>NZ_CP080521.1 GCF_019468565.1 Pseudonocardia sp. DSM 110487
GTGGCCGACCAACCAGGTGACTTGGGACAGGTCTGGAACCGCGTCATCGCCGATCTTTCGGGCGCGGCGGCAGGCTCTGGTCCCCAGTCGCTCTCCCCGCAGCAGCGCGCCTTCCTCCGGCTCACACGGCCGCTCGGTCTGATCGACGGCACAGCCCTGCTCGCGGCTCCGAGCGAGTTCGCGAAGGACGCGATCGAACGCATCCTGCGGCGGCCGATCAGCGACGCGCTCGGCCGGCACCTGGGCGTCACGGTGAACCTCGCTGTCGTCGTCGACGCCTCCGCTGCCTCCGGCGGCACCGAGGTGCCCGACCCGCCGGGAGCTGTCACGCGCTCCGCGCTCGCTTCCGCCGCCACCGACCACCTACCTGTCGAGCAGCCGGCCGATCCCGTCGGCTCCGACGGGATCGCACTGCACACCACAGGCCCCCTCGACGCCGTTCTCGACACCGACGGCGCGCGCACGAACGGCGGCCCGCGCGAGTCCGGCGACGGGCGGACCCCCGAGGTGTGGCCTACCTATTCCGGCCCTCCTGCCGGCGAGGCCGTCACCCCGCGCTCGCAGACGCGGCTGAACGAGAAGTACACCTTCGACACGTTCGTCATCGGGGCGTCCAACCGGTTCAGCCATGCCGCTGCGGTCGCCGTGGCCGAGGCGCCTGCGCGCGCGTACAACCCCCTCTTCATCTGGGGCGACTCCGGGCTGGGCAAGACCCACCTGCTCCACGCGGTCGGCCACTACACGCAGCGGCTGTTCCCCGGCATGCGCGTGCGGTACGTCTCCACCGAGGAGTTCACCAACGACTTCATCAACTCGCTGCGCGACGACCGGAAGGTGGCGTTCCAGCGCCGCTACCGCGACGTCGACGTGCTGTTGGTGGACGACATCCAGTTCCTGGAGGGCAAGGAAGGGACCCAGGAGGAGTTCTTCCACACCTTCAACACCCTCCACAACGCCAACAAGCAGATCGTCGTCTCCTCGGACCGGCCGCCGAAGCGCCTCGAGACGCTCGAGGACCGGATGCGCACCCGGTTCGAGTGGGGCCTCATCACCGACATCCAGCCACCAGAGCTGGAAACCCGCATCGCGATCCTGCGGAAGAAGGCCGCGCAGGACCGCCTCGCCGTCCCCGGCGACGTCCTCGAGTTCATCGCCGAGCGCATCGAGCGCAACATCCGAGAGCTCGAGGGCGCGCTCATCCGCGTCACGGCGTTCGCGTCGCTGAACCGGCAACCGGTCGACACGCAGCTCGCCGAGATCGTGCTGCGCGACCTCATCCCCGACTCCGCGGCGTCCGAGATCACCGCGCCCACGATCATGGCCGTCACCGCCGAGTTCTTCGGCGTCACGATCGACGAGCTCTGCGGACCGGGGAAGTCGAAGGCACACGCCCAGCCCCGCCAGATCGCCATGTATCTGTGCCGCGAGCTCACTGACCTCTCCCTGCCCCGCATCGGGCAGACCTTCGGCGGCCGCGACCACACCACGGTCATGCACGCCGACAAGAAGATCCGCAACGAGATCGCCCAGCGCCGCAAGACCTTCGAGCAGGTCCAGGAGCTCACGGCGCGGATCAAGCAGCGCGCTCGCCACTGATACACCGGGCGCTGTTGCCGGGTCCCGTCCGGTGGTGGCCGCGCCCATGATCCGCAATATCGGTTGCTCATGGCTGCGGCGACAGCCATGGACAACCGCTACTCGCGATCTTCGCTTCCATGATCCGGAGTTTCGGGTGCTCATGGTCGTGGCAGCAGCCGTGGACAACCGCTAGTTCGGATCATGCCCGCCGCCGGTCGAGGGCCGGGGTGGGTCAGGGCGCGATCCTGCCGATCCATCGGGTCGGGCTGGTCGGGCCCCTGCCGGTGGGCGCGCCGTTCCCGGCCCGGGCCCGCCTGCGCCCGCCTCGTGATCCGGGCCTCGCGCGTGTTCCCTCCCGTTCACCTCGACGCCGTCGCCGTGCGGAGGTGGCTGGGTTGGGTGCACTACCGAACCCTCGGGTTGCTCGGACGGCCGTCCCCGACTGGGGGGCACGCCCGTTCTCGACGAGACCACCGCGGTTCGGGTGCCACGCGACCGGCTGTGGTCCCGACCCTCCACCCCAGCCCTCTCCCGGATGATCACGGCCAGACCACCCCAAGGACAGTGCCCGTGCGCAGGTCCATGATCAGCAGGAACGGGACGCCAGCCGCAGGTGGTGCAGCTCCGGTCCCGATTCCGCTGATCACGCCCCAGATTCCAGGGGTGGCCAGTGGGCGAGGATCGGGACCACAGCCAGTCAAGTGGCACCAAAATTGCGGTGGTCTCGTCGTGAACGGGCGTGCCCCCGCGTCGGGGACGGCTGCCCGAGCAACCACATGATTCGGTAGTGCACCCAACCCGGCCACCTCCATGAGGCGGGGGTTGAGGTGAACCGGCGGGAACACGACGGCGGCCGAGGGCTGGTGGGTGAGCGCCGGGTGGCCCGGGCCGGGAACGGCGCGCCCACGAAAGACCCGGCACCCGACCGCACCCCCGGGGTGCGTTCCGCGGAACGCACCGCGACCCAGGCGGTGATCAGCGGCTCGGCGCGAAACCCGACGCCCCACGTCGGGAAAGGCGCCAAGCTGACGATCACAGGCTGCCGCCGGCCCGGCCCTGTGTCGCCCGGTGCGCGCGTTCTCGGGTGGCGCGCCCGGTCGACGGGGTGGCTGGCCGGTGACCAGGTGCGTCGACCGGCACGGGTTGCACCGGTGTCGGCGGCTCCGCCGTGCCGAGATGATCCCCAAGGCCTGCGATCAGAAGAACGATCACGAAGTCCGGCCGTAGTACTGGGGCGCCGTCCCAACTCGACCGCCGGGAGCGGGATGGTCGCTCCCCGCACACGGGCATCCACGCTCGCGTCACCACTCCCGGTCACGAACCGTCGTCACCCGGGTGCGGCGAGAGAGCACAACGGCTTGCTCAGAGTGAGGATCGACGGTCGGATCCGGTCGCGCAGCGTCCCCACCCGACCACTCTTCACCCACATCTGGGGACAACTCTGTGGATGGTCGCCGAGAGGCCGGTGGACGGATCGTGCGCGAACGGTGGAAAACCGGTGTCCACAGCGGGGACAGTTGACCGCTCCGCGCAGTCATCCACCGGCAACCTCATCCGCCCACGGGTGCGCCCACCCAGCCCTCCCCACCCGGACACGGCCACTGACCAGCGCGAACGTGACCCATCCACACTATGCACAGGCCCTTCTACTACTGCTGGATCTCTCTCTTTGAACATCTAAGAAAGAAGAAGCGACGTGGATGGAGTCGGACGGGCGATCCCGATCGGGTAGCCCATGGCCGGGATGACACCCGCCGTCCGGAGGCTCTACGGTGGGTCTCCCCGGCCCGGGTCCTCCCGGCACCGCGGCGGCGTCCGGGCGCCGCACCCACAACGCCCGCCGGCATTCCAGCCGGCGACCCTGAGTCGTCCCCAGCGTGAGAGGTCCCCTCATGAAGTTCCGGGTCGAACGCGACGTCCTCGCAGACGCCGCCGCCTGGGTGGCCCGCAGCCTCCCGGCGCGACCGCCGGTCCCGGTGCTCGGCGGCGTCCTGATCGAGGCCAGTGGCGGGGGAGACGGCGACCGCCTCACCGTCTCCGGGTTCGACTACGAGACGTCCGCGCGGGTCGAGCTCGACGCGACGATCGGCGACCCGGGCCGCGTCCTCGTCTCGGGCCGGCTGCTCGCCGACATCACCCGCGCGCTTCCGTCGAAGCCAGTCGATCTCGTCGTCGACGGGTCCCGCGCCACGATCAACTGCGGGAGCAGCCGGTTCAGCCTGCCGACGATGCCGGTGGAGGACTACCCACAGCTGCCGGCCATGCCCCAGCTCGCCGGCAGGGTCGCCGCTGGCGAGCTCGCCGAGGCCGTCGCGCAGGTCGCCGTCGCGGCAGGCCGCGACGACACGCTGCCGATGCTCACCGGCATCCGGCTCGAGATCGAGGGTGAGCAGCTCACCCTCGCCGCCACCGACCGGTTCCGGCTCGCCGTCCGCGAGCTGGACTGGACCCCGGAGGACGACGCGCAGTCGAGCGCGGTGCTGATCCCGGCGCGCACGCTCGCCGAGGTCGCGAAGACGCTCTCCGGCGCGGGCACCGTGGAGATCGCGCTGTCGGCAGGCGACGGCATGCTGGGCATCACGGGTGCCGGCAGACGCGCCACCACCCGCCTTCTCGACGCCGAGTTCCCGCGGTTCCGCCAGCTGATCCCGGCCGAGCACACGAGCGCCGCCGTGATCGAGGTTGCCCCGCTCGTCGAGGCGATCAAGCGCGTGGCGCTGGTCACCGATCGCGTCGCGCAGGTCCGGATGGAGTTCGCCGACGACGGGCTGCGCCTCGCCGCGGGTGGCGACGACGTCGGCAGCGCCGAGGAAGAGCTTCCGTGTGAACTCGACGGCGCGCCGCTCGTGATCGCGTTCAACCCCGGGTACCTTCTCGACGGCCTCGGTGCACTGCACACCGAGCGGGCACAGCTGACGTTCACCACGCCGAACCGGCCTGCTCTCGTGCGGCCGGTGCCCGCGCCAGCGAAGGACGCGTCCACGGAGGAGACTGCGGAACCGATGCCGGGGTACCTGCACCTGTTGATGCCAGTGCGGCTGCCCGGCTGAACGCCGCGCGCACCCCGATTCCAGGAGAGACGAGAAGTGCAACTGGGACTCATCGGCCTGGGCCGAATGGGCGGAAACATGCGCGACCGGCTGCGCGTGGCAGGCCACGAGGTGGTCGGCTACGACCCCCGGCCCGAGGTGAGTGACGTCGAATCGCTGACCGCGCTCGCGAAGGCGCTCACGGCGCCGCGGGTGGTGTGGGTCATGGTCCCCTCAGGTGAGCCGACGCGCGGCACCGTGCGCGCGCTGGGCGACGTGCTGGAGCCCGGTGACCTCGTGATCGACGGGGGCAACTCGCGCTACACCGACGACGGGCCCAACGCCGCGCTGCTCGACGAGAAGGGGATCGGCTACCTCGACGTCGGCGTCTCGGGCGGGGTCTGGGGCAAGGCCAACGGCTACGGGCTGATGGCGGGTGGGTCCGCCGACCACGTCGAGCGGGCCATGCCGATCTTCGACGCACTACGCCCTGAGGGCCCCCGCGAGGAGGGCTTCGTGCACGCGGGCCCGGTGGGCGCCGGGCACTTCTCGAAGATGGTCCACAACGGCATCGAGTACGGGCTCATGCAGGCCTACGCCGAGGGCTTCGAGCTGCTGCAGGCCGCCGAGCTGATCACCGACGTGCCCGGCGTGCTCCAGGCGTGGTCGCGCGGCACCGTGGTGCGCTCGTGGCTGCTCGACCTGCTCGTCGTCGCGTTGAAGGAAGACCCGGGCCTCGTGAAGCTCGACGACTACGTCGAGGACTCCGGCGAGGGGCGCTGGACGATCGAAGAGGCCATCAAGCACGCCGTGCCGCTGCCGGTGATCTCCGCTGCCCTGTTCGCCCGATTCGCCTCCCGGCAGGACTCCTCGCCCGCGATGAAGGCGGTCGCGGCGCTCCGCCAGCAGTTCGGCGGGCACGCGGTGCGCTCGGCCGCCGGGCCGGCCGGAACGCCCGGTGAGCACGCCGGCCCGAGCTCGGGCACCGGCAGCACCCACAATTAGTCGGTGTACCTGCGCCGCCTAGCCGTCACGGACTTCCGCTCGTGGGAGAGCGCCGAGCTCGACCTGCAACCGGGGGTCACGGTGCTCGTGGGGCCGAACGGGGTGGGCAAGACGAACCTCGTGGAGGCGGCCGGATACCTGGCCACCCTCGGCTCGCACCGCGTCGCCGCCGATGCGCCGCTCATCCGGCGCGGGGCACCGCGAGCACTCGTGCGCGGAGTAGTGGTGCACCAGGGCCGAGAGCTGACCGTCGAGCTGGAGATCGCGCCGGGACGGGCGAACCGGGCCAGGGTGAACCGTGCTCCAGCGAAACCACGGGACGTGCTGGGCATCCTGCGCACCGTGCTGTTCGCCCCCGAGGACCTCGCGCTGGTGCGCGGCGACCCCGGGGAGCGCCGCCGGTTCCTCGACGACCTCCTCGTCTCGCGGTTCCCGCGATACGCCGCCGTCCGCTCCGACTACGACCGGGTGCTGCGGCAGCGCTCCGCCCTGCTCAAGACCGCACGCGGCGGGGGCGACATGCGCACCCTCGACGTGTGGGACGGCCACCTCGCCCGGCACGGCGCCGCTCTGCTCGCGGGCAGGCTGGAGCTCGTCGGCGCCATCGCCCCCCGCGCGGTGGACGCGTTCGCCGAGGTCGCCCCGACCTCCGACCCGATCTCCGTCGGCTACCGGTGCAGCATCGAGGGCGAGCTGCCGGGGGCGGTGGACGAGCTGGAGCCACTCCTCATCGACGCGATGGGCCGGATGCGGCGGCAGGAGGTGGAGCGTGGTGTGTGCCTCGTCGGCCCGCACCGCGACGACCTGGAGCTGCGACTCGGGGACGGCCCCGCCAAGGGGTACGCGAGCCACGGGGAGTCATGGGCGCTGGCGCTCGCGCTGCGGCTCGCCTCGTACCGGCTGCTGTGCGACGACGACGTCGAGCCGGTCCTCGTGCTCGACGACGTGTTCGCGGAGCTCGACTCACGTCGCCGTACCGCCCTCGCCGACGTCGCCCGTCGCGCCGAGCAGGTGCTGGTCACCGCGGCGGTGGCCGAGGACGTCCCCGACGCGCTCGACGGCGACCGATTCGCGGTGAGCGGAGGGCACATCGAGCGGCTTACGCAAGAGTCCACGTCAGGAGGCCGGCTGTGACGTCGCCCACCTGGGGACAAAGGTGTGGATACTGTGGATAACTTTCGTCGCACTGGTGATGACGAGCAGAAACGACCGCCCATCGTGCCCGGGGAACCGCCCGCCGCGCCCCATTCGAGGGCGGTTGTCCCCAGCCCTGGGGATGAACAGGGGGAGACCGCTGGTCGTGGCCGCGGCGCGGATCTGGCCCGCGAGGCACTGCGCGCGGCACGGGAGGCCAGCGCCGAGCGAGCGGCCAAGCGCACCGCCGAGAAGCAGGGTCGCAAGCCGGCCAGCTCCCGCGGCCGCCGCAGGCGATGGTCGGGCCCCGGCCCGGACGAGCGTGATCCGCAACCCTTCGGCCGGGTGGTCTCGCGAGTTTCGCTGGACCGCGGCTGGTCGCCGCGCCTGACCGACGCCACCGTCCTGGGCCGCTGGCCGCACCTCGTCGGCGCCGATATCGCCGACCACTGCACGCCGCTGTCGTTGCGGGACGGGGAGCTCGTGCTGCAGGCCGAGTCCACGGCGTGGGCAACGCAGCTGCGCCAGCTGCAGCGCCAGCTGCTCTCCCGGCTGGCCGGTTCCGTGGGGAAGGACGTCGTGCGCCGGATCCGCGTGGTCGCACCGTCCGGGCCGAGCTGGAGGCACGGGCCGAGGCACGTCCGCGGCAGGGGGCCTCGAGACACGTACGGATGACGTCGATCGCGCCATGCGGCGATTCAGGGCGACGTGACGGCGCCGTAGCCCGTTTCATCCCCCGTCGCAGCCGATCGAACCCGTCCAGGTTCCCAATCGGCTGTCTGCGACGATTCTGGGGGTGTCCTAGCCGCGTTCCTGTCAAGCCGCCCCGGTATGATGGAGACGAGTTCCCGGGCGCTCCCCGATCGCCCGGTCTAGAGGCTCTGACACGGGGGCGTTGTCGTGCGCCCGGTCCGGGCCGTCATGGCGAGGAGACAGGCTGCCCGTGCCGGAGAAGAAGAACGCCTACAGCGCGTCGTCCATCACCGTTCTCGAGGGTCTCGAGGCGGTCCGTAAGCGGCCCGGCATGTACATCGGCTCCACCGGTGAGCGGGGGCTGCACCACCTGATCTGGGAGGTCGTGGACAACGCCGTCGACGAGGCGATGGCGGGCCACGCCACGCGCGTCGAGGTCACGCTGCAGGAGGACGGTGGCGTCCGCGTCGTCGACGACGGCCGAGGCATCCCGGTCGGCATGCACCCGGTGGAGAAGAAGCCCGCTGTCGAGATGGTGCTCACCATGCTGCACGCGGGCGGCAAGTTCGACAGCGACTCCTACGCGGTGTCGGGCGGTCTGCACGGCGTCGGCGTCTCGGTGGTCAACGCGCTCTCGGTCGCGCTCGACGTCGAGATCCACACCGACGGCTTCGTGTGGCGCCAGCACTACGCCCGCTCGGTGCCCGGTCCGCTGCGCAAGGGCGAGCCCACCCAGCGCACCGGCTCCTCCGTCACGTTCTGGCCCGACGGCGACATCTTCGAGACGCTCACGTTCAACATCGAGACGATCCGCCGTCGCCTGCAGGAGATGGCCTTCCTCAACAAGGGCCTCACGATCATCCTGCGCGACGAGCGCAACGGGCATCCGGCCGAGGAGGAGGAGCCCGACGCCGAGGGGTACGTGGCGAAGGTCAAGGAGTACACCTTCTGCTACCCCGGCGGGCTCGAGGACTTCGTCGCCCACCTGAACAAGTCGAAGGACCCGATCCACAAGAAGCTCGTCTCGTACGCCGCCGAGGCTGAGGGCCACGCGGTCGAGGTGGCGATGCAGTGGAACTCCGGGTACACGGAGTCGGTCTACACCTTCGCCAACACGATCAACACCCACGAGGGCGGCACCCACGAGGAGGGCTTCCGCTCCGCGCTGACGACCACCGTCAACAAGTACGCGCGCGACAAGAAGCTGCTCAAGGAGAAGGACCCGGCGCTGTCCGGCGACGACATCCGCGAGGGCCTCGCCGCGATCGTCTCGGTCAAGCTGAAGGAGCCCCAGTTCGAGGGGCAGACCAAGACCAAGCTCGGCAACACCGAGATCAAGTCGTTCGTGCAGCGGGTCAGCAACGAATGGATCGCCGACTGGTTCGAGCGCAACCCCACCGAGGCCCGCACCATCGTCAACAAGGCGGTGCAGTCCGCGCAGGCGCGGATGGCGGCGCGCAAGGCCCGCGAGCTGGTGCGGCGCAAGAGCGCGGGTGACATCGGCGGTCTTCCCGGCAAGCTCGCCGACTGCCGCTCCACCGACCCGTCCAAGTCCGAGGTCTACATCGTGGAGGGCGACTCGGCGGGGGGCTCGGCCAAGTCCGGCCGCGACTCGATGTACCAGGCGATCCTGCCGATCCGCGGCAAGATCATCAACGTCGAGAAGGCGCGGATCGACCGCGTGCTCAAGAACACCGAGGTCCAGGCCATCATCACGGCGCTGGGCACGGGCATCCACGACGAGTTCGACCTCTCCAAGCTGCGGTACCACAAGATCGTGCTGATGGCCGACGCCGACGTCGACGGTCAGCACATCCGCACCCTGCTGCTCACCCTGCTGTTCCGCTTCATGCGGCCGCTGGTCGAGGCCGGCCACGTGTTCCTCGCACAGCCTCCGCTCTACAAGATCAAGTGGGGCGGCCGGGGCAGCGAGCCGGAGTTCGCCTACACCGACCGCGAGCGCGACGGCCTCATCGAGGCCGGCCGGGCAGCGGGCAAGAAGCTGCCCAAGGAAGAGGGCGTCCAGCGCTACAAGGGCCTCGGCGAGATGAACGCCAAGGAGCTCTGGGAGACCACGATGGACCCGGCCCACCGGCTGCTCATGCAGATCACACTCGACGACGCCGCCACGGCCGACGAGCTGTTCTCGATCCTGATGGGCGAGGACGTCGAGTCCCGCCGATCGTTCATCACGCGCAACGCCAAGGACGTGCGGTTCCTGGACGTGTAGTCCGCGCGCCCGATACCGGAACCGGAACCGTACGAGCAGAGAAGGACGATGACCGACACCTTGGACCCCACGCTGCCCCCGCCGCCGGAAGGCGACCGCACCGAGCCGGTCGACATCCAGCAGGAGATGCAGCGCTCCTACATCGACTACGCGATGAGCGTGATCGTTGGCCGGGCGC
The DNA here is from genome assembly GCF_019468565.1 of Pseudonocardia sp. DSM 110487. Classification (NCBI taxonomy): domain Bacteria; kingdom Bacillati; phylum Actinomycetota; class Actinomycetes; order Pseudonocardiales; family Pseudonocardiaceae; genus Pseudonocardia; species Pseudonocardia sp. DSM 110487. The sequence goes on from NZ_CP080521.1 coordinate 9,848, forward strand.
TGCCCCTGGTCGAGGACGGGCTCAAGCCGGTGCACCGGCGGGTGCTGTACTCGATGGGGGAGAACGGCTTCCGGCCGGATCGCTCGTACGTCAAGTGCGCGCGCGTCGTCGGCGAGGTGATGGGTAACTACCACCCGCACGGCGACTCGGCCATCTACGACGCCCTCGTCCGGCTCGCCCAGCCCTGGGCGCTGCGGTACCCGCTGATCGACGGGCAGGGCAACTTCGGCTCCCGCGGCAACGACCCAGCTGCCGCCATGAGGTACACGGAGTGCCGGCTGTCCCCGCTCGCCATGGCGATGCTGCAGGACATCGACGAGGACACCGTCGACCTGGCCGACAACTACGACGGTAAGACCCAGGAGCCGCTGGTCCTGCCGTCGCGGGTGCCCAACCTGCTGATCAACGGCAGCGTCGGCATCGCCGTCGGCATGGCTACCAACGTCCCGCCGCACAACCTGCGCGAGGTCGGCGACGGCGTCGTGTGGGCGCTGGACAACTGGGAGGCCAACGACGAGGAGCTCCTCACCGCGCTCATGCAGCGCATCAAGGGGCCCGACTTCCCGACCGCGGGCACGATCGTCGGCCGCGACGGGATCGAGCAGGCCTACCGCACCGGCCGCGGCTCGGTGCGGATGCGTGCGGTGGTCGAGGTCGAGGAGGACGCCAAGGGGCGCACCACCCTCGTGGTCACCGAGCTGCCGTACCAGGTCAACCCGGACAACCTCATCGAGTCGATCGCGCAGCAGCACCGCGACGGCAAGCTCTCCGGCATCGCCGAGATCAACGACGAGTCGTCCGACCGGGTCGGCATGCGGATCGTCATCACGCTCAAGCGCGACGCCGTCGCCAAGGTCGTGATCAACAACCTGTACAAGCACACCCAGCTGCAGCAGGGCTTCGGCGTCAACATGCTGGCCATCGTCGACGGTGTGCCGCGCACGCTCCGGCTCGACCAGATGGTGCGCAACTACATCCGCCACCAGATCGAGGTCATCGTCCGGCGCACCCGCTACCGGCTGCGCAAGGCCGAGGAGCGGGCCCACATCCTGCGCGGCTACGTCAAGGCGCTCGATGCGCTCGACGAGGTCATCGCGCTGATCCGAGCGTCGGAGACGGTCGACGTCGCTCGCCAGGGTCTGATCGAGCTGCTCGACGTCGACGAGATCCAGGCCCAGGCGATCCTGGACATGCAGTTGCGGCGGCTCGCCGCGCTGGAACGACAGAAGATCATCGACGAGCTGGCCGAGATCGAGCGCACGATCGCCGACCTCGAGGACATCCTCGCCCGGCCGGAGCGGCAGCGCACGATCGTGCGCGACGAGCTCATCGAGATCGTCGAGAAGCACGGCGACGAGCGGCGCACGAAGATCGTGGCCGACGACGGCGACGTCACCAACGAGGACCTGATCGCGGTCGAAGATGTCGTTGTGACGATTACTCAGACCGGCTACGCCAAGCGCACCAAGACCGACCTGTACCGGGCGCAGAAGCGCGGCGGGAAGGGTGTGCAGGGTGCGCAGCTGAAGCAGGACGACATCGTCGCCCACTTCTTCGTGTGCTCCACGCACGACTGGATGCTGTTCTTCACGAACAAGGGCCGGGTGTATCGCCTCAAGGCATACGAGCTGCCGGAGGCCAACCGCAGCGCTCGCGGCCAGCACGTGGCCAACCTGCTCGCGTTCCAGCCGGACGAGCACATCGCGCAGGTCATGCAGATCAAGGACTACCAGGCGTCGCCATATCTCGTCCTTGCGACGAGAAGTGGTCTGGTGAAGAAGTCGCGGCTCACCGACTTCGACTCCAACCGCACCGGCGGCCTGATCGGCATCAACCTGCGCGAGGACGACGAGCTCGTGGGAGCCGTGCTCTGCTCGGCCACCGACGACCTGCTGCTCGTCTCCGCGGAGGGCCAGTCCATCCGGTTCGCCGCGAGCGACGACGCACTGCGTCCGATGGGTCGCGCCACGTCCGGCGTGCTGGGCATGCGCTTCAACGAGGGCGACCGGTTGCTGTCGCTCGCCGTGGTGCAGCCGGACACGTTCGTGCTCGTCGCCACAGCAGGCGGGTACGCCAAGCGCACCCCGATCGAGGACTATCCGGTGCAGGGTCGGGGCGGCAAGGGTGTTCTGACCCTCCAGTACGACCGCCGCCGTGGCACTCTGGTCGGCGCGCTCATCGTCGGGATCGACGACGAGCTGTACGCGATCACCTCCACCGGAGGGGTGATTCGCACGACCGCCAGGGAGGTCCGCAAGGCCGGCCGGCAGACGAAGGGGGTCCGCCTGATGAACCTCGGCGAGAGTGCCACGCTTCTCGCGGTGGCGCGCAACGCCGAGGACGACGCGGACGACCAGTCGGCCGACTGAGCTCGCGAGCCGCCCCACCCACCAGTCCCCGAGGAGACGTTCACCTCGTGAACGACACGACGAGCACACCGGACGAGTCCGACGGCCGTGGCCGCGTGGCCACCGGCGAGCAGGCGGCGATCCCGCCGCAGGCGAACGGACAGGCGAACGGAGCGGAGGCCGCGCCCGCTCGGCCCGGCGGTGCTGCTGGGGCGAACGGGTCGGCTCCCGCGCAGTCCGAGGAGGCGCCCGCCGCCGAGCGGCCGGTGGATCCCACGGGCCCGGATGCGCCCACGGCGCACATCCAGCTGCCGCGGCCCCACGGGGGAGCCGGCGGCCCGACGGGGGAGGCGCAGGCGGCTTCGGCGCCGGAGGTGCCGGCGGAGGCCTCTTCGCCGGCTCCCGCGCCCGCTCCGCGTCCGCCGGACCCGGAGCCCGCGCCCGGCCCGATGCCAGGGCCGGGGCCGGAAGCGGCGGCCCCGCCGCCGTGGCACCGGATGTCGGGGGGCGGTGGAGCCACGGAAGCGCCGCCAGAGCCCTCTCAAGAGGAGCAGGACACCACGCTGCTCGACGAGGGCCCCACCGCGTTCCTCGAGCCGCCGGCGCACTACGACGAGCAGCGCGCTGGGTCGGGTGGCTCGGCCGACACCGGCAGCTGGTCCACCGTGCGCTCCGTGCGCAACCGGCCACCACGGCAGGCGGCACTCCAGCTCAAGCGGCTCGACCCGTGGTCGGCGCTGAAGCTGGGCCTCGTGCTGGCCGTCGTGCTGTTCTTCATCTGGCTGGTGGCGGTCGGCGTGCTCTACGGCGCACTCGACGGCATGGGGGTGTGGGACCGGCTCAACGGCACCTACGCCGACCTGGTGTCCGGGGACACCCCCACGGGCAGCCCGCTGATCAGCGCCGGACGGGTGTTCGGCTTCGCCGCGGTGATCGGGGCGATCAACAGCCTGCTCTTCGCCGTGGCCGTCACGGTGGGCGCGTTCGTCTACAACGTGTCCGCCGACCTCGTCGGCGGCATCGAGGTCACCCTCTCGGAGCGGGACTGACCCGAGGGGGTATCCGGTTGAAGGCGGCCGGGGGTGCTGCGGTAGCCTCGTCCCCGGCGCAAGGGCCCATAGCTCAGTTGGTTAGAGCGCGTCGCTGATAACGACGAGGTCGCTGGTTCAAATCCAGCTGGGCCCACTTCCCTGAGCTCCACTCCGGACATCCTTCGGGACAGGTTAGGACGTGATCCTCGTGAAGAAGCTCATCGCCGTGGCAGTCGCTCTCGCCGCGGGCGCCTTCATCTTTTCCAAGGTGCGCGCCTCCCGCGAGACCGACCTCTGGCACGAGGCCACCAAGAACTGAACCCGGGCGACACCGCCCGCTGCTGAGCGGGTAACGTCCCCGTTCAGCCAGGGGACGTAGCTCAATTGGCAGAGCACCGCCTTTGCAAGGCGGGGGTTAGGGGTTCGATTCCCCTCGTCTCCACGCTCGGGCGAACCCTGCTCGCGGAGAGCGTTCGCCCTGTCGCGTGTCGGGTTTCCTCTGGGGGCCAAGCCCCCAGACCCCCGGCCGGGGGCTCCGCCCCCGGAACCCCGATCTCGCGGAGGGCGCTCGCCTACCTCTCGACCACCTTGTCCGAGCGTTCGTCGCGGTCCTCGCGGTAGCTGTGGGCTGTGCGAGGTCATCACGTGGCGCGCAAACCGGGCGGTCGCGGTCACGGCGGCGGCGGTTCCGGTTTGTCCAAGCCCTCCGGGGCGCGCCGCTGTCATCCTGGCCTGGTGATCAAAAGAATCGTCGCTTACGCCGATGGAGACGACCTCGCCGCCTCCCGGGACTTCTACGTCGAGGTTCTCGGGTTCGAGGTTGCGATGGAAGATCCGATCCTTGGCGTCACCTCGCCGACGAACCCCACGGCTCAGGTCCTCATCCCTCCACGCGGGATGGAGAACCCTCCGCCACGTTTCGGGGTCGACCTCGGCGACCCGCACGCGGTTGACGCCGCGCATGCCGAGGTTGTCCGGCGTGGACTGCGCGTCGTGTACCCGCTCACCAACGAGCCATGGGGTGTCCGTCGCTTCTTCATGGAAGATCCCAGTGGCACCGTGATCAACGTGCTCGCTCACCTGTCCTGATCCGGACGCCGTCACGACCAGGTCAGTGGGTCCAGGTGGAGGTAGAACCGCATCCGGTCGGGGTCGACGCGCTCCGGGCCGTAGAGGTCGGCCAGTAGGCGGTCCGCTCGGGGCTCGTCGTCGCCTTCCCAGGTCTCGCTCGCGTTGGCCTGCAGCAGGGACAGGTCGGCGTGGCGGTCTGCTGTGCCGAGGCGGCCGAGGTCGATCAGGCCCGTGCAGGTCAGCGTGTCCGGGTCGACCATGAAGTTCGGCAGGCACGCGTCTCCGTGGCAGACCACCAGGTCCTTCGACTCCTGAGCGAGGCGCTCGTCGAGCTGGGTGCGCAGGTCGGCCAGCAGCTCGGTGTGCGGCCGGCCGTGCTGGTCCTCGGTGAGGAAGTCGGGGATGACGGCGTCACGGCGGACCACGTCCTCCGCGATCCGGAACATCGTTCCCAGAGTCCGCTCGAACGGGCAGTCCGCCGCCGGGAGCTCATGCAATCGGCGCAGCATGCCGACGAGGGCCGGCCACGCGCGCAGCAGCGTGTTCGAGTCCAGCTCGCTCGCCGGGACACCCGGAACCGTCGTCATCACCAGGCGGGCGCCGGCATCGGACGTCGACCAGTCCACGACGGACGGACCCGGGATGCCGGTGCCGGCCAGCCACTCGATCCGCAGGCGCTCTTCGAGCAGGTCGTCGACGCCGCCCGATGCCACGTGTTTCGCGATCAGCGCTCCGTCGTCGCGCCGGAACACCTGGGCGCGGGACTCGCCGGTCGCGATGGGACTCCACTCAGGCACGGCGCCAGTCTTCCCTATGGTGATCAACTGTGACCGACGGTCCGCACGCGACGACTCCCCGGAGCAGCGAGTCGGTGGACGGGAGCACCGGCGCATAGTCAGTGGATGGCGGGCTCCGGGGCGCCGGATCCGGCGAGGAAGTCGAAGTCGCACCCCTGGTCGGCCTGCGTGACGTGCCGGGCGAACATCGCGCCGTACCCACGCGCCGGCGGCGGCGCGGGCGGGCGCCACGCTTCCCGGCGGGTCGCGAGCTCCTCGTCCGGCACGAGCAGGTCCAGGCGGCGGCCGGGCACGTCCAGCCGGACGAGGTCGCCGTCGCGGACGAGGGCGAGCGGGCCGCGCGCCGCCGACTCAGGCGCGACGTGGAGCACGCAGGTTCCGAAGCTCGTACCGCTCATCCGGGCGTCGGAGATGCGGACCATGTCGGTCACCCCGGCGCGCAGCAGCTTCTTCGGGATCGGCAGCTGGCCCCACTCGGGCATGCCGGGGCCGCCGATCGGGCCGGCTCCGCGCAGCACGAGCACGGAGTCCGCGTCGACGTCGAGGTCGTCGGCGTCGATGCGGGCGGCGAGGTCGTCGTAGTCGTCGAACACCACGGCGCGCCCGGTGTGCTGGAGCAGGTGCGGGCTGGCGGCCGACGTCTTGAGCACACAGCCGTCCGGGGCGAGGCTGCCGCGCAGCACGACGAGCGCGCCTTCCGGGAAGAGCGCGCGGTCGCGGCTGCGGATGACGTCCGCGTCGTGCGTCACAGCACCTGCGATGTTCTCCCCGATGGTCGTGCCGGCGACGGTGCGGGCATCCGGGTCCAGCAGGTCGCCCAGCTCGACCATCAGGGCACGCAGGCCGCCCGCGTCGTGGAAGTCGGCCATGAGGTGTGCGCCGGACGGGCGGATGTTCGCGAGGACGGGCGTGCGCCGGGAGACTGCGTCGAAGTCGTCGAGCGACAGCTTCACCCCCGCGCGGCCTGCCATCGCGACCAGGTGGATCACCGAGTTGGTCGAGCCGCCCAGCGCCATCACCACCGTGACGGCGTTCGTGAAGGCGGCGGCCATGAGTACCTGGCCGGGCCGCAGGTCCTCCCACACCATGTCCACGATCCGGCGTCCGGTCGCCACCGCCATCCGGGCGTGGCCGGAGAACGCGGCCGGCACCGACGATGCGCCGGGCAGGGTCAGGCCGAGCGCCTCCGCCGCCGCCGTCATCGTGCTGGCCGTACCCATCGTCATGCAGTGCCCCGGGGAGCGGGCGATGCCACCCTCGATAGCGCGCCAGTCCTCGTCGGAGATCGTGCCGGCGCGCTTGCGGTCCCAGTACTTCCAGGTGTCCGAGCCACTGCCGAGCACCTCGGTGCCCCAACGGCCGGGCAGCATCGGGCCCGCCGGCAGGAACACGAACGGGAGCCCCATGCTCGTCGCGCCCATCACGAGGCCCGGCGTGGTCTTGTCGCAGCCGCCCATCAGCACCGCCCCGTCGACGGGGTGGGAGCGCAGCAGCTCCTCGGCCTCCATCGCGAGCATGTTGCGGTAGAGCATCGTGGTCGGCTTCTGGAACGGCTCCGACAGCGACATCGCCGGCAGCTCCACCGGGAACCCGCCCGCCTGCCACACCCCGCGCTTGACCTCCTCGGCCCGCTCCCGGAAGTGCGTGTGGCAGGGGTTGAGCTCGCTCCAGGTGTTGAGGATGCCGATCACCGGCCGGCCGGTGTACTCCTCGGCGTCGTAGCCCATCTGCTGCGCACGGGACCGGTGTCCGAAAGACCGTAGGTCGCTGGCTCCGAACCAGCGGTGGCTGCGCAGCTCCTCCGGCGCCCGCCTCACACCGGCACCCGCTCGAGCAGGCCGGCGAGCGTCGCCGTCGGCGTGATGATGTCCGGATCGGTCCGGACTGCCACCACCGCAGGCCGCCCGCCGGTGACGGCGCGGTGCAGCGCGTCGTCCAGCTCTCCCGCCTCGGTCACGCCGTACGCGGCGGCCCCCAACCCCTCGGCCCACCGCACGAGGTCGACGTCGCCGATGTCGACGCCCGAGGTACGACCCAGGTCACGAGCCTGGTGCATCGCGATCGTCCCGTACATGCCGTTCTGCAGCACGAGCACGACGACGGGCACGCCGATCCGCACCGCGGTCTCGATCTCATGGCCGGTCATGAGGACACCGCCGTCACCGACCACCGCCACGGCGGTGCGCTCCGGTGCGGCCGCCGCGGCGGCGACCGCGGAAGGCACGGCGTAGCCCATCGCGCCGTTCACGGGCGCGAGCTGGGTGGTGGTGGGCGGGAAGCGCCAGTAGCGGTGCAGGAAGGCGGCGAAGTTGCCTGCGTCGTTGGTGACGATCCCGTCGACGGGGAGGTGCCGGTGCAGGGCGGCGATCACGGCGGCCGGGTGCACGCCCCCGTCGGCGTCGACGGCGGGGAGCGTCGACCAGTCATCGACGGCCGAGTGCACCGGCGTCCAGTCCACCTCGCGCGCTGGTCCGTCCCAGCGCGCGAGCGCCGCCAGCACGTCGGCCGGATCGGCGTCGATCCCGCCGTGGCCGTACCGGCCGATCGGGACGACCTCGCATCCGGGCGCCGGCAGCCCGTACCGCTGGGTAGTGACCTCGTCGAGCCGGGTGCCGATGACGAGCAGCAGGTCCGCGCCCGCCACGGCATCGACGGTGGCGTCCGGGGTCGCCAGCGCGAGGTGGCCCAGGAAGTTCGGGTGGTCCACCGGGAAGGCGTCCTGGCGGCGGAACGACGTGCAGACGCCGATGCCGAAGCGTTCTGCCGCGGCCACGAGCCGGTCGCGGGCCGGGCGGGCCCCTTCCCCGGCGATGGCGACCGGCCGGCGCGCGGCGAGCAGGCGGCCCGCCAGCTCCTCGACGGCGGCGGTGTCCGTGCCGGCCGGCTCCGCGACCGGCGGCGCCACAGCGCCCGAGAACTCGGCGTCCACGAAGTCGCTCGGGATCGCGATCGCCACCGGGCCCGGGCGGCCGGACATCGCGATCCGCCAACCCTCGGCGACGAGGCCGGGCACGTCCTCGGCGCGTTCTGCCGTGACGGCCCACTTGGTGATCGGGCCGTAGAACGCGGTGAGGTCGACCTCCTGGAAGGCCTCGCGCCCGCGCAGGTGTGAGTCGACCTGCCCGAGTAGCACGATCATGGGCGTCGAGTCCTGGTGGGCGGTGTGCACGCCGATCGCGAGGTTCGACGCACCGGGGCCGCGGCTCGCCATGGCCACGGCGGGAACGCCCGTCAACCGGGCGTCGGCGTCGGCCATGAACGCCGCACCGGATTCATGTCGCACCGACACCAACTGGAGTCCGGGATGCCGGTCGACCTCGTCGATCAGGCTGAGGAACGACTCCCCTGGCACGGTGTAGAAGCGGCGGGCGCCCGCTTCGGCGAGCAGGTCGGCCACTGCTGCGGCGACGGTCGTCACTCATGGTTCCTTTCGATCACGAGAACAGCTCACCCACAGCCTTGCCGATCCCCTGCACGGCGGCGACCGCGACGAAGGCGGCGACGAGCCCGAGCCCGACGTTCTCCTTCCAGCTGTTCGTGTACCGGCCCATGATGTCCGCGCGGTTGAGCATCACGATGAGGGCGATCACGATCAGCAGCAGGAACGGCGACGTCAGCACGTGGGACACCACGACGAGCGCCACGAATCCGGGCGCGTGCGGCAGGGACCACACGACCGCGAGCAGACCCCAGACGATCACCCAGCGGTAGGCGGGGTCGCTGGTGCGGCCGCCCGGGTAGCGCTCCTCCCGGCCGGGGCGCACCACGTGCAGTGCCTCGACCACCATCTTCGCCAGCGCGAAGAGCGACCCCGCCACCGTCGTCCACGCTGCCCCGAGCAGGCCGAGGTAGAAGATGTACGGGCCGACGGGGCCGACGGCGGCGCCCAGCGCGGCCGCGATGTCCCCGGCCTCGCTCACACCCTGCTTCCCGAACAGCACCTCGGCCCCGATCGCCCACACCGCGACGCCGAGGAACAGCACCACCATCGTGCCGAACAGCAGGTCGTACTGCTGCACGCGACGATGCGCCGGCGTGGTCCAGCCCTTCTCCCGCAGGAACTCCGGGTAGAAGAGGTTGGCCATCGAGCCGAGCGTGGCGAGCACGAGGCTGGACGCCACCAGGCCGGAGTCGAAGAGGCCCTGCTGCGCCGGCAGCTCGAACGCGAAGCCCTTGACCAGCTCACCCCAGTTGATCCCGACGAGCGCGATGCCGACCACGAAGGTGAGCACCATGAGCGCCAGCACCACCTTGAAGATGCGCTCGATCAGCCGATAGGCGCCCTTGAGCGTGACGGCGAAGACCGATAACGCCCCGATCACCGACCACCAGAACGTGGGCAGCCCGCCGAACAGCCCCTCCAGCGCCACGCCGACGCCGCTGAGGGTGAACGCCAGCAGGATGTGGGTGTAGAGCACGAACGAGACGAGCATCAGCCAGCCGAAGGCCGGGTGCGTCCTGGCGATGCCGCGCACGATGCTCGGGTCCTGCTGCATGTTGTAGAGCGGGTACTTGCCCAGTGCGTTCACAAAGACGAACCGGAAGACGAGCGAGAGCGGCAGCACCCACAGCAGGGCGTACCCGTAGTTGCCGCCCGCCACCGAGTTGTCGATCAGGTCGCCGGTGCCGACCCAGCTCAGCGCCACGACGATGCCGGGGCCGAATGCTCGCAGGTAGGCGAGGAAGTTGTTCGCCGGAGGTGCCACGGCTCCCGGCCGCTCGGTCATTCGTGTTCCCCTCGTCGTCGAGTGAACGGGCGTCTTGGTGTACTGGTATACCATCCGGATCGCTCGATGAGGAGGGTCATGACGACCGAGACCGTGGACCGCGGCACGCTCGAGGCACTGGGCAGCGTCAGCACCGCTACCGTGACCACCCAGCTCATGGCGCGCGGCCTGCGCAACACGTTCCTGCACGGGCTCGTGCCGCTGAACCCCTCGCAGACCCGCATGGTCGGCGAGGCGTTCACGCTGCGCTGCATCCCGTCGCGCGAGGACGTGGACACGCTGTCGGTGTTCCAGGACTACGACCACCCGCAGCGCAAGGCCGTCGAGACGGTGCCGCCCGGCGCGGTCCTCGTCGTCGACGCCCGGCGCCAGACGCGGGCGGCGTCGCTCGGTCACATCCTCGCCACGCGGCTGCTGCGCCGCGGCGTGGCCGGGTTCGTCACCGACGGGTCGGTACGCGACAGCGAGGGCTTCGCCGAACTGGCGCTGCCGACGTTCGCGGCGGGCGCGGCGGCCACCACCAACCTCGCCCAGCACCACGCGGTGGACCTGAACGTGCCGATCGGCTGCGCCGAGGTGCCGGTCTACCCGGGCGACATCATGGTCGGCGACCGCGACGGCGTCGTCTGTGTGCCGCGGCACCTCGCGGCCGAGGTGGCCGCGGCGGCCGTCGAGCAGGAGCGGCTGGAGGCGTTCGTGCTCGAGAAGATCGAGTCGGGCGCGCCCCTGCGTGGCACGTACCCACCGGACGAGTCGACGCTCGCCGAGTTCCGCCGCCGTCGTTAGCCTGCCGCGGCTCGCTCTCGCTCGTCCTGCAGCCGGGTGATCGAACGCTGGATGTGGCCCCGCATCAGTTCCTCGGCGTCGGCGGCCCTTCGTTCCTGGACCGCGGCGAGGATCTCGCGGTGCTCCTCCAGCTCGGCGCGCCAGGTCGGCCACTGCTCCCACAGCAGGCTCACGGTGCCGAGCGCGGTGAGGTCCTGCAGGTCGTCGAGGGAGCGGATCACCAGTTCGTTCGCGCAGGTGGAGTAGATGCTGCGGTGGAACCGCCGGTTGGCGAGACTCAGCCCGGGGTGGTCGTCCGCCTCGACGAAGCGCGCCGCGTCGTCGAGCGCGCGGCGCGCCTCGGCGGCGTCGAACGTGCCGGTGGCGGCCACCTGGCCCGCGGCCCACGGCTCGACCAGCAGCCGCATCTCGTAGACCTGCTGCACGTCCTCCGGTCGCAGGCGACGTACGGCGACCCCGCGGTTGCGGGTGGGCGTGAGCAGGCCCGACGAGGTCAGCGCGATCAGCGCCTCGCGCACCGGGGTCTTGGAGACGCCGAGGAGGTCGGCCAGCTTGCGCTCGACGAGCAGCTCGTCCGGCCGGAGCCGGCCGGACAGGATCGCGGACTTGATCGACGCGGCCACCAGGTCCGACCGCGTGGTCGAGCGGCCGAGCGGCGGCAGCACGGCCGCCTCGTCGTGCACCATCGCCTTGGTATACCACGCTTGCCGACGGGCGAATGCGGACTACTGTCACGAAGCGTGAAGCTCGGTGTCTCGCTCCCCACGACAGGTTCGACCGCGAGTGCCGACACCATCGGCACGGTGGCCGAGACGGCGGAACGCATCGGCCTCGACACGGTGTGGACGTTCGAGCGCCTTCTGTCCCCCACCGCGGGCGGCCTGATGGACGGGCAGACGGTTCCGCTACCGGACGCGTACGACTCCGTGCTCGCGCCGCTCGAGGTACTGGCGTTCGCCGCGGCGCGCACCAGCCGGATCACGCTCGGCACCAGCATCATGGTTGCCCTGCTGCACAACCCAGCCGACCTCGCGCGCCGGTTCGCCACGCTCGACCGGCTCAGCGGCGGTCGGGTGGTCGCGGGGCTCGGCCAGGGTTGGATGGCGCAGGAGTTCGAGGCCGCTGGTGTGCCGCTGAGCAGTCGTGGCCCCCGCTTCAGCGAGTTCATCGAAGCGGTGCGCGCAGTCTGGGGATCCGACCCGGTCTCGTACGACGGCCGCTTCTACCGGATCGAGGAGTCGAACGTCGGCCCGAAGCCGCTACGGGATGACATTCCGATCCTCGCCGGCGCTGCATCGCCGGGCGGGATCCAGCGCGCCGCCCGGCTCGGGCTGGGCCTGAACCCCGTGTGGTTCGGCTGGGAGGCGCTCGAGGGCACGGTGGAGGTGTACCGCGCCGCGGCCGAAGAGGCAGGTCGCGACCCGGCGACGCTCCCGGTGGTCGTGCGGGTCAACCAGTTCCCCGCGACCGAGCCCACCGCTGACGGCGCGTCGCCTACCGGTTCGCCCGCGCAGATCGTCGAGGCGATCCCGCGGCTGGAGCGGATCGGGGTCACAGAGCTGCTCTGGAATTTCGACGAGGGCCCGGTCGAGGAGCAGTTCCCGCGGCTCGCCGAGCTGGTCGGAGCGTCGGTCTGACCCGAGTGTCCCAAGTGGAGATCTGGCCGGGCTCGCCGTACCCACTGGGCGCCAACTACGACGGGGGCGGCACGAACTTCGCGCTCTTCTCCGAGGTCGCCGAGCGCGTAGAACTATGTCTGTTCGACGAGAACGGCAGGGAGACGCGCGTCGACCTCCCCGAGCGCGAGGTGCTGATCTGGCACGGCTACCTGCCGCGCGTGCGCCCCGGGCAGCGCTACGGCTTCCGCGTGCACGGCCCGTACGACCCACGGGCCGGCCTGCGATGCAACCCGGCGAAGCTGCTGCTCGACCCGTACTCCAAGGCGATCGACGGGCACGTGCGCTGGGACGAGGCGCTCTTCTCCTACCGGTTCGGTGAGCCGCGCTCGCTGAACCACACCGACTCGGCGCCGTACATGCCGCGCTCGGTGGTGGTGAGCCCGTTCTTCGACTGGACGGGTGATCGGTCGCTGCGCATCCCGTACCACGAGACCGTGATCTACGAGGCGCACGTCAAGGGCATGACGATGACGCACCCGGACGTGCCGCCCGAGATCAGGGGGACCTATTCGGGGCTCGTCCACCCGGTGATGATCAAGCACCTCAAGGACCTGGGCGTCACCGCCATCGAGCTGATGCCGGTGCACCAGTTCGTGCACGACCACGGGCTGGGGCAGCGCGGCCTGTCGAACTACTGGGGCTACAACACGATCGGCTTCTTCGCCCCGCACAACGACTACGCGTCCTTCGGCACCCGCGGCGAGCAGGTGCAGGAGTTCAAGAACATGGTCAAGCAGTTCCACCGGGCCGGGATCGAGGTCATCCTCGACGTCGTCTACAACCACACCGCGGAGGGCAGCCACCTCGGACCGACGCTGTCGTTCCGGGGCATCGACAATCCCAACTACTACCGGCTGGTGCCCGACCAGCCGGAGTTCTACGACGACACCACCGGCACCGGGAACAGCCTCAACGTCCGGGCCCACGAGTCACTGCGCCTGATCATGGACTCGCTGCGGTACTGGGTGCTCGAGATGCACGTCGACGGCTTCCGCTTCGACCTCGCCGCCGCTCTGGCCAGGGAGTTCCACGCGGTCGATCGGCTCGCCGCGTTCTTCGACCTCGTCAACCAGGACCCCGTGATCAGCCAGGTCAAGCTGATCGCCGAGCCGTGGGACGTCGGCGAGGGCGGCTACCAGGTCGGCGGCTTCCCGTCGCTGTGGACCGAGTGGAACGGGAAGTTCCGCGACACAGTGCGCGACTTCTGGCGCGGCGAGCCGGCGAGCCTCGGCGAGTTCGCATCGCGCTTCACCGGTTCGTCCGACCTGTACGAGAAGGACAACCGCAGGCCGATCGCGTCCATCAACTTCGTCACCGCCCACGACGGGTTCACCCTGAACGACCTCGTCTCCTACAACGACAAGCACAACGAGGCCAACGGCGAGGACAACCGCGACGGGGAGGGCCACAACCGGTCGTGGAACCACGGCGCAGAGGGCCCGACCGACGACGGTGCGGTCCACGCGCTTCGGGAGCGGCAGAAGCGCAACTTCATCGCGACGCTGCTGCTGTCGCAGGGCGTGCCGATGCTCGCCCACGGCGACGAGATCGGCCGAACCCAGCACGGCAACAACAACGTGTACTGCCAGGACAACGAGCTCGCGTGGGTGGACTGGTCGATCGCACGGGACAACTCCGTGCTCACCGACTTCATCTCCCAGGTCGCCGCGCTGCGCCGCGAGCACCCGGTCTTCCGCAGGCGGCGCTTCTTCCAGGGCCGGTCCATCCGAGGATCCGACATCGGGGACATCGCGTGGCTCCGCCCGGACGGGCAGCCGATGAGCGAGGAGGACTGGAACACCGGGTTCGCGCGTTCGCTGGCCATCTACCTCAACGGTGAGGGCATCCCCGAGCGCGACGCGATCGGCCGCCGCGTCGTGGACGACTCGTTCCTGCTGCTGTTCAACGCCCACCACCAGGCCGTTCCGTTCACCTTGCCCGGCGAGGCGTACGGGCGGATCTGGACGATCGTGGTCGACACCGCCGACCCGCTGCGGGCGCGCGCCCGCAGGCGGGAACGCGACGCGCGGCCGGGTGGAAGGCTCCGCATCACGGCGCGCTCACTGATGGTGCTGCGCAAGCACTATTGACCGGAGGACACATGATCTTCATCGTCGCCAAGTTCACGATCCGGCCCGAGCACGCCGACCAGTGGCTCGACCGGGTGGCCGACTTCACCGAGGCCACCCGGGCCGAGCCGGGCAACATCTTCTTCGAGTGGTCCCGCAGCGTCACCGATCCGAACCAGTTCGTGGTGGTCGAGGCGTTCCAGGACGATGCAGCGGCCGCACACGTGGGGTCCGACCACTTCAAGACCTTCATCGGTTGGGCGCCGGACGTCGTGGCCACCACGCCCGACATCGTGAGCGTGCAGGGTGTCCCCGGCGAGGGCTGGTCGAAGATGGGCGAGATCAGCCCTCGAACCTGAGACGTCGGTCAGCGAGCCCTGCGCAAGCCGATCCACTGCAGGTCGGCGAACACCGCCACGGCGGCGGCCTGGGCGAGCACCACGGCCACGCCGAGTGCGGTGAACGTGTCCCACCCGGCCACTGCGGCACCGATGCTGCCCAGGACCCAGGCGCTGTTCCCCAGGACGACCGTCCATGCGGCGGCCCTCGGAATCACCGGCCGTGCGGCGATGAACACGAGCGCGAGCGCGTAGGCGACGAGGAACGCGCCGGTCCCGCGCAGCCCGCCTGCTGTCATGCCGAGCGGGTCGGCCAGCGGCGCGGCCGCAAGGAGCCCCAGCAGACCCAACGCGCCTGATCCGGCGGCGTCGAGCCGGAGGGCGAACCGGAGCAGCAAGCCTCCATCACGGACGGAGACGATGCGAGCGAGCGAGAGGGCGGTCATGGCGATCCTCCTGACGTCGGTGCTGTCGGGATCGACTCTCGCCCGGGATGGGTCGTCGGGTCGATGACGTCGGAGGTAAGGCCTGCGCGACCAGCGGGCGGACGGGATAGGTCCGGGCGGCCGGCACGTGCGCCCGGACCTATCGCACCCGACCGTCAGGAACGGACGTCGTTGTTCGCGGTTGCGCCCAGCACCTGGCCGGGGACGGTGTCGAACATCGAACCGGCGTCGAGCCGCTGCATCGCGCTGTCCTGCTGCTGAGGTGCGGCGGACCGGAACTCGACGTCGGTGCTCCGCGTCGGCTGGGTGTTCCCGACGTTGACGGTGTCGCCCGTGCTCGGCAGCGCGTTGGTGGGCAGCTGGCGGGACGCGGGCAGCTGGGGGAGCCCGCGGTCCGCGGTGTAGACGCCGGTGCCCTGGATCGTGAAGAGCTGGGGCAGGTCGGGCAGGTCCGAGGTCTTGGGCGCGTTGCCGACGACGTTCGGCGTGGAGCGGGTGTCGGGTGCGGGGGCGGCCTCGTCCGTGGACGGCCGCTCGGGGGCCGCGGGGGCGGCGAACGCGGGACCCGCGAGCCCGACGCCCGCGGCGGCGATCCCGGCCACGGCAGCGGTGGCGCGCAAGGTGCGCCGTGCAAGCTCGCTCATCGAGTATCCCTTCGTGCTGGCTGTCGTCGAGGGCGACGCTGATCTCTGGTGGACAACGAGGTGGGCGAGTGGCAGTTGCCACGGATCCACCGCTCGTGGCTGCCGGTTCACCCGAACCGGTGGCTGGGGAAACCGCAGGTGGGGACCCGGTCACCGGGTGGAGTGAGCGTGAGCGGCTGCGCGCTGCACACGGTGGCGGGCATCATCATCGGCGTGATGCTGCTGCGGCGGGTGGGAGCCGGGCTCGGCGTCGGCCTCGGCATGGGGGCGGGTGCGGCCGGGATCGGGTGGTTCTACTCCTCGGTTCTGCTCGACACGTCAGCTCGACCGGTCTTCCCGGAACGGGTGCTCGCGGTCGCCGACGGTGCGATCACGCTCACGGCCAGCCGCCTCACGACGCAGCCCGGTACCTGGGGGCTGCGGTGGGCGTCCGACCACGAGAGCGGGCTCGCGGTGCTGGGTCCGGTGGCAGGGGAGAGCAAGCACGAGGTGGTCCGGCCGCTCATCGGCGGGGATCGTCCCGAGCCCGGATCCGCGGCTGTGCTCGACGCCGGACCGTACGACCCGGATCCGGCGGCGCGCGGTCTCGCGTTCGAGAACGTCGACGTGCCCGGCCCGCTGGGCTCCTACCCCGCCTGGTTCGTCCCGGCGGACGGGGACACCTGGGCGGTGCTGGTGCACGGAAGGGGTGGAGCGCGCCGAGAGGCGTTGCGGATCCTCCCGGCGCTGCACGCGCTCGGGCTCCAGCAGCTGGTGATCAGCTACCGGAACGATGTGGACGCCCCGGCCAGCCCGGACGGCTACTACCACCTCGGCGACACCGAGTGGGAGGACGTCGAGGCCGCGGTCCGGTTCGCGGTGGAGCGTGGTGCGCGGCGGATCGTGCTGTTCGGCTGGTCGATGGGTGGTGCGGTCACCGGCGCCTTCCTCGACCGCTCGGCCGACGCCGCCCGTGTGGCGGCCGTCGTCTGGGATGCCCCGCTGGTCGACTGGCGTGCCACGCTGCGCCAGCAGGCGCGCAACCGGCGTCTCCCGCCCGGGTTCTCCCCGCTGGCCAGTGCGGTGACGAGCCGCCGGATCGGGATCGACTTCAACCGCTTCGACCTGGTGCGCAACCCGCCTGCTGTCCGGCCACCGACACTGGTCGTGCACAGCGCAGGCGACACGGCAGTTCCGGTCTCGGCCAGCAGGGCGCTCGCCGCCGCCAGCGGGGATCTGGGATGGCCCATGCGCTACCTCGAGGTACCCCTCGTCGAACACACCGCATCGTGGAACGCCGACCCCGCTGCCTACGAGCAGGAGGTCACGTCCTTCCTCGCCGAGGTGCTGGACGGACGCCCCGAGGGCGGTGCTGGCACGATGGGGGTGTGACGGAAGCAGGAAACGGCAAGCACACCGCGACGCTCCGGACGAACCAGGGCGACATCCGAATCATTCTCTTCCCGGACCACGCCCCGAAGACGGTCGCGAACTTCGTCGGGTTGGCCACCGGGGAGAAGCCCTATAGCCAGCCGAACGCACAGGGCGGCACGTCCGGCCCGTTCTACGACGGCTCGATCTTCCACCGGGTCATCGGCGGGTTCATGGTCCAGGGCGGCGACCCGACGGGCACCGGCCGCGGCGGGCCCGGGTACGAGTTCGGCGACGAGTTCCACCCGGAGCTGCGGTTCGACCGCCCGTACCTGCTGGCGATGGCCAACGCGGGCCCGGGCACGAACGGTTCGCAGTTCTTCATCACGGTCGGCCCCACCCCGCACCTCAACCGGCGCCACACGATCTTCGGTGAGGTGGCGGACGCGGAGTCGCGGGCCGTCGTGGACGCGATCGCCGCCACGTCGACCGACCGCTCGGACCGGCCGCTCTCCGACGTGGTCATCGAGCACATCGACGTCTCGGCCTGAGCGTCCCGAGTCATGTGATGACGTATCCCGCCGGACCGCCGCCGTACCAGCCCGGTGGCTCGCCCTACGGCCCTGCCGCCGTGTGCGTGCGGCATCCGGACCGCCCCACGGGGCTCAGCTGTACGCGGTGTGGGCGCCCGTCGTGCCCGGAGTGCCTTCGTGAGGCCTCGGTGGGCTACCAGTGCGTCGATTGCGTCGCCGAGGGACATCGCACCGCCCGGACGGGCACCACCGTGGCCGGTGCGGCGCCGAGCGGCCGTCCGGTGGTGGTGCCGACGCTGATCGGGCTCAACATCGTGGTCTTCGCCCTCACCGCGGTGCAGGCGGGCAACCCGATGTACAACTCCATGTCGGCGCTGTTCCGCGAGCTGTCCCTCGTGCCGGGGTTCGTGCACGAGGGCGAGTGGTGGCGGGTGCTCACCTCGGGGTTCCTGCACATCGGTCCGATCCACCTGGTGTTCAACATGCTGGCGCTGTGGATGCTGGGCCGGGATCTGGAGATCGTGCTCGGGCGCGGTCGCTTCCTCGCCCTGTACCTCGCCTCCATGCTCGGCGGCGCCACCGCGGTGATGCTCTTCTACGGCGCGAACGAGCAGGTGGCCGGCGCGTCGGGGGCCGTGTTCGGGCTGATGGGTGCGCTGGTCGTCGTGCTGCGGCGGCTCAGGGCACCCGCCGGGCAGGTCTTCGGGATCATCGGCCTCAATGTCCTGATCAGCGTCGTGATCCCGGGGATCTCGCTGATAGGCCACCTCGGCGGCCTCGTGGTCGGCGCGGTGGCCACGGCCGCTCTTGTCTATGCGCCCGCACGCAACCGCGCCGTGGTACAGACCGGCGCGATCGGCGCGCTCACCGCCGTGCTGGCGCTCCTGATCTGGATCACCGGCTTCTGAGTCGGACGACGACGGCGGGGCACCCTCGTCAGGGTGCCCCGCCGTGGCTCGTCGGGATGGTCAGGCGGGTGGGTTGCAGCCGCAGCCCGAGGCGCAGCCGTCCGTTCCCCGCATCTGTGTGGTCGTCGCCATCCAGACTCCCTTCGTCGCCTCAGCCGATAGTAGGGCCGCCGTCGGCCGCACACGACCGCACGTTCGGGCGGCCCCCTTGCCACGCGGCGTATCCGATTGCGGCATGTGGGTGACGTCTCACGGTCTCAGCTCGCGCAACTGGGGCGCGACGTCCTCCGGATCGGCCGCGAGATCGAGCCGGCCGAACACGAGCAACCGTTCGGTGCCGTCCGCGGCGACGGTGTCGACCTCGAGGAGTGAGCTCTCCCGCCCGAGCCGCCGCACCCGAAGCACCCGAACGTCGGTGACGAAGGGCCATGGATGGTGGCGCGGGCGCAGCAGCCCGCCGACCGTCAGCCCGTCCGGATCGGCACGCAGACGGGGCCGCGCGCGGGTGCCGAACAGCGCGGCCAGCCCGGCGCCCAGCGCGGCCACCACGGCCAGCAGGCTCCCCGCGGGGTCGGATCCGGTCCACAACAGTGCCGCGCCCCAGGCTGCGGCGGCCACGGCCAGCAGCCAGGCCAGCGCGACGAGGCCGAGCGCCGGACTCCATTCCCGGACGCCGGCGGGCGCATGATCACTCATCCGTGTTGATCACGGAAAGTGACTTGTCCACAGCACCTGTCCACAATGGGGACTACTCACATTGGTGTATTTACGCTGGTCAGCGCCAGCGCATGGTCATCAGAAGACCAATTACGATCAGTGAGAACCCGATCGCGAAGTTCCATGGCCCGAGCGTGGCCATGAACGAGATCGACTCTCCGGCCAGGTAGTTCACCACGAGCCATACGAGCCCGAGCAGCATGACGCCGAGCATCACGCCGATGTAGATCGGGTGCGTGGGACCCGCGACCTTCACCGGGGTGGTGCCGGGGCGGTTGGCAGGCGGCGTGTAGGTCGCCTTCTTCCGGACCTTGGACTTCGGCATGGGCGCTGACCTCGGGATGTCGGAGTGTGTGACGTCCCCCAACGGTAGCGTGCCGAGTGGGGCACCGAGTCAGGCGCTGGCGGTGACGGCAGCGGCTTCCGCGGTGAGTGCTTCCACGGTGGGCTCGGGCACCGGGTGGCCCGCGCTCGCCATCCAGTTGGCCAGCAGCCGGTGTCCGCACTCGGTGAGCACCGATTCGGGGTGGAACTGCACGCCGACGACGGGAAGTTCGCGATGCCGCACGGCCATGATCACGCCACCGTCGGTGCGGCCGGTGACCTCCAGCTCGGCGGGCAGCGTGTCGGGCCGGATCGACAGCGAGTGGTAGCGGGTGGCGACGAACGGGTTCGGCAGCCCGGTGAGCACGCCGGTGCCCTCGTGGTGGACGAGCGAGGTCTTGCCGTGCAGCAGCTCCGGCGCGCGCTCGACGACCCCGCCCCACGCCACCCCGATGGCCTGGTGGCCGAGGCAGACGCCCAACACCGGCAGCGAACGCCCGGCGCTGTGGCGGATCACCTCGATGCTCGAGCCGGCCCGCTCGGGCGTGCCGGGGCCAGGGCTGACGAGTACACCGTCGACGGATTCCAGCTCATCGAGGTCGACCTCGTCGTTGCGGCGCACCGTGACCTGTGCCCCGAGCTGGGCGAGGTACTGCACGAGGTTGTAGACGAAGCTGTCGTAGTTGTCGACGACGAGGACGCGCATGGCGCCAGCCTCCCTGATCCCGGCGTGCGGCCGCTCCGGATTAATTGACCAGACCGCCGGGAGCGTCGCCGATCGTGAGGGTGACCGTCTGGTCCGTCGATACCTGACTGTCGGGTTCGACCGACTGATCGAGCACGCGCCCGTCCTGCGACTCGTTGCTCTGCTGTCGCCGGATCGAGACCCGCGAGAAGCCGAGCCCGGCGAGGCGATCCTTCGCCTGCTCCTCGCGAAGCCCCGTGAGGTCGGGCATCGTGACCTCGTCGCTGCTGCCGGTGAGCAGATCGACCTCGGTGCCCGGCGGCACGGTCTGGTTGGCAGGGGGATTGGTGCCCGAGACCTTGTCGGTGTCGTCGGCACCGTCGGGGCGCTGCGGCCTCAGCCCGGCGTCCTCCAGGGCGTTCACGGCGTCGTCAACGTCCTGACCGGAGACGTCGGGGACCCGCACGCCCGTCTGCTGGGCGCCGACGATGATGTCGACCTGGGCGCCGCCCTTCGCCGAGTCCCCGGCCCGTGGGTTGGAGTTGATCACCTTGTTGACCTGTGAGGGGTCGGCCGTCTCCTGCGGTCGCTGCTGGCCGAGCTCGAGGCCCTCCGCCTGGAGGGCGGCCTCGGCCTGCTGGGGCGTCATACCCTCCAGCCGGGGCACCGTGACGGTGGCCGGGCCGCTGCCGACGATCAGGGTGACCGAGGAGCGCTCGTCGACCGGGGTGCCTACCTGCGGGTCGGTCGAGATCACGCGCCCCTTCTGCTCGACCGTCGACTCCTGGGGTTGGGGATCGCCCGGCCGCAGTCCGGCGGCGATGAGCTGGTTGCGCGCCTCGGTCTCGGTCATGTTGGTGACCACGGGCACCGACACCGTCTGTGGTGCGGGCGGGCCGCTGAGCACTTGGTACGCGAAGAAGCCGACCACGCTGAGCGCGAGCACCACGACGACGGCGACCCCGATCACCTTGGCGGTGCTGCGCCGGGGCGGCTCGTCGTAGTAGTCGTCGTAGTTGTCCGATGGCGCAGGCGCGTGGCGGCCGTTGATCCGGCGAGTGGGGGCGGCCGGGCTCGAGGCGATCATCGCCGTGCGCTCGTCGTCGCTCATCACCAGCGGGGCCATCGGCGCCTGACCGTTGCGCACCCGCACCAGGTCGGAGCGCATCTCGGCGGATGACTGGTACCGGTTGAGCGGGTTCTTCGACAGCGCCTTCAGCACGACGGCGTCGAGCGAGGACGGGATGCTCGGGTTGAGCTCCGACGGGCGGCGCGGCTCCTCACGCACATGCTGGTAGGCCACCGCCACCGGGGTGTCGCCGGTGAACGGCGGCTCGCCGGTGAGCAGCTCGAACAGCACGCAACCGGCGGCGTAGACGTCCGAGCGGGCGTCGACGGCCTCGCCGCGCGCCTGCTCGGGAGACAGGTACTGAGCCGTGCCGATGACGGCGGCCGTCTGGGTGACGTTCTGGCCCTCGCCGAGCGCGCGGGCGATGCCGAAGTCCATCACCTTGACCGCGCCGGCATGGTTGATCATGATGTTGGCCGGCTTGACGTCGCGGTGGATGATGTTGTGGCGGTGGCTGAAGTCGAGGGCGGCGCACACGTCGGCCATCACCTCGATGACCTGCCGCTGCGTCATCGGCCCTTGGGTCTTGACGATCTCCCGCAGGGTCTGCCCGTCGACGAACTCCATCACGATGTAGGGCAGCGGGCCGAACTCGCCCTGCACCTCGCCGGTGTCGTACACCGACACGATCGCGGGGTGGTTGAGCGACGCGGCGTTCTGCGCCTCGCGGCGGAAGCGCATCTGGAACTGGGGGTCGCGCGCCAGGTCGGCACGCAGCACCTTCACGGCGACGTCGCGGCCCAGCCGCGTGTCAAGACCCTTGTGCACCTCGGACATGCCGCCGTAACCGAGCACTTCGCCCAGTTCATAGCGCTCGGACAACAGTCGGGGGGTGGTCATCGGTGCCGGTTCCTGGGAGTCATGGATGATTCGGACATCATGCCGGGCCTCATCGCCCAGCGGGGTGACCTCTCGGCCACCGCAGCGCCAGGCCGTCGGTTGGACGGGTTCACCGGACGCTCCCCGTGACGATCACCAGGGAGTGCAGCTCGCCGGGTACCGTCGAACTGGCCGAGACGCCCTCCCGACCAGCCACCGTACCGGGTCCGGCACCCTGCGGGGCCGGATTGACCGAGCCGATCGGCGGGAGTCCGCCTCGGAACAGCAGCACGCCGACCGCGACGGCGGCGATGGTGAGCAGCACGAACAGCACGAGCAGCAGGGTGCGGCCCGACGACTTCGGCTGCAGCCGGAACGACTGCGATGACGCGCGACGCGCCGGCGCGGTGTGCCGCGGCTGCGGTGCCGACTGGGGCCTGCGGGCGTGTGCTGCCTGGTCCGGCGCCGGGCGCCGGGCAGGCGCGGGGCGGGCCGCCCGCTGGACGGGTTTCGGTGGTGCGGGCACCGCCCGCGCCTGACGGGGCGGGGTCGAGCGCGTGGGAACCGGCGCCGACAGGGGCGATGACGGTGGCGCCGGGAACGGGGCAGACGGCGGCGCCGCTTTCGGCGCTGCCCTCGACGGCGTCGACGGCGTGCGCGGAGAAGCGATCGTGCCACTGAACGAGCCGATCGGGGGGAGCGGCTCGCCCCGGCGAACGGCCGCCACCGCGAGCGCGAACTCCCTCCCGTTGGAGTAGCGCTGCGAGGGATCCTTCACCAGCGCGGCCTCGATCAGCTCGCGCGCCCCGTAAGGCACGCTCGGCGGCAGCGGCGGAGGATCCTCCCTGACCTGCATCATCGCCACCGCCACCGCGCTGTCGGCGCGGAACGGCCGGTGGCCGGCCATGCACTCGTACCCGACGATGCCCAGCGAGTAGACGTCGCTGGCGGGCCCGGCCTCGGCCCCGCTCGCCTGCTCGGGAGCGATGTAGTGGGCGGTGCCCATCACCATGCCGGACCGGGTGACGGGCACAGCGTCGGCAGCCTTGGCGATGCCGAAGTCGGTGAGCTTCACGACGCCGTCGGTGCGCACGAGGATGTTCCCCGGCTTGACGTCGCGGTGTACGAACCCGCGCTCATGGGCCGCCTGGAGCGCCCACGCGGCGTCCTCGATGAGCCGCAGCGTCTCGTCGGTGTCGATCGGCCCGCGGGCGATGATGGTGGACAGCGGCTCGCCCCGCACCAGCTCCATCACCAGGTACGCGGTGCGCCTTCCGTTCGGGGCCTCGTCCTCGCCGTAGTCGTGCACGGCCGCGATGCCGGGGTTGTCGAGGGAAGCGACGGTGCGCGCCTCGATGCGGAACCGGTGCAGGAACTCCGGGTCGTCGCCCAGTTCCGGCCGCAGCACCTTGACGGCGACGCCGCGGCCCAATCGCGTGTCGGAGGCCTCCCAGACCTCGCCCATGCCGCCGACGGCGATCCGGCGCTCGAGCAGGTAGCGGTCGTCGATCTTCTGACCGGCGGCGAGTACGGTCACCGGTCCGTCCCCAGTGCTGCTCGGATCACGGCGCGACCGATCGGGGCGGCGACCGTGCCACCCGTGGCCGCGAGGTTGTTGCGGTCGCCGCCGGACTCG
Source organism: Pseudonocardia sp. DSM 110487 (assembly GCF_019468565.1). Lineage (NCBI taxonomy): Bacteria > Bacillati > Actinomycetota > Actinomycetes > Pseudonocardiales > Pseudonocardiaceae > Pseudonocardia > Pseudonocardia sp. DSM 110487. The sequence continues at coordinate 33,885 of NZ_CP080521.1, forward strand.
ACCATGACCGCGACAGCGACCTGTGGATCGTCGGCGGGTGCGAACGCGACGTACCAGACGTGCGGGGCCACGGCCTGGGGGTTCGCTCCGTGCTCCGCGGTGCCGGTCTTTGCCGCGATCTGCACTCCGGTGATCTTGCCGCTGCCCGAGTAGCTGTTCTCGTTGTTGACCATCAGCTCGGTCAGCGTGCGGGCGACGGACGAGTCGATGGCCGTCCCGATGCGGTCCGGTTTGGTGGTCTCGACCGGCTCGAGGTCCTGGCTCTGGATCTGGCTGATCAGATGCGGCTTCATCGACACACCGCCGTTGGCGATGGCGGCGACGACCATGGCGTTCTGCAGCGGGGTGAGCGCGACGTCGCGCTGCCCGATGCTGGACTGCTGCAGCGCCGCGGTGTCGGGGATGTCGCCGATCGTCGAGGTGGCCACCGGCATCGGCACCTGCAGGTCGGCGGTGCCGATCCCGAACGCCTCCGCCTGCTGGCGGATGGCCTGCTCACCGAGCTCGGCCGACAGCTGCGCGAACGCGGTGTTGCACGAACGCTGCAGCGCGTCGCGCAGGGTCGCCGTCTCCCCGGTGCCACAGGCGTTGCCGTTGAAGTTCTGCAGCTGGGTGTTGGTGCCCTGCAGCGTGAGGGCCGACGCCGCGGTGAGCGGACTGTCGGGGGTGTAGCGGCCGCTCGACAGCGCCGCGGCCACGTCGATGAGCTTGAACGTCGATCCCGGTGGGTAGGTCTCGGAGATCGCCCGGTTCGGCAGCACCGGCGGCTCGGCCTCGTTGAACTGCTGCCATGCCGCCATCCGCTCGTCCGCGTCGTGGCTCGCGAGCTTGTTCGGGTCGAACGACGGCGTGGACACCATCGCGAGGATCTCGCCGGTCTGCGGGCGCAACGCCACGACAGAGCCGGTGTAGCCGCGGTCGGTCAGCTGTTCGTACGCGGCGCGCTGCACGGCGGGGTCGAGCGTGAGCGCCACGTTGCCGCCGCTCGGGTCGCGGCCGGTGATCAGGTCGGAGAGCCTGCGCGCGAAGAGGCGGTCGTCGCTGCCGTTGAGCACCGTGTCGGCCGCCCGCTCGATCCCGCTCGAGCTGTAGGTGATCGAGTAGTAGCCGGTGACGGGTGCGTACATCGGGCCGTCGGCGTACTGGCGCAGGTAGCGCAGCCGGTCGTCGGTCTCGACGCTGCTGGCCATGATCTGGCCCTCCGCCTGGATCTGGCCGCGCTTGCGCGAGTACTCGGCCAGCAGCACCCGCTGGTTGCGCTGGTCGCTGCGGTAGTCACCCGCCTGCACCACCTGAACGTAGGTCAGGTTGCCCATCAGCAGAAGGACCATCGCCATCACCGCGATGGCCACGCGCCGCACCGGGGTGTTCACGACGGCCGCTCCACCAGCTCGGTGCCGGCCTCCGCGATCGGCGGCAGCGGGGTGGGCGGGCGCCGCGGCAGTGGGGCACGGGCGGCGTTGGAGATGCGCAGCAGCATCGCGACGAGCGCGTAGTTGGCGACGAGCGACGATCCGCCGTAGGACAGGAACGGCAGCGTGAGACCGGTGAGCGGGATGAGCTTCGACGCCCCGCCGATGACGATGAACACCTGCAGCGCCAGCGTGAACGCCAGCCCGGTTGCGAGCAGTTTGCCGAAGCTGTCGCGCACGGCGAGGGCGCTGCGCAGGCCGCGCGTGATCAGCACGAGGTAGACGATGAGGATCGCCGCCAGCCCGATCAGCCCGAGCTCCTCACCGAGCGAGGAGAGCATGAAGTCGCTCTCGGCGTACGGCACCAGGTCGGGCCGGCCTGCGCCGAGGCCGGTGCCGCCGACCCCGCCCGTGCCGAGCCCGAACAGGGCCTGCGCGATCTGGAAGCCGGTGTTGTCGAAGTCTGCGAACGGGTCGAGCCACACCTGCACGCGCACCCGGACGTGCCCGAACAGCTGGTAGGCGATGATGCAGCCACCGAGGAAGAACGTCAGGCCGATGAGCAGCCACGAGACCCGCTCGGTCGCGACGTAGAGCAGCACGAGCACGATGCCGAAGAACAGCAGCGAGGTGCCGAGGTCCCGCTCCAGCACGAGAACGCCGACCGAGAGGCCCCACGCCACGACGAGCGGGGCGAGGTCGCGGGCCCGCGGCAGTTCCATGCCGAGGAACCGCCTGCCTGCTGTGGTAAACAGGTCTCGCTTCTGCACGAGGAAGGCCGCGAAGAAGACGATCAGGAGGATCTTCGCGAACTCGCCGGGCTGGATCCCCACGCCGCCGATTCGGATCCACAGCTTCGCGCCGTTGACCTCGGAGATCGACGAGGGCAGCAGGCCGGGCAGCGCGAGCAGCACCAGCCCGCCGAAACCGGCGGTGTAGGCGTAGCGGGCGATGGTGCGGTGGTCGCGCACCACCCACATCACCGCGACGAACAGCGCGACCCCGATCGCCGTCCACGCGACCTGCCTGTAGACCAGCTCGACCGGTGCGTCCCGCCCGGCCGCCAGCGCCCGCTCCACCCGGGCCAGGTCGAGCCGGTGGATCATCACCAGCCCGAGCCCGTTCAGCAGCGCGACGCACGGCAGGACCAGCGGATCCGAGTACGGCGCGAACCGGCGCACCGCGAGGTGGGCGATCGTGAAGAGCGCGAGGTAGGCCAGCCCGACCCACAGCAGTTCCTGCGTGAGTTCCTGCTCCTGGTTGGCCTCGACCAGCGCCAGCGCGCCCGTGACCAGAACGGCGGCGAACGCGAGCAGCACGAGCTCGATGCCGCGCCCGGTGGGCAGCGGCGCCGGGGTCGCCGGCGGCGACCCCGTGCGGGGCTCGGGAATGCTCATCTAACTCACCGACCGGCAAGTGGTCCCAGGCTCGGGCACAGGCGTCGGCAGCGGGGTCGTGTCGACCGGGGGCTGCGGCTGCACGTTCGGTTCGACGCCTGGCTGCGCCGGAGGTTGCACAGGTTCGAGCTGCTGCTGCGGCGGCTGGGGCACCGGGCAGGGCTCGAGCATCCGCTCGCGCAGGCGGTCGACCACCCCGTGGGCGCCGCTGAGCCCGTCGTCGGTCAGGATGCCGTCGCGCACCTGGCTGCGGTCGGTCTGGGGCAGGTCGTCCAGCGCGATGTCGGTGTGTTCGGCCACCGAGTGCAGCGGGAGCCCCAGCACGTCACCACGCACGCCCTGGAAGATCACGACCTGCTCGGCGTCGGCGCCGACGTAGTACTGCTGCAAGACCCACATGCGCGCGAGGAACCCACCGCCGAGCAGTACGGCGAGCACCGCGACGACGGCGAGCACGAGCCGCACCGGCCTCCGCCGTGAGGCGGCCGGTGCGGCCTGCTGGGGCACGACGCGCTGCGGGGCCGTGCGGGTCATCGTGGTGGCCGACGCGCGAGCGGCCGCCGAGTCGGGCGGCGGGCCGTCCTCCGAGCCGTCGCCGACCGACCCGCCCACGATGGGCGCGTCCTCGCCGAAGTCGATGTCCACGACGTCGGCCACGATGCAGGTGATGTTGTCCGGGCCGCCACCCCGCAGGGCCAGCTCGATCATCCGATCGGCGCACTCCCGCGGATCGCGATAGGCCTGCAGCGTCTCGGCAAGAGTCTCGTCGCTCACCACGCCGGACAGTCCGTCGGAGCAGAGCAGGAACCGGTCGCCCGGCCGGGCCTCCCGGATCGTCAGCGACGGATCCACATCCTGGCCGGTGATCGCCCGCAGCAGGAGGGACCGCTGGGGATGGGTGTGGGCCTCCTCCTCCGTGATCCGGCCCTCGTCGATCAGGGACTGGACGAACGTGTCGTCCTTCGTGATCTGGGTGAGGTAGCCGTCGCGGAGCTGGTAGGCCCGCGAGTCGCCGATGTGCACCAGCCCCAGCCGGCTGCCCGCGAACAGGATCGCGGTGAGCGTGGTGCCCATGCCCTCGAGGTCGGGCGCGTCCGCGACGTGCCGCGTGATCGCGGCGTTGCCCTCCACCGTGGCGTTGCGCAGCTCGGCGAGCAGGTCGTCGCCCGGATCGTCCTCGTCGAGCGGGGCCAGTGCCGCGATCACCAGCGACGACGCCACCTCACCAGCGGCGTGGCCACCCATACCGTCCGCCAGCGCGAGCAGCCGAGGACCGGCGTACACGGCGTCCTGGTTGTTCTGCCGGACGAGCCCGCGGTCGCTGCGGGCGGAGTAGCGCAGGACCAGCGTCATCTCAGCGCTCCGACACTACGTTCAGGGGCAGATCTGCCGGCGCGGCCGGCCCGGGCGGCGAGCGCCGAGGCACGGCGGTGAAGCATGCGCCGGCTCATGATCGAAGCTCGATCACCGTCTTGCCGATGCGGACAGGGACGCCCGGGGGGACCCGGGTCGGCCCGGTGACCTTAGCCCGGTCGAGGTACGTGCCGTTTGTCGACCCGAGATCCTCGACGTACCACTCGTCACCCTGCATCGAGATGCGGGCGTGGCGAGTGGAGGCGTAGTCGTCGTCGAGCACCAGCGTGGAGTCGTCGGCCCGGCCGATCAGGATCGGCCGGGAGTCCAACGAGATACGCGTGCCGGCCAGCGCCCCCTGCGTGACGAGGAGCTGACGGGGCGTGCGGCCCCGGCCTGTGCGGGCCGTGGCCCTTCCGCCACCGGGAATCAGCGCGCGCAGGCCGGACGCCGCATAGAGATCAGAGCGCACCACCCGGAGCGCGACCAGCACGAACAGCCAGAGGAGGGCGAGGAAGCCCGCCCTGGTCAGCTGCAGCACCAACTCCGGCACTCGCGGCGAACTCCATTCTGTCCGATGTCCGTCCCCACCCCGCCTACTGCGTCCGGAAGACCAGGCTCGAGTGCCCGACCCGGATGACGTCACCGTCGTTGAGCTGCCAGGTCTGAACCGGGTTGCCGTTGACGGTGGTGCCGTTGGTGGAACCGAGATCCGTCAGCGTCGCCGTGTGACCATCCCAGTTGATCTCGAGGTGGCGGCGCGACACGCCGGTGTCAGGGAGGCGGAACGACGAATCCTGCCCGCGCCCGATGACGTGGCTGCCCTGGGTGAGGTCGTACGTGCGGCCCGAGCCGTCGTCCAGCGAGAGCGAGGCCGACAGCTGCTGCTGGTAGCCGCCGTAGCCGCCCTGCTGCCCGCCGTAACCCTGGTCGTACCCGCCGTCGTAGCCCTGCTCGTACTGCTGCTGCTGGGGGTAGCCGCCCTGCTGGCCGTAGCCCTGCTCGTACCCGCCGGGAGCGTAGCCCTGCTGCTGACCGCCGTAGCCGCCCTGCTGGCCGTAGCCCTGCGGCTGCTGGCCGCCGTAGCCCTGGTCGTACCCGCCGCCCTGCTGAGGGGGACCGCCGTAGCCGCCGCCCTGCTGTTGGCCGTAGCCCTGGTCGTACCCACCGCCGGGCTGCCCGCCGGGGGCGCCGCCCTGCTGCGGGCCGGCGTAGCCGCCGCCCTGCTGGCCGCCGTAGCCCTGGTCGTACCCGGCGCCACCCTGCTGGGGGCCGCCGTAGCCGCCACCCTGCTGCGGGTACCCGCCCTGCGGGGCGTAGCCCGGCTGGCCCGGTTCGGCGGCCTGGTCGTACCCCCCTTGGCGCTGGTCGTAGGCGGGCGGGGCGTACGTCTGCTGCTGCCCGTATCCGGGGGCACCACGGTCGTATCCGTACTGCCCGTTCTCCTCGGGGTGGCCCGGTTGCTGGCTCATGGGTGCTTCTCCTGCGTCGCGTGCTCGGATGGCGTCCCGGCGGGAAGCGTCGGGGTCCACGGTCGAGCGGGTGCGGAACTGTCCCGTGTGCAGCGCATCGGAGCGCTCCAGGAAGACTACGACCTCGCCGTAGGTGTCCCATCCCTGGTCGGCGAGTTGCTCGGTGACAGAGCCGGACAGCGAGTTCACGATCTCCGCTCGGTCACCGCCCATGCGAGCGAGATCGGCCGGGCTGAGCAGCACCGTGAACCGGTTGGGCGCGAGTACGCGCCCCCCGGCCAGCTCCTGCACATGGCCTTCGGCTTCCCGCAGCAGCGCTTGCACAACTTCCTGGGGAACGACACTGCCGCCGAAGACCCGCGCGAAGGCATCGCCCACCAGTCCCTGAAGACGGCGTTCGAACCTGTCGACGCGGCCCAACTCGATCTTCCTCCGTTCGCATCGGCGTGTTGCTGGCAGTACCGATCGTATCTGTGCTAGTCCGTCAACTGCCGCCCCCCGACCAGGGGCCGCCCGAAACCCCCTCCCACCCCCGTGCTAACTTCGCATCTGCCAGGGCGAGTGGCGGAATGGCAGACGCGCACGGTTCAGGTCCGTGTGTCCGTAAGGACGTGAGGGTTCAACTCCCTCCTCGCCCACTGGGTACCCGTGTTCGCGGAGTGCGCTCCCTCCTCGTGGACTTCGGTTCTCCTCTGGGGGGCCGAGCCCCCCAGACCCCCAGCCCGGGGCTTCGCCCCCGGACCCCCATCCTCTGGGTCACCTTCCGGCGCCTGGTTCCGGTTCTTGCGTATGGACGTTCGCGCCTTCCGGTGCGGGCGTTCCGTTCCTTCCGTGGCGCCTCCCGGCCGGACCTTCAGCGCCTGCTGTGTGGCCTTCCTACGCTGGTCGAGCAGCGTAGGTCTCCGCGTTCGGCGGGTCTGGGGGTCGTCTGTTCTACGGTTCGTCCGCGGCTTCGGTTCATCCGTCCTTGTCCGCCTTGGTCGAGGCTGTTGATCGCTCACCGTGGTGCGTTCATCCGATCATGGGTGGCGGGTCAGGTCCAGTCCACGACAGTGGGTAACCGTGGAGCGGTCGGGGGAACCGGATGACAGCCGGCCGGGTGACGTGGCCGGAGGGGTGGCCACGCAACTCGTATCAGCTCGCGCGACCGTTCGGCGCTCGCGCTACCCGTCGATGGGTGGCGTGGGCCGACGAGGGTTGCGCGGCCGGAGAACGGGTGTGTGAGCTCCGCTGCCTGGCGTACAGGGCACCTCTGCTGCGGCTTGATCAGCAGTTCGGCGCGTTCCCGGGTCATTTTTGCCCGTTTCCGCACCGAAGTCTCGATCATGCCCGTGAATCCGCCTCCGGTGGCGCCGCGCGCCCATCTGGGCAGGCCCTTGGCCTGCCCGTGCTACTGCCCAGAGGGGTCGCAGAGGCGAGGGGCGGCCCCGCACACTGCGCGGCGCCACCGGAGGCCCTCCGGCCTGGTGCTTGCAAGGCGGCGCCACCGGAGGCCCACCAGGCTCGCCTGCTCGGGGTTGCGTCAGCGGCGCAGGGCCGGGCGGGTGGGGTGGTCGGAGAGGACCACCAGGTCCGCTTGCTGCTCCGGCGCGCGCTCTTCGGCGTAGCGGGCGTACGCCGGGAGGGCCCAGCGGTCGGCCTCCGGGAGGGTGCGGGCGAGTGCGGCGTTCGTCATCCGCAGGTGCACCGCGAGGTCGAACGGGAGGCCGCGGCCCAGCAGCAGCGCGCCGCCCAGCAGCACTACGCCGTCAGTGGGGAGTTCCACGTACCTGTCGCGGTGGGCGCGGTCGGCCACCGCGTCCCACAGGCGGGGGAGCACCCGGCCCGAACCGTGTGGCCCGGCCGGGTCGAGCACCTCACGGCGCAGGCCGCCCACGTCGATCCAGCCGTCGAGGAACTCGTCCGGATCCTCACGGCCGAACTCCAGCCGCACCGACGCCGGGCGCAGGAAGTCGTCCGTGCTGACGACCACCGCCATCCGGCCACGGGTGCGCAGCGCATCGGCCACCCGCTCCGCGATGGCGAGCGGGCGCGTGGGGGGAGGTCCGTCGAGCGCGAGGCGCACCCGTCCGGGGTGGTCGTCGACCAACTCCACGACCTCGTCGACGAGCCGGTCCGGTGTGACGGGTGTGATCTGCACGGTCTACTGCCGGTAACCCTCCACCACGTCGGCGGAGCGCTCCTGTGCCACGTCGGGGTCGAGGCCCGCGCGGCGGCGCGCGTCGCGCTGGCGCAGCAGGTCCCAGTAGCGGTCCAGCTGCACGGCCAAGTCGTTGAGCCGTTGCTGCTCCGCCTCCGACAGCGCCTGGCCCACGTGGGCCCGCTCGAGCCGGTGCTCCTCGGCGACCAGCTCGTCGATGCGGCGGTGCAGCTCGTCGTCGTTCATCCGGGTTCCCCGTCCGATCGGTGGGTGCGGTCGCCGCCTGTTGTACCCGACACTCGGCACGGTGGCACCGGACCGCGCCACCGGCGGCACTGCAAAGGTGACCGTTCCTCGTTCGGAACTGACCGCTCGTCGCCGCGAGCCGTCGCCGGCTCGGTGCGGGAAGTTACGGCCGCGTCGGTCATCCCGGCTGGCTGAGGCCCGCGAGGTCGTCGAGGGTGCGCAGGACCTCGTCCTCCCCGGCGTCGGGCAGCCCGTACAGCACCCGGTCGACGCCCGCCTCCGCGTACGACTCGACGGCAGCGCGGTCCCGCACGGCGCCGAACACGGTGACGGTGAGACCGTCGCGTCCCGCGTCGACGGCGCGCCTGCGCAGCTCGGCGATCCGTCCGGCGAGTACGTCTACGTCGTCGTCTTGGCCGCCGCGCGGCATCCAGCCGTCGCCGTGCGAGAGCACCCGGTCCAGCACGGTCGGCCCCTCGCCGCCGATCAGCACCGGTGGCGTGCGAACCGGCTTCGGCCACGACCAGATCGGGTCGAAGTCGACGAACTCGCCGTGGAACTCGGCCTCCTCCTTCGTCCAGATCTCCCGCATGGCCGCGATGTGCTCCAGCATCCGGCGGGTCCGGGTGCGCGGGTCGACGCCGTGGTTGGCCATCTCCTCCCGGTTCCAGCCCGGCCCGACGCCGAACTCGAACCGGCCGCCCGCGATGCGATCGAGGCTCGCGACCGTCTTGGCCAGCGTGATCGGGTGGTGCTGGAGCACGAGCGAGACGGCGGTGCCGAGCGTGATCCGCTCCGTCACCACGGCCATCGCGCTGAGCGCCACGAACGGGTCGTATGCGTGCGAGTAGCGGCTGGGCAGCTCGGACCCGCCCGGCCACGAGGATTCCCGGCTCGTCGGGATGTGCGTGTGCTCGGTGAGGTACAGCCCGTCGAAGCCGCGCTCCTCGGTGGCCCGGGCAAGCGTGGGTCCGTCGATGCCGTAGTCGGTCAGGAAGATGAAGACGCCGTGATCCACGCGACCAGCCTGCACCTGGGCGTGGGGTGGTGCACAGCGCTACGTTCCGGGCATGCAGCGACGCACCGAACCGCCATTCCGCGCAGACCACGTCGGCAGCCTCCTGCGCCCGCCCGCGCTCCTCTCGGCTCGAGAACGGTTCGCGGCAGGCACCCTCGACGCCGACGGTCTTCGCGCCGTGGAGGACGAGGCCATCCGGGACGTGGTGGCGATGCAGGAGGAGATCGGGCTGCAGTCGGCCACCGACGGCGAGTTCCGGCGCACGTCCTGGCACATGGACTTCATCTACCAGCTCGGCGGCATCGTGAAGACCGAGGAGCAGATCCGGGTCAGCATGCACAACGCGGAGGGGGAGAAGGCGTTCACGACAGCCGGGCTCGCCGTCCGCGACAAGGTCCGGCTCGACGAGCCGATCTTCGCCGACGCGTACCGGTACCTCGCCTCGCTCACCACGACCGCGACGCCGAAGCTCACGATCCCGTCGCCGAGCATGGTCCACTACCGGGCCGGCATCGGGGCCGTCGACCGCAGCGTGTACCCGGACGTCGAGGAGTTCTGGAGCGACCTGTCCGCCGCATACGCGGCGCAGGTGCGCGCCATGGCCGACCTCGGCTGCCGCTACCTGCAGCTCGACGACACCAGCCTCGCCTACCTCAACGACCCCGCCCACCGCGCCCAGATCGCGGCGAGGGGCGAGGACGCCGACCACGCCCACCTGCGCTACATCAAGCAGATCAACGCCGCGGTCGCGGACCGGCCGGAGGGCATGCGGATCACCACGCACATGTGCCGCGGCAACTACCGGTCCGCGTGGGCGGCCGAGGGCGGCTACGACTTCGTCGCCGAGGCGCTGTTCGGCGAGCTCGACGTCGACGGCTTCTTCTGCGAGTTCGACGACGAGCGCTCCGGCGGGTTCGCTCCCCTGCGGTTCGTGCCGCCGGGCAAGCAGGTGGTGCTCGGGCTCGTCACCACGAAGACCGGCGAGCTCGAGGACCCCGATGACCTCAAGCGCCGCATCGACGAGGCCTCCAAGTACGTGCCACTCGACCAGCTGTGCCTCTCCCCGCAGTGCGGTTTCTCGTCGACCGTCGAGGGCAACGCGCTCACCCTCGAGGAAGAGGTGGCGAAGCTGCGGCTGATCGTGCAGGTCGCGGAGGACGTCTGGGGCTGACGTGATGGACGGGCCGCCGGGCTGGGGCGCCCCGCTCCATGCCCGCGTGCTCGATCTCGCCGGGGTCGGCGCCGGCACCACGGTGCTGGACCTTGGCTGTGGGCCGGGGACGTTCGCCGCGGCGGCGGTCGCGCGCGGCGCGCGGGTGGTCGGCATCGACGCCGACCGGTCCGCGGTGGCAGCGGCAGCGGCCGAGGTGCCGGAGGCGGACTTCATGGTCGGTGACGCCCACGATCCGCCACCCGGCCCGTTCGACCTGGTCGCGGCGGTGCAGGTGCTGCAGCACGTCGCGAACCCGCTCGCCGTCCTGCGTGCCGGTGCGCGGGTGGGCTCCGCCGTCGCCGTCACCACGTGGGGGCCGGAGGAGGACTGCGACGTGCGTGCCTTCGGCGAGGCGCTCGCCGCATGGCTTCCGCCACGCCGTACGCCCGCTGGTCCGCCCCCGCTCACCGACCCGGTGCGGCTCCGCAAGATCGTCGGCCTGGCCGGGCTGGCGATCGAGGCCGAGGACGAGGTCGAGTGCCCGTTCACATACCCGGAGGCGGATGCACTGGTCAGGCCGCTGTTCGCATCGGGGATCGGGCGGGTGGCGGTCGCCAGGGCCGGCGAGGAGGCGGTCCGAGAGGCGGTCCTGACCCGACTGGATGTCAATCGGACGAGAACGGGCGGCTACGTCCTGCGGAACAGGTTCCGGGTGCTGCTGACCCGCCTCACGCGCCCAGCTGCGCCGCCAGCTCCGTGAGGGAGGCCACCGACACATCCGCCTCCGGGTCCGTCTCCGGGGGAGGGGCGGCCGCGGAGCCGTGCTCCCGCGGGCGGTGGATGTAGGCCGTGCGGAGGCCGCGGGCCCGGGCGGCGGCGAGGTCGCCGACATGGGCGGCGACCATCAGCACCCGCTCCGGCGGCAGACCGAGCAGCCGGGCGGCGCCGTCGTAGGCCTCGGGGTCGGGCTTGTAGTGCCCGAACAGCTCGGCCGAGAGCACCGTGTCCCAGGGCAGGCCGCCGTGCTTGGCCATGTCGACGAGCAGAGCGACGTTGCCGTCGGACAACGACGCGATCACGTACCGGTCCTTGAGCCGGGTGAGGCCCTCGACGGAGTCCGGCCACGGGTCGAGCCGGTGCCAGGCGAGTACGAGCTCGTTGCGGACGGCCTCGGGCACGCCGGGCACGCCGAACTCGGCAAGGAGCTCGTCCAGCGACGTCCGGTGCAGCTCGTCGAGGGAGGTCCACGGCAGCTCGCCGCGGCGCACGCGGTCCATGGAGGGGACGTACCGGCCGCGCCATGCGTCGGCGAGGGCCTCGGCGTCGAGGCCGGGCAGCAGGCGGCGCACCTCGCGCGCGATGCCACCGCGCCAATCGACGACGGTCCCGAACACGTCGAACACCAGCGCGCGCACGTCCACGCCTCGTGATCCTAGGAGCGCCCCACCACCTGGACAGGTGGTTACTGACCAGTAGCCTCTGCGGTGTGACGACAGAGCTGAGTTGGGTCGGCGCGACGATGCGGCAGACCGTGCCGTGGGTGGGCACGGTCGGGATCGAGTTCGTCGAGGTCACGCCCCAGCGCGTGGTCCTGCGGCTGCCCGACGACCCCGCGCTGCGCAACCACGTGGGCGGCCCGCACGCCGCGATGATCTTCGGCGTCGGCGAGACCGCCACCGGCGCGGTCACCCTGGCCGCGTTCGCCTCGACCATGGAGCGGGCCACGCCGCTCCCCGTCCGGTCCGAGATCGCCTACCAGCGCATCGCACGTGGGCCGCTGACGGCGGTCGCGGTGCTCGGCAGGCCGGCCGAGGACGTCATCGCCGAGCTCGAGTCCGGTACCCGTCCCGAGTTCGGCATCGACGTCACGATCACCGACGGGGACGACCGCGAGACCACCCGCATGACCGTCGTGTGGACGCTGCGGCCGAACCGCTGACCCGACTACCGTCCGGTTCGTGCACGTGGTGATCGCAGGAGGACACGGGAAGATCGGGCTGCGGCTGGCCGCGCTGCTCGCCGGCCGCGGGGACGTGGTCACCGGCGTGGTGCGCAACCCGGACCACGGCCCCGACCTCGAACGGGCAGGCGCCACGCCGGCCGTGCTCGACCTCGAGGCGGCGAGCGCCGACGAGCTCGCCACCGTGCTCACCGGCGCTGACGCCGTCGTGTTCGCGGCAGGCGCGGGGCCGGGCAGCGGGACGGCCCGCAAGGACACCGTCGACCGGGCGGCCGCCGTGTTGCTCGCCGATGCCGCACGGATCGCGGGCGTCCGGCGCTACCTGCTGGTGTCCTCGCCGGGCGTCGACGATCCGCCCGCCCCCGCCCGCGGGGAGGTGTGGGCCGCGTACGTCGCGGCGAAGAAGGCCGCCGAGGAGGCGATCCAGGCCGCCGACCACCTCGACTGGACGATCCTGCGGCCGGGCTCGCTCACCGACGACCCGGGCGTCGGGAGGGTCCTGCTGGCACCCCCTCCGGTGCCGCTTGGCAGCATCACGCGGGACGACACGGCAGCCGTGCTCGTCGCGCTGCTCGATTCGCGTGGCAGCGTGGGCAAGGTCCTGGAACTGCGCGAGGGGGAGGCCGACGTGCTCGAGGCCGTGGCAGGGGTGTCCCGATGACCGAGGTGGACGTCATCGTGATCGGCGGCGGGCCGGTGGGCGAGAACGCCGCCGACTACGCCGTGCGCGCCGGGCTCTCGGCGCTGATCGTCGAGTCGGAGCTGCTCGGCGGCGAGTGCTCGTTCTGGGCATGCATCCCGTCGAAGGTGCTGCTGCGCACGGGGCACGCGGTGGCAGCGGTGCGGAGGCTGCCGGGCACGACGGTCGACTTCGAGCCGGCGGCCGTGCTCGCGCGCCGTGACTCGTTCACGCACGACTGGGACGACGAGAGCCAGGTGCAGTGGGCCACCGGCACCGGGATCCGGGTGCTGCGCGGGCAGGGCCGCCTCGTCGGCGAGCGTGCGGTCGAGGTCGATGGGCCTGCTGGTCGCGAGACGCTGGTCGCGCGCAAGGCCGTCGTCGTGTGCACGGGCAGCGTGCCCACCACACCGCCCGTTCCGGGCCTCGACAGCGTCCGGACGTGGGGGTCACGCGAGGCCACATCGGCCAAGGAGGTCCCGCCGCGGCTTGGGGTGCTGGGCGGAGGCGTGGTCGGCTCCGAGATGGCGCAGGCGTTCCGGCGGCTCGGCTCGGAGGTCGTGCTCCTGCAGCGCGGTCCGCGGCTGCTGCCCGGGATGGAGCCCTTCGCGGGCGAGCGGGTGGCCGCCGCCATGCGGGAGGAAGGCGTCGACGTGCGCCTGGAGCACAAGCTCGAGTCGGTGGCCGCGGTCGGTGACCAGATCGAGCTCCGCACGAGCGACGGCACGGTCGTCGTCGACGAGCTGCTCGTGGCGACGGGCCGTCGGCCGAACACGGCGTCGATCGGCGTGGAGTCGGTGGGCCTCGAGCCCGGCAAGCCGCTCGTCGTGGACGACACCGGGCTGGTGGGGGGTGTCGAAGGGCAGTGGCTGTACGCCGCGGGTGACGTCACCGGCCGCGCGCTGCTCACCCACCAGGGCAAGTACGCGGGCCGGATCGTCGGGGCGGCGATCGGCGCCCGTGCGCGTGGCGAGGAGTTCGACACCCGGCCGTGGGGCGAGCACGTCTCCACCGCGGATCACAGCGCCGTCCCGCAGGTGGTGTTCACCGATCCCGAGGTGACCTCGGCGGGGCGCACCGAGGCGCAGGCGCGCGCCGCGGGCATCGACGTTCGGGTGGTCGACATCCCGATCGCCGTCGCAGGCTCGTCGCTGCAGGCAGACGGGTACGACGGTGCCGCGCGGATGGTCGTCGACGCCGAGCGCGGAGTTCTCGTCGGTGTGACGTTCGTGGGTCAGGACGTGGCCGAGATGATCCACGCCGCCACCATCGCGATCGTGGGCGAGGTGCCGCTGGACCGGCTCTGGCACGCCGTACCGGCGTTCCCGACGATGAGCGAGGTGTGGCTGCGCCTGCTGGAGGCGTACCGCTCCTGAGTGCACTAAGCCGACTGGGAGAGCGCGGCCGCGATGCCGATGGTGGCGGCCATGACCGCCACCTCGACTCCGGCCCACCGCAGCACGGGGGTGCGCCCGGCGGCGAGCCTGCGCCGGGCGATGCCGCCGAGAAGGCCGAGCAGCACGAGGCAAGCGATCTTCGCGAGCACGAGCACGCCGTAGCGTGTGGTGACGACCGCGTCCCACGTCCCGAGCCGGATCACCGCGGTGAGCAGGCCGGTCAGCGTGACGGCACCGAGGCACCAGCTCGCGAGTCGTGAGAAGCGGGGCAGGACCGGGTCGAGCAGGGCGCGGTGGCGCGCCACGAGCACGAGCACGACCGCCAGCCCGCCCACCCAGAGCGCGGCCCCCACGACGTGCACCCCGATCGACATGATCGCGAGCTGGTGGTCGGGGTGGGTGCCGGCGTGCCCGGTGACGGCCGGGGTGACGAGGCCCAGCAGCGCCGCCACCAGCGGCACGCGGGCTTGCACCCGGGAGCGGTCGCGCAGCCGCACGGCCGCGCAGACGAGGAGCGCAGCGGTGCAGACCGCCGTGAGCACCAGCCCTCGCCCGCCCGCCAGCTCCGTGACGAAGCTGCCGATCTCGCCAGGGGCGAGCTGCCCGAGCGGCCTGCCGAATGCATCGGCCGTGCGGAACATGATGCCGACCAGCACGAGCACCAGCCAGGCCCCCGCCACGGCGACCAGCGCGCGGTCGGCGACGGCCCGGACATGGTCGAGGGTGCGCAATGCGGAGCCCGGCACGTGGCGGGCCGCCGGGAGCAGCAGCGCGAGCAGGGCGAGCCCGACGCACGCGACGCCCGCGACGTCCATCCCGGACCGGGTGATCGACGTCCCGACCAGTACGGGGAGCGTCGTGCCCGCGAGCGCGCCGGTGAGCACGCTCGCCGTCAGCGCGGCACCGACCGCGAGCCCGGCCCACCCGACCGGGCGCAGCCGGTCGAGCGAGCGCGGGCCTGCGGTCGGCGGGGTCATCCGCGGCCCAGCCGGAGCGCAGCGACGACCCCGCCCCCGACGAGCACGACGGCGCCGACGATCCACGGCCAGACCGGCGTGCCGCCGCCGCTGTCGGCCGGTGCGGCGGCCGCAGGCGACGGCGCGGCGGCCGGAGCCGCGGCGGGAGCGGGCGCCGGCGCGCTCGTCCCCGGGCCCGGGGTGGTCAGTGTGAAGGAGATCTCACCCGTGACCGGGTGGCCGTCCGCCGACACCACCCGGTAGCCGATCTTGTACTGGCCCGCGGGGCCGAGTGGGAGCACCGCCGTGCTGACGGTGCCACCCTCCGCGCCGACATCGCCGGTCTCGTAGTGCGCGCCGTCGGGGCCGACGATCGTGACCGTGCTGAATCCCGGCGTCATCTCCTCGTTGAAGGTCAGCGAGATGTGCTCCGGAGCGGTGTCGAGGCTGGCACCGTCTGTCGGGTCGCTGCTTTGCAGGCGGGTGTGCGCGAGCGCGGGGGCCGCGCCGAGCAGCAGCGCGAGCCCGGCGAGCAGGATGACGGCGACCGTGCGCAGAATCCGTGCGGTCATCGGGAGGACGGTGCCGACGCGCAGCGCGCCCCGGCGGGTGGACGGGGGCATGGATGCTCTCCGGTGGGTGTTCGACGGCGTGCGGACGAGGTCAGCACGCCACCGGAGGACCACGCAGGGCATGGGCGACGAAGAAGGCGCGGCCCAGCCGTGCGGGCACCGCGGGCCCCGGTACCGCGAGGGTCGGGAGCGGGCGGTCGGCGGGGGGCGGCACGAGCCTGCGCGGCAGAACCCGACGCAGTGCCGCCGTCAACGCGGCGGCCCCGCGGTCGGCGTTGCGCAGCGCGAGCGCTGTGACCACGGTGGCCACGGCGTGCATGGTGAGCATCGACGAGCCCGTGTGGGACGGGTGCTGCAGCTCGATCGCGCTGTGCAGGACGAACTGCCCTGCCGACAGCACCGCGACCGTGCCCACCAGGCTCTTGCAGCGGCCGGCTGCGCCGGTGAACGTCCAGGCGAGCAGGGGCAGGACGGGTACGAGCACCGCCAGGTCGGGGACGGTACCCCCGCCCGCCGCGTGCCCGGCGGCCGCGAGCAGCGCGCTCAACCCGGCCAGGACGGCACCCCGGAGCACACCACCGCCCGGACCGCGCGTCACGGGGCGACGGTAGCCCCAGCGCGCGTGGCCGAGCCAGTGCACCCGTTCAGCGGACGGCGCCGCCTGGACGCCGCGCAGTAGGCCTGAGTTGTTCAGGACCCTCCTAGCCCCGGACGCCGAGGTGGTGGAGCAGGGCGATCTCGATGCGGTCCAGCTCGGCGCCGATGGAACGGTAGGCCGTGCGGCGGCGAGGGCCCGGCATCTGCTCGGCCGCACGCACCGCGACGGCCAGGTCGGCGAGGCGAGGTCGCATGTCGGCGGCGAAGCGGCGTGCCGCGCCGGTGCCGTGTGCTTCGGCGCCGGACTCGAGCCGGTCGAGCGCCTCCGCCATCCGGGAGAGGCGGGCGTGCAGCGCGCCACCCGGCCCGGAGTAGGCGGCCAGCTGCCCGGGCTCCACGCCGAGCCGGGTGGCGCGGTAGGCGTCCCAGCGGTTCCGCGCGACGGCGGCCGCGGCGAGCGCGTACGGCGCGAGCAGCGGTGCGACGGCCTTGCCCACGCCGATCATGCGCTTCGCCCTCGCCGCGGTGAGCGGCTTGCGGGCGCGACCGACCGCGCTCTCGATCGCGGCGCCCGCCTCGGGCGTCGCTCGACGTCGCAGCAGCCCCATCCGCTCGCCCTCCTCGTGCCCGCTCATGGTGATCGGAGCCTAGTGCCCCGGTGCCGTGCGCCTCCGCAGGTGGAGCGGCGGCGTTCACCGATGTGGTGAGGGCCGACCTGCCCCGGACTGTCGGTACCTGTCATTACTCTCTCGTACGTGACGGCGATCGAGAACCGGTTCCCCGCGGTGGAGCCCACCAGCGGGCCGGTCCTCGATGCGGCGGCCACCACGCGGTGCCGCCGTCGCGTCCACCTCGACCACGACCCGGAGGCGGCCGCCGCACCCCGTGCGATGCCGGATCCGTCGCTCGAGCAGCGCCGCGCCGACGCCGCCGCCCACCGCGAGCAGCTCGGTGCGCGGCTCGCCGCCGATCTCGGCGACGACTGGTGCGAGGTGCCCGCGGGTCTCCCCGCCGCCGACCGGGTGGAGGCCACCGCTCGCGCCGTGGCGTCGGGCGCCCGCCTCATCTGGGGGGCCACGTTGCCCGTCGACCGGGTGGCCGGCCGCAGGGGGAGTCCCGAGCTGCTGGTCCGGGTGCTGGGCGGCGGCTACGTGCCGATCATCGTGGTGCGCCATCGCATCACAGATCCCGGCACCGGTGCGCTCACGGCGGCGCTGGATGCGCCATGGCCGCAGCGCGCGGGCGTCGACCAGGAGCGCAAGGTGCGTTCGCAGCCGCGCGACCTGCTGCGTCTCGCCCACCTCAACCGGCTGCTGCACACCGCGGGCTGGGCGGCAGACCGCCGGCTGAAGCACGGCGACCACGGCGGCGTGATCGGGCTCGACGCCGACGTCGTCGTGTGGCACGACCTGCGGGCGGGCCACTGGCCCGGCGGCCGCTCCACCCTCGCCGAGTACGACGCGCGGTTCGCCGACCGCGTGGCCGTCGCCACCGCGGCAGCCACCGGGGCGCCCGCGCTCGCCGAGCCGTCTCGCATCACCGAGTGCAGGCGCTGCCCGTGGTGGCCCACCTGCGAGGCCGTGCTCGAGCGTGCCGAGGACGTCAGCCTCGTGGTCCGCGGGGAGTTCGCAGGTGTGCTGCGCGAGGTCGGGGTGGCAACCGTCGCGGAGCTCGCCGCGCTCGACCCGAAGGCCGAGCCACCTGTGGAGGTGCCGGGCCTGCCGTTCGGCGACCTCGTCGCGCTCGCGCGGGCGCGCATGCGCGGGCTCGCCGTCGTGCGGCGGGTGGCGGAGGTCGATGTGCCCCGCGCCGACATCGAGGTCGACGTCGACATGGAGAGCTTCGGCGAGTCCGGCGCCTATCTCTGGGGAGCGCTGCTGCGCCACCCCGGCGGGCGGCTGCCCGGCGACGAGCCCGACGGATACCGCGCGTTCGCCACCTGGGACCCGGTTCCCACGCAGGACGAGGCGCGGTCGTTCGCCGAGTTCTGGACCTGGTTCTCCGCCGTGCGCGCACGGGCCGCCGCCACCGGCCGCAGCTTCGCCGCCTACTGCTACAACGAGCAGGCGGAGAATCGCTGGCTGCTGGCCTCGGCCACCCGGTTCGCCGGGATGCCCGGCATCCCCCCGCTGGGCGACGTCGAGGAGTTCATCGACCATCCCGGATGGATCGACCTGTTCGCCGTGGTCAGCGAGTGGTTCCTGTGCGCACAGGGCAAGGGGCTCAAGCGCATCGCCCCGGCGGCCGGGTTCACGTGGCGCGACCCGGAAGCGGGTGGCGAGAACTCGATGCGCTGGTACCGCGACGCCGTCGGGATGGACGGCGTGCCCCCCGACCCGCAGCAGCGGGAGCGGCTGCTCGCCTACAACGCCGACGACGTCCACGCCACCCATGCCCTGCGGGAGTGGATGACGTCGCCCGCGATCAAGCAGGTCCCGCTGGCCGCCGAGCTGTAGGTCGGGCCGTGGTTCAGGCAGGTGGCCCGGTCGGGCCGGGGTAGGTGCACAGCGCGCCGTGATCGTCGTTGGATGGCCCTCGGCGTTTCATCGGAACGCCTCCGCCCATCCAGCAGGCCGTCATCCGGCGGAGGCAGCGTGCCTGGCATGTTCGCCCGGCGCATTGCTGTGATCGGTTCCGGCTACGTAGGTCTCACGACGGGCGCCTGCCTCGCCTCCCTCGGCCACCGCGTCGTCTGCGCGGATGTCGACGAGGCGAAGGTGGAACGGCTGCGCCGCGGCGTGGTCGACATCCTGGAGCCGGGGTTGCCCGAGCTGGTGGCCGAGAACCAGGCCGCGGGGCGGCTCGAGTTCGTGTTGGGCGCGCGGGACGCGGTGGCCGGGCGCGACGGGGAGCCGGTCGAGGTGGTGTTCCTGTGCGTACCCACCCCGATGGGCGAGGGCGGTGCAGCCGACCTGGCCGCGGTCCGGGCCGTCGCGGCCGAGGTCAGGCATCTGCTGCCGGCCGGATGCGTCGTCGTCAACAAGTCGACGGTTCCCGTCGGCACGGCGGAGGCCACGCGGAAGCTGCTGAACCGCCGCGACGTCGCCGTCGTGAGCAACCCGGAGTTCCTGCGCGAGGGCTCCGCGGTGCACGACTTCCTGCATCCGGACCGGATCGTCGTCGGCGCCGACGCGCAGGACGCCGCCGAGCGCGTGGCGGCGCTCTACTCGCGGCTCGGCGCGCCGACCGTGCTCACCGACGCCGCCAGCGCCGAGATGGTGAAGTACGCGGCCAACTGCTTCCTCGCGATGAAGCTGTCCTACGTCAACGCGCTCGCCGAGCTGTGCGACGTGCTCGGGGCCGACGTCGCGGACGTCACGGAGGGCATGGGCCACGACCGGCGGATCGGACAGGCGTTCCTCCAGCCGGGCCCTGGCTGGGGCGGGTCGTGCCTTCCGAAGGACACCAACGCGCTGGTGCAGGTCGCGGCCGCGGCCGGGATCGAGCTGCCGCTGGTCAGCGCGAGCATCAGCACCAACGAGCGGCAGCGCCGCATCGTCGTCGACAAGATCGCCGACGCCGTCGGGGGCGACCTCACCGGGAAGCGGCTCGGCCTGCTCGGGCTGACGTTCAAGGCGGGCACCGACGACCTGCGTGACTCGCCCGCCCTCGCCGTCGCGCGGCTGCTGAGGGAAGGTGGCGCCGAGCTGACGGCCTACGACCCCGGCTGCCCTGCGGCCGTGCCGGGCGTCACCGACGACGTGACCGTGGCCGACGAGCCGTTGCGCGCCGCCAAGGACGCGGAGGCGCTGGTGGTGCTCACGGAGTGGCCGGAATTCCGGTCGCTGGACTGGGGTGCGGTGGCAGGCGCGCTCGCGGGCCGGGTCGTGGTCGACTGCCGCAACCTGCTCGACCCCGACGTGCTGCGCCGCGCCGGGATCAGCTGGGTGGGTGTGGGGCGTCGCTGATGGCAGCGCCACGAGGGTGCTCGCGCGCGAAGCGCCGGTGAGACGTCCGTGAAAGCCCGTCCTCCGATCGTGGAGAGCGTCAGATCCACGACCAGGGGAGACGCGGACATGCACACCACTCGAATGGCATCCGTGCTGATCGGCCTCGTGGCCGCCGGCATGCTGGTCCTCGGCGCCGGTCAGGCGGCGGCGGCCGAGTCCGGCATCGGGCAGCCGGTACCCGCCGGCTACACCACGCGGATTCCCGCGGCCGCGGCGGACGAGGTGTACGGCCCGTACGAGTTCCAGTCGGAATGCCTCAGCGCGGGGAACCAGGGCATGGACGACGGCCGTTGGTCCGACTACGAATGCAACGGTAGCTACGGCGCCTGGTACCTCCACCCGAGCTACGACTGAGTTCGGTTCCGGTTCGCCATTGCCGGGAGGCGGCAATGGCGAACCGAAATTCCCGCGTGGGGTCGGTGTCAGGCGGCACGACGTACTGTGAGAAAATGGAAGGCTACGCAACCAAAAAATCCGTATTCGTAGCGTGACGTCCGGAGTTGACAGTACAACCCGATCGGCCCTACATTGATCCAATGTAAAGGGTTTCTGAAACTGGTTGTAGTCTTTGAGGCATCAGCAGAGTAGGGACGCCCGCGGGGGGCCGATGAACGAGACGAAGCCCAAGGTCGTCGTCGACCACCTGTCCGTGTCGCTCGGCGGCAACCACATCCTCGACGACATCGAGCTGTCCGTCGGCGAGCACGAGTTCGTGTGCATCATCGGCACGTCCGGCGGCGGCAAGACCACGTTGCTGCGCTCCGTGGCCGGCCTGCTGCCACCCGCGGGTGGAACCGTGCGGCTGGACGGGGATGACATCGTCGGGCCGACGCCCCGGATCTCGATGGTCTTCCAGCATTTCGGGCTCTTCCCGTGGAAGACGGTACGGGCGAACGTCGAGTACGGGCTTCGCGTGCAGGGCCGCACCGGCTACGGCGACCGGGTCGACGAGCTGCTCGAGATCATGAACCTCACCCATGCCCAGCACCGTTATCCCCACCAGCTCTCCGGCGGGATGAAGCAGCGTGTGGGCATCGCGCGCGCATTGTCGATGGAACCCGAGTTGCTGCTGCTCGACGAGCCGTTCAGCGCGGTCGACGCGATCACCCGCGAGGTGCTGCAGAACGAGGTGTTGCAGCTCTGGGAGCGCAACAAGGGAATGACGGCGATGCTGATCACGCACGACGTCGACGAGGCACTCCTGATGGCCGACCGGATCGTCGTGATCGCCGGCCCGCCTGGGCGCATCGCGCTGGAGGTCCCCGTGGCCATCCCCAGGCCGCGGTCGGCCCGGTCGGTGCGTTCGCACGAGTCGTACGCCGACCTGCGTGAGCAGCTGTGGAACGCCCTGCAGGGCGGCACCGACCGTGCCATGGAGAAGAGCGCATGACCGCCGTGACCGACGGCGGGCCCGGGACGGCGAGCGCAGGATCGCGGGGCCGCCCCCGCAAGCAGGCCCGCGGGCAGCGCCGCTCGCTGTCGCCCGCCACGAAGTGGGTCCTGCGGTTGGCCTCCGTGCTGGCCATCGCGGTGGCGTGGGAGCTGTACGGCAGCGCGATCAACCCGGTCCTGCTGTCCTCCCCGACCGCGATCATCGGGGCGACCTTCGAGATGGTCGCGGACGGCACGCTGCCGAAGGCGATGGGGGAGAGCTTCGTCGTACTGGGCGTCGGCTCGCTCATCGGCGTCACGGCAGGGCTCGTCATCGGCCTGGCGGCAGGCCGCAACCAGGTCTTCGCCACGCTGATCGAGCTGCCGCTCAACGCCCTCTACGCCACCCCGACGGTCGCGCTGATCCCCGTGATCGTGGTCTGGTTCGGGTTCGGGCCCACCGCCAAGACGGTCGTGGTGATCCTCTTCGTGCTGTTCCCCGTGCTGATCAACACGATGCGCGGGGTGCAGGAGGTCGACCGAGAGCTGGTCGAGGTGGCGCGTTCGTTCTGCTCGGGCGAGCGTCGCATGTGGTTCGACCTCATCCTGCCCTCCGCGCTCCCGTACGTCGTCACGGGCCTTCGGCTCGCGATCGGACGGGCGCTGATCGGCGTCATCGTGGCCGAGTTCTTCACGGCCTTCTCCGGGCTCGGCTATCTGATCGTCACCAACGCCAACAGCTTCCAGACCGACCGCACGTTCGTGCCCATCCTCGTGATCGCGGCCCTCGGTGTGCTCCTCACCGCGCTCCTCGAGCTGGTCGAGCGCCGCGTCGTCCGCTGGTCGGCGAGAGACTGAGAGGTTTCCATGTCACGACCGCGCCGGCTGCTCGCCGTCCTGTTCGTCACGCTGACCGTGCTGACCGCGGGATGCGGAGCGTTGGGTGAGGAGCCCGAGGCAGCGGCCACGAGCGGGCCTCGCGTGCTCCGGATCGGCCTGCCCACCAGCGTCACGAGCTTCGCCAACGCCGACGTCCTCGTCGCCAAGGAGAAGGGCTTCCTGGCTGACTACGGGGTCGCGGCCGAGATCCAGAACTTCCGATCGGGCGTCTCGGTGGTGCAGGCCATCGCCGAGGGGAAGATCGACATCGGGGCGTCGAGCATCGAGCCGGTGGTGAACGCCGCGGCCGGCGGGGCCGACGTCGTCATCATCGGCTCCCCGAGCGACCGGCTCGCGGTCTCCGCGGTCACGCCGAAGGAGGTCGTGACCCCGGCCGACCTGCGTGGACGCCCGCTCGGGGTGCAGGAGGTCGGTGCGTTCCGGGAGGTCATGACCAGACTCGTGCTCCAGCAGGCCGGTATGACGCCCAACGACGTGCAGTACGTGCCGGTGGAAGCGCAGTCCTACACCGCGGCACTCGTGGACGGTCGCATCCAGTCGGCGATCCTGCAGACCGAGCAAGCGGTCGCCGCCGCGCGCGCCTACCCCAACCTGCACGTGCTCGCGAACCTCGCCGACATCGTCCCGAACTACCACTACAGCACGTTCTTCGTGTCCCGGAGCTGGTTGGAGGCCAACCGAGAGACGGCCGAACGGCTGATCACGGCCATCACCAAGGCCCACCGCTACATGTACAGCAACAAGGCGGAGACGGTGCGCATCGTCGCCGACGCCACGGGCTATGACGACTCGATCATCGCCGAGTCGTACGACGTCCTGCTCACCCAGCGGCAGATCTTCCCGCTGAACACCGGCCTCGAGCCCGACCGGATCCGGTCCACGGTCGAGACGATGCGTCAGCTCGGCATCCTCGATGGCGACGCACCGCCGATCGACCGCCTTGTCGACACCGGGCCCGCCACCGACGCGATCAAGCAGCTCGGCGAGCTCGGCGGGGCTCGGCGCTGAAGTGCGGTCACACCAACGGCACGGGTCCCCGCGCTGTACACCGGTGATGGAACGTCGTTCTCGTGCCGGGATCGGCGGGCGTGCGAGTGGGAGCCGGACGGCCCTGCCGAGGCGATGTGGCGCGAGCGGCTCCGCGTCACCGCCGCCTGGTAGGTACCGTCGGCCCGTGGCGGCCACTCCGGCGATTCCGCTGTCCCGGCACCTGCTGCGGGTGCGGGACCTGATCGACCGTGCCTTCGCCGGGCCGCTCGACGTCCCCGCGCTCGCCCGGAGCGCCCACGTCTCCGACGACTACTTCATCCGGTCGTTCAAGGCCGCCTTCGGCGAGACGCCCCACCGGTACGTGCTGCGCAGGCGGATGGAGCGCGCCAAGGCGCTGCTGCGCACGGGTGAGCTGTCCGTCACCGAGGTCTGCCTCGCCGTCGGGTTCACCAGCCTCGGGTCGTTCAGCACCCAGTTCCGCCGGTTCGTCGGCGAGAGCCCCACGTCCTACCGCGACCGCGCGGGCCGCGACGAGCTCGCCGCCATCCCGTCGTGCCTGGTCCGCCGGTACACCCGCCCCGCGGGTTGAGCGGTTTTGGAGAAGCGGCCGCCACGGCTGCGCTCGTAGCGTCGCGGCAATGGAGACCGTGACCTCGGCAGACGGAACGACCATCGCGTTCGACCAGATCGGAGCGGGACCACCGCTGGTACTCGTGGCGGGAGCATCGTGCGACCGTGCCGTCGACGCCCGCATCGCCGGCGCCCTTGCAACCCACTTCACGGTGCTCAACTACGACCGCCGTGGCCGCGGCGACAGCACCGACACGCTCCCGTACGCCGTCGAGCGCGAGATCGAGGACCTGGAGATCCTGCTCGCCGCGTCCGGCGGCTCGGCGGTGGTCGTCGGCCTCTCGTCAGGAGCGGTGCTCGCGGCGCACGCCGCGGCCGCCGGCCTGCCGGTCGGGCACCTGGTGATGTGGGAGCCGCCCTTCCGGCTCGACGCCGCCGCGCGGCGTGCGGCCCGCGAGTACGCGGAGCGCACGAAGACCCTGCTGGAAGAGGGGCGACGTGGAGACGCGCTGGAGCTGTTCATGACCGTGGTCGGCCTGCCCGCTGAGGCGATCGCCGGTATGCGGCAGTCGCCGTACTGGGCGCTGGGCGAGCGGCTCGCGCCCACGCTCGCCTACGACGCCGCGGTGGTGGACGACGGCCGCATCCCCGGCGAGCGCTTCGCCGCGATCACCGCTCCCACGGCGGTGCTCACGGGCGGGGCGAGTCCGGACTGGTTCCGGGCGGCGGGCAGGGCCGCCGCGGCCGCGATCCCCGGTGCGACCTACGGCGAGCTGCCCGGTCAGACCCACGACGTCGCGCCGGACGCGCTCGCCGCGGCCGTGCACGACTTCGCCGGCACGCCATACGCTCGGCAGCCGTGATCACCGGGTTCGCTCTGGTCTGTCTGAACGTCCTCGACCTCGACGAGGCCAAGCGCTTCTACGTGGACGTGCTCGGCTTCGAGGTGGGCATCGACAGCGAGATCGACGGCTTCCGCTGGTTGACCGTCCATCCGCCCGGCCATCCGGACATGCCGATGATGCTGGTCGTTCCGGAACCGCCGGTGGTCGAGGAACCGATCGCCGGGCAGCTGCGCAGCCTGATCGCGCGCGGCTTCCTGGGGCTGGGCGCCCTCCGGACGGACGACTGCCGCGCGACCTGCGAGGAGCTGAAGGCGCGAGGCGTCGAGTTCACCGAGGAGCCGGAGGAGCGGTTCTACGGGATCGACGCCGCGTTCCGCGACCCGTTCGGCAACCACTGGCGGCTGACGCAGCCGAAGACGCTGGGCGAGATCCGCGAGACTGCTACGTAATAAGTAGCATCTGGGGGATGGAGCCACGACTCACCCCTGCACAGCCTCCCTACGACGAGGATGTCGAGCGGCTGCTCGGCAAGCTGATGCCACCGGACGCTCCGTTCGAACCGTTGCTGCTCTTCCGCGTACTCGCGATCCACCGCGACCTCGCCGATCGGATTCGGCCGATGGCCTCCGGGCTGCTCAACAAGGGGCTGCTACCCGCGAGGGATCGCGAGGTGCTCATCGAGCGCACCACGGCGCGGGCAGGTGCCGAGTACGAGTGGGGCGTGCACGCGATCGTCTTCGGCCCGTCGGTCGGGCTCGACGAAGCGACGCTGGCGGCCCTTGCGACCGCGCCCGCCGTTTCGCCGGCCTTCGACCCGAGAACGCGCCTGCTGGTCACGGCCGCAGACGAGCTCGCCGACGACGGACGGTTGACGGACGCGACATGGCGGGAGCTCGCCGCGGTCTTCGAGCCGGCCCAGCTGGTCGAGCTGATCATCCTCTGCGGCTGGTACCGGACGCTGTCCACGGTGATCACCTCGGTCGGCCTGCCGCTCGAGTCGTGGGCGGCCCGGTTCCCGCTGTCAGAGCAGCGAACGGAACGGGCCGAACAGGTCTGACTGCGCCTCTCGTCGCTACGTACTCCGTAGCGCATGGGTCGGTCGGAGGAGAATGCGGTCGTGGACGACGCCGAGACACCCCTCCCCGGCTCACCGGTCCGTGGATCGCGGACCGGTCGCCCGATCATGGCGGCCCTCGACCTGCTGGGCAGGCGCTGGGCACTGCGCATCCTGTGGGAGCTGCGTGATGGCGCGGTCGGCTTCCGGGCGCTGCAGGAGCGGTGCGACGGGCTTTCCCCGACGGTGCTCAACACCCGCCTCAGCGAGCTGCGAGCCGCAGGTCTCGTCGAGCAGGACGAGAAGAGGGCCCATCGCCTGACACCGCTGGGAGAGGACCTCGGTGACGCGATCGCGCCCCTGCGTGCGTGGTCGGTGCGGTGGGCGGAGTCGACCAGCGACGCCTGATACGCGGGTTGTGGAACGTGGTTCTCGTGGCGGCTGACCTGCAAGTGCAGGTCAAACGGGTGAGTCGGCGTGTTGAAGATCGTTATGGAGCCACATGATGTAACTTGATGCTGTAACGCCATTCCAGCAAGGGGTTCCAGTGTCGACTCGTACCCGCGCCGCCCGTGCCGAACGCGCCATGGCCACCCGGCAGCGGGTCGTGGCATCCGCGACGCCGCTGTTCGTACGCGACGGATACGTGGAGACGACGATGGCCGGCATCGCCCGCGCGGCGGGGGTGGCGGTCCAGACGCTCTATCTGTCCTTCGGCAGCAAGGCGGCGGTGCTGGAGGCGGCGCTCACCGTCGAGCCCGACGACCAGCCGAACGAGTGGCACGCGCAGGTGCACGCCGAGCCGGCGGGCCCGGCGGCGCTGCGCCGGTACGTCGAGCACACGGCGGTTCGGCTCGAGCGCCGCTTCCCGCTCGACGCGGTGCTGCGGGCCGCGTCGGCCGACCCCGAGCCGGCAGAGCTGCTCGACCGCACCCGGCGAACGGAGTTCGCGGCGCACGGCCAGGCCGTGGACGAGCTCGCGGAGAAGGCGGGCTTCACAACCGACATCTCGGTGGAGAGCGCCACGGAGATCGTCGCGACCCTGCTGTCGCACGAGACCTACGGCCTGCTGGTCGTCACGCAGGGCTGGCCGGCGCAGGACTGGGCGGACTGGGTCACCCGGCACCTCGTGGTCGATCTCTTCCCCGAGCAGGCGGCCGCGCACGACCCGGCACGCCCGAAGGCCGAGTAGCGGAGCCGGGAGGCGCGGAATGTCGGAGGGGCGCGTCACACTGGGGGCATGGCCATCGTTCGTTCCGTGGTGGACGCGCCAGCGCCGGTCGGGGCGCTCACCATCGGCGTCACCCCGGCGGGGCTCGCGCTCGTCGCCTTCGGTCGCCACCCCGAAGCGGTGGAGCGGGCGGCGGAGCGGTTGGGCGAGCCCGTGGCCGACGCCGAGGGCGGGGCCGTCGCGGAGCAGTTCGCGGAGTACCTGGCCGGCACGCGGCGGGCGTTCGACGTGCCACTCGACTGGTCGCTCACGTCGGGGTCGCAGCGCGTCGTGCTGCAGACGCTGTACGACACCGTGCCGTACGGCGCCACCGTCACCTACGGGGAGCTC
This sequence comes from Pseudonocardia sp. DSM 110487, assembly GCF_019468565.1. Lineage (NCBI taxonomy): Bacteria > Bacillati > Actinomycetota > Actinomycetes > Pseudonocardiales > Pseudonocardiaceae > Pseudonocardia > Pseudonocardia sp. DSM 110487. The sequence continues at coordinate 61,478 of NZ_CP080521.1, forward strand.
GCGGCGCGCAGCGGGCTCGGCAAGGCCCACACGGCGGCGCGCGGCGTCGGGTCGATCATGGGGTCCAACCCGCTGCCGGTGGTGGTGCCGTGCCACCGGGTGCTCGGCTCCGACTCGCTCGGCGGGTTCGGTGGCGGCCGGGCCACCAAGGAGTGGCTGCTCGCGCTCGAAGGCGTGCTCACGCCCGCGCTCGACTTCGGGTAGCGCCACGGGTACGTAGGTCCCCGTGACGGACATCGACGTCTTCGATCCCCGCACGTTCGCGCGCGGCGTGCCGCACGAGGCGCTGCGCCTGCTGCGCGACACCGACCCGGTGAGCTGGCAGGAGGAGCCCGAGATCGGGATCTGGCCGGCGGGTCGCGGGTTCTGGGCGGTCACTCGGCACGAGGACGTCAAGCACGTCCTGCGCACGCCCGAGGTCTTCTCCTCTGCCCTCGGCGCTACCCAGATCCGCGACCCGGACCCGGCCGACCTGCCGTTCCTGCGCCGCATGATCCTGAACATGGATCCGCCGGAGCAGGTGCGGCTGCGCCGGATCGTCACGGGCACATTCACCCGCCGTCGACTGGAACTCTTCGCAGGCGTCGTGCGGGAGCGGGCGGCCGCGCTGCTGGGCGCCGTGGCCGGGCGCGGCAGCTGCGACCTCCCGCGCGAGGTCACCGACGACTTCCCGCTGCAGAACCTCGCCGACCTGCTCGGCGTGCCGGCCGCCGACCGGTCGCTGCTGCTCGAGTGGACCAACCGCGTGATCGGCTACCAGGACCCCGAGCACGCCCACGTCGTCACCGACGCAGAGGGGCGGCCGGTCAACCCGCGCTCGCCCGCGCAGCTCGCCGACATGTTCGGCTACGCGGAGCAGCTCGCCGAATGCAAGCGCGCCGAGCCTGCCGACGACCTGATGACCGCGCTCGTCTGGGCGGAGGTGGACGGCGAGCGGCTCACCGACGCCGAGCTGAAGATGTTCTTCTTCCTGCTGGTGATCGCCGGCAACGACACCGTGCGCAGCGCCTTGCCCGGCGGCGTGCTCGCCCTCGTGCGCCACCCCGACGCGTACCGGCGACTGCGCGCCGAACCGGAGATCCTGCCGTCGGCGATCGAGGAACTGTTGCGCGTGCATCCGCCCGTGCTCACGTTCCGGCGCACCGCGGCGCGTGACGTCGAGCTGAGGGGCAAGCGCATCGCGCGTGGCGACAAGGTCGTCGTCTACCACGTGTCGGCCAACCACGACGAGCGCCGCTTCCCCGATCCGTTCCGCCTCGACCTCGCCCGTGAACCCAACGACCACCTGTCGTTCGGGCAAGGCCCCCACCTGTGCCTCGGGGCGGCCTTCGCCCGGTTGCAGATGCGCGAGTTCTTCACGGAGTTCCTGCGGTTGCCGCAGGTGGAGCTGGACGGCGAGCCGCGCAGGCTCGTCTCGAACTTCATCAACGGAATCACGAGCCTCCCGCTGCGGTGGTAGCCGCCATCGAGGGCGGATCTGTGGGAAAGTTGTGGAAAACCACAGGCACTCAACACGGCGGAGAAGATGGCTACGAGAACGGTCGCCGGTGTAGACGGACGCATGTGGTCGGTGCGCCGCAACATCGAGTGGTCCGTGCCGGCCACGGGCGACGACTTCGAGCACGACGTCGACGGCGGGCGCGGAGCCGCGGTGCTCATCCTGTCGGCGCTGTTCGTGTTCTGGCTGATCATCATCGTCTGGCGGCCCGCGGGCGTGCACATCCCCTGGTTCCTGTACCTCGTCGCGTTCGCCGTGGTGGCCTTCTTCCCCATCCGGTGGTTCCTGCGCAGGCCGTGGACGATCGTCGCCGAGACCGCGGGCGGCTACGACCTGCCTGCCGAGCGCTGGACCGGCCTCGTGCGCGGTGGGTCGAAGGCGAAGGAGGAGATCCGCATCATCATTCGCCGCATCCGCACCCAGGGCACACCGGGCCACGCCGACAGCCCCCTGCAACCGGTCAACTGATGCCCGAGCTCCCCGAAGTCGAGGCGCTGGCTCACCACCTGCGCGAGCACGCGATCTACCGGCCGATCGCGCGTATCGACGTGGCGAGCATGAGCGCGGTCAAAACGTTCGATCCACCGGTGTCGGGGCTTCACGGGCGGGTGGTCACCGGGGCCGCCCGGTACGGCAAGTTCCTGTCCGTCGAGTTCGGCGACCGGCCCGACGAGCCGCTGCACCTGATCACCCACCTGTCCCGTGCGGGCTGGCTGCGCTGGCACGACTCCGCCGCCGCAACGCCGCCCAAGCCGGGGCGAGGGCCGCTTGCGCTGCGGGTGCACCTCGACACCGTCGGCGGGCCGGGGTTCGACCTCACCGAGCAGGGCACGCAGAAGCGGCTCGCGGTCTACCTGGTGCCCGACCCGCAACAGGTCCCGGGGATCGCCCGGCTCGGCCCCGACGCGCTCGCCCTCACTCGCGACGAGTTCGCCTCGCTGCTCACCGGGCGCACGGAACGGCTCAAGACCCTGATCGTGGAGCAGCAGGTGATCGCCGGGATCGGCAACGCCTACAGCGACGAGATCCTGCACACCGCGCGCCTCTCGCCGTACGCCACGGCAGGGCGGTTGACGGCCGAGCAGGTCGACGGGCTCTACGCCGCCATGCGCTCGGTGCTCACCGACGCCGTCGAGCGCTCGGTCGGCCAGGGCGCCGCGGAGCTCAAGGGGGAGAAGCGCTCCGGGCTCCGGGTGCACGCGCGCGCGGGCCTACCGTGCCCGGTCTGCGGTGACACCGTTCGGGAGGTCTCCTTCGCGAGCAAGTCGTTCCAGTACTGTCCCGGCTGCCAGACCGGCGGCAAACCCCTCGCCGACCGGCGGCTGTCGCGCCTGGTGAGGTAGGTAGGTGGAACGTGACTGAGCTGCTGGGCAGCTCCACGGCGCTGCTTGTCGCCGGTGGCGTCTTCATCATCATGATCGGGCTGCTGGTGTGGCTGATCATGAAGAACCGGCGCAACACCTTCGCCACGCCGCTGGAGCGCGCCACCTTCGCCACGCTGCACACGGTGGCGCTGGCCGCGCCAGCGCTGCGCGAGGGGCTCTCGCCGAACTCCGCGGGGTTCGCGCTGCCGTACCTGCGGCAGCTGCTCGACACGTGCGCGCTCGCCATGACCGACAACCGGGGCACCACTCTCGCATGGGACGGCGACGCCGACCAGCACGAGCCGGACGTCCGGTCGCTGGCCGACCAGGTGATCTCCACCGGGCGCCAGCAGGTGCTGTCCCACACCGCGCTGTCGTGCGAGCACCCCAACTGCGCGGTCAGGGGCATCGTCGTGGTGCCGCTCGAGACCGACGGCGCGATCGTCGGCACCCTCGCGGCGCTCACCACGTCCACCGCGGGGCCGGTGCTGCTGCGCGCCTCGGCGGAGGTCGCCCGGTACGTGTCCAGCCAACTCGAGCTCGCCGAGCTCGACGAGTCGCGGGCCCGGCTCAACCGTGCCGAGGTCAGGGCCCTGCGGGCGCAGATCTCGCCGCACTTCGTCTACAACGCGCTCACCACGATCGCCTCGTTCATCCGCACCGATCCGGTGCGCGCCCGCGAGCTGCTCATCGAGTTCGCCGACTTCACGCGCTACTCGTTCCGCACGGCGGGCGAGTACACGACGTTGCAGGACGAGCTCACCAACATCGAGCGCTACGTCCGGCTGGAGAAGGCCCGCTTCGGCAACCGGCTCAACATCAAGCTGCAGATCGCCCCCGAGGTGCTCTCCGTCGTGCTGCCGTTCCTCGCGCTGCAGCCGCTGGTGGAGAACGCCGTGCGGCACGGGCTGGGCGGCAAGCCCAACGGCGGCACGATCACGATCACCGCGGAGAACGCGGGCGCGGAGTGCGTGATCATCGTGGAGGACGACGGGATCGGCATGGACCCCGCACGGCTCCACGAGGACCTCGACGACGCCCACCAGTCGGGCGCCCACGTCGGGCTCGGCAACGTCGACGACCGGATGCGCTCCACGTTCGGCGATGACTTCGGTCTCGTCGTGGACACCGCGCCCGGAGAGGGCATGAAGATCACCCTGCGCGTCCCGAAGTTCCGCGCAGGCATCCGGGTCTGACTCGCGGGGGCCGAAGGCTCCCCGCCCACGAGTCGCGATGTGAGTGCGCGCGAGTTGTGGTTCGGCGCACGCTCCTGCCCTTCTTGATCTTGCGGCTGGCGCGCAGCCGCGTAACGTGGCCGCATGGACGTGATCCGCCTCCCCGACCGGCTCGCCTCCCGCCTACCGGGGCGACTCGGGGAACGCAGCGATAAGCCCGTCGTGTCTTTGCTGCGACTGCACGGCGTGATCACTGCGACCACCGGGCCGGTGCCGCGCTCGGTGATCAATGCGCAAGCACTGGAGAAGCCGATCGAGCGGGCCTTCGCGTCGGAGCGGCTCGCGGCCGTCGCGCTGCTGGTCAACTCACCCGGCGGTTCACCCACCCAGTCGGCGCTGGTGGCCGACCGGATCCGGGGCCTCGCCGCCGAGAAGGGCGTGCCCGTTCTCGCGTTCTGCGAGGACGTCGCCGCGTCCGGCGGGTACTGGCTGGCGTGCGCCGCCGACGAGATCTACGCGCACCCCACGTCGATCGTGGGCTCCATCGGCGTGATCAGCCACGGCTTCGGGCTGGACGGGCTCATAGAGCGGTTCGGGGTGCAACGCAGGCTCTACACGGCGGGCAACGCGAAGTCGCGGCTCGACCCGTTCCTGCCGGAGAAGCAGGAGGACGTCGAGTGGCTGCGCGATCTGCAGGACCAGCTGCACGAGATGTTCCAGAACTGGGTCGTCGCCCGGCGCGGTGATCGCCTACAGGTCAAGGACGAGCTGTTCACGGGCGAGGTCTGGACCGGAGCGAAGGCCGTGGAGCTCGGGCTCGTCGACGGGCTCGGCACCGCGAGGGGCGTTCTCGGCGAGCGCTTCCCCGATGCCGACCTCGTTCCGGTCGAGGGGCGCAAGCCGCTCCTCGCGCGCCTCGGCTTGACGCCGCCGGCGGCCGGGACCAGCGTGATCAGCACGGATGCCCTACTGGGGCTTGCCCAGGCGGCCGAGATACGGGCCGCGTGGGCGCGGTACGGTTTGTAGCGCGGTGTGATCGGATGATCCCGATTGGTGCTGGACTCTGGCACTCACACGGATTCGCCGTCACCATGGTCGTCGGAGTTGGGGCAGGCTGTCCCGACCCCGGCCCCGGACACGCAGGATGAGGAGATCGTGGACAGCAACGACAGCTCCGGCGGCCTGGTCGTCCTCGCGGTGGACGACGAGCTGCCTGCTCTCGAGGAACTGGCCTACCTGCTGAGCGAGGACCCGCGCGTCGGCACCGTGCTCAAAGCATCGGACGCCACCGACGCCCTCCGCATCCTGAACAGCCGGCAAGGCGTGCGCGAGGCCGCCACGGCCGGTCCGGCCCACCGCGGCGGGCTCGCCGACCCGGTGAGCGGCACGCGGGTGGCCGACCGCACCCACGTCGAGATCGTGTTCCTCGACATCCGCATGCCCGGCCTCGACGGCCTGGAGCTGGCGCGGGTGTTCTCGTCGATGGCCGTGCCGCCGTCGGTCGTGTTCGTCACGGCCCACGACGACCGGGCCGTCGACGCGTACGAGGTCGGGGCGGTCGACTACCTGCTCAAGCCCATCCGCTCCGAGCGGCTGGCCGCCTCGATCGACCGGATCCTCGCCAACCGCGCCGCCAACGTGGCCGAGCCGCAGCCGGAGCAGAGCAGCGAGGACGAGGTCATCCCGGTCGAGCTAGCCGGCACCACCAAGCTCGTGCCGCGTTCGGCCGTCCGGTACGTGGAGGCGCAGGGCGACTACGCCCGCCTGCACACCAACGAGGGCAGCCACCTCGTGCGCATCCCGCTCTCGGTGCTCGAGGACCGCTGGCGCGACGCCGGTTTCGTGCGCATCCACCGCTCGTTCCTGGTGGCACTGCCGTTGGTCACGGAGCTTCGGCTGTCCGGGTCCGGCTACGTCGTCCGGGTCGGCAGTGGCCCCGACTGCGCCGAGCTCCCGGTGAGCAGGCGCCACACCCGCGAGCTGAAGGACCGGCTGGTCCGCGCGACGAAGCAGGCGTGGAGTCAGCGGTGACCACCTTCACCGACGGCGCCCCGCCGTCGGTGACCCCCGAGCCGGACGACGGCTCGGTCCCGCACCGCGCCGAGGCTCCCGACGCCGACCCTGAAACCGGGTCGGCGTGGCTGCAGGACGAGATCCAGCGCCGCATCGCGGAGAAGGCCGCTGCCGGTGGCGGCGGGCGGCACGCGCGTCGCGGCGAACCCACGTCCTCCAGTTCGGCCGAGTACATCGCGCGACACTCCGTCGCGACGCCTGGGCCCGGCGCACCGCGACCGGGACCGGTGGGCGGGCAGATGTCGCAGGCGAGCGAGCTGCTGCGTCGTGAGCGCACCGAGGGCACCAGCGCCCAGCCGGTCTGGTCCGGTCCCCCCATCCGGCCCGGCGGGGTGCAGCCCGCGCCGAGTCCGTCAGACCGGGAGGCCGGGACGGACACCGTGCGCCCGGGTATCGCCGCGGCCGCCGCCATGCGAGGCGCCGCTCGCGGCCGGGCGCGCAAGGCAGCGGCCGCAGCGGCCCCACCCGTCGCCCCGATGCCGCCCGCGGACGCCCCGCAGGCTCCGCCGCATCCGGGGGCCGCCGCTCCCACCGATGCGCCGCAGCAGGACCCGTCGGCCACCACGCCGGTCGAGACAGCACTCGTCCACCCGGCGCCCGTCGAGACGGCGCCTCCGCACCCAGCGCCTCCGCACCCAGCGCCCCCCAACCCAGTGCCCCCGAGCGCCGCGCCGACCGGGCCCCTGCCCGCGCCGCCGCCTCAGGCCGCCGCCGCGCCGCCGGCGCCGACCGGCCCCATCCCGCCGGTCGCGTCTCCTCCGGACGCCACCGATACCCGGCCGTCCATGGCCCCGGATCCCGTCGCTGCCGAGCTCACCGCGCCGGTCCCGGCCGTCCCGCCCGCCGCTGCGGACGAGGAGCCGTCCGACGACCCCGAGCCAGTCGGTCGGCCTGTCGGCCGGATCAGCGTGCCCGCGCAGCGGCGCGCCGAGCTGCATGATGCCCCGCCCCCGGACCCCGATGCCCCGGCGGACCAGCCGGGCAAGCGGGTGCGGGTGGTGCTGGCCGAGCGTAAGAGCGTGGCCCGCCCGGTTCGCACGGTCATCACCATCCAGGAGCCCACCGGCGTCGGGGAGCTGCTGCGCAGCAACCTGATCGGGTCGCAGCTGGCCATCGCGCTGCGGTTCGCGATCGGGGCCGGCCTGACGCTCGGGCTGTTGCCGCTGCTCTTCGCGATGGTCCCGGAGATCGGGCGCGTCGAGGTGCTCGGGATCCGCCTGCCGTGGCTCCTGCTCGGCGTGCTGGTCTACCCGTTCCTGTTCGGGCTCGGGTTGTGGCACACCCGCACCGCGGAACACCTCGAGCAGAACTTCGCCGAGACTGTGCAAGATTAACTACGTGAGTACCCCAGCACTGGTCGCGCTCAGCGCGATCGGGCTCGTGGGGCTCGTGTCGACGCTGATCGGCTCGTACGGCGTCCGCATGGCGCGCAGCACGTCGGACTTCCTCGTGGCCTCGCGCACCGTCGGTCCCATGGCCAACGCGGGCGCGATTTCGGGGGAGTACCTGTCGGCGGCGTCGTTCCTCGGCATCGCAGGCCTGATCCTGCGCGAAGGCGCGGACGCGCTCTGGTACCCGGTCGCCTTCGTCGCGGGCTACCTCGCCCTGCTCCTGTTCGTGGCCGCCCCGCTGCGCCGCAGCGGCGCCCACACCGTGCCCGACTTCGCCGAACTGCGGCTCGCCTCTCCGGCTCTTCGCCGGCTGTGCACCGTGTTCGTGCTGGTGATCGGCTGGCTGTACCTGCTCCCGCAGCTGCAGGGCGCCGGGCTCGCGCTCACCACGCTCACCGGCCTGCCCACCTGGAGCGGGATCGCAGGGGCCGGCATCGTCGTCCTGCTCACCGTCGTGGGCGGAGGAATGCGGTCGATCACCTTCGTGCAGGCGTTCCAGTACTGGCTCAAGCTCTCGGCGCTCCTCGTGCCCGCCCTCGTGGTGGGCAGCATGTTCCTGAACGACACCCGCAGCTTCGACCGGCCGACGTCTCCGCGGTTCGGGGACGACACGGCCGTTGACATCCGCACCGACGTCGTGCTCGACGTGACGGAGCCGGTGCGGGTGTGGGTCGACGGCACCGTGAACGACAGCTGGGAGCGGGGCGACGTCACGTGGCCACCCGGTCGGTACGAGGTGGACGAGGGCACGAGGCTGAGGTTCGCGGCGGGCTCGGCCGTGCCGACCGCCGACGGCTCGCCCACCACCGACCGCCAGTGGCTCGAACCGATGACGGGTGGTGCGGCGGACGAACTGCTCTCGATCTACTCGGTGCTCGTGGCCGGCTTCCTCGGCACGATGGGCCTCCCGCACGTGCTGGTGCGCTTCTACACCAACCCGGACGGGTTCGCGGCCCGCCGCACCACGGTGATCGTCCTCGGGATGATCGGCGTGTTCTACGTGCTCGTCACGCTGCTGGGCGCGCTCACCCGCCTGTACACACCCCAGCTTCTCGTGAGCGGCGACACCGACGCCGCCGTGCTGCTGGTGCCCACGGCCGTTCTGGGGCACGACTGGGCGGGCTGGCTCCTCGGTGGGCTGGTGGCGGCGGGCGCGGCGGCAGCGTTCCTGTCGACTTCGTCCGGGCTCGTCGTCAGCCTGGCGGGTGTGCTGTTCACCGACGTGCTTCGGGGGCGGTGGAACGACTTCCGGATGGCCGCCGTGCTCTCGATCGTCGTGCCGCTCGCGCTCGCCCTCGCCGTGACCCGGATGGATTTCGCGCTGACCGTGCCGCTGGTCTTCGCGGTGGCCGCCGCGACGTTCTGCCCGCTGCTGGTGCTCGGGATCTGGTGGCGCGGCCTGACGGCCGCCGGCGCGATCGCGGGTGTGCTCGTCGGCGGCTGCCTGTCCGCGGTGGCCGTCCCGATGTCGCTGTTCGCGGTGGTGCCCCAAGGCTGGGTCGGGGTACTGCTCTACCGGCCCGCGGTGATCACCGTGCCCGCCGCGTTCCTCACGATGGTCGTGGTGAGCTGGTTCACCAGGGTCTCGATCCCGCGTGACGTCGACCGGTCGCTGATGATCCTGCACGCCCCGGAGCAGCTCGGGCTCTCCCGGGACCGGCTCGACCGGCCCGGTCAGGCCGGATAACCGACGAAGGTGTAGTGGTGGTCTGAGCCTCGCGTTGACATAGTGTTTTCGTGACGACAACCGGCATCATCGCGCTCGTGGCCATCGGCCTCGTCGCGGTGGCGTCGGCCGTGATCGGGTCGCTCGGGGTGCGCGTCGCGCGCAGCACCTCCGACTTCTTCGTGGCCTCGCGCACGGTCGGCCCGATGGCCAACGCGGGCGCGATCTCGGGTGAGTACCTCTCCGCGGCGTCGTTCCTCGGTATCGCGGGGCTGATCCTGCGCGACGGGGTCGATGCGCTCTGGTACCCGGTCGGCTACACGGCGGGCTACCTCGCGCTCGTGCTGTTCGTCTCGGCCCCGTTGCGCCGCTCCGGCGCGTACACGGTGCCCGACTTCGCGGAGTTCCGGCTGCGGTCCGGCGTGCTGCGCAAGGTCTGCGCGGTGTTCGTCGTCGTCATCGGCTGGCTGTACCTGCTGCCCCAGCTTCAGGGGGCCGGTCTCACCGTCACCACGGTCACGGGGCTGCCGGGCTGGACCGGAGCCGCGGTGGCGGCCTTCATCGTCGTCGCCACCGTGGTGCTGGGCGGCATGCGCTCGATCACGTTCGTGCAGGCGTTCCAGTACTGGCTCAAGCTCACCGCGCTGGCGCTGCCCGCGATCATCGCGGCGATCTTCTTCTTCAGCGACGACCGCACGTTCGACAAGCCGGCCCCGCCGCAGTTCCCCGACCGCGCGACGGTCGACATCCGTACCGATGTGGAGCTGCAGGTCGGGGAGCCGGTCCAGTTCACCGCCACCGGGGTGGTCGACGGCAGGCAGGTGGTCGACAGCCCCGTCCGCTGGGACGTCGGACGGCACACCGTCCAGGCGGGGTCGGAGCTCGAATTCCCCGCAGGCGCGCCGGTGCCGGTGGTGGCTGGGGCGCCCGTGTCGGACTCCACGTGGCTCGCCCCGTTCCCGGGCGGCCGCGAGCACGGCCTGCTCGCCACGTACTCGCTGATCATCGCGCTGTTCCTCGGCACGATGGGCCTGCCGCACGTGCTCGTGCGCTTCTACACCAACCCCGACGGGCGGGCGGCGCGGCGCACCGCTGTGTTCGTGCTCGCCCTGCTCGGATGTTTCTACCTGGCGGTCACGCTGCTCGGCGCACTGTCGCGGCTCTACACCCCGCAGCTGCTCGTCAACGGCGACACGGATGCGGCCGTGCTGCTGCTGCCGGCCGCCGTGCTCGGCAGCGGGCTGGCGGGCGCCCTGCTCGGTGGGCTGGTGGCGGCCGGTGCGTGGGCCGCGTTCCTGTCCACCGCATCCGGGCTGATCGTGAGCGTCGCGGGCGTGCTGTCCACCGATCTCATCGGCAGCAGCAAGGTGCGCGACTTCCGACTGTCGGCCGTGCTCGCCGGTGCGATACCGCTCGCGATGGCGGTTGCGGTCACCCGGCTCGATTTCGGCGAAGCCGTCGCGCTGGTGTTCGCGGTGGCCGCGTCGACGTTCTGCCCGCTGCTCGTACTCGGCATCTGGTGGCGCGGGCTCACCGCGGCGGGCGGTATCGCGGGCATACTGGTCGGCGGGATCAGCTCGGCAGGCGCGGTCGCCATGAGCCTCGCCGGGTTCGTCGACTCCGGATGGCTGGGCGTGCTGCTCTACCGGCCGGCGATCGCCACCGTGCCCGCCGCGTTCGTCACGATGATCGTGGTGAGCAGGATGACCGCACGGCATCGCCCCGTCGACGCCGACCAGGTGCTCCTGCGGCTGCACGCACCGGAACGGCTCGGTCTGAGCCGCGACCGCCTCGAGGATCGTCAGCGTCCCACCTGGTGAGATCCACCGCTCCCGGTGATCACCGGACGGATGAACCCAAGGTCACGATTCGGGGCGGTACGTCCGAGTCCGACCGCTCGTCAACCGTTCGTCGGCCACTTGTCCCGATTCACCCGCCGTTGATCGTGAGCTTGTCTCGTCAGTTGCGCAACGCCCGCCATCACCCAGCTGGAGTATTCCGGCGTGGGAGTGTGACTCAACTATGGTTCGCCCCGTTGTGCCCCGGAAGGCGCGGCGACGATGCAGTGCGCGGACGGAAGAGAACGGAGACGACGCCGTGAGTGCCACAGGCGAGCGATCTACAGGCACCATCTACGAACAGATGCAAGCCACTCCCGAATTCGTCGAACTGCGCAGGAAACTCCGGCGGTTCGTCTTCCCGATGAGTGTCGCCTTCCTGCTCTGGTACCTCCTCTACGTGCTGCTGGCATCGTTCGCTCCGGCGTTCATGGCCATCCCGGTGTTCGGCAACATCAACATCGGGCTCATCATCGGGCTGTTGCAGTTCGTCACGACGTTCGTGATCACGACCGTCTACGTGCGGTACGCGAACCGGCACCTCGACCCGGCCGCCGAGAAGATCCGCCATGAGATCGAAGGTGTGGAATGAGCAGCGCCGTGAGTGTCCTTGCGCAGGCCCCGGCGTCCCCCGGCGTCGGCAGCCCGGTACTGAACATCGGCATCTTCGCCCTGTTCGTGGTGGTCACCCTGGTCGTGGTGTTCCGGGCCAGCCGGAACAACAAGACCGCGTCGGACTACTACGCGGCCGGCCGGTCGTTCACCGGCCCGCAGAACGGGGTCGCGATTGCGGGTGACTACCTGTCGGCGGCGTCGTTCCTCGGTATTGCGGGCGCGATCGCGGTGAACGGCTACGACGGGTTCCTCTACTCGATCGGCTTCCTGGTCGCGTGGCTCGTGGCTCTGCTGCTGGTGGCAGAGCTGCTGCGGAACACCGGCAAGTTCACGATGGGCGACGTGCTGAGCTTCCGGATGCGGCAGCGTCCGGTGCGGGCGGCGGCGGCCACCTCCACTCTGGTGGTGTCGTTCTTCTACCTGCTGGCGCAGATGGCCGGCGCGGGTGCGTTGATCGCGCTGCTGCTGCAGATCCCGAACAGCAACACGTTCGGGCAGGGCGTGGTCATCGCGATCGTCGGTGCCCTGATGATCACCTATGTGCTGGTCGGCGGCATGAAGGGCACCACGTGGGTGCAGATCATCAAGGCCGCCCTGCTGATCATCGGCACGGCAGTGATCACCGTCTGGGTCCTCGCCAAGTTCGGGTTCAACCTCTCCGCGCTGCTCGGGCAGTCCGTCTCGGCCAACCCGTCGATCACGAACTCCTCGGGCGCGGTTCGAGAGCTCGGCGACAACCTGCTCAGCCCGGGCCTCGCCTACGGTGCCTCGACCACATCGAAGATCGACTTCTTGTCACTGGGCCTGGCGCTGGTGCTCGGCACGGCGGGCCTGCCGCACATCCTGATGCGCTTCTACACGGTGCCGAGCTCCAAGGAGGCGCGCCGCTCGGTGGTTTGGGCGATCTGGCTGATCGGCATCTTCTACCTGTTCTCGCTGGTGCTGGGCTACGGCGCGTCCGCCCTGGTCACCGGGGGTGCGCAGCGGATCTCCACCGCGCCGGGCGGCACCAACTCGGCGGCGCCGCTCCTGGCGTACGAGCTGGGCGGCGAGATCCTGCTGGGGATCATCTCGGCGATCGCGTTCGCCACGATCCTGGCGGTGGTGGCCGGTCTGACGATCACCGCGTCGGCGTCCTTCGCCCACGACGTGTACGCCAACGTCATCAAGCGTGGGGAGACCAGCCCGGACGCCGAGGTGCGGGTGGCCCGCATCACCGCCGTGGTGATCGGCGTCATCGCCATCGCCGCCGGCATCCTGGCTCGCAACCAGAACATCGCGTTCCTGGTCGCGCTGGCGTTCGCGGTGGCGGCGTCGGCGAACCTGCCGACGATCCTCTACTCGCTGTTCTGGAAGCGGTTCAACACGACGGGCGCGCTCTGGAGCATCTACGGCGGTCTGGCGTCCTGCGTGCTCCTGATCGTCTTCTCGCCGGCGATCTCCGGCCGCCCGACGGCGATGATTCCGAACGCGGACTTCGCCCTGTTCCCGCTGGCCAACCCCGGCCTGGTGTCGATCCCGCTGTCGTTCGTCCTGGGGATCATCGGCACGTACGTCGGCGGCAGGCACCCCGTCGAGGAGGGCAAGTTCGCCGAGATGGAGGTCCGCTCGCTCACCGGGGCCGGCTCCGAGAAGGCGACCGTGCACTGACCCGACACGCACACGACGGCGCCCGGCCCCTGTGGCCGGGCGCCGTTCGCGTTCACGGGGGTGTGACGTCCCGCCGTGCGAGGATTGGGGACATGACCGGTCCAGCCGTCCCGGAGGTGGCGGTGGCGCAGCTACCGCCCGACGCCGCCCTGCTCGATGTCCGCGAGTCCGACGAGTGGGCCGCCGGTCACGCGCCCGGGGCCACCCACCTGCCGATGTCGGAGCTCACCGGCCGGATGGACGAGCTGCCCGACGGCGACCCGCTCTACGTCATCTGCCGTTCCGGCGGCCGATCAGCGCGCGTGGTGGCCTACCTGTCCGCGCAGGGCTATCCGGCGGTCAACGTCGAGGGCGGGATGCAGGCGTGGGCCCAGCAGGGCCGCGACATCGTCGCAGACAGCGGCGCCCAGCCCCAGATCGTCTAGGACACGCCCGTGCAACCACCAGCGTCTGGTGCGGAGGGGGGCGGCATGGGCCCGCCGTGCCCCCGCTGTGGCCGCCAGGCTCCCGCCGGTGGAGGACCGTTCTGCCCGTTCTGCGGCCGCTACCTCGCCGCCCTGCGCTGGGTGGCGGAACCCCCTCCCGGCATCACACAGCCCCGGCGGGTGCCCGTGCGGGCCCGCTACACCGGGCCGCCGCGGTACCGCCTGCTGCCTCGGTGGGGGTTCCCGCTCGGTCCGTGGAAGTCACCGGAGCCGGAGCAGCCGCACCCGGATCCGCTGGTCGGCACGCGGTCGCTCGTGGGCTCCCTCGTTCCCTTGCTGTGGGCCACCGCGGCGGTTGCGCTGCTCGCCTCCGGCGCCGAGGTCTGGCGGTACGTCCTCCTGCTTGCGAGCCGCGACGGCGCGCTCCAGGCAGAAGCCGTGGCGGCCTCGGACGCCCTCGTCGCGTCCGCGGGCACCGTCGCCCCCATCCTGAGCCTCGTGGTCGGCGTGCTGATGGTGCTGTGGACGGTCCGCGCCGCGCAGGCGGCGGGCGATCGGGCACAGGTCCGGCCGTCCCGGTCCCCGCGCATGATCGTGCTCGGGTGGCTGGTGCCCGGGCTGAACCTGTCGATCCCCGGGTCAGTGCTCGCCGAGATCGAGCACAGCGCCATCGGGCTGCCGGCCGACCGGCGCCCGCGGCCGTCGCGGCTGGTGCTCGTCTGGTGGGGGCTGTGGGCCGCGAGTGTGGTGCTCACGGTCGTGGTGCTGCTGTGGTCGCTGCGCACCGGAGTCCAGGCGCGCGCCGACGGTGTCGTGCTGCACGCGGTGCTCGACCTGCTCGCGGCGGTCACCGCGGGCGTCACGGCGCGGCTCGTGCTCCGGATCACCCGGCTGCTCGCCCCCGCGGCGCCCCGCAGGCGCGAGGTGCTGATGCGGGTCAACCCGGCGCCCGCCTGACACCGACGCAGGTCAGTCGCCTGCCTGCGGGAAGAACCGGGTCAGCACGGCAGCCTCGAGCACACCGACCGCGGTGTAGCAGAGGATCGACGTGGCGGTGAGCACCACCACGGAAGCCCACAGCTCGTCGTAGCGGAAACCGCCGACGGCACGCAGGATCGCGCCTCCCATGCCCTCACCGGTGATCAGCCACTCGGCGATCAGCGCGCCGATCAGCGCTCCTGGCACGGCGATGCGAGCCGATGCGAACAGCGCGGGAAGCGCGGAGGGCAGCGCCACCTTTCGCAGCGCCGTCACCCGGCCGCCGCCGTAGGCCTGCACCAGGTCGATCGCGGAGCTGCTGGCCGAGCGCATGCCGAACACGACGTTCACCAGCACCGGGAAGAACACGACGATCGCGCCGATCACGGCGACGCCGACGAGGCCGCGGCCGAATACCAGCGCGATGATCGGGGTCATCGCGATCAGCGGCACGGAGCGCAGCAGCATCGCGACCGGCATCAGCGTGCGCTCCAGGCTGCGCACCAGCACGAACACCACGGCCGCCGCGAGCGCTCCGATCAGGCCTGCCGCGAACCCGATGGCGGCGTCGCGCAGCGTCACGAGCAGCGCGCCCAGTACGGCTGCCCGGTTCGCCTGTGCGTCGTCGTCGGTCACGAGGTAGGCCCACACCGCCGTTGGGGGCTTGCCGACCATCCGGCTGATGTCGAACACCTCGAGGAACGCGATCCACAGCGCCAGCACGACCACCGCGGAGACGACCAGCGGCAGCACCAGCCGCCCGACAGCGCGCAGGAATGCCACCGGGCCGTTCCCCTCGACGCGGAGGCCGCGCGCGCTCGGCGTGCCCGGGCCGGAAACCGCCCCTGCCCACGGGGTGACGAGCCGGGCGGCGAGGGCGACCAGCCCGTAGCCGATGAAGGCGAGCAGGCCGGTCAGCAACGCGAGTGCCCAGGTGCGGGCGACCTCGTACTGCTGCTGCGCGACGGTGAGCACCACGCCGAGGCCGCTGTCGACGCCGCCCAGGTACTCGCCGACGATCGCGCCGAGCATCGCGGCCGGGACTGCGATCTTCAGCGCGTTGAGCGTCGCCGGCAGGGCGGCGATCAGCTGGACCTTCACCAGCCGCTGCCAGCGGTTCCCGCCGAACGCCGTGACAGCGTCGAGGCTCGCGCGATCGGCCGCCCGCAGGCCGAGCAGGGCGCCGATCAGCGTGGTGAAGAAGACGGAGAGGGCGGCGAGGAACACCGTGGGCGTGCGGCCGCCGAACACCACGAGGATGATCGGGCCGATCGCGGTCAGCGGGATGCAGTAGCTGATCACCGCGAGCTGGGTGGCGACGCCCTCGACCGCCGGAACCAGCAGCACGACGACGGCGATCGCCAGCGCGAGCGCGTTGCCCCACAGGAAGCCGAGCCCCGCCCCGCGCAGCGTGATCGCCGCGTTGGACCAGTAGAAGCCGAACCCGTCGGTGACGAACTGGCCGACGACGGCCGCCGGTGTGGGTACCGCCCCGCTCGCCCGGAACGCCGTGACTGCCACGAGCCACCAGCAGCCGACGAGCAGCGCCATGCCGATCGCCGCGCCCGCCCAGCCGCGCCGCGTCACGCCTGCTCGCCCTTGGCGCTGAACACCAGGTCGGACACGCGGTCGTGGAGCGCGTGGAACTCCGGGCTTCGCTGCATGTCCACCGTGCGCGGTCGTGGCAGGTCGATCGGGACGAGGTCGAGGATCCGCCCCGGACGCGGGCTCATGACGGCCACGACGTCGGAGAGGAACACCGCCTCCGCGATCCCGTGCGTCACCATCAGCGTGGTGGCGGGCTGCTCGGTCCAGATCCGCAGCAGCTCCAGGTTGAGCCGCTGCCGGGTCATGTCGTCGAGCGCCCCGAACGGCTCGTCGAGCAGCAGCACCCGTGGCCGCAGCACCAGCGCCCGCGCGATCGACACCCGCTGCCGCATCCCGCCGGAGAGCTGGGCGGGCTTGGCCTTCTCGAAGCCCTGCAGGCCGACGAGCTCCACCAGGTCCGTCAAGAGCCCGGGCTCGGGCCGGATCCCGGCCACCTCGAGCGGCATCCTGATGTTGGTCAGCACGCTGCGCCACGGCAGCAGCGCGGGGTCCTGGAACGCGATGCCGAGGTGGTGGTGGCCGCGTAGCTCCTGCGGGCCCTCGCCGTGCACCAGCGCCGTGCCCGCGCTGGGCGTCTCCAGCCCGGCGAGGATGCGCAGCACCGTGGACTTGCCGCAGCCCGACGGCCCGACCAGCGACACGAACGTGCCGCGCTCGGTGCTGAGGTCGACGCCGTCGAGCGCGGTGACCTCGCGGCGCCCGAGGGTGAACCGTTTCTCCAGGCCGGTCAGCGTGATCCCGGACCCGTTGCCTGCCATCAAGCCCCCAGACCGGGGTTGTCCCGGTAGACCTCCCGCAGCGGCGCCAGGTCGAACAGCTGCTCGGCGGGCATGTCGATGCCGGCAAGGCGGAGCGACGTGATGTTCGCGGCGATGAGCTCGTCCGACACCGTGAGCAGCCCGTTCGACTGCGTCTCCGGTGAGACGATCAGCTCCATCTGGCGGCGCATGATCGCTTCCTGCTCGCCGGCGTTCAGGTTCTGGTCCTTGCCGTAGACCTCGGTGGCCAGCCGGGCCGCCTCGGCGGGCTCGGCCACGGCGTCGGACCAGCCGCGGGCCAGCCCCGTGAGGAAGGCCTTGAGCTTGTCCCGCTCCTCGTCGATCGTCTGCTGCGCCACCACCAGTGTCTCGCCCACCAGCGGCAGCCCGTTGTCGGCGAACAGGAACTGGGTGGCGGGGAACCCGCGTCGGCTCAGCGTGGCGGCACCGCTGGTGGAGTAGCCGATGTAGCCGTCCACGTCGCCCGTGGTGATCGGCGTGGGGTCGTACTGGAAGGGCACCCGGGTCACCTGGCCCGGCTCGATGCCGTTCGCGGCAAGCAGCGCGTTCCACACGATGTCGTTGGAGTCCTGCACGCCGATCCGCTTCCCGATCATGGCGCGGGCATCGGGGATCGGGGCGCTCTCCAGGGAGATCACGGCGAACGGGTTCTTCTGGAACGTCGCCCCGACGATCTTCAGCTCGGCGCCCTGCGCGACGGCGGGTGCCGTGATCAGCGGCGCCGAGATGCCGATCCAGACCCGGCCGGTGACCAGCGCCGTCTCCGCCGAAGTGCCCGCCGCGCCGCCGGCGAGCAGCTCGACCCCGGAGAACCCCGCCTGGGTGAAGTAGCCGCGGGAGTCGGCCATGTACTGCCCGCCGAACTCGACGTTCTTCACCCACGACAGCTGCATCGCGACGCTGCCGAACCCGTCGCCGGATCCGGCCGAGTCCCCGCCGGAGCCGCATGCGGCGAGCAGCGCGAGCCCGCCCGCGGCCCCGGTGAGTCGCAGGAAGCCGCGCCGGTCGAGATCCAGTGGACGGGGAGGCATGCCGTGCAGTAGATCAGGCCGGTCGGAGCCGGGACATCTCCACAGTGACGAAAAACCGCGGGTCACTCGCGTCGGGGGATGGACGATCCTCCGATGACGTTTCCACCGTGTTGACGCCGTGGCACCCCTCGGAGCTTCCCCCGAACCGCGCGCCGTACCGCCCGGCGAACGTTGGACGCTCCTCCGAAGCCGCGGGCGGCCTTGATCCGGTTGGCTCGACGCATGCTGCCGACGGCGGAACTGCACGTGCACGTCGAGGGAACCCTCGAACCCGAACTGCTGGTCCGGCTCGCCGCGCGCAACGACGTAGCGCTGCCCACCACCGACGTCGCCGCGCTGCGCGCCCGCTATCGCTTCACGAGCCTGCAGTCCTTCCTCGACATCTACTACGCCAACCTGGCGGTCCTGCGCACGGCCGAGGATTTTCATGAGCTGGCCGGCGCTTACCTGGCCCGTGCCGCGGCGGCCGGGGTGCGGCGCGCGGAGCTGTTCTTCGACCCGCAGACCCACCTGCGCAACGGCGTACCGCTCGCCGCGGTGTTCGACGGGCTCGGCGCCGCGCTCGCGGAGAGCCCGATCTCGGCCGACCTCATCCTGTGCTTCCTGCGCGACCTCGGTCCGGAGGCCGCGGAGGAGACCCTGCGCGCCGCGCTGCCGTTCCGGGAGCGGTTCATCGGTGTGGGGCTCGACTCGGCGGAAGTCGGTTTTCCGCCGTCGTTGTTCCGCGACGTGTACCGGATGGCCGCGGCCGAGGGCCTCCACCGGGTGGCGCACGCGGGGGAGGAGGCAGGCCCCGACTACGTCTGGGAGGCTCTCGACGTGCTGGAGGTGGAACGGATCGACCACGGCATCCGGGCGATGGAGGACGGCAACCTGGTGCGCAGGTTGCGGGCAGAGCGGATGCCGCTCACGGTCTGCCCGCTGTCGAACGTCAGCCTGCGCGCGGTCGACACGCTCGCCGACCACGTGCTCCCCGCGATGCTCGACGAGGGCCTCGTGGTGTGCGTGAACAGCGACGACCCCGCCTACTTCGGCGGTTACGTCGACGACAACTACCGTGCCGTCGCTCGCGAACTGGGCCTCGACGACGCGGCGTTGCGGACGCTCGCCACGAACTCGTTCGACGCCTGCTTCGCCCCGCCCGAGCAGCGCGAGCGCTGGAAGGCGGAACTGTCCGGGGAGGCCAACTGATGGACGGGCGTCTCGACGGGATCCGGCTGTGGGATGGCGATGCCGACCGCGGCCCGTCCGTGCTCACGTGGAGCGGCGGACGGATCACCGAGGTGCAGGCGGCGGAGCGGGACCGGCTGCCCGAGCTGTGCGCCATCCCCGGGCTGGTCGACACGCACGTCCACATGCTGGGCTTCGCGGGCGAGCAGGGCGATCCCGCCGGCCGCGACACCTTCACGTGGCCGCTCGTCACCACCCGGGAGGAGCAGACGCTGCACGCCGCGGCGAACGCGGGGAAGGCGCTGCGCGGAGGCGTCACGACGCTGCGCGACCTGGCCGGTGACGAGGCGCAGGTGGCCGTGGGCCGTGCCTTCGACAGCGGGATCCTGCCCGGCCCACGGGTTCGGGTCAGCGGGCCGGTCGGGATGACGGCAGGGCACCTGGACCTGTTCACCCCTGCGGCGGTCAGGAACCGGCCGCCGACCGCCGACGGCCCGGACGCCTGCCGCGCCCTCGTCCGCCGCTGGGCACGGGCGGGGATCACCGGCATCAAGATCTTCACCAGCGGCGGCGTGCTGTCCGTCGGCGACCGCGTGGGCTGGCGCAACCACACCCGCGCCGAGCTGGAAGCGACGATCGACGAGGCGCACGCGCTGGGGATGCTCGTCGCGGCCCACGCGCACTCGGCCGAGGGGATCCGGATCGCGATCGAGGTCGGCGCCGACTCCGTCGAGCACGGCACCGAGCTCGCCGAGCCGGAGGCGGCGGAGCTCGCCCGGCGGAACATCCCCGTCGGCCCAACGCTGCTGATCAACGAGATCATCGCCGCCGGGCGCGGGGCCACCGGGGAGGCGCGGGAGAAGGCCGCAGAGCTCGTCGAGCGGCGCGACGCGCTGCTGAAGGCCGCCGCGGCCGCGGGCGTCCGGTTCGTGCTGGCCACCGATGCGAGCGGCTACTTCGTGCGCTTCGGGGACCAGATGGCCGAGGTGGCCCGGATGGTGCAGGTGCTCGGCATCGACCCCGCACGTGCGCTGCGCGCCGCTACCTCCGACGCGGCGGACTCGATCGGGATCGGCGGCGACGTCGGCCGGCTCGCGCCGGGCTTCGGGGCCGACCTCGTGGTGCTGCGCGGGCGGCCGTGGGAGCGGATCGAGGACCTGGATCCGGCGAACATCGCGGCAGTGGTGTGCCGCGGCCGGGTGCTGTCCGGCGCGCTACCCGGCTGAGCGGCCGCCGTCGGCCTCGTCATGGCAGCTCAACGCCAGGTAGAGGTCGACCCGGTCGTGCATGGACGACATGCTGCGCCCGGTCAGCTGCTCGATGCGGGCGATCCGGTAGCGCAGCGTGTTGACGTGCACGTGCAGTTCCTCCGCGGAGCGCTGCCACGAGCCGCACGAGTTGAGGAACGACGCCGCGGTGCCGACCAGGTCCGAGCCGTGCAGCGCGTCGTAGTCGAGGAGCGGGGCCAGCAGCTGGCGGCCGAACGTGCGCCGCAGCCGGGCGGGCACGGCCGACAGCAGTGCCCGGTGCGAGTCGACCTTCGTGCCGGACACGACGTGCACCGGCTCGCCGGGCGCGGCCTCGGCGGCGGCCTCCCGGCGGCGCCGGGCCGTCTCCAGCGCCGAGCTCAGTGCGCTGACGCTGGTGGCGGCCTCGCTGATCCCCACCAGCAGCCTGCGGTCGCGCAGCAGCGGGCGCCAGCTCTCCGCGGCGGCGTGCACCGCCCGGACCAGGCCGTCGGCCTCGGTCGCGCCGTTCACGAGCAGGACGCCGTCCGCGCCATCGTCGACGGTGCCGAGCAGGTGCCGTCCGGGCGCGGCGAGCAGCTCCTCGAGCAGGGGGAGCGCCGCCCCACCCGGCGCGCGCTCGCCGGTGCCGGCAGGCGCGACGATCGTCGCGACGACCGCGACCGTCGGCAGCCGTGGATCGGCGCCGAGCACGCGCAGGTGCGCCGAGACCTCCCCGGGGGCCGCCGCGTCGGCGTCGAGGAGCGCGACGAGCCCGCCGACCGCCGCTCGCTCGGCCGCCGTGCGCTGGGCGGCGAGCTCCAGCTGGAGCGTCAGCACGCCGTGCAGGCTGCGCAGCGCCTCCGTGGTGGTGGCGTCGAGCTCGTCGGGCCGCCCGGGGTGCACGAGGTGGCCGTGCGGGCTGCCGGGGCCGTCCGGAATGCTCCAGGCCGAGCACGGGGCGCCGTCGACCACAACGGGGTGCCGCCCGGGTCGCCCGGGTAGGACCGCGCGCCGCACGGCGGACACCGCGGCCTCGTCGGGCGGGGTGCCGGCGGCGCCACCGACCCGCCCGGTGGGCGTGAGCACCCAGCACGCCATGCCGAACTCGTCGGCGAAGGCGGTGAGCGCCCGCGGCACGCCGTCCTCCGGCCCCACCGCGCCGAGCAGCCTGCGGTGGAAGCGGGCCGCCCTCGCGATCGCCGTCGCGGGTGCGGGCAGGGTCTCGGCGAGCACGGCTTCGCAGACCGCGCTGAACGAGTACCGCTCGTCGATCACCAGCATCGGCAGGTCGCGCCGGGCACAGGCCCGCGCCAGCCCGGCCGGAACGGTGCGGGTGACCAGCAGCCCGACCACGAGGCCCCGGGCGCCCGCGTCGGCGAGCGCGTCGGCGAACCGCGCGCTGTCGGCCGCGTCGCGGTACCAGAGGCAGCTGGTCAGCACGAGATCACCGGGCCGGAGGAACCGGCTGGGATCGGGCAGGTCGGTGACGTAGGGCCGCAGCACCGGCTCGTCGAGCGCCGCGCTGGGGGCGGTCGCCACGCTCAGGCCGAGCTCGGGCCTTGCGACGAGGTCACGCAGTCGCACTCGGTCCTCCAGTCGGCCGCTCCCGCCGGCGCGAGCCTATGTCGGCGCGATGGCCATGACGCGACTCACCCCGTCGCCAGCCGCAGCTCCCGCAGCCCGCGCATGACGAAGTCGGGGCGCCGCGGCGGCTCGGCCGCGAGCCGCATCTCCGGAAGCGCGGTGCGCAGCGCGTCGATCGTCGCCGCCACCTCCACCCGGGCGAGCGGGGCGCCGAGGCAGTAGTGCACACCCGCGCCGAACCCGAGGTGCGGGTTCGGCTGCCGGGCCACGTCGAGCTCGTCCGGTCGCGCGAAAACGGCGGGGTCGCGGGCCGCGGCGCCGAGCAGGGCGGCGACCTTCGTGCCGGCCGGCACCGGGTGGCCCGCCACGGCCGTGTCCACCACGGCCGTGCGCTCGAACAGCTGCAGGGGAGGGTCGAAGCGGATGAGCTCCTCGACCGCGGTCGCGTCGAGCCCCGGGTCGGCGACGAGCCGCTGCCACTGCCCGGGGTGGCGCAGGAGGGCGAGTACACCGTTCCCGATCACGTTGACCGTGGCCTCGTGGCCGGCCATGAGCAGCAGCGCGGCCGTGCCGACCAGCTCGTCGCCATCGAGGTCGGCGTCCAACAGGTCGGTGATCAGGTCGTCGCCGGGGTGCCGGCTGCGGTGGGCGGCGAGCCCGTGCAGCGCCTCCACGAACTCGGCGGCCGCCCGCTCCGCGTCCGCGCGCCGCACCCGGCCGGGGTCGGGCTCGTACATCGTGACGATCGTGTTGGACCAGCCGCGCAGCGCCGAGCGTTCCGGCTCGGGTACGCCGAGCAGGTCCGCGATCACCTCGACCGGCAGGACCGCGGCGACCCCCGCCATCAGGTCGGCGCTGCCGTCGGCCCGGATGCGATCGACGAGCTCGGCCACGAGCCGATCGGCGAGCGCTCGCACGCCCGGCTCGAGGCGGGCGGTGTGGCCACGGTTGAAGGCACCCGCCACCAGCCTGCGCAGCCGGTCGTGCGGTGAGCCCTCGCGTTCGAGCAGTGAGTTGCGGTGCAGCAGGTTGAAGGCCGGGAAGTCGGCGGCGGGTTCGGCATCGACCCAGATCCGGCCAAGGTCGCGCCCGCGCAGCACCTCCGAGCACGCGGCGTGGGACACCGCGACCGGGATGCCGAGCAGTGGGTGCTCGTGCACGGGGGCCTGCGCGCGCAGCGCGGCGAACGTGGGGTAGGGGTCGGCGAGGAAGTCGGGATCACCCGGGTCGAATGGGGCCATGGCGATCCCATCCTGCTCCGCCGGACCCACTAACGTTTGCCGGACCATGGCCAAGAAGACACGTGCCAAGGCGGCGCCCGCGGGTGAGAACCCCCGCCGCCCCTGTCCCTGCGGCTCGGGCAAGCGGTTCAAGGCGTGCCACGGCGCCGGTGACGACGTGATCGTCATCCGGCCGTTCGAGGGCCTCGCGGCGGAGTGCGACCTGGTCGCGATGCGCGAGTTCCTGCCGTCGGCCACGGCGCCGCTGCCGCTGCGCGAACCGGGCGGCGCTCCGGTCACGCTCGCCACCGTGCTGCCCGGGGCGGCCGCCGCGGTCGTGCGCCCGGACGGCTCGATCCTGCTCGGCATGCAGGTGCAGGCGCACTCCGGCGACCTGTCGGCCGACCTGGCGAAGGCGCTGCGGTGGGCGCAGTCGGCCGAGCCGGGATCGGCGCTGCCGGTCGTCGGGCCTGGCATCGCGGGCGAGCTGGTGCGGATGCAGGACGTGCTCGACGCGGAGGCCGCGCTCGACGTCACCGTGCACGCGGACTTCGGCTGGTGGATCCCCCCGGCCGAGGACGGTGCGGAGCCGAGCCCGGACGTCACCGCCGCCCTGGAACGGGCCAACAAGGTGATCATGCCGACCGAGCCGGTGGCGGCCCCCGGTGTCCGGGCGGCGTACTGGGTGGACACCGGGTCGAAGGCCCACCTGCGGTGGGTGCGGCCCGAGCCGGAGGAGGCGCTGCTGGCGGCGCTGGCCCGGCTCCAGGCGCGCGGCGAGCTGGCCCTCACCGACGACGCCCGGTACGCCGGATCGTTCCGGGCCCACGGCCTGCTCGTGCCGGTGTGGGACCTCGATCGCGAGCTGCACGCCAAGGAGTGGAGCGAGCCCCTCTCCGCCTTCTCGGAGCGGCTGGACGCCGCACTCGCCGAGGACGCCCCGCTCACCGATGCCGAGCGCCGCGCCCGCGACGCACTGGCCGGCAAGCAGATCACCCTGCGTTGACCGGGCCGTGAGTGGATACGCGGGCTATAGCACTCGTATCCGCTCACGACCCCGTTAGGGGAGCCAGGACGCCCGGCCGGAGAGGGCCGCGTATCCGACGAACGCCACCCAGTCGATCAGGGCGTGGGCGCCGACCAGCATCCACAGGCGGTTGATGCGCTGCCAGACTCGGCCGAACACCAGCCCCATCACGACGTTGCCGACGAACCCGCCGAGCCCCTGGTACAGGTGGTAGCAGCCGCGCAGCACGGCCTGGGCGACGACGGACCGGTTCTCCGACCAACCGAGCTGGCGCAGCCGCGTGATCAGGTAGGCGACCATCACCACCTCCTCGGCCCAGCTGTTCGCGGCCGCCGACATCAGCAGCACCGGCACCCGCCACCAGGTGTCGTCGAGCGTGGTGGGCGCGATCGTCACGCTCACCCCGATCGCGCGGGCGAAGAGGTACAGGCCCAATCCGGGTATGCCGATCAGCGCGGCGAGGCCGGCCGAGCCCAGCGCGTCGCGGCCCGGTCGGCGGCGATCGAGCCCGACGTCACGCATCGCGAAGCCGGCGCGCAGCAGCAGGTAGGCGCCCAGCGCGCCCCAGCCGACGAGCTGGAGTACCCGGGTGAGCTGCAGCGCGAGATCGATGAGCCCGACCTCCGCGGCCGGGGCGTTCAGCGCCACCTGCTGCTCGTTGAGCGGCACCGGCTGCATCACGGCGTCGAGCAGGGCGAGACCGCTGCGCACCGCGGACAGCCCGAGCGTCACCGTGAGGACGACCAGCACCTCCAGCCCGACGATCCGGCGGGTCCGCGGGTCGGTCAGGAGGGCCGTTCCGGAAGGTGGCGGAGCGATCCAGTCCCGGAGAGCGGTCACGGTCGCGGACGTTACTAGGCCGCGCCCTGTGGGCCCCAGGCCGCGCGCTTCGCGCCCAGACGGCCGCTGACTGCGTTGTCGGCACGACCGGGTATGTCCAATACATCGGCTCGCGCCTCCGCCTTGCCAGCGACCGCCTGGATCACGAAGCGCATCGACCTGGGGCCCACAGGACGCGGCCACGGGTAGTCTGAACCGCGTGCGCCGGCTGATCCTCTCCCCGAGGTGGGTCGTCTGGCACGTGCTCACGCTCGGCGCGATGGCCACGTGCGGCTGGCTCGCCGTGTGGCAGTGGCAGCGCGCCGGGTCCGCGATGGGCAGCGCGCTGAACGTCGGGTACGGGCTGCAGTGGCCGCTGTTCGCCGTGTTCTTCGCAGTCATGTGGTGGCGGATGCTGCGGATGGAGGCGGCGAAGCTGGAGGAAGCGGCCCCGGCCGCCGACGAGCCGGTGGCCCGGCCACTGCAGGAGCCACGCCCGGCCACGGCCCCGGACGCCCCGTCGCCATTCGGCCCGCGTCCGCGTGACGCCGCGCCACCGCCGGCGGACGACCCGGAGCTCGTCGCCTACAACCAGATGCTGGCCGAGCTGGCCGCTCGCAACTCCGACCGCTGAGGACGCCGTGCCGATCCAGACCGCCCTGCTCGCCTACCGCATCTCCGCATGGGTCACCGGCGTCGGACTCCTCGTCCTCGTGCTGATCGCCATGCCGATGAAGTACATCTTCGGGCAGCCGCAGCTGGTGGCGGTCGTGGGCGTCACCCACGGCTTCCTCTACATGATCTACATCGTCTGCACGCTGCTGCTGGCCGAGCGGGGGCGGTGGAAGCCGCTCGACGCCCTGCTCATCCTCGTGGCAGGCACGATCCCGGTGGCGTCGTTCATCGCCGAGCGCCGGGTCACCCAGCGGGTGCGGGCCGGTCAGTCCCCGGTCAGCTAGCTAGCGGGTCTGCTTCCGCCGAGCGGGTCGACGTCCACGCCGCGCCGCATCGGGCACCCGATCAGGTGCTGCATCTGCGTGCGCAGCTCCTCCACCGTGGTGGCCTGCTCGGGCCACGCGATCCGCACGTCGTGGTCGCGGCCCGGCGCCTCGAGCCGCAGGCGCAGGCCGTACCGGTCCATCCCGAGTGGGCGCAGCCGTGCCTCGCGCAGGTCGCGCAGAGCGGGCGGCAGGTGCCTGGTGAGGACGTCGAGGACGTCCGGGTGCGAATCCTCGAGGTGGGCGAGCCAGTGGCCCTCGTAGCGGCAGAACGGGTCCGGCCATGCGGCGGCCAGGTCGACGGGGGTGAGTGCGGCGGTGCCCTCGGCGTCGGACAGCACGGCCGATCCCGGGTCGAGGCGCACGAGGGTGGCGCCGTGGCCCAGCCGCAGCAGGTCGGCGTGCGGGCGCACGTCAGCGACCTGCAGCGCGATGCGCCTGGCGATGTCGGGCTCCGGCACCCGCAGCCGGCCCGTGATCCACAGCAGCCCGCGGACGGGCTCCCTGAGGTCGACGGGGGCGTGGTCGGTGATCTCGAGCATCGCCGCGAACTCGCCGCCGGGCGCACTCCGGATCGCGTCGAGTACGGGCTCGTCGTCGTGCAGCAGCAGCACCGCGGAACCGTCTGCGCGCACGTGGTGCACGAGAGGAACGGCCTGGGGTGCGCCGGTGCCGACGAGGCTCGCCGTTCCGCCGCGGGCGGCGACGCTACGGGCGCGCTCGGCAGCCGACGGAGCGGGCGGTCGGCGGGGCCGGGTGGATCCCAACAGGACACCTCCGTGACTTAGGTGAGCCTAAGCTATAGGCCGCTCCGGCAGGTGTCCAGGGCGCGAACCTACGGCCGCTGTCACACGGCCGAAGCCCACCCGTTAGCGTCTGTGACCGTGACGACGGCGGCTGGTGCGGATCCATGGGCCATCCCACCGCTCTTCGCGCAGCTGGTCGATGACATCAGCCTGCTGCAGCCGCGGTCGGTGGCGCCCGGCGTGGACGCCGTCGTATCGCGGTACCTGAGCGAACGGGACGGCCGGTACGGCGGTCTCGTCGGGCAGCTCGTCTGCCCGGTGTCGCGGCTTCCCGCGCTGGTCCAGGAGCTGGCCCGGTCGGTGCCGACGCGCCCTGTCGACGTGTCGCTCGTGGTCGACACCGGGCTCGGGGCCGTGCCGAAGGCGCTCTCCATGGTCTTCTCGCGCTCGAGCCTCCTGACGCCCCGCACCGTCGAGACCGCGGCGCCACCGGACGTCGACGCGATCTGGCTGGAGCGGGTGTCGGAGTTCGTGCCAGAGGACGTCGTGGCCGTGGTCGAGCCTCGCAGGCCTGCGGGCTTCGAGCCCGCTGACATCAGTGCGTGGCTTGGCGCCGTGCGCCGCGTCGCCGAGCACGGGTGCGCGCCGAAGCTGCGCTGCGGCGGCCCCCGCGCCTCCGACGTGCCGTCGGTCGCGGAGGTGGAGGAGTTCCTGCACGTGGTCGTCGACACCGGGCGGCCGTTCACCACGCTCGGGCTGCGTCAGGTCGTCCGCAGCGAGCAGGACGAGCAGCGCCGCCACGGCATCCTCAACCTGCTGGTGGGCGTCGCACGGGCGCTGGGTGGCGGCGACGTCCGCGAGGCGCTCGAGTCCAGCGATGGCGCGGGCCTCGCGCGAGAGCTCACGGGACTGTCCGAGCGCGCTGTCAAGGGCGTGCGCGGGCTCCTGTCGCGTTGCGGCGCCGACCCCGAGCCCGTGCCGGCCACCCAGCTGGCAGGCCTCGGCCTGCTCACCTGACGTTCCGCGAGTCGCGCTCTGGGTGCGGGTGAGTCGGGGTCATGCCTCCCCGAGGACCTCGTCCAGCGCCTCGCCCACTCGTTGCGCGCACACCTCGGGGGACAGCCCGCCCACGCCCGTGCCGAGGCCGGGCATGGCGATCGTGTGCACCTCGTCGCGGACCGGGGTGCCCTCGGGCAGTGAGCCGTCGCGCCAGAGCCGCAACACCGCGCCGGCCGCGGCGCGGGCGGCGTCGCCGTCGGGTGGGAGCCGCTGGCCGGGCCTGCTCATCGTCGGCGCGCTCACCAGCCAGGCCGGGTGCTCGACACCGGTCGGCACGATCACGGCCTCGCCGACGGGCAGCTCCCCGCCGGACGCCGCGCGCACCCGCTCGGAGATGCCGGGGAACCAGCGCGCGTACACGGCGTCGATGCCACCGCCCATGATCCCGAGCGAGTTGGCGGGGCTCACCACGGCGTCGACGGCCACGTCCGTGATCGGGCCCTCGTGCACGACGAGCCCGGCGCGGCCCTCCGCGAGCGCGCGCCATGCCCGCGCCATCGGAGTGTCAACGGCCACCAGCACCAGCGTCAGGCTGCCCATGCCCCCACAGTAGGGTCGCCTGCGTGACCCGCATCGCGTTCCTCGGGCCGCGCGCCACCTTCACCGAGCAGGCACTGCGGTCCATGCCCGAGGCCGCGGGCGCCGAGCTCGTGCCCTCCACCGGATCCCCGGCCGTGCTGGCCGCCGTGCGGGACGGTTCGGCCGACCTCGGCTGCGTCCCGATCGAGAACTCCGTGGAGGGTGCGGTTCCCGCCGTGCTCGACGGCCTGGTCGCCGACCCGCCGCTGGTGATCGTGCGGGAGGCGATGCTCGCCGTCCGGTTCGCGCTGCTGGTGCGGCCGGGCACGCGTCTTGCCGACGTGCGCACGGTCGCGTCCCACCCGCACGGCATCGCGCAGACCCGGGAGTGGATCGCCGCCCAGTTGCCCGAAGCCGACGTCCTGCTGTCGGCCTCGACGTCCGAGGCGGCGGCGCAGGTGGCCCGGGGCGAGTTCGACGCGGCCGTCTCGGCGCCGCTGGCCGCCGAGCAGCACGGCCTCGAGATCATCGCCGACGACATCGCCGACAACGCGGGTGCGATCACCCGGTTTGCGCTCGTCTCCCCGCCGGGGCCGCCACCCGCGCCCACCGGGCACGACCGCACCTCGCTCGCCGCCACCACGCAGAACCGTCCCGGCGCGCTGCTCGGCCTGCTCACGGAGCTCGCCGTGCGTGGAATCGACCTCACGCGCATCGAGTCCAGGCCGATCAAGGACCGGCACGCCGAGTACTGGTTCCACCTCGACTGCACCGGGCACGTCGCCGAGCCGGCCATGGGCGAGGCGCTCGCCGCGCTGCACCGCAGGTGCGATCGCGTGCGGTTCCTCGGCTCGTACCCGCGTGCCGGCAACGGCGCGTCGACGGCGGCCCCGAGCACGTCGCCGCTGCCGATCGGGGGCGCGGACGCGGAGCAGTTCACGGCTGCACAGAAGTGGCTCGACGGATTGCGCGCGGGGGGTACTGCATGAGCGGCGTACGTCTCGTCATGGCGCGGCACGGGGAGACCGCGGCGAACGTGCAGCACATGCTCGACACCCGCCCGCCGGGCCTGCCGCTGAACGAGCGGGGACATACGCAGGCGGCCGCGCTCGGCGCGCGGCTCGCCGCCGATCCGGTCAGCGCGGTGCACGCATCGGTGGCGGTGCGGGCTCAACAGACCGCGGCGCCGGTCGCCGCTGCCCACGGCCTGGACGTCAGGGTGGTCGACGGCGTCCACGAGGTGTTCTGCGGCGAGCTCGAAGGCCGCTCCGGCCGGGCGGCCCTCGAGCGCTTCATGGCCGTCTACGAGGCGTGGTGGGCCGGAGACCTGGACGCCCGGCTCCCCGGCGGCGAGTCGGCCCGCGACGTACGCGACCGGTTCCTGCCCGCACTCGACGGCATCCTCGACGGCGCGAGCGGCGACATCGTGCTCGTGAGCCACGGCGCCGCGATCCGCCTCGCCGCGGCCGCACTGCTCGGCGACACCGCGGAGACGCGCTTCCTGCCCAACACCGGCCTCGTGGTGCTGCGCCCCGACGGTGACGGCTGGGCGCTGGAGCACTGGGACGGCGCCATGCCCGTCGCCGGTGACGTCACCGCGGGCGGCACGCCGGCCTGATCGCGGTTCGGTCGCCGGGTCCACATCTCAGCTTCATCACAGCAAGTGGTTGCCATGGTGTTCCGCGCAACCGACCGAGGGTGGATGTTGAGCAGCACAGTGGACGCACCGACGCGACGCACGGCTGCCCGCTTGGACTGGGTCGACGCCGCGAAGGGCATGTCGATCCTCCTCGTCGTGGCCCATCACATCGTGTGGTTCATGGAGAGATCCGGGCAGGCGCCGAGTGCCGTCGTCACCGCCAACGAGGCGCTGGCCTCGCTCCGCATGCCCCTCTTCTTCCTGGCATCGGGGTTGCTCGCCGCCGGCCCCCTCGCGGCGCCGTGGCGGGCGGTGCTGCACAAGCGCGTCGCGTTCTTCCTCTACCTGTACGCGATCTGGACGATCATCCGGTTCACCTTCTTCGCCACGGTCGTGCCGCCCGATGTGGACCCGGACGGGTCGGCCGACCCGCTCGCGTTCGTGCTGGCGTTGCTGCTGCCCGGCCCGAGCATGTGGTTCCTGTACGCGCTCGCCGTGTTCGCCGTGGTGACCAAGCTCGCGCGCCCCCTTCCGGTCTGGCTGCAGCTGGGCGTGACGGGGACGCTGTCGGCGCTGGTCGGAGCCGAGATGGTGGATTTCGGCGACACACGCTGGACCTACATGTCGCGGTTCCTGTTCTTCTTCCTGCTCGGCTGCCACGCCCGGGAGTTCGTGGAGCGGTTGGCGCGGGCCACCAGCCTCCTGTGGGTCGTGGCCGGAGCCGCGACGTGCGTCGGGGCCGCGGTCGGGGCGGTCGCGTTCGGGCTCAGGACGATTCCCGGGATCGCGCTCGCCCTGCAATGTCTCGCGGTCGGGTCGGGCGTGCTGTTCGCAGCGTGGATCGCGCAGTACCGGATCGGCCGGCCGCTCGTGGTGCTGGGCACCCAGACCCTGCCGATCTACCTGATCCACATGATGTGGCTGGCCGCGATCATGATCGGGGTGCGGTACGTCGCGCTTCCGGTCGCGGCGGCGTACGCGCTGCCGTTCGTGCTGGTGCTGGTCCTGACGGCCCTCTCGCTGCTCACCCACCGGGCGCTGACGGCGCTGGGTGCGACGTGGCTGTTCGCCCTGCCCTCGCGGCTGGCCTACCGGGTCTCGTAGGAGTTCCGCTCAGCCCCAGCCGAGCTCGTGCAAGGTCGCCTCGGCGATCCCGAAGTGGTGCGCCACCTCGTGCACGACCGTGACGGCGACCTCGTGCACCACGTCGTCCTCGGTGTCACAGACGTCGAGGATCGCGTCCTGGTAGATCGTGATCCGGTCCGGCAACTCGCCGCCGTAGCTCGACGTGCGCTCGGTGAGCGCCACGCCCTCGTAGAGCCCCAGCAGCTCGGGATCGGTGTCGTGGCGGGCGTCGACGAGCACCACGACGTTGTCCATCGCGGCGGTGAGCTCGGGCGGGATGGTGTCGAGGGCATCCGCGACGAGCTCCTCGAACTGCCGCCGGTTCATGTCCACCGGTGGATACTCGCACCGCCGCCGGCGACGGTGGCGGCGCCCGTTACTGGCCCGCCACGGGGGCGGTCGGGGACACGCTCACCACCGGCGGCTGGGGCTGCTCGGGTTCCTCGGGACGCTCCGGGGCGGGCGGGGTCGTGGCGGTGGGCCGTGCCGGCTCCTCGGGACGCTCCGGCTCGACGGGCGCGCTCGTCGGTGCGGGCGTCGGCGTCGCCGTGGGGAGCTCCTCGGCGGGCGGCCCGTCGGTGGGCGGCGCCTGCGTGCTCGGGGCGGGGGACCCAGGCGTGTTGGTGGCAGGCGGAGCCGGCTCGTCGCCCACCACGACGTCGCCCTTCACCGGGCCGGTGACGGGCGCGAACCCGCTCCGGTCCGGCAGGAGCGCCGCGAGGTTGCAGTTGACCTTGCGGGTGCCGGCGTTCCAGGACGTCTCGGTGATGTTGTCCCAGTAGACGGTGAGGCCCTTGTCCGAGATCGCGTCGGCACTGCCCGCGTACTCGTTGGCGATCTTCGCGCACTGGGGCTGCAGGAAAGCGTCCTGGTCGCCGACCGCGGGGAAGGCGTCGCGGAACTTCTCGGAGAGCTCCACGATCCCGACCGTCTCGACGGCGTGCGGCCCCGAGCAGTCCACGGG
Organism: Pseudonocardia sp. DSM 110487; assembly: GCF_019468565.1. Classification (NCBI taxonomy): domain Bacteria; kingdom Bacillati; phylum Actinomycetota; class Actinomycetes; order Pseudonocardiales; family Pseudonocardiaceae; genus Pseudonocardia; species Pseudonocardia sp. DSM 110487. The sequence continues at coordinate 93,668 of NZ_CP080521.1, forward strand.
GTCGCCGATCGTGCGGCCGTCGATGGCGAGGCAGGTGCCCGGGTCGTGGACCGCGGCCTGCTCGGACTCGGCGGCACGGCCGGCGAGCGGGAGGAGCGCGCCGGACCGGGACGCGCTCTGCACGCCGCACCGCAGCTCACGGTCGCCGTCGGCCCACTTGGACGGCGAGGGCTTCAGCGCGCCGACGCGGAAGCGGCCGTCCGGGTCGAACCTGCCGCCCAGGTAGTCGAGAACGACCGGCTGGCACCGTTCGTTGACCAGCTGGCGCCACTGACGGTCGTCCGGCAGCGCCATGTCGCTTGCGAGCGCGACGGAGCCGGCCTGCTCGAACAGGTGGGGCTGCGTGCAGTCGACGACCTCGGTGTCGGCGGCGTCGGGACGTGACCACATGAGGCAGGTGCCCGGCGTGGCCGGGGGCGGGGGGACCTCACGCGCGCTCGACCCGGCTGCCGCCGGGAGTGCCGCGAGGGTGCCCAGAACGGGCACGGTGGCGCCGGCGAACGAGTCGAGGGTGGCGACGCCCAGCATGGTGAGCGAGCCGATGAGGACGCCGAGGACCATGCGCCGCACCAGCCGCGGCTCGGGGGTACGCGACGCTGCTGGCGGTGGGGGCGCCGGTTGCGCCGACGGCGTCGGGACGCCGTGGCGTCCGGTGCGGGTGCCGCCGGCATCGCCGAACGCCGCGGCGCGCGCGGCGGCGAGGCGGTTGACGTTGGGCACGACGACGGTGGGCGCGTCGCCCGGACGCGGAGCAGGCTGAAGGCGCGGTGCACCTGCCTGCTGCGGCGTATGGGGCCGGCCGTGGGGAGCGGTCAGTCGGTCCATGTCGGCCGTCATCATGCCGTTACCTGCGGTCACGTCCAGAGGTCGGGGTCGATCTGCGCGACCATCGGTCGTTGGCGTGCTGCGAGCGTCAGCGTTTGCCGGTGGATGGTGTCCCGGTACGGTTCGGCGCGCGGGACGGACCTGTCACCGGCCCGGGAGCGCAGCCGAAGGGGGGACGAGCGGTGCCCGAGGACAAGACCGATGGCGACGGTGGGCCGGACGAGCAGCCCGACGGCGCACCGGCACCGGAAGAAGGTAGCCGCGGCCGGATGCGCTTCCAGGACGAGACCACGACCCCGCGCGAGCCCACGCTCGCCGAGCGCCGCGCCCGTGAGGTCGCGGAACGCCGGGCGGAGGAGGCCGAGCGCCAGGAGGCCGAGGAACGGGAGCGCTCCGCGCGCAAACGCAAGCGGATCCTGATCGGCACCGGCGTCACCGTCGGCGTGGTCGCGCTGATCGCCATCGGGTATTCGGTGGTGCAGTCCGACGACGAGGTGCAGGCCCAGTGCGTCGACGAGGAGGGTGTGATCGTCGACGACTCGAACTGCGCCACCCCGGCCGCCTCCAGCACCACCCACTACGGGGGCGGCTTCTACCCGATCTTCATCGGCGGTGGCGGCCGGCAGTACCACTACACCTACGGCGGCAGCGGAAGCATCGGCCAGCGCGTGCAGGGCGGCACGACGACGGTGCCGAGGGAGGGCACCCGCGTCACCACCTCGTCGGGCAAGACGGTCTCGTCCGGCAGCAGCAGTGTGTCGCGGGGTGGGCTCGGGGTCTCCGGCGGCGGCTCGAGCAGCGGGTCCTAGTCGTCATGGAGCGACACACGGGTGAGCCCCGGCCGGGCTGGGAGGCCATCGTCCGCGAGCAGGGCATGGTCTACAACACTCCTGGCCGTGGCATCGGCGGCGAGCCGAGGCCGTACTGGGACGAGTCCGTCCACTACACCTTCTCGATGGACGAGGTCCTCTCGCTGGAGGCCGACGTCGAGGTGATCCACGGGATGTGCCTCCAGGCCGTCGACCACGTGGTCACCACCGAGCGGTACCGCGACTTCGCCCTGCCCGAGTGGTGCTGGGACGGCGTCGCGGCCTCGTGGAAGCGGAGCGACCCGCACGTCTACGGCCGGTTCGACCTGCGTTACGACGGCGGCGGCCCGGCCAAGCTGCTGGAGTACAACGCCGACACCCCCACCACGTTGCTCGAGGCGTCACTGCTGCAGTGGTACTGGCTGAAGGACACCCACCCCGGCGACGACCAGTGGAACTCCTTGCACGAGGCGCTCGTCGAACGCTGGACGACGATCAAGGGCAGGCTGCCGAGCAACGAGATCCACTTCACGTGGTCGGGTGCCGACACCACTGGTGAGGATCACGTCACCGCGGGCTACCTGCAGGAGACGGCGGCCGAGGCGGGCCTGGACACGATCGGCCTCGCCATCGAGGACATCGGATGGGACGCCGCCCTCGACCGGTTCGTCGACCTCGAGGAAGCGCCGATGTCGACGGTGTTCAAGCTCTACCCCTGGGAGTGGGCGCTCACCGACCAGTTCGGCAAGGGCGTCGTCCGCAGCCTTCCCGAGACGCTGTGGATGGAGCCGCTGTGGAAGGCCTTGCTGTCGAACAAGGCGCTCCTCGCCGTGCTGTGGGAGATGTACCCGGGACACCCCAACCTGCTCCCCGCCTACCTCGACCAGCCGGGCCTGCTCACCGAGTACGTCCGCAAGCCCCGGCTGGGCCGCGAGGGCGCGAACATCTCGATCGTCGCGCCCGGCATGGAGCACCAGACGGGTGGCGTGTACGGCGAGGAGGGGTACGTCTACCAGCTCTTCGACCCGCTCCCGGAGTTCGACGGCTACCGTCCCGCGCTGGGTGCGTGGGTGATCGGCGACACCGCGGCAGGGCTGGGCATCCGCGAGACCGTCGGGCTGGTCACCGACGACGGCGCGGCGTTCGTCCCCCACCGCATCCCCGCAACTTGATGCTCCCCCGGACGCTCTGATGGAGGTTTTCGTGACGCTGGCCCAGATCGGTCCGGGTTTCGGCGAGGTGATCGGCCGCGGCGTCGGCGCGATCCTGCTCTACGCGGTGCTCGGCGTCCTGCTGATGCTGCTCGGCTTCTACGCCGTCGACCTCACTACGCCTGGCAAGCTCAACCGGATGGTCCGGGACGGGCTGCCGAACGCCGTGGTGATCACCGCTGCGGGCATGGTGAGCATGGCGTTCATCGTGGTCGTCGCGATCTACGCGTCGAGCGGTGGGCTGCTCGAGGGCCTGCTCCTGTCGCTGATCTTCGGCCTGGTGGGGATCGTGGCGCAGGTCGGCGGCGTGCGGCTGCTGGAGTGGGTCACGGGCATCGACATCGGCAGCGTGCTGGCCGCCGACCGCATCCAGGCCCAGGCCTTCGTCGTCTCGGCCGCCCACCTCGCGCTCGGTCTCGTGGTGGCCGTCGCCATCCTCTGACGGTCACGCGGCGGCCCTGACCTCCTCGACGAGCGACTTGTCCAGCGCCGCCCGCACCAGCGCCGCCGCCAGCGGGGCGAGCTCCGAGCCGGGCGCGAGGCGGGCCAGCTCGTCCGGGTCGGTGGGCAGGCCGACGCGGCGCGCGCCGTCGAGGGCCTTGCCGTCGATCGCGGGGCGAAGCGACGGCCACACGTCCTGCGCCTCGCGGCAGAAGATGTCGGCACCGACCGGTCCCAGCCTCGGGAACCCGGTGAGCGCCTCCCGGACGCGCTTCGGGTCACCGTCGGCGCTGTCGCGCAGCTTCCGCAGGTCGTCGCCGTACTCGCGGTGCATCAGCTCGGCGCCCTCGCCGAGCGCGGTCGCCGTGCTCTCGTCGTAGCGCTTGTAGCTCGCCCTGCCGAGTGCGTCCACGCGGTCCTGCCACGACGCCTCGCGCATCTTCGCGGGCGTCCCCATCCCGGCGTCGGCGAGCGCGCGGGCGGCGTCCACCGCGATGTCGGCCTTGATCCGGGTCGAGAGCAGGACCGACAGCACGAGCAGGCGGTAGAGCGGGGCCGGGCTGTCCTTCAGTCGGATCCCGGCCTGCTCGGCGTAGGTGGTGCCCGCGCGGTCGAGAAGACTCCGTAGGAGCTTGCGTTCGTCGGACATGGCTGATGGGTACCCACTCGGCTGAAGGCTACGTTGGCCTACGTAGGTGCTACGGTCGTAGGCATGTCGAGCGTTCCCTCGCGTGAGCTCCGTAACGACACCGCGGGCGTTCTGCGACGAGTCGAGGCAGGTGAGCGCGTCACAGTCACGGTCAACGGCCGCCCGGTGGCCGAGCTGGTGCCGGTGCAGCGGTCCCGGAGGTCCTGGATCCGGCGCGACGAGCTCGTCGCCCGGCTCCGTCGGGTTCAAGCGGATCCAGGGCTCCGTGACGACCTCGCCCGGCTCGCAGGCGACACGACTGACGACCTCGGACCCATCCGGTGAAGGGTCTGCTGGCTACGAGCGTCTTCATCGCGTTGGAGAGCGGCAGGCCGCTCGACGAGCAGCGGATCCCCGATGAGACAGCCGTGTCGGTGGTGACATTGGCGGAACTGCAGGCCGGTGTGCTGGCCGCGACGGACATCGACGTCCGAGCCCGTCGCCTAGCCACGCTGGACGCTGTCGCTGATATCGAGTTGATCGACATTGATGAATCGGCCGCGCGTGCCTGGGCGCGGATGCGTGTGCATCTGGCCGGGACTGGTCGACGGGTCAACGTCAACGATCTCTGGATCGCAGCGGTCGCCGCATCCCGCGGTCTTCCGGTCGTGACGCAGGACGACGACTTCGGCCCGGTCGAGGGTGTCATGGGACTCGACGTCATCCGCGTCTGATGTTGACCGGCGCCGCCCTGCGTGCCGCGATGGCGGCGGCGCGGTCACGCAGGATGCGTCGCGACGGAGCTGAGTACGAGGTGACGTTCGTGGAGAGCGGGCCGGACGGCGTCAGCGTCAGCGACGGCCATGGTGTCGCCGTGAACCGCGAGTTCCTGCTGGAGGCCCTCGATGCGGGTGGCGACGGGCAGCTGCTGCTCACCCTCGACGGACCGATCACGCCGCTGGCCATCAGCGCCGAGTCGCCCCGATCGGTCTCACTGCTGATGCCCGTGCGCCTCTGAAACCAGGGGCGCGCGCGCCGCGAACGTACCCTGGGCGAGTGCAACCACCCAGGCTCGTCGCCACCGACGTGGACGGCACCCTGCTCGACCCCGACGAGCGGGTGTCGTCGCGTGCGGTCGCCGTCGTCGAGCGGCTGGTCGCGGCCGGGGTCGGTTTCGTGCTGGTCACCGGGCGGCCGCCGCGGTGGATCCCGCCCGTCGTGGCGCAGCTGGACGTCGCCGCGCTCGCTGTGTGCGCCAACGGGAGCGTGCTCTACGACGCCGCTGAGCGCCGCGTGCTCTGGGCCGAGACCCTCGCTCCTGACGCGCTCGCCCGGATCGCCGCGGCCGCCGCTGAGACGCTGCCGGGGTGCGCGCTCGCGGTCGAGCGGGTCGACCTCGGCGCGCCGTTCGTCGCCGAGCCCGGATACCGGCACGCATGGGAGGACGGCGACGGGGTCGCGGCAGACCGTTCCGTTCTGCTGGACCGGCCGGCCGTGAAGCTGCTCATCCGCGATCCGCGGCTGTCCAGCGACGCGATGGTCGCCGCCCTCGCGCCGGTGATCGGCCACGAGGCGGACCTCACGTTCTCGTACCCGCGCGGGCTCGTCGAGGTGTCCCCGCCCGGTGTCACGAAGGCCACCGGCCTCGCCGAGGTGGCGCGGCGGCACGGTGTGACGGCGGCCGACGTCGTCGCGTTCGGCGACATGCCCAACGACCTGGAGATGTTGCGCTGGGCCGGCCACGGCGTCGCCATGGGCAACGCCCACCCGGCGCTCATGGAGGTCGCCGACGAGGTCACGGCGAGCAACGCGGAGGATGGTCTGGCGCTCGTCCTGGAGCGCTGGTTCTGACACGGTTCTGCCCACACCCGACTACGTAGGGTGACCGGGCGTAGCATCGGGCGACGACAGCGCACTCCGTGCGGCGCAGCGCCGCACCGATCACCGGGCGCACTGCCCGCCACGCCGTACTGGAGGCCCCACCTGTGGCCGAGCTCCTCGACCGCCCCGGCCAGCACGCCGTCCCGATCCTCGAGCCGGACGGCACGGTCGACGTCCCGCCGGCAGCGGCCGAGGTCCGAGTCCTCGAGGCCGTGCAGAGCACGCTGGGGCATCCACCCGTCGTGCGGGTCGCGCGCGGGATGTCGTTCTTCGGCGAGCATGCGGCCGGCTGGCTGGCGATGGGCGCGATCGGCGCGCTGGTCGACCGCAAGCGCCGCAGGGACTGGATCGCCGCGACGGCCGCGGTCGCCGTGGCGCACGGGGCGTCGGTCGGGGTCAAGCGCGTGGTGCGCAGGCCGCGGCCGGACGACCCGCGCGTGCAGGTGCACGTCGGCACGCCGAGCAGGCTGAGCTTCCCGTCGGCGCACGCCACATCCACCACCGCGGCAGCGATCCTGTTCGGTGCGTTGCTGCGCAAGCCGCTGGCTGCCGCGCTGGTGCCGTCGATGGCGCTCTCGCGGATGGTGCTCGGCGTCCACTACCCCACAGATGTCCTCGCGGGCTCCGCTCTCGGCGCCGCCGTCGCGGCCGTGGCGCGCCGGGTCATCCGGAAGGAAAAGCGATGACCAGCACCGACGTGCCCACCGAGCAGGCCGTCCCGCACCGCACGCCCGTGAGCGTCGCCCGGGGCGTGCTGAAGACGATGCGGCCGCGGCAGTGGGTCAAGAACGTCCTCGTGCTGGCCGCGCCGTTCGCGAGCGGCGACCTGTTGCGCCAGGGCATCGTGATGGAGCTCGCGGTGGCGTTCGTGGCGTTCTCGATCGCCGCGTCCGGGATCTACCTGGTCAACGACGCGAACGACGTGGCAGCCGACCGCGCCCACCCCACGAAGCGCAACCGGCCGATCGCCGCGGGCATCGTCCCGCCGGGGCTCGCGATGGGCGTCGCCGCCGTGCTGCTGGTGGGTGCGCTCGCGCTGAGCTCGCTGGCCAGCGTCCAGCTGGTGATCGTGCTCGCCGTGTACATCGCGGTGCAGATCGGCTACTGCTACTGGCTCAAGCACCAGGCGGTCCTGGACATCTGCATCGTCGCCTCCGGCTTCCTGCTGCGGGCCATCGCGGGTGGCGCGGCGACGGGCATCGTGCTCTCGCAGTGGTTCCTGCTGGTCGCCGGTTTCGGCTCGCTGTTCATGGTGGCAGGCAAGCGGTACGCCGAGATGATGCTCGCCGAGCGCACCGGCGCGAAGATCCGCAAGTCGCTGGAGAGCTACTCGGCGTCCTACCTGCGGTTCGTGTGGGCGCTCTCGGCCACGGTGCTGATCACCACGTACTCGCTGTGGGCCTTCGACATCGGCGTGGTGCGGCACAACCAGATGTGGTCGGTGATCTCGATCGTGCCGTTCGTGATCGCCGTGCTGCGCTACTCCGTCGATGTCGACTCGGGCAACGGCGGCGAGCCCGAGGAGATCGCGCTGGGCGACCGCGTCCTGCAGGTGCTGGCGCTGCTGTGGGTGGGCACGCTCACGCTGGCCGTCTACTTCTGACGGCGCCGAGTTGAAGCCGCCCCGATGAAGGGCATCATCCTGGCCGGCGGGTCGGGCACGCGGCTGCACCCGATCACGCGTGCGGTGTCGAAGCAGCTGATGCCCGTCTACGACAAGCCGATGGTCTACTACCCGCTGTCGGTGCTGATGCTGGCCGGGATCCGGGACATCCTCGTGATCTCCACCCCGCAGGACGTCCCGGCGTTCCAGCGGCTACTCGGTGACGGCGGCGAGCTCGGCCTCTCCATCGGCTACGCCGAGCAGGCCGAGCCGAACGGGCTGGCCGAGGCGTTCGTGATCGGCGCCGAGCACGTGGGGTCCGACCCGGCGGCGCTGGTGCTCGGCGACAACATCTTCCACGGGCCGGGCTTCTCCGGGCTGCTGCAACGCTCGATCGCCGACGTCGCAGAGGGGGTGGCCGCCTGTGTCCTGTTCGGCTACGCGGTGCGCGACCCGCAACGCTACGGCGTGGCGGAGGCAGGCCCCGACGGCCGGCTGCTGTCGATCGAGGAGAAGCCGGCGCACCCGCGGTCGAACCGCGCGGTCACCGGGCTCTACTTCTACGACAACGACGTGGTCGAGATCGCGGCAGGGCTCATGCCGTCGGCCCGCGGCGAGCTGGAGATCACGGACGTCAACCGCGCCTACCTCGAGCGCGGCACGGCCAAGCTGGTGGACCTCGGCCGAGGGTTCGCATGGCTCGACACCGGCACGCACGAGTCGCTGCTCGAGGCGGGCGAGTACGTGCGCGTGCTGGAGAATCGGCAGGGCGTGCGGATCGCCTGCATCGAGGAGATCGCGATGCGGATGGGATTCATCGATGCGGCCGCGTGCTACGCGCTGGGCGAGCGGCAGGCGAAGTCGGGCTACGGCGAGTACGTGATGGACGTGGCGAAGACTTTCGCCGGGTAGGAGGTTCGGGTGCGGGTCCTCGTGACCGGGGGAGCGGGCTTCATCGGCTCGCACTACGTGCGGTCGCTGCTCGCGGGCGCCTACCCGGCGTACGCGGACGCCGACGTCGTGGTGCTCGACCTGCTCACCTACGCGGGCACGCTCAGCAACCTCGCGCCGTGCGCGGCCGACCCGCGGCTGCGGTTCGTCAGGGGTGACATCCGCGACGCGGACGTCGTCGCCGAGGTCATGACCGGCACGGACGTCGTGGTGCACTTCGCGGCCGAGTCGCACGTCGACCGCTCGATCGCAGGCGCAGCCGACTTCGTCTCCACCAACGTCGTCGGCACCCAGGTCCTGCTTCAGTCGGCGCTGGAGTGCGGCGTCTCGCGGTTCGTGCACGTCTCCACCGACGAGGTGTACGGCTCGATCGACGAGGGCGCATGGCCGGAGACGCACCCACTCGAGCCGAACTCGCCGTACTCGGCGTCGAAGGCGGGCTCGGACCTGCTCGCGCGCTCCTACCACCGCACGCACGGGCTGCCGGTCTGCATCACCCGCTGCTCGAACAACTACGGGCCGCACCAGTTCCCGGAGAAGGTCATCCCGCTGTTCGTCACCAACCTCCTGGACGGGAAGAAGGTGCCGCTCTACGGCGACGGCCTCAACGTCCGCGACTGGCTGCACGTCGACGACCACTGCCGCGGCATCCAGCTGGTCGCGGAGAAGGGCCGCGACGGCGAGGTCTACAACATCGGTGGCGGCATCGAGCTGACCAACAAGGAGCTCACGATGCGGCTGCTCGCCGCCGTGGGTGCCGACGAGTCGATGATCGAGCCCGTCGCCGACCGCAAGGGCCACGACCGCCGCTACTGCGTGGACTGGTCCAAGATCGCCGACGAGCTCGGCTACGCCCCGCGGACGTCGTTCGAGGACGGGCTCGCCGGCACCGTGCGGTGGTACGCCGACCACCGCACGTGGTGGGAACCCCTCAAGAACCGGACCTGACGTACTCCGCCAGCCGCTCGCGCCAGTCCGTCAGCTCCACGCCGGCCGCGGCCGCCTTCGACAGGTCCAGCACGCTGTTCCGCGGGCGGCGGGCAGCGTGCGGCTTGTCGGCGAAGTACTCGGCGGTGGTGGTGTCGGTGACCCGCAGGTCGCCGTGCCCGGCCAGCGCGAACGTGGCCCTGGCGACGTCGGCCCATGACGCGGGCTCGCCGCCGCCCGTCACGTGGTAGGTGCCGTACGGGGCTCCGCTCGTCACGAGGTGGACGATCGCGCAGGCCAGTTCGGTGGCGAACGTCGGCCGCCCGACCTGGTCGGCCACCACCGAGGGCTCGACGCCCTTCCCGGCCAGCCGCAGCATCGTGCGCACGAAGTTGTGGCCGTCGCCGACCACCCAACTCGGCCGCACGAGGTAGTGGCGCTCGACGCCCTGCACCGCGAGGTCGCCCGCGGCCTTGGAGGCGCCGTAGGCCGACAGCGGGCACACCGGCGCGTCCTCCGGGTACGGCAGCGCGGACCGGCCGTCGAACACGTACTCGGTGGACAGGTGCACCAGCGTCGAGCCGGTCCGCCGGCAGATCGCAGCGAGGGCGGCAGGCCCCGTGGCGTTGGCCCGCCACGCGGCGGCGCGGCCCTCGACGGTCTCCGCGCCGTCCACATCGGTGAACGCCGCGGCGTTGACGATCGTGTCGTAGGCCGCCCAGTCGATCGACGCGTCCGCGGCGTCGGCGATGTCGAGGTCGAGGCGGCGCAGCGCGGTGGCGTCCGGCAGTGCGGCGGCCAACGCCCGCCCCACCTGCCCGCCTGCTCCGAGTACCAGTACCCGCACGTCACACTCCCGTCGGGGCGATGGCGGACAGCGGTGGGTGGCCACGGTCCTTGTCGGAGCGGATCGCCTTGTCCTCGGAGATCGGCCACTCGATGCCGAGCGCGGGGTCGAACGCCTGGATCAGCGTGTACCGCGCATCCGGCGTCCAGTGCTCGTTGACCAGGTACGAGTAGACGACGTCCGGGGTGAGCGTCTGGTAGGAGTTTCCGCACCCGCGGGGCACGAAGATCGCGTTGCCCGGGTGCAGCTCGAACGTCTCCACCCGCCCGAACGACTCGCCCGCCCGCAGGTCCACGATCGCGGCGTACGCCCTGCCGTGCGCGAGGGAGATGAACTTGTCCCACGGTTCGGCGTGGATGCCGCGCGTGACGCCCACCTCGGCGTTGTAGGAGACGTTGCTCTGCACGATCTCGAACGGCGGGAACCCGAGCGCCTCGAGCTTCGCGCGCTGGAAGGCCTCCTTGAACCAGCCGCGCCCGTCGTGGTGCAGGACGAGGTCGACGTGCAGCAGGCCGGGGATGGACGTCTGCGACACCCGCAGGTCACTCACGGCGACGGCTCCCGGGGGAGGGTGCGCACCCAGTCGAGGGTGGCACGCAGCCCGTCGGTCAGGTTCGTCGGCGGGGGGAGCCCCAGCTCGGACCGGGCGCGGGTGACGTCGAGGCAGCTGCGCAGCACCTCGCCGTTGCGGGCGGGCAGGAACTCGGGCGCGAAGTCGTCCACGCCTGCCGCCGCGGCAACGGCCTCCGCGAGGGTGAGCACGTCGACCTCGGTGCCGGTGCCGACGTTGTAGACCTCGTGCGGGAGGTCGCTCGCGGCCGCGGCCGCCCGGTTGGCGGTGACGATGTCGCCGACGAACACGTAGTCGCGGGTCTGGCGGCCGTCCCCGAACACCGTGGGTCGCTGCCCGGCGAGAACCCGGTCGCAGAAGATCGCGATGACGCCCGCGTCGCCGCGCGGGTCCTGGCGAGGGCCGTACACGTTGCCGTACCGCAGGGTGACGACGTCGAGCCCGTGGCTGCGCCGGAACCAGCTGCCGTACCGCTCCACGGTGCGCTTGCCCAGCCCGTACGCCGACAGCGGGTCGGTGGGGGTGGTCTCCGGGGTGGGGACGACGTCGGTCTCGCCGTAGATCGCCCCTCCGGTGGAGGTGTTCACGACCCGCCGCACGCCCGCGGCGAGGGCCGCGGAGAAGACGTTGACCGAGCCGAGGACGTTGACCGCGGTGTCGGTGGCCGGGTCGGCCATCGACTTCCGCACGTCGATCTGCGCCGCGAGGTGGAACACCAGATCCGGCGCGAACCCGGTGATGGCCCGGTGTACACCCGCCTCGTCGCGCACATCGAGCTCCACCAGCTCGGCGGCGGGGGAGCCCGCCAGGTTGGCGGCCGAGCCGTGGCTGAGATCGTCCAGCACGAGGACGTCGGCGCCGTCGGCGACAAGGGAATCCACGAGGTTGGAGCCGATGAACCCGGCCCCACCGGTCACTACGGCGCGCACGGCGGGATCGTAACGGGCGCTCCGCGTACGGTGGTGGACGCCAGCAGGCCGGTGGGAGATCCGAGATGTCCGAGTCCAGCGGTGCCCCGGTAGGGCGGAGGCTGCGCGAGATCCGGCTGTGGCGTGGCCTGTCGCTGCGCGCCGTCGCCGAGCTCGCCGGGTTCTCGGCGTCTTACACGGGTGCCCTCGACCGGGAGCGTGCGAGATCGCTTGGTACGCGAGTCGAGCGGCGGCGCTCGAGGAGGAGTCTCGGTCCTTGATCAGCGGAAACGGGACCTGGCGTTCATACCTGAGCGCCAGGTCCCGATCTTCGTGATCATGGCGGCCTGAGGAGCTATGAGTCTTTGCAGCGCGAGCGCGGGGCGCGAGCAGGGGTGCGTGAACCCCTCAGCCCACGCCGAGGCTCGCCCTCAGCAGCGCAGCCAGCCCTGGCGCACTCTCCTCGGCCGTCGGTGGCGTGAGGCGGTTGTGGGTGAACGCGAACCCGAGCCGCCGCTCCGGGTCGGCGTAGGCTTCCGCCCCGCCAAGGCCACCGAAGCCGAACGCGGTCTCCACCCCACCGGAGACCGGGTCGGCGTGCAGGTAGCCCAGCGACTTGAGCGCCGGAGCGTCGATGATCTGGTCGACGTCGCGGCGGCGGATGCGGGTGGCGAGCGCGACCCGCTCCGGGGAGAGCAGCACCCCGCCTCCGTTCGCCAGCGCGCCGTACAGCGCGGCACCCGCGCGTGCCGTCATCGTCGCGCTGAACGGAAGGAAGGCGTCCATGGCCCAGCTCCGACCCGCCGGGGCGACGCGTCGCGGCACGATCGAGTCGGCCAGTATCCCGCCCACCACCCTCTGGAAGGCGTTCCCGCCGGGGAGCTGCGCCTGAAGCGCGACGAAGTCGGCGGCGTCGATGTCGGCGAGCCGGTCCGCCTGTTCCGCGGGCGGCACGACGAACAGCTCGTCCTCGATCCCCAGCGGCACGGCCAGCTCGGTGCGGACGACCTCGTCGATGGTGCGCCCGGTGGCCCGCCGGACGACCTCCGCCATGAGGTAGCCGAACGTGAGACTGTGGTAGCCGGTCTTCGTGCCGGGTTCCCAGGCCGGTTCGAGGTCGGCGATCAGGGACACCACCTGGTCGTAGTCGGTCAGGTCGTCGGGGCTCAGGCCGGCGGGGAAGTAGGGGATCCCGGCGCTGTGCTCGAGCACGTGGGCGACGGTGATCGTCTCCTTGCCGTGCGCGCCGAACTCGGGCCACAGCTCGGCAAGCCTGGTGTCGTAGCGCAACGCGTCGCGCTCCACCAGCCGGTGCGCCACGGTGGCCAGGATCCCCTTGCCGACGGAGAAGACCGGGAACAGCGTCCTCGCGTCGACGAGCTGTCCGGTCGCCGGATCTGCCGTACCGGCCCAGGCGTGGACCACGAGCTCGTCTCCGAGGTACGCGGCCACCTGCGCGCCGAGCTCGACCCCGGATTCGACGAGGTCATCGAGCCGGCGCTGGATGGCCTCCTGGGCCGTGCGAGCAGTCGAGATCGTCATGACCTCGAGTGTGGCGGGCGCCAGTTTGTCTGTGTTGCGATATCTGGTCAGCCTCTATCGCGTTTCAGACACCGCACCAGTGGCCGCGGCGGCGCGTCGCCAGCGCGAACACGAGCGGGAGCGCGATGATGATCAGCGGGATGATCGTGAGGACCGCGATGATGACCATCCATCCCGGATCGATCAGTCGGACCACGATGATCGTGATGAGGGCCGAGAGTTGCAGGGCGACGTTCGTGCTGGTTGTCACTACTTGCTCCCGTCGCGTCGCAAGGATTCTCGCCGCGCCGCCCTCACCTGCGTCTCCGGAGGCATACCGGGTCGCCACCGTCGGCGTGCCGCCAATTGGCTGCGCCCGACAGCGTGTCAAGGGGCCTCGGCGGTGGGGGTGGAGGGCACCCACGGGGTGGGGTTGGTGGAGCGATGGCAGCCGCTGCTGACCCGGAGGACGGTGGCGAGGTTTGTGATGAATCGGTAGTGGGCGTCGAGGGTGGTGTCGAAACCGTTGGTCGTGTGGTCGCCGGGCCTGTCGATCTGCAGGCCCATGGTGGTGAAGCCGTGCTCGGCGGTGATCTCGGCGACGATCCGTTTGGCGTGCGGCCATTGATCATCCGGGATGTTGCGGTCGGTCACCCACGCCGGCGAGGTGGTGGTGTGGCCACCGAGGTGACTCGGGAACCTGTTGCCGCAGGTGCCCCAGGTACGGCCGCTGGATCTGTACCAGGTGAACGGACCGAACTCGGTGTCGAGGCGGTCGCGGATGCGCTGCAGCATGTCGTCGTAGCGGGCGGTCATCTCTTCGAGGGTGGGGCGGGCAGCCAGTTCGGCCTGGGGGTCCATCGTCTTCTCCTGGGTGGACGGGGCAGGGCTGCTGCAGCCGACGCACAGCAACAGCACGAGCGCGGTGAGCAGGACGACACCGACAGCTGGCTGCTGGCGACGTCGGAGCCGGTGGTGTGCCGCGGTGCCGGTGATCGGCCCGGTGAATCCGTCCACGTCAGCGGAGGCTACGGGCCGAGCCCTCGGCCGCGGGGCCGAATGGAGAAATCGAGGTTGCCGGGGTCGGCGTGACTCCGGGGAACGGGCGGGCGGTCGGCGCGGTGTGGTCATCAGAACGCGTCCCACGCCTCGCGAAGGAGGTCGCCGACGCCGGTGTTGGGACCGGTGATGCGTTTGTCGGGCAGACCGGCGACGGTGGCGGCGAGGTTGTGCTGGCTGGTCGTGCCGGGCACCAGGTACTCGCTGTGGCCCTCGGACTCGAGCAGCCTCGTGCCGTCGGGCGCTGTCTCCTCGGCGGCCGACAGGTTCGTGACATCGCCGAGCTGGTTGGTGTCCCCGCCGAAGCTGCCGAGGTCGGCTATCCAGTCCCCGCGGGCCTCCAGCACGCTCAGATGTCCGGGCGGAACGCGGAGGTCGCCGATGTCACCGGTGGAGGCGCCGGGGGAACCGAACAGGACCGCGTCGTCGACCCCGTCGACCAGTTGGAGGGCGTGTCCCGTGGTCGTGGAGCCGTACGAGTGGCCCAGCGCGGTCAGGTGCGGGTCGGTGGAGCGAGCAGCGAGGAGTCCCTCGATGAAACCAGCGAGCTGGGCGCCGCCCTGCTCAGCGGCGTCGTCGACGAGGACGGACTGGCCGGGGTCGCCGAGGGTGTCCCACTGCGGTGCGTCGTAACCGAGCCATGCGACAGCCGCGACCGTTTCGCCTCCTCGTCCGGCGCTCACCAACTGATCGTGGGTCAGGTCCCGCAGGCCCCCCATGTCGGTGACGTATCCCTTCAGGCTGTCGGTGACGGTGGTGGTGAACCCGGGGGTGAAGACCGCGACGTGGTCGGCGGTATCGACACCGACGAGGTTCCCGTCGCCGTCGATGGTTCCCACCGCAACCGCTGCACGGGGTTCCGCGTGCCCGGACACCTCGAGGTGCAGCAGTTGCCGATCCGGCCCGGCGATCGCGTTGGTCACCGCAGCGAGGGCGTCGCGCTGCTCGGCGAGCCGCTCGATCTCGAGGGGAAGCTGGAGCCGGTCGCGGGTTTCGCCTTGGCCTTCCATTCCCGGAGGCAACGCTTCCTCGGCTGTCGCCAAACGGGCGGTGGCCGCGGCGAGCTCCCGGTCGACCCGGGCTCTCTCCCGGTCGAGGAGGGCGCGGTTGGCCTTGTCCCGGTCGGCGGCGGGGACGCCGTCGCGGTTGCCGATCCACTCCGGGTGCTGCGCCAGCACCTGTTGCCTCTGGGCGGGGTCGAGCGCTCGCCACCACGCGGCGTTCTCGGCCGGCCGGGCGCCGGCTGGAGGTGGGGGTGGGATCGGGCCGGGCGCCGAGGTGAAAGACCGGACGACGCTGGTCGCGGCCGGGCCGATGACGCGGTGCGCCGCACCGGCGAGGGTCGCGCCGACCAGGGCGGCGCCGGCGCCGTCCTCGATGCCGTCGACCGTGGTCTGTTCGGCCGTCGCGCCTGCGGGGGTTCCCGACCGGACGGTGCTCGCCCCGGCGGGCCCGTTCTGCGGCGTGCTGCCCGCGGTCGGAGGCTGCGCGAGGTTGCGGATCTCGATCCCGGCGCTGCTGGCTTCTTCGAGCTTGCTGACGCATCGTGCGGCCGCGGCGTCGCGTTGGCCGGCCGCCTCGTCGGCTTTTCGCTGTGCGGCCTGGAGCGCCTGCCCCGCTTGGTCGGCGGCGGTCCGGGCGGCCTGCGCACGCTGAAGGGCGTCTGCCCCGCGTTGCTCGGCGGCCTGGGCGTCGACCGGGTCCAACCGCAGCTGGGCGTCGGCTGCCGCGGTGGCGTGCCGATCGGCGTCCGACCGTGCCGAGTCGTGGTCGGCGGTGGCTCGGTCTCGGTCCGCACTCGCGGTGCTCGCCTCCGCCGCGGCCGCGCGGGCAGCGTCCTGCGCGGCGGCGAGCTCTGTGGCGTAGGTGGCGAGTGCCTGGCTCGCCATCGCGTACGAGGTGGCGAGCCGCGTGAGGTCGGGACCGGTCCGGGTCAGCAGGGCGGTGAAGCCGTCGGCGGCCTCGCCGCGCCACAGCTGCGGTCCCATCCCGGTCTCGATCGCGCGCAGCCGCGACTGGATCTCCTGCGCGCGGGTCTCCACCGTCGCGTACAGGGCGGAGAGACGCCGCGCCTGTTCCGGGTCACCGGGAATCGTGGCGATGCGGGCCATTGGCTCTCCCCCCTTGGGCCGGGCGCCGCCCGGCACGCGATCGTGCCGACGACGCTCGCAGCCGGGCCGCTCCGACGTGAAGGAAGAGTTCTTCCATCGGTGGGGTGGGGCAGCGTTCATGAGGGCATGGCCGTCACACTGAGAGATGTGACTGCGCCAGAGGGTCGGCCGCGTACCGACGCCCCCGACTACGCCGAACGTCTGAAGAACCTGGAACAGGCGCGGTGGAAGCAACGGCTCGACGTGCAGGCGCCGTACCGCTGGAACATCCGCCGGCTCGAGCTCGGCCGGACCCTCGACGTGGGCTGCGGCCTCGGGCGCAACCTGGCCCACCTCGGCGGCGAGGGGGTGGGGGTCGATCACAACGCGGCCTCGGTGTCGGTGGCGCGCGAGCGCGGGCTGGTGGCGTACACGGCGGACGAGTTCTTCACCAGCGCACACGCGCGTGAGGGGTCGTTCGACAGCCTGCTGGCCGCGCACGTCGTCGAGCACATGTCCGAGGACGACGCCGTCGGGCTGCTGAAGACCTACCTGCCGTTCGTGCGCGCGGGCGGCAAGGTCGTGCTGATCACCCCGCAGGAGAAGGGCTACGCCACCGACGCCACGCACGTCCGATTCTGCGGGTTCGCCGAGGTCGCGGCCCTGTGTGAGACCGTGGGGCTGACGGTGGTGCGGCAGTACTCGTTCCCGTTCCCGCGCGCAGCCGGCCGGATCTTCCCGTATAACGAGTTCGTCACGCTCGCCCGGATCTGAGCAGGCCGGACCCAGCCCACTACCGTGGGCACGTGATACCCGCACGCCGCCTCGGCACCGCGGCGCATCTCGCCGCGGGACTCGGGGTGCTCGGTGCGGCGGGCTACGCGTTCGTCGCGGTGGTCGGCCACGTGTTCCACGGCCCGGCCGACGCAGGCGCGCTCAACGCCCTCATCTCGCTGTACATGCTCGTCAACATCATCGGGCCGGGGGTCTTCGCCGCGCTCGAGCAGGAGACGAGCCGCGCGGTCAGCGCCGCGGCGGCGCGCGGGGAGCCGTTGCGTCCGGTCGCCCGGCGCGCCGCGGTGCTCGCGCTCTGGTCGTTCGCCGGTCTCGTCGCGGTCGTTCTCGTGGCGTGGCCGCTCGTGCTGGGCCGGGTCCTCGAATGGCGTCCGGGCCTGTTCGCCGCGCTGCTCGTCGCGATCGCCGGGTCGGGCGCCGTCTACTGGGCGCGCGGCCTGCTGGGCGGGCAGCAGCGCTTCACCGTGTACGCGCGCACGCTGTACGTCGAGGGTGCGGTCCGGCTGCTGCCCTGCCTCGCCCTGCTGGCGTTCGCGCTGGAGGAGCCCTCCGCTTTCGGATTCGCCTTCGCCGTCGGCTCCGCGGTGGCCGCGCTGAGCGTCTGGCCGGCGCTGAAGCTCCCGGCGACGGACGTCGTGACGAGCCCCGACGGCATGGGGCGTTCGCTGCTGTACCTCGCGGGGGCGATCGCGCTCAGCCAGCTGCTCGCCAACCTCGCCCCGGTCGTCGTGACCTACCGGTCGCCGGACGACCTCGTGGCCGCGGCCGTCTTCGGGTCGACGTTCGTGCTCGCCCGAGTGCCGCTGTTCCTGTTCGCGCCGGTGCAGGCAGTGCTACTGCCGCAGGTCACGCGCGCGGCGGCCATGGGGCGCCACGAGGAGCTGACCCGGCGCCTGTGGCAGGTGCTCGGCCTGGTGGCCGGCCTGGGCGTGCTGGGGGTGGCCGGCTGCGTGTGGCTCGGCCCGTGGGCCGCGGAGCAGTTGTTCAACACCGCGTACCGCCCGTCGGTGGGCACGCTCGCGCTGCTCGGCACAGCCACGCTGGTGATGATGCTGGCGCTCGTCGTGCAGCCGACGCTCGTGGCGCTCGCCCGTCAACGTACGGTCACGATCGGGTGGATTGCCGGATCCGTCGTGTTCCTCGTGGTACTGGTGGTTGGGTCGGAGCCGATCACCGCGGCCCTCGTGGCGCAGCTCGCCGGCCCGCTCGTGGTGCTCGCCGTCCTGCTGGTCGGAGTGCTGCGAGCGCTGCGCGTGCCACCAGCGGGCGTGGGTGCATCGCCCGCCACGGGGCGCCGGTAGGTTGACGCGGCCATGCCTGGACAGAACGACCCGGAGGAGAGCGGTGTGACCACCGTCGACGGCAGGCGCAACGAGGACGTCTGGGTCGTGATCCCGGTCTTCAACGAGGCGCCTGTCCTGGAATCCGTTGTCCGGCAGGTACTTGCGGTCTTCCCCAACGTCGTCTGCGTCGACGACGGCAGCCGTGACGGGTCGGCCGAGGCCGTGCTGCGCACGGGCGCCCACCTCGTGCGGCACCCGGTGAACCTCGGCCAGGGCGCCGCGTTGCAGACCGGTCTGACCTATGCACGCGTGCAGCCGGGCGCGCAGTACTTCGTCACCTACGACGCCGACGGCCAGCACCGGCTCGAGGACGCCGCCGCGATGGTCGATGTTGCCCGTTCCGGGGTAGCCGACGTCGTGCTCGGGACCAGGTTCGCCGACCACGCCGACTCGGTGCCGGTGATCAAGCGGCTCGTGCTGCGTCTCGCGGTGCTGCTCAGCCCGGCGGGCCGCAAGCTGCGCCTCACCGACGCACACAACGGCTTGCGTGTACTCACCCGCCCAGTCGCGGACCAGCTGCAAATCTCCATGAACGGCATGGCGCACGCCTCGGAGATCGTCTCGTACCTGGGACGCTCGAAGTGGCGGGTGCGGGAGATCCCGGTGTCGATCCGCTACACCGAGTACTCCCGCAGCAAGGGCCAGTCGCTGTTGAACGGGGTCAACATCCTCTTCGACCTGTCCGTCCGCCACCGAGGAGGCTGATCGGCCGTGCTCATCCAGTTCGTCCTCGTGCTCGCGGTCTTGACGATCATGTACGTCTTCGTCCGCAGCTCCCACGCCGTCTACGTGCAGGCGAGCAAGCGAATCGCGCTCGTGCTGTTCGCGCTGGCGAACGTCTACGCCGTGATGCGGCCAGACGACCTCACCGCGATCGCCAAGCTTCTCGGCGTCGGCCGCGGCACCGACCTCGTGGTGTACGCGCTGGTCGTGGCGTTCATGGCCGGCATGTTCAGCATGTACCAGCGGTTCCGGGTGGTCGACCGTCGCTACACGGAGCTGGCCCGCACCGTGGCCATCCGCGAGGCGGAGCTCATCAACAAGGAACGGGGCCTCCACTCGGCCCAGGTCGTCAGCGTCGCGACCGGCGACGGCGACCGGGCACCGGTGGTGAGCGAGGAAACCGTCCGGTGACGACCGTTGACGTCATGCTGCCCCACTACGGGCGGCTCGACCTCGTGCAGGCCACCATCCGCAGCGTGCTCGCCCAGGACGACCCGAACTGGCGGCTCACGATCCTCGACGACACCGGCGAGTCCGCCGACGACGCGCTCGCCGACTGGTGCGCGGGCCTCGACGACAAGCGTGTGCAGTACCGGCTCAACCCGCGCAACCTGGGCATCAACCGCAACTTCCAGCAGTGCGTCGACCTGGTCGAGCACGACCTCGCCGTCCTCGTCGGCAACGACGACCTCATGCTCCCCGGCTACATCGGCACCGTGCGACGCGCGCACGCGGCGCACCCGGAGGCCGCGATCATCCAGCCCGGCGTCGAGGTGGTGGACGCCGACGGCGCGCCAGCGCGCTCGCTGGTGGACCTGGGCAAGCGCTGGGTGTACGCCCCCAGGGTCACGGAGGCCACCGTATTCGCCGGGCAGGAGCTCGCGGTGAGCCTGCTGCGGGGCAACTGGCTGTACTTCCCGTCGATCTGCTGGCGATCCGAGCCGCTGCGGCGCACCGGGTTCCGCGAGGGCGTCGACGTGGTCCAGGACCTCGCCCTGGTACTCGACCTCGTGCTCGACGGCGAGTCGCTACTCGTCGAGCCCACCACCTGCTTCCAGTACCGGCGTCACGATGCGTCGGTGTCGTCGGCGCACGCCGCCGACGGCAGGCGCTTCACCGAGGAGCGCAGGTTCTTCCTGGAGACGGCCGACCGCATGACCGCGCGGGGCTGGCCGCGGGCCGCGCGCGCCGCCCGCCGCCACCTGTCGTCGCGGATCAACGCCTTGACCCGGCTGCCGGCCGCGGCCCGGCACGGTGGACTCGGCGGCGTCCGCGCACTGGCCCGCCACGCTTTCGGCGCGTAACCGTGGCCCATCGAGGGCCCCTGGTCGTGGCCAGGGGCGTGGACGGAGCGCCCGACGATCTCGCGGCGGCCGCGTGGTGGGTGCGGGCGGTCGTCGCCGTGGGGGTGCCGACGGCCGCGTTCGGTGCCCACGCCCTGCTCTACGGCCGCTGGATCGTCGACGACGCCGGGATCACGTTCGCCTACGCCCGCTCGATCGCCACCGGCGCGGGGCCGGTCCTGCAGCCAGGGGCCGAGCCGGTCGAGGGCTTCTCGAACCCGGCGTGGCTCGGGCTGCTGGTGCTGGGCCGCTGGGCCGGGTTGTTCGACCGGGGCACCTGGTTCGGGATGCCCGACTACGTGGCGTTCCCGAAGCTGCTGGCGCTGGTGCTCGTCGCGGGCGTGTTCGCCTGCTGCTACGCCGTGGCGATCGCCATGACCCGCAGGCCCGCGTTGGTCACGGTCGTCGCGGGCCTGGTGACCGCGGTCGTGCCGTCCTTCGTGATCTGGACGATGTCCGGCCTGGAGAACGCGCTGCTGGCGCTCGCCGCTACGGGAACGGCGGCGGTGCTGGTCCGGGCCGTCGTGGCCGGCCGGTTGCTCGAACCCTCCACGGCCGTCTGGTGCGGCCTGCTCGCAGCGGTGGCGGCGCTCACCCGCCCGGACGGCCTCGTGTACGCCGGAGCCTTCCCACTCGCGGTGCTCCTGCTGCTTCGCCGGGCCGACCTGGCCCGCGCCGCGCGGGCCACAGCGCTGAACCTGCTCGTCTTCGCCGTGCCGGTGGGGGCCTACCTGGCGTGGCGGATCGCGGTGTTCGGGGAGTACCTGCCGAATACCGCGATCGCCAAGTCGCAGGGCCTCCCCGGACTCGCAGCGGCTACCCGGCCCGGCGAGCTGGTGACCTACATCGGGTGGCCTGCCGCGCTCCTGGCGGTCGGGGCCGTCGGGGCCGTCCTGGCGCGACCGGGCATCCGGCGCCGGGCACTCGTGGTCCTGCTCGTGCCGCTCGCGCTCGCGGTAATGGCATTCGGTGTGCTGGCGCCGGATTGGATGGGACAGCTCCGATTCGCCACACCGGTATGGCCACTGGCTGCGCTCGCCGGGGTAGTGGCCGCAGTTGTGGTCGCTCCGCAGTTCGTCGCACGGGCCCGCATCGCGGTGGTGGTACTCGCGATGATCGCGGCCGCGGTTTCCGGGCTCGCATTCGTCGACGGACTGCGCGCATTCCGCGCCGCACCGACCGCGCCGCTGTGCCTCGTCGCGCAGAACACGGGGTGGACGATCAATTCCTATGCGGAGATCGTCGACGTCCCCGATCCGGTGCTCGCCGCTCCCGACATCGGCGGCGCCGCACTCGTCAGTAATCTGCGGGTGGTCGATATCGTCGGTCTCGCCGACCGTCGGATCGCGCAATTCTGGGCGGTCGGCGACATCGCCGGGCTGCGTACTCATCTCCTTCGCGATGTGCGGCCCACCTTCCTCACTCTCAACCCCGATTGGGCGCGGCTGACCGGGCTCGCCGTCGACCCTCGATTGGTCGCGGGTTATGACAAGATTGCGACGAGTCCCGCGGGTGTCACCGACTGGGTGAGGCGCGACGCGCTCGGGCCCGGAGATCTCGACGCGCTCCGGATCCGGGCCGCCGAAGCGGTGGTCGTTGACGAGAACGCCCGTCGGTCGCCGCGGGCGTCCTGTGGCGACGTGCTCGTTCCGGCGGCGGGCTGAGGCGTCGCCTCCGGCGCGGTCGACATCGACATACCTCGAGTCATGGTCGGGTGATGGGGGTCACAACAAGTCGGTTTGGTCGCCTCCTGCCCGTCTGCTAATCTTCGGCCAGACCTTGATCTTGGGATCGAGGTCGTCACCCGGATCCATTGGACGCTGACGTTGCGCGTCGGATGTGGCCGGATGGCGAGTTGCTGGATGCGAGTGCTCTTACCCGTCCAGTGATGGTCGCTTGCCTCAGGCGCGACCTGGTATTGCTCGTGCTTCCTGCACGTCTTCTGCCTGTTCCCATTCGGTTCCGACCGCCGACTTCCTTCTCGAGGAGCAACCCGTCATGTTCGCGCGCCCGGTACGCAACGGTGAGGCCGCCAGCCTCGCCGTGCGTCCCGACGCGTGTGTCGTGCGGCTGCGGACCTCGCCGGTGGAGCGCCTCGCACTGGTCCTGCGCACGATCCTGGGTGTCGCCTTCGGTTTCGCGGTGCTGTGGGTCGGGGGCGTCTTCCTCTCCTCCACGGCGACCACCGCAGCCGCCGTTCCGGTTCAGACCGTTTCGTACGGGGCCGTGAAGGGCGGCAAGGATCGGGCCGCGGGAGGCCGCGCGCCCGGTTCTTCGCTTCTCCTGCTGGCTGCCTCTGATGACGGCGGCGACTCGGATGGCGGCGACTCGGACAAGAGCGACTCGGACAAGAGCGACTCGGACGAGAAGAACTCCGACGAGAAGACGGACTCCGACGAGAAGTCGGATGAGAAGAAGTCCGACGAAAAGGACTCGGACGAGAACGACTCCACGAAGAAGGAGTCGGTCAAGAAGGACTCCGCGGAGGAGGACTCCGAAGAGAAGAAGTCGGAGAAGAAGGAGTCGGACGAGAACGAGTCCGGCAAGGAACGCTCCGACGACAGCTCGTCCGCCAACGGCGACTCGGAGAACGGCGAATCGGAGAACGGCGAATCGGAGCAGCGCGACTCGAACGGCGAGAAGGCCGAGCCCGCCGAGTCGCGCGGCGAGGACTCCGATGAGGAGAAGCCCGCGGTCGAGAAGCGCGACGATTCCGACGAGGACCGCGAGTCCGACGTGCCGGCTTCCGACGTCGCCGCGGACAATGAGGAATCGGAGACCGACGAGCCCACCCGGTCGCAGCCCGCGTCGAGCGACTCCGCGGCGGACCAGGACGCCGACGCCGATGACGAGCGGGGTTCGGCGCCCGCTGCCACGGACGAGTCGGACGACGCGTCGATCGACTCCGACGGCACGGTCGACGGTGCCACCGACGAGGGCGATGACGTCTCGCGCGGCGAAGGGGCCGACCGCGACCGCGAGGATTATGACAAGATCAGTGAGGAGCAGCCTTCCTCCGACTCGCAGGAATCTCGCGACGATGCCGACTCCGAGGCCGCCGATTCGGACGCCGCTGACCGTGCGGCCGGCGACGCCGACGGTGCTGACCTGGCCGAATCGACCGCCGACCTCGCCGAGGGCATCAGCGACGACGCCACCGAGCGCGTCCAGGACCTGGTCGAGGAGCCGACCCTCGAGGACTCCTCAGCCCGCGACGAGGACATGGACGGCCGGGACGGCGACTCCACGGACAGCGACGCCGAGGAGGGCTCCGATGAGTCCGGCTCGGACACCGCCGGCGTGCTCGCCGCGAACGTCACCGATCTGGTCGGTGAGGCCATCGACGAGGCGGCCGGCGCGGACCACGCCGACTCCGACTCCGACGAGACACGTTCCGATGCCGAGGAGGCAGCGTGGGAGCAGGTGCTCACGGAAGCAGCCGATGCGCCCGACGCCGGCGAGGAACAGGACATCCAGCAGGCGCGGCTGCGTGCCGGCGAGCCCGCTGACCCGCGCGGCCCACCGGCCGAGACCGTCGCGCTCCTCAGTTCCGACGAGGACGACGCGGACGAGTCCCGCAAGTCCGACGAGGACGACGACCGCGATGACGATGAAGACCAGGACTACGACGACTCTCCGGAGCTGACCGAGCGGGTGCTCGAGGACCGGATCGAGGTCGACAACAGCAAGGAAGAGCTGGAGCGGGACAAGGCGAAGGTCGCCTCGGGTGAGGCGTCCCAGGCCGACTACGACCGGAAGGCCGCCGAGCACGCGGAGCGGGAGCGCGAGTCCGTCGAGCGCCGGGACGAGCTGTCGCCGGACCGCGTGGAGCTGGTCGACGAGGTCGTCGACGGGCACCGCGAGCTGAGCAAGCGCGAGAAGGAGTTGGCGGCCGAGAAAGAGCAGGTCGCCTCCGGCGCGGCCGACCGCGACACGCACGAGAAGAACGTCGCCGACTACGAGATGCGTCGCGACGACGTCTACGAGTCCACCGACGAGCTGATGGACGCCACCGACCGCGAGGTGCGGACGGTGTCGGAGGACGACCTCGACGGTGAGGGCGCGACCGCCGGATGTGACGCGGACGGGTCCTTCGTCGGCTGCGGCTCGGCGAGCGAGTCCGCCGATGGTGAGCGCGACTCAGAGCGGAAGCTGTGCCTGTCCGGGGTGTCGAACTGCGGGGCGTCGTCGGAGTCGGGCGGCTCGAAGGCCGACGCGTCGTGTGACGACACCGGCTGCGGGAGCAGCGCGTCGAGCCGCGGCGCCGACGGCACGGAGACGCGGTCGTCCGCGCGGTGCGACGGCGCTGCCGGGGACTGCGGGCAGTCGAGCACGGCCGACCGACAGGGCGCGAGCGCGGAATGCGAGTCGGGCAGCGGGACCTGTCGCAGCGAGTCGAGCGGCTCCGGTCGCGGCAGTGACGAGTCGGGTGGCGATCGGGACACCGTGCGCCTCGCCTCCGCCGACGAGTCCGTTGAGACACGGGTCGCCGGAAGCGGCTCGGCGCGGTGCGAGTCGGCCACCGGGTGCGGCACGTCCAGCCGGGTCGGGGTGAGCGAGGACGGCGACGTCGTCGCCGACGCCGAGACCGGGTGCGACGCCGGGTGCACCGGGTCCGCCGGCACGCGCACCGACGCTTCCGCCGTCACCGCGAGCACGCGCCAGTCCACCACGACCGGGAGCGCCGACTGCTCCGTGAACGGCGCCTCCTGCTCGGCCCGCAGCGGCTCGCAGGCCGACGGCGAGGACGGCGACCTGTCGGCCTCGAGCACGGCCGGCGGCAGTGTCGAGTGCGACACCGCGTGCACCGGGAGCGCGACGGGCACCACGAACGGGAAGACCACCGGTAGCCCGGCGGTCGCCGGCGCGGCGGCGCCCGTGCGGGAGACCAGCGGAACGTCGTCCTGCACGGCCTCCGCAGGCGAGTGCTCGGCGGAGTCAGCCTCCGAGGTCGGGGATGCCGGCAAGGAGTCCCGTTCGGTCCGCAACGCCGCCACCCGGGAGCTGTACGCGGCGAGCGCCGCTGGAACCACCGTCGCCTGCGCGACCACGGAGTGCTCGGGCACGGGCAACAGCACGACCTCTGGCGCAGCTTCGGGCGACGTGGTGGGCGTGCGGGACAGCACAGCCACCTCGTCCTGCTCGGCGCACGGCGCCGGCGGCGCCTGCTCGACGGCCGCGGACACGCTCGTGTCCGACCGCGAGCCCACCGCGGGCGAGGTCGTGGCCGGCGTGCCGGTCTCCGGTCCGGTGAGTGTGTCGAACGCGAACGCCTCGGTGGAGTGCTCGGGCGCCGCAACCGAGTGTGGCGGCACCGCGACCTCGGCCACGAGCGCCCGCGACACCGCCGTCACGCCCGACGCCCGCGGGACCTCCGCGTCCACCGAGTGCGTGGTGACGGGCGGCGGGTGCGCCGGCACGGCGAGCTCGGCGGCGTCCAGCGCGAACGACTTCGTTGCCACCGATCCGAACACCGGGCTCCCGCTGCCCGGCCAGCCGACGACCGGACCGTCGTCGACCGCCACCGCGAACGCGGCGCTGGCGTGCGCGCCCGGAACGTCGTGCACGGGTTCGGTGCGCACGAGCACGACCGCATCGGACGGCGCGCTGACGCGCATCTCCGACGGCACCGCGTCCTGCACGGGTGCGACCGGCGGCTGCAACGTGCAGTCGGTCTCGACCGCCTCCAGCGGTCCCGGCGCGGCGCTGGCGCTGGCCGGGGGTCCGCAGCCGGTGAACGCGGCCCGCCTGCCGGCAGGCCCGTCCGCGGCCTCGGCCGCCGGAGCGGCGATGACCTGCGCCGGTGAGACCGCCTGCAGCGGCTCGGTGTCGAGCGCGGCGAACGCCACCGACCCGCTGGTGTCGCCCACGGCCCGCGGTTCCCACGGCACCGGCTCCTGCGAAGGCGTCTCCGGCGGCGTGTGCCAGGCGGTCACCAACTCGGGTGCCTCGTCCGACCCGTCGGCGAACGTGATCGCCCCGCTCGTGGCCGAGCGCTCCACCGCCAACGCGACGGTGGCCTCCGGCACTACGGGTGACACCCCGCAGGGCAGCGGGCCGCAGCAGGAGCAGCCGGCAGTGCCGGTGCCCACAGCGCCCGGCTCGTCGGCGAACTTCGGTGCGCCCACCGTCCCCGGCGCGTCCAGCTGGACCATGGCGAACGCCACGCTCGACTGCTCCGGCAGCGCCAACGGGTGCACCGGGGTGGCGCGCAGCTCGGCTGCCGGCACCGACGGCCCGACCGCCGGCAACGGTGTGACCGGGGCTCGCGGCCCACCGGCAGGCGGCTCCAGCACCAGCAGCAGCTGCGCCACGGGCGCGAGCGGCTGCCGGGCGCAGACCAGCGCCACCGCGGCGTCGGGCCAGGTCGTGGCCGACATGATCGCGGAAGACCGGATCTCCACCGCCGTGCAGCTGGCCGAGCAGGCCGCGCAGGCGGAGCACTACGCCGCACTGGCCGCACGGGTTGCGAGCCGGGCGGATGCCACAGCAGAGCAGAAGAGGGCCGCCGCGGACGCGGTGGCACTGGCGGAGCAGACGCGAGTGGCCGCGTCGGAGGCTGCCGAGCTGGCCGCCAGGCCGGTGACCGGCGCCCCGGCGAGCACGAGCGAGTCGTCCGCCCGCGCGATCTGCGCAGGATCGGGCTGCGTCGCGGGGACGACGGCCGCCACCACCGGTGCGACCGGCGCGTCGAACACCTCGGCGACCTGCACAGCGGCAGCCACCGGGTGTGCGGTGACGAGCAACGCGTCGGCCGCCGCCGACGACGCCGCCGGGACCGATGCGGCAGGCAAGCTCATCCCGGGAGCGTCCGTCAGCGGTCAGGCCGCCTCCCGCATCGTCTGCCCGGAGGCGGGCTGCACCGGCACCCTGACCGGGAGCGCCACCGCAGGCGACGGGACGAGCCGCAGCACCGGTGACACGGCCTGTGCCGGCACCGCCCCGTGCTCGGCAGCGATCACCGCCGGCTTCAGCGCGACGTCCTCGGCCGCAGGCGCGCGGCTGGACGAGCGGTTCACCAACTCCTCCACCTTCGTCGAGGCGCTGTGCAGTGACGGCACCACAGCCGGTTGCACGACCCGGACGTCCTCGACGACGGAGGTCACCGCAGCGGGTGACCCGGGCATCCACGCGCGGTCCACCTCGACCTGCGCCGCTGCGGGCAGCTGCGCCGGGGCCTCCGGTGGGCTCTCCGCAAAGGGGTACGTCGACCTCACCGCGGGCTGCGCCGGTGCCGGATGCCGCATCGAGACCGTCGGCACCGCCGCGGCGGCCGCGCAGGGTGGGCTGAACCGGGCGGAGGTGCGGACGGACTGCACCGCGGGAGCCGCGGGCGGCGAGTGCGCGGCCACGAGCAAGCTCGTGGCGAGCGCTGCCGGGGCTCAGGCGTCGACTTCCTGCCAGGGCAGCGCGGGGGCGGTCTGCCACCGCAGCTTCGCGGCAACGAGCACCGCCTCCGGGATGCATGGCGGCACCCGGGTGAACGCGGACGCCGGGTGCGGCGCGGCCGGTGGCGCGGGCTCCGGATGGTGCGCCACCAGCGCCGCAGCCGACGCGCGGACGGGACTCGCGATGGCGTCGGCGGCGTGCGAAGGGGCGGGCTGCTCCCACTCGTACCGCGCGGAGAGCCACGCACGGGGCGCAGGCGCCAAGGCCGACGCGGTCGGTCACGGGGGCGGCGGGACCGGTGGTGGCCATGTCGCGACCACGGCTTCGGCCACGGGCGGTCCCGGGTTCGCGCAGGCATCCGCGTCGTGCGCGGGCTCCGAGGGGGCCAGCTGCCGGCACTCCTACTCCGCAACCAAGTCGGCGTCCGCCCGCGGTGCGCGGGCGTCGGCCTCCGGGTCCGGTGGCGGCGGCTTCGGCGGTGGCGGCGTGACGGTCACGGCGCAGGCCTCGTCCGGCCCCGGGTGGGCTTCGGCTTCGGCGTCGTGCTCCGGCGCGGCGAACTGCCGGCACTCCTACTCTGCGAGCGCGTCGCAGTCGGCGTCGTACCAGGGCGCCGGTCCTGGCGGTTCGACCGTTCGCCACTGGGCGCGGGCGTCGGCGTCCGGTTCCGGCGGCGGTGGTCAGGGCGCAGGTGGGGTGTCGGTCACGGCGCGGGCGAGCGCGAGCCCGACGGGTGCCAGCGCGTCGGCGTCGTGCTCGGGCGCGCGGAACTGCAGCGCGAGCTTCGAGTCCCACTCGGTCGCCGACGCCTACCACGACCCGAAGCACTATGCGCACGCCGACGCCGACTGCTCGGGCAGTGGCTCGGGCGGGTTCTGCGCGACGTCCGCCGTCGCGAAGGCCGATGCGAAGTCGGCGTCGGCCGGTGCCTCCTGCAGCGGCAGCGGCGCGGTGTGCCGCCACAGCTACTACGCGCACGGCGACGCGGACATCGAGACGCCCACCACGAAGGCCAACGGTGGGGTGGACTGCGGGGACAGCGGCGGGTTCGGTGGCGGAGGCTGCGGCCTGGTCGCCTACACCGAGGTCGACCAGCACGGCGTGACCCGGCTGCACCTCGGATGCAAGGGCCCCGGCTGCCGCTTCAGCGGTGTCGCCGACGCGAAGGTCGGGAACCTGATCGCGGAGGGCAAGGCGCACCAGGAGTGCAGCTCCGTCGGCGAGGGATCCTGCACGCTCGGCGTCAAGGCGGAGCTGCGCCCCGACCGCGAGCGCGAGAACTTCAAGGTCGATGCCTTCGGGTCCTGCGTCGGTACCGCGGGTGTGAGCTGCAAGGGCGACTACTCCACGCGGATCGCGCTGGGCACGTCGACGGTCGGGGAGTGCACCGGCGTCGGCTCCGGTGGATGCCACAGCCGGACCGAGACCGGCAAGGGCAACCCGGTCTTCTCGTACGGCACCTGCATCGAAGGGCTGGCCTGCGACTGGAAGGCGACGACCCACAGCGACGCGGGCATCAAGACGGCCGATGAGAGCCTGGCCGCCCGCTCGGGCGCCGACTGTTCGACCTCCAGCGCGAACGGCCCGGGCGGATGTGTCACGGCGGCCGGTATCGAGGTGAAGAGCGACAACGTGATCGTCGCGTTCGCCAGCTGCAACGGCGGCGCCGGTGCGGTGTGCAAGTACGACGCGCGCGTCGAGGCCGAGGACAACTCGGGGAGGAACTCCGCCGAGGGGTGGCAGGCCTGCGGGCAGCAGGCGGCCGGCTCCTGCGGTGTCTCCAGCTACGCGCTCACCTTCACCGACCGCGACAAGCTCCACGGTGAGGCGATCGCCGGCGGGACCTGCACCGGCACCGCGGGCACCGCCTGCAGCGGCGCCTTCCGCACGCACGTCGACAGCGGTCGCGACACCTGGAGCACCTGCACGGGCACTAGCGCAGGCGAGTGCCACGGTATCGCCGATCCGTCGAACGCACGCTCGACGGGCACCGGGACCGGCCACATCGAGTCGAAGTCGCCCGACGAGCACAAGAAGGGTCACTTCACCGCCGACGGCTCCCCGGTCACGATCGGCGCCAACACGCACGAGACCGTCGGCCGTTTCTTCATCAACCAGGGCCGCAACGTCACCGATGGATTCGCCGACATCGGTACGCACTTCGGCAACTTCGGCCACCTCGCATGGACGGGGGACGAGGAGCCGCGCCGTCCCGGGGAGTCCGAGGAGGAGTACACCGCTCGTGTCTGGCCGCTGAAGGCCAGTTGGAACGAGGGTGTGGAGTCCGTCAAGCAGACGGTCGAGGACATCGGCACCCACTTCGGCAACTTCGGCCACCTCGCGTGGACCGGAGTGGAGAAGCCGTACCTCCCCGGGGAGTCCGAGGACGAGTACAACGCTCGCGTCTGGCCGCTGAAGGCCCAGTGGGACCAGAGCATGGACATGATCGGCAAGATCGCGTCCGGCCGCGCAGGCCACGAGCTGTTCTGGGACCCCGCCGGCACGCTCGCGACCGCGGCCTCTGGACCGGCGATGATCGCCACCGGCGGGGGTGCCGGGGCGCTCATCTCGAAGCTCGGGACGAAGTCGCTGGGGGGTGGCCGCGACTCGTCCGCGGATTCGCCGCACTCCCTCCCGGAGAACATCAGGAATCAGCCGGGAACCGTTCGCACGGACGATCCGGGAACGCTGTCACCCGCGCTTCCGTCGAACGCAGCCAATCCTGGCTCGGGGCAGCCGACGGCGCCGCAGATCCCGGGGAATGGCAGCGACCTCCCGCAGGCTCCGACCAACCTGGAGCGGGCGGGCAACGACCCGGACACGCTGGCCCGCTGGGAGCGTTCGCACCGGACTCCTGGCGACCTCGACGCGGCACTGGACACCATCTGGTCGAAGGTGCCCGACCCCGCCCAGCGCGAGCGGCTCATGAACGTCGTGGACCGGCCGGGATCGCTCGCCAAGTACCTCGACCGTGTGGAGAGCCCCGACGACCTCGAGCGGGCGATCGAGACGACGAGGACGAACGGGGTGCCCGGCGGGATCGATGCGGACGATTGGACGGACGCGGCGGCGAAGATCCGGGCCGGAGTCGAGGCCAAGGAGTTGGGAGGCCGGCTGATGGTGCAGGGCAGCCGCGCCGTCGGGGTCCCGGGCCCGGACAGCGACCTCGACTTCGCGATCCTCATGGATCGGAAGCTGTACGACGAGACGCTCGTCAAGACCTTCAAGACGACGCACGAGCAGATCGCCGAGATGCGCGCCATCCAGGAGTCCGAGTACAAGACCGCTCTGCCCACCGCCAAGCTCCGCGGGCTGTGGTACGCGGCGAACAAGGGGAAGATCGCGCGGGGTGAGCTCAAGCTCAGCCCACTCGGCAAGAGCCTTCAGCAGGAGCTCGGGTTGGGGAAGGACGTGGACATCTCGGCGATCCTCGAGGGCGGTGACCTCGACCAGGGTCCGTACCTCCCGGTGCCCTAGCATCGCCGCGTGTCGGAGGACGTTGATCCCTACTGCACCGTGTACGTGCACGGTGCCGAAGATCCCCAGGACCTGGCGCGCGCTGTGGGAGACGTCCTCGGTGGTGTCGTGGATGACTGGTCCACTGTCACTGCGGAGGGTGTCGATGTGTACGCCCGCGACTCGGACGAGTTCTCGCCGGATGGGGCCACCGAGTTCCCCATCGGGTTCTACTCCTTCCCGTTCCTGCTCGAGGTCGTGTTCACCGAGGGCACTGCCGTGGACACCGCGGTCGAGACCGTCGCCCGGGTTCTGCGCGGTCTGTGGGAGCGGGGTTGGGCTGCCGTTGCAACATCGGGCTACGCGGATCGCCTGCCTCATGAGGGTGGCGTGAGCGAGGAGCTTCCGTGGCCCGGGAAGTAGCCGAGGACCACACCGGGGCAGACGTCTACATCTCGGTCGATGTCGAAGCCGACGGGCCCGTGCCGTTGGTGCACTCGCTCCTGTCACTGGGCGCGTGCGTCGCGGGCACGTTCGACGGAAAGGCGTTCCGCCGGCCCGACCCTCTCGGCTGCACGTTCTACGCCGAGTTGCGGCCTGTCGGCGACGAGTTCGACCCGGCCGCGCTGGAGGTGTCACAGCTGGACCGCGGCCGCCTCGCCGCGGAGGGCGAAGATCCCGAGGCCGCGATGCGGCGGTTCGTGGCGTGGGTCCACGAGGCGGTGCGGGGCGGCCGGCCGGTGTTCGTCGCGTATCCGGCGTCGTTCGACTGGCCGTGGGTCTCCGCCTACCTCGGCAGGTACGCCGCTGGCCTGTCGCCGTTCGGGTTCTCCGGGGTGCTGGACGTGAAGACGATGTACATGGTGAAGGCGCGGGTCCGGATCGGGAAGGCTGCGAAGCGCGCGATGCCGGAGGAACTGCTCTCAGCGCGGCCGCACACGCATCACGCGCTGGACGACGCGGTCGAGCAGGCCGAGCTGTTCGCCAACATCTGGGAATGGCCCGGCCCGGCGGGTCGATGAGTGAGGCCGGTCAGTCCGACGGGCGGGCGGCAGGCGAGGGCTGGTCGCCCCGCAGCAACGCCCCCGGATCCGGTGCACACCCGTTCGCTCCGCTGGACTCCGGGCACCGCCCGTCTGGCTGCCGCACGTGCTGTGCCACGTACGCCACGGCCCCACCGACCGGTCGTTGCGGGGCAGGTACCGCTCCGCGGTGGCGAAGCCCATTGAGAGCGCGAGCAGCAGCGCCGCGCACATGGCACCCGATGAGCATTCCGCCAGTGGCCGACCTCGGTGACAGCGGCCACCGGGGGGCTTGGTCAACATGGGTCCGTCTGATAGCCTCGTTCGAGTCTTGATCTTCGGATCGAGATCGCCGTATCGGATCCACCAGTCGCTGACGTAGCGCGTCGGGTGAGGTCGGATGCGGTGGAGCTGTTGGACGTGAGTGCAACCCGTCCAGCAGGGGTCGCTTGCCTCAGGCGCGACGTCGTTCTCGCTGGTTCTGCGTGTCTTCTTCTGCCCTTCCGCTCGGCGTTCCTGTCGCCGACTCTTCTGAGGAGCAACCTGTCATGTCCGGGCGTCCAGTCCACGACGGTGAGGCCATCGGCCTCCCCGTGCGTGGTGGCGCCTGCGTGGTACGGCTGCAGAACTCGCCCGTGGATCGGCTGCTCCTGGTCCTGCGCATGATCCTCGGCGCCGCTTTCGGAATCGCGGTGCTCTGGCTCGGCGGCGCGTTCCTCTCGTCCCCGGCATCCACCGCCGCCATGGTTCCGGTTCAGACGGTTGTCTACGGGGCCGTGAAGGGTGGCAAGGATCGGGCCGCAAGAGGCCGCACGTCCGGCTCCCCGGTGCTTCTGCTGTCAGCCTCGGATGACGACGGCGGCGATTCGGACAGCGGCGACTCGGATTCGCGCGACAGCTCGGACTCCGGTTCCGACTCGGCGGAGAAGGACTCGCACGAGGAGGACTCCGACAAGGGCGACGGGGACAAGGGCGACGGGGACGAGAAGGAGTCCGACGAAGAAGAGTCCGGCTCGGAGGAGAAGGAGTCGGAGAAGCAGGAGTCCGACGAGAACCGTTCCGACGACAGCCCGTCGACGGAGAGCGACTCGGACGATCGTGACTCGGGCGACGAGGAGCCCGTAGACGAGAAGCAGGCAGACGAGAAGCAGGACGACCAGAAGCAGGACGACCAGAAGCAGGACGACCAGAAGCAGGACGACCAGAAGCAGGACGACCAGAAGCAGGACGACGCCGACGAGGACCGAGAGGCGGCCGCAGCCGGCAGCGCATCGGAGGACGAGGGCTCGGAGAACGGGGACACCCCCGAGGCGCAGCCCGCGTCGGATCACGACGCTGCCGCCGACGAGCAGCACGGCGCTGAGGAGCGGGGTTCGGAGCCGTCGGGCCAGCGCGACTCGGCGGACGAGTCGGACGACGGGACGACCGCGGCAGCAGTCGAGGCGACCCGCGAGGATTATGACAAGATCGGCGAGGAGCGGCCTTCCTCGGACTCCGGCGAATCCAGCGACGAGGAGGGCTCCGAGGACGCCGACGGCGCCGAGTCCGACCCCGTTGACCGCGAGAGCGACGACCTTGCCGGGTCGACCGCGGGCATCGCCGAGAGCATCAGCGACGACGCCGCGGAGCGCACCCGAGACCTGGTCGAGGATCTGACCAGCGACGACGAGTCCGCTGCGAGCGACGAGGACGGCCTCACCGAGGAGCGCGCCGACGAGTCGGCCGACACCTCGTCGACCGGGGTGCGCGAGGCGCTCGACGAGTACCTCGGCGACGAGCGGATCGAGGGGGCGCGAGCGGAGGCCGACGATCTCCGTGACGACTCCGGCGAGCTGTCGGACGAGGCGCAGCAGCTGATCGCCGCTGGACAGGACGACAGCGACAAGGACCACCGGGACGAGGACTCCACCGAGACCGCCCAGGACGACACGGTCGACTCGGTGAGCGACACCGTCGCGGATCTCGTCGAGGACCGCGGCGAGGACGCCGGAGAGATCGCGCGCGATGTGCTGGAGCGGATCCCGGACTGGGTTCGGTCGGCCTCGTCGAACGGGGACGTCGAGGAACGGGTCGAAGAGGCCCGCGCAGACCGGGACGAGCTGGACGGCGACCAGCCCGAGCGGGGCGACGTCGAGCGCGCGGTCCGCGAGCTGAGCCGGCACCTCGACGACGATCAGGGCGTCGATCAGGATCTCGACGCCGAGCAGGCGCTCGATGCGAGCGACGAGGTCCGCGCGCCGCTGGCCGACGCCGACGACGCCGAGAAGGTCGTCGAGCGGCTGGTCGCCCGGGAGGGCACTCGGGACCAACCGGTGTTGAGCGACGCGTCGGACCGTCGTCCGCGGGTCGACACGGAGGCGTTCGAGCGGATCGGGGACCGGGTCGCCGACGTCGTGCGTGAGGCGGCGTCCGATGACGGCGAAGATCTCGCCGACGCGGTGGACGATCTCGTCGACGAGGTGTCCAGGTCGATCGAGTCGAGCCGCGACTCGTCAGAAGAGCCGGAGCCGCAGCTTGCCGTGCTGATGCGGGACGGCACGAACTCAGGCAAGACAGGCGACGTCGACGGCGTGCTCGTCGACGACTCCGGCGACCCCGACCTCTGCGCGTCCGCGGGCGCCGGGTGCGGCGAGTCGACGGCGGGTTCGCGGCTGCTCTCCGCCGAGGCCGCCCGGGGTCCCCCGTCAGATGAGGATGACGAAGACGACGAGGATTCCGAGAACCTCACGGAGAAGGTTCTCGAGGAGCGGATCGAGACGGACAAGAGCGCGGAGGCGCTCGAGGAGAGCCGCAAGCAGGTTGCGGCGGGCACGAAGACGGCCGATGAGTACGCCCGGGAAGAGGCTGCGCACCAGGAGCGGGTGGCGCAGGCGGAGGCGGATCGGACCGAGCTGTCGGAGAAGCGGGTCGAGCTGGTCGACGAGGTCGTCGACGGGCACAAGGGCCTGAAGGGACGCGAGGACTCGCTCGCGGCGGAGGCGCAGCAGGTTGCTGCCGGCGCCGTCGACGCGGAGACGCACGAAAAGAACGTGGCGGCCTTCGAGGCCGACAAGGACGAGCTCTACGAGAAGACCGACCGGCTGCGTGAGGCGGCTGGGCGGGACGAGCCGAAGACGGTGTCGTCGCGTGACGCCGGCACGGACGGCTCGGCCGCCGGGTGCGGTGTGAGCGGGGCGTTCGCCGAGTGCGGATCGGTCTCGAAGGACGAGAGCGGCGAGCGGCAGGGCGACCGGTGCGTGGCGCTGGGTGGAGTGTCGGGGTGTGGTGTGTCCACCGGCTCTGGCGACAACACGGCGTCGGCGTCGTGCGACCTCTCGAGCTGCAGCAGCACCGCCCGGAAGGGCGAGAACACCGCGTCGGCGAAGTGCTCCATCGGCGATGGGTGCAGTGCGCGCAGCAGGGCCAATTCGGGCGGCGCCGAGGCGGACTGCCGCACCGGCAGCGGTTCCTGCGAGTCCGGTAGTTCGGGCGCCCGGCGCGGGAACGATCGAACAAGGCTGGCATCCACCGCGACCGGCGAGCAGTCGCGCCAGGGCAACGCGACCGCACACTGCGAGGGCGCGTCCGGCTGCGGCACGAAGAGCAAGGTGACGTTCGACCGGTCCGGCGATGTGCGCGCCGACGCCAGTACGAGCTGCGGCGCGGACTGCTCCGGCAAGGCCACGACCGCGACCGCCGGCTCGGCGGACGGCGTGCAGGACGGCACCGAGCGGGCGAGCGACGGCTCGGCGACCTGCGAGGCAACCGGCGGCGGCTGCAATGCGCGGTCGGGCACGAAGGTGAACAGCTCCGTCGACGTCGAGCGCGGCGCGATGGGCGTGTCGGTCACCGACGGCAAGGGCAAGGCATCGAGCACCGCTCAGGCGAGTGTCGACTGCAAGGGCGCCGCGGGCTGCTCGGGCAAGGCCACCACCGCGACCGACGGCAAGGTCGCTGCGCCGAACGCCACGCCCGGCGCTCCGGCGGCGGTCCGTGAGACCAGCGGCTCGGCGAGCTGCGACGCCACCGCCGGCGGGTGCCGCAGCGAATCCGCCTCCGACGCGGTGGACGGCGGTGTCTCCGCCCCCAGCTTCGACCGCGCCGCGGACGGCACGCTGGTCGCCCGTCCGGCCGGGCACGAGCTGACCGCGACGAGCCGGACGGGCACGCGGGTCGAGTGCGACAACGCGCTCTGCAGCGGTTCGGGTAACTCGGCGACGTCGGGTGCCGCGTCCGGTGACATCGTCGGGGTGCGCGACAGCACCGGATCCTCGAGCTGCACCGCCCACGGGGCGAGCGCGAGCTGCGCCGCCGACTCGGACACCACTGTGTCCGACCGCGAGGCCACCCGCGATCCGGCGACCGGCGTGGCGCAGGTGTCGGGGCCGGTGAGCGTATCCAACGCGGGCGCCACCGTGAAGTGCTCTGGCGGGGCCACCGAGTGCGGCGGCACCACGGCATCGTCGACGAGCGCGCGCGACACCGCGGTCACCCCGGAGGCTCGTGGTACGAGCGCCGCCGCAGACTGCATGGTGACCGGTGGCGGCTGCTCGGGTGAGTCGAGCTCGAAGGCCTCCAGCGCCCCCGATTTCGTCATGATCGACCCGGCCACCGGTCAGCCGGTGGCGGGGCAGGCCACCAGCGGACCGTCGTCGACGTCCTCGTCGTCCGCGGCGCTGGACTGCCCGAACGGCTGCACCGGCACCGTCAACACCAGCACCGCCGCCTGGGACGGCGCGGTCGCAGGGGGTGCGCCGCGCACCTCGAACGGCACGGCCTCCTGCACGGGTGGCACCGGCGCCTGCACCGTGCAGTCGGTCTCCACCGCGTCGACCGGGCCGGGCGCCGCCCAGGAGCTTGCGGCCGAGTCGCAGGCCGGAGCGGGGCAGCAGCTCAATGCGACGCGGCTCGTTGCCGGCCCGTCGGCCGCGTCCGCGGCGGGAGCGACGCTGACCTGCACCGGCCAGGAGCTGTGCACCGGCAAGGCGACGAGCGCGGCGACCGCCACCGACCCGTCGGTGTCGCCGGACCCGCGCGGCTCACACTCGGAAGCTTCCTGTGAGGGCATCTCCGGCGGGGTGTGCCAGGCGGTCAGCAACTCGGCGGCGTCGAGCGGCCCGGACGCGAACAGCATCGCGCCGCTGGTGCAGGCCCGCTCCACGGACAACGCCACGGTGACGTCCGGCACGACCGGCGACCAGGCCCCGCAGCAGCGGTCCGGCGAGCCCGGTCAGGACCAGCCGGCCACGCCGCCCGCACCGACCGCGCCGGGTTCGAGCGCGAACTCGGGTGGTCCGACCGTGCCCGGCGCCTCCAGCTGGACGATGGCGAGCGCCACCCTCGACTGCCAGGGCGGCACCCGGTGCACGGGCACCACGCGTACTTCGGCATCGGGCAGCGACGGCCCGGCCGCGCTGAACGGTTCCGGTGAGGCCCGTGGCCCACCGGAGGGCACCTCCACCACCAGCGCAAGCTGCGCCAGCGGCCGTTCCGGCTGCCAGGCGCACACCAGCTCGACCGCGGGATCCGGCCAGGTCGTGGCCGACATCATCGCGGAGCAGCAGAACGACGCCGCCCAGCAGGCTGAGCAGCAGGCCACGCAGGCCGAGCAGCTCGCAGCACAGGCCGCGAAGGTCGCTGCCCGCAAGGGCGCGACCCCCGAACAACAGAAGGCAGCCGCCGACGCCGCGACCGCCGCCCAGGAAGCGCGCAAGGTCGCCACCGCGGCCGCAGAGCAGGCCGCGAAGCCGGTCACCGGCGCGCCGGCGACGATGTCGCAGTCCTCGGCCACCGCGCAGTGCGCCGGCCCGGAGTGCACCGCGACGACGACCGGCGACACCGCCGGCATGCCGGGCGAGTCCCACACGACCGCCGCGTGCACCGCCGCCGCGTCCGGGTGCGCAGTCGCCAGCGACGCCAGCACCACGACCAACCGGAACGCCGGTGTCGGCGAGAACGGCCAGCCGGTCCCCGGCTTCTCCGCCCAGGCCGAGACCAACTCGCAGGCGATCTGCCCCGATGCCGGCTGCACCGCCGTTCTCACGGGCAACTCGAGCGCCGCGGCGGGTCCGGCGGGGCAGCAGACGCGCAGCGCCGCCACGGGCGACACCTGGTGCGACGGCACGACCGACTGCCAGGCCCAGATCACCGCCGGGTCGACCACCAGCGTCGTCACCCCGGCCGACCCGGCCGCCGGGTCCGCAAGCACCAGCGGCTATGTCAGTGCGGCGTGCGACAACGGCAGCGCAGAGGGCTGCGCCACCCACGCGACCTCGCAGACCGAGGCCTCCGGCGCGGCCACCGTCCACAACAACGCCACCGCCGCCTGCCAGACTGCCGGCGCCTGTCAGGCCGGCACGGCCGGGATGGCGGCGAAGGACTTCGCTGAGACCACGGCAGGCTGCGCCGGCACCGGTTGCACGACCCACACAGCCAGCGTTGCCGACGCCGCCTCACAAGGCGGGATGAACACAGCCCGGTCGAACAGCGACTGCACCGCAGGCGCGAACGGGCAGTGCGCCGGTTCGAGCCGGGTGGCCGCCAGCGCGGACTATGCCCTCGCCTCCGCCTCGTGCGCCGGCAGTGACGGGTCGACGTGCTCGTTCTCGTACCGGGCGGAGAGCCACGCCGCGGCGTCTGGGGCCAAGGCGGACGCGGTCGGGTTCGCGACCGGCACCGTCGGCGGCGGCGAGGTCGTCACGTCGGCGGCGGCTCAGGGCGACGCGCACTCGGCCCAGGCGTCGGCGTCGTGCCAGGGCAGTGCCGGAACCAACTGCAGCTACCACTACGAGGCAACCCGCTCGGCGTCGATGCGGGCGAAGAGCGGCTCGCACGCCGAGGCCTACGCGCACGGCGTCGGCGGCGGCACGATGGGCGCGGGCGGGGTCGCCGTGTCCGCCTCCGCCTTCGCGCAGGGCAACACGGCGCAGGCTTCCGCCAGCTGCTCCGGTGACGCCGACTGCTCAGGAACGCACTACTCCGCGTTCGCCGCCGACTCCGCCCGTGCCGAGATCCCGGCCACGGAGAACTCCTGGGGCGGGCACCTCGACGCGACGAAGACGGCGCAGTGCAGCGGCAGCGGCAGCGGCGGCTGCGGCGTCACCGCGATCGCCGACCCCTTCGACGGTGACGGCGGCGAGGCGGCCTGCTTCGGCAACTGCCAGAACTTCCGGGAGAGCCACAACGCCCCGGTCTTCACCGCGACCACGCCGCCGCTGCCGAAGAAGACGCCCGTCGGCAACAACGGCCAACCGCTCGATCTCGGCGATCTCGGCCCCACCCAGAGCGGATCGAACTCGGGCACGGACGAGCAGGGCAACCCCAAGCTGGAGATCAAGAGGGCCGGCGAGGACAAGCCGCAGGTCTGCGACGCGACGTGTGTGGCGGCGTTGCCCGTCGGCGCCGACGGGCGCAAGACGTTCGGTGCTGCCGACGGCCCGCAGGCCAGCATCGACCCGAACGCGGTCGCGAACAGCGCCACCCGTTTCGGCGCGTCCGACCGGGTGGCCGAGAACGGCCCAGGCCGTCACCAGGTCTACGGCCAGACCAGCGCCGGGATCGCTCGCGACGCGGCCGGCCGGACCCAGGCCTCGGTCGGCGGCAACGGCAGCGTGACCGACGGGCGCAGCGGCAAGAAGATCGTGATCACGGCGGAGCGGGACACGGTCAACAACCTCAAGATCGTGGATGCGAACGTCCCGTTCCACGGCGAGATCAAGGGCAGCTTCACCTACACGGGCCCCGAGGTCGTGCTGCCAGAGGGGGCGAAGCCCTTCAGCCCGAAAGCGCCGCAGTTCGAGCAGGTGACCACGCACGGCACCTGGGGCAAGATCACCGCCGGTGCCGGGGGCACCACCGACAACGCCGGGTTCCAGTTCAACGGCACGGGTGAGTACACCTCAGCCTGGGGCGACAGCCTCGTCCTGGAATCCGGCAAGGCCAACATCGTCGTCCGCAACTCGATGGGCTACGGCGGCCGCATGCGGATCGAGAACGACGGTGCAGCCCCCGCTGATGGAAGGATCACCAGCGCCGAAGGTGTCTTGCTGTTCTGTGCCGGCTGCGCGGGCGACGACAAGAAGGCCGGCTTCGCCGAGCACCGCATGCCGACGGCGCCCGGCCTGGGCGGCAGGAACCTCTGCGCGGGCTCGGCCGGTAGCTGTGTCGGCACCGGCACCGCCGTGGGGGACACCGGCTACGTCGACAAGCAGACGGGATCGGTCCGCAACGGCGGTAAGGGCCGGTTCGAGTTCGTCCAGCAGCTGCGCAACGATGACCTGAGCGGTGGGTGGGCGGTCGCATTCACCTCGGGTGACGGGCATGTCAGGGGGGACGACGCCTACCACAACCCGATCGAGGACTGGGGCGACGGCGGCGGCATTTACCTGGGTTACTCGGAGCCCGACGGCTACAACAACGGCCGGGCTTGCGCCAGCTCCCGGTGCGTCAGTGCACAGCCGGACGACCGCGTGAAGTGGGTCAACCCCGACGAGAAGGTCACCCTCGCGCTCGGCATGCAGGACCTGGAGTTCGTCGGCCCGCCCGGCCGAGGACGCCAGGACCTGGAGGCTCGCGCTGAGGCCGTCGCGATGTACGGCGGTTCACAGAGCCACGCCCGCTGGATGTCTCAGACCGGCAACGCGCAGCTCGAGGGGCTGGCGACGGCAGCAGGGCACGCCGGGCTCGACGGGATGAGCCGGGAGGAGCGCGACGCCTTCCTGCAGGAACTGGCCAAGAACCCGACCCTGATGTCCCGCGCGCAGCGCACCCGCGGCGCGGTGGAGACCATCTTCAAGGTTGCGGACACCCAGCCGCGCAACACGGAGGACGTGGAGCGGCTGCTGGGTGAGGATCCTGCGCTGTTCAAGGCGATCACCGGCCGCGACTGGAACCCCGACCCGGGTCAGAAGGACACGCAGATCCAGGACGCGAAGACCATGATCCTGGACAAGCAGGACGTGGTGGCCGGCTTCCAGAAGACGCTGGAGACCGATCCGACGCTGGTCGGGAAGCGCGGTGCGTACCAGCAGAAGCTGGACGACTACAACAAGGCGGTCGACGCCTACAACCGCGGGCTGGGTGGGAACAAGGCGGATCTCGACCGTCGGGCGGCCGAGCTCGACGGACTCTCGCGGGAGATCGCCGATCTCGAACGCCCCCTGCGGGAGGGCATGGAGAAGGAGCGGGGCGGCCTCCGGACCTACGACCTCGCCGCGGCGGGGGTCGCAGACCCCGGCTACGCCGCGAACATCGAGCGGGCGCGCAACAACCTCGACGCGATCGCGGGGCTCGTCGACAAGCTTCCGCAGGCCGACCCGCAGACCCCGGCCGACGTCGCGGCGAACAACCAGGTCATCAGCTTCGTCGACTCGATCGAGGCCAGCTACGACGCGGCCCTCGTGGCGCCTCGCAAGCCGGGCAACCGGCTGAACGACATGTCGCTTCCGTCGCACGGGCTGGACCTCGTGCTGGCGATGCGTGCGGCGCAGGGCTACGACGACCTCAAGCGGCTGATGGACGCGGACAGCAGCCCGCTGGTCACGCAGGACGGACCGAACGCCCAGCAGCGTGACCTGACGCCGGACGAGCTCTCCAGCCTGGCCGCGACCTGGGTGCCGAAGAACGACACCACGATCCGAGCCCTGCGCGACGACAAGCTGGACCTGCGGGTGATCGCCCGGCAGAACGGCGCCTTCGGCAACGCCGACGACCGGATCGCCTTCATCGCGGGCCTCGCCGGTGACGCCGGTACGAGGGAGGCGCTGCTCGGCGACCCGAAGCGGGTGGCCACGGTGAACCGGTTCTTCAGCCGGGCGAACGTCGTGAACGGCAGCTACCGCGCGCTCGCCGAGGGTCTCGGCGAGGGTGAGCGGGAGAAGCTGGACAACTTCGCGGCGGAGGTCGACCCCAAGAGCTTCAAGAACTTCTTCAAGTTCCTCGGCGACGGTGCCCAGCAGCTCAACGCCCACGTGGTGCGCGAGTACAACCGCGCGTTCGGCTACGGCACCGACAGCTTTCTCCGCAACGCCGGACGCAGCGCGGCGCAGTTCGCGAGCGGATCGATCAGCTTCATCCCCGGCACCGCGCTCGGCGGGTACGGCTACGAGGCCATCAACAACATCGAGCACGGCATCGAGGCCGGTGGGGTGTCGCTTCCCCCGCGCATCATCGCCGACGCCGGTGGCGAGGTCCCCGGCATTCCTCGCTACGTCGGGGAGTCCCAGGAGGAGTACAAGGCCCGGGTCAGCCCGTTCACCACGACCGTCAAGGACATGGCAAAGCACTCGTGGGGCCTCATCAACGGGAAGGAGGACCGCGGCAAGGCGTTCTTCCACGACCCGTTCGGCACGGTGGCCAGCGTCGCCCTGCCCGTCACGATCGTGGTCGCCCCGTTCGGCGCGGTCGCGAAGGGCCGGGGG
Organism: Pseudonocardia sp. DSM 110487; assembly: GCF_019468565.1. Lineage (NCBI taxonomy): Bacteria > Bacillati > Actinomycetota > Actinomycetes > Pseudonocardiales > Pseudonocardiaceae > Pseudonocardia > Pseudonocardia sp. DSM 110487. Next base: position 136,408 of record NZ_CP080521.1, read on the forward strand.
GCCGGATTCGCCGCCCAGGCCGGAGCCCTGCGCGCCACCGCGGGCACGCTCCAGCGCGGTTCGATGACCCTCGACGCCTTCGCCGGCATGAGGTCCGGCCTGCGGCAGCAGGCCTTGGGTCTGGAGCGCAAGGCCGGTGTCTACAACGGAATCGGGCGTGCCGCGGACGCCGTCGGGTACGTCGGCAGGGCGCCGTTCGTCCTGCTGGGCCTGCCCTTCCGTGGCGCGGCCGCGCTGGCGCGAGGGACGTTCGCCTCCGCGTCACGGCTCACTTCCACCGCGGCCTCCGCGGCGATGGCCCGCGGGGCGGCTCGCGGCTCTGAGGGCGTGCCCTTCGGAACCAGGTGGGGCAACGTCGGCGAGCGCCTGAACGGCATCGCAGGCACCATGGCCCGGGGCGCCGAGTTCGCTCGTGGGGTCGCCCGTCACGGCGTGATGGGCGTGAGCATCCTGGGATCGCGCCGGACGGCCAGCGCCTACAACACCTTGGGGACGAGGCCCGGCGCCCTCGCCCGTGACATCTCGGCCAGCTTCGAGAGGCGTGCCCGGCAGCTGAGCGAGTCGCCTGGAGGCAGGTTCTCCCGGCCCGGGCTGCAGGACCCGGTGCGTGCCGCTCGGCACGACGCCCTCCGGCAGGCGTACGTGACGGTGGCCGACAGCAGGGCTGCGCTGGCAGCCGCACGTTTCGCGACCGACGCCACGAAGGCCACCAAGGCAGCAGATCGGGCCGCGGCGGACGCGCGCAAGGCCGAGACGCGAGCCACCGAGACCGCCGCCACGCGCGACGCCGCTCTCGCCGCCGCCAAGGTCGCGGAGGCCGAGGCCACGAGGCTCGCCGTTGAAGCCGCGGTCGCGCGAGCACAGGCGATCGTGGCTCAGGCCGAGGCGCTCGCCGAGGGAAGCGCCGCCGCGGCCGCCCGCGCCGCCGACGCGACCAGGGCTGCCGCAGCCGCTGATCGTCTCGCCGCCGCGGCCGCGGCGAGGGCGGCCGAGGCGCGGACGGCCGCCAAGGCGCCCACCGCATCCGCCTACCGGTCGGCACAGGACGCCGTGGTCACTGCACACGACGCCGCTCGGCTCACCACGGTGGCGGAGCAGACCAGGGTCCGTGCCATCCAGGTCGCCAACGACCAGGTGCGGTTGGTCCGGGAGCGGCACTCGGAAGGGTCCGAGCCCGGATCCCCGGCGCCGGGGCCCGGCAAGCCGATCGATAACGGTCCCGGCAAGCCTGTCGACGGTGTGCCGCCGAGCCAGCCGAACCTCGGTGGCGGCCGCCCGTCCAAGACGGACGGGGGCGGCGAACGGCCGGATCCGAAGCCAGGTGACGGCGATGGCGCACAGCGCCCGACCGGCAAGGTCGGACGTCCCAACCTGACCTCGTTCCGCGCCCGGCAGGGGTGGCTGGACCAGTACCGCAACCGCGGGCCTCCGGAGGGGCCGACCAGCTCTGACCCCAGCTTCACCAAGCGTTCCCTGAAGAACGCGGTCGCAACGGCGAAGCAGAAGCTGGCCGCCGCGTTCCGGAACCGGAGCGAATACCTCAACCGGCTGGACGCGGAGTACCGCAAGACCGGCAACGCCGACCGCCGTCGGGCGCTGGATCACGCACGGCTTCGGCCCGAGATCGCGGTCGAGAAGGCCAGGAAGGAGCTCTACGAGGCAGAACGCGCTCTCACGCTCTACAGGGAGCTGCGTCGTGGCGACCGCAGGACCATGCGCGCCGCGAAGCAGGAGTGGACCAACCTGAACGACCAGCGTTACGGCGAGCTGGTCGAGAAGGTGCTCAACCGCGAACGGCTCACCAGCCCGCAGTACTTCGCGGTGCTCGCGGAGACGATCCGCCGCACCGAGCGCGGACCGGGGCAGGCGCAGCTGCGCCTGCACGACGTGCAGCTCGCCGCCGCGATCGTGATGGACCGTGGCATGCGCGGCCGGCGGGGTCAGCGGCTGCGCGGGGTGATCGCTCAGCTGGGAACCGGTGAGGGCAAGACCATCGCCGGGATGGTCGTCGCGTTCAAGCGCGCGCTCGAGCACCAGGCCGAGCGGGCTGCGGGTGGCACGGCGCACGGCGTGCACGTGATGACGCACAACGGCCAGAAGGCCGTCGATGCCTGGAACGACTACCGGCCCTTCGCCGAGAAGCTGGGTCTCGAGGTCAGCCTGCTGGCGGAGCGGTGGCAGTCCACCGCTGTCCGGCGGGGGGCGTACCAGGCCGATGTGACGATCGGCGCGGTCAGCAGCTTCGTCTTCGACTTCCTCGAGGACCAGCGGGTGGCTTCCTCCTCGAAGGTGCAGGTCGGTAAGCGCTTCGCCCTGATCGACGAAGCCGACATGATCCTCCTGCGGGCGGACGACTACCGGCTCGCGATGAGTGTCGCCGGGAGCTCGGCCCGCCGGGCCGAGCTCATCTGGGCCCGGGACTTCGCAGCGAAGCTGCGCAACGACATCGAGATCAGCTTCAGCGAGAAGCGCGGCTACACCATCAGCAAGGCCCAGGTCGATCTCATCGCCAGCAGGGTCGGACGCCGGCTGACGCAACGGCAGATCAGCGATCTGATCAACGCACGACGGGCCGCGCGCGAGGTGTTCGGCCGAACGTACGTGATCCGTGACCGCGTGCGGGTCGAGATCCTCGACAACCCGAACGGCCGGGCACTCGACGGCCAGCGGTGGAACAACGGTCTGCACGAGGCGCTCGAGGCCTGGCACGGCCTGCCGATCCGCAACCCCCAGCGGACCATCGCCGACACCACGGTGGTCAAGTACCTCGACAACTACCGCGGGCTTGCCGGCATGACCGGCACCGCGGGCCGGGCCGGGCTCTACCGGTCTCACTTCGGGCTGGGCGTGCGGGTGATCCCTCCGCGCGTCGCCAGCAGAGTGGGACCGCCGCGAGATCTGGTCGTCTACGGCAGCGAGAAGGCGCAGCTGGCCGCGTTCGCCGACGAGGTGGCATCCCGGAAGAGCCGCGAGCGGATCGACGCGGGCGACGGCGACCTCAGGCCCGAGTTGCTGATCTTCCGCACCCCGCTGCAGACCGAGGTGTTCGCCGCGATGCTGCGCGAGCGCGGTGTGCGGGCGCGGGTGCTGAACGCCTTCGACGGGCGCTACGACCGGGAGAACCAGGTGGTGGCCGCGGCCGGGCGCCCGTACCAGGTCACCGTGGCGACGAACATGATCGCGCGCGGCACCGATATCAAGCTGGGCGGCTCCGGGATCACCGCCTTCACACAGGCCCGGCGGGCGGTGCTCGAAGCCGGTGGATTGCGCGTGACCGTCGGCAGCGCCTTCGAGTCGAACCGGGCCCTGAACCAGGCATACGGGCGCGCGGGACGGCAGGGCGAGCCCGGTTCGGTGGGACAGATCCTCTCCCTGGACGACCCGATCCTGAAGCAGTACGGCAACCAGCGCCAGATCGCGAGGCTGAAGGAGCGCTACGGCGACGGAGTGATCCCGCGCGATGAGGTCCAGCGCCTTGTCGACAAGGCCGTGAAGCGCGCCGAGATCCTCAACGAGAAGCGGTTCACGGCGATCGTCAAGGGCAAGATCAAGCCGGACAACTCGGTGGTCGCCGAGGTCAACGGCAGGCCGGCCGGCACGTCCTTGCAGGAGGTGGGTCGGGCCGCCGTCGACGAGAGCGGGATCGACGCCATGGTCGGCGAGATCGCCGGCCCGCTCACGGAGAACCTCGTCGCGGCGCGGGAGCTGGTGGCCCTCGCCGAGATGCGGTACAGCCGCAGCGGTAGCGTTGCCGGGCTGCTGGGCGCCGTCGCGCACCTGGATCGTGCCGAGGCCGCGTTGTACCGGGCGTTGCAGGAGTACCGCGCGGCGACGGAGCCGGAGCGTTCGGACCCGATGGGCGGCGCCGTCCGCAGCGAAGGCGACGCGGACGTTCCGGGGCAGGCGGAGTTCGACGAGATCGCCGCGTACCTGACCGGGGTGCACCCCGACACCGTGTTGCACGCCCGCGCGCAGATGGAGGCGGGCGACTACGCCGGAGCGATCGACACCCTGCTCGGGCTTGTGACCGGCACGCAGATCGTGGCCGCATACCTCGACGGGCACGCCGTCGCCACCCTGGAGTCGGCCCGCCTCGCCGCCGAGGACGCCACCGTCGCTCTCGCCCGGCTCGTGGCGCTGCGGCAGGCGCCCGGCCCGGTGACGATCCTCGACAGCTTCGAGCAGACCGAGCTGCGCGGCACCATCGGCCGCCTGGCGTCGATCGTCGCGACCTTGCAGGGCCGTCCCGGCGAGGCGGTTGCGACGATGGTCGGCGCGGATCTGCACCACCAGCTCGGGCGGCTCAGCCTGGTCTCCGAGGTCCCGATGAGCGTGATCGCGGATCTCTACATCCTGGCGATGAACGGCGAGCTCACCGCCGCCCGGCTACGGGCGCTGCTGCACGTCGGCCGGATGTCCGGCCACGCCCGGCCTGCGCAGGTCGTCGGCGACTTCGCCGCCGAGCACGACCTCCACTGGAGCAAGCGCACGAAGCAGCGCCTGCGGATGGCGCTGCGCAACGTGCGGCCCGAGCCGAACGGTCCACTCACCGAGCCAGGGCGCGTAGCGCAGCTGCTGGCGGCGTCGCAGACGCCCGCCCAGGCGGATCTCACCACCCCCGTGGTGCGGACCGGCGGTCGCTTCCACCTCGTCGACGCCGGGAACGGCATCAGGGTCGTGCGAGCCGACGAGGTGTCGGACTTCCTCCGCCACTCGGCGTTCACCGCGGTGGGCATGGCGGTGCTGGACACGGCCGCAGGCGGCGTCACCTGGTCCACGGTGAATCTGCCCGACACCCGGCTCGCCGGCGACGTGACCGTCCCGGGGCAGGCGCGCAGCGGCAGGGGAGCGAGGACGTCGCGGGGATCGGCCCCAGGCGCGTCCGATGACGGCAACGACCGGACCGGCGGGCCGGGCATGACGGCGGGCGGAGGAGGCGGCTCCGGGACCGGCGGCTCGGGTGCGGCGGGGTCCACTCCGGGGAACTCGGCCCAGGGTCGGTCCGACGAGGGCGGAACCGCGGAGTTCACCGCACACCGCCCCAGCAACGACCGGTACGACGCGCAGCAGCGCGGCCCGCCGCTGTGGCTGCGGATCCAGGACGCCGTCCGGCGCATCCTGGGCGTGCTGGGCGCGGCCGTGGCCATCGCCCTCGTCGCACCGGCCATGGCGAACGCCGCCACCGCCGGCGCCGCTGCCACCGTCGGTTCGACGAGCGCGGCCGGTCTCGGCCCGACCGGTGGCCGCCAGGCCGAGCCGGGTGCGTTGTTCGACTTCTCGTCCGGCGTCCACCCGTTGATCGGTGCCGCTGTGGCCATCGTCGTCGTCGGCGCTGCGGCTGCCTGGTTCATCGCGCGGGCACGTGGTCCTCCTCCGACGCGGCCCGCCACGGAGGCGGACCTGCAGCGGATCAAGGACGAGCTGCGCGTTTTCGAGAACGTCGTGATCGTCGCTCCGAAGTGGGCGTGGCGGTACGAGGACCGCACGGTCGGGGAGGACCGGCTCCATTCGTACGGGCCGGGGTTGCGGGGCGAGCCCGGATCGATCGTGCTGGTCGGCCACGCCACCGCGGACCACTTCGTCTTCCCAGCGGCAGACGCGATCATCCTGGCCACGTTCGAGCAGCTGCGGGAGCTGCTGCACTCGCACCCCGAAGTGCGAGCGCTGCTCGACGAGACCGTCGCGGCGGGCAACGAGCCGCGGATCGATGCCGTCGCCTGCCGCCTCGGCTGCATCAGCGAGGACGACGGGCGGGCGCTCGCGGGCGGGCTCGGCGTGCCAATCCGGGCGCCGGAAGCCGACGTGGACGTGTTCGCGCCGGCGACCGCGGGCGGCGCGGCCCGGATCGCACCGGTGTCGGGTGGCTGGGTCGACATCCTGCCCGACGGTTCACGGCGGCCGGCTGCGGCGCCGATGTCGCTGATCGCGCCGGACCTGACGCCGGGTGCGAAGCGGTTCGCGCCTGGCGGATACCTGGCGCGTGGCCCGCCGGCCGGCGGACTGCCGGTACGCGCCGGCGGTGATGAACAGCCTTCCCGAACTGAAGAACAGCAGCGCCTCCTCGACAAGGCGTTGGCCGATCTGGCCGACGGCTCGACCCGGAAGCGCAGGATCTCCGACAGCGCCCGTCTGCTCATCGACGACGCCCGGGCGAAGATCCCGGCCGGATTCACTCCGCCCGTCATCGGTGCCGGTCGCTTCCGCATCGACAAGACGTCACCGGTCCGCCCGATCTACGAGGCACTGCGCAAGGTCAGCCCCGGCACGGTCGGTGACATTCCGTTCCAGGGTGCACCTCGCCCCAAGCCCGGCGACATCGACCCGGCTCGTCCCAGCACGAGGATCGCGGGCACGGACGAGAACCCGAAGGTAGCTGCGGACCACATCGTGCCGCTGGCGAAGATCGTCAACCTCCCCGGCTTCTGGCGGCTCGGCACGGACCTGATGTTCGCCATCGCCAACGCCCCGCTGAACCTGCAGTGGCTGTCGGGGTCGGTGAACTCCTCGAAGGGCTCCGGCACCGCGGCGAATGTGAGCAAGGCAGATCCCCAGTGGCAGAAGGACCAGGCCGCCATCGAGGACTGGCTCCTCGACAAGTTGCAGGACGTCATCGACGACCTCCTCGTCAGCCAGGGTGACCAGCCGTCGAGGCCGCAGAGCGAACGGGTGCCGGGGACCGAACGCCCCGGCCGGCCGAACGCGCCTGCCGCGCGGGGTCAGCTGATCCGTCAGTTGCCGTACTGGCAGTGGCTGCTGCACCGGATTCTCGGCCACGGCCCGGACGACGTGGCCAGGAGGCACGGCGCGCCGGAGGACGAGACGGGTCGCGACCAGCCGCGCAACGGCGGCACGAACCGCCAGCGGCGCGTGACGTCGAGCAGCGACGACGACGGCCCGGCGCCGGGTGAGCTGTGGTGGCGGTTCGGCATCCAGGGCGCCACCGCCGGTGCCAACCAGGTCGCGCGCGGCCTCGCCGGTGCCGTCGGCGGCAGTTCGCTCTCGAGGCAGTGGCGAGAGCGGGCCGACGCCTTCGTCCACGACTACCTGGGGGTCGCGAAGCGGAAGGCTGACAAGGAGCGCTGGCTCGAGGTCCGGATCCACGTCGACCCGTCGGCGGTCGGCCACCTCGACCAGATCCTCACGGGTTGGGGCGTCACCCTGACCCCGGCCGAGCACTTCGCCAACAACGAACTGCGAGGGCAGGTGCTCGGTGAGGGCTACCGGGGCGGGGTCACGGAGCGCGGTGACGTGGTGATCGTCGAGGGCTCGAACGAGTGGGACCCCGGCTACTCCGGCGCGGTCGACGGCCGGGGCTCGGACCACATCGACCCGGCAGGGACGAGCGGTGGCCGCGGCTACGTCGGTGACCCGACGAGCACGTCCTCCCCGGCTCGCCATGGCCGGCCGCGACCCGCGGAACCGTATCTGCCCGAGAACGTCAACCGCGGGGAATTCGAGCACCACCTCCAGAGGTGGGACGAGTTCGTCAAGAAAGCCGAGTCGCTGCACAAGCGCCGGCACGACCTCGGCAGGGTCATCGTTCGCGGCGACGAGCTCGCGCGTCGGCAGCTGGTCGACGATCTCGTCACATGGTTCCGGCAGCGGGTCGCGCCGAACGAGCGGCCGGTCGTCGCCGACGCGATCGCGGCGAAGCGACCGCGCATGAAGAACCTGCTCGCGCATGTCGACCGCAAGCTCAGGAGCAAGCTTCTCGCCGGGCTCGGCGACAGCTTCCGCACGGTGAAGCCGATCTACGAGCGCCGGGTCGTCACCGATGCGGACCTCGCCGAGCTGCTGGCGGACTGGGACTGGTTCGCGGACAACGTCGACCGCCTCGGCAACCGTCGCCGCTACGACGACGGCCGGTACCTCGTTCGGCCGGACGAGGCCTACCGCCGGGAGCTCGTGACCGAGCTCGTCGAGTGGTTCGGCGAGAAGGTGGAGCCGGAGGACCGCGCCTCCGTCGCACAGGCGCTTCTCAAGCAGCGCCCGGGGAAGGGCCTGGCCTCGATCCTCCGTCAGGTCAGCAGGAGGCTCGAGCGTCAGGGCAAGGGCGGCCTCGGCTGGGGCCTGCCGGGGGTGGCCGCACTCGTCGGCGGGCTGACCGTCGCCGGCACGGTCGGTGGTGCCGGCACGGCCGAGGCCGACACGGCGTCGGGCGTCGGCGAGGTGGCTGCGAGGGGTTCCGAGCTCGACCTCTCCTCGGTGGTCGACTTCGTCCTGACCGCGGGCGCGACCGCGGCTGTGGTCGGTGGGTTCTGGATCGGCGCCTACCTGCTGGTCCGTGGCGTTGCGGCGCTGTTCCGGGCGATGCCCCGTCGGTTGGACGCACCGGTGAGGCGCGGCGTGCGGTTCTGGGCGTCGGACCGTGGCCGCGCGCCACCGGTGCTGGGGGGCGCCCTCGCCATCGGCGGGGCCGACGTCGTGCTCGGACGCGCACCCGCCGACTTCCAGAAGCCTTTCGGGCCGCCGGTGAACGAGCGTGTCGTGGGCGCGCAGATGCGCGGCACGTTCGAGTGGGATGAAGGGCATCGGGCGGAGATCGTCAGGGACCTGGGGCAGGGTGCGCGCTGGCCGCGCGAGCACGCCCGCCTCGGTGCACTGCTGGATCTGCTGCGCCGCGTGGTCGCGGAGCAGGTCGCCGGCATTGAGGACGGTCCGGCGTACCGGGATCTCCTGTCGGTCGATCGAGGCGTGCGCAACCCGCCGCGGGTCTTCCAGGTCCGGCTCACCGAAACCGTCAGCGGCGACGCGACGTGGAAGGAGATCGCGGCCGGTCACGTCTGGACGGCCGACGGCGTCGTCCGGCTCTACTTCCGCACCTCCGACGGGGCGCTGCACGAGTACACCGAAGCGGTCCTCGCCGAGCTGCTCGGGATCGACGACCCGGCGCTGCGCCACCTCCTCGCGGTGCTGGCCGAGCGGTCCCTCGCCTCGCAGACGATCGACGAGGACCGGCTGCTGACCACGCGGGCGCTGCGGCAGCTGCAACTCATGAGCGTGGAGGACCCCGACGCGCTGCGAGCACTCATCGACGACTACTCGCGGGTCCAGCTCGGCATCTACGCGGCGACGGCGGGCAGCTCCGCCCTGCGCGCGCTGCTCCTCGGGTTCGCGGCGGAGTTCCACGAGGCGGCGAAGGCGGCGCTCGCGGACTCCACGGTGACGGAGGCGGACGAAGCGCGAATGCTCGCCGACACTGCCGCCGCTCTCATCGAGACGCTCAGGGCGTTCTTGCCGGGGAACACGGAGCAGCTCGCCGCGCGGGCGCGTCTGCTCGACGCGATCGAGACCGCCATCGGTGATCGGTCCGACATCATCGGCTCGCTCGACGAGCGGGTGGCGCACACGAAGGACCTGATCGCGCAAGCCCGTGCGCTGGTGGCAGCGGGTCCGGTGGTACGCCCTGATCAGGCGCAAGCAGCTGCCGTGGTCGTCGAGTGGCTGTCGATGGCGACGATCATCGAGGACGGCATGCGGCCGTCCGAGGACGCGCTCGGGCAGGCGGCAAGGACCGACCCCGACGCGCTGCAGGCGTTGATCGACGACCGCCGGGTCGTCCAGGACCACGTCCTCGATCTGTTCGGGGACGACGAGCTGCGCGCGCGGCTGCTGGCCTACGTCGACGAGGTCGTCGCCGCCGCCTGGGGCGCGCTGATCGCCTCGTCCGACTTCACCGCGGTGCTCGACGAAGCCGCCCTGCTCCATCAGGTGCTGCAAGGCGCTCGTGCGGGGTTGGGCGCGTTCGTGCCGGCCTCACCGGAGCAGCACTGGTTGCGCGCCGAGCTGTTCGACGAGAGCGACGACGCGTACGAGCGGGTCGGCAAGCTGCTCGTCGAGCTGGTTGCTCTGGAAGATGCGGATGGGCTGCCGTCGCCCACCACGCTCGCCCGCCTTCGCACGGAGCTCGACGATCTCGCCTCGGCCGTCCGGGCGGTGACACGGCGGATCTGGACTGCGCTCGGCGACGGGGACGTCCAGGGCGGCGGGCTGATCATCGGCGGCATCGAGCCGCACGAGGAGCGGTTGCTCGTGCGGATCCTCCGCCCGGTGGCCGCCGCGCTGGCACCCAGGGGCGGCGGGGTCGACGTCGACTGGCGCCTGGTCGCGGCGCCGCTGCGCAGGGCCGGCATGGGCGGTCTCGGCACGCGGATGCTCGCGTACACCGTCTTCGGCGGGGCCGGCGACGACCGTGTGTGGACGGTGTCGTTCACGCACGTCAGCGAGGTCCTCGCGGAATCACGGAAGGCACGGGAGGTCATCGCCGGGCACGAGGAGCTGCATCGCCTGCATCCGCACGGCTGGGAGAGCCACGACGTGCACGCGTCGACGACCGTCCAGCGGCTCGACGACGTGTTCCCCGGCTGGCGCGACCGGCTCCGTGAGGCGTTCGAGCCGATCGCCGTTCCCGACCGGGTCGACGGCGATGCCGCGCTGCTCGACTTCTCGACGCCTGGAATGTCGGTACACCTGGTCGGGAGCCGCTGGGCCGAGCCGTTCCTGCTCTCGCCGGAGCAGCTTCAGGAGCAGCAGGCCGTGGAGGCGTTGATCTCGGAGCTCGCCGCGGCGCACCGGTTGTCTCCCGATGCCGCGCATGTGCTGCGCATGAACTACGGCTCGAGGCTCCTCGACGCCTCGCCGCGAGCGCACGTGCGGTGGGTGCACGACGCACGGATGGCCTCGCTCGCGGACCTCGAGCGGGCGCAGGAGATCGACGCGGCGCTGGGCCTGGATCCCGAGCAGATCGAGCACCGCCTGCTGGCGAGCCGGATGGTCCAACATTCCCTGCGGCTGGTGAACCACGGTCACCGCGGGGACAAGGGCCGGCAGTACAACTGCGACAGGTGCGCGGTCGCGGCGGACGCGACCAGTGCCGGTCATCCGGCGACGGCGACGCCCGCGGCGCTGCCACCCGGCACCACGCTCGCCGAGGTCGAGGCAGCGCTCGCCGCACACTTCGCCGGGACGAGGCGTGCGCTCGAGGTTCGGTACGGACGTGCCTTCCAGCCGGTATCCGGCGAGGTCGAGGTCGTGCAGATCATGAGCGCGGCCGGGGCCGGGGCGCGCGGGATCGTGGCCACCGATACGCATGCCTTCAACGTGCAGTCGGTGCTGGCTCTGATCGAGGGCACGCCGCAGGTCGTGGTCGTGTTCAGCGACGCCCAGTTCGGTGGACATCCCGGGTACCTCCAGCGCGCCACCATCGAGGGGCTCCTCCTGACGAACGACAACTCCGGTCGGGGCGGTGCCGCCGTGGCCGCGCATCCGCTCGACGAGCGAAAGCGCGATCAGGTGGTCGAGGCGCTGCGTCGCTCCCGGGCGGAGATGACGCCGCTGGACGAGCTGACCCTGGCGATGCCGCGTGCGCCGCCGGGGGTGGAGGGGCAGGGCGAGCCGATCGCCGAGCGGGCTTCGTCGCTGCGTCGGCTGCTGAGATGGATCGGACGTGTCCTTTCGCCGCTGATCGCGGCCGTCGTGCTGACGTTCGCTGGTCCGGGCGCCGGCACGCCCGTGGGCGCAGCTCCGACCCGGGCGGTCATCGCACCCGACGCGCCTGCCACGCACGAGACGCTCGCGCTGGCCGATGCGGCCGGGCTCGGCGGCGGCTCCGATCTCCTCGGAACCGTTCTGACGAGCGGGCTCGCGAATGTGACGGTGGCGGGGGTCGGTGTGATCCTGCTGGTCGCGGTGGCGGATCTCCTGTACCGCTACTCGAGCCGCCTGCGGTCGCTCGCGCCGGCGTGGTTCGCCAACCGCACGCTCCACCGGAAGCTCGGCACATTGCGGCCGGAGCCCAACGGGACGGTGCGGGACCTGGAGGGTCTGCTGCCGGGGAACGGTGACCGGAAACGCAAGGTGCCGGGGGCGGCCGAACGTTCCGACGACGATCTGCTCCGGTCGGTGTTCGCTCCGGCCGACGGTCAGTACCTGGCGACGCACCCCGGTGCGCCCGGGCGGCTCCTGCAGGGCAACCACCGCGGGAGGGAGCTGCGGAACCGGGCCGGGAAGCCCGATTCGTCGATCACCTGGGACACACCGATCTTCATCCACCACGTCGGGCCGGGGCGGAACGGGTGGATCCGGAGGGCCGTGCAGAACCGCCGGACGGCGGGCGAACGCCAATCCGATCAACACAGGGGTGGGTCGAAGGCGCTGTCGCATCCGCTGGTGACGATCGCCGGGCTCTTGACGGCCCTCGCGTCGGCCGGACCGCTCGTCGGCCTGGCGGGGGCGTTGGTGTTCGCGGTGGTGGCGGCCGGCATCGTGGGGATCGGGCTCCGGTTCGCCGTTCGGGTGGCTCGCGCGTGGTCGCAGCGGGGGCCGCCCGGTGTCCTGTCCCGCATCAGCGTGCACGTGCGGAAATCCGTTCTCGGTTGGGCGCTGATCGCCGCCGTGGCCGGGTCCGGTGCCGCCGGCATCGGTGCCGTCGTGCTGACGCCTGCTCCGGCGGCGGCCACCACCGTCACCTCGGAGTACCGACCCGCGGCCCGTACGGCGTCGATCGACGTCGCGCCCGCCTTCGTCCGGTTGATCGCGGTGGAGAACGACAACCTCACCGGGCTTGCCGCGGCACTCGGCATGTCGCCGCAGGCGCTCGCGGCGGCGAACCCGAACGTGTGGCCCGACGAGACGACGTGGGACCAGCTGCTGGAGCGTCAGGAGCTCCGGGTCCCCGTCGGCCCGGGTGGATGGGACGGACGCTGGCGGGTTCAGCCGCGATTGGTGCTCCCCGCGGAGTCGCTGTGGGCGGTGAGCAAGCGGCTGAACGTGCCGGGTGGCTGGCAGCAGCTTGCTGCTGACAACCCCACCGCGCTGATCGACGGGAACCCGGACCAGGTCATGGCGGGCGCGGAGCTCGTCGTGAACGGCGTGACGCCGATCCAGCCGCCGGGTCAGCCGAACCAACCGGGGCAGCCGGGCCAGCCGAACCAGCCTGGCCAGCCAGGTGACCCGGGCCAGCCCGGGCAGACGACCCCTCCCACCACGACCACGACGCCGGCCCCGTCGCCGAGCCCGCCGACCACGACCACGAACGCGCCGCCATCGGACCGCGCACCCCCGGGTTCCGGGTTCTGGCAGGCGCTGCTCACAGCGGCTATCGGCCTGTTGGCCCTCCTGGCCGCGGTCCTCGGAATCCGGACCGTCGTGCGGTGGACGGGCGCGCGGGTCGCCGCCGGCGGCGGGTGGCGTGCCTCGGCGGGACGGGCTGGTCGGGCTGTCCTCGCGGCACCGGGATCGGCGCGCGCATGGTGGGCCGACGTGGTGACCGGGCTGCGACTCGGACTGGACGTCGCCGGCTCCGTGCTGCCGGCGCAGTGGACCGTCAGCTGGTGGCGGGCCGCGCTCGGTGGCGCGGTGCAGGAATGGACCGCCCGGCTGGCCGGCTGGCGCGATCAGGTGGCCGCGGCGTGGCCGGTGGAGCTGAGCCCGGTCTGGTGGCGGGCGACGCTGCGCAACGCGGCACAGCGCTGGAGTTCCCGGTTCCGCGCGATCTCGGGCCGGGTGATCGGTTTCGTGGAGCGTCGGGGTTGGGACGAGCCGATTGATTCGGGCCCCCGCCTGCAGGTGTGGGGCGGCGTCTCGGCCTACGTCACCGCTTTCGGGTTCGGGCTCGCGGCCGTGGCGACGGGGGCGGTGACGACGCTGATCGCCGTCGGTGCGATCGCGGCCGGTCTGCTGGCCGGTGCTCGGGTGGTGTGGTCGGTCACCCTGCTCACCGATCCGCGACGCCCGTCCTCGTGGGTGTCGCGCCTGCGGGGCACGGTGCGGGTGCTCTCCGTGATGGCCGCGGGCGGGTTCGTCGGGGCGGTGGCGACCGGGCTTCCCGGCGCGGCCGTCGCCGGTGTGACCGCGCTCGCCGCGTGGTCGGCACCGACGGTCAAGTTCCTGCTCGCCGGGGTCGCGGTGCACGGCCTGATCGCCTACTGGTCGGTGCGGAACCGGCGGACCGCGAACCGGGCATCCTCCGGGTCGTGGATCCACCCCGCCCGGGACGCGCTGATCTCCGCGGTCAGTGTCGTGGCCGTCGGGTGGGCCTACAACGTGTTCCGCGTGGTCGCCCTACCGCCCGTGTTGCACACGGTCACGGAACACACCGTCCTGGTCGCCGTGGCCGCGGTGGCCGGCATGCTCAGCTCGGCGCTCCAGCGGCGGCTCGTGGGTGGTGAGCGGGGTTGGACCGCGATCATGTCCGGGCTCGCGGCCATCCCGACCACATTGATGCTGGCGTCGCTGCACCTTGCGAATGCCCCGCCGAACTGGGACGAGTACCTGAGTGCCTTCGGTACCTGGGCGATGTTCGTCCTGCCGACGACCATGGTCGTGGAGTACGTGGTGTACCGGTGGGGTCGCCTGCGGCTGTGGATCAACGAACGGCGCTACCGCAAGGCGGAGCAGGACGGCAGCGCCGCGGACCCGAAGAAGCTGGATCGGATCGCGCACCGCATCGTGAGCTTCCGCCAGTTCGGGCCTCCGGACTGGCGGATCATCGTGTTCAAGACCTTCCGGGCGGAGCTGACGGCCGCCCTCACCTACTGGATCGTGCGGCCGCTACCGGGGATCCCGGATACGCCGTGGCTGGTGGTGGGCCGGGCCGGGATTGCAGTGCTGGTGATCCTCGCGGTGTGGGTGCCGGTCGATCGGTTGCAGGCCCGGCTGAAGCTGCTCGGTGAGCTCACCGACCGGGTGTTGACGTCCCGGATGCGCCCGCTGATCCCGTTCGGACGGGTGAGCCAGCGGGTCCGGCCGTATCGAGGGCTGCTCGACGCGTTCCTGCAGAACGCGGTCGGCGACCCGGCGGAACCGAACCGGACGCTCGACGAGACACTGGCACCCACGGTTGCCGGACAGGTGGTGCGGGTTCTGCAGATCCCGTCGCCGAAGCCGAAACTCCTGACCCAGCTTCTGCAGCACCCGGACCTGGGCGAACAGGCCGCGCAGGTCGCCGAGCTCTGGGAGAAGCGCCACGAGCAGCTCCGGCTGGCCGCCGCGTCGATCATCATGCTGCTGGCCAGCAACCGGGCGGCCGTCGGCGGGGCGGCCGACCGGATCGAGAGCAGGACGGGTGGGATCCTCCGCTTCCACATCCAGGTGCTCGATGCCCTGCTCACCGAGGAGAACCTGCGCGAGCTGGGTCTGCCGCTCGACGCTGTCGAGATCCTCCGCGGCAACGCCGAGACTCAGCTGATCGAGGCGCTGGAGCGGCGCATGAAGCTGCGGGTCGACTACCTGAAGGCCTATCGGCAGCTGCTGCAGGACTGGGCTGCCATGCTCCGAGCCGGTGGCAGCTCCGATGCCCTCGAGCAGGTGGAGGTGGAGCTGGCCCGCGTCGAGGCCCAGCTGGAGATCGAGCGTTTCCAGAAGGTCGACAAGCGAGCACCGGTCGCGGCCCGGGTGCTGCTGCGTGAGCGCCGCGACAACCTGCGCGTCGCACTCGCTGCCGAGCTGCGCGCGCTCGGCGCACCGGACAACCTCAGGACCCGACCCGAGGCCGAGATCCGGGAACGCATCGGGACCATCCGGCTGCTGGTGTCGACTCTGGAGCTGATGGAGGGCTGGGTCGCCCTGCACGACGAGGTGGAACTTCATCGGGAGGAGCGCGGATTCTGGAGAAGGGCGCTGAAGCGCGCGCTCGACGAGCCGGCCCGGCTGCGGCCCGATTCCCTGCTCGCGGTCGCGCTGACGGTGGCCGGGCGGACCGAACCCACCACCGCGGACGTGCTCGCTCGGATCCACCCCGACATCAGCGTCGACTGGAACGAGCGCCTCGCCGATCTCGCGGCCGTCGGCATGGTCTCGGGTGACCCCGGCGCGGGCTACCGCGCCGCGCCCGAGCTGCGGCAGGCGTGGCTGCAGGCGAACCCGCGGTTGCGCCATGCGATGCGGCGCAACCCGCAGCTGCTGGTGGCCGCTCTCCCGACTCCGCGGTGGACGAACGTCGGGTCCACCGTCCTGGAAATCCTGATCACGACCGACCCGGATCGACAGAAGGTCGCCACGGAGGGGAAGGTCGCCTACAGGACCCTGCTGGAGCTGTTCTCCTCCGCGGATCGCGTGCTCTTCCGCCACCACTCGCAGGGCCTCCGCGACGACGTCATCCGTCTGGTGCGGTGGATCAGCGGGGCTCGCTACGAGTTCGTCGACGCCCAGTCATGGGTCGACCCGTATGCGGACTCCGTTCCCGAGGTGGATCAGTCCGGTGCGCGGGACGAGAAAAATGAGGCGGTCGCCAAGCTGCACACCGCGATTCGCGAGGTGGAGCAGGCCGAGCTCCAGTGGCGGAGGACCGAACGGAGGGTCCACCGCGCTCGGGGCGGCCGGAACGCGCACGACGCGGACGCCAACGCGCCACCGGGGCGCGCGGACTCGGTCACGCCCGAACAGGGCGCGGCCCGCGCGGCCCGGCAACAGGCGTACCTGACGCTGCGGGATCTCCGGCAGGAGGTCGAAGAGACCCATTACCCGGTGGTCGGATCCCGGCCGACCCGGGTCAGCGGGTTGCTCGAACGCGCGGAGCGGCTGCTCGCGAATGCGCCCGGTGCTCGGGCGACCGAGCCCCAACCCGAGATCGAGCTCCGCCGGGCGAGACGGGCAATACGTGCCGCGGACCGTCTGATGGTCGGCGCGCGGTCACTCGATCCGAGCGATCCCCGCTACATCGAGGCCGTCGCGGCGGCGCGCAAGGCGCTGTCCCACTTCAAGTTCGCGCGGCAGATCGCGGAGACGAACAAGAGCGACAAGCAGCTGGGGCCGCGGCTGCGTCTGCGCCGGGCGGCGGCCATGGCCGAGGTGCTGCGCGGGCGGGCGCCAGGCCTGCTGACCGACGACCTCCCGCTGACACCGCCCGGCGGACCGGCGCACGGCGGCCCGACCTCCGTCGCCGGCCGCGCCGTCGAGCTGGCATCACCGCACACCGGCGGCACGGTCGTCGCCGGCATCAGCCGCGCCGGGACCGATCACCCGGCGATCGACGAGCACTACAACGAGGACCGGCTCCGGATGGCCGTCGACGCCGCCGGGACGGTCACGATCGTGGCCGCCGACGGGCTGCAGTCCAGTGGATCGCGCGCCGCGGAGGCCGCGGAGGTCGCGGGCGACAGCGGATTGGCCGAGCTGAGCCGCACAGACGGGGCCGGGCGCTCCGCTGGGAAGGCGCACGAGGACGCCTACGCGGTGGTGGCTGCTGCCGTCGACCGCATGGCCGTGCCGGGCCAGGCCAACCCGCCGGCGACCACGTACACGGCCGTGCGCATCGAACAGGTCGGGCCCGGGCGCTGGGCGATCACCATCATGCATGTCGGCGACGCCCGGGTGCTGTGGATCCCCCGGCGGGCGACCGGCGGCACCCCGGAGGTCCTCACGGTCGACGACACCTGGGCGGTGCGTTTCGGCCGGACCGGCCCGCAGAGCGAGACCCTCTCCGCGTGGCTCGGCGCGGACGCGCCGCAGGGCGCTCCGACCGTGACGACCTTCTACACCGACACCCCGGGAACGGTGCTGGTGGCGACTGACGGGTTCCACCGGCACGTCCCGCTCGACCGGCTGCAGGCTCTGATCGAGAAATTCGCCGACCGGGGTGTCGGCGCGGTGCGCGACCGGTTGATCGCGGAGATGCTGGCGCGCGGTGGCGGCCGGGACGACTACAGCCTCGCGGTCGCGGCGGTCGATTGGCCGGCGACCCACGGCGGTGGCGCGCCCGCACGGGTGTCGCACGAGGCCGCGAGCCCCCGCGACCAGGTGGTGCTCGCGTACGTCATCGCCCACGCTCCGGTGGCGGCCACGATCGGCCTGGCTGATCCGCGGCTGGCAGAGGTCACCGGTGGACTCACCCAGCGCGACTTCGCCGAGCACCACGCCCATGGCATCCGCATCATCGACGGGCTGAACGAGCAGGTCCGGTCGGCAGGTGGGCCGCTCGACCTCGTCATGTGGGCGCACGGCGACGGCTGGATCTACGTCGACAGCCAGGTGTGGTCGGCGATCCTCCGGTCGCTCACGCCTGCCGAGCGGCAGATGCTGGTGCGCCACGAGCTGACGCACATCGATCGTCCGGATCTCGTGGAGGACGAGGCCCAGCGGATCGCGCCGTTGCCGGATCTCCACGTGGTGCAGGCCGCGGTCCAGGGCGAAGTGCCCGCCGCCGAGCTGATCGCGGCCTTCGGGGACGTTGTCGAGCACATCGACGACGTTCTGACCCGGGGCCGGCCTGGCCGTCGGGGGCGTGAGCGGGTCCTGTCGTGGGAGGAGCGGATTCGCGCGCGGGCGCAGGTGTGGGCGGTGGCCGACCACCACTGGGGCGCCTCCGACGAGCGGGAGATCGCGCAGACTGTCCGTGCGCGGGTTCGGGGACTGTCCGCTGCCGCGGAGGCTCTGGGGCTGGAGCGTCCCAGCGACGCGGAGCTGGTGCTGCCGGCGGCGTTCCTGGCGTACTGGGGAACGGTGACCCGCCGCCAGGTCGTGCCGGACGAGCAGGGCAGGGCTCGCACGGTCGACGTCGGCGAGGACGTGCGTCGGTTGAGCGCGTGGTGGTTCGGCACCCGGCTGCTGCCCGAGCTCGGCCGTGCGCTGGTCGCGCCGAGCTCAGGGGCGCGGGTCGAGCGCACCCTCGACGTGCTGATGGACGAGCTCGACCGAGCGTCCGGCAGCGGCCCTCGGGTGCCGGCGTGGGTCCTCGCGGAGGTCGATCATCTCGCGGACTCCGTGCCGGACCTGCTGCGAGCGCTGATCGACGACACGCTGGGACGGTTGCGACGGATCGATGCCGAGGTGGCCGACCCGGCGCTGCGCGCCGACCTGCGAAAGGCGGAGCTGCAGCAACTGGAGGCGGCGTTGGTGCGGCTGGCGGTCCCCGCGCCCCCGCTCCACCCGGACGGCCTGCGCAAGCTCGTGGAGGCCGCACGGGCCGGGCTGATCACCGTGTTCATCGAGGAGCAGTTCGATGCGCTCGCCGATGCAGCGGAGCTGGAACGTCGGGCGGGCACGGTCTGGCGGGTCGCTGTGCACGCCGCGCGCAGCGGAGACGACGCGACCGTCGGGCTGGGTGGCGACGCCGTCTGGCGGCTCGCGGCCATGTGGTGGGTGTGGGAACGGGCCACGTGGGACGACGCGGAGTCGCGTGAGCTGGCCGAGGTGGCGTTCGCCGCGCTGCTGCCGTCGCCGCTGCCCGACTCGATCACCCTGGCGACGACGCCGGAAGCCGTCCGTGCGCCGGTCCTGCCCGCAGAGGAGGACGCGGCGTCCTACGCGCTCACCGGCGCGGCGCTCGAGGGCCTGCAGGCCACGGTGGTGGAACTGCGCACCTACCTGGAGAACCGGCAGCTGGCGGCCGCGCGGGGTGCGATCACGTTCGCCGCGGCGCAGTTGCGCGGCCGGCGGCTGCACCTGGAAGCCACGGTGCCCTCGGCTGAGACGGCCCTCGACCTGCTCGGTGAGCTGCACGCACAGGCCGGCGTGCTGCACGTGATGGAGAAGGTGCGTGCGGGCGAGGCGCCCGGAGCCGAGTTCTGGGCCCTGGTCCAGGACGTGCTCGACCAAGTGATGGTGCGCGGTGAGTCGGTCCAGGAGCATCTGCACGATGCCCTGCTCCTGGCGTGGGCGCGCACCCCGGTCGACTACGAGGGCCCCTCGGTGTACCCGGCCTTTGCCACTCTTCCGTCGATCAGATTTGTCGGAGCATCGCCGTGGGAGAAGATCGGGCTGCTGCTGGTCGTGATGCTCGGTGCACCGGACCAGCACCACGCGGCCCGCGTGGCCGACTCGATCAATGAGCTGCCGCGGCACGGTCGGAGCACGGACGCCGCCCCGCACGGCCGGGCGCTGCTGACCCTCATGGACCTGCTGGTGGCGCGGGGCGTCGTCACCCCGCTCGACGCCGCCGTTGAACTGGACCGCGTGCGTCCGAAGATCGCTGAACACGATCTGTTGCCCGAGGCCGGCCCGGAACGACGGGGGGTGTTCCTGCAGCAGCAGCTCGCCCGGCTTTCCGGATCGACGCCCGGCGCAGGCGAGTGGGAGGAGATGGCGCGCGATCAGCGCGAGGAACTCGTCCGGCAGTTGGAGCAGGTCCTGGAGACGGTGACCCCACCGGTCGGGTTCGCTGCCCGGTTCACCGAGCTGCACGGCTGGGCGCGGCAGTTCGTCCGGGTGCTCTCGGGGGAACGGGTCGACGGGCTTCCACCGGTCCGGTTCGTCCTGCTGGACGCTGTGCTGGAGCACTCGGCACCGGGGGCTCCGGTGCACGCGGTCACCCGGCGCGCCGATGGCGTCACGATGATCGCGGGGACCGATGGCGTCCGCCTCTTCGGCGAGTTCGTCCGCAGCGTGCTGGCCCCGTCGCTCGGGTATGCCGACGCGGCGGCACGTCGCCTCGGGCGCCTGGCCGAACGGGTCCTCGAGACCTGGCCGGACGACGGTGTCACCCCGCAGACGTTCGAGTCCCGCCTGCTGTGGTTGACCCGTCGCGACCACCGGGACATCCGCGATCACAGCGCCCTCATCGAGGAGTGGATCGCCGACCACCTCGCCGAGAAGGCGCGGATCCGGGAGGCACTCGACGATCGGTGGCAAGGTCTGGAGCTCCACGTCGCCCACCAGCGGCAGCTGCTCATGCTGACGAACGCCCCGCTGCCGAAGATCACCATGGAGCTGGCCGACCAGTACCGGTATCCGGCTCGTCGGGTCGTTCAGGCAGCGGCGCGCGACCTGTCGAAGCGCGAGCGGAAACGGGTGGAGCGCGCGCAGACGGAGTCCGACGAGCAGGTTCCGGACCGGAAGCACGTCGGTGACCTGCAGATCATCGCGCGGAACCTCGCGGCCGCGCTCGGTGCGCACGGAATCCGGTTGTCGCGCGATGAGCTCCTCACGCAGGCCGCTCGGATCTACCAGTTCGACATCGCCGCCGGACCCCAGCCCTCGCCCGTCGATCGGGCCCTGTGGTCGAGGTTCACCGCCGGTATGGCCGAGCTGATCGGGGGCGATCCCGGGAGGGGTCTGGTCGGATCGTTGGACAGGTGGGACACGATCCGGGCGTTCCGGCAAGAGCTCGTGGAGCGTGGGCACCCCGACGTCGCGGCTCGTCTGCACGAGCCCCCCGCTCCCGAGACCGTTGCACCGCTCCCGACACCGCACGCCACCGTAAGCCGGTTCGCCGAGGCGTATCCCGATCTCGCACAGGCCATCGTGAAGCCGGAGGGCGGGCTCTCCGTCGAGGAGCTCGCGGCACTACGGGAGGTTGCTCGCCCGGGGAGCAGGGGGACCAGCGCTCGGAGCTCCGCCGTGCGCTGGCGGAACGGCACCCGCTGCTGCTCGAGCGGCACGCCCTGTACGTCACGGTGCTCCGGTCGGCGGTGCGCAAGCTCCCGGTGGTGACGGGTCTCTTTGCCACTCCACTCGCAACCGAGCACCCGTGGTCGACCGATCGCGGATGGGGCGGGTACGGCCCCGGTGACGTCGTGACCGTGCCGGGCGTGCTGACCGCCGTCCGGGAGTATCGGCCCTACCGGCACGATCCCCCCGAGCTCTTGCTCTACTCGCGGACCGGGCGCGACCTGAGCGGGCTGCGTTCCCTGGAAGCGATGGGTATGGCGGTGTTCGCGCCCGGGTCCCGGTTCGCCGTGGTGCACCGCTATCAGGTGACCGATGATCCGACGGCGGAACGGATCCTCCTCTTCGACGTGACCACGGGTGGCCCGGTCTCACCGGACGAGCTGGACACCCTTCGCGGTGAGCTCGTCGGGCTCGCCGGACTGAGCGCCGCAAGGGCCGACGAGCTGCTCGACTTCCTCGCTCGCGTCCCGACCGGCGGCTGACCTGCACGCCCCGCTCGACTCGGCGCGACCGTCACAGGGATGGCGCATGACCGCGCTGTCGGTCAGCTGCCGTTCGGGGAGCTCGGAACGTCCTCCGGCTTCCACTCGCCCCGCAACAGCGCCCCCGGATCCGGCGCACACCCGCCGGGCCCGCTGAAGATGGGGCAGGCCCCGTCCGGCTGCCGCACCTGCTGCGCGACGTACGCCAGCAACCCCACCGACCCGTCGTTGCGGGGCAGGTACCGGTCGGCCGTGGCCGAGCCCATCGAGAGCCCGAGCAGCAGCGCAGCACACAGGGCGCCGACGACCGGCATCGCGTTCCGCGGAACGTGCCCGTTGCCCGTGACCGCGCGCGCCCGCCATGCGTCCACCAGGCGTCGGCCCCCGTACCGCGCCGCGAGCACGACGAGCAGCAGCAGGCAGAAGAGGATCTCCGCCGTGGTGCGCGGGTAGAGCTGGACCGTTTGGGTCTCGTACATCTGCGCGGCGATCGCGAGCCGCAGGATCCACGCCCCGGCGAGCAGGGCGCCTGCCGTGAGCACCGCGGTCCGGCGGCCCGCCACCGCGACGGCCACGCCGAGACCGACCACCAGCAGCACCGTGAACACCCCGACGCCCGCGAGCTCGCCGGGTGGCGGCCACGGGCCGACGTCGCCGGGCAGGTCGTTGCGCCACATCGCGATGTACGCGGGCTCCACAGCGGTGTCGAAGTAGAAGTAGCGGTCCTGCACCATGCCCGCGGCGGCGATGACACCGAACAGGTGCGGCCAGGCCACCACGACGAGGCCGGCCGCCGTCGCACCCAGCAACGCGAGCCCGCGCAGCGGAGCGCGCCACGGGAACCGGGCGAGCACGGCGACCAGCGCACCGGGCGCCGACCAGAGGAACCAGCCGGAGTACACGCTGAACAGCACCCCGAGCGCGACGCCCGTCGCGGCGCCGGCGAGCGCGATGCTGGTCCATGTCTGCGTGCCGGCGCGGCGGAGTACCCGCAGGAACACGATCAGCAGCGGCACCAGCGCGACCAGGACCACCGTGGTGTACGGCTTGTACGGCTCCAGCAGCGGCATCGCCGCGACCAGCGTCACCGCGAGGGCCCACACCGGTGCCAGCACGAGCCGCCACGACAGGTAGGCGATGGGCCCGAAGAGCGCGGTGCCCACGATCTGCGACGTGCGGAGGGCGCCCGCCGTCGAGTCGCCGGTGAGCTCGGCCCAGCGGGCGATCAGGTGCAGTGCGACGGGCGGGTAGTCGGGAGGGATCGGCCGGCCGGCGAGGATGTCGTCCGCCCAGCGGATGAGCTGGCCGGAGTCGCCCCAGTTCGCGAACAGCGCCCATGTGGTGCCGTGCAGCGCGAGCACGATCCCGCCCGCGACGAGCCCGGTGGCGAGCCCGGCGACGGCGGCACACGCCAGCCGGCTGACCACCGCGAACACGCGCGGGTGGCGCGCCGTCGCGACGCAGGCGGCGAGCACCGCCATGCCGATCAGGAGGAACCGCATGTCGAGCGCGGCGAGCCCGCTGACCTGGCCGATCCGGTCCAGCGGGTCGACGTCCACCGAGTGGCTCAGCTGCATCGAGACGAGGCCTGCGCCCACGCAGGCGGCGACCTCGCCTGCGCCGGCCGCGGCGCGCGCGAACCGGCCTTGCGGGTCGGAAATCGGGGATGCGGTCGTCACGTCCAACCCGCCCGTCCCCGCCTCTGCGTGCGCAGACACGGCCGCAAGGGTATGGCCTAGCCCGGCCGTGCCCTGATCCGGTAGATGACCGCGTCCTTGTTCCGGTACACGGCCTGGAGCCACGGGGCGTCCTCGAGCCCGAGCAGCCCGGGGGCGCGGCGCCAGTCGGTGCGGACGAAGCCCCTGCCGAGCATCACGTACGAGATGTTGAGGCGCGCGACCGCGGCCCGAACCGAGCGGTCCACCGGGTAGCTGTTGAAGCGGGTGTTCAGCATCAGGGCGTCCTCCCCGATGCCGGAGACGTTGTAGAACCCTGCCACGGGGTGCACGCCGGCGATCGCGTACATCCACACCGAGCCGTCGCCCCGGTCGTTCATGACGCGCTGGTCGGGCGGTACCAGCGTCGCGAGCACGCGCATCGCGTCGACCTCGAGGGAGGACACGACCGGCCCGTCCGGGGCGGACAGGCGCATCCTGGCCACGTTGCGGCCGGAGTACAAGTCCTCGCTCGCCACCAGGAACAGCGCGATGACCAGGATGGTCGCGAGGCCTCTCGCCGCGTTCCGGGCCAGCGCGGGCGGGCCTGCCCCGACCTTCTCGGCGAGCGCCGTGACACCCCAGGCCGCATGCCGCTGCAGCTCGGCGAGGCCGTGGCCGGCCAGCACAGCGACCGGTACGACGCACAGCCCGATGAGCCGCCACTGGTCGTTCCACCACGGGCGCGTGATGGCGTTGACCCACGGTTCGTCCGACGACGCGGCGAGCACGAACATCGTGCCGAACGCGAACCCGGACGCGAACATCCAGCGCAGGGCGCCGAGCTGCCGCAGCCCTGCGATGCCGATGGCGGCGACGAGCACCAGCCACCACTGCGGGTGCAGGCCGTCGTGGGCGAGCGCGAGCAGCTCGCCGAAGGCCTCCGACTGCGTCAGTTCCGCCGGCCAGTCGTACACCGGCTCGCCAGAGGCGCTGCCGAGCGAGCCGAGCACCTGCGGCAGCGCGAGCACCGCGGCGACCGCTCCCGCCGCGAGCACGACGATCGGCTCCCGCAGCAGCAGCCGCGGTTGCCCCGCCCAGCGTTGGACCATCGCGGGGAAGACGAACACGGCCGCGGTGAACAGGATGGCCGGGTTGAGCGCGATCATGCCGAGCAGGCCCAGCCCGAACAGCAGGCCTCTGCCGATCTGACGGCGGCCCTCGGCGTCGAGGACGTCCACCAGCAGCACGGCGGCGAGCGGCATCAGCACCGCGCCGGTGACGAACGGCAGCAGAGGTCCCCGCCACAGCAGGTCGTAGAACGACGTGATCGCGATGCTGCAGCCTGCTGCGGTCACGGCGAGCACGGCCCGGCCGCCGAACCGGTGCACCAGCGTGACGATGACCAGCGCGCCCAGCCCGGGCAGCAGCACGGTGTGCGCGTTGAGGACGGTGGGGATGTCCGCTCCGGTGATCCGGAAGACCACAGCGGCGATCAGGTGGTAGGCGTTGGGGTAGAAGACCTCGACGTCGTCCTCGTACCAGTTGACCTTGGCCATCCCGACGAGGCTGCTGTCGCCGGTGTCGGCGATCCACCGGATGCCGTTGGCGTGGAAGGCGGCGTCCCAGTCCTGGGGGATCGCGGTCAGCTGCCCCAGACCCGACCAGATCACGGTGCCGCCGAGCACGACGATCCAGCCGAGGGCCGCGGCGACGCCGACGTGGGTCAAGAGGCCCCACACCGGCGGCCCGGAGCGGTCGGCGGCGCCGAACCGTTGCCGGATGGAGAACCGCACGAGCACCGCAACGGCGCAGAGCACCACGAGGAGCAGGCCGGCGCTCGTCGGCGTCCACGCGATGCCCAGCGCGGCGAAGAGCGGCCCGAACAACCCGGCGACCGCGTAGGTGAGCAGTGGGGCCCCAGCGGCGAGTGTCCAGCCGCGCAGACCGGCGAGCCCGCCGAGCACGAGGCCCGGAAGCCAGAGGATGAGCACGTACAGCGCCACAACGCCTGCGCCCACCTGCCGAACCCCCGGATCGCCGCCGTCGCCGGATCAACGGCAACGGGCGCGAACCTACACGCCGGTGGATGGCGTCCCGGTGATGCCAGGGTCGGGGCGTGCGGGGGCGCCCACTACCCTCGGTTGGCGTGACCTACGCGGGATACGACCTCGTCGTCGTCGGTTCCGGCTTCTTCGGCCTCACCGTTGCCGAGCGGGCCGCAAGCGAGCTGGACAAGCGGGTGCTGGTGCTCGAACGCCGCTCCCACATCGGCGGCAACGCCTACTCCGAGATCGAACCGGAGACCGGCGTCGAGATCCACCGCTATGGCGCCCACCTGTTCCACACCTCGAACGAGCGCGTGTGGGAGTACGTCAACCGCTTCACGAAGTTCACCGGCTACCAGCACCGGGTCTTCGCCCGCGCGGGCGACCAGGTCTACGCGTTCCCGATGAACCTGGCGCTGATCAACCAGTTCTTCGGTCGCAGCCACACCCCGGACGAGGCCCGCTCCCTGATCGCCGAGCTGTCGGGCGAGATCGACACGAAGGACGCGAAGAACCTCGAGGAGAAGGCGATCTCGCTCGTCGGGCGCCCGCTCTACGAGGCGTTCATCAAGGGGTACACCGCCAAGCAGTGGCAGACCGACCCCACCGAGCTCGACCCGTCGATCATCACGCGGCTCCCGGTCCGGTACACGTTCGACAACCGGTACTTCAACGACACCTACGAGGGCCTTCCGGCCGACGGCTACACCGCGTGGCTCGAGAAGATGGCTGACCACCCGAACATCGATGTGCGGCTCGACGTCGACTACTTCGAGGTGCGCGACCAGATCCCGGCCGGCATGCCCGTCGTCTACACCGGCCCGCTGGACCGCTACTTCGACTTCTCGGAGGGCGAGCTGGGGTGGCGCACGCTCGACTTCGAGCAGGAAGTGGTCGAGACGGGCGACTTCCAGGGCACCGCGGTGGTGAACTACAACGACGCAGAGGTGCCCTACACCCGCATCCTGGAGTTCCGCCACTTCCACCCCGAGCGGGACTACCGCACGGACAAGACGGTGATCGTGCGCGAGTACTCGCGCTTCGCCGAGTCGGGCGACGAGCCGTACTACCCGATCAACACGCCGGACAACCGGGCGAAGCTGCAGCGCTACCGCGAGCTCGCCCGCAAGGAGACGGCCAACGCGGGCGTGCTGTTCGGCGGCAGGCTGGGCACGTACAAGTACCTCGACATGCACATGGCGATCGGTTCCGCCCTGACGATGTTCGACAACCGCCTGCGCCCCTATTTCACGGAGGGCAAGGCGCTGTCGGGCACGGAGTCCGAGGACTGAGCTCAGCTGCGACCCGGGTTCCGACGAACGGCGCGTTCGTCGGAACCTAGCCGACGAACGCGCCGCTCGTCGGAATCAGGGCGGGGGCGCCGGGGCACCCATCGGGCCATGCCCGCCGCGCCCAGCGCCGAGATCGCCGCGAGCGCGAGCGAGCCCGCTCCCAGGGTGGCCACCGCGGCGACGGCGGCGAGCACGAGCGGGCCTGCCAGGCTGCCGGCGTCGTGGCAGAGGCGGAAGGCGCCGAGGAACTCCGCGCGCCCGTCCTCCGGCGCGGCGTCGGCGCCCAGCGTCATGATCAGGCCGTTGCTCAGCCCGTTCGCGACCCCCATCAGCACGGCGACCGCGCCGAGCGTGAGCACGCTGCCGGTGAGCGGAAGGGCCACGTGCGCCGCGGCGAACGCCACCAGCGAGCCGACGGCGACAACCCGCCGTCCGCGCAGGTCCATCCACCGTCCGGCCGGGTAGGAGAGCGCGACGTCGACGGCGGCGCCGACGCCGAACAGCAGGCTGGTGGTGGTCGGGTCCAGCCCGATGTGGTCGGCCCACAGCGGCAGCACCGCCGTGCGCGAGGCCCGCGATGCGCCCATGATCAGGGCGTTCACGCCGAGCGTTCGCAACACCCTCCGGTGGGTGACCAGCACGCTGCGCATGGTCTGTGCTGCTCGGGCGCCACCGCGGTCAGAGCCGACCGCGGGCATGCCGGCCATCAGGGCGCCTGCCACGACAACGGCCACCAGCTCCACGAGGAACCCGCCGCGTGGGCCGAGCAGGTAGACGACGCCCGCTCCGAGGAACGGCCCGATCAGGGTGCCCAGCCGGTTCAGCCCCGCCATCGTCGACAGCGCCCGCGCCCGCAGCGCGACCGGCACCGCCTCGATGATGTAGGCCTGCCGGGCCAAGGCCCACACCGCACTAGCGACGCCGTACATCCCGACGCCGATCCCGAGCACCACGGGCGTCCAGGACAGCAGGCAGAGCGCCGTACCGACGGCCCCGACCGCGCTCCCCAGCAGCACCGCGGATCGCTCGCCGATGCGGGCGACGATCCGGCCTGCGGGGAGATCGCCGAGCACCATGCCGAGCCCGAGCATGGCCACGACGAGGCCCGCGCCGCCGACCGACGCCCCGAGGTCGCGGGCCTGCAGCGCCACCACCGGGATCGCGGCTCCCTGTCCGATGCCGAACACCGCTGACGGCAGGAAGACAGGGACGGCGAGCCTTCGGAGTGTCCCGGCCTCGGATGTCACTCGGGCCTCCTGCGGCGTGGGGTTGCTTGCCGAGAAGCAAGCTATCGCATCGCATGCCCGTATCGGGGGGCATGCGCGGCCCGCGCCCCATCCGGGCCCTCGGGTACGGCGTCGCTACTCTCGGGTGCCGGAAACACACGAACACGCCACCCCGGCCCTCGACGACACAGGACGCTTCCTCGATGACGATCTCCGAGACGCCGCCCCGCCCGAAGCCGGCGCGCCGCCGTGGCGGGACGCCGCCCGCACCCGACGGCCACCTGCTGCAACGGGTGATCCTGCCGCGCACGGGCGACCCGATGAGCGTCCGCGCGCTGTACCTCGACGAGCGGACGGGGATCCGCCTCACCACCGTGCCCGACGTGGCCGGTGGCGCGATCCCGAAGAAGGTCAGCCTCGGGGGTTCCACGGTCAGCGCCCGGCGGCTGCGCGCCACGTCACGGACGTCGGCGGTGGTGCCGGAGCAGAGCGAGGTCTCCTTCTCCGCCTACTTCAACGCGTTCGCCGCCGGGTACTGGCGGCGCTGGAGCCGGCTCACGGAGGTGCACCTGAAGCTGTCCCTCCAGGGGGCGGGCCGGGTGGATGTCTACCGCACCAAGTCCGACGGCTCCACCATCTTCGAGCGCGGCGTCGTGGTGACGGGGCGTCATGAGCTCGACATGCCGCTGGACCTGCGGCCGTTCGAGGATGGTGGGTGGTACTGGTTCGACCTCACCACCGACGAGGGCGAGCTCATCCTGCACGCGGGTGGCTGGTACGCCGCCGACGAGCCGACGGGCCGAGCCGCGGTGGCCGTGGGTACACCGACGTTCAACCGTCCCGCCGACTGCGTGGCCACCCTCACCGCGCTCGGCGAGGACCCGCTGGTGCGCGAGGCGATCACCGCGGTGATCATCCCGGACCAGGGCACGAAGAAGGTGCGCGACGAACCGGGCTTCGAGCAGGCCGCCGCGGCGCTCGGCGACAAGCTGAAGATCATCGACCAGCCCAATCTCGGCGGGTCGGGTGGCTACGCGCGGATCATGTACGAGGCGCTCGAGCACACCGACTGCGAGCAGATCCTTTACATGGACGACGACATCCTGCTCGAGCCGGACTCGGTGCTGCGGGCCGTCGCGTTCTCCCGCTACTCCCGCTCGCCGATGCTCGTCGGTGGCCAGATGCTGTCCCTGCAGGCCCGGTCGCAGCTCTCGACGATGGGCGAGGTCGTCGACCGGGGCACGTTCCTGTGGCGCAATGCGCCCGGCACCGAGCCGCACCACGACCTGGCCGCCCAGCCTCTCCGGCAGACACCGTGGCTGCACCGGCGCACCGACGTCGACTACAACGCATGGTGGACCTGCCTGATCCCGCGTGCGGTCGCCGAGGACGTCGGCATGCCGCTGCCGCTCTTCATCAAGTGGGACGACGCCGAGTACGGGCTGCGCGCCCGCGCGAAGGGCTACCGGACGGCCACCGTTCCCGGGATCGGCATCTGGCACATGTCGTTCCTCGAGAAGGACGACACGAGCGACTGGCAGGCCTACTTCCACTACCGCAACCGGTTCATCGCGGCCGCCCTGCACGGGCCCGACAACCCCACCGCGCTGCTGCGCGACTCGATCAAGCGCACGCTGCGCCACCTGCTGCTCCTGGAGTACTCCGCGGTGGCGTTGCAGGAGATGGCCCTGCGCGACTTCCTGTCCGGCCCCGAGCACCTGTTCCCGAAGCTGCCCACGGTGCTCGGCGAGATCCGCGCGAAGCGCGCCGAGTACGACGACGGCAGGCCCCTCGACTCGGCCACCCAGGTGCCGCTGTCCGACCTCGACGCGCTGTCGGCCCAGCTGTTCCCCGAGCCGCCGTCCGGCAAGGTCGCTGCCGTGAAGGGGCTCGCGCGGGGCGTGCTGCACAACCTGCGCGCCCCCGACCCCGGCCACCAGGCGGTGCCCCAGCGCAACGTGCCGGCCCGGCACGCGCAGTGGTTCGTGCTCTCCCGGCTCGACTCGGCCACGGTCGCCACGCCGGACGGGCGCGGGGTGACGTTCCGCCGCCGCGACCCGGCCCTGTTCCGGTCCATGCTCAAGCACGCGATCAGCGAGTACCGGCACGTGGCCAAGGCATGGCCCGACCTGCAGCGCCGCTACCGCGCCGCGCTGCCGGAGCTCACCAGCCGCGAGGCGTGGGCCCGCGAGGTGTTCGACCGCTGAGGAACGGCCCGGAGCTGGCGGATCCCGAACGCCGACGCAATGAAGGACGTCAGCTCCGGCTCGTCGAGTCCGAGCGCATCCGCCAGCATCCGGACCGTCACCGGTCGAGGCCTGGTTGTTTCCCCTGATTCGAGCTTTCCCACCGCGCGCACGCTGAGACCTGCGCGTTCGGCGAGTTCCTCCTGCGTGAGTGCGGCCCGCAGTCGCGAGTTGCGCAGCAATTCCCCGAAAACAGCCACAACGACCCCCCAGCCCTGTCCTTCTACTGACGAGGACGCGACGGGAGTAGCGGCGTTGCCCGCCCGTGACCAAGATCGGCTGTCCGGAGTAGTCCGGACAGCCGACCAGCGGTCAGTAGTCGGGGTGCACGACGCCGGTGTGCGTGTACTTGCGCGGGATCCAGGGGATCAGGTTCACCCAGCTGGCGTTGGCCCGGTAGTAGCCCACGCCCCGGCCCCACGGCTGCAAGTTCGTTCTGACCTCCGGTTCGTCCTGACCGGTGGCGACCTGCACCGGATTGCAGGTCTCACCGTCGCACTCCTCGAGCACCACGAGGGCACCCACCAGCGTGCCTCCCTCCGACCGGGCGAGCGCGCCGATCCGCGTGTTCTCCGGATCGGACCGGTCCACGATCTTGCAGACGACGATCCCGTCGACTGCTGCGGCGCAGTCCTCCTCGAGCGAGGGCTTCGGGGCGGCGGGTTCGGCGACCGCCGGGCCCGCCAGGCCGAACACGGCCGCGCCTGCCAGTACCGGCACCATCGCGAGCCGGCCGGCCCGGTGTACCAGGTTGAGGTTGCGCATCTGTTCTGTGCTCCTGTTGCGATTGAGTGATCACGACCGGCCGGCGAGCCGGTCGCGATCAGTCAATCGGAGTCAGACAGGTTGGACCAGGAACGTGATCAGCACTTCGCCGGCACTCCGAACGAGTGATGTCGGCAGCTGATCGAGTGAAGGTCAGTCCTTCAGGCCGTAGAGCCGTTCCCAGTTCTCCCGGCTCGACAGCTGCGGTACCGCCTCGCGGTAGCGGCCGACGAGGGCAGGTGCCTCGCGCACGAAGCGGCGCAGGAGGTGGGCGGCCTGGCGGGCGAGCTGGAGGGCGGTCTGCTTGTCCCGGATGCGGATGCGGAAGCCCTGCTCCGACATGTCGGTGACGATGGCGCGCTCGAACAGGGAGACGTGCCACCAGTGCGCGTCACCGGCGGGGACCGCACCGGTGGGGTGTGGCGCACGGCCGGTCACCTGGTAGGCCACCCGCTTCAGGAAGGTGAGGGTCTCGGAGCCGGGTGGGTTGGCCGCCCGGATCACCGGCCGGTCGTGGAACTCACCACCCGCATCGGACATCGGGTGCATCACGGTCTCCGGGTAGGCCTTCCGGATCTCGCGAACGCGCGCGAGCGCGCCGGCCGAGCCGTCCCGGAGGGTGTCCGGGCCCGCCAGGAAGTCCTCGACGGCCTGCAGCAGCGTGGCCGTCATGCCGTACTGCATCGCCACCAGCTGGTGTGACACCAGCTGCGCGAGCCGCCCGGTGATCCGGCGGATCGAGAAGCCGCTGTGCAGTGCGGCCATGATCAGGCCGTTGCGCACGGTGAAGTAGCGCTGCCACTCGTCGCCGTCCTTCCAGCCGAAGTCGGCGTGCCACACGCCGGCGCCGGGGAGGGAGACGGTGGGGAAGCCGTGGGCGCGGGCCCGATAGCCGTACTCGATGTCGTCCCACTGCAGGAACAGCGGGAGCGGATAGCCGATGGCGCGGATCACCGTGGCCGGGATCAAGCAGGACCACCAGCCGTTGTACTCGGTGTCGACGCGGCGCTCCTGGTTGATCGGCAGCTGCCGGTCGTCCAGGCCCAGCAGGTAGGCCTCGCGGAGGGCGCCGGGCATCTTCAGCCCCATCAGCAGCACCTCGGGGTCGGCGTACTCGGCCGAGATGTGCAGGTGGCCGGGGTGCAGCAGGTTGAGCATCTGCGCGCCGACGATCATCGGGTGCCGGGTGCTCGCCGAGAACGACGTGAGCCGCACGAGGAGCTCCGGCTCCAGGTGCACGTCGTCGTCCATGAGCAGGACGTCGGCCTCCTCGCCCGGCGCGCCGTGCGTGGCGTGGAGCATGCCGCGGGCGAAGCCGCCCGAACCGCCGAGGTTGGGCTGGCGGACGTACTTCAGGCGCTCGCCGAGTGCGGCGGCGATCTCGCCGAACCGCTCGCGCGACTCGATCGGGTCGCTGCCCTGGTCGGCGACGTGCACGGTGCGGATGCGCTCGAGCGCCTCCGGGTCGCGGGCGAGCGCCTGCAGGGTGTTGAGGCAATCGTCGACGCGGTTGTGGGTGGTGATGGCGATGTCGGTCGGCGGCAGGGGGCGGGTGGTGGTCACCGTCCAGCGCACGCCGGAGACGGTGAGCTCGCCGGTCTCGGTGGTGATCTCGAGCCACATGCCGCCGCCGTCGACGAACCGGTCGACCGGGCCCACGAGGCGCACCGCGGTGGCCTCGCCGTCCCGCACGTCGACGGTTGCGACGATCCGCCACACCTTGTTGGTGTCCGACGCCATCAGCCGCACCCGGCCGGTGCCGGTGGCCACGGCCGACACCTCGACCTCGCCGATGTCGGTCCAGCGCTGCCAGTAGGTGGCGTGGAACCGCCCGAAGTAGGTGTTGGTGCTCACCAGCGAGCCGGGCGCGAGCGCCACCAGGTCACGCTCGCGGCGCGCGGTGCCCCGCTCGACCCGCGAGTAGAGGTCCTCGGGCACGATGCCGGACGGCCCGAAGAACAGCCCGCGCTGCGCGAGCAGGCGGGCCGGGGTCCGGTCGGCCGGCCGCTCGTCCGTCGCGGGCGCGGCGGCCCGATCCGTGCTGTCCGATGTGCGAAGCATGCGCGCGGCCGTCCTCCGGTCGTCGGGTGCCCTTTCCGGGGTCATTGTGGAGGCCGTGCGGTGCGAGCCGTGGCCCGGGGGGTCACCCGGCCGGGTCGAGCGACGGCACCCGCGGGTGGCCGTCCCGCTGCCATCCGGCCACCGTGCGCCATGTGACGACCGGCTCGGGGTGCGCGAGTGGCCTGATCGGGATCCAGCGGTAGACCTGCCCCGCGTCGCGGAGTGGATCACCGGCGAGATAGGTGGGCATGCGCCGTTCGGTGATCAGCAGCCGGGGTGCGACGAAGGGTCCACCGTATTGAGACTGGTACGTGATGTGCGTCTCGGTGTTGTCCACGGACGGCGCCACGCGCCACTCCGGGAGCGCCGCGGTGCCCAGCGGCAGCGGTTCCGGGGCGAGGCAGGGGAACAGGAACGCCACGGGCCAGTCGAGGATCGCGCTGCTGCCGGGCGGCAGTAGGTCGGTCATCGGGGTGAGCCGCGGGGCCCGCGGCAGCGTCGCCAGAGCACGGGCGGTGTCCGGGGCGTCGACGGCCAGCCGCACCGCCGTGGCGCCGATGGGCGCGAGCTCCCGGATGTCGTTCTGGGCCGGCAGGTCCGGCGCGATGCGCCTGCGCTCGAGCACTGCCGTTCCGTCGCCGAACTCGAGGTACAGCCCGTCGCTCAACCGCAGCGTCCCGGACGTGGTGACGACGACCGGGAGGATCCGCGCGCGCTGCCGCGGGTCGAGCGTGAACCACGGGGTGGCGGTCCGGCCGGCCACCGCCACGCCGGGGACGAGGCGCCCACCCACGTCGACCGGGAGCGTGCCGCCGAGCGGGCCGCCCACGGCGGGCAGCACTCCGGCAGCGGGGTCCGTCTCCACGGACAGCCGCTCCTGCAGCCCGCACGGCCGGCCGCCCACGGTGGCGATCGTGTCGGAGGTGGGGGTGTAGCTGTCCTGGTGCGCAACCGCCACCCGGACCGCGATGAGCACCTGCAACGCCAGCACGGCCACCAGCACGACGGCGAAGGCGGGCGCGGGAGCCGGCAGCCCGCGCGGCAGCGGGCTCTCGGGAACCCCGCCCGCCCGCTGCCATGCCCACCGCACGAGCAGCGGGATGACGACCGCCCCGCCGGCCACGAGCGCGATCGTCGCCAGCGGGACGTCGAGGATCCGCGGAGCGATGGTGCTGAACGTCGGCGTGTACCACGCGCCCTGGTAGGGCCAGACGTTGTAGCCGGCCAGCACGATCGCGGCGACGACGGTGGTGGCCGCCAGTCCGGCGACGAACGCGCGCGGACGGGCGCGGAGCGTCGCCGACCCCACCACAGCGCCCAGCACGAGCACGGCGATGCCGTAGCCGGCGAGGTCGCCGAAGTGCTGGGTCCACTTGGTCGGGGCCAGCGTCAACGTCGCCATGCTCAGCAGGAACCCGATGATCAGCCGCCGGGCCGGGCCCGTGGCGATCCCCGTTGCCGTGCGCCGCAGCGACCACAGCACGCCAGCGGCGGCGAGCAGCGTGCCCAGCACCGCTGCCCGCCTGCCGATCGCGCCCTGGAAGGTCGTGCTCAGCAGGCGCGCGTACCGGTCGGTCTCCTCGAACCACGGCTGGCCGCCACCGACGACGGCACGGACGCGGACCGCCTCCAGCATCCCGGCGAGGCTCTGGTCGGGGACCATCAGGAACACCGCCGACGCCGCGGCGGCCAGCAGCACGGCCAGCAGGTGCAGCGGGCGCAGGTCGCGGCGGGACCGCAGCTGGGCAAGCAGCCGACGCCCCGCGACGAGGAACGGGGTGAACGCGAGCAGTCCGCCCGGCGTGAGGGCGGTCGTCGCGCCGGCCAGCACGAGAGCGACCGCGAGCGGTAGCAGCCGGGCTGTGGCGAGGGTCCGCTCCACGGCGAGGAACACGGCGAGCGCGCCCACCGCGACCCACGGCTCCGGCCGCAGCCCGAGGCCGAACGGGATCCACCAGGTGGCGAACGCCAGCGCGGCGGCCCACTGCACCCATCGGCGAGCCGCGAAGCGGCCGAGCCGGGGCAGCGTCAGCCGGGAGACCAGCCACCAGCACAGAAGACCGAGCAGCGTGGACGGCAGGCGCATCCACGGCGTCGAGGGCGAGAAGAGCGACCACAGGTAGTAGACGTCGTAGAACCAGCTGAACGGTGCTTCTGGCGCGTTCAGCCAGCGGTAGGCGTTGCCCACGAACCCGTTGCCGGCCCTGCTGCGCACGATGCCCGCGATGTAGCCGTCGTCCACCGTGATGGCGCCGATGGCCCACCACAGGCCGAGCAGGGCGGTCACGGCGGCGTCCACCGGCCGCGGGTGCCACCAGCGCCGCGGGAGCAGCCGTACGTGCCGCGTCCGATCGAGGCGGTGCACCGCGACGAACATGGCGAGCAGCGCGAGCACACCGGCTACACCGATCCCGGCCTTCAGCGGGGAGATCGTGGTCTCGAAGCGAGAGTCGGTGGACAGGCGCAGCTCGACGCCCGACCGGACGTCGGAGAAGGCGCCCGCGACGTCCGGCCGCACGTCGCCGTCCCGGACGAGCACCGGCTCGCCGTTCACGAGCACCGACGTGCGGGCCGGGTCGGCGACGACCGACAGCGTGCAGTCGCCGCTGGGGAGCCGCACGGCGCCGAGGTCGACGCCCGCGGTCTCGACCCGCACCGCGCCGCCGGACGTGGTGAGCAGCAGCCCGTGCAGTGGTTCACCCGCCACGTCCGGCCGTGACGGCACCGTGTACAGCAGCGCATCGCCGTCAGGTGCCTCCCGCGCGGTTGTGCAGCTCGCCTGCGCCGTGAGCTGGACGGGCTGGTAGGGCAGCAGCGGGATGGCGGCGTCGCCGTCGGCCGCCGACCAGGAGTACGTGGCCTCGGCCTGCTCGACCGGGGCGAGCGGGAACGCGACCGCCGCGAGCACGGCGAGCAGGCCGAACAGGCCGGCACCCGACCGTGTGAACACGCGCGAAGCCTAAGCGAGAGGGATCATCGAGCCATGACGCTCCCACTGACTCCCGACGAGCTGCTCACCACCACGCGTTCGGTGCGCAAGCGCCTCGACCTCGACCGCCCGGTGCCGATCGAGCTGGTCCGCGAATGCCTCGAGGTGGCCCTCCAGGCACCCACGGGAAGCAACTCGCAGGGCTGGCACTGGATCGTGGTGACCGACGCGGCCCGACGCCGGGCCATCGGCGACTACTACAAGCAGTCCTACGACCGCTACCGCGCCGGGCGCGACGAGCAGTTCGCGCGGCTCTCCGCCGAGCGGCAGACCGTGGGAGCCCGCGTGGCGACCTCCGCCGACCACCTGGCGGAGCGGATGGGGGACGTGCCGGTGCTCGTCCTCGGGTGCATCACTGCGGCGGGCGAGCTGCCTGCCGGCAACCAGGCAGGCCTGTGGGGCTCGCTGCTCCCCGCCGCCTGGAGCTACCAGCTCGCTGCCAGGGCACGCGGTCTGGGCACGGCGTGGACCACCTTGCACCTGGCCTACGAGAAGGAGATCGGGGAGCTGCTCGGGATCCCGCCGAACGTGCGCCAGGGCGTGCTGATGCCCACGGCCTACTACACGGGGGAGACGTTCCGGCCGGCGCCGCGTGAGCCGCTGGACACCGTGCTGCACCTCGACGCCTGGTAGCACGCCGTGCCCGCCATTGGTGGGAGGCACGCCGAAAACGTGAACAGGTATCCGCCCGAACGGATGACAGGGCCGGAAGCGCTCCGTGAGCGTCGCCGCCAAGCCGGTACGTTCCGGGTGTCACTCGCACCGCTGGTTAGCCAGGCTTCGTTTTTCCGTGCGTGACGAACCCGTGCCCCACAGCCACTCCATCCGGTACTCGAGCGGCATCCTCCGGTGAAATCCGAGGCTTGACGGGGCTGCGGGCCGTCGCGGCGGTGTGGGTGGTGCTGTTCCACTTCCACTTCACCCCGCTGCCGGGGGTGGCCGGGGTGGTCGACGCGCTGGGGCCGCTGATCACCTCGGGCGCCCTCGGCGTGGACCTGTTCTTCGTGCTGAGCGGGTTCGTGATCGCCTACACCTACCTCGACAAGCTGGGCCCCTCCCTGCGGGCACGGGCCACCGCCCGGTTCCTGTGGGCGCGCGCCTGCCGGCTCTGGCCGGTGTACCTGCTGGTGCTGCACGTGTTCGGGGCGTGGCTCATCCTGCGCGCGACCGTCGGCGCCGACGGGGTGATCGCGTTCCAGACCACGCAGCCGGCGCTCGACGTCGGCCAGTACCTGCAGCAGCTCGTACTGGTGCAGCTGTGGGACGACGCCTACTTCGACGGCGCATCGTGGGTGGGTTCCACGTGGTCGATCAGCGCCGAGTGGCTCGCGTACCTGCTCTTCCCGGTGGCCGCGCTCGTGCTGCACCGGATGCGCGGGCTGCCGGTGGTGGTGCTCGCCTGCGGCGCGCTGCTGCTGATGGCTCCGATGACGTGGGCGTACCTCTCCACCGGCAGCCCGTACTTCCCGTGGAGCTGGCTCGTGCGCATCCTGTGCGGGTTCGGCGCGGGCGCGCTGGCCTACCTTGCCGTGCGCAAGCTGCGGTGGACGTCGACGACCCGGCGCGCCGCGTCGGCCATCGCGGCGGTGCTGCCGATCGTGCTGGTCGCGGGTCTGCTGTTCGGAGAGCTCGCGGGCCCCGGAAGGGGCGGCGCCGTGATCCTGCTGTTCCCGGTGCTCGTGGCGGCGCTCGCGGTGGCCGACCGGGGCCCGGCGATGCTGCTCGCCACCCCGGCGCTCGTCTACGGTGGGCGGCTGTCCTACGGCCTCTACCTCGTGCACATCCCGCTCTTCGAGCTGTACTGGTTCGCGCTGGAACGCTCCCCGCTGCTGGCGCCGCACACCGCGCTCGCGCACGTCGTCGGCGTTCAGGTGCTGCTCCTCACGGTGGGGGCCGCGGTGCTGACCTACCGGTTCGTCGAGGAACCGAGCAGGCGCAGCCTGCGCGCCCTCACCCCGGCCGTCGAGCGGCTGCCGGTGCGCGCGGCGATCGCGCTGGGGATCCTGCGCGCCCGGCCGGTCACGCTGCCGGAGGTCGCCGCGTCGTCGGACGGCGCGCTGGCCACCGCGGCCGCCCGGTTCGCCGCGAAGCGCCAGGCATTGGCCCGGGCCGGGGGCTGGCTCGACGAGCCGGTTTCGGAGCCGAAGCACGCTGCGTCGCCGATGCGGCCGGCAACGCTCGCCACGGCACTGGCCAAGGCAGAGTGCCGCAGGGCGGCCCACCGCAGCGAGCTGGATCTCTGGGCCGACTACGAGCGCGCGGAGTACATCCGAGGCGGCTACCTGGCCGCCGGGAATTGACCACCACCCCGAAGATCGGCATGTGGTCTCGATACGCGCCGGCCCTGGCGGGCCGGCGCTACTCGACCACCGGAAGAGGGGCCGTGCCTCAGTCCGCCGGGCCCGCCGAGAAGATGATCGGGCGGACCTCGATGCCGAGGCCCTCCACCCCGGCGTCCGGGATCAGAGCGGCCAGTTCAAGTGCTCGCTCTCGGGTGGCGCAGTCCACGATGTAGTAGCCCCCCATGAACTCCTTGGACTCGAGGTAGGGGCCGTCGGTCACGACCGGCACGCCGTCCCGCACGCGCACCACGGCGCTCTGGGAGGGCTCACCGAGGGCGTTGGTCTCCACCATCTCGCCGGAGGCCTTGATGGTGTCCATGAAGGCCCCGTGGCCCTCCATGATCTCCTTGCGCTGCTCGTCGGTGAGCGCGTCGAAGGCGGCCGGGTTCAGCTGCATGATCAGCATGTACTTCACGGCGGTTCGCTCCTATCCAGTCGGCGTGCACGGACAGGTCGGAACCGAAGCGCGGTTCTCGACACGCCTATGCGGGAAGCCGGCGGAACACCGCTCGCGGCAGGTGCCGCAGCACGCTCATCAGGAAGCGCACCTGCGCGGGCGCCCACACCAGCTCACGGCGCTTGCGCACGGCGTCGACCGTGATCGCGGCGACGGCCTCGGGGGTGGTGGACAGCGGCGCGGGCCGCATGCCCTCGGTCATCCGGGTGTGCACGAAGCCGGGGCGCACCACCGTGACGGTGACGCCGAGCGGCCGCAGCGCCTCGGTGAGGCCGGAGTAGAAGGCGTCCAGCCCGGCCTTCGTGGAGCCGTACACGAAGTTGGAACGGCGGGCGCGCTCGCCTGCCACCGACGAGAACGCCACGATCGCCCCGTGGCCCTGCTCGCGCATCCGCTCGGCCAGCGCGACGCCCACCGTCACCGCCGCCGTGTAGTTCACCTGTGCCATGCGGGCGGCGTACGAGACGTCGGTCCACGCCTGCTCGTTGTCGCCGAGCAGGCCGAACGCCACGACCGCCACGTCGATGTCGCCGCCGGTGAAGGCCTTGCGCACGACGTCGGCGTGGGTGTCAAGGGCCTCGGCGTCGAACGGGAGCGTCTCGACGGCGCAGCCACGCGCCTCCAGCCGGGCTCGCGCGGCGTCGAGGCGGTCGGACGGGCGCGCGGCGAGCACCACGCGCAGCGGCCGGTCGCTCGCGAACGCCTCGACGACCGCGAGGCCGATCTCGGAGGTGCCCCCGAGCAGCAGGATGCTCTGGGGGTTGCCCACGGCGTCGATCACTTGGTCAGCTCCAGTCTGCGGGACATGTCGGAGGCGAAGACCCCCTCGGGATCCGCGGCGTCACGGACCTTGCGCCACTCGTCGAAGCGCGGGTAGCCGCTGCGGAACTTCGCGGCGCCCACCCGCGACTCCTTCGCCAGGTAGAACCGCCCGCCCGCGCCGAGCACCAGCTCGTCCAGCTCCTCGCACAGCCGGTGCAGGCCGCGCGCGATCGGGAAGTCGACCGTGATCGTCCAGCCCGGCTGGGGGAACGACAGCGGCGCCTGGTTGCCCTCGCCGAACCGCTTGAGGACGTTGAGCCCGGATGCGTGCGGCGACGCGGCGATCTTCTCGACGATCCGGCGGAACGTCGGCTCCTCGCCGAACGGCACGAGGAACTGGTACTGCAGGAAGCCGCGCGAGCCGTACACCCGGTTCCAGTCGCCGAACAGGTCCAGCACCTGGTAGAAGGCCGTGATGTTCTGGATGGCGCCGCGCTGCCGCCTCGGCGCCTTGCGGTACCAGAGCTCGCTGAACGCACGCAGCGTGTAGCGGTTGGCGAGACCGCTGGGGAACACATCGGGGAACGACAGCAGCTGCGGCGCGTCGAACTTCAAGGGGTCGCTGCGCAGCTTCGCGGGCAGCTGGTCCACCGTGGCGAGCGAGCCGCGGGTGAGCACCGCCCGCCCGAGCTGCGCGCCGGTGGTCGTCGTGTCGAACCAGGCCGCCGAGTAGCCGTACGTGTCATCCGAGCCGTCGGTGAGCAGGCCCATCAGCTCGTCGAGGTCGGCCGTGCGGTCGGTGTCCACCACGAAGTACGCCGACTCGGTGCGATGCAGCGCCACGGTGGCGCGTACGACGACACCGGTGAGCCCCATCCCGCCGATGGTGGCCCAGAACAGGTCGGAGTCGGGGCCGTCGGGCGTGAGCCGACGCACGGAGCCGTCGGCCGTGACCAGGTCGAGCGAGCGGACGTGGTTGCCGAAGCTGCCCTTGGTGTGGTGGTTCTTGCCGTGGATGTCCGCGCCGATGGCCCCGCCGATCGTGACCTGCCGCGTACCGGGCAGCACCGGCACCCACAGCCCGTACGGCAGCGCGGCCCGCATGAGGGTGTCGAGGCTGACGCCCGCGTCCAGGTCCACGAGGCCGGTCTCGGCGTCGATGGAGTGGATCGTGGCCATGCCCGTCATGTCCAGGACGGTGCCGCCCGCGTTCTGGGCCGGGTCGCCGTAGGACCGGCCCAGCCCTCTGGCGATGACGCCGCGCGGGCCTGCGGTCTTGATCGCGGCCGACACGTCGTCGGGGGACCGGGGGAGCAGCACCTTCGCGGTGGTGGGCGCGGTACGTCCCCAACCGCGCAAGCTCATCGATTCCGGCATCGCGGGCCAGGGTAGCGCTGGCTCGGTCGGCGGCCGCGGGGTGGACGAGGTCGCCCATGGCTCCTCGTCCCGCTCCTCGTCCCGCGGATCAGCGTCGCGGCATAGGCTCACATGCTGTGAGCGAGCAGCCCGAGGCACGCGGATTCCGCATCTCCGACGCGGACCGCGAGCGGGCGGCCCAGCGATTGCACCAAGCGCTCGCCGAGGGCCGGATCACGCTGAGCGAGCTGGAGGAACGGCTCACGGTGGTCTACGCGGCGCGCTACGAGGCGGACCTCCGACCCCCGTTCGCCGACCTGCCCGACCCCGACGTCGTCGCCCGCCCGGTGCCGTCGGTTCCGTCGGACGCGCCGCCATTGGTGCTCAGGGCAGGCATGTCGACCATCAAGCGCAGCGGGTCGTGGGACGTGCCGCCGCGGCTGCGCCTGCAGAGCGCGATGGGCTCGGTCGTGCTCGACTTCTGCGACACGGTGATCGCGCATCCCGTGGTGGACATCGAGGTCGACCTGGGTGCAGGGTCGGCCAAGCTCCTCGTGCCGGACGATTCCACCGCGAACGTCGACGACATCGTGGCGAGCATGGGCACGGTGAAGAGCAGCGTCCCGTCCGTTCCCCGGCCCGGCGTGCCCCATTTCGTGGTGCACGGCCGGGCCGGGATGGGATCGGTGACGGTGCGGAGGCGCTACCGCATCGCGGGCCGCTACTTCTGATCCGCCCGCTGGAACACCGTGATCGGGATGCCCTCGCCGACCGTTCTCGACGCCGTCAGCTTCCACGTCGACTTGTCCGGGGTCTCCCCGAAGAGCCGCCGTCCCGTGCCGAGGACGATCGGGAACGTCATGAGGTGGATCTCGTCGACGCGATCGAACGCGAAGGCCCAGTTCGGGTGCTTGAAGTCCTCGCCGCCCGGGGCCTCCACGACGCCGTCGAGCGAGATGAACTCGGTGACCACGATCCGGCCCATCTCAGGCCCCCTTGCGGCGGAACGTCAGGTGCGTGACTCCGCTGGGTGAGGAGGTGGTCTCGATCTCGTAGTCCTTCTCGAGACCTTCCAGCCCGTCCCAGAGCCGCACGCCCCGGCCGAGCAGGATCGGCACCACCGCGGTGTGCATGTGGTCGATGAGCCCGGCCGCGAGGAACTCGCGGATCACGGTGGGTCCCCCGCCGATGCGTACGTCCTTGCCACCCGCGGCCTCGCGGGCCACCTTGAGCGCTTCGGCGGGCGACGCGTCGAGGAAGTGGTACGTCGTGCCACCCTCCATCTCGATCGACGGGCGCGGGTGGTGGGTGAGGACGAAGACCGGCGTGTGGAACGGCGGGTTGGGTCCCCACGCGCCCTTCCACTCCGGGTCCTCGTGCCATCCGGGGTGGCCCCACTTCCCGGCACCCATGATCTCGGCGCCGATCCCCACGTCGTGCCGCTGGACGAAGGCGTCGTCGACGCCGCTGCTGCCGCCGGGCTTCCACCACTGCGTGGTGAACATCCATTCGTGCAGCCTTTCCCCGGCGTGCCCGAAATGTGCGTCGCGGCTCTGCCCTTCACCGGTGCCGAAGCCGTCGAGCGAGATGGCGAAGTTGTGGACGCGGGCGAGTGACATCGTCAGCTCCTCCTGATCAACCGGCGGCGGGCCCGTAGACCGTGTGCAC
Organism: Pseudonocardia sp. DSM 110487; assembly: GCF_019468565.1. Classification (NCBI taxonomy): domain Bacteria; kingdom Bacillati; phylum Actinomycetota; class Actinomycetes; order Pseudonocardiales; family Pseudonocardiaceae; genus Pseudonocardia; species Pseudonocardia sp. DSM 110487. The sequence goes on from NZ_CP080521.1 coordinate 179,081, forward strand.
CACGCCGGTGGTGAAGGTGGTGGCGGACTGCAACTTCAGCGGCACCTTCGCGCCGTCCGCGAACAGCTTCTGGCCCTTCCCGATCACGACCGGGTGCACCAGCAGGTGCAGCTCGTCGACCAGCTCCTGCTCGACCAGCCACTGGACCAGGACGGCGCTGCCCGTCGTACCGAGCTGCGCGTCCTGCTTGAGCTTCGTCAGCTCCGCCTTGACGTCGCCGCTGATGATCGTGGAGTTCTCCCAGGTCGCCTCGGTGAGCGTGTTCGACACGACGTACTTCCGCGACTCGTTCATCTGCTTGGTCATCGGGTCGTCCGGATCGGCCTTCGGCCAGTACTCGGCGAACCCGTCGTAGGTCTTGCGGCCGAGCAGCATGGCGTCGTTGCCCTCCATCAGCGCGCCGACCGCCGCTCCCATCTCGTCGTTCCAGTAGTCGAAGTGCCAGGTCTCGGGCGACTCGATGACGCCGTCGAGCGAGATGAACAGGCCGGACTTGATGGATCCCATGAGCTCTCTCCTTCGGTGGGGTTCTGGTGTGGAGACCGCGCCGCGGCGCGGAACTGATCGGTCGCCCTCTAGCCCGGACGTGCGTGCTCGATCACTCGCCCCATCGGTTCCCCTCGAGGTGCGGTACCGTATCCCTCGGAAACAGTATCTGGCGGATACTGTTTACGGCAAGCACGCCGTGGGGGCAAGAGCGGATCGGAGAGCGGATGGACGACGACACCGGGCGGGTCATCGAGCTGCTCTGGGGCGCGCCGAATCGGCCGAGCCGCGGGCCACGGCCGTCGCTCTCCATCGCCGCGATCGCCGACGCGACGGTGCGGATCGCCGACGCCGACGGGTTGGAATCCGTGTCCATGCAGCGCGTCGCCGAGTCGTTCGGCGTCACGAAGATGGCGCTGTACCGGTACGTGACCGGTAAGGCCCAGCTGCTCGCCGTCACGGTCGAGGCGGCGGTGGGAGACCCGCCGGTGCTGCACGGCACCGGCTGGCGGGCCCGGATCGAGGAGTGGGCCGGGCTGCTCCGCGAGAACTGGCTGCGCCATCCATGGCTGCCGCGGGCGACCGTGGGGGACCGGGTGATGGGGCCGCGTGAGGTCGCATGGATCGAGTGCCCGGTCCAGGTGCTCGCCGAGGCCGGCCTCACCGGCCCTCGGCAGATGGACGCCGTCCTGCTGCTGTGCGCCCACGTGCGCAACACGTTGACGCCGACCATGTCCGGCACGCAGCCGTGGACCCCCGGCAGGGGTTCCGGCTCCCTGCGCAAGCAGCTCGCGCAGCGCAACGCCGAATACACGGCGGTGCTCGCCGCCACCGAGTCCGGGCGGTCCCACGACAACGGCTGGCGGTTCGGGCTCGAGCTCGTCCTGGACGGGCTCGAGGTCCAGGTCACCAGAGCTGGACGGCATGGTGCTCTGCATCGCGGCTGATGCGCCACCTCTACCAGGCGAACAGCCCTGGACCGCCCGCTAGGACGGAGGTTGGCGAGAACCACGCGGAGGATGTCGACATCGGCTCGTGCTTCCCACTCTGGCGGGGCCTAGAGCTTCGCGAGCTCGTCGGTGAGGTCGTCGAGGCCGAGGCTGCCCAGCGACAGTGCAGCGGCGTGCCATGCCTTCAGGTCGAAGTCGGCGCCTCGCGCCGCCATGGCCGCGTCGCGGCCTGCGAGCCATGCGCGTTCCCCGAGCTTGTAGCTGATCGCCTGGCCCGGCCAGCCGAGGTAGCGGACGATCTCGCTGTCCAGAAACGCGGCAGGCCGCCCGGAATGCGCACCGAAGAACTCGCGTGCGATCTCCGGTGTCCAGGTCTCGCCTGCGTGCAGCGGGGAGTCGGCGGGCACCCGCAGCTCCAGGTGCATGCCGATGTCGATCACAACCCGCACCGCGCGCATCTGTTGCGCGTCCAGGTAGCCGAGCCGGGCGCCGGGCACCGTCAGGTAACCCAGCTCGTCCATCAGGCGCTCCGCATAGAGCGCCCATCCCTCGATGTTGCCGGACACCGAGCCGACCGAGGTCTGGTAGGTCGAGAGCCGGGACGCCAGGTACGCCCACTGGGCCAGCTGCAGGTGGTGCCCCGGAACTCCCTCGTGGTACCAGGTGCTGATCAGCTGCCACAGCGGGAAGCGGGTCTCGCCCATCGTCGGCAGCCAGGTGCGGCCGGGGCGGGAGAAGTCGAGCGACGGGCGCGTGTAGTACGGGGCCGCTGCGCTGCCTGCCGGCGCGATCACGGCCTCGACCGCGCGGACCGGTGGAGCGATGTCGAAGTGCGTGCCGTCCAGCTCGGCGATCGCGGTGTCCATCATCTGCTGCAGCCAGGCGCGCACCTCCTCGACGCCCTCGACCGCGGGGCCGTTCTCGTCGAGGTGACGGATCGCGCTGCGCAGGTCGGCGCCCGGCAGCACGGCCTCGGCCTCCCGGCGCATCTCGGCGTCGATCCGCCGGTACTCGGCCCAGCCCCATGCGTAGGCCTCGTCGAGGTCGAGGTCCGAACCGGTGGACAGGCGGGCGCCGAGCCGGTAGCGGTCCGGCCCGACGGCATCCGGGGTGCCGGCCGTGGCCGGCAGGTAGGTGCCGGCGAGGTAGTCGCGCAGCGACCTGGTGGCCGACGCCGCCGCGTCGGCGGCGCCGGCCAACCCGGACCGCACCGCCCCCGGCACGCCGTCCGGTGCCTTCGCCGCGAACGAGTGGAACCACGAGCCACCCTCGCCGGTGAGCCACTCGTCGAGCTGGCCGATCACGGTCTCCACCTGCCTCGGCGCAGCGTGCAGCCCGCGGCTGGATCCGTCGGCCAGCGAGGCGGTGTAGCCCCGGAACGACTCCGGCACCTTGCTCATCCGCCGTGCCACAACCGCCCAGTCGTCCGGGCTGGTCGTGGGCATCAGCTCGAACAGCTGCCGGACCTGCGCGTGCGGGCCGAAGATGTTGCGGACCGTTCGCAGGTGCTCTCCCGCGTCGCTCACCGCCAGCTGGGCCTCGAGCCGCTCGCGCAGCAGCCGGGCGCAGCGGCGGTCGTCGTCATCGGCCACCTCCGCCGCCGCGATGGCCGCGAGCGTCGCGCGGGCCAGCTCGTCGACGGCGCGTTGACCGTCGGGGGAGAGGTCCGGCACTCGGTCGTCGCCGGGATGGGTGCCCAGTGACGTCGCCACCCGGGTGTCGAGGTCGGCGAGCCGGCTGACGTAGTCGTCTGCGAGCGAACGGACGGCGGAGTCGGTGATCGTCACCCGCCCCATCCTGCTGTATTCGATTGCCTCCGCTCCGCTAGGACGGCATCGGCATCGAGGTCGGAGCCACGGGCGAACTCGGCGTCGAACGCCTCGCCCAACGCCGCTCGCGCGGCCGCCGTGATCCGATCGACGTCGCCGCGGTCGCTGGACGCCTCGGTCCCGTCGATTCCCGCACGGGTGGCCGCCGCGGCGCCGAGCAGCCGGGCGGCGTGGCGGTACTCGCCGCGCAGCACACGCTCGCCGGCGAGCCCTTCGAACGCGAACGCGACCGCGCGTGGGTCTCCGCTGCGACGTGCCGCGTCGAGGCCCTCGATGTGCAGGCGGCCCGCGGTCTCCGCGTCGCCGCGCTGCTCGGCGAGGAAACCGAGCTCGGCGAGGCTGATCGCCTTCCCCGGCTCGTACCCCGCGGTGCGGTACCACTCGTGCAGGGCCGTCAGATGCTCCGCTGCCTCGTCGAACCGGCCGGTGCGGCGGGCGACCATGCCGAGGCCGAGCTGGGCGTAGACCGCCTTCGACTCGTAGCCCTGCTCCCGCGCGAGTTCCAGCGCGCGGCGGTGGCGGTCGTCGGCGAGCGCGGGCTCGCCGGTGAGGGCGGCGATGCGGCCGAGGCGGCTCAGGTGGTCGATCACGGCGGGCCACAGCTGGAGCTCCTCGGCGCACCGCAGGCCGTCCCGGTGGCGCCGCGCCGCCGACTCCTGATCGCCCGCGATCTCGTCCAGGTTCCCGAGCACCTCGGCCGCGCTGGCCTGTCCCCACCGGTCGCCGAGCTCGTCGAAGAGCCGCGCGCTCTCCTCCCCGGCCCGCCGCGCCTCGTCGAGTCTGCCGCGGGACATCGTGTACATGCTCACCTCGCGCAACGCGGCCGCCGCGCCCCACCCGTCGCCCAGCTCGTGGAACGTCGCGAGCGCCGAGGCGGCGAGGTGCTCGCCCGCCTCCAGCTCGCCGATCCCGCTCATGACGAAGGCGTGCAGCCAACGGGCGTGTGCGAGCGCGCCCGGCGAGCCAAGGCCGGTGAAGGCATCGAGCGCGGTGCGGCTGTGCGCCACCGGATCGTCGACGCTCCGCTCCCGGATCCGGACGGCGGCGAGCGCGGCTCCTGCGGCGGCCCGCGCGACCGACCGTTCCGGCCCCGCGATCCGCAGCGCCGCCGCCAGCGACCGACCGGCTGTGCGGTGGCGGCCCCGGAGGAACCAGTACCAGGTGAGCGCATTCACCAGTCGCAGCGCGAGCGCCGGGTCGGGCCGGGCGACGGCGGTGTCCAGCGCCGCCTTCATGTTCGCCGTCTCCGCATCGAGCCCGGACAGCCATTCCTTCTGTTCGGGACCGCGCAACCGGGGTGCGGCGCGCTCGGCGAGCTCCGCGCAGGCGACCGCATGGCGGTACCGGGTGGCCTCCTCCTCGCCGGCCTCGTGGAGCCGCTCGCACGCGTACGCGGCGACGGTCTCGAGCAGCCGGTAGCGGGTGCGGCCGCCGCCGCTCTCGACCGGCAGCACCAGCGAGCGGTCCACGAGCCGGGACAGGAGCTCGAGCACGTCATCCCTGTCGACGGGTTCGCCCGCGCACACCTCCTCGGCGAGGCCCGTGGTACAGCCGTCCGCGGTGACCGCGAGCCTGCGCAGCACCGCCCGCTCGGACTCCGATAGCGGCTCCCAGCTCCAGTCCATGACGGCCCGGAGGGTCCGCTGCCGCCGGGGGGCGTCCCTCGGGCCGGAGCCGAGCACGCGGAACCGGTCGTCGATGCGTGCGGCGAGCTCGGCGAGGCCGAGCGTGCGGACGCGGGCCGCCGCGAGCTCCAGCGCGAGCGGGAGCCCGTCGAGCTGCCGGCAGACGGCCGCGATCATCGCCGCGTTGTCCCGCGTGAGCGCGAACCCCGGCGCCACGGCGGCGGCGCGTGCGACGAAGAGCTGCACGGCCGCGGAGCCGGCGGGATCGGCCCCGTCGGATGGCAGGTCGAGCGCCTGCACCGGCCGCACGACCTCGCCGCGCAGACCGAGCGGTTCCCGGCTCGTCGCGAGCAGGCGCAGCTCCGGTGCGCGGCGGAGCAACGCGGCGACCAGCTCCGCGGCCGGCTCGACGATCTGCTCGCAGTTGTCGAGCAGGAGCAGCACGTGCCGGTCCGCGATCGCGTCGACGATCCTGCGGACCGGATCGGTGGACGCGTCGTCGTGCAGGTCGAGAGTGGCGGCCACCAGCTCGGCCAGCTCGCCGACCGCGTCGCCGCGGGCGGCGTCGAGCCCGGACAGATCGACCATCCACACCCCGTCGCGCGTGGTGGGGACGAGCAGGCGGGCGGTCTCGACGGCCAGCCGCGTCTTCCCGACCCCGCCAGGGCCGGTGAGCGTCACGAGTCGGGCCGTCGCGAGCACGGTGCGCAGGTCCGCGACGTCGCGATCCCGCCCGACGATGTCGTCCCACGTGGCGGGCAGGTTGGTGCGCGGCGTCGCGGGCGCGTCCAGCGCTCGTTCCTGGGTCAGGATCGCTCGGTGCAGCTCGACGAGCTCCGGCGACGGGTCGAGGCCGAGCTCGTCGCGGAACCGGATGCGCAGCTCGTCGTAGCGCTGCAGGGCCTCGGCCTGCCGGCCGGCCCGGTACAGCGCGCGTAGCCGGGTGGCCTGCAGCTTCTCCCGCAACGGGTGCTGGTCGAGCAGGGTGTTCAGCTCGCCGATCACGGCGTCGACCTCGCCGAGCTCGAGGCGCGCCTCGGCGTCCAGCTCGACGGCGCCGAGGCGCAGCTCCTCGAGCTCGGCGATCGCGGGCGCGGCGAACTCCTCGTCGGCGACGTCGGCGAACGCCGGCCCGCGCCACAGCGCGAGCGCTTCTGCGACGCGCGTCGCGGCCGTCGCGGCCCCGCCTCCGCGCGCCGCCGCCACGAGCTCGGCGAACCGTCCGGCGTCCACGGCGGAGGCCGGTACGTCGAGGACGTAACCGTGCCCGCGCGAGACCAGGAGCCCGCGGGCGCCGGGCTCGGCACCGTCGAGGGCCCGCCGCAGCTGGGAGACCTTCACCTGCAGCGCACCGAGCGGCCGGCGGGGCGCGTCGGCTCCCCAGAGGTCCTCGATCAGCCGGTCGGCCGTGACGAGGCTGCCGCGGTGCACCAGCAGGTCGGCGAGCAGGGCACGGACCTTCGCGCCCGGCACCACCACGGGTGTGCCGGCATCGGTCCACACCGCCAGCGGCCCGAGCACCCCGAATCGCACGGTTACGACCGTAACCGGCCGATCGTCAGCGGACGGGAAGTGCTCGGTAAGCGCGGGAGCCCAATCTCGGTCTCGTCGGAACAGACACCTCGGAAGGAAGACCGATGAACACCCGCATCCTCGCCATCTCGGGCAGCCTCCGCTTCGACTCGGTCAACACCGCACTGCTGCGCGCCGCCGCCGCCGTCTCGGCCGACGACACGTGGGTCGAGCTCTGGTGTGGCCTGGGCGCCATCCCGCCGTTCAACGAGGACGGCGAGCACGACACCCCGGCCTCCGTTGCGGACATGCGCGCGGCGATCGCCGGTGCCGACGCCCTGCTGGTCTCCACCCCCGAGTACAACGGCTCGATCCCCGGCCAGCTGAAGAACGCGCTGGACTGGGCGTCGCGGCCCTACGGCGACTCGGTGCTGTCCGGCAAGCTCGTCGGGATCACCAGCGCCAGCCCCGGCGACTACGGCGGCGCATGGGCGGCCGAGCACCTCGGCAAGGTGCTGCGGACCGCCGGCGGCCAGGTGCTGGAGCCCTCCTTCTCGCTGCCGCTCGCCGACCAGGCGTTCGAGCCCGGCACGGACGTGCTCCGCGACCCCGCCCACACCGCTGCCCTCACCGGTCTGGTCTCCGCCCTGCAGACCGCGGCGCAACCCGCCCTCGCCGTGGCGAACTGACCCCGAACTCGGCAGGAGAACCCCATGTCCCGTATCGCCGCCGGCCATTACTCCGCCACCGGCAACGTGACGACGGTGCGTGCGTCATGAGTGCCGTCGTCACCGCCGCCCCGCCCGTGTCCCGCACCTTCCCGCGTGTCGCGCTGTTCGCGCTCGCCGCCGGTGCCTTCGTGATGTGCACCGCCGAGTTCGTGATCGCGGGCCTGCTGCCCGACATCGCCGCGGACCTCGGTGTCGGGATCTCGACGGCGGGCCTGCTGATCTCCGGCTACGCCGCGGCCATCGTCGTCGGTGGCCCGGTGTTCGTCGTGGCGGGCACCCGGATCCCGCGTGGTCGGCTACTCGTGTTCGCGGCGGCCGTGTTCGTCGCCGGGAACGTGCTGTCCGCCGTCGCGGGCTCGTACGGGCCGCTCATGGCGGGCCGGGTGATCGGCGCGCTCGGGCAGGGCGCGTTCCTCGCCACCGCGTCGGTGGTCGCGGCCGACCTGGTGGCGCCGTCACTGCGAACCCGTGCCATCGCGCTCGTGTTCGCCGGCGGCACGGCGGCCAACGTGGCCGGCAGCCCGCTGGGCGCGCTCGTGGGGCAGCTGCTGGGATGGCGGGCCACGTTCTGGGCGGTCGCCGTGCTGGGCGTCGTGGCGTTGGCAGCGGTGGCGGCCGCCGTGCCCGCCACCCCACCGCCCGTGCCCACCACGCTGCGGAGCGGATTCGGGGCGTTCCGAAACGGCCAGGTGTGGCTCACGCTCGCGATCGGAGTGGCCGGGCCGGGTGGACTCTTCGCGGCCTACACCTACATCGCGCCCCTGCTGACGTCGGCCAGCGGCTACCCGCCTCAGGCGATCGCCGCGGTTCTCGGCCTGTTCGGGATCGGGCTCCTCGTCGGCAACTCCATCGGGGGCAGGTTCGGGGGCGGCGCCCAGCTCCGGGTGCTCGGCATCGCGCTCGCGGTGCTCGCGACCGGGCTGGCCGGGCTGGCCGTCGGCGCGCACTCCACGGTCGTGGCCACCGTCCTGCTGGTGGTCGTCGGGGCGGGCGCGTTCGCCATGGTGGCGCCGTTCATGACCAGGCTGATCGACCAGGCCGCAGGCGCACCGCTGCTCGCCGCGGCCGCGGGTGGCTCGGCGACGAACACGGGCGCCGCGCTCGGCGCATACCTCGGCGGGCTCGCGATCGACACCCCGCTCGGGGTCACCGGCCCGCCGGTGGCCGGCGCGATGATCGCCGCGTTCGGCCTGGTGGCGGTACTCGCGGCCAGTGCCACTGCCACTCGATACCCTTGACCGGTGACCGCGACCCAGCCCGCATCGGCCCAGCATCCCGGCCTCGCCGCGCAGCTGGGCCGGTTCGTGGCCGTCGGGGCGCTCTCCGCGCTCGTCGACTTCGGCGGCTACCACGCCCTGCTCGCGCTCGGCACATGGGTGCACCTGGCGAAGGCCATCAGCTTCATCCTCGGCACCACCACGGCGTACCTGCTCAACCGCCGGTTCACGTTCACCGCAACCGCGGGCGGCAGCGCCCGGTTCGCGGGCTTCGTGCTGCTCTACGGCACCACGTTCGCGATCAACATCGGGATGAACGCGCTGATGCTCGCCGTGCTGCCGCAGATGCCGTTCCGCACGAGCCTGGCGTGGGTGATCGCGCAGGGCTGTGCCACAGCCATCAACTTCGTGATGCTCCGCACGGTGGTCTTCCGCCGCTGAGTGCTCAGGGGCGGCGGAAGCGTTCCGCCCGGCCCTGGCGGACCAGCCGCACCCACTGCAGGAACTCACGTGGGCTGCGCTTCGTCACCAGGAAGTACCAGGCGAACCGGGGCACCTCCAGCACCCCGACCCGCCGCATCCCCGGCTGGGACACCAGGAACCCGCGGTTGCGGTAGGTGTAGTAGCGCTTCACCGGGTCGTCGGGGTCGCGGGCGTGCAGCCGGCCGCCGAGCATCGGCTTGTCGTCGTCGGCGCCCGCCGGGTGCAGGTAGGCCGCCCGCAGCGAGGTGCCGAACGGCAGCCCGGAGCGCACCAGCCGCCGATGCACCTCCACCTCGTCGCCGCGCACGAACAACCGCAGGTCCGGCACGCCGACGACGTCGAGCGTGGACGCCCGGAACAGTGCCCCATTCATCAATGCCGCGATCCCGGGCAGCAGCTCGTCGTCGGCGCCGTGCTTGACGTCGGCGGCGAGCTCGGCGCGGGAGCGGTGCCACGTGAGGCCGCGCCGGACGGGGAAGGCGAGCCGGTCGGGCCGGTCCTTGTCGGCCACCGTCGGGGATACGGCCGCGAGGCGGCGGCGCTGGGCGAGCTCGACGAGCGTGGAGAGGGTGGACTCGTCGGCGGGCATGCCGTCGTCGTCGCCCAGCCAGATCCAGTCGGCGCCCATGGCAAGTGCGTGCAGCATCCCGAGGGCGAACCCGCCCGCGCCGCCGAGGTTCGTCCAGGACGGGATCCAGGTGGCCGGTAGGCCACAGTTCTCGACGACCGCCTGAGCGGACTGGTCGGGACCGTTGTCGACGACGATCAGGTGCGCGATCGGGTGGGTCTGCTTCGCGAGCGCGGCAAGCGACTCCGTGAGCAGCTCGGTGCGGTGGCGGGTGACCACCACCGCGACGACAGAACCAGCGGGAAGCGGGGCCCGATTCACCGGGCGTCTATCTCGGCCAGCACGTCACGTCCCTTGTAGTGGTGGAGCACCTCGCGCAGCGGGCCGTGCTCGCGGATGGTGCCATGGTCCATCCATATCGCGGTGTCGCACAGGTCGGCGAGGAACTCGTCGGAGTGGGAGGCGAACACCAGGATGCCGGACCGCTCGACCAGCTCGTTGAGCCGGTCGCGGGCCTTGGCGAGGAACTCGGCGTCTACCGCGCCGATGCCCTCGTCGAGCAGCAGGATCTCCGGGTCGATGCTCGTGACCACACCGAGCGCGAGGCGCACCCGCATGCCCGTGGAGTAGGTGCGCAAGGGCATCGACAGGTAGTCGCCGAGCTCGGTGAACTCGGCGATGTCGTCGACCCGTGCCTCCATCTGCTTGCGGGTCATGCCCAGGAACAGACCGCGGATGAGGATGTTCTCGAAGCCGGAGATCTCCGGGTCCATGCCGACGGCGAGGTCGAACACCGGCGCCACCTTGCCGACGACGCTCGCGCGCCCGCGGGTGGGCTCGTAGATGCCCGACATCAGCCGCAGCAGCGTGGACTTGCCTGCGCCGTTGTGCCCGACGAGCGCCACGCGGTCGCCGCGACGCAGCGACACCGTGACGTCGCGGAGCGCCTCGATGATCGGGACCTTCGACTCGGTGCCGATGCGCCCGCCCGCTCGGCCGAGCACGGCCTTCTTCAGCGAGCGTGTCTTGGCGTCGAAGATCGGGAAGTCGACCGCGGCACCTTCGATGTCGATGCTGACCATGCGCCCCTCAGACCCAGTACGCCACGCGGGAGCGGTAGTTGCGGAGGAAGACGAGTGCGGCGACGCAGCCCGCCACGGTGATCACGGCGACCACGTACCAGTGCCGCCACACGATCGGCTGGCCCAGCATCGGCTGGCGCAGGATCTCCACGAAGTGCATCACCGGGTTGAGCTCGGCGATGCGCGCCCGCTCGGCCACCGCCGGGTTCTTCAGCAGCGTGTCGTACTGCCAGACGATCGGCGTCATGAAGAACAGCAGCTGCGTGAGGCTCGCGATGATCGGCGGGATGTCCCGGAACCGGGTGGCCACGATGCCGGCGAGCACGGCGATCCACGCCCCGTTGAGCACCAGCACCGCGAATGCCGGGAACGCGAGCAGGAGCGACCAGCCGAGTGGGTGCGGGAAGATCACCATCAGGACCGCCCACACGACCAGGTTGTGCAGGAAGAACAGGGTCTGCCGCCACACCAGCCGGTACACGTGCAGGGACAGCGGTGCCGGCAGGAACTTGATCAGACCCTCGTTGGCGATGAACACCTCGCTGCCCTCGAGGATGCAGCCGTTCACGAAGTTCCAGATCAGCAGCCCCGTGGCCACGTACGGCAGGAACGTGGCGAGATCCATCTGGAACAGCGCGCCGTAGAGGATGCCCATGGCGGTGGCGACGACGGCCATGCTGATGCTGACCCACAGCGGCCCGAGCACCGAGCGTCGATACCGCTGCTTGATGTCCTGCCAGCCCAGGTAGCCCCACAGGGGGCGTTGCTTCCATCCCTGCCCGAGGTCGCCGAACGCGCGCTGCCAGCTGCGCGAACCGGCGACGTCGACCACGACGGGCCGGGCGGGGGTGGCGCCCTCGGCCCGGTCGTCGCCGGTGGTCATCGTCTGAGCCACCAGGCGAGGGTACCGGCGGGTCGAGTAACCGTTCCGGGCGGTGCTGCCCAAGACGGTCCGCAACCGCGACCCGGCCTCAGAGGTACTGCCCCGTGCCCCGGCCGATCGGGCCCTCCCCAGCCTGCGGCACCGCGCCCGGCGGGAGGCCGCGGCGCATCTGCTCCAGCTGCTGGCGGGCGGCCATCTGCTGCGCGAAGAGCGCCGTCTGGATCCCGTGGAACAGGCCCTCCAGCCAGCCGACCAGCTGCGCCTGTGCGATCCGCAGCTCCGCATCCGACGGCGTGGAGTCGTCGGTGAACGGCAGGGTGAGTCGGTCCAGCTCCTCGCGCAGCTCGGGCGCGAGGCCGTCCTCCAGCTCCTTTATCGAGTTCTGGTGGATCTCGCGGAGCCGGTTGCGGGAGGCCTCGTCGAGCGGAGCGGCACGCACCTCCTCCAGCAGCTGCTTGATCATCGTGCCGATCCGCATGACCTTGGCCGGTTGCTCGACCATGGAGCCCACTCCCTGCTCGTCGGCGTCCTCGCCGGATTGGGGGACCCGTGCCACGCCGACCGGTCGCCCGTCAGGGCCGATGACCATGACCTGGTGGTCGCCGTTTTCCCCGTTGTTCTGCTCCGTTGGCTGGCTCACCACACCACGGTATCGAGGTTGTGTCAGGTGAGGGGCAGCAGGATCTTGCCGATCACGCCGCCCGCCTCGAGTTGAGCGTGCGCCTTCGCCGCCTCGGGCAGGGGGATGCTGCCGTGCACGATCGGCCGCACCCGCCCGTCGGCGAACAGCGGCCACACCTGCTCGCGCACGCCCGCGACGATCGCGCCCTTGCCGCTCGGCCCGGTCACAGGGCGGCCGCGCAGCTGCAGGGCGGTGACGCTCCCGCGCTTGCGCAGCAGCTTGTTGAGGTCGATCTCACCCTTCGTCCCGCCCTGCAGGCCGATGATCAGCAGCCGGCCGTCGGGCGCGAGCGTCTCGATGTTCGCGGCGAGACCCTTGGCACCCATGATGTCGAGGATGACGTCGGCACCGTGCCCGTCGGTGGCCTCCTTCAGCCGGGCCGGGACGTCGTCGTGGTAGTCGATCACGATGTCTGCGCCGAGCGCGCGGCAGCGCTCCAGGCGGTCCGGGGCACCGGCGGTGGCGGCCACGCGGGCGCCCAGCGCCTTGGCCACCTGGATCGCGTGGGTGCCGATCCCGCTGCTCCCGCCCTGCACGAGGAACGTCTCCCCGGCGGACAGCCGCCCCGCCGCCACGATGTTCGACCACACCGTGCACGCCACCTCGGGCAGGCCCGCGGCCGTCACGAGGTCGACGCCCTGCGGGATCGGGAGCAGCTGCGCCGCCGGCACGGCGACCTTCTCTGCGTACCCACCGCCCGCGAGCAGCGCGCACACCTCGTCGCCGACCTGCCAGCCCTCGACCCCGTCACCGAGTGCCGCGATCCGGCCGGAGCATTCGAGACCGATGATGTCCGACGCGCCGGGCGGCGGCGGGTAGAAGCCCTGCCGCTGCAACAGGTCGGCGCGGTTGACCGCGCTCGCCACGACGTCGACGACGACCTCGCCCGGACCCGCCACCGGGTCCGCGACCTCGGTCCACTCGAGCACTTCCGGTCCACCCGGTTCCCGCACCGTGATCGCACGCATGCCGCTGACGCTATTAGGTCGAGCGTGCGCGCGCCGCTCCGGCAAGGTGGCGCCATGGACTATCCGGAGCCATGGCCCCTGCGGCGCCTCGTGCTGCGCACGCCGCGGCTCGAGCTGCGACCGGACGACGACGCCGGGCTGCTCGAGCTCGTCGAAGAGGCCTACCGCGGCGTGCACCCGCCGGAGCAGATGCCGTTCCTCGTCCCGTGGACCGACTCCGAGCCTGCTCACCTGGGCAGGCGCATGCTCCAGTTCTACTGGGACGCGCGCGGACGGCTCACCCCCGACAACTGGTCGATCCACTTCCTCGTCCGGTTGGAGGGACGGGTGATCGGCGAGCAGACGGTGACAGGCCGGGACTTCCGGGTCGTGCGCGAGGTCGATACCGGCTCCTGGATCGGGATGCGCCACCAAGGCGGTGGCATCGGCACCGAGATGCGCGCGGCCGTGCTCGCGTTCGCGTTCGACCACCTCGGTGCCGTGCGGGCTCGCTCAGGCGCCTTCACCGACAACATCGCCTCGCGCCGGGTCTCGGAACGCCTCGGCTACCGGACGGACGGCTCCAGCTGGTTCGCGCGTCGCGGCCGGCCCGCCGAGGAGCTGCGGCTGACGGTCACCCCCGACCTCTTCGTGCGCCCGGAATGGAAGCTCCAGGTAGAAGGCGTAGAGCCCTGCCTCGCGCTACTGGGTGCGGGCTGACTGGGGTCAGCCGAGGTCCACGCCGCGGGCGAAGGTGTCGCACCGCGCAGGGTCGCCCGACTCGTACCCGGTGGTGTACCAGCGCTCCCGTTGCGCCGAGCTGCCGTGGCTGAACTGGCTCTCGTCCACCTGGCCGCCACCGAGCTGGCTCTGGATGTAGTCGTCGCCGATGCGGGCGGCCGTGTCGAGCGCGGCCGCCACGTCGTCGCGCGTGACGTCACGGATCAGCGGTTGCCCGGATGCGGTCGGCACCGATTCGGCGTGGTTGGCCCACACCCCGGCGTAGCAGTCGGCCTGCAGCTCCAGCCGCACCGAGCCGGACGTCGGCCCGGTCTCGCCAGGCCGCACGCGCTCGCTCGTGCCGAGCAGCGCCTGGATGTGGTGGCCGTACTCGTGGGCGATGACGTACGCCCGCGCGAACGGGCCGCCCTCCGCCCCGAAGCGCGTCTCGAGCTCCCGGAAGAAACCGAGGTCGATGTAGACCTCGTTGTCGGCGGGGCAGTAGAACGGCCCGACCGCCGACGACGCGCTCCCGCAGCCGGTGCGCACGCCGCCGCTGAAGAAGTTGGTGCGCGGGGCCTGGTAGGTGATCCCGGAGCGCGCGAAGGTGTCGCTCCAGTACCCGTCGAGCGAGTTGACGACCGCCACGACCTCGCAGTCCAGCTCCGTGTTGGCCTGGCCGCCTGTTCGGCAGGTGGAGGCGGCCTGGGAGGTGTCGGCCGACTGTCCCTGCTCCAGCCCGGTGAGTCCACCCAGGTCGATCCCGGAACCGCCGCCCATCTGGCTGAGCAGGAAGTACAGGATCAGTCCCACGACGCCGAGCCCGCCGCCGCCCACCGCAACGCGCCCGCCGAGGCCACCGCCTCCGCCACCGCTGCCGCGCAGGTCGTCGATCTGAGACGTGTCCAGCTGGGCGTTCTCGTCGAACCGCATGCTGCCCTCCCGCGCAGATCCCACCACATCGGTCGTCACCGCTCGTTCACGCTCGCCTGTAAGGGTGATCGCCATGCCGCTCCACCGCGCGCTCCCCGCCGTGCTCATCGCACTCGCGCTGCCCGCCTGCACGGCGGCGACGGCCGCCCCTCCCGCCGAGGCCCGCGTCGCGACGTTCAACGCATCGCTCAACCGGGCAGCAGATGGCGAGCTGGTGGCCGACCTGTCGACCCCGGACGACCCGCAGGCCCGCGAGGTGGCCGAGGTGGTGCAGCGAGTGCGGCCGGACGTGCTGCTGGTCAACGAGTTCGACCACGCCCCCGCCGCCGTCGACCTCTTCCGCGACAACTACCTGGAGCGCGGCCAGAACGGCGCCGAGCCGATCGAGTACCCGTACGCGTTCCTCGCACCGTCCAACACGGGGGTGCCGAGTGGGTTCGACCTCGACAACGATGGCGCCGTCGGCGGCCCGAACGACGCGCTCGGCTTCGGCGCGTTCCCCGGGCAGTACGGGATGCTCGTGCTCTCGCGCTTCCCGATCGACACCACCGCCACTCGCACGTTCCAGCGGTTCCTGTGGAAGGACCTCCCTGGTAGCAGGCAGCCCACAGACTTCTACTCGCCCGAGGAGCAGGCCGTGCTCCCGCTCTCCTCGAAGTCGCACTGGGACGTGGCCGTGCGGATCGGGGACCGCACCCTGCACGTGCTCGCGAGCCACCCGACGCCGCCGACCTTCGACGGCCCTGAGGACCGCAACGGCCGCCGCAACGCCGACGAGATCGCCTTCTGGCGCCTCTACGTCCAGCCCGGGGCGGCCGGTGACGCGCTCTACGACGACGCAGGCCGGCGCGGCGGCCTCGGCGCCGGGGAGAGGTTCGTGATCCTGGGCGACCAGAACTCCGACCCGCTCGACGGGGACTCACTCGCAGGCGCGGCCGAGCAGATCCTCACCGCGCACCGCGTGCTCGACCCGGCCCCTGCCTCTGACGGAGCGGCGGAGGCCGCGAACCCTGGCCACCGCGGCGACCCCCGCCTGGACACCGCCGACTTCTCCGACCCCACCCCCGGCAACCTGCGCGTCGACTACGTGCTGCCCTCGGCGCCGCTGGAGGTACTTCGCAGCGGAGTGTTCTGGCCGGTCGCGGCCGATCCGCTCGCCCGCCTGAACGACGCATCCGACCACCACGCGACGTGGGTGGATCTGCGGCTACCCTGATCGACGGAAGCGTGGCAGAGCGGCCGAATGCACTCGCCTTGAAAGCGAGAGACGGGCAACCGTCCGGGGGTTCGAATCCCTCCGCTTCCGCGGTCCTGACCAGCGGCAGCGCCGGACAGGACGATCACGTCCCGACCGGCGCCGCCGACGTGGTTGCAGTTCTGGTTGCAGTTCGCCGCTCAGGCGGCCGGTCGCGGCCGTCCTGATCTGGTCGGGGTCCCTACTCGGTCGCCGCAGCAGACCGCCGACGCGCTCCGCGACGTCGCGCCGCATCGCGGCCGGTGATGTGCCGGTAGTGAGCGGCCATCGCGGTGTCGACCCAGCCCATGACGGTGCGCCCGGGGACGCCGAGCAGTAGGGGACCGTGGCGGCGGTGTGGACGAGGCCGTGTCGCCGGGGGCATGCCCCCGGCCCGCTCGGAGGGTTCGCCGGATGGGTTCGCCGGCGGGGGGTGGCCAGGCTGAGATGCATGACGACGACGAGGCGTAAGGCCGCGCTGCTGGCGGGGGTCGCTGCCGTACTGCTCACTGCCATGCCCGCTACCGCGGCAGCGGCCGACGGCGCCGGTCTGGACTGGGGCGTGTGCGCGGGCGACGACCTCGATCCGCGGCAACAGTGCGCCACCCTGGACGTGCCACTCGACCATGACGACCCGCGCGGCGAGCACATCGAGCTCGCCGTCTCCCGCATCCCCGCCGCCGACCCGGGCGCCCGCCGCGGCACCCTGATGCTGGTGCCCGGCGGCCCGGGCGAGCCGGGGCTGTCCGACCCGACCGCCGCCGCCCGCAGCCTCCCGGCGGAGGTGCTGAACGCCTACGACATGGTCAGCTTCGACCCGCGCGGCGTCGCGCAGTCCACGCCGGTCAGCTGCGGCCTGGCCCACGAGGACCTGTCCCTGGTGCGGCTGCGGCCATGGCCCGCCCCGGACGGCAGCATCGCGGAGAACGCGGAGAACTCCGAACGCATTGCCGACGCCTGTGCGGTCCACGGCGGCCCGCTGCTGCACGAGATCAGCACCGCGGACGAGGCCCGCGACATCGACCTCATCCGGCAGGCGCTGGGGATGCAGCGGATCTCCATCTGGGGCGTGTCGTACGGCACGTACGCCGGTGCCGTCTACGCCCAGCTGTTCCCCGATCGCACCGACCGGGTCGTGCTGGACAGCGTGGACGACCCCGACCCGACGCGGGTCGCTCGCGGCTGGCTGGCGAACTACGCGGTCGGCGTCGAGGACGCATTCCCCGCCTTCGCGGACTGGGCGGCCGACCCCGGCAACCCGCAGCGGCTGGCCGACGCTCCCGAGCAGGTGCGCCCGCTGTTCCTCGACCTCGCGGCCCGCCTGGACGCCGAGCCGATTCCGTGGCCGGGTGCCAACCCACCGGAACTCTCGGGCAACTCGCTGCGGCAGACGCTGCTCGACGCACTGTACGCACCCGACCGCTACCCGCGGCTGGCCGAGCTGATGCACGCTGTCCTGGACCGCACCGCCCTGCCCGCGCCGAACACCCCGCCCGACGAGGTCGTGCAGAACTCCGCGGCCGCGATCGCCGCCACCATCTGCAACGATGTCGCCTGGCCGACGGACCTCGACACGTACGCCCGGGGCGTGGCGGCGAGCCGGGAGAGCCACCCGCTGACCGCGGGCATGCCGATGAACGTGCTGCCCTGCGCGTTCTGGCCACGGCGCGCCGAACCGCCCGTGGAGATCACAGCTCGCGGCCCGTCCAATGTGCTGCTGGTGCAGAACCTGCACGACCCGGCCACCCCGCACTCCGGCGCGCTCCGGATGCGCGAGGCGCTCGGTGACCGGGCACGCATGGTCACCGTCGCCGCCACCGGCCACGGCTCCTACGCGAGGACCGGCAACACCTGCGGCGACCGGCACGTGACCACGTTCCTCCTCACCGGCCACCGCCCGGCCGCCGATACCTTCTGCCCCGCGGAACCCTCCGATGCGCCGATCGGAAGGCGCTGAGTGTCCTCGCACCGACTGCCTCGCCTGCGGCGATCCGCTCGACCGGGAGCCAGACATCGACGGCAAGTCGTACGCCATCGCTGACCGGGACGTACAGGGACTGCAGGCGTACCGGGCGATGCAGGTCGCGATCAGGGAGGCCGGCGGCGGTCCCACACCTGACCGGCCACAAGGGGGCAACCGCCCATGATCCGTTGTTTCGGGTGCTCATGGTCGTGCGGGCAGCCGTGGACAACCGGCAGTTCGGATCATGCCCGCCGCCGGTCGAGCGGCTGAGCCGCCGGGGTGCGTCAGGGCGCGATCCTGTCGGTCCATCGGCTCGGTCCGGTCGAGCAGCCGCCGGTGGGCGCGACCGGTCAGCGGCGCAGGCGGGCGTTGAGCCGGGCGGCCTGGCGGGTCAGGTGGGCGCGCTCGGCGAGGTTGGGTGCCTTCTCGGCCGCCTCGGCGTACAGCCGCGCCGCCGTCTCCGGATCGCCGGCGCGCTCGTGGAGGTACGCCGCGACCGCGGCGTGGCGGGGCAGTGAGTCGTCCAGCGCCGCGAGCGCTGCAAGCCCGGCGCGTGGTCCCTCGGCCTCGCCCACGGCCACTGCGCGGTTGAGCCGCACGACCGGGCTGTCGGTCAGTCGCGCGAGCTCGTCGTACCACTCGACGATCTGCACCCAGTCGGTCTCCTCGGCGGTGGGCGCGTCGGCGTGGAAGGCCGCGATGGCGGCTTGGGCCTGGAACTCGCCCAACCGATCGCGGGCCAGCGCCGCCTGCAGGATCTCGACGCCCTCGGCGATCGAGGCGGTGTCCCAGCGGCTGCGGTCCTGCGCGACGAGCGGCACCAGGCTCCCGTCGGGAGCGGTCCGGCTGGCGCGCCGGGCGTGGTGGAGCAGCATGAGGGCGAGCAGCCCCGCCACCTCGGGGTGGTCGATCGCGGCGGCGAGCTGCCGGGTGAGCCGGATGGCCTCGGCGGCGAGGTCGACGTCGCCGGAGTAACCCTCGTTGAAGACCAGGTAGAGGACGCGCAGCACGGTGGCGACGTCGCCGGGCTGGTCGAACCGCACGCTCGCGACGCGGGTGGTCAGCCCGCCGACGGCGCGCAGCGTGAGCGCGACCGCTGACGACGGCGTCAGCGACGGGTGGGCGCACAGGAAGTAGAGCTGGAGCGTGTCGTCCACCGCGGTAGCCGGCCCGGGGGCAGGCTCCTCGTCGACGAGGTCCTCACGCCGGCGGCGGGCGGCTTCGGTCCGGGTCGCGTCGAGGAACTTGCGCCATGCGACGGTGACCAGCCAGCTCTTCGGGTCCCGCGGCGATGATTGCCGGCACCGGAGAGCCGGAGAACGTGACCTCCCTCGTGGAGCCGGTCTTCGCGCCTACTGCGCCGGGCGCACTCTGCGGTTGCGCACCGCAGCCGCGCCACCCGCGATGTCGATCGCGGTGAGCAGGGTGCGCCGGGCCGACTCGACCCGGTCGGCGCCGAGCTTCTCGGCCAGTTCGCCGACCAGCTCTGCCCGGATCTCCCGGGTGTCTCGCACCGCGGCGCGGCCGCGCTCGGTGAGCGCGACCCGGCGCACCCGGCCGTCCGTGGCGTCCGGCATCCGTTGCAGGTACCCCGCGGCGCTCAGCTCGGCCGCGGTCTTCGAGACGGCCTGTTGCGTGACGCCGAGCCGCTGCGCCAGCTCGCCGACGGTGATGGGCCCATCGATGAGGTGCTGGAACAGGTAGCCGTGGCTCACCCGTAGCCGGGTGTGGCCGCGTTCGTGCAGCCGTTCGAGCGTGCGGTCCGTGAGCGCAAGCCCGGCGAGTTGGGCCACGACGGCGAAGTCGAGCAGATCGTCCGGGACGGGCACGTCGCGACTCTACAACCATGGTTGACAACTCTCGTTGTGCAACTATGGTTGTGGATATGTCTTCGCCGGTCAAGCGGTTCATCGCGATCGCCCACGAGATCGTCTGGTGCACGCTCGGCACCGTCGACACGTCCGGACGGCCGCGCTCTCGGGTCGTCCATCCGGTCTGGGAGGCGCTCGCTGACGGCGGGCTGGTCGGATGGCTCACCACCCGCTCGTCGACACCGAAGCTCGGTCACATCGCTGCCACCCCGTACGTCTCGTGCTCGTACTGGTGGGAGAAGCACGACGTCGCCGTCGCCGAATGCCACGCGCGGGTCGTCCTCGATCCCGGCGAGCGGGAGCGGGTGTGGGAGGTGGTGGCGGCGCTGCCGGCGCCGACCGGGTTCGACCCCGCGACCATCTGGCCAGGCGGACCGGCCGACCCCGGGTTCGTCCTGGTCCGGATGGACCCATGGATGCTGCGGTTCGCGCAAGCCGACGAGCTCGCCGCAGGCGGGGCGCCGGAGGTGCACCGGTTCGCGGGCGGCGGTGTCGCCTCAGGGTCGGTGGGCCAGCGCTGACGCGTCCGGCCATGCGACGCGGAGCATGGCCGGGGCGCCGTTCAGGCGGATGGGCACACCACCGGGCGGCGGGACGAGCGCCTTCTCCACGCAGGCTCCGCCTCGAGCACGGTAGAACCGCTGCGCGGCGACGTTCTGCTCGAGCACCCACAGGTAGATGGCCGGACCGGCGGCGCGGCCGAGGATGCCCTCGGCGGCGCGGGCGAGGAGGGCGGTGCCGACGCCGGTCCGCTGGTGGGGAAGGGCGACGTGCAGGTTGTCGACGAGGCTGCCCCACGCGGCATCTTCGTCGATGACGACGTGGACGAACCCTGCGAGGCTGTCGCCGTCTTCGGCCAGCACCGTGACGCCGCCTGCCGGATCGGCCAGGCGCGCCGACCAGACCGCCCGCCGGTCGGCGACGACGTCACCGTCGAGATAGGCGTCGGCGTAGGCGCCGCGGTAGTGCCGCCGCCAGCTCGCGGCGTGCAACGCGGCGACCTGCTCGGCGTCGCCGGCGTGCGCGGCGCGGAAGCGCACTTCCGTCGGCTCGTTCGCAGCCATATCACCGCACGGTAGTTGGGGTGCCGCTAGAGCGGGTCGGAGATCGCGAGCGGCGGACCGATGAACTCGATCCAGTTCGCGTGGCCGACGGCGGCGAGCGCCTCGGCGTCCACCGGGCCCGGCAGCGCGGCGAACTGCTCGAAGAACCGCTCCACCCCCGACGGTGAGGTGATGATCAGCAGCCGTCCGGCCGCGTCGCCGATGTTCTGGAAGTTGTGCGGTACGCCACGCGGCCCGAAGGCCATGCCGCCGCTCGACGCCCGGAGCATGGTGTCACCGGCCTTGAACCGGAATTTGCCCTCGAGCACCCACCACACCTCGTCCTCCCGGACGTGGATGTGCTGTGCAGGTCCCGACCCGGGTGCGACCAGCAGTTCGAGGACCGTGAGCGAGCCGTTGGTGCTCATGGTGTCGGCCTTCACCGTGATCGCGTCGCCGGTGGGCGTCTCGAGAACCGGACCCTCACCGGGCTGCACGGCGAAGGGCGCCGTGAAGTTGGGCATGGGCCTGGCTCGCTCGGGGCCGTGCGCGCGTTACGACTCCTTCCGGCCGGTGAGGCCGAGGTAGCGCGCACGCCACGAGGCGCCATCGCGGACCGGCACTTCCTCGCGGTAGATCCCGAACGACCGCCACATGTCGGCCGCCGGCGCCGTGCCCTCCCACATCGCCTTCGCCAGCTCCTCGGACACGGGGGACTCCGCTCCGAGGTGCCGGGCGATGTCGTGGGCGGCGAGCGTGCGCGCGACGTTGAGCTGCCAGAAGTAGTCCCATGCCGGGACGTCGCCGTACCCGCAGTGGACGACGGCGTCGCGGTCGGTCACCCGCGCGGCGGCGGCGCGGGCGCGCTCGGCGATGCGGGCGATGTTGCCGTGCGGATCGTCGCCGAGCAGGTCGCCGTCGTAGGTGTCCCGGCCGACCTCGTCCATGGTGCGCCCGGCGAGCATGTCCGGGATCCAGGCCTCGTCGTAGGCGGCGTGCGCGAGCACCTCGCGCAACGGGCGCGGCTGGTCGGCGCCCGGCATGTCGAACAGTGGTGGCAGGACGCTGTCCATGTCCTCGGCCCCGACCAGCGTGAAGGCGTGCACCGCGGCCAGGTCGGCGAGCTGGAACACCGCTGCTTCGTGGATCATTCGTGCTCCTCGGTCGTCGTCGGGCACGACCGTAGGAGCGATGTAGGTCAGTTATCGGCACACATCGTCGAGGTGTTCGTGCAGCTGCGCGGGCGATTCGAAGACCTCGGCGGCTCCGGCCTCGCGCAGTTCGCCGGCGGAGAAGCCGCCGGTGAGCAGCCCGTAGCCGGGTATCCCCAGCCGCGCGCCGGCCCGGAAGTCCCACACCGAGTCACCGACCAGCACCGCGGAACGGCCGCCGACCTTCTCCAGCGCGGCTTGCAGGAGGTCCGGCGCCGGCTTGGTCTGCTCGACGTCGGCCGAGGTGGTCCACGCTTCGGCGAGCTCGGCACCGCCGAACAGGCTCAGGTAGTGGTCGACGTGCTCGGCCTTGCCGGAGCTGGCCAGCACGAGCGTGAAGCCCCGGCGGCGCACGTCGTCCAGCAGCTCACGCACCCCGTCGAAGGGCTGGACCTCGCCGAGCAGCGCGTCGAACTCGTCGGACCAGTCCGCGCGCAGCTGCTCGCCGAGTCGCTCCTCCACGTCATCGCCAGCGACGGCCGGCACCACGTGATCACCGCCCATCCCGATCGCCCGGTGCAGCCGCCAGATCGGAACGGTCAGGTCGTGGCGCCGGAAGGCTCGGAACCAGGCCAGTGCGTGGTGGTAGTTCGTGTCGACCAGCGTGCCGTCGACGTCGAAGATCGCCGTGTCGTAGTCGGCCACCAGACCGGACTACCCGGGCGCGCGCTCCGGAATCGGATCCTAGGAGCGCCCTGAGCAACTCAGGACCCTCCTAGCCCGACCCCTCCCACCACCCGCGTCTCCTGCCGGGTGAACTCGCCGGTGAGCAGCGGCATGGCGGCGGCGATCGCGGCCTTGGTCTCGGGAAGTTCCAGGGACGACGCGTGGTGTTCGGCGCTCTCCCACACCTCGGTGACCCAGATCCGGTCGTCGTCGTCAGGGCACTCGCCCACGACGTAGGACAGGCATCCCGCGGCCGGGAGTCCGTCGATGCTCTTCAACAGGTGCGCGACGACCTCGTCACGCTCGCCGGGCCGCGTCCGCATGCTGGCGATGTAGCCGTACACGAAGGCAGCCTGGCACGGGTCGGCGCGCCTGCATTGGAGATTCCCGACAACGCGTCACGCCACCCTGGACTCGTCGGTTCGGCGCACGATCTCGTCGACGGTCTCGGCCACGGACAGCTCGGAGCTGTCGAGCCACAGCCCCACGCGCGGTGTCTCGGTGCGCAGCGACTGATCGAGCGCCTCCACCGTCCACGGGCCGTATGCCTGCTTGCCTCGCCGCGCCTCCCGCGCCGCCACGGCGTCCGGCCGCGGGGCGAGGACGACCACGTGCAGCGGCCGGGTGCGGATCGTCGCCACCATCCGCGGCAGCTCGTCGCCGAGCACGATGTCCTGGGCCACGACCGTGAAGCCGGCGTCGGCGTACGTGTCGCACGTCCGGGCCGTGAGCAGGTGCCGTAGCCGCAGCTGACGGACCGCTTCGGGGCCTGCGTCCGGCGTCATCTCGGCTCGGCCGCCGACGATCCAGCGGCGGAACTGGTCGCCGTGCACGTGCACGGTCCGACCGGGCAGCCGCTCGGCGAGGGTCTGCGCCACCGTCGACTTGCCCGCCGCCTGGATACCGGTGACGAGGTGCACCGAAGCCGTGATCACGTTCTGGATCGTGCCAGGGAACGGAAATCGCTGGGATCGGATAACCGATGCGGTTAACCTCCCGACGTGCCTGGTTGACGCACTCTCCCGCCTCCCGCCCGCCCGCTCGCCCGTCGCATCGTGGGGTGGGCGCTTGTCAGCGACGTCGTCCCGCTGTACCCCCTGTACGCGCTGCTGTTCACGGCCACGGGGCTGTCCGTCGCGCAGGTCTCAGCGCTGTTCGCGATCTGGTCGGCGGTCGCGGTGCTCACGGAGGTGCCGTCCGGCGCGCTCGCAGACCGGTTCTCCCGGCGTTCGTGCCTGGTGGCGGCGGGGGTCCTGCAGGCCGCCGCGTACGCCACGTGGGTGCTGATGCCCGGCTTCGCCGGGTTCGCGCTCGGCTTCGTGCTCTGGGGGTTCGGCGGATCGCTTGTCTCTGGTGCGAAGGAGGCACTGCTCTACGACGGACTGGCCGCGGCCGGGGCGAAGGAGCACTACGCGCGTGTCGCGGGCTGGGTCGCCGCGATGGAGTTGGTGGCCCAGCTGCCGGCGGCGCTCGCGGCCACGTGGCTCTTCGTCGTCGGCGGGTTCCCGATGGCCGGGTGGGTGAGCGTGGGCACGTGCCTCGCCGCCGCCTGCGTCGCCGCGACCCTGCCGGAACCGTCCCGCCACGACGACGGTGACGGCACCCGCTACCTGGCGACGCTGCGCTCCGGCGTCAGGGACGCGACTCGTAGCCCCGGCGTCTGGCCCGTATTGCTGGCCGCCGCCGTCCTCGCTGCCTACGACGGCGTCGAGGAGTACTTCCCGCTCCTGCTGGCGGGATGGGGCATTCCCACCGCGGCCGTCCCGCTCGCCGCCGTCCCGATCGTGCTCGGCGGGACGGCGGGTGCCGCGCTCGGGGGAGCGGCCGCCCGGCTGCCCGCGTGGGCACTGGCGGTGATCCTCGGGACGGCGATGGTGCTCCTCGGGGTCGCGGCCGGCGTGATCGCCGTCGCCGCGTTCTACGGCGGCTATCGGGCGGTGCTCGTGGTCCTCGACGCGCGGCTGCAGGAGCGGATCGCGAGTGCCACGCGCGCCACCGTGACCTCCGTGGCCGGGCTGGGCACGGAGCTGGCGACGTTCGCGGTGTACGCGGCATGGGCGGCGGGCGGAGCGCCGCTGCTCGCCGCGGGAGGCCTGCTGATCGCGGCGGCGCTGCCGGTGCTGCTGCGGAGACGGGTGGCGGGTAGCGGCGCCCCCGGTATGGCCGCCACCCGCCGGACCGAGGAGGGCGCTCGCCCGCCGGGAGATTCGTGATGCGTGTCACTCACCCGGCGGGATCCGCCCGGGCAGCGGCCGCACGGCAGGCCCTTCCAGCACCTCGCCGTCGACGTCGAACCGCGAGCCGTGGCACGGGCAGTCCCAGCTGTTCTCGGCGGCGTTGAAGCGAACGAGGCAGCCAAGGTGCGTGCACCGCATCGAGACGGCGTGCAGGCCACCGTCCGGGTCGCGGTACACCCCGGTGCGCTCGATGCCCGAGCGCACCACACCCGCCGAGCCCGGCGCGAGCTCCTCGGCGGAGGAGATCCGTCCCGGCATCAGCCGGTCGCCGACAAGGTCGGCTCCCACCTTCGCGTTCAGGCGCGCGAGCCGCGGCAACGCGCGCAGGGAGACACGGTGCGGGCTGAACACGTCCGTGCCCTTGCCCCCGCCGATCTGCTCGGACAGGATCGCCGCTGCCATCGTGCCGCCGGAGAGCCCCCACTTCGAGAAGCCGGATGCCACATACATCCGTGAGTTGCCAGGGGTGTAGGTCCCGATCATCGGGGTGTGGTCGTATGGCGTCGGGTCCTGGGCCGACCAGCGGTGCGTCACCTGTTCCACGTCCCAGTGCTCGCGCAGGTGCTCCTCGACCGCGTCGTAGCAGGACCGGTCGACACCGCGCGCCCCCGTCGGGTGGCCGCTCCCGAGCACGATCATCAGGTCGCCTGCCGACCGGTAGGACCACGTCCGCGGGCCGACCGTGATCGACATTCCCTTGACGGGCTCGCCGCGCACGCGCGCGGCCACGCAGTACGAGCGGCTCGCCTCCATCCGGGCGAAGTACAGCCCCCGATCCCAGACCGGGTAGTGCGTCGCGACGACAACCCGGTCGCCGGTCAGCGGGCCGCGCGTGGTCTCGATCCGCACCGGGCTGCCCTCCGCGACGCTCAGCGCGCGGGTGTTCTCGAACACCCGGCAGCCGTCGCCGTCGACGGCGGCGGCGAGCCCCGCCACGTACTGCACCGGGTGGAAGGCCACCTGGTCGCGCAGCCGGGCCGCCCCGGCCACCGGGTAGGGCAGGTCGACCGACGCGGTCATCTCGACCGGAAGTCCCGCCCGCTGGGCCGCCTCGAACTCGCGCTCGACGTCGGAGAGTTCCGCGTCCCGCACGGCCACGGTGAACGCGTCACGGCGCCGCAGGTCGCAGTCGATGCCCTCGTCCGCGGCGAGCTCGGCCACCAGTTCGACGGCGGCGAGGCTGCGCGCGGCGTACTCGTCGGCGACCTCCGAGCCGCGGGTGCTCGCGATCGATGTCAGCACGGTGGACTGGAGGGCGGTCACCTTGGCGGTGTTGTTGCCGCTGACCCCGGCGCCGACCCGCCCGGCCTCCACGACGGCCACCCGGGCACCGCGCCGCTTGAGCAGCAGCGCTGTGGTCAGGCCGGTGATCCCGCCGCCGAGCACGAGGACGTCGAAGGTGCGCTCGCCGGACGGGGGTGGGTAGGCCGTGCTCGGCAGCGCGGCGAGCCACAGCGACTGCGCGGCGGTCGTGGTGGATGACACGAGAGCCTCCCGGATGTCGGCTCCCGTCTTTACCCCGTGATCGGGGGGTCAACCAGCGTCGTCGTGGTCCGGGTCGCGCAGCCGGTACTCGCCGCCGTGGCCTGCCACCTCGTGCAGGTCGTAGTGGTGCACGATCTTCGGGCCTTCGTGCAGGTGCACGTAGCGCACGGTGCCGGGGGCCGGGTCGGACGGCTCGCGGGTGTCGACGCGACCGTCGAGCGGGCCGCCGACGAACCAGTACACGTCCGGGCCGTCGGCGAGGGAGTGCTCCGCGCTCACGCGACCTCCTCGGTGGGGTTCCGGGGACATTCGCACCACGGTAAGGCCACTCACGGCACCGTGCGAGATCCGTGCGAGGAGCGTCAGCGCGCGGCGGGACGGTGGGGTCGTCCGGAGATGACGATCGAGAGGAACACCATGTCCCAGCACGACCGCTCGCCCGTCACCGTGATCGGCCTCGGTGCCATGGGCACCCGGATCGCCGAGGTCCTGCTCGCGGGCGGGCACCCGACCACCGTCTGGAACCGCACCCCCGGCCGGGCCGACCCGCTCGTCGCACAGGGTGCGGTCGGATCAGGGGACGTCGCCGAGGCGATCACGGCGAGCCCGCTCGTCATCGTGTGCGTACTCGACTACGCCGCTGCTCGCGAGATCGTCGAACCCGTCGCTGGCGAGCTCGCCGGGCGCACCGTGATCCACTACACCACTGGCACGCCGCGGCAGGCCCGCGAGATGGCCCAGTGGGCGGCCGCGCACGGCATCGAGTACGTCGACAGCGGCATGATGGCGACCCCGCCGATGATCGGAAAGGACGGCGCGCGCTTCCTCTACAGCGGTTCGAAGGACGCGTTCGAGCGCTACCGGTCCGGCCTGGAGCTGCTGGGGACGGCGGAGTACTTCGGCGAGGACGCCGGGCTCGCCTCGCTCTACGACCTCGCGCTCCTGTCGGCGATGTACGGGATGTTCGCGGGCTTCTTCCACGGGGCCGCGCTCGTCGGGAGCGCCGGGGTCCCGGCGGCGGACTTCGCCGGACAGGCCGCGGCATGGGTCACCGCCATGACGGCGGGCCTCCCGTACGACGCCGCGTTCATCGACTCGGGCGACTACACCACAGCCGACGAGCAGACCATCGCGTTCAACAAGTCCGGCTTCGACACGATCGTGCAGGCCAGCAGGGAGGAGGGCGTCGCCGTCGACCTCGTGGCGCCGCTGCAGGCCCTGCTCGCCCACCAGGTCGCGGAGGGCAACGGTGCCGCGAGCTTCGCGCGGGTCTTCGAGGGGATCAGAGCGGGTCGGTGAGGAACGCGGTGGCCGCTGCGGCGAGGTGAGCCGGATCCTGCACCCCGCACAGCTCCCGCGCGGAGTGCATCGAGAGCACCGGGATCCCGACGTCGACGGTGCGGATGCCCAGCCGGGTGGACAGGATCGGCCCGACGGTGCTTCCGCAGGGCATGGTGTTCTTGCTGACGAACACCTGCGTGGGGGTGCCCGAGTCCCGGCACGCGCGGTGCCACGCGGCCGCGCCGGGGGCGTCGGTGGCGTAGCGCTGGTTGGCGTTGACCTTCAGCGCCGGTCCGCCGTTCGGCACCGAGCGGTGGTTCGGGTCGTGGTGGCCGAGGTAGTTCGGGTGCGCGGCGTGGGTGACGTCCACCGAGAGGCAGCGGGACGCGGCGAACGCGGCGCCGCGCGCGTCGAAGCCGCCCGCGAGCCGGGTGAGCACGGTCTCCAGCAGCGGACCGGCGGCCCCGGTCGCGGAGGCGCTGCCGATCTCCTCGTGGTCGAAGCCGACGAACACGGGGATCACCCCAGCCGCGTCGTCGGCCGCGGCGAGCAGGGCGCAGATGCCCGAGTGCACGGACGCGAGGTTGTCCAGCCGCGGGCCCACCAGGAGCTCCTCGTGCTCGCCCAGCCGGGCGGGCGGGGTGAGCTCGTGCACGACGAGGTCGTGGGCGGCCACCTCGGCCGGGTCGATGCCTGCCTCCGCGGCGAGGAACCCGATCAGGTCGCCCTCTGCGGGGGCGCCCAGTCCCCAGACGGGCAGCAGGTGCTCCTGGGGGTCCAGCTTGAGGCCCTGGTTCACCTGGCGGTCCAGGTGTATGGCCAGCTGCGGCACCCGCAGCAGCGGCCTGCGCACGTCGACGAGCACGACGGAGCCGTCGAAGAGGGCGAGGCGGCCCGCGAGACCGAGGTCGCGGTCGAGCCACGAGTTCCACAGCGCGCCGCCGTAGACCTCCACCGCTACTTGCCGCCACCCGGCCGACCCGGTGTCGGGCCGCGGCTTGACCTTGAGGGTGGGCGAGTCGGTGTGCGCGGCGAAGATCCGCATGGGCGTTCCGGGCGGGGCGCCCTCGGGCATGAACCAGGCCAGCAGCGTGCCGTCGCGCACCAGGTAGCGGCCGCCGGGGCCGTCCGCCCAAGGCCCGGCCTCCGGCTGCTCGGTGAAGCCGGCTTCCCCCAGACGGCGCACGCCCTCGGCGACGGTGTGGTACGGGGTGGGCGCCGCGGTGAGGAACGCGGCGAGATCCTGCGCGAGATCGCTCATCACCAGGCATCCTCCCTGATGTGTACGACGTGGTCGTGGTGGGCGCCGGTTCCGCGGGCTGCGCCCTTGCGGGCCGGCTCGCCGAGGACGCTGGGCGTCGGGTGCTGCTGCTCGAGGCAGGGCCGGTGGCGGCGCCGCCGGACTGGCTCGACGGGGCCAGGCCGGGGCACCCACTGAACTGGTCCTACGCGGCCGAGCTGCGGCCCGGCCACACCGTGAGCGTGCCGCGCGGCCGGGTGGTCGGCGGGTCGAGCGCCATCAACGGCGCCAACTGGGTGCGCGCCACCCCCGCCGACGCCGCGGGCTGGCGCGTGCCCGGCTGGTCCTGGCCCGACCTCCTCCCGCACTTCGTCCGGTCCGAGCACGACCTCGACCTCCCGACCGCACCCGGCCACGGCGACCGCGGCCCGGTCCCCGTCCGCCGCCCCGCCGGGCAGTTGCTCCACCCGGTGGCGGAGCGGTTCCTGGCCGCCGCGCAGCGGATCGGCCACGGGCTGGAAGCCGACAAGAACGCGGGCGCCCCGCCGGGGGCCGGGCTGGTGCCGAGCAATGCCGGGGACGGCATGCGCACCTGCGCAGCGAGCGCCTACCTCGTCGGCCACCCGAACCTGACCGTGCGGGCCGATGCCCCCGCGGCCCGGGTGCTGCTCGACGGCGACCGCGCCCGCGGCGTCGCGCTGCTCGACGGCACGGTCGTCGAGGCGGGGGAGGTGGTGCTCGCCGCAGGCGGCGTCGCCACCCCTCACCTGCTGATGCTGTCCGGTATCGGGCCTGCCGACATGCTGCGCGCCGCGGGCGTGCCGGTCGTCCTCGACCTGCCGGTGGGGCAGGGCTTCACCGACCACCCAGCGGTGTTCGTCCCCTTCACCACCAGCGACCCACCCGCCCACCCGCACACGCCGGGCAGCCAGGCCGCGCTCGACTGGGACGCCGGCGCGGATCCAGGAGGCGATGTCGAGGTGCTCGCGTTCGTCCGGCCCTTCACCCCGGCAGGCGAGCTGCACCTGATGTGCATGGTGGCGAGCCCCGACAGCCGCGGGACGATCACCCTCACCGCCCCCGATCCGCGCGTCCGGCCGCGGATCGACTACCGGTACCTGCGCACCGAGCACGACCGCCGCCTCCTCCGCCACGCCATCCGCACCGCCGCCGAGCTGCTGCGGGCCGGCGTCGGCACGCGCGTCGCGCCCGGCGGCGACGTGCTGGGCAACGATCGCGCGCTCGACGGCTGGATCGGCGCCCACCTCACCACGGCCGTGCACATGTCGGGGAGCGCCGCGATCGGGCCGGTCGTCGACCCGCAGCTGCGCGTCCACGGGATCGCCGGGCTCCGGGTTGCCGACACCTCGGTGCTGCCGATCGCTCCCCGGCGCGGCACGGCCGCCACCGCGGTTGCGATAGGGGAGAAGGCCTCACAGCTACTGTCGTGAGTGGATACGCGAGCTATAGCACGCGTATCCGCTCACGACTCCGGCTCAGCAGGTCGCGAGTACGGGCACGCGCTCGGCCCACTGGCGATCCAGCACGATCCCGAAGCGGTCGGCGAGCAGCGCCCACTCCTCGGCGGCGGAGACCTCCCGCTCCGTTCGCACCCCGCGGTCGAGCTCGGCGAAGACGCCGTTCACCAGTGAGATCCGGCCGGTCGGGGTGGCCAGTGCGGCGAGCCGTCGGCCGATGAAGTCCGAGCCGGGGTCGTACTGCTGGTAGCGGTTGCGGTCGGCGAAGTCGGCGAGTTCCCGCGGCTGCGGCGTCCAGGCCCAGCCTCGTTCCCACCGCCCGTCGCCGCGGCGCTCCGTGATCCACCACAGGTCGCCGACGCGGTACACCTGCACCCTGCCGTGCACCCCGGGGCGTCGTGGCACGGGCTCCGTCCACCGCGCCCCGTTGCCGACGTCGACGATCCAGCTGCCGTCGACGGCGTCCACCAGTAGCCGCAGGTGGTCGGCGTCCCGGCCGCGGGTGCCGTCGTCGTCGAGGGAGAACGCCCCGACCATCGTGACCGCGAAGCCCAGCTCCCGCAGCAGCACCCCGAACAGACCGTTCAGCTCGTAGCAGTACCCGCCGCGACGCCGCTGGACGATCTTGCGTTCCAGCGCGGCCGGCTCCAGCGAGATCGCGACCCCGGTGTGGATGTCGTAGTCCTCGAAGGGAACGGACCGCACGTGCGCCCGGTGCAGAGCGGTGAGCGAGGCGCTCGTGGGAGCGGCCGGGCGGGCGGCCCCGATCCGCATGAGGTAGGCGGCGACGTCCATGAAGGCAGCCTCCGACCTGAACCGGGGTTCAGGTCAAGCAGATTTCCCGTCCAGGAGCCCCGCGTCGAGGCAGCGGCCGAGCGGGTCGAACAGCTCGGCCCGGCGATCTCGCAGCTCGGCGGGCGTGAGCCAGGCCAGCGCGGTGGCCTTGTCCAGCTCGCGCAGCTGCGCCTCACCGCCGAGCCGGGTGCAGCCGATGAAGAGCGTGACGTAGTGCCGCCCGATCTCGGGCATCGGGTCGTCCGTGAAACCCAGCCGGACCGTCGGCCGCACGACGAGCCCGGTCTCCTCGAGGGTCTCGCGGACGGCGGTGATCTCGGGCGACTCGCCGAACTCCTGGTGGCCGCCCGGCAACCCCCACGTGCCTGCCCCGTGAGCGCCCGCCCTGCGCAGCACGAGGACCCTCCCGCCGTCGCGCACCACCGCGCCGACCCCGACCTGAACACCCGCCACGGACCTATGCTCGCGCGGGTGACCGGCAACCCGTTCCTCGCCCCCAGCCAGCTGCCGTTCGAGTTCCCGGACTTCGACGCCATCCGCGAGGAGCACTTCCTCCCCGCGTTCGCCGCGGGCATGGCCGAGCAGCGCGCGGAGGTCGAGGCGATCACCGCCGACCCGGGTCCCGCGACGTTCGAGAACACCGTCGTCGCGCTGGAGCGGTCGGGCGCCACCCTGCGGCGCGTGTCGAACGTGTTCTTCACGCTGGTCGGCTCGTGCAGCACGCCCGGGATCCGGGAGATCGAGGCGGAGGTGGCGCCGCGGCTCGCCGCCCACGCCGACGCCATCACGCTCGACCCGGTGCTGTTCGCCCGCATCGAGGCGCTGTTCGGGGCCCGCCACGATCTGGATCTCGACGCCGAGTCGCTGCGGCTCCTCGAGCGGCGCCACCGCGACGCCGTGCGGGCGGGAGCCCGACTCGCGGCCGCCGAGCAGGAGCGGCTCAAGGAGCTGAACGCGGAGCTCTCGGCCCTCGCCACGGAGTTCGGCACGCGGTTGCTCGCCGGGGCGAACGCGGCGGCCGTGCTCGTCGACGACGCCACACAGCTCGACGGCCTGCCCGCCGACGGGGTCTCGGCGGCGGCGCGGGCCGCGGCCGAGCGGGGGCACGAGAGCGGCTACCTGCTCACGCTCGTGCTCCCGACGGGGCAGCCCGCACTCGCCTCGCTCACCGACCGCGGGCTGCGCGAACGGCTGCACACGGCATCCACAGCCCGTGGATCGGGTGGGGATCACGACACGCGCGACATCGTGCTGCGCATGGTCGCGCTGCGTGCGGAACGGGCGACGCTGCTCGGCCACCCGCACCACGCCTCGTGGGTCGTCGAGATCGGCACCGCGGGCACCGTCGAGGCGATCGACGCGATGCTGGGCAAGCTCGCCCCGGTGGCGGTCGCGAACGCGCGAGCGGAGGCGGCGGAGCTGTCCGAGGCGGCAGGCTTCCCGATCGAGGCATGGGACCGCGCCTTCTACGCCGAGCGCGTGCGCCGGGCGCGGTTCGACCTCGACACCGACGCGCTGCGCCCGTACTTCGAGCTGGAGCGCGTCCTGCACGACGGCGTCTTCCACGCCGCGGGCCGGCTGTACGGACTTCGCTTCGCCGAGCGCAACGACCTGCCGCGCTACCACCCGGACGTGCGAGTCTTCGACGTGTTCGACGAGGACGGACAGCTCGGGCTCTTCGTGGCGGACCTCTACGCCCGCGACTCCAAGCGCGGCGGCGCGTGGATGAACTCCTTCGTCACGCAGTCTCACCTGCTGGGCACGAAGCCGGTGGTGCTCAACACGCTGAACATCGCAAAGCCCGCCGACGGCGAGCCCACCCTGCTCACCATCGACAACGTGCGCACCCTGTTCCACGAGTTCGGCCACGCCCTGCACGGCCTCTTCTCCGACGTGCGGTACCCGACCTTCTCCGGAACGTCCGTGCCGCGCGACTTCGTGGAGTTCCCGTCGCAGGTCAACGAGATGTGGCTGGAGGACCCGGAGATCCTCGCGAGCTACGCCCGCCACCACGAGACCGGCGAGCCGCTACCGGCCGAGCTCGTCGAGCGGCTGGCGGCGTCGCGGCGGTTCGGGGAGGGGTTCGCCACCACCGAGTACCTCGCCGCGACGCTGCTCGACCAGGCATGGCACCGGCTGGGCCCGGATGACGAGGTCATCGACGTCGAGCGGTTCGAGGCCGACGCGCTCGCCGCGGCGGGCATCGCCGAGCCAACCGCGCCGCCCCGCTACCGCAGCGCCTACTTCAACCACGCCTTCGGCGGTGGCTACAGCGCGGCCTACTACTCCTACATCTGGAGCGAGGTGCTCGACGCCGACACCGTGGATTGGTTCGCCGAGAACGGTGGCCTGCGCCGGGAGAACGGCGACCGGTTCCGCCGCGAGCTGCTCTCCCGCGGCGGCGCCGTGGACCCGATGGAGGCGTATCGCTCCTTCCGCGGCCGCGACCCGGAGCTGGCCCCGCTCCTGGCCCGCAGGGGCCTGACAGGTTGACTCAGGGGCCGAACCAGCCGGCCACATCCAGACGGATCGCGGTGGGCGGCACGACCGTCCGCAGGTCCGCCTCCAGCGCGCGCACGTGGTCGGTACCCAGCCGCTCGGCCCACTCGGCTCGCAGCTGCTCGAACACGGCGGCCGAGCGGGCGAGCGCGTCGTACCCGCGCGGCGTGAGCCGCACCAGCTTGCGCCGCGCGTCGGCTGCATCCGCGCTCCGCTCCGCGTAGCCCAGCTCCACGAGCCGGTCGACGGTCTTGCCTGCCGCCTGCTTCGAGACGCCGAGGCGTCTGCCCAGCTCGCTCGCGGTGGCCCCGTCGCGGCCGATCGCCTGCATCGCGAAGCCGTAGGCGGGGCGCATGTCGGAATGTCCCTGCCGCGCGAGCTCGGCGTGCAGCCGGTCGATCAGCGTGCGGAAGCCACCGAAGAGCAGCAGCGGGAGCATCCAGCCCGGCTCGTCCTCCCGATCAACCATGGACAGATTCGACAACCTGGTTTACGGTTTGGTCAACCACGTTGTCGAGTCTAGGAGATGCCGATGTCCCAGATGTTCCCCGCCCACACGATCGAGACCGCGCCGCAGGCCGCCCGCCGCACGATGGGCGCCGTCGAGAAGCGGTTCGGGTTCGTGCCGGGCGCCGTGGCCCGGCTCGCCGAGTCGCCCGAGCTGCTCGACGGGTTCCTGCGCCTCAGCGGTATGTTCGAGGCGTCGACCCTCGATCCGACGGCCAGAGAAGTCCTGATCATGACGATCGCCGTCCGCAACGGCTGCCACCTCTGCGTCGCCATGCACACCGGCAAGCTGCGAGGGTTGGATGCCGACGAAGCGCTTGTCGCAGCGTTGCAGGCGGGGGAGCCGCTCGCGGATCCCCGGCTCGAGGCGCTGCGGGCGTTCGTCCTCGAGGTGCTCGCCACCACGGGCGACGTGCCCGACGACTCCGTCCGGTCCCTCCTCGACAACGGCTACACGCTCCGCAACGCGCTGGAGGTGGTGCTCGGGATCGGCGCCTACACGATGTCGACGTTCGCGAACCGGCTCACGAGCGCGCCTCTGGACGAGCCGTTCGCTCGGCATCTCGAACCGGTCAGCGTGGGGAGGTGACCGCATCGGCAGGCGCGCGTCGCCGGTGCAGCAGGCTCACGCCCACCCCCGCCAGCAGTCCCCAGAACGCGGCTCCGATGCCGAGGAACCCGACGCCGGCCGCCGTCACCACGAACGTGGTGGCGGCGGCCTCGCGCCGGTCCGGCGAGGACACCGCCGAGGACAGCGCCCCGGCCAGCGCACCCAGCAGCGCGAGCCCGGCGACCGCCTCGATCAGCACCGGCGGCGACAGCACGAGGAGGGCCGCCGCGAGCCCGGCGCCCAGCCCGAGGACGGCAAGGCCGACCCCGGCGGTCACGGCGGCGACCCAGCGCCGCCGGGGGTCCGGATGGGCGTCCGGTCCGGCGACGAGCGCGGCGCTGATCGCCGCGAGGTTCACCGCGTGCCCGCCGAACGGCGCGGAGACGATCGTCGCCAGGCCGGTGGTGGTCAGGATGGGGCGCATCGGCGCGCTGTAGCCGTATTGGGCGAGCACGGCGGCGCCGGGCAGGTTCTGCGAGGCCATCGTGACGAGGAAGAGCGGGATCCCGACGCCCACGACGGTGGCGAGGTCGAACGTCGGCGTGGTCCACACGAGTGCGGGGGTGATGGCCACGTCACCGAGTCCCGGCCCGGTCAGCGCGATCGCGACGGCCGCGACCACGAGCGCGGCAGGCACCGCCCACGTCCGGGCGAACCGGCCGACGAGTGCCCACACCGCGATCACCGGCGCGGCGAGCACCGGAATCTCCGCGAGCGCCCGCACCGGGGCGATGCAGAGCTCCACGAGTACGCCGGCCAGCATCGCGCTCGCGATCGGCACGGGGATCAGCGCGATCAGCCGCCCGACCGCCGGCACCAGGCCGGCCACCACGACGAGCGCGCCACAGACGAGGAACGCGCCGGCGGCGGCGGGGAAGCCGCCGGGCGGCGGGCCAGTCGAGATCAGGAGTGCCGCACCGGGTGTGGACCAGGCGATGCTGATGGGGATCCGGTGGTGCAGCCCCAGCGCGAGCGTGACCAGGCCGCACGTCAGGCACAGCACCAGCAGGCCGGATGCCGCCTGCCGCTCGTCCGCCCCCGCCGCGCGCAAACCCGTGAGCACCACAGCGAACGCGCTGGAGAAGCCGACCAGCGCCGTCACGATGCCGGCGAGCACGGGTTGCAGCCGCACGTATCCCTCCCATCGTGCGTTCCGTTTACGGAACGATGGGACGATAGCCGACGTGACAGCGGCGAGCGAGGGCCCGGCGGGGGAAGGCACATCACGGCCGGCCCTCCCCGAGGGCGCGGCCGAGGTCGGGTGCCGGGTGCGGGAGCTGCGCGAGCGCCGGGGCATGTCGTTGTCCGAGCTGGCGCGCCGGGCGGCCGTCGGGAAGGCGACGCTGTCCGGGCTGGAGGCCGGCACCCGCAACCCCACCCTCGACACGCTGCAAGCCGTGGCAGCCGCACTCGACCTGCCGTTGACCGCTCTCCTCAGCCCACCGCCCGCCACCCTCCGCGGGGCCGCCGTGCAGATCCAGCTGCTGCGCGTCTTCGACGACGGCCCGGTCACGTACGAGCTCTACCGCATGCGCGTTCCGGCAGGCCTCGCGCAGAGCTCGCCCGCGCACCAGGCCGGTGTCACCGAGCACGTCACGGTGTTCGCGGGCGTGCTCGAGGCCGGTCCCGCGGAAGCCCCGCTGCGCGCCGGCGCCGGCGCGCACCTCGAGTGGACGGCCGACGCCCCGCACACCTACGCCGCCCTCGGAACGGACGACGTGCTGGCGAGCCTGCTGATCCGCTACCCCCGCGTCGCCCGCTGAGAGCCGGAACGCGCGACCCTCTCGCCTAGCCGGGCACTACGCTGTACCGATGATCCTCTGAGAGCAACCCCGTCCCCATCCCGACCACCTCGGAGGTTCTCCGTGTCCCAGCCAGTACCGCCCAACCCCGAGCAGCCCGAGTCGGTTGCGGAGCCGGAACCCGCCACCGACCCGGACGAGGAGGCCGCTCCGCTCAACCGGGCCGAGCGCCGGGCCAAGGCGAAGAAGGGCGATCCGACGCACGTCGGCCCGCGCGACGACCTGGCCCGCCAGACCCGCGGCGGCCGCCCGCACACGAAACGCCGCCACTGACCCACTCACTTCCGCGAGTCGCGGGCTGGGTGCGCGTGAGTCGCGGTTTCAGTGCGCCGCCAGCCGACCAGCTCTGGAATGGCAGGCGGGGTCGGCGTGTTGGGCGAAGCGATGGATCCGCAGGTCGAGCTCTCGTTGCTGGACCGCTCGCGCACCCGCGCGGGCGAGCCGGACGTCGCTGCCCTCCGGCACACGGTCGAGCGGGCGCGGCGTGCCGAGCGGCTCGGGTACCACCGGTTCTGGGTGGCCGAGCACCACGCCGTGCCCGGTATCGCGAGCGGCAGCCCGCCGGTGCTGATGGCGGCCGTTGCCGCCCGCACCGACCGCATCCGGGTCGGGTCCGGCGGTGTGATGCTGCCCAACCACCAGCCCCTGGTCGTCGCCGAGCAGTTCGCGGTACTCGAGGCGCTGTTCCCCGGGCGGATCGACCTCGGCGTCGGCCGTTCGCTCGGCTTCACCGCTCCGGTGCGCACGGCGCTGCGCCGTGCGGCCGACGCGCCGGACACCTTCGAGGCCGATCTCGACGAGCTGCGCTCCTACCTCGACGGCCGGGGCCCGGTCACGGCCCGCCCACGCCTCGAGCGTCCGGTTCCGGTGTTCGTGCTGGCCACTGGGCGGGGCCTCGCCATCGCGGGCGACGCGGGGTTGCCGGTCGTGCTCGGTGGTCCCGTGCTGGACAGCGCCGACGTCGGGGAGGCACTGGACGACTACCGCGGGCGCGCCATGGCCGCAGGCGGCCGGCCGTACGTCGTGGTCTCGCTCGACGTGCTGATCGCCGACTCGGTCGCCGCGGCCCGTGAGCTGGCCCTACCCGAGGCGTGGGCGCTGGCCGCGGCCCGCACCACCGGGCAGTTCCCGGCGCTGGAGCCGGTCGACCCCGATCGGGTGTTGTCCGCCCGGCAACGCACGGTCATGGAGGACGCCGTCGGCCGAACGGTGCACGGCGACGAGGCCACGGTCGCCGCCGAGCTCGGCGAGCTGTTCCACCGCACCGGGGCCGACGAGCTGCTCGCGTCCACCTCGACGTTCGACCTCGACGCCCTGAGCGAGTCCGACACGCGGCTCGCCCGGCTGCTGACGTCCCGGTGAACGTCCCGCCCCGCCCGGTGGGGAGCGCCGGGCGGGACGGGGTATGGGCAGTCGTCGGGGAAGTCGGAGGGTTCTAGCGGTAGATCCGCATGTAGTCGACGTACATCTCGGTGGGCTTCGGCGAGCCGCCCTCGGGGAAGTAGTCGAGCTGGATCGTCGCGTGCATCTTGCCCGGCGGGAGGGTCTCCGAGTCGGTGCTCTCGAACCACTTCTCGCCGTCGATGTAGCCGGTGACCCTGCCATCCACCCACTCGACCGCGTAGTTGTGCCACTGCGTGATGTCGAGGGTCTTCTTCGCGTACTTCTGGTCGCTGCCGTAGTGCAGGAAGAAGGAGACGTCGGGCGACGCGCTGGTCGTCTCGGCGAAGTCGATCTCGCCGTTCTCCTTGCCGCCGCTCTCGCGCCAGAGGATCAGCACGGGGTGGTACTGGTCGTCACCCTTGGGGAACCGGGCGCGCATCTCCCAGCGACCGAAGCGCTGGTCCTCCTTCCAGGACATGCCGCCCGTGTTGCCCTCGGAGTCGCCGCGGATCACGAGGCTGCCGTTCTCGACGCTGACCGCGTCCGGTGTGCGGCGTCCGGCGCCGTCGTGCCCCTCGCTGTCGTAGGGGCTCCACAGCGGGCTCAGTCCGCTGTTGAACTCGTCGCCGCCGGCGCGGGTCCAGCCCTTCGCGGCGGCCGCCGACTTGCCCTCACCGCTCTTGCGGGGTGCCGCGGCCTGGCCGTTGCCTGCCGTCTTGCGTTCGGCGGCTTCCGGCTTGGGCGTGGCAGGGGGTTCTGTCGGCTCGGCGGCGGCCTGGGGCTCGGCGGTCGGCTCCGGCGTCGGTTCCGGGGTCGCGGGCGGCGCCTGGGCGGGATCGGTACGGGCGACGGTGTTGCTCAGCTCCTGCGCCGCGAGCGAGGGGTCTTCCGGGGGTTGCGCGAGCGTGGCGACGAGGGTGGCCACGAGCATTACGACGGCGCCGACGGCCAGCGGTGCGAGCCGCCGGGTCATCGAGCTCGTCCGGGGCGCCTCAGTGGTGACGACGGCCTCCGCGTGGCGGGACGGGAGCCGGTGGCGGCCCGTGTCCGTGACGGCGTCGCTGCCACGTTCGGCAGTGATCCGTTCGATCAGCTCGGTGGCAGAGCCCGAGCGACCGCCCACTGCGGAGGTTGTCCTTCGCATGGGGCGGAACGATAGGGACGGTGACGGCTCGTGATCGGAAACCTGAGAGTGCGGGTTGCTCGTACGCGCCCAGGGGTAGGTTGCACGCGCCGGAACGCGCCCGATCGGTGAGGTTGCGCGCGGTTTGTACCCCGTTCGGGGTAATCGCGCTCTCAGGTTGCGCCTATCCGTCGTACTCCTGGAAGTGATGTCGCTCCGTTAGCCGATTGTTACGGGCCGCCCGCTGCGCAAAGGTGTCTGGCGATGCTCCCCGCTGCTCCCCCGGGGGGTGCGTCCTCGTACACGTCGACCGCTGTGTCGGCGCGTGTGTCCGTGCCCCCGAACACGATGCCCCCGACCAACAACCACGTATTGCTGGCGCTGCCACCGACGGCGGCGTCGGCCTCTGTGCTGCGCAGCCTTCGTGCCGAAGGCGTGTCGGTCAGCCCGGTGAGCGACGGCATCGGCGTGCTCGACGCCGTCCGCAACCGCGGCCCGGCCCTCGTCGTGCTCGACGTCGAGCTCCCGGGCCCGGACCAGGCTGCCGTGCTGGCCGCGGTGCACCACGAGGCGCCCAACGTGCCCGTCATCGCAGTCACGCCGCGCGAACGCAGGCTCGGTCTGCTCGGGCTCCTGCGCGGCGACCGCGACGACTTCCTCGTACGCCCGTTCGCCGTCGACGAGCTGGCCGCCCGGATCCGGTTGCGCCTGCGGCTCGGCCCCGCCGTCGAGAACACCGTGCTGCGCCACGGCGAGCTCGTGGTGGACACCGAGTTCGGCGACGTCACCATCGACGGGCAGCCCGTGTCGTTGTCACCCACCGAGTACGCGCTGCTGATGGCCCTCATCGCCGAGCCGGGCGCGGTGGTGCCACCGCACAGGTTGGCCCGCGAGGTCTGGTCCGAGCCGGCTTCGCCGAATCTCGTGCAGGTCTACATCTCCTACCTGCGGCGCAAGATCGGTTCGGAGCGCATCCGCACCGTTCGCGGCGAGGGTTACGTCCTCGAAGCCTGATCGATGCCGTAACTGTTATCGAACGCGGCCCGACCGGGTGGCATCTGCGGTTGCCTAGTGCGACGGTGGTCACACCGTGCTACCCAATGACTACACGAGCCGCGCGGCTGCGGCCCGGACGAGAGTCGGGAGCACGGATGACTGTTACGGGGATCATCACCGCCATCATCATCGGCGCCATCATCGGGTTCGTCGGCCGCCTCGTGGCGCCGGGGAAGCAGAACATCCCGATCTGGCTGACCATCCTGGTCGGGATCGTGGCGGCCTTCATCGGCACGTGGATCGCAGGCCTGTTCGGCGTCGCCGACACCGGCGGCATCGACTGGATCGAGCTGATCCTGCAGGTCGTCGTGGCCGCGATCGGTGTCACCGTCGTCGCCGGTGTCTACGGCAGGCGCGGCGTCACCCGCTGACCCCGTCGCAGGCCCGGTCCCGACCAGTTCGGGGCCGGGCCGCCTTCGGCTATTCCTGGAACGCCCGCGCGGCCGCGAGGAACGCGTCGTTCTCCTCGGGCGTCGACACCGTGACGCGCACGCCGTCGGGGTGGAACGGGCGTACGACGACCTTGTGGTCGAGGCAGTGCGCCGCGAACGGGGCGGTTCGCTCGCCGAGGGCGAGCCACACGAAGTTGGACTGCGTCTGCGGCACCGTGAAGCCGGCGGCGAGCAGGGCGTCGCGCACCCGGACCCGCTCCTCGATCACGTCGGCGCAGCTCGCGAGCAGCACCTCCTCGTCGTCGAGCGCCGCGACGGCGGCGGCCTGCGCCATCGAGCTCACGCTGAACGGCGAGCAGACCTTGCGCAGCGCCGTCGCCACCTCCGGCGACCCGATCGCGTACCCGACGCGCAGCGCCGCCAGCCGGTAGGCCTTCGAGAACGTGCGGAGCACCACGAGGTTGGGGTGGACGTCGATCAGGTCCATGCCGTCCACGGCGTCCGGGTCGGTGACGTACTCGTGGTACGCCTCGTCCAGCGCCACCAGCACGTTCCGCGGGACGGCAGCGAGCAGGCGCTCCAGCTCCGCGCGGGTGACCACGGTGCCCGTCGGGTTGTTCGGGCTGCAGACGAACACGAGCCGCGTGCGCGGCCCCACAGCGGCGACCATCGCGTCGACGTCGTGGCGGAACTCGGCGTCGATCGGGACGGTACGGATCGTCGCCCCGCCGATCTGCGTGACGATCGGGTACGCCTCGAACGAGCGCCATGCGAACACGACCTCGTCCTCGGGCTCCCGGCAGGTGGCCTGCACCAGTTGCTGGCACAGGCTCACGGAGCCGCAGCCCACGGCGATCCGCTCCGGTGCGACGCCCCGAGCCTCCGCCAACCGCGCCGTCAGGCCTGCGACGGCCAGATCGGGGTAGCGGTTGCCGCTCGTCGCGGCCTCAGCGATCGCGGCGAGCATCCGCGGGGTGGGAGGGAGGGCGACCTCGTTGCTCGCCAGCTTGATCGCGCCCGGGATGGTCTTCCCGGGCACGTAGGCCGGCAGGCTGTCGAGGTCCGGGCGGATCTGCGTCATGAACGTCACCGTAACCGTGCCCGAGGCCGCCGACTTCACCCAGCCGTGACACCCTGGTTCCATGACCGAGATCCGCACCGAGACCGTCCCTCTGGTCGACGGCAGTGCGCTGCGACTCACCGTCGCAGAACCGGTCAGCGCGATCCGCGGGGGGATCGTGGTGCTGCACGAGGCGCGGGGTGTCACCGACTCGGTACGCGGCATCGTGCACGGCCTCGCCGCGGACGGCTGGCTCGCCGTCGCCCCACATCTCTATCACCGTGACGGTGCCGATGAGCTCGACGGCGCCGACGAGGAGGTTCAGCAACAGGTCGACCGGCTCGAGGGCGAGCAGGTGATGGCCGACACCGACACGGCGTTCGGGTGGCTCGCCGAGCACGGCGTCACCCCCGACCTGATGGGGGTGATCGGGTTCGACCTCGGTGGCTCCGTAGCGCTGCTCGTGGCCGCGAAACGCACGCTCGGTGCCGCCATCACGGTGGCGGGCGACCGGGTGGCCGCGACCCCGGCCACCGGGCTGCCCGCGCTGGTCGACGCCGCCCCCGGCCTCACCTGCCCGTGGCTGGGCATCTACGGCGAGGTCAACGGCGGCGGGCCGGACCCGGAGGTCATCCGGCTGCGGGACGCCGCCGCGTCGTCGCAGGTCGCCACGGACGTCGTCGTCTACCCGCGCCGCGGCCACCGATTCGACGACGACCCGGACGTGGCCGCCGACGCCTGGCAGCGCACCCTCAACTGGTTCGACTCCCACCTGCGCTGATCCACCACCCGGGACGCCTCTGGCGCGGGCGGACCTCGGAATGCATGCTGCGCGTATGACCGGCGCCGAGGCCCCCGACGTCCTGTGGACCCCCGACCCCGACCACCACGGTCCGCTGGCCGAGTTCACCGACTGGGTGCGCGAGCACCGAGGCGTCGACGCTCCCGACTACGCCGCGCTGCACGCCTGGTCGGTGGACGACCAGGCCGGATTCTGGTCGGCGGTGGCCGAGTTCCTCGGCGTCCGGTTCCACGAGCAGCCGCATGCCGTGCTCGGCCGCACCGAGATGCCGGGTGCCGAGTGGTTCCCCGGGGCCACGCTGAACTACGCCGAGCACGCACTCGCGCCCGGCGCCGACGCCGATCTCGCGGTCGTCTTCGCCCGGGAGGACGGTGTCGAGCGCGAGGTGACGCGCGGAGAGCTGCGCGACCTCGTCGGCCGTGCGCGCGCCGGGCTCGTGCGCGCCGGGGTCGGCCGGGGTGACCGCGTCGTCGCGCTGGCGCCCAACAGCGTCGAAACCCTCGTCACGTTCCTGGCCGCGGCCAGCCTCGGCGCCATCTGGTCGTCCTGCTCGCCGGACTTCGGGGCCAGGGCGGTGCACGACCGGTTCGCGCAGATCGAGCCGAAGGTCCTGCTGGCCGTCGACGGCTACGTCTACGGAGGCAAGCGGTTCGACGTCCGGAGCACCGTGCAGCAGCTGCGGGAGAAGCTGCCCACCCTCGCCGCCACCGTGCTGGTGCCGTACCTGGACGAGACCGCCACGCTCGACGGCGCCGTCCCGTGGGCCGAGTTCACCGGTGCCCCGGGTGAGCTCGCGTTCGAACCGGTGCCGTTCGACCACCCGCTGTGGGTGCTCTACTCGTCCGGCACGACCGGCCTGCCGAAGGGCATCGTGCACGGCCACGGCGGCATCGTGCTGGAGCACCTCAAGGCGCTCCGGTTGCAGATGGAGCTCGGGCCGGGGGAGCGGTTCTTCTGGTTCACCACCACCGGCTGGATGATGTGGAACCTCCTCATCGGCAGCCTTCTCGTCGAAGCGACAGTGATCCTCTACGACGGCAACCCCGGCTACCCCGACCTCGGCGCGCTGTGGCGGCTCGCCGAGCGGCACCGGGTCACGTACTTCGGCACGTCCGCCCCGTTCATCCAGGCGAGCCTCAAGGCCGGGCTGCGCCCCCGCGACCAGTTCGACCTGGGCGGGCTGCGCGCCCTCGGCTCAACGGGCGCCCCGCTGTCCGCCGAGGGGTTCCGCTGGGTCGGCGACGCTGTCGGCGAGCACGTGCAGATCTGCTCGGTGTCCGGCGGCACCGACGTGTGCGCCGCGTTCGTGGGCTCCGCGCCGAACGTGCCGGTGTGGCTGGGTGAGATCAGCTGTGCCTCGCTCGGGGCCGCCGTCGTCGCCTACGACGAGAAGGGGCAGGAGCTCGTCGACGAGGTCGGGGAGCTCGTGATCACCCGGCCGATGCCGTCGATGCCGGTGATGTTCTGGAACGACCCCGACGGCACCCGGCTGCGCGAGGCGTACTTCGACGAGTTCCCCGGCGTGTGGCGGCACGGTGACTGGGTGCGCCGCACGCCGCGCGGGTCGTTCGTCATCTACGGACGCAGCGACTCCACGCTCAACCGCGGCGGCGTGCGGATGGGCACGGCCGACTTCTACGCCGTGGTCGAGGGCTTCGAGCAGGTCATGGACTCGCTGGTGATCGACACCACCGAGCTCGGCGCCCGCGACGAAGGAGCCCTGCTCTGCTTCCTCGTCCTCGCAGAAGGAACCTCGCTCGACGACGTGGAGCCCGCCCTGCGCCGTGCCCTGCGCACCGAGCTGTCGCCCCGCCACGTCCCGGACCGGTTCGTGGTGGTCGAGGCGATCCCCCGCACGCTCAACGGGAAGAAGTGCGAGGTACCGGTCAAGAAGATCCTCGCCGGCACGCCACCGGAGCGCGCCGTGAGCCGCGGCGCCCTCCAGAACCCGGACGCCCTCGGCCCCTTCCTCGCCCTCGCGACCGGGGGGTCGTG
Organism: Pseudonocardia sp. DSM 110487; assembly: GCF_019468565.1. Classification (NCBI taxonomy): domain Bacteria; kingdom Bacillati; phylum Actinomycetota; class Actinomycetes; order Pseudonocardiales; family Pseudonocardiaceae; genus Pseudonocardia; species Pseudonocardia sp. DSM 110487. Next base: position 223,462 of record NZ_CP080521.1, read on the forward strand.
AACCCGCTGGACCCACCCATGTACTCTGATGTCCGCTGGAGGCCGAGAGGCCCCGGGAGGCTTCGCCTAGTCTGGTCTATGGCGCCGCACTGCTAATGCGGTTTGGGGTCACCCCCCATCCCGGGTTCAAATCCCGGAGCCTCCGCGCTGGTGCGGTCGACTTCCGGGTCGGTCGCGGCATGATGTACAACTGAACAGCACGCGCCCGTAGCTCAACGGATAGAGCATCTGACTACGGATCAGAAGGTTAGGGGTTCGAATCCCTTCGGGCGCACAGCAAGAATCTCCGCCCTGACCAGCACGAACGGTCAGGGCGGAGATCGTTTGTCGGATCGGTTGTTGATCTCTGGCCACAGTCTTGGCCACGAACCTTGCTAGCTTCCGAGCCGTGGCAGGCACTGGGGGACCGATCGCGAGCCGCAGGCGCGGCGGGATTCGCCGGCACGGCGACGGCTGGCAGGCCCGCGTCTCGGCCTGCTCCGACCCGAGCACACGCGAGCGGATCGTCCTCTACGAGACCGTGCCGATCCCGAGGCGTACAAGGATGCTGAGAAGGTCCTCACGCGCCCCCAGGCCGAGGCCGACGCGCTGAAGGTCGGTAGGACCAAGGCGACCGTAGGAGCGCTCCTTGAGCGCTGGATGGCCCAGCACGAGATCGACCCGACCACGCGAATGACCTACGACGCGCAGATCCGGGCTCTACATCGTGCCGAAGCTCGGAGACGTCCCGCTGGTGCTGTTCGTCCGCGAGGCGGCCGAACGGCTCAGCGGGACTGGGAGCGACTGCGACGGATGGTGACCGGCCGTGCCGACCATCGCTGCGAGGCGTGCCACGAGTCCACACACCTTGGCCTCGCCAACGTGCAGGGCCGGGCCGGTGAGGCGCTCGCGCACCTCCAACGGGTGACCGGCATGTCCGACGGAGAGGTATCGGGCCACGTCGACGCGGCGAACGACGCGTTGGCTGGCGAGGACAAGCTCGGCACGGCGACACTCGAGGGTTTGCACCACAACAGCACCGCCGGTTCGGAGGATGGCCACGCTCGGACGAAATCGGGTGTGACTCGGATCGTCCCTGCCGGACATACTCCTCTTCGATGCCTGACGACCCGCTCCTCACCACCCTGCTCGCTGCCGTCGCGGCCGCCCCGGCCGACGTCCCGCTGCGCCTCCACGTCGCCGAGCTCCTCATCGAACGGGATCGGCCGGGCGATGCTCTCCAACACTGCAGCCACGTGCTCGCCACGGAGCCGTCGAACGCGAGCGCGGTCGCGATGCTGGAACGCATCACGGCGCTCATGACCCAACCGGCCGAGCCCGGCCCGGCGCCCGCCGAAGGTTTCGACTGGCGGCACGCCGAGGAGCAGGTGGCCGACATCCCCGCCCTGTCCATCGAGGAGCCCGCCACCCCGTCACCGACCGTCGAGGACATCGAACGGCCGTCCGTGCGTCTTGCGGACGTCGGCGGTATGGAGCAGGTCAAGCAGCGCCTCGAGATCGCGTTCCTGGGCCCGATGCGCAACCCGGCGCTGGCCAAGGCCTTTGGCAAGAGCCTCTCCGGCGGGCTGCTGCTCTACGGCCCGCCCGGATGCGGCAAGACCTTCATCGGACGCGCGGTCGCAGGCGAGCTGGGCGCCAACTTCTTCAACGTCGGCATCGCCGATGTGCTCGACATCTACACCGGGTCCAGCGAGCGCAACCTGGCGGGGATCTTCGCCGCGGCCCGGCGCAACGCCCCCTGCGTGCTCTTCCTCGACGAGATCGACGCGCTCGGCCAGAAGCGCGCCCACCTGAGCCACGACAGCAGCATGCGCAACACGGTCAACCAGCTGCTGAGCGAGATGGACTCGCTCGGCGGCGACAACGAGGGCGTCTTCGTCCTCGGCGCCACCAACCACCCGTGGGACATCGACAGCGCGCTGCGCAGACCCGGACGGTTCGACCGCATGCTGCTGGTGCTCCCACCCGACGCTCCCGCACGAGCCGCGATCCTGCGCTACCACCTGCGGGACCGGCCGACCTCCGGCATCGACGTCGACCGGCTCGTCGCCGCGACGGAGCACTACTCCGGGGCCGACCTGGCCCACGTCTGCACCACGGCCGCCGAACGGGCACTGGCCGCGTCGATGCAGGCCCAGCGGCTGCAGCCGCTGACCACCGCCGACCTCGTCGCCGCGCTGGGCGAGGTGCGCCCCAGCACCGGCCCATGGTTCGCCACCGCGCGCAACGTCGTCATGTTCGCCAACACCGACGGCGGCTACGACGACCTCGCCGCCTACCTGCGCAAGCACCGCAAGCTGTGAGCGCAGAGCAGGCGGCGCAGCGGGTGGAGCACCTGCGCGGGCTCGGCCGGCTCGACGACGCCGAGCGGGTGGCACGGGAAGCCCTCGCCGCCGAACCGGAAGACCCTGGCCTCCTCGCCGAGCTGTCGGCCACCCTGCTCGCGGCCGACCGCTACGAAGAAGGGCTGGCCGCCGCCGCGGCCGCACTCGCCGGTGACCCCGACCACGAGTGGGCGTACCTGCTCTACACCACCCACCTCTCCTGGATGGGCCGGCACGACGAGGCCGTGGAGCGGTCCGAACGGACCGTGGCGCGCGACCCCGAATCCGGGGTGGCCCACGCTCACCACGCGTTCGTGCTGAATCGGGCCGGTCACCACGAGCGGGCCCTTCCCGTCGGGCGACAGGCGGTCGAGCTCGAACCGGAAGACCCCGATCACCACGTCCTCGTCGGAGACATCGCCGCGGATCTCAAGAAATGGCGCATCGCGCGGCAGGCATACCACGAAGCCCTCCGCATCGACCCGACCCACTTCAGCGCGCGCCACAACCTCGCCATGCTCGACTCGGCCATGTTGCGGATCGGCCCTGCCCTGCACGGGCTGGTCGAGGCCGGTTCGATGGACCCGGGTGAGCCGGCGGTTGCGCAGAACCTGACTGCGCTGATGTGGCGCCACCTGCTGGTCCACCTGGCGGCGCTGGGCCTGGCCGCGACGGCCGTCCTCATCTTCGGCGGCCTCGGCACCCCGGGACTGGTGGTCCGCATCCTCGCGGGTCTGTCGGTCCTCGATGTCATCACGTTCGCGTGGTGGGCGACCCGAGCGCTCCGCTCCGCGAACCGGACCGCCGTCCTCGCGATCGCCCGCACCGAACCCGGCTACCGACTCACGCTCGCAGCGATCGGCCTGGGCCTGCTGCTCCAGCTGGGCGCCGCGATCACCGGCCTCGGCTGGTTCTCGCTGGGCGTGCTGATCATGCTCGGCGTGCTCGGCGCCGTCTTCATCAGGTTCGTCGCCCGGACCCCGAATGACGAGCCGGAGGCGCAGGCCCCACCGGGCTGACGAAACATGGAGACTCGGGCTCTGCGGCTCGCACCGGTAAGGGTGGAACGCGTCACCCGAACGACTGCGGTGGCGAGCGTCCGCCAGGGTCGTCGTTCATCGAAGCGGTCTACTGGGCGCACCCGTGAGGCAGGACCCGGTGATGGCCGCCCACCAAGTCGTCGACGAGCTGGGCGTCCACTTCGAGACTTTGCTGGTCACTTGCTTGATCCGGTCCATCGTGGGTCCTTGCCCCAGATCGCGCGACTCCTTCCGGGTCCGCTGGAATGACACGCGGGGCTTGCGCAGTAGTTGGCGCAACCGCTTACGACGGACGCGCGCGCACCGGCCAGCCTAGATTCTCAGCTGGATGAGGAGAGCTTGCGCACGCTCCCGTCAACGGGCATCCGAGCCTGCCCGGGCGGGTGGTGGCCGTCGCGAGGATGAACTCGGTGTCCTCATCACTGATCAGGCGGGGACAGCCTCCCGCCCACTGAGGTCCAGCACGAACATTCCTTCTCCGCGCCGCTACCGGTGTACTCGGCAGCCAAGAGAATGTTCGACACCTGGCTAGGCAAAAGGTGAATCCGGTTACCGACGGCGGCTCGAGTGCCGATCAGCTGCGGTTGTGAGGCTCCTCGAGCGCCTGAGTGTTTCCACTCAGGTCCTCCATGAGTATCCGCGGGGTGGACCTTCCTGCGCTGTCCGGCTATCGTTCAATCGTCCTTCCGGACGAGCCGTTGCTGACGTTGCGCGCCGGACCGTCGGGGGGAGAGCGGGTCGCTGCCTCGGGCGCGACGTGCGGATGTGGGAACTGACCTTCCCGTTCGGCCGGTGTCGGCCTGTTCATCATGCGGCTGCTCTTGTTCTACTCCGCAGCTTCTTGTTCCCTGTGAACGCTTCCGAGGAGATCTGACGTCATGCGCGCGACCTATGCACACGATGGCGAGGCCACTGGCCTCGCCGTGTGTGCCGAGTCGTGCGCCGTGCGGCTGCGGCCCGGGCTCGCGGACGTCGCGATGTCGATCGTGCGTGGCGTGCTCATCATCGCCGGGCTACTCGTGGCGCTCTGGATGGGATCCGTGGTGATGGCGTCGCCCGCTTCGGCGGCCGTCGTCGTTCCGGCCGCGACCGCATCCACCGCGAAAGGTGGAAAGGGAAACTCCTCGGGTGGAGGCGAGAAGAAGTCTTCGGCCGAGAGTGAGTCGTCCGGGGGGAAGTCGGGCGGTGAGAAGAAGCCTTCGAGGGGTGAGAAGAAGTCTTCGTCCGAGGATGAGTCGTCCGGGGGGAAGTCGGGCGATGAGAAGAAGCCTTCGAGGGGTGAGAAGAAGTCTTCGTCCGAGGATGAGTCGTCCGAGGGGAAGTCGTCGAGCGGCGAGAAGAAGACTTCTGGGCAGAAGGATCCCGCGAAGTCGACCTCGAGTGGCACCGTAAAGACCACGACCGGGAAGACCACGACCGGGAAGACCACGACCGGGAAGACCACGACCGGGAAGACCACGACCGGGAAGACCACGACCGGGAAGACCACGACCGGGAAGACCACGACCGGGAAGACCACGACCGGGAAGACCACGACCGGGAAGACGACCACCGGGAAGACCACGACCGGGAAGACCACGACCGGGAAGACCACGACCGGGAAGACCACGACCGGGAAGACCACGACCGGGAAGACCACGACCGGGAAGACCACAACCGGGAAGACCACAACCGGGAAGACCACAACCGGGAAGACCACAACCGGGAAGACGACCACCGGGAAGACGACCACCGGGAAGACGGTCGCTGCTCGGCCGAATCCGGCGTCGGTTGGTGTGCGCACGGCGATCGGTGTGAACGATGAAGAGACCGATGCGGTGCGGGACGCGAAGAAGATCGTCGCGGGGCTCCGCGGGACGACCGGGAAGCAGCGCGCCGAGCTCATCCGGCGGGCCGAGCGGTGGGCCGAGAAGGCGCGCGACGAGATCACCCGCGATCCGAAGGTCGCCGCCACGGTGAAGGCGGTGCTCGACAAGGCGGGCGTGCGCGACCAGGTCGACGACGCCGAGCGGCCGACCACCATGGAGGGCCACCGCTGCGCCGACGGTTCGTGGGGCGGCCAGGAGTGCGGTGCCGCGACTACGGGCGATCAGGGGCCGCCCGGCAAGCGCGGCCCGCCGTCCGAGGACCAGACGTCCGGGGCCGACGAGGGCGGAGCCGACGAGGGCAGGGCCCGCGTCGCGAAGGTCCTCGACGACCGGATCGCGGTCCAGCGCGGCCGCGACGCCCTCGCGATCGAGCGGAAGAACGTTGCCGCCGGCAAGGGCGACGCCGCGGCGTACGCCCGGCATGCACGAGCGCAGCAGGCCCTCGAGCGCAAGGTCGCCGCGGAGAGCAAGAAGCTGTCGCGCCACGAGAACAAGCTCATCGGCGACGTCGTCGCCGGGCACCGCGCCCTCACGACCTCTGAGAAGACCCTCGCAGGCGAGCGCAAGCGCGTCGTCGCCGGCAAGCTGAGCGATGCGACCTACCGCGCCCACCTCGCCGCCTACTCCACCCGCCGATCGCAGGTCTACGCCGACACCGGCAAGCTGCAGGACATCCTCGGCGGCAGCGGCACGGACGGGCGTCCCGACGATCTCGACGGGAACGGCGTCTCCGCCGGCTGCGACCGCTCCGGCGCGATCGCCGAGTGCTCCACCGCGAGCAGGGCGGGCGGGTCCACCAAGACGGATCGCTGCGTGGCTCTCGCGGGCATCTCCGCCGGCTGCTCCGCCGCGGCCGGCTCCGGCCATCAGAAGGCCGCCGTCTCGTGCACGCTCACCGGCTCGGCGAAGGGCTGTCGCAGCTCCGCCACGTTCGGCAGCAACACCGCGTCGAGTTCGTGCGCCGGGGGTGCCGCGTGCGCGATGCGCAGCACGGCCACCGCCACCGATGCCAGCACCAGCTGCCGCACGTCCGCTGGTTCGTGCACGGGTGACACGTCCGGCCCCCGCATGTCGGCGAAGGTCGCGGCCAACGTCACGTCGGCATCGTGTGAAGGCCGGTGCACGCTCACCGGACGCGTCGACGCCCGCAACGCCGACGCCGACTGCCGCGCCGAGAACGGCAACTGCAGCGTCCGCGGCGTCGGTCGCGGGGTGAGCAGCGGCGCCGCCTCCTGCCGGATCTCCGGTGGTACCTGCGACGCCACCGGCGGCGCCCGCTACGTGAACGGCGTGCTGTCGAGCACCGCCGACGCAGGAGTCGACTGCCACGCCGAGATCTGCCACGGCACCACCGACACCGCGGCCCGCGGCGCCGTGCGCGGGATCCCCGTCGCCGGCAAGACGGTGCCCGTCCGGGCCACGACCACCACGTCGAAGTGCACGATCAACTCCGGCGACTGCCGCTCGCAGGCGGGCTCCGACGTCACGACCGTCGCCGGCATGGTGGCCGGCACCCGCGACGGCGTCGCGAAGAGCACGGGCGGCTCGGACGCCGACTGCGCCGCCACGACCTGCGCGGTCGGCATCACCGGCGCGACTGCGGGGTCGGCCACCGGTGACGTCACGCGCGCCAGCTCGGGCACCGTCAGCTGCACGGTGCACGGCGCCGGTGGCACGTGCGAGACCGACACCGCCACGACGGTCGGCCACCACAGCGTCTCGACCGCCGACGCGGCCCTGCACTGCACCGGCGGCCCGGGCACGTGCGGCGGCGCCGCGGCGACCGAGGTCCAGGCCATCGACGCGGCGATCAGCGCCGTCCCGCGCGGCGCACGCGGCAACGTCGCCTGCACGGTGACCGGCGGCCGCTGCGACGCCACCACGAACGGCACGTCGACCACGGTCGGCGGGGGCGCGGGCCGCACCACGGCCACCGCCGCTCTGGACTGCCCGAAGGGCTGCACCGGCACCGCCACCAGCTCGACCGCCGCGTTCGCCGGCACCCGGCAAGCCAAGGCCACCACGGCCACGGTCACCTGCTCCCTGCAGAACGGCGCCTGCGGGGGCGAGGCGCGGTCGGCGGCCTCCACCACCGGCGACGCGATCGCGCTGCTGACCGGGAAGACATCCACCGGCACCCGGCTCGCGCTGTCCAGCGTGGCTGACGCGAACGCGCACCTGAACTGCGAGCGCGGCTGCACCGGCGGCGTGACGTCGGCGGCGAAGGGCTCGGACGGCATCGAGAAGCGCGGTTCCGACAGCTCGGCACGCTGCACGCTGACGGGTGGGACGTGCTCGGGCGCGTCCCGTTCGATCGCCAGCGGTGCCACCGACGTCGCGGACGTGGTGCGCGCGATCAACGAGGACGAGCAGCAGACACCCGCCCCGCTGGCGCCCGGCGACGGATCCAGGCAGGCCATCTCCGCGCCGGTGGCGGGCCCGTCGAGCGTGTCGGACTCGTTCGCGCTCGCCGACTGCCCGGACGGCTGCACGGGCGGCGTGTACTCCCGCACGACCGGTTCGCACGCCCCGGTGCTGGCGAACCGGCACCCCGGCGGCACGGGTGCGCGCGGTCCCCCGTCGGCCAGCACGACCAACACCCGCGGTACCTGCACGGCCACCGATCCCTGCCGGGTCCAGATCCAGTCGAGCTCCGGCGCGGGCGCCGGTGTGAACTACCTGGTCGAGCGCAATGCCAGCGCCACCGACAACTCCGAGTCTTCCGGGAAGTCCGGGAAGGCAGCTCCGTCACCGCTGCCGGTGACGTCGAGCCAGTCCTGGGTCTACGCCCAGTGCGGTGGACCGGACTGCGCGGTCCGCACCGTCAGCGACGCGTACACCAGCGGCGCCGGTGACGCCGCGAAGACCCACTCCCACTCCGCCGGCCGCTGCCGGGCCGAGACCGCCTGCGGCGTCGGCTCCGACGCCGGCGCCAGCACCCTCCTCCACACCGGCCTCGGCACCCCGCACGTGCGGGGCCGCAAGGCGACCTGGATCCCGGGTGTCGCGGGTTCCGCACAGTCCGGTTCCTCGCTCGACTGCCCGGACGGCTGCGACGGCGCCGTCACCGGCGACTCGACCTCGGCCGCCAGTCCCGACGGCGGCGCGACCGCCGGGATGGACGCGGTGCGCAACGGGTCGAAGCGGCCCGTGAGGCCCGCCGCAACCGACCCGGTCGCCACCGGCCGCGCCCATGCCTCCACCGCCTGCCAGCAGGCGTGGGGCGAGTGCCGGGCAGGGGTCGTCACCGGGGTTTCGGCGAGCGCCACCCCGAACGAGGCCGGCCGGTTCGGTGTGGCGTCGGCATACTCGTCCGGCAGCTGCGGCAGCGCGGCGAAGGCCTCGTGCCCGACGAAGGCCGCCTCGACGTCACTGGGCACCGACAACCCGACCACGCTGGGCAGGCCCGGAGTCGTCATCCCGGTCGGCGCGGCGAAGATGATCTCCAGCGCGACGTGCGCGAGAGCCGGATCGTGCGACACGTCCACCGGCGCCTACGCGGCCGACCACCTGGCTGAGGCAACGGGTGCCTGCACCGGTGCGGGCTGCCGCGTCGGCACGACAGGACGGGCGACGGCAACCCCCACGCGCGGCGCACTGGCCCAGATGATGAAGGCCGCGGCCGCCGCGGAGAAGCGAGCCGCTGCCAAGGCGTACGCGAAGATGTCGCCGGCGCAGAAGGCCGCCGCCCGCAAGGCCGCCGCACAGAAGGCCGCTGCCCAGCGGGCCGCGGCGAAGGAGGCGGCGGCTCGGCAGGGGACGGCATGCGCCGGACCGTGCGCGCCGACGACGGCGATCAGGGGTGCGCACATCGCGGTGGCCGGCTCCTCCTGCACCGCCACGTCGGCGAAGGCGTGCAAGGTCGACGGTCGGGTGGGCGCGACTCCGCAGGGAGCCCAGGCGTCGGCCGGGTGCACGGGCCTGGCGGCGTCGTGCCGGCACTCCTACGCGGTGCGCAGCGTGGTGAGCGACCGGTTCCGCGGCAACGTCGCCGTCGGCCGGGCCGCGTGCGGCGACCGTGCCGGTGCCGGCACGGGCTGGTGCGCGACGACGGCGCTGGCGGAGACGGACTACAGCCAGGCCCTCGCCGGTGCGGCGTGCGCGGGCAGCAAGACCGCGAACTGCACGTTCGCGTACCGGGGGAGCAGCGCATCCGGCCAGAAGGCGCGCAAGGCCGGTGCGAAGGCACTCGCCCACGGTTCCCAGAACGGTCGGGTCGGCGGTGGAACCGTGCTGACGACCGCGCTCGCGGCCGCGGCCGGCAACCAGGCGATGGCCTCCGCTGCCTGCTACGGCACCAAGGGCACGAACTGTCGTTACTCCTACATCGCTCGCGCGGGCGACAAGGCGCGAAAGGGCAGCAACAAGGCCGCGGCGCAGGCAGTGGGGTGGAAGAGCGGCCGGACCGGCGGCGGCGGTGTCGGAGTCGCGGCGCAGGCGATGGCCGGCCGGGGTTACGCGGCGGCAGCGGCGGTCTGCGAAGGCGTCGGCACCTGCCACCGCAGCTACTCCGCCTCGGCGTCAGCCCGTGACTCCCACGGCGCGAACACGGCACGGGCCCACGCCGCCGGGTCCGGCCGCGGCGGCAAGGGCTCCGGCATGGTCCTCGTGATGGCGCAGGCCAAGGCCGGCCCGGGCTACGCGTACGCGGCGGCTGCGTGCTCCCGCGCGGCGAACTGCCGGTACGGCTACTCGGCGACGGCGAAGGCATCGGCCCGGTTCGGCGCCAACACGGCGTGGGCGAAGGCGCACGGTTCGGGCGGCGGCCGCGTGGGCTCGGGTGGAGTGGTGGTGAGCGCGCAGGCGCAGGCCGGCCCCGGCTACGCGTTCGCCGCGGCCTCGTGCACGGGAGCGCGGAACTGCCGCCACAGCTACGGCGCGCACGCCGAGGACTACGCGGCCTCGCACGGCAGCTGGGCGTGGGCCCGCTCCGACGGCTCCGGCGGCGGTGGCCAGGGCAGCGGCGGCGTCGTCACCACTGCCGTGGCAATCGCGGGCAAGGGCTACGCGCAGGCGCAGGCGTCCTGCTCCGGGGCGCGCAACTGCAGCACGGCGAAGAACCAGCACGTCAAGCCGATCATCGTCTACCGGGTCGTCACGAAGAAGAAGGTGAAGCAGGCGCCGCGCGGCTCCGGCAGCGGTGAGGACACCACGCGCACGTCGGTCGTCGACTGCGGGGCGGCGAACCAGGCGGGCGCGTCCTCGTGCACCGAGTACGGCAACGGGAAGAAGACCAGCTACGAGCTCAACGACCACACCCGTCGGGAACTGCGGTTCGAACGGCGGACCGGCAACGCCGACCAACGGCGCGAGGCCGAGTACTACATGGGCAAGGCGGGTGGCGACTACAACAGCCGCGTTCAGGGCAAGGACGCGAAGACCGGGAAGACGAAGGTCCAGTACGGGACGATCGAGCGGCGCCCGCAGGACCAACTGACCAGCACCGCGACCACCGTGGTGATCAGCCGGACCGCACCGAAGATCATCAAGACGGACAAGGAGTCGCTGCCGCCACCGTCGATCGTCGTCGGGCGGACGACCTGCGGCACGTCCGGATCGATCCGCACCTGCGTCAACTCCGACGGCACCGGCAAGCAGGTCGGCAAGATCGAGAAGTACGACACGAACGACATCTTCTCCCTCCAGAAGGCGTGCACCGGTGGCATCGGCGGCGCCTGCGGCCGGATGCTCGCGATGTCCGTCGGCGGCGACGAGATGCAGGTGCGCGACGGCAAGAAGATCATCAGCCTGCACGCAGGCCTCGCGCCGAAGGCGGCGCTGCCGCTGCCGAAGGGTGGCAACGGCGAGTCCTGCGGCCGCTACGCCGGGCCGGAGTTCCACTGCCAGTCGTTCGCAGGCGGCAAGCCGGTCGGTGATCCGCGCACGCTCTTCGGCTTCAAGGTCGAGAACCCGCTCAAGACGTACACGCAGTGCACCAGGACGGCCGTCTGCACCGATGTCGAGCAGGGCACGACCCTGCCGCGCTCGTTGCCGATGACCTACGACAAGGGTTGGCAGAACGAGCTCGCGGCATCCTGCAGCGCGAAGGGGGGCTCCAACTCCAGCACGTGCATCTCCGCGCGAGCCCTGGGCGACCCCGACGGGGTCGCCTGGGACACGACCAAGGAGATCAAGCTCTCCGTCACGCCGTTGGCGCAGAACAACCCGAGGTCCGGGTCCGTGACGACGGTGTTGAACCCGGACGGCTCCCGCCGCCTCACCACCGCCTACGACGCCACCCAGGGCGCTTACCTCGGCGGCTCGCTCGACGGCGGCGAGGTGCGGCTCCAGCCGCACCGGGCGGTGCCGGTCCGGGTGCTCCGCCTACCGGCAGGTGATCGCCAGTACCTGGGCGGCGACGACCGGCGGAACCTGTCGTTCGTCGACACCTACCCGGACGGCTCCAAGGTTCGCTGGGACGTCCACGACGACCAGCACGGCATCCGCACCTCCACCCGGACCACCTACGACTGGGGCCTCGTGCCGCGTCGGACGACCATCACCGAAGAGGTCCCGGCCGTGGTAACCGACGTCGGGACGAACACGGTGTTCGGCGCCCACGGTGTCGCCGAGGAACGCGGGTACCTGCGGGTCGCGAACACCGAGGGGACCTACACCAACGGCGACCCGAACAACCGGCGTGGCGGCAACGTGGTCTTCCGCCCCGACATGGTCCGCGACGGGCACATCATCGGCACCGACTCGGGCACTGACTGGCACCCCGTGATCGCGGTGGACGACCAGGGCCGGCACGTCATCAGCGGCACGTTGTCCAGCGGCGACGCCGTGTACCCCGCGAAGCTCCGCTCCCCGCGGATGGAAGACGGGAAGCCGGTCGAGGACCCGATGCTGCAGGTCGCGATGCCGTCCGACCACCAGACTCTCGTCGATGTCACCTCCGCGATGGGCGGCATGGACCAGAGCTACGCCGCCGTCGTGGACGGGGTCCGCTACCAGGTGTACACGCCCCGCATCGAGCGCGGATACGAGCGGTTGGTGCGAAACAGCAAGCACCTCTACGCGGACGTCACGGCCGATGGGGTCCCGCTCGGAACCCGGATCAAGACGGGCGCGCTCGGCGCCGGCAGCATCGCGCTGGACGCCGCGACCCTGACCGGCACCAACGTCTACGAGTACGGCAACGACTGCCGCACGGCCGGCACGAACTGCGGGCGAGCCACCCGGGACGCGGCGCTCGGGCTTGTTTCGGTGCTGCCCGTCGGGAAGGGCATCGGATTCGTCGGCAAGTTGGGCGCCAAGGCGCTCAAACTCGGTGTCCGCGGCGGGGCGACCGCGGCCTCCGGCCTCGGTCGCATGACGGTCGCGCTCTCCGAGAAGGCGGCGGCGTCCCGGTTGGCCGGGTCCGCGCTCGCGAGGGGTGGTGCGCTCGCGGCCGGCGTGCGGGGCACGGCGGCGTTCACCCGGCTCGCCACCGGTGCGGCGGCGGTGCAGCGGGTCGTCGGCCCAGCGGTGCGCGTGGGTTCCACCGCCGTGGTGCGTGTCGCGGGAGGGGGACGTTGGCTCGGCACGCAGTTGCTGCGGGGCGGCCGTGGCGCCGGCAACATGCTGACCGCGGGTGCGGCCGCCCTGGGCACCGTGGTGGATCCGGTCTTCCGGGTGGTCAACGTGATCCCGCCGCTGCGCGCCGGGTTCTACGCCCACACCGTCGACAACGCCGCCGAGGCCTACCACCAGGTGAGGGCGTGTGACGGGCGGACATCGTGCGCGCTGGCCGGGGCACACGCCGGTCTGCTCGCGTTCGACGTCCTCGCCGGGCGCGGCTTGACCAACACGTTCGAGAACGGGCCGGCCTGCGTGGGCGGGCACGTCGGAGGGTGCTCGTTGCTGGCGCTGGACGTGGCCGGCACCGGCGTGCTGGCCCATCCGGGTAAGCCGGTCCTCCGCGGCCCACCCCGGGAGCGGGCACCCTCCGACGCGGCCGACCGGACCGACCTGACTGCCGAGCTGAAGGCACAGGGGCGGGTCGACTCGAGGGTCGTCGATGTCCGCCCCGGCCGCGACGGCGGCGCGGTCGGGATGGACGCGCACGGGCAGCAGCGGGTCCTCACCGACCGGGGCGAGGACTTCCGCGATGTGGGGGTGCCGCAGGAGGACGTGACCGACTTCGTCATGACGGCCGTCACCGAGGGCACCGTCGTCCGGTCACTGCGCACGAAGCGCGGTACCCGCGCCGACTACGAGCTGGACTGGAAGGGCGGGCGCTATCGCGTCACCGTGGCGGTCGATCGTCGCGGGCTCGTCGGCAGGGTCGATCGACCCGTGCGGATCGGCGATCCCCCGCGTCCGGGCCGGCCGGCGTCGCCGAAGATCAAGATCATCAAGTCCGCTCCGGGCGGGGCGTCGACCCCAGGAACGTTCCCCGGCTTGCGGAACGACCCTCTGCCGGGGCCGGTTGTCGACCGGATCAACGCCCCGGTCGAGCCGTCGCGCTGGTCGACCGTGACCAGGATTCCTGGCTACACCCCTTCGCGGACGACCGCGAGCCGCCCGATCGACTCGGCCACCGCGCCGGCGCGGACGTCCGCCGAGGTGCCGAAGGGTCGGACCTGGCTGCAGAAGATCGGTGACCAGGCGAAGGTGCTGCTCCTGCGCGCCGGCATGCAGACCGTCGCCGTCGCCGTGACCGCCTTCCCGTCGCCGGCCCGGCTCGACACCGTGCCGACCGACACGACGCCGTTCGTGAACTACCAGTCCATCGGACCCAAGTGGCTGGTCTCGCGTGGCGACAAGGACTTCAACCCGTCGGCTCCCGACCTGTCGCTGCGGTCGCGCGGCGGGATGGGGCGGGGCATCTTGCGGACCGCCACCGACAGCCCGCCTCCGGGGGTGTCCCGGCGCGAGTGGCGCGCGGCCGACAACCCCGCGCGTGTGCAGCTGCGTGCCCGGTACGCGCAGGCGCAGCAGCGCGAGCTGGACTCCGCGCGCACAGACCTGGCCGCCGAACGGCAACGGCAGCAGGCTCTGCCGGCGGAGCAGCGGACGGTACTGGACTTCGGGCCGGTCTCGCGGGCGAGCGCCGCGGCGGCTGATGCCTGGATGCGGGTGCGTCTCCAGGAGAACGCGGCCCCGCGCCCGGTCGGTGTGGTGCGGCTCGCCGTCGACGGCGACCGGACAGACGGGGCCGTGCAGCCGGTGCCCGTGCCGGACGCAGGCGGGCTCGTGCTGCCCCCCGAGGTGGCCGCGGTCGTGTTCGACCTGCCGCCTGCCGAGACCGACGCCTGCGCCGCCGTCTGCATCGTCTCGCGCCCGTCCGGCACGGAGGCCGACGACGGCGTGATCGCCTACGTCGACGCCAGCTCCGGGCGGATCCACCTCGACGCCGATCTGGCCACGGCGATGCTGACCGGACAGATCGGGACGGAGCAACGCCAGGCGCTCGGTCGGCACCTGCTCGGTGCGCTGCAGAACGCGCAGCGGCCGTGGACGCAGCGGGTGGCCGACGGCGAGCCCTGGACCGCGGCCGACCTGGTGGCTGCTGGACAGTCGCGCGCGGCGACCCCGAAGCCGGCGACCGACGAACACGACGCCGCCTCCACGTTCGTCCTCGGGCTGCTCCGGGGCGAGCTGCCGGCCGGTGGCCCGGCCCGTGAGTCCGGCGCCGGGCTGACCGCTGCGCAGCTGCGCGCTATGGCGGACCTGCTGCGCTCAGTCACCGGCAGCGAGCTGCTGACCCCGCATGAGGTCGCCTACTTCTTCGGCGTGCCGCTCGCCGAGGTCGAGGACGTGGGATGCACCGGCATCTGCGTGGTCCGCAACTTGGACGAGCAGGTGGCGCGGACCGGGGTCGACGACCTGGTGATGTACGCCGACGGTGCGACCGGGCTGATCGTCGTCGACGCCCGGACCATGGATGCGCTGCGCGCCGGGGTCCTCGGGAAGGACGCGCTGCGCGCGCTGGGTCGGCACGAGCTCGCCGAGCTGCGCAACGCCCGGCTCCCCGAGGGGCAGCGGCTGCCGCACGACCGGCTCCCGGCGCTGCCCGACATGACCCCGGTCGGCACTTGGCGGCGGGCGATGCAGCGCCTCGCCGCCGGCGAGTCGGTCGCAGAGTCGGACCTGGGCCCGTGGTTCGGGGAGAACTACCGCCATTACCGCCGCGACGGGACGGTCCACATCCGCCGGCGTGACGGCCGGGCCGACGACGACCTGCACCCGCAGCTGGTGCCCGCCGGTCAGGGTCGGGTGCGGGCCGCCGACGTGCCGGGGCCTGCCCGGTTCGTGCCGGGGAAGCCCGTGGCCGGGGACCACCACACGCTCAGCGGCCCGTGGCGGGAGATCGCCGACCTGGTGTCCGCAGGCCGCGGGTGGCTCAGCGGGAAGATCGCGGAGTGGTGGGCGGCAGGCAACCGCGAGCTCGCCGTGCGCGGCGAGCACACGCGCACCAACGTCGGCGAGGCGCTGGGCACGATCGCGGGCGAGCACGCAGTGGAGGACCTGCAGCGGGAGTACGGGCCGCGCGGCTACCGGATCGAGGAGGTCCTCCGCGATCTGAGCGTCGACGACACCCGCGCCGGCACGGGCCGGTTCGATCGGATTCTGCGCGTGACCAGGCCCGACGGCACCGCCGAGATCTGGATCATGGAGGAGAAGGCGCCTTCGAGCAGGCGTGGCAGCAGCTTCGGCCCGGATGGGGATCTTCTGCGCTACGAGCAGGGCCACCCCCGGTACGTGCTGCGCAAGCTGGAGGAGATGCGCGCTCGCGGCGGCGACGAGCGCGTGCTGGCCGACGAGATCCAGGCGGCGATCGACGCAGGACAGTTCCGGTACTTCGAGGTCCGGGCGCGACCGATCGAGAACGAGCGGTACTCCGGCTACCTCCGGCGGGAGTTCGACCAGACCGACCGCACCACTCCGATCCGGGACGAGCGGGGCGCGACGTCGCCTCTGGTCGCGGCGCTGACGGCCGTGCTGGTGCCCGGCGCAGGGGTCGCCGTCGCGATCTTGGGCTGGCCGGCCGCCCTGGTGGTCGGTGCGCTGGGAGCGGTGGCGGCGGCGGTCGTTGTCGTGCTCCGGCACGCCGGATCCGACGTACGGGTCCGCGGGCCACCGCGGGTGTGGCAGCAGATCGTCCGCATCGGCCGGGCGGTCGCTACCCGGCTCGTGGCCGCTGTGCCGAGGCTCGCGCGGCGGGTGACCGGGGCGTCCGGTGTCGTGCTGCTGCTCGCCGCGACCACGCTCGGCTTCGGGATCCTCGGGACCGAGGACGCCGCCGGTACGACCACGGTGTCGGAGCTGCACGTCGAGCGCGGCGACACGCTGTTCGGGCTGGCCCGCGCGCTGGGCGTCACGCCGGAGGAGCTGGCGGCTGCCAACCCGCACGTGTGGCCGAGCCGCGCCGACTGGAACCGGCTGGCTGCCGGTGAGGAGCTGAACATCCCGGCTTCCTGGGACGGGACGTGGCGGGTGCGCCAAGGCGACTCGATCTGGGTCATCGCCGCCCGGTTCGACCTGCCCGGTGGCTGGACGGTGCTGGCCAGGCAGAACCGGTCCACCGTCGCGGATCCCGATGTCATCGGGATCGGCCAGCGCCTCGTCATCCCGGGCGCGTCACAGGAGCCGACCCAGAAGCCGACCCAGAAGCCGACCCAGAAGCCGACGATCCGTCCGAGCACGCCCGCGACCGGAACCCCGCTGCCGACGAACTCGGGCACCGGGTCGCACGTCGACTGGCGGCCGCTGGCGTGGATCGGCGGTGTCATCGCCGGTGTCGCTGCGCTGGTGGCCGCGATGTTCGGCGTCGTTCGCGTCCTGCGCAACCGCCCGCACCCTCTGGTCACCGCCGCCGGGCGGCCCACCGGTGCTGGGCCCGGTGCAGCGGGCAGCGTGCTGCAGGCCGTGTACGAGGGCGGGACCGCCGGCATGGACGTCGACGAGATCGCCGCGGCCACGCAGCGGCCCGCGGACGAGGTCGCGAGGGTGTTGGACCAGCTCGTCGAGACCGGCGTGCTGGAGCGCGACGGGCCCGGGTACCGGCTGTCGGATCTGATCCGGGCCGCGCTGGACGCCGCGCCCGCCGACCTGCGGACCGCGATCATGGATCAGCTGTTGCCGCGCACGGACGACCCGGTGGCCGCCGCCGATCTCGTTCGGTCGGCGGCGAAGCCCGCAGCCGTGTGGAAGCGCGCCGCCACGGCCGTGCGGCAGCTCGGCGCCGTGCTGCGTCGCGTCTCGCTCGTGGTGCGGATGCTCATCTCGACCGAGCGGACGCGCCGGCTCGTCGTCGCGCGCCTTTCCGCACGGCAGCGTGGCTGGATCGCCTGGTTCGTGCAGCAGTCCTCCATCGCCGAGGTGGGCCGGCTCAGCGGTCTCGGCAGCGCAATGGTGGCGGCGATCGTCGACGGGATCGTCCCGGTCGCGCCGCCGGCGGCCGGCTCAGCAGACGCGCTGCGGGAAACGCTCACGACGTTGGGGTCGACGGTGCCGGAGCTGGCGGCGGCTCGTTCCGGCCTGCGCGCGCTCGCTGCGGTGCAGGGCGCTCTCCGCGACGCGGTGCGGGCGGCGGTGGCCACGGTCGCCGCGGCCGGGATCCGCCCGGTCCGCTCGGTGCGCGCCGACGGCACCGTCCGGCCGGGCCGCGTCGTGCGGGTGCTGCGCGCGACCCAGAACCTCCCGCAGACCCGGATCGTGCGGATCGGCGTCCGCATCGCGCAGTTCCGGCCGGGGAGGCGGCTGGTCGTGGCGCTGGACCAGTACGGCCCGCAGATCGGTCGGACCGGGTTGGCCATCGGCGCCATGCTGCTCGGCGGCGGTGCCGCGATCACCGGCTGGCCGGGGGTGCTCACCGGTGCCCTCGGCCTCGCCGCGATCGCCGTGAGCAGCCGCCTGCACCCGATCCGCGGCCCGCCGGCAGTGCTGGTGACCGCCGTGGTCGCTGCCGGCTCGGCGTTCGTCGGCCTGTTCCACGGATTCCTCGGCGGCCGGCTGCGCACCGCCACCGGGGAGCACGGCTGGCTCACCACCCTCCAGCACCTCGCTGACCAGTTCCCGCTCTCCGCCCGGCTGCTCGCCGGAGCGGTGACCGTGCTGCTGGTGTACCGCGCGGTGCAGCAGCGATCCGCGGCGCGCCGGGCGGAGGGCTACGAGGTGCACCCGAGGCGCGACTCGTGGGGGTCGGCCGCTGCCGTGACGGTCGCGACGCTCGGGTACCTGTTCTTCGTCGGGGCCGCCGGGCTCACGGAGCGGGTGGTCGCGGTGGCCGTCGCGGTCCTCGCGGGCATCGCCGTTTCCGGGTTCCAGCGGAAGACGACGGGCCGTGGCCGGGTACTGGCCGCGGCGGCCGCCGGGGTGTCGGCGATGCTCACCTCTCTGCTCGGACGCTGGATCGGCATCGGAGAGATGACCGATGGCACGGTCCCGTTCTTCAGGGTGGCGGCTGCCGGGCTGGCCGCCTACCTGCTCGGAATGCTCGGCGACCAGATCATCGCGGCCTTCGCGCAGTGGCGGGCGCACCGCGTCGCCACCAAGGAGCACCGGGAGCTGTCGTCGAGCAGCGCTCACGAGCGCCGCGCGCTCACCCGCAGCCTGCTCGACTGGACCTTCGCCATGTCGTTCGACTGGAGGGTGGTGCGCTGGCGGCTGGATCCGCTGATCAACAGCGTGATGATCGCCGTGATCGCCATGCCGGTCAGGGCTTCGACCCTCCTCTACGAGGTGCTGGTCGCCGGGTCTGCGGCATGGCTGGTCATCATGATCAACCGGCGGCGCGACCGCCGTGACCAGCTGAGCGGCGGATACGGATCGAAGTCCTCGCGGTCGATCCGCAAGCCGTTCCGCCGGCAGGTGCAGCTGCCGTGGCACGAGCGGACACCTGCCGAGGCAGCGGTGCGCGCCGCACTGGCCGAACTGGGGATCCCGACCGACGTCGAACTCGGCGAACTCACCCCGGAACAGCGGGCCGCGCTCGTCGAACTGGTCGGCGAGAACCTGCGTCCGAACATCGACGATCTCGTCACGCTCGTCGCCGCGTGGATGAGCGCGTACCGGTCGGCGCACATCGAGGACATCCGGGAGCGCCTCGCAGCGCTGGCCACGCAGCGGGCCGAGCAGCACGCGGTGACGGTCGCGCATCTGGTGCTGACGATCGAGCAGGCGCTCAAGGCTCCGGGCCTCGGAGGTGAACTGCACGAGCTGCTCGTGGAGATCGTCGAGCGGCTCCGGTCGCACCCGGACGTCCAGCGGCTGATCGCGGCGGGCGACGCCGGATGGGGCGCCCGGACGCACTCGGCGATCAAGGAGAGCGACGATCTCCGCAGCGAGTACCACCGGCTCTTCCACCTGCTGCTGCTCGATCTGCGCCGCGCGCTCGGGCACCGGCATCCGCGGCTGGACGAGCTGCTGGAACAGATCCAGCGGATCGAGCAGGCCGAGGCCCGCGACCTGCAGCGCGAGACCGATCCCGACCCGCTGACGGCCACCATCAACCGCCTCGACCAGCGGTTGAAGAGCATCGACGACCGGAACTTGTCGACGCTGGACGAGCACCGCAAGGTCCTCGTGCTGCTCCGCAGCACGGCCCTGTTCGCGAACGAGCAGCGGCTGAGCCGCTCTTCCCGGAGGACGGCGCGTGCGCATCTCACGGAGCGGCTGAACGCCATCCGTTCGTCGGGCGCAGCGCTGATCGGCGAGACCACGTTGCTGCGCCTGCTCATGTGGGTCGCCGCCGCGCCGCTGCCCGTCACACCCGCCGAACTGGACGGGATCGGCGGGCGGACCGCCCGCCAGTGGCAGGCCGCGCTCACCGTTCTCGTCGAGGCGGGCCTGCTGATCGGTGGGCCGGCGGAGGGCTACCGAGCCGAGCGCTGGCTGCTCGTGGCCTGGCAGGACGCCGATCCGCGGCTGCGCCACGCGCTCCTCACCGCGCCCGTCGAACTGCAGGCACACCTCGAGTCGCTCGTGTCCGGCACGCGCAAGCGGAAGAAGGTGAAGCTGGCCGGCCAGGTGCTCCGGGACGTGCTCGACGAGGGCAACCGCGTGCTGCGTCACCACCGCGACGGCCACCTCTACGAGCTGGCGGGCCTCCGCAACCGCCTGCACGCGCTGGTCACCCGGCCGCGCCACGGGGCCGTCGACGCCGCCCGGATCGGGCGTGGCCAGTACGTGGGTGATCTCGGGTCGGTCGAACGGCTCTGGGCGGAACTCGTCGAGGAGCAGTGGAACGCGGTCCGGGCGGCCAAGGCGCGGCTCGCACGGGCAGGCCGGAACGAGGGGCGCGGATCGCGGCTGGTCCGGGAGGCGAGCGCTGATCTCGCCGTGGCGCTGGGGAGGCTGGCAGCGGCGAGGGACCAGTACGCGGCCGCCATGGAACGCCACGACATCTACCCGCACGTGTACTTCCGCGAGCTGGACCGGATCGAGCGGGTGCTGCAGCACGAACGCGGCAGCGACCCCACAGCGGAGGCCGGCGCGCTCCTGACGCAACTGCTGGCGAAGCTCGAGAAGGCGCTTCGTGATCTGCGGGCACGCCCGACCGATCCCGAGGCCATCCGCGCGGCTGAGCAGGTGCTCGACGAGCACGTCGCCGTCAGCGCCCTGGTGATCGAGACGATTGCGTGGCGGCCCCGCGGGAACTGGAAGAAGCACGGCAGGGCCTGGGAGCTGGCGCTGGAGCTGGCTTCGCTGGTCGCGATCAGCCCGGACGCCTCCGTCGTGAGCGCCGCGGGGCAGGAGGTTCCCCGATCCGCCGACATGCCGATGGACGAGACCGGCTGGATCGCCGACGGTATCGCCGCCGCCACCGTCCCGGCGCCCGGTGCGTCGAGCAACCAGGACGCCGCGGCCATCGGTGCGGACGGCGACATCAGGTTCGTCGCGGTCGCAGACGGGCTCGCCGACGGCCCGGCCGACGCGCGGCCCGCCGCCGCGGCCGTGCACGCGGCGATCGAGTCGCTGGAGAACTCGTCGGGCACGCCGATCGACGTGCGGCTGCGAGAGGCGATGCGCGCGGCCCAGCAGGCGGTGGCCGCCACGGCGACCGACACGCACGCACCGGCGACCACGCTGACCGTGGTCGCGGTGGTCCCGACCGGCACAGCGGGCGAGCACCTGATTCTCGCCGTCTGGACCGGCAACACCCGGGTCTACTGGCTGCCCGCCGGCTCGACGGGCAAGGCGACGCCGCTCACCCGGGACCACACCATCGGCGACCGGCTCACGAGCTGGCTCGCCGCCGACTTCGAGCCGACCATCGGCACCGTCGTCCGCACGGTCACCGGCGACGGGACGGTGCTGGTCGTCACCGATGGGCTCTGGCGACAGGTGCCGGAGCTCGGCGCCGCCGTCGGTGCCGGGGGCGACGCGCTCGCGGCCGTCCGCTCGGTGCAGGCCGCGGCGAGCACGATCGGCCGGGCCGACGACCGCACCGTCGCGGCCATCACGGTCCCGGCGCCGGCCCCGCATGCCCCCGGTCCGAGTGGCGGGACCGGGCCGGTGGTGTCGCCGCAGGGTGGGGCTCCGGCTGTCGGCCCGTCCGCCCCGGGTTCGGGCGGCACGCCCGCAGCACAGAGCGGGCCGTCGACCGGAGGGCAGTCGGCCCCGACAACGAGCGGCGTCGGCGGCACGCGCAAGCCGCACGGCAGCGCCGGCATCGACGAGCTCACGCGCCTGATGCTCGACGACGACCCGGTCTCGGAGCGGCAGCGGCGCTGGTGGGCCGATGAGCTCGACGAGGCGATGCGCCGGACGCCGCCGGTCGAGCTGGCCCTCGGCCCGTACAACGAGCTCCGCGCCATGGTGGTGGCGGCCATCGCGTTGCTCCGTGGGGAGTCGCCCGGGCCGGGGTGGGGAACCCTGCCTCCGGTCGTGCTGCACCAGTTGTCGGAGGATGCCCGCGAGGGGCTGGTCGACCACGCTCTCGGCATCGGCCCGGACGCCACCCACGTCGTCCGCGACGGTGCGGTGCACATCTACGCAACCACGGCGATCGGGGCCCTGCACGAGCTCGTCGAGGCCGTGACCGCTCCCGCCGCAGGCGTTCTCGCGTCGCAGGCGCACACGATTGCGACCATCGCGGAGCGAATCGTGGAGATGGACCTCGATGCGAAGGAGGGTGCGCGGAGGTCGAGCCGCCGCCCGGGCTGGTTGACGACGCGCGCAGCCCGGGAGATCACGCAGTGGGCGAACGAGCGCGACGACGTCCGCAACCTGATGGTCCTGCAGTACCAGCAGGTGCTCGCCGACATCGAGGAGCGGTTCGACGGCAGCCCGTGGGCCGACACCGTCCTCACCTACGCGGCGGAGTTCCACGATGCCCTGATCAAGGCGGCGCGTCCCCTCAGGATCCAGCCCGGCGCACTCCAGATCGAGTTCGACCGCGCCATTACCGAGCTCCGGGAGTTCGGGAAGCCCTTCGAGCCGAGGGGCCTTGCGGGCTGGAACGACCGGCGCAAGATCCACACGCAGCTGGACCGAGCGCGTCCCCGCTACTTCGGCCAGGACTTCGAGAAGAAGCTCAACCTGCTTCGGGAGAACGCCGAGAGGCACGGCATCCCGCTCGACCACGACCAGCTCCTCGCGATCGCCGCCCGGTGGAAGGCCTGGGAGATCTACGCCTGGGCAACCCCGTACGAGGCCGGCATCCAGGACGAGGCGGCCCGGCAGCTCGTACGACGGTGGCCGCAGATCGTGCCGGCGCTGTACGGGACGGCAGAACCCTCGAAGCTCCGGAATCGGGTGGCCCGGCTCGAGCAGGACCTCGAGAACGGTCTATCGACGCCGGCCGACCCGCTGGGGTGATGTCACCGACGGCTGCGCTCGGCCTTCTGCAGCTCGAGGATGGCGAGCACCCGCTGGTTGCCATCGGGCAGTTTCAGCTTGTGGAAGATCCGGGTCACGTGGTTCTCCACGGTGCGCTCCCCGATGCCGAGGAGTTGAGCGATGCCGCGGTTGGACATGCCCTCCGCGGCGTGGGTGAGCACCTCGCGCTCCCGCGGCGTCAGCGATTCCAGGGCGTCGGTCATCGCCTGCCGGGCCACGAGATCGGCGACGACGTCCGGGTCCACCGCGACCCCGCCGCCGTGGATCCGGTTCAGGGCGTCGCGGAGCCGCTCGGCGTCGGTCAGGTTGTGTTTGAGCAGGTATCCGACCCCGGTTGGCCGGCAGCGCAGCAACCGGGCCGCCCACTCGGCGTCGCGGCTGGCGGAGATCACGAGGACGCCGACGTCCGGCGCCGTGGTGGTGATGGTCTCGGCAGCGCGCAGGCCTTCGTCGGCGAAGTGCGGCGGCATGCTGATGTCGACGATCGCGACGTCGGGCGGGTTGGCGCGCACCATCGCCTGGAGCTCGTCGGCGGTGTGCGCAGCGCCGAGGACCTCGATGCCGATTTCGGTGAGCCAGCTGGTGAGGCCGGCGAGGAAGAGCGGATGGTCATCGGCGATCGTCACGCGCATGGCAGCCTGACCAGCACGGTCGTGCCCTGCCCGACAGGGCTTCGCACTTCCATCCGCCCGCCCAGCGCTCGGGCGCGGTCAGCGGCTCCGGCCAGGCCGGAGTGGGCGGTGCACTCGGCCCCACCGCGGCCGTCGTCGACGACGCGGAGCTCGACGGTGTCGCCGTGGCGTTCGATCGTCAGGCAGGCCGAGGTAGCCCCGGAGTGCTTGCGCATGTTCGTGATCGCCTCCGAGGCGATGAACCAGAGATTCCGTTCGATCGCTGCGGGAAGGCGTTCCGCGGTGACGTCCAGATGGACCGGGATATCGATGGACCGCACCAGTTCGGGGAGGGCTTCGGCGAGACTCTTGCCGCCGGCGGGCACGGGTGCACCAGCGGTGAGACCGCGGATGACCTCCAAGGCGTTGACCACCTCCATGCGCGCCTGCTCGATGGCTTCCTTCGTGCTGGCGTCGTCGGCTGCCCTGCGGGTGGCCACGGCCAATCGCAGCTGCGCGCTGAGCAGCACTTGCTGGGCACCGTCGTGCAGGTCGCGGGCGATGTCGTGACGGGCGAGGCGCTCGGCGAGCTGCAGGCGGGCCTGCGAGGCTGCGATCTCGGCCTGGTTCGCCTGCCGGTCGAGCAGCATGCCGACGGCTCCGGTGGCGGCGTCGACCAGCCGACTGTGTCGACGCACCGCCTGCGGCATCCCGATGATCGCGAGCAGGGCGCCGTCTGTGGAGCTCACAGGGACCAGGTACCGGTCGCCGATGGCGTCGGGAGGGGGGACTTCGCCGGGGAGCCACAGCTCCAGGTCGGGATCGCGCAGCGCCCGGCGCAGCTCCGCGCGGACCTCGTCGAGGGTGGTTGCGTAGTAGATGCGCGGCAGGAATTCGGCGGCCGCCGAACGGATCAGTTGCCGGCGCACCTCCACGGCGAGGAACGCGATCGGTGTGAGCAGCGCCGCGGCGGCGGTGGCGATCCGCAGTACGTCGATGACGGCGCCGGGCAGCCCGAGGATCCGCGTCCCGATGTAGAGGATGGCCGACACCGCGATCGTGACGGCAGCGACGACAGCGGGCAGGGCATCGACTCGTTCGAGCCCTCGGCCGCGCCAGATCCTGCCCAGCAGGAGGGCGACGAGGCCTACCCCGAACGCGACGAGCCCGATGTTGAAGATCGTGGTCAGGGTCGTGAAGAGGCGCTGGTCCGGCGCGAGGGCGAGCCACCAGGCGCGGTCGTCGAAGTCGGCCCAGCCGGGGCGCGACACCGCGGCGATGACGAGCTTCCCACCGCACACCCAACCGGCGAAGGCCAGCAGGAGAAGCCGTTCGTACCAGCGTTCGAGGCGGGCCTGCGGGTAGCGGATCAGCGCGGCCCCGAGGCACACGACCCAGAGGTAGCCGCAGACGAAGGAGATCATGGGCAGCGGGCTCGCCTGCCACTCCGGCGGCCACCCCCAGCCCCATGACACCAGATAACAGGCGGCCGAGAGCGCGATCGCCCGCGCGCTCGGGCGCTGTTCCGGGTCCTCGGCCAACACCGCTGCGGTGGCGGCGAAGGAGCTGATCACGAGCAGGATCACCACGCCGGTCGCTGTCGCGTCGAGCCACTGTGACCACCACGACACGGCAGCAGCGCCTGCGAAGACCGCTGTGATCGACAGGACGCGGAGAACGCGGCCGCCACCCGGTGGTATCGCGTGCTTCTCGTCGGCCGGCAGGTCGGCCGCGCACGCCCCAGCCGAACCCATCGGGCCTCCCGTCGTCGGCGAGCGGGTCCACCTTCCTCACACCCGGTACACGCCGTTGGTCAACTCTAATCCGTGTGCTCGGAGCAGCTCCAGGTTCGCCCGTCCGCCCGGGCTCTCACCGTGCGCGTCGTCGAACCGCGCCGTTCGTGTTCGCCGCGCTCTCCGCGCGCGGTGCGGACGGCTCGGGCCGGGTGGCCGCCAGCTCGCGGAGCAGGGCGGCGCTGTCCTCGTCGGCGGGGAGGAACGTCTCGAGGGCCAGGTCGGCCGCGCCCACGTCCAGTGGGGCGCCGAGCGTGGCGATCACGGTCTGCAGGCCGACCACACCGAGGCGGGTCTTGAGCTCGAAACCGGCCATGACGCCGTCGCCCGTCCACCGGGGCGGCGGCCGGCCCGCAGCGGCGGCGAGGTGCCGTTCGGCCTCGAGCACGAGGTCGAGGAGCGCGTCGTCGGCCTCCTCGTCGGCCTGCCGACGCAACTGGGCGATCAATGGCCGGCTGCAGACCGGGGTGGCGGTGGAGATCCGCGGCAGGCCCTCGGGGTGCGTGGACAGCCGCAGCATGTTGACCGGCGGCGTCAACAGCCCGGGATCGACGCCGTCCCACAGCAGGTCGGCGGCGGCGTTGGCGGCCACGAGGTCCCAGCGGGCGTCGACCACGATCGCCGGGTGCGGGTCGTGGGCGGCGAGCAGCGTGTCGAGCGCCTGCCGCAGCGGTCGCATCGCCCGGTCCCGGGGGCCGGGCCCGCCCTGGGGCGGCGCGTAGCCACCCGCGAGCAGCAGCCGGTCGCGCTCGCGCAGGGGCATGTCCAGTGCATCGGCGAGGTGGACGAGCAGCTGCCGGCTGGGCCGGGCCCGTCCGTTCTCCACGAAGCTGAGGTGCTTGGTGGACACACCGGTCGCGGTGGCGAGCTCCAGCTGGCTCATGCCGCGGCGCTGCCGCCAGAATCGCAGCACCTCACCCGCGCCGCCGCCCACGGAACCAGAGTAGGGCCGTGGCGTCGCTGCACCCAGGAGGTAATGGGCTGCAGCACCTCCGGAGGACGAAGGTCGGTTCATGCGCAGCTACCGGCTCGACGCGGGGACCGGCCTCGACGGCCTCCGCCTCGACGTCTCCGAACTCCCGGTGCCCGGGCCCGGCGAGGTCCTCGTCGAGGTGCGGGCGGCCTCGCTCAGCTACCGCGAGGCGATGATCCTGGAAGGCAGGTACGTGCTCCCGGTCCGCGCCGGCGGGATCCCGCTCGCCGAGGGGGTCGGCGTCGTCTCCGCGACCGGACCGGACGTCGCAGGCCCCCCGGTGGGGGCGCGGGTCGTCGTCGCGGCGTTCCCGCGCTGGCAGGACGGGCCGTTCTCCCTCGACGTCATCGACCAGATCGGAGGATCGCTCGACGGGATGCTCGCCGAGCACGTCGTGCTGCCCGCGACCGCGCTCGTCGAGATCCCGGACGACCCCGCCGAGCCCACCGCCGACCTCACCGACGCAGAAGCGGCCACGCTGCCGGTCGCCGGGCTGACCGCGTGGAACGCGCTAACCGGCGGCCGCGGGATACGCCGCGGGGACACCGTGCTGACCCTCGGGACGGGAGGGGTGTCGCTGTTCGCGGTCCAGCTGGCCACCGCGATGGGCGCGCGGGTGATCGCCACGACCGGGAAGGACGCGCGGGCGGGCCTGCTGCGGGAGCTGGGCGCGGACGAGGTGCTGAACTACCGCGACATGCCGGACTGGCCTGCCGCGGTCCGCGCGGCGACGGGCGGGCGCGGGGCCGACCTCGTCGTCGACGTGGCGGGCAACCTGGAGTCCTCGCTCGCTGCCGTCGCGCTCGGCGGGGAGATCGCCGTGGTCGGGTTCGTCGGCGGGCGCCCGGGTGCCACCCTCGACCCGTATGCGGTCTTCACCACGGGCGCGACGCTCCGACCGGTCGCGGTCGGCAGCCGGGCCCAGCTCGTCGCCCTCGTCCACGCGGTGGGCACCCACCGGATCCGGCCGGTCCTCGACCGGGTCTTCCCCTTCGACGACGCACCCGAGGCGTTCCGCCACTACCTCGGCGGGACCGCACTCGGGAAGGTAGTCATCACAGTCGCACCGAACCACGAGAGGACCTGAGCGATGGCCGCACGCACCGGAAGCGCGAACTGGACCGGCGACCTGCAGGACGGGAGCGGTCGCCTGGTCGTCGGCCCGAAGCGTTGGGAAGCCGACTACAGCTTCCGCTCCCGCTTCACCGACGACGCCGTGGGCGCCACGAACCCCGAGGAGCTGCTCGCCGCAGCACACGCCGGCTGCTTCTCGATGTCGCTGACGCACGTGCTCACCCAGGCCGGCAGCGTTCCCCGCAGCGTCGCCACCAGCGCCCGGGTGCGCCTGCGTCCCGTCGACGGGCTGCCGACCATCGACCTCGTCGAGCTCGACACCACGGTGGACGTGGACGGCGTCGACGAAGCCGCCCTCCAGAAGCACGCCGAGGCGGCCGAGGCAGGCTGCGCGGTCTCCCGCGCCCTGACCGGGGTGGCAGAGATCAGGGTGACGGCGCGGCGGCAACCCTGAGCACGCTGGATCCACTGCAGGGCGACCGACGGGCCGGTCACCGCACCTCCTTGATCGAGACGATAGTGTCATCCGATCGGATGCCGCCGGGGGGAGGCATGACATGAGCGAGCCGCTGCTCGCCCTGCTCGTGATCGCCGTGCTCGCTGTTCTCGTCGTGCTCGCGCTGCGGTGGCGCCAGTACTCGCGCCGCCGGACCGGCACGTGAGCCTCCACCACCTCGATGTGGAGCCGCGCGACGTCGCCGCCGAGGCGCTGGGGCTGCTGCTGGACGCCCCGGCCCCGGCCGCGCTCGCAGAGCTCGTCCTCGACGACGGCCGCGGCGGCAGGCTGGTGCTCGGTGTGCTGGGCGCCTCGCACGTCGTCACCGCCGGCTCGGGTGGGCACGTCCTCACCGAGCAGGTCTCTTGTGACGCGCTCGCCGCAGGCGGGCGGGCGCTCCCCGAGCGGGCGGAGTCCGACGGCTACACGCTGTCGTCGACCGTCACGCCGGTGCCGCGGGCGGACCTCGACGCCACCGCGGTCCGGCTGCGCGCCCGTGCCGAACGCGACGACCGCCTGCTCTGCGGCGCCTTCCCGGGTGATGCGGGCGCCCTGACGGCCCTCGCGGCCGCCCCGCTGCCCGGCGGCGGCTGGACCTGGGAGACGTGGCACCTGTACCCCGGTGCGGAGAGGGGCGTGATCGTGACGACGCGGAGCAGGTGGGCACGGTGAGGGCACCGGTCGCCGCCGCCCTCGCCGCCGCGGCCGCGCTGTCGCTCGGCGCGTGCAGCGGCGACGACGACATCCGCGACTTCCTCTCCGAGACCTACTCGTACAACGGAAGCAGCGGCGACACCGCCACTTACAGCGCGCTCCGATCCCCGGTCGATGCCACGACCGCGAGGATCGCCGGGGAGTTCCCGCCGTCCGCACGCGGGGTCGACGGCAGTGCCGAGTACCTGCGCTACGCCGACGACATCGTCATCGTGAGCGCGATCCCCCAAGGCAGCGCGATCCGCGTCGAGGACCTGGACGACGGCTACCGCAGCGGCCGCTACCGCCACCTCGGTTCCGGTTTCGATCCGGGCTCGCCGGCCGGCAGCGCCACCGACGGTGGACCGGGGGACGGGAAGTGACCCACCAGAGCAGGAGAAATCCGTGATCGTGACGACCCAGTCCCTCCAGTTCGGGGCGGTCGACGCCACCGCGCTCGCGCAGGGCGCGCTCGCGACCCTGCTGTACTTCGTCGTCGGCTTCGCCGTGCTCGGCCTCGGCTTCCTCGCGCTCGACATGCTCACGCCGGGCAACCTGCGGCACCAGGTCTACGTCGACCGCAACCCGAACGCCGCGATCCTGCTCGGCGCGAACCACCTCGCGCTGGCGATCATCGTCGTCACCGCGATCATGACGAGCTCCGACAGCCTCGGACAGGGCCTCGCCGACTCGGCCGTCTACGGGATCATCGGCGTCGTCCTGCAGGGCGTTGCGCTGCGGCTCCTCGACGCGTTCGTGCCGGGCCACCTGCGCAACCTCGTCAACGAGCCGCGCATGAACGGTGCGGCGTGGGCGGTCGGCGTCAGCCTGGTCGCGATCGGCGCGGTGAACGCCGCCGCCCTCTCCTAGGGACACTAGTGCCGCCGCTGCGGTGGGCGCGTCCGCTGCTGCTCGCCGCGGTGGCGGTGTGCGCGGCGTGCGGGCTCGTCTACGAGCTGGTGCTGCTCACGCTCTCCACCAGCCTCGCGGGCGGCGGCATCACCGAGACGTCGCTGATCGTCGCCGGGTTCGTCGCGGCGCTGGGCGCGGGCGCGCTGCTGGTGAAACCGCTACTCGGGCACGCGGCCGCCGTGTTCGTCGCCGTCGAGATCCTGCTCGGCGTCGTCGGCGGGCTCAGCGCGGTGGCGCTCTACGTCTCCTTCTCCTTCTACACGCAGAGCTCGCCGGTGCTGGTCGTGGCGACGGCGGTGATCGGCATCCTCGTCGGCGCCGAGGTCCCGCTGCTGATGACGCTGCTTCAGTCCGGCCGGAGCGGCATCGACGCCCGCACCTCGGGGTCGGTGCTCGCCGACCTCAACGCCGCCGACTACGCGGGCGCCCTGCTCGGCGGGCTGGCCTGGCCGTTCGTGCTGCTGCCGCTGGCCGGCCAGGTCCGCGGCGCCGCCCTGACCGGCATGGTCAACCTGGTCGCCGCGGCCGTGGTCGCAGCGTTCCTGCTGCGAGCACAGCTCGGGCCGTGGGCGCGCCGAGGCGCCGCCGTCGCGCTGCTCGCCGCCGCCGCGGTGCTCGGGGTGCTGCTCGTGCAGGCGAGCGACATCGAGGTGAGCGCCCGCCAGCGGCTGTACGCCGACCCCATCGTCGAGGCCATCCAGTCGTCCTACCAGCAGATCGTCGTGACCGAGCGGGGCGGCGACGTGCGGCTGTACCTCGACGGCGACCTGCAGTTCTCCAGCGGCGACGAGTACCGCTACACCGAGGCGCTGGTGCACCCGGTGCTCGCGCGCGACCCGCGGCGCGTGCTGATCCTCGGCGGCGGCGACGGCCTGGCCGCGCGGGAGGCGCTGCGCCACCCGTCCGTGCGGGAGGTGGTGCAGGTCGAGCTGGACCCCGCCGTCGTGCGGCTCGCCCGCACGCGGTTCGCCGGGATCAACGACCACGCGCTGGCCGACCCGCGAGTCCGGGTGATCACCGCGGACGCGTTCACCTGGCTCCGCGATCCTGCGGCCCGTGGCTTCGACGCGGTGGTGGTCGACATGCCCGACCCCGACACCCCCGCGCTGGGGCGCCTGTACTCCACCGAGTTCTACGGTCTGGTGCGCGCGGCCCTGAGTCCGGGCGGGCTGGTGGCGGTGCAGGCCGGGAGCCCGTACTCCACTCCCACCGCGTACTGGCGCACCGTGTCGACCGTCGCCTCGGCCGGGCTCACGGTCACGCCGTACCACGTGCACGTGCCGTCGTTCGGCGACTGGGGCTTCGCGCTTGGCGGCACCGCCCCGTCCGCCCCCGAGCTCGCGCTGTCGCCGCAAACGCCTCCGCTGCGCTTCCTCGACTCCGCCGGGCTGCAGGCTGCCGCCGTGTTCCCGCGCGATCGCCCGCCGCAGCAGTTGGCGCCCTCCACCCTCGACCGCCCGCTCGTCGTCGATGACATGCGCCGCGGGTTCGTCGGGCGTTGACCCGGGACGCGGGTCCGTCGGATAGAAATGCGGCGTCACTGCTGCGGTCGGCATCTGGAAGACGGTGATCGACGATCGTCACTTCGCCTGACGACCCGGCCCAGCGCTCGCTCGACGTACTGGCGATGCACCGGCTGGGCCGCCGCGCGGACGGGAGCGCGGCGCTGTTGCGCTGGCTGTCGAGCCGCACGGGGTGCTGGACGGGGTTGGTGGACCGCTCGGGCGCAGTGCTCGTCAGCATCGGGGATCTCGACCGCACCGACATGGCGCTCGTCGGCCGCGGCATCGAGGACATGCTCGACCGGGGGCTCACCACGTTCATCGCGCACGACGGCCCGACGCGTTCCGCCCTGCTGCTGGTCGTCGACCAGCCGGCGGACGGTCCCGGCCCCGTGCTCGTGTTCGTCGGCGACGATTACGTGCCGCGGTCCCTGGCGAGCGACGCGGCCTCGCTGCTCGGCACCTGCTGGTGGGCGGAGGAGACCCGGCGCACCCGGCAGCGGGTGGAGGAGGCCGAGGCCCGATCGCGTGAGGCCGTCCTGCACCTGCTGACATCGAGGAACACGGCGATCGCCGGCCAGATCGCCGCCGCCCTGTTGCCGCCGCTGCCCGATCCGGTCCGGGTGCACGTCGTCGAATGCGGGCCCGGCGAGCGCGACGAGGTGCTGCGGCGGTGCGCGGAACTGACCGGGAACACGGCATGGATCGTCCGATGCCCGGTTCAGGTGCGCCACGTCCTCGTCGTGGCCGCCGGGCACCTGCCCTCGTTGGAGGTCGCACTCACGGCAGGCCTCGACGGCTGCGTCGTCGGGACCGGCGACGTCGTCGCGCTGCGGGACACCGCCGCCGGCTACGAGCAGGCGTTCCACGCGCTGACGGTCGCGCGGGGGCGCCCGGAACGGTGGGCTCGCTTCGACGCCCGGCTGGACCTCGCCACGCTCGTCGGGCGAGACGGCCTGCCGTGGGCCACCGCGGTGCTGACTCCGTTGATCACCCACGTGCCGGCACGCCGCAGCGATCCGGACGCTGTCGAGCTCGTGGCGACCGCCAGGTCCTGGCTGTCGTTCTCCACCGCGGCGACCCGGCAGCTGAAGATCCACCGGAACACGCTCGTCACGCGGCTCGGCCTCATCGGGGAGTTGCTCGGGCTCGACCTCGGTCGGGTGGCGGACCAGGCCGTGCTCGACCTCGCTCTGCGCGTCAGGGCCATGCCTCATGCCACGACGGCCCACGAGACCGACGTCGTCGATCTGGACGACCTCCTACGGGCGCCCGCCGTCCGGGAGTGGGCGCTGGCCACCCTCCGCCCGATCCGCGACCCCGCGCTCGAGTCGACGCTCCGTATCTGGCTGGATCGCGATGCGCGGCTCAGTGCCACGGCCGACGCGCTCGGCGTCTCCGTCCCTGGTGCACGCAAGAGGCTCGGCCGGCTGGAGCGGGCCCTGGAACGGTCGCTGCTGCAGCCGCCCAGCGCCCGGTTCGACGTGTGGCTCGCCCTCCGCGCCGCCGATCTCACGGCACGGGCCACCGACGGCTAGATCTGCTACTTGCGGATGTGCTCGCTGGGCAATTTGATCCTCGCCGTCCGGATCCGATCGCCGTTACATTCCGGCACAGCTGCGTGAGGGGCACATGTCGGAAGAGCTCGGAGGTTCCGAACGGCTGCTGGCGCGGTTCGGTCGCCGGTACGCCGGTGTCGTCCGCATCGCGACGGCGTTGCCGATCGGGGCGATCAGCGTGTTCAGAGTGGCGCCGGAGTTCACAGCGGCCCAGATCGTCCAGGCCTGCGTCCTTGTGGCGTGGACCTGCGTGTATGCGTGGTGGCTGACCCGCTCCGACCAGGTGCTGTTGCCGCTCACCGTCGACGTCGCAGGTTTGCTCGCCGCCTGCGTCGTCTCCGCGGTCCTCGTGTCCACTACCGGCGCGGACGTCGACCGCGGCCCCCTGCGGCTGCTCGTCACGTTCGGCGTCGTGACCTACCAGTGGTACGCGCCGCCGCTCGCCGGCGGCCTCGCGGCGCTTGCGGCGGTCGGTGCGCTGGTCCTCACCAGCGTCGTGGTCGGAGCGGACATGGACATCCTCCGCGGGCAGGCGTGGGTGCTGGTGGCAGCAGGGCTGTCCCGAGCCGCGTGGGTGCTCATCGTGCGAGCCGCGCGGCGGGCCGATGCCCTCGCGCTCGAGGCCGAACGGGCTCGTCGCGCGGCACACGTGGAAGCGGCCGTGCGCGCCGACCAGCGTGAGCTCGCCAACGCGCTGCACGACACCGCCTCCACCACACTGCTCATGGTGGGCACGGGCCAGGTGCCTGCCGGCGCCGGTTGGCTGGCGCCGCAGGCGCGCCGCGACCTCGATCGGATGCGTACCGACGGACGGCGAGTGCCCGACCACGCTGATCTCGTCGCCATGCTGCGCGAAGACCTCGACGCGACGCACCTCGCGGTGCGGCTCGACGGTCCGGAGCGGATTCCGCTGCCCTTCGCCGTGGCGCAGGCGATCGCCGACGCGGCGCGGGAGGCCCTCAACAACGTCCGCCGTCATGCCGGAGTGGACCATGCGGCCGTCCGGCTCCGGGGCGACTCCCGAGGGCTGCGGCTCGACATCGTCGACGAAGGAGTGGGTTTCCCGGTCGACGAGGTCCCCGGCACGCGTCGCGGCTTGCGGCACTCCGTGCACGGACGCATGAGCCGCATCGGGGGCACGGCGACGGTCATCTCCGCCGTGGGCGCGGGCACCGTCGTGAGGCTGGAATGGCGAGCCGAGCATGAGTGACAGTGGTGAGGCGCAGGTCCCGCACAGCGTGCGGATCGCGACGCTGATCATCTCCGCGGCCATCGCACTCGGGCTCGGTGGCGCCAACCTGCTGAGCAACATGGCGGAGTACGAGGTCCCGCTCGCCCAGGTGGGTGCCTACGCAGCCCTCGCCGCGGTGCTCGGGGTCGAGGCGGTGCTGCTCGTCCGGCGGCGCCCGTGGGGACGCCTGCGCATCCCGGCCATCGTCGTGACGTTCGCGGCGTCGGCCCTGTCGGCGGTGACCCTGCCAGACGGACAGACCTCCACCACCGTGGACTGGGTGTTCGGCGCGACGAACTTCGTGGGCCTGGCCGTGCTGCACGACCGCCCGCTGCGCAGCGTCGTGGCGTTCCTGTCCGCCCACGAGCTGATCGCGGTGCTGAACCTGCTCCTGTTCCACGATGTCACCCGCGGTGCGCTTCTGCGTCTCGCGACGGGCTCGGTGAACGTGATCGGCGTGCCGCTGTGCATCGCGGTGGGAGCGGCCGCGGTGCGCCGGATTCACGCAGAGGCGGAGGCCGCCCGCCGGGAGATCGAGCGCGTACGAACCGCGGAGGCCGTCGCGACGGAATCGCACGAGCGCCGCCAGCAGCGTTTCGCCGAGCTGTCCGGCACGGCCGTCCCATTGCTGCAAGGGCTCGCCGACGGGTCGCTCGATTCCGAGGACACCGACGTGCAGCGTCGCTGCGCCATCGAGGCCGCGCGGATGCGGCGACTGTTCGCCGAGGTGGACGAGGCCGCGAATCCCTTGCTGCACGAGCTGCGCCATTGTGCCGACATCGCCGACCGCAAGGGCGTCGTCGTCGAACTCGACGCGCGCGGGAAGTGGCCCACTCCGCCGAGAGAAGTGCGACGTGAACTGACCGAGGCGGCCCTCACCGCCCTCGCCACCGCGGTGTCGCGGGCGCGGGTGACGGTGATCGGGGGAGCGGATCTCGTGTCGGTCGGCGTTGTGGCGGACTGCGGCGCGGTCGATATTCCGCCACCGACGGTACCTGGCGTGCGGATTGATACGTTCAGCAACGAGGAGACGGTGTGGATCGAGGCGCAATGGGAACCGACGCGATAGCCACGATCACAGCGGTGATCGTGGACGACCACGTCGCGGTCGTCGCGGGAGTGCGCTCTTGGTGCGATGAGGCGGTGCCGCCGATTCGAGTCGTCGACGCCGGGGCTCGGCTCGCCGACGTCTGGACCGGACCGGGTGCGGAGGCGGATGTCGTGGTCTTCGATCTGGAGTTGGTCCCGGGGAATCCCGAATTCGGAGAGTTGCGCCGGTTGGTCGACAGCGGCCGCCGCGTCGTCGTGTATTCACAGCACCTCGACAACGCCACGGCGATCAAATGCATCGACCTGGGAGCGCTCGCCTACCTGACCAAGCGCGAAGGGCCGGAGCACCTGGTGCCGGCCGTCCGGGCCGCTGCCCAGGGCACGGCGTACACCCCGCCGTCGCTCTCCGGAGCGTTCATCGCGGACGATGACTCCGATCGACCCCGGCTGTCCGGGCGTGAGCTGGAAGTGCTCCGAGCTTGGTTCGCGTCGTCGTCCAAGGACCTCGTCGCGGCCAAACTGCACATCACGGTCAAGACCGTCGACACCTACATCGCGCGGGTGCGGGCGAAGTACGCCAACGTGGGGCGGCCGGCCCGCACCAAGAGCGAGCTGGTCAGCCGGGCGCTGGACGACGGGATCATCACGCTCGCCGAGCTCAACAGACCATGACGGCGGTGTCGGGTGTTCGCCCGACACCGGAGGGCTTCCGGCCTTCCTAAGGTTTCTACCGAGCGGATCCACCGCAGTTGCTGCCCACGGCGCAACGGCTCGGGTCCGCCCCTCGTGGCCACGCCAGTTGCTTGCCTCCGGCGCAACAGCGTGGCTCACCAGGGTTGTGCGCAGGTCGCTTGCCTCGAGCGCGACGTGCGGGACGCCCTTTCTCCGGTCATCCGACCGAACCCCTTTGCAACACCCCTTCTACTCCGAGCTCAGGAGCGATCAGCGATGCGTGCGCAAACCGTGTGGGACGGAGAGGCCATCGGCCTCACCGTGCCCGGTTGCGCCTGCGTCCGGTTGCGCTCCTCGTGGCCGGAGCGGTTTGTGACCGCCCTCCGGTGGGTGCTCGGTACTGCTGCCGCGGTCGTCGTCCTGTGGATCGGCGCGGCGTTCCTCGCGACGCCCGCATCCGCGGCCGCAGCCCTTCCCGCGGCGGCTGCGGCTCAGCACGGCCTCCTGAGGGGAGGTGTCATGAGGCCGGCGGCAAGCAATGGCGACGGCGAGGGGAATTCCGACAAGAAGAAGTCGGATGACGGGGGCAGCGATTCCGACGGCGGAGATTCCGACGATGAGAAGAAGTCGGATGGCGACGGCGAGGAAAAGCAGTCCCGCGAGAAGAAGTCGAAGGACGACGACGAGTCGGGCGACGGCGATGGCGAGGCAAGCCCCAGCCTGGCGAGTTCGGGCGACGACGAGGGCGACGACGAGGATCGGCCGACGCCCAAGAAGAAGTCCAAGGGCAAGGAAGAGTCGGGCGACCGCGAGGACAAGGCACGGCAGAAGAAGAAGGCCGACGACGAGAAGGATGCGGACGACGAGTCGTCCGTGAAGGTCACAGTCAGGCTGGTCGAGTCCGATGAGGATGCGGACGAGGACTCGGACGAATCGAAAGAGGCCCGGTCGAAGAACGACGCCGAGGCCGATCGCGAGACCTCGAAGTCCGACAAGAAGAAGCCGGGCAAGCCGTCGAAGGCGAAGAAGGACGCACCCGAGTCGGACGATGACGCCGAAGAGGTTGACGCCGACGACGCCGACGTACGGCGGGCCGTTGTTTCGGATCGACGTGAGGGCGGCCGGGTCGGCCATGAGCTGGCGGAGTTCATCCGGGAGCAGAAGGAGCTCCAGGGGGCCGGCCGCGATGGCGACGGCAATGAAGAGGACGAGTCCGGGCCGGACGACGAGCCGGGCAAGCCCTCGACGGGGAAGAAGAACACGTCCGAGTCGGACGAGGATGCTGAAGAGGATCGCGACGCCGATGTGCGGCGGGCCGTTGTCGCGGATCGTCGTGAGGGTGGGCGGGTCGGCCATGAGCTGATGGAGTTCATCCGCGAGCGGAAGGAGCTTCAGGGCGCCCGCGACGAGGACGGCACCGAGGACGACCAGTCCGAGTCGGACCGTGAGCGGCCACAGCGCGACAGTGCTGATCGGTCGAAGGACAAGACGACGCGATCGGGCGAGAGCCACGACGACACCGGGCGCCGGTGGAAAGAGATCGCGGCTGCCGTGCGGGACGCCGTGGACGAGCGTGCCGGCGATGATCGTAAGGAGTCCGCGGAGAAGTTCCGCGAGATCGTGCGGGACGTGTTGCGCAAGAGCGACGACCGCGGTGAGCGGGCGACGTCCAAGTCGTCCGACGACGAGGAACGCGACACGGCAGCTGACGGCGCCGACGTCGTCTCCACGCTCGTTGCGCTCGCGGACGACCCGGACAAGGTGACGGCGGAGGGACACCGGGCCACGAGGACGGGCTCGGAGGAGTCACGAGGGCCACCGTCCTCCGACAACGAGACGGACGACGACGAGCAGGAGCACGACGACTCGCCCGAGCAGATCGAGAAGGCCCTCCAGCAGCGGATCGACGCGATCGAGAGCGCGGAGGCGCTGGAGAAGGACAAGAAGAAGGTCGCATCGGGTGACCTGTCCGCGAAGCAGTACAAGAAGAAGCAGACCGCGCAGGCGGCGCTGGAGAAGAAGGCAGACGCGGAGGCGGCGAAGCTGTCGCCGGACGACGCCGAGCTGATCGACGAGGTCGTCAACGGTCACCGCACGCTGGAGAAGCGCGAGGCGCAGCTCGCGGCGGAGAAGAAGAACGTCAAGGCCGGGAAGGTCGACGACGAGACCTACGAGGGCCACGTCGAGGCGTTCGAGGAGCACCGGGACGACCTGTACGAGGCCACCGACGAGCTTCGCGAGGCCGCCGGCCACGACGAGCTGGGCAGTATCTCCGAGGACGACCTCGACGGTGAGGGGTCGGTCGCCGGCTGCGGATCGAGCGGCGCGTTCCTCGCGTGCGGGGCGGCCAGCGAGAACGACGACGGCGACACCCAGGAGGACCGGTGTGTCGGGCTGGCTGGTGTGTCCGGCTGCGGCGTCAAGGCCGGCGGCGGGGACGACAAGGCGGCCGCGACGTGCTCGGATCGGGGCTGCCGGAGCAACGCGACCAGCGGTGAGAACACCGCGACCGCCTGGTGCTCGGCCGGTACGGACTGCCAGCAGCGGGCCCACGCCGACTCGGGCGGTGCGGAAGCTGACTGCAGGACCGGTTCCGGCAGCTGCCGGGTGAACGGCTCCGGCACCGCCCGCGACTCTGACGAGGCGACTCTCGTGAGCACAGAGGGCCGCCGCCACGGCAGTGCCGCTGCCGACTGCTCCACGAAGACCGGTGGGTGCGACACCTCCGTCGCGGTGGACGTCCGCAACGACGCATCCGCCGAGGCCGAGACCGGGTGCGACTCGGACTCCACCGGCTGCCGCGGTGGCGCGTCGACCAAGAGCGATGCCGACGTCCGTGACGCCGCGGCGCAGCGGGCCGGCGTGCGGACGGCGGCCGACAAGAAGGTCGCCGACCCCGCCGCGAAGGCAACGGGCTCCGCCTCCTGCACGGTGAGCGCCGGCTCGTGCCGCGCGCAGAGCGGCTCCGACGCTGACGGCGAGTCCTCCGACGTGGATGCCGGCGTCACCGCGTCCGTCGAGCTCGACTGCGAGGGCGCCTGCAGCGGAGAGACCGCAACCAGCGGCACCGCGAGCGGCGTGAACGCCGGTACGACCCGGACCAGCAGCGGCTCCAGCGGCTGCGAGGTGCGGGGCGGGGACTGCGGGGCGCGCTCGGACACCGCGGTGGGCCACGCAGTCGACGTCACCGACACCCCGGCCGGCGTCGCCACCGGTCCAGGAGTCACCGATGGCGACGGGTACGCCTCCAGCTCCACCGATGCCGATGCGGCCTGCGATGACGTGGCCGGGTGCTCCGGCTCGGCGCGGACGGCCACATCGGGCACGGTCAGCAGCCTTGCAACGGGCGCGGTGCGGACCACGAGCGCGTCGAGCAGCTGTGCCGCGACGGCCGGTGACTGCACGAGCGCCGCGTCCTCGCAGGTCGCCGACGACTCGCGGGAGTCGGATGAGCTGACTCCGGCAGGCCGTGTGCTGACCGCCTCCAGCCAGGCCGGCGCCGACGTGGCGTGCGAGCTTGTCGAGTGCGGCGGCTCGAGCACCGCGACGACGAAGGGTTCGGCCTCCGGTGACATCACCGGGGTGCGTGACAGCGTGGCAACGGCGTCGTGCACGGCCGACGGTGCGGGCGGGGGTTGCGCCGCCGACTCGGTGAGCGACGTCGCCGATCGCGAGCCGTCGGACACCCCCGGCGCCGTGACCGGCCCAGTGGCCACCTCGGATGCCACGGTCCAGGCTTCGTGCGCCGGTGGCGAGGGCACGTGCAGCGTGTCCGGCACCGCGTCGAGCAGCGCCCGCGACACCGCGGTGAGCCCGGACCGGCGTGGTACCAGCGCGACCACGACGTGCACCGTCGAGGGCGGCACATGCGGCGGCACCGCGTCGTCGGCGGCCTCGTCCGCGCCGGACTACGCGGCGGTCGACCCGAAGACCGGGCTGCCTGCGGCCGGCCCGTCGAGCGCGTCCAGCTCGAGCGCACAGCTGGACTGCCCGCAGGGCTGCACCGGCACCGCGTCCAGCTCGGCGACGGGCATGGACGGGAAGCTGAAGCGGTCCTCGACCGGCTCGGTGAGCTGCACCTCGACCGGTGGCGCCTGCTACGGGCAGACCACGTCGGTCGCCTCGACCTCGCCCGGATCCGCGCAGCAGCTGTCGGCCGACACCACGGTGAACGCCGCTCGCCAGGTGGCCGGCCCGTCGGCCGCGTCCGTGTCGGGTGCGCAGTTGGTCTGCGCCGGGCAGACGACCTGCGACGGCAAGGTCACCAGCGCGGCCTCGGCCGTGGACCCGAGCGTGTCGCCCGACCCGCGTGGCTCCCGCAGCGAGGGCTCCTGCACCGGCGTGACCGGCGGCATCTGCCAGGCCGTGACGAACTCGGGCTCCTCGACCGAGCCGAACGCCTCGATCATCACGCCGATCATGACGGCCGCCAGCACGTCGAATGCTGACATCAGCACCACCACGGACGAGCCCGTCGAGGGCGACACCGACGCTCCGGCCCAGGCGCCTGCGACCCCGGTCGCGCCGGGTTCGAGCGCCAGCTCCGGCGGCCCGACGGTGCCGGGCGCGTCGAGCTGGACGACGGCCTCGGCCACCCTGGACTGCGCCGGCGCCACCGCCTGCTCCGGCACGGTCGGCAGTTCCGCGTCCGGCAGCGACGGACCGGCGAACCTGAACGGGTCCGGCGGGGCTCGCGGCCCACCGGAAGGCGTCGCACGCACTACCAGCAGCTGCACCGCAGCCGACTCCGGCTGCCAGGCCCAGACCAGCTCCACCGCGGGATCCGGCCAGGTCGTGGCCGACATCATCGCCGAACAACAGAACACCGTCGCCGAGCAGGCCACCGCGTACGCGGAGCAGGCTCAGCAGGTCGCCGACGAGGCAGCGCGGATCGCCGCGGACTCCGGCGCAACGGCGGCGGAGAAGAAGTACGCAGCCGACGCGGCGAAGGCCGCGAAGGCTGCGGCCGACGCCGCCACGCTGGCTGCGAAGCCGGTGACGGGCGCGCCGGCCACGCTGGCCCAGTCCGACGCCGCTGCGCACTGTGTCACCGCCGGCTGCACCGCGACCACCACGGGCGCCACCTCCGGCCTGGCCGGCGACTCGCGCACCGAGGCCACCTGCACTGCGGCCGCCTCCGGGTGCCGTGTGACCAGCGAGGCCAGCGCCCAGCTCAGTCGGACCGAGGGGCCGCTCCCGGGCTTCTCCGGCAGCGGCGAGGCCGGCTCCCAGGCCGAGTGCCCCGAGGCCGGCTGTACCGCCCGGCTCACCGCCACCGCGGACGCAACCGCGGGCTGGAAGGGCCAGCGCAGCACCAGCTCCGCCGACGGTTCGACGTCCTGCGACGGCACCACCGCGTGCCTGGCGCAGATCACCGCGGGCTCCGCGGTGTCCGTCACCGCCCCCGGCGTGGCGCGGGAGGCCCGGTTCGCCACGACCGCCGCGTCGGTGGGCGCGGTTTGCGACAACGGCACCGAAGGCGGCTGCGTCACCCGGACCACGAGCACGACCAGCACCGTCGCGGGGAAGAAGACCACGGGGAAGGCCACCGCGACCTGCGCGGCGGCTGGTGCCTGCCGGTCCGAGACCACCGGCTCCGTCGTGCCCGACCTGACCGAGGTCTCCGCCGCGTGCATGGGTACCGGCTGCCGCGCCCGCACGCAGGCCACCGCCGAGCACGCCGGGCTGGACGGCAACGGGACCAACATCGCCATCTCGCGCTCCGCCTGCACGGCCGGCGCGGGCGGTGCCTGCCTGACCTCCAGCCAGGCCGGG
Organism: Pseudonocardia sp. DSM 110487; assembly: GCF_019468565.1. Taxonomy (NCBI): domain Bacteria; kingdom Bacillati; phylum Actinomycetota; class Actinomycetes; order Pseudonocardiales; family Pseudonocardiaceae; genus Pseudonocardia; species Pseudonocardia sp. DSM 110487. The sequence continues at coordinate 264,807 of NZ_CP080521.1, forward strand.
GCGACCGAGACCGGCACGCAGGTCTCCGCCGCCTGCCAGGGCAGCGAGGGCTCGACCTGCTCGCATAGCATCTACGCCAAGAGCGCCGCGCACAGCGTGACCGGTGGCAACGAGGCGTCGGCGAAGGCCACGTGCAAGGCGAGCGGTGGAGCTGGCGGGGGTTCGTGCGCCACCAGCGCCGTCACCCAGACCACCGAGAACAGCGCTATGGCCGCCGCGTACTGCCAGGGCAGCAAGGGCACCGACTGCTCCTACTCGTACCGGGCGCACAGCTCCGCGTCGGCGGGTTCGGCGTACGGCACCGCGACCGGCCATGGTGAGGGCACCTTCGGCGGCGGCCAGGTGATGACCACCGCCAGCGCCCAGTCCATGGCGAACGGTGCCGCCGCCTCGGCGTCCTGCCAGGGCACGCCGGGCACCGAATGCAGCCACTACTACGAGGCGAGCGCCTCGGCGTACGCCAAGGACCCCAATACCGGCTCGTGGGCCGAGGCGTCCGCCCACGGCTCCGGCCGTGGTGGCATGGGCGGCGGCGGGGTGGCGGTGTCCGCGTGGGCCCAGGCTGTGGGTGACACCGCGACGGCGGGGGCCTCCTGCACCGGTGCAGCGAACTGTGATGCGCACTTCTACGCGTACGCGGCCGACGAGGCGGTCGGCCGTCGATCGGATGCGACCGGGCGGCTCTGGGAGGACAAGGCGACGTACTGGGCCAGCTGCTCGGGCAGCGGCAACGGCCACTGCGGCGTCACCGCGGTTGCGAACCCGGCCGATCCAGACGGGGGCGCCGCCGAATGCTGGGGCAACTGCGACAACCTCCTCCAGGACGGCACCAGGACGACAACGGCGCTCGGCGGGCCAGCGGAGGCGGCCCCCGCCCCGCCCGACCCGATCGACGCCGTCAAGGAGTGCGGTGAGGACTGCGTCACGATCGGCTGGGACAAGAACGTCGACGGCAGCTACGACATCGCCTATCAGGACGCGGACGGCACGCTCGTCGAGCTGATCTGCCCGGCACCGTGCACGCCGGGTTCGGAGAACTCTGTGGTTAACGGCGGTGACGGCCAGCGTTTCGAGGTCACCGACGACGGCGTGGTGACCACCAACCCGTCGGCAGACGGCAAGCCGGACGACGAATGTGGCTCCACGCAGGGGTGCGGGCTTGCCCGTGACGCGGACGGCAACGGGAAGGGCTGGGTGGAGGACAAGGGCTACGTCTACGACGGGAACAGCGGTTCCCGAATCACCTACGACGGCGACCATTCTTCGCTCGGATACGGCTCGCCGCTCGAGTTCCAAGGGCTTGGCGAGAATCCGGCGTCCAACAACGAGGCCACCTTCACCAACGCCGAGGGTGCCCCGTTCACCACGACCTGCTTCGGTGGCTGCTCGGGGAGCATCAGCAACGCCGACATCGGCAACGATGTCTGGACCGACCACATCGACATCGACCACAGCCCGTACGTGCTCACCGGCCGGGACGGGCTGGGGAGCGCCGCGAACCTCAGCTTCCACGGCAAGGGGACCGTCACCACCGCCGAGGGCGACATCATCGACGCCGATGGCAACGGCGCGGACCCGGGTGGCACCTGGACCTCCATCATCACCCGGGATGCCTTCGGCAACCCCGGCATGTACAGCATCACCGGTGGTCAAACCGGAGCTGTCTTCCTTGCGGAGAAGTCGCGCTGGTACCACCAGAACGAAGAGAGTCGCGTGGAATCGTCGACGACGGGTGCCCCGGTAGTTGTCACCCCGACCAGTTTGTATATCCCTGGTGAAGAAATCTCGACGGAGAGCACGCTCGTCGGCGCGGACAATCACATCACCGTCTTCACGCCCAACGGTGCCGGCAAGGGCGGATCGATGGAGTGCCTCGGCGACTGCACCCCGATGAGGCCCACTGACGTCCTCGACCCGTCGACCGGCCGGCCGATCTATGAGCCGGACTGGTCTGCGGGCGAGGACCGCCTGATCTACGAGGAGTTCGGCACCGGGGAGGGCGTCGCCCCGAACGGCCTCGTCACGGTCGAGTTGCTCGACCGCGCGGGCTCCACCGCCCGGGCCTCGTACGGCGAGAACGACAACTACGCGACCTGTGTCGGCGCGGAATGTGCCTTCACCGTGTACCACCCGGACGCCGACGGGAACGGCGGCGGCGCGATCTGCAGCCACGGCGGCTCCGCAGGCGGCTGCTTCCTCGACAATGCCCATGGGGATTCCCAGCACGCGACCGTGGTGGTGGTGGACGGCGAACCGGTGCCGGTGACGGCCGGGCTGCTCTTCGGCAACGCCGACGGCACCGGCCGCGGCCGGTTCTGCCAGGGCGAGATGTGCGGCGGTATCGGCCCGAACGAGCTCGATCTGCCGCAGATCAACGCGGCGATGGCGGCCGAGCTCGACCCGGGCATCGAGATCTCCGCGGAGATGGCGCAGGAACTGGCCGCGCTCGAGAACGCGGACGGTGAGTCGCTGCTGAACCGGGACTCCGACGACCAGCGCCCGCTGAGCAGGTCCGAGTACGGCGCGCTGCTGGCCGCTGAGGCGAATGGCGAGATCGACCAAGCGGTGTTGGACGCCTATGCCGCGGCCGAGGACGAGCTCGACCTGTCGGCCACCCAGCTGCACGCCCCGCACATGGCGTACTTGGACGCCGCCGTCACGGATATCGAACTCGCCGCCGAGTACGAGGAGCTCGCGCCCGAGATCGACGAACTCAATGTCGTGGTCACGGCGGCGCTGGACGACGACCATATCGACGACGCCGAGTGGGCGGAGATCGAGCCGCTCCGGGACAGCATCGACGAGCAGGCGCCCGGGTTCTTGGAGGAGTGGGCCCCCGCGCAGGAGATGCTCAGCCGCCTTCGTTACGCGGGCTGGACGGTGGAGCAGGACAGGTCCGCGTACGCGTACGTGGGTGAGAACCCGGAGCTGATCGAGCAGCTGATCGACACCTACGACGCGTCCGACGGTCCCCCCACCCCAGAGCAGCAGGAGCAGGCCATCTTGGCGGTCGCCGCGGCGCAGCGAGCGGTCGGGGACGCCCAGTCGAGGATGTACGCCGAGATCGGGGCCCGCACCGAGGAGCTCAACTCGCGCATCGACATGTACAATCAGTTCGCGGCGAGCGTCGAGGCCGGCGGTGGGGCGACTCCTGGCGAGTCGATGTGGCTCAGCAGCGAGTACGCGGCGCTCACCCGGGAACAGGATGAGCTCACCGAGCTCTCCCGGCCGTACCAGGACGTCATCGACGACGCCGAAGCGGCGCTACAGGCGATCGATCTGGCCTATGCCGATGTATCCGAGAATGCCGGGTGGGCGGCCGACCTGCACGAGGCGAACAACCGGCTGAACACTACGAACGAGCTGTATCGCCAACTGCTGGCGTCCGAGCAGCCGCGGCAGCAGGAGCTTTCGACGACCTACGCCGATCTCGACCGGCTCACCAAGCTCGCCTACAACGCGGTCCGCGACCGGCCGCTCACCGCACCGTCGAACTATGAACCAGGCGACAGCGTCGGTACGACTCAGAGTTTGCTGGGCGGGACGTACCTGCCCTCCACCCTGCTGGGTGATTTCGCGAAGATTCATCAGACCGCCATGAACTATCCGGGATGGCGGGACTATGACGGCCCTCTCAATGCCTTCCTCGAGTCGTTCGCGCCGACTGCTGATGCTCAGGCCGCCTGGGCCGCTGCGGGGATTACGCCGAGCCGATGGCAAGACCCTGAGAAGGCGGAGAACACGCTGAGCGGTATCACGGAGGTGCTGGACGGCGACGAAGATGCCGCCGAAGAATGGTCGAGTCACATCGACGAGGTTGCGCCAGGCGCCGACACGGTCGACGTGTTCCGGATGCCTTACTACCAGCCCGCCACCGACAACACCCCGGGATACTGGGGCGAGGTTCTCCTGTTCCGGGTCGACGTCGACGGCAGCGATGACACCGACTATCGGTTCATTGATCAGACCGGCGCGTACTACACAGATCTCTACGATTTCCGTCGGCACAACGAGATGCTCGTCGAGGACGGCACGCTGATCGCACCCAAGGACCTGTCGAGCGACGCTGGAGAAGTCGAGCTGATCTCGACGTCCGGGCGAAAGGTCACCGGGTGGGAAAAGGCCGAGCCGTGGGTCATGAGCGGTCTGGTCGTCGGTGGTGTCATCCTGACGATGAGCGGAGTCGGGGCGCCCATCGGACTCGGGATGATCGGCGCCGGCGTCGGGTACACCACCGCAGACGCGATCAACAACTTCCGTCAACGCAGTGCCCACGGCCAATCCAACAGCTGGTCCAATCCCGCAGCCAGGGCCGACTATCTGACGCTGGCCGGCAACGCGCTGGCATTCACCGGTATCGGTGCAACTGCCCGGCTTTTCGCCACCGGCAGCCGGGGAGTGCTGCTCGGCACTCCGCTCTGGCAGATGCCCAGGTCGAGTATGGGCAGCGCAGTGATGGGCTGGCAGGCCAGCCGCGCCGCATCCCTAGCCGCGGAAAGCGGGGGCCTCCTCAGCCAGGCCCGTTACGCTGCCAGACTCGAGAATGTCGCCATAGCGAGCGACACCGCCGGCTTCGGCGTCTTCGGCGCGACCGCAGTCGAGAGCACGATCGCCACATACCAAGGTTGGCGCGACATGACGCCGGCCCAGAAGGATGAAGCCTGGGGTGGGCTCGTCCAGACCTGGAGCATGATGGCGTTGCCGTTCGCCCTCAAGTACGTGCCTCCCCTGATGATGAAGTTCAACCTGAACTGGCTGCCGGGCCGTCGAAATGCGAACGCCCCCGCAAACAACAGCCACCTCCCGGTCCGCGCTGGAAGACCTGCCACCCTGCGCGAACCAGTTGAGCCGGACGCGGCGAACGTGCGCCGGTCGGACCAGGAGCAGGCGCACCGCGAGGCGGTTCTCGAGGCGGAGGAGGCGCATCGCAAGGCGGTTCTCGAGGCGGAGCAGGCGCATCGCAAGGCGGTTCTTGCAGCGGAGGAGGCACATCGGACTTCGGTTCGTGAGGCGGAGCAGGCGCATCGCGAGGCGGTTCTCGCGCGTGAAGAGGCGCACCGAGCGGCGGTCCGTGCGCAGGAGGCGCGCGCCCGGGAAGGAGCGCAGGGCTCGAACGAGGGCGGCGTGCCCGGCGTGACGTCCCCGCGGACCGGTGCCGACCCGCTCACCGGACGTGACGCCGATCCCGCGTCGGAGAACAGCACCGGCTTCCCGACCGGACAGAAGCCCGAGTTGGGTGAGCAGGACCTGCCGCCTCCGGACGCGACGAACGAAGGCCCGGTCACCGGCTCGCTGCTCGAAACGCTGGAGTCCCAGGACACCACTGGGGAGAGCGTCGTCGGGGCGCTCGAGGGCAGGTACGGACGGCCCTTCCAGAAGACCGATGCCAAGCAGGTCGAGCAGACGCTGGCCGACCTCGAGGACGGCGAGTTCGTTGTCTGGTCCCCTGGCCGTCCCGGCGAGCCGGCCCGCCTATTCAACGCCGTCGTCAAGGGCGGGAAGGTTCGCTACTTCGACCGGGGTCGTGAGCTTGCCTCCGACGACCCGCGCATCCAGAACATCGAGGCCATCCAGCAGGTCGACGGCGGCGAACCCATCACGTTCGGCACCGGTGAGCGTGCGCTGCCACCGCAGCGGTTCGGCACCCGCACGCAGTCCGAAGGCAACACGCAGCGCGCTACCACGCCTGAAGCCGGTGCGAGCCCGGAGGGCATCCCAAGCCTGCGTGACGCGGAGCAGGCGCAGCAGGCGCATCTCGACGCACTCGCCACGGTCGACAAGCTGGCGCGTGACCTCGATCGCGCCCGGAGCGCCGCCCGGAGCGCCGCCCGGAAGAAGGACTACGTCGCGGCCCGGGAGGCGGAGCGCAAGGTTGCGGAACTCGAGCGCAGCCTGGCGGCGGCGCGTCAGGCGGAGGAGGCGGCCCTTGCGAGCCGGGATGCCACGGCCGTCCCAAGCGATCGGGACGTCGAGCAGGCGGAGCGGGCGCATCTCGCCGCGCTCGCCACGGTAGACAAGCTGGCGCGTGACCTCGATCGCGCGCGGAGCGCCGCCCGGAAGACGGACGTCGTCGCGGTGCGGGAGGCGGCGGAGCGCAAGGTTGCGGAACTCGAGCGCAGCCTGGCGGTCGCACGCGAGGCGGCGCGTCAGGCGGAGGAGACGTTCTGGAACGTCCATCGCAGACGGCACCAGCCCACGTACGAGGAAGAGCTGCGCCAGTGGATGGCGGCTGGCGAGGGCCGGGACATCGAGGGGGTCAAGAACCTCGCTGCGCGGTACCCGCAACTGCTCGCGCGGCTGAAGACGGCGCGCCAGACGGGGCGTCCGCTCAGCCAGCTCGAGGCCTACGCGCTGCTGTTCGAGGCGACCCGGCGCGCTCACCCGGACGCGAAACGCCTGAAGGGCGGTTTCACACTTTTCGACGCCCAGATCTCCGGGGGGTTCGTGCTCGACGGCAAACCGGTCGACGGGCGCGGATACGTCCTGGAGATGCCCACCGGCATGGGCAAGTCCGAAACAGCCGTGCTGCCGCTGGGCAGGCGGGCACTGGAGATCAAGGTCAAGTACGGCGCGGACAGCGGGGATCACCTCGTCGTCTACGTCGCCAGAGACGGGGAGCAGGCGCAAGACACCTTCAACAGGCTCAGTCCCATCCTGAAGGAGGTCGGGCTCGACTCCGGCCTGCCGGAAAAATGGGGTCCGGACAGTGCGGAGCGGCGCGCCGAGTACCGCAAGGACGTCGTGTTCGTCTCACGGAACGAGTTCGGGCACGACGGCTTGCGGGACAGCACACAGGCCGATCCGGCGCTGCGCACTCAACCGGACCACCTCGCCTACGTGCTCGCCGACGAGGCCGACCTCGTGTTGGTGGATGCTGCCGGCAGCCCGCTGGCGCTGACCACCCGATCCGACTACCGGGATCCCGCAGCGTGGTACGAGGCCCGGGACCTGGTCGGCAACTCGCTCAAGCCCGGCGAGTTCGACCGGAGGACAGGGACGATCAGCGACCGGCAGTTCGCACGGATCGAGAAGCGCATCGGGCGCAAGCTCACGCCCGAGCAGCGCAAGGGTCTGGTCGCGGCGGCGCAGCGGTCGCTGTCGGTGCGGCGCGATGTTGACTACGTCCTTCCCGACCGAGGCGACCCGATATTGGTCGACGGCCTCAGCGGCTCGGGCCAGCGGGACCACCAGCTCCAGGACGGCGTGCACGAAGCCCTCCTCGCCAGGACCGACCGGCCGATCCGGGCGGCAGAGGACATGATCGCCGAGACCACCGTGGCGAAGATCTACGCCAGGGCCGAGCATCTCGCCGGTATGACGGCCACCCCGGACGTGCGTGGCATGTTCGGCGCGCTGCACGGGCTGGAAGTGGCGAAGGTTCCCACCGCGAACCCTGCCCGCCTCGCGAAGCGGCCCACTGAGCTGTACGTCGGTCGTGACGGCGAGTTGGACGCGACGGTCGCGGAGGTGCGGCTCGTCCGGGACACCGGTGACCCCGCTGCGTTCTACGTTGTCGTCCGGACCCCCAAGAGGGCCAAGGAGGTGGCCAGAGCGCTCGGGGGCGCGGGGATCACACCGGACGTTCTCAGCGCCGAGACCGAGGCGATGCTCACCGCGATCGTCGGTCGGGCGGGCCGGCCGGGCCAGGTCACGGTGGTGACGTATCTGGGCGGCCGTGGCACCAACCCGCGCCTCGGAGGCCGCGGGGCCGGGGCGGACGACGCAGCCCTGGCCGAGGTCAGGGATGCGGGCGGGCTCCACGTCCGGGTGCTCGAGGTCTCCGAATCGGTCCGCGGCACGACCCAGGTCGAAGGCCGCGCCGCCCGCAACGGCGAGCCGGGCGAGTCCCTCGAACGCTACTCGATCAAGGACTCCATCCTGGCCACGCACGGCAACCCCGCGGTGTCCGCGATGTTCCGGGTGGCGGGCCTGTTCCGCGGCAAGGGCACGCCGTTCCGGGGCAAGCTCGTGGAATGGTTCGTCCGCAACGCGCAGAGGCGGGCCGAGAAGCAGGAACTCCAGCACATCCTGGACGTCCATCACGGCAAGGCCACGGCCCGGAGCAGAATCACGAGGACCGTCGAGGGCGGCGCGGCCGGCCCGGTCGCGAAGACCGGCACGACGACCACCTCCACGACCTCAGCGGCGGTCAAGGCCGCGGCTCGCGCCGGTGGCCTGATGGAGCAGCTCGGCCAGGCCCGCGCCCACCTCGCCGCCCACATCACCGGGCAGCGTTCCGGCACGCTGCTCCTTTCCGACGTCGCGGAGCTGAACCGGCTGGAGACCGAGACCGCCCGAGCACTGGCCGCCTACCGCGAGCTGGCCAACCCCGCGGCGAAGGTGGCCGGCGGCGCGGCAGCGGCCACCGAGAACAGCCCTGCGATTGATGCATCCGATGCCAACGGGTTGGCCCTGACACCGTCGGACGTGCGGCAGGTGGCCGAGCAGGCGGCCGCCGGGGATTACCGCGGGGCGATCGAGGCGCTGCACCGGATGGCTGTCGCCCTCGGGCTGGTCACCGGCTTCTCCGAACAGGACGGCGACGAGTGGGGCGCCGCCGGGTGGGCCGAGCTCAGCATCAGGCAGGCCCTCGGCACCCTGCAGCGGATGGCCGCGGGTGCCGACCGGTCGGCGCCGTGGCTGGCCGACGGCTTCGAGGCCGCCGAGCTGGCCGGCCAGCTGAACCGGCTCGAGAACCTCGTTCGCACGATGCCGACCGACGTCACGGCCAACCGGTACGCCGCCGACTTCGCCGGACGCCTGCGCCAGCTCAGCCGTGCCATCGATCTTGCCGACCGGCTGCACATGACCCCGGAAGAGCTGGCCGACACGCTGCTGGTCGGCAGGCGGCTGCTGGCCGAATGGCTGGCCCGCGACACCGTCACCGGCGCCGAACCGTCCCGGCTGGAGCTGCTGCTCATCGGGGAGCTGCAGGTCCTCATCGCGTGGGCGGACGGTGCGACTGACGAGGCGATCGCCGCCGACCTCGGGACCACCGTCGACGAGGTCGACCGGTTGCGCACCAGGGCGATCGACTGGCTGGCTACCGGTACGGGCCGAGGGCTGAAGACCGAGGCGGGCGTCCGGGAGAAGGCGCACGACGACTACCGGAACCGCAAGCCCAAGTCCAAGCTGTGGCTCTTCGTCCGGCGGAAGCTGCACAACGCCGAGAAGAGCGTGGGCCGGGCCGAGGGGGTTCTCTGGAACCGCGGGGACCGCATCGAGGAACTCATCGCGCACATCGACGACCCCAACACGGGTGACGACCGGTACCGGGACCCCGTTTACCGGGCGCTTGTCGAGGCCGGGATCACCTCGATTTCGCATCTCGCCGTGCTGGACGACTCGAGGCTGGCGACGATCGGCATCACCGGCGCTGCCCGCACGGCGCTGCGCAGGGCACTGGAGAAGTCCCAGAGCCGCAACGCGCATCCCGTGCCCGCCGAGCGGCGGCGCGCGGCGGAGCTCGCCGAAGCCATGCGCAACAGCCCGACCGGGCCCACCCGCGACCAGCTGCAGAATGCCCTCCGCGCGGTGCTCGACGAGCACCTCGCGAACGAGGTGAAAGCCGGCCGTCTCACGGACCGGCAGGCTGCTGCTCGGAAGCAGCAACTGGCTGCCATGCCCGAGCTGCTCGTCGAGACCGGCGCGTCGCGCGTCGCGGCCGTCATGCGCGGAATGCCGTCGGCCGGCACCGCCTTGTTCGACCAGGCAGGCGCCCACGACACCCTCGGCGCAACCGAGCTGGAGACGTTGATCGCGCACGCGTCGGGCGCAGTGCACCATCTCGATGGCCGCGCCGACGCCGGGCCCTCGGCACGGCTGGTCGCCCTCGCGGTGTTGTACGAGTACGTCCGCAAGGTCGCGGTTGGCGCCGGCTCGGGTTCAGGTACGGGCGGCGGCAGTGGCGGCCCCGTGGCGATCGGGGACGACGGGCAGGCCCGGACGGCGATGCGGCCGCACGCCGCGGAGCTGCGCGAGGCGGGCGTTCCGTTCAGCCGGGAGCGGTTCCGACACCTGCCGCGTGGCCCGCCGGAGGTTTCGGACGGGATGATCATTGTCGTGCCGGCGGAGATGCGTCCCGCTGGCGCTGAGGGCGTGCTCGCATTCGGGTGGCGCCCCGACGCGGCACGGTCCGGCGGCTACGTCCTGGTGTTCGATGACGTGCTGCGGGAGATCGACCGGCTCATCGCGGCTGACGAGCGGTTCGGCCAGTGGTGGGTGGATCTGCTGCTGCACGAGTGGACGTTCCACCTGTCCGGCCGCGAGCACTCCGATCAGGAACACCGCGCAGACGTTGAGCGTCTGGTCAGGAGGTTCCTGCAGGCTGGCCTCGACGACGCCGTCGACAGGGTGCTCCGCGCGGAGTTCCAGCGGACCCTGACGGATGACAGGTCGCAGATCGTCAAGGACCTGGACCGGTACGTCGAGCGCAACCGCGACAAGTGGATGAGCACGGCTGCCGGAAAGGTGCTCGAGCAGTCCGCCACGCCGGATCGCAGGGTGAGGCCGGCGGACGTGCTCTACGCCGACTTCGGTCGGGATGAGCTCGTCGATGCCGTCCGGGACGGGATCGCGCGTTGGCTGGAGTGGTCGGAGAAGAACACCGGCCGCGCGGACGCCGACTCGGTGATCGCGCTGGACAACCTTCGTTCGACCGACGCGCGAGGCCCCACAGCGCGGGCGTCAGGCCCGATGGCGGCGGCATTGCTGGTGACCCTGCATCCCGCGGTCGGCGACGCGCTGACTGCCGGTAGCGGTGGTTCGGGAACGGCCGGTGGCAACCAGCTGGGATCGATCGAAAGGGACGGGCACCAGCCACAGCTGGCCGGGCCGGGTCCGTCGGTGCTTCCGGCGGTCGGGCGGGTCATCCGGCGCACGTTCGACGCCCTGGCTCGCGGCCCTCCGCGATGGCTGTGGAACGGGATACGAGGGGCTAATGGATGGGTCGCCGCCACCCCGCATCGTCAGATCGCCGCCAGTGCGGTCATCGTCACGCTGGGCGCCATCATCGGGTATCTCGGGTCGCTCGACGGATTCGCTGCCGCCCTCGTGCCGTGGCTCGGCAACGGCCGGATAGACAAGCGCTTCGAGAACGCGTGGTCGCGGGCGGCGATGTTCAGTCGGGAGCTGCGGAGGCTCTCGTTCGAGTCGTTGTGGCGGCACTACGAGCGGCGGGCCGAGCAGTTCGAGCGGATGGCTGCGGAGGCGCGCCGCGCTTCGGCCGGTGTGATGCGCAATGCCGCCCTTTGGCTGCTGACTTTGAGCGCCCGTGCCGGTCGCCGATCGCAGGTGCTCCCCGTCGTTCTCCTCGGATTGATCGTCACCGTTGGGCTCACCGCCGGGGAAGCGTGGCTGCAGGGCGCAATAGGTAGCGGTGTCGTTGGAACAGAGACCGGCTCGATCGCCGGGGTCCTCATGTGGCCCTGGTGGCGTGGTGCCGCAAAGAATGGCGGTTCACGTGGGCCGGGCGGTGGCCCGACCGATGCCGCGCCGGTCAGCGGGTCATCGGAGCTTCCGGTCGTGGGTAAATCCGTGCCCGCGCCGAAGGGCAACCAGGTGGCCCAGATCGGCCACGATGCGCGGGCGCGTGCCCCACCGGCACCGCCGCGCTTCGTGTCGAGCAAGTGGGGTCTCATCGACACCGAGTCACCTGCGCTGCGCGCACAGATCGAGACGGTGGTTGAGTCACTGGCGACCACCGGAATGCCCCCGCCCGGTATTCCGCGGGGCAGAACTCCAGGATTCCCGAAGGGAGTGTTCGCCAACCTCGAGGGCGCGCTGCCCGCGCATCCTGTGGACCCGCACTACTACCTGGAATCGGACGTCAACCCGAAGTGGCCGGTCGTAGACGATGCGGGCAAGATCGTCGGAAAGGCTTTGCGAGACTCTGAACGGATCGTTCGCGGAGCGGGCGGTGAGGTGTACTACTCACCGGACCACTACGGAACATTCCGCCGTATCGACCGCGGCGCGGGAGCAGATCAGGCTTCCGCGACCTCTGGCTCGAGTAGCGGGTCGGGAACGAACGGCGGTGGCCAGCAAGGCGCGATCGAGGCCGATGAGTTCGGGTCGCCGTCGGTCATGTCGGGCTGGTCGGCGCTCTCGTCCGCTGGCCACGTGATGCGTCGCGGTTTCGATGCGCTGGCTCGGGGGCCCCCGCGGTGGCTGCGCGCCGTTGTCGCCGCGGCGAAGGCGATGTTCCGAACTGTGCTCGGGTCGGCCGTCATTCAGCGCGCCGTCCGGCTGCTGCAGGCGGGGCTGTCATGGCGGGCTGTCGGCCGGGTGGCGCTGGTGGCAGCCGTCGCCGTCGCGGTCGTGCTACTCGTCGCGGGGTCGGGTGAGGCGCATCCGGCCGCCGACACGGCACACGCCACGGTCGGCGCGGGTGTCTTCCTCGTGCCGCTGCTCGGCCCCCGCCGGAACGGTGGTCGAGCTGCGGCCTTGCGCGCCCTGCGTACGCAGGCCAAGGGCGGACCGCTAGGCGCCGCACTGGAGGACCTCGGTCCCGCCGCACGGGCGGACGCGATGGCACAGGCGCAGTACAAGGAGCGCTACGCGTGGGCGGGCCGGCTGTACCGGGACCGCGCGAAGGGTGCGGGCGGAACGGGCCTGGTTCTGAAGATCGCCAAGGAGTTGCACATCACTACTCCCGAGGAGGTCCACGCGCAGATCGTCACCGACCAGCTGTTCGCGGCTCCAGACTTCACCGTGTTCTCGAAAGAGGGTGACGACCTCCTGGCGGACGTTGCCGCCGAGACCGACACGCGGCGCAGAGCAGCGGCGGCGGCCGACACAAAACTGGCCGCCGTTCTGGATGTGGTCCGAACCGCAATCGAGCCGTCCGTGACCGCGGGGGCGTCGGATCGGCGGATCGTGAGGGCTCTCGGGATCGACGCCGATCTGCGGTACCTGCTCTTCCCGGCGCCGGTGGCGCGAAACAGCGGGGAGTCCTCGAAATCGTCGGATGCGCGGGTGGAGCACATCGCCGCGTCGGTCGACTTCGCCGAGCGCCGGGCGTGGGTGCGCTGGGCATCCGATGAGCTGGCGGGTGCGTGGGCGGACGCCGAGATCACGAGGAGGCTGGCCGCCGCGCTCGAGCTGGACGAGGTCGAGGTCGCCTCGATCCGGACCCACGGCCCGGGGATGCCGCGCGCCCCGCCCGGGCTTGCCGGCCGCACGCTCACCCCGGACCAGGTGCTGGCGGAGCTCACCGCGCTCAGCACGACTCGACGCGATCGCCTGGCTCAGGCCACCGCGGCTCTGGCGGCGCTTCCTGCCTCCCACACCAAGGACGTCGCGGGTGCGGCGCCGATCCTGACCGACTGGTTGATCCTCCCGGCGTTGGCCCAGCTGCGTGCGCTCGGCCTGCGCGTGACCGGGCGCGGCAACCGCATCATCATCTCGTTGCCGAAGGGTCTGCAGGCCGATGTTCGGCTCGAGGAAGCAGTGACGGCGTTCGGGAAGTTCGTCGACGGGCACCTGCACCACTTCGGCTACCCGTACCACCGGGTGACGTCGCTGGGCGGGCTGGTGAAGGACCTGCTGTTCGCCGGTCACGACATGGTGTTGACGTTCCACCCGATTCCGCAACGGATCAAGGGGCTGGGCTACTACGGCGACGTCGACGCACAGGTGGTGTCGACCCGGTTCGGGACGTCGATGCTCGCGATGCGCGGCAAGCTCACCGACGCCCACCTGTTCGAGGCGATCCGCGAGTTGCCTGCGGACATCGGGTGGCGGGTGATCGGCGGCATCACCGGTGGTCGGTTCGACATCCCAGGCCTGGGGCTCTACCTGCGGGTGATGGTGATTCTCAACCCGAACCTGGGGTTCCTGTTAGGTGAGACGACCCTGAACAAGGAGAACGTCACGCTGCAGCTCGGGCCGCAGTCGGCGAACCTGCTCGACCCCGACTACGCCCCGACCCTGGAACGGGTGCGCACCGCGATTCCGCGGCTGCGCAGCGCGCTGGCCGGCGGGGTGCTCGACCTTGCCGCCTACCGCAAACTGGCCGCCGCCCTGGATGAGATCGCTTCGTTGCAGGGCGTGGACCTCGGGCTGCAGCTGGTGCGGAAGCTGCACTACCTGGCCGACCCGAACCAGGTCGGGCGCGACGACGAGCTGCAGCGGCAGTTCCGGGATGCCTTGCTCCGGATCGGGGTCGGCCAGGCCGAGCTCAAGGCATACTCGATCACCCGGGTGTACGGGCGGAGGCTGAGGGAGTTCCTCGAGTTCCTCGAGGAGACCGGCGCGGTCGGCGTGATCCACAACGACGCGGGCGAGCCGATCTTGGGACCGGACGGCTTCCTGATCGCCGGTCCGTCGGACTGGCGCTACGTGATGGCGTTGCTCGCCGCGCTACGGGAGCACCCCCGGGCCCGGGTGATCATGGCGCACCTGGGGACCGGGAAGTTCACCACGCTCTCGCGTGGGTACCTGAAATTCCTGGAAGACGAGGTGGTTGGCAAGCGGAACCAGCTGTTCCCGAACCTGTACATCGACGTGTCCTGGAACGACCTCGCCCAACACATCCAGGAGACGCCGCAGCTGCGGGCGGACTTCGAGCGGATCGTGGCCAGCCGCTTTGACATGTTCGTGTTCGGCACCGACGGGGTGAAGCCGGCGAACGTGGAGCACTACGAGCGGCATCACCGCGACATGGCGCACATCCTGGAGGCGATTGACCGGCGCGCCGCACAGGACGGCCACCCGGGAGTGGCCGAGGCCATCAGATACCGCAACCTCATCACGCTGCTGACGGCCGCCCGGTCCGATGTGCAGGCGTGGGCGCTGGCGAACATCGCGTCCGGGAACTGGGACGAGGTACTGAACGCGTTCCCGCGACGCGACCGGGAACGCGTACGCGCGTGGGCCGAGCTGCAGCGCCTCCGGGGCGCGACCCCGCGGTCGGCACTGGAAACCCATCCTGGGCCGAACCCGCTAGCCAACCAGCAGGTCGCGGACCTGCTGGGCTGGCGGCACGCGATCAGCCACCGGTCCGCCGGCGGCCGGCAGACCTTGCGGCTGTGGGCCCATGGGTTGCGGGTCACGGCCCGAGAGTGGTGGCGGACCGTCCGGCCGTCCCGCGCGCCGCCGACCTCGGAGCGCGCGTCCGACGTCGCTCCGCTGCAGCTACAGCCGGGAGAGCAGGCGCCGGCTGCGGGTCATCCGATCGAGGCGCTGATCGCCGCTGATCAGGGCCGCCGGATGGAAGCCTCCGAGGGGCACCAGCGGGAGGCGCTGAGGCTGGTGACGGACCGCCAGCAGATCGTGGAGAAGAACCGTGCGGCGATCAAGGAGCGCACCGCGAAGGTGCTGCGGGCGTTCCGGTGGATCGTCGCCGTGGTCGGTGTCGCCGTAGCCGGGGCGGTGGCGGCCGCCATCCTGCTGATTCCGGAACTGTTGCCGTGGATCAGTTCGGTGGCGTTCATCGTGCGCGGCCTGATCACCCTGATCCGGACGGGTGACCAGGCGCTGACCCGCGTGGTCCACGAGTCGATGGTGGAACGCGGCAAGGTGACGCCGGCCAAGATCGCCTGGCTGTACTGGACGGTGCTGCGCAACGCCGCCGCCTACGGCGTCAGCAGCGACCGGCTGAAGACGTTCCGGGAAGTGACTCGCCAGCTGCTGGTCAACATGTTCCACCAAGACCGCGGCCTGATGCGCAAGCCCCTGCAGAGCGGCGAGTCCGTGCGAGCCCGGCTCGGCCGCATCATCGCCGAGTACTCCCGCTGGTTCGATCTCGCGACCCGGGCGGTCGGGCCGAGCGTGACGTCGCTGCAATCCAGCGGCCCGCAAGCGCGGTGGGGGCGGATCTTCAACGCGGCGATCCTCGTGACCTTCGTCGGGAACCTGGCCTACCACCTGTACGCCACGTACACCGGCATCGTTTCGAGGGCCTTCTGGCTCGACATCATGACCGATGGGCTCTACGCCGTCACCGACACCTTGTTCCTGATCCTCGCGGTGCCCGGGGCGGTGAGCGGCTGGTTCAAGTTCAACAGCGGGGCATGGCCCGAGGCCCGCAAGCTGACGAACTACGTGGCGTTCCCGCTGGTGACGCTGGCCAATGCGGCGCTGACCGCGCTGTTCCTCTACGAGAGCCAGCCGTTCGCCGCGTTCGTGACGGGAACGCTCGCCGTACTGTCGGCGAGGGTCGTCCTCGCCACGATGTTGACCGGAGCGACCGGATACCTGTCCATGCTGGGTCTGCAGACCGAGTTCACCCTCGGCGTGCGCTCCGCCAGGCGACTTCCTACGGCCACAACGTACTTCGCGTTGTCACTGGTCGGGCTTGGGCTGCTGACCGCCCCGAGCCCGCTGCTCCCCGACGTGTCGCTGCTCCTCCCGGTCGTGGGCATAGCCGCGGCTCTCGCGATCAAGAACGGTGTCGCCGCCGCCAAGAAGGCGGTTGCGGGGGCGGTCCGCAAACGTGACGTACTGCGTGACAGTCACGCGGTCAAAACCCTGGTTCTGACCGCGCTGCGGGCCCTCGGCCTCACCGGCGCCGTGGTCGCGCGAGGCGTGGACGCCCTCCTGCCCGCCCTGACGACCGGCGTGACCATCGGTGTGGTCGCCGCCGGAACTCCCGTCGTGGTGGCGGTGATCGTGGGTGCGGTCGTGCTCTACGAGCGGGCCAGGGCGGGCGGGGCGGGTTTCCACCTCCGCCCGATCAGCAAGCAGGACGCCGCCTTGACCGGCATCCGTGCCGGCCGGTCGATTCGCTGGGCCGCCCGGTTGGCGAGGGTCGACCGAGAGCAGATCGTGCGGTGGCTGATCCGCGCCCTTGGCCTCCGCGGCCCACCGCCCACGGCCGTGCGCGACCCTTCTTACGCGGCGACACTCCGCGGTGCACCGCGCTTCCCGCTCCGGCGCTCGTCCCGGCTGGCCCGCCAGCTCGTGGCCGCGGTTCGCGCCGCCGAGGCGCCGGCCCAGCTCGGCACCCCGGAGGCCCTCCGCCTCATCCAGATGTACCGGCACCTGATCTGGGTGGTGCGCCCCGACGGCAGCGTCTGGATCGCCCCGGCAAAGGTTCAGGGGCGATTCCAGATCCACCACGCGGTGCTGTCCGAAGGTGAACCCGTACTGGCCGCGGGGGAGGTGATCCTCCAGGGGCCTGGTCCTCTGGTCGTCGGCATAAAACTCACCGTCGGCAGCCGGCACTTCCGGGCGCACGATGCCGCACCCGAAACCGATCTGCGTGACCTCGCTCGCGCCGCGTTCGCCCGGCACGGTATTGGCTTCCCGAACAACGGATCGCTGGCCGACGTACCTGGCTACGAGCTGACCGGCCGGGCGCAGGAGGACTTCGAGGCTCCCCTCCCGGATCGGATCGCGGGTGGGACGCGGATTGACACGCTGCCGTACGGGGAGCGCGGCCCACCGCTGGTGCTGATCCGCAGGGAGCCGGGCGACCCCGCCGTGGTGGCCTACACCTTCCACGGGCCCGACGGTCCGGTGATCGTGATGTTCGACGACGTCTTCGCCCAGATCCATGCGTTGCAGGACTTCGGACTGGCCGATGACTTCCTGGTCCGGGTCCTTGCTTTCGAGGTGACGTACCGGGTTCTCGGTGGGCCCGAGTTCGGCCGCCGAGCGGACGCACGGGTGCTGATCGACGAGCTGAACGCGGCACGGGCATCGGCGACCGTGGAGGCGGAGGCCGCCAACGACCTGGATGCGCTGCTGCACAACTTCGGGGTGGTGCAGGCGGCGACCGATGCCGTCGTGATGCCGGTGCTCAAGGGCGACGCCTACGGGCATGGGCTCGTTCGGGTGGCACTTGCCCTGGAGGCCGCCGGCGCACAATGGTTCGGCGTCGCCACCCTGAAGGAAGCGCTCACGTTGCGGGCCGCCGGGATCAAGGTGCGGGTGTTTTCCTGGCTGCACAGGCCTGGTCAGGACTTTGCGGTGCCGATCGTGGCGGGCGTCGATCTGTCGGTGAACTCGCGGCGGCACCTGGATGCGATCGCGTCCGGAGCGGTCCGCGCAGGGCGGCGGGCAAGGGTGCATTTGAAGGTCGACACGGGTCTCGGCCGGGGCGGGGTCCCGCTCGCCGAGTGGGAGGACTTCCTCAACCACGTCGAGCGGGCAGTGGCGGACGGGACCGTGGAAGTGGTCGCGGTCTGGTCGCACCTGTCGTACGCCGAAGAGGCCAGTGGTGCCACCACTGCTCAGCAGGCTGACCTGCTCACCGCGGCCTGGGTAGCGGCGCGGAAGCGAGGGCTGGACCCGTGGCGGCATCTCGCCAACTCTGCGGCCGTCATGACCAGTCCGGAGGTGCACTTCGACATGGTCCGCGTGGGCTATGCCCTCACCGGCCTCGATCCGCTGGGCCACGCACCCTCCGAGAGCCCGCTACGTCCGGTGATGACGCTCCGTGCGCGCGTGGCTCTCGTCAAACAGGTGTTGGCAGGGC
Source organism: Pseudonocardia sp. DSM 110487 (assembly GCF_019468565.1). NCBI lineage: Bacteria > Bacillati > Actinomycetota > Actinomycetes > Pseudonocardiales > Pseudonocardiaceae > Pseudonocardia > Pseudonocardia sp. DSM 110487. The sequence goes on from NZ_CP080521.1 coordinate 283,228, forward strand.
AGGGCGTGTCCTACGGCGGCGAGCGGTGGACCGCCGAGCGGGACACCGCGCTTGCACTGGTGGCGATCGGGCACGCCGACGCCTCGTGGCTGCGCGAGGGGATGTACGTGCAGCTGGGCGGCGCCCGCCGGCCCATCGTCGGGAGCGTGAGCATGGACCAGATCGTGGTGGATCTCGGTCCCGGCAACCCCGGCGCGGTGCGGGAAGACGACTTCGCGGTGTTGTTCGGGCCGGGTGACCACGGCGAGCCGACGGCGGTGGAACAGGCGATGCACCTTGGCGGCGACACGGACCCGGTCCAAATCTTCACGGGTCTGAAGTGGGACCGGATCGCGCGCAGGTACACCGGAGAACGCCGGCAGCTGGTAGGCGCAGAAGCGATGCCCTTCGGCGGTGAGTCGGGCACGACCGGTGGCATCCAGCCGGGCATGACCGAGGACGGAGGGCTTCGGCCGCCGTCGGCTCGTTCGTGGTCTGCCGCGGTTCTGAAGGTCGGCCGTGTCTTCCAGCGGACATTCGACGCCCTGGCCAGGGGGCCTCCGCAGTGGGTGCGTGCACTGTGGGGCTGGATCCGTGCCGGATGGGGGCTGATCCGCAGCGCGTACGGCTGGGTCAACGCCACAACGGGGCATCGGCTCGCCGTCGCAGTGGGTGTGGTGCTCATTGCCGTCGTCGGGTTCGCATGGTCGCCGGATTGGCTCGCCGCTGCCTTCGTGTTGCCCTGGTGGTCTGGCGCCGGCCGGACCGACGCGGCGCGGGACGGCAAACGAGCGTCGCGGAGGGCCACGGCCGTGCTGGTCGTTGCCGGGTTCCTCGGCGTTCAGCTGCCCGCGGCGACCGCGATGGGAGCCCCGGTCGACGGCCTCCCGGTGGATGAGCGGGTGGTCATCCAGCTCGAGCTCGAGTCGCAGCCGGCTGTGCCCATGTCAGGTCCAACTGCGCCCACGCACGAGATCCAGACTTCGACGTTGCAGCTCGTGGGCGTCGAGGAGCAGTTGGACGGCGACCTGGAACAGGGGCCGGCGTCCCCCGTCAAGGGGCTGATCGTTCAGGGCGGCGACACGCTCAGCGGAATCGCGGCGCGGGAGGGGTTGGAGGTCGACGACGTGGTCGCGGCGAACCCGGGTCGGTTCCCGACCATGGAGAGCCGGAACTGGATCTTCATCGATGAGGTCCTCAATCTTCCCAGCACGGCGGGGTCGGTTGCGCCCACGGAGCCGAACGGGCCGGCCCAGCCGGGTACCGAGCCGCCCGGTACGGAGAACCCGCCCCCCGGGACGGAGACACCGGGTGCCGAGACACCGGGCCCAACGCCGGGCACGACGGACTCGCCGACGGTTGATCCGGAGCCGACGACGGGTCCGAGCGAGCAGCCCACGATCCGAGGCCCGCCGCTGGTGATCGTGTTGATCTCCGGTGCGTTGGTCGTGGGTGGGGTTGTGGGCGCGCTGGCGGGCGCGTTCCTCGGCCTGTGGAAGCGGCTCGACCGGTCGTCCCGGGTTCGGATCGGAGATGGCCTCGGTGCGCTTCGCTCCGGCCTGGTCGCCGGCGGCCGAGGACTGGCGAAGCGGTGGCAGGACGGGCGGCCGTTGCGGGGGCAGGTCCGGGGCCTGGCGCGGTTGCGGGCGCTACAGGTGGCGGCGGAGCGGCTCTGGGACCGCGAACAGGGAGCGGTGCTGCGGTTGATCACACGGCACCAGCTGGGCTGGATCCGGTGGCTTCGGAAGGTCAACGACGAACAGGCCGAAGCGCCGCTGACGGACGAGCAGCTGATCGAGCGCATCGCGGACGAGCTGAAGCTGTCGGTGCACGCGGCGGCTCGGTTGTGGGAACTGGCCGGTGCCCCCGCGGTCAAGGCAGTGCCGCCTGCTGATACGGCCTTGTCCGAAGTACTGCTCGACGAAGCGGTCGCCGCCGTGGCGAAGGCTTTCGGCGAAGTGTTCCCGATGGTGAGGGCCGCTTGGTCCCACCAGAACGACGCCGAAGACGCGCTGCGGAACGGCCGAGCTGACGCGGGGCGGATCGCGACCGACGCCGGGGTGGAGCAGGACCGGGCGAACGCCCGGCTGGACCGGGCCGCTGGCGGACGGGGCTGGGCCGGGTACCGAGCCCGGATCCTTGACCGACTCGGCTTGAGCACTCCGGTGGCCGAGCGGAACCGGGCGCGCATGGCGGGGACGGCCGGGTTCGCAATGGCTGCCGGCGTGCTGGGGATCGTGGGACCGGCCGAGGTCACAGTCCTGGTGGGGGCGATTGTCGCGGCGGCCGGACTGCTGGCGGCGGTCCGAGCAATGTGGACGCCACGGCAGACCAACGGCCCGCCGAGTGGGCCGAAGGCGTCGAGTGCCGCGGCGACGGACCAGGCTGCGTCGGGGACTTGGAAGGCGCTGGCGCGCGGCCTGCGGGACCAAGGCTGGTCGTTCGTGTGGGGGGTGTCGATCGGCCTGGCCGTGGCCCGCGGTGTGCCATGGGTGTGGGGACTGGTCGGTGGCCAGCCAGATCTGCGCGGCGCGGTTCTGACATTGGCGGTCATTGTCGGCCTGGTGTACCGGAACGTCCTTCATCGGCAGTTCGCTTACCAGGAAAGGGACATGCAGACCCGGCCGCGGTGGTTGGCGTGGAAGTCATCGGTTCTGTTCTTCGTAATCGCCGGTGGCTATGTCGTGTTGGTCGATCGGTCCCCCGAGAACGTGCGGTCGTTGCTGGAATCCCTCTTCGGTGCCGCCCTGTTCGGTGCCGGCGAAGCGATCGCGCAGAACAAGGACATCGGTCGAACCAGACTGTTCAAGCCATTCGCCTCGGCGCTGGCTGCCGGGATCCTGGCTTGGGGTGTGTCCCCGATCCGCAGCGGGCTGGAGTCGGGAGGGTGGAGCGCAGGGATCGATTTGGCGTGGCTCGGGGTCCTTGTTTTGGGGGCTGCGCTCCCTACCGTGTTCGCCGAATACGCCAACAGGTGGTTCGGGATGCTGGGCGCGAAGGTCGCCGAACGGAACGCGAGGAAGGCGGAGGCCGCCGGCGATCCAGAAGCGCTGGAGGATGCGTTGCAGGCCGAGGTGGACTACCGGAAGTTCTCCGACGTCGACCTCCGGTTGTTGTGGCGCAAGGCGGTCGACCCGATGCTGGGGATGATCGCCGCAATCGTGATCACCCTGCCCTGGGTGGATCCGGACTGGGTGATGGAGTACGACTCCGCGTCGTCGGTCGTGATCCGGTTCGTGCTGGTGGCAGCCGCGATCTGGCTGCTCAACAAACTATGGCGTGACCTGGACGAGTTCCGCGCCGGCTACTACGGCCTGACGGGTGCGCGTCGCGCACCGGACCGGCCGACCCGCTGGCTGTGGTGGCGCGGGAACCGGCTGCATCAACGGTCCGTCGAGTTCCGCACGCGCGTGCGCGCGTTCCTGAAGGAGCACCCGCTCGACGAAGACGGTGCCAAGGAGCTGGCCCGACAGCTGATCGACCTGATGACGAGAAAGATCCCCTCACCGCTGAACGAGTGGGCGGACGGCATGGAGAACGAGCCGGAGATCCGAGCGGCGTTGTCACAGGTGCGCAAGCGTGAGCGGGAGTGGCGCGAGCATGACGTCAAGACGATCAGGTTGGCGCCTGCGATCCTCGCCGCCGACACGGCGGCGTTGCAGCGGATGCTGCCGAAGCGCGCTCGAGGCGATGCCGAGATCATCGATTTCCTACGGATGGTCGACGAACAGCTGTGGAAGCAGCTCACGGGGCGGCAGGACGCGGATCTCCCCGAGCCGAACCAGGCGTGGGCCGAGCTCGAGACGGAGCTCGAGAAAAGTGTCGAGCTCCGGACCGAATATCTGAAGGAGCGGAAGGAGCTGCTCGAGCTGATCGTTCAGTTCTACCTGAAGGTGGGCAAGACGCGGCATCAGAACTACAAGCGGGCCCGCCTAGAGCTGAGCAAGCTCAAGTTCGAGGCCCACAACAAGCCGCTGACCGACCCGCTGGAGGCGGTTGCGCAGCTGGCCGAGCAGCGCCTGCCGCTGCTGCGCGCGATGGCGTTGGTGCACAAGGAGGTCGAGTACCGCCTTACCGACCGCCAGCAGATCCGCCCCGCCACCCCGATCCAGTTCGCCCGTGCCCTCATCGACTGGGTCGTCACGAGCGTGCGGCGCGAGTGGGTGCCCGCCAAGCACCGGGTCCGACTGTGGGTCTTGATACGCAAGCTCGACCCCGCTGACCGGCACTACTTCCGGGTGCGGCTGGCGACCGACTTCCGGGCCGACCACCATCCCGACGGAGGGCTTCCGGAAGACGCGCGCCGGCTACTGCATCTCACCACCGCTACCCGGGCGGAGAGGCACGCCAGGCTCGCCGAGGCGCGGAAGCAGGCCCGGGAGGAGATGGAGGCGGTCGGGTCCTACCCCCACCTGATCGACCGGGCGTTGCACGGCGCGAACAAGGCGCTCGAGCGGTCCCCGGAGTCCGATCCACTGCCAGCCCCGGTTCGACGGGCGCTGATGGCGATCACCCCCAAGTTGCGCGCCATCAGCCGGCGGCTCGCCGCGATGGACGAGTCGGATCGCGAATGGAACCAGACCATCGAGGAGGCGAAGCGGCTTCTGGAGCTGCACCGCGGGCTCGACGAGAGCGCCCGGAACACCGATCTCCACCGCGACTACGGCGGCTGGAGGACGATGAGGAAGGCCGAGCGCGCCGCGAATGAGCTGCGGGTCAGCCACAAGGCCGTCAACGCGCCACGTGATCCGGGCAAGGTCGAGATCACGCCCAGGATGGCGGCGATATCCCACCCCGGCGTGGGCAACCCGGTGAACCAGGATGACTTCGCCGAGGTGCTACTGGGCAACGGGGACTGGGTCAGGATCGTTCTCGACGGCCTGTCGAGCTACCCCGACTCGAACGGGGCGGCGACCCGGTTCGCCGCGGCGTTCCTCGCCGAGATCAGCCGCATCGACGGCCGTGCCCCCGAGCGGGCACTTAGTGACGCCCACGCCGCTGCGCTGGCCGCTATGACCAGCCGCTACACCCCGAATGCCGGCCACGCCGGTGTGACCTATGTGGCCGCTTACACCACCGCCGCCGGCACGACCTGGACCAGCCATGTCGGATCGGCCCGCGCCTACTTCCTCGACAAGGACGGGGTCCGCACGGCGTTGACGGAGGACCACTCCCGCGGCGGCGACGTCACCGACGGCGGGATCATGGATCGCTGGGCGGCCAGCAACTACCAGCCCGAACCCACCATCAAGCAGCACCCCGAGGTGAAGGGCGCCGGTCTGCTCGTGCTGATCACGGACGGCGTGTGGCGCTACCTGCTTACCGCGGACGAGGTCGCCGCCCTGCTCGCCCCGGAGGACTACAGCGACCCCGCGACTGTTGCGAGGAAGATTGCCGCTGCTGTCCGGAGCAAGGGCGGTCGTGACGACTACACCGTCGCCGTCATCGTCGTTGGGCCGGGATCTGCTGCGGTCAACCCGGACGATGGCGGGAGCGACCGGGGGCAGCAGGTGATGCCACAGACCGACGCTGACGCCCCTGAGCAGGTCCGGGCGCCGGAGGCCAGTTCGAACGACCAGCGGCCTGGGCGCACGGCGTCGGGGACTTCCCCGCCCACCGACGGACAGGTTGCGGCGACGGCCATGGAAAGGCAGGCGCCGGACTCCGTTCGGCCAGGCGTCGTCCAGCGCGTCTCGCGATTGTTCTGGGCGGTGTTGACGCGGTGGTTGACGCTCACCTCGCTCCGCTGGGTGGCCGTGCTCGGGGTCGTGGTGGCCGTCGCGGCGATGGTGGGGCATGACCTTGCCGGGGGCGTCGCCAGTGCCGCCGCGGTGGGGCCGTGGTTCCGGGGGCTAAGCCTCACCGTCCGCAGGCGGCCGGATGCTCATCCGGATGTGCTGCCCCACGCATACAAGCCGGAACCGGTGTTCCACGGAACGGGTCCGCTGTACCTCGGCCTCGAGTTGGAGATCAACACCAAGCCGGACTCTCATGACAGGGCCGTCGAACTCGCCATCAACCACCTGGGTGGTCTGGGCTACCTCAAACGCGATGGCTCCATCACCCATGGCTTCGAGCTCGTCACCCATCCCATGTCGTACCACTGGGCTATGGCGAACTTTCCGTGGGAAATGCTCGCCGAGCTCGAGAAGTTGGGCAGCCATGCGAACGGCGTTGGGCTGCACGTCCACATCAGCCGCGCCGCGTTCGACTCCCCGGCGCATATCCGCCGCTGGATGCTGTTGCTGCACCACAACAAGGACCAGGTGACGGCACTCGCCCGGCGGAACTCGGACAGGTATGCGGCGTTCACCTACTCGGACCGGCTCAAGGCAAGGGATTACGCATACGGCGAGCGAGGTGACAGCCGGTACCGGGCAATCAACACCTGGAACGAGCAAACCTTCGAGCTTCGGATCTTCGCGGGTTCGCTGAACCAGCAACAGGTACAGGCGGCGCTCGGGCTGGCCGCTGCGACGGTCGAGTACAGCCGAGGGCTGTCGTTGTTGGACGTCGGGGACTGGTCGGCGTTCCTCTCACACTTGAACGATCACCCCGAGTACGCCCCGCTCTCGCGCGAGGTGACTCGGGTTGGTGCAGCCGGGACCGCCGAGGGCAGTCCCAACACCGGTATCGAGGCGCCACGCAGCCGCGGCTCCCCAGTCGTGATCAAGGTTCTGCGGTGGCTCGGCTCGCTGCGGGCGGGGCTGACGAGCCGGCGGCTGTTCACCCTCCTGCTGCTCGGGTCCGCTGTGGCGCTCGTGTGGTCGGGAGTCGAGCCGGCCGACGTGGCGATGGCGGGTGCGCTGCCGTGGTGGCCGCAGCGTCAGCGGGCCCAGGCACGGGAGAGGGCGCTGGAGTCGGTCCGCCGTGAGCTGAGCCAGGCCAGGTGGGCCCTGGAGACCATGGAACGCTCGCCTGGGCGGGCGGAGTTGGCGCTGCCGGTGCTGGAAGCAGTGGACGCACGGCTGAGCGAGCTGGCCGCGGCGGTGGAGTCGCTGACGCTCTCGCGGTCCCGGGACCGGCGGTTCGCTTCCCAGCTCGCAGCGACACGGGCCGAGCACGAGCGCCTGGCCCAGGTCGCGGCGATTCTCACCACCCGGCCGGATGGCCCGGAGCCTGCCGCGCGGTTCTGGCAGCGGGCGTGGCCGGTGCTGGCCGAGATCGCCGCGACACCGCGCGCAGCTCGCAGCGCTCTGCAGGTGGTGGTGCTACGGGCGTTGGTGGCGGCGCATGGGCGTCCATTCACCCCAGACGGTGACTGGGAGTTCCTCACCCGCGACGGTCCCGGATGGGTGGCCACCGCGCTGAACACCGAAGATGTCGCTCCTCAGTGGCTGGTCACTTGGTGGGGCAAGCGATCAACGCGTGATGAGAAGCTCGCGATGGCGCTGGCCGCTGCGGCGGCGGGCGAGCGGGGCTGGTGGTTGGCCGAGCTGCCCAGAAAGCTGCGCGCAGAGCGTCAGCTGATGAACGTCGCCGAGTGGTACACCAACCCCGAGCTCGCGCACTACCTGGACCCGGTCGAGGCGATGATCCCCCTGGTCGAGAGCGGTCCGCTGCGTGGTGGGTACCTCAAAGCCTGGTTGGGCGTACTCGACGCCCTGGTGGTCGCCGTGCCGGTGCTCACCGAGTTGGGGCAGTCGAGACAACCGGATGCCGTGGTGTCGAACCTGCCGCGGACGGTTCAGGCCCGGGCCCCGCCCAAGAGGGCCGCGGCCCTCACCGAGGCCGCCGGTCAGCTGCTGGGGATCATCGAGCAGCAGCTCGACGCGCTGCTCGGCGCCGAGCTGGACCGCAACCGGCCACTGAACGTCCCGCCTGGAACCGAGCTGTTCCGGGCGTTGGTGCAGTACCGCCAGCCGGTGCGGCGCCCAGAGCTGACCGCGATGTTCGCCCGCTACCTGGAGGCCTGGCAGCGCACCGGTGACGCGGCGGCGGCGACCGAGGCGTTCTGGGCGCAGTGGCAAAGGTGGATCACCGGTCGGCTCGGACGCTATCCGTCCGTTGTGGCCCGTGACCTCGCTGCCACCGACCTGATCGGCAGCGCCCGGGTCGGCAACCAGGAGACCGAGGTGCTGATCGGCGTCGTGCACAGCCCGGTGGAAATCCTGCACCTGGGCTATCCCGACCTCGACGGCGGCTGCCTGGACTGCGCTCGCGGCAGGAACCGCCATCACACCCAGACCTACCTGCTGCACCCCCGGCTCGCCGTCATCGGCGTCTGGCGGCGGCTGCCGGAGGGCCGCCGGGGCGAGCGGCTGGCGGTCATGCAGGTGTTCCTCACCGACCAGGGCATCCTGCCGCTGAGCCACCCCTACGCCGTCGGCGCCAGTGTCAACGCCGACAGGGCGGTCACGGAGTATCTGGCGCGCTGGGCCACCGAACTTGACCGGCCGCTACTCGCCCCGCACGCCTCCGAGGGGATCTACCGCGCGTCATGGCTACGGCTACCGACCCCGCACGAAGGCCAGATCACCCTCACCGTCACCCTGCCGGCCGATGGCGCGGCGGATGAGATCTATGCCGATCTGTTCCGCAGCACCCCCGAATTGCCGAGTCTGCACACCCGCACGTTCGACCGGTGGGCGCCGCCGGGCGTCCACGACGGCCCGGTCGCCATCGGCCACTGGGACGACGCGGACACCGAATTCCTCCGGACGGTGCTGGCGAAGCTGGCCCCGCACCTGAAGTCGCCGCGCGAGCTGGGCGTGCGGCTGCCGCGCGGCCCGCCCGGTACCGCGCCCATCTTCGGCTTGGACATCGAGGCGTTGCGGCCGGAGCTGGCGACGCTGCTGACCAGCGACGAGCGCGCCCGGCTGGACGAGGTGCTGTCCAGGCTGGTGGCCTTCGGTCGGCGCGGCCCGGCGGGTTCGGGCGCCGAGCGGGGCATGATCGTGACGAGCAAGGCGCGGCTCGACGAGATCGCCGGGCACCTGGCCGCGGGTCGGCTCACCAAAGCCTGGTGGCGGGAGCTGCTGGCGCACGAGGCGCAGTTCCACGTCGACGGCCGCAGGCAGCTGCGCGGGCTGGGCCACGATGACCACGCCAACGTCCTCGCCGCCGCGCTGGTCGACGCCCGCGGCGAGGCGGCCAACGCCGGTCGCATCACCGAAGCCGGCCCCGCGACGACACCGGTCAGCGACCATCGGGCCGGAGCTGCCGCGCACGACACGCCGCACGCGGTTGCGCCGCCGGTCGCCGGTCGGCCGGTCCTGCCCGGCCTGCCGCCCGGAGCTTCGCCTGCGGAGGTCGCGCGGTGGTGGGCGGGACTCGGTTCCGCCGGGCAGGGGTACCTGATCCAGCACCACCCGGAACAGTTTGGCGCCCTCGACGGGCTTCTTCCCGCGGATCTCCACGAGGCCAACCTTCGGGTCCTCGACCGCGCCGAGGCCGAGCTGCGCGCGGCGCTCGAGGCGGTGCGCAAGGGACGAGAGGGCCGGCGGCAGCGGGCCGAGATCGAGGGCAAGCTCACGGGGATCCGGGACGTCCGCGCTCGTCTGGACCGCACCGACCTGCCTCGGGCGTACCTGCTCTATTTCGACATCGAGGGCCACGGTCACGCCGTCCTCGCGTTCGGCGAAGTCGACGCCGCGGCGCACATTGCCGTCTACGTGCCAGGCATGACGCAGAAGCTCGCCCGGATCCATGTGGGTATCGAGCATGCCGAGATCGTGCGGCGGGAGGCGGAGCACCTCGGTGAGACCGACATCGCGTTCGTCGCGTGGTGGGGCTACGACATGCCGCAGTCAATTCCAGGTGCCGCGTCGGACTCGTGGGCGCGGACAGCGGCGCCGCGGCTACGGGCCTTCCTCGGCGGCCTGCGCGCGAGCCGTCGCGGACCGCCGGCCCACGTGACGGTGTTCGTGCAGAGCTACGGGACGGTGGTGGGCGGGTACGCCGCGCGGACCGTGGGCCTTCCCGTCGACGACCTGATCTTCCACGGAAGCCCCGGCACCACCGCCGAGCACGCATCCGACCTCAACCTGCCCCCGGAGCGAGTGTGGGCCGCCGCCGCGGATCGGGATCCAGTGCCGTGGATCCCGCGGCGGTGGCACGGCATCAACCCGGTGGATCCCGCGTTCGAGGCGCAGGTCTTCGACGCCGGCACCGGTGGCGGCTTCCGGCCGGGCCGAACCCACCGCAGCTATCTGCGCGAGGACTCCCCGGCGCTCACATCCACCGTGCTGATCATCATCGGGCGGGGGGACGAGGTACCGATCCGGCCGCGGGAGGTCAGCGGCCGCATCCCAGGCGGCATCTCCGTTCCCGAGGTGGCGATCCGCGCCGCCGTCCGCAATCCGGTGAAGATCCCGACGATCAGGCGCGAGGCGGGAGGTATGACCTTCCGGTACGTCGGAACAAGCGCCACCGTCGTTCTCCGCTCCGACGGCACGGTCGTCGCCGCCGGTGCCCGGGCGGCGGACTTGGCGGTCGGCTGGCGGAACCGGCTTGAGGGGTCGATCCTGTGGTCGCCGACCACGGTGTGGCGTGCGGTTGTGCGCGTGGTCGTGTTCGCGGTGGCGACAGCGGTCGCGCTCGCCGTCCTGATCGCGGTGGACTCCCTCACCGCACCGGCCGCCGCGATGGCGAGCGACCTACTGGGTGGTCTCGCCGCCCCCGTGGCTGCCGACCCGTCCTGGTTCGCGGCGCACCTGCCGGCAGCAGCGTCGATCGGGACGGCGACAACCGTAGCGGTGGGGCTCTGGCTCGGCCTGCTGAAGTGGCGAGCCCATTTCCGCGCACCTGCCGGGACGGGAACCGGTGCTGCGCTTCGCTCCCGGCCGGCCGGTCACCGTGGTCGACGTGAGCACACCGGTGGGTCGGTGGCTGGTCGCAAGTCGGTGACCAGACGATCACACCCGACCGCGGCGGAGCACCGAAGTCGATGTGTGAGTCGACCAAGCACCCGATTCGGCCGCCGCTATCCGTCGACGGGTGCACCTTCATCGGGGAACTGCGAAGGCCACCATCTCCGCCTGACTGATGTTCGAGGTGTAGTAGAGGGTCCGGAAGATGAGGAAGCGCCCGCCCGTCCACACTGCCTGCTGGTTGTCGCCGCCGAACAGCCCGCTCCGGACGTGGTCGGACAGCTCGTCGTCCTCGTGGGCGTCGGTTCCGATGGGCAGCAACGGCTTCAGTGCGCCGGTGGCGGCGTCCACCGAGAGGAGCAGACCGTGGACGTCGTTGGCGTTGGCCGACTGGTAGGCCACGACGCTCCCGTCGGTCGTCTGTACGAGGTGCAGCGCACGCCCGTCGACCATCCCGGTGCGCCACGCCTCATTGCCCGTCTCGAGGTCGAGGGCCATCAGTTCGTTGCGGAACTCGGTGCTCTCCATACCGGGGTACGCGCCCGGGGAGCCGGGGTTCATCTGCTCGGGGACGGTGGTGAGGATCAGCTTGCCGTCGGCGATCCGGACCTGCTGGCAGTGCGCGATCCCGCGCTCGTCGCAGGGGGAGAGATATGGATTGCCGTCGCGCAAGGTGAAATGCCGGGTGAGGAGGGTGACCGACTCGTTCGTCTCGCGGTTCACCCGCAGCGTCTCGACGGTGTCGGTGCTCTTCCGGTAGACGTCGACCACGAGCGGTTCGGCGGAGAGCACGTTGCGGATCGCGAGTGGCTTCTTGGCGCCCTCCTCGGGAGCTTGCCAGGTCCACACCTTGTCGAGTTCGCCGTTGTAGGCCCGTAGCCCGGTGAGGATGGGGTCGCTGCCCGGTCGCTCGCGGCAGTTCACGCGCGCCAGCAGCAGTTCGCCGAAGGCCGCGTACGCGTCCTCGCGGCACTGTCCCTCGTCGGCGACCGGCACGTGCCGGCCCGTGGCGGCATTGACCAGGTGACCGCCCGTTGGGCTGCTGACCAGCACGAACTCCCCGGATACCACCGGGACGTCGGACACAGTGACCGGTTTGCCGTCGATGGGCGGGAGGTCGGCGGTGAACACTTCCTTTCCGGTGCCGATGTCGAGCACCGTGACCTCGTCGCAGGTGCTCGCGTCGCCTCCGGGGCCACGCAGCAGCGCCACCCGGCTGCCGGACTGCTGCTGTGACGAGGGGCAGTCATCCGATGCGTCGCCGGACAGGGGGACCTCCCAGGCCACGTCACCGGTGTTCAGGTCGTGTGCGACGACGCGACCCGGCAACCGCCGCACGAGATGGGTGTCGGTCACCCAGTGGTCCCGGGCCGGCTGCGCGTTGGGCGCGGCGCCCTGCGTGGTCCGCCACAGCTCCCTCGCGGCCCCGACCTCGTCGACCGCGGCGGCCCAGTCCTGGGCAGCGCGCGCTCCGGAACCTCCGCCGTCCGCGGACCAGACCAGCCCGGCCCCAGTGCCGACGGCCACCAGCAGTGCACCCACCGACGCCGCGACGATCAGCCGCCACGGGGGCGCGGGCTTCGTGAGGACCGGTGGAGGTGCCGGCCGACGGTCTGCGCCTCCCAGGATGTCCCTGAGCCTGCCGATCCCGTACAGCAGGTAGCCGACCGCGATCACGCCCACCAGCAACCCGGCGATCATGACAGCGAACCCGTCCTCGCGCGGGTCGAGGAACTCGTAGAGGGAGCGGTAGACCCCGGCGCCGAGGAAGAACGCCAGGTAGGCCAGCGGGAAGGCGACCCAGGTCAACGGGTGCCACCACCGGACGGCCCGCTGGTTGCGCCCGACCGCGATCCAATCGACGAGCACGAGCAGCGGCGTGTAGACGTGCTCGAACGGCAGGTAGTCGAAGTCGCCGCCCATGATCCCGAAGAACGTGCCCGCGACCAGCAGGAGGAGCACCGTCGTGGCGCCGCGCAGCCACGGCGAGCTCGGCTCGTGCCGGGTTCCGCCGGTGAAGGCGGGGTAGATCAGCAGCCCGAAGTAGACGACGCCGGTCAGCAGGCTTGCCTGCTGGCTCAGGCCTTCGAGGTTCTCGCTCCAGCCGGTGGCGTCGGTGAAGCCGTACAGCGCGCTCGCGACGATGACCAGCCGCCAGAGACTGACCCCGGTCAGTACGCCGAGGCTCACCCGCCGGACCGGTTGCCGGTGGACGACGTTGATGGGCTCGGTGTCGGGTTCTCGCATCGGACGCTCTGCCGGAATCGCGGGGCGGGAAGAACTCACGAAGAACCCTTCAATCGTTTCGCTGCGGTGACGCCACTCGAATTCGGCAACCTACCCGTTGGGCCGATCGGTGGCTTGCTGTCAGGTGTTCGCCTGACAGTGCGCGGCAGAGCGCGGCAGTATCGTCCGCTCCGCATTGTTCGTGCCGCAGCAACGAGGGGAACTCGAGGAGGCTGGAAGCGGCGAAATTTGTTCGGGAAAAAGATCGCGTAAGAACGCGGGGAGCGTTCTCGCGGTCCTCGTTCGCCGGGCGGTGCCACTGTGCATCGCCCGGCGATCGGGTTTCCGGGGTGATCGGCACCGGCGGTCATCGCCCGCGGGTGCTGACCGTGAGCACGGTCCGCCGGTCCGGACGGAGCGCCGGCCACTCAACGAACGCGCTGCGCCTACCGCGACAGGTGTTCCGACGGGATCGAGAACGGGTCGGTGAGCCAGTGCGCCTGCCGGTGTGCCCGGGGAAGGGGCTGCTGCTCGTCCGAGTCGAAGCGGGCGATTCTTCGCAGCTTGCGCGCCGTCACCCGGTGGTCGGGTGAGCAATAGGCCTGGCGTGTGCCGCCGCACTCGGGTTGAACGATGGTCTCGCCGCACCCCGGAAGGGCGCATCGTTGCACTGTCGTGGAATGCCCGTCGGGCATGAGTTCGGTCCTCGTCTCGCCGCCGTCCCAACGTGTCGGGACGGTATTCAGGCAGGTCCGCGGTTGGTGCCGGGCGAACACCCGACAGACGTCGCGGAGCGGGGGCACCTGGAGATGACCACGTCAGGTTGTCGGGTGTTCGCCCGACAACACGGGGCGTGTCTCTCCGTAGGGTTGCCGCGTCATGCCGACCGGCGCGATCGCTCGTGCAAGGCGGACGGAATCGAAAGGGAAAGTTGTCAATGTCGAAGAAGCCTGTTGCCGTCATCGGTGGCATCGTGGTCGTACTGGCCTTGACCGCCGGCTGCGCGGACAACGGCATGTTCGGCGGGGGCACCGATGTCGCCTATGGCGAGGAGGTCACCCTCGAGCAGAACAGCGGTAGCTCCAAATTCACGGTCAAGGTGGACGAGCCTCGCGAGGTCGACCACGACGCCTCCGAGGAGGGGATGATCGCGCTGGCCGTCGACATCGAAGCGAGTACGGAAAAGGGCGCCCCCAGCACGAATCGCATCCTGGGACCGTTCTCGTTGATCAGCCCGTCCGGTGAGAGCGTGGCCAATCACGTCGCCGGTACCCCCGACGGCGATTATTTCGGCACCTCGATGCCGCGCGAAGGGGAGTCGAAGTCGGGCACGCTGGTCTTCCTGGTCGAGGAGGAGGGCGACTACACCGTCCAGTACAAGAGCCCGCTCAAGACCGAGGACGTGTCCGCTACCTGGAGCAAGAGCGAGTAACGACGAGGTCGCGAAGAGCGGAGCACCGGAGCACCATGCGTGCATGGACGTGGAACTCAGCGAGTTCGTCGCCGGCCTGCCCAAGTGCGAGCTGCACGTGCACCTCGAGGGGACGCTCGAGCCGGAGCTGAAGCTCGCCCTCGCCGAGCGCAACGGGGTGGACATCGGGCAGCGAACGGTCGAGGAGGTCCGCGCCACCTACCGGTTCGACTCGCTGGCGTCGTTCCTCGCGGTCTACTACCCGGCGATGGACGTGCTGGTCACCGAGCAGGACTTCTACGAGCTCGCGCACGCCTACCTCGTGCGGGCGGCGTCGCAGAACGTCCGTTACGCGGAGGTGTTCTTCGACCCGCAGGTGCACACGGGGCGCGGGGTGGCGTTCGAGGCCGTGGTCCGCGGCTACCACCGTGCGTTGCAGGACGTCGAGCGCGATCTCGGGGTGGCCGGTGCGCTGATCATGTGCATCGTCCGCGACCTGCCCGCCGACAGCGCGATGGAGGCGCTCGACGCGGCGCTGCCGTTCAAGGATCTGATCCTCGGCCTCGGTCTCGACTCCGACGAGCGGGGGAACCCGCCCGCGAAGTTCGCGGAGGTCTTCGCGAAGGCCCGCGGCGAGGGGCTGCACCTCACGATGCACTGCGACATCGACCAGGAGAACACCACGGAGCACATCCGGCAGGCGCTCGAGGACATCCAGGTCGAGCGCATCGACCACGGCACGAACGTCGTGGAGGACCCGGGGCTGCTGCAGATCGTGCGGGACCGGGGCACCGGGCTCACCTGCTGCCCGATCTCCAACGGGTTCGTCACCGGCGACATGAAGGCCCCGGTGATCGCCCGGCTGCTGCGCGAGGGCGTCCGCGTCACCGTCAACTCCGACGACCCGGCCTACTTCGGTGGCTACGTGGGCGAGAACCTGCTCACGCTCGCGCGGGTCGCCGACCTCACCCCGGCCGAGCTGGTGCAGCTGGAGCGCAACGCGTTCGAGATCGCGTGGCTGCCGGACGAGCAGCGTGCTCGCTACCTCTCGGAGCTGGAGGAGTACGCCGCCGCGCTATAGGTGCGCTGCGACGACCACCGACAAGGCCGCAAGCCCGAGGGACGTGCAGGCGACGCAGACCGCCGCGACGAGTCGCCCGCCCGGGCCGGAGGTCAGGCACCCGTCCCGGAGCAGGGCCGCCTGCGTCCGGCGCACGCGCCGCGTCGAACCGACGAGGAGCAGTGCGGCCAGGCTCAGCCCGAGCAGCCCGACCACCAGTGCTCCCGCGCCCAGCGCCGGGGCGAGCAGGCGCGTGCCCGCGATCGCCCCGACGGCCACGGCGAGGCCGGTGCGACGCCAGGCGAGCGCGGTCCGCTCCGGCTGGAGCCCGGGATCGAAGAGCCGCTCGGTCATCGCAGGAGCAGCGCCGCCAGCAGAAGCACGCCCGTGATCGCCGTCCCCACCGTGAGGGGCACCATCAGCGACGGCGCGCTGAGCGGCCGCCCGTTCCGCATGGCGCGCTCGTCCCGGCTCCAGGCGAACCACGCCTGGAGCGGTGTCAACAGGCCCAGGACGATCAACAGGACGGACGCGGCGAGGCGCAGCTGGGGTTGGAGCGGCAGGGCGACGGCCTCGAGCGCGATGCCGCAGGCGAGCAGGGCGAGCCCGGTGCGGATCCACGCGAGGAACGTGCGCTCGTTGGCGAGGGTGAACCGCGGGTCGGGTTCGCTGCCCTCGCCGAACACCCAGCTGGGGAAGCGACGGGACACGGTCGGGCTGCTCATCACCACCAGTGTGCACCTCAATGTCCGGTCAAATCGATGGATCTCCCATCTGATGAGACGGATATCTCTGGTTCACAGCAGCACGGACGGAGGGACGTCGGCCCCGAGGAGCAGCCCGCCTGCCATCTCGAAGATGCTCGGCGCGGCCTGGACGTGTGCCGCGGCGGTGCGCAGATCCTGGAAGCCCCGTTGCAGCGGGTGGTCCTCGGGCACCGCGGCGGCACCCGCGACCCGCTGCAGGACATCGGCCACCCCCACCGCGGTCGAGATCCCGTGGGTGATCGCCAGGCGCACCCGGATCCGCTGCCGCGGGTCCGGTGGGTCGCCCGCGAGGATCGTGTCCCACACCTCGGCGACCGCCTCCCGCAACCACGCCCGTGCCGACGCGACCTTCGCCTCGGCCCGCGCCACCGCGATCTGGACCATCGGCCGATCCCGCAGCGGCGCTCCGCTCAACCAGCGCACCGTGCCCTCGGCGAGCTCGGTGAACGCGACCAGCGAGCCGCGGGCCACGCCGAGTGCCTGCGCGGCTTGGAGGACGAAGGCGAGGTTCTGGTAGCCGTCGCGGTACAGCGGGCCGTCGTGCGGAGCGTCCCCCAGCACCGGCATCGGCAGCGTCCACTCCTCACCGACGGCGACGTCCCGCACGGTGAAGTCGTGGCTACCGGTTGCGCGTAACCCGACCGACCGCCACGTGTCGAGGATCGTCGCGTCGGCGGAGGGCACGTAGACCAGGCGCAGCTCGCGCTGCCCGTCCGCCTGCTCGACCAGGCACGTCCCGTAGAGGTGATCGGCGTACGTGCAGCCGCTCGCGAACCCCCATCGCCCGCTCACCCGGTACCCGCCGTCGACGGGAACGGCCCGGCCGCCGGGTCGCAGCACGCCGGCCAGCGTCGCCGCAGGCCGCCCGATGACGCGCTCCGCGACCGGTGGCGGCAGGAACGCCGCGAACCACGCCGACTGCGTGCCGATCATGACGGCCCATCCGGCGGAGCCGTCGATCCGGGATGCCGCCTCCACCACGTCGGCGGCCGAGAGGGGATCGAGCTCGAGCCCGCCGAGCGCGCGCGGGACGAGCAGGGCGAACAGCCCGGCCTCGGCCATTTCGCGGGCGAGTTCGTCGGGGAGCCGCCGCTGCGTTGCGTTCGCCGCCCTGGTCTGCTCGATGCGCGGAGCGAGCTGATCGAGGGCGGCGAGCGGGGAGGCCGTCGTCGTGGTCATCTCATCGCTTCCGCGCGGTGACCAGCAGGTACTCGGCCACCCATCCGGCTCCGTCGCTCGAGGCGGTGAGGAACCGCAGGAAGTCGCTGTCGAGTTCGGTGACCCGTTCCGGGCGGTCCGCGTTGAACTTGTAGACGGCGATCGTGGGCCCGTAGTTGCGCTTCCAGTACTCCCGGAACTCGGTCGGATCGGTCTGGTGATCCATCCGGACGGTCTGGCGCCGCATCTCGAGCGCGGTGACGCGGTCGCCGAACAGCGCGCGGACGTGCTCCTCGTCGCCCCACCGCGGCGGCGGGGTCGCGCCGGGCGGGGGCGGTGGCGCGTAGGGACCGATCGTCGCGAAGAGGTTGCCGATGAAGCCATGGGGAGTCCAGTTGATCATGCCGATGGTCCCACCGGGGTGGGTCACGCGGGCCAGCTCGTCGGCGACCGTCTGGTGCCGCGGCGCGAACATGGCGCCCACGCAGGACAGCACCACGTCGAACGTGTCGTCGGGGAAGGGGAGGGCCTCTGCGTCCGCTTCCGTCCACGTCAGGTCGACGCCCCGCTCGGCGGCGATCCGCCTGCCCGCGGCGAAGAGCTCCGGCGTCAGGTCGGACGCGGTGACGTCGGCGCCGGTGGCTGCGGCCGGGATCGCCGCGTTGCCGGAGCCCGCGGCGACGTCGAGCACCCGCTGCCCCGCCCGGACGCCTGCCGCCGTCACCAGCTCGGGGCCGAGCTCCGGGATCAGCTCGGACGCCACGGCGGGGTAGTCGCCAGCCGCCCACAGCGCCCGGTGCTTGGCCTTCAGCGCGCGGTCGGTGGTGGTCGTGTCGGTGGTGGTCATGTCGTCCTCCGCAGGTGTCGGATCAGGTGCCGGGAAGCGTGGGCCCCGCCGCATCGGCGCTGATTCGGCCGTCGTGAAATCCCCTGGTGAGGAGCGTGATCAGCAGCAGCTCGAGAGGGCGGCCCGCGCATGCGCGACCACCGCGGAGCCGGAGAGCGCCGCACCGGCCGACTCGGCCGCGGCGTACCGCCCTTCCCCGAGGTCGCGCGCGAACCCGGCGAGGCGCGCCGCGTCCAGCGGGGACGACCTGCCCGCCGCGGCGAGCGCGGAGTGCAGCGTCACGGCATCCGCGACGGCGCGTCGGCGGGCCAGCAGGCGCACCACGTACCGCAGGGCGATCCACTGCTGGCTCCAGTCGCCGACCCGCTCCCAGTGCTCGAGCACGTCGAGGAAGTCCCGGCACGCCCGCTCCGGATCGGCGTGCACGGCCCGGGTGGCGGCGCCCTCCATCAACGCGATGCCGTGCCACCAGAAGTTGCGCACCGAGGCGGCGAGCTCGCCCGCTTCGTCGAACAGCGCGAGCGCACGTTCCGGTTCGGACTTCTTGAGCACGAGGCCGAGCGCGTACCTGGCCATCGACTGCGCAGTCGGGTTGGCGGTCGGGCGGGCCACCAGCACCGCCTCCTGTGCGGCGGGCAGCCCTCGCTCCGGGGTGCGGAGGACGGCGTGGCACACCGCGACGTAGTAGAGGGTCCACACCAGCCGGATCGGGTCGTCGTCGCGGCGTGCCCGCTCCACCTCGGCGCCGTAGTGCAGCAGGGCCACATCGGCGTGGCCCGCGTACAGGTCCACGTCGGCGAGCACGTCGCCGGGATACGCCACGCGGCCGGTGCCGCGCCCCGGAATCCTTCCGTCGGCGCGAGCGGCGAGCGCCCGTGCGCGGGCGAAGTCGCCGCCGTTCCAGGCCCCGCGCGCGGCCGCGCCGACCGCCGCGGCGAACAGCGCGTGCTCCGGATCCGCCATGTCGAGCGTTCGCTCGGCCCAGCTCGCCGACTCGTAGCCGACCCGCAGGTGGGCGAGCTCGGGAAGCGACGTGACCAGCCGCAGCGCGAGGTCCGCGTCCCGCTCGGCGACCGCGCGCTCGAACGCGGCGCGGAGGTTGTCGTAGTCGGGCAGCACCCGTTCCACCCAGCTCCGTTCCTCGGCGCCCTGCACCGCAATGGCGCCCCGCTCGGCGAGGGCGGTGAAGTAGGCGGCATGCCGCCGCGCGATGCGATCGGACGCGCCTGCCTCGTCGAGGCGCTCGCGCCCGTACGCGCGCAGCGTCTCGAGAACCCGGTAGCGGGACCGGCCGGGCCCGTCGCGGGCGATGACCATGGACTTGTCGACGAGCCCGATCAGCAGGTCGAGGGTGTCCTCCACGGTGGTGCCCTGGTCCGCGCAGACGCCGTGGGCGGCGTCGAGGTCGAACCCGCCCGCGAACAGCGACAGCCGGGTGAACAGCGCCCGTTCCGCGTCGGAGAGCAGGCGGTAGGACCAGCCGACGGCGGCGACGAGGCTCTGGTGCCGGGGCGCGGCGCCGCGCGTCGGGTGCACCAGCCGCGAGGTGTCGAGGTGCCGGGCGAGCTCGGTCGCCGACATCGCGCGGATCCGGGCGGCCGCCAGTTCGATGGCGAGGGGGAGCCCGTCGAGCCGCCTACAGATCTCGGCCACGGCGTCCGCGGTCTCGGGATCCAGGCCGAACTCCGGTCGATGCGCCCGTGCACGGTCGGCGAACAGCGCCGCCGCGGCGGTATCGGGGAGCGGATGTACCGGGTGGATCCGCTCGCCTTCGACGCCGAGCGGCTCCCGGCTGGTGACGAGCACCGCCACCGACGCGCAGTGCCGCACGATCCGGTCGACGAGCCGGGCCGCCGCGTCCAGGACGTGTTCGCAGTTGTCCACCACGAGCAGGAGGCGGCGACCGTCGAGGTACTCGGTGATCGTCTGCTCGATCCCCAGCCCGTGCTGTTGCTGCACGCCGAGGGCGGCGGCCACGGCATGGCCCACAGCGCCGCCGTCGGACAGCGGGGCGAGCTCGCACATCCACACCCCGTCGGGGAACCGCGGCCCGGCCTCGCGGGCGGCCTCAATGGCGAGCCGCGTCTTGCCGACCCCGCCGACGCCGGTGAGGGTGACCAGCGGGCCGTCGCGCACGGCGGCCGCGACCCGCCGCACGTCGTCGTCCCGGCCGAGGAAGCGGGTCGTGCGCCGCTCGAGGTTGCCGCGCGGCCGCCCGGCGCGAGGAGGCACGGCCGGAACGTCGGCGTCGAGGATCTTCTGGTGCACGTTGCGTAGATCATGGCCCGGTTCGCTGCCGAGCTCCTCGACGAGGCGGCGGCGGATCCGCTGGTAGGTGGCGAGTGCGTCGGACTGACGGCCACTGCGGTACTGGGCGAGCATGAGCTGACCGGCCAGGCGCTCGTCGAGCGGGTGGGTGCTTGCCGCGGTGGTGATCTCGCCGAGCAGGTCGGCGTGCCGGCCGGCGCGGAGGGCCGCGTCGTTGCGATCCAGGGTGGCGGCGAGCCGCTCGGCCTCCAGCGCGGTGCGTAGATCGGCGAACCACGGCACGTCGACCGTGGGGAAGGGATCACCCCGCCACAGGTCGAGGGCCCGGGCGTAGAGCGCGGCTGCTTCCGCCGGTTGCTCGGTCTCCCGCGCACGGGAGACCAAGTGCCGGAACAGGTGCAGGTCCACCGTCAGCGGGTCGGCCGCGAGGAGGTAGCCGCCGGCGCCCCGGGTGATCCGCACCCCGTCGAGGCGGCCCAGCACCCCGCGCAGCCGCGACACGTAGGCGGACAGCGCGTTGCGAGCCCGGTACGGAGGGCGGTCGGCCCACACCCGGTCGACGAGCTGGTCGGCGGGGACCGGCCGTCCTACGTCGACGAGCAGTGCGGCGAGCACGGTCCGCTGCCGGATGTGGCCGGTGTCGAGCGGGCGCCCGTCGAGACCCACCTCGACGTCGCCGAGCAGCCGGAACTCCACCGTCATCCGCGCGCCACCGCCCGGGACAGTCTGCCCCGGTGTGACCCGCGGAACCAGGGCCGTCAGGCCGCAGCGTGTTCGTACGCGTCGTCGAGTGCGGCCCGGCCGGCCGCGGTGAGCAGGGTCGTGCCGCCGGCGCGGGCCAGCAGCCCGGCCGCGAGGAGGGCGTGGGCGCGCGGCTGGTCGCAGAACCACCGGCCGTCAACGCGCAGATTCGGGATGCCAGCGGGGGCGATGTCACAGCGACCGGCGGCCACCGCGCGCAGTAGCGCCCGGTCGCGTCCGGTCAATCTCAGTGCATTCATGGGTTCCAACCTTTCCGAGCTGTAAGACGCCCGAGGTGGCATCGAGGTTCGCCTGGCGCCTCGAAAAGGTGCCCCCAACCGCTTTCACCGGACTGTCATGGCGCTCGCACGCCAGCGCTCTCACAGAGCGGCGAGAGCGACGACCACCACCAGCCCCGCCCCGACCGGCAGGACGAGGCCCCGACGTCGCCACGCGATCACCGCGGCCACGACCGCACCGAGCAGTACCGGCAGCCGGGGCCCGAGGTCGGGCAGGGCCGCGCCGCCCGCGATCCCGGCTCCCACCATCGCGGCGATGGCCGCCGGTGCCGCATGGTCGAGCAACCGGTGCGCCGCCGCCGGGAGCCGCGCGGTGGGCAGGAGGGCGATGGGCGTGACGCGGAGGACCCAGGAGACGGCGCCCACCGCGAACAGGGTGGCGACGATCGTCACGGGGCTCACGACGGCATCCGGTCGAGCAGGGCGCCTGCCGCGATCCCGGCGCCGATCCCGGCGATCACCCCGACGCCGCCGGGCAGCGGGGCTCCCGCGACGGCCACGAGCAGCGCGGTGAGCACGCCCGCGCCCGCGGCGACCATCGTCAGCGGCGCGAAGTGCGCGGCGCCCGCGAACACGGTGGCCGCCGCGGCCATGTCGGCAAGGGGCGGCACCCCGAGCTGGGTGGCGGTCGCCCCGATCACGAGCCCGAACGGCGCGACGCTCAGCGCCACCGGGAGCGTGTCTCGCGCGGCGCGCAGGTCCCGTCCGGTGGCCGGTGGGTGGGTCATGGGCAGATCATCGGGAACGCCGCATCGGAAGGTCTGCCGCGTTCGTGAAATCCGCTGGTCAGGGGAGCATGGTGAGCACCTCGGCCGTGGGGCGCACGTCGCCGAAGCTGCGGTGGATGGTCCGCAGCGTCGCGTTGCGCGCCGAATCCCGCACATCGGCCGTGCCGTCCGCGATGAACACGACCCGGTAGCCGAGCGTGGCGGCGTCCCGCGCGGTCGACTCGCAGCAGACGCTCGTGACGTTGCCGGTGATCAGCACCGTGTCTACGTTCCGCTCCGCGAGCGACGCGGGGAGCGTCGACCGGCCCGGGAAGAACGCGCTGGCCGCCGACTTCTCGGCCCACACGTCGTCCGCCCGCGCGTCGAGTTCGGGGAACAGCCGTTCATCCCTTGAACCGGTGCCGCCGGACGCGGCGTACATCGTGGCGACCGCGAGCCCGTAGAAGCCGATGGCCCACTCCGACGGCGGGCCGACCTCGGGCAGCACCCAGGCCACAGTCCCGCCTGCTGTCCGCAGGGTACCGGCGAGGGCGTTGATGTTCGGCACGATCCCGCGGAAGTGGGGGCCTGCGTCGGCGAAGAACCGCACCATGTCCACCACGACGAGGGCGGTGTGCGCCGGATCGAGAACCTCGTAGGCGAACCGCCGCCCCCGCCTCGACTCGTGCCGCGCGTACTCGCGCTCGTCGATGGACCAGTTCTGCGGCTTCGGTTCGGATCCGGTCATGATCCGCAGTATCAGCCCTCTGTCTCATAGGGGACGGGAGAAGGTGCGCGTGCCCGGCACGAGCATCGCCGCGCCGGGGGCGGCGAGGCAGACGACGGCGCAGGCGAGCAGGACCGGCCCGGCGCCGAACGCTGCGATCGCGGGCGCGATGAGCGCCAGGCCGAGCGGGGCGAGGCCGTAGGACAGCAGGAAGTCGACGCTCGACACCCGGGCGAGCAGCTTCGGGTCGACCTCGCGCTGGGTCGCGGTGAACCATGGGACGTTGAACAGCTCGATGCCGATCCCGGTGACGACGTAGGCGGCGACGACCACCGCCGCCGGCACGGGGAGCAGCAGCGAGAGCGGGGCGAGCGCGTAGAGCGCCAGACCGCCGAGCGCCGCCCAGCCCGGTGCGGCCGGCCGCCAGCGCGCCACGAGGAACGCACCGGCCAGCGCGCCGAGGGCGTACCCGGTGGTGGCGGCGGCGAGGACGGCCTCGGTGCCGTAGCGGTCGCGGGAGATCAGGGGGAGCGCGACGCTGGTGGCGGAGTAGCCGGTGGCGATCACGGCGGTCAGGGCTGCCAGGCCCGCGAGGAACCACGGGTGGCGCCGGGACTCGGCCATGCCGTCGGCGAACTCCCGGAAGAACGCGCTCCGGCCCGGCGCGCCTGCGGCGGCTCCCCGTGGCGGCAGCAGGGCCGCGACGAGCCAGAGGGCGCGGTGCCCGCGACGAGCGCGCCGACGTCGACGACGAGGGCGAGCAGCGCCGCCAGCGACGGCGCGACCAGGACGCTGACCCGGACCGCGATCGTGATGGCGGCGTTGGCCTGCTGGCGGTGGTCGGGATCGACGACCTCGGCGGTGAGCGCCTGGAAGGCCGGCCGGCAGGCGCCCTGCCCCGCCCCGACGACGGCGGCGGCGAGCGCGAGCACGAGCGTCGACGTGCCGAGGCCCGCCGCGGCGACCGGACTGGCCACGGCCGCGGCGGTGGCGGACCAGGCGACGACGGTGCGCCGCGGGTACCGGTCGGCCAGCACGCCCGCGGCCGGGACCGCGGCGAGGAACCCGACCGTCCGGGCGGCCAACGCGATGCCGAGGCCTGCCGCGTCGAGCGAGCCGTCGAGGACGGAGAGCCCGAGCAGGAACGGAAACGCCCACGTGGCGAGGCCGGACGCGGTGGTGCCGGTCCACAGCCGTAGGAACGCCGCATCGCGCAGGACGGAGCGGGTCGGAGCGTGCACGGCGGCAGTGTTGCACATCAATTGCACTAACCAGTTAGATGCAGAAACGACGATGTGATCAGAACGACTGGAGAATGGTAATCGTATTCACTTACGCTCCCGGTCGACCATCCCCTGGCTCGCCCCGAGGAGCGTGCGCGTGCGCCGGACCCTGACCGCGATCGTTGCCACCCTGCTGGTGGCCGTCACCGCCTGCGGCGGCGGTGGCGGAGGAGCGGCGGCCGGCCAGCTCACGCTCGCCGTCGCCAAGATCAACGCCACTCTCGATCCTGCTGAGGCGCTGACCACGAGCTACCTGCGTTCGTACGGGGTCGGCGAGTCCCTCGCGAAGATCCAGCCCGACGGCACCGTGGCGCCCGAGCTGGCCGCGTCGATCGAGCAGACCGCCCCCGACACCTGGACCGTGGTGCTCCGCGAGGGCACGCGGTTCCAGAGCGGAGCGCCGGTGGACGCCGAGGCCGTGCGGGCGTCGCTGGAGCGCTCCGCCACGGAGAACGAGCTCGCGGGTGACCTGCTGGATGGGCTGACGGTCTCGGTGGTCGACCCGCGCACCCTCACCGTCCGCAGCACCGGACCCGCGCCGTTCCTGGACTACACGCTCTCCCACTACGAGCTGCAGATCCACAACGTGGCGGCATACCGGGCGCTGACCGGCCCGGCGGGCCCGGCCGACGCCGACTTCACCGGTCCCTTCCGCGTCACCGGGTTCGACGCGGAACGCGAGCTGACGCTGCAGCGCAACCCGAACTGGTGGGGCCAGGCACCGACGGTCGAGACGATCACCGTGCAGCAGGTGGCCGACCCGGAGGCGCGGGCGCAGATCGCACTGGCCGGGCAGGCCGACGTCGTCGACCTGCTGCCCAGCTCCGCGGTGCCCGAGCTGCGGGCGGCGGACGGCCTGACGCTCGTCGGCGCGCCCGCGGCCAACACGGTGGCGGTGTACCTGAACCCGGCCTCGCCGGTGCTGGCCGACCAGCGGGTCCGGCAGGCGCTCGCGTGGGGCGTCGACCGCGATGCGGTCGCGGAGATCGCAGGCGAGGGGCTCACCGAGCCCGCGCCGAGCTGGCTCGCGTCCAACCCCGCGTATCCCCAGGCCGACCAGCAGGGCTTCACCCGCTACGACCCCGACTTCGCGGGCCGGTTGCTCGACGAGGCCGGCTGGGTCCGCGGACCGGACGGCCGGCGCGCGAAGGACGGCATTCCGCTGGCGTTCCGCCTCCAGACCTGGGGGAGCGAAGGCCCCACCGGCGAGGTGCTGCAGGCCCAGTGGGACGCGCTCGGGGCGGACGTGGACCTGTCCTACGTCGACAACACGCTGGTGCAGCAGGCGAGGGAACGCGGCGACTGGGACGCGCAGACCGCGGCGTTCACCACGCTGGGCAACGTGCCGAGCCTCTTCTCCGTGCAGCTCTCGCCCGGCGGTTCTGGCAACTACGGCCACTACGACCTGCCGCAGGTCGCCGCGCTGGTCGAACTCGCGAACACGGCCGCAGACGAGCAGGCGCGCACCGCAGCCGTGCTGGAGCTCAACGCGGTGCAGGCCGAGGTCGTCCCGGCCGTCCCGGTACACCCGCGCCCGCAGGCCACGGCCGTGGCCGACCGGGTCGGCGGCTTCGTCCCGCACCCGCTGCAGTACGAGAACCTCGTGCAGCCCGGCATCACGCTGGGTGGGTGAGTTGCGCGCCGCAATCCGAGCGATCGTGGGCACCGTCGGCATGCTGCTGGTGGCCTCGATCGTCGTGTTCGCGATGGTCCGGTCCGCTCCCGGCGACCCGGTCGACGTGCAGCTCGGTGAGTCCGGCGGGATCTCGCTGAGCCAGGATGACGAGGACCGGATCCGGGCCGAGCGGCTCGCCGAGCTCGGCCTCGACCGGTCGCTGCCCGAGCAGTACGCGCGCTGGCTCGCGCGCATGGTCAGCGGCGACTGGGGCACCTCCTATCGCACCGGGCAGCCGGTGCTCGGCGAGATGCTCGACCGGCTGCCCGCGAGTCTCGCGCTCGGCACGGTGGGCTTCGGCGTGGCCGTGCTGCTCGCCGCGGGGCTCGCGCTGCTGGCGACCCGCCGCCCGGGCGGGGCGGTGGACCAGGTCGTGCGGCTGGTGACCCTCGCAACGGTCGCGGTGCCGTCGTTCCTGCTCGGCACGCTCGCCCTGCAGGTCGCGACCGGCACCACCGGCTACCGGATCGCGGGCCCGGCCAGCCTCGACCGGATCTGGCTGCCCGCGCTCGTACTCGGCATCGCGGTCACGCCGACCATGTCGCGGGTGCTGCGCGCCTCGCTCGTGGCCGAGCGCGGCCGGATCTACGCCGTGGCGGCGCTCGCCCGCGGCGCCTCGCACGGCCGCACGCTGCTGCGCCACGTCCTGCGTCCTGCGCTCGGCCCCGTGCTGATCCTCGGCGGGCTCGCCTTCGCCTCGCTCGTCACCGGCTCGATCATCACAGAGGCCGTGTTCACGTGGCCGGGGGTCGGGTTGTTCGCCGTGGACGCGATCGCGGCGCAGGACTACCCGGTCGTGCAGGCCTACGTTGTTCTGGCCACCGCGCTCGTGGTGCTGGTCAACCGCGGCGTCGACCTCGCGGGCCGGCTCGTCGACCCTCGGCAGGACGTCCGGGCGGAGGCGGTGGCGTGAGCGTGACGGGGGTGTCGCTGAACATCGGTCTGCGCCGCTTGCCGGTCGCAGGCCGAGGACGCGGCCTGCTCACCGCGGGCGTCGTCCTGCTCTCGATCGTCGTGCTCGCCACGCTCGCCGCGCCGTGGCTGGCCCCGTTCGACCCGGTCGCCCAGGGAGTGGGTCCACGGTCGGCCCGGCCGGACGGCGAGCACTGGCTCGGCACCGACCGGTTCGGCCGCGACACCGCATCCCGCGTGCTGCACGGTGGGCAGAACACCCTGCTGCAGACCGGCACCACCATGCTCGCGGTGATCGCCATCGGGGCCGCGGTCGGCATCGTCGTCGGCCTCGCGGGGCCCCGGCTGGACGACATGGGGCGCCGGCTCATCGACGGGGTCGTCGCATTCCCCGCCGTGATCGTCATCCTCGCGTTCGTCGGGCTGCGCGGCCCGTCGCTCTCGGCCGTGCTCGGTGGCGCGCTGCTCGTGTGGTGGGCGCCGTTCGCCCGGTTGACCCGGTCGCTGGTGCGGTCGGCACTCGCCGAGCCGTCGGCCGTGACCGCACGCGCGCTCGGCGCCGATCGCGCCCACCTGCTGCGCACCGAGGTCGGACCGCGCCTGATCGGGCCACTGGCAGTGCTCACCGCCGTGGAGGCCGGGCAGTTGATCGCGACCGTCGCCGGCCTGTCGTTCCTCGGCATGGGGGCGCAACCGCCCGCCGCCGAGTGGGGCGCGATGCTCGCCGAGGCGCGCGGGGCCGCGCTGTCGAGCCCGCACCTCGTACTGGGGCCCGGCCTCGCGGTGCTGGTCACGGTGTTCGCGCTGACCTGCGTCGGCGAGGGCCTGCGCGACGTGCTCGACCGGTCCGGGCAGGCGGTGACGTCGTGACGGCCGTGCTGTCGGTCCGCGGGCTCACCGTCGCCTACGCCAGCCGGACCGTCCTCGACGGCGTCGACCTGGACGTCCACGCAGGTGAAGCGGTCGTCGTGCTCGGCGGGAGCGGATCCGGGAAATCGACGCTGCTGCGCGCCCTGCTCGGCTTGGTCCCGGCCCCGGGACGGGTGCGGGTGGGCGAGCTCGCCCTGCAGACCGACGCGGGACGGCTCGACCTGACCGCGCCCGGGGCGTGGCGGAGGGCCCGCGGCCGGGAGATCGGCATGGTGTTCCAGGACCCTGCGCTCGCGCTCACCCCGCTGCGGCGGGTCGGTTCCCTGCTCACCGAGGTGGGCGGCGATCGGGCGCAGGTGGAACCGCTGCTGCGGGCGAGCGGGTTCGCCGACCCCGCGCCGGTGGCGGCCCGGCGTGCCTTCGAGCTCTCCGGCGGTATGGCGCAGCGCGTCGGGTTCGGGCTCGCGGTGGCGGGCGGGCCGAGGGTGGTGCTGGCCGACGAACCGACCACCGCGCTCGACGGCCCGGCCCGCGAGGAGCTGGTGACCCGGCTGCGCGAGCGGGCCGCCGCCGGTACCGCCGTCGTGCTCGTCACCCACGACGTGACGGTGGCGGCCGCGCTCGCCGACCGGGTGGTGGTGCTGCACCGCGGCCGGATCGTCGAGCAGGGCTCGCCGGCCCGGGTGCTCGGCGACCCGGTCCACGAGACGACCCGTTCCCTGGTGCGTGACGTGCCGTGGGCGCTGCCGGCGCGCCGCTCCGGTCCGCCTGTGGGCGGTGCCGTCGTGATCCGCGTCCGGGGCCTGACCAAGTCCTACGCCGGCACGCCGGTGTTGGACGGGCTCGACCTCGACGTCGGCGACGGCGAGGTGGTGGGCATCGCGGGACGCAGCGGCGGCGGCAAGACCACCCTGCTGCGGTGCCTGCTCGGCCTCGAGCGCCCGGACGCGGGTGAGCTGCGGCTCGCCGGCATCGATCCGGCGACCCAGGGGTGGCGGGCGGTGCGCCGCGCTGTGCAGCTGGTGCCGCAGGACCCCCGCGCGTCGCTCAACCCGTGGCGGACGGCCGCCCAGCTCGTCGCCGACCCGCTCGACTTCCACCGGATCGGCACCAGGGCCACCCGGCGGGCCCGCGCCCGCGAGCTGCTCGCCGCGGTGGGGCTCGACGGGCTGGCCGATCGCCGCCCGAACGCGCTGTCCACCGGACAGTGCCAGCGGGTGGCGATCGCCCGCGCGCTCGCCGTGCGGCCTCGGGTGCTCGTGGCCGACGAGCCC
Source organism: Pseudonocardia sp. DSM 110487 (assembly GCF_019468565.1). Classification (NCBI taxonomy): domain Bacteria; kingdom Bacillati; phylum Actinomycetota; class Actinomycetes; order Pseudonocardiales; family Pseudonocardiaceae; genus Pseudonocardia; species Pseudonocardia sp. DSM 110487. The sequence goes on from NZ_CP080521.1 coordinate 312,243, forward strand.
GCGTCCGCACTCGACGTCACGCTGCAGGCCGAGCTGATCCGCGTGCTCTCGCAGGTGGTGGCCGAGCACGGCATGGCGGCACTCGTCGTCTCCCACGACCTGCACGTGCTGGAGCGGCTGTGCGACCGCATCGCCGTGCTCGACGGCGGGCGGCTCGTCGAGGACCTCCCGGTCGCCCGCCTGCGCAGCGACGCGGCGCACTCCCGGACCAGGGCCCTGCTGGCCGCCTACCCGACCGATCCGCTGACCGCCGTCGTCGCCGGTTGAGAAGAGAGGACTCCGTGACCGACTACGCGATCCGTCGCGCCACGACCGTGAAGGACCTCGACGGCGCCCGCACCGTCGTCCTGCACACCGCCGAGGCCGACCTCGGCTACGGCTACCAGCCGCAGTGGCACTGGGACCTCGACCGGCCCGTCGAGACCTATGTGGACAACCCGCGGCAGGCGATGTTCGTCGCAGTCGACCTCACCGGCACGGTGGTCTCCACGGCGGCCATCCGGATCGGCGGGCCGAACGTGCCGCCGCACCCGCCCGAGCTCGGCCGCCGCTACGCCGACCGGCAGGCGGTTGCGCAGCTGCTGCGGGTCGCGACGCTGCCAGAGCACCGCCGCCACGGCCTCGCCCGCCGGCTCGTGGCCGCGTGCCATGAGTTCGTCCGCGCCGACGGCGGCTTCCGGGTGATCTACCTGCACACCAACACCAGGGTGCCGGCCGCCGAGCCGTTCTGGCGGTCCCTTCCGGTCGTCGAGATCCGCGACGACCGGGGCGAGGAGAGCGACCCGCGGTTCGCGACCGTGCACTTCGAGCTGCCGCTGGACGCGCCAGTCGCGTGACTGCCCCGTCCGTCCGCGCGCAGTTCCGAGCCCTCACGCCGGCAGCCCGGCTGCTCGTGGTCAACCAGTTCGGGATCAACGTCGGCTTCTACATGGTCGTGCCGTTCCTCGCGACCTACCTCGTCGACGACCTCGGCTACGCCGCGGCGCTGGTCGGTGTGGTGCTCGGGGTGCGGACCCTCTCGCAGCAGGGGCTCTTCCTCGTCGGCGGCACGGCGGCCGACCGGCTGGGCGCCCGGCCGGTGATCGTGTTGGGCTGCGCGCTGCGCGTGCTCGCGTTCGGGCTGTTCGCGCTCGTCACCTCGCCGGTCGGGATCGTGTCCGCCGCGGTGCTCACGGGGTTCGCCGGGGCGCTGTTCAACCCCGCGGTCCGCGCGTACCTGAGCCGGGAGGCGGGCGAGGAGCGCGCGGGCGCGTTCGCCGTGTTCAACACGGCGGCCGATGCGGGGGCGTTCGCAGGCCCGCTGCTGGGGGCCGCCCTGCTCGCCGTGGACTTCCGGCTGGTCGCCGCCGTCGCGTGCGTGACGTTCTTGCTGCTCACCGTGGCGCAGGTGCTGGTGCTGCCCGCGCACCCGGTCGAGACCCACACCGAGGGCGTGCTCGGCAGCTGGGGCACGGTGGTGCGGAACCGCCGGTTCGTGGCCTTCACCTTCTGCGGCTCGGCCCATCTCGCCCTCTACAACCAGGTCTACCTGGTCCTCCCGCTCGAGGCACAGCGGGTCACCGGCACGCCGGCCGTCGTCGGCGTGCTCTTCGCGGTGTCCACGGTCACCGGGATCGTGCTGTACGTGCGGGTCGCCGCGTGGGCCGGGCGCCGCTGGCCACCCGGCACCTGCGTGGCGGTGGGGCTCGCGCTGATGGGCGCCGGCTTCGTGCCGGTTGCCGTCTCCGCGCCGCTGCTGCCGACGGCGACCGGCCTCGTTCCGGCCGCCGCGCTACCGGTGCTCGCAGGCGCGATGGTGTTCACGTTCGGGATCGCGCTGGCCAATCCGTTCACGATGCAGCTGATGCCGGTGGTGGGCAGCGAGCGGCTCATCGGTACGTACTACGGCTTCTACTACCTGGTGTCCGCACTGGTGGCCGCCGCGGTCTCGGCCGCGGCAGGTGCGCTGCTCGACCTCGGCGGGCCCGGCTGGCGGGCGGCGGCCCCGGTGGCGCTGATCGCCGTGGGGCTCGCCGGCGCCGCGGGAACGGCGCTGATGCAACGACGAGGGCACCTAACCTGACCTATCTATCCCTCAATGGGGAAGGATGGGGAACATGAGTGAGTGGTACACCCTGGACGACGTTGCCGATCGGCTCGGCCTGCACGTCCGCACCGTGCGCAACTACGTGCGGGACGGGCGGCTCGGCGCGGTGCGCATCGGCAAGCAGTACCGCGTCTCCCACGCCGATCTGCGGGCGCTCACCGGCGATCGCGCCGGCGGCTCGCGGCAGGTCGGGGTGACCAGCGTCGTCGACATCGACGGCATCGGCGCCGCCGCCGCGGAACGGCTGGCCACCTTCATCGCCGGTCTGCCGAGGCCAGCGCAGGCACCCCATGTGGACGTCGTGCACGAGCCGGAGCGCGACCGGCTCAAGGTGATCGTCGTGGGCTCGGTCGAGGCGAACGTCGAGCTGCTGCGCCTCGTGGGTGCGATGGCGGAGGAGGCGGCATGAGCGGGCCGCTCTCCGGTGCCATCGCGCTGCCCGACGGCACGCTCGTGCGCGGCCGCGGCCGTCGCGAGCCGTTCCCCGACGGGCCACTCCCCGAGTTCGGCCTCTATCCCGGGTTGCCGGGGCGGCGCGCGCCGTGGCGGCCCGAGTGGCCAGCGGCCTGGATCGACTGGCCCGACTTCCGCACCCCGCGCGATGCCGGCGCGGCCGCCGCGCAGATCGTCGAGGCCTATCGCCGGGCGCGGTCGGGGGAGCGGGTCGAGGTCGCCTGCCACGGGGGCACGGGGCGCACCGGCACGGTGGTCGCCTGCATGGCCGTGCTCGCCGGGCACCCCGCGGAGGACGCCGTGGCCTGGACCCGGAGCCACTACCGGCGGCGCGCGGTGGAGACCCCTGGTCAGCGGCGCTGGATCGCCTGGTTCGCCGCGCACCGATGAATCCGGGCCGTGCCGTGCGACTCCCTTGTCATGACGCACCTCGACCACTCGTTCACCGCCCCTCTGGAGAAGGACGGCTCCTTCCCGACCTATGTGACGGTCCCCGGCTCCGCGGAGCTGCTCGGTACCCGGCGCGCCGTCAAGGTGGGCGGCACGATCGACGGCCACCCCTTCACCGCCACCCTCATGCCCTCGGGTGAGGGCCCGCACTGGCTGCCGGTCCGGGCGGCGCTGTGCAAGCTGATCGGCAAGGACCGGGCGGGGGAGGAGGTGGCGTTCCGCCTGGAGCAGCGGTTCAGTTGACTAGTGCTGGCGCCGGTTCCTCGAGCGCGGCGAGCGCCTCGGAGCTGGCGGCGTCGGCCGGCAGGTAGGCGACCAGGCGCTGCTCCTCCGGCCCGGGGAGGGGGAGGCTCTCGAACGCCAGGCGCAGCGGGCCCACCGTCGGGTGCTCCCACGCCTCGACGCCCGTCCACGGCGGGAGCGCGCCGCCTGCGGTGAACCGGCGGGCGAACTCGGCGCCCTCGGTGATCGACAGCTCGTCGGCGAGCGCCGCGGCCGTGCGGTCGCCGAGATCGGCGGCGGATCGCAGTGCGGCGGCGCGCTCGTTCGCCACGCGCTCCCACTCGGGGAACGCCGTGCGTGCCCGCGCGTCGCCGAAGACGAAGCGCACCAGGTTCGGCTCGGTGGCGTCGAACAGCCCGATCGGCGCGGCGAGCCGGCGGAAGCCCTCCGTGCAGGCGAGCACGTCGCCGTGCGGGGCGACGACCAGCGACGGGGTGGGCTCGAGCCGGTCGAGCAGGGCCAGCACGGTGGGGCGCACGGTCCGCGACGGCGGCTGCGCCTGCGCGCACACCTCGCCGGAGACCACCTTCACCATGCGGTACACGTGGACCCGCTCGTCGGGGGAGAGATCGAGCGCGTCGGCGAGCGCCCCGATCACCTGCGCGGACGGGCGGCGGTCGCTGCCGCGCTCCAGGCGGGTGAGGTACTCGACGCTGATGGCCGCGCGCGATGCCAGCTCTTCGCGGCGCAGCCCGGGTGTGCGGCGGCGGGAGCCGGTCGGGAAACCCAGGTCGCCGGGCCTGATCGCCTCCCGCCGGGCGCGCAGGAAGGCGCCGAGCGCGTTGTCGGTCACCCTTCCGAGAGTAGGGGGTCCCTGGCGCGGTCTCCCTGACGTTCACCGACGAGCAGAGGCTCGTGGCCATGAGCATTTTCACGACAGCAGAGATCGAGTACCTGCGCAGCCAGCCGCTCGCCCGGCTCGCGACGGTGGGCGCGGACGGACGGCCGCAGGTCAAGCCGGTCGGGATCTTCCTGGACCCCGACACCGACGAGCTGGTCGTCGGCGGCGTCGTCGGCAGCGGGATGGGCACCAGCAAGAAGTTCAGGGACGTGGCGGCGACCGGCGTTGCCGCGCTGGTCGTCGACGACCTCGCGAGCGTCGACCCGTGGACCCCGCGCGGGGTCGAGGTGCGCGGGCTCGCCGAGGCGCGCCTCGCGGGCGGTGCGGAGGTGGGGCGGCGCCTCGGCGCCCCCTTCGACTTCGACCCGGAGTGGATCCTGGTGCGGCCCACCCGGATCGTGTCGTGGGGAATCGACGGCTCCTCGTTCCAGATGTCGGCGCGCGACGCCGTGAAGGCGGGCTGAGCGTGCGCTACCGGCTCTTCGGCCCGACCGGCCTGCGGGTGTCCGAGCTCTTCCTCGGCACGATGGTCCTCACCGATCCCGGCGAGACCCGCCGGATCATCGACGCCTACGCGGACGCGGGCGGCAACGTCCTGGACACCGCGTCGGCCTACGGCGATGGGGAGGAGCTGCTCGGCTCCGTCGTCGAGCGGCGCGACCGGTTCGTCCTCGCCACCAAGTACACGCTGTCGCGCGACGCGCGTGACCCCAATGCGGCGGGCAACCACCGCAAGAACCTCGTGCTCTCGCTGGAGCGGAGCCTGCGGCGGCTGCGCACCGACTACATCGACGTCTACTGGGTGCACGTCTTCGACCGGCACACCCCGCTCGAGGAGACGATGCGCGCGCTCGACGACGCCGTGCGCGCCGGCAAGATCCTCTACGTCGGGATATCCGACGCCCCGGCCTGGGTGGTCGCCCGGGCGAACACGCTCGCGCAGTGGCGCGACTGGACCCCGTTCGCCGGCCTGCAGGTGCCCTACAGCCTGCTGCAGCGCGACATCGAGCGGGAGCTGCTGCCGATGGCGGAGGCGCTCGGGATGAGCGTGGCCGCGTGGGCGCCGCTCGCGTCGGGCCGGCTCGCGGGCGGCTCCCGGCGGGCCGACCCGGCGTCGCTCACGCCCCGCGACAAGGCGGCCGCTGATGCCGTGCGGGCCGTCGCCGGTGAGCTGGGTGCGACCCCGGCCCAGGTGGCGATCGCCTGGACGCGCAGCAGGTCGGCGGCGGTGCACCCGCTCGTCGGGGTCAGCTCCGTGCGGCAGCTCACCGACAACCTGGAAGCGCTCGACCTCGTCCTGCCCGGAGAGGCGGTCGCCCGGCTGGAGGCCGCTGTGGAGTTCGAGCGCGGGTTCCCCGCGGACTTCATCGCCGAGTGCGAGCCGTCCCCGTTCGTGTTCGGCGACCACGCCACGGCGGTCGTGGGCCGGTAGAAAAAGATCCGGCGGGCATGTCGAGGACGGGCGGCCACCCTCGACGTTCCCGTTGTGGACGGCCACTCCTGCCGTCCCGCGGAGGAGGAACGATGACCGAGAACCAGACCCTCGACCACGAGTTCAGCGCCGTCCTGCAGAAGAGCCCGAACCCGGGCGGCTGGACCTACGTCGTGATGCCCGGCTCGGCCGAGTTCTTCGGCACCCGCGGCCTGGTGAAGGTCCGCGGCACCGTGGACGGCCACCCGTTCCAGAGCTCGTTCATGGCACTCGGCGACGGCAGGCACAAGCTCCCCGTGAAGGGCGAGCTCCAGCGGGCCCTCGGCAAGGTGCCGGGCGAGACGGTCACGGTGCACCTGTCCGAGCGGATCACGGGCCGCTGACGGCCTCCAGCGCCGGAGCCACGTGCGCGAGCCCCTCGCGCAGCGCGTCCGCGAGGGAGGTGCCCGGCACCACGACGAGATCACCCGCTGCCGGTCGTAGCCAGCGGCCCGCAGCCACGCGGGCGGCGGCCGACACCGCGGCCGCGAGCACCGTGGCCCGCAGCTCATCGATCCCGGCGCGCTCGGCGATCGCGGTGGCGAGCGGCTGCTCCATCGCGGCGACGGTGCCGAGGAACTCGGCGCGCAGCGACGGTGCCGATGTGAGCAGCGCGAACGCGTCGCTGCCTGGTTCGGCCTCCGCGACGTACTGCTCCACGACGGCCGTGACGACCGCATCGGCGAGCGCCTCTTCGGCCGGGCGGTCCCGCAGCGCGGCAGCGATGCGCAGCGCGCGTTCCGCCGAGATCGCGGCGACGATCGCCTGCTCCCGGCTGGAGAAGTAGTTGTTGTACGTCCGGGGCGACACCCCGGCGGCCTCGGCGATGTTGTCGACGCGCACGTTCTCCGGGCCGTTCTCGAGTGCGAGCCGCAGCGCCGCCGCGCTGATGGCGTCCCGGGTGGCGATCTTCTTGCGCTCGCGAAGGCTGTCCATGAGCCGCAGCTTACTGCGTGCGCGCAAGTTTGCGTGCACGCAGTTTTTGGCTATCGTGGTTCTGGCACTCGTGGTGCACGAGTGCCAGATCGGTGGTCGGCGCCGGTGGGACCTCGGTCCAGCCGTCGCGGGCGCAGGTGCCGTCCGCCCGGAGCCTTGGGAGAAGCAGTGGCGAAGCAGATCGCTTTCGACGAGGAGGCGCGCCGCGGGCTCGAGCGTGGCATGAACACCCTCGCCGACGCCGTCAAGGTGACGCTCGGCCCGCGCGGCCGCAACGTGGTGCTGGAGAAGAAGTGGGGCGCGCCCACCATCACCAACGATGGTGTGTCGATCGCCAAGGAGATCGAGCTCGAGGACCCCTGGGAGAAGATCGGGGCCGAGCTGGTCAAGGAGGTCGCGAAGAAGACCGACGACATCGCCGGTGACGGCACCACCACCGTGCTGGCCCAGGCGCTGGTGCGTGAGGGGCTGCGCAACGTGGCGGCGGGTGCGAACCCGATGGCGCTCAAGCGGGGCATCGAGAAGGCCGTCGAGGCCGTCTCGGAGGCGCTGCTCAAGAGTGCCAAGGAGGTCGAGACCAAGGAGCAGATCGCCGCTACGGCGTCGATCTCCGCGGCCGACCCGACCATCGGCGAGCTGATCGCCGAGGCGATGGACAAGGTCGGCAAGGAAGGCGTCATCAGCGTCGAGGAGTCGCAGACCTTCGGGCTCGAACTCGAGCTCACCGAGGGCATGCGCTTCGACAAGGGCTACCTCGCCCCGCACTTCGTGACGGACGCGGAGCGGATGGAGGTGGTCCTCGACGAGCCCTACCTGCTGTTCGTGGCATCGAAGATCTCGAACGTGCGCGATCTCCTTCCCGTGCTGGAGAAGGTGATGCAGGCCGGCAGGCCGCTGGTCGTGATCGCGGAGGACGTGGAGGCCGAGGCGCTCGCGACGCTGCTGGTGAACAAGCTGAAGGGCGTGTTCTCCTCGGTGGCGGTCAAGGCGCCCGGCTTCGGTGATCGCCGGGAGGCGATGCTGGCCGACATGGCCATCCTCACCGGTGGTGAGGTCATCTCGGAGAAGGTCGGCCTCAAGCTGGAGAACGCCGGCCTGGGCCTGCTCGGCCGGGCCCGCCGCGTGGTGGTCACCAAGGACGAGACCACCATCGTCGACGGCGCCGGCGACGCCGACCAGATCGCCGGACGGGTCAACCAGATCCGCTCCGAGATCGAGCGCACCGACTCCGACTACGACCGCGAGAAGCTCCAGGAACGCCTGGCCAAGCTCGCAGGCGGGGTCGCGGTCATCAAGGCCGGCGCGGCCACCGAGGTCGAGCTCAAGGAGCGCAAGCACCGCATCGAAGACGCGGTGCGCAACGCGAAGGCGGCCGTCGAGGAGGGCATCGTCGCCGGCGGCGGCGTCGCCCTGATCCAGGCCGGTGCCGGCCTCTTCGAGGGCCTTGGCCTGGACGGTGACGAGGCCACCGGCGCGAACATCGTCAAGGTCGCGCTGGAGGCACCGCTCAAGCAGATCGCCATCAACGCCGGCCTCGAGGGCGGCGTCGTGGCGGAGAAGGTCCGCGGCCTCGCCGCGGGCGAGGGTCTGGACGCGGCCACCGGCGAGTACAAGGACCTGATCAAGGCCGGCATCATCGACCCGGCCAAGGTCACCCGGTCCGCGCTGCAGAACGCCGCCTCCATCGCGGCACTGTTCCTGACCACCGAGGCCGTCATCGCCGACAAGCCGGAGAAGAACCCGGCCCCCGCCGACCCCTCCGCAGGCATGGACTTCTGAGCTGCCGTCCGCGGGTGGTTGTGGGTGCACACATGCGCACTCCGCAACCACCCGCGCTAGTCTCGGCCGGGTGATCTGTCCGAAGTGTCAGAACCGGATGCATACCGTCGACCGGCGAGGCGTACACATCGAGCAGTGCCAGGGGTGCCGGGGGATCTTCCTCGACCGCGGCGAGCTCGAGCAGATCGCCAACGCCGAGCAGAGCTTCTACGGCGGCCACGGTGGGCAGCAGGCCTACTACGCCGACTCGCCGCCTCCGCACCAGCGGCACCGAGGGCAGTACAGCGACTCCCCGCCCCCGTACGGCCATCAGCAACGCGGCCACTACAGTGACTCCCCGCCGCCCTATGGCCAGCACAAGGGGCACAAGCGCCGTAAGGGCTTCCTCGACGAGCTGTTCGGCTGAGCGAGGCTTGCCGAGCGAGCAGACAGGGCTGAGCGAGGCTTGACGAGCGAGCATCGCCCGGTCGACCTCCAGATCTGCCTCGGCTGCGGCGCCCGGTTCACGAACCCGGTCGTCGCACCCGACGCGGCGGTGCTGATCTGCGGCGACTGCGGGCACCGGCAGCCGTTCCGGCGCCTGCCGCTGTTCGCGCTCACCGGTCCGAGCGGGGCGGGCAAGTCGACGGTGGCCCGCCTGCTCCCGCAGGCGCTCGCCGACGTGGCGGTCGTCGTCGAGCAGGACGTGCTGTGGACGGCAGGCCTGCAGGACCCGGCCGACGACTTCGCGGACTTCCGCCGGATCTGGCTGCGGATGGCCGCGATGATCCACCAGAACGGGCGGCCGGTCGTGCTGGTCGGCACGGTCGTGCCGGAGCAGTTCGAGCGGCGTCCCGAGCGGGTGTTCGTCGGGGAGATCCACTACCTGGCGCTGGTGGCCGACTCCGACGCGCTGCGGTACCGACTGCGGGCGCGTCCGGCCTGGCGTGGCTGGGACGAGCCGCGCATCGCCGAGACGGTGGAGTTCAACGACTGGCTGCGCCGTTACGGGCCGACCCTCGCCCCGCCCGTCGAGCTGCTGGACACCACGACGCTCGAGCTCGTGGAGGCCGCGCGCCGGGTCACCGAGTGGGTGCGGCGCGGCGTGGATCAGGCATGCAGCGTGGCCCCGTAGAGCGCTTCGAGCGCCTTCCAGTGCCGGTCCTCGGCGGCCTCGTCGTACGTGGGGTTGTCCGGCACCGCGAACCCGTGCTTCGCCGGGTAGAACTCCACCGTGTGGCGCACGCCCGCGTCGGTGAGCGCCGCGTCGAGCAGCTTCGCCTGCTCCGGGGTGAAGTGGTCGTCGTCCTCCGCCCCGGCGACGTACACGGTGGCGGTGATACGGCCGGCCGCGAGGTGCGGGCTCTGCGGGTCGTCCGCCACGGCGATCCCCCCGCCGTGGAACGACGCCGCCGCGGCGACCTTGTCCGGGTGCGCGCCGGCCGTGATCAACGACAGCCGTCCACCCATGCAGTAGCCCGTGGTCCCGGCCGCGGCGCCTGTGACCTCGGGACGCGCCAGCAGGAATTCGAGATAGGCGCCCGCGTCCGCGAGGATTCGATCTCGCGTGAGGTTGCCCATGAACTCCGCCAGCCGGGCCCGCTCGTCGGGGTCGGTGAACACGGTCGCGATGTCGAACGGCCTCCAGTCCCCCTCGCGGTAGTAGACGTCCGGCACCAGCGTCACATAGCCCATCCCCGCGAGCCGGTCGGCCATCACGCGCTTGGTATCCCGCAGCCCACCCGCGTCCGGGAACAGCAGCACCCCTGGCCACGGCCCGTCGCCATCCGGTAGGTGGAGGGACGCGGGGCAGGTGCCGTCGTCAGTGGTGATCCGGACGTCGATGCGGGCCATCGGTCCAGCATAGGAGCGCCCTGAACAACTCAGGCGTACTGCCGCTCGCTACGGCCTGAGTTGTTCAGGACCCTCCTATGCGGCGATCACCTGTGGGCACCCGTGCACGTGTACGCGAGCACGCGGGCGCCGCGACCCGGGGTTGCGCGCACGGCCGCCTGCTTGGCCTCCTCGAGGGACGCGGCGTAGGCCCAACCCCACGCGCGGTTCCGCGCCTGTGCCACGGCGGCACAGCCGTTCGTCACCTGCACCGCCGCCTGGCAGCCGCGTGCGTCGCACTCGTCCACGGCGGCGCTCGCGGCTGCTCCGGCCGACGGCTGCTCGTAGGAGTAGCCGATGTTGCCGGTCTGCACCGAGATCGCGATCGCGGCCCAGGTGTTGGGCGCGGCGCTCGCCGGGGCGGCGCCGAGCACGGTGGCGCCGGTCGCGAGCGCGACCGTGACAGCAATCCGGGTGATCACGGGGCGGATGGGCATCATGGTCGCTCTCCCTCGGTGTGGCTCTGTTGACCGAGATGACCGCTGGTGCCGACGATCGGTTGGGTCAGGCGCGGAAGAGGACGGGAACCGGCCGTTCGTGGCCATGCTCGTGGCCGACATCCGGGCCTTCGTCCGCGGGCTTCAGCAGCAGGCCGGTTCGCGTTCCGGTTCCTGCTGCGGCGCCTCGCTGTCGCGCAGCGCCACGGCGGCGACCACCGCGATAGCAGCCGCGATCACCCCGGCCGCGGCGGAAGTCAGCTGCAGCCCCGCGACGAACGCCTCCCTCGCCACGTCGACCAGCGCGGCAGCGGCGGGTTCGGGCAGGTGGGCGGCCGCCGAGATCGCGCCGCCGAGGGTGTCGCGGGCGGCGTGCGCGGCCTCGTCCGGCACTCCGGCGGGCAGGCCGCCTGCAACGCCGCCGCGATAGATCGCCGCGCCGACGCTGCCCAGCACCGCGATCCCCAGCGCCCCGCCCAGCTCGGCGGCGGTCTCGGAGATGCCGGAAGCCGCGCCCGCCTTCTCCGTCGGGGCGGAGCCGACGATCATCTCGGTGGTCAGGCCGAACACCGGTCCCATGCCGAGCGAGATCACCACGGACGAGACGACGATGGCGGCGAGCCCCGTGCCGACCTGCACCGTCGTGAGCAGGAAGAGCCCGGCAGCCGCCGCGGCCAGCCCTGCGGCAACGACGTTCGCGGGCCGGACGCGCTGCACGAAGCGCGGCGCGAGCTGGGAGCTGACGACGAAGCCGAGTGCCCCCGGCAACGACCACAGGCCGGCGTGCAGCGGGGACATCCCGGCGACCAGCTGCAGGTACTGCCCGATGAACAGGAAGTAGCCGATCATCACGAAGAGCGCGAGGAAGTTCACGACGAGCGCGGTGTTGAACCGGCGGATCCGGAACAGAGCGAGGTCGATCATGGGATTGGCAACCCGCCGCTGACGGCGCACCCACAGCGCGCCGACGACCGCACCGGCGGCGATGGTGAGCGCGGCTGCGGTGGTCGGCCCGTCCTGGGCGACGTGCTTCAGGCCTGCCACGATCGCGAGCAGGGCGACGACGGACATGGCCGCGCTGCGCACGTCGAGCCGGCCCGCGTTCGGGTCGCGGTACTCGGGCAGCACGCGCGGGCCGAGCACCAGTAGGGCGCCCATCACCGGCAGCGCGAGCAGGAACACCGAGCCCCACCAGAACACCTCGAGCACCAGCCCGCCGAGTATCGGCCCGACCGCGCTGCCCGCGGAGAACGCCCCGATCCAGATGCCGACGGCGAGCGAGCGCTGCTTCGGGTCCTGGAACATGTGGAAGATCAGCGACAGCGTGGACGGCGCGATGGTGGCCCCGGCGATCCCGAGGAGCGCCCGGCTGACGATCAGCATCTCGGGCGTGGTGGAGAACGCCGCCATGATGGAGACGGCCCCGAAGGCGGCTGCGCCGATCAGCAGCAGCCGCCTCCGGCCGATCCGGTCCCCGAGCGTGCCCATCGTGACGAGGGCGCCCGCCACCATGAACCCGTACACGTCGATGATCCACAGCAGCTGGGTGCTCGTCGGCTGCAGATCCGCGCTCAGCGCGGGGATGGCGAGGTGCAGCACCGTCAGGTCCATCACGTACAGCAGGCAGGCCAGCGCGAGGACGGCGAGGCCGACCCACTCCCGCCGGCCGGCCCGCACTGTCTGCGCCGTCGTCATCGCTCTCGTTCCTCCGGGTTCGTCGGGATCTCGGAGGTAGGACTGCGGCGCTTCCGGAATCTCATCGGTCGTAGCTCAGGACGACCGTCCCGTTCTCCAGCGTCCGGGTGCCGGTGAGCCGGAATCGGGTGGGGCTGAAGTCGGCGGTGAACAGCGGGATCCCCGATCCGAGCACCAGCGGGTAGACCTTCAGGACCAGCGAGTCGATCTCGTCGAGCAGGGAGCCCGCCAAGCGGGACCCGCCCATGAGGTAGATGTCCTTGCCCTCCTCGGACTTGAGCTTCCGGATCCGCTCGACGACGTCGGTCGAGATGACCTCGACGGCGGGATCCGGGCTCTCGTAGGTGGTGGAGACCACGTACTGGCGCAGGTGTGCGAACGGGCTGGTGACCCCGATGTCGAGGGCGGGCTGGAAGGTGGTCCGGCCCTGCACGCCGACGTCGAAGTTCGGGTTGGGGACGTCCACCGCCAGCTGCTCGCGCACGTGGGTGGGCAGGGCGTCCGGGTAGTCGCCGACGATGAAGTCGATCACGTCCTGCGTGACTGGGAAGAGGTCGACGCTCCCGTCCGGGGCGGCGATGTAGCCGTCGATGGTCACGGCGACGTAGTAGACGAGCTTTCGCACGCTCGGGCCTTCCTTTCGTGGTGTTCGGCTACCGGTTGCCGCGCGGGCGTAGGACGGGCCGGGGGCGGGGCAACGGCCGCGGCTTGGTGGGCTGCTGCGGTCGCCGCGGGCGGGGCTGCGGGAAGGACGTGGCTCGCATGAAGCGTCTCCTCCGTAGTACTGTGGATGTAGTGGTTGGACTGTAGTACTACGGATGAAGTGGTGTCAACGGAGGAGATGCGGATGCGGCAGAACCCGGCTCGGCGGGCGGCGCTCCTGGACGCGGCGATCGAGGTGTTGGCCAGGGAGGGAGCGCGGGGACTGACCTTCCGCGCGGTCGACGCGGAGGCGCAGGTGCCCGTCGGCACCGCGTCCAACTACTTCAGCAGCCGCGACGAGCTGTTCACCCAGGTCGGCCACCGCTACTACGAGCGGCTCGAACCCGATCCCACTCTGCTCGCCGCGTCGCTCACCGGGCCCCGGGACCGGGACCGGGTCACCGAGCTCATGCGCGACATCGTGGAGCGGGTCACGACCTTCCGATCCGGCTACCTGGCCCTGCTGGAGCTGCGCCTGGAGAGCACGCGCCGCCCCGAACTGCGTGAGCTGCTCAGCAAGCGGATCCGCGCCGACCTCGACTTCAACATCCGCAACCACGAGGAGTCCGGCCTGCCGGGGGACGCCACCACTGTTGTGGTGCTCTACCTGGCGCTGAACTGGCTGATCCTGGACCGGCTCACGTTGCCCGACGTCTTCCCGGAGGAGCAGTTCGACGACCTGGTCACCGAGGTCGTGGAGCGCATCCTGCCCGGTCCGCGGCGCCCGGCCTGATCAGTGGCCGACGAGCCGCGCGAGCACGGCGTGCACCTCGTCCGCGCTCGGCGGCTCCGCCGAGACGAAGCAGCGCAGGAGGAGACCGTCGACGGCAGCGGCCACCCCCGCCCGGACGATCGGGTCGTCGGCGTACGGCCTGAGGAAGGCGTCGACCGCGTCCGCCCAGCGGGCGGCCTCCGGCTGCATCTCCGGGCGCCGCGCCGCGATCAGGAAGAGCTCGTACTCGGCGGCGACATAGGCCCGACGCGCCCCGGTGCCGTCCGCGATCAGTCGCGCGAGGGCCGCGATCGGGTCGGCATCGCGGGCGCAGGCGTCCAGCCCGCTCAGGTAGATGTCGTTGCAGTCGGCGAGCGCCGCGACGAGCAGGTCGTCGACGGCGGGGAAGTAGTAGGTGACGGCGCTCGGCGGGACGCCCGCCTCATGGGCCACCACCCGCTGGCTGACCGCGGCCACTCCGGCCCGCTCGATCACCCGCATCGTGGCGTCGAGGAGCTGCCTGCGGCGCTGCTCGCCCTTGCGCCTGCGTCCGTCGGTGATCAGTGCGCCGCCCCCAGCTCGAGGGCGAGCACGCCGGCGATCACCAGCACGATCCCGCCGGCCTGCACCATCGTCATGCCCTCCCCGAAGAACGCGGCACCGGCGATCGCGACGAGCGCGACTCCGGCCGCGGCCCACACGCCGTACGCGACGCCGATCGCCATCCCTCGTGTCAGCGCCTGCGACAGCATGCCGAACGCCACGACGTACCCGATCACGACGACGATCGACGGGACGAGCCTCGAGAAGCCATCGGAGAGTTTGAGCGCGAGGGTCGCGACGACCTCCGACAGGATCGCGCCGACGAGGAAGAGCCAGGGCACGGAAGCCTCCAGGTACGCGAGAAATCAGAGCGAACGCTCCATATTCTAGTGGAGCAATCGCTCAGGTTTTTCGTGGTGCCCGTCACCGGATCCCACCTCGCCCGGCCCGGCGCGTGCTGGCATCGTCGCGATGTGGCCACCGGCGACCTCACCCCCGCTCAGCTGCTCGATCTCGATCGGAAGCACGTCTGGCACCCGTACGCGCCCATGCCGGGCGTGCGCCCGCCGTACCTGGTCGAGTCCGCGGCCGGCGTGCGGCTTCGGCTCGCTGAGCCGGTTGACGGGGTGCGCGAGCTGGTCGACGGGATGGCGTCGTGGTGGTCGGCCATCCACGGCTACGCCCACCCCGTGCTGGACGAGGCAGTGCGCGACCAGCTCGGGCGGATGAGCCACGTGATGTTCGGCGGGCTCACCCATGAGCAGGCGATCCGGCTGGCCACCACGCTCGTGGAGATCACCCCGGAGCCGCTGCGGCACGTGTTCCTCGCCGACTCGGGGTCGATCTCGGTCGAGGTCGCGATCAAGATGTGCCTGCAGTACTGGCGCTCACGTGGCCGTCCCGAGAAGAGACGGCTGCTCACATGGCGCGGCGGCTACCACGGCGACACCTGGCACCCCATGTCCGTCTGCGACCCGGACGGCGGGATGCACCACGTCTGGGCGGGTGCCCTGCCGGAGCAGGTCTTCGCCGATGCGCCGCCGCGCGAGTTCGAGCCCGCCTACGTCGAACACCTCGCGGACCTGCTCGCGCGGCACGCGCACGAGGTGGCGGCCGTCATCGTCGAGCCGGTGGTGCAGAACGCGGGCGGCATGCGATTCCACTCGCCCCGCTACCTGCAGGCCCTGCGCGAGCTCGCCGACGCCCACGACGTGCTGCTCGTGTTCGACGAGATCGCGACCGGCTTCGGGCGCACCGGCGAGCTGTTCGGCGCCGACCACGCCGGTGTGAGCCCGGACGTCATGTGCGTCGGCAAGGCCCTGACCGGCGGATACCTCTCGATGGCCGCCGCACTCTGCACCCTCGAGGTGGCCGACGGGATCTCCCACGGCGAGCTGTCGGTGCTCGCGCACGGGCCCACCTTCATGGGCAACCCCCTCGCCGCCGCGGCGGCGAACGCGTCGCTCGGCCTGCTGCTCGGTGGCGACTGGCGCGGCGGGGTGGCCAGGATCGAGAAGGGCCTGCACGCAGGGCTGGAGCCGGCCCGCGACCTCCCAGGTGTGCGAGATGTGCGCGTCCTCGGCGCCATCGGTGTGGTGCAGCTCGACCACGAGGTCGACATGGCGGCAGCCACCGCCGCCGCCGTGCGGGAGGGCGTGTGGCTGCGCCCCTTCCGCGATCTGGTGTACACGATGCCGCCCTACGTCACGGACGACGACGACCTGGCCCGCATCTGCACGGCCGCGGTGGCCGCGGTGGCGGTGGGGTGATCTGTCTCACTTTCTCTCAACGCGTGAGGTTTCTGTGAGTCTCTAGGAGTGATCGCGGAGGGGGAGATCGAGATGGTGCTGCGTGTCCTGTTGTTGCTCGCCGTGGCGGTGCTGGCGGGTGGCGGCCTCACCGCCTGCTCGAGCGGACCACAGACCGGCGACTGCGTCGAGAAGTCCGGCGACGTCTATGTCACGGCCGACTGCGGGACGGCATCGCTGCGCGTGCTCGAACGCTTCGACAGCTTCTCGGGTGACTGCATCCCCGTGGCCGGGGTGTCCGAGAGCTTCTCCGACACCGCGACGAACTCGACGCTCTGCATCGGCCCGCGTGACGTCGACCCGGCTGCCGCCATCAACGTGGCGAAGGAGGGGGACTGCGTCACGAACGCCACGAGAACCGACGTGCGCCGGGTGGACTGCGCGGATCCCACGGCGGAGGAAGTGGTGCTGCGCCGAATCGAGGACGCCACCACGATCGGCGGCAGCGACCAGTGCACGTCCGTGCCGGGGACCAGTACGAGCTACAGCTGGGACATGGTCACCACCGGCAACCAGAACGGGCCGAGCGCCGCTGACGGCCTCGCCGCCGACCTGCTCTTCTGCCTCGGCCTGGTCGGCGTCGACCCGAACGCCTCGCCCGACACCGCGCAGGTGGGCGACTGCATGGCCGAGACGTCGGAGGGCGTGGGCTACGCGAAGGTGGACTGCGGGGCGCCCAACGCGACCCTGCGCGTGGTCGAGCGGGTGGACAACGCGTCGATGGGCTTCGAGCTCGCCTGCGGATCGCGTCCGGAGGTGACGGCCGGGCTCGAGAGCGGTCAGGGCCTGGACGGCTACGTCCTCTGCATGGCCCCGAAGTGAGCTCTGGCCCCGAAGTGAGCTACAGCCGCCCGTACTTGTTGTAGACGTCGATCACCGGCACCCCTGCCTGCACCTCCTCGCGGACCTTGTCCTCGATGTCCTTGGCCTCCTCGGACTTCGCGAGCACCTCGTCGAGGGCGTCCTTCGGGATGACGAGCACGCCGTCCTCGTCGCCGAAGACCCAGTCGCCCGGGTTCACCCGCACCTGGCTGCTCGTGGTGCCCGTCATCGAGATCGGGATCTCGATGTCGTGGATCCGCGAGCGGCGCAGCGACTCGATCGGCGAGGTGTAGCGGGCGAAGACGCCGAGGCCGTCGATCTCCCGGACGAGCCTGCCGTCGCGGATGCCGCCGTCGATCACGACGCCGGTGGCCCCGCGGGCGCGGCTGGCGTTGCTCATGAGCTCGCCCCAGATGCCGCTCTGTCGTTCGCCCGCGGCCCCGACGACGACCACGCAGCCGTCGTACATCTGCGTGAAGACGCCGAAGTCGGCGAGCTTGGTGTTCGGGGGCATCTCGTCCCGCTCGCGGATGTCGGGGCCCGCCATCACGGTGTACGCGGGGCCTGCCACCCGCATGGAACGGTCGAGGGGAGCTATCGCGAGGTCGAGGCACTGATGGGGCAGCCCCATCTCGTCCATGATGTCGTAGACGACGGCGGTGTAGAGCGCCTTGAGCCGCTTCGCGGTCTGCGCTGTGTCGCTCATTCGAAAACCCCGAATCCGGGGACGGCGTGCTTGCGGACGCCGTCCATGTTCAGCTCGACGCCGATGCCGGGGGCGTCGGGCAGGGTGATGTAGCCGTCCTTGACGATCGAGCCGCTGCCGTCGGGCGCGGTCACGTAGCTGTCCCAGATCTCGCGCTCCTCGAGGGCGTGCCACTCCTGCACGAGGAAGTTGGGGATCGAGGCGCACTGGTGTGCCGTGGCCATCGTGCCCAGCGGCGTGGAGACCAGGTGCGGGGCGAACGGGACGTAGTGCATCTCCGCGAGGTTGGCGATCTTCTTGGCCTCGGCGAGGCCGCCGCACTTGGGCACGTCCGGCTCGATCACGTCGACCGCTCCCTTCTCCAGCAGCTCCCGGAAACCCCACCGCAGGTAGAGGTTCTCGCCCACGCAGATCGGGGTGCGGGTCTGCGCACGCACCCGCACCAGTGCGTCGACGTTCTCGGCAGGGATCGGCTCCTCCAGCCACATGAGGTCGAACGGCTCCAGCGCCCAGGCGATCTTGCAGGCGCTCGGCACGTCGTACCGGGCGTGCAGGTCGATGGCCAGGTCGACGTCAGGGCCGATGGCCTCCCGCACGGCCGCCACCCGCTCGACCATCGAGCGCAGCTCGGCGGCGTTGACGGTGTGGTTGAAGTCGTCGTACTTGGCCGGGTGGTGCAGGTCGTCGATGTCGAACTTGATGGCCGTGAAGCCCTCGGCGACCATCCGCTGCGCCCGGTCGACGCAGCCCGACACCGAGCCAGCCGGGTCGTCGCCGTCGCCGCAGTCGGCGTAGAGCCGGATCCGGTCCCGGAACTTCCCGCCGAGCATCCGGTGCACGGGCTGGCCCGCCGCCTTGCCCGCGAGGTCCCACAGGGCCAGCTCGATGCCGCTCATCGCGATCACATACACGCCGGCCTGCGGGCCGGAGAAGACGCGGCGGCGCAGTTTCTCCCAGCACCGCTCGACGTTGCGCGGGTCCTCGCCGATCAGCAGTGGCTTCAGCGATTCGATCAGGCCGACGACGCCCCCCGCGCCGGCGTCGGGGTTCGCCTCGCCGTAGCCGGTGAGGCCCTCGTCGGTGTCGATCCGCACCAGTGTGGCGTGCCCGTGGTAGGCGACCACTGCCGTTCGGACGTCGACGATCCGCATGCTTCCCCCATTGGAAGAGGTGACAACCACCACATGTCATATAAGCTGATGACATGTCGAGGAGACAAGAGGCCGCGGACGTTGTCAAGGTCCGCACCCTCCCGGTGCAGGTGGCCGCCCGCCTGACCCGGCGGATCGTCAACGGCGAGATCGAGGAGTCCCGCGCGCCCTCCGAGCTGGACATCTCGCGCGAGTTCGGCGTCTCCCGCGTGGTTGCCCGCGAGACGCTCAAGATCCTCGCGTCGCTCGACATCGTCGACATCGCCCAGGGCCGCAGGGTCACCGTCCGCCCGCAGGCGGAGTGGGACTACCTGAGCCCGCTGCTGGCCGAGTGGCTCCCGGAGGAGCACGTCGACGGCCTGCTGCGCGAGCTGCACCAGATGCGCGAGCTCCTCGAACCGGAGCTGGCCGCGATGGCGGCCGCTGCGATCAGCGACGAGACACTGGCCCGCCTGCGGGATGCGCTGGACCGGATGGCGAGCCTCGAGTCCGACCCGGAGGCCTACCTCGAGGTCGACCACGAGTTCCACATGGAGATCTGCCGGGCCGCCGACAACCGGATCCTCGACCGGATCATGTACTCGGCACGCTGGCTGGGCACCGCGAGCCGTCGCGTGACCAACCAGGGCAGCCTGCCGAACGCCACCCGGGACCACGCGCTCGTCTACCGCGCGCTCGAGTCCCGCGACCCGGACGCCGCACGGGCCGCCATGCGCACCCACGTGCAGGGCAACGCCCCGTTGCTCGCCCGGTCGGGGATTCGGTCGTGAACCCGATCCGGCTGGGGCTGATCGGCACCGGCCTCGCCGTCGAGCACCTGCACTGGCCCGCGCTGCGTCAGATGACCGACCGGTTCGTCGTCACGGCCTTCGCGGACCGGTCCGCCGAGCAGGGCAGACGATTCGCGGCGCTGAGCGGGCTCGATCCCGCGCGCGGCACCACGGACCACCGGGAGCTGCTCGCCCGCGACGACATCGATGCGGTGCTCGTCTCGGTGCCGATCCCGGTGTTGTACGGGATCGCGCGGGACGCGCTGGCCGCGGGCAAGCACCTGCTCTGCGAGAAGCCGACCGGCACCGACGAGGAGCAGGCCCGCGCGTTCCTCGACCTCGAGCGCGAGTTCCCCGGCCGGGTCGTGCTCGTCGGGGAGAACTACTTCTACCGCGACGACATCCGCCACGCGCGTGCCCTGCTCGACGACGGTGCGATCGGCAAGCTGCACCTGATGGCCTATCGGCGCGCCGGGCAGATGGTGCCGCGCGAGGGCCGCTTCAACAGCACGCCGTGGCGGCAGCGGCCCCAGTACCGCGGCGGCGTCCACCTCGACGCGGGCGTGCACGACATCGCGCAGATCCGGATGCTCTGCGGCGAGGTGGCGCGGGTGCACGGCGTCGTGCAGTGGGCCAACAGCACGATCGACTCGCCGTCGGACCTCGCCCTGAACCTCACGTTCGCCTCCGGCGCGATCGGCAACTACACGGCCTGTTACTCCGAGGTGCCGGTGCCGGCGGAGCCGAACGACATGCGCCTCTACGGCACGGAGGGCGTGCTCGTGCTGTCCGGGCCGCAGGAAGAGCGACGGGTCACCCTCACGCGGGCGGACGGCACCACCCGCACCGACGTCTTCCGCGGCATCGACAACGGCTACTTCGCCGAGCTCTGCGACTTCGCCGACGCCGTGCGGCTCGGCGAGCCGGTGGTGGGCACGATCGCGCAGAGCGTGGCCAACATGCGGATCGTCCTCGCGGCCCTCGACTCGGCCGATCGGGCCGCCGTCGTCGCGCTCGAGGTCTCCGGCGAGGGCGGGGTGCCGCTGTGGCGCCCACGTGGCGCCGACGGCCTCTTCGAGGGCCTTCCTGGTCGACACCAGATCTCTGAGGAGTGACCGTTGACACCCCATCGATACCCCTTTAGTGTGACCGCGGTCGCACTACGTGGCACGGCATTCTACTAAGTGAAAAGCACTCATATTGCGCAGTCTCTCCCGGCATGGGGGCCGGAGACGGCTGCTGCGGATCCCACCGGGATCCGTTCCTCGTGAGAGGAAGGGGGCATCCGTGCCCCCTGGCCCCCGTCGGTAGCACCGTCGCCCCGTCGGCCGCGTCCCAGCGTTGGGACGCAGGAGGAGTTGTCATGGCACAGCGGACCGGACCTGTTTGGTCGAGGCGGAAGTTCCTGGGGATGAGTGCGCTCGGCGCCGTCGGGCTCAGCGCCTGCGGTGGTCAGCCCGCCGCACCCCAGGTGGACGTCCAGGTGTCGCAGGCGGTGCTCGATGCCGCGGCGCCCTACCGCGGCGGCTCGGTGGGCATGCTCTCGCAGAAGCTGTACTCCGAGGCCGCCAACCAGGCGCTCGACCGCTCGCTCCAGGCGTTCGCGCAGGCCACCGGCACCACCGTGCAGAACGACCTGGTCTCGGGCGATTCCGGCGACATGGTCGCCAAGATGGACGCAGAGGTGAGGGCCGGCACCGCCCGGGACCTCGCCTTCATGAGCGACGAGCGGTTCGTCGGCCAGCTGCATAACCTCGGTGACCTCGAGGACGTCACCGACGTGGTCGAGGAGATGAAGGCCCTCTACGGCGAGCCGGCGACAGAGGCCACCAACTTCTGCGTGTTCAACGGGCGCTGGTTCGCGATCCCCTACCACTTCATCGCCGCCGGGATGTTCCTGCGGAAGGACTGGTACGCGGAGAAGGGGCTCCCGCTCAAGCCCACCTACACGTGGGAGGAGCTGCGCGACAACGCGCTGGCGGTCTCGGACCCGGCACAGCGACGCTTCGGGTGGGGTATCACGATCAACCGCTCCGGCGACGCCAACGGGTTCATCGAGTCCGTCATCAACACCTACGGCGGGTCGATCGCGGACAACACCGGGCAGAGGGTGGTGTTCAACTCGCCTGAGACCGTCGAGGCCGTCACGTTCATCGGCGACATCTACACCAACCCGAAGTGGGAGCCCATGCTGCCGCCCGGGATCGAGAGCTGGACCGACACCGGCAACAACGAGAACTGGCTCGCGGGCATCATTGGCGTCACCAACAACCAGTACAGCATCTACGCCGACTCGAAGACCAAGGGCAACCCGGTCTACGCGAACACCCACCCGTTCAACGGGGCCATCGGTCCGGCGGTCGACGTTCCCATCGCGTTCGGCTCGTCGAACTCGTTCGTCGTGTTCAAGGGGGCGAAGAACCCCGACCTGGCCAAGCAGGTGGCGAAGTTCATGGTCAGCGGGTCCGCCCTGCTCGGCGTCGCGCAAGGGGCACCGTGCCTGGTGAACCCGTCGTGGGAGAAGGTGTGGGACTCCGACCCGTACTACACCAACGGCGACCCGGCATACGCGGCGATCCGCGAACAGACCAGGACGCCGATCCCGTTGACCACCGCGACCGGCTACACGTTCCCGCAGGCCCCGAGCCCCGGTGAGCAGGCCGCGGTGGCCGCCTACCTGCTCACGGACATGATGCAGTCGGTGGTCCAGGGCACCGCTCCGGCCGAGGCCGTGGCCACCACCCACGACCGCATGGTCCAGATCTTCGAGCAGCAGGGCTACAAGCAGTGACCGTCACCAGTCCGCGGCCTGCCCCGGCCCGCTCCGCGGCCGCCGGGTCGACCTCGCTCTCCGGCACGCAGCGGATGCTCGGGCGGGACTGGCGGCTCGCAACGGCCTTCCTCGCGCCCGCCGGGCTGCTCATCGCGGCGCTCATCCTGTTCCCGATCGTCAGCTCGATGGTCACCAGCACCACCGAACGGCATGGCGCGGACACGGTGTTCGTCGGGCTGGACAACTACACGGCGCTCGTCGACGACCCCGTGTTCCACACCGGTGTGCTCAACTCGTTCGTCTTCACCGCGTACGCCGAGATCTTCAAGGTCACCCTCGGCCTCATCGCGGCGCTGATGCTGCACCACATGCGCAAGGGCCGGGCGATCATCGCCGGAATCATCCTGCTTCCCTGGGTGGTGCCGACGGTCGTCACCGCGTTCACGTGGCGCTCGTTGTTCGACCCGATCTTCGGCAGCGTCAACGTGGTGCTCACCGACTCCGGGATCGGGCCGATGCTCGCCGCGATCGGGCTCGTCGACCGCTGGCCCGCCGAGTGGCTGTCGGATCCCAACCTCGCGATGCCGGCGGTCATCCTGGTCAACGTCTGGAAGGGCATCCCGTTCTTCACGGTGACCTTCCTCGCCGGGCTCAAGGCGATCGACAGCACCCTCTACGAGGCGGCCATGGTCGACGGCGCCACCCCGTGGCAGCGCTTCCGGCACGTCACCCTGCCCGGCCTGCGCCACGTCATGATCGTGACGGTGCTGCTGTCGTCCATCTGGACGTTCAACAACTTCGACCTGATCTGGCTGATGACCCAGGGCGGGCCGGGGGACGCCACCGCGCCGTACGTGATGGTGGCCTACTCCAAGGCCATCCAGCAGCTGCAGGAGGGCGCCGGTGCCGCGGTCACGCTGGTGATGCTGCCGATCATCGGCATCCTCGTGGTCATCCTGGTCCGGTTGATGCGCCGGAGCGACGGGCCCGGCACCGGCGACTTCGGGCGCAGCCGACTGACCCCGGCGCAGCGCAAGGCGATGCCGTGGGTGATCGTCGCCGTCTCGACGCTGCTGCTGATCTGGGCCTCACCGCACATCGTGTGGAAGGCAGCGCTCGTGCTGGGCGTGTTCGTGCTCCTCGCGGCGATCATCGGGCGGGTGGTCTCCACGCTGGCCGCGCGGGGCAACCAGTTCGCGGCCCGGTTGGTGAACGGCGTCGGATCGGGCGTCGCGCTCGTGGGGCTGCTGGGGTTCGTGCTTGCCCCGCTGTACTGGATGACGGTCACGGCGTTCAAGTCCGACACCCAGATCGTCATGCGCACCAGCGACCTGTGGCCCACCCCGTGGAGCACCGAGCAGTTCACCAACCTCTTCTCGGGCCGGGCGTTCGGCACCTGGTACCTCAACACCGTCATGGTGGCCACGGCGTCCACCCTGATCGCGCTGGTCTGCGCCGCGCTCGCCGGCTACGCGCTGGCGCGGCTGAAGTTCCGCGGCTCGGAGAGCTTCACGGTGACGATCCTGCTCACGTACGTGATGCCGGGTGCGCTGCTGTTCATCCCGCTGTACCAGATGATGAGCGGGGTCCGGCTGAACGACTCGCTCTGGTCGCTGGTGATCACGTACCCGACGTTCACGCTGCCGTTCGCCACGTGGCTGCTCGTGGGCTACTTCAAGTCGATCCCGGCCGATCTGGAGGAGTCGGCGCTCGTCGACGGCTGCACGCGGTTCGGTGCGTTCGTGCGGATCGTGCTGCCGCTGGCGAAGCCGGGCTTGTTGGCGGTGGCGCTGTTCACCCTCACCAACGCGTGGAACGAGTTCCTCTTCGCGTTCGTGTTCATCACCCGCGACGACTACAAGACGTTGCCGGTCGGCATGCAGTCGATGATCTTCGGTGACGTCGTGCCGCAGGGCCAGCTGGCGGCGGCATCGCTGCTGATCAGCATTCCGGTGGTGCTCATGTACGCCTTCGGACAGCGGTTCTTGACCGAGGGTCTGACTGCGGGTGCTGTGAAGGGATGACCTCAGCGTCATCGATACAGCCGGTTCGCAGGGGGCGGGCCAGCGCGGCGGGAACCTCCGTCGAGAAAGCCATGCGGATCCTCGAGGCGCTCGCCGTGCCGGACGGGCCGCACCGGCTGATGGACGTGGCCGAGCGCGCGGCCGTGCCCCGCTCCACGGCGTACCGCGTGCTGGCCACGCTCACCGCCGAGGGGTTCGCCGAGAACTGCGGCGACGGGCGCTACGGCGTCGGGGGGCGGCTGTCCGGGCTCGGCGCGCAGCTCGTCTCGGTGGTGTCGGCCGGGGTCGGGCCCGCCCTGCGCCGGCTGCAGGAGGGCGCGGGCGGCAACACGGTGCACCTCGCGGTCCGGGTCGGCGACCACGCCGTCTACCTGCACAAGGTCGACAGCGACAAGCCGTACGAGATGCGTTCGCGGGTGGGCAACCAGCTCATGCTGCACTGCACGGCGATCGGCAAGGCGGTCCTCGCCCATCTCCCTCCGGACGAGGTGGACGCCGTGATGGCCTCGGCGGGCATGCCGGCCCGTACCGAGGCCACGATCACCGGCCTCCCGGCCCTGCACGCCGAGCTGGCCGCCGTGCGCGAGCGCGGTTTCGCCGTCGACGACGAGGAGAACGAGGCCACCGTGCGCTGCCTCGGTGCGGCTGTCCTCGACCGGGCAGGCCGGCCGCGCGGCGGCGTGAGCATCTCCACCGTCACGTTCGCGGTGAAACGCGCCGAGCTGCTCGGCTACGCACCGCTGTTGAAATCGACCGTCCAGGGAATGACCGATCTCGTATAGCAGGAAGAAGGCGAAGCGGACGTGCGCATCCATCCCGGCAAGGACGATCTCGAGGAGCTCACCGCGGCGTGGACCGGTGAGCGCTTCGGATCGGGCCGGCCCCGAGTTCCGGACGACGTGCTGGAGAGCCTGAAGCTCGCCACCACCGAGGAGGCGTGGGGCCACCTGTTCCAGGCCGGGTACGTGCGCCAGTTCGCGGGAGGCTGGCGCGAGACGCACCCGGGCACGGTGATCGTCGGCAGGGCCGTCACCGCGCAGTTCCTGCCGCACCGGCCCGACTACGACGCCGTCGTGGTCGCGGCGGGCGCGCGCGAGGGGCACATGGAGGGCGACCGCCAGAACTCGTGGGTGATCGAGACCCTCGAGAGCGGCGACGTCATGGTCGTCGACATCTTCGGCAAGGTCGTCGAGGGCACGGTGGTCGGCGACAACCTCGGAACGGCCGTGGCCTCGCGCACCGGCGTGGGCGCGGTGATCGACGGCGGCATCCGCGACCTGCAGGGCCTGCAGCAGCTGCCCGGCGGGGTCAACATCTTCCACCGCGACGTCGACCCCACGCCCATCCGCGGGGTCACGCTCGCCGGGATCAACATCCCGATCCGGATCGGCGGGGCCACGGTCCTGCCCGGCGACGTGATCCTCGGCACCCCCACCGGCGTCGCCGTGATCCCAGCCCACCTCGCCGCGGAGGTGGCCGCCACCAGCGTGGACACCCGCATCCGCGACGTGTTCGGAAAGCAGCGGCTGGCCGAGCGGCGCTACACGAGCGCCCAGATCGACGTGCCGACCTGGGCGGACGACATCGAGGCCGACTTCCAGCAGTGGCGCAAGGAGCGTGGATGAGTTCCAGCACGATCACCGAGGAATACGTCGATACCGCGTCGCGGCCCAGCGACCTGCGGATCACGGACGTGCGGGTGGCGAACCTGCACGGGGTGCCGTTCCGCTCGTCGATCATCCGGATCGACACCAACCAGGGGCTCGTCGGCTACGGCGAGGTGCGCGACCAGGCCAGCGCCAGCTACGCGCTCGTGCTCAAGAGCCGGATCGTGGGGGAGAACCCCTGCAACCTCGACAAGGTCTTCCGCAAGATCAAGCAGTTCGGGCACCACGGCCGCCAGGGCGGCGGCGTGTCCGGCATCGAGATGGCGCTGATGGACCTGGCGGGCAAGGCGTACGGCGTGCCCGCGTACGCGCTCGTCGGCGGCAAGTTCCGCGACACGGTGCGGTGCTACGCCGACACGCCGTCGCTGCTCGACCCGCACGAGATGGGCGAGCGGCTGCTCGAGCGCAAGCGCCGCGGCTTCACGATGCTCAAGATGGACGTGGGCATCTCGCTGCTGTGGGACGTCCCCGGCACGCTCATCGCCCCGCCAGGGGCGCGTGAGGACGTCTCGACGATGCACCCGTTCACGGGCATCCAGGTCACCCCCAAGGGGGTCGAGCACCTGGCGAGCTACGTCGACACCGTGCGGTCGATCGTCGGTTACGACGTGGCGCTCGCGGCCGACCACTTCGGCCACATCGCCCTCGACTCGTGCATCCGGATCGGGCGGGCCCTCGAACCGTTCACGCTGGCCTGGATCGAGGACCTGATCCCGTGGCAGTTCACCGACCAGTGGCGTCAGCTCACCGAGGCCGTTGCGGTGCCCACCTGCACGGGTGAAGACATCTACCTCACCGAGGGCTTCAAACCCCTGCTCGACGCGGGCGCCATCCGCGTGGTGCACCCCGACCCGGCCACGTCCGGTGGGATCGCCGAGACGAAGCGGCTCGGGGACTACGCGCAGGAGCGCGGAATCGCCATGGCGCTGCACCTCGCGGCGTCGCCGATCGCCACGATGGCCTGCGTCCACCTCGCCGCCGCAACGGAGAACTTCCTCGCGCTCGAGCACCACGCCGCCGACGTGCCGTTCTGGAGTGAGCTGGTCACCGGCCTGCCCCGGCCGCTGATCCAGGACGGGTCCATCACGGTGCCGGACACCCCGGGCCTCGGGTTCGGAGAGATCAACGAGGAGCTGTTCCGCCAGCAGCTGGACCCGCGCGACCCGGTGTTCTTCGCCGAGACGACCCACTGGGACGGCGAGACGAGCCACGACCGCCTGTGGAGCTGAGTTGAGGATCGCCGTGACGGGCGCGGCGGGCCGGCTGGGCCGGCACGTCGTCGCCCGTGCCCTGCGCGCCGGGCACGAGGTCGTCGCAACCGATCTGCCCGGCGCGACCGAGGAGCCCGCGGGACGGGTGGAGTGGCGGGCCGCCGATCTCACCGACTTCGACCAGGCAAAGACCGCGCTCGCCGGCGCCGAGGCCGTGATCCACCTGGGTGGGCTCGTGCATCCCGGCTACCCGGAGCCGGAGGTCCACCGCGTCAACGTGAACGGCACGTACCACGTGCTGGTGGCCGCCGAGGAGCACGGGCTGGAGGGCGTCTGCCTCGCGTCGAGCATCAACGCGATCGGTGGCGTCTACAGCGCGGAGCCGCGCTACGACTACTTCCCGGTGGACGAGGACCATCCGACCTACGCCGAGGACGCCTACAGCCTGTCCAAATGGATCGTCGAGCAGCAGTCGGCGGCGTTCGCGCGCCGCCGGCTGGACGTGGCGTTCTCCGCGCTGCGGCTGCACGGCCTGCGTGACGACGCGGAAGCGGCGAAGTCCCGTGGACCTGACGACGGCAGGGCTCGCAAGGACCTGTGGGGCTGGGTGAGCTTCGACGCGGCGGCGGCCGCCTGCCTGCTCGCGGTGCTCCGCCCGACCCCGGGCCACGCCGTCTACCACGTGGTGGCCGACCGCACGATCACCCGCACGCCCAGCGCCGAGCTGGCCGCGCGCTGGTACCCGGGCGTGCCCCTGCGCGCGCCGATGGCGGGCACCGCCGGGTTCTACTCCACGGCCAGGACCACCGAGGACCTCGGCTGGGATCCCGCCGTCGACCACCCGGAGATCGCTCCCCGTGAACGGTCCCGCCTCCCGGCCGCCTGATCGCGTCAGTTGCTCGTGATGTGGTCGGCCCAGATGACGTGCCCTGGCAGGGGGTCGTGCTCCCGGCCGGCCCGGAGGCTCTCCAGGAGCAGCGCCATGCAGCGCTCCGAGGCCAGCTGCGCTGAGGCGCTCCACTCGATCGACAGCGGATGGGCCAGCAGCGCGAACATCACGGCGACGTCGCCGGTGCCGACGTCCGTGCGTAGCGTGCCCTCGGCCTGCGCCCTGCGCACCACGCGGTCGAGCAGTTCGATCATGTGCCGGCGGGACTGGTCGACGTCGCGTTCCTTCTTGAGGAGCGCGTGCACGTGCGGGTAGGCCGTGAGCAGCCGGAAGGACAGCCGCAGCTCCTGTGACTGGCGCAGAATGCGCACCAATGCGTCCCATGCCGAGGGTTCCTCGGTGAGGGCGGCGTTCGCCTCAGTGAACGCGTTCTCGAAGTTGTTCACGGCCACCGCCCGGATGAGGGCCTCCCGGTCGGCGAAGTGCCGGTAGAGCGTGCCCGTGGCGACGCCAGCCGATCGAGCGATTTCCTCGGTGGGCGCGTCCGGGCCGTGTGTGGCGAACCACGTCTTGGCGGCGGCGACGATACGGTCGCGGTTGCGGCGCGCGTCAGCCCGCAGTCTGGGCTGCTGCTCGTCTCCCACGGCCGTCCTCTCGGTTGGGTCTCAGCGTTTTATCAGGCCGTCACTCTCGCATGATCGGGGTCACTCGATGGCGGGAAACGGTATCTGCGAGACTCCACTCTCGTTTCTAGAGCGTGGTGATTGTGCCGCATCAGCGGGAGGGGAGCGTGCAGCGGATGAACCGGCGTTACATGTCGGCCGGACGGCTGCGGCGGATCGGCGCGGCGGGGTGCGGGGTACTTGCCGTGCTCCTGGTTGCCTCGTGCACGAGCGAGGAGGCCTCGAGACCGACAACTGCGACGGTTCAGCGCGCTTCGGTGACCAGCGGCGTGTCGGCCACCGGCTCGATGAGCGCGGCCAGCCAGCAGAACATGGGCTTCCCGGACGGCGGTCAGCTGACCAACGTCTTCGTGAAGGTCGGCGACCGCGTCGAGCCGGGGCAGGTGATAGCCACGGTGGACGACTTCGCCCTGCGCCAGACGCTGGAGCAGCAGCAGGGGCAGCTGAGGTCCCAGCAGGCCGCTCTCGACCGGCTGATCAACTCCCCGGTCGCCGACGGTGCCGGTGACTCGCTGTCACAGGCCCAGGAGATCCTGGACAAGACTCGCAAGCAGGCCTCCGAGGCGCTCGACGCGGCCGAGCAGGAGATCGACAACGCCGAGCGGAAGCTCGAGGTCGACAAGAAGGTCCTCGACAGGGCCGAGGACCAGCTCGAGGCCGACGAGCGGGCGTGCGACGACGACTCGCCGAGCAATAGCTCGACGAACAACGGCTCGGGGCGCAGCAACTCCGCCAACGGCGGCTCGTCGGGCAGCGGCTCGTCGGGCAGCGGCGCCGAGGGCAGCGAGGACTCGGACGACGAGGACGGCAGCACCACCAACTCGTCGGGCTCGCTGCTGTCGGTGACCCCGAGCTCGACGAACCAGTCGGCCGCGTGCAGCGCCATCCCGTCGGACAAGTCCGCGGTGGCGTCGGCCAAGCAGACGGTCGTGGTCAGCAAGAACGCGGTGGATTCCGCGAAGAGGTCGCGCGACTCCCAGCGGGCCAGCGGCGAGCTGTCGATCGCGAACGCCGAGCAGTCGGTGGTGAGCGCCCGCAACAACGCGAACTCGGAGCGGTCGGACCGGCCGTTCAACATCGAGGAGCAGCGCGGCGCCGTCGTGAGCCAGCAGGCGGCCGTGGCCGCCGCGCAGCGCGACGTCGACGACGCCACGCTGCGTTCGCCGGTGGCCGCCACGGTCTCGGCGGTCAACGGTGTGGTCGGGGAGTACCTGGCGCCGAGCAGCGGCACCAGTGCCCTTGCCCCGGGAAGCCAGGCGGGCATCCCGGGCGTGGACTCCGCGTCGGCGGCGCAGGCCGCTGCCGGGGTCGGCGCCAACCCGGCCCGGCCCGGCGGCACCCAGTTCCTGGTGCTCGACAACATCGACGCGTTCCAGGTGGTTGTCCCCTTCAACGAGTCGGACGCCGCGACGATCAGCCAGAACCAGAAGGTCAACGTGGCGGTCGACGCGGTCCCGGACGTCACGCTCGAGGGCACGGTGCTCTCGGTCGCACCGACCGGCACCGCCATCTCCGGGGTTGTCACCTACTACGTGACGATCGTCGTCAACAACTCGGACCCGCGGATCAAGGACGGGCAAACGGTGCGCGCCACCGTGGTCACCGAGGAGCTCGCCAACGTGCTCACTGTGCCGAGCGCGGCGGTGCGCCAGGAGAACGGTCGCTCCGTGGTGACGGTCCTGAACTCCGACGGCACCCAGGCGACGGTTCCGTTCGAGCCGGGCAAGGTGGGGGCGGACCGCACACAGGTGCTCTCCGGCCTGCGGGAGGGGCAGCAGATCGTGCTGCCCACCCCACGGTGAACGAGCGGATACTCGAGGTCGGAGGGGAGTCGATCGATGTCTGAGGGTCCGATCACGGAGCCGGTCGCGGTGAGCAACGGCAGCACCGATGGCAGGGGTACCGAGGCCAAGAGCAACGACAGCAACACCAACAGCACCAACAGCGCAGGCGACGCCGCCGAGCCGAAGCAGAAGCGGCAGATGTCGCGGGGCACGAGGATCGCGCTCGTCCTGATCCTCGTGATCGCCGTGGTTGCCGGTGGTGGGGTCACCGCCTGGTACTTCATCGACGCGCAGAACTACGTCACCACCGACAACGCGCAGGTCGACGGCGACCGCATCTCGGTCAACGCGCCCACCAGCGGCACGGTGATCGACTGGAGGGCCACGGAGGGTTCGCAGCTGCAGCAGGACCACGTCGTGGGACGGATCCGCATCCAGGGTGCGTTCGTCCAGCCGGAGATGGCGGTGCGGTCTCCGGGCAACGGCACGGTCGCGGTCAACAACGCCGTCGAGGGCACCTACGTCACGGCGGGCACCGAGCTGGCGGTCGCCTACGACTTCTCCAAGATCTACGTCACCGCGCGCGTCGACGAGACGGACATCGACGACGTCCGTCCCGGCCAGGTCGTCGACATCGACGTCGACGCGTTCCCCGGCCATCAGTTCAGGGGATCGGTGCGCGAAGTGCAGGGTGGGGCCGCGGGTGTCTTCTCGGTGTTCCCGGAGTCCAACACCTCGGGGAACTTCCAGAAGGTCACGCAGGTGATCCCGGTGAAGATCGATATCGACAACCCGGAGGGTCTCGGGATCGTGCCTGGCATGAACGTCACCGTGCACATTCACAAGGGCTGAGCGGTGACGCAGGCGGCGGCGGCCCGCGCGGAGGCACGCGCGGCCGCCGGGGGGTGGCTGCTTCCGCTCGTCGTGCTCGTGTCCGGCATGTTCATGTCGGTGCTCGACACGAGCATCGTCAACGTGGCGATCCCGAAGATGCAGAACGTCTTCGGGGTCACCGCGGACGACATCGAGTGGATCGCCACGTCCTACACGCTCGTGCTCGGCGTGGTCGTGCCGGCCAGCTCGTGGCTCGCCAACCGGGTCGGCATGAAGCGGCTGTACATCATCGCGCTGGTGGCCTTCGCCGCGGGATCGGCGCTCTGCGGCGCCGCGTGGGATCTGGAGAGCATGATCGCCTTCCGGGTTCTGCAGGCCATCCCGGGCGGCGTCCTGCCGGTCGTGAGCCTCTCGATGCTCTACCAGATCGTGCCGAGGGAACGGATCGGCGCCGCGATGGGCATCTACGGCCTCGGTGTCGTCGTCGCGCCGGCAGTCGGCCCGACGCTCGGCGGCTACCTGGTCGAGTACGTGGACTGGCGGCTGATCTTCTTCATCAACGTGCCGATCGGCGTACTGGGGGCGATCGCGGCCTTCCTCCTGCTGCCGGCCTTCACCGGTCAGCCGGCCGGCCGGTTCGATTTCCTCGGCTTCCTCGCCATCGCCACCGGGCTCTCGTCGCTGCTGCTCGCACTCTCGGAGGGGCAGTCGTGGGGATGGAGCGACTATCGCACGGTGATCCTGATCATCCTCGGGATCGTGTCCCTCGCGCTGTTCGTGGTGATCGAGAACGCTGTCGAGAACCCGCTGCTCGACGTCCGGGTGTTCCGGGTGTGGCAGTACACCAACTCGCTGCTGCTGATCGCGGTGCTCTCGATCGGCCTGTTCTCCGTGCTCTTCTACATCCCTGTGTACCTCCAGTCAGCGCGCGGGCTCCAGGCGTTCGAGGCCGGGTTGCTGCTCATGCCCCAGGCGCTCGTCATGCTCGTCATGATGCCGATCGCCGGGCAGATCTACGACCGGATCGGTGCGCGCGTGCCCGCGGTCGTCGGCATGCTGATCATGACGGTGGCGACCTATCTCCTGCAGGACCTGACCGCTGTCACGTCGCAGGAGGAGATCGTCGGGCTGCTCTGCTTCCGGGCCTTCGGCACCGGGCTGTGCATGATGCCGATCATGACGGGTGGGATCTCGGCCGTTCCGCCCGCGATCGTCGGCTCGGCGAGCGCGTTCAACAACGTCGCGCAGCGCGTCTCGTCGGCACTCGGGCTCGCTGCCTTGACCGCCTTCATGACCATCCAGCAGGCTCAGCTGGGCGCCGATCGCAGCGGGTTGCTCGACCCCGCGATGCTGCCCTCGCTCGGTCAGGGGCAGACGGGGCAGCTGCTCGGCACCTATGCGATCTACCAGCAGACCAACACGCAGGTCTACGTCTCGTCGCTCGACGACGTCATGCTCATCATCACGGTCATGACCGCCTTCGCCGTCGTGCTCGCCTGCTTCCTCCGTCATGGGCGCAGTGAGTCTGCCGGCGCCGGGCCCGCGATGGTCGACTGAGGGGTTGCTGAGGCGACGCGGAACCCGCCGACGGGTGCCCGTCGTCTTCTAGGCGGGAGCGCGCCACGAGGGCGTGCGCGCCGTCGGGAGGTCCGGTGACAGCACCACCAACGTTGCCCGTCCACATGCAGCGCAACGTCTTCGACCCGGCACCCGAGCTGGCCGAGCTACGCGCCGGCACGGGCATCGAGCGGATCCGCACCGCGTTCGGGATGGAGGCATGGGTCGTCACCCGGTTCGCGGACGTCCGCGAGGTGCTGAGCGATCCGGCGCGCTTCAGCAACGCGCGCCTGCAGGAGGCGGGCCGCGCCCCTGGCCTCCCGCCCGTGAGCCCCGAGGAACGGGCGCGGCAGCTGGCGGGAAACCTGCTCGCCGCCGACCCGCCAGAGCACACCCGGCTGCGCCGGATGCTCACCCCGGAGTTCACGGTACGGCGGATGCGCAGGCTGGAGCCGCGGATCCGGGAGATCGTCGACGAGCACCTGGACGCGATGGAGCGGCACGGCCCGCCCGCCGACCTGGTGGCGGAGTTCGCCCTCCCCGTGCCGTCGCTGGTGATCTGCGAGCTGCTCGGGGTGCCGTACGCCGACCGGGCCGAGTTCCAGGCGCGCAGCAATCGGCAGCTCGACCTGCGTCTCCCGGCCGAGGAGCGGATGCGGGCCGGGCGGGAGTCGCGGGCGTACATGGCGACGCTGGTGACCGGTGCGAAGGCCGACCCGGGCGAGGACATGCTCGGCATGCTCGTCCGCGAGCACGGCGACGACCTCACCGCCGACGAGCTCGTCGGGATCGCGTCGCTGCTGCTGCTCGCCGGGCACGAGACGACGGCCAACATGCTCGGGCTCGGCACGCTCGCCCTGCTGCGCCACCCTGACCAGCTCGCGCTCGTGCGGGACGAGCCCGAGCGCGTCGACACAGCCGTCGAGGAGCTGCTGCGCTGGCTGAGCATCGTGCACACGGGCACCGGCAAGATGGCCACTGTCGACACCGAGATCGCCGGGCAGCCGATCGCGGCGGGGGATCTCGTCATGTGCGCGCTGCCCACCGCCAACCGCGACCCGGAGCTGCGCACCCAACCGGACCAGCTCGACGTCACCCGCGGCGGCGTCGGTCACGTCGCCTTCGGTCACGGTATCCACCACTGCCTCGGGGCGCCGTTGGCCCGGATGGAGATGAAGATCGGCTTCCCGGCGCTGCTGCGGCGGTTCCCCGGCCTGGCCGAGGTGCCCGACACCGCGACGTTCCGCAGCTTCAGCATCATCTACGGTCTGACATCGCTGCAGGTGACGTGGTGAAGGGGGACCTGATGGCCGGGGTGCACGTACACGCGGACCGTGATGTCTGCATCGGCGCGGGGCTCTGCGTCGTCACGGCGGAGGCGGTGTTCGACCAGGACGACGACGGCATCGTGGTCGTGCTCGACGAGCACCCCGCCGATGCCGCGGCCGCCAGGGATGCCGTGGCGAACTGCCCGTCCGGCGCGCTGTCGCTCACGGAGGACTAACTGGGTGCGCTGACCACCGTGTAGTGGTGCACCCGCTCGTCCACGTCGTCGAGCACGGCGCGGGCGGCCGGGGAGACGTTCGCCGCGTCGACGTCGGGGCCGGCGAAGCGGCGCACGTCGGCGAGTGAGTCGAACAGTGTCAGCGTGACGAATTCGGTGCCGGTCGCGTGTGAGCGGCGCAGCAGGTAGGCGCCGCGGAAGCCGTCGAGGCCGCCCAGTGCGTCGAGCACGTGGGAGTCGAACTCCTGCTCGTATGCGCGGGGATCACTCGCCGTTCGGGCGCTCCAGATTCGCATGATCATGCCTGGATCGTCCGCGGCTTCCCGGCGCGAGGCTTGACGATTCGTGCTCGCCACCGAGCAGCCGTCGGATGCGGCTGGGCGGGTCGCCGACCTCGGCGCGCATCGCTCGCGTGAAGTGCGCGTGGTCGGCGAACCCGAGATCGGCGGCGATCCCTGCGAGATCCCGGTCGCCGTCGGCCAGCCGGTCCAGCGCGGCGCGCACCCGCAGGCG
The DNA here is from genome assembly GCF_019468565.1 of Pseudonocardia sp. DSM 110487. Classification (NCBI taxonomy): domain Bacteria; kingdom Bacillati; phylum Actinomycetota; class Actinomycetes; order Pseudonocardiales; family Pseudonocardiaceae; genus Pseudonocardia; species Pseudonocardia sp. DSM 110487. The sequence continues at coordinate 347,198 of NZ_CP080521.1, forward strand.
GTTCCGGAACCGAGTGAGGGTCTCGCCGGTCTCCGCGCGGAACACCCGGGAGAGGTGCGACCGCGAGACGCCGAGCAGGCGCGCGAGGCGGTCGAGGCCGTCGAACGCGGGGTCCGTGACCAGCACCTCCCTGGCCGCCTCCGCGAGCCGCCGGTGGGACGGGGTGTCGCCGGGTGCGGTGGCGCGAACGGGGTCGCGGAGCAGGCCCGTTGCGAGGTGCACCACCCGCTCGGCCAGCTCGAACCCGTCGGCACCCTGGCGCGCACGCGCGAGCAATGCGCGATGGGCCATGTCCACCCGGCCCGATGTGCGCAGCGTGTCCGGCAGCCGCCCGGGCAGCAGCTCGGCGGCGAGTTGCGGACCGAGCGAGACCACGGTGCAGGCGTCCTCGCGGCCCGGCAAGTGGGCGATGCTCTGCTCGTCGCCCGGGCGTCCCACGAACGCCGAGACCGGATCGACCGTCGCTTCCGCGCTGCGCAGTGTCCCCGAACTACGGAGCCGGAGCCCGAACGTGCCGCGTCGCACGAAGACGAGCTGGTGGCCGGGGGTGTGCAGGGGTGCGGTCCACGCCGGTGTTCGCTCGACGATCCGCAGGTCGTCCACGGCGATGTCGTCGGCGGCAGCCAGCCTCGTCACGTGTCGCACGATGCGATGCTTCCACGTGTGGCGCCGGCAGCGGAGCGGTTGGTATGGGCGGTCGAGACGCTGGGCGTGCGTCCCGGCGACCGGGTGCTCGAGATCGGTTGCGGGCACGGCGTTGCCGTGTCGCTGGTGTGCGAACGCCTCGACGGCGGGAGCGTCCTCGGCATCGACCGGTCCGCCAAGATGATCGAGATGGCGCGTCGACGCAACGCAGTGCACGTGGCCGCGGGGCGGGCGATGTTCCAGGTGGCGGCGCTGCACGAAGCCGACCTCGGCGACGCCCGGTTCGATCTCGCCTTCGCGATCCACGTGCCGGTACTGCTGCGCGGCGACCCGCGCCGGGAGCTCGCGATCGTGCGCGCCCACCTCGTGCCGGGAGGCCGGTTCGCGTTGCCGTTCCAGCCGCTGGACCCCGCGACCACCGAGCCGACCATCGATCGGCTCGCCGGCATGCTCGACGCAGGCGGGTTCACGGTCGAGGAGCGGCACGTCGCCGAGCTGGCGAGCGGCAGGGCCGGATGCGTCGTCGCGGCGAGCGGGAGATCATGTCGCTCGTGACGGACGGCGATGTGGCAGTGGTGACGGGTGCGGGCTCGGGAGTCGGGAGGGTGGTGGCGACGGCCCTGCTCGGCGCGGGCTATCGGGTGGCGCTCGCCGGGCGCAGGGCGGAGGCGCTCGAGGAGACAGCGGGTGGCCGGGAGACCGCGCTCGTGGCGCCGACGGACGTCGCCGACGCCGAGTCGGTGGCCCGGTTGTTCGCGCAGGTGCGGGAGCGCTGGGGCCGGGTCGACCTGCTGATGAACAACGCCGGCACGTTCGGGCCGTCCGGCAGCGTGGACGAGATCGCGGTGGAGGACTGGACGTCCACCGTCGCCACGAACCTGACCGGGGCGTTCCTCTGCGCGCGCGAGGCATTCGCCGCGATGCGCGCGCAGCAGCCCCAGGGCGGGCGGATCATCAACAACGGCTCCATCTCCGCGCACGTGCCGCGTCCCGGCAGCGCGGCCTACACGGCAACGAAGCACGCGCTCACCGGTCTGACCAAGTCGATCGCGCTCGACGGGCGCCCGTACGGCATCGCCTGTGGCCAGATCGACATCGGCAACGCCGCCACCGACATGACGGCCGGCATCTCGGTCGGCGCGAAGCAGGCCGACGGCAGCATCCGCCCTGAGCCGACGTTCGATCCGGCGCACGTGGCCGACGCCGTTCTGCTCATGGCCCGGCTGCCCCTCGACGCGAACATCCCGTTCCTGACGATCACGGCGACGACCATGCCGTTCCTGGGCCGCGGCTGACTGAAGCGTGATCAGCGGCTGGGTGCAGAACCGGCCGTATCTGGCCGCCGTTGCACCCGTCTGGCGATGAAGCTCGGGCACGCTGGGCAAGATTGTCAGATGGGTGCGGAAACGGCCGGATATGGCCATTCAGGCACCGTACCGGCGATCACGGCGGTTGCTCGGTCACCTGGATCCCGACGGCGTCGAGCAGGCCGGTGGCCAGCGGGATGATCTGGTCCGGGCTGATCCGTGCGCCGCGCAGGGAGAGCACGCCGCGGACGTCGTCGACGGTGGAGCCGTGCAGGTCGGTCTCCCGCAGCCGCGCCGCGTCGAAGCTCGCCTCGGCCAGGTCGCACCCGAGCAGCGCGCAGTGCTCGGCGTCGAACTCGAACAGGTCGGCACCGTGCAGCGAGGTGTTCTCGACGAGGAGGAACCGCGCCTTCGCCATCCGGAACCCGGCGAGATCGGCGGTGCTGTCGGTGATGCGGACGTCGGTGAGCTGCGACCCGTCGAAGCCGGCGCCGGTGAGCCGGCAGTCGGTGAAGACGACCCGCGTGAGCACGGCCTCCTCCAACCGGGCGCCGGACAGGTCGCAGTGGACGAACTCCACGTCCCGGCATTCCAGGCCGGTGAAGCGGGAGCCGGCCAGGTTTCCGCCGACCCACCGGCTCTCCTGGATGCGCAGGTCGGCCACGCGCTCGGGCACCTGGACCGCGGCGCCTGCCTCGACGCAGTCCCACAGCTCGCCGCCCTCGACCACCGCGGGGGCCTGCGCCAGCTCGTCGGGGAGGTCGGGTGCCTCCGGGCGGCGCTTGGTGGGACGGGATCTGCTGCTTCCTCGGGGGGCCACGGGGCGAACGTACGGGGTGGGGCCGACGATCAGTTGTGTCCCGCGACCGCGCAAAGGGCGATGCGGGCCACGGTGCACGGCCAATGCGAGAGGGTGTGTACGCAGCCCGTGCAGTAGTCATCCGGGCGGCGGCGGTGCTGCGCGAGAGTGCGCTCAGGGCCGCCCGGTTGCGCGACCATGAAGGCCACCGCGGCGGCAAAGGTCCGCTGCGCCGCCACGTAGTCGTCGACCTCGTCGTCGTTCATGCCGATCACGCACCTCTCGCATTTCCACTAGGTCACCTGGTTGTCTAGGGGAGTGGCGAAGGTACCGCGCGAGCGGATGAGGTGCAACGGAGTCAGCGCGCCTTGATCTCGTACTCCAGGACGTATGCCGGAGCCGCCTTTACGGTGTCGCACACCTCGACCGGTCTCCCTGCGATGTCATAGGCGGTGCGGACGACCACGATCACCGGCACGCCTGCTTGCAGCTCGAGACGGCGTCGCTCCTCGACGGTCGGCATGCGAGCAGCGACCTCCTCCACGAACCGATCGAGGGTGTACCCCGCGTCCTCCAAGCGGGCGTACAGGCCTCCGGGCCCGGTGTCGATTTCCGCGATCGCAGTGCCTTCTGCGACTGCGAGCGGCAGGTACGACACCGCGAGCTCGACCGGCCGGTCGTCGGCGAAGTAGCGCCGAGAGCGGCTCAGCACGAGGCTATCTTCCAGCCGCAGGCGCTCACGCACGAAAGCGGGCGCCTCGACCCGAGTGACCTCGATCTGATCGACGCGAGCCCGGAAGCCGCTTCGCTCAGCCTCCGCGAGGAAGGCCGCCTTCCCCGCCTTGCGGTGTTCACGCGCGAACCGGTCGGACGCCAGCCTCCGGACGGGCGGCGGCTGCCGCACGAAGACACCGCGCCCGTGCTCTGCGACGACTCGCCCCTCGGCACGGAGCTCCTGAATCGCTTGCCTCGCCGTCATCCGCGCTACACCGTAGTGCTCCTTCAGCTCCGCCTCGGATGGAAGCCGATCCGCGGGCCCGAGCTGACCGGCGTCGATCGCGGCGCGAAGGTGATCGGCGATCTGCCGGTATGGCGGCCGATCGTTCAGCCGGTCGATGCGGCCGAGGTCCACACGAACACCTCCAGTCGTCCAGGCGTCCCGTAGGGTACGTCTCTGATCGTCGGAGGAAGGGCTCGACATGGGCGGCACGCCCAGGCACTCCGTGAGCGTCGCCGGCGTCGTGGTACGCGACGACGGACGCGTCCTCGTGATCCAGCGCCGGGACAACGGTCACTGGGAGCCGCCCGGCGGCGTGCTCGAACTCGCCGAGACCTTCGACGAGGGCGTCCGACGCGAGGTGGCCGAGGAGACCGGCGTGCAGGTCGACGTCGAGCGGCTCACCGGCGTGTACAAGAACGTCAAGCGCGGCATCGTTGCCTTGGTGTTCCGCTGCCGCCCTGCAGCGGGTGAGGCGACGGCGACGGACGAGTCGAGGCGGGTCGCCTGGTTCACCCCGGAAGAAGTGCGCCGGCACATGACCCCCGCTTATGCGATCCGGGTCTTGGATGCCCTGGACGACGGGGTTGCGACCAGGGCCCACGACGGGGTGCACATGATCAGGTCGACCTCATGAGTCTCCCGAGCCTCACCAGCACACATGGTGTCGATCTGATCATGCGCCCAGCGCCCGGTCGCGGGCGCGGGTGAGTTGAGCGACGATCAGGTCCTGTCGGCGGAGGATCTCGAGCTTCGTGTAGCGGTAGACCCGCCACCCCTTGTCCACCAATCCGGTATGGCGGCCGATGTCCCGCAGCAGCACTGCAGCAGTAGATCCGGGTCGAAGGGGTGCACGTTGGCCAGGCGGTCGACCGCTACGACCCGCTCCACCAGGTCGCCGCGGCGGGCCAGGTCGTAGGCGGTGCGAGCCGGGCTGGTCACTTTCAACCCGTTCACCTGCATGACCTCGCCGGGGAACAGGCGGCCCCGGTTCACGATCAGGCCCGCCGGGCTGCGCTGACCGTGATGGGGCACGGTCACTTCGGCCGGTGCGTCCCAAGGCCCGCAGGACGCCCCCAGTACCTCGGCGGCCGAGTAACCCGACAGCACACCCCTACCTTCGACGTACCGGTACGCCGCAAGTGAGCGCAAACTCAGATCGGGTGGCCCGGTGGCGGGCGCCTTGATGTAGGTGTCGGGGAACAACCGCAGGAAGCCTGGGCCCTGGAGCACGGTCCACGTCACCAACCCTGCCGCTACGGCGGCAGAACCCCGGAATGCCACCGGCCAGCCAGGAACCACATCCGGATCATGGCTTTCACCGACGTGCTCCCGGGGGCGATTCGGAAAAGTCCTCGCGGTCTACATGATCAGGTCGACGCCATGTGTGTTTGAGCCGCGGCGGAGGCTCAAGAGGTCGACTTGATCAAGAGCTTCTCAGTGCGTCCGCACCAAGCCCCCGTCGCAGCGGATCTGTTCGCCCGTGACGTAGGAGGCCGCCGTGCTCGCCAGGAACGTCACTACCGCGGCGAACTCATCCGGAGTGCCATACCGCCCCGCCGGGATCGAGGCTTTGGCCGCCTCGCGGACCTCCTCCTCGGACTTGCCGGAGCGCTCGGCGTTGGCCCGGTCGAGCACGCCGACGCGGTCGGTGGCGATGCGGCCGGGCAGGACCATGTTGACCGTCACGCCGTCGGCGGCGACCTCGCCGGCGAGGGTCTTGAGGTAGCCCGCGAGCGCGGCGCGGGCCGCGTTGGACGCGACGAGGCGATCGAGCGGGGCCTGGACGCCGCTGGACCCGATCGCGACGATCCGGCCGAAGCCGCGCCCGCGCATCCCCGGCAGCACTGCCTGGACGAGCCGCTGGTGCGGCTGCACGAGCAGTGCGACGGCGTCGGCGAACTGTTCGGGGGTGAAGTCGACCGCCACGCCGGGCGGTGGGCCGCCGCCGTTGAGCACCAGCACGTCGACCGGGCCGAAGTGGTCCTGTGCGGCGCCGACGAGCGCGTCCGTCGCGGCCGGGTCGGTGAGGTCGACCTCGATCCCCACCGCGGCCGGCAGCTTCGAGGCCTCCTCGCGCACGAGCTCGCCGCGCCGTCCGCCCAGCACGACGTTCGCCCCTTCGGCGGCGAGCGCGCGGGCCACGGCGAGGCCGAGGCCGGAGCTGGCGCCCGGCACAACGGCGGTGCGTCCCTTCAGTCCCGTATCCATGAGCCTGAGTCAACCATCCTTCAGTTGCTGAGCGACCGGGCCGTACACGCGGACGATCTCGTCGAGCCGTCCCCGGAACGCGTCGGCGCCGATGAACTCGTCGGGTACGTATGCCTCGTCGAGCTGCTGCCGGACGGCGGGGTCGGCGAGGCCGTCGCGCATCGCGGCCTCCAGCCGCGAGACGATCTCCGGCGGGGTGCCGGCCGGGGCGCCCAGCCCGAAGAGGGACGTGCTGTAGGTGAGTTCGGGGAATCCCAGCTCGGCGAGCGTCGGGACGTCCGGCAGGTACTCGACGCGCTCGGCCGGGCTGATCGCGAGCGGGCGGAACGCGCCTGCATCGAACTGCGCGCGGATGTCCGCCGACACGTTGATGAGCACCGCGTCGACGGAGCCGCCGAGCACGGCCTGGATCAGCTCCGCGTTGCCGTTGAACGGCACGCTCGTGACCTGCACCCCGTACTCGCTCGCCAGCCGCCGCAGCTCGATGGCCTGCGACGTGGTGGCGCCCGGCACGCCGACGGTCAGCTGGCCGGGCCGCTGCCGGGCGGCGTCGAGGAACGCGGTGGCGTCGCGGAACTCGGAGTCGCCGCCGACCGCCAGCACCGACGGCACCTCGGTGATCACGCCGATCGGCACGAACGAGGCGGCGTCGTAGGGCACGTCCTGGATCATCGGCGTCACCACGGCTGACGGGGCCGCGAGGAGGGCGAGCGTGTGGCCGTCCGGGTCGCTCGACACCAGCTCCTGGTAGGCCTCCGACCCGGATGCGCCCGGCAGGTTCTCCACGATCACGGGCTGCCCGAGCGCCTTCTCCAGGTGCGCGCCCATCGCGCGGGCGGCGAGGTCGGTCGGCCCGCCCGCGGTGTACGGGACGAGCACCGTGATCTCCTGGCTCGGGTACTCGTCGGGCGTGTCCGGCGCCGAGCAGGACAGCGTCAACGCCGCGACGAACGCGATCCACGCCAGTCTCATCAGGACCCTCCCAGGATCGGCTCGTAGACGGCCAGCGTCCGGTCCAGCACGGCCCGCATCTCGGCCGCGCCCCGGAACTGAGTACCCAGGTAACGCTCGCCGACGGCCGCGACGACCTCCGGGTCGGCGTGCGCCTTGCGCAACGCGTCCTCGAGCCGGCCGACGACCGGCTCGGGCAGCCCGGCCGGACCGGCGAGCCCGAACGTCGAGCCGGAGAGGGTGAGGCCGTCGAACCCGGCCTGGGCCAGCGTCGGGGTGCCGGGCAGCCAGTCGAGCGGCTGCTCCGTGGAGACGGCGAGCGGGCGGAACTCACCGGCGTCGAGGTTGGCGGTGACGTCCGGCGACGCGTTGATCAGCACAGCGTCGACGTTGCCGCCGAGCAGCGCGGTGGTCATCTCCGCGTTCCCGTTGAACGGCACGGCGGTGACGGTGACGCCGTGCTCGTCGCGCAGCCGCTGCAGCTCGACGGCCTGCGGGGTGGATGCCCCCGGCACGCCGACGGTGACGGCGCCCTGCCGGGCCCGCGCGTCCGCGACGAACGCGGCGACGTCGGTGTACGGCGAGTTCCGTCCCACCGCGAGCAGCGACGGCACCTCGGACAGCACGCCGACCGGCGTGACGTCGGCCGCGGTGTAGCCCACGTCGTTCACCAGCGGCGTCAGCACGGTCGTGCCCGCGGTGATCACGGAGAGGGTGTGCCCGTCGGGCTCGGCCTGGATCAGCTCCTGGGTGGCGAGCGCGCCTGAGCCGCCAGGGAGGTTCTCCACGACCACGGGTTGGCCGAGATCGCGTTCGAGGAACTCCCCGTAGGCGCGCGCGGCGAGGTCGGCCGGTCCGCCCGCCGCGTACGGCACGAGCAGCCGGATCTCCTCGCTGGGGAAGGACACGTCGTCCCGCGACCCACCGCATCCGGCGAGCAGCAGGGCCACAGCCAGCCAGGCGCACACCAGTCGTGAGTGGATACGCGCGCCATGGCGCGCGTATCCACTCACGACCTGTCCCCGAAACGCAGTGGGGCGGCGGTCTTCGCCTGCAGCTCGTTCCGGGTGAGGCCGTGGACCATCTCCCGCACGACGAAGCCATCCGGCGTCACGTCGATCACGGCGAGATCGGTGTAGACCCGGTCCACCACGGCCGCCGCGGTGAGCGGGTAGGTGCAGGCGGGCAGGAGCTTGGGCCGCCCGTCCTTGGTGGTGTGCGTGGTCAGGACGAACACCCGGCGGGCGCCCACCGCGAGGTCCATCGCCCCGCCGACCGCGGGCGGCAGCGTGGCGTCGTCGGTGGCCCAGTTGGCGAGGTCGCCGTTCGCCGCCACCTGGAACGCGCCGAGCACCGTGATGTCGATGTGCCCGCCGCGCATCATCACGAAGGCGTCGGTGTGGTGGAAGTAGGCGCCGCCGGGCAGCAGGGTGACCGGCTGCTTGCCCGCGTTGATCAGCTCGGGGTCCCCGGTGCCGGGCTCGGGCGCCGGTCCCATCCCGAGGATGCCGTTCTCGCTGTGGTAGATGATCTCCCGGTCCGGCGGCGCGACGTCGGCCACGAGGGTGGGCAGCCCGATCCCGAGGTTGACGTAGGAGCCGTCCGGGATGTCCCGCGCCACCCGGGCGGCCATCTCCTGCGCCGTGCGTCTCATGCCACCACCACCCGGTCCACGAAGATCCCCGGCGTCACGACGGCCTCCGGATCCAGCTCCCCGAGCTCGACGAACACGCGTACCTGCGCCACCGTCAGCTTCGCGGCCGTTGCCATCACGGGCCCGAAGTTGCGGGCAGCGGAGTGGTAGACGAGGTTGCCCCATCGATCGGCGCGGTCGGCCCTGATCAGCGCGACGTCGGCGTGCAGTGGCTGCTCGAGGACGTGCCTGCGCCCGCCGATCACGCGCACCTCCTTGCCCTCCGCGAGCGGGGTGTCCGCCCCTGCCGGTGTGAAGAAGCCGCCGAGCCCCGCGCCCGCTGCCCGCATCCGCTCGCTGAGCGTGCCCTGTGGCACCAGCTCCAGCTCGATCTCGCCTGCCCGCCACAACTTCTCGAACCACACCGATCCCGCCGATCGCGGGTACGAGCAGACGATCTTGCGGACCCGCCGCTCGCGGATCAGCGCGGCGATGTCGGTCTCGCCGCTGCCCGCGTTGTTCGTGACGACGGTGAGGTCCCGCGAGCCCAGCTCCAGCAGGGCGTGCACGAGCTCGACCGGGATGCCGGAGTTGCCGAACCCGCCGACCAGCACGGTGTCGCCGTCCTTCACCCCCGCGACGGCCTCGGCGAGCGACGCCACCCGCTTGTCGATCATCCGGCCGCCCGGTACCACCGCGGCGAGGTCGACGGCGGGGGCGTGAGCGCGGCCCGCACCGCCACCAGCGACGGCCCGTCGGTCGCGAGGCTCTTGGCGAGCGCCGCCTCGAACGCGTCGCCGAAGCCGTCGACGGCCTCCGCGGGCACCCCGAACGCTCCGGCGAGCGCCACGAAGTCGGGGGTGACCAGGTCGACGCCGCGGGTGGGCACGCCCGCCTGCACCTGGTCGAAGCGGAGCATGCCGTACCCGCCGTCGTCGACGAGCACGACCGTGACCGGCAGCCGTTCCTGCACCGCGGTGGCCAGCTCGCCGCATGCGAAGAGGAACCCGCCGTCACCGACCACCGCCACCGCCCGCCCTCGTACGGCGGCCCCGAGCGCGGCAGGGAAGGCGAAGCCGAGCGTGCCCCAGCCCATCGGGTACGCGAGCCGCCGTGGCCCCGGCACCCGGTGGAACCCGGCCACCCAGTACCCCGCGATGCACATGTCGGCGAGCACCGTTGCGTCGGCGGGCAGCACCCGGTCGAACGTGTCGAGCAGCAGCGCGGCCTGCGGTTCCTCCTCGAGAACCAGCGCGGCGACGTGCCTGCGCATCGACTCGGTCTGCACCGTGCGCACGTCCAGCCCGTCCCGCTGCGGTACGGCCGCGGCCAGCCGTTCGGTCACGGTGCGGGCGTCGCCGACCAGGACGTGGTCGGGCCGGTAGTTCTTCGCGGCGTCCGCGGCGTCGATGTTGACCGCCAGCAGCGCGGGTGGTTGTGGCATTCGCCAGTTCTGGGTGGTCATCCCGTCCAGGTCGCTGCCGATCACGATCACGAGATCGGCCTCGTCCCACAGGGCTCCGACGGCCGGGACGTGGGTGAGGGCGGGGGCGAGGCACGGGTGGCCGGGCGGCAGGATCCCGCGCCCGTGGTAGGTCGTGACCACCGGCGCCGCGAGCCGCTCGGCCAGCCGCCCCACGGCGTCGCCCGCGCCCGCGCGAACGGCCCCGCCGCCGACCCACAGCAACGGGCGCTCCGCGCGCTCGATCAGCGCGAGCGCCGCGTCGAGATCCGGTTCCGGCCGGCCCGGCGGGTCGGGCTCCACGGGCGTTCGCCGGGCCACGGCGGCGGTGAGCAGGTCGGTCGGCACCCCGACGTAGACGGGCCCGGTGGGCGCACGCAGCGCTTCCCGCCCGGCTTTCAGCACGTCGGCGTACAGGTCCGCGGCCGACGCCGTGGTCGTCGCGGCCTTCGTCACCGGCGCGAACATCGCGGCCTGGTCGCGGGTCTCGTGCAGGACGCCGCGGTAGACGCCGGGTCGGCGCAGCGTCGACGGGATGTCGGTGGCGATCACCAGCACCGGCGCGCCCGACGTCATCGCCTCGCCGGTGGCGCCCAGCGTGTTCGCCGCACCCGGCCCGGTGGTCACGACTGCGACCCCGAGCCGGCCGGTGGCCCGCGCGTAGCCGTCGGCGGCGTACGCGGCGGCCTGCTCGTGCCGCACCCCGACCAGCCGGATCCCGGCCTCGGCGCACGCCTCCCACACCGCGAGGTTGTGCACTCCCGGCAGCCCGAACGCGAGCTCGACGCCCAGCTCATGCAGCGCGTCGACCAGCCCCGATGCCCCGTCATCCGCCACTTGCGACCCCCTGGAACGTCTGCTCGGTCTCGGTGAACAGCGCCGCGAGATCGGCGCTGCCCATGAACTGGTCCGGCACGTACCGCTCGTCGAGCCCGCGCCTGGTCTCAGGATCGGCCGAAGCCGCGCGCATCGCCTCTTCCAGCCGCGCGATCACCGGTTGCGGTGTGCCAGCCGGGGCGAGCACACCGAACGTGGTGGTGCTCCGGGTGATCTCCGGGTAACCCTGCTCGACGAACGTCTGCGCTCTCAGGTACGGGAGTCGCTTCTCGGTGCCGACGGCCAGCACTCGCAGCTTCCCGGACTCGAAGGCGGGCATCGCGTCCTGCGAGGCGTTGACGAACCCGGCGTTGACGGAGCCGTTCATGACTGCCGTCAGCACCTCCTGAGCGCCTTCGAACGGCACGACGGTGAGCGGTACTCCGTAGAGCTGGGTGATCCGACGGGTCTCCACAGCGTGCGTGTTGGTCGCTCCGGGGGTGCCGACGGTGACGGGGAAGGTCGCGTTCGGGGCAGCGGCGAAGAACGCCGCCACGTCGTTGTACGGCGATGCGGACGGCACCACGAAGGCAGACGGCACCTGGGTGATCACGCCGACCGGGGCGAAGTCCTCGCGGGTGTAGCCGACGTCGTCGCTCAGGTAGTTGAGCACGGCCGTGGGCAGCGCGACCATCGACAGCGTGTAACCGTCCGGCTCGGCGGACAGCAGCTCCTGGTAGGCCGTCGACCCGGAGGCGCCGGGCAGGTTCTCCACCACGACCGTCTGGCCGAGCGCACCCTCCATGTATTTCCCGAGCGCCCTGGCGGCGATGTCGGTGGGACCGCCCGCCGTGTACGGCACGATCAGCCGGATCTGCTCGGAGGGGTATGCCTCCGGCTCGGCCGAGCGCTGCCCACCGCATGCGGCGAGCAGGAGCGCGGCCGCGAGCGCGGCGGCGAGACGCAGGCGGTTCATCGCTCTCCCTCTGCGGGCGTGAGTTCATGGTCGTGGCGGTGGAGCACGCGGGCCCTGCGGCGGGCCGTCACGATGCTGATCAAGACGATCGCGGCCGTCGCGACGAGCAGGCCGCCGGAGATCGGCCGCGTGACGAACACGCTCAGGCTGCCGCCGGAGATCAGCATCGACTGGCGGAACGCGCGCTCGAGGATCGGACCGAGCACGAACGCCAGTACCAACGGGCCGGGTTCGAAGCCCGTCTTCTTCATCAACCAGCCGAGCAAGCCGAACGCGAGCACCACCCACATGTCCGTGGCGTCGTTGTTGATCGAGAAGACCCCGGCCATCGTGAGGAGCAGGGCGAACGCGGCGAGGATCCCGGCGCGCACCCGCAGGATCTGCACGAACACCCCCACCAGCGGGATGTTGAGCGCGAGCAGCATGAGGTTGCCGACGAACATCGACGCGATCACGCCCCAGAAGATCTCCGGGTGCTGGTCGATCAGTTGCGGCCCCGGCGTCACGCCCTGCACCAGTAGCGCGCCGAAGATCAGCGCGAGCACGACGTTGGCGGGGATGCCGAGCGTCAGCAGCGGGATGAACGCCGAGGTCGACGAGGCGTTGTTGGCGGTCTCGGGGCCCGCGACACCCTGGATCGCGCCCCGGCCGAACCGGCTCTGGTCCTTGGCTCGCCGCTTCTCCAGCGCGTACGAGGCGAGCGACGAGACCACCCCACCGCCTCCGGGTAGCACGCCGATGAGGAAGCCGAGCAGGCTGCCGCGCCCGATGGCGCCTGCCGAGTCGCGCAGGTCGGTGCGACTCGGCCAGATGTTCCTGATCTTCTGGGTGACGGCCTGGACCTTGTCGGTGCGCTCCAGGCTGTGCAGGATCTCGCCGACGCCGAACAGCCCCATCGCGACGGCCACGAAGTCGAGGCCGTCGAACAGCGCGACCTGCCCGAACGTGAACCGGGTGGTGCCCGCGATCGGATCCTGGCCGATCGTGGCGAGCAGCAGGCCCAGCGCCGCCATGCAGAGGCTCTTCACCGCCGACCCGGTGCCGAGGTACGTGACGAGCAGGATGCCGAGCACGGTCATCGCCACGTACTCCGGCGGACCGAACGACACGGCGAGTGCGGCAAGCGGCGGGGCCAGCAGCGCGAGCCCGACGACGGAGAGCACGCCGCCGACGAACGACCCGATCGCCGCGATCCCCAGCGCGGGCCCTGCCCGGCCCTGCTTGGCCATCTCGTAGCCGTCGAACGTGGTGACCACCGACGCCGCCTCGCCGGGAAGGCGCAGCAGCACCGACGTGATCGTGCCGCCGTACATCGAGCCGTAGTAGATCCCGGCCAGCAGGATCACGGCCGTGTGCGGCTCGATCTCGTAGGTCAGCGGCAGCAGCAGCGCGATCGTCGCGGTCGGGCCGAGGCCCGGCAGCACGCCGATCACCGTGCCGATGAGCACGCCGAGGAAGACGTAGAGGATGTTGACCGGGTCCAGCGCGACGGCGAACCCCTGCGCGATCCCCTCCAGGACACTCACGTCAGCCACCCACCAGCCCGGCCACCACGTCGTCGGGGAACCGCACCCCGAGCGCGGTGTCGAACAGCAGGTAGAGCCCGACCGAGCCGGCGAGTGCCAGCCCCAGCGCCCACCGCCACGGCTCGCGGCCGAACACGCGCAGCCAGAGCAGCAGCATCAGGAACGCCGGGAGCAGGAACCCGACCACGTCGAACGCGGCCACGAAGACGGCGAGCCCGGCCAGCCCGCCCGCGATCCGGGCGGACCCGCGCGTGAACGGCTCGTAGTCCTCCGGGTCGTCGACCACGAGGAGGACGAGCGCCGTGCCGGTGAGCAGGAGCGCCACGACGAACGGCCACAGGCCCGGGCCGGGCGCCGTCAGCGACCCGAGCGAGAGCCCGACGGCGCCGGCGAGCGCGGCGACGCCCACGGCGAGGACGAGCAGCGGACCGATCCGGTGCAGCTGCCCACGCCACTGCTCCATCGGCACCTCTTCCCTGAGGCCGGATGTCTGATGAGCGACCGTATGCAGTGCGGGCTTGGCCAGTCCAATACAAGATGGCGGTAGGACTGAGACCTGATTCATATCAATGAGGGAGTAGGCCGTGGAGTTGCGGCACCTGAGGGCCTTCACCGCCGTGGCCGAGGAGCTGCACTTCGGACGGGCCGCCGCGCGCCTGCGCATCGCGCAGCCGCCGCTGTCTCAGCAGATCAAGCACCTGGAACGCGACCTGGGCGTGCGGCTGCTGGAGCGCACCACCCGCCGGGTGCGACTCACCAACGCGGGCGTGGTCTTCCTCGAGCACGCCCGGCGGGTGCTCGCCGAGGCCGATCGCGCGCGGGAGTCGGTGCTGCTCACCGAGCAGGGTGAGCGCGGCGAGATCCGCGTCGGCCTCACCGGCGCGACCACATGGCGGCTCCTACCCCGCCTGACCCGCGCCTACCGCGAGCGCTACCCGCTCGTGCGCTTGGAGCTGCACCCGTCGGTGTTCAGCGGCGCCCAGATCAGCGGGCTGCTCGACGGCGGTATCGACGTGGCCTTGCTGCGCGCCCCCGTTCCGACGCTGCTGGAGAGCCGCACCGTGCTCGACGAGGAGCTGGTGGCCGTCCTGCCCGACGAACACCCACTCGCCGCCCGGCCGTCCGTGCCGCTGGCCGACCTGGCGGGGGAGAACTTCGTGAGCTACCCCGACCGCCAGGGCTCCAACCTGCGGGACGTCGCGATGCGCGCCTGCGCGGACGTCGGTTTCTGGCCCCGTGTGGTGCAGGAGGCTCAGGACACCTACACGGTCGTGGCCCTGGTCGCCGCGGCGGTCGGCGTGGCCCTCCTGCCGGCGTCGGCGGAGTGGCTGCAGTTCGAGGGCGTCGCCTTCCGCCCGGTGACGGGCGCCGACGTGCGTGTCCCGGTGGCCATGGTCTGGCGCCCGGACGACGGGTCGCGGATCCTGTTGGGTTTCCTGGACGTGGCCGCCGAACTCCTCTGACCGAAGTAGGGCGCCGGCGCTCAGGCGCCGAGGCGGGTGCGGCGGGCCGCTTCGTCCGGACGCCCGGCCAGCTCGCGGGCGTGGGCGATACCCAGGGGAGACATGGTGCCGGCGCCGAGCGCGACCGAGCGGACGCGCGCGGCCTTCACAACCATCGTCGTGATGGTCTCCACCTCGGTGGCGGTGGCGCCGAGCGCGACGATGCCGTGGTTGCCGAGCAGCACGAGCCGGGGCGCGACGCCGTCGCGGTCGAGCCGATCCCGGACGGCGGCGTGCACCGCCGTGCCGAGCGCGATGCCCGGCGCCGCGTAAGGCACCCAGACCGGCTCGCCGAGCACCACCGCCTCGTCCGGGAAGAGCGGCGCCGACCACAGCTCCTCGGCCTCGCGCACGGCCAGCAGCCCGACGACCGCGGTCGGGTGCGTGTGCGCCACCCACGTGGCTCCCGCGGCGAGCGCCACGACGTGCACGAGCGTCTCGATCGAGGCCTTCGACCCGCCGCCCGCGGACAACAGCCGGGACAGCGTCTCCTGGTCGGTGCCACCCCGCTCCAGCACGTCGACGAGCTCGGGCAGCTCCCCGACGACGAAGTCGCCTGCCTCGGCGAGGTCCATCCGGGACCCGCTCGCCTTCACGACGAACCGGTCGTCGGACAGGCGGGTGGACGTGTTGCCCTCCGCGAGGACGACCAGGTCGGCTGCCGGGTCGCCGATCCGTCGGGTGAGCGCGACCAGCTCCGCCGGCACCTCGTCCGACCGCACCGCGAAGGTCACGAAAGTCTCCCGTATCGGCGCAGGGCAAGGGTGTTGAGCAGTGCGGACAGCACGAGCACCAGCCCGAGCGCGAGCAGCTGGTAGCGGCTGCCCTCCGCGCCCTCGGGGAACGCGAGCAGCATCCCGGCGTTCAGCCAGGTGATCAGCAGCGCGGCCACGAGCACTCCGCCGACCCGTCCTATCCCGCCTTGGATCGCGACGCCGCCCAGCACGGCCACGGTGATCGCGGGCAGCGCCATGCCGTTGCCGACGATGCCTGCGTCCGGTCGGGCGGAGGCGAACTGCGCGACGGTCACCACCGCCACCACGCCGGACAGCAGCCCCGAGATCACGAACGCCGTGAAGCGCGTGCGGGCCACGGGCTGCGTGGCGTACCCGGCGGCGATGTCGTTGGTGCCGACCGCGTAGAGCGCCCGGCCGTACGTCGAGCGCGACACGATCACCCAGGCCAGCACGGCGCAGGGCAGCATGATCGTGAACACGTGCGTCGGGATCGGCGGTAGCAGCGGGAGCTGGATGTTGCGGGTCAGGGAGTGCAGCGCGACGACCGGCGGGGTCGAGATCGGGGCGTTCGCGTTGCTGATCAGCGCCAGCGAGCTGTAGGCGTAGTACGTGGCGAGCGTCGCGATCAGCGCCGGGAACCGCAGGTAGGCCACGAGCGCCCCGTTGACGGCTCCGAGCAGCGCGCCCACCACGATGCAGCCGGCGATCGCCGGGAGCAGCGGCCAGCCCCACACCCCGACCATGAACCCGAACACCATGCCGGCGAGCGACACGATCGCGCCCACCGACAGGTCGATCCCGCCGCGGCCGGAGACGATCACGAACAGCTCCGCGACGGCCAGGAGCGCGAACGGCACCATCGACTCGAGCGCGTTGCCCAAGTAGCGCAGGTCGTACGGCGCCACGAGGTACCCGCCTGCGCCGAGCACCCGGAACCACACGACCACCACGACCAGCAGCACAGCGAGCAGCACGATGCGCTCGGTCAGCCCGATCCGCAGCACCTTGGCCGCGAGCCCTTCGCCACGGGTGCGCTCCGCGGGCGGGACGGTTTCGATCTCGGTCATCGGGCGCTCCTCCGCCGCTCGCGCAGCAGGTCGACCCCGACCGCCACGAGGATGAACAGGCCGATGAACAGCTGCGTGAGCTCCGACGGCCATGAGAGCAGCGTGACGGCGCTGGACACGGTGCCGACGAGCAGCGCGCCCAGCAGCGTGCCGAGTACGGTGCCGCGGCCGCCGATGATGCTCGTGCCGCCGATCACCACCGCGGCGATCACCCGCAGCTCGAGCCCGGTGCCCACGTTCTGCTGCACCAGCCCGCCGCTGCCGATGAGGATGCAGGCAGCGAGTCCGACGCAGGCGCCGGTGAGCACGTACGCGCTGATCTGGCGTCGCCGCACCCGCACGCCCGCTAGCCTCGCTGCGAACGCGTCGCCGCCCACGGCGTACAGGTGCCGGCCGGTGGCCCAGAACCGCATGTAGCACCACATGCCGGCGGCTAGCACGAGCGTGAGCCACCAGGCCGTTGGCACGCCCAGCAGCTTGCCCTCCGCGCCGCCGCCGATCGGCGAGAGCGTGGCGGGCACGCCCGCCACCTGCTCGGTGCCGAAGATCTGCAGCGAGACGAACCGGTAGATGTTGAGCGTGCCGAACGTGACGATGATGGGGTGGATGCCGCCGTAGGCCACCAGCAGCCCGTTGACGGCACCGAGCACGAGCCCGATCACCACGGCGACGGCGACCGCAGGCAGGAACGGCAAACCGGAGTCGCGCAGCAGCAGCGCGATGACCACCATCACGACGGCGGCCTGGCTGCCCACCGAGACGTCGATCCCGGCGGTGACGATCACCGCCGTCATCCCGATCCCGACGAGCGCGATCGGCGCCACCGTGAACAGGATGTTCTGCAGGTTGCCGGTGGTGAGGAACGTGTCGGTGGAGAGCGTGAGCACCACCCACAGCAGGCCGACCACCGCGATGAGCGCGAGCTCCTGCCCCTCGATCGCCCGCACGCGCGGCCTGCGTCGGGCGGGCGCGGCAACGTCCTTCGTCAGGATGCTCATGCCGCGGCCTCGCCTTCGTCCCCCGCCGCGGCGGCGAGCACGTCGGCCTGGCTCGCGCCACGCTCGAACTCCCGCACCACGGCGCCCTTGCGGACCACCAGCACCCGGTCCGCGAGCTGCAGCACCTCCGGCAGATCCGTCGAGATGACGAGAACGGCGCTCCCGCCGTCGGCCAGCTCGAGGACGAGCCGGTGGATCTCTTCCTTCGCCCCCACGTCGACGCCCTGCGTGGGTTCCTCGAGCACGAGCACGCGGGGTGCGCGGACGAGCTGGCGGGCGAGCACGACCTTCTGTTGGTTGCCGCCGGACAGCGCCCCGACGGCCGTGCCCACATCGGGGGCCTTGATCGAGATGCGGCGCAGGAAGTCTTCGGCGATCGAGCGTTCCCGCCGCCGGTCGAACCAGAAGCCCAGCTTCGCCAGGTGGCGCAGGTGGCCGCTGGAGATGTTGAACGCGATCGACTTGTTCGCGAACACACCCTGCTGCTTGCGGTTGCCGGGCAGCATCGCGATCCCGGCGGCCGCGGCGTCCTGCGGCGAGTGCAGCCGGACCGCGCGGCCGTCCACCTGCACGGTGCCTGCGTCGGCGGGGCTCACCCCGTAGAGCGCGCGGGCGATCGTGTCGGTACCCGAGCCCACGAGGCCGTAGAGCGCCACCACCTCGGCGGGCCGCACCTGCAGGTCCAGGTCGGTGAACGCCCCCGTGCGGCCGAGCCGGGACACCGTGAGAACGGGTTCGCCGGTCGGGGCGGGCCGGTCGGCGGTGGCGGAGCCCAGCTCGTGGCCGACCATCAGCTCGGCCACCTGCCGCACGGTCAGCTCACTCGTCGGCCTGCTGGCGACCACCTCGCCGTCGCGCATCACGGTGACCCGGTCGCTGATCTGCGCCAGCTCGTCGAGCCGGTGGGAGATGTAGATGATCCCGACGCCGGCCGCCCGCAGGCTGCGGACCACGCCGAACAGCACGTCGATCTCCCGGTCGGTGAGGATCGCCGACGGCTCGTCGAGGATGAGGATCTTGGCCGAGTGCGCGAACGCCTTCGCGATCGACACGAGCTGCTGCTCGGCCACCGGCAGGTCGGCGACGCGGATGTCGCCCATCCGCGCGTCGAGGCCGATCTGCTCCAGCAGCTCGCCGACCCGGGTGCGTTGGGTGGCCCAGTCCACCCGCCCGTTCACCCGTAGCTCCCGGCCGAGGAACACGTTCTCGGCCACCGTGAGCTCACCGAACAGGTGGGGCTCCTGGTAGACGGTGGCGATCCCCGCCTCCATGGCCTCCTGGGTGTTCCCGCCGGTGAGCGGGGTTCCGTCGATCTCCACGGTGCCCTCGTCGGCCACCTCGGCACCGGACACGATCTTGATCAGCGTGGACTTGCCGGCGCCGTTCTCGCCGACGAGGGCGTGCACCTCGCCGGCGAGAACGTCGAAGTCGACACCCCGCAGCGCCCGGACGCCGCCATAGCGCTTCAGGACGCCGCGCAGGTGCAGCAGGGTCTCACTCATCAGTACTGGTACTGGTCGACGTTGTCGGTGGTGATCCGCAGCGGGTCGCCCAGCAGCAGCGTCTTCGACCCCGCGTCCCACGCGACGGCCGGGAGCTCCGGGTTCACGTTGTTCGTCGCCTGGAACGGGGTGCCCGAGGCCACCTGCAGGCCGGCCCACGCGGTGAGGTAGCCGAGCTGCTCGACGTCCCACAGGATCGCCGCGGACGACGAGCCGTTCTCCAGGTACTGCTTCATCGACTGCGGCGTACCCAGCCCGGTCGTGAACACCTGCCCGACCTTGCCGGCCTCGGTGACGGCCTTCGCCACACCCGGCGCCGACGCCGTGCACTCGCCCACCAGACCAGTCAGGTCCGGGTGCGCGTTCATCAGGTCCTTGGCCATCGACACCGACTGCGCCTCGTCCTCGCCCGCGTACACGATGTCGACGATCTCGGCGTTCGGGTACTTCTCCGCGGTCACCTTCTTCTGGACCTCGATCCAGGAGTTGAGGTTCGCCGCGGTCTGCCCGCACGAGACGATCGCGTACTTGCCCTGGCCACCCATCGCCTCCAGCAGGGCGTCGGTGAGCGCAGTGCCGATGCCATCGGGGGAGGCCTGGTTCACGAACGCCTCGCGCACGGAGTTGGGCGCGTCGGTGTCGGCGGTCATGACCTTGATGCCGGCGTCGGCGGCCTCCTGGAGCACTGGTGCCATCGAGTCGGGGTCGTTCGGCGCAACGACGAGGACATCCACCCGCTGCTGGATCAGCGAGTTGACGATCTCGGTCTGGGCGCCCGGGTCGGCCGTCGAGGAACCCCGGTAGATCCACTCGATGCCGAGTTCCTGCGCGGCCTTCTGCCCGCCGGTGTTCATCGCCTCGAAGTAGGGGATGCCCTGCAGCTTGGGCACGAAGGCGACCTGCACCCGGTCCTCGCCGCCGCCGCCACCTCCGCCGCCGCTACCACCCCCGGGGTTCTGCTGGGTGCAGCCCGCGAGGGCAAGCACCCCCGCCGCTGCAACGGCCAGTGCCGCCGTGATGCGCCTGCTGAGCATCGTCGCTCCTTCCTTCACGCCTGTGATCAGGCGGACGTCTCGTGTGTGTCGTCGGCCGGCATTCGGTGGATCTTGACGCCCTGCTCGGCGAAGCCGGCGAGCGCGTCGGGCGCGGCCCCGTCGTCGGTGTACAGCCCGGTGATCCGCTGGGTGGGCACGAAGCTGTGCAGCGCGAACCGGCCGATCTTGGACGAGTCGAAGAGGCCGTAGACCTCGGTGCACGCGGCGGCCAGCCGGCGCTTCACCGTGGTCTCCTCGATGGAGAGCTCCATCAGGCCGTGCTCGCGGGACAGGCCGCGGATCCCGAAGAAGCCCATCGTCAGGCGGCCGCGGCTCATCACCACGTCGCCGAAGTCGCCGACGAGCGACCACGACGAGCGCCGCAGCGTGCCGCCGGGGAGCACGACGGTGACCCCACTGTCGCTCAGCAGCTCGGCGGCGCGCAGGCCGTTGGTGACGACGATCAGGCTCCGGCGTCCGCGCAGCTCGTGCGCCAGGTGGAAGCAGGTCGTGCTGCAGTCAAGGGCGATCGCGGCGCCGTCGGGCACGATCGCGGCCGCGGCGCGCGCGATCGCGGCCTTCGCCGCCGTGCCGTGGCGCAGGCGCATCTCGAACGCGCCCTCGTCGGCCCCGTCGGCCGTGACGGCCCCGCCGCGCACCCGGGCCAGCAGGTGACGGCGCTCCAGCACCTCGAGGTCCTTGCGGATCGTCACCGCGGTGACCCCGAAGCGGCGGACGAGGTCGGCGACGCTCACCCGGCCGTCGACGTCGAGCAGGCGCAGCACCTCCTGCTGCCGCTCGTGCTCCGCGATGCCCGCCACGGGCGAACCGTAAGAAGCGCCGCCGTAACCGTCAACGAACAGTTTGGTAACCGCTAACGGTTGGCTTTCGATTGGTTGTCAGCCGCTTTCCTTCGAAGGTGCACCAGGTGCACTCCGATGCCGGCCAGCGCCGCCAGGACACCGATCCCGAGCGAGAGCGGCGCCATCACCAGCAGCGCGATCGCGGCCACCGCGAACAGGGCTCTCGCGGGCCGGCCGACGGGACCGGCGAGCCACGCCCCGGTGACGACGGCCAGTGCGGCCACCGCTGCGGCGGACGCGAGCGCCGCGACCAGCACCGTTCCCGGGCCGCCCGCCAGCAGGAGCCCCACGCCCTGCGGGGACAGCACCGCGACGAACGGGACGAGGAACGCGGGCAGCGTGTACTTCCAGGTGAGCCACATCGTCCGGACCGGCCGCCCGCCGGTGATCGCCGAGGCCGCGAACGGCGAGAGCGCCGTCGGCGGGGACACCTCGGACAGCACCGAGTAATAGAAGATGAACATCGCCGCGGCGTAGGCGGGCACGCCCACGTTCTGCAGCGCGGGGCCGATGATCACCCACGAGATGATGAAGCTCGCCGTCACCGGCACCGCGAGCCCGAGCAGCACCACCGACACGGCCGAGTAGACCGCCGTGAGCACGAGGCTCCCACCCGCGAGGGCCACGATGATCCCGGCCAGCTTCAGCCCGAGCCCGGTGAGCGTCATGACCCCGACGATGATCCCGGCCACCGCCATCACCGCGATCACCGAGAGCGCACCGGTCGCGCCCGACGCGAGTGCGCCGCCGATGCGCCGCGGTGTCATCCACGCGCTGCGGTCGAGGAAGCTCAACACGAACGCGAGCGCCGTGGCGTAGACGACCGCGCGGAACGGCGTGAGGCCCAACGCCATGAACACGACGATCGCCACCAGCGAGCTGAAGTGGTAGCCGAACCGCAGCAGCAGTGCGCCCGCGGGCCGGACGTCGAGGTCGATCGCGTGGGTGCGGTATCGCCGGGCGTCCATCTCGACGGCGAGGATGATCCCCAGGTAGTACAGCAGGGTGGGGATCGTCGCCCAGATCAGCACCTGCAGGTAGGAGACGTTCAGCAGCTCGGCGATGATGAACGCCGCCGCGCCCAGCGTGGGCGGGGACAGAATCGCGCCGATGCCCGCCGCGGCCAGCACGGCGCCCCCGTGTTCCTTCGGGTAGCCGGCCTTGCGCAGCAGCGGCCACGCCACCCCGCCCAGGGTCACAGTGGTGGCCACCCCTGAGCCCGACACCGTGCCGAGCAGGAACCCTGCGAGTGTGACGGTACGGCCGGGCCCTGCCCCGGACTGCCCGAACGCGG
This sequence comes from Pseudonocardia sp. DSM 110487, assembly GCF_019468565.1. Taxonomy (NCBI): domain Bacteria; kingdom Bacillati; phylum Actinomycetota; class Actinomycetes; order Pseudonocardiales; family Pseudonocardiaceae; genus Pseudonocardia; species Pseudonocardia sp. DSM 110487. Next base: position 369,518 of record NZ_CP080521.1, read on the forward strand.
CGAAGGACAGGTCGATGAAGAACCGTGTGGCGCCGGACGCGGTGAGCACCGCGCCGTAGAGCGTGAACAGGATGATGTAGGTGGCCGCGACCTCCATCGGCACGCCGAACACGCCCTGGGTGCCCATCATGTTGTGGCCGACGAGGCGTTCCCAGCTGAAGGACGACGTGGCGAACGGGCCGGGGAAGTACGGGCCGAAGTAGGCGTAGGCGAGGAAGCCGACCACCACCAGCGGCACCACGAGCCCCACGGTGCGCCGCGCCGCCTCCAGCACCAGCAGGATCGCGAGTGTGCCCATGACGACGTCGAGGTCGGTGGGCACCACGGCGCGGCGGAAGAACGAGTCCCAGTCCGCAACGATGTAGACGAACGGCACGAGCGCCACCACGGCGAGCAGCCAGTCCAACAGGTGGGGGTTGTCGGTCGTCGCTCCTTGCGGACGCCCCCAGCCGCGGTAGACCAGGAACGTCATCGTCAGCCCCACCGCGAGGAACGAGGGCAGGTACTGCTGCGCCGGCATCGGGTTGAACACCCACCACAGGCCGTACAGCGTGAGGATCGTGCCCAGCACCTGCACCACCCTCAGTGGCCACCCGGAGAGGTGCCGTGCCGGCTTCTCCGCCTCGTACTCGGCGAGCAGCGCCTCCTCGTCGACGGCGGGTGCCTCGTCGCCGTCCGGGCGTGTCGTCATCAGCTCTCCTCGATGTCGAGCACCACGGTGACCCCGTCGGTGACCAGCGGCGGAAGGGGTACCGGTGCGTGCCCAGGCACGTGCAGTGTGCGCTCGCCGAGCGCCGTGGCGGCGATCGCCAGCTCGTCGAACACCGGGTGGTCACGCGGTTCGGCGAGCCAGCGCCTGCGGTCACCGCTCGGCGCACCGCGCACCGGCCCGGGCACGGCGTAGTACTCCTCCAGCACCGCGAGTTGGTCGGCCGCCAGCTCGACGAGCCCGAACCGCCCGCCCTCCCGCACGTGGTAGCGCTCCTCGGCCACCGTCCCGTACACGGAGTTGCGGTAGCTCACGGCGAACTCCGGCGCAGGCAGCGGCACCCGCGTCAGCAGCGCTCCACCGCTGTCGCGCACGGTGAGCGCGGGCCCGGGCGCCGCCCCGGCGCATCCCGACCCGAGCAGGGCCGCGGCGAGAATCGCCGCGCACACCGCCCGGTCAGCCCGTGGCCTGATCGAAGTAGGCCTTCGCACCGGGGCACACCTCGACGAACCCGACGTCGTCCGCCGTGGCCGGGTCGAGGTCGTTCGCGGCCGGGTGCACCGCGGCGAGCTGTGCCTTGTTCTCGAAGACCGCCCGGGTGATGTCCTGCTGCAGCTGCTGGGGCATGTCGGAGCGCACGATCAGCACGTTCGGCACGACGACCTGCGGGCTCGCCTCCGCCTGGCCCTCGTACGTGTTCGCCGGGATGTCCTCGGTCTCGTAGTACGGGCCGAACTTCGATGCCAGTGCCTGCGTGTACTCCCCGGTCGGGAGCAGCACCATCTGCCCGGTGGTCGCCAGGTCGACCAGCGCACCTGTGGGCAGGCCACCGGACCAGAAGCCGGCGTCGATCGTGCCGTCGCGCAGCGCCTGCGCGGTCTCGCCGACGCCGAGCTGGCTGCGCTGGATGTCGGATTCCGGGTTGATCCCGGCCGCCTCGAGGAGCCGCAGCGCGATCACCTCGGTGCCAGACCCCGGCGAGCCCACCGAGACCCGCTTCCCGCGCAGGTCCGCAATGCTGCGGATGCCGGTGCCGCTCGTGGTGATGGTCTGGGTGAAGTTGTTGTAGAGCTTGCCCAGCGTGCAGAGCGTGACCTGGCGGCCCTCGAACTGGGCCTTGCCCGCCACCGCGTCGGCCACCGTGTCGCCGAGCGCGAAGGCGATGTCCGCGCCGCCGTCCTGCACCAGCAGCACGTTGTCGACGGACGCGTTGGTCTCCTGGGCGGTGGCCGTGACGCCGAGCTTGTCCGAGAGCAGGGTGCCCATGGCGCCGCCGTACGGGTAGTAGACGCCGCCGGTGCCGCCGGTCGCGATGGACAGCGACCTGTCCGCGCCCGGCGCCGCGGTCTCCCCTCCGCCGCACGCGGAGAGGAGTAGCGCCCCTGCCGCGACGACGACGGCGAGGCTCCGACGCTTGGTGGTGACGACCATGGCACCTCCTGCTGAACGTGATCACGAACATCGCACACGCCACGGGCATTGTCCACGCGCCCGGGCCACCTTGGAGCCATACCGTTGTCTCGGGTGGATCAGGCCCACGTGCGCGCCGAGCGGGCCGACCAGTACGTGGTCGGGTCCTCGGCCAATGCCTCCAGCTCGGTGCGGACGTGTGCGGGCAGGGATACTCCGGCGGCCGCCGCGTTGCTCGCGACCTGCGCTGGGTCAACCGCTCCGGAGAGCACGCGCCACGTCCACGGCTGCGCGAGCGCGGCGGCGATCGCGAGCTGGTCCAGCGGGATGCCCAGCTCGGCGGCGAGCTCCACGGCCCGGGGCGGGGCGTCGAGGGCTCCGGGCGTCAGGCGGCCGTTCGCCACGGCCTCCTTGACGATCACCCGGGCGCCCGCGTCCGCGGCCTCGGCGAGGGCGGGGCCGACCGATGGCTCGAGCACGTTCCACGTGGACTGGACGGAGGTGAACAGCCGCGTCCCGTCGACCTCGATCTCCAGGGCCCTGCGCACGGCGTCGGCCTGAGCGGGGCCGGAGGTCGACAGGCCGACCCGCACCCCGTGGTCGCGCAGCTTCCCGAGCGCCCGGTGCAGGGCCGCGTCGTCGAGCGCGCCGGTGTCGAGCGTCGCGGAGTGCACGTGGTACACGGCGAGGCGCGGCCCGAGCAGCGCCGCGGTCTCGGCGAGCTGCTCGGTGAAGGCGGCGAGCGAGTGGTCCTTCACCTCGTGCACGGGCACGTCGAGCCGCCATTCGCCGACGTACCGGTAGCCCCACTTCGACCCGATCTCGACGTCGTCGGCCTCCGGGTGGTGGGCCAGCCAACCCGCGAGGAACTCCTCTGCCCGCCCGTACGAGCGCGCCACGTCGATGTAGCGGATGCCGGCTGCGTACGCGGCGTCGAGGACGGCCTCGGTGCGGGCCCGCAGGTCGGCGACGCCGCGCCGCGCGCCGAGGTCGCTTGCGCGGCCCGATGTGATGTAGGCGGGGCGGGCGACGGCGGCGAGGCCGATGCCCAATCGCGTGGTACCGGCCGTCACGGGCGCGTAGCTTACGCGCGGGGTGATCAGGATGAACGCAGTTGGGCTGCCGCCGCTGGCCGGTGAGGACCACGTCTGTGCGGACTGCCCGATGTCCTACGTGGATACCGGGCTGGACGCCGCCGTGCAGGCGCTGCGCTCGGTTCCGGCCGACGTCAGCGCCGCCGCGCTCGCCGTGCCCGGCGAGCGCCTGCGAATGCGCCCGGATCCGGCCACCTGGTCGGTGGTGGAGTACGCCTGCCACGTCCGCGACGTGTTCTCGGCGTTCACGATCCGGCTGCACCGCATCAGGGCCGAGGACGAGCCGGTGCTGGAACCGATGTTCGCCGACCTGCGGGCGGTGCGCTTCCGCTACAACGACGCCGACCTCGGCATCGTGCTCGCAGAGCTGGACGCATACGTGGCCGGGTTCCTCGACGAGATCGCCGAGACGAGCGACTGGGACCGCACCGCCACCCGCCGCCGCGGCGAACTACGCACCGCCCGTTGGCTCGTGCGCCACGGCCTGCACGAGGCCCGCCACCACACCCGGGACATCACCGCGGTCGGCCGCGCGGTCGGCTGACCTTGTTCTCCTCGTCGCCGAGCGGTAGACCGCAGGAATGACCGAACGAGCGCTCCTCGAGCGTGAGCTGTGGCGGATCCTGGAGACGGTGCACGCGGTCGTGTACTTCGTGCCCGAGGCGAAGGCGGCGTACGGCGCGCTGGGTCTGCGCGGGTACTGGATGGGCTACTTCGCCTCTCGCTCCGCGGCGCTCGGCACCCCGAGCCCACGGCTCGTCACCGCACTGTTCTACGGCTTCGCGCCCCGGATGGTGGAGCGCGCGCTTCCTGACGCGTGGGCCTTCGCCGATCGCACGCGGGTGCTCGAGACCAGGCTGGAGCTCGCCCGGTCCGCGCTCGCCCGGCACGCGGGCGCCGGGCTCGGCGACACGGCCGACCTGCTCACCTCGGTGCTCGCCCGGCTCGACGTCGCGGGCCGGCCGCTCGCGGCCGCCCACCTGGACGTCCCGGCGCCTGCCGAGCCGCTGTCCCGGATCTGGCACGCCGCCACCGTGCTGCGTGAGTACCGCGGTGACGGGCACGTGGCCGAGCTCGTCGCGGCGCGGGTCGACGGCGTGGAGTGCCATCGACTCCACGGGGGCTCGCTGGTCGGCCAGCAGCGGGAGTTCCGCGGCTGGACCGAGGAGGAATGGGCGGATGCGGGCGGGCGGCTGCGCGCTCGCGGCCTGCTGGATGACGCGGGCGAGAACACGCACCGGGGTCAGGAGCTGCGCGCGGAGATCGAGCAGGGCACCGATCGCTCGGCCGCGGTCGCCCTGCGCACGCTCGACGATGCGCAGCTGGGGGTGCTGCGAGATGCCCTCGGCCCCGTAGCCGGGGCGCTGGCGGCGGCCGGAGCGGTGCCGTACCCGAACGCGATGGGCGTCGCCCGGCCGGCATGATCCGAACTGCCGGTTGTCCACGGCTGCTCTCACGACCATGAGCACCCGTAACTCCGGATCATGGGCGCGGCCACTACCGAAGGGCCCCGGCAACAGTGCCGAGCACCCATGCTCACAGAGGACTAGTCGAGCAGCCCGGCGTCGTGCGCCAGCAGCGCGATCTGCACCCGGTTGTTGAGATCGAGCTTCGTGAGGATGTTCGAGACGTGCGTCTTCACGGTGGGTACCGCGAGGTGCAGCACCGCGCCGATCTCGGCGTTCGAACGGCCCTGGCCCACCGCGACGGCGACGTCGCGTTCACGGTCGTTGAGCAGCGCGAGCCGGGCTCTGGCCCGGTCGCGGCGCCGGTCGTGATCGCTGTCGGCGACGCGGGCGATCAGCCGCCGCGTCACCTCGGCTGAGAGCACCGGCCTGCCCTTGGCGACGAGCCGCACCGCGGCGACGATCTCCTCCGGAGGGGTGTCCTTGAGCAGGAAGCCCGCCGCGCCCGCTCGAAGCGCGCGCAGGACGTGCCGGTCGGCGTCGAACGTGGTCAGCACGATGACCTCGGGCGCCTTCCCCCGAGCGCGTACCGCCTCCGTTGCGGCGAGGCCGTCCATCCCGGGCATCCGGATGTCCATGAGTACGACGTCGGGGGCGTGCCGGTCGACGAGCGGGAGCACCTCGGCGCCGTCCCCGGCCTCGCCGACCACGCGGATGTCCGGCGTGCCGCCGAGCATCATCGTGAGGCCCGCGCGCACGAGCGGGTCGTCGTCGACGATGAGCACGTCGACGGGAGCATCCGGGATCACGCCGGCCACGCTATCCGGGCCGCGACGCGCCAGCCCCGCGCCTGGGTGGGGCCGTGCTCCAGGCGCCCGCCTGCCAGTCCGACGCGTTCGGCGAGACCGGTGAGGCCCTGCCCGGGCGCCCTGACCGGTTGCGGGGCGGCCGGTGCACCGTTCTCGATCTCGACGGTGAGGTCCGCGCCGGGAGAGCCGCCGACCGCGACGGTCACGGCGGCGCCGGACGCGTGCTTGCGGGCGTTGGTCAATGCTTCCTGCACCACCCGGTACGCCGTGCGCCCGACGGTGTCCGGTGGCGCTCCGGCGACATCGTCGCGCAGCTCGACGTCCATCCCCGCGCGCCGGGACTCGGCCACCAGATCGGGGATGTCCGCGACGGTCGGCTGGGGGAGCTCGCCGACCGGGGCGCGCAGCACCCCGATCACCTCCCGCAGGTCCTGCAGCGCCTGGTGGGCGCTCTCCCGGATCACCCGGGCCGCCCGAGCGATGTCCTCGGCCGGGGCGTCGGGGCGGTACTCCAGCGCCCCCGCGTGCACGCTGAGCAGCGACAGCCGGTGCCCCAGCACGTCGTGCATCTCGCGAGCCACCGCCTCGCGGGCCTCCAGCTGAGCCTGCTCCGTGCGCAGCCGGACCTCGACGCTGGCCCGGGCGACGAGCTGGCGTTGGTGCTGGATCACCAGCCCCCAGCCGAACGCGGCGCTCTGCAGGGCGACGCCGAGCAGCAGGAGCAGCGCCTGCGGCAGCTCCGGCTCCGGCCGCAGCACCGTGTAGGCCGCCGCGGTGAGCAGGCTCAGCACGAAGACGGCGAACGACACCCGCTTCGACCGGTGCACCGCCACGGTGAACAGAGCGGCCAGCATCGCACCCGCGACCAGCTCGGAGAACGCCGATGCGAGCACGAGCACCACGGCGAGCTGCACCGGCCAGCGCCTGCGCAGCCAGAGGGCCGTGCACCCTAGTGCCCCGACCACCTGATCGACCTCGAACAGCCACGGCGGCAGGGGCGTCCCGATCCGCTGGCTCGCCGCGAACAGCCCGAACAGCACGGCGAGCACGAAGATCGCGGTGTCCACGATCCAGTCGCGCCTGCCGCGCCGCCGTCCGGTCCAGGTGCTCCCCATCGTGATCGGGAGCCTACGGTCGGCGGCCGCCTCCACGGGCGAGCTCGATACCGATGGTGGGGAACCCGGTACTTCGGTCGGAGCGCGTGGACACCGCCGACCGATCCCCGCAGGTAGGAGCGCTACTTACCGTCGCCGGTATGCGCAGCGCCCTCCAGTTCGCCGGTGTCGTCCTCGTGGCCGTCGGCGTCAGCGGGACGATCGACCGCCTCCTCGGCTTCCAGCCGATCTTCGGCTTCCTCAACGTCGTCAACCGGTTCCTGATCCCCGGGGTCGACGGGCTGAGCGGCTACGAGCTGTACGCGAACCTGTCGATCGTGGTGCTGGGGGTCGTGGTGTTCGCCTCGTCCGGCAGCGGCCGCCGAGTGGACCGGGGAAGCCCATGATCTGCGGAAATGGTGCGACGGCGTCTTATCCCAGCGGGACCTGCCGGATCCGCTCCAACAGCTCGTCGATGACGAACGGGATCGTGAGCGAGTTGGGCATCGACACAGCGTCGCTCGCCACCGGGTCAAGGCCGATCATGCGCCCGTCCCGGACCACCGGTAGGCCGGCGAACGTCGGCAGCGCGTCGAGGCGTGGCTTCGCCGCCTCGTAGTTGTCGACGACCAGCAGGTCTCCGTTCACCAGCGCGGTGTTCTCCGGCGAGACGTCGACGTAGAACCCGTCGCCGAACGCGTCGCGCACCCCGGCCACCGGCTGGAACCCCATCTCGGCGAGCAGCTGGCCGCGGCCGGAGCCGGGGCTGAACACCCGCAGCACCCCGCCGTCGAGCACCCTGACCAGCGCCGCGGTGCGCTCCGCGAACCACGGGTTCTCCGCCCGGGTGCGGGCGAAGAGGTCCTCGACCTCCTTGATCTCCGCCGCGGCCCTACCGGGGAGCCCGACCGCGGCCCCGATCCGCGCGGTGACCTCCTTCCACGGCAGGGCCCAGTCGGTCTGCCCCGGCGCGTGCAGCACGGTGGGCGCGATCGCGTTGAGCCTGCGGTAGACGTCCTCCTCGATCGCGTTGTTGACCGCGACGATCAGGTCGGGGGAGGCGGCCGCGATCGGTTCGAGGTCGAAGTCCGTGGTGGCGTCGGCGAGCGGGACCGGGGCCGCGCCGGCGAGGTGCGGGCGGGCCCACGAGCCGACCCCGTCGTCCACCGAGCCGTTCCACACCGGCACGAGCACCGGGACCACCCCGAGCGCCAGCAGCACGTCGGCGTCACCGAGCCCGACGACAGCTACGCGGCTGGGCGGTGCCGACACGGTGGTCGTCCCGTAAGCGTGGTCGAGGGTCACGGGAAGGGCGCCAGGCTCCGCGGCGCCCGCCGCGGCCGTCCCCGCCGGGTCCGGTGCTGCGCCCGCGCAACCGGCCGCCAGGCCGGTGACCGTGATGAAACCCAGCCTCAGAACCGCCCGACGGCTCAGCTCCAGCGTCATCGACCCGGCCACCTCCTGGTTAAGGAAGGCAAACCATACCTGGCGCCCCGTAACCCGCTCGTTGCAGAAACGTCTTACCGGAGCCTTGACAGTTCACCCGCTGTGGTGGAAATTTTCACCCACCTCGCCCAGGCTTGAAAGGTTTGCCGATGGCAGTGACAGCCGGATCCGAGCCGCCCGTCGAGGCGGGAACGGGTCAGCTGCTCGCCCACTTGCGCAGCGTGCTTCCCGGTCTCGCCGGAGCGCTGCGCCAGGTGGGCAACGCGATCCTCGAGGACCCCGCATGGGCCTCCAGGGCCACGATCGTCGAGCTCGGCGAGCGCAGCGGCACCTCACCGGCCACCGTCACCCGCTTCTGCCGCAGCCTCGGCCTCGGCGGCTACACCGAGCTGCGGGTCGGGATCGCCACCGACATCGGCCGTGCCGACCAGGCAGGCTGGGAGCTCGGCATCGGCGCCGACGTGCTGCCCACCGACCCGCTCGACCGCGTGCTGCGCACGCTGCTCGCCGTCGACCTGCAGGGGATTCACGAGACGGCCGCCGGGCTCGACCTGCGGGTCGTCGCGACCGTCGTCGACGCGCTCGTCACGGCCCGCCGCGTCGACCTCTACGGCGTGGGCCACAGCGCCGCCGTGCTCGAGGACGTGCAGATGCGGATGCACCGGATCGGCATCGCCTCGTGGACATGGTCGGACGTGCACGCCGGGCTCATGAGCGCCGCCATGCTCGGCCCGGGTGACGTCGCGATCGCGCTCTCGCACAGCGGCCGCGCCACCGAGACCGTCGACATGCTCGCGCAGGCCAAGGCCAGCGGCGCCACCACGGTGGCGATCACGAACTTCTCGACCTCCCCGATAGCCGAGGTCGCCGAGCACCTGCTGTGCACCTCGGTGCGCGAGACCTCCTACCGCTCGGGTGAGATGTCGGCACGGCACTCCCAGTTCCTCGTGCTCGACCTGCTCTACCTCGCCGTCGCCCAGCGCACCCACGAGCGCGCGACGGAGACCTGGGCGCGCGCGGCCGACGCCGTCGCGACGCACCGCATGCCGTACGAACCCCGGGGCCGCCGTGGCGCGGAGGGCGCGTCATGAGGAACCAGACGGTCTCCGCCGCGAGTTTCGCCGCCGCCACCGAAGAGGCGGTGCAGCGCGTGGCTCGGGAGCAGACGGCCGCCGTCGCGGCCGCGGCAGACCTGGTGGTCGGAGGCCTGCGCGCCGGCGGGGTCGTGCAGGCCTTCGGCACCGGGCACTCGCAGGCCCTCGCCATGGAGCTCAGCGGCAGGGCGGGCGGGCTCGTGCCGACCAACATGATCGCCCTGCGCGACCTGGTGCTGCTGGGCGGCGAGCCGCCGGAGCTGCTGTTCACCCAGCACCTCGAACGCGATCCGGCCGTGGGCCGCAGGCTCTACGACCTCGCCGGGGTGTCGCCGCCGGACGTGTTCGTGATGGCGTCGAACTCCGGCGGAAACGGCTCGGTGGTCGAGCTCGCGCACGCCGTGAAGGAGCACGGTCACCCGCTGGTCGTCATCACGTCGATGGCGCACAGCGGCCGGGTGACCTCGCGCCATCCGTCGGGCCTGCGCCTGTTCGAGCTGGCCGACGTCGTGCTCGACAACGGTGCGCCTTACGGCGACGCCGTGCTCGCCACCGGCGACGTCACGGTCTGCGCGATCTCGTCCATCACAGCGGCGCTGCTCGCGCAGATGATCGTCGCCGAGATGGTGCGCACGATGCTCGCCGCAGGCGAGACCCCACCCGTCTACCTGTCGTCCAACGTGCCGGAGGGCGACGCCCACAACGACGCGCTGGAAGCGCGCTACGCGGGCCGCATACGCCGCCCCGCCTGATGAGGAGGCAGTCATGAACAGGCCACGTCCCGGACTCGACCGCAGGCAGTTCCTGCAGCGACTCGCCGCTGCCGGCCTGCTCACGGTGCCCGGCGCAGGTGTGCTGTCGGCGTGCGCCACTGGCGGCGGCGGTCCGGCCACGGCGGCGCAGGGTGACGTGAGCGCGCAGAACCCGCTCGGCGTCGCCGCCGACGCCGGTCTCGACGTCGTCATCTTCAAGGGCGGCTACGGCGACGAGTACGCGCTCTTCCACGAGGAGCTGTACAAGAAGGCCTACCCGCAGGCGCAGGTCGAGCACACCGCGACCACGCAGATCGCGCAGGAGCTGCAGCCGCGCTTCGTCGCGGGCAACCCGCCGGACGTGCTCGACAACTCCGGTGCGCAGAAGATCGACTACGCGACGCTCGCCGCGGAGGGGCAGTGCGCCGACCTCGCCCCGCTCCTCGATGCCCCCACCGTGGACGACCCGAACGTCAAGATCCGCGACATCCTCCTGCCCGGCGTGCTGGAACAGGGCACCTACGGCGGCAAGTTCGTGATGCTGAACTACGTCTACGCGGCGTTCCCCATGTGGTACTCGAAGCCGCTGTTCGAGAAGAACGGCTGGCAGCCCCCCACCACCCTCGACGAGATGCTCGCGCTCTGCGAGCAGATCAAGGCGACTGGCATCTCGCCGTGGGCCTACGGGGGCACGAACGCCGCCGACTACGTGCTCGACCTCTCCCTCGGGATGTCGGTGAAGCAGGGTGGCCCCGACGTCGCCAAGAAGATCGACAACCTCGAACCGGCTGCATGGCAGCAGGACGTCGTGGTGGCTGGGGTGCAGGCGATCGAGGAGATGGTCCGCAAGGGCTACTTCATGCCGGGGTCGGAGGCCCTCAAGCACACCGAGGCGCAGACCTCGTGGGTGCAGGGCAAGGCGGCGTTCTACGTCTCGGGGTCCTGGCTGGAGAACGAGATGAAGGGGATCGCGCCGCCGGACTTCACGATGACGGCCGCCCCGGTGCCGGTACTCGACAGCGGCTCGGCCCTGCCGGTGACGGCGCTGCGTACTCAGCCCACCGAGGCGTTCATCGTGCCGGCGCGCGCGAAGAACGTGAACGGCGGGCTGGAGTACCTGCGGCTCATGATGTCCAAGGAGGGCGCGTCGAAGTTCGCCGAGCTCACCGCCTCGGTGCCGAGCGTGAAGGGCGCCGACGCCGGTGCCGCGGCCACCCCGGCGCTCCAGTCCGTCACGGCGGCCCTTGACGCCGCGGGCAGCGACGTCTTCTCCTGGCAGGTCAACACCTGGTACGTGAACTTCTACAAGTCGGTGCTGCAGCAGCAGCTCGGCAACCTGCTCGCGGGCCGGATCGACGCGAACACGTTCATCTCCACGGTGCAGTCGGAGGCCGACAAGCTCGCCGCCGACCAGAACGTGCCGAAGTTCCAGCGCTGAGGGGCTTTCATGCGCTACGGAAAGTACCGGTTCATCGCGGGCTTCCTCGCGATCCCGCTGCTGCTCTACGTCGTCTTCGTGGTGTCGCCGTACCTGCAGGCGATCTACATCTCGCTGACCGACTGGCGGGGGTTCTCCCAGAACCGGAACTTCGTCGGGCTGGCCAACTACGTGGACCTGCTCGGTGACACGCGGTTCTGGCGCGCGATGTGGCACAACCTGCTGCTGCTGATCGTCGTCCCGGTCGTGACGCTCGCGATCGCGCTGTTCCTCGCCACGATGACCACGCTGGCGGGGCGGGGCGGGGCGCTCGGCCGGGGCGGCGTGCGCGGCTCGCGCTTCTACCAGATCGTGTTCGTGTTCCCCTACATCGTGCCGCTGGTGATCGCGGGCCTGCTGTTCGCGTTCTTCTACAACCCGGAAGCCGGCCTGCTCAACGGGCTGCTGCGGCTGGTCGGCTTCGACTGGCTGGCCCGCCCGTGGCTCGGGGACACGACGTTCGCGCTGCCCGCGGTGATGGCCGTGCTCATCTGGGCGTTCGTGGGCTTCTACTTCGTGGTACTGAGCGCGGCCATGAAGGCGTTGCCCATCGACGTGTTCGAGGCCGCGGTGCTCGACGGCGCCGGCCAGGTCCGGACGTTCATGAGCATCACGCTGCCGCTGCTCACCGACAGCCTGAAGGCCTCGTACATCTACCTCGGGATCATGATGCTCGACGGCTTCACGCTGCTGCAGGTGATGCTGCCCGACGGTGGACCGGACGGCTCGACCGAGGTGGTGGCGCAGTACCTCTACCGCGCCGCGTTCACCGACGGGCGATTCGGCTACGCCTCGGCGATGGGCGTCGCGCTCTGCCTGGTCACGCTGGTGCTGGCGATCGTGATCCTGCGCGCGGGCCGCCGCGACCGGGTCGAGTTCTGAGGGGATCTGCGATGTCGATCGACACCCGCCCGCCGGTTGCCAAGGCAGCGCGGCGGGCCGGCCCGGCGCCGGAGGGCCGCCGCTCGGGATTCGGTGCCCTGAACGCCGGGGCGCAGGGCCTGCTCGTCGTCTGGGCATTGGTCTGCGTGGTGCCGCTGCTCTGGGCGGTGCTGACGTCGTTCAAGTCCGACCGGGAGATCTTCACGAACCCGTGGGCCCTGCCGACGGAGTGGCACTTCGACAACTTCGTGCGAGCCTGGACCTCGGCGAGCATCGGCCGCTACTTCATCAACAGTGCGATCGTCGTCAGCGCAGCGGTGCTGCTGGTGATGCTGCTCGGCGCGATGGTGGCCTACGTGCTCGCCCGCTACGAGTTCCGCGGCCGCAACGTCATCTACTACGCGTTCGTGGTGGGGATGACGTTCCCGCTGATCCTGGCGCTCGTGCCGCTGTTCTTCGTGGTGCAGAACGTCGGGATGCTCGGCACGTACCACGGCCTCGTCATCGCCTACATCGCGTACGCACTGCCGTTCACGGTCTTCTTCCTCACCAACTCGTTCCGCACGTTGCCCGGTGAGCTGATCGAGGCGGCGATGCTGGACGGGTGCTCGCATGCCGGTGCGTTCTTCCGGATCATGCTTCCGCTGGCCCGGCCGGGGATGATCAGCGTCGGGATCCTCAACTTCTTCGGCCTGTGGAACCAGTTCTACCTGCCCCTGGTGCTCATGCCCGACCAGGACCGGTACGTCCTGTCGCAGGGGCTCGCGGTGCTGGCGGCCAACCAGGGCTACCGATCCGACTGGAGCGCGCTCTTCGCCGGCCTGGTGATCGCCCTGGTCCCGGTGCTCGCGGTGTACGTCGCGTTCCAGCGGAGGATCCAGGACGGGCTGGCCGTGGGCGCGGTCAAGTAGACAGCCGATCGCGTTCGCGCGGCGTACCTTGCGTATGTGATCGGTGAGAAGGTGCGCGTGCAGGCGCTGCGGTGGGTGTTCCGCGTCCTGTTCGGGCTGCCGAGACCGGTCAAGCGACTGCTGGCAGGCCGGGCGATCGGGGTGGACGGGCAGGAGCTCGATCTCGACCTGCAACTGCTGGGCCGGGTCGACCGGCTGCTCGCCAGCAACGACGGTGGCACCGTCGATCGGGCCACCATCGCCGAGCAGCGTCGGCAGGCCGACCTCGCCGCCGACCTCGTGGCCGATGCCCTCCTCGCCCACATCGAGACCCGTGACCTGCAGGTTCCCGGCGAGGCCGGTCCGCTGCCCGCACGGCTGTACGTGCCCCCAGCGGTGCCCGAGACCCCATCGCTTGTCGTCTACTTCCACGGTGGCGGATTCGTGATGGGCAGCGTCGCCTCCACCGACCCGCTCTGCCGGTTGCTCGCCGCTCAGTCCGGAGTGCGCGTGCTCTCCGTGGAGTACCGGCTCGCGCCGGAGCACCCGTACCCGGCGGCGCTCGGGGACGCCATCGCGGCATTCCGGGCCGTGCGGGCCGACGCGGCCGCGTTGGGGGCAGAGCCGGATCTGATCGCGGTCGGTGGCGACAGCGCCGGTGGCAACCTCGCGCTCGTGGTCGCCCACCAGCAGGCCGTACTGGGCGGCCCGCTGCCGGCGTTCGTGCTCGCGCTCTACCCCGTCACCGACGCCGAGCGGGACGGCGGGTCGAGGGAGCTCTTCGGCACCGGGTTCGGGCTCACAACCGACCTCCTGCGCGATCTCGAGCGCATGTACCTGCCCGACGGCGTGCCCACCGACGACACCCGCGGCGCGATCCTGCGGGCCGCCGACCTGTCCGGAATGCCACCGGTCTACCTCGCGACGGCCGGCTTCGACCCGCTGCGCGACGAGGGGGAGGAGCTCGCCGCCCGGTTGCGCGAGGCGGGGGTGCCGGTGGTCGCCCGCCGCTTTCCCGGCCTCGTCCACGGATACGCCAGCTTCACCGCGCTCAGTGCCGCGGCCCGGGACGCCACGCTCGACGCCGCCAGCGCTCTGCGCGCCGGCCTCGGGCTGGTGGCCGGGGGACACCCGGCGCGCGGACGGCGCCTGCGCATCCCCGAGATGCACCGGGTCGTCCACCCCGATCCGCTCGCGGGCGGCTGATCACGCGGGCGTCACGGCCTAGGATCCCTGCGTGGATCGCCGTGACACCGCTGTGACCCTGCCGTGGCTGGGGTCGGGTACCAAGCTGCTCACCGGGGCCGTCAACGCCCTTCCCGACGACGCGCTGCGCACTCCGAGCGCCCTGCCCGGCTGGAGCCGGGCCCACGTCGTCGCACACGTCGCCCGCAACGCCGAGGCGCTCACCCGGCTCGTGACCTGGGCGCGCACCGGGATCGAGACGCCGATGTACTCGTCCCGCGAGCAGAGGGCCGCCGAGATCGAGTCGTCGGCGCAGGCACCGGCCGACGTGCTGCGCGCCGAGCTCGCGACCACCGCGGCAGATCTCGACGCCGCCCTCGCCGCGCTCGACGACACCACGTGGCAGGCGGAGGTCCGCAGCGCGCTCGGCAGGCCGATCCCGGCGGCTGAGATCCCGTGGATGCGGGTGCGCGAGGTCTGGCTGCACGCGGTGGACCTGGATGCCGGGGTCTCCGTCGCCGACGTCTCACCCGACGTCGTGGACACCTTGCTCGACGACTCGACCGGCACGCTGTCGGCCGCGGAGGGCTGTCCGTCCGCGGTGCTCGCCCCCACCGACCGGGACCGCACCTGGACGCTCGGCCCCGCATCCGACGAACCGCTGCGGGTGCGCGGCGATGCGGCGTGGGTACTCGGCTGGCTGGTGGGCCGCACCGGTACCGACGGCGTCGAGGCCGTCACGGCCGACGGCACCCCCGTGGCCGTCCCGGCACCGCCTCGCTGGCTCTAACCGCCGGTCGAGGGACCCCGCCCCTTCCGGCGGTGACCTCACCCCGCGGGACAATGCGCGCACCCGGCGCCAGTGGCACAGTGCCGCAAGTGGAGATCACGTTCATCGGCAGCGGCGACGCGTTCGGCAGCGGCGGTCGCTTCCAGACGTGCATCCGGGTGCGGGCGGACGGGGCCACCGCGCTCGTCGACTGTGGCGCCACCAGCCTCACCGCGATGCGGGCGCAGGGCGTCGACCCCGGCGACGTCCGGGCGGTCGTCGTATCCCACTTGCACGGGGACCACTTCGGTGGGTTGCCGTTCCTCGTCCTCGACGGCCAGTTCACGCGGCGGACGGCACCGCTCACCGTCTTCGGGCCGCTGGGCATGCGCGACCGGCTGCACACCGCGATGGAGACGCTCTATCCCGGCTCCACCGGTGTGGAGCGGCGGTTCCCGGTGAAGATCGTCGAGCTGGACGGCGCGGGCGGCACGCGACGGGACGGGCCGTTCTCCGTCCGCGGGTGGGAGGTCGACCACGCCAGCGGGGCACCTGCGCTCGCCGTACGCGTGGACGCGGGCGGGCACGGTTTCGGCTACTCGGGCGACACCGCGTGGACTCCGGCGCTGGTCACGGCGGCGGACGGGGCGGACGTCTTCGCGTGCGAGGCCTATACCTGGGACCAGCAGGTCCGCTACCACCTCGACTACCGCACGCTGCGCGAGCATGCTGGCGAATTGGCGGCGGGCCGGCTGGTGCTGACCCACATGGGGCCGAAGATGCTGGCCCGGTTGCGGGAGGCGGAGCACCCTGCCGCCGTGGACGGCCTCGTGCTCGATGCCGGGATGCTCTAGAGGAAGGAAGTCCGATGCCGCAGCCGCAAGGAGCCGAGCTCGAGGCGGTCCGTGCCCGACGGGCGGAGCTGAAGGAGCGCTACCTCGTCGGCGCGGCCAAGCGCCCCGCATCGACCGTGCAGGGGGTGCACCACCTCGCGCTGATCTGCCGGGATGTCGAGGAGACGATCCGGTTCTACCAGGAGCTGCTCGGGTTCCCGCTGGTCGAGCTCGTGGAGAACCGCGACTACGCAGGCTCCAGCCACTTCTTCTTCGACATCGGGAACAACAACCTGCTCGGCTTCTTCGACTTCCCAGGGCACGACCACCCGGACTTCACCGAGACGATCGGCGGCGTCCAGCACTTGGCGCTCTCCACGTCGCCGGAGGAGTTCGCGGCCGCCAGGGAGCGCCTGGACGCCGCCGGCATCGACTACCTCGGGCCGGACCGGGGCGTGGAGAACAGCCTGTACCTCCGCGACCCCAACGGCGTCGGCCTCGAGTTCTACTGCGAGAAGCTCGGCTTCTTCGAGGGGGAGCCACTCCTCTCCTCCTGACAGCCGCCTGGCGCGCCCATGGAACCCCACCCCCCACTCGTGCGTCCCTGTACATGGACGACGTATACGCCGAAAGCGACGGGTGGGGAGCATGGACGACTTCCGTGGCCGTGGTGGGCCGCCCCCTGGGCGGCCGCCAGTGCCGGGGCGCCGTGGCGGAGCCCCCCAGTGGGGGCAGCCGCAGCGGCCCCATCCGGGGCGAGCCTATCCGGCCCCGCCACCAGCACCCTCAGGGCAGGGCGCCGGGTACCCGCCGCCGGAACCCCCGCACAGGCCGCGTCCCCTGCAGCGCACGGCGTTGCTGCCGGCCCAGCGCCGACGAGGCAGCCCGCAAGGTGCCACCGGCGCGCCGCCGCGGCGCCCGCCCCGGCCACGGCCCGTGCGGGGCCGCCCGCGCTGGGGGCGTCGCCTCGGCCTTGCGCTGCTCGCTCTGCTGGTCGCGGTGGCCGGGTTCGCGGTGTACGTGGACGGCACGCTCGCGCGGGTGCCGGCGCTCCCATCGGACAGCGAGGCCTCGTCGGAAGGCACCAACTGGCTGATCGTGGGCTCGGACAGCCGGGCGAACCTCACGGCGGAGCAGCGCAAGGAGTACGCCACGGGCGACCCGGAGTCTGAGCTCACCGACACGATCATGCTCCTGCACACCGGCAGCGGGCCCACCACCCTGGTCAGCATCCCGCGTGACTCCATCGTCGACATCCCCGGCAAGGGCCGGCACAAGATCAATTCAGCGTACGGCCGCGGGGGTGGCGCCGACGGCGGGGGGCCCGAGCTGCTCGTCCGCACCGTCGAGAACGCCACGGGCCTGCGCATCGACCACTACGTCGAGATCGGGTTCCTCGGCATCGTCTCCGTGGTCGACGCGGTGGGCGGCGTCGAGATGTGCGTCCCGGAGGCGATCAAGGATCCGAAGGCCGCGCTGGACATCAAGGCCGGCTGCCAGACGCTCGACCAGGCCACCGCGCTGGGCTACGTGCGGACAAGGGCCACCGCGTCATCCGACTTCGGGCGGGTGGAACGCCAGCGCGCGTTCATCTCCGCGCTGCTGGACAAGGCCACGAGCCCGAGCACGCTGTTCAACCCGTTCCGGATCGTCCCGCTGGCCACGGGCCTGTCGAGCTCGGTCGCGGTGGACGGCGGCACGCACGTCTGGCACCTCGCCCAGCTGGGTCTGGCGATGCGCGGTCTCTCGGACGGCGTCTCGACCACGGTCCCGGTCCGCGACGGTGCGGTGAACTGGGACCGCACGAGAGCAAAGGCCCTGTTCGACGCGCTGGCGGCCGACGAAAGGCCACCCGAGAACGCACTGGGCCCCTGACCTGTACCGACGAACGGCGCTGTTGTGCCACTGAGGGCTGCACGCTTGCTCCGCGGCGCGCGCAGCCCTCAGACATGCATGGCGTCGGATAGGTACCGACGAACGCGCCGTTCGTCTGAATCAGAGACGGCTCAGGCCGGCTTGCGGCGCTTCCGTGGGGCCTCGTCGTCGTCCTTCTTGCGGGGGGACTTCCGGGCCGGAGGCTTCTTCTCCGCAGGCTCCTCCGCGGGCTCGGCGGGCTGCCCGCTCGCGGCCCGCGCGGCCTCCACGCTCGCCTGCAGGGCGCTGAGCAGGTCGGTCATGCTGTCCGGGCCCTCTTCGGCCTTCGCGGCCGCGGGAGCAGGCCGGGTCTCGCCCGTGGTGCGCTTGCGCTCGATCAGCTCGACGACCGCGTCACGGTACTCGTCGTGGAACTGCGTGGGGTCGAACTCGGCGCCGAGGCTCTCCACGAGGGAGGCCGCCATCGTCAGCTCCTGGGGCCGCAGCTCCACCTCGGCGTCGAGGATGTCGAACTCGGGTTCGCGCACCTCGTCGGGCCACAGCATCGTCTGCAGCACGATCGCCTTGTCGCGCACGCGCAGCAGGGCGATGCTCTCGCGCTGCCGCAGCGCGACCTTGACGACCGCCATCCGATCGGTCTGCACGAGCGCCTCGCGCAGCAGCGCGTACGGCTTGGCCGCCTTCGCCTCCGGCTCGAGGTAGTAGCTCTTGTCGAACAGCAGCGGGTCGATCTGGTCGGCAGGCACGAACTCGACCACGTCGATCTCGTGGCCGGACTTCGTGGGCAGCGAGTCGAGGTCCTCCTCGTCAAGGGTGATCAGCTCGCCGTCGTCGGTCTCGTAGCCCTTGACGATGTCGGCGTACTCCACCTCCTCACCGTCGATCGAGCAGGTGCGCTTGTACCTGATCCGTCCACCGTCGGCCGCGTGCACCTGGTGGAACCTGATGTCGTGGTTGGACGTCGCCGAGTACGCCTTCACCGGCACGCTCACCAGCCCGAACGACACCGCGCCGCTCCACATCGCGCGCATGCGAGCCCCCGTTTCCTCCGCCGTTTCGCGACACTGAAGTGACAGCATGGCGGCGTGCAGCCCATGCTCGCCACCCCCGGCGCCCTTCCGGAAGGTCCGGAATGGCTCTTCGAGGTGAAGTGGGACGGCATGAGGCTGCTCGCCGACGTCGCCGACGGGCGGGTCCGGCTCTCCAGCCGGAGCGAGCGCGACGTCACCGCCAACTTCCCCGAGCTCGCGTCGCTCACCGAACTCGCGCCGGACGTGCTGCTCGACGGCGAGGTGGTGCTGCTGGAGAACGGCGTGCCCAGCTTCGCGGCGCTGACCGAGCGGATGCACGGCCCGGTCGCGCCGCGGGTCGCGCAGGCCCGGCCCGTCACGTTCATGGTGTTCGACGTGCTCCGGCTCTACGGCGTGCCGCTGCTGGAGCGCCCGTTCGCGGAGCGGCGCGGCACCCTCGAACGGCTGGATCTCGCCTCGGTCCCGGTGCTCTCGCTCTCCCCGATCTACACGGACGGCGCGGCCCTGCTGGACGCCACGCGCGAACGTGGGATGGAGGGCGTGGTCGCGAAGCGGCGCGACGGCGCGTACCGGCCCGGCCGTCGCAGCCCCAGCTGGACGAAGGTCACCCACCGGCACTCGCAGGCCTGCGTCGTGGGCGGGTGGCGGCCGGAGCGCAGCGGCTCGAACCGGATCGGGGCGTTGCTGCTCGGCGTGCCCGGCGGCGGCGGGCTGCGGTACGTGGGCCGCGTGGGTTCCGGGCTGGCGGGCGAGCGCGTGCAGCGGCTCCTGCGAGATCGGCTGTACCAGGTGGACGTGTCGCCGTTCGCAGGGCCACTGCCGCGCGCGGAGGTGGCAGGCGCGAGGTGGTGCGACCCGCGGACGGTCGTCGAGGTGGGCCACTCCGGCCGGACCGAGGCCGGGCGCTTGTGGCACCCGGTGTTCCGCGGCGTGCGCGACGACCTGGATCCCGCGCATGTGGAGCTCGACGGCTGAACGGCGTCACCCGGCGCGACGAAGAGGGCACGTGCTGCGACCGGGATTGCCGCAAGGTCACGAAGTTGGCCCGGCTGGACTACCGTTGCTCCGGTGACGACGATGCTGACGTGGCAGGCCGAGGACGGCCACGGCCTCGAGGGCGTGCGGATGATTCCCGGTCACGGGGGGTTCAGAGCCCTCGGGCGGATGGTTCGCGTCGAGCCGAACGGCGGCTTCACGTCCTCCTACCGCCTGGTGGTCGGTGAGGACGGCACGCTGTCGCGGCTCTCTGTCACCAGCGCCACCGCCGAGCGGGAGAAGCACCTGACGATCAACCGCACCGACGACGGTGTCTGGTTGCTCGACACCGGGTCCGGCAGCGGCGCCGTCCGCGACGATTGCGCGGGCTCCGTGGACGTCGACCTGGCGTTCAGCCCGATGTTCAACACGATCCCGATCCGCAGGCTCGGCCTGCACCGGGAGACGGGCGAGCACACACTGCCGATGGTGTTCGTGTCGCTGCCCGACCTGGAGGTGCGGGTCGTCGAGCAGACCTACCGCACCGCGTCGGTGCTGGACGAGGGCACCGGCCACGCGGAGATCGGGTTCCGGTGGGGCGACTTCACCGCCGACCTCGTGGTCGACGCCGACGGTGTCGTCGCCAGCTATCCGGGCCTCGCCCGCCGCCTCGCCCCCGCGGCGAGCTGAAGCTCCCGGTGGTCGAGTAGAGCCTGCGCCCAGCTCTCCCGGTGGCCGTTACAGCTCCAGCCGGGGCCAGCTCGCCGTGTCGCGCAACAGTTGCCGGTCGTGGGTGGCGATCACCACGGCCGCGGCCGTGGCCCGCACCGCTTCGGTCAGCTCGTCGACGAGCGTGATCGACAGGTGGTTGGTCGGCTCGTCGAGCAGCAGGACGTGTGGCCTGGCGGCGAGCAGCACCGCCAGGTCGAGGCGGCGCTGCTGGCCGACCGACAGCTCGCTCACCCGCCGCCGGGCGTCCCGTGAGGTGAGGAGCCCGAGCGCGCCGAGCGGCACCACGTCGCCCTCGGTGAGATGGCCCGTGCTGACGAGCCTGCCGACCGCCGCGTCGTAGACGTCGAGCGCGCGCCGCCGCGACCCGGGCGGCGACTCCTGGGCGAGGAGCCCGATCCGGGCCGTCCGCGACCGGTGCACGCGCCCGGTGCTCGGCTCCACCCGCCCCGCGAGCGTGGCGAGGAGGCTCGATTTCCCGGAGCCGTTCGGCCCCGTGACGACCAGCCGGTCTCGCGACCGCAGCGAGAGTGACTGCGCGCGATCCAGCCGCCCGTGGACGGTCACGTCCACCGCGTCCAGCAGCGTGGCGCCCGGCAGCGCGGGCAGCTGCGGCGCGGTGAACCGCAGCGGCGGCTCCGGCGCCGTGACCGCGTGGGCCTCGAGGTCGGCCCGCCGCCGGTGCACGGCCCTGACCAGCGCAGGGGCCCGGGTCGCACGCGTGTGCTTCCCGGTGCCCTTATCCGGGCGCCAGCCCGTTGACAGCCGGTTCTGCGCCGCCGACAGGTCGTCGGAGAGGCGCCGTCGCTCGCGTTGCTGCTCCTGGTGCTCGGCCGCCCAGCGGTCGCGCTCGGCACGGTGCCCCTCCCGGTAGCCGGCGTACCCGCCTGCGTACGTGCGCGGGCGCCCGTCGCTGGTCGGGTCCAGGTCGAGCACCGCGGTGACGACGTCGGCGAGCAGCGCGCGGTCGTGGCTGACCAGCACCACGCCGCCCGGGTGCTCGCGCAAGCGTGCTGTCAGGTGGTCGAGACTGCCTGCGTCGAGGTGGTTGGTCGGTTCGTCCAGCAGCAGCAGGTCGTGCCGCGCGCCCAGCAGGCAGGCCAGCCGGATGCGGTAGCGCTGGCCCACCGAGAGGGTGTCGAGCGGCCGCTCGCGGTCGTCGACCGCACCGAGGGCGGCGAGCGACAGGCCGACGCGCCGGTCGGCGTCCCAGGCGTCCACGGCCTCGGCGGCCGCGAGCGCATCGGCGTATGCCTGTTCGGCGCCCGGCCGTTCCTCGGCGAGGTCGGCGACCGCGGCGTCGAAGTGGCGCAGCACGGCGCGGATGCCGGCGAGCTCGACGTCGATGAGATCACCGACCCTGCGGTCAAGCGGGACGGGGATCTCCTGGTCGGCCATGCCGATCGTGCCGGCCCGGCGCACCGAGCCTGCGTCGGGCGTGAGGGTGCCTGCGAGCACCTGCAGCAGGGTGGTCTTGCCGCTGCCGTTCTCCCCGACGACGCCGAGTCGGTCGCCCGCTGACACGGTGAGGTCGACGCCGGTCAGGACGGGGCGCCCGCCGCGCGCGACGTGCACGTCGGACGCCGAGAGGTGGGCACGGGTGGATCGTTCGATGACGGTGGACACTGCTTCCTCCGGAACCGGACCCGCGCCGCGCAGGCGTCATCACCGGCCATGCCGGGAGGGGTCCGGTAAGTGAGATGGACGTCGGGCAGGGCCGACGTCTCAGAGGAAGTACAAGTGCACGAACCGGACGCTACCAAGGTCCGGCCGCGCGGGCACCGTGATTTCGATCAGGAATTTCGATCAGGTCCAGCCGACCACCGCGTCGCCGCGGCGGCCGATCTCCCGCAGCTCGGCGGGCGTCGTGCGGCCCCGGTGCACGCGCACCGGCTGCGGGTCCCGGGCCGCCGCCCAGCGCAGGCGCCCCTCGTGACCAGCGCGAACCGTCGCCGCCAGTCCACCGGTCGAGGCGAGCGCGCCGCGCATCGCGCCGAGCCTGCCCAGCGCGTCGTCCACGGCGGCGAGCAGCGCGTCCCGGTTGCCCTCGCACATCGCGAGCACCAGCTCGGGCCGGGTGCCCGCCACGCGCGTGCCGTCGGCGAACGACGAGGCGGCCAGCGCGAGCGGGAGCTCGTCGTCGCCCGCGGCGCCCACGGCCGCGAGCACCGCGGCGAGCAGGTGCGGCAGGTGCGAGACCCGTGCCACCGCGAGGTCGTGTTCGTCGGACGCGGCGGGCACCACCCGCGATCCGCAGGCCCACGCCAGCTCGGCGACGTCGGCCCATACGTCGAGGTCGGCGCCGTCGTCGGCGGCCACCACCCATGCCGCGTCGGCGAACAGACCCGCGTTCCCGGCGCCCCAGCCTGACTCCGCGGTGCCTGCCATCGGGTGCCCGCCCACGTAACGGGCTCGTGGCGCGCGCCCGGCCACGGCGTCGGCCACCGCGACCTTGACGCTCACGGCGTCGGTGAGCCGGCACGTGGGCGCGACCGCGTCCACCCGGCGCAGCACGCCGTCCAGGGCGGGGAGCGGGACGGCCAGCACGACGAGCGCGTCCGCCTCGGCGGCCCGGCGCAGCGCGCCGTCGGTGTCGGTGCCGACGTCGAACCCGTCCGCGTGGGCCTCGGCCGCGGTCTCCTCCGACGCGCTGGTGCCCCACACCGCCCGCCCGGCCTTGTCCGCGGCTCGCATCAGCGACCCGCCGATCAGCCCGGCGCCGATCACGCACACCGCCCGCTCCGTCACGCCGCGAAACGGTACGCGGCCCGCGGTCAGTCCCGGGCCAGCGCCCCCGCCACCCGGAGGACCCCGCGCTCCTCCAGCCGCACCCCGACGATCTGCACGCCGGCCGGGAGCTCTCCGTCGGCGACATCGCCGGGCACCGAGGCCGCGGGCCAGCCGGTGAGGTTGAACGGGAGGGTGAGGGCGAGCAGCTGGGGCCGCACCGCCACGGACGCGCCGTCGACGGTCACCTCGTCCGCCCCGATCGGCGTGGCCCGAAGCCGCGTGGTGGGCAGCAGCAGGACGTCGAGGTGGGCGACGGCCGCGCGCAGGGCTGCCTTGAGGCGCCGCCGCGTGCGCAGGGCGTCGACGTAGGCCCGCGCCGGCTGGTCGGCGTACGGGAGCAGCCGCTCGCGCGTGATCGGCTGGTAGTCCTGCGGCCGGTCGGCGAGCCACTGCGCGTGGGTGGCGTACGCCTCGGCGCCGACGATCACGGCGTACGTGGCTGCGAGCTCCTCGATCATCGGGGTGCTCACCTCGTGCAGCTGCGCCCCGCGGGCCTGCAGCCGGGCGGCCCCTGCCTCGACGGCCTTGGCGAGGGCCGGGTCGAGCGGGCGCCAGTAGTCGTCGGTGAGCACGCCGACCCGCACGCCGTCCACACCGGGGGACTGGATGCCGCCGCCGGTACCGTCCGGCCTGCTGAGCACGTCCCACGCGACGGACGCCGCGTGCACGTCCGGGGCGAGCACACCGACGTGGTCGAGGGATTCCGAGAGCGGGAAGCACCCCTCGGTCGGGAGCACACCGAACGCGGGCTTCAACCCGACGACACCGCACAGTGCGGCCGGGGTGCGCACGCTCGCGCCGGTGTCGGTGCCGAGCGCGAGCGGCAGGTGCCCCGCGCCGACGGCCGCGGCGGAGCCAGAAGACGAGCCCCCGGTGATCCGCGACGGGTCGCGCGGGTTGCGCGCAGGCCCGGTGGCGGCGACGTCGCCCGTCGGCCCGTAGGCGAACTCGTGGGTGTGCAGCTTCGCGACGATCACCGCACCGGCCTCGCGCAGCCGGGCGACCACCGGCGCGTCGGCGGCGGCGGGCGGGGCGTCGGCGAGGACGTTCGAGCCCGCGCGGGTCGGGAGGCCTGCCACGTCGATCAGGTCCTTCACACCGACCGCGACGCCGTGCAGCGGGCCGCGCCACTCCCCGCGCGCGAGCTCGGCGTCCCGCTCGGCGGCCGCGGCCAGCGCACGTTCGGCGTCGAGGGCTATGACGGCGTTGCAGGTGTCGGCGGCGAGCCGGTCCAGGACGTCCCGGACGTGCTCGGTTGCGGAGAGCTCGCGGGAGCGCAGGGCCATGCCGAGTTCGCGGAGATCAGGCAGCACCCCGCCATCCTTACAGGCCGGCGAGAGCGAGTCCGGCGTAGACGGCGACGCCTGCGGCCATCGCCTCTTCGTCGAACACGACGCGGTTGGAGTGGTTGGGCGGCGCGAGGGCGGGGTCGACACCGGGCGGGCAGCCGCCGAGGAACGCGAGCGCGCCGGGCACCTCGGCGAGCACGTAGGAGAAGTCCTCGGCGCCCATGATCGGTGCGGGCATGGACACGACGTTGTCGCGGCCGAGCACGCCGCCCGCGAGGGCGTTGACGTGATCGACCGCGCCGGTGTCGTTGACCGTGACGGGGTATCCCGGCTCGATCTCCACTTCGGCGGTGCACCCGTGGGCCATGGCGGTGTGCCGGCAGACCCGCCGGATCTCCTCGTACATCGTGGCGCGGGTGGTCTCGGAGAGGCTGCGGAGCGTGCCCTCGAGGACGGCGGTCTCCGGGATGACGTTGTTGGTGGTGCCGGCGATGATGTGCGCGATCGTGAGCACCACCGGCTGATGGGTGTCGATGCGACGCGTCACGGCGGTCTGCAACGCCCCGACCATCGCGGCGGCGGCGGGCACCGGGTCGAGCGCGTCGTGGGGAGCGGAGGCGTGTCCACCGCGGCCGTTCACGGTGACCCGTATCACGTCCGCGGCGGCCATCAGCGGCCCGGGACGGGCGTGCACCTCGCCCGACGGCAGCGTGGCGGAGATGTGCAGCGCGTACGCGGCATCCGGCCGCCCGGCCGGCCCGGTGCGATCGAGCAGGCCCTCCTCGATCATGTAACGCGCGCCGTGGAAGCCCTCCTCGCCGGGCTGGAACATGAACACGACGCGGCCCTTGAGCTCGTCGCGGCGATCGGCGAGCACCTTCGCGGCCGACGCGAGCATCGCCACGTGGGTGTCGTGCCCGCATGCGTGCATGGTGCCTGCGACCTCGGAGGCGAACGGGAGCCCGGTGTCCTCCGGCAGGGGCAGCGCGTCCATGTCGCCACGCAGCAGGATCGTCGGGCCGGGCCGATGTCCCTCCAGCACGGCCACCACCGAGCTCACCGAACGTCCGAGGTGCACCTGGAGCGGCAGGTCGGCGAGCGCGGCAACCACGGCGTCCCGGGTGCGGGGCAGGTCGAGCCCGAGCTCCGGGTGACGGTGCAGCGCGCGACGCAGCGTCACGGTTCGTGGCTGGACGCTCCGAGCGTGAGCATGCAGTCCGTCGATCGGGGCACCCGGTAGCGACATGTGCACGATCCTGGCATCTCCGGATGGTGACGCGAGGGCCAACTTCTGGTTGTGGTTTGGAGCACAGTCACCCGGAGGCTTACCGTAGGGGGCATGGCGGTGCAGAGCGTCGAGCGTCCCGCGGACGTGCGGGAACAGGCCTTGCCCGGATTCGCCGTCGCGGCGATCCGGGAGGACGGCCAGTGGCGTTGCCTGCCCCTGGCTCCCGAGGCGCTCGTCGACCTCGATACGGCGATCACCGAGCTGCGGTCCCTGCGCTCCACCGGCGCCGTGCTCGGCCTGCTCGACGTCGACGACGAGTTCTTCGTGCTGCTGCGGCCCGCGCCGGGTGGCGTCGCGCTGATGCTGTCCGACGCCGTGGCGGCCCTCGACTACGACGTTGCCGCCGACGTGCTCGACCTGCTTCGCGTGGATCTGCCGTCCGAGGAGGACGCGTTGGACGCGCCGCCGTGGCCGGAGGGCGACCTCGGCATCCTCGCCGATCTGGGCCTGCCCGCCGACGAGCTGGAGGTTCTCGCCGCCGAGGTGGAGCTCTACCCCGACGAGCAGCTCGCCGCGATCGGTCGTCGCTGCGGGTTCGCCGACGCGCTCGCCGAGGTCGTCAGCTAGGTGGTTTTGCCTTGGCTCGCCTCGGACGAGGTGCTCGTCCGGCGTGCGCTCGAGGTGGCCGCGGCCGCACCCGCCACCGGTGATGTCCCGATCGGTGCGGTCGTCGTCGACGCTTCTGGCCGCGAGCTCGCCGCCGCCTGCAACGCGCGCGAGGCCCTCGGCGACCCCACCGCCCACGCCGAGCTGCTCGCCCTGCGCGCCGCCGCGCGCGTCACAGGTGAGTGGCGGCTGGAGGGTTGCACGGTCGCGGTCACGGTCGAGCCGTGCACGATGTGCGCGGGGGCGCTCGGGCTGGCCCGGGTGCGCCGGGTCGTCTTCGGCGCGTGGGAGCCGAAGACGGGCGCCGCGGGCTCGTTGTGGGACGTGCTGCGCGACCGGCGCCTGAACCACCGCCCCGAGGTGGTGGGCGGCGTGCTGGAGGCGGAGTGCGCCGCGCTGCTGGAGGACTTCTTCGCGCCCCACCGCGGCCTCCCGCAGGTCGACTAGCGCCGACCACCGGGAACTACCTCGGGAAGCGCTGCGTGAGCCAGCTCCGCACCAGCTCGAGTGCCGACGGGTCGATGGTCGTGTCGATGGTGGCGTACTCGTCCAGCCCGCCGTTCGTGGCCGGCTGCATCAGGTGGTTGAGCCCGGGAAGGGTGCGGACGGTTGCGTCCGGGCTTCCGGCGAGGAGCGAGCGCATCAGCGGCTCGTTCTGCCCGGCGGGCACCTGCAGGTCGGCGCCGCCGAAGAACGCGAGCACCGGTACCCGCAGCGCCTGCAGCGCGGGGGCCGGGTCGTGCACCGCCCAGGCGCGGTAGTAGGGGTTCACGGTCGCCGCCACCTGGGCCTCGATCTGCTCCGGGGTGGGTTGCTGCTCGGGGGGCAGGCCCGTCGCCTGTGCCACGAGCTGGCGCACGGCGAGGCCGCGTGCCCGCTGGTAGTCCTCGGCCCGCAGCAGGGCGACCAGCGTGCGGACGTACGCGATCTGGTCGGACACGACCTCGGGCGGCGCTCCCGCCGACTCCAGCAGCAGCTGGTTCTGCAGCGCGAGCACTTCCTCGCCCGACGCGGCCGGTCCGGCCATCATGATCGCGAACGCCACCGGGGTGCGTTGCGCGACGAGCGGCACGAGGTATCCGCCCTCGCTGTGCCCGAGCAGCCCGATCTTGTCCCGGTTGATCTCGGGCCGGCCGCGGAGGAACTCCACGCCCGCCACCGCGTCACCGGCGAGCTGGTCGTAGCCGGACTCGTAGAGCGATCCGGTGGATCCGCCGACGCCGCGGTCGTCGACGCGCAGCACCGCGTACCCCGCGCGCGTCAGGACGTCCGCGAGCAGCAGGAACGGTTTGTGCCCGAAGAGCTCCTCGTCGCGGTTCTGCGCGCCACTGCCGGTGAGGAGCACGACCGCGGTGAACGGCCCGGGCCCCTCCGGCCGGGTCAGCGTGCCCGCGATGTCGACGCCTTGGCCGGGGTACTTGACGTCCTCGATGCGGTACGGGAACGGCGCCTTGGGCTCCTGCGGCCTGCCCGCGACGGGGCCCGGGCGGAGCACGAGCGGGAACGACTGCCCGAACTGCGTGAACGCGCCGGGAACGCTCTTCCCGTCGGTCTCGAACGTGCCGTGGAACCACGCGTCGCCCCCCACCTCGGGGAGGCGGAAGGACAGCTCGCGACCCTCCAGCAGCACGTCGGAGAGCGGCATCGCCTTGACCGCCTGCGCCGGGATGTCGATCTCCCCGCGGAGCCCACCGTTCTCGGCCGTCAGCCGGATGCCGATCTCGACGGCCGCACCGGGGATCCCGATCCGGCCTGCCCACTCGCCCGCCGTGGTCACCACGGTGGGCGTCACGGGGGCGGGAGGTGGGGGCGGGGGAGGCGGCGGCGCCTGCGCCGACGCACAGCCCGCGAGCAGCAGCACCACGACGGGCAGGGCGGCGAGCAACCGGCGCATGGCGTTCACCGTATTGGAGGTAACCGGACGGCCCTACCCCAGCCGTCCGGCGGCGATCACGCGGGACAGGAACTGCCGTGTGCGCTCCTGAACGGGGTCGCCGAGCACCTGGGCAGGCGGGCCGGACTCGAGCACCCGCCCGCCGTCGAGGAAGCAGACCTGGTCGGAAACCTGGCGGGCGAAGCCCATCTCGTGCGTCGCCATCAGGATCGTGATGCCGTCGGCTGCGAGCCCCCGCACGATCGCGAGCACCTCCCCGACCAGCTCCGGGTCGAGGGCGGAGGTGATCTCGTCGAGCAGGAGCAGGCGGGGGCGGACGGCGAGGGCCCTTGCGATCGCCACGCGCTGTTGCTGGCCGCCGGAGAGCCGGTCGGGGTGGCTGGCGGCCCGGTCGGCGAGCCCGACGCGGTCGAGCAGTTCGCGCGCCCGCTCGTCGGCCGCGGCGGCGGATACGCCGTGCACCACACGCGGGGCGAGCGCGACGTTCTGGAGGGCGGTCATGTGCGGGAACAGGTTGAACGCCTGGAAGACGATCGCCATGCGCCGCTGGGCAGCTGCCGTATCGGCACGCGGGTCCGAGACGTCGACGCCGTCCAGCAACACGTGGCCGTCGTCGATCTCTTCGAGCAGGTCGACGCAGCGCAGGAGCGTCGACTTCCCCGAACCGGACGAGCCGATCACCGTGACCACCTGGTGTTCGCCGACCGCGAGGTCGACGTGGTCGAGCACGGTGGCGTCGCCGTAGCGCTTGACGATGCCGCGCACCTCGAGCACCGGGGTCATGCGAGCCCCTGTCGCCGGGCCGCCCGCGCCGCCATGACGTCGGCGATGCGCCCGGTGGGCACCGCGAGCAGCACGAACAGCAGCGCCGCCACGACGTACGGCGTGAAGTCGAACGTGCGCGCCGACGCGATCTGGGCAGCCCGGATCGCGTCGACGGCGCCGAGCACCGAGATCAGCCCGACGTCCTTCTGCAGGGCCACGAAGTCGTTGAGCAGCGGCGGCAGCACGCGCCGCACCGCCTGCGGGAGGATCACCAGCCGCATCGACTGGCGGTGGGACAGGCCGAGCGAGCGGGCCGCGGCGCGCTGCGACGGGTGTACCGATTCGATGCCCGCCCTGAACACCTCGGCCACGTACGCGGAGTAGATCAGGATCAGCGTGATGGTGCCGAGCACCGCCGTGTCGGTCGGGATGCCCTGCAGGCGCAACGCGGGCAGCCCGAATCCGATCAGGTACAGCGCGATGAGCAGCGGCACGCCGCGGAACAGGTCGACGTAGCCGGTGGCCAGTGCGCGCAGCGGGAAGAACACCGGGCCGCGCAGCGTGCGCAGCACGGCGATCAGCAGCCCGAGCGCGAGCACCCCGAGCTCAGCGACCACGAGCACCCGCACGTTCAGCCACAGACCCGCCGCGACGGCCGGCAGCGACTCCCAGCCGACCCGCACGTCGAGGAACGTCTCCTGGACACGTGGCCAGCCAGGAGCACTGGTCACGCCGAGCACGACCGCCGCCGTGAACACCAGGGTGGACGCGAGCGCCACCAGGGTGGAGCGCCGGGCCCGCGAGCGACGGTAGTCGCCCCGTTCCTTGGCCAGCGGGCTCAGGATCACCGCAGTTCCGGGGCTGTCTCCGCCGAGGCGAGCCACTGCTCCTCCAGCGCGGCCAGCGTGCCGTCCGCGCGAAGCTTCTCGACCGCGGCCGAGACGCACGTCGTGAGCGGGCTGTCCTTGTCCAGCACGGCGCCGAACTGCTCCGGCGTGCCGCCGCCCAGCGGGAGCTGCCCGACGATCTCCGAGCCTTCCAGTTCCGCGGAGGTGATGTAGAAGGCGGTGGGCAGGTCCACCACGATGGCATCGACCTGTCCGTTGGAGAGGGCCAGCTTCGCGTCGTCGTTCGTGTTGAACACAGCAGGCTCGGTGGTGGGGGCGATCTGGTCGATGATCGCCTGGTAGCTCGTGGTGCCAACCTGCGCGCCAAGGCGCGCGCCCTTCAGATCCGCGATCGAGGTGGCGGCCGCGGCCGGGCCGGTCGACAGCGCGACCACCGCCTGCTTCACGTCGTAGTAGGGCGCCGAGAAGTCCACGGCCTGCGCCCGCTCCGGCGTGATCGAGAACTCGGTGAGGTTCAGGTCGTAGGACTTGGGCCCCGGCTGGATGGACGCGTTGAACGGCACCCGGACCCAGGTGACCTTGTCCCGCGGGTAGCCGAGCCCGTCGGCGATCGCGTACGCCACCGCGCTCTCGAAGCCGCGGCCGGACGTCGGGTCGTCGTCGAGGTACCACGGCGGGTAGACAGGCTGGTCGGTGCCGAACGTGAGCGTGCCGGACGCCAGGGTCGGCAGGGCGCCGGGCTCGCAGGACGGTGCGCCCGCCGCAGGGGGTGCGGCGGCGGGCTCGGGTGCGCAGGCGGCGGCGACGAGGACGAGAGCGGCCACCGCGAGCACACGCCGGACCGCGGACGAGGAGATCACCGCTGGATTCTGCCGTGTCCCGCGGGCGGGGCGAAACGCCGGTGGGGCACCTTGTAAGCTCGTCGGCGGTAGCGTGTCCGAGCGGCCGAAGGAGCGCGCCTCGAAAGCGCGTGAGGTGCAAGCCTCCGTGGGTTCAAATCCCACCGCTACCGCCAGCCTGAACAGGCGAAACGCCGGGCCTTCCGCGAGGAAGCGCCCGGCGTTCGTCGTTGTGGTTGCAGTTGTGGTTGTGGTTGCAGTTCGGCCGGCGCTCCTGCGGTTAGGAGGTCGGGGTGGCGCCGGTCTCGACCGGGACGAACTCGATGATGAGCGAGCTCATCAGCTTCACGCCCTCGTTGGCCGCCGCATCCTCAATCCCACCGGGGATGGACCATGTGGTCCCGGTCGGGCAGACGTGACCGGCCGCCTCCCCGGTCGTCTCGTGAAGCACCGCGCCGTCCGCGCCGTACATGATCTTGCCGGG
The DNA here is from genome assembly GCF_019468565.1 of Pseudonocardia sp. DSM 110487. Lineage (NCBI taxonomy): Bacteria > Bacillati > Actinomycetota > Actinomycetes > Pseudonocardiales > Pseudonocardiaceae > Pseudonocardia > Pseudonocardia sp. DSM 110487. The sequence goes on from NZ_CP080521.1 coordinate 400,781, forward strand.
GTTGCCTGGGCAGGTCGATTCACCGGTCTCGATGTACATCAGCGCTGGGTACGGCAGGGTCGCGGGCGGGACGCTGGCGCCCGGCTCGAGGGTGAGCCGGGCGATGCGCACCTCGACCGGACCGGCCGGCATGTCGCGGACGATTCCGCCGACGAGCAGGGACGCGAGACCGACGCCATCCTGGGCGGGCGGGGCGGTGGCCACGCACTCGCCCGCGCTGGGAGTCGTGTCCTGCGCCACCGCCGCGTCCAGATTGTGCGCGAAGAACGCCGCAGCCGCGCCTCCGACCACCAAACGGCCAACCACCGTCCGGCGGCTGACCCCAGGCGGCGCGTTCGAGACGACGACTTCGTTCTGCTTGGCGACCACGTCGATCCCTCCTGGCGCTCGGTGCGACCCGGTGCCAAGCCCGCTCCGTCCGCCGACCCGCCCAGCGGCGATGGCCGGGCACGGATCGCGGTCGGTGGGCGGGCGCCCAGTACACCGGATCGCGCCCGTCAAGTACACCCGGGGGATTCCGGGTTTCGGGTCGAACTTCTGGGTCGGGCAGCGAAGGAGCCCATCCCGCGGCGACCGGCCCGCGACCCCCAGCTGGCTGGCTTGCGTCAGCGCTGACTGGAGCGTGGAAGCAGGTCGAGGAAGCAAGCAGCGCATCGCGCGATAAGCCCGCGGATCGCGGAGCTCTTCGCCGACAACGCCGCCTGCCTGCTGGACGGCCACCCACTGCGCAACGTGGTGAACACGGTCGAGTTCTACTGACCGTGTGACCCGACGGTCCGTGCGGCGGCGCGCGCCTGGTTCGCGCGGATCTCGTCGTGGTGCTCGGAGGCCCAGTTGACCAGCGGTGTGACGATCTCGAGGAGGCTGCGACTCAGTGGGGTGAGGGCGTACTCCACGCGGGGCGGCACTTCCGCATAGGCCGTTCTCGTCACCAGCCCGTCCTGCTGCAGCTGACGCAGGGTGAGGGTGAGCATGCGCTGGGATATGCCGGGAATCTCGCGCTGCAGCTCGGTGTAGCGCCGGGGACCGTCCCGCAAGGTGACGACCACGAGCATGGTCCATTTGTCGCCGACGCGGTCCAGGACCTGCCTGATGACGTCCGCATGCTCGGCCGGTAGGTACGCGCAGGTCCCCGGGAGCCGGGCGGGAGCCGGCTGGGCTGCGTCCACGGCGCACATCTCCCTTCGAAGCGGACACGGATGTGCCTTTTGTACACGTTTCCATACCGGTCCATCATGGCGCTACGCACAAGAAGTGAGAATTGGAGGATTAGCCCATGTCCAAAGTGCTCGCCGTCCTCGGGGCTGGTACCGGTCTCGGCGTGTCCGTGGCCCAGCGCTTCGGGCGCGAAGGCTTCCGGGTCGCCCTGGTGGCGCGCCGCAAGGACCGTCTGGACGCGCTCGTCGAGAAGCTCGCCGGCGAAGGCGTCGAGGCGGCTGCCTTCTCGGCCGACCTGTCCGAGCCCGGCGAGGTGCCCGCACTGATCGCGGCCATTCGCGACCGATTCGGCCGGATCGATGTGATCGAGTACGGGCCGATCGGCGGCGAGGTGTCCTTCACCCCGGCCGCCCAACTGGACGCGGCCACCCTGGAAGGGCTCTCGCGCCTGCTGCTGCTCACCCCGGTGGAGGTGTTCCGTGCCGTGTTGCCGGAGATGACCGATCGCGGTGACGGCGCCGTCTTGATGACCACCGGCTACACGGCGGTGCAGCCGATGCCCCACCTCAGCGGTGTCGGTCCGGTGATGGCAGCCGCCCGCAACTACCTGTACTCCCTGAGCGGCGAGCTCGCCGACACTGGTATCTACGCTGGGACACTGTCCATCGGGGCCGGCATCGCCCGCAGCGAGATGGTCGAGAGTGAGATGGGCGAGGCGGCGACCAACTCTGACCTGCTTGGGGCGTTCCCGGTCGTCGACCCGGACGACCTCGCCGAGCACTACTGGGACATGTACACCAAGCGGGATCGGGTCGAGCGGATCCACCCTGAGTCCCTGGCCCCGTAGCCTGTCGTCGGATAGCCCGCTCCCGTCCCCTGGAGGTCGTTCGCTGATCACGGGCGATCGCGTCAGGTGAGCAGGTCGGCGACCGCCTCCGCGGTGCTCGCGTCGGTCATCACGCCGAAGTGGTTGCCGGCCAGCTCGACCACTCGCAGGTCAGAGGCGGTTGCCCGCAGGGCGTCCCGGTTGGCGACCGGCACCACCTCCGCCCGCCGCAACCACCCGTCCCAGTCCCCAGAAGCGCCGCGCGCAGCCGCAGGCTTCGACGGCCGGATCTCGGCCATCCGGCCGGACGATCGTGAACGAGCGATCGCAGACCTCGAAAGCGCGTGAGGTGCAAGCCTCCGTGGGTTCAAATCCCACCGCTACCGCGAGCCTGAACAGGCGAAACGCCGGGCCTCCCCGTGAGGGAGGGCCCGGCGCTCTTCGTTGTGGCGCGTCCCGACGAGCTGTTCGTCAGGCGGGGGTCTCGCCGATGGCGATCAGAACCGCACGGCCGAGGACGTGTCCGAACATGGTGAAGCCGAGGACGGCCGGGGTGGCGTCGGCCGACACGCCGATGGACTCGACGTCGAGGGCGTGCACCACGACGAAGTAGCGGTGAGGTCCATGCCCGGCCGGCGGGGCGGCGCCGATGAAGCGGGCCGCGCCGGCGTCGTTGCGCAGCTGGAAGGCGCTTGCGGGCAAGCCCGAGCCGGTGTCGTCGCCTGCGCCCTCCGGCAGCTCGGTGACGGTGGCGGGGATGTCGGCGAGCGCCCAGTGCCAGAACCCGGACCCGGTGGGGGCGTCGGGGTCGTAGACGGTGACGGCGTAGCTCTTGGTGCCTTCCGGGGCGCCGTGCCAGGACAGCTGCGGGGAGACGTCCTCCCCGCCCGGGACGCCGAAGATGCCGGAGTACTGCTCGGGCGACCAAGCGGCACCGTCGGAGATGGTGGTGCTGGTGACGGTGAAGGAGGCCACCTCCGGGAGGCGGGCGAAGGGGTCGTTCGCGCTCATCGCGTCGTTCCTCTCAGGTCGTGTTGCGGGGCAAGATCGACCATAGCACTGATAATCGATTATCTGCAGGATCGTCTATGCTTCCGCCATGCCGCCGACGTCCGACACATCGGGGAAGCAGATGCTCTCCGAGCAGGTCTACGCACACCTGCGGAACGCGATCATGCGCGGCGAGCACGCCCCCGGTGCCGCCCTCAAACCGCAGGACCTCGCCAAGGAACGGGGCGTGAGCCTCGCCGTCGTGCGCGAGGCGCTCGTGCGGGTGGTCGGCGACGGCATCGCCGACCGGCTGCCCAACCGCGGCTTCGCCGTCGCGGCCTTCTCCGACCGCCGCTGGCAGGAGATCGCGGAGGCCCGCCAGGCCGTCGAACCGGTCGTGCTGCGAATGTCCATCGAGCGCGGCGACGTCGACTGGGAGGCCCGCGTGCGAGCCGCCCACCACCGGCTGACGCGCACCCCCGTGTACGTACCGGAGGAGGGCGAGTACTACAGCCGCGCGTGGTCGGAAGCCCACCGGGTCTTCCACCGCGCCCTGCTGGAGGGTTGCGGCAACTCCGTCCTGCTGGAGGCCTTCGACCGGATGTGGACCGCGAGCGAGCTGGCCCGCCGCTGGTCGACCCACCGCAACCCCGACCGGGACGGCTTCGAGGAACACCGGCGCCTCGAGGAGGCGGCACTGGCCCGCGACGCCGACACCGCGGCCGAGCTGCTGGCCCGGCACGTCGCCATGACCGCGGCCGCACTGACCGGCCGTACTCGCCACGAACCCGCGTCGACCGGCGGGTAGCTCCCGGCTACGGGGCACCGGCCGTACGGGCGTTCAGTTCGTCCAGCCGAGGAGGGGACAGGAGTTCGCGCATCCTGCGTACCGCCCCTTCCGGATCGCGGGCGCACGTTCCGATGATCTCGTGGGCCGCGGCGAGGCCTGCCGCGTCGACGATGCCCTTCTCGTTCAGCACCCACTCGCCGCGCTCGGCCAGAACACCGTGCGCGGTCTGCGCGGTGGCCCGCGCCATCGTCCCCGCGGCGAGGGTGACGTCCCCACGCCTCGCGTACTTCTCGGCGTGCACGAGCGAGAAGCCGCCGCCCCAGCGCCACCGCATGCCCGCCGCCGTCCGTAGCGCGTCCGGGTAGGTCACCCGCGGCAGCCTGCCGTGCAGGACCCGGGAGATCGCGAGCTCGCCGACCGGGGTGTAGGTGGGCAGGCCGGCGATGTGGCCCTCGACGTTGTCGATCTCGAAGTGGCCTGCCTGCGCGTCTACCAACCATCCCTCGATGACGTCGAGGTCGCGCAGCAGCACGTCCACCGGCGCGCCATCGACCGACAGCCACGCCCCGCCGTTGACGATCCGGCCCCACTCCCCGGGCTGCGCGACGCGCCCGGGGAAGCCGAGGCCGGCGATGAGCCCGGCGTCGAAGCCGCCGCGGTAGTAGAGCCCGATGTCCCAGTTGCTGTCCGGACGGTTCGTGCCGCGCGCCCGGCTCCCGCCGAGCACCACGGCGACGACTCCCGGGAGCGAGACGAGCCTCGGGACGATCACGTCGAGTACCGCCATGCCCCGATGATCCGTCACGGCGTCTGCAGCGGCTCCCCGTGTGCGCAGCGCGGGCAGCGTCCCGGCTCCCAGATCTCGTTCTCGCGGGTGGCGACCGCCTCGAGCGGCAGGCCGGCCGACGCGGCCACCGCCGCAGGCGTGGTTCCGAGGGCGAGCAACGCCCCGAGCGCCACCGGCAGTGCGCCCGCAGGCGTGAGCGCGGCGAGCGTGGCCCGGACGGCCGAGCCGGCGTTGACCACGTCGTCGACGATCGCGACCCGCAGACCGATGAGCCGGGTAGCCAGCGCATCGGGCAGCCGGTAGGTGGCCGCGTAGAGGCCGTCGCCCGTCGAGGCCCGCTCGGTGTGGCAGAACCGGACACCGAGCCGCGCCGCCACGAGCTGGGCGAGGAACGCGCCGCCGACCAGCGGCCCGCACACGACGTCCGGCGCGTGCGGCCGGATCAGGTCCGCCAGCCGGTGCGCGAGCGGCTCCAGCGCCGAGGGATCCCAGCACAACGCGTCCAGCTCCAGCCACAGCTCGCCGTGGTGGCCGGACTCCAGCGGGAAGTGCCCGGTTCGGGCGGACATCAGGGCCAGCACGTCGTCCTGGGGGTTCGGCATCGCGTTGCGAGCCTAACCCCGCTCGCCGAGCATTTCGGATGACGGACGAGCTCGCCGGCGCACCGCGGATGTTCCTCACCGACGCAGGACGACCGATCTCAGCACACTCTCACCATCAGGGTCGCTCGCCTGCATAGAGTTCTGCCGCATGTGGGGGGCCCGCAGACGCATCATCACCACTCTCGCCCGCCTGCGGCTGGGCCGCAGGCGCAGCGGCAGCACGGATGCACTGCTGTCGGTACTGCCCGACTCGGCCATGGTGCCGCTGCAGCGCGAGGGGCTCGACCCGGTGGCCGAGCTCGGTGAGCGGCGTGCCGTCGAGCCCGTCAGCCGGATGAAACTCCCGTTCGGGCTGCGGGCGTGGCTGGTCACCGGGTACGACGAGGCGAAGGCCGTGCTCGCGAACGCTCCCGCGTTCAGCAGCGACTTCAGCAACCTCGTCGGCACGGTCGGGATCACGGCCGAGCAGAACCCGGGAGGTCTCGGGTTCACCGATCCACCCGACCACACGCGGCTGCGCAAGCTGCTCACGCCGGAGTTCACCGGGCACCGGCTGCGCAGGCTCGCGCCGCGGATCGAGGCGATCGTGGCGGGCCAGCTGGACGAGATGCAGGCTGCCGCAGAGGCGGGCGAGAGAGTGGACCTCGTCCAGAGCTTCGCGCTGCCGATCCCGTCGCTCACGATCTGCGAGCTGCTCGGCGTGCCCTACTCCGACCGTGCCGAGTTCCAGCGCCTGTCCACCACCCGCTTCGACCTGCTCGGCGGGGTCACCGGATCGCTCGGCGCGATCTCGGAGTCCATGGAGTACCTGCTCAAGATCGTGGAGCACCAGCGGGACGAGCCCGGCGACGGCCTGCTCGGCCGCCTCGTGCGCGAGCACGGCGACGACCTGTCCGACCACGAGCTCGCCGGCCTCGCCGACGGCCTGCTCACCGGCGGGCTCGAGACCACGGCCAGCATGCTCGCGCTCGGCACGATCGTGCTCATGCGGCACCCGCAGACCCGCGAGGCGATCCGGGAGAGCGACGAGGCGGTCGACCCTTTCGTCGACGAGCTGCTGCGCTACCTCACGGTCGTGCAGGTCGCGTTCCCGCGTTTCGCGAGGCAGCGGGTGGAGATCGGCGGTGCCACCATCGAGGAGGGCGACATCGTCCTGTGCTCGCTCAGCGCGGCCAACCGCGACGGAGGGCTGGACGACTTCGACCCGCACCGCCCGACCCGTCCCCACCTGGCCTTCGGCCACGGGCTGCACCGCTGCATCGGCGCCGAGCTCGCCCGCATGGAGCTGAAGGCCGCCTACCCGGCGCTCGTCCGGCGGTTCCCCGACATCGACCTCGGCACCGAGCCGTCCGAGCTGCCGTTCCGGAAGTTGTCGTTCGTGTTCGGAGTGGACAGCCTGCCCGTGAACCTCGGGCTCACGGCTCCTCGACCAACACCGTGAACTGCAGGGACTCGGCAGCGAGCAGCCCGGTGATGGTCCAGCACCCGGGAGCGGGGAAGGCCACCGACGCGGGCCAGAAGGACAGGTCGGCGGTGCCGAACGCCTGTGCGAAGCCGCCGACATGACCCGGCGCCTCGCCCGCTGAATCGGCCCGAGCCGCGGTGACGGTGGGCGCGCCGCGTGACGCCGTCGGCAAGCCGTCGACCAGTGTGACCACCGGGAACTTCAGCACCAGCGTGTCGCCCTGCGCGGAGGGCGGGTGGTCGGGGATGCCGAACCACAGATCGCCCTGGCCGAACCAGTCGGTCGTGGTGGCCGTCAGCGCCGCCGGGCGGGCCGCGGGCGGTGTGGCGGCGGTCTCCGCGCACGGGGCCGCCGCGGTGGCGCGCGGCTGCTCGGCGGGGTCTGCGGCCGTGGAGCACCCGCCGCAGATCAACACAACTGCGGCGCTCAGGACGGCGGCTACCGTCGGTGCGGAGGGGCGACGTCGTCGGATGCCCGCGGATCTTACGAGCTGATCCGGGACCGTCGCTACCCGGCGATCAGCTCGTGACGAGCGCCGCGAAGCGGTCGAGGTCGACGTTCCCACCGCTCACCAGCACCCCGACGCGCTGTCCGGCGAGCTCGGCGCCGAGCCGGCGGACGGCGGCGAACGCGAGGCAGCCCGTCGGCTCCACCACGATCTTCATCGTCGACGCGAACACCCGCATGGCCGCCACGAGCTCCGCGTCGCTCGCGGTGACGATGTCGTCCACATCCCGGCGGATGATCTCGAACGGGAGCACGCCGAGAGCTGTGGTCTGCGCGCCGTCGGCGATCGTTTCCGGGGTGTCGATGCGCACGATCGAGCCGCTGCGGAACGAGCGCAGACCGTCGTCGCCCGCCTCCGGTTCGACGCCGATGATCCGGCACGACGGCGCCAGCGCACGCGCGGCGAGCGCCGCTCCCGACAGGAGACCGCCCCCGCCGAGGCAGACGAACAGCGAGTCGAGCTCGCCGACCTCTTCGATGAGCTCCATGGTGGCGGTGCCCTGGCCCGCGATGACGTCCGCGTGGTCGTAGGGCGGGACGAGCGTGACGCCCTTCTCAGCCGCCAGCGTCCGTCCGATCTCCTCGCGATCCTCGGTGTAGCGGTCGTAGCGGACGACGGCCGCGCCGTACCCCAGCGTCGCGGCCACCTTGCTCTCCGGCGCGTCGTGCGGCATCACGATGGTGGCGGGAACGTCGAGGATGCTCGCGGCGAGTGCGATCGCCTGTGCGTGGTTCCCCGACGAGTAGGTCACGACCCCGGCCCCGCGCTGATCCGCGTCGAACCGCGACAGCGCGTTGAACGCGCCCCGGAACTTGAACGCGCCCATCCGCTGGAAGTTCTCGCACTTGAAATGCAGCCGGGCGCCGGTATCGGCATCGATCCGGCGTGAGGTCAGCACCGGCGTGCGGTGCGCGTGCCCGCGGATCCGCTCCGCGGCCGCCTGCACGTCGGCGAAGGTGGGTGGCGTCGGCATCGTCCGATCATGCCTTCCGCCACCGAACACACGTCAGGTCCCCGGCGCGCAGGTACCGCGCGCAAGGGACCCGACCCGGCAGCTGCGCCGGCTACCGTCGAATCGCTCGACGGCCGTAGATCCCGGCCACGACGATGACGCCGATCGCGGCGACGACGACCTGCATGACGATCTCGAGCCAGTCGATGCCGCGGGTGTCGGCCACGCCGAACAGTCCGGCGATCCACGTGCCGATGAACGCGGCAACGATGCCGACCACGACGGTCAGCCAGATCGGGATGTCCTGCTTCCCCGGCGCCACGAGGCGGCCGAGGAATCCGATGATGGCCCCGATGATGATCGCGGTGATGATGCCCGTGACGGTCATCGCTCCTCCTGGTTCCCCCATGAGGGCCGCTCCTGACGACCCACTACTGGCCGTGTTCCCGATCGGGCCCGTCCTAATGCAGGAACTTCAGGCCGACGACGCCTGCGACGACGGCACCGAGGCAGAGCAGCCGCAGCACGGTGACCGGCTCGCCGAGCACCGCCATCCCGTACAGGACGGTGCCGACGGCCCCGAGCCCCACCCAGACCGCGTAACCGGTGCCTACCGGGATCTCTCGCAAGGCGTAGGCCAGCCCGGCCATGCTCAGCACGAGCGCCACCACGAACACGATCGACGGCACGAGCCTGCTGAAGCCCTCCGAGCGGCTCAAGGCCGCCACCCAGACCGTCTCCAGAACCCCCGACACCAACAGCACGAGCCACGCCACGACACACCTCCGGTGCGTCGTCTTGTCGTGCCGGGTACGACGTCGCTCGTCCGGGGGCGCCGCGGGTGCGGCCCATCCGCAGGCTACGACCCGGGCGGCGCGAAGGGCCCGCGATGGTGGCCGATCTGACCACACGGCGCTCACCACACGGCCGAGATGCAAGAACGCCGGGTCGCATCGAGGCGACCCGGCGTTCTCACTGCTCAGCGGCGCGGAGGATGCGGGATTCGAACCCGCGAGGGCGTGAACCCAACACGCTTTCCAAGCGTGCGCCATAGGCCACTAGGCGAATCCTCCGCCTCGGAGCATAGCCGGGCCGCCCACAGCCCCCGCGACCCCACTCCCGTACACTCGCCCCCGGACCCCGCGCGGCGTCCATCCTGTGAACTCCCCCAGGGCCGGAAGGCAGCAAGGGTCAACGGGCTCTGGCGGGTGCGCGGGGTCCCCTTCGCGAGGGGGCGAGGTCTGCTCGCGCTTCGCGCTTCGCCTGCCTCGCTCATCAGCGTCCTCTGGGGGCCAAGCCCCCAGACCCCCTGCCGGAGGGGCTTCGCCCCCCGGACCCCCCACCGTCGTCCGCTTGGTCATTCGACTTCCTGTCTTGGTTGGGGGTTGGCGCTACCCCGCTTCGCTGACCCCGGCCACCCCGGCCACGCAGCGATCGCGAAGCGACGCCGTAGGCGCCCTTGAGTCGTGAGGGGCGGCCCCGCACAGTGCGCGGCGCCACCGGAGGCGTCCAGAGCGGGGCATGTCGAAGGGCCGCCTCGCGCACGTGGGCGGCGGGCGACGTTCTTGGTTCGGAGGCACGTGTTGTTCCCCGACGTACGGGCGTCGGTGGTGGTGGGTAGCCTCGCGGCCGTGGCGCTGGCTCTGTACCGCAAGTACCGCCCGGCGAAGTTCGCCGAGGTGGTCGGGCAGGAGCACGTCACCGAGCCGCTGAGCACCGCGCTGGCCTCGGGCCGCATCAACCACGCGTACCTGTTCTCCGGGCCGCGGGGCTGCGGCAAGACGTCCTCGGCCCGCATCCTCGCCCGCTCGCTCAACTGCGAGCAGGGGCCCACCCCCGACCCGTGCGGCATCTGCGCCTCGTGCGTCTCCCTCGCACCCGGCGGACCAGGCAACATCGACGTCACCGAGCTGGACGCGGCGTCGCACGGTGGTGTCGACGACACCCGTGAGCTGCGCGACCGCGCGTTCTTCGCGCCCGCCGAGTCGCGGTACCGGGTGTTCATCGTCGACGAGGCCCACATGATCACCACGCAGGGTTTCAACGCCCTGCTGAAGATCGTGGAGGAGCCGCCCGAGCACCTCGTGTTCGTGTTCGCCACCACCGAACCGGACAAGGTGCTGCCCACCATCCGCTCGCGTACCCACCACTACCCGTTCCGGCTCATCCCGCCGGGCACGCTCCGCAAACTCCTCGAACGGATCTGCGAGGAGGAGGGGGCGGTCGTGGCGCCGCCCGTCTACCCGCTGGTACTGCGGGCGGGCGGCGGGTCGGCGCGCGACACGCTCTCGGTGCTCGACCAACTGCTCGCCGGCGCCGGGCCGGAGGGCGTCACCTACGAGCGTGCGGTCGCGCTGCTCGGCGTCACCGACGTCGCCCTGATCGACGACATGGTCGACGCGCTCGCCGCCGGTGACCGCGCCGCGGTGTTCGAGACCGTCGACCGGCTCGTCGAGGCGGGCCACGACCCCCGCCGGTTCGCGGCCGACCTCCTGCAACGGCTGCGCGACCTCGTGCTGCTGCAGTCGGTGCCCGAGGCCGCGGAGCGCGGGCTGGTCGAGGCCGCAGCCGACGAGATCGCCCGCATGACCGAGCAGTCCGGCAAGATCGGCGGGGGCACGCTCACGCGGTACGGCGAGATCGTCCACACCGGGCTCACGGAGATGCGCGGCGCCACCGCTCCGCGGCTGCTGCTGGAGCTCCTCTGCGCGCGGATGCTGCTGCCCGCGGCCACCGCGGCCGAGCCCGGGCTCCTCGAGCGGCTCGAACGGCTGGAGCGACGCAGCGACATCGCGTCCGCGCCATCAGGGCAGGAGGACGGAGGGGCCGGCGACAGCAGGCGCACCTTCCGCAGGCCGAGCGAGGCCCCGGCAGATGGCCCCGGCGCCGGGCCCGCAGAACGGGCGCCCGCTGCCGCCCCGGCGAGCCAGGCCCCCGCTGCTTCCCGTCCGGAGGAGGACGGTGCCCGGCCCGCGCGTCCTGCCGCCCCCGAGGCGCGCGCCGAGCGGCCGGCACGGCCTGCCGCCCAGGCGCCGCCTGCGCCGGAAGAGCCGCCGCCCGCACGGCCGTCGCCGCCGGCCCAGACCCCGCCGGCCCAGACCCCGCCGGCTCAGCCGCCGCCGGCCCAGCCTCCGCCACCTGAGCCGGCCACACCCGCACCCGCGTTGGCGCCCCCGGCCGGCGGCCAAGGCGGCGCGCTGGACGCCGCTGCCGTCCGCCGCGTGTGGTCCGAGGTGCTCGCCGCGGCCCGCTCGCAGAGCCGCAGCATCGAGGCGATGCTGGTCAATGCCACGGTGCGGGCCGTGGAGGGCGACACACTCGTGCTCGGCATAGGCGCGCCTTCGCTCGCCCGTCGTCTCTCCGAGTCGCGCAACGCCGACATCGTCTCCGCCGCGCTGCACTCGGTGCTCGGTGTGCGCTGGCAGGTGCGATGCGAGTCGGGTGACGCCCCGGCCGCGCCGCCGGCAGGTGGTCGAGCCAGCGCTCCGCGGCGGTCCGAACCTCCGTCGCGCCCGCAGCAGGCCACGTCCCCGCCGCGGGCCCAGCGCCAGGCGCCCACCCGCAGGGCACCTGCGTCCGACGACGGTGTGCCGCTGCCTCCAGAGCCACCCGACGAGGACGCGCCCCCGGAGGACGACGAGGAGGCGATGCTCGCAGAGGCCGCCGTCCCGGTGAGCGACGCGGAGCGCCGCGACCCGGAGGAAGCCGCGATCGAGCTGCTCACCACGCAGCTGGGTGCGCGGGCCATCGAACGGCCGTAACAAGATCGTCGCTTCGGTGCAGAGACTCGGCGCGGGGATGGCCACATGTGGCCGCCAGCGCACCGGTCCGACGATCACCTCCCGAGGAAATCCAGCACACCGTCGCTGATCGCGGCCGCGTAGCGCTCGCGTCCCTCGGGGGAGGACACGACCACTGCCTCGCCCGGATTGCGCATGTTCGCGCATTCCACGAGGGCGGTCGGGCGGGTGGCGTGGTTCAGCCCGGCGAGATCGGCCCGGGGCGAGAGACCGTCGCGGCCGATGTAGTCCGAGTCCCGGAACCCGCCCGATCGCAGCGCGTCGCGCAGCGCGGTGGCGAGATCCCGCGCCGGCCCGGCCTGCGCCGGGTTCAAGGGCGGGTCGGAGTAGGCCACGTGGAACCCCGACGAGGTCGGAGCGGCTCCGTCGGCATGGATCGAGACGGTCGCCGCGGCACCGGCCGCACCACCGGCGCGGCCGCGCTCGTCCACGCACGGGCCCACGCCGTCGTCGTCCGGACGGGTCAGCACGACGCGGACGCCTGCCGCCTCGAGCTTCGTCGCCGTCCGCTCGGCGACGTCGAAGGCGAAGGCGTGCTCGGGGTAGCCGGCGTCGGTGGAGGTGCCCGCGGTGTTGCACGCCTTCTCGCCGCCGCGACCGTCGGGAACGAGCCGGCGGGTGGCGGCCGGCTCGGCGCCGTTGCGCCCGTTGTGGCCCGGATCGAGCACCACGACGGGCGGTGGCGTCGCGGCCGCGGTCGCCACCGCGGCGGGGGCCGGTGGCTCGGGGGCGGCGGCCGCGCCGGAGCACGCGACGGTGGGCAGGACCGCCGTGACGACGAGCACGACCCAGCGCGATGTGTGCACGGAGCGAGTGTGCCGGACCTCCGGTCCGGGGCACTGGCCTGCCAGCCGCCCGGATCGCTGATGGCCTAGCCTGGCAATGGAGCCGGCCGGTGCCGGCGCAGGCACGATGTGCGAGGAGATCGCTGGTGCAACCGGGTCAGCCCGACATGCAGATGATCCTGCAGCAGGCGCAGAAGATGCAGCAGCAGCTGATGGCCGCGCAGGCCGAGTTGGCGTCCGCGGAGGTGATCGGTCAGGCGGGCAACGGGTTGGTGCAGGTCACCATCACGGGCGCGGGCGAGCTGCGAGCCGTGCGGATCGACCCGAAGGTCGTCGACCCCGAGGACGTCGAGACGCTGCAGGACCTCATCGTCGGCGCGTTCCAGGACGCCACGCAAGCGGCCCAGGAGCTGCAGGCCGAGAAGATGGGCCCGCTCGCGGGTGGCCTCGGTGACGCCGCGGGTGGCCTCGGCCTGCCCGGCCTCGGCGCATAGCGCTCGCCTGCCGTGTTCGAGGGACCGGTCCAGGACCTGATCGACGAGCTCGGTCGGCTGCCGGGTGTGGGGCCGAAGAGCGCCCAGCGGATCGCGTTCCATCTACTCGCCGCCGATCCGGCCGATGTCGCGCGGCTGCAGGACGCGCTGCAGAAGGTCAAGGAAGGCGTCCGCTTCTGCGACGTGTGCGGCAACGTGTCTGAGCGGGAGCGGTGCCGCTACTGCGCCGACGCGCGCCGCGATCCCACACTGGTGTGCGTCGTCGAGGAGCCGAAGGACGTGCTGGCAGTCGAGCGCACGCGCGAGTTCAAGGGCCGCTATCACGTGCTCGGCGGAGCGCTCGACCCGCTGGCGGGCGTCGGTCCCGACGCGCTGCGGATCCGGGAGCTGCTTGCGCGGCTCGGCGGCACCGGCCCGGCGGCCGACGAGACCGAGATCGCCGAGGTGATCATCGCGACCGACCCGAACACCGAGGGTGAGGCCACGGCGACCTACCTCTTGCGACTGCTGCGCGACTTCCCCGGTCTCACGGTCACGCGGCTCGCGTCCGGCCTCCCGATGGGTGGCGACCTCGAGTTCGCCGACGAGCTCACCCTCGGCCGCGCCCTGTCCGGACGGCGTGCCCTGAGCTGAGCGGGGCTACAGCAGGTCGTGCAGCTTGCCCCGCTCGCGGAGCAGCCGGCAGGCCGGGCACCCCTCCGACTCGGCGGCCCTGATCAGCTCGCGCTCCCACTCGCCGAGCTCACGGCGATGGCGGGCGATCCGGTTCCATGCCTCCCGCTGCGCTCGCGCGTCCGTGTTTCCGATCAGGACGGCCAGCAGGACCAGCGCTAGGACTCCTCCGACGGCGACGACTGCGATCCCGGTCATCGGTGCCTCCTCGGGCGGTGACCTCGGCTCCGAGTGTGCGGCTCGCAGCTGCGCCATGCAAGTGCACAGCGGAATTGCTCACAGGATGTGCACAAAGCGTGCAGTGTTCTGCACGACAGTGATGGCCATCGCGTGGCGGCAGGAGTACTCTCATTCGTCACGCACACCCGGCGGGCCACCCCGCCGGGCGCGCGCCCGGCGTCCGCCCGTACCGGACGTCCCAGCAGCTCAGGTCCGACCCGAAGGGGTACTGGCATGGCCACCAGCCCTGTCCTGTCCCGTCGCACCCTCGGCACCGAGCTCCGGCGTCTCCGGGAGGCAGCCGGGGTGGCGGTCAGTCGGGCAGCCGAGGAGCTCGATTGCTCGGTGTCCAAGATCAGTCGCATCGAGACAGGGCTGTCCACCCCTCGTCGCCCGGAGATAGACACACTCCTGCGGCTCTACTCGGCCCCTGGCTCGCGTGAAGAGCTGGTGCATCTGGCGGGCGAGGGCAAGCAGGCAGCGTGGTACGACTCGTACGGCGACCTGCTCGCCCCGGGATCCACCCTCCACCGCTTCATCGGCCTCGAGGCAGGCGCGTCCAGGCTCCGCCAGTTCTCCTCGGGCGCCGTGCCCGGCCTGCTGCAGACCGAGCGTTACGCCCGAGCCGTCATCACGGCGTCGCAGCCCACCGTCTCGGGTGAGGCGCTGGAGACGATGATCCGGATGCGGCTGGATCGCAAGAGCGTTCTCCGGCGCGAGCCCGACCCGCTGCACATCGCGGCGCTGGTCGATGAATCGGTGCTACGCCGCTCCGCCCACGGGCCGGGCGTCATGCGTGACCAGGTGCAGCACCTGTGCGGGATCGTCGAGGACGGCTCGTCGACGATCGAGGTGCGGGTGCTCCCGTTCTCCGTCGGGCTGCACGGGCTGCTCGGCGGTGGGTTCCAGATCCTCTCGTTCGACCACGGCGAGAGCGATGTCATCTTCTTCGAGGGCCAGGACGGAGGCGGCCTGCAGGAGAAGGCCGACATCGTGCGGGCCCATTCCGATCGCCTAGACGCGGCATGGAAGCAGGCCCTCGAGGGCCGCGAACTGTTGAGCTTCCTGCGGGAGGTCGCCGACACGTACGACGAGTAGGCCCCTGGCCGCCAGTCCCTGCCCGCCGACCTGTAGATCGGCGAGCCGGTGGATCACGCTCTGCCCCTGTACGATCACCCGATCGTGCGTCGGAGGGGTGGACCGTTGGCTGGTGCGGGGCGCGAACTCGAGTTCGTGGGGCGGGAGTTCTGCAGCGTGGGCGACTGCGTCGAGGCCGCACGTCTCCCGGACGGCCGCGTTGCGCTGCGCAGCACCCTCACCCCGGACGCTCCGCTCTGGCTGGTCACGGCAGGCGAGTGGGCCCAGTTCCTCCGCACAGTGAAGGACGGGGGTTTCGACAGCGTCTGAAGCGGGCCAACTCCGGGTGCCGGCTCGCCTGGTTCGTCCTGCGAATGAATGGATGGAAGCGTGCCGCGCAGATTTCGCAGGCTCGTGGTGGGCGCGACGGTCGTCCTGTGCTCCGTGGCATTGATCCGCGCTGGTACTGGGCGAGATCAGGAGAGTTCTGCGGCCCGCGGGTGAGCTTCGCGTGTACGAGCACGTCGCAGCACGGAGCTTCCTGGGGCGGTTGATACAACGTGCGCTCGACCGAAGCATCTGGCCGAGAATGTTCGATGGCTGTCCATGTATCGCGGGATACGGCGGCCGCAATCACTTCGGCCGGGGTTCGAATGGATCGAGCAACGCCATGTCTGGTTCGCGCGTATGCCGTTGATGTATCCATCAGGTCCGCATGTCATCGGCCGGGCCAGGCCCGGCCCCGGCGATCACCCGGGATCGAACTCACCGTGCTTCAGGGCGCTGAGAAACGCGAGCCATTGAGTGCGCGGGCCGGCGTCGTCGGTCTCAAACCGACATGGGGCAGCGTCGATCAGGCCGGAATGCTCCCGTTGTCTCCAACCCTTGACCACATCGGACTGGTGACTCGCACCGTCGGTGACAACCGTGTCATATTCGAGGCCGCGCACCGTCATCACGCCTGATTGGCGCATTGCTGGCAGGATTACGCGACGTGGACATACACGAGCCTGATGGCCGGCCGCCTGCTGTCGGACGACGTATACCGTGAGGCGCTGGCGACCCGCCAACGATTCGAGTCCGACGTGGATCAGGTCCTGGATCGAGTGGCCTTCCTCGCAACCCCGACGATGCCCGGTGCGGCGCCGATGAACGACGCGGATGGGACCGACCTGATGATGCGGACCGTTCCGTTCAACATGAGCCGCCACCCGGCGATCACGGTACCGATGCGGTGCTCGGTCGACGGCATGCCGCTCGGTCTGCAGTTGATCGCTGAGCGCGGCGGCGAAGTGGGCCTCTATGCGCTGGCGCAGTCCTTCGAGACGGCGCTCGGTGGGTTTCCGACCCTGGCCGGCACACCTGTGCTCCCGTAGTGCGGCCGGTCCCGCACACCGGGCCCGCCGGCTCGCTCACGGCTGGTCGGCCACCCGAGGGTCCAAGCCCCCGCACGCCGGCTCCAGGGTGCGCGAAGAGGCTACCGCGACTACTCCTTCGGGCTACTCCTGGGGCTACGGCAGCACGATCAGGCTGTCGATGCGATGTGCCTGCTCGGCGGGCTGGTTCGGTCCGTTATGCTCGGCCCGTTCGTGCAATTGCGTGTCGCAATCTCAACCCCTGGCGGAATGATGCCCACTGCGCAAGGCCCCGCAGGCCCGCGGCGGCGCCTTGGAGTCGAGCTGCGCCAGCTCCGCCGCCGGGCCGGCTTGCAGCTCGTCGAGGTCGCCCAGGAGCTGGACTGCTCGGCGTCCAAGATCAGTCGCCTCGAGAACGGCAAGGGAATCCCCCGGATGCCTGACGTCGTGGCGTTGATGGAGCTCTACAGCGTCTCGGACGATGGGCGGCGCGAGCGGCTCACGCAGCTGGTGCACGAGAGCCGCGAGCAGGGCTGGTGGGAGCGCTACACCGACGGCGTGCAGGCTGAGCGGTTCGTGATGAACTCACCGGCGCGCTATACCGCCCTCGAAACGGAGGCGGTTCGGGTGAGTTCGTTCGAGGTCATGTGGGTCCACGGCCTGCTGCAGGTGCCCGATTACACGCGTGCGGTGCTTGCCGAGCTGCTCTCTCGAACCACCGACGACCAGGTCGAGAAGCTCGTCGAACTTCGCCTGCGCCGCCAGGAGGCCCTCACCCGGCGGGTTCCGCCGTTGGAGCTCGTGGTCGTGCTGGACGAGTCCGTGTTGAGCCGTGTGGTCGGGTCGCCCGACGTGATGGCGGCACAGATGCGCCACCTGCGTGAGCGTTCGGAACTGTCCAACGTCACCATTCGAGTGCTTCCGTTCACGGTCGGGTTGCATCGCGCACACGCAGGGCCGTTCCAGATCTTGGAGTTCCCTGATCAGGCCGGCAGCGACGTCGTGTTCGTCGAGGGCCCGTCAGGGGACACCTACGAGAACGAGTCTGATGTGGACATGTATAAAGACGTCCTCGCGGATGTGGCGGACCGGGCGTTGGGCCCCGACGCCTCGCGGGAGATCGTTCATCGATACGAGCTCCAGCACGCTCCCCCCGGAGGAAGACCCAGATGACCCAGCACATGGCGGCCGAGTACAAGACCAGCAGCTTCTGCTCCGGAGCAGATTGCGTCGAGGTCGGGGTGCGACAGGGAGGTGTCGTGGCGGTGCGCGACACCAAGGACCGCAGCCGCGAGCTGACCTTCAGCCCGCAGGAGTGGGCCGCGTTCGTGTCCGGGATCAAGCTCGGCGCGTTCGACGCTCTCTGAGCGCAGGCTCGGCGACCGAGCCGGCCCGGCGATCGCGGGCGGATCGGCCGGGGCCGCCGCCCGACCTTGGGACGGCCCCGGCGGCCGCGCGATCACTCCCCGGGATCGCGCTTCCTAGTCGTCGTCCCACGACTCGTCATAGCTGTCGTCGTAGGACTGGGAGCCGGAGTACGCGTCGACGCCGTGCAGCCGCGGCTGCTCGGCCTCCCAGCGCGCGCGCCGCTCCGCCGCGATCTGTCGCCACGTGGGTGCCTGTGCGGCCTCCACGACGCCGACCACGATCGCGACCAGTACGAGAAGACCGAGGCCTGCGACGATCAGAGTGATCATGGCGACGACCCGTTCCGGTCGGCCGTGCTGGCACCGGTGTGCTTCCCGGGGTGCATCAGTGGGGACATCAGTTGGCTCCTTCCCGTGTGCTGCTCTCGCCGGCGGGTTGCCGGACGGCTGTGGGTCCCGGTGTCTCCGGGACGGGTGCGGGCTCCTGGTTCGCAGGAGTTCCGCGATGAGTGCAGGACGGCGGAGGCGGGTACCGGAGTCTTTGTCACGGCGGGCCTCCTCTCGGGATGACCCGGCAGGCCCTCTCGGCGTTGGGGAAGGTCGGCCGGATACTTAGATTGCCGCACGCAAGGTCCTCCTGCAATTGCAAGGCGCGCGGTACGCGGACAATCACCCGACTGAACCAGCCGATCGCCTGCTCCGCGGGCCCCCATGACCGGAAGGGTGCCGGTGGCCACCGACAGTCCGGCTCCGGCGGCGTCACCTGATCGTTAGAGGCCGTAGCGGAACCGTGACTCGACGAGCTACCGATCGGTATCGCGATCGCACTAGTTTCCAGCGGGTCTCCTATGAAGAGGTGTTGCCCGCATGAGATCAGCTGCCAGACGTATCTCGGCCGCGTGCGTGGCCGGCGCGCTCGCCATCACCCTCGCCGCGTGCGCCGAGTCCCAGCGTGACCCCGGCACCGAACAGGGCGGAGCCGGGACCACCGGCGGAACGATGGTGTTCGGCGCGGCCGGTGCCCCGCGGAGCTTCGATCCGCTCTTCGCCCAGGACGGGGAGACGTTCCGGGTGTCGCGGCAGATCTACGACACGCTGATCACCTACAAGCACGGCACCTCCGAGCTGACCCCGGGGCTCGCCACCGCGTGGACCCCGAGCGCCGACGGCACGGAGTGGACGTTCACCCTCCGGGAGGGCGTGACCTTCCACGACGGCACGCCATTCAATGCCGAGGCGGTCTGCTTCAACTTCAACCGCTGGTTCAACCTCCCCTCGGCGGCGGCGCAGAGCCAGGCGATCTACTACTACGAGCTGTTCGGCGGGTACGCGAACAACCTCACCGACGACACCACCGACCCGGTCTACAACTCCTGCCAGGCACCGAACCCGACCACCGCGGTCGTCAAGCTGAACAGGGCCAAGGGCGCGTTCCCCGCGGCGTTCGGGCTCACCTCACTGTCGATCTCGAGCCCGGCTGCGCTCCAGCAGTACAACGGGGACGAGGTCACACAGAGTGGTGAGTCGTTCGCCTACAGCGCCTACGCCACGGAGCACCCGACGGGCACCGGGCCGTTCCGCTTCGAGAGCTACGACCGGACGAACCAGACCATCACGCTGGTGCGCAACGACCAGTACTGGGGCGAGCCGGCCAAGCTCGACCGGCTCATCTTCCGCGTGATCCCGGACGAGAACGCCCGGAAGCAGGAGCTGCAGGCCGGCACCATCGACGGCTTCGACTACCCGTCGTCCGCCGACTGGCCGTCCCTGAAGGAGGCGGGCTTCCAGGTCCTCGTCCGGCCGGTGTTCAACATCCTCTACCTCGGGATCAACCAGAAGAACCCGGCTTTGCAGGACGTCCGGGTGCGCCAGGCGATCGCGCATGCGCTCGACCGCGAGTCGATGGTGCGCAACCAGCTGCCCGAGGGCGCGGTCGTTGCCACCCAGTTCGTCCCGGACACGGTCAGCGGCTACAACCCGGACATCGCGCCGATCCCCTACGACCCGGAGCGGGCGCGGGCACTGCTCGCCGAGGCGGGGCAGTCGAACCTGACGCTCAACTTCTACTACCCGACCGAGGTCAGCCGGCCCTACATGCCCAACCCGACCAACATCTTCACGGCGCTCGCGGAGAACCTGCGGCAGGTCGGAATCACCGTGAACCCGGTGGCGCGGCCGTGGAACGGCGGCTACCTCGACGACGTCCAGGTCAACGGCGTGCAGGACCTGCACCTGCTCGGCTGGACCGGTGACTACAACGACGCGGGCAACTTCATCGAGGGCTTCTTCGGCTCGCCGGGCCCCGAGTTCGGGCTCACCCTCCCCAAGGACGCGGCGATCGTCGACAGCATCGCCAAGGCGGACGCCACCGTGGGCGAGGAGGCGCACGCCGCCGCGTACCGGGACGCCAACCGGATCATCATGGAGCAGCTGCCGGGTGTGCCGCTGTCCAGCTCGCCCCCCGGGATCGTGGTGAGGCAGGGCGTGAACGGTCTCATCCCCTCGCCCCTCACCGATGAGCGGTTCCTCACGGTCAGCGTCGACTGAGAGGAGCTCCGAGTGGCACCGCCCAGCCGGGCGGTGCCACTCTCGGCGTCCTGGTTCGATGGAGGGGGGATGATGCTGCGCTTCGTGGTGCGGCGCCTGCTGCAGGTGATCCCGACGCTCCTGCTGCTATCGATGCTCGTCTTTGCGTGGCTGCGGTCGCTGCCAGGTGGGCCGGCCACCGCACTCCTCGGCGACCGAGCCACCCCTGAGGGGATCGCGGAGCTCAACCGCATGATGGGCCTCGACCAACCGATCTGGGTGCAGTACGGCCGGTTCCTCGGTCGCGTCGCCACCGGTGACTTCGGCACGTCCTCGATCACCGGGCAACCGGTGATCGACGAGCTCGGTCGTGCCCTGCCGGCCACGATCGAGCTGTCGATCGCCGCCCTGGTGATCGCGGTCGGGCTCGGCATCCCGCTGGGCTACGTCGCGGCGCGCTACCGCGGCCGGCCGCTCGACGTGGCCACGGTGATCGGCACGCTCGTCGGTGTGGCCGTGCCGGTGTTCTTCCTCGGCTACGTGTTGAAGGACGTGTTCGCCGTCGACCTCGGCTGGTTCCCGCCGTCGGGCCGCCAGTCGGTGGCGGTCGACGCCACCAACGTCACCGGTTTCGCGGTGCTCGACGGGTTCCTCACCCGTGAGTTCGACGCGAGCCTCGACGCGCTGAGTCACCTGGTGCTGCCGGCGCTGACACTGGCGACCATCCCGCTCGCGGTGATCGTGCGGATCACCCGGGCGTCCGTGCTCGACGTGCTCGGCTCCGACTTCGTCCGCACGGCGAACTCGAAGGGCCTCGCGCCGGGCACCGTCCGCGGCCGGCACGTGCTGCGCAACGCGTTGCTGCCGGTCTCCACGACGATCGGGCTGCAGGTCGGTCTCCTGCTCGCCGGGGCTGTGCTCACCGAGCGGGTGTTCGTGTGGGGCGGCATCGGCACGCTGCTCGCCGACGCGATCACCCTGCGGGACTACCCGCGACTGCAAGCGGTGCTGCTGCTCGGCGCGCTGATCTACGTGCTGGTGAACCTGCTCGTCGACCTGTCCTACGCGATCATCGATCCCCGGGTGCGGTTGTCATGACGACCACGTGGCTAGAACGCCGCCGGAGCAGGATCGACGACATCGCGGGCGGGCGCAGCCTCAGCGCCGAGGCGTTCCGCCGGCTGCGCCGCGAGCCGGCCGCGATCGTCGGCGCGATCATCATCGGGATCTTCGTCGTGGTGGCCGCCTTCGCACCGCTGCTGGCACCGCACGATGCCACCGCGGCGTTCCCCCAGCTCCAGGAGGACCTGCGACCCGGCATGATCCCCGGACCGCAGGACGGATTCCCGCTGGGCAGCGATCAGCTCGGGCGGGACTTCCTCTCCCGGATGATCCTCGCGTCGCAGCAGACGCTGCTCGTCGGCGTGCTGGCCACCCTCATCGGGCTCGTGTTCGGCATCATGATCGGCACCGTGGCCGGCGCGTTCGGCGGCTGGGTGGACACCCTGCTCATGCGGATCACGGACGTGTTGCTGGCGATCCCGAGTCTGCTGCTCGCGATCTCGGTGGCGGCGCTCGCGGCGAGCCCGTCACAGACCACGGTGATCATCGCGGTGTCGATCGTGAGCGTGCCGATCTTCGCGCGTCTCCTGCGCGGGTCGATGCTCGCCCAGCGCCACAGCGACCACGTCGTGGCAGCCACCGCGCTGGGAGTCAAGCGGCCCGCGGTGGTGCTGCGCCACATGCTGCCGAACGCGATCGGCCCGGTGATCGTGCAGGCCACCCTCACCCTCGCCACCTCGATCCTGGACGCGGCGGCGCTGTCGTTCCTCGGCCTCGGTGACGCCGACCCCGGTCGCGCCGAGTGGGGGCTCATGCTCGCCCAGGCTCAGACCTACCTCGACGTGCGGCCCGCGCTCGCGTTCTATCCGGCGCTCGCGATCATCGTGGTCGCCCTCGGTTTCACGCTGCTCGGCGAGTCGCTGCGCGAGGCCATCGACCCGAAGGGGCGCCGATGACGGCCGTGCACCGTGCAGACGACGCACGCGGCAGCACCGCGACGGCCGAGCCGCTGCTCTCGGTCCGCGACCTCCGCGTCACCTTCCAGCGCAAGGGCGAGCCGGAGACCGTGGCCGTCGACGGGGTCAGCTTCGACGTCGCGCCGGGGCAGGTTGTCGGCCTTGTCGGGGAGTCGGGCTGCGGCAAGTCCGTGACGTCGATGGCGATCATGCGGCTGCTCCCGGAACGCGGGGTGCGCGTGAGCGGCAGCGTCGTGATGGACGGCACCGATCTGCTGACGCTGTCCGAGCCGCAGATGCGGGAACGTCGCGGCCGCGACCTGTCGATGGTCTTCCAGGACCCGCTCACCTCGCTGAACCCTGTGATTCCCGTGGGGCTGCAGGTCACCGAGGTGCTGCGGCGCCACCGCGGGATGAGCAAGGCGGGGGCGCGCAAGGCCGCCGCCGAGCTGCTGGACCGGGTGGGGATCCCCGACCCGCGGCGGCGGCTCGACTCCTACCCCCATCAGCTCTCCGGCGGTATGCGACAGCGGGCGCTCATCGCGATCGCGCTGGCGTGCGGCCCCCGGCTGCTCATCGCGGACGAGCCGACCACCGCGCTCGACGTCACCATCCAGGCTCAGATCCTCGAGCTGCTGCGCGAGCTGGTGCGGGAGACGGGGGCCGCCCTCGTCATGATCACGCACGACCTGGGCGTCGTCGCCGGGTTGTGCGAGACGGTGAACGTGCTGTACGCGGGCCGGATCGTGGAGCGGGCCCAGCGCCACCGCCTTTTCAGCACGCCCCGCCATCCGTACACGCACGGCCTGCTCCGGTCGATCCCGCGCCTGGACAGCCCGCAGGGGGAGGAGCTGCCGGCGATCCGGGGATCGGTGGTCGACAACGTGCCATGGGAGCACGCGTGCGCGTTTGCACCACGTTGCCCTCGATCGCTGGAGCGCTGCCTCGAGGTCACGCCGCTCGGTGAGACGTCCGGCGGGCGGTTGCTGCGCTGCCACAACCCGGTGCCGGCGAGCGCGGAGTGAGCGACATGGCCGAACGATCGAACGGCGCCCTGCTGGACGTGCGGGACCTCGCCGTGCACTTCCCGATCAAGCGAGGCGTGGTGCTCGACCGCACCATCGGGCACGTCTATGCCGTGGACGGGGTCTCGCTGCAGATCCGCGGCGGCGAGACGTACGGGCTCGTCGGCGAGTCCGGCTGTGGCAAGTCGACGCTCGGTCGGGCGATCATGCGCCTCGTCGACCCGACGGAGGGGACGGTCGAGTTCGACGGGGTCGACGTCGCGAAGCTCACCGGTGAGCGGCTGCGCACCATGCGCCGACGCTTCCAGATGGTGTTCCAGGACCCGATGTCCAGCCTGGATCCGCGCCAGTCGGTGGAGTCGATGCTGCTCGAGGGCATCAAGGCACACGGCCTGTCCCATGGGCCGGAGGCGGACGGCGCTCGGCTGCGGGAGCTCGTCGACTCCGTCGGGCTCCCGGCAGCGGCGCTGCGCCGCTACCCGCACGAGTTCTCCGGCGGGCAGCGTCAGCGCCTCGGAATCGCCCGCGCCCTGTCCGTCGAGCCGGACATGATCGTGGCCGACGAACCGGTCTCGGCACTCGACGTGTCGGTGCAGGCCCAGGTGCTGAACCTGCTCGGCAGGCTGCAGGACGAGCTCGGGCTGACCTACCTCGTGATCGCCCACGACCTCGCGGTTGTCCGGCACGTCAGCGACCGGATCGGGGTCATGTACCTCGGCGGGATCGTCGAGGAGGCGTCGTCGCAGGCGCTCTACGACGACCCGCAGCACCCGTACACGAAGGCGCTGCTGTCGGCGATCCCGGTGCCGGACCCCGAGCTGGAGGACCGCCGCGAGCGCATCTTGCTCACCGGCGACCTCCCTTCCCCGGCGGCCCCGCCACGCGGCTGCCGGTTCCACACCCGCTGCCCGTGGCGGCAGCCGACGCGCTGCGACTCCGAACGCCCCGAGCTCCGGGTGATCCCCGGAGCCCCCGCCGGCCACCGCGTGGCCTGCCACTGGGCCGAGGAGATCCGCGGCGGCGCGCTGCAACCGCACCAGGTGGAGCCGCCCGCGGCGGCCGATGACGTGCTCGGGCCCGGCGTTGTGCCCGAGCACCCCGGCTCGGTGACGGAGATACTGGGCCGCTGACCTCGTGAGTGGATACGCGCGCCATGGCACGCGTATCCACTCACGAGGGGAGCCGTCAGCGCATGGCGCGGTTGATCGCCGAGACGACCGCCTTGAGCGATGCGCTCACGATCGAGCCGTTGATGCCCACGCCCCACAGCACCGTGCCTTCCACCGCGCACTCGACGTAGGCGGCGGCCCTGGCGTCGTCGCCGGCGGACATGGCGTGCTCGTGGTAGTCGAGCACCCGCACGTCGAACCCGATGCCCGCCAGCGCGTCGACGAACGCGGCGATCGGGCCGTTGCCGCTGCCGGCGATCTCGTGCAGGTCGTTCTCGACGCGGACGGTCGCGACGATCTCGTCGTTGCCCTCGCCGTCGCTCGTGATGCGGTGGCGGATCAGCTTGAGCGGGGTGACGCGGTCGAGGTACTCCGACTCGAAGACGTCGCGCATCTCCTTCGGGGAGATCTCGCCGCCCTCGGTGTCGGTGACCTCCTGGATCACCCGCGAGAACTCCATCTGCAGCCGCCGCGGCAGGTCGAGCTGGTGTTCGGCCTTCATGATGTAGGCGACGCCGCCCTTGCCGGACTGCGAGTTCACCCGGATCACGGCCTCGTAGGTGCGCCCGATGTCCTTGGGGTCCACCGGCAGGTACGGCACCTCCCAGCGGAAGTCGTCGACCTCGACGCCTGCCTCGGCCGCGTCGGCCTGCATGGCCTGGAAGCCCTTGTTGATCGCGTCCTGGTGGCTGCCGGAGAACGCGGTGTAGACCAGGTCGCCGCCCCACGGGTGGCGCTCGGCGACGGGCAGCTGGTTGCAGTACTCGACGGTGCGGCGGATCTCGTCGATGTCGGAGAAGTCGATCTGCGGGTCGACGCCCTGGGTGAACAGGTTCATCCCGAGCGTGACCAGGTCGACGTTGCCTGTGCGCTCGCCGTTGCCGAACAGGCAGCCTTCGATGCGGTCGGCGCCTGCCTGGAAGCCCAGCTCGGCTGCGGCGACACCGGTGCCGCGGTCGTTGTGCGGGTGCAGCGACAGCACCACGGCGTCGCGGCGGGCCAGGTGCCGGTGCATCCACTCGATCGAGTCGGCGTAGACGTTCGGGGTGGCCATCTCGACGGTCGCGGGCAGGTTGACGATCATCGGCGACTCGGGGGTTGGCTGCCAGATCGCGCTCACGGCGTTGCAGACGTCCACGGCGTACTCGAGCTCGGTGCCGGTGTAGGACTCGGGGGAGTACTCGAAGCGCCAGTCGGTGTGCGGGTATTTCTCGGAGAACCGCAGCACGTCCTCCGCGCCGTCGGTCGCGATCTTCGAGATGCCCTGGCGGTCGGACCGGAAGACGACGCGGCGCTGCAGGATCGACGTCGAGTTGTAGAGGTGGACGATCGCGCGCGGGGCGCCCTCGCAGGCCTCGTAGGTGCGCTCGATCAGCTCGGGGCGCGCCTGGGTGAGCACCTGGATCGTGACGTCGTCCGGGATCAGGTCCTGCTCGATGATCTCGCGGACGAAGTCGAAGTCGGTCTGGCTCGCCGCCGGGAACCCGACCTCGATCTCCTTGTAGCCCATCCGCACCAGCAGGTCGAACATGCGGCGTTTGCGGGCCGGGCTCATCGGGTCGATCAGGGCCTGGTTGCCGTCGCGCAGGTCGACGGCGCACCACAGCGGTGCCTTCGTGATCCGCGTGTCCGGCCAGGTGCGGTCGGGCAGCGATACCGGCTCCACCAGCTCGTGGAAAGACCGGTACCGGTGCACCGGCAGATGGGACCCGCGCTGCGGGTTCCAGGCCGGCTGATCATCCGGAACCGGACGATCGGGCGTGCGCAGGCGGCTGGCGGACGACGACGTGTAGGCGTCGGGGGACGTGGTCATCGGGGTGCTCCTGGGAGATGGGCCGATCTTTCAAGACCGGCGCACGCCACAACCCGCGACGAGGGGCCGGTCGGTCAGACCCCGCCGCGGCGGCGAAGGAGCAGGCGTGCCACGTCCCCGAGAGTAGCCCCGGGGAGGGGGAGTTCCGCAACCCGCCCCTCCGCGGGGTGCCCGACGGGCACCACGATCCAGCGTCACCCGATCGGGTAATACCAGTGGGTAGCGCACCTCGGCGGGGGCCGTGGGAGCATGGCGTACAACGAGCCCGGGGAGGTCTCCAGTGGCAGTGGGGAGCACGGCACGGCGGGGCATCGACGCCCTCGGCAACGTGCTGCGGATCGTCGGCATGCTGATCGTCACCGTTCTCGTGGTGCACATCGTGCTCACGCTGCTCGGCGCCAACCCGGAGAACGGGCTGACTCAGCTGATCCGCGACGCCGCCGACACGTTCAACCTCGGTCTGAGCGACCTGTTCCTGCCCCAGGACCCGCGCCTGGCCGTGGTGCTGAACTACGGAACCGCGGCGCTGATCTGGTTCGCGATCACCACGGTCGTGGTGCGCCTGGTGCGACGCGTCCCCTGACCCTCATGCGGCACCCGTGAGCCGCGCCGCGAGCGCGGCCACGTCGACCCGTGTGCCCGGCCATTGCTCTCCGGGCGGTGTGGGCGCCCGGCGCACCGGCGTGCGGGTGACCACGGTGGTACCGGTGGTGTCCTGCTCCACCGGCGAGTAGCCGGCAGACCGCAGCGCTTCCAGCACCTCGGCCACGGGGCGATCGCTGACCAGGACGGTGTCGGCCAGCGGTTGCAGCCGTAGCGGGGCCAGCGTGCGCTGCGCCGCGAGCTCTGCGCCCAGCGCGGCGTCGGCAACGCGGACGCAGGTGGTGACCGCGCGCACCTGGACCTGTCCGTGCTGGCGGGCGACGTCGCGGACGAGGTATTCGAGGGGCTGCGGGATCGGGTGGTCGGCGGCCGCGGCGAGCGCGGCCAACAGTCCGTCGGCCGTGTGGCCGGCGTCGAGGGCCCGCCGCACGCTTGCCGCCGTGAACCTCCAGACCGACGTGACGTCGCGGCGCTCGGCGTCGGCGGCCACGTCGAGCAGCCGCATGAGTGGGGCGGCCGCGATGCCGGTGACGAGTGCGGTGAGGTCGGGCAGGAACGTCGCGGTGCCGGTGGGTGCGGGCAGCGCGTCGGCGATGGCGCGCCGCAGCACGCTGTGGGGCTGGTCGGCGCGTACGGCCGTGAGCAGGTGGTGTCCGAGCGGGGTGAGTGCTCCCGTCGCGACCAGGCCGAGCACCTCGGCCTCGGAGAGGGTGGCGTGCAGCCGGGCGGCGTCGTCGGGGAACTCGCGGTCCATCGGCGCGCGGTGGGCGAGCAGCTCGCGCAGCGTGTCGAGGTCGACGAGACCCCTGTAATCGCCCAGCGTCGCCAGCGCGGCGAGCGCACCCGAGCGCATCCGCTGGTGTTCCGGGTGCCCGTAGGCGCGCACGAGGGCGGGAGCGGGCCGGCCGGACTCGTCGACGCGCAGGCTGGGCACCATCGGCAGTCCCCACCACGCGAGCAGGAGCCGGGCGTAGGCGTCGGCCGGTTCGGCGGCGAGCCACTCGTCGACCGCCTCGGTGGGCAGCGCGACACCGACGGGCGGCTGGTACCCACGGCGCGGCGTGATGCGCCCTTCGCCCTCGCGAGCGAGCGCGACAAGGCCCGCCGCGGCGGCGGTCTCCAACCCGAGCCGGACGCTCGTGATGTCGGAACCCAGCTCCTTGGCCGCCCGCCGCAGCTCGCGGACGCCGATGCCACCACCCTGCACGGTGGTGAGCGGGCTGTCGCCCAGCAGCGTGACGAGCGCACGGATCGCATCCAGTGCCGCGAGTGCGGCATGCTCGCTCGAAGCGCGCAGCTGCCCCGGGTCGACGGACGCGGTGGCCGCGTGGGGCGGATGGGGGTCGAAGGGCGCGTGGTAGCCCGGCCCTCGTACGGCGAGCGCGACCTCTCGCGGCATCTCGGCGATACCCCACTCCGTGGGCGCCACCCAGCCCTGCAGCGCGATCTGGTGGCCCACGTGGTGGGGCTCGACGGACTCGCCGGGCTCGGGGAACCGCACCCCAGAGCGCCGGGGCCCGTGCCATGCGAGCTGTCGCACGGCCTCCGCGACCGCGGGATCGGCCCTGGACAGCCGGTCCGCGACCGCGGCGGGGTCGGTGAGGATGGCCACGACGGCGTCGATCCCCGCCCGCCCCAGACCGTGCACGCCGTGCTGGACGCCGATGCGATCGAGCTGCTCCGTGGCGAGCCGGCCGTAGAGCTTGCGCGCCGGACGGCCGAGGCCGAGCGGATCCGGCGTGATCGCTCCCCAGCCGCCGACCTGCCGAATCCGCCCGTGCAGTGGCCACACGAGCGCCATCGAGGTGAGCTCCGCGACCGCGGCGTCGACGGCGGCCACGAGCGGGGCATCCGCGGCGCCGAGCAGGCCGTGCAGCTCATCGCGCGTCGCGGTGCCACCGAGCGCCAGCAGCGCCTCGGCGACCTGCAGCGCGGGCTTGGAGAGCTCCAGCAGCGCGCGGTTGACCGACGCCTGGGCCGCCAGCCGATCGGACAGCATGGCGAGATCCGTGGGCGCCGGGTGGCGCAGCACATCGGGCCGGGCGCGCAGGATGGCCTCCAGCTCCGCTGTGCTCAGCGTGGCGAGCCACGCTCCCAGCCCGGCCGACCGGCTCATGAACAGCAGGGTAGGCCGGTGCACCGACAGGCTGGAGCACTAGCACTAGCGTGCGGCCGTGGCCCGCGAGGAGCGCGTCGACGTCCTGCGGTTGCGGTGGTACGTCGACAGCCGCCGTGAGCCCGCCGACCTGCCCGTGCGCTGGCTCGCGCTGTGCCGCGAGCACCTCCCCCAGGCGTTGCCCCGCCGGTTCGGCGCCACCGAGCCGCTGCGCGGGCGCCTCGACCGCGACGGCGACGGCGCGTTCGTGCGGGCGTACGCGAATGCCGAGACGCTGCTGTTCATGGCGGGCGAGCCGCCGTGCCTCGGCGGCAGCCTCGGCACGCCGCAGCGGCCCGTGCGGATCGGTCCGATGACCTCGCACCAGCTCGACGTCCGGCTGGACGCCGGCGTCGCGAACCACTCCGTCCGCGCGTTGTTCGAGGCCGCGGCCGATGCGTTCGGCACCGTCTTCGCCTCCGCCTCGGTGGAGCGGAACCTGCTGTGGACCGGCCGCACCCTCGTCGTCGACAGGGCCGACCCGGACGCGCAGCCCTTCCTCGCGCCCCTCGGGGAGTGGCTGGGGCTGCCGCCGCGCCCGCCGCTGTGGGCGTGGTTCGGGCCCGGCTACCGGCGGCTCGTACCGCCCGGCTGGGAACGCGAGTGGGTGCACCGTGACCTGGTGGCCCGGCTCGACGAACGGGAGCCATCGCGCCGGGCGGCGCGCCGCCTGCCGCGCGGGCTCGGCGGGTCACGCTTGTGGGCGATGCGGCGCCGGTGAGCTGTGGCGTACCCCATTCCGATCTGCGCAACGAGGCCCGGCCGGTAGGGTGGGCTCCCGACCAGCACCCGGAGCGCGCGCCAACACGCGGGCGCACAACCTGGGGTGATGAGCCCGGAGGCCGCGTCGGGGAAGCCGCGCGGCCAGTACAGGAGGTCGGCGGTGGCCCTCGTCGTGCAGAAGTACGGCGGATCGTCCGTTCAGGACGCGGACCGCATCAAGAAGGTCGCCGAACGGATCGTCCGCACGCACAAAGAGGGCAACGACGTCGTCGTGGTGGTCTCGGCCATGGGTGACACCACCGACGACCTGCTCGAC
The DNA here is from genome assembly GCF_019468565.1 of Pseudonocardia sp. DSM 110487. Taxonomy (NCBI): domain Bacteria; kingdom Bacillati; phylum Actinomycetota; class Actinomycetes; order Pseudonocardiales; family Pseudonocardiaceae; genus Pseudonocardia; species Pseudonocardia sp. DSM 110487. Next base: position 430,976 of record NZ_CP080521.1, read on the forward strand.
CTCGCCGACCAGGTCTCCCCGGCGCCCCCACCGCGCGAGCTGGACATGCTGCTCACCGCCGGTGAGCGCATCTCCAACGCGCTCGTGGCGATGGCGATCCACTCGCTCGGCGCGCAGGCGCGCTCGTTCACCGGCTCGCAGGCCGGCATGATCACCACGTCCAAGCACGGGGACGCGCGGATCGTGCAGGTCAACCCGCAGCGGCTGCGCGAGGCCCTCGACGAGGGCGCGATCGTGCTCGTCGCCGGGTTCCAGGGAGTGAGCCAGGACTCGAAGGACGTCACCACGCTCGGCCGCGGCGGTTCGGACACCACGGCGGTGGCGCTCGCCGCCGCGCTGGAGGCGGACGTCTGCGAGATCTACACCGACGTCGACGGCATCTACAGCGCCGATCCGCGCATCGTCCCGGACGCGCGGCTGCTCGAGACCATCACCTACGAGGAGATGCTCGAGATGGCCGCCTGCGGGGCGAAGGTCCTGCACCTGCGCGCCGTGGAGTACGCCCGGCGCTACAACGTCCCGCTGCGGGTGCGCAGCTCGTACAACGACAAGCCGGGCTCGCTCGTCACCGGCTCGATCGAGGAGATCCCCATGGAGCAGGCGATCATCACAGGGGTCGCTCACGACCGGTCCGAAGCGAAGATCACCGTCACCGATGTGCCGGACACGCCCGGCATGGCGGCCCGGATCTTCCGCACGGTGGCCGATGCCGAGATCAACATCGACATGGTGCTGCAGAACATCAGCCGCACGTCGGCGCAGCGCACCGACATCACGTTCACGCTGCCGCGCACCGACGGCCCGCGTGCCGTCGCCGCGCTCACCGCCGCGCAGCCCGAGGTCGGGTTCGCCGAGGTGCTGCACGACGCGGAGGTCGGGAAGGTGTCGCTGGTCGGCGCCGGGATGCGCTCGCACCCTGGCGTAACGGCCACGTTCTGCGAGGCGCTCTCCAGCGCGGGGATCAACATCGAGACCATGAACACCTCGGAGATCCGGATCTCCGTGCTCTGCAGGCCCGATCAGCTCGACACCGCGGTGAGCGCACTGCACGCCGCGTTCGAGCTCGGCGGTGCCGAGCAGGCAGTGGTACACGCGGGAACGGGACGGTGACCGGAATGACAGGGACCGGGATGACCGACGGATTCGCCCACGAGGAGCACGGCCGCCACGAGCACGGGCGCCACGAGCGGGGCCCGGTGCTCGCGCTCGTCGGCGCCACCGGGGCGGTCGGCAGCACGATGATCGAGATCATCGACGCACGCGAGAACGTGCCGTGGTCGGAGATCAGGCTCGTCGCGTCGGCTCGGTCGGCGGGCAAGGTGCTGCGGGTGCGCGGGCAGGACATCACCGTGCGGGCGCTGGCACCCGAGGTGTTCGACGGCGTCGACGTCGCGCTGTTCGACGTGCCCGACGAGGTCAGCGCGCAGTGGGCGCCGATCGCGGCCGAGCGCGGCGCGGTGGCCGTGGACAACTCCGGCGCCTTCCGGATGGACCCCGACGTGCCGCTCGTGGTGCCCGAGGTGAACGCCGAGAAGGCCTCCGAGCGGCCGAAGGGGATCATCTCCAACCCCAACTGCACCACGCTGTCGATGATGGCCGCCATGGGCGCGCTGCACCGCGAGTTCGGCCTGGAAGCGCTGGTCGTGGCCTCCTACCAGGCCGCGTCCGGCGCGGGCCAGGGCGGCATCGACCGGCTCTACGCCGAGCTCTCCGCCGTGGCGGGCAAGGAGGTCGGGGTGCGGGGCGGCGACGTCGCGGAGACGCTCGCCGCTGCGGGGCTCGACGCCGCGGCGTCGCCGTTCCCCGCGCCGCTCGCGCTCAACGTCGTGCCGTGGGCTGGCTCGCTCAAGGAGGACGGCTGGGCGTCGGAGGAGCTCAAGGTCCGCAACGAGGCCCGCAAGATCCTCGGCATCCCGGACCTCAAGGTGTCCGCCACGTGCGTTCGGGTCCCGGTGGTCACCACTCACTCGCTCGCGGTGCACGCCACCTTCTCGCGCGAGGTCACGGTGGAGGCGGCTCGCAAGGTGCTCGCCGAGCAGCCGTCGATCGTGCTGCGCGACGACCCGGCGGCGGGCGAGTTCCCCACGCCTGCCGACGCCGTCGGTGGCGACCCCACCTGGGTCGGCCGGATCCGGCAGGCCCTCGATTTCCCCAACACGCTCGAGCTGTTCGTCTGTGGCGACAACCTGCGCAAGGGCGCCGCCCTGAACACCTACGAGATCGCGGAGACGGTGGCGGTCAGTCTCTGACCAGCCGTGAGTGGTGACGAGTGCGTCGGCACTCGTCATCACTCACGAGTTCTGGATGCGCAGCGTCGCCATGATCGCGCGGTGGTCGCTGCCCTCGATGTCGCGCACGTCGAACGTCTCGGCGGCGATGCCGTCCGTGGCGAACACGTGGTCGATCTGCGGGCCGAACTGCCGGGTTCCCTGGCTCGGGCCCCAGGTCGGGATCAGCCCGGCGCCCCGCTGCGCTGCCGCGTCCTCGCAACCGGTGGTGCCGTCGCGCAGCGCGGAGTGGTCCAGCGTGGCGTTGAAGTCGCCCGCGATCACGGCCGGGGTCGGCCCGGAGCACCACCGGGAGAGCAGCGCGAGGTCGGCGTTCCAGTCCGGCACGGAGCCGGGCACCGGTGCCACCGCGTGGAACGCGACGAAGCGGAGCGCGTCGAGCTCCCCACCGCTCACCTCGATGTAGGGGAATGCGGAGGTCTCGTCGCCGATGCGGACCTCGACCTCGCCGAGCTGGTCCGACACGACGGCGGTGACTTCCTCGACGTCGTCGTCCGCGGGATCGATGGTGGTGACGTGCACCTGGTAGCCCAGCGGCTCGACCAGTGGTTGGAGCTTGTCGGCGAAGTTGCGGCCGGACTCGCTGATCGCCACCGCGTCCGGTTGCTGGTCCTCGATCAGGGCGGCGAGTTGTTCGGCGTTCGCCCCGCCCTCGAACGTGTTGAACGCCAGCACCCGGAAGGGGGCCCCTCGCGCGGGTGCGGTGTCGGGCAGCACGCGGGGGAGGACGATCCCTCCGCCGACGAGGAGCACTGCCAGCACACCGGCGGCGAACGGCCACACCCGGCGCTCGAACACCATCACGATGAGCAGCAGCACGAGCAGGACGAGCACCCCGCCGAGGATCCACGGCCGCATCGACACGAGCTGTGCGAACGGGCTGCGCCGGTCGAGCCCGAACAGGAGGTCCGGCACGGTCGGCACCGCCACGGCCACCGCGAACACGGCCGCGACCACGTATCGGGTGGTACCCCCACGGCGCCCCGCGTCCCGCGATGGCGGAGCTGACGGGGGAGCGGGGGGGAGCCGGTCCGGGGGTGCGGTCATCACCGCAAGTCTTCCCTAAATCGGTTGAGAACCCGCTGAGGGGGTGACGGAAGACTCCCGCCGCGCCGGCCGAGCAGCCCGACCAGCGCGGCGGCGCCCATCCCCACCGAGGCGACGGTGAGGACCGCGACGGCGGGTGAGGCGATGTCGACGATGAGCCCGGCGAGCGGCGTGGCGACGGTGGCGCCGATGGTGATGGCCGAGCCGTGGAGCCCGGTGACCAGCCCGCGAACGTGCTCGGGCGCCAGCGCGCTGACGGTCTCGGCGCTCGCGGCCATCGAGGGCGCGATCAGCAGCCCGACGGGCACGAGCAGGAGGGCGTAGGACCACCACGGGCCCGCCAACGCGACGGGGAGCGCCGCGACCCCGAGGCCGCCGACGAGCAGCGGGAGCGAGCGGGAACGCCGGGCCGCGCCGTACGCGAACCCGCCGACGAGCGACGCAACGCACCACACGGCGTTGGCGACCGGGATCCAGCCTGCCTGCCCGCCGAGCTGGAGACCGGCGATCATCGACAGCTCGGTGCCGAAGACGACGATCACCGCGGCCGTGGTGGCCAGCAGAGCCCCGAGCAGGCGCCGGTCGAGCCACTGCCGGACGGGCGGGGGCGGCCCACCGTCCGCGGCGTCCGCCACGCGGGTGGGCGGGTTCAGCAGCGCGAGAACACCGCCCGCCACCAGCCAACCGGCGCCGACCGTCCACATGGCGGCCGTGGACGACACCTGCAACGCCAGCACCGCGCCGATCGCCGGCCCGATGATGTACGAGAACTCGACCGACATCGAGTCGAGCGCGAACGCCTGCCGCCTGCGCCCAGGGGGCACGAGAACGGCGAGCGACTGCCGGGTGACGGAGTAGACCGGCACGCCGAGCAGACCACCGATCAGGGCGCTCACCAGCAGGGCCGAGTACGGCAGGAACGGCGCGACACCCCAGAACACGGCCTGGGCGGACAGCGTGATTGCGAGCATCGGGCGCAGCCCGCGCCGGTCGACCAGCCGGCCGAGCAGCGGTGCGCCGATCGCCATGCCGACGGTGGCCGCTGCGCCGACGACCCCCGCAGCCGCATACCCCTTGTCGAGGGTGAGCACCACGTGCAGCGTGAGTGTGATCGCCGCTGCGGACGCGGGCAGGCGGGCGAGGAACGACACCGCGGTGACGGATGCGACGCCGGGAAGGGCGAGGACGGTGCGGTATGCGCTCAAGCCCTTCGCGGCGGCGACGTCCACGGCCCCATGGTGCGCCAGGCCCCCGACAGAACACGACCGAGTTCCGGCATCGGCATGGCGGGTCGATCACGCTCCCTGGCTGATCGATCCGCGGATCGTAACCAGGAGATCGACGTGATCCACGTCACTGCGGCACAACGGCCGAGGCTCCTGCCGGGTCCATCCCAGTGTCGGCCGGGCCGGCGAAGTGGGGGGCGGTCCGGCCGGCTCGACCCGACGAGGAGGGGACGGATGACGATTACCACCGTGCGCAGGGGCGGGGCGGCTCTCGCGGGCTGTGCCGCGGCGCTCGCGGTTCTCACCGCATGCGGCGGGGGGGACGCCCCCGCCGAGAGCGGTCCGCTCGCGACGAAGCCGGCAGCGGAGGTCGCCCGCGAGGCGCCGGACGTCACCCGGGCCGCGGGCTCGTCCCGCTACGCGTTCGAGATGACCTACTCCACCACCGGCAGCCCCATCGGGGACTCGTCGTGGACGATGAGCGGCACCGGCACCTACGACTACGAACGCCAGGTCGGTGACGGCCGGATCACCACCGCCGACGCCCAGTTCCCCGTGCCCCCGCAGGACGTGGTGTTCACCAACAACGTCCTGTACGAGCGCAACGCCGGGGAGAGCCGGTGGCGCAGGTTCGACTTCTCGCAGCTGGTGGACACGCCGGTCGGTCAGCACGACCCCAGCCAGCAGCTCGACCTGCTGCGCGGGGTCTCCGACGACGTGCGCGAGGTCGGCACCGCGCAGGTGCGCGGCGAGGAGGTGCGCCAGTACGCGATCACCATCGACCCGCAGCGGCTCGCCGCCGCGAGCGGTGTCGTCGTCGACGGCGGACCGGTCCAGGCCGCATTGCAGGCCGGGGGCCCGATGCCCGGTCAGGTGTTCGTCGACCTGGACGGGCGCGTGCGGCGCTTCGAGGTCAGCATCGAGACGAGCGGCGCGGACCTCGCCGCGTCGCCCGAGATGAGCAATATGCTCGCCGACAACCCGCAGCTGCAGGAGATGCTGCGGAACCGGCGGACCACCTCGACGATCAGCATCGAGTACTTCGAGTTCGGGATCCCGGTCACGGCCCAGGAGCCCGACCCGTCGCAGGTCGACACCGGCCCGGCCATCCCCGCCATCCCCGGCCTTCCCGGGGGGAACTAGCGGGCAGCGGAGCTCGTGGTGCCCCGCACCACCAGCTCGGTGGGCACGGTGACGGCCGGAAGGGGTTGCTCCGGGTCGGTGAGCGCCGTGAGGATCATCTCGGCCGCCAGCACCCCCTGTGCGACGACCGGCTGCGCCACGGTCGTCAGGTCCAGCAGATCCGCCATCTCGTGGCCGTCGATGCCGATCACCGACACGTCCTCCGGTACGCGGAGCCCGGACCTGCGCACCGCCTGCACAGCACCCATCGCCATCTCGTCGGAGGCGGCGAACAGCGCCGTCGGTGGCTCCGGCAGCCCGAGCAGGCGTTTGGCGGCCGCGCGCCCTCCGGTCACCGTGAACCCGCCGACGGCCTCGAGCTCGGGGAGCGCGGGCAGGCCGGCGCCGGCGAGCTCGGCCCGGTACCCGACGCGCCGGTCGGCGGGCATCGCCGTGTGCAGCTCGTCATCGCCCCCGATGAAGCCGATGCGCTGGTGGCCGAGATCGAGCAGGTGCCGCACGGCGCACCGTGCGGCGCCCTCGTCGTCGATGCGGACGCTCGCCCAGCCCGGTACGTCCGCGCCCACGATCGCGACCGGGCCGCCAACCGTGGAGAGCGCCGCGACCTCCTCCTCGGCGGGGTGCAGGCCGAGCACGAGCACCCCGTCGACGCGCTTGCGCAGCAGCGTGCCCGAGAACGCGCGCCTGCGCTCGAGGGCGTCGGTGCCGAGGCTGTAGAGCAGCAGGTCGTAGCCCGCCTTGCGGAGCCGCTCCTCGGCGCTGTGCACGATCGCCGCGAAGTACCAGCGGTTGACGAACGGTGCGACCACACCGATCGCGTTCGTCTGGCCGCTCGCGAGGCTCGCCGCGCTGGGCGACGCCACGTACCGCAGCTCAGCGGCGGCCGCGAGTACCCGCTGCCGGGTGGCCTCCGAGACCCGGGGCAGCCCGTGCAGCGCGCGCGAGACCGTCGCGATGGAGACCCCCGCTGCCTCCGCGACGTCCTTGATCGTGCTCACGGCAGACCCTGGTGTCTCGGATCAGCCCTTGACGCTGCCGGCCAGCAGGCCGCGGACGAAGTAGCGCTGGAGCGCGAAGAAGACGATCAACGGGATGATGATCGACACGAACGCGCCGGACGCGAGCAGGTGCCAGTCCGAGTCGCGGGTGCCAGCAAGCTCGGCCACGCGCACCGTGAGCGGTGCGACATCCGTGGTTCCGCCCGCGAACACGAGCGCAACCAGCAGGTCGTTCCACACCCACAGGAACTGGAACACGGCGTATGCCGCTATCGCGGGCTTCATCAGGGGCAGCATGATCGTCAGGAAGATCCGGACGTGGCCCGCTCCGTCCACCCGCGCGGCCTCCACCAGCTCCTCAGGGATCTCCCGCATCGAGTTGTGCAGCAGGAAGATCGCAAGCGGGAGGGCGAAGGTCGAGTGCGCGATCCAGACCGTCCAGAACGTCCCGTTCAGGCCGGTGCCGACGAAGATCTCCAGGAGCGGGATCAGGGCGACCTGGAGCGGCACGATCTGCAGCGCGAAGATCGCCACGAACAGCGTGTCCCGCAGCGGGAACCGCGTCCACGCGAATCCGTACGCCGCCGTCGTGGCCAGGATGATCGGGATGAGCACCGCCGGGAGGGTGACCATGATCGAGTTGACGAAGAACCCCGCCAGCGGCTGGCTGCCACCGAACAGCACCCTCGAGTAGTTGTCGAGCGTCAGGTTCGGGTTGGCGAGGAACGTCCACCAGCCGGTTCGTTGGACGTCGCGCTCCGGGCGGAACGAGGACAGGAACAGCCCGAACGTCGGGATGGTCCACAGTACGGCGATGACGAGCGCGGCGATCGAGGCCCACGGCGAGGTGAGGCCCTTCTTCGCCCCCGCCGAGCGGGTGGTTGCCGCGGTGACCAGGTCCGGCCCGGCGCCGGTGTCCTTGGTGTCGATCACGGTCATCGCGCGTCCACCTTCCGCATCTGCCGCACGTTGTAGATGACGATCGGTACGACGAGGACGAAGAGGATCATGGCCAGCGCCGAGCCCATGCCCAGGTCGGAGAGCCGGAAGCTCTGCAGGTAGAACTCGTTGGCCACCACGCTGGTGCCGAACTGGCCGCCGGTCATCGTGCGGACGATGTCGAAGACCTTCAGCACGGCGATGCTGATCGCGGTGATCACGACGACCACGGCGGGCCGGATGCTCGGCAGGGTGATGTAGAAGAACAGCCGCACGCCGCCGACGCCGTCCAGGCGGGCCGCCTCGATGATGTCGCTCGGGATGGCCTTGATCGCGGCCGAGAGCAGTGTCATCGCGAAGCCTGCCTGGATCCAGATGATCACGACGATCAGCAGCAGGTTGTTCCACGGCTCGGCGAGGATGAAGTTCACCGGCTCGAAGCCGAGCCAGACCAGTACCTGGTTGACCAGCCCGATCTGCTGGATGTTCTGCTGGTTCGGGCGGTAGGCGTACACGAACTTCCAGATGATCGAGGCGCCGACCAGCGAGATCGCCATCGGCAGGAAGATCAGGGCCTTCGCGAACGCCTCGAACCGGGTGCGGTCCACCAGCACCGCGTAGACCAGCCCGATCGCCGTGGAGAGGATCGGGGCGATCACCACCCAGAGCAGCGTGTTGCGCAGCACGATCACGAGATCGGGCTGGGTGAAGATCCGGATGTAGTTGTCAAGCCCGACGAAGTTCGCGCTGCTGGCGTCGAGGAAGGACTGCGCCGCCGTGCGGCTCGCCGGGTAGAGCAGCCCGATGACCAGGAGAAGCACGGCGGGGGCCACGAACGCGAGGCCGGACACCAGGTCGGTCCGACGCCCTCTTGCGCGGTCGGCGACGAGCAGGACCACGCCCATCACGGCGGCGAACACGGCCACCGCGACCAGCAGTTGGAGCAGTTTGTCGAGCAGGGTCACAGCCGGCTCACCTCCGAACGGTCACTTGCGGGCCCGAGAATCAGCACGGAGCGCGCCGGGACGGACGTATCGCGTCCGTCCCGGCGCGGGGATCTCGCTGAGGCCCGTCAGGAAGAGCCGGGCCAGGACTGTTCGATGTAGTTCAGCGAGTCCGTGGTGCTCTGACCGGTGATCCAGTCCGTCATGCCCCGCCAGAACGACGCGGAGCCAACCGCCGCAGGCATGAGGTCGGAGCCGTCGAACCGGAAGGTGTTGTTCTGGTCCTGCAGGATCTCGGCCGAGAGCCGGTCGATCGGGTTGGACAGGTTGTTCGGGTCCAGCCCGGTGTTGGCGCTGATCCAGCCGCTCTGGCCGAGGTCGCTACCGGCCCTCGCCTTCGCGTTGGCCCACTCCGGCGAGGACAGGTACGCCTGGAACGCCTGCACCTCGGGACGGTCGGAGAACGCGGCGACGAACTCGGAGCCGACGAGGATCGTCTGCTGCCCGCCCTGGTTGATCGACGGCAGCTCGAACGCGAAGGCCTGCCCGTTCTCCGAGATGTCGGTGCCCTCGGGGAAGTTGGCCGCGTAGAAGTTGGCCTGGCGGTGCATGTAGCAGGTCCCGTCGAGGATCGGCAGGCCGCCGTCCTGGAAGGTCGTGGTGGCGATCGAGGCGACGTCGCCGAGGCCGCCGTTCACGAAGTCGGGGTTCTTCAGGATCGAGCCGACGCGGTCGAGCGCCCGCACCACACGCGGGTCGTTGAACGGGATGGCGTGCGAGACCCACTGGTCGTAGACCTCGGGCCCGTTCTCGCGCAGCATCACGTCCTCGAGCCAGTCGGTGAGCGGCCAGCCCGTTGCGTCACCGGAGCCGATGCCCGCGCACCACGGCTTGCCGCCGTCGGCGACGATGCGGTTCGAGAGCGTCACCATCTCGTCCCAGGTCTGGGGGACGGCGTAGCCCTTCTCCGTGAACTCCTGCGGCGAGTACCAGACATAGGACTTCACGTTCGAGCCGAGCGGGGCGCCGTAGAGGGTGCCGTCGACGCTGCCCGCGGCCTTGAAGGTCTCGGAGTAGTACTGGTCGACGTTCGCGACGACCGCCTGCGGGGCCGGCTTCACCGCGCCGGGGTTCTGCGTGACGAGCGTGTTCAGCAGGCCCGGCTGCGGGACGTAGGCGATGTCAGGTGGCGAACCCCCCTGTACACGCACCGGCAGCTGGGCCTCGAACTCCTTCGAGCCCTCGTAGACGATCTGCGCGCCGGTGCACTCCTCGAACGGCCGGTACGAGTCGATGTGCGGCTGGTCCTCGGGTGACACGATCGAGGTGTAGATCGTGACCCGGGTGCCGGACAGGTCACCGTACTGCGCGAACGGCGCGCAGTCCTGGCTCGAGGCGGCGGGGTTCCCACCGCCACCTCCCGCGACGTTGCTGCCGCCGCATCCGGCGAGCACGAGGCTGAGGCCCAGCGCGGCGCTGATGAGGGCCGTGCCGCGCGACGGTCTCCGCAGGATCGATCCGGACTTCGGGGCTGGCATCGCACCCTCCGCGTCGATGGGGATGGAACGGGCAGGCACCCGTCCCGTGAGACCGCGTCATGAAAGCGTTTACGCATCGCCAGGAGCAACAAGGCGCGGTAACGATGCCGTAACTCCGACGCTAGGTAGTCGATCACTTACGCTTCGTGTTAGGTCTTCTCCTCGGGACACCTGCCATGGCAGGCTGCAAGCGCTTTACTCCCTCTCACTCGGATCGTCCGGCACGTTCCTGCCGGTGGAAGGAGCACAGCATGGCTGCTGTGACCTATGACAAGGCGACCCGCATCTACCCGGGGTCCACCAAGCCCGCGGTCGACTCGCTCGACCTGGAGGTCGCCGACGGCGAGTTCCTCGTACTGGTCGGGCCATCCGGATGCGGCAAGTCCACGTCGCTGCGGATGCTCGCGGGGCTCGAGGACATCGACCAGGGCTCCATCCACATCGGCGGCCGTGACGTCACGCGCGTCCCCCCGAAGGACCGCGACATCGCGATGGTCTTCCAGAACTACGCGCTGTACCCGCACATGACCGTGGCGGAGAACATGGGCTTCGCGCTCAAGATCGCCGGTCGGCCGAAGGACGAGATCCGGAAGCGGGTGCAGGAAGCGGCGAAGATCCTCGACCTCGAGGACTACCTCGAGCGCCGCCCGAAGGCCCTCTCCGGCGGTCAGCGCCAGCGCGTCGCGATGGGCCGGGCGATCGTCCGGGAGCCCAAGGTGTTCTGCATGGACGAGCCGCTGTCCAACCTGGACGCCAAGCTGCGCGTCTCCACCCGTACCCAGATCGCCTCGCTGCAGCGCCGGCTGGAGATCACCACGGTCTACGTCACCCACGACCAGGTCGAGGCGATGACGATGGGCGACCGGGTCGCCGTGCTGAAGGACGGGCTCCTGCAGCAGGTCGACACGCCGCGCGCGATGTACGACAAGCCGGCCAACGTGTTCGTCGCGGGCTTCATCGGCTCCCCCGCCATGAACCTGCTCCAGGTCGAGCTGGACGGCGACACGCTGCACTTCGGCGGAGCGGAGACCCACATCCCGCGCTCGGCGGTCGAGGAGGTCGGGTCCACCCGCTCGATCACCGTCGGCGTGCGTCCCGAGGACATGGAGCCCGTCGCCGAAGGCGCCGGGCTGGCCACCGAGGTGGACGTCGTCGAGGAGCTCGGCGCCGACGCCTACGTCTATGGCACCACGAAGGTAGGCGGCGAGCGCCGCGCGATCATCGCGCGCGTCGACGGCCGCACCCCGCCCGACAAGGGCTCTGTGCTGCACTTCGCGCCGCGCGAGGGCCACCTGCACCTGTTCGCGGGCGACACCGGCGAACGCGTCGATATCTGATCCACGCATCGGCCCCTGGACCGGATCCGGTCCAGGGGCCGACGTCTGTGCTCAGCCGACCGGAGTGGGCAAAGCGGCGCGCAGCCGCACCTCGGTGCCGAGGATCTCCGCCGCCGGGCGCAGCCCTGCCCGGCGCATCAGCCGGGTGATGCCGACGTCGTCCGGGCGCGCGCAGCCGACGAGCTCGTCGAGCCCGCGCTCCGCGGCGACCTCCGCGATGTGGCGAAGCAGCGCCGTGCCGAGCCCCCGGCCCTGCCATCCGTCCTCGACCAGTACGGCTGCCCTCGCCGCCCCGGAGACGTCCGGCTCCGGATCGAGGTTCGCGATGCCGACGGCGCTGCCGCCGTCTGCGGTGACCGCCAGCACGGCCTGCAGCGCGGTGGGGGAGGCGGACGGGCCGAGCAGCGCGGCCAGCTCGTCGGGCTGCAGCCGCGGGGCCGGGTTGAGGTAGCGGGAGCGCCGAGACGCAGGGGAGCAGCGGGCGTGCAGCGCGGCCACGAGCGGGCCGTCGCCCGGATCGGCCGTGCGCAGCCGCACCTCCGAGCCGTCGCGCAGCTGCAGGGTGCGATCCGCGCCAAGGCTGCGGACGGGCGCCCGCATCGCGAGCTGCGTGGCGAGCTCCAGCAGCGCCGCGGCCCGCGAGAGCTCGGTGGCCGTGAACGGCCACGGGCGCCCGACGTGGATCTGCTGGGTGCCCCCGCGCAGCGTGTGGACGTGCCCCGACGGCGGCGCGGCCGGGTCGATCAGGCGGGCCCGAAGCATCGTGGCCACCGCGCTCGGTGCGCTGCCCGGGTCGGCCACGACCATCCGCGCGAGCGCGAGCGCGGTGGTGGCCGGGTCGGACAGCTCCGTGGCGTCGGCGCGCACCAGCAGCGTGCACGGGATGCCTGCGGCCTCGACGGCGTCGACCAGCGCCGTGGGCTCGATGCGTTCGGGTACCTGCACGAGCAGTTCGTCGGTGACCGCGCCGTCATCGGTCGGTTCGCCGACGACGTGGAGGGAGAGGATGTTGCAGCCGGCCTCGCCGACCGTGGTGGCCAACCCGCCGAGTCGACCGGGACGGTCTTCGAGCTCGACGTGCATTCGCCACAGTGCCATGCCCGCCAGCGTCCCCCCGCCTTGTTTCCGATCCGCTACCGGTGCGTGACAGGCCCGCTGCGCGCGAGTTATGTTGTGCACAACATAACTGTGGCGGAAGGTGAACCAGCGATGGCGAATGCGGTGTACACGGCGGAGGCGACCTCGACCGGTGGCGGTCGTGACGGACGGGTCCGTACCTCGGACGGTGTGCTCGACGTCGAGCTCAAGCTGCCGCCCGCGCTCGGTGGGCCCGGTGGCGCGACCAACCCGGAGCAGCTCTTCGCGGCCGCCTACGCCTCCTGCTTCCACGGCGCCCTTCGCCTCGTGGCCAGGAACAAGGGCGTGCGCATCAGCGACGACGCCACGGTCGACGCGGCGATCGACCTGAGCAAGGACGCCACGAGCTTCGCGATCGGCGCCACGCTCACCGTCCACCTGCCCGGCCTCGAGCAATCGCAGGCCGACGAGCTGGTGGCCGCGGCGCACGAGGTCTGCCCCTACTCGAAGGCGACCCGCGGCAATGTCGACGTGGAGCTCAAGGCGACGGTCTGACCATGCCCCGACCCGCTGGTCGAGTAGCGGAGGCGCCCCGCGCCGGAGCGTATCGAGACCCCTCTGCTTCTGGGGTGAGCGTGGGTGGTGGTCTTCGATACGGGCCGACGCCGGCGCGTCGGCCCTACTCGAGCACCGGAAGGGCGCGGCGGGCGAAGCCGATCTCCGTGGCCACGTGGCGGAGTGTCTCCTCCACCACGAGGCTCCCATGGCCCGCGTCGAAGCGGCTCACCTCGTACCGCACGTCGCCGCGGGCGGCGAGGGCGTCCAGGTAGTTGTCCACCTGCCGGATCGGGCACCGGGGGTCGTTCTCGCCCGCGAGCACCAGCACCGGCACGCGCACGCGGTCGACGTACGTGAGCGGCGACGCCTCGCGGTACGCCTCTGGGCGCTCCGCGGGAGAACCTTTGAAGAGCGCGCGGTCGAACGCTCGCAGCTGCTCCATCTCGTCCGCGTAGGCGGCGAGGTAGTCGGCCACCGGCACCCCGGCGACGGCGCCCGCCCAGCGCTCCGGCTGGGTGCCGACGGCCAGCAGTGCGAGGTAGCCGCCCCACGACCAGCCCTCCACCACGCAGCGCCGCGCGTCCACGAGGCCGTCGGCCACGCAGCGGTCGTACACCGCGGCGACGTCCTCCAGCTCGGTCAGGCCCGGCCGGCCCTCGATGGCGTCCCGCCACGTGGAGCCGTAGCCGGTGGAGCCGCGGTAGTTGACCTCGACGACGACGAACCCGGCGTCCACCCACGCTGCCCGGCCCGCGCTGAACCGGTCCTCGTCGGCGGCGTGCGGCCCGCCGTGCAGGGCGAACACGGCGGGCGCTGGTCCGTCGACGCCGGTTGGGTGGGCGACGAGGGCGTGCACCCGCCCGCCCTGGCCGTCCACCCACAGATCCTCCACCGGCACCGATCCCGGGGCGCGCGGTCCCGGCGGCGCGACGAGCACGCGGTCGGTGCCGTCCGGGTGCAGCGCCCGCACCGTCGACGGCTCGGCCGCCGACGAGCAGGTGTACTCGACCGTGCCGTCCGGGCGTACCTCGGCGGAGCCGACGCACCCGGGCGCCACCGGCAGCTCGGTCAGCTCGCCGGCCTCCAGCGCGTAGCGGTACAGCCTGGTGCGGGCGACCGCGGTGTGCCAGACCAGCAGGAACTTCGCATCGGGATGGAAGTCGGCGTAGACCTCGCCGGGCAGGTCGAGGGAGATCTCGCGCTCGGTGTCGGCGAGTACGTCCCACAGCAGCAGTTCCTCGCGGCCATGGCGCTCGTGCAGGAGCAGCAGCCGGCCGTCCCCGCGGACCGGGGCGAACACCAGCGGGGTCAGTCCCTTTCCCGGGCCGTCAGACTTCTCGGCGACGAGGCCGCCGTCGGACACGCGCACGACCCGGACAGCGGGGTGGCGCGAGTCGCCGTGCTCGGAGTGGCTGATCGCGAGCAGCGTCTCGTCCTCAGAAAGCGCGCCGACGCCCGCGTCCTCCGCATGCTGGTAGACGACCTCCGCGGGATCGTCGCCGCGGCGCAGCCAGATCTTCGTGCCGTCGTCGGTCGAGGTCCCGGCGGCCACGACGGCCCGCCCGATCTCCAGGCCGGCCGGGTAGCCGTCCTCGACGGCCGGGAGCGCGGGCTCGGCCGTGGTCCCGGTGGGCAGGCCGGCGAACGGTTCACGCACCCAGTGCCCGAACTCGTCGCCGTCGGTGTCGGCGAACCACCAGACCGTCCCACCGTCCGGCGGGAGCGTGGCGATGTGGGTGCCGCTGCGCCGGTCGGTGACCCGGCGGTGCAGGTCGGTGGCGCGGTCCCACACGTACACCTCGGTGGTGCCGCTGGCGTTCGACGTGTAGGCGCAGCGGTCCGGCGCGTCGCGGGCCCATCCCGGCCGCGACATCCGCGGCGCGGTGAACCGGGCGCGCCAGCGTTCCTCGCGCTCGTCGTCGAACAGGCGGTCGGGAACGGGGGCGACGGGGTGCTCGGTCACGCCGGGATCATGCCGCACTCGGTCGAGTGGATTCTCTGCCATGATTCGAACGTGACCGAGCCGGTGCGACCCGAGGACATGCGCATCTCGGACGCGGAGCGAACCGAGGTGCAGGACCGGCTCCGGCTGGCCCACGACGTCGGCCGGCTGGACCTCGGCGAGTTCGATGAGCGGGTCAAATCCGTCTGGGCCGCCCGCACCCGTGGCGAGCTCGCCCGCGTCACCGCCGACCTCCCGGCATCCCCGTCCGAGCCAGGGCGCAGGACGGTGTTCTCCGACACCGGCGGTGGCATGACGATCCCGTGCTCTACGTGGCCGGGATCGGCCGCCCGCCCCGCGACCGGTGACGGATCGGCCCGGCACTCCGAGTGCGGCCGGCCGCGCGACCACTGCGTTCCAGGTCAGACGTTGACGAAGAAGCAGAACGGGTGGCCGACGGGGTCCAGGATGACCCGCACGTTCTCCTGCGGCTGGAACTCCGCGAGCGTCGCGCCCGCTTCGAGCGCGTAGGCGACGGCGCCGTCGAGGTCCTCGACCTCGATGTCCAGGTGCAGCTGCATCTGCTGCCGATCCCGTTCCGCGGGCCATGCGGGGCGCTCGTACAGCTCCTCGAGCTGGAACGACAGCCCCGGCCCGCCGCCCGGCGGACGGAGCGTGACCCACGTGGGATCGTCCTGCACCACCGGCCAGCCGAACAGGCTCTGGTAGAAGGCCGCGAGAGCGCGGGGATCCGGGGCGTCGAGGACGGTGGCGGACAGCGTCAGCGCGGGTCGCTCCACCCTGCGCAGTATGCCGGTGGCGCTGATCGGCCGCATGGCACTAGGCTCGCGATCATGTCGAGCCCCGAGGCGTCCAGAGCCTGACCACCGGTCGATCGGTGGTCTGGTGAGCCCGGCTCCCCTTCCTCGTACTCGCAGTTCCTGCGTTTCCGCGCCGTTCGACCGGTCCGGCCTTCACCGACCTCGTCGACATCGCCACGGAGCGCGCTGTGCAGAAACCGTCCTTGCCGCCTGTCGTCCCCCTGCTCGGGACCGCGGTCTTCGCCCAGGGAACGTCCGAGTTCATGGTGGCCGGCCTCGTGCCGGACATCGCATCGGAGCTGTCCGTCTCCATACCCGCAGCTGGCCTGCTGACCTCGGCGTTCGCGGTCGGAATGGCGGTCGGCGCGCCGTTCATGGCGCTGCTCGCCATGCGCTGGCCCCGGCGGCTCGCGCTCGTCGCCTTCCTCGCCGCGTTCGTGGTCGCCCACGTCGTCGCGGCCGTGACCGGCAGCTTCGAGGTGCTGGTCGCAACCCGTGTGGTCGGGGCACTGGCGAACGCCGGGTTCCTCGCCGTCGGGCTGGCCACGGTCACGAGCATCGTGCCGCCCGACGCGAAGGGGCGCGCGCTCGCGGTGCTGCTCGCCGGGACCACGATCGCCTGCGTGGCAGGCGTCCCCGGCGGGGCGGTCCTCGGCGGTCTGTGGGGGTGGCGCTCGGCCTTCTGGGCCGTCGCGCTGCTCTGCCTCCCCGCCATCGTCGCGGTGCTCACCTCGGTGCCGAAGGACAGGTCGGGGGCGACCCCGCCGAGCGCGCGCGGCGAGGTCCGGGTACTGCGGCGGCCGCGGCTGCTGGTGGTGCTGCTGCTCGGCGCGCTCGTCAACGGGGCGACGTTCTGCTCGTTCACCTTCCTCTCCCCGGTGCTCACCGATGTCGCCGGGATCGACGCCGGGTGGGTTCCCGCGATGCTCGCCCTGTTCGGCGCCGGGTCGTTCCTCGGTGTCCGGCTCGCCGCCCGGTGGTCCGACACCCGTCCCGGGCCCGTGGTCGTGGGCGGTGGAACCGCGCTCGCCATCGGGTGGGTCGCGTTCGCGCTCGCGTCCGACAACGTCGTCGCGACCGTCGTGCTCGTCCCGTTGCTGGGGATGCTCGCGTTCGCCGTGGGGAGCACGCTGATCGCCCGCGTGCTCTACGCGGGCTCGGACGCGCCGAACCTCGCGGGGAGCTTCGCGACGGCGTCGTTGAACGTCGGCGCGGCCGCCGGCCCGTGGATCGGCGGGATCACGATCGCGGCCGGTCTCGGTCTGAGCGCGCCGCTGTGGGTGAGCGCGGCACTGGTCACCGCCGCGCTGGCGATCGCCGCGCTCGTGCGCGTCACCGACGCGGCGATGCGGTCGGTTACTTCTCCGACCTCCGGTCCGAGATCCGCGTGATGACCGCCAGAACGGCGATGAGCAGCAGGACGGTGGGGAGGAAGATCGTGACCGTCCAGTAGTCCAGGATCCAGTCGTATGGCGTGTTCATGTGCCGTTTCCTCCGCGGGGGGATCTGCCGATCAGCCTCGACGGTAGCAACCTCGCCGTATCGGGCTCTCAGCGGATCCGCAGGTTGGGCCCGTCCGCGGCGCGCGGTCGCCGGGCTAGGTCCTCCTCGTGGCGGAGTGCCCGCGTGAGCAGCCGCCGTGGGCCACTGCCCTGCCCGCCGAGCTTGTCGTCGCGGTTGCGCAGCAGGCAACGGTCGAGGGAGAGGCAGCCGCAGCCGATGCAGTCGGCCAGGTTGTTGCGCAGCCGGGCGAGCTGTTCGATGCGGGTGTCGAGCTCGTCGCACCACGCGGCGGACAGCCGTGCCCAGTCCTCCCGGTCGGGCGTGCGCCCGTCGGGCAGCGTGGCGAACGCTTCCTTGACCATCCGCAGCGGGATGCCCACGCGCTGGGCCACGCGGATCACGGCGACGCGCCGCAGCGTCTCCCGGGGGTAGCGGCGCTGGTTGCCGCTGGTGCGGCGGCTCGAGATGAGGCCCTTCTCCTCGTAGAAGTGCAGGGCGCTCACGGCGACGCCCGAGCGGGCCGCGACCTGGCCGACGGTGAGCTCGGCGGCGGGTGGCGTGTCGGTCACCCCACGAGGATAGCTCCTTGACCTCAACCATTCTTGAGGTTCCACCCTTGAGGTCATGACCGACTCTGCCGCGCTGAGCGGCGAACAGGCCGGGATGCGCGAGTGGATCGGACTCGCCGTGCTCGCCCTCCCGGCTCTGCTCGCATCCCTCGAACTCACCGTGACCCACCTGGCGCTTCCCGCCATCGCCGCGGACCTGGCGGCCAGCAGCACGCAGCTGCTGTGGATCGTCGATGTCTACGCGTTCCTGCTCGCCGCGGTGCTGATCCCCATCGGTGCCCTCGGTGACCGGATCGGGCGGCGCAAGGTCCTGCTGATCGGCGCTGTCGGATACGGCCTCGCGTCCGTGCTCGCCGCGTACGCGCCGAGTCCCGAGCTGCTGATCGCCGCGCGGGCACTGATGGGGGTCACCGGCGCGACGCTCATGCCCTCGACGCTCTCGCTGACCGCGGCGATGTTCCGCGACGCCCACCAGCGCGCGGTGGCGATCGGGGTGATCGTCGCCAGCGTCTCCGGCGGCACGGCGATCGGCCCGCTCGTGGGCGGCTGGCTGCTCGAACACTTCTGGTGGGGATCGGCGTTCCTGCTGGCCACGCCCGTGATGGCGGTGCTGCTGGTGGCGGGCCCGCTGCTGCTCCCCGAGCACCGTGATGCCCACGCGGGCCACCTGGACATCGCGAGCGCGCTGCTGGCGCTGCTCGCCGTGCTGCCGGTCGTCTACGGACTCAAGCAGGTCGCGGCCGACGGGTTCAACCCGGTGCCGATCGCGGCCGTGATCGCCGGGATCGGGATGGCCGTGCTGTTCGTGCGCCGCCAGCGCCGGCTTGCCGACCCGCTGATCGACCTCGGGCTGTTCGCCGATCGCGCGTTCCGCACCGCGGCCGCCACCTTGACGTTCGGGATCTTCGTGCTGTGGGGATCGAACTACGCGATCGCCCAGTACCTGCAGCTCGTCGCAGGCCTGTCCCCGTTGAACGCCGGGCTGTGGACGGCCCCTTCCGCCGCGGGCGTGATCGCCGGGTCGCTGCTGGCACCCCGGATCGCGCGGCGCGTGCCGGCACCCGTCGTGATCGGCACCGGGCTCGTCGTGTCGTCGGCCGGGTACCTGGTTCTCGCCACGGTCGCCCCCGCCCACGACCTCGTGCGCCTCGTGGTGGGAGCGATCATCGTCTCGGCAGGTCTCGGTCCGATGATGGCGCTGGCCACGGACATGGTGGTCGGGTCGGCGCCGGTCCAGCGTGCGGGCGCGGCGGCGGCGATCTCCTCGACCGCGCCCCAGATCGGCGGCGCCTTCGGCGTGGCCGTGCTCGGCAGCATCATCACCGCCGTCTACCGCGAGGCGATGACCACCGCGGTGCCGGTCGGCGTGCCGCACGACGCGGCACAAGCCGTCCGCGACAACCTCGGTGCCGCCGCGGCAGCCGCGGGCGAGCTGCCCCCGTTCCTCGGAGATCCGTTGCTCACCGCCGCCCGCGCCGCCTTCACCTCGGGGTTCCACGTGACGGCGCTCGTGAGCGCGGTGCTGATGGTGGTCATCGCGGCGCTGGTGCTGACGCTCCGGCGGCCCGGTCGGCGCGGAGTACGAGGGCGCGACTCGGGGTCAGCGCAGCGCATCGACCCCCGGCCCGGCGAGGTCGTCCACCGCCACCTGCCGCCCGGAGACGGCCAGTAGCAGGGAGAGGGCGGTGCCGGTCAGCTCCGGACCGTTCCCGATCGACACGTCCGCGTCCGTCGCCGTCAGCCGGACCCGCGCCACCAGCTCCTTGGCTCCACCGAAGGACGCCGGGGTGCGGGCCTGGAGGCGAAGCGCCCTGACGACGGCCTCCTCCGGATAGGACCGGGTGAGCCCCAGCGGGCGGCGGATGTCCTCACCGTGCACGACCTCCTCGACGAGGCGGGTGTCGAGGGGCGCGGGAGGGGTCGACGTCCGCGACGCCACCCGCCGGAGCCGCTCCAACGTCTCCTGGGGCGAGGACGCGCGTTCGCGCTCCACGCCGCGGGCGTTCTGCCGGTCGAAGTCGAACCCGGCGCGGGCAAGACCCACCACGAAACCGAGGCGCGTCGTCCGAGCCGTGTCGACCAGATGCGCGACGACGTCGTGCACGGTCCAGCCCGGGCAGAGCGATGGCACCTCCCAGCTGCCTGTGTCGAGCCGCTCGAGGTCGTCGATCAGGGCCGCGCGCTCCGCGTGCACCAGCGACCAGACATCTCCCACGTTTCTCCTCCAGCCAGGTCGTCGCGTTCGACAGGTGAGTCGCGCGGGTCAGCGGAGATTCATCGCTCACGACGAAAGGCGCAGAGTCGGTGACTCGTGCGGATGCGGGTAGTCGCTGTACTTTGCTGCTGTACCGCCGAGACGATCTCCGCCGCACCGGAGGCCAGGCATGACGACGACGTTCGGGCACATCAACGTCCTCGTGCGGGACATGGACGCGACGATCGCCTTCTACCGGTTGCTCGGGCTGGATGTGCCCGATGCCTTCGAGTGGCCACCGGGATCCGGAGCCAGGCACACCGAGGTGCCGATGCCCGGCGGCCACTACCTCGCCTTTGACAACTACGAGATGGCGCGCATCTGGCACAGCCACTTCGACGCCGGACGCGGGGAGGGCAACATCGTCATCGGCTTGCTCGTCGACAGCCGCGACGACGTCGACCGCATCTACCGCGGGGCCCAGGAGGCGGGACACCGGGTCGGCCGGCCGCCGCACGACGCGTTCTGGGGCTCTCGCTACGCGATCCTCATCGACCCCGACGGCAACGAGGTCGGCCTGAAGAGTCCCGTCGACGACGAGCGTCGCTACGAGCCACGCGCCGACGAATGACCGTTGCATTCGCAGCTGTACCAACGCCGGAGGCCCCACCGGATCGTCTACGACAGGCCTCTGACCTGCGTCGGGGTGACAGGATCTGAACCTGCAACCTCTTCGTCCCGAACGCCCGTCCTGCGTTGTATCGAGAAGCGCTCCGTACTGTTCCGCTGGTCACGGTGCTGGTCAGTGTCGGCGCCTGCCACCTCTGATGACGGCGGATGGTGCCTTTTGACGCCCCGGCGACCGCGCGTCCCGCACGGAGGGGGTTCGGTGTGGCATCCCGTCGACCTGCCCGTCCGGCGAGGACATGCTCGGATAGACAAATTACCTGCCGTCCATACGTGGAAGTCTGGGAGTCGGCGCGACAGAGGAGGGACCCGCCGCTGATGACTGGCGAGGATGTGCTGGAGATCTTGGAGGTGCTGGGAAAGGCCGGGACGGAGATCTGGATCGGTGGCGGCTGGGGCATCGACGCCTTGCTGAGGACCCAGACCCGTAATCACCGCGACCTGGATCTCATGCACCGTCGGGAACAGGAGCGGGTTGTCGTCGAGGTGCTCGCCGAAGCCGGCTTTAGTGAGTCTCTCGACTGGCGGCCCGTGCGCTTCGTCGTTGCAGACGTACAGGGACGCGCGATCGACCTGCATCCCCTGGTCTTCGCACCTGACGGGAGCGCAATCCAGGCTTCGCCGGACCGGGCGCGCCCGTTCATCTACCCGGCTGCCTGCTTTGTCACGGGCGAGATTCAGAACGTCACCGTTCCCTGCTTGTCAGCGGAACAGCAGGTCTACTTCCACCAGGGCTACGAGCCCACCGACCGAGACCGCCACGACATGGCCCAGTTACGTGACGCCTTCGGCATCACTACACACTTCTGACCCGCTCGCCCGCTTGTGGCGCCTGGACCGCGGTGGCAGCAAATCGCCTGCATGCGCTCGACGACGAGGACCCAGATGGCGGCGCTGTTGGTGCGCCGGTGCCCGCCTGATGCCTTGCAGGCCCTGGTCAGAGATACATTGTCAACTCTCTGACCAGGGCTTTCGCGATGTCGGGGTGACAGGATTTGAACCTGCGACCTCTTCGTCCCGAACGAAGCGCGCTACCAAGCTGCGCCACACCCCGATGGCCCGTGGGCCGTTGGTGAGTCTAGCTGACGTCCGCGGGCGCCGACGCAGGGGTGGCCCTGGCAGCGGCCGCGACCGACGGCCGGGGCACGAGGGTCAGCAACGTGGCCTCCGGAGGGCAGGCGAAACGCACCGGGGCGAACGGGGACGTGCCGAGCCCCGCCGAGACGTGCAGCCAGGTGTGGGCGCCCCAGCGGGACGCTCCACGGGCGCGGGAGCGGTCGATGCCGCAGTTCGTGACGAGCGCGCCGATGCCGGGCACGCGCAGCTGGCCGCCGTGTGTGTGGCCGGCGAGCACGAGGTCGTATCCGTCGTCGGCGAACCGGTCTAGCACCCGCGGCTCTGGGGAGTGGGTGAGGCCGAGTCGCAGGGCAGGTGCACCCCCGCGGCGGCCGGCGACGCGGTCGTAGCGGTCGAGACCCAGGTGCGGGTCGTCCACGCCGGCCGCGGCGATGTCGATCCCGGCCGCGGTGAGGTCGATGCGGGCGTGCGTTGCGTCCTGCCAGCCGCGCTCCACCAGCGCGGCCCGCAGGTCCCGCCACGGCAGCGGCTCCCCGTGGCTGCGCCGGGAGCTCTTCACCAGGTAACTGGCCGGGTTCTTGGGCGTGGGCCCGAAGTAGTCGTTGCTGCCGAACACGAACAGGCCGGGGAGGTGGAGCAGCGGGCTGAGCGCGGCGATGACGGCGGGCACGGCGCGCGGATGGGCGAGGTTGTCGCCGGTGTTGACCACCAGATCGGGCTCCAGCTCGGCCAGCCGGGCCACCCAGCGCTGCTTGCTGTGCTGGCGCGGCGTGAGGTGCAGGTCCGAGATGTGCAGCACGCGCAGCGGGCGGGCACCTTCGGCCAGCACCGGGAGGGTGTTCTGCCGGAGGGTCCACCAGCGGCGCTCGATGCCCGCCGAGTAGGCGAGGGTGGCCGCACCGGTGGTGGTCGCGCCGAGTGCGAGGCGAGCCCAGCTGTTCACAACTGCAGGGTACGTCGGACGGGGAGTGCATTAGCGTGCGCTCCCGTGAGCACCCTCAAGGAGCGGCTGCGGTCCGACCTGACCGCGGCGATGAAGTCAAGGGACGAGCTGGTGAAGTCCACTCTCCGGATGACGTTGACGGCCATCGGCACTGCCGAGGTGGCGGGCGCCGAGGCGCGGGAGCTCGGCGATGACGAGGTGCTCGCGATCATCCGCAAGGAGGCCAAGAAGCGCGCCGAGTCGGCGGAGGCGTTCGCCGGTGCCGGCCGTGACGAGCTCGCCGCGCAGGAACGCGCGGAGGGCGAGGTGCTGGCCCGCTACCTGCCGGCGCAGCTCTCCGACGACGAGCTGGCCGAGATCGCCCGCGCGGCCGTCGAGCAGACCGCGTCCGAGCTGGGCGAGCGGCCCGGCCAGCGGCAGATGGGTCAGGTCATGAAGCACGCGACCGCGGCCGTCGCCGGGCGGGCCGACGGCAAGCGCCTCGCGACCGCGGTGCGGTCACTCCTCGCCTGACCCGCGAGCGCACCTGGGAGCCGTCGTACGGCTCCCAGGTGCACCTCAGCTCTTGGCCTCGGCCTTCTTGCGCGGTGCGGCCTTCCTGCGGGCGGGCGCCTTCTTCGTCGTGCCCGCCTTGGTGCGGCGCTCGGCCAGCAGCTCGCTCGCCCGCTCGTCGGTGATCTTCTCGACGTCGTCGCCCTTGCGCAGGGACGCGTTGGTCTCGCCGTCGGTGACGTACGGGCCGAACCGACCGTCCTTGATCACCATCGGGTTGCCGGTGGCGGTGTCCTTGCCGAGCTCGCGCAGCGGCGGGGTGGCCGCAGCGGCGCGTCGGCCCCGCTGCTTGGGCTGCTTGTACAGCTCCAGCGCCTCGTCGAGCGTGACCGTGAACAGCTGGTCCTCGCCCGAGAGCGAGCGCGAGTCGGTGCCCTTCTTCAGATATGGCCCGTAGCGGCCGTTCTGGGCGGTGATCTCCTCGCCGCTCTCCGGGTCGGTGCCCACCAGCCGGGGCAGCGAGAGCAACTTCAGCGCGTCCTCGAGCGTGACCGACTCGGTGGTCATCGACTTGAACAGCGAACCGGTGCGGGGCTTGGGCTTCGCGGCGGCCTTCTTCTTGGTGCCGTTGCCGTTGCTCTCCGCGGGCGCCTCGGTCTCCGGGAGGATCTCGGTGACGTAGGGCCCGTAGCGGCCCTCCTTTGCCACGATCTCGTGCCCGGTGACCGGATCGACGCCCAGCGAGCGGCCTTCCTGCGGCACCGAGAACAGCTGCTCGGCCACCTCGGGCGTGAGCTCGTCGGGCGGCAGGTCGTCGGGCAGGTTGGCCCGCTGCGACTCCCCGTCGCGCACCCGCTCCAGGTAGGGCCCGTAGCGGCCGACGCGCACGACGACGTCGTCGAACACCGGCACGGAGTTGATCTCCCGGGCGTCGATCTCCTCGAGGTTGACGCCCACGAGCTTCTTCAGGCCCCCGGACCGCGCCACCGAGCCTTCACTGCCCTGTTCGGCGCCGAAGTAGAAGCCCGTCAGCCAGTCGGTGCGGTGCTGGGTGCCCTGCGCGATCGCGTCGAGCTCGTCCTCCATCGCCGCCGTGAAGCCGTAGTCGACCAGCCGCCCGAAGTGGAGCTCGAGCAGTCCGATCACGGCGAACGCGATCCAGGACGGCACGAGGGCCTGCCCCTTCTTCCACACGTAGCCGCGGTCCTGGATGGTCTTGATGATCGACGAGTACGTGGACGGCCGCCCGATGCCGAGGTCCTCGAGCGCCTTGATCAGGCTCGGCTCGGTGTAGCGGGCGGGCGGATTGGTGGTGTGGCCCTCGGGATTCAGCTCGGCCGCCGTGAGCGGCTGGCCCTTCACCAGCTCGGGCAGCCGCGACTCGGCGTCGTCGGCCTGTCCGTCGCTGCCCTCGTCGAGCGTCTCGACGTAGGCCTTGAGGAAGCCGGGGAACGTGATCGTGCGGCCGGAGGCGGCGAACGTCACGTCCTCACCGGTGGCGGCCGTGCCGGCGATCCGGATGCTGACGGTGGTGCCGCGTGCATCGGCCATCTGGGAGGCCACCGTGCGCTGCCAGATGAGCTCGTAGAGCCGGAAGTCGTCGCCGTCGACCTCGCGGGCGATCTCGCCGGGCGTGCGGAAGGTGTCGCCCGCCGGCCGGATCGCCTCGTGTGCCTCCTGCGCGTTCTTGACCTTGCGCGTGTACTGCCGCGGCTGCGGCGAGACGTACTCGGCGCCGTACAGGTCGCGCGCCTGGGTGCGGGCGGCCTGGATGGCCGTGTCCGACAGCGTGGTCGAGTCGGTGCGCAGGTAGGTGATGTAGCCGTTCTCGTAGAGCCGCTGCGCGCTGCGCATGGTGCGGTCGGCCGAGAACCGCAGCTTGCGTCCGGCCTCCTGCTGCAGCGTGGACGTCATGAACGGCGGGTACGGCTTGCGGGTGTAGGGCTTCGACTCGACGGAATCGACGACGAGGTCGCGATCCTGGAGCGCCTCTGCCAGCCGGCGAGCGCTCGCCTCGTCCAAGGCCCTTGCGGCGTCCTTCCGCCCGGCGCTCTTGAGCTGCCCATCGGCGCCGAAGTCGCGACCGGTGGCGACACGGGTGCCGTCGACGGCGACCAGCCGTGCCGGGAACTGCCGCGGCGATGCCTCGGCGCCCGCATCCATCAGGGCGGCGATGTCCCAGTAGGACGCCGGGATGAACGCCATCCGCTCGCGCTCGCGCTGCACGACGATCCGCGTGGCCACCGACTGCACCCGGCCGGCCGAGAGCTTCGGCATGACCTTCTTCCACAGCACGGGGGAGACCTCGTAGCCGTAGAGGCGGTCGAGGATGCGGCGGGTTTCCTGCGCGTCGACGAGGTCGTGGTCGAGGTCGCGCAGGTTCTCCACGGCAGCGCGGATCGCCGACTCGCTGATCTCGTGGAAGACCATCCGGCGTACCGGGATCTTCGGCTTGAGCGTGTCGAGCAAGTGCCAGGCGATGGCCTCGCCCTCGCGGTCGGGGTCGGTGGCGAGCAGGATCTCGTCGACGGACTTCAGCGCGTCCTTGAGCTCGGCGACCTTGCCCTTCTTCTCGGGCGTGACGATGTACAGCGGCGCGAACTGGTTGTCGACGTCGACACCCAGCCGCGCCCACGACTCGCCCTTGTACTTGGCCGGCACGTCGGCCGCCCCGCGCGGCAGGTCGCGGATGTGCCCGACCGAGGCCTCCACGACGTAGTCGCGGCCGAGGTACTGCTGGATCTTCTTGGCCTTCGTGCCGGACTCGACGATCACCAACCGTCGCATCGGCCGCCCGTTGGCGGCGCCGGTGGACGTGCCGGTACCCCGGCCGCCGCCCGCCGCGCGGCCACCGCCCGCGCCCTTCCCGGTCGCGGGCTTCGCACTCGTCGTTCCGGTTGCCACCTGGTCCTACTCCATCGTCTACGGACGTGTCGGCGAGCGCCTGCCGTCGGCACGCGCACCGGCCATCTCCGGGACCCACCGCGCCGGCTGCACGGGGGCCAGGACACCGAGTATGCGTGGCCTTGGAACCGGCTTTCGCCGGAACCCCGCGTTCGCACACCCACCCGCTGTGTCACGCTCGTCACATTCAGCTGCGGAACCGGGAGGGACCGACGTGCTGCCGACCTGCGCCGCGAGAGCGTAACCATCTCGTCAAGACGCTGTTCTACCCCAGTACCGCGGCCACTCGTCCGTCGCCGCCCCCGGCGGGACCGGGCCGACCAGCTCGACGAGCCGGGCGACGCGGCGGGTACCGCTGATCCGCAGCGCCGCTCCCCGTGCGTCGCGAGCCGGCGGGAGACCCGCCCGCGTGGCCGCCGCGATGAGCGGCAGGTGCGTCTCGGGTGCGTGCGGGTCGAGCGCGAGCAGGTACCCGCCTCGCTCGTCAGGCCGGCCCGCCGCAAGCGCCCACATGCGTAACGCCGGGCCGTCCAGTTGCCATCCCTCCGGCACGCATTTCACTGACCCTCGCATCCACGCCTTGGCCAGGCCGACCAGGTCGCACCGGAACGCCGTGCGCAGGGCCAGAGCGCCGGACTCGGTGCGGACGCCGGTGACCGGGATGCCGACGGCCGCGCACGCGGTGGTCACCGCGGGCGCGCGGGCGGCGTCGGGCAGGACGATCGAGAGCCGGGCCTGGTCCCCTGCCCCGAACCGGGCGATCTGTCCCGGACCGCAGAGCAGCCCCGCCAGGTCAGTCAACCGTGGCGGCCGTGCCTCCGCGGAGAACATCGACAGCTGCGACACGTAGCGCAGAGTAGAACACGCGTTCGATTCGTGGTACCGGGCGCGCCGATCTCTGGTGTGGGTGGACTATCGCGGTGCGTCCGATGCCAAAGCGGAAAGCTGCTGGCACCGCGCCGAGCGCTCGGCCGCCCGGTGCAGGCGGGGCGCGGCGGCGAGGTCGCCGAGCGGGTTGGGCGGGGCGACGGCCGACACCTTCGACTCCACCTGGGCCAGGGTCGTCATGAATGCGGCGGGGTCGTTCGGGCTCGTGCGGTCGACGGTGGTTTTGACCCCGTCGAAGTCCTCCTCGAGTGCCCGGAGCGCGTCCTGGGTCCTGCGGGCGGCCTCGTCGCCTCCCGGTTCCGGAGCCCTGCCCACCTCGGTGAGCTGCGCCTGGCCACGCTGAGCCCCTGCGATCACGGTGTCCAGGTACGAGCTGACCGTCCGCTGGACGGCCGGGAGGTCGGCCGACCTCGAGAAGTCCGGGGCGGACGTCGCGGGCACTGCGAAGCTCAGCACCGACTCGCAGACCCGATCGGCCCAAGCGACCGGATCGCTCCCCGGACCTTCGCTGGGCGGTGCCGTGTCGGCGGCCGGCGTCCCTCCGACCGTGGTCGTACAGCCGGCGGTGAGTATGGCCGCGGCGGCCAGCATCCCGATCAGGGCCGGCCCACGTCGGGACGAGCGGGTCATCATGCGATCACCTCCCTGCCTCCTGCGCGATCTGCTGGCAGCCGGCCGCCTGCCGGCCCGCCTGGGCGAGTTCCGGGTTGCTCTGCAGGTCGGCCATCGGACTCCGCGAGAGCCGCCTCACCGACTCGACGGCGGCCGGCACCACGCGCTGCAGCTCCTGCCGGTCGTTGATGTCGACCCGCTCGATGCGGGTTCGTGCGTCGCGGTAGGACGCCCGCATGGTCTCCAGCGTGCTGCTCAGCTTGTCGACGACCTCGTTGCCACCCGCGATGGGCGCGGGTCCGGCCGCGGCCATGCCGCTGATCGCCGATCCGGCGCTCTCCTCGGACACGCTGAACCAGTTGTTGAGGTCGCGGACGAGGGTGGCTACGTCAGGGGCCTCGGCCGACTTCGGCGGCGAGACCGCGGCCTTGACGTACGGCAGGAGCGAACCACAGATCTGATCGACCCATGCCACCGTGGCCTGCTCCGCCGTGTCGGCCGAGGCGGCTCCAGATACCGCGGTGGTGCATCCGCCGCTCAGCGCCATGACCACGACGGCCGGAAGGAGGAGGGCAGGTGGGGTGATACGGGGCATGCAGCTGCTCCGGCGCGTGGGGACAGGTCACCCGATAGTGTGCCCGCCGGTCGGGTGTGCGCCGCAGCGGCCCTCGGACGGCTGCGGCGAGCGGTGTTGCTCGATCAGCCCGCCGGTGCTCCGGTCGCGCGGAGCTGGCGGCAGTTCTCGGCTTGCTCGCTCGCCGCACCGAGCTCCTCGCTGGCGCGCATCCCTTCGGTCGGCGCGGGGAGGTTGCGCAGCTCCTGCAAGGGAGCCAAGGCCGCCGGTACGGCGGTAGCCAGCTGTGCCGGGTCGGACACGTCGACGGCGGCGAGCTGCGTGCGGGCCGAGTCGAAGCCGCTCCGGATGCCGCGCAGGGCCTCCTCGAGGCGGCCGACGTACACGTCGCCGCCGTCCACGGGCGCTGCGCCGACGGCATCCAGCGCGGTGAGGGAACGCTGCAGTTCGTCGGACGTCGCCCCGAGGTACCGGTCCAGCTCCTGCACTGCGGCCACCGGGTCGCCGCGGTTGATCTGCGGACTGGTCGTGGCTGCTCGCGTGAAACCGGAGAGCGCCCCGCACACCTGGTTGGTCCACGCGACGGCCTCCTCGCTCGGCGCGGCCGGGCCGCCGCACCCCGCGACGAGCGCCGCGAGCGCGGCGACGGTGCAGCTGATCCTGCGCGTCCTCATGGGTCCTCCCGGGGCTGGCGCTTGCCCTTTCAACGACGGAGGCCGTCCACCCGTACGGGTGAACGGCCTCCGGTTGCGCAGATGCGGTCAGCTGACCGTGCTCTCCGCCGGGGTGTCGGCAATGGCGGTGGAGCGGCGCTTCGACACCACGACCGCTCCGACGATGATCGCGGCCGCGATCAACGCGATCACGATGCGGACCGGCGTCGATGCCGAGTCGCCCACCGAGAACGTCACGATCGCCGGGGCGATCAGCACGGAGACCAGGTTCATCACCTTGATCAGCGGGTTGATCGACGGGCCCGCGGTGTCCTTGAACGGGTCGCCGACCGTGTCGCCGATGATCGTGGCCTCGTGCGCCGGCGAGCCCTTGCCGCCGTGGTTACCGTCCTCCACCAGCTTCTTCGCGTTGTCCCATGCGCCACCGGAGTTGGCCAGGAAGATGGCCATCAGGGTGCCGGTGGCGATGGCGCCGGCCAGGTAGCCGGCCAGCGGGCCGACACCGAGGCCGAAGCCGACAGCGATCGGAGCGAAGATCGCGAGCAGGCCGGGCGTGGCCAGCTCGCGCAGCGAGTCGCGGGTGCAGATGTCCACCACGTTGGCGTAGTTCGGGCGAACGGTGCCCTCCATGATCCCGGGCTCCTCCCGGAACTGCCGGCGGACCTCGAACACGATCGCGCCTGCCGCTCGCGTGACGGCGTTGATCGCGAGCCCGGAGAACATGAACACGACGCTCGCGCCGATGATCACACCGACGAGCGTGTTCGGCGCGAACACCTCGAAGGCGAACGCGGTGCCCGCGTCGGCGAGCGTGCCGCCTGCCTCGGCGAGCGCCTGGTTGATCGCGTCGCGGTAGGACCCGAACAGGGCCGTGGCGGCGAGCACCGCCGTGGCGATCGCGATGCCCTTCGTGATGGCCTTGGTGGTGTTGCCCACCGCGTCCAGTTCGGTGAGGATGCCGACCCCGTCGCCCTCGACGTCGCCGGACATCTCGGCGATGCCCTGCGCGTTGTCGGAAACCGGGCCGAAGGTGTCCATCGCGACGATCACGCCGACCGTGGTGAGCAGGCCGGTGCCGGCGAGGGCAACGGCGAACAGCGCCACGGTGATCGAGCCAGTGGCCAGCGCGAAGGCGCCGAACACCGCCGCGCTGATCACGAGCGCCGTGTAGACGGCCGACTCGAAGCCGATCGAGATGCCGGCGAGGATGACCGTGGCCGCCCCGGTGAGCGAGGACTGTCCCACCGTCTTGACCGGCTTGTCCTCGGTGCCGGTGAAGTAGCCGGTGAGCCAGAGGATCACGCCGGCCAGCACGATGCCGATGATCACGGCGGCCGAGGCGATGAGCCGCGGGTCGGCGCCGCTCATCGCGGCGACGACGGTGCCATCGGTGGGGCCGTTGAGCGCGTCGAAGCTCGATGGCAGGTACACGAACGCGGCGATCACACAGAGCACAGCGGAGATGACCGCCGAGATGTAGAAGCTGCGGTTGATGGCCTTGAGGCCGCCCTCGCCCTCCCGGGCCCGGGTGATGTAGACGCCCACGACGGCGGTGAGCACCCCGATGGCCGGCACGATCAGCGGGAACAGCAGGCCCTGCTGGCCGAACGCGGCCGTGCCCAGGATCAGGGCCGCGACGAGCGTGACCGCGTACGACTCGAACAGGTCGGCGGCCATCCCGGCGCAGTCACCGACGTTGTCGCCGACGTTGTCGGCGATGGTGGCCGCGTTGCGCGGGTCGTCCTCGGGGATGCCCTGCTCGACCTTGCCGACGAGGTCGGCGCCCACGTCGGCGGCCTTGGTGAAGATGCCGCCGCCGACACGCATGAACATCGCGAGCAGCGCAGCGCCGAAGCCGAAGCCCTCGAGCACCTTGGGGGCCTGGCCGGTGTAGACCATCACCACGACGGCTGCGCCGAACAGGCCGAGGCCGACCGTGAACATGCCGACCACGCCGCCGGTGCGGAACGCGATGCGCATGGCCTTCTCGCGGCCGCCGGTCTCGTTGGACGCCGCGGCGACCCGGATGTTGGCGCGGGTGGCGAGCCACATTCCGAGGTAGCCGATTGTGGCGGAGAACACGGCGCCGATGACGAAGAAGATCGACCGCCCCACGCGCTCGCCGATGTCGCCCGGCAGGGCGAACAGCAGTACGAACACGATCACGACGAAGATGCCGAGCGTGCGGAACTGGCGGTTGAGGTACGCCGCGGCGCCTTCCTGGACCGCTCGACCGATGTCCTGCATCTTGGAGGTGCCCTCGCCGGCAGCGAGAACCTCCCGGAGCAGGACGAAGCCGATGGCCAGTGCGGCGAGCGCGACCACCGCGACCACGCCGACGATGGCGTAGTCGCTCCCCGCGAGCGTCAGATCGCTCGCGGCGAGGGTGGACACGGACATCCGTCCTCCTGGTCATTACGAAACGGGCCAGGGAACACGGACGGCAACCCTGGCGTCTGGAGAAAACCCGTCGCCCCACGTGGGCGCGGTACAGGCGCGTGCAGTGTAAGTGTGTGGCTTTTGACACCGTGCAGTGAGCCCCCTCACCAATGCGTGATCGACTCCTCGGCCTCGGGGCACCGGACGGGGTGGACGTCGGTGCGGTGTGCCAACCTCGGGCACCGTGGGTGACGAGCGCGAATCAGCAGGGCGGGGCGAGGTCCTGCTGCGCCGCGTGCTCGCCGGATCCGAGGGGCAGGCCGACAGCGGCGCGGATGGTCCGCTGCGGCACGCCGTGCGACTCCCGGCCCGGCCCGGGCGGACCGCGGCCTGGCCGGAATGGGTGCCGGGTCGGCTGCGGGAGGCGTGGCAGCGCCAGGGGGTGCCTGCCCCGTGGACCCACCAGGCCGATGCGGCAGAGCTGGCCTGGGCCGGTCGCGACGTGGTGGTGGCCACCGGGACGGCGTCGGGCAAGTCGCTCGCCTACCAGCTGCCGGTGCTCGCGCGGTTCGCGCAGGACCCCAAGGCCACCGCGCTCTACCTGTCGCCCACCAAGGCGCTCGCGGCCGATCAGCTGCGGGCCCTCGATGCGCTGGCCGTGCCCGATGTGCGGGCCGCGCCGTTCGACGGCGACACCTCGGCGGACGCGCGCGACTGGGCCCGGCGACACGGTCGCTGGCTGTTCAGCAACCCGGACATGCTGCACCGCGCCCTGCTGCCGAGGCACGGCCAGTGGGCGATGTTCCTGCGCAGGCTGCGGTTCGTGGTGGTGGACGAGTGCCACACCTACCGAGGGGTGTTCGGGACGCACGTGGCCCTGCTGCTGCGCAGGTTGCTTCGGGTGTGCGCCCGCTACGGCTCGTGCCCGACGATCGTGCTCGCCTCGGCCACGGTGGCCGAACCGGCGGCGTTCGCCGCGCGGCTCACCGGGCGGCAGGTGGCGGCGGTGACCGAGGACGGTTCGCCCGCGGCGGGGCGCACCGTCGCGCTGTGGGAGCCACCCCTGCTGCCGGAGCTGACCGGTGAGAACGGGGCACCGGTGCGCCGCGCGGCCGGCACCGAGGCGGCCCGCATGCTCGCCGACCTGGTGCTCGAGGGCGCGCGCACGCTCGTGTTCATGCGGTCGCGGCGCGGTGCCGAGGTGGCTGCGCTCACCGCCCAACGGCTGCTCGCCGACGTCGACCCCGGTCTCGCACGTCGGGTGGCCGCCTACCGGGGCGGCTACCTGCCCGAGGAGCGGCGGGCGCTGGAGGCCGCGCTGGCCGGCGGTGAGCTCCTCGGGATGGCGACCACGAACGCGCTCGAGCTCGGCGTGGACATCGCGGGCCTCGACGCCGTGGTGGTGGCGGGGTTCCCGGGCACCCGCGCGTCGTTCTGGCAGCAGTCCGGACGTGCCGGTCGGGCCCGCGACGAGGCGCTCGTGGTGCTCGTGGCGCGGGACGATCCCATGGACACCTATCTGGTGCACCACCCGGACGCCCTCCTCGGCGCCCCGGTGGAGGGCTGCGTGCTCGACCCGGCGAACCCGTACGTGCTGGGCCCGCAGCTCGTCTGCGCGGCGGCCGAGCTCCCGCTGACCGATGACGACGTCCGCGACGTGTTCGGTGGCGCGCCTGCCGCTGCCGTGCTCGACGAGCTCGTGGCCGACGGGGTGCTGCGGCGCAGGCCGACCGCCTGGTACTGGCCCTCGACGCGGGAACGCCCCGCCGGTGCGGTGGACATCAGGGGCTCCGGGCTCGGCCAGGTGGCCGTTGTGGAGGCGGAGACCGGCCGCATGCTCGGCACGGTGGACGGGGCGTCGGCCCCCGCGACCGTGCACTCCGGCGCCGTGTACCTGCACCGCGGCGAGACCTACCTCGTGCAGGAGTTGGATCTCGAGGCCGGGATCGCCGTGGTGGAGACCGCAGACCCGGGGTTCCGCACCGACGCGCGGTCCACGGCCGACGTCGAGGTTGCGCGGGTGCTCGCCCACCGCGACCTCGGGGCGGTGCGGGTGTCGTTCGGCGAGGTGACCGTGACCTCCCAGGTGGTGGAGTACCTGCGCCGGGCCCCGGACGGCACCGTGTTGGCGACCACTCCGCTGGACCTGCCCGAGCAGGTGCTCCGTACCCGTGGCGTCTGGTACGACGTGGACGAGGAGGCGCTCGTCGCCGCAGGGGTGCCGCAGAAGCGGATCCCGGGTGCGCTCCATGCCGCCGAGCACGCCGCGATCGGTCTCCTTCCGCTCTTCGCCATCTGCGACCGCTGGGACGTCGGTGGGATGTCCACCGCGCTGCACCCGCACACCGGCCGGCCCACCGTGTTCGTGCACGACGGCCATCCCGGTGGTGCGGGCTTCGCCGAGCGCGGGCACGCGGTGCTCGGCCGCTGGCTGGCCGCCACGCGCGCCGCGATCGCCGACTGCGAGTGCCGCACCGGGTGCCCGTCCTGCGTGCAGTCGCCGAAGTGCGGCAACGGCAATGCGCCACTGGACAAGTCGGGGGCGATGGCGGTGCTCGACGTGGTGCTCGACGCGTTGGGCGAACCGCGCGCTGCGGCCGGTGCTCCCCACCGGAGGGTGGGCGCGGGCCCGAGGTAGACCGCCGCCGGCCGGCCTCGTCGGGGGCCGGGCCGGCCGGCGACGGTCGGCGCGCGGCGGGCCGGATATGGGGTGAGCGTCGGTTCCGACGTTCCGGCCCCACCGCAGTCTGGGGAGCGAGTGCAGGGGTCCGGCCGGGCGAACCCGGCCGGGGACTGCATCCAGTAGGCGCGTCGGATGCCTCCGATTCCAGTGCGTGTCGCTGATCGGTACGGATGTGACGACGAGCGTTCCGGTGGTGCGCCGTGTCGCCGGGCGGTGGTGCCGCGTCACGGGTGGGGCGATCTCCGGGCAGGCAGGCCCGCCTGTCCACGTCGGCCGACCGCTCGTCGCGGGGCTCGGTGATCTGCCGCCGCAACCGGACCCGACCGGGCGAGGTGTGGCTGGTGCGTTCGGCGGCGTGGTGCCGATCGCGGGTGGTGCGGGGCCGGAAGTGCCGGTCGTGGGGACCGGGCCGGCTCGTGCGCGGCCCGCGGCGGAGTCGATGCCGGGCACCGCGATCGCGACCGGTACGCGGACCTCCACGAGCGCGTCCCAGCCGACCAGCCGGCACGACGTCACCGTGCCGCCCATCGCCCCCGCGATCTCGCCGGCACGGCGGCACGCGGCCTCCGCACCCTCGACGGCGAGGCCGGCCGCCGCGAGTGCGGCCAGGTCGGCTGCGGCCTCGGCCCTGTGCCGGGCGATCACCGCGGCCCCCAGGTGCAACCCGACCGCGAACACCGTCATGATCACCGACACGCCGACCGCCGCCCATACGGTGGCGCTGCCCCGATCGTGCGCCCCGTGCCGGCGAGCACTCATGGCGGTGTGGCTCCCGGCTCGAGTGCGGCCACCGCGCGGCTCCCGATCCGCACCGGGAGGGGGTGCAGAACGTCGGCGGACACCTCGGCGACGACGAGGTCGCCTTCGGCGCGCAGCGCCAGCCGGGCACCGGACGGGGCCAGCTGTGCTGCGACGGCGTGGCCTCGCTCGGCCTCACCGCGAGCGGCAAGCCGGGCCAGCTCGCGGGCCGCGTCGACGCACCGGATCGAGCCGCCCGCCGCGGCGATGGCGCCGACCGCCACGGCGAGGAACACCGCGAGGCTGCACAGGGCCAGTGCCGCCTCGACGGTGACGGCTCCACGGTCCCGGTCGGCCGCTGCGCCGCGGCCAGGTGCCCGCGCTCCCATCAGAACGTGACCGTCAGGGCGCGTTCGACGAGGCCGGTGAGCGCTGTGAGGATCGAGTCGCCGGTGACGACTGTGTAGAGCAAGGCTCCGAAGGCCGCGGCAGCGACGGTGCCTATTGCATATTCGACCGTGCTCATGCCGTGGTCGTCGTGACCGAGCCGGCGCAGCCGGGCGGGAAGCTCCTCGCCGAACGGGCGGGTGGGGTAGCGGTGGATCATCGGTTTCTCCTTCTTCTCGTGGTGTGTTCTCTCGTGGGCCGACGCGCTCACCAGTTCGCGAGCACTTCGCCGGCGAGGCCGACGACGACGGGGGCGATGCCAAGGACCATGAAGGCCGGGAGGAAGCACACGCCGAGCGGCGCGGTGATGAGCACGGCGGCGCGCTGGGCCTTCGCCTGTGCCGTGTCGAGCAGGCCGGCCCGGATCCGCTCGGCCTCGGCGCGTGCGACCTGTGCGAGGGCCGATCCCGTGCCGGCCGAGCGCCCTGCCGCGCGAGCGAACGTGGCGAGCGCCGGAAGCTGCTCCGCGGCGAGCCACGCGGCCGACGCGTCGGCGCCGAGCTCGAGCAGGCCGGCGGTGCGGCGCAGGCGAGCGCCGACGACGCCTCGGAGTGGCTCGGCGGCCGCCGTGACGGCGAGGGCCACCGGCAGGCCCGCCTCGAGGCAGACGGCGAGGAGCTCCCAGCCGGCCGCGAGGTCCGTGTCCGGTTCGGGAGCAAGCGCACCGCCGGGACGGCCGCCCCGGCGCGTCGCGAGGACGCCCGCTCCCGCTGTGGCGGCCGCGAGCAGCAGGCCGGCCGTGGCGCCCGCTGCCGCCCAGCCGAGCGCGCCGGCCGCCGCCGCGCCGACGGCGACCCACGTGGGGCGGACCGGCGGGCCTTCCGGGGCCGGCTGTGCGGGCGGGGTCTGCAACGCGCGGAGCCGGAGGCGGCCGTGCCGCGTGCCACCGACGAGGAGCGCGGCGGCGAGCAGCGCGAGCGCCACGACCTGGCCGGAGGGGACCGGCGGCCCGCCCGTCATCGGGGCACCGCCGAACCGAGGATCCGCTCCGACCACGCGCTGCCGGCGGCCAGCAGCGCGACCCCGATGACCAGCAGGACCTGTCCGAGCGGGCCGCCACGCAGGACCCCGATCGGGTCTGCGCCGATCAGCTGCCCGAGCCCGATGCCGAGCACCGGCAGCGTGGTGAGCACGGCGGCGGTGGCGCGTGGCCCGGCCAGCTGCGCCCGGACGGTGGCCGCGAACCGCACCCTCCAGCGGATGTCCTCGTGGGCGCGGCCGAGGAGGTCGGCCAGCGGGATGCCATGGCGTTCGGCGAGCGCCCACACCGTGGCGATGCGCTCGACGTCGGAGCCGATCTCGGGGCGGCGCGCGCCGCCACGGCGCAGCGCGGGGACGATCCCGTCGCCGAGCCGCGCGGCCACGGCGGCCGGGGCGAGCACGGATCTGGCATGCGGGCCGTCGGCGTCGGTGCCGGCGAGCGCCGCGGCCGGATGGCTGCCGGCGCGCAGCTCGTCGGTGATGCGGGCGACGGCGGCGGCCAGCTGCTCGGCGGCGGCCGCTCTGTCCCGCGCCGCACGCCGGACCACTTGTCGCCGCCGAACGACGAGCGCGGCCAGCGCTCCCGCGAGCGCGCCGCCCACCCCGGCGAGCACGGCCCCGCCGAGCCCGCCCGCGAGGAGCGGCCCGACGAGGTTCGGCCAGCGGATGCGCGACGTGCGCCCGGCCGGCCACAACGCGGCGAACCGGGCCACTGCGGGCGGCGGTGGCGCGCAGACGACGGCCGCGGCGAGGACGGCGCAGGCGGCGGCGGTGCTCACCACGGGAGGCTCACCTCCCGCTCATCGAGCAGCGCACCCAGCGATGGGCGATCCGCCGTCCAGCCTTGCGCGCGTGTCCACACGGGCCGGACGGCGACGGTGTGGTCGTCGGGGTTGCGGCCCAGCACGGCGACGGTGTCGAGGACCCGTGCCCCGGACTTCAGCCGGCTCATGTGCAGCACGACCTGCACGGCCGCCGCGAGCTGGCTGTGGAGCGCGTCGCGCGGCAGTCCGCCGGCGGCGGCGAGCGCCTCCATCCGCGCGGGCACCTCCCGTGCGGAGTTGGCGTGGACGGTGCCCGCGCCGCCGTCGTGGCCGGTGTTGAGCGCGGCCAGCAGGTCGCACACCTCGCCGCCGCGCACCTCGCCGACGATCAGCCGGTCGGGTCGCATCCGGAGGGCCTGCCGGACGAGGTCGCGCAGTGTGACCCCGCCCGCGCCCTCGATGTTGGCGGGACGGGAGACGAGCCGCACGACATGGGGGTGGCGGGGCCGCAGCTCCTCCGCGTCCTCGACGCACACCACCCGCTCCCGCGGGTCGACGGCCGCGAGCAATGCGGCCAGGATCGTGGTCTTGCCGCTGCCGGTGCCCCCCGACACGACGAAGGCGAGCCGGGCGGCGAGCACCGCACGCAGCAGCGCCTCGCCGGTGGCGTCGAGCGTGCCCGACCGACGCAGTGCCGCGAGGTCGTGGGCCGCCGGGCGCAGCACGCGCAGCGACAGGCAGGTGCCGTCGGCGGCGACCGGTGGCAGCACGGCGTGCAGCCGCACGCCCGCGTCGGCGACCCAGCCGTCGACGTACGGGCTGGCGTCGTCGAGGCGCCGTCCCGCCGCGATCGCGAGGCGCTGCGCGAGGCGGCGTACCGCCGCGTCGTCGGGGAAGCGGACCGCGGTGCGTTCGAGCCCGGAACCCCGGTCGACCCATACCGAGGCCGGCCCGCAGACGAGGACGTCGGTGGTGCGCGGATCACGAAGGAGCTGGTCGAGCGGGCCCGCACCGATGAACTCCTGGCGCAGGATCCGCAGTGCGGACAGGACGTCGAGATCGGAGACCACGCCGCCGGACTCGGCACGGACGGCCGCGGCCACGGCGGCCTGCGTGAGCTCCCCGCCGGTGGCGGCGAGCCGGGACCGCACCCTGTCGACGAGCGGGGTGGTGTCGGCCGGTGGCGCGGTGCGGACCAGCGGGCTCATGACCGCGTCCCCGAGGCCGCTCTGGTCGCGGAGAGCACGGACCGCGCCGCGACGGCGAGCGGACCGTGCGGGCGGGTTGGTGCCTCGCCGCGCTCGAGTGCCCGCGCCAGCCCCGGCTCCGGGCGCATGGCGACGAGCAGCGGGACTCCCACGGCCCTGGCGACCTCGTCGGCCTCGATTCCGCCGGGAGCCGGGCCGCGGACGACGGCTCGGACGGGCTTGCCGTGCCGGGCGAGCAGCGCCGCGACCCGGGCGCCTGCGGCGGACGAACGGATGTCGGCGGTGACGACGAGCGCCACGAGGTCGGCGACGCCCAGTGCGGCGGCCGCCGCGTCGGTGGGATGACGCGGGAGGTCGCACACGACGACGTCGCCTGCCCGGCGGCCCGCTTCGACCACGGCTCGCACGGCGGCGGGCGTCGGCCCGTGCGTGCTGCGGTCGCAGGAGAGGACGCCGAGCGCGCCGTCGCGGCGCCCGACCCGGGGTGAGGGGAGGGCCGCGTGGAGGGCGGCGGCGGGGACCCGGCCGCCCTCGACCCCGATGCCGGGCCAGCGCAGCCCCCCGAGGTCTTCCGCGCCGAGGACGAGATCGAGCCCGCCGCCGAGCGGGTCGCAGTCGACGAGGAGTGCGCGGGCGCCCTCCCGCACGGCGGTGACGGCGACGGCCGCGGCCAGTACCGACGCCCCGGCCCCGCCACGGCCGCCGACGACCGCGAGCACGGTGCCGCCAGGGCGCGGACCTTCCGCGGCGTCGGTGAGCGCCGCGACCAGCCACTGCTCGGCCTCGGGCAGCGTGATGACGTGCTCGGCCCCGACGGCCACCGCGTGACGCCATACCGACGCCTGTGGTTCACCGCGTACCGCGAGGACGACGTCGCCGCGCCGGGGCAGCCCGGCCCTGGCGCACTGGGCGGCCGCCGCGGCGTCGAGCAACACCAGCGGGGCATCGCTCCAGAACGCGCGGGCCTGCGGGGGATCGACCGCGCGCTGCAGCTCGCACCCCGCGGCGGCCGCGAGCCGCAGGAGCGCGTCGAGCAGGTCGGGGTCGGAAACCATGACCAGGCCCCTGGCCGGCGGACCCGGCCGTTCCGTGATCTCTCTCGATCGCACGACAGCCTCCTCGTGGACCCGGTCGGGCGAGCCGGGTAGGAGCAAGCGTTGCCGGTCGAGGGGCCGTGTGGCGGACGATCATCGAACCTGTGGACAACCTGTGGTTGATGTGGATAACTCGCCTGATCCGCAGCTGACCAGCCCGTTCCCGTCACGCCCCTGGGGAAGAATGGCTCGGGGGCTGCTGCCTCGCGGCCGATCCATCCACAGGGAGCGAGTGAGGCGCTGTATGCGAGGCGCGGGCCGGCGTGATCGCCGATCCGGTGCTGGGGCGGCCGCATGGGGCCGCCCACGTGCCCCCCCGGTGATCATCACGCTCATGATCAACGGATCTGTGCAGAACCGGCCATATACGGCCGCTGCCGCGCCCAACTGATGATCATGCGCCGCAGCGGGCGCCCGTGAGCGTCGCCTCTCAGGCGCCCACCCGCGGCGGCTCCTGCTCCCGCTCGTCGCGGGCCAACCGTGCGACGAGCCGGTCCTGTGCGGCTCGCAGGTGTGCGGAGAGGTGGTCTGCGGCGGCCGCGGCGTCGTGTGTCTCGATCGCCGCGAGGA
Source organism: Pseudonocardia sp. DSM 110487 (assembly GCF_019468565.1). Classification (NCBI taxonomy): domain Bacteria; kingdom Bacillati; phylum Actinomycetota; class Actinomycetes; order Pseudonocardiales; family Pseudonocardiaceae; genus Pseudonocardia; species Pseudonocardia sp. DSM 110487. The sequence continues at coordinate 470,815 of NZ_CP080521.1, forward strand.
TCGCCCCGTGCTCCGCGGCCACCGTGCGGGGGTCGGTGGTGCGGTGGGCCTGGAACTGGCCCATCGTGAGGTGCACCTCGCCCATGATCAGCTCGTGCATGCGGGAGAGCCGCTTGCTGCCCACGGCGTCGACCAGTGAGGAGTGGAAGGCGATGTCGGCCTCCACCTGGTGCGCGAAGTCCTTGTGGGCCACGGCGCGCTCGATCTCATCCTGGGCGCGCCGGGTCTCGGCGGGGACCGTGCCCAGCTCGGCGAGCCGCTGCACCGCGCGGCGTTCGATCGAGTCGCGCGCGAAGTAGAGGTCGAGTATCTCGGCCTTGTCGAGTTCGGGTACGACAGCGGTGCGGTGGGCCGTGCGCTGCAGCAGCCCCGCTGCGGTGAGTCGTTCCAGGCAGGCCTTCGCCGTGGGGCGGGCGACCGTGTACTCGCCGACCACCCGCGCCTCGGTGACCTTCTCGCCAGGGGCGATCTCGCCGTTGATGATCCGCTGCCGCATCGACTCGTAGAGCGCATCGATCATCGACGAGGGCGCGAGCGTGAACCTCGACGTGCCTGCCGACATGCGCCTACGCTACTGCTCTCCAGAATTGTTAGACAAGTATGCAAAGCATCTTGACTGACAAGTATCCGCCTTCGTAGCGTCGACCCGGCAGCGTCAACCTCAGAGTCGAGGAGCACCGGATGGACGCCATGAACCGACGACGTTTCCTGCAGTTGGTCGGCTTCGGAGCCGGGATGACGGCGCTCGCATCCTGCGGCGGCGGGTCGGACGGCACCGCGATCCGCTACGCGTGGTGGGGCGACACGATCCGCCAGCAGAAGTACACGGCGGCGCTGGACGCGTTCATCCGGCAGAACCCGGGCATCGAGGTCCGGCCCGAGTTCGCCGACTACGACGCCTACCAGGAGCGCATCACGGTCCAGACCGCGGGTCGCGACGTCCCCGACATCTTCTGGATCCCGTCGCCGCAGGTCATGAGCTACCACGACGCCGGCCTCTACCGGCGCCTCGACGACATCGGTTCGCTCGATCTCTCCGCCTTCAGCGCCGCGCAGCTGGAGTCGTACAAGATCGACGGCGAGCTGAACACCCTGCCGCGCTCGGTGCTGACGGCCGCGGTGCGCTACAACCAGACCTTCCTCGACGAGGCGGGCGCCCAGCTGCCCCCCGACGACCCGCAGAGCTGGACGTGGGACGGGCTCTCGGAGTTCCTGATCGACTACGCCCGCGACGCCCCCGAGGGCCGCAAGGCCATCCACCACAACGCGTACGGCGACCTCAACTTCGAGGCATGGCTGCGCCAGCACGGGCAGGACCTGTGGTCCGCCGACGGGCGTATGGGCTTCGACGTCGCCACCCTCGCGGAGTGGTTCGAGTGGTGGGAGGTGCTGCGCAGGGCGGGCGCCACGACGAGCCTGTCCGAGCAGGAGGGCCCGTCCCCGGAGTGGGACGTCGTCGGCGACAAGGTGCTGATCACCTTCGGTAACTCCAACCACATCGCGGACGAGGCGCCGATGTTCCCCGACTACGAGTTCGGGCTGCGGCTGATGCCGGTGCTCCCCGACGCCGCGGCGGGGCACCGCTTCGGCTACCTGAGCCGCCTCGCCGTCTACCAGGGCATCGACGACGACAAGCTCGACGCGGCCGGCCGCCTCGTGCACTTCAACATCAACGATCCGGCGTTCCTGCAGATCGTGGGGCTCTCGGTGGGTGCGCCGGCGAACCCACGGATGCTGCAGGCGGCCTACTCGGTGGCCAACGATGACGAGAAGAAGATGCTCGCCGTCGTCGAGCAGGAGATGGCGCAGGAGCAGAAGCCCCGCTACGAGGCGCCGCCCGGCTCGGGGACGTGGCGCACGATCATGGGACGGGGCATCGAGGAGGTCGCGCTGGGCCGGGCGAGCGTCTCCGACGCCGCCGCGCGCGTGATCGCCGACATCGATCGCGAGCTGGGCAGGGCGTCATGACCCAGGACACGCTCGTGCGCCCGGTTGCGCAGAGCCCACCACCTCGGCCGCCGCGGCGCGGGATGCCGTCGTTCCGCAGACAGGGCCGCGCGGCGCACGTGTTCCTCTTGCCGTTCCTGCTGGGTCTTGTCCTGGTCACGGCCGTGCCGCTGCTGGCGTCGCTCTACCTCTCGTTCACCGACTACGACCTGCTGCACGATCCCGAGCTCATCGGGCTGGAGAACTTCCGGCGGATGGCCGAGGACCAGCGGTTCTGGGCGTCGGTCGGCGTGACGCTCAAGTACGTGCTGGTCTCGGTCCCGCTGCAGCTGGCGTTCGCGCTCCTGCTCGCGGTGGTGCTGGACAAGGGCATGCGCGGGCTCGCCCTCTACCGCAGCGCCTTCTACCTGCCGTCGCTGCTCGGTTCCAGCGTGGCCGTCGCGATCCTGTGGCGGCAGCTCTTCGGCCACGAGGGGCTCGTGAACGGCGTGCTCGGCTGGTTCGGCATCGAGGGTGAGAGCTGGCTGCAGAACCCGGACACCGCGCTGTCGACGCTCGTGGTGCTCAACGTGTGGACGTTCGGCTCGCCGATGATCATCTTTCTGGCGGGTCTGCGTCAGATCCCCGAGGAGCTCTACGAGGCCGCGCGGGTGGACGGCGCGGGAAGGGTGCGGCAGTTCTGGAGCGTCACGGTGCCGCTGCTCACGCCGATCGTGTTCTTCAACCTGGTGCTGCAGACGATCGGTGCGTTCCAGGCGTTCACCCAGGCGCACGTCATCAGCGAAGGCCAGGGTGGGCCGCTGGACTCCACGCTGTTCTACACGCTCTACCTGTACCAACAGGGCTTCAACAGCTTCAACATGGGCTACGCGTCGGCGATGGCGTGGGTGCTGCTGCTCGTCATCGCGGTCGTGACGGCCGGGCACTTCCTGCTCTCGAAGTACTGGGTGTTCTACGGGGACGAGCGATGAGGGCCGGCGTGCGGCACGTCGCGATGTGCGCGTTCGTGCTGCTGATGATCTACCCGCTGATCTGGATGGTGGTCAGCTCGATCAAGCCCGGCAACCTCGTGCTGTCGGAGCCGGGCCTGATCCCGTCGGAGGTGACGTTCCAGAACTACCGCGACGGGTGGAACGCCCTCGACGAGCCGTTCTCGCTGTTCTTCGCCAACTCGCTGTTCGTGAGCGTCGGCTCGATCGTCGGCAACCTCGTGTCCTGCTCGCTCGCCGCCTACGCGCTCGCCCGGCTGGAGTTCCGCGGCAGGCGGCTGTACTTCGCGATCACGCTCGTGTCGGTGATGCTGCCGCTGCACGTGCTGGTGGTGCCGCAGTACATCTTCTTCTCGCAGCTGGGGATGGTGAACACCTACTTCCCGCTGCTGCTGCCGAAGTTCCTCGCCACCGACGCGTTCTTCACGTTCCTGATGGTCCAGTTCATCCGCACGATCCCGCGCGAGCTGGACGCGGCGGCTTGGGTCGACGGTGCGGGGCCGTTCCGCATCTTCTGGTCGATCGTCCTGCCGCTCATGACCCCGGCACTGGTGACGTCGGCGATCTTCACCTTCATCTGGACGTGGAACGACTTCTTCACGCCACTGATCTACCTGACCTCCACCGAGATGTTCACGGTGCCGGTGGCGCTCAACTCGATGATGAGCTCGGAGACCTCGAGCGGGGTGGGCGCCCTGTTCGCGATGTCGCTGCTGTCGCTGCTGCCCATCCTCGTGTTCTTCGTGACGGCACAGAAGTACCTGATCCGCGGCATCTCGACGACGGGCCTGAAATGAGGGACTGAAATGAACCTGCGCACCACCGACTGGCACCGGACGGCCACGCGCTGGACCCAGCTCACGCTCACCGAGAACGACCCGGTCGAGTTCGACTCGGCGTTCTGGATCGATGTCATGCGCCGGACACGGTCCAACGCCGCGTGCATCAGCGCGGGCGGCTACATGGCCTTCTACCCGACGCGGATCCCGTACCACTACCGCAGCCGCCACCTCGGCGACGGCGACCCGTTCGGCGAGCTCGTCGCGGGCGCTCGCGCGCTGGGCATGCACGTGATGGCGCGCGTCGACCCGCACGCCGTGCACGCCGACGCACTCGCGGCGCACCCGGAGTGGGTGGCCCGCACTCCTGACGGCGCACCGCGCGAGCACTGGGCGTTCCCCGGAACGTACGTGACCTGCCCGTTCGGGCCGTACAACCGGGAGTTCGTCACCGAGGTGGCCCGGGAGCTGGTGCGCGAGTACGACATCGACGCCGTCTTCGCGAACCGCTGGCAGGGCCACGGTGTCTCCTACAGCGACGACGCGCGCCGGTCGTTCTTCGACGCCACCGGCCACGAGCTGCCGATCGAGCCGTACGACCCGGACGACCTCGCGTGGAAGGCGTACGTCCCGTGGCGGCGCCAGCAGCTCAGCGAGCTCGTGGCGCTGTGGGACACGGCGGTGAAGGACATCCGCCCGCACGCGCGGTTCATCCCCAACCTCGGCGGGGTGGCCGCGCACGAGCTCGACCGCGACCTGATCGAGCGGCACTACCCCTTCTTCGTGCTCGACCGCCAGGGCCGCACCGGCATCGACCCGCCGTGGACCGCGGGCCGCAACGCCAAGCGCAGCCGGGGTGCCTTCCGGGACCGGCCGGTGGCGTTGATCTCCTCGGTGGGCCCCGAGCACCACGCCCACCGGTGGAAGGACTCGGTGGCCGGTCCCGCGGAGATCCGGACCTGGATCGTGGACGGCATCGCGCACGGCGCGCTGCCCTGGTTCACCAAGTTCAACGGCATGGTGCCCGATGATCGGTGGGTGGCCCCCGTCGTCGACGCCTTCGGCCTGCACGCGGCGGTGGAGCCGGTGCTGTCCCGGATGCGGGTCACCGCCGACGTGGCGGTGTTCGACGCCGCGGAGCCGGGCCGTGACGACCACGAGGACGGCTTCCACCACGCGCTGGTGGAGGCGCGGATCCCGTTCGAGTTCGTCTCCGCCACCCGGTTCACCCCGGAGGAGCTCGCGCGCTTCCGGGTGCTCGTGCTGGCCAACGCCGAGCGGATGAGCGACGAGGCGTGCGCGGCCGTGCGCGAGTTCGTGCGGGCAGGCGGTGGTGTGGTGGCCGGCTACCGGACGTCGCTGCACGGGGTGGACGGCACGCCGCGGGCCGACTTCGGCCTCGCCGACGTACTCGGCGTGCACCTGGAGCGGGACGCGCGCGGCCCGGTGAAGAACAACTACATCGCGCTGACCGGGGAGCACCCGCTCTCGGCCGGTTACGACGGCGCCCGCCGGATCATCGGGGGCACGCACCTGCTGCGCGTCACCCCGGCCGCGGACACCGAGGTTCCTTTCCGGTTCGTGCCCGACTACCCCGACCTGCCGATGGAGGAGCTCTACGCGCGCCGTCCGCCCGAGGACGCGGCCGTCGTGGCGCGGCAGGGCGAGGGGCGCACGGTCCACATCGCGTTCGACATCGGCTCGCTGTTCTGGGATTCGCTGCAGCCCGACCACGGCAGGCTCATCGCCAACGCCGTGACGTGGGCGCTCGGCGAACCGCCCCGAGTGGACGTCGGCGGGCCGGGGCTGCACGACATCGCCGTCCACGAGGGCGACGGCGAGCTCGCCGTCTGCATGGTCAACCTCACCAATCCGATGGCGATGCGCGGTCCGGTGCGGGAGCTGATCCCGGTGGGCCCGCTCACCGTCTCGGTTGCGCTGCCGGACGGGCGGACCGCGGCGAGCGCACGGCTTCTCGTCAGCGGTGCGGAGCCGGACGTGACGGTCGCGAACGGCTGCGCCACCGTCGTCGTCGACTCGGTCGAGCTGCTCGAGGTGCTGCACCTGACGTGGGACGGCGCCCGCTGATGGGCCTGTGGTGGTACGAGCCGTTCCGCACGTTCCAGACCAACCTGCGGGAGATCGACGCCGGACTCGACGTGGAACGGGTCCTGGACCAGATCGAGGAGTTCGGCGCCAACGCATGGCTGCTGTCCGTCGGCGGGATCATCTCGAACTACCCGACCGACCTGACCGCACAGACCCGCAATCCCGCACTGGCGGAGCGGGAGAGCGGCGACCTCGTCGGCGATGCCGTGGCCGCCGCACACGCCCGTGGGGTCCGGTTGCTCGCGCGGATGGACTTCTCCAAGGTCGACCGGCGCCGCGCCGAGGAGCACCCCGAGTGGTGCTTCGTCGGCCCGGACGGGGAGTGGCAGGTCGTGAGCGGCCTCACGAGCGTCTGCCCGAGCGCGCCGTACTACCAGCGCGAGACGTTCGCCGTGGTCGACGAGGTGCTCTCCCGCTACGACGTCGACGGCTTCTTCTTCAACTGGGCCTCCTACAACGAGCGCGACTACAGCGGCCGGTACCGCGGGGTGTGCCAGTGCCTGTCGTGCGCCCGGGCGTTCGGCGGACCGCTGCCGACCGGGCCTGACGCCCCCGCGTACCCGCGGTGGCGCCGGTTCGCCAAGGCCATGATCGACGACTTCTGCGGCCGGATGCGGGAGCTGATCGCGGCGCGAAGGCCCGAGGCGCCGCTGATCATGGGCGACACGGCCGACATCGTCTTCCACGAGGCGAACAATGCGGTCGGCCGGCCGTTGTGGCACCACCGCACCAGCGAGCACGTCAGCGCGGCACGGACGTACCGGCCGCAGGTACCGGTGTTCACGAACGCGGTCGGCTTCGTCGACATGCCGTACCGGCTCGCCGGTGAGGAGCCGGAGCACGTGGCGCAGTACCTCGTGCAGGCGATCTCGCGGGGCGCGAACCCGTCGACGTACGTCATGGGCACGCCGGACGACTCGCGCTACGAGTGCCTCGACGTCGCCGGGCGGATCACCCGCCACCACCGGGACTACCAGGACGTCTACACCGACCTCGTACCGGCGGCGCGCGTACTGCTCGTGCGGCCCGACCCGCTGGCGTCCGAGGTGCCGACCGCGGAGTTCCAGGGCCTGTACCGAGCCCTTCTCGAACGGCACGTGCCGTTCGACGTGCTGGGGGAGGAGCGGCTGGGCGACTGCGGCCGCCTCGGCGAGTACTCCGCCGTCGTGCTCCCGGACCTCGGCCCGCTCGAGCCGGGCGCGGTCGCCGCGCTCGACGCGTTCGCCGGCGCGATCGTGAGCACGGGTTCCAGCGGGTTCGACGCGGACACCGTTCAGCTGGCCGGGTCACCGGTGCGGGAGCGGCTCGCGGTGCGGGATGGCGTCGAGGCGGTTCGCTCGATGCACGTGCTGACCGGCACCTTCCCAGTTCCGGTCATCGGCGCGTACCACGTGGTCGCGCCGACCGACGGCGCGCGCACCGCGATGCGGGTGCTCTCCCGTGCGCCCTACGGGCCGCCGGAGAAGTGCCACGGGCACGCCGAGCTCGCGCAGCCCGGCCTGCTCAGGGCGGGACGGACGACGGTGCTGCCATGGACGGTCGGCCGGGCCTACCGCGAGGTGGGGCTGTCTGCGCACCGCGACCTGTTCGTCGACGCCGTCCTCGCAGCGGTGCCGGTGCCGATCGCCGTGGACACCGACCTACCCGACCAGGTGGAGGTGGTGCTGGGCCGCTCGCGCGCGGGGCAGGTGGTGCACCTCGTGAACCTCACCGGCGCCGGGCCGCAGCGTTTCGGGCCGCCCGTGACCGTGCACGGGGCCCGTCTGTGGATCCCGTGGGCGGACCCGTCCGCGCGGGTGCGGGCGCTGCTCGGCGATACCGATCTCCCGGTCTCCGAACGGGACGGCCGGCCCGGCGTGGACCTGCCGCCGCTCGGTTTGTTCGAGGTCTTGGTGATCGACAAGGAGATGTGATGGGTGAACCGCTTCTCGTACTCGTCTGTGGAGTGCCGGAACAGGAGGAGGAGCGGATAAGGGCGGCCGCGCCGGACGCCGACATCGTGTTCGCGGCGAGCCTCGCGGACGTCGCGGACCGGCTACCCGAGGCGCACGTGGTGGCCGGAACCCTCGACGCGTCAGGGCTCGCGGCGGCAGGCCGGCTTCAGTGGGTGCACAGCTGGGCCGCCGGTGTGGACGGTGCGCTCCACCCCGAGATGGTGGCGAGCCCGGTCGTACTGACGTCGTCGAAGGGCAACGGCGCCGTCCCGCTCGCCGAGCACGCGCTGATGCTCATGCTGATGCTCGACCGGGACGCGCCGCGGTGGCTGCGCGCGCAGGGATCGCGCACATGGGACCGGTTCCCGCACGGCGAGCTCGCGGGCGCCACGTGCGGGATCGTCGGAATGGGTGGGGCCGGCAGCGCGCTCGCCCGCCGGGCCGCCGCGTTCGACATGCGGGTGCTGGGGTTGCGGCGCCGCCCCGAGCGGCGGGTGCCGGATGTGGAGCGGATGTACGGGCCGGGCGAGGTCACGGCGTTCGTCGCCGAGTCGGACTTCGTGGTCGTCACGGCTGCCCTGACCCCGCAGAGCCGCGGGCTGCTCGGGCCCGCGGCGTTCCGCGCCATGAAACCCACCGCGTACTACATCTGCGTGTCCCGCGGCGGCATCGCCGACGACGACGCGCTGCTCACCGCGGTGCGGGAGGGCTGGATCGCCGGGGCGGGCCTCGACGCGCACGCCGTCGAGCCGCTGCCGGCCGACAGCCCGTTCTGGTCGTTGCCCAACGTCATCGTCACGCCGCACAACGGCGCGACCACGGCACGGACGAGGCGGCGTGGCGTGGATGTCTTCGTCGACAACCTGACGCGCTTCGTGGCGGGCGGGCCGCTGCGCAACGTCGTCGACAAGCGCGCCGGGTACTGAGCACATGGGACGGCCCCCGCCAGGGGGGATTGGCGGGGGCCGTCGTTTGGTTCAGCTCCGGGGGGTCGAGCTGAACCGTGTCCGGACAGAGCCGGACAGGCCCATCGTAGCCCTTGACGAGCACATCCGCGCGATTCTGCGACTAGCAAGTGGGGTGGTGTCGGGACGGTATCGACGCGGGAGGCCGTCGGCATCCGTCCTGTCTGGCAAGCTCGCCCGCGTGTCCGGTGCGCTCCCCCCGCAGTTGTCCACCCCGGCGCCGGCCCGGTCCGGCACGGCCGCGTTCTTCGATCTCGACAAGACCATCATCGCCGGATCGAGCGCGCTCGCGTTCAGCCGGCCGTTCCGCAGGCAGGGGCTCATCAGCAGGCGGGCCGCCCTCCGCAGCGGTTACGCGCAGTTGCTCCTCGTGCTGTCCGGTGCCGACGCGAACACGATGGATCTCCTGCGGAAGCGGATCACCGCGCTGTGCACCGGCTGGGAGGTGGCGCAGATCAGCAGCATCGTGGCCGAGACGCTGCACGACATCGTCGAGCCGCTCGTCTACGCGGAGGCCACCGAGCTGATCGCCGAGCACAGGGCGAACGGCGACGAGGTCGTCGTGCTCTCGGCGTCGGGGCACGAGGTCGTCGAGCCGATCGCCACCCTCGTCGGCGCCGACCGCTGCGTCGCCACCCGCATGGGTGTGGTCGACGGCCGGTACACCGGGGTGATCGACTACTACTGCTACGGCGAGGCGAAGGCGCAGGCAGCGCGCCGGCTCGCCGAGGAGCAGGGGTACCGGCTCGAGGACTGCCGCGCGTACTCCGACTCGATCACCGATCTGCCGCTGCTCGAGGCCGTCGGGCATCCCACCGTGGTCAACCCGGACCGCGCGCTGCGCCGGGAGGCAGAGCTGCGCGGCTGGCCGGTGCTGACGTTCGCCGATCCGGTCGTGTTGCGGTTCCGGAGGCCGCCCCTGCGCACCACGCTCACGGCGGCGGGTGTCGGTGCCGTGGCCGCGCTGGCCGCCGTCGGCTGGTACGTGTGGCGGCGACCGGTGCGTTCATGAGGCTGATGGGGTTCATGAGGGTGGCGCCGCGGTTACTGATCGCCACCGTGCGTGCCTGAACCGGTGCACCTCTCGGCGCCCCTTGCTGTGGTCCGAGTCACCGACTACAAAGAGCCGTACGGACCCCTGACGGCCAGGGGCGGTGCGGCAGAGAAGCACCCGTCCACCCCGAGCAGGGCTCCGTGCGGGAAGGCCGGGCGCTCCACGCACAGCACGCCGCGGGAGGCATGTCGTCGTGGGCCTGCGTACCGGGACGCTGGACGCCGAGGCCACTATCACGACACGTAGTGCACGCCTGGATCTCGGATTTCCCGCGCAGGCGGGCGGTGCTCCTCCTCCGGAGCGCCGCCCGTCTCGTATGTGAGGGATCAGCTGCGGGCGTCGGCGATCGAGGTGCCTTCCCGAGCTCCCGCCTCCCACTGGGCGCAGCAGTGCAACACCCATTCCCGCACGCCGTCGCTCGTGCCCCCCGCGAACGCCGCCGCGGCGGCGCGGTATTGCGCGGCATGGCGCAGGTGCCCCACCTCGGGCACGGCGAGCCCCTTCGGATCCAGCCCCGCGGCCACCGCCGCGAGCCGCGCGGCGGCGCGGGCCACCACGCCGTTCGCCGCGGCGAAGGGCGCGAGTGCGAGCAGCTCGCCGTGCACCACCGCCACCAGAACCGGGGCCGGCACGCGGGTGCCGCCCGTGGCGAGGTCGGCGAGCAGGCCCAGCCGGGCGGCCACCCCGTCGCCGGATCGCGGCCTGCCCAGCTCCGCCTCGTGCCGGTCCGGAGGCACGAGGCCGGCGGCGGCCACGACGTGCAGCCTCGCCAATGCCTGCAGCGGGGAACTGCGCCATGCACCGAGCAGACGCCCGCACTCCTCGGCGGCGCGCACGGCGCCGGCGAGCACCGGGTCGGGCACCGCGTCGCTCACCGTGAGCGTGGTTCCGTCCAGTGCCGCGGACGCGCGTGCGGCGCGCAGGCTCGCCTCGGCCGCGCTCGCAGGCCACCCCCGCCGGTTGACCGGGTGGTTGTGCACGGCGACGAGCGCGTCGCGCGCCCGGGCGACGGCGTCGGGCACCCCCGGCAGGTCGAGCAGCGGGGCCAGCGGATCGGCGGTCACGGCCACTCGGGCATGCTGCCACCCGCCGCCCGGCCCACCTGCACCCAGACCCCGACTCGCGCGCACCCAGACCCCGACTCGCGGATGTCAGGGCTCGTCCGCGGAGCGGGTATGGACAAGGTGGGGCGTGTGCCGTTGCTCGTCCGCCGGTCGGCCGTCCGTCGACCGTCCGGCGAAATGCCCCGACCTGTCCGGACCGACGGTGCGTTGGGCCGGGCGGCGCACTAGCGTCCAACAGCAAGCATGCTTCAGCCGGGCACCGAAGCCCGGCGCGACGCCCAGGACCAGGAGGGCATTGATGGCCGAGGAAAACGCCACGCTGAGCAACCTGTCCACCGAGAACCGGAGCTTCCCGCCCAGCGCCGAGTTCGCCGCGCAGGCCAACGCCACGGCCGACTGGTACGACCGCGCCGACGCCGACCGCGAGGCGTTCTGGGCCGAGCAGGCCGAGCGGCTGCACTGGGCGCAGAAATGGGAGCGGGTGCTCGACTGGGACGCCCCGTTCGCGAAGTGGTTCGTCGGCGGCAAGCTCAACGTGGCCTACAACTGTGTGGACCGGCACGTCGAGGCCGGGCACGGGGGGCAGGTGGCCTTCCACTGGGAGGGCGAGCCCGGCGACACCCGCACCATCACCTACGCCGACCTGCAGCGCGAGGTCTGCAAAACCGCCAACGCCCTGATCGAGCTGGGCGTGGGCAAGGGCGACCGCGTGGCCATCCAGCTGCCGATGATCCCCGAGGCCGTGTTCTCGATGCTGGCGTGCGCGCGCCTCGGCGCCATGCACAGCGTGGTGTTCGGCGGGTTCTCGCCCGGCGCGCTCAAGGCCCGCATCGAGGATGCGGAGGCGAAGCTGCTCATCACCTCGGACGGGCAGTTCCGCAGGGGCAAGCCGGCACCGATGAAGGCCGGCACCGACGAGGCGACGGCCGAGACACCGAGCATCCAGCACGTGCTCGTGGTCAAGCGCACCGACATCGACGTGCCGTGGTCCGACGGCCGTGATGTCTGGTGGCACGACGTCGTGGAGAAGCAGTCCGACCAGCACACGCCGGAGGCGTTCGACGCCGAGCAACCGCTCTACATCCTCTACACCTCCGGCACGACGGGGAAGCCGAAGGGCATCCTGCACACGTCGGGCGGCTACCTCACGCAGGCCGCCTACACCCACCACGCCGTGTTCGACCACAAGCCCGGCGAGAGCGTCTACTGGTGCACCGCCGACATCGGCTGGGTCACCGGCCACAGCTACATCGTGTACGGGCCGCTGGCGAACCGGGCGACGTCGGTGATGTACGAGGGCACCCCGAACACCCCGCACGAGGGCCGGCACTGGGAGATCATCCAGAAGTACGGCGTCTCGATCTACTACACGGCTCCCACGCTGATCCGCACGTTCATGAAGTGGGGCCACGACATCCCCGCGAAGTACGACCTGTCCTCGCTGCGGGTGCTGGGCAGCGTCGGCGAGCCGATCAACCCCGAGGCCTGGATGTGGTACCGGGAGCACATCGGCGGCAACAACTGCCCGATCGTCGACACCTGGTGGCAGACCGAGACCGGCGCGATCATGATCTCGCCGCTGCCCGGCGTCACGGCCGCCAAGCCGGGCTCCGCGATGCGCCCGCTGCCGGGGATCAGCGCCGAGATCGTCAACGACGAAGCGAAGCCGGTCGGCTACGGCGGCGGCGGGTACCTGGTGCTCGACAAGCCGTGGCCGTCGATGCTGCGCGGCATCTGGGGCGACGAAGAGCGTTACCGCGAGACGTACTGGGCCCGGTTCGCCGACCAGGGCTACTACTTCGCGGGCGACGGCGCCAAGTACGACGACGACGGCGCGATCTGGCTGCTCGGCCGGGTGGACGACGTGATGAACGTGTCCGGCCACCGCATCTCCACCACCGAGGTGGAGTCGGCGCTGGTGAGCCATCCGACGGTGGCCGAGGCGGCCGTGGTCGGTGCGTCCGACGCCACCACGGGGCAGGGGATCGTCGCGTTCGTGATCCTGCGCGGCAACGTCGCCCAGGACCAGGCGAAGGGTGCCGACGCCATCAAGGCCCTGCGTGACCACGTCTCCAAGGAGATCGGTCCGATCGCGAAGCCGCGCCAGATCATGGTCGTCGACGAGTTGCCGAAGACGCGCTCCGGGAAGATCATGCGGCGGCTGCTGCGCGACGTGGCGGAGAACCGCGAGGTCGGGGACGTCACGACGCTGGCAGACTCCTCGGTGATGGACATGATCTCGGCGGGCTTGAAGGACAGCAGCAAGTCCGAGGACTGAACCTGTCAGGGGATACGAGCGTTCCGGCGCTCGTATCCCCTCATGGGTCGTAGGCGGTATACCGTAGACACGCGTGTTGGTCGAGGCGATCGGAGCCAGGCGATGACGGCGGCGAAGGTGCCGGGCGTCGAGGCGCGGGCCGGGAAGTTCCCTGGTCCGAGCCTCATCCCCGAGCTGAACGCGATCCAGGCGCGGCTGGGCTGGCTGCCGCGCGAAGAGCTGGTGGCGCTCGGGCGGGAGCTGCGCCGCCCGCTCTACGAGATCGAGGGCATCGTCTCGTTCTACCCGCACTTCCGCACGGATCCGCCGGCCAAGGTCGCGGTGCACGCCTGCCACGACCTCACCTGCTGGCTCGCGGGCGCCGACGAGAAGCTCGCCGAGGTGGCGGCCCGGCTGGACGGCGACGCGGACGTCGAGTTCACGGAGGTGTCCTGCCTCGGCCGCTGCGACATCGCGCCGGCCGTTGCGGTCAACGAGCACCCGGCCGCGCTGGAGGACACCGCCGTGCTGGTGGCCGCCGCGCGGGCCGACGACCTCGGGCACGCCGCGCCGACGCCGTCGGGCCGGGCAGAGCCGTGGCCCAACGATCCGTACGTGCCGGGGGAGGAGCGGTACCGGGTGCTCCGCTCGGTGCTCGCCGGCGAGCGGACCACCAAGGACGTGATCGCAGCCGTCACCGACTCCGGGCTACGCGGGATGGGCGGCGCGGGCTTCCCGACGGGCCGCAAGTGGCAGCTCGTCGCCGACCAGCCCGCCGGGCTCAAGTACGCCATCTGCAACGCCGACGAGTCCGAGCCCGGCACCTTCAAGGACCGGCAGATCCTCGCCGACGAGCCGCACCTGGTGCTGGAGGGCCTGCTGCTCGGGATGGTCTGCACCGGCGCGGAGCAGGGGTACGTGTTCATCCGGCACGAGTACGGGCCGGAGGAGCACGTGCTGCGGGCGGAGATCGAGGCGATCCGCGCGGCCGGGCTGATCGGCACCGACGTGCTGGGATCCGGGCGCACCCTGCAGCTGGACATCTTCACCTCGCCCGGCGGCTACATCCTCGGCGAGGAGTCGGCGCTGATCGAGGCGATGGAGGGCCACCGCGGGGAGCCCCGCAACAAGCCCCCGTTCCCGGGAATCTTCGGGCTGTGGGGCCGGCCAACCCTGATGAACTCGGTGGAGACGTTCGCCGACGTGCCGGTCATCGTCGAACAGGGCGCGCAGTGGTGGCGTGACCAGGGCGTCGGCGACTCCGTCGGCTGGAAGTTCTTCGCGGTATCCGGGCACGTCGAGCGGCCCGGCGTCTACTGCGTGCCGATGGGAACGACGGCCCGCGCGCTCCTGGAGGAGGCGGGTGGCATGGCAGGTGGCGCCGCGCTGCAGGCCATCCAGCCTGGCGGCGCGTCCTCCAACTTCCTAGGACCCGACCAGCTCGACGTCCCCCTCGACTTCGGCACGCTCGCCGATGCGGGTTCGATGCTGGGCTCGGGGGCACTGGTGGCGATCGCGGAGGGCACCGACCTGCTCGCCGCGGCCACCAACGTGCTGCGCTTCTTCCGCAACGAGTCCTGCGGCAAGTGCGTGCCGTGCCGGGTCGGCTCGACGAAGGCGCACACGCTGCTCACCGAGGCCATCGGCGTCGGCGGTCTCGACGACGCGGGACGCGAGCGGATCCTCGAGCTCGAGCTCGTGATGCGCAAGACGTCGATCTGCGGGCTCGGCCAGGTGGCACTCGGCCCGGTCGTGAGCGTCCTCGGGATGCAGCAGGGCGCCACGACGGTCCGTCGGCACCCGAAGAACGACGACCCCGAGGTCGACGACAAGGTGAGCCGGAACGGGAAGGCCTGACAACGAAGTGGCCCTGCTCCGGATCGGAGCAGGGCCACGGGTGTTGTGTCGCGAGTCAGTTCTTCGACGAGTGAGAGCTCGGTTCGGTGATGTCGTCGTCGTCCGGGCCGTTGGCGGCGTCGCGGCGGGACTTCATGAGGCTCGCGATCGTCGTGAGCGTCAGCGTGCCGACGATGACGCCGAGGGAGACGAGGATCGGCACCTCGGGCGCCCATGCGACGCCGTGGTGGTGCAGCGCCTCCAGGATCAGCTTCACCCCGATGAACGCGAGGATGAAGGCAAGGCCCTTGCTGAGGTAGACCAGCCTGTCGAGCAGGCCACCGATGAGGAAGAACAGCTGCCGCAGCCCCATGAGGGCGAACGCGTTCACGGTGAACACGAGGTACGGCTCCTGGGTGAGTCCGAAGACCGCCGGGATGGAGTCCACCGCGAACAGCAGGTCGGTGGTGCCGATCGCCACCATCACGATGAGCATCGGCGTCACGAGCCTGCGGCCGTCGACGACGGTGGTCATCTTCGCGCCGTTGTACTCCTTCGTGGAGGGCACCACCCGCTCGACGTAGCGCAGGAGGCGGTTCTCCTCGAACTCCTCGTTCCCGTCGGCCTCCTTGATGAGCTTCCATGCTGTCCAGATGAGGAACGCCCCGAACAGGTAGAACATCCAGTCGAAGCGGGAGATGGCCTCCGCGCCGAGTGCGATGAAGATCCCGCGCAGCACGAGCGCGAGCACGATGCCGATCAGGAGCACCTTCTGCCGGTAGTCCCGCGGCACCGCGAATTTGCTCATGATCAGCACGAAGACGAAGAGGTTGTCCACCGAGAGCGAGTACTCGGTGATCCAGCCGGCGAAGAACTCGCCCCCGTACCGCGGTCCGGCGACCGCGAGCACTCCCAGCCCGAACGCGATGGCGAGCGAGACGTAGACGGCCACCCAGATCGTCGACTCGCGCATCGATGGATCCCGTGGGTTGCGGGCCACCAGGTAGAAGTCGAACGCGAGCACGGCGAGGAACGCCGCGATCGTCGCGATCCACACCCCGGTCGAAATGATCATCTCTCTCCTGTCCCGGTTGTCCCCCCGCCGACGGCGGGATGGAAACGGCGCGGCGGACCTCGTCCGCCGCGCCGTCCGTCACGTGGATCGGCGGGTTCGCCCCCGGGCGGCGACCCCGGTGGATGCCGCACGCCGGGCGCGCTTGCGCTCTCTCGCCGCCCACACCGCTTCTGCGTGGGCAACGTATCTTCCGTATACCCGCTCGGCATAGGGATTGTGGCCTTTGATGTGGATCAACCAGGAAGGGGTGATCCGCTCGTAGAGCCAGACGAAGCCGATCGCGAAGCCCAGGCTGACCACGGCCTGGAAGGCGAGGAAGGTGACGACGTCGTCCGGCGGGGTGGGATTGCCGCCCAGCAGGACCGGGGTCGCCGTTTCATGCAGGAGCCGCGCGAGCGGGAATCCCACGAACCAGACAGCCACCGCCGGCGCGAACATGCCCGGCTTGGCGCGACCGAGGCCGACGAGCACCCCGTAGATCGCGCCGAGCACGCCGATCACCGCGCCGGTGGCGCTGACCTCGGCGAGCTGACGTGCCTGCGTGACGGACATGTCAGCCCACGACCACGCCGAAGCGGAAGAGGCTGTAGAGGAGCATCCCCAGGTAGAAGAATGCCCCGAACCCGATGATCAGGTTCGTCCACAGCTTCGGCCGGATCGGCTTGGGCAGCAGCCGGTTGTTCACCAGCAGGAGCACGATGCAGTACGCGCCCATGGCGAACGTGGACAGGAACGCCAGCACGTCCAGGATCGCCGCCGGACCGTCGGCAGGCCCCCAGAGCAGGATGCAGATCCCAAAGATGATCACACCCCAGAGGAACCCGCCGTAGAGGTGCGACGTCCGGAACCGCTTCGCGCCGGGCACGAAGTTGTACGTCATGTCGGCCTGGCCCCGGGAGAACGAGTCGAAGAGCCCGAGGGTGGCGTTCAGGCCGATCAGCGCGATGAACCCGAGGAACACACCGCCCAGCGCCGGTACGCCGACCGAGGCGAACGATGCGGACATGGCGTTGAGCGCGGCCTCCCGCTCCCCCTCCCGCAGCAGGCCGACGACGTCGGGGCTCTGCCGGGCAGCGGCCTGTGCGAGAACGGTGAACGAGACCGTAACCAGCATCGTGATACCCCAGAAGAGAAGCAGGGCGTCGAAGGTGACCCAAGACGAACGAGTGCATGGTCAGCTCCTCCCCCCGGGCCGACGACCCGCTGGCCGAGATCGACGCGCGGCTGAGCCGGTACACGCGACGAGCGCCCGCCCCATTTGCCGGGGGCGGGCGCTCGTTTCGTGTCGGTCAGTTGCCGGACGAGTGGCTGTTCGGACCGGTCAGCTCGTCGCCCGGGGAGGTCGCGGCCGCGGCGTCGCGGCGGGACTTCATCAGGCTGAGCACCGTCGTCACGGCGAGGGTGCCGACGATGACGCCGAGGGAGACCAGGATCGGCACCTCCGGTGCCCAGGCCACGCCGTGGTGGTGCATTGCCTCCAGGATCAGCTTCACGCCGATGAAGGCGAGGACGAACGCCAGGCCCTTGCTGAGGTAGATGAGTCGGTCAAGCAGGCCACCGATGAGGAAGAACAGCTGCCGCAGCCCCATGAGGGCGAACGCGTTCGCCGTGAACACCAGGTACGGCTCCTGGGTCAGGCCGAAGATCGCCGGGATGGAGTCCACCGCGAACAGCAGGTCGGTGGTGCCGATCG
Organism: Pseudonocardia sp. DSM 110487; assembly: GCF_019468565.1. Taxonomy (NCBI): domain Bacteria; kingdom Bacillati; phylum Actinomycetota; class Actinomycetes; order Pseudonocardiales; family Pseudonocardiaceae; genus Pseudonocardia; species Pseudonocardia sp. DSM 110487. The sequence goes on from NZ_CP080521.1 coordinate 488,517, forward strand.
CCACCATCACGATGAGCATCGGCGTCACGAGCCTGCGGCCGTCGACGATCGTGGTCATCCGCGCGCCGTCGTACTCCTTCGTGGAGGGCACCACCCGCTCGACGTAGCGCAGCAGGCGGTTCTCCTTGAACTCCTCGTCCTCGCCGGCCTCCTGGATGAGCTTCCAGGCCGTCCAGATGAGGAACGCCCCGAACAGGTAGAACATCCAGTCGAAGCGGGCGATGGCCTCCGCGCCGAGTGCGATGAAGATCCCCCGCAGCACGAGCGCGAGCACGATGCCGATCAGGAGCACCTTCTGCCGGTAGTCCCGCGGCACCGCGAACTTGCTCATGATCAGCACGAAGACGAAGAGGTTGTCCACCGAGAGCGAGTACTCGGTGATCCAGCCAGCGAAGAACTCACCGCCGTACTGCGGCCCCGCGACGGCGAGCACTCCCAGCCCGAACGCGATGGAGAGGGAGACGTACACGATCACCCAGATCGTGGATTCCCGCATCGATGGATCCCGCGGGTTGCGGGCCACCAGGTAGAAGTCGAATGCGATCACGGCCAGGAACGCCGCGATCGTCACGAACCAGGCCCAGGTCGGAATGTTCATCTCTCTCCCGAGGAAGGGACGCCCTGCTGTCGCCGGCGTATGTCCGGTTCAACGATCGGCGCGGCGGAGAATCTCCGCCGCGCCGATCGTCACGAGGACCGTTTGGCCCTCACCTTGGTGGTGCCCCCTGGGGGTCCCACCTGCCCGGGAGCATGCCCCGCCTGGCGGCGGGCACGTCTCTGCTCCCTGAGGTTCCACATGTGTTCGGCGTGGGCGATGTAGCGGGCGTACACCCGCTCGGCGTAGGGATTGTGGTCCTTGATCTGAGCCAGCCATCCGGGGATGATCCGCTCGTAGAGCCAGATGAATCCGATCGCAAAGCCCATGCCGACCAACGCCTGGTACAGCAGAAATGTGACGACGTCATCAGGCGGGGTGGCAGGACCACCCAGCACGACAGGTGTCATCGTCTCGTGCCACAGGCGGGAGAGCGGGAAGCCCACCAGCCACAGGACCGCAGCAGGCGTGAACATGCCGGGCTTGGCATGTCCGAGCCCGGTGAGCACGCCGTAGCACCCGCCGACGCAGGCGAGTGGTACAGCGAGCATCACGGCACCGGTGAGCGCCCAGCCGAGGGGTTGGCCGACGATACCGGCCAACACCCCGACCACGGCGCCCGCGATCACGCCGATCACGGCACCGGGGGCGCCGATCTCGGCGAGCTGACGTGCGCTCCGGATAGTCATCATCATCAGTCCGGGAGGGCGCCGAAGACGGCCAGGCTGTAGAACAATGCGCCCAGGTAGAACACCGCACCGAAGCCGATGATGGCGTTGGTCCACCACTTCGGACGGATCGGCTTGGGCAACATCCTGTTGTTCACCAGCAGGAGCACGATGCAGTACGCACCCATGGCGAACGCGGACAGGAACGCGAGGACGTCCAGGATCGCCTCGGGCCCGTCGGCCGGGCCGCCCCACAGGATGAGGATCCCGAAGGCGATCACGAACCACAGGAAATACCCGTACAGGCGGGACATGCCGAACTTCCGCGTGGCCGGGATGAAGGTGTAGGCCATGTCCGACTGCCCGCGGGCGAACGAGTCGAACAGACCCAGCGTGGCGTTCAGGCCGATCAGCGCGATGAACAGCAGGAACACCGTGCCGAGCACCGGAAGGCCGACCGAGCCGAAGGAGTCCGACATCGCCAGCAGCGCCGCTTCCCGCTCGCCGTTGCGCAGTTCGTCGACGACGGCCGGGTTCTGTCGCGCCGCCGCGCGGGCGAGCACGGTGAACGAGATCGTGACGAGCATCGTGATGCCCCAGAAGAGCAGGATGGCGTCGAACGTGACCCACCTGCGCCAGCCCTTCCACTTCGCCAGCTCTTCCGGATCGTCGGTGTCGAACATGAAGCCGGTCGCGGAGCGCTCCTCCTCCACTCCCGCCCGGGCGAGACCGCGCACCTTCGGCACGTGCGCGCCCATCCCGGCGCCGCTCTCCCGCAGGTGCAGCGTGTACCACATCTGCTGCATACCCGAAGGGCCCGCGAACGCGATCGAACCGACGATGATCGGGAACCACTCGGCGGTGTGTGCCTCGGCCGGGATGAAGCCGAACGCGAACATGCCCGCGATCGTGGAGCTCAGATCGTCCCAGTTGCCGACCAGCGAGGCGATGATCGCCGTCCCGACCACGAGGAGGCCGATCAGGAGTCCGAGGATCTTCTCCACGAGGTCGTAGATCACCTTGGCGAGCGTGAACAGCGTGCCGACCAGCAGCATGCCGATGGTGGCGGTCACCTGCCACGGGACACCGGTGGCCTGTTCGAACGCGCTCGCGCCGGCCGAGAGGTGACCCGGCCAGATGTAGATGAGGATCGCGATCGTGAAGAAGAACCACATGATCGGTTTGAAGACGCGCGCCGCGCCGGTGAAGATGGACTCACCGGTCGCCATTGCATAACGCGCCATCTCCAGCAGGACGAACGCCTGCAGCGTGACACCGATCAGGAACAGCCACCGGATCTCGGGCCCGAACAGCAGCACGAGTCGTGGCCACATGTACGACTCGCCCATACCCACACCGAGCGCGACGAGGAATACCGTCGGGCCGAGGAGGTGGACGGAGGGGGGTGCATCCGGAAGCTTCCGGATGGGCATCGGCGCGAGGCCACCAGCGTGCCATACGCGTGTGTCGGTGGCGGTCGGATCGCCCGACGCGGCGTCGGGTTCTTTTGAAGTCGTCACTGCTGGGACCTCTCCATTGGGATCTCCTGAGTGGGGGCCTACCCGCCCGACCATGCCTTTCCGCGACTTCCTCCTCGTGTGGAACATATGACGAATCGGCTGCCGCCCGGCCCGGTCGGTCCCTGGCGGGTGGGCGAGTTCCCCAGGGCTACCGGCCGGGCCTAACTTCCCGATACCCGATGCGCTTTTCGGTACCAGGCCGAGCCGGGCTCAGTACCAGCCCCAGCTCTGCATCTCCTCAAACGAGACCGGCACCACGCGCCCAGCGGTACTTCGCCCCGAGCACGGCCACCGGCTTCTCAGTGGTGTACGGGTAGGCGACGACCCCGTGGTCGTAGAGGTACGTGCTCGCCTCCTCCACCTCGGTGTCGCCGGCGAGGGACGCCACCACCGGCTTCTCGATCCCCTTCTCCCGGAACTCGGCCACCACGCGGGCGGTGAGCTCGGCGAAGACCATCGGCGGGGTCACGATCGTGTGCCAGTAGCCGAGGATCAAGGCGTGGATCCGGTCGTCCTCGAGACCGAGCCGGATCGTGGCCTCGTAGGTCGACGGCGGCTCGCCACCGGTGATGTCGATCGGGTTGCCGGCGGCGCCGAACGGCGGGATGAACTTCCGGAACGCCTCGTCGAGGTCCGGAGGGATCTCCATCAGCGACATCCCGTTGTCGACGACCGCGTCGGACAGCAGCACTCCGGACCCGCCGGCGCCGGTGATGATGACGACGTTCTCGCCCTTCGGCGCGGGCAGCACCGGCACGCCCCTGGCGAACTCGAGCATGTCGTTCAGCGAGTAGGCACGCACCACACCGGACTGGCGCAGGATGTCGTCGTAGACCTTGTCGTCGCCTGCCAGCGCGCCGGTGTGCGAGCCTGCGGCCCGCGCCCCCATCGCCGTGCGGCCGGCCTTGAGCACGACCACCGGCTTCTTCTTCGTGATGCGCTGCGCGGCCTCGACGAACGCGCGGCCGTCCTTGAGGTCCTCGAGGTGCATCGCGACGACCTTCGTGTCGTCGTCCTGCTCGAAGTAGGTGAGCAGGTCGTCCTCGTCGAGGTCGGACTTGTTGCCCAGGCCGACGATGGCCGAGACGCCCGTCTTCGTGGTGCGGGCGAACCCGAGGATCGCCATGCCGATGCCGCCGGACTGCGACGTCAGCGCGACGCCACCCTTGACGTCGTAGGGCGTGCAGAACGTCGCGCAGAGGTTCTGCGGCGTGTAGTAGTAGCCGTAGATGTTCGGCCCCAGCAGGCGCACGCCCAGCTCGCGGCCGATCTTCACGATCTCGTCCTGCAGCTCGTGGTTGCCGGTCTCTCCGAACCCGGAGGGGATGAGCACCGCGGCCGGCACGTTCTTCTCGCCGACCTCGCGCAGCGCCTGCGGCACGAACTTGGCCGGCACGGCGAACACCGCCACGTCGACCTCGCCGGGCACGTCTCTGATGCTCTTGTAGGCCTTCTTCCCGAGGATCTCGTCGGCCTTCGGGTTGATCGGGTAGATCTCGCCCGCGTAGCCCCCGTTGATGAGGTTCTTCATCACCGAGTTGCCGATCTTGCCGTTCTCGGCCGACGCCCCGATGACGGCGACCGCGTTCGGCCGCATCATGCGGTTCATCGTCGCCAGGATCTCCTCCTGGCTGTAGCGCACGGGTTCGGTGGGCTCCTCGGCGTCCAGCAGGATCCGGACGTCCGCGGCGGACGCGCCGTCGGGGCGGGCGAACACCGGGTTGAGGTCGAACTCGCGGATCCGGGGGAAGTCGGTGACCAGATCGGACAGCCGCGTGATGATCTCGGCGAGCGCGTCGGCGTCGGCCGGTTCCGCCCCACGAGCGCCCTTGAGGACCTCGGCGGCCTGGATGCCGTCGAGCATCGAGTGGGCGGTCTCCGCGTCGACCGGAGCGAGTCGGAAGGTGACGTCCTTGAGTACCTCGACCAGCACACCGCCCAGGCCGAAGACCACGACCTTGCCGAACGTCGGATCCGTGGTGGCCCCGATGATCACTTCCTGGCCGCCGGCGAGCATCTGCTGCACCTGCACGCCGTCGATGTCGGCGTCGGCCTTGTAGACCTTGGCGTTGGCGATGATCTCGTCGAAGGCCGCGCGTACGGCGTCGTCGCCGGAGACACCGACCTTGACGCCGCCCGCCTCCGTCTTGTGCAGGATGTCCGGCGACACGATCTTCAGTACGACCTTGCCGCCCAGCTCGGCGGCGAGGCGGACGGCGTCGTCGGCCGTGCTGGCGAGGCCCTCGCCCGGGGTCGGGATGCCGTACGCCTCACAGACGCGGCGGCCTTCCGGGGCGGTCAGCGAGTCGCGGCCTTCGGCCAGTGCTTTGTCGAGGACATCGCGCACGGCGTCCTTGTCGTACCCGGCTCCCATGCTCAGATCACTCCGTTCGTCTTGAGCTCGGCGAAGCGCTCCGGGTCGAGGCCCAGCTCGCGCACGTACACGTCCTCGTTGTGCTGGCCGAGCAGCGGAGAGGTCTCGACCTTCACCGGCGAGTCGGACAGCTTGATCGGGCAGCCGACGGTCTTGAACGCACCGCGCTCCGGGTGGTCGACCGTGACGATCATGTTGTTGTCGACAAGCGACGCGTCCTCGATCAGCTCCTTGGTGGAGAGGATCGGGCCGCACGGGATGTTGTGGGCGTTCAGCTCGGCGAGCGCGTCCCACTTGCTGAGCCCCGAGGACCACTCCTCGATCAGCTGGAACATCTTGTCGAGCTTGGGCAGCCGAGCCTCCGGCGTGGCCCACTCGGGGTCGTCGGCCAGCTCGGGCCTGCCGATCAGCTCCGCGATCGGCGCCCAGCCGGGTGGCTGCACGATGACGTAGATGTAGTCGTTGGGGCCGCCGGGCGCGCACTTCACGGCCCAGCCGGGCTGCCCGCCGCCGGAGGCGTTGCCCGAACGCGGGACCTCGTCGCCGAACTCCTCGTTCGGGTACTCGGCGAGCGGGCCGTGGGCGAGTCGCTGCTGGTCGCGCAGCTTCACCCGGCACAGGTTGAGCACCGCGTGCTGCATCGCGACCGTGACGCGCTGGCCGCGCCCGGTGCGCCCGCGCTGGACGAGTGCGGCGAGGATTCCGGCCACTGCGTGCATCCCGGTGCCGGAGTCGCCGATCTGGGCGCCCGTGGCCACCGGCGGGCCGTCCTCGAATCCGGTGGTGCTCATCGAGCCGCCCATCGCCTGCGCGACGACCTCGTACGCCTTGTAGTGCGTGTACGGGCCTTCACCGAATCCCTTGATGGATGCGTAGACCAGGCGCGGGTTCAGCTCCTGGAGCCGGTCCCATGTGAATCCCATGCGATCGACGGCACCGGGTCCGAAGTTCTCCACGAGCACGTCGGACTTCTGCACCATCTCGATGAAGAGCTGCTTGCCTTCTTCGCTCTTCATGTTGAGTGTGATGCTGCGCTTGTTGCAGTTCAGCATCGTGAAGTAGAGGCTGTCGACGCCGGGCACGTCCCGCAGTTGCTGGCGGGTGATGTCGCCGGTCGTGGCTTCGAGTTTCACCACGTCAGCGCCGAGCCAGGCCAGGATCTGGGTGGCCGACGGGCCCGACTGGACATGGGTCATGTCCAGGACACGGATGCCTTCCAGTGCACTCATCGTCAGCCCTCGCTGCACTCGGTCTGCGCTTCGCGCGCACGCTGTGACATTGATTCGCTCGCAAGCTCGCTCATTGACCGCCCCTGATCACTTGTACATCGTCTGGTTCATGGTGCCCGGCGCATAGACCTCCGGATCGACCCACACATTGATGAGCGAGGGCAGACCCGATTCCCGGGCGCGCTGCAGCGCGGGCGCGATGTCGGCAGGGTCGCGCACTTCCTCGCCGTATCCGCCGAGCATCTTCGCGAACTGGTCGTATTTGACGTGGCCGAGCGTGTTGCCGACCCGGCCGCGGTCCTCGCCGTACTTCTGGATCTGCCCGTAGCGGATCTGGTTCATCGACGAGTTGTTGCCGACGATCCCGACGAACGGGAGGTTGAAGCGCACGAGCGTCTCGAAGTCCCAGCCGGTGAGGCTGAACGCGCCGTCGCCGAAGAGCGCGACGATCTCCTTGTCCGGCCGGGCGTGCTTGGCGGCCAGCACGAACGGGATGCCGACGCCGAGCGTGCCCAGCGGGCCGGGGTCCATCCAGTGGCCGGGCGACTTGGGCTGCACGACCTGGCCGGAGAAGGTGACGATGTCGCCGCCGTCGCCGATGTAGATCGAGTCCTCGGTGAGGAACTCGTTGATCTCGTGGACCAGTCGGTACGGGTCGATCGGCGAGGCCTCGGAGTGCTGCCGGGGGAGGCGCTTCTCGTAGGCGGCGTCCTCGAACGCCCGCAGCTCGTCGATCCATGCCTTGCGGTTGGGCGCGCTCGTGGCGCGTCCGGACGACGCCGCGGTGACGGCGGAGAGCACAGCGCCCGCGTCGCCGACGATGCCGAGGTCGATGTCGCGGTTCTTGCCGACGGTGCCGTAGTTGAGGTCGATTTGCACGACCTTGGCGATGGGCGACAGGCGCTTCCCGTATCCCATCCGGAAGTCGAACGGGGTGCCGACGATGATGATCAGGTCGGCCTCGTTGAAGGCATGCCGGCGGGCCAGCTGGAAGTGCATCGGGTCCTTGGGCGGGAGCGTGCCGCGGCCCGCGCCGTTCATGAACGCGGGGATGTTCAGCGTGCGCACGAACTCGATCGCGGCGTCGGTGGCCCGGCACGTCCAGACCTGGTTGCCCAGCAGTACACAGGGTTTCTCCGACCGGGCGATGAGGTCGGCGAGCTGCTCGACGGCGGCCGGGTCGCCCGCCGACTTGGTGGACGCGCGGTAGGCGCCCGCGCGGGGGATCCTGGCCTGCTCGAGCGGCACGGAGGCGTCGAGGACGTCACGGGGGATCTCGAGGAACGACGGCCCCGGTGCGCCGTTCAGGCTCTCCCGGAAGGCCATCGAGACCATGTCGGCCACGCGCGCGGTGTGCGGCACAGTGGCGGCGAACTTCGTGATCGGGTTGAGCATGTCGACGTGCGGGAGGTCCTGCAGCGACCCCATCTTGTGCTGGTTGAGCGCGCCCTGGCCGCCGATGAGCAGCATCGGGCTCTCGGCGCGGAAGGCGTTGGCCACGCCGGTGACCGCGTCGCTAGTGCCGGGGCCCGCCGTCACGACGGCACAGCCCGGCGTGCCGGTGATGCGGGCGTAGCCGTCCGCCGCGTGGGCGGCGACCTGCTCGTGCCGGACGTCGATGACGGCGATGCCCTCGTCCACGCAGCCGTCGTAGATGTCGATGATGTGCCCGCCGCAGAGCGTGTAGATCGTGTCCACACCTTCTGCCTTCAGCGCCTTCGCTACCAAGTGACCGCCGGAGATCGTCTCTGCCGCGACGGGTGGATCACCGACCCCGTTGCTGGCAGCGCTTCCGGGGATCGTCTGCGTCATAGGAAGCATCTCCTCGTCATCGCCGCTGGTGGAGCTCGACGGCCTGTCTACTGCATACGGTATGGCTGTCTTGGTACTCCTCGGTCGGCCCGTTGTCCAGAGCGAGCTTGACTGCTCGTCGACTCCATACTGCATACTGCATGCACAATCACCGAGGACGGGAGCCCGACGTGAAGGTTGCTGTGCTGGGGGCAGGTGCGATCGGTGCGTACGTGGGCGCGAGCCTGAGTCGGGCGGGTGCGGACGTGCACCTTGTCGCCCGCGGGCCGCACCTCGCGGCGCTGCGCGAGCGGGGGGTGGAGGTGCGCAGTCCGCGGGGGGACTTCACCGCCCACCCGCACGCGACGGACGATCCCGCGGAGATCGGACCGGTGGACCATGTCTTCCTGGGATTCAAGGCCAACGCCTACGCGGCGGCGGGCCCGATGGTTGCGCCGCTGCTGCACGAGCGCACCACGATCATCGCAGCGCAGAACGGCATTCCCTGGTGGTACTTCCACAAGCTGCCGGGCCCGTTCGAGGGCCACCGGATCGAGAGCGTCGATCCCGACGGCGCGGTCACGAGGGCACTGCCGGTGGACCGCGCGATCGGCTGCGTCGTCTACGCGGCCACCGAGATCGAGTCACCCGGTGTCGTCCGGCACCTGGAGGGCACCCGCTTCTCCATCGGCGAGCCGGGCATGACCGTCTCCGCGCGATGCACCGAGTTCGCGGATGCGATGGTGGCCGGCGGGCTGAAGTGCCCGGTCGAACCCGACCTGCGGTGCGACATCTGGATCAAGCTGATGGGCAACATCGCGTTCAACCCGCTGAGCGCGCTCACCCGGGCCACGATGGCCGGCATCTGCAGGCACGCGGGCACCCGCAAGCTCGTCGCGCAGATGATGGAGGAAACCCTGGAGGTGGCCCACCGCGTGGGCTGCTACCCGGAGATCTCGGTGGAGAAGCGGCTCGCGGGCGCCGAGCGCACCGGCGAGCACAAGACGTCCACGCTGCAGGACCTGGAGCGCGGCCGCCCCATGGAGCTGGACGTGCTCCTCGCGGCTGTCGTGGAGCTGGCGGACCTCACCGGCGCGGAGGTCCCGACGCTGCGGGCCATCACGGCGGTGGCCGATCTGCTCAACCAGCAGGTGGTCGCGGCGTCCTGAGAGGCCGGCCCGGGTTCAGGAAGCCACGTTCATGAAGTCCAGGTTCATGGATGTGGCTTTCCTGAACCTTCTTGTGGGCAGGCCGTGAGCACCGGCAGCCTCGACGGGAGACAGGCGGCCAGCCAGGCCGAGGTGCCGAGCAGTAGGGCATCGACCGCGTGGGCAACGAGGTCGACGCGGCCGATCCGGCTGAGGGGGAACGCGGCGCCTGCGATCAGCAGCGCAACGGCGAGGGGCCGCGGCACGAGCCGGGTCCACAGCAACGCGCCGCCGAGCAGGACGAGCGACAGCGGGAAGAGCGGGCCGGGTCCCCAGAGGGCGAGCCACGCGGCCACGGGGTGCTGGTTCACCGCCGAGAGCGACTCGCCTGCGGTGATCCCGTAGACGCCCTCGAAGAAACCCTGCAGGCCGAAGGCGATCCCGCCCAACGTGCCGAGCAGGGTGAGCACGAGACCCGCGGTGGCCGCTGCCGGCAGACGGGTGTGGAGGTGTTCCCAGGCGCCGACAAGCCCGTACACCCACGTCGCGGACGACAGCGCGACGATGACGCCGCCGGTGACGCCGTAGCGGCCATCCACCCAGAAGAACGTGGAGGCCGCCAGGAGCAGCGGGCCGAGCACGAGGGACGCGCGGCGGAGCGCGAGGAGACCCATGCTTCGCAGGCTATGCGTAGATCGCCTACATATGATCCGGGCGAACCCCGAACTTCCTCGGGGTCCCCGCTGCGGTCAGTCCGGTGGAGGCGGCACGTTCGGCGCTACGAGCGGTGCAGCTCTCGCCCCAGTTGCGCGGCGAGGCTCACCGACTGCTCGATCTCGGCGCGGCGGATGGAGACGCTCTCCACGTTGAGCCCGAACGGGACTCCGAGACGCCGGCAGTAGGCGATGAGGTCGAGGGCCGTCGCGAAGGCCTGTTCGTGGGAGGCGACGAGCGGGTCGGCCGCGTGCCTCAGCTCGTTCTGGATCCAGCGCGGTACGTCGACACCGAGCCAGCTCAGGAACTCGAGGGTCTTCGTCGAGCCGACGACGGAGAAGGTGAACACGATCGGGACCGGTGCCACGCCTCGGGCGTCGCACTCGTACCGGTAGTCCGAGACGAGGTCCTTCGCCGCGTTGACGTCGTAGACGACCTGGGTGACGAAGAAGGAGCAGCCGGTGGCCTGCTTCGCGAGCAGGCGCAGGTGCTCGTCGCCGCGGCGGGTGTGGCGTTCGGGGATCGCGACACCGCCGAGCGCCAACTCGGGTCGCACCGTTGCCCGCAGCTGCCGGGCCTGCGCCAGCGACGTCGCCACCTGCTTGCCGCGTGAGGAGGCCCCGACGAAGACCGACAACACCCGGTCGGTGTCCTGGGCGCGCAGCCACGACCGGAGTTCGGCCTCGGGGTACTTCCCCACCACGCGGTAGACGACGGCAGGGACGTCGCACGCCGAGAGGTGCCGGGAGAGGTAGTCCGCCGGATCCATGGTGGGCAGGAACGGGAAGGGACGCTCCTGGGAGGTTCGGTCGCTCTCGTCGTCGATGTCGTACAGCACGAGGCCGTCCAGGCCCAACGGGCGGAGCCGCTCGAGGGTCACCTCGGCGATCTCCTGGGCCCGTTCCGGCGAGGCCGCCCGCCGGGGCGGCGTCACCGCGAAGAGCAGGAACTCCCCCTTGCCCTCCAGAATGCGCCGCCGCAGATCCACACGGTCATCCTAGGAGCGGCACCCTCCGCCGAGCCTCCGCGACGGGGGTGCCGCCCAGCCGGGTGGATCAGTCCGCTGCGGGCACGAGGTCCGGGACCGGCTCGAACTCCTTGATCGCGTCGAGGCTCTGGCCCATCGCGGCGTTGGCCTCGCGCTCCACCATGATCTCGACGAGCACCGGCAGCTGCTGTGCCTCCGACTCGAGGGCGGCCCAGGCGAGCGCGTCCTCGATGTCGCCCGGCTGCTCCACCCGGCGGGCGGGGCAGCCGAAGGCCTCCATGAGCTTGACGTGGTCGATGCCGCCCTCGCCGTAGTGCAGGTCCACGGCGTAGTTCATGTCGTAACCGAGCTCGGCCTGCCGGATGAGCCCCAGGTACTCGTTGTTCACCATGACGATGACGAACGGGATCTTGTACTGGGCGGCCACGGCGATCTCCTCCATGAGGAACTGGAAGGAGTAGTCGCCGACGACGGCCACGACCTGCTTGTCCGGGTACGCGCACTTCACGCCGATGGCGGCGGGCACCTCCCAGCCGAGCGGCCCGGCCTGCCCGCACACCAGGTAGTGACGGGGGCGGAACGTCTGCTGGAACTGGCCGGACCAGATCTGGTACAGCCCGATCGCGGTGACGAACGTGGTGTCCGGGCCGAACGCGCGGTTCAGCTCGCGGTAGACGCGCGGCGGCTTGATCGGGACGTCGTCGAAGTCGTCGCGGCGCAGCAGCGTGCCGCGCAGCTCGGCCACCCGTTCCACCCAGCGTCCGGGCGCGTGCTGGGGCGAGGCGCCGCGGGCGTGCTCGTCCAGCGCGGCCAGGGTGGGTTTGGCGTGCCCGACGATCCCGAGGTCCGGTTCGAAGACCTTGCCGATCTGCGTCGGCTCGATGTCGACGTGGATGAACGTGCGCCCGCGCCGGTAGGTCTCCAGGTCACCGGTGTGCCGGTCGCCGAACCGGGCGCCCACCGCGAGCACGAGGTCGCTCTCCAGGAATGCCGCGTTGCCCCATCGCGTCTGCGTCTGCAGGCCCGCCATCCCGGCGAAGAGCGGGTGGTCCTCGGGGAACGCTCCCTTGCCCATCAGCGTGACCTGCACCGGCACCTGCAGGTACTCGGCCAGCCTGCGCAGCTCGTCGCACGCGTCGGCGCCGATCACGCCGCCCCCCGCGAGGATGATCGGGCGCTGCGCGTCGAGCACCATCTGGACGGCCGCGGCGATCGGCTGCGGCCGCGGCAGCGGGACGTCCACCGGGAACGGCGCGTCGAGCGCTGGGTCGTAGATGCAGGTGCCCTTCTGCACGTCGATCGGCAGGTCGATGAGCACGGGTCCTGGCCGGCCGGACCGGGCGATCCGGAACGCCTCCCGGAACACCCATGGCGCCTGCGCCGGCTCCTTGAGCTGCACCGCCCACTTCGTGACGGGCTTGGCGATCTCGACGATGTCGACCGCCTGGAACGCCTCCTGGTGCAGCTTCGCCCGCGGCGCCTGCCCGGTGATGCAGATCATCGGGATCGAGTCGGCCAGCGCCGTGTACAACCCGGTGATCATGTTGGTACCGGCTGGGCCGGAGGTCCCGATCGACACCCCGACCTTGCCGGTGGCTCGTGCCCACCCGTCCGCGGCGTGGGTGCCGCCCTCCTCGTGGCGCACCGTGAGGTGCTTGATACCGCTCTTCCGCAGCGCGGCGTACAGCGGCAGGATCGCGGCGCCCGGGATGCCGAAGACGGTGTCGACGCCCTCCGACTCGAGCACCGCGGCGACGGCTTCCATGCAGGGGATCCGGGTCATCAGGCAGCCTTTCCCGAGAAGTTCTCCAGCACCTTCAGCAGCACCGAGTGGTCGAGCGAGCCGTAGCCCTGCGCGCGGGCCGCGGCGATGAGCTGGGCGACGAGGCCGGTCATCGGGAGGGCGATGCCCGCCTCCCTGGCCGCGGCGATCGCGATGCCCATGTCCTTGTGGTGCAGGTCGATCCGGAAGCCGGGGGCGAAGTCCCGCGCCACCATCGACTTCCGCTTGAGCTCGAGGATGCGGCTGCCGGCGAGGCCGCCCGCCAGTACGTCGAGCCCGGGGCCCGGGTCCACTCCTGATGCCTCGAGCAGCACGATCGCCTCGGCGACCAGCGCGTAGATCCCGCCGACCACGAGCTGGTTGGCGGCCTTCACGGTCTGGCCCGCGCCGCTCGGCCCGACGTGCACGATCGTCTTGCCGAGCACCTCGAACACCGGCCGGGCCGCATCGAACGCGTTGACATCGCCGCCCACCATGATCGAGAGGACGCCGTCGATCGCACCCTTCTCGCCGCCGCTCACCGGCGCGTCGAGGGCGCGCACCCCGCGGGACGCGGCCGCCGCGGCCACGGCGACCGATGTGTCCGGCCGGATCGTGCTCATGTCGATCAGGAGCAGGCCGGGCTCGGCTTGCTCCAGCACCCCGCCGGGGCCGAGGACGACCTCCTCGACCTGCGGCGAGTCCGGCAGCATCGTGATCACGACGTCGGCAGCGGTGGCGGCGGCAACCGAGTCGACGTACTTGCCGCCCGCGGTGACGAGCCGTTCCGCCGCGGCTTGCTGGGTGTCGTGGCCGAGCACGGTGTGGCCTGCGGCGAGGAGGTTGGCGGCCATCGGGCCGCCCATGATCCCCAGCCCGATGAATCCGATCGTCGTCACGCAGTCTCCTCAATCTTGGCCGAGCGCAGCTGGCGGGGGAGCCAGTCGAAGCTGTCGGCGCTCGGGCCGACCGGCTTGTACTCGAGCCCGACGTGGCCGGAGTAGCCGCTCGCCGCGAGCCGCCCGAGCACGGCGTCCCAGTCGAGCTCGCCGGTGCCGGGCTGCCCACGGCCGGGCGGGTCGGCGATCTGGACGTGCGTGAACCGGTCGCCGCGCAGCTCGACGAGGCGCTCGACGGGCTCGCCCATCCGGGCCAGGTGGTAGAGGTCGGCGAGGAAGCCCACGTTCGGCACGCCGTGCACGACCTTCAGGTAATCGACGAGGTCGAGCGCCTTCTGGGACGAGGTGATCGGGTAGCGGGGGCTCTCGAAGCTGTTGAGCGCCTCGATCACCACCGTCGCGCCGACGCGCTCGGCGGCCGTCGCGGCGAACCCGAGGTTCTCGGTGGCGAGCTCCCGCTGCTCCGGAACCGTCACGTCGGCATCGCGGTTGCCGTACAGGGCGTTGAGCACCGTGCAGCCGAGCGATGCGGCGAACCCGACGGCCACGTCGACGTTGGCTCGGAACCGCGCGCTCTCCGACGGGCGGGAGAGCAGCCCGCGGTCGCCCGCCGCCATGTTGCCCGCGTCGAAGTTGAGCCCGACCAGCCGCACGCCCGCGTCGGTGATCGCGGTGCGCAGCGCGTCCAGCTCGCGGTCGGCGGGCACCGGCTCGGGGAACGGCCACCAGAGCTCGATCGCGTCGAACCCGGCTGCGGCCGCGGCGGCCGGCCGCTGCAGCAGCGGCAGCTCGGTGAAGAGGATGGACAGGTTGACGTCGTAGCGCAGGCCCGCGGCGCTCACGCGCTCGCTCCGAGCCGCAGACCGGCGAGCTGCTCCCGCATCAGCGCGGCCGTCTCGCTGGGCGTCTTGCCGACCTTGACCCCGGCCGCTTCCAGGGCGTCCTTCTTGGCCTGGGCCGTGCCCGCCGAGCCCGACACGATCGCCCCGGCGTGGCCCATGGTCTTGCCCTCCGGCGCGGTGAACCCGGCCACGTAGCCGACCACCGGCTTGGTCACGTTCGCCTGGATGAAGTCCGCGGCCCGCTCCTCGGCGTCCCCACCGATCTCACCGATCATCACGATCGCCTTGGTGTCCGGGTCCTCTTCGAAGGCCGCCAGTGCGTCGATGTGCGTGGTGCCGATCACCGGGTCACCACCGATCCCGATCGCGGTGGAGAAGCCGTACTCCCGCAGCTCGTACATCATCTGGTAGGTCAACGTCCCGGACTTCGACACCAACCCGATCGGGCCGGCACCCGCGATGTCGGCCGGGATGATCCCCGCGTTCGACTTCCCGGGCGAGATGATCCCCGGGCAGTTCGGGCCGATGATCCGCGTCCTGTTCCCGGTGGCGCAGGCATGCGCCCACAGCCGGGCGGTGTCGTGCACGGGGACGCCCTCGGTGATCACGACGGCGAGCCCGATGCCGGCGTCGATCGCCTCGATTGCGGCGTTCCCGGCGAACCGAGGGGGGACGAACAGGACGCTCACATCGGCGCCGGTCTCGGCCATCGCCTCGGCGACGGTGCTGAAGACCGTGAGGTCGCGGCCGCCGATCGTGACCGTGGTGCCGGCCTTGCGGGCGTTCACACCGCCGACGATGTCCGTACCGGCGGCGAGCATCTTCGCCGTGTGCTTGGTGGCCTCGCTCCCGGTGATGCCCTGGACGATGACCTTGCTGTGCGCGTGCAAGAAGATCGACATGCTCAGGCTCCCACCTTCGCGAGCCGGGCGGCGCGGTCGGCCGCCTCGTCCATCGTCGTGACCTGGGTGACGAGGGGGTGGTTCGCCTCGTCCAGGATTCGGCGGCCTTCCAGGACGTTGTTGCCGTCCAGCCGCACCACCAGCGGCTTGGTGGCGGCGTCGCCGAGGATCTTCAGCGCCTCGACGATCCCGTTGGCCACCGCATCGCAGGCAGTGATCCCGCCGAACACGTTGACGAACACGCTCTTGACGTCCGGGTCGCCCAGGATCACGTCCAACCCGGCCGCCATCACCTCGGCCGAGGCGCCACCGCCGATGTCCAGGAAGTTCGCCGGCTTCACCCCGCCGTGCTTCTCCCCGGCGTACGCCACCACGTCCAGGGTCGACATGACCAGGCCGGCGCCGTTGCCGATGATGCCGACCTCGCCGTCGAGCTTGACGTAGTTGAGGTCCTTCGCCTTCGCCTTGGCCTCGAGGGGGTCCTCGGTGCGCTGGTCCACCAGGTCGGCGTGGCCGGGGTGGCGGAAGGCGGCGTTGTCGTCCAGCGTGACCTTGCCGTCGAGCGCGACGATCTCGCCCTGCGCGGTCCGGACCAGCGGGTTGACCTCGACGAGGGTGGCGTCCTCGGCCACGAACGCGTCCCACAGGCTGCTGATCACCTTGGCGGCCTCCCCCGCCACATCGGAGGGCAGCACGGCGGCGATCCGGGACGCGGTCTCGGCGTCGACGCCGCTGAGCGGGTCGATCGGCACCTTGAGGAGCGCGTCCGGTCGCTCGACCGCGAGCTGCTCGATCTCGACGCCGCCCTCGGCCGAGCACATCGCGAGGAACGTGCGGTTCGAGCGGTCCAGCAGGAACGAGAAGTAGTACTCCTCCGCGATGTCGCTGGCCTCGGTGACCAGCACCCGGTGCACGGTGTGGCCCTTGATGTCCATGCCGAGGATCGCGGCGGCCTTCTCCCGCGCCTCCTCGGCCGTCCGGGCCAGTTGCACCCCGCCTGCCTTTCCTCGCCCGCCGGTCTTCACCTGGGCCTTCACCACGACCGGTCCGTCGAGCTCGCGGGCCCGATCGGCGGCCTCGGTGGGCGTGTCGGCCACCGCGCCACGGAGGACTGGCACGCCGTGGGCGGCGAAGACGTCCCTGGCCTGGTGCTCGTAGAGGTCCACAGTGCGGTCTCCCGTCTCCTGCTCGAGCAGTGGCGGTCGACTGTATGCAGTATGGAGAAAGTTGTCCAGGGGACTTGTGTGCTGGCTCACGCGTAGCGCAGTATCGGGCATACAGTATGGAAGGAGCTGCCATGGTCCGGGAGATCCGCGACAACCACGGTCGCCGCTACCGGGTGGGCGAGTCACCGGAGGAGCTCATCGGACGTCCCCGCTCCAGCGTGCTGTGGCAGGCGTGGCCGCCGATGGCGGCGGTGGGCGTGTTGCAGTACGGGTACGGCGCGGCGGTTCCTGCGCTCATGGAGCGCAACGGCTGGACCCTCGTCGGAGCGATCTGGCTGCTCGCCGGGTGGACCGTGCTCCAGGCCGGCGTCGGCCTGCCCACCGCATACCTGCGTGAGCGCCACCGCATCGGGCCGCGTCCGGTCATGGTGGCCGGGGCGGCGCTCTCCGCGCTCGGGCTCGTCGTGCTCGCTCACAGCACCGAACTGCTCGGCGCGCTGCTCGGCTTCGCCCTCCTCGGCGGCACCGGCGCAGGCCTCGTCTACGCGGCGTGTACGTCGACGGTGGCGAAGTGGTACCCGGAGCGCATGGGCCGACGGGTGAGCATAGTGACCGGGGCCTTCGCCTACGGGTCCGTACCGTTCATCGTGGCCGCCGTGATCGGGCTGGATGCCGGCAACCTCACCACGGTTCTCGACACCGCCGCGGCGGTGCTGTTCGTCCTCGTGGCCGGGCCGGGCCTCTTCTTCCGCGATCCGCCGCGCCGGTGGTGGCCCGCCGAGGTCGACCCGCAGGCGTGGGCCCTGCGCAACCCGGCCCGCCGGATGAACCCGCCCGCCATCCGCGAGTTCTCGCCCGCTCAGGCGATGCAGACCCGCGTGCTGCTGGTGATGTACCTGATCCTGCTCGGCGCGGGAGCGGTCTCGCTGTTCAACGCCGCGTTCATCGTGGTCTACGCCGGCGGCGTCGCGGCCACCCTCGGCGCCGTTGCGCTCGCGGCAGGCCTGTTCGCCGGGGTCAGCGGGGCCGGCCGGGCGCTTGCCATGCGGGTGTCGGACCGGCTCGGGCGCTGCCGCACGCTGAGCGCCGTGCTCGCCGTGCAAGGGGTGGCGCAGTTGCTCTTCGCGCTGTCCGCGGCCACCGGCAAGACCGGTGCGCTCGAGGTCGCGGCGGTGCTCGCGGGCCTCGGTGGTGGTGGCTTCTACCCGATCTTCGCCAGCCTTGCGCGCGAGTACTTCGGCGAGCAGAGCGCGCTCGAGGTGCACGGCCTCGTCTACAGCGCCAAGGCCGTCGGCGGGGTGCTCGGCATCGGGTTCGCCGCACTCGCCGTCACCACGTGGGGCTGGGCCGCCACGTTCACGGGTGCGGCCGTCGTGTCGCTCGTCGCGGCCAGGGCCGCCGGAGCGCTCCAGCGGCCCGGGCTGCCCAGCACCCTGCCGCTTCCCCGGCTCCCGGAGCAGCGATCCCGCTATGCATGACACGCCGATGGCCGCCCCCGACAAGGGAGCGGCCATCGTGTTGTCCGTCAGGCCCGGGTGAAGGGGCGGTCCTCGGTGGCCGGGCGCGTCCGCGTGGTGAGCGGCATGGCCTCGGCGCCCCGGGCCCGCTGGGCCCGGAGCGCGGCGTCCAGGCCGAGGCCGATGCTGCGGCCGTCGGCAGAGGAGCCGCGCGGGAGGTCCTGCAGGGACCGGATGAAGTTGCGCAGCGTACGCATGCTTGTCACCTCCGTGATAAGGGTTCCCCGACCGCGAGCCGGCATGCGGGTTCGGACGCGGCGGCGCCGATCGATCGGCGCACGGGGACGGCCGGCGCGCTGCATCGCGCGTCGGATGGTCGTGCTGGCCCGCCTGTCAGGCGGGTGGTGTGCCTCGGCTGCGTCGTCGGCGCCGAGGTGGGGCGGGGCCCGTGTGGGCCCGGCCGTTCAGTGGACGCGACCCCGCAGTGCGGGGGCTGCGTCGTCCGCGTCGTCGCGGTGTTCCAGGTAGGAGCGGCGGGTGTGCTCCGTGTGCGCGGCCATGACCTCGCCCGCGCGGGAGGCGTCGCCCGCCGCGATCGCGTCGATCAGGGCCGCGTGCTCGATCCACGACTGCTCGCCGCGGTGGCGGGCCACCGGCGTGTAGTACCAGCGCACCCTGCGGTCGACCTGGGCGGCCAGCTCGACGAGCACGTCGTTGCCGGACATCTTCATTACTTCTCTGTGCAGCTCGGCGTTGAGCTCGACCAGCGTGTTGACGTCCTCGGCTGCGAGGGCCTCATGGCCGTGGTCGCACAGCTCGCGCAGGCGGGCGACACCCTCTTCGGTGGCCCGCGTGGCCGCGAGCCGGGCGGACTCCGTCTCCAGCAGGCTGCGCACGGCGAGCAGTTGGTCGGCCTCCTCGACCGTGGGCGTGTGGACGAATGCGCCCAGCCCTGGACGCAGGTCCACCCATCCGTCGTTCTTCAGCCACTGGAGAGCTTCGCGTACCGGCTGCCGGGAGACACCCAGCATGAGGGCGAGCTCACTCTCGACGAGGTGCTGCCCCGGCTGGAGGTTCCGGCTGACGATCATGTCCAGGATCGCGTTGTAGACGCTCTCGCGGAGCGGGACCGGGCGGGCGATCCGCCGGCTGCCGGCCTCGGTGGGCGTCTCAGACAGTGCCATCGCGTGCTCCTGGTGCGGTCGACTGCTTACAGCATACAAAGTGCTGAGCATGTCAGAGCTGTTCCCGACCGTGAACATGCTCACTCGGGACGGAAGGGGCATCCTGAGCGGGTGGCCGAAGCAGATCTTCCGGTGCGACGCGCGGTGGTGCTGCCCGGCCGGGAGCTGCACTGGCGCTTCTCCCGCGCCTCGGGACCCGGCGGCCAGGGCGTGAACACCACCGACTCACGCGTCGAGCTCTCGTTCGACCTCGCGCGCTCGCCGTCGGTCCCCGAGCCACTGCGCGAGCGCGCCGTGCGCAGGCTCGACGGCCGCCTGGTCGACGGGGTGCTCACCGTGGTCGCCGCCGAGAACCGCAGCCAGCTCCGCAACCGCGAGGCCGCGCGCGAGCGGCTCGCGGCGACATTGCGGGACGCGATGCGCCCCGACCCGCCGAAGCGCAGGCCGACCCGGCCGACCCGCGGATCCGTCCGCAGGCGGCTGGACGCGAAGGCCCGCCGCGGTGCCGTCAAACGGATGCGCGGGCGGCCGGATGATTGACGGGACGGCCGCGATCCCCTCAGCCGGCGCGGCCTCTCACCGCAGCCGCTTGATCACCACCCGGAGGAGCGCGACGGCGACTGCGGCGTTGTAGAGCAGGCCGACGGCGACGTACGGCCAGTAGGTGCCGCCGTCGTACGCCGACCAGAACGCGCGCACCGGCCAGTACGGGGGCAGGACGCCGAAGGCGAGCTGCCACGGGGAGTCGAGGAGGAAGAACGGGATCATCGGCACGGTGAAGACGGCGAGCCCGATCACCCGCATCACCGCGAGGCCCTCGATCTTGTTGCGGCCCAGTGCGCTCATGACGAACCCGAGCACGGGCGCGAGCACGCCGGCCATGAGCGCGATCGGCACGGAGAGGACGAGGGTCCGCGCGTCGACCCGTCCCGAGATGGCCAGCGAGGCGAGCACCGAGAACGTGGTCAGCACGATCGTGACGCCGGCCCGGTAGGCGGGGTAGGTCATCGGCGGCACCGGCGTCACTCGGAGTGCGGCGAAGGTGTTCTGGTCCCGTTCGTCCAGCAGCTGGAGGGCGAGGACCGCCCCCAGCAGCAGGGGCGGGCCGAGCACGCAGAACGCGCTGATGATCGCCGAGTGGTACGGGACGAGGTCGAACGCGTAGGTGCGCTCGATGTAGCCCGTGAGCGCGGGGAGGAACCAGAGCGCGGCCGCGTACAGGAACGGGCCGAGCATGACCGTCACGAGCATGCTGTCGCGGCGGACGGTGCGCAGGTCGTTGCGGCCGAAGGTCGCAATGGCGCCCATCACCGGCCTCCCTCGGACGTGATGACGTGGCGGTGGAAGACGCGCCGTGCGAGCAGGCACAGGCCCGCGATCCACAGCACCGGGTAGCCGAGCGCGTACACCCATTGCCCCGTCGAGAGCTCGACCTGGTGGAAGGCGGCGCCGAGCAGCAGCAGCGGTCCGTCGGTGGGGACGAGGGCGAACGCGAGGTGCGGGTAGAGCCCGGAGTAGCCGATGATGGGCGTGTTCATGACCGCGAGCACGAGCGTCGAGGGCAGGATCCACTCGCTGATCGACGGGAACAGCGGGGCCGTGACGAACCCGGCGAGCAGCATCAGCAGGGTCATCAGGACCACGCCGGCGAGGAACGGGAACGGGGCGACACCCGGCCCGTAGTCGACGAGCACGACGACCACGCAGGTCACGAGGGCGAGCGCTGACATCGTCAGCAGCTTCGCCGTGAGGTAGTGCCGGAACCGCAGCGGCGTGGTCAGCAAGGCGAACACTGTGCGCTCGCCCTTTTCGAAGAACACCGCACCCGCGATGAAGAACATCATGAACGCCAGGTCGGCCATGAGGAGGTACGGCATGGCCGGCCCGACCAGTGGGTCGGGAACCAGCTGCAGCACCCCGATCCACAGCAGCACGACGAACGCGGTGGCGTACCAGAAGCCGTAGCGCCGCTGGAGGTGGAAGTCCATCCGCACGGCGGTGGCGAGAACGCCGTTCATGCGAGGGACCTGCCGGTCACGTCGATGAACACGTCCTCGAGGCTGGCCTCCTGGCTGTGCAGCGCCTCGATGTGGTGCTCGCGGGCCAGCGCGCGGAAGGTCTCGTCGTCGGCGAGGCCGTCGAGCGGGAAGTCCTTGTGTTCGAGGTCGATCCCGTTGCGGTAGGTGACGCGCACGGTGCGCTTGCTGCGGCTGACCTTGTGCTCGGTGGGGGTGTCGAGCGCGGCGATCCGTCCGTCGACCACGAAGGCGACGCGGTCGCAGAGCTCCTCGGCCGTGGCCATGTCGTGCGTGGTGAGGAAGACCGTGTGGCCCTGCTCGCGCAGGTCCCCGACGATGTTCTTGACCCGCCGCGCGTTCACCGGGTCCATCCCGGAGGTCGGCTCGTCGAGGAACAGCAGTTCGGGGCGGTGCACCAGCGCGCGGGCGAAGACCAGTCGCATCTGCATGCCCTTCGAGAACCGCCCGACTCGGGTGTGGGCGCTCGCGGCGAGGTCGACCGCCTCCAGCAGGGCCATCGGGTCCTCGGTGGGGCCGGAGTACAGGGAGGCGAAGAACTGCAGGTTCTCCAGCGCGGTGAGCTTCTGGTAGTGGTTGGGCAGCTCGAACGAGACGCCGATCCGCTGGTAGTACTCGCTTCCCCAGTCGGCGGGGTCGCGGTCCCACACCGCTACCCGGCCGCCGTGGCCGGTGAGCAGCCCGGTGAGGATCTTCTGGGTCGTCGACTTCCCGGCGCCGCTCGGCCCGAGGAAGCCGAACACCTCGCCCCTGTCGACGGCGAAGCTCATCCCCGTCACCGCCGGCTCGGCGGTCTTCGGGTAGCGGAAGGTGAGGTCGTCGACCTCGATGACGGGCATGCGAACTCCTGGTGGGCACGCGGGTATGACGCGCCGACCAGGCTTCCCGGCTCTCCACGGCCCTGTCGGACCGACGGCGAACGGTAGCATGATTTCAAAGATTTCTGAAAGGTGATGAGAACATGGGTGACAGCAGCGAGGTCGCCGAGCGCCTCGCGCTCGCGCTGAACCAGAACGGGATGCAGCGCATGATCGCCCGTGTGCTCGCGGCGTTCCTGTTCTCCGACCGCGAGTCGGTCACCGCGGCCGAGCTGGGCGAGACGCTCGGCGCGAGCGCCGGGTCGATCTCCGGGTCGATCACGATGCTCCGCACCGTCGGGCTGATCGAGCCCGCCCCGGTCCCGGGGAGCAGGCGGGCCCACTACCGGATGCGCGATGACGCCTGGGCCACGATGATGAGCAGCCAGAACGCGATGGTGCAGGTGATGCAGGAGATCGCGGAGGCGGGAGTCGCGAGCACCCCGCCAGGAAGCCCTGCGGCGCGACGGCTGGAGCGGATGCGGGACTTCTACGCCTACCTGTTCGCCGAGCTCCCCGCGCTCATCGAGCGCTGGAAGGAACAGCAGGACACCTGACCCCGCTCACCTGCCGCACGGGTAGTCCTTGACGCGCATCGAGTCGTGCAGACGCAGGCCCTTGTTGTTGGCCTTGGCGACGGCTCGGCTGATCGGCGTGGGCAGGGCGGTCAGCAGGCGCGCGCCGCCCACCAGCGCCCTGACCCCCAGTTGCGAGGTCGGGATGAGCGTCTTCGCGACACCTCGGGCGAACGCGCGGCTGCGCCGGACGAGCTCTCCCATCTCCCGCTCGTAGGCGGGATAGGCGCGCTCGTGGTCGCCGCCCGCGGCGGCCAGCTCGCCTGCGAGGACGTAGGCGCCCAGGACGGCGAGGCTGGTGCTGCCGCCGACCGCAGGCCCTGGGCAGTAGCCTGCGTCGCCGACGAGCGTCACCAGGCCCCGTGACCAGGAGTCGAGCTGGAGCTGGGTGATGGAGTCGAAGTAGAACGTCGGCGTGCGCTCCGACTCGCGGAGCCATGCGTCCGCCTCCGGGTGCATCCCGGCGAAGGCAGCGCGCAGCAGCTCCTTCTGCCGCGGCACGTCGCGATGGTGGTAGTCGAGCTCGTGGTCGCTGCGGAACAGGAAGACGGCGCGGGCGTCGGTCAGGTGCGGGGCGCTGTAGACCGCGGCCTCGCGGCCGACGCCGATGTGCATGCGCATCTGCCCGTCCCGGCCGAGATCCTTGGGTACGGACAGCACGGCCAGGTAGGCGCCGGCGAGGTGGGTGTGGCGCGCCTCGTCGCCGAAGACGATCCGCCGGACGCCGGAGTGCAGTCCGTCGGCGCCGATCACGAGGTCGAACCGACGGTGCCCGCCGTGTTCGAAGGTCACCGAACCGTCGGGGGCGATCGCGGTGATCCAGTCGCCGAAGACGTACTCCACGTCATCGCGGGCGGCGTCGTGGTAGATCTCGCTGAGGTCGTCGCGCATGATCTCGACGTGGCGGTCGGACGCCGCGCTGAACACCTTGATGAGGTCGATCTCGACCGATCTCGCCGTGCCCTCTCGCGTCACGATCAGCCGGTGCGTGCCGGTGGCGAGCTCCTCGATGCGATGGAGAACCCCCATGCGCTCGGAGATCTCCATCGCGGGACGGAACAGATCGACCGCATGCCCGCCGGACTTGCGTGGCGTGGGGGCGCGCTCGACCACCGTCACCGCAAAGTCGTGACGGCTGAGCCAGTAGGCGAGGACAGGACCGGCGATGCTCGCGCCTGAAACGAGGACTCGCACTCCTCACGCCTTCTCCGCCCGGACGAACCGCTCGATCTCGCTGACCGGTATGTCGCGGCCAGCCGGTCGGAGGTAGCGCGCCGCGTACTGCGCCGGGCCGACCTGCTCCCGCTCGACCCAGCCGTATTCCCGCAGCAGCGCGGCGACGTCCGGTGGGGCGATGCCGAACTTCCAGACGTCGTGCCTGCCGGTCATCCGCTCGCGCAGCCGCCCGGCGCCGTAGAGGTTCGTGCCGTCCAGGAAGTCCGCACGCACGTAGGTGAAGATCAACCGGCTGCCGGTGGGTGCCTTCGCGAGGAACGTGAACGTCGCCCGGACCGACTCCTCGGTGAGGTACTGCGTGACCGCCTCCCAGACGAACAGGGCGGGCCGACCGCCGTCGAAGCCGGCCGCGGACAGGACGGCGGCCAGGTCGTCGACCTCGAAGTCCACCGGGAGCACCCGGACCCGCTCAGGCGTGCGCCCGTAGATCGCCCGCAGCCGGCGCAGCTTGTCGTCCGTGTTGGCGCGCTGGTCCAGCTCGAAGGCGTTCGCCCCGGCCGGGGCGACGAGCCGGTACGCCCTGGTGTCCAGGCCGGCACCGAGGAACACGACCTGCTCGATCCCTGCGGCGAGCGCATCGGCGACCGCGTCGTCGGCATACCGCTTGCGGCACAGCATGGCGCCCCACATCCCGGGCGCGGACCGCTCCGTCGCGCGCACCAGCAGGTCGCGCACGGGCCGCCAGCGGCAGGCCCGCACGATCCACTGCACGGCGGGCGGGAGGAACCGCACGGCCAGCTCGTCGTCGAACAGCCGCTGTCGCTGCGGTGTGTACCGCTCCGCTGCCGCGATCACCATCGGGCCGAGGGCGGTCTGAGCGCTCGCCGACCTGCCGTTCACGGGCGTGTTCTCCTCGTCGTGTCGTTGCCGGAGGGCAGTGGTGGGGCAGTGGCGAACACGTCGTCCAGCCACGAGAACACGGCATGGGCGGTGCGCATCCGGCTGCTGTGCTCGCCGTCGACGAGCTCCAGCCCGTCGCGCAGGATCCCGCCGAACGCGGACAGCGACTGCACCTGCCGCTGCACGACCCGGGCCCATGCGGCGTCGTCGACGCGGTAGTACACGGTGCGCTCGCCCGGCCTGGTGACCTGGCCGAGGAAACCGACCGAGGTCAGCAGGCGCAGGTTGGTCGTGAGCGACGCGCGGCTGGCCCCGATCGCCTCGGCGATCTGCGCCGCCGATTGCTCGGGGGGCACGCACACCGTCAGCCAGCCGAGGATGCGCCCCGCGATCAGCGGAAGCCCGTCCTGGTCGGCGCAGTACTTCGCGATGCGTTCGACCCACTCCAACACATCCGCACTCGGAGGATCGCCGTTCACTTCTTCCACCTTCGGCCCAAGCTGCTAGCGATTTCAGTCATGACTGAAACATGGTCGATCGCAAATGTCCAGGGCGGCCGGGCTCCGCTGTCAGGAAGGCGTTAAGGTGCTGGGCGGTGTGCCGGGAAGTCTGGTCGGCGAGTGGATCGTCGACGCCTTCCTGAGGAGCAGCAATGGCCCCGCCCGCCCGTTCCACCCCGTCCCTGCTCGCGAGGCGCAGCTGGCCCGAGGTGCGGCGGATCGGCGACATCCTGCGCGCGGAGACCGTGGGGGGCATCCTGCTGGTCGCCGCCGCGGCGGTCGGGTTGGTCTGGGCGAACTCGCCGTGGGGCGAGGCCTACCGGTGGCTCGCCGACCTGCGGGTCGGGCCCGCCGCGTGGCACCTGGACCTCACGCTGCACGCGTGGGCCGCCGACGGCCTGCTCGCGATCTTCTTCTTCGTGGCCGGGCTGGAGCTCAAGCGCGAGTTCGTCGCCGGTGACCTTCGCGACCCCAGGCGCGCGGCGCTTCCGGTGGCCGCCGCGGTCGGCGGGATGGCCGTTCCCGCGCTGATCTACGCGTCGATCAATGCCGCTGCGGGACCGGACGCGCTGGTCGGCTGGGCGATCCCGACCGCAACCGACATCGCCTTCGCGCTCGCCGTCCTCGCCGTGATCAGCACCCACCTGCCATCGGCCCTGCGCACGTTCCTGCTCACCCTCGCCGTGGTCGACGACCTGCTCGCGATCACGATCATCGCCGTCTTCTACACCGAGACGTTCGACTGGGGCCCGCTCGCGCTCGCGCTGATCCCGCTGGGGTTGTTCGCGGTGCTGGTGCAGCGGCGGGTGCGGTCGTGGTGGCTGCTGCTGCCGCTGGCGGCCGCCACCTGGGTGCTGGTGCACGAATCGGGCGTCCACGCCACCGTCGCCGGGGTCCTGCTCGGGTTCGCAGTGCCGGTCATCCGCCGCTCGCCGGGACCGGGGCCGGGGCTGGCCGAGCACTTCGAGCACCGGTTCCGCCCGCTGTCGTCCGCTGTGGCCGTGCCGATCTTCGCGTTCTTCGCCGCGGGTGTGACTGTCGGCGGCGCGGCCGAGCTGGGCGCGAGCCTCGGTGACTCCGTCACGCTCGGGATCATCGTCGGGCTCGTGGTCGGCAAGCCGGTCGGCGTCCTCGGCTCCACCTGGCTCGTGCAGCGGTTCACCCGTGCCCGGCTGGCCGACGACCTCGGCTGGACGGACGTGCTGGGGCTCGCGCTGCTCGCCGGTATCGGGTTCACCGTGTCCCTGCTCATCGGCGAGCTCGCCTTCGGCGAGGGGAGCGTGCGCGACGAGCACGTCAAGATCGGAGTGCTCCTCGGGTCGTTGCTCTCGGCACTGCTGGCCACCGTCGTGCTGCGCGTGCGCAACCGGCGCTACCGGCGAATCTGCGTGGAGGAGGAGCGGGACACGGACGCCGACGGTGTGCCCGACGTGTACGAGACCGACCAGGACCGGGCCTGAGCTCGATCCGCTCGCCGCTGCGGGGTGGTGGCTCGACGTGGGGAAACGTACGATCGAGGTAGGGCGCGCCGGGAAGGCTGGTCGGCAGCAAGTGCCGACTGCGCGAAAGGCCCCGGCGATGACCGCATCGTCCACTCCCGGTCACGACGATCACGACGCCTTGTCGGAGTGGGAGCGCCGAGCCCTCGCCGACATCGAGCGCGGCCTGATCGCAAGCGACCCCCGCCTCGTCCGGGAACTCAGCCGCCGACGTAGGTACCGCTCGGCGCCACGCTGGTGGCCGGTGTCGGTTCCGACCACTGGCCTCCTGCTCGCGGGGTTGCTCGTCCTCGTGCTGGTCGGCGAACTGCTGCCGGCGTCGTGGTGGGCCGTTCTCGGACTCGTCACCGTGCTGGTCGTCGTCCCGTGGCTGTTGCTGGCCGCCACCGAGAAGAACGGTTGGGACTGAACCAGCCCCTGATCGGGGGCGGGCCGCGAAACGAAGGATGTGGAACTGTGCTCACGACAGTACTGATCGTGATCGTCGCGCTGGTGGTGCTGCTGGCCGGCAGCGGTGTTCGGATGGTGCAGCAGTACCAGCGGGGTGTGGTCCTGCGTTTCGGGCGGCTGCTGCCCGAGGTGCGGCAGCCGGGACTGCGACTGATGATCCCGGTCGCCGACCGGATGGTGAAGGTGCCCGTCCAGACCATCGTGCTCGACGTCCCACCCCAAGGCGCGATCACCAAGGACAACGTCACGCTCAGCGTCGACGCGGTGGTGTACTTCCGCGTCACCGACCCGGTCAAGGCCGTGGTCAACGTCGAGAACTACCTGGGTGCCATCTCCCAGGTCGCGCGGACCTCGCTGCGGTCGGTGATCGGTCGCGCCGATCTCGACACCATGCTGTCGGACCGGGAACAGGTCAACGCCGAGCTGCGCGCGGTGATCGACACCCCGACCGACGACTGGGGGATCACCGTCGACCGGGTCGAGATCAAGGACATCGCCCTGCCGGAGGGCATGCGCCGCGCGATGGCGCACCAGGCCGAGGCCGAGCGCGACCGGCGCGCCCGGGTCATCTCCGCCGACGGCGAGTTCCAGGCCTCGGCCCGCCTCGCCGACGCGGCGCGGGTCATGGCCGACACACCCGGCGCGATGCAGCTGCGGCTCCTGCAGACCGTCAGCGACGTGGCCTCGGACCAGAACAGCACCCTGGTGATGCCGTTGCCGGTGGAGCTCCTCCGCTTCTTCGAGAAGTCGAGCGGCGAACGAACCGGTTCGGCGTCCGCGGATGTGCCGATCCCCCTGCCGCAGCCTGCCGCCGCTCCCGGCCAGGAGCGCTCGCACACCGACGGTGAGGAGCCCGGGACGCGTGCGGTCACCACAGATCAGGAGGCAGGTCCTCGGTGAGGTCGTCCAGCTCACGGCGGGTTCTGGCCGCGTAGGCCGCCTGCATCCGCTCGTCGAACTCGACGATCGTCAGCCGCCCCAGGCATGAGCGTGATCACGTCCGACCTGGCGCGGATGCGGGTTAGGGTTTCCGCAGGGTGTGCCGGGAAGTCTGGTCGGCGACGTCGTTGTCATGCATACGGAAGACCGGAGCTGCCGTGCAGGAACGCCGCCCCGTTACGCCGATCAGCGAGTTCGCGCGCTTCCTGCGCACCGAAACCGTCGGCGGGGTCGTGCTGCTCGTCGCCACGGCTGTCGCATTGATCTGGGCGAATTCGCCCTGGTCACACGCCTACGAAGCGTTGCGCGGCACCGTGATCGGGCCTGGCTCCCTACATCTCGACCTGACGCTGGCGAAGTGGGCGACGGACGGCCTGCTGGCGGTGTTCTTCTTCGTCGTCGGCCTCGAGCTCAAGCGTGAGCTGGTGATCGGTGAACTGTCGACGCGGAGCCAGGCGCTCCTCCCGGTGGCGGCCGCGCTCGGCGGGATGATCGTGCCGGCCCTCCTCGCGTTGTTCGTGGGCTGGGGCACACCGGGGGTGGAGCAGGCGTGGGCGATCCCCGTGGCCACCGACATCGCGTTCGCGCTGGGGGTGCTGGCGGTCGCCGGTTCGGCCCTGCCGGTGAGCGCGCGTGTGTTCCTCCTCGGTCTTGCGGTCGCCGACGACCTCGGCGGCATCATCGTGATCGCGTTCCTGTTCAGCAGCGGCCTCGACGCGCTCTGGCTCGGCGCCGTCGTGCTCGCCGGCGCCGGGTACTGGTGGCTGCAGCGCAGGCGAGTGCGTGCCTGGTGGCTGTACGTGCCGCTCGGCGTGTTCACGTGGTTCGCCGTGCACGAGGCCGGCGTGCACGCCACGATCTCCGGAGTTCTGCTGGGCCTGCTCACCAGGGTGAAGGCCGACCCGGACGAGGAGTTCGCGCCCGCGCTGCGCCTCGAACACCGGCTCCAGCCGTGGTCGGCAGGGCTGTGCGTGCCGGTGTTCGCGCTCTTCGCGGCCGGGGTTCCGATCGGCCCGGATGCGCTGCGGGCGGTGTTCGTGGAGCCCGTCGCGCTCGGTGTGCTGGTGGGCCTGCTCGTCGGAAAGATCATCGGGATCTTCGGGTCGTGCTGGCTCGTCATCCGGCTCACACCGGCCTCGCGACCACGTGGTCTGAGCTGGTGGGATCTCGCGGCGGTGTCGATGCTCGGCGGTGTCGGTTTCACCGTGAGCCTGCTGATCGCGGAGCTGTCGCTGGCGGACCAGGGAGACCTTCTCGACTCCGCGAAGGCCGCCGTCCTGCTCGCCTCGGCCGCGGCGTCGGTGATCGGAGCGGCGATGCTCGTCCGCCGGGTTCGCGTGCGGGCACGGGAGAACGGGGACGACGCCGCCGAGGCTGCTTGATCGGCGCGGCACGCCGGTGCGCCTGAGCGGCGTCCGGCCGACCGCCGTGGAAGGATGGCCCGCGACCAGCGAACTCGGACGGATGAGCAGGAGGACCGCGGTGCCCAGCCCGACCAGCTCCGGCGGCGGGGACGTTCCGCCCGTCCTGCCGTCGATACCGCTCGCGCCAGAGCCCGTCCGATCGGCGGACGAGCAGTCGATCGGTGAGCTCGTCCGGCAAGCGACCACGCACGTCTCCACGCTGGTTCGCGCCGAGGTCGAGCTGGCCCGCGCCGAGATCACGTCCGAGGTGAAGAAGGGTCTGCAGGGCAGCATCTTCTTCGTCATCGCGCTGACGATCCTGCTGTTCAGCCTGTTCTTCGCGTTCTTCGCGCTGGGCGAGGTGCTCGACATCTGGCTCCCGCGCTCCGCCGCCTTCGGCATCGTCTTCGGGATCATGCTGCTCGCGGCCGCGCTCTTCGGCTTCCTCGGCTACCTGCGCGTCCGCCGGATCCGCAAGCCGGAGCGCACGATCTCCTCGCTCAGGGAGTCGGCGCAGGTGCTCGCCCACCGCGGTCACGACGAGGACGCGCACCCCGAGCTGACGGCCCGCCGCTGACAGCGCCCGCCGGGGGGCGCTAGGTGCGTCCGGACGCGTCCTCGCTCCGATTGCCCGGTCCATGGACGCACCGCGCCGTGTCGGCCAACGGGATCCGGCTGCACGTCGCGGAATGCGACGGCGGTGGGCCCCTCGTCGTCCTGCTCCACGGTTTCCCCGAGTTCTGGTGGGCGTGGCGCCACCAGCTGCCCGCGCTCGCCGATGGCGGCTTCCGCGTGGTGGCCGCCGACCTGCGCGGCTACGGCGAGTCCGACAAGCCGCCGCGCGGGTACGACCTGTGGACGCTCGCGGGAGACGTCGCCGGGTTGATCAGGGCGCTCGGTGAGCCGAGGGCGCACGTGGTCGGGCACGGCTGGGGCGGACTGGTCGCCTGGACGGTGACGGCGCTGCACCCGCGGCTCGTGCTGTCGCTCACCGCGCTCGGCGCGCCGCACCCGCTCGCCCTGCGCTCCGCGGTGGTGCGCGATCCGCGAGGGCAGGGCATGGCGACGGCCCGCTACGCCGCGGCGTTCCAGCTCCCGCGCTGGCCCGAGCGGTCGTTTCGGCGGGACGGCGGTGCGCGCGTCGAGCGGATATTGCGGGACTGGTCGGGATCGGAGTGGGACGACTTCGCCGAGTCGGTGGGGCACTACCGGCGCGCGAGCCAGGTCACCGGCGTGGTGCACTGCGCGCTCGAGTACTACCGGTGGGCGGCGCGGTCGCAGCTGCGGGCCGAGGGGCGGCGGTTCGCGGCCGCGGTGGCGAGGATCCCGACGGTGCCGGTGCTGCAGGTCAACGGCGCCATCGACCCCTGTGTGCTGGCGCAGACCGCGGCGGCGTCGCACCGGTGGGCCGGATCGGAGCACCGCATGCACGTGATGCCCGCCACCGGGCACTTCCCGCACGAGGAACACCCCGCCGCCACGACGAGCCTGCTGTCGGAGGCCCTACTGGCCTCGTGAGCGGATACGCGCGCTCCAGCACGCGTATCCACTCACGAGGGGTTGGCCGGGGCCCTCTACGATCCTGTGACGTGCGCGTTCTGGTCGTCGGGTCCGGTGCTCGAGAGCACGCCATCGTCCTTGCCCTCGGGCAGGACCCCGGCGTCACGGCGCTGGCCTGCGCGCCGGGCAACGCCGGCACGGCCATGGTGGCCGAGCAGCGGGGAGTCGACGCGGCGGATCCCGCCGCGGTGACCGCGTTGGCCATCGACTGGCGTGCCGACCTCGTCGTGATCGGGCCGGAAGTGCCGCTCGTGGCGGGTGCCGCCGATGCCGTGCGCGCCGCCGGGATCCCGTGCTTCGGCCCGAGTGCCGCGGCCGCCCGGATCGAGGGCTCGAAGAGCTTCGCCAAAGAGGTCATGGCCGCGGCAGGCGTCAACACCGCGACCTCGGTCGTGGTGGACAACCCCGCGCACCTGGACTCGGCGTTCGCCCGCTTCACCCCGCCCTACGTCGTGAAGGACGACGGGCTGGCCGCGGGCAAGGGCGTTGTGGTGAGCTCCGACTTCGACGTCGCCCGTGCCCACGCGAGCACCCTCCTCGACGGCGGGCACCCGGTGCTGCTGGAGTCCTTCCTCGATGGGCCGGAGGTGTCGCTCTTCTGCCTCGTCGACGGCGAGACCGTGGTTCCGCTGCCGCCGGCGCAGGACTTCAAGCGCGTCGGCGACGACGACTCAGGGCCCAACACCGGCGGGATGGGGGCGTACGCGCCCCTGCCGTGGGCATCGCCCGACCTCACCGATGAGCTGGTGGAGAAGGTGGTCGCGCCCGTCGCGGCGGAGCTGGTCCGGCGCGACACGCCGTTCAGCGGGCTGCTCTACGCGGGTCTGGTGCTGACGGGGGCGGGTCCGGCCGTCATCGAGTTCAACTGCCGCTTCGGGGATCCGGAGACCCAGGTCGTGCTGGCGCTGCTGCGCAGCCCGCTCGCCCGGCTGCTGCTCGCCACGGCCACCGGCCGGCTGGCCGATGAGCCGCCGCCGCAGTGGGCCGACGGCGCCGCCGTCACGGTCGTCGTGGCCGCGGAGGGTTACCCCGGCCCGCCCCGGGTGGGCGATGTGATCACCGGCTCAGAGGGCGCCGGCGTCCTGCACGCGGGCACGCGTCGCCGCGACGACGGCGCCGTGGTGTCGTCCGGTGGGCGGGTGCTGTCCGTGGTCGGAACCGGCGCTGACCTGCTCGCCGCCCGCCAGGAGGCGTACGACCGGTTGGAGCAGGTGCACGTCGCCGGTTCCCACCATCGGACCGACATCGCCCTCCGTGCGGCCCAGGGTGAGGTCTCTGTACCCGCTCGTTCGTGAAATTGGGTCCTCCGAACAGGTGACATTTGCGATCTCTTGTCGTACGCTCCGGCGCGTGAAGCGCAAGCTCATTGCCCCGAACGGGGCGAGGCGTGCCGGCCAGGGGTCGCTCTCAGCGACTTGCACCCGGACGGGTGGCGCGCCAGGGTCTGCGCACCCGGGGTGATCACGTCGTCGCCGCTCCCCACGACGGCTCCCTACTGATCACGTCGGGTCCGATGTTCGCTCCCCCGAGAAACATGAGGACTCGAATGACCAACAACGCACGGCCTCGACACGCAGCCCCGAGCCGCGCGTCGAAGATCGCCGGGCGCGCCGCGATCGGCGTCTTGGGTGCGCCGATGGCGATGATGGCCGCCGCCGGACCTGCCGCGGCTGCAGCCACCGACGCGCACGTCACCGACGACAACACCGGCGCCGACCTGCAGCTGGCAATGGTCGGGTCCGTCCTGCCCGGGTTGGAGGCGCTGGGAGTCGAGGGTCTCCCCGCGCCCGACCTGGCCACGGACGGCCTCACCGGCAACCTCGACGTGTTCGACGTTGCCAGCGCCCTCTCGACGGCACCGAGCCTCGCGGGCGGCATCCTGCCGACCGTCGGCCCGGGTGCCGACCTGCTGCCGGTGGTCGGCGACCTGACCGCTCTGCCGGTTGCGGGCGGAGGTCTGACCGCGCTGCCGGGTGCCGACGTGCTGCCGCTGGTCGGCGACCTGACGACGCTGTCGGCCCTCGGGTCGCTGTCGGGCGCCGAGCTGCCTGCGGTCGGCAACCTGGACCTTTCCGCGGTCGAGGGCACCGTCGGCAGCCTGACCGGGGCCCTGGGGGGCCTGGACCTGAACGCCCTGCAGGACCTGGACCTGGACGAGCTCCCGGTCGACCTGCGGGGCGTCCAGCTGGGCGACCTCTCCGCGGCGCTGGACAACCTGGACGTCGACCTCGACGACCTGCCGTCGGTCCTGCAGGACCTCGACCTGGACAACCTGCCGTCGGTCCTGCAGAACGTCGAGCTCGGCCAGCTTCCCGCCGTCGTGGACGGGCTCGAGCTGGGCCAGGTCACCACGCTCCTCTCGAGCGTTGACCAGCTCCCGGTCGATCTGCAGGACCTGGACCTCGGCGAGCTGCGCAGCGTGCTCGGTGGCCTCGACCTGGACGGCCTCGACCTGGACAACCTGGACCTCGGCGAGCTGCGCACCGTGCTCTCCGACATCAACCTGCAGAGCCTGGACGTCGACGAGCTGCAGACCGTTCTGGACGACCTCGACATCGACGGCCTCACCGGCGACGTCACGGCCACCCTCACCACGGTGCTGAACGGCGGTGGGCTGCGTTCCGGCCTGCCGCTCGACCTCGGCGGCCTGGGCGGCGACGAGCGCGGCCTGCTGACCGGCCTGCTCGGCAGCAGCGACGTCGACGACAACGTGCGCGGCGGTCTGCTGTCCGGCCTGCTGGGCGGCGGTTCGGCGAATGTCGACGCCGACGCCGACGACGAGGACCGGGAGGTCCGCGGCGGCCTGCTGACCGGCCTGCTGGGCGGCGGTTCGGCGAACGTCGACGCCGACGACGACGAGGATGCCGACGAGGACCAGGACCGTCGCGGCGGTGGTCTGTTGTCCGGCCTCCTGGGTGGCGGTGCCACGCAGAACGTCGACGCGGACGACTCGGACGACGACGAGGACGCCGACGAGGACCAGGACCGTCGCGGCGGTGGCCTGCTGTCCGGGCTCCTGGGTGGGGGCGGCTCCACGCAGAACGCGGACGCGGACGACTCCGACGACGACGAGGGCGAGGGCGACTCCGAGGAGGCTTCGTCCGACGACCGTCGCGGTGGTGGCCTGCTGTCCGGGCTGCTCGGTGGCGGTGGCTCCACAGAGAAGGCCGACGCCGACGAGGACGCCGACGAGGCGGACTCCGAGGAGGCCGACTCCGAGGAGGCCAGCGCCGACGACTCCGACGAGGATTCCGGCTCCGACGAGGACTCCGGCTCCGACGAGGACTCCGGGTCCTCGAAGAGCGACAAGTCGGACGACGACGGCGAATCGGGCAGCGGCGGCGGCGACCGCTTCTCGGCCAAGGACCTGGTCTCCAGCCTGCTCTGACACCGGGAGCGATCCCGAGTACGGATCGGCGGCAGCCCTCCATCGACGTGGGGCGGCCGCCGACCCGTTTGATCGAACATGCTCGCTACGTGGTCTCTAAGCTCCGATCGTGCCGATGCAGCCCGTTCCGCCCGCCCAGCTCACGGTCGCCGCGCGGGCCGCGGTGCCGCCGTTCCACGTCATGGACGTCTGGGCGGCGGCCGCCGAGCGCCAGCGCGCCCACGGCGATCTCGTCAACCTGTCCGCCGGCCAGCCGTCCACCCCTGCTCCGGCCGCCGTGCGGGCCGCCGCGGCGGCGGCCCTCGACGGCGACGTGCTCGGCTACACGGTCGCGCTCGGCATCCCGGAGCTGCGCGAGGCGATCGCCGCGCACTACGCGCGGACGTACGCGCTCGACGTGCCGCCCGAGCAGGTCGTGCTGACGACGGGCTCGTCGGGCGGGTTCCTGCTCGCGTTCCTCGCGGCGTTCGACGTGGGCGACCGCGTGGCCCTCGCCCGTCCCGGCTACCCCTGCTACCGCAACATCCTCACCACGCTCGGCTGCGAGGTCGTCGACCTCCCGTGCGGGCCGCAGACCCGCTACCAGCCCACCGTCGCCATGCTGGAAGCGCTGGACGAGCCCGTGCGGGGTCTCGTCGTCGCAAGCCCGGCCAACCCGACCGGCACCGTCCTCGACGCTGCGGAGCTGGCGGCGCTCGCGGAGTACTGCGAGCAGACCGGCGTGCAGCTGATCAGCGACGAGATCTACCACGGCATCTCCTACCCCGGCGCCCCCGCCACGTCGTCGGCATGGGCGACGTCGCGCGAGGCGATCGTCGTCAACTCGTTCTCGAAGTACTTCTCGATGACCGGGTGGCGGCTGGGCTGGCTGCTCCTGCCGCCGCGGCTCCTGCGCGCCGCCGACTGCCTCACCGGCAACTTCACGATCTGCCCGCCAGCGCTCGCGCAGAGGGCGGCCCTCGGCGCCTTCGAGGAGTCGAGCTACGCGGAGGCCGGCGGGCACGTCGCCCGGTACTCCGCGAACCGCGCGCTCCTGCTCGACGGCCTCGCCGGACTGGGCATCACCCGCCTCGCGCCGGCCGACGGCGCCTTCTACGTCTACGCCGACGTCTCGCACCTGACGCTGGACTCGATGGCGTTCACCCACCGGTTGCTCGCCGAGACGGGGGTGGCCGTTGCCCCCGGCGTCGACTTCGACCCGGTGGACGGCGGGCGCTTCATCCGGCTGTCCTTCGCAGGCGCCACGGAGGACATCACGGAGACCCTGGAGCGGCTGGCAGGTTGGCTGCCGAAGGGCTGACGCAGGCCGGCCAGAAGGCCAGGAAAGCCACATTGCTGTCCTCCACGTTCATGACCGTGGCTTTCCTGAACCCGGAGGCGCCATACGCTGCGTGACATGGCTTCACCCGATCTTGCCGTCGAGCCCCGGATCGCCGCCTGGGACCGGCGGGTCGACTGGTGGCTCACCGGGCTCGCGGGCCTCTTCCTCGCCGCATACGCGTGGCAGGTGCTCGACACCTCGCTCACGCCCGCCGGCCGGAATGCGCTGGAGGTCGTGCTCACCGGCACATGGGTGCTGTTCGCCCTCGACTATCTGGTGCGGATCGCGCTGGCCCACCGCCGCTGGCACTTCGTGCGCACCCACCTGCTGGACCTGGTGATCCTGGCGTTGCCGATGTTCCGCCAGCTGCGGGTGCTGCGGCTGATCACCGTGGTCAGCGTGCTCAACCGGCAGCTGCGCGACGACGCCCGCGGCCGCGTGGTGTTCTACGTCGCGGGCACGGTCGCGCTCGTCGGGTTCGTCGCGTCGATCGCGGTGCTCGACGCCGAGCGGTACGCACCCGATGCGTCGATCACCACGTTCGGCGATGCGGTGTGGTGGACGATGACGACGATCTCCACAGTCGGCTACGGCGACCGCTACCCGGTGACGCCCGAGGGGCGGCTCGTGGCGGTGTCGCTGATGGTGGCGGGCATCGCGTTGCTGGGCGTGGTGACGGCCTCGATCGCCTCGTGGTTCGTCGAGAACCTGCGCCGCAGCCGTGCCGCGGTCGAGCGCGAGCTGGACGAGGTGTCGGCCGACGTGATCCGCGCCGAGGAGCAGCTCGCGGCCGTGCTTGCCGAACTGCGGGCGATCAACGCCCGGCTGGACGAGCTCGAGCGGAGCAGCCGCCCGTCCTGAGGAGGGCGTCAGAGCCGGCCGGGGCGCACCGGAGAGCGGTGGCCGTCGGCGCGGCCTGCCGAGCCGTCGACCGGCCCGATGCGGCGCAGGGCGGTGGTGATGTCGGCGTCGGTGAGGTCGGCGTGGGTCATCAGCCGCACCTGGCCCGCCATCGGCACGGCGCGCACTCCCGCCGTCTCGAACTGCTGGAGCGTGCCGGTGAGGTCGCCGACCGCGACGAGGACGATGTTCGTCTGCGGCACGCTCACCTGCCAGCCGCGCTCGCGCAGCCCCGCGGCGAGGGTGCGCGCGCGGTCGTGATCCTCGCCGAGACGGTCGATGCGGTCCAGTGCGACGAGCCCGGCCGCGGCGAGCACGCCACCCTGCCGTACGCCGCCGCCAAGCATCTTGCGCAGCCGGCGGGCGTTCGCGACGAACTCGGCGGAGCCGGCGACGACCGAACCGACCGGTGCGCCGAGGCCCTTGCTGAGGCAGACCTGCACGGTGTCGGCCCCGACGGTCAAGGCCGCCGGCGGCACGCCGAGCGCCACCGCGGCGTGCCAGAGCCGGGCACCGTCCAGGTGCACCTTGAGCTTCGCCGCCCTGGCCGCGGCGACGACGGCCGCATGCTCGTCGGGGGCGGTGATTGTGCCTCCTGCGGCGTTGTGGGTGTTCTCCAGGCAGAGCAGCGTGGTGCGCAGCGCGTGGTACGGCCCGTCGCCCCCCGCGGCGGCCCGGCGCACGGCGGACGGGGAGACCTTGCCCGGTCCGGCGTCGTGCTCGAGGGGACGGGGCATCCCGCCCGCGAGCCATGCCGCAGTGCCGAGCTCGTTGTCCAGAACGTGCGCGCCCGCCGGAGCGAGGAACGAGTCGCCGCGGTCGAGGTGGTGCATGAGCGCGATGAGGTTGCCCATCGAGCCGCTGGGAGTCCAGAGCGCGTCGGCGGCCCCTAGCATCCCGGCCACCCGGATCTCCAGCTCGCGCATCGTGGGGTCGCGGTCGAGGACGTCGTCACCCACCTCGGCCGCGGCCATGGCCGCCCGCATCTGTTTGGTGGGCTTCGTGATGGTGTCCGAGCGGAGGTCGACCGGGCCGTCGTGGGCCGACGATCGTCGGGCTCGAGAGGTGGGTCGCACGGCCCTCGATTCAACCAGGAGGAGACGGTCCGGCGGCGGGAGGGTCACGGAACGGTCACAGTGTTGGGCCATTCGGGGGAAGCTGGGGAGTTCGGCCAACCACGGACGAGGATGCTCGCGTCCCTTGCACGACGGACCGGCAGGAAGGGGGCAAGGCCGGGTGGACGACGCCAGCGAGCGGGAGTTCGCCGAGTACTTCCGCGCGCGCCGCGAGGCCGTGCGCCGCACCGCCTTCCTGCTGTGCGGTGACTGGCACCGCGCCGACGACCACGCCCAGGCCGCGTTCGTCGCGCTGCACCGCCACTGGCGCCGCATCCGGGACCGAGACGCCCTCGACGCGTGGGTGCGCCGCACGCTCGTGCGCTCCGTCGTCGACGAGTCACGGCGGCCGTGGCGCCGGGAACGCGCGACGGCGGAACCGCCGCCCGAGACCGTCGGCGTGCCGTCGGCGTCGGAGGCGGTGACCACGCGGCACGTGCTCGTCGACGGGCTGCGGGCCGTGCCGCCGCGCCAGCGCGCCGTGCTCGTCCTGCGGTACCTGGACGGGCTGGACGTCGCGGGCACGGCCGCGGCGCTGGGCTGCAGCGAAGGCACCGTGAAGAGCCAGACCGCGCACGGGCTGACCGCGCTGCGCGCCGTGCTCGGCGACGCGCTCGACGACCTGCGACCAGCCGGATGAGGAGGTGGGGGACATGACGGACGACGAGAGGCTCGGGGCGCTGTTCAACGCCGCCGCCTCCGACTCGGCCGCGCCGCCGCCCGGGTTCGACCACGAGGTGGTCGTGCGGGCATCGCGGCGGATCACCGCCCGCCGCCGGGCGGCGTTCACCGTCGGAGGGCTCGCGCTGTTCGCTGTCGTCGGCATCGGCGGGGCCGTTGTGCTGCCCGGGGGCGGAGGAGACGAGGCGACGGTCGCCGCGCCGATGCTCGCGCAGGAGGCCCCGCCCGCGGATTCGCGAGCACAGCGGCAGGCGCCCCCGCCCGCGGCCGCGGAGGGTGCACCGGGCGCGGCGCCGGATCTCGCCCCAGGGGCGGCAGCCGTCGGGGGGCCGCCGCCCCTCGGGCCGGGCACCACCGAGTGCGCTGATCGGCAGGACCCGGCGGTGCGCGGGCTGGTGGAGGAGTTCCTCCCCGAGGTGATCGGTGCGCCGGAGGCCGCGATCACGATGGAGTGCCGGCCCCGTGGCGAGCGGGGCGTCAACCTCGAGGTACGGGACGGAGCCGCGGCAGGCCTGCTGACCGTGCAGTACCTGCCGCCCGGCACCGCGGCCCGAGTCCCAGAGGGCGGGGTATCGGCTCCGACGGCATCCGGTGGCACCGTCGTCGTCGCCACCCGCGGGGACGGCCCGGACGCACCGGCCCCGTTCGCGGACCGCCTCGACACCCTGGTCGCCCAGCTCGCACCCCGTCTCTGACCCACCGGGAGGATGGGAACGTGGGTACGACCAAGGGTGAGCGGCGGCGGCAGGAGCTGGTGACGGCCGCTGCCGCCCTGCTGCGCTCGGGCGGGTTCGACGCCGTGCGCCACCGGGCCGTCGCCGAGCGGGCCGGGCTGCCGCTGGCGTCCACCACCTACTACTTCTCCTCGCTGGAGGAACTGGTCACCGCGGCCGTCGAGCGCACGAGCCTCGACGAGCTCGCCGAGGTCCGCGAGCAGCTCGACGCATTGCCCGACGGCGAGCTCGGCACGGACGAGCTGGTGGAGCTGATCCTCGACCACCTGATCGGCCGGGAGTCGCGTGAGCGCGGCCTCGAAGCGGCGCTGCTCCGGTTCGAGCGGCTGGTCGGCGCCGGCCGGCGGCCGTACCTGGCCCCGTTGATGCGCAGGATGCGCACCGAGTTCGAGTCGCTGCTCGCCCAGATCCTCGCCCGCTCCGGCCGATCGCTCGACCCGATGGCCGTCCGCGACCTCGTCGCGCTAGTGGACGGGGCTCTGGTGAGCGCGCTCATAGAGGCCGACCCCGACCCCCGCGCGGTGGGCCGCGAACTCCTCCTCCGCACCCTCTGAGCGGGGGAGTGGAACGACCCCGCCCGCGAGTCGCGTTTTGAGTGCACGCGAGTCGCGGTGTGAGTGTGTCTGAGTCGGGCCGTAAGCTGCCGGAACGTGATTCCCAACGTGCTGGCCGCCCGCTACGCGAGCCCGGAGCTGGTCCGGATCTGGTCACCCGAGTACAAGATCGTTCTGGAGCGGCGGCTCTGGCTCGCGGTGCTCGAGGCCCAGCGCGCGCTCGGCGTGGACGTCCCGGACGGGGTGCTCGAGGACTACGAGCGGGTCGTCGACCACGTGGACCTGGAGTCGATCGCCGCACGGGAGCGGGTCACCCGCCACGACGTCAAGGCGCGGATCGAGGAGTTCAACGCGCTCGCCGGCCACGAGCACGTGCACAAGGGCCTCACAAGCCGGGACCTCACCGAGAACGTCGAGCAGCTGCAGGTGCGGCTCTCGCTGGAGCACGTCCGCGACCGCACCGTCGCGGTCCTCGCCCGGCTGGCCCGCCGCGCGGGCGAGTACGCCGAGCTGGTGATGGCCGGGCGATCGCACAACGTCGCGGCCCAGGCCACCACGCTGGGGAAGCGGTTCGCCTCTGCCGCGGACGAGCTGCTCGTGGCGTACGCGCGTCTGGAGGACCTGCGGGCCCGCTACCCGTTGCGCGGGATCAAGGGCCCGGTCGGCACCGCGCAGGACATGCTCGACCTCCTCGGCGGCGCCGACACGCTCGCGGAGCTGGAGCGGCGGGTGGCCGAGCACCTCGGGTTCTCGGCGGTGCTGACGAGCGTCGGGCAGGTCTACCCACGCTCGCTCGACTTCGACGTGGTGAGCGCGCTCGTCCAGCTGGCCGCGGCGCCGTCGTCGCTGGCCACCACGATCCGGCTGATGGCGGGCGCGGAGCTCGCCACGGAGGGCTTCCAGCCGGGTCAGGTCGGGTCGTCGGCGATGCCGCACAAGATGAACTCCCGCTCGGCGGAGCGGATCAACGGCATGCTCGTGCTGCTGCGCGGATACGCGGGGATGGCCTCCGAGCTCGCGGGCGCGCAGTGGAACGAGGGCGACGTCTCCGACTCCGTGGTGCGCCGGGTGGCGCTGCCCGACGCGTTCTTCGCCCTCGACGGCCTCTTCGAGACCACCCTGACCGTCCTCGACGAGTTCGGCGCCTACCCGGCCGTCGTCGCGCGCGAGCTGGACCGGTACCTGCCCTTCCTCGCCACCACGGCGGTGCTGATGGCAGCGGTCCGGGCCGGGGTCGGTCGGGAGACCGCCCACGAGGTGATCAAGCAGCACGCCGTGGGCGTCGCACTCGCGATGCGGGAGAAAGGTCAGCCGGACAACGACCTCGTCGCGCGGCTGGCGGGCGACGAGCGGCTCGGGCTGCCGGCAGGTGCGCTCGACGGCCTGCTCGCCGACCCGTTGCGGTTCACCGGCGCCGCCACCGCGCAAGTGGCCACCGTCATCGAGCGCGTGCGGGACGTCGTCGACGCCCACACCGATGCCGCCGCCTACACCCCCGGAGCGATCCTGTGAAGCTGCTGCACTCGGGCAAGGTCCGCGACCTCTACCTCGACGGCGACGACCTGATCATGGTCGCGTCCGATCGCGTGTCGATCTACGACGTGGTGCTGCCGACCGCCATCCCGGACAAGGGCGTCGTGCTCACGCAGCTGTCGCTGTGGTGGTTCGACCGGCTGGCCGACATCGTGCCGCACCACGTGATCTCCGGGGCTGACGTCCCGGCCGAGTTCGCCGGGCGTGCGGTGCGGTGCCGGCGCCTCGAGATGCTGCCCGTCGAGTGCATCGCCCGCGGCTACCTCGCGGGGCTCGGGCTGGAGGAGTACCG
The DNA here is from genome assembly GCF_019468565.1 of Pseudonocardia sp. DSM 110487. Taxonomy (NCBI): domain Bacteria; kingdom Bacillati; phylum Actinomycetota; class Actinomycetes; order Pseudonocardiales; family Pseudonocardiaceae; genus Pseudonocardia; species Pseudonocardia sp. DSM 110487. The sequence continues at coordinate 530,169 of NZ_CP080521.1, forward strand.
CAAGCAGGGCACGGTGTCCGGCGTCGCGCTCCCCGACGGGCTCGTGGAGGGCTCGAAGCTGCCGGAGCCGATCTTCACGCCCACCACGAAGGCCGCGGTCGGGCAGCACGACGAGTTCATGACGTTCGACGATGTCGCCGGCGTCGTGGGCGCGGATACCGCCGCCCGGCTGCGTGAGCTGACCCTTGCCGTCTACACCCGCGGCGCGGAGACCGCCGCGGCCAGCGGGATCATCGTGGCCGACACCAAGCTCGAGTTCGGCGTCGGCGCGGACGGCGAGATCGTGCTCGCCGACGAGGTGCTCACGCCCGACTCGTCGCGGTTCTGGCCTGCCGATGAGTGGGAGCCGGGCCGCCCGCAGTTCGCGTTCGACAAGCAGTTCCTGCGCGAGTGGTCGCAGGGCCTGGACTGGGACCGCACCCCGCCCGGCCCCGAGATCCCCGCCGACGTCGTGGCCGCCACCCGGGCCCGGTACGTGGAGGCCTACGAGCGGATCACCGGTCGCGACTGGTGATGGGCAACCACTCACCATCCACCCCTCACGGCCTGGTCAACCGCTGTTCATACCCGCATGCGTCCATAGCGGTGTGGCCGAATCCCACCTGGTCGTCTCCCTCTCGGGCCTGACCCACGACGTCCCCGAGGCGCTCGACCGAGCTGTCGCGTTCACCGCTGAGCTCCGGGCGCGCGGCGTCCCGGTCTCGCAGCTCTTCCGCCCGGCAGGCGTCCCGGCCGGCTCCGCGCTCGCGCAGTGGATCCGCGAGCGCCGGGCTGCGGGCGACGCGCTCGTGCTCCACGGCTACGACCACACGACCGACCCGATGCCGCAGCCGCGGGTGGGCAGGCGTGCCGAGTTCGCCGCGCTCCCGCGGCACGAGGCCGGCCTGCGGCTGACGGCGGCGCGCAGGGCACTCACGGTGCTGGAGCTGCGGACGGACCTGTTCGTCCCGCCCCGCTGGCTCGCCTCACCCGGCACCGTCGACGCGCTGCGCGACCAGGGCTTCGCCGTGCTCGCCGACGAGCACGGCGTGCGCTTCCTCCGCGAGCCGGGAGCGCCGCTGTTGCGCTCGCGCGTGCTCGGCTTCCGCGTGTCCGGCGAGCGCCACCCCGTTGCCGACGACCGGCGCGCCGCGGAGGCGTGGCGCTGCCGGGTGCTGGCCGCCGAGGTCACCCGCACGGTGCGCCGTGGCGGTCTCGTGCGGATCAACGTGCGGGCGAAGGATCTCAAGCGCTCGCCGCGTCGCGCCGCTGTGCTGGCGGCGGTGGATGCCGCGCTCGAGCTCGGCGCGACCCCGGCGACCTACCACCCCACCGCCGTCGCCTCGGCAGCCTGACCACCGGAGATCCGGGGCGCCTCCGCTGCTCGACCAGCGGGTGGCTAGAGGGTGGTGGCCTGTTCGCGGTCCAGGACCTTGATCGCCGTCTTCTCCGGGCCGAGCCGCTCGAACATCCCGTAATGCATCGCCGGGCGGGAGAGCACGGCCTCGTGGATCGGGACGGCCGTGCGCGGTGCGACGGCGCGCAGGTAGTCGACGGCCTCCGAGACCTTGAGCCACGGCGCGCCCGTGGGCAGGAACAGCACGTCGACGGGGGCGGGTGGCGGCGTGTACGAGTCGCCGGGATGCAGGTGGGTGCCGTCCACCAGGTAGGCGTTGTTCGGGACGACCGGGATGTCGGGGTGGATGACGGCGTGCTGCCCGCCGAGCACCTCGACGCGGGCACCTGCGATCTCCAGCACCGCCCCCGGTGCGGTGACCTCGTGCGGGACGTCCCCGAGCTGTTCGGCGGTGCCGGCGTCGACGATCAGCCGGGCGTCGGGGTTGGCATCCAGCAGCGGGCGGATGCGGTCGGCGTCGAGGTGGTCGAAGTGCTGGTGGGTGACGAGCACCGCGTCGAGCCCGCGCACCGACTCGAACCCGGCCGAGAACGACCCCGGGTCGAGGAGCAGCCGTGCGGCGCCCGTGTCCAGCAGGAGGCACGAGTGGCCGAAGTGGGTGATCTGCACGAACACCCACTCTGCCACTGTCGGGGACTGGGTAGGAGGGCCGTCACGGCTGGTCGTGGCGACGCCGTGGGAGCCCGCCCGTAGGCTTGGGGCGTGGCGAAGGTCGTGGTGGATGTGATGCCGAAGCCGGAGATCCTCGACCCGCAGGGGCAGGCGGTGGCGGGGGCGCTCACGCGGCTCGGTGTCGCAGGCGTCGCGGACGTGCGGCAGGGCAAGCACTTCGTGCTCGAGGTCGACGACTCCGTGGACGACGAGACCCTGGAGCGGGTCGCGGCCACGCTGCTGGCCAACCCGGTGATCGAGGACTGGGTGGTGACGCGCTCATGACTACTGGCATGAGGATCGGCGTCATCACGTTCCCCGGCACGCTCGACGACGTCGACGCCGTCAGGGCGGTGCGGTACGCGGGCGCCGATCCCGTGGCCCTGTGGCACGCCGACCACGACCTCAAGGGCGTGGACGCGATCATCGTTCCCGGCGGGTTCTCCTACGGCGACTACCTGCGTGCGGGCGCCATCGCGAGCATCGCCCCGATCATGACCGAGGTCGTGGCGGCCGCCGGGCGCCGCACACCCGTGCTCGGCATCTGCAACGGGTTCCAGATCCTCTGCGAGGCGGGATTGCTGCCGGGCGCGCTCGTGCGCAACGCCGGGCTGCACTTCGTCTGCCGGGACCAGCGGCTGCGCGTCGAGTCCACGGCCACAGCGTGGACGGGCGGGCTCACCGTCGGGCAGGAGCTGCTCGTGCCGATCAAGTCGGGGGAGGGCCGGTTCGTCGCCGACGCCGCCACCGTCGCGGAGCTGGAAGCGGAGAACAGGGTGGTGTTCCGGTACGCAGGCGGGAACCCGAACGGGGCCCTCGCCGACATCGCGGGCATCGCGTCCCGCGACGGGCGCGTGGTCGGGCTGATGCCCCACCCCGAGCACGCCATCGACTCCCTCACCGGCCCGTCGGCCGACGGGCTCGGCCTGTTCACGTCGGTGCTGCATGCCGCGGTGTCGGCCGCCTGAACGGCGTCCGCTCCGGCTGCGCAGATGACCAGATCCGTCCCCGCCTCCCCGCGCCGTGTGCTGCTGGTCGAGGACGACCCGGGTGATGTGTTCCTGGTGCGGGAGCTGCTCGCGGAGGCGGATCCGGCGCTGACGGTCGTCGTGGTCCACTCCGTGGCCGAGGCCGTGGCGAGCGACCTGCTGCGGCGGGTGGACTGCGTGCTGCTCGACCTGCACCTCCCGGGCGCGCAGGGCCTCGAAGGGCTGCGCCGGGTCCTGCAAGCCCACGGCGGCGCCGCCGTGTGCGTGCTCACCGGGGTTGACGACGAACACCTCGGGGTGGCGGCGGTCGCGGCCGGAGCCCAGGACTACCTGGTCAAGGGCAAGGTGGACGGGCAGGTCCTGATCCGGGCGGTGCGCTACGCGGTGGAGCGGCGCAGGGCGGAGACCAGCCTGCTGCGGCTGCGGGAGGAGCAGCTGGCGGCGGCCGAGTCGGCGCGGCTGGAACGCGGGCTGCTGCCGTCGCCGCTGCTCGCGGGGAGCTCGGTGCGCGCCCGGTCGTTCTACCAGGCGGGCCGCACGCGCTCGCTGATCGGCGGGGACTTCTTCGACGCCGTGCTCGGTCCGACCGGCACCGTGCACGCGATCGTCGGCGACGTCTGCGGTCACGGTCCGGACGAGGCGGCGCTCGGCGCGCTGCTGCGGGTCTCGTGGCGCGCGCTCGTACTGGCGGGCCTCGATGAGGCCCAGCTGCTGCCGAAGCTGCAGCAGGTGCTGGTGAGCGAGCGACACGACCCGGCACTGTTCACCACCGTGTGCACGATCGCGATCCGGTCGGTGGCCGGCGGCCGCGGCGAGATGGTGGTGCGCCTGGCGGGGCACCCGCCGCCCGCGTTCCTGCGGCCGCGGCTGCGCAGGCTCGAGCCGCCCGTCGGAGTTCCGCTCGGCGTGCTCCCGGACGCCACGTGGGACGAGCTCACGGTGCCGCTCGACACCGGGTGGGCACTGCTCGCCTACACCGACGGTCTGATCGAGGGCCGCGGCCACGAACCCGGCGAACCCCTGTGGGAGGAGGGGCTGCACGCGATGCTGGAAGGGGAGCGGGCGACCGACCTCGAGCTGTTGCCCGCGCGTCTCGTCGAGCGGGCGCAGGAGCTGAACGGGGGTCCGCTCGCCGACGACGTCGCGATCCTCATCCTGTTCGAGGGCCAGAACCCGTGACGGTGCCCACCGAACCGGTCCGGCGCCCGCGTCGCTTCCCGCTGCGGCTGCGCCCGAACACCGCGGGCACCGGGCGCTGGCCACTCGCGCGGGTGTTCGTCGTGGGTGCGGTGCTCGCCGGTCTCGTCGCGTCCGGCACCGTCGTGCTCGGCGCCACCGCGCTGTGGCGGCTGACGGAGGCCCGAACAGCGCTGCTGGGCCAGGCCGGGCCTGCCCTGCTCGCCGTGAAGGACCTGGCGAACGCCCAGCTCGACCAGGAGACCGGCGTGCGCGGGTTCCTCCTCACGGGGCGGCCGCAGTTCCTCGAGCCCTACCGTGCGGGCGTCGCGAGCAGCCAGGACGCGGTGAACCAGCTGCGCGCCGCGACGGACGAGCTCCCCGCCATCGGCCCGGAGATCGACGCGGCGGTGCAGGCGGAGCAGGACTGGCGGCTGGGCTACGCCGAACCGGTGATCGCGGGGGACGCCACCGCGCCCGGGCCGGACGCGGGCGAGATGTATTTCGACCGGGTGCGCCGGACGACCGGCGTCGTCCAGGAGCGGCTGTCGCAGCTGCGGCTGGAAGCGCGCGAGGAGCTGGCGTCCGCCGCGTCGTTCATCGCCTGGTCGAGCGCCGCGATCGGCGTGACGCTGCTCGTCCTGCTCGCGGTGGTGGGGATCGGGCTGCGCCGGATGGTGCTGCGGCCGGTGTCCGCACTCGCCGCGCAGGTGCGCGAGGTCGTGGCGGGCGACACGGACCGGCAGGTGGACGTCGAGGGGCCGCGTGAGATCCGTGAGCTCGGGGCGGACGTCGACGCGATGCGCAGCCACATCCTGCGCGAGCTCGACCACGCCCAGGTCGTCAACCGGCGGCTGGACGACCAGGCGCGAGAGCTGGAACGCTCGAACCGGGACCTGGAGCAGTTCGCCTACGTGGCGAGCCACGACCTGCAGGAGCCGCTGCGCAAGGTGGCGACCTTCTGCCAGCTCCTCCAGCGCCGCTACGCCGGGAAGCTCGACGAGCGGGCGGACCAGTACATCGCGTTCGCCGTCGACGGGGCGCAGCGGATGCAGCAGCTGATCAACGACCTGCTGGCGTTCTCCCGGGTGGGGCGATCCACGGAGAACTTCGGCCGCGTCGATCTCGGCGCCGTCGCCGCGGCGGCCGTCGAGCAACTGGAGCAGGCGCGGGATGAGGTCGGCGGCGAGATCGTGCTCGGCTCCCTGCCGACGGTGCCGGGGGATCCCGGCCTCTTGCGGGCGCTCATGGCCAACCTGATCGGCAACGGCCTGAAGTTCCACCGCGAGGGAGTGGCCCCCGTCGTGCGGGTGGACGCGCAACGCGACGGTGCCACGTGGGCGATCACGGTCGCCGACAATGGCATCGGGATCGAACCCGAGTACGGTGAGAAGGTCTTCGTGATCTTCCAGCGGTTGCACGGGCGCGACGCCTACTCCGGCACCGGGATCGGGCTCGCGCTGGCCAAGAAGATCGTCGAGTTCCACAAGGGGCACATCGGGCTGGTTCCGAGCGATGGTCCTGGCACCACCATCCGGGTCACCCTGCCCGCGCTGTCCGAGGAGGCCGCCAAGTGAACGGCCAGCAGCCCAGGACGATCAACGTCCTGCTCGTGGAGGACGACCCGGGCGACGTCCTCATGACGCGCGAGGCGTTCGAGGAGAACCTGCACAACCGCCTGGACGTGGTCACCGACGGGGAGGCGGCGCTCGACTACCTGCGCCACGAGGAGCCGTACACCGACGCCCCCCGGCCTGACCTGATCCTGCTCGACCTGAACCTGCCCCGCCGCGACGGTCGGGAGGTGCTGCAGGAGATCAAGGCCGACCCGGTCCTGCGGCACATCCCGGTGATCGTGCTGACGACCTCGCAGGCCGAGGAGGACGTGCTGTGCAGCTACCAGCTGCACGCCAACGCATATGTCACGAAGCCGGTCGACTTCGACGGCTTCATCGAGGCGGTCAAGCAGATCGATCACTTCTTCGTGAGCGTGGTGCAGCTCCCGCCCGGTGTCCGGAGGAGTTAGCTCGATCGGAACCCCGGCCCGGTCGCGTTCGCTACCCTTCCGGCATGGGCTCCCCGGCGAACTTCGAGGCACGGTTGGCTGCCGTCGAGGCTCGCCCGGAGGAGGTGGCGGCCGGCGCCGCCGCGGCCCGGCACCTCGCCGCCGCGCGCGACCGCGATCTCGCCGACGTCACCGTGAAGGTCGACGCGGTGCGCTCCGCGGTCAACGGGCTCGGCCTGCAGACCGCTGCCCGCTTCGAGCGGCTCGAGAACAAGGTCGACACGGGCTTCGCGGAGATGCGTGCCAAGTTCGACCACATCGACGCCAAGTTCGACCAGGTCGATGCCGGCTTCATGGAGATGCGCTCCAAGTTCGACCAGACCGCCGCTGGGATGCAGCAGATCGTCGACCTGCTCACCCAGCGAGAGGACAAGGCTTAGGGTCGGACCGCGACCGCGTCGACCTCGAACAGCATGTCCGGGAGCGCGAGGCGGGCGACACCGAGGAGTGTCTGGGCGGGCGGGCGTTCGCCCCAGATGCGGGTGATCACGCGCAGCAGCGCCGCCAGCTTCTCCTCGTCGTGGTCGACGATGTAGGTGCCCAGCCGCGCGACGTGCTCGTACCCGAGCCCGGCTGCGGCGAGGGCTTTCCCGAGGTTGGCGAAGGACAGCTCGACCTGCTCGGCGAAGTCGGCCGACGGCACGCTCCCGTCCGGCCCCGACGCGTACTGGCCGGCAACGAACACGAGGCCGGGTGCGCCGGCGAGGTGGCTGTAGCCGAAGCCGACGGGGTCGTGCAGGCCCGCCGGGTTCGTGAGGGTGTGCGACATTCTCGGTTCCTTCCTCAGGTGTGCGAGCTGAACCAGCGGCGAGCGCGGTCGGGGACGCCAGGGGCAGCGCGTTCGACGGTCTCGGCGAGGCCGGCGACCGTTTGGGCCGCGAGCTCCCGGCGCCACGCGAGCTCAGCCCGCCGCATGGCCTGGTCGACGAGGCAGGGGCCGGTGACGCTCTCCGGGTCGCCGCCGAAGGGCCCCTGCTGCCGGATTTCCGCGCAGCGGAACGCAGGTTCCGGCCCCTCGATCGCCGTGACCACGTCCAGCAGGGAGATCCGCTCGGCCGGTCTTGCGAGTCGGAAGCCGCCGCGCGGACCGGGGACCGACGAGGCGATCCCCGCCCGTACGAGCGACTGGACCTGCTTGTTGAGGTACGCCGCCGGCAGGTCGTAGAAGGCCGCCAGCCTGCTGACCGGGACCGCGTCCTCTGGGCCTGCCCATGCGAGGTTGAGGCAGCAGTGGACGGCCCACTCGACCCCGCGGCTCATCTTCACAATTCTGGACAGTACATATCCAGAATCTTCTCGTCCACCTTGCCGGGGCTTTAGCGGCGCAGGGTGGTCTCGCGGTCCATGTGCGACAGCTTCTCGGGGTTGCGCACGGCGTAGAGCCCGGTGATGAGGCCGTCGTCGATGCGGAGGGCGACGACGGTGTCGAGCTCGCCGTCGAACCGGAGGACGAGCGCCGGGTGGCCGTTGACCTGCGTCGAGTGCAGCGATGCCGTGGCGGGGATGCGGCCGAGCCCGGCAGTCAGCAGGCGGGCGACCTTGTCGGCTCCCACGACGGGCTTCGGCACGGCCTGCTTGAGCCCGCCACCGTCGCCGACCAGGACGACGTCCGGGGCGAGGAGGTCGATCAGCTGTTGCAGATCGCCCGTCTCGACCGCCCGCCGGAAGGCCTCGAGCGCGTCCCGGGTCGCGGCCGGGGAGACGGTGCCGCGCGGCCGGCGCGCGGCGACGTGGGCCCGTGCCCGGTGGGCGATCTGGCGGACGGCGGCCGGCGTCTTGTCGACGGCGTCCGCGATCTCCTCGTAGGGCAGGTCGAACACCTCGCGCAGGACGAACACCGCTCGCTCGGTCGGGGCGAGCGTCTCCAGGACCAGCAGCATCGCCATCGAGACGCTGTCGGCCAGCTCGACGTCCTCTGCAACGTCGGGCGTGGTGAGCAGCGGCTCGGGCAGCCATGAGCCGACGTAGGACTCCTTGCGCCTGCCCAGCGTGCGCAGCCGGGTGAGCGCCTGCCTGCTGGTGATCCGGACGAGGTACGCGCGCTTGTCCTGCACGGTGTCGAGGTCCACCCCCGCCCACCGCAGCCAGGTCTCCTGCAGGACGTCCTCGGCGTCCGCTGCCGAGCCGAGCATCTCGTAGGCGACGGTGAACAGCAGGTTGCGGTGGGCGAGGAACGCCGCGGTGGCGGCGTCCGGCCGGTCGTCCTCGCTCATGTCAATCCTCTCGATCGCGTCGCGCACGAGACGCCGGCGGTCGCCGTCCTGTGACACCCGGACCCCTATGGCTCTCGTCACGTCGCCGCGCTGTCACACGGATCCGGCCGCCGGCATCTCGTGGTCAACCAGTGCAACACCCCGAGAGAGGACGACGTGATGGAACCCCGTATCGACCTGATGAGCACCGAGTTCGGCCCCAAGCTCGGCAAGCGGTTTGCGAACCTGGGCATGCTGATCCACCAGTCGACGCTGCCTGCGGCCACGCAGGAACTGGTGTCGCTGCGCGCCAGCCAGATCAACGGCTGCGCCTTCTGCGTCGACATGCACACCAAGGAGGCCGCGGCAGCCGGGGAGCCCGCGGTTCGGATCAACATGGTCGCCGCGTGGCGCGAGGCAACGGTGTTCACCGACGCCGAGCGGGCTGCGCTGGCGCTCGCCGAGGAGGGCACACGGCTCGCCGACGCCCACACGGGTGTGTCCGACGAGACCTGGGCCGATGTCCGCAAGCACTACGACGACGAGCAGGTCGCCGCGCTGGTGTCCCTCGTCGCGCTGATCAACGCGGCCAACCGGCTCAACGTGATCGTGCGCAACCCGGCCGGTTCCTACGAGCCCGGCATGCTCGCCGGGGCGGCGAGCTGATCACCCCGGCGGGAGCCCACGCGAGGGGTGGGCTTCCGCCGGGGTTTCGGCGCCCGGCACGTAGGCTGAGCAGCCGTGACGCCTCACCCGGCTGCCGACACCGTCAAGAACGCCGCCACCACGCCCGGCCACCCACAGCCCTATCGGGAGCTGGGGCTGAAGGACGACGAGTACGCGCGGATCCGGGAGATCCTGGGACGCAGGCCCACCGACGCCGAGCTGGCGATGTACTCGGTGATGTGGAGCGAGCACTGCTCCTACAAGTCGTCCAAGGTGCACCTGGCGTACTTCGGCGAGACCACCACCGACGCCATGCGCGAGCGGATGCTCGCCGGCATCGGCGAGAACGCGGGCGTCGTCGACATCGGTGACGGCTGGGCCGTGACGTTCAAGGTCGAGTCGCACAACCACCCGTCCTACGTCGAGCCCTACCAGGGCGCGGCCACCGGCGTTGGCGGGATCGTCCGCGACATCATGGCGATGGGCGCCCGCCCGGTGGCGGTGGCCGACCCGCTGCGGTTCGGCCCGGCGGACGCGCCGGACACCCGGCGGGTGCTGCCCGGCGTGGTCGCCGGGGTGGGGGGCTACGGCAACTCGCTCGGCCTGCCCAACATCGGCGGCGAAGTGGTCTTCGACGCGAGCTACCTGGGCAACCCGCTGGTGAACGCGCTGTGTGTGGGCGCGATGCGCACCGAGGACCTGCACCTGGCCTTCGCGTCCGGCGCCGGCAACAAGATCATCCTGTTCGGGGCGCTGACGGGGCTCGACGGCATCGGCGGGGTGTCGGTGCTGGCGTCGGAGACGTTCGGCGAGGAGACCGGCCGCAAGAAGCTCCCCTCGGTGCAGGTGGGTGACCCGTTCACCGAGAAGGTGCTCATCGAGTGCTGCCTCGACCTGTTCCACGCCGGCCTCGTCGTGGGAATCCAGGACCTGGGCGGCGCAGGCCTGTCGTGTGCCACCTCCGAGCTGGCGAGCGCCGGTGACGGGGGCATGCACATCGACCTGAACGCCGTGCCGCTGCGCGCCTCGGGGATGACGCCCGCCGAGATCCTGTCCAGCGAGTCGCAGGAGCGCATGTGCGCCGTGGTGCGCCCGCAGGACGTCGACGCGTTCCTCGAGGTCTGCCGCAGGTGGGACGTGCTGGCAAGTGTGATCGGGGAGGTCACCGCGGGCGATCGCCTCGTCATCGACTGGCACGGCGACACCGTCGTCGACGTGCCGCCGCGCACCGTCGCGCACGAGGGCCCGGTCTACCGCCGCCCGGTCGCCCGCTCGGAGAAGCAGGACGCGCTGGTCGCCGACTCACCCGAGCGGCTGCCCCGGCCGGCCGCGCCGAGCGAGCTGCACGCCGAGATCCTGCGGATGGTGGCCAGCCCGAACCTGTGCAGCCGCGCGTGGGTCACCGACCAGTACGACCGCTACGTGCGCGGCAACACCGCGGCCGCCCAGCCCGCCGACGCCGGCGTGCTGCGGATCGACGAGCGGACCGGGCGCGGCATCGCCGTCGCCACCGACTGCAACGCCCGCTTCGTGTCGCTCGACCCGTACGCGGGCACGCAGCTGGCGCTGGCCGAGGCCGTGCGCAACGTCGCGACGAGCGGCGCGGTGCCGCTGGCCGTCACCAACTGCCTCAACTTCGGCTCGCCGGAGGATCCGCACGTCATGTGGCAGTTCCAGCAGGCCGTGCGAGGGCTCGCGGACGGCTGCGCGCAGCTGGGAGTCCCGGTGACGGGCGGCAACGTGAGCTTCTACAACCAGACCGGCGAGCGGCCGATCCTGCCGACGCCGGTGGTGGGCGTGCTCGGCGTGCTCGACGACGTCGCCATGCGCGTCCCGTCGGGCTTCCGGCGCGACGGCGACACGATCCTGCTGTTGGGCACCACCCGTGACGAGCTGGGTGGCAGCGAGTGGGCGCACGTCGTGCACGGGCACCTCGGCGGTCGTCCGCCCGCTGTCGACCTGGCCGCGGAGGCCCGGCTCGCGGACCTGCTCGCGAAGGCCGCCGCTGCGGGGCTGCTCACCGGCTCGCACGACCTGTCCGACGGCGGGCTCGCGCAGGCGCTCGTCGAGGCGTGCCTCGTGGGCGGCCGTGGTGCCACCGCGCAGCTCCCGCCGATCGACCCGTTCGTCGCGCTGTTCTCCGAGTCGGCGGGGCGCGTGCTCGTCGCCGTCGCACCCGAGCACGCGTCCGACGTACTGTCCCGCGCGGCCGAGGCCGGGGTGCCGGCGCGCGAGATCGGCACAACCGGCGGATCCGCCTTGGTCATCGAAGGGGTTCCCGAGCTGCCGCTGACGGCGCTGCGCACCGCGTGGGAGGGCACGCTTCCCGCGCTCTTCACCTGACCGGCCGCACCATGTGGACCGATCGCGAGCCTGTCACCTGCCCGAAGGGTCAGGACCGGCCCGGATCGGTTACCGTTCGGCGAGTGCGGGGAGGAACCAGCGGCACGCGGATCGGCTCCGCCGTCCTGGAATGGCTCGACGGCGGTCCGGCGCCGGATCGGCCGGTGCTGCGCGCCGCCGTGAAGGAGAGCCTCGCGGCCCTCGCCGCCGCCGCGCCGGGCCACAGCGTGGAGGTGCGGGTCCCCCCACACGGGGCGATCCAGTGCGTGAGTGGCCCTCGGCACGGGAGGGGAACCCCGCCGAACGTCGTCGAGACCGATGCGCGCACCTGGCTGGCGCTCGTGGTGGGCCGCACCACGTGGGAGGCGGCGATCGAGGGCGGCACGCTGCAGGCATCGGGTATTCGAAGCGGTGAGGTCTGCAGGCTGTTGCCGTTGTGGCGGTGACAATAGGGTGCCGCTCGCTCCGGTGAATGCGAACACGTCGCGGTGGCGCAAACTCGGGCGAGGGACGGAAGATTGATCCGATCAGGGTCGAGCCGGACCGAACGGGCGACAGGAGGTGGCCGCGTGGTCGCACCGCGCAGCCTTCCCGATCCCGTCGAGTCGCCGCGTGACGCGACCGTGCGCCGCCCGTTCCGCACGGTGGAGGGCGACCGGATCGACAGGCTCGCCGGGCGCTGGGCGGAGTGCGCCTATCACGACGACCCCGGTGCGGTCGCACACCTGGCCACGCTGTTGCGCAAGCTCGCAGCCGTGCTGCGTGCCGAGCCGTTCTGGCCGCTGTCGGCGCGGGCGATCGGTGCCGAGCTGGTCACGGCGGGAGGGCGGGGCGATCCGGAGCGCAGCGACGCCGCCGACGTCGAGAGCCTCGTCGTGCCCAGCCTGCGGCTACTGCGCCGGGACGTGCCGGAGGCGTTCGGCCTGCAGGGTCCCGAGGGGGAGCGGCGCCTCTCGGCCGCCCTCGACGAGCTGGTCGCCGGTCTGGTGGGCGCCCTCCGCGATCGGATCCGGCTCGACCGGAACGAGGTGGACCGGGCCCGTCCCGCGCGGGTGTCGGCCGTGGACGGGCGGCACATCCGGGCCGTCTACGAGCAGGCCGCGGTCGGGATCGCCATCGTCGCGCTCGACGGGAAGGTCCTCGACCTCAACCCGGCGCTTCGCCGGATGTTCGGCCTCGAAGGGCCGCTCGACCAGCCGCGGCCGATGTCGGACTTCGTGCATCCCGACGACATGGTCGACGTCGTCGAGCGCCTGAAGCGCCTCGCGGGCGGCGGCGAGCCCGACGTCGTGCGCATGGAGATGCGGCTCGTGCGCGTCGACTCGCGGGTGATGTGGGTGCACGTCACGGCGTCGCGCGTGCTCGGGGAGGACGGTGCTCCCTCACACGTCGTCGGGTTGGTCGAAGACGTGTCGGACCGCCACCGGCTGTGGTCGCGCCTGCGCGAGGCCTCGTTCGCCGACCAGCTCACCCGGCTGCCGAACCAGGCGGTGGCCGACCAGTGGCTCCACCGCGCGTTCGCGGTCGGCGGGCCGTCCCGGGTGGGCATCTGCGCCCTCGACGTCGACGGCTTCCACGCGATCAACGACGAGCTCGGCCAGCAGATCGGCGACCGGCTGCTGCTCGGCGTGGCGGGGCGACTGCACCTCGCCGCCGGTAACAACGTCGTGTGCCGCACCGGCGACGACGAGTTCGTCGTGCTCGTCGCCGAGCCAACGGGCAGCTCGGACGTCAGCAGGCTCGCCGACCGGCTCCAGGCCGCGCTGGCCACGCCGTTCCACATCGACGGGCAGACGCTCGTCGTCTCCGCGAGCATCGGGGTGGCCGAGAGCCCAACGTCCCGTGGGAGCGCAGCCGAGCTGCTGCGCGCCGCCGACGTCGCCCGCGGATGGGCGCGAGCGCTCGGCGGCGGGCGGCGCATCGTCTTCGACCCCGAGCGCGACGCGGCGGAGGCCGCGCGGTTCGCCCTGCTCTCCGGGCTGCGCGGGGGGATCGAGCGCGGCGAGTTCCGCCTCGTCTACCAGCCGCTCGTGCGGCTCGCCGACGGCCGGGTGCGCGGCGCGGAGGCGCTGTTGCGCTGGCAGCACCCCGACCAGGGCGTCGTCGGGCCGGGCCGGTTCATCGAGCTCGCCGAGCACAGCGGTGCGATCGTCCCGCTGGGCCGCTGGGTGCTCAGGGCCGCGTGCGAGCAGGCGGCGGGCTGGTGGCGCGAGTTGGGGGACGAGGCGCCGTTCGTCAGCGTGAACGTGTCGCCGGTGCAGCTCGCCGAGCCGACGTGGGTGCACGAGGTCGCCCGCGTGCTGGCCGAGACCGGCCTGCCCGCGGGCCAGCTGCAGCTGGAGATCACCGAGCAGGCCGTGCTCGGCGACGAGCTGGTGGTCCTCGACGCCCTCAGCGAGCTGCGGCAGGCGGGAGTCCGGATCGCGCTGGACGACTTCGGCACCGGCTACTCGAGCCTCGCATGGCTGCGCAGGCTCCCCGTGCACGGCCTGAAGATCGACGGGTCGTTCATCGACGGGCTGCGCAACCCGTCCGCCGACCCCACCGACACCTCGATCGTCCGTGCGCTGATCGAGCTCGCCCACGCGCTCGGCCTCGAGGTCACCGCCGAGTGGGTGGAGACCGCCGTCCAGGCGCAGCGCCTCGCGGAGCTGGGCTGCGATGTCGGGCAGGGCAGGTGGTTCGGTGACGCCGGTCCCGGGGAGTGGGTCCCGGAGCTTTCCCGGCGTAGCATCGGCCGCTGAGCGGCCTGTTGCACAAGAAGCGTGCCGCCAGATTGTGCCGTCTGCGAGGAGCGTGTTGTGGGCCCGAGTTCCGCCCGGAACGAGCAGCCGACCGAACGCAAACCGGAACCCGACCTCGACCTCATGGCCCACGATCCGGAACCGCGCGAGGAGTGTGGGGTTTTCGGGGTATGGGCGCCCGGCGAGGACGTCGCCAACCTCACCTACTACGGGCTCTACGCTCTCCAGCACCGCGGCCAGGAGGCCGCGGGCATCGCCGTCTCCGACGGGCGCCGGATGGTCGTGTTCAAGGACCTCGGGCTGGTCAGCCAGGTCTTCGACGGGCAGACGCTCTCGTCGCTGAAGGGCCACCTCGCCGTCGGCCACTGCCGCTACTCCACCACCGGCTCCACCACGTGGGAGAACGCGCAGCCCACCTTCCGCACCACGGCCACCGGCAGCGGTATCGCGCTGGGCCACAACGGCAACCTCGTCAACAGCGCTGAGCTGCGCGACGAGATCCTGGCCGCCAGGGCTGGGTTGCCCGCCGAGCGCGGCACGATCCCGGCCAGCACCGACTCCGACCTTGTCGCCGAGCTGCTGGCCGTCACTGCCGCCGACACCGGCGTCGAGGAGGCGGCGCTGCGCCTGCTGCCGCGGGTGCGCGGGGCGTTCTCACTGGTGTTCGCCGACGAGCAGACGCTCTACGCGGCGCGCGACCCGCACGGCGTCCGGCCGCTCGTGCTCGGCAGGCTCGAGCGCGGTTGGGTGGTGGCGAGCGAGACCGCCGCGCTGGACATCGTGGGCGCGTCGATGGTGCGCGAGGTCGAGCCGGGTGAGCTGCTCGCGATCGACGCGGGCGGCCTGCGCAGCTCCCGGTTCGCCGCCCCGGAGCCCAAGGGCTGCGTCTTCGAGTACGTCTACCTGGCCCGCCCCGACACCGCCATCTCCGGGCGCTCGGTGCACGCGGCCCGCGTCGAGATCGGGCGCAGGCTCGCAGGGGAGCACCCCGTCGAGGCCGACCTGGTGATCCCCGTGCCCGAGTCCGGCACCCCCGCGGCCATCGGGTACGCACAGGGCTCCGGCATCCCCTACGGCCAGGGGCTGGTCAAGAACCAGTACGTCGGCCGCACGTTCATCCAGCCCAGCCAGACGATCCGGCAGCTGGGCATCCGGCTCAAGCTCAACCCGTTGCGCGACGTCATCCGCGGCAAACGGCTCGTCGTCGTCGACGACTCGATCGTGCGGGGCAACACCCAGCGCGCGCTCGTGCGCATGCTCCGCGAGGCAGGGGCCGTCGAGGTGCACGTCCGGATCGCGTCCCCTCCGGTGCAGTGGCCGTGCTTCTACGGCATCGACTTCGCCACCCGGGCCGAGCTCGTCGCGAGCGGCCTCGACACGGAGGGCGTGCGCCGGTCCATCGGCGCCGACACCCTCGGGTACGTCTCCGTCGACGGGATGGTCGCGGCCAGCGAGCAGCCGCGCACCAGGCTGTGCACGGCCTGCTTCACCGGCGAGTACCCGATCCCGCTGCCCGAGGAGGCGCGGCTCGGCAAGCACCTGCTCGAGAACATCCCTCTCCCGGAGATCGCTGTACCGGAGATCGCTGCACCGGAGAACGTATCGGGGACCGCGGCCCCCGCGTCGCTCTCGGTCGGCTACGGCGCGGCCGACGCGCTCGGCCGGCCCTGAACCCGCACCCGACTGCATCCCCGCCGACCCGACCGTCAGGAGCACGACGACCATGCCGCCGATCACCGCCCGACCCGCCGGGCCAGGCGCCAGCTATGCCGCCGCCGGCGTGGACATCGACGCCGGTGAGGAGGCCGTGGACGCGCTGCGCCCATACGCTGAGAAGGCGAGCCGCCCCGAGGTGATGGGCGGGATCGGCGGCTTCGCCGGGCTCTTCGCACTGAAGCTGGGCAAGTACACCGAGCCCGTGCTGGCCTCGTCCACCGACGGTGTCGGCACCAAGGTCGCGATCGCCCAGGCCCTCGACAAACACGACACCATCGGGCTCGACCTGGTGGCGATGGTCGTCGACGACCTGGTCGTCTGCGGCGCCGAACCGCTGTTCATGCAGGACTACATCGCCGTCGGCAAGGTCGTGCCGGGGCAGATCGCATCGATCGTCAAGGGCATCTCCGACGGCTGCCAGCAGGCCGGCTGTGCCCTGCTGGGCGGCGAGACCGCCGAGCACCCCGGCCTGATGGAGGCCGGGAGCTATGACATCTCCGGCACCGGGGTCGGCATCGTCGAGGCCGGCAAGATGCTGCGGCCCGACCGGATCCGCCCTGGCGACGTGCTCGTGGCGCTCGGCTCGTCAGGGCTGCACTCCAACGGCTACTCCCTCGCAAGGCACGTCCTGCTCGACATCGGGCGGATGCCGCTCGAAGGCCACGTCGAGGAGTTCGGTCACACCCTCGGCGAGGAGCTGCTCGCCCCCACCCGGATCTACGCGCGCGACTGCCTCGCGCTCACCGCCGAGACCGGCGTGCGGATGTTCTCGCATGTCACAGGGGGTGGGCTCGCCCGCAACCTGGAGCGCGTGCTGCCCGACGGCGTCGAGGCAGTGGTGGAACGCGGCAGCTGGACCCCGGCGCCGGTCTTCAAGATGATCGCCACCCGCGGGCGCGTGGAGCGCGCCGAGATGGAGAAGACGTTCAACATGGGCGTCGGCATGGTGGCGGTGCTACCGGCCGACGAGGTCGACCGCGCGCTCGCGGTGCTCACGGCCCGGCACGTGCCGGCGTGGGTACTGGGCGAGGTGCGCAGGGGCAAGCAGCGGAAGGTCACGATGAAGGGCGACCACCCGAGGTTCTAGGGACACCAGTGCTGGCCCGGACGATCAGCTCTGTGGGGTGCATCCGCTCCGTTCCGTCCGGCGCTGCGCCTGTCAGCAGATCGAAGAGCAGGGCTGCGCACGCCGCGCCCGCGTCGCGGGGCCGCAGGTCGATCGCGGTGATCGGTGGGTCGGCCGCGTGCATGCTCGGGCCGTCGACGCAGGAGGCCAGCAGGAGGTCCTCGCCGACGGTGCGGCCGGCGTCGCGGAGCACCGGGAGGAGCGCAGCGGCGGCCCCGGCAGGCCCGCAGACGAGCGCGTCGATGCCCGGCTCCGCCGCGAGCAGGTCGTTGGCGGCGGCGTGCAGCGCGTCGACGGGCGTGTCGAACGGCACCGTGCGCACGGCCGGCGCCACCCGATGGCGCAGGCACCACTCCCGGAAGCCCTGGTGAACGGCGCCCGCCCAGTCGCTCTCGGCGCCGGCCACGATCAGTGCCGGTCGCTGCGCGCCGGACGCCAGCAGGTGGTCGAGTAGCTCACCGACGGCCGCCGCGTGTTCCGACCGGACGACGCCCGTCGCGCGCGCGTCGCCGGGGAATCGCTCGCAGGTGACGGTGGGCACGCCCGCCGCCATCAGGCGCTCGACGACCGGATCGCCCGCGAGCGGGTCGCCCAGCACGAGTCCGTCGACGCGCGGGGTGCGGCGCGACTCCGGCTGCCCCGAGGTGAGCAGCGTGACGTCGTAGCTGTCGGCGGCCGCGCGCTCGACGACGCCGAACACGAATGACATGTAGTAGTTCGACCGCGTGAGGACCGCGGGCAGGTGCAGCCCGATCGCCCCGGTGCTGGCCCGGCGCAGGTGCTGCGCCGAGCCGTTCGGCACGTACCGGAGGGCCTCCGCGACCTCGAGGACCCGCGTCCGCGTCCGCTCCGAGACCCGCCCAGAGCCGCGCATGGCGTCCGACGCCGTCGTCGTGGACACGCCGGCCTGCTCGGCGACGGTCCGGATGGTGACGGGCTCTGCACGCACGACCCGATGCTAGGCCGCCCGACACACTCGCATGCACAACGCGACTGGGGCGTGCTCACACCGCGACTCGCGCACACCCAGACCGCGACTCGCGGGCATGGAGTGCCCACCTCCCGCGAGTCGCGGTCTCCGTGTACGCGAGTCGGGCTTTCAGTGCGCGCGAGTTGAGGTGTTAAGGGCTTGTGTCAGGGGTTGCCCCCGTGCATCGGGCGCCGTTAGCTTCTGCCGGAACGTTCCGGCACAAGAGATGGGGTGCTCGGTGGAGTCGGGAAGCAACGTGCTCGGTGTGGGGGAGCGGCCGCACCCGCTGGACCCGCTGGGCCATGAGGAGATCCGGCTCGCCCGGAAGATCCTGGCCGACGACGGGGTGCTGGCGTCGTCCACGCGGGTCGCCTACCTCGGGCTCGTGGAGCCGCCCAAGCCGGACGTGCTGGCCTTCTGTGAAGGGGATCCGGTGGAGCGCCTGGTCCGGGCGTTGCTGCTCGACCTCGCGACCGAGGTGGCCGAGGACGTCGTCGTCTCGCTCGGCGAGCGTCGGGTGCTCTCGCGGACCACCATCGACCCGGTCACCGACGGGCAGGTCCCCATCCTCACCGAGGAGCACGACCGGGTCCGCCAGATCATGGCGGCCGACGAGCGATGGTTGGCGGCGCTGGGGAAGCGCGGGATCACCGACCCGGCCACGGTGTTCGTCGCCGCACTGAGCGCCGGTCACTACGACGCGCCCGACGCGCCCGGCAGGCGGATCGCCCGCGTTCTCGCGCACCACCTGCCGACTCCCGGCAGCCTGCCGTGGGCGTACCCCATCGACGGGCTCGTCGCCTACGTCGACCTCATGAAGGGCGCGGTGCTGGAGGTCGTCGACACGGGCGTGCTGCCGATCCCGCGGGAATCCGGTGACTACACCGACCCGCAGGTCGCAGGCCCGCACCGGACGACCCAGCAACCCATCGAGATCACCCAGCCGGACGGGCCGAGCTTCCAGGTCGACGGCAACGTCGTCACATGGGAGAACTGGAGCGTCCGCCTCGGCTACGACATGCGTGAGGGCCTCACGCTGCACCAGATCGGCTTCGCCGACGGCGGCCGCGTCCGCCCGATCGTCTACCGCGCCTCCGTCGCCGAGATGGTGGTGCCGTACGGGGATCCGAGCCCGGTGCGGTTCTGGCAGAACTACTTCGACACGGGCGAGTACCAGCTCGGCAAGCTGGCCAACCAGCTCGAGCTCGGCTGCGACTGCCTCGGGGAGATCACCTACTTCGACGCGACCGTCGTCGACGACGCGGGCGAGCCGTTGGTGCTGCGCAACGCCATCTGCCTGCACGAAGAGGACCACGGTGTGCTGTGGAAGCACACCGAGAACGAATCCCGGGAGACCCGCCGCCAGCGCCGCCTGGTGATCTCCTTCTTCTGCACGGTCGGCAACTACGACTACGGCTTCTACTGGTACCTCTACCTCGACGGCACGATCGAGCTGGAGGCCAAGGCCACCGGCATCGTCTTCACCGGGGCCTACGACGAGCGCGCCGCGCCGTACAGCTCCGAGGTGGCGCCGGGCCTCGCGGCCCCCTACCACCAGCACTTGTTCAACGCCCGGCTGGACATGATGATCGACGGCGTGCGCAATGCCGTCGACGAGGTCGACGTGCGGACCTACCCGACGGACGAGGCCAACCCGCACGGCAACGCGTTCGGCCGCGCCGTCACGCGGCTGAGGACCGAGTCCGGCGGCAAGCGCAACGCGGACACGAGCGTGAACCGCACATGGCACGTCGTGAACCCGGCGGTGGCCAACCGCCTCGGGCAACCCGTCGGCTACGCCCTGCACCCCGAGGGCAAGCCGCTGCTGCTCGCCGACGAGGGCTCGTCGATCCGAAAGCGGGCGGAGTTCGCCACGCGGCACCTCTGGGTCACCCGCTACGACCCCGCCGAGCGCTACCCGGCCGGTGACCTGGTGAACCAGCACCCCGGCGGCGCGGGCCTGCCCCGGTACGCGGCAGCGGACCGGGACATCGACGACCAGGACATCGTCCTCTGGCACACCTTCGGGATGACGCACTTCCCGCGTCCGGAGGACTGGCCGGTGATGCCCGTGGACTCCTGCGGGTTCACGCTGCGGCCCGTCGGGTTCTTCGACCGCAACCCGACCCTGGACGTCCCTCCGACCACGGCTGCCCACTGCCATTAGGAGAAGCTCCGTGCGCCGCAACTGGCCAGGCCTGATCGTGGCCCTCCTTGTGACGTCGGCCTGCACCGCGAACGTCCCGGCGCCGACCGCGAGCTCCGCCGCCCCCGGCTACGCCGCCACCGTCGACGAGGCGCTCCCCGCAGGCGGCACCCTCGACGTCGAATTGCCGATCGACATCGGCGTGGCCACCGGGCTCGACCCGCAGCTCGCGGACGTCGCATCGGCGTGGCAGCTCATGTCACTGGTCTACGAGACCCTCGTGACGATCGGGCCGGACTTCTCGGTGCAGCCCGGGCTCGCCGAGAGGTGGGAGACGCCGACGCCCACGTCGTACGTGTTCCACCTGCGCGAGGGCGTCTCCTTCTCCAACGGCCGGCCGATGACGGCGGACGACGTCGTGGGCAGCATTCAGCGGCTGCTCGCATCGCCGTCGGTGTGGCGCGGCCAGCTCGGCCCGATCTCGTCGGTGACCGCGCCGGACGATCGCACCGTGCAGGTGGAGTTGAGCGCGACGTACACGCCCTTCCTCGCCGCGCTCGCGAACGTCCCGGCAGCGGTGCTGCCGATGAAGGAGATCGACGAGGGCTCGGTCGACATCGCGCGGACGATGCTGGGCACCGGCCCTTTCACCGTGCAGGACCACCGCCAGGACGTGTCGTGGCGGTTCGCCAGGAACCAGGGGTACTGGGCACCGGGCACGCCGCACCTGGAAGCGGTGAACGTCACGATCGCCACCGAGGACGCGGCGCGGGTCGCGTCGCTGCAGAGCGGCCGGGCGTCGCTCGCGACGCTCGGCAACGTCGATTCCGCCACGATGCTCGCCGGCGCCCGTGGCGTCGAGGTGCTCGGCCAGGCGACAACGGACTTCTACTACCTGATGCTCAACACGCAGAAGCCCGGTTCGAAGCTCGCCGACCCGCGGGTTCGGACGGCGATCAACATGGCGATGAACCGGGACCAGATCGCGAGCATCGCGCTCGGCGGCCTCGGCAGGCCCACCGGGGTGACGCCTGCCGGGCTGCCCGGGGCGTGCGACCCGGCCACCCTGCCGTCCGCCGGTGCTGATCTGGAGGAGGCGAAGCGGCTGCTCGCCGAAGCGGGCGCGGGCGACCTGTCGTTCACCCTCAGCATCTACTCCACCCCGCCTGCGCCGGTCGTCGCCCAGGTGATCCAACAGAACCTGCAGCAGGTCGGCATCACGGTGCGGATCGAGCAGATGGACGAGGCGACGTGGTCCGGCGCGGTCTACGGCGCCGTCCCGGCGACGTTCGACGCCGCGCTGTCCTGGTTCGCCGGCTACGCCGACGCGAGCATGGTGACCACATGGTGGAAGCCCGACGTGGCGATGTTCAACCAGGGCTTCATGGCACCGAACCCGGAGATCGCCGCGGCGGTCGACGAGGCGAGCGCGCTGCCGGCCGGCCCAGAACGCACCGCTGCGCTGGCCGACGTCTGCACCGCCGTCGACCGGGACGCCCAGATGATCCCGCTGGTCACCCGGCCGTCCACGGTGGCGTACCGCACCGACGCCGCGAGTGTCGGGCTGTATGCCACCGAGGGCTACGGGAACGCGCTCCGACTGATCGCCGACTTCAGGAAGCGCGCGGCCTGATGCGGCTGGCGCTGTGGTGGTTCGGGCGGACGGCGAGTGCTGCCGTCACGCTGCTCGGCGTCTCGGTGCTCATCTTCGCCGCGGTGCGGATGATGCCCGGCGGCTTCGCGCAGACCATCCTGGGCCCGTTCGGCACGCCGGAGCAGGAGGCCGAGCTGGCCGCGCGCTACGGCCTGGACCAGCCGGTGCTCGTGCAGTACGGCTACTGGCTCGCCGCCGTCGCGCGCGGCGACATGGGTGTCTCGATGATCAGCCAGCAGCCGGTGGCCGCGGAGCTGGCGGCGCGCCTGCCCGTCACCGCCGAGGTGACGTTCTTCGCGGTGGCCATCGCCGTGGTCGTCGGGGTGCCGCTGGGCGTGCTCACCGCCGTACGTGCCCGGCCCGGTGGCGGCGCGGCGGTGGGCAGGCTGCTCAGCGGGATCGGCGTGAGCGTTCCGGAGTTCGTGCTGGGCAGTCTCGTCGTGTTCGTGTTCTCGCGCTACGCCCTCGGCCTCCCGGTGGGCGGGTACACGCCGTTCGGCACCGATCCGGGCGCGAACCTGCTCTCGATGGTGCTGCCCTCGTGCGTGCTGGCGTTCCTCGCCGTCTCGATCACGGCCCGGACCACCCGGGACGCCGTGCTGGGCGTGCTCGTCGAGCCGTACGTCACGGCCGCCGTCGCCCGTGGCGCGACGCCGTGGTTCATCGTGCGCCACCACGTGCTGCGCAACGCCGCCGTTCCGGTCGTCACGCTCGTGGCGACGATGACCGGCTACCTCCTCGGCGGGGCGCTCATCGTCGAGTACGTGTTCAACCTGCCCGGCATCGGCTCCTACGTCGTGCAGGCCGTGGGTCGCCGGGACTACGCGGTGGTGCAGGCGGGCGTGCTGCTCGCGGCCGCGCTGTTCGTCGTGCTCAACCTCGTTGTGGATCTCGTGGCCGGCCTGATCGACCCGCGGCACGGCGTGACGGCGCAGGGGAGGCGCGGATGAGGGATTGGCTGTCGCGGGCGGGACTCGTCTGCCTCGCGCTGCTCGTCGTGCTGGCCATCGGGTCGGTCTGGAACGTCGCAGGCGACCCCGATGCGATCGTCGGGCCGCGCATGGCGCCGCCGGGCGCGGACTACCTCTTCGGCACCGACAACCTCGGGCGCTCGATGCTGCCGCGGATCATGGAGGGCATCGCGACCACGCTGCTGCTCTCCTCGGTTGCCGTCCTCGTGACGGCCGCGCTGAGCGCGGTGCTCGGCATCGTCGCCGGCTACCAGGGCGGGATCGTCAACGAGCTGATCCTGCGGCTGGTCGAGGTGCTCTACTCGTTCCCGGCGATCGTGCTGGCGATCCTGGTGGCCGCGGTCGTCGGCCCCGGGCGGCTCGCCGCGCAGGCGAGCATCGTGCTGGTGACCATCCCGCTGATGACGCGGCTGGTACGGGCCGCCGCGGTGGGCGTCGCGCAGCGCGACTACGTCACCGCCGCGATCATCAGCGGGGCGCGGCTGCCCCGGATCCTCGGCAGGCACCTGCTGCCCAACGTCGCGGGGACGATCGCGGTGCAGGTGACGTACGCGCTCTCGGTCGGCATCGCGGTCGAGGGCGGGCTGAGCTTCCTCGGATTCGGCGTACAGCCACCGCAGGCCTCGCTCGGGGTGCTGATCCAGCAGGGCGGGACGTACATGATCGCCGCGCCGTGGATGATCATCGGTCCCGGGACCGTGTTCGTGATCGCGGTCCTCGCGATCAACGTCGTCGGCGACGGGTTGCGCGACCGCTTCGAACCCCGACAGGCGAGGGCGTTGGTATGACGTTGCTGGCCGTGCAGAACCTCACCGTCGACTACGGGTCCGTCCGGGCGCTCGACGGCGCCGACCTGGTCGTCGAGGCGGGGGAGACCGTCGGGATCGTGGGGGAGAGCGGCTCGGGCAAGTCGACGCTGGGCTCCGCGATCGGGCGGCTGCTGCCGCGCACCGCCCATGTCGACGGTGAGGTGCGCGTCGCGGGGGAGCACGTGCTCGCGCTCGCGCCGCCGGGGATGCGTCGGCTGCGCCGCGAGCGGCTCGGCTTCGTGTTCCAGGACCCGATCGCCGCGCTCGACCCGACCATGCGGATCGGCGCCCAGCTGCGGCTCGTGCTCGGCAGGCGGGCGGACCCGCTGCCGCACCTGGAACGCGTCCGGCTCGCCGATCCCGCGCGGGTCGCGCGCTTGTTCCCGCACCAGCTCTCCGGCGGCATGGCGCAGCGGGTGGCGCTGGCCATCGCGATGGCCGGACGGCCGCGGCTGCTGGTGGCCGACGAGCCGACGTCCGCCCTTGACGCGCAGGTCCGCGAGGATGTCCTCGGCATGCTGTTCGACCTCGCCGCGGAGAACGGCACGACGATCCTGTGGCTGAGCCACGACCTCACCGCCGTCGCACGCCGCTGCTCGCGCATCGCTGTGATGTACGGCGGGCGCGTGGTCGAGGACGGGCCCGTCGCCGAGGTGCTCGATCGGCCTGCACACCCGTACACGGCGGCGCTGGCCCGATCGGCGCCTGCCATGGCGGCGCTCGGTGAGCGGCTCGCGCCCGTGCCGGGACGGCCGCCCGTGCTCGACGGCCCCGCGGCGGGCTGCGCGTTCGCGCCGCGGTGTGCACACGCCGAGGACCGCTGCGCGACGCAGCGGCCGGGGCCGAGCACGGTCCGGGACCGGCAGGTGCTCTGCCACCTAGCATCCGACCTGGTGAACGCATGATCCTCGAGCTCGACGACGTCACGGTCACGTTCGCCACCGGCCCGCCGCTGCGCCGGGAGCACGTCCACGCGCTGTGCGACGTCACCCTGGCCGTCGCCGAGGGCGAGACGCTCGGCCTCGTCGGCGAGTCGGGTTCGGGGAAGACGACGGCGAGCCGCGTTGCGCTGGGGCTGCAACGGCCCACCGCGGGGGTGGTCCGGTTCGCCGGGCGGCCCTTCCCGCGGCGGCGCCGCGAGCTGGCCGGGCAGATGCAGGCGGTGCTGCAACACCCGCAGTGGTCGCTGAACCCGCGGATGCGGGTGGGGCAGAGCGTCGCCGAGCCGCTCGTCGTGCTCGGGGAGCGAGCGCCGGAGCGGGTGGAGGAGATGCTGGAGCGCGTGGGCCTGCCGCCCGAGCTCGGCGCCCGGTACCCGCACGAGCTCTCCGGCGGGCAGCGCCAGCGCGTGTCGATCGCCCGTGCCCTCGTCACGCTGCCGCGGTTCATCGTGTTCGACGAGGCCGTGAGCGCGCTCGACGTCTCCGTGCAGGCGCAGATCCTCAACCTCGTCCGGGACCTCCAGCAGGAGTTCGGCTTCAGCGCGCTGTTCATCTCGCACGACCTCGGCGCCGTCCGCTACGTCGCACATCGGATCGCGGTCATGCGGGCAGGCGAGATCGTCGAGACCGGCCCGACCGAGACGTTCTACGCCGGACCGGCGCACGACTACTCGAAACAGCTCTGGGAGGCCCTGTGACCCCGCGCCTGGTGACGCCGTCGACCTTCGCGCCGGACGTCCCCGCCAACGGGGACCTCCCGCTGGTCCCGCAGCCCAGCCCGGGCCGGGAGTCGGTTGCCTTCGACCTGCCTGGCGTCCTGGTCGGCACCGCCGAGTACGCCGAGGGGCCCACCGGGTGCACGGTCGTCCACGTCCCGGCAGGCGCGCGCACGGCCGTCGATGCGCGCGGAGGCGCGGTCGGCCTGACCGGCGGCTACGGGTTCAACCACGCCATCTGCCTTGCGGGCGGGTCGGTGTACGGGCTGGCGGCGGCCGCCGGCGTCAGCGCGGAGCTGCTCGCACGGCGCCGCAACCGGGTCAAGTGGGACGAGCTGCAGCTCGTGTCCGGCGCGGTCGTCTACGACTTCTCGACGAGGGACAACGCGATCCATCCGGACGCCGAGCTCGGGCGCGCGGCGCTGCGCAACGCCCGCGACGGGCTGTTCCCCGTGGGACGGTGCGGGGCGGGCGCCAGCACCTCGGTCGGCAAGGTCGACGCCCCGCGCGCCGAGCTCGCCGGGCAGGGAGCGGCCTTCCGGGCCGTCGGCGAGATCAAGGTCCTCTTCGCGACGGTGCTCAACGCCGTCGGGGTCGTCGTAGACCGGGAGGGCACGATCGTGCGCGGCAACTTCCACGCCGACGAGGGGGCGCGCCGCCATCCGCACCTCGACTACGCCGATGGCATCGCCGCGGCCGTCCACGGCAACACCACGCTCTCGGTGCTGGTCACGAACGCCCGGCTCACCGACCGCGAGCTGGACCAGCTCGGCAAGCAGGTGCACAGCTCCATGCACCGCGGCATCCAGCCGTTCCACACCGAGAACGACGGCGATGTCCTGTTCACGCTGACCACGGACGAGGTGGACCTGAACGGCCTCAAGCCCACCGGCCTCGGCGCGATCGCCTCCGAGGTGGCGTGGGACGCGATCCTCTGCGGCGCGCGCTGATGTTCGAGTTCCCGCGCTTCGCGACCGACGATCCGCGCCACGCCGTCGAGCTGGTGCGGGCACACCCGTTCGCGCTGGTCGTCAGCAGCGTCGACGGTGTGCCGGTCGGGACGAACGTCCCGGTGATCGAGCAGGGTCGGGTGGACGCGACGTTCGTCGGCACGACGCTGCTCGGCCACATGGCGAAGGCCAATCCGCACTGGCGGGGGTTCGAGGGGTCCCCGCCAGTGCTGGTGGTGTTCGGCGGGCCGCACGGCTACGTGTCGCCCACCGCGTACGCCACCGACCCGGCCGTGCCGACGTGGAACTACGCCGCCGTGCACCTGACCGGCACCGTCGAGCTCATCACCGATCCGGGTGCGACCTTGGCCGTCGTAGAGGCCACGGTGCGGGCGATGGAGTCGACGCGCACGCCGGCATGGTGCCCCAGCGCCCGTTCCCGCGAGCGGTTCGCGCAGATCCTGCCGGGAGTGGTGGCGTTCCGGATCCACGTCACCGCGGAACGGAGCCTGTTCAAGTTGAGCCAGGACATCGACGCGGAGCGGCGTGGCAGGGTGCAGGACGAGTTGCGTTCCACCGGGAACGTCCCATTGGCCGATCTGATGGAGGAGGTCAACTCGGCGTGACCATCCCGACCCACACGTCCACCGAGATCGATCCGCACGCCCGCGGCAGCGAGTTCGGGGCCCGGTGGCCCGCCGAGGTCGCGGCGACGTTCCACGGATACGCCGAGCTCTTCGACGCGCACGGCGCCACCGCGGCGCGCGTGCGCTCGTACGCGGAGGAGGCGCTGCGCAGCACCGAGAAGTGGGCGCCCGCGCTGGCCGCCGAGATGGCCGGCATCGCTGAGGGCGCGGGCCTCGCGGCCTGGCAGGTGGGGGCCGTCAACGCGCGCACCGAGATCCTCGCCGCCCTCGATGCGGTGGGGGAGGGCGAGTGCTCCACGGCCGTCGTGCTGCCTGGCGGCGGTGCGCCGCGCACGGTGCAGACCTGGGACTGGCACCCGCACCTGCGCGAGGTGCCGGTGCTGTGGGCCTACGAGCCGTGCGCGGGCCGTGTGGTGCGGACGTTCACCGAGTTCGGCGTGCTGGCCAAGATCGGGGTCAGCACCGCGGGACTGGGCGTCCACTTCAACATCCTTCGCCACGCGTCGGACAGCGCCGAGATCGGCGTCCCCGTGCACCTGGTCGCACGCCGCATCCTCGACGAGGCCGCCACGGTGGACGAGGCCGTCGACCTGGCGCGGACGGCGCGGACCTCAGCCTCCACCGCCATCACGGTGGTCACCGCCGACGCGGCCGCCACGCTCGAGCTGTGCCCGGACGGCGTTGCGGTGGTCCCCGCGGACGGCGTCCTGCTGCACACCAACCACTTCCTCGACCCGGACCTCGCGATCGGCGAGCGGCTGGCCGTCGAGCGGCCGCTGACGTACGACCGGCTGACGCATCTGCGCGACCACGTCGACGGCCTGGCCGCCGTCGACGTCACGGCCAGGGCGGAGGCCCTGGTGAGCCACGGTCCCCACCAGGCACCGGTGTGCGCGCACCCCGACCCCTCGGCCGCGCTGCACGAGCGCTGGGAGACGGTGGCGACGATCAGCCTGGACGTCGCCGCCGGCAGCGTGCTCGTGCACGAGGGCGGGCCATGTGGAGTCATCGCCGACACCTGGCAGACCTTCCCCTGACGGGGAGCTCAGAGCAGGTCGCGGACGGTGTTCCCGACGCTCTGGCTCGCCCCCCACAGCTCGGCGATCCGCCCGTCCTCCACGCGGAACATCTCCATCAAGGTGACGTCCTCGGCGGAGAACCCGGAGATCGTGGCCCGCAGGCTGACCAGGTCGCCGTCAGCAACGACGTCGTCGACGACGGAGTGCATGTCCGGAAACTTCTGGCTGATCGCGCTCCACGTCTCCTTGACGTGCTCGGCCCCCGACGTGCCCATGGGATGGCTGAAGAAGTCCGGGGTGAAGATGTCGTCCACCGCTTCGAAGTTCCTCGTGTTGAAGGCTTCGTGCATGCGGTAGGCGAGGGCGCGCGCGTTCGTCATCACGTCTCCTAAACGATCGGTCAGTAAGTGAGAGCCTGCTCCACTTACCGATCGGTCGTCAAGTACCGTGCACATGTGACCGACGAGCCCGGCACCCGTGGGCGGATAATGGCGATCGCGCTGGAGCTGTTCTCGGCGCAGGGCTACGCGGGCACCTCGGTCGCCGACATCGCGGGCAGGCTGGGGACGACCAAGGCTGCGCTGTACTACCACTTCGGCTCGAAGGCGGAGATCCTCGACGCCCTGCTCGGCGAGCCGCTCGCGGCCTATGCCCGACTCGTGCACTCCGGACCGCGCACGCTGGAAGACCTGCTCGCGGCCGTCATCGACACCACCGCGGAGTCATCGGGGCTCCACGGCCTGATCGCCAGCGACCCGTCGGCACGGGCGGCGATCCGCGAGCGGACACGCCGGCTCGGTGCCGACGAGATCAACGACACGCTCCTCGCGGAGCTGGCGGGCCCTCGGCCGAGTGCGGCACGGCGGGTCGCCGCGCATGCCGCCTACGCCGTCGCCAAACAAGGAACCTTGAGCCTCATGGCGGAGATCGGACGCATGACACCGCGCGGCCGAGCAGAGCTCCTCGCCGCCGCGCTCCGTGCCCTCGACGATCAGCGAAGTTGAAGGCGCTTGCTGGTGCACGGGCTTTCCTCGACCCCAGGGGCTTCGTTCGGGAAGTGGGACCTCGGGCACACTCCGGAATCACGCGGTTCGACCGCGTGGTTCGGCGTGAACAGTGATCATCGAGTCAGGGAGCTGTTCATGCGTGCCGTCCGGATCGATCGTTTCGGTGAGCCGTCGGTGCTACGGGTCGACGAGGTTCCCGAGCCCGAGCCCGAAGACGGCGAGGTGCTGATCCGCGCCATCGCGACGAGCATCAACCCGGTCGACGACAAGACACGCGAGGGCGCCATCGGGGAGGGGACGCCGCCGCTGCCGATGACGCTCGGCTGGGACCTCGCTGGTGTCGTGCTCGACGGTGGGACCAGCGACTTCCGGGCTGGGGAGCGGGTCATCGCGATGTCCCACCAGCTGAGCACCGGCCGCGGCACGTGGGCCGACATCGTGGCGCTGCGGGCAAGCTCGGTCGCGCCCGCACCGGTGTCGGTGAGTCTCGTGGAGGCCGCCACGCTGCCGCTGGCCGGGCTGTCCGCCCTGCAGACGTTGAGGTGGCTGGCAGTGTCGGCGGGTGAACGGCTGCTGATCGCTGGAGCAGCTGGCGCCGTCGGTGGATTGGCTCTGCAGCTCGCCCGGGCACGAGGGGTCCGGGTGGACGCTCTGGTCTCCCGCGAAGCCCAACTCGACATCACCAGGAACCACGGCGCCGAGTTCGCTACCACTGACCCGGCCGCACTTGCCGATCGACACTACGACGCCGTCTTCGACACCTTCGGTGCTTTCGTCACCGACGCCGTGGTCGAAGGCGGCCGATACGCCTCGATCGCAACGCAGGCCGGCCCGGTTCCTGATCTGTCCGCGAGGAATGTTCGGACCACGGTCAATCAGGTTCGCGAGGACGGCGCCGGACTACGCGAAGTCGTGAAGCATGTCGATCAGGGTTCGGTGTCCGTCCGCGTCGATTCCACCTTCGGCATCCATGACGTCCGCGCCGCACACCGCCAGTTCGCGGCGGGCGGCCTGAACGGCAAGGTCACGGTGACCTTTTGACAGCTTCTGCCCGACCGTGCTGCTCCGCGATCGCGTACCGAGCATCGAATGTGAGCGCCGTCACGTAGCGCGTTCGATCAGCTTCGCGTCGCCTCCCGGTCCACACCTCAACGGCTCCGCCCAAGGGGTCAACGGACGAGGAGATGACGATGAGCTCCACCACTTACGACTACACCCTGACCCGCGTGCTCGACGCCCCGGTCGAGAACGTGTGGGCGGCCTGGACCCAGCCCGAGCACTACGCGCGGTGGTCCGGCGCGGTGCTGCCCTCGATCTCCCTCGACGTGCGCCCCGGCGGGGCGTGGCGCGCCACGATGGCCACGCCGGACGGCTCGGAGTTCCCGCTGACCGGCACCTACGGCGAGGTCGTCGAGAACGAGCGCCTCGAAGTGATCATGGACCTCCCCGGGGGTGAGTCCACCGTCATGGCCGTGGGCCTCACCGCAGATAACGGCAAGACCCGGATCGTGCTGTCCCAGACGTGCGCCACCGCGGAGGCGCGCGACATGTCCGAGCAGGGGAGCGGGATGCTGCTCGACGGTCTGTCCGCCTACGTCCCCACGATCTCGTAGCGGACGTACCGGCTCATGTCCCGCACCGGCGGCACGAGCTGGGTCAGCCTGCTGACGATCGCGGAGCCGCGCGGTGCCGCCCCGGGCGGCACCGCTTCCAGCAGGGCGGGGGAGAGGGCGCTGACCGTGTCGGTGCACTGCAGCCTCGGGTTCGACCGCTCGAGCTCGTGCGCGTCATCGATGGCCCAGCGCATGAGCGACGGGCCGAAGCGGCGCTTCAGCATCCAGTTGCTCGTGCGGACGGCGAGCCGGTTGTGCGTGTCCAGAACGACGGCGCCGCTCGGAAAGCGATCGGTGATCCGCCGGAAGAGCGCGTGCCCCTCGGCGGGTTCCAGGTACATGACCAGCCCCTGGGCGACGACCAGAACCGGCCGATCGGTCGGAATCTGCTCCAGCCACTCCGGATCGGTCACTGACGACGCGATCGTCCGGTAGTTCTCGCGCTGCGGGAACAGCTTGCCGCGCGCCTCGATGACAGGGGGCAGGTCGACGTCGAACCAATGCACCTCGGACCCGGGATCGACGCGCCACACCCGCGTGTCGAGCCCGGCGCCGAGGACGAGCACGGTGGCCCGCTCGTGCGCCGCGAGGAACTCCGCGGTCCAGTTGTCGAAGTGCTTCGCGCGTAGCGCGACCTTGGTCCGGACGCTCCTCGGCGATGACAGCCTTGTCCTCATCCACGAGAAGTCGTAGTCGATCTTCTCGAACGCCTCGGCCGCCATCGTGTCGCCGAGGATCGTCGGTTCGATCCGCGCGTCCATGGCGATCCCGTACAGCGTGATCAACGAGGTCTCCATGGCGTCCGGAAACCGGACCTTCACCTGCGACACGTCGCCGGATACCCCGTCGAGCCGTCGCTCAGACCATCGGTTCTACGCGCATGTTGGGTCCCGGGTCGTGCACGCGGTGCGGCCCGGTCGGGGCGTCCTCGTGGCGGGCGTGGGTGTAGAAGCCGAGCTCGTGCCCGTCCGGGTCGTGCAGCATCGGCAGGATCCAGCCCTCGCTGGCGCGGTGCACCCCACCGTGCCGCAACCCGAGCTCGTCGAGGCGAGCGGCGAGCGAGGTGAGGCGGGGGTAGTCCGGCACTCCGATGCCGAAGTAGCCGAAGCCGGCGGCGGCCTCGGCGCGGGCGGGGTCGAGGCGCAAGGCCAGCGGTGGGCCGCCGTCGGGTTGCTCCATCGCCAGCCCGGCGAGCTCGCCCTGCTCCACGAACTCGATGACGACGCGGTAGCCGAGCACCTCCCCGTACCAGTCTGCCGATCGCTGCAGGTCGCGCACCGGGAGTTTCAGGTGATGGATGCCGGCGAGGGTCGGAACGGTCATGACAGGAAGCTCGCTCAACGGACTGGCCGCGCTACGGGCGTGATGCCGGCCTACCTCAGGGGTCCTCGTGCCAGGCCTGATCCCGCAGCATCGGCGGGTGCAGGGCGGTGGCCGGGCCGCGGCGGAACAGCTGCCCCGGCCGCCCGCGTCCGGAGCTGACCTTCGTGCCGGTCGGCACCAGGAAGCCGGGCGTCGAGGTGACCTTGCGGGAGAAGTTGCGTGGGTCGGGAGTGGTGCCCCACACCGCCTCGTACACGCGCCGCAGCTGGGAGATCGTGAATTCAGCCGGGCAGAACGCCGCGGCGAGGGTCGTGTACTCGAGCTTCGCGCGCGCCCGCTCGACGCCGTCGGCGAGGATCTGCTTGTGGTCGAAGGCGAGCGTGCCCGCCTCGTCCACCGGCGCCCAGATGCCTTCGCCGGGTGGCTCGGGGAGGTCGGGCACGAGCGCGAGGTGCCCCACCGTGAGCACCCGGCCGCGCGGGTCCCGGTCCGGGGCGGCGTAGCTCGCGAGCTGTTCCAGGTGGTGGCCGTCGATCGCCAGCCCGATCTCCACGAGCTCCCGGCCTGCGGCGTCGAGGAGATCCTCGCGTCCGCGCACGAAACCGCCGGGGAGGGCGCGCTCGCCTGCGAACGGCTGGGCCGCCCGCTCGCGCAGCAGCACACACAGGACACCGTCCCGCACGGTGAGCACGACCAGGTCCACCGCAACGGCGAACAGGTTGCCGCGCATCGTCCTCCCGACTTATCGTCGGGCTGACGCTACCGGATGTCGATCATCCTCCCGCGCTGCGGGTCCCATATCTCGTCGGAATCAGGAACGCACCTCCTCCACGCGCACCGGGCGGTGCTGCTGCAGGGAGAGCGTGGCGGCCTCTGCGATGAACGCCACCTCCAGTGCGTCCTGCACGGTGCACGGGCTCGATCGGGCGCCCGCGACGACCTCGGTGAACACCGCGAGCTCGGCCCGGAACGCCGCCGCGAGCCGGTCCATGAAGAACGAGTGCGGCGGGCCGGCGGGGAAGGTGACGCCGGGTTCCAGTGAGCGCAGCGGCAGCCCGTCGTCCAG
The DNA here is from genome assembly GCF_019468565.1 of Pseudonocardia sp. DSM 110487. NCBI lineage: Bacteria > Bacillati > Actinomycetota > Actinomycetes > Pseudonocardiales > Pseudonocardiaceae > Pseudonocardia > Pseudonocardia sp. DSM 110487. Next base: position 563,065 of record NZ_CP080521.1, read on the forward strand.
GCCCGCCGCCGCACTGTCCGCGGTCCCGTGCAGTTCCAGCCGCACGTCGTAGCCGCGTGGGTTGCCCCGGCTGTTGGAGACGACGCCGAGCGTGCCGTCGTCGAGCGTGAGGATCGCGGCCGCGGTGTGCACGTCGCCGATCTCGGAGAACAGCGGGTCGCCCCGGTCGGAGCCGGTGGCGTAGACCTCGACGACCTCCCGGCCGGTCACCCAGCGCACGGCGTCGAAGTCGTGCACCGCGCAGTCCCGGAAGATCCCGCCCGAGCCGGCGAGGTACGTGGCGGGTGGCGGGGCCGGGTCGAGCGTGGTGGAGCGGACGGTGTGCAGTCCGCCGAGCTCCCCGCTCTCCACCGCCGCGCGGGCGGCGAGGAACGCCGGGTCGAACCGGCGCGGGTACCCGATCTGCACGGGCACGCCGGACTCCTGCACCCGCCGCGCCACCCACACGGCGTCGTCGACGGCGCGGGCGAGCGGCTTCTCGCAGAACACCGGCAGCCCGGCCTCGACCGCGGCGAGCACCAGCTCGGGATGCGTGTCGGTCGCAGCCGCCACCAGCACACCGTCGATGCCCGCGGCGAGCAGTTCGGCCACCGAGTCGGCAGGCTCGGCGCCGACCCGCCCGGCCACCTCCTTCGTCACCGCGGGCACGGCGTCGGTGACGACCAGCGAGTCGACGGCCGGCAAGCCGGCGAGGGTCTGCGCGTGGAACGCGCCGATCCGGCCGAGCCCGATCAATCCGAGTCGCGTGCCTGCCATTAGTCGAGCCCTCCGAACACGTTCTGGTCCCAGTCGATCACCGAGCCGGTGACGACGCCGCTGCGGTCCGACAGCAGGAACACGACGAAGTCGGCGATCTCGTCGACCTGCCCGAGCTTGCCCATCGGCAGCCGCCGCGCCGCGTCCTCGAGCCAGCCGTCGTCGGCGTCGTGGAACCGGCGCTGGGTGGCGTCCTCGCCCTCGGTGTCGGTCCAGCCGATGTCGAGGCCGTTGATCCGGATCCGGTCGAAGCGGTGGGCGTGGGCGGCGTTGCGGGTGACCCCGGCGAGCCCCGCCTTCGCCGCGACGTACGGCGCCAGGTACGGCTGCCCGCCCAGCTCCGACGAGGAGATGACGTTGACGATCGTGCCGGGGGCGCCGCGGCGCAGCATGTCCCGCACGGCGGCCTGCATGAGGAAGAACGGCGCCCGCAGGTTGATCGCGATGTGCTCGTCGAACAGTCCGGGGGTGGTGTCGACCAGCGTGCCCCTCGACGTGAGCCCGGCCGCGTTGACCAGCGAGTCGATCCGGCCGAACGCCTCGATCACGGCCGCCACCGAGTCCTGCGCCTGGCCCACGTCCGCGACGTCGGCCGGCACGTATAGCGCGTCGGTGCCGGTCTCGCGCAGCGCGGCGACGAGCTTCTCTCCCGGCTCGGGGCGCCGGCCGCTGACGGCGACGGTGGCGCCCTCACGTGCGGCGGCCCGCGCCACGCCTGCGCCGACACCCTGCGTGCCGCCGCTGACCAGCACCACCCGGTCGGTCAGGAGGCCCATCACGCCGTCCCGCGGCGATCGGTGTGATCGGTGAGCGCGGCCTCGAACGCCTCGGGCGCCCAGCCCTCGGCCAGTGCGCGCCGGACGAGGTCGGCCTGGCTGGGCGGGGCGAGGCCGTCGACCGGTGGGTCGCGGTCCAGGTTGGTGGGGAACGGGTAGCCCTCCGCCGCGGCGGTGACGGCGTGTTCGGGCCCCGGGTGTTTGCGCAGCGCGGGATAGACGGCGCGGCAGATCCGATCGCGGTCGACGCTCTCCATGGCGCGCCCGAACGCCGAGGAGATCTGCAGTAGGTTCGCCATCCGCCGCACGTCCGTCGAGCGGTTCGTGCCCGCGCCGTGGATCACGGCCGGGTTGAAGAACACGGCGTCCCCCGTCTGCAGCGGGAGCTGGACGTGGTGGCGCTCGAAGTGCTCGCGGAACTCGGGGCGGCCGGTGGCGAGGTAGCCGGGCCCGTACTTCTGGGAGTGCGGCAGGTACATCGTCGGGCCGCTCTCCACCGGCATGTCGGTGTGGGCAACCGCGCCCTGCAGCGTGAGCACGGGGGAGAGCACGTGCACGTGCGGCGGGAACTGCTCGATGCGCGCGGGCGGCAGGAACCCGAGGTGGTAGTCGCGGTGCCCGACTTGGGCCGCTCCGCCGGGGTTGACGACGTTGACCTGCGACGTCACCTGGTAGCCGGGGCCTAGCCACGCCGTGGAGGCGAGCGCGACGATCGGATTGGCGTAGTAGTCGACGAACGCCTCGGGCGCGTGCACGGCGAGCTTCTCCAGCGCGTTCCACACGCGGTCGTTCGCCCCCGGCTTCGCGAAGTGGTCCCCGGCCGCGACTCCGCTCGCGCGTTGCGCGGCGATCATCTCCTCGAACGCCACGGTGGCGCGGTCGACCACGGCCTGGTCCGGGTACGCGCCGCGCACCACGACGATGCCGGGGCCGTGGGAGAAGGCACGCACGAGCTCCGCCCGCGCCTGTTCGGATGGCCCCTCCAGCAGCCGCGCGGCGTCGTAGCAGAGGACCTCGTCGATGACCTCGGTGGCGAGCGGGAAGTCGTGGGGATCGGTGCGGTCGGCGAGCACCTCGAGCAGGTCCTCGAGTCGGCAGGTTGCCTCGGACCAGCGGGTGTCGGGGGCGTGCGTCGTTGCCATGTCAGCTCCCGTTTTGAAGCGCTCCTGTTCTTGAAGCGCTCTGGTTTTAAAGCGCTTTAGACCTGCGTTAGGCTCCTCTCGGCATCGAGGGCTGTCAAGGGGGTGGACGTGCACCGCAGGCCCCGGCTCGAGGACGTCGCCGCCGAGGCGGGCGTCTCCACGGCCTCGGTCTCGCTCGTCCTGCGCGACGTGCCCGGCCCGAGCGCCCGCACCCGTGAGCGGGTCATGGCGGCGGCCGAGCGCCTCGGCTACCGGGCCGACCGCACGGCCAGCCTGCTCGCGCGCCGCCGCACCCGGCTCCTGGGTGTCCCGGTGCTCCTGCGCGACGCCTTCCGCACGGAGATGGCGGAGGAGGTGCAGGTCGCGGCCGATGCGCGCGGGTACGCCGTGGCGCTGAGCGCGATCACCCCGGTCGCCGACGAGCCCCGCGTCGTGGAGACGCTGCTCGACATGCGCTGCGAGGCGGTGCTGTTGCTTGCCCCCGAGCTACCTCCCGCCGACCTGGCGGCGCTCGGCGCGCGGGCGCCCGTCGTCGTCGTCGCCCGGCACGTCGCCCCCGACGGGTTCGACGTCGTGCGGGTGGCCGACGAGGCGGGGATCGGCGAGTCCGTCGACCACCTCATCGGACTGGGCCACCGCCGGATCGTGCACGTCGACGGCGGCGAGGCGGCGATGGCGGCGGATCGGCGGGTGGGCTTCCGCGCCGCCCTGCACCGCCACGGCCTCGAGGGCGGCGTGCTACCCGGCGGCTACGAGGAGGCGGCGGGTGCGGCCGCGGCCCGCACGCTACTGGCCGACGCCGCGCTGCCGACCGCGATCGTCGCGGCCAACGACCGCTGCGCGCTCGGCCTCCTCGACGTGTTCCTGCGCGCGGGCGTGCGCGTGCCCCAGGACGTGTCGGTGATCGGCTACGACGACGGCGAGCTCGCCCGCCTCTCCCACATCGACCTCACCACCGTGAGCCAGGAGGCTGGCGAGCAGGCACGCCAGGCGGTCGCTGCCGCACTGGAACGCCTTGACGGGAGCCGTACGGAGCCGGTGGAGGTGGTCCTGAAGCCCCACTTGGTGGTCCGGGGCACCACGGCCCCACCTCGCCCCTGATCCGACGAACGGCGCGTTCGTCGGAATCGGCTACGCGTCGGGGCCCTCGAGCTTGTCCGACGGCCGCGCCTGGCGCCGCCGCTGCTCGCGCATGTGCTCGGCGATCGCCGCCTCGACGGCGGCGTGCACCGCGGCGGGCGAAACGTTCGGATCGACCCGGCGGGCGGCCGCCAACGATCGCGAGGACACGGAAATATTGATCATGGTGCGTCGCCCCCCTCGGAGTTCTCGATGCGCCTCGTCGCCATCTGCTCTGCGGACTATCGTCCCAGCGGCCTGGATCGTGTCGCTTCCGGGTGAGTCCTGCGTCACTCCGTCGGGGATTCGAGTAGCGCGCGCAACGCCGCCACGCTCGCGCGGACGTCGGTGAGCGGGCCCTCGCCGCTGGGTTCCTCGGTCAGGATCGTGTCCTGCTCGAGCACGTACCAGCCCGGGTACCCCTCGGCCCGCAGGTGACTCACGATCGCGGTGAAGTCGACGTCGCCGCACCCGACCGGGCGATAGATGCCCTCGCGCACGGCCTCGGTGTAGGTCCGCCGCCCCGACTGCACCTGCCGCGCGAGGCCGAGGTCGACGTCCTTGACGTGCGTGTGCGCGATCCGGTGCGGCGCCTGGCGGGTGAGCTCGGCGGGGTCGGTGCCGCCGATGAGCAGGTGCCCGGTGTCGAGGCAGAGCGCGATAGACGAGCCGTCGAGCACGCGTTGCACGTCGGTGCCGTTCTCGACCATCGTGCCGACGTGCGGGTGCAGCACGGCCTTGACGCCGTGCGCCGCGGCCAGCGCGTCGAGCCGGTCGAGGTTCCCGAGCAGGGTGCGCCACCCCTCGGCGTCGAGGTCGGGGCGCTCGTCGTACCCGTCGAGACCCGTGACGGCCGACAGCACGAGCACATCGGAGCCCGTCGCGGCGTACGTCTGCAGCAGCTTCTCGACATCCGGCACCGGGTCCTGCCCTGTGACGTGCAGCAGCAGCGGGGTGAACCCGCCGATGGGCCGCAGGTCGTGGCCGGCGAGCACGTCGGCCATCGCGCTCGCGTCGGCAGGGAGGAACCCGTCCGGGCCTAGCTCGGTGGCGACGAGCCCGACGTCGTGCATCTCGGCGAGCACCCGCGACGGCGGCAGCTGGTAGCCCCAGCCGGGCACCTCGCAGACACCCCACGAGATGGGTGCTCCGGCGATCCGGTCGGTGGTCATGCGCTGTCTCCCTGCTTGACGGCGACCGGCCGTCCGGTGCGCCACGACTCGTCGGCGGCCACGGCCAGGTCGAACGCGGCGAGCGCGTCCTGGCCGGTGACGCGGGGTGGGATGCCGGTGCGCACGCAATCGGCGAACGCGTCCAGCTCGGCGGCGTAGGCGTACGGGTAGCGCTCCTCGAAGTCGCGCACGAGGTCGCGCGCCGCCATGCCGGGCGTGCGCCACTCCAGCCCTCGCCGGTGCGGGTTGTCGATGCGTGCCGTGGCGAGGGTGCCCATCACCTCGGTCGAGCACTCGTAGCCGTAGCGCGCGCCCCGGCTGTTGTCGATCACCCCGAGCGCGCCGTTCGCGAAGCGCAGCACGACCACGGCGGTGTCGATGTCGCCCAGCTCCGCGAACGCCGGGTCGGACGCGGTTCCGTGCGCGCTGACCTCGACGACCTCGCCCACGAGCCAGCGCGCGACGTCCAGGTCGTGCACGGTGACGTCCACGAAGAACCCGCCCGAGCCGGCGAGGTACGCCGGGTCCGGCGGGTTCATGTCCCGTAGCGACGTGCGGAACAGGGTGACGTCGCCCAGCTCACCCGCGGCGATCCGCTCCGCGGCTGCCACCCAGTCCGGGTCGAACCGCCGATGGAAGCCCACCTGGAACGGCACGCCCGCGGTCTCGACGGCCTCGATCGTCGCGACCGTGGTGGCGCGGTCGAGCGAGACCGGCTTCTCGCAGAACACCGGCAGCCCTGCCCGCGCCGCGGCCACCGACAGCTCGGCGTGGGTGCCGGTGGGGGTGGCGATCGCCACCGCCTCCGCGCGCTCGAGCAGCTCTTCGAAGCTCGCCGCCACCGGCACATCCAGCTGCGCGGCGAGGGCAGCCGCGCGCTCGCCGTCGGCGTCGTAGACGCAGGCCAGCCCGGCCCGCGCGCAGCGGGAGACGAGGTCGATGGCGTGGATGCGCCCCATCCGCCCGACGCCGGCGAGTCCGATGCCGAGTTTCTTCACGCCGGCACCTCCTCCGGGGCGCCCGCCTTGGCATACAGGTCGGGCCGCTCCCGCAGGACGATCTCCTCGCGCCGCCCGCTGCGCAGCGCCGCAAGCCCGGTCTCGCACGCGACAGTGGCCGCGTAGCCGTCCCACGAGCTCGGACCGGTGGTGCCGCCCCCGAGCACGGCGTCGACCCAGGCCTGCAGCTCGAGGTCGAACGCCCCGACGAAGCGCTCCTTCCAGGTCTCCGGCACTCGCCCGGAGTACCGCCCCGCCCGCTTGACGATCGCGCCCGCGCTCTCCGACAGCTCCACGGTGCCGTCCTCGCAGACCACCTCGCCGCGGATGTCGTAGCCGAAGCCCGCGTTCACCATCGCCTCGACGTCCACGATCACGCCGCTGCGCATCTCCAGCAGCACGAGCAGCGGGTCGTTGAACCCCGCCTTCGCCTTGCGGCTGATCCGCCCCTTCAGCACGGTGACGGCCGCGATCTCGTCGTCGAACATCCAGCGGGCCACGTCGATGTCGTGGACCGTGGAGTCGTTGATCGTCATGTCGCTGGTGAAGAAGTCCGGCACGGAGGGGTTGCGGTGCGCCGCGTGCATGAGCAGCGGCGCCCCGATCTCCCCGCTGGTGACCACGGCCTTCATCGCCCGGTACTGCGGGTCGAACCGGCGCATGAACCCGACCTGCACCAGCCGCTCGCCCGTCGCGACCTCGGCGTCGACGATCCGCTCGCATGCCTCGCGGGTGGTGGCGAGGGGCTTCTCGCAGAACACCTGCTTGCCCGCGGCGATCGCGGCGAGCACGTACTCCTCGTGCGTCGGTCCCCACGACGTGACGACGACGGCGTCGACGCCCGGGTCGTCGATCAGGGCCTGGCCGGTGGCGTGCACGACCGCCCCGGGGACGCCGCCGGCGACCCCACGGGCGCGGTCGAGGTCCACGTCGGTCACCGCGGCGACCCGGGCGCCGGACAGCACCGAGCTGATCCGCCGGATGTGGTCCTGGCCGATCATGCCGGTGCCGATGACGCCGACGTCGAGTGTCACTCGCGTACTCCTCTATCGCTTGAGTTCGTGGGAGAGCTCTGCAAGCTCCTGACCGCCCGCCATCTCGGCGGTGAGCTCTTCGAGGGAGACCTCGGAGCGCTTCCTGTCCAGCACCCGGCGGCCGAGCTTCAGGATGATGAAGTGGTCGCCCACCAGGTACGCGTGGTGCGGGTTGTGGGTGATGAACACGACGCCGAGGCCGGCGTCGCGGGCGGCGGCGGTGTACTTGAGCACCACCCCGGACTGTTTGACGCCCAGTGCCGCCGTCGGCTCGTCGAGGATGAGCACCCGCGCGCCGAAGTACACCGCCCGTGCGATGGCGACGCACTGGCGCTGGCCGCCGGAGAGCGTGCCGATCGGCTGGTTGATGTCCTTGACGACGATGCCCATCTTGCGCAGCTCGGCGTCGGCGATCTCCCGCATGCCCTTGATGTCCAGCGGGGCGAGCGGGTAGTTGCCCTTGCGGATCTCGGAGCCGAGGAAGAAGTTGCGCCACACCTCCATCAGCCCGACGACAGCGAGGTCCTGGTAGACGGTGGCGATGCCGTGGTCGAGGGACTCGCGCGGCGAGCCGAAGTGCACCTCCTGCCCGTCCACCTTGAGCGTTCCCTCGGTGTGCGGATGCAGGCCGGAGATGATCTTGATGAGGGTGGACTTCCCGGCGCCGTTGTCACCGAGGACGCAGGTGACCTCGCCGGCGTTGACGGTGAGGTTGATGCCCTCCAGGGCCCGGATGGCGCCGTAGGCCTTGCCGACGCCCTCCATCTCGACGAGCGGGGTGCCGATCCGCAGGGTCCGGTCGGCGTGCTCCACGATCGTGTCGGTCATGGCCCTCAGCTCCTGCGGTTGAGCGCGTAGTTCTTGACGTAGAGGTTGAGCATGACCGCGAGCAAGAGCATCGCGCCGAGGAAGAACTTGAACCAGTTCGGGTCCCAGCCGGCGAACACGATGCCTTGGGTGGTCATGCCGAAGATGAAGGCGCCGACCGCGGCGCCGATCGCCGAGCCGTACCCGCCGGTGAGCAGGCAGCCGCCGACGACCGCGGCGATGATGTAGAGGAACTCGTTGCCGACCCCCTGCCCGGACTGCACGGTGTTGAAGGCGAACAGGATGTGCATCCCGTAGAACCAGCACATGAAGGCCACGCCCATGAACAGGCCGATCTTCACCTTGTCCACGGGCACACCGACCGCGCGGGCACTGGCCGCGTTCCCCCCGACGGCGAAGATCCAGTTGCCGAGGCGGGTGCGCAGCAGGATCCAGGTCGCCAGCGCCACGAAGAAGATCCACCAGAGCACCGTGACGCGGATGGTCACGCCACCCACGGCGAACTCCGAGGCGAAGACGGCGCGTGCCGAGGCGAACCCGTCCATGTCCGCGACGTTCTGGGTGGCCACCGTGCCGGTCACCAGCTTCGTGACGCCGAGGTTGATGCCACCCAGCATGAAGAACGAACCCAGGGTGATCAGGAAGCTGGGGATGCCGGTCTTCACGACCAGGTAGCCGTTGAAGAACCCGACCGCCAGCATCACGATCAGGCTGACGAACACCCCGACCCACAGGTTCAGGCTGAGCTGGTAGCTGATCATCGACGCCGTCAGCGCGCCGGTCACCACAGACACGCCCGCCGACAGGTCGAACTCGCCGCCGATCATCAGCAGGGCCACCCCGACGGCGACGATGCCGATCGACGAGCTCGCGTAGAGCACCGTCGACAGCGCCGGCAGGCTGCGGAACGGCTCGGCGAGCGCGGAGAAGAAGATGAAGATCGCGATCGCCGCCGCGAACGACCCGACCTCCGGGCGGGTGAGCAGGGTGGACAGCAGCGGCTTCTTGGGACGCGCCGCCTCGGTGGGCGGTGTCGGTGGGGGCTGGGTCGCCACGGGTGAGCTCATGGCTCGCTCCAGGGTTGGGACGGACCGGGGGGAGCCGGGCCACCGGCTCCCCCCGGAGAAGGAACTAGCGCTTGTTGTTCTGTGCGTAGCCGACGATCTGCTCGACGTTGGTGGAGTCGACGAATGACGGGCCGGTGAGCACCGGGCCACCGCCGCCCAGGTCGTTGCCGTTGGTCAGGTTCAGCCACAACGACGCCACGGCCATGTAGCCCTGCACGTAGGGCTGCTGGTCGACGGCGAACATGATCCGGCCCTCCTGGATCGACTTCGCCGCGTCGACGTTCAGGTCGAACGTCGCCACCTTCGCCTGGCTACCGGCGTCGGTGACGGACTCGAGCGCGGTGAGGGCGAACGGGGCACCGAGCGCGATGATGTGCGTGATCGACGGGTCCTCCTGCAGCTTCGCGCCGATCGTCGAGCGCACCGACGGCAGGTCCGTGCCCTGCACGTACAGGTTCTCCGTGTTGGGGAAGCTCGCCGCCACACCTGCGCAGCGGGCCTCGAGCGCGACGTGGCCCTGCTCCTGGACCACGCAGATCACCTTCTGGGCGCCGTCCTGGGCGAGGCGCTGCCCGGCGGCTTGGCCGGCGACGCTCTCGTCCGACCCGAAGTACATCTTCGCGCCGAACCGCTGGTAGTCGTCCTTCCCGGCGTTGAACGCCACGACCGGGATGCCGCGGTCGGCCGCCGCCTTCGCCGCGGGACCGACCTGCTCCACCTGGGCGAGCGTGACGGCGAGGCCGTCGACCTGGCTGTCGATCGCGTTCTGCACCAGCGTCGCCTGCTCGGGCGCCTGGGCGCCGTTCGAGTACTTCAGGTCGACGTTGTGTGCGCGTGCCGCGTCCTCCGCGCCGGCCCGGATACGGTCCCAGAACGTGTCGCCGGGCTGCTCGTGCGTGACCATCGCGATCGTGAACTGCTCGCCGCCGACGTTGCCGCCGGCGGGGCCACCCCCGCCGCCCTGTTCCTGCTGGGCCCCGCCCTGGCTGCTGCACGCCGCCAGCGCGATGCCGAGCGCCGCGGCCACCGCCAACGCACGCATCGTCTTCCTGGTACTCATCTTTGAGCTTCCTTCCAGTGCACAGCCGGCCGCAGCGGCGGGCTGGGGATGGGTCAGTAGGGCCCCATCAATAGGGCCATCGTCGGACCGGGCCGAGGCCGCAGCCCCGGAAGTAGCCTGCGGTTCGTGCGCCGATCGGCAGCGGGATGTGCGGCTCGACCGGGTAGAGGTCCTGCTCGACGACCGTGAACAGGTCGGTGTCCAAGCGGGCGAGCGCGTCGAGCAGCGGGGGCATGTCGGGCTCGCCGTAGGGTGGCTCGACCATCACGCCGAGCGGAACGGCCTCGGCCAGCGAGAGGTTCTCGGCCCGGACCCGCTCGCGCACCGCGGGGTCGACCTGCTTGAGGTGCACGTAGCGGATCCGTTCCGGGAACCGCTCGATGATCGCGACGTTGTCCCCGTCGCAGTAGGAGATGTGCCCGGTGTCCAGGCACAGGTTCACGAACTCCGGGTCGGTGTCGGCGAGGAACCTCTCCACCCGCTCCTGCGTGTCGACGTGGGTGTCGGCATGCGGGTGGAAGACCAGGTCGACGCCGAACTCCTCCTTGAGCAGTTTCCCGAGCCGGTCGTAGCCGGTGGTGAGGTTCTTCCACTGCTCGGAATCGATGTCGCCGGACTGCATGGCTGTGCCGGTGTGCATGTCCGTGTACTGCTCGGGGAGCAGCACGAGGTGGCGCGCGTCGAGCGCGGTGAGCAGGCGGGACTCCCGGCCGCAGGCCTCGATCGCATCGTCGAGCGCCTCGGCGCCGCGGTGCAGGCCCGCGAAGATCGTGCCACCGCAGAGCCGCAGGCCGCGGGCGTCCAGCTCGTCGCGCAGCTGTGCCGGGTCCTGCGGGAGGAAGCCGGACGGGCCGAGCTCGGTCCACAGGTAGCCGGCCTGCGCGATCTCGTCGAGGTACTGTCGCCAGCCGACCTGGTGCGGGTCGGACGGGAACCACACCCCCCACGAGTCGGGCGCGGTGCCGAGGGTCAGCCGGTCGAGGGCCGCCATGATCAGGTCGCCGTCGGGAAGTGGTAGCTGGCGCCGGTCGCGTGTTCCACGTGCGGCCACCGCGACGTCACGACCTTCGCGCGCGTGTAGAACGACACGCCCTCCGGCCCGTGGATGTGCTTGTCGCCGAACAGCGAGTCCTTCCAGCCGCCGAAGGAGTAATAGGCCATCGGCACCGGGATGGGCACGTTGATGCCGATCATCCCGACGTTCACGCCGCGCTGGAACCGCCGCGCCGCCTCCCCGGAGGAGGTGAAGATCGCGGTGCCGTTGCCGTACGGGTTGGAGTTGATCAGCGCGATCGCGGCGTCGACGTCGTCGGCCCGCACGACCGACAGCACCGGCCCGAAGATCTCCTCGCGGTAGACGTCCATCTCCGGCGCCACCCGGTCGATGACGGTCGGGCCGACGAAGAAGCCGTTCTCGTGGCCCGGCACGGTGAGCCCGCGCCCGTCGACGGCCAGCTCGGCGCCCTGTGCGGCGCCGGTGCCGATCAGCCCGACGATCCGCTCCTTCGCCGCGGCGGTGACGACAGGGCCCATCTCGCTGTCGGGCTCCCGGCCGGGGCCGACTTTGACGGCACGCGCCTTCTCGCTGACCGCGGCGACGAGCTCGTCGGCCGCGCCGCCGACGGCGACCGTGGCGGAGATGGCCATGCAGCGCTCGCCGGCCGAGCCGAACGCGGCCGCGACGAGGTGGTCCGAGGCGTAGTCGATGGGGGCGTCGGGCAGCACGACGGCGTGGTTCTTCGCGCCGCCGAGTGCCTGCACGCGCTTGCCGTTCGCGGTGCCGCGCTCGTGGATGTACTTCGCGATCGGCGTGGACCCGACGAACGACACCGCGGCCACGTCCGGGTGGTCGAGCAGCGCGTCGACGGCCTCCTTGTCGCCGTGCACGACGTTGAAGACCCCGTCGGGCAGCCCGGCCTCGGCCCACAGCTCGGCCACCAGCAGCGACGCGCTCGGGTCGCGTTCGCTGGGCTTGAGCACGAACGTGTTGCCGCAGGCGATCGCCACCGGGTGCATCCACATCGGCACCATGGCAGGGAAGTTGAACGGCGTGATCCCGGCGCAGACGCCGAGCGGCTGGCGGAACGAGAACAGGTCGACGCCGGTGGAGACCTGGTCGGAGTAGTCACCCTTGAGCAGGGTCGGGATGCCGCAGGCGAACTCGATCACTTCGAGGCCGCGTTGCACCTCGCCGCGGGCGTCCGAGACCACCTTGCCGTGCTCGTCGGAGATGATCTCCGCGAGCTCCTGGACGCGGGAGTTCACCAGCTCCCGGAAGTTGAACAGGATCTTCGTCCGGTTCGAGAGCGACGACTGCGACCAGGTCTGGAACGCCGCAGCGGCCGCCTGGACGGCCGCGTCGACGTCCGTGCGGCTCGCGAGCAGCACCTCGGCCTGCTGCTCGCCGGTGGCCGGGTTCCAGACCGGCCCTGTGCGCGTGGACTCGCCGGTGGCGGGCTTGCCGCCGATCCAGTGCGTGACGGTCCTCATGCGGGGGTGCCTCCTGCCGGCGGGCCCAAAAGGGGCTTCTGCTCTGCCTTGTGCGCCTCGTAGGTCTTGCGGGCGGCTGTCGTGCTGTCGAGCTGGGAGACCTCGGCAACCGGCACGTCCCACCAGTTCCCCGAGTCGGGAACGGGAGCGAGCGGGTCGGTCTCGATGTGGATCGCGGTCGTCCGGTCGGACGCGCGGGAGCGGGCGATCGCCTCGCGGAACTCCTCGATCGTCCGCACGCGGATGACGTCGGCGCCGAGGCTCTCGGCGTTGGCGGCGAGGTCCACCGGGAGCGTCTGCCCGTCGAGCAGGCCGGTGTCGGGGTTGCGGTACCGGTAGGCGGTGCCGAACCGCTGCGAGCCCACCGACTCCGACAACGCCCCGATCGAGGCGAACCCGTGGTTCTGCACGATGACGAGGTTGAGCTTGATCCCCTCCGACACCGCGGTGACGATCTCGCTCGCCATCATCAGGTAGGACCCGTCGCCGACCAGGGCGAACACCTCGCGGTCCGGGGCCGCCATCTTGATCCCCAGCGCGCCGGCGATCTCGTAGCCCATGCAGGAGTAGGCGTACTCCACGTGGTACTGCTTCGCGTCCCGCGCGCGCCACAGCATCTGCAGGTCACCGGGCATCGACCCGGCGGCCTGCACGACGACGTCGGTCGCGTGCATCTCCTCGTTGAGCGCGCCGAGCACCTCGGTCTGCGCCGGGAGCGGTTCGTGGCCCAGGTGGAAGGCCTCGTCGACGGTGCGGTTCCAGGCGGTCGTATCCCAGGTGGAGGAACACCGGTAGCCCGCGAGGGCCTCGGTGAGCGCCTCGAGCCCCGCGCGGGCGTCGGCGACGAGCATCTCGCCACCGTGCTTGGCCGCGTCGAACGCCGCGACGTTGAGGTTGACGAACCGCACGTCCGGGTGCTGGAACGCGGTGCGGGAGGCGGTGGTGAAGTCGCTGTACCGGGTGCCGATCCCGATGACGACGTCGGCCTCGCGGGCCAGCGCGTTCGCCACCGGCGATCCGGTGGAGCCGACGCCGCCGACGGCCTGCGGGTGGTCCCAGAGCAGCGCGCCCTTGCCGGCCTGCGTGTCCCCGACCGGGATGCCGGTGGCCTCGGCGAAGCGGCGCAGCGCGTCGGTGGCCTCGCTGTAGTGCACGCCGCCGCCCGCGACGACGAGCGGGCGCTCCGCCGAGCGGATCAGCTCGGCCGCCCTGGCCAGCGCGGCCGGCTCGGGCACCGCGCGCGGGATGTGCCAGACCCGGGGCGCGAACAGCTCCTCCGGCCACTCGTACGCCTCGGCCTGCACGTCCTGCGGCAGCGCGATCGTCACGGCGCCGGTCTCGGCCGGGTCGGCGAGCACGCGCATCGCGCCCAACAGCGCCGAGGGCAGCTGCTCGGGCCGCCACACCCGGTCGAAGAACCGGGACACCGGCCGGAACGCGTCGTTGACCGAGATGTCGAAGGTGCGCGGGTCCTCCAGCTCCTGCAATACCGGGTTTGCCACGCGCGTGGCGAAGACGTCCGACGGCAGCAGCAGCACCGGGATCCGGTTGGTGGAGGCGAGCGCGGCCCCGGTGATCATGTTCGTCGAGCCCGGTCCGATCGACGCGGTGCACGCCATGGCCTGGAGGCGGTTGCGCATCCGCGCGTAGCCGACGGCCGTGTGCACCATGCCCTGCTCGTTGCGGGCCAGGTGGTACGGCAGATCCACGCCCGTGCGCGTGGCCTCCAGCAGCGCCTGCCCGAGCCCGGCCACGTTGCCGTGCCCGAAGATCCCGAAGCAGCCCGGGATCAGCCGGTGCGACGTGCCGTCGCGCTCGCTGTACTGGTTCGCGAGGAACCGCACGAGCGCCTGGGCCACGGTCAGCCTCACGCCTTCTCCTCCGTCGTCGTCAGCGGGAGTCGTGGATCGATCTCCTGGTCCTCCCAGGTGGCGCGCACCCAGGCGTGCTCCGGGTCGTCGCAGATCAGCCACGCCCGGTCCGGGCTCGGACCGGCCATGACGTTGAGGTAGTAGAGGTCGTAGCCGGGCGTGGCCATCGACGGGCCGTGCCAGCCATGGGGGATGAGCACGGTGTCGCCGCTGCGCACCTCGGCGCAGACGTCGATCTCCCGGCCCGGGCCCGAGGTGTAGACGCGCTGGTAGGCGGGGCCGTCGCGGTCCACCTCGAAGTAGTAGACCTCCTCCAGCTGGGCCTCGCCCTCGCGCTCCTCGTCGTGCTTGTGGGGCGGGAAGGACGACCAGTTGGCGCCGGGCGTGAGTACCTCGACGGCGATGAGCTTGTCGGCGTCGAAGGTCTGCGGGTTGCAGAAGTTGTTGACCTGGCGGCTGGCCTGGCCCGCGCCGCGCAGCTCCACCGCAACACCGTCGGCAGGGCCGTAGCGCGCGTTCAGCCGCCGCGTGGCCCGTGCGGCGGGGAGGGCGAACCGCCCACCGCCGTCGGACGACACGGTGACGTCGGCGTCCCGTGGCACGTACGCGAAGTCGCTCACGCGGGCGAAGACGCTACGGCGGCCGGTGACGTCGAACGTCTCGCCGTCGCACGACACCCTGCAGCCACCCGACAGCGGCAGCACGACCATCTCGTCCGCCCCGGTCGAGAAGGTGACGCTCTCCCCGGGCGCCAACTCGAGGATCCGGAGCGAGCTGTACTCCCACCCGGCATTCTCGGGCGTCACGACGAGCGAGAAGGGCCCATCGGAGGTCTCGCCCCGCCGCACGAGGGGCCCCACATTCCGACGAACGGCGCGTTCGTCGGAACCTGTCCGACCAACGAGCCGATCGTCGGAACCGAGCTGCGCGCTCACAGGAGCCCCACCGCCGCGTCTACCGCCCCCGCCACGTCGTCGCCCGGTGGGTAGAGCAGCGACCGGCCGATCACCAGTCCCTTCACCGTCGGCAGGGCCAGTGCCTTGCTCCAGCTCGCGAACGCGGCGTCCTGGTCCTCGGCCACCTCCCCGCCGAGGATCAGGGCGGGCAAGGTCGTCGCGGCCATCGCGCGCTCCATCTCGTCGACGATCGGGACCTTGAGCCAGGTGCGCGCGGACGTGTTGCCCAGGCCGGCCGCGACCGTCGAGGCGCGGATCATCGCCTCGGTGGTGAGCTCGTTGCGTACCCGGCCGTCGACGCGGTGGGAGATGAAAGGCTCGACCATCGCCATCAGCCGGTGCCCGGCCAGCTCGCTCACCGCCCGCCCGCACGACTCGAGCGTGGCGGCGGTGGCGCGGTCCTCCGGATCGATGCGGACCAGCATCTTGCCGCCCTCGAACCCGGCCGCGGCGATGCTCGCGGCGTCGAAGGCGGTGAACCGGTCGTCGATCTCGAAGGTCGTTCCGGCCAGGCCGCCCCTGTTCATGGAGCCGACCACGACCTTGCCGTCGAGCGCGCCGAGCAGCAGCAGGTCCTCCAGCACGTCGGGGGTGCCGAGTACGCCGTTGACCCCGGGCCGCGACAGCGCGAGGCACAGCCGGTCGAGCAGGTCGCCGCGGTCGGCCATGGCGAGCGGCCGGTCGCCCGCCCGCAGCGCGCCGCGGGCCGGGTGGTCGGCGGCGATCATCATGAGCCTGCCGTGCTCGCCCAGCAACGAGTCGGGCTTGCGGCGGCGCTGCGCGGCCTCGGCCACCGCCTCCGGCCTGCGCACCCGCAGCTCGACGAGCTCCTGCAGTCGGTCAGCCAGCACGGACGGCCTCCCCGAGCTTGGCCTCGACCTCGTCGGTCGTGGGCATCGCCTCCGCGCAGGCCAGCCGGCCCGCGACGATCGCACCTGCGGCGTTGCAGAACCGCATGGAGCGCTCCAGATCCCAGCCGGAGAGCAGCGCGTGGCACAGCGCTCCGCCGAACGCGTCGCCCGCCCCGAGGCCGTTGACCACCTCGACCGGCACGGGCGGCACGACGACCTGGGTCGTGCCGTCGGAGGCGAGCACGCCCGCCGGCCCCTGCTTCACGACCGCAAGCCCGACACCCGCGTCGTGCAGCGCCTTGGCCGCGGCGTCCGGCTCACGGGTCCCGACCGCGGTGTCGCACTCGTCGAGGTTCCCGACGGCCACCGTGACGTGCTGCAGCGCCTCCTGGTACCAACGGCGGGCCTCCTCGCGGGAGGGCCAGAACATCGGGCGGTAGTCGAGGTCGAACACGGTGATGCCCGCCTTGCCGCGTGCCCGCAGGGCGGCGAGCGTGGCCTCGCGGCTCGGCTCCTGCGACAGGCCGGTGCCGGTCACCCAGAACACGCCGGCGTCCCGCACGGCGTCCATGTCCAGCTCGCCGGCGTGGATCTCCAGGTCGGGCGCCTTGGGGAAGCGGTAGAAGTACAGCGGGAAGTCGTCGGGCGGGAAGATCTCGCAGAACGCACAGGGGTCGGCAAGTGCGGCACCGGCGTGACGTACCGGTCGTCCACGCCGAAGCCCCGCAGCGCGTCGTGGATGAACTCGCCGAAGGGGTCCTGCCCGGTCCGGCTGATCACGGCGCTGCGCCGCCCGTGGCGCGCTGCCGCGACCGACACGTTCGTGGCGCTGCCGCCGAGGTACTTGCCGAACGTCTGCACCTCGCGCAGCGACACCCCGGTCTGCAGCGGGTACACGTCCACGCCGATGCGGCCCATGGTGAGCACCTCGAACCCGGCCATCCGCCTCCCCTTCGAGTCCGCGTTCTCCAGGTGACCCCGGACACGCCGCTCAGGTGTACTCTGACCCGCCGTACCTGTCAACACTTTGTCAGGACATACCCAACGGTAGGAGCAGGCGTGGAGGTCTCGGCACTCGACCGCACCAGCCCGGTGCCGCTCTACTTCCAGGTGGCCGGGAGGCTCGAACAGCTCATCGAGGGCGGCCAGCTACCGGTCGGCGGCCGACTGGAGAACGAGGTGGAGCTCGCCGAGCGGCTGGGTGTGTCCCGGCCCACCATGCGCCGCGCGATCCAGTATCTCGTCGAGCGCGGGGTGCTCGTGCGCAAGCGCGGCATCGGCACCCAGATCGTGCACCCGAAGGTACGCAGGCCCGTCGAGCTCTCCAGCCTGTACGACGACCTGGCGAAGTCGGGCAAGCGGCCCACCACGCGGATCCGCAGCCTCGATGTCCGCCCGGCGCCCGACCACGTCGCCGAGGCCCTTGGCGTGCCGGAGGGCACAGAGGTGACGTGGATGGAGCGGCTGCGGTTCGCCGCGGGCGAACCGCTCGCGCTCATGCACAACGCGGTGCCGGTGGACGTGCTTCCGCTGCGCCATGACGACCTCGAGGCACGTGGGCTCTACGAGCTGCTGCGCGCAGCCGGCTACGTGCCGCGGATGGCCGACCAGGTGGTGGGTGCCCGTGCGGCGACGGCAGCCGAAGCTCGGCTGCTGGGCGACACGCGGGGTGCCCCTGTGCTGACGATGACCCGCACGGCATGGGATGCCGGCGGTCGTGCGGTGGAGTACG
Organism: Pseudonocardia sp. DSM 110487; assembly: GCF_019468565.1. NCBI lineage: Bacteria > Bacillati > Actinomycetota > Actinomycetes > Pseudonocardiales > Pseudonocardiaceae > Pseudonocardia > Pseudonocardia sp. DSM 110487. The sequence goes on from NZ_CP080521.1 coordinate 580,917, forward strand.
GCTCGCACATCTATCGCGCGAGCCGGTACTCCTTCGCGCTCACCCTGTCCAGCTGACCCGGATGGGTCCGCTCACCTGCGCCAACCCCCCACCGGGCTGCAGGCGACACGCAGCTCAGCGGTAGCGCCGCTGCGGTGCCTCGTCCTCGTCGTCCTCGGCGGGAGCATAGGGATCGGCGTAGTACTCGTCCTCCGCCTCACCGTTGCGGGGTGCCGCGCTCCCGATCTCGCGCTGCAGCGCGTCGAGGTCCATGGTGGGGGAGCTGTACTTGAGCTCTCGAGCCACCTTGGTCTGCTTGGCCTTGGCTCGTCCGCGCCCCATGGCTGGTCCCCCTTACAACAGGGAAGGGGCGGCCGGATGTCTCGGCGGCCCCATTCATCTCAACAATCTCGTGGTGTTCACCGTACCTTGCGAACCGGCAGGAGTGCGACGTGGCACCGGTGATGTGACGCCGGACGCGTAGGAGGTCACCCGCTGGGCTGGCCTCAGCGGGTCGGGACCCCAGCCTCCTGCCCTTTCATCCGACGTTCCACCACCCGTTCGGATGGATGTGAGTGCCATCACGCCCGCGCCGACTCCGCCGCGGGTTCGTCCAAGTGGCGTAGCGCGAGGACGGCGCAGAGCGCGGCGGTCGCGCCCATCACGAGCATCGCCGACCAGCCGGCCAGGTCGGCCACCAGCCCGCCGATGGCAGGGGCGACGGCGGCGGCCATGTAGTTGGCGGTGTTGGACATCGCCATCGCGGTGGCGGCGCGACCCGTGGGGGCCAGCTCACCTGCCGCCGTGAAGACGAGGCCGTTCCAGCTGATCGCGAGCGCCGCGGCCGGGACCAGCGCGGCGGCGAGCAGCGCCGCGGGCCCCGGCCGCAGGACCGCCGCCAGTGCGAAGCCCGCCGCCACCGCGATGGCGACGATCCGCAGCGGGCCGAGCCTGCTCTGCACCCGGTCCGACCACGCCCCGTTCGCGAGGCGCCCGACGGCGCCCAGCACCTGGGTGAGGCCCAGCAGCGCCCCCGCGGTCGCAAGGGAGAGACCCGCGCCGCCGTGCAGCACCTCCACCAGGAACACCGAGCCGAGGAACTGCGGTACGACGAGCAGTAGCCCGGCCACGCTCAGCCGCTGCAGCCGGCGGTCGGCCAACACCTCGCGAGCCCGCGCAGCGGGCCGGGCGGATCGGGCGGGCCGGTCCGGCGGTTCGCGGATGAACGCGGCGACGGCCGCCGCCGCGGCAAGGCACGTGACGGCCAGCGCCGCGAACACCGCGGGCACCCCGCCCGCGTCCGCGATCGGAGGTAGGGCAACGGCCGCGACCGCGGCCCCGATGGGTACCGCGGTCTGCCGGATCGCCATCGCCGTGCCCCGGCCCGTCGCGGGGAACCAGGTGAGCACGGCGCGACCGCTGGCCGCGTTGACACTCGCGCCGGATGCCCCGGCGACGATCAGCAGGGCTCCCGCGGCCACCGCGTCGTCGACGAGCGCGAGGACGCCGAGCGCCACCGCCGCGCCGAGCAGCCCGGACGCCATCACCCACCGCTCGCCGAACCGGTCGGCGGCGCTGCCCCACGCCATGAGCGTCGGGATCAGGCCTGCCGATGCGAGCCCGATGAGCACACCGACGCCGGCGAGGCCCAATCCGAAGTGCTCGCGCAGGGCGGGCGTGACCGCGGCGAGTCCGAGGAAGTACGCGGTGGCGGCCTGTGCGGCCGTCCCGACGACGAGCACGACCCACCGATATGAAGGCCCCGAACCCATGACCCGACGATAGGCGGCCGTACCGAATATCGGGACGCTACTCCCACATAGTGAGAGTCGAGAGGACTTCGCACAGCGTGTGGGCACTTCGCACGAGGCCGACCTCGTGCGAAGTGATCCCTAGCGGAGGCCCAGCTGGGCTGCTCGACCCGGGGGTGGTGTGTCCGCCTCAGGGGCGTACGACGTCGGGTCGATCCTCGCCGGCGTCTCGCGGTCGGCCTCGCCCGCCGTCAGCTCGGCGTCCACCGGGACGCTGCGCTTCACAAGGGCAAGCGCCACCGGGCCCAGCTCGTGGTGGATCGTCACCGTGCCGACACGGCCGACGGGACGTCCGTCACGCTGAACCTGGTCGCCGGGCACGGGCAGGGTCTCGTCGCCGGCGTCGAGGTGCAGCAGCACGAGGCGGCGGGGCGGGCGCCCGATGTTGGCCACCCGGGCCACCGTTTCCTGGCCCCGGTAGCAGCCCTTCGTGAGGTGCACCGCCGAGCCGATCCACCCCACCTCGTGAGGGATCGTGCGGTCGTCGGTGTCGACGCGCAGGCGTGGGTGCAGCGCCTCGACACGCAGCGCCTCGAACGCGAGCGTGCCGGCCGGGCGCGCGCCCGCCGCCGTGAGCCGTTCCCACCACGCGGCCTGCGTGTCACGGGGGACCAGCAGGTCGGCGGCATCGGCACCGGGCCAGCCCATGCGCCGGACGAGCCCGCCACCAGGCAGGGCGAGCGCGCCGTGCGGACGCTCCGGCACCGCGACGCCTGCCGCGGCGAGCACGTCGGCTGTGTCCGGGCCGACGACGCTCAGCACGGCGAGCTCCGCCGTGGCGTCGCGGGGCTCCACCTTCGACCAGAACACCATCTTTTTCAGGTAGTCGAGCAGCTCCGGCACGTCGCCCGGCTCGGTGTCGAGGAACACCGTGTCGGCGGTGTGCGCCACCACCATGTGGTGCAGCACCCGGCCGTTGATGTCCAGCACGAGTGCCTCGGTGCCGGAGTCGGCAGGCAGCTCGCTGACGTGCTGGGTGAGCAGCAGGTGCAGCCAGCCGAGCCGCTCCGGTCCGGTGACCGCGATGACGCCGCGGTGGCCGCGGTCGACGACCCCGGCGCCGCGGCTCATGGCCCGCTGCTCGGCAAGGGGGTCGCCCCGGTGCGCCGGGACGTCCTGGTCGTTGTCTGCCCCTGGCAGGTCCGTCACTGCTTTGCCTCCTCGGCGTCGCGGCACTCGCGGCACTGCCCGGACAGCGCGACGTGAGCGGGGTCCAGCGCGAAGTCGGACTCGGCGAGCAGCCGCTCCGCGAGGCCGTCCATCAGGTCGGTGGGGGATTCGGTGACCGTGCCGCAGGAGTGGCAGACCAGGTGGACGTGCTGGTGCTGCTGCTCCGAATAGGTCGGAGCGCCGTGGCCCAGATGGGTGTGGCGGACCAGCCCGATGCGCTCGAGCAGGTCGAGCGTGCGGTACACCGTGGTGATGTTGACGGCGGGCGCCGCCTGCTGGACCTGCGTGCAGATCTGTTCCGGCGTGGCGTGCCCGAGGGCGCGCACGGCGTCGAGCACGAGCTGCCGCTGCGGCGTCATCCGCAGGCCGCGTTGGTGCAGGGTGCGGCGGAGGGCCGCCGGCCCGCTCTCCACGGTTCCCGACGTGGTGTCCACCGACTTGATGGTAGGCGCTCCGGCGTCCGGTGTGTCGGGTGGTGGACCGGGGGTTACGCGCTCCGATACCCGAAGATCGGGTGCCGTCGGTATGCTCCGTCAGGGTGAACGACCAGGTTTGGGAGCCTGGACCTACCTACCCTCGGCGGGTGGAAGGGCTGTCACGCTCGGGAGGGACGACGGATGACGAGTGATGCGGGCGCGCTGGGTGCCCCCAATTTCGACGTCGTCCTCCGGGGCTACGACCGCAAGCAGGTCGATGAGCACGTGGCCCGCCTCCAGCGCGTGGTCTCGCGAATGCGCGCCGACCTCGAGATGGCCCGCAGCCACCCGCTGCCCCTCGTGTCCCCGCCCGGCGGAATGCCCGCCGCGGGTGGCCCGCGTCCCGCGCCGCCGCGACCCGGCCCCGGTGGCCCCCCGCAGCGCGGGAGTGATGCACCCGACGTCGTCGGCAGCTTCACCGACCGCATGCAGAGCATCTTGCAGGCGGCGGAGGAGGAGGCTGCCGAGATCCGCAACAAGGCGCGTGCCGCCGCACGCGCGGAGGAAGAGAAGGTCCGAGCGCAGCTGGCCGACCTCGTGCGACAGCGCGACGCGCTCCTGAACGAGCTCACGCGCATGCGCGGGCAGCTCGAGGGCATGCTCGCGGCCCCCACCGGGCGTCTGGACCTCACCAGGGGCGACAGCGGCGGCGGCCAGGCCCGGCCGACCCCTTCGCCCTCCCCGAGCGCGGCGAAGCCGAGCCCGGGAAAGCCCCAGCCGTCGCCGTCGTCCCAGCCGTCGTCCCAACCGTCCGCGCAGCCTGCCCAGCAGCCCTCGCAGCCGGCTGCCCAGCCGTCGGCGGGCAACCGGCAGGGGAACGCTCCCGCTCCCGCGGCCCAGCCATCGGCAGGCACTCGATCGGGTGGTTCTTCCCAGCCGCCGCAGCAGCAGCGGTCCCAGCCGTCGCAGCAGCCGTCCTCGCAGCAGCCGTCAGGGCCCCGGCCGCCCGCCGCGCCCACCCCACGGCCACGTCCGTCGGGCGACGGCCATGGGCAGGCGCCCGCACGTCCCGCCGCCGATGCCACGAAGGGCGCAGGCGGACCGGAGGGCGGCTCCGGCCGTCCCGTTCCCGCCGACAGCGTCACCCGGGCCGCGCCGCAGGTCCCGCCACTCGCGCCGGCCCCCGCAAAGCCGCCCGCCACGGCGGCCGGCAGCGGATCGGCGCCTGCGGGGCAGGCCCAGAGCGCGTCGCGGCCCTCGACGCCGCCGCCCGCAGGCGGGTCGTGGCAGCAGCCCGGGCAGGGCGGCCAGAACCGCCCGGCGCAGAACCCGAGCGGTTCCGCTCCGTCCCGTCCGGCCGGCAAGTCCGGCAACGGGGCGCCGTCCGCCGGTTCCGGTCCGGCGGCGCCGAGCGGCTCGAGCCAGAACACGACGCAGGGGCAGCAGCCCGGCCAGCGAGCGAACGGGCCCGGCGCCGCCCAGCCGTCGGCTCCTCGGACGAACGCGCCCACGCCGAACCAGGGCTCGAACACGCCGGGGGGCAACGGGTCCGCACAGCGGCCCGCGGCCGCCCGCGGAAACACTCCGGGTGGCAACGGTTCCGGGCAGCAGGCCGGTGCCGCGCGCCCGGCCTCCGGGCAGCAGCAGGCCGGGCAGCAGCAGGCCGGGCAGCAGCAGGCCGGGCAGCAGCAGCAGCAGGGCGCGCAGCAGCAGCAGGGCGGGCAGCAGCAGCAGGGCGGGCAGCAGCAGGGCGGGCAGCAGCAGGGCGGGCAGCAGCAGGGAGCAGCGCAACCCGCTTCCGGCGGGCGCCCGTCCGGCCAGGCCCCTCCGTCCGGTGGCGAACAGCGGCGGCCGCCCGCGCAGGAGTCCGGTGACCTGTTCCGGGCGTCACCCGATCAGGCGAAGCGTGGCGGGGCCGAGCAAAGGCCTCCCGCGCGGCCAGTCGACCGGCCGGGCGGGGAGCGCACTGCCCTCGTCCCGACCGTCCCGCCATCGCAGGTGTCGCAGCCGCGCCAGAACGACAAGCCCGGGAACGGCGCCCCGACCACGGGCAACCCGCCCCGGCCTGCGTCCGCCCAGCGTCCGGACGGCGCACGACCCGAGCAGCGCAGGGACGGCCAGGGCGGCGCAGGGGAGTCCGGCAGGCAGGGTTCTGGGCCCTCCGGCAACGGCGCCGAGCACTCCGACCGATCCGCATCGGCGTCACGCTCCGGGTGATCTTTATTGCGCACCGTGAGCTGAAAGGGCGTACGGTGCGCAACCATGCAGCTGCCCCTGTCGGCGTCCGCGCTGGTCATGCTGGGCGTGGCCGCAGTGCTGGTCGGTGCCTTGATCCTCGTGGTGATCGCCGTGCGCAGGCGGAAACCCTCGACCGGATCCAGCCGGGTTCCACCGGACATGCGAAGGCCTCAGCCCCCGGCGACGTCGGGCCCGAACGCCGTCGACTCTCCTGCAGGCCCCACAGCGCCTGCATCGGTGGAACCGGTACCCGCACCTGCCCAGCAGGCGACCGAACCCGCCGCCCCGTTCGTGCCGCAGCCGCTCGCGGGCCCGGTCGCCGCAGCGGCGGCGCCGCGCCCTGCGGAGGTCACCGCAAGGGTCGAGCCGCCCGGCGGCGGTGAGCAGGTCTTCGTCGACCCGACACCCTCCGGCGGGATGCCCACGGTCTCGTCGCGTCCCCACCAGGCTGGCTCGGGGCGCACGGTCGCGGCCGCGGTGGCGCAGGCGTTCGCTGTGCGGGCGGCCGCGGGCCGCACGGGCGGGCCGGACGTGCAGCGGCCCGCGGGCCCACCGCCGCCCGACGACAGCACCCTCGACGCGTCGCAGAGCGACGATCAGCCCTCCGCCTCCGGCGTGGACGACGTCGACCCGGCCGCGAGGACCAATCCGGACGGCCTCGACATGACCGCGACGACGACGTCCGAGGCGGGCGAGCCCGAGCCCCACGTGAGCGGCAATGGCTGGGTTGCCACCGCCACTGAGCACCGCCCGGAGGGCAACGGGTGGCAGGCACCCGAGACCGCTGCTCCCACGCCCGTAGCGGGCTTCGTGGCGGGCGGATGGCCGGTGCCGGTACAGCCGGCCCCCGAGCCTGCCGCGGTGCCGGCGCCCCGCCCGGACGACGGCGGCGATGGCCGGCAGAGTGCCCCGGCCCGCGACGCGCGCGACCGGCTGCTCGCCGTGCTGCTCGACGACCCTGAGCGGGCCGTCGGCGCCGCCGACGAGCTGGAGACCTGCCTCCACGAGCTGGACCGCCTCACCGATGCCGTGCGCACGGGGCGAGCGGCCCTTCGCGACGTGCTGCACCGCCTGGCCGCCGCGGGCCTGCGCCCGGACCAGCTGGCCCGCCTGGCCCGCCTGCCGGAGAACGAAGTGCGGGAGCTACTGGAGGCCGCGCCCGCGGAGCAGCAGGCCTAGGTGTCCCTGGCCGCGCCCATGATCCGAAGTTTCGGGTGCTCATGGTTGTGAGGGCAGCCGTGGACAACCGCTAGTTCGGATCATGCCCCGCCGCCGGTCGGGCGGTCGGGTCAGGCGCGATCGTGTCGATCCGTCGGGTCGGTCTGGTCGGGCCCCTGCCGGTGGGAACACGCCGGCGGCCGGGGCTGGTGGGTGAGCGCCGGGGGGCCAGGGCTGGGAACGGCGCGCCCACGAAAGACCCGGCACCCGGCCGCACCCCGGGGTGCGTTCCGCGGAACGCACCCCCGGCCCAGGCGGTGATCAGCGGTTCGGTGCGAAAGCCGACGCCCCGAGCCCGGCTATCAGAGGAATGATCACGAAGTCCGGCTGGAGTGCTGCGTGCGCAATCAGCCCGCGATGCGGTTCAGGCGCGCCGAGAGGTGTGGCTGCAGTGGCTGGCCCACCATCGCGCGCTCGTCCACGTAGGCCAGGTCGCCGCCCTCGACCAGACCGTAGAGGCGGTGGGAGCCCACCACCTCCTTGGCCGACGCCGTGCGCACCACGGCGTCGGTCTCGATCTCCCACGAGGTCAGGTTGCGCGCCCGGCCGTAGAAGATCTCGGTGATGCCGGTGGCGTGGGTGATCAGCACCTCGAGCTCACCGTCGGGCTGTGGGCGCCAGAAGCCGGTCTCACGGGCGCCGGGGCGCACCACCTCGCCGTCCGGGCCGAGCAGCCACGCCTTGGCCTCGTAGGTCAGGAACGGGCGGCCGTCGTGGGCGAAGACGATCTGCTGCCCGAAGCTGTAGGGGCCGTCGATCGTGGGGTAGACGACCTCCCCGGTGCCGCGCCACACGCCGACGAGCGGGAGCAGGCCGATGCACAGCTCGTGCAGGTCGGGGCCCTCACGCAGGTTGGCGGTGTCGTCCGGGATCGGCAGGTCGTCGAACCGCGGCCGGTTGCGCTGCGGGGAGTCGGGTGCGGCGTTGGCCGGGCCGGTGATGGTGCCCGGCAGCTCGTCACGGCTCATGGCTTCGACTCCTCGGGCCCGCTCGGAGCCGTCGTGAAGAGCCGACGGAGCAGGTACCCGGTGTAGGCGGTGATCCCGCCGCAGACGGCGAGGAGCACGCCGGTGAACAACCACTGCACCGGGCGCACCCTACCCGGTTGCAGCAAAGCCACTTCCACGCAAGCACGTTGCATGAAAGTGGCTCTGCTTTCCCCGGGGAGCCCCCGCCTTGCTTCGCGGCGGCGGTGGCTCCCCGGAAGTGCGTTTGGGCTGCAATCCCAGGTCGGCCTACGCGAGCGCGATCTCCGCGCGGTGGACGCCGGGGCCCTCGGCGGTCAGCTCGGCCTGGCCGGTGCCCACCCGGGAGAGCGCGCGGACGGTCCACGTGCCGGGCGCTGCGAAGAACCGGAACTGTCCGGCCTCCGACGCCACCACCTCGGCCGTGAACTCGCCGGTGCCGTCCAGCAGCCGCACGAAGGCGCCGCCGACGGGCTCACCGCCTGCGACGACCCGGCCGGTGAGGACGGTCTCCTTGGTCAGATCGGTGCCCGGCGGGAGCGCGACCGCCTGGTCGGGTGCACCGCACATCAGGAGACCTTCTTCGCGGGCGCGCCCAGCTCGATCGGCACGCCGATCAGGGAGCCGTACTCGGTCCAGCTGCCGTCGTAGTTCTTGACGTCGCCGTAGCCGAGCAGCTCGTGCAGCACCACCCAGGTGTGGGAGCTGCGCTCACCGATGCGGCAGTAGGCGATGGTGGCCTTGCCTGCCTCGTAGCCCTCCTCGCCGTAGAGCTTCGCGAGGTCCTCGTCGGACTTGAACGTGCCGTCCTCGTTGGCTGCCTTGCTCCACGGGATGTTGATCGCCGAGGGCACGTGGCCGGGCCGCTGCGACTGCTCCTGCGGCAGGTGGGCGGGCGCGAGGATCTTGCCGGAGAACTCGTCGGGCGAGCGGACGTCGACCAGGTTCTTCTTGCCGATCGAGTCGACCACCTCGTCGCGGAAGGCGCGGATCGACAGGTCCGGGTCCTGCGCGGTGTAGGTGGTGGCGGTGGGCTCCACGACGTCCGTGGTCAGCGTCCGGCCGTCGAGCTCCCACTTCTTGCGTCCGCCGTCGAGCAGCTTGACGTCGGCGTGTCCGTACAGCTTGAACTGCCAGTAGGCGTAGGCGGCGAACCAGTTGTTGTTGCCGCCGTAGAGCACGACGGTGTCGTCGTTGCTCACGCCCTTGGCCGACAGCAGCTGCGCGAACTGGTCCTTGTCGACGATGTCGCGGCGCACCGGGTCCTGCAGCTCGGTGGTCCAGTTGATCTTGACGGCGCCGGGCAGGTGGCCGCCGTCGTAGGCGGTGGTGTCCTCGTCGACCTCGAGGAAGACGATGCCGTCGGTGCCGAGGTTCTTCTCGGCCCAGTCGGCGGTGACCAGGACGTCCTGGCGGCTCATGCGGTGGCTCCCTGGCTGTCGGTGGTGCGATCTCGGGCGTGCGCGAACCCGCTGCCGGCACGGGGCACGGCAGACGGGTGCGGTGATTCGGTCATGCGAATGCTCCTGAGGGCGTGGAAGGACGCAGATGCTCAGGAGGCGCGACACAGGCAGCTGCCGACGCGGCACAGATCAACTGCGCGGCGACGGGTCAGCGGCCAGAACACGCTGGTGAGGGTAACCGAGGATGCGGGATCGCGGCAGTACGGATGAGGAGCAGGTCACTTGCGGGTTTCCGCGCGGCCGCCGCGTCGGCTAGCCGGTAGCCGATACCGCGCCGTCGCCGAGGGTGAGGTCGTCGGCGTAGCCGCTGATCTCGAGCGCGCCGCCGACGGCGCGGAGCTTCGTCGGCGTTGCCGCGAGGGGGAGCGAGCCGGGGTCGATCCGCAGGGTGAACTGCTGCTGCAGCGTCCGCTGCACCGACGGGGGGAGCGGGTCCGCGTCGATGCCACCGATCCGCACGTCGAGCGGGACGATCTGCGCCTGCCCGTCCACCAGCTCGAGCATGGCGATGACGGCCACCTCCTGCTCCTCGCCGAGCAGGGTGATGTTGCCGGCGAGCCGAACCGCGTTTTCCGGGTCGATCGTCCGCAGCGACTTGTCGCCGCCCTCGTCGACGGCCTGCTCGAGGGCGTAGTCGTCGACGTTCTCGATGCGCAGCTTCTCGATGCCGGGGACGAGCCGTTCCACGTCGGAGGCGGGGATCTGGACGATGCCCTCGACCTCCTTCACGGACAGCGACTTCGGGCCCGATCCGAGCAGCATCGGCAGCGGTGCACTGACGTCGCGGAGCTGCGCGTGCACGGTCAGCTCCTGCAGCTCGCCCACGCGGATCCGCTCGGCGTCGACGTCGACGCTCGAGTAGTCGCCGGAGATCGCCTGCGTGAGGAATGGGAAGCCGTTGATCCGCACGGACGGGTCGTCGACGAGACCGATCTGCTCACGCATCTGGCGCGACACCGCGGACTCGGCGAGCGCGGCGGCTCCGTAGTCCACGGCGACGAACAGCCCGACCAGGACGAGCAGCGCGATGACCAGGCGCCTCATCCGACCTCCGACCTTGCGGCCCGGCGTTCTGCCGGGGTTGAGGTTTCGACGGTAGAGCGAGCCGGTTCCCGGCCGTCACCGGGGCTCTGTCTGATTGCCGCCGCTTCGCTCGGGCGGGCGCCCGCGGCGGCGAGGGCCCAGCGGGCGATCCGCCTGGCGAGCTCTGGGGTGGTCCCGCTCTCCCCGTGCCCGTCACCCGGCTCGGTCCACGACTCGGCCTGCCCGCCCGACGCAGTCGCGAGCGCGCGTGCGTGCGCCGCGGAGAAATAGTGGTCGCCCGCGATGTGGACGAGCAGCAGCGGCACGTCGATGTCGGCGACCACCTCGACGGGAGAGGGCGGGACGACCTCCCATCCACCGTCGAGGCGCACGCCGATCGCCCGGGCGGCGAGCCTGCCGTGCGGCTGTTCGAGCAGCCAGTGCACCCGGCGCATGGCCGCGGTCTCGCGCGAGTACCAGCGGGCGGGTGAGCTCACGGCCACCACAGCATCCGGCCGGTGGGCGCCTTTGCCTGCCTGGCGCAGTGCCACCGCGGCGCCGAGGGAGAACCCGATCGTGGCCACCCGCTCGTAGCCGAGGTCGCGTGCGACGGCCACCGCAGCGTCGAGATCGAGCGGCTCGCGGTCGCCGACCGTGTTGCGGCCTCCCGAGCGGCCGTGACCGCGCATGTCGAGGGCCACGACGGGGGCCACGGCGGCGAGCGCGGCGAGCAGCTTGCGGGTGGTCGGATGCCCGACATGGTGGGTGAACGCGTGCGCGACGACCAGTCCGATAGCCTGCCCGCGCGCCTCCCGGGAGAGGTGCACGCCGGAGAGTTTGACCCCGTCGGCAGAGGTCGCCGTGACCGCAACCGGCGTGACCTGCGCCGCGCGACTCGTGTGATCGACCACCACCCGGTTATCCTGCATCGATCCGCGTGTGGTGTTCCCGCCGGGTCACGCGGATGTGAACGGTGCGTCAGCGCAGCCCGCCGTGCTCGGAGGAGGGGCCGCAGCGGGCGGCCCAACTCCCGGTGGGAGAGGAGGCACGCCACGTGGAACTCCTATTGCTGACGGCCGACCCCGATCCCGGGTCCGTGCTGCCAGCTCTGACGCTGCTTCCACACGGGGTCCGCACGGCGGCTCCCGAGGTCGCGGCGCTGCTGGACGCCGGTCCGCACGACGCCGTCCTCGTCGACGCGCGCACCGACCTGGTCGCGGCGCGCAGCCTGTGCCGGCTGCTCGGCAGCACCGGCATGGACGTGCCCGTCATCGCGGTGCTCACCGAGGGCGGTTTGGTCGCCGTTTCCGGTGAGTGGGTCGTGGACGAGATCCTGCTGCCCACCACCGGTCCTGCCGAGGTGGACGCCCGGCTGCGGCTGCTGAAGTCGCGCCCCGGTGCCGACTCGGGCCGCGACGGCGGCGCGCTCGTGCTCGGCGAGCTCGTCATCGACGAGGCCACCTACGCCGCGCGGCTGCGTGGCAGGCTCCTCGAGCTCACCTACAAGGAGTTCGAGCTGCTCAAGTACCTCGCGCAGCACGCGGGCCGGGTGTTCACCCGCGCGCAGCTGCTGCAGGAGGTGTGGGGCTACGACTTCTTCGGCGGCACGCGCACGGTCGACGTCCACGTCCGGCGGCTGCGTGCCAAGCTCGGCCCCGAGCACGAGCAGATGATCGGCACCGTACGGAACGTGGGCTACAAGTTCGTCCGCCCCACCCGCGGCGGGCTGGGCGCGTCGCCGGTCGGGTTACTGGACGACGACGGCGGGCCCGGTGACGACGATGAAGGCGACCGGGTCCCGCGCCAGGTCTCCGAGGTCGCCGGCCGCTCCTGAGGCCGCCGTCCGCGATAGGCGCTAACGTCGTGCGGGTGATCGAACTGTCGTGGCGGGCCGGGTTGGACGAAGCGCTGGCCGGCGAGGTAAGGGCACTCGCCGCCGCGGCCACCACCGCCGACGGCGCCGAGCCCCTCGGCGAGCACGTGCTGATGCACCTCACCGACGACGGCGCGGCGCACCTGCTCGCCCTCGACGACGGCGCGTTGCGCGGCGTGGCCCAGCTCGACACCGCCGACGGCGTCGCGGAGCTCGTGGTGCACCCCGACCACCGGAGGACAGGGCTCGGCAGGCGGATCGTCGAGGAGGTGCTGGCCCGTGCGGGCGGCACGCTCCGCGTCTGGGCCCACGGGCAGCATCCGGGCGCGGTGGCACTGGCCGCCCGTCTCGGCTTCACCCCGGTTCGGGAGCTGTGGCAGATGCGGCGCAGCCTGCTCGACGGGTTGCCGGAGCCGCAGCTGCCCGCGGGTGTGCGGCTGCGCGCCTTCGTGCCGGGGCAGGACGACGATGAGTTCCTGCGGGTCAACAACGCCGCGTTCGACTGGCACCCGGAGCAGGGCGGCTGGGACCGTGGCCAGCTGCGCCTGCGGGAGGCCGAGCCGTGGTTCGACCCGGCGGGTTTCCTACTGGCGGTCGACGAGGCGGACCGGCTGCTGGGGTTCCACTGGACCAAGGTGCACACCGAGCCCGAGTCGATCGGCGAGGTGTACGTGCTCGGCGTCGACCCGTCGGCGCAGGGCAAGCGGCTGGGTGCCGCGCTGACGCTCGCCGGTTTGCGCCATCTGCGCGAGCGCGGGCAGTCACGCGTGATGCTCTACACCGAGGCGGACAACGCTGCCGCTGTGAAGCTCTACGGCAGCCTGGGGTTCACCCGATGGCAGGCCGATGTTTCGTATCGGCGATGACGGCTGTTCACCCGTCGGCAACCACAGCGTTGCTGCAACTGATCACGTCGGCGCAGGTCACGGCAAGATCACGGTCCACGCTCCGTGAGTGCAATGCCTCACCCGGGGGACCTGTTCATCTTGCGTTCATCTGAACGGCGGGGCCCGTCCACCGGCCTTACCTAGCGTTCCCGGCGAGCGGCCCCCGAGCCGCCCGAGCCCGTTGCACGGGAACCCACGTACGGAGGAACACAGGTGAACACCCTGCGGCACGGCTCGCGTGCCCGACTCGCCGCGGTCGGCGTAGCCGCCAGCGGCGCTCTCCTACTCGCAGGCTGCGGCGCCGCCAACGAGGCCGCCGCCCCGCCGGCCGGTGGTGGCGCGCCTGCAGCGACCGACGTCTCCGGCACCATCTCCGGTGCCGGAGCCACCTCGCAGCAGGCCGGGATGGAGGCCTGGATCGCCGGCTTCAGCAGCGTCGCCCCCGACGCCACCGTGAACTACGACCCCACCGGTTCCGGTGCGGGCCGCACCCAGTTCACGGCGGGTGCGGTGCAGTTCGCGGGCAGCGATGCCGCCCTCGACGAAGAGGAGCTTCCGGCGGCGCAGCAGGTCTGCGGCGGCCCGGACAACGTCATCCAGATGCCGCTGTACATCTCGCCGATCGCGGTGGTGTTCAATCTGGACGGCGTCGACAACCTCCAGCTGTCCGCCGGCACGATCGCGAAGATCTTCAACCGGCAGATCACCACCTGGAACGACCCGACGATCGCCGGTGAGAACCCCGGCGCGCAGCTGCCAGCCACGCCGATCACCCCGGTGAACCGGTCGGACGAGTCGGGCACCACCGAGAACTTCACCGAGTACCTGGCCGAGGCGGCCGGCGCCGACTGGCCGCACGAGCCCGACGGCGTGTGGCCGGTCCAGGGCGGCGAGGCCGCGCAGGGCACCTCGGGCGTGGTCGGCGCGATCCAGGGTGGTCAGGGCACCATCGGCTACGCCGACCTCAGCCAGGCCGGTGACCTGGGCACGGTCGACGTGCTGGTGGGCAACGCCCACGTCAACCCGACGCCGGATGCCGCAGCGGCCGTTGTCGAGGCGTCTCCCCGTGTCGAGGGGCAGGGGCGGTACAACTTCGCCGTCGAGCTGAAGCGCGACACCCCCGGCGCCTACCCGGTGGTCCTGGTGTCCTACACGCTGGCCTGCACGCAGTACTCCGACCCGGCTCAGGCCGGCACGGTGAAGGCGTTCCTGAACTACATCGCCAGCGAGGCGGGACAGACGGCGGCGAGCGAGAACGCCGGCAACGCGCCGATCTCCGACAGCCAGCGCAGCACGTTCCAGCCCGCGATCGATGCCATCGCCGCGGCGGGATGATTGAGCGCGACATCACGTAGCCGCGAGGCCCGGACGGTTGTCATCATGAAACCGTTCGGGCCTTCGGTCCGTGACCGTTCTGCGCGCTCGAACTTCCCCGGCGATCCGCCGGAAGGGATCATGTGAGTACCGAAACCACCCCGGGCCCAGCGCCTGCCGTCGATCCGCAGCCGCCCGCCACCGCCGTCAAGCCCGTCGTGCAGCCCGGGGACCGCGTCTTCGCCGGCATGGCCAAGGGCGCGGGCATCCTCATCCTGGTCGTGCTGGCCGGTGTGGCGGCGTTCCTGCTCGTCGAATCGGTCCCGGCGCTCACCGCGCCCGCCGCCGACATCCCCGGCGGGGCCGGCTTCGCTGCCTACGTCGCACCGCTGATCTTCGGCACGCTGCTCGCCGCGGTCATCGCCCTGATCATCGCAACGCCGCTCGCGGTTGCGGTCGCCCTGTTCATCACCCACTACGCCCCGAGGCGGATCTCTCAGCCGCTGGGCTACGTCGTCGACCTGCTGGCCGCCGTCCCGAGCATCGTGTACGGGCTCTGGGGTGCCTGGACGCTGGCGCCGGCCTCCGTGGCGCTGATGCAGTGGCTGGAGGGCAACCTCGGCTTCATCCCGCTCTTCGCCGGTCCGGTGTCCGCCACCGGGCGCACGATGCTGGTGGCGGGTGTCGTGCTGGCCGTCATGATCCTGCCGATCATCACGGCCGTCTCGCGCGAAGTCTTCCTGCAGACGCCGAGGCTTCACGAGGAAGCCGCGCTCGCGCTCGGCGCCACCCGCTGGGAGATGATTCGGATGGCGGTGCTGCCGTTCGGCAGGTCCGGGATCATCAGCGGCGCCATGCTGGGCCTCGGGCGCGCGCTCGGCGAGACGATGGCCGTCGCGATCGTGCTCTCGGTGTCCGGCGGGATCACGTTCAACCTGATCAGCAACGGGAACCCGTCGACGATCGCGGCCAACATCGCTCTGCAGTTCCCCGAGGCAAGCGGGCTGGGCGTCAACGTCCTCATCGCGTCGGGGCTGGTGCTCTTCCTCATCACCCTCGCGGTGAACTCCATCGCGCGCTACATCATCAACCGACGCCGAGAGTTCTCGGGGGCCAACTGATGACCGTCGACACCAGCAAGCGCGAGCAGCGCACGAGCGCGCTCCCACCGCCATCGAGCGGGCTGGAGATCCAGGGGCAGCTACCTCGGTGGGCGGTCCCTGGCGGGCTTGCGGCATCCGCCGTGGTCATCGGGCTGCTGCTGGCCGTGGTCGGTTTCAGCATCGGGCTCTTCGTCGTCGGCACGGTTGTGCTCTTCGCGGTGGCCCTCTACGTCGCCTCGCGGCGGGTCGAGGGCCGGCGCAAGGCCACCGACCGGCTGGTCACCGTGATCGTCAGCAGTGCGTTCGGGCTCGCGGTGATCCCGCTGATCTCGGTGATCTTCACGGTCGTCTCCCAGGGCCTCGTCCGGTTCGACCCCGAGTTCTTCAGCTCGTCCATGCGTGGCGTGGTCGGCGAGGGCGGTGGCGCGTACCACGCCGTCATGGGCACGCTGATCATCACCGGGTTGGCGGCCGTGATGTCCATCCCGGTTGGCCTGCTCACAGCCATCTACCTGGTGGAGTACGGCAAGGGCCGGCTGGCGCGCGCGATCACGTTCTTCGTCGACGTGATGACCGGCATCCCGTCGATCGTCGCCGGGCTCTTCGCGGTGGCGCTGTTCACCTACCTGGTCGGTCCCGGCGCCCGGCTCGGATTCGCCGGTGCCGTGGCGCTGTCGGTGCTGATGATCCCGGTGGTGGTACGTGCCACCGAGGAGATGCTGAAGATCGTGCCGAACGAGCTTCGCGAGGCCGCGTTCGCGCTCGGCGTGCCGAAGTGGCGCACGATCCTCAAGGTCGTGATCCCGACGTCGATCGCCGGCATCGCGTCCGGGATCACGCTGGCCATCGCCCGCGTGATCGGCGAGACCGCGCCGCTGCTGGTCGCGGTCGGCCTCACCACAGCGCTCAACTTCAACCCGTTCGACGGGCGGATGGCCACCCTTCCGGTGTTCGCCTACCTCTCGTACGCCACGCCCGGCGTACCGCGCGAGCCGTACCTGGAACGGGCCTGGACCGCGGCCCTCGTACTGATCATCATCGTCATGCTGTTGAACCTGCTGGCGCGACTCATCGCCCGCATGTTCGCCCCGAAGACCCGATAGGAGCCCTGCGATGGGCAAGGCGATCGAAGCCAAGGACCTGAACATCTACTACGGCTCGTTCCGCGCGGTCGAGGGCGTCAACATGTCCATCCGACCGAAGACGGTCACGGCGCTGATCGGGCCGTCCGGCTGCGGCAAGTCGACCTACCTGCGTGCGATCAACCGTATGCACGAGGTCATCCCCGGCGCGTACGTGGAAGGCCAGCTCGAACTCGACGGCAAGGACCTCTACGGCCCCGGGATCGACCCGGTGGGCGTGCGGCGTCAGATCGGCATGGTGTTCCAGCGGCCCAACCCGTTCCCCACGATGTCGATCTACGACAACGTGATCGCGGGCCAGCGGCTGAACAGCAAGAAGCTACGGAAGGACGCCACCGACGAGCTCGTCGAGAGGTCGCTGCGCGGCGCCAACCTCTGGAACGAGGTCAAGGACCGGCTCGAGAAGCCCGGTTCGGGCCTCTCGGGTGGACAGCAGCAGCGCCTGTGCATCGCACGGGCCATCGCCGTGCAGCCCGACGTGCTGCTGATGGACGAGCCGTGCTCGGCCCTCGACCCCATCTCCACGCTCGCGATCGAGGACCTGATCAACGAGCTGAAGATGGAGTACACGATCGTCATCGTCACGCACAACATGCAGCAGGCCGCGCGCGTGAGCGACTACACCGGCTTCTTCAACATCGAGGGCACCGGCAAGCCCGGCAAGCTCGTGGAGATGGACGAGACCAAGACGATCTTCTCCCAGCCCAAGGAGAAGGCCACCGAGGACTACGTCTCGGGCCGCTTCGGCTGATCGGCGGTCGTGAGCGGATACGCGCGCCATAGCGCGCGTATCCGTCACGAGTCAGATCGGGAGGGCGTCGGGCTCCTGGCCGGTCACGGCGTAGACCGTCTCCCGCGCCACGACCACCGCGTGGTCGGCGAACCGTTCGTAGTACCGCGCCAGCAGCGTCACGTCGACGGCAGCGGGAATCCCGTGTGGCCAGTGCTCGTCCATGAGCACCTCCATCATCCCGTGGTGCAGCACGTCCATCGCGTCGTCGTCGGCGTCCAGTTCGGCCGCGAGTATCACGTTGCGGGTGCGCGCGACCTCCGCCGCCTTGAGCGCGAGCTGCACGGCGACTTTCCCCATCTCGGCGAACGCCGGTTGCACCTCGACCGGCAGCGCCGGGTTCGGGCAGCGCATCCGCACGACCTCGGCGATGTGCAGCGCCAGGTCGCCCATGCGCTCGATGTCGCTGACGGCCCGGATGCTGGCCACCACGGCTCGCAGGTCGCCCGCGACGGGGCTGTGGAACAGCAGCGCGTCTCCCGCGAGGTCTTCCACCTGGGCGCGGAGCGCGTCGATCGCCGCGTCGCCTGCGATGACCTGCTCGGCCAGCCGTTCCCGGCATTCCAGCAGGGCGGTGGTGGCGCGGTTCAGCGCGCCGGCCGCGGCCGTGCACATCCGGCCGAGTAGTTCGGACAGCTCGGCCAGCTGTTGTGGCAACGGAGCGGGAGGCACGCCGAAGAGCCTATGAAGTCGCCGACTCGATGGCAGCAGCGGCCGGGTGAATGACGCGTGACCAGTGGAACCACTAGACAGTGAGCGGCCCCGGCATCTGGCCGGTGACGACGTAGACGATCCGTCGCGCGACGGCCACGGCGTGGTCGGCGTAGCGCTCGTAGAAGCGGGCCAGGAGCGTGATGTCGACGGCCGGGCCGACACCGTGGCTCCAATTGCGGTCCATCAGCACCGAGAACATGTGCCGGTGGAGGTCGTCCATGGCGTCGTCGTCGGACTCCAGCTCCGCGGCGCGGGCGAGGTCGCGGGTGCGGATGACGTCGCCTGCCTTCAGCGCCAGCTCCACGCCGACCCTGCCCATCTCCGCGAAGTAGGGCGTCACCTCGGCGGGCAGCACGGGGTGCGGGTGGCGGCGGCGGGCGGCCTGAGCGACGTGGAGCGCGAGATCGCCCATCCGCTCGATGTCGCCGGCGCCGTGGATGGCCGACACCACGATCCGCAGGTCGGTGGCCACGGGCGCCTGCAGCGCCAGCAGTGCGAACGCCTTCTCCTCTGCGGATGCGCGGACCTCGTCGATGCGGATGTCCTCGGAGATCACCTCTTCGGCCAGCTGCAGGTCGACTTCGAGGAGCGCCCGCGTGGCCTTACGCATCGCATCCGCCACCTGTGTGCACATGCCCGCCAGGGCACCCGCGAGATCATCGAGCTGCTCCTGATAGACGTCGCGCATGTGCCAAGAGTAGTCGCGAACCGGACGAACAGCCGCGCGGGAGAGTGAACCCGCGGTGAACGTCGTGGGATCTCACGTGCAGGTGACGGCCGGTTCCGCGGATGCTTCGGTGGTGGGGGCGGACAGCGCGATCGGCTCGGACGGCGCCCGGACCACGTCGTCGAACGAGCGGCCGAGCACCAGCTGCAGCACGCCGGTGCTGCCAGGGTCGGGCACCTCGGTGGCCGACGGCACCGTGGTCCTCAGCACCTCGGCGGCGGCCGCCTGGTCGGGGGAGAACCGGATCACGGTCTCGGAGGTGGGCTGATCGGCGCTGGAGGGCTCGCCCACCTTGAAGCCGAGTGAGCTCAACGTCTCGCTCACCTCACCGGCGAGCCCGGAGCGGGTGGAGGCGTTGACGACCTCCAGAGCGACCTCGCTCGGCGTGGGACCGGCCGTTCCGGCGCCGGGGTCCGTGATGTCGGCAGGGAGCGGCTGATCGGCGCGAACGGCGGAGAACAGTGCCGCTGCGTCCGTGTCTCGCATGACGGCGTTGCCGCGCGCGTTCCGTTCACCGGTCGGCACCGCCGCGTACCGCACGCCATCGGCATCGAGGCGGCGCAGGGTCATCGCGAGCGCGAGCACCTGGTCGATCCCCGCCCCGTCGGTCAGCAGGGCGTCGGTGAGCGTCGGGCGCAGCGCCGTGATCCGGCGGACGTCCAGCAGCGCGGTGCCCGACACCGCCGAGTCGAGCACGGCGGCGAGCACCTGCTGCTGGCGCTCGATGCGCCCGTACTCGGGCGACGGCTCGCCCTCCACGTTGCCTGCCTGCACGAAGTCACCCACGCGCACGCCTGCCAGCCGGTTGGGGCCCGCTTCGGGCACGACCGGGCCGAGCACGCCGTCGAGCACCGGGCGCGGCACGCAGACCTCGGCCCCGCCCACCGCATCGGTCATCGCAGGCACGGCGGCCAGGTCGATGCCGACGTACTTGGTGATCGCGAGCCCGCTGAGCTGCTGCACGACCCGGGTGATGCAGCGCGGTCCGCCGACGTCAAGGGCACTGACGAGCTGAGTGCGGGCCTCTGCCTGCTCCGGCTCGTCCGCGTACGTCGCCGCGCCGGCGTCCCAGCGTTCGCACGGCGGCCGGTTGATCTCCAGGTCGAGGGGGAACGCGAGCACCGTGACCGGGCCGCCGCTGTCCGGGATGTGTGCGACGGCGACGGTGTCGGCACGCGGCTGGGCAGAGTCCGAGGCGGGCTTGGTGGCCACCACCAGCACGTTCTCGTCGCCGGCCTGGGCGGCGGCGTCGACGACGGCACTCGAACCCGGATCGAGGGCAGCGGCATCGCGGACGGCCGCGCCCAGCCACGTCTTCGTGCCCCACCCGAACGCAGTGGCTGCGAGTACGGCAAGGGCCATCGCCCCGGCGAGTAGCCGCCCCGCGATGACAGCGGGCCTGCGCCGCTGCGGCGGCGCGCTCGGTTCTCCGAGTCGGCGATCGGTCACCGCGAGTCTCACCCCGGCGTGGGCCGCGGTCAGCCGGGTAAGCGTCTCGTCGATGCGCATCGCGCGCGTGTGCGCGTCGTCGTCGCGATCGGACCGGCGGGCGTCGTCGTCATGGGGAGCCCGGCGGACAGCGACCGTGGCTTCGGGGTTCATCGCGGCGGCCCTGCTCCGCGAGCTCGGCTCGACGTCGGTGCGCGCCCGGTCCACGGGAGGAGCCGGCTCGTCGGCGTCGGCCGGCCGGGCGCGGGTGCTCCGGACCGGGGTGTCGTCGGGCGGTTCGGCGGGGCGCCGACGGGTGATGGGCAGGGCGGTCGTCGCCGGCGCATCCGGCTCGCTCTCGCGGCGGCGGGCGGGGATCGCGGTGGTTGCTGCTACCGGCATGTCCGGGCCGTCGCCTGGGTCGAGCCGTCGTCGGCGCGGGCGTTCACCGGTAGGGATGGCCGTGGCCGGGGGCGCGCCGACGTCGTGATCAGCGCTGCGCCTGCGGCGGGCCCCCGTGGCGGGCAGGGCGGTGGTGGCTCCGCCGACCACTGGCTCGACGGACCGTCGCGGGACATCCGGGGCGTCGACGGAGTCCCGGTAGCGACGGGCGCCGCCGCCGACGTGTTCGTCGTAGTCCGGCGAGCGCCTGGCCGTCAGCTCGGGCGATTCCTCGGTGCGTCGACGGCGCGTGGGCGCGGCCGGGTCGAGAGCATCGGACGGGTGCTGCCGCCGGCCGTTCGGCGGGTCGTCGTAGGGGCTGTCGTAGGGGGCGAGGCGGCGGGCGCTGCCGTTCGGGGGTTCGGTCCGGCGGGCTCGGCGAGGCGCGGGCTCGTCCGGGAAATCCGCGGTGCGGCGTCGGGTGGCGCGGGCGGGGCCACTGGACTGGACCGCGTCCTGCAGATCGTCGTCGGGGGCGGCTCGGCGGCGGCGTGGGGCGGCGGGCTCGTCGAAGGGCTCGTCGAAATCGTCGTCGCGCCGCCGACGGCCATCGGCCGCGGCGGGTGTTCCGCCCGGCTCGGCCGCCTGCCGCCGTCCGGAGCCGCCGGCAGGGGGTGCGGTGTGACGCCTGAGCGCTCGGGCCGGGGGAAGGGCTGTGGTGGCGTCGGGGGCGGGCGGGGCGTCGAACGGCTCGGGCGCGCGCCGTCGGCCTCCGGGGCCGGTGGGCGGCGCGGACCGCGATCCCCAGCGCTCGTTCTCGTCGGGCGCCGCGTACCCGTTCCGGTACCCCGGGTCCGGCTCGTCGTCTCGGTAGCGGTGCCCGGACCGCGGGCCGCCCCGAGGCGGGGAGTCGTACCGTCCGGGTGGCAGGTCGACGCCTTGCCGCCCGCTGTCGGCGCCGGCCTCGTCTTCGGCCGCCCGGCGGCGGGCAGCGCGGCTGCCGGGGGGCGGCACAGCCGGATCGGAGCCGAGCAGGCCGTGGCGGGCGAGGACGTCCTGGGGATCCTCGTACGGGTCCTCGTAGGCGCGCCTACGCCCCTCGGTGGGGCGCTGAGCACGGTACGGACCGTCCTCCACGCCCACCTCCTCGGCACGAACAGGGGGCGGGCACGGGCGCGAACCGCCCGAGCCCGCCCCTCAACGTCTCGATCCGAGCTTACGGAGCGGAGGCCCTTTGATCGCAGTGGGGTGCGACGACCGGTGGCTGGGGGATCGACCGGCGGCCGGCCGCCGGCCCGGCGAGCCGCACGTGTCCGGTGTGGGCGTCGTGGAACGCCACGGCGTTGCGCCCGGCGTGCTTCGCCGCGTACAGGAGGCGGTCCGCCGCGGCGACCAGCCCGTCGTGACCCGTCACCGGTCCGAAGCCGTGAGCGACGCCGATGCTGACGGACACGCAGAGCTCGGGCGCGAGCTCCGGCCACAAGTGGCCGTCGACGCGCTCCCGGACGGTCTCGCAGACGCGCACGGCCTCGTGGCGGTCGTGCCGGGGAAGGACGATCGCGAACTCCTCGCCGCCGTAGCGGGCGCAGAACGCGCTCTCCGGCAGCGTCGAGTCGATCACGGCGACGAGCCGCTGCAGCACGCGGTCGCCGAACGGGTGGCCATAGGTGTCGTTGATCTGCTTGAAGTGGTCGACGTCCAGCAGCGCGACCGCGATACCGGCCGGCCCGACCCCGCCCGGCTCCCGGAGGAGCGCGACGAGCCGCTCGTCGAGGTAGCGACGGTTGTAGGTGTCGGTGAGGCAGTCGCGGCGGCTCTGCTCCCGCGCCTCGGCGTGCTCACGACGGAGCCGGTCGAGCTCGTCGACGCCGGACTGCCCGTTCAGCAGCCGGACGGCCGTGCGGAGGTGCTGGTAGGCCTGCTCCCAGCGGCCGGCCGTTGCGAGCTCCTCCGCGGCAGCCGTGTGCCATACCGCGCCTGCCGCTCCAGGCGTGGACGGAACGTGCTCCCGCCTGGCCGCGCCCAGCATCGTCATGCCAGAGGTGTCGACGGCGGAACGCCGGTCCTTGAGGTCCGCAACCCGTACGAGGCGGCTCAGCCTCAGCCGCCGGAGTGCTCCAGCTCGGCGCCCAGCGGGACGGTGGCGTCGTCCGGGTCGTCCAGCCAGTGCTCGGGGAGGACCACCCGGCCCGCCGAGCCCTGCCGGCCGCGTGGGCCGTCGGCGTCAGGCGGGAAGGCGATGTCGGGGTCGAGCTGGGTGAGCAGCTCGTCCAGCTCGTCGATGCTGCTCACCATGCCGAGGCGGCGGCGCAGGTCGGACCCCACTGGGAAGCCCTTGAGGTACCAGGCGATGTGCTTGCGCATGTCGCGGATGCCCTTGTGGTCGCCCATGTGCTCGATGAGGAGCACGGCGTGACGGCGCATGGTGGCCGCCACCTGCCCCAGGTTCGGCGGCTCCGGTAGCGGGCGTCCGGCGAACGCGGCCTCCAGATCACCGAAGAGCCATGGCCTTCCGAGGCACCCACGCCCGACGACCACGCCGTCGCACCCGGTCTGCGCGACCATCGCGAGCGCGTCGGCGGCGCTGAAGATGTCGCCGTTGCCGAGCACCGGCAGTTCCGCGGGCATGGCGTCGCGGAGCCGGGCGATCGCCGACCAGTCGGCCGTGCCCGAGTAGCGCTGCGCCGCGGTGCGCGCGTGCAGGGCGACGGCTGCGACCCCGGCGCCAGCGGCGCTGCGCGCGGCGTCGAGGTAGGTGTGGCGCTCGTCGTCGATGCCGATGCGCATCTTGACGGTGACGGGAACCGATCCGGCGTTCTCGACCGCCGCGCGCACGATCCGCTCGAACAACCTGCGCTTGTACGGCAGCGCCGCCCCGCCGCCCCGCCGCGTGACCTTGGGGACGGGGCAGCCGAAGTTCATGTCGATGTGGTCGGCGAGGTCCCGCTCGACGATCATCCGGACGGCCAGCCCCATCGCGACCGGGTCGACGCCGTAGAGCTGCATCGACCGCGGGTGCTCGTCCGCGTCGAACTCGATCATCCGGAACGTCAGCGGGTTCTTCTCCACGATCCCGCGCGAAGTGATCATCTCGCAGACGTAGAAGCCCGCGCCCTGCTCGCGGCACAGGCGCCGGAAGCCCGCGTTGGTGATGCCGGCCATGGGGGCGAGCACCACCGGCGTATCTGACACGAACGATCCGATGCGCAGCGGGCGGACGGTGGTCGGGGCACTCACAGGGCCCCATTGTCCCCGACGTCAGAAGTCGACGGAGACGCAGGCGACGCGATCGCCCGCGGTGCCGGCCTCGCCGGGCTCGGAGGAGGTCTGGTGGGTGTGCAGGACCAGCGACTTCGGCCGCCGGTCGGCCGGGAACGTCCACGCGACGGTCGACTCGGTGCTGCCGGCCCCGGTCTCGTCGGTGGTGAGGTCGAGCCAGATCTCGTTCTGCGGGTTCGCGAACGTGGGGTCGACGCTCGGCTGCACCGGGTCGGCGGCGTACTGGAAGTGCGGCCCCGCGGCGTCAGGCTGCTCCCCGCACGGCTGCGTGTGCACGTGGGCCCCGTACACGCGGTGCGGCTCGAGAGCCCGGACAGCGAGCATCACCGTGGTGGTGCCCTCCCCTGACCGCGACTGCACCGCGCCCCTTGCGCCTGCGGGCACCAGCCCCTCGTCGTAGGTGATCGCCGGGCCGGCACCGCGCTGGAACGTCTCGCTCACCTGAACGGTGTGCACGGGCCTGGTCGACGCCGCCGTTTGGACAACGGTGTCCGCGTTCGCGCATCCGGCCGCGAGCAAGCCACCGAGCAGTCCGGGGAGCAGGTGACGGGGTCGCATGTTCCCCAGGATGGGTGGTGGCGCAGCGTCGCGAGAACTGACCCTGCGTTACTCCAGACCAGCTATGCGAAGGTCATCGGGCGGCTCCGCTGCGTGCAGGCCGCTGGGCCATTGGCGGCATGATCGCCCGACCCGTACATCGCGGCTCGATCCACAGCGCGGACGTACTGCTCGGGTCCAGGCGGCGTTGCGAGCAGCACATCGGTGCTGTGGCGGACGCGCCGCCGTACGGGTCGTGGTGATCTCCGGGCGGCGGTCGCGTCCGGCTACGCTGGAGACCCACGGGCCTCTAGCTCAATCGGCAGAGCAGCGGACTTTTAATCCGCGGGTTCAGGGTTCGATCCCCTGGGGGCCCACCATAACCGCAGGTCACGGGGCTGCCGGGTCCTCCGGTTCGATCTTGGTCACGTTGAACTCACGTTCTTCAGCCCGAGCGAAGATCTCCAGCACCTCCGCAGCCTTGCGGGAGACAGCCTTGCGGCCAACGTAGGTGTCCGTGGTCTGTGAGATGCGGGAGTGGCCCAAGAGGTCACTGGCCTCACGGGTAGGAAGCTCGTCGGTCACCAGGGTCGCCACAGTGCGGCGGAAGGTGTACGGAGTGAACCACTCCCCGAGCTTGTGGCGTCGACGGAATGCCCGCCAGTCACGCCGTAGGTTGTTGGCCTCACGGAGTCCGCCGCGTGAGTTCGGGAAAACCCATCCCTCCAACATCTCAGGGTCGACGCCGTGCTGCGCAGCCACGCGCTGGCGACGATCCTTCAACATCTCGACCAGCCATCTTGCAAGTGGAATCCCTCGCTGAGCAGTCTCGCTCTTGCCGTCGTTGAGCTTCAGTCCCTCGCCCTTGATGCGGACCAAGTTGTTATCGACGTACGCAACCTGCGCATCAAAGTCGATCCGTTCCCATCGAATCGCGAGCGTTTCGCCAGTCCGGTTACCGGTCCCCCCGAAGTATCGCGCGATGTCTGGAAGGTCCTGGCGAACGGCGACGAGATCGGCATCGAACAGTTCGAATATCTTGAGTGCCTCTGGAACGCTCAGCGCTCTCGATACCCTCTTTCGACGACGACCTTGCTCGACCCGCCGAACGTCGCGGATCGGGTTGGTCTTGATAGCGCCATGTCGAACGGCCAGCCCGCATGCTCCTGAGAGGATCGCTCGACACGTCTTGGCTGTCGCAGCTGAATGCGACTTGTTGATGTCATGAACGATGCGATCGGCGCGGCCTGCGGTCATCTCGCTAATCGAGAAGTCGCGGACTCTCGGCAGCAGGAGCTTCGTCCAGCGGTTGTAGTAGGTGTCGTAGCTAGTCCCGCTACGCGTGCCCAGATCCACCATCTCACGGAACTCGGCAAGCCACTTGTCCACGACCTCCGGCACTTTGCTTTCGGCGCTGATCTCGCCTCCTGCCACTTGTCGGTCTCGTACAGCCTCGCGTAATCGATTCGCAGCCTGAGGTTTCGTCTTAGCCCAACGTCTGATCTGGCGTACCTCACCGTCGAAGTCGCGAAACTGGCACGTAGCGCGCCAATGGTGTGGCCGCTCCAGGACAACGCTGAACTCGCCCGCTGTTCCTATTGGCAGTCGTGGTCGCGCCATCTTGTGCCTTCCTTCACGAGATCTAGTTGTTGAGTGAGTCAAGCCAGATGCGCACATCTGACGGCGCATAGCGCAAGTGCTTGCCCATGCGGCGGGCACGAGGTCCACGGCCGTGCCGACGCCAGTCGTAGAGTGTCTTGACTGGAATCTTCAAGAACTCTGCAACTTCCTCGATCGTCCACATAGGCTCCATTGCAGTCGTCATTACTCTTCCCCTCCTTTCTGATATGAGTCATCCAGTCGTGCGCTCCTCCTTTGCGGCCTGGCGATGAGCGCGGGCGCGGTCGGCGGCGTCAGCGGCGAGTTGGGCGTCTCCGGTGGTGTTCCAGCCGATTCCGGCGAGGGTGAGTTGGCAGACGATCAAGGTGGTGTCGTCGTCGTGCTCGTGCTGGTGCTCGAGGCGGTCGACTTGCCTGCGGCGCCAGTCGGTGTGCTGCTGGCGGTGCCAGGCGCGGCGTTGCGCGCGCAGGGCCTTGTGGGTGGTGGAGTAGCGGCGGGATTTGGTGGCGAAGTGGCCACCGAAGCCGAGCATGTGGGTCCAGCGGCGCAGCCGGCCCCAGGTTTTGTGCCAGTCGGCTTGTTGTTCGTCGGTGGTCCAGTCCTGCGGCAGGGTGCCGAGTTGGAAGGCGTAGGCGACGAGGCGGCCGAGGTGGGTGTGGGCGTCGCTGTAGTGCTCGGCGGCTTCGGCGGTCATCCGCCCGGTGGGTGGCAGCCCGGTGGCTTCGGTGGCCTTGGTCGCGTACTTCGCGAGGTAGGCGGCGACGGCCTCGGAGGTGATCTGTCCGGTGCCGAGGTTCCCGACGGGGCGGACGTCGAGTTGCGGGCCCCATTCGATGGGCCAGCTGTGGTCGGTGTCGGCGTAGTCGGGGGTGCGCAACGCGACCGTGGGGACGATGCCGGCAACGAGCTCGGCGAAGTCCTGTGCGGTGATGTCCGCCGGTGGGGCGAGTATCGCATCCGGGTCGTCGAGTTCGCGGGCGTCGAGGCGGATGAGTGCGTGGAAGTGCACGACCCCGCGGCGTTGGTATTCGGCGACCTTGCCGTAGGAGATACGGAGTTTGACGCCGTAGGCGCGTTCCCAGGGACGTAGGGCGCGATTGAGGGCGGTGTTGGTGCGGCTGAACAGTTCCCCCGCCCAGGCGTTCCAGACGACGTGGTGGGCGTGGTCGTAGCAGTCCAGGCACAGCGGCCGGCCGAGACTCGGGTGGTTGTCGGTGTGCCGGGCGGTGCAGACCAGGAGCTTCCCGTGGGGGCAGCGGGTGATGGTGCGGCGCATCCGGCAGGGGGCAACCTTGCCGGTCTTCGGGTTGACGTTCCGCGTGTGGACCGGCCCGAACGACGGTGCAGTGAGGGTGGCGAACACGGCAGGGTGTCCGGCGACGGATGACGGGACGCCCTTGCCGCCGGTGAGGCCGGCTTTGATGAGTTGGTAGGTGTCGGCGCGGTAGGTCTCGGCGCACGGTGGGCAGACCGAGGCGCGGCGGTCGCCGCAGGGGACGTAGAGGACGCCGTCGGGCATGTCGGTGGTGGTGTGGCGGGTGTCGAGGATGCGGCCGGTGGCGCGTTCCACCGTGTCGATGGATCCGGTGAGGCGGACGGGGCGGCGGCAGCCCCGGGTGGAGGCGGTGTGGGTGAGCCAGCGGTTGAGGTGGTCGGAGCCTGCGCGGCGTAGGAGTTTGCGTTCGTGCTGGGACATGTCATCGGTGGTGGGCATGGGCGGCTACCAGGGGATGGCGGGGAAGTAGGTGCCGAAGTAGTCGCGGGCGATCTGCTCGGCGCGGGCGCGGACGGCGGCGACGTCGGTGGGGGTGCGGCCCCGGGTCCAGGCGGTGAGGTCGCCGTTGAACCGCATGTGGGCATCGATCGCGGCAAGAGGGTCAACCACCTGGACGGCGAGGGTGTCGCCGAAGTAGGTCAGGTGCGCGGCGAGGGCGTAGACGATCTCGCGGGCGGTCAGGTTGTAGGTCTCGGCGCGCAGGAACACGGCCTCCCCGCGGGCGTTCGGGACAGCGATCGTGCTGGCGGTGCTGGCACTGGTCGTGGTGGGGGTGTCGAGGGTGGTGGTCATGGCTGTTCTCCTTCGTCGGGTGGTGCTCAGTGGTTGGCGGTCACCACCACCCCCGGACTCCCTGGTGACGCATGCGTGTGGGGTGGGCCGGGGGTGGGGGTCGCCGTCAACGACCGAAGGTGTGTGGCTCTGCGGTTGTCGGAAGGGTTGCGAGGGTGGCGGTTTCGTGGTGATCACAGGCGAAGCAGAAGCGGAGCAGTCCGCAGCCATACAGCGCGTGATCCGGGATGCGGCCGTTGCAGGCGCATGGGTGCCATAGGCTGAAGTCGTGCCCGTCGCGGTCGCAGCCGATTCGGGCGGTGCAGCGCAGGCAGCGGGGTTCACCGGAGTCGGTGAGGGTCCAGCCGTGTTCGGTGATGTAGCCGATGGCCTCATCGGGTGTGTCGAAGTGGACGACGTAGTCGGCGCCGGTTTCGTCGAAGGTGGTGCGGCAGGTGTCGCAGGTGACGACGTAGCAGCGGGTGTGGTCGATGCTCATGGCTACAGCTCCACCCGCATGGGTTCGGCGGTCCGGTAGCCGGTGCGAGTCATGACCGCACAGAGCGGTTCTCCGTCCCAATGGGAATGCGGTGGTGGAGGTCCCCACACTGGGGTCCATTCCCGTGGTGGCTTCATGGCGGCGAGTTCGTGGCATGCGGAGCAGACCAGGATGAATCGCTGGGCTTCGGTCGGATGCTGGGTGTTAGTCATGGGGTGAACTCCATTCCAAACAGGGTGGGTTGGTGTTGGCAGGACAGGCAGTACCGGTCGCCTTCGGCGGTGTTGGCGATGAGTTGGTGGCAGCCTTTGCAGAACCGGCGGTGCCCGGTGCGGCAGGTGGGGCAGTGTGGGAGGCCGGTGTGGTCGTCGATGAATGGTTCATCGCAGTCGGGGCCGCGGCGGATGCCGGGTGCCCGTGATTTGCGGCCGGTGCGCACGAGTATCAGGTTGTGCTGCAGGTAGTCGTCGTGCAGGTACTGCGGTGTGGTCACGACGGTTCGCCTCCCCGCGTGGGGATTACGGCGATGGCGCGGTAACGGTCGCCGTGGTCGGTGTCGCCGCAGCCGTCACAGGACCAGGTGCTGAAACCGAGCTCTGTCCCATCGAGCAGGAGGGCGCGATGACCCCAGAGGCGATCCATGCCGGCAGCGGCAACTTCGGCGGCGTCGGTGCCGTCGTCGAACTCGCCATTTGTGATCAGGTGGATGCAGACGACACAGACGGCGAGGTGGGTGAGGTCGTATTGATCGCAGCCGGTGTTCATGACGGGTTGCCTCCCCAGCGTTGCTGGGCGGCTTGGCGAGTGATGCCCAGGCGGGAGGCGATGTCGTTCCAGGAGTAGCCGTTGGCGCGCAGGCCTCGGATGGCCAGGCCCATGGCGGCATCCAGGCTGGTGGCGATCTCCGCGAGTGCGGTAATGCCTTCGATGTCGCCTCGGGCGATGCGTCGGCCGTGGGCGGCGATGACGCGACGGGTGAAGGAGGCGTAGTCGTCGTTCTCCACGACGTTGCGGCGGTTCCGGGATGCCCGAGTCGGGCGGGTGCCTGTGGGCCGGTTTTGGTGTCAAGGCTGGCTTGACAGTCGGCGCGCTCATCGCCTGGCCCGCAGGTGGGTGGCGGGCCGGACCATCACGGAGGCTCTGGGAGCCCGTGAGATGGTCAGGGAATCGGTGGTGGTCGCATCGGCGATCCGAACGAGGATTCCGAGCACGGCCAGGGCCACTAGCGCGGTCACGATCAGTGTGAACATGGGCAGACTCCTCCTGTTGTTCGAATAGCGAGTGCTATCCGGGGTGTAGGTACTGCTGAGTGGGATGAGGGTTTAGGCGGCAGGGTCGATGCCGCGCATGCGCAGCGCAGTGGCGATGACGGCGCGGATTTGCGCGTCGGTCAGGTATGCAGCCTTGAACCGGCGTGGGATGCCACCCTCGGCGAGGATCCAACCAACCCCGATGTCTTCGGGGCGGATGTTGCGGGCGGAGTAGCCTTCCTTGGCCCACCCGACAGCGAGGATGATGTCGCTGGATGAATCGGTGGTGCAGCGGAAAGCGACCCGGAACCCGAACAGGTCCCGCAGGCTGGTGGGGATGATGTCGGCGGACGGGCGCTGAGTAGCAGCGATGACAATGATTCCGGCGGCGCGTCCGCGGGCGACCAGGTCGCGGACCAGGGTGCGGAACTCTTCCTGTTCCTCTTTGGTGCCGATGGTGACCGAGAAGAAGGCGAGTTCGTCGATGACGCAGACAATGACGTCCAGTCCGTCGGCGCGGGCGATCTTGCGGCGCTTGACCGCGTTGAGCTGGCGGTAGCGCATGTCCATCTCGGCCTGGAGTTCCCGCAGGCGGGTTAGGGCGTCGGTCATGGAGTTGCCGACGAACACGTCGGCGATCTCTTCCCAGAGTCCGAGTTCCACGGTCTTGCCGTCGAACAGCCACAGTCGGGCATCGGAGCAGAGGGCGACGTGGGCGATGATGGTGTTGAGCAGGCTGGACTTGCCCGAGCCTGGTTCGCCCCCGTCCAGCAGGTTGCGGTACATCAGGGTGACCTCGACGGGGAGGCCGTTCTCGTCGATCCCGAAGTAGATCGGGTCGTAGATCGAACGCGGTTCACAGGTGCGGCGGCGGGTGCGCCGGCGGTGGTGTGGGCGGGTCATCGTGATCGGTGTCCTTCGCGAGTGGTTCTCTCTGTGTGGGTGTTCTCCTTGCGTGGGGTGGTCGGGGCTGGGATGCGAGCGCGGTTCCCCGGGGTGGGGGTGCGTGGGTCTCGCATCCCGGTCCCGTCCGGTGTGGACGGCCAGTTACTGGGGTCGGACCTCATCGGTCGGCTTGTCGTCCCCACCGCTGGTGGTGGTGGTGACGGGGGTGTCGTTGATGATGGTGTCGGCGATGCCGATCACTTCGGCGTTGATGGAGCCGATGTTGATTTCCATGGGTTCGCCCTTCTCGGGTCAGACGTAGTCGCTGACGTCCACTCCTCCGAACCCGGTGACAGATGGTTCGGAGTCCTTCTCGGTACCGGCCGGTGTGCTGGCCGGGGTCTTGCCGGTGTTGCGCGGGCCCGAACCGTTCGTGCTGTTGCCGTTGCGGGTGGCTTGCACGGTCGGGAAGTCCGCCGGTGCGTTGGGCTGCAGGGTGGATCGGTCCGGGAGCGGCGCGGTGGAGCCGTTCGCCGGTGGTGTGTCGTCCCCGTCGATGTCGTCCAGGACGGCGGGGCGCAGCACGGTGCGTGCGGAGAGTGGGTCGCGTCGAATGACGTCGACGATCACCAGTGCGGCCTGGTGGCGGGTGGGTGTCACCCGTGCCGATCTAGGGCTGTCGCAGGGCGCGCTAGCTCGCGCTGCAGGCGTAGATACGCGCCAGATCCGCCGGTACGAGGCTGGTGAACAGCAGCCGTTGCTATCTGTCGCGATCGCGATCGCCGATGCCCTAGGTATCTCGGTCACTGAGCTGGCTGGCCGCTCTCCGAGCGGCGTCACCGTCACCGGCGACTGGTGGGCGTCCTGGCAAACGTCGCGCGATGGAGTAGAGAAGATCGCGACGCAGCCTGTACACATGCGACAAGAGGGCGAGATCGTCCACATCGCTGCCACCGAGCACGGGCTGAGCGCAGAAGAGGGCGGCTACCTCTGGACAGGGGAGTGCCGCCTCTGGGACAACCAGGTCCTCACCGGCTGGTACGCGGCAAACGAGGGCACGGTCCGATCCAAGGGGACCATGTACCTGTTCATGAAGCACGCGCACGGCATCCACATGATCGGCCGATGGGTCGGTCTCGGCTATGACGACCAGGTCATGACCGGTTGGGCCACGATGGGCAAGACGCGCGATGACTCTGAGCAGGCGATGACCGAACTGATCGCCGAGCGCGGGACGACGCCATGACCGAGCTATGCGAAGTGGTGATCACTGCACCCGATCCCGCGTGGCTTCGCAGCTTCACGCGCGAGCTCGTGGACCGGCGTCTCTGTTCGAGCGTCCACAACTTCACCCCTGTCCACTCGATCTACCGGTGGCAGGGTGAGGTCCATGAGCGCACCGAGGGGCGCGCCTCCCTGCATACGCGACGTGCGCTCGTTCCTGAGATCGTCCAGTACGCCAAGGAACGCCACCCGTACCAGGTGCCCGGAGTCAGCGCCCGGCCGATCTACGACGGCAACCCTGAGTATCTCGACTGGATCGCTGCTGAGACCGACCCGTCGGCCGGTGGTGCTGAAGGCTCGTGACCTCGCATCGCAGCCGTGTGGCCCACTTCGTGGTCGACGTGGGAGACCTTGAACGAGGCGCTGCCTTCTGGATCGCCGCTCTCGGTGCCACCGAGGAGCCCTTGGATCCCAAAAGCAGTGCGGTGTACCGCCGGCTTCGGCTGCCCGATGCTCCGGTTCGTGTACTGCTTCAGCTCACGTCTGATCCCAAGTCGCACAAAGAGCGGATGCATCTCGACCTCGAGACCGACGATGTGGAGACCGAAGTCCGCAGGCTGGAAGCACTCGGAGCCACACGGTGGAGCCGTCAGCAGGAGCGCGGGCACGACTTCTGGGTGATGCGGGACCCGTGGGGCAACGAATTCTGTGTGCTGCAGACGGAGTTCCCCGATCTCCTCGCGCAGCGACCGTCGTGGGCAGCACGCGACACCTGGTGAGAACTTTCTATACGTCTTCAAGCCGCCCCCATCCGGGGGCGGGCCGGACTGCGTCCGGACGGCATGCGCGGCCGCTTCCTTGCCGCTCCGCTCACGGGCGGCCGCGCGCCTATGGGCCGCCGGCCATGCGCCGGCAATGGGAAGCTGAGCGACGTCGAGTAGTGGTCATCCCCGCTGGCCGCAGATCGTCTTACATGATCGCGAGGAGTCAACCCCGCTGCGCGCCCCGATCCCGCCGGTGGCCTCGCTGGCAGGGCCTGCGCCAGTTGCGTCAGCGGTCGGGTAGCGGGATCGGGGGTTCCGGGTTGACACCTCGTGATCATGTGAAGAGCCGGCCAGGATCGCGGGGATGGGGGCGAGTGGCCGCCCAGCGCCGGGAGACCGTTGGTCGGCTGTCGTCAGGCGTCGTCCGACCCTTCAAGGGTGAGCTGGCGTCGGTGGTGGTCAAAGTGCTGGGTACCGAAGTGGTAGACGTCGAGCACGCTCATGGTGGGCTTGAAGTAGGGATCCCACGCGGTCGGAACGTGCATCGTGAGCGCGAGGCTCCGTTCGGTCTCGGCCGCGAGGGTGCGCTGAAGGCCACGCATGATCCAGTCGAGCACGGCGGTCATCGCGCGTGGCGAGAGGATCTGCCCGCCGACGCATGAGCCCAAGTAGTTGATCAGATGGAAGGGTTGGCGGCCGGCGTTCAGCGTGGCGGCGAATCCCCGGCTGTGCCCGAGTCTGCCGAGAGTGCGCACCAGAGGGAGCAGGGTACGGACGACGGCGTAGCCGAGCACCATGTGAAACAGCAGTTGGCGGTTCGTCCACCTGGTGCCGTTCGAGGGACGCCGCAGGTCGTGAGCTGACGAAGCGTGGACGAGTTGGTGAAACTCGGCCTGCGCCCGCCGCATCTCGTCGCTGATCTTGACCTGTTCCATGCGGACCCGCTCCGTTTGCTCAGGGCCGAGGACCCAGCTGGGACCGTCTCCGATGCCCTACCATCCCCCAAAGCCGCTTCCCCCGGCCACACATTCGTGAAGGGGGAAGCCATGTACAAGCCATGGTCCGCATCGCACGCTCAGCCGCCACCGCCGTTGGACCGCCCGGTCTGGGTCAACCTTGAGGCGTTCTGGGGTCCGCCCGACGATGGCACTGCCGGGGCTGACGATCCCCCGCCTGGCGGCCTCCTCGTCGCCACAGGCCGCGTCCCTGGCCTACTGAAGCGCTGGGTCCGCTCCACAGACGGTCGGTGGTTCGGCCGTGTGAACTTCAAGATCACTGACTCGTACGGCGCCGAGGTGACCGAACACGTATCGGTGCTCGTGCCATCACACGCCTTGACGCCCCGCTCCTGAGCGCACACCCAGCACTGCTGACAGCACACCCTGACAGCAACGACCCCGACACCTGGGCCATCGTCAGCACACCCCTGCTCCAAGGCAGCCCAGGTCATCGACCGTCCCAGACCATCAGAGACACCAAGATCCCGATTTTGGTTCCGATGGCTCGTCGCAGATACCTGCAACCTCACACCTCGTCCTGATCGAGTATCACAGCGCGAACTACACGCCTCTCCGACCTGTACACGGAGATTGCTTCGGGGTGGCCCGTGGCCGGCGCGTGTCATGCCCTCCAAGCGTCTGGAGGAGTGGATCTCATGGTGTGGACAAGATCCGACAGGATCTCAGCAGGCAGCTTGGCGATAGCCTCCTTGGCCCTGTTGTACGGACCTGTAAAGGACTATCAAACAGCGGCAAGTGTACCTTCGGGCCAGATTGTAATTGGAAAATGTTTAGCGCCAGAGCGAGAGGGTTCATCTGCTATGGATTCAACCCGTGAGTCGGTCCCGGATCAATCGCCAGATGCAGAACCGGACCAAGCGGGACCATTACCTCCTCCCACTCCAAATGTGCCGGCGCCAACCGGCACGTTGGACACCACCTGTCGTGTCCAGTATGACGAGACACTCGTTCCGGATCCGCCGGCTTCAGATTATGATGATGTTGTCTTTGACAAGGTGCAGATCAATGGAAGCTCGGATAATGTCCCTGCAGATAGGGACTTGTGGATCGTACTCCGCCCCGAGGATGACGGACAGTACTACCCGGTGGCGCGCGCAAGAAGGCTGGGCGATGGCGCTTGGAGCCTGGGGGATTCATCTCTAGATTTAGTTCAAATACCCAAATCGGGAATCACATATGATATCTTCCTGTATATGGCCGACAGTCAGCCATCGCGTCAACTGGCGACGTGGGATGAGAGAGAAGACAGGAAGCCTAGAGAGCAGTATGAGGGTATGCCAAGTCTCCCTCCAAATCTCGTCCTCTTGGGCTCGGAGTCGATTGAGCGACCGATATAGAACCTTGGAAGCGGAATCCTGGCTCGAAGTACCACCCAGGCTGTCCCGGATGAGTCAGGCCAGATGAGCTGTCAAGCGGAGGGGACTGCTCACGCGTCCGCCTGTGCTACGAACCATCCCTCACGTCCTACTCACGTCAATGGTCCGGAACTGACGCTCAGAAAGTAGAAGCGATCGGAAATCGCGATGCTACTTGCGCCCAGGTATGGGCCCAGTTCAGTCGCGACCGGCAACGTCCAGTCAAGTAGATCTTGAAACCGCGGGTTCAGGGTTCGATCCCCTGGGGGCCCACAACATCCGCTGGTCACGGGCTCGCTGGTGATCTCGGGTCAAGATCCAGGGACACTTTTGGGACTCGTTTCGTCCGCTGGCACGCCGAACAGCCCCTCCGGCACCTCTGCCGTCTGGCGGTCGGTGACGCGGACCTCCCGCCACACCCACCGGTCGTTCGATGGATCTCGCCAGTTGCCGAGCGAATCGGGGAACACGGCCTCCACACTCGGGCCGATCGCCAGCCGGCGGCGCTTCAACATCGTGACCGCCCACGACGGCGACGGGATCAGCCGCTCACCCTTCCGCCCGCTCTTCGTCGACGGCGCGGTCTAACGTCGCCACCATGGCAGCACGCTGGGACGGGGATGACCGGGGCTACGGCGTCGCGGACGCCGTACAGCTCGTTGCGGGCGCCAACGAGCTGGTTGCGGCATTCAGGGAACCCATGTGGGTAGCTGAACAGCCTGAGGTCCACCTCTTGCCGCACGTCGTAGCGTGGATTGAGCAGGACCGTAACCTCGTGTTGATCAATGCGGAGACCGACGGCGCGGGTGCGTACATCATCAATCTGGAATGGCGTGGTGCAACAGGCAGCGTCGGAGGCGCAAGGGCCGCTGTCTTTGCTCTTGTTGGGTCCTTTGCCGAAGGAGCGACGTACGTGAGGCAACGGCGGGTCGCGAGTAATGGCGACTCCGTGCCGACGCTGATGTTCCAGGTCGGTACCGGTGAGATCGCTTCAGACGCTCGGTTCGAGCCCCACGGTCATGTCGTAGTGATCAACCTGACCGGCGTGCTAGCTCACGTTCTTCCGCTTGCGTGAAGATCTCCAGCATCTCAGCGGCATTGCGGGAGACGGTCTTACGGCCGACGTAGGTCCGGCGAGATCCACGTCCCTCTTGGCTACATCGCTGCTTTCATGCGGGAGTGCCTGATGGAATCGTGTAGCCGGATGCTGGAGGAGGCAGTCATGAACGATGAGTCAACAGTCCTCGGCGAGCCCGCGGTCGTCGACCGGGCCACCTTCCAGACCGAACTCGACGAACTGCGGGCTCGGGAGAAAGCGCACACCCGGGAAGGCGACGCGATCGCGGCGGCCCGACGACGCCTACCGATGGTCGAGGTCGACGCCAACCTCGAGCTGCTCGGCCCTGACGGGACGGTCACGTTGCTCGACGCGTTCGAAGGCCGCCGGCAGCTCATCGCCTACTACGCCATGTGGTGGCCCGGCCGACCCGCGCCCGAGCAGTGCGAAGGCTGCACGTTGTTCCTCAATCAGGTCGCCGAACTGTCCGCCCTGCACTCCCGTGACATCACCTACGCGGTCCTCAGCCAGGGCCGCAACACCGCATTCGGCCCCGCCGATCCACAGGCGTCGTACGCCGAGAGCCTCCGCTACCGCGACTTCATGGGCTGGGACATGCCCTGGTACTCAGCGCAGCCCTCCCTCGACGCGCTCCTCGTCGGTCGCGAGAGCGGCTTGATGCACCTCGTGTGCTACTTGCGCGAGGGCGACCGCGTCTTCGAGACCTACTGGACGAACCGCCGCGGCGTGGAGGCCATGGACTACAGCTACACGCTCATGGACCGCACCGTCTACGGACGCCAGGAACCCTGGGAGGACTCACCCACCGGCTGGCCACAACAGTGCTCCATGAGGACCGACAGCGGCCCGCCCGCATGGACACCGGTGTCGGAGGAGTTCGGCGGACGCCCCATCGGCCAGTGGTCGCGACTCGACGCCGGACACTCCGACGACCTCGCCGTTGGGCCCTGATCGTCGGTGGAAGGAGCGCCAACCCAGGAATTGCATTCTTCTGTCCAGCGCTAAAGGGATCAAGCGTTCAGGTTGGTAACGATCGGGCGTGTCCGGTCGCTGCCTGATCGCGGAAAGTGGTGCCGGAGCGCCAGATCTGACGCTCTGACACCACTCGTGGTGATCAACCTCGCTCAGGCTCGCGGCCGGAGAGACTCAGGCTCCGTCGTCGAGGAAGTGGTCGGCGCGCTCCGGCCCGTACAGGAGGGCGTGCTCGCGCTCCTGTACCTCGCGCCGGGCGTCGGCGATGCGTCGCCAGGCCGCGCGGCGGGCGTGCACGTCGACGAGAGCGATCAGTAGCGCCACACAGACGAGGATGGTCAGGCCACCGAGGACGATCGCAAGGTTCATTGCCGGCCCCCGTTCGGGTTCGGACGACACGCGCCGGCCGGTTACCGGCGGTGGGCGTCGCAGGTGTAGTTTGCGCACTGGGCCTTGCTGTCGCAACTCAACAGCTGGGATTCCCATACAGAACACCCGACTAGCTCATCCCGCGAGAGCACATGCATACGAGCGCACCCGTTCGGCCGCTTCCAACCGAGGACGGCCACGAGGACCATCGCGGTCCTCGCCGGCCGGGAGGTCCACGTGCCGTCGTCTGAGGGGCCGCTGCTGCATCGTCGTAGGCTCGGGGCCGAGCTGCGGCGGCTGCGCGGCGACCGCACGCTCGAAGAGGTCGCCGAGGCCACGCTGATCAGTACGTCGAAGCTGAGTCGGCTCGAGAACGGGCAGGGTGTGCCGCAGCCGCGGGACATCCGTGATCTCGTGAACTTCTACGAGCTGGATGCGCAGACTGCTGAGCGCCTGCGTCGATGGGCGAGCGCGGGGCGCAGCCAGGCGTGGTGGCGGGAGTACTCGGGTGCCCTGTTCGCTGGGCTCGAGACGTACCTCGACTACGAGTCCGGAGCGTCGACGATCCGCAGCTTCGCCGCGGCGATCGTGCCGCCGCTGCTGCAGACCGAGGCCTACGCGACTGAGCTCTATGAGGCGCTGCCGATCGTCCGATCCGATGCTGCGCGGCGTCTGTCGGAGGTCCGCGCGCGGCGCCAGCAGCTGATGGTGGAGTCCGAGGCTGCTCCTCAGCTCACCTTCGTGCTCGATGAGCCGGTGCTGCGCAGGCCCTTCGGCTCGCCGGCTGACGTCCGCGAGCAGCTCGACCACCTGCTGGCCGTCTCGCGCCAGCGGAACGCGTCGCTGCGAATCGTGCCGTTCGGTGCCGGACTCCACGCCGGCCTCCACGGAATGTTCACGATCCTGCAGTACGCCGACGACCGCGACCGTGATGTGGTCGCCGTCGAGTCGCACACCGGCGAGCGCTTCCTCGAGCAGCCGTCGAGCGTCCTGGAGTACCTCCGGATCTTCGACGCGATCACTCGGAAGGCGCTCGACCACGAAGAGTCCCGGGCGCTCATCGCCGAGATTCGGGAACACCCTCACCACTCCCCGAAAGGCACGCCGTGATCTCGCACGACCGATTCCGCAAGAGCAGCTTCTCCGGTGGTGGGGGATGTGTTGAGGTGCGCCTCCTCCCCGACGGCCACATCGCGGTGCGCGACAGCAAGGACCCGAGCCTTCCTGCGAACCGCTACACCCCGGGTGCGTGGACTACGTTCCTGGCCGGGCTCCGGGCCGGCGAGTTCGACGTGGAGTGACAGCGCTCAGTCGAGGCGCCGCGCGCGGAGGCCCTCGGCGACGACGTCCGTGGCTGTCGCGAGCAGTTCGCGCAGCTGCGCCTCGTCGCGCCGCAGCGGATCGGGACGCCACGCGAGGCTGATGACGCCGTTCCACGCCGCCCACAGGAAGGTTGCGACCTGTTCCGGGTCGACCGGCCGCAGGTCTCCCGTCGCCACGCCTCGCCGGATCGCGTCGACCAGCCGCTGGTTCTGCTCGTCGACCGAGCGGGCGAGCCGTTCGGACAGCTCACGACCCGCGGCGTAGCGGCCCGGGGGGCCGGGGAAGGCGAGCATGCGGAAGTGGTCCGGGTGTGCCAAGTAGAAGGCGAAGTACTGCTCGGCAGCGGCGTGGATCTGCTCGATCGGTGAGTCGCTCGACCCGTACGCCCGGTCCATGAAGTCGCGGTCGACCTGCAGTGCGCGCTCGACGAGGGCGGCGTGCAGGCCGGCCTTGGAGCCGAAGTGGTTGTAGATCGACCCGACGGCAACGCCCGCCGCTCCGGCGATCTCCTCGACGGTCACATCGTCGGCAGACCGGTCCCGGAACAGCGTCTCCGCCGCGTGCAGCAGTGCGGTCGTGGTGCGTTCCTTGCGCTGATCGACCACCTGTCCCGACCTTCTCTTGTAACCGTTGCAAAAGCTGGTACCGTCCGATCATGGCCGATTGGCCGAGCGTGCACCAGCAGGTGGTCGACCTCTTCGTAAAGGGATGGGGCCGCCCGGAGCCCCACGCGTGGGACGAGCTGCTCGCCGACGACGCGGAGCTCGTTCAGCCGATGCTGCGGTCGGGTCGAGGGCGGGCCGTCTGGCACGAGGAGGCGCGTCGCCTGCTCCGGCTCGCGCCCGACTTGCGCGGCGACGTGCTGGCCTGGGCGGGGCGCGACGACGTCGTGTTCATCGACCTGCGGCTCAGCGCGACGGTGGGTGGCAGGCCGCTGGTCTTCCGCAGCGTCGACAAGCTGTTGATCGACCCCGACGGGCGGGTGCTGCGCCGCGAGGCCTTCTTCGACCCCGCTCCGATCGCACTCGCGCTGCTCCTCCGGCCGGGCGCGTGGCTTCGAGCGGCGCGGTTCCTGCTCCGCCGATGACCGCGGAGACCTGGCGGGATCCGCGGCTGGGCGCGGCCCGCGAGGCGCGGCTGCCGGCCGGCCCGATCCGCTACCACGACGCCGGGCACGGCCCGGTGCTCGTGTTCGTCCACGGCTACCTGGTCAACGCCAACATCTGGCGCAAGCTGGTCCCGCTGCTCTCCGGCAGGTATCGCTGCATCGCGGTGGACTGGCCGCTGGGCTCGCACGTGGCACCGATGCCGGGCGCCGACCTGTCTCCGCCCGGTATCGCGCGGCTCGTCGGGGATTTCCTCGACGAGCTGGACCTGCGCGACGTCACGTTGGCCGGTAACGACTCCGGCGGGGCCTACGCCCAGATCGCCGCCGCCGATCGTCCCGAGCGGATCGCGCGGCTCGTGCTGAACTCCTGCGAGACCCCGGAGTGCTCGTGGCCGCCGGGCCCCGGTGGCTTCGGGCTGCTCAAGGCCGCGGCGCGCCGACCCGCCACGCACCGGGTGCTCTACGAACCGTTGCGCCTGCCCGCCACCTGGCGGCTGCCGAACACCTACGGCTGGCTCGCCAAGCGCCCGATCGATCCGCCGGTGATGCGCAGCTACGTGCGGCCGGTGCTCACCCGGCCGGCCATCAGGCACGACGGGCGCAGGGCGATCAGCGCGGTCTCACCGCGCTACACCCAGGCGGCGGCGGACCGGCTGCGGAGGTCGTTCGGCAAGCCCGTGCTCCTCGCATGGGCGGCAGACGACCGTGTCTTCCCGCTCGACCACGCCCAGCGGTACGCCGCCGCGCTGGGCGCCGAGTTGCGGACGATCGCCGACGCGTACACCTATACGGCCGAGGACCAGCCGCAGCGCACCGCCGAACTCCTGACCGACTGGCTCGGGGCGAGCTAGTTAGTCCTTCCGCCCCGTCACCGCCACCGTGACGCCGAGGCCGATCATCGAGAGGCCGCCGATCCGGCCGACCACGGCGAGCCGGCCGGGGGAGCGGGCGAACCAGTCGCGGGCCGCGGACGCGCCGAGGCCCCATGCGCTGTCCGAGGCGAGTGCGATCCCGACGAAGATCAGGCCGAGCAGCATCATCTGGCCTGCGACGTGCCCGATGCCGGGATCGACGAACTGCGGCAGCACCGCCGCGAAGAACACCATCGTCTTCGGGTTGGCCACGCCGACCGCGAAGCCCTCCCACAGCGTGCGGACGCTGCCCCGCGCGGCCTCGCCGTCGATCGCGGCGGGAACCGATCCGCGTTGTCGCCACGCCTTGACGCCCAGGTACACGAGGTAGGCGGCACCGGCCAGCTTCAGCACCGTGAAAGCGACGGCCGAGCGCTCCACGACGGCGCCGATCCCGAACGCCACCGCGACGACGAGCACGTAGGCGCCGAGCGCGTTGCCCGCGACCGAGCTGAGGGCGGCGCGCCTGCCCTGGGCGAGGGCCCGCCCCACGGTGAACAGAACGCTGGGGCCGGGGATCACGATGAGCAGGAACGACATCGCCGCGAAGGCGAGCAGACGGTCGACGGACACCATGCCGCTATGCCAGCACGTTCCGCGCAGGTCCGGCTAGTGCTTCCCGCCGGAGGATCGTCGGCGGTGTGGGTGGATCGAAGCATTCGCGTGCCGATCGAGCGGTCATCGGGCCTCCGTGTAGGTGGGCCTGCCTCCCATCACGGTCGCGACGATCGGAACGTCCCGCAGCTCGCGCGGTGCGATGTCGCTCGGGTCCACCGCCACCACGACCAGGTCGGCCGGATCCCCGACGTGCACGCCCGCACGGCCGCCGCTCGCCGCACGCAGCGCATCGGCCAACGGGATCGCCTGCTCCGGGTGCCACGGCGGTCGATCGTCGTCGGTTCGCGCGACCGCGGACGCGATGCCGTCCCACGGGTCCAGCGGCGACACCGGCGCGTCCGACCCGATCTCCAGCCGCGCCCCGGTCGCCAGCAGCTCGCCGTACGGGAAGGCCTGGCCCGTCCGGCCCGCCCAGTACCGGTCCGCCACGTCACGGTCGTCGGGGGCGTGCGCTGGCTGGACCCCGATGGTCACGCCGAGTGCGGCGAACCGTTTCATGTCGTCGGGGTGGACGAGCTGCGCGTGCTCGATCCGGCCGGGGCAGCCCACCTCGGTGAACGCGTCGAGGGCGATCGCGGTGGCGCGGTCGCCGATCGCGTGCACCGCGGGCTGGATGCGGTGCCGGTGCGCCTTCGCCATGAGCTGCACCAGGTCGTCCGGGGAAAGCTCCAGCCGGCCGTGCGAGCCGAGCCCCGGGTACGGGTCGTGGCAGTACGCGGTGCGGGTGTTCAGCGACCCGTCCACGAACAGCTTGTACGGCCCCACGGCCAGCAGCCCGCCGGAACCGGGGACCGAGTCACCTGTGTGGTG
The DNA here is from genome assembly GCF_019468565.1 of Pseudonocardia sp. DSM 110487. Classification (NCBI taxonomy): domain Bacteria; kingdom Bacillati; phylum Actinomycetota; class Actinomycetes; order Pseudonocardiales; family Pseudonocardiaceae; genus Pseudonocardia; species Pseudonocardia sp. DSM 110487. The sequence continues at coordinate 623,227 of NZ_CP080521.1, forward strand.
CCCGCGGGCGATGGCATCGTCCAGCACGTGCCGGGCGATCACGCACCGCACCCGCACCGCGGGCGAGCCGATCGCCAGCCTCCGCGTCCAGTCGGCGACCGTGTCGGCGTACTCGAAGTCCATGATCGCCGTGACGCCGCGGGCCGCGGCCGCGTCCATCGCCTCCAGTACCCAGCGGTCCAGCTGGTCCTCCGACGTGGCCGGCAGCGCCGCTGTGGCCCGGTTGCAGTCGCCTTCCACGAGCACGCCCGTCGGGTGGTGCGCCTGCCCGACGAGCGCGAGTGCGGCCGGGCTCAGCCACGCGGTGTGCAGGTCGTTGCTGAGGAGGGCAACCGGCCGGCCCGGCAGGGCGCGTTCCAGCAGGTCCTTGTGCGGTTCGTCGGGCCACAGCCCGTCCCGGAAGCCCCCGCCGATCACCAGCTCGGCGGCTTCGGCCGGTGCCGCCGACACCACCCTGTCTACCGCCTCCCGTGCCGAGCCGGCGTCGTCCAGCCGCACCCGGCGCCGGCTGCTCGCCCACTGCGCGGCGTGCACGTGCGCGTCGACGAGTCCGGGCAGCAGCGTGCCGCCACGCCCGTCGATCACCAGCCTGTCGCGGGTCGGCGCGAGGGAGCCGATCTCCGCCACCGTGCCGTCGGCCAGCCGCACGTCCGCCACCGGCCCGCGCAGCCCCACCCGGACCCGGCGCAGCAGCACCGTCATCACATACCTCCCCCACTGCCGCGGGCGCGCAATGTGGCCACTCCCGCTCCGTCCAGTTCGTCGCAGTACACCGGACGCCCGGTCATCGCCATCACCAGCGCCAGCGTGCGGCCCGTCACGAGCGGGCCGGAGCCGGTGGTGAACGGGCCGTCGGTCGCCTGTAGGTACAGCCCGCGCACCCGGCCTCGGGCGAGGACGACCTGGTCGGAGCCCGCGTAGTACCGCGCAACGCGCGTGAGGACGTCCACCGGGTGGTCGCGCGTGATGCCCAGCGGCCGCCGGATGTCCTCGCCGTGGACGACGACCTCCCCGAGGATGGCCTGCAGCGGGAGCGGTGGGGACGTCGTGCTGGTGACGATCCGCGCGAACCGCGCGAGGGTCTCGGCGGGCGAGGAACCGAGCTGCTCGGCGAGGCGCATCGCCACCTGCCGGTCGAAGTCGAACCGGCAGCGGATCACGCCGGCCAGCCAGCGGAAACCGTTCAGGCTGCCGGCCGCGGTCAGGTGCGCGACGACCTCGCGCACGTTGAGGCCCGCACACAGGGACGGGGTCGACCACTGCTCGTCCTCGAGATTCGCGAGGTCGGCGGCAAGGGCCGCCCGCTCGGCGTGGATGAGTGGCCAGGTCTTGGATCTCGACACGCGAGTAGGTCGCGGCGGGCGGTGTGAGTTCATCGGCCGTCGCGGTGTTCGGCGAGCACCTCCTTGGCCACGCGCGCGGACTCGTCCGCGACCCACGCCCCCGCGTACGGGTTGTCGATCGTGATCAGCGCCTTCCACAGCGCCCAGCCGCGGGCGCGCGCCCACATCGCGTCGTCGGCCGGCATCAGGTGCTTGAACTCGGCACGGCTCTCGCCGTCGAACAGGGTCCAGGCGATCACGAGGTCGCAGGCCGGGTCGCCGACGCCGGACGTGCCGAAGTCGATGACCGCCGAGAGGTCGCCGCGGTCGTCGACGAGGAGGTTGCCGGCCGCGATGTCGCCGTGGAACCACACCGGCGCGCCGGTCCACCCGGCGTCGATCGCGTTCTGCCAGACGTTCTCGGCGGTGGCGCCGTCGATCCGCGGCCCGAGTGCGGCGATCGCGTCGTGCGTCTCGGCGTCGTAGACGCTCAGGGACCCGCCCCGGTGGAAGCAGTGCGCGCCTGCCGCCGGCCCGCCGGACGGGTCGATGCCCTGCAGCGCGACGAGGAACCCGGCGACGTCACGGGCGAATGCGACGAGGTCGCGGATCTTCTCCCGCGAGCTGACCCGACCGTCGATCCAGCGCCGGACCGACCACGGCCACGGGTACCCGCCGCCAGGAACTCCCAGCGCCAGCGGAACGGGGATCGGGAGCGGCAGCCGCGGCGCCAGCCGGGGGAGCCATGTGTGCTCCTTCTCCACGCTCGCCACGTACGCCGCGGCGCTCGGCAGTCGCACGGACATCGTGTCGCCGAGGCGGAACGTGCGGTTGTCCCAACCGGGCTGGTCAACGGGTACGACCGGCAGCCCGGACCATTCGGGGAACTGCGTGGCCACCAGGTGTGCCGCGAGGGCGGCGTCGATCTCGTCGCGGTGCATCGCGGGCATCCTGGCCGTCGCGGGCGCCGGCACGCGAGCGAGTTCCACAGGTCCCGCATAGCCCGTGCAGACGGAGCCGACAGGTGGATCGAGCACGGTAACGGACATACCGCGCCCTGGCTGAGGGCTGGGCGCGGCTCGGAAAGGGACCCGCCGGCAGCGTCGGGGGCACCGGCGGGTCCCTGCGGCCTACGCGCGGTCGCCGGTGATCGCGTAGGCGGCCAGGAATACGCGGACCGCCTCGTCGGCGTAGTACTCGAGCCTCTCGGCCGGTTCCTCGACGTCCGAGAACATCGCCCGGTTCAGCGGGATCGAAAGGATCAGCCAGTTGAAGTGCTCCGCGGCGATCAGCGGGTCGGGTACGTGCAGCAGCCCGCGCTCGGCCAGCCTGGTGAACCAGCCGGCGAACGTGGCGTGCGCGCGTTCGGGTCCGCGCGCGTACCAGGCGGCGGCCAGTTCGGGGAACCGGTCGGCCTCACCGATGAGGATGCGCCGCATCCGCACCAGGTGTGGCTGCATGACGTCGACGACGTGCCTGCGGGCGAACTCGCGGAGGTCTCGCTCCAGGTCCTGGGTTTGCGGCAAGGCGTCCACCAGGGACTGCGTGAGCCCTTCTGTCTCGGCGATGTCGCCGGTGATGATCGCGGTGAACAGGCGTTCCTTGTCCACGAAGTGCTTGTAGACCGTCTGCTTGGACACCGCGGCCCGTGCGGCCACGTCGTCCATGCTCGTGCCCGCGTACCCGTTGCGCAGGAACAGTGCACGGGCCGCGTCCAGGATCGCCTGACGCTTCCGGGCCGAACGCCCGAGCTCAGCTGTCTCCGTCACGGAAAAACCATACTGGACGGCTCAGTACTGATGCGAGTACTGTGCCGTCCAGTACTCAAAGGGGAGGACGGGATGAAGGTGACGTCGAACGACGGGACCGCGATCGCCTACGAGCGCGCCGGCGCCGGCCCGGCGCTCGTGCTGGTCGATCCGGCCCTCGGCTACCGTGAGTTCGACAACGTCCGGGGGCTGGGGAAGCTGCTCACCGCCCGGTTCACCGTGTACAGCTACGACCGGCGTGGCCGCGGACAGAGCGGCGACACCCCGCCGTACGCGGTCGAGCGCGAGGTCGAGGATCTCGCCGCTGTCATCTCCGAGGCCGGCGGCAGCGCCTGTGTCTACGGCTTCTCCTCCGGGGCGCTCCTGGCGTTGCAGGCCGCGGAGGCCGGTGTCCCGATCGAGAAGCTCGTGCTGATGGAGCCGCCCATCGGCACCGACGACGACCCGGCCGACACCGCGTTCACCGCCGAGATGGAATCGCTCGTGGCTGCCGGGCGCCGCCGGGAGGCGGTGGAGCGCTTCCTCGCCGCCGTCGGCGTGCCTGTCGAGATCCTCGCGGGGATGGCGCCGTCGATGCCGGCTCTCGACGCCGTCGCGCACACGATCGTCTACGACTGCCTGATCTCCAACGCGACCACCACCGGGCTGCTGGCGAAGGTGCCGACACCCACCCTGGTCCTCGACAGCCAGGGCAGCAGCGACGACCTGACGGGCTGGGCGGCGGGCGTCGCCGCCGCCCTGCCCGACGCCAGGTACCGGAGCCTGCCCGGCGGCTGGCACGGTGTGCCGGTCGAGGTCCTCGAGCCGGTTGTGACGGAGTTCTGTTCCTAGCGCCTGCGGTCGTAGATCACGGCGATCTCGCCGAGCTCGCCGGTCTCGTGACGGGTGAGCGTCCACGTCGACGCGGGCAGGCCGTCCTCGAACAGGCGCTCCCCACCCCCGACGATCTCCGGGAGGACCATCAGGTACAGCCGGTCGATCAGGTCCGCCGACAGGAGGGCCTTGATGAGGCTGGGGGAGCTGTTGACGAGGATGTCGCCCGCACCGGCGGCCTTGAGGTCGGCGACGACGTCAGCGGCCGGGGCGTTCACCACCCGGGTGCGCTCCCACGGCGCCTCGGTCAACGTGGTCGACAGCACCACCTTCTCCGTGTTCACCAGCCACTTCGCGTAACCCCGGTCCCGCGGATCGGCGTTCTCGTCGCCGGCCACCGACGGCCAGAAGCCCATGAAGCCCTCGGCGTTGACCCGGCCGAGCAGGGCCGTCGTCGCGGTCTCCCAGACGCGGGTCATGTGGTTGCGCGCGACGTCGCTGGTCACGTACGGGACGAACGTGCCGAAGTCGGCGGGGCCGCCCGGGCCGTGGTAGCGCCCGTCGAGGGTGAGGGCGAGGTTCGCGGTGACCCTGCGGTCTGTCGAGCTGGTCATGTCGATCAGTCCTTTCTGTCAGCTGGGGAAGGTGCCGCTGGTGACGTTGACGAACGTGCCGGTGATCGCCCCGGCACCGTCGGAGGCGAGGAACGCGGCCGTGGCGGCGACCTGGGCGAGCGTGGGGGAGCGGCGTGTCATCCGCATCCCGTCCAGGTGCTGGAGGAGGCCCTGGAACGCCGCGTCGTCCATCGCGGGGCCGCCGGCGACGGTGGCGAGCTTCTCAGGGGAGAGGGTCTCCGGGAGGCCTGCCGTCCAGATCCCGGCCACGCGGACGCCGCTCGGGCCGATCTCCGCGGCGAGATTGCGGACGAGCGTGTCGGTGGCCGCGTCGGCCGGGCCCGTGCCGCCCATCATCGGGCTGCCGGCCGCGGAGCCGCTGTTCAACGCGAGGATGACGCCGGAGCGCTGCTTGACCATGTGCCGGGCGGCCGCCCGGGCCGAGATGAAGTTCGCGGTGGCCCGCGTCACGATCGGGCGGGTGAAGTCGGCCGTCGTCATGTCGATCAGCGGGATGCCCTGCACGTCCCCGGCCGTGACCAGGTTGAACGAGATGTCGATGCTCCCTGCCGTCTCCACGACGGAACGGGCGTGCTCGTCGACGGCCTGCTCGTCGAGGCCGTCGAGCACGGCGACCTCGGCCCGCCCGCCGGCCGCGGTGATCTCCTTCGCGACCAGCTCGAGGCCCTCCCGGGTGCGTCCGGCGAGGAAGACGCGGGCGCCCTCGCGGGCGAACGTCGTGGCGACGGCCGAGCCGATCGACCCGCCTGCCCCGTAGACGACGGCGTTGCGGTTCTCCAGCAACATGGCGCGTTCCCTTCGGTTCGTGATGGCAGGAACGCTAGGGATCCGCGGGCGGGCGGAAATCCGTATCGGTATCAGTACTTCTCAGGCGGGTGGCTCAGGGCGCTCGCGGAGCAGGGGTGCGACGACGCCTGACCCGGATAGGGTGGCCGGCATGCTGCGGGGGCGGCGCGCCGAGCAGGAGCGGGTCGACGCCCTCCTGGCCGCGGCGCGGGACGGGATCAGCGGCGCGCTGGTGGTCAGGGGAGAGCCCGGGATCGGCAAGACCGCGTTGCTGGAGTACGCGGCACAGCGGGCCGACGGCATGCGGGTAGTGCGCGGCGCCGGGATCGAGTCCGAGGCCGAGCTGCCCTTCGCCGGCCTGCACCTGCTCCTGCGGCCCGCCGCCGACGCGCTCGAGGCGCTCCCCGGCCCGCAGCGGCACGCCCTCGCCGGTGTGTTCGGGCTTGGCGAGGCGGGGAGCGGCGACCGGTTCCTGATCGGCGCCGCCGTGCTCTCCCTGCTCGCGTACCTGGCCGAGGCGCAGCCGCTGCTCTGCCTCGTCGACGACGCGCAATGGCTGGACCGGCCGTCCGCGGAGGCGCTGCTGTTCGCCGCGCGGCGGCTGGACCGCGAGGGCGTGGTGGTGCTCTTCGCGGTCCGCGAGCATTCCGGCGAGTTCGCGCCTGCCGGCGTCCCCGAGCTATCGCTCGCCGGGCTCGACCCGGACAGCGCGGCCGCGTTGCTCGACGACCTCGGCGCGGCGCTGCCCGCCGACCAGCGAGAACGGCTCATCACCGAGACGCACGGCAACCCGCTCGCGCTGCGTGAGCTGCCCCCGCTGATCGCGACGCAGGGTGCCCACCTCGGCGTGATCCCGCTGACGAGCCGCGTGCTCGACGCCTTCCACCATCAGGTCAGGGCCCTCCCGCCCGGGAGCAGGCAACTGCTGCTCGTGGCCGCCGCCGACGACACCGGGGACGTCCCCACCCTCCTGCGGGCGGCAGGCACCCTCGGTCTCGGCGCCGCGGACCTGCAGCCGGCCGAGACGAGCGGGCTCGTGTCCGTCACGGCGGGCGGGCTGGCTTTTCGCCACCCGCTGATCCGCGCGGCCGTCTACCACGGCGCGCCGCTGGTGCAGCGGGTCGCGGTGCACGCCGCGCTCGCCGAGGCGCACGCCGACGACATCGACCGCCGGGCATGGCACCTTGCGCTGGCCGCCACCGGCGCCGACGAGCGGGTGGCCGCCGACCTCGAGCACGCCGCTGACCGGGCACAGGCCCGCGGCGGCCACGGCGCCGCGGCGGCCACGTACGAGCGCGCGGCCGCGTTGAGCGTCGATCGGGAAGCGGCGACCCGAAGGCTCGTGCTGGCCTGCGAGGCGGGCGTGCACGGCGGCCGGCTGGAATGGTCGCGGGGCCTTGCGGAGCGCACCGCGCGGGACGTCGGTGACCCGGTCGTCCTCGCCCGGCTGGCCGCGGTGCGGGCAGGAGCCGACTTCGCGCAGGGGGAGCTGCGCCGCGCGCACGGCCTGCTCACCGACGCCGCGCTGCGGATTGCTGGGAACGATCCCGAGCGCGCGTTCTGGATGCTCATGCAGGCCATGCACGCGGCCTGGGCGGCGCCGACCGACGAGGGGCTGATCGCGGCCACCGTCGACCGGTTCGACGCGCTGGGCCTTGATCCCGACGCCCCGCTGATGGGCGTCGCATGGCTCGCAAGGTGGGCTACCGCGCTCGTGCTGGACCGCGATCCGGCCGGCTTCCCTGCGCTGGACCCCGTGCTGTCCCGAGCCCGGGAGGCAGGGGCCGCAGCCGGTCCGCGGGCTCTCCTCGAGGTGGCCAGCCGGGCGTTCGTCGCCGCGCGCGACGAGGAGTGCGTCGAGATCGCGACGGCGCTCGTCGGGCAGGCTCGCGAGCACGGCACGGTGCACGCACTGCCGGGTGGCCTGGGCATCTCCACGCTCGCGCAGGTCATGCTCGGCCGGCACCGCGAGGCGTGGATCAGTGGGAGCGAGGCCATGGCGATCGCCGGGGACACCGGCCAGCCGCTCTGGGTCAGCTACGCCGCGGGCGCGCTCGCCTATCTGGCCGCCGTGGAGGGTGACGAGGATCGGTGCCGCGAGCACGCCGAGCTCGCCGCACTGGACGCGCGGGCGTCCCGGAGCGCGACGTCCGGAGGCGCGTGGGCACAGGCGGGACTGGCGCTGCTCGACCTCGGCGGCGGCCGTGTCCAGGGCAGCCTCGACCGGCTGCAGGCGATGGCGCACGGCCAGAGCCGGCACCTCGCCGCGGTTGTACGGAGCGTGCCGACCGAGATCGAGGCCGCCGTCCGGCTCGGCCGGACCGCCGACACGGTCGAGCCGCTGGCGTTGCTCACCCGCTGGGCCGCGACCCTGCGACGTCCCTGGATCGAGGCGCTGCTCGCCCGCTGCGAGGCGCTGACCGCGCCGGACGCCGACGCCGAGCGGCATTTCGAGCGCGCGCTGGCCCTGCACGCCACGGCGAGCAGGCCGTTCGAGCAGGCGCGCACCGCGCTGCTCTACGGCGAGTGGCTGCGCCGGGCCAAGCGCAAGTCCGACGCCCGGGTGCAGCTCGCGGCGGCGCTCACGGCGTTCGAGGAGATCGGGTCGCAGCCGTGGGCGGCGCGGGCGCGGGCCGAACTGGGCGCGTCCGGGGCGCGGACGCGCCAGGCCGCGCCGTCGCCCGCGTTCGGCGGGCTCACGCCCCAGGAGCTGCAGATCACCCAGCTCGCCGCGCAGGGGCTGTCCAACCGGGACATCGCCGCGCAGCTGATCCTCAGCCCGCGCACGGTGGCCTATCACCTGTACAAGGCCTATCCGAAGCTCGGGATCAGCTCCCGCGGGGAACTGGCGACATTGTCGGGAGGCACACAATGACGCGCACCAGCGCGAAGGCAGCGCTGTTCACCGAGTCGGTGATCCGGGAGACGTTCCGGCTGGCCGCCCAGCACGGCGCGATCAACCTGGGGCAGGGCTACCCCGACTTCCCGTGCCCGCAGGAGCTCAAGGACGCCGCGTGCGCGGCGATCCTCGCCGACGACAACCAATACCCGATGACCTTCGGCACGCCGCCGCTGCGCGCGGCCATCGCCGAGAAGACCGCGCGGACGTACCCGGGCTGGACGATCGACCCGGACACGGAGCTGTGCGTCACCTGCGGGGCAACCGAGGCGCTGGTGGCGGTGACGTTCGCGCTGCTCGACCCCGGCGACGAGGTCGTCATGTTCGAGCCGTGGTACGAGAACTACCAGCCGGACGCGATCCTCGCCGGCGCCGTGCCGCGCACCGTGCGGATGCACGCGCCCGACTGGACCTTCGACGAGGCCGAGCTGCGTGCCGCGTTCGGGCCGCGCACGAAGGCGGTGTTCCTCTGTCACCCCAACAACCCGACCGGCAAGGTCTACACGGCTGACGAGCTGGCTCTGCTGGCAGAGCTCTGCCAACGCTGGGACGCGGTGCTGGTCGTCGACTCGATCTACGAGCACATCCACTACCTCGGCCCGGGCGGCTACCTGCCGCCCGCACTCGTACCGGGGCTGGAGGATCGCACGATCACGGTCAACGCGCTGTCCAAGACCTATGCCGTCACCGGTTGGCGCGTCGGGTGGACGGTGGCGCCGCCCGACCTCACCTCGGCGATCCGCAAGGTGCACGACTTCCTCACGATCGCCGCGCCCGCGCCGATGCAGGCCGCGGGCGTCGCGGCGCTCGGGCTGCCCGACGGCTACTACGTCGATCTCGCCGCGCGCTACCTGGCGCGGCGCGACCTGCTGTGCGAGGCGCTGGAGGACATCGGGTTCGGCCTGCGCCGCCCGGACGGGTCGTACTACGTGCTGTGCGACATGTCGCCGCTGGACCCGGAAGGCGACGGCGTCGCGTTCGCCCGCAGGCTCATCACGGAGATCGGCGTGTCGTGCGTGCCCGCGCTGTCGTTCTGGCAGGCGGAGAACGCCGCGGCCGGGCGCAGCATGATCCGGTTCGCCTTCCCGAAGCGGCCGGAGACGCTGCACGCCGCGGTCGACCGCTTGAAAAGTCTCAAATAGCAGTTCAATGACACGATTGAAGGTATGGATGCCAGCTCCGTGATCCGGTACATCACCGAGGAGTTCGACCACGTCGTCGCCGTCGAGAACGAGGGCGACACCTTCTTCACCTACGACCCGAGCGGGCATCCGCCGGAGGGGGCGTGGCAGCCGTTCGCCACGGTCGTGACGAGCGATCGCCACGACCGGGTCTCGAAGCTGGACCGGCCCGGGGCGTTCCGGCTCAACATCGGGCTCAGGAAGGCGACCTATTCGAGGCTGTTCGGTGCCCCACCCCGCGAGCGTGACGAGGACTGGGTGCTCGACACCGGTCTCGACTACTCCGCGGAGGACCGGCTGATGCCCCACCCCCATTACGGATCCCAGTACTGGGTGTGCGTCGTCAACCCGGGCGAGGCCGGATTCGAGGAGGTCAAGCCGCTGCTCGCCGAGGCTCACGCCTTCGCCGCCCGCAAAGCGAAGCGGGGTTAGCCAGCGCCTACCCGCGGCCGCGCGGCATCGCCTTGCGCAGCAGCTCGACCGTCGCGGAGAAGGTGTCTCGCACGGCTGCGGCGGTGGTCGCCGGATCCCCGCCCGCCTCGATCGTGACCGGCCCGTACGGGATCGCGGTTCGGGTGGTCGGCAGGTCCGGCACCCCGCCGATGAGGTGGCCTGCCCCCGGGAAGTCCAGCTGCGTCGAGCCGTGGGTGTTGCCCGCCTTGGCGATCGCATCGAGCGCGCGCTGCGCCTGGGGGGTGGACGGCCACAACCCGTCGGCTTCGCCCGATGTGAGGAGCACCGGGGCGTCGATCTGTTCGACGGGGATGCGGGCGACGGCCAGCCGCCACCGCGATGCCGTGGAGACGGCCCGCGCGTACGCGTCCACCGAGCGCACGGGTTGGCCCGGTTGTGCGGACGAGGCACCGCGGGCGGGCGACGAGCGCAGGAAGGGCACGTCGGCGCCGGCCCGGGTCCACGAGGACACCTGCGTGCCGGCGGCGCCGAGCCCCGGCCAGACCAGGTCCGACGGCACATGGGCCGCCACGGCGGCGAACCGGGACGGCTCCGTCGAGGCGAGCACGAGCGCGTACTCGGCGCCCTTGGCCGTGCCGACCACGCCGACCCGATTCCCGGCCACCTCCGGCCGCTCGGCGAGCCACCGCGCCGCGGTGAGCCCGTACTCGAGCGGGATGCGGCTGAGCGTCCTCGGCAGGCCCGGCGCGCCGAAGTAGGCGAGGCCGAACACCACGTAGCCCTCCGACGCGAGCAGCGCGGCGTACGCCGGGTCGGGTCGTCCGCCCTCGGCGCCGCCGAGCAGCAGCACGCCCGGCCAGATCCCCGTGCCCGGTGGCAGGTAGAGGTCTCCCACCAGGCCCGCCTCGGCGATGGGCAGCACCTGGCCGGCCGGCTCGCGCACGACGCGGCGCAGCGTCGTGCGCGCCACCGTGACGCCCGCCAGGTCGACACCGAGCAGCACGACCACGTCGTCGGCGTCCATCAGCGGGTACGGCGCCTGCGCGCTGTCGGGCAGGCGCATCGACCAGAACAGCCCGTGTGGATCCACGCCCGTGTAGGTGCCGCCGGTGGATGCCGCGGCCGAGAGGTCCACCTGGCCCACGCCGTCGGTGACGAACTCGCCAGACGACTCCCACTGCTGGCCCTGCCGGTCGTACGTACGCGCCCACACGCGGACCTGGTCGCCAGCGGGGAGTCCCTCGACCGTCACCTGGACGGGTATCGATATGCTGACGCCGTCGGGTCGCGCCGTGATCTGCGGGCCCGTCTCGGTAACGTGCGCGGAGCACCCGGCAGCCAGCAACGCCACCGCGCAGGCCATGCCGATCGATGTCCGCATGCTTCGGATGCTAAGAGCGAAGATCCGATCTCACCGTTCAGCTCCCCCGGTTGGGCGACATGCCTACGGCGATGGCTGCGGGACCGTGCACTCGATCCGCGGGTTGAGCCCGACGTAGTTCAGGGGCCCCGCGGCGACCGTGACGAGCACCGTGCCGAGCTCGGCGCAGTTGACCTGGTCGTCCCCGGAGAAGTAGCCCCGCTGGTACGCGGCAAAAACGCCGATGAGTAGCCAGATGAGGACGATGACAGAGCCGGTCCGCATGGGTGTCCCTCTCGCCGGAAGATCTGGACTCTATGTGATCTGAGTCTCATCGAAATCACGATCGCACGTCCCTCCGGACGCTGCTAGCTTCTGCAATGACTCCGCGGTGGTCCCGACGGAACGACGCCGCAGTACGGGACCGCCCGCCGATCCGGCGAGGAGGGGGCGGCTGACGTTCCCGCCTACCCTCGTTCGGAGTCCCCATGAAGATCGGTATCGGTCTGCCCGTCGACGACCCTGACGTCCTGCGCGAGTGGGCCGTCCGCGCCGACGCAGGCCCCTTCAGCACACTCGGATTGCTCGACCGCCTGGTCTGGCACAACCCCGAGCCACTCGTCACGCTGGCCGCCCTCGCCGGCGCGACCAGCCGCATCCGGTTGCAGACCGAAGTGCTGCTCGCGCCGCTGCGTGGCACGGCGCTGCTGGCGAAGCAGGTGGCCACGCTCGACCGCCTGAGTCGCGGCCGCTTCACACTCGGCCTCGGCGTCGGAGGTCGGGCCGACGACCACGCCGCCGCGGGCGTCGACCTGCGCGAGCGGGGCCGTCGCCTCGACGAGCAGCTCGTGCGGATGCGGGAGCTGTGGGACGGCGGTACGCCCATCGGCCCGGCCCTCGCCTCGCCCGGCGGGCCGGAGCTGCTGTTCGGCGCGTTCCGCCCGGCCGCGCTCGCCCGCGTCGCCCGGTTCGGCGACGGGCTGCTCTGCGCCGCCCCGCCGTCATGGGCAGGCGACCTGTTCCGGGCGGTCGAGCGCGACTGGGCGGAGCGCAGCCGACCCGGCAGGCCGCGGCTCGTCGCCCAGGTGAACGTCGCGCTCGGGCCGGACGAGGTGGCCGACACCGCCCGCACGGCCATGGGCGCCTACTACGGCTTCACCGGCACCGCCGATCGCATGCTGGCCGGCCTGCTCACGACGCCGGACCAGGTGCGCGACGCGGTGCGCGCCTACGCCGACCTCGGAGCCGACGAGGTCGTCCTCTACTGCTGGGCGACCGATGCCACGCAGGTCGACCGGATGGCGGATCTGGTGTCCTGACCGCGGGGGCGGCGTGCGATCCTTGACGCGTACGGTCGCTTCCCCCGGCCGCCGATCTTGGTCGCTGGAAGGGGAAGCCGTGTACAAGCCGTGGTCGTCGAGCGTGAGCACGCCGCCTCCGCCGCTGGACCGGCCGGTGTGGGTCCATCTCGACCGGCTCTACGGCCCACCCGATTCACCCGGCCCGATCGCCGACCCCGTGCCCGGCGGGCTCCTCGTCGCCACGGCGAGGGTGCCCGGGCTGCTCAAGCGGTGGACCCGCGCGGTCGACGGCCGCTGGTTCGGCCGGGTCAACTTCGCCGTCTGCGACGCCTACGGCGCGGTGGTGGCGGAGCACCTGGCGGTCCTCGTCCCCGCGTCGGCCCTCACGCCACGGGAGGAGGAACCGCGGCGGTAGGTGGGCGGGCGCTGCCCGGGCAGCGATCAAGGGGAGATGGTCGCTGTTCGATCTTCTGGAGCAGCCATCAGCCCTTGATCGCCGGGGAGAGAGCGCAGTTGTCCACCTCGGCCGCTGGTTGTCCACAGATCACCCACATGGGGTGGTTTTGCCTGGTCGAGGGCCCAGGCTCGATGCATGCGCCAGCCACTCCGCGATATCGCCGCCGCACAGCACAGCGCCTTCACCGCCGCGCAGGCCATGAGCTGTTACAGCCGCGGCGAGCTGCGGGCGCTGTTGCGGTCCGGCCGCTGGGAGGGGGTGTTCACGGGTACGTACCGAGTGAAGTCCGGGGTAGCGGGCTCGAGGCTGCGGCTGTCGGCGGCCGGGCTCAGCATCGGGCGCGAGGTGCCGGCCTGTCTGCACACGGCCGCCGAGCTGCACGGCTTCGGTGTGCTCGACGACGTGGTCACCCACGTTGCCGTCGGCCCGGACGAGCCGTGCGCACGCCGAGCTGACCTCTGGCCGCACCAACTCGCCCTCGCACCGGACGACCTGGTCCGGCTGCGGTGCGGGGCGCTCGTCACCACCGCCGACCGGACGGCGATCGACCTGGCGCGAACCCTTCCTCGCATCGACGTCCTCCCCGTGCTCGACGCGGCCCTCGCCGCGGGTGTCTGCACGCCCGAATCGCTCGCCGCGGAGCTGGATCGGCACGCAGGGCTCCGCGGCGTCCGGCGGGCCAGGGAGCTGGTGCCGTTGTCCGACCCCGCTCCGGAGTCTCCGCAGGAGTCCCGGCTGCGCCTGCGCTGCCACGACGCGGGGTTGCCGCCGCCCAGCCTGCAGTTCCCGGTCCTCGACTCGCGTGGCCGCACCCGCCGCTGGCTGGACCTTGCCTGGGAGGAGGCCAAGGTCGCCCTCGAGTACGACGGTGAGGACGGGCATGCCGGGCGGGAGAACCTGCGCTCCGACCGCCGCCGCCACAACTTCCTGCAGGATGACGGCTGGGCGATGTTCTACGCGACCGACCTCGACGTGTACCGAGACTTTCCGGACCTGATGCGGAAGGTCGGGACAGCCATCGAGCGCCGATCCCAGCGACTCGTCGGCTAGTCGCGGGCTCCTGTCCGTCGATCAAGGGCAGATGGTCGCTCCGAAGGATCAAACCGCGACCTTCTCCCCTTGATCGCCGCCCGGCGGCCGGCGTCACCCGGTTACGAGTGCATCCAGCCGCCGTCCACCACCCAGTGCTGCCCCGTGCACGAGCGGCTGTCGTCCGCGGCGAGCCACAGCACCAGCCGCGCGACGTCGGCAGGCTCCAGCCGCTGAGGCACGGCCTGTGCCGCGGCGCGGTGGGCATCGGCGTCCGGGGTCATCCAGTTGTCCAGCTGCCGAGGCGTCATGATCCAGCCGGGCAGCACGCAGTTGACGCGCACGCCGTCCGCTCCGAACTCGCGCGACAGCGACCGGGTGAGCCCTTCGACGCCTGCCTTCGCGGTCATGTAGACGGTGAGGTCGAGCAGGTCCACGTGGGCCGAGATCGAGCCCATGTTGATGATCGAGCCGCGCCCGGCGGCCCGCATCGCGGGAGCCACCGCCTGCGCCGCGAAGAACTGGTGGTCGAGGTTCACCCGCATGCGCTCGTCCCAGTAGGACGGCTCGATGTCGCCGACGGGGTGGCGGGTGTCGCTGCCGGCGTTGCTCACGAGCACCTGCACGTCACCCAGCTCGGCGGCGATCTCACCGATCACGCGGCGGTACGCGTCGAGGTCGCGGATGTCGCACTCGCGGAACAGCGGGCGCGGGTGCCCACGCTCGGCCACGGCCGCCACGAGCTTCTCGCCCGCGTCGGCGGCCACGTCGACGAACCCGACGCGCGCGCCCTGGGCGGCGAACTGGGCCACGAACTCGGCGCCGATGCCGCTCGCGCCACCGCTGATGAGAACGACGGCGTCGCGCAGGCTGGGGTAGGTGGCGTACTCGCTGGTCATGCGGGCAGTACTACCCCGCGACCCGCGGAGCCCGCGCGGAGGGCCTGGTAGGCGTCGTCGACGCCGTCGAGCGGGTACCGATCGCCGAGCAACACGTCCAGCGGCAGCCGGCCCGCCAGGTACAGGCCCAGTATCCGGGGGAGATCCACGGGCGGGTTCGCCGACCCGTACAGGCTGCCGACGAGGCGCTTCTGCTGTTGCACCAGCTCGTTGATCGGGATCGACGCGGTGGCGTCCACCGCGCCGAGGCCGACGGCGATGGCGGTGCCACCGGGTCGCAGCACGGCGAACGCCTGACGGAGGGTCTGCGGCAGGCCCACCGCGTCGACCGCGACCTCCGCGCCGCCGCCCGTCAGCTCATGGACGGCCGCGACCACCTCGTCCGGCGACAGGCCGGAAGCGTCGAGCGTGTGGGCGGCGCCCAGGCGGCTGGCCAGCTCCAGCTTGTCCGCGGCGACGTCGACCACGATCGGCACCGCCCCGACGAGTACGGCGCCCATCAGCGCGGACAGGCCCACCCCGCCTGCGCCGACCACGACGAGCGGCTTGCCCGCCACCTGCCCCGCCACGTTGACGACCGCGCCGACACCGGTGATGACCGCGCATCCGCTGATCGCGGCCACGGCGGGCTCGACGCCGTCGGGCACCTTCACGACGGCGCGTTGCGACACGACCGCGCGCTCCGCGAAGCAGGAGACGCCGAGGAAGTGGTGCAGCGGCCCACCGCCGAGCCGCAGCCGGGATGTGGCGTCGAGCAGGCCTCCGCTGCGCGCCTGCACCCGCCCGAACACGCACATCACCGGGCGGCCCGTGACGCAGTACTCGCAGTGCCCGCACCGCGGCCGCCAGGTGAACGCCACCCGGTCGCCCACCGCAACGGCATCGACGCCGGGCCCGGCCTCCTCGACCACGCCGCTGCCCTCGTGACCGAGCACGATGGGCAGCGGGCAGGGGATCGCGCCGTCCATGTAGTGCAGTTCGGTGTGGCAGACCCCGGCGGCCTCGACGCGCACGAGCACCTCGCCGTCGTGGGGCGCCTCCAGCCGCACGTCCTCCACGCGCAGCGGCTCGCCCGGCGCCCGCAGCACCGCGGCTCGTACCCGATGCATCAGGCCCACGCTTCTTTCGTGACGCGCACGTCCTGCCCGGTGCGGGCGCTCTCGCCGATGGCGAGGGAGATGGCGTGATCCTGGCAGCCCTGCGCGAGCGGGTACGGCGGAGGGCCTTCGTCGCGGGCCCAGACACCGGTGGCCTCGAGGATGGCGGCGACGGCGATGTCGTCCTCCGACAGGCGCGTTCCGCGGAACGGGTTGCGGTACAGGACGGTGCCGTCGAGGGAGACGTGGTCGAGATCGTTTCCCTCGAGGTTGAGATCGATCCCGGTGCGGCGGTACACGAGGTGCGACTCGACGGGCGTTGCCGGCTCGGCCAGCCGGACCAGGCGGTCGTCCACCAGCTCACCGGTGGTTCCGCGCACCGCGATCCGGCGCTCGAGCAGCGGGTTCCACCACTGGTTCTCGGTGAAGTCGTAGAGACCGTGGCGGCCGCCGAAGTCGAGGGTGGCGATCGTCCTCGTCCGCGGCTCGGGTGCGGCTTCCGGGCGCCAACCATCGAAGCCGAGCGGGTCGACGAGAGGCGCGCTGAATGCGCGCGCGGAGACGACGACGTCCTCGGTGTCCACGCTCAGCAGCCCGCGCACGAGCGAGACCGCGTGGTAGAGGTGCGTGGAGCAGACGTGCACGGCCGTCGGCTCCCCGATCGTCCCGGCGCGCACCGCGGCCAGGCGGGCGGCGTGGCCGGGCATCAGCAGGTACTGCTCGGCCACCTGCACGAGGCCGCTGCCGCCCACGTCCGACCACAGGGCGCGCAGGCCGTCGAGGTCGGGAGCGGGCGGCGTCTCGACGAGCACCGGCACCCCGAGCGCGACCGCCGACCGGGCCACATCGGGCATCTGGGGCCACGGCACGGCCGCTGCGACGAAGTCGGGACGCTCGCCCGCGAGCAGCTCGTCCAACGTGCGGACGGCGGGCACTTCTGGTCCGGCCCGCTCGGGATCACGACTCACGACGCCGATCGCGCGCAGGTGGTCCGGCACCGCCGCAGCGAGTCGGAGAAAGAAACGGCATCGCTTGCCGCTGCCCACCACTGCGAACGTCGTCGGCGCCACCGGCCCACAGTCGTTCATGGTCCGGCGTGCGCGCAAGGCCCGATCGGGATCGCGGATATCACCAGAGTGGACAGACAGCGCTCACGATCCGTTGTGATCTGCGCAACAGGAGGTAGTCGGACAACTTGGAGTAACCCGGACGGGAGAGTCTCGTTTGATCAATTACGCGGACCGTGACCGGCCGACCATGCCGTCATCCGGTCAGGACCGTCCCTGTCCGATCAGCTCTGTTTGGGTGACATGTCACAGCAAACTGCGCCGCCCGACGCGGCGCCGTCCCGGGGCGCGGGCCCCGGCCCGTCCCGACGCGGGATCCTCTTCGGGGCGATCGCCGGGGTCGTCATCGCGGCTGGCGTCGTGCTGGGCTTCACCTTCTTCGGCGGTGGGTCGAGCACCGACCCGTCATCCGTCGCCGAGGGTGGGGTTCCTCCGGGCGAGGTTCCCGTGAGCAGTACCTACACCGAAGTGACCGGCGCGCCGGCCGACCCCGACCCGACGGGGACGACCGAAGGCCTGGTCGTGCACCCGATCCGGGAAACTCCGGTGCGCGACGCCCCCGACGGGCGGCCCATCGCGCGCATGGAGACCACGCAGTTCGGCGACACATGGCTCCCCGTGATCGCCGAGCAGCCGGGCTGGGTGCAGGTGCTCCTGCCCTCCAAGCCCTCCAACTCCACCGGCTGGATCCGCGCCGACGACGTGGAGCGGGCAATCACGCCCTACGTCATCCGCGTGCACCTCGGTGCCAAGAAGCTCCAGCTCGTGCAGGACGGCGAGGTCGCCGACGAGTGGTCGGTGGGGATCGGCACTCCCGAGACCCCCACACCGACGGGCCGGACGTTCCTGCTGGGGGCGTTCACCAACCCGAACGAGACCTACTCGGACGTCTTCCTCCCGCTCGGGGTGCACAGCCCGACGCTGGACAGCTTCGGTGGCGGCCCGGGAACGGTCGCCATCCACGCATGGCCCGATGCGAGTTCCTTCGGCAACGCCGTCAGCAACGGCTGCATCCGGGTCCCGAACGACGCATTGCAGAAGCTCGCCAAGGTCCCGCTTGGCACGCTCGTGATCATCGATCAGGAATGAGGGGTTAGCACCACAGTGAAGACGAAGAAGCTTGCCGGTGCGGCAGCGGTCGGGGCAGTCACCGCGGTGACCACCCTGCTCCTCGGTGCGACGCCTGCGTTCGCACAGGACTCGGACTCCAAGGGCGACAGCGCGTTCGCGCTCTCGGCGTCCGGTGTCCTGGACATCAACCCGATCTCCCCCGTGAAGTCGGCGGACGGCAAGCTGGTCCACGACGAGCTCCTGTCGATCGGTGACGTCGCAGGGGAGTACGAGGACGACATCTCCCTCGGGCTGCTGACCTCGGAGGCCGAGGCCCACCGCTCCGAGACCGCCGTCAAGGAGGTCAACCTCCTCAACATCCTGCGCGCCGACCTGATCCGCACCTGGTGCGACAACGGCGAGGGCGGGCTGCAGATCATCAACGGCACGGTCCTCGGGCAGAAGCTCCCGGACACCTCGGTGCCCGGCAAGGACATCGACGTCTCGCCGCTGGTGAAGGTGTCGCTGAACGACCAGAAGCGCAACACCGACGGCTCGCTCTCGGTCACCGGCATCAAGGTGACCGTGCTCCCGGCCCCTGAGGTCGCGGACCCGAACGAGAAGCTCGACTCCGCGGAGAAGGCGGCCCTTCCGGTCCTCGGTGACCTGCTGGGCAAGGAGCTGCCCGTCAACACCGACACCCTCGGCGGCCTCGTCGGCGACCTGGGCGGCCTCGCAGGCGGTGACCTCCAGACGATCACCGTCGGCAACGCCACCTGCCAGGAGGGCGGCGCAGCCTCCGGTAGCGACGAGAACGCCGACGACGACGGCAAGTCCTCCAAGGACGACGACGGCGACGACGACGGCAAGTCCTCCAAGGACGACAAGGGCGACGGCGACGACGACGGCAAGGGCGGCGGCAACTCCGACGTCAAGGCCGACACCGCCCCGGCCCCGTCCGTGGTGAAGGCGGCCCTGCCGGTCACCGGCTGACACGCACCATCTGAAACATCACCGCGACGGGCGGGAGCCGAGCAGGCTCTCGCCCGTCGTCGTTTTCACGCCAGGCGTTCGGGGAGGCTCCACCGCATCGCGATGCACGTGCCGGCCTCCGCGCGCTGGACGTCGACCCGTTCCGCCAGCCCCGCGATGAGCACCATGCCGCGGCCGCGCCAACCGGATTCGCGCGGCGCCTGCCAGTTGCCGTGATCGCGCACGACGACCTGGACCTCGCCGTCCACGCAGCTCGCGTCCAGCTCGGCCTCACCGTCGCCGTCGGGGTAGGCATGATCGGCGACGTTCGCCAGCGCCTCGTGCGTGGCCAGGACGATGTCGTCGACGGCATCGGCGGAGAGACCGAGACGGGCGGCCCACCTCGCGACCTGCGCGCGAATGTCACGGAGGCGGTGCGGAAGAGACGGCGCCGGGAGCCGCAGTTTCAGCGATCCCGGGCCGCGGGCGAGCGCAGGCATCCAGTACTCCCGGTCGCGGTCCTGCGAGGCAGATGGCGGGGAGATACCCCCTGTGATGGGGGACGAACCTGGACAGACCGGATCGGGTATGAATCCGGCCGTCGCGGCGTTGGAGGGTGATGTGGATCGACGTGGGAGCGCCCCCGACCGGACCTGGTTGATCGCCGTCGCCGCCGCGATGTGGGGAACCGACGGCTTGCTGAGGCAACCCCTCGCGGGCCAGCTGCCCGCGGCCACGGTGGTGTTCTGGGAGCACCTGCTGATCGTGGTGGTGCTGCTCCCGTTCGTACCGTCGGCCGTGCGGGCGTTCCGGGCGGCGAACGGGCGGGAGCGGCTGGCGCTCGTGCTGATCGGCGCGGGCGCATCGGCCGTGGCAACGGCGCTGTTCACCCAGGCGTTCCGCTATGGCGATCCGGTCACCCCGCTCGTCCTTCAGAAGCTCCAGCCGGTCATCGCCGTGGTCGCGGCCGCGCTGCTCCTGGGCGAGCGCATGCGCCGCGGATACTGGCTCTTCGCGGTGCCCGCGCTCGTCGGGGCGTGGCTGATGGCCTTCCCCGAGCCGCTCTCGGCGGCGCCGCAGGCGGTGACCGCCGCGCTGCTCGCCGTGGCGGCGGCCGCGCTGTGGGCCGTCGGCACGGTGCTCGGGCGCATGGTCAGCGTGCGAATCGCCAGCCGGGACGTCACCGTGCTGCGGTTCGCCATCGGCCTGCCGGCCAGCGCGGTCGTGCTGCTCGCGCAGGGTGCTCCGGTCGCGGTGACGGGCGCGCAGCTGGGCCCGCTGGTGCTGCTCGCGCTGGTGCCCGGCCTGCTCGGGCTCACCCTGTACTACATCGGGCTGCGGTCCACCGCCGCCGCGCGCGCCACGCTCGCCGAGCTGGCGTTCCCGGTGACGGCCACGCTGATCGGCGTCGGTCTGCTCGGCACCCGCCTGGAGCCGAGCCAGTGGTTCGGGCTGCTCGTCGTGGTGGCCTCGGTCACGGCGCTGGGCCTGCGCGAGCGGTCCCGGGAGCCCGTCGTGCGCGTGGAGGCGGCCGCGGCGTAGCAACCACGGTGGTCGAGTAGGGCCGGCACTGGCGGGCCGACGCTACTCGACCACCGGAAGACCGGCGAACCGCCAGGGCCGGTCACGGCTGCCCGGAGCGGAACGCGTCGAGGACGCGGCGCTCCCGCTTCGTCGGGCGCCCGGCACCTCGTTCCCGGCGGGCGACCGGCACCACGGCCTCCGGTGGTGGGGCCGGGGTGCGGTCGATGTAGCAGGTGGCCGCGTCCGCGGCGCCGACCCGTTTCTGGATCACGCGTACGACCTCGACCACCCGGGTCCGGTCGTGCACCCGGGCCCGCACCTCGTCGCCGGGGTGCACGGGCGCGGCAGGCTTCGCGGGCCGGTCGTTCACGCGCACGTGCCCGCCCCGGCAGGCCGCGGCGGCGTCGGACCGGGTCTTGGTGAGCCGGACCGCCCACAGCCAGCGGTCCAGTCGCGTCGACTCCACGCCTCGATGATGGACCATCCGCCGAAGTCGAACGCCACCCCGGACCTACCGGGTGTGGAGTGTTTCACCGGAGGGCCACGGATCGGTGACGGCGTGCAGCAGCCGATCGATGACCGACAGATCTCCTACAACGGCGACGCTGCCGTCGGCGCATGCGGTTTCGAGTGTGGCCGGATCGGCCAGCAGGGCGCTGAGCGTCTTGGGCTCCGTGCGGAGCGAGGCGGCTGCCGTTGCGGGTTCGCCGGGCTGCACCTGAACCCGTCCGGACGCAAGGCGGACCGTCCACGCCCGACCGTCGAGCTCGAGACGGCAAGTCGTCGCCGGTGCCGCGGGGTCGGGGCGAGCGGCACCTCGCAGGAAGATCAGCACGGACGTGGCGCTGAGCGCGCTCGGCGGCGGGGGTTGCGGGGCGTCCATCCCCCAGTCGCTCAGAGCCAGCAGGACCGGTTCCAGCTTCCGGCCCCGTTCGGTCAGTTCGTAGACCCGAGGACCGTCGGCGGGCGCCAGTCGCCGGACCACCCCGTTGTGCTCGAGTTCTCGGAGCCGGTCCGCAAGCAGGTTCGAGCTGACGTGGGGCAGAGCGTGCCGCAACTCGGAGAAGCGCTGAGGCGCCAACAGCAGCTCGCGGACCACCAGCAGGGCCCAACGCTCCCCGACGACGTCGAGGGCCCGCGCGATCGCGCACGAGTCCCGATAGCTACGGCTGGTTGGCATGGCCGCCTTCCTCGTCCAACTGATCCGAAACTACCACAACTGCTGATTGTTATTTACAACTGTAAGAGGTTGACTTTAGCAACCAGTGGCAGTTACCGTTCCCCTCGCACCGGCGCATGGAGGACGGACATGAGTGGATTGCTGCTCGAGAAGAAGAACGCTGTGATCTACGGCGGCGGCGGAGCCATCGGGGGCGCCATCGCACGGGTGTTCGCCCGGGAAGGCGCGAGGGTCTTCGTCGCCGGGCGGACGCAGGCGAAGCTCGACGCCGTGGCGCACGACATCGCCGCGGCGGGCGGAACGGTCGAGACCGCGCACGTCGACGTTCTCGATGAGCGGGCGGTCCAGGAGCACGCCGATGCGATCGCGGCGACGGCCGGCAGCATCGACGTCGCCGTCAACGCCGTGAGCGTCATGCACGACCAGGGGACCCTGCTGGCGGACCTCTCGCTGGAGGAGTTCATGCGGCCGATCGACGGTTTTCTGCGGCCGCTGTTCATCACGAGCAAAGCCGTGGCACGGCACATGGGTCGCGAGCGCCCGGGCGTCGTCCTGATCCTGTCCGAACCGGGTGCCAAACTGGCCACCAGCGGCATCCTGGGACACGGCGTGAGCGCCGCAGGCAAGGAGGCGTTCTCGCGGCTGCTGGCCGCGGAACTGGCACCCGGCAACATCCGGGTCGTCGACATCCGTCCCCACGCCGTCGTCGATGCGCCGGCAGCGGGTTCCTACACCAAGGACCTCTTCGCACGGTCCGCGGCGGCGACCGGGCAGTCGGTCCAGGAATTCCTCGAAGGCGGGTTGGCGCAGGGGACGCTTCTGAAGCGGCTGCCCACGCTCACCGAGATAGCGGAGACGGCCGCGTTCCTGGCTTCGGACCGCGCCGGAGCCATGACCGGAACGGTTGCCAATCTGTCAGGCGGCGCACTTGTGGACTGAGTCGAACGTCCTCGCACGCCCGGTCGGTGCCTCTCGCCGACCGGGCACGCGTGGTAGTTGCCGTACCGGACGGACTATCCGCCGAAGCTGAACGCCACCTCGCCGAGCTCTCCGAAAGCGGCGCGCACCTCGTCGCCCGGTCCGACGGGCACGGGTGCGGTCGTCGTTCCGGTGGTGACGAGCTCGCCCGCGTGCAGCCCGCGTCCGTGCCGGCGCAGGTCCTCGACGATCCAGACGAGCGCGTTGCGCGGATCGCCGAGCACGTTGCCGCCACTCCCCGTCGCGGCCCGCTCCCCGTTGATCCACACCTCTGTTCCCCATGTGGACAGGTCGTGCTCCGCCCAGCCCGGCACCTCGGGGCCGAGCACGAACCGGCCGGCGCAGGCGCAGTCGGCGAGCAGTTGGGCCCCACCGACCGTCTCGTAGCGGGCGAACCGCGAGTCGGGCACCTCGACCGCCAGGTGCAGCCCGTCGACCGCGGCAACGATCTCGTCCGGGCCCGCGTCCGGCGCGACGTCGGCGCCCATGAGGTAGGCGAACTCGGCCTCGACCACGCGCATGTGCATGCCGTCGCTGGCCAGCACGTCTCCGGGGTCGTGCCGGAACCGTTCGAACAGCGGGCCGGGCAGCGGGCCGGTCACCCCGATGTGCGCCTGGCCCGACGCGGTGGTCGCCGCGATCTTCCAACCGTAGGACCGCCCCGCGCGCCCGCCGATCGCGAGCTGCACGGCGAACCCCTCCGCGTCGTCCCGTGGCCGGACGTCGTCGGGGAGCGCGGCGATCCGCTCCCCGGACGTCCAGGCGTTCCACAGGACGTCGGCCGCGGCGCCGGCGCGGTTCGCGTCAGACATGTCCGTCATCTTGCCCGCCCCGGCGCAGGCGCAGCTGGTCGACCACCACGCGCACGCGCGGGTCGTCGCGCAGCTCCTCGAGCGTGACGGGCAGGGGGAGCCGCCAGTTGGGGTACTCGTCGATCGTGCCGGGGAGGTTGGGCTGGCGGACCTCGCCCACCACGTCGTACGGCGAGACGAGCGCCAGGCGCGAGCGGCTGCGCGCAAGCAGCGCGTGCATCGCGACGACGAGCTGGTCCTCCCCGGGATCCGGCCCGTCGACGAGGCCCTCCTCGCGGAGCAGCTCGACGAGCTCCAGCCGGTCGACGGTGGCCTTCGCCTCCTCGGCCGGCACGTCGTCGAGCAGTCCGAGCTCGGCGCGCACCCGGACGTGCTCGCCGCGCAGGAAGCCGGTGGCCGTGGGGAGGTCGTGGGTCGAGATGGTCGCAACCGACTGCTCCGGCCACTTCTGCGGGGGCAGCAGCGGCTGGCCCGGCGCGTCCAGGTCCCGGGTGAACCACAGCACCGACGAACCCAGGATGTTTCGCTCCGCAATGCCCTCGGTGACCTCCGGCTCGACCGTGCCGAGGTCCTCGCCGATCACGAGCGCCCCGGCGAGGTGGGCCTCGAGGGTCAGCACGGCGAGCATGACGTCGGCGTCGTAGTGCACGTACGTGCCCCGGTCCGGGCGCTCGCCCGGCGGCACCCACCACAGCCGCCACAGCCCGGAGACGTGGTCGATGCGCAGCCCGTCGGCCTGGCGGAGCAGGGCGCGCAG
The DNA here is from genome assembly GCF_019468565.1 of Pseudonocardia sp. DSM 110487. NCBI lineage: Bacteria > Bacillati > Actinomycetota > Actinomycetes > Pseudonocardiales > Pseudonocardiaceae > Pseudonocardia > Pseudonocardia sp. DSM 110487. The sequence continues at coordinate 647,529 of NZ_CP080521.1, forward strand.
GAGGTCGCGGTACGCGGCGTAGCCGGTGGCGTCGAGCCGGTCGGGGCGCCACGGTGGCAGGCCCCAGTCCTGGCCCTGCTGGCTGAAGGCGTCCGGCGGGGCGCCCACCCGGACGCCCTGAGCGAGCACGTCCTGCAGGGCCCAGCCGTCGGCGCCCTCGGGGTCGCAGCCGACGGCGAGGTCGTGCACCACTCGCACGCCGACGGCCCTGGCCGCGTCCCGCACCGCCGCGAGCTGGTCCTGCACCTGCAGCTGCACCCACGCGTGGAACGCGATCCGCGGGGCCAGCTCCGCCTTCGCGGCCGCGACACCCGTGCCGCCGGGCGTGCGCAGGCCCTCCGGCCACCTGCTCCAGCGGGCACCGTGCCGCTCGGCGAGCGCGCAGTAGGTGGCGAACTCCTCCAGGTCTGCCCCGATGCCGCGGGGCTCGGGCCTGCCCTCGGAGCGCCACAGCAGCTCCAGCGCCGCGCGCTTCGCGGCCCACACCCGGTCGTGCTCGATCCGCCCACCCGAGAACTCGGGGCGCAGCGCGTCGACCTCCGCCCGGCTCACCGAGTCGGTTCGGGCGTAGGCGCTGAGGTCGGTGATCCGCAGCGCGAGCGGCGTACCGAAACGCCTGCTCGACGGTGTGTAGGGCGACGGCTGCACCGGAGGGACCGGAGTGATCGCGTGCAGCGGGTTCAGCAGCACCGCTCCCGCACCGTGCTCCGCGCCGGTCCACGCCGTGAACGCCCGGAGGTCGCCGAGGTCCCCGATGCCCCACGAGCCTGCCGAGCGCAACGCGTAGAGCTGCAGCATCCACCCCCATCCGCGTGACGGCTCGGGGAGCGCGGGGGGCGCCACGACGACGGTCACGTCCTGCGCGCCCAGCTCGAGGCGGTACCAGCCCGGTTCCAGCCCCGCCGGGATCTCGGTGACCTCCCGCCGTTCGCCCGCGGCATCGACGAGCACGCCGGGCTCGGGGAGGGCGCGCGAGGAGTCCGTGCGGACCGCGATGGTGCCGGGCAGTCGCCCGCTCGCCGCCCGCTCGCGGGCCGCGGCCAGTGCCCCACGTCGCGCATCCGGGCTGCCGGCGTCGACATCGAGCAGGCCGAGCACCCGGACGACGACCTCGGGATCCACCTGGACCGGGCGGCGGTCTCCGTCCCGATAGCTCGTCGCGACACCGTGCGCGGTCGCCAGTTCGATCAGCTCGCTGTCCACACCGTTCCCTTCCCCTGGACCCGCCCAAGCATGCCGCTGCCGGGCAAGCGATCACGCTTTGGCCCGTGACCTGCGGCAACACGCTCCTCGTCGCTCCCTGCTCAGATCAGGAACAGGTGCTAGGTTCCCTCCGGCGGGCTCCCGCACGGCAGGGCGGTCCACAGCCGCTGGACGTCCGCCGCGGGGCGAAGGCGGATGCGGAGCGGAGAGCGCCGGGACATGGCAGAGCGGGCGGGCGGATCATCCAGGCGGCGCCCCGCGGGCGGGGGAATCCGATGAACACGCTCGTTCTGATCGGGCTGGTGCTTGTCCTCGCGGGGTTCGTCCTGCTCGCCATGCGGTTCGCGCCGCGGGTGCGCAGGCAGTTCGCCGCGACGGCCGCCCAGCCGCGCACGGTGGCAGACCTCGTCCGGCTCCGGGAGCAGACGGTCGTCCACGGGGCGCAGCCCACCCCCGCTCCCCGAGCCGCCGCTGCGTCGGCCGCCCGGCCCGAGCCGCCCGCGCCTCGCGTTGCGCCGGTCGCCGCCGCGGTGCCGGCCCAGCCAGGGCCGGGCCGGGCCGCGGCGGAGCGGTCGGTGCCCGCGTTCGTGCCGCCACCGCCTCGTCCCACTCCCGTTGCCGGGCGGGTGCGGCGGGAGTCGGCGGAGCTGCCGCCGTCCCTCGACGGCGACAACTCGCCGTGGCAGCGCGGCGCCCGGATGGCCGTCGGGCTCGGGGGTGGGCAGCCGTGGCGGGAACCTCCCGCGCCGCCCACGCCGCTGCGAATCGTGCCGGCCCCGGAGCCGCCCGCCCCGGTGGAGGCCGCCGCGCCAGCCGAACCGGAGGCGCTGATGCGGCTGGTTCCGGCCGAGCCCGAATCACGAACGGATGCGCCGGAGGAGCCGAGCGAGGCGACTGCCCCGGCCGAGCAGGTGTCCGTCCGGCTCGTGCCGGCGGAGGCCGCCCCGGCGCAGGATCCGCCCGAGCCCGCGGAGGCTGTTGCCCGGCGGCAGGCCGTCTGGATCGAGCCAGAAGCGGTTGGTAAGCCCTCCGAGCAGGTGCCCGCCCAACCCGTGCCGGTCGAGGACGTCCCTGCGGAATCGCAGGCCGTCTGGATCGAGCCGGCCGCGGCCGGCGTGCCGGAGCGTGAGAACGTGGATCCGCCCGAATCGGAGCCAACGAAGGGGGAGATCCCGATCCCGGACGGATGGGACGACATCGAAGCCGAGGACGTCCCGGCAGGCGCCGTGCCGGACCGGTTCGCCGAGGAGCGATCCGCGGTCCCCGACGAGCAGGCGGAGCGCCGTCGCGGCCGGCAGACGCCCGACGAGCGGGCCGCAGAGCAGGCCGCGGCCGATCTCGCCCTGCTGCGGACATTCGGGTTCGCCGACCCCGGGCTGCGCCCGGACAGCGCCCCCGTGGTCGCGATGGAACGTCCGGACGAGGAGGAGCCGCCTGCCGAGCCCGGTGACGCGCAGCCCGTGCGGTACCGGGTGATCCGCCGAGACGGCACGATCGTGGGCGGTGCCACCGTCACGCTGCTCGACGACCGCGGCGGTGACGTGGCCGCCGGTGCCGCCGACGCCGAGGGGCGGGGCGAGGTGCTCGCTCCAGCGGCCGGTGGCTACGTGCTCGTCTCCACCGCGGCGGGACACCAGCCCGGCGCCGTGGCGATCACGGTGTCCGGGGCGGCCACCGAGATCGACGTGCTCATCGCGCGCTCGGCGTCCGTGTCGGGATCCGTCGTCGGCGAGGACGGCCCGATCGCGGGTGCCCGCGTCACGCTCGTGCAGGACGGCGAGGCCGTCGACGCGGTCGACACGGCGGACGACGGCACGTATCGGATCAGCGACATCGGGTCCGGTGAGTACGGGCTGTCGGTGGCGGCGCACGGGTGCCGGCCGGTGGCCGTCGTGCTCGACGTGGAGGAGGAGGCTGACGTGCGCCACGACGTCGAGCTCGAGCCCGCGAGCCCGGTGGCCGACAGCGACCTCGTCGAGGACGACGCACTCAGCGGCCTGCGCTGACCGTGCCTCACGTCGAGGGCAGGCTGCCCGGCGTCGGCGGGGTGGAGCTGTTCTGGCAGGGCTGGCTCCCCGCGGGCGATCCGCGCGGGGTGGTGCTGCTCTGCCACGGGCTCGGTGAGCACTCCGGGCGCTACGGCACCGTGGTCGACGCGCTCGTCCCCGACGGCTGGGCCGTGTACGGCGTCGACCACCGCGGCCACGGCCGTTCCGGAGGCCGGCGTGCCCACCTGCGCCGCTACGCCGACTGGCTGGCCGATTTCGACGCCTTCCGACGCGTGATCGTCGCCCGCCATCCCGGCCTGCCGGTGTTCCTGGTCGGCCACAGCATGGGCGGCCAGATCGCGCTCGCGTACGCGCTGGACCACGAGGCCGACCTCGCGGGGCTCGTCCTGTCCGCGCCCGCGCTCGCGAACAACACGGTGCCGAAGGCCGCGGTCGGCGTGCTCAGGGCCGTCGGGAAGGTCGTGCCCACGCTCCGTCCGGCGGGCATCGACGCCTCGAAGATCAGCAAGGACCCCGCGGTGTACGAGGCGTACCAGGCCGACCCGTTGGTGCACCACGGCCGTCCGACCCTCGGCCTCTCCTCGGCGCTCGTGGGGCAGTTCGGGGTGCTCCCGGAGCGGGCACGTGATCTGCGCCTGCCGGTGCTCATGCAGCACGGCGCGCTGGACGCGATCGTCGACCCGTCCGGCTTCCGCCGCATGGAGGCCGCATGCGGTTCCCCCGACCTCACGGTCCGCTGGTACGAGGGGCTCTGGCACGAGATCTACAACGAGCCAGAGCGCGCCACCCCGCTCGGCGATCTCCGCGACTGGCTCGCCGCCCACGTTTGATCGCTCCGAGCTCGGCCCAACGGCCCGAGGAGCGCCCTGAACAACTCAGGCCTACTGCGCGGCGCCTTGCCCGGACATTACGGCGCGGATCCCGCGCGCTGGGAGCAAGTGGAAATCCGGGGTGGGATGTGTTCATATACGCGCATGTCGCCCGCCGCGGTTCTCGGAGAGATCTGGGGCTCTCGTCGCGCGGACGCTTTCGACCAGTGCTGTCGCCCGAGCTGACCTTCCCCGTCCGCTCGAAGCTGCTGCCATCACTGGAGTTCCCCCGTGCTGCTGCACGCCCCCACACCGCTCGCGCTCGGTGATCTCACCGCCCTGACCCGCGAGGTCGCCGCCGAAGTGCGCGCGGGCCGCCACCCCGTCCACGTCGACCCGGAGCGGCGCTGGTACCGGCTGCTGCGCAGCGACGAGTACCTCGACGTGTGGCTGATCAGCTGGGCCACCGAGCAGACCGCGGAGCTGCACGACCACGCAGGCTCGCTCGGCGCGCTGACGGTCGTGTCCGGCAGCCTCGTCGAACAGCGCTGGGCCGGGAACGGGCTGCGTTCGCGGCGGGTGCGCGCCGGGCGCAGCCTCGGCTTCCCGCTGGGGCACGTGCACGACGTCGGCAACACCGAGCCGACGCCCGCGGTATCGGTGCACGCGTACTCTCCTCCGCTGACCGCGATGTCGTATTACGCGGTCGAACCGGGCGCGCGGTTGCGTCGCACCCGCAGCGTGCTGGTGGAGTCGGGTTCGTCGGAGGGAGTGGGATGACCACCGTGAACGACCTGCTCGCGGCGGCCCGCGCGCGGCTCGACCGGCCGGACCCGCACCGCGCGGCGGAGTTGGTGCGCCACGGCGCGTTCCTCGTCGACACCCGCCCCGGATGGCAGCGCGCGGAGGAGGGTGAGCTGCCGGGTGCGCTGGTGATCGAGCGCAACCACATCGAGTGGCGGCTCGATCCCACGTCCGATGCCCGCATCCCGGAGGCCGTCGACCACGACGTGACGTGGATCCTCGTGTGCTCGGAGGGCTACAGCTCCAGCCTCGCCGCGGCCTCGCTCCAGGACCTCGGGCTGCACAACGCCACCGACCTCGACGGCGGCTACCGCGCCTGGAAGGCGGCGTTCGCCGCAACCTCGGTGGCCGAGTAGGGCACTGGTCAGGCCCGGAACAGCTCGACGAGCCTGCCGAGCTCGGGAACGCTCCCTGCGGCGTCGAGCGCTTCCTTCAGCGTGGCGTCGTGCACCGGACGGGCCCGTTCGAGCAGCGCCCGACCCTCCTCGGTGATCTGGCTGTAGATCCCGCGTCGGTCGTCGGCGCAGAGGTAGCGGCTGAGCAGGTCGCGGTTCTCCAGACGGTTGACCAGCCTCGTGGTGGCGCTGTGGGAGAGCGCGGCTGCGCGGGAGAGCTGCTGCATGCGCATGTGCCACCCGTCCTGGCGGGCGAGGGTGTCCAGCACCGTGTACTCGACCACCGACAGGTCGAACTCCGACTGCAGCGCCTTCTCCAGCGCCTCCTCCAGCCGGCCGTGCAGCGCGGCGAGCGTGCGCCAGCCCTGCGCACGGACCTCGACGGCATCGTCGGCGATCGGCATCGCGGCACCTCCTCACGTGCGGCCCAGCATACCTGCTTGCCGCGATAGGAAGCGTGTGCAACTGTTGTAGACGCGCGCTATCGGCGCGCGCTCACATCAGGAGGACGGTTCATGCCCCTCGCCCTGCTGGCACTCGCCATCAGCGCCTTCGCCATCGGGACCACGGAGTTCGTCCCGACCGGCCTGCTCCCCGAGATCGCCGCCGAATTCGGCGTCGACATACCCGCCGCGGGCCTGCTGATCTCCGGCTACGCGCTCGGCGTCTTCGTCGGGGCGCCGCTGCTCACCGCGGCGGCGACGCGGCTGCGCCGCAAGCCCGTGCTGCTCGGCCTGCTCGCGCTGTTCGTCATCGGCAACATCGGATCCGCGCTGGCCGCCGACTACGCGCTGATGATGGTCAGCCGGATCGTCGCCTCGCTGTGCCACGGCGCGTTCTTCGGCGTCGGGTCGGTGGTCGCGGCCGGCCTCGTCGCCCCCACCCGCCGGGCCGCCGCCATCGCGATGATGTTCACCGGCCTGACTCTGTCGAACGTGCTCGGCGTCCCGCTCGGCACGCTGCTGGGCCAGACGTTCGGCTGGCGCAGCACGTTCTGGGTCGTCGCCGCGCTGGGCGTGATCGGAGCGCTGGGCGTGCTCGCGCTCGTGCCCGACCGCCCCGCCGACCCGTCCGCGAACCTGCGCGCCGAGCTCTCGGCCTTCCGCCGCCCCCAGGTGTGGTTGGCACTGGGCATGACCGCGCTCGGGTTCGGCGGCGTCTTCGCGTCATTCACCTACGTCGCGCCGCTGATGGTCGACGTCGCGGGCTTCCCGTCGAGCGCGCTCACCTGGCTCGTGCTCCTGTTCGGGGCCGGGCTGGTCGTCGGCAATCTCGTGGGCGCGCGGCTCGCCGACCGGGCGCTCATGCCGTCGATCGTCGGGGCGATCGCGGCACTGGCGGTCGTGCTCGCCGCCTTCACCGTGACGGTGCGGGCGCCGGTGCCCGCCGCCGTCACCCTGTTCCTGGTGGGCGTCGCCGCGTTCGCGACGGTGCCGGGCCTGCAGGCGCGGGTCCTGGACGCCGCGGGCACCGCAGGGACGATGGCCTCCGCGGTCAACATCGGCGCCTTCAACCTCGGCAACGCCGTCGGCGCATGGCTCGGCGGTCTGGTGATCGGCGCCGGGCTCGGGTTCCCCGCCGTGAACGGCGTCGGCGCGGCCATGGCGGCCGCCGGGCTCGCCGTCGCCCTCGTCTCCGTGGCGCTGGAGCGGCGCCGCGTCCCCGTCCCCGCATGACCGACAGGAGAAACCCATGACCAGGACCGCACTCGTCGTCGGGGCGCGCGGCGTCATCGGCGGCACGCTCGCCGAGCACCTCGCCGGCCTCCCCGACTGGGACGTCGTCGGCCTGTCCCGCCGCGGCGGCCCGGCAGGCGGCCCGGTCCGCCACGTCGCGGCCGACCTGTTCGACCCCGCCTCCGTGCGGGACGCCTTCCGCGCCCACCCCGGCATCACCCACGTGTTCTATGCGGCTTACCAGGACCGGCCGACGTGGTCGGAGCTGGTGGAGCCGAACGTGACGATGCTGCGCACCGTGCTCGACGTGGCCGCGGAGAGCGCCCCAGACCTGCAGCACATCAGCCTCATGCAGGGCTACAAGGTCTACGGTGCCCACCTCGGCCCGTTCTCGACGCCTGCGCGGGAGAGCGACCCGCCGCACATGCCGCCGGAGTTCAACGTCGACCAGCAGCACCTCGTGGAGGAGCGTGCGGCCGCCGCCGGGTGGACCTGGTCGGCGATCCGGCCGTCGGTGGTGGCGGGCTTCGGGCTCGGCAACCCGATGAACCTCGGGGTGGTCCTCGCGGTGTACGCGTCGATCAGCAAGGAGCTGGGCGTGCCGCTGAGGTTCCCCGGCAAGCCGGGTGCCTACGACGCGCTGCTGGAGCTGACCGACGCCGGCCTGCTCGCCGAGGCCACGGTGTGGGCGGCCACCGACCCGCGCTGCGCGAACGAAGCGTTCAACATCGCCAACGGCGACCTCTTCCGCTGGAACCGCATGTGGCCGGTGGTCGCCGACGCGTTCGGGCTGGAGGTGGCGCCGCCGCTGCCGATGTCGCTGCGGGACGTGATGGCGGACAAGGAGCCGGTGTGGGACGCGATGGTGGCCCGCCACGGGCTCGCCCCGACCCCGTACGCGGACGTGTCGTCGTGGGCGTTCGGCGACTTCGTCCTGTCATGGGACTACGACATGTTCGCCGACACGTCGAAGTCGCGCCGGTTCGGCTTCCACCGATACGTCGACACCGAGGCCATGCTGCTCGGTCTCTTCGACGATCTGCGGAAGCGGCGGATCATCCCCGAGTAGCGTGCGCCCCCGGGGACGATCAGGGGAGGGCGTCGATGGGTGAGCAGAATCTGCCGGTCGCGGGCAGCATCGCGACGGACAACAGCCTCGCGGTGGCGGGGAGCGTGGCCACCGCGGGCAGCGTCGCCGTGGCAGGCAGCGTCGCCACGGCGGGGAGCGTCGCGGTCGCCGGCAGCGTGGCGACGTCCGGCAGCGCCGCTGTGGCGGGGAGCGTGGCCACCGCGGGCAGCGTCGCGATCGTCGGTTCGGTGCTGACGCTGCTCAGCGTGGCCCTCGCATCGTGCATCGCCTGTCTCGGCTGCGTGGGCTGCCGCCGCTGCGTGGCCTGCATCGGGTGTGTCGACTGCGTGGGCTGCGTCGGGTGCGTGGGGTGTGTGGGACTGCGCGGTGCCGTGGGCCAGGTCGGGGTGCGTGCCTGAAGGCGCCTGGCGGATCATGGCGCGGTGAGTGCTCGCAACCTGTTGAGCACCGCCTGCAGGACGGCCGCGCTGGTGGCGTAGTTGAGTCGCAGGTAGCGGCGGCCGTCCTCGCCGAAGATCGGCCCGCCGCTGAGCAGTACGCGGGCGCGGGCGAGCACCTCGGCGACCGGGTCGTCGCCCAGCCCCAGCGCGTCGGCGGCGAACCAGTAGAGGTAGGTGGCCTCCGGCATCGGCTCCGGGTCAGCGGCCCACGACGCGACGGCCTCGGCCACCAGCCGCCGGTTGCGGTCCAGCACGTGCAGCAGGCGCTGCTGCCAGTCGCCGCCGTGCCGCCACGCGGCGACGGCGGCCTCCACCGCGAGCGTGGAGACCGCGCCGTACAGCTCGGTCGGCTCGGCGTCGCGCACGGCGAGCAGCCGCCGCGGCCCGAAGTGCGCCACCGAGCAGCGCAGACCGGCCAGGTTGAACGCCTTGCTCGCCGACGTGAGCGTCACCGTGCGGGCCGCGGTGTCGGCGTCGATCGAGGCGAACGGGACGTGCTCGTGGGGCGCGAAGGTCAGCTCGGCGTGGATCTCGTCGCTGATGACGAGCAGGTCGTGCCTGCGGGCGATCGCGGCGATCTCGCCGAGCTCGTCGCGGGTGAGCACCCTGCCGGTCGGGTTGTGCGGGTTGACCAGCAGCAGTGCCCTGCAGTCGTGGGTGGCCACCGCATCGGCAAGTCCCGTGATGTTCGCCGCCCAGCTCTCGGACGTGCGCAGGAACGGCACGTCCACCCGCTTGCGGCCCATCGCGCCCACGGTGTGGTGGAACGGCGGGTAGGTCGGGGTGTGCACGGCGACGGCGTCGCCCGCCGACGTGCCGAGGTGCAGGAGCACCTGCACGGCCTGCACGACGTCGGTGTGCTCGCGCACGTCGGCAACGTCGACCGGCCAGCTGTAGCGCTCGCGCATCCGGTCGGCGAACGCGTGGCGCAGCGGATGCCCGTCCTCCCACCGCGGATAGCCGAGGTCGCCCCGGCGCACCGTGTGCTCGATGGCGTCGGCGATCACGGGCGCGACGGGGTAGTCCATGTCGGCTACCCACGCGGGCAGGACATCGGGGTCGACGCGCCACTTCGAGCCCGGTCGCTGTCTCAGGTCCTCGATCTTCAGGTCGTCGAACAGCGGGTCGAGCACCGGCGCCATACCCCGAGCGTAGGAGTAGGGCCCGCGCTACTCGACCAGCGTCCGGTCGATCGCCTCGGCGTTCCGGTCGAACCAGCGCTGTGCCCGTTCCTGGCGCGCCTGCGCCTCCGGTGTCCAGTACTCCGCGAAGCCGGGGACGCCCCGCTCGGCGCCGTCCCGCACGATCTCGCACATCCAGGCGTGGGAGTCGCGCAGCGCGGGGAGGAACGCCGCACGATCCGCGTCGTCGAGGCCGTAGGCGTCCACGAGGATCCGGGTGCGTTCCAGCTCGCGGCCGCGGCGGGCATCGGTCGTGTCGACCGGGTCGCGCAGCGGCGCCCACAGGCGGGCGGCGGCCGCGAGGTCCCAGACGGGCGAGCCCGGCCCCGCCAGGTCGAAGTCGATCAGCGCCACCGCGTGGCCGTTGCGGAAGACCACGTTGTCGAGGTTCGGGTCGTTGTGGGCGATGCCACGGCCGTCGAACGGGGTGGGCGCGGGATGCGACCAGTGGTACGGCGCCGGGTCGAAGGCCGCCGCCGCGTCGTGGAAGCGGCGCAACAGCCGCCCGACGCTGCGCAGCGCATCGTCGGTGAGCCCCCACATCGGTGCCGGCGCCGTGACGGCCCGGCCGGGCACGTAGCTGAGCACCTCCCGGCCCGAGTCGTCGACGCCGAGCACGCGCGGGGCGCCGTCGAACCCGACGTCCTCGAGATGCCGCAGCAGCGCGTGGGTGGCGCTGCTCGTGGGACGCAGCGGGCGGCGGACGGTGTTGCCGACGCGGTGCACACGCCCGCGGTTGGCCGTGCCGCCCAGCAGCGGCACCTCCACTACCCCGGCCCCGCCGCGGTGATCAGCGACTCGGCGAGCGTCGAGTGCGTGACCAGGCTGTTCACCAGCCCGCCCCGCACCGCGGCAAGCACGGCTCGCACCTTCGCACCTCCGTACACGATCGCGATCACCTCGGGCACGGCCCGCATCTGGTCGGCCGTGATGCCGATCATCCGTTCGGTGAGGTTCGAGCGTACGGGCATACCGTCGGCGTCGACGAGGATGCCGGAGATCTCGGCGCACACGCCGCTGCGCGCGAGCTCCTTCCGCTCGGCCTCGCCGGTGGCGTCGTAGACCGTGGACTGTTCGGGCTCCCACGCTCCCACGCCCGCGACTGCACGGGTGACCGACCCGATGCGGGAGAACGCCTGCGCGACCTCGGGCTGGCGGCGCAGGGCCTGCGCGGTGGCGGCGTCGGGCACCGCCATCGGGGCGTAGAAGAAGTAGGCCGGGCCGCCGGCGACGCGAGCGACGTCGCGGACCACGTCGATCGAGCTGTCGTCCACGCCCGGCCGGGCGAGGGCACCGGTGAGCTGCACGACGGGCACCGGGGCGAGCCGCTGCAACGCGTTGGCCATCGCACTCACCGAGCGCGCCCACGACAGGCCGAGCACGTCGTCCGCCGTGACGATCTCGGTGAGCAGCTCCGCCGCGGCGGTGCCGAGGTGGGCGCGCATGGTGGCTGGCACGTCGTCCGGGGTGTCGGTGACGACGCAGTGCTGCAGCCCGAGCGTCGACATGAGCCGGTCCGACAACTCCACGTCGACCGAGCCGGGATGCCCGATCTCGATCCTGACGAGCCCGCTGTTGCGCGCGTCGTCAAGCAGCCGGGCGACCTTGAAGCGGCTGAGCGCGAACTCCTGTGCGATCTCGACCTTGGACCGGCCGTCGAGGTAGTAGCGGCGCGCGACCGACGCCGTGAGCACGAGCTGGGCCGGCCCGCGCGCGCTGCCGTCCATCGCCACTGCCGCCTCCTCGCTCATATGAGCGGAACGACGCCCATTCTTCCACAAGCCATTGAGTTGAGGTTGGCTCGTTGCCACACTTCTGATCGTGTGATCGGGCGTGTGCTCATCTGAGCATCAGTGGGCACCGATGCGGAGGGACGCAATGAGGCGACTGAGCATGCGGAGCGTGCTGCTCTCCCTCGTCGTGCTGCTGACGAGCACCGCCTGCGCGGGGTGGGGCGGCAGCGTCGGAGGCGGTGGGGCGAACAGCATCAACGTGCTCATGGTCAACAACCCGCAGATGGTGGACCTGCAGCGGTTGACGGCCGAGCACTTCACCCAGCAAACGGGCATCACCGTCAACTTCACGGTGCTGCCGGAGAACGACGTGCGCGACAAGATCAGCCAGGAGTTCTCCAGCCAGGCCGGTCAGTACGACGTGGCGTCGCTCTCCAACTTCGAGATCCCGATCTACGCCCGCAGCGGCTGGATCGCGTCGATGGACCCCTACATCGCGCAGGACCAGGCCTTCGACCAGGCCGACATCCTGCCGCCGATGGCGGAGTCCCTGAAGGGCCCGGACGGCCAGATCTACGGCCAGCCCTTCTACGGCGAGTCCTCGTTCCTCATGTACCGCGCCGACGTGCTGCAGTCCGCGGGCATCGCGATGCCCGAGAAGCCCACGTGGCAGCAGGTGGCCGACATCGCCGCGCAGCTGGACGGCGCACAGCCCGGCATGGCGGGGATCTGCCTGCGCGGCCAGCCCGGGTGGGGCCAGGTCTTCGCACCGCTGACCACGGTGGTCAACACGTTCGGCGGCACCTGGTTCACCGCCGACTGGCAGGCCGCGGTGAACGCGCCGGAGTTCCGGGAAGCCGTGCAGTTCTACGTCGACCTGGTGCGCGAGCACGGTGAGTCGGGTGCGCCGCAGGCCGGCTTCACGGAGTGCCTGAACAACATGGTCCAGGGCAACGTCGCCATGTGGTACGACGCCACGTCCGCGGCGGGCTCGCTGGAGGCCGCCGACTCGCCGGTGCGCGGCAAGATCGGCTACGCGCCCGCTCCGGTCGTGGAGACCGACAGCGCGGGGTGGCTGTACGCATGGGCGTGGGGGATCCAGGCGGCAAGCGAGAAGAAGGACGCCGCGTGGAAGTTCGTCTCGTGGGCGTCGAGCAAGGAGTACGAGCAGCTGGTCGGCGAGCAGATCGGCTGGTCGGACGTGCCTGCGGGCAAGCGGGCGTCCACCTACGAGAACCCGCAGTACGTCGCGGAGGCGAGCGCATTCGCCGAGCAGACGAAGAACGCCATCGAGACCGCCGACCCGCGTAACCCCGGTGTGCAGCCGCGGCCCGCGCTCGGCATCCAGTTCGTCGGGATCCCGGAGTTCCCCGACCTCGGGACCCAGGTTTCGCAGGAGGTGAGCTCGGCCATCGCCGGGCTGGTGACGGTGGACGAGGCCCTCGACCGGGGCCAGCAGCTGGCCGACGACGTGGCGGAGCGGTACCGCTCCCGGGCGGAGGGGCAGTCATGAGTACGGCAGTGGAACCACGCACGTCCCCGACCCAGCAGCCGCCGGGCGAGGGTGCCGCGCTGCGCCGCGCGGGCGACTGGGCGCGCCGCGCCCCGCTGCTGCCCGCGCTGATCTTCCTGATCATCGTGACGCAGCTGCCGTTCGTCGGCACGCTGGTCATCTCGTTCATGAACTGGAACGCCTACTACCCCGACGAGGTCGGTTTCGCCGGGTTCGACAACTACCGGCGGGTGCTCACCGACGTCACCACCCGTGACTCGATCATCACGACGATCGTGCTCACGGTGTCGGTGGTTCTGGTCAGCGTCGTGCTCGGGCTCGTGATCGCCCTCCTGCTCGACCGGACGTTCCGCGGCCGCGGGATCGTCCGCACGATGATGATCACGCCGTTCCTCGTGGTGCCGGTGGCCGCGGCGCTGCTCTGGAAGCACGCGCTCTACAACCCGGAGTACGGCCTCTTCAACGGCGTGCTGACGTGGATCTTCGGTGAGAACGCCCCACAGCCGGACTGGATCTCCACGATGCCGCTCACCGCGGTGGTGGCGTCGCTCGTCTGGCAGTGGACGCCGTTCATGATGCTGATCCTGCTGGCCGGGCTGCAGAGCAAGCCGCTCGACGTGATCGAGGCGGCGAGGATCGACGGCTGCTCGTCGTGGCAGATCTTCCGGCACATGACGTTGCCGCACCTGCGCCAGTACCTGGAGCTGGGTGCGCTGCTGGGGTCGATCTACATCGTGCAGAACTTCGACGCCGTCTTCACGATCACCTCGGGTGGCCTGGGCACGGCGAACCTGCCCTACACGATCTACCAGATCTTCTACAACGCGCACGACTTCGGCCGGGCCTCGGCCGCGGGTGTCGTCGTGGTGATCGGAACGATCATCATCGCGACGTTCGCGCTGCGCACCGTCTCGTCGCTGTTCCGTGAGGAGGGGGCCCGATGACCGCCACCCTTGAGGCGCCGCGCACCGCGGCGCCCCCGGTCAACCCGCCCGGTCGCAACCCGGCCGGCACCCTGCTCACGATCCTCGCGTGGGTCGTCGGCGTGCTGTTCGTGCTGCCGGTGCTGTGGATGGTCCTCACCTCGCTCCACAGCGAGGCGGACGCGGCCACCAACCCGCCGTCGCTGTTCGCGCCGCTCACGCTGGACGGCTACGCGAACTTCTTCGGCGCGCAGACCGGCACGAGCCCGTGGCCCGCACTGCTGAACTCGCTCACGGCGAGCGTGCTGTCCACGGCGCTGGTTCTGCTGCTCGCGATCCCGGCGGCGTACGCGCTGTCGATCCGGCCGGTGCGCAAGTGGACCGACGTGCTGTTCTTCTTCCTGTCCACGAAGATGCTGCCGGTGGTGGCGGGCCTGCTGCCCGTCTACCTGATCGCGCAGGGCATCGGGATGCTCGACAACATCTGGATGTTGATCATCCTCTACACGTCGATGAACCTGCCGATCGCGGTGTGGATGATGCGGTCGTTCCTCGCCGAGGTGCCGGTGGAGGTGCTCGAGGCGGCGTCGATCGACGGGTGCAGCCTGACGCGCACCCTGCGCACGGTCGTCGTGCCGATGGTGCTGCCCGGCATCGCGGCCACATCGCTGATCTGTTTCATCTTCAGCTGGAACGAGCTGCTCTTCGCCCGCGTGCTCACCGCGACGGTCGCCCAGACGGCGCCCGTGTTCCTCACGGGGTTCGTCACCAGCCAGGGTCTGTTCCTGGCCACGGTGTGCGCGGCGTCGGTCGTGGTGTCGCTGCCGGTGCTGATCGCCGGGTTCGCGGCGCAGGACAAGCTCGTGCAGGGGCTCTCGCTGGGGGCCATCAAGTAGCTCAGATCAACTGGACGAGCAGGGATCCGGCGACGAGCAGCACCAGCCCGGTCCCGCGCCGGGCACTGAGCGGTCTGCGGGGCAGGCGGAGCCAGCCGCGCGAGTCGATGGCCGCGGATGCGAGCTGCTGCCCGGTGACGGTCAGCGCGACGGTGACTGCCGCGCCGATCGCGGGGATGAGCAGGAACGTGCCGGTGACGTAGCCGACGGCGCACGCGCCGCCGAGCCACCCCCACCACGGCATGCCCGCGCCGGGAAGGCGGAGTCGCGCGGTCCGCCCCGTGACCAGGAGGGCGGCGAGCACGACGGAGATCGTGAGCGCCGCTACGACGAAGCTGACCAGCGCGACGGCGATCGGCTGTTCGAGCACCGAGCGCAGGCGGGCGTTGACGGCTCCCTGCACGGGGAGCACCGCGCCTGCGACCAGCCCGAGCAGTAGCCACCCGCCCGCCGCCGGGGGTGCGGGCGGTGCGGGCGGTGCCGCGCCCGTCGCCGGCACCGCCGCAGGTGCGCCGGCCGGCTGCTGACCGCGGACGATCAGGGTGATGCCGGCGAGCACTGCTGTGGTGCCCGCGAGAATGCCGAGGGTGACCGGCTGCCGGGGCAACCCGAACAGCCCGAACACGTCGAGCCCGACCGACGCCAGCATCTGGCCGGTCACGAACAGCCCGCCCGCCGCGAGCGCTCCCATGCGCGGGAACAGCAGGATCCCGCTGGTGATGTAGAGCGGGCTGGCGAGCCCGCCGAGCAGGTACCACGCCGGCGCGTCGGTGATGCCGGTGAGCGCGCCGAACGCGCCTGCGGCCGCGGCCAGCACCGCCAGCAGCCCCACCGCTACCCACAGCTGCAGCGTCGACGCGCCGTACGGCGTGCCGACCGCCTTGGTCAGCTGCAGGTTCACGGACGCCTGTACGGCGAGCAAGCAGCCGATCAGCAACGCGCTGATCAGGAGGACGACAGTCATTCGCACACCTCTCTCGAAGATCTGGACATGGTGTCCGGTTTCGAGAGTACTGCAACTGGACACGGCGTCCAGTTTCGCGCGGGCCCGGCCCGTCCGGTGTCGCTGACTGCGGCACCCAGTCACTAGGTGGCGGTTGCGTACTGCGGGCGTCCGCTGGGCCGGTAGACCTGGATCGTCACGCCACCCCTGGTGGCGCGGTATTCGACCAGGTCGAGCGCTGTGTCCGGGCCGGTGGCGGGAAACAGTCGCGTGCCCTGGCCGACGACCACGGGATAGGTGAGCAGGATGATCTCGTCGACCAGCTGGTTGTCGAACAGCCAGCGGACCAGGCTGCCGCTTCCGTGCACCTGCAGCTCACCCCCCGGCTTGGCCTTCAGCTCGCGGATGGCGGCCGCGACGTCACCGGAGAGGACGGTCGTGTCCGCCCATTGCGGGTCGGTGAGCGTGCTCGATGCCACGTACTTCGGCCGCGTGTTCAAGGCTGTTCCGATGGGATTGTCGCCGTGGTTCGCCCCCCAGGATCCGGTTCCCCATGAGCCGGCGAAGATCTCGTAGGTCAGCCGTCCGAACAGGAACGCGTCGGCGCGCTGGTAGACCTGGCCGAGGAACGACTCGGCCTCGTCGTCGAACAGCGGCAAGGCCCATCCGCCGCGCTCGAATCCGCCCCTGCGGTCCTCGTCCGGCCCGCCGAGTCCCTGCATCACGCCGTCGACGGAGACGTTCGTGGCGATCGTCAGTTTCATGGTCGCAGTTCCCTTCTCGCTTGGCGGCCTCTCACTCTTGCTACGAACACGTCTGTCCCGATCCGACACCGCCCCCGGATTTCTTTCGAGGACTTCTGGTGCGCCGGTTGTGAGCGACCAACGCTGGGCTCCCGGTGGGGCCACTAGCCTGGGCCGATGGCTGCCGTCGGACCGCCGCGCGTGGGCGTCCCACCCACGGAGCGCGCCGACGCCGCCCGAAACAGGGCGCGGGTCCTCGCGGCCGCGGCGGAGCTCTTCCGCAGCCGCGAGGACCCTCGGGCCGTCACGATGGACGACGTCGCCCGCGCCGCCGGTGTCGGGCGGGCCACGCTCTACCGGCGCTACCCGGACATCGTCTCGATCGCGGAGGCGCTGCTCGGAGAGGACGAGCGCGTGCTGCAGGAGGAGCTCCTGCGCGGCGCGCCTCCGCTGGGACCCGGCGCCCCGCCTGCCGAGCGGCTCGCGGCGTTCTACGCCGCGCTGGTGGAGCACCTCGACCGGCACCTGCCGCTGGTGCTCGCGGTGGACGCGGGGGCGGCGCGGTTCGCGGTGGGCTCATATGGGTTCTGGCGCGCCCACGTGCGGTCGCTGCTGGTGGAGGCAGGCGTCCCGGACCCGGACGCCATGGTGGACGCGCTGCTCGCGCCGCTCGCGGCGGAGGTGTTCCGCCACCAGCTCGCCAGCGGCGTCACGCCCGCGAAGGTGGCCGACGCCCTTGCGCACCTGGCGCGCCGGCTGCTGTCCGACGCCGGCACATGACGCCGCGGCGCGCTCCGACAGCCGGATCGCCTCGGCTGGACTGTTGCCACTGATCGGCGGTCACTCCATCATGTGACCGATCACCGCGGAGCGTGCTGGACGGAGACCCATGAGTGACGGAGGGCCGGTTCACCGGACCGTCGACGTCCGGCTGGAGCTGCAGACCGATCCGGAGTCGGATCCAGAGGACCGGGAACTGGCGATCCGCCGGCTGCGGCGCGAGCTGTCCGAGTTCGACACCGGTGTCGTCCGACCGGCCGCCGGACCTGCCACTCCGCCCGGGTCGAAGGCGACCGACCCGGTCACGATCGGCGCCGTCGTACTGGCGCTGAGCGCCTCCGGCGGGGTCTTCGTCGCGATCGTCGAGACCGTCAAGGACTGGCTGGGCAGGCAGGCGGCCCGGCACCGGGTCACGATGTCGATCGACGGCGACTCGATCGAGCTGACGCGGGCGTCCGCGGAGGAGCGCCAGGCGCTGGTCGAAGCCTTCATCCGCCGGCATTCCGCGGACTGACCGCGCCGTGGGCAGGCGCCTGGCGCTGCTGATCGCCACGCACGAGCACGAGGAATCGTGCGTACGTCAGCGCGCGCTCCTCCGACAGTCTGCTCGTGTTCGACATCTCCGGCGGCTGACCCTGACCCCGTGTGTCGGGCCCCGGCTCTAGCCTCCGGCTCGTGACGATCCTGGAACTGCGCCAATACTCTCTCCGCCCCGGCCGGCGCGACGAGCTGATCGAGCTGTTCGAGCGGGAGTTCGTCGAGTCCCAGGAAGAGTTGGGAGCGCGGATCGTCGGCACGTTCCGGGACCTCGGCGATCCGGACCGGTTCGTGTGGGTCCGCGAGTTCGCCGACATGGCCGCCCGCCGCGCAGCGCTCGCCGGGTTCTACGGCGGCCCGGTGTGGAGGGCGCACCGCGCGGCCGCGAACGCCACGATGATCGACTCCGACGACGTGCTGATGCTCGAACCGGTCGGGCCGGGGCTTCCCGACGCGTCGCGGGCCGCCGTCGGATCGGGTTCGTCCGGCCCGTCGCGCGTGCTGGTGGTGGTCCGCAGCGGCGAGGGCCTTGAGCCGAGCGTGGCCGAGGCCGAGCGGCTGCTCGGGGTGCGCCCGGTGGTGGCCTGCTCGGCACCGTACGTCAACGACTTCCCAGCGCTGCCGGTCCGCGACGAGCAGGTGGTGGTCTGGTTCGCGTCGTTTGCCGATGCTGCCCTCCAGGCGGCCCGCGAGCCGCTGCACGCCGAACCGGCGTGGCGGGCGGGGACGCAGGCGATCCAGCTTCTCGAGCTGGAGCCCACGCCGCGGTCCGCCCTGCGCTGAGCGGCACGGCCGAGCGAGATCAGATCTTGATCACGATGACCTCGCCCGCGCACAGCGCCGCGAGGTCGTCCGGATCGGACGTGAGAACGGTGACAGGGCCTCTGGCTTTGGCCGCGAGTGCGGTGGCGCTGAGGATGGCATCGAGGGCGTGGCTGTGGCCGTGCAAGCCTGCGTCGCTCAGGAGCGCAGCGGCGTTCCGGGCGATGGCCTCCGTGACCGGCTCCACGACGATGCGCGACAGGGTCCACTCGAGCGCTGGGCGGTTGATCTTCGGGTGGATCACCTCGACGAGCGTGGCTGCGCTGGTGACGACCCGAAGGTCGTCTGCCCGAGCCAGGGCGAGCCAAGTCGTCACATCGCGGTCACGCCGAACGGCGCCTGACAGTCCCTCGCTGTCCAGGACGAGCGTCCCGCCCGGGCCGGCTGACGGTTGTGTCACGCCGCGCCCGGCGCCGGCTGGTGTTGGTGCTCGCGTTCGCGGAGCAGAATGTCGCGTTTGGCCTGGATCTCCTCGTCGCTGATCGGGCCGTGTTCGGCTTCGGCGACCGCGATCAGCTCAGCGAGGTTGTCGCGCTCGATCTGCCTGGCGACGGCCGCCGAGACGTACGCCGACAGGCCGGACGGCCCGCTTCGTGCGCGTGCTGCTTCGGCGATGTCCCGGGGCATCGTGATCGAGTACTTCTGAGTAGGCTCGGGCATGCTACTTATCCTACCGTTGATGCCACCATTCGCTATTCGCCGATCCGGACGTCGACGCCCGGCCCCATCGGGATGTCGAACGCGTAGAAGGCGGTCAGCACCAGCACCCACGCCACCCAGAACGGCACCACGAACGGCACCATCTTCGCGATCACCGTGCCCAGCCCGGCGCTGGGCTGGTAGCGCCGCACGAAGGTCAGCAGCACGATCATGTAGGGGTTGAGCGGGGTCATGACCTGCGTCGCGGCGTCGCCCACCCGGAACGCGCCCTGCACGAAGCTGGGCTCGTAGCCCAGCAGCAGGAACATCGGCACGAACACGCTCGCCATGAGCGTCCAGAGGCTGGAGCCGGACACGATGAACAGGTTGAGCAGCGAGGCGAGCACCACGAACCCGAGGATCGCCGGGTAACCGGTGAGCCCGATCGTCTGCAGCAGGTTCGCTCCGGAGACCGCGAGCCACGCGCCGATGTTCGTCCAGGCGAAGAGCGCGATGAACTGGCCGAGGATGAACGCCAGCACGATGAACCCGGAGAGGTCCTTCAGGGCCTGGCCCATCAGGAGCGGCACGTCCGCGCCCCGCCGGATCACCCCGGCGTAGATGCCGTAGAAGAGCGCGGGCACGAAGAACGCGAGGAACACCAGCGTGACCACCGAGTCCAGCAGCGGTGACGCCGGCAGATAGCCACCGGTCTCGTTCCGCAGCGGGGAGTTCGGCACGAGCACCAGCACGAGCACCGCCACCACGAGGACGAGCAGTGCGACGCCCGCGGCCCGGAGCCCGCGCCGCTCCGTGGGGGTGACGGTGGCGCTGGTCGGTTCCGCCGTGGGGTCGTCACTCCCACGCGTTGCTGTGGGGTCGTCGTCGGGTTCCACCTCGGTGTCCGGGAAGCCGGAGCGCACGAGCCCCGGCTCCACCACCCGGTCGATGATCAGGCCGGCCAGCAGGCTCAGCACGATCGAGGAGACGGCGTTGTAGAAGTAGTTCGAGATCGGTGTGACGGGCGTGCCCGTGACGGGCAGGGCCGCGGCCACCCCGTTGGTGATCCCGGCGAGCAGCGCGTCCAGGCTCGTCACCAGCAGCGACGTCGAGTAGCCCGCGCCGACGGCGGCGAACCCGCCGATCAGCCCGGCCACCGGGTGCCGGCCCGCCGCCTTGAACACGATGGCGGCGAGCGGCGGGATGATGATGAAGGCCGAGTCGGCCATGACGCTGCCGCTGACGCCGATGAAACCGAGCGCGTAGGGCAGCAGCCAGCGCGGCGCGCGCGAGAACGCGAGCCGGATCAGCGCGTTGAGCATCCCGCTGCGCTCGGCGAGCCCGACCGCCAGCATGATCGTCACGACCGTGCGCAGCGGCGGGAAGCCGATGAAGTTCTGCGCCAGCCCGGTGAAGAAGAACTCCAGCCCCGCGCCGCTGAACGCCCCGCGCACCGGAGTGATCTCGTTCTCGCCGGGGATCGTGACGCTCACCCCGAACGCCGCCATCACCGAGGACAGCACCGCGACCACGAGCGTGAGCAGCACGAACAGCATGAACGGCTCGGGCAACCGGTTGCCGGCGCGTTCGATCCAGTCCAGAACGCGGTCGAGGCGGCCGGGGGCGGACGGGCTGGTGGTGGTCACGCGGCCTCCTCAGTCGAAGAACATCGGTACGTCCAATGGGCCGCCTGCCGCGGCGAACTCGGTGTGGACGGCCTCGCGGAGGCCCGCGTCGGCCAGGTAGTCGACGGCGGTGAGCGCGAGGCCGACGGCGCCGTCGCGCACCGCGAGGTCACCGGCCGGGCCGCCTGCCGCCTCGGCGAACGCCGTGGTGTGCAGCGCGACCGTCGGGTCGGACACGGCGATCATCGGATGGATCGCGGGCATCCGGTAGCTGAGGTTGCCCAGGTCGGTGGAGCCGGTGAGGAAGTCGGGCACGACGCCGGGCGGCAGCGGCCTGCGGTCCACCGGTTCCTGATTCACCGCCCATCGTGCGGCGAGCGCGTGGTTGAACCGGATCGGCAGGTACGCCGGCAGCGGATCCCAGTGCATTTCGACGCCGCAGCCGGTCATCGCCGCCGCGCCGTGCGCGATCTCCGTCATCCGGGCGGCCAGGTCCCGCAGCGTCTCCGGCGCGGCCGATCGCACGTAGAACAGCAGCGCCGCCCGCTCGGGCACCACGTTCGGCCGGGCGCCTCCATCGGTGAAGATCCCGTGCAGCCGGTCGCTGCTGGGCAGGTGCTGACGCAGCGCCGCGATGCCCTGGTAGGCCGCCACCGCCGCGTCGAGCGCGTTGCGGCCCATGAACGGCTGTGCCGCGGCGTGCGATGCGACCCCGTGGAAGACCATCTCGACCTGGCGGCGGCCGAGGAACGGGTGCAGCGCGAGGTCGTGCGTGAACGGGTGCAGCATGATCACGGCGTCCACGTCGTCGAAGACGCCCGCGCGGGCCATCTTCTCCTTGCCTCCGCCGCCCTCCTCGGCGGGCGTGCCGATCAGCGACACCCGCCCGCCGACCCGTTCCTGGGCCATGGCGGCGGCGAGGAACCCGCCGACGCCCGTGGCGCAGATGATGTTGTGACCGCACGCGTGGCCGAGCCCGGGAAGGGCGTCGTACTCGGCGAGCACGGCGATGTGCGGGCCCTCGGTGCCGCGGGTCGCGATGAGCGCGGTGTCCAGACCGCCGACCCCGATCTCGGCGGAGTGACCGTGCCGTTCCAGGAGCGTCGCCACCGCCCGCACCGACCGGTGCTCGGCGTAGCCCTCCTCGGGGTGGGCGTGCAGGTCCTGGCTGAGCGCGACCAGATCGTCGCCGTACTCCCGCGCCGCGGCCAGCACCGCGGCCCGGACGTCCTCCGGCGCGCCCGCGTGTTCGGACGTGATCGCGTCCGCCTCGCGGACGGCACGCTCGGTGGCCGCGGTGAGCGAGCGCAGGTAGCTGTCGTCGGGTGGCGACGGCCTGGTGGCGTCGGGCTCGCACATGATCGGCACCCTAACGCGGAGGCCCCGCTCTCGCCGCCGTCGCCGAATGGACGTCAGCAAGGTGGCCATGCATGACACTTCAATCTCCGTTGAAGCTTCGCGGGCCGATCATGCGCGGATGACACGCTCGCTCGGCCCCGCCGACTTCGCCGCGCCGATCCACGACCGCTGGTTCGCCGACTACATGACCGGCGCGTGGTACGAGTACGGCCACCTCGACGTCGACGAGGAGGAGATCCTCCGCTTCGCGAAGGAGTTCGACCCGCAGCCCATCCACACCGACCCGGGGTTCGCGCGGAGCGGTCCGTTCGGCGGGATCATCGCCAGCGGCTGGCACACCGCGGGCCTCGCGATGCGGCTGCTCGCCGACCACTACCTGTCACGCGTCGCGAGCCTTGCCTCGCCCGGCATCGACGAGCTGCGCTGGCGGGTGCCGCTACGGCCCGGGGACCGGGTGCACCTGCGCGCGACGGTGCTCGACACCCGCCCGTCCCGTTCGAAGCCGGACCGCGGCTTGGTCGTCACCCATGTCGAGCTGCTCAACCAGGACGGCGGGGTGCCGATCGCCTTCCGGGCGATGAACCTGCTCGCCGTCAGACCAGATCGTCGATCGCCTTCTGGATCCGCTTGATCGAGACGGGGTAGCGGGTGCGCATCGGGTGGGCGTAGAGGCCCACCCGCAGCTCCTCGATCATCCAGCGGATCTCGCGCAATTCCGGGCCGGGTTCGACGCCCGGCGTGAGCGCGGCGAGCTCGGCGGCGTACTCGTCGGCCACCACGCGGACCTGCGCGGTCCACTCGGCGTCGCGGGCCGGGTCGGCGCGCAGCTTCTCGATCCGCCGCTCGACGGCCTCCAGGTAGCGCGCGACGTCGGCGAGCCGGGTGGCGCCTGCCGCCGTCGCGAAGCCGGGGCCGACCAGCGCGTTCACCTGCGCGGTGATGTCGGCGACGCCCGCGGCCAGCACCGGGGCGCGCAGGTCGGCGAGCTGCGCCTGGACGCGGTGCCAGACCACCAGCACGCCGCGCACGGCCTGCAGCACCTGCAGGGTCGTGGAGGCGAGGCGGTCGGCGAACAGCTTCCGCAGACGGGAGTAGGACCGCTCGTCCCACGCGGGGCCGCCCGCGGCGGCGATCAGGTGGTCGGCGGCTGCCGTGACGCAGTCGTCGAGCAGCGCGGCCACCGAGCCGTGCGGGTTTCGGGAGAGCACGAGCTTCGCGGCGTTGTCCAGGTCGCGCTGCACCTGCCGCACCGGCGACGGGGTCTCCAGCAGCAGGAGCCGCCGGACTCCGCGGTGGTGCGACGGGTCGCGCTCGGCCGCTGTCGGGAAGACCCGCACGTCGACGCTCGTGCCGCGGTCGATCAAGCCCGGATAGCCGGTGACCGTGTGGTTGCCGCGGCGGATCGGGTGCTCGCGCGGCAGCGTGCCGAACGACCATGTGGTGGCGCCCGTCGTCTCGATCTCGACGCCTGCGGCGGCGAGCTCCTCGCGCACCTTCGGCGCGAGCGTGCGCCGCAGCGCCTCCAGGTCGGTGTCCCGTGCCACCTCGCGGCCGGTCTCGTCCACCACCCGGAACGTGACGGTGAGGTGCTCGGGAAGCCGGTCCAGCTCCCAGGCCGAGCGCGGGATCTCGACGTCGCGCATCCGGCCGAGCTCGCGCTCCAGGCCGTTGAGCAGCGGTTCCCGCCCCGCCTGCAGGCGGGCGAGCACGGCGCGGGCGTGGTCGGGCGCGGGCGAGTACAGCCGGCGCAGCTGCTTGGGCAGCGTGCGGATCAGGGCGGTGACCAGCTCCTCGCGCAGCCCGGGCACCTGCCATGTGAACGGTGTGGGGTCGACCTGGTGCAGCGCGGCCACCGGCACGTCGACCGTGACGCCGTCGGTGCGCGCGCCCGGCTCGAACGCGTACGACAGCGGCAGCGTGAGCCCGCCCGCCTCGACGTGGTCGGGATAGGCGGAGCGGTCGACGCCCGCCGCCTGCGCCGTGCGCAGCATCTCCTCGGTGAAGAGGAGCAGGTCCGGCTGCCGCCGCGACTCCTTCTTCCACCACGAGTCGAAGTGCCTGCCGGAGACGACGTCCGCCGGGATGCGCTCGTCGTAGAACCCGACGAGCGCCTCCTCGTCGACGACGAGGTCGCGCCGCCGCGCGCGGTGCTCCAGCTCCTCGACGTCCTCCAGGAGCTCACGGTTGGCGTGGAAGAAGCGGTGGCGGGTGTCCCAGTCGCCTTCGACGAGGGCGTGCCGGATGAACAGCTCGCGCGAGGTCTCGGGGTCGATCCGCCCGAAGTCGACGCTGCGGCCGACGACGATCGGGATGCCGTAGAGCGTGACGCGCTCGGTGGCGACGGCTGCGGCCCGCTTGCGCGACCAGTGCGGCTCGGAGTACGTCCGCTTGACCAGGTGGCCGGCCAGGGGCTCGATCCACTCCGGCTGGATGCGGGCGGCTGTGCGGGCGAACAGCCGGGAGGTCTCCACCAGCTCGGCCGCCATCACCCAGCGCGGCGGCTTCTTCGCGAGCGGCGAGCCGGGGAAGATCATGAAGCGGGCCCCGCGGGCGCCGAGGAACTCGCGGCCGGTGTTGCGCCGATCCTTGTTCCGGTCCGCGCGTTCGGGGCCGTCGTCGCGCAGCCCGACCTGCGAGAGCAGCCCGGAAAGCACCGAGATGTGGATCCGGTCGGAATCGGCCTCGGTGTCGTTGAGCGTGAGGCCGGCGTTGCGGGCGGCCTGGCGCAGCTGCGAGTGCAGGTCCTGCCACTCGCGGATGCGCAGGTAGTGCAGGAACTCGTCGCGCAGCAGCCTGCGGAACCTGTTGCCGGACAGCTCCTCGCGCTGCTCGGCGACATACCGCCAGAGGTTGACGAACGCCAGGAAGTCCGAGCCGTCCGCGTCGAGGGTCGAGCCAGCCGCTGTCCACTCCCCGGCGAAGCGGGCGTGCTTCGCGTCGGCGGCCTGGCGCTGCTCGCTCGGGCGCTCGCGCGGGTCCTGCACGGACAGCGCGGCGGCGATGACGAGCACCTCGCGCAGGCAGCCGTTGCGGTCGGCCTCGACGAGCATGCGGCCCAGCCGCGGGTCCACCGGCAGCGCGGCGAGCGCGCGGCCCACCGCCGTGAGCTTGCGGTCGTCGAGGGCACCCAGCTCCTGCAGCAGCGCGATTCCGTCCGCGACCGCGCGCGGGTCCGGCCGCTCGACGAACGGGAACTCGGTGAGCTCGCCGAGGTCGAGCGAGATCATCTGCAGGACGACCGACGCGAGGTTGGTGCGCAGGATCTCCGGGTCGGTGAACTCCGGGCGCGCGTCGAAGTCGTCCTCGGAATAGAGGCGGATGCAGATGCCGTCGGCCACGCGGCCGCAGCGTCCGGCCCGCTGGTTGGCGCTGGCCTGCGAGACCTTCTCGATCGGCAGCCGCTGCACCTTGAGCCGCCGCGAGTAACGGGAGATGCGGGCCGTGCCGGTGTCGATGACGTAGCGGATCCCGGGGACGGTCAGCGACGTCTCGGCGACGTTCGTGGCGAGCACGACCCGGCGGCCGGGATGGGCGGCGAACACGCGGTGCTGCTCGGCGGTCGAGAGGCGGGCGTAGAGCGGGAGGAGCTCGGTGTTCCGGAAGTCGCGTTTGGTCAGTGCCTCGGCGGTGTCGCGGATCTCGCGCTCGCCGGGCAGGAACACGAGGATGTCGCCGTCGCCCTCGCGCTGCAGCTCGGCAACGGCGTCGCCGATGGCGTCGAGCTGGTCGCGGTCGGGATCGTGGTCCGGGTCGTCGAGGTCGACGATCGGGCGGTACCGGACCTCGACCGGGTAGCTGCGGCCCGAGACCTCGACGACCGGCGCGTCGAAGTGCTTCGCGAACCGTTCCACGTCGATCGTGGCGGAGGTGATGATCACCTTGAGATCGGGGCGGCGGGGGAGCAGCTGGGTGAGGTAGCCGAGGATGAAGTCGATGTTGAGGCTGCGCTCGTGGGCCTCGTCGATGATCAGGGTGTCGTACTGCCAGAGCATCTTGTCGCCCGTGAGCTCGGCGAGCAGGATGCCGTCGGTCATGAGCTTGACCAGCGTGTTCTCGCCGACGTGGTCGGTGAAGCGCACTTTCCAGCCCACCGCGTCGCCCAGCTCGGTGCCCAGCTCCTCGGCGATGCGGGCCGCGACGGTGCGCGCGGCGAGCCGCCGCGGCTGGGTGTGCCCGATCAGCCCGCGCACGCCACGGCCGAGCTCGAGGCAGATCTTCGGGATCTGCGTGGTCTTCCCGGAGCCGGTTTCGCCCGCGACGATCACGACCTGGTTGTCGCGGATCGCGGCGGCGATGTCGTCGCGACGGGCGCTGACCGGTAAGGCTTCGGGGTAGCGGATCGCGGGCACCGCGGCCGTGCGTGCGGCCATCCGTTGCTCGGCGGTCTCCACGGCGGCCTTGATCCCGGCCGCTGCGCGGGCCCGCGCGGTGGCGTCGCGGGTGCGGCGGACCGTGTCGAGGCGACGGCCGAGGCGGTGCGCCTCCCGCAGGGTGAGAACCGGGATGCGATCGGCGAGCGCGTCCAGCTCGGCGTCGTCGACGGGCGGCAGACCCTCGGTCGGTACGGCAGGCGCCTCGCCGCGGGCGCGGGGCCTGCGGCGGCGGGGACGGCGGGCACGCCGGGGCTCGCCCTCGTGGGGCGGATGATCCACCGGCTCGGGGCGCGCGTCAGCGGCTCTGGCCGCGGGAGAGGACATCAGTGCGAGAGTCTGCCTAGGTAGACGGGTCAGATCGAGCGTAGGGCGGGGACGACCTCGTCCGCGACCGGGTTGTCGGCCGCGGGGTGCTCGACGAGCGCCAGCACGCGGTTGGCGAGGAAGCGAGCCGTGCGCACGGTACTCCCGCCGCGCGTGACCTCGCTGACCTCGATCACCCCGCGGGACTGCGTGATACCGACCTTCCGGCCGGCGCGCGTTGCCTCGATCTCGTAGGTGCGTGTGGTGCCGCTTCCGGCGTCGATGACGATCTCTACTCGGTCGCCCTTCATGGCGATCGCCGCCCTTGCAATCGGTGGATTCCGCTCATTACAACGAGCTGCCCACGTCACGAATTCCCAGTTCAGCGACCCGGAGCACGCGATCTGCGTACGAAAGAAGGCGCGCATCGTCGTGGCTTGCCACCACGACGGCGCACCCGCCGTCGGCAGCCTCGCGCAGCAGCCGCACCACGCCGGCCGCGACGGTGGGATCGAGGGCCGCCGTCGGTTCGTCGGCGACGATCAGGGCCGGCTTGCCGGCCAGCGCCCTCGCGATCGCCACCCGCTGCCCCTGGCCGCCCGAGAGCTGGTGCGGTCGCGCGTCGAGGTGGGCGGGGGAGAGGCCGACGTCGGCGAACAACCGCTCGACGTCCGGCCTGGTCGCGCCGGCCTCGGCCACCGAGCGCCACACCGGCCAGCGCGGGTCCAGGCTCGCGGAGACGTCTTGGAAGATCGGCATCACGTACCCGGGACGAGGTCGGTGAGGCCGCCGCCCCTGCCAGACCTCGACGCCGCCGAGCCGGACGGTGCCCGATGCCGGTCGGTGCAACCCGGCGAGCGCCCGCAGCACCGTTGTCTTGCCCTGCCCTGATGGACCGCAGATGCCGACCACCTCACCGGCCCCTACATGGAAGTCCACGTCGACCAGCACGGGAGGGCCGCCCGGGTGGGCGAGGGTCACGCGCTCCAGGCGGGCTATTGAAACGCCACTTTCCTGAAGCGACGTCGCAGGAAAGGGGCTTTGCCGCAACTGGTTGGAAGGGAGCGCGGCCAGCAGCGCGCGCGTGTGTTCGTGGCCCGCCTTCGCCGCCAGCTCAGCGACGCCGCCGCGGTCGATCCGGATGTGCTCCACCACCCTGCCGCGCAGCAGCACGTACACCTCGTCGGCGTAGCGGCTCAGCAGCGCGAGGTCGTGCCCGGCGACCAGCGCGGAGCGGGCCCTGCCTACGAGACCGGCCATCGCGGCCTCGGCCGTGTCGGCATCGAGGGCTGACGTGGGTTCGTCGGCGAGCAGCAGCGGGGGTTCGTGCGCTGTGGCCGCCACCAGGTCGGCCCGCTGCAACATCCCGCCCGACCAGGTGTGGGGCCTGCGGCGCAGCCCGTCAGGTGCGACGCCCAACGCCGCCAGCCGCCGCGCGATGTGACCGCGCGGCGCGCTCTGCCCGTGCACCCGCCAGGCCTCTGCGACGTGGTGCCCGACCGGCCACACCGGGTCGCAGGAGCCGAACGGGTCCTGCGCGACGTAGCCGATCTCGATGCCGCGCCGCAGACCGCCGGGCCGGATCGTGCCGGACACCGCGGCCGACGACGGCAGGACGCCGAGCACCGCGTCGAGCACGGTGCTCTTGCCCGAGCCCGACTCTCCGATCAGCGCGACGACCTCGCCATCGGCGACCCGGATGTCGACCTCGTGCAGGGCCGTGACGTCGCCGTAGCGCACCGAGAGGCCCTCGACCGCGAGCATCAGCGGGCCTCTCGGGTCAGCGCGTCGCCGAGCAGGGAGGCGCAGGCCACGCTGAGCACGATCAGCGAGCCGGGCACCACCACGAGCCATGGCGCCGTGCCAGCGACCGTGGTGCTCTCGGCCACCATCTGCCCCCACTCGGCGGTCGGGGGTGCCACCCCGAGGCCGAGGAACGACAGCCCGGCCAGGCCGAGCACGACCTCGCCGAGGCCGAGCGTGGCCACCGCGGCGACTCCGGACGTCGTGGCCGGCACGACGTGGCGCAGCGCGGCCAGCGGGCGCGGTACCCCGGCGAGCTCGGCGGCCACGACGTACGGCCGGTGCAGCAGCCCGTCGGCGAACGTACGGGCGAAACGGGCCAGCGGCGCCCAGCCGGCGAGCGCCATCGCGACGACCAGGTTGGTGAGGCCGGGGCCGAGCACACCCACCACGGCGAGCGCGAGCACGAGCTGCGGGACCGCCAGCACCACGTCGACCGCGCGGGAGAGCACGGCGTCGACCACACCCCCGACCAGCGCGGCGGTGACCCCCACCAGGAGGCCCACCACCGCGGAGATGACCGTGACGAGCAGCGCGGCGCCGAGCGAGGTGTGCACTCCCGCCGCGACCCGTGCCAGCACGTCCCGCCCGGCCTGGTCCGTGCCGAGCAGGTGGGACCCGCCCGGGGCGGCCATGCGGTTCGCGTAGTCGGTCGCGTCGGGATCGGGGCCCAGCCACGGGACGGCGATCGCGAGCACGGCGAGGCAGGCGAGCAGGACCACGCCGGTCCACAGCTCGACGCGCCCAGTCATCGCGCCCGGCCCGGGTCGATCGCGGCGGCCGCCAGGTCGGTGAGCAGGCTCGCGAGGACGTAGGCCAGCACCCCGAGCAGCACGGTGCCCTGCACCACCGGGACGTCCCGCGCGACGATCGCGTCGATCAGGTACGGCCCGACGCCCGGCCACGTGAACACGGTCTCCACGACGGCCGCGCCTGCCAGCAGCGAACCGACCGTCATCCCGATCGCGGCGAGCAGGGGCGGACTCGCGCCCGGCAGCACGTGCACGAGCAGCACGCGCAGCCGCCTGGCGCCGCGCGCCCGCGCCACGTGGACGTGCCGCCGGGTACCGACGTCGATCATCGCGCCGCGCAGCACCCGCGCCCACACCGCGGCCGCTGTGAGCGCGAGCGGGATCGCCGGCAGCACGGCCCCGCTCCACGACCCGTCGGCGAGCACCCGCCCGATGCCCAGGCGCAGGACCACGACCTCCAGCAACAGGGTGCCGACCACGAAGCTGGGGGCCGCGGCGCCGAGGAACATCAGGCCGCGCGCTCCGAGGTCCGCGTGGCGGTTCTGCGCAGCGAGCGCCAGCGGGACCGCCAGCAGCAACGCCAGTCCCAGCGCGACGGCGGCGAGCCGCAGCGTGGCCGGCAGCCGGTCCGCGAGCTCCGCGGTGACCGACGCACCCGTGCGCCACGACGTGCCGAGGTCGCCCTGAGCCGCGGACAGCAGCCACCGGCCCAGCCGCACGGGCGCGGGCACGTCCAGGCCGAGCTCGGCGCGCAGGGCAGCGACCTGATCGGGCGTCGGACTGCTCACCCCGCCCGCAATCAGCACGCGCCGGGCCGGGTCGCCCGGAGCCAGCAACTGCAGCGACCACACGAGCACCGCCGCCGCGATGAGCGTGACGGCCGCTTGTGCGATCCGGAGGCTAGGTCTGCGCACCGATGTGGTGGAGCACAGACGACGGCCGGTAGCCCGCGAAGCTCTCTGCGACGATCGCGGGCGACGAGCGCTGGGCGACGATCACGACGTACCGGTTGGCGGCGACGATCTCCTGGGCGCGCTCCAGCATCGGGCGACGAGCCGGCTCCTCCGGCGTGGCCTCCAGCTGCGTGACCAGCGCGTCCAGCTCAGGATCGGCCACGCCGCCGAAGTTGCGCTGCGCGCCGGAGGTGAGGAACGACCGGAGCGGGCCGATCGGGTCGTAGGTGTAGCCGAGCGTGCCGTCGAAGCTCAGTCCGACGTCCCAGCCAGCGGGGTCGCGCATCGCGGCGTAGTTGTCGTCGACGCTCGCGATCGTGACCTCCATGCCGAGCGGGCGCAGCTGCGACTGGATCGCGACGGCGACGGTACGGGTGTCGGGCTGGGAGCCGTAGGTCAGCATCGTGACGGCGAGCCGCGCGCCGTCCCGCTGCCGGATGCCGTCCGGGCCGGTGGCCCAGCCTGCCGCGTCGAGGACGCGGGCGGCCTCGGCGGGGTCGGTGCGCTGGGTCGGCAGTGCGTAGTCGACGACGTCGGGGAAGAGGCCGGTGGGCGTGCGGTAGGGAGTTCCGAGGACGTCCTCGGCGAGCTGCCGGTAGTCGACGCCGAGCGCGAACGCCTGCCGCGCGGCCAGATCGTTCATCGGGGCCTTGTGCAGGTTCGGGATGGCGCGCAGGTGCTGCAGGGGCTGGGCGGCCACGGCGACCGACGGGCCGCTGCCGTTCGTGAACTGGGCAAGCGCGTCCGTCGGCGGGTACAGGGCGATGTCGGCTTCGCCGCTGCGCACGGCGAGCACACGCGCCTGCGGGTCGGACACGAACCGGATGCGGGCCTCGTCCAGCCGTACCTCGCCGCCCCAGTAGTTCGGGTTGCGCTCGAGCACCAGTTCCTCCGCCGACAGGCTCCGCACCCGGAACGGTCCCGTGTAGATGTCGCCCGCCGGTTCGGTGGCGGCGGGGTCGAAGACCGAGATGCCTTGCTCGTCGGCGAGCAGGTGGGGGAGGTTGCCCACTGGCCTCGACGTCGTCAGTCGCAGCGTCCGGTCGTCGAGCACCTGCGTCTCCGCCCCGGCGAGAGTCCCCTTGACCAGGGCGTTCTCCGCGAGGTGCCGGTCGAGGATGGCCTTCAGCCCTTCCGCGGCGAGCGGGTTCCCGTTGGCGAACCGGATGCGCGGGCGCAGCCGCAGCAGCCACGACGTCGCTGACTCGGAGTCCAGTGACTCGAGGAGCCAGGGCTCGACCCGCCCGTCCTCGGTGGCCCGCATCAGCAGCTCGCCGTAGCCCCACTCCGGAGACCACAGTCCTTGCTTGATCGGGTCGAGGCTGCGGACGGTGTAGGGCGTGACGACCCGAACGACCGCGTCCTCGGGAGGCGGGCTCTCGGGTGCGCCGCAGGCGGCGAGGAACAGAGGAACGGCGAGCAGGGACAGCCAGCGGCGGGGCACGGACCGGGACTGCACTACAGCCGACAATCATTGTCAAGATAGGTTTGGGGGCGGCGCTGTCGGGGGCAGCGCCGCCCGGGCGGCCGCGTCGACGACGGCGGGATACGTCGGACGCGGCAAGTCGGTGGATGGGAGCTGTCCGAGCCGGGCGCCGGTCGCCTCACGGCGCGCGGCCGCCTCGTAGGGCGGCGAAAGGGTGGGACCCGGGGACACGGGTCGCCCGGCGTCGGACAGTTCTTCCAACCCTCCCGGACCGGGATGTGTTCCCGGCTCGCGAGGGTGTCCGGACCAGGCGCTGGTCGCCTCGCGGCGCGTGGCACGACACAGCTCCAGCCGGACTGGTATTCCGTGAAGGCTCTTTACATGTGAGACCCGGGGACACAGGTCGCCCGGCCCGGACAGGCTGTACAACGGGCGACTCCCGCGGATGATTCCCGGTCCGGCGCACCGATCCCGGCATGACGATGATCACGTCCGCAGCCGGTCGGGGCGCCGGCTCGCTGAGCCCCGTGGCGTGTGGGATGCCGGCCATGATCATCCATTGGGTGCGCCGACGGCCGTATCTGGCCGCGAGCGCGCCAGTCCGGTGATCATGCCCGTGTTGGCGTGGGTCGCTCCGGGTGTGATCACCGATTGGGTGCAGGCCCGGCCGTATCTGGCCGTGGATGCACCGGTCCGGTGATCAGCCTGCCAGGCAACCTGACGTTTCGTCCTTGATCACCGATTGGGTGCGGCTCCGGCCGGATGTGGCCGCCGCTGCACCAAGCTGGTGATCATGGCGTCGCAGCCGTACCTCACTGCCGGCCCGGACGAGGGCAGCAAGAACTGATTCCGACGAACGGCGCGTTCGTCGGAATCACAGGGCTGCGAGGACCCCGTCCGTGTACGGGGGCCATGCTTCGACCGCCCACCTGCTGAAGTTCCGGTCCGTCAGGACGACGCATGCCGCCTGGGCGTCGGGGTCGACCCACAGGAACGTGCCGGACTGGCCGAAGTGGCCGAAGGTGCGGGGCGAGCTGTTCGCGCCGGTCCAGTGGGGCGACTTCCCGTCGCGGATCTCGAAGCCGAGCCCCCAGTCGTTCGGCTTCTGCCGGCCGTAGCCGGGGAGGATGCCGTCGAGCCCGGGGAAGGCGACCGTCGTGGCCTCGCCGAGGGTCTTGCGGTGCACGAGGGTCGGCGAGAGCAGTTCGGTGGCGAACCTGGCCATGTCGGAGGCGGTCGAGACGCCGCCTGCCGCGGGGGAGCCGTCCAACCGGGTGTCCGCCATCCCGAGCGGGGCGAGCACGGCCTCGTGCAGGTAGCGGTCGAACGGCATTCCCGCGGCCTCGGCGACGGTCTCGCCCAGCACCTCGAACCCGACGTTGGAGTAGATCCGCCTCGTACCCGGCTTCGCCTGCTGCACGCCGTCGGAGAACGACAGGCCGGACGTGTGCGCCGCGAGGTGGCGGACGGTCGAGCCCTCGGGGCCGGCCGGCATGTCCCACTCGACGGCGCCCTCCTCCACGGCGACGAGCACCGCGTAGGCCGCGAGGGGCTTCGTCACCGACGCGAGCGCGAACTCGCGCTCGGTCTCGCCGGCCGTGGCGAGCACCCCCGACGGGCCGACCACCGCGGCGGCGGCGTGGCCCACCGGCCAGTCGAGCACGGCACCGACGGCCGTCCGCAGGTCAGGCATCGCCGTACACCGGAATCGCGGCGCCGCTGATCGGGGCGGCGTCCGGGCCGCAGAGGAACGCGATGACCTTCGCGATCGCCTCAGGGGCGACCGCCCGCTCGGCCTGCTTCGGGCTCATCCAGGTGCGGTTGGCCGGCGTGTCGATCGTCGACGGCAGCACCGCGTTGACCCGGATCCGGTCAGCCCGCAGCTCCTCGGCCAGCAGCGCGGTGAGCCGGACGACAGCGGCCTTGCTCGTGGCGTGGGCCACCGGGGCGGCGCCGGCCATCGCCGTGCGCGACCCGACCGTGACGATCGCGCCGCCACCCCGCGCGGCCAGCCGCGGCGCCGCCGCCTGCGCCGTCCACAGGGTCGAGCCGAAGTTGGAGCGCCACAGCCCGTCGAGCTGCTCCTCGTCGACCTCGGCGAGGTTGCCCGGCACGAACCCACCGGCGAGCGCGACGAGCGCGTCCGGGGTGACGGGAAGCGCGTCCACCTCGGCGAACGCGGCGTGCACGGCCGCCCGGTCGGCGAGGTCGACCGGGATGGCGTGCACGCCGTCCTCCGCGCCCAGCTTCTCGAGCCGCTCGCCGGGCCGGTCCAGTGCCACCACCGGACGTCCGGCAGCGCGGAACTCCGCCGCCACCGCGTGCCCGAGGGCGCCTGCCGCGCCCGTCACGATCGCTGCGTTCACCCGGCCATCCTCCCCTTCCGGTGCGATGCTCGCGAGGTGGCCAGGGTCTGGGTCGGGACGTCGGGTTGGCGGTACCCGCCGTGGCGCGGCACGTTCTACCCCGAGGGCCTCGCCCAGCGCCGCGAGCTGGAGTACCTGTCCCGGCAGGTGAGCAGCATCGAGATCAACGGCTCCTTCTATTCGCTGCAGCGCCCCGAGTCCTACCGGGCATGGGCCGCCGAGACACCAGAGGGGTTCCTGTTCTCGGTGAAGGGTGGGAGGTTCATCACCCACCTCAAGCAGCTGCGCGACGTCGAGACGCCGCTGGCGAACTTCTTCGCCTCCGGGGTGCTGGCGCTCGGCCAGAAGCTCGGGCCGGTGCTGTGGCAGCTGCCGCCGCGGATGCCGTTCGACCCCGCGCGGATCGAGCCGTTCCTGCGCATGCTGCCGCGCGGCACCGGCGCCGCCGCGGAGCTCGCGACCCGGCACGACGAGCGGCTCGACGGCCGCGCGCACACGGAGACCGACACCGACCGGCCGCTGCGGCACGCCCTGGAAGTGCGGCACCCGACGTTCTGCCGGGCCGAGTTCGTGGAGCTGCTGCGCGAGCAGGGCATCGCGCTCGTGGTGGCGGACACCGCGGGTACGTGGCCGCACCTGGAGGACGTGGCCGCCGACTTCGTCTACGTCCGGCTGCACGGCGACACCGAGCTCTACACCAGCGGCTACACCCCAGAGGCCCTCGATGCATGGGCCGCGAAGGTGCGGGCGTGGCGAGCCGGAGAGGTGCCGACCGGCGAGTTCACGGTGGCGCCCGCGGCAGCCGTCGAGCCCGCCGGCCGGGACGTCTACGTGTACTTCGACAACGACGCCAAGGTGCACGCACCGTTCGACGCCGTCGCGCTGGAGCGGCGTCTCGCATGACCGGTCGCGCCCGCGGGTACTGGGGGCGGGTGCAGAGCGAGGTCCGGGAGCGGATCGCGGGCGAGGTCGCGGAAGAGGCTCGACGTCGCGGGCTCACCGTCGCCGTGGCCGAGTCGCTTACCGGCGGCATGGTGGCCACCGCGCTCGCCGCGGCCGACGCGGCATCCGAGTGGTTCCGCGGGTCGCTCGTGGCCTACTCCAGCGAGGTCAAACACGAGGTGCTGGACGTCCCCGAGGGACCGGTGGTGAGCGCCGAGGCCGCCGAGTCGATGGCGGCGGGCGTCCGCAGGCTGCTCGGCGCGGACGTCGCCGTGGCCGTGACCGGCTCGGGCGGGCCGTCGGCGCAGGACGGGCAGGAGCCGGGCACGGTCTACGTCGCCGTCGACGACGGGTCCGGCATCCGCGTACTGCGCCTCGAGTTCGACGGCGAACCCCGCGAGATCTGTATCCGTTCAGCGGAGAGCACCCTGCGCCTACTGCTGGACGGGCTCCGCCGCTAGGAGGTCGCGCGCCGCGCGATGCGCGATCAGCATCCGCCTGCCGACCACCATGAGGACGCCGGCGAACAGCATCGCCGCCGCACTGGCGAGCCATGCTGCCGGGAACGACACGTGCGCGGCGATGAAACCGAACGTGATCGGCCCCACGAACCCGCCGCCGTACACCCCGACCTGCACGATCGACGTGGCCGCCGCCGGGGCCTCCGGGTTCAGCCGCACCACCGCGAACTGCAGGAGGCCGGGCCACGACCAGCCCAGACCGAAGGCCAGGACGGTGCCCGTCACGAGCGCGATCGCGTCCGGTACGGCCAGCAGCGCGACCCCGGCCGCGCCGAGCATGAGGCTCCCGGCGACAACCGCGATGTGTCCGCCGGACCGCCGGTCGGCGAGCCACCCGTTGACCAGCCGCAGCGTCAGACCCACGACGCTGCCCATCGTCAGCGTGAGCCCGGCGAGGCCTGCGTCGATGCCGCGGTCGACGGCCGCCGCCACGAGGAAGATCCCGAGCGCGGTGGCGGCACCCGCTCCGAGCCCTGCCGCCAGCCCGATCACGCTCAGGGCGCCCGTCGCCCGCTCGCCCCGCGCAGCGGAGCTCCGGCCCCGTCCGTCCGATCCGTGCGGCGTCAGCAGCAACGCGCCGAGGGCGAGGCCGGTCGCGATGACGTAGGCCCACCGCCAGCCGATCGTCAGCGCGATCGCCGGCACGGCTGCCCCCGACAGCAGCGTCGCGATCGGGATCGCTGCCTGCTTGATGCCGAAGGAGAGCCCGAGCCGGGTGGCCGGCACGTGCCGCGCGAGCGTCAGGTTCGACGAGAGCTGGCCCAGCACGTTGCACCACGCGCAGCACAGCAGCAGCGCCACCAGCGCCGGGTACGACCGGGCGAACGCCGCGATCGTGGCCATCGCGCACGCGACGCCGATCACCGCGACCCGGCTGGTCACGCCGGAGCCGTACCGCTCCACCAGCCATCCGCACGGCAGCGATGCCACCGCGCTGATCCCGAAGTACAGCGCGACGACGAGGCCGAGGCCCGCGGGGTCGAACCCCAGCTCCGCGGAGATCTGCACGGTCAGCGCGCCGGTCAGGAAGACCGGCAGAACGGACGCCGTCGTCGTCGTGACGGCGCCGACAGCCGCTCGTACGGGACGAGCCATATGAGCAATGCTAAGCGGTAGTCGCGCCCTGGGTGTGCGCGAGTCGCGGTGTGAGTGTGGGTGAGTCGCGGTCTGCGTGCCTCAGCCGCGGATGCGCGATGTGTGCCCCGACCACTCCTTCTCCCGCAGCTCGAACTTCTGCACCTTGCCCGTGGAGGTCTTCGGCAGCTGCTCGACCAGCTCGACCGTCTTCGGCGCCTTGA
This sequence comes from Pseudonocardia sp. DSM 110487, assembly GCF_019468565.1. Classification (NCBI taxonomy): domain Bacteria; kingdom Bacillati; phylum Actinomycetota; class Actinomycetes; order Pseudonocardiales; family Pseudonocardiaceae; genus Pseudonocardia; species Pseudonocardia sp. DSM 110487. The sequence goes on from NZ_CP080521.1 coordinate 684,386, forward strand.
ACCGCGCGATGCGGCCCTTGACGTGCTCGATCAGCTCCTCGGGGGTGGCGGTCTGCCCCTCGGCGAGCACCACGAAAGCCTTGGGCCGCTCGCCCCACTGCTCGTCCGGCACGCCGATGACGGCCGCCTCCAGCACCGCGGGATGGGACACGACGGCCTGCTCGACCTCGATCGTCGAGATGTTCTCGCCGCCGGAGATGATGATGTCCTTCGCCCGGTCGCGCAGCTCGACGTAGCCGTCCGGGTGCATGACGCCGAGGTCACCGGAGTGGAACCAGCCACCGGCGAACGCCTTCTCGGTGGCGGGCTCGTCGCTGAAGTAGCCGAGCATCACGTTGTTGCCGCGCATCACGACCTCGCCCATGGTGGTGCCGTCGGCGGGGACGTCGTTCATCCGCTCGTCGACCACACGCATCTTGTCGGCACAGACCATCCCGACGCCCTGGCGGGCCTGCTTCGCCGCGCGTTCCTCGACGGGGAGGTCGTCCCATGCGCGCTGGTACTGGTTCACCGAGTACGGCCCGTAGGTCTCGGTGAGCCCGTAGACGTGCACGATCCGGAAGCCCATCCGCTCGGCGTTGGCGATCGTGGTGGGGCTGGGCGGGGCGCCTGCCGTCGTGATCGTGATCGGTTGCTCCAGGTCGCCCGCCTCCGGCGCGCGCAGGATCGTGGTGACGACGGTGGGCGCGCCGTTGAGGTGGGTGACGCCGTGCTCGCGGATCAGCCGCCAGACGACGTCGCCGCGCACCTCCCGCAGGCACACGTGGGTGCCGCCCACCGCGGTGAGCGCCCATGGCGTACACCAGCCGTTGCAGTGGAACATCGGCAACGTCCAGAGGTAGACGCTGTCGAACGTGTGCCCGGAGTGCACGATCTCGCCGAAGGAGTTCAGGTACGCACCGCGGTGCGAGTACTGCACGCCCTTCGGTCGCCCCGTCGTCCCCGATGTGTAGTTGATCGAGATGCACTCGGTCTCGTCGGAGACCTCCCACGCGAGCGGCTCGTCGTTGCCCCTTGCCAGCAGGTCGTCGTAGGTGACGCCGCTGCCGGTGCCGTCGCCGGGGCCCGCCGGGTCGACGATCGTGACGATCTCCTCCACCGTCTTGAGGCGGCGCGAGAGCGGCGCCACCGTCGGGTAGAAGGCCGCATCGACGACCAGCAGCTTCGCGCCGGAGTGGTCGAGGATGTAGCGCACCTCCTCGGTGGCCAGCCGCGTGTTGATCGCCACGAGCACGGCGCCCGCGAGCGGGACGGCGAAGTGGGCAACCAGCATCTCGGGCACGTTGGGGAGCAGGTAGGCCACGCGGTCGCCTTGCGCGATCCCGGAACCACGCAGCGCGTGCGCAACCCGGGTGACCTCGGCCGCGAACTCGGCGTAGGTGTGCCGCCGGTCGCCGTAGACGATCGCGGTCTTGTCGGGGAAGACCTCGGCCGAGCGCTGCAGGAACGCCAGCGGGGTGAGTGGGGTGTTCCAGACGGCGGTCATCAGCTCGCCTCCTTGCGCGGGGTGCCCTGATCCTCGGTGCTGCCCGGCGCGGCGACAACCACCGGTCGGGAGATTGCAGGAAAGCCACTTTGCTGCAACGGGGCGCCCGGTGAGACTGCGCAACCATGGAGTCGATCGGCGAGATGATGGAGGCGAACCGGTCCAACTGGGACGCAAGGGTCCCCGTGCACCTGCGTGGCTACGGCCTCGATCACCTGCGGGCCGGCGGTCAGCGGCTCGCCGCCTTCGAGTACGCCGCGATCGACGTCGACGGCCGGGACGTGCTGCATCTCCAGTCCCATATCGGCACCGACACGATCTGCCTCGCCCGGCACGGGGCACGCGCGGTCGGGCTCGACCTGTCCGGTGCGTCGATCGCCGCCGCCCGGGGCCTTGCGGCCGAGTGCGGGGTGGACATCGAGTACGTCCACAGCGACGTGTACGCGGCCGTGAAGGCGCTCGGCGGCCGGCGGTTCGACGTCGTCTACACCGGCAAGGGCGCGCTGTGCTGGCTGCCCGATCTGCACCGCTGGGCGCGGGTGGTGGCCGAGCTGCTGCGTCCGGGCGGAGTGCTCTACGCGATCGACTTCCACCCGCTGATGCAGGCGGCCGCCGACGAGCAGCCCGCCACCGGACTGCTGCTCGACGGCAACTACCTCAACACGGGCGCCGAGCGCTACGACTCGCCCGACACCTACGCAGGCGTTGGCGTTCTCGCCGAGAGCACGGTGACCTACGAGTGGGCACACGGGCTCGACGAGGTGCTGGACGCCGTGCTGTCGGCCGGGCTGCGGCTCACCGGGTTCGTCGAGCACGACGTCTGTTGCTGGCGCCGGTTCCCGAGCATGACCGACCTCGGCGACGGCTGGTTCGGCTGGCCGGAGGGCGTGCCGCGCCTGCCGCTGATGTTCTCGGTGCGGGCCGAGAAGGCCTAATCCTCGAGGCGGATCGCCGCCCGTGGACAGGCGGCAACCGCCTGCTCCAGCTTCGGCCGCAGCGCCTCGCCCGGGTGCTCGTCGAGGACGTAGAGGAAATCGTCCTCCCGCACCTCGAACACCTCCGGGGCGATGCCCATGCAGACGGCGTTGGACTCGCAGAGATCGAAGTCGACGACGACCTTCATCACCCCATCGTCCACGGTCGCCCACGGGGCGAACACTCAGGCGACCCTCACCAGCCGGGCGTAGGCGACCACGTTGTCCTGGTAGTGGCCGCTGCCGGTGTCGAACACGCCGCCGCAGGTGATGAGCCGCAGCTCCGCGTCCGCCGTGTTGCCGTAGACGCGCTCGGTCGGGAACCGTGCCTTCGCGTAGCGCTCCACGAGGTAGACGTCGAACACCGCCGTCGACCCGTCCGCGCGGGCCACCGACACCTCGTCACCCGGGTTCAGGTCGCCCAGCCGCTGGAACACACCGGGCGCGCCCTTGTAGTCGACGTGCCCCGCGATGACGGCCGGTCCGGGTGACCCGGGCGTGGGGGCGAGGGTGAACCAGCCGGCCGTCACGGCGTCCGGGGGCACCTCGAGGGCACCCGCCGCGTCGATGCCGAGATCGAGCAGCGGTCCGGAGTGCACGTCGATGGCCGGCACGGTGAGCTGGACCGGTGCGGTGGTCGGCGGTTGGACGCTCTCCGCCGGCGCGGCCGGGGTCGCCGCCGGAACAGTGCCCCCGGGGGCGCCGCACGCCGCCAGCACGGCGACGGCGACGCCCACCAGCGCGACCCGCAATGAGCGAGCTTGCGAGCGACTCATGTTTCAGCGCCTGCGCGAAGCGTGCGATGCGCTCCGATCACGACAGGGCAGCCCCGCCGGTGGCCACTCCGCCCTCCGGGTACACCGCGACCTGCTGGTCCTCGGTGCCGAAGGCGTCCTTGCACGCGATGCCGTCGTCGTCGGCGTCGAGCCGCTCCTCGTCGTTCGAGCTCTCCTCGAACGCGGCCTGCGCATCGGCCTGAGAATCGAAGTCGGAGCAGTCCCGGTCGCCGGCCGCGTTGTCGTCCTCGTCGCCGTCGTCGTTGCGACCCTCGTCCTTCTTGTCAGCCTTCTTGTCGTCGTCGTTGTCCTCGTCGGGAGCGGCCGCCGGTGTGGTGTCGGGGGTGGCGTCGTCGGCTTCCTCGCTGTCGTCGGAACGAACGACGGGGATCGCCTCGCACAGGTCGTCGAGCCGGAGCCGCTCGGCCGGGTCAAGGGTGTCCAGGGCTGCCTGGGCGTCCTGAAGGCCGAGGTCGGAGCAGTTCGGGCCGTCGAGAGGCGCGGAAGCGAGCGCGGTGCCGGCCATGGTCACGACGAGCGCGCCGCTGGCCGCGGCGGCGATCAGGGACAAGCGGGTATGTCGGGTAACGGACATGAGAGCGGGGGTCCTCTCGGTGCGATTCGGGGAGCGGTCGCCGTGGGGGAGCGTCGACCTGCACGTTTAGCTCCGCCGCTGCACTATCCGTTACCTCCCGACTACGAGTTGCTCCATCTCGCCCCGTGACATCCGGCGAATGGCGCCCCCGGCTACCCGCGACGCAGCACCGGGCGGAGCGCGTCGAGCACCTCGACGCTCTCGATCGTGGACGGCACGGGCTCGTCGACGCCGTCGGCGATACCGCGCATCGTCTTGCGGAGGATCTTGCCGGAGCGGGTCTTGGGCAGGGCCGCCACGACGGCGACCTCCCTGAGGCTGGCCACGGCCCCCACCTGGTCGCGGACCAGCCGCACGAGCTCGGCCGCCACCTCGTCCTCGTCCCGCTCGACACCTGCCTTGAGCACGACGAACCCGCGGGGGACCTGCCCCTTCAGCGCATCCGCCACCCCGATCACCGCGCACTCGGCGACGTCCGGGTGGGAGGCGAGCACCTCTTCCATCCCACCGGTGGACAGGCGGTGCCCTGCCACGTTGATGACGTCATCGGTGCGGCCCATCACGTAGACGTAGCCGTCCTCGTCGAGGCGCCCGCCGTCGCCGGTCAGGTAGTAGCCGTCGAACGCGGACATGTACGAGGCCATGAACCGCTCGTCGTCGTTCCAGAGGGTGGGCAGGGAGCCAGGGGGCATGGGCAGCTTCACGACGATCGCCCCGTCGGTGCCCGGCGGGACAGGTGCGCCGGACGGGTCGAGCACCTGGACGTCCCAGCCGGGCAGCGGCTTGGTCGGGGAGCCGGGCTTGATCGGCAGCAGCTCGATGCCCGCGGGATTGGCGACGATCGGCCAGCCGGTCTCGGTCTGCCACCAGTGGTCGATCACCGGGATGCCCAGCAGCTCGGACGCCCAGCGCTGGGTCTCGGGGTCGAGGCGCTCGCCCGCGAGGAAGAGGTAGCGCAGCGACGAGATGTCGTGCTTGCGGGTGAACTCGCCGTCCGGGTCCTCCTTCTTGATCGCCCGGAACGCCGTCGGCGCGGTGAACAGGCTCTTCACACCGTGTTCCGCGACGACCCGCCAGAACTGCCCCGCGTCGGGCGTGCCGACCGGTTTGCCCTCGTAGAGCACCGTCGTCGCCCCGGCGAGCAGCGGCGCGTAGACGATGTAGGAGTGCCCGACGACCCACCCGACGTCGGACGCGGTGAAGATCGTCTCGCCCACGCCGACGTCGTACACGTTGGGCATCGACCAGCTCAGCGCCACCGCGTAGCCGCCGCCGTCGCGGACGACGCCCTTCGGCTTCCCGGTGGTGCCGGACGTGTAGAGGATGTAGAGCGGGTCGGTGGCGCGGACCGGCACGCACCCGGCCGGGGTTGCCGATGCCATCGCCTCCGCCCAGTCCACGTCGTCGGCGCCCATCGTGGCTTCCGCCTGCGGGCGTTGCAGGATCACGCGCTTCGCGGGCTTGCGCGCCGCGAGCTCGATCGCCTTGTCCAGCAGCGGCTTGTACTCGATGACCCGCTTGCCCTCGATGCCGCAGGACGCCGAGACGATCACGGAGGGCGCCGCGTCGTCGATGCGCACGGCGAGCTCCTTCGGGGCGAACCCGCCGAAGACCACCGAGTGCACGGCGCCGATGCGTGCGCAGGCGAGCATGGCGATCGCCGCCTCGGGCACCATCGGCATGTAGATCACGACGCGATCGCCCCGGCCGACGTCGAGGCCGGTGAGCACGCCCGCGAACCGGGCCACCTCGTCGCGCAGCTGCGCGTAGGTGTAGGTCCGTCGGGTGCCGGTGACGGGGGAGTCGTAGATCAGCGCGGCCTGGTCGCCGCGGCCGCCGTCGACGTGCCGGTCGAGGGCGTTGTGGCAGACGTTGAGCTCGCCGTCGGGAAACCAGCGGTAGAACGGCGGCCGGGACGCGTCGAGTGCGCGGGTGGGCGCCACGTGCCAGTCGATCGCCTGCGCCGCCCCCAGCCAGAAGCCCTCCGGATCGTCCGTGCTGGCGCGGAAGACGTCCTCGTACTCGCCCATCGTGATGGCCTCCTCGCCCTCGAGTGCCTCGTCACAGTAAGCCGGGTGCGGAGCGGATCGCAGACCTGTGCACGGGCCACCTGGCCGGGTGGTGAGAGGTACCTGCATCGGGGACGCGAAGCGCTCCGGGGGTGAGCGCAACGTAGCGTGACCACCCGTTCGGCCGACTACCTGTGGAGTGTCGCCCTCGTTCCACGTTGCGTAGCTAAGCAATCACGCCAGGCGATGAACGGGGGGACGCGGTGATCGAGTTCGGACGCAGATGGGGCGCCGGCTGGCTGCCTTCCGCGCTCGCCGTGCTGGTGGCACTCACCGGCGCGATCGGCATCGCGGTCGCCACCAACGAGTCGTACCTGCCCGTCACCACCCCGGCGGGCGCCTGCCGGCCCACATGGGTGACCGGTTGGCAGGCCGCCGCGCAGCCCGGTCCGGCGCAGCCCGGCCTCGCGGGCACCACCGTGCGGATGGTCGTGCACCCGCGGGTGACCGGATCCGAGGTCCGGCTGCGGCTGTCGAACCTCTACGGCACCACACCGCTCGCGGTCGGCGCTGTCACCGCCGCCCGCTCGGACGGGGCGGCCGGCCTGATCCTCGGGACGGCGCGACCGGTGCCGTTCGACGGGCGGCAGGCGGTCGTGATCCGGCCGGGTGGCGAGGTCATGAGCGACGCCGTCCCGCTGGTGGCCGAGGCGGGCAGTCCACTCGCGGTCAGCCTGTTCCTGCCGGTCGTGCCGCAAGTGATCACCCAGCACTGGGCGATGCAGGCCGCGTACCTGTCCGGCGGAGGCGACGCCACGTTCGGCGGCGCCACCGCGTTCGGGCCGCAGACGCCGTCCTCGGTCGTGCTCACGGGGATCGACGTGCGCGCACCGCGGCCGGTCAACTCGGTGGTCGCGGTCGGCGACTCGATCACCGACGGTATGGGTGCCATGCCGGGGCAGAGCTGGCCGGACGTCCTCGGTGGCCGCCTCGTCGAGGCCGGTGGGGTGACCACGATGGCGGTGCTGGGGGCGGGCATCTCCGGGAACCGGCTCCTCGCCGACAGCGGGCCGCAGAACGGCGACGTCCCGCTCGCCCGTTTTGACCGCGACGTGAGCGCGGCCGGCGGCGCCACCGACATCGTGCTGAGCATCGGCACGAACGACATCGCGGCGGGCCGCAGCGCCGCCGACATCGCCGCCGGGCTGCAGGCGTTCGCGGAGCGCGCGAGGGCCGCTGGCAAGCGGGTGTTCCTCACGACGGTGACGCCGTCCGGGACGGGTGCGCACGGCACGCCGGCCGCCGTCGCGGCGCGCCAGGAGCTGAACGCGTGGGTGCGCGAGCACGGGGCCGCGTACGCCGACGGCGTCTTCGACTTCGCCGCCGCCGTGGCCGACCCCGCCCACCCGACCCGGCTCGCGCCCGCGTTCGACGCCGGTGACGGGCTGCATCTGTCCGCCGCGGGCTACGGGGCGCTGGCCGCAGCGGTCGATCCGGCGCTGCTCACGGGCAGCCCCTGCCTCGCCGGGAACCCGCCGGCGCGGGCCGTCGTGTCGGGCCGCTGACGGTACGGCCCGAAGCCCTCGTCGAATCGATCCTCTCGAGATTCGGTGGTGGAGCCGGCCTCGCGGCCGGCACGCCGGGCAGGACTTGACACTGCTGGGGCCCCGCCCGCATCATCTGCCAAACCGCTTTTGCAAACGCCCCTCGTGGGCGGGGCCGACTTCGGCTTCCTCGTCGCAGGCGCCGTCGCCGCCGCGCTCTACCCCCTCGTCGTCACGGTGTTTCCCGAACCGGCCGAGGTTTACGGCCGGACCGCGCTCCCACCCATGAAAGGCAACCGCGTATGAAGAGAGTCCTGGTCCTCAGCTCGAGCCCGCGCCGCGACGGCAACTCCTGGACGATGGCCCAGGCCGCCGCGGGCGGTGCGCGGGAGGCCGGGCACGACGTCGACGTCGCCCACCTCGCCGACTACGTGGAAGGGCTCTTCCGGGACTGCCGGACCTGCCGAGGCGCCGACGGTGCCTGCACGATCGGTGACCGCTACGAGGAGCTGCTGCACGAGCGGGTCCTCCCGGCCGACGGGCTCGTCGTCGCGACCCCGCTCTACTGGTACGGGATGTCCGGGGCGCTCAAGACGTTCTTCGACCGGCTGTTCTGCTACACCTCGGGGAGCGCACCGGACGGCGAGACGGTCGCCACGGGGCTCACCGGCAAGCGCGCCGCACTGCTGATCGCCTGCGAGGAGAGCTATCGCGGGGCGACGGCGGGGCTCGTCACCCAGTTCCAGGAGCTCACCCGGTACCTGCACCAGGAGCTGGTCGGCGTGGCCGTCGGGATCGGCAACAGCCGCGGCGAGGTGCAGCGCGATCCCGGACGGCCGCTGGAGCAGGCGGCGGAGCTCGGCAGGCGGCTGTTCGACATCCGGGTCACCGACTACCGCATCGACACCGTCCGATCGAACCGCGTGTGGGGGCGGACGCCCGAGTCCGGGAACGGCACCGCGCCACTGGCCTCGGCCACCGCACCCGGCGGCTGATCAGGAGGCCGCGCGGGCGGTCGAGGCGCGGGCGTTCAACCGGACCGGCACCTCGATCGTCCGGTTCTCGGCGGCGCCGTCCTCCACCAGCGCGATGAGAGCGGCCGCCGCGGCCTGCCCGACCTGGCGCGGGTGCACGAACATCCCGGTGATCTGCGGCGACGTGAGCTGCAGGGAGCCGCTGTCCACCGCGCTGCAGATGCCCAGTCCGGCGGGCACATCGAGCCCGCGGTTGCGGGCCTCGTGCAGCACGCCGAGGGCCAGGTTCTCCGAGCTGGTGAACACGGCATCGGGCGGCGGGGTGCGGTCGAGCAGGCCACCCAGCGCAGCGGCGGTGCCCTCCAGCGTGGGCGGCTCGTCCACCTCCACCACGAGCGGCTCCATGCCGTGCTCCCGCACTGCCCGCACGAAGCCGTCCCGGATGTCGGACGTGTAGGAGCGCGAGGTGTCGGTCGTGATCAGCGCCGGGCGCCGGTACCCGCGCTCGGCGAGATGCCCGACCATCAGCTCGGCAGCGGCGACCAGGTCGTTGTCCACCACGACCGGCACGTCACGCCGCGGGCTGATCGGTCGCCCGGTCGTGACGAGCGGCTGGTCCTCCCACCGTCCCGAGAAGAACGGCTCGTCCCCACGAGGGTCCACGAGCAGCACCCCGTCGACCCCGAAGCCCCGCAGGCCGTCGATCCCGGCATCCGGCGGTACGAGGACCACCGCGTACGAGCGTTCCGCCGCCGCCTCTGCGGCGCCGTTGAGCACCTCGAGGAAGTAGTCGGAGTTCGGCACCAGCGCCGCGGTCGTGCTCGCGTCCACCGAGTTCGCGATCTGTACCGCAAGCGTGCGGCTGCGGCGGGTCACGAGCTGCTGGGCGTGCACACTCGCCCGATAGCCCAGCTCGGACGCCGTGTGCAGCACCCGCTCGCGGGTGCCGGCCGCGATGCGACCCTGCCCGCTGAGCACGTGCGACACCGTGGTGATGGACACGCCGGCCGCCGCCGCGACGTCGCGGATCGTGGTCATGTGGCTAGTGTCCCGAACCGGAAGTCCGGTGCATAAATCGGCGGATCCGGGTTTCCGCTGGGTGTGCCGGCGAGCCGGCCTCGTACCGGGCGTACTCCGCCGGTTCGCCGGTGCGCCCAGCGGGAAGCTGGGCCGTCGAGTTATGTGGTGGACTTCCGGTTCGGGACACTAGTTGCGGCGGCCGAGTCTCGGCAGGAGACGGCGCTTGGGCTGGTCGTCCTCGACGATGGGGAGCGGGCCCGTCGGGGTGTCCTCGCGGTCGAGCCGCTCGATCACCCAGTCCACCGCGAGCGAGCCGGGGGAGACGCCCCGGTCGTCGGCGATCCGGCGCAGCTGCTCGATCCGCAGCGCCGGCAGCCGGAGCTGGAACACCTGCGCGGACCCGAACCGGCCGGTCAGCTCGGTGGAGTGCTCGTCGCTCGCGCCGCTCAGCGCGGCGATGTAGGAGTCGAGCTCGCGATCCGTCTCCGGTAGCTCGGGCTCAGGCTCCCGGCGCGGCGGCGCAGGCGCGCGATGGCGGGAACGAGGCCGGTCGGGGGGCGGCATATCCGGCAGCCTACGCGGGGTTCCATGTGCGCTGCGTGATCCTTTGTCGGGACGCTCACCGGGAAGAGGGGTGCACCAGGTGGCCGCTCTTAGGTAACGTGCCGGTCACGGCCACGGGGGTGGCTGCGAGGCGTTCCGATCCGGGGTGGGGTACCCGAGACGGGTGAAGGCAACCGGTTTCCGGTGGACGGCGCGGTCCGCAGGAGGTGCGCCCCCGCACGGTCGGACGAAGAGCTGGCGACCGCACGGGGAGGCGTCGATGACCATCGGTAGCGCACGCACGGATCTCGAAGGGGACCGGCTCACATCGAGCGGGTCGATCCCCAGTCAGCGCACTGCGGCCGACGCGTACCGCGTGTCCGAGGAGCAGCTGCACCGGGCACGGATGGTGGTCGCCCGCAACTCGGCCGATTCCGAGGACCTCCGCCAGCTCCTCGACATGCTCGGGCTGATCTCGTCAAACCCGGATCTCCCGCCGCCCGTCACGCGCTGAGCGCCGACCCGTTCGGAGTGGCTCCCACCTGCACCGGAGTCGCTCCGAACGGGGTGTCGCACCCCCGGGTTCCGGGCCGCGACCCAGCTGTCCTATGCTTGTTCCGCTCCCAACGGACAGCCGTTGCGGGCGGGGACCCCGGTCCAAGCCCCCATCGTCTAGCGGCCTAGGACTCCGCCCTTTCAAGGCGGCAGCGCGGGTTCGAATCCCGTTGGGGGTACGGTACGAGTGCGGTACAACTGAACAGCAAGGCCCAGTGGCGCAGTTGGTTAGCGCGTCGCCCTGTCACGGCGAAGGTCGCGGGTTCGAGTCCCGTCTGGGTCGCTTCACCACCGGTGTCACCACCGGTCTCGGCCAGGTAGCTCAGTTGGTACGAGCGACCGCCTGAAAAGCGGTAGGTCGGCGGTTCGACCCCGCCCCTGGCCACCATCCCGTGGCTTCGGGTGCTCCGCCTCACTTCGTTCGGCTCCGCCTCCGCGTGATGGTGGGCGTCTTCTGGGGGGCAAACCCCCAGACCCCACCCCAGGGGGCTCCGCCCCCCGGAACCCCCCGCCGCTGGGCGCGTCGGGTCCGTTGGCTGCAGCTTGGGTCTTCGGGGCGTGCCTGGAGTGAGTGCTGGCGCACTCCTTCTCTGCTGGCGCAGCCCGTCTCTCCTGGCGCAGCCCGTCGAGCAGGGGCGTGGGCGGAGAAGGGGGGCGCGGGCGGGTTTGATCAGGACCTCGGCGCCTTCCCGGGTCAGATCGAGCCTGTTGCCAGATCGAGCCACTCGCCGCCCCGGTTCCGACCTCATGATCTGAAGTATCGGTTGTCCATGGTCGCGACAACGACCATCTACACCCGATACCGGCAGGTCAGTGCGGTGATCAAGGGCTGATGGTCGCGATCTGAGATCATCTAGCGACCATTTCCCCTTGATCGCCGCGTTGTCCCCAGGACGGCGGCTTGATCAGCAGTTCGGCGCGTTCCCGGGTGGTTCTCGCCCGTTTCCGCGCCGAAACATCGATCATGCCCGCCAGAACCGCCTCCGGTGGCGCCGCGCGCCCATCTGGGCAGGCCCTTGGCCTGCCCGTGCTGCTGCCCAGAGGGGTCGCAGAGGCTCGCAGGTCAACGGTCGCGCCTGGGAGGGGCGGCCCCGCACACTGCGCGGCGCCACCGGAGGCCCGCCCGGCCTGGCGGTTACTCAGGGATCCGCCACCGGAGGCCCTCCAGATCAGACCCGCTGCGACGCCGCACATCTGAGCACCCAGAGCGGGACATCTTATGACCGGCATCACACCCCCGGTCGTCGATGCCCGCCTCGGTTAGTCTCACCTCAGTGCTTGGGTGTGCCCTCAGGGTCCCCACCGCGGGAGCACACCGCCTGCCCGTTCAGGGTGGCCGTTCGCCGCTCGACGGGGTGGTGCACGTCAACTGACCGATGACGTAGGGTCGCCGTCCGGCTACCATCCGCCCGGATGGGGGACAATCGACTGCGATGACGGCCTGGTGAAAGGTTTCAGGGGGATGCGGGTGCCGCGACGCGGGGTAACTCGGTGGGCCGTCTGGACGCTCCCGGTCCCGGTCCTCGCCGTGATCCTCGCCGTCGAGCTGCTGGCAGCCGGCACCCTGGCCACCTCCGTCCCGCGGGACATTCCCCTGCTCCCGGACAACTGGGCCCTCGTCATGGGTGTGCTCGTCGTCGCCGGGATCCTCAGCACGGAGGCCTCGCTCGGCGTCGAGCGGATGCGGCACCGGTCCGACGAGACGCCCCACATCGACCTCAGCTCCGTATGGACCTTCGCGGCCGCCGCGCTGCTGCCAGGAGCCGCCGCGAGCCTGGTTGTGATCGGGATCTACGGGCACCTCTACACGCGGGTGTGGCGAGGCGGGATCCCGCCTCACCGGGCCATCTACAGCACCGCAACCGTGGTGCTCGCGGTGCAGGCCGCCTCGGCCGTCACCGGGCTGGTGGATCGCGCGTCGCTGTTCCAGAGCCTTCCGGGCCTCGCGGCGATCGTGCTCGCGCTGCTCGCCTACGCCGCCGTGAACATGGTGCTCGTCGTCGCCGTCATCGTGCTGAGCGGCCCGAACCGCGATCTCGCCACGTTCCTGCACGTCCTCACCCGCGGTGACGAGGCCGTGCTGGAGTTCGCCACGCTGTCCATGGGGGCGCTCGCCGCCGGGGCGATGGGCGCCCTCGGGCCTGCCTACGCGGTGCTCGTGCTCCCCCCGCTGATCGTCCTGCACCGCACCGTCCTCGTGCGGCAGCTCGAGGAGGCCGCGAGCGTCGACGGCAAGACCGGCCTGCTCAACGCCGCGGCGTGGCACGTGCGGGCGGTCCGTGCGCTGCGGAGGGCCGAGCGCACCGGTGGCCGCGCCGGCCTGCTCGTCCTCGACCTCGACCACTTCAAGTTGGTCAACGACCAGTACGGCCACCTCGTGGGCGACCACGTACTCGCCGCGGTCGCCGCCGCCGTGCGCGACGAGGTCCGGGACGACGACCTCGTCGGTCGCTTCGGCGGCGAGGAGTTCGTCGTGCTCCTCCCCAGCACCGACACGGAGGACGGGCGGGTCGCGGCCGTCGCCGTCGCCGAGCGGATCCGCAGGCGGGTGGCCGACATCCGGGTCGACGTGCCCGACCCGGCCGGCGCGGTCGTCGTCGACAACCTCACCGTCTCCATCGGCGGCGCGTCCTTCCCCACGGACGGCGCCGACCTCGGCCAGCTGCTGGAGGTGGCCGACACCGCCATGTACGCGGCGAAGCGGGCCGGACGCAACACAGTGCGCATGGGCATGCACGCCGTTCCGAGCGGATCCGTCCGGCCCGTCCCGCGGCCTCACCCGTGAGGGATACGAGTGCTCGAGCACTCGTATCCGCTCACGACCTCGCGGGATCCTCAGCCGCCCGTGGGTAGGGCCGTGCCGCTGAGGGCCGGTGTCTCGTCAGGCTCGTCGGTCGAGTCCTCGGACGGCTGACCCAGCGGGGCGGGCGCGCCGAGCGGCAGCGGCACCGGCAGGGCACCCACACCCGGGACGGGCGGCAGCGCAGGTGTGGGAAGCGGAACCGGTAGCGGCGGGAGGCCGGGCAGTCCGGGTAGGCCGGGCGCGGCGGGAGCCGCGGCACCGGGCGACGCCGGCGCGGCGCCGGGGAGCGGCGGAAGGCCCGGAAGCGGTGGCAGGGCGGGCAGGCTCGGAGCGGGCAACGGGACGGGTAGCGGTGGCAGCGGCAGCTGTTCCGGGACGTTCCCGGTGACGTGCGCCGCCGGATCGGCGTGGCCGGCGACCGGCACGGCCGGAACGCCGATCGTCGCGGACACCGCGGGCCCGGTGGGCGTCTGAGCCCCAACCGGTACCCCGGGCACCTGCGGCGGCGCGTTCAGGAGACCGCCGAGCAGGCCGCCCACGGCGGTCAGGAGACCGTCGACCGGCGACTGCGGCACCACCGGAACCGGCGGCACGGGTAGCGCGGGCGCTGTGCCCACTCCGGACGCCTCCGGTGTCGACGGTTCCGCGGCGTGGGCCGTCGAGGTCCCGAGGCCGGCGACGAGCACCCCGGCGGTCACCGCGGCGATCGACAGGGTCCTTGCGTTCCGACTCCGCATCGGAGCCTCCCCAGATCAGTTGGACAGAACGCCCGGAATGATGCGTCTGGGGCTGGTGTGACACCAGAGGAAGAACACCGACGGGGCCGGGGTCGGTGCGCGAACCCGGACTCTCAGTGATCACCGAACCCGGATCGGGTGTCCCCGGTGGAGCCCGGTTGTGCCCGGTCCGCGTCGACATCGCACCGAGCGCGCATGCCAAGATCGACACGCCGAGGGGTTTGATCACTCGTTGGCATGGGATACGCGAAAGCGGCGGACCGGCCGGTCAGGTGTCACACGGAGTGCAGAAGACAACGCGTTTCGTGACGGAGCGTCAGCGTGCCAGTCGTTCCAGTCGCCGCGTCGTCGGCCACCGGACGGAGTGCGCCCAGCCGAGCCGCTCGAAGATCCAGATGATCCGCGCCGAGATGTCCACCTGGCCGCGCTTGACGCCGTGGCGAGCGCAGGTGGGATCGGCGTGGTGCAGGTTGTGCCACGACTCGCCGAACGAGAGCACCGCGAGCCACCAGACGTTCGCGGAGCGGTCGCGGGCGGCGAAGGGCCGGTCGCCGAACATGTGGCAGATCGAGTTGATCGACCACGTGACGTGGTGCAGCACGGCCACCCGTACAAGTCCGGCCCAGAACAGGGCGGTGAGCGCGCCCCACCACGAGAGCGAGACGAGTCCGCCGATCAGCGCCGGGACCAGCAGGCTGGCCAGCGTCAGCGGGAGGAAGAGCCGGTCGACGGCCACGATGTCGCGGTCGGCGAGCAGGTCGGGGGCGAAGCGGCGGGCGTTGGTGCGGTCGCGGCCGAGGATCCACCCCATGTGCGAGTGCCAGAACCCGTGGATCATCGCGGCCGGGCCGGTGCCGAACAGCCACGGCGAGTGGGGGTCGCCCTCCTTGTCGGAGAAGGCGTGGTGGCGGCGGTGATCGGCGACCCAGCCGATGACGCCGCCCTGGAAGGCGGTGCTGCCGATCACCGCGAGCGCGACGCGCAGCGGACGCTTCGCCTTGAACGAGCCGTGGGTGAAGTGCCGGTGGAACCCGACCGTGACGCCGAGACCGGCGAGGTAGTAGAAGGCCACGGCGAGCCCCACGTCCAGCCAGGTCAGCCCCCAGCCCCATGCCAGCGGGACCGCTGCTGCCAGTGCGAGCAGCGGCACGACCATGAACGCGACCACCAAGGCCTGCTCGGTGGCGGTCTTCCGACCCTCGACGAGCGGGGCGGGCCGGTGCGGTGCGGCAGCGGTCATGGGACTCCTTCGGCCTGCGACGGATCCAGATAACGGTACGACAACGACCGCCGCGCGCGGAGGGCCCGAACTGCCGCTCAGGCCGCGAATCGCGCGTTCGGAGCAGGATCCGTCGGGGGTGTAGTGGTAGGTTCTGCGGCGGTTGCAGTCGTGTCTTCCTCGATCGTTGTGAAGCGTCCGTGGAGAGTGACGGTGGGCTTCGCAGACGTTCGAGGGCATCCTCTTCGTCAAGCGGCGGTCCCGTGCACCCCCGGCCGGCACACAGTCGGCAGGGTCCGCTACATGTATGGAGAACAGGTATGCCGCAGGGCACCGTCAAGTGGTTCAACGCCGAGAAGGGCTTCGGCTTCATCGCCACGGACGACAACGGTCCGGACGTCTTCGTCCACTACTCGGCGATCCAGTCCGACGGGTTCCGCACCCTCGAGGAGAACCAGCGCGTCGAGTTCGAGTCGAGCCAGGGCCAGAAGGGTCCGCAGGCCGACACGGTCCGCCCGATCTGAGCGATCCTCGACCTGCACGACCGGTGCCGGCGTCCCACACGGGGACGCCGGCACCGTTGTTTTCGGGAATGTTTCCAGCCGTGCCGCTGGCCGTCGACGACCGGTTTTCGTCCGTTTGACGGTCTAGGCATCGGCCGTCGGTCCTCGGCGGCCAACCGGTCGCCCGCCGTTCACCGGCGGTGAGTGAGCACATCCTCAGCGATGTTTTCCGCTCGTCTCGGCGCTCGGTTCGATCGCCGCTCTCCGCCCCACTACCCGTTCCCGGCCCGTCATGCTCGGTGTTGTGCCTCACAGGAGTGCGGCATGACGCACTGGCGAGACGAGTGGCACGGAGGTCATCAAGATGTCGGGCTGGGACAGCTACCGCGTGGTGTACGGCGCGGAGCTCCGCGCGGCAGCGCACGAATTCGATGACCACGGTTGGCCGGTGGTGGCTGCTTCGCCCACTGCCCTGCTGCTCGTCACCGGCACTGCGCTGGACGTCTTCGAGGTGTCGGCCGCCGTCGGCCGCCGGGTCTGCGCGCACCTGCGCGACACCGGTTCCGTGGTGCCGATCGCCGCCACGCCCACGGGCGCGTGGTGGTTTCCCGTCACTCCGGGCGCGGTGCTCCCCGCTGAGCTCCGTGACGTCGAGGGTGTCGTCCTGCACACCGCGGGCGCCGCGGTGCTCGCGCCGCCGTCCGAGGTTCAGGACGGCTGGGTGCACTGGCGGGTCGCCCCCGCGCTCACCGGCTACCGGGTGCCCGAAGCCGACGCGATCCTCCACGCCGCTGCTGACGCGCTGCGGTGGCGTGCCGACCGGAACCCGCACCCGGGCGCCCAGCGGCCCGCCGGTGCACTGGCGGTCGGAATGCGGTCCTCGCTGATGTAGGACCGTCGCCGGCGACCGGTTCGCCCCTGTTGACGCGGCTCGTCGCGCCGCGCCGGGGGTATCGGGAGTGCCGGTGGTGCGGCGCCCGAGGGGGCACTCCTCCCTCGTCGCGCGGCCGCACCACGAACGTGGCCGGGGTCGGTGGAGCACCACCGACCCCGGCCAGAGCCATTCCGGGCACTATTGGTTCGTGCAAACCTCGCAGTCTCCCCGCACGGACGAGACGCCAAGGCGCCCGGTTGTGGAGGTCGGCCTCGGTTTCGGCCGGATGGACGCCGCGGCCCGAGCTCGGGACCTGCGCAAGATGAAGTCGCTCGCGACCGGCCTGCTGCTCGTCGCAACGGTGATCTTCCTGCTGATGCGCTGGTGGGAAGTGAGCGGCGGTCCCGTGTGGGTGGGCTACGTCCGCGCCATGGCAGAGGCCGGGATGGTCGGTGCGCTCGCCGACTGGTTCGCGGTCACCGCGCTCTTCCGGCGTCCGCTCGGGCTGCCCATCCCGCACACGGCGATCATCCCCACGAAGAAGGACGCGCTCGGCGAGAACCTCGGCGACTTCGTGGGCGAGAACTTCCTGGCCGAGGACGTCGTGCGCGACAAGCTGGCCCGTGTCGAGGTCTCCTCCCGGGTCGGCGCCTGGATCGGCCAGGAGGCCAACGCCGACCGCATCACCGCCGAGCTCGCCACCGCGGCCCGAGGCGTTGTCACGGTCCTGCGCGACGACGCCGTGCAGGAGATCATCGAGCAGGTACTGGTCCGCAAGCTCATGGAGCGCCCGATCGGGCCGCCGTTGGGGAAGGTCCTGCAGGGCGTGCTGGAGGACGGTGCGCACCACCGGCTGGTCGACCTCGTCTGTGATCGCGCCTACGACTGGGTCACCGCCAACCACGACACGGTGCTGCGGATCGTGCACGACCGGGCGCCGGCGTGGTCACCGCGTTTCGTCGACGACCTGATCGCCGATCGCGTGTTCCTCGAGGTCCAGAACTTCGCGTGGGCCGTGAAGACCGACCCGGAGCACCCGCTGCGCAAGGCCGTCGACACGTTCCTCGTCGAGTTCGCGGCCGACATGCAGAACGACTCCGAGACCATCGAGCGTGCCGAGCGGATCAAGCACCAGATCGTCGGTCACCCGGATGTCCAGCGGTTCATCGGGCAGGCGTGGGGCACGGTGAAGGGCCTCATCCTCGACGCGGCGGCCGATCCGTCCAGCGCGCTGCGCACCCGCGTGCGCGACGGCCTCGTGGCGCTGGGCACCCGGCTCGCCACCGACGCCGAGCTGCGCGCGAAGGTCGATGGCTGGCTCGGCGACGCCGCGGGCTACGTCGTGCGGCACTACCGCGGCGAGATCACGACCCTGATCACCGACACCGTCGAGCGGTGGGACGCGGAGGAGACCTCCCGCAAGGTCGAGCTGCAGGTGGGCCGCGACCTGCAGTTCATCCGCATCAACGGCACGGTGGTCGGGTCGCTCGCCGGGCTCGTCATCTACACGGTGGGACAGGTGGCGTTCGTCGCCTGAACGCCAGAATGTGTTTGAGAAGCCCGCATGTGGGCCGCAGACGCCGGTGATCCAGAAGGTCCCGGCGACCTGGCGGCCCGCTCCGCGCTTCTCAAACACATTCTCAGCCGCGGCCCTGCCCGTGCGCGATGCACGCCAGGTACACGGCGATGGCGTGCCGATGGTCGCGCAGCGAGCGACCGAGGATGCTCTCGATCTTCTCCAGGCGGTAGACGAGCGTGTTGCGGTGCACGTGGAGGGCCTCCGCGGCACGGACGAGATGGAAGCCGCGCTCCGCCCAGGCCATGAGCGTCTCGCGCAGTACGTCCCAGTCGGGCCGGTCGGGAAGATCGCCGAGGACGGAGCAGGCGAAGCGGGCGCGGGCCCCGACACCGATCGTCGCCAGTAGCTGGTGCACTCGGTATTCGGCGATGTCCGCGACCGGCACCGCCCGATCCCCGTCACGGGACGCGAGCCGGACGGCGGCGAGCGCGTCGGCGTGCGAGTCGCGGAGCTCGACGACTCCGGCGGCGATGCCTCCCACGCCGACGCGGTGATGCGGGCCGTGGGCTTCGGTGAGTGCCTCGGCGGCACGTCCAGCCACCGCGAGCGGGTCGCCGGACCGGAACCGGTGAAGCACCGCGATGTGTGACCTACCGATGGCGCCCACCACGTCCTGGGCGTCGCGGAAGACCTCGTGAACGGTCCGCAGCACCGCTGATACCCGCTCCGTGGGCACCCGCTCGAGATCGACGACCAGCGTGACCCGGGGGAGCCGCAGGTCGAAGCCCAGCTCGCGGGCGGTGGCCGCCACCTCCTCCTGGGTGACGATCGCCGGGTCGTGGCGCGTGATGTCCTGCAGGAGGTCGGTCACGGCCTTGTCGCGTACCAGCCGGGAGGTGATCAGGGACGCCTCGCGGAGCAGCAGCTCGGTCTGGTGACGCACGACCATCCCGAACCGCCGCACCTGCGTGGGCGCTCCGGTAAGGCCGACCGTGCCGACGACCTCGCCGTCGAGGAACACCGGCAGGGTGATGCCGGGCCGCACACCCGCCAGCAGGCGGGCCTGTTCGGCGCCGTGCGCCGCGGGTCGTTCGGTGCGGACCACCTCGAGCGAGGCTTCGTGGAAGCTGCCGACCCTGCTCGGGTCGCCGCTGCCGAGCACGATCCCGTCCCGGTCGGTGATCACGACGTTGTAGCCGATGATCCCGCTCGTCTCCGCTGCGATCTCCTGGGCGAGCCGCGCGCTGATCATGAGCAGACCCTTCTTCATGCAGATCGTACGAAAGATCAGCGATGGATCGATGATTCGCTGGACGAACCGCATGATGACGCCGGCCGCGGCCGTTCATACCGTGATGCGCCTCACCCCCCGACCCCCGGAGGTCGCCATGACCGTCCTCGACTGGGCGCTGCTGGCCGGGTACTTCGTGCTCCTGATCGTGATCGGCGTGCAGACGATCCGTCGCGTCCAGAGCGCCGACGACTTCGCCGTCGCGGGGAACCGGATCATCTGGCCGGTCTTCTTCGGCAGCCTGGCCGCGTCGTTCCTCGGCGGCGGGGCGTCGCTCGGCGTGGCGGGAAAGACGTTCTCCGACGGCTACGTCTACATGTTCGCCTTCTTCGGCTATGCCGTGAGCTTCCTGCTCATCGGCCTTTTCGTCGCGCCGCGGCTCAAGCGCTACCTCGGCGCGCACACCGTCGGCGACGTCATGGAGGAGCACTACGGACGCGGTGCGCGGCTGATCACCGGCGTGCTCTCGATCCTGCTGTGCGCCGGGATCCTCGGCGCACAGGCGCTGGCGATCGGCACCGTCGTGAACGCGACGCTGCAGTTGCCCACCGTGCCGTCGGTGATCGTCGGCATGGGTGTGGTGGTGCTCTACTCGTCGTTCGGCGGCGCGTGGGCGGTGATCCAGACCGACATGCTGCAGTTCGTGTTCCTCGGCGTGTTCATCCCGGTGACGCTGGTGCTCGCGCTGGGTGAGGTCGGCGGGCCCGCGGGTCTGCTGGCGGCCCTGCCCGAGGCGCACCTGACCTTCGGGGGCGGCTACGGGGCCCTGATGTTCATCGGCCTGTTCGTGTCGTTCCTGCTCGGCGAGACGCTGGTGCCGCCGTACGCACAGCGCACGTTCTCGACGCCCGACAGCAGGCACGCGCGCATCGGGTTCGCGATGTCGGGCGGCTTCGCGTTCCTCTTCTACTTCATCGCCGCGTCGATCGGCCTGGTCGCGCTCGTGATGTTCCCGAACATCCCGCCGGACCAGGCCATGCCGACCGTGGTGATGAACCTCCTGCCGGCGGGACTGATCGGGCTCGTGGTCGCCGCGCTGCTCGCCGTGGTCATGTCGACGGCGAGCTCGTACCTCAACTCGATCGCCGTCGTCTTCGTCAAGGACATCTACCAGCCGTTCGTCAACCCGCAGGTGTCCGCGCAGAAGAAGCTGTGGCTCGAGCGCGGGCTCTCGCTCGGCGTCGGGGTGGTCGCCACGCTGTTCGCCCTGTCCGTGCCTTCGATCGTGGACGCGCTGCTCTACTCGTACACGTTCTGGGCGCCGACGATCGTCATCCCGCTGCTCGCCGCCGTGCTGCTCGGGTCGCGGGCGAAGGCAGCCGCCCTCAGCGCCATCGCGGCCGGCGCGGTCGTGACCGCCGGTTGGATCCTGTTCCTCCAGGACAGCACCGGCCTGGACGGCCTCGTGGTCGGCGCCGCCGCCAACATCGTCGTGTTCGCCGTCGTCGCGCTCGCGACCCGCGCCACCCCCACCACGCCGGATCGCCGGCCCGTCGCCGAGGAGGCCTGATCTTCATGTTCGCCGTGCTGCTTTATGGGATCCCGGTGGTCGTGATCCTGGTGACGCTCTGGACCGGATGGCTCGGGCTGCGCTTCTACTTGGACGAGGTCGTGCGGGGCGGGTCCGACTCGTGAGGGTGGTCGTCGTCGGAGCCGGCGTCGTCGGGCTGTGCACCGCGCTCGCCCTGCGCCGGGAGGGCGCGGACGTCAGCGTGCTCGACCGGGCGAGCGTGGACCACGGCGCGTCGGCGGCCAACGCCGGCTGGGTGGTGCCGGTGCTGTCGGCGCCCCTGTCCGGACCGGGTGTGCTGACGGAGGTGGCCACGGCGACTCTGCGCGGCGAGGGCTCGGTGGGGGTCCGGCCCGCGGCAGGCCTGCTCGGCTGGGCGGCCGGGTTCCTGCGCAGCACGCGCGCCGACCGGCATCGCGACGGCCTGCGCGCCGTGCTCGCCCTCGGAGCCCGCAGCGTCGAGCTGTTCGACGAGCTGCGGGCGTCGGGGGTGGAGTTCGAGATGCATCGCCGCGGGCTGCTGATCGCCGCCCGGACCCGGCACGGGTTGGAGTCGGCCGAGGCGCTGGTGGCGGCGGCTCGCGCGGCCGGGTACGGCGGCGAGACACGGGTGCACGTCGGATCGGCGGTGCAGGCGCTCGAACCGGCGCTGGCCGACGCCGTGGTCGGTGTCGTGCACGCCGTGGCCGACGCGCACGTGCGCCCCGAGTCGTTGCTCGCCGGGCTGCGCGCCGCCCTGCTCGCGGAGGGGGCGACGCTGCGCCGCGGCGTCGCCGTTCGAGGGGTCGAGCGCGACGGCGGCGGCTGGACGGTCGCCACCACGAGCGGCGCCGTCCGCGCTGACCGCGTCGTGCTCGCGGCCGGTGTCGACACCGCGGTGCTGCTGCGCGAGCTCGGGGTGCGCGTGCCGTTGCTGGCAGGCACGGGCTACAGCGTCACCGCGAGCGGGACCGGCACGGTGCCGGCACACCCGGTGAAGCTGATCGAGGCGAACCTCGCCTGCTCGCCGTTCGAGGGCGGTCTGCGCCTGTCGGGCATGTTCGAGCTCGGCGCTCGTGGAAGTACGGTGCGAGCGCGGGCGCTGCGGCGGATCCGGGCGGGCGCCCACCGCTACCTGCGGGACTGGGCGCCGGTCGAGGACGGGACGGCGATCGCGGGGATGCGCCCGGCCACCCCGGACAGCCTGCCAGTGATCGGCGGTGTGCCCGGCCACGACGGGCTCTTCACGGCGACCGGGCACGGTACCCTCGGCCTCACGCTCGCGCCTGCCACCGCCGCTGCGCTCGTTCCGCCGGTGCTGCACGGGACGCCAGCGCCGGAGCTCGCGCCGTTCGCCGTCGAGAGGTTCGCCACCCGGCCCACCGCTGCCGCGCGGGTGCTGCGCGAAGGGGTCTGAGATGCGCTTCCGGGCAACCGTGGGTGGCCGCACGTACGGGTTCGACGCGGTCGCCACCGTGCTCGCCAGGGCAAGTCCGGCCCGCTCCGGCGACCAGCTCGCCGGCGTGGCGGCGGCGAGCGCCCAGGAACGGGTGGCGGCCCGCACCGTGCTGGCCGACCTGCCGCTGTCGGTGTTCCTGGAGGAACCGGTCGTCCCGTACGAGTCCGACGAGGTCACGCGCCTGATCGTGGACACGCACGACCCGGCGGCGTTCGCGCCGGTGTCGCACCTGACGGTCGGCGGATTCCGCGACTGGCTGCTGTCCTACGAAGCCACAGCGCCGGTGCTCGCCGCGCTCGCGCCCGGGCTCACGCCGGAGATGGTCGCCGCCGTCTCGAAGCTGATGCGAAACCAGGACCTCATCCAGGTCGCGCGCCGGTGCCGGGTGGTCACGCGGTTCCGGAACACCATCGGGCTGCCGGGCAGGCTGTCGGTGCGGTTGCAGCCCAACCACCCCACCGACGACCCCCGCGGCGTCGCGGCCTCGATCCTCGACGGCCTGCTGCACGGCTGCGGCGACGCGGTCATCGGGATCAACCCGGCCACGGACAGCATCCCCGCCGCGATCACGCTGCTGAAACTGATCGACGACGTTCGGCAGCGCTACGACATCCCGACGCAGTCGTGCGTGCTCACCCACGTCACGAACACCATCGCGGCCATCGAGCGGGGCGCGCCGGTCGACCTGGTGTTCCAGTCGATCGCGGGCACCGAGGCCGCGAACCGCGCCTTCGGCATCGATCTCGCGGTCCTCGCCGAAGCACACGCGGCGGCCTTGTCCCTGGAGCGCGGCACGCTCGGCGCGAACGTCATGTACTTCGAGACCGGGCAGGGGAGCGCGCTGTCGGCGGACGCCCACCACGGCGTCGACCAGCAGACGCTCGAGGCGCGCGCCTACGCCGTCGCACGCCGGTTCGACCCGCTGCTCGTCAACACGGTCGTCGGGTTCATCGGGCCGGAGTACCTCTACGACGGCAAGCAGATCACCCGCGCTGGCCTGGAGGACCACTTCTGCGGCAAGCTCCTCGGCGTCCCGATGGGCTGCGACGTCTGCTACACCAACCACGCCGAAGCCGACCAGGACGACATGGACACCCTGCTCACGCTGCTCGGCGCGGCCGGGTGCACGTTCGTGATGGGCGTCCCAGGGGCGGACGACATCATGCTCAACTACCAGAGCACCTCCTTCCACGACGCGCTCTACGTCCGGTCGGTGCTCGGACTGCGGCCGGCGCCGGAGTTCGAGGCATGGCTGGAGCGGATGGACCTGATCGACGACGAGGGCCGGGTCCGCGAGCTCGCCCCGCGAAGCCCTCAGCTCACCCGGCTCGTCGGAATGCTGGAGGCATCGTGAGCGAGCCGGTGCCGGATCTCTGGGCCGCTCTGCGCCGGCACACCTCCGCCCGGATCGGCCTCGGCCGGGCCGGCGACAGCGTGCCGACGGCCCGGCTGCTCGAGTTCGAGGCCGCGCATGCCGCCGCCCGCGACGCCGTGCACACGCCGATCGACGTGGCGGCGATCCGGGCGCAGCTCGGCGGCCTCCCGACTGTCACGGTCCGCAGTGCCGTCCGCGACCGAAGCCACTACCTGCGGCGCCCGGACCTCGGCCGGCGTCTCGACCCGGAGTGCACAGGGCTGCTGGAGGCCCGGGGGTACGACGTCGCTTTCGTGATCACCGACGGCCTCTCCGCGCGTGGGGTGCACGACCACGCTGCCGCGGTTCTCCTCGCCGCGGTGGAGCAGTTGCCCGGCTGGTCGGTGGCGCCAGTGGTGCTGGCCACGCAGGGGCGGGTGGCGCTGGGCGACGAGATCGCCGAGCGGCTGGGCGCCGCGTTCGTCGTCGTGCTGCTCGGGGAGCGGCCGGGCCTCAGCGCGGCAGACAGCCTCGGCATCTACCTGACCGCCGACCCGCACGTCGGCCGCACGGACGCCGAGCGCAACTGCATCTCAAACGTGCGCCCGCCCGAAGGGCTCGGACACGCGGCGGCGGCCGGCAAGCTCGTGCACCTCATGCACGAAGCTCGCCGGCTCGGGATCACCGGAGTGGGTCTCAAGGACGACACCGCCGCGCTGCCGGAAGGCTGACAGCGCCTGATCACTTCGTGGTGAGCACGGCCTTGCCGTTGATTTCGCGGCGTTCGAGTGCGCGGTGCACATCGGCTGCCTGGGCGAGTGGGAAGGTCGCGCCGGGTGCAACCTCGAGCTCGCCGGCGTGCACCTGCTCGAGCAGCCGGCGCAGGCTGTGGCGGTACCAGTCGTGGTTCGACTTGATCTCTTTGGGCAGCATGCACACGGCCGTGCGGCGGCCCGGCAGCAGGTTCAGCAGGTTGACCCGCAGGGCGCCGCGAACCGTGTCGGCGACCATGTGGCCAGGGCGGCCGGCGAACGCGTAGCTCACGAACACGCCGCCCCTGGCGAGTAGCCGGTACCCCTTGCGGATGTTCGCCCCGCCGATGTGGTCGAAGACGGCGCTGATCCCGTCGGGCTCGCGTTGGGCGATGACGGCGGCGAAGTCCTGATGCCGGTAGTCGATGAAGCTGACGCCGTAGCGTGCGAGCCGCTCGTCGCTGCCCGCCGCCGAGGCGGTGCCGTACATGCGCAGCCCCTTGAGCCGTCCGAGCTGGCTCAACGCCTGGCCGACGCCCCCAGAGGCTCCGTGGATGAGCACGGTGTCGCCGGTGGTGAGCTGTGCGTGGGTCTCGAGGATGCTCAGCGCGGTTAGGTAGTCGAGTGGGACGGTGGCCGCGACAGCCGGATCGAGGCCGTCCGGAAGGGGGACCAGCAACCAGGACGGCAGGACGACGTAGTCGGCGTAGGCGCCCATCTTCGGCAGCGCGGCCGCCACGAGCGTCCCCGGTTCGAGCTCCTCGTGGTCGACCACTTCGCCGACCAGTTCGTAGCCGGGCGTGAACGGCACCTTGCGTTGCAGGAGGTAGTCCCCACGGCGCGCCATGAGATCGGTGAAGCCCACGCCGATCGCGACTGTCCGAACCCGGGCGTGGCCGGGCGGGGGAGCGGAAAAGGTCCGCTCCCTCAACCGGAGTACCTCGACCCCGCCGAAGGACTCGACGATGATCTCTCGACCGGACAATGCTTCGTCGTTCATCGCTTCTCCAAACGGACTTGCCCGGTCCGGGAGTCGATCTCCCGGTTCTGTCGATCTACTGCCCTGAACCCCGGCGACGAAGGAATGTGACGCGGTGGACGAACGCGCATGGCTGACCGAGCGTTTCGAGGACCACCGACCCCATCTGCACGCGGTGGCCTACCGGATGCTCGGCTCGCTCGCCGAGGCCGACGACGCCGTCCAGGAGGCCTGGCTGCGTGTCGATCGCGCCGACACCAGCAGTGTGGAGAACCTCGGGGGCTGGCTGACCACGGTGGTCGCCAGGGTGTGCCTGAACCTGCTCCGCTCGCGCAGGCACCGGCGCGAGGAGCCGATCGACCTGCGGGAGTTCGACTCGGTCATCGCCCATGGGGCCGGGGGTGACCCCGAGCAGGACGCGTTGATGGCCGACTCGGTCGGGGTGGCGCTGTTGGTGGTGCTCGACACGCTGCAGCCGGCCGAGCGCCTCGCGTTCGTGCTGCACGACATGTTCGCCATGCCCTTCGACGAGATCGCCCCGATGCTCGAGAAGTCCCCGGCCGCGACGAGGCAGCTCGCCAGCCGCGCCCGCCGCCGGGTCACGGGGACCGCCCCGGCACCCGACGCCGATCTCACCGACCGACGGCACGTCGTCGAGGCATTCCTCGCCGCCACTCGCGGCGGGGACTTCGAGGCGCTGATCACCCTGCTCCACCCCGATGTGGTGCTCCGTGCCGACAAGGTGGCCGTCGGCGCGCCCGAACCCGTTGTGATCCGCGGCGCCCACCCGGTGGCCAAGGGCGCGATGGCCGCCATGAACCGCGCCTTGTTCACCGGACCGGCGCTGGTCGACGGGGCGGTCGGACTCGCGATGGCGCCCGGCGGCCGGCTCCGCCTCGTTCTCACCTTCACGATCATCGAGGGGGCCGTCACCGAGATCGAGGTGGTCGCGGAGCCGCATCGCCTCGGTCGACTCGACCTCGCCGTTCTCAATGGTTGAGGTAGGCGAGGACCGCTCGGACGCGGCGGTGGGTGTCGTCGGCGGGTGGCAGCTCCAGTTTGGTGAGGATGTTGGTGATGTGCTTCTCGACCGAGGGTGGGGCGAGCACGAGCTCGGCGCAGATGGCCGAGTTGGACAGGCCCTGCGCGACGAGCGCGAGCACCTCTCGCTCACGGGCGGTGAGTGCGGTGATGCCCTGGTCGCGGTTGTTGCGGGCGAACAGCTGCCGGATCACCTCGGGGTCCATTGCGGTGCCGCCCGCGGCGACCCGGTCGATCGCGTCGAGGAACTCGTCGAGCGCGGTCACGCGGTCCTTGAGCAGGTAGCCGACCGCGCCGTTGCCGTCGGCGATCAGCTCGGCGGCGTAGGTGCGCTCGACGTACTGGGACAGGATGAGGATCGGCGCCTTCGGTTCGCGCTTGCGGATGGCGAGGGCGGCCCGCAGTCCCTCGTCCCGGAACCCGGGCGGCATTCGCACGTCCACGATGGACAGATCGGGCCGGTGCTCCTGCACAGCGCTCTCGAGGTCGGGGGCGTTGTCCACCGCGGCGACCACGGTGTGCCCGGTGTCGGTGAGGATCCGGATCAGGCCGTCCCTGAGCAGGAGCAGGTCTTCGGCGATCACGATGCGCATGGCAGCTCCGCGTGGACGACGGTCGGACCGCCGGGTGGACTGGTGATCTGCATCCTGCCGTCGAGTGCCTCGACGCGGCGCCGTAGCCCGTCGAGGCCGGACCCGTCCGGGTCCGCGCCGCCGTGCCCGTCGTCGCGGATCTGCACGGACAGCATGCCGTCCGGGCGGCGGGTGACGGCCACGACGCACTCGTCGGCCTCGGCGTGCTTGATGGCGTTCGCCAGCGTCTCCGCGACCACGAAGTAGGCGGCCGACTCCACCGCGGGGGCCAGGGCGCCGACGTCGTCGGCGCGCACCACGACGGTGAGCGGCGCGTCGCCTGCCAGTGCGGTGAGCGCCGCGGCGAGGCCACGGTCGGTCAGGATCGGTGGGTGGATCCCGCGGACCAGCCTGCGCAGCTCGGCGAGCGCGTCGTCGAGCTGCCTGCGGGCGGTGAGCAGGTCGTCGCGCAGCGGGTCCTCCTGCCTGCCTTCGACGCGCATCCGGCGCTCGGCGAGGGCCAGCGTCATCCCGGCCGCGACGATGCGGGCCTGAGCGCCGTCGTGCAGGTCGCGCTCGATGCGCTGCAGCTCGGCGGCCTGCGCATCCACGACCCGGCGGCGGGTGACGGCGAGCTCGGTGGCTCGTTTCTCGAGGCGCTGCCGGGGGCCCGGCCCGAGCAGCCGCTCCGCGACCCGGGCCTGCGCCATCGCAAGCACGCGGACCAGCCACCAGGCCGGGAAGGCCAGCGCGAGTCCGAGCACGCTGAGTGCGAGCCGGCCCGGGACCGTGTGGAACAGCGCATCGACGAGCGGGGGCAGGTGTGGGTTGGGCACGGCCCACAGCCAGGTGGGCGCGGCGATCGTGGCGAGGTCGAGGATCGCGATCACCACGCCTGGGATCCCGCAGGCGAGCCCGAGCGGGAACAGCAGCGCCAGCCATGCGAGGTCCCGCCACGTCGCCGGCTGACGGAGCAGATCGCGGCCCCGCGCCCAGGGGTTCGCGCCCACCCCGGGTTCGTAGGGATCGGGGATCGGCCGGCCCAGCAGCGCCCCCGCCCGCAGCCGCTCCAGGTGGGCGATCCGGCGGGTCACCCACGTGACGGCCAGGAAGAGGGGCGAGCCGAGGTAGGTCACCGACAACAGGCCGCTGGCCAGCGTGGTGAACAGGACCCATATGAACGCGGCCGGTCCGATCAACACGCCGGTCAGCAGGTGGGCCAGGTCCCTGGCCGCGCGGGCGAACACCTGGAGAACCTAGTCGCCGAGGCCGGGAAGCGACCGGCGGTTGACCACCAGCCGGGCGGGCACCGCCCCGGCGACCACGCCGAGCAGCGCGACGCCCGCCACCATGCCCGCGTAGCGCAGGGGATCGGCGAACAGCCGCCACTGCCCGTCCTGCGCCACGCTGAAGGCGCCCACGACGACCCCGCTGATCAGGCAGCCGAGCACCAGCGCGACGGCCACCGTGATCAGCGTCTCCCGTCCGAGCATGCCGTGCAGCTGCCGTGCGGTTGCGCCGGCCAACCGGAGGTCGGCGAACTCGCGGCGGCGGGCACCCGTGGCGATGGCGAACGTGTTCACCACCGCGATGGCGGTGAACCCCAGCGAGATGACGACCATCAGCTCCCAGGCGGCCTGCTGGTTCTGCACGTCGGCGGTGCCGCCGCGCGGGTCGCGGGCGTCGGTCGCGGCCAGCGCGGGCCACCGCTCGGCGACCGCAGCGCGCACCCCGGGTTCGCCGCGCAGGTAGAGGGCGCCGACCAGCCCGCGGGGATCGTGCCGGGCCACCAGCTCGGCCGGCAGCACCAGCTCGCCGAACCCGCGCCACCGCTCGAACACGGCGACCACCGTCAGCGGCACGCGGGTGCCGTCGGCCAGCCAGAAGTCCGGCCGGTCGCCGACGTGCCAGCCGCGTTCCGCGGCGAGGGGCCCGCTGACGGCCACCGTGTCCGCGTCCAGCGCGCCCAGGTCCCCGTCCGAGACCCCGAGATCCAGGGCGGACTCGCCGGTCGCCCGCAGGCCCTGTGCCGGGTAGTCCTCCGGTTTTCCGCCGAGATCGACGACCACGCGCGTGCCGATCGTCGCGGCCGACCCGGTCACCTCGCGAACGGCCGTCACCTGCGCGGCCACGTCGAGCGGAAGGCCGGGAGCGTTCGTGGCGGCGACGCGGACCATCGCCGGAGCGGTGCGGGCAGTCTGCTGCTCGCCGGTGACCTGGGTGAGGATGTCGCCGTTGAGGAGCATCGTGGCGTTGATCGCGAACATCAGCGTCAGCGGGATCGCCACGCCGACGACCCGGCGGCTCTCCGCCCGGGTCATCGCCCCGGCCACCCGGCCCAGTACACCGGCCCCCACCACACGGGACACCGCCGACGTGAGCGCGCCGACCAGGATCGGCCCGAGCGCGGCCGCGGCGCACAGCAGCAGGGCGCAGGACACGAAGCCCATCCCCATGCCCAGCGGCCCACCCATCGGAACCAGGCCAAGAACCGCCATTGCGCCGCCGGCCAGCACCGCCGCGGCGGCGACGCGCAGCCTCCAACCGGCGCCCGAGGCGGCGACGGTTTCCCGCAGCGCCTGGGCCGGCGCGATCCGGACGGCCCGACCGGACGCCACGGCCGTGGCGAGCAGGGTCACCAGCAGCCCGACGACGACGGCGGCGATCAGCACCAGCGGGTTCAGCGCCACGGCGAACTGCGGGGGCACGGCGCCCAGGTCGCGGAACCGCGCGGCCACCAGGTACGCCACGACGACGCCGGCCGGCAGCGCCGGCACCGCGGCCACGAGCGTGACCATCCCGATCTCCACGCCGAGCATCGCCCGGAGCTGGCGCGGGGTCGCGCCGGCCGTGCGGAGCAGGGCCAGTTCGCGCAGCCGCTGGCGGACCGCGAGCGACACCGTTCCGGTGAGCACGAACACCGCGGCGAACCCGGTGATCCCCAGCACGAACCCGAAGATCGAGATCGCGCCGATGTAGTCCGGCGCCGCGCCGGGCAGGTCCGCTGTGGACTTGTCGGGGCCCGTGTGGACGCCGGCGACACCGGCGACCCGCTCCTGCAGCGCGGCGACGACGGTGTCGCGTTCCGCGCCGGGGGCGATCCGCACGGCGACAGCGGTCGGCCCGGACAGCCCGGACAGCTCGCCGACCTGCTCGTCGGCGACGAACACGGCGGCCTGCCCCGGCACGTTCCCGGCGGCCACGCCAGCCAGTCGGAGGTCCCGGACGCCGGTCTTACTGGTGACCCGCACGGCCTGCCCGACCTCGAGGCCGCCTGCCAGTGCGCCGTCGAGCACCACCTCGCCCCGCGCGGGCGGCGCGCCGGCCTGCAGCTCGTACGGGGTCAACGCCGCCGACGACCAGCCGTGCGCGACCACGGCGGCGCGTTCGGGCGCACGCACCGGGGCGCCGGCGACGTCGAGACCGACCGGGAACGCCGCGTCCGGCACGGCCGATGACACCCCCGGGATGCCGGCGACCGCGCGGGTCAGCTCGGCGGGTAGCGCGGGCGCGCCCGTCAGCCGCTCGCTCTTGGTCTTCACCTTGACCTTGTCGCCCTTGTCCTCCTCGGTGGTCAGTACCACCGCCCGGGGGCCGGCGACCACCGCGTCGGCGGTGGCGAAGCGGTCCGCGCCCGGGCCCGCCGTGAGCACCGAGGACAGCAGCAGCCCGCTTCCGGTGATCAGGGCGACGGCCAGGAACGCGGTGAGGAACGTCCCGACGAACGCGCTGCGGCGCCGTCGCACGGTCGCTGTGGCCAGCTTGATCATCGGGTGAGCTCCATCATGCGAGTGGCCACCTTGGCGGCCGTGGGTGAGTACAGGTCCCCGGCCAGCCGGCCGTCGGCGAGGAACACCACGCGGTCGGCCCAGGACGCCGCGCCCGGGTCGTGCGTGACCATCACGATCGTCGCGCCGAAGTCGTCGACGAACCGGCGCAGCAGCGCCAACACCTCGCGGCCGGTGGACAGGTCCAGCGCCCCGGTCGGCTCGTCGCCGAAGATCACCTCGGGGCGCGCGGCGAGCGCCCTGGCCAGCGCCACCCGCTGCTGCTGACCGCCCGACAGCTCGCCCGGCCGCGCCTTCTCCCGTCCCGCCAGGCCGACCCGCGCCAGCACCTCGCGGGCCCATGCCTTGTCGGGCCGGACACCCGCGAGCTGCTGGGGCAGCAGCACGTTGTCCCACACCGACAGCGCGTCGATGAGGTTGAACGACTGGAAGACGAACCCCACGTGTTTGCGCCGGACGATCGTCAGCTTCGGTTCCCGAAGGTCGCCGATGTCCTGGCCCGCGAGCAGCACGCGCCCGCCGCTCGGGCGGTCCAGCCCGGCGGCGCAGTGCAGCAGCGTCGACTTCCCCGAGCCGGACGGGCCCATCACCGCGGTGAAGGATCCCCGAGCGAACCCGACGGTCACCCGGTCCAGCGCGCGTACGGCAACCTGACCCGGGTAGACCTTCGACACCTCGGCCAACGCCACCGCGTTCCGCGGTGGGGCATTCCTCGAATCCTGCACCAGAACCATGCCGATGAGCCTTTCTGGCCTGACGGGCCGAAACCACCGGGTCCACTCGGATCTGTGAGGCAGGGCTGTCCCTACCCCCCGGGTCGCGGCAACGGTCGGATAGCCGCTCATCCGGGTGTGGGGAGCGTCATCCACCAGCGCAAGCTGGGTGCTTGCAAGAGCTAGCACTGCGGCGTACGTTCGGTGGAGACGCACGGAGGTGAGCGCGAGTGGCAGCGACGGAGCGGCCCTCCCAGCCGGGTGATACCGGCCCGGGGGAGCGCGTCGGGCACGCGGTCGAGCAGGTGGGCCACGTGGTCGAGCAGGCGGGGCACGCCGTCGGTCAGGCCGTCGACGACATCGGCACCTACATCCGCAGCCAGCGGGAGGGCGCGCAGGTGTCACTGCGGCAGCTCGCACGCGCCGCCGGCGTCAGCAACCCCTACCTCAGCCAGATCGAGCGGGGGCTGCGCAAGCCGTCCGCCGAGATCCTCCAGCAGATCGCCAAAGGTCTGCGGATCTCCGCGGAGGCCCTGTACGTGAAGGCCGGGATCCTCGATGAGAAGCCCGCGAGCGCCGTCACCGACGCCGTGCTCGCGGATCCGGGCCTGACGGAGCGCCAGAAGCAGGTGCTCCTCGACATCTACCAGTCATTCAGGCGGGAGCACGACTCGTCGCCACCAGAGGAGTGATCATCATGGCCGTGGAGCTTCCGACCACCGCCGACGTTCGCAAGGCTCGCCACAACGCGGCCAAGGTCGCCGCCGAGCGTGCCGAGGTCGCGCGTACGCCGCTGCTCGCCGTACTGGGCGTCGGGGACCGGGCTGTCAACGCCGTGTCCAAGGCCGTCGAGGGGGTGCAGCACCGGGTCGCCGAGCTGCCGCAGCACCTGAACGGCGAGGAGCTGCGCAAGGCGGTCGCCGAGCTGCGTGAGCAGGCCGGCAAGACGTACGCCGATTTCGCCAAGCAGGGCGAGCAGACCTGGGGCCGCATCCGCAAGCAGCCGCAGGTCAAGGAGGCCATCGCTCGCCTCGAGAGCTACACCGGCCAGCTCGACTCCCGGGTCGACAACATCGTCGACGACGCGCGTGACGCCACCGAGAAGGCGCTCACGACCGTCAGCACGCAGACCCGCTCCACCGGGGAGCGGATCGCCAAGGCCACGCAGCGGTTCACCGGCCGCGCGGCCGCCACGGTCACCGAGCTGAGCAAGGACGCCTCGAAGACCGTGGAGCAGGCCGGCACCGAGGCCGCCGAGACCATCTCGGACGCGGGCACCGAGGCCGCGCGTGAGACGCGCGGCACCACTCGCCGGGCCGCCAACCGGACCGCCCCGAAGGCCGAGCCGGCGTCGGGCGCGAGCAAGCCGGCCGCGCGCCGGAACAACTCCGCGAACGGCTCCAAGTCCAGCAGCTGATCCGCTGCCGACACACCAGTGCTCCCGAGGGCTCCCGTGCCTCGGGGGCACTGGTCTGTCATCTGCCCTTGTCGGTGGCCGGGCGCCGGTGACCGTTGAACCGGCCCGGGGATGTGCCCCGACACTGATCACACGTACTCTGGGTGTGTGAGCCTGCTGTATAACCTCGACGGCTGGGTGCTGTGGGCCATCTGGCTGGCCGCCATCCCCGTCGGTGGCTACGCGTTCGTCCACGCCCTGATGCAGCGTGCCGAGGCGTTCACGGCGGCCGACAAGCTCACGAAGCCCGCGTGGCTCGGGATCACCGGGGCCAGCGCGCTGGTGCTCATCTTCTTCCAGGGCGGCCCGCTCGGCACCGGAGCCCTGTTCTGGCTGGCGGCGCTCGTCGCGGTGCTGGTCTACATCGTCGACGTCAAGCCGGCCGTGGTCGGCGTGCAAGGTGGTGGGCAGCGCTGGTGACCGGTTGGTCAGTCCTCGGCACGCTGCAGGCGGTTCCCGCACTCGATCGGCCCGACCTCCTTGGCGACCCCGTCGTCATCGCGCTCAAGGCGCTCGACCCGGCCGACGCCGCGCTCGTCGGTGTCGCGGAGATCGACCCGGGGCTCGCCGACACGGCGCAGTTCTGCGCCGCGTACTCGTCGCCGCTCGACCGCTCGGCCAACTGCGTGGTCGTGGCAGGCCGACGCGGCGAGGACACCCGCTACGCGGCGTGCCTCGTGCTCGCCACCACGCGCGCCGACGTCAACGGGCTGGTCCGCAAGCGGCTGAACGCCCGCAAGGCCTCGTTCGCGCCGATGGACGACGCGGTCGAGCACACCGGCATGGAGTACGGCGGCATCACCGCCATCGGCCTTCCCGATGGCTGGCCGCTCCTCGTCGACGCCGCGGTCGCGGCCGCCTCATCCGTCGTGATCGGCAGCGGGATCCGGGGCTCCAAGCTCGCCCTACCCGGTGAGCTGGCGGCCCGGCTGCCCGGCGCCGAGGTCGTGGAGGGTCTCGGCCGGTAGGAACGCGCGCCGATTGCCGTCCTCGCGGTGTCCGCGGAGCGTGCGAGGATCTCAGCCGACGCGCGCAGCGCTCAGGGGACCAGTAGCACCCGGCCGAGCTGCTCCCGGCCCTCCAGGATCTGGTGTGCCTTCGCCGCTTCGGTGAGCGGGAGCCGTGCGTGCACGGCCGTGTGCAGCTTCCCGGCCGCGGCGTGCTCGGCCACATCGGTCACGTCCGCCCTCGCCAGCTCTGGGCGTGCGGCGCGCCAGGCCAGCAGGGAGAACCCGACGATGGAACGCAGGGCGTAGAGGGTCGCGGGCACGGCACCGGGCTCCCCGCCCGCCGCGCCGTAGACGACCACCCGGCCCAGCGGAGCGAGCAGGTCGATGGTGCGCTCCAGCATGGGACCACTCACGGAGTCGAGCACGAGGTCCACCCCGCCGGGCACTGCGGCGCGAACGCGTTCCGGCCAGTCGGGGTCGGTGTAGTCGATGGCGACGTCGGCCCCGAGGCCGCGCACGAAGTCGAGCTTGGCGGCTGAGCTCGCCGTGGCGACCACCGTTCCCGCACCGTGCAGCCTCGCCAGCTGGACGGCGAGGTGCCCGATCCCGCCCGCGGCCGCGTGGACGAGCACGGTCTCGCCCGCAGCGAGGCGTCCCAGTCGGAGCGCGCCGAGTGCGACCGGCCCGCCCATCGGCAGCATGCTCGCCATCGCGTCGTCCACGTCGTCGGGCACGGGGGCGAGCCACGCGGTATCGGCCACCACTTCGTCGGCGAACGCGTCCTCGACGAGGCTCGCGACCCGCTTCCCGAGTAGGCCCGTGTCAACCCCGTCGCCGGCGGCGACGACCGTGCCCACCACGTCACCGGTGAGGATCCCGGGCAGCGGGCGATGGAAGATCCCGCCGGTACCCCGGCGGAACTTGGTGTCGACGAAGTTCGCGCCGATCACCTCCGATCGCAGGCGGACCTGGCCTGGGCCCGGTTCGGGAACGAGCGCCTCTTCCAGCGTGAGCACGTCCGGGTCGCCGTACTCGTAGTAGCGCACCCTGCGCATGGTTCCTCCCCGAGATAATGTGGACCAGCGGTCAAGTTCGAACCGTACTGGACCGCCAGTCCAGTTGTCGAGTGAGGAGTACGCGGTGGCCGAACGTGCCGATGCCGCGCGGAACCGGCGTGCGATCCTGCTGGCCACCGAGGAGCTGCTCGCCCGGTTCCGGCCGGAACAGATCTCGATGGAGCAGGTCGCCGCGGCGGCGGGCGTCGGGAAGGGCACGGTGTTCCACCGCTTCGGCAGCCGCCTCGGTCTGATGACGGCGTTGATGCAGGAGCGGGCGTATGCGCTGCACGACGCCGTCGAGAACGGGCCGCCACCGCTCGGCCCCGGCGCCCCCGCCGGGGAGCGACTGCTCGCGTTCTTCGACGCGATCGTCGACCTGGTCGCCCGCAACAAGGGTCTGCTGGCCGCGCTGGGGCACGCCGTGACCGCGGCGCCCCGGCCGGACCCCGACCACGCCGACGGCCACCCGCTCCATCAGGCGTGGTGGGCCCACGTGCAGGCGTTGATCGCCGCGGAGCGCCCTGACCTCGACGCCGAGGCTGCGGCCGACGTGCTGCTCGGTGCGTTGCAGAGCGGTCCCGTCCTGAGGCTGTTCGAGCGAGGAGAGGGGAAGCGGGTCGCAGCAGCGGTACACGCCATGGTCGAGGCGCTGCTCAGGGCGTCGTGCACGGTCGGCCTCCCGCAGGTCGAGTAGCGCGCCGGTCCTACTCGACCACCGGAGTGCTCGCCTGGTCGTCAGGTGTACGGCGTGAGGCCCGTGCGTAGCAGTTCGAACGCGTGGTCGGCCTCGGCCAGTGCGACCGGCGCAAGCGCGTCGGCGCTGTGGCCGTCGTTGATCCGGCGCTGGTTGGCGGAGGCGAGCTCCTGCAGGACCGTGAGCACCTGACCGGCCGCCAGGCGTGCGGTGAGCTCGGGATGGGGGACGTCGCGGGTCGTCTCGAGCAGGGCGGACGTGAGCGCGTCCACGCCGCGGGAGTGGAAGCGCAGCAGGGCGGTGCTCAACGTGGGCGTGTCGCGGACGAGCCGGTGGAACGCCACGACATCGGGGGTGTCGCACAGGCCGGTGATCGGGTCGCGCTGACTCAAGGTGGCCCGCAGGTGGCGGTGGAGCGCGTCGAGCGGCGTCTCGTCCGCGGCGCGGTCGCGGACGACGCGGGCGGCCTCGTCCTCGTGGTCGGCGAACCGGTGCAGGACGAGGTCGTCCTTGGTGGGGAAGTACGCGAACAGGGTGCGCTTCGAGACCTCGGCGGCCTCGGCGATCTCCGCGACCGGGACGTCGTCGTAGCCGCGCTCGAGGAACAGCGCGATCGCCGCCTCCGAGATCGCCCGGCGCGTGCGGGCCTTCTTGCGTTCCCTCAGGCCGAGTTCCACGCGGCAAGCCTATACCTGGTTGTTTTCTGCACTCGGTGTACTTATGCTCTCGGTGTGACTATCGAACATGATGTGATCGTGGTGGGCGCCGGGCCGACCGGGCTCTTCCTCGCGAGCGAGCTGGCACTGGCGGGTGTGGACGTCGCGGTCGTGGAGCGCGAGGCCGGGCCGAGCGGGCAGTCGCGCGGCGGCGGGGTCAACCAGCGCAGCGCCGAGGTGCTGGCGATGCGTGGCCTGCTCGATGCGGTCACGGAGCGGGCCGTCCCGCGGGAGTCGGTGGGCGGGCACTTCGCGTTCCTCCCGGTCCCGCTCGACGCGCGGCCGTGGCGCACCCGCTACCCGGACGGGATCCTGATCCCGCAGGACCGCATGGAGGACGTCCTCGAGGGGCGCTTGCGCGAGCTCGGGGTCGAGGTTCGGCGCAGCACCGAGCTGCTCGACCTCGTCCAGGACGCCGACGGCGTCGAGGCGGCCGTCTCCGCCGGGCGGCTGCGCGGCCGCTATCTCGTGGCCTGCGACGGCGGGCACAGCACCGTCCGGAAGCTCGTCGGCGCGGACTTCCCGGGGCGGACCGGCACGATGTCGGCGGTCAGCGCTGATGTCGAGCTCGCCTCGGTGTCGGACACCGTGTCCCGCTCCGTCGGCCACATCAGCACGCTGGCCCGGACCGCAGGCGGGTACTGGATGATGCTCCACCCGCTGGACGGGGACGCCGGCCGCACCAGCGGGTTCCGCGTCGTCTTCGGTGGCCCGCCGCAGGCCGAGCTCCCGCGCACGGCGCCGGTGACCGCCGACGAGGTCGCGGCCGCGCTCGTCGCCGTCCACGGCCCGGACACCGTGCTCGGCCGGCTGCGCTGGGGCACGCGCTTCAGCGACGCGAGCCGCCAGCTCACGGAGTACCGCCACGGGCGCGTTCTGTTCGCGGGGGACGCCGCGCACATTCACATGCCGGTCGGCGGACAGGGTCTCAACCTGGGGCTGCAGGACGCGATGAACCTCGGCTGGAAGCTCGCCGCGGTGGTGGCAGGGCGCTCCCCGGATACCCTCCTCGACACCTACCACGACGAGCGGCACCCGGTGGCCGCGCACGTCCTCGCGACGGTGCGGGCGCAGGGCGTGATCATGAGCCCGCCGCCGGACGCCGATGACCGCAGGGCGTTGCGGGAGATCCTGACGGATATGGCCCGCCTCCCGGACGGCAACCGGTACCTTGCCGGGCTGATGTCGGGCCTGGCGGTCCGCTACGACCTCGGCGACCCCGACCCGCTCGTCGGCTCCCGGATGGTCGACCTGTCGCTCGCGACGGACGGCGGCACCACCACCGTCAGCGCGCTGCTGCGAGCCGGGCGTGCGCTGCTCCTCGACCTCGACGCGCCGCTCACCCCGGCGGAGGAGATCGTCGACGGCGTCGAACGGGTCACCGCCCGGGCGGTCGGCTCGCCCGTGGGCGTCGACCTCGATGCGGCGCGGCAGGTGCTGGTGCGTCCGGACGGTTACGTCTGCTGGGTGGGTCGCGAGCACGGGGATCGGCCCGACACGGCGCTCGCCAGGTGGTTCACGGGAAGTGCTCGGGAAGCGCCTGCGTTGCTCCGATGAGGCCTGGAGTGCCTTGAGTCCAGTTCGCTCAGGGTTCCTGCGTTCACTGACAGCGGAAGTACTTGAACGCTGGAATGGCGACAACGGTGTAAGCGTTGGGCAGGGCATGACAGAGACGCTGAAGCTGCCGGTGCTTCCGCTCGCCGACTCGGTGCTGCTGCCCGGCATGGTGGTTCCCGTCCGGCTCGACGAGCCGGAGATCCAGGCAGCGGTCGATGCAGCGAACAGCGTCGACCGCAAGGTCCTGGTCGTCCCCCGCCTCGACGGCAAGTACCCCGCCGTGGGCACCGTGGCCGTGCTCGAGCAGGTCGGGCGCCTGCCCAGCGGGGAGCGGGCGGCCGTGGTGCGCGGCGAGGGCCGCGCCCAGATCGGCTCCGGCGTCACCGGGCCCGGCGCCGCGCTGTGGGTGGAGGCCACCCCGGTGCCCGACCAGCCCGTGACCGGCCGGACGACCGAGCTCGCCAAGGAGTACAAGGCCCTGGTCATCGGGATCCTGCAGGAGCGTGGCGCGTGGCAGGTCGTCGACTCGGTGCAGCAGATCACCGACCCCGGCCAGCTCGCCGACACCGCGGGCTGGGCCTCGTACCTCGACCTGGAGCAGAAGTCGCAGCTGCTCGCCGAGACCGACGTCGTCAAGCGACTCGAGCTGCTGCTGGAGTGGACGAAGGCGCACGTCGCCGAGCAGGAGGTCTCGGAGAAGATCGCGCAGGACGTCCGCGAGGGCGTGGAGAAGACCCAGCGCGAGTTCCTGCTGCGCCAGCAGCTCGCCGCGATCCGCAAGGAACTGGGTGAGCTCGACCCGAACTCGAACGACGACTCCGCCGACTACCGCACGCGCGTGGAGAACGCCGACCTCCCCGAGCACGTGCGCAAGGCCGCGCTCACCGAGGTCGGGAAGCTCGAGCGGGCGTCCGACCAGAGCCCGGAGTCGGGCTGGATCCGCACCTGGCTGGACACGATCCTCGACATGCCGTGGAACACGCGCACCGAGGACACCGACGACCTGGTCGCGGCACGGTCGGTCCTGGACGCCGACCACGCAGGCCTCGACGACGTCAAGGAGCGGCTGATCGAGTTCCTCGCGGTCCGCGCGCGGCGCGACCGCAAGGGCATGGAGAAGGTCGGCGGCCGCGGCTCCGGCGCGGTGCTCGCGCTGGTCGGCCCGCCCGGCGTCGGCAAGACGTCGCTGGGTGAGTCGGTCGCCCGTGCGCTGGGCCGCAAGTTCGTGCGCGTCGCCCTCGGCGGTGTCCGGGACGAGGCGGAGATCCGCGGTCACCGGCGCACCTACGTCGGCGCGCTGCCCGGCCGGATCGTGCGGGCCATCCGCGAGGCGGGCGCGATGAACCCGGTCGTGCTGCTCGACGAGATCGACAAGGTCGGCAGCGACTTCCGGGGCGACCCGACCGCCGCGCTGCTGGAGGTGCTCGACCCGGCGCAGAACCACACGTTCCGCGACCACTACCTCGAGGTCGACCTCGACCTGTCCGACGTGCTGTTCCTTGCCACGGCCAACGTCGGCGAGGCCATCCCCGGCCCGCTGGCCGACCGGATGGAGTGGGTGCAGCTCGACGGCTACACCGAGCAGGAGAAGGTCGCCATCGCGCGTGATCACCTGCTGCCGCGGCAGGTCGAGAAGGCCGGCCTCGAGCCGTCCGACGTCGAGTTCTCCGACGTGGCGCTGTCGATGATCGCGGCCGAGTACACCCGCGAGGCCGGCGTGCGGCAGCTGGAGCGGGGCCTGGCCAAGGTCCTGCGCAAGGTGGCCGTGAATCTGGACTCCGGTGCCGAGGCACCGGTCCACGTCGACGCCGACGCGCTCGTCGGCTACCTGGGCCGGCCGAAGTTCACGCCGGAGTCGGCCGAGCGGACGTCCGTGCCGGGCGTCGCCACCGGGCTCGCGGTGACGGGGGCCGGAGGGGACGTGCTCTTCATCGAGGCCACGGCCATGGAAGGCGACTCGGGCCTGACCCTCACCGGGCAGCTGGGCGACGTGATGAAGGAGTCCGTCTCGATCGCGCTGTCCTACCTGCGGTCGAAGGGACTGGCCGGTGACCTGGCCACGCGCAAGCTGCACGTCCACGTGCCGGCGGGCGCGGTGCCGAAGGACGGGCCGAGCGCGGGCATCACGATGACCACCGCGCTGGCGTCGCTCGCGAGCGGGCGGCCGGTGAAGTCCTCGGTCGGCATGACCGGCGAGGTCACGCTGCAGGGCAAGGTGCTGCCGATCGGTGGCGTCAAGCAGAAGCTGCTGGCCGCCCACCGCGCCGGGCTCACCGACGTGATCATCCCGAAGCGCAACGAGCCCGACCTCGACGACCTGCCGGAGTCGGTGCGCGGTGAGCTGCGGGTACACCCGGTGGCCGACGTGGCGGAGGTGCTGGCGCTGGCGCTGGAACCGGCGCCGGTGAGCGCGGTGGCCTGAGCTACCTGCACGAACGGCACGTTCGTCCGATCGTTCCGGACGAACGTGCCGTTCGTGCATTCGCGTGGTCCGGAACGGGGAGGTGGAGCCTTCCTGTATCCGGGAGCTAACGCGGGCCTCCCTCCTGAGCGAGATGCAGCCACGAGCACGAGCTCAGGAGGAGCTATGACCCAGACCGTGGGAGGCGGCACCGCCGCTCTCCGAGCTGTGATGGCCGGTCCGGTCATCGACCCATCGGATCCCGGGTACGACGCGGCGCGGGCGGTGTGGAACGGCGACATCGATCGGCGGCCGACCCTGATCGCCCGCTGCGGTTCCGCGGAGGACGTCGCCGCGGCCGTCCGCTTCGCGCAGGCGGAGGGACTCGAGATCGCCGTGCGCGGCGGCGGGCACAGCATGTCGGGCCAGAGCGTGGTCGACGACGGTCTGGTGATCGACCTCAGTGGGATGTGCCAGGTGAGCGTCGACCCCGAGGCCATGCGCGCCCGGGTGGGCGGAGGCGCGCTGCTCAAGGACCTGGACGGCGCCACCCAGGAGCACGGCCTGGCCGTGCCGCTCGGCGCGATCGGCCACACCGGGGTCGGCGGTCTGACGCTCGGTGGCGGGATGGGGTGGCTGACCCGGCAGGCGGGGCTCACGATCGACAACCTCGTCTCCGTCGAGATCGTGCCTGCCGACGGCCGGATCGTGCGCGCCTCGGCGACCGAACACCCCGACCTCTTCTGGGCGGTACGGGGCGGGGGCGGCAACTTCGGCGTGGTGACCGAGTTCGAGTTCCGGCTGCACGCGGTCGGTCCGATGATCGACTTCGGGTTGATGTTCTGGGGCGAGGAGCAGGCGGGGGACGCGTTGCGGGCGATCCGGGAGGTGGTCCCGGCGCTACCGCGGTCCCTCAACGTGATCATCACCGTGATGACCGCGCCGCCGGCCCCGTTCGTCCCCGAGCAGCACCACTTCCGGCCGGGGATCGGGCTGCTGCTCGCCGGCTTCGGCGACACCGAGGAGCACACCTCTGCCCTCGCGCGGGTGCGTGCCGCACTGCCGCCGTTGTTCGACCACGTCACCCCGATGCCCTACGTGGCGCTGCAGCAGATGCTCGACGAGAGCAACGCTGCCGGCGCGCACTACTACGAGAAGTCGACCTACGTCGACGATCTCACCGACGGCGTGGTCGACGCGCTGGTCGACCACCTCGGGCGCCGCACGTCGCCGATGTCCATCGTGTTCATCTACCGCCTCGACCAGGCGTTCTGTGAGATGGACGAGCTCGGCACCGCGTTCGGTGGAACCCGCTCGCCGCAGTACGCGATCTTCGGCATCGCCGCGAGCCCGACGCCGGACCTGCTGCCGGCCGACCGGGAGTGGTCGCGCTCGCTGTGGGCGGCGCTGCAACCGCACAGCAGGGGTGTCGGCACGTACGTCAACGCGATGACCGAATACGAGGAGCACCGCGTGCGCGCCGCGTACGGGTCCAAGTACGAGCGACTGAAGCGGGTCAAGGCCGCCCACGATCCGCGCAACGTGTTCCACCGCAACATCAACATCGTGCCCGGCTGAGCGGGAAGGCCCGCTGTACGCAGGACCACTCGTTCGGCGTCACCGGACCGGTAACCCTTCCTCGCCGATGAGCGAGTCCATCCCTCATCGCCGCACGGAGGGAGTCCGGTCATGGCGGCAACGAGGAATGTGGACGGCCTGCGATCGATGGTGGCGGGCGGCGTGATGACGCCGGGCGACCCGGGGTACGACACGGCGCGTGCGCTGTGGAACGGCAGCTTCGACCGCCGTCCGGCCGTGATCACGTGCTGCCGCTCGGCGGCGGACGTCGCGGCCGCGGTCGGCTTCGCCGAGGCGAACGGGCTGGAGATCTCCGTGCGCGGCGGTGCCCACTCCTTCAGCGGGGCATCGGCAGGCGACGGCGGGCTGATGATCCACCTGGGATCGATGAGCACCGTCCAGGTCGACCCGGAGGGCAGGCGCGCCCGGGTCGGAGGCGGCGCGACGTGGGGCGACGTCGACGCGGCCACGCAGGAGCACGGCCTCGCCGTGACCGGCGGGGTGCTCAGCGACACCGGCGTCGGCGGCCTGACCCTCGGCGGCGGGATGGGCTGGCTCGCCAACCGCCACGGCCTCTCGATCGACAACCTCGTGTCGGCCGAGGTCGTGCTCGCCGACGGCAGGGTCGTCCGGGCGTCCGAGTCCGACGAACCCGATCTCTTCTGGGCATTGCGCGGCGGCGGCGGGAACTTCGGCGTCGTCACCGCGTTCGAGTACCGGCTGCACCAGGTCGGCCCCGAGGTGCAGTTCGGCCTGCTGTTCTGGGAGGTCGAGCGGGGGGTGGACGGGTTGCGCGCATGTCGCGAGGCCGCCCGGACCCTGCCCTCCGACTACGGGATGCTGATCGGCGGTGGGCTCAGCGCCCCTGAGGCGCCGTTCGTCCCCGAGGAGCACCACGGGAAGATCGGCCACGCCCTCCTCGTGGCCGGCTACGGCTCCGCGGACGAGCACGCCCACGCGATCGATGCCGTCCGCGAGATGTGCCCGCCGTTGTTCGAGTTCCTCACGCCGATGCCGTACACGGCGATGCAGCAGTTGTTCGACCCCGAGCTCCAGCCGGGTACCTGGATGTACGACAAGGGCCTGTACCTCGCCGAGCTGACCGACGACGCGATCACGGTCATGACCGAGCGGGCGCCAGGGAAGACCGACCCGCTGTCGTTCATGCCGATGTTCGCGTTGCACGGCGCCGTGTCCGAGGTCGGCGACGACGCCACCGCGTACGGCGGGCTGCGTACACCCAACTTCGTCGTCGACGTCTCGGGGGCGAGCAACGACCCCGACCGGTTCGTCGCCGACCGGGAATGGGCCCGCTCCACATGGGACGCGCTGCGCCCGCTCGCCGGAAACGCGGGTAGCTACGTCAACTTCATCTCCGAGCTGGAGGACGACGAGCGCGTCCGCGCGTCGTACGGGCCGGCGAAGTACGGCCGGCTGGCGCAGATCAAGGCCGAGTACGACCCGGGCAACCTCTTCCATCGCAACGCGAACATCAAGCCCGTCTGACCTCTTCCGGTATCAGGCAAGGCTGGGCTGGCTCCTCCTTCGGCACAGACCATTAGGGGGAGCGTATGACGAACACGATGAGCGGCCGGGTCGATGCGCTGCGTACGGCGATCGATGGACAGGTGTTGCTGCCGGACGACCCGGACTACGACCGGGCCGCGCTGATCTGGAACGGCGCCATCGATCGATCGCCCGCGGTCGTCGCCCGCTGCGCGTCGGCTGCCGACGTCGCCTCGGCACTGCGGTGGGGGCAGGAGTGCGGCCTCGAGATCGCCGTGCGGGGTGGCGGTCACAGCGTCGCGGGCGCCGCCGTGATCGACGGCGGCCTCACGATCGACCTCAGCCCGCTGACGTCGGTCGTCGTCGACCCGGTCGCGCGGCGGGCGCGCTGCGGGGGTGGGGCATCACTCGCGCAGCTCGACGCCGCCTGCCAGGAGCACGGCCTCGCCGTGCCCGCCGGTACGGTCAGCCACACCGGTGTCGCCGGCCTGACCCTCGGCGGCGGCTTCGGCTGGCTCAGCGCGATGGCCGGGCTCAGCATCGACAACCTGATCTCGGCCGAGATCGTCCTCGTCGACGGGCGCGTCGTGCGGGCGAGCTCGCACGAGTATCCGGATCTGTTCTGGGCGCTGCGCGGAGGCGGTGGCAATTTCGGCGTGGTCACCGAGTTCGAGTTCCAGCTGCACCCGGTGGGCCCGCTCGTCCACCTCGGGATGTTCTTCTTCGAGCTGGGCCGGGCGGAGGAGGCGATCCGGCTCGGCCGGAAGTTCTTCGTCGACAGCCCACGCACCGCGGGCGGCGCCATCGCCTGCGTGAACGCACCGCCCGCGCCG
This sequence comes from Pseudonocardia sp. DSM 110487, assembly GCF_019468565.1. NCBI lineage: Bacteria > Bacillati > Actinomycetota > Actinomycetes > Pseudonocardiales > Pseudonocardiaceae > Pseudonocardia > Pseudonocardia sp. DSM 110487. The sequence goes on from NZ_CP080521.1 coordinate 728,704, forward strand.
TTCGTGCCGGAGGAGGCGCACTTCGCGCCAGGTGTCGCGCTCGTGGTGGCTGGATTCGGCGCGGCCGACGAGCACGCGGCCATGATCGCGCCGCTGCGGGAAGCCGGACCGCTGTTCGAGCTCGTGACGCCGATGCCGTACGTGGCACTCCAGCAGATGCTCGATGACGGTGCGCCGTGGGGGGTGCGCGCGTACGAGAAGGGCCTCTACCTCGAGGATCTGACCGACGCGGCCGTGGACGCGATCGCGGCGAGCATCCGGGCGAAGAGATCCCCCATGTCGCAGCTGTTGCTGTTCCCACTCGGTGGGGCGTACCGCGACGTGCCCGACGAGGCCACGGCCTTCGGCGGAAGCCGGTCAGCGAGGTACGCGGCCGCGATCGGCGGCATCACGCTCGACCCGCAGATGTTCGACGACGAGCGGCAGTGGGTGCGGTCCACGTGGGCTGCCCTTCGCCCGTTCAGCGCGGGTAGGGGCAGCTACGTGAACATGATGGCCGAGTTCGAGGACGACCAGGTCCGGGCGGCGTACGGCTCGAAGTACGAGCGGCTGGCGCTCATCAAGACCGTGTACGACCCACGCAACGTCCTGCGCTCGAACGCCAACATCAAGCCGGCCTGACGGGGAATCCGCGGGCGCCGCGCGGCATTGTGGCGACCATGACCTTCGCACTCCCGGACACCGAGTTCGGCGTACGCGCTGCACGGCACCTGACCGACGACGTCGTCGCGTGGCTCACGCTCGTCGACGCATCGGGCACGCCGCAACCGGCGCCCGTGTGGTTCCTGTGGGACGACTCGTCGATCCTCGTCTACAGCCACGGCGAGGCGAAGCGGCTCGCCCACCTGCGGGCCAACCCGCGGGTCGCGCTGCACTTCGACGGCAACGGCGCCGGCGGGGACATCGTCGTGCTGACCGGTGACGCGGAGATCGTCCCGGACGAGCCACCGGTGTCGGAGAACCCCGAGTACCTGGCCAAGTACGGGCACCTGATCAAGGAGGGCTGGCAGACGGCGGAGAACTTCGCGTCGATCTACTCGGTGCCGGTGCGCATCCGCCCGAAGCGCCTGCGCGGCCACTGAGACAGGTCGTGAGCGGTTACGCGTGCCATAGCGCGCATAACCACTCACGACCCCTGATCACGGGAAGACCACGGTCTTGTTGCCGTGCACCAGCACCCGGTCCTCCAGGTGCCAGCGCAGCCCGCGGGCGAGGACGAGCCGTTCGATGTCGCGGCCGCGGCGCACCATGTCGGCCGCGGTGTCGCTGTGGTCGACCCGGATGACGTCCTGCTCGATGATCGGGCCTGCGTCGAGCTCCGGCGTGACGTAGTGGCATGTGGCGCCGATCAGCTTGACGCCACGGGCGTAGGCCTGGTGGTAGGGCCGCGCGCCGACGAACGACGGCAGGAAGCTGTGGTGGATGTTGATCGCCCGCCCCGCCCACGCCCTGCACAGGTCGGGCGGCAGGATCTGCATGAAGCGGGCGAGCACCACGGCGTGCGGATCGTGCTGGTTCACGAGCTCACCCACCTCGGCGAGCGCCGCCGCCTTCGCGGCGGTCCTCGTCTCCGGGTCGCCGCCGGGCGGCGGGAACGGTACGTGGTGGAAGGGCACGCCGTGCGCGCGGACGATCGGGCCGAGGCGGTCGTGGTTGCCGATCACGGCGGCCAGGCGCACCGGGAGTTCTCCCGCGGCGACGCGGCCGAGGATGTCGTGCATGCAGTGGGCTTCCTCGCTCACCAGCATGACGACGCGTTTGGGCTCGCGGGTGTCGGTGACCGTCCACGTCGTGTCCCCGCCCAGCTCGGCGGCCACCGAGGCGAAGCGCTTCCGCAGCTCCTCGGCGCCGAACGGCAGCGACGCGGCCCGCACGACCTGCCGGGTGAAGAACCACCCCGTGCCGGGATCGGAGTGGTAGCCGGCCTCCACGATCCAGCCGCCCGCGTCGGCGAGGAAGCCCGCGATTCGGGCCACGATCCCGGTGGTGTCGGGGCAGCTCAGCGTGATGACGTACTGGTGCTCGGCCGTGGGGTCCACGAGACGATGGTCCTCCGCCGTCAACGGGCGTTCTGGGCCAGCCACTCGTCGGTGAACGCCGTCTCCGCCGTGAGGAGCCTCTGCACCTGCTCCCCGACGACGCCCTCGATCTTCCCTCCGATCAGGGGCACCGAGACCCGCACGTCCGCGCGCACGTTCAGCTCGCTGCCGCCCTCGGGCAGGTCGCGCAGCCGCATGCCGCCGGTGGCGGACGCGGGCGCGCCCGGGATAGTCACGTCGACGTCGCCCAGGTAGCGGCCGCTGTCCTGCCGGGTCCACCGCTCGTTGCGCTCGATCGTCAGGTTGCCGGGCAGCACGCTCCGCACCACCGCCGGCAGGTCCTTGGCGTCGAGGCCGAGCCGAAGCCGGTAGCGCGCGCCCTGGACGTCGGCCGAGTGCTCAAGGAGGTTCGCACCGGGCCCGCCGATCCGCTCGAGGCGGGCGCGCAGGTAGTCGGGGTCGACCATCGTGGCGTAGACCTCGTCCGCCGGGTGAGGGGAGACGGACCGGAAGTCGATCTGCCGGGACATGAGCGGAGGCTACCGGGTAGCCGGTCGTGGTTCTGCCTTACCGTTGGCGCCTGTGCCCGTACCCGACGTGCTCCCGCCGCCGACGCAGCGGCTCGCGCCGCTGACGACCCTCCGGCTGGGCGGCCCCGCCCGGCGGTTCGTCGAGGCGACGTCAGCGGACGCGGTCGTGGAGGCCGTGCGGGACGCCGATGCCGCTGCGGAGCCGCTGCTGCTGCTCGGTGGGGGCTCCAATGTCGTGATCGCCGACCAGGGCTGGCCCGGCACCGTCGTGCGCGTCGCGAACACCGGACACGCGGTCGAGCGGCGACCGGACGGTTCGGTGCTGCTCACGGTTGAGGCGGGCTCCGACTGGGACGAGGTGGTCGCGGCCTGCGTCGCCGACGGGCTGGGCGGGCTGGAGTGCCTGTCCGGGATCCCGGGGCGGACCGGGGCCACGCCGGTGCAGAACGTCGGCGCGTACGGGGTCGAGGTCGCCGATCTGCTCGTCGACGTCGACCTGTACGACCGGCGGACCGGTGCCGTGCGCGCCGGAGTCCCCGCCGCCGATCTGGCCCTCGCCTACCGCACCAGTGTGCTGAAAGGTCGCGACGACGCCGTGGTGCTGCGCGTGCGGTTCGCGCTCCCCGGCACCGGCGTCAGCGCGCCCATCCGGTATCCCGAGCTCGCCAGGACACTGGGCGTCGAGCCGGGTGCCCAGGTGCCGGCGGCGGTGGCGAGGGACGCGGTGCTCGACCTGCGCCGCGGCAAGGGCATGGTGCTCGACGCCGACGACCACGACACGTGGAGCGCAGGCTCGTTCTTCACCAACCCGGTGCTGCCAGCGGGGCAGGTGCCACCGGATGCGCCCCGCTTCCCGGCCGGGCCCGGAACGGCCAAGGTGCCCGCCGCGTGGCTGATCGAGCACGCAGGCTTCCGGCGCGGCCACCCAGGGCCCGGCGGACGGGTGGCGCTCTCGGGCAAGCACGTGCTCGCGCTCACCAACCGCGGTGGGGGTACCACCACCGAGTTGCTGGCGCTGGCCAGGGAGGTGCGCGACGGCGTGCGGTCACAGTGGGGAGTGCCACTGTCCCCCGAACCGGTTCTCGTGGGATGTCGGGTCTGAGCCGCGCGTAACCTGAATCGGGGCCCGCTGCGGGGACAACCGCGGCCGCTTCGGCGCGTCTGTAGCAGCGGGAAGCTCTGGCAAGGGGGACTCGGTTTGCGCAGGATCCTGCTCGCACTGGCGGTCGTGCTGGTCGGGTCGCTCGGGGTGGTGACGATCGCCACCGCCGACGAGTCCGGCCGGGTGACGGAGGCGGTCGTTCCGCCGGTGCTGGAACCGCCCGCCACGCTGGCGTACGCACCCGGCGGGGACGCCTCCGGTGTCGACCCGCGAGCGTCGGCCACGGTGTCGGTCAAGGACGGCAAGCTCGACGACGTCACGTTGACCGGTCCTGACGGCAAGGCCGTCGAGGGCGAGGCCAACGCCGACGGCACCGAGTGGAGCAGCACGACGGAGCTCGCCTTCGGCGCCACGTACTCGTGGAGCGGCAGCGCCACCGGCCGCGACGGCGCGAAGGTGCCCGTGCAGGGCTCGTTCACGACGCTGAAGCCGAACAAGACCGTACGCGGCACCATCAACATCGGCGACGGGCGCACGGTGGGGGTCGCGGCGCCGATCCGGATCCAGTTCAACGACCACGTGGACGACCGCGCGGCGGCGGAGCGTGCGCTGTCGGTCGAGACGTCCGTTCCCGTCGAGGGATCGTGGGGCTGGCTGCCCGACGAGGGCGGCGGTTCGCGCGTGGACTGGCGGCCGCGCGAGTACTGGCCTGCCCACACGAAGGTCACCGTCACCGCTGACCTGTTCGGCGTGCCGTACGGCGGAGGCAAGTACGGTGCGACCGACGTCACCAGCTCGTTCGAGATCGGACGGTCGCAGATCGTCAAGGCCGACGCCACCAGCCACCATGTCGTCGTCATCCGCGACGGCCAGCAGGTGTTCGACTTCCCGGCCAGCTACGGGCTCGACTCCGACCCGCGGCGCAACACCCGCACCGGCGTGCACGTCGTCACCGAGAAGTTCGCCGAGCGGCGGATGGTGAGCCAGCAGTTCGACTACGACGTGAACATGCAGTGGGCGGTCCGGATCAGCAACAACGGCGAGTTCCTCCACGCCCAGCCGGGGACGGTATCGGTGCAGGGCTCGGAGAACGTGAGCCACGGCTGCATCAACCTCTCCCCTGCCAACGCCAAGTCGTACTACGACTCGGTGCTCTACGGCGATCCGGTCGAGGTCACCGGCACGAACGTGCCGCTCTCGGCCCGCGACGGCGACATCTGGGACTGGACGCTGTCCTGGGACGACTGGAAGGGCCTGTCGGCGCTGGACAGCTAGCTCAGATCAACTCGCCCGTTCGCGACGAGCCAGTCCAGGGCCTCCCGCAATGCTTCGAGGGTCGGGTACCGCGGGTTGAAATCCAGCACCGTGCGGGCGCGCTCGATGCTGGCGCTGATCGAGCGGGAGACGTGCTCGCGGGTCTGCTGGGCGTACTCCGGCGCCACCCGCGACTCGAATTCGGGCCAGTCGACCAGGTCGAGCGCGGGTTCCCGCCCGAACCAGCCCGCCACCGCGTGGGCGAGGCCGCGGGAGGTCATCGCCTGCTCCGCGACGACGTGGAAGCTCGAACCGATCGCGGCGGGCCGCGTCAGCGCTCGCTCGAAAGCCTGCGCCACGTCGTCGGCGTGCACGTGGTGCAGCACGCCGAGGCCGAGGTCCGGGAGCGGGAGCGGCTCGCCCGACGCGAGCGCCCGCCACACGGCGGGGTCGAGGTTGCCTGCGGGCGTGATGACCGGCCAGCCGGGCCCGGTGATGTGCCCGGGGTGCAGCACGACGCTCGGGACGCCGCCGCGGCGCGTCTCGGCGTGCAGCAGCCGCTCGATCGCGGCCTTGCCGATGCCGTAGTCGCCCACCGGCGTGCGTGGCTCGTCCTCCGTGACCGGTACGCGGTGGACGGGGCCGTGTACCCAGATCGTGCCGCAGTGCAGGAGCAGCGGGCGGATCGGCCGCAGCGCCTCGACGAGCCGGCCCGCCGACTCGGGTGTGAAGCACACCAGGTCCACGACGACGTCCGGTTCGAGGGCCACGACCCTGGCCCCGAACGTGCCCGCCGCGTCCTCGGCGTCCCGGTCCGCGACGACCCGCTCGACGCGCGACCACTCGGGCGCCGCGTGGTAGGGCTCCCGCGTTCCCCGGCTGAGTGCGACGACCTCGTGCCCGGCGCGCACCAGGCGGGGCACCAGGTAGGAGCCGATGTGACCGGTGGCTCCGACGACCACGACGCGTGCCATCGTTCGATCATGCTCCGATCGGGAGGGGTAGTGCACGTGATGCGCGGGTATCGCGCGGGTATGCGACCCGAGGAGCTGAACGACCAGGTCGACAGCCGCGCCGTGCCGCTCCCCGAGGAGGAGCGCGTCGAGGAGGGCGGGGAGGACCGCCGCGCCGAGGCGACGGAGATCCTCCGCGACTCCGAGCAGCGGATCGGCGAAGCGGCCCGGGCCGAACGTCCGGGGGACGCGGCGCGGGAGAACCGCCCCACGGAGGAGACCGCAGGTCCCTGAACCGGAATCAGGCCGTGCGGAGCAGGGCTGCAGCGTCGCGGACCGTCGTGCGGATGCGGTAGAGGCTCGTGCTGGCCACGATGTAGATCGTGCGGCCGTCCTCGCCGCCGAAGCACAGGTTCGCGATCTTCTCCGGCACCGGGATCCGCAGCAGCGGGCCGCCGGCCGGGTCGAACACCTGCACGGAGTCGTGGCTGGAGGTCCACACGTTGCCGTGCTCGTCGACCCGGAACCCGTCGGGCACGCCCGGCGAGACCTCGGCGAACTCGCGGCCGTTCTTGCACAGCCGGCCGTCGAACACGTCGTAGACGTGGATGGAGTGCCCACCGGGCCGGGCCGGGTCGCGCTCGCCGCTCGGCGGGGATGCACCGGAATCGGCGACGTAGAGCAGCGACTCGTCGGGGGAGAAGGCCAGGCCGTTCGGGGCCTCGACGTCGATCACGGCGGGGACGACGGAGCCGTCGCGCGGGTCGAAGCGGAAGACGTAGTGGTCGCCGTACTCGAGCTCGCCCGGGTGGCCCTCGGTCGGCTTCTGGATCCCGTAGGACGGGTCGCTGAACCAGATCGTGCCATCGCTCTTCACGACGACGTCGTTGGGCGAGTTGAGCCGCGCACCCGCCCATCGGTCGACGACGTTCTCGACGACGCCGTCGCGGTCGCGCTCCACCCTCCGCCTGCCGTGCGAGCACTGGAGGACCGAGCCGTCCAGGTCGAGCGTGCGGCCGTTGGTGAACTCGACGTTCTCCTGGTAGACGGTGAGCTCCCCGCTCGCTTCGGAGAACTGCAGGATGCGGTTGTTGGGGATGTCGCTGTAGCGCACGGCGCGGTCGGCGGGGATCCACACCGGGCCTTCCGCCCAGATCGAGCCGGTGGCCACCTTCTCCAGCTCGGCTCCGGCCTCGAGCAGGTCGGTCATTCGAGCACCTCCGTCTTGGTCTTCGTGGTCGCCACGGTCTCGGTCATGCGGGCCAGCGGCAACAGCCCGAGCAGGCAGATCACGGCGAGTACGACGTAGTGCACGGTGAACCCGCCCGCGTCGATGATCAAGCCTGCCACCGGGGCGGCGAGCACGCCGGACACCCCGAGCGCGATGCCGATCATGATGCCCATCGCGGTGCCGGCCGCGCGCGGCACCGAGTCGATGAGCAGGGCGTACACCACGGGGAAGGGGGCGTTGCGGAAAAGGCCCCATGCGAGCAGCACGATCCACGCGCTCCCCGGGCCGGTGATGAAGATCATCGCCAGCATGCTCGCGGCCCACCCGACCACGAGGAACCTGATGGCGAACTTGCGCCCGGCGTGGTCGGACCACGCGCCCCACACGACCTGGCCGATCCAGCCGGTGAGGCCGGAGGCCCCGGCGAGCAGGGCGGCGAGGCCGAGGTCGATCTCCTGGGCCACGAGCTGCCCCGTCAGGAAGGTGACCGCGGCGGTCTCGGCCCACAGGAACAGGAAGATCAGTACGACCGACCAGCGGACGTTCGGGCTGGCCAGCGCGTCCTTCACGGGGCCGAGGCCGAGGCCCTTCGGGCGGGTGGAGAGCTCGGGAAGGGGCTTCGTGTACCCGTGGGCGTCGATCCAGTCGTAGACCTTCTGCTGGTTGCGCCGGGTTCCGACGAACGCCTGCAGCGCGATGATCGGGATACCCAGCAGCGGGATGAGCAGGAACGCCTCCTGCCAGCCCGCGAAACCGAGCACGGCCGCGATCAGCGCGCCGGTGAGGAACTGCCCGAGCGGGAAGCCGGTGTGGTGCACGCCGACGGCGAAGCCGCGGTACTCCTTCGGCCACCACTCGCTCACCAGGGCGACGTTCACCGGTTCCGAGCCGCCCCGGCTGATCCCCATCGGGATGCGCAGCAGCAGGAACGCCGCGAAGCTGCCGGCCAGGCCGAACGTCAACGCGCCACCGAGGATCCCGATGAGCATCGCGACGTTCCATGTCCAGGAGCGCCGGTACCCGGTGCCGATGCGGTCCGACAGCCAGCCGAACAGCAGAGCTCCGACGATCAGGCCGCCGAAGAAGACCGAGTTGACGAGCCCCGCCTGCGCGGAGTTGAGCTCGAACTCCTTCTGGATCGCCGGCAGAACGGCGGGCAGGATGCCGCCGTCCACCGCCGTCATGAGGATGGCGCCGGTGGTGACGGCAAGGGTTGCCCAGGACAGCGGGTGTGCGCGCGGCACCCAGGACGGGGCGTGCGTGGCCGGCGGCGTGTCGGACATGGCGACCTCGTTGGCGCGTCGGGGGAGCGGGGGAGCGCTGTGATCAGCGCGGCCATCCTCCGCCCGAGATCGTCCCGCCGTCAACCACTCATCAGATGTCTCGGTGGGCGCGGCTGGCGCTTGCCTGCGCTCGCGGCTTCAGCACGATCTGGTCCAGGTTCACGTTCGACGGCCGGGTGGCGGCGAACGCGATCACGTCGGCCACGTCGTCCGGTGTGAGCGGGGTGAGCCCGCGGTAGACGCCCGCCGCCCGCTCCTCGTCGCCCTCGAAGCGGACCAGCGAGAACTCGGTCTCCACCAGTCCCGGCAGCACCTCGGTGAGGCGCACCGGCTGCCCGAGCAGCTCGCCGCGCAGCGTGCGGTGCAGCACCGACTGCGCGTGCTTCGCACCCGTGTACCCCGCGCCGTTGTCGTAGATCTCGACGGCCGCGATCGAGGTGACCGTGATGATGTGCCCGTCCTCGGAGGCCAGGAGCGCCGGAAGCAGGGCCTTCGTGACGCGCAACGTGCCCATCACGTTCGCCTCGAACATCCAGCGCCACGCGTCCTCGTCGGCCTCGGCCACCGGTTCGAGGCCCTTCGCGCCACCGGCGTTGTTGACCAGCAGCCTGCAGTCCGGGACTGCGGCGGCGAACGCGGCCACCGACTCGCCGTCGGTGACGTCCAGCCGGATCGCGGTGCCGTCGATCTCGGCGGCGATCTCGGCGCATCGATCGACCCGCCGTGCGCCCAGAACGACGTGGAAGCCTGCCTTGGCCAGGGCGCGGGCGGTGGCGGCGCCGATGCCGGAGCTTGCACCGGTGACTACGGCGGTGGGTCGATCGGTCATACCCGAAACCCTAAGCTGCGCCCGACGGCCCCGACATGCGTGCACCCACAGCCCGACTCGCGTGCACCCACAGCGCGACTCGCGGATGACGGATGCCCCAAAACCCGCGAGTCGCGGTCTGGTTGTACGCGAGTTGCGGTGTGGGTGCGGGCGAGTCGGGGTGCTACTCGAGGCCTTGCTGCGCCGTGCGGGAGCCGCGGCGGGCCGCGGCCCGCTGCCAGGCGAAGATGCCGTAACCGACGGCGCCGAGGAACGCGCCCGCGAGGCAGGCGGTGAACCAGATGTCGAGCGGGCGCAGGCCGGCGAGCGCGGCGACCAGGAGCAGGGCGGCGGCCACCAGCCACAGCGCGCTGCCCACCACCGCGACGAGCGCCGGCCGGGAGAGCCGGGGCGACAGCGGCGGGGGCGAGATCACGCGGCTCAGGGTACGGGGAGTGCGCGCGTAACACGGCGCCCTTACCCTGCGCGCGTGATCGAACGCCTCTTCCGCGTCAGCGAGCGCGGCTCCACGGTCGGCCGCGAGCTCCGCGGTGGTCTCGTGACGTTCGTGACGATGGCCTACATCGTCGTGCTGAACCCGCTCATCATCGGCAGCTTCACGGCCGCGGGGCCGGGCGCCAAACCGGACGCGCTCGGCAACGTGCTGTCGGTGCCGCAGGTCGCTGCCGTCACGGCGCTCGTGGCCGGCGTGATGACGCTGCTCTTCGGGTTGATCGTGAACTACCCGTTCGCGATCGCCACCGGCCTCGGGCTCAACGCGTTCGTCGCGTTCACGCTCGCGCCGCAGATGAGCTGGCCGGAGGCGATGGGCCTGGTCGTCGTCGAGGGCCTCGTGGTCCTCGTGCTCGCGGCCACGGGCTTCCGGACGGCGGTCTTCAACATCGTGCCACCGTCGCTGAAGGCCGCGATCGCCGTGGGGATCGGGCTGTTCATCGCCTTCATCGGGCTGGTGGACGCCGGTTTCGTCCGGCGCGTCCCGGACGCGGCGGGCACCACCGTGCCGGTCGGTCTCGGCATCGACAACTCGATCGCGTCGTGGCCGACCTTCGTGTTCGTCGTCGGGTTGCTCGTCACCGGGACGCTCGTGGCGCGCGGTGTGCGCGGCGGGATCCTGATCGGGGTCGCCGTCACGACGGTCGTCGCGATCATCGTGGAGGCGATCACCCAGGTGGGGCCGTCCGCCGGAACGAACCCACAGGGCTGGGGGCTGTCGGTGCCCGCGCTGCCGGACAGCGTCGTCGGGCTACCGGACCTCTCGCTCGTCGGTGCGTTCTCGTTCGGTGCGTTCAGCCACGTCGACCTGCTCACCGTGGTGCTGCTGGTGTTCACGCTCGTGCTCGCCGACTTCTTCGACACGATGGGCACGATCACCGGCCTCGGTCGCCAGGCGGGCTTCGTCGGCGCGGACGGGCAGCTGCCGCGGGTGGGACGCGCGTTGGTCGTCGACGCGGCGGGCGCGGTGGCAGGCGGGGCGGCGTCGTCCTCGTCCAACACCGTGTTCGTCGAGTCGGCGTCGGGGATAGCGGAGGGGGCGCGCACCGGCCTCGCCAGCGTGCTCACCGGGGTGCTGTTCCTGCTGGCGATGTTCTTCACCCCGCTCTACGAGGTCGTGCCGATCGAGGCGGCGGCGCCCGCGCTGGTGGTGGTCGGTGCACTGCTCGTGCGGCAGATCACCGACATCGATCTCACCGACTTCCGGGTGGCGCTCCCGGCGTTCCTGACGATCGCGGTCATGCCCTTCACGTACTCGATCGCCAACGGGATCGGCGCGGGCTTCGTCTCCTACGTCGTGCTGACGGCGGCGACCGGGCGGGCGCGGGACGTGCACTGGCTGATGTGGGTGGTTGCCGTCGCGTTCGTCGGGTACTTCGCGGTGGGTCCGCTGCAGGCGTTCTTCGGCGCTTCATGATCGGGGGTTGCGGCCGAAGGAGAGGATAGGCTAACCTCAACTCGTCGCTTCGTGGTGGGAGCGGCGCGTCAGTTCGGGAAACCTGTGGGGGCCCCGGCCAATCGGCCGGGGCCCCCACGGGCGTTCGGGGCCGGTTCGAGCGGCGGGCGCCTGCCGAGGAACGCCAGCAACCTCTCGTCTGCGGCCGGAGCGCCGCGCGCCGGCACTTCCGGCCCGAACTGCGGGGACCGCGGCCACGGCACCACCCACCTCGCCACCGGGAGCAGGTGAGCCGCCAGATCCAGCGGGATGCTGTCGGGCAGCCCACACGCCTGTGCCACGTCCCATCCGTGCACCGCCAGCTCCACCGCTCCCGCGTTGGCCACCACGAGACCGGGCACGGGCTCGCGGCCGACCGCCACCGGGCGGTCCGCACGCTGCTCGTCCCACCCGGACAGGAGCAGGCCGGACTGCACGTCGAAAGTCTCGAGCACGTCCGTGCCCACCCCGCCCGGCGCCGGTCCCGGGAACACGCACGCGTGCTCGACCGCCTCGCGCAGCGCGGCCACCGACTCGTTGAGGTGCCGCATCAGGTCCAGCAGGTCCCACCCGGCGCAGGGGGTGGGCCGCGCCAGGTCCGCGGGCCGCACCTGGACGACCACGGTGCGCGCGTACCGGATGGCCCGCTCGAGCAAGCCGCGCCGCCGCGTGAGGACGGCGGACGTGTCCCCCGTCATGCCGACGCCCCGTCCGGTCCGCCCGGGTGCACCTTCGGCAGGCCGAAGGCGCTGAACAGGCTGCGGTCCTCGATCACGTCGATGCGGGTGAGACCCGAGCGCGACGTGGCCAGCACGTCGATGCCGTGCGCGCGGTAGCGCCCCTCGGTGTCGCGGCGGTAAATGCCGAAGCCAGGGCGGCCGGCCACCGTGACCGCGACCATCCGGGCCTCGCCGAGGGCGGGGCATGTGCGGAACAGCTGCAGGATCGCGTCCTTCCCCGTCACGGTGCTGCCCGTCCCGGGCAGCGTGCACGCCGCGTCGTCGGTCAGCAGGTTCACCAGCGTGCCGACGTCGCCCGTCTCGAACGCCGCCGCGTACTCGTCCAGCAGCCGCTGCCGGCCGCCGTCGTCCGGAGCCTGCTCCGCGGGGTCCGCGGCGGCCTGCGCGAGCTGCTCCCGCGCCCGGCGCACCATGCTGTGCACGGCAGCGCCGGAGGTGCCCAGCAGGCCTGCGATCTCGGTGGCCTGCCAACCCAGCACGTCGCGCAGCACGAGCACCGCGCGCTGCCGGGGAGACAGGTGCCGCCAGACCACCCCGAGTGCCCCTGCCCGGTGCTCCCGTGACGTCAGCACGGCGGCCGGGTCGGAGAGATCGGGGTCGAGACCGCGGCGTTCGGCCGCGGCGGCCCCCGTCGCCTCCGGCCACTGCGCCGGGCCGTCGTCGTCGCCCTCCGACTCCGGGAACCCGGACGGCACCGGCAGCCGGCGCCGCCCGTCCAGGGCGGTGAGGCAGACGTTCGTCGCGATCCGGTGCAGCCAGGTGCGCAGCGACGAGCGGCCCTCGAAGTCGCCGTAGGAGCGCCATGCACGCAGGTAGGTCTCCTGCACCTGGTCCTCGGCGTCCTGCACGGAGCCGAGCATCCGATAGCAGTGCGCCAGTAGCTCGGCGCGGAACGGGTCGGCGAGCCGGGCGAAGTCCTCCGCTCCGACCAGCACGACCGTCGCGCTCCCGTCGGCCGATTCCCCGGTCCGTGTGCCTTCGTGCATCACCACGAGCCGCCCTCTCGTCCGCGCCCGGAAGCCCTCACACAAGTACCGACCAGATGCACGGCGCGGATTCGTCGCGCCGCCGCGGCGAATCCGGGAAGGGGTCCCGGTCTGTCCTCTCATGTCAGAACGAACGGGCGCCGCGCCCATTCCACGACCCATCCCGGCAAGCCCCGACCCGCGCCGCTGGAAGGCGCTCGCCGTGCTGTGCACGGCCTACTTCATGATCATCGTCGACGCCCAGATCGTCATCCTCGCGCTCCCGTCCATCGAGGCGGAGCTGTCGTTCTGGACCAACGGCTCGCAGTGGGTGATGAGCGCCTACCTGCTCAGCTTCGGTGGTCTGCTGCTGTTCGGAGGCCGCACCGCCGACCTGCTCGGCGGCCGCCGGATGTTCATGGTCGGCACCGCGCTGTTCCTGGTCGCCTCCGTGCTCTGCGGGCTCGCTTGGACCGGTGCCGTCCTCGTCGCAGCGCGCGTCGTGCAGGGCGTCGCCGCGGCCGTGATGGCCCCGACTGCCATGGCCGTGCTGATGAACACCTTCGCCGAGGGGAAGGAGCGCAACCGCGCGATCGGCGTCTGGACCGGCGTCGGCGCGTTCGGCGCCACCGCCGCGTTGCTCGTCGGCGGGACCATCACCGAGGGCCTCGGCTGGGAGTGGATCTTCTTCATCAACGTTCCGCTCGCCGGCGCCGTCCTCGTGCTCGGGCCGCGTCTGCTCCGCGAGACGCCGGTCGCCACGGGCCGGCGCTCCTACGACCCGTTCGGCGCGATCACGGTGACCGGCGCGCTCGTGCTGCTCGCCTACGCCGTCGTCGAGGCACCGGTCGCCGGCTGGGGATCGGCGCAGACCCTCGGGCTGCTCGCCGCGGCCGTGGTGCTGTTCGCGCTGTTCCTCGTGGTCGAGAGGGTGGCGAAGGCGCCGCTGGTGCCGCTGCGGATCTTCCGGGTGCGCACCCTCGTCGGCGGCAACGCGATGACGCTGCTCGTGTCGATGGCGATCTACGGCGGCGCGCTGATGATGTCCGTCTACGCCCAGCAGGTGCTGGTTTGGTCGCCGGTCCTGTTCGGGTTGAGCACGGCGGTCTACGCCGCGATGTCGGTGGTCGGCTCGAACCTCGCAGGCCCGCTCGTCACGCGCTTCGGCTACCGGCGGGTCGCGGTCCTCGGCGCCATCGCGCTGTCGGCAGGGGCGCTGCTGCTGACCCGCGTGTCCCCCGAGGGGAACTACTGGACGGAACTGCTGCCCGCGATGATCGTCTTCGGCTACGGCATCGGCACCACCGTCGTCTCCGCGGCGATCGCCGCGTTGTCCGGGGTGGCGCCGCAGGAGTCAGGGCTCGCGTCCGGGATCAACAACTCGATCTTCCAGATCGGTGCGGCCTTCGGCATCGCCCTGTGCACCACGGTGGCGGTGGCATTCACCGACACCGCTGCCGCGGACGGGCGCGTCGGGCTCAACACCGGTGTCCAAGCCGCGTTCGGGATGGCGTTCGTCTTCGCGGTGTGCTGCCTCGCGGTCGCGCTCGTGCTGCTCGCGCTGCGGGGCGGGCGGCCTGCAGGGAACGTGACGGGAGCTGCGCGGTGACCGCCCCTTCGTCGTGGGCGGGGTTGCCGACCGCGGCAGCCGACGAGGTGCTGGACGTGTTGGGGAAGGCCGTGGACGAGGACTGGTCGCGGCGAGCAGGCGATACCGAGTGGTCGTGTCGCGATCTGCTCGACCACATCACGCTCGGGGTGACCGGGTACGCCGCACTCCTGATCCTCCGGCCGACCGCCGGATATCCCGCGCTGCGCACCGGGAGCGACCCGGGCGCAACGGTCCCGGCCCGGCTCGAGTCGCTCTGTGTTGCCGCCACGCTGCTCTCGCACACGGTGCGCGCGACCGGGCCGCAGGTGCGGGCCTTCCACTCGTGGGGCAGCTCCGACGCGTCCGGCTTCGCGGCGATGGGCGCCGTCGAGCTGCTGGTACACGCCCATGACGTGGCGCGGACGTTCGGCATCGACTGGGAGCCCCCGGACCGGCTGGCCGAGCCGGTGGTGCAGCGGCTCTTCCCGAACGCGCCCGGCGGCGTCGCGCCGAGCGCTGCACTGCTGTGGGGCACCGGGCGCACCCCGCTGCCCGAGCATCCGCAACTGCCTCGCGAAGGCTGGCAGTGGTACGGCGAGGTGCGTTGAGCCGACGGCGCTCCTAGGCGGGCACGCCCGCCACCAGGTCGGGGGTTTCGCCCTCGAGCGCCTCGTCGTCCGGCTCCGCTGGATCGTCCCGTGCGGGCGACGGGCGCAGTACCGCGGGCTCATCCGGACGCAGCCCGCGCCACAGCGCGGTGGTGAGGGGCCGGGAGACCAGCGGCGGGACGGCGCGCTGCAGCTGCCCCGAGCCGACGAGGGCGGACACGATCCGATGCAGCGCCGCGGCATAGCCGCGCACGTCGGGCGGGAGGCGTTCGGGCGGATAGGCGAGCACAGCCGCGGCCTCCGCGCGAGCGTCGCCCGCGCACCAGCGCCGCACGTGCGGCAGCGCCACCACCGCCCCGAACCGCCCCGCAGGCACCGCGGGCGTGGAGATCCCCGGCGCGATCCCGGCGAGCACGAGCATCGGCCGCGGGCCCGACGGAGCGCAGGCGAGGGCGGCGGCCTGCCGCAAGGACTGCTCGTCGGACCGGCAGACCAGCACGTCGGCCTCGCGGGCGGTGCCGGGCGTGAGCAGGCTGCCGTCGATCGTGTGCAGGGCGGCGGCGAGCGTGCTGGTGCCGCTGCCGGGGGTGACGCCGGTGACCACCGGCCTGCGTACGGCGCTCATCGGTGACCTCCGGGTATCTCGGCGAGCGGATCGTCCTCGGCGAGGGTGTGCTCGCCGACGGCCGCGATCGGCGCAGCGGGCGGCGGTGGCCCGTCCTCGCCGAGGGTCTCCTCCCACGCGTCGACGGACAGCCGCCCGGCCTCCCACACCACCGGCACGGACAGCCGCACCCAGCGGGACGCCATGCTGCGCCACCCGCGGCCGGTGGGTGGCGGTGCCACCGCGGGGACGCCCATCTGCGCCGGATCCGTGTCCTGGGCGGTGGTGCGCGTCTCGTGCTCGCCGACCGCCCGGTACGGGGTGATCCGAACCCGGACGTCGACGAGCACACGGCCCTCGCCGTCTGCGCGCACGCGGCCCGGGAGCGCGAAGTCCGCGCGTTGCCGGCCCTCGCCGTTCCACCCGATGCGGGCCGGGTCGCCGCCGGCGACGGCCAGGTAGCCGTGCAGCACCCGGCCGCGGCGGGCCGGGTCGTCCTCGTCCCAGGACAGGTAGTCGACCGCGAACGCCCCGGCCAGCGCCGCGGCCTCGGCCGGGTCGGGGCTCGGGGTGGCGCCGGGGCGCCATGCAGGGCGTTGGGCCGGCACGGCGGGGAATCCGCGCGGGTCGGTGGGCGGATCGGTGACGGGCGGCCCCCAAGCGGCCGGCCCGCTCGCCGGCCACGCCGCGGGGCCCCACGCGGTGCCCGGGTAGGCCGCGAACGCCTCAGGGGGTTGCCGGCCCACCGGTTCGGCGGGAGCCGGTTCCGGGGTGCGGCCGAAGAGCCGGAACCGGGCCACGGCGGTCACCGGCCTGGTGGGACGGCAGGGCGGTCCGTGCGGGTGGGGTCGGGATCGGGCATGGTTCCCCCATCGGTCGAGCGCGGCACGCCGATGACGGTAGGAGCGCCACCGGCCGACGTGGGGCGGTTCCGGGGCAGCGGTTTGCGATAGTGAACGGTCTAGGAGGGTCCTGAACAACTCAGGCCGTAGCGCGCAGTAGGCCTGAGTTGTTCAGGGCGCTCCTAGGGGACCGGCCAGGTGTGCACCGGCTCGTTGGCCGCCGACGACTCGAGGTATCGCGCCAGCATGCCGTGCAGCGCGGCCGGCCGGTCGGCCCCGCCGGCCTCGAGCGCGGCCACCGTGTCGAGCTGCCAGCCCGCGCCCGTGCGGCGGGTGACACAGCGCTGCTCGATGATCGACAGGAAGCGGTCGGTGACATCGCCCTCGACGCCCCAGCGTGCGAGCCCGTCGGCCGCCTGCGGGAGCAGCTTGCGCAGCACCAGCTCGTCCGGGCGGATCCATCCGGTGCCGGGCCAGTACAGCGGGCCGTCGAGGCCGTGCCGGGCGGCGGTGGTGAAGTTCTCCTCGGCGGCCTCGAACGACATCATGCTCCACAGCGGACGCTCGGCCTCGACGAGCGTGCGCAGCAGGCCGTAGAAGAAGAGCGCGTTGGCCACCATGTCCACCACGGTGGGCCCGGCCGGCAGCACCCGGTTCTCCACGCGCACGTGCGGCACGCCGTCGGCCACGTCGTAGACCGGCCGGTTCCAGCGCCAGATCGTGCCGTTGTGCAGCCGCAGCTCGTCGAGGGTCGGCACCTGGCCCGCCTCGAGCTCCGCCATCGGGTCGCCCTCCTCCGTGACGGGCATGAGGGCGGGGAAGTAGCGGCCGTTCTCGGAGAACAGGTCGAGGATCGAGGTGATCCAGCGCTCGCCGAACCACACCCGCGGCCGCACCCCCTGGTTGCGCAGCTCCGGGGTACGCACGTCGCAGGACTGCTCGAACAGGGGGATGCGGGTCTCGGCCCACAGCCGCGAGCCGAGCAG
This sequence comes from Pseudonocardia sp. DSM 110487, assembly GCF_019468565.1. NCBI lineage: Bacteria > Bacillati > Actinomycetota > Actinomycetes > Pseudonocardiales > Pseudonocardiaceae > Pseudonocardia > Pseudonocardia sp. DSM 110487. Next base: position 746,188 of record NZ_CP080521.1, read on the forward strand.
GAACGGCGAGTTCGCGCCGACGGCGAGCTGCACTCCCGCGAGGCACTGCGCGGCGTTCCAGTAGCCGGCGAACGAGTCGGGGTGTACCTGGAGGTGCAGCTGCATGGACGTGCAGGCGGCCTCCGGCGCGATGGAGTCGAAGTCGGCCTGCAGGTGTTCGGGCGCCACGCCGTGGCGGCCCGACGGGTCGTCGCCGGCGATGTCGAGGCGGATCGGCTCGCCGCGAGCGCTCAGCATCTGCTCGTTGAGCGTGGTGTAGCGCTGGTCGGGCGAGAGCGCCTCGACCACGAGGTGCCGGCGCTGCAGCGTGGGCAGGATCCCGATGACGGCGAGCTGCGCACCGCAGTCCACGGCCTTGGCGCGGGCCACGGCGAGCTCGTCGAGCAGGTGGTGCTCCAGGTGCCGCCACTCGTCGCCGGGCAGCGGCCGCGGCGGCAGGTTCAGCTCGAGGTTCCAGCGCCCGAGCTCGGACTGGAACTGCGACGAGCCGATCGCGTCCAGCACGTCGGCGCCTGCGAGCGACGGGGCGAGGTCGTGGCCGACGAGGTTGAGCTCCACCTCGAGTCCGGTCATCGGCTCGTCCCGGGCGAACGGGTGATCGCGCAGCATGATCGCGAGCGCGTCGAGACAGCGCTGCACCTTCGTCCGGTAGCGCTGGCGATCCCGTCGACTGAACGTCCGTCGGTCGACGTCCTGGCCCATGCCTGCGCTGCCTCCCGACCCCGGGCGTGCCCGGAGCTTCGCTCGATGCTCGCGGGCGATCGGGCCGCGGCGGCGGCCGCGTCGCGCGCGGGCTGTCCACCTTGGCACCCGTGGTGATCCCTCCGCTACGGCCGACCGGATGACCGGTGCCGACCGACTGGCCCAGCCTGCGACGATGGATCCCCGTGGCAACCATCACTCCCGTCGACGACCCGGCAGATCCACGGGTGGACGACTTCCGCGACCTCACCAGCGCCGATCGCCGCCCCGACCGGCCCGGCGGACGAGGGCTGGTGATCGCCGAGGGGGTCGTGGTGGTGCGCCGCATGATCGACTCGCCGTACCCCGTGCGGTCGCTCCTCGGAGTACCCCGTCGCTTCGACGAGCTGGCCGACGACCTGGCCACGCTCCCCGTGCCCGCCTACGCCGCCGACGCGGAGACGATGGCCGCCGTCGTGGGGTTCCACCTCAACCGGGGCGTGTTAGCGGTGGCCGACCGCGCCGCGCCGCCCGACGTCGCCGAGCTGCTGCGGCACGCCCGGCTCGTGGCCGTGCTGGAGGGCGTGAACGACCACGAGAACCTGGGTGCGCTCTTCCGCAACGCCGCTGCGCTCGGTGTCGACGCGGTGCTGCTGGGCCCGCGCTGTTCCGACCCGCTCTACCGCCGCAGCGTCCGGGTCTCGATGGGGCACGTGCTGCGCGTCCCGTTCGCCGAGCTGCCCGGTCCGTGGCCGGCCTCGCTCGACGTCCTGCGGGCCGCTGGCCTGCGGGTCGCCGCGCTCACCCCGGCTCCCGACGCGCAGCCCCTCGCCACCGCCGACCTGGCCGGGCAGCGGGCCGCCGTCTTGCTCGGAGCCGAGGGGCCAGGGCTCACCGCGGAGGCCCTCGCGGCCGCGGACCTGCGCGTCCGGATCCCGATGGCGTCCGGCGTCGACTCGCTGAACGTCGCCACCGCAGCGGCCGTGGCGTTCCACGCGCTCACGCCGCTCGAGGAGGGCGCTCCTGGCGACCGATTGGGCCGTTCTCACGCTGCCCGCGGCAGAAAGGCGACCTAGGCTGGCGAGGTGCGGCTCGGTTCGGGGGGACGGGTCCTGCTCGGCGAGCGCCGGGTAGGTGATCCACCGCTGCCGACCGAGCTCGAGGACGCGCTGCGGGAGTGGGCTGCGTTCGCCGTCACCGTCTCGGGCGCGGGCGGGCCCGCGGAGCGCGACATGCTGCAACGGAGGGGACGCCAGCTCGCCGCCCGCCTCGCCGACGCGCTGGGGCGCACCGTCACCTACACCGATCCGGTGTCCGGCCGGGTCGAGGCCGTGCCCGCCCCGACCACCGGCCCGATCCCACGCCAGCCCGACGACGTCGAGCCGACGCCGTGGGCCACCGGCCTCACCGTGTCCGCGTTCACAGCGGTGGTCGTCGCGATCGGCGACGTCGCGCTCAGCCGGGCGTTCGCCGAAGCCTTCGGGCTGCTGTGGGTGCCGGCGAACATCCTCGTCGCGCTGGGCCTTGCGCCCTCGCTGCACCTGCTTCGGCGCACGCCGTTCTGGCGCTGGCCCGCGCTCGGTGCCGCGGCCGGTCTGGCGGCCGCGTGGGTGGTCCTGTTGCTCGGGCAGCTCGGCTGACACTAGGGGCGGCCTGCGTGGGCGGCCGGGGCGCGGGCGGTGAGCACCAGCCCGGTCTCCGGGCCGGTCAGCAGGCGCTCGATGTTCTCCTCGAAGCCCTCGTACATGTGCCAGTCCGCGGCGAGCACGAACAGCGTGCGGCCGTCCTCGCCGCCGAGCGTGCAGGCGAACCCGGCCCGGTCGAGGGGAACCGTGGCCAGCACCTCCCCGCCCTCGGCCACCCGTAGGCAGGCCGGTCCCGCGTCCGTCCAGCCCGGCGTCCATACGGCGCCCTCGGCGTCCAGCACGATGCCGTCGCCCGGCACTGGTGCCCACACCCGCCGGTTCGACAGGCTCCCGTCCGGCTCGATGTCGAACGCGGTGAGCGTGCCGGCGAACGACTCCGAGACGATCAGTGTCGAGCCGTCCGGCGTGACCGCCATGCCGTTGGGGAACGCGATCCCGTCGGCGACGCGCCGCACCGCGCCGTCGGGCGTGACGAGCGCGACGAACCCCGGCGCCTCGCCCGCGTCCGGGTGGAAGTCGGTGCCGCCGTTGACGTAGATGTTGCCGCGGCCGTCCACGACGATCTCGTTGAGACCGGCGCCGAGACCACCGAGGTCGGCGTGGTCGACGAGCGAGCCGTCGGGCTCTTGGCGCAGCAGCCTGCCCTCGGGCCCCGCGACCACCAGCAACCGTCCGTCGGGGAGCCAGTCGATCGAGAACGGGATCGTGGTCGGCACCGTGGCCATCACCTCGGCACGGCCGTCCAGGTCGACGGCGAGGACCTGCTGCGCGCCCCAGTTGGACAGCCACAGCCTGCCCTCGTGCCATCGCGCCGACTCGCCGATCTTCAGCCCGGTCAGCAGAACATCGCTCATGCCACTCATACGAACGGGAGGCTCCCACATCGACGCCGAGGAGGGCCCTGAAGAACTCCGACCCACTGCGGGCGCCGATCGGTGGAGGCCCGTGAGGAGCTCGTCACGTCGGTGGGTTCCGGCCGGTCATAGTGATGACGGTCCTCGAAGGAGGTTTGGGGCGGATGCCGGAGGACAGCTGGCTGGCTGAGCAGTTCGAGACCCACCGCGGGCACCTGCGCTCGGTCGCGTACCGCATGCTCGGCTCGACGAGCGAGGTCGACGACGCGGTGCAGGAGTCGTGGATGCGGCTGGCCCGCTCGGAGCCCGGCGACGTGGAGAACCTCCGGGGCTGGCTCACCACGGTCGTGGCCCGGGTGTGCCTCAACAAGCTCTCCGCACGCAGCTCCCGGCGTGAGGAGCCGATCGACGGCCAGGTCGCCGAGGCGGTCGGGAACCTGGAGGCGGGCGTCGACCCGGAGCGCGAGGCGTTGCTGGCCGACTCCGTGGGTCTCGCGCTCCTCATGGTGCTCGAGACACTCACGCCCGCGGAGCGACTCGCTTTCGTGCTGCATGACATGTTCGCGGTGCCGTTCGACGAGATCGCCCCCATCGTCGAACGCTCCCCGGCCGCGGCCCGCAAGCTCGCCAGCCGCGCCAGGCGGCGGGTGCACGGCAGGGCCACCGTCCCCGATACCGACCAGGCCCGGCAGCGGGAGCTGGTCGAGGCATTCCTCCTCGCGTCGCGCAGCGGCGAGTTCGAGGCACTACTCGCTGTGCTCGACCCGAACATCGTGCTGCGGGCCGATGACGAGGCCGTGCAGATGGGCGCCGAACGTGAGGTGCGCGGCTCGGCGGCGGTGGCACGCACGTTCTGCGGGCGGGCACAGGGCGCACGGCCGGCGCTGATCAACGGTGTGCCCGGGGCGGTGTGGGCGACCGGCGGACGCCCTCGTGTGGTGTTCGGCTTCACCGTCCGGGACCGGCGTATCACCAGCATCGGCATGCTCGCCAACCCGAAGGAGCTCCTTCGTCTCGACGTGGTGTACCTGGTGCCATGCTGTGCAGAGCCCGGCGAGCGGCCAGGACCGCGCGAGATCTGCCGGCCGAGGCCGTAGGGCGGCTGCTGGCCGCGTGCACCCGACCGCGGGACCGCTTCCTGCTGATCTTGCTCGAACAGACCGGGCTGCGTCTGGGCGAGGCCATGGGCCTTCGTCACGGCGACCTGCGGCTGCGCGCCGGCGAGGTGCGGGGTTGTCCCGCGCCGGGACAACGCCAACGGCGCCCGCGTGATGGGGCTGAAGCTGATCCGGGGTCATGGTCATGCACCACCCCGAGTCGCAGCCCTCGTCGTCGAAGACGAGCGGCAACGTCTGCGTCCCGGCTGGCACGACTCACGCAGCGCATCGTTTGCAAGGTGGTCGGGCGATGCGTCGGGCAAGCTATTGCGAAACATCTGGTAACGGCCCGTGTATGAATGCTTCGGTTGGCAGGTTGGGCGTGTGAGTGGGTCAAAAGTGCCCATGCCGCCATACTGCTGGTGTGGGATGGGATGACTGGGTGGTGTCGCGGTCGCGAGAGCTCGTGTCGTTGCGCGGTCGCCGTGTCGATTCGTGGGTGGGCGTGGAGATGGCCCTGTGGGGGGCACCGGACGACGACGGCAGTGACCCCCAGTTCGGCGGACTGGAAGTGCCGTGTCTGCATCTGCTGGGTTTGCAGGCGTCCCGGGACCACGGCGGCGTGGTGAGTGTCACCACCTACCAGGACGATGTCTTCTTCGGTTTGCTGCCCAGTTTGGAAGCCAAGTTCGCAGACGGGGGCAGGCCCTGGGAGGGGATCTACCGCTGGCGACCGTTGACCGAGCTGCCGACCGGCCGGATTGAGCATGTGGCTGTGTTCGCCGACGAGGGTGTCCTGGCCGAGGTGCACCTTCGCATCGGTGGGCAACCGCTGTTGCTGGTCGCGGGTGAATTGGACGGGACGCCTGCGGATGGGCTGCTGTTCCACCGGCTCGACGATTCTGTCCTGGCGTTCACCGATCTCGCCGCGGTTGAGCACGCCATTTGGACCTCGTCGCGGCAAGACCTCGCCCTGATCCACCAGTGATGGCCGCGCGACTTCCTGGGACCGACTGAAGCGTTCAGCCACCAGAGGCCTGCCCCTGGGGCGCGCGGCGCCACCGAAGGCGGTCGGATGGGCACGATCAATGTTTCGGCGCGGAAACGGGCGAAAACGACCCGGGAACGCGCCGAACTGCTGATCAAGCCACCATTCCGGGGGCAATGCGGCGATCAAGGTGCAATGGTCGCTAGTTGATCTCCGATCGCGACCAATAGCCCTTGATCACCGCGCTGACCTGCCGGCCTCGGACGAGGCCAGGTAGATCATGGCCGAGCTAGCAGGCCGATGACGTTTCCGTCTGCGTCCCTGATCAACGCGGTCTGCGCGCCACCACCGACGTCCTTCACGTCTTGCTGCACCTCGGCGCCGGCGTCGACGAGTTCCTGGACGCTCCTCGTGATGTCGGTGACCCGCCAGTACACGATCGGGCCGGTCATCCCCTTGCGGTGACCGTTGGGGTCCAGGCCGATCCGGCGGCCGTCGACGTCGAACCCGACGTAGTACGGCTCGTCCTTGACCGGCGCGACCCCGGTGAGTGCGCGGTAGAGAATCTTCGCCTGCTCGAGATCCTTGACCGGGTGGACGACTGTTTCGATGCCATCGACCACGTGCTCGACTCCTTCCACAGCGTGTCGACGAGGCCTCGCCGACACACACATGACCAGCCGCAGCAGCGAGATGTGACCGATCTCTGCGGTCCCGGTCGAGCGCGACCGCGCGGACGGTCTCGGTCAAAGGCAGCCCGCCGGCCCTCCTGGGGGCGGGATGAGCCCGGCGTCGTGGGCGACGATCGCGGCCTGCACCCGGTTGCGGGCACCGAGCCGGCCGAGGATCGTGCTGACGTAGATCTTCACGGTGCCCTCGACGACGTGCAGCCTGCGGCCGATCTCGGCGTTCGACAGGCCGGCTCCGATGAGGCCGAGCACCTCGCGCTCCCGGTCGGTGAGCGCGGCGACCTGCGCGTGGGCGCTGCCCGCTCGGTGCGTGGTCGGCAGGCCGTCCAATACCCGGCGGGTGACGAGCGGTGAGAGGTATGCCGCGCCCGATGCGACGGCACGGACGCCGAGGACGAGCTCCTGCGGGTCACCGGTCTTGAGGACGAACCCCGCGGCCCCACCGCCGAGGGCACGCGTGATCGACGCGTCGTCGGCGAACGTGGTGAGCACGAGCACCGGCGTGGCGATCCCGATGCGGACCAGCTCCGCGGCCGCGTCGACGCCGTCGAGGTGTGGCATCCGGATGTCGAGCACCGCCACGTCCGGCCGGTGCGCCCGCACCATGTCCACGGCTTCCCGCCCGTCGGCGGCCTCGCCGACGACCTCGATGTCGCCCGCGGTGCCCAGCACCGCCGCGACTCCTACGCGGACGACCGGCTCGTCGTCGGCGATCACGACGCGGATCATCGGGTGATCAGCTCGACTCCCACGACCCGATCCTCGCGGACGCAGAGCCGATACAGGTCGCTGCCGTGCGCGTCGAACGGGTTGGCGTGGGTGCTGTAGTAGCGGCAGGTCGCGCCCGGCGGCTCCGCCGGCACGTCGCCGGGACCGTCCGTGCGAATCCGTTCCGGCAGCGTGACCTCGCTGATCGGATCACCGGGACGGATGCCGGCCGGGTCGAGCACGGACGTGGCGGCGTCGAACCACATGTAGGCGAGCACAGCGGCGACCCCGGTGACCGACACGAGCGCCGCGGCCAGCACGACCCGCCGTCCCGCGCGGCGCATGCGTTCCCGGGCGCGGCGCTGCTCGACGTCGGTGGTCATGGGGGCAGGCGCCGTGGGTGATCGGGGAAGGCAGGCCGTGACGCGGAACCCGCCGTCCGGGGCGGGGCCGGCCGTGAACGCGCCTCCGAGCAGCCGGACGCGCTCGGCGAGGCCGGCCAGCCCGAGCCCGGCACCGGGCGCGGTGGCGCGCGGCGCCGGGCCGCTGTCGACAGCCACCTCTGGCCCGTGCTCGGCATCCCCCAGCGTGACCCGGACCGGGGCGCCGGGGGCGTGCTTCATCGCGTTGGTCAGCGTCTCCGCGACCACGCGGCTCAGGGTCGCGGCCACCACCGGATCGTGCGGGCGGAGCTCTGCGGCCTCGAGGGTGACGTCGAGACCGGCCGCGGCGCTGCGCTCGACGAGCTCGGGCACGGTCCGTCCGGGATCGTCGGGCTCGGCCCTGAGCAGGCGCACGGTGTCGGCGAGCCGCTCGGCCGCGGCCGTGATGCCGGCCCGGGCGGACCCGGCGGCGGAGCGGTACCGCGCATCGAGGGTGGGGTCGAGCTCGAGCGCGCCGATCTGGAGGGCCGCCCTGGCCAGCTCGTGCCCGAGCAGGTCGTGCATCTCGCCGGCGAGCCGGGCCCGCTCCCTTGCGCGGGCATGCTCGGCCTCGCGCTCCCAGCGGGCTGCCCGATCCCAGCCTGCGCGCACCAGCTCGTCGCGCAGGCGGCGGTAGCGGCCGACGGTCCACGGCACGGTGGACAGCACGGCGGCGCCGACAGCGGTCCCGATCGCGGTATCGGCCTCGCCGACGACGAGCAGGGCTGTGACCGCGCCCGCGGCGGGCCCGAGTACGAGCACGGCGGCGTCGCGGTGTCCCGACGCCGCACTGCGCCCCGCGAGGAGCGCGACGCCCGCGAGCCCGACGGCGAGCGTCGACGCACCCAGCACGGAGTCGGTCTCCGCGCGGCCGAGGTAGCCGATCTCCCACGCCGCGACGGCGATCGCCAGCGCGAGGTAGGGCCGCCGCTCGGTGAGCAGCACCGCGACGCCGAGCGCCACGACGTGGGCGGCGACCTCGGCCGGGGCGAACCGGTCGGGCGATGAGGCGAGACCGGCCCACAGCACCGGGACGGTGCCGAGGACCCACAGGACCGCCCGGAGCGTCACCGCACGCGGAGCGGTTGGGTGGGGGCCTCGACCGGCCCGGCGCCGAGAACCAGCCGGCCCGTGGGCCGGGAGCGCAGCCGCAGCACGGTCGTCTCTCCCATGTGGGCGATCGTAGGTAGCGCGGCGGCCACGACGGCGCCCAGCAGGAAGCCGGCCACGACGTCGTGCGGGAAGTGCACGCCGACCACCACTCGGGACGCGGCCGCCGCCGCAGCGAGCACGAGCACGGCGAAGCCGAGTCGGGCGGCCGACCACAGCACGGCCACCGCGACCGCTCCGGCGACGGAGGCGTGGTTGCTCGGGAACGACCAGTCGCCCACCGCGGGGCACGGCGCGATCGTCGGCGCCGCGACGAGCCGGCATGGCCGGTCGACCGCTTTCCACTCCTTGGCGGTCTCACTGAGCGCGTACGCCAGCACCGTGACGACGGGCGCGGCGAGCGCACGTGCGGCGACGGTCGCCTGCCGGGTGCGGGCGCGCCACCAGAGCAGCGCGAACGCGGCGAGGTACACCGCGAGCACCGCATCCGTGGCGAGAGCGGTCGCCGCCTGCAGCGGGGCCGGGAGCTCGGCGGCCGCGCCGACGATGCCGCGGTACCACTCGGCGCTGACGTCGGGGACGTCCGGGATATCGAGAACGATCACCCGTGCCAGCGTCGGCACGGCGAGGGCTCGGCGCCGCTGCCGAAAGGCAACGACCCGCCCTGCCGATCGGCAGGACCCGGCCCGAGCGGGTCAGCGCTGGCCGCGTACCCCGAGCAGGACCTCGTCCCAGGACGGCATCACCGGCTTGCCCTTCTTGGTGCGCTTGCCCGCGGCGTTCGGCTGGGCGGCCGCCGCAGGCGGCTCGGGCGGGACGGTCTCGGCCGGCTCCTCGGGAGCGGGAGCTTCGGCCGCAGGTTCCGGGCTCGCCGCAGGCCTGCTCGGGGCCTTCTCGGTGCCGGCAGGCCCCGGGTGGCGGCGCTCGGAGCGGACGGCGGGCTCGCGGACGGCACTGCCGTTGTTCGTCCCGGGTTCCGGGGCGGTGGGCTCGGCGGCTTCCGGCCTGGCGCTTTCGGTGCGCTCCGGTCGGCTCGCGGAGGCGGCGGGCGGGTCCACCTGGGTGGGCCGCTGCCGCCGGTCACGATCGCCCGCGTCGACGGGGGCCGGCTCGGGCCGGTTGCGCTCCGGGCGGGCCGGCTCGGAGCGCGGCGGCTCGACGGGGGACTGGCGTTGCGTCGGCGGCACCGACCGGCGGGGCTCGGGTGCGGTGCGAGCAGGCGAGCGCTCGACCGTGCGGGCGTCGGCGGGGGGCGGCGTGTCGATCCGCGAGCCGCGAACGCCGTCGGACGCGGCCGCCCGCAGCTCCTCCTCGGGTCCCGGGGCGGGCTCGGGATCCTCGGGACGGGCGATGTCGATGACCGGACCGACGGTGCGCAGCGGCCGCGCGGGCAGGCCCTCGACCAGGTCGCTGGCGTGCTCGTCGACCGCGGTGACCGTGCCGCCGTGGGCGCCCGGCTGGAACGTCCAGTGCGCGCGGTTGTCGGAACGGCCCGCCTGCCAGGACAGGGCGACGACCCACTTGCCGTCCTCGCCCTTCCACGAATCCCAGTCGGCGTCGGCGTACTCCTGGCCGCGCAGGCCGAAGGTGTGGGCGACGACATCGCCGAGGGTGCGGGTGTCGGGCCCGTCCGCGCGCATGGGGTGGGCGCGCTGGGCGACCTCCGCGGTGCGGGAGCGTTCCAGGAGCACGGGGTAGGCGAACCGCTCGATCTTCTGGATCGGCACGCCGGCCGCGGCGGCGACCTGCTCCACGGACGCCCCGGCGCGGATGCGGGCCTGGATCTCACGTGGACGCAACTGGCTCTCCAACTCGATCGAGATCTGTCCGAGCCGGGTGAGATCCCCCCTTGCGGCAGCGCGAAGCTGCTCGTCGGCGGGCACGGTGAAGCGCTCGCGTCGCACCGGGTCCTCGAGGACGACGGAGAACTCACCGCCACCCTCGGTGATCCCGACGACCCGCAGCGCCCGCATCAGCGGCCCTCCCGCTCTCGTTCTCCCCGTCCGGGTGACGTTAGTTGCCGGATCGCACCCTGCGTCGGAGGCGCGCCGACGACTCCCGGGTTGAGCTGGGACGCATGTTACTGGTGTGACTACGCAGCGCTCACAGCGGTGATCAGGACAGCCGCTCGACGACCCAGTCGATGCACCCCGTCAGTGCGCTGATGTCGGCAGGGTCGACCGCGGGGAACATCCCGATGCGCAGCTGGTTGCGGCCCAGCTTGCGGTACGGCTCCGTGTCGACGATGCCGTTGGCGCGCAGAATCTTGGCGACGGCCGCCGCGTCGACCGAGTCGACGAAGTCGATCGTGCCGACCACCTGGGACCGGTGGGCCGGATCGGTCACGAACGGGGTGGCGAACTCCGACTTCTCCGCCCACGCGTAGAGCCGCCCGGACGAGTCGGCCGTGCGCGCGACGCAGGCGTCGAGCCCGCCGAGCCCGAGCATCCAGTCGATCTGCTCGGCCATGAGGAAGAGCGTGGCGAGCCCGGGCGTGTTGTAGGTCTGGTCCTTCACCGAGTTGTCGACAGCCGTGGCGAGGGAGAGGAACGGCGGGATCCAGCGGTCGGTGGCGGCGAGCTCGCTCACGCGCTCCAAGGCGGCGGGGCTCATCAGTGCGGCCCACAGCCCGCCGTCGGAGGCGAAGCCCTTCTGCGGCGCGAAGTAGTAGGCGTCGGCATGGCTCACGTCGACCGGGAGCCCGGCCGCGCCGGAGGTGGCGTCGATGAGCACGAGCTGGTCGGGTGTGGTGCCCTCGGGGCGCACGACCGGAACGGACACGCCGGTGGACGTCTCGTTGTGCGCCCAGGCCAGCACGTCGCACGAGGGGTCGGCGGTCGGCTCGGGCGCGCTGCCCGGCTCGGCCTTGACCACCAGCGGGTCGGCGAGGAACGGGGCGCCGCGCGTGGAGTCGGCGAACTTCGAGGAGAACTCGCCGTACGCGAGGTGCAGCGCGCGCTCGCGCACCAGCCCGAACGCCGCGGCGTCCCAGAACGCCGTGGACCCGCCGTTGCCGAGCACGACCTCGTAGCCATCGGGCAGCGAGAACAGCTCCCGCAACCCGCTGCGCACCCTTCCGACCAGTGACTTCACCGGCTTCTGGCGGTGCGAGGTGCCCATGATCGCCGCACCCGCTCCGGCCAGCGCCGTGAGCTGCTCCGGTCGGACCTTCGAGGGGCCACAGCCGAAGCGTCCGTCTGCGGGCTTGAGGTCGGCGGGGATCTGCAGGTCGGCGGACGAGGAAACGGTCACGGTCCCGATTGTCGCAGCCGCGGCGGCCCGAACGGGTCTGGGTCCGCACCGCGGCCGATGACAAACCGCACTTCACACACTGAACAGGGACATCACACAAGGCCGGCCTTGTGTGAAGCTGGCACGGGGTGTGTGAAGTCACCTCGGCGCGCGTTGACCTGGCGTGCGCGGCCTCCGTTCGGGCGCACCCGTGCGGCCGTTCGCTGACACCATGGTCGAGAGATCATCGGCGAAGGGGCAAGCGGAGATGTCGAACGCATCGGATCGGCCGGAGCAGGGTGACCGGCCGACCGCACCGGTACCCGAATCGGGCGAGGCGCCTCCGGCGAGCTCGGAAGAACCGGCCGCACAGGAAACCGAATCACCCGCGGACGCCGCGGCGGAGCCGGCCACCTCCCAGGTCGGCCCCGACGAGCGGGCGGGCGCCGACGAGGGTGCGGGCGCCGCCGCGGGCTCTGAGAACGGTCCGGGGATCGATCTCGACAAACGATCGACCGATGGCCCCGCGGTGGCGACCGAGCCCGCTCTGTCGGCCGGTGCGCCGGAGCCGCCGCGGCCGGGGGAGGGACCGGTCGACCACGGGCAGCCGGGGCACCAGCCGCAGGATCACCAGCAACCGGGATACGGGCAGCCGGGGTACGGACCACCCGGCTACGGCCCGCCACCCACCTACGGCCCACCGCCGGGGTACGGCCCGCCACCGGGGTACGGCCCGCCACCTGGTTATGGCCCGCCACCTGGTTATGGCCCGCCACCTGGTTATGGCCCGCCACCTGGTTATGGGCCGCCACCTGGTTATGGGCCGCCACCTGGTTATGGGCCGCCACCTGGTTATGGGCCGCCACCTGGTTATGGGCCGCCACCGGGCTATGCACCGTCGTTCGGCTACGGCCCGCCGCCGCCCTATGGGCCGCCACCGGGGTACGGCGCACCGGGATACGGGCATGGGCCCTACGGCCCGCCCGCTCCACAGCCGCCCCGCCCCGGCATCGTGCCGCTGCGCCCGCTCGGCCTCGACGACATGCTGACCGGGACCGTCAGGTACATGAGGTCCAATCCGTCCCTGGCGCTCGGGGTGACGGCGGTCGTCATGGTCGTGGTCCAGGCGATCCAGCTGCTCGTCGAGTTCGCCCTTGTCGGGATCGACCCCGCGGAACTGGCGCAGGGCCGCAGCAGCGGACTGGTCGGTTCGCTGATCGGCACGGTCGGGAGCAGCCTCGTATCCGTCGTGCTCGGCGCGGTGCTCGCCGGCCTGCTGCTCGTCGCGCTCGGCCAGGCCGTGCTCGGGCGGTCCATCGGGGTGCGTCAGGCCTGGCAGGTGATCGCGCCGCGAGTGCCCGGCCTGATCGCGCTGTCGCTGCTGGTCTGGCTGGCGATCATGGTGGTCGTGCTCGCCCCCACGTTTCTCGGGCTCGTCTTCGCCGCGACGGGCTCAGGCGGCGGGATCGTGTTGGGGCTGTTGCTGCTGGTGGTCGCGGTGGTCGTCACCTGTTATCTGGGCGTGCTGTGGGTTTTTGCGCCGGCGGCGTACGTGCTGGAACCCATCGGGGTCATGGCGGCTCTTCGCCGCTCCGTCGAGTTGGTCCGCGGTTACTGGTGGCGGACGTTCGGCATCCTGCTGCTCACCGGGCTCATGATCGTCATCCCGGCGGTCGTCGTCATGGTCGTGGTCGTCCTGCTGTCCGTCTTGCTGCCGCCCGCCGCCATGCTCATCAGCGTGCCGCTCGCCGCGGTGGTGCTGGCCACCTTCGCCACTCCGTTCGGCGTGGGCGTCACCGGGTTGCTCTACCTCGATCAGCGGATCCGCAAGGAGCGCCTCGACCTCGAGCTCGCACGCTCGGCGGATTGGCCGGCCGCCCCGCGGTAGGTCCTGCGGTACGCCAGCGGCGCCACGCCGATGGTGGCGTGCAGGTGCTGGCGAAGCGACGCGGTAGTTCCGAACCCGGACTCGGCGGCGATCCGCTCGACGGGCAGGTCGGTGGTCTCCAGCAGCCGACGCGCCGCCGCCACCCGCTGCGTGATGAGCCACTGGGCCGGGCTCATGCCCGTCTCCTCCCGGAAGCGGCGGGTGAAGGTCCGCACGCTCATCGAGGAGTGCGCGGCGAGGTCGGCGAGGCTGAGTGGCTCGTGGAGCCGTTCGAGGGCCCATGCCCTTGCGGGCGCGGTGCCGGGGCCGTCCGGGTCGGGTACCGGCTCCATGAACTGCGACTGCCCGCCCTCGCGCCACGGCGCGACGACGCTGCGCCGCGCAACGCGGTTGGCCACCGCTGCGCCGTGGTCGCGCCGCACGATGTGCAGGCACAGGTCGATGCCCGCGGCGTTGCCGGCGGAAGTGAGAACGTCGCCGTCGTCGACGTACAGGACGTCCGGGTCGAGGTCGACCTGCGGGAACAGCGCCTGGAACGCGTCGGCGTGCATCCAGTGGGTGGTGGCGCGGCGCCCGTCGAGCAGGCCGGCGGCAGCGAGGACGAAGGCGCCGGTGCAGATCGAGACCATTCGGGAGGCGAGGCCGTCGAGTGCCCCGGCGAGCTCCGGTTCGAGCACGCCGCGCTCCGTCGCGGAGCCGCTGTAGATCCCCGGGATGATGACGGTGTCCGCGGTGCGCAGGATCGACGCGTCGTGCTCCGGGAGCACGCTGTACCCCGCCGACGTGCGCACCGGGCCGCCGTCGAGCGTGGCGACGCGCACCCGGTACAGCGGCTGCCCCGCGTCGTCGACGGCCGTGCCGATCAGCTTGTGCGGCAGCCCCAGTTCGAACGCCACCACGTCGGGTAGCGCGAGCACGGCGACGTCGTGGCGTTCGGGCATGGCTGGATTCTTTCATGTATTGGCCGTCGGGCCACTGTCGAATCGTCTCCGCGGCAGCGAAACTCCCTGCGTGACGCAGCTCGAGAGCGCGAGACGCATCCACCCCGCTTGGTGGGTGGCCGCCGTGACCTTCCTCGCCCTCGTCGGGGCAGCCGGCTTCCGGGCGGTGCCCGGCGTCCTGATGAACCCGCTGCACGACGAGTTCGGCTGGTCCATCAGCACGATCTCCCTCGCCGCCGCCGTCAACATGGCGCTCTACGGCCTCACGGCACCGTTCGCGGCGGCGCTGATGGAGCGCTTCGGCATCCGGCCGGTCGTCACGGCCGCGCTCGTGGTCGTCGCCGCGGGGAGCGGGCTCACCGTGTTCATGACGGCGAGCTGGCAGCTGATCCTCTGCTGGGGCGTGCTCGTCGGCCTGGGCACCGGATCGATGGCGCTCGCCCTCGTGGCCACCGTGACTGGGCGGTGGTTCGTCGCCAGGCGCGGCCTCGTCTCCGGGGTGCTGACAGCGGGCGGCGCCGCAGGCGGGCTGGTGTTCCTCCCGCTCGTGTCCCAGCTCGCCGAGGCGTACGGCTGGCGGCCTGCGGCGCTGGCGGTCGCGTTCACGGCGCTCGCCGTCGCCCCGCTCGTCATGTGGCTGCTGCGCGACCGGCCCCGCGATCTCGGCGTCGCGCCGTACGGCGGCACCCCTGCCGACGACGTCGACCCGGTGCGCAGCGGCGCGGGCCGGCTCGCCGTGCGCGCGCTGGTCACGGCCGCCCGCACGAAGGGGTTCTGGTACCTGGCCGCCGGCATGATGATCTGCGGTGCCACCACGATGGGCCTGATCCAGCCGCATTTCATCCCGGCCGCGCACGACCACGGCATGCCGCAGACGGTCGCCGCGGGGCTGCTCGCGCTCGTCGGGATCTTCGACGTGGCCGGCACCATCGCGTCCGGCTGGCTCACCGACCGCGTGGACCCGCGCTACCTGCTGCTCGTCTACTACGTGCTGCGCGGGCTCTCACTGCTCGCGCTCCCGGCACTGTTCGGGCCGGACATCCAGGCCAACATGGTGGCGTTCATCGTGTTCTACGGCCTGGACTGGGTGGCCACGATCCCGCCGACGATGGCGCTGTGCCGAGAGCTCTTCGGCGCGGCGGCACCGGTCGTCTTCGGGTGGGTGTTCGCCTCGCACCAGGTGGGCGCTGCGGCCATGGCGCTCGGCGCCGGCATCGTGCGCGACGAGCTGGGCGCCTACGACGCGGCCTGGTACGTGGGCGGCGCGATCTGCGTGGTGGCGGGCTTCCTGTCCCTGCTCGTGCGCAAGCGCGTTCCGAAGAACGGCGCGCTCGTCGGAACCTGACTGACGAAACGCGCCGTTCGTCGGAATCAGGCGTGGGCTATGTCGGACCAGCCCTCGACGTCCTCAGGACGCCTCGGGCGCGGGCCGATGTACTGCCCCGCCGGGCGCACCAGTTTGGCCTCGCGCTTCTGCTCCATGATGTGCGCCGACCAGCCCGCGGTGCGGGCGCTGGTGAACATCGCGGGCATCATGTGCGGCGGCACCTCGGCGAAGTCGAGGATCACGGCGGCCCAGAACTCGACGTTCGTCTCGATCGGGTGGTCCGGCCTGCGGGTGCGCAGCTCGGTGAGCGCGGCCTGTTCGAGCGCTGCCGCTGCGTCGTAGCGCGGGGCCTTCAGCTCGAGGCACGTGCGGCGCAGCACGCGGGCACGCGGGTCCTCGGCCCGGTAGACGCGGTGCCCGAAGCCCATCAGGCGCTCCTTGCGGTCGAGGATGCCCTTGACAAGGCCCTCGGGGTCCCCCGTCCGCTCGACCTCCTCGATCATCGGCAGCACCCTTGCCGGCGCGCCACCGTGCAGCGGGCCCGACATGGCGCCGATCGCGCCCGACATCGACGCCGCGACGTCGGCACCGGTCGAGGCGATGACCCGCGCGGTGAACGTCGAGGCGTTCATGCCGTGCTCGGCGGCGGACACCCAGTACGCGTCCACTGCCTGGATGTGGGCCGGGTCGGGCTCCCCGCGCCAGCGCGTCATGAACCGCTCGGTGATCGTTTCGCACTCGTCGATGCGCGACTGCGGCACCGCGGGCACGCCGATCCCGCGCGCCGACTGCGCCACGTACGACAGCGCCATCACCGATGCCCTCGCGAGCTGGTCGCGGGCCTCCTCGTCGCCGATGTCGAGCAGCGGGCGGTAGCCCCAGTACGGCGCGAGCATCGCCAGCGCCGCCTGCACGTCCACCCGGACGTCGCCGGTGTGCACCGGGATCGGGAACGGCTCCGCGGGTGGCAGGCCGGGCCCGAACCGGCCGTCGACCAGCAACGCCCATACGTTGCCGAAGGTCACCTTGCCGACGAGGTCCTCGATGTCGACGCCGCGGTAGCGCAGCGAGCCGCCGTCCTTGTCGGGTTCTGCGATGCGGGTGCGGAAGGCGACGTGGCCCTCCAGGCCGGGGGTGAAGCCGGGCGGAGGCGGCGGTACCGCCTCCTCGCCCTGGTCCGATCCGGGTGCGGTCGGCGCAGTGGTCACCGCGTCCTCCTCGTCGTGGTTGGCGCAACCCTGCCGCTGCATCGGGGGACGTGCAACGGGCGACCGGGTGGCTTCGGTCACCGGGGGTGTCGATCGCGTGTCGTTGCACATAGCGTGGTGGGTCCGCTACCCGGGGGAGGGCGTCGATGGCAGAGCAGCTGGCGACGATGCGCGTGGACTATGCGCGTACCGACGAGCTCGACGTGGGCGATCTCGCCGCCACGTGGCACGAACAGCTGGCGCTGTGGATGGACGAGGCGATCACCGATGGCGTCGCGGAACCCAACGCGATGGTGCTGGCCACCACGGGCGAGGACGGCAGGCCGACCTCGCGCACGGTGCTGTGCAAGGGCCTCGACGCCCGCGGCGTCGTCTTCTACACGAACTACACGTCAGCGAAGAGCCACCAGCTGCGCGCCACGCGGTACGCATCGGCCACCTTCCCCTGGTACGCCCAGCACCGGCAGGTGCACGTGCGCGGCCACGTCGAGCTGGTGACGCCCGCGGAGAACGCGGCGTACTGGTCCACCCGGCCCCGCGGTTCCCAGCTCGGGGCATGGGCGTCGGCCCAGTCGGTCGAGGTGCGAGACCGGCGCGTGCTCGACGACGCGCTCAAGGCCGCCACGCAGCGCTTCGCGGCCGAGGAGGAGGTACCGCCTCCGCCGCACTGGGGCGGCTGGCGGATCCTGCCGGAGCAGGTGGAGTTCTGGCAGGGCCGGAGCAACCGGATGCACGACCGGCTGCGCTTCGAGCACGATCCGCACAGCCGCACATGGCGCGTCCGCCGCCTGGCCCCCTGACTCCGACGAGCCCGCACTCACGCGACTCGCGCGCACTCACACCGCGACTCGCGCGCACGGAGACCGCGACTCGCGGAACGTGGTACTCGTTGTCGTATGACAACGTCCGGTCCGGATGGCCCAACGAAGCCGATCAATGCCGGCCCGGATGCCCCCACCAGCCCGACCGCGCGCCCCGAGCCAGTCACAAGGCGCATCGCGCGCTCGGTGCGCGGGGTACTGACCGACACCCGGCCCCTGCGCACCCCGGCCTACCGCAGGCTGTGGACCGCGGGCATCGTCACGGTCATCGGGGCGCAGCTGTCCGTCGTCGCGGTGCCCGCGCAGATCTACGAGCTCACGGGCTCGTCGGCGTACGTCGGGCTGACGGGCCTCTTCGGGCTCGTGCCGCTGGTCGTGTTCGGGCTGTGGGGCGGCGCGATCGCCGACGCCATGGACCGGCGCACCCTGCTGCTGTTCACCAACGCGGGCATCGCGCTGTCGTCGCTTGCGCTCTGGGTCACGGCCGCGAGCGGCGTCGGCGGGGTCTGGCTCGTGCTCGGGCTGTTCGCCGCGCAGACGGCGTTCCTCGCGGTCAACCAGCCTGCGCGCAACTCCGTGATCCCGCGGCTGCTGCCCGCCGAACAGCTCCCCGCGGCCAACACGCTCAACATGACCGTCTACCAGGCAGGCGCGATCGCGGGGCCGCTGCTCGCGGGCGTCCTGATCCCGGTGATCGGGCTCCCGACGCTCTACCTGCTCGACGCGCTGGCCCTGCTCGCCACGCTGTGGGCGACCTGGAAGCTGCCGTCGGTGCCGCCCGAGACGGGTGGTGAGCGCAGGCGGGCCGGGCTGAGGGAGATCGCGGAGGGTTTCCGCTACGCGGCCATGCACGCCGTGCTGCTGGTGTCGTTCCTGATGGACATCGTGGCGATGGCGTTCGGCATGCCGCGGGTGGTGTTCCCGGAGATCGCGCACACCGTGTACGGGGACCCGCCCGGCGGCGGGTTCGCGCTCGGGCTGCTGTTCGCCGCGATCCCGGCTGGGATGGTCCTCGCCGCGCTGTTCTCCGGCCGGCTGAACCGGATCCCGCGCCAGGGAGTGGCCGTCACGCTCTCGATCTGCGTCTGGGGCCTCGGCGTCGCGTTGTTCGGGCTCACCGGATCGCTGTGGCTCGCCGTGATCTTCCTCGCTCTCGCGGGCGCGGGCGACATGGTGAGCGGCGTCTTCCGCATGTCCATGCTGCAGTCCGTGGCAACCGACGAGATGCGCGGGCGCATGCAGGGGGTCTTCGCGGTGGTGGTCGTCGGCGGTCCGCGGATCGCCGACCTCTGGCACGGCCCCGCGGCGTCCTGGTGGGGACCCGGGACGGCGGCGACGGTGGGCGGGGTTCTCGTGATCGTCGGTGCGGTGGTGGTGGCAGCGGCGTTCCCGGCGTTCTGGCGTTACCGCCCTGTGCACGCCACATGACATTGGTCGTGATGAACGCGTCAATGCCAGGACGGGCGCAACTCCGATCCGGAGCACTAGCGTTGCGGCCAACCACGCAAAACATGAGTGTGAGGGAACCTCCACATGGCCGACGAGACCACCAGCGCCGCTGTTCTGAACCACCCCGGCGGCGAGTACGAGATGTCGATCCGGCCGGCGACCGAGGGTGCGTCCGCGTTCGACATCGGGAAGCTGCTCCCGTCGACGGGACTCGTCACGTTCGACTCCGGATACGGCAACACCGCTTCCTGTGCGTCCGCGATCACCTACATCGACGGTGACGCCGGCATCCTCCGCTACCGCGGGTACCCGATCGACCAGCTCGCGGAGAGCTCCACGTTCCTGGAGACCAGCTACCTGCTCATCTACGGGGAGCTGCCCACGAAGGACCAGCTGGACTCGTTCACGAACCGGGTCAGCCGCCACACCCTGCTGCACGAGGACCTGAAACGGTTCTTCGACGGCTTCCCGCGTGACGCGCACCCGATGCCGGTGCTGTCCAGCGCCGTCAGCGCGCTGTCGACCTTCTACCAGGACAGCCTCGACCCGTTCGACGAGGACGCCGTGGAGCTGTCCACAGTGCGGCTGCTCGCCAAGGTGCCGACGATCGCCGCGTACGCCTACAAGAAGTCGATCGGCCAGCCGTTCCTCTACCCGGACAACTCGCTGGGGCTCGTCGAGAACTTCCTCCGGATGACCTTCGGGTTCCCGGCCGAGCCGTACGAGGTCGACCCCGACTTCGTCCGTGCCCTCGAGGTGCTGCTCATCCTGCACGCCGACCACGAGCAGAACTGCTCCACCTCCACGGTCCGCATGGTGGGCTCGTCGCAGGCGAACCTGTTCGCGAGCATCTCCGCCGGCATCAACGCCCTGTTCGGGCCGCTGCACGGCGGGGCGAACCAGGCGGTGCTGGAGATGCTGCAGCGGATCCGCGACGTCGAGGAGGGCAACGTCGACGCCTTCATCGAGCGGGTGAAGAAGCGGGAGCACGGCGCCCGGCTGATGGGCTTCGGACACCGGGTCTACAAGAACTACGACCCGCGCGCCCGGATCGTGAAGCAGAGCGCCGACGAGATCCTCAAGAAGCTCGGGGTCAGCGACCAGCTGCTCGACATCGCGAAGGCGCTCGAGGAGCGGGCCCTTGCCGACGACTACTTCGTCGAGCGCAAGCTCTACCCGAACGTCGACTTCTACACCGGCGTGATCTACCGGGCCATGGGCTTCCCGACGAAGATGTTCACGGTTCTGTTCGCCCTCGGCCGCCTGCCGGGGTGGATCGCCCACTGGCGCGAGATGATCAACGATCCGGCCACGAAGATCGGCCGGCCGCGCCAGCTGTACGTCGGCGCCACCGAGCGCCCGTACGTGCCGATGACCAACCGCTGATCGAGAACGCCGGGCGGGGCGTGGCGCGGGTCCCGTGCGAACGGCTTACCCTTCGTGCGCATCCGGCGGAAGGGTGGAGGTCTATGGCGGAGAACGTCGAGGGGCACCGCGGTCGTCGTGGCAGGTGGCTGGCGCTCGCCGTGTTGTTGGCGGTCGCGGTGTGGGTCGTCCGGTCGCGGCGGGCCACTCGGGCGGACTACGGAGGGGAGTGGCCGCTCCTCGAGGAGGCGGTGCCGGCCGTGCCGGCCCCGCCACCGGCGGCCGAGTCGGCGCCGCGGCGCCCGTCGCCCCGGCCACGTCCGGCGCCGACGCCCTGATCAGCTGGTCAGGGCGTCGCGGAGGCTGACGCGGGCGCCGGTGCGCAACACCGAGTTCCGGTAGACGCGCCCGGCGACCCGCACAACCACCACGATGGCCGCCGCGGCGAGCGCCGCGGCCACCAGTACCTCCCCGAGCGACGCGACGCCGAGTGCGTAGCGCGCCGGCATGATCGTCTGGGAGAAGAACGGCACGAACGACAGCACGGCGGCGAGGCCGTTGCGCGGGTCGCTCGGCAGCAGGTTGAGCGCCAGCACGAACGGGATCAGCAGCAGGAAGATCATCGGTGCCACGACCGACTGCAGCTCCTCCTGCCGCGAGACCGTGGAGCCGACGGCCGCGTAGAGCGAGGCGTAGAGGAAGAAGCCGAGCAGGTACCAGAGCACGACCATCGCGAACATGCCCATCGCGGCACCCGGCACCACCAGCAACCCGGCGGCACCTGCTCCGAGGCCCGCGATCGCGCTGAGGATCACCAGCTGCAGCAGCCCCACCGCGCCGAGCCCGAGTACCTTGCCTGCCAGCAGCTGCCACGGCGTAATCGTGGCGAGCAGCAGCTCCACCACCCGGCTCTGCTTCTCCTCGACCACGCCGGTGGCGACGAGGTTGCCGTACCCGCTGAGCGAGAAGAACAGCAGGATCGTCCCGACGAACGCGACCGCGAGCCGCTGGCCGCTCCCGCTGTCGGCCGGTTCCAGCGTGCTGACCTCGAGCGCGGAGGAGTTCGCGACCCGCGCGGGGTCCACCCCCGCGCCGGCGAGAGCCGCGGTGACGGCCTGCTGCGCGACCGCGTCCCCCACGATCGCCTGCAGTGTGCCCTCCACGGAGTCGAGGCCGACGAGCTCGTACGCGCCGGGCGCGCCGGTGAGCAGTGCGTCGAGGGCCCCGTCCCGGACCTGTCCGCGTCCGTCGGCGTCGTCGACCTCGCGGACGGTGAGCTCGGTGCCCTGCAGGTGTGCGGTCTGCTCGAGGACCGGCCGGATCGACACGGCCTGTGGGGCGACGCCGAGCGTGTGGCTCGAGGTCTGGCCACCGATGTAGGTGCCGAGCAGGAGCAGCCCGCCGAAGAAGACGAGCGTGATCACGATGCCGACCACGAAGCTGCGCGAGCGGACCTGCGTGACGAACTCGCGGCGCGCGACGAGCAGGACCGCGCTGCGGGCGGGCAGCGGCGCGCTCATGCCGCGCCCTCCGCCTGCGCGGGGCCGGCCTGCACGACGTCGCGGTAGAGCTCGGTGAGCGGCGGGCGCCACCGGCGGAACTCGTGCACCGGCCCAGCGGCGAGCGCCGCTCGCAGCACGTCCTGGTCGTCGGTGCCCGCGGCGAGCCGCACGCGGGTGCGCCCGTCGGTGTCGTCGAGCACCTCGACGCCTTGCAGCGCCGTAGCCCAGCCTGGCGGCGGCCCTTCGACGTCGAGCACGGCGGCCGCACCGCCGCGTTCCCGCAGGTCGGCGACGCTGCCGACGGCCACCATGCGCCCGTCCGCGATGATCCCGATCCGGTCGCACAGCCGCTCCACGAGCTCGAGCTGGTGGCTGGAGAAGATCACCGGGACGCCGGCGTCGGCCTTGTCGCGCAGCACGCCGCTCATCACCTCGACCGCCGTGGGGTCGAGCCCGGAGAACGGTTCGTCGAGCACGAGCACCTCCGGGGCGTGCACGAGCGCGGCGCACAGCTGCACCCGCTGCTGGTTGCCGAGGGAGAGCTTCTGCACCTCGTCGCCGAGCCGCGCGCCGACGCCGAGCCGCTCGGTCCACACCGTGACGGCCGCGGCGGCGTCCGCGGCGGAGAGGCCGTGCAGCCTGGCCAGGTAGCGCAGCTGGTCACCGACTCGCATCTTCGGGTAGAGGCCCCGCTCCTCGGGCATGTAGCCGATGCGCCTGCGCACGTCGGCGTCCACCGGGCGGCCCTTCCAGCGCACCTCGCCCGCGTCGGCGGAGAGCACCCCGAGCACGATGCGCATCGTCGTGGTCTTGCCGGCGCCGTTGCTGCCGACGAACCCGAACACCTCGCCCGGCTCGACGGTGAACGAGACGTCGTCGAGCGCCTGCCGCGCCCCGAACCGCTTGCTGACTCGTGCGATCTCCAGCACACACAGACAGTAGTGCCAGCGTTTGCGGGCCCTCCGGACCGCTCATAGGTTCGACCGGCAACACCGTAAGGGGGGCCTATGGCCACGCAGGAACATCAGCAGGCACACGAGGTCGACGAGCGGACGGTCCGCAAGGCGGTGGGGGCCGCCGCCATGGGGAACCTCGTCGAGTGGTTCGACTACGGCATCTACAGCTACGTCGCGATCTACATCGCGATGAGCTTCTTCCCGGGCGGGGACGAGAGCGCGAATGTCGCGCTCACGTTCGCCCTCTTCGCGGTTGCGTACCTGGTGCGCCCGCTCGGCGGCATGATCCTCGGCCCGCTGGGTGACAGGGTCGGCCGGAAGCGGGTGCTCGCGCTCACGATCGTGGTGATGTCGGCGGCGAGCTTCGCGATCGGGCTGCTCCCGACGTTCGGCGCGGTGGGTTGGCTCGCGCCGATCCTGCTGGTCGTCGCACGGCTGGTGCAGGGCTTCGCGACGGGAGGCGAGTACGGCGGGGCCGCCGCCTTCATCGCGGAGTACGCGCCGGACAAGCGCCGCGGCTTCTACTGCAGCTTCCTCGAATTCGGCACGACGGGTGGGTTCGTGCTCGCGGCCGGCCTGGTGACGGTCCTGCAGCTCGGCCTGTCCCCTGAGGCGATGGCGTCATGGGGCTGGCGGATCCCGTTCCTGATCGCGGGCCCGCTCGGGCTCGTCGGGCTGTACCTGCGGAGCAAGCTCGAGGACACGCCCGCGTTCCGGGAGCTGGAGGAGCGGCACCAGGTGTCGGAGTCGCCGCTCAAGGACACCCTTGTCCACCACTGGCGGCCCGTGCTGGTCTGCATGGGACTGGTGCTCTTCTACAACGTCGCCGTCTACACGATCCTCTTCTACATGCCGACGTACCTGCAGACGACGCTCGGCCTCGCGGAGACGCCCGCGCTGCTCTACATCCTCGGCATGATGCTGATGATCATGTTCGTGATCATCCCGGTGGGCGCGCTGTCCGACCGGATCGGCCGCAAGCCGCTGATCGTGGCCGCGTGCATCGGGTTCATCGTGCTCGGCTACCCGGCCTTCATGCTGCTCGCGCTCGGCACGGTGACCGGAACGGTGGCCGGGCTGGTCGTCCTCGGCCTGTTGCTGGTGATGTTGCTCGGCACGATGTCGGCCACGTTGCCTGCGCTCTTCGCGACGGACGTCCGGTACGGCGGCTTCTCGATCGGCTACAACCTCTCGACGTCGATCTTCGGTGGAACCGCACCGTTCGTCCTGGAGACGCTGGTGATCAGCACCGGGAACAACGCGATGCCCGGGATCTACCTCGTCGTCGCCTCCGTGATCTCGATGGCGGCGGTGATCGCGGTGGCGGAGAGCGCGCGGAAGCCGTTGCCGGGGACGTCGGCGGCGGTGCTGCGCGCAGCGCCGGCCTAACGCCAGCCGGCGGGCAGTGGACGGAACCCGTCGAACGGGGCTGCCCACACGTAGCTCCAGCAGACGGTGCCCTCGGCCGTGACCAGCCGCTCGCGGCGGTACTGGCTGCCCTCGTACTCGTCGAGGGTCGGCAGGAGGTCCGCCGGGTTCCGCACCGGCACCAGCCATCCGGGTGCTCGACCCTTGATGTCGCGGCGCAGCGCCGGGTAGCCGAGGCCGGTGTCGTACACGACCCCGTCGACGCTCGCGGGGAGCGGCTCGCCCGCGCTGTGCGGCGCCACCAGCCGCCACGAGCGGTGGCCGGGCTGCAGGAGGCCGTAGACGAAGATGGCCGCGGGCCACTCGTCGCCGTGCGGTGCTCCGGCCACCGTCGGTGCGTCGAGGCCGTCGTCGCCGGGTTCGCCGCTGAGCCCGTGTGCCGCCTCCTGGGGCAGGTCCGCGCATCGGACGGGCGCCCCGTCCACGTGCAGTGGGCGGCGGATGGCGCCGTGCCCGACGTAGCACCACGGCTCCGGGATCCGGACGCCGTCGGCCGTGCGCACCTCTCCGGTGCGCAGGCGGGCCAGGCGGAAGCGCTCGTCGCGGCCCTCGCAGCGGTCCAGCACGGCGATCTGCTCGGCCGTCGCGAGCCAGACGACGTGCTCCTCGACGACGCCGGGCGCCGCGGCGAGCACCGCGGGCCGCTGGCCGTCGCGGCGTCGGAGCCCGCCGGCCCACACCGCCGCGACACCGCGGGTACTGACCCGCAGTGCCACGACGGGGTCGTCGCCCATCCCGAGTGCCCTGCGCAGCCAGGTGATCTTGCTCGGGCAGCGGTTGGAGCCGTAGGCGAGCAGGGGAACGCGCCGCGCGGACGGAACCGCCCCGTAGCCGGCGAGCCAACCGTCGACGGGGGTGCCGTCGATGGTCCAGCTGTCCGTGTGGAGCACGTGCGACTCCCCGTCGACGTGCGCGAACGAGAAGTCCGGCACGGCGCCGGGGTAGGGGTCCGCTGGGAAGTCGGCGTCGGGGAGCGGCACCCGACCAGGGTGCCGTGCGTACCGGCGTTCGCGCACCCCGTCTCGTCTCACGCGACGCGTCGGCGGCGAGCGTGAACGGAGATGGGGCGCGTCAGCCGGGAAGGGGTGCGCCGGCCCGCGCCCGGCGCCACCGGCGGGTGAGGAGTCCGTGGCGGGGCGAGAGCAGCAGCGCCAGCACGAAGCAGGCCGTGCACACCAGCCCCATCGCGCCCGCGATCGAGCTGTCCATGGGGAGCGCGACGGCGTACCCCACGGCGGCACCGACCCACCCGATGCCGATCGCGAGCGCCACCATGACCACGAGCCGGTCGGTGAGCAGGTATGCCGTGGCCGCCGGGACGATCAGCAGCGTCACCACGAGGATCGCCCCGACGGCGTCGAACGCGGCCACCGCTGTGACGGCCGAGGCCACCAGCAGGAGCCGGGACAGCAGCACCGGGCGCAGCCGCACGGTGGCGCCGAACTGCGGGTCGAACGTCGTGGCCTTGAGCTCCTTCCACATCAGCCCGACGAGCACCACGTTGAGCAGCACGACCCCGCCGAGCACCAGCCCGGAGCGGGCGACCTCGTAGCCGCCGACCCAGACGGTGTCGAACGGCACGAACGCGATCTCGCCGTAGATCGTGGAGTCGAGGTCGAGGTGGATGCCCGCGGCGTAGCGGGTGACGCCGAGCACCCCGAGCGAGAACAGCGCGGGGAAGACCAGCGCGATCGCCGCGTCGGACGCGACGAGGCCGGTGGCCCGCAGCGCGTCGATGCCGAGCACGCAGAGCACGGCGAACGCGGCGGCGCCGATGATCACCGGGAGCGGGGCCCTCGTCTGCGCCACCAGCCAGACGGCGACGATCCCCGGCAGCACCGCATGGCTGACGGCGTCCGACAGCAGCGCCATCCGGCGTAGCACGAGGAACGGCCCCAACAAGCCGCAGGCGGTGGCCACCAGACCTGCGATGACGACGATCAGTGCTCCGTCACTCATCCTGGCTTCCTCCTAGAGGTCGTGAGCGGATACGCGCGCTATAGCTCGCGTTTCCACTCACGACCTTGCGGAGCTGGGCCACCGCGTCCTCGCCGAGGCTTCCGGCCAGGTCGACCGGGTCCGGCTCGCGGGCGTCCGGCAAGCGGATCGACGGGCCGTGCTCGAGCCATGCCGACCACAGGGCCCTGCGCTCCGCCGTCTCGGCAGCTGCCGCCCGACCGGTGGCGGTGAGCGTGCCGTCGGCGGCGAGCAGCCCCCGGCGGCGCAGGCCGGCGCGGATCAGCCGGTCGCTCAGGCTCGTCGTCGGGGCGTCGGGGTGGGCGAGCACGGCGTCGCGCCGCACGATCCGCCGTCGCGACGCGAGTCGACGAGCCTGCCACAGCACGCCGCGACCGGGTGCCAGTAGCAGCGCCGCGAGCGCAACGGCGAAGCCGGTGAGCACGACCACCGGCCCGGTGGGCAGCTGCCCGCGGGTGGCCGTGAGCGCACCCGTGACCCCGACCGCCGCCCCGATCAGCCCGGCGAGCACGAGCACGCTCGGGAACCGGTCGGCGAGCTGGCGGGCGGTGACCGTGGGCACCACGAGCATCGCGACCATGAGGATTGCGCCGACCACCCGCACCCCGATCACGACCGCGACGACGAGCAGTGCCGTCATCAGCGTCTCCAGAGCCCGTACCGGGAGGCCGATCGCGCCGGCGAACGCGGGGTCGAACAGCGTGGTGGTGAGCGCCCTGCGCAGCACCCCGACCACGACCAGCGCCACGGCGGCGAGCGCGGCCATCACGGCGACGTCGCGTTCCAGCAACCCGGCGGCCTGTCCGAACAGGTAGTTCTCCAGGCCTGCCTGGTCGGCGTCCGAGCTGTTGGACAGGTGCGTGAGCAGCACGACGCCGAACGCGAAGAACCCGGACAGCACCACACCGATCGCGGCGTCCGGCCGGATCCGCCCTGCCCGCTCGATCCCCACCATCAGCAGCGCGGCCACCATCCCCGCAACCGCGGCCCCGAGCAGCAGACCCGGCACGTCCTTCACCCCCGCGACGAGGAACGCGACGCAGACGCCCGGCAGCGTCGCATGCGCCACCGCGTCGCCGACGAGGCTGCGGCGGCGCAGCACGGCGAACGCGCCGAGCACCCCGCTCGTGATGCCGAGGACGAGCGCGCCCGCGACCACGACCGCGTCGGTGTACGGCAGGCCCAGCGCCGCGCTCAGCCGGTCCACGTCACTGCCGCCCCGTACGCAGCGCGTACCGCGTCGGTGGTGAGCACATCGGCCGTGGGTCCGCACCCGAGCACGCGCACGTTGAGCAGCAACGTCCAGTCGAATGCGGCCCGCACCTGCGCCATGTCGTGGTGGACGACCACGACCGAGCCGCCCGCGTCGCGCAGCTCGCCGAGCAGGCGCAGCAGATCCTCCTGGGTGCGGGCGTCGATCCCGGCGAACGGCTCGTCCATGACGAGCACCGGCGCCCGCTGCGCGAGCGCGCGCGCCAAGAACACGCGCTGCCGCTGGCCCCCGGACAGCTGCCCGATCTGCCGCTTCTCGAAGCCCGCCATCCCGACGCGCTCCAGGCACTCCGCCGCGATCGCCCGGTCGGCCCGCCCGACGCGGCGGAACCAGCCGGTGGACCGGTAGCGGCCCATCTCAACGACTTCGCGCACGGTGATCGGGAAGTCCCAGTCCACCGACTCCGCCTGCGGCACGTACGCCACGTGGTCGAGCGCGCGCCTGCCCTCGACACCGTCGATCAGCACTCGCCCCGCGTCGGAGGGGACGAGGCCGAGCGCGGCCTTGAGCAGCGTGGACTTGCCCGCCCCGTTCGGCCCGACGATCGCTGACAGGTGCCCAGCCGGGAACGCGCAGTCGACCTCCCACAGCACCGGCGCCGACCGGTAGGACACGGTCAGCCCACGGACCTCCAGCGCGCTGGCGGTCCGGGTCTCGGTCGAGCTCATGAGCATCGCGTCATCCCCTCTGATCGATCAGCCCGTCCGCGATCCGGTCGGCGTTGGCGCGCAGCATCCCGATGTAGGTGCCCTCCGGGGTGCCGGGATTCCCCGCGGCGTCGGTGTAGAGCTCCCCGCCGACGTGGATCTGCACGCCGTGCTGCGCGGCGGCGGCCAGCAGGGCGTCGATCGTCTGGCGGGGCACGCTCGACTCGATGAATACGGCGGGCACGTCGCGCTCGGCCACGAGCCGCGCAACCCGCTCGACGTCGGCGGTGGTGGCCTCGGCCGCGGTGGAGATGCCCTGGATTCCGGCCACATCGAGCCGGTAGCGGCGGCCGAAGTAGTTGAACGCGTCGTGGGACGTGACGAGCACCCGCCGCTGCTGCGGGATCGCCGCGAGCCGCCGGTCGATCTCGGCGTCCAGCGCGGCCAGCTCCGCGAGGTAGGTGTCGAGGCGGGCCCGGTAGCCGTCGGCGTGCTCCGGGTCGCGCTCGACGAGCGCGGCGGCGATCGACTCGCTGACCTTCGACCACAGCGAGACGTCGAACCAGATGTGCGGGTCGTACTCCGTGCTGGTGTCGGGGGGAGCGAGCAGCTGCTCGCGGGGGATGCCGTCCGTCACGGCCCTCGTCGGTTGCCGTTCCCCGAGCTCGAGGAACAGCTCGCCCATCCGGCCTTCGAGGTGCAGCCCGCAGTAGAGGATCACGTCGGCCCCGCGCAGCGCCTGCACGTCTCCCGCACTTGCCCGGTACAGGTGCGGGTCGACGCCGGGGCCCATCAGGCCGGTGACGTCCACCCGATCGCCGCCGATCCGGGTGACGGTATCGGTGAGGAAGTTCGTGGTGGTCGTGACGCGGACCCGCCGGTTCCCGATCGGGTCGGTGGCCGACGGCGGAGCGGCGACGCAGCCGGAGAGCGTGAGCAGCCCGGCCGCGACCAGCACGGTGCGGCGCCCCACCCCTGGCATTAGCCACCTCTAATCAATCAGTAAGCCCCGCCTAATGATCCACGATAGCGTATGTGACCGGATACCCGGAAGTGTGAGACCTACGCTCGGGGTGTGGTCTCGACCAGCGCTCGCGCCGGGATCAGCGGCGCCCCGTTCCGGTTCATGCTCGGAGCCACCACGTTCTGCTTCAGCGGCTACGCGCTGCTGCTCCCGGTCGTGCCGCTCTGGGCCGCGCGCGGCGGATCGGGGGCGTTCGGGGCAGGTGCCACCACCGCGGTGCTGATGGCGACGACCGTCGCCACCCAGCTCGCGGTGCCGTGGTTGCTCGTGCGGCTCGGCCACCGCTGGGTGCTAGCCGCCGGATCCGTGCTGCTCGGGGCCCCCGCGCCCGCCCTCGCCCTCTCGTCCGACCTCCCGCTCGTGCTCGCGCTCTCGGCGCTGCGTGGCGTCGGGTTCGGGCTGGCGACGGTGGCGGGGAGCGCGCTGGTGGCGGAGCTCGTGCCGCGGGAGCAGCACGGACGCGCGGCGGGCTGGTACGGCCTTGCCGTCGGGCTGCCCCAGCTCGCGCTGCTTGCGGCCGGTGTCGCCGTGGTCGAGCGGTTCGGCTTCACCGCGGTGTTCGTCGTGGCGGGAGTCGCCCCGGTACTTGGCGCGCTGCTCGTGCCGGCGATCCGGGTGGCTCGCACGACCGTCGCGATTCCGGCGGGGCCGCGCCGGGTCACGCGGTCGGCGCTGGTGCCGGTGTTCGCCATGCTGACGTGCTCGATCGCCCAGGGCGGCCTGATCACCTTCCTCCCGCTCGCCGTGCCGGATGCCGGGCTGCTCGTGCCGGGAGCCCTGCTGGCGACGGCGGCGGGCGCGCTGCTCGGCCGGCTGGTGGCGGGCGAGCTGGTGGACCGGCGCGGCTGGGGTGGCCGGCTCCTCGTCCCTGGGATGCTGCTCGCCGCGGCGGGGATGGGCGTCGAGGTCGTCGGCGGCGGCGCACTCGTCGTGATCGGGGCCGCCGCCGTCGGGTTCGGCTTCGGCATGGTGCAGAACGACTCTCTCACCGTGCTGTTCGCCGCTTTCGGCGCCGGCGGCTACGGCGCGGCGAGCGCGATCTGGAACATCGCCTACGACGCCGGCACGGGCGTGGGCGCACTCGGGCTCGGGGCGGTGGCGGAGTCGTTCGGCTACCCGGCCGCCTTCGGGGCGGCGGCCGTCCTGCTCTGCGCCGGGATGGCGGTGACCTTGACCAGGCCAGGGCGGCGGGCTCGATAGCCCGCACGGCGTCTGAACGGCGGTGTCCCTTCACGAGCGCTCGGGGCTACGGTCGCCGCTCCCACGGCGGGGACCACCGAGGAGGATCGCGATGTCGGACCACGCGGCGCTCGTGCAGGAAGCGTACGACGGCTTTGCGAAGGGCGACGTCGGCCCGCTCGTCGCCATTCTCGACGATGACGTCGAGTGGAACGAGTCCGAGCACTCCATCCACTGGCCCGGCGGCCCGTTCCGCGGAACGCAGGCCGTGTTGGAAGGTGTCATGGGTCCGCTCGCGCGAGACTTCGACGGCTTCCGGATCGACGTCGGCCGGATCTCTGTCGCGGGCGACACGGTGTTCGTCCAGGCCCGCTACCGGGCGACGGCCAAGGCGACCGGGAAGGCCCTGGACGCATTGGCCGCCCACGTATGGGACTTCCGGGACGGCAAGGTCGTCACGTTCCAGCAGTACACCGATACCTGGCAGTGGGCTCAGGTCACGGGCATCGAGCCGAAGCAGTAGTCGGGTCCAGCGGCCGCCGACGCCCGCCTCTCGGCTACTCCGCCGGGTTCGAGGCGGCGGCAGCGCTGCTCTGCGCTGGTGTGGTGGTGGCCTGGATCAGGCCTGGGGCGGCCGTCGGCAGACCATGAGCCTCGGCCGCCTCGCGTAGCAGGACGTCGTAGGTGAGCACGATGTCGACGTCGTCGCGGATCATCAGGGCAGTGGCGAGGTGGATGGCATCGAGGGTGCGCGGATCCCGATGCTCTCCGGCTCACTCACAAACGCAAATGTAGCACCAATGTGCTACCTGGTGGCCTATGTTCGAGATTGCATCCAGCGCTGTTCGGTCTTCCCCGGATCGCGCTGAATGCAATCTCGGTCCCGACTGCCGGGCTCCTCAGTGGCCCCGCGCAATCCACTCCTCCAGGTGCGGCAGCTCCGCACCGATCGTCGTCGGGTCGCCGTGACCCGTGCGGACCACCGTGTCGCCCGGCAGCGGCAGGAGCCGGTCGCGGATCGAGTCGATGATCGTGTCGAATGAGGAGAACGAGCGGCCCGTGGCGCCAGGGCCTCCCTGGAACAAGGTGTCGCCGGAAAGCAGCGTGCCGAGCTCGGGTGCGTACAGGCAGCACGAGCCGGGGGAGTGGCCGGGGGTGTGCAGCACCCGCACCGCCACCCCGCCCGCGGTGAGCGTCTGGCCGTCGGTCAGCTCTGCGTCCGGCTTGCGGTCGGGGTGGGTCATCTCCCACAGCGGAGCCTCTGCGGGGTGCAGCAGGATGGGCGCGCCGAACCGGTCGGCGAGCGCGGGGGCCTGGTTGACGTGGTCGTCGTGGGCGTGGGTGCACACCACCGCGACGACCCGCCGGTCGCCAACGGCCGCGGCGATCGCGTCGGCGTCGTGCGCGGCGTCGACGACGAGCACCTCGCGCTCGTCGCCGACGATCCACACGTTGTTGTCGACGTCCCAGGTGCCGCCGTCGAGGGAGAACGTCCCGGACGTCACGACCCGGTCGATCGTCACAGGATCACCACCGACCGCAGGACCTCGCCCTTGTGCATCTTCTCGAACGCGGCCTCGACGCCGTCCAGCCCGATCGTCTCGCTGACGAACTTCTCCAGCGGCAGCCTGCCCTGCAGGTGCAGGTCGACGAGCATGGGGAAGTCGCGGGACGGCAGGCAGTCGCCGTACCAGGACGACTTGAGCGAGCCGCCGCGGCCGAACACGTCGATCAGGGGCAGGTCGACCATCATGTCGGGGGTGGGCACGCCGACGAGCACGACGGTGCCTGCGAGGTCGCGGGCGTAGAAGGCCTGCTTGTAGGTCTCGGGGCGGCCGACAGCCTCGACGACGACGTTCGCACCGTTGCCGTCGGTGAGGGCCTTCACCCCCTCGACGACGTCCTGCGAGCGCGAGTTGATGGTGTGGGTGGCGCCGAACTCCTTCGCCCAGGCCAGCTTCCGGTCGTCCACGTCGATCGCGATGATCGTGGACGCGCCGGCGAGCCGGGCGCCTGCGATCGCCGCGTCGCCCACGCCGCCGCAGCCGATCACGGCGATCGAGTCGCCGCGACCCACCTTCCCGGTGTTGATGGCCGCGCCGATGCCGGCCATGACCCCGCAGCCGAGCAGCCCCGCAACCTCCGGCTTGACCTCGGGGTTCACCTTCGTGCACTGCCCGGCGTGGACGAGGGTCTTCTCGACGAACGCGCCGATGCCGAGCGCGGGGGAGAGCTCCTGGCCGGACTCGAGGGTCATCTTCTGCGCGGCGTTGTGGGTGGAGAAGCAGTACCAGGGCTCGCCGCGGCGGCAGGCGCGGCACGTGCCGTCGACGGCGCGCCAGTTGAGGATGACGAAGTCCCCCGGCTCGACGTCCGTGACACCCTCGCCGACGGTCTCGACGACCCCCGCGGCCTCGTGCCCGAGCAGGAACGGGAACTCGTCGTTGATCCCGCCCTCGCGGTAGTGCAGGTCGGTGTGGCAGACCCCGCAGGCCTGCACCTTCACGACCGCCTCACCGGGCCCCGGGTCCGGCACGATCACCGTCTCCAGCGAGACCGGCTCACCCTTCTTGTGCGCGACGACCCCGCGGACCTGCTGCGGCATGACTATCCCTCACCTCGTTGTTCGGATGCGCTCATGCGCAGCCTGCCACGTGTGCGAAGCGGCGGTAGGTTCCAGACGTGCTCGTACGCGATGACATCGACGTCGAGGGCGTTCCGGTCGCGGTGCTGCGGATGGCGCACGGCCCGGTCAACGCGATGGACCTCGAGCTGTGCCAGGCGCTCGCTGAACGGTTCCGCGCGCTCGCGGCCGATCCGGCCCGTGTGGTGGTCGTCACCGGATCGGACCGCGCCTTCTCGGCAGGTGTCGACCTCAAGCGCTGCGCTGCGGGCGGCGACCCGTACGTCGAGAAGTTCCTCCCGGCGCTGGCCGACGCGTTCCGGGCGGCGTTCGAGCTGCCGAAGCCGCTCGTCGCGGCGGTGAACGGACACGCGATCGCCGGTGGCTGCGTCCTGGCGGCTTGCGCCGACGTCGTGCTGATGGCCGATGGTGACGGCCGGATCGGGGTGCCCGAGATCAAGGTGGGGGTGCCGTTCCCGCGCATCGCGCTGGAGGTGCTCGGCACCGCGGTGGGTGAGCGGGGTGCGCGCGAGCTCGTGATGGGCGCGCAGACCTACCTCCCCGACCAGGCCGCGCGGCTCGGGCTGGTCCACGAGGTCGTCCCCGCGGCCGAGCTGGGCTCCCGGGCGCTCGCCGCGGGCGCCGCGCTGGCGCGGGACGTGCCACCGGACACGTTCGCCACTACGAAGGGGCAACTTCGCCGCGGCGCGCTGGAGCGGACCGACCGCTACGCCGACGAGGACGAGCCGGTGTCGACGCTGTGGAAGCGACACATCAGCGACGGCTGGGTGGCGCGGTACCTGGCGTCGGTCACCAGGCGTTGAGGGGCCGGTTCGGTCCCATTGCCCTACCGGGCGGTGAGAGTGGCGATCACTGAGTCGACGTACGCGGGAAGCGCCACGCCGGACGGGGCGGCGCCCGGGGTGGCGTGCGCGAGCTGCGCGTGGCCGAGGTAAGCCGTGTAGGCGAGCAGGCTCCGTTGGCGGGCCTCATCGGGCGGGAAGCCGAGCTCGGCGAACATCGCGGCCAGGTAGTCGAGGCGCCGTGTGGTGATCCGGGCCAGCACGGGAGCGACCAGCGGGTGGTCCGCGCTGGACTGCAGGGCGAGCTCGACGCGGGCCCCCGGGAGCTCGATGCCTGCCCCAAGCGCCACGGCGAGCAGCATGCGCAGCCTGCGGCGCATGTCCGGCTCGGTCTCGACGAGTGCGATCACGTCGTCGGTCTCGGTGCGTTCCCACAGCCGCAGCGCGGCTTCGAGCAGCGCGTCCCGGCTGCTGAAGTGCCAGTAGAAGCTGCCCTTCGTGGTGCCGAGCGACGCCGCGATCGGCTCGACCGCTACGGCCGCTATGCCACCGCGCGCCAGCGCCGCGAGTGCCGCGGATGTCCAGTCGCCCGCCGTCAGTTGCTTCCGAACCGGCATCTCCGTACGGTACCGTACGGCTGTCCATACGGTGGCGTACGGAGGTGGCTCCATGGTCCGCAACGTCCACGAGCGGATCGTTCCGGCTCCGATCGAGCGGGTCGGCCCGCTTCTCGACCGGATCGGCGGGCCCGACGACGTGCTGTGGCCGACGCCGGGGTGGCAGCCGATGGTGCTGGACCGGCCCGTTGCGGTCGGTGCGGCGGGCGGGCACAGCTCGATCCGCTATCGCGTCACCGGATACGAGCCGGGCCGCAGGGTCGAGTTCGAGTTCACTCCTGGCGATGGGATCGAGGGCCGGCACGTGATCTCCGCCGAGCCCGCGGGCCCCGACCGCACGCTCCTGCGGTACGTCTCCGAGGGGCGGTTCACCGGCGCGATGCGGCTGGCATGGCCGCTCGCCGTCCGCTGGGCGCACGACGCGCTGCTGGAGGAGCTCCTCGACAACGCCGAGCGCGCGGTCGGGGTCGAGCCCGCGCGCCCGGCCCGCCGGTCGGCGTACGTGCGGCTGTTGCGGGCGTTCGAGGTGCCGCGGTCGATCGCCACCGCCCCGCCGCGCACACCGTTGATCTCCGGTGCGCTCCCGCGCGTCGACTGGACGGACGCCTACGCCGTCCGCGCGCTTCCCGGCATGCCGGCCGACCCGCAGGTGTGGGCGGACGCGGTGTTCCGCCACCCGCCGCGCTGGGTGCTCGCCGCGCTCGGGCTGCGTGAGCTGCTGGTCGGGCTCGTCGGGATCGACCGCAGCGGAGCGGGCGCGTTCGCCACCCTTGCCCGCACCGAGGACGAGGTGCTGCTCGGCACGGACGCGAACCACCTCGACTTCAGGGCGTCGGTGCGCCGCGAGCCCGATCGGGTCGTGCTCAGCACCGTCGTGGGGCTGCACAACCGGCGTGGGCGGCTCTACTCGGCGCTGGTGCGGCCGGTGCACCCGATCGTCGTGCGCGCGATGCTGAACCGGGCGTCGCGGCGGCTCTCCGGTGCGGCCCGCCGTAATCCGCTGGACGTGGTCGCGCGCATGCGGTGATCTCGGCGCATGCCGAACGGAGGCGGAAACCGGCTGGGATTCGACGAGCTGCCCGTGCGGGTCCGCAGGGCGATCGAGGAGATCCTCGGCGCGCCCGTCGTGGCGGCGCACACGCAGCCCGGCGGGTTCTCGCCCGGCCTCGCCGCTCGCCTCGTGCTCGCCGACGGACGGCGGGCGTTCGCCAAGGCGGTGGGCGTCGAGCGCAACCCCGACGCGCCGGGGTTCCATCGGCGGGAGGTGGAGGTGCTCGCCGCCCTGCCGCCCGACCTGCCCGTTCCCCGCCTCATCGGCAGCTACGACGAGGGTAACTGGGTGGCGCTCGTGGTCGAGGACGTGGAGGGCGAGACGCCCGCGGAGCCGTGGCGCCCCGGCGAGCTCGCCAGGGTGGTCGAGGCCATGGCCGGGCTCGCCGACCGGCTCACCCCGAGCCCGATCGCGATCCGCCCGATCGCGGCGCTCGACGAGAACGGCTTCCGGGGCTGGCGGACGCTCGCCGCCGATCCGGCCGCGGCCGCCCCGCTTGGCCCCGCGGTCCGCGCTCGGATCGACGAGCTCGCCGCGATCGAGGACGGCTGGGCCGCGGCGGCAGCGGGCGACTCGCTGGTGCACGGCGACCTGCGCGCCGACAACATCCTGCTGACGCCGCACGATGTCGTCTTCGTCGACTGGCCGCACGCCAAGATCGGTGCGCCGTGGCTCGACCTGCTGTTCCTGCTGCCGAGCGCCGCGGTCACCGGCACCGACCCGGAGGAGGTCTGGGCCGCCTACCCGCCGGCGCGCAAGGCGGACCCGGACGCGGTCACCGCCGTTCTCGTCGCACTGACGGGATTCTTCCTGCGGCACTCGGTGCTGCCGCCACCTCCGAACCTGGAGCGCGTGCGGGAGTTCCAGCGGGTGCAGGGCGAGGCGGCGCTGCGCTGGGTCGACGCCCGCCTGCGCTGATTCCCACTGGGGCCGATCAGGGTAGTCCCGCGAGATCGGCCATCGTCTGCATCTGGTGGTCGAAATGCGCGGCCGGGTCCTCGAACATCTCCGCGAGCCGGCCGAACACCTCGAAGCTCACCAGGCCGAACAGTTGGCTCCACGCGGCGAGCCCGGCCAGCAGGGCTCGGTCGGTGGGGCGGGCGTCCGTGGGAGGGCCTACGGCCTGGGTGACGATCCGGTCGAGATCCGCGTGCAGTGCCGGGGCGACCGGGACGTCCACCGCCCGCGACGCCTCCGCGGCCACCCGGACCAGCGCCACGACCACCCGCGACGCGGGCGGCATGGTGTCGGCCGGCGCGGTGTAGCCGGGCACCGGCGTGCCGTAGAGCAGCGCGTACTCGGCGGGGTGGTCCAGAGCCCAGTGCCGCACCGCCCGGCAGAGCGCCATCCAGCGCCCACGCAGGTCGGACGGTTCCACGGCGGCCTCCGCCGCCTCCGCGGCGGCGCCGAGCTCCTCGTACGCGTCCGTGATCAGGGCGGTGAGCAGGGCGTCGCGGCCGTCGAAGTAGCGGTAGAGCGCGGACGGCACCATCTCGAGATCGCGCGCGACCGCGCGCAGCGTCAGGCCGGGGCCGTCGATCGCCAGGCGGCGGCGGGCGGCCGCCTTGATCTCGTCGACGAGCTCGGCGCGCACACGAGCGCGCAGGGACGGGGCGGGCACGTGGTGAGACTCCCACACGACGAGATCGTGCGCACGGAAGGAGAACATTGTTCTTGGCATGTCGAACCTCGTGCGCTAGCCTCGATGAGAGAACAGTGTTCTCGAATCGGAACGAGCTTTTGGGGGTAGCCGTGGCGCTGCAGGTGGTCGTGGGAGCGGGCGCGGTGGGGGTGGCGACGGCCCGGCTGCTCGCCGCCCGTGGCGATCAGGTTCGGCTGGTCAGCAGGCGGGGGACCGGGCCGGAGCACCCGTCCGTCGAGCGGGTCGGCGCGGACGCGACCGACTCCGCCGCCCTCGCCCGCATCGCGCACGGCGCGGTCGCCCTCTACAACTGCGCCGCGCCGCCGTACCACCGCTGGACGCTCGACTGGCCGCCGCTTGCGAACGCGCTGCTCGACACCGCCGAGGCAACCGGTGCCGTCCTCGTCTCGGCCGGCAACCTCTACCTCTACGGCCCGGTCGACGGCCCGCTCACCGAGGACGTGCCGGCGCGCCCGGCCGGGCCGAAGGCGCGCGTCCGGGCCCGGATGTGGCAGGACGCGCTCGCCCGCCACGAGGCCGGTCGGATCCGCACCGCGGACGTACGGGCGTCCGACCACATCGGTGCTGGATCCCAGTCGATGCTCACTCTCGCGGTGCTGCCTCGGGTGCTCGCCGGCAGGCGGGCGAGTGTGCCCGCGGACCTCGACGCCCCGCGCACCTGGACCGCCGTCGGGGACGTCGCCCGCACCCTCGTCGCCGTCGCCGACGACGAGCACGCATGGGGCCGGGCGTGGCACGTACCGAGCGTGCCGCCGCTTTCCGTGCGTGAGGTCGTCACCCGGTCGTGTGCGCTGGCCGACGCCCCGCCGCCGCGGCTGTCGACCATGCCGGGGTTCGTCCTCTGGCTCGGGGGGTTCGCGGACCCGCTGGTCCGCGAGCTGCGGGAGACCCAGTACCAGTTCCGCGGCCCGTTCATCATGGACTCGACGGCGGCCGTCGCCGCGCTGGGCATCACCGCCACGCCGATCGACGAGAGCCTGGCGGAGACCGTCAGTCGGCCCGCAACGGAGCCGGCTCGCCCAGCGCGTCGGCGATGAACGCCGGGATCTCGCGCTTGCCGGAGCCGTCGGCGGCGACCACCACGTAGACCGTGCGACCCATGCACGTGACCTCGTGCCCGTCGCGCCGCACCTCGAAGTCCAGCGCGAAGCTGGTGCGCCCGATGCGGGCGGTCGACACGGCCACCTCTGCCGTGTCCTGCCAGCGCAGCCCGGATCTCCAGTCGATCTCCGAGCGCACGAGCTGCACGTCGTAGCCGGACTCGATCATCTTCTGGTACGGCATGCCGCGGGCGGTGAGGAAGGCCGACATGGCCTCGTCGAAGTAGGTGAGGTACCAGCCGTTGAACACGACGCCCTGGGCGTCGACCTCCATGTACCGAACCGCGATGGGGAAGGTGAATACGTCGCTCATGACGAGGGCTGCTCCGCGCTCACGCCTGGCGACGCTACCCGCCCGCGAGGGCCGAAGGCTCCTCGCTCGCGAGTCGCGGTTTGGGTGTGCGCGAGTCGCGCTGTCAGACCGCGCGGCCGATGAACGCCGTGACGTCCGTGAGGACCTTGTCCTTGTTGGTCTCGTTGAAGACCTCGTGCCGGGCGCCCGGGTAGGTCTTCTCCTCGAACACCACGCCGCGCAGGCCGGCGATGCCGTCGCGGGTGGCGTCGATCGGGACGATCTGGTCGTCCTCGCCGTGTACCCAGAGCGTGGGAAGAGCGCCGAGCGGGCCGTGGGAGCGGATGCGGTCGAGGCACGCGACGATGGCCTCGAGGGTGGCGCGCTGGAAGCGGCCGTGCCACACGAGCGGGTCGTCGGCGTAGGCCTTGCCCACCGCGGGGTCGCGGGAGAGCGCGTCGGGGTCGATCGGGGTGTCCGGGATCTCGGCTGAAGCGAGCAAGCCGCTCGCCGCGTCCCAGCGACCGAGCACGGGCCCGGAGAGCACGAGGGCGGCGAGCTCGTGGCCGTAGCGCTGGGCGTAGCGCGCCGCGATCATCCCGCCCATCGAGTGTCCGACGAGCACGGTGGGCAGCTTCGGGTCTCGGACCCTCGTCGCGAGCTCGTGGAAGTCGCTCACGACCGGCTCGTAGTCGGTGATCAGCACCCGCTCGCCTGCGCTCCTGCCGTGGCCGATGTGGTCGACGCCGTGCACGACCGCGCCGTTGCGCACCAGCGCGTCGGCGACGTGCTCGTACCGTCCGATGTGTTCGCCGTAGCCGTGGCAGAGCAGCGCGATGTAGCGCGCATTCGCCCGGGGCCAGGTGCGGGCGGTGAGCTCACCCGCGTGCCCCTCGAAGGTCCAGTCCCGCGATTCGGACACCCTCGTCCCCTCCTCAGTCGCCCAGGCGCTCCCGGATCGTGCGGTTGACCGCCCGACCGAACGCCGTGACCAGCCCGAGCACCGTCACCGGCTTGAGCTGGGACAGCGCCGCCGCAAGGCGGTTCCGCTCGTCGGCGCGGTGGCCGCGGTCGCGGTAGGGCTGGAGAACCTCGTCCTGGAACATCGCCATCAGTTCCTCGGCCAGCGCCGTGGTGTGTTTCTCGATGAGGCCGTGTGCGCGGCGCCATACGTCGGTCGGCAGGTGTGAATCGATCACGGCGAGCGCGCTGCCGAGCGTGCCTGCGCCGTGCAGCTGGAGGCGGCCGTCGGGCAGCGGGGTGACGGCGCCGAGGTCGCGCAGCGACTCGAGGTCCTCGTCCGACAGGGCTCGGCCCGCGCGCTTCTCCAGCTCGTCCCGATCGATCTCCTCGATCTCCTCCGGCACCCACGGCGTGAGCAGCGCGCGGTGCAGCGCCAGCTCGGCCTGCCCTGCCTGTGGGGGGAGGCGTTCCAGGTGGCTCTCGATCGCGGAGAGGGTGAAGCCCAGTGCCGACAGCTCGCTGACCAGCTCCAGCCGGGCGAGGTGATCGGGGCCGTACAGCCCGGTACGGCCGCGCAGCTGCGGCGGCGGGAGCAGCCCGCGGGCGGTGTAGTACCGGATGTTGCGGACCGTGATGCCCGAGCGGTCGGCGAGCTGGTCGATCGTGAGGAGCTCGCCCCGGTCGGGTAGCGATGGT
This sequence comes from Pseudonocardia sp. DSM 110487, assembly GCF_019468565.1. Lineage (NCBI taxonomy): Bacteria > Bacillati > Actinomycetota > Actinomycetes > Pseudonocardiales > Pseudonocardiaceae > Pseudonocardia > Pseudonocardia sp. DSM 110487. Next base: position 786,407 of record NZ_CP080521.1, read on the forward strand.
GCCGCCATGGGCCGCAGATTACGGCACCGCTTGACCTATGTGACAGCGCTGCTGTAACAAAGCGGGAGGTCCACTCCGCTCGGTCGTCGAAGAAGAGGGTTTCCATGGCAGAGATGCCCGAGGCGTACGTCTACGACGCCATCCGCACTCCTCGCGGCCGGGGCAAGGCCTCCGGATCGCTGTACGAGGTGAAGCCGGTATCGCTCGTCGTCGGCCTCATCCACGAGCTGCGTGCCCGCTACCCGGAGCTCGACCCGGCCGCGATCGACGACGTCGTGCTCGGCGTCGTCTCGCCGATCGGCGACCAGGGCGGTGACATCGCCAAGACCGCCGCCATCCTCGGGGGCCTGCCGGACACCACCGCGGGCGTGCAGCACAACCGGTTCTGCGCCTCGGGGCTCGACGCGGTGAACAGCGCCGCCCACCAGGTGCGGGCCGGCATGGCCGACTTCGTGCTCGCGGGCGGCGTCGAGAGCATGTCCCGGGTGCCGATGGGCTCCGACGGGGGCGCGTGGGCGATGGATCCGGAGACCTCGTACGAGACGGGCTTCGTGCCGCAGGGCATCGGCGCCGACCTCATCGCCACGCTCGAGGGCTGGACCCGCGACGACGTCGACGCGTACGCGCTCGAGTCGCAGACGCGCGCCGCGAAGGCGTGGGCGAACGGGTACTTCGCGCGCTCGGTCGTGCCGGTGAAGGACCGCAACGGCCTCGTTGTGCTCGACCGCGACGAGCACGTGCGCGCCGGCACCACGATGGAGGCGCTCGGCGGGCTGCAGCCCTCGTTCGCGATGATCGGCGACCAGGGTGGGTTCGACGCCGTGGCGCTGCAGCGCTACCACTGGGTCGAGAAGATCGACCACGTGCACCACGCCGGCAACTCCTCCGGCATCGTCGACGGCGCCGCGCTCGTGCTCATCGGCACCGAGGCGGCGGGCAAGGCCGCCGGCCTGACCCCGCGGGCCCGGATCGTCTCCACCGCACTGTCCGGCGCCGACCCGACGATCATGCTGACCGGACCGGCGCCCGCCACCCGCAAGGCACTCGCCAGGGCGGGGATGACCGCCGACCAGATCGACCTGTTCGAGATGAACGAGGCCTTCGCCGCCGTCGTCATGCGCTTCATGAAGGACATGGGCGTGCCGCACGACAAGGTCAACGTCAACGGTGGCGCGATCGCAATGGGCCACCCGCTCGGCGCCACCGGCGCCATGATCCTCGGCACCCTCATCGACGAGCTCGAACGCCGCGACCAGCGCTTCGGCGTCGCCACGCTCTGCGTCGGCGGCGGCATGGGCATCGCCACCGTCGTCGAGCGCCTCTCCTGAAAGGGCTACTCAGTGAAGAATCAAACGGCGGCTGACCAGAAAGCCGTCCGCTGGGAGAACGGCGAGGACGGGATCGTCGTCGTCACGCTCGACGACCCGGACCGCAGCGCGAACACGATGAACGACCGCTTCGTCGCTGACTTCGGCGAGTGCGTCGACGCGCTGTCGGCCGGCAAGGACGACATCACCGGCGTGATCATCACCTCGGCGAAGAAGACGTTCTTCGCCGGCGGCGACCTCGACACCTTGAGCAAGGCGACCAAGGACGACGCCGCCACCGTCATGGAGAGCTCCATGACGGTGAAGAAGCACCTGCGCAGGCTGGAGACGCTGGGCAAGCCGGTGGTCGCCGCGATGAACGGCACCGCGCTCGGCGGGGGTCTGGAGATCGGGCTCGCGTGCCACCACCGCATCGGGCTGGACGCCAAGGGTGTGGTCTACGGGCAGCCCGAGGTGACGCTCGGCCTGCTGCCCGGCGCCGGTGGTGTGGTGCGCACGGTGCGGATGCTGGGCATCGCGAACGCCGTGATGAACGTGCTGGTACAGGGGCAGCGGCACAAGCCGGCGAAGGCCCTCGAAGTCGGCATCATCGACGACCTGGCGGCCACCCCGGAGGAGATGCTGGAGAAGGCGCGCGCCTGGATCGCGGCCCATCCGGAGTCGCGGCAGCCGTGGGAGGAGCCGGGCTACCGGATCCCCGGCGGCACCCCGTCGACCCCGAAGCTCGCCTCGATCCTCCCGGCCTTCCCCGCCAACCTGCGCAAGCAGCTCAAGGGCGCCCCGATGCCTGCCCCGCGCAACATCCTCGCGGCGGCCGTCGAGAGCACGCAGGTCGATGTCGACACGGCGTTCCGCATCGAGGCCCGCTACTTCGCGGAGCTGGTCACCGGGCAGACCTCGAAGAACATGACCAAGGCGTTCTTCTACGACCTGCAGGCCATCAACGGTGGCGAGTCCCGGCCGGACGGCCACGAGCAGTGGCAGCCCACGAAGGTCGCGGTGCTCGGCGCCGGGATGATGGGCGCGGGCATCGCGTACGTGTGCGCGCTCGCAGGCTGGGAGGTCGTGCTCAAGGACGTCTCGCTGGAGGCGGCCGAGAAGGGCAAGGCCTACTCCGAGGGGCTCGTCGCGAAGGGCGTCAAGCGCGGGAAGACCACGCTGGAGAAGGGTGAGGCGCTCCTGCAGCGGATCACGCCCACCGCCGACTACAACGACCTCGCGGGCTGCGACATGATCATCGAAGCCGTGTTCGAGTCGGTGCAGCTCAAGCAGGAGGTCTTCCGCGAGGCGATGAAGGTCGTCGAGCCGGATGCCCTGCTCTGCTCCAACACCTCCACCCTGCCGATCACCGAGCTCGCCGCCGGTCTGGACCGGCATGGTGACTTCATCGGGCTGCACTTCTTCTCACCCGTCGACAAGATGCCGCTCGTGGAGATCGTCCGGGGCGAACGGACCTCGGACGCGGCGGTCGCCAAGGCGTTCGACGTCACGCTCGGGATCAAGAAGACCCCGATCGTCGTCAACGACAGCCGCGGCTTCTTCACCAGCCGGGTGATCGGCACGTTCCTCAACGAGGGCGTCGCGATGCTCGCGGAGGGCATCGACCCGCAGACGATCGAGCAGGCCTCCTCGCAGGCCGGCTACCCGGCGCCGGTCCTGCAGCTGATGGACGAGCTCACGCTCACGCTGCCGCAGAAGATCCGCAACGAGTCGAAGGCGGCAGTCGAGGCGGCGGGCGGCACCTGGGAGCCGCACCCGGCCGAGGCGATCATCGACCGGCTCGTCGCCGAGTTCGACCGCAAGGGCAAGAGCGCAGGCGCCGGGTTCTACGAGTACGCCGACGGCAAGCGCACGGGCCTGTGGCCCGGCCTGCGCACCGAGCTGGGAGCCACGAACCACGACGTCGACCTGCCCGAGCTGTCCGAGCGCATGCTGTTCGTCGAGGCGATCGAGACGCAGAAGTGCTTCGACGAGGGCGTGCTCACCTCGGTGCCCGATGCCAACATCGGCTCGATCTTCGGCATCGGCTTCCCCCCGTGGACGGGCGGTGTCGTGCAGTACGTCGAGGGCTACCCCGGCGGCGTGGCGGGCTTCGTGAGGCGGGCGGATGAGCTGGCGAAGAAGTACGGGACGCGCTTCGAGGTCCCGGCCAGCCTCCGCGCCAGGGCGGCAGCGGCGGCTTAGCGCGGACCTGCGGTCGAGTAGCGCCGGCCCTACTCGACCACCGGGGACGGGTGCACCGCGTCGAGGACGACATCCGCCAGGTCGCCCGTCCTGGCCATGACGTCGCGTTGGCGGTGCGCGCCGGTGCCCCTGCGCAGAACCCCATCGAGCAGCTCGCGCACGAGGTGGAGGTCGCCCGACTCGTCCAGCGCCGGTGCGACGTGCGCGAGCAGCGCGTCCTGCACCTCGGCGGCCGGGGCGGGGCGCCAGGTGCGGGGGTCGAGGAGCTGCGCCTCCATGCCCCAGCGGCTGGCGCGCCACTCCGCGAGCTGCAGCACCTCGGTGCGCACCGGGTCCGGGGCCGAGCCGCGGGCCGCGGCGGCGGCCGCGGTCTGCACCAATGACCTGACGAGCCCGGCCACGAGCACCGCGTCGTCGGGTTCCCGGCAGACGTCGGCCACCCGCACCTCGACGGTCGGGAGGTGCCACGACAGCCGCGCCTCGATGTAGATCATCCCCTCGTCGATCAGCGTGTCCGTGGCGAGCGCGGTGTCGACGAACGCCCGGTACGCCGCGGCGGACCCGAACGGCGCGTACGGGCCTGCCAGCGGCCAGCGCTGCCATGCCTGCGCGCGGTAGCTGCGGTACCCGGAGTCCTCCCCGTTCCAGAACGGGGAGTTGACCGACAGCGCGAGCAGGGGTGCGAGCCACGGCCGGATCCGGTCGAGGACGGCGACACCCTCCTCCGGCGAGTCGACCGCGACGTGGACGTGGCACCCGCAGGTGAGGCCCTCCGCGACGGTGAGCCCGAACCGGCGGGCCATCTCCGCGTACCGCCACGTCGGCATGATCGTCGGCTCCACCGGGAGCGGTGAGGTCGCGAGCGGGACGAGCGCCACGCCGACGTCGGCGGCGGCCGCCGCAGCAGCAGACCGCGCGGATCGGATCTGCCGGGAGAGCTCGTCGAGCGTGCTGCACGGCTTGGTGTTGGTCTCCACCTGCTCCTGCTGCAGCTCGGCGGTGAGCTCTCCCTCCCCGGACGCGGCGAGCACCGCCTGCCCGACCGCCCGCGGCCTGCCGGTCCGCGGGTCGACGAGCAGGAACTCCTCCTCGACGCCGAGCGTCCGTTTCGTCACGGAGAGGAAGTACCCCGCGCCGGGACAGCTGTCCCGCCGGTCACCCGCCGGCGTCCTCGTCGGTCAGCGCGGCATCTTCGCCGGGTGTCCGCCACCACGTCTCGGGCACCCTGGAGCCGTGGCCGACTGGGTGTTCTCGATCGTCGACCGGCTCGGGGCTGCGGGCGTGGGGCTGCTCATCCTGCTCGAGAACATCGTCCCGCCGATCCCGTCCGAGGTGATCCTCCCGCTCGCGGGCTTCCGCGCCCGCACCGGCGGCGTGAACGTCGTCTTCGTATGGCCCGCGGCGACGGCCGGGTCCGTACTCGGCGCGCTGCTGCTCTACGGCCTCGGGTCGTGGCTGGGCTACGACCGGCTGCACCGGCTCGCGGGCCACCGGTGGTTCGTGTTCGTCAGCCAGAAGGACATGGAGCGCGGTGAACGGGTCTTCGAACGGCACGGCGGCAAGGTCGTGCTGTTGGGGAGGTGCGTCCCGTTCCTGCGCAGCGTGGTCTCGATCCCGGCCGGGATCTCCGGCATGCCGCTCGTGCGCTTCGTCGCGCTCACCGCGGTCGGCAGCGGGGTCTGGAACGCGGCGTTCCTCGTGCTCGGCTGGGTGCTGGGGGAGAACTGGGACCAGGTGGAGGGTGTACTCGGCCCCGTCAGCTACCTGGTGCTCGCGCTGCTCGCGGTCGGGCTGGTCGTGCTGATGGTGCGGCGGGTGCGGTCCGCCTCGGTTCCCCGCGGGTGACCGACCGAACCGCGAAGTGCCTTCTTCCCGGCCGAGGCCGGATCGGCGACGCTCGGTGCATGACACTCAAGGTGCCGTCCTTCGACACGATCAAGGACGAGTTCGACGCTTACGTCGGCTCCATCGGATACGCCACGATGGTGACCGTCGACGCGCACAACCGGCCGCGCACCAGGGTGTTGATCCCGGTCTGGGAGGTCGTGGACGGGGCGCCGCTCGGCTGGCTCGCCACCTACCGGACCCCGGTCAAGGCGGCGCACATCGCCGGCAACCCGCACACGAACTTCTCCTACTGGTCGCCCGGGAACAACTCGGTCGCGATCGACGCCGTGGCGGAATGGACCGACGATCCGACGGACAAGCAGCACGTATGGGACCTCTACCGCCGCACCAGCCCGCGCGGCGCAGGCTACGACCTCGGCGGTTTCTGGCGGTCGCCGTCCGACCCGCAGCTGCACGTCCTGCGCCTCACCCCGTGGCGCATCCAGGTGATCCGCGGCGCGGACCTGCGGAGCCGGATCTGGCAGCCGGAGCTCAGTACTCGTAGGGATCCGGTGGCGGCGGGATCGTCCGTGCCGAGGTGACGGTCAGCGCCGGGACGTGGCCGTTAGCAGCCGTGGCACTGCCCGTCTGCAGGACACCCCGCACAAGCAGCCAGGTGTCGGCGGCGTGGTCGCCGAGGTCCCCGACCAGCCGAACGCGGTTCGGGCGGGCGTCCGCCGCACAGCAGGCGATCGTCAGGCGGGCCAGCTCGACGGCCGTACCACGGCGCACCACGAACCCGGTGAGCCCGACCTCCCGCCCCTCGAGGGACCCGCCGGTGTCCCAGATCGCGCGCTGCACGAACTCGGCGACCGAGAGCTCGGCCGGTAGCGGCCCGAACACGTCGGACTCCTGCACGACGGCATTGCCCGTACCCGCGCGGGTCACGGCATCGGCACCCAGCGCGGGCGGCGCGACCAGCGCGATCACGAGGACCGGCGCGAGCAGCAGCCAGGGGGTGTGGCCATGGCGGTGCTCGTGCGCAGGTCGCCCGGTTCGGTCGCGCAGCAGCCCCACGATCGCGAGCACCACGATCACGGCACCCGCGGCGAGCACCAGCCAGCGGTGGGACGGGCGGACGTAGCGCAGGTACGTGTCGTCGGCCGCGATCCGCAGCAGCGCCCCGCCGAGGAGCACGAGCAGGACGTGCTGGGTGTCGCGCCTCACAGCAGAACCAGCCCGGAACCGACCGCGCAGAGCACTGCGACCGTGAAGGTCAACGGCGCGAAGCGGGCGGCGAACGCGCGGCCGAACGTGCCCGCCTGCAACGCGATCAGCTTGACGTCGACCGCGGGGCCCACGACGAGGAACACGAGCCGCGGCAGCAGCGGGAGCATCGTGAGCGACGCGGCCACGAACGCGTCGGCCTCGCTGCACAGAGCCAGCACCACCGCCAGCAGGGCCATGACCAGCACGGCGAGCACCAGCTGCCCGGCAAGCGCCTCGGTCCATGCCGGTGGCACGAGCACCGACAGCGTCGCCGCCGCGGCCGCGCCGATCACGAGGAACCCACCCGCGGAGACCAGGTCGTGCCGCGCGGTCTCGGCGAGTACCGCCCAGCGCCGACCGTCCGACGGGGGCGGCACGGCCCGGCGGCCGATCCACTCGGCCTTGCCGAACCGCGCCCACACCCAGCCGGTCACACACGCGGTGGCGAGCGCCCCGACCGCCCTGGCGAGCACCATCCGCGGCTCGCCCGGGAACGCGACCGCCGTGGCGACGAGCACGACCGGGTTGACCGCGGGGGCGGCGAGCAGGAACGTCAGCGCCGCGGCGTCCGGCACGCCCTGACCCATCAGCCGCCGGGCCACCGGCACCGACGCGCACTCGCAGCCGGGCAGCACGAGCCCGGCGGCGCCCGCCACCGGGACGGCCGCGGCTGGACGCGCCGGCAGCACCCGGCGCAGCACCGACGGCGAGACGAACGCCGCGATCGCGCCGGAGAGCAGCACCCCGAGCACGAGGAACGGCAGCGCCTGCACGCAGATCGCGACGAACACGGTGGCAGCGGTCTGCAGCACGGGCACCGACAGCACGTCGACGAGGAGCGGTCGCGCCAGGATCGCGACCAGCAGCACCGCGCAGAACACGTGCATCGACGTGATGCGGGAGCCGATGGCAGCGGTCACGGGAGGGATGCTGCCAGCGCGCCCGGCCCCCATGGGCCCGTTCGCCACTTTCGGGGTGTCGTTCCATTCCACCCCACCGGCAGGTCGGAGCAATCTCGGATCAATGGGTCGGGACGCGGTCCAGGAGGCGCTGCAGCGCCGCGTTGAAGGCGTCCGGACGTTCCAGGTTCGGCATGTGCGCAGCGCCGTCCACGACCACGAGCTCCGCGTCCGGCACTCCGTCGGCGATCACCCGCGCGTCCGCGACCGGGGTGAAGGAGTCCTCGCTGCCGACGACGACGACCGTCGGCACCGTGACCGCGGCCAGGCTGGCGCGCCGGTCCGGGCGGTCGGCGCGGGCGCGCTGGGCGGCCGCGGCACCGGCGGGGTCGGTCGAACGCATCATCGCGAGCACGTGCCGGGCCACATCGGGCGGCGCGTCCGGCGAGACCATCAGGTAGAGGTTCTCGACGGCGTAGGGGTCCATGCCCTCGCGCAGCAGGCGCTGTGCCTGCGCGATCCGCGCCACCCGCGACTCGCCGCTCTCGCCTGCCGCCGTCGTGTCCGCGATGAGGAGGCCGGCCACCCGGTCGGGGTGGCGGGCCCAGAGCTCGAGCGCGATCTGCCCGCCCATCGAGAGGCCCGCGACCACCGCGCGGGGGACGCGCAGTCCGTCCAGGAGCGCGGCGAGGTCGTCGACGAACGCGGACCAGTCCGGCACAGCGCCGCCGCTGGCCCCGTAGCCCCGCAGGTCGGGCACGATCACGCGCCGGTCCGCGCTGAAGTGGCGCAGCTGCGGCGCCCACATCGAGCGGTCGAACGGATGGCCGTGCACCAGGAGGAGCGGGGTGCAGCGGTCCGGCCCGACGTCCTCGTAGGCGAGAACGGTCCGATCCAGTGCGATGGTGCGCATGCCGGCTCCTCTCCGTTTGACCGTTCCGAGTCTGGTCGGTACAAAGCCCCGAAGCAACGCGTCTCGCGCGCGACAATGAACTCGGAGCAATCGTGGACGACTATCGGGTGTTGGCCGACGCCGTGGCCACCGACATCGCGGCGGGCAGGCTCCGTGCGGGCGACCGGCTCCCCACGCAGCGGCGGTTCGCGCGCGACCGCGGCATCGCGGTCTCCACCGCGTCCCGCGTCTATGCGGAGCTCTCCCGCCGCGGGCTCGTCGCGGGTGAGGTGGGCCGCGGCACGTTCGTCCGGGCCGCGCCGCCGCCGCCCGGACCCGCGCTCGTGGAGCACCGTCCGGTCACCGTCGACCTCGAGATGAACTTCCCGATCCTCGACGGGCAGGCTGCGCTCCTCGCGCCCGCGCTGTCCGGGTTGCTGCGGGCCGACGGGCTGCGGGCAGGGCTGTCCCCCGGGAGCGCCGCGGGAACCGAGGCGGCCCGGCGGGCGGCCGCGGCGCTCCTCGCCTGCGAGGGCTGGACGCCGCGGCCGGAGCAGGTGCTGTTCGCCGGCAACGGGCGGCAGGCCATTGCGGCCGCCATCGGCGCGCTCGTGCCCGTCGGCGGGCGGCTCGGCGTCGAGGCGCTCACCTACCCGGTGACGCGCACGATCGCCGCGCGGCTCGGCGTCGAGGTGGTGCCGCTCGCGGTGGACGCCGAAGGGCTGCAGCCCGATGCGGTGCGTGCGGCGGGCCGGCTCGACGCCGTGTTCGTGCAGCCGACGATGCACAACCCGCTCGGCGTCACCATGCCCGTACCGCGCAGGCGGGAGCTGGCCGATGTGCTCGCCGAGCACGACGTGCCGGCGATCGAGGACCGGATCTACTCCTTCCTCCGCGACGACCCGCCGCCCCTCGCGGCGTTCGCCCCGGAGCACACGGTCGTGGTGGAAAGCCTGTCCAAGCGGGTCGCGCCCGGCAGCACGCTCGGGTTCCTCGTGCCGCCGATGGCTCACCACCAGCGGGTTCGCGCGGCGATCCGCGCGGGCGGGTGGCTCGCCCAGAGCTTCGCGGTCGAGGCAGCGACCCGGTGGGTGGCCGACGGCGTCGTGGCGGAGATCCAGGCGGCGAAGCGGGTGGACGCGGCGCGGCGCCAGGCGCTGGTGGTCCAGCGGCTGGCCGGGTTCGCCGTGCGCGCCGACCCGGCGGCCTACCACTGCTGGTGGGAGCTGCCGCCGCCGTGGCGGGCGGAGACGTTCGTCGCGGCGGCCGCGCGGCGCGGGATCGCGGTGACGCCCGCGGCGTCGTACGCGGCGGGCGCGGGGCATGCACCGAGCGCGGTCCGGCTCGCGCTGGCCACGCCCCCCGTCGACGCGCTCGCCGCCGCCCTCGACGTCCTCGCAGCGCTTGGCCGGGGCGCTCCCGGCGACGACGGCACGGAGTAGAGACAACGGCGCGGAGTAGAACTGCGCCCGTGCTGATCGTGCGGGGTGCCGAGCTGGTGTGGACCGGGAGCGCCGAGCTGCCGGGCGGTGAGATCGCCTGCGGGCCCGACGGGAAGGTCGCGGCGGGTCCCGTCGACGGCGAGATGCTCGACGCGACCGGGTGCGTGGTGACACCCGGCCTCGTGAACGCCCACCACCACCTGCTGCAGACCGCGTTCCGGACGCTGCCCGGCACCCGCGGCGTGCCGATGCGCGACTGGCTCCCACGGATGGCAGCCGCGTACGCCGCGGTGGGCGTGGACGACGAGCTGGCGCACGCCGCCGCGGCGGCCGGGCTCGCCGAGGCACTGCTGTGCGGCGTCACGACGGTGGCCGACCACCACCTCACCTGGCCTGCGGGCGACGGGGTCGGCATTGCCCGTGCAGTCGCGGCGGCCGCGGGCGAGCTGGGCGCGCGGCTGGTGTTCGTCCGCGGCAGCGCGCGCGACGACCCGCAGGAGGCGGCGGCCTCCGCGGACGCGATCGCGGCGGCGCTCGGCGGCGACCCGACCGGGATGGTCCAGGTCGCGGTGGGGCCTGCCGGCGTGCACAGCGACGGTGAGGAGACGTTCGCGCTGCTCGGCGAGGTCGCGAGGCGGCACGGCCTGCGGCGGCGGACGCAGGCGAACGAGCAGGTCGACGTCGAGATCGCCGAGCAGCGCTACGGCCGCCGCCCCCTCGACCTCCTCGACGAGTGGGGCTGGCTCGCCCCTGACGTCACGATCGCGCACCTGTGCGACGTCACCGACGAGGAGATCGCCCGCGTCGCGGCGGCGGGCGCGAGCGCCACGCACGCCCCTGGCTGTGACCTGCCCATGGGATGGGGCGTAGCCCCCGTGGCCGCGCTGTCGGATGCCGGCGTCCCGGTGGGGCTCGGGACGAGCGGCGGCGGCAGCAACGACGCGGGCCACCTCCTCGCCGACGCTCGCCTCGCGATGCAGGTGGCCCCGCTCGCCGGACGGCCGGTGACCGCGCGCGAGGTGCTCACGTGGGCGACCGCGGGCTCTGCCGCCGGGCTGGGGCGCCCGGAGCTGGGCCGCCTCGACCCGGGCTGCGCCGCCGACCTCGCCTGCTGGGACGTCACCGGCGTCGCCGACGCGGGCATCGCCGACCCGCTCGCCGGGCTGCTGTGGGCGGCGCCGGGGCGCCGGCCGAGGCACGTGGTGGTCGGTGGCCGGGTCGTCGTGCGGGACGGGGAGCTGGTCGGGCGGTCGGAAAGGGAGGTGGCGGGGACCCTCCGGACCCTCCTCGCCGACCGTCCAGCTCGGTAGAAGGTGCCGCCCTCGCCCCTTGGCCGAGGAGCGTGATCACCGCATCGGTGCTGTACCGGCCGCATACGGCCGCCGCCGCACCAACCTGGTGATCACCAGCTTGGGCTCGGCCCCGGCTGCCCCGGAGCTCTCGTCATCCGAGCGCCCCGGCACGATCGGGGACCGCACATTGATCGCCTGTTCGGTGCGCTCCCGGCCATATACGGCCGCGAGGGCACCGACCGGGTGATCAGCAGGCAACTGATCGCCGGCATGGTGCGGGAGCGGCCACATCCGGCCGCCGCTGCACCGGTCTGGTGATCACGGCAAAGGCTCGGCGCCAGCGTCTCCCGGCTCGAAACATTGATCGTGCCCGCGACACCGCCTTCGGTGGCGCCGCGCGCCCTCTGGGCAGTCCCCGGCCTGCCCGCGTTGTGCTGCCCGGAGGGGCCCGCACGATGCGCGGCGCTACCGAAGGCCCAGCGCCCGCTCTTGCTCAGGGCAGCACCGGGAAGTGCCGCCAGCCGTCCCCGTCCCGGACGAAGCGGGTCTTGGTCGACGGTGAGCTCTCGGTGCCCGCCTGCCAGAAGTCGACCCGGTCGGGTTCGAGCCGGATCGTCGTCCAGCTCGGCGGCGCCTCGCGGGACGCGGGGTCGGCCGCCGCCGCGTCGAACGCCTCCTCGACGGCTCCGGGAGGCACGGCGTAGTCCGGCGGCCGCAGCTGCGGGAGGAGGGCGTGGTAGGCCCACGCGATGAGCTGCAGCTGCCGTGCCTGGGTGCGGTAGCCCTCGCGCGAGGTCTCGGCGTCGAGCTCGGCGGCGATGCCTTCGAGGACGACCTGCCGGGCGTGCCCCGGCCAGTAGAAGACGGCGGAGGCGCGGGGGTTGGCGGCGAGGTCGCGGGTCTTCGTGGTCGGGGTGGAGGAGTGGAAGCGCACCCCGTCCGGATCGATCACGGTGACGAGCACCGTGCGGGCGTGTGGGACGCCGTCGGCATCGGCCGTCGCGAAGGTCATCGTCTGGTGCTCACCCGCGGCGATCCAGCGGGCCAGCACGGAGAGCGGGTCGCCCGAGAGCAGCTCAGGCACCGGGTGCCCCCGAGTGCACCAGCACCAGCACGCACGTCTCCGGTCCGACCTGCCGGAACCGGTGATCCACCAGGCCAGGGTATGTGATCGAGTCCCGGGCGTGCAGTGTGCTGAACCGGCTGACGCCCTCCTCGCGCAGCTCCACCTCGACGGTCCCGTGCGCGACGTAGAGCAGCTCCGTTCGCTCGTGGCGGAAGAACTCCTCGAACTCCTGCGGGGCGCCGACGAACTCGGTGACGTCGGCGCCAGCCGGGTCGTGCAGCAGCAGCCGGGCCCCGCCCGCCTCCACCTCGACGAGCGACGCGTCGTCCGCGCGCACGGCCTCGCCCGCGGGTGTGCCCGCGGCCTTGCCGAGAAGTGCCTGCTGGGTGGTGCCGAGTGCGGTCGCGATCCGGAACAGTGAGCGCATGGACGGACGCGTGCGCCCGAGCTCCAGCTGCGACAGGAACGGCTGGGACAGCCCGGCCCGCGCCGCCACCTGGGCGAGGGTCATCCCGCGGGCGTGGCGCGCGGCACGGATGGCCCGGCCCAGCCTGGCGTCCGCCGCACGCTCGGCGCCGCTCGCGGTCGGCACCGATTTCACACGGCCGCGCGGGCGCGGCAACGTCGCTGAAACATGGGCTCCCTAGCGTCGGTCAATGTTGACTCCATCAATAAACTGCAGGTAGATGGCCGGTCAAGGAGGAAGCTATCGACGAGGAACGGGTTCGCCCGATCGGGGCGCCGGACGACCCGGCGCAACTTTCCGGCGTGCAGCTGCGCTCCATCCGCGGTGTCCGGCTGCTCGATGGCATGGTCACCGACCTGCAGATCGTGGACGGCCTGATCACCCCCGACCCGGTGCGGGTGAGCGACCCGGGCGTCGACCTCGATGCCGCCGGCTGGCGCGTCCTGCCCTCCGCGGTCGAACCGCACGCCCACCTCGACAAGGCGCTCACGGCCCACCGGATCGACCCGGACGCCGGGAACGACCTCCCGGCCGCGATCGAGCAGTGGAAGGCGCTCGTGGCCGGGATCGACAGCGCCGACATCGCCGAGCGGGCCATGGCCGCCGTGCGCCGGTACGTCGTGAACGGGATCACCACGATCCGCACGCACGTGGACGTCCTCGGCACCGGCGACCCGATGCGCGGCGTCGACGCACTCGTCGGCCTGCGCGAGCGGCTACGTGGCCGGGTCACGCTGCAGGTCTGCATGCTCGCCGGGTTCCAGACGCCGGACTCCGTGCTGGCCGAGGTCGCGGCCCGCGGCGTCGACGTCATCGGCGGCTGCCCGCACATCGCCCCCGACCCGCACCGCGAGACCAGCCGCATGCTCGACCTCGCCGAGCGGCTCGGCCTGCCGGTGGACCTGCACGCCGACGAGCAGACCGGCCTCCCGTCGGCGGACGCCGGGCTGGACATCGTCGACCTCGCCGAGCAGGTGATCGCCCGCGGTCTGCAGCAGCGGGTCACGGCGAGCCACTGCGTGCGCCTCGGCATGCTGCCGCCGGAACGCCTCGCCAAGGTGCTCGAGCTCGCCGCACGGGCCGGGCTCGGCATCGTCACGCTGCCGATCACGAACCTGTACCTGCAGGGCCGGGACGCCTCGCACGCCGCGCCCCGCGGGATCGCCGCCGTCAGGCAGATCCTCGACGCCGGCATCCCGCTCGCCGCGGGCGCGGACAACCTGCGTGACCCGTTCAACCCGGCGGGCCGAGCCGACCCGTTCGAGACCACGTCGCTGCTGATGACCGCCGCGCACCTGCGCCCGGTGGAGGCGCTCGCCGCCGTCACCACCGGCGCGCGCACCGTGCTGGGGCTGCCGCCGGCCGGCACCGCGCCCGGCGCCACCGCCGACCTCGTCCTCGTGCCCGACATCGACCTGGGAGACGTGCTCGCGGGCACGGTCGACGCCCGGGTGGTCGTGTCCGGCGGACGGGTCATCGCCGACACGCGGGTCGCAAGAGCGCTCGACCTGCCTGCCGTGCCCGATCTTGCCCCGCAACCGCTCACCGAGGTGAGGTGATGAGCGTGACCACCGATACCACCGAGCGCACGCGGACATTGGCCGTCGACCGCGTGACCAAGCGGTTCCCGACCGGCACGGTCGCGCTCACCGACGTGAGCCTCTCCATCGACGCGGGCGAGTTCGTCACCGTCGTCGGGCCGTCCGGCTGCGGGAAGTCCACCCTGCTGCGGCTCGCGTCGGGGCTGGAGACCGCCACGGGCGGCGCGATCGAGGTGTCCGCGCGCGCCACCAGCTACGTGTTCCAGGACGCGACGCTCCTGGAGTGGCGCAGCGCCCTGCGCAACGTCGAGCTGGTCGGGGAGCTGCGGGGCGTGTCCCGCGAGGAACGGCGGGAGCGGGCCCGCGCCGCGCTCGACCTCGTGGGCCTCACCGGGTTCGAGGGCCAGCACCCGCGGCAGCTGTCGGGCGGCATGCGGATGCGCGTGTCGCTGGCAAGGGCGCTGGTGGCCGAGCCCGACCTCGCCCTCTTCGACGAGCCGTTCGGCGCGCTCGACGAGATCACCCGGCTCCAGATGCAGACGGAGTTGCAGCGGATCTTCCGGCAGGAGCGGTTCGCGGGGCTCTTCATCACCCACTCGGTGTCGGAGGCGGTGTACCTGTCCACGCGGGTGCTCGTGATGAGCGGGCGGCCCGGCCGGATCGTGGCCGAGATCCCGATCCCGTGGGACTACCCGCGCGAGCCCGAGCTGCGGTACTCGGCCGAGTTCGGCGAGATCACCGGACGCGTCTCGGCGGCGCTGGGGGAGCACTCGTGACGACCGTCGAGAGCCGCGTCGAGGTGCCCGCCCCCGAGGCGGCGCCATCGCGCTCCGCCGCGAGCACGGCCCTGCGGCGCTCCGCCCCGATCGTCGGCGCGCTGATCGGCTTGCTGGCGGTCTGGTACGCGGTCACCTACCTGGTGCTCCCGGCGAGGCAGCGCTTCCTGCTCCCGCCCCCGCACGAGGTGTACGGCGGGGCGTTCACCAACCCGCAGCTGATGGGGCCGATGACGGAGGCGCTGGGCCGCAGCTTCGCGGTCGCGCTCGTCGGGCTCGTGATCGCGGTGGTGCTCGGGATCGCCTACGCCGTGGTGATGTCGCAGTGGTCGTGGGCGGAGAAGATGCTCTACCCGTACGCGGTGATCCTGCAGACGATCCCGATCCTCGCGCTGGTGCCGCTGATCGGGATCTGGCTCGGCTACGCCTTCCCCGCCCGCGTGGCGGTCTGCGTGATCATCGCGCTGTTCCCGATGATCGCCAACACGCTGTTCGGGCTCCAATCGGCGAGCGCGGCGGCGCACGACCTGTTCACGCTGAACAAGGCCACCCGGTGGCAGCGGCTGACGAAGCTGCAGTTCCCCGCCGCCGTGCCGTCGATCTTCACGGGCCTGCGCAACGCCGCGGGCCTCTCGGTGATCGGCGCGATCGTCGGCGACTACTTCTTCCAGCAGGGGGCGCCGGGCATCGGGGGCCTGCTGCGCGTCTACACCCAGCGCCTGCAGATGGAGGCGCTGCTCACCGCCGTCACGCTCACCGCGCTCTTCGGCGTCGTGATCTTCACGATCTTCGCCGTGCTCGACAGGGCCGTCGTCGGCCGCTGGTACGGCCGAGTCCCCCGCTGATCCCCGCCCACCACTGGAGCTCCCCATGATCCGATCCGGCCCTCTCGCCGCGACGGCCGTCGCCGCCGCGCTCGTGCTGTCCGCGTGCGGCGGCGGCACGGCCGAGTCCGGCGCAGCGCCCACCCCTGCCGCCCCAGCCGCGGAGGCGGGCGGGCCGCTCGACCTCAGCGGTGCCTGCCCGGCGAAGGTGGTGCTGCAGCAGGACTGGCAGCCGGAGGCCGAGCACGGCTCGATGTACTCGCTCGTCGGCCCCGACTACACGATCGACTCGGACGCCAAGTCGGTCAGCGGCTCGCTCGTCGCGCAGGGCGTGGACACCGGCGTGGACGTCGAGGTGCGGCCCGGCGGCTCCAACGTCGGCTTCCAGCCGGTTCCGGCGCTCATGTACCTCGACGACGCGATCGTGCTCGGGGCGGTCACCACCGACGCCGCGATCACCGGTGCGGCCGAGCAGCCGACGGTGGCCGTCGCCTCGACGATGACCGTGAGCCCGCAGATCCTGATGTGGGACCCGGAAAGCCATCCCGGCATGACGACGATCCGGGAGGTCGCCGCCACCGGCGTCCCCGTGGTGACCTCTGGCGACATCCTGCACGCGCTGCTGGCGAGCCAGGGCATCATGCGGCCCGAGCAGGCCGACACCAGCTACGAGGGCACGCCCGCGCGTTTCGTGTCCGACCCGACGATCCTGCAGCAGGGCTTCGCCACGGCCGAGCCGTACCTCTACCAGAACGAGATCGCGGAGTGGGGCCGCCCCGTTGGCTTCGAGCCACTCGCGAACTACGGCTTCTCCGTCTACCCGGAAGCACTGGCCGTGCGCGCCGACAAGCTCGAGCAGCTGCGCCCGTGCCTGCAGAAGCTGGTGCCGATCATGCAGCAGTCCCAGATCGACTACCTCGAGGATCCCGCCTCGACCAACCGCCTGATCGTGGAGCTCGTCGAGGCCTACCAGACCGGGTGGGCCTACTCGGCCGGCGTCGCGGACTTCTCCGCCAAGGCCCAGGTGGAGCAGGGCTTCGTGAAGAACGACCCGGCGTCGGGGGTGTTCGGGCAACTCGACCCCGCGCGCATGCAGCAGATCGTGTCCACGTTCGGCCCGATCCTGCAGTCCCAGGGCACGATCACCACGGTGCCCGACCCGTCCAGCCTCTACACCAACGAGTTCATCGACCCGAGCATCAAGATGGAGGGCCCGTGAACGTCGCGGAGCGCACCGCGGCGGCCGTCGCCGAGATCGAGCGTCTGGGCGCCGGCACCGTCTCCACCGACCCGGCACTGATCCTGAAGGTCTCCTCGGACTGGTCGCGCATGTCGCCCGTGCTGCAGGAGAAGGTGCCGCCTGGCCGCTACGTCGCCCACGCCGTGGTGCGGCCGACGCGGCCGGAGCACGTGCCGCAATTGCTGCGGGCGGCGTTCGACCACGATGTGCCGGTCACGCCGCGCGGTGCGGGTACCGGCAACTACGGGCAGGCCACCCCGTTCGACGGCGGCATCCTGCTCGACCTGCGCGGGCTGGACACGATCACGGTGAACCCCGGCGGCACGATCACCGCGGGCGCGGGCGCCCGGCTCACCGCGATCGACAAGGTGGGCCGTGCGGCCGGGCTCGACATCTGGATGTACCCATCCACGAAGAGCTCCACGATCGGCGGCTTCATCGGCGGCGGCAGCGCGGGAACCGGCACGATCGAGCACCGCACCACGGCCGACGGCTTCGTCGTGTCCGCACTGGTGGCGCCCATGGACGGCAGCGGCACGATGCGCCGGGTCACCGGCGACGAGCTCACGCCCTACATCCACACCTACGGCGTCACCGGCATCCTGGTCGACGTCGAGGTCCGCACCGATCCCGCGCGGGACTGGGTGGCCGTCTACGGGAGCTTCGGCTCGTACGCCGACCTGGTCGAGGTGCACCGCAGCCTGCTGGACCTCCCGCAGCTGCCGCGGCTCGCCTCGGGTGACGAGCCCGCGCTGGTGCCGACGCTGACGGCGCCGCTGGACCTCGACCCTGCCCGGTGGAGCCTGCGCGTGATCGCCGAGGCGTCCACGGCAGGCGAGGTGGCCGCGCGGATGGCCGCGGGCGGCGAGCACGTCGCAACGCTCACCGACTACGTCGAGACCGACCGCCTCTCCGGGATGTCGTACAACCACCCGGTCTGGTTCTTCCAGCGCGGCAACCCGCAGCAGTCGTACTTCCACATGGAGACGGGTGGCACCCCGCTGTGGGACGCACCCGACGCCGTCCGGGAGGTGTACGACGGGCCCGTCCACGTCCACCTGGACCTGTTCGCCCACGGTCCGGGCGCCATGATCGTCGCGGAGTACCAGGGGGAGGAGGCCACGCTCGCCGGCATACCCAAGCTGGAGGCGCTGGGGGTGGGCGTCCACAGTCCCCACCAGTGGTACGTGGACCGAAACGTCGAGCTGGCCATCGAGACCGCACGTGTGAACGACCCGAAGGGCCTGCTCAACCCGGGCAAGCTCGTGGCCATCCCGCCCGTCGACACGCGCGTCAACATCGGGGTGCGCTGATGGTGCCGCGGTTCGTCGACCTCACGGCGCCGCGGATCGCGGCGCTGCCGCCGGACACCGTTGCGGTGCTCCCGCTGGGCGCGATCGAGCAGCACGGCCCGCACCTGCCGGTCTCCACCGACTACGTCGCGGCGAGCGAGGCCGCCGAGGCGGCGGTGCGCGTCGTCGCGGAGGCGGGCACGGCGCCCGTCGTGCTGCTGCCCGCGCTCGCGTACACGAAATCCGACGAGCACCACTGGTCGGCGGGCACGATCTGGCTGTCGTGGGACACGCTGATGTGCACGCTCGTGGATATCGGCCGGTCGCTCTCGACGTCGGGCATCACGCGGCTGCTGTTCGTCAACGGGCACGGCGGCAACTCCGCGCTCGGCCAGGTGGCGTGCCGCGAGATCCGGATCAAGTTCGGGCTGCGCACGTTCTTCGCGCACCTGTCGGTGCCCGCCGACCAGGGCGGGCGGACGTCGGCCGAGAACGAGTACGGAATGGGCGTGCACGGCGGTCACGGCGAGACATCGCTGATGCTGCACCTGCGCCCCGAGCTCGTGCACATGGAGCACGCGCGGCGCCGGGTGCCCGAGGGACTGCGCGAGTACGAGCACATCGGGTTCGGCAAGCCGGTGTCGTTCGGCTGGACGAGCGCCGACTTCGGCCCCGACGGCCACATCGGCGACCCCACCGGCGCAACCGCCGAGCACGGCAAGGCGATCTTCGAGGCGGCGGTGGGCCGGCTCGCCGAGGTGATCGTCGAGGCCCACCGCTTCACCACCCCGGCGTGACGTCACGAATCCAGATCAGGCGCCGAGTGCGTCGATGACCAGACGGGCCGCCGCCGCGCCGGAGTGTTGCTGCTGGCCGGTGATCAACTGACCATCTCGCACCGCGTGCGGCGCGAATCGGCCGTGCACGATGAAGTTGGTGCCGGACAGCTTGCGGGCCTCGTCCTCGATGCGGAACGGCTGGATCGGCTTCCCGACGAAGGACTCGACGAAGTCCTCCTCGGAGTTGGCGAACCCGGTCCAGGTTCGATCGGCCACCACGAGCCGACCGTCGGAGGTTCGGGCTTTCAGCAGGACGCAGGTGGCGTGGCAGACCACGGCAGTCAGCCGGCCTGCCTCGACGCGGTCGGCGACGAGCCGGTGCACCCGCTCGTCGTTGTAGAACGTGTACATCGGCGCCTGCCCCCCGACCAGGAACACCGCGTCGTATCCGGTGGTGTCGATGCCGGACAGCGGCAATGAGTTCGCCACCAGTGCGGCGTGCGTCGGCGAGCTGATGAACCCGAGGCTGAGCAGGTCCTCCGCCGAGTACCCGGAGGCATCTCGAGGGTCGCTCCACGAGTCGGCTTCCAGCGCACCACCTTCTGGGCTGGCGATGTCGACCTGATATCCGCGCTGGGTGAACTCCCAGTACGGGTGCGCCAACTCGGCCCACCAGAAACCGACCGGCCACCCGGTCCGGTCGGACACGGCGGGATTGGACGCCACGATCAAGATCTTCTTGGCGCCGCCGGTCTTCTCGTCGGCCGCGTTCGTCATTTCAGCCTCCGGGCTGTTCGGAGAGGACTGTGCGCAGAGCCGCGATGTCGGTCTGCAGCGAGCCTCCGGCGAACGTCAGCGCTTCCAGGGATCGCTTGGCGGCCTCCGGATTTCCGAAGCCGCACGCGTCGGTGACCACGACCGGCAGGTAGCCGAGGTCGGTGGCGTGCCGGACTGTGGGTTCGATGCCCACCTCCAGCGCGATGCCCGCGATGAGGAAGGTCCGGATGCCGCAGTCGCGCAGGGCGATGTCGAGGTACGTGCCGGCGAAGGCCGACATCGTGATCTTTTCCAGTACCGCCTCGCTGCTGCGGGGCGCCAGCTCGGGCACGATCTGGGACTGCGGAGCGTCCGGCGGAAACGGCGCGACGACCTGCTCGACGCGATCGAGGCGCTGCCAGTCCATGGCCGTGCGCAGCTGCGCGACCCCGGCGACCTCCACCGGGAGGGAGATGTGTTTGGTGAAGAAGACCCTCAGTCCGGCCTGTCTGCCGAGATCGAGGACCTCTGCGACCCGGGCAACGATGTCCGCCCCGCCGGGAATCTGATCAACGATGCCGACCTGCATGTCGTAGACGATCAGCGCGAGGGGCTCGCTGGCCGCGGCTTCGGCAAGGCTGCGGGGGATGCTCAAGCCCCGGACGTGCTCCATTGGCGCTCCTCTCAGCTACGGGCCCGCGTCCGGTCGAGCGGTTCGCCGACGTCGACGCCGGGGGCGAACAGGCTCTCCACGGGCAGCGGGGCGGTCAGCGGGATGAAGGACCACTCCAGCAATCCGGCCTTGCTCAGCGGGAAGTCGTCGACGTAGCGCTGGGCCTCGGCCACGCTGTCGGCCTCGAAGACGATGACCACGCCGGGCTCATCGGCTCGTGCGTAGTTCTCCCGCACCACCCCGGCCTTCCACAACCGCCAGACGTTGGCAACCTCCTCGGGCAGGTAGGGGGTGACCGTCTCCATGGTCACGCCGGGCCGGAACCGGTCGTAGGCGATGATGCGCATCACACGATATTATCTTAACGTGCAGGAAAAACAATGTCCTGATGCCGGCGGCTCGGATACCGATCACGTCGACCAGGTGCGCCGGCAGTGGGCCCGGGTGTGGCCCGATCTCGACACCGAACCGATCGGGATCATCGCCCGGCTCGGGCGGGCGCAGGCCTACATCGATCCGGCCCTGGACGCCGTGTTCGCCGAGCACGGCCTCACCCGAGGGGCGTGGGACGTGCTGGCCGCCCTGCGTCGCGTCGGCGAGCCCTACCGGCTCACTCCCACCGAGCTGTACCGGGCCCTCATGCGCACCTCGGGCGCGATCACCCACACCCTGCACCGGCTGGAGTACGCAGGGCTCGTCGAGCGCCTGCTCAACCCCGAGGACGGACGAAGCCTCTACGTCGCGCTCACCCCACACGGCGTGGAGCTCACCAACGCGGTCGCTCCACTGCACGTGGACAACGAACGGCGCCTGCTCGCCGGCCTCACCCCCGACGAGCAGCACACGCTCGCCCACCTGCTCCGCAAGCTCCTGCTGGGCTGGGAACGCGAGAACCCCGTGCCCACCGCCCGGCAGGCCGGCCGAGCGCCCAGGCGACACCGTCACTAGCGTGACGTCGTGTCCGTGATCCGTCCTTATCGTCCCGCGGATCGCGCCGCGGTGGCCGACATCTGCATCCTCACCGGCGACGCGGGAGGCGACTCCCGCGAGCGGTTCCCCGACCCCGACCTCCTGCCGGCCGCCTTCGCCCTGCCCTACGTCGAGCACGAGCCGGAGCTCGCGTTCGTGCTCGACGACGGCGGCGCCGCCGTCGGGTACGTGATCGGCACGGCCGACACCCCGGCGTTCGTGAAGTGGTACCGCGAGGAGTGGCTGCCCCCGCTCGCCGAGCGCTACCCGCTGCCGGAGCGGACGATGACCCCGCTCGACTGGCTGGTCGGCCTGCTGCACAACCCGGAGCGGATGCTCGTGCCGGAGCTGGCCGACCACCCGGCCCACCTGCACATCGACCTGTTGCCCGAGTACAAGGGCGCCGGGCACGGCCGGGTCCTCATCACGACCTTCCTGCGCGCGCTCGGCGCGATGAACGTGCCGCGAGTGCATCTCGGGATGGATCCGCGCAACACCGGGGCCCGCGCCTTCTACGAGCGGATGGGCTTCACCGAGATCCCGGTGGCCGGCGAGCCGCGAGGCCAGTTCTTCGGCCGCGCCACGATCGCCCCGTAGCCGGAACTGAAAGGGCTCTCCGGAGGGGCCTTCGCGGTCGTATCGTGCTCCACGGCGAAACCTGGGGGGCGACGATGAGTGGTCGTGGGTGGGTGCTGTTCGCAGCGATGAGCATCCTGTGGGGCATCCCGTACCTGATGATCAAGGTGGCCGTCGAGGGCGTGTCCGTGCCCATGGTGGTGTTCGCGCGGACGGTGGTCGGGGCGGCGATCCTGTTGCCGCTCGCGTTGCGGGCCGGCCGACCGACGTGGCTGCGCGAGCGCTGGAAGCCGCTGCTCGCCTTCGCGGTGATCGAGATCATGATCCCGTGGGGCCTGCTCTCGGACGCCGAGCAGCACATCACCAGCTCGATGACCGGGCTGCTCATCGCGGCCTCGCCGATCGTCGCGGTGCTGATCGGCCGCCTCACCGGCGACGCGGAGCGGCTCGGCGCCGCGCGGTGGGCCGGCCTCGCCGTCGGTCTCGCGGGCGTGGTCGTGCTCGCCGCCCCCGCTCTCGGTGACGGGAGCCCGTGGGCGATCGTCGAGGTGCTGCTGGTCGCGGTCTGCTACGCGACGGCACCGATCATCGCCGCGCGGCGGCTGTCCGACGTGCCCGCACTCCCCATGACGGCCGTGTGCCTCGGCGGCGCGGCGCTCGTCTACGCCGCGCCCGCAGCACTCACCTGGCCGCAGACCCTGCCCGACGGGCGGGTGCTCGCGGCGCTCGCCGGCCTCGCCGTCCTCTGCACGGCGCTGGCGTTCCTCGTGTTCTTCGCGCTCATCCGCGAGGTCGGGCCGTCGCGGGCACTCGTGTTCACGTACGTGAACCCGGCCGTCGCCGTCACGGCGGGCGTCCTGGTGCTCGGCGAGCCCCTTACCGCCTCGATCGTCGTGGCGTTCGCGTTGATCCTCGCCGGCTCCGTGCTGGCCACGGCGCCGCGCGCGCGGAAGCCGATCACACCCGTCGGGTCTCCCGAATGCCGATGACGGCCAGCAGGCTGATCACGGCTACCCCCACCATGTAGGCCGAGACCGACAGCGACGTGCCCGTGGAGCTCTGCAGGTACGTGGCGATCAGCGGCGCGAACCCACCGCCGAGCACCGCGCCGATGGCGTAGGAGAACGAGGCACCGCTGTAGCGGTACCGCGCGTCGAACATCTCGGCGAAGAGCGCCGACTGCGGGCCGTACGAGGCGCCCAGCCCGATCGTCAGGACGATCACCGAGATGATCATCAACGCCGCCGACCTCGTGTCGATCAGCAGGAAGAACGGCACCGGCCACACGACCAGCAGCACCGAACCGACGAGGTACACCGGCTTGCGCCCGACCCGGTCCGACCAGATCGCCGACACCATGATGCTGACCAGCCACGACACGCTGCCGATGATCACGACCAGCAGCATGGTGTTGCGGTCGACCTTCAGCACCGACGTGCCGTAGGAGAGCAGGTAGGCGAGGAAGACGTAGCCGATCGCGGTGTTGGCGATGAAGCTGACCGACGCCACCAGCAGCTCGCGGGGCCGCTCGCGCAACACGTCGATCATCGGGACCCGGGCGCGGACGTTCTCCGCGCGCAGCGCCGCGAACACCGGGCTCTCCTCGATCCGCAGGCGGATGAACAGGCCGACGCCGACGAGCACGATGCTGAACAGGAACGGCAGCCGCCAGCCCCAGCTCGCGAACTGCTCGTCGTCGAGCGCGCCGACGGCGACGAACACCAGCTGCGCGAGGATCAGCCCGGCCGGCACCCCGATCTGGGAGTACGAGCCGTACTTGCCCCGTTGTCCCTCGGGCGCGTGCTCGACGGCCATGAGCGCGGCGCCGCCCCACTCCCCGCCCGCGGACAGGCCCTGCAGCAGTCGCAGCACGACCAGCAGCACCGGCGCGAGCAGGCCGATCTGCTCGTAGGTGGGGAGCAGGCCGACCCCGACCGTCGCGATGCCCATCAGCAGCAGCGACGCGATGAGCATCGCCTTGCGGCCGACCCGGTCGCCGAAGTGGCCCCAGAGGATGCCGCCGACCGGCCGCGCGAGGAACCCCACGCCGAGCGTCGCGAACGATGCCAGCGTCCCCGACGCGGGGTCGAACGTCGGGAAGAACTGCGAGGCGAACACCAGCGCGGCTGCGGTGGAGTAGATGAAGTAGTCGTACCACTCGATCGTGGTGCCGACCGCGCTCGCGAGCGCGACCCTACGCAGCTGGTCCGGGCGTGACCCGGCCTCCGCGGCAGCAACCTTCGACATCGGGTCCACCCCGGCCACCTCCTCGTGTCCTGCGCACAACGATCTAGTGCGCCGATCGGCGCGTCAACCGTCCTGTTGCCGGCGCGTTTTGACACCGGGACGATGATCGTGACCATGGGCGCGCGCGACCTCGAACAACTCCTCGCCGAACAGGTCAGCTACTACCGCGCTGTCGCGCCGGAGTACGAGGAGCACGCCTTGCCGTTCGACGACGGCGGCGAGCTGGCCGCGGCGCTCGACGCGTTCCGGCCCACCGGCAGCGTGCTCGAGCTCGCCTGTGGTCCGGGCGTATGGACCAGGCAGCTCCTCCGCCACGCCACGGAGGTCACGGCCGTGGACGCGTCGCCCGAGATGGTCGGGATCGCCTCGGCCCGTTTCGGCGGCGAACCCGTGCGGTTCGTCGAGGCGAACATCTTCGACTGGCAGCCTGATCGCCGCTACGACGTGGTCTTCTTCGGCTTCTGGCTCTCGCACGTGCCCCTGGAGCGGTTCGCGTCGTTCTGGTCGCTCGTCGCGGGCTGTCTGAAGCCCGGTGGCCGGGTGTTCTTCGTCGACGACGCGTATCGCACGCCCGACGAGCTCGTCGAAGGCGAGTCGTCCTCGACGATCCTCCGGCGCTTGCACGACGGGTCTGCTCACCGAGCCGTCAAAGTGCCCCA
The DNA here is from genome assembly GCF_019468565.1 of Pseudonocardia sp. DSM 110487. Taxonomy (NCBI): domain Bacteria; kingdom Bacillati; phylum Actinomycetota; class Actinomycetes; order Pseudonocardiales; family Pseudonocardiaceae; genus Pseudonocardia; species Pseudonocardia sp. DSM 110487. The sequence continues at coordinate 811,404 of NZ_CP080521.1, forward strand.
CCGGGCCGACGAGCTCGAGGAGCGGCTGGCTCGAGTCGGATGGCGGGTGCAGGTCCGGCCGACGACGACCGGACCGTTCTACTGGGGAGCAGGCAGCCCCGTCTCCTAGCCGGTCCAGCCCGGCCGCACGAGACCGCTCTCGTACGCGAGCACCACCACCTGCGCGCGGTCGCGCGCGGCCAGCTTGATCATGGCCCGGCTGACGTGCGTCTTCGCCGTCGCCGGGCTCACCACGAGCCGTTCGGCGATCTCGTCGTTGGACAGTCCCGCCGCCACGAGCGCCACAACCTCGCGTTCGCGGTCGGTGAGCTGGCCGAGCAGCGCGGTGATCTGTTTGGCGGGCTGCGGCGGTTTGGCCCGCGCCGCGAACTCCTCGATGAGCCGCCGCGTGACGACGGGGGAGAGCAGGGCGTCGCCACCGTGCACCACGCGGATCGCGTGCACGAGCTCCACCGGCTCGATGTCCTTCACCAGGAAGCCGCTCGCGCCGTTGCGGATGGCGTCGAAGACGTACGCGTCCTCGGCGAACGTCGTGAGGACGATGACCCTCACCCCGGACAGTCGAGGGTCGGCCACGATGTCCTTGGTGGCGTCGAGGCCGTTGCGGCCCGGCATGCGGATGTCCATCAGCACGACGTCCGGCTTCGTGTCGCGAGCCATCGTGACGGCGGCGGCGCCGTCGTCGGCCTCACCGACCACCTCGATGTCCGGCTGGGCCTGCAGCAGCGCCCGGAACCCGGCGCGCACCAGCGCCTGGTCGTCCACCAGCAGCACGCCGATCATCAGTGTCCCCCGCCTCCCGTCGTGAGCAGGTGCGCGTCCACCCGGAACCCGCCGCCAGGGCGCGGGCCCGCCGTGAGCGTGCCACCGAGGGCGGCGGCGCGCTCGCGCATTCCCGGGAGCCCGTCGCCGCCGTCGGATCTTCCCGCAGGGCCAGAGCCGTCGTCGTCGATCTGCATCGTGATCCCGTCCTCGGTGTACGTGAGCAGCACCGACGCCTGCGCGGGCCCCGCGTGCTTGCGGGTGTTGGTCAGCGCCTCCTGGATGATCCGGTACGCCGCCGTGTCGACGCTCGGTGGCAGCTCCCGCGGCTCGCCGCCGATCTCGACGGACACCGGCAGCCCGGCCGCGCGCGTGGCCTCAACGAGCTCGTCCAGCCTGGCGAGGCCTGCCACCGGCTGGTGCGGCGGCTCCTCGTCGACGCCGCGCAGCACACCGAGCGTCGAGCGCATCTCGCGCAGCAGGTCACGGCTGGACTGCTTGATCGCGGTGAGCGCCGAGCGGGCTTGCTCCGGGTCGTCGTCCATCAGGTAGAGGGCCACGCCTGCCTGCACGTTGATGAGCGAGATGTGGTGGCCGAGCACGTCGTGCAGGTCGCGCGCGATGCGCAGCCGCTCCTCGCTGCCGCGGCGTCGATCCGCTTCCGCGGCCGCGGCTCGCGCCTGCTCGCGCCGCTCCCGGCGGGCCCGCCACAGCTCCGCGGCCGCGACGAACGCGGCGATCCACGCGAGCCACACCGACGCGCCGGCGAACGGGAACCCGAGGCCGGGGTGGCGCAGCACGTGCACCACCAGTACGCAGGCGAAGGTGACGGCGGCGACCGAGTAACCCGCTCGTCGGTAGCCGCGGCCGACGGTGGTGCCGAGCGCGACGAACGAGGCGAGCGGCACGGGCCCGAACGGGTAGCCGGCCGCGAGGTATATCAGGAGGACTCCGGCGACACCGGCGAACACCACCGGCGGGTTCCACCGGCGCACGACCAGTGCCGCGGGCCCGGCGAGCAGCAGGATCCCGCCCACCGGGTCGAGCAGGCGGAGCCCGGTGCCGTACCGCTGCGCGAACCCGGTGCCGACCAGCGTGAACACGGCGACGGCGACCGGCAGCACCACGGTGGGCAGGAACCCCGCCCACCAGCTCGGACGCTCGCCGGTTCGCATGGGGCGACGGTAGCCCGGGGCAGGGGCCGGGCACCTCCGCCCGCGGGAGTGCGTCGGCGTACCGCCCTCGGCGTAGCGGTGACGGCCGTGTCTGCGGCGATCGGCACCCCGTCCGATGACCTCGGACGGGGTGCCGTTCGTTCGATGGCCTCTACGTCGAGGACGGCGCGTCGAGGAAGCCAGGGACGATTGTGTGCAGCTCAGGGCGGTGGACCACGCTGAGGTGCGTGGTGCCCGGCAGGATCGCCAGCTGCGAGGCCGGCAGGCCGACCATGTCGCCGATGACGTTGCCGCCGAGCAGCCCGAAGAACTCCACGAGGTAGTCGTTGCGGACGATGTCGGAGTCGCCCGCCACGAGCAGCACGGGTGCGGCCAGCCCCTGCACCGCGCTCCGCGGGTGGTCCGGGTAGTGCCGGTCCATCTCCTTCTTCTTCTCGACGAGAACCGGGAAGTCCTCGGGACGGGGAGCGGCACGCAGGTAGTAGTCGTGGAACGGGGTGCCGTGCAGCATCTCCGGCCGGAAGCCCTGCAGGCTCTCCATCAGGCCTGCGTGGGTGGAGTTGGTGTCGTAGCCGGGTGAGACGAGCACCAGCTTGTGCACCAGCTCCGGCCGTTCCAGGCCCATGCCGAGGGCGACCGCGGCGCCCATGCTGTAGCCGAGGACGTCGGCCCGGGTCACTCCGAGCTGGTCGAGCAGCGCGACGGTGTCGTCCACCATGTGCTCGACGCGCAGCGGGCGGTCGATGTCGGGGGTGTGGCCGTGCGCCTGTTGCTCCACGGCGATCACTCGCCGGTTCCGGGCGAGTTCGGGGAGCAGGCCTGCGAAGTCGACGCCGATGCCGGAGAAGGCGCCGTGCAGCAGGACGAGCGGACGCCCGGTCTCCGGGCCGTGCACCTCGTAGTACATCTCGAGCCCGTTGACCGTGGCGTAGCGGCCCGGCTCGGGCGTCGCGTCCGCGGCGGGGGTGGCGCAGCCGACGGCGAGCGCCGCCGCGACCGTGGTGGTGATCGCGAGGAATGTGGTCGACCTGGTCATCGTGGTTCCTTCCGGTTCGGTGGTGCCGGGCGGCACGAACAGCCGCAGCGGTGGCCACCCGTTCTGGCGGGCGTGCCGGGCAACGGCGGCGGCGAGCGCTGCCCCCGAGCGCTCGCCGCCGACGAGCAGGCGCGCCGGGTCGGCGTCGAGCTCGGCGGCGTGCTCGGCGGCCCACTCCACGACGGCGACGGCGTCGGCCGGATCGCCGGGATGTGTCACGAGCACGGTCAACCCGGTGCGGCAGAGCGCGGCCGGGTCGATGACCGGCCGGCTGCTGTCCGGGAAGAGCACCAGCAGCGGCGTCCCGGACGGGCCGCCGGGCTGGTGCAGGTCCGACCACAGCCGACCTCTCACGCCACGGAGGGCGAGGCGGGCGGTGCCGCCGAGCTCGAGTGCCATGCGGAAGACGCTCGCACCCGGAACGGTGCCGAGGGAAAGGCCGAGTGCGCATGACCGTCGTGCCCGGAACGCATCACCACCGGGCGCATCCGCGGGCGAGAATCGCCCTATGAACGAGCCGTCCCGGGGGCGCCTGCTCGCGCTCCCTCCGGCACCCGACGCCGTCGAGCTGCGCCACCTGCGGGCGTTCGTCGCGGTCGCGGAGGAGCTGAACTTCGGGCGGGCCGCGGCCCGCCTCTACCTGTCGCAGCCCGCGCTCAGCCGTCAGATTCGCGCTCTCGAGCGGCTGCTGGGTGCCGAACTGCTGCGGCGGTCGACCCACCGGGTGGAGCTCACGCTCGCCGGGGAGGCCCTCCGGCCTCGCGCCGAGGACCTGCTCGAGCGGCTCGACGACGCGGTGGCCGCCACGCGCGCCGTCGGCGGTGAGCTGATCGGCCGGGCCGCCCGGCACTGGGACGAGCTGCGGGAGGCGCTCGGCGTCGAGGCGGGTGTCCAGGAGCTGCGGGACGCCGTCGAGGCGATGCACGCGCAGTTCGCCGTGCCCGCGGAGGTCCTCGTCCGGCCCGCGAACGCGGGCGGTGTGCCGTCGCTGCTGCTCAGCGGCTCACCGGAGCAGGAGACGACCGTGCTCTACCTGCACGGCGGCGGCTACATCCTCGGTTCCGCGTTCGGTTACCGCCCGCTCGTCGGGGCGTTCGCGCTCGCCGCGGGCACCGGCGTGGTGCTGCCGGACTACCGGCTCGCGCCGGAGCACCCCTTCCCCGCTGCGGTGCAGGACGCCCTGCGCGCCTACGCGTGGATCGTCGAGCGGGCCTCGTCCGCGGACCGAATCGTGCTGGCGGGTGACTCCACGGGCGGCGCGCTGGTGATGTCGCTGTTGCTCAGCCTCGCCGCGGACGGCCTGCCGATGCCGGGCGGGGCCGTGCTGCTCTGCCCCGGCCTCGACCTCACCGGCGCGTACCTCGACCCCGTGGCGGACGCGGAGCTCGTCGGGCACGTGCGCCGCAGCCGCGAGCTCTACCTCGACGGTCACCCGGTGGACGACCCGCTGGTGAGCCCGCTGCTCGCCGACCTCAGCGGACTGCCGCCCCTCCTCGTGCAGGCGGCCACCGGGGACAAGGCCCGTCCCGAGGCGAGGCAGCTCGTCGAACGAGCCCGCGAGCACGGCGTGGACGCCCGCTTCGAGCTCTATCCCGCCGACACGCACCAGTTCCACGTGTTCTGGCCGTTCCTGCCCGAGGCGGCCGAGGCGTTGCAGCAGGCCGGGGCGTTCGTGCGGGAGGTGGGGGAGCGGGCAGGCGGGTCGCGCAGCGCCTGAGCGGGTTGCATGCCGCACAGAACCGGGAGCGAGACGTGGACGCGACGTAGCGTGCAGATGTGGTCGAGGACGAGGCGCAGGTCGTCGCGCGGGTCGTACGAGGCGGGGTGGCGGAGTCGGTGCACCGGGGTCACCTGGTCGTGCTCGCGCCGGACGGGTCGGTGCGGGTGCGCCGCGGCGACCCGGACGGCACGTTCTTCGCGCGCTCGTCGCTGAAGCTCGTGCAGGCGGTCGCGATGTTGCGGAGCGGGCTCGACCTGGACGGCGAGCTGCTCGCGCTCGCCTGCGCCAGCCACTCCGGCGAGCCGGACCACCTCTCCGGTGTGCGTCGCATCCTGGATGGTGCCGGCCTCGACGAGGCAGACCTGCAGAACACCCCGGCCCTTCCGCTCGACGCCGACGCCGCGACTGCGTGGGTGATCGCGGGGAACAAGCCGACCCGGCTCACCCAGAACTGCTCCGGCAAGCACGCCGCGATGCTCGCCACCTGCGTGGCGGCCGGATGGGATCGAGCGGCGTACCTCGACCCGGCCCACCCGCTGCAGCGCGCGATACGGGCGACGGTCGCCGAGCTGACCGGCGACGGCGACCCGGCGCACGTCACGATCGACGGCTGTGGCGCACCGCTCTTCTCCTGCACACCCGCGGGCCTTGCCCGCGCGTTCGCGCGGATCGCCACCGCCCCCGCAGGCACACCCGAGCACCGCGTCGCCGCGGCCGTGCGCGCATTCCCGTGGTGGCTCGGCGGCACCGGCCGGTTCCCCACGACGCTGATCGTGGCCGCGCCCGGCCTCGTCGCGAAGGACGGCGCGGAGGCCGTGTTCGCCGCGGCGCTCCCTGACGGCGGCGCGCTCGCCGTGAAGATCGCGGACGGCTCCCCGCGCCCCCTGCCACCGGTGGTCACGGCGCTCCTGGGGACGCTCGGGGTCACCGGGCTGGGCGACATCGGCGAGGTCCCGGTGCTGGGCCACGGCGAACCGGTCGGCGAGGTCGAAGCTGTCCTCTGACCCGGGCACTCGGGTTTCGTGAGCGCGGAGTGTCAGGCGGGTGCCATGGCGGCCAGCCGGTGCCGGGCGGCGGCGATCCGCTCCTCGGTCCAGGTGATGTCGGGGTCGGGCTCGAGGAACGTGAGGGCGACACCGGCCAGCGCGACGGAGCGCAGAGACCAGTGCGCCGTCTCCCCGGTGCCGAACGGGTCGGCGTGGATGTGCGCCCCGGCGATGTCGGGGCTCGTCGGTGACATCAGCACCAGTCCCCGGAAGTGCGCGCTGACCAGGCTCGCGAGGGCGTCGTAGCCGGTGCCGAGCGCGGGGCGCATCCGGAAGCCGAACAGCTCGGCCCACTCCTGCCATGCCGCGGCGATCCGGGTGGCGAAGCCCCGCTCGGACGCTGTCAGCGCCGCCTGCACATCCGCGCGGAGGGCCCCGTCGGGCAGGCCGAGGAACGTGGCGTGGAGGGCGAGGTAGGTCCGCCATTCCGCCGACCGGTGCACACGCGCGAAGTCCGGCTCACGCCGGATCAGCTCCAGCAGCACCGCGCGACGGCCCTCCGGCGTCTCGAGCCGATCGAGCCGCTCGGCCGCGATCTCGGCGAGGGCGGCATGCCCGGTCTCCCTGCCCGCGACGGACGCCGGTGCCGCGGCCGTGGCGAGCTCACGGAGCAGGTCGCTGAAGAACATGTCCTTGTAGGGCCAGCGGCGGTACACCGCACTGCGGGCGACTCCGGCTTCCCGGATCACCTCCTCGAGGCTGATGTGTTCGAGGCTCACGGTCAGGCCGGCCTCGTTGACCATGCCCACCGCGGTGTCGAGCATGCGGCGTTCGGTCTCCCGGTCGGACAGCCGGCGCCGCCTGCGGGGGAGACCGGTGGGTTCGGGGCCGGTCTGCACTGTCACCTCCGTGCGCGTTTGAGATACGATGTCTCAAGTCTCAAACTGTAGGCCACCGCGAAGGACCTGTCCCGGATGCGCCCGCTCGAAGCCTCCCTGCTCGCCGCCACGGTGTTGGTGTTCCTCCTCCATGTCGTTCGGTTGCCCGGCCGGGCGCGTCACCTCCGTTCGCTCGCACTTATCCCGCTCCCGCTGCTGGCGGCGCAGGTGCTGGTCGAAGGGGCGCGCTGGCAGATGATCCCGGCGTACGCGCTGAGCGGGCTGCTCGCAGCGGCCTGGCCTGCGCGGACGGCCGGATGGGGGCGGGGCAGCACCCGGATCTGGGCGGGGTTGGGGGGCATGGGACTGGTCGTGGCCATTGCGGTACCGCTGGCCGTCCCCGTGTTCGGCTTCCCCCGCCCGACCGGCCCCTACGCGATCGGTACGCAGACCTACCACTGGGTGGACGCCGCCCGCCCGGACATCTTCACCGCCGATCCCGACGACCGGCGGGAGGTCGTCGTGCAGGTCTGGTACCCCGCTGTCGACGAGCCCTCTGCGCCGCGAGCGCCCTACGTCGCGGACGGCCGCGCGCTCGCGCCGCTCGCCCGCCTGATGGAACTGCCGGATTCCACCTTCGGCTACTTCGACCAGGTGCGGACGAACGCCGTCCCAGGTGCGCCGGCCGCCCGCGAGGCGGTCCGCCATCCCGTGCTGCTCTTCTCGCACGGTCGTGGTGGCTACCGCCAGCACAACACGGCGCAGGTCGAGGAGCTCGTGTCCCACGGCTACGTGGTCGCGGCCATCGACCACCCGCACGCCGCGGCCGGCGTGGTCTTCCCGGACGGGCGGCGGGTCGACCTGGATCCCCGGATGCTCGACCGCGCCTTCATCGACAGCGTCATCCCGTTCCTGGCACAGGACGCGATCTTCACGCTGGATCGGCTCGCCGACCTCGACCGTTCCGACGACGTACTGGCCGGACGGCTGGATCTGGACCACGTGGGCATGTTCGGGGTGTCGCTCGGTGGGGCCGTCGCCGGTGAGACGTGCAAGATCGAGCCCCGCCTGGGGGCCTGCCTGCCCATCGACGTGTTCCTGCCCGCCGACGTGGTCTCCGACGGCCTGCGCCAGCCGGTCATGTGGATCAGCCGCGACGCCGACACGATGCGCCGCGAAGGCTGGTCCGAGTCGGACGTCGAGGAGACGCACCGCACCATGCGCGCGGTCTTCGACCGGCTGCCCGGAGCCGGGTACATCGTGCTGGTCCCCGGGATGTACCACGTCGACTTCTCCGACTTCCCGCTCTTCTCGCCGCTCGCCGAGCCGCTGGGCCTCCGCGGTCCCCTCGACGCGCGCCGGGCGCGCGTCATCCCCGACACCTACGCGCTCGCCTTCTTCGACAAGCACCTGAAGGGGCGGCCCGCCCCGCTGCTCGACGACCCGTCACGGCGGTTCCCCGAGGTGCTCTTCGAGAGCCGGTAGGACGGGTCAGGCCAGTGCGGCGCGGATCAGCTCCACGGGGTGGTGGGCGCGGCGGGTGGTGCCGTGGGCGATCTGCTGGCGGCAGGACACGCCCGTTGCGGCGATGACGGTGCCCTCCGGTTCGGCGCGGACGGCGGGGAACAGCCGGTCCTCGCCCACCTTCATCGACACCTCGTAGTGCTCGGCCTCGAACCCGAACGAGCCGGCCATCCCGCAGCACCCCGCGTCGACCTCGACGACCTCCGCGCCCGGGATCCGGGAGAGCAGCGCCACCGTGGCGGCCGTGCCGACCTCGGACTTCTGGTGGCAGTGGCCGTGGTAGAGGATCCGGTGGCCCGCGGGCCACGCGTCATCGCGCAGCCGCAGGGCGCCGTCGTCGATCGCCTCGACCAGCAGTTCGTCGACGAGCCGGGCGCGGCCGGCCACGTCGGCGACGCGGGGGTCGTCGGCGCCGAGCAGGGCGCGGTGCTCGTCGCCGAGGGTCAGCACGCAGGACGGCTCGACGCCAGCGATCGGCCCCTCGGTTCCGGCGAGCGCGTCGACGAGCCCGTTCGCCTGCCGCTTGGCCTGGTCGAGCATGCCCTTGGAGAACGCCGCCCGCCCGCAGCATCCGCTGGACTCCAGCCGCACGTCCCATCCAGCGAGCTCCAGCAGCTCGATGGCGGCGATCCCGATGGCGGGCTCGGTGAAGGAGGTGAAGGAGTCGCCGAGGAAGGTGAGCGACCGCCGGCTCCGAGGTTCAGGAACTTCCCGGGAGTGGAACCAGGTCAGGAGCGTCTCGCTGGCGAAGCTCGGGAGTGGGCGTTCCGGAGCGATACCGATAGCTCGGGCGAAAAGCTTCCGGAACGCGGGCACGCGGTTGGGCAGGTTCGCCAGCGGGGCGCTCGCCGCGCCAAGGCGGTTGAGGCCGCGGATGCCGGCGAAGACCCGCGAGCGCAGCGGGATGCCCTTCGTCTCGTGCTTGTGGTGCAGGGCCTCGGCCTTGAGGGTGGCCATGTCCACCGAGAGCGGGCACTCGCTCTTGCAGGCCTTGCACATGAGGCACAGGTCGAGCACCTCGTGCAGCCGCTCGTCGCCGAGCGCGGTGCGCGGGTCGGGGTCGGACAGGGCCTTGACGAGGGCGTTGGCCCGGCCGCGGGTGGCGTCCTCCTCGCGGTGGGTGGCCATGTACGACGGGCACATCACGCCGACGTCGTCCTTGCGGCAGAGCCCGATGTTCTGGCAGCGGTCGGCGGCGCCGCGCATCCCGTGCTCGCCGCCCGCGACGACCGTGAGGTCCAGCATCGTGGTGAGCGGCCCGGCAGGCGGGAGCGCCGGTTCGCGCAGGTTGTCGGTCATCGACGGGGCGTCGACGATCTTGCCGGGGTTCATCAGGCCGTCCGGGTCGAAGATCCCCTTGACCCGGCGCATCGCCTCGTAGAGCTCGTCGCCGAACAGGTGCCGGTTGAACTCGCTGCGGGCGAGTCCGTCGCCGTGCTCGGAGGAGTTGGCGCCGCCGAACTCGGCGACCAGGTCGCGCACCTCCTCGGCCACCGCCCGCATCTTCGCGACCTCGTCCGGGCGGGAGAGGTCCACGAACGGCCGCACGTGCAGGCAGCCCACCGAGGCGTGCCCGTAGAAGCCCGCCCGCATGCCGTGGCGGTCGAGCACCTTCGCGAAGCGCTCGGTGTACTCGGCGAGCCGGCTCGGGTCGACGGCCGTGTCCTCGACGAACGCGGCGGGCCGGTTGGATCCGCTGCTCGCGGCCATCAGCAGGCCGAGGCCCGCCTTGCGGACCTTGAGCAGCGCACCCTGCTGAGCGGGTGTCTCGGCACGCAGCGTGTGGTAGCCGTGTCCGTGCTTCTCCCACAGCGCGGTGAGCCGGTCCAGCTGTCCGGAGAGCTCGTCGGGGTCGTCCCCGCTGAACGAGACGAAGAGCAGCGCGTCCGGGTCGTCGTGCAGGATCGAGCCGAGCGCGGCGTACTCGAGCTTCGACCGGGACAGGTCGAGGATCGTGCGGTCCATCAGCTCGACGGCCGCGGGCTCGCAGGACAACGCGTCCTCGGTGGCGTCGATCGCGGCCTGGGTGGAGCGGAAGTGCCCCACGGCGATCACGGTCTTCTTCGGCTTGGGCACGAGCCCCACCAGCGCCTCGGTGGCCACGACGAGCGTGCCCTCGGACCCGACGACGAACCGCGCGAGGTCGAACGAGTCGGTGAGGCGGTCGAGCCGGTAGCCCCCTGCGCGGCGCCAGAACTTCGGGAAGCCGGTGGCGATCGCGTCCCGGTGCGCGTCGACCAGCGCGGGCAGCTCGCGGTAGAGCCGGGCCTCGAGCGTGTCGCCCGATGCGCGCCGGGCGCGTTCCGCCTCGTCGACCGGCCCGAACCGGGCGGTGGACGCGTCCGACAACACGACGTCGAGCGACCGGACGTGGTCGATCGTCATCCCGTACCGGACGGAGCCGCTGCCCGCCGAGTTGTTGCCGATCATCCCGCCGAGCGTGGCGCGGTTGGACGTCGAGGTGTCGGGCCCGAACAGCAGCCCGTGCGCCGCGGCGGCGCGGTTGAGCTGGTCCTGCACGACCCCCGGCTGCACGCGCGCGGTGCGCGTCTCCGGGTCGAGCTCGACGATCCTGCTCATGTGCCGCGAGAAGTCCAGGACGAGGGCTTCGCCGACGGTCTGCCCGGCGAGGCTGGTGCCCCCGCCGCGCGGCAGCACGGGCACCCCGTGCTCGCCCGCGATGCGCACCGCGGTGACGACGTCGCCCGCGTGCCGGGGCGCCACCACCCCGACGGGCGTGATCGCGTACATGCTGGCATCGCGGGAGAAGAGGTGGCGGGTGTAGTCGTCGAAGAGGACCTCGCCGTCGAGCTCCCGGTCGAGTGCCTGCTGGAGCTCCGTCATTCCGCCGCCTCCCGCAGGCGCTCGAGCGCCGCTTCCACACCCCCCGGCTTGATCGGGACCCCGGCGAGCTGCAGACCCATCTGTACCCCGCCGAGCGTGCCGACGAGCGTGAGGTCGTTGAAATGGCCGAGGTGGCCGATCCGGAAGACCTTGCCCGCGAGCTTGCCGAGGCCCGAGCCGAGGGACATGTCGAACCTCTCCAGGATCACCCGCCGCACCTCGTCGGCGTCCTGCCCGTCGGGCAGCAGCACGGCGGTGAGCGAGCCGGAGTGCTCGCGCTCGTCGGCGCACAGCACCTCGAGGCCCCACGCCCGCACGGCGGCCCGGGTGGCGGCGGCGTGGCGCTGGTGGCGCGCGAAGACGCTGGGAAGGCCCTCCTCGGCGAGCATCGCGCACGCCTCGCGCAGGCCGTAGAGCAGGTTGGTGCCCGGTGTGTACGGGAAGAATCCGCGCGCGTTGGCCTCGATCATGGGGCCCCAGTCCCAGTAGGAGCGCGGCAGCCCCGCGGTCCGGTTCGCCGCCAGTGCCTTCTCGCTGATCGCGTTGAACCCGAGGCCCGGCGGCAGCATCAGCCCCTTCTGCGACCCGGCGACGGTGACGTCCACCCCCCACTCGTCGTGGCGGTAGTCGATCGAGGCGAGTGAGGAGATCGTGTCGACGAGGAGCAGCGCGGGGTGGCCTGCGTCGTCCAGCGCGGTACGGACGTCGGGCACCCGGCTGGTGACACCGGTCGACGTCTCGTTGTGGACGACGCAGACCGCCTTGATCTCGTGGGCGGAGTCGGCCGCGAGACGTTCGCCGATGGCCTCGGGGTCGGCGCCGTGGCGCCAGTCGCCCGGGATCACCTCGACCTGCAGCCCGAGCCGGCCCGCGAGCTCGGACCAGAGCGATGAGAAGTGCCCGGTCTCGCTCATCAGCACGCGGTCACCGGGGCTGAGCGTGTTGACCAGCGCCGCTTCCCACGCTCCGGTGCCCGACGACGGGTAGATCACGACGGGACCGGTCGTGCCGAACACCGGGCCGAGTGCGGCCAGCACGGCCTTGGTGAGTTCGGCGAACTCCGGCCCGCGGTGGTCGATCGTCGGCGCGGCCATCGCCCGCAGCACCCGGTCCGGCACGTTCGTCGGCCCGGGGATCTGCAGGAAATGACGCCCTCCGGTGATGTGCACGCGGCCCTCCAAAGTCGTGTCCCGGGTTGACGCTGCGAGTGACCCGAACCATACTCCGTCCGGAATCAGACTTCCGCAATGCGGAACGCCCTCCGACAACGCTGCCGTGAGGAAGTGCGCATGTCGATACACGTGGTCTCGATACTCGCCCTGGTGGTCGCGTTCGTGATCGCCACCCTCCTCCCTATCAACCTGGGCGCCATCGCGCTGGTCGCGGCGTTCGTCATCGGCTCGGCCGTGCTGGAGGGCTCACCCGACGACATCGCGGATGCGATCTTCGCGGGGTTCCCGGGGAGCCTGTTCGTCACGCTCGTCGGCGTCACGTTCCTGTTCGCGATCGCCCGCGCGAACGGCACCGTCGACTGGCTCGTCCATCGCGCGGTGCAACTGGTCCTCGGCCGCATCGCGTTCATCCCCTGGATCATGTTCGCGGTCACCGCCGTGCTCACCGCGGCCGGATCGGTCGTGCCCGCCGCGGTGGCGATCATCGCGCCGGTCGGGCTGAGCTTCGCGGTGCGACACAAGATCAATCCGGTCCTGATGGGCCTGTCGATCATCAACGGGGCGACGGCGGGCGGGTTCTCACCGATCAGCGTCTTCGGCGTGATCACGAACAACGTCGTTGCCGAGAGCCAGCTCCCGGGCAGTCCCGCGTTCCTCTTCTTCGGCAGCCTCGTCTTCAACTTGCTGCTCAACATCGTCATGTTCTTCCTGTTCGGCGGGCGGGAGCTGCTGGGCAGGGTGGTCGAGGAACCGGCGGTGGCGGAGGCGAACGCACGTCCGGAGGGCCCGGGCGCCGCGAAGGCCACCACCACCGGCGCCACCGGAGCAGGTTTCGAGGGCGGCGACCGCCAGCCGGTCACGACTCTCGACCTCAACCGTTCACTCACCCTCGTCGCGCTGCTCGGCGTCGCCGTCGGCGCGCTGGGGTTCCAGCTCGACGTCGGCCTGCTCGCCGTCACCGCGGCCGTGCTGCTCTCGCTGGTGGCGCCGAACTCCTACAAGGGCGCCGTCGCGCAGGTCGCGTGGCCGACCGTCCTGCTGGTGTGCGGGATCGTCACCTACGTCAACCTGATGCAGGAGAACGGCACGATCGACTGGCTCGGCGAGTCGGTCGCCGCGATCGGCGTTCCGCTGGTCGCCGCGCTGCTGATCTGCTACATCGGCAGCGTCGTCTCCGCATTCGCCTCCACCACCGGAATCCTCGCCGCGCTGATCCCGCTCGCCGTGCCGCTGCTGCTCGGTGGGCAGCTAGGGGCGATCGGGGTGATCACCGCGCTGGCGATCTCCTCGTCGGTGGTCGACTCCAGCCCGTACTCCACGTCGGGCGCGCTCACCGTGGCGAACACGCCCGAGGAGCAACGCGACTACGTCTACCGCCGGTTGATGATGTGGGGCTTCTCGATGGTCCTGATCGCGCCGCTCATCACATGGCTGGTGCTGGTGGTGCCGGGTTGGCTGTAGGCATGACCGATCTCCTCGTCGAGCAGGACGGCCCCGTCCTGCAGGTGACGTTCAACCGCCCCGATGCCCACAACGCGCTGACGTTCGCGATGTACGAGGGCGTGCACGACGCCTGCGAGAAGGCCGACGCCGACCCGGATGTCCGGGTGCTCGTGCTGCGTGGCGCGGGCGGGAAGGCGTTCGTCTCCGGCACCGACATCTCGCAGTTCGCCGGTTTCGATGGCGCTGCCGGCATCGAGTACGAGGAGCGGATGACCCGGGTGCTGCGCAGGCTGGAGGACACCGCGGTGCCCACGGTCGCCGCGGTGGACGGTTACTGCGTCGGTGGCGGCCTCGCCCTCGCCGCGGCATGCGACCTGCGGATCGCCACCGGCGCGTCCCGCTTCGGGGTGCCGATCGCACGGACGCTGGGCAACTGCCTTTCGATGGACACCATCGCGCTGCTGGTGGCGAACCTCGGCCGGTCGCGGGCCCTCGACATGCTGCTGCGGGCCCGCCTGCTCGACGCCGCCGAGGCGCACGCAGCCGGGTTCGTCACGCAGCTCGTCGACGACGCGGGAGAGCTCGACGCCGCGCTCGCCGAGACCGCCGCGACGCTCGCGTCGCACGCACCGCTGTCGATGTGGGCCACCAAGCAGGCGCTCGCGCGGATGCGGCGGGCCGGGCTCCCGGACGGCGACGACCTCGTCGCCCGCGTGTACGGGAGCGCCGACTTCGCGTCGGCGGTGGCGGCCTTCGCCCGCAAGGAACGCGCCACCTGGACGGGAGCATGAGCGTCACCGCTTAACCTGGAAGGCCAGTACCTGGCAGGAGGATCACGGTGGGCGCAGTGACCCAGCCGGACCGCGGCGGCGGCGTGCAGTCCCTCGACCGCGCGTTCGCCCTGCTCGAGCACATGGCCGACGCCGGGGGAGCCGTCGCGCTCTCGGAGCTGGCCACCCGTTCCGGCCTGCCGCTGCCCACCATCCACCGCATCGTCCGCACGCTGGTGGCGTCGGGGTACGTCCGCCAGCTCCCGTCCCGCCGCTACGCGCTCGGCCCACGCCTGATCGGGCTGGGCGACGCCGCGTCGCGGATGCTCGGCGAGTGGGCACGCCCGCAGCTCACCGAGCTCGTCGACCAGGCGGGCGAGACCGCCAACCTCGCGATGCTGGACGGCGACGCTGTCGTCTACGTGGCGCAGGTACCCTCGCGGCACTCGATGCGCATGTTCACCGAGGTGGGCAGGCGGGTGCCGGTGCACTGCACCGGCGTGGGCAAGGTGCTGCTCGCCCAGCTGCCGCCCACGGAGGTCCGCGCGATGGTCGCCCGCGCCGGGATGGCGGCCCAGACCCCGCACACGATCACCGACCCGGACCGGCTGGAGCGCGAGCTGGAGCGCATCCGGACGCAGGGCTATGCCGTCGACGACGGCGAGCAGGAGCTGGGCGTCCGGTGCATCGCCGTCGTGGTGCCGCGCGGCCCGGCGTCCACGGCGCTGTCGGTATCCGGGCCGGAGACGCGAGTGACGTGGGCCGCCGTCGAGCGCATCGTGCCGATGCTGCAGGCCGCCGCCGCCTCGCTCGCCGGGCATCTCGATGCGCGTGGGGCAATGGCCTAGGCCATTGCCGGGCCCGTTCGGTGGTGGCCGCGCCCATGATCCGCAGTATCGGTTGCTCATGGTTGTGCCGGCAGCGATGAGCACCCGTTACTCGCGATCTTCGCTCTCATGATCCGGAGTTTCGGGTGCTCATGGTCGTGCGGGCAGCCATGGACAACCGCTCCACGCCCCAGCCCTCTCCTGGATGATCGAGGCGAGACCACCCCGGGGCTCGGCCGCGGGCGGGTCGGTGACCATCAGGAACGGGGCACCAGCTGCAGGGGGTGCCGCGCAGGTCCCGATCCTGCTGATCACGCCCCAGGTTCCGTGGCTGGCCAGTAGCGACGACGGGACCACAGCCAGTCAAGTGGCACCCAAGCCGCGGTGGTCTCGTCCGGAACGGGCGTGCCCCCGCGTCGGGGACGGCCGCCCGAGCAACCACATGATTCGGTAGTGCACCCAACTCAGCCACCTCTATGACGCGGGGGTTGAGGTGAACCGGTGGGAACACGACGGCGGCCCGGCCCCGTGTCGCCCGGTGCGCTCCTTCCCGGCTGGCGCATCCGGTCGACAGGGTGGCCGACCTACGACGGGTGCGTCGGCCGACGCGGGTTGCGCCGGCGTGGCGGCCCCTACCGTGCCGACCGGCGGCCCGAGCCCGTCGGAGGGGCCTCAGCAGCGGATTTCGTTCACACTTACGGGTTACTCCCCCGGTTGCCGGATGCGAAGCGGCCGCATGGCTGGTAGGTCGTTGCGGGTACCCCCGACCAGGGAGGTGAGCGGCATGGAGTGGACCGCTGACGACGACCAGCAGCTCGCCGAAGCCGTGCGCCGGCACGACGCCGGTGAGGATCCGTGTGCCCGCCCCGGTGAGACGACGGTGCCGGAATGGGCGATGATCTCGATTCTGCTGGGCCTCGTGGCATTGACCGGGTCGGTGTTCGCCGTGGTTGTGGTCGCGGCGTTCGGGTCCGTCTGGTGGTTGTTGCGCACGGCCGACGCCGTCGAACCGAGCGACCGCGACGCGGGCCGGGAGGCGCGTGGTCCGTTCGGTGGGCCGGGAATCTGGCTCTGAGCGTCTCGATGCGGGCCACTCGACCAGAGCCGCGTCGCTGCGTGCTTGGTCACGGGCGCGTTCCTGCGTCCGATCAGGGCAGATATCCTCCTCTGTCGTGGCAGGATTCTTCGACCACGTCGCCGATCATCACGCACAGCGCTGGTTGTCGGGTCTGACGGACCAGCTGGGTGACGCGGGGCTCGCGGCAGCGGCAGGCGTGCCCGCGTTGTTGGCCGCCGTGGACCAGCACGCCGCAGGCGTGCGCGACATCCTGCTGCTCGGTGTAGAGGGCTCGGCTGCTGCCGCGGGTGCGGTTCTCCTCGCCGGCTACGCGAAGGGCCTGCTCGACCAGGCCGGCACCGACGCGGCCCGGCTGCGGGCCGCCGTGGGAGAGTGCTGGCACCGCGCCGACTGGCTCACCGTCCGCGTGCTCGCCGTGTGCGCGCTGAGCCGCGACGACCGCTGGCACCGCACGCCTGCGCCGCTGTTCGAGGCCTGACTACTCCTGCAGCAGGCCCGCGAGGTAGGTCCGGGTGAACCGGACGAGCGAGGCCCTGAAGTCGGGGTAGGGCGCCGCCTCGGGGTCCTCCGCGTGCAGGGCCACCACCTGTGGTGACGGGTGCGCGGCCTGCCACAGCCCCGCGGCCACCACTCCCGCCATCATGAACAGTTCGAAGCACGCGTCGGCATCGAGCGCGGGGAGCGCCCGCTGTAGCGCGGGCAGCACCTCCCGCAAGGTCGTCTTGATCGTCAGCTTGTAGGCGCGGACGGTGTCCAGCGAGACGTTGCGTTCCAGCGTGAGCGGTGTGTACAGCAGCAGCTGGCAGAACAGCGGCCGGTCGGCCACCGAGTTCGCCAGCGCGTCGGCCACGTCGTGGGGCTCCGGATCCGCGGTCGAGAGGGCGGCGAGCGCTCCGGCGGCCCATTCCTCGAACTCGGTCTCGGCGAGCCGGAGGAAGATCTCCTCGCGGGTCTCGAAGTACTTGAGCAACGCCGACTTGTGCATGCCCACCTCTGCCGCGATGTCGGCGAGGCTGACCGCGCCCACTCCGTCGCGCAGCGCGAGCTCGCGCGCGGCGTCGAGGATCGCGGCGTAACGCTGTTGCTTCTGCTCGGGCCGGCGTGCGCGCAGGAAGCCGACCCCTTCGGTGCTCACGAGGGGACCCTAACTCGCAAGTAGGACAACGGCGTTCCCTTGTTAAGTCAACGCTGTCGCCTTATTGTGGCCCGGTGACCCCCGTGAAGCTGCGCGTGAACGGAACCACGGAGCTCCTCGAGCTCGATCCCCGGGTCAGCCTGCTCGACGCGTTGCGCGAGCACCTGGGTCTGACCGGCACCAAGAAGGGCTGCAACCAGGGCGCCTGCGGTGCATGCACTGTGCTCGTCGACGGCGAGCGGATCGCCGCCTGCCTCGCGCTCGCCGTCCAGTACGCCGAGCGCGACATCACCACGATCGAGGGAGTCGGACAGCCCGACCACCTGCATCCCCTGCAGGAGGCGTTCGTCCGCGAGGACGGCTTCCAGTGCGGCTTCTGCACGTCGGGCCAGATCTGCTCGGCGCTGGGGATGCTCGCCGAGCACCGCGCCGGCATGCCGAGCGCGGTCACGCCGGACATCGATGCCGGCGAGATCGAGCTGACCGAGGCCGAGATCAAGGAGCGGATGAGCGGCAACCTGTGCCGGTGCGGTGCGTACGAGGGCATCGTCGGGGCCATTCAGGAGGTCGCCCGATGAGGCCGTTCGGATACGTCAGCGCGTCCGATCTCCCCACCGCGCTGGACGCCGTCGCGGCCGGGGCGCGGCCGCTGGGCGGTGGCACCAACCTGGTGGACCTCATGCGCGACGACGTCGAGCGGCCCGAGACGCTCGTCGACGTCACCGCGTTGCCACTGGCCGGCGTGGACGAGCTGCCCGACGGCGGCCTGCGGATCGGCGCGATGGTGCGCAACAGCCACCTCGCGGCCGATCGGCTCGTGCGCTCGCGGTACCCGGTGCTCGCCGAGGCGCTGCTCGCCGGCGCGTCGGGACAGTTGCGCAACATGGCGACGGTCGGCGGCAACCTCCTGCAGCGCACCCGCTGCCCCTACTTCCGCGACCACGCGGCGGCCTGCAACAAGCGCGAGCCCGGCTCCGGCTGCGCCGCGCTCGACGGCCTCCACCGGGGCAGCGCGGTGCTCGGCACCAGCGAGCACTGCATCGCCGCCCACGCGTCCGACATGGCTGTCGCGCTGGTCGCGCTCGACGCCGTGGTCGAGGTGCAGAGCGTGCGGGGCACGCGCCGCATCGCGCTCGCCGAGCTGCACCGCCCACCCGGTGAGACCCCGCACGTCGAGACCCGGCTCGCCGCGGACGAGCTGATCACCGCGGTCGAGCTGCCCGCCGCACCGGTCGCGCGCACGTCGCGGTACCGCAAGGTGCGTGACCGCGCCTCGTTCGCGTTCGCGCTGGTGTCGGTGGCCGCGGCGCTCGAGGTCCGCGACGGCGACGTCGTCGACGTGCGGCTGGCGCTGGGCGGGGTCGCCACCACGCCGTGGCGGGCGCGCGAGGCCGAGCGGGTGCTGCTTGGTGCCCCCGCCACCGATGAGACGTTCCGCCGCGCTGCGGCCGCCGAGCTGGCGCCCGCGGTCGCGCGGCCCCAGAACGCGTTCAAGATCGAGCTCGTGCAGCGAACGATCGTTGCGACGCTGCGGCAGCTCGCTACCGAGGGAGGTGCGGCATGACCCAGGCGCCGGAGCGGACTCGCCCGACGACGGCCACCACCCCCGCGGTCGGGCGGCCGATCGACCGCGTCGACGGCGCGGTGAAGACCACCGGCGTATCCGAGTACACGGCCGACCGGCCCTTCCCGGACCTCGCGCACGCCACGCTCGTGCACGCGACGATCGCCCGGGGCCGCATCACCGCGATCGACACCGCGGCCGCCGAGGCGGTGACCGGCGTGCTCGCCGTGATCACCCATCGGAACGCGCCTCCCTTGAAGCCGCCTGCTGCCCGGATCAACCCGCTCGACCTCAGCACCATGGCGTCGGGGACGAAGGTGAACTACCTGGGCAGCGACGAGGTGCACTGGAACGGGGAGCCGGTCGCCGTGGTCGTCGCGGAGACACTGGAGGCGTCGGCGGAGGCCGCCAGGCTCGTCCAGGTCAGCTATGCCGCCGCGCCGGCCAGCACCGACTTCCACGCCGCCGAGGACTCGGCCGAGCCGGTGCGAGCGATGCCGATGATGCCCAGCGGGGGCCGCAAGGGCGATGCCGAGCAGGCGCTCGCGTCCGCCCCGGTCTCGGTCGACCTCAGGTTCACCACGCCCCCGCAGAACCACAATGCTCTGGAGCCGCACGCCACCACCGCCGTGTGGGACGGGGACCGGCTCACCGTCCACGACACCACCCAGGCGATGGACTTCACGCGCCGGCACCTCGCTCGGCGGTTCGGCGTGCCCGTCGATGCGGTCCGCGTGATCACCCCGAACCTCGGCGGCGGGTTCGGCGGGAAGGGTTTCGTCTGGCCCGGCACCGTCCTGTGCGCGATGGCGGCCCGTGTGGCGAAGCGCCCGGTCCGGCTGGCGCTGTCGCGTGAGGCCGTCTACCGCACCGTCGGCGGGCGCGCGCCCACCGTCCAGCGGGTCGCGCTCGGCGCCGAGCGCGACGGCGCGCTGACCGCGCTCGTGCACACCGGGATCTCGCAGCTCGGCCGGGTCGGCGGCATGCCGGAGGCGGTGGGCTCGCAGTCCCGCCACCTCTACGCGGCGCGCACGATCCTCATCGGGCTCAGCACCGCGACGCTCGACCTGCTGCCGAACACCGCCATGCGGGCGCCGGGCGAGGCGGTCGGCACGTTCGCGCTGGAGTCCGCGATGGACGCGCTGGCGTACGAGCTCGACATGGACCCGGTCGATCTGCGCATGCGCAACGAGCCGGAGCGCGATCCGCTCGACGGCAAGCCGTTCACCCATCGCAATCTGCGGGCCGCCTACGCCCGCGGAGCGCAGCGGTTCGGCTGGGCCGACCGCCCGCCGCAGCCGCGCTCGATGCGGGACGGGCGGCGGCTGCTCGGCTGGGGTGTCGCCACCGCGTTCCACATGCCGATCCAGCTCACCGCCGACGTCACGGTCCGGCTGGGGATGGACGGCACCGTCCTGGTGCGCTGCGGCCTGCACGAGATCGGCGTGGGGGCCGCGACCGTGCAGGCGCAGATCGCGGCGGACGCGCTCGGCGTGCCCGTCGAGGCGGTCACGGTCGAGCTCGGCGACTCGGCGTTGCCGGTCGGGCCGATGGCGGGCGGATCGGGGCAGACCGCCACCGCGGCGGCAAGCGTGCTGCGTGCGTGCGAGGAGTTGAGGCGCTCGGCGTTCGCCCTCGCCTCCCGCTCACCCGGCTCACCCCTGCACGGGCGAAGGGCGGACGAGGTCGCGGCGCGCGACGGCGGGCTCTTCGCGGCGGACGGGTCGGGCGAGACCTACGGGGAGATCCTCGCCCGCGCCGGACGTCCGTCACTGGAGGGCCGGGTCGGGGCCCGGACCTCGATCGGCCGCGTCGCGGGGCAGGTGCGCTTCCTCGCCGGCATGGTCAACGACCAGCGCCGCCAGGTGCGCGCGGCCACCGGTGCCCACTTCTGCGAGGTCGCGGTCGACGAGGACACCGGCGAGGTCCGCGTGACGCGCTGGGTCGCGGTGTTCGACGTGGGGCGTGTGATCAACCCGAAGACCGCTTCCAGCCAGCTGCGCGGCGGGATCGTGATGGGGATCGGGGCGGCGCTGTCGGAGGAGACCCTCGTCGATCCCCGCACCGGCGGCATCGTGAACGCGAGCCTCGCCGACTACCACGTACCGGTGCAGGCCGACATCCCGGCGATCGACGTCTCCTACCTCGACGAGCCGGACCCGACCACCCCGCTCGGCCTGCTCGGGGTGGGGGAGGTCAGCATCACGGGGGTCGCGGCCGCGGTGGCGAACGCGGTGTACCACGCGACGGGCGCACGCGTGCGGGACCTGCCGATCACCCCGGACCGCCTCCTCTGAATTGCAGCATGGCCACCTTCACGCAACGTCACTGCGTGGAGGTGGCCATGCTGCAACGAGGGAGAGGCCGCGGCGGGGCCGGCCTTGTGGCGTCCGACCCCGCCGGGTGCTCCGGGAGGGGAGCGCCTTACGACTTGCGCACGTCCGCGGCGGGGTCGGTCGCCGGGTCCATCCGCGTGCCCATGGGATCCGTCGACTCGCCCGGCCTCGTGCGCTCGCCCATGGTGGGACGAGCGGCGTCCTCGCGGCCGCGCTCGTACGCCTGTGCGTGGGCCCGCGCCATGGGTGCCTCCTGCTCGGCGCGGTCGAGCCAGCGCTCCCAGCGCTGCTGCATCGGCCGGATGAGCCCGCCGCCGACACCGACGATCATGATGCCGCCGACCGTCGCCAGTACGGCGATCAGCACCGGCAGCGTGACGGCGACAGCGACACCGATCTGGCTCAGCGCGGCGATCACACCGAGGGCGATGATGAAGACCGAGGCGATGTTCGCGAGCACGTTGCCGTACGTGAGCCTGCCCGTGACGCTCATGACGAGGTCCTTGACGGCGGCCGCGATGGCCGAGGCCACCACGACGATGATGATCGCGACGGCGATCCGCGGCAGGAACGCGACGATGCCCGTCAACAGGGCGCTGATCGGGTTCGGCCCGAACACGCCGAACGCGAGCTGCAGGGTGAGCAGCAGCACCGCGTAGTAGACGACCATCGCGATCAGGTCGCTTGCGTCGTACTTCGACCGTGCGAGCGCCTGGCCGATCCCGCCGCGCTCGACCGCGCGGTCGAAGTGCAGGCGCTCGAGCACGGCGTTGGTCAACTTGCGCAGCCCCTTCGCAATGAGCCATCCGATGAGCAGGATGACGAGGAAGAGCAGCAGTTGCGGCACGAAGACCGCGACCATGCGCATGGCATCGCCCAGCGCTGCGCCGAGGTTGTCGAACATCGGAACTCCCAGGTCGTTGGATGTCGCACCGTTCGGATGCCCATCCCAACCCGCGCCACACCTGGTTCACACGAAATCCGCACAATCGGTGGACGCTCTAAAGGGGCCAAAAGTCCCGGTCAGCGGCGGAAACGGAAGCCGCGCCTGCGGAGGTGGCTCGCGTCGCGCTCGGCGCACGCGGGGCACATCTCACCGTCGGGGGCGACCATCGGTGCGGGCGTGACGACGTGGCCGCAGACCGCGAAGTACTGGCCCCCACGTTGCGCGATGCCGATCGAGAGTTCTTCGTCGGGGACGGAATGGCAGCGACCGTCCATCACACAGGTGACGGAAATGGTGGTCTCGCCGAGCTCGGACGGCCCCGACTGCCCACGCGGTCTGCTCACGGTCCCCACTCCGCCACAGGTCCACCCTTCGGGCGGCCGCCCACGGGCATGCCACCCACCGCATCCAGTCTGTCGCTCTCTGCTTGCATACGCAAGAGGGATTTGCAACCTTCTTCTGCACGTGCATCTGCGCGAACGTTCCACCCGGCTCCGAGGGAGCTCCGAACAGCTGAGTGGTCGATTTGCCGCCGCGCGGAGATCTGACGGGCTGCTCATCCGCCGTCCGTTGACGACCGGGCTCGGACCGCGTATCTGTATAGGCTGTCTAGACAGCAAGGAGTCGCGGTGCCACCGCTCTACGCCCGCATCGAGCGGGCTCTCCGCACTCGCCTGGCGACCGCCGCGCCGGGGGACCCGCTGCCTTCGGAGCCTGCACTCGCGGCCGAGTTCGGCGTCGCGCGGATGACCGTGCGCGCCGCGCTGGACCGGCTTGCTGCCGAGGGCCTCGTCGAACGGGTGCCCGGTCGCGGCACCTTCGCCTGCACGGGCCCCGCACCGCGTCCGGCCGGCACCCTGATGAGCTTCCACGACCAGGTGCGCAGCTGGGGACGGGTGCCCTCGTCCAGGGTGGTCGAGTCCGCGCTCCGGGAGCCGACGTCCGACGAGGCGCGTGCACTGCGCCTGGGGCCGGACGACCCGGTTGTCGCGATCGCCCGGGTTCGGCTCGCCGGCGGCACCCCGCTTGCGCTCGAGCACGCATGCTTCCCTCCGCACCTGACCGATCTGCTCGAGCTCGACCTCGAGACCGAGTCGCTGCACCGAGCGCTGCGGGACCGTGCCGTGCACCCGACTCTCGGCTCGTCGACGCTGACCGCGGAGTCAGCGGGGCCGCACGCCGGCTTACTCGCGGTGCCGGCGACCGAGCCGTTGCTGGTCGAGACCCGGCTGATCCTCGACCAGCGCGCCGAACCCGTGGAGCGCACCGTCAGCCGCTACGTGGGATCGCGTTACGCGCTGCAGGTGAGCTTCGACGTCGAGGCTCGACCGTGACCATGTACCGATCCGAGGAGACGCCCGTGCCCGACCTTCCCGAGGCCGCCGCCGTGGCCGCGATGATCGACCATTCGCTGCTGCGTCCCGAGCTCACCGTCGACGAGGTGCGAGAAGGCTGCGCTCTCGCCGCCCGGTACCGCACGGCGTCGGTCTGCGTCCGGCCGTCGGACGTCGGGCTCGCCGCGGCCTCGCTCGCCGGCACCGGCGTCCTCGTCGGCACCGTGGTCGGGTTCCCGCACGGCAGCCAGACCACCGCGACCAAGGCGGCGGAGACGCGAGAGCTGGTCGCGGCGGGTGCCGCGGAGATCGACATGGTGCTGCACGTCGGGCGCCTTCGCGACGGCGACGCCGGGTACGTGCGGGAGGACATCGCCGCCGTCGTGGCAGAGGCAGGCGGCCGCACTGTCAAGGTGATCCTCGAGAACGCCCTGCTCGACCGGGCCGCGAAGGTGCTCGGGTGCCGGCTCGGCGAGGATGCGGGCGCCCACTACGTGAAGACCAGCACCGGCTTCGCGGGTGGTGGCGCCACCCCGGAGGACATCGCGCTCATGCGCGCCACCGTGTCACCGCACGTCGGCGTCAAGGCCGCGGGAGGCGTGCGAACGCTGGATCGGCTGCTCGAGCTCGCCGCCCTCGGTGCCACCCGCTTCGGGGCGACGGCCACGGCGACGATCCTCGACGATCTCGCCGCCCGTCGCTCCGTCGGGGTCGCGATGCCCGTACGCTTCGAATCGTGATCCGCCGTGTCATTCTGTCCGTGGTGTCCGTTCTTGCCGCGCTGGTGCTGGTCGCCGGCTGCGGTGGAAGCTCCCAGGTCGACTGCGGGCTGGACGGTAGTTGCACCATCACCTTCCCGCGCAGCGGTGACGTCGCGGTCTCGGTGCTCGGGGTCGAGGCCCGCCTCGTCGGTGTCCAGGACAGCACGGCGCAGCTCGAGGTGGCGGGTCAGCAGATCACCGTGCCCGTGGGTGGCGAGACCGAGGCGAGTGGCTTCATGGTCGGGGTCGACCGGGTCACCGACAGCGAGGTCGTCGTCCGCGTACGCATCGCCTGAGGTGTCCGACATCCCGGCGGTCTTCCACGACCTGCTGCGCTCGCGTGCGGTGGCGTTCGTGTCGACGCTCGGCAAGGACGGCGCCCCGCAGGTCACCCCGCTGTGGTTCCTCTGGGACGGCGAGCGCGTGCGGATCAGCCTCGTCGAGGGCCGTCAGAAGCTGCGCAACCTGCGCCGCGACCCGCGGATCGCCGTCGCGATCGCCGATCCGGCCCGCCCCACCTTCTACCTGGAGCTGCGCGGCGCCGTGAGCGAGCTCGCGCCCGACCCGGCCCTGGAGCTGGAGCGCGCGATCGCCGAGAAGTACACCGGCAGCTGGGAGGACGTGGAGCCGCCGGGCACCGCGCGGTACGCCACCAGCGTGATCGTCGAGCGGACGACATCGCAGCTGGATCACTAACGGGGTTCGGCCGGCGGGTCCCCGGCCTCCGACAGCGTTCGCTGCATCCAGGCGACGTCGTGCCACCGGCCGTGCTTCCAGCCGATGCGCCGGTAGGTGCCGACCGGTTCGAAGCCAAGGGCACTGTGCAGTCCGGCGCTCGCCTCGTTGGGCAGGGTCATGCCGGCGATGGCCGTGCGGTAGCCCCGCTCGGCGAGTCGACGGAACAGCGCCTCGTAGAGGGCCCGTCCGGCGCCGGTGCGCCGCCTGCCGATCTCCAGGTAGATGGAGACCTCGCACGCCCAGCGATAGGCGGGGCGCGCCTTGAACTGGCCCGCGTACGCATAGCCGACGGCCCTGCCGTCGTCGAGGTCTTCCAGGACGAGCCACGCGTGCGAGCGCTCGGCCGCGGTGATCCGCTCAGCCATCTGCGCGACGGTGGGCGGCTCGGTCTCGAACGTGATCGCTGTGTCGGTGACGTAGGGCACGTAGATCGCCGCACAGGCGGCGGCGTCCTCTTCGGTAGCTGCGCGGACCTTCATGGTGACGATGATAAACAGAATCGGCACTATAGTGACAGCGTGTCCGACACCCTGACCGCATCCCTCGCCGCAGCACTGCAGGCGGCCCGGAAGTCACGCGGCCTCTCGGTCAGCGCGCTCGCCGATGGGGCAGGCGTGTCCCGGGCGATGATCGCGAAGATCGAGCGCGGCGACGCGCAACCCACGGCCGTGCTGCTCGCCCGGCTCGCGAACGCCCTCGGGATGACGCTCTCGGAGCTCGTGGCCCGCGCCGAGGACGGAGGCGGCCGGCTCGTGCGCGCCGCGGACCAGCCCACGTGGACCGACCCGGCGAGCGGCTACCGGCGCCGGACGGTGTCGCCCGCGAGCGGACGACCGCTCGAGCTCGTGCAGATCGAGCTGCCCGCCGGGGCGAGGGTCGAGTTCGCCGCAGCCGCCTACCCCGACGTCCACCAGCAGGTCTGGGTGCTCGACGGCCACCTGCGCCTGCACGAGGGCGACACGGTCCACGAGCTCGACCCCGGCGACTGCCTCCAGCTCGGCCCACCCGTGGCGCGCGTGTACGTCAACCCGACCAGTGGGACCTGCCGCTACCTGGTGGCGCTCACCCGCCGGTAGTGCGCCCGGCGAGTGAGTCCGTGCGGCCGCACGCGAGGTGGATGTTCCGGACCCACTCGGCAAGCGCGGTGACTACGAACGATGACCGGTTCCTGACGCGGGCCCGGCCCCGCACACACCTTCACGTCTTCACACACACGTCCGGACGTGTGTGCCGAGGCCGGCCGGTGTGTGCGGCGGCCGCAGTTGTCGCTCCGGCTGCCTTCACCGCAAGATCGCCGATTCGGCGCGTTCCCGGGTCGTTTTCGCCCGTTTCCGCGCCAAAGCATTGATCATGTCCGTCGGACCGCCTCCGGTCAGGAGACGCGGTCGAGCAGGGAGCGGCGCCACGCCTCGGTGCTCGCGACCTCGTTGAAGGTGAAGAAGTGGAAGCCGTCCAGGTGTGCGTCGGCCAGCTGGAGGTAGGGCGCGAGCCGCCTCGCGAGGCGACCGGGGTGGTAGCCGCCCGGCAGGAAGAACCGCCAGAACAGGCTCTGCTGCTTCAACAGGAACCGTGCCGACTGCCCGAGGCCGAGGCCCGCCGAGATGCGGACGAGCTTCTGGCGGCTCACGACCCCCGGCAGCCCCACCCTGATCGGGAGCCGGATACCGCGCTGCTTCACGTGCCGCGCCCACCCGACGGTGGCGTCGGCGTCGAAGCAGATCTGCGTGATGGCGTGCGTCGCGAAGGGAGCCTTGCGCTCGAACGCCTTCTCGAGCAGGCCCCGTTCGATGCGGGCGTGGCCCTCCGGGTAGCCGGCGATCCCGATCCGCTGGAACGGGTTGCCGACCTGGTCGAGCGCCTCGAGCAACGTGAGGGCGTCGCCGAACCGTCCGGCGGGCTCGGGCGAGTCGCCCCCGATGACGAACGCGCTGTCGATGTGCGCCTCTCGCAGCCGCGCCACGAGGTCGGTCAGGTGAGCGCCGTCCACGATCTGCCGCGCGGCGAGGTGTGGGGTCACGGAGTAGCCGTGGCGGGCGAGCCGGACGGCGAGGTCGACGGTGGGTTCCGGCCCCTTCGCGTGGCTCGTGCTGATCGTCAGCGGCACGTCGGGCGGTACGTGCGCGACGACGGACTCCTCCGTGCTCTTCATCGGGAGGACCTCGTAGGAGACGCGCCGCAGTGCTCCCGCGAGGTCGGCCACGCGTCGCAGCTTACGGGCGAACGTGCGCTGTCTGCCGTCCTCGCAGAGTCCGGGCACCCTGCGACGACCGCAGCCGCCGCGCAGTCCGGCTAGAGGCGGCCCGTTGTCCGTTTCGGGACCAGCCGCACGGCGACCACATCGCCGGTCTTGGCCTCGGGTGTCTGCTCCACGTGCTCGGCGTACGTCCGGCCGACGTACTTGAGCGTCAGCTCGTCGCGGAGCTGCTCGGTCAGCGCGGGCTCGAACACGGCGGTACCTCGGATCGCGGCGTAGCCGTACGGTGCTTCCGGCGGGCAGACCAGCACGCTGACCCTCGGGTCACGACGCAGGTTTCGCTCCTTGCGGCTGCCCGCTCCCACCATGAAGAGGACGTCGTCGCCGTCCCGCTCGACCCAGACCACCGACTGCTGGGGCGTGCCGTCGGGCTGGATCGTGGCGACCGTGGCGAAGATCGGGGAGTCGAGCACCTCGCGCAGCCGCTCGGCCGACACTCCCGACATCACGTAGGGACGCCGGCCTGTTCTCGGCAGTGCATCCAGCAGTCGTTCGGTCTCGGCCTGCAGTCGGCGGGCGGCGGCGAGGTCGAAACTCGGGCCGGTCAGGGGAATCTGCTCGTGCCGCACCCACGCGCTGATCGGTTCCGCGGGAGGGCGGTCCAGTAGCGCCAGTACCGGCTCGATGCCCTCCTCGACCGGCCTTGCGGCCGCGCGGATGGCGTCGATCTGGATCGCGGTCCGGGCGTCGTACTCGCCGGAGAAGCTCGTGCCGACGGTGCCCGGGTTGAGGAGCGCGTAGCGCGCCTTGTGCGACGTGGTGGCGTGGGCGTACCCGACGCCGAGCAGGTCGTTGAGGGGGCCACCGTGCATCATTGCCGCAGTGCCGTGGTAGCCGTGCTCGAACTCGAGGTCGTGCCAGCGGATCTTCTCCGTGCCGCCCGGCCCCGCGACGTTGACGATGATCGGTGCCTCTGCCGCGTCGAGCAGGTCCGTCATCTCGTGCCCCATGACGTAGCGGCTCAGGTAGAACAGCGCGAAGTTGCTCTCGACGCCCTCCGCTGTGACGGCCCTCGTCGAGCGGTAGTGCCGGGCGCACAGCACCAGGGCGTCGACCGCGGGGAAGAGGGAGCGGATCTCCGCGACCGCCGCCCTCGTCCCGGCCAGCAGGCCGAGATCGGCGTGCACGAAGTGTGCGCGCCCAGCGGCGCCTTCCCGCGCCGCGCTGTCGAGGAAGGCGGCCCCCTTGTCCGCGTTGCGCCCGACGATCGCCACCTCGTGACCACGCCGCAGCCGATCGATGGCGACCGCCCGCCCCATGCCGTCGGTGCCACCGGTGATCACGATCCGATTTGAACTCACGAGTTCAACCTAATATCCGCATGGGTATCAAGCAACTGACCGTAGGATGCAGCAGTGACGACGCGCGGCCGGATAGACAAGCGGGAGGCGATCCTCGCGGCTGCAGGCGAGGTGTTCGCCCGCGAGGGATACGCGCTGGCGGGCGTCGACGTCATCGCGGCGGAGGCGGGCGTGGCCAAACCGACCGTCTACAACCACTTCGGTGACAAGGAGACGCTGTTCCGCGAGGCGATCGCCGCCGACGCGGACCGCGCACTGGCCAAGCACCTCGCCGCGGTCGATCGGCTTCGTGACGGCAACGAACTACGAACGACGCTCGAGAACGTCGGGCACCACATGCTCGTCTGCCATTGCGAGGAGCGGTCCGTGGCCCTGCGGCGCCTCCTCAACGCCGAACTCGGCCGGTTCCCCGATCTGATCGACATCGTGCGCGGGCGCGCCGCGGACCGGGTCACCGAGGCGCTCGCCGACCGCCTCGCCCGGCTCGCACTGGCGGGTCGGCTTCGGAAGCTGGACCCGACCGAGGCTGCCGAGCAGTTCATCGCGCTGCTCACGGGCCCGGTCGAAGCCCGTTCACGACTGGGCACCCGGCCGGTCCCGGACGACGAGCTGTGGACGGTCACGAGGGCGGCGGTGGAGACGTTCCTGCGGGCCTTCGGCGAAGCTCTTCCGGTGGTCGAGTAGCGGCGGCCCGCCAGGGCCGGCGCGTATCGAGACCACATGCCTGTCCTAGGGGGTGGTGGTCTCGATACGGGACGGCGCTGGGGCGCCGTCCCTACTCGACCACCGGGACGCGCGTGCGACATATGACTCGCCACAAGATAGTCGCCAAGATTGTTGACAATGCGTCCGATGCGCGCCGATGCTGGGCGGGCGAGTCACGACGGACGGGAGAGGCGATGTCGGAGGCGGGATCGGGATCTGCCGGGCGCGGCAGCCTGCTGGTCGTCAGCGCGCACGCGGGCGATTTCGTGTGGCGCGCGGGCGGGGCGATCGCGCTGGCGGCCGAGCGCGGCGACCGCGCCACGGTGGTGTGCCTGAGCTTCGGTGAGCGGGGTGAGTCCGCCCGTGCCTGGCGGGAGGGCCGCACGCTCGACGAGATCAAGGCGATCCGCCGGGAGGAGGCGGAGAACGCCGCCGCCTGCCTCGGCGCCGAGATCCGGTTCCTCGACGCGGGCGACTACCCGCTCGTGGAGTCGCGGGAGCTCGTCGACCGGCTCGTGCGGGTCTACCGCGAGCTCGCGCCCACCGTCGTGCTCACGCACACGCTCGCCGACCCGTACAACGGCGACCACCCGGCGGCGGCGCGGATGGCGCTGCAGGCGCGGGTGCTCGCACAGGCGATCGGTTACGACGCCCCTGGCGAGCCCCTCGGTGCGCCGCCGGTGTTCTTCTTCGAGCCGCACCAGCCCGAGCAGTGCGACTTCCGCCCGGACGTCCTGCTGGACATCACGGCGGTGTTCGACCGCAAGCGCAAGGCGATGGAGTGCCTACCGGCCCAGCAGCACATGTGGGATTACTACACCGACCTGGCCAAGCGCCGCGGCGTGCAGCTCAAGCGCAACGCCGGCCCCAACCTCGGGCTGCCCCACAGCACGATGGGCGAGGCGTACGTCCGCCTGTACCCGCAGGTAACGGGGATCCTCGCATGAAGCCGGTGATCGTCACGGACCCGCAGCGCGCCGAACTCGGCGATGTCGATGCGCTGGCCGAATTCGGAGTGGCCACGGTGCACGAGGCATTGGGGCGCACCTGCTACCTCGGCCCCGACCTGCGTCCGGTTCAGCAGGGCGCCCGCGTCGGTGGCACGGCCGTCACGGTGCTGTGCTGGCCCGGCGACAACCTGATGATCCACGCTGCCGTCGAGCAATGCGGGCCGGGCGACCTGATGGTCGTCACGACAACATCGCCCTGCACCGACGGTCTCTTCGGCGAGCTCTTCGCCACCGCGCTCGCCCACCGCGGCGTGCGGGGGGTGGTCACCACCACCGGCGTGCGCGACGTGGCCGACCTGCGTGCCATGGGCTTCCCGGCCTGGTCGGCGGCGGTGAGCGCGCAGGGCACGGTCAAGGCGACGGCCGGGGCGGTCAACGTCCCGATCGTCGTCGGTGGCCAGGTCGTGCGGCCGGGCGACGCGGTGCTCGCCGATGACGACGGCGTGGTGTGCGTGCCGCGGGCGCGGGTCGGCGAGGCGCTCACCGCCGGCCGGGCCCGCCTGGAGAAGGAGGAGGCCACGCGTCGCGCGTTCCGCGAGGGCGAGCTCGGCCTCGACCGCTACGGCCTGCGCGCCACTCTCGCCGCGCTGGGGGTGGAGTACATGAAGGCCGCACGATGACGGGAGTCCGTTGCCTGCTCATGCGGGGCGGCACCTCGAAGGGCGCCTTCTTCCTCGCCCCCGACCTCCCGGCCGATCCGGCCGAGCGCGACGATCTGCTGCTGCGGATCATGGGCAGCCCCGACCCCGCGCAGATCGACGGGCTCGGCGGAGCCCAGCCGGTGACGAGCAAGGTGGCCGTCGTGTCGCGCTCCACTGAGCCGGACTGCGACGTCGACTACCTGTTCCTGCAGGTCGGGATCGACGCGCCCACCGTCTCGGACCGCCAGACGTGCGGGAACCTCCTGGCCGCGGTCGGCCAGTTCGCGGTGGAGCGGGGCCTCGTGACCGCGGGGTCGGAGCGCACGGGCGTGCGGATCCGCATGGTCAACACCGGTGGCCGGGCGGAGTCGACGTTCGCCACGCCGGGCGGGCGCGTCGACTACGCGGGTGACACGGCGGTGGCGGGCGTTCCCGGCACGGCGGCCCCGGTGGCGCTGGCCTTCGCCGGCACCGAGGGCTCGGTCTGCGGCAGCCTGCTACCGACGGGCCGGCTCGTCGACGAGATCGACGGCCTCCCGGTGACCTGCATCGACAACGGGATGCCGGTCGTCGTCTCCCGCGCCGAGGAGCTCGCGCCGGAGCGCATCCAGTCCCTGCGGATCCAGGCAGGCAAGCTCATGGGGCTGGGCGACGTGAGCGGCTCCGCCGTTCCCAAGATCACGTTCGTGTCGGCCCCCGAGGCCGGCGGCGCGATCCGCACCCGCACGTTCAACGCCTTCGACCCGGTCCGCCGACACCCGTCGATCGGTGTGTTCGGGGCCGTCAGCGTGGTCACCGCCGCGTTGCTCGACGGCGCCGTCGGGCACGAGCTGCTCGTCCGGCCCGCGGACGGCAGACCGTTCGCGGTGGAGCACCCGAGTGGCGTGCTGGAGGTCGACGTCGACGTCGAGCCGGGCAGTCCGCCCCGGGTCCGCCGCTCCGCGGTCATCCGCACCGCCCGACCCCTTTTCGACGGCACCACCTTCCCTCGCCACTGACGTCTGGAGCCGATGATGTCCCTCGAGAAGTCCCCCCGGCACGAGATCGCCCACCTCGGCCACGTGGAGCTCTTCACGCCGGAGCCGGAGCGCAGCCTCGACTTCTTCGTCCGCGTGCTGGGCCTCACCGAGAACGGTAGCCATGGCGACTCGGTCTTCCTGCGCACATGGGACGACTACGAGCATCACAGCCTCAAGCTGACGGCGGCGAAGACGTCCGGCGTCGGGCGCACCGCACTGCGGGCGTCCAGCGAGGAGGCGCTCAAGCGCCGGGTCGCCGCCGTGGAGGAACGCGGCCTCGGCATCGGCTGGGTCGACGGCGACCCGGGCATCGGCCCCACCTACCTCTTCCGCGACCCCGACGGCCACGAGATCGAGATCTACTGGGAGACCGAGCGCTACCAGCCGCCCGACCACCTGCGTCCCGCACTGAAGAACCAGGCCCAGGCCTACCCCGGGCGCGGCGTGAGCGTGCGCAGGCTCGACCACGTCAACTACCTCGCCAGGGAGGCCGCCGCCAACGGCGGCTTCATCTGCGACGCCCTCGGTGGCCGGGTCACCGAGCAGATCCAGCTCGACAGCGGGGTGATCTCCGGCCAGTGGACGAACTTCGCGCAGAAGTCCTACGACCTGGTCTACACGAACGACTGGACCGGCTCGACCGGCCGTCTGCACCACATCGCGTTCGCCACCGACACGCGCGAGGACATCCTCCGCGCCGCCGACATCGCCCTCGACAACGGCGTGTTCATCGAGACCGGTCCGCACAAGCACGCGATCCAGCAGACCTTCTTCCTCTACGTCTACGAGCCCGGCGGCAACCGCATCGAGCTGTGCAACCCCACCGCACGGCTGATCTTCGCCCCTGACTGGGAGCCGGTGACGTGGACCGAGGCCGAGCGGGCGAAGGGCCAGGCATGGGGGTTGAAGACGATCTCGTCCTTCCACACCCACGGGACCCCGCCGGTCGACGCGCCCTCACAATGAGCACGCCGATCTGCGTGCGGAGGTAGCTAGTGTCCCGAACCGGAAGTCCACCACATAACTCGACGGCCCAACTTCCCGCTGGGCGCACCGGCGAACCGGCCGAGTACGCCCGGTACGAGGCCGGTTCGCCGGCACACCCAGCGGAAACCTGGATCCGCCGATTTATGCACCGGACTTCCGGTTCGGGACACTAGGGATGACGGGAACCGAGAGTTCGCGCTCGTTCGACGCGCTTCCTGTCGTCGACGCCATCCGGGCCGCCATCGCCGACGGCGAGTTCGTCCCCAACCAGCGCCTCGTCGAGGCCGATCTCTCCGAGCGGTTCGGGGCCAGCCGCGCCACCGTGCGCACCGCGCTGGTGCAGCTGGCCAGCGAGGGCTTCGTCGAGCGGGTGCAGAACCGGGGTGCCCGCGTCCGGGCCGTGTCGCTCGCAGAAGCCGTTGAGATCACCGAGGTCCGGATGGCCCTCGAAGGGCTGTGTGCGGCGAAGGCGGCCGAGCGGCTCACCGACGCCGACGGCGAGCGGCTCCGCGAGATCGGGGACGCCATGCGCGCGGCCGTCGCGTCGGGGGACCTGCTGGGCTACTCGGAGCTGAACCGGCGGCTCCACGGCCTCGTCCTCGGGCTGGCCGGCCAGAGCACCGCCCGCGCGATCCTCGAGCGGTTGCGCGGGCAGAGCGTCCGCCATCAGTTCCAGCTCGCGATGCACCCCGGGCGGCCCGCGATCTCCCTGCCTCAGCACCTGGAGATCATCGAGGCGCTCTGCGCCCGCGACGCCGATGCGGCGGAAGCCGCGATGCGCCGCCACATCCGCAGCGTCATCGACACCCTCCACGAGGTCGACACCACCCGCACCCGCCGCTTCGACTCCCTCTGATCGCCCGGAGGTCGAGCAGGGCGAGCCGCCAGGCGAACCCGTGTCGAGACCCGGCTCCTGCGCCCTGGCTAATGACTTGAGGTCAGTTATAGTGACCTCAAGTCATTAGACGATGTGAGGGGGCATCCGGTGTCCGGACTTCAGTTGGTCGGTTCCTTGCTCGATCCTGCGTCGCGGGCCGACCCGTACCCGATCTACGCCCGGCTTCGCGGGCTAGGGCCGGTGTGGATCGAGGAGATGGCCACCGCGATCGTCAGCGGGTACGGCGACTGCGAGCGGCTGCTGCGTGATCCGCGGCTGAGCGCGGAACGGTGGCGGCGCACCGGTTCCGTGCTGGACGCCGTCCAGGTGCCGCCGGATGCGCCGTCATCCGTGCGGCAGCCGTGGTTCCTGTCCCAGGACCCGCCGGACCACACGCGACTGCGGCGCCTCGCGAGCCGCACGTTCACGGCCCGCGCCGTCGCCCGGATGGAACCGACCATCGTGGAACTGGTGGACGAGCTGCTCGATCGGACCGCCGGACGTGACTCGCTCGACGTGCTGGCCGACTTCGCCTACCCGCTGCCGGTGACGGTGATCTGCCGGATGCTCGGCGTCCCGCTGGCCGACGAGCCGCTGTTCCGGACGTGGTCGGCGCAGCTCACGCGGTTCCTCGACGGGTTCACGCAAACCGACGCCGTGCCGGGGGTGACGCCGGACTGGGTGGTGGGGCTGGTCGAGATGCACCGGTACGTCAACGACCTCGTCGCGGACCGGCGGGCCCAGCCCGGTGGCGAGGACCTGATCTCGGCGCTCCTCGCGGCGGAGGACGGCGGCGACGCGTTGACCCACGACGAGCTCGTGTCCACCGTCGTGCTCCTACTGGTGGCCGGGCACGAGACCACCGTCAACCTGATCGCGGCCGGTGTGCTCGCCCTGCTGCGCCACCCCGAGCAGCTCGCCGCGCTGCGCGCCGACCCCGGCCTGGCGCCAGCCGTCGTCGAGGAGGTCCTGCGCTACGACCCGCCCGTCCAGCTCACCGCCCGAGTCACCACGGAGGACATGCGAATCGGCGAAGTGGTCGTCCCGGAGCGGAGCATGGTGATCCTGCTGCTGGCCGCCGCGCACCGGGACCCGGACGCAAACCCCGACCCGGACCGGTTCGATCCGCACCGCGCCGAGATCCGGCACCTGG
Organism: Pseudonocardia sp. DSM 110487; assembly: GCF_019468565.1. NCBI lineage: Bacteria > Bacillati > Actinomycetota > Actinomycetes > Pseudonocardiales > Pseudonocardiaceae > Pseudonocardia > Pseudonocardia sp. DSM 110487. Next base: position 846,380 of record NZ_CP080521.1, read on the forward strand.
GCTTCGGCTTCGGCCCGCACTTCTGCCTCGGCGCGCCGCTGGCGCGGCTCGAAGGGCGGATCGCCTTGAGCCGGCTCGCGCAGTGCGTCCGCGAGCCGAAGCTGGTTCTCGACCCTCCGCCCTACCGCGAGCACGTCAACCTGCGCGGGCCGCGCGAACTACCAGTCACCCACGCCGGCACCGGCGGGTGACGGCGATGACGAGGCTCCGGGCCCATCCGTGGTCCGTGCTGCTGGTCCTGTGTCTCGGATACGTCATGACCCTCGTCGACATGACGATCGTCAACGTCGCGATCCCCGCCATCGCCACGGACCTGGGCGCCGCGCTCGACCAGGTTCTGTGGGTGCTGAACGGCTACACGCTCGCCTTGACCGTCCTGCTCGTCACCGCAGGCCGGCTCGGTGACCTGTACGGCGCCCGCACGATGTTCGCGGGCGGCGTCGCGATCTTCACCATCGCGTCGGTGTGGTGCGGGCTCGCCGGCAGCGCCGGTGAGCTGATCGCGGCCAGGGTGCTGCAGGGCATCGGCTCCGCGGTGCTGGTTCCGCAGACGCTGACGATCATCACCCGTACCTTCCCCGCCGAGCGGAGGGGACGGGCGCTGGGCATCTGGGGCATCACCGGCGGACTCGCCACCGTGGCGGGGCCGACGCTGGGCGGGGTACTGGTGACCTCGTTGGACTGGCGGTGGATCTTCTTCGTGAACGTGCCGGTGGGCATCGCGGCGCTGGGTCTGACCTTCGTGGTCGTTCCCGAGCAACCCAGGGGCACGCGACGCCGGCTGGACCTCTCCGGAACTCTGGTTGTGACCGTGGCGCTGTCGGCGCTCACGTTCGCGCTCGTCGAAGGCGAGCGCTACCACTGGGGCGCCGTCTGGTCGTTCGTCAGCATTCCGCTGCTCATCGCCGCGTCCGTCGTGCTGTTCGCCGCCTTCCTGGCGATGGAGGCCCGCCGGCAGGATCGTGAACCGCTGGTGCCGTTCGTGCTGTTCCGCGATCGCGACTTCACGCTGATGAACGTCGTGAGCGCCGTCGTCGGGTTCACCGTCGTCGGGCTGTATCTCGTGGCGGCCCTCTACCTGCAGGCGGTGCTGGGGATGAGCGCGCTGGGCGCTGGGCTGCTGCTCGTGCCAGGCGCGGCTGTGGTGATGGTCGCCGCCCCCATCGCAGGCCGGCTGACCGACCGGTCCGGTGGGCGGGGCGTGCTGGCCAGCGGGCTGGCGCTGTACGCCATCGGCACGGCGGCCTTCGCCTGGGCGCTAACCGTCGATCAAGCGTGGCCGTATCTGCTTCCCGGCCTCGTCGGCACCGGACTCGGCGTCGGCTTCACGATGGCCCCCGTGGGCTCCATCGCCATGAGGTCGGTTCCGCCCACCAGCGGAGGCGCAGCGTCCGGTCTGCTCAACACCGCCCGCCAGCTCGGCGCGGTGTTCGGCGGCGCGGTGTTCGGCGTGGTGCTCCAAGGCCGGCTCGACACGCCGTACCTCACGGCCACCGGCGGGGCGGCGCTCGTCGAGGCGATCCGCTCGGCCCTCACGGTCTCGATCGTCCTGATCCTGGCAGCGGCGCTGTTGACGCTCGCAGCCCGCACAGGTGAGCGTGCTGTGATGACTGGCTAGCCTGCTGATCGTGGGCACCTCTCGGACGCGTCGCCGCCTCGCCCCGGACGAGAGGCGTGCCGAGCTGATCGACGCGGCCATCCGGCTGCTGCGGTCCGGGCGGGAGGTGTCGAATTGGGCGCAGGCGGTCACCGCGGAGGCGGACGCCGCGAAGGGCACGTTCTACGTCTATTTCTCCTCGTGGGACGACATGCTCGTCGCCGTGCGCGAGCGGGTGCTGCGGGAGTACGTGAGCCGGTACCAGGAGCTCGCGGAGTCGCCGGGGCCGCTCGACTGGTGGGCGGTCCTCGACGCCGAGTGCGACGAGGCCATCGACTTCATCGCCCAGCCGAGCGGCCTCCACCACGCGATCTTCCACTCCGCCGCGGCTCTTGCGCCGATCGACGACGACCTCGACATCACGGCGGCGGTCGCCCGGTTCCTCGAACGGGGCATCGAGGAGGGAGCCCTCCGGGCCGTCGATCCTCGCGCCGCCGCTGCGTTCCTCCTCGCCATCGTGCATGCTGCCGCGGATGCCATCGCCGCCGGGGACACCCCGGATCGGTGGCGGTCGTCCGTCCGCGATCTCACCCGGAGCTGGTTGAGCCGGACGGCGGTGTGACGCGGGACACGCGTCCCGGAAGCAGGGTCGACGTGTCGTGATGGCATGAGGTGCGTGAGGGACGTGTGGGCGGGGAGCGGCGGGTGACAGTTCTTGCCCGCGTTCTGGCCCGCCCGCGGTGGGGCCCCGTCAGCACGGCGGATGTGCTGGCGATCGAGTGCTACGTGCTCGCGGCCGTGGTGCTGTACGCCGGGCTGTGGCGGCACCTCGACAGCGGCTATCTCGTCGCGAGCATGCAGGACCAGAACCTCTTCGAGTGGCTGTTCGCCGCGCAGGCGCACGCCGTGGCGGAGGGCCGGAACCCGCTGTTCTCGGACCTGCAGAACGCGCCGCTCGGCGTGAACCTGATGGCCAACACGGCGCTGCCGGCCCTCGCGGTGCCGCTGGCGCCGGTGACCCTCGCCTTCGGGCCGACGGTGACGTGGACCCTCGTCCTGACCGGCGGTCTCGCCGGCACCGCGACGGCCTGGTACTGGCTCTTCTCCCGCCAGGTCGTCCGCTCCCGGCTCGCCGCGGCGGTCGGCGCGGCCTTCTGCGGCTTCGCGCCGCCGGTGATCTCGCACGCCAAGGCCCACCCGAACTTCGCCGCCACGTTCCTCCTGCCGGTGATCGCGATCTGGCTGATCCGGCTCTCCAGCGCCCGCAGGCCGGTCCTGTACGGCGTGGGGCTCGGCGTGCTCGGCACGCTCCAGGTCCTCATCGGGGAGGAGATCCTCCTGATCGCGGTGCTGGCCGTGGCGCCCTACGCCATCTGGTTCGCTCTCGCGAGGAGGCAGGTTCCTCGTCAGGTCGTTGTCGGCGTCGCGACGGCGACGGTCGTCGCCTGCGCGCTGGTCGCCTACCCGCTGTGGCTGCAGTTCGCAGGCCCGCAGAGCTACCGCAGCATCGAGCACGGCCCCACCGGCAACTCGCTCGCCGCGTTCGTCGCCTACTCCAGCCAGTCGATCGGCGGTCTGCTGACCGGTGGGCCCGGCGCGCTCGCGATCAACGGCACGGAGGAGAACGCGTTCTTCGGGTGGGGGCTCGTCGTGCTCGTCGTCGCGCTGGCGATCTGGCTACGTGCCGAGCTGCCCGCCCGGATCGCGACGGCAGCGGGCGGGGTGGCCGCCGTGCTGTCCCTCGGGCCGGAGATCACCCTCGACGGGCGGCCGGTCGGGGTGCCGGGACCGTGGGGGTTACTGGCCGATCTCCCGCTCCTCGAATCGGTGCTGGAGTCCCGGTTCGCGCTGGCCTGCGTGCCCGCGGCAGGCTGCCTGCTCGCCATCGCCACGCGGCGGGTCCTCGACGTGTCGCCGAATCGCAGGATCGGTCCGGTGCCGTTGCGGGTGGCATGGGTGGGCGTGCTCGTCGCGGCGCTGGTCCCGATCGCCCCGGTGCCGTACGCGACGGTGACCAGGGCGCCCACTCCCGCCTTCTACGCGGGCGGGGAGTGGGCGCGGTGGGTCGATCCAGGACGCACGATCGTCCCGGTCCCACTGCCCGAGCCACTCCACGCCGATGCCTTGCGCTGGCAGATCGATGCCGGCATGGGCTTCGCCCTTCCGCAGGGCTACTTCGTCGGCCCGGCAGGGGAGGAGCAGCGGGGCGCCTACGGTGCGCCGAAGCGGCCGAGTTCGGTGCTCCTCGACGGCGTGGCCGCCACCGGGCAGGTGCCGCCCATCTCCGACGTCGAGCGCGCACGCATGCTGGCCGACCTGCGCTTCTGGCGGGCCGACGCCGTCGTCCTCACCGGTGGACCCCACCAGCGGGAGCTGCAGACCACGCTCTCCGCGCTCGTCGGCCCCGGCCGTCCGGTGGCGGACGCGTGGGTGTGGGATGTTCGGCCGATCACCCGCTGAGATCGCGCCCCTTCAGGGGTAACGAGGGTGATGTGGCAATGATCAATGGCGCACTACGTCGTGGTGACCGGGGCCAGCCACATCCCGACGATCGCGTCGATGAGCCCGGTGCCGGCGTCGCGCCAGCTGGCCCGCGGGGTGGGGATGCCCTCGGCGATTGCGCGCTCGCGCTCGGCGAGCATGTGCACCATCAGCTGGCGGGCCATGTCGGCGCGTTCAAGGCGCACCTCGTCCGGGAGGTCGGGCAGGCACGCGTTGAGCCCGTCGATGATCCGCTGCAGCGTTGGCGACGTGAGCGAGTTGGCGGTCATGATCTCGCGCAGGCCGGGGTCGGTCATCACCTGCGCGCCGAAGCGCGCGAACCAGGTGGGTGAGCCCGCCGACTCGAAGTACTCGGTGGACGAGCGGACCAGGCAGGCGACCCACTCCCGCACGTCGTTCGGGTCGGAGATCTCGGCCACCAGCTGCTCGCGCAGCCGTTCGATCTGCTGCGTGTGCTTGCGGATGATCGCGCGTACCAGGTCGGTCTTGGTGCCGAAGTGGTAGCCGACAGCGGCGTTGTTGCCCTGCCCCGCCGCCTCGCTGACCTGCCGGTTGGAGATCGCGAATACGCCGTGCTCGGCGAACAGTCGCTCCGCCGTCGCGAGGATCACCTCGCGCGTGGCGCCGGCCCGTTCGGCCCGGACGGTTCTTGGTGCCCGATCGGTACTCGCCACTGTCACCACCTCACCGGAACCTCGCACAGCCCGCCGACGGCGAGTCCCTCGACCCGCTGCAGCTCCTCCGCCGGGACGGCGAGTTCCAAGGTGGGCAGCTTACGCAGCAGCACCTCGAGCGTGACCTGCAGCTCGGTGCGGGCGAGCGCCTGTCCGAGGCAGGAGTGCGGCCCGGTGCCGAAGGCGAGGTGCGGGTTCGGGCTGCGGCCGATGTCCATGTCGGCGGCGTGGTCGAAGACGCGCTCGTCGCGGTTGGCGGCGGCCATGCTGCAGACGACGGTGGTGCCGCTCGGGATCCGCCCGTCGGGGACGTCCACGTCCTCGTCGAGGTAGCGCACCATGCCGAAGCCGGAGTTGGTGTCCAGCCGCAGCGTCTCCTCCACGGCGGTGCGGACGAGGGACGGCTCGGCGAGCAGCCGCTCCCAGTGGCCGCGGTCGGCCAGCAGCATCGCGACCATCTTGCCGATCATGTTCGCGGTGGTCTCGTGCCCGGCGATCAGCAGGCCGAGGCCGGTGGCGATGAGCTTGGTGTCCGACCACGGGTCGGCCTCGGCCTCGCCCGCGGCGATGAGCTCGCTGAGCACGTCGTCGCCCGGGTTCGCGCGCTTGGCGGCGATGTGCCCACCCATGTACTCGAAGCACTCCGCCTCGCCCACCGCGACCTCCTCGCTGGTGTAGCGGGTGAGGTTGAGCAGCAGGTCCGACCAGTGGGAGAACTGGTCGCGGTCGGCGTCGGGCACGCCGAGCATGTCGCAGATCACCCACACCGGCAGCGGGAAGCCGAGAGCGGCCTTCAGATCGGTGGGCTGGCCCTGCTGCACCATCTCGTCGACGAGCCGCTCGGCCATCTCCGCGATCCGCGGACGCAGCGCGGCCATGCGCTTGGCGGTGAACCACCGGTTGAGCAGCCGTCGCCACTGCTGGTGCGCCTCGCCGGTCTGGGGGAGCGCCATCGCCAGCATGCTGTTGAACACGCCGCCGGCGTCCGACATCTGGGCGGCGTCGTCGGCCCCGGAGCCGCGGCCGAACCGCGGGTCTGACAGCACCTGCCGGACGTCGTCGTAGCGGGTGAGCAGCGTTGCCTGGTCGCCTGTTGGGAAGCGCACGTGGGCCACGGGGCACTTCTCGCGCAGCTCCTCCCACTCGGCCGGCGGGGCCAGCGCCGCGTCGTTCGGGATCGGGTACGGCAGCAGCTCGCTGGTGGTCATCTGGTGCCTCCTGGGGACCGAGTGGACTCAGCATAAGTCAAGCGACTGCCTTAAGTCGAGGAGCGCCTCCGGTGGCGCCGTGCCTTCAACACGTCGGCAGGCCGTAGGGCCTCCGGTGGCGCCGGGCCCTCAGCGTGCCGGCAGGCTGCAGGGCCTCCGGTGGCGCCGCGCAGTGTGCGGGGTCGCCCCTCACGATTCAAGGGCGCTCCGCGTCGCTTCGCGATCGCTGCGCGACCCTTGATTCGCGAGCCTCTGCGACCCCTCGGGCAGACGTCGCGGGCAGGCCAGGGGTCTGCCCGATGGGGCGCGCGGCGCCACCGGAGGCGGATCCACGGGCATGATCGAGGCTTCGGCGCGGAAACGGGCGAAAACGACCCGGGAACGCGCCCAAGTGCTGATCAAGCCGGCATTCCGGGGGCAATGCGGCGATCAAGGTGAAATGGTCGCTAGTTGATCTCTGATCGCGACCATCAGCCCTTGATCACCACGCTGACCTGCCCGTACCGGGTGCAGATGGTCGTTGGCGCGACCATGGACAACCGATACTTCAGATGTGGTTGGCCCCGGGGGGTGGCGAGCGGCTCGATCTGGCAAAGGCTCATAACGACCCGGGAATGCGCCGAATCGGCGATCTTGCGGCGATGGAGGGCTGATCGGCAGCGGTGGCCGTCGCCGCGGCCGTCGCGCACACCGGGAGGTCCCGGCGCACACGTCCGGAGGTGTGTGTGAAGACGTGGAGGTGTGTGCGGGGCCAGGCTCGCGTCACCGCACTAGGGAGTCGACTCCCGCACCTGGAGCGTGGGTGTGATGGCGATGCTGCGGGGGCCGTGCCCGGCCGGTTCGAGGAGGAGGCGTACGCACTCGTCCGCCATCGCGTCCCACTGCTGCCGCACCGTGGTGAGCGGCGGGTCGGCGATCGCGGCGAAGGGGATGTCGTCGAATCCCGTGACCGCCACGTCGCCCGGAACGGTGGCGCCCCGCTGTCGCAGCCCTCGCAACACGCCGAGCGCGATCGCGTCGTTGCCGCACACGATGCCGTCGACCGCGTCGAGGTCGACCTGCCCCGCGGCCGCGATACCCCACTCCACCTCGAAGCTCCCGAGCAGTGGGGCCTGCGCCGCGGACAGGCCGTGCCTGCGCAGTGCGGCGTTGACGGCATCAAGTCGGGCCTGTGCGGAGTAGTTGGTGAGCTCGGAGCTGACGAACACCAGACGCCGCCGGCCGGCCGCCACCAGGTGGTCGACGACCTGCGCGAACCCGGCCGCGTCGTCGACGCCCACCCAGTCGGTGAGCGCGCCGTCGACGCGGCGGTCGACCTGGATGATCGGCAGCTGCCCGACGAGGGCCCGCACCGCGGGGGCGCTCGCGGTGAGGTCGTATGGGCTGATGATCACGCCGTCGACCTGCCGCTCGACGAGCGCGCGCAGGCGACGTGCCTCCACGTCGACGTCGCGCTGCGAGTCGCAGAGGAAGAGCTCGAGGCCCTCGCGGGCCAGTCGCCGCTCGACGGCCTCCACGAGCGCGGGGAAGAACGGGTTGGAGATCTGCGGCACCAGCATGCCGATGGTGCCGGACTTCTGCGTGCGCAGCGCGCGGGCGACGGCGTTGTAGCGGTAGCCCAGCTGCTCGGCGGCCGCGAGGACCTTCCTGGCCGACTCCGGATGCACGGCGCGCGAGCGCGACAGCACCCGTGACACCGTGGACGTGGACACCCCCGCGAGCCGGGCGACGTCGTGGATCGTGGCCATGGTCCCCCGGTCGGTAATCGTTTGCCAGCATGTTAACTGGCGCTTCACCTTGACGACAGGCCAGAAATCCTCTTAGTCTCAGCCGCCATCCTGGCAATCGTTTGCCAAGCCCTCGATGGAGGCATCATGCGAATCGGCCGTCTACGCGCCGCAGCGGTCGGCGTGGCCGCGCTGGCCACTCTGCTGGCGGGCTGTTCCCGCGACGACCAGGCCGCGGCGCCTGCGACCGATGCCGGGGCGTCCGACGGTGTGGTGAAGGTCGGGCTGGTCCAGATCAACCAGCAGGCGATCTTCTTCAACCAGATGAACGAGGGCGCCCAGCAGGCGGCCGACGAGGCGGGCGTCGAGCTGACGATCTTCAACGCCAACGACGACCCGGTCCAGCAGAACCAGGCCGTGCAGAACTTCGTGCAGCAGGGCTTCGACGCGGTGATCGTGGTCGCGATCGACGTCGAGGGCATCAAGCCCGCGATCCAGCAGGCGGCGGGCGCGGGGCTGAAGGTGATCGCGGTCGACGCGATCGTCGACGACCCGGCGGTGAACGTGCAGGTCGGCGTCGACAACGCGGCGGCGGGCAAGCAGATCGGCGAGTTCGTCAACACCTACGCCAAGGACAACGGCATCCAGCCGAGCATCGGCGTGGTCGGCGCGCTGAACTCCTACATCCAGAACGTGCGCAAGGACAGCTTCGACGAGACCGTCACCACGGCAGGCGCGCAGGTCGTGCAGACCGTCGACGGCAAGAACACCCAGGAGGGCGCGGCCACCGCGGCCGAGAACCTGCTCACCGCGCAGCCGGGGATGAACATCGTCTACGCCACCGGCGAGCCGGCGTTGCTGGGCACCGTGGCCGCCGTGCAGTCGGGCGGGGCCGCCGACCGGCTCAAGGTGTTCGGCTGGGACCTCACCAAGCAGGCCATCGACGGCATCGACGCCGGGTTCGTCGCCGGCGTCGTACAGCAGGACCCGAAGACCGAGGGCGTCGAGGCCGTCAAGGCCGCGAAGGCGCTGGTGGACGGCCAGCAGGTCGGCAAGCAGGTCGACGTCCCGGTCACGATCGTCACCAAGGACAACGTGGCCCCGTACCGGCAGGTCTTCAGCTGATGGAGCCCGGCTACCGCGTGGAGCTCGTCGACATCCGCAAGCGCTACGGGATGATCGACGCGCTGCGTGGCGTCACGCTCCGGGTTCGGCCGGGCGAGGTGCTCGGCCTGGTCGGTGACAACGCCGCAGGGAAGTCGACCGCCATGAAGATCCTCTCCGGTGCGGTGATCCCGGATTCAGGGGAGATCCGGGTGAACGGGGAGCGGGTCGCGTTCGGCACGCCGCGCGAGGCCCGCGACGCCGGGATCGGCATGGTGTACCAGGACCTGGCGCTGTGCGACGACCTCGACGTCGCGTCCAACCTGTTCCTCGGCCGCGAGCCGCGCACCGGTGCCGGGATGTTCCTGGACAAGCGGCGGATGCACGCGGAGGCCCGCCGCCAGCTCGATGCGCTCAACATCCGCATCCCGCTCACGAACGTGCTCGTGCGCAACCTGTCGGGCGGCCAGCGGCAGGCGGTGGCGATCGCGCGTGCGGTGTCGTTCGAGCCGCAGGTGCTGATCCTCGACGAGCCGACGGCCGCGCTCGCCGTCACCGAGGTGGAGACGGTGCTCGAGCTGATCCGCACCGTCTCCGCGCGGGGCGTGAGCGTAATCCTGATCACGCACCGGCTGCAGGACCTCTTCCGGGTCTGCGACCGGCTCACCGTCATGTACGAGGGCACGGTGCGAGCCGACCTGGACGCGGCCACGACCAGCCTCGACGAGCTGGTCGCGCAGATCGTCGGGCACGGGGAGGCGGCGTGATCACGAACGACCGGGTGGTGACCACGAGGTCCGCGCGGACCCACGCGTTCCTCGGCACGCACATCCAGACCGTCGCGATCGGCGCGATGCTGCTGGTGGTGCTCGTCGTGTTCGCGGCCACCGCCGACACGTTCCTCTCCGTCGAGAACGTGCTCAGCGTGCTCCGGCAGAACAGCCCCGCGCTGATCGTGGCGGTGTTGATGACGTTCGTGATCACGACGGGCGGCATCGACCTGTCTGTCGGCTCCGTGCTCGCCCTGTCGGGAGCGCTGCTCGGCATCCTGATCTCGGCGGGGATCGACCCGACGCTCGCGTTCCTCGCGGTGCTGCTGCTCGGCGCGGTGGTGGGAGCCGTCAACGGCTGGTTCTCCCACTACCAGGGGATCCCGTCGTTCATCGTCACGCTGGCGATGCTCGGGATCATCCGCGGCACCGCGCTGCGCGCCACCGACGGCTACTCGATCTCGATCCCCAAGGAGAGCTGGGTCGGGTTTCTCGGGCAGGGGCGGATCGCCGGGGTGCCCGCCCAGGCGGTGATCGCGATCGTCATCGCGGTCGTGGGCTGGGTGGTGTTCACCAAGACCCCGTTCGGCCAGTACGTCACCGGGCTCGGCAGTAACCGCGAGTCGCTGCGACGGGCGGGCGTCAACGTGCGGCTCGTCGGGTTCACCGTGTTCATGCTGGTCGGGGTGGCCGCGGCACTCGCCGGGGTGCTCGTGGCGATGCGGTTGGGGAGCGGCTCGGCCAACCAGGGCGTGAACTTCGAGCTGGCCGTCATCACGGCCGTGGTGCTCGGCGGGACCAACCTGTTCGGCGGCAGGGGGACGGTGCTCGGCACCGTGCTCGGCGTGCTGACGCTCGGGTTCATCGAGAACGGCCTGCAGCTCGCGCACGTCAGCCCGTTCTACGTGCAGATCGTGCAGGGCGCGATCCTGCTCGCCGCGATCCTGGCCAACGCCAAGCTGTTCAGCAGGTTCACGGTGGCGAGATGACCGTGATGACCGTGGCCGGCCCGCTCGATCCGGGCGAGCTGGGCGTGACGCTCATGCACGAGCACCTGCTCAACGACTGCTCGTCCTGCTGGAACCCGCCGGACCCCGGGGACGTCGAGGGGCTCGAGATCGCGGAGTTGCCGGTTCGGATGGAGTTCCTCGGCCGCCTGCGCAACGACCCGTTCCTGTCGGAGGACAACTGCCGGCTCGACGACGTCGACACCGCGGTCGCGGAGGCCGGCCGCTTCGTGGAGGCGGGCGGGCACACGATCGTCGAGCAGACGTGCGAAGGGATCGGCCGCGATCCCCGTGGGTTGTTGCGGATCTCGCAGGAGACCGGGCTGAACATCGTGATGGGCTGCGGGTTCTACCTGGAGGCGAGTCACCCACCGGTGGTGCGCGGGATGAGCGTCGAGGCCGTCGCGGAGCACATCGAGCGGGAGATCCGCGACGGGGTGGACGGCGTCCGGCCGGGGATCATCGGCGAGATCGGCGTGTCGGCGGCCTTCACCGCCGAGGAGGAGAAGGTGCTGCGTGGGGCCGCGCGGGCGCAGGCCCGCACCGGGCTGCCGCTCTCGGTACACCTACCCGGCTGGGAGCGCCACGGTCACCGCGTCCTCGACGTCACGGCGGAGGAGGGGGTCGCCCCGCACGCCACGGTGCTCTGCCACCTGAACCCCAGCCTCGATGACCTCCTCTACCAGCACTCCCTCGCCGAGCTGGGGGTGTGGCTCGAGTACGACATGGTCGGCCTCGAGTTCTACTTCGCCGACCAGGACGCGCAGTCGCCGTCCGACGAGGAGAACGCTCGCGCGATCGCCGCCCTGATCGAGGCAGGCTACGGCGAGCAGCTGCTGGTCTCCGGCGACGTCTTCATCAAGACCATGCTCGTGCGCTACGGCGGCTACGGGTACGACCACCTGCTCACGAGCTTCGCGGCTCGGCTGCATCGCCACGGGGTCTCCGCGGTGGACGTCGAGCGCCTGCTCGTGCACAACCCGGCTTCCGTCTTCGCGGCGGCCGCGAAGGGAGTTCAGCGATGACGAGCGTGCTCGTCGCCGGCGAGTCGTGGGTGAGCGAGGCGACGCACTACAAGGGCTTCGACTCGTTCACCTCCGTCACCTTCCACACCGGGATCGAGCCGCTGCGCGACGCGCTCACCGGGGCGGGCATCGACGTGACCCACATGCCGGCGCACGACGTGCCCGCGCGGTTCCCGTCGAGCGTCGAGGAGCTCGCGGCCTTCGACGTGGTGATCCTCTCCGACATCGGCGCCAACTCGATCCTGCTGCACCCTGACACCTGGCTCGAGGGCAAGCGCAGGCCCAACCGGCTCGCCGTGCTCGCCGAGTGGGTCCGCGGAGGGGGCGGTCTAGCGATGGCCGGTGGCTACCTGAGTTTTCAGGGGTTCGAGGGCAAGGGCTTCTTCCACGGCACGGCCGTCGACGACGTGTTGCCGAGCGTGATCTCCCCGTACGACGACCGCGTGGAGACCCCGGAAGGTGTCGACCCGAAGATCGTCGACGCGGGCCATGCCGTTCTGTCCGGTGTGGACGGCGAGTGGCCGTTCCTGCTCGGCTACAACCGGTTCGCCGTGAAGGACGACGCGCACGTACTGGCGGAGGTTGCAGGCGATCCGCTCCTGGCCGTGCGCGGGGTCGGCCAGGGGCGGACGCTCGCGTGGGCGTCGGACATCGGGCCGCACTGGTGCCCCACCGAGTTCGTGGAGTGGCCGGGGTACGCGACCTTGTTCACGAACGTCGTGCGCTGGTTGGCTCGCGAGTCGTGACCCCGATCATCCTCGACTGCGACCCCGGCCACGACGACGCGATCGCGATCATGCTCGCGGCCGGCGACCCGGCCGTCGACCTGCTGGCCATCACCACCGTCGCCGGGAACCAGACGCTCGAGAAGACCACCCTCAACGCGTTGCGCGTGTGCACGCTGGCCGGTATCCACGACGTGCCCGTCGCGGCGGGCTCTGCCCGGCCACTGATGCGGCCGCTGCAGGTCGCCGAGGACGTCCACGGCGAGTCCGGCCTCGACGGTCCGCGGTTCGGCGAGCCCACGGTGAAGGTCGTCGACGAGCACGCCGTCGACCTGATGCACCGCATGCTGCAGGAGCACCCGGAGCCGGTGGCGCTCGTGCCGACCGGTCCGCTGACCAACATCGCGCTGCTGCTCACGCGGTACCCGGAGGACGCGGCGCGGATCCGCGAGATCGTGCTGATGGGCGGCTCGACCGACCGCGGCAACGTCGGTCCGTACGCCGAGTTCAACATCTTCGTCGACCCCGAGGCGGCGGCGATCGTGTTCGGCAGCGGGGTGCCGGTCACGATGTGCGGGCTCAACGTCACCCACCAGGCGCTCGTCACGCCCGACGTCGTGTCACGGCTGGAGGCGCTCGGCGGGGAGCTCGGCACGGTGTGCGCCGAGCTGATGACGTTCTTCGCCTCGACCTACAAGCAGCTGTGGGGGTTCGAGGCGCCGCCGCTGCACGACCCGGTGGCCGTGGCGCGGGTGATCGACCCGACGCTCGTGGAGTGCGTGGACGCGCACGTGGCGATCGAGGTCTCGGGGGAGCACACCCGCGGGGCCACGGTCGTGGACCTGCACGGATACCTCGGTGCGGCACCCAACGCGAAGGTGGCGGTAGGGCTCGACGTGCCCCGCTTCTGGGACCGGCTCGTCGCCGCGCTGGGGAGATTGACTCCGACGAACGGCGCTGCGCGCCACTGAGCCTTTGCCAACCTGATCATGCGCTGGCGATCATGAGGGTCTGAACTGCGGCGATGAGCCGGTGGGCGGTGTTCGGGCTGGAGCGGATCTTCCGCAGGACCCGCCAGTTCTTCAGCTCGGCGTTGGCCCGCTCGCCGGGTCGACGGCGGCGGGCGTGGGCGGTGTTGACGTCCTTCTGGTTCCGGGACAGGCACCGGTAGCGGCCGGTGCCCAGATCCTTCCGACGGCGCCGCTGCGGAACCGCGACCGTCGGCCCGGCGCCCTGATAGGCGGTGTCGGCCGCCGCGGGGATCTCGTGGGCGGCCAGCGCCTCGATGATCCCGTGCTCACGGGCAGCGCCCATGTCATGTCTCGCGCCGGGCAGCGGCGGCGAGATCCATACCAGCCGGCCGATCGGGTCGGCGACGACCTGCACGTTCAGCCCGTGGGCCTTGTGCTTGCCGGAGTAGAAGGCCCGGTCATAGCCCGATGTCATGCCTACCCGGTCGATGCGCAGCAGGGTGCCGTCGAGGATCACGAACGCCTTGCGGCGGGCGACCTCGATCGCCTGGGCCAGGGTGGGAGCCATCGCGGCGAGCAGTTCGAGCGCCTCACGGATGTACCGGTACACCGTCGAGGTCCCGATGCGGAAGCCGCAGGCCAGGTCGGCGTAGGTCTCGCCCTTACGCAGGTGCGCGACCACGAGCAGCGCCTGCCGGCCGGGCGAGAGCTTCCGCCACCGGGTTCGGCGCTGGTTGCGCTGCGCTCGCAGCGCATCGGAGAGCACGCCGAGGGCGCGGCTGGACACGGTCATCCCGGACGGGTAGGACAGCACGTTGAAGCTCCTGGTGGGACGTGTTGATCTAGGCAATCGCCCGTCTACCAGGAGATTCGCCCATTCGAGGCCACGCCACGCTGCACACCGCTGACTGCCCGCCCAGGTCGGCAAAATTCATTCGTTACTTTTGGCGTCATGGCGCGCCAGCAGGTATCCGGCGGGGGGCTTGCCTGGCGCCGGAGCAACGATTCGCAGGCGTCCGAGCTCGGCGAAGTCGTGCTCGCGCAGTCGGTCGGCGAGCGCGTCGAGGGTCCACAGATACGCCGGTGAGGCTCTGTGGTCGTACGGGACCCAACCGTTGGCGTCTGCGGTGTCGGTGATCTGCACACCGATCAGCAGGGGTCCGCCCGGCTCTACCACTCGGGCGAACTCGGTCAGGACGCGCGGAAGCAGGTCCGGCGGCGTGTGGATCAACGAGAAGTGCGCCAGGATGCCCGCGATCGACTCGTCCCCTGCGTCGAGATGGAGCATAGAACCGACCTCGTAGCGCAGGTCGGGACGATACCGGCGGGCGATCGCGACCATGGCCGGTGACAGATCGATCCCGTAAGCCCGGATACCGGCTCGATCCAGGTGATCGGTCCACTGTCCGGGACCGCAACCCGCATCGACCACAGCACCCACCGACCCACCGGCGCGGACGAGGTCGGCGAAGGCGTTGATCATCCCCGCTGACAGCGCATCGATGACTTGGTCGCCCTGTCGCACCATGTCGTCGTACAACTCGGCGACCTCGTCGTAGTCTCGGCGGGTCCGATCCAACGCTTCGTTCTCACTCACCCGCCGGACTCTAGGGAACAGGTCGGACGTAGGAGTGTCGGACACTCCAACCGCGAAGGCGACGCGATCGATCCGTCCGCCCAGGACGGTGGGCACCACCTTTACCACCGCCCCCACCAAGCTGTCCACGACGGCCGCAGCGCTGGCACATCCACTCCCGGACCGCACGCCACGCCGCACAACCGCTGGCCAGCCCCCTCACCAGGTTGGCAAAGGCTCACTGAGGTCTCCGCGCTTGCTTCGCGGCGCGCGCAGACCTCAGACATCCATGGCGGTTAGGTTCCGACGAACGCGCCGTTCGTCGGAACGTCTCCCGTTCGAGCGACCGCGCCCAGAAACATTGTTATCAGAAGTGATACCATGTTGCGGTGGCGCAGAACGACTCGAGCAGGACGGAGCACGCGCTCGATCAGGCAAGTCCTGATCTGCTGGCGGTCCTGGAGTCGGCTGCCCGGCTCCAGGAACTCGTGCCGGATGCCGTCCTGGTCGGCGGTTCGGCGGCGGCCCTCTACGCCGGCCACCGCGACTCGTGCGACCACGATCACGTGATCGGGGACCTGCGGGACCGGTTCGACGTCGTGTTGGAGGCGCTCGAGTCCGAGGGCGAGTGGGTCACCAACCGGGTGCGGCCCGGCAAGATCATCCTCGGTCAGCTCGGTGACATCGAAGCGGGCGTTCGTCAGATGATCCGAACGCGCCCTCTCGAGACCGCCGAGGTTCCGCTCCCTTCGGGGCGGTCCCTGCGCGTGCCGACGGCGGAGGAGACGCTGCGCATCAAGGGGTTCCTGATCGTCCGCCGGAACCAGACCAGGGACTACCTCGATGTGGCCGCGTTGTCCGATCGCTATGGCGCCGACGCGGCGGCCGCGGTCCTGGCCGCGATCGATGACTACTACGCCGACCAGCACGGCCAGGGGCGCGGCGTCGCATCCCAGGTTGCGCGGCAGCTCGCGGATCCGCGGCCGAAGGACGAGTCGGTCACGCGCCAGCTCGGTTCGTATCGGAATCTGCGGACGCGGTGGACCGACTGGGCCGAGGTGCGTCGCGCCTGCATGGCTGTCGCTGCCGGCATGCTGGATGCGAAGGAGTAGCGCGATGCCACTCGCATTTCGCAACCTCGACATCACTCCGGAGGCACCGGTCTCCTCGTGGCCGACCGAGGCCGTTCAGGCGGCGTTGGAGCGCGGCGATCTCGAACACTGGCGCCGGATCGTCGCGGAGGTGAATCAAGATCCGTGGGGTCGGATCGCTCGACAGCTCGAGGAAGTGCTGTCGCATTCCCGCCCCTACGGCATCGCCGACGCGATGGACGTCGCGCTCGCGCGGGCCCGGCGGCGGGCCGAGGACGAGGAGCGAGAGCAGGTTGCGGCCGAGGTCCGGGACGCGATCGCCCGGTCCGGGTTGAGCCGCGCGGAGTTCGCCTCCCGCATCGGGACGTCGGCATCTCGGCTGTCGACCTATGCGACAGGAAAGGTCACGCCGTCGGCGTCATTGATGGTCAGGATGCGCCGCGTCGCAGCTCAGGGGGAATGATCCCGGCGGCGCGCTGGGTTCGCCTGCGGATTCACAGGGTCAACGGCTCTCCAGGGGCGAGAATGCGCACGTCGGTGTCGGGTGCCACGTCGGCGGCCGCCTGCTCGTAGAGGTCGGGGCGGTCGCGGTCGAGCTTCAGCAGCAACCGGTCCCGCACCGGGCCTGCCGTGTACGCGTAGTGGATGGGCACGGCCAGGCGTGGATGCAGGACCTTCGTGAGGTCGGCGGCCTGCTCGGCATCCATGACGACCTGGCGGCCCAGCATCGGGCGGATCCGCAGCCCGTTGATCGGGAGCAGGGCGAGGTCCAGGTCGGGGAAGCGGCGGGCGATCTCGTCGAGTTCAGGGATGCGCATGGTGTCGCCGCCGAAGAAGACGGCCTGCCCGTCGGACCGGAGCACGAAGGTCGCCTCCGGTACCGAGTGCTTTGCCGGGGCGGCGGTGACCCGGACCGGGCCGAGCTCGGCGCTGTCCCAGTCCCCGAGCGCGACGACATTGTGGAAACCGGCCGCCCGGACCCGCGCCGCCAGTGACGGGATGGTGGCGACGGGGACCTGTTTGTCCGGGTAGCCGGCCAGTGCATGCAGGTCGCAATGGTCGTAGTGGCCGTGGCTGATGACGATCCCGCTGAGCGGCGGGAGGTCGGCGGCGCTCGCGAACGCGCGCGGCTCGCCGGGGTGGTAGCCCGGCCGCTCGGACAGCCAGGGGTCGGTGAGGATCGCGGCCCCGTCGAAGTCGAGGAGAACGCTCGCGTGGACGACACGGGTGACTGTCGTGGTCATGATCGCCTCTTGGGAAGACAGCTGTCTATGGACGCTTGTAAGTAGACACGCGTCTTTCTATGATCGCAACAGTGAACTGCGGGCGGAGAGGAGTCGCGATGACCAGGCCGGCCTCCGGTCGGAGAGTCAACCGGCGAGGCGAGGGCGAGCGACTGCGTGGCGAGCTCGTCGAGGCCGCATGCCGGCTCCTGGAGCGTCTCGACGGCGAGGAGTCGCTGTCCCTGCGTGCCGTCACACGGGAGGCGGGCGTTGCACCGCAGAGCTTCTACCTGCACTTCCCGGACAAGCAGGCGCTCATGCGCGCGGTGTACGAGGCGAGGTACGCCGAGCTGACGGCAGGGATGCGGGACGCGCTTGCGCAGCTGGACAGCACGGCACCGCCCACTGAGCGCGTCGGAGCCATCGCTCGCGCCTACTGCCGCTTCGGCCTGACTCGCCCCGCCGAGTACCGCGTGCTGTTCGGCACGCTGGGCACGTCGGGATGGGATCCCGAGACCCTGCCGGGTCTGGTGGCCTTCCAACTGTTCCGGGACGAGCTCGCCGGCTGCGTGGCGTCCGATGCCGATGAGGTCACCGTGTGTCTCTGGGCGTCTCTCCACGGCCTGGTCACCCTGCGGGTGAATCGGCCGTCTTTCGCCTGGCCGCCCATCGACGACCTGATCGACCGGACCGTCGCGGCCTACGCCGGCGGCTGATCGTCAGGATCCCGGGACTGCCGGGCTCGCATGGCGAGGTGCGCGACGGGGCACGGCCAGGTCGTCACGGTGGTGAGGCAGCCGCGGCAGCGGCCGTCGGGTAGCCGCCGGTGGATCGCGAGCACCCGTTCCGCGCCGCCGGGCTGCTGCGCCATGAACTGGATGGCGGCGTCGACGTCGGTGACGGAGAAGTCAGCCATCGCGGCGCAACCGGCAGCGGAGGCGCCGGGCCCGTCGCTGCGCGGGCGTCCGTGGGTTGCAGAGCGGGCACGGCCGTCCCGGGCCTTCCGTCAACGCGGCGCTGACGACGACCGCGCCGCAGCGGGCGGCGTAGCGACCGGTCGAGGACGTGGCGAACACCCCCTCCTCGACGAGGTGATCACACCGGTCGAGGGCGGTGACGATCACCAGTCCGCTCGTACTGGATGGCACGTGCGCTGGCCGCTTCGGCATAGCAACACCATAGAAGACGCATGTGCGAGTTAGGAAGTAGTAGGCCGGGCGTGTCTTTCGACGGCCGATAGGCCACACTGCTCAGCTATGGCTCAGAGTCCGACGGTCCGCCGACTCCAGCTCGGCCGCGAGCTGCGCCGACTCCGGGAGAGCGCGGCCGTGCCCCGCGAGGCCGCCGCGGAGGAGCTGGAGTGCGACGTCTCGAAGATCAGCAAGATCGAGACCGGCAAGCAGACGCTTCAGGCCGCCGAGGTCAGGGCGCTGCTGCGGCTCTACGGCTGCGAGGGGGAGGAGGCGGAGCAGGTCCTCGCCGTCGCGCGGGAGGCTCGGAAGCGGGAGTCGCACCGCGTGCCGGAGTGGGTGCGGGCCTTCGTCGGGCTGGAAGCCGAGGCGGTCGAGATCAAGAAGTTCGAGATAGAGCTTGTACCGGGCCTGTTTCAGACGGAGGCATACACGCGCGCCGTGACGCATGCGGCGGACCCGACCCGGAACCCGGGCGAGGTCGACCGACTCGTGGCGATCAGGCAGGAACGTCAGGCTCGCTTGTTCGGCGACGGCCCTCCGCAGCTCTGGGTTGTGCTCAACGAGGCGGTCATCCGTCGGCTGGTAGGCGGGCGCGATGTGATGGCCGAGCAGCTGGGTCGGCTGCGGGAGCTGGCCGACCTGCCGACCGTGTCACTCCAAGTGTTGCCCTTCGGTGCCGGTGCCCACGCGGCGATGGGTTCGTCGTTCAGCATCCTTCGTCTGCCCGATCCAGGCGGCCAGGTCGTGTACCTGGAGGACCTGTGGAGCGCGGAGTACGTCGACCGCGAGTCCCAGGTCGCCGCCTACAATCAGGTGTTCGATCGCCTCTGCACGACCGCGTTCGACGCGGCGGAGACGAAGACCCTGATCGAGAGGGCGATGGGTGAGTCCGATGACCGATCTGGCGGGCGCCGTCTGGCGTAAGTCCAGCCGGAGCAACGGCAACGGCGGCGACTGCGTCGAGGTGGCCGACCTGCCGGACGGGTCGCGGGCCGTGCGGGACAGCAAGGACCGCAGTGGTCCGACCCTGCTGTTCACGCCGTCGGAGTGGCAGGCGTTCGTCGAGGGCGTGAAGCTGGGCGAGTTCGACTAGCGGATCCGGCGGAGCGGGGAGCGCTCCAGGACGCCCCGTCGCAATCCGCGACGAAGGACACAGGCGAGCCAACGCTGATGTCAGGTTAGCCTCAGCGCGCATCGTCGCAGTCCCGAACGCGTCTTTCGAAGGAACCAGTACGTGACGTCCCACGCTCCCCGTCTCATCGGCCGCACCGCGGCCGCGGCATTCGCCGCCTGCGCGCTGGTCGGCTGCGGTGCATCCGAGCCCGTGCCCACCTCCGGCCCGGCGGTGGGCGGCGAGGGGGTCACGACGTACCCGCTGACGATCGAGACCTGCGGCCGCAGCCAGACGTTCGACGCGGCCCCTGGCCGCGTGGTCTCCCTCGATCAGGGATCGACCGAGATCCTGCTCTCGCTCGGTCTGGCTGATCGGATGGTCGGGACCGCGTCCTGGACCGACCCGGTGCGGGAGAACCTGGCAGAGGCCAATGCGCGGGTGCCCCGGCTGGCGGACAACGCCCCGTCGTACGAGGCGGTACTCGGCACGGACCCCGACTTCGTGACGGCGTCGTTCGGACGGCACTTCAAGGAAGAGGGCGGCGTCGCTCCGCGCGACCGGTTCGCCGAGATCGGCATCGGCACGTACCTCTCGCCCACCGACTGCGAGGACGGCCGCAGCATCAACGGCGGCGGCAAGCGGACGCGGCCGTTCACCATCGACTCGCTGTACCAGGAGATCACCGAGCTCGCGATGATCTTCGACGTGTCGTCGCGTGGCACCGCGTTGGTCGAGGAGCTGAAGTCGCGGACCGCGGCGGCCGTCACGCGGGCGGATGCCTCGGGAACGACGCTGGCCTTCTGGTTCGCCGACACCAAGAGCCCCTACATCGCGGGCGGTACCGGCGCGCCGGACCTCCTCGCGCGCACCATCGGGGCCCGCAACGCCTTCTCCGACGTCGCCGACGAGTTTCCGGCCACCACGTGGGAGGCGGTGGCCGACCGCAACCCCTCGGTGCTGGTGCTGGGCGACCTCGCCCGCAACCGGTTCCCCGGTGACCTGCTCGGCGACAAGGAGGCGTTCCTGGCTTCCGACCCGGTCACCGGATCGATGACGGCGGTCCGCGAGAAGCGGTACGTGTCTCTGCACGGCGCCGAGATGAACCCGTCGATCCGGCTCGTCGACGGCGTCGAGAAACTCGCCGCCGGTCTGTCCGCCCTGCCCCGGTGACCGTTGCCGGCGTCCGCTCCGCCCGTGGTGTCGCCGTCGCGACGGTCGTCGCGGGCGCAGGGGTTCTCGTTCTGTCGGTGGCGGTTGCCATCACCCTCGGCTCGGCCGACATCTCGCTCGTCAACGTCCGGGACATCGTGGCGAACCATCTCGGGGTGGTCGCGATCCCGGTGCGCGCGGTCGAGGACGCCATCGTGTGGGAGGACCGGCTGCCGCGGTCGCTCGTGGCCGCCGCCTGCGGTGCGGGCCTGGCCGTCTGCGGGGTGATCCTGCAATCGCTGCTGCGCAACCCGCTCGCCGATCCGTTCCTGCTCGGCGTCTCCTCCGGCGCCTCGACCGGTGCGGTGGTCATCGGGATCCTGGGTGTGGGTGGCGGGGCGCTGGGCCTGTCCGGCGGGGCGTTCGTCGGCGCCGTGTTCGCCTTCGCCATGGTGCTTCTGCTGGCCCGGCTCTCGGGTGGGAGCAACGACCGCGTCATCCTGGCCGGGGTGGCAATGACGCAGCTCTTCTCGGCGCTGACGTCCTTCGTCATCTTCGCCTTCGCCGACTCCGACGAGACGCGCGGCGTGATGTTCTGGCTGCTCGGCTCGCTCGAAGGCGTCCGGTGGGACGACGCGCGGCTCACCGCATCCGTCGCCGTCGGCGGGCTCGTCGTGTGCTGGGCCCTCGCCCACGTCCTGGACGCCTTCACCTTCGGCGACGAGGTGGCCGCGTCGCTCGGCATGCCGGTCGGCGCGATCCGGGCCGGGCTCATGACCCTCACGGCGCTGGTGACCGCGGCGCTGGTGAGCGTGGCAGGCGCGATCGGGTTCGTCGGCCTGGTCCTTCCGCACGCCGCCCGGTTCCTGGTGGGCCCCGCCCACGGCCGGCTCGTCCCGGTCAGCGCCCTGCTGGGAGCGGTCTTCATGGTGTGGGTCGACGCGTCCACCCGGGTGGCGTTCGCCCCGACGCCGCTGCCGATCGGCGTGGCCACGGCCCTGGTCGGGGTCCCCGCGTTCGTACTGATCATGTTCCGCCGGAGGGGGACGAGGTGACGCTGAACGCCGACGCGGTGACGTGGAACCGCGGCGGGGCGATCGTGGTCGACTCCGTGAGCGTGCGGCCCGAGCCCGGCGACACGGTCGGCCTGCTCGGCCCGAACGGTTCCGGCAAGTCCTCCCTGCTGCGCCTGCTCGCCGGGCTGGCGCGGCCGACCGCAGGCACCGTGAGCCTCGACGGCACCGACCTGCGCCGGCTGCGAAGGCAGCACGTCGCGCGCTCCGTCGCGGTCGTCGGCCAGCACGCCGACACCGATGTCGACGTCACGGTGCGCGACGTGGTCGCGCTCGGCCGCCTACCGCACCGCGGCGTGCTGGGCCCCGATCACAAGGCCGACGCAGCCGCCGTCGACCGGGCCCTGGAGCAGACCGGGTTGACGGTGCTCGCCGATCGGCTCTGGCGGCAGCTGTCCGGCGGGGAGCGCCAGCGGACGCAGATTGCTCGCGCGCTGGCACAGCAACCGCGCGAGCTGTTGCTGGACGAGCCGACCAACCACCTCGACATCCGCCACCAGCTCGAGGTGCTGTCCCTGGTGTCCCGGCTGCCGGTGACGTCGGTGGTCGCGCTGCACGACCTCAACCTTGCAGCGCTGTTCTGCGACCACCTCATGGTGCTGCGCGCGGGACGTGTCGTCGCGGCGGGCGCGGCCCGTGACGTCCTCACCCCGGAACTGATCGCCGACGTCTACGAGGTCCGTGCCGAGGTGATCGACGATGCGTCCGGCCGGCTGAGCGTCCGCTTCGAGCCGGAGCACCCGGTGATCGCTGCGAGACGCACATCATCGTCCTCGGGAGGGCCCTGACGCGCTTCTCGGGCTGATCATCAGCCGTGGCCGCCGCGGTGGGTGAAGTTGCGACGTATCCGCAATGCGGCGACGGGGATCGCAACGTGGGCGAGGAGCAGGACCACCGCCGCGACGGTGACACCGCCACCGAGTGCCAGAGCGACACCGCCGATACCGAGATGCACAGCCACGGCGACGGCGGTACCCAGCACGCCGGCGACGGTGAGGGCGATCGGAGCCCGCGCGCGGTGTGCGGGTGGTTCGGGGTCGGTGCCGTCCCACGTCAGGGTCAGCTGGTCGCGGCGGCCGAACCGTTCGATGTCGCGGGTGAGGATCTCCTGGATGCGGTGCAGGTTCTGCTCGTCGGCCGCATCAGCGCGGACCGTGAGCCGGTCGTCCTGCACCCGGAGCGTCGCGCTGCCCCACGGGTCGAAGGTCACGACGACCTGGTCGTCGGCGCATTCGACGTGCAGATTCACCTCGCCACTGGCCAGGGGGTTGCCGCCGTGCATGCGCATGCCGTGGCCGCGGGTTCCGCCCATGGCGCGGGCGTGCTTGCCGAACTGGGCGAGGTAGCGGGCGGCGCGAGGGGTGTCGATCGCCGCTTCTGCGGTGGGCATCGGCTGCTCAGTTCCTGGTCGCGGCGACGGACCACGCGCGGATGCCCTCGGGATCGATCGTGATCTCGATTGTGGCCGGTTCGATCGCGTCGAGCCGCCACCCGTCGGCGAACGCGGTGGTGATCTCCGCGCGGGTCAGCCGGTGTGGCCCCTCGTTGCCGGGCTGCCGGTCGGAGAAGCAGAGCATGAAGTACCGGGCACCGGGCCGGGTCGCCGAGCGCAGGCCGGCGACGTAGGCGGCGCGGTCGTCGGGGTCGAACATGTGGAAGAGGCCGCAGTCGAGCACGGTGTCGAAGACCTCGTCGAGCTCACCCAGGTTGCGGGCGTCCCACCGCAGGAACCTGGCGGGGAGCCCGCGGTCGCGTGCCTTGCGGCCTGCGGTCTCGAGCGCGTTGCCTGCCAGGTCCACGCCGGTGGCGTCCAGCCCCATCTCGGCGCACATCAGCGTGTGCTCCCCGGTTCCGCAACCGGCGTCCAGTACCCGCCCCGCGATCGCGCCGGCCTCGGCGAGCGCCCGGAACGCCGGCTGGGGCCGGCCGATGTCCCACGGCGGCGGGCTGGCGTAGAGGTCTTCCGGACTCCGGTACTGCGGGTGATGCGGTGTCATGACCTCAGCTTTGCGAGACAAAGTGTCTCTGTCAATGCGCAGTGTCGGCTACCGGTCGTCGCGTATGGTTCGGTGGTGCCGAAGCTGTGGAACCAGACGATCGAGGCCCACCGTCGCGAGGTGCGCGACGCGATCCTCGACACCACCGCGGCACTGGTGGCCGAACACGGGCTGCTCGCGGTCACGATGTCGCGGATCGCCGCCGAGACCGGGATCGGGCGGGCCACGCTGTACAAGTACTTCCCGGACGTCGAATCGATCCTGGCCGCATGGCACGAGCGCCAGGTCGGCGCGCACCTGGCGCAGCTGGTCGAGATCCGTGACCGCGGCGGCGAACCCGCGCAGCGCCTGGCCGCCGTGCTGGAGGCCTACGCCCTGCTCTCCCACGTGTCGCGGGAGCACCACGACCGCGACCTCGTCGCCCTGCTGCACCGTCAGGGCCGCCACCTCGAACCCGCTCTACGGAAGGTGCACGACCTGATCCGGGACCTGCTCGCGGAAGCCGTGACTGCAGGCGACGTCCGCGGCGACATCCCGCCCGCCGAACTGGCCGACTACTGCCTGCACGCCCTCGGCGCGGCCGGTGGTCTCCGCTCGAGGGCGGCGGTCCAGCGGCTGGTCACGGTCACCATGGCCGGCCTGCGTCCGGATTGAGTTTGCATAGCGAACCAGTCGGACGACACGTCGCCCGTAACGGCCGCCCACCACCCGGCGACCCCGCCGGCGTGTCGATTTCGCCTCGTCCCGATCGTCGATGAGGCGGAGGTCCGGACCAGACCGGACCGCGCCGACAGAGGTGGCCAACGGTGAACTATCACTCCGCCGGATGGGATCCCGGCTTCACGCCCCAGGACGTCGCAGCGCTGGCGAGCGTCACGGAGGGGCCGGTGCTGGTTGCCGGCGACCCGGGACTCGCCGACGAGCTGTCCTGCCCCGATGCCACGATCCTGCACGAACCCGACATCACGGTCGGGGCGGCGAACCCGGCGGACGTCCAGGCAGCCGTGCGGTTCGCCGCCGACTTCCGGCTTCCGCTCGCCGTGACGGCACCCGGGCACCGGGCTTGCCCGAAAGGCGGCGTGCTCGTCAGCACCCGCCGCATGAACCGGGTCCACCTCGACCGGGTCAGCCGAACCGCGATCGCCGAGGCAGGCGTGCTGTGGCCGGACGTCGTCGATCGGGCCGCCGAGCTGGGCCTCGCCCCGCTGGTTCCGTCATATCCCGGGACGGGGATCGTCGGCCGCACGCACGGATGGACGGCAGGTCACGTCCGCTCGGTCCAGGTCGTCACCGCCGACGGGGAGTTCCGCCACGTCACGGCCGGCAGCGATCCGCGCTTGTTCCGGCTCCTGTGCGCGAGCGATCCCGGCGACGTCGGCCTCGGCATCATCACTGCGATGGAGTTCGCTCTCTTCCGCTAGGGGGACGGTATCGGGCGCCCGATCGAGGGCGTCAGCGACCAGCCGTGAGGCGCGAGCGGGTGCGGGCAGGCGCCGTCGGGGGCAGCTCGGAGAGGATGCCGCCGAGCGTGGTCGCGCCGAGGTGTCGCCGCCATGCGTCGTGCGCCTCGGCCATCTTCCGGGCGAGGATGCACGTGTCGCGGCAGTCCTCGGGCGGCAGCGCGCCGCGCCCCTGCTGGCGGATCTCGCGGCACTCGTAGGGCGAGGCAGCGCCGTCGACGGCCTCGACGAGTTGCAGCAGCGTGATCTCGGACGCGGGTCGGGCGAGGCGGAACCCGCCGCGGGGACCGGTGGTCGCGGCCAGCAGACCGGCCTTGACGAGCGACTGGAGCTGCTTGGCGAGGTACGGCCCTGGTATGTCGTAGTACTCCGCGAGCTGCTTCGCCGACGCGGTGGCTCCCGGCTCGAGCTGCGCAAGCGTGGTGGCGCAGTGCAGGACCCACTCGGTGCTCACGGGCAGCTTCACGCGTCACATCCTATCGCGGATATTGCGGATCTATTTAGTCCGAGATAGCGTCGGCGGCATGCGGATCGCAGTCGCCGGGGCAACCGGCAACATCGGAGCACTCACCGTCGCCGCCCTCGAACAGGGCGGTCACGAGGTCGTGCGCATCAGCCGCTCGCTCGGCGTCGACCTGTCCACCGGCGAGGGGCTCGACGTGGCACTGGCCGGGGTCGAGGCCGTCGTCGACGCCACCAACGGGCCTTCGTTCGACGAGGCCGCGACCGTGGCGTACTTCGGCGCCACCACCGCGAACCTGCTCACCGCCGAGGAGAAGGCGGGCGTGCAGCACCACGTGCTGCTCTCGATCGTCGGGATCCACCAGGTCGAGGGCAACGCGCACTACGCGGGCAAGCGGGAGCAGGAGCGCCTGGTCTCCGCGGGTCCGGTGCCGTGGACGATCGTGCCGGTCGCGCAGTTCCACGACTTCGCCGCGATGGTGGCGGGCTGGACCGAGCGGGACGGCGTCGCCACCATCGCCCCGCTGCTCGTCCAGCCGATCGCGCCTGCGGACGTCGCCGAGATCCTCGCCGAGATCGCCGTGGGTGAACCGCAGGGCCGCTACGCCGATGTTGCCGGCCCGGAGCCGCAGGACCTCGTCGACATGGCCCGGCGCACGCTCCACGCGCGCGGGCGGGCGATCAAGCTGGTGCCGACGTGGTCGGGCCTCTTCGGGCCAGGGATGGCAGGCAATGTGCTGCTGCCCGGCGACGGTGCCCGCATCGCGCCGACCACCTTCGACGAGTGGCTCGCGAAGTCGGTCTGAGCGGCACCCGGCCGCGGTGCTGAGGTGCGGCGTGATCAGCATTCGGCGCGTTCTCGGGTCGGATTCGCCCGTCTCCGCAGACCGGAGCCGGGGGGCCGATGAGTTCTCGACCGTTGGCAGGTCATAGCTGCCGTGACGACCTACACACTCGAGACCCCCGAGACCGACCTCGTCTACGACGTCCGCGGCCCGCTGCCGCCCGCAGGCGGGCGCCCGCCGCTCGTCATGATCGGCCAGCCCATGACGGCCGACGGTTTCGCGACGCTGGCCTCGCACCTCCCCGACCGCACCGTCGTGACCTACGACCCGCGCGGTCTCGGTCGCAGCAACCGCAAGGACGGCAGGACCGACCACGACCCGGACGTGCAGGCCGCCGACGTCCACGCCCTGATCCAGGCGCTCGGGGCGGGGCCCGTCGAGATGTTCGCGAGCAGCGGCGGCGCGGTCACGGCGCTCGCGCTCGTGGCGGCGTACCCCGACGACGTGACCGTCCTCGTGGCCCACGAGCCACCGCTCATCCCGGTCCTGCCGGACGCAGCCGCCGCGGAGCGCGCCAGGGCCGGGTTCCGGGACGCCTACGAGGCAAAGGGCTCCGGCGCAGGCATGGCGGCCTTCATCGCGATGACGTCGTGGCCGGGCGAGTTCACCGAGGACTACTTCGCGCAACCCGCGGCGGATCCGGCCGCGTTCGGTATGCCGACCGAGGACGACGGCACGCGGGACGACCCGCTGCTCTCCGACCGGTCGTGGGCGGTCAGCAGCTACCGGCCGGACGTCGACGCGCTCGCCGCGGCGCCCACCCGGGTCGTGATCGCGGTGGGCGAGGAGACCGGGAACACCTTCACCGGCCGCACCGCGGAGGCGACGGCCGAGCTGCTCGGCCAGGAGGTCACGGTGTTCCCGAGCCACCACGGCGGCTTCGCGGGCGACGAATTCGGCTACCCCGGTCAGCCCGAGGCGTTCGCGCGCAGGCTGGGTGATGTCCTCGGATGATCCTTCATCCGAAGATGGAGTACGCAATTCTGCGTACTCCGGTCCGGTGTCGCCCGGTGCTACGGTCCGAGTGATCTACCCGGCGGCGCTGATCGCAGGAACGCGGGACTGCCGGGTAGTTGAGGCGCGCAATAGATCTGCCCGGCCATCCTGCGCACACGTGACGATCACGTGCGGAGCCGTCTGTTGTCGCGCCGATTCGTGGGCCGAGGAGAAGCGTATGAAACGGCACGGTCGGGACAATTTCTACATCGTTGGTGAGGGTGTGTACACCGCGAGGCGCGATGAGGTGTCGGTGCGTCAGGATCCGACCACGGTGGCGGCCCTGCGCAAGTTCCGGTTCTCCCGTCTCGGCCCGCTCGGCGAGCCGGCGGACGATACCCAACGCCAGATCAACGAGGACGTCGCCGTGGCGATGACCACGGACGTCGCCGCCGATCCCGACTCCGACATCCCGGCCGGGTTCACCTACTTGGGCCAGTTCGTCGACCACGACCTCACGCTCGACAAGACCGCCGTTCACCTGGGCCAGGACGTCACTGTGGCCGAGTTGCTCCAGGGTCGTTCGCCCGCGCTCGACCTCGATTCGCTGTACGGGCTGGGCCCAGGCCGCGAATCCCGGTTCTACGAGCCTGACGGGGTGCGGTTGCGGCTGGGGGCCACGATCGGGGTCAACTTCCCACCCGGCGATTCGGTCGCGAACAGCGACCAGCAGGGCTTCGACCTGCTCCGGTCCGGGCAGGGGTCCACCCCGGCAGAACGACGGGCGGCGGTCATCCCCGACCTCCGCAACGACGAGAACCTCGCGGTGGCGCAGACCCACCTCATGTTCATCAAGTTCCACAACGCGGTCGTGGCGAAGCTCGTGGGCGACGGCACCCCGAGCTCGCTGTTGTTCGCCGAGGCGCGCGAGTCGGTGGTCAAGCACTACCAGTGGATGCTGCGCCATGACTTCCTGCCGAGGATCGTCGACGAGGCGATCGTGGACGACGTCTTCACCAACGGCCGCCGGTTCTTCGAAATCCCGATGCCGTACCAGGACGACGACCCCGATCTGTATCGAAAGGCATACCTCAAGCGCCCCGGCCCTAGTCGCTGTTACGTCCGGCCCGGCGACACACCGACGATGCCGGTGGAGTTCTCGGTGGCCGCGTTCCGGTTCGGACACAGCATGGTGCGGGAGTCGTACGAATGGAACCGCGTGTTCAGGACAGCCGGCCCCGGTGGCCCGGGCCTGCTCGATCTGCTGTTCCGGTTCAGCGGCACGAGCGGGAACCTTTCCCCCACGGGTGACATCAACGATCCCAACTCGCCCGGATTGGAGCGGCTGCCGAGCAACTGGATCGCTGATTTCCGCCGGCTCTTCGATTTCCGCGACGCGGATCGCCCGGATCTGGTGCCGGCCGACGGCATCAACATGGCCAAGCGGATCGACACGCTGCTCGTCGACCCGCTCGGCAAGCTGCCGCTCGGCGCCTTCGGAGGCCGCCCCGAGCTCCCCGGCGCGGTCGACCGCGCCTTGAACCTGGCGTTCCGCAACCTCACCCGCGCCGGCATGGTGCGCCTGGCGACCGGCCAGCAGATGGCCGGTCTGCTCGAGGTCGAGGTCCTGAAGCCGGAGGACATCATCAACGGCAGCGGCGGTGCGGTGATCCCGACCTCGCCCGACGGCCAGGCGGGGCTCACCGAGGGGCAGAAGGCGTTCTTCGCCGAGCACACCCCGCTGTGGTTCTACATCCTGCGCGAGGCCGAACTGGCCGGTGGGAAGCTGACCGGGGTCGGCGGGCGCATCGTCGCCGAAGTGTTCCACCGCGCGATGGAGGGCAGCACTCACTCCATCGTCCGGGACCCCTCGTGGCGGCCCACGTTCGGCCCGGACCCGGACACCTTCAGGATGGTCCACCTGCTGCTCACCGCTGTCCAGGGCGTCGAATCCAGCCTGTTCCCGCTGGGCTGACCCGGCCCGCTGCACCCCGTCGCCGGTCGCGGTGACGGGGTGCCGACCATGCTCGCGTTCGCCTCGTCCTCGACCCCGGCGGGCCCATCAGGCCGATCTCGTCGAGCACCACGCGGTCGGCGGACGCGAGCTGTTCCACCGCCTCGTTTCGGTTCGCCGTAGGCGCGGCGTGGCACCATCTGGCAGATGACCAGATCCGCTGAGACGGAGCGCCTGCGCGACCTCGCGCGGCTGCGCCGGGTCCGCGACCGGATCGACCGGGAGTACGCGCAGCCGCTGAACGTCGAGGCGCTCGCCCGCGGCGTGAACATGTCGGCAGGACACCTCAGCCGCCAGTTCCGGCTCGCGTACGGCGAGTCGCCGTACTCGTACCTGATGACGCGCCGGATCGAGCGCGCGATGGCGCTGCTGCGCCTCGGCGACCTCAGCGTCACCGAGGTCTGCTTCACGGTCGGCTGCTCGTCACTTGGCACCTTCAGCACCCGCTTCACGGAGCTGGTGGGCGTGCCGCCCAGCGTCTACCGGCAGCGGGCCGCGGACGAGATGGCGGGGATGCCGCCGTGCGTCGCGAAGAAGGTGAGCAGACCGGTCAGGAATCGAGAAGCACGCGCCCCTGAGCCGCACTTAACGTGACCGCCATGGACATCACCATTCACCAGGCCTACCTCCCGCACAACGACAACGCCGCCTCACTGGCCTTCTACCGCGACACCCTCGGCTTCGAGGTTCGGGGCGACGTCGAGTACGGCGGGGTGCACTGGCTCACCGTCGGACCTCCCGGCCAGCCCGACACCTCCATCGTCCTGCACCCGCCGGCCGCCGACCCCGGCATCACCGACGACGAGCGCCGCACCATCACCGAGATGATGGCCAAGGGCACCTTCGCCGGTATCAACCTGGCGACCAAGGACCTCGACGGCACCTTCGAGCGGCTGCAGGCAGGCGATGCCGAGGTCGTCCAGGAGCCGACCGACCAGCCGTGGGGCGTGCGTGACTGCGCCTTCCGCGACCCCGCGGGCAACATGATCCGCATCTTCCAGGTGAGCTGAGCCATGACGTGGAACAAGTGGGTGCGGCAGAGCCACCGTTGGCTGTCGATCACCTTCACGCTGACCGTCGCCATCTGTTTCGTCGCCTTGACCGGGATCCTGCCCTTCTGGGTGTTCTACGTGCCGCTGGTGCCGCTCTTCCTGCTGATGTTCACCGGCCTGTACATGTTCGTGCTGCCGTACGCCGCCAAGCGGCGCGCCGCTGTCCAGAGCTGAGCGCCCGGCCCGACCCACCACTGGAGACACGATGAGCACGGCCACGAGGACCGACACGCGGTCGCCCGCGTTGCACGTCGCCGACAGCCACGACCTGATCCGCGTGCACGGCGCCCGCGTGAACAACCTCAAGGACGTCAGCGTCGAGATACCGAAGCGCAGGCTGACCGTGTTCACCGGTGTCTCCGGGTCGGGCAAGAGCTCGCTGGTGTTCGACACGATCGCCGCGGAGTCGCAGCGGCTGATCAACGAGACGTACAGCGCGTTCGTGCAGGGCTTCATGCCGACGCTGGACCGGCCCGAGGTGGACGTCATGGACGGGCTGACGACGGCGATCGTCGTCGGCCAGGAGCGGATGGGCGCCAACCCCCGCTCCACGGTCGGCACGGTGACCGACGCAAACGCGATGCTCCGGATCCTGTTCAGCCGGCTCGGCCTGCCGCACGTCGGGCCGCCGATCGCCTTCTCGTTCAACGTCCCGACCCGCAGGGCGAGCGGTTCCATGGTCACGGAGAAGGGCAAGGGAGAGCGGACCGTGGTGCGGGGCGCCGTCTACCACGGTGGCATGTGCGCGCGCTGCGAAGGCCGGGGCACGGTCAACGACATCGACCTGACCCAGCTGTACGACGAGAACAAGTCGCTCAACGAGGGCGCGCTCACGATCCCCGGCTACAGCATGGACGGCTGGTACGGGCGCATCTACCGCGGTTGCGGCTACTTCGACCCGGACAAGCCGATCCGTCGGTTCACGAAGAAGGAGCGGCACGACCTCCTCTACAAGGAGGCCACCAAGATCAAGGTCGATGGCGTCAACCTGACCTATGCGGGCCTGATCCCGCAGATCCAGAAGTCGTACCTGTCGAAGGACATCGACTCGCTGCAGCCGCACATCCGCGCGTTCGTCGAGCGGATCGCGACCTTCGCCACCTGCCCCGACTGCGACGGCACCCGGCTCAACGAGGCGGCGAGGTCGTCGAAGATCAAGGGGATCGGCATCGCCGACGCATGCGCGATGGAGATCCGCGACCTCGCCGGATGGGTGCGCGGGCTGGCCGAACCGTCGGCCGCGCCGCTGCTCACGGCGCTGGGCGAGGCGCTCGACGCGTTCGTGGACATCGGGCTGGGTTACCTCTCGCTCGACCGGCCCTCGGGAACGCTCTCGGGCGGCGAGGCGCAGCGCGTCAAGATGATCCGCCACCTCGGCTCGTCGCTCACCGACGTCACGTACGTCTTCGACGAGCCCACGATCGGCCTGCACCCGCACGACATCCAGCGCATGAACGACCTGCTGCTGCAGCTGCGGGACAAGGGCAACACGGTGCTCGTCGTCGAGCACAAGCCGGAGGCGATCGCCATCGCCGACCACGTCGTCGACCTCGGCCCCGGTGCCGGCGCCGGCGGAGGTGAGGTGGTCTTCGAAGGCACCCTCGACGGGCTGCGGGCGAGCGACACGATCACCGGGCGCCACCTCGACGACCGCGCGTCGCTGAAGCCGTCGGTGCGGACGCCGTCGGCGGCGCTGGAGGTGCGTGGCGCCAGCACCCACAACCTGCAGGGCGTCGACGTCGACATCCCGCTCGGCGTGCTCGTGGTGGTCACCGGCGTTGCCGGCTCGGGCAAGAGCTCGCTGATCCACGGCTCGGTGGCGGGCCGGGACGGTGTGGTGGTGGTCGACCAGGGTGCGATCCGCGGCTCGCGCCGGAGCAACCCGGCGACGTACACCGGCCTCCTCGACCCTATCCGCAAGGCGTTCGCGAAGGCGAACGGCGTGAAGCCTGCCCTGTTCAGCGCCAACTCCGAGGGCGCATGCCCCGCCTGCAACGGCGCAGGCGTCATCTTCACCGAGCTGGGTTTCATGGAAACCGTCTCCACTACCTGCGAGGAGTGCGAGGGGAAGCGGTTCCAGGCGGCTGTGCTGGAGTACAAGCTGGGCGGCCGCGACATCACCGAGGTGCTCGGGATGTCGGTGGCCGAGGCCGAGGCGTTCTTCGGCGCGGGCGAGGCGCGTACACCGGCCGCGCACGCCATCCTCGACCGGCTCGCCGATGTCGGGCTCGGCTACCTCACCCTCGGCCAACCGCTCACCACGCTGTCCGGCGGCGAGCGGCAGCGGCTCAAGCTGGCCACCCACATGGCCGAGAAGGGCGGCGTCTACGTCCTCGACGAGCCGACCACCGGCCTGCACCTCGCCGACGTCGAGCAGTTGCTCGGCCTGCTCGACCGGCTCGTCGACTCCGGCAAGTCGGTGATCGTCATCGAGCACCACCAGGCGGTCATGGCGCACGCGGACTGGATCATCGATCTCGGTCCCGGTGCCGGCCACGACGGTGGCCGGGTCGTGTTCGAGGGCACGCCCTCCGACCTCGTCGCCACCGGCTCGACGCTCACCGGCGAGCACCTCGCGGCGTACGTCGGCGGGTGACCGGTCAGACGACGGAGCCGGCCGGCCCCGCCAGTACCGCAACGCCTGCCGTCGCGAAGTTGGCCAGGTCGGCCCGGGTCGCCCGGCCCTCCGGTCCCGCCATGCCCGCGCCGTAGGCCGCCTCGGACTCGTACTCCATCACCGCCACCAGGTAGTACGGGGGCAACGTGCCGTCCGGGCCCGGTCCGGGCCTCGTCACCGTGTAGCGCTGCAGGCCGGGGATCGTGGCGGCGAGCGGCGCATGGACCTCGTCGTAGTGTTCGTCGAACTTGGAAGGGTCCTCGGGGTGGTTGTAGAGCACAGTGACCTGGAACACGAGACCTCCTTGCCGCGGGGACAGGAGTCATCTGTAGCGAATCGATGACGTCCGGGGACACGACATTTCCACGACGTGGGACGGAAGGCGAGAGTGCGGAATGCCCCTTCTCGGGCGGGAACCCGAGCTGAAGGAGTTGGTCGAGCTCGTCGACGAGCCGGGCGGGCGAACCGGGATGATCGTCCGGGGTGAGGCGGGTATCGGGAAGTCCGCGCTCGTGCGCGAGGTCGTCTCTGCCGCGTCGGTGTCGGGCGTGCGAGTGCTCACGACGACCGGCACGGAAGCCGAGCAGAACCTGCCCTATGCGGGGCTGCACCAGCTGCTCCACCCCATCCGCTCCGGGATCGACGCGCTGCCCGCGCCGCAGCGGGACGCCATGCGGTCGGCGCTCGGCATGGCCGCCGCCCCGGAGCCGGGCGCGTACCTCGTCGGTCTCGCCGCCTTGACCTTGCTGGCCGAGCACGCCGCCGTAAAGCCGCTGCTGGTCGTCGCCGAGGACGTGCACGTGCTCGACCCCGCAAGCGCGGACGCGCTCGCCTTCGTGGCACGCCGGATCGAGTCCGAGCCCGTGGTGGTCGTCGCCACGGCCCGGGACAGCGTGCGCACGCCGCTCGACGATGCCGGGCTCTCCACCATGGACCTCGACCGGCTGTCCGATGAGGACGCGAGCGAGGTACTGGACGCGGTCGCCCCTGCCGTGCCGCCCGCGGTCCGGGTGCGGCTGCTCGCGGCAGCCGCAGGCAACCCGCTTGCGCTGACCGAGCTGCCGGCGGCCGTCCGCCGGCTCGATGTGCTCGATCCGGTGCTGCCGCTCACCGATCGGCTCGAGACCGCGTTCACCGCCCGGCTCGCGGGCCTGCCGGCACCCACCCGGGCCGCCGTGCTGGTCTCGGCGCTCGACGACGGGACGTCGGTCGCCGAGGTGCTCGCCGCGACCAGCCTCGTCCTCGGTGCGACGGCCGAGCCAGAGGTGCTGGC
Organism: Pseudonocardia sp. DSM 110487; assembly: GCF_019468565.1. Lineage (NCBI taxonomy): Bacteria > Bacillati > Actinomycetota > Actinomycetes > Pseudonocardiales > Pseudonocardiaceae > Pseudonocardia > Pseudonocardia sp. DSM 110487. The sequence goes on from NZ_CP080521.1 coordinate 880,765, forward strand.
GCCTGCCGTCGACGTCCGGCTGGTCGAGCTCGGCGACGGCGCCGTCGTGTTCCGGCACCCGCTGATGCGCTCCGCCGTTCCGCGGGCGGCTGACCTCACCGCCCGCAGGCAGGCGCACCTGGCGCTGGCCGAGGTCCTGCGTGCCGAGCCGGACCGCCGCGCGTGGCACCGGGCGGCCGCGACCGCCCAGCCCGACGAGACGGTGGCCGTCGAACTGGAGGGAGCCGCCGACAGGGCGCTGCTGCGTGGCGGGGTCGCGGCCGCGACGGCGGCGCTGGAGCAGGCGGCCCGCCTGAGCGAGCATCCCGTCCGCCGGGCCGACCGGCTGTTGCGCGCGGCCCAGCTGGCGGTCGAGTCGGGACGGCGGGAGTCGGCCGAGCACCTGGTGCGAGACGCCCGGACGCTGGAGCTGTCCGCCCAGCAGCGAGCCACCGCCAGTTGGTTGCTCAGCGGGTTCGAGGACGGCGTGCGGGAGGACGACTCGCGGGTCCCGGAGCTCGGCGAGCTGGCCACGGCGGTCGCCGACGACGGGGAGGCCGAGCTGGCGGCCCGGGTCCTGTGGGGAGCCGCGATGCGGTGCTTCTGGTCCGAACCCGGGCCGGTCGCGCGCCGCTCGTTGCTCGCGGTGGCGGACCGGCTGCTCCCGGCTGACGAGGACCCGCGCCGCGTCGCGGTCACCGCGTACGTGGCGCCGTTCGACCGCGGCACTACGGTCCTGCACAGCCTGCGCAGGCTGGCGCGGGTGGCAGGCGCCGACCCGGAGGTCGACCGCTTCCTCGGCAGCGCGGCGCTGCAGATCGGGGCCTTCGACCTGGCCGCGACGTTCTCCGCCGCCGCGGCGCCGGGCTTCCGCGCGGACGGCAGGCTCGGGCTGCTGGCACGGGCACTGGCCGTCCAGGCGTGGAGCCTCGTCCGGCTCGGCGATCTCGCAACGGCCGCGCCGATCGCGGCGGAGGGCGCCCGCCTCGCGCGGGAGACGAGCCAGCCGTTCATGCGCGGCCTCGCCACCGCCGTCCAGGCCGAGATCGCGGCGCTCCGCGGCGACCACGAGCAGGCGAGGACGCTCGCCGACGAGGCCGAACGGGTGAGCCTCGCCGCGGGGGCCCGGCCGGTGCTGGCCACCGTCGCGCTCGCGCGCGGTCTCACCGCCCTCGGCGAGGGGCGGTTCGACGACGCGTTCGACGATCTTCGCCGCATCCTCGATCCCACGGACCCCGCCTACCAGCTGGCGCTGCGCGCCTACTGCGTCGCGGAGCTCACGGAGGCGGCCGTCCGCGCCGGCCGGACCGAACAGATGCGGCAGATCATGGCCGGCCTGGAGTCGCTCGCCGCGTCGACGCCTTCCCCGGCCCTGCACGTCGGACTGCGCTACGCCCGCGCGGTGCTCGCGCCGAACGAGGACGCGGAGCAGCTGTTCCGGGCGGCCCTGCGGGAGGACCTGTCCGGCTGGCCCATGGAGCGGGGCCGGCTCCAGCTGGCGTTCGGCGAGTGGCTCCGACGTCAGCGCCGGGTGGTGGAGTCGCGCACGCACCTGCGCGCGGCCCGGGAGACCTTCGACGCCCTCGGCGTTCTCGCGTGGAGCCAGCGGGCGCGGCGCGAGCTGCGCACGGCGGGGGAGTCCAGCCCGAACCGCGATCCGGACGCGCGCGACCGGCTCACCCCGCACGAGCTCGGCATCGCCCGGCTCGCCGCAGAGGGGCTGACGAACAAGGAGATCGGGCAGCGGCTCTACCTCTCCCACCGCACTGTGGGCACGCACCTGCACCGGATCTTCCCCAAGCTGGGCGTGAGCTCCCGTGCCGAGCTGGGGAGGATGCTCGAGACACTCCCGGTGGTCGAGTAGGGACGGCGCCCCAGCGCCGCGCCGGCCCTGACGGGCCGGCGCTACTCGACCACCGGGAGGGCCCTGGGGCCAGGCGCTACTCGACGTGCGGGTGTGGCCGCTCAGCCGGCTGCAGCCTGGTGGATCACGTCGACGACGGCCTGCGGGTTCGCGGCGGGCACTGCGTGCGGGGACCGGACCTCGGTGACGACCGCCTGGGCCCGCTGGGCCTCGAACCGCTCCGCCTCCGGTGAGATGGCCTTGTCCTCGGTAGCCACGATCGCGTGCTTGCGGATGCCGGCGGGCGCCGCAGCGGTGATCTTCTCGTCGAACGCCGACGCCAGGATCGGCCGTTGCTCCGCCGCGGACGCCGCGACATCCGCGGCGGGGAGACCGCCGGCGAAGAGGGCCGCGAAGCTCTCCGGGTTGACGTACAGCTCGGGGCCGTCCGGGCCGTCGACGGTGTGCGTGCTGGTCGGGCCGATGAGCGAGCCGGGGAACTGCGAGTTCAGCTGTCCCGCCATCTCGCCGGCCTGCGGGATGAACGCCGCCACGTAGACCAGTGCGGTGACGTCGGGCGTCCGGTTCGCCAGCTCGCTGATCAGGAGACCGCCGTAGGAGTGCCCGACGAGGATCTTCGGCCCCTCGATCGCGGCGACGGCTCCTTCGATCGCGCCGACGTCGGCCGCGACACCGCGCAGCGGCACCGCGGGGGCGAACACGGGGTAGCCATCGGCCTGGAGCCGCTTCACGACCGGGCTCCAGGACGAGGCGTCCTCGAAGGCGCCGTGCACCAGCACGATCGTGGGTCTCGGTCCGGCGGTCGTCGCCGTCGCGGAGGCAGGTGCGACGGCAGCCACGTCGCCCGGCGCGCCACAGGCGGTCAGGGCCGCGACGGCGATCGCCGCCGCGGCCGCAAGCAGAGGAATCGGGTTCTTCATCGCCTTTCCCGTCCGGTCAGGCGACGGTGGCCTTCCGCGGTGGAGGTGGCCACCGCGGTGTACGCGGTCTCGGACATCAGTGATCCTCCGGTTCATCGGGTTCGTGCCACGCTAAGAACCCGGAACCGGCGGTCGCGCCCGTCGGACGACGTCATGGGTGTACGTCATCGCACGTGACGTACACCGATGGCGTCGGTCGACGGTCGCCGCGCGACTCTCCTCCTCCATAGCGTCGCCGCGAAACGGCGCACAGGAGAGGTCGGATGATCAGCAGGAGACGATTCACGCAGGCGATCGCCGCGTCGTTGGCGGCGCCGTCGTTGGCGGGTTGTTCGTCGACGCCCGCTCGTCCGGCTTCGGGGGCGAACGCCTCCCTCGGCCCGATCAAGCAGATCGACGCGGGCCGCCTCAGCGTGGGGTATGCCGAGTTCGGGCCCGCCGATGGCCCGGTGGTGCTGCTGGTCCACGGCTGGCCGTACGACCCCGGCAGCTTCATCGACGTCGGGCCGGCGCTCGCGGCGGCGGGATACCGCGTCATCTCGCCCTACCTGGCCGGATACGGCCCCACGGTGTTCCTGTCGAAGGACGCCGTCCGGAACGCCCAGCAATCGGCTGTCGCACTCGACATCGTCGCGCTGATGGACGCCCTTCGGATCGATTCGGCGATCCTCGCCGGGTTCGACTGGGGTGCGCGGACCGTGGACGTCGTCGCGGCACTGTGGCCGGAGCGCTGCACGGCGCTCGTCTCGGTGAGCGGCTACCTGATCACCAATCTCCAGGCGAACCTGAAGCCGCTGCCGCCGGCCGCCGAGTACGGATGGTGGTACCAGTACTACTTCGCCACCGAGCGCGGTGTCATCGGCTACCGCGAGAACCGGCACGATTTCAACAGGCTCATCTGGAAGGCCGCGTCCCCGACGTGGAACTTCGACGACGCCACCTACGCGCGCACCGCGGCGTCCTTCGACAACCCGGACCACGTCGACATCGTCGTCCACAACTACCGCTGGCGGCTGAGCCTCGCCCCTGGCGAGCCGCGGTACGACGCGTTCGAGCAGAAGCTCGCCACGGGCCCGCAGATCGCGGTACCGACCATCACCGTGGCCAGCGACTTCGACGGCCCGAACGTGGACGGAAAGGCCTACCGGGACAAGTTCACCGGCAGGTACGAGCACCGGATTCTCGAGGGAATCGGTCACAACGTGCCGCAAGAGGCGCCGGAAGCGTTCGCACAGGCCGTCATCGACGCGGCCCACCTCTGAAAAGCTCCGAGAAAGCGGGAAATCCGATGTCCCCCCTGTTTCGCATCTACCTGATCCGCGGTCTCGTCGCGATCGCTTGGGCCGTGGGCTTCTCGGCGGTCAGCGGCTCGCTCACCGCCCTGAGTGTCGTCCTGCTGATCGTCTACCCGCTCGTCGACGTCGTGGCCTCGCTGCTCGACGCCCGCGAAGACCCTGGTACTCCGGCCCGCATGCTGCAGATCTTCAACACCGCGCTGAGCGCACTGGCAGCACTCGCCCTCGGCCTTGCGGCCCTCGGCGGCGTCGGAGCCGTGCTCTTCGCCTTCGGCGTCTGGGCCATCGTGTCCGGCATCGCGCAGTTCAGCGTCGCCATCCGCCGCCGCGGCACGGACCTGGGCCGTCAGTGGCCGATGCTGATCGCCGGTGCCCTCTCGGTCATCGCCGGTGCGACGTACCTGCCCGCCGCCCTCGGCGATGCCCCCGCACTCACCATGCTGGTCGTCTACACCGCAGCGGGAGGGATCTTCTTCGTCCTGCAGGCCGCGAGCCTGGCGTGGCGGCAGCGCCGGCACACCGCGCAGGTCTGATCGGATCCGCGCTCACCGGCGACTCGTGGGCAACCGGGAACTGAGCGATGATCTTCTTACGGAGGGCTGTGGCGCACCTCGACGCGCAGGATGCGGTCGTCGCCAGTGCGGGGGGTGCTGCCGCCCCAGGTCGCGCGGTCGGTGTTCGACGTGATGATCCACAGCGCTCCGTCAGGGGCGACCTCGACCGTGCGGATCCGGCCGAAGTCGCCCACGAAGTGCGCGATCGGGTCGGCGTTCGCGATGCCGTTCTCGACGGGGAGCTGCCAGAGACGCCTGCCGCCCAGTGCCGCGATCCACAGCGAGCCCTCGGCGTACGCGACGCCCGACGGGCTCGCCTCGTCGGGGTGGATGGTGGCGATCGGGGCCTCGCCCGTCGACCCGGCGATGCCCTCGGTCGCGGGCCATCCGTAGTCGGCGCCGGCGCGCAGCACGTTGACCTCGTCCCAGGTGCGATGCCCGAGCTCGGACGCGTATGACGTGCCGTCGGGCCCGAAGGCGATCCCCTGGACGTTGCGGTGCCCGCTGGAGTAGATCGGCGACGGACCGGGGTTGTCGTCGGGGGTGGAGCCGTCGACCGCGATGCGGAGGATCTTGCCGTTGAGGGAGTTGTCGGTGGCGGCGTTCTCGGGCTCGAAGGCGTCCCCCGTCCCGATCCAGAGGTGCCCGTCGGGCCCGACGACGATGCGGCCGCCGTGGTGCCGGTCCGCGGTCTGGATGCCGTCGAGCAGCACCCGGTCGGCGGTGAGGGAGCCGTGGTCCTCGGCGATGGTGAGCGCGACGATCCGGTTCTGGTCCGGCCCGGAGACGGACGCGAAGACGGTGCGGTCGGTCGCGAACGCGGGGGACGCGGCGATGCCGAGCAGTCCTCCCTCCGAGCTCGCGTGCACGCCCGGGACGACGCCGACCCTCCGCGCAGCGCCGCCTTCCGCCGGGATGCGCAGGATCTCTCCGCTGATGCGCTCGGAAACGAGCGCCGAGCCGTCGGGGAGGAAGGTGAGCCCCCATGGCGCCTCCAGACCCGTCGTCAGCTCGATCGGCTCGCCGAGAGTCGCGACCGGGCCCATCGGTGCGGTGCTCGCGGGCGCGGACCGGGCCGGCGTCGTCACCGGCTGCTCCGGAGCGCCCGAGCAGCCGCTCACGGCGATGGCGATCGACGCCGCGACTGCCGCACGTGACCACGAGCGGCCGTTCATCAGGCGGCCCCACCGTTGACGTAGAGGACCTGACCGTTCACCCAGCGGGCGGGCCCCGCGAGGAACGCGACGGCCTCGGCGATGTCCTCCGGTGTACCGAGCCGTTCCATCGGGTTCATCCCCGCGATCCGGTCGATCACCTCCTGGCTCTTGCCCTCGAAGAACAGGGGCGTCGCGGTGGGGCCGGGCGCGACGGCGTTGACCGTGATGTCGCGGCCGCGCAGCTCGCGCGCGAGGATCAGCGTCAGCGCCTCGACGGCTCCCTTGGACGCGGCGTAGGCGCCGTAGCTCGGGATCTGCAGCCGGGTGACCGACGTGGAGAAGTTGATGATCGCGCCCCCGCCCCGCACGCGCCGGGCGGCGAGCTGGTCGACGACGAACGTCCCGCGGACGTTGGTGCGCTGGACGCGGTCGAAGGTGTCGAGATCCATCTCTGCGATGGGTGCCAGCGGCATGATGCCCGCGGTGTGGACGACGACGTCGAGGCCGCCGAACTCGCGTTCCGCGACGTCGAACACCGCGGCCATCGCCGCCTCGTCCGCGACGTCCCCGCCCGCGATGACCGCTCGGCCCCCGGCACGCGTCACGGCGTCCGCCGTCTCATGGGCGCGGTCCTTATTGCCCGCGAAGTGCACCACGACGGCGAAGCCGTCGGCGCCGAGGCGCTCGGCACCCGCCCGCCCGATGCCGCCGGAACCGCCGGTGACGAGCGCGACCCGCTCTGCGTTGGTGGCCATGGTCCTGCCTCCACTAAGATATGGACGGTTGGTTCACATACAAGGCTACGCCCCAAAATGAACAATCAGTCCATAAATGAGGAGGCGGTATGACCGACGTCACACCGGTGCGGCGGGGTCGGGGGCGACGGCCCGCCGCCGAGGTGCGCGGCGCCGTGCTCGCGGCGGCCGGTCGAATCCTGCTGCACGACGGCATGCAGGCGATCACGTTCGATCGCGTGGCGGCGGAGGCGGGATCCAGCAAGACGACCCTCTACAAGTGGTGGCCGTCTCCGGGGGCGCTCGCAGCCGAGGCCTACTTCGCCCAGAGCCGACGGGTACTGGACTTCCCCGACACCGGCGATGTGCGAGCCGACCTGATCGCCCAGCTCCGCGCGTTCGTCCGCTGGCTGAAGGACGACGGGGCCGAGAAGCCCGTGTCCGAGCTCATCGGCGCAGCCCAGATGGACCCGAGCCTCGCCCGCGCCTGGTCGGAGAGCTACGCGCTCCCGCGGCGCGATCTCGCCCGGGAGCGCCTGCGGGTCGCTCAGCGGCAGGGTCAGCTGCGCACGGACGCCGACCTCGACATCATCGTCGACCACCTGTGGGGCGCCTGCTACCACCGGCTCCTCGTGCTCAAGGTGCCCTTCGACGAGTCGATCGTCGAGCCCCTCGTCGACCACGCCCTGTACGGGGCGGCACCGCGAGGAGCGTGACCGGGCCTTCGGCGAAGCCGGCGCGGCGCGGCGAGGTCGCCGTGCTCGCGGCCGTTACCGGATGTCGTGGTCGGGGTGGGTCCGGTCGTACCGGTGGCGGGCCTCCGCGATGACGGGGCGATGGGTGAGAGACCAGTCGGCGAGCGCTTTGACCAGGTGGGTCAGGCTGGCCCCGGTGTCGGTCAGGCGGTAGTCGACCTGGGCCGGGACGGTCGGGTACACGGTGCGGACGACGAGTCCGTCGCGTTCCAGCCTGCGCACGGTGAGGGTGAGCATGCGCTGGGAGATGCCGTCGATCGCGCGCTGGAGTTCGCGGAAGCGGCGTGGCCTGCCGGCGAGTTCGACGATCACGAGTACCGACCACTTGTCGCCGACGCGGTCCTGGATATCGCGGATCCCGCAGTCCGGGTGATCTTCGCGGCCGCAGGGGTCGAGGTCGGCGGGTTGGGGGGTTACCCCGGTGTGCGTGAGTGACATCGAACTGCCTCCTTGTCGGCGGTGGCGGGGCGCTGCATGCCCGCGGTGCGACCGCGACGCAGCCGCACCCCGGGTGACGGGATGCGGCGGCTCGATTTCGACGACCGCTCCAGCCTCGACCTTGCTGGTGTATCGACCCTCGTGCTGATCTCCGCCGGGTATGCCGAGGACGACCAGGTCATCGCGCGGCACACGGCTGCCCTGGATGCCGCCGTCCGAGACGGCGTGCGGCACGTCGTCTACACCAGCCTGACCGGTGCAGGCGACCACCTCGGCTTCGCACTGGCGCACCGTGCGACCGAACGGCTCGTGCGCACCTGTGGCGTGCCGTGGACGATCCTGCGGAACGGTCTGTACGCCGAGCTCTTCGGCGGTCTGCTGACGTGGGCCGGCGACCGGGTTGAGTCCGCATTCGGCGACGGAGCCATGGCCGCGGTCGCTCGTGCGGACCTCGCCGAGGCTGCGGCGATCATCGCGGCGGATCCGGCACAGCCAGCGGGCAGACCTACGATCTGGTCGGCACGCCGATCACGGCATCGCAGGTAGCCGACGGGCTCGGGGTCCCGCGCCGCACCATCGGCCTCGGCGAGTACCGGCGCAGGCTGCTCGAGGGGATGCCGGAGTTGCTGCCGTTCCAGCCGCCCATGCTCGTATCGATTGCCACCGGCATCCGGCACGGCTTCCTGGACGGCACCGGCCCCGATCTCGCCGACATCCTCGGCCGCCCGGTCAGCGACCCATTGACCACGGCCGTCTCGATCGCCTCTGCCACGAGACCAGTGCGCAGCCGGACAGCGGCAGGTGCGCGGCCCGCAACGGCATGAGCGCTCAGGCGTTGTAGCCGCCGTCGACGTCCAGCGAGGCGCCGGTGATGTACGCGGCGTCCGGTCCGGCGAGGAACGTCACCGCGGCCGCGACCTCGTCCACGGTGCCCCACCGGGGCAGGCAGAGCCGCTCGATCAACGGCCCTAGCTTCTCCTGGTTGCCGGCGACCAGGTCGGTGGCCATCGGTCCGGCGTGCACCACGTTCGCGGTCACATGGCGTGCGCCGAGATCACGAGCCAATCCCTTGGTGTAACCGTCGATGGCGGCTTTGGACGCGGCGTTGTCGGCCACACCGGGCATGCCGGCCCGGACGCCCTGGCCGGAGCCGATCAGAATGATCCGGCCGTTGTCGGAGATCACTCGCGCGGCGGCCCGGACGGTGGCCATCAGTCCGGCCCGGGTCACCGCCCAGAACCGATCGAACAGTTCCTCGTCCCGGTCCGGGTCGTCGACCCGGCCGAAGGCGTCGATCGAGGCGTTGGCGACCAGGATGTCGAGTGCGCCGAAGCGGTCCAGGACCCGCCGAGCCAGGCCGGCGGCGGCCGCCGCGTCGGCCTGGTCGGCCTGGAACCCCTCGGCCGCGCCACCACCGGCGCGGATCTCTCGGGTCAGCGACTCAGCGGCGGCGCTGGAGCGGACGTAGCTGAAGGCGACGGAGGCACCGCGCGCGGCCAGGGCGCGGACGGTGGCCGCGCCCAGGCCGCGGGTCCCGCCGGTGACGAGAGCGGTGCGGCCGGTGAGCGTTTGGTCCATGATGATTCCCTTTCTCGCGCTACAGGATCTTGATGTTGAGGGAGAAATCGTCGTGCCGGATGCCCTGGCCGAGGATCACCAGACCCATGCCTTCCAGCCAATGCGCGAACGTCAAGTCGCCGGTGTCCAGTGGGCGCAGCCCGAGGCTCGCGATGAATGAGGAGACCGTTGCCTTCGCATCGGTGTCGTCACCGGCGATGAACACGTCAACGGGATGGCCCGCTGTCTCACCGGCCGCAAGGACGCCGGAGAACAGGGTGTTGAACGCCTTGACGACCGTCGTACCCGGGGCGGCCGCCGCGGCGATCTCCTGGGCGGCGGAGCTGTCGCGCGGTGTGACCAGCCCGGTGTGCGCCGAATCGAAGGGGTTGCTGATGTCGACGATGACCTTGCCGGCCAGTACCGGCCCGTAGTCGGAAACGATCGATGCCGCGCCGGCGTAGGGCACGGCGAGGATGACGATGTCGCCGGTGGGCGCGTCGCCGACGGCGCTCGCGGTGGCGGTCCCGCCGAGGTCGGCGGCGAGCGCGGCAGCCCTGGCCGCGTCACGGCCGATGATCTGCACGTCGTGACCCGCGCCGCTGGCTCGCACACCCAACGTGCGGGCCATGGTCCCCAGGCCGATGATGCTGATCTTCGTCATGATGTGTGCTTCCTTCGTTGGCGGAAAGTTCGGAACTATTTCAGGCGCTGGCGAGAGCTACGTGATTCCGGACCGCGTCCAGGCCGGCAGCATGCGAAACGATTGGTTCGTATCCGAGCTCTGCTACGGCCTTGTCCGCCCGCAGGGTGCACGGCTGCCCGAGAAACCATCGAGCGGGCACGGGGACCTCGCGGGTGGCGGTCTCGGCGTCCAGGTCGGGAATCGGCGTGTCGACGCCGTGGATGTCGAACAACGCCTCGAGGAAATCACGCAGGATGACGCGGTGCTGGTCGGTCACGAAGTAGGCCTCGCCCGGCCGGCCGCGGTGCCATCCGAGCAGAAGGCCCTCGACGGCGTTGTCGACGAACGTGATGTCAGTTGTGTGCCGGCCGCCTTCGATCCACGCGAACTGCCCTGCCTTGGCCGCGGCCACCAGGCCGTCGGTGAGGATGCTGTCGGGTCCCCAGACGAACCTCGGACGGATGGACACCGTGGCGAAGCCCGGGGCGTTCGCGTCGAGCACGATCTTCTCGGCATCGGCCTTCGCCGCACAGTAAGCGGCCTCCGAGTCCGGCCGAAGCGGCGCGGTCTCGTCGACGTCCACGAGCGGGTCGCCTGCGAGGAGCGCTGCTTCGCTACCGCAGTGGACGAACCGTGGAACCTGCGCGTGGCGGGCCGCATCGACCGCTGCCCGGGTCCCGCGAACCGAGACACGTTGATGGCGCTCACGGTCAGCGGCGATGTCCGTCTCGGCAGCGAGGTGGAACACCACGTCGCTGCCCACGACCTCGTCCTGCCACGTGGCCGGGTCGGTCAACTCGCCCCGCACGGGCACTGCGCCCAGCGCCGACACCTTCGCTGCCGACGCCTCACTGCGGACCAGAACACGTACCGCGTTCCCCTCGTCGAGGAGCCGGCGTACCAGCACCTGGCCGATGAACCCCGAACCGCCGGTGACGAAAACCCGCGCCATGAGACTCCCCTTCGTCCGCTACAAGTCCCTCGCTCGCCATGGGGCGACGAGAGCGTCGTGAGCTGGAGCAAGCGGCGAGCCTCGAGCATTCCCTCGACAACATCGATACTTTGGGGGACAGCGATAAAATTTCTGAATGATCCGGTGTCGACCTCAAAGCCCCGGGTCGAGTTCGGCGGACGATTCCTCGGCCGGCGCAAGCTGCTGTGCGATGTCGGTCGGTACCCGAAGACCGGTGCTGCGAAGATCACTGACCAGTTGGGCGGCGAGTGGGTCGCGCGAGGTCTTGGTGATGGCGACGAGGCGTCGTTTCCATCGAGGCTCGAAGGGGCGGACCGCCCCTGCGAAGCCGGCGGTGATGGCGCTGACCGGAACGACGGTCACGCCCAGCCCCGCTGCCGCCAGCTGGGGCGCGTGGGTCGTCACGGCGGTGCGAACCACTGCCGGCCCACGCAGGTCGACATCGTCGAGGTGGCTCTCGATCCATGTGCCGAGCCTGTTCTCGGGCGTGAAGTGCACGAACGGCTGTCCTTGGAGATCCCGTGGCCGGATGGCTGGCCGGGAGGCGAGTGGGTGCTGTGCCGGGAGGGCTACGACGATCTCCTCCTCGGCGACCGTGGTCGTCTCGAACCCCGCGCCGCCGAGGTCGGGGAACAGCAGGAGGTCGGTCTCGCCGGCCTCCAGCATGGCGAAGGCGGATTCCGGGTCCGTGCTCTCCCGGAGGGAGATCACGACGTCGGGGCGGTCGAGGTTCCAGCGGGCCAGTACGGGCGCCAGCAACGCCACCGTGAGGCTCTGCGCGCACACCACCCGGACGATGCCTCCGACTCCCTGCCCGACCGCGCGGGCGAGCCGGATGGCGTCGCCGGCCGCGGCCACCGCCCGACGCGCCTCGGGCAGCGCTGCGCGCCCAGCGGCGGTGAGGCGCACGCCGCGGCGGTCGCGCGTCAGGAGTGCTGTCCCGGCCTCGCGTTCGAGAGCTGCCAGCTGATGTGAGATCGCAGGTTGCGAGAGATGGAGGTGCCGCGCGGCGCGGGTCACCGACCCCAGATCAGCGGCGGCGAGCAGGCACTCGAACGCCCTCAGGCTTGGCATGAGCAAAATCTATCATAAATCGTACTTTTATCGATTGAAGTACGGGAAGAACTGCTCGCCGCCCGGCCGTTGCACTGACGGACAGGAACGGCGTATCAGTCCAACGTGTGGAGATCGACGTGTTTGAAGCAATAAACTGGCCGGCGGACATGACTCCCAGTCAGTCCCCGATCCACTTCACCAACGAGCTCGAGGTCGCGGCCTCTCCCGAAACGATCTGGTCCCTGCTCGTCGATCCCAAGGCGTGGCCCGACTTCTACCCGGGCGTCGAACATGTCCAGCTGCTCGACGGTCACGACTCGCTGCGTCTCGGCACGCGGTTCGAAACGAATCTGGCCGGCCAAGACGTCTTCGCGTCCGTACAGGAGTTCGAACCCATGACGCGCATCGCCTGGGGCGGCTACCCCAAAGCCTCGGATGCGGCCAAGGCCTATCACGCTTGGATCATCACTCCCACACCGACGGGATGTCACCTCTGGACCGAAGAGACGATGCAGGGCTCATTCTGGATCGAATTGGCGAAGAACGCTCCCGACGGCTTCTGGCGCACACGAGAGACTGCTCGCGGCGCTCGCCAAGGTCGCCACCGAGGGTGGTGGCTCTCGTATCGGATGAGATCCGAGGGCGCGGTGGGTGGCGAACGCCAGTAGGCGAAGCGCACCGCGCGAACTTCGTCGTCATCGCGACCGCGGCACCCGCGGCCGGCGGGAAGCCGGACGCGGATGCCGCGCTCACCTCAACCGGCCCCGCCGCTCTGCGTGTGATCGCGGAGGGTGCCGAACGGCGGCGATGTCCCGCCCGGCAGCGGCCTTCGGGTCAGGCGTTGTAGCCGCCGTGGGCGTCCAGCACCGCGCCCGTGACGTACGAGGCGGCAGGGCTCGCCAGGAAGGCGATCGCGGCGGCGATCTCCTGCGGATGGCCCATGCGCTGCAGCGACAGCGCGCTGAGCAGCGTCTTGAGGACCTCGGGGTTGGGCGGTTCCATCCCGCTCTCCATCAGTCCGGCTTCCACCACGTTGGCCGTGATGCCCCGGGGTCCGAGGTCGCGAGCGACGCCCATGGTGTACCGCTCGATCCCGGACTTGGTCGCCGAGTAGTCGGCGACGCCGGGGATGCCGACCCGGCTGCCCAGTCCCGAGCTGACCGTGATGATGCGGCCGTCCGCGCGCAGCACCCGGGAGGCGGCCCGGATGATCGCGATCACGCCGAGGTAGTTCGTGGCGTGCATGCGGTCCAGCGCGGCGGTGTCGGCATCCGGGTCGTCCACGGTGCGGCCCTGCTCCGTCGAGATCGCCGCGTTGTTGACGAGGATGTCCAGGCCGCCGAAGTACGCGACCACCTCGTCGATCAGCGCCGGCGCCCCGCTCGTGTCCGCCTGGTCGGACCGGAAGGCCGCGACCTTCGCGCCCGTGCCACGCACCTCGTCGACGACGGCCTGTGCCTGCTTCTCCGAGCTGACGTAGGTGAACCCGACGTCGGCGCCCTGCTCGGCCAGGAGCCTGACGGTGGCGGCTCCCAGTCCGCGGGACCCTCCGGTGACCAGGGCGACCTTGCCAGTGAGCGGTTCGTTCATTCTTCCCACCTCGCTGTTCGATCATTCGGTAGTCGTAACGCTAGTTGTTACGACTAACTGTCGCAACTGTTGTTGTTACGACAGCGCGGTCGTAACATGGCGCGTTACAGCCGAGGGGAGGGTTCGTGAGCGCCAACAGCAGGTTGACCATCGCCGCTCACGCGCTGGCCTGGATCGGCCTCTACCAGCGCCGGGGCCATGAGGTGGCCACGTCCGAGCAGATCGCGGGCAGCGCGAACACCAACCCCGTGGTGATCAGGCGGCTGCTCGGCGAGCTGCGCAAGGCGGGGCTCGTGAAGTCCCGGCGTGGCGTTGGCGCCGGCTGGTCACTGGCGCGCGAGCTGGAGTCGATCACTCTGCTCGACGTGTACGACGCGGTGGAGCCCGGTCCACTGTTCGCCATGCACCGCGCCAGCCCGGACCAGGGGTGCGTGGTGGGCTACGGCATCCGGCCGGCGATGCAGGGCATCTACGGGGGCATCGAGGAGACGCTGAGAGCCGAGTTGGCCCACGTCACGATGGAGGACGTGCTCCGGGACGTCCTCGCGGTACCGCGCTCCTAGCGGCGGCGGGTGTTCTACCAACCTGCGAGAGCGACATGGCTGACCAGCCGTCTGCGCACCTTCTCAGCCTCGGCGGCGGCCTTCGGGTCCGGCTGGCACGGTTTTCGACGAGGTAGCGACGCTTGCCGCTGATCGCGTCGATGCTGGCTAAACCCGAACCCGCAGCGAACCGCGTGGAAAGGCCACCCGCCACGCAGGCCCGTCTCCCGCGACTCGACCCGTCCGACGTGGCCGGTAACCAGCACCGGGCCAGGGTTGCGGTTCAGCGGGTTGCCGCGTGGTCAGACGCGCCGGTTCTCGCCCGACACTCCCCGGATGGTTGGCGCAGACGCTGCCCGACTACTCCCGTCGACTCAGCACTCGGCGACGCCAGCCTCATGCAAGGCGCGACGGACGATCGGGGCGAAGGGGTGCCTCGCGATGTCGAGCGCCCCTTCGATCTCGGCCGCTGGCATCACCCGGCGGAAGGGGATCTCATGTCGCGGGTCCCACGGGTCAACCGTGACGTCAGCCCGCCAGATCGAGCGAACGAGCACGGTCCCGGATTGTCGGCCCGCTACGTACTCGCCGCGGGAGAAGCCCAGCAGGCGAGCTCGGACGACGGTCGCACACGCCTCCTCGCGCACCTCTCGTCGCAGGGTCTGCTCCCAGGTCTCGCCGTGTTCCCGCCGGCCGGCGGGTAGCTCCCATCGTCGTCCGTCGCGGCTGATCACGACGACATCTGCGGTGTCCGTGACGCAGATGCCTTCCGCCCCGTGAGCCTGGCCCTCGGGCGGCATGTTCGGCGCGTGCCACGACACCAGGATCTCGTCATCGCCGACACGGACAGCGATCTGGCGAGCGTCGAGATCGGTAGGCCTGCGCTGGCTTCGCTCCATGACCGCTCCTCCCGCTGGCCCACAGACTGGTGCTGGGCTTATTTGCTTGACAGCGTCATCGCACCCATTGGGCTGCTGCCGGGCGGCCGTGGCGCAGCACGCTGCCCGCCGCCTCGGTGAAGTCGTCTGGAAAGATCCGGATCCTCCGCAGGTCGGGATCGTCGATGGACCACCAGCGGAACTCCTGGATGTAGGTGCGCTCGTATTGACTCAGGTTGTCGCGGGTCAGTTCAGCAGAGGAGACCGGGCACCAGAAGTACCGCTCGTCGGTGGCGCGGGTGACACCCGCCGCGTCGGTGATGCTCTTGCGACGCCGCCAGATGCACGGACCAGGATCGTCGATGACATGTCCTGTCTCCTCGAGGATCTCGCGCACGATCGCGGTCTCGAAGGTCTCGAAGGTCTCGCCGGGCTCGACGCCGCCTCCGACAGTGATCCAGTAGTTCGTGACGGGGTCTGACGCGTTCAGCGCGACAGCGTCGCGCACGCGTAGGAGGAGGATCCGGCCGTCGGGGTCGGTGATCAGGGCCCGCGCGGACGGCCGGAACACGATCATGCCCAGAACGTACGCACACGCGAGCGCACCCACTCGCGAATTTCCGCCGGTCTGGGGAGTCTCGACGAGCTGATCTTCGATCGGGCGCTACCGCTGGGCCGTCGCCGCGATGAGGGTTGAGGAGATGTACGCGTGCGCGGGATTGGTCGGGACGAAGAGCGTTTCGATGCCGCTCAGATGACGGTTCATCTGCGCCATCGGCAATTCGTCCCCCAGGTCGCCCAGGGTGCGCATGCCTCGCACGATCACGCCGATGCTCGCACCCCGGCAGTAGTCGACCAGTAGCTTGCCGGCACTGGAGTCCACCGTGACGTTGCCCAGGTCGCTGGTCATGTCGGCCAGCAGGGCCAGTCGTTCGGCGAGGGGGAGTCGGCCGGACTTCTTCGGGTTGGTCAGCACGCACATGACGACTCCGTCGAACATGCCCGCAACCCGGCGCGCAACGTCGAGGTGTCCCTGCGTGGCCGGGTCGAAGGAGCCGGGGAACACGGCGCGCATGGCTTGCCATACTAACGATCGGCCTCGTCCAACGAACTCCACCTCGAGCGGTGCACCAACGGGCAGACGCCGGCCGCCCGGATCCGGTCACCTCGCTTGCCCGAGAGCGGCGCGTAGCTTGTCGGCATACGGCCAGCGCTGTTCAGCTGGCACGAACTGGCCGTAGGGGGCTGAGGCGTACAGGTCGTCGCCGACGTAACGCGGGAAGACGTGCACGTGGTAGTGCCAGGCGTCCTGGCTGCCGGCCGGCTCGTTGTGCTGCCGAGTGGAAACGCCGTCACAGCCGTAGGCGCTGCGCATCGCGATCGCGATCCGGCGGACGACATCGTGCACGGCGTGCCCGCACTGGTCCGGGAGGTCATACAGGTTCTCGTGGTGGGCGGTGGGGACTACGAGCACATGACCGTGGTTGTTCGGCCACCAACGTGGTGCGATCAGCGCCGCCGCGCCATGCGTGCGGCAGACGATGTCCCGCTGGGTGTTGGCTGCGCTGTCCATCCCGCTGAGCACCCGACAGAACGGGCACAGGTAGCCCTCGGGCTCGTGATTGAACACGACCACTCCTCACCGGTCGCCCATCGCGGGCCAGTACGCCCGAATCTCGTCGTCGGTGAGGAGTTCGACTAGCTTGTCACGGTCGGATTCGTCGTCGCCGACAAGCTGGGTCACGAACACGTAGTCGCTGTCCCGGGGAGGGTCTCGATCTCGCCGCGCTGCCGTCGCGACGACCGCGCCGACGCCCTGGTCATGGAACGGCGATAGCACCGCGCGCTCCACGGCGGACCACCGAGACCGCCGCTCAGGCCTGTGACTTGCGTGCCCCCGGCAGGATTCGAACCTGCGACACCCGCTTTAGGAGAGCGGTGCTCTATCCCCTGAGCTACGAGGGCTTGCGGCTCGATCCTAGCCGTGACCGGCGGCACCGCCCGGCCCGGGCGCCGAGGTTGCGCGGATGTAAGGATCGGCGGGTCGCTGGGGGAGGGAGCCGTCGTGGACGTCAGCAGCCTCGTCGAGGTCGCCCCGCGGGAGCGGTTCGAGCGGATCTGCGCGCTCACCGGCGCGGGGATCAGTGTGGCGGCCGGGCTCGGGACGTTCAGGGGGCCGGACGGGCTCTGGACGCTCTCGCCCGAGGTCGAGCGGGCCATGCACGCCCATCTGCTGCCCGGCAACGTCGACGCGTTGTGGGATGTCTGGGGCGGCATGTGGAAGACGGCCGCGGCGGCTGGGCCGACGCAGGCGCACCGTGCGCTCGCGGCCGCCGGGGCGTCGGTGATCACGCAGAACGTCGACGGGTTGCACCAGGCCGCGGGGTCGGTCGACGTCGTCGAGCTGCACGGGTCGGCCGGCCGGGCTCGGTGCCTCGACGAGGCCTTCTGCGGCTGGACCGGGCCTGCCGACGACGCGCGGCGTGCCGATCCGCCGCAGTGCGGGCGGTGCACGGAGCCGGCGCGCCCTGCCGTCGTCCTGTTCGGGGAGATGCTCGACCCGGAGGCGCTCGGCGCCGCGCGGCGGCTGGTCTCGGCATGCGACCTCTTCCTCGCGATCGGCACGTCGGGCAGGGTGGCGCCTGCGTCATGGCTGGCGCCGACGGCCCGTGCGGCGGGCGCGTTCTGCGTGAACGTCGACCTGCACCCGGACGGGCCGGTCGACCCGGCCTTCCACGCCCGCGTCGTCGGCGATGCGGAGGACGTGCTGGCGGAGTGGGCGCGGTAGCGCGAGGAGATCCCCGCAAGATCCATCCGACATCAGCCTCGTTGCCCGCGACGTGGCGATCACGCGCAACTCGCAACGATCAAGCTGCCCGAGATGACGGGGAACGCCCTTCCGGGGGCGCCCAGCCTCACATCGGAACGATCAAGCCTTGGAGACCGTGGCGGGCGTCGCCGAGCACCTGCTCGCACACCTGCGCCTCGCTCTCCGGCGAGAACACGTCCGGGACCACGTCGACATCGTCCATGCCGTCACGGTGCGGATGCCCGCGCCGCCATGTCGAGGAACGTTGCCGTTCCGGCAAACTCGCCCACTCGTGGTGCGGGCCCTCGTGCAGCGCGGCGTAGACGCGGTCCCGTATCGCGTTGGCCTGGGCGTCGGTGAGCGTCCGATCGAGGGGGCGAAGCACCAGCCGCAGCAGCACGTTGTCCTGGCCGGGCTCGGTACCGAGGCGGATCCGGGCGGGTGCGGGGAGCCTGTCGTGAGGCGTGCGGGCCAGCTGGGTGAGGCTCTCCAGCACGTCGGCGTCAGCGCCGAGAGCCGTGCGGGCGCGGTCGCCGAGCAACTCGTCGTCGACGTCGGCCGCCGCGACGATCGAGAGATCGCGCCGGACCGCGGGCAGCATCGAGACCGGGCGCCACGGGCCGAGATCCAGCATCTGCTCCGCGATCCGCGGGTCGGTGGCCCGCAGCAGCCGGATGTCCGGCACCCCTTTGCGCAACATGACTGCCCGGTCGAGCCCCATGCCGAGCGCGAGTCCGCGCCAGCGCCCCGGGTCCAGCCCGGCCGCGGCCAGTACGTGCGGCGAGGCCAGCCCGCACTCGGCGAGCTCGACCCACTCGTCGCCCACGCGGACGTCCACCTGGCGGCCTTGCTCGGTGTACGGGTGCCGGGCGGGCACGGTGCGCCATCTGGCGCCGGGCAGGACCGCGTCGACGAGCGCGCCGAGCATGTCGTCCAGGTCGGCACCGCCCTCGGTGATGCGCCACAGGTCGAGCTGGTGCGGCTCGCCGACGTGCATGCGATCGATGGCGTCGCGCCGGTAGACGAGGCCGGGCAGCACGAGCAGCACGTCGGTGCGCGGGTCGGGCTGCGCGGCGAGCGCACGCAGCGCGGGCGGGACGCCTGCCGTGGTGTGGCTGCGCAGCATGACGGTGTCGCTCAGGTAGCGCGAGTAGCGGGCCTCGCGGGTGATCGCGGAGGCCGGGTAGCCGAGGCGGTCGTAGTTGTCCTCGACGGCGACGACGGGGGACGAGCGCAGCACGCGCACCGCGCAGCCCCACCGGGTGGCGAGCGCGTCGACCGCGGCGTCGAGCAGGAGCCCGACGGCGTGGGTCCCATTGGCGGGATCGGTCAGGTCGCGCAGCGCGATGGCGGCGGCGAGGTGGTCGGGGGAGAGGGTGGCGGACATGGCGATCCTCACGGGTGGTGGCGGGTGGGCTCACCCCCGGCCGCCCCGGCGCGCGGATCAGGCGGATACGTCGATGCCCGCGCGGCCGCACCGCGGCCGGGGGCACGGAAATCGCCGCGTGCTCGCCATGGGGAGAAGATAGCGCGGTGAGCTGCTGCACGCTTCTCATATCCGCTGGTCACCCGGCCGGGGATCGTTGCCAGCGCCACAGGCGGCTCTCAGGCGCGTCTCAGACCACGCGTTCACACTGACCGCATGCGCATCCTCGTCGTCGACGACGACCGGTCGGTCCGGGAGTCGTTGCGCCGTTCATTGGCCTTCAACGGCTACCAGGTCGAGCTCGCGAACGACGGCCAGGCAGCCCTCGACGCCGTGCTCGCGCAGCGCCCCGACGCGATGGTCCTCGACGTGATGATGCCGCGGCTCGACGGGCTCGAGGTGTGCCGACGGATGCGTGCCGCGGGCGACGAGCTGCCGATCCTCGTGCTCACGGCGCGCGACGCCGTGTCCGACCGCGTGGCGGGTCTCGACGCGGGCGCCGACGACTACCTGCCCAAACCGTTCGCTCTGGAGGAGCTGCTCGCCCGGCTGCGTGCGCTGCTGCGCCGGCGCACACCGGACGACATCGCCGCCGCGGCGGCGGGGCAGAGCAAGCCGCTGGAGTACGCCGATCTCTCGCTCGACCCCGACACGCGCGACGTCCGCCGCGGTGATCGCCCGATCAGCCTCACCCGCACCGAGTTCACGCTGCTGGAACTGCTGCTCACCAACCCGCGCCGGGTGCTCACCCGCTCCCAGATCCTGGAGCAGGTCTGGGGCTACGACTTCCCGACCACCGGCAATGCGCTGGAGGTGTACGTCGGCTACCTGCGGCGCAAGACCGAGGCCGACGGCGAGCCGCGGCTGATCCACACCGTCCGCGGCGTCGGGTACGTCCTGCGGGACACGCCGCCGTGAACTGGCCTGCCGCGCCGCAGCGGCAGGCGAGGCCCGCCCGGCTGGAGGCATTCGACCAGGTCTCGCTGCGCACCCGGGTCGGGGTGCTCGCGGCGCTCGTCGCGGCGCTTGCGGTGGTGCTGGTCTCCGCCGCGGCATTCATGACCGTGCGCGTCAACATCATGCAGACGCTCGACGCCAACCTGTTGCAGCGCGCGACCGCCGCTGCGCAGAGCGAGCTGGGCGAGCCCCAGGTGCTCGCCACCATCCCCACCGAGGTGCTCGGCGCGGGCGACATCCGGCTGGCGCTGCTGGTCGCCAACGGTCCGGCGATCTCCGCGGAAGGGGCGGCGTCCGCCCCGCCGCTCGGCGAGGACGAGCTGGAGGTCGCCAAAGGCGAGGCGAGCTCGTCCACCCGCACCGCCACCGACGACGGCGTGCCGTACCGGGTGGTGGCGGTCCAGGCCGGGCCGGGGCAGGCACTCGTGATCGCCCAGCGGCTCGACGCCACCCAGCAGGTGCTCACGAAGCTCGGCGTGGCCATGCCGGTCGTCGGAGGGTTGGGGGTGGTCGTCGCCGCGATCGCGGGGGTCGCGGTCGCGCGCGCCGGCCTGCGCCCCGTCGACCGGCTCACCGCCGCGACGGAACGCGTCACGGCCACGGGAGACCTGCGCCCGATCCCGGTCGAGGGGTCCGACGAGCTCGCCAGGCTGACCGCCAGCTTCAACGAGATGCTCGGCGCGCTCGCGGCGTCGCAGGAACAGCAACGGCGGCTCGTCGCGGACGCGGGGCACGAGCTGCGCACCCCGCTGACCTCGATGCGCACCAACCTGGAGCTGCTCGCCGCCGCCAACAGGCCAGGGGCGCCGAAGCTCCCCGAGGTCGAACGCGCCGAGATCCTCGACGACGTCCAGGCGCAGGTCGCCGAGCTGTCCACGCTGGTCGGCGACCTCGTCGAGCTGGCCCGCGAGGACGCCCCGATGGTCGTGCACGAGCCGCTCGAACTCGCCGAGATCGTGCTGCGGTCGCTCGAACGGGCGCGGCGTCGGGCCGGCGACGTCGAGTTCGACCCGTTCCTCGTGCCGTGGACGCTCGCCGGTGATTCCACCGCGCTCGAACGCGCCGTGCTCAACCTGCTCGACAACGCGGCGAAGTGGAGCCCACCCGGAGGGCGCGTGCGGGTGCAGATGCGTCCGGTGGACGAGTGGTCGGTCGTGCTCGAGGTTGCCGACGCCGGGCCGGGCATCGCCGCGGAGGACCTGCCCTTCGTGTTCGAGCGCTTCTACCGCGCCACGACGTCGCGGACGATGCCCGGGTCCGGGCTCGGCCTCGCGATCGTGCGGCAGGTCGCGGTGCGGCATGGCGGCGCCGTGTGGGCCGGCCGGGCGCCGGAGGGCGGGGCCCTGCTCGCGATGCGGCTCCCCGGGCACCGGCTGTTCACCTGACCCGAAAGATCTCCTGCATCCACCGGGTCGTCGCTAGGCTGGGGTCTGCAGGTCCCCTGACGCGAATTCGGTGATGGCATGGCGAACCACCCCTCCGACCACGACGGGGCCTCGGGAGGGCCGGACGAGGGGGCGCTACGCGGCCCCGGTGATCAGGCACACCATGCCGGTCCGCCGGGGCGGGGCGCCGAAGGTTGGGCGCCGTACGGCGGTGGCCCGTCGAGTGCCGCGACGGCGGAGATGCCCGCGCCCGGTGGGTGGCAGGGCCACGGCGGGTACGCCCCGGCCGCCGCATGGTCGGGTGGGTGGCCCGGGTACAGCGGCCCGGCCGGACAACCCGCTCAGGCGCCCTGGTACGGCGCGCGCCCCGCGGAACCACCGGCGCCCGCCAACCCGTACCACCCGCCGCAGGCCCCCGCGTACTACCCCGAACCGCCCGCACGGACCGGAGGGCCGCGCAGGGGCACGCTGATCGCGCTCGCGCTGGTGGCGTTGCTGCTGTCCGGCGTGATCGGCGGGGTCGTCGGCCACTCGCTCGCCGGCAACGGCCGGGGCGGGTCGGTCGGTGTGCTCGGCCAGCCACTGCCGTCCGTCGGTGAGGCGTCGGCGCCGACCACCCCGGTCGAGGGCGTGGCGGCCCGCGTGCTCCCGAGCGTCGTGCAGCTGCGCGTCGAGGGGCCAACCGCGTCCGGTGAGGGCTCCGCGATGGTCCTGAGCCCCGACGGCCTGCTCCTCACCAACAACCACGTCGTGGAGGAGGCGGCTCAGTCCGGCAGCGTCACGGCCGTGTTCCAGGACGGCACCACGGCCCCCGCGCAGATCGTGGGCCGCGACCCCAGCTCGGACCTCGCGGTGATCCGCGCACAGAACCTGTCCGGGCTCACGCCGGTCGAACTGGGCAACTCCGACTCGGTCCGCGTCGGGCAGCAGGTCATCGCCTTCGGCGCGCCGCTCGGGCTGGGCGGCACCGTCACCACGGGCATCATCAGCGCTGTCGACCGGGCTGTGAACGTCGGTGAGGAGACCGGCGCCAACACCCCCACCGTCCTCAACGCCCTGCAGACCGACGCCGCGATCAATCCCGGCAACTCCGGTGGGCCGCTCGTCGACATGGAGGGCCGCGTCGTCGGCATCAACTCCGCGATCGCCACCACCGGCGCGCAGGGCGGGTCGATCGGCGTCGGCTTCTCGATCCCGATCAACCAGGCGAGGCGCGTCGCGGAGGAGCTCGAACGCACCGGTCGCGCGTCCCGTGCGGTGCTCGGTGTCACGGTGACCGACGACCCGCGGCAGGCCGGGGCGGTCATCAAAGAGGTCAGCGCCGGCGGTGCGGCCGAGCTGGCCGGAATCCGCTCGGGCGACATCGTGTTGCGCTTCGGCGACCAGCGCATCTCCACGGGCACCGACCTGCAGGCCGCCGTGGGGTCGCGGGCGCCCGGCGAGGTGATCGAGGTGCAGCTCGCCGACCGCACGGTGCAGGCCACCCTCACGGCCGCCCCGAACTAGCTTCCGCGAGTCGCGGTCTCGGTGCGCGCGAGTCGGGGTCATCGTGTGGGCGGGATTCGCACCACCAGGTGGATCGTCGTGGTCCACTGTTGACGCGAATGGTGACGTTCTGGTCTCGTTCAGTGGTCCCGGTTGTGGTGCCCCACGCCGGGTGCCCGTCGCGTCGGCGCCGGTTCCCCCTCCCAGCGCCGGCGCGACCCGGCCTCGCAGGACCGGGTGACCATGCCCCATGAGGCAGCCCGCTAAGTTGAGCGCCATGGAGATGGCGCCGCCCCAGATCGGTCGAGCCCTCGTAGTTGTCGTGGACGACCGGGTGAGCCACGGCGAACGTGAGGATTCCATCGGGCCGCTCGTCACGGAGCTGCTCGAGGAGGCGCGCCTCGTCGTCGACGGTGTCGTCGTGGTGCCGGGCGACCCGGTGGCGATCCGCAACGCCCTGAACACCGCCGTGATCGGCGGCGTCGACCTGGTCGTGACGGTCGGCGGCACCGGGGTGTCCCCGCGTGACGTCACGGCCGATGCCACGGCCGGCGTGCTCGACCGGCCGATCCCGGGCATCGCGGAGGCCATCCGCGCCTCCGGCCTCGCGGCGGGCGCCATGGACGCCGGGCTGTCGCGCGGGCTCGTCGGCGTGTCGGGCAGCACCCTCGTGGTGAACCTCGCCCCGTCCCGCTCCGCGGTGCGGGACGGGATGGCCACTCTCACCCCGCTCGTCTCGCACGTGATCTCGGAGCTGTCCGGGCTCGATTAGGACAAGGCCTAGTTCACGTCTGGCTTCTTCGGCTCGTCCGGCTCGACGACCACCACGGTGGGTCGGTCGGTGGGTCGGGGTCGGTCCAGCGAGGCCCCGACCTTCGCGGTGACCTCCTCGATCCTCTCGTGGAAGCGTCCACCGGTGGCGCGGTCGACGCCGCTCGCGGCGGCGTCCGCGGCCTTCGCCGCGAAGTCGGCAGCCTTGTCGAGGTAACCGGGCGCCTTCTCGCGTGCCACCTCCGACAGCTCACCCGCCTTGAGCAGCGCGGTGTCGGTGAGTTCCTTGGCCTTGTCCGTGAGTCCCATGCGGTCAATGGTGGCACCGGTGCAGGATGGTGGGGTGAACGAGCTGCCCGAACAGGTGCGTCGCCGGCTCGAAGAGGTGTTCGGTGACGTGCTGCCCAGCACCACCTCCGACGAGCGCGACGATCGACCCGACCCGCGCGCGGGCGACGCGGAGCTGCTGGCGAACCGCCCGCCGCACCACGATCAGGACTGACGCTCTCCGGCTTGCTGCGCGCGCAGTAGGTCGCGGATCTCGGTGAGCAGCTCCACGTCGGTGGGCTCGGCAGGGCCGGTCTCCTCCCCGCGCTTGCGCCGCTCCTTGAGGTGGTTGAGCGGAAGCACGATCAGGAAGTAGACGACGGCCGCGACGATGAGGAAGTTGAGCGCCGCCGAGATCACCGAGGCGACGTCGATGTAGGTGCTCTCCTTGCCCGGGACGATCTGGATGCCGAAGCCGGGGCTCTCCGGTGGCGTGATCGCGTTGATGAGCGGCTGCAGGATCCGCTGGGTGAACGACGTGACGATGCTGCCGAACGCGGCACCGATGACGACGGCAACGGCAAGGTCGACCACGTTGCCGCGCAGGATGAAGTCCTTGAATCCCTTGAACACCTAGTGCCCCCCGCCGAAAGTCCGCCACATGTCTCGACGGCCCAGCTTCCTGCTGGCCGCACCGCCGAGCCCGCCCGAGTATGTCCAATACGAGGGACGACTCGTCGGCGCACCCAGCAGAAACCTGGATCCGCCGATACACGCAACGGACTTCCGGCGGGGGGCACTAGCGGAGCGTAACGGCGACCTGCTCGGTGAGCGACGCGGCCGCCACTCGCGCAGCGATCCCGGCCGGCATCGCGACCAGCACCAACCGCCCGGACGACGGCGAGTCGGGTGGCAGGACGGCGAGCACGGCCGCGGCGGTGGCGAGCACGACGGGCTCGCCACTCTCCCCGCCGACCGTGACGACGTCGACGGTGCTCCCCGGGATGAGCAGCGCGGCAGCGCCGGAGTCGGCCAGCCGGACCGGCACGGCCGCCGCCCCTGCCGGGGCGCCGAGCACGGCGGCAGGGCCTGCGAGGCGCGTGTCGGTGATCGGCTCACCCGCACGGGCGGCGCCGACGAGCACCCGTCCCTCGGCACCTGCCGGATCGGGCAGGGCGCCGCCGGGCACCAGGTCGGCGGGCCAGTGGCGCACCCCGAGATCGGCCGGGCGGAGCGTGGATCCGGCCGCGACGTCGACCGCGGCGACGACCACCGGCACGCCGCCCGCATCGGGTCCGGGCGCAATTGCCAGCGCCAGTGCGAGCGTCGCGAGCACGCCGGCCGCGGCCCGGCGCAGCAGCGCGACCCGGCGCCAGCCCGGACCTACGACGAACGCTCCGAACCGCGAGAGCGGCCGGGGCGCGAGCCGGGAGTCGGTCATGGGACCGACGCTAGATCGGCGGCGACGTCAACGGGACGGTAGCGCCGGACCTGTGGACAACTCGCGGGCGAGGTGGATAACTACGCTAGGCGGCGGGAGCGGCCGACGACGAGCTGGGTGTGCTCGACGACGAGGTCTCCTTCGCGCCGCCCGTCGACGAGCCCGAGTCGGACTTGCCGGAGTCGGACTTGCCGGAGTCGCTCTTCGAGTCGGTGTTGGCGGCGACGCCACCCCCGCCGGAACGGCTGTCGGTGCGGTAGAAACCGCTGCCCTTGAACACGATCCCGACCGACGAGAAGACCTTGCGCAGGTTGCCCGAGCACGCCGGGCACTCGGTCAGCGACGCGTCGGTGAAGGACTGCACGGCCTCGAACCGGTGGTCGCAGGCGGTGCAGGCGTACTGGTAGGTCGGCACGTGTCCCTCCGGAGGCACACACGAACGAGCTGGCACTCGAACAGTTTGAGTGCCAGCATAACCCGTCAGGGTCGGGGGTTGTTCCCGAGCGTGACGAGGCCGGCTCTCGCGAGCAGGGCGCCGGTCACGAGCCGGTCGTGCGGCTCGGACGGCAGCCGTTCCACCAGCTCTTCGTCGTTCAGCACGATGACGATCGGCACGCCCGGCGCCGCGAGCGGCAGGGTGCGGTCGTAGTGCCCGGCGCCCCTGCCGAGCCGCACGCCGCTGAGGTCGACGGCGAGCCCTGGCACCAGCACGAGCCGCGCCCGTGCGATGGCGCCGGGGCCGAGGCGCGGCCCGGTCGGTTCGCGCAGCCCGAGCGGCCCCGCGGCGAGGGAGTCGGGGCCGGTGTACGCGGCCCAGTCGAGCGGCCCGGCGTCGGGAGGCACGACGGGCAACAGGACCTCGTGCCCCGCACCGTGCAGGGCGGCCACCAGCTCGGGCGATCCGGGCTCCGAGCCGACCGGGAGGTAGGCGCATACCGGACCGCCGGTGCCGGCCGCCAGTTCCACGGCCGTGGTGGCGAGCGCCGCCGCCCGCGCTGCCCGTTCGGCGGCCGGCAGGGCCCGCCGAGCTGCCACGAGAGTGGTACGCCAGCGTGTCTTCTCCGCGAGAACGGCGCGTCCCGTCACGCACCGAACCTACTCTCGCCATTAGGCTCGCCCACCATGAGTGAAGTCGTGCCTGGGAAGCGCTCGTTCCGCTCCGCGGTGGTGCCGGCTGCGGGCCTGGGCACGCGATTCCTGCCGACGACGAAAGCCGTGCCGAAAGAACTGCTTCCGGTCATCGACACCCCGGGTATCGAGCTGGTGGCTGCCGAGGCCGCGGAAGCGGGTGCCGAGCAACTGCTGATCGTCAGCTCGCCCGGTAAGGACGCGGTGGCCGCCTACTTCGCGGATTCATCGGAACTGGAGAAAGAGCTCGCATCCCGGGGCAAGGAGGCACTGGTCGCGAAGGTGCGGCGCGCCCACGAGTTGATCGGCGTGCGCACCGTCACCCAGGACGAGCCGCGAGGCCTCGGCCACGCCGTGGGATGCGCGCGCGAGGCGATCGGACCCGACGAGCAGGCATTCGCCGTGCTGCTTCCCGACGACCTCGTGCTGCCTGCCGGGGTCCTCGGCAAGATGGCTGAGGTCCGCGAGCGCTACGGCGGCAGCGTGCTCTGCGCCTTCGACGTGCCGCGCGAAGCGATCTCGGCCTACGGCGTCTTCGAGGTCGAGGACACCGGTGACGCGGACGTCAAGCGGGTGCACGGGATGGTCGAGAAGCCGGCGCCGGAGGAGGCGCCGTCCACGTTCGCCGCGGCCGGGCGCTACCTGCTCGACCGCGCCGTCTTCGACGCGATCGACCGGATCGAGCCCGGCGCGGGCGGCGAGCTGCAGCTCACCGACGCCATCGCGCTGCTGATCGACGAGGGCCACCCCGTGCATGTGGTCGTCCACCGTGGCGATCGGCACGACCTCGGCAACCCCTCCGGCTACGTCCGGGCATTCGTCGACTTCGCGCTCGACGACCCCGACATCGGCCCCGACCTGCGTGCCTGGCTGGCCGCCCGCCTAGAGAGTTGACCGAAGTGCCCCCAGTGCGCACGGTCGACGAGCAGCTCGAGCGGATCCTCGCCGCCGCGGTGCGGCCCGCGCCGGTGCGGGTCGCGATCTCGGACGCGCACGGCCTGCGCTGCGCCGAGGAGGTCGTCTCCTCGCGGCCGCTTCCCGGCTTCGACCAGGCGGCCATCGACGGCTACGCGGTGCGCAGCGTCGATCTCGCGGGCGCGTCACTGGCCGAGCCGGCGTCCGTGCCCGTCGTCGGGGAGATCCCCGCGGGTTCCCGCCAGCCGCTGCGGCTGCAGCCCGGCCAGGCCGTGCGCGTCGCCGCGGGGGCGCCGTTGCCGACGCTCGCCGACGCCGTCGTCCCGGTCGCGAACACCGACGCCGGAACAGCGCGCCTCGAGGTGCACCAGGGCGTGCCGTCGGCGGCCTTCGTGCGCCGTATCGGTGAGGACGTGCAGCCGGGTGACGTCGCGGTGCGCCGGGACGCCGTGATCGGTGCGGCCCAGGTGGCCATGCTTGCCGCGGCAGGCCGCGACAAGGTGCTCGTACACCCGAAGCCACGCGTCTCGGTGATCTCGGTCGGTGACGAGCTCGTGGAGCTGGCCCGCACCCCGGGCGCAGGTCAGATCGTCGACGTCTGCTCGCACGCCCTCACGGCGGCAGCCAGGGAGGCGGGGGCAGACACGGCGAGGGCGGGGCTCGTCCGCGGCGACGCACGCGAGGTGTGCGCCGCGCTGCAGGACCGGCTCCCGTTCAGCGATGTGATCGTGGTCTGCGGTGCCGTCGGGGGCGCGGCGGGCGCCGAGGTGAAGTCGGCCCTCGTCGGGCTCGGGGACATCGACGACACCCGCGTCGCGATGCACCCTGGCTCCACCCAGGCGTTCGGGCGGCTCGGTCCGGACGCGGTGCCGACCTTCCTCTTCCCGGCCTACCCCGCCACCGCGCTGCTGCTGTTCGAGGTGCTGGTGCGCCCGCTGGTACGTCTCGCGCTCGGCCGCACCGATCCTTACCGGCGGATGATCACAGCCCGGCTCACGTCGCCCGTCACCTCGATGAAGGGGCGGCGCGGCTACGTGCGCGGCCGGCTGCTGCGTGAGCAGGCCACCGGCGACTACCTCGTGCAACCTCTCGGCACTTCCGGCACGCACCTGCTGTCGTCCATCGGTGAGGCCAACGGGCTGATCATCCTTCCCGAGGACCTCACCGAGTCCACGGTGGACGAGCAGGTCACCGTGGCGTTCCTGCCCGCTCCGCACTGAGGCAGGGATGGCGCACGCGTACCCGGGGCGGACGTCCGCCCGCCATCCCGGCTGGCCCGCCCGGCTCGGACCGCTGCGCGTCCGGGCGGGCGTCGTCGCGTTGCGGCCGGTCCGGCTGCGTGACGGCGGGGCGTGGTCCGCGGTCCGGATCCGCGACGAGCAGTACCTCGCGCCGTGGGAGCCGACGATGCCCGGCAGCTGGGCCGAACGGCACTCGCCGGGGGAGTGGCCCGCGCGCTGGTTGCAGCTGCGAGCCGCCGGGCGGCGCGGCGTGGCCCTTCCGTTCGCCGTGACGCTGGACGACCGCTTCGTCGGCCACGTCATGGTGGGCAACGTCGTGCGCGAGCCGTTGCTCTCCGCTTACGTCGGCTACTGGGTGGACTCCACCGTCGCGGGCGGTGGCGTGATCACCGGTGCCGTCGCGCTCGTGGTGGACCACTGCTTCAACCGCGTCGGCCTGCATCGGGTGGAGGCCACGGTCCGGCCGGAGAACGCCGCGAGCCTGCGCGTACTGGAGAAGCTCGGGTTCCGCGAGGAGGGGCTCTTCCGCCGCTACCTCGACGTCGACGGCGCATGGCGCGACCACGCCTGCTTCGCGCTGACCGCCGACGAGATCCGCCCCGGAGGCCTCACCGGACGCTTGGTGGCCGCGGGCCGTGCGGAACGGGTCCACACGACACCGGCGTAGGGGTGAACCTCGGCGCGTCGGCGCGTCGTTGCCGGTCTCACCCGGTGTTTCTTACTACCGTTGACGCGCGGGAGCGATCTTGGCCGGGGAAGCCGGGTCGCCCCGGACTGCGCCGCGGGGGAGGGGTAGGAGGCAGCCGTGCCGAGCTCGATGATCTTCGCGAGCCTGGTCGTGCTCTGGCTGTTGATCCTCGTCCCCGCCGTCGCGCGGCGCCGGCAGGAGGTGGCCCGACCGAGCGTCGCCGCGCTGTCGGGGCGGGTGCTCGACCGGCCGCGCCGGGCTCCGGGACAGGCCATGGGCCGCGAACGGGAGGGGGACGGGATGGACGACGAACCGGGCGGCGTCGACGACCATGTCGACAACCGCGTCGACGACCACGACGACCGTGCCGACGATCTGTTCACCCACACGGTTGCTGAGCGTGACGACCGCCGCTGGGAGCGCCCGCCGCCGCGCTACCGCCCCGGCCGCGGCGGGTTCGACCCCGAGGCGGCCGCGCTCGCCGCCCGCACGCGCTACGCGTTCCGCCAGCGGGTCGTGCTCACGATGCTGATCGTGGCCCTCGTCACCGGTGTGATCGCCGCCTTCGCCGTGCCCGGCCTGTGGTGGGCGCACGGCGCCGTCGACCTCGGTCTCGTGAGCTACCTCGTCTACCTGCGCCGCCAGGTCCGGTTCGAAGAGGCGATCCGTGAGCGGCGGGCCGCCCGGATGGCAGGCACCCGCCGCCCCGCCGCGGCCGACGACCCCGAACTCGACGCATGGGCGCGCCGCGGCCGTGAGCTCACCCGCCCCGACGATCGCTACGAGGCGGACGAGGACGACCACCGCTACGACGACTGGGATGAACTCGAAGACGCAGACGCCCTCGACGAGGAACCCGAGCGCGTCACCGGCGCCGGCACGCCGCTGCGCGACCGCGAGGACGACGCCCAGCCGGTCGAAGCCGAGCCCGCGCTCCCGCGCCTGCGTCCGGCCCCGCCGCCCGCACTCCCTGCCGGCACCTCGCTCGTCGAGGCGGACGAGGACGACCCCGAACTCCACGTCCTCGACGGCCCAGCCCGGCCGGGATACCGCCGTGCGGTCGGGGAGTGACCGCCTGATAAGGTCGTTCCCGTCCGGCCCACCGGCCGGTATGGGGCTGTGGCGCAGTTGGTAGCGCGACTCGTTCGCATCGAGTAGGTCAGGGGTTCGATTCCCCTCAGCTCCACCCTCTGGCGACGCGTGCTCGCGGAGTGCGCTCGCCCCTTCGGGTGTTGCGTCCCCTCTGGGGGCCAAGCCCCCAGACCCCCGGCCGGGGGCACGCCCCCGGACCCCCATCCCGTGTGATCCCGTTTGGTGGGTCGGATGCTGTCGGGCATCGGTTGGGTTCGTGTGCTGGTCCGGTTTGGGGCTGCACGAATAGCCATGCCTCCAGTGGTCGAGTCGGGCCGGCGACCAACATCCCCTCCC
The DNA here is from genome assembly GCF_019468565.1 of Pseudonocardia sp. DSM 110487. Classification (NCBI taxonomy): domain Bacteria; kingdom Bacillati; phylum Actinomycetota; class Actinomycetes; order Pseudonocardiales; family Pseudonocardiaceae; genus Pseudonocardia; species Pseudonocardia sp. DSM 110487. The sequence goes on from NZ_CP080521.1 coordinate 911,683, forward strand.
GGTGGTCGAGTAGGGCCGGCGCCCCAGCGCCGGCCCGTATCGAGACCACGAACCCGGTCTCCATGCGCGCCGGCGCTACTCGACCTGCGGGCGGATCGAACCCGGCCCTATCTGCGCGGTCTCCAAGCCGGCCGCCTCGAAGCGGCGTTCGTCATCGTTGGCCAACGCCTGTTGACATCGACGGGCCTGGCGTCCTACTGTTTGCCTACAGACGTTGACCAACGCTCGTTGACAAACATGGAGGAGACATCATGTCACCCACTGCCAATGCCGACGTCCTCGTCGTGGGCGCGGGGCCGACCGGGCTGCTCCTGGCCGGGGATATGGCCGAGGCGGGCCTGTCGGTCGTGCTGGTCGAGCGTCGCCCGCACAAGGTCAGCAACCTGTCCCGGGCGCTGGTCGTGCACGCCCGGGTGCTGGAGCAGTTCGACGCCCGCGGCATCGCCGACGAGGTCGTTGCGAGCGGGCATCCCATCAGCCGGCTGGCGCTGTTCGAGGCGGCCCGGCTCAACCCCTCGCGGCTGCCCACCCGCTACCCGTTCGTCCTGTTCACGCCGCAGTACGAGGTGGAGAAGGTGCTGGAACGCCGGGCCCGTGAGGCCGGTGTCGCCTTCGAGTACGAGACCAAGGTCGTCGCGGTGGAGCAGGACGCGGACGGCGTCACGGCCCATACGGAGGACGAGGACGGGCAGCCGGGCGCCACGTTCCGCGCGTCCTACCTGGTCGGTGCCGACGGGGTGCACAGCTCGGTCCGGCCCGCAATCGGCCAGCCCTTCCCCGGCGACACGATCCTCAGCTCGCTGATCCTCGCCGACGTCAGGCTCGACAAGGCACCGGACCGGCCCTTCGTCGTGAACGCCGTCCCGGACGGGTTCGCGCTGCTCACCGAGATGGGCGATGGCCTGTACCGGGTGACCGGCTGGAACCGGCGTCACCAGCTTCCCGATGACGCGCCGCTGGAGGAGGACGAGGTCAAGGAACTGCTCCGGATGAACTTCGGGACCGACTACGGGATCACCGAGATCCCCTGGATGTCGCGGTTCCACAGCGACGAGCGGCAGGCCCCGGCCTACCGCGTCGGGCGGGTGTTCCTCGCTGGTGATGCCGCGCACGTGCACTCCCCGGCAGGCGCCATGGGCATGAACACCGGCCTGCAGGACGCCGCCAACCTCAGCTGGAAGCTGGTGGCCGTGCTGCGCGATGGCGCCGACGACCGGTTGCTGGATACCTACCAGGTCGAACGGCACGCGGTCGGCAAGGTCGTGCTGCGGATGAGCGGGACGCTGGTGCGGGCCGCCCTGCTACGCGGATTCGCCGCCCGGCTGCTGCGCCGCGCGGCCGGAACGGTCGTCAGCAACTTCCGTCCGCTGGCCGACAAGGCGGCGTCCATGATCAGCGGGATCGGCATCGCCTACAAGGCCCCGCGCGGCGCGCACAAGCTGACCGGACGGCGCGCCCCCGACGTCGAACTGGTCGAGGGACGGCTGAACGAGCTCCAGTGCGGCGGCAGGTTCGTGCTGATCACACCGGCCGGTCAGGACGCGGACGTGCCCGGCCACGTCGTCCACGCGCACTGGACGGGCGACCGACGCACCACGGCCCTCGTCCGTCCCGACGGCTACTTCGCCTGGGCGACCGACCGCCCCGACGAGGAGGGCCTCCGCGCGGCCGTCGCCACATGGGCGGGCACCGCGACCACACGATGATCTGCTCAGTGGAGGACGGTGAGCAAGCCCTCGACGCCGCGGTGGAACGCGGCACCGACGCTGTCGACGCCGTCGAGATCGGCGCCGGACATGGCGCCGTCGCGCATCATGACGAAGTGCCGTGCGGCGTGCTCCGGTTTGCCGCGCCGTGGTGAGGCTCCGAAGACCTGCGCGAAGAGCTCGGTGAGAGTGGCCACGTACCAGGCTCGGTGATCGAGGATCATCCGGCGCACAGGGTCGTCCGGGTGGGGGTACTCGGCGGCGGCCTTGAGGAAAGCGCACCCGCGGAACTCCGGTCTGGCGAGGTCGTCAACGACGGCGGTGCCGATCGCACGCAGTGCGTCGGCAGGCGACGGCGCGGTCTCGATGGCCGCTTGCACGTCGGCGCGGGTCTGGGTGTCAACGCCGCGCAGGTAGGCGAGTACGAGGTCTTCCTTCGAGGGGAAGTGCCGGTAGAACGTCGCTCGGGTGGCCGGGGCATCGGCGAGGATCCGCTCGACCCCAACCGCGCGGATCCCTTCGCGATAGAACAGCGCGCTGGCCGTGGACAACAGCCGCTCCCTGGCCTCGGACCGCCCGTGCGCCCGCGGGTTGCCGCTCGAGCTGTCGGGCCCGGGGCGGGTCGGTGTCGCCATGAACCGAGGGTAACAGAAAGAACATTCTGTCTTGCAAGCGCTCGTGCCGTCTGTCAAGCTCGGCCGTGCAAGAGAGAACGGTCTTTCTACCGGTCCAACGGTCTTTGGGGAAGAGGAACTGTCATGGCCACGACTACCGCTCCTGTCGCTGCCCCACTCGCGTCGGCGCTTCGTCGGCTCTACTTCGTCCGTTTCGGGTTCGCCCTGATCTGGGCAGTCGCGCTCTTCCTGACCGCGTCGAGCATCGGGCCGGTGAGCGTGGCCCTGCTCGTGATCTACCCCCTGTTCGACGTGGGCGCCGCCATCGTCGACGCGCGTTCCTCCCGAGCGAGCCGATCCGCCATCGGCCTCTACGTCAACATCGCGGTCAGTCTGATCGCCGCTGTCGGAGTGGTCTTCGCGGTCACCTCCGGCATCCCGGCAGTCCTGCAGGTGTGGGGGGTCTGGGCCGTCTTGGCCGGGCTCGTCCAGCTCGTCGTGGCTCTGCGGCGGCGCACGCTCGGAGGCCAGTGGCCGATGATCGCCAGCGGCACCATCTCCACGGTCGCCGGGATCTCGTTCTTCCTGCAGGCATCGGCCCCGCACGCCTCGCTGAGCAACATGGCCGGCTACGCCCTGCTCGGCGGCATCTTCTTCCTCGTCTCGGCGCTGCGCCTCAGCCGGAGCACCGGCGGGAGGAACTGACACGACCAGCCCACCGCTACCGGGCGACACCGCCAGGTTCAGCTTGCGAACGTGACTGTGGCCAGCTCGCACCAGCTCGCCTGCGCCCCCTCCTGCGTCAGCTGGGCGAACCGCGTGTCACCGAGGTGGCGCCGCACGGCCCGCTCGATCCGGGCCGCATCCGGTTGCGAACGGTCCGGCTGACCGCGTACGCACGCGCTCGCCGCGAGCAGCCGGGCGGCCTGCTCGTACTGCTCGTTCCGCAGCGCCAGGTCCGCGATCCCGGCGAGCACCTGCGCGATCAGAGGTGGGTACTCCGTCTCGGATGCCGCCTCGAAGGCGGCGATGCGGTGCTTCACCGCTTCGTCGAGATCCTCGGCGAGGTAGCCGAGCAGGTCATGGGTGGTCGCGCGGACGTGTGAACGCTCCGCGGCGTCGCCAAGGACGTCGGTCGCGACGCGGAGCTGCCGGCGTGCCTGCTCGGCATCGCCGTTCCAGCGCGCGAGCTCCGCCTTCGCAAGGGCCAGCTCGGCCAGCGTGTTCGGCCACGCAACCCGTTCCGCGTACCGCTGCGCCTCTGCCATGGCGGCCGCGCTCGACTCCTCATCCCCCGAGAGCCAGTACAACTGGGCCTGCCGTGACCGCATCGTCACGACATCCTCGACGGCACCGACCTCGGTGACCACCGCGATCGCCTGCGCGTAGTACTCGCACGCGCCTGCGAACTCGCCGCGCATGGCGATCCGGTTCGCCAGCTCCGTCAAGGCGAACGAAACCCCCCACCGTTCGCCGATCGCGCGGAACTCGGCGAGCGCGGTCTCGAGGTACGCGTCCGCGTTCCGCTCGTCATGGCCGACGAGGATCCGCATCTTGCCGAGTTGGAGCCGGGCGATGGCCCGTACCCAGGGATCCTCGTCGGCGAGCAGCGGTTCGAACGCGGACAGCAACGCGTGCGGCCCCTGCAACATGCGTTCCAGCGCGGCGACGAGCCCGATCAGGGGGTGCCGGCTCCGACTGCGCCGGCCGAATTCGCACGCCTTGTGGATCCACTCCTCCGCCTCGTACGGGTCACTCCGCCCGGAGGTCCCGAAGAAGGAGACGAACGCATAGGCCTTCGCCCGGACCTCGTCGGCCACCTCGCCGGGCGTGCCGGCCGCCGCCATGATCAGTTCGTTGCCCTCGGCCTTGTGCCCGCCGAACCACCAGTACCAGCAGGCGGTCACCGCGAGACGCATCGCCCACTGCGCATCGCCGGCCGCGAGCGCACCGCGCATCGCGGCGCGGATGTTGTCGTGCTCGGCTTCGAGCGTGGCGAGCCATTCCAACTGCTCGGCGCGGCGAAGATGCGGCTCCGCGGATTCGGCGAGTTCGGTGAAATACGCGAGATGCGCGCGCCGCGCCAGATCCGATTCCGCCGCCTCCGCCAGACGCTGCTCGGCGTACTCCTTGATCGTGCCGAGCATCCGGTAGCGCGGCGCCCCGTCGCTCTCGGCGAGCACCAGCGATTTCTCGGTCAGGGCGGTCAGCAGCTCGAGCACCTGACCGGTTTCGATCGTTGCGTCGTTCCCGCCCTCCGCGCAGACCCGCTCGGCCGCTTCGAGGCTCGCGCCACCGGAGAACACCGAGAGCCTGCGCAGCACCATCCGTTCGGGGTCGGTGAGCAGCTCCCAGCTCCAGTCGATCACCGCACGCAGTGTCCTGTGCCGTGGCAGCGCCGTGCGGCTGCCGCCGGTCAGCAGGCGGAACCGGTCGTCGAGCCGGTTGGCGAGCTGATCGACGGACATCGTGCGCAACCTGGCCGCGGCGAGTTCGATCGCCAGTGGCATACCGTCCAGCGCCCGGCAGATGCGCGCCATCGTCGACAACGTGCGCGCGTCGGCCCTGATGTCCGTGCGCACCGCACAGGCTCGGTCCTGCAGCAACCGGACGGCCGGAGCGGACTCGATCTCGGCGGCGTCGGCGTCCTCCGCGGGCAGGACCAACGGCACGACCGGCCACAGCGTCTCACCGATGATGCCGAGGGGCTCCCTGCTCGTCGCGAGGACCCGAAGCCTCGGGCACTCTCCGAGCACCCGATGGGTGAATGCCGCCGCGGACTCGATCACGTGCTCGCAGTTGTCCAGGATCAGCAGCGCCTCCCGCTCGCGGAGAGCGGTGATGACCCGGTCGATCGGCGGCGCGTTCGGTGCGTCGCCGAGCAGCGCATCTCGCATGCCGAGAGCCGAGAGCGCCGCGTGCGCCACATCCCCGTCGGAACCGATGGCCGCGAGTTCGACCAGCCAGGCCCCGTCCGGCAGGTCGCCGAGCAGCGTGCGCGTGGTCTCCGCGGCCAGCCGGGTCTTCCCCGAGCCACCCGGCCCGACCAGGCTGGTGAGTCGATGTCCGGTGACGAGTTCGCGGACGACGGCGACATCGCCGCCCTTGCCGACGAAGCTGGTCAGCTCGGCCCGCAGGTTGGTCTTCCGGGACTCCTCCCGCCGCCCCAGCTCACCCCGCAGCAGCGCGACGTGCAACGCGGACAGCTCCGGTGCGGGGTCGATGCCGAGCGCGGTGGCCAGCGCTTCCCTCGTGCGCTCGTACACGAGCAGCGCCTCGGCGTCGCGACCCGTCGCGACGAGCGCACGCATCAATGCGGCGACGAGTCGCTCCCGCAGCGGATGCGCGGCCACCACGTCGGTCAGCTCGGCGACGAGATCCGCGCCATGGCCGAGGCTGATCTCCGCGTCGAACCGATCCTCCATGGCGGTCAGGCGTAGCCCCTCGAGCCGGGTGACCGCAGCCTCGAACGCCGCACTCTCCGGCGAGCCGACGTCCTGCATGGCCGCGCCGCGCCACAATGCGAGGGCCTCGCGAAGCCGCCGTAGCCGCTGCGGATCCGCGCCGTCGCGGGCCTGGCCGACGAGGCGTTCGAACCGCACGGCGTCGACGGCGTCGGGTTCCACCCTCAACCGGTAGCCGTCCCTCCGCCCCTCGACCACCCCATCCGGCAGCGCCTTCCGGAGGCGGGATACCAGGCGCTGCAAGGCATTCGCCGCTTCGGCCGGCGGGCGCTCACCCCAAATCCAGTCGACGAGCGCCGCCTTCGGGACGGCATGGCCCGGTCTGAGCGCGAGGGCGATCAACAGCGCGCGCAACCGGGTGCCCGGCACGTCGGCGACGACACCGTCGTCCGTGCGGGCCTCGAACGGCCCGAGCACCCCGATCTGCACCTGGCCGAGCTTGCCATGGGAGATCGGTAGGTCTCCGGCTGCTGGTGTCCGGGCCGTGTCAGCGCCGTGTCAGGCCCTGCGGTGATCGTGGCGGCAACAACGGCCACGAAAGGAAATCCGATGACCCAGACGGTGCCCATCCCGCACGGCCTTCCCATGGAGCGCGACGCGAGCCCCTTCGATCCCCCTCGCCGGATCAGCCGGTTGCGCGAGGCCCGCCCGGTCAGCCCCCTGATCTTCCCCGACGGTCACGAGGGCTGGCTGGTCACCGGCTACGACGCGGTCCGCCAGGTCATGGCCGACACCCGGTTCAGCTCCCGCCAGGACATCGGCATCCTCCACCTGCCCTACGAGACCCCCGGCATGCCCGCACCCACCGAGCCGTCGCCGCAGGTGCCGGGCCTGTTCATCAGCATGGACCCGCCGGATCACACGCGGCTGCGCCGCAAGCTCACCGGCGCCTTCACCGTCAAGCGCATGCGGATGCTCGAGGAGCACATCACCGAGATCGTCGAGCGGCAACTGGACGAGCTGGCGCGCCTCACGCCCCCGGTCGACCTGGTCGCGGAGTTCGCGCTGCCGGTGCCGTCGCTGGTGATCTGCGAGCTGCTCGGCGTCCCCTACGCGGACCGGGCGAACTTCCAGGTCAACTCGGCCAAGTTCCTGGAGAAGGACGTGACGCTCGAGGAGAAGATGGCCGCCTACGGCGGAATGACCACGTACCTGGCCGAACTGGTCATGCGTAAACGCGCCGAACCGGGCGAGGACATCCTGTCCGACCTCGCCCGCGATGACGACGTCACGGTTGAGGAGCTGATCGGCGTCGCCTTCCTGCTCCTGCTCGCGGGCCACGAGACCACCGCCAACATGCTGGCACTGGGCACCTTCGCGCTCCTGGAGCACCCCGAGCAGCTGGCCGAACTGCGCGCCAACCCGCACCTGCTGCCCGATGCCGTCGAGGAGATGTTGCGCTACCTGGCCATCGCCGATGTCTTCTACCGCTATGCCACGGAGGACATCGAGGTCGGCGGCGAAACGATCAGCGAGGGGTCGACGGTCGTCGTCTCGTTGCTGGCCGGCAACCACGACCCGCAGCGCTTCGACAACCCCGACACCCTGGACATCCACCGCAAGGCCCGCGGTCACCTGTCCTTCGGGCACGGCGTCCACCAATGCCTCGGCCAGCAACTGGCCCGGATCGAGATGCGCGCCGGATTCGACGGGCTGCTGCGTCGCTTCCCGACGCTCGAGCTCGCCATCCCCGCGGGTGAGGTGAAACTCAAGACCGACATGAACATCTACGGCGTCCACACGCTGCCGGTCCGCTGGACGGAAACGGCCTAGCTGTTCGTGCGCCCACTCAATCGAGCAGGAGGGCCGCGAAGAGCTTCGCCGTCCTGGGGTCGACCGTCCAGGTCTGTGCCAGTTCGGCGGCGTCCTCGTCGGTGAGGCCCGCCCGCTCGTAGCGGCTCACCAGTTCCTCGTCGCCGTCCGGGTCGCGGGGAGCGATGTCGACGCCGACGACGTCGGCCTTTCCGACGATGGCCTTCGCGTCCGGGTAGAGGTCGAGGCCCCATGCGTCGGCCAGCGCTTCGGCGTCCGCGAGCTGGCGATCGTGCCGACGACCGGTCCCGGTCACCACGGAGTCGGCGACCGAGGTGAGGTAGTCGGGGGTGCCGTACACCGGATCGAGAGGGGGTGGCGCCGACGGCGCGGGTGGATCGGGCGTCGGGGTGGCCATGGCTGACGCTGCAGACGGGCGGGGCGCGGCGGGGACGGCATCGCGGTCGGGCTGCAGGGTCACGACGATCAGGCTGGCGATTCCCGCGGCCGCGATGCCGAGCGTGGATCCGGCCGCTGTCTGGGCCCTCGCACGCCGCCGCCTGCGCCGCTCGACGATGTCGAGCACGTCGGAGAGCGGGAGAGGGGGCCGCGGGTCGTTCATCGGTGGCCTCCCGGTCCGGTGGGGTCGCTGCCCAGCGCGCGTCGCAGCCGGGCGCGGCCGGTGCTGAGCAGCGCGGATACCGTGCCCTGTGAGATGCCCATCCGTTCGGCCACCTGGTGTTCGGTGAGGTCGTCCCAGTAGCGGAGGCGGATCGCGGTGCGCATCCGCGGAGGTAGCCTGCGGCACGCCCGGTACACGTCGTCGTGGTGGTGGTCGCCGATGTCCACGAACGTCACGGGGAGCATCCGTGCGAGGGCGCGGCTCTCCAGCATGCGGTGGCGCCAGCTGCGGCGGCAGATGTTGACCGCCACGCGGTACACCCAGCCCTCCGGCGAGTCCATGATCGCCACCCGGGGCCACCGCTCGTAGGCGCGGGCGAACGCCTCCGCGGCGGCCTCCCGCCCGAGGAGCGGGTCGCCCACCGCGGCGGACACCCGGCGGGTCACCCCGTCCGCAACGGACTCGTACCAGGGGGCGAAGTCCAGCCACACGACCGTTTCGAGATCGACGGTCACCACTCCTTACGGCCCCACCGGGCCAGGGTGCGGAGATCGTGCCGGACGCTTCCCGCCGGCTCCGGGAACCGATCGCGTGCCAGGCACCGCTGCAGCAGCCCCTCGACGAGTGCCGCTTGCGACATGATCTGGGCGGCGTCGGCGGCCCCGGGCAGGATACGGACCTCCAGGGTGTCCTTGATCATCGGCTCGCGGATCACGTGCAGCAGGTTGACGTCGCAGTACTTGCTGAGCTCGACGGCCGTGACGGCGTTGCGCACGTCGTCCCACGAGCCCAGGTCCCGCAGTGTGCCGACCAGCTCGACGAGGGCAGGTGGCGGTGGGCCGAGCCTGCGGCACGCCGGGTTCGTGCCCAGCAATGCGCGTAGCGGCTCACCCCACTTCGAGAACAGCTCGACGACGTTCGCGAACGCCTGCGGCGTCCGGAACGGTGCCGCGTCGAAGTGCAGGTGCACCGCCGCCTCCACCGGAACCGTGAACCCGAGCTCACCGGCCGGGCGCAGGATCCGCTCCAGCGCGTCGCCGTGTTCGTGCTCCAGCGGCGTGGTGATGATCTCCGCGGGGCGGTGGCGTTCGCCCGGCAGCGGTGCCGCCATCGCGATGCTGGCGTCGTCCCGATCGGTGACCTTGTAGATCGAACCGCGGGCGCACGTCACCTCGGTCCCGAACAGCGCGGCCACGGGTGCCAGCACCTCATCGACGGGGGCGGCCGGGTCGCACACCTGCGCGAGCAGGTTGAGCAGGCGCGCGTCGTCGGTGACGATCCGGTGCCAACCCGGCAGCGGGGCGGCCCGGACGTCCAGGTCGGCAACGATGGTGACGTCGTCGACGACGGAGCACACCGGGCGGCCCGCGGCGTCCAGCACGTCGAACCCCGGTGTCAGGTGGCGGAAGGCCCCCATGCCGGGTACCGCCGACGGCTCGCTGTCGCGGTGGAAGGCGAGTGCGACCTCGCCCCCCACCGCGACCGCGACCGCGTGCGCCAGATCTGCCCTGCTCGCCCCGCGCGGAGCGAGCAGCTCGATCTCGAAGCCGACCCGGGACTCCAGCTCGTGGAGCACGCAGCGGTTCCCCTCAGGAAGCGTCGACGAACGGGAGCACCCCGACGGTCTTGAGTTCGCGGCCGGCCTTGACCTTCGCGAGGGCCGGATCCACACCCCAGTTCTGCGCGAGCACCGCGGCGTCCTCGGCTGTGTATCCCGTGTCGACGAACAGCTGGGCCAGCTGGGTGTCGGAGAGGCCGTCGGCGGCGGACGGGTTCGCGTACGGAGTCGCGGCGAGCGGCGTCCCCTCCACCAGGAACGAACCGGCCTTGACCTTGGTCTGGGAGACGTCGGGCACACCCCAGCTCCGGGACAGCGCGACCGCGTCCTCGTACGTGTAGCCCGCATCGGCGTACGCCTGCGCCGCGGTGGCATCGGGGACCTGGGCGGCACTGGCCCCGAATGCGAGGTGCTCCACGACGGGCTCGATCGCCGGGACATCGGCGTTGGCGGCCGCAGGGGCCATGAGCACCGAACCCGCGATCGGCAGCCCGATCAGCCCGAACACCACAGCCGGGCGGCGGAACCGGCCCTGCCATGTAGACCGCCTCTGCTCCACCGGTTCGCGATGATCCATCCCTCACTCCTCACAGTCGCTGTCGCCGCCGTGCCGGCGCTGACATCTCGTGAAGCGCGAGGGGTTGGCTGCTCCTTAGTGAAGTGATGTGGATCACCGAGGTGATCACGGCGCCGGATCTGCTGCCCGGCTGCGGTATGGCGCCCTGTCACCGCCGGTCGGTGGAGGCGAGGGGTCAGCAGGCGTTCGGGCAGAAGCCGTCGAGCTCCGCGTTGAACCCGGGTGGGCGGTCCGGCTTGCTCGGGTCGATGGTCCGGAGGATGCGGTGGCCGATCTCGCTGAGCTGCCGCGTCTGCGCCTTGGTCAACGGGTCGAAGACGAGGCGCCGGATCTCCTCCGAGTGCGCCTCGAAGGAGCCGACGAACTTCTCCCAGCCGTCCCCGGTGAGGATGGCGAGGGTGCAGCGGCCGTCGGTGGGGTCGGGTGCGCGGCGTACCCAGCCGCGCTTCTCCATGCGGGAGATCACCTGAGACAGCCGCGACAGCGAGCCGTTGGTGAGCACCGCGAGCTCGCTCATCCGCATCGAGTGGCCTTCGTGCAGGGCCAGCGCCATGAGTGCCCAGTACTCGAAGTGGTTCATCCCCGCGTCGCGCTGGAGTTGGTCGTTGAGCGCCGCCGGCAGCTTGATCATCAGGCCGACGAGCACGAGCCAGATCGGTAGCTCCTCTTCGGTCAGCCAGGTCCGCTCGGTGGTCTCCACTCGGCGGAGTCTAGCCGGACTTTACTTCATGGTTGAAGTGACTGACCGCACACCCGACTTGCCGCCTTGATCGCGTAACCGCTAGCTTTGCTTGAGCGTTGAAGCTACATGGTTGAAGTAACGGCGCGGGGGACCGGTCTCATGCACGTCGTCCGGTAGGGCCTCGCCGCCCGATTTCAGCCATCCCAGTGACTCGACGGAGAGTCGCCCGGTCAGTTGTAGCTGACTGAAGCTTCATGTTCCTTCCAGTCATCGTCCGGCTCCTCCGTGAGCCGGCGTCCAAGTCATGTGAGAGGTTTCCTGTGGAGTCTTCGCGGATCTTCATCGTCGGTTCTGGTGTGGTCGGTGCCGCCACGGGCGAGGGCTTCCTCGCCGCAGGTCACAAGGTGACGTTCATCGACGTCTCGGCGCCGCGGGTGGCCGAGCTGGCCGCGCGCGGCCTGGATGTGCGTACCGAGATCGACCTGTCCGGCGAGCCGGAGTCGTTCATCTTCCTGACCCTGCCCACGCCGAACGACGGGCACCGCTACGACCTGTCGGCGTTCACCGCCGGTACCGCCTCTGTGGGCAAGGCCCTCGCCCTGTCCACCGCACGGCACACCGTCGTGGTGCGCTCCACCGTTTCCCCCGGCACCACCGAGGGCTTGGTCAAGACCACCCTGGAGGAGAACTCCGGGATGGTGGCCAACGAGGGCTTCGGGCTCGCGTCCAACCCCGAGTTCCTGCGCGCGGTCTCCGCGGCAGAGGACTTCGCCCACCCGTGGATGACGATCATCGCCAGCCGCGACCCGCAGAACGTCGAGCGGCTGCGCGAGCTGCTCGCACCCTTCGGTGGCGAGCTGCGCACCTTCACCAACCCGGCCGAGGCCGAGTTCGTCAAGGCAGCGCACAACATCTTCAACGCCACCAAGATCAGCTTCTGGAACGAGATGTGGCTGGTCGCCCAGAAGCTCGGCCTCGACCTGGACCCGATCGCCGCCACCGTGGCCCGCTCGGCAGAGGGCTCGATCAACCCCGAGTACGGCATCCGCGGCGGCGCCCCCTACGGCGGCGTGTGCCTGCCCAAGGACACCCAGGGCTTCCTCGGGTTCGCCAAGACCGTCGACGTCGACATGCCGCTGCTGTCCGCCGTGGTGGAGGTCAACGACCGCCTGGCCGAGATCGTCGACCACGAGGCCGACATCACCGACCTCGCCGCCACCCACTCGCAGCTGCGTGAGGCCGCCCGCGGAGTGCAGCAGCAAGCGGTGAGCGAACCGGCATGAACCTGCCGCTGTTCTACTACGTGCTCGGCACCCCGTTGGGTGTGCTCGGGCTGATCCGGTGGGGGACCTGGCTGATCCGCCGGGTCCCCGCCGTGCTGTACAAGCCGATCGCCGGCGACCACGACGCATCGCTGGCGATCGTCGTCCCGGTGTACCAGGAGGACCCCGAGATACTGGCCACCGCGATCGAGTCGTGGCTGGCCAACCGCGTCGACCAGATCATCCTTGTGGTGGACGTTTCCGACACCACCTGTCAGGACGTCGCCGCCGGGTATCCCGTCGAGGTGATCATCACCGACGTCCCTGGCAAGCGGGACGCCCTCCGGCGGGGCTGGCGGGCGGCCCGGACCGAGCTCGTCGCCCTGGTGGACTCGGACACCATCTGGGCCCCGGACGTCGCCGACGAGGTGCGCAAGCCGTTCGCCGATCCCCGCATCGGCGGGGTCGGCACCCGCCAGTCCGTCTACGGCACCAGCGGGTTCCTCGCGCGGATCACCGACATGTTCCTCGATCACCGCTACTTCGACGAGAACGCCAGCCAGTCCCGGCTCGGCAGGGCCGTGTCCTGCCTGTCCGGGCGCACGGCCGTCTACCGCCGCCACGTCCTCGTCGAGATCGAGGACGAGTTCATGAACGAGACGTTCTGGGGCGTGCAGGCCCTGTCCGGTGACGACAAGCGGCTCACGACGCTCACCCTGGAACGCGGCTACCTGACCTACATGCAGCGCACCGCAGAGGTGTGGTCGACCTTCCCCACCCGGTGGAAGGTGTTCTTCCGCCAGCGGCTGCGCTGGGCCCGCAACACATGGCGATCCGACCTGCGCGCCCTGTCCAAGCCGTGGGTGTGGCGCCACCCCTTCCTCGCCTACACGATGATCGACAAGGGCCTGTCCGGCTTCACCCTGCTGCTGGGCCCCGGCTTCCTCGTCTACTCCCTCGTCAGCGGGAACTGGATCTTCTCCCTGGTGCTGGTCGCCTGGTGGCAGCTCAGCCGCGCCGCCAAGCTCCTGCCGCACATCCGCAGGCGCCCGTCCTCACTCTTCTTCGTCCTCGGCTACGTCGCCGTGTCCTGGGTCATGGCCCTCATCAAGATGTACGCCCTCGTGACCATCCGAACCCAGCGTTGGGGCACCCGCCAGGTCGCCGTCGAGAACGGCCATGTCGTCCGGACCGGGACAGTGGACCTCGCCGTCGTGATTCCGGACCAGCACGCCGAGCGCGAAAGGATTGCGGCATGAGCGCCGCCCGGAAGGGTCGACGCGCCAGAGGCGTCGTCGCTCTCACGCTGGTCGTCGGGATCAGCCTGGTCGCCGGGGTCGCGACCGTCTGGCGGCTCGCCGAGCCGGCCGGGCCCACGGTGCAGGCCGCGGCGCTCCCGCCCCATGAAGATCCCGCGGAGGAGATCCCCGTCGACGAGGCGGCGCCGCAGCCGCTGCTCGCGCCGAGCGTGACCTCGCAGGCGGACGGCCCGGCGTCGTGGGTGTCGCGGGGCCGGCCGAGCCGGATGGTGACTGTGCGACCCACCACCCTCGACGTGGTCGTCGACGGGCGGGTGAGCCGTCGCGTCGCGTTCGCGGGCACCGCGGTGACCCTGGCCGAGCTCGACCGCTACCTGCCCGCGAGCTGGCTGACCGTCGGCGACGGCGTCGCGACCCTGTCGGCGACCGTCGTCCTGACCCGGGGCACGACGCTCGGCGTCACCGGCGGCGACGGCATGCGCACCCTGCAACTGGCCGGCGGGGCCACCCCGGCCGACGCCGCGTCGATCCACACCGGCGGGGGCGCGCTCACGCTCGCCGGCATCACCGTCACCTCCGTCGACCCGGCCACCGGCCAGCCCGTCCCGGCCACCGCGGCCGGCAGGCCGTCCATCGTCGCCTCCTCCGGCGGCCGGCTGGAGGGCGCCGACCTCACGATCAGCGACCTCGGCGCTCCATCCGCCGCCGACGACGACGGCCGCCCCGCGGTGCTGTTCAACCCCGGCAGCACCGGCTTCCTGACGCGCACCTCGATGCTGCGCGGCAGCACCGGGCTGAAGCTGCAGCGCTCGGACGGTGTGCACCTCACGGACGTGTCGGTCACCGAGTCGGGCGAGGACGGTCTCGTCCTCTCCGGCGACCGGGCCACCGCGCTGAGCGGGATCCGCGCCGAACGCAACGGCGGCGACGGGGTCCTGGTCGCGGGCCAGAGCTCGGGCCGCCCGATCACCGGTATCGCGACGTCGGGCAACGGCGGCTTCGGCCTCGCGGTCAAGGGGCAGTCCGGCGCCCGCATCACTGCCGTCACCACAGCGGGCGACCAGGACGGCGGGCTCCAGCTGAGCGGCAGCAGCGACGTCGTCGTCACCGACTTCACGGCGACCGACCAGCGCGTCGGTGTGTTCGCCCACATCGGCAGCAGCGGGATCACGCTCGACCGCGTCCGTACCACGGACGGCCGTTGGGGCGTGTCGATGGAGAAGAGCACCCACGGGCTGCGCATCACCGACTCCACCTTCCAGGGTGCGCTGGTGGCCGGTGTATCCATCGGCGGCCAGCAGGCCACCCTCGAAGGGGTGCAGATCCGCGACACCGACACCGGTGTGCGGATCGAACGCGGTGCCCGCGACGCCGCGCTCACCAACCTGACCGTGGCCAACGCCCGCGACGGCGTGGTCGCCAAGCCCGACACCACCGGCATCGTCATCACCGAGCTGGTCGCCGACAACGTCGAATCCGACGCGATCCGCACCGCCAGTGCCGGGACCCGGATCGTCGGTGGCCTGATCACCGGCGGCGCCACCGGCATCGACGCCGAAGCCGCCACCACGATCTCCGGCACGACGATCAACGCGGCCGAGGCGGGAATCCGCTCCAGCTCGCCCGACCTCGTGCAGGTCACCGACGTCGCCATCGACACGCAGGAGATCGGCGTCAACGCCGCAACGGGGAGCCCGTTCCTCCTCGCCGACTCACAGGTGCACGCCCTCGAGTCGGTGCGCGGTGAGGTCGACCTCGCGGGCGTCAACGACCTGAGCCTGCCGCCGCTGAACGTCATCGGCGTGATCGGAATCCCCCTGATCCTGCTGGCCATCGTGCTGGAGGAGGTCCACAGCTTCCGGCAGCGACGCATCAGGGGCAGGGCCCGACCCGGAGCACCCACGCTGCGGGTGGCGAACTGAGCCGGCGCCGCGCTGGTTCGTGCGGCGGGGAGGTGCTCAGTCGTCGACCGGGCGCCACCCCGGCCGCTCGCCGTCTGCGTGGACGTGACCGAACTGCACGTCCGCGAAGTGGATGCCGAAACCGATCGTGCCCGGCGTGGTGAGCTCCTCGACGAGGGCGCGGCGGAAGTCGGTGGACCGTCCGCGGTCGTGGTCGGGCGCAGCCCACCACTCCGGGTGTTCCATCTGGATCGGGGAGTGGAAGGCGTCGCCGAAGGCGATCAACCGGCGCTCGCCCCCGTTGATCACGTAGGTGGCGTGCCCTGCCGTGTGCCCGGGGGTGAGCATGACCCGAACGCCCGGGAAGATTTCCTCGCCGTCGGTCGCGGTGCGCACGTGCGGCCGCAGCGTCTCGAGGATCTCGCGGGAGGTGCCCTGCGCCTCGGCGAGATGCCGCTGCGTCCACTCGGGTTCCGAGATCCGGTAGTCGGCGTCGCCGAACACCCGCGAATCGCTCCCCGGGGTGGGCTGCCATGCCCAGCCGACGTGGTCGGTGTGCAGGTGGGTGATCGCAACCGCTTCGATCGCCGCGGGATCGCGGCCGAGCGCGGCGAGGCTGTCCAGCAGTGCCCCGCCGTGGATGGCCCCGTGCGCGTTGCCCGGATGTGCCGGCACCGACTGCGGGCCGAACCCGGCATCGATCAGCAGCGCGCGGTCGCCGTGTTCCACCAGCAACCCACCGATGCTGGCCACGAGGTTTCCCGAATCGTCGAGGTACTCGGGGTGCTCGGCCCAGACCTCGTCGGTGGTGTCCGGCAGCCACGCGCGCGGGTCGAGCTGAACCGCACCGTCCGGCACGTAGCTCACCCTGGTGTCGCCCAGTGACAGCGACCGGATGCCTGCCGGTCGCCGGAGCCGCTCGTCCATGTCCCACCCCGTCTAGTTATGATTTGAAAGATTCAGATCATAAATATCATGGCTTGATGGACCGCTGCTAGCCTGGGCAGGTGACCACTCCGGATGCGCAGGCCGTCGCAGAGCGGCAGCTCTGCGGGCTGGTGAACGGGCTGGCCGGCCGGATCAGCGCGCACGTCCGGGAGCGCGCGGTGAAGCTGGGGCTCACCGCCGCCCAGGCCACCGCGCTGCGCGAGCTGACGGGGCCGATGACCATGTCCGAGCTCGCCGACCGGATGGACTGTGAGCCGTCGAACGCCACGGTCGTGGTCGACCGGCTCGAGGGCCAGGGGCTGCTCGAACGTCGTCCCCATCCCTCCGATCGCCGCGCCAAGCGGCTGATCCTCACCCCCGCCGGTATCGAGCTCCGGGTGCGGCTCCTCGAGTTGCTCGGCGAGGAGTCGCCCCTCGCCGGCCTGACCCAGAAGGAGCAGGCGGTGCTGCACGACTTGCTGCAGCGGGCCGTCTCGCACAGCACTTGACGTCAACCCGGACTCAGGTACCACGATCCGGATCGTGATTTGCTACCTGAAGAGTTCGGCCTGATCATGCCGCGCGTGATCGCCGCGGAGGCGATAGATCCGGAGTGGTGTCAGCTGTTCAGCAGCTCGGCGGCGACCGCGAGATCGGCGGAGAGGGTCGCGCGGTCCGCCGCGGACAGCTCCAGCGCTTCGATCTGCGCGAGCACCGCGGCCGCGGCGTCGCGGTCGCCGGTGCGGACGTGCAGTTCGGCGAGGTAGACGAGTGCCGGAACCCGTTGGACGGGTGGGGCGTCGGAGTGGCGGGTGAGGCCGATCTCGAGCATCCGGATCCCGGCCGCGTCATCCCCGTGCGAGTCGGCCTGGCGCGCCGCCGCGGCGACGACCCGGGCCAATCGGCCTTCTTCCTCGGTCGGCCTGTCCTGTGGCCCACCGTCGAGGTCTGCGTCGGACTCGGTGCGCTGCCGGCTGATCCGCAGCCAGTTCCCACCCGGATCGACCACCATGAAGCCGCCGCGGGTGCCCTGCATCCGACGCGGCCGCGTCATCCGCGGGATGCCGGACACGGGCACCTTCCCGAACGCCTCGCGCAGGCCCGCCGCGAACGCCGCGTGCAGGGCTCCGGTGTCGGGAACGAGCACGATCACGGTGTGCATCGACTCGGCGGGTTCGAACTCGGGGACCCCGAAGAGGTGCAGCTCGATGTCCTGCCGGCGGACGACGGCGTAGGGGTTGGGCCGCTCCTGGCGGTAGGGCACCTCGAACCCGAGGGCGCGGTAGAAGGGCAGGGAATCGTCGAGGGCGCGGCAGGGCAGGGCGGGGATCACCGTCGCGGAGGGCACGACAACACCGTACGGTGTTCGGAGTATCAGCGGTAGGAGAATTGCATGGAGTTCGCGGGGCGCGGCGATCCCGCGCGCACGATGGCGCTGCTCTGGGAGGGCGTGCCAGCACCCCGGCGCGGGCCCCGGCAGCGCTTCGAGCTCCCGCGGCTCGTCGACGCCGCGATCGCCGAGGCCGACCGGGCGGGCCCGGCGGCCCTGTCGATGCGCGCGCTCGCGCAGGCGCTCGGGATCGGCCCCGCGACCCTGTACACGTACGTGCCGGGAAAGGCCGAGCTGCTGGAGCTGATGGTCGACCGCGTCGCGGCCACGCAGCCCCTGCCCGTCGCGGACGCCGGATGGCGCGCCGGGCTGCGCGACATGGCGAGCACCGACCTCGCCGCGTACCGGGCGCATCCCTGGCTGCTGCAGGTCGCGACCTCGCGCACCGTCTTCGGGCCGCACGTCATCGCCCGCTACGACGCCGCCCTTGCCCTGCTCGACGGAACGGGGCTCGCGGGGATCGAGATCGCGGGCTGTGTCGCGGCGGTCGAGGCGCACACCCGCGGCGCGGGTGCCGCGGTGGTCGAGGCCGAACAGGCGCCCGTCGCCACCGGGAGCAGCGACGACGAGTGGTGGGAGGGTCGCGCCCCGCTGCTGGCCGAACGCATGGACGGGCGCTTCCCGCGCCTCGCCGCGCTGGAGGCGGCGGGGGCCTTCGGGGTGTCGGACACCACGCTGCCGTACACGCTGCAGCGCGCGCTCGACCGGTTCGCCTACGGGCTCGAACTCGTGCTCGACGCGGTAGGCGCCCGCATCGGTGGAGCGAACGGCACATCTGCTCGCACCTAGCGCGCGACCGAGCCGCTCGGTCCGCCGTAACTGCCGCCGCATCGGCGCACCGCACTCGTGTTCGGCGTTCTCGCTCGGAGCACGGCAGGATGCCCGCGTGCGGAGAGTGCGCAGTGCCCTCGTCCTCGCGGCCTGCGCCGTGATCGTCATCGTGGTGGCAGGCGTGGCCCTCGCCGACCCGTTCCACCTGCGTCACATCCGGTGGTTCACCGCGTCCGCGGTGCTGCTGGCCGTCCTGCTCGCCACGGCGGCGTTCTCGGTGCTCGCGCCGCGCGGCGTGCTGCGGCTGATCGTGCTGGCCATCGGCGGGCTCGCCGCGCTCGGCTGGATCGGGATCGTGATGGTGGCGACGCGGGTGACGGTCGAGAACCGCACCGTATCGGAGGTGGCGGACGGCGGGCGGCGACTCGTGGTCGTCGAGGCGGCGCCTCCGGCCGCCCGGCCCATCTACGCCGTCGTGGTCCGCTCGGGGGGCGGGATGTTCGAGCAGGAGACCGTGGTCTACCAGGGCGTCGAGTCCGGGGTGCCCCCGTCCGACATCCGGTTCGTCGACGGCGACACGGTCGAGGTGCGCACGGGTCCGTGTGTCTACCGGTCCGAGGTCGAGGCCGTCACCCTCGCCGTCGACCCCGTCTACCGCCCGCTTCGCGCTGACACCTGTTAAGAGAGCGGCAACTCGGCCTCGGCGATGCTGGTCGGGGGCACGAGGCCGGCGTCGCCGGGCTGCAGCACCACCATGACGAACCGGACGGGCCCGTCGCCGATGCCCGAGTAGCGGTGCGGCGCGTGGGCCTGGAACAGCACGGTGTCGCCGGTGTCCAGGTGCTGTTCGGTGGCGCCGACGCGCAGGCCCAGCCGGCCCGACAGCACCGAGAGCACCTCCTGCGTGCCCATCGGGTGGGCCTCGCCGTCGAAGCCGTCGCCGGGCTGCAGCGTCCAGTCCCACAGCTCGACGACGTCCGGCGGGTCGGTGCCGATCCGGAACACCGCGTTGCTGCCTGCCGCGCTGCTCCACAGCGTGGCGGCCTCCGCGGCGCGACGGACGGTGACGCGCGGCTCGCTCGCGTCCTCGATGAGCGAGGTGACGCCGACGCGCAAGGCGGCGGCGAGCGCGGCGAGGGTGGCGATGCTCGGGTTGCCGCGCGAGGTCTCGATCTGGATGACGGTGCCGCGGCTCACGCCTGCCGCGGTGGCCAGCGCGTCGATCGTCATCCGCCGCTGTTGGCGCAGTGCACGCACGTTGCGGCCGACGGCCGTGGCCACGTCCTCCGAGGACTGCATGGGGACAGTCTGCCGTACCCCAGGGAATAGTTCGTTGTACTTCAGCGCTGCCTTCGGCTAGCGTCCACTCTGCTGTCCTTCAGGGTTTGATCCATTGAACTGAGGTCTCATGTCCGTCCCGTTCGCCCTGCCCGCCGCCGTCACGTACGGCATCGCCGACTTCGCAGGCGGGCTGGCGGCGCGACGAGCATCGGTGCTCGTCGTCACGGTCGTCGCGCAGGCCGCTGGGCTGCTGAGCCTGCTGCTCGTGATCGGGCTCGTCACGGGGCGGCCGTCGCCCGCCGCGTTCGGGGTCGGTGCGCTCGCGGGCCTCGCCGGGGTGTCCGGCCTGCTGCTGTACCTCAAGGCGCTCGCCGTCGGGCCGATGGGCGTGGTCGCCCCGCTGTCGGCGGTGGTCAGCGCGGGGCTCCCGCTCGCGGTGGGGCTCGTGGGCGGGGAGCGGCTCGGGCCGGTGGCTGTGCTCGCCGTTGCCGTCGCGCTCGTGGCGATCCTGCTGGCCACCACGGGCACCCGGAACGACCGGGCCGCCAGCACCGGCGTGCTGCTGGGCCTGGCCGCGGGAGTGGGTTTCGGCATGTTCTTCGTCGGGATCGACGCCGCGCCGGACGACTCGGGGCTGTGGCCACTGCTCGCCGGCCGGATCGCCTCGGTGGCGCTGCTCACCGGCCTCGTCCTCCGGCACCACCTGCCCCTGCCCACCCGCACGCGGGCCGCGACCCTCGCACCGGCCACTGGCGAGTCCAGCATCCCGGCACGGGGAGACGACCGCCTCGGCGCACGTGGCCCGCTGCTGCTCATGGTGGTGAGCGGCGTGTTCGACACCCTCGCGAACGTGCTGTTCCTCGTGGCCACGCGCCTCGGCGAACTGGGGATCAGCGCCGTGGTGGTGTCGCTCTACCCCGTGGTGGTCGTGCTGCTGGCCCGCGTCGTGCTCGGCGAGCGCCTCACCCGCACCCAGCTGCTGAGCGCAGGCCTCGCCCTGACCGCGAGCGCCTTGCTGGCCGCGTCGTGACGATCACTGGCGCCATGACGGCAGCCACAGCTGCGTGTCCCACATCTCCGGTGTGATCGGCACGCCCATCAGGATCGGCCACAGCCAGGCGAAGTTGGCGACGACGAGGCCGGTCCAGAGCCCGACGACCAGCAGGCCGGTCTGGCGCCGCTCCCGCCCGGCGCCTGCCGGCCCGAGCACGACACCCATCGCCAGCACCGTGGCGAGCACGAGGAACGGCGCCAGCGGCGCCATGTAGAAGTAGTACATCTGGCGGGACATGTTGGCGAACCACGGCAGGATGCCCGCGGCGTACGCGAGTAGCACCGCGCCGGAGCGCCAATCGTTGCGCGTGAGCAGCCGCCACAGGGCGAAGCCGAGCACGGGGACCGCCGGCCACCACAACGCCGGGGTGCCGATGAGCATGACGGCGCTGATGCAGTCGCTGCGGCCGCATCCCGTGACGTGGTCGCCGGACGCGTAGTAGTAGAGCATCGGGCGCAGCCCCATCGGCCACGTCCACGGCTTCGACTCCCACGGGTGCACCCCGCTGGCCTCGGTGGTGAGGCCGGCGTGGAACTCCAGCACCTTGCTGCTGTAGTACCAGAGCGAGCGCAGGGCGTCGGGCAGGAACGACCACGGCCCGCCGGTGCCCACTTCGATGCCGACGGCGTACCGGTCGGTGCCCGTCTCGCTGCGGAACCAGCCCCACCACGCCGACAGGTACGCGAGCAACGGGACGACGGCGAGGGCCCACACGGCTGGCCCGAGGTCGCGGCGCAGGGTGCCGACCCACGGCCTGCGGACCCCGGCCGCCCGCCGGGCGCCGGCGTCGAAGAGCAGGACCAGCAGCGCGAAGCCCGCCACCCAGTACGACTCCGACCACTTGACGGCGCAGCCCCAGCCGAGCAGTGCGCCGGCGAGCAGTCGCCACCACCGCACGCCGAGGCGCGGCCCGTAGGGGGTGTCGCCGACCCGGCCCTCCGTCACCACTACCGCCATGCGCGCGCGCACGTCGTCGCGGTCGCAGAGCAGGGCGGCGAACGGGGCGAGCACGAAGAACGCCGAGATGCTGTCGAGCATCCCCATCCGCGACTGCACGTGCGAGAGGCCGTCGCAGATCAGCAGGATGCCGGCGATCCCGCCGAGCAAGGTGGAGCCGGTGAGCCTCCGCGCGATCCGGATGATCAGCAGCACCGTGAGCGTGCCTGCCAGTGCCGACGCGGCGCGCCAGCCGAAGCCGTCGTAGCCGAACAGCAGCTCGCCCAGCGCGATCAGCTGCTTGCCGAGCGGCGGGTGCACCACGAGCTCGTAGCCCGGGTTGTCCTCCACACCGCCGTTGCGCAGCATCTGCCACGCCTGCGGCACGTAGTGCTTCTCGTCGAAGACGGGGGTGCCGCCGTCGGTCGGATAGCCGAGTCCCGTGAAGCGCACGACGCCCGCGACCAGCGTGAGGGCGATCGTGACGATCCAGCTGCGCAGGCGGTCGGTGGGTAGCGGGGGCCCGAGCACGGCAGTGGGGTCGAGCGGGCGCGGGAGTGCCTCCGGGCTCACCCCCAGCGGCTCGACGCCCGCTACGGGCCGGTCGCTCGAGGCTGCCCGGGTGCGCAAGCCCTCGACCGCCCGGATGACCATCCGCCCGATCGTAGGCTGTGGCCCGTGTCCTCTGGTTCAGGTCCTGGTCTGCTGGTACTCGCGGCAACCCCGCTCGGCGACGCCCGCGACGCATCCCCGCGCCTGCGCGACGCGATGGCCACGGCGGATGTCGTCGCCGCGGAGGACACCCGCAGGCTGCGCTCGCTCGCTGCGGCGCTCGGCGTTGCGGTGACCGGCCGGGTGATCAGCCACTACGACGCGGTGGAGGTCGCCCGGCTGCCGCGGCTGCTCGACGACGTGCGGGCGGGGCGGACCGTCCTCGTCGTGACCGATGCCGGGATGCCCGCCGTGTCCGACCCGGGGTACCGGCTGGTCGCCGCCGCGGCGGAGGCCGGTCTCCCGGTGACGTGCCTGCCCGGCCCATCGGCCGTGACCACGGCGCTCGTGCTCTCCGGGCTGCCGGCCGAGAAGTTCTGCTTCGAGGGATTCGCACCGCGCCGCGACGGCGAGCGGAGGCGCTGGCTCGCGGGCCTCGCCGCCGAACCGCGGGCGGTGGTGTTCTTCGAGTCGCCCCACCGGCTCGCCGAGACCCTCGCTACCGCCGTCGACGTGCTGGGCGCCGACCGCGCGGCCGCGGTGTGCCGTGAGCTGACCAAGGTGTACGAGGAGGTGCTGCGCGGGCCGCTCGCCGAGCTCGCGCAGTGGGCGGCCGAGGGTCCGGTGCGTGGCGAGATCACCGTGGTGCTGGCCGGGGCGGCGCCGTCCGAGGTGCCCACTGTGGAGTCACTGGTGGGTGCCGTGGAGGAGCGGGTGGCCGACGGCGAGCGGCTGAAGGACGCCGTCGCCGCCGTGGCGGAAGCCACCGGCGTCAAGAAGCGCGAGCTGTACGCGGCGGCGCTGGCCACCCGATCCTCGTGAGTGGATACGCGCGCTCTGGCACGCGTATCCACTCACGACCTGGAGGTGCATCGCCTCACGGCCGGGTGGGACCTTCCCCGGCCCCCGTGCGGGTGATCGCCTCTGCGATCTCCGTCAGGTCCTCCGCGGTGAGCGTCACGTCGTTCGCCGCGATCCAGCCGTCGATCTGCTCGGGCCTGCGGGCGCCGACGATCGCACCCGTGACACCCGGCCACGCGAGCGTCCAGGCCACGGCGACGGCGCCGCGCGACACCCCGTGGCGCTGCGCGATCGGCTCGAGGGCGGCCGAGAGGGCGAGGTTGCGCTCGAGGTGCGTGGTGAACTCGGGGCCGCCCCGGCGCCAGTCGTCGGCGGGCAGCGCGGCCACCCGCTCCGCGGTGAACGCGCCGGTCAGCAGGCCGGACTGCATGGGGGAGTAGACGATCGCACCGGTGCCGTTCTCGTGGCACCACGCGAGCTCCCGCGCCGCGCCGCGCTTGATCGCCGAGAACGGCGGCTGAAGCGAGTCGACGTGGCCGATCTTCTCCGCCACCTGGAGCTGGTCGACGTCGTGGTTCGACAGCCCGATCGCCCGCACCTTGCCCTCGGTGCGCAGGTCGACCATGACCTGCCAGTACTCCTCGAGCGACGTGCCGTCCTCGGCGGGCCAGTGCACCTGGTAGAGGTCGATCCGCTCGACACCCAGCCGTCGCAGGGAGGACTCCACGTCGCGGCGCACGATGGCCGGGTCCCCCACCCGGCGCGGCTTCGCGGTGCGGTCGGCGTCGTCCCAGACGAGCCCGCACTTGGTGAACACGTACGGCCGCTGATCTGCGGGAATCGCCGCCAGAGCCCGTCCGACGACCTCCTCGGAGTGCCCGAGGCCGTATACCGCCGCGGTGTCGATCCAGTTGATGCCCGATGCGATCGCGTGGTGGATCGCCGCCACCGACTCGTCGTCGTCCTGCGGGCCCCACGCGGCTGCCCAGCCACCGCCCCCGATCGCCCAGGCCCCGAACCCGACCCGAGTCAGCGCCATGCCCGTCGTACCCAGCTCGGCTGTCGTGAGTGACACCCGTCCTCCTGTCTTCGGTGTGTCCCGATCCTCGTGGTTGCACATTCACCTGTCCAACAGATGGATCTACTCACAGTGAGCACCTACGCTTCTCGGTCGTGGAGTTGCGGCAGCTCGAGTACTTCGTCGCGGTCGCCGAGGAACGGCACTTCACGCGGGCGGCGCGGCGCGCGTTGGTGTCGCAGTCGGGACTGTCGGCGTCGATCCGGGCGCTCGAACGCGAGCTCGGCACGCCCCTGTTCGTGCGGTCGACGCGCCACGTGGAGCTCACCGAGGTCGGGCGCGCCGTGCTCGTCGACGCGCGGCGCGCACTCGCCGGTGCTGCCGCGGCCCGCGACGCCGCTGCGGCGGTGCGGGGCCTGCTGCGCGGCACGGTCGTCGTGGGCACCGAGCAGTGCATCACCGGCGTCGACGTCCCCGCGGTGCTCGCGGCGTTCCGCGCCGAGCATCCGGGGGTGGACGTCCGGCTGCGCCACGAAGGCTCGCTCGCCCTGTTGGAGCAGATCCCGGCGAGCCGGGTCGACGTCGCGTTCGTCGCGGTCACCGGCCCGGTCCCGGAGGGGGTGCGGCTGTTCCCGGTGGCCCGCAGCCCGATGGTGCTGCTGTGCCACCCGGAGCACAAGGCGGCGGCCGGCGAGCCGACGTGGGCCGACCTCGGCGCCCATGTGTTCGTCGACTTCCCGCCCGACTGGAGCATCCGCCAGCTCGGCGACAGGGCGTTCGCGCAGGCCGGGCAGCGGCGGGAGGTCGAACTGGAGGTCAACGACGTCCACGGCCTTGTCGACCTCGTCCACCACAAGCTCGGTGTCGCGATCGTGCCGGAGTCGGTCGCCCGCAAGAAGAGCGCGGCAGGCCTCGCCGTCCGGCCGCTGCCCGGCGGCGTTGCGATCGACTGGGAGGTGGCGGTGGCGATCGGCGCCGGCGAACGGGCGGGTCCCGCGGCGCTGGAGCTGTGCCGCATCGCGAGAGCCCTGTGATTCCGACGAACGGCGCGTTCGTCGGATAGGTACCGACGAACGCGCCGTTCGTCGGATCAGGATGGACCCGGAGTCACGATCGCGATACGGCACGAAGTCGGGGCCTCGTGTTCATGGCGCGTTCACCCGGCCAGGTGACGATCACGGCATGACCGCTCCGGCGGGCCGGCGCTCCGGCAGGCGGGTTCTCAGCTGGTTGCTCGCGCTCGCCCTGCTGGGCGTGATCGGGTTCGTGGTGCTCCGCGACGTCGGCGGGCAGGAGCCGGAGCCACCGGAGTTGACGGTGGTCACCGGCGTCATCGGCTCGGAGAAGGACGCGTTCTTCGCCGACCAGCGGGTGCGGGACGCGTTCCGGGCCCACGGCCTCGAGCTGAAGATCGACCCCGCAGGGTCGCGCCAGATCGCCACCACCACACGCCTCGACGGCTACGACTTCGCCTTCCCCTCCAGCTCGCCCTCCGCCGACAAGCTGCTCGCGCAGCGACCCGCCGCGCGGACCTACGCCCCGTTCTCGTCCCCGATGGCGGTGGCCACGTTCGCGCCGATCGTCGAGCTCCTCACGCAAGCGGGCGTGGTCGCACCCGGCAGCACGACCTTCGACGTGCGCCGGTACCTGGAGCTCGCCGCGGCAGGCACCCGGTGGGACCAGCTGCCGGGCAACACGTCCTTCCCGGCGCGCAAGGACGTGCTGCTCTCGACCACCGCGCCGTGCCAGTCCAACTCAGCCGCGATGTACCTCGGCATCGCCTCCTACGTGGCGAATGCCGACGGGGTGGTCACCGACCAGACGGTCGCCACCCAGGTGACCCCGTCCGTCCAGCCGCTCTTCCGCGACCAGGGCTACCTGCCGCCCACCACCGAGGTGCTGTTCGAGGACTACCTCTCGGCGGGGATGGGCCGGGTACCGATGGCGCTGGTCTACGAGGCCCAGTACCTGGCCGAGGCGCTCTCGCCGGACCCGGTGCTCCCCGCCGATGCGCGGCTGCTCTACCCGAGCCCGACGATCTTCTCGCGGCACACCCTCGTGCCGCTCACCCCGGCAGGTGACCGGGTCGGGGAGCTCCTGACCACCGACCCACAGCTCGCCACGCTGGCCGCGCAGCACGGCTTCCGGCCGACCGACCCCCGCGCGTTCGCCGCCGCGTTCCGGGACCGCGGTCTCCCGGAGCCGCCGGCGCTCGTCGACGTCGTCGAGCCTCCGTCGTTCGACACCTTGGAGGGCATGTTGTCGCTGCTCGGGTGCACCCCGTGAAGCGGATCGCCGCCGCTGCCACCGCGGTGCTCGCGCTCGTGGCCGGCTGCGGCGGCGGGGAGACCGCCGGAGCGGGGCCGATCATGGGCCCGTCCGACGCCCCCGTCACGTTGCGCGTGCTCGCGGGCAGCGAGCTCCTGGACCTCGAACCCGTCCTCACCCAGGCGGGCGAGGCCACCGACGTGCGGATCCAGCTCGAGCCCATCGGAACCCTCGACGGAGCCGAGGCAGTGGCGTCCGGCGCGGCGGAGACCGACCACGACGCGATCTGGTTCTCGTCCAACCGCTACCTCGCCCTGCAACCCGGGGCGCAGGCCCGGCTCGGCACCGCGATCGACATCATGTCCTCGCCGGTGGTGCTCGGCCTGCGGCGGCCGGTGGCCGAGCGGCTCGGCTGGGTCGGTCGCCCCGTCACGTGGGCGGAGATCGCGGCCGCTGCCGGTGCCCGGCAGTTCACGTACGGGATGACCGACCCGTCGGCGTCCAACTCGGGTTTCTCGGCGGTGGTCGCCGTGGCGACCGCGCTGGTCGGGGCCGGTTCGGCGCTCACGCTGGAACAGGCGGAGTCGACCGTGCCCGCGCTGCGCGACTTCTTCGCCGCCCAGACGCTCGCCGCGGGCTCGTCGGGCTTCCTTCAGGAGGCGTTCGTCCGGCGGGCCACCGGCGCCGACCCGGGCACCCCGGTCGACGGCCTGATCAACTACGAGTCGGTGCTGCAGGGGATGAATGCGGCCGGCACGCTCCCCGAGCCGCTCGAGCTGATCCGGCCCGCCGACGGGGTGGTCACGGGCGAGTACCCGTTCACGGTGCTCGCCGCCGCGTCGCCGGAGGCGCGCGACGCGCACCGCAGGCTCGCCGAGTACCTGCGCACGCCGGACGTGCAGCGCGAGATCGCCGAGCGCACCCACCGGCAGCCCGCGGTGCCCGGTGTCGTCCCCACGCCGTCGGGGACGGCCGTCGAGCTGCCGTTCCCGGCGCAGGCCGACGTCGTCGAGGCGCTGCTCACCAGCTACTTCGACAAGCTGCGCCGCCCCTCCCGCACGATCTACGTGCTGGACACGTCCGGCTCCATGGCGGGCGACGAGCGCATCGGCGCGCTCCAGCGCTCGCTCGCCGGGCTGGCCGGGGCGGACCCGTCGCTCACCGGGCAGTTCCGCCGGTTCCGGGGCCGGGAGCAGGTCACGCTGCTGCCGTTCAACACCACTCCCGAATCGCCGCAGACGTTCACGGTGGCCGAGGAGAACCCCGCCCCTGACCGGCAACGGATCGCCGACGCCGGAGCCGCGCTCCTGCCGGGCGGTGACACCGCGATCTACGACAGCCTGCAGGCGGCCTTCCGGATCGCGGAGCAGCAGAGCGCCGCCGACCCGGACCGGTTCACCTCGATCGTGCTGATGACCGACGGTGAGAACACCTCGGGCGCCGACATCGCGGCGTTCCGGGCGTTCGTCGGGTCCCGTCCCGCCGTACCGGTGTTCTGCGTGCTGTTCGGGGAGAGCAGCGTCGAGGAGATGGAGGAGGTAGCCCGGCTCACCGGAGGCCGTACGTTCGACGCGCGCACCGCTCCGCTCGCGGAGGTCTTCAAGGAGATCCGCGGGTATGTCTGACCGGGTGCGCCGCTACCTCGGCTCGCGGAAGAACATCGCGGGAATGGCAGGCGCGCTCGCCGGCGTCGGGCTGCACCTCGCGGGCCTGATCGGCGACGTGTGGCCGGTGGTCGCCGTCGGGCTGTACGGGGTGGGAGCGCTCGTCGGGCCGAGCGACCCGCCACCCGAGCCGCCGGAGCCCCGCCTGACCGACACGCTGCGCGGCGAGTCCACCGCGCTGCTGCGACGGGTCCAGGGCCAGGCGGGTGCCCTGCCGGAGGGCGCGGCCACGGTCGTCACCCGGATCCTCGATGCCGTCCGCCTCGTGCTCGACCGGCTCGACCAGGTGGCCGACCAGGAGACCGACCGCGTCGCGGCGCCCGAGCGACTCGCCGACGCCGCCGAGATCGTGCGCGTCGAGCTCCCCGAGTGCCTGGACACCTACCTCGGCCGCGGACCGTCCACCCCGGAGGAGCCGGCGGCCCGCGAGCTCAGGGCCCAGCTGACGCTGGTGGCCGAGCGGGCCGACCGGCTGGTCGCGCAGGTCCCCGACCTCCACGTGCGGCGTGCGGAGGACCTGACGCGGGAGATGCGCCGCAGGCACGAACGCCCTTAGGAGCAACACCCGCAGGTCGAGTAGCGGAGGCGCCCCGGGCCGGAGCGCATCGAGACCGACCCGCCAGTGCCTCGGGGTTTGTGGTCTCGATACGGGACGGCGCTGGGGCGCCGTCCCTACTCGACCACCGGAGAACTAGGCGCTGTGGTTGATCTTCAGTCCGTAGATCACGACCTGGCCCACGTCCGAGGGGTCGGCGCCCTTCTCGGGGTTGGAGTTCACGTAGGCGCCGGCCTTGAAGTAGTTCCCGGTCCCGCTGATGGGCAGGCTGGCCTTCAGCGCGCCGTTGAACCAGACCTTCACCGTCCCCGCGGCCGACTGGATCTTCACGCGGAACCGCTCGCCGAGCTTGTACGCGGGGTCGAGCACGACGTCCTTGTCCCCGTCGGCGTACTTCACCGTGAGGCTGCTGCCCGAAAGGTGGATCTGCATGACGTCGTCGTCGCCGCCGTGGATCTGAGCCGAGATGACGTCGGGCTTCGTGGAGGGCGTCTTGGTGATGGCCTGGTCGACCTCCATCGTGTGCGTGCCGGAACTGCCGTCCCAGCTCGCGTTCTCGCCACCCGTCATCTCCCGCAGCTCGGAGCGCGGGTAGTGGCTGTTCGCCGTGGTGGCGCCGCCCGCGTTGGCGGTGAACACGACGCCGTCCTTCGTGTCGTTCAGCTGGAACCACTTGCTGGCGTAGGTGGCGAGGTCCTTCGTGTCGACGGTGTCGGGGCGGCCTTCGGACCCGGTGGGCAGCGTGAGGTACCACTTGCTGGCGTCGATGATCTGCGCGGGGAACCGGGCGGCGCGCGCCACGGCCTCGCCGAGCCCGCCTTCCTGGCCGTCCTTGTCGTCGCCCTTGTCCTCGGCCGGAGCCTCGGAGGTGGGGGCGGGCGCCTCGGTGGTCGGCTCGGGATCGGGGGTCAGCAGCTCGGGGACGGGCAGCTCCGGCGTGGGGAGGACCGCCAGGTCGCGGGACGCGAGGTTGACGTCCTCCTCTGACGGCGGGCCGAGCGCGCCCGTGAACGAGAGCATGGTGCCGATGACGGCGATCACCGCCGCGATGGCGACGGCGACGAGGACGGTGCTGTGGTGCGAGGGGATACGCGCACCACGCGCGTGATCGCCCTGCTCAGACTGCTGTTCGTACGTCTGAGTGGGCGGCGCGTGGCGCGTTCCGGGGGAGCGGTGCCGGGCCACGAACCTACCTTCCGGATCGACGACCGGCCCGGACGTCCGGCTCGGGGTGCCGGCGGGGATGGGGAGGCCCCGTGTCCGTTTCGTGACCGGTCCGGTCAAGGAAAAGCTATCCGCGAGATCGTCCGGGGTTGCCTGTGCGCCGACGAGAGGGATGATCTCTGCGATGAACGGTCCTCTTGTTGGGCTATTCGGTCCAACGGTTCGTGTCAGTTGCCAGCTGAAGGCGCGGTAGCAGGCGACGGGCGGCGGGCCCGCACCCACCGGGCCGCGGGCTCCACCAGGCGCGCCGCCACCGGGCCGATCACGGCCATCAGCAGCACGTAGGTGGTGGCGAGCGCCGTCACCTGGCTCTCCACCGCTGAGTAGGTGACGGCCAGCCCGGCGATGACGATCGAGAACTCGCCGCGCGCGATGAGCGCGGCGCCCGCGCGGGCCCGCCCCAGGGGGCCGATTCCCACCCGTCCCGCGGCCCACCAGCCGGTGGCGAGCTTCGTCAGCGTCGTCGCGACGGCGAGGACGACGGCCCAGCCGAGCACGGGTGGGATCGACGCCGGGTCGGTGTGCAGCCCGAACACCACGAAGAACACGGCGGCGAACAGGTCGCGCAGCGGTTCGAGGAGCTTGGTGGCGTTCTCGGCCGTCGAGCCGGATATCGCGATGCCCAGCAGGAACGCGCCGACAGCGGCCGAGACCTGCATCGCGGAGGCGAAGCCTGCCACCAGCAGCGCGAGGCCGAGCACCTTGAGCAGGAACACCTCGCGGTCGGGCGAGTCGACCACGGCGGAGACGAACCGCCCGTAGCGCAGGGCCACCACGAGCACGACGGCGAGCACCGCCACCGAGATACCGACGGCGCTCAGCGCGCCCACGAGGGTCACCCCGATCAGCACGGCGGTGAGGATCGGCAGGTACAGCGCCATCACGAGGTCCTCGAACACGAGGATCGACAGCACGACCGGGGTCTCGCGGTTGCCGAGGCGGCCCAGGTCACCGAGGACCTTCGCGACGATCCCCGACGACGAGATGTACGTGACGCCGCCCAGCACGAGCGCTCCGACCGCCCCCCAGCCGAGGATCAGCGCCACGGCGACGCCCGGTGCCGCGTTGAGCACGACGTCGAGCACACCGGCGGTCCATGAGCGGCGCATGCCGTCGATCAGCTCGGTGGCCGAGTACTCGAGGCCCAGCAGCAGGAGCAGCAGGATGACGCCGACCTCGCCGGCGATCGTCGTGAACCCGTCGATGCCGTGCAGCGGTATGACGCCACCCGTGCCGAAGAACAGGCCTCCGAGCAGGTAGAGCGGGATGGGGGAGAGGCCGATCCGCCCGGCGAGGCGGCCGAGGAGCCCGAGGGAGAAGAAGACGGCCCCGAGCTCGATCAGCTCGAGAGCGGTGCTGGTCATCCGCCGCGCTTGAGGATCTTGACGGCGTTGTCGAGCCCCTCCGCTGTGCCGACGGTGACCATCAGGTCGCCCGCGGTCAGGGTGAAGTCCGGCGTCGGACTGGGGTGCACCTGGCCGGCCCGCATCACGGCGACCACGGACACGCCGGTGCGGGTGCGCAGTGCGGTGTCGCCGAGCGTGCGGCCGTCGAACGGCGGCCCGACGGGGATCTGCCGGGTGTGGATGCCGGGGAGGTCGCGGTGCTCCTCCCTGAGCTGCGCGACGAGCTGCGGCGCGCCGAGCAGGTTGGCCAGCGCACCCGCTTCCTCGGCGGTGAGCGGGAGCTCGGCGAGGCACGCGTCGGGGTCGTCGGGCTTGGAGATGATCAGTTCTATCTTGCCGTCCCGGTGGGTGACGACGCCGATCCGCCGGCCGTTGCGGAGCGCGAAGTCCTTCCGCACGCCGATTCCGGGTAGGGGTGTCACCTCGACGTTCACGCCTCCACGGTAGTTGAACGCGTGGCGGTAGCCTGCCGCGCGTGCGCGTCCTGTTCTGGAACCGCCTCAGGAGGACGGAATTCCTGGTGACGGTCACCCGGGAGGCGGCTCCGCCACCGTCTGAGCGGGCCACGAAACCGGGATGCGGCCCGGGCATAGGCTGGAGAGCATGAGTTCCCACGTGCTGACCGCCGTGGCCTGGCCCTATGCCAACGGCCCTCGGCACATCGGCCACGTCTCCGGCATCGGTGTGCCCTCCGACGTGTTCTCCCGTTATCAGCGGATGGCCGGCAACCGGGTGCTCATGGTCTCCGGCAGCGACGAGCACGGCACCCCGATCCTGGTGCAGGCCGAGAAGGAGGGCCTGACGCCGCAGCAGACCGTGGACAAGTACCACCGCGTGATCGCGGAGGACCTGCGCGGGCTCGGCGTCACCTACGACCTCTACACCCGCACAACCACCGGCAACCACTCCGACGTCGTGCAGCAGATCTTCATGGCGCTGCACCGCAACGGGTACGTGGTGCCGAAGACCACCACCGGGGCGATCAGCCCGTCCACCGGTCGCACGCTGCCCGACCGCTACGTCGAGGGCACCTGCCCGATCTGCGGCTACGACGGCGCGCGCGGCGACCAGTGCGACAACTGCGGCAACCAGCTCGACGCCGCGGACCTGATCAACCCGCGCTCGCGGATCAACGGCGAGGTGCCGAAGTTCGTCGAGACCGAGCACCTGTTCCTCGACCTGCCCGCGTTCACCGAGACGCTCGGCAAGTGGCTCGCGTCGAAGACGGGCTGGCGGCCGAACGTCCTGAACTTCACGCGGAACCTCGTCGACGACATGCGGCCCCGCCCGATCACCCGCGACCTGGACTGGGGCGTCACGATCCCGCTCGACGGGTGGAGCGACCAGCCGCTCAAGAAGTTCTACGTCTGGTTCGACGCGGTGATCGGCTACTTCTCGGCCAGCGTCGAGTGGGCCCGCCGCACGGGCGACCCCGACGCGTGGAAGGCGTGGTGGAACGACCCGGCGTCCGAGCTCGTGTACTTCATGGGCAAGGACAACATCACCTTCCACGCCCAGATCTGGCCCGCGCTGCTGCTCGGGCACAACGGGCAGGGCGACCACGGCGGCGCGCCGGGGCCGTACGGAGAGCTGAACCTGCCGTCGGAGATCGCGTCGAGCGAGTTCCTCACGATGAGCGGCTCGAAGTTCTCCACCTCGCGCGGCACCGTGATCTACCTGCACGACTTCCTGCGCGAGTTCGGGCCCGACAGCCTGCGGTACTTCATCGCGGCCGGGGGGCCCGAGACGCAGGACGTCGACTTCACGTGGGACGAGTTCGTGCGCCGGATCAACTTCGAGCTGGCCAACGAGTGGGGCAACCTCGTCAACCGGTCGATCTCGATGGCCCACAAGAACAACGGGGCCGTCCCGGCGCCCACCACACCTGCGGCCGCCGACGCCGAGCTGCTGGCGCTGTCGAAGGCCGCGTTCGACACCGTGGGCGGGCACCTGGCGCGCTCGCGGTTCCGCGCCGGGATCAGCGAGGCGATGAAGGTCGTCTCCGCCGCCAACCGGTACCTGTCGGACCAGGAACCGTGGAAGCTGAAGGACGACCCGGGCAGGCGCGACGCCGTGCTGCACACGGCGCTGCAGGTCGTGCAGGACGCCAACACGCTGCTCACGCCGTTCCTGCCGCACTCGGCGCAGCAGGTGCACGAGGCGTTGGGTGGCACCGGCGTGTGGGCCGCGCAGCCGGAGCTGCAGGAGGTCCCCGACCTCGACATCCCCGGCCGGATCAACCCGATCCTCACCGGGGACTACACCAAGGAGCAGGCGCGCTGGTCCTCCACACCGATCGAGGTCGGCCGGCCGCTGGCCAAGCCCACGCCGATCTTCCGGAAGCTCGAGCCCGAGCTCGCCGAGACGGGCCCGGAATGGGCCCCGATCGCCAAGTGAGGTCGTGAGTGGATACGCGAGCTATGGCACGCGTATCCACTCACGAGGGCCGGAGGCCCTGGTGAGCGGGGCGCACGGGCGGCGAGAGGCGCCTCCTCCTCCCGAGCCGCTGGCGGCGGCCACCGTCGACTCGCACACCCACCTCGACGCGTGCGGGTGCGTGGACGCGGCCGACGTGCGCGCGGCGATGGACCGGGCCTCGGCGGTGGGCGTCACGCGGGCGGTCACGGTGGCCGACGATCTCGCCTCGGCGCGATGGGTGGTGCAGGCCGCGCACTGGGACGACCGGGTCGTGGCTGCCGTCGCACTGCACCCCACGCGGACGGCCGCGCTCACGGAGGACGACCACGCCGAGATCGAGCGGCTCGCCCGCGACCCGCGCGTGGTCGCGGTGGGGGAGACCGGCCTGGACTACTACTGGGACTACTCGCCGCCGCAAGCCCAGCAGGAGTCGTTCCGGCGGCACATCGACCTCGCCAAGCGCATCGGCAAGCCGTTGATGATCCACGACCGGGACGCCCACGACGACGTGCTGCGCATTCTCCGCGAGGAGGGCGCGCCCGACGCCGTGGTGTTCCACTGCTTCTCGGGCGACGCCGCGATGGCGCGCGAGTGCGCCGACGCCGGATACGTGCTGTCGTTCGCGGGTCCGGTCACGTTCCGCAACGCCCGCGCGCTGCGGGAGGCGGCGGTCGTCGTGCCGGAGGACCAGCTGCTCGTCGAGACCGACGCGCCGTTCCTCACCCCGCACCCGCACCGGGGAAGGGCCAACGAGCCGTACTGCCTGCCCTGGACCGTGCGCGGCCTCGCGGACCTGCGCGAAGTCCCCGACGAGCAGCTGGCGGCGAGCGCCGGACGCAACGCCGAGCGGGTCTTCGGGCTCGCCGAGCTGCCACCCGCCGCGGAGCCCGCCACACCCACCGGCGACGCCTCGCGCTCGGCGTAAAGGGCGGGCCGTTCGGCGCTGTCGGCGTGTCGGGGTTCGACCTCGGCGCTCACAGCCCGTTACGGTTCCGTGATCGCAAGCCGGGGTGGGGAATCGCTCCCCAGCTAGTGCGGGCACGGTGGTCCGGGGCGCTCCCCCACGATCGACAGCCTCCGGGCCACCGTGACCGCGACTCCTCCCCTGCCCGGTCCGACGAGGTCTGGAAGCCCGTGGTCGACGTCCCAACGCGTGCTCGGCGAGGCGCCGACGTACGCGCCCGGCTCGGTCGCGCGGTCTCCGACGTGGAGGCCGCGGAGGACCCGTACGCGGCCTGGTACGCCGGCGGCGACCCCGAGGCGCCGGAAGCGGTCGTCACGGCGGCGATCGACGTCGTCCCACCGGCCACTCCCGCGGCCCGCTCGACGCTGACCCGCTCGCGCGCCCACCGCAGGGCCCAGCCGGTCGAGCCCGACCGACTCGCCACGGGTCAGTTCAGGCCGATCGTCACCCGCCCGACGGACGGCTCCGCCGACGACGCCTCCGCCGACCCCGTCACGAGCGAGATGCGCGTCGTCGCACCGGACGACCTGACCGGCCCGCTTCCCGCCCTGCCCGCCGTGCGGACGGGGGCGCGCCTGCCGGTCGTCGAGCGTGGCACCGGCGCACACCCCGCCGTCGAGCGGACAGGGGCTCAGCGCGCTACCCGGGACACCGGGGGATACCCGGCGGCCGACCGAGTCGAGACCCACCCAGCGGCAACCGGCGCGCAGCCCGCGGTCGAGCGCAGCGGGAGCCGTGCGGCGACGGCCGGTACCGGCGCGCACCCGATGGTCGAACGCACCGGGGCGCAGGCAGCGGCCGCGCCGGCCGTCGAGCGCACGGGCGGGCTGCGCAGGCCGGCCGCCACCGAGGTCACCGGCCCCCAGCCGGCGATCAGCGACGTCGGGCCGGAGGGCACCGGCTCGTACCGGCACGGCGGCGCCGCGCACGAGCCGCCGCGCGTAGCCGCTCCGGCATGGACGGCGTACCTGAACGACGCGCCGACCGGGCCGATGCCGGCGATCCAGGACGAGTCGTCCACACACCCGATCGGGACGGTCACCGCGCCGGTCGCGGTCGTGACCGCGCCGCCTGCGCCACCTGCAGCACCCGCGCCTGCCGAGGACCTCGAGCCCGCCGTCGCGCCCCGGCCGCGGCCCGTCTCCGAGCTCATCGCCGCACCCGATGTCGTACCCCGGCGCTCGCGGCGGGATCGGCGCGCGGTCGAGGAAACGTCGCAACGCCGTGGCCTGCTACGAGCCACGGTCATCGCCGTCGTGCTCGCGATGATCGGCGGCGGGGCGAGCGCGCTCGCCGCGGACAAGACGATCACGGTGACCGTCGACGGCCAGGACCGGATCGTGCACACCTTCGCAGGCGACGTCGGGTCGACGCTCGCAGCGGCCGGGATCGAGCTGACCCCACGGGACCGCGTCGAGCCCGCGCCGACCGCCGAGGTCGTCGACGGCGATGAGGTGATCTTCACCCACGCCAGGACGCTCACCCTCGTCGAGGGCGCCTCGCAGCGCGACCTGCCGATCCCCGCCACCACGGTGGAGGAGGCGATGCAGATCCTGGGCCTGGAGGCCACGCCCACCCAGATGTCCGCCCCGCCGGCTTCGCAGATCCCCCTCGACGGGTTCCGCCTGGAGCTGCGCGTGCCGCGCACCGTGAAGTTCACCGACGGCACGGGGGCGCCGTCGGAGGTCACCACGATGTCCGGCACCGTCGCCGGGCTGCTCGTCGAGAAGGGCATCCAGCTCGGGCCGGACGACGTGTCCGTCCCTTCGGCGGACACGCCGCTCACCGAGGGCCTCGACGTGCACATCGTGCGCAACGGTGAGGGCGAGGTGGTCGAGGTCCGGCCGATCGCGCCGCCGGAGCAGGTCATCGAGGACGCGGGGCTGCCGCTGGGCAAGCGGGTGGTCCTCGACAAGGGGGCGCCCGGCGAGCAGACCGCGATCATGCGCGTGTACGTGCAGAACGGGCAGGAGGTCCGCCGCGAGCAGGTCAGAGCCGGCAGCATGACGCAGCCGAAACCGCGGGTCGTGCGGCTCGGCACGAACGAGAGCCTCCGGGCGCCCCTGGTGGCCGACGGCAGCGTGTGGGATCGCCTCGCGAAGTGCGAGGCCACCGGGAACTGGGCGGTCAACTCCGGCAACGGCTACTACGGCGGCCTCCAGTTCGACGCAGGCACCTGGCGCGCCTACGGCGGCACCGACTACGCGCCGCTCCCGCACCAGGCCTCGCGCGAAGAGCAGATCGCCGTCGCGTCGAAGGTGCGGGACGACCGGGGTGGCTACGGGGCATGGCCGGCGTGCTCCCGCCGCCTCGGCCTCCCGCGCTGACCGGCATGCTCCCGGGGTGAATGACGCGCAGTCCCGGCTACTGGGCCCGGCCGAGGTGCGGGCGCTGGCCGCCGAGCTCGACCTGCGGCCGACGAAGCGGCTCGGGCAGAACTTCGTGCACGACCCGAACACCGTGCGCCGCATCGTCAAGGCAGCCGAGCTGGAACCGGACGACGTCGTCGTGGAGGTCGGGCCCGGGCTCGGGTCGCTGACACTCGCCCTGCTGCCCGCGGTTCGGGCCGTGCACGCCGTGGAGATCGACCCGGTGCTCGCGGGGCGCCTTCCCGCCACGGCTGCCGACCGGGCGCCCGCCCTCGCCGACCGGCTCACCGTGACCGCCGCCGACGCGCTCGGCGTGCGCGCCGCGGACCTGCCCGGCCCGGCGCCGACCGCGCTCGTCGCCAACCTGCCCTACAACGTCGGCGTGCCGGTGGTGCTGCACCTGCTGGCCGAGCTCCCGCAGCTGCGTCGCGGGCTGGTGATGGTGCAGTCCGAGGTTGCCGAGCGGCTCGCCGCGACGCCGGGAAGCCGCACCTACGGCGTGCCGAGCGCCAAGCTCGCCTGGTTCGCGGCGGCCCGTAGGGCCGGGCCCGTGCCGCGGGCGGTGTTCTGGCCGGTGCCCAACGTCGACTCGGGGTTGCTCGCCTTCGACCGCCGCGACCCCCCGCCCGGCGACCGCGTGGCCGTCTTCCGCCTCATCGACACCGCGTTCGCCCAGCGCCGCAAGGCGCTGCGCTCCGGCCTCGCGGGTTGGGCGGGCTCGCCGGCCGCCGCCGAGACCGCCCTCCGCGGCGCAGGCATCGACCCCATGGCCCGCGCCGAGACCCTCTCCATCGAGGACTTCGCCCGCCTCGCCACCGCCAAAGCCTGACGTCCACCCCGACTCGCGTGCACTGAGGGCGCGACTTGCGTGCACTCACGCCGCGACTCGCGGGGGCAAAGCGCGTGGCGAGGCGGGTCGCGACACGTCCGGGGTGGACGCACGTAGGGTTGACCGGTGCTCGCCGCCGTCCCGCCACCGGTCACCGTGCGTGTGCCTGCCAAGATCAACTTGCATCTTGCCGTCGGGCCACTGCGCGCCGACGGCTACCACGACCTCGTCACCGTCTTCCACGCGGTGAGCCTGTTCGACGAGGTCACGGTCGCGGCGAGCGATGCGCCCGGCATCGAGGTGCACGGCGAGGGCGTGTCCGAGGTTCCTGCCGACGAGACGAACCTGGCCTGGCGGGCCGTCCAGGTGCTCGCCGAGAAGGCCGACCGCGACCCGGACGTGCGGCTGGTGCTGCGCAAGGGCATCCCGGTCTCCGGCGGCATGGCGGGGGGCAGCGCGGACGCGGCCGCGGCGCTCGTCGGACTCTCCACGCTGTGGAAGCTCGATCTCAGCCGGGACGAGCTGTCGGTGCTCGCCGCCGAGCTGGGCAGCGACGTCACGTTCGCGCTCTACGGCGGCACGGCAGTCGGTACCGGACGTGGCGAGCAGATCGTGCCGGTGCTGTCGCGGCACACCCAGCACTGGGTGATTGCGCTGCACCGGGGCGGTCTGTCGACGCCCGCGGTGTTCCGCGAGCACGACCGGCTTCGGGGCGACAGCCCGCCTGCGGACCGGCCGGTGGAGCCGGTGCTCGAGGCGCTCGCGGGTGGTGATCCGAACCAGCTCGCGCTCAGCCTCGGCAACGATCTGCAGGCCGCCGCCGTGAGCATGGCCCCCGACCTGCGCCGCACGCTTCGCGCGGGCGTGGCCGCGGGCGCGCTCGCCGGATTGGTGTCCGGATCCGGTCCGACCTGCGCCTTCCTGTGCGGTGGCGCCGAGGCGGCGCTGGACGTCGCCACCGAGCTCGCCGGGGTGGGGGTCTGCCGCACGGTCCGGATCGCGCACGGCCCGGTGCCCGGCGCCCGTGTGGTCGACCACGATCCGCCGACCAGCCCGCCGCCCGCCTCGTGGCCGCCGGTGCGTGCCTGATGGCCGGCCAGAACCTCGTCAATCTGGAAACCGTCACCGCACACGTTCCCGGTGATGCCTCCCGGGTGTTGCTCAACGGTGTGTCGCTCGGGGTGGAGCAGGGTGAGCGGATCGGTGTGGTCGGGCTCAACGGTGGCGGCAAGACCACGTTGCTCGACATCATCACCGGCACCCGCGCACCGGACGGGGGGCGGGTCAGCCGCATCGGCGGCCTGAACCTCGCCCACCTCGCCCAGTCCGACATCCTGCCGGCAGGCGCGCGCGTGCGAGACGTCGTGCTGGCCGCGTGGGCCGGCGCCGCCGAGCACGAGTGGGCGGGCGACCCGAAGGTGCGCGACGTCCTCGACGGGCTGGGCCTCACCGATCTCGACCGCGGCGTCGAGGGACTGTCCGGCGGGGAGAAGCGGCGCGTCGCGCTCGCGGCCACGCTCGTCGGAGACCCGGACCTCGTCGTGCTCGACGAGCCGACCAACCACCTCGACGTCGAGGGCATCACGTGGCTCGCCGAGCACCTGATCGCCCGCCGCTGCGGGGTCGTGGTCGTCACGCACGACCGCTGGTTCCTCGACGCGGTCTGCACGCGCACATGGGAGGTCGCGAACGGCCGGGTGGAGAGCTATCTCGGTGGCTACGCCGACTGGGTATACGCCCGCGCCGAGCGCGCCCGGCAGTCCGACGCCGCGGAGGCCCGCCGCCAGAACCTGGCCCGCAAGGAGCTGGCGTGGCTGCGCCGTGGCGCGCCCGCCCGCACGTCGAAGCCGCGCTTCCGGATCGAGGCGGCGGAGGCGCTGATCGCCGACGTGCCGCCGTTGCGCAACACGGTGGAGCTGCACCGCTTCGCCACCAACCGGCTCGGCCGCACGGTGCTGGAGCTGGAGGACGCCACCGCGGTCGTGGCCGGGCGCACGCTGCTCGATCACGTCACCTGGCGGGTCGGCCCCGGCGACCGGCTCGGGATCGTCGGCGTCAACGGGTCGGGCAAGACCACCCTGCTGCGCAGCCTGAGCGGGGAACGCCCGCTCGACGGCGGCCGGCTGGTGCGCGGGCGCACCGTCCAGCTCGCTCAGCTCACGCAGGAACTCGTCGACCTGCCCGCCGAGATGCGGGTACTGGAGGCCACCGAGCAGGTCGCGAAGTACGTGCGGCTCGGCAAGGCGGAACTGTCGGCGTCGCAGGTGCTGGAGCGGCTCGGCTTCCCCGCGTCGCGGCAGTGGACGCCGGTGGGCGACCTGTCCGGCGGGGAGCGCAGGCGCCTGCAGCTCACCCGGCTGCTGATGGCCGAACCGAACGTCCTGTTGCTCGACGAGCCGACCAACGACCTCGACGTCGACACCCTCACCCAGCTCGAGGATCTACTCGATGGCTGGCCGGGCACGCTCATCGTCGTCAGCCACGACCGCTACCTCGTGGAACGGGCCTGCGACACCGTTGTCGCGCTGCTGGGGGACGGGAAGGTCACGCATCTCCCTGGCGGGATCGACGAGTATCTGCAGCGCCGGGCGGCGGTCCGGGACTCCGGCACGGCAGCTTCGGCGCCGCAGGCGAAGCCCGTCTCGAACGCCGCGCAGCAGCGCGCCGCCCGCAAGGAGGCCGCCCGGCTGGAGCGCCGCATGGAGGCGCTCGCCGCCACCGAGGAGCGGCTGCACGCGCAGCTGGTGGAGGCCTCAACCGACCCCGAGCGGCTGATGGCGCTCGATCGCGAGCTGAAGGCCGTGGTGGCCGAACGGGAAGAGGTCGAGCTGGAGTGGCTCGCCGCGGCGGAGCTGGCCGAGTAGCTCCACCATCGAGTGACCAGCGCCAAACGCTGTGTCATGGGTGCTGCGTCATTCGGGCGAAGCCGTCACGCTATCGTGACAACTTGGACCTGTGCACGTGACATGACGGGGCCGGTGGTGGACGCCGACGTTCGCCGTTCAGCACCGGCCGCCTGAGGAACGTTCGAAGGGACAGCTCGTTGAGCATGCCCTGCTCCCCGCCGACGATCCCGTTGCCCGCGCAGACGATGCCCGACCTGCGATTCCCCCCGTTCCCGGAGTCGCGGTCGGCGCTGGGTGTGCGCGGCGGCCCTCTCGTCGCGTTGGCCGCGTTGCTGGCCGGGGCGGTCGCCCTTTCGGCGATCGCCGTGTTCGGGGACGGCTGGCCCGCGTTGTGGATCCCGGCCGGACTCGCGCTCGTGGCGCTCGCCACCTACGCCCTGCTGTGGAGCGCCCTCGTGCGCCCCGTCCGGCGGTTCGCCGCCGCGATGGCCCGCATGGCGGCCGAGGACCGCGTCGACCTCGTACCCCGCGCCCGGGTCGTGGAGCTCGACCGCGTCGCGCTGGCGCTGTACCGGTTCCGCCGCATCCGGCCGGGCCGCCGCGGGACACGCTCCCGCCACCGGGTCCCGCTGGCCGTCACGCTCGGGCTGGTCGCCGCCCTCGTGCTGGGCTGGGCGATCCCGGCGGCCGTGGCGACCGTTGGTGGTGCCGTTCCGCAGACCGAGGCCGTCGTGCGCGACGCGGGCGCGAGCGCCGCGGTGCAGGCGGACGAACTGCACGGCGCGCTGCGTGGCGGGCTGGCGGCCGTGGAGCGCGCGGCCGCCCTGCCGACCGGCGCCGCGGTCACCGACCCCGCTACGACCGCCTCGCAGGTGCTCGCGGTGGAGCCGCTCTTCCGCTCGGTGACGGTGGTCGACGCGTCCGGGCAGCCGGTCGTGACGGCGGGGGCATCACCGAGCGCCGCGATCGAGGTCCCGCCCGGCGGGGCCCGCGTGGTGCAGGCCAACAGCGCCGGCAGCGAGCCCCTCGTGCGCGCCTCGTCCCCGATGTGGGACGGCGCGAGTGCGCTGGTTGCCGAGTTCGATCCGCGCGCGCTGAACGCCCTGATCCGCGGGTCAGGCGGGCGAACCCGGGTGGTCGACGGGCAGCGGGCGACCGTCCTCGACAGCAGGGGGTACACCGCGTTCGCCCCGCTGGACGACCCGGCGCTCCGGGCACTGGCTGCCGCCGCGGTGGGGGACACCCCTGCCGTCGACACCCCGGATGACGGGCGGGTGGCCGCTGCCCAGCGGGTGACCGCGCCCGGCACCGCCACCGATCTGGGCTGGGTGCTCGTCGAGGATCGGAACCTCGCCGCCGCCGCGTTCGCGGGTGACGGGAACCGGCGTGCCGCGCTCGTCGCGATCGTGGCGGCCGCCGGCCTCGCGTGCGCGGCGCTCGCCTGGACCGCGGTCACGACCGTCGTGCCTGCCCGCAGGCTCGCGCGGCACGTCGAACGGCTGGCCGCCGGGGAGACACTGCCGCCGCTCGCCCCGCAGCGGCTCGACGAGATCGGCACCGCGGTGGAGGCGACCAACCGACTGGCCGCCACTCGGACCGTCAGGCCTGTTCATGGGCTCAGGGTGGCCCGCACGTGACATTCCTGTTCGGCGTGTACGTCGCGGGCTGCCTGCTCCTACTGGTGGCCGGGATCCTCGAGCAGCGTGGGCACCACCGGCGCCTGCGCTCGATCCCCCAGCGGATCGTCGTGAACGGGATCCGCGGCAAGAGCTCCATCACCCGGCTCTGCGCTGGGGCGATGCGCGGCGGCGGGCTGCGGGTGATCGCGAAGACGACGGGCACCGCGGCGCGCTTCATCCTCCCCGACGGCGCAGAGGAGCCGGTGCACCGCAAGTTCGGGATCGCCAATGTCGTCGAGCAGATCGGCATCGTGCGCCGGGCGGCGTCCTGGCGTCCGGATGCGCTGGTGATCGAGTGCATGGCAGTGCTGCCGGACCTGCAGGAGATCAACGAGAAGAAGCTGATCCGCTCCACGATCTGCGTGATCTGCAATGTCCGGGAGGACCACCTCGACGAGATGGGGCCCACCCTCGACGACGTCGCCCGCTCGCTGTCCCGGTCGATGCCGGAGGGCGGGATCTGCGTCACCGCGGAGCGCGAGCGGCTGCACATCCTGCAGGAGGAGGCCGACCGGCGGGGGTGCCGGCTCGTCGCGGTGGACCCGGAGTCCGTGCGGGACGAGGAGATGGAGCGCTTCCGATGGATCACGTTCAAGGAGAACGTGGCGGTCGCGCTGGCCGTGGCGCAGCTCGCGGGCATCGGCCGCGGGGAGGCGATGGCCGGCATGGTGGCGGCCCGACCCGATCCCGGCACGGTCACGGTGGAGAACTACGCCACGCACCGGGGCCGGGTGGCGTTCGCCAACGTGTTCGCCGCGAACGACCCCGAGTCGACGCTCATGAACATCGACCTGCTGCGCGGGCGCGGCCTGATCGCCTCCCCGCTCACGATGGTGATCAACTGCCGGCCGGACCGCGTCGAGCGCAACGGGCAGATGGGCGAGCTGTCCGGCCGGGTGCGACCCGAGCGGATCGTGCTGATCGGGGAGCAAACCCATACGGCGCGCGGTCGCGTGCCGCGCGATCTCGCCGACCGCGTCG
Source organism: Pseudonocardia sp. DSM 110487 (assembly GCF_019468565.1). Classification (NCBI taxonomy): domain Bacteria; kingdom Bacillati; phylum Actinomycetota; class Actinomycetes; order Pseudonocardiales; family Pseudonocardiaceae; genus Pseudonocardia; species Pseudonocardia sp. DSM 110487. The sequence continues at coordinate 955,173 of NZ_CP080521.1, forward strand.
TCGATCTGGGCGGCTCCCTCGATCTGGACGCGTTGCTCGACGCGATCGTGATCGGCCATGACGGGATGGGGTCGGTGGTGGCCGTGGGCAACATCCACGGCCAGGGAGAGGTGCTGCTGGAGCGAATCGCAGCGCTGCCGAGACCGCCTGCTCGTCTGCGGGTCGCCTGATGCTGGCGGGATCCCTCGCGCCGCAGGCCGCGACCGTCGCGCTCGCGATCGGCCTGCTCTTCGCGCTCGTCTGCTACCTCACCACCAACCTCTCGCCCGGCGGCATGATCACCCCGGGCTGGCTCGCGCTCACGCTGGTGGAAGACCCGCGCAAGGTCGCCGTGATCGCCGCCGTCACGGTCGTCACCTACCTCGGCCTGCGCGGCCTGCAGCGGGCCGTGATCCTCTACGGGAAGCGGCAGTTCGCGGCCGTGATGATGCTGTCCGTACTGCTGTCGACGGGCCTGTTCCTGGTGGTGCAGCGCGACTATCCGCTGATCTTCGCCCACGAGACGCTCGGGTTCGTCATCCCGGGACTGGTCGCCTACCAGCTCGTGCGGCAGCCGCCGGTGGCCACGGTGCTGGCCACGTCGGCGGTGAGCCTCGCCAGCTACGGCGTGCTGGCGAGCGGGCTGGTGCTCGGGGCGGTGACCGCCCTGTGAGGACGCTCAGGGCCCGGCGCGTCCTCATGGGCGTGCTGGCGGTGGTCGTCGGCGTCACGGGGGTCGTCGTCGGTGAGCTGCGGGAAGCGCCGACGGCGCCAGGGGCAGCAGCACCGTCGCGGGTCGCGGCGTCGGCGGCAGACCTGCGCTTCCTGCGCCGGGAGGCGCCGGCAGGCACCACCGTGGTCGACACCTCGGGAACCGTGCTCGCCACCCTCACCGACGGCGCTCGCACCGCCACCATCGACGGTCCGCAGCGCACCTTCGCGGAACCGCAGTTCGGCGGAGCCCCGGTGACCACCCACGTCTGGGTGCGGCTCATGCCCCAGGAGTGGCGGGCGGGCGCGGAGAACGAGTCGTGGTTCCGGCCGTGGCTGCAGCAGAACCTGGACAGCACCGCGCCCGACGTGCTGGCGCTGGCCGCGGAGTACCTGGACCGGGTTCCGGAGCAACGCGACGAAGAGGGCGTGCGCGTCGGCGGAGACGCGCGGTTCGGCCCGCCCGGCCCGAACGGTGGCCCGTCCCCCGAGAACTCCGACTTCTACGACTACCTCGGCATCAGCTGGCGCTTCGCGGACAGGCAGGCGCGCAGGCCGGATCCAGAGCGGTACGGAGCGGTGGACTGCTCCGGCTTCGTCCGGCTCGTCTACGGCTACCGCGCGGGATATCCGCTGCTCGCCACCGAGAGGCCAGGGCCTGGGCTGCCGCGGCGCGCGCGGGCGATGGCGGAGACCGGCCCCGGCGCCGTCGTCCTGCCCGACAACGGCGCCCCGCCGTCGAACGTGGGCGCGCTGCAGGCGGGCGACCTGCTGTTCTTCGACCTCGATCAGGAACAGGACCGCCGGATCGACCACGTCGCGATCTACCTGGGGCGAGACGACCGGGGGCAGCCGCGCTTCGTGTCGAGCAGGCGCCGGGCCGACGGCCCGACCCTCGGCGACCTCGGTGGCACGTCGGTGCTGGACGACGGTGGTCACTACGCCAGTTCGTTCCGGGCGGCGAAGCGGCTGTGACGAGGATGCGGGTCACGATGGCCGTGTTCGTGGTGCTCGCGCTCGCCGGGGTGGCGGCGCTCATGACCGTGCTCACACCGCGCGGGGCGCCGTCGGACCCGCCGTCGCTGGAGCAGCAGGTCGGGGAACTCACCGACCGGCTCAGCCCGCGCGGGCCCTACCGCCCGCCGGAACCGGCAGAGCGGGACGCCGTGGTCGGCGCGGTGGCGGCGCTGGTCGCGTCCGGATCGGACGGTGCGGCCCGTGGCGTGCTGGAGGACGCCGGGTTCACCGTCGGGACCGCCCGGAACGCAGCGGGTGCCGAGTACCTCGTGGCTCGCGGCGACCCGGCGTCGGAACGATCGTGGGGCCTGATCGCGCTCCCCATTGGCCGGACGCCGCGGCTGCTCATCGAGGTGCCGCACCCGAACGCCGACTACGACACCGAGGACGTCGGGCTCGCCGTGCTCGCCACCGCGCCGGACGCCGTGTACCTGCAGGCCGGTGCGCATCGGAGGGCCGACGACGAGCGGGCCGACGTCGCGCACGAGGAGGATTCGCTCTTCCACGCCCTTGCCGTGGACCTGAGCACCCGGATGCGGCTCCCGCAGCTGCAGCTGCACGGCTTCGGGGAGCGCGACGACCTCGACGCGGACATCGTCCTGGGCGGCGGTCCGGACGACCCGGCGCCGCCGGTCAGGGCGCTCGCCGACCGGCTGGAGTCGGCGGGCATCGACGTCTGCCGGGCGTGGGCGGACCGCTGCACGGAGCTGGAGGGCCGGACGAACGTGCAAGGTATCGCCGCGGCGAAGGCGGGGTTGCCGTTCGCGCACGTGGAGATGAGCGCATCGATCCGCTCCCGCCCGGAGGAGGTGGCGCCGGCGCTGGCCACGCTGGCCGACCACTGAATGCGCCCTGACACCGCTGGTCGAGTAGCGGAGGCGCCCAGCGCCGGAGCGTATCGAGACCCCTCTGGATTCGGAGGTGCCCGTGGGTGGTGGTCTCGATACGGGCCGCCGCTGGCGCGACGGCCCTACTCGACCACCGGGGGATGGGCGGGTCCATCGATCGATCGACGCGCGCTGCGCGGGGCCGCCCTAGCGTCGATCACGTGACCGTCGAACTGCAGGTGCTGGTGCGGGAGCTGCCCGCGTTCGCCCGCGCCCCGGTGCTCGCCGTGGCCGCCGCGGTCGGCCTCGTGCTGACCGCCGTGAGCGGCCGCTACGGCTACTTCGGCGACGAGCTCTACTTCGTTGCGGCAGGCCACCATCTGGACTGGGGCTACGCCGACCAGCCGCCGTTGCTCCCGCTGATCGCGCTGCTGATGGACACGATCGCCCCTGGCTCCGTGGCGGTGCTGCGCATCCCCGCGACCCTGGCGATCATGACGGCGGTGGTGCTGGCCGCGCTCATCGCGCGGGAGTTCGGCGGGGGCAGGAGGGCGCAGCTGCTTGCCGCTGGCGCGGTGTCCGTCTCGCCCGGGTTCCTGGCGACGGGCCACCTGCTCGCCACGTCCACCGTCGACCCGGTGGCCTGGATCGCGGTGACGTACCTGCTGGTCCGCTGGGTCCGCACCCGCCAAGACGGGCTGCTGCTCGCCGCCGGGATCGTCACGGCCGTCGGGCTGCAGGCGAAGGTCCTGATCGTCGCGTTCTGGGCCGTCGCGCTCGTCGCGGTGTTCTGCTGCGGGCCGCGGGAGCTGCTGCGCAGGCGCGCGCTGTGGACCGGCGGCGCCATCGCGGTGCTCGCCACGATCCCGACCCTCGTCTGGCAGGCGCGCAACGGCTGGCCGCAGCTGGAGATGGGCCGGGTCGTCGCGGGCGAGAGCGGATACGCGGGCGGGATGCTCGGCTTCCTCCCGCTCGGGTTCTTCGCGGCGGGGATGCTCGTCGGTTCGGTGCTCGGCGTGGTCGGCGTCGTGCGGCTGTTGCGGACCCCCGAACACCGGTTCCTCGGCGTCACGGCGCTGGGCGTGACCCTGCTGTTCATGCTGGCCGGGGGCCGCCCGTACTACATCGCAGGGGTGTTGCCCCTGCTGTGGGCGGCGGGCGCGGCGGCCGTGGAGCAGCGGCGCCCCGCCGTGTGGTGGCGCTGGGTGCCGACGTGGCCCGTGTACGCCGGAACGGCCGCCGCGCTACTGCTGCTGAACGTGCTACCCGTCCAGCCGGTGTCCGTGCACGCCGACCAGCCGCTGCGGATCGGCAACTTCCAGCTCGACGAGATTGGCTGGCCTGCGATGGTCGCGGACGTACGGTCCGCCTACCGCGCGCTGCCGCCCGATGAGGCGCGGGACGCCGTGGTCGTCACGGGGGACTACTGGACCTACTCAGCCGTCCAGGAGTTCGCCCCGGAGCTGCCTTCCTTCAGCTACAGCCGCGGCGCCGCCTGGTTCGGCACACCACCGGAGGACTCCGGGGTCGTCGTGTTCGTCGGCGACCCGTCGGCGATCATCTCCGGGTTCCGTAGCGGGACCTGGGTCGGCCAGCTCGACAACGACGAGCGCGTCGCCAACCTCGCGCAGGGCACTCCGATCTACCTGCTGGAGGGCAGGCGGGTGCCGTGGGTGCAGCTGTGGGAGTCGGCCCGCCGCCTCTGAGCGGTCAGGCCGCGCTGAGGGCGGCGACCAGGTCCTCGGTGCGGCCGAGCAGCGCCGCCAGCGCGATCGGGTCCATGTAGTCGTCGTACTCGACGATCTCCCCGTCACGGACGCGGACGATCCCGAGCGCCCGGAAGCGGTACGGGCCGCCGGAGCCGTGCGAGTACCCGTGGTGCTCGATCTCGACGACGACGACCTCCGGGTCGTCGGTGTCGCGCACGACCATGTCGACGCCCTCGATCTCGAGCAGCGACCGACGGGACGACGCGGCACCGTGGTACTCGCGCATCGCGTCGCGCCCCTTGATCTCCCGAGGCATTCCGGGAGGCGCGAACGGGTAGCGCAGGACGCCGTCGGCGGAGAAGAGGTCGGCGAAGACCACACCATCCCCTGCGACCATCCGGCGCACCTGCTCGACGACCTCGCGCGGGCTTCGGTCCATGTCGTCCTCCACTAGAATCGGAACGGTGACTCCGCTTAGAAGATACGGAACGCACGCCCCGGTTAGCAAGTGCGATGGCTGAGCGGGCCCTGCGTGCCGACGCCCGCCGCAACCGGGAACGCGTGCTCGCCGCCGCCCGGCGCGCGTTCGCCGAGCAGGGCTACGCCGTGCCGCTCGACGAGATCGCGTCCGCGGCGGGAGTCGGCCCCGGCACCGTCTACCGGCACTTCCCCACGAAGGAAGCGCTGTTCGAGGCCGTCTCGGTGGCGAACATCGAGGAGCTCGCCGCCGACGCCCGGGCTCGGGCGGAGGCCACCGATCCCGATCTCGCATTCGCCGGCTTCCTCGACCGGGTGGCGGAGCAGGCGCTCACCAAGCGCGATCTCCCCGACGCGCTCGGCGGCGCAGGTGCGGACGCCGTTGCCGCGGCGGTTGCCGACATGCACGATGCGCTCGGTGTACTCCTCGCCAAGGCCCAGGAGGCGGGTGGCGTGCGCGGCGACGTGTCCGTCAGGGACGTGATCGCGCTGCTCAAGGGCCTACTGCAGGCCGTGCGCGGCGACCAGGACCCCGATCTGGGGCTCCGGCTGCTCGCCGTGATTCGCGACGGACTCCGACCGAAGGAGGGGAAGGATCAACCTTTCGACCGATCCGGTGAGGGAGCTAGCGGCCTAATGTCATGACTGCGCGGGCCGGGTTGGGGGACCCGGTCGGGGAGTCCCGCGCAGCGCGACCGGCCCCTGCCGTACCGACGGCGGCAGTGGGCCGGTCGGCACGTCGGGGGTCTGCGTGGCCCCGTTCGCGGCGGAGGTTCATCCCGAATGCCGCGGCCTCACGCGCGAGCCAGCTCCGCCAGCATCAGCGCCTCGGCCAGCACGGCGCGGCCGAACATCGCGAGGTCGAGGCTCTCGTCGATGCCGTGCCAGCGGCTCGCCGGATCGCCGACGCCTGTCACCAGCACCGCCGCGCCGGGGAACTGGCGCGCGAACTCTGCGATGAACGGGATCGAGCCCCCGATGCCGGTCTCCACCACCGGGTTGCCGTAGGCCTCCGCGAATGCGCGCCGGGCCGCGTCGTACGCCGTGCCGGTGGCCTCGATCGTGAAGGGCTCGGCGATCCCGGGTTCCGGTGTGACCGTCACCTGTGCTCCCCACGGCACGTTGGCCTCGAGGTGGTCGGCGAGTGCGCGCTGTGCCTTGAGTGCATCGTCGCCTGGCGCGAGCCGCATGCCCACGCGTGCCCTTGCCCGCGGCAGCAGCACGTTGGACGACTCAGCCACCCGCGGGGCGTCGATCCCGAGCACCGCGACGGCGGGCTTCGCCCAGGTGCGCGTCGGGATCGTTCCGCTGCCGATCAGCTCGACGCCGTCGAGCAGGCCGACGTCGGAGCGGAAGACGTCCTCGTCGATGTCGGGGGCCTCGGAGTCGCCGTGCACGAGACCGGGCACGGCGACCTCGCCATCGGCGTCGTGCAGCGTGGCGAGCGCTTTGCAGAGCGCGGTGAGGGCGTCGCCGACCGGGCCGCCGTACACGCCGGAGTGCACCGGCCGCTCCAGACTCGCGACCTCGACCGTGACGTCGACGAGCCCGCGCAGGCTCGTGGTGAGCGCCGGGACGTCGACCGCCGGGTTGGAGGCGTCGGCGATCACGATGACGTCGCAGCTCAGCAGGTCCTTGTGGGCGCGCAGCAGCGCAGGGAGGGTGGGCGAGCCGGACTCCTCCTCGCCCTCGATGAACAGGGTGACCCCGACCGGAGGCCTGCCCTCGTACGCGCGCAGCACGGCGAGGTGGGTCATCACGCCGGCCTTGTCGTCGGCGGCGCCGCGGCCGTAGAGCCTGCCGTCCCGCTCGGTCGGCTCGAACGGCGGGCTCGTCCACAGCTCGGTGTCGCCGGTCGGCTGGACGTCGTGGTGGGCGTAGAGCAGCACCGTGGGCGTGCCGGCCGGGCCGGGGAAGTGCGCCACGACGGCGGGGGCGCCGCCGTCGGCCGCGATGATCGTGACGTCGGCCGCTCCCGCGTCGCGCGCCAGGTCGGCGACGGCCTCGGCGCTGTGCCGGGTGTCGTCGGCGTGCCCCGGATCGGCCCAGATGCTGGGGATGCGGACGAGTCGTTCGAGGTCGGCGCGGGCACCCGGGAGGACAGCAGCCACGGAGGCGGCGACGGACTGCTCAGACATGTGCCCGGATACTAGTGATTGAAATGCCCGTAGGTTGGTGACCATGTCCCGGTTCCTCGCGATGTTGCTGGACTCCGCCGCGCGCTCGCCGCGTGGGATGACGACGGGCGAGCCGAAGAGCCCGGTCCGGCACACGTGGCCGCAGGTGCACGCCACCGCCCGGCGGATGGCGGCCGCGCTGCGCGACGGCACCGCCGACCACCCCGGACTCGATCACGGTGCGGCGGTCGGCGTGCTCGCGGGCGAGCCGGTGTCGATCGCTCCCGCGGCGCAGGCGGTCTGGCTGTGCGGGGGCAGCGTCACGATGCTGCACCAGCCCACCGCGCGTACCGACCTCGCCGCGTGGGCCGAGGACACGGTGTCGGTGTTGCGGATGATCGACGCGCGGCTCGTGCTGCTCGGCGCCCCGTTCGATGCGCTCGGTCCGGTGCTCACCGAGCGTGGCATCCCGTTCCGCACGCTCGACGGGCTGGCCGACGGCGAGGGCGACATCGAGCCCGACGCGGACGTCGCAAGCGAGGACGACACCGCTCTCCTGCAGCTCACGAGCGGGTCGACCGCCGAGCCGAAGGCGGTGCGGATCACGCACCGCAACCTCTTCGCCAACCTGTCCGGCATGGTCGAGGCCTCGAAGCTCCGCGTCGAGCGGGACGTGATGGTGTCGTGGCTGCCGCTGTTCCACGACATGGGGATGGTCGGGTTCCTCACGGTCCCGATGACCACGGGGCTGGAGCTCGTCACGGTCACACCCGTGGACTTCCTGGGGCGCCCGCTGCTGTGGGCCGAGCTCATCTCGAAGTACGGAGGCACGGTCACCGCCGCGCCGAACTTCGCCTACGCCGTGCTGGGCCGCCAGCTCGCGCGCGCCGAGGAGGGATCGCTCGACCTCTCCACGCTGCGCATCGCGCTCAACGGCGCCGAGCCGATCGACGCGGACGCCGTCGAGGCCTTCACCAGCGCGGGCGCGAAGTTCGGGCTGCGGCCGGAATCGGTGCTCGCGGCGTACGGGATGGCGGAGACCGCGCTCGGGGTGTCGTTCGCGCCGGTCGAGACCGGTCTGCAGGTCGACACGATCGACGCCGACCAGCTGGAGTCCCACCGGCGCGCGGAGCCGGCAGGAGACGCGCCCGCTCGCCGGTTCCCGCGGCTCGGCCCGCCGTTGCCGGGCATCGAGGCGCGCGTGGTCGCCGACGACGGCCGCGTGCTCGGCGAGCGCGACGTGGGCGTGATCCAGTTGCGCGGCGAGTCGGTGACGCCGGGATACCTCACCGTCGACGGCCCGGTCGCCACCCAGGACGCCGACGGCTGGCTGGACACCGGCGACGAGGGCTACATCGCCGACGGCGACGTCGTGGTCTGCGGGCGGCGCAAGGACGTGATCATCATGGGTGGCCGCAACATCTACCCGACCGACATCGAGCGGGCCGCGGCCGCCGCGGACGACGTGCGCGCCGGCAACACCGTCGCAGTGCGGGTGCTCGCGGGCGGCGAGGGTGGGCGGCACCGTGAGACGTTCACCGTGGCCGTCGAGTCCCGCAAGGCCGGTGACGCCGAGGCCGAGCAGCTCATCCGCAAGGACGTGATCGGCCGCGTCGTCTCCACGGTCGGTGTGCGCCCGGCCGACGTCGTGGTGCTCGGCCCTGGCACGCTCCCCAAGACGCCGTCGGGGAAGCTGCGCCGCGCCGCCACCGCCGAGCTGCTCCGGAATCGGGACCGCTAGCTCCACCCGACCAAGTGGGAAGCACTGAGCGCTGAGCATCTCCCGCCGGAAGAACTCCAGGTGGGCCGCCAGACGGCTCCTACCCGCGGCAGCTGTCCGGAGGCCAGCAGCAGCGGGTGGCGATCGCGCGGGCGCTCGCCATGCGGCCCAAGCTCATGTTGTTCGACGAGCCGACGTCGGCGCTCGACCCCGAGCTGGTGGGCGAGGTGCTGGACGCCATGCGCGCGCTCCAGAGAGAGGTGGCCTTGCAGCACGACGTAGCGGTGATCGGAATCGGCGCCATGGGCGCGATGGCGGCCTGGAGCGCGGCCTCGCGCGGGGCGTCCGTTGTGGGCTTCGAGCAGGTACGCGATCGCGCACGACAAGGGCTCGTCGCACGGTGGGTCGCGGATCTTCCGGCGCACGATGTTCGAGGGCGAGCACTACAACCCGATCGTCGCGCGGGCCGAGGAGCTGTGGCGGAAGCTGGAGAAGGAAGCGGGCACGCGGCTGCTCCAGCCGTCGGGCGGGTTGTGCATCGGACCGCGCGACGGTGAGCTGATCGTCGACGCGCTGCGCTGCGCCGAGGCCGGTGGCGTGGAGCACGAGCTCCTCGAACCCGACCAACTCGCTGCTCGGTTCCCGCAGCACGCGCACATCCCCGGCGACGTCGGTGTCTACGAACCCGGAGCGGGCGTGCTGAACCCGGAGGCCGCGATCACCGCGGCGTTCGGCCTCGCCACCGCCGCGGGCGCCCAGCTGCGGACGGCAAGCGGGGTCACCGCGATCCATCCCGAGGAAACCGGCGTCAGGATCGAGACCGCTGACGAGGTCGTCACCGCCCGCAGCGCGATCGTCGCGACCGGCGCCTGGTTCACCGATCTGCTCCCCGACCTGCCCCTGCGCATCCAGCGCTCCTCGCTGATGTGGTTCACCGGCGCCGACCGCGCCACGTACCGGCCCGACCGGTTCCCCGTGTTCATCCGCGAGAGCGGGCCCGTCGATGGATGGGGGATCCCGGACGTCGACGGCCGCGGCGTGAAGCTCGGTGCGGGGCCGAGCGCGCCCAAGCCGTGGATCGACCACCCCCGCGACAACGACCACCCCGTCGACGAGAAGGACGTCGAGCCCGTCGCGGGGTTCTGCCGTGCCGCGTTCCCCGGTCTCACACCGACGCCTGTGGACGCGCGCGCGTGCATGAACTCGAAGACGCCGGACGGCGACTTCGTGCTCGGCAGTCCCGAGGCCGCCCCGCGCCTCGTGCTCGCGGGCGGCTTCTCCGGGCACGGCTTCAAGCACGCCAGCGCCGTCGGCGAGATCGTCGCCGACCTCGCGCTCGCAGGCGGGTCGTCGATCCCGCTGGAGCGTTTCTCCCCCGACCGGTTCAGGAGCTGACACATGGACCATCGCCACCTGGGGCGCACGGGCTTACTGGTCAGCCCGGTCGCGCTCGGCACGATGAACTTCGGCCCCCGTCACACCGGAAGCCGACGCCCGCGCGATCATGGATCGGGCGCTCGACCACGGCGTCACGCTCTTCGACACCGCCGACGTCCGTGCCGGATCAGCCGCTCAGGGCGTGGAACCTGTTCTGCGCGGGTTCCAAACCGTCGGAGAGCAACGCCTCCGCTGCGTCTGCGGCCAGGTCGATCGCGAACTCCAGGTCCTTGCGCTCCGTGCCGGAGAAACGCTTCAGCACGTAGTCGGCCGGGTCCTGGCGACCCGGCGGGCGGCCGATGCCGAACCGGACGCGCAGGTACTCCTTCGTGCCGAGGGACGCGCTGATAGAGCGCAGCCCGTTGTGCCCGCCCTCGCCGCCGCCGCGCTTGAGCCGGATCACGCCGAAGCCGAGGTCGAGGTCGTCGTGGATCACGATGAGGTCCTCGACCGGAACCGAGAAGTACCGGACGAGGCCGGCGACCGGCCCGCCCGACACGTTCATGTACGTGCGCGGCTTCGCGAACACCACCCGGCGGCCGGCGAGCCGGCCCTCGAGCACGTCCGCGTTCGTGCGGTGCTTGGAGAACCTGCCGCCGCCTGCCCGCGCGGCGAGCAGCTCGACCACGCCGACCCCGACGTTGTGCCGGGTGTCGGCGTAGTCGGGGCCGGGGTTGCCGAGCCCGATCACCAACGCGGGGCCCGGCGGCATGCTCAGCTCTCCGAGCCGGAGGACTCGGCCGGGGTCGAGGGCGACTCCTCGACGACACCGGCGCCCTCGAGGTCGACCTCACCCTCCATCTGCTGCTCGGTGGGCGACGGCACGACGTTGACGACGAGCAGCTCCGGGTCGGCCTTCAGCTCGGTGCCCGCGGGCAGCCGCACGTCGGAGGCGTGGATCTGGGACCCCACCACGAGGCCCTCGACGGAGACCTCGATCTGCTCGGGGATGCTGGAGACGTCGGCCTCCACCTCGAGCGTGTTGAGCTCCTGGCTGACCATGGTGCCGGGGGCGGCGTCGCCGACGACGACGAGCTGAACCTCGACGCCCACCTTCTCGCCGCGGCTGATCACCAGCAGGTCGACGTGCTCGATGTACGGGCGGATCGGGTGCGTGACCACCGTCTTGGTCAGGGCGAGCTGGGTCTCGCCGCCGATGTTCAGGCTCAGCACGGCGTTGCGGCCCTGCTCGCGGACCACGCGGGCGAACTCCAGCTGCGGGAGCGAGAGGTGCTGCGGGTCGGTGCCGTGCCCGTAGAGCACGGCGGGGATCTTTCCGGCGCGGCGGGTGCGGCGGGCGGCGCCCTTGCCGAACTCCGTGCGGGTCTCGGCGTCGATACGGGCCTCGGCCACGGTTGTCTCCTCGATCAGAACTGCTGCGGTGGACGCGCGCGACGAGGCAGACCGGTGGTACCCGGGACTGCGTCGATCACGGCGGGCCAGCGTGCACCCGCCCTCGCCGCGGAACTGGCGTCCACGATACGTGACGGTTCCCAGCGCCCCGACCTCCGGGTGCGGCAGCCCCACTTCCGCGAGTCGCGGTCTGGGTGTGCGCGAGTCGCGGTCTGGTGTGCGCGAGTCGCGGTCTGGGTGCGCGCGAGTCGCGGTTGATGGCCGTCGCTCCGCTCCCGACTCCTCGATCGGCGCCGGGGGAGCACGCTCTGGGTCGTTCGGTGGTGGGCAGGCCCATGATCCGCAGTATCGGTTGCTCATGGTTGTGCCGGCAGCCATGAGCACCCGCTACTCGGGATCTTCGCTCTCATGATCCGGAGTTTCGGATGCTCATGGTCGTGGGGGCAGCCATGGACAACCGCTAGTTCGGATCATGCCCGCCGCCGGTCGAGGGGTCGGGGTGGGTCAGGCGCGATCGTGTCGATCAGGTCGGTCTGGTTGGGCAGCTGCCGGTGGGCGCGCCGTTCCCGGCCCGGGCCACCGGGCGCCCGCCCCGCGATCCGGGCCTCGCGCATGTTCCCGCCCGTTCACCTCGACCCGCTGCCGCACGGAGGTGGCTCGGTTGGGTGCACTACCGAACCCTGGGGTGCGTTGGCGGCCGTCCCCGACTGGGGGGCACGCCTGTTCTCGACGAGACCACCGCGGTCTGGGTGCCACGCAACCGGCTGTGGTTCCGACCCTCCACGCCCCTGCCCTCTCCCGGGTGATCGAGGCGAGACACCCCTGGGCAGGGCCGCGGGCAGGTCCATAGATCAGCAGGAACGGGGCACCAGCTGCAGGGGGTGCAGCTCAGGTCCCGATCCCGCTGATCACGCCCCAGGTTCCAGGGCTGGCCAGCGGGCGAGGACGGGACCACAGCCAGTCAAGTCCTCCCCAGTCGCCCGCCCGGCCCGCGACTGGCGGGGAGCGTGTCAGGCGTTGCCGTTGAACAGGCTCGTGACCGAGCCGTCGTCGAAGACCTCGTGGATGGCGCGGGCAAGCAGCGGCGCGATCGACAGGACCGTCATCGTCGGGAAGCGCTTCTCGTCCGGGATCGGCAGGGTGTCGGTGAAGATCACCTCACGGGCCCCGCAGGCGGCGAGCCGGTCGGGGGCCGGGCCGGACAGCACGCCGTGCGTTGCGGCGACGACGACGTCCTTCGCACCCGACTTCAGCAGCACCTCGGCCGTCTTGGCCACCGTGCCACCGGTGTCGATCATGTCGTCGATCACGACGCACAGCCTGCCCTCGACCTCGCCGACCACCCGGTTGGCGACGGCCTCGTTCGGCCTGCGCGGGTCGCGGGTCTTGTGGATGAACGCCAGTGGGGTGCCCCCGAGCGTCTCGGCCCACCGCTCGGCCAGTCGTACGCGACCGGAGTCGGGGGAGACGACGGCCATCTCGTGGTCGGAGTAGGTGCGCTTGATGTGCTCGGCGAGCACCGGCAGCGCGAACAGGTGGTCGACCGGACCGTCGAAGAAACCCTGGATCTGGGCGGTGTGCAGGTCGACGGTCATGATGCGGTCGGCGCCCGCGACCTTGAACATGTCGGCGATCAGGCGGGCGGAGATCGGCTCGCGGCCGCGGTGCTTCTTGTCCTGGCGGGCGTAGCCCCAGAACGGCATCACCACGGTGATCCGCTTGGCCGACGCCCGCTTCAAGGCGTCGACCATGATCAGGTGCTCCATGATCTGGTCGTTGATCGGCGCCGAGTGCGCCTGCAGCACGAACGCGTCGCACCCGCGCACCGACTCCTCGAACCGGACGAAGATCTCCCCGTTGGCGAACGAGTACGCCGACTGCGGGGTGATCGTCACGTCGAGGTGCTTCGCCACCTGCTCGGCGAGCTCCGGGTGTGCGCGCCCCGAGAAGAGCATGAGGTTCTTCTTGGGCGTCGCCGACATCACGCTCACCGTGCTGTGCCTCCGTGGACGTCGATGGCCGGGTCGGCCGCGCGGGCGGCGGCCTCGGCGGCCGGGGTGCCGGGTCGTTTGCGGGCGACCCACCCCTCGATGGTGCGCTGTGACCCGGCCGACACGGCCAGCGCCCCCGGGGGGACGTCCTCACGCACGACGGTTCCGGCGCCGGTGTATGCGCCGTCACCGACGTGCACTGGCGCGACGAACGTGTTGTCCGACCCCGTCCTCACGTGCGAGCCGACCACCGTGCGTTGTTTGCGTACCCCGTCGTAGTTCACGAACACGGATGACGCGCCGATGTTGCTGTGCTCGCCGATCGTGGCGTCGCCGACGTACGTCAGGTGCGGCACCTTGGTGCCCGCTCCGATGTCGGAGTTCTTCACCTCGACGAACGTGCCGATCTTGCCGCGTTCCCCGAGCCGCGCGCCAGGGCGCAGGTAGGCGAACGGCCCGACGGACGCGCCGGGACCGATCACCGCGCCGCTGCCGTGCGTGCGCACCACCTTCGCGCCCGCGCCGATCTCGCAGTCGGTGAGGGTCGTGTCCGGGCCGATCTCGGCCGCGCCCGCCACCGACGTGGCGCCGTGCAGCTGGGTGCCGGAGTGCAGCACGGTGTCGGGCTCGAGCCGGACCTGCACGTCCACCCACGTGCTGCCGGGGTCGATCACCGTGACGCCCGCGTACATCCACTGCTCGAGCAGGCGCCGGTTGAGCTCGGCCCGCATGGAGGCCAGCTGCACGCGGTCGTTGACGCCGCGCAGCTGCCAGTCGTCCTCGCAGCGCACGCCGCGCACGTCGAGCTCGTCGTCGTGGGCGATCTTGACCAGGTCCGTGAGGTAGAGCTCGCCCTGGCTGTTGTGGGCACGCAGGCGGTCGATCGCGGCGAGCAGGAACCCGGTGTCGAAGGCGTACACGCCGGAGTTCACCTCGCGCAGGGCTCGCTGCTCTGGGGTGGCGTCGACCTCCTCGACGATCCGGGTGACGGTGCCGTCGGACTCGCGCACCACCCGGCCGTAGCCAGCCGGGTCGTCGACCTCGCTGGTGAGCAGCGCCAGCGGGGCGCCGGAGGCCGCGTGGTCCGCGAGCAGGGCGGCCAGCGTGGGCGGTTCGAGCAGCGGCACGTCGCCGTAGGTGACGACGATCGGTCCCGACAGGTCGGCGGGCAGCGCGTCGAGCGCACAGCGGACGGCGTGGCCGGTGCCCAGCCGCTTGTGTTGCTCGGCGACGAGCACCGGGCGGGCGAGCTCGCCGACCATCCCGTCGATCGCCTCGCGGACCTGCTCGGCTCCCGCCCCGACCACCACGACGAGGTGCTCGGGCTCGAGCGCCGCGACCGCGTGCACGGCGTGGCCGAGCAGGCTGCGGCCTGCGATGGGGTGCAGGACCTTCGGGACGGCGGACCGCATCCGCGTGCCCTCACCTGCTGCCAGCACGATCGCCGCCGCGGGCCGGGACGGCGTGGCGCCGGACGATCCTCGCCCGTGCGGGTCGAGCATGGAGTCCACTCCTGGTCGTGGCCGGGACCGGCACGGCAGGCGGACGGCGATGCCGCGTCTGGCGCGGCTCGACGCGCCGGTGCCGGCGGTCGGGACCGACCGATCGTACGGGTTCACCCGTCCGTGTGCCGCCGCCCGGGGAGGCCTCGTAACCAGGAGGGTGGCCGGTCGTTGTCCGGGCCGAGCACTCTCCGTGCTGGAATCGTCACAGACCGGCGCGGTCTCGACTCGGAAGGCTTCGATGGGCAAGCACAGCAGGGCGGCACGCGTCCGCGCGCGTTCGCTGGTGGCGGCGGCCGTGCTGGTCGTTCTCGGCGGGTTCGGCGTGGCCGGTACCGCCCAGGCGGACGACGGGCTCGTCGAAGGCACCCCCTGTACGGAGGACGTGCGCGCCTGCGTCGACCTCGGCGCGAAGCGCGCGTGGCTCATCGACGACGGCGCCGTCGTGCGCGGTCCCGTGCAGATCAGCCCCGGCGGTCCCGGCCACGAGACGCCCAAGGGCGAGTTCCGCGTGGAGTGGAAGGACACGAACCACCGCAGCGTGGAGTACGAGGGTGCGCCGATGCCGTTCGCCGTCTTCTTCGCCGAGGGCGGGATCGCGTTCCACGAGGGCAGCCTCCGCGGCCCGTCGAAGGGGTGCGTGCGCCTCGGGCACGACGACGCCGTCGAGTTCTACAACTTTCTCGAGGTCGGCGACGCGGTTGAGGTCCATTAGGGCTGGTACGGGCCGGTAACGCGGCCGAAACGACCACTCGGCGTAGATCACCCACCGGTCGGCTCAGCGGATGTGTCATCCGCGACGAGACGGGCGACTCATCAGTTGTCAGGGTGGAGCGACGACGAGGAGGAGACACCAGCATGCCGACGCGTACCGCCCGGACGGCCTGGAACGGTGACCTGCAGAACGGGTCCGGTCAGGTCGAGCTCAGCAGCAGCGGCGTCGGAACGTACGACGTCAGCTTTCCCAAGCGGGCGGCGGACGACGCCGACGGCACGACCAGCCCTGAGGAGCTCATCGCCGCCGCCCACTCGGCGTGCTACTCGATGGCACTCTCGGCCGAGATCGCGCGGGCCGGCGGCACGCCGCAGTCGCTGGACGTGACGGCTGCCGTCACGTTGTCACCGGACCCCGCGGGTGGGTTCCGGATCTCGGAGATCGCTCTCACGGTCCGCGCCGAGGTCGAGGGCCTCGACGCGGACGGGTTTAGCAATGCCGCTCAAGCGGCAAAGAACGGTTGCCCGGTCAGCAAGGCGCTGTCCGGAACCACGATCACGCTGGACGCCGCCCTCGAGTGAGCGGCGCCGGTGGGTCTCGAGGGGTGAAGGAGTTGGACATGAGGTGCACGGGCAACGGACGTCCGCCCGAGCCGCCGCCGCGTCCCGGCGGCCGCTGACTCGAAAGTCGACGAACGGTCCTCTCGCCGGTGCCTGTCGGCGAGGGGGCCGTTCGTCGTGTTCTGTGGTCGTCACGCGCGCAACGGGCGGAAGAACGCCCGGATGTCGTCGACGAGCAGCCCGGGTTCCTCCAGCGCCGGGAAGTGCCCGCCTCGGGGCATCACGGTGAGACGGCGGAGGTCGGTGTACGCCCGCTCGACGTACCGGCGCGGGTAGCTCGCCCCGAACAGCGCGACCGCGGCGGGCACCCCGACCCGCAGGCCGGGCGGGAGCCGGTGCGTGTCGATCCCCGGCGGGGAGTGCGGGTACCGCTGCACGAGATCGGGATCGCTGCTCAGGCCCCACTCGCGGTAGAAGCGGAACGAGCTGCCGATGGTGCCGGTCAGCCAGTAAAGGCTCACCACCGTCAGCAGCTGGTCGTGGGTGAACCGGGTGCGGAGGTCGCCGTCGCAGTCGCTCCAGTCCCGCCACTTGTCGAGGATCCACGCGGCGAGGCCGACCGGTGAGTCGGACAGCCCGTACGCGAGCGTCAGCGGGCGGGTGCGCTGGGTGTGGGCGTACGCGCCACCGGCTTCGCGATCGAGCCGTCGGCGCCGCAGGAACCGCTGCTCCTCGCCCGACAGGTCGTCGTCAACGGGTGGCTCGGCCGGGAATCCGGTGTGGACGCCGACCAGCCGTAGCGGGTGCTCGATCGCCAGACGTGTGGTGACGAACGCGCCGATGTCGCCCCCGTGTGCCGCGAAGCGCTCGTAGCCGAGCGCCGACATGAGCTCGCACCACACGTCCGTCACCCGCCGCGACCTGCCGGCGGGCAGCGGATCGGAGAACCCGTATCCGGGCAGTGACGGGACAACCACGTCGAATGCGTCCTCCGGATCGGCGCCGTGTGCCGCCGGGTCGGCCAGCGGGCCGACGACGTCGGCGAACTCCGCGAACGTGCTCGGCCATCCGTGGGTCAGCACGATGGGCAGCGGCCTCGGGCCGCGTCCGCGCACGTGCACGGCGTGGATCCGGACCCCGCCGACCGCCGCCCTGATCTGCGGCAGCCGGTTGAGCGCCGCCTCGGCGGTGTGCCAGTCGTACCCGTCGCGCCACCGGGCCACCAGCTCACGCAGGAAGGGCTGATCGAGGCCGCCCTCCTCATCGGACGGCCAGCGGACGCGAGCGAGCCGTTGGTGGAGGTCGTCGAGTGCGGGCTGTGGGACGTTGATCGTGAACGCGGGCAGCACACCAACGGGCTTCCCGGATGGTTGGAGCTCGATGCGGCGTGTCATCTCGTCGACGGCGGGCGCGTGCCGTTGACTGGGCGCGGGTACCCGATCGGGTTACACGTCCACCTTCTCGGATGCGCGGCGGAGGCTGCCCGTGGCAGGAACAGTCGCAATGGTGCTGGCTGACGGCGATCATGACGGAGGAGGTGGCCTGATCGCCCTGCTCATCATATTGCTGGTGCTGTACCTGCTGTTCCGCAAGTGACGGCGTCGGCTCCCGGCCCTCGGGCCGGCAACAGGTCGTGATCAGCGCACGTGGTTCCGGCGCGGCAGAACCGTCGCCGGCGTACCACCCCCCGCGATCATCGCGCGGCGCGGTGCAAACGAGCTGAAACCCTGCTCCGCCGCCAGGATTCGAACCTGGACCATCGGAACCAAAATCCGAGGTGCTGCCGTTACACCACGGCGGACAGGCCTTCATCCTGGCATGGGCCGGGAACCGGTTTGCACGGTGCCGCGTTGGCTCGGGCGAGCGGCGACGTCTGCGCGCTTCGGGTGGTTCGCCGGGAGTTCGCATGCGGTGGCGGTGGACGACATCGTCATCCCTTAGCCTCGCCGCGCGAGACCGTTTCGGACCAGCCCGAGGAGCCAGATGACCGTCACGGCCCAGGACCCGCTCACCGCGGGTCCCAATCCGGTGATCACCGGGCGGCGCACGGCGTTCCAGCACGCAATGATCTATGTGTTCGTGGCGGTTCCGATGATCGCGCCCGTCGTGGCCGTGCCGCTGGTGTGGGGCTGGGGAGTCGACTGGCACGATCTGCTGCTGCTCGCCGTGTTCTACGTGCTGGCGATGCTGGGCGTCACGGTCGGGTTCCACCGCCACTTCACCCACAAGTCGTTCAAGGCGAAGACGTGGCTGCGGGTCGCGATGGCGATCACCGGGTCACTCGCCGTGCAGGGCAACGTGCTCAACTGGGTGGCCGACCACCGGCGCCACCACGCCTTCTCCGACCGGGAGGGCGACCCGCACTCGCCGTGGCTGCACGGCACGTCGCCGCTCGCGGTCGCGCGCGGGTTCCTGCACGCGCACATGACCTGGTTCTTCGACCGGAACGAGACCAACCAGCGGCGCTTCATCCCCGACCTGCTCGCCGACCGGGCGGTCGTGCGGGTGAGCAAGACGTTCGGGGTGTGGGTGGCGGTGAGCCTGCTGCTCCCGGCGGTGCTCGGCGCGCTCATCTCGTGGTCATGGACCGGCGCGATCACCGGCTTCTTCTGGGGTGGGTTGGTGAGGCTCGCGCTCTCCAACCACGTCACGTGGTCGATCAACTCGATCTGCCACATGATCGGGGAGCGCCCGTTCCGCTCCCGCGACCGTTCGCGCAACTTCTGGCCGCTCGCGATCCTGTCCATGGGCGAGTCGTGGCACAACCTGCACCACGCCGACCCGACGTGTGCCCGCCACGGGGTGCTGCGCGGTCAGATCGACATCTCGGCACGGGTCATCTGGATGTTCGAGCGCCTCGGCTGGGCATACGACGTGCGCTGGCCGACCAGCCGCCGGCTGGCCCGCCTCACGGCCAACTGACATCCGTCCACCCCGGCCTGACCAGGCCGAACCGGGCAGGCGCCGGTAGCTGCCACGTTCGGGTGGGCCCCCACCCGGGGCCGGGCTGGACGCGGCTCGTGGAACACTGGCGGCCGTGCGCGTGGAGAAAGTGCGCACCGAGGCGACAACCGGGGGGTCGACGCGGTGCTGACCGACAACGCTCAGTCCGACGCGGAAGCGCGTGGGCCGGGCGTGGGTGTCCCGGCCCCGTCCTGCCGGCTCTGCGGGTCGACGCAGCTGCGTAGCTTCCTCGATCTCGGCGCAACGCCCCCCTGTGAGCGGATCCTCACGGCGGAGGAGACCGAGGAGCCGGAGGTCACCTACCCGCTGCACGTGCGGGTGTGCGCCCGGTGCCTGCTGGCCCAGCTCCCGCCGTTGATCACGCCCGAGGACACGTTCACCGAGTACGCCTACTTCTCGTCGTTCTCGACGTCATGGGTGGAGCACGCCCGCCGGTTCGTCGACGACGCCGTGACGCGGCTGAAGCTGGGACCGGAGTCGTTCGTCGTCGAGGTCGCGAGCAACGACGGTTACCTGCTGCAGCACGTCGTCGAGCGCGGCATCCGCTGCCTCGGCGTCGAGCCGTCGGTGAACGTCGGCGAGGCGGCGCGGGAGAAGGGCGTGCCCACGCTCACCGCGTTCCTCACGCCCGAGACCGGCGAGCAGGTGCGCAAGGAGCACGGCCCGGCCGACCTCGTCTCCCTCAACAACGTCTACGCGCACATCCCGGACGTCATCGGGTTCACCCGGGGGCTGCGGTCGATGGTGGCCGACGACGGGTGGGTGTCGATCGAGGTGCAGCACCTGCTCACGCTGGTGGAGCGCACCCAGTTCGACACGGTCTACCACGAGCACTTCCAGTACTACACGCTGCTCACGGGCCAGCGGGCGCTCGCCACCGGCGGCCTCACCCTCGTCGACGTCGAGCTGCTCGACACCCACGGCGGGTCGATCCGGATGTGGGCCCGGCCCAGCGAAGTGGCCGG
This sequence comes from Pseudonocardia sp. DSM 110487, assembly GCF_019468565.1. NCBI lineage: Bacteria > Bacillati > Actinomycetota > Actinomycetes > Pseudonocardiales > Pseudonocardiaceae > Pseudonocardia > Pseudonocardia sp. DSM 110487. The sequence goes on from NZ_CP080521.1 coordinate 975,217, forward strand.
TGAGCCGTCGGAGCGGGTGCGCGAGGTGCTCGCCGCCGAGGAGGCAGCCGGGCTGCACACCGCGGAGGGCCACGACGGGTTCGCGGAGGCCGTGTCGCGGGTGCGCGACGACCTCGTCGCCTTCCTCGTGGACGCGCGGCGCGCGGGCAAGAAGGTCGTCGGCTACGGAGCCCCCGGCAAGGGCAACACGTTGCTCAACTACTGCGGCATCCGGCCCGACCTGCTCGCGTACACCGTGGACCGCAACCCCTACAAGCACGGCAAGTTCACGCCCGGGATGCGGATCCCGGTGCTGCCTCCGGAGCGGATCGCCGCCGATCGACCGGACTACGTGCTCATCTTGCCGTGGAACCTGCGTGACGAGCTGGTCGAGCAGCTCTCCTACGTGCGCGAGTGGGGCGGCAAGCTCGTGTTCCCGATCCCCGAGCTCGAGGTGGTCTCGTGAAGGTCGTGCTGTTCTGCGGTGGCTATGGGATGCGGATGCGCGACGGCGTGTCCGATCTGCCCAAGCCGATGCACCCGGTGGGACCACGGCCGCTGATCTGGCACGTGATGCGCTACTACGCGCACTTCGGGCACACCGACTTCGTGCTGTGCCTCGGCTACGGGGCCCACCACATCAAGGACTTCTTCCTGACCTACTCCGAGACCGCGTCCAACGACTTCGTGCTGCGCGGCGGGGACGTGCACCTCTTGGGCAGCGACATCTCCGACTGGACCATCACGTTCGTGCACACCGGGCTCGACTCCCCGATCGGGGAGCGGCTGCGGCGGGTGCGCCGGCACGTGGCGGGCGAGGAGATGTTCCTGGCCAACTACGCCGACGTGCTCACCGACCTGCCGCTGAACAGGATGGTGGAGAAGTTCCGGCGCTCGGACGCGGTGGGCGCGCTGCTGGCGGTGCCGCCGCAGTCGGCGTTCCACTGCGTCGACGTGGGTGACGACGACCGGGTTGCCGGGATCACCACGTTGCAGGAGATGCCGCTGTGGGAGAACGGCGGCTACTTCGTGCTGCGCCCGGAGATCTTCGACTACCTGCCCCAGAACGGCGATCTGATCATGGATGCGTGCCGCCCGCTGGCGAAGGAGGGCCGGTTGATGGCCTACCGCCATCGCGGGTTCTGGCAGCCTGCCGACACGGTGAAGGAGCGCCACGCCCTCGAGGCGGCCTACCGGGCCGGGAACCGGCCGTGGATGCTCTGGGAGCAGGACACCGACAACGCCGACGACGAACCGGATTTCGTCACGCCCGAGCACGACCCGCTGCAGGCCGCCATCGCGAGCATGCGCGGCGCCCTCGTCGAGCGGTAGCGGCGGGCTGACGTGCTGACCCTGCTTCCCGAGCGTCTCGACCGGATGCTGCTGCTCGGTGCCCACTGCGACGACATCGTGATCGGAGCGGGTGGGGCGCTCCTCGAGCTGTGCCGCGCCCACCCCGGCGTCACGGTGACGGCGCTCGTACTCACCGGCGGCGGCTCACTCCGCGAGGAGGAGGAGCGAGCCGCGCTCACCGCGTTCTGCCCCGGCGCGAAGCTCGACGTCACGGTCCTCGACCTGCCGGACGGGCGGGTGCCGACCCGGTGGGAGCGGGCCAAGCTCGCGCTCGAGGAGCTGCGCACGCACGGTGAGCCGGACCTCGTGCTCGCCCCGTCGGCGCACGACGCCCACCAGGACCACCGCACGCTCGCCGAGCTCGTGCCCACGGTGTTCCGCGACCACCTCACGCTGGGCTACGAGATCCTCAAGTGGGACGGCGACCTCGCCCAGCCGAGCGTGTACCTCCCGCTCGCCGAGCCCGTGCTGCGCGAGAAGATCGCGAAGCTGCACGAGCACTACGGGTCCCAGCGGGACCGGAGGTGGTTCGACCCGGAGACGTTCGGCGGCCTCGCCCGGATCCGGGGCGTGCAGTGCCACGCGCGGTACGCCGAGGCGTTCCACGTCGGGAAGCTGGTGCTCGGTGTGGCGCCGCTCCCGAGTGGCGATCCGATGGACGGGATCCGGTAACGGGCCCGGGGACGGGCTCGACGGAGAAATGAAGTACGGCGAGATGACGACGACCGAAGGGAAAGAGCACCTGTGCGCATCCTGCTGACCGGCCACCAGGGCTACCTGGGCACCGTGATGGCCCCGATCCTCACCGCGGCAGGACACGAGGTGACCGGCCTGGACAGCGGCCTGTTCGCCGACTGCGTGCTCGGCTCCCTCGACGTCCCGGACGTTCAGGGCCTGTCCACCGACCTGCGTGACGTCACCGTCGAGCAGCTGCAGGGCTTCGACGCCGTCGTGCACATGGCGGCGCTGTCCAACGACCCGCTGGGCTCGCTCGCCCCGGAGATCACCTACGACATCAACCACCACGCCTCCACCCGGCTGGCGCGGCTGTCGAAGGAGGCGGGCGTCAAGCGCTTCGTCTACGCCTCCACCTGCTCGGTGTACGGCGCTCAGTCCGGCGACGAGCTCGTGGACGAGGACGCCCCGCTCAAACCGGTCACCCCTTACGCGATCTCGAAGGTCCGCGTCGAGGACGACCTCGCGGAGCTGGCCGACAGCGACTTCGTGCCGGTCTCGATGCGCAACGCCACCGCGTTCGGCTTCTCGCCGCGGCTGCGCGCCGACATCGTGCTGAACAACCTCGTGGGGCACGCGATCCTGACCAACGTGGTCAAGGTGCTCTCCGACGGCACCCCGTGGCGCCCGCTCGCCCATGCCGACGACATCGCGGGCGCCGTGGCCGCCGCGCTCGCCGCGCCCGCCGACGTGGTGCGGGCCCGCGCCTACAACGTGGGCACCGAGAGGAACAACCGCACCGTCGCCGAGATCGCCCAGGCCGTGGTGGACGCCGTGCCCGGCTCGGAGCTCTCGATCACCGGCGAGGCCGGCAACGACCCGCGCTCCTACCGCGTCGACTTCGCCCGCGCTCGCAAGGAGCTCGGGTTCGAGGCGCAGTGGTCCATCCCGGACGGCGCCGTCCAGCTGGCGAAGGAGTACCGCGAGCGCGGCCTCACCCAGGAGGCGTTCGACAAGAAGTTCACGAGGCTCGCCGTGCTGGCCGCCCGCCAGGAGAAGGGCGAGCTGGACGGGGCGATGCGCGTCACCGCCTGAGCACCCGCAGTTTCCGGTGGTCGAGTAGCGCCGGCCCGCCAGGGCCGGCGCGAATCGAGACCACAGGCCACGGCCTGCCTCTATGTTCGTGGTCTCGATACGGGCCGGCGCCGGGGCGCCGTCCCTACTCGACCACCGGAGCGGGATGCTCGGCTACTCGGGCGGCTGCATGTGGCCGAGCTGGGTGAGCAGGCTCAGCTGGTCGTAGTACCACTCGGCCCGGACGACTTTCCCCTCCGCGTCGTACTCGTGGATCTCGCAGTAGGGCAGGGCCACCTCGCGCCCGGTCGCGGGTAGCGGGCCCAGCGGTCCGTCGTTGCGGCCCACACCGGTGAACAGCATCACCGTGGCCGAGCCGGCATCGAAGAAGCGAGGGCTGGTGATCTTGCCGTCGGAGAATGCGGCCACCCAGCCCTGGTTGAGCTCGATGAACTGCTGGCGCCCTTTCACCGTGACGTTGCGCGCCTGGTCGACCAGTTCGCAGTTCTCGGCCAGATCGGCGGCCATTCCGTCCCAGTCGCGGCTGTTGAACAGGTCGGCGGAGCGGCGGTGGCTCTCGATGTTGCTCATGGCGATTCCCTCTCGTTGAAGGGGCGCGCACTCTACTCGCTTGGTGACTCAGATCACACCGGCTGAACGGTGGCGACGACGATGCGCCTGCTGGTCCAGTACGTTCGAGCCGAGAGTGCTGTTCGTCCATGAGGGGGCTCGTCCCGTGTGCCGCAACATCCGGACCCTGCACAACTTCGAACCACCGGCCAGCACCGACGAGGTGCGCGCGGCTGCCCTGCAGTACGTGCGGAAGGTCAGTGGGACGGCCAAGCCGTCGCAGGCCAACGAGGCGGCCTTCGCGCGGGCCGTCGACGCCGTCACCGAGGCCACCCGCCAGCTCCTCGACGAGCTCGTCACCGCGGCGCCGCCGAAGGACCGCGAGGTCGAGGCGGCGAAGGCGCGGGAGCGGGCCGCGGTGCGGTACGGCACGCGCTGAGCCTGGCCTGCCACGCGGCCGCCACGACGAGTGCCGCCACCGCGGCGCCTGCCGAGGCGAGCAGCCCGTAACCGCCGCCGCTCATCACCGCGCCGGACGCCGCGCCGCCGCCGGCGGCCGAGATCCCCATCGCGACCTCGCCCCAGCCCTCCCTACGCGGGCGCTCGGCAGCGGGAACACCCGCGGTGAGCAGGGTGCTGCCGGCCACGAGGCCGAGGTTCCACCCGACACCGAGCAGCACGAGCGCCACGCCGAGCACGAGCGGCGCGCCCGCGGCCGTGGCCGCCAGCAACGCCGACACCACGAGCACCGCCCCGGCCAGCGCCGTCGTCGGCGTGGGGCCCCACCGGTCGGTGAGCCAACCCGACAGCGGCGCTGGCGCGAACATCCCGGCGATGTGCAGGCTCACCACCAGCCCGATCGCCCCCAGCCCGACGCCGAGGTGGTGCAGGTGCACCGGCGCCATGGTCATCACACCGACCATCACCAGGTTCGTGAGCGCCAGCACCGCGAGCCCGCGCACCGGGGTGCCGTGCGTCGCGACGTGCGGGTCCGGTTCCGTCTCGGGCAAGCGCATCGGCAGCCGCAGCAGCAGGCCGGCGCCGGCGGCGAAGCAGACCGCCGCCACGACGTACGCTCCGCTCAGCCCTGGCAACCCGAGCGCGCGGCCGAGCACGTCCGCCGGCACCAGCAGGTTCGGCCCGGCCACCGCGCCCACAGTGGTGGCCACGAGCACCGTGGCCATGGCGCGGGCCCGCGCCCCCTCCGGTGCGCCGTCGGCCGCCGCGTACCGGCCGAGCATCACGGCGGCCGTCCCCGCGCCCAGCAGGAGGGTGCCGACGAGTAGCCCGGTCAGATCGCCGGCCAGCACGACGACGACGCTCCCGCCCGTCGCCACCGCCAGCCCGGTGGCGAGCGCCCGCGGGCGCCCGCACCGCCGGCTGAGCGCCGACATCCCGAGGGCCGCCACGGCCGACCCGACCACGAGCACGGCCTGCGGGAGCCCGGCCACGGCGTCCGAGCCGCCGAGGTCGCGGGCCAGCAGGGCGGCGGCCGAGCCACCGATGGACTGGGCGAGCCCGCCGAGCAGGCTCGCGAGCAGCAGTGGGAACACACGGAAAACGGTAGGAAGGACGGGCGGCCCGGCGAAGGGGCGCAGCGGGGGTCGGGAGCCCGTTCCGGTTCACGAACGCGAGGAGTTCGCCGGTGGAGACCTCACGATCGTTCGAGCTGGACGATGTCGACTGGCGGCTGCTCGACGCGCTGCAGGCCGACGCCCGCCTGTCGTACAACGCGCTCAGCAAGCGGGTGCACCTCTCGCCGCCTGCGGTCGCGGAGCGGGTCCGCAGGCTGGAGGCGGCGGGCGTGATCTCGGGCTACCGCGCCACCGTCGACCCGGCCATGGCAGGGCAGCCGCTGCTCGCGTTCATCCAGCTGCGCTGCTCGCTGGGGCATTGCCTGCTCAAGACCACGACCTCCGAGACCTACCCGGAGGTCGTGGAGATCCACAAGCTGTCCGGCGAGCACTGCACGATGCTCAAGCTGCGTGCCGCGTCGCTCGGCCACCTGGAGGGAGTGATCGAGCGCATCGGCGAGCACGGCCAGATCAACACCTACGTCGTGCTCTCCACGGCGTACGAGGGGCGGCCGGTCACCGCCGTCGCCCCGGACCGCCCGGTGACGCGCTCGGAGGGCTGGAGCTGACCCGGAATCTCCCGCAGGTCGAGTAGCGCAGGCCCCTCTTCCGGTGGTCGAGTAGCGCCGGCCCGCCAGGGCCGGCGCGTATCGAGACCACATGCCGGTCTCGGGGGTTGGTGGTCTCGATACGGGACGGCGCTGGGGCGCCGTCCCTACTCGACCACCGGAGGGCTAGATCGGGGTGACGCGCAGAACCTCGTCGTTGTTCCCGTTGGAGGTCGAGACGTACAGCGCTCCGTCCGGACCGAGCCGCACGGCCCGCAGGCGGCCGAACGTTCCGTCGAGCGGCGCGGGCCTGGTCACCCCTGTGACGGCGCCATCGGGGCCGAGGGCCATGAGGAGCAGCGTCTCCCCCCGCAGCGCGCCCACGGCGAGCGTGCCGTTCAGGTCGCCCCACTGCCCGCCGGACAGGAACGCGGCGCCGCAGATCGCCTCGATCGGGTCACCGGAGCTCCACACGGCGGGCACGGCGTCGGGGAAGCGCTGGAGGTCGGTCATCGGCACGTCCTCGTCGTATCCGCCGACGGTGCCGCCCTGCGACGGGTCCCAGCCGTAGTTGCCGCCCGGCCGCAGCCGGTTGACCTCGTCGTCCTCGGTGGGGCCGTGCTCGGCCGTGTAAACGTCGTCGCTGCCGGGCCGCACGGCCACGCCCTGCACGTTGCGGTGCCCGTAGGTCCAGATCAGCCGCTGGGCGGGGTTCTGGGCGTCGGCGAACGGGTTGCCCGGGGCGGGACCGCCGGTCGCGAGGTCCACGCGCAGCACCTTGCCGCCGAGCGAGTTGAGGTCCTGGGCGACGGCGGCGCGCGCGGTGTCGCCGGTGCCGACGAGCAGCGACCCGTCCGGCGCGATCGTCGGGCGGCACCCGGAATGGCGGCCGGACTGGTTGATCGGCAGTCCGCCGACCAGCGGGTCCGCGACGCGGGTGGCGGACGCGCCGTCGGCCGACAGCTGCCATGTGACGAGGCGGACGTCGGTGGGGTTGCCGTCCTGCATGTGCGTCTGGCACGTGGTGAAGCGCCGGGACCGGTCGAAGTCGGGGTGCACGACCATCCCCATCAGGCCGCCCTCGCCGCGGGCGTACACGTCGCTGAGGTCGGCGTCGACCTCCCGGACGGTCGCGCCAGGCGCGATGCCGGACAGCAGCGCGATCCGCCCGTCCCGCTCGGTGACGAGTGCGCGGCCGTCGGGGAGGAAGCCGATGTCCCAGACGTGCGAGAGGCCGCTCGCCACGAGCTCGACCTGCAGCTCCGGGGTGCCGGTGCGGGTGGGGGCGGCGGTGGGGGGCGCACTGGTCGTCGGCGCGGCACCGCTGTCGGTGGGGGCGGGTTCCGCTGGCCCGCAGCCGGCCACCCCGATCATCGCGACGACGCCCGCCACCATCACCCGCCAGAACCCCCGCATACCGGCCATCCTGCCGCCGCGAGGGTGAACGTGCCGTAGGCGGGTCGTTCCTCGATACGGTCGCCCTCATGTCCCCGAGCTACCTGCGCTTCCCCCACCTCCGCGGCGACACGCTGGTGTTCACCGCGGAGGACGACGTCTGGACGGCCCCGCTGTCCGGCGGCCGTGCGTACCGGCTCACGGCCGACGACGTGCCGGTCGCGCACCCGCGGCTGTCCCCGGACGGCACGCGGGTGTCCTGGACGTCGTGGAAGAACGGGGCGCCCGAGGTCTACGTGAGCGACGTCGACGGCGGCGGTGTGCGCCGCCTGACGTATTGGGGTGACCCGCGGGCCGAGTCGCTGGGCTGGACGCCGGACGGTGAGGTGCTCGCGCTGAGCGGCACCGGCCAGGCGTCCTCGCGCCGCACATGGGCCTATGCGATCCCGGCGGCGGGTGGCACCCCGCGCCGGCTCCCGTACGGGCCGGTCTCGGAGGTGGCGCTGGCCGCGGACGGCCCCACGGTCGTCATCAGCACGCTGATGGTGCGGGAACCCGCCTGGTGGAAGCGCTACCGCGGCGGCACCATGGGCAAGCTCTGGTGGGACCGCACTGGCTCCGGCGAGTTCGAGCGGCTCGCCGCCGACGTCGACGGGCAGCTCAGCTCCCCGATGATCGTGGGATCCCGGATCGTGTTCCTGTCCGACCACGAGGGCTGGGGCAACCTGTACTCGCTCGGCGCCGACGGCACCGGGTTGCGGCGGCACACCGATCACGGCGCGCCGGGGGCGCCTGCTTTCTACGCGCGGCACGCGAGCACCGACGGGCAGCGCGTGGTCTACGAGTCAGCGGGTGAGCTGTGGATCCTCGACTCGCTCGACGCCGAACCGCGGCGGCTGGACGTGCGCCTCGGCGGGCCGCGGACGAACCGGGAGCCGTACCGGGTGTCGACGGCGCGGGAGCTGACACGGGCGGCGCCGGACAAGACGGGCCGGACGAGCATCACGCTGGTCCGCGGCACCGTGCACCGGCTCACCCACCGCGACGGCCCGGCGCGCACGCTGCTCGCGGAGCCCGGCGTGCGGGCTCGGCTGGCGCGGCCGCTCGGCACGGATCGGGCCGTGTGGGTCGACGACGCCGATGGCGAGGACGCGATCTGCGTCGCCCCGCTCGACGAGCGGGCCGAGGGGGTCGAGCCGCCGCGGCGGTTCGGTGCGGGCGAGGTGGGCCGCGTGCTGGAGCTGGCGCCCGCCCCTGACGCCTCGGCCGTGGCGCTGGCCACGCACGACGGCAGGCTCCTCGTGCTCGACGTGGCCGCAGGCACGCTGCGACAGCTCGCGCAGGGCGCCGACCGGGAGCTCGCCGACCTCGCGTGGTCGCCCGACAGCGCGTGGCTCGCCTACAGCGACCCGGCGGAGGCGGGCTTCTCGCGGATCATGATGGCCCGCCTGGCCGACGACACGCTCGTCGCCGTCACGGAGCCGCGGTTCGCCGACACCGACCCCGTCTTCACCTCCGACGGCAAGTACCTGGCCTTCCTGTCCCGGCGCAGCTTCGACCCGATCTACGACGAGCACGCGTTCGACCTCACGTTCCCGGCGTCGTGGCGACCGTTCCTGGTGCCGCTGGCCGCCCGCACGCCGTCGCCGTTCGGGGCGAGCCCGGACGGGCGCCCGGTGTCGCCGGGGGAGGAGGCGCCCACCGATCTGCGCGCGCCCGCCGCCGACGACCCGTCGGCCGAGACACCGGAGGAGCCGAAGGACGAGAAGAAGAAGGACGACGACGGCCCACCGGAGGTGGTCGTCGACGTCGAGGGGCTCACGGCCCGCGTCGTGCCGATGCCGGTGCCGGCCGCCCGCTACAGCGGGATGCAGGCGGGCAAGGACTGCCTGCTCTGGTACCGCATCCCCGTGTCCGGGGTGCTCGGCGACGCGCTCGCCGACACCGACGACCGCGCCGAGCGGCCCGTGCTGGAGCGCTTCGACCTGGTGCGCCGCAAGCTCGACGTCATCGCCGATCCGGTGAGCGCGTTCGCCGTGAGCGGCGACGGCACCCGCCTCGTCGTGCGCGACGGCCGGACGTTGCGCGTGCTGCGCACCGACCGGTCCGGTTCCGACACGCCGTCCTCCGGCGACGCCGACGAGTTCGAGATCGACACGAGCCGAATCGACGTCACGGTGGATCCGACCGCGGAGTGGCGCCAGATGTTCGACGAGGCCGGGCGCCTGATGCGCGACCACTTCTGGGTGGCCGACATGGCCGGCGTCGACTGGGACGCGGAGCTCGCCCGCTACCGCCCGCTCGTCGACGCCGTCGGCAGCCACGACGACCTCGTCGACCTGCTCTGGGAGGTGCACGGCGAGCTCGGCACGTCGCACGCCTACGTCCAGGCCGGTAAAGCGGGGGACTCGGGCGGGCGTCCCGGGCTGCTCGGCGCCGATCTCGAGCCCGCCGCGGACGGCGAGGGCTGGCGGGTGGTCCGGGTGCTGCCGCCGGAGACCTCGGCGCCCGCCGCCCGCAGCCCGCTGTCCGGCCCCGGTGTCGACGTGCGGGAGGGCGACGTGATCCTCGAGGTCGGCGGCCGCCCGGTCGACCCCGGCTACGGGCCGGCCCCGCTGCTGGTCTCCGGGGCCGACAAGCTGGTGGAGCTCACGGTGCGTTCCGGACCCGACCGTCCCGACGCGGACGCCGTGCGACGGGTGGTGGTCAAGCCGCTCGGCTCCGAGGCGGCGCTGCGCTACCAGGACTGGGTGGCGGGCCGCCGCGCGTTCGTCGCCGACCGCTCCGAGGGCAGGCTCGGCTACCTGCACGTCCCGGACATGGGGGCACAGGGGTGGGCACAGCTGCACCGCGATCTCACCAGGGAGACATCGCGAGACGGGCTGATCCTCGACGTGCGCGGCAACGGCGGCGGCCACACCTCCCAGCTCGTGATCGAGAAGCTCGCCCGCAAGGTGATCGGCTGGGACGCGCCCCGGCACCGCCAGGCCACCACGTACCCGGAGGACGCGCCGCGCGGCCCGGTCGTCGCGCTCGCCGACGAGCTGGCAGGTTCCGACGGCGACATCGTGACCGCCGCGATCAAGCGGCTCGGGATCGGCCCCGTCGTCGGGGTGCGCACGTGGGGCGGCGTGATCGGGATTGACAGCCGCTACAGCCTCGTCGACGGCACTGGCGTCACGCAGCCGCGCTACGCCACCTGGTTCGACGACTCCGGCTGGTCGATCGAGAACTACGGCGTCGACCCGGACATCGAGGTCGTCATGCGCCCGCAGGACTGGGTGGCCGGTCGCGATCCGCAGCTGGAGCGCGCGGTGGACATCGCACTGGAGGCTCTGTCGGAGCGCCCGGCCGTGCGCCCACCGGACCCGGCGACCCGCCCGTCCCGCCGCCGCCCGGAGCTTCCCCCGAGGCCCGTTCCATGATCACCAAACGGGCGCGTACCCGGCCGCATATGGCCGGTAACGCGCCCAACCGCCGATCACGCCGGCGCGCCCGCGCCAAGATCGTCCGGTGGGTGCAGTAGCGGCCACATGCGGCCGCTGGCGCGCCGATCTGATGATCATGGGGCGGCACGGCATGATCGGCAGCTGGGTGCGGTGCCGGCCATATCCGGCCGTGGTTGCACCCGTCCGGTGATCATGCCGCTGCGGGGCTCAGCCGAGCTGGGGGATCACCTCGGCCGCCAGGCGTTCCATCTGCTCGGCCGGGTCTCCCACCTGCGTGAACAGGACGAGCTCGGCACCCGCGTCGATCGCCTCCCGAACGCCGCGCACGAGGTCGGCGGGGGTTCCGGCGACCGCGGCGGACTCGATGGCCTCGATCCGCGCGCCGTAGATCGACGCCAGCGCGTCGTTCATGCGGGTACGGGCGCGGTCCGCGTCGTCGTCGATCAGGGTGTAGATCCGCTTGGCGATCGGGTACGACCCGGCGTCCCGGCCGCTGTCGGCGAGCAGCTGCCGGACGGTGCGGACCTGCTCGGCGAACACCGCGTTCGGCGACGATCCCGCCCCGAAGAAGCCGGTGCCGAGCCGGACCGCGCGGCGCAGAGCCGCCTCGGCGCTGCCGCCCATCCAGATCGGCGGGTGCGGCTTCTGGAACGGCTTCGGATGCATCCCGCCGTTCTCCACCTGCCAGAACTCGCCCTTGAAGGTCACCGGGTCCTCCGTCCACAGTGCCTTCATCAGGGCGAGCCCCTCGGTGAACCGCGCGATGTACCGCTCAGGAGGAAGCCCGAACGCGGGGAAGATCCCGCCGCGCGGCCCGCCGCTGCCGACGCCGACGTCGAGTCGGCCGCCGCTCAGCTGGTCCAGCGTGGCCAGGCTCTTCGCGAGATGGACCGGGTTGTGCAGCGTCGTCACGAACACCGCGCAACCCACCCGCAGCCGCTCCGTGCAGGCAGCGGCGTACGTCATGGTCTCGAGCGCCGACAGCTGCGACGAGGGCCCCAGCACCTGCTCCTGGGTCCAGCCGCTCTCGAAGCCGAGCTCCTCTGCCCGGCGGAGGAACGTGCGGAACGCGTCGAAGTCGAACTCGCCGTCGCCGAAGAACTGCGGAATGCCGATCCCGAACCTCATCCGCCGATCGTAGGGCCGATCTCATGCTGTCGGGCAGCGCCGAGGTGAACCGGACCGATTCTTGACTGATCGATCTAGAATCGCTACGGTTCGGGCGTGGCGCGCACGAAGGAGTTCGACCCGGAGGCCGCCCTGGACGCGGCGATGCGGCTGTTCTGGCGCAACGGCTACGAGGGGACGTCCACCGCCGATCTGGTGCACGAGCTGCGCATCGCCCGGGCGAGCCTGTACGGCACCTTCGGCTCCAAGCACGACCTGTACCTGGCGGCTCTCGACCGGTTCCTCTCCGGGGCCAGTGGGCCGACCCCGGCCGACATACTGGCGTCGCGCGACTCCGCCATGGACGCCATCCAGGATCTGCTCGAGGCCAGCGCGACGGTCGCGACGCGCGACATGCCACGAGGTTGTTTCGCGGTCAACGCCACCGTTGAACACGGGGACGTCGATCCCGACATCGCCCAGCGCACCAAGAGCAACTTCAGCCGTCTCGAGAACGCGCTCTACGGCGCGCTGCTGAGGGCTCGCGCGGAGGGCGAACTGGCGCCCGGTGTCGACCCGAAGGCGGCGGCGACCACGCTGGCCACGCTCAACCACGGCCTGAAGGTGCTTGCGCGCGGTGGTGCCGAGAACGGCGACCGCATCAAGGTCACCGTCGGCACGGTCATGTCGATGCTGAGAGCCTGAGCCGCAACGGGTCGGGATCGCCGTCGGTTCGGCATGCAATCTTTCAAGACTGATCAGTCTTGAATCTATTTCGGAGAGGGAGACAAGGAATGATCTACGACCATCATGGCGAGCCTGTCCGCACCGGCCGCGCCAACGTCAACGGGACCAGCCTGCACCACCGCACGGGCGGTTCCGGCCCGGCGGTCGTGCTGCTGCACGGCGTGCCCAAGACCAGCTACCACTGGCGGCACCTCATCCCGAAGCTGACGGCGCGGTACACGGTCGTCGCGCCGGACCTCCGTGGTCTCGGCGACTCCGCCCGCCCCTCGGGTGGCTACGACTCCGCGACGATGGCCGACGACGTCGCCGCGCTGATGGCCCACCTCGGGCACGAGTCCTACAGCGTGATGGGTGAGGACTGGGGAGCGGTGATCGGCTACCAGCTCGCAGCACGGCACCGGGACCACGTCAACGCCCTCGTGTTCGCCGAGGCGTTGTTCCCCGGGTTCGGGTTCGAGGACCACACGGCGCTCACCCACGAGAACGTCTCCGGCGGGATGCACCTGTGGCACCTGGGCTTCTACTTCCAGCCCGATGTCCCGGAGATGCTGATCGCCGGCCACGAACGCGAGCTGATCACGTACATGATCAAGAGCGAGCGCACGTACCCCGATACCGCCACCCCCGACGCGATCGAGGAGTACGTGCGCTGCTACTCGATGCCCGGCGGCATCCGCGCGATGCTGTCGATCTACCGAGCGATGCTCGTCGACGCGGAGCAGAACCGGCAGGCGGCGCGGACGAAGCTGGACATCCCGGTACTGGCGCTGGGCGGTTCGGCGTTCATCGGCGACCGCAACGAGGCTCAGATGCGGCTCATGGCGCACAACGTCACCGGGCGGGTGTTCGACGCCGGACACGACCTCGCCGAGGAGGTGCCGGACGAGGTGGTCGCCGCGGTGTTGCCATTCCTGGCCGAGGTGACCATGGTGGCGGCGGTGTGACCGGTCAGGGCTCGACCGGCACGGCGTCGACGTTGCGGTGCGGCTCAGCGGCCGGCGTCCGACCCGGAACCAGCAGCGCCACCGCCACGAACACCCCGAGCGACACGACCGGGCAGATCAGCGTCGGCCAGCCGTCGAAGCCGGAACCGATCACGTCGTTGGGGATGTACACCAGCGAGTTGTCGACGCCGTAGAACGTGGGGGTCATGGCGAAGAGCACCAGCCGCAGCACCACGCCCACCCCGATCGACGCCGCTGCCGCCGCCGTCGTGATGCGGGCGGGCCACCAGTGGCCGAGCACGAACGGCACCACCAGTCCGGCGAGCATGAGGTCGAACGCAAGGGTGAGCAGGATGCCGGTCTCGGGTACCCGGAGCGCGAAGAAGATCGCGATGGCCACGACGAGCGGCATCGTGAACCGCACGCGCCGCAGCAGCGGGTCGCGCCCGCCCGCCGGGTCGGCCTGCTGTTCCAGCCCGGCGATGTTGCGGACCGCCACGCACGCGGTGCCGAGGATGACGCCGTTGGCCGTGGAGCAGGAGGCGGCGACGATCGCGGACAGCACGAGGATCGTGAGGATCACCGGGGCGTAGTCCAGCACGGCGAACAGCACCGGGCCCTCGGCGGCGCCGCCGAGTATCGCGCCGCTGGACAGCGCCACGAGCGCGTACGGGATGCCGACGAGCGCGGTGCCGGCGGCGCCGACGAAGCACGCCCGCCGAGCGGTCTCCGGGGACTTCGCGGAGAAGATGCGCTGCATGAAGTCGATGGCGACGATGTCGCCGATACCCAGCGCGATGAGCGTGGCCCAGTTGATGGGAGCGCCCTGGGCGGGGTCGGTGAGCTGGCCGAGGTCGAACGGCCCCATGCCGTCGGGGATGGTGATCCCGTAGGTCACGGCCACCCAGATCAGCAGCGCCGCCGAGCCGATCACCGTGATGACCATCTGGATGAACGCCGTGTAGGCGTCGCTGAACATGCCGCCGGTGATCGTGTACGCGAGCACGACGCCGACGATCAGCAGCACCCCGAGCGTGTAGCTCGTGCCGAGGAATCGCTCGAACAGGAACCCGCCCGCCACCAGGTTGCCGGCCAGCAGGATGCAGAAGCTGAAGATCATGAGGACGGACGCGACGAGCTCGACCCCACGTCCGTATTTCCGGCGGTAGAAGTCGGGCAGGCTGAGCAGGCCCATCCGGTTCATCGGCTTGGCGAAGAAGATGCCGGTGAGCAGCAGGCAGAGGCCGAGTCCGAGTGGGAGCGACGCACCGGCCCAGAACCCGAGGCTCGCGGACAGGTCGGTGTTGCCGAGCGTTGCGTTGGAGTCGACGGCCTGGCCCATCAGGCCCGCGGCCGACAGCGGAAGGGCCAGCGACCGGCCGGCGACGAGGAAGTTGGTGCTGTCGCCGTCGACCTTGCGGGCGACCGCGAGACCGACGACGAGTACGAGGAGGACGCTGATCGCGACGCCGAGGATGATCATGGTGGCTCCCGGGCTGGTGGGACGTGCCTGAGGACTGGGGGCAGATCAGGACGTGCTGCGGGGGAGGTGGCCGGAGCGCACCAGGCAGCCGAGGGTGTCGCAGATGACGCGCGTGGCGATCAGCGACGTGATCTCGGCGTTGTCGTAGGGCGGGGAGCACTCGACGACCTCGATCCCGGCGAGCGGGCGGGCGTCGGCGATGATCTGGATGAACTTGAGGACCTCGCGGGGCAGGAACCCGCCGGGCTCCGGCCATCCGGTGCCGGGCACGAACGCGGCGTCGAGGCAGTCGACGTCGAAGGAGAGCCACACGGCGTCGGCGCCGTCCCATGCCACGTCGAGTGCGCGCTGCGCGGCCTCCTCGATGCCCATCTCGACGCAGTCGGTGACGGTCATGATCGTCGTGCCGCGCTCCCGGCCGACCTTCACGCCCGGCCGCGGGGCCTGCCAGCCGCCGATCCCGATCTGCACGAGGTTCTTTGCCGGCACGTTCGGGATATCCGTGGCGTGGAACCACGGCGTGGTGTGCATCCGCTCGTCGAGGTCGGTCTCCTGGGTGTCCACGTGGCGGTCGAAGTGGATGATCCCGAGGTTGCCGCCGTTCAGGTGGGGTGCGACGCCGCGGACCGTCGGGTAGCCGATGGAGTGGTCGCCGCCGAGCACCACCGGGAAGGCGCCGGACTCGTAGACGTGCGAGACGGCCTTGCTGATCTGGTCGAAGGTCTTCTCGATGTTGCCCGGGATCGTGAAGATGTCGCCCAGGTCGCCGATCGTGATCGTCTCCCGCAGGTCGACGCCCAGCTCGAAGCTGTACGGGCCGTAGAGCGCGGAGATCTTGCGGATGCCCTGCGGGCCGAACCGGGTGCCGGAGCGGTAGGTGGTGCCGCCGTCGAACGGGGCGCCGAGCACGGCCACGTCGTACTCACCGCAGCGGCGGACGTCCTCGACGTACGGGGCCTTGAGGAAGGTGTTGATCCCGGCGAAGTGCGGCAGCTCGCCACGGGAGAACGTCGGGATGCGCTTGTCGACGATCGAGTCGGCGCCGGGAAGACCCAGCTCCAGGCCGCGCGCGATCTCCTCCTCCCACTTGGTGGTGGGAAGCCCGGCCTCGGCGCGGACGGCGAAAGCGGCCTCGGGTCCGTAGTTCTCGTGCAGCTCCGGACCGTCGGGGGTCTGGTCGGGGCGACGGGGGTTGTAGTGCACGGAAGCTCCTCACGGTCGGGGGCACCGACCGCGGAGCAGCCGGCACCACCAGCTGTCTCCCGGGCTTTTGTCCCGCCGTGGGGCGGCCGTCGTGCGTGGCCGCCTGCGTCTCTCGGACCAGACCCCCGATGGGCGGGGCGGAACCCTAGACGCGCCTCACGTCTGTGAGTCGCGGATCAGTACACGCACGTGCTGTTGCAGACGATCGCTTCGAGCGTTACCGATTGGTGAAAGCCGCTTGCGCCGGCCGCGCCGGCGGCTACTCCGGCTCGAGCGATCGCGGCATGATCGGTGTGAGGTGTGTGCGGACGCCCTTGCGCGGGCGATGAGGGTGATCTCGCACGATCAGCGGATCCGGCCGACCGCCGCCCACAGGCCGCGGTGCTGCTCCCCGGTCGTGTCCTCGGGGCGCCACTCCGTCGCGTCCACGAGGCCCGGCTCCACCAGCTCCGTGCCGCGCAGGATCTCGGCAACCTCGTCGCGGGTGCGGGGCGTGACGGGATTCGCGGTGTTGCGGTAGACGTCGGCCAGTGCACGGACCTCGTCCGGGTCGTGGTCGGCCGTCCCGTGCGAGAGGACGTGGATGCTGCCGGGCGCGAGCCGGGCGCGGTAGCGCTGCGCCAGCCCGACGGGGTCGTCCCTGTCGGGGACGAAGGGGAGCACGGCGACGGTGAGCAGGGCGACCGGCCGGGAGAGGTCGAGCAGGTCACGGACCCCGGGCGCGTCGAACACGGCGTCGGGGTCGCGGATGTCGGCCATCGTGATGGTGGCGAGCGGGTCGTCCGCGAGCAGGGCCGCTGCCGAGGCGACGGTGACCGGCTCGTTGTCGACATAGGCGACCCGGGCAGGGGAACCGAGGTCGCGGGCGATCTCGTGCACGTTGCCGACCGTCGGGATGCCGGAGCCGAGGTCGAGGAACTGGTCGATGCCCTCCCCGATGCAGAAGCGCACCGCGCGGTGCAGGAAGAACCGGTTGGCCCGCGCGACGTCCACGGCGTACGGGATGGCCGCCTTGACCTGTTCGGCCGCGGCGCGGTCGGCCGCGAAGTTGTGCGACCCGCCCAGGTAGTAGTCGTACATCCGGGCGGCGTTCGGCACGTCGGGGTCGACACCGGGCAGCTTCGACAGGTCGGTCATGGCGCGATCGTCCTGCGTGGAGCGGCCGCGGTCCACCGATCACCGTTCCTGGTGCTGGTTACGACGATCGAGGCCGAGCTACTCGGGGCGCGTCCGGAGCTTGAGCAGCTGATCGCGAAGGTCGTCGAGGTCCCACAGGTATCGGCCCGATCGCTTGTCCCCGCCAGGGGTGATCAGAGCCGGCTTGAGCCTGCCCTCCTGGGCCCACCTCGCCAGTGAACGTGCCGACACCCCGAGCTCTCGTGCCGCCTGGGTGGTTGTCAGCAGATCCACGACGGGACCGTAAGGGCCGGTCAATGGCGTGAGCAGCATGAATGGCTGTAACGTCGGTAACGGCGGTACTGTCCTTGTTGGCTTTAAAGTCGCTATGCTCGCCTCGTGGCGTTCTGGATGACCGAGCTACCGGGAGGCGGGTTCGCGATGGGTGAGGCACCGGACGAGGCCGAGGCGCGGCTGATGATCGTGCGTCAGCAGGGGCGGGCGTCGGTGACGTTCAGCGCACGCTCGGGCCGGTACCGGTGGACGGTCGTGCTGGACGAGGGCAAGACGTCACACGGGTGGGCGGAGACCGAGGAGGAGGGATGGTGGTTCGTGAAGGAGGCGGTGAACCGGCCGTTCCGCGGCACGCACTACCGCAAGCCTCGGGGCCTCTGGACGCTGCCTCCCGATGAGTGATCACGATCCTGCGGGCGGCTGATCGATCCGGCCGGCGTCCCTCGGCGTAGGGTGGAGGGCAGACCCCGCCGGGGCAGAGTCCCGGGCAGGGGTCTGTTCTGCGTGCGCTTCTTCTGCCTTGCGAGGGTCTTCCAGCCGTGGCCAAGCTCTCCGGTTTGCTCCGTTCCGCCCTTTCCGATTCCGATCTGCGTGCCGTTGTCGACGCCGCCCGCGACGTCCGTGCCGACGAGGTGCCGGCGCTCTCCGTGGAGGGACCGTCCGCGCTGCGCCCGTTCCTCGCCGCGGGGTTCGGCATGGACGAAGGCGACGGTGGTGCGGGCCGCACCGTCCTCGTCGTCACCGCAACCGACCGCGAGGCCGAGGACACCGGCGCCGCGGCCGCCGACCTGCTCGAACCAGGCGCCGTCGCCGTGCTCCCGTCCTGGGAGACGCTGCCGCACGAGCGGCTGTCCCCGCGCCCCGACACGGTCGGGAGGCGGCTGGAGATCTTCCGCCGGCTCGGCGCGCCGGAGACGGCCCCCCGCGTCGTGATCGCGGCGGCGCGCAGCCTGATCCAGCCGATCGCCCCCGGCCTGGGCACGCTCGACCCGGTCCGCCTTCGGGTCGGCGACACCCACGACTTCGAGGCGCTGCTCGTCCGCCTGGTCGAGCTGGCCTACACGCGCGTCGAGATGGTCACCGCCCGCGGTGAGTTCGCCGTCCGCGGCGGGATCGTCGACATCTTCCCGCCCACGGCCGAGCACCCGGTGCGCGTCGAGTTCTGGGGCGACGAGGTGAGCGAGCTGCGCTCGTTCTCCGTGGCCGACCAGCGTTCGGTCGCGCCCGTCGAGGAGCTGCTCGCACCCGGCTGCCGGGAGCTGCTGCTCACCGAGCCCGTGCGGGAGCGGGCCGCCGCGCTCGCGCGCACGCACGACAACAACCCACAGCTGCGGGAGCTCCTCGAACACCTCGCAGAGGGCATCCCGAGCGAGGGCATGGAGTCGCTGGTGCCGGCGCTCGTCGCGGGCGAGCTGGAGCTGCTCACCGACCTGCTCCCGGCAGGGTCGCTCGTGCTGCTCGCCGACCCGGAGCGCATCCGCACCCGCAGCGCCGACCTCGTGCGCACGGGACAGGAGTTCCTGGAGGCGTCCTGGTTCGCCGCGGGCGTCGGCGGCAACTCGCCCATCGACGTCGGCGCGTCCGCGTACCGCGACCTCGCCGAGGTGCTGGAACACGCGTCGGCGAGCGGCCGGTCGGTCGTGACGCTGAGCCCGCTGGTGTCCGGCCGCGAGGACGTCCTCGCGCCTTCCGTCCACGAGGTGGAGAGCTACCGCGGCGACATCGACCGCGCGCTGGTCGACCTCCGCGCCCACGTCGCCACGGGTGGCACAGCCGTGCTCGTCGTCGCGGGGCACGGCACCGCGCAGCGCTCCCTCGAACAGCTGCGCGACGCCGACGTGCCGGCCAAGCACGTCGAGGAGCTGGTCGGCGTCCCGGAGCCGGGCCTGGTCACCGTCACCTGCGGGCGGCTCACCGAGGGCTTCGCAACGTCCGCGCTCGTGCTGCTCACCGAGGCCGACCTCACCGGCAACCGCGCGGCCGGCACCGAGCCGCGCAAGCTCGCGTCGCGGCGGCGCAACGCCGTCGACCTCGTCACGCTGCAGCCCGGCGACTACGTGGTGCACTCCCAGCACGGCATCGGCCGGTTCGTCGAGATGCGCGAGCGGACCGTCAGCGGGGCCACCCGTGAGTACCTGGTGCTGGAGTACGCGAGCTCCAAGCGCGGCCAGCCCGCCGACCGGCTGTTCGTCCCCACCGACTCGCTCGACGAGGTCAGCCGCTACGTCGGCGGCGAGGTGCCCACGCTCAACAAGCTCGGCGGCGCCGACTGGGCCAAGACGAAGGGCCGGGCCCGCAAGGCCGTCCGACAGATCGCCGCGCAGCTCGTGCAGCTCTACGCGGCGCGCCAGTCCTCGCCCGGTCATGCGTTCGGCAAGGACACCCCCTGGCAGCGCGAGCTGGAGGACGCGTTCCCCTACACCGAGACGCCCGACCAGCTGGCGGCGATCGAGGAGGTCAAGCGCGACATGGAGCGCTCGGCCCCGATGGACCGGGTGATCTCCGGCGACGTCGGGTTCGGCAAGACCGAGATCGCGGTGCGGGCCGCGTTCAAGGCGGTGCAGGACGGCAAGCAGGTGGCGGTGCTCGTGCCCACCACGCTGCTCGCCACCCAGCACCTGCAGACGTTCGCCGACCGGATGCGCGCGTTCCCGGTCACGGTGAAGGGGCTCTCCCGGTTCACCGACAACATCGAAGCCAAGCAGACGATCGAGGGCCTCGCCGACGGCACCGTCGACGTCGTGGTCGGCACCCACCGGCTGCTGCAGACCGGGGTGCGGTGGAAGGACCTCGGCCTCGTGATCGTCGACGAGGAGCAGCGCTTCGGCGTGGAGCACAAGGAGCACATCACGTCGCTGCGCACGCACGTCGACGTGCTCACGCTGTCGGCCACGCCGATCCCGCGCACGCTGGAGATGAGCCTCGCCGGTATCCGTGAGATGTCGACGATCGCCACGCCGCCCGAGGATCGCCATCCCACGCTCACTTACGTCGGCGCGTACGACGACAAGCAGGTCACCGCGGCGATCCGACGGGAGCTGCTGCGCGACGGCCAGGTGTTCTACGTCCACAACCGGGTCTCCACGATCGACCGCGCCGCGCGCAAGATCCGCGATCTCGTGCCGGAGGCGCGTGTCGCGATCGCCCATGGTCAGATGAACGAGGACCTGCTGGAACGCACCGTTGCCGGGTTCTGGCACAACGAGTACGACGTCCTGGTCTGCACGACGATCGTGGAGAACGGGCTGGACATCTCGAACGCCAACACCTTGATCGTCGAACGGTCCGACACGCTCGGGCTCTCGCAGCTGCACCAGCTGCGCGGCCGGGTCGGGCGCGGCCGCGAGCGGGGGTACGCGTACTTCCTGTTCCCGCCCGAGCACCCGCTCACCGAGACCGCGCACGACCGGCTCGCCACGATCGCCCAGCACTCCGACCTCGGTTCCGGCGCCGCCGTCGCGATGAAGGACCTGGAGATCCGCGGCGCGGGCAACATCCTCGGTGCCGAGCAATCGGGTCACATCGCGGGCGTCGGGTTCGACCTCTACATCCGCCTGGTCGGCGAGGCCGTCGCGGCGTTCCGCAAGCAGGCGGGGGCAGGCGAGGGCGAGGAGGAGGAGCAGCTGGCCGAGGTCCGGGTGGACCTCCCGATCGACGCGCACGTGCCGCACGACTACGTCACCGGCGAGCGGCTGCGGCTCGAGGTCTACCGCAAGATCGCCGAGGCCTCGGACGGCGCCGCGCTGGACGCGATCGTCGAGGAGCTCACCGACCGGTACGGCGAGCCGCCCACCCCGGTGCGCAACCTGCTCGCCGTGGCGGCGTTCCGGCAGACCTGCCGGACGTTGGGCGTCGGAGAGGTGACGGTGGCAGGCGCGAGCATCCGGATCGGGCCGGTCGAGCTGCCCGACTCCGCCCAGATGCGGCTCAAGCGCCTGCACCCGAAGGCGACGTACAAGCCGGCGGCCAAGCTCGTGAGCGTTCCGAAGCCCACGGAGAGTGGCCGTGTCGGTGCGGCGCCGCTGCGCGACGTTGCTCTGTTGGAGTGGTGCACGAAGCTCATCACCGACCTGCTCACCCCCGCGCGGGTCTGACGGGCCGCATTCGGTCACCTGCGCGGAGTAACGGACCGCGTCCTGTGACGATCAATCAGCTGGAGCCCCCCGGGACCGGCCTGGACGGGCATGACACCCGGGAGAGTGCGTGCCCGATCCCCATCCGGAGACCGCGCCGCCCAGCCGGGAGGCCCCAGGTGGGGCGGCGCGCCCGCAGCCGCCCGCGCGCTACGGGTTCCCGCTCCTCGCCACGTACGGCCAGCGGGTCGGCGGTTTCCTCATCGACATCGGCATACCGGGCGGGTTGCTGGCGATCGTGCTGATCGCCGCGCTCGCCACCAGGGACGTCGCCGTGATCGGCGTCGTCTATCCCGGCGCGGCGCTCGTCGGGCTGGCGTTCGTCCTGTGGAACAGCGGGTACCGGCAGGGGCGTTCGGGGCAGAGCCTCGGCAAGAGGGTGCTGGGCACGCGGCTGGTCAGCGTGGGCTCGGAGGAGCCGGTCGGGTTCCGCCGTGCGGTCGGGCGGCAGATCGCGCACCTGCTCGACGGGATACCGCTCGGAGTGGGCTACCTATGGCCACTGTGGGACGAGCAGCGGCAGACGTTCGCGGACAAGGTCTGCTCGACGCTCGTGGTGCAGGCCGACCTCTGATCCGGTCCTCACCTCGAGCGTGAGAGGGTGTCGGTCGTGCGCATGCAGGTGGGACGCGTCGCGGCGGCGGTCGCCGTCATCGGTGCGGTGATCAGTGGGTGCGGTGGGCCGAGCCAGGCGGGCACTGCCGTGTTCGTCGGGGACAACGCGATCCCGATCGAGAGCGTCCAGAGCCAGCTCGACACGGCGCTGGCCAAGAAGGACGTGATGGCGCAGATCACGGCCCAGGGCGGATCCACGGCCGGGCTCGCGCGCAGCATCGTCACGCGTGCGGTCGTGCACGACCTGCTCGCCCGGCGCGCGGCCGATGAGGGCATCGTCGTCACCGATGCGCAGGTCGACGCCCGGATCGCCGAGAGCGGCGGGGCCGACGCCCTGCTCGGCCGCTTGCCGTACGACCTGCCGATGCTGCGGCAGCGCGTGCACGACGACCTGATCGCCGCACAGCTGGCCCAGCGGGAGGTCGGCGGGCTCGTGGTCACCGCCGATCTGGTGGCGGCCACCTCCCGGGACGCCGCCGATGCGACGGCAGCCACCCTCCAGGCGGGCGGTGCGCAGGCCGACGCCCTGTTCACCGACCAGCGCACGTCGGTGCGGGGCCAGCCGTTCGACGCGGCGTCCTCACCCGAGGAAGCCAGCACCGTGCTGTTCGGCGTGCCGGTCGGCACCGTGGTCGCGTTCCAGCCGAGCCCTGACCAGAGCACGTGGATCGTCGCGCGGGTCACCGACCGGCGCACGAACGCCACCGCCGACCCGGCCGCGGTGAGCAGCATCAGCCAGACCCAGCTGGTCGCCATCGGCCAGCGGCTGCTCCAGCCGACGGCCGAGCAGATCGGCATCCGCGTCAACCCCCGTTACGGGGTGTGGGACCCGATCCAGATGCAGATCGTCGGCGAGGACCAGCAGGTCGGCACGATCCTGCCGCCCGTCGCGAGCTGAAAGCGATGAGTACTGGGGTCGCGCAGCGGACGGTCGTCCTCCTGCCCGAGCGGTGGAGCGGTGTCCTGCCCGCTGCCGCCGTGCCGGCCCTGCGCGCGGCCGAGCGGGTGCTCGCCGACCCCACGGTGCCGGACGAGGTCGTGGCCGTCACCGGCGCGATCCGCGCCGACGGCTGGGGCGTGGACGGGGCGGCCGAGGTGCTGCTGACCACCGACCCCGCCCGGGTGGACGGCGCCGCCGTCGTGGGGCTCCCGGTGGGCGCGGCGCTGCTCGACGCGGTCGCCGTGATGGACCGGCTGCGCTCGCCCGGCGGCTGTCCGTGGGACGCCGAGCAGACCCACGAGTCGCTCCTGCAGTACCTGATCGAGGAGTGCTACGAGCTCTACCAGGCGATCGAGGACGGCGATCGCGTCGCCATCCGCGAGGAGCTCGGCGACGTGCTGCTGCAGGTGCTGTTCCACGCGCGGGTGGCCGAGGAGGCAGGCGTCCTGCCGTTCACGATCGACGACGTCGCGGCCGACCTCGTTGCGAAGCTCGTCGGGCGGCACCCGCACGTGTTCGCCGGCAGCGAGCGGATCGACACGGCCGAGCGCCAGGAACGCCGCTGGGAGGAGCTCAAGCGCGCTGAGAAGCAGCGCGAGTCCAGCGTGGACGGGGTGCCGCTCGGGCAGCCGGCTGTCGCGCTCGCCGCGAAGCTCACCAGCCGCACCGCACGTGCCCACCTGCCGGCCGACCTGCTGCCCGCAGGCGCGAGCGTGGGGGAGCAGCTCTTCGCGCTGGCCGCCAAGGCGAAGCTCGCAGGCGTCGACCCGGAGGCGGAGCTGCGGACTGCCGCGCGCCGGTTCGCCGACCAGGTGCGGGCCGCGGAGCGGGCCGCCGTCGCCGACCGCGCCGACCCGCACGCCCTCGACGCCGCGGGGTGGCGACGCTACTGGCCCGCGGCTGGCTAACCTGGTCGGGTGACGCCACGTCGTGGACGCCCTCGCATGTCCGTGACCGGGCGCCGCCGTCGAGCAAGGCGGAAAGTCAGCGGTTGGAACACAGCCGCAATCGCGCTGGCGGTGATGGCGGCCCTCATCGGGGTGTCGATCCTGTCGGACCGCGACAGCCGCGACCACCGGGCGGAACGCCCGCAGCGCGGCGACGGACTCACCGCCGCGGACGTCGACCCCGACACGCCTGTCCCGCAACCACCGCCGCTGACGGGAGGCACTGACCTCGTCGCCTGGTCGGTCACCGCGGCCGAGCGCAGCGGCGTCCCGGCCAGGGCGCTGCGCGCCTACGCTGCCGCGGAGCTCGCCCAGCGCACCGACACCCCGGACTGCCGCCTCTCGTGGAGCACCATCGCCGGGATCGGGCGCGTCGAGTCCGATCACGCCCGCTTCGGCGGCGCGCGCGTGAACTCCGACGGTGAGGCCAGCCCGGCGATAGTCGGGCCGCCGCTCGACGGCTCACCCGGCGTGCGCGAGATCCGGGACACCGACGGCGGCCGCCTCGATGGCGACACCACGTTCGACCGCGCAGTCGGGCCGATGCAGTTCCTGCCCGGCACATGGGCCCGCTACGGCGCAGACGGCAACGGCGACGGCGTGCGTGACCCGCACCAGCTCGACGACGCCGCCCTCGCCGCGGCGCGCTACCTCTGCGCCGACGGCCGCGACACGGCGAGTGGCGAGGGTTGGTGGGACGGCGTGCTCACGTACAACAGCTCGGTCAACTACGCCCGCCTCGTCTGGGCCGCCGCCGACCGCTACACCACCTCCACCGCCGCCTGACCCCGCGACGAGCGTGCACTCAAACCGCGATGAGCGTGCACTCAAACCGCGACTCGCGTGCACTCAAACCGCGACTCGCGGAAGTCTGGGCGCCCTCCTCCCGCGAGTCGCGGTCTGGATGTGCGCGAGTCGCGGTCTGGGTGTGCGCGAGTCGCGGGGTCAGGCCTCGAAGAGGGGCTGACCCCAGTACTGGCCGTCTGCCAGGCCGGGTGGGCAGGCGAAGACGGCAGAGCCGGTGTGCTCGATGTACTCCATCATCACGTCGTTGTTGGCGAGCGCCCGTTGCATCGGCACGAACTGGGCGTGCGGGTCGCGCATGAACGCCACGAAGAACAGGCCGGCGTTGAGGTGGCCCTGGCCGTCGCTGCCGTCGACGAAGTTGTAGCCGCGGCGCAGGATCCGCACGCCGCCCAGCGCCTCGGGCGACGCGAGCCGGATGTGCGCGACGTCGGCAATGCGCGGCTCTCCGTCCGGGCCGATCGCGGCGAGGTCGGCGGTGTCGAACTCGCCGGCAGCGCCGAGCGGGGCGCCCTCACCCTTCGTCCGCCCGATGATCATCTCCTGCTCGGCGAGCGAGGTGCGGTCCCAGATCTCGATGTGCATCCGGATCCGCCGCGCCACGAGGTAGGTGCCGCCCGCCAGCCAGGCCGGCCCGTCGTCCGGGCGCACCCACACGTGCTGGTCCAGCTCGGCCCCGTCCTCTGCTTTGAGGTTGCGGGTGCCGTCCTTGAAGCCGAAGAGGTTGCGCGGCGTCGCCTGCGCCGTGGACGTCGACGACGTGCGCCCGAACCCCAGCTGCGACCACCGTACGGTCGTGGTGCCGAAACCCATCCGCACGAGGTTGCGTACCGCGTGCACGGCGACCTGTGGGTCGTCCGCGCACGCCTGGATGCACAGGTCGCCGCCGGACATGGCCGGGTCGAGCTGGTCGAGCGTGAAGCGGGGCAGCTCGGCGAGCCCGGCAGGGCGCAGCGCGGGGTCGATGCCGAGCTTGTCGAAGAACCCCGGCCCCACACCGAACGTCAGCGTGAGCGACGCGGCCGGCAGCCCGAGCGCCTCGCCGGTGTCGGCGGGCGGTCCTTCCGGATTGCCACCCACCGCGCCGCCGGGAGCGGTCTCGGCCCCTGCGGTCATGCGCTCGGCAGCGGTGGTCCACTTCTGCAGCAGGGCACGGACGCGCTCGCGGTCACCGGTGGTGAGGTCCAGCGCGACGAAGTGCAGCCGGTCCTGCGCCGGCGTGACGATGCCCGCCTGCCGGTCGCCGCGGAACGGCACGACCCCCTCGGCGACGGGCGCGGCCGATGCCGAGCACGCCGTCACGGCGCCGGTGCCCGCGAGCGCCGCGCCTGCGCCCGCCCAGCCGAGCAGCCGCCGCCGAGAGAGCCGCCCGATCATGACGTCACGACCGCCGCGACCTGGCTGACCGGCTCGCCCAGCGCGTCGACGGCTTCGGCCATCCGCCGGGTGTCGTCCTCGGTGAGATCGGTGTAGAGCCGGTACCCGTCGCCGACGCGGTACTCCTCCAACAGTGCGTCGACGGCCGCGAAGCGCTCGTCGAGCACCGGGCCGAGCGTCGGGTCCTTCTCGTCGATCACGGGCCGCAGCGCGGCAACCGCGCCCTGCGAGCCCTCGACGTTGGCCTTGAAGTCCCACAGATCGGTGTGCGAGTAGCGGTCCTCCTCACCGGTGATCTTCCCGGTGGCGACCTCGTCGAGCAGCTCCTTGGCCCCATTCGCGAGCTGCACCGGCGTGAGCTCGACGGTCGCGGTGCGCGACTCGAGGTCGCGGATGTCGGCCATCAGCTGGTCGGCCATCGCGGGCGCGTCGGGCTGCAGGCCGTCCACCCACAGGTCCTTCTCCAGCCGGTGGTAGCCGGTGAACTGCACACCGGGGTCGCGCTCGTCGTCCTCGCGCCCGTCGATCTTCGGGTCGATGTCGCCGAACGACTCCGCGACCGGTTCGATCCGCTCCCAGTACGTCCGCGCGACCGGGAACAGCGCCTTCGCGGTGTCGACGTCGCCCGCCTTCACGGCGTCGACGAACTCCTGCGTCTTGGGCACGAGAGCTTCGATCTGCGAGGTGACCCAGCGGTGGTAGCCGGTGGTGGCCTCGGCGAGCCGGGTGTTCTCGTCGACGGACCGGGTGGCCGAGCCGGTGACCGTGAACGGCGCCTGGATCCCGTCGCCGACCATGCCCGGCTTGCACGCCGTGGTGTAGCTGCCGCCGTCCGGCACCTCGACGATCAGGTTTCGGGTGAGACCGGGACCGATGTTCTCGACCTCGCCCATGATCCGGCCGCCGGTGCCGTACAGGTAGAACTCGGTGATCTTGCTGCCGGTGTTGCGCACGGAGAACGTGATCGTGCCGGCCGGGGCCTCGGTGGCCCCGACCTCGCAGCGGTCGTCGGCGGCCGTGACGGCGATCGGGCCTCCGGCGCCCGCGGCGTCGCCGGCTGGCGGCGCGGTGCTGGTGCAGGCCGCGAGGGCGGCGGACGCGGTGACGAGAACCGCGACCCGGGACGTGCGTGACATGGTGCTCCTCGAGCGGATCAGGTGGTGGGGATCGCGGCGCGGGTCCGCTGCGGACGGAGGAACAGCGGGAGGACGACCGCCACGTAGGCGACCCAGACGATCGCCTCTGCGACGGTGGTCTGCGGGGAGAAGTTGAAGATCCCCTTCAGCAGCGTCCCGTACCAGGAGTCCGGCGGGACCGCCGTGCTCACGTCGAAGGCGAGTGTGGTCAGGCCCGGCACGATCCCGGCCTCCTGCAGGTCGTGCATGCCGTAGGCGAGGATCCCCGCGGCGACGAAGATCAGCAGCACCCCGGTGATGGTGAAGAACCGGCCCAGGTTGAGGCTGATCGCCCCTCGGTAGATGAGGTAGGCGAGTGCGATCGCGATCGCGATGCCGATGAGGAAGCCGATCAGCGGCTGGGTGGTCTCGCCCGCCGCCTGCGCCGCCGTGAAGAAGAACAGTGCGGTCTCGAGCCCCTCGCGGCCGACGGCGAGCCCGGCCATCACGACGACGGCGACCGGGCCCATGGCGAGCGCGCCCTCGAGCTTCCCGCGCAGCTCCGCCGAGATCGACCGGGCCACCCGGCGCATCCAGAAGATCATCCAGGTGACGAAGCCGACCGCGATGATCGAGAGAATGCCCCCGAACGCCTCCTGAGCCTCGAACGTCAGCTGCTGCTGGGCGAGCGCGAGTGCCAGCGTGACGCCGACGCTGACCGCGATCGCGATCCCGACGCCCAGCCAGACCTTGGGCAGCTCGGAGCGGCGGTCGGTGCGCACGAGGAAGGCGACGAGGATGCTGACCACGAGCGCGGCCTCGAGGCCCTCTCGCAGTCCGATCAGTGCGTTTCCGAGCACGCCAGCTCCCTGAGGTCAGGCTGACCAGTAGCCCGGTGAGGCTAGCCTGCCTCCAGGGTGCGCGGAAGGGTCACGCGGAGCACATCACTGCAGCTCAGAATTGCTTTGTCGGCTCAGTCCGGTTCGCCCGGTTCGCCGTCACCGTTGACCGCCATTCGGACGCGCAGCTCGCCGAGTGCCTCCTGGTACTCGGGGCGCGGGTCCATTGCGGCCGCCATCTTCAGCTGCGCGTGCGCCTCGGCGAGCCGGCCCTGCCGTTGGAGGGCCTTGCCGAGCGCGAAGCGGGCGTAGTGATCGGCCGGGTCGAGCTCGATCACGCGGCCGAACGCCTCCTCAGCGCGCTGGAGCTGGGCGGAGTCGAGGTAGGCCCGCCCGGCGAGTAGCTGCACCGATGCATGGTCTGGCTGGCTTTCCAAGACCGGGGAGAGCGCCTGCAGCGCGTCGAGCGGGCGGCTGCGCGCGATCAGCATCTCGGCGCGGCGGAAGGACTCGAAGAGGGCGTCGGATGCTGGCTGGCTCGTCATGGTCGTTACTACGTTAGGTGTCCTCGACGCGATCTGCGAGGGGTGCGGAGGCGTCACTCGGGGAAACCGCGGGCGACGTGCGGGTTCCTCCGCGGGCCTCGCGCGGTCGGCGACTAGGCTGGCGCCCCGGACGAGCGAACCTTTTCCGACGGGAGCACTTCGTGGCGGTCATCGAGCAGGTCGGCGCACGCGAGATCCTCGACTCGCGGGGCAACCCGACGGTCGAGGTCGAGGTCGCGCTCGACGACGGGACGCTGGCGCGCGCGGCGGTCCCGTCCGGCGCGTCGACGGGTGAGCACGAGGCGGTCGAGCTGCGCGACGGCGACCCGCTGCGCTTCGGCGGCAAGGGTGTCGAGAAGGCCGTTTCCGCGGTGCTCGACACGATCGGCCCCGAGCTCACCGGCATGGAGGCGGTCGACCAGCGGCTGATCGACCAGCGCCTCGTCGATCTCGACGGCACGCCGGACAAGTCCGCGCTCGGTGCCAACGCCCTGCTGGGCGTGTCGCTCGCCGTCGCGAAGGCCGCGGCCGAGTCGTCAGGGCTGGAGCTGTTCCGCTACGTCGGGGGGCCGAACGCACACGTGCTGCCGGTGCCGATGATGAACATCATCAACGGCGGCGCCCACGCCGACAGCTCGGTCGACGTGCAGGAGTTCATGATCGCGCCGGTCGGGGCCGACTCCTTCAAAGAGGCACTGCGCTGGGGCGCGGAGGTCTACCAGTCGCTCAAGTCCGTGCTCAAGAGCAAGGGCCTGGCCACCGGGCTGGGTGACGAGGGCGGCTTCGCCCCCGACCTGCCGGGCACCCGCGCCGCGCTGGACCTGATCGCCGAGGCCGTCGACAAGACCGGCTACACGCTGGGCCGCGACATCGCGCTCGCCCTCGACGTGGCCGCCACGGAGTTCCACAGCGATGGCGTCTACTCCTACGAGGGCCGCAAGCTGTCCTCCCAGGAGCTCTCGGCCGTGTACGCCGAGCTCGTCGAGGCCTACCCGCTGGTCTCGATCGAGGACCCGCTGTCCGAGGACGACTGGGACGGCTGGGTGGCGCTCACCGACGCCATTGGCGACAAGGTCCAGCTCGTGGGTGACGACCTGTTCGTCACCAACCCGGAGCGGCTCGACGAGGGCATCAGCCGCGGCGCGGCCAACGCGTTGCTGGTCAAGGTCAACCAGATCGGCACGCTCTCGGAGACCCTCGACGCCGTCACGCTCGCGCAGTCATCCGGCTACCGCTGCATGATGAGCCACCGGTCCGGCGAGACCGAGGACACCACGATCGCCGACCTCGCCGTCGCCACCGGCTGCGGGCAGATCAAGACCGGCGCGCCGGCCCGCTCCGAGCGCGTGGCGAAGTACAACCAGCTGCTGCGCATCGAGGAGGCGCTGGGCGACGCCGCGCGCTACGCGGGCGACCTGGCGTTCCCGCGCTACAGCTCCTCGGCGGAGACCGGGGCCTAGGCGCACGTGGGGGACGAGCGGGCCAGGGCACGCGGGGAGCGCACGCGCCGCACGCCGCGTCCGCGTCGCTCGGGCACCGGCACGCCCCGCCGCCGGGCCAGGGAGCCACAGCTGACCCGGGTGCCCCGCGCCCGCGGGGTGGTCGCGGCCACCACGGGATTCCTCGGCCTGTCCTCCACGAGGCGGGCCGCCGCGCTGGCGCTCGTCGTGTGCGCGCTCGCCCTCACCGTCGCCGTGCCGCTGCGCAACTACGTGGCCCAGCGTCAGGAGCTGGCCGCGGTGTCGGAGCAGCAGCAGATGCTCGCGGTGGAGGTCGCGCGGCTCGACCAGGAGCGGGCGCGGCTGTCGGATCCGGCCGAGATCGAGGCACAGGCCCGGTCCCGGCTCGGGTACGTCATGCCGGGGGAGGTGCCCTACGTCGTGCAGCTGCCGGTCGCACCCGGTGCGGACCCGGCGGGCGCGGCGAATGCCGGCGTCCCGTGGTACCGGGTGTTGTGGCGGGAAGTGGCGGAAGGACCGCAATGAGTACGAAGGAAGGCATCGCGGATGCGGACGTCGAGGCCGTCACCGCGCAGCTGGGCCGCAAGCCGCGCGCGGTGCGCGAGGTGGCGTACCGGTGCCCGTGCGGGCTGCCCGCGGTCGTGCAGACCTCGCCGCGCCTCGAGGACGGCACCCCGTTCCCCACGCTCTACTACCTGACCTGTTCCCGGCTGAACTCCCGCATCGGCGGCCTCGAGGCGTCCGGGCGGATGCGGGAGATGACCGAGCGGCTCGCCGAGGACCCCGAGCTCGCCGCGGCCTACCGCCGTGCGCACGAGTCGTACCTCGCTGAGCGGGATGCGATCGAGCCGCTCGGCACCGAGGTCAGCGCGGGTGGCATGCCCGAGCGCGTGAAGTGCCTGCACGTCTGCGCGGCCCACGCGCTCGCGGCAGGCCCTGGTGTGAACCCGTTCGGCGACGAGGCGCTGACCGAGATCGGCGACTGGTGGCGGCAGGGCCCCTGCGTCACCTCCTGACCAGGTCGTCCCGCTCGGCCGCCACGAGCTTGCGCACGGCCGGCACCACCTCCGCCGCGAACCGCCGGATCGTGTCCGGATGGCCGGTGGCGAGCAGGTAGCCGCTCACGTCGTGCTCGAGCGTGATCTCGGCGAGTTGCTCGGCCCACTCACCGGCAGTCCGTCTACGACTCGTGCGCGCCGAGCTGGCCCGGGAGGGAGCCCTCTACCTGGCGCCGGACAGCGAAGGTCGGCGTTAGGCGGCCCAACGCAGCTGCTGATAATCGCTTGTCACACGCTGTCGACTCCGCCCTAGGGCGCTTGACACAAGGTGCAACTCCCACGAAGCCTGTCCCCCGATGAAGGGCGAGCTCGTCACAGAGGTGCTGGCGTACGACGGCGGTCGGTCCGTCACGGTGTACGTGCCGCCGGGTCGCCCCGAAGCGATCGCCTTCGCCGGTGACGGTCAGTTGATTGCGCCGTGGGGCGAGGACCTCGAAGCCGCCGACGTGGCTCCCACGATGATCGTCGGCACGCATCGGTTGGACGACGAGATGAGTCGCCTCCGTGAGTACACACCTGTGTTCGACGAAGCGCGGTTCGCCGAACACGAAGCGTTCTTCGTCGATGACGTGCGCGGTTGGGTGCAGTCGCGCTTTGGCGTCGCACTTCCCGCAGAACGCACCGCGGTGTGCGGTGTGTCGGCGAGCGGCGAGTTGTCCCTCGCCGTCGGCTTGCGGCATCCCGACATCTACGGTGCAGTCTTCTCCGCGTCGCCGGGTGCGGGGTTCAAGCCTCCGGCGGTGCTGCCGACACTGTTGCCCCGTGTCTATTTGGTCGCCGGCACGCTGGAGCCATTCTTCCTCGCGAACGCGACGCTGTGGGCCGATGCGCTGCGGGGTGCCCGCGCGGATGTCGTCATGTACGAACGGGCGGGAGACCATGGCGGGCCGTTCTGGCGGGAAGAATTCACGCGGATGACTGCATGGGCCTTCGGCTGACTAGCCTGCTACTACAGCCGGACTTCGTGATCGTTCTTCTGATCGCAGGGCTGGGGGAGCATCTCGGCACGGCGGAGCTGCCGACACCGGTGCAACCCGGTGCCAGTCGACGCGCCTGGTCGCCGGCCGGCCGCCCGCGTCGACCGGGCGCGCCATCCGAGAGCGAGCGCACCGGGCGACACGGGGCCGGGCCGGCTCGGGCCTGTGATCGTCAGCTTGGCGCCTTTCCCGACGTGGGGCGTCGGCTTTCGCGCCGAACCGCTGATCACCGCCTGGGCCGCGGTGCGTTCCGCGGAACCGCGACCCCGGGGGTGCGGTCGGGTGCCGCGCCCACCGGCCGCTGCCCGACCAGACCGACCCGATCGACACGATCGCGCCTGACCCACCCCGGCCGCTCGACCGGTGGCGGGGCATGATCCGAACTAGCGGTTGCCCATGGCTGCTCGCACGACCATGAGCACCCGAAACTCCGGATCATGCACGGGAAGATCGCAAGTAGCGGGTGCTCATGGCTGCCGGCACAACCATGAGCAACCGGTACTGCGGATCATGGGCGCGGCCACCGGCAAACGGGACTCGGCACCAGTGCCGCAACACCCGTCGCGCGGTGGCAGTCCACGTTCCCCCGCCTCGACCAGCAAGATCACGAAGTCGAGCTGTTGTACTAGGCGAGAACAGCCACGTCGAGCCCCGCGAGGCGGGCCGGATCGGCGATCACCTCGTACGCGGTGATGCGCCCGCCGTCGATCGTGAAGGTCAGCGCCGCGCGCAGCCGTCCGCCAGGGGCGACGATCGCGCCGACCGCGCCGTTCACCAGGGCAGGCTCGGCGTGCCGCGCGCGCTCCCGCGAGAGCGTGCGCGCCTCCGCGGCCACCTCGCGGGCGCCGCGGACCACCGCTGCCCCGCCCGGCCGGAGGGAGATCGGATCGGCCCGGCGCACGACGTCGGGCGCGAGCACCGCGAGCAGCGCGTCCAGGTCGGCGCGGCGGACGGCGTCGAGGAACGTCTCCACCACCCGGCGGTGCCCCGCGAGGTCGGCCGGTAACGCCTCCTCGGGCACGCGCACCTTCTGCCGCGCCCGGCTGGCCAGCTTCTTCGTGGCGTCCGGCGACCGCTGGAGGACAGGGCCGATCTCGGCGAACGCCAGCCCGAACACGTCGTGCAGCACGAATGCGACCCGTTCGGCCGGCGCGAGCCGGTCGAGCACGACCAGCAGCGCCCGCCCTACCGAGTCGGCCAGCTGGACCTCCTCCTGCGGGTCGGGGCTCACGACGTCCCGCGGCTCCGGGAGCTCCCATCCCGCGGGCTGCTC
This sequence comes from Pseudonocardia sp. DSM 110487, assembly GCF_019468565.1. Taxonomy (NCBI): domain Bacteria; kingdom Bacillati; phylum Actinomycetota; class Actinomycetes; order Pseudonocardiales; family Pseudonocardiaceae; genus Pseudonocardia; species Pseudonocardia sp. DSM 110487. Next base: position 1,008,811 of record NZ_CP080521.1, read on the forward strand.
ACGCCGCGAGGCACGGGCGCGCAGCGCGTCAAGGCTCACGCGGGAGACCACCGTCGTCAGCCACCCGGCGATGTTGTGCACGTCGTCGGTGTCGGCGCGGTTGAACCGCAGCCACGCCTCCTGCACGGCATCGTCGGCCTCGGCGGCCGAGCCGAGCAGTCGCATGGCCACGGCCCGCAGGTGCGGGCGGTGCCGCTCGAACACCTCGTGATCCGGCATCCGTCTCCTCCGTTCCTCACGGATCTGACGGATCGGACCGCGCAGAGGTGACGGTCCTCAGGGGGTGACCCTGGCGACCAGCGCGTCGGCCTGCGCCTCGGCCGGCAGAGTGCCGGACGTACGCCATGGCCCGTCGGGCAGGAAGCGGCTCGCGACGAACGCGCGTGCCACCTCGTCGGGAGCGTGCCGCAGCAGCAGCGACCCCTGCAGGCACAGCGCGAGCATCTCGGCGAGCCTGCGCGCCCGCCGCTCCTCGCGCCCGCGCAGCTCCGTGCGCAGCTCGCGGACGCCCCGGTCGAACCACGTGTCGCGCCCGGAGGCCGCCTCGATCTCCGCGAACACCGCGTCGACCGACTCGGGCTCGCGCGTGACCGCACGCAGGACGTCGAGGGCGGTGACGCTGCCCGAGCCCTCCCAGATCGAGTTCAGCGGCGCCTCCCGGTAGAGCAGTGGCAGGCCCGAGTCCTCGACGTAACCGTTGCCGCCGAGGCACTCCAGGGCCTCCGCCACCACGGCGGGCGCCCGCTTGCACACCAGGTACTTCGCGGCGGGCAGCGCGAGCCGCAGCAGCGTGCGCTCCTCGCGGTCGACGGCCCCGGCGAGCCGGATCGCCAGCGCCGTGGCGGCCTCGGACTCCAGTGCGAGGTCGGCGATCACCGTCTGCATGAGCGGCGCGTCGGCGAGCCGGGTGCCGAACGCGCCGCGGTGGGCCACGTGGTGCGCGGCCTCGGTGAGCGCGGCCCGGGTGAGCGCGGCCGAGCCGAGCACGCAGTCCAGCCGCGTCATCGACACCATCTCGATGATCGTCTGCACGCCCCGGCCCTCGTCGCCGAGGCGCCATCCGGTCGCACCGGTGTACTCGATCTCGGCGGAGGCGTTCGACCGGTTGCCGAGCTTGTCCTTGAGCCGTTGCAGCCGGATCGCGTTGCGCGTGCCGTCGGGAAGCACTCGGGGGAGCACGAAGCAGGTGAGCCCGGCCGGGGCCTGCGCGAGCGTCAGGAACAGGTCGTTCATCGGCGCGGAGGTGAACCACTTGTGCCCGACCAGCCGGTAGGTGCCGTCGGAGGTGACGGTGGCCGTCGTGGTGCCGGCGCGGACGTCGGAACCACCCTGCTTCTCGGTCATCGACATCCCGGCGAGCAGGCCCGCCTTCGTCGACGGCTCGGCGAGCCCGAACTCGTACGTCGTGGACCGCAGGCCGGCCTCGTACCTCGCGGCGAGCTGGGGGTCGTGACGCAGGGCGGGCACCGCCGCGTACGTCATCGAGATCGGGCAGCCGTGGCCCGGCTCCAGCTGGCTCATCAGGTAGAACCCCGCGGCGCGCGCGACGTGCGCGCCCGTGCCCGGCTCGGCCACCCATGGTGCCCCGTGCAACCCCCAGCCCACCGACGTGCGCACGAGCCAGTGCCACGACGGGTGGAACTCGACCTCGTCGACGCGGTGGCCGTACCGGTCGTGGGTGTGCAGCACCGGCGAGTGGGTGTTGGCGAGGCGGGCGTGCTCGCGGGCCTCCGCGGACGTGACGAGGGCGGCGAGCTGGCGCAGCGCGGGCAGCGCCTCCTCCGCGCCCTCCCTGGCGACCGCGCCGGTCAGCGCGGGGTCGCAGGCCAGCAGGTCGGCGCCGGCGAGCGGGGGCGGCTGGTTCTCGACCAGGTGCGTGCGGTGGTCGCCCGGTCGCAGCGGTGGCTCGGGCGGACGGGCGTGCTCGGACCTGCCGCTGCCGTTGCGGCTGGCCGGGGCCGGGATCGTCGCCGCGGAGCCGCGCGGGGCGCCCCGCTCCTGCTCCTTCCCTTTCGGGTCCACGGGCCGAGGGTAGCGGCCGACTGGCGCCTCCGGGCCGGTTTGCTCCGCGTACGGTGATCGGAGTCGGACGACGAGGAGGGCCCATGTCACGAGTTGCCGCCATCGACTGCGGGACCAACTCGATCCGCCTGCTGGTCACCGACGTCACCACCGGGTCAGACGGCGTGCCCGCGCTGCGCGACGTGCATCGCGAGACCCGGATCGTCCGGCTCGGGCAGGGCGTCGACGCCACTGGTGAGCTCGTGCCCGAGGCGATCGAACGCACCCGCGCCGCACTCGCCGACTACACCGCCGTGCTGCTGCGCAAGGGCGCGGAGCGCGTGCGGATGGTGGCCACCAGTGCCACCCGCGACGCCCGCAACCGCGACGACTTCTTCGGGATGGTCCGCGACACCCTCGGCATCGAGGCCGAGGTCATCTCCGGCGACGAGGAAGCACAGCTCTCGTTCACCGGAGCGGTGGGTGACCTCGACCCCGACGCCGGACCGTTCGTCGTGGTCGACGTCGGCGGCGGCTCAACCGAACTCGTCGTCGGCACCCTTGAAGTCGACAAGGCAGCGGTCCGCGCGGCCCGTTCCGTCGACATCGGCAGCGTCCGGATCACCGAGCGGTGCCTGCACGGCGACCCGCCGAGCGCGGAGGAGGTCTCGCAGGCCCGTGAGCTCGCCACCGGCATCCTCGACGACGCGTTCGACGCCGTACCCGTCGACGGCGTGTGCACCTGGGTCGGCGTCGCGGGGACGATCACCACCCTGTCCGCGGTGGCGCAGGACCTCGCGGCGTACGACCCCGACGCCGTGCACATGTCCCGGATCCCGCGCGCCGACCTGCACCGGATCGCGGCGGAGCTGCTGGGCCTTTCCCGCGCGGAGCGGGGCCGCTACGGCGGGATCCACCCCGGGCGCATCGACGTGATCGGCGGTGGCGCGCTGATCGTCGACGTGCTGGCGGCCGAGCTGCACGAACGCGCCGGTATCGACGAGCTCGTGGTGAGCGAGCACGACATCCTCGACGGCATCGCCCGCTCCATCGTCTGACCGCGAGTCGCGCTGTGAGTGCACGCGAGTCGGGGTCTCCGTGCACCTCAGCTGCGCGTGCGTAGCGTGTGGGGCGTGGGGACCAAGCCGTCGACGGCGAGCTTCCGGAACGTCGCCGAGCTCGACGCGGCGCTCGTCGACTGCCGTGTCTGCCCCCGGCTGGTCGGATGGCGCGAGCAGGTGGCAAGGGAGAAGCGGGCGGCGTTCCGGCACGAGGAGTACTGGGGCCGGCCGGTGCCGGGGTTCGGCCCGATCGACGCGCCGCTGCTGATCGTGGGCCTCGCCCCCGCGGCGCACGGCGCGAACCGGACGGGCCGGATGTTCACCGGCGACCGCTCCGGCGACGTGCTGTACGCCGCGCTGCACGCCGTCGGCCTGGCGAACCAGCCAACCGCCGTGCACGCCGGCGACGGACTCGAGCTCATCTCCACCCGGATCACCGCACCGGTGCACTGCGCGCCGCCGGACAACAAACCGACGCCCGACGAGCGCGAGCGCTGCGGCGCGTGGCTGCGCGCCGAGCTGGCGCTGCTACGGCCACGGGCGGTGGTCGTGCTCGGCGCGTTCGGCTGGCAGGCGCTCCTGCCGGCGCTCGCCGAGGCGGGCTGGGTGGTGCCCCGGCCGCGGCCGCGATTCGCCCACGGTGCCCACGTCGAGCTGGTGGGCGAGCGGGGACCGCTGCACCTGTTCGGCTGCTACCACGTGAGCCAGCAGAACACCTTCACCGGACGACTGACGCCCGCGATGCTCGAGGACGTGCTGCGTCGTGCGGCCGGCGTAGCCAGGCTCACCCTCAGGAGGGAAGTGTCCGTGACCTGAGCGGTGGGAACATGGATGCCATGGCGCGCAACACGCGGATCGTCGTGGTCGGTGGCGGTTACGTCGGCATGTACACCGCACTGCGGCTGCAGAAGAAGCTGCGCCGCGGTGAGGCCGAGGTCACGGTGATCGACCCACAGCCGCACATGACCTACCAGCCGTTCCTCCCCGAGGCGGCGGCCGGCTCGATCGAGCCGCGCCACGTGGTGGTGCCGCTGCGCAAGGTGCTGCGGAAGTGCCACCACCTCACCGGCCGGGTCACGGCGATCAACCATGCCGACCGCGAGGTCACGGCGGAGCTCGTCTCCGGCACGGTCACCACACTGGGATACGACGTGCTCGTCGTGGCGCCCGGATCGGTGGCCCGCACGCTCCCGGTTCCGGGACTCGCCGAGCGGGGCATCGCCTTCAAGACCGTCGGCGAGGCCATCTACCTGCGCAACCACGTCCTGTCGCGGCTCGACGCAGCGGCCACCACGATCGATCCCGGACTGCGCAGGCGGCTGCTCACGTTCCTGGTGGTCGGCGGTGGCTACGCCGGCATCGAGGCGCTCGCCGAGCTGCAGGACATGGCCCGCTACGCCACCCGCTACTACGAGAACATCGCCCCTGAGGACATGCGCTGGGTGCTCGTCGAGGCCGCCGGGCGGATCATGCCCGAGGTCGGCCCACGGATGGGGCTCTACACCGTCGAGCGACTGATGGAAGCCGGCATCGAGGTCTTCCTCGACACCCGCGTGCAGTCGATGGAGGGCGGGCACGTCGTCCTCTCCGACGACACCGAGTTCGATACCGACACGATCGTCTGGACCGCGGGCGTCAAGCCCAGCCCCATGCTCGAGCACACCGATCTTCCCCGTGACGCGCGCGGTCGGGTCGAGTGCACCGCCGAGCTGCAGGTCGTCGAGATGCCCGACGTGTTCAGCGCGGGCGACTGCGCGTCCGTACCCGACCTGTCGAAGGACGACCCCGACGCCCGCACCAGCCCGTCGGCCCAGCACGCGGTCCGGCAGGCCAAGGTGCTCGCCGACAACATCGTCGCGCACCTGCGTGGCCGTCCCCTGAAGCAGTACAAGCACAGCTACGCGGGGTCGGTTGCGAGCCTCGGGCTGTACAAGGGTGTCGCCGAGATCTACGGCGTCAAGCTGCGCGGCCCGGTCGCCTGGTTCATGCACCGCACCTACCACGTGAGCCGCATGCCCACGTGGAACCGGCGCATCCGCATCGTCTTCGACTGGACCGGCGCGTTGTTCCTCGGCCGCGAGGTCGTGTCGCTCGGCCAGATCATGGACCCGAAGGCGGAGTTCACCCGGGTCGCGGGGCCGGGCAAGCCCGCGCCGACCACCGAGAAGGCTTCTGAGCCGATCTCCACCGCGGCCAAGGGCGCCTGAGTCACCAACTCGCGTGCACTGACACCGCGACTCGCGTGCAGTGACACAGCGACTCGCGTGCGCTAGGCTCAACCAAGTGGTTGGTGGAGAAGGTGAGGGGCGTCGCGGGCAACTCGTCGCGGCGGCGTTCCGGCGGGTCGCTGAGTCGGGCTTCGAGGGGCTGAGGCTGCGGCAGGTGGCCGAGGACGTCGGCATCGATCACTCCACGCTGCACCACCACTTCGCCACGAAGCAGAGCCTCGTCGAGGCGGTCGCCGCGCACACCACGCGGCAGTTCTGGGAGACGGCCCCGCCCGCGCCGGACCGCGCCTCCGCGCTGCGGGCGCACCTGCGCGTTCTGGGGCAGATGATCGTCGAGCGGCCGGACCTGTTCGCCGTCACGGTCGAGCTGGACCTGCGTGCCCGGCGAGACCACGCGGTCGCCGCCGCGATGGCGGAGCACGAGTCGGGGTGGCGGGACAAACTCGTCGACATCCTCACCGACCTCGTACCCGATCCGGCGACCTCCGCCGAGCTGGTGATCGCCACGGTCAAGGGCGTGCGCCTGCTGCCGGACGTCGCGGGACCGGTGCTCGACCTGCTCGCGGCGCAGCTGACCGGAGACGGGAGAGGATGACATGCGGGTACTGATCATCGGGGGTGGCATCGGCGGCCTCGCGCTCGCGCAGGGGCTGCGCCGGGCCGGCGTCGACGTCGCGGTCCACGAGCGCGACCACGGCGTCGGCAGCCGCTGGGAGGGCTACCGGATCCACATCAACCCGACGGGCGCCAGGGCGCTCCACGCGCTCCTGCCCACCGACGGCTGGCACGAGTTCCTCGCGACCGCAGGCCCCGGCGGAGACTTCGGGTTCCTCACCGAGCAGCTCCACGAGCTGGTCGTCGTCGAGGAGTCGATCATGTATCCGGGAGCGACCGACCCCGTCGAGAGCCACTACGCGGCCGACCGGGCCACGCTGCGCCGCGTGCTGTCGAGTGGTCTTGACGACGTCGTCCGGCTCGGCTCCGAGTTCGTCGGCTACGAGCTGCAACCCGACGGCCAGGTCGAGGCGCGGTTCTCCGACGGCAGCACGGACCTCGCCGACCTGCTCGTGGGCGCGGACGGGCCGTCCTCGCGGGTACGCGCGCAGCTCCTGCCGCACGCGGCCCCGGTGGACGCCGCCGTGGTCGGCATCGCGAACAAGATCTGGCTCGACGGCGCGACGCGGGCCGAGCTGGGCCGGCTGGGCACGGGCATGAACGCGGTGCAGCCGAGCGCGCCGGTCTTCCTGTTCACCTCGGTGTTCGAGCCGCCTGCGGCCACCGGTCTGCGGCCCTACCTGCTGTGCGCGCTCGTCGCCCGCCCTGAGCTGCTCCCTCCCGACGTCACCGAGCTCGACAGTGACGCCTTGCGCGCTGTCGTCGACGTACTGGTGGCGGGCTGGCACCCGCGGCTTCGTCGCGCGCTCGCGAGCGCCGATCCGTCGGCCCGCAGCGCCGTGACATTCAGCGCATCGCCGCCGGTGCCCACCTGGACGAGCGGCCCCGTGACGGTCCTCGGCGACGCGATCCACGTGATGCCGCCGATCGGCGGTCTCGGTGGCAACACCGCGCTGCGCGACGCGCACCTGCTCAGCCGCCTGCTCCCGGCGGTCGACCGCGGCGAACGCGCCCTGCCCGGCGCCGTCGCGGAGTACGAGGCCGAGATGCGCGAGTACGGCACCGCCGCTGTGCACTACGCGGTGGAGCAGGCACGGCAGCTGCTGTCCTCCGGGCCCGGGGCCATGGCGGCCGCGCGCACGTTCTTCCGGTTGTGCGCGGCCGTAGGGCCCCTGCGGCGGCGGGCGTTCGCGAACGGATGGGCCGCCCCGGCCGCCGCGCGGGCATGGGAGCGCGGCACGGTGCCGACGGCGGCGTGAGCGCTTTCCCGGGTCCGTAGGCTTGGCGCGCGCGCCCCCGTGGCCCAACCGGCAGAGGCAAGCCCCTTAAAAGGGTTTCAGTGTGGGTTCGAATCCCACCGGGGGTACGGCGAGCTGACCTCGTGGCGATTCAGGCGGGCGTGCTGCGGCGGTGGGCGGTTGGGCTGAGTCCACGGACGCGTTTGAAGGCGACGGAGAGGGCGAACGCGTTGGCGTACCCGACCCGGCGGGCGATGGATTCCACGGTGTCGTTCGTCTCGCGCAGCAGGTCCGCGGCCAGCGTGATCCGCCAGCCAGTCAGGTACGCCATCGGGGCCTCGCCGACCAGGGCTGTGAACCGGCGGGCCAGGCTGGCTCGGGAGACACCGGTCCGGTCGGCGAGCTCGGCGACGCTCCACCGGTACGCCGGGTCCTCGTGCAGCAGCCGCAAGGCCAGGCCTGCCACCGGATCGCTCTGCGCCCGGTACCAACCGGGCACGTGCGACTCGGGCCGGGCGAACCACGCGCGCAGGGTGACGATCAGGGCGAGATCGAGCCATCGGTCGAGCACGCTCTGCTGGCCGGGCTCGTCGCGCTGGATCTCGCCGAGCACCATGTCCATCACGTGCCCGGCGACGTCGCCTGCCGGCACCACCAGCACCGGCGGCAGCGCGGCGAGCAGCCGGCGGCTGACGTCGCTGTCCAGCTGATAGGTGCCGCTGACCGCCATCACCTCACCCTCTGGTCGCGCGCCGTGGGTCCGGACGCCGAGCCGGGCGCTGTAGTCGACAGGCGCTCCCGGCAACGGTTCGCAGACACCGCGGGGGTGGATGCGTAGCTGCGGCGTGGTGTGTGGATCGTCGGCCACGACGTACGGCTCGGGACCGGCCAGTACCGCGACGTCGCGCTCCTCCAGCCGGACAGGGTCCAGCCCGTCGCGGACGATCCAGCCGGAGCCGCGAACGAGGGTGGCCAGGGCGAGCTGCGCCTCGTCGCGGATGTCCAGGCCCCACGGTCGGTCCAGGATGGTCAGGTTGAACACCCCGCCCCGGGCCCGGGTGGATGCGAGCAGATCGTCGAGGACGTCCACGCCGAGCAGCATAGTTGAGACGCGCAGACATGGAAATGCGCCAGACAGCCATGGTTTGTCTCGGCTGGTCGGGGTGGACTACTCCCATGACTACTTCACCGATTCTCGTCCTGGGCGGTAAGGGCAAGACCGGGCGCCGCGTCGTCGCGCAGTTGGAGGCGAAGGGAGTACCGGTCCGGCTTGCGTCGCGATCGAGCGAGCGACGGTTCGACTGGTACGACGAGAGCACGTGGCCGGGGATCGCTTCCGGGATCCACACGGCGTACCTGGCGCCGCCGGTCGGGCCGACGGGCCTGGCCCAGGCCTGCAGATTTGTCACGCACGCTGCCGAGAACGGTCTGCGTCGGGTGGTGCTGCTGTCCGGCCGCGGCGTCGGCAGCCCCGGCCGCGAGTTCGCCGTCTACGAGGGCCAGCTCGACGTGGAGCATGCCGTCAAGGGCAGCGGAGCAGACTGGACCATCGTCCGGCCGGCCTGGTTCATGCAGGGCTTCAGTGAGGACTTCGGGCACGAGTACGTGATGGCGGGCGAGATCCGGTTCTCCGCCGGCACCGGCGCCGAGGCGTGGATCGACGCCGACGACATCGGCGAGGTGATGGCCGCCGTCCTGCTCGACGAGCGGCACACCGGCCAGACCTACTCGCTGTCCGGGCCGCGCACCCTCACCATGGCCGAGGTCGCCGACGAGTTGACCACCGCCACCGGCCGGGAGATCCGCTACGTCGACCTCGATCCGGCCGAGCACGTCGCCGAGCTGACGGCCATCGGCGTGACCCAGGAGGACGCTGAGTCCGTGCGCGATCTGTTCGCTGTGATCCGCAACCACCGTTCCGAATACGTCTCCCACGGCGTCGAGGAAGTCCTCGGCCGTGCTCCCCGCGACTTCACCGACTGGGCCAGGTCAACCGCACAAGCCGGAGCCTGGTCGGCCTGACCCCTTGCCATGGTCACCGCGCGGCGGGTGATGCGCCCGGTGAGTCCCCCACCCGACACGCCCCTGACCTGCACGGTCCGGGCCGTGTCGGGACCGGCAGAGTGATCGGCAAAAAAACTCAGACACCCACGCTCCCCCATCGGAGGTCCGCGAATGGACACGGTAGGCACGCTGTCGCTGATCTTGGCAACGCTGACGATGGGCCTGGTCACCGGCGCGTTCGTCGTGTTCTGGCACACGATCATGCCCGGCCTCGCCACGACCGACGACCGGACGTTCGTCGGCGCGTTCCAGTCGATCGACAAGGCGATCATCAACCCGTGGTTCATGATCAGTGGCTTCGTCGGCGCGCTGATCTTCACGCTCATCGCGACGTTCACCCAGTTCGGCCGCCCCACGTTCCCGTGGATCGCCGTCGCGCTCGTGCTCTACCTGATCGTCTTCGTGATCACGATGGCGGTCAACGTGCCACTCAACGACGCGATCAAGGCGGCCGGCCTGCCCGACAACCCCGCCGATCTCGCCGCGATCAGGGAGGCTTTCGACGAGGCCAAGTGGCGGGCGTGGAACCTCGTGCGCGTGATCGCCGGCGTCGTCGCCTTCGCGAGCCTGACCTGGGCGCTGGTCGTGCACGGGCGCACTGTTGTCGGCTAGTGCCGGCACGGCCGGCCGACGGCCGGGGCAACGACAACCAGCAGGTCGCGCTGCAGCTGTCCCTATCGGTGCGCACCGACGAACGGCACCTCACCAGCGTCTACGCCAAGCTCGGCCTGTCCGGCCGCTCCGCGCGCGCCGCTGCGGTGGCCCGGCTGCTCACCCACGGCTGACGCAGAACAAGGCAGTGATCGCCTGAGCACCGGTCTCGAGGACGCCGAGCAGGTCACCGTGGCCTTCCTGGTTGCGGTCGGGGCCGCCGAGGAGGGCCGCTCGACCCTGATGTTCCTCACCAAGGAGGCGGTCCGCCTCGCGACGGCAGGGGTCGCCACCGGCACCGCGTGCGCGGGGTGCCCACCGCTGCCCGAACTGGTCGAGCGCTACCAGGCCGCCGGGGGCGCGTTCCTGGTCTGCCCGATCTGTTTCAACGCAAAGGGGCTCGACGAGAGCCAGCTGATCAAGTCGGCCGAGCTCGGCGGCACCGTGCCGATGTGGCGCTGGATCGGCGACGGCGCGACGACGTTCAGCTACTGACCTACGGTTCACGCAGGTGTGCTGACCAGGTCCGGGCGATGTTCGGATCACGTGAGGGGCGGGGCATGAGCGAGGTCTGGGCCGTCGGCGAGGCGTACGAGCAATACGTCGGCAGGTGGAGCCGGCCGGTCGCGGAGCTGTTCGTGCGGTGGCTGGGCGTCCCCGCGGGCGGTCAGTGGCTGGACGTCGGCTGCGGCACCGGGGCGCTCATGTCCGGTGTCCTGCGCGTTGGCGATCCGGCCGAGGTGCACGGCGTCGACCCGTCGGAGGGCTTCGTCGCGCACGCTCGCAAGGAGATCGACGACCCGCGGGCCCGGTTCTCGACGGGCGATGCTCGTGCGCTGCCGTTCCCCGACGGCCGCTTCGACGCCGTCGTGAGCGGACTGGTGCTCAACTTCGTCCCCGAGCCGGCGACCGCTGCCCGCGAGTTGGCGAGGGTCGCGACACCGGGCGGTGTGGTGGGCGCCTACCTGTGGGACTACGCCGATGGCATGCAGATGATCAGGCAGTTCTGGGACGCAGCGGCCACCCTCGATCCCGGTACCGCCGAGCTGGACGAGCGGCGGCGCTTCCCGCTGTGCCGACCGGAGCCCCTGCACGCGCTGTGGACCGGCGCGGGCCTCGCCGCCGTCGAGGTCGAGCCGATCGAGGTGCCCACCCGGTTCCGCGATATCGACGACTACTGGACGCCGTTCCTCGGAGGGCAGGGCCCCGCGCCCGGGTTCGTCAGCGCGCTCGACGAGGATCGGCGCTCCGCGCTACTGGAGCTCCTGCGCGAACGCCTTCCTGTTGCGCTGGACGGGTCGATCACCCTGTCTGCGCGCGCTTGGGCCGTCCGAGGGGTCCGCTGACGGTCGCGGCGCTGGATCACGGCCCCCGTCATCAGCCCGGTCAGCACGGCCAGCCCGCACCAGGCCACGAGCCCTACCAGGATCCAGAGCGTCATGGACGAGTACACGCCGCGCCCGCTTGCGGTGTTCGAATCGACCTCGAGCGACTGCGCGGTCTCCGGAAACAGGCCGGCGACGAGCGCACCCCTCTGGGGACGCCCGCCGCCGGGTCTTCGAGGTGGGGCGCGCTAGCGACGCCCACCTGCGGCGCGGAGCCGCTCCATCTCCTTGCCGATCTCCCAGAGGCGGCATGGCCACACGGGAGCGACCGTGGTTGGGAGGCGGCAGCCTCGGCAGTGTCCAGTGGCGTCCGGACTGTGCTCGGCAAGGATGTGGCGCACCGCCGATGACGTGAACGTGGCTGCGAGGACCTCGGCGATGCTGTGGATCTGGTCGCTCGGCTCCCTGGCCACAGGAGGCGACCCCATCACACGAGCCGGGGGCCGCACTGGCCTGCCGGCCGCGCCGCGTATCCGCCTGGCCGAGCTGCTCGCGAGCTCCCCCTCGCTGTTCCCCGCAACACCGCTGCTCCTCTCGCCGGTTAACGCTCCGTGCTCACCCGTGCCGCCGATCGCCCCAGGCCGGTTGCGGGCCCTGGAGCGACGAGCCCGGAGCGCTCGTCAGGCGACTCGTGCCGCCCGTTCCCCTGAGGCGTGCCGGGCTTCGCTGCGTGAGGCTCCGGACACACAGAGCAGTGTGCCGGTCACGGGCTGCAAATGCAACCCGCTCCTGCACGTGCACGAATGCACGTGCACCTGCACGGTGCACTCGCAACGTGCGCGCCCACGGTCGATGATCGATCGACTCGCTGCGGGAAGCCGGCGAGCACGGAGCGCAGCGTGGAAGCCCTGATCAGGGGCCCCCGTTCGGATGAAATCCGCAGGCATCTGCCAACTGCAGGTGCCTACGCCATATGCACGTGCAGATGCAGACTGCTACCGTCGCCCGCATCTGCCGCACAGTTGACCCCCGAAAGGTGATCAAGATGGCGAACGATCGCATCGTGGTGCCGGCGCAGCAGCTCGACGGCGCGCGCTGGCACAAGAGCACGTTCAGTGGGCAGCACGCCTGCGTGGAGGTCGCAATGCTGGACGGCGGAGAGGTCGCCGTGCGCCACTCGCGTCAGCCAGCGGGGCCCGCGCTCGTGTTCACTCCCGACGAGTGGTCCGCGTTCCTCGAGGGCGCATGGCACGGCGAGTTCGGCAAGCGCCCTGCTCGCTGAAACCACATCATCCCGCACTGCCGAAGACAGCCGCCCGGCGTGGACTCCACGCCGGGCGTCGGTTTGTCCGGGCGTGGTCAGAGCTCAGCGATGATCTTCGCCAGCATCTGACGTGAGCGATCGGGCGTCTCGGCGTCGACCGTGAGTCGGTCGAGTGCGCGGCTGAAGATCTCGATCTCCTCGACGCCGTCGAGCATGACGGCCCCGCCGAGGTGCTCGATGTACACGACGTCCGGGAGCTCTGGCTCGGCGAACCGGAGAAGCTGGAACGGGCCTTCCGCCGCGTAGCCGCTGAGCTGCGTGGGCACGATCTGGATCGTGATGTGCGGCTGCTTCGACTGCTCGAGCAGGAACTGGAGCTGCTCCTTCAGCACCCGGCGTCCGCCGATCGGCCTGCGCAGCACCGATTCGTCGACGACCGCCCAGTACCTCGGCGGGTTGGGGCCGGTGATGAGCGACTGGCGCTGCATGCGCAGGTGGATCCGCTTCTCCGTGTCGGGCGGCGCGTAGTCGGGGCGGCCACGGGTGAGCACCGCGCGCACGTACGCCTCGGTCTGCAGCAGGCCGGGCACGAACTGCAGCTCGTAGGTGTGGATCCGGCTCGCCGACTCCTCCAGCCCGACGAACTCCTGGAACCAGCTCGGGATGACGTCGGTGAAGCGCCGCCACCAGCCCGGTTCGTTGGCCTTGCGGACCATGTCGAGGAACTGGTCGCGCTCATCGGGGTCGCTGATGCCGTACATGGTGAGCAGGTCGGCGACGTCACGCTCCTTGAACGCGACCCGGCCGAGCTCGAGGCGGGAGACCTTGGAGTCGGAGGCCCTGATCGTGTAGCCGGCGTCCGCGCGCGAGATGCCGGAGTTCTCGCGCAGCCTGCGCAACTGGGTGCCGAGCACGATGCGGCGTGCGGTGACCCCGCGGGCCTCTGCGGGCAGCACGGAACTCGGTTCGGAGCGGCCACCCTCCGCCATCTGCTCCTCCTCGCGGACTTCCGGCCCGTTGTCCTTCGGCCCTCCCAGTTCTCGCTCATGGCAGATCGAGCAGGGCCGGCACTCTGCTGGACGATGACCGTACACGCAGAGAACGGCAAGTGGAGGATCACGTCCGAGGTTCAACCGGATCAGTCCTTGCCCTACACTCGACTGGCCGCCGTAGACTCCCGGGTCCGAGATCGACTACCGAGTGAGGCGAGTGTGCCGAGTACCGAGGAAGAGGTAGTTCCGCACTACATCGACGTGTCGAAGGCCAGTGTCGCGCGGGTCTACGACGCCTTCCTGAATGGCAAGGACAACTACGAGATCGACCGCGAGGTCCTGCGCCGCGTCCAAAAGGTGGCGCCGGAGGCCACGCAGCTCGGATGGGACAACCGGGAGTTCCTGATCCGCGCCAGTCGATTCATTGCCAGCCAGACGGGGGTCAGCCAGTACCTCGACTGCGGTTCCGGTCTCCCCACCGCGGAGAACACCCACCAGGTCGTGCAGCGGATCAATCCCGAGGCCAAGGTCGTGTACGTCGACAACGACCCGGTCGTACTCGCGCACGGTCGAGCGCTGCTCGAGGAGAACGATCAGACTCATCTCATCGGTGCCGACATCTTCGAACCGAGTGATGTGCTGCAGAACGAGGTCGTCCGTAAGCACCTCGATTTCACCGAGCCCATTGCGCTGTACCAGTGCGGAACGCTCCACCATTACAGCGGTGATCGGTACGCCGAGATCATGCAGGAGTACGTCGACGCGCTGCCGTCGGGTTCGTATGTCGCGCTGAGCCACTTCTTCGACCCGGAGACCGACGAGTACAGCCCGCTCGCGCGCAAGATGGAGGAAGTATTCCTCCACAGCCCGATGGGCAGCGGCTGGTTCCGGACCCGAGAGCAGATCATGAGCATGCTGCCCGGGCTCGAACTCGTCGAACCGGGTCTTGTGCTCTGCGCCGAATGGTGGCCGGACGGACCCCGTGTGAAGCCGATGCCGACGGTCTCGTATACGATCGCGGGCGCAGTCGGGCGCAAGCCCTGACGAGAGTCGCTCTCAGGGCCGGGCAACCACCCTTCCGTCCAACGGAAGTGATGTTGCCCGGCCGGTGTGGCACCGCGAGGCTGCTTCCTCCGGTGCACGCTTTCCAGGAGGTCGCCATGAGGTCGGCGCCGACGTTGGTCCTCGTGCACGGTGCGTGGCACGGGCCGTGGGCGTGGCGCCGGATCGTCGAGGAACTGGGCGACCTCGATGTCCGCACGGTCGCGTTGCCGTCGGTCGGCCCCGACCTCTCGGCACTCGGTGACATGCACACCGACGCGGGGGCCGTGCGAGCCGCGGTCGCCGTCGTGGACGGCCCGGTCGTCGTGTGCGCCCACTCCTACGGTGGCGTGCCGGTCACAGAGGCCCTCGCGGGCGTGCCGAACGTCGTCGGCCTCGTCTACCTGTGCGCGTTCCAGCTCGACGTCGGCGAGTCCCTGCTGAGTGCAGTGGGCGGCGGCGCCCCGAGCTGGTGGGACGTCCACCGGGCGGAGGGCTACGTCGACCCCCTGCGCCCGTTCGAGACCTTCTACGCCGACGTGCGCCCGCACACCGCCCGTGGCGCCGTCGCCCGCCTCGGGCACCAGTCGCTGGCCGCGTTCGAGCAGCCGCTCACGCGTGCGGCGTGGCGCACCGTTCCCAGCACCTACGTCGTGTGCGAGCGGGATGCCGCGATCCCCGTCGTCGCGCAGGAGATGATGGCCGAGCGGGCAGGTCGGGTGCTGCGGATGCCCGCCTCCCACTCACCGTTCCTGTCCCGGCCCGCCCAGCTCGCCGGGATCCTCAGGGCGGAGCTGGTCGCGGCGAGCCGCGCGGCGGCCACCACCCTCTGACCTAGTTCGGGACACCAGCATCATCCCGCCTCGACGAAGGCGATCAGCGGGTCGACGCGGACCGGCGTGGCGAGGCTGTTGGCGATGAAGCACTCGCGATGGGCCACCTCGACGAGATGCCGCACCCGTTCCTCGGTCGGGCCCTCGGCGAGCGTGATCCGCGGCCGCAGCACGATCTCGGAGATCCGGACCGGCCGCAGCGCCTCCGGCATCAGCGCGGTGGCGTCGTCGCGGTAGTCGCGGACGTCGAGCCGGGCCCGCGCGGCGACCGCGAGGAACGACAGCAGCTGGCAGGACGCGGCGGCCAGCACCACGAGCTGCTCGGGGTTGAGCCGGGCCGGATCACCGAGGAACGCCGGGTCGGACGAGAGCGCGAGCTCCGGCTCGGCAGGCGGGGCGCTGCCGCGGTGCGCCCGGTCGTAGGCCGGGTAGCCACCCGCGGTGGAGCCGGACCACGAGCACAGGGCCCGGTAGGTGTGGACGGGTTGCTCCGACATGTCAGCGGGCGGGCGCGCCGGCGTCGCGGACGCTCGCGGGATCGCCGGTCCTGCGCGGGGCCAGCGGGCCGCGGGCGCGGCGTCCCAGCCAGCCGCGGCCCTTCTGCAGCACGCCGCTGAGCGAGGTGGGGCCGCGACGGGACTCGATCACGTCACCGATCCGGCCGAGCAGCCAGCCCAGCAGCGGGGCCCCGATCGCGAGGACGAGCCACCATCGCAGCCGCGCGGACAGGAACGCCCACATAGAACCTCCAGAAGTCCCCAGGGGCCGGAGCGTATGCGCCGCACCCCGACGCTGCACGTGCACAAGACGTTGTTCCCCCGTACGACCGGCGAAAACGGGTGCCGGGGCGGGCTACGATCCCTCGATGGCGGGCGACCGTCCTGTCCTGCTCGGGCTGCTGCTCTACCTGCTCGTCGCGGCCACGCCCACCGTTCTGTTCTGGGCGGTGCTGCGGCTGCTCCCCGCTGCCGTCAGCGCATGGGTCGAACGCCGCAGGCGACGGCAGGCTCCGGCGGGGCCCACGCTCGAGTCCGTCGTCGCCAACCTGCGCCGACTGCGCCGCGAGGTGTGCAGCGGGTGTCACCGCACCCAGCTGCGGCGCATGGCGGCGGAGGCCGCATACGATCACACGCTGCTGGAGTGTTGCCGGATCGTCGACGTCGACGCCCCGCTCGCCACGGCGGGCGCAGACGAGCGCCCGTTCGCGCGACTCCTCACCGAGGCGGCACTGGAAAACGCCGGGATCGCCTTGGACCCACCGTGACCGAATCGCAGTAAAGTCTCCTTTACCGAACAGGGAACGTCGCAGGGCAGTTCGTCGTTGAACTGCACGGACGCATGACACGCTTCCGAGGAGGACCCAGGTGCGCACCAGTAGCAACCCGGCGTTCCGCAACCTGCCGACAGGGCAGGGTGGGTACGCCACGTTCGACCGCCAGGGCGGCGCGATGGGCGGCGCCGCCGCCTACGCCGACGCCCAGAGCTCGCAGGTCGAGTACGGGCGCGCCGGAGTCGGCGAGCGCCCGCTCACGATGGACGACGTCGTCACGAAGACGGCGATCACCGGTGCTGTCGCGCTCGCGGCAGGCGTCCTCACCGCGTTCAGCGGCATGTTCTGGCTCGTGCTCCCGGCGTTCATCGTCGGGCTCGTGGTCTCGCTGATCGTCATCTTCAAGCAGAGCAGCAACCCCGGTCTCGTGCTCACGTACTCGGCCGCCATGGGTGTGGCGCTCGGGGGCATCACCGGTGCGCTGGAGATGTCGGGCACCCAGTTCGAGGGCATCGGCTTCCAGGCGGTCGTCGGCACCGCCGGCGTCTTCGTCGGGATGCTGGTCGTCTACAAGACGGGCGCCGTCCGGGTCACGCCGAAGTTCACGAAGTGGCTGATGGGCGCCATGTTCGGCGTCGTCATCCTGATGGTCGTGAACCTCGTCGCCAGCTTCTTCACCACCGGCGGCCTCGGGCTGCGCGACGGATCGCCGCTGGCGTACCTGTTCAGCATCATCTGCATCGGGGTGGCCGCGTTCAGCCTGCTGCTCGACTTCGACATGGCCGACCGCGCCGTCCGCGACGGTGCCCCGGCGAAGTTCGCCTGGTACATCGCCTTCGGCCTGATGACCACCCTGGTCTGGCTGTACATCGAGATCCTGCGGCTGCTGAGCTACCTCCGCCAGGAGTGATCCACGCCTGAACGAGCGGCGCCCGTCCCCCATGGGGGACGGGCGCCGCGTCGTTTCAGGGGTCAGGCCATCTCGGGTACGCGCAGGTGGGCGAGCGCGAGCTCGAACTCGCCGACCTCCATGATCTCGACCCCGGCCTCACGGGCGCCGCGCTCGCGGAGCTCCTCACCCTGGGCGCGGCTGCGGTCCATCGCCTCACGGCTGTCGAAGGTCACCGAGGACACGGCGTACCCCTCGCGGCGGTCCACCATGAGGCTGGCGCTGCAGAAGCCCTCGAACTCCTGGGTGGCGGGTAGGACGCCCATCTTGTAGACGTCGATGCCGCGGTCCACCTGGTCGGGCGCCATCCGCACCCACGTGGCCCGGACACAGGCACCCGGGGCCGATGTGTGGTCGCGGTGCATGACCGCGATCTCCCACTCGTCGACCTGCGGCCGTCCGCCGAGCACTTCCGCCGCGCGCTCGCGCAGCGGCCGGACCCTGTCACCCGTGGCGTCCATCGCCTCCTTCGACTGCCATGCGGTGGTGACGATGCAGCGGCCCGTCATCCGGTCGACGAGCATGGACATTCCGACGCAGCCCTCCATGCCCAGCACGTCAGACATGATCTCGTCGCGGACGAGCGCGATGCCCGACTCGAGCGACTCAGGGTGCGCGCGGATCGTGGTGGAGCGTGCGTACACGACCCACCCCCTTGTGGTCGGGGCAGCGCC
The DNA here is from genome assembly GCF_019468565.1 of Pseudonocardia sp. DSM 110487. Classification (NCBI taxonomy): domain Bacteria; kingdom Bacillati; phylum Actinomycetota; class Actinomycetes; order Pseudonocardiales; family Pseudonocardiaceae; genus Pseudonocardia; species Pseudonocardia sp. DSM 110487. The sequence goes on from NZ_CP080521.1 coordinate 1,027,017, forward strand.
CCGGCGGCGCCGCCAGCGCCCCACACCATCCTCTCGACGTACCCCCCGGGCAAGACCGTGGAGCGTCAGCTCAACCGTTCGAGGACCATCGCCATACCCTGGCCGCCGCCGACGCACATCGTCTCGAGGCCGACGGTCTTGTCGTGGGTGCGCAGGCCGTTGAGCAGGGTGGTGGTGATGCGGGCACCGGTCATGCCGAACGGGTGGCCGAGCGCGATGGCGCCCCCGTTGACGTTCAGCTTCTCCTCGTCGATGCCGAGGTCGCGGGCCGAGGGCAGGACCTGCGCCGCGAACGCCTCGTTGATCTCGACGAGGTCGACGTCGTCGATCGTCATGCCGGCGCGCGCGAGTGCCTGCTTCGAGGCCTCGACGGGGCCGAGTCCCATGATCTCCGGGGAGAGCGCGGAGACGCCCGTGGACACGACGCGGGCGAGCGGGGTGATCCCGAGCTCGGCGGCCTTGGTGTCGGACATGATCACGAGGGCGGCGGCGCCGTCGTTGAGCGGGCAGCAGTTGCCCGCTGTGACGAGCCCGTCCGGCCGGAACACCGGCTTGAGCTGGGCAACGGCCTCCAACGTGACGCCGGCGCGCGGCCCGTCGTCCTTCTCGACGACGGTGCCGTCGGGCAGCGTGACCGGGCTGATCTCACGGGCGAAGAACCCGTTCGCGATCGACTTCTCGGCGAGGTTCTGCGACCGGACGCCGAAGCGGTCCATGTCCTCGCGGCTGACCCCCTTCAGACGGGCGAGGTTCTCCGCGGTCTGACCCATCGCGATGTAGATGTCGGGCAGGTGCTCGTCCTCGCGGGGGTCGTTCCACGAGTCGGCGCCGTTCTCGGCGATGTGGCGGGTGCGGTCCTCGGCGTCGGAGAAGACGGGGTTGTGGGTGTCGGGGTGGGAGTCGGAGCTGCCCTTGGCGAGGCGGGAGACCGTCTCGACTCCCGCCGAGATGAACACGTCGCCCTCGCCCGCCCTGATGGCGTGCATGGCCATGCGCGTGGTCTGCAGGCTCGACGAGCAGTAGCGGGTGATCGTGGTGCCGGGCAGGGTGTCGTGGCCGAGCATGACCGCGACGACACGGGCCATGTTGAAGCCCTGCTCGCCCCCGGGAAGGCCACAGCCGAGCATGAGGTCGTCGATGTCGGCCGGGTCGAGCTGGGGGACCTTGGCGAGCGCGGCGCGCACCATCTGCACGGTCAGGTCGTCGGGGCGGATCGTGGTGAGAGATCCCTTGTGTGCGCGGCCGATCGGGGACCGGGCCGCCGCGACGATCACGGCTTCGGGCATCGTCGTTCCTCCTCGCACAGGCTGACTACCGCGGAGCGTACGCGGCGGTAACCGACTACGGGGGTGTGAGAACCGCGTCAGGTTCCTCAGGCGGTGGCGAGGAACCCCAGGCAGCCGACGACACCGATGCCGAGCACGATGAAGGCCAGATGGCCGACGAGCACTCCGCCGAATGCGCGGCCGAGCCCGGCCTCGAACGCCGCGGAGAAGAGAACGGTCAGGTAGCCGGCGCTCACGACCCATGAGATCCCCAGCACGACCGCCACCAGTACTGCGTCGGCACCGATGGCGACCTCGAGGGCCGACCCAGGAATGTTGATCGTGAAAGTCACGAGCGCGACCTTGCTCGCGGCGGGGCCGACCTCGGCGCCGTGACCACCACACACCGCTCGTGCCACGGCGGTCACCAGCAGTTCGACGAGCAGGAAGAGCCCTGTGAACAGCGGGACGCCCACCAGGACCGGAGCCGTGGTGAAGTTCCCCGCGAGGTAGCCGAGGAGGACGTAAACCGCCGTCACACCGCAGGCCGGCCACCAGTAGCTGACGTTCTGGGCGCGTTCGAACGCCTGCCGCGGGCTGGTGAGGGCATTCCCCAGGAACGCCCAGCCGTTCGAATACCCGAGTGGTTGTTCGTCTCGTCTGTCAACCATGTCGCGTGGATGGTTCAACAACGGGGACCCATCAGGTGTCCGGTGATCACCCGACACCCTGCGCGGCGGGTCGAATCCTGACAGCTCCTGGCAGCGTTGTGCGGGATCCTCGGCCCATGACCGCCTGGAAGGACGTCGAGGAGGCCGTGCCCGAGTTCGCCGCGCGGGTGCGCAAGATCTTCGACGCGCACAAGCACAAGACGATCGCCACGCTGCGCGCCGATGGAGCGCCCCGCATCTCGGGCATCGAGGCGGAGTTCGCCGACGGCGAGCTGACGTTCGGCTCGATGACCGGCGCCCGCAAGGGCGCCGACCTGCACCGCGATCCGCGGTTCGCGCTGCACAGCCCGTCGGTGGACCCGCCGGAGGGCGACCCCGCTGGATGGGCGGGGGACGCGAAGATCGCCGGGCGCGCGTTCGCCGCCGGTCCGGTGAGCGGCGACGCCGAGGGTGAGCTGTTCCGCGCCGACATCGACGAGGTCGTCGTCACCGGGCTCAACGCGGAGGCGACGATGCTGGTGATCGAGAGCTGGACGCCCGGCAGGGGTTTGCGGCGCGTCGAGCGGGAGTAGCAAGTGCCCCCCGCCGGAAGTCCGCCGAGTAATTCGGCGGCCCAGGCCCACGCTGGCCGCACCGGCCGACGGGCCGAGTACGTCCAGTACGAGGCCCGCCGTCCGGCGCACCCAGCGAGAACCTGGATCCACCGACTTACCCAACGGACTTCCGGCGGGGGGCACTTGGCGTGTCGATTCCGCGAGTTCCCGTTCGTCGTCATGCTGGTGGCCGCCCGGCCACCGCGCCAGAAACGAGGAGCCGAGAAGTGAAGTACATGCTGCTGATCTACGGTTCGCAGGACGTCCAGCCGCAGACCCCCGAGGCCGTCCAGAAGGTGATGGACGAGTACTGGGCCTACGAGAAGGCCGTGGCCGACGCCGGAGTGCGCCTCGCGAGCGACGCGCTGCAGGGTGTCGAGACCGCCACCACCGTCGCGGTCCGCGACGACGGCGAGCGGGTGGTCACCGACGGTCCGTTCGCCGAGACCCGCGAGATCCTCGGCGGCTACTACTTGCTCGACGTGCCGGATCTCGACGCGGCGATCGACTGGGCGGCCCGCTGCCCGGGCGCGCAGCACGGGAGCCGGATCGAGGTGCGTCCGGTCATGGAGTTCGAGCAGCCGTGAGTGAGGGGGCGGCCGGCTCCGTCGAGGCTGTGTTCCGGGAGGAACGGGGCCGGCTGCTCGCCACGCTCGTCGGCCAGTTCGGCGACCTCGACCTCGCCGAGGAGGTCGCGTCGGAGGCCGTCGCGGCCGCGTTGGAGCGCTGGCCGATCGACGGCGTGCCGGGCCGGCCGGGCGCGTGGCTGCTGACCACTGCGCGGCGCAAGGCCGTGGACCGGCTGCGCCGGGACAAGGCCTACGCGGCGCGGATCGCGGTGCTGCAGGCCGAGGCCGACCGCAACGGGCCTGCCGCGGTGCTCGCCGAGTCCGAGGACGTGCCCGACGAGCGGTTGCGCCTGTTCTTCACCTGCTGCCACCCGGCGCTTCCGCCGGAGGCGCAGGTGGCACTCACGCTGCGCTGCCTCGCGGGGCTCTCGACGCAGGAGGTGGCGCGCGCGTTCCTGGTGCCAGCGGCCACGATGGCGCAGCGGATCGTGCGGGCGAAGCGCAAGATCAAGGGCGCTCGGATCCCGTTCCGGGTGCCGGAGGCGGACGAGCTTCCCGCCCGGCTGCCGGGTGTGCTCCGCGTGGTCTACGCGGTCTTCACCGAGGGCTACGCGGCCAGCGAGGGACCCGAGCTGGTGCGGGGCGACCTCGCCGATGAGGCGATCCGGCTGGCGCGAATCCTGCACCGGTTGCTCCCGAGGGAGCGGGAGGTGGCGGGGCTGCTGGCGCTGATGCTGCTCGTCGACGCCAGGCGGGACGCACGCACCGGTCCGGACGGGCACCTGGTACTGCTCGACGAGCAGGACCGCTCGCGGTGGAACCGTGCGTACATCGAGGAAGGCAGGCACCTCGTGGTGTCGGCGCTGCAGGGCGGCCCGCCCGGCCCGTATGCGCTGCAGGCGGCGATCGCCGCTGTGCACGACGAGGCGGCCGACGTCGCCACCACCGACTGGCCGCAGGTGGTGGCGCTCTACGACGTGCTCGCGGACGTCGCCCCGTCCCCGGTGGTGACGCTGAACCGGGCCGTCGCCGTCGCGATGCGGGACGGGCCCGCGGCCGGGCTGGAGCTCCTCGACGCGCTCGCCGCCGACGAGCGGCTGCGCGGCTACCACCTGCTGCCCGCCGCACGGGCAGACCTCCTGCGGCGGCTCGGCCGGGCCGCCGAAGCGGCCGTCGCGTACGAGGAGGCGCTTGCGCTCGTGGGTAACGCCGCAGAGCGGGCGTACCTGTCCCGCAGGCTCGAGGAGACCCGGGGCGGATGAGGGCGTCAGGCCGTGCGGCGTTCCACCAGCTCGCGCAGCTTGGCGAGGGCCCTGTGCTGGGTGACGCGGACGGCGCCGGACGTCGAGCCGACCGCGGCGGCGGTCTCCACCGCCGTCATACCGAGCGCCACGCGCAGCACCAGGATCTCCCGGTGCTGCGCGGGGAGCTGGTCGAGGAGCGCGCGTAGCTCGGCGACCAGGCCGCCGTGGAGCGCGGCCTGCTCGGGGCCGTGCTCGAAATCAGGCTCGTCCGGGACGACGTCGGTGGGAACGGACCGGTCGCGGCCCGCCGCCCGGTAGGCGTCCACCACCTTGTTGCTGGCGATCCCGTAGACGAACGCCATCACGCGCTTCTCGGGGCGCCACCGCTCCAGAGCCCCGACGACGGCGAACAGGGTGTCCTGGGCGATGTCCTCCGCGGACTGCGAGCCGAGCATGCCGAAGCCGATCCGGGCGCGGCAGTACTGCACCACCATCGGGCGGATCCGGCCGAGCAGGCGCTCGAGCGCCTGCTGGTCGCCACCCGAGGCGAGTGCGGCGAGGTGGTTGAGCTCGGCGTCACGTCGGGCCGACCGGGCAAGGTCGGCCCGATCGGCTTCATCGACACCGATCACCTCGTCCCCGGTGGCTGACACCGGCGCCCCTCCTGCAGCTCGTGGAACGGAACGATCGGGGTGCGCGGCGGGCGGTCCGCGCCGGTCATGTGGTGTCTGGTTCGTCCGATCGACACGCCCTCGACCGGGTTAGGCCCCGACGGCGAACAGTAGTCCGTACGCGGCCTTCTGCGCTGCCGTTCGGCGGCCGGACACGGCGTCCGGTGGGGATCGGGCCCATCGAGCCGCGTCAGGCATCGCCCATGGCCCGCTCAGCGACGCGGCGCGGGGTGCGACGATTGGCCCATGCGTTACGTCGAGCACGTCGCCGACCTGGTCGGGAACACCCCTCTCGTCCGGCTCGGTTCGGTGGCCGAGGGCATCGCCGCACGCGTGCTGGCCAAGGTCGAGTACTTCAACCCGGGCGGCAGCGTGAAGGACCGCATCGCGCTGCGGATGGTCGAGGCGGCCGAGGCGTCCGGCGAGCTGCGGCCAGGCGGCACGATCGTAGAACCGACGTCGGGCAACACCGGCGTGGGGCTGGCGATGATCGCGCAGCGCAAGGGCTACACGTGCGTCTTCGTCTGCCCGGACAAGGTCAGCGAGGACAAGCGCAACGTGCTGCGCGCCTACGGCGCCGACGTCGTGGTGTGCCCGACGGCCGTCGACCCGGACCACCCCGACTCCTACTACAAGGTCTCCGACCGTCTCGTCGGCGAGATCGACGGCGCGTGGAAGCCCAACCAGTACGCGAACGAGCACAACCCCGAGTCGCACTACCTCGGCACCGGGCCGGAGCTGTGGGAGCAGACCGACGGGCGCATCACGCACTTCGTCGCCGGGATCGGTACCGGCGGCACGATCACCGGCACCGGGCGCTACCTCAAGGAGGTGTCGGGCGGCCGGGTGCAGGTGATCGGCGCCGACCCGGAGGGTTCGGTGTACAGCGGCGGCAGCGGGCGCCCGTACCTGGTCGAGGGCGTCGGTGAGGACTTCTGGCCCACGACGTACGACAAGGGGATCTGCGACCAGATCGTCGCCGTATCGGACGCCGACTCGTTCGAGATGACGCGCAGGCTCGCCCGCGAGGAGGCGCTGCTGGTCGGCGGCTCGTGCGGGATGGCCGCCGTCGCCGCGCTGCGCGTCGCCCGCGAGCTGCCCGCCGACGCGGTGGTGGTCGTCCTGTTGCCCGACGGTGGCCGTGGCTACCTGGGCAAGGTCTTCAACGACAAGTGGATGGCGAGCTACGGCTTCCTGCCGCCCACCGAGGGCGCCACCGTCGGCGACGTGCTGCGGCGCAAGGACGGCACGATCCCCGACCTCGTGCACGCCCACCCGAACGAGACGGTGGCCGACGCGGTGCACTACCTGCGGGAGTTCCACGTCTCGCAGATGCCGGTGGTACGGGCCGAGCCGCCGGTGATGGCGGCCGAGGTCGCAGGCGCCGTGGTGGAGCGCCACCTCCTCGACGCGCTGTTCACGGGGCGGGCACAGCTGTCGGACCGTCTCGAGAAGCACATGTCGGCGCCGCTGCCGACGATCGGGGCCGGCGAGCCCCTCGATACCGCGATGAGCGCGTTCGCCGACGCCGACGCCGCACTCGTGCTGATGGACGGCAAGCCCGCGGGTGTCGTCACCCGCTCCGACGTCCTCGCCTTCCTCGGAAGCTGACCCCGCCTCCGGCGGTCGTGAGTGGATACGCGAGCTATAGCGCGCGTATCCACTCACGAGGGGTTCACGGGCCGCCACCCAGACCTGCCTCCCGCGCGCGGACGATCGCCTGGGACCGGTCGGCCACCCGCAGCTTGGCGAGGATGGTCGACAGGTGGTTGCGCACGGTCTTGTCCGAGAGCGACAGCCGCCGGGCCACGGCGAGGTTGTCGAGGCCGCGAGCCACGAGGTCGAGCACCTCGCGCTCCCGCTCGGTCAGCTCGGGGAACGGGGTTGCGGCGGTGCGGGCCCCGGTGACGAACCCCAGCATCCGCTCCGCCACGCCCGACGCGACGAGCACGTCCCCGGCCGCCACCGCCCGCACGGCCCGTTCGACGTCCGCGGGTGAGGCGCTCTTGAGCAGGTAGCCGCGCGCGCCTGCCCGCATCGCGGCGAACACCGAGTCGTCGTCCTCCAGCATCGTCACCACGAGGACGCGCAGCCCGGGGCGTTCGCGCAGCACGGCGTGCGTCGCGTCGATGCCGGACGTGCCGGCGAGGTCCAGATCCATGATCACCACGTCGGCAGGCACCCGGCGGGAGAGCTCGACGGCCTCCGGGGCGTCGGCGGCCTCGCCGACCACGGTGAAGCCAGGGATCGACGACAGCAGCGCGTTCATGCCGAGCCGGAACGTCGGGTGGTCGTCCACGACGAGGATGCGGACGGGATCGTTCACGGCCCATCCTCCTTGCCTACCGGCACCGACACCTCCACCAGCGTTCCCCCTTCGGGCCCTGGCCCGATCCGGGCCGTGCCGCCCAGCTCCGCGGCCCGCTCGCGCACGGCGCGCAGCCCGACCCCTGGCCTGCGCTCAGGAGCGATGCCGACGCCGTCGTCGACCACCTGCAACCGCACCGTTCCATCCGTGCCGTCGAGCCGCACGAGGCACGAGGAGGCGCCGGCGTGGCGGTGCGCGTTCGTGACGGCCTCCGCGGCCACGCTGTAGAGCCCGACCGCAACGGACGCCTCGAGCGCAGCCGAGGCTGAGGCCTCGACCTCCGCCGCCACCGCGAGCTCGGGGGAGTCGAACCGGACGGCGAGGTCCTCGAGGGCGCTGGCCAGGCCGCGTTCCTCCAGCTGCGGAGGCAGGAATGCCCGCGCGAGGCTGCGCACGTTCTGCACCCCGCGCTCGACCTCGCCGGACAGCTCGTCGAGCAGCCTGCCCGCGGTGGCGGCGTCGCCCGTCGCGAGCAGGTTGCGGGCGCCGTGGAGCCCGAGCGACACGCCCGTCAGCACGGGGCCGAGGTGGTCGTGCACCTCGCGGCGCAGCAGCCGGCGTTCCTCGGCTCGCGCGGCCGCCATGCGCGCCCTCGTGGTCTCCAGCTCCGCCGTGAGCAGCGCGAGGCGCACAACCGCTGCCACCACGCCAGCCAGCGGCCGCAGGTCGCGCTCCGTGCGGGCGTCGAGGCGCTCGCCGCGCGAACCCCGGACGGTCAGCTCGCCGACGCGCTCACCCGCGTGCGTCAGCGGCACGGACAGCGGAGGGCCGCCCGGGCTGCCCACCGCGGCGAGCAGGCGGCCGTCGTCGAGCCGGATCTCGGCGCCCGCACAGCGCAGCGCCTCGGTGACCGACTCGAGGATCCGCTGCACCAGCTCCGTGGGAGCCGCGCTACCCAGCCGCAGGCCGATCCGCTCCGCGCCCGCTCCCGGCGCGGCGGATGGCCCCCTGACGAGGAGGTCGACGCGCCGCTGCAACCACGCCCGCGCCGGCACGGCGACGCCGGCGAGCACCGCTGCCGCGAGCACGCCGCCCGTGCCGGTGCCGACCGGCAGCACCGTGGTCGCGACGAACACGATCAGCAGGTACGCGGCGGCCGATCCCGCGGTGAGCAGGGCCCACACCAGGGTGCGGCTGACGGCGAGGTCGATCCCCCACAGCTGCTGGCGCAGCACCACCACGAGGATCGCCGCCGGGAAGAACGCCTGCGCCGCGAGCTGCACCGCAGGCACGATCCCGGGGTCCACCAGCGCCATCGCCATGGGCAGCGGCAGCGCGAGCGGCACGAACGACAGCGTCATCAGCCCGGAGCCCAGCGCGAGCCAGCCAAGGCCGTGGCGCGCCTCCTCCGGGCCGCGCAACCAGCGGCGGGCGGCGTCCGCCGTGGCGAGCGCGCCGAGGAGCACCACGACGCCCATCTGGAGCGGCAGCGATCCCGCCACCGACGCCGCCGCGGCCGGCACGTCGACCAGCGGCGTCCCGTCCGGCACGAGCACCCGGGCCGCGGTGATCAGGACGCACGCGGCGGCGCCCGTCCACGCCGCGACCCGGGCGACGGGTGACGGGCTGCCCTCCCGCACGAGCCACGGCACGACGACGATCAGCCCGACGGTGCCCGGCACCCACGCCACCGAGGTCAGCGACGCCACCGCGTCGGCCCCCGGCAACGGGACGCCCTGCACCGTGGCCCGCGAGTACCCGGCGGCGAAGGCCGCCACGCCGTCGCCGATCGCCGCGAGCGCGACCCACCACGCCACGGCCACCGCCCTGCGGGCGAGCAGCACGCGGGCCACCAGCCCGTACACCACGGCGACCACGACGTCGACCAGGAAGAACAGCGCCTCGCCGCCCTCGTACAGGGCACTCCACGGGAGCGAGAGCACGGCCAGCGCGGCGAGCAGCCATGCGACGACGGCCACCACCACGGCGGCGCCCGGGCTCTTCCTGATCGCCGCCGCTCCGCTCCGGCGTGCTCGCGGGCCGTTCATGGCGCCGTCTGCTCCTCCGGTGCTCGGTTGCTCGTTCCGCGCGCGCCCCCGCAGGACGGCGCCGGCCCGCGCGCTGTTCCGCGTCTACGGCCGCTGCCGGCGGCAGGCCGCTGTCAGGCACCCATCGTGGCAGTCCGTGCTCCACGGCCGGCCAGGTAGGCCACGCCCGCGACGACCAGCCAGATCGAGCCGACATACCCGGCGAGGTACTGCAGCGGTGCCATCGCGAGGCCGCCGACCAGCACCGTGAAGACGATGCTCACGACCCCGAGCCAGCGCGGTGCGGCGCCGTGGCGCAGCGCGCCGAATGCCACCGCCGTGACCGTCAGCGCGAGCCCACCCCACACCCAGGGCAGCGTGTCCATCATGCGGACAAGCGACGCCGTGATGTCCGGGTCGCTCTCGGCCGCGTGGAGCAGCCCGAAGAACACCTCGGTGGCCGGGCCGGACCCCACCAGACACAGCCCGGCGACCAGCAGGGTGCCGGCCCATGCGACGTCAGGTGCCAGGCTGCCCGCAGGGCATTGCGCGGCCAGTGCTCGGCGGAGCCCCGCCCCGAACACCACCACGGCGAATGCGGCGATCACGTACAACGCCAGCACCGCGGCGACCAACCCCGGCCCGAGGCTCGCGTAGGCGTCGACCAGCAGCTCGGCGTCGGCGTATGCGGTCGGGTCCGCCGGGGCGAGTCGCGTGCCCACCTCCATTGCGGCGAAGCCGGCCACCCCGGCCAGCACGCCCGCCGCGGCCCACCCGCGGCCCGGCTGCCGGACGGGCCTGCGGCCGGCCGGGATCGCCTCGATCGGTTCGGTCTGCATGTTCGCTCCTCGCTCGGCCGGGCCCCTCGCCCGGCTGCCGGGAAACCCTCGGCCGCCCGGCGTCCCGGGAACCAGGGAGCGAGGTCCCAGCGGCCCGGGAGGTTCAAGAACCTCCGCCGGTGAGGAGCGCGTCCACCTCGGGGGCGCCCGTCGGTGCCTCATGGCTCGTCGGCGCGCCGGCGGCCAGCAGGAGGGCCACCGTGCCGGCGTAGTCGCCGTCGGCGGCCCGGTTGTTCACCGCGCCCCAGATCGCGCAGTCGAGCGGCGTGGGGCCCTCGTCGTCGAACGCACAATCCTCCAGGTCCGCGCCGCGCTCGACGAGCAGACGCGCCACGTCGGTGCGCCCGTGCATCGCGGCCTGCTCCAGCGGGGTGAATCTGCTCCAGCCGCGGGTGTCCACGTCCATCCCGGCGTCCAGCAGCGCCCGCACGACGTCGAAGCGCCCGAGCAGGGCGAACTGGCCGAGCAGCCAGCCCGACCCGTGGCCCGGGATGCCCGGCAGCGGCGGGTACACGGCCGGGAGTCGCATCGACTCACCGCGCGCCACCGCGAGCACCGCGGCGTCGACGGCGTCCAGCTCCGCGTCGGCGCCCTCCTCGATGAGCAGGTCGTATGCGGCGAGGTGCCCGCAGCGGGCCGCCGCGGCGAGGGGTCGCTGCCCGGTGCGGGGGTGCGGGAGGTTCGCGTCGGCGCCCGCGTCGAGCAGCATCCGCAGGATCGGGACGCCGCGGCCGCGGCCGATCGCCCAGTGGAGGCAGCCGAGGGCGTTCACGTCGACGCCGCGGTCGAGGAACCACGCGAGGCCCACGGCGTCCTCGAAGTCCAGCTTGTGAATCACGAGGCGCTCGAACCCCGGCCGGTGGAGCAGGTCGAGGAGGGCGACGTCGGATTGCTCGCACGCGTGGTAGAACGCGTCCTCGTCGGGGGTGGCGCCGGCCGCGACCAGCTGCCGGGCAAGCGCGAGATCGCGCCGCTCCACCGCCTCGAACAGCGCCGACCGGTGCCACTCGCCGCCGCCCTCTGGGCTTCGGCTGCTCGCGTCCGCCCCGGCGGCGAGCAGCATCTCCGCACACCGGCGCACGTCGGCCGGGGTACCGGTCGATCGCCGCAGGAGCGCGAGCAGCGGGGGGAGCCCGCCGACGGGTGCCGCCGCCGTGTCCGCTGTGAGCAGTGGTGCGAGCGCCTCGGGGTCGGCGAGTGCCAGTGCACGCTCGATTCCCTCCATACCGGCCGCCTCGACGTGCCGGAGGAGCCGGGGCCAGCTGGCGAATCCGTAAGAGCGGGCGAGCTCGCGCTGCGCGCTGTGCAGCGGGATGTCGCGCTCGCGGCGGAGGGCCTTGGCCTGTTTGCGGAGGTGCTCCAGCGACGGGCGCGCGGGAAGAATGGGCATCGGCGAACCTCGTTCCGGGCCCGTGTCCGCGCCTGCGGGCCGAGGTCCGTCCAGGCTTCGTGCAGATCCGGCCGGTGGGATGGTCCCTTCCCCGCGGACAGGGTGCGCCCGGCGACGCGAGATCAGGGTACTGGGTCACGTGCGGGTGCTGCCCGACGTCGCCTCAGATCCACCGGCGTAGCGTTGCGCCATGCGCGGCTTCTCCACCAACGCGATCCACGCCGGCCAGGAGCCGGACCCGACCACCGGGGCGGTGATCCCGCCGATCCACGCCTCGTCCACGTTCGCGCAGGACGGCGTGGGCGGCCTGCGGGCCGGCTACGAGTACTCGCGCAGTGCCAACCCCACCCGCACCGCGCTGCAGGAGTGCCTCGCGGCGCTGGAGGGCGGTCGGCACGCCGTCGCCTTCGGCTCCGGGATGGGCGCCTCCGACGTGCTGCTGCGGGTGCTGCTCAAGCCGGGGGACCACGTCGTCATACCGCACGACGCGTACGGCGGCACGTTCCGGCTGGTCGACAAGGTGCTGGCGCTGTGGGGCGTGGAGTACACGCCCGTTGACCTCGGCGACGTCGATGCGCTGCGCGCGGCTCTGCGACCCACCACGCGAGCCGTGTGGTGCGAGACGCCGACCAACCCGCTGCTGGGGATCGCCGACATCGCCGCGGTCGCCGACGTGGCGCGGACGGCGGGCGCGCGCCTCGTCGTCGACAACACGTTCGCATCCCCGTACCTGCAGCAGCCGCTAGCCCTCGGGGCGGATGTCGTGCTGCACTCCACCACCAAGTACGTCGGTGGACACTCCGACGTCGTGGGTGGCGCCCTCGTCACCAGCGATGACGAGCTCGCCGACGCGCTGCGGTTCACGCAGAACGCGGTCGGCTCCGTGCCGGGCCCGTTCGACGCGTGGCTCACTCTGCGCGGCGTGAAGACCCTCGCGGTGCGGATGGAGCGCCACAGCGACAACGCCGAGCGGATCGCCGAGTTGCTGGCCGCCCACCCCGCCGTCACGCGCGTGTACTACCCCGGCCTCGCCGAGCACCCCGGACACGAGGTGGCGGCCAAGCAGATGCGCCGCTTCGGGGGGATGGTGTCGTTCAGCGTCGCGGGTGGCCGCGAGGCGGCGCTGCGCGTGTGCGCCGCCACCGAGATCTTCACGCTCGCCGAGTCGCTCGGCGGCGTCGAGTCGCTCATCGAGCACCCGGGCGCCATGACGCACGCCTCGGTCGCCGGGTCGGCGCTCGAGGTACCGGACGACCTGGTGCGCCTCTCGGTCGGCATCGAGGACGTCGAGGATCTGGCCGACGACCTGAGGCAGGCGCTGAAAGCCGCCGGTTGAGGACCGACGAGTTCTCCCCGTTCCGCGGGTCTATCTCCGTTGGGGGTATCCGCCCCGACCGGAACGATCACGAGGAGCGCGGTACATGGGTGAGCAACGCACGCCGGCCGAGGTGGCGTCGGCCTTCATCGAGGCGTTCGGCGGCGGCGACATGGCGGCCGTCGCCGATCTCCTGGCCGCCGACGTGACCTTCGAGAGCCCACGTGTCGCCCTCACGGGCGCGGGGTCGGTCCTCGCGGCGATGGGGGAGTTCGCGCAGGTCGTGAACGGTGTGTCGATCGTTGCCGTCGTCGGTGACGCTGAGCGCGCGATGATCATGTACGACATGGCGACCGGGCCGTTCGGCACCCTGCGCGCGGTTGATCACCTCGTGGTGCGGGACGGCCGGATCGTCGCCGACACGCTGGTGTTCGACACTTACGAGGTACGCAAGGCCATGGAGGCCTCGGCCTGAAGAGGTGCCTCAGCCCTTGGCGGGGGCGGCGGGACCGGCGGCGGGCAGCGGAGCCACCGGGGCCGGCTCGGGCACCACGATGTCGCCGGGCGCGATACAGCCGCCTACCAGCTGGTAGCCGCCAGCCACCAGCTCGTAGCGTCCGGGGTCGTCGCAACCCGCGCTCTTGACCGTGACCACCGCGATCGCGGTGAGCACCGCGGCCACGAGCAGCGGAGCGATCGCCCGCAGCCGTGTCATCCCGACCTCCCCCGAAAGCGGTGGCCCGCGCGGCTCACCGCCATCTCACCCCTGAGGTTACCGGGAGGTTCGTCGCGGTGCCTCGACGGTGGTGGGTGCCTCCAAATGCGAGGATTCCCGCATGTCCGCCGCTGACACCCCGATTCCCCCGGTCGGGGTGGCCGACGTCCGTGCGGCACGCGAGCTGCTCGCCGGCGTGGTGTCGGTCACGCCCATGGCCGGTTCGCGTGCGCTGTCGGAGCTGTGCGGCGGGCCGGTGTGGCTCAAATGCGAGAACCTCCAGCGCACCGGCTCGTTCAAGATCCGCGGTGCGTACACCCGGATCGCCCGGCTGAACGCGGAGGAGCGCGCCCGCGGGGTGGTGGCCGCGAGCGCGGGCAACCACGCGCAGGGCGTGGCGCTCGCCGCGCAGATGCTCGGCATCCGGGCCGCCGTCTTCATGCCGGAGCGGGCCGCGATCCCGAAGGTCGGCGCCACCCGCGGCTACGGCGCGGAGGTCCACATGGTCGGCGAGACGATCGACGGCAGCATCGCGGCAGCCACCGACTTCGCCGAGCGCACCGGCGCGGTCTTCGTGCACCCCTTCGACCACACGGACGTGATCGCGGGGCAGGGCACCGTGGGGCTCGAGGTGCTGGAGCAGGTGCCGGACGTCCGCACGGTTCTCGTCTGCACCGGGGGCGGCGGGCTGGTCGGCGGGATCGCGGCGGCCGTCAAGGGGCAGCGGCCGGACGTCACCGTGGTGGGAGTGCAGGCCGAAGGGGCCGCCGCGTGGCCGCCGTCCCTCGCCGCAGGCGAGCCGCGGTCGCTCGCCGGTATGCGCACCGTGGCCGACGGCATCGCGGTGGGCCGGCCGGGCGACGTGACGTTCCCGCAGGTCGCCGCGCTCGTCGACGAGATCGTGACGGTGGGGGAGGACGCGCTGTCCCGTGCCCTGCTGCACTGCCTGGAACGGGCGAAGCTCCTGGTGGAGCCGGCGGGAGCGGCGGCGGTGGCTGCGCTGCTGGAACACCCGGCGCGGTTCGCCACACCTGCCGTGGCCGTGCTCTCCGGCGGGAACGTCGACCCGTTGGTCCTGCTGCACGTGATCGAGCACGGCATGGCGGCCGCGGCCCGCTACCTGTCGCTCCGGGTGCGAGTGGGTGACCGGCCCGGCGCGCTGGCCGAGCTGCTCGCGCTGGTGGGGTCGCTCGGGGCCAACGTGCTCGACGTGTCGCACTCCCGGATCTCCGGCACGCTCCCGCTCGGCGACGTGGAGGTGGCGCTCTCGATGGAGACCCGCGGCCCCGAGCACTGCACCGAGCTCGTGCGGGCCCTACAAGACGCCGGCCACGCCGTGTTCGACGTGGCCGGCGACCGGTGACAGGTTCTTATGCGCGGAACGGCTCGGCGGAGACCAGCGTGACGTCCATGCTGCCGCCGTCGGGCAGCTGGTAGGAGCGGGTGTCGCCGGGGTGGGCGCCGAGCAGCGCGCCACCGAGCGGGCTGTTCGGCGACACGACCTCCAGGTCGGCCCGGCTGCCCTCCTCGCGGGAGCCGAGCAGCACCGTCTCGGTCTCGTCGTCGCCGTCGTAGCGGATCTTCAGCACCATGCCGGGCGCAGCCGTGTCGGAGTCGGTCGGCGCGATCCCGACCTTGGCGGTACGAAGCAGCTCCTGCAGCTGGCGGATGCGGGCCTCCTGCTGGCCCTGCTCCTCGCGTGCCGCGTGGTAGCCGCCGTTCTCCTTGAGGTCGCCCTCCTCGCGGCGGGCGTTGATCTCGGCTGCAATGACCGGGCGGTTCGCGATCAGCTCGTCGAGTTCCTGCTTGAGCCGGTCGTAGGCATCCTGGGTCAGCCAGGTCGCCTGGGTGTCCGTCACGGTCATCACTCCTCCAGCCTGTCAGGGGTCCATATATGACTCACGGACCACTTCGCCCGCGGCCATGACCGCCCGCGAGGGCGGCCCGGTTCGAGGGCGGCAAAGCCCCGAGTAAGGAAAAACACGACCCGCCTGCGGGCCGTGTGATGTCCACCGTAACACGAGGCCTGCCGCTCGTCGCAGCCTTTCGACGAACGGTTGGCGCTCCGCGGAAGTTCCCGCCGCCGACATCAATGCTGGTCAAGCGGCTGCACGTGCACCTGCGCGCACAGTTTTATGGGCCATTCGGTGCCTGAGCGACCGCCCATTGTAGCGATCTCGAGAGGGTCCTCGCCACCTTTGCGACAGCCGGGGTGCTTCCGGCGCAGGTGAGAGCGGTTGAATACGCAGCGTGACGGCTGTGAAGGGAAGGAGCTGGCGCCGGGCAGCGTTGTACGGACCGTCGGACGTGTCTGCAACCATCGACATCCCGATCTCCCGAGCCAGCGGCCCATCAAATCGGGGCCCGAGTTGGAAGGAACGCGGCCGTTCCAATGTCCTCGATCCACCTGAGCAGCGCTGGCCCGCTGCGACTCATGACGGTGCACGCGCACCCCGACGACGAGTCCAGCAAGGGCGCGGCCACCACGGCGCGCTACGTCGCCGAAGGCCACGAGGTCATGGTCGTCACGTGCACGGGAGGTGAGGCCGGCAGCATCCTCAACCCGGCCATGGACCGCCCCGAGGTGCTGGAGAACATGTCCGAGATCCGCCGGGCCGAGATGGCCCGCGCCGCCGAGATCCTCGGCGTCGAGCACAGGTGGCTCGGTTTCGTCGACTCCGGGCTGCCCGAGGGCGACCCCAAGCCGCCGTTGCCCGATGGGTGCTTCGCGACGCAGCCCCTCGACGTCGCCACCGAGCGCCTGGTGCGGGTCGTCCGCGAGTTCCGGCCGCACGTGCTCGTCACCTACGACGAGAACGGCGGGTACCCCCACCCCGACCACATCCGCTGCCACGAGATCTCCGTGTCCGCTTTCGACGCCGCGGGCGACCCCGACCGCTTCCCCGATTCGGGCGCGCCGTGGCAGCCGCTCAAGCTCTACTACTCCCACGGGTTCTCGAAGAAGCGGATGGTGGCCTTCCACGAGGCGCTGCTCGCGCGAGGGATGGAGTCGCCCTACGAGGAGTGGCTCGCGAACTGGTCCGACGACCGGCTCGACCCAGCAGACCGGGTCACCACCCGCGTGCGCTGTGCCGACTGGTTCGAGACCCGCGACAAGGCGTTGCTCGCCCACGAGACGCAGATCGACCCCACGAGCCGGTGGTTCTTCGTGCCACTGGAGATGCAGCGCGAGATCTGGCCCACCGAGGACTATGAGCTCGTCCGCAGCTTCGTCGACTCGCCCACCCCCGAGGACGACCTGTTCGCGGGGATCCGCGAGCCCGTGGCGGTGCGGCCTGCGGTGTGACGGGCGCGTACCGTTTGCCGGATGAGTCCGCTGCTGGCCGAGGCCGTTCCAGCCGGCGTGGCCGAGGTCGCCGTGCCGGTGCAGAATCCCGCGCCGCCGCCCGGAAAGGGTGAGGAGTTCGGCAAGGCGTCGCCCGTCGCGCTCGTCGTGATCCTCTCGCTGGCGCTGGTCACGATCCTGCTGATCCGGAGCATGAGCAAGCGCATCCGGCGCCTGCCCGCCAGCTTCGAGCCCGCCGAGAACGAGCCGAAGGACGAGAAGGAGAAGTCGGGCGGCGAACCGGCGAACGGCGGCACCAGCTGAGAGGCTGACGCGATGCCGAACCGCCTGGCCTCGGCCACCAGCCCGTACCTGCTCCAGCACGCCGGCAACCCCATCGACTGGTGGGAGTGGTCGGACGAGGCGTTCGCCGAGGCGGCGCGCCGAGACGTGCCGGTGCTGCTCTCGGTCGGGTACGCCGCCTGCCACTGGTGCCACGTCATGGCGCACGAGTCGTTCGAGGACCCGGCAACGGCCGAGCAGGTCAACGGCGACTTCATCGCGATCAAGGTGGACCGCGAGGAACGGCCGGACATCGACGCGGTCTACATGGCCGCGACCCAGGCCATGACCGGCCAGGGCGGTTGGCCGATGACGTGCTTCCTCACCCCGGCGGGTGAGCCGTTCCACTGCGGCACCTACTACCCGCCCACCCCGCGCGGCGGGATGCCCGGCTTCCGGCAGCTCCTCGACGCCGTCACCACCGCGTGGCGCGAGGACGGCGCGCGGGTGCGCGGAGCGGCCGGCGAGATCGCCGCCCGGCTCGCCGACAGCGCCGCCACCGTGCTGCCGTCGGCCGGGATCGACCCCGATCTGCTGGAGCGGGCCGCGGTGGCCCTCGAGGCGCAGTTCGACCCGAGGACGGGCGGGTTCGGCGGCGCCCCGAAGTTCCCGCCGTCGATGGCGCTGGAGTTCCTGCTTCGCCGGCACGAGCGCACCGGCGGCGGCGAGGAGGCACCGGCCGCCGTCGCGGTGACGTGCGAGCGGATGGCCCGCGGCGGGATGTACGACCAGCTGGCAGGCGGGTTCGCCCGCTACAGCGTGGACGCGGGCTGGGTGGTCCCGCACTTCGAGAAGATGCTCTACGACAACGCCCTGCTGCTGCGCGCCTACGCGCACCTCGCGCGAGTGTCACCGGATCCGCTCCCGCGGCGCATCGCCGAAGAGACCGTGGCCTTCCTGCTGCGCGACCTGCGCACCGCGGAAGGCGGGTTCGCGTCCGCGCTCGACGCCGACACCGACGGTGTCGAGGGCCTCACCTACGCCTGGACTCCCCAGCAGCTGCGCGACGTCCTCGGCGACGAGGACGGGAACTGGGCGGCCGACCTGCTCACCGTCACCGAGAGCGGGACGTTCGAGCACGGATCGTCCACCCTGCAGCTGCTCGCCGATCCGGACGACCCGGCCCGCTGGGAACGGGTGCGCGCCGCGCTGCTCGGCGCGAGGGCCCAGCGGCCGCAGCCCGCCCGCGACGACAAGGTCGTCACGTCCTGGAACGGCATGGCGATCCTCGCGCTCGCAGAGGCTGGTGCGGCGCTCGGGCATCCCGAGTGGGTGGACGCCGCCGCCGAGACGGCCGACCTGCTGCTGCGGCTGCACGTGGTGGACGGGCGGCTGCGACGCTCGTCGCGGGACGGGGCCGTGGGCGCCGCGGCCGGGGTGCTGGAGGACCACGGCTGCCTCGCCGACGGGCTCCTCGCGTTGCACCAGGCCACCGGCGAGCCGCGCTGGCTGGCAGCCGCCACGGACCTGCTCGACACCGCCCTCGCCCATTTCGCCGATCCGGACCAGCCCGGCTCGTTCTTCGACACCGCCGACGACGCAGAGGCGCTGCTGCACCGCCCGCGCGACGTCACCGACAACGCGACCCCGTGCGGAGCGTCGTCACTCGCGTCCGCGCTGCTGACGGCGTCGGTGCTGGTGGCCGAACCGGACCGGTACCGCACCGCGGCCGAGGCCGCCCTGCGTTCGGCCGGCTTCCTCGCGGAGAAGCACCCGCGTTTCGCCGGCCACTGGCTCACGGCGGCCGAGGCGATGGTGCGGGGCCCGCTGCAGGTCGCCGTGGTCGGAGCGGATGGTGACCCCGGTCGGGACGAGCTGCTCGCGCACGCCCGCCGGCTGGCCGCGGGCGGCACGGTCGTCGTGCCCGGCCGCCCCGACGCACCCGGCGTCCCCCTCCTCGCCGACCGTCCCCTCGTGGACGGCGCGGCGGCCGCCTACGTCTGCCGCGGCTTCGTCTGCGACCGCCCGGCCACCACGGCGGAGGAACTCACCGCGAGCCTCCTCCTGCGCCCCTGACGCTCGCACTCACCGCGACTCGCCCGCACTCACACCGCGACTCGCGCCACCGCCAAAGCGTGTTCGCCGCCTGAGAACACCTCGGCGTCATCACCGTTGCGGTGTAATCTAGTAAGCATCCAGGTGGGAGGCAGTGATGATGAGCGGACGGATGCATCGCGGGTGGCCCGGTGGGCGAGGGCGTGGCCCGGGGCGGGGTGGCTGGCAGCAGGCCGACCTGCCCGGCGCGGAGGACGCGGCGGCATGGCTGCAGGGAAGGCTGCCCGACGGGTGGTTCACCGGCGCGCCGGACGTCACGGTCGACCGGGAGGAGATCCTCATCGTCGGTGAGCTTCCGCCGGTCGAGGGCGACTTCCCAGACACCGAGGCGGGGCGGGCCGATCGGGCGGCGGCCGTGGCCGGCCGGATCTCCCGGTTCCGCGAGACCACGCGGGAGGAGCGCATCGAGATCGCGCGCCAGGCCGAGCACCGCTACCAGCGGAAGGTGGCATGGGGCGCGCGGATCGGCGACACGGAGGAGCTGTTCACGACGGCGTCCGTCCCGGTGATGACGCGCCTGCGCCAGCCGGAGCGGATCGTGCTCGACACGCTCGTCGACTCCGGCGTCGCGCGCTCCCGGTCGGACGCGCTGGCCTGGGCCGTGAAGCTGGTCGGCCAGCACGCCGACGAGTGGTTGAGCGAGCTGCGGGAAGCGATGGCGCGCGTCGACGAGCTGCGGGCCAAGGGCCCGACCAGCGGCGGCGAAGAGGCCTGAGCGATCTAGTGCTAGTCAGCGGATCTTCTGGCCGTACACGCGCTCGACGTGCAGGGCCAGGAGCACCCGCCGGTCGGCCACCATCACCGCGCGGTACTCGTCCCAGTCGGGGTGCTCGCCCGCGGCCGACCGGTAATAGCCGACGAGGGCCTCCACCTCGGGCCCGTGCGGGTCGGTGCCGGGGCCGATCAGCTCGGCCGTGCCGTCGGCGGTGGCCCACGCCCAACCGTCGGTGCTGGTGACCTCGAGCGCGGCGCGCGGATCGCGGCGGAGGTTGGTCGTCTTCGCACGGCCTTCCATGATCGAGACGTAGATGGTCCCCGCGTCCCGGTCGTAGTACGGGGTGACGGGGGACAGCTGCGGGCGGCCGTCGGCACGGAGGGTGGCGAGCACGCCGATCCGGCTCTCCGCGATCAGCGCGTGGGGATCGAAGTCGGTGGTGGTCATGCCCCGGCCAACCTCGCTGTGACGGTCGACATTCCGCCGGTCAGAACAGCATGAGCCAGATCGCCACGTGGTGGCAGATCGCGGCGACCACGGTGGCCGCGTGGAAGAACTCGTGGTAGCCGAACGTGGCCGGCCACGGGTTGGGCCGGCGCGTCGCGTAGAACACCGCACCGACGGTGTAGATCAGGCCGCCGACGAGGATCAGCACCAGCGCCGCCACACCGCCGCCGACGAGGATCGCGGGGATGACGAAAACGGCCACCCAGCCGAGCGCGATGTAGATCGGAACACCGATCCACGCGGGCGCGTTCGGCCATGCCGTCTTCAGCACCACTCCGGCGAGCGCGCCCACCCACACCACGGTGAGCACGGTGCGGGAGGTGGCCGGATCCATGGCGAGGGCGGCCACCGGCGTATAGGTGCCCGCGATGAACAGGAAGATCATCGAATGGTCGAGCCTGCGCATCACGGCCCGGCTGCGCTGCGTGCGCCATGTGCGGCGGTGGTAGAGCGCGCTCACCCCGAACAAGCCGAGTGTGGTGACTGCGTACACCGTTGTGGCGAGCGCGGCGCCCGCTCCGACCAGTGCCGCCGATACGGCGATCATGGTGGCGCCCGCCGCGATCGAGACGGTGAACGACCAGAAGTGCAGCCAGCCACGCATCCGCGGCTTGAGCAGCGCCCCGCCCGGGGGAGGCGAGTCCACGGTTCCGGTGCCCACCCGGCCGAGGTTACGGCAGCACCGGCGGCATCGGGGTGTCCTGTGCGTGAACGCACGGCCAGGCGGCCTGGGTCTGCGAACGCAGAACCGCCCCGGCGTACGCTGTTCGGCCGTGGGCGTCCGCGACCTGCTCTACTCGGTGTACGAGCGCAAGCTGAGCCGAGAGCTGGCCGGTTCGGCCGAGCGACCCCGGCACGTTGCGGTGATGCTCGACGGCAACCGCCGCTGGGCGCGCGAGGCCGGGTTCGTCGACGTCAACGACGGGCACCGGGCGGGCGCCGCGAAGATCGCCGAGTTCCTCGCGTGGTGCGAGGAGGCCGGCGTCGAGGTCGTGACGCTGTGGCTGTTGTCCACCGACAACCTCGAGCGCCCTTCCGAGGAGCTCGAACCTCTCCTGGAGATCATCACCGACGTCGTCGACGAGCTCTCCGGCCCCGCCGCTCGCTGGCGGCTGCGCGTGGTGGGCGCCCTCGAACTGCTGCCGGGCGACATGGCCGACAAGCTTTCGGCCGCTGCGGCGCGGACCCAGGGGCGGCCGGGGCTCGAACTCAACGTCGCGGTCGGGTACGGCGGCCGGCAGGAGATCGCCGACGCCGTGCGCAAGCTGCTGCTGCAGCACGCGGAGTCGGGCACCTCGATCGAGGAGCTCGCCGAGGTGCTGGACGTCGATCACATCGCCGCGAACCTGTACACGTCCGGCCAGCCGGACCCGGACCTGGTCATCCGCACCTCGGGTGAGCAGCGGCTGTCCGGATTCCTGCTGTGGCAGTCGGCACACTCGGAGTTCTGGTTCTGCGAGGCCTACTGGCCCGAGTTCCGCCGCGTCGACTTCCTGCGCGCGCTGCGCGACTACGCGGCCCGGCATCGCCGGTTCGGTTCCTGAGCCGGACGGCGTGGGGCCGGCGCTGTCCAGATCTGCGAGATATTCACGGAACACGAAAACGGCGCCGGACCCGAAGGTCCGACGCCGTTTCGCGAGAGATCCGAAGATCAGTCGTCGATCGAAGCGCTGTCGCCAGACTCGGCGGCGGCGGTGCAGGAGTCGTCGATCGTGTTGTCGCCGTCGGAGTCAGCGTCCGTGTCGGCGTTGCCCAGCAGGCCGAGGCCGAGCGCGCCGGTCAGGTCGGCGAGCACGGAGGTGTCGTTCAGCGGCACCTGGACACCCAGGACGTTCACCGGCACCTGGTTGTCGCAGACGTTGACCGGGACGGCGATGTTGTTGCCGGCCACGTTGATCAGGCCCGAGTTCGAGCCGTCGATGCTGTTGACGTCCTCGACCTTGCTCTTGCCGTGGTGGCCGTGCCCGTTACCGTCGTGGTCGTCCTTGTCGCCAGCGAAGGCGAGCGGGCTCACCGCGAGCAGACCGGCAGCGGCCGCAGCCACGACAATTCCAGCCTTCTTCAGCACAGTTCATCTCCTGTTGAGTGTCCGGAGTCGACCGGAGCCGATCCCATTCAGAGTCAGCGCTTATGACCGGGGAGCCCTCGCTGACTGCGGAAAAAGCTAGCGGGCCACAGCGGCTAAAAACAAACCGCGTACCACTATCGGATGAGTCGAGTACTCTGTGTTTGGTTACGCCCTCTTTCGGGGGTGCCGACCATCGGCCTCGAACCCTGCCTTCGTGTTTGATCGACACGTTCTGTGAGGAGTAATCACCCGGATGCGCGCGTATCCTTTTTGATGGAGACGGAGCGTGTTCGCGCCTCTTGGATCGCCATTTCCGATCCTTGCGTCGCCGCCGTCTGCCCGAGCGCCCCGGGTCCCCCCGCGCGAGCGCCAGGTGCTCCGGGCGGTCTGGCGACACGCGGCCGAACGGGTCAGGCCACCCACTCCTGCCACGACAGGCGGTGTCTGCGGAGCGATGAGCGGTAGTCCGTTCTGTTAATTCTCGGTTCGCTGTCGAAGGACAACACACAGTTGCTGTTGACCGCACCCGGGTGACCGCCGGTAGCGTTCACGGTGGCGGTCCGTACCCGATGCGGATCGCTGGGGAGGCCCTGGTCGTGGTGGCTGTTGCACCAGAGGGGGCCGGCACCCGGCCCTCGTGGGCGTGGCCGGCGGCGAGCTGCACGTCGCCGGAAGCGTCCGAGCCAGGGCCGACCGGCCCACCGGTGATGTGGACGCGGTGCCGTGTCCACCAGGGAGCACTCGTCGGCCGCTCGTCCGGGCCCGGCACCACGGGCCCCGGTGGCGGTCGTTGCGAGCGCTAGCGAGGAGCCTCCGTGACCGACCGTCGTACCGCCCCCGCTTCGCCCACCACCCGCTGCTTCGTGCTCGACACCTCGGTGCTGTTGTCGGACCCATGGTCACTGACCCGGTTCGACGAGCACGAGGTTGTCCTGCCGCTCGTGGTGATCTCCGAACTCGAGGGCAAGCGGCACCACCCGGAACTGGGGTGGTTCGCCCGCACGGCGTTGCGCATGCTCGACGAGCTGCGCATCGAGCACGGCCGCCTGGACGCGCCGGTGCCGATCGGCACCGCAGGCGGGACCCTGCACGTCGAGCTCAACCACAGTGACCCGGAGGTGCTCCCCGCAGGTTTCCGCACCGACTCCAACGACAGCCGGATCCTGGCCTGCGCCCTGAACCTGGCCGCCGAGCGCAAGCGGGCCGGCCTCGGCGAGGTGGTGCTCGTCACCAAGGACGTGCCACTGCGGGTGAAGGCCGCCGCCGTCGGGCTACAGGCCGACGAGTACCACGCCCTCGACGTGGTGCCATCGGGCTGGACGGGGATGGCCGACCTCGAGGTCGCGTCCGAGGACGTCGACGCGCTCTTCCGCGACGGCGTGATCGACCACGACGCGGCCCGCGAGATGCCGGCCAACACTGGACTGCGGCTCATCGGCGGTGCGTCGGCGGCCCTCGGGCGGATCACCGCGGACAAGCGGGTGCGGCTCGTGCGGGGTGATCGGGAGGCGTTCGGGCTGCACGGGCGTTCCGCCGAGCAACGGGTGGCGCTCGACCTGCTCCTCGACCCCGAGGTGGGCATCATCTCGCTGGGCGGCCGGGCCGGCACCGGCAAGTCGGCGCTGGCGCTGTGCGCGGGCCTCGAAGCGGTGATGGAGCGCCAGCAGCACCGCAAGGTCGTCGTGTTCCGGCCGCTGTACGCCGTCGGCGGGCAGGATCTCGGGTACCTGCCCGGCAACGAGAGCGAGAAGATGGCGCCGTGGGCGCAGGCCGTCTTCGACACCCTCGGCGCGCTGGTCAGCCAGAACGTGCTCGAGGAGGTCATCGCCCGCGGCATGCTCGAGGTGCTCCCGCTCACCCACATCCGCGGGCGCTCCCTGCACGACGCGTTCGTGATCGTCGACGAGGCGCAGTCGTTGGAGCGCAACGTGCTCCTCACCGTGCTCTCGCGGCTCGGCACCGCGTCCCGCGTGGTGCTGACGCACGACGTGGCCCAGCGCGACAACCTGCGCGTCGGCCGCCACGACGGCATCGCGGCGGTGATCGAGGCGCTGAAGGGTCACCCGCTCTTCGCCCACGTCACGCTCACCCGCAGCGAGCGCAGCCCGATCGCGGCGCTGGTGACGGAGATGCTGGAGGGGCCGGCGGCCTAGTGTCGCGGACCCGGGACTGCAGCATGGCCACCTTCACGCGACCACGGTGCGTGTTGGTGGCCGTGCTGCAACCGGAGCCAGGAGTCGCCACTGGTCGAGCGGGATCGTCCCGACCGTGGCAGGGAGGGCCTGGAGGCACACGTGGTCGGCGCCCGCGGCGAAGTGGGCGGCCAGCCGCTTGGAGACCTCCTCCTCGCCCACGGCCACGAGTGCGTCCACGAGCCGGTCGCTGCCGCCGTTCGCGAAGTCGGCGTCGGTGAAACCGAGTCGCCGCCAGCTCTCCCGGTAGGGGTCGGAGGGGATGTAGGCGGCCACGTGGGCGCGAGCGCGTTCCCGCGCCTCTGCGGCCGGCAGGCCGACGACCACGGCCTGCTCGACGGCCAGCGTGCGGTCCGGCCCGAGCAGCGTCCGCGCCTTCGCCGTGTGCTCGGCTGTCACGAGATAGGTCAGTGAGCCTGCGGAGCGCTCGCGGGCCAGCTCGAGCGCTTTCGGTCCCAGCGCGGCCAGAACGCGGGGGACGGGCGCGGCGGCGAAGCCGGACACACCGGCCAGCTCCAGGACCGGGTCGGGCGCGTCGAGCTGGTCGAGGTAGCGGCGCATCTGCGCGAGCGGCCGTTTGTAGCGCAGGCCCAGTACACCCTCGACGCCCCTGGCGTGCGACGTGCCGAGGCCGAGCACGAACCGGCCTGGATGGCTCTCGAGCAGAGTCCGCGTCATCCCCTGGACGGTGCGCGAGTGCCGGGCCCAGATCACCGCGATGCCGGTGCCGACGACGAGCTCGCGGGTCGCGCCCAGCAGGGCGGCCGCGTCGAGGAACGGGTCGCGGGCGAGGGCGTCACTGAGCCAGAGGGTCCCGTAGCCGAGCTCCTCGATCTCGACGGCCGCCTCCTTGGCGGCCGCGACGGGTTGCAGGTCGAGCCCGCCGATCCAGATCCCGACGCGACCGAGCTCCGGCAGATGGATGCCCAACGAGGTTCCCCCTAGAATCGGAGTGGTACTCCGATAATACGGAGCGCTACTCCGTTTTGTCGAGGAGGGTGTGTGGAGCAGCCGGCACGAGCCGACGCGCGCAGGAACCGGGCCCGCCTGGTCGAGGCGGCACGCGAGCTGTTCGGTGAGGCGGGGATCGAGGCGGCCGGGATGAACGACGTCGCCCGCCGCGCAGGCGTGGGGCCCGGCACGCTGTGGCGGCACTTCCCGAACAAGGAGGCGCTCGTCGCGGAGGTCGTGGGCGAGAGCCTCGACGCGCTGGCCGCGCTGGCCGACGAGCTGCGCGGCGCCGCGCCGCCAGACGCCCTTCGCACGTGGGCGGCGGCGCTGCTCGGGCACATAGCCCGCTACCGGGGCCTCGCCACGAGCCTCGCCACCGCCTCCGGCGACCCGCTCGCCGGGCGGTGCACCGCCACCGAGCTGGCGTTCGAGAAGCTGGTGGAGCACGTGCGTGCGCAGGAACGGCTCCGCGCGGGCGTCACCGCAACGGACGTCATGCGGCTCACCACGGCCGTCGCGTGGGCGGCCGAGGCCGCGGGCGAGCCGGACTCGGCCGAGCACATGCTCGACCTCGTCTTCGGCGGAATCAGGAACTCATAAGCCGTGGGGAGTGCCCTCGGCGAAGCCCGCAGTCGTCTGGACACCCACCACCGCGCGGTCGTGCAGCTCGTCGAGGGTCCGCGCACCTGCGTAGGTGCAGGCCGAGCGGACGCCGGCGCACATCTCGTCGAGGACGTCCTCCACGCCGGGACGGATCGGGTCGAGCAGCTGCCGCGAGCTGGAGATGCCCTCCTCGAACAGGGCCTTCCGGGCGCGGTCGAACGTGCTCTCGTCCCGGGTGCGGGCGCTCACGGCGCGCTTCGAGGCCATCCCGAACGACTCCTTGTACGGCCGCCCGCTCTCGTCGCGCAGCAGGTCGCCGGGTGACTCGTAGGTGCCTGCCAGCCAGGAGCCGATCATCACCGCGGACGCGCCTGCCGCTAGGGCGAGCGCGACGTCGCGCGGGTGGCGCACGCCGCCGTCCGCCCAGATCCGCACGCCGAGTTCGCGGCCGGCCGCCGAGCACTCCAGCACGGCGGAGAACTGGGGGCGCCCGACGCCGGTCATCATCCGCGTGGTGCACATCGCGCCGGGGCCAACGCCGACCTTGACGATGTCGGCGCCTGCCGCCGCGAGATCCCGCACGCCCTCAGCGGTGACGACGTTGCCCGCCGCCACCGGCACGGCCGAGCCCGCGTCGGAGACGACCTTCCGGACCGCGCGCAGCGCGTCGAGCATCTTGTCCTGGTGGCCGTGCGCGGTGTCGACCACGAGGACGTCGACGCTCGCGTCGAGCAGGGCCTTCGCCTTGACCCCCACGTCGCCGTTGATCCCCACCGCGGCCGCGGTGCGCAGCCGGCCTGCGCCGTCGAGCGTCGGGCGGTAGAGCTCCGCCCGCAGTGCGCCGAACGCGGTGAGCAGGCCGGCGAGGCGGCCGTCCGAGTCCAGCCCGAGCACCACCCGGCGGGAGCCCAGCGCCTCGAACACGTCACGCGGGGGCGTGTCGAGCGGGAGCGCGAGCGGGTCGGGGTCGAGCACGTCGCGGAGCCGGGTGAAGCGGTCGACGCCGGTGCACGCCGCCTCGTCGACGGTGCCGACCGGGCGGCCGCCCTCGTCCACCACGACGACCGCGCCATGGGCCCGCTTGGGAAGCAGGTTGAGGGCGTCGGCGACGGCGTCCCCGGGCGTGAGCACCAGCGGCGTGTCCCACACCGGGTGCCGTGACTTGATCCAGGCGACGATCTCGGCCACGGCCTCGGGCGCAACGTCCTGCGGGAGCACGGTGAGCCCGCCGCGGCGGGCCAGCGTCTCGGCCATCCGGCGCCCGGCGACCGACGTCATGTTCGCGGCGACCACCGGGACCGTGGCCCCGCTGCCGTCGGCGGTGGTGAGGTCGACGTCGAACCGGGAGGCCACCGACGACCGGCCCGGGACGAGGAAGACATCGTCGTAGGTGAGGTCGTGGTTGGGCTCTTGCCTGTCGAGGAAGCGCACGAGACGACGAGTCTACGCGCGTGCCGCCCGGTCCGTGACCTCGTCCGGTGATCGGGGGAGCGGCCGGACCTCCCGCACCCACTCGGCGCGCATGAACGGCAGGCAAACCTGCACCAGCTTGTCCGCGATGGGCGTCGGCACGTCCCACCGCGGGACCGGGTCCACGCCGTCGGCCAGGTTGTAGAGGTAGTCGTTCCACACCCCGTAGTCGCTGGCGAGGACCAGTTCGGCGGGCGCGCTGAACTCGAGCGTGACGTACCCCTCCCAGGGCGGGTCGCCGACGAGCATGTGGGCGTCCTCCACGGCGACGCCGCACGATCCGCCCCACGTCCACACGGGCGGCCTCCCCTGCGTGGACAGGCCCGCCCGCTCCATCGCGGCGACCATCGCGCCGTACGCCTCCGGGATCGACAGCCCGGACGGCACGTACTCCCACGCGCCGACGAGCTGCCCGGTGGCGTGCAGCTCGGCCACCCGCGCGGCCGGCTGGAACGACCACAGCAGCACCTCGCCCACGGGCAGTACTCTCCGGATACGCGGCGCCCCGCTGCAACGCGATTCAGAGGCCGCGCGAACAGGCGGCTACCCGCAGGTCGAGTAGCGCTGGGGCGCCTGCCCTACTCGACCACCGGGTGTCTGGCGCACGGGCTCTACTCGCGCAGCAAGGCTCGTACCGCGTCGATCGTGTCGGCCTCCGCAGGCGTCTTGTCCGGCCGGTAACGCAGCACCCGGGCGAACCGGAGCGCGACGCCGCCCGGGTAGCGCGGGCTGCGCTGCACGCCGTCGAGCTCGATCTCGACCACCAGTTCGGGCCGGAGCAGCACTTCGTGCCTGTGCCCACCCGCCCCGCCGGCTTCCGTCCCCCGAGGCTCGTCGCGGGCGAGGCCCGGGAAGGTGGCGGTCTGCCATGCGAGCAGCTCGTCGGTCATGCCCTTGAACGTCTTGCCCACCATGATCGGCTCGCCGCCGTCGGGATCGCGGGCTCCGAGGTGGATGTTGGAGAGCGAGCCGGTGCGCCGTCCGTAGCCCCACTCGGCGCCCAGCACGACCAGGTCGAGGGTGTGCACCGGCTTGACCTTCTGCCACGCCCTGCCACGCCGGCCCGCGGCGTACGGCGCGGTGAGGGACTTGACCATGACGCCCTCGTGTCCGGCTTCGAGGGCGCGTTCGAGCAGCTCGGCGGCCTCCTCGGGAGAGGGGCGCACCGCCCCCGGCATCCGGTGGCCCGCCGCGGCCCGCTCCAGCGCGTCGAGCCGGTCGTGCAGCGGCTCGTCGAGCAGGTCGGTGCCGTCGAGGTGCAGGCAGTCGAAGAAGAACGGCTGCAGCAGCAGCTCGCCCGCGGCCGCGCCGAAGCGGCTCATCGTCTCCTGGAAGGGCCGAGGCCTGCCGTCGTCGCGCAGGGCGAGCGTCTCGCCGTCGAGCACCACGGACCGACAGGGCAGGGAGCGGACCAGCTCGACGAGCTCGGGGACGCTCGAGGTGATCTCCCGAAGGGTGCGCGTCCAGACCCGCACCTCGTCGCCGTCGCGGTGGACCTGGATGCGGGCGCCGTCGAGCTTGAACTCGACGCTCGCCTCGGGCGCGAGCTCGGCCAGCGCGGTGTCGAGCGCATCGGCAGGGGACGCCAGCATGGGCCGGACCGGCCTGCCGACCCGCAGCGAGACCGCTTCGAGCCCGGCGACCCCTTCCGTGAGCGCGAGCCGGGCCGTGGCCGGAAGCTGCCCGGAGAGCATGAAGGCGCGCCGCACGACCGCGGCCGGGACCTCCGCCGCCGCGGCGATCGCCTCCAGCATCACGCCTTCGAGGGCGCCCTGGCGCAGTTCGCCGGTGAGCAGCCTGCGCAGGAAGGCCTGCTCGTCGGCGGTGGCTGCGCCGAACAGCTCGCCGAGCAGCGCGGCGCGGCGGGCCGTTGAACCCGCGCCCGTGGTGGCCGCCAGCTCGTCGAGGGTCTGCTCGACCGCGAGGACCTCCAGCGTGGGCCGCTCCGCAGGGCGGGCGTCGATTCCGGCGAGCGTGCGCCAGCCGGTGCCGAGCCGGTTCTGCCGCGGCTCGCCCGCCAGCCACGCGGTGGCGGGCTCGACCTCTGCCCCCTCGGCGCGGCGCAGCAGGGCGGCCAGCGCGGCCGTCTTCGCCGTGCGGGCGCGGGTGGCCCCAACTGCGGCGGAGGTGGCGACGACGTCGGCGAGGAGCACGCATCCATCCTGGCAGCAGCCACCGACAGGTCACGAGAGCGCGGATCAGGCGACCGCCCGCGGGTCGGCCGTAGCGCCCTCGGCGAATGCGGCGGCGAACCCGGCATCCCCCAGGGCGGCGCGGATGCGGGCGGAGATGCGCTCGACGTCGCCTCGCTCGGCGGGCGGCAGCGGCGCCCCGGTGCTCCTGCGGGTGGCGTCGGCCGTGCCGAGCAGGCGGGCCGCCCTGCGGTGCTCGCCGAGCAGCGCCATTGCCCCGGCCATCCCCTCGAGCGTCAACGCGATGGCGCGGGGCCCGCCGAGGGCGAGCGCCTCCCGGTACCCGGTGCGGTGCAGCCTCAGAGCGCGCTCGCCGTCCCCGCGCAGTTCGGCGACGAACCCGAGCTCGGCCAGCGGCGTCAGGGCGGCGAACCCCGTGGCATCGCCGTTCTCGTCGACCCATCGCGACAGGAGGCGTTCGGTCCGGTCGAGGTCGCCGCGCCGGCGTGCGGTGAGCGCGAGGCCGAACTCCGCGTAGCTCGCCAGCCCCGGGTTCGCCTGCTCGGTGGCGATCCGCAGCGCCCGCTCGTGGTAGGCGTCTGCGGCGTCGAGGTCGCCGGTGAGGAGCGCGATGCGCCCCAGCCCCGACAGCTGCCCGGAGATCTCCGGCCAGATGGCGAGGTCCTCCGCGATCCGCAGCGCGGCCGCATGCTGCCGGGCAGCCTCGGGGTAGTCGCCAGTGACCTCGGCGACGGTCGCGAGGGTGCCCATCGCCTGGAGCCGCCCCCACCGGTCGCCGATCTCCTCGAACAGCACGTCCGCGTGTCGTGCGTCGCGTCGGGCCGCGGACAGCTCGTCGCGGACCAGCCGGTACGACGCACGGGTGGCCAGCACCGCCGCGACGCCCCACCGGTCCGCGGCCGCACGGAACGTGCGCAGCACCGCGTCAAGGCGCTCCACTGAAGTGTCGGTGCCGCCGGTCTCCCATTGCGCGAACGCCATGAACCAGCGGAAGCGGGCCTTCACCAGCGCCTGCTGTGAGGTGTCCGCGTCGTCCGGGTCGAGGTCGGCGAGGTCGACGTCCAGGGGAGGGGCAGCGGTCCGCGCCCACGCGACGAGCCCGGCCCGCCACAGCCGCACCGCGGCCAGCGGCCCTGCGGTGTGTGGTGGAGCGGCGGCGAGCACCGCCGTCGCGGCCCGGATCCCCTCGTCCGGCCGCCCGCGCAGGAACCAGTACCAGGCCAGCGCGTCGACGAGCCGAAGCGCCGCCGAGCTGTCACCGGAGGCGAGGGCGTGGTCGAGCGCCGCACGCATGTTCGCGCTCTCTGCGTCGAGCCGTTCCAGCCAGTAGCGCTGCTCCCGTCCCCGCAAGTGCGGGGCCGCGTGCTCGGCGAGCGCGAGGTGGTTGCGGAGGTGGCGGGTCCGGACAGCGTCGGTCTCACCCGCATCGGCCAGCCGCTCGGCCGCGTACGCCGCCACGGAGTCGAGCAGCCGGAACCGGGTGCCGTCGCGGACGACCAGCGAGCGGTCCACGAGCTGGGCCATGGTGTCGAGGACGGATGTGCCCGCGTCGCCGCAGATGTGCTCGGCCGCGTCCAGCGTGCACCCGCCCGCGAACACGGACAGCCGCCGCAGCACCGCCCGTTCGGCGTCGGTGAGCAGCTCCCAGCTCCAGTCCAGGGTGGCGCGTAGCGTCTGCTGGCGTACCGGAGATCCACGGCGCCCACCGGCGAGCAGGGCGAATCGGTCGCCGAGCCGTTCGAGGAGGGTGGGCAGGCCGAGGGAGCGCACGCGTGCCGCGGCGAGCTCGATCGCGAGCGGGATCCCGTCCAGCCTGCGGCAGACCTCGGTCGCGGTCGCCATCGTGTCGGCGTCGCGGACGAAGCGCGGGTCGGCCGCCGCGGCCCGGGCGGCGAACAGCGCGACGGCAGGTGAGTCCGGGTACTCCGCCGGGAGCGGTTCGACGAGGTGCAGTGCCTCGCCGGGCAGCTCGAGCGGTTCCCGGCTGGTGGCGAGCACCCGCAGGTCCGCAGCGGCGGCGAGTAGACGTGCGACGACGTGCGCCACGGCGCCCACGACGTGCTCGCAGTTGTCCAGCACCAGCAGCCCCTGCCTGCTGCGCACCGCGTCCACGAGCCGGTGGAGCGCATCCGTCCCCGCCCCTGTCGGTAGGCGCTTGCCACGGCCTGCGTCGACACGCGCCCCGTACCCGTCGGCGACGGCCTCCGCGACGAGCGCCAGCGCGGCGGGCCCAGCGTCGCGCCCGGTGGCGGGGAGCCCGTCCAGCGCGACGAAGCGGGCGCCGTCGGCGAGCCGCGGGTCGAGCCGGTGCGCCACCGCGAGCGCGAGGCGGGTCTTCCCGACCCCGCCGATGCCGGCGAGGGTGACCAGCCGCTCTGTGCGCAGGAGCGCCGAGATCCGCTCGACGTCGTCGTCGCGGCCGACGAGGGGGCCCAGCGGCGCGGGGAGGGCGGGTCGGCTGCCGCGGTCCGCCGCCGCCCGGCGCAGACGGGGGTCGTGGGTGAGCACGGCGCGCTGGAGCGCGACGAGCACGGGGCCGGGGTCGGTGCCCAGCTCGTCCCGGAGCCGGGTCCGCAGCTCGTGGTAGGCGTCGAGGGCGTCGTTCGGGCGGCCCGCGAGGTACAGCGCGTGGATGTGCGCCGCCCGCAGCCGCTCCCGCAGCGGGTGCCGGGCGACGAGCTCCTCCAGCTCGCCCACGAGCAGCGCGTGCTCCCCGATGTCGAGCAACGCCTCCGCCCGGTCCTCGATGGCGACGAGCCGCAGCTCCTCGAGCCGGGCGGCGGCGGGGTGGGCGAAGAGCGCGTCGGCGACGTCGGCGTAGGCCGGTCCCCGCCAGAGCGCCAGAGCGTCGTCGAGCCGGGCGGCGCGGGCGCGGGGGTCCGCCTCTGCCCTCGCCCGTTCGAGCGCCTCGGTGAACCGGTCGGCGTCGACGGCATCGGCGGGGACGTCGAGCCGGTAGCCGGGGGGCTGGGAGGCGATGAGCTCGCGCGCCCCCGGCTCGGCGTCGTCGAGCACGCGGCGCAGCTGCGACACCCTCGCCTGGAGGGCGCCCTTCGGGTCGGCGGGCTGCCGCTCGCCCCACAGGTCCTCGATCAGCCGGTCGGCCGCCACCGTCTCGCCGCGGTGCACCAGCAGGTGCGCGAGCAGCGTGCGGACCTTCAGCTCCGGCACCCGCACGAGGTCGCCGTGCTCCGTGCGCACCTCGACCGCGCCGAGCACCCCGAACCGCACATCGGCGACCGTACCGGCCGAAGCGGACCCGAAGCGGACCCGAAGGAGCGGCGCCCACCGTGGTGGCGAACCGAAGGGAGAAGAGATGACCGAGGAACCGCTGCGCCTCACAGTGATCATCGGAAGTACCCGGGACGGCCGGTTCGCCCCCGTGGTGGCGGACTGGTTCGCCGGGCAGGCGCGTATGCGCGCGTACGCCGACGTCGACGTCATCGACCTGGCCGAGGCGTGGCTGCCCGACGTGCTCCCGGCCGACGACGCCACGGAGCTGCCGCAGCCCGTGCGAGACCTGCAGCCGTGGCTCGCTCGGGCCGACGCATTCGTCGTCGTCACGCCCGAGTACAACCACAGCTTCCCGGCGGCGCTGAAGAACGCGATCGACTGGTTCTTCGACGAGTGGCAGGCGAAGCCGGTCGGATACGTCTCCTACGGGGGCGTGAGCGGCGGGCTGCGCGCCGTGGAGCAGCTGAAGCTGGTGTTCAACGAACTGCACGCCACGTCAGTGCGCACCGGCGTCTGCTTCGTCGGCGGCTCGGACTGCTTCGACGCGGACGGCGGACCCCGTGAACCCGAGCGCTGCGAGCGGGCGGCGAAGGCGATGCTGGACGAGATCGCGTGGTGGGCGGACGCGCTGCGCCGTCAGCGGGCCCGCAGGCCCTACCGGGCGGGAGGCGCTGAGTGACCGCGACGGCGAGCTCCGAACGGGCCGGTTTCCGGGAGTGGTGCGGGCTGGCCGTGCTCGCCCTGCCGCTGCTCGTGCTGGCGATGGACGTGAGCGTGCTGTACCTCGCTTCCGTGGAGATCTCGGCCGACCTGCGTCCGAGCGCCACCCAGCAGCTGTGGATCCTCGACGTCTACGGGTTCTTCATCGGCGGCTTCCTGCTGACGATGGGGACGGTCGGCGACCGGATCGGGCGGCGAAGGCTGCTGCTGATCGGCGGAGCGGCCTTCGCCGTCGCCTCGATGATCGCGGCCTACGCACCCACCGCCGAGGCGCTCATCGCGGCCCGTGCCCTACTCGGCATCGCGGGCGCGACGCTGATGCCGTCGACGCTCGGGCTGATCAGCACGATGTTCCGCGATCCAGCGCAGCGCTCGTTCGCGATCGCCGTGTGGTTCACGACGTTCTCGGCGGGTGTGGCCGTCGGTCCGATGATCGGTGGCGCGTTGCTCCAGCACTTCTGGTGGGGCGCGGCGTTCCTCTTGGCCGTGCCTGCGATGGCGGCGCTGCTCGTGCTCGGCCCGGTGCTGCTGCCCGAGCAGCGCGGCACCGGGGGCGGGCGTCGCGTCGACCTGGTGAGCGTCGCTCTCTCGCTCGCCGCGATGCTCCCGCTGGTCTACGGGATCAAGGAGGTCGTCGCGCACGGTGTGGCCGTCGCCCCGCTCGCGGCGACCGCCGCAGGCCTCGGGTTCGGCGTCGGGTTCGTCCACAGGCAGCGCCGGCTGGCCGACCCGATGCTGGACGTCACGCTGTTCAGCCGGCGGGCGTTCGTCGGGGCGATCTCGGTGATGGTGCTCGGGATACTCGCCGTCAACGCCCTGCTGTTCCTGCTGCCGCAGTACCTGCAGCTCGTCCGTGGGATCCCGGTGCTGGAGGCCGGGCTGTGGATGGTCCCCGTCGCGCTGCTGCCCGTGCTCGGCTCGTTGTTGACCCCGCGCGCGGCAGGCCGTTTCGGCCGGTCCGCCGTGCTCGCCACCGCCGCTGCCGGCGGCGCGCTCGCCTGCCTCGCCCTGACGGGCGTGGACGCGGGCTCTGCCATGCCCGTGGTCGTCGGGCTCGTCGCGGTCGCGGCGCTGGGCTCCACCCCGCTCGGGGTGCTGGGTACGGAACTCGTCGTGGGCTCTGTGCCCCCGGGGCGGGCGGGGTCCGCCGCAGCGGTGTCGGAGACGGCGGGCGAGCTCGCCGTCGCGCTCAGCGTGGCCGTGGCCGGCACGGTCCTCGCGGCCGTCTACCGGGTCCACGTGGACGGCGCGCTACCTGCTGGCCTCGCTCCAGACGCCGTCGGCACGGTCCGGGAGGGCCTCGCACCGGCGACCGCGGTGGCGGGGGAGCTGCCCGCACCCGTGGGTGTGCAGGTGCTGGACGTCGCTCGCGCGGGCTTCACCGAGGGCTTCACGGCCGTCGGGTTCGTCGCGGCGGGCATGTTGGCCTGCGTCGTCGCGGTGGCCTTGGCCGTGCTGCGAGAGCGTTGATCGGCGCGCGAGGATGGTGGGGTGCGCGCGTGGGTGGTGGAGCGGCCCGGGCCGGTCGCGGAGGGGCCGCTGCGGGCCGTGACCCTGCCGGATCCCGATCCGGGGCCGGGGGAGGTGCGCGTCCGCGTGACGGCGTGCGGGGTGTGCCGTACCGACCTGCACCTCGCCGAGGGTGACCTGGCGCCGCGGCGGCCGCGGACCGTGCCGGGCCACGAGGTCGTCGGCGTGGTCGAGGAGGCCGGGCCAGGCGCCGACCGGTTCGCGCCGGGCGAGCGGATCGGGATCGCATGGCTGCGCGGAACCTGCGGGCGGTGCCGCTGGTGCCGGACCGGCCGGGAGAACCTCTGCCCATCGGCCGTCTTCACCGGATGGGACGCCGACGGCGGGTACGCCGAGCACGCGGTCGTGCCCGAGGCGTTCGCCTACCGGCTGCCCGCCGCGCTCGACGACGTGACCGTCGCGCCGCTGCTGTGCGCCGGGATCGTCGGCTACCGGGCGCTGGTGCGGGCCGAACTGCCGCCGGGCGGGCGGCTGGGGATCTACGGGTTCGGGGCCTCGGCGCACGTCGTCGCTCAGGTGGCGATCGGGCAGGGCGCGACGGTCCACGTGATCACCCGCTCGCGAGCGGCCCAGGCCCTTGCGCTGGAGCTGGGCGCCGCATCGGCCGGGCCGGGAGCGCCTCCCGAGCCGCTGGACTCGGCGATCCTCTTCGCCCCGGTGGGTGACCTCGTGCCGGTCGTGATGCGCGCCCTCGACCAGGGCGGCACGCTCGCCGTGGCAGGCATCCACCTCACGGACATCCCGCGCCTCGTTTACGCGGACGAGCTGTTCCGGGAGAAGCAGGTCCGCAGCGTCACCGCGAACACCCGCGCGGACGGCGAGGAGTTCCTCCGGCTGGCCGCGGCGCTGCGGGTGCGGCCCACGGTGTCGCCGCGGCCGCTCGCCGAGGCGGACCGCGCGCTCGCGGACCTCGCGGGCGACCGGATCACCGGCGCCGCCGTCCTCGTCCCGTGAGCGCCGATGAGTCGGGCGCGATCCGATGGTCATAGCTGTCATGGAACGTGTCTGGCAGGTGTTGGACGGGCAGGTGGCGTCCGGGCGCATCCCGGGGTACGCGGCAGCGATCCGGATCCGGGGCGAGGCGCACGTCCGGGCGGGTGGCCGGGCGTCGCTCGGGGCGGACGCCGCGCCGGCGGGCGAGGACACGCTGTTCCGCATCGCGTCGATCACGAAGCCGATCGCGGGCGCCCTCACCCTGAGCCTCGTGCAGGACGGGCTGCTCGCCCTCGACGACCCGATCGCGCGGTGGCTGCCGGAGGCGGCGGACCCCGCGTCCTCGTCGCACCGGACGCCCCGCTCGACCGCACAGTGCCGGCGCTGCGGCCGATCACCGTCCGCCACCTGCTGACGATGACCTCGGGCTGGGGCGTCGTGCTGGAGCAGACCCCGCTGCAGGGCGCCATGTTCGAACGGAACGTGTTCCCGGGGCCGATCCCGGTGCGGATGTCGGGAGACGAGTACCTGGCCCGGCTCACCGACCTCCCGCTCGCCTTCCAGCCGGGGGAGGGCTGGCTCTACGACAGCGGCACCGACATCCTGGCCGTCCTGCTGGCGAGGGCGTGCGGGAAGCCCGTCGCGCAACTGCTCGCGGAGCGCGTCACCGGGCCGCTCGGGATGGCGTCGACGGCCTTCTGGACCGAGGAGACCGGCCGCCTCGCCACCGCCTACCGGCCCACCTCCGGCGGCCTCGAGGTGCTGGACCCGCCCGACGGCGCCTTCGCGAGCCCGCCCCTGTTCGAGCGGCTGAGCGGAGGCCTGCTGTCCACCGCGCCCGACGTGCTGCGCTTCTTCTGCGCGATGGCGGACGGCGGCGCGCCGGTCGCGACCGCCGGCTCGGTGGCCCTGATGACGACGGACGCGCTCACCGGCGAGCAGCGCAGGCAGGCGCAGCTCATCGTCGGGCTCGGCCGTTCGTGGGGCCTGGCGACGGCGCT
The DNA here is from genome assembly GCF_019468565.1 of Pseudonocardia sp. DSM 110487. Lineage (NCBI taxonomy): Bacteria > Bacillati > Actinomycetota > Actinomycetes > Pseudonocardiales > Pseudonocardiaceae > Pseudonocardia > Pseudonocardia sp. DSM 110487. Next base: position 1,064,384 of record NZ_CP080521.1, read on the forward strand.
GGACGTCGCGGTGGAGAAGCCATGGATGGCACCAGGGCGTTGGGGCTGGGAGGGCGGGACCGGCACCACAGCCGTGGTCGACCCGGCCCGCGACACGGTCGCCGTCCTGCTGACCCAGCGCGCGATGGGCGGCCCGGACGACGGCTTCGACGAGTTCTGGACCGCGGTCGCCCAGGTGTGAGGTCAGGCGGCGGAGGTCGCGGCCGTCGCTTCCTGCAGCAGGTCCGTGACCCGGACGATGCCGGTGCAGGCCCCGGCGTCGTCGAGCAAGACGATGTCGTCGTAGCTGCGCTCGCGGTCGCCCGACAGGCAGAACTGCAGCGCGGTGCGGACGTCGGTGCGGGCCGGAAGGGTGCGCGGAGGCTCGGCGAGCGCCCGCGCCGGGCGGTTGGCGTAGAGCGCGCGCCCGAACGGGCCCGAGATCGCGAGCATGAAGCGGTTGCGGTCGAGGAACCCGGTCGGGCGGCCGGAGGAGTCGAGCAGGACCACGCTGCCGGCCTGCGGGTGGTCGGCGAGCGCCTGCCGCACGCTCTCGGCCGGCACGTCGTCCCACAGGGTGATCGCGGCCTGGCCGAGTCCGGCGACCGGCGCGGGCGGGGCCTCCGTCCGCTGAGCGGGGACGACCGGGCGCCTGCGCGGCATCAGGTCGGCCGGCAGGAGGATGCCCTCCGTGGACGGGCGCCTACGCGGCTCCGCGAGCAGCGACCCCTGAGCCCACGTGATCCCGAGGTCGCGCACCGCGGCGAGCTGCTCGGGTGTGCTCACGCCCGCGGCGGCGACCCGTACGCCGACCGCGCGGCACACCTCGACCACAGCGTGTGCCACCGTGCGGGCGAGCGGCTGGTAGGGCAGGCGGGCCACCAGGTCGCGGTCGAGCTTGACCAGGTCGGGGGCGAGATCGGCGACCAGCTCGAGGCCGAAGCCGCGGGCGGGACTGTCCAGGCCGATGCCGAAGCCCGCGGCTCGTAGCTCGGCCACCCCTTCGGCGAGCGCGTCCGGAGGCGCGGCGGACAGCGCCGGGTTGATCTCCAGCAGGATCGGCGGTGCGGGGTGGTTCCCGTCCCGGGCGAGGAGCGTGCCGCGCAGCTGCCCGATCCGGCGCCGCGCGGTGACCACGGTGTCGGCGAGCACATCGACGTGCAGCGGCACCGTGGCGTCGTACTCCGCGCCGTGCAGCACGGACGCGATGGCGATCCCGGAGTCGAACTCGGCGAGCTGGCGGGTGCCCCACACGGCGTTGCGCGCCACGTACTCGACCTGGTCCCGCGCCTGGCAGCGCAGCACCTCCAGCCCCACCGGCCGGCCGTTGGCGAGGTTCAGCAGCGGCTCGAACGCGAAACGGCCGTGGTCGCTCATCGTGCACTCCTTCCGCTCCTGCTCGGCGATGCAATCACGAACGGGCGCATGCGGTGATGAACGATGAGTGAAACCTCACGGCTGGTAGTCGATCTCTCGCCTGTTCGGAGCAGTCGGGGCAGTCCTGCCATCGCTCAGCTCGGGGGCCAGGAGGGCAGGCCGGCGTCGACCTTGGGGTTCCCGCCATGATCATCTGTTGGGTGCATCGCCGGCCGTATCCGGCCGCGAACGCGCCAGTCCGGTGATCATGCCCGCGTTGGGGTGGGGGCCTCCGGGCGTGATCGTCGGTTGGGTGCGGGCCGGGCCGTATCTGGCCGTGGATGCACCGGGCCGGCGATCAGCCTGCCGGGCTACGTGGCGTCCCCGTCGCCGCCCTGCTGATCAGCGTTTGCCGCCCCGGGCCATCGCCAGCACGTCGAGGGCGGCGTCGAGCTGTTCCATCGTGAGCTTGCCGTCGTCGACGTGCCCGCGCTCGATCACGACCTCGCGGATCGTCTTGCGCTCCTTCAGCGACTGCTTCGCGATCGAGGCCGCCTCCTCGTAGCCGATGTAGCGGTTGAGCGGCGTAACGATCGACGGGGAGGACTCGGCGAGCTCGCGGGTGCGTTCCACGTCGGCCTCGACGCCGTCGACGACCTTGTCGGCGAGCACCCGCGCGGCGGCGGCGAGGAGCCGGGCCGACTCGAGCAGGTTGCGCGCCATCACGGGCATCATCACGTTCAGCTCGAGGTTGCCCTGCGACCCCGAGAACGCGACGGTGGCGTCGTTGCCGATGACCTGGGCGGCCACCATCATCGCGGCCTCGCAGATCACCGGGTTGACCTTGCCCGGCATGATCGAGCTGCCCGGCTGCAGGTCGGGCAGGCGCAGCTCGGCGAGGCCCGTGCGCGGGCCGGAGCCGAGCCAGCGGATGTCGTTGGCCACCTTGAACAGCGAGACGGCAACCGTCCGCAGCGCGCCGGACGCCTCGACCAGCCCGTCGCGGGCGCCCTGCGCCTCGATGTGGTCCTCGGCCTCGGTGAGCTCCTGCAGGCCGGTGGCGGCGCGCAGCTCCTCGACGACCCGCCACGCGAACTCCGCGGGAGCGTTCAACCCGGTGCCCACGGCGGTGCCGCCGATCGGGAGCTGGGCCACCCGGGGCAGGACGTCGCGGACCCGGGCGGCGCCGTACTCCATCTGCGTCGCCCAGCCGCCCGCCTCCTGCCCGAGCGTGATCGGCACGGCATCCATGAGGTGAGTGCGCCCGGCCTTGACGACGTCGGCCCAGTCCTCGGAGCGGCGGCGCAGCGCGGCCGCGAGGTGCTCCAACGCGGGGACGACGTCGTTCAGCAGCGCCTCGGTGGCGGCGACGTGGATCGTGGTCGGGAAGACGTCGTTGGACGACTGCGACGCATTGACGTGGTCGTTCGGGTGCACGTCGACGCCGGCCCTCGCGGCGATCGAGGCGATCACCTCGTTCGTGTTCATGTTGGAGCTGGTGCCGGAGCCGGTCTGGAAGACGTCCACGGGGAAGTGCTCGTCGTGCATGCCCGCCGCGACCTCGTCCGCGGCGGCGGCGATCGCGTCGGCGAGTTCCGACGGGAGCACGCCGATCTGCTTGTTCACCCGCGCGGCCGCGCCCTTGACGAGGCCGAGCGCCCGGATCTGGGCGCGTTCCAGCCCGCGCCCCGAGATCGGGAAGTTCTCGACAGCGCGCTGGGTCTGCGCGCGCCAGAGTGCGTCGACGGGCACCTTGACCTCGCCCATCGTGTCGTGCTCGATCCGGAACCCGTCGTCGGTGGACATGCGCCCAGTCTCGTCCCACCGGACACCGGAGTGCATCAGGAGGTGGCGGTGACCACGCACCCTCCCGGGGTACGCAGTTCTACGTATCCCGCCGCGGCTCCCGAGGGGCCACGATCGGCGCGTGCTGTTCTCCCGCTTCCGCCCCCGCGAGCGGCCGAGTCCGGGGGCCGGGAGCGGGGCCACGCCGCTCGCGAAGGAAAGCGCCGACCGGAAGGCGGCGCCGTGCTGCGGCCGCACCGCCCCGCGGTGCTGGTGCCCCCTGACGGTGCGACCCGCCGGTCCGGGCAGGTGAGGGCGAGGTTCAGGGCAGCGGCGGCGGGCTGTGCTCGAAGGCCGCGATCTGCTCCGGGGAGAAGTCGAAGTTCACCGACGAGTACTCGCGCAGCTTCGTGAGCCGGTGGTAGCCCTCGATCATCCGCACGGTGCCGGACTTCGAGCGCATGACGATCGACTGCGTGGTGCAGCCGCCCGCCCAGTAGCGCACGCCCTGCAGCAGATCGCCGTCGGTGACCCCGGTGGCGCAGAAGAAGACGTTGTCGCCGCGGACGAGTTCGTCGGTGGTGAGCACCCGGTCGAGGTCGTGCCCTGCGCCGACGGCCTTCTCCCGCTCCTCGTCGTCGCGCGGCCACAGCCGGCCCTGGATGGCCCCGCCCATGCACTTGAGCGCGGCTGCGCTGATGATGCCCTCCGGGGTGCCGCCGACGCCGTAGAGCAGGTCGATGCCGGTGTTGGGGCGGGCCGCGGAGATCGAGCCGCCCACGTCGCCGTCGGCGATGAACTGGATGCGCGCCCCGGTGGCGCGGATCTCCTTCACGAGGGATTCGTGGCGCGGCCGGTCCAGCACGCAGACGGTGACGTCGCTGACCTCGAGGTGCTTGGCGCGGGCCACCCTGCGGATGTTCTCACTGACGGGCGCGGTGATGTCGATGACGTCGGCCGCCTCTGGGCCGACGGCGAGCTTCTCCATGTAGAACACGGCCGACGGGTCGAACATCGCGCCGCGCTCGGCCACCGCGAGGACGGCGACGGAACCGGGCATGCCCTTGGCCATCAGCGTGGTGCCGTCGATCGGGTCGACGGCCACGTCGCAGTCGGGGCCGGTGCCGTCGCCGACGCGCTCGCCGTTGTACAGCATGGGCGCCTCGTCCTTCTCGCCCTCGCCGATCACGACGACGCCGCGCATGGACACGGTGCCGATCAGCTGGCGCATGGCGTCGACCGCCGCGCCGTCACCGCCGTTCTTGTCTCCGCGTCCCACCCAGCGGCCCGCCGCCATGGCCGCCGCCTCGGTGACGCGGACGAGCTCCATCGCGAGGTTCCGGTCCGGTGCCTCGCGTCGGCGTTCGCGTGGGGTCGCCACGCCCTCGGATGTCGTCATCTCGCCCTCCTTCTCCCGCGACGACGACGGCGCGCGCCACGTGGAGTTCGATCCTCGCAGATGCGGCCACTGTGCGAGACCATGTCGATCCGCAGTGAGACCATCGGCACGACGAGTCCAACCACCTGTGATGCACGATGGAGCCGTGACCGAACCCGGCCCGCCGGCGAAGCCGCCGCGTTCCGCCCTGACCATGCGCGACATGATCGGTGCCCTCGTCGTGCTCGCGCTGGTGGTGCTCGTCGCGGGCGGGCTCTCGCGCTCGTGCACGTTCGCGCCCACGGGCCCGACGATCGACTCGTCCCGCCTCCCCGTCGTCGACGTTCCCGCCGAGCTGACGCGGCTCGCGTCGGACTCGACGTTCCCGCTGCGCGTCCCGGTGGTGCCGGAAGGTTGGAGGGCCAACGCCGTCGACCGCAGCTCGCTGCCCGAGGGCGGTCGCATCGTGAGCGCCGGCTTCCTCACCCCCGACGGGCGGTACCTGCGCCTGCAGCAGGGCGACGCCACCGAGGAAGCGATGCTGCGCGCCGAGGCGGGCGGGGAAATGGCGCCAGGGCACGGCACGGTCGACGTCGACGGGCAGCAATGGGTGGCTTACACGGGGCAGCGCGGTGAATCGATCTGGATCACCGATGTCGGCGGCGTGCGGATGCTCGTGACCGGCAGCGGGAACGAGGCCGATTTTCGGGCGCTCGCCGGGGCCGCGGTGCGCGGCGAGGTCATCACGCGCTGAGCTCGCACGCTGCAGCGATAGCTGCGCCGAGCACGGGGGCGAACTTGAACAGGTTCTCGCCGTGCACCGCGACCACGCGGCCCGCGTGCTGGACGTGGAATCCGTCGCCGAGGCCGGGGGTCGGCGTGCAGTAGATCGTCTCGATGATCCGCGGTTCCACGGCGAGGTGCTCGCGCGCGTACTCCAGAACCGCGTCCCGCGAGGCCGCGGTGGCGGCGTCCCGTCCGACCTCCCACGCCGTGACGGCCGGGTCGAGATGGCCGCCGACGGCCCACCGGCCGGGGCCGCTCGCGTGCTGGTAGGTGCTTAGTGTCCCCCGCCGGGAGTCCGCTGCGTAGATCGGCGGATCCAGGTTCCTGCTGGGTGCGCCGGCGAGTCGTCCCTCGTATTGGACATACTCGGGCGGCTCGTCGGTGCGGCCAGCGGGAAGCTGGGCCGTCGAGGTATGTGGCGGACTCCCGGCGGGGGGCACTAATCCGGCCTCGGGGAGGTCGATCCAGCTCCGCCATGCGACCGCGGGCTCGACCGGGAACGTGAACCGGGCGTGGTGCTCGAGCTCTCCAGGCACGGCGATGCCCACCCGCGCGGCCAGGGCAGGCGTCCCGGCCCCTGCCGCCAGTAGGACGGCGTCGAACCGGGCGGGGCCGCTCCGGGTCCACACGTGCCCGTCGGCCTCGACGGCCTCGACGGGTTCGTGGCGCAGAACGTGCTTGGTGAGCCCGGTGAGGTACTCGCGGACAGCGTCGACGTCGACGACGCCGCCGGACGGGTCGAGCAGCGCATCCGCCGGAACCCGGTGCGTGGGCAGCATGAGCCGGTCCGGGGCCGTCGGCCTCTCGACCGGCGCGCCGGCAGCCTCCATGGCAGTCGCCCACTCCTGGACGTCGGCGCCGCTGATCACGCACCCCGACGGGACGATCATGGGGCGGCCTGCCCGCTCGGCCCACCGGTCGAACCCGGCGCGCGCGTCGGCCGCCCGCGCGACGAGGTCGGGCTCGCGGTGGGCGAGGCGGAAGATCCGGGACGACCCGGCGGACCGTTCGGCCATCGGCTCGTCCGCCCGTTCGTAGCAGACCACCTCCGCGCCGCGCTCCAGAAGGGCGGCGGACGCCGACAGACCCACCACACCGGCACCGACCACCGCGACCCGCATCCGTGCCACCCCTCAGAGGTACTCGGCGTCGGCGCGGTCCGTTCGCGCCGGTGTCTGGAACGGTACGAACTGGAAATGGATGCCGCCTGCGCTCGCGCTGTGCGCGTCGTTCTTGTCGGAGCCCACCTTCTCGATGGTGATCACGCCCGCGGCATCGATCGTGTCGAGCTGGGCGAGCAGCCGGGCGAGTGCGACGGACGCACCTTCCGGCGGGACGGCGGTCTGGGCAAGGGTGCGGTGCAACGCGGTGACGGTCCAGCCCTCGCGGTACCCGCTGCCGACAGAGGTGGCGAGCACGATGTCGAGCAACCAGTGCGAGGCGGTGTCCCGGAGGCCCGCGGTCGAGTGCGCCTCGATCCCGATGACGTGGTCGGCGCGCACCAACCCGTCGGAGTGGGTCTGCACCCACACGTTGATCAAGCTCACCAAAGTCACCTCACTCGCTCCGGACCTCTGCGTCATCGACGAGTCTTGCCGATCGCGGCCACGGTGTCCCTGGTCTGCGCCCGTCGGTTCAGGGCAGTACGCCGCGCAGACCGTCGAGCAGGCAGCGCAGGCCGAGCTCGAACAGGGCGTCGAGGTCGAGGTCGAAGTCGATGGAGGCGATCCGCTTGAAGTGCGGAAAGTTCTCGCCCGCCGCGAGGGCCGTGAGGGTGTCTGCGTTCGTGTCCATCCACTCGTCCGCCGTCAGGCCGCTCTCGGCCTCGGCCTGCGCCTCCGACTCGAGGTTCACCGCCATGCCGCGCACGTGGTTGAACAGCATGATGTGCACCGTGAAGGCGGCGGCCGTGTCCAGCCCGCGGCCGTCGAGCGCCTCGAGCACCCACTCGGTGTAGGCGAGCGCGCTCGGCACGAGCTGGGGGCGGGTCAGCGACATCGCGGGCGCGAGCCACGGGTGGCGGCGGAAGGCCGCCCACTCGACGCGCGCGGCGGTCTCCAGCGCGGTGCGCCAGTCCGCAGGGGGCCGCCCGGGCAGGGGCTCCTCTCCGAACGCTCGATCGATCATGAGCGTGACCAGCTCGTCCTTGCCGGCCACGTGCTGGTAGAGCGTCATCGTGGGGATTCCGAGCTCGGCGGCGATCCGGCGCATCGACAGTGTGGGGAGCCCTTCGGCGTCCGCCACCGCGATTGCGGCGCGGACGACCTCGTCGCGGGCCGGGCTCCGCGTGGTGCGGCGGCGGCCGGGGCGCTCGGTGGGCCGGGCCGCGACGACCGTGCCGACGCCGCGCACCGATCGCAGCACGCCTTCGTCCTGCAGGAGGGACAGCGCCCTGGTGGCTGTGGCCATCGCGACGCCCCACTGGCGGGTGAGCTCGCGAGTGGACGGGACGCGATCGCCGGGCCCGAACTCGCCCGCCGCGATGCGCGCGCGGAGGTCGCCGGCGATACGGGCGGACGTGGTCTCGGTCACGTGGCGGCCTCCATAGGGCGGGTGCACTAGAGCGGCTGCGCCTGCTCCGGTGCTCGTTCACAAGCTAGTGCACTAGTGCTCTTCGGCTGAATCAGCAGGTCAGCGGCGATAGCGACGTTGTGCTGCGGTGCATGTACACCGTACGGTCACTCATGTCAGCGAATCGAGGGGAGCCGTACGGTGCACGAAAAGGATGTCCTGATCTCCGGTGGTGGGATCGCAGGCCCCGCCCTCGCCCACTGGCTGGTCCGCACCGGCTACCGGCCCACGATCGTCGAGCGCGCGCCCGCGCCGCGTCCCGGCGGCCAGACGGTCGACCTGCGGGGCGCCGGCCGCACGGTGGTCGAGCGGATGGGTCTGCTGCCCGCCGTCCGCGCGGTCACGGTCGAGGAGCGCGGTGTCGCCTACGTCGACACGGCAGGCCGGTGGCTCGGGCAGATGTCCGCCGAGGCGTTCGGCGGGGAGGGCGTCATCGCCGAGATCGAGGTGATGCGCGGCGATCTCGCCCATGTCCTCCTCGATGCCGCCCGGCACGACGTCGAGTACCTGTACGACGACGCGATCACCGCGATCGAGCAGGACGAGGGCGGTGTCACGGTGCGGTTCGAGCGCTCGGCCGAGCGTCGGTTCGGGCTCGTGGTCGGCGCCGACGGGCTGCACTCCGGGGTCAGGGCGCTCGCCTTCGGGCCGGAGGAGCGGTTCGTGCGGCCGCTCGGGTGCGTCACGGCGTTCTTCACGGTGCCCGACCGGTACGAGCTCGACGGGTGGATGCGGATGTACAACGCGCCGGGCACCATGCTCGCGCTGCGCCCGGACCGCGTGCCGGGCACGGTCAAAGCCCTGATGGGCTTCCGCACGCCGCCCGCGGGCGTCCATCGGCGCGACCCGGCCGCCCAGCGCGCGCTGCTCACCCGCACGTTCGCCGGCACCGGATGGGTGGCCGACCAGGTGCTCGCCGACCTGCGGGACAGCACCGACCTGGTCGTCGAGGAGATCGGCCAGACGCGCATGGAGTCGTGGTCGTCGGGGCGGGTGGTCCTGCTCGGCGACGCGGCCTGGTGCCCGTCGCCGCTGTCCGGCCTCGGTACCAGCACCGCGCTCGTCGGGGCGTACGTGCTCGCCGGCGAACTCGCGCGCGCCGCGGGCGACCACCGGGCCGCCTTCGCCGCGTACGAGCACGTGATGCGGCCCTACATCGTCCAGGCGCAGGAACTCCCGCCCGGCGGCGTGAACGGCTTCGTGCCCTCCTCGCGGCTCTCGATCGCCTTGCGCGTGTGGGCGGTCCGGATGATGAACCACTGGCCGCTGCGGAACCTCATGGCGGCCCAGTTCGGCAAGTCGGACGCGATCGAGCTGCCCGAGTACGAGATGCCGATTCCGACGAACGGCGCGTTCGTCGGATAGGTTCCGACCCCACGCATGTCTGAGGGCTGCGCGCGCCGCGAAGCAAGCGGGGAGCCCTCAGTGACACGGCAGCGCCGTTCGTCGGAACGGAACGGCCTGGAACGGAACGGCCTCAGTCGGAGGCCTCTGCCTCGTCCAGCACCTTCTGCACGCGTTCCCTGGCGCCGGCCAGCTGCTCCTCGCAGCGGCGAGCCAGCGCTTCGCCGCGCTCCCACAGCGCCACGGACTCGTCGAGGCCGAGGCCGCCTGCCTCCAGGGCGCGCACCACCTCGGCGAGCTCGTCGCGGGCTTGCTCGTAGCCCAGCCCGTCGACGGCAGGGCGTTCCGTCATGGAGTACTCGCCTTCTTCCTCGTACGTGCGCCGTTCCGTTTCGCGGCGGGTTCGCCGACGGTGGCGGCCACGGCTCCGTCGGCCACGCGGATCCGCAGCCGATCGCCCGCCCCGACCTCGCCGACCGAGCGCAGCACGGGCAGCGGGCCTGCGCCGTCGTCGGTGACCCGCTGGACGACCGCGTAGCCCCTGGCGAGGGTGGCGGCAGGGCCGAGTGTGGCCAGCCGGGCGCGTACGTGGTCGAGGTCGTGGGCGCGCCGATCCAGCCCGCGCTCGACGCACGCGCGCGCGGCGTCGCGGAGCCGCTCGACCTCTACGGCGCGGGCGTCGATGACGCGCAGCGGCTCGGCGAGCACCGGGCGGCCGCGCAAAGCGGAGAGCAGCCGCTCCTCGCGGTCCACCCAGCCCGCAAGTGCCCGGCGGGCCCGGTCGCGCAGGCCGGCGATCCGGGCGGTCTCCTCGGCGATGTCGGGCACGAGCCTGCGGCCGGCCTCGGTGGGGGTGGAGCAGCGGACATCGGCGACGTGGTCGACCAGCGGAGTGTCCGGCTCGTGCCCGATCGCCGAGACCACAGGGGTGCGGCAGTCGGCGACGGCGCGGCAGAGCGTCTCGTCGGAGAAAGGCAACAGGTCCTCGACGCTCCCGCCGCCGCGGGCCAGCACGATGACGTCCACGTCCGGGTCGCGATCCAGCACGCCGAGCGCGTCGACGATCTGCGGCACGGCCAGCGCGCCCTGCACCGCGACCGACTCGATCCGGAACCGGACCGCGGGCCAGCGGGCCTGCGCGTTCGTCACGACGTCGTGCTCCGCGGCCGACGCGCGGCCCGTGACCAGCCCGATGCAGCGTGGCAGGAACGGCGGGCGCCGCTTTCGGGCCGCGTCGAACAGGCCTTCGGCGGCCAGCAGCCTGCGCAACCGCTCGATGCGGGCGAGCAGCTCCCCGATCCCGACGGCGCGGATGTCGTCGACGCGCAGCGACAGCGTGCCGCGGCCGAGGAAGAACGACGGCTTGCCGTGCACCACGACCCGGTTGCCCTCGGCCACCGCGGGGCCGCCGTCGCGCACCAGGCCGATCGGGGCGGTGAGCTGCAGCGACACGTCAGCGGCGGGGTCGCGCAGCACCAGGAACGCGGTGCCGGTGCCGGCTCGTGCCGTCACCTGCGCGAGCTGGCCCTCCACCCACACCGCGCCGAGCCGGTCGACCCACTCGGCGATCTTGCGGGCCACCGTGCGCACCGGCCACGGCTGCTCCGGTGAGGTCGGGGCACTCACCCTTCGGTGACCGTCGTGATCCGGTTGGAGAGCATCGTGACGAACGGCGCCCGGTTGTCGTGCGTGGTCTCCCACTCGAGCAGGGCGCGCAGGTCGTCCGCGGTCAGGTGCCGCAGCCGTCCGCGCAACTGCGGGATCGTCAGGTCCTGGTAGCCGGGAAGCGCGTTCGGCCCGGACCCCTCCGAGACGGGAGGCTCGGCGCGGTCTGGGGTGTCGCCCTCCGCGGCCGCCGCGGTGGTCGCCGCCGCCGTCTCGACGGCGGTGTCGACGGGCGGGTCCGGCTCCCGGTGCGGCCGCAGCTCGGTGACCCCGCCCGACCCGTTGCCGGAGCCAGGCGACTCGTCCTCGTCGTCGAAGGTCGCCCATCCGGGCCGCTCATCGACGGGCCGGAGCGTGCTCAGGGCCTGGTCACCCTTGATCGCCAGCTCCGTGACCTTCTGCTGCACGCGCATGGACGCCTGCAGGGCTTGGCTGACGGCGGTGACGGGCAGCTCGACCACGAGGCGCGGCAGCTCCCTGGCCTGTTCGACGGCGGACGCGACGAGGCCGGCGGCGACGCGGACCGGCAGCGGCAGCGGACTCATGCTCACAGTCTCCCCCGCGGTACCACCCTCACAACCCCCGGGCCCGTCGAAGAAAGTGCGGTTCGTCCCTGTCCGGAGCTGTGCGGGCGGCCGGTCCGTAGGCTGGGGGCATGTCGGGTGCTACGAAGCGCGTCCTGCTGGCCGCGCCGCGCGGGTACTGCGCAGGCGTCGACCGGGCCGTCGAGGCCGTCGAGCAGGCGCTCGAGCAGCACGGACCGCCGGTCTACGTGCGCAAGCAGATCGTGCACAACGTGCACGTCGTCGAGACCCTCATCGAGCGCGGCGCGATCTTCGTGGACGAGGCCGACGAGGTGCCGGAGGGTGCGCTCGTCGTGTTCTCCGCCCACGGTGTCTCACCCGCGGTGCGGGACCAGGCGAAGGACCGCGGGCTGCGCACGATCGACGCCACCTGCCCACTCGTCACGAAGGTGCACGGGGAGGCCAAGCGCTTCGCCCGCGAGGACTACGACATCCTCCTCGTCGGCCACCACGGGCACGAGGAGGTCGAGGGCACGGCCGGCGAGGCGCCCGAGCACATCCAGCTCGTGGAGACCGCCGACGACGTCGCGAACGTCGAGGTTCGCGACCCCGAGAAGGTCGTGTGGCTCTCGCAGACCACGCTCTCGGTCGACGAGACGATGGAGACGGTGCGGGCGCTGCGCGAGCGGTTCCCCGCGCTGCAGAACCCCCCGAGCGACGACATCTGCTACGCCACGCAGAACCGGCAGGTGGCGGTGAAGGCGATGGCGCCGCAGTGCGACCTCGTGCTCGTCGTCGGATCGAAGAACTCCTCCAACTCGGTGCGGCTCGTCGAGGTGGCGCTCACCGCGGGCGCCGGGGCCGGGCACCTCATCGACTACGCCCGCGAGATCGACGACGCCTGGCTGGAGGGCGTCAGCACGATCGGGCTCACGAGCGGCGCGTCGGTACCCGAGGTGCTCGTGCGCGGCGTGCTCGCCCACCTCGCCGAGCGCGGCTGGGAGTCGGTGGAGGAGGTCACCACCGCAGAGGAGACCCTCAGGTTCTCGCTGCCTCGCGAGCTGCGCCCCGCGCGCTCGGCCCGCTAGCGATCAGGCCCCGCCAGTGATCAAGCACTGAGCGGGCGCTGCAGCACGATCCGCAGCAGGCCGAGCACCAGCACGGTCCCGGTGGTCCACGCCATCACCGGGAACGCGTTGACCAGCGGTGCCCCGATCACCAGTAGCTGTTCTGCCACCCCCTGGCCGGGGCGGGGATTGCCGGCCATCAGCACCACCACCGGCACGGCGGCGGCCACGAGCAACGGCGGCTGGACCATCGGTCCGAAGAGCCCGCTGCGGCGCACCCAGATCACCGCGAGCACGCAACCGCTGATGTGGCAGACCGTGAAGACGGTGCTGAGGTTGCCGATCCGGGTCAGGTCGACGAGAACGCCGATCGCGGTGAGCGCCGCCGCGATCCCGACCGCCGCGATCGGCGGCACGCCCAGCACGGTGGGCAGCGCCGAGCGATCGGCCATCGGCCACCGCCCACCCGTTCCACGCTCCGGCTCCGATTTGCTCGCGGGCTTCTCCGGAGGGGTCGGGGACCTGCGCGCTTTCATCGGTGCGCCGCCGTCGGCGGCCCGGCTGCTACGGGCCTTCGTGCCGGGGGCGCCGGACCGGGAGCGGGCGGCGCTGCCACGTGCGGAGTCGGCGGACGGGCGGCGTCGGGGGGTGCGCTCGCCTGCCGGGTCGGTCATCCCGTCACGGTAGCTCGCGACTCACCGCGTCCGTCGCCGCCAGTGCGTTCACCCGGCCGGTCGACGCGGTTGAGCTCGTGCAACGCGATCAGTGAGTCGGCGGCCGACGCAACCAGCTCCGGGGCGGCCACGGTGCGCGGCGCGCGTTCGATCTGGGTGAGCTCGTCGATGTCGCCGTCGGCCGCCCCCAGGTCGGTGAGCTTGCGCGCCGTGACCAGTACCCGCGCCTCGAGCGACGACACTGTCTGGTTGTAGCTCGCCACGGCCGAGTCGAGGCTGCGGCCGAGCTTGGCGACGTGGGTGCCCATCGTCGCGAGCCTGCTGTGCAGCTCCTTGCCCAGCTGGTGCACCTGCGCGGCGTTGCGCGCGAGCGCTTCCTGCCGCCACGTGTAGGCGACGGTGCGCAGCAGCGCGATCAGCGTGGTGGGCGTGGCGATCACGACGTTGCTCGAGAACGAGTACTCCAGGAGTGCCGGATCGGACTGCAGGGCGGCCTCCAGGAACGGGTCGCCCGGCACGAACAGCACCACGAACTCCGGCGACGGCTGGAACGCGGCCCAGTAGCTCTTCGCGCTGAGCGCGTCGACGTGCTGGCGCAGTTGACGGGCGTGGGCGGTGAGGCGCTCCCGATGGACGTCGGGATCGCGGGACTCCACGGCCTCCAGGTACGCGGCGAACGGTACCTTCGCGTCCACCACGACCTGCTTGCCGCCCGCGAGGTGCACGACGAGGTCGGGGCGCAATCCGCCGTCCTCGCCCTGCGCGACGACCTGGGTGGAGAAGTCGCAGTGCTCGACCATCCCCGCCAGCTGCACGATCCGCTCCAGCTGCAGCTCACCCCACCGCCCGCGCACCTGCGGCGCCCGCAGCGCGTTGACCAGCTGCTTCGTCTCGTCCTGCAGCCGCTCCGAGCTGGCGCGCATCGCGGTGACCTGCTCGCGCAGCCCCGCGTAGGCCGACTCGCGCTCCTTCTCGACGGTGCGCAGCTGGCCCTCCACCCGCTGCAGGGTGGCGGCCACCGGGTCCAGCAGCTTGCCGATCGCCTGGGCGCGGGCCGTGGCGTCACCGTCGGCCTTCGCGGTGAGCGCCGCCGTCGCCTCCTTGATCCGGCCCTCCGCCAACGCGACGAACTGCTCGTTGTTGCGGGCCAGCGCGTCGGCCGACAGGGCCTGGAACGCCTGCTTCAGCTCGGCGTCGCGCCGGGTGAGCATGGCCTCCCGCTGCGCGCCCGCTTCCCGTTCGCTGCGCAGCGCCGCCGCGGCGGCCGCAGCCTCCGCCTCTGCCTTGCGAAGCCGGTCGACCGCGAGGTCGTGCGTGGCGGTCAGCTCGTCGAGCCGCTGCACGAGACCGGCCCGCTCGGCGCGCAAGCCCGCGGCGTCGGCCCGGAGCATCGCCGTGGCGTCGGCGGTGGCCCGCGCGGCCTCGGATGCGGTGAGCCGGGCCCGGGTCGTCAGGAGGAACCACACGGCACCCGCGCCGAGCACTGCGCCCAGGATCAGGCCGATGAGCAGCACGGATACGGTCGCGGTGTCCATCCGACCAGCGTCACGGACCGGACGGCCGATCCGCGGAAGGCACGCGGAACGCGGACGGATTGATCGCTGAACGGTCGAACGAACGGTCGAACCCCAGCGAGTCGTGAGTGGATACGCGTGCCATAGCGCGCGTATCCACTCACGACTCCAGATCAGGGCCTCTCGTGGTCCAGGAGCGCCTGCTTGATCTCCACTCCCCAGCGGAAGCCGCCGAGCGTGCCGTCGGTGCGCAGCACCCGGTGGCACGGGACGAACAGGGCCGCCGCGTTGCGGGCGCAGGCCGACGCGGCCGCGCGCACCGCCGCGGGACGGCCGGACTTGGCGGCGTACTCGGTGTAGGTGACCGGCGCGCCGGCCGGCACCGTACGGAGCACGTCCCACGCGTGCACCAGGAACTCGCCCGACCGCTGCCGCACGGGCACGTCGTCGATCGCGGAGAGGTCGCCGTCGTGGTAGCGGACGATCGCGTCGGCAACGGGGCCGATGTCGCCCTCGGCGAGCTCGGTGGGCCGCAGGGTCGGGTGGACCTGCGGGAGCAGCTCGTCGAGCCGCGCGGTCCAGCCAGAGGCCAGCACGGCCCCGTCGGCGTCGACGACCGCGGTGAACGGCCCGATCTTCGTGTCGATCGTGGCCCAGGTGGCGGTGTTCTTCTCAGCGCTCATGACGTCCTCCCGTTCGAGGTGGTGACGGGCATCGCCCGCCAGAGGTGTGTTGCGGCGTACGAGCGCCACGGCGCCCAGCCGGAGGCCCGTGCCGTCAGACCGGCGAGGTCGGACGGGAGGCCGAGAGCGGCTGCGCCGCGGCGCACGCCGAGGTCGGTGGCGAGCAGCTCGTCGGGGTCGCCGAGCAGCCGCATCGCGAGGTAGCCCGCCGTCCACGGCCCGACGCCGGGCATTGCGCAGAGTGTCGTGCGAAGTTCGGTGGGGTCGCAGCCGGGGTCGAGCACGAGCGAGCCGTCGGCCACGGCCGAGGCGAGCCCGAGCACGGTCGCGATCCGCCGCTGCGGTCCGGTGAGCACGTCCGCGGCCCGCTCGGCGATCGCCTCCGGGGTCGGGAACAGCACGCCAGGGCCGTCACCGGCCAGCCCGGGAGGGAGCCGCTCGCCGAGCGCCGCGGCGAGCCGGCTCGCCGCGGTACGGGCGGCGGCCACCGAGACCTGCTGGCCCAGCACCGCGCGCAGCGCCGTCTCGACGCCGTCGACCGTGCCCGGGAGCCGGATCCCCGGCACTGCCGCGACGGCCGGTGCGAGGTCCGGGTCGGCGCCGAGCGCGGCGTCGACGGCCTCCGGGTCGGCGTCGAGGTCGAGCAGCCTCCGCAGCCGGGCGACCGCGGGGCCGAGGTCGCGCGGATCCGCGAGCCGCAGCGTGGCGACGACGTGGCCGTTGCGCGGCGTCGGCGTGAAGTCGAGCGCCACCGTCGCCGCGCCGTGCGGCAGCCGCATGGTGCGCCGGTACGTGCCGTCCTCGACCGACTCGACGCCCGTGATGGCGCGGGCGGTGAAGAACGTGAGCAGCCCGTCGGCGTCGAACGGCTGGCGGTATGGCAGCCGCAGCACCAGCGTGCCGGCGACGGCCGGTGTGGTGTTGCCGCGACGACCCGCCTCCGCGCGCAGCGTCGTCGGTGGCACGCCGTATACCTCGCGGACGGTGTCGTTGAACTGCCGCACGCTGGCGAACCCGGCCGCGAACGCGATGTCGGCCATTCCGAGCGGTGTGGTCTCGATGAGCAGCCGGGCGGTGTGCGCCCGGTGTGCCCGCGCGAGGGCGAGCGGGCCGGCCCCCAGCTCCGCGGTGAGCACCCGGTTCAGGTGCCGCTCCGAGTAGCCGAGCCGGGCCGCGAGCCCCGGCACGCCCTGGCGCTCGACGACTCCGTCGGCGATGAGGCGCATCGCCCTCGCCGCGAGGTCGGCGCGCAGGTTCCAGTCGGGCGAGCCCGGCACAGCGTCGGGCTGGCAGCGCCGGCAGGCGCGGTACCCGCGCTGCTGGGCCGCCCCCGCCGTCGGCAGGAACTCGACGTTGTGCCGCTTCGGCGTCACCGCGGGGCACGACGGCCGGCAGTAGATCCCGGTGGTGCGCACCGCCGTGATGAAGTGCCCGTCGAAGCGGGCGTCGCGTGAGGCGACGGCGCGGTAGCAACGTTCCTGATCGAGCAGCACGCCCATGACTCTGCCACCCGGAACCGCCCTCGACTGGCGGAAATCGGACGCTGCCGCCGGATGAGAGCCCTCTCATCCGGCTCTCATCCACGGGCCACGCGCGGAGTCCAGGATCGGGCCCGTGCGCCTCCCCCTGATCATCGCGACGGCCGTGCTGCTCGTAGTCGGCGTCCTGGCCGGGGCCGTCGCGCTGGGCTCGGCCGCGGACCCCGAACCGCCGCCGATCGAACCGATCACCGTCGAGGCACCCGCCGCGCCGCCCGCACCGCTGCCGGCTCCGGCGGGGCCGGCCCCGCGTGACTCCGAGGGCTACGTCGCCCCACCCCCACCCGTCGACGACGACGATGACGGCCGCGACGACGACCTCCCCGACGGCGACGGCCCCGACGATGACGGCCCGGATGACGACGACTGATCTCCGTGTCAGCGAGGATGTTGGCGCCCAGCACCGTTCCACCTCGCCCGCAAGGACAGAGATGGCCTCCACGCCCGACCCGCCGGTCCACCGGTGGCGCCCGACCCGGGCCAGGACGCGGATCATCGGGTGGGTCCTGCTGCTCGTGCTCCTCGCGCTCGGCGTCGTCACGCTCGTGACGTGGCGGCTGCTGATCCAGGCCACCGACCACCGGATGAACGAGGCTCTGCGATCCGAGGTCGACGAGTTCGCCGGGTACACGGCCGCCGGGATCAACCCGCGCACCGGCCAGCCGTTCCGCACGGTCGACGAGGTGATCGGCGAGGCGATCGCCTACAACGTGGCCCGCCCGAACGAGAAGTTCCTCGGCTACGTCGACGGCGTCTACCGCACCCAGAGCCGGCAGGAGCCCGGCACGCCCGCGGTGCTCGCGGCTGACCCGGCGTTCGCCGCACTGGTGGCGAGGGTCGACGTCCCGCGCTCCGGAACATACGAGAGCCCTGCCGCCGGCGAGGTGCACTACCTCGCGATCCCGGTGACCCTCGTGGGCGACCCGGCCGGCGGCGTGATCGTGGCGGCCTACCTGGCCGACGCCGAGCGCGCCTCCGCGAACACCGCTGCCCAGCTCATGCTCGTCGTCGGCGGCGTCACCGTGCTCGGAGCGGGGGCCGCGGCGTGGCTGGTGGCCGGGCGCATCCTGCGGCCGCTGCGCGACGTCGCCGAGACCGCACGGACGATCACCGACACCGACCTGTCCCGCCGTATCCCCGATGCGGAGGAGTCCGACGAGCTCGGCGATCTCGTCCGCACCGTCAACGCCATGCTCGACCGCGTGGAGTCCGGCGTCGCGGCCCAGCGCCGGTTCGCCGACGACGCAGGCCACGAGCTGCGCACCCCGATCACGATCGTGCGAGGCCACCTGGAGGTCCTCGACCCGAACGACCCGGAGGACGTGCGGGCCACGGTCGCGCTCGTCGACGACGAGCTGGGCCGGATGAACCGGATGGTGTCGGACCTGCTGCTGCTCGCCCGCTCCGAGCAGCCGTCGTTCCTGCACGTGGAGCCCGTGGACGTCGCCTCGCTCACCGCGGAGGTCGTCGAGAAGGTCGAGCAGCTCGGCGACCGGGAGTGGGTGCTCGAGACCGCCGCCGATGTGGACGCCCGGCTGGATCCGCAGCGCATCACGCAGGCCGTCGTCGCGCTCGCCGACAACGCCTGCCGTCACACCGGTCCCGGCGACCGCATCGCCATCGGGTCGCAGGTCACCGGCGGACGGCTGCGGTTCTGGGTGGCCGACTCCGGCGCCGGCGTCGATTCCGCCGACCGTGAGCGGATCTTCGAACGATTCGCCCGCGGCCCGGCCGCCCGCCGCTCGGAGGGCGCGGGCCTCGGGCTGTCGATCGTGCGGGCCATCGCCGTCGCGCACGGCGGGCAGGTGCTGCTGGACAGCGTTCCGGGGCGCGGGGCGACGTTCACCGTGGAGATCCCGGCCGTGGAGGTTCGGTGAGCGAGCGTCAGCGAGCGAACCATAGACACAGCGTCGGCGCGAAGCGTCGGCCGAGCGCCAGCGAGGCCGAACGGTGAGTCGCATCCTGATCGCGGAGGACGAGCCGCGCATCGCCGCGTTCGTCGAGAAGGGGCTGTCGGCGAACGGGTTCGCCGTCACCGTGGTCGGCGATGGGCCATCGGCCCGCGACTACGCGATGACCGGTGGCTTCGACCTGATGGTGCTGGACATCGGGCTGCCGGGCCTCGACGGGTTCGCGGTGCTGCGGTCGTTGCGGGAGGACGGCTGCCCGATCCCCGTAATCGTGCTGACCGCGCGCGACAGCGTGCAGGACACCGTCGCGGGCCTCGAAGGCGGCGCCGACGACTACATGCCCAAGCCGTTCCGGTTCGAGGAGCTGCTCGCGCGGGTCCGGCTGCGGCTGGCCTCGCACCGGACGCCCGAGCTCACCGTGCTCTCGCACGGGGACCTGCAGCTGGACCTGCGCACCCGGCGCGCCCACGTCGACGGGCGCACCGTGGACCTCTCGGCCCGCGAGTTCGCACTCGTCGAGACGTTCCTGCGCCACCCGGGCCAGGTCCTCACCCGGGAGCAGCTGCTCAGCCACGTGTGGGGGTACGACTTCGATCCCGGGTCGAACGTGGTGGATGTCTACGTCCGCTACCTGCGCCGCAAGCTCGGCGCTGAACGGATCGTCACGATGCGTGGGATGGGGTATCGCCTGGATGACGGGTTCAAGGGGCCGTCCAGATAGCTCGATGACGCTAGTTCGACCGGCAGATCTCGCCGCGGATCCGGCCGTCGTCGCAGGCGTCGCGGATCTCGTCGCGCAGATCGTCCCACCGGTCGTCGTCGCCGGCCCGCCGCGCGATGCGCTCGGCCTCGGCGCGGGACTCCTCCTCGATGAGGGCCGCGGCTCGCTCGCGGGCCGGTGCGAGGGCGAGGGCGGCGATCTGTGCGCCGGTGATCGCGGGCCCGGGGGTGGCGGCCGGCTCCGCGGCGGAGGGAGCCTGTTGCTGGGCGGGCGAGGTGATCTCGGGGACCGGCACGGCGGCGGCCTGGGTGTTCCCGGGCATCAACAGCACGGCGCTGCTGCTGGCGGCGACCATGGCGATGGCCGAGGCTACGAGGACGAGTCGGGGCGGGAACCGCACGAAGATCACCCTTCCACACCGGCGACAGCTCCACTCAGACCATCGGCCCGGCCCCGGCCGCGTTAGCGGGGGTCCGCGAACGGCCGATGAGGCGCGACGAGCGGTGCTCGCCGGGGACGGGGTGCGCGGGCCGCCCTGCCGCACGCACCCCTGCAGCCCCCGTCAGTCGTCGTCGGGAGTGTCGTCGTCCGGCGTGTTGTCGTCGTCAGGGGTGTGGTCGTCGGGGCTGTCGTACGGCGACTCGGGCGAGTCGACCGGGCTCTCGAACGGGGAGTCCGCTGACTCGGGGGAGGGGTCGGCGGCGAGCGGCGCCCCGACGGTGTCCGCGGCGGCCGAGACCGAGATCGGCTGCGGCGCCGCCGCGGGGACGCCCTCCTCGGCCGCCGCGATACCGGCGCCTGCGACGCCGAGGCCGGTGAGGGCCGCGCCGATGGTGAGAACCTTCCAGGTGGACATGTGGATGCTCCTTCAGGAGTGCTCGGATTGACGTGATCCACGATCGCGGCGGCCGGTGAGGACCGCGGGAGAGCGGGATGAGGCCGTTCTCATCCGGCCGTCCACCGCTCGGCGAGCTCGAGGCGGGCCCGCGTGTGCTGCGCCCATCCGGCCTGCTGCACCCGGAAGGGCCCGGTGGCGAGGCCCAGCACCGCCGCGGCCACGCGGGGACGCAGCTCGTCGCGCGCGAACCGTTCCTCGGCGTGGGTGAGCACCCGGGCGCCGTAGGGCCGGGCGGCCGCGGTGCCGTGCAGGGCGAGCACGGACAGGTGGGCGAGCAGCGTGGCCCACTCGTCGATGCGGTGACCTGGACCGGCCGTGTCGACGTCGACCAGCCCGGTGATGCCCTGCTCGCCGCAGAGCAGCTGCCCGTCGTAGAAGTCGCCGTGCACGGCGACGTCGGGATGCGTACCCGGATCGGCCCACGCAAGCGCGGTGGCCAGCGCGTCGAGCCGCGCCCGTTCGGCCTCCCCGGTGACCGCGGTGGCGGCCAGCACCGCCGTGAAATGCCGTACTCGCTCCAGGTGGGTGCGGCGGCGCGGCAGGTGGAGGAGCGCGGGCGGGAGGGCGTCGAGCAGCTCGCCGAGGTCGGCCGGGGCCGGCAGCGGGAGATCGCCGCTGAGGCGCGACCGCAGCGACGTGCCATGGCACTCGCTGAGGACGAGCATCCCGTCAGCGGTGGCCGCGAGGGGGCGCGGCGCGGGCACGTGCGCGGCAAGCAGGTCGTGCCGTTCCCGCAGCGCCGCGACGGCCCGTGGCCGGACCACCTTGACGAAGAGCCGCGGCCCGCCGCCGTCGACCTCGAGCACGGCCCGCCGTCCCGGCCGGTAGGCCCGCGTCCGGATCCGCGTGACGTCGTCCCGGGGCAGCCCGGCCGACCTCAGTGCCGCGGAGAGCCGGACCGGATCGGTCGCGGTGGCGAGCGCGGGCAACGCCGGGTCCTGCGGCCAGCGCCACACCCCGACGTGGACACCGTGGCCTGCGAGCACCGCGGCACCATCCGGGATGCGGTCGCCGGTGGTGGCGGCGAGCGTCTCCCGGGTGCGGCGGCCGTCGGCGCGGTCGACATCGGCGGCGTACTGCACGACGGTGGCGCCGCTCGGCTGCACACCGACCGTGGTCACCCGGAGCGCGCGCAGCCTGCTGCCGTAGCCGTCGATGGCCGCGGCGAGCAGTTCGGGTGCCTCGGGACCGAGCAGGAGTGAGAGCGGTGCAGTCGTCACCGATCCAGGCTCGTCGCGCGGCGTTCCATGGAGATGAGGCCTGGATGAGAGGGTCCTCATCCGAATCGCGAGCGCAGCGCCAGCGCCGTGACCAGCACCGCCACCAGCAGGATCGGGACCCAGGCCGCTGTCGTCACCACGAACGCGCCGACCCGGTTGCCCAGCAGCACGAGCGTTGCCGCCCACCCGCTGCCCGACACGATCAGCACCGGCCCGACCATGCGGTACGGCACTCCCGCCGCGCCCGCCACCCGCGGCAATACCGGTCGGGCGGCCGCCGCCCAGTGACCGCACGCCAGGAGCATCGCGGTGGCCGGTCGGCCGCGCTCGGCGAGCCACGTGCTCGCCAGCTGAATGCGCGCATCGGCGAGCCGGCCGCTCGCGGCGCCGGATCGCCCGCGCAGCCATCCGAGGTGAGCGCCGGTGACGGTGGCGACAGCCGCCACCGCGACGGCAAGGGCGAGCGCGTCCGGGGCGGCCACCGTCCACAGCCCGAGCGCGACGAGCAGCGTCGTGCCGGGCAGGAGGATGCCGAGGAGCGATCCGCTCTCCACGATCAGCAGCGCACTCGCGGCCGCCAGCACCACGGGCGGCGGCCATGCGGCAACGGCATGGAGGATGGCCGTCAGCACGGCGAGGGATGGCGACGGATCACTCCGGTCACGCTGCCGTTCGGAGGCCTCCGGCTGCATCCGGGCAAACCCGTGATCGATCTCGGGGGCACCCTTACCCGGGGCAGGGGGAGGTCGGCGCGCCGCGACTACCCTGGAGCCCCGTGTCACTCACCCTCGGCATCGTCGGCCTGCCCAATGTCGGCAAGTCGACGCTGTTCAACGCCCTCACCCGCAACGACGTGCTCGCCGCGAACTACCCGTTCGCCACCATCGAGCCGAACGTCGGGGTGGTGCCGCTGCCCGATCCGCGCCTCGACGTGCTGGCCAAGATGTTCTCGTCGGCGCGCACCGTGCCGGCCACCGTGTCGTTCGTCGACATCGCGGGCATCGTGAAGGGTGCGTCCGAGGGTGCGGGGCTGGGCAACAAGTTCCTCGCGAACATCCGCGAGTCCGACGCGATCTGCCAGGTCGTGCGCGTGTTCGACGACCCGGACGTCGTGCATGTCGAGGGCCGCATCGACGCCGCGAGCGACATCGAGACGATCTCCACCGAGCTGATCCTCGCCGACCTCCAGACCCTGGAGAAGGCCGTGCCGCGCCTGCAGAAGGAGGCGCGCACCCAGAAGGACCGCCGTCCGGCGCTGGAGGCGGCGGAGCGCGCCGCCGAGATCCTGAACGGCGGCACAACGTTGTTCGCGGCAGGCGTCGACCGCGAGCCGCTGCGCGAGCTGTCGCTGCTCACGACGAAGCCGTTCCTCTACGTCTTCAACGCCGACGAGGCCGTGCTCTCCGACGAGGGGCGTCGCAAGGAGCTCGCCGCGCTCGTCGCGCCTGCCGATGCCGTGTTCCTCGACGCCAAGGTCGAGGCCGAGTTGCTGGAGCTGGACGAGGAGTCCTCCCGCGAGCTGCTGGAGTCGATCGGCCAGGACGAGCCGGGGCTCTACTCGCTGGCCCGCGCCGGCTTCCACACCCTCGGCCTGCAGACCTACCTGACCGCGGGCCCCAAGGAGTCCAGGGCGTGGACGATCCGCAAGGGCTCCACCGCGCCGCAGGCGGCCGGCGTGATCCACACGGACTTCGAGCGCGGGTTCATCAAGGCCGAGATCGTGTCCTTCGACGACCTCGTCGAGGCCGGATCGATGGCGGCGGCCAAGGCCGCGGGCAAGGTGCGGATGGAGGGCAAGGACTACGTCATGGCCGACGGTGACGTGGTGGAGTTCCGGTTCAACGTCTGACCGCTGGTCAGGTTCCACACCCGACTCTTCCGCCCGGTCGCTGCTCGTCACCGCGATCCCGCGGCCACCAGCGTCGCGGTGATGGGTTCGAGCGCGGCGACCAGCTCGTCGAGCTCGGCGGGGGAGAGCGCGTCGTACGGCGGGGCGGCGAGCTCGTCGGTAAGGGCTTCGATGCGTTGCTTGGTCTCGCGGCCGGCGTCGGTGAACCAGCCGTCGGCGTCGACGAGCCCGCGCTCGCGCAGCCCGTCCATGACCTCGGCCAGCCGCTCCTTCGGCAGGTGGTGGATCCGCCCGAACGACTCCGGTGGGTGGATGCCCTGCTCCAGCGCGGACAGCACGTGGGCCTCCGCACCGCCGATGCGCGCGCAGAGGAGAGCGGCGACGTGCCCGTCCCCGCGGTGCTCACGGAGCATGGTCGCGGAGTGCCACAGCCGGGTGACCGGGTCGCTGGGCACCGGAAGGGTACGCCACCCGGCGTACATCACCCGGCCTTGCGTGGGCGCGCTCGTCGCGGCCTTGGTGGTCAGGTCGGCGGCGCGCGCCAGGCCGGGGGACTGAGCCAGCTCCTCGCCGAGAATCCGCCGTACGGACGCCGCGCTGCCCCGTCGCCACGCGGCGAAGGAGGCCTCCGGCGGGATCGTCTCCCACGCGCTCGGGATGTGCCGCGCAGCCTCGCCGTCGGCGAAGCTGTAGAAGGCCGCGTGCACGACCTGCGCCGGCACCCGGCCCAGCGGTGCGGCGCGGCTGGCGAAGTAGCCGTCCCAGTAGGTGCGGTGGCCGAGCGCGGCCAGCTCATCGTTGGACTCGTCGGCGAAGTAGGTGACCAGGCAGATCGGCTCGAGGAGCTCGAACATGCGGCGGGCGGTTCTCGCGGTGGGCATGACTGATCAGACCCGGCGAGCGCCCCGGACTCATCGGTGCCGTCGGGTGCCGGCGTCAGTCGAAAGGTGAACGACAACCAACCGAGCGTGTCAGTAGCCACGGTGCGCGGGCTGCTGGATCGGCAGTTCGCGCATTGGGCTGACCGACCCATCACGGAGGGGCCTTCCGCAGGGGCGGGCAACGCGTTGTTTCGTCTCGGTGACGACTTGGTGGTGCGTCTTCCGCTCCATCCCGGGTCGGCGGCGGCCGTCGACATGGAACTGACGTGGTTGCCATGGCTCGCCGCGCAGTTGCCGTTGGCCGTGCCGGTTCCCGTCGCCGCGGGCGCCCCGGATGAATCATTCCGCCGGCCATGGGCGATATTTCGGTGGCTTCGTGGGGTGAGTTTGGACAGCAACCCTCATGTTGATCTCTCAGACCTTGCGGTGCGACTTGGCCAGTTTGTGGCTGCGCTCCGGAACATCGAGGTCGCGGGTGTTCCGGCTTCGTTACGCCCCCACCCTTTGCAGGGCGACCGCGGTGAAGTCCGCTCCGATATACGTGCGCTTGGCGCAATGGGCATGGTTGACGAAGTGCTGGCGGCCGCCGTGTGGGATAGTGCGCTGGCCGTGCCAGCGTGCCAGCTCTCCACATGGATCCACGGGGACTTGTTCCCGATGAATCTCTTGGCGGACGGAGGCGCATTGTGCGCCGTGATTGATTTCGACTTGATGGGCGCGGGCGACTCTGCTGTCGACATGGTGCCGGCATGGACATTACTGACTGCAGAGACGCGGCAGTTGTTCCGTGAAGCATCTGGTGTCGACGACGACACCTGGGTTCGCGGCCGAGGATGGGCGTTGAAGGCCGGGCTCGGCGCGGTACGCAGATACGGTGCGGGTGGCCACCCTCAAGCGGTTGTCGGGCGATACGCACTGTCGCAAACAATCGCCGACCATCGGCAAACTTCTTGACGTCCGGGCCGAGACCGGGCGTTACCGCGGTAGAGCCGGCAGCAGCCGGATGGCGCGAGCCCTCTCCTGCACGTTCTGAGGTCTGTGCGCGTCGCTGGCGCAACTGGTCTGCTGCCTCTCCTAGGGTCGGTCCCATGGGCTCCCCGTCATCAGTGCGTCGTCCTGCCGATCTCGACATCGTTCGCGAGTCCTACGACCGGGTCGCGGACAACTACGTGGAGATGGTGGCGACCACCGGTCTCGGAGACATTCGTGCTCACCCCTGGCTACGAGCGGCGATGGACCTGTTCGCGGACGCGGTCGGCGGGCTGGGGCCGGTACTCGACGTCGGGTGCGGCCCAGGCAGCGTGACGGCGTATCTGGTTGATCGCGGTGTGGCCGCGTCCGGCGTGGACCTGTCGCCTCGCATGATCGAGCACGCACGCCGGCTGTACCCCCAGTGCAGCTTCAGCGTGGCCTCGTCGACCGATCTCGATCTGGCCGACTCCTCGTTGGGTGGAGTGCTGGGGTGGTGGTCGTTGTTCAACCTGCCTCGCGACGTTCTGCCGCAGGTCCTGTCGTCCTTCGCCAGGGCCCTGATGCCGAGCGGGCAACTGATCATCGCGACGCACGTGGGGGACGCCGATGTGGCTCGTACCGAGGCCTACGGCGGTGTCGCTGTCAATTGGACGACCTACCAATGGCAACCGGAACAGCTCGCCGCGCTGGTCGAGCAGGCAGGACTACGACCGGTAGCCGAACTGCGGCTTCCCGCCGAGGGACCAATAGGCCCGGTCGTGGTGCTCGTGGCTCAACGCGATCAGTGACTCGCGGCAACCCAGATCCGGGTGTCGGTTCTGTCCAAGACCCGCGGACACCTGCCGCATAACGTGTGCAGGCCGATGACGTCGACGGCCCGCTCGCCGTCGGACCGGGAAGGGAGAACCGCAGCATGCGCGACCTCGTCTACACCGCCTTCATGTCGCTCGACGGCGTCGTGGACTCCCCCGGCGGTGGCCCGGGTGAGGAGCACCGCAGCGGTGGTTGGGTGATCAAGGACGTCGAGTTCCTGCCCGAGGCGTTCGCGCTCAAGGGTGAGGAACTCACCGAGACCACGGCGTTGATGTTCGGCAGGCGCAGCTACGAGGCCTTCGCCCCGACGTGGCGCGATTCGCAGGACCACGCGGCGTACAAGGACCTGCCGAAGTACGTGGTCTCCTCGACGATCTCCGAGGACGCCATCGTCGAGGGCTGGGGCCAGACCACGATCCTGCGCTCAACCGCCGACGTCGCGGAGGTCAAGAAGGGCGAGGGTGGGGCGATCTTCATCCACGGCAGCGCCGAGTTGGCCCGCAGGCTGTCGGACGCGGGACTGATCGACCGCTACAACTTGCTGGTCTTCCCGGTGCTGCTCGGTGCAGGTAAGAGCCTGTTCAGCGACGCCGACCGCGACAGGCAGAAGTTGCGGCTGCGCGAGTCGCAGGGCTACCCGAACGGCGTCGTGAAGTTGCTCTACGACGTGGTCGGCTGAGGAAGGTCCAGCGCGAGGGCGCCGCCGCTGCCTTCGTGCAGCTGGGTGGCGGTGCGCCCGACGTAGCGGCGAAGTGCTCGCGCCAGGTGCGGCTGGTCGAAGTAGCCGAGCGAGGCGACGACATCGGTGGCCCCTTTCCCCACGGCCAGCAGGTAGGCCGCCTCGCGTGCCCGCTCGATCTGGCGCACGGCACCCCGGGTGAGGCCGGTCGCCGCTCGGAATCTCCGCTCGAGAGTGCGATCCGACATCTGGGGACGGCCGCCACGTACCACCTCGCCGACGATCGGGTCGCGAACGACGGCGCCGTCCCGAACGAGGCGCTCGACCAGGGCTTCAGCGTCGTCCGGGCCCGGTCTCTCCCAGCGCGACCCGGCGAGCTGGAAAGACCTCCGCGTCGTGTCCGGGAGCTCCACCCCACCGTCGGTGAGCGATGAGGGCGGAATACTCCGCAGGGAGGTACCGATCGCGAACTCGATCCCCACGAAGGTCGCCTCCTCCGGGACCGGCGCGGTACCGGTCGCGGTCTCTGGTCCGCTCACCCCCGCGTAGTGCCTCCCGTCGCGCTCCCAGAAGACCAGCCCGCATCGCGTCGCCGCTACCGAGGTCATCTCGCTGACCTGGTCGCTGGTGCACGTCCACACGGCATCGACCCACGGCGAGTCCGACCGGCGTGTGGTGAACCGCAGTCCCATGCGCGCAGTCATAGCCTGCTCTGCCGCTCCGGCGGTATCACCGCCAGCCCAGCTCCGGGGCGAGGTGGGTGAGCACGCTCTCGATGACGTGCGCGTTGTAGTCGACGCCGAGCTGGTTGGGAACGGTGAGCAGCAGCGTGTCCGCGGCGGCGATCGCCTCGTCCTCGGCGAGCTCGGCCACCAGCTTGTCCGGCTCACCGGCATACGTCTTGCCGAACCGGGCGGTGCCGCCGTCGAGCCGGCCGACCTGGTCGGTGCTGCCCCGTTCCCGCCAGAAGAGCTCCCGGTCGATGTCGCTGACGATCGGGAAGATGCTGCGGCTGACGGAGACGCGCGGCTCGCGGGTGTGTCCCGCCACCTTCCACGCGTCCCGGAACCGCTGGATCTGCTCGGCCTGGAGCTGGTGGAAGGGCACGCCTGTGTCCTCGGAGAGCAGCGTCGAGCTCATCAGGTTCAGCCCCTGCTCCGCCGTCCACTCCGCGGTGGCCCGGGTGCCCGCGCCCCACCAGATCCGGTCCCGCAGACCCGGTGAGTGCGGCTCGACCCGCAGCAGGCCCGGTGGGTTGGGGAACATCGGGCGCGGGTTCGGCCGGGCGAAGCCCTCGCCCTTGAGCACCTCGAGGAACACCTTGGTGTGCTCGCGGGCCATGTCGGCGTCGCTCATGCCCTCAGCTGGCACGTGCCCGAAGTAGCGGAAGCCGTCGATCACCTGCTCCGGTGAACCCCGGCTGATGCCCAACTGGAGGCGGCCACCGGAGATGAGGTCCGCGGCACCGGCGTCCTCGGCCATGTAGAGCGGGTTCTCGTACCGCATGTCGATCACGGCAGTGCCCAGCTCGATCCGGCTGGTTCGCGCCCCCGCCGCGGCGAGCAGTGGGAACGGCGAGGCGAGCTGCTGGGCGAAGTGGTGCACCCGGTAGTACGCGCCGTCGGCGCCCGCCTCCTCCGCGGCCACCGCGAGCTCGATGGACTGCAGCAGGGCGTCCGCCCCCGACCGCACCATCGAATGCGGCGAGTCCGACCAGTGTCCGAAGGACAGGAACCCAATCTTCTTCACACTGCAACGAACTCCGTGGCGGTGGGCGACATTCCGACACCGACTGCGGCCGGCTCGCCCCTCAGGGGAGGTCCTCTTCGGCGACCAGCACTTCGAACAGCGGGCGCAGTCGTCGTTCGAGCGCTGCCGGGTCGGTGCCGGCGAGCGCCGGGCTGCCCACGACCTGCCGCATGAGCTGCACCCCTGCCAGTACGGACAGGAACAGCGCGGCCCGCTCCCGGCGGTCCGCCCCGGGCAGGAGCGCTTCGAGCGGGCGCTGGAAACGCAGCTCGATTGCGTTGCGCAGGATCTCCGTGGCCTTTGGGTTGGCCACCGATCGCAGCATCAGCAGGAAGCCGTCGACCGACCGGGGTTCGGCTGCCACGAGTGCGGCGGCGGCGAACCGGCTCATCGACTCGACGTCGTCGGCGATCAGCGTGCGCTGCGCGAACGCCGCCTCGACGACCTCGGCGAACAGCTGCTCCTTCGAGCCGAAGTAGCGGTTCACCAGCATCGCGGTGACGCCGGCGGCTCCGGCGATCTCCCGCACCCCCACCCCGTCGTAGCCGT
This sequence comes from Pseudonocardia sp. DSM 110487, assembly GCF_019468565.1. NCBI lineage: Bacteria > Bacillati > Actinomycetota > Actinomycetes > Pseudonocardiales > Pseudonocardiaceae > Pseudonocardia > Pseudonocardia sp. DSM 110487. The sequence goes on from NZ_CP080521.1 coordinate 1,093,489, forward strand.
GGTGGGTGAACGCGACGAGCGCCGAGCGCAGGATCGCGTCCCGAGTGGCGGCCGCATCACGGCGTCGAGGCATGTCTACGAGTGTAGACTTAGGTGACCGAGAGAGGAGAGACCGATGGTCAAGACCTGGCTCATCACCGGTAGCTCACGCGGATTCGGGTGGGAGCTCGCGGGCGCGGTGCTGGAGCGCGGAGAGAACCTGGTGGCCACCGCGCGGCGGCCGGCCGACCTGGACGGGCTGGTGGCCGAGTACGGCGCCCAGGTGCGAGCAGTGGCGCTCGACGTCACCGACGCCGAGGCCGCCCGTGCCGCCGTGCGCACCGCCGTCGACGAGTTCGGCCGGTTGGACGTGGTGGTGAACAACGCCGGCTACGCCAACAGCGCGCCGATCGAGGAGATGGCCGAGGACGACTTCCGGGCGCAGATCGAAGCCAACCTGTTCGGTGTCGTCAACGTGACCCGGGCGGCCCTGCCCGTGCTGCGTGCACAGCGCTCCGGCCACATCGTCCAGTTCTCGTCGATCGGGGGACGGGTCGGCGGCACCCCCGGGATGGGTGCGTACCAGACCGCGAAGTTCGGCGTCGAGGGCTTCTCCGAGGTGCTTGGCGCCGAGGTCGCGCCGCTCGGCATCAAGGTGATCATCGTCGAGCCAGGGCCCTTCCGCACCGAGTGGAGCACGACGTCGATGGTTCGTGCCGACGTCGGGCCGGACTACGAGAAGACGGTGGGCGAGGTCAACCGCGTGCGCGAGGCCACGGCCGCCGGCTGGCCCGGCGACCCGGCACGAGCCGCGAAGATCATCCTCGACGTCGTGGACATGCCCGACCCACCGCGGCGTCTGCTGCTGGGCGCGACCGCGGTCGATCTCGCCGTGCGTTCCGCCGGCGAGCGCACCGCCGAGGCGCAGCGGTGGGCCGACCTGAGCCGTTCCGCCGACTTCCCGGCGGCGTGACCTCCCCGCCCGCCCGGTACCGCTGACTTCACACACTCAGCCCCCGCTTCACACAAGGCCCGCCTTGTGTGAAGTGGGGGCTGGATGTGTGAAGTCCTACGGCTACGTTGCGGGAGCGTCCTCCGGGTCGCCGCCCGATGGATTGTCGGCCGGCACCTGCTGCCCGCCGAGCTCCTCGCCCGCTTGGCCGTTCGTCGACGGGCCGGTGTTCCCCGTGCCTGTCCCGGTCGAGGGCGGCTGGGTTGGGGGCGGCACGGTGGACGGCGGCTGCGTGGTGGAGGTTGTCGGGGTGGACGTCGGCGGAGTCGTCGTTGTCGTGGTCGGTTGCGGGTCGGGCTTGTCGTTCTCGTCCGGTTGCTCCTGCGGTGCAGGCCGGCCGCCGCCGTTCTGCTGCCGCGGCGCCACCCTGCCCTGGTTCTGTGCCGGTGCCTGGTTGCCACCCTGGTTCTCGACGGCCGCCGGCTCGGGGCTCGGGGCGTCCGTGAGCTGGGGGACCTCCACCGCTGAGGTTGCCGTGCCGCTCGTCGGGGCCGGGTTCGGGTTGTCCGGCCCGTACAGCAGGGCGGCGCCGATCGCGGCCGCGACGAGCAGGCCGCCTGCCCCGAACACCACCGCAGGCCGGCGGGATCCACTGCCAACCGGCATCGGCGGCGAGACGGTCGGCGGCAGGGACGGCACCGGCGGCCGCGGCGGGTCCGCGGCCGGGGGCAGCGGCGTCGTCAGGGCGGCCGGCACCGGTGCGGGCACCGGTGGTGCGTACGGCGGGACCGGCGGGATGTTCGCGGCCGGCCACGACTCCGGGCGCGGTGAGATCGACAGTGCGGCGCCGAGCGCGATCGCGTTCTTCGGGTCGGCGTCCACCGCCACCGGACGGTCGAACGCGGCCGAGACCAGCTGGGCGATCAGCGGGATCCGCGACGATCCGCCCACGAGCAGCACGGCGCTCAGGTCGGACGGCGCCAGGCCCGCCGACGCCACCGCGCGGTGCAGCGCATCGACGCTGTCCTCGAGCTGTGGGCGGATCATCGCCTCGAACTCGCCACGGGTCAGGCGCACCGCGGTCTGCAGCCCCGGCAGCAGGACGGCGATCCGCACCTCGGTGTCGGCCGACAGCGCCTCCTTCGCCTCCTTGCACTCGCGCCGGAGCCGGGACACCGCGCCCACCACCGTCTCGTCGGCCGGGTCGAGCTGGTCGAACGCGCCTCCGATGGCCTCGCGGACGTGGGTGAACACCTCGTCGTCGAAGTCGACGCCGCCGAGCCGGTCGATGCCCTCCGGCCGGCCCAGCAGCGTGAACGTGCCGTTCTTGCGGACCACCGCGGAGTCGAACGTGCCGCCGCCCAGGTCGTACACCGCGATCGTGGACCCGCGCTCCACCCGCTCCGCCGCCGCGTAGCTGAGGGCGGCGGCCTGCGGCTCGGCCAGGAACGTCACGTTCAGCCCGCGCGCGGCCAGCGCGCCGTGCAGCAGATCCTTCTTGTGGGGCCCCCACGAAGCGGGGTGCGTCAGGGCGATCCGCCGGGCCGGGGCGCCCTCGCGCTCGGCCACCCGCTGGACGACCCAGGCCACGAGCATCGCGGCCAGCTCGTGGGCCGGGATGGGCCGGCCGCCGACCACCAGCGGGATCTCGTCGCCCAGCTGCCGCTTGAACTCGCGCACCACGCGGTCCGGATCGGTCGCCGCCCGCCGCTCGGCCGCCTCGCCGACGAGAATGCCGCCGTCGGGCGCGAGGTACAGCACGGACGGCACCTGGACCGAGCGGTCGCCGAGCGACACCATCTCCGGGTCGGCGTGCTGCTGTTCCGTCGCGCGGGATACGGCCGCCGCCGTGTACGTCGTCCCGAGATCGATCCCGAGTTGGTAACTCATGGGTGCCCCCTCGCCCTTTCCGAGGGGAGCCTCCATGGCCGTGTGCCCGCGGTCATCCCCCGGAGGGCAAGTCGCCGTCCGATCCCCTAAACCCCCCAAGCCGGAGGGCCATCGGGGTCCGGTCCTGGCGCGTTCCGACTCCGTCGCATCCCTGATTGCAGGCCGCATCGGACTTCGTAGGGTTACTGCGTGTCTGCTGAGCCGAGCGCCTCCATCTGGGAGGTCACGCGGATGATCCTGGAGAGTCCCGGGACCAGTCCGTCTCTGATCGCGCACGCGCACGGGTTCAGCGCGGTCGAGGTCGCCGAGCTCCTCCCCATCTTCCTCGAGAACCTCCGCACCGACTTCTCCTCCGCCGACGGGCCGGCACCCGCACTCGTGCCACCCGCACCACAGCCCGACGAGACACCCGAGGCGCACGCCGACCGCTACCTGAGCGAGCTCGCCCAGAACCAGCACCTCGACGTCGTCGCCTACGACACGCTCGCGGCCATCGACGGCGACCTGGACGGCGACCTGGACCGCGACGACCTGGACGGCGACGACCTGGACGGCGACGGTCTCGAGGACGCCGACCTCGACGACCTCGGCGAGAGCGGGACGTTCCCGGACAGGCCCGCCGAGACCGCCGGTCTCGACGACCAGGTGGACGACCAGGTAGACGACCAGGTGGACGACCAGGTGGACGACCAGGTGGACGACCAGGTGGACGCCGCCGCCGCGGCCGACCAGCCGAATGGGGACCTCGCCGGCCTCGCGGAGGACGACCCGTTCGCCGCGGCGGCACCCCCGGAAGCCGGCACCCCGGACGACTCGTTCGACGAGGGTCTCCCCGACGACCCCGGCGAACCGTTCGCGATGAGCTAACGCCGCGCGCCCTGCGTCCGAGTTGAACAGTGCGCGCACTGTGTATCAGCGCCCGTTCGGGCGTCTCCTGTACCCGGTCGGCTCGCTACCCTGATCGGGCTTCCCGGCTTCGCAGCGACAGCGTCAGGTACGGCGACGGACGACGGCATCGACACGGGAGGGCATGCCTCGGTGCAGACAAGGGGCCGGACCGTCATGGCCGCGGTGAAGTCCGAGAGCGCTGCCTCCGACAGCGCGCTCGCCGGCGCCCCTGCCGCTCGCCGGCTCTACCGGGAGATCGCGTCCGCGCCCACGACGCCCCGCCACACGGTCGTGGTCGGACCGGGTGGCAGCGGCAAGAGTGTGCTGCTCGGCGTGCTGGGCGAGCTCTACGGCGCCGCGGGAGTCAGCGTCCGGCATGAGGCCCCCGGGCCCGACGAGCCGTTCGAGCCGAACGTCGTCCTCCTCCTCGACGACGCCCACGAGCTCGACGAGGTCGCGCTGCAACGGGTGCGGGCCTGGGCCGCCCAGCCCGAGTCGCAGGTCGTTCTCGCCCACCGGCCGTGGCCCCGCGGCGGACCGCTCGCCTCGATCGTGGTCGCGTTCGGGGCCGGCCGTGGACCGGTCGTGCTGGGGCCGTTCGACCGTCCCGGGGTCGCGGCACGCGCGAACCTGCTCCTCGGCGAGCGGCCAACGGCCGAGCTGGTGGACCTGGTGTTCGAGCAGACCGGGGGATCGCCGGACCTCGTCGACCGGCTGCTCGTCGGGCTGCGCGACGAGCGGGCGCTCGACCGCCTCGGCTCGGCGGGCGAGCCGCCCGCAGCCGTCGTCCGGCAGCTCGGATATGAGATCGACGCGCAGCCGGTTGGCGTCCGCGAGCTGCTGCTGGGCCGCACCGTGGGCGCCCCGCTCGACCCGGAGGTGCTCGGCGCGTTGCTCGACGTGGCCCCCGGCGCGGTGGGGGAGGTGCTCGACCAGGCCGCTGCCACCGGACTGATGACGCCCGACGGCGAGGTCGTGCCGCTGGTGCGGCACGCGCTGCAGCGGGCGGTCCCGGCCGCCCACCGGCTGATGGTGCGGCGCAGGCTTGCCGAGATCCAGCTCGACGCCGGTGGCAGCGTGCTCGTCGCCGCTCGGGGACTGATCGGCAGCGGGGCGACCGGCACCCGGGTCGCCGCGGCGTTCGAGCGGGCGGGCGACGAGGCGCTGCGCGAGTGCCTTCCCGTCGCGGCGGACCTGTACGACGCCGCGGTCGAGGCCGGGGCATCGCCGCTGCCACTCTCGGCACGGCGGGCCGAGGCCGCGCTGTTCGCAGGCGACCTGGACGCGGCGCTGCGGCGCGCCGACCAGGTACTGGCCGAACCGGCTGCTGTGGACGGCGACGCGGCGCGGCGGGCGGTGGCGGTGGCGGCAGCGGTGCTCGCTCACCGCGGGATGCTGAGCCGCGGCGCCGAGCTGTACCGGTGGCTCGCCGCGCAGCCGTTCGGCGGTCCCACGCTGCTCGCGGTGCCCACACTCGTCGGCATCGGGGCGCTCGACGAGGCCGGCGAGGTCATGCACGCGGCGTCGGGCCGGGCGCCCACCGTATTGGCCGGTGCGGAGGCACTGCTCGCCCAGGGGATCCACGACACCGTCGCGGGCCCGCGTACCGCGGCGCTCTCCCAGCTCACGCGCGCGTCCGTGCTGCTGGAGTCGTCCGGGCGGGCGGCGTTGCTGCCGGAGACCCCCTGCGCGCTGGCCGCACTGGTCGCGATCCACTGCGGGGAGCTGGACGTCGCGCAGTCCGTGCTGGGGCAGGCCGTCGCCGCCGAGCTCGGCGGCCCGATCTTCGCGGCCCGCCACCTGCTGCTTCAGGCGCTGGTCGCGATGCACCGCGGCTCGAGTGCGCACGCTCGGGCGCTGCTGCAGTCGGCGTCGGGCGCTGGCCGGCTCGAGCCGAGGGACGAGCTGCTGGCGGCCGCGCTCGAGGTCGGTCTCGCGCGCCGGGCGGGTGATCTCGCCGGGCTACTCGCCGGATGGCGCCGGGCCCGCGAGGCGATCGTCCGGCACCCGGTCGACCTGTACTCGCTGCAACCGCTCGGCGAGCTCGTGGTCGGCGCCGCCCGGCTGAACGAGCAGGGCTGGGTGCAGCCGTACCTCGACGAGGCCGAGGCCCTGCTCGACCGGCTGGGCAACCCGCCGCTGTGGGCGGTCGCGCTGCACTGGTCCGGGTTACAGGCCGCGATCGGTTCCGACGCGGGCACCGTCGCGCAGCGGCACGTGGCCGCGCTGGACGACATGGCCCCCACCAGCCGATACGCCACCGCCGTTGCGGCCGCGGGTCGGGAATGGCTGCGGAGCCTCGCGGGTGACGTCGACGCGGACGCGGTCGAGGCCGCCGCGCGTGGCCTGCACTCGGCCGGCCTCAGCTGGGAGGGCGGCCGGCTCGCCAGCCAGGCCGCGATCCGCTGCCGGGACCGCAAGAGCATGAACGCGTTGCTCGGCTGCGCCAGGGCGTTGCAGGCCGGAGCCGAGCCCGTCTCCAGCTCGGCCCCCACGGACGTCGCGCCCGGCCGGGCCCAGCCCGTACGGCGCGTGAAGGTGCCGGAGCAGGCCACGGAGAGCGCGGCGGGCTCGATCAGTGGCCGGGAGCGGGAGGTGGCGGAGCTCGTCCTGTCCGGCCTCACCTACAAGCAGATCGGCGAGCAGCTGTTCATCTCGGCCAAGACCGTCGAGAACCACGTCGCCCGGATGCGGCAGCGGCTGGGCTCTGGCAGCCGCGGCGAGCTCTTCGCCCACCTCCGCATGCTGGTGGGCGGGGGCAAGTAGCCGCCGTCTTCGGTGCCTCAGCCGAGGCCCGCCAGTATCCCCTCACAGCTGCGCACCACCACGCGAGCCGCATTGGCCATGGCCCGGCTGGCCAGCGGGCTCTCCGCCCGCCGCCGCCACGCCGTCAGCCGCTCCAGCGCAGCCGCGCGCAGCTCGTCCCGGCCTGCGTCGGGTGGGAGGCCGAGTCGCTGGCTGGGAGCGTTGCCGTCGGCGCCGATGAGCCGCTCTGCCTCCTCTGCCTGGTCCTTCGGCGGCCGCAGCACCCGGCCGCGCAGGTCGGACAGCAGCCGCAGCTCGGCGAACTCGTGCGCGCCCGCGAGTATCCGCTCGACCTCGCCGGCGAGCGGGGTGGCGGCGGGCCGGGGTTCGCGGCGCAGCACCAGGTCGAGCGCGATGAGCGCGGAGCGGGCCTTGAGCACGTCCCGGCGCTGGGAGAACTGGCTGGCGAGCACCTCGCGCAGCTCGACGAGCCCGCTGCGCTGCACCAGCTCGGCCGCGAGCGCCGAGGCGTCGGCGACGCCCTGCCGGATGAGGGTGGTGGACAGCCGCAGGCCGAAGAGCCCGAACCGTTCGAGCAGCTTCGCCCTGGTCGCGGTCGGGAGTTCGATGACGTCCTCTGAGCTGACGAAGCGGTCGACGGTCAGCAACAGCGCGTCCAGCCGGTCAGGCGGAAGGGCGGCGAGCTTGGTCAGCGCCGCGTACTCGTCCTGACGCATCGTGCGGCCGGTCACGGCGAGCAGCCCGGCCACGGGGACGACGGTCTGGCAGAAGGCACGCAGCGTCTCGTCGGCGCGGTAGCGCGCGGCGATCAGGCGCGCCGAGCGCAGGGCGTCGACGCGGCCGACGCCGATCTCGTCGGCGCGCGACAGCACCGCGATGGTGTTGACCGGTGCCGCCCGCGCAACGCCCTGGTCGTGGAACGACTCCAGGAACCGCATGTCGGCCGAGTGCAGGTGGCGCATCAGGTACAACACCGCGTCGGCGGCGGACGGCGCGTCCTCAGGGGCGAGGAACCGTTCGCTCCGGGCGGAGACGTCCAGCGAAAGGGAGGCGATGCCGGGCGTGTCGATGAGCGTGGTGGACCGGAGACTCGCCGACGGCCAGGTGACCTCCAGCCGGTCAACGGTTTCCGGCGGCACACCCAGGTCGATGTGCAGGGCGCCTTCATCGCGCGCGATCCGCAGCGGGCGGGGCGTGCCGGCCTGCGGGTACATCGTCACGGCCGGGGCGTGGCCGTCCTGGTACCAGGTCACCACGCGGGTGCACTCGCCGGCGTCGGTCGGCGCGATCTCCTCGCCGACCAGCGCGTTGAGCAGGGTCGACTTGCCGGCTTTCACCTTCCCGGCGATGGCGAGGCGCAGCGGCTCGTCGTAACGGTCGAGGTGGTGGCGCAGCCAGCGGAGGGCGTTCGGGCTGTCCCGGTAGGTCCCGACGGCCTGCTGCAGCACCGTGCGGACCGCGTCCCGCAGCGCGGGGGCCCCGCCCGCTGGCGCCGTCACGACGCCTCCATCAGCGCGCGGGCCCGGTTGGCGAGGCTCGCGACGCGCTCGACCTCCGCCTTCAGATCCCCGATGCGGGTGCCGCGCTCGGACTGCGTGGCCTTCACCGCGCTCTGCGCCGCCGCCACCGACTCGGCCATCGACGTCTGCATCTCCTCGGCGATGGCCGTGAAGTGATCACGCAGGGTGCGGTGGGTGCGGCGCAGCATGTCCTTGGAGTCCTTGCCGACCTGGAACTGCACCTCGTCGATGTGCTTGCGCACGAGCATCTTGGCCTCGGCCTGCCGACGCTGCAGCGCTCTCTTCTTCTCGTCGCGGACCTGCTTGCCGCCGAGAAGCAACGCGCCGCCGAGCGCGGCGAACGGTGCGGCGATCGCCAGGCCAGGGATGAGGCTCAGCGGCATGAAGAACATCAGCCCGCCGCCGTAGCCGCCGCGCAGCCCGCTCAGGGCTTTCTCCCCGAAGCTCATGGGTTGGATGTCGGGGCTTTCGAGCGCCGCCACCCGCGGCGCGGGCCCGGCGGAGGCGGTGGGCAGCTCGGGGAGGCTGACCTGCCCGTCCTCGGCGAACAGCGCGGCCACCCTGCGGGCGAGGGCGCCGGCGCGCTCGTTCGCCCATACGAAGTTGGCCGACGCGGCGACGGTGACCTGGTGCTGGACCCACTTGGCGAGCTGGTCCCACACGTCGGCCGGGTCGGCGTCCTCGGCGAGCGTCTCGGCCTCGCGCATCACGGTCCTGAGCCGGTCGCGCAGGTCGTGATCGATGTCGGCGGAGAGGTCGGCGACGGCGTCGTTGAGGGTGACCTGCCACCGCGCCGTGCGCTCCTTGAGTCGGGTGGCCGCGCCCCTTGCCTTCTCCAGCTGGGCCACCAGCTCGTGGGCCTTCTCCGGGTTCTCCTGCGCGGTGAGCTCCGCCTGCATGGTGGTGGTCAGCAGCGCGCAGACCGAGAGGATGTCCTGGCCGGTGGAGCGGCGGGCGAGCTGCTCGGCCTGGCCGAGCACCCGGTTGCGCAGGTAGGTGACCAGCGCGGGGTAGCCGGACTCCTCGTTGAGAGCTTTGTTCTTGGTGCGCAGCGCGAGCTGGCGCACCGCGGACGAGATCGGGATCAGCTCGGTGGCGACGCCCGCGGCGGCGAGGTGCGCACGGTCGAGGTCGGCGATGCGTCGCCACGCCGGGTAAAGGTCGATCTTGGTGAGCACCGCGACGACGTTGGGGCACATCTGCATCGCGGTCGCGAGGAAGTCGAGCTCCGGCTTCGTGTACTCCTGTGCTGCGTCGGACACCAGCACCACCGCGTCGGCGCCAGCCATCGCCGCCATCGTGGCGGCGCCGTGCGCCGACCCGAGCCCGCCGACGCCCGGCGTGTCGACGAGCACCAGCCCGCCGGCGAGCAGGGCGCGGGGCAGGCCCACCTCGGCATAGGAGATCCGTTGCCGGTTGTCCGGGTTGCCGGACTCGGAGACGTGCCGTGCCAGCTCCCCGACCGGGATCTCGGTCCGCTCCGGCTCCCCACCACCGGCCGACTCCTTGACCAGGGCGGCCGTCGGGGTGGCGGCGTGGCGCACCATCGTGGGCACCGCGGTGGCGACGTCGTCGTCAACGGGACACACGGACGCCGACACCAGCGAGTTGACGAGCAGGCTCTTGCCCTGCTTGAACTCCCCGACGACGAGCACCCGGACACTCGGGTCGGACAACCGTTCCTTCGTTCGGGCCAGTTTCGTCGTGAGGTCGGGTCTTCCGTATGCCTCGGTCGCCTTGCGGGCGACGTCGACGAGCTGGATCGCATCGGACAGCGCCACGTTTCCCCCAAGTGAAGAGCTTGCCGCGACGTGCGACCGACTCAGCACCTCTCAGAGGTGCTGAGTCGGTCTGGTGGGTGCCGGGCGTTACCGGGCGCCGGGATCAGAAGTTGATTTCCTGGTCGCTGCCCGTGTCGACCTCGACGTCCGCGCTCGCGTCGGCGTCGCCGCCGTCGCCACCGGTCGCGCTGCCGCCGAAGCCGCTGCCACCCGAACCGCCGTCGCCGCCGTCACCGGCGTCCGACTCGAACGGGAAGTCGTTGCTGTCGCCGCCGTCGCCCCCGTCGCCACCGTCACCGCCGGTGCCGGCTCCGCCGGTCGCGTTCCCACCGTCGGCGCTGGCCGACCCGCCGGTCGTGTCCCCGACGGTCACCTCGCTGTCGTTGTCCTGCTGCTGGTTGGCCTGCTTGTTGTTGTCGCCGACCGCGACGTTGGTGGCCTGCTGACCGCTGCCGAAGTTGTCGTTGCCGCTGCCGATCGTGGTGGCGGAGCCGCCGACGCTGACAGCGCTACCGTCGGTGGCGTCGATGTCGCCGGTGTTGCCGACGTTGTTGTCGCCGTCCTGCAGCACGTTCTCGTCGCCCGTGGCGGCCTGGTTGTCGTCGCCCTGCTGCAGCACGCCACCCGCACCGATGTCGCCCGTGGCGATGTCCACGTCGTCGAGCTCGCTGTCGTCGATGAGCACGCCGCCCTCGCCGACGTTCTGCTCGCTCTGGTCGATGTCGACGTCGACGTCGCCGCCGGCGAGGATCTGCTGGTTGATCGAGTTGTCCTCGATGTTGTTGATCGTCGTGAACTGCTGGTAGTTGTTCACTTCCTGCGTGAGGTACTGCACGTACTCCTCGGGGCTCGCGTCATACGGCGGCGGCGAGTCGGGCACGTAGACCGGCGCGGAGGCGGCGGCGGTCTGCGTCGCGGCCTGGGAGGCGCCCTGTGCGCCGGACTGAGCCGTGTCCAGGTTGTAGTTGCGGCTGAAGTCGGCCTGGGCGAAGAAGGTGTTCCAGCCCTCGGTCAGCTCCTGCGGCGTGGTGTCGTGCTCGGCGGCGAAGTCCTGGACGTTGCCGTCCGGGTGCTCGAGCAGCCACGTGCGCAGAGCCTCGAGCACTCGGCCCAGCTGGTCAGTCGTTCCTGCGGTCATTGTGATCGTCTCCTCGATCTGTTCCCGATTCGCGCTCCGGCGATGTGAGAAAAGCTATGAGCCGGCAGCCGCATGGACATCGGGGATCGGGCGAGCGCACGACCGGCAGGATTGTGGGGTCGGGACGTCCTTGGGGGATGAGGGATTGGGGGATCGACCGCCCCCCGACCCGGCTCGCCGCGGGCGTGACCGACGCCGGACGGATGCAGCCGGGGGCTATCCGGCTCGACGCGTGGGTGGCATCGGTATCCCACCGGTTCGCGGTCCCATGGACTCACCGACGAGCACGCCTACGGCCACCAGCAGCGCAGCACCCGCAGCGACCGGTGCCACCGCCAGGGCAGCCGCGCTTCCGCCCGCGTCGGCGACGCGACCGGCCACGGCCTGCGCGATCGCCGTGCCGATGGGGCCGCCCGCGCTGACCGCCATCAGTGTCGTGGCCGTGCCGCGGCCACCGGACAGGCGTTCCGCGAGGGCGTAGGCGGAGATCATGTACGGGGCGATGGAGAAGCCGGCGACCGTGATCGCAAGGGGCAGCCACGCGGAGCCCGCCGCCAGAACGGTCGTGCCGAGCAGCAGGCCCAGCGCCGCTCCCGCGTAACGATGGGTGTCGCGGATGCGCGACGGCAGCCACGCGTACGCGATGCCCGCGACCGAGCTCCCGACCGCGAGCAGGGCGTAGAGGAGGCCTGCGCCACCGGGCTCTGCGCGTTCAGCGGCGTAGCTGGTCACGCCGGTCTGCACGGACCCGAACACGGCGCCCAGCGCGGCCGCCGCAAGCGCCATCGCGACGAGCGGACCGTACCGGGGCCGTGCCGCAACGGCAGGTCGGCGAGGCGGCGCCGTGCGGGCGTAGAACAGCGCGAATGGCGTCGCCGCGCCCGCGGAAAGCAGCGCGACCGCGGAGAGCGGCGCGACCGGGCCGATGGCGGCGGTGAGCAGGCCCGCGACGGCCGGCCCGACGACGAACCCGATCTCGTCGGCAACGGTCTCGTAGGACAGGGCGGTCGACACCAGATCGACGCGTCCCCGCGCTCGCAGGAGGCGGGCCCAGTGCACCCGCGCCATCGGACCGACCGCGGGCTGCGTGAGGCCCATGGCGATCGCGGCGGCGACCATCGCAGGCCGCTCGCCCCCGCTCGCGGCGACGAGAGCGCCCGCGCAAACGGCATGGGTGGTGGCGGCGGTCAGTCCGACGGCGCGGGGACCGAACCGGTCGGCCAGCGCGCCGAGGCCGATTCCGCCTGCCGCCGTGGCAATGCTCTGCGCCGCGGTCGCCACTCCGGCGAACGTGTGGCTGCCGGTCGCGGCGTACAGGAGGGTGAGCGTGCCGATCGGCGTGATCGAGTAGTGCAGCCTGGCGACCAGGCCGAGGAGAAGGAAGGGCGGCGGAACGGCACGTGCGAGCTCGCGGTAGGACACCGGGCGTCTCCTGGCATGTCGAGGAGACGCGCCATCCCTTCCGCCTAGCGCGCACCTGTCCCGCGTGCTGGAGCCAGGCTAGCTCTTGAGTTGAGCGATCTGGATGAGGTTTCCGCAGGTGTCGTCGAAGACCGCCGTGACGACGGGCCCCAGGTCCGTCGGCTCCTGCACGAACTTGACGCCCGCGGCGCTCAGGCGCTCGTACTCGGCGTGGGCGTCCTCCACGGCGAACTGCGTGAAGGGGATGCCGTCCGCGACGAGCGCCTCCTTGTACACGCGCGCCGCCGGGTGGCCGGTGGGCTCGAGCAGGAGCTCGACCCCGTCGGGGTGGGCGGGGGAGACGACGGTGAGCCAGCGGGCGTTGCCGGCGGGCACGTCGGTCTTCTTCACGAAGCCGAGCACGCCGGTGTAGAAGTCCAGCGCCTTCGCCTGGTCGTCGACGTAGACGCTCGTGACGTTGATCGTCAGCATCATTGCTCCTGAGGGGTCGGCCAGCGCTCGACGATCGAGCGCAGGGGGGTGGTGTCGAGGTGGTGGAACTTGTAGCGGCCCTCGCGTCGGGTGGTGACCAGCCCGGCCTCCTCGAGCACGGCGAGGTGCTGGGAGATCGCCTGTCGCGACGAGCTGAGCCCGTGCTTCATCGCCAGCCGTCCGCAGATCTCGAACAGCGTCTGGCCGTTCCTGTCGGTGAGCTCGTCGAGGATCGCCCGCCTCGTCGGGTCGGCGAGAGCCTTGAAGAGCGTGTCGTACACGCATCTTTATAGGCAAGCGACGACTTGCCTGTCAAGCTGGTGTCGATTCCGGGCGGTCCCGGTTGTCGGTGTGGTGTCCGACCGAGGAGAGCGAGGAGGGACCCAAGATGCAGTACATGCTGTTGATCTGCGGTTACGAGGGCGACGAGGTGGCGCCGGAGGACCAGACGGGCTACACCATCGAGGACTGGGTGACGGAGATGGACGGTCGCGGCGTGCGGCTGACGGGCAATCGCCTGCGGCCGCGGTCCGACACCACCACCGTGCGCGTCCGGGGCGGCGAGGTGCTGATCTCCGACGGCCCGTTCGCCGAGACCAAGGAGCAGATGTTGGGCTTCGACCTGCTGGAATGCGCCGACCTCGACGAGGCCATCGAGGTGGCGTCCAAGCACCCGAACGCCCGGCACGGCGTGATGGAGATCCGGCCGGTCTGGCCGCTCGAGCAGGAATGACCGGGGTCGAGGCCGCGGTCGCCGATGCGTTCCGCGACGAGTGGGGCCGGGTCGTCGCCACCCTCATCCGGATGACGGGCGACTGGGACCTCGCGGAGGAGTGCGCGCAGGACGCCGTCGCGCAGGCGCTGGCCAGATGGCCGCGCGACGGCGTTCCGCGCAACCCAGGCGCGTGGCTGACCACCACCGCGCGCAACACCGCGCTCAACCGGCTCAAGCGCAGCAAGATCGAGGCGGCGAAGCTGAGGGAGGTGGCGACGATGCCCGTCGGGCCTGACGACCCGGGTGACGAGAGCGCTGTGCAGGACGACCGGCTGCGGCTGATCTTCACCTGCTGCCACCCCGCGCTCCCCCTCGAAGGTCGGGTGGCGCTGACCCTGCGCACGCTCACCGGCCTGACCACACCGGAGATCGCGCGGGCGTTCCTGGTGCCGGAACCGACGATGGCGCAGCGGCTGGTGCGGGCGAAGCGCAAGATCCGCCAGGCCGGGATCCCGTACCGGGTGCCGCCGGATCATCTGCTGCCCGACCGGCTCGTGGGCGTGCTCGGCGTCGTGTACCTGCTCTTCAACGAGGGCTACGCGGCTGCCGTGGGTGGGGATCTGATGCGGCACGATCTGTGTGCCGAGGCGATCCGCCTCGCCCGCCTACTCGCCGCGCTCATGCCGGACGACGCCGAGGTGCTCGGGCTGACGGCGCTGCTGCTCCTGCAGTACTCGCGGCGCGCGGCCCGCCTCGATGCGGACGGCGAACCGGTGACGCTGGAGGACCAGGACCGCAGCCGCTGGAACCGCGACGAGATCGCCGAGGGGCTGGCGTTGCTCGATGCGGCGCTGCGCCGTCGGGAGCCGGGCCCGTACCAGGTGCAGGCTGCGATCGCCGCCTGCCACGCGCGGGCCGAACGCGCCTCCGACACCGACTGGCCGCAGATCGCCGCGCTCTACGGCCGGCTCGCCGAGCTCGTCCCGTCGCCGGTGGTGCGGCTCAACCGGGCCGTCGCGGTGGCGATGGCGGACGGCCCCGCGGCGGGCCTCGCCCTCGTCGAGGAGCTGGGTGACGAGCTGGCCGGCTACCGGCACGTCCCCGCGACCCGCGCCGACCTCCTGCGCAGGCTGGGGCGGCACGCGGAGGCAGCGGAGGCGTACCGGGAGGCGCTGTCGCTGACGGAGTCGGAAGCGGAACGCCGCTTCCTGACCCGCCGCCTCACGGAGGTAGGCGGCTGAGCAGGCACTTCACACACCGTGCCCCGGCTTCACACAGGGCCCGCGCTATGTGAAGCGGGTGCTGGATGTGTGAAGTGCGGTCAGTCGCGGCGCCCGGCCCTCGATCGCGGCCCGGACCCACGCCACGACTCGTCGCCCGACCTCGTCGGGCGTGCGGTCGGAGGTGTCCACCACCGTGACCTGCCACCGCGGATCGCCCGTTGGCAGTTCCGTCCAGCGAGCCCACTGCATCGCCTCCCAGCCCTCACCGGTCAGCACGTGCTGCATGTGCTGAGGATCGCTGGCGTGAGCGCGCATCCAATCGGCGAACGCGACGTGGTTGGGGAGGAGGGCGGGGTCGTCGCCGCGGGCGGTCAGCCGCGCGGTCTGCACGTCCGGGCGGGCGTCGAGCAGGCACGCCGCGATTCCGTCGAGTTCAGGGGCCGATGGCACGGCGAGGAGCTCGCCGACCGCGACCGGGTCGCTGGCGAGCAGGAAGTGCGGGCGGTCGAAGCTCAGTGCGGCGCGTACGGCCGCCTCGGTGGCCTGATTCCGCCATTCGATCGTCGGCACGGCGGGAACCGCCGCCACATCCCGCAGCTCCGCGCAGTGCACGACGTCGCCGAGCTCGGCCTCGACGTAGCGTCGGGCCGTCGACTTCCCGACGCCGCTGGCGCCGGTGAGGAGCAGGAACAAGACACCTCCGAGTTCAGCGGGTTCGTTCGCGATCGTGAACGTTCTTGCCGGTTCGGCGATGTGTCCGCCGAACACCGCGCATTCTCTCGAACTGCCCTGGCTGATCGAGGGGGAGCGTTGGCGCGGCTCAACATCAGGGACGACAAGGGGCGATTTGCCAAGCGACCCGGCGGGGGTGCGTTGCTCGCCATCGTCCTGGCCACGGCGATCGGTGCCGGGGGGACTGCGGGCGTCGCCGGTACGGCGGGCGGCGCGGGTGGCACCACGGCGAGCGCGAGCAGCGCCCGTGCCAGCAGCCAGGCTCGGCGACAGGACGCGAACGCCGCCCGCGCGCGCCTGCTCAGGCAGGGGTTGCGGATCGAGCAGCACTTCGACGGCACGGACGACTGCGTCGCCCACTCCTACGGGAAGGTGCGGGAGTTCTTCCAGCGGCAGCCCTGCATGGCGCTGCACCGCGCGTGGTTCGAGGTGCGCGACGGGCGGCGTGGAGTCGTGCTGGTCGCCGTCTCGTGGGTCGAGATGCCGGACACCGGTAGTGCTCAGGAGTTCCACGAGCTGGTCGACACGCACGGCACCGGAAACGTCACAGAGCTGTCCCGAGAACAGGGCCGGTACCGGCGCGTGCGGTTCACGGGTCAGCACTACGTGTCCCGCCGCGACGGCACCATGGTGGTGAACGCCCAGGCCGAGCCGATCGGGCGTGCCTGAAGGCGCACTCCACACATCCAGCACCCACTTCACACAGGGCCCGCCCTATGTGGAGTGGGTGCTGGATGTGTGAAGTGGCAGCTGCGTTCAGCCTCGCCGCGTGGCCACCGCGGCCGCCAGCTGGTCGAGCAGCGCCGCCGTCGTGTCCCAGTCCATGCACGCATCCGTGATGCTCTGGCCCCTCGTCATCTCCGGGCCCAGGTCCTGTCGCCCGGCCACGAGGAAGCTCTCCATCATCACGCCCGCGATGCCCTTCTCCCCGGCGCCGATCCGCCCGGCGAGCTCCTGCACGACGCCCGCCTGCCGGACGTGGTCCTTGCCGCTGTTGCCGTGGCTCGCGTCCACGATCACCCGCGCCGGCAGCCCGCCGCCGCTGAGCCGGTCCAGCGCGCCGGCCACGGAGGCGGTGTCGTGGTTGGGGCCGCTGGTGCTGCCGCGGAGGATGACGTGGCAGTCCGGGTTGCCGGCCGTGGTGATCAGGGCGGCGAGGCCGTCGGGGTTGATCCCCATGAACACGTGGCTCGCCGCGGCAGCGCGGACGCCGTCGATCGCGACCTGCACGTCACCGTCGGTCGGGTTCTTGATCCCGACCGGCATCGAGAGGGCGCTGCAGAGCTGGCGGTGCACCTGGCTCGCGGCCGTGCGAGCGCCGATCGCGCCCCAGCTCACGACGTCGGCGAGGAACTGCGGGGTGATCGGGTCGAGGAACTCGCAGCCGACCGGCAGGCCGAGCGCCGAGACGTCCAGCAGCAGCCGGCGCGCGGTGCGCAAGCCTTTGTTGACGTCGTACGTCCCGTCCAGGCCGGGGTCGTTGATCAGGCCCTTCCAGCCCACGGTCGAGCGCGGCTTCTCGAAGTACGCGCGCATGACGACGCGCAGCTCGCCCGCCACGCGCTCGGTGTGTGCAGCCAGCCGGTGGGCGTAGTCCATCGCGGCATCGGGGTCGTGGATGGAGCACGGGCCGACGACCACGATCAGCCGGTCGTCCCGGCCGTCGAGGATGTCGACGACCTCGGCTCTTGCCCGTGTGACCGTTTCCGCCACGGCGGCGTCGACGGGGAGCTCATGGCGCAGTAGGGACGGGGACAGCAGCGGACTGATCCGGGTGGTGCGGTGCTCGTCAAGTGCGGGGACGGCGGTGAGGGTCATGACGGCGCTCTCTGCTTCAGGCGAGCCGCGCCCGTCGAGAAACCCGCCGAGCCGGCTCGAGATCCGGCTCGGGGTGGAAGGTCAGCGCGGCGGTTCGCCCGCCGACCCATCCCGGGCCGGTCGGATAAACCAGTAGTACCGCTGCACGGGCACGACTCTAGCCGACGTCACCGCCACACGACCGCGGGTCCTCGGTTTCCATTCAGCCGACGGGCTCGGGCATGCGCTGCACGCCGTACGCCAGGTCGAGGGTGCGTCCGGCCACCGGGTCGGCGAGCTCGACGTGCCACCGGTCGGCGAACTGGTCGACGTCCGGCAGCATCGCGATCGTCCCCGAGAGCAGCACCGTGCCGGGTACGAGTAGTTGCGGGATCTCGTCGAGCCAGTAGCGCGGGGGGAGCAGCGCGGCGACCGGGGCGTCCTGGATCAGCTGCTCGGTGCCGCCGTCGTGCGTCACCCACGCGCGCAGGCGCAGCTCGTCGATGTGGTCTTCGACGTCCGCGAGCCGCCAGGCGCCTGCGCCCAGCACGTCGAGTCCCGCGTTCTTGCTCCACGCGACGCCGTGCACCTCGAGCGCGCGGTCGGTGTGGTCGCAGGCGACCGTGAGCAGGAGGTCGTCCGGGCCCGCGACGACGAGCGCCCATTCGGCCTCGCCGGACGTGCGGCCGTGCTGCACCGGGACGGTGTCGGCCTGGGCGGCGAGGTAGGGCGCGACCGGGTACAGGGCCGGTGTCACGGCGGGTGCGGGGACGCCCAGCTCCGCGAGCTCCGCCACGTGCGCGGCGACCTCCTGCTGCTCGCGGCCCGCGTACCCGGCGTTGAGCAGGCGCGTGACGGTGACGGGGACGGATGTCCCGTCCGGCAGGTCGAAGGCGAGCTCGGACATCCAGGACTTGCGCATGCCGCTTGTATACATGAAGTATGACGCGATCCTCCACCTGACAGGAGGAGCGCATGCCCCCGGAGATCGACCGGCGCTCGCTGGTCAAAGCCTTCACCGCGAGCCTCACCGGCACGTCGCTCGAGTGGTACGACTTCGCGGTCTACTCCGCGGCCGCCGCGTTGGTCTTCCCGCAGCTGTTCTTCCCCGGCTCCGACCCGCTGACCGGCACCCTGCTCGCCTTCTCGACCTACGCCGTCGGCTACGTCTCGCGCCCGCTGGGTGGGTTCGTGTTCGGGCGCCTCGGCGACGTCATCGGGCGCAAGCAGGTGCTCGTCGTGACGTTGCTGCTGATCGGGGTCGCGACCTTCCTGATCGGCCTCCTGCCGACCTACGGCACGATCGGCGTGGCCGCCCCGATCATCCTGGTGCTTCTGCGGTTCGCGCAGGGCGTCGGCGTCGGCGGTGAGTGGGGCGGCGCGGTGCTGCTGTCCAGCGAGTTCGGTGACCCGCGCAAGCGGGGGTTCTGGTCGTCGGCGGCCCAGGTCGGCCCGCCCGCGGGCAACCTGCTCTCCAACGGGGTGCTTGCGCTGCTGTCCGCGGTGCTGACGGACGAGGCGTTCCTCGGATGGGGCTGGCGCCTCGCGTTCCTGCTGTCGGCGGTGCTGGTGGCGTTCGGGCTCTGGATCCGGCTGCGGCTGGAGGACACGCCGGTCTTCCGCGCCATCAAGGAGCGCGGCGAGCAGCCGGCAGCACCGATCGGTGACGTGTTCCGCACGCAGGGCCGCGGCCTGCTCGCAGGCGTGCTCAGCCGGATCGGCCCGGACGTCACCTACGCGCTGTTCACGGTCTTCGTGATCACGTACGCCACCACGGTGGTCGGCATGACGCGCGGCCAGGTGCTCGCCGCGATCCTCATCGGGTCGGCGTGCCAGCTCGGCCTGATCCCACTGGCGGGGGCCGTGTCCGATCGCGTGAACCGGCGCGCGGTGTACGGCGCCGCGGCCGCGGGCGCCGCGATCTGGCCGTTCGTGTTCTTCCCGGCGATCGGGAGCGGATCGACGCTGGTCCTGATCGTCGGTGTCGTGGTGGGGCTCGCGCTGCACTCGTTCATGTACGGGCCGCAGGCCGCCTTCATCACCGAGCAGTTCAGCCCTCGCCTGCGCTACACGGGCAGCTCGCTCGCCTACACGATCGCGGGCGTGTTCGGCGGCGCGGTCGCCCCGCTGGCGTTCACGGCGCTGCTGAGCGCGTGGGGCACGTGGGTGCCGGTGGCGCTCTACGTGCTCGTGGCGTCGCTTCTCACGCTGGGCGGGCTGGCGCTGGGCCGCGAACCCGACCCGGCGGAGGACGAAACATATCTCGTCACGCTTGGAGGAACAGCTGCTGCGTGATCCGCAGGTGCTCGGAGATCGCCGCGTGCGCGGCCGCCTCGTCGCCGGACTCCAGCGCGTCGACGATGCGGCCGTGCTCCGCGCAGACCGCCCGCTGTCGGTCCATGGCCCGGAAGAGCGCGGCGACCCCGACCCGGACCTGCCGCGTCCGCAGGCCTGCGTAGGTGCGGGCGATGAGCTCGTTGCCGGCCGCGTCGACGAGCGACTGGTGGAACCGGCGGTCCCACTCGATGAACTCGTGCGCGTCGCACGGCTCGGCGGTCAGCAGGTGCTCCTGCTCGGCGAGCGCGGCCCGCATGGTCTCGAGTGGGACCGAGTGCTGCGCGAGCGTCACGGACGCCGCATGCTGTTCGAGCAGCGTTCGCAGCTCCATCAGCTCGCGGATCTGCCGACCGGACAGCGGGGGGACGTAGGCTCCCCGCTTGGGCACCATCTCGACCAGGCCTTCGGCGACGAGCAGGAGCAGTGCCTCCCGCACGGGGGTGCGGGACACGCCGATGTCCTGGGCGAGGTCGACCTCGTTGAGGAAGGTTCCTTGCACCGCAGGATCGACCAGCACCGTCTCCCGCAGGTGGCGGTACGCGCGCTCACGGCCGGAGACCTGCTGCATGCAACAGGTATACATTAACTGGAGGTTTCGTGCGGATCGCCCTCGCTCAGATAGCCGCAACGGCCGACCCGGCCGAGAACCTCGATCTCGTCGCCGACGGGGCGCAGCGGGCCGCGGCAGCCGAAGCTGACATCGTCGTCTTCCCCGAGGCCACCATGTGCGCCTTCGGCCATCCGCTCGGCCCGATCGCCGAGCCGCTCTCCGGCCCGTGGGCGCAGCAGGTGCGCGAGATCGCCACCGGCGCGGGGCTCACCGTCGTCGTCGGGATGTTCACGCCGGCCGCCGACGGGCGCGTGTACAACACGCTGCTCGCCACCGGCGGGGGTGTCGAGGCGAGCTACGACAAGATCCACCTCTTCGACGCGTTCGGGTTCGCCGAGTCGCGCACGGTCGCGGCCGGCACCAAGCCGGTGACCACGGTCGTCGGCGGCGTCACCGTCGGGCTCGCAACCTGCTACGACCTGCGGTTCCCCGGGCTGTTCCAGACCCTTGCCGGCAGCGGGGCCACCGTCGTCGTGGTGCCGGCGTCGTGGGGCGCTGGGCCGGGCAAGCGTGAGCAGTGGGACCTGCTGGTGCGGGCCAGGGCCCTGGACAGCACTGCCTTCGTGGCCGCGTGCGACCAGGCCGACCCCACCAGCGTGGGCCGGGAGGCGGGCAACGCGCCCACCGGCATCGGAGCGAGCGCCGTTGCCGGGCCGCTGGGAGGCGTGGTCGAGCAGTTGGGCGCCGAACCGGGCCTGCTGGTCGCGGACCTCGATCTCGACGCGGTCGAACGTGCCCGCGCCGCGGTCCCTGTGCTCGCGAACCGGAGGTTCTAGACGGGCAGCCGTTTCCGCAGTCGGCTGCTTCGGTCGCGCAGCGCGACCTCACCCCGGTGGATGCTCTGCTCGAGCTTGGTGCTGCCGGGCATCAGAAGGCGCGCCGCCTGGCCGTACATCCCGAGGGCGATCGCGCCGAGCGGGATTCCCAGCGGCAGCAGGAGGACGGTCACGCAGAGCACCGCCGCGACGATCAGCAGGACCGTAGCCAGCAGGGACAGGACAAGCGCCAGTACCCCGCGCAGCACGCCGGAGACCAGTCCGACCACGGTGCCGAGCAGCCCCGATACCAATCCGGTCAGGCCGCCTACCAGCCCCATCACGACCACCTCGTCCCGTCGAGGAGATAGTGGAGGCGGGTCGACTACCCGGATTCGCACTCCCCTAAACGGCCGCTAGTGGGGTGCCCCGAGGATGCCGTCCAGCAGACCCGGGTAGAGCGCGTCCAGGTCGTCGCGGCGCAGGCAGGCGATCCGGCGGGTGCCCTCGGCGCGCATGCTGATCACCCCGGCCTCGCGCAGGATCCGGAGGTGGTGGGTGCGCGTCGACTTGGTGACCGGTAGCGGGATCATGCCGCACGCCACGCCCCCCATCGGGGTCTTCGCGAGCTCCCGCACGTACAACAGGCGGACCGGATCGCCGAGCGCGGCCAGTACCTGCTCGATCCGGATCTCCTCGCGGGCCGGCTGCGGGAGCTCGGCCTGCCGCTCGACGGTGGGCATGGCGTCAATAGTACGACGGGTATCGAAGTTCGACCACCGTCGTAGTACGGTGACCGTCGTACTTGTTCCCGTTGGGGAAGGCCCATCGATGTCCGCACGCACCTACCTGCTCGCCGCCGGCGCGTTCGCGGTCGGCACGAGCGCCTACGTGGTCTCGGGCGTGCTGCCCGCGGTCAGCGCCGAGCTGGACGTCTCCGTCACCGCCGCCGGACAGCTGACCACCGCATTCGCGCTCGCCTACGCGGTGAGCGCCCCGTTTCTCGCCACGGTGACCGCGCGCTGGGAGCGCAGGCGGCTGCTGCTGGCCGCGCTGCTCGTCGCGGCGCTGGGCAACGCGATCTCCGCGGTCGCCACGACCTACCCGCTGCTGCTCGGCGGGCGCATCATCGCGGCGCTCGGGGCGGCCGCGTACACGCCGGCGGCCACCCTCTTCGCCACGGCGCTGCGCCCGCCGGCCGAACGGGGCCGGGCCGTCGCCATCGTCTTCGGCGGGCTGACCGTCGCGCTCGCGCTCGGGGTGCCGATCGGATCTCTGCTCGCCGGGAGCGTCGGCTACCGCGGCGTGTTCGCAGTGGTCGCGGCCGTCAGCCTGGTCACGGCGCTGGCCGTGCGCCCGCAGTTGCCGTTGATGGCAGGCTCACCCGCCGTCGCGCTGCGCGAGCGGTTCGCCGTGGCGGCCGACCGCCGCGTGCTCACGCTGCTGGCGATCACCGTGCTCGGCGTCGTCGCCACGATGAGTGTCTACATCTACGTCGTGCCGCTGCTGACCGTCACCACCGGGCTCGCCGGCTCGACGATCGGCGGGCTGCTGCTCGCCTACGGGCTCGGCGCGATCGTCGGCAACGCGTGGGGCGGCCGGGCCACCGACCGCTTCGGCAGCGTCCCGACGCTCTTCGCCACGATCGCCGGCTTCGTCATCATGATCGCCACGCTGCCGCTGACGGCGACGACCGCGGTGGGCGCGGCGGTGGCCCTTTTCGTGTGGAGCGTGTTCACCTGGTCGTTCAACCCGCCGGTGCAGAGTCTGCTTCTGGAGCTGGCCCCGGCAGGCGGCATGGTCCTGTCGCTCAACGCCTCGGCGATCTACCTCGGCATGGGCCTCGCCGGGGTGCTCGGCGGCGCCGTGATCGGCACCGTCGGGGTGCTCGCCCTCCCGGGGGTGGGCGCGGCGCTGGGCCTGGTGGTCGTCGGGCTGATGCTCTCGCTGCGGGCAGGCGCCCGTCGCGAGCCCGCGCTCGCGGCCGACTGAACCTCAGGCGTTGGCCGCGTCGATCTCCTGCGAGATCGTCGCGGCCAACGCTACGTCCAGCTCGGTGACACCGCCCGCCGAGTGGGTGGAGCAGCGGAACGTGAGCGTGCGCCAACGGATGTCGATGTCGGGGTGGTGGTCGCGCTCCTCCGCGGTCGCGGCGACCCGGTCCACCACCGCGATCGCCACGGGGAACGACGGCAGCTCCGCTGTGCGCACGAGGGCTTCGTCCTCGCGCTGCCAGCCGGGGAGGTCCCCGAGAGCGGCCGCGATCTCGGCGTCTTCCAGCAACCTGGGCATGACGCCATCTTGCGCTAGGCGTCGCGGCGGAGCATCCGGAACACGGTGAGGCCCGCCCCCACCGCCAGGTAGCAGACGGCGCGCAGGGTGCTCGACAGCAGCCCGTCGGTGGGCATCGGGTCGCGAAGTACGTCGGCGCTCGCGGTCCAGCCGGTGGTGAGCAGGTAGGGCTGCAGCCACTCCAGCGCGGGAATGGCGGACAGCACCCCGAACACGATCAACCCGCCGAGTACCGAGGCGATCACCACCGACGGGTGCTCGGTGAGCGCCGAGACGGCGAGTGCCACCGCGCCGACCGCGGCCAGCTGGCCGATCGTCCAGGCCACGACCAGCGCGATCCGCCCGAGCGCGTCGCTCAGACCGAGGGTGGTGCCCGAGAGCGTGACGAGCTGGCCCTCGGGGCGGCCAACGACCACCATCCCCGCGACGACGCCCACCACCGCGAGCGCCAGCACGGCGAGGGTCGCGACCACGAGCACGCCGAACGCCTTCATGCCCACCAGCCGCAGCCGCCCGACCGGTGCGAGCAGGAGCCCGCGCAGGGTGCCCTGCGCGGCCTCGCCCGCGATCGCGTCCGCCGCCACCATCGCGACGGCCAGCGGCAGCAGCAGCGCGAGGGACACCGTGATCGCGACGACCGGCAGCATCAGCCCGTTGCCCGTGACGGCGCCGATCAGGCCTTGACCGGTGCCGTCGGCCACCGCCACCCCGATCGAGATCAGCACGGGGACGAGTGCGAACACGCCGAGCATCACGAGCGTCCTGGGGCGGCGCAGCACCCAGCCCACCTCCGCGCCGAGCAGCCGGCCCACCGAGACGCCGCGCGGCGTGTCGACGCTCGGGAGCGTGGCGGTGGCCGTCACGGGGACTCCTCGCCGGCGCTCGTCGGCGCCATGCCGGGCCGTGCTGTGCTCAATGGCGACCTCGCGGGCTCGGTCATGACGGCTCCTCGGTGAGTCGGGCGAAGAGCTCTTCCAGGTTGGTGCGGCTGCGGCGGGCCTCGTGCACGGCGACGCCCGCGCGCACGAGCAGCGCGATCAGCTCGGGTGCCGGCGGGCCGTCGTCGCCCACGACAACGGCCTGCTCCTCCGAGCTGGTGCGCTCGGCCCGGTAGGCCGTGGCGCCCGCGCCGCGCAGCGTGCGCAGCGCCATGTCGATGTCAGGGGTGGCGATGACGAGCCCGGTGGTCCCCGCCGCGAGCAGGGTGCGAAGCTCGCCCGCCGCGACGAGCGAGCCCGCCTGGAGGACGGCGACGTGCGTGCAGGTGGCCTCGACCTCGGCGAGCAGGTGCGAGGACACGATGACGGTGGTGCCCGCGGCGTGCAGCTCGGCGATGATCCGCCGCACGTCGCGGGTGCCTGCCGGGTCGAGCCCGTTGGTCGGCTCGTCGAGCACGACCAGCCTGCGCGGCAGCAGCAGCACCGCCGCGAGGCCAAGACGCTGCTTCATGCCGAGCGAGTAGCCCCGGTAACGGCGGTCGGCGGCGTCGGACAGCCCGACGCGCTTCAGTGCCACGTCAACCGCGCCCGCGATCTCGCGCCGGCCGAGCAGCGGCTCCATGGTCGCCACCCGGCGCAGGTTCTCCCGCCCGCTCATGAACGGGTGGAAGCCGGGGCCCTCGACGAGCGCGCCGACGTGGGGGAGCGCGCGGTCGATGCCGTCGGGCACCGGCTGCCCGAGTAGTTCGGCCGAGCCCGAGGTGGGCCGGGTGAGGCCCAGCAGCATCCGGATCAGCGTGGTCTTGCCGGAACCGTTCGGGCCGAGCATCCCGAGCACGGAGCCCGCGGGGACGTCGAGGTCGATGCCGTCCACCGCGACGGTGCGGCCGAACTCCTTGCGCAACCCGATCGCCCGCGCGGCGATCGCCGCTACGGGAGCGGCGCCCGCCGGAGCGGGCGCCGCGTCCACAGATGGCATGGCCGTCACCGGGCCAGCGCCTCGGTGAGCACCTGCTCGGGCACGGCTCCGGCGGCGATCCGGCCGTCGTCGGTGACGATCACGCTCGCCACGGCGCTCGTGATCAGCCTCCCGCTGCCCCATGGTCCGTTGATCGGCCGGCCCAGCTCGGCGAGATCGGGGAGGCGTTCGGGGTGCTCGGCGTCCGGTCCCGGGGCGGCGGCCACGAGGACAGTGTCCCAGCCGTCTCCCACCATCGCCGGTTCGGCGTGCCCTTCGGGCCGCCGAGCGTCCTCCACGGTGGCCCCTGGCGGAGGCGTGAACCGGAACAGCTCCGGATCCTGGGGGCCGAACGAGATATCGGTGAACCCGATCTGCAGTGCGGGATCGGCTGATCCCGTGGCGAGCACGGTGAGCCGCAGCGGCATCCGGTGCTCGGCGTCGACGGCCACCCGGACCTCCCGCAGGAGCGTGCGCTCCGACGAGGCAGGCGCGAGGACCAGGTCGTAGGCCGGGCGGCCCGCGACCTCCGACGTGCCGTCCACGCTGGTGACGCTCGTGGGCCGCAGCCTGGCGAGTGCCTCGGCCGCCATGGCGCCCGGGTCGGCGTTCGCCGCGTCGCGCTCGTGCTCACCCTGGGGGATCCGCCGCACGGTGCGGTCCTCCGAGTTCCACGACCAGAACGTCTCGCCGTCCGACACGAGCGTGCGTTCACCCGTCTCGGTGGGAAGCTGGGCGCGGCCGCGGCGATCGCCGTCCGACCAGATGCGCCCCGCGCTCGTGCCGTTCGCCGCCTGCGGCAGGCCGGGCAACGCCGGCAGCCCGAGCCCGTTCTCCAGCTCGATGGCGCCCGCGAGCGGCTGCGGATCACGCGCCAACACCGACCGGACCAGCTCCTCAGGGTCGACGGGCGGGAGCGCGGGCTGCGCGCCCGCACCCGCCGGAACCGCCAGCAGGCCCAGCCCCACCGCGCCCGCCACCGCGATGCCGGCGGCGGCCGTGCGTCCCAACCTGTTGCTGCGCGCGGTGGCCATGGGGCATAGCGTGACGGACGCGCGCTGAGAGTGTTCTGAGGTGTGCGGATAGAGCTACGGGTAGCGTCCGCCGAGTGGCGCGCGTGCTTGTGGTCGACGACGAGCCGGGCATCCGGACGGCGGTCGCGCGCGGCCTGACGGCCGAGGGAATGGAGGTCGTCGCGGTTGGCGACGGCCACTCGGGGTTGCAGGCCGCCCTCACGGGGAGCTTCGACGCCGTCGTGCTCGACATCATCCTCCCGGGGCTCTCCGGATACCGGGTGCTCGAGCAGCTGCGGGCCGCCGGGGTGGACACGCCGGTGCTGCTGCTCTCGGCGAAGGACGGCGAGTTCGACCAGGCCGACGGGCTCGACCTGGGCGCCGACGGCTACCTCGTCAAGCCGTTCGCGTTCGTCGTGCTGGTGGCGCAGCTGCGGGCCATGCTCCGCCGCCGGGACGCGGCGCTCGGCCGCACCGGTCAGCGCGTCCGGCTCGGGCCGCTGCTCGTCGACCCGGCAGCGCGCTCCGTGAGCTGGCACGGCGACGTCGTGGAGCTCTCGCCCCGCGAGTTCGCGCTGCTGCACGCGCTCGCCAGCCGGCCGGACACCGCGGTCGCCAAGGACGAGCTCCTGCGCCTCGTGTGGGGCGACGAGCAGGCCGCCAGCCGCAACGTCGTCGAGGTCTACGTCGGCTACGTGCGGCGCAAGCTCGACGGGGTGGGCGCGGGCCACGTGCTCAAGACCGTCCGCGGCTACGGGTACATCGTCGAGTCACCGTGAAGCTCCGGCAGTGGTGGTCGGCCCGGCCGCTGCGGCTGCGGATCACGCTCGTGGTCGGGTGCGTCGCGCTGGTCGGCATGCTCGCGCTGAGCCGGCTCGGCGTCAGCATGCTGTACGAGACGATGCTCGGCGCGGCCGACGCAGAGCTGCGCACCGACGCACGGGCCGTGGCCGAGCAGCTGGCGGCCGGGACACCTCCCGGTCAGGTCCGCCGGTTCGAGCTGCGTGTCGTCGACACGTCCGGGGTGCCCGTCGACGGTGGCCCCGCACTGCCGTTGCGGCTCGACCAGATCCGCGCGCTCGCGGCGGGCGACGCGTTCGTCGTCGGTGACTTCCGTGAGCTACGCCGCTGGCTCGCCGTGCCCGCCGTGATGCCGGACGGCTCGCCGCGGCTCGTCGTCGTGACGTCGGACCTCGTGGGCGGGGCGATCCTGCTGGCGAACGCGGCCGTCGGCTTCGTCGTCGGTGCGCTGGTCGTCGCCGCCGTGGTCGCGCTCGCGGCGTGGGCCGCCACCCGGGCCGCCCTGCGTCCCGTCGACCGGATGCGCCTGGCCGCCGCGGCACTCCCGCCGGGGGAACGCCTGCCGGTGCCGGGTGCCCAGGACGAGCTGCGCGCGCTCGCCGAGGAGTTCAACGCCCTGCTCGCCCGGCGCGACGAGGCGGTGGCCCGGCTCGAGCGGTTCACCGGCGACGCAGCCCACGAGCTGCGCTCCCCGGTGGCGGCGATCCGGGCGCAGGCGGAGGTGGCCGTCGCCCACCCCGATCCCGACCTGACGGACGAGACGCTGCGCGCGGTCGTCGACGAGGCCACCCGGCTCACCACGTTGCTCTCCGACCTGCTCGCCCTCGCCCGTGCCGACGCCGGGCAGCGCCCGCCTCCCCAGCCGGTGGACCTCGTGGCCGCCGCGCAGGCCGCCATCGCCCGCGCCGGTGGCGGGCCCGGCTGCGGCCGCATCGACGATCCGGTGCTGCAGCTCGTGGCGCCCACCCCGGCCGAGGTCGGGGCGAGCCCGTCGGAGGTCGCACTGGTGCTGGACAACCTCGTGTCCAACGCGCGGCGCTATGCCCGGTCGCTGGTGCGGATCAGCATCCTGCCTGCGGGCCGGGTGGTCCGGCTGCTCGTCGAGGACGACGGGCCGGGCATCCCGGCCGCCGATCGCGAGCGGATCTTCGACCGGTTCGTGCGGCTCTCGCCGGAGGGTGGCGGCGGGGCGGGGCTGGGGCTGGCGCTCGTCACCGCCCTCGTGCACGGCCGCGGTGGCGTCGTCTCGGCCGGTGCCACGCCGACCGGCGGCGGACGCATCGAGGTGCGCTGGCCCACGCTGAACAGCCGGACGAGTAGCAGCGGGCCCGACACACCACGCTGAGTCCGCCACGCCGCGTCCGGTGGTCTCGATACGGGCCGGCGCTGGGGCGCCGGCCCTACTCGACCACCGGGAGTGCTGGGGCGCCGGCCCTGCTCGACCACCGGCCGGGTGTGTCAGGGGTAGCGGCGCGGGGGTGCCACCTGCTGGTCCTGCTCCTCGGCCGGGATGCGGGACGGGCCAGGCACGTCCGAGGCCTCCGGGTCGCGAGGCGGGATCCGCATCGGCTGTGCGCGGGGCCCGTCGGTCGGGACGAGTCCGAGTTCGGCCAGCCCGGACTGGGTCTGCTCGAGCACGGCGCCCGGCATCGGCTCCGCCGCGCCCATCTGGGGCGCCGGGAACGAACCGGGCTGGACCGGCCAGCCGGGCGGCACCGCGAGCGCGGGAAGCGACGGCGGGGCGAGCGGCTGCTCGGCCCGGTGCTGCCCGCCGGACTCGGTGATGGCCGCGTCGGGGGAGACTGGTGCCGCGGGTTCGACGGGCACCGGTCCCGAGCTGGGCGGCATCTGGTCGACCGCCATCACAGGATGCTGGGCGGGCGGCTGCTGGACGGCAGGTGCCGTCCGCTGGTCGGACCCGTTCGCGGAGCCCGCGTCACCGTTGCCCGCCGCCCGTCCCTCGGGGATGGCCCTGTCGAGCAGCTGACGGCTCGTGTCGAGCTGCGCGGCGAGGTGGAGCCGCAGCTCCTGGAGGTCGTCGACCTCGCGCTGGGCGTCCTCGACGGTCTGCCGCACCGCTTCCTTCGCATCCGAGAGGACCGTGCGGGCCTGCTCGTCGGCCTCGTCCATCACGCGACGGGCGCTGCGCATCGCCTCGGTCTGCAGCTTCGCGAGCTGTGCCATCGCCTCGCGGCAGCGCAGCGCGAGGACCTGGCGGAACTCCTCGTCGGCCGTGGCGCGCCGGGCCGCGGCCTCGTCGTCGAGGCGGGTGCGCTCCACGGCGGCCTCGCGGCGCATCCGCTCGAGTTCCTCCTCGTCACGGGGGCCGCGCAGCTCCGCCTCGTCGAAGCCGAAGCCCTCGGGGCCGCCCGCCTCGGAACCGACGGAGGCGATGATCTCCGCGGCGTGTGCGGCTGCCTGGGCGGACGCGTCGGCGCGCAGGCCGCTGAACTCCTGTTTGGCCATGCGCAGCATCACCTGCAGCCGCTCGTTCATGCTGTCGATGGTGTCCGGCGGCCCGGCCAGCACCCGCAGCTCCCCGCGCAACCGCTCGATCTCGGCGTTCGCGGCGTCCAGCTCCTTGCGGCAGGACGCGAGCTGCTGACCGAGCTGGGCGGCCTGCTCGGCGGCAGCGGCGCGGTCGGCGGCGAGGATCGTGGTCTCGGCGTCGACGCGGCTGAGGTGATACGCGACCTGGTCCGGGTCGTAACCACGGCGTACGACGGCGAACGCAGGGGTGGCGATCGGCGGCTGCTCGGCTGGAGCCATGTCGATCACGGTACGAGCGGCATGCCGCCGCGGTCGCCAGTCCCACGGCTATTTCACCTGGTCGTGAGCGGGATTCGCGCCCCAACAGTGATCGTTCAGCGGACGCTGACACGATCGGGAGGTGCCCGTACTGCGGTCGACCGTGCTGATTGACGCCCCGCGGCGCACCGTCGCAGGCCTGCTGCGCGACGCCGAGGTGTCGGCGGAGGCGATGCGCCGCTGCGGCCACCGGTTCGCGGCGGCAGGCCGGCTGGTGTGTCTCGGCGAGACCGTCCGGTTCGGGGTGCGCGTGGCGCCCGGCGTCCGGGTGCCGCTGCGCACCCGGATCACGGCGGTGTCGCCTGCCGGACTCGAGTCCGTGCTGGTGGCCGGGCCGCTGCGCGCGTTGAGCCACCGCACCACGCTGACCGAGACCGCGGCGGGCACGCTCCTGCTCGACGAGGTCGGTTGGACGTCGCCGCTCGGCCCGCTCGGCCGCGTCGGCGACGTGGTACTCGGACGCAGGCTCGTGCTGCGGCTGCTGGCCGCGCGTACGGAAGCGCTGGTCGAGCGGGTGGCAGAGGTCGCGGGCCGGCCGGTCGTCGTCGCCACCGCCCTGCTGCGCGACGGTGCCGTGCTCGCCGCCCAGCGCACCCGGCCTCCCGAGCTCGCCGGGCGCTGGGAGCTGCCGGGCGGCCGCGTGGAGCGGGGAGAGACCGAGGTCGACGCGGTGGTGCGCGAGCTGCGGGAGGAGCTGGGCGCCGAGGTCCGCGTGACCGGACGGCTCGGCACCGACCTGCCGCTCACCGACGTGCTGCTGCGCGTGCACACCGCGGAACTGGCCCCCGGCAGCCCCGAGCCGAAGCCGCTGGAGCACGCGGCCCTGCGCTGGGTGGACGCGGCCGACGTCCCCGGTGTCGACTGGGTGCCCGCCGACCGCGCGGTGGCCGCCGACCTCGTGGCCCTCCTCCGGAAGGGGACGTCGGCTACCCCTGGCGACACCGAGGCCCGCTGAGCGAGGCCCGCGCACACCGATTCCGCCCACGCGACCCGTCGACGGGTGGCGTCGGCCGACAACCGGTGCGTGACCGGAGACCGGGTGCGCGACGGCTCCGGCCACAGGCCGGTTCACCCGATACCGGCAGGTCAGAGCAGTGATCAAGGGCTGATGGTAGCGATCGAAGATCATCTAGCGACCATCTCGCCTTGATCGCCGCATTGGCCCCGGAATGGCGACTTGATCAGCAGTTCGGCGCGTTCCTGGGTCGTTTTTGCCCGTTTCCGCGCCGAAGCCTCGATCATGGCCGTGGATCCGCCTCCGGTGGCGCCGCGCGCCCTGAGGGGCAGGCCTCTGGCCTGCCCGCGTTGCATGCCCCAGGGGTCGCAGAGGCTCGCGGGTCAAGGGTCGCGCAGCGATCGCGAAGCGACGCGCAGCGCCCTTGAGTCGTGAGGGGCGGCCCCGCACACTGCGCGGCGCCACCGGAGGCCCGCGAGACCGGCCGCCTGCCACGGACACACCATGCACCCCGCTTCCGCCGGCGCAACCCTTCTCGCCCCACGCCACCCAGCGACCGCGCGCGCCGGGCGACACCTGTCGCGTCGGCCGACACGGGGTGCGCGCCGTCGTCGTTCGCATCTGTGAACGGGACGGAACCAGACCATGATCGATCCCGTCCGTGCCGGCATGGTTCTGGAGCTCCTCCTCGCCCGCCAGGCGG
This sequence comes from Pseudonocardia sp. DSM 110487, assembly GCF_019468565.1. Taxonomy (NCBI): domain Bacteria; kingdom Bacillati; phylum Actinomycetota; class Actinomycetes; order Pseudonocardiales; family Pseudonocardiaceae; genus Pseudonocardia; species Pseudonocardia sp. DSM 110487. The sequence continues at coordinate 1,124,933 of NZ_CP080521.1, forward strand.
GCGTGATCTCCCGCAAGCAGGCGATCCACGCAGGCCTCGGCGCGGCGGTCGTGGACCGGCTGGTGCGGACGCGGCGGTGGCGGCCGCTTCATCCGCGGGTGTACTCGGTCTCCGGGTACGAGCCGGGTGACGAGGCGCGGGTATGGGCCGCCGTCCTGTGGGCCGGCGATGGCGCGGTGCTCTCGGGTGCGGGGGCCGCGTGGTGGCACGGGCTGCTGCCCGAGGCGCCGCGCACGCTCGGCCTGACTGCGCCGGCGCGCAGGCGGGCGCGGCCGGGCGTCGTCGTGTGGAGCCGGCAGCTCGACGCGGCCGATCGGGCAGAGCACCGCGGCGTGCCCGTCACCGCACTCGGGCTGACCGTGCTGGAGGCCGCCGCGGAGCTCGGCGGGCCTGCGGGTGAACTCCTGCTCCACCGCACCCTGCGGGAGATCGGCTGGGCCGAGGTACTCGCCGCGTACCGTCGCAACCCCACGCTCGCCGGCAAGGCGCTCCTTTCGGCGGCCGCGGGCCGGCGCAGGCGTGATCTCCACCACCTCGAGGCGCGTATAGGGCCCCCCACCGGGGTGCGGAGGTGAGGCTGTCCTCACTCCTGCGGCAAGTGTGGCGCCGAGTCGGGCTACCGTGAAGTGTGAGCACAGCAGCATCCACCCTCGCGGCCCCCGCGCAGCGGTCCGGCGCGTCCCGCGAACCGGGCGGCCGGCTGCGCAACGTCGCCATCGTCGCCCATGTCGACCACGGCAAGACCACCCTCGTCGACGCCATGTTGCGCGCCTCCGGCGCGTTCGGTGAGCGCACAGCCGTGGTCGACCGGGTCATGGACTCCGGCGACCTGGAGCGTGAGAAGGGCATCACGATCCTCGCCAAGCACACGGCGATCGACTGGCACGGCATGACGCTGAACGTCGTCGACACGCCGGGCCACGCCGACTTCGGCGGCGAGGTCGAGCGCGGCCTGTCGATGGTCGACGGCGTCGTGCTGCTCGTGGACGCGAGCGAGGGCCCGCTGCCGCAAACCCGTTTCGTGCTGCGCAAGACCCTCGCCGCGGGACTCCCGGTCGTCCTGGTGGTCAACAAGACCGACCGGCCGGACGCGCGCTGCGCCGAGGTCGTCGACGAGAGCCTCGAGCTGCTCCTCGAACTGGGCGACGAGCTGGAGTTGGACGAGTCCACCGCCGGGCAGCTGCTCGACCTCCCGGTCGTCTACGCCAGCGGCCGGGCGGGGCGCGCTTCGCGCACCCGCCCCGCCGACGGTGAGCTGCCCGCCGACCCCGGCCTCGAGGCCCTGTTCGACACGATCATCGAGCACGTGCCGCCGCCGGCAGACGACCCGGACGCGCCGCTGCAGGCTCATGTCACCAACCTCGACGCCACCAGCTTCCTCGGCCGCATCGCGCTGTGCCGCATCCGGGCGGGGGTGCTCCGCCGGGGTCAGCAGGTCGCGTGGTGCCAGGCTGACGGGTCCATCACCCGAGTCAAGATCACGGAGCTGCTGCGGACGGAGGCGCTCGAGCGGGTGTCGGCGGAGTCGGCGAGCGCAGGCGACCTCGTCGCCGTGGCCGGTATCGCCGACGTCATGATCGGCGACACCCTCGCCGACCCCGAGCAGCCGGTGCCGCTGCCGCGCATCCACGTCGACGAGCCTGCGATCGCGGTCACGATCGGGATCAACACCTCTCCGCTCGTCGGGCGCGGTGAGCACCCAGGCACCAAGCTCACCGCGCGTCAGGTGAAAGGCCGCCTCGACGCCGAGCTCGTCGGCAACGTGAGCCTGCGCGTGCTGCCCACCGAGCGTCCCGACGCATGGGAGGTGCAGGGCCGCGGCGAGCTCGCACTCGCCGTGCTCGTCGAGACCATGCGCCGCGAGGGCTTCGAGCTCACGGTCGGCAAGCCGGAGGTCGTCACGCGCACGATCGACGGCAAGCTGCACGAGCCGTTCGAGCAGCTTTCGGTGGACGTGCCGACCGAGCACCTCGGCGCCGTCACGCAGCTGGTCGCCGGGCGCAAGGGCGAGCTGGGGCAGATGGTGCACGGCGACACCCGCGTGCGGATGGACTACCGGGTGCCCGCGCGCGGCCTGATCGGCTTCCGCACCGAGTTCCTGACGATCACGCGCGGTGCGGGCATCGCGAGCCACGTCTTCGACGGCTACAGCCCATGGGTGGGCGAGCTGCGCACCCGTCAGCGCGGCTCGCTGGTGTCCGACCGCACCGGTCCGGTCACGGCGTACGCGGTCGACCAGCTCTCCGACCGCGGCGTGCTGTTCATCGGACCGGGCACCCAGGTGTACAGCGGCATGGTGATCGGCGAGTACACGCGCAACGAGGACCTCGAGGTCAACATCACCCGCGAGAAGAAGCTCACCAACATGCGCTCGTCCACGGGGGACGAGCTGGTGAAGCTGACCCCGCCCACCGTGCTCAACCTGGAGCAGGCCCTCGAGTTCTGCGCCACGGACGAGTGCGTCGAGGTCACTCCGGAGTCGGTGCGGATCCGCAAGGTGGAGCTGGACTCGCACCTGCGTGCCCGGCAGCGGGCGAGGGCGCGCAACCCCCGCTGACCGAAGGCGACGGCACCTCCATACGGTGGAGAGCATGAGTGGGATGCGGGCGTCGGGCTGTGCTGCGCTGGTCCTGGCGCTCGTCGTGGCGCTGGCCGCCTGCTCGAACGAGCCGGTGGCGCAGCCACCGCCCGCGCCGATCCCCACGCCGCAGCGGGAGCCGACCCGGCTCGTGGTCGGTGTCGACGACATGGGTGCCGGCTTCAACCCGCACCTGCTCGCCCACCAGTCGCCGGTCACCACCACGCTCGCCACGCTCGTGCTCCCGTCGGTGTTCCGCGCCGACGCGGACGGCACGATGCGCCTCGACCCGACGATCGCGACGAGCGCCGAGGTCACCGCCACCGAGCCGTTCACGGTGAGCTACGAGCTCAACCTGGAGGCCTCCTGGTCGACGAACGCGCCGATCGCGGCCGAGGACTTCGTCTACCTCTGGGAGCAGATGCGCAGCCAGCCGGGCGTCGCCGACGCGGCCGGCTACCAGCTCATCACCGAGGTGCGTTCCCGGGCAGGCGGCAAGGCGGTCGACGTCGTGTTCGCCCACCCCTACCCGGCGTGGCAGCACCTGTTCTCGGACCTGTTGCCCGCGCACATCCTCAAGGACGCCCCCGGCTCGTGGACGGGCGCGCTCACCGATGGGATCCCCGCGTCCGGCGGGCCGTTCCGCGTGACTCAGGTCGACCGGGCCCGCGGCGAGGTGCTGCTCGCCCGCAACGACCTGTACTGGGACACCCCGACCGTGCTCGACGAGCTCCTGCTGCGCAGGCTCGGGCCGCAGGAGCTGGCTCCCGCGCTGGCAGCGGGTGACGTGGACGTGGCAATGCCGGAGGCGGAGCCGGCCATCCGCACCGCGCTCGGCGGGCTGCAACCGCCCCCCGATCTGCAGCTGGCGCCGGAGCCGGTCGTCACGCAGCTGGGGATGCGCGCCGACGGCGGGCCGCTGGCCGATGCCCGGGTCCGCCGCGGTATCGCGATGCTGCTCGACCGCGAGGCGATCCGGGCGGCCGTGGCCCCCGAGTCGCTCCCCGCGGACGCGTTCGGCCTTGCGCCGTCACAGTCGGGGTACGCCTCGACCGCGCCCGCGGACGCGCCGCTGCGCCCCGACCCGGCCGCCGCCGCCCAGCTGCTCGCCAGCGCGGGCTGGAGCCGGGATCTCACAACCGGCCGGTGGGCGGTCGCGGGAGGCCCGGTGTCGCTGGTGATCGGCGCCGCGAACCAGCGGCTGGAGGACGTCGACGTCGCCCGCGCCGTCGCCGAGCAGCTCGACGCGGCCGGCATCGACGTCACGCTGGTGGGCCCGTCGGCCGTGGACCTGTTCGGGCAGGCCGCGGTGTCTGCGGTCCCGCCGAGCCCGAGCCCCACCCCGTCGCCGACGACCCAGCCGGGAGCCGCGGGCGAAACCCCGGTCCCGTCGACCCCCGCCGCGCCCGTGACGACGTCGGCCGCAGCGGCCACCACCACCCCCGCGCTGCCCGCGACACCCGGCGGGGTGGAGGTCGACCTGATGGTGTTGCCGCGCACCGTTGGCGACGACCCGGGTACCGAGCTCGCCTCGGACTACGGTTGTCCGGCCCCCACGGCGCTCGTTCCCGACCCGCCGCGCCCGCCGACCGGGTTCTGCTTCCCCGCACTGCGCCCGGCACTCGACGAGCTCGTGTCGGCCACCCCCCGCCCGGAGACGGCTGGCGCCGTCGAGCAGGTGCTCTGGGCGCAGCTGCCGTTCCTCCCGTTGTTCCAGCCGGTGAATCTGGTCGTGAGCACGCCCGCCGCAGGCGCGGCGACCGGCATCGGGCCCGGGCCGCTCACGTCCGGCCCCGTCACCGGAGCCCAGAAGTGGCGCGCTACCTCCGAGTAAGTTACCGCGAGGTAATGGGATGTTGTCGCCCCGTTGGGTTCCGGTCACCCTTTGGTCACGATCGAGTGGCGGCGGATGACGGGCGCGAAAGCGCTTCCTACGGTGCCCTGGGTCGGTGCGCTGGTTCGTCACATGGGCCAGGTTTCGCCGAGCCGGTGACGGGACGCCCGACCCGGGGTGGTCCATCAGAGAGAGGTCAGGAAGTCCGATGAGGAGATCGAGGGCTGCATCACTTGCCGCCATCGGGGTAGTGGCGACACTGGTGCTCGCGGCCTGTGGCGGAGGTGACGGCGGCGACGGCGACGCCTCGGAAGGCGGGATCTACCAGGACTGCAAGGCCAGCCCGAACACCTGCAACGCCGTGCCGGCCGCGCAGTTGCAGCAGGGCGGCTCGCTCACGTTCGCCATCGAGAAGAACCTCCCGAACTGGAACGTGAACTCCTCGGAGGGCAACGTCTTCGAGACCGGCATGACGGTCAAGGCCTTCCTGCCATGGACGTTCACCACCACGCCGGACCTCAAGCAGGTCGTCAACGAGAACCTCCTCGTCTCAGCGGAGCAGACCAGCACGAGCCCGCAGACCATCGTCTACGAGATCCGGCCGGAGGCCGTCTGGAACGACGGCACGCCGATCACCGCCGACGACTTCGTCTTCCAGTGGAAGACGATGAACGGCAAGGACTGCCCTGGCTGCAACGCGTCCAACAACTCCGGCTACAACCAGGTCCAGTCGATCACGGGCTCGAACGGTGGCAAGACCGTCACGCTGGTGTTCGCCACGCCGTACGCGGACTGGAAGAACCTCTTCGCCTCCGGCACGCCGCTCTACCCCGCGCACATCGCGGCCCAGCACGGTGACCTCAACACCCCCGACGGGCTCGCGGCCGCCTTCACGTGGCTCGGCGCCAACGTGCCGACCTACAGCGGCGGGGCGTACCAGATCCAGAACTGGCAGGACAACGTCGCGCTGACCCTCGTGCCGAACCCCCAGTGGTACGGCAGGACGAAGCCCGCGCTCCAGCAGCTGATCGTGCGGGTGATCACGGAGGCGTCGCAGGAGCCGATCGCCCTGCAGAACAACGAGGTGCAGGTCATCTACCCGCAGCCGCAGGTCGACCTCGTGCAGCAGGTGCAGAACATCCCCGGCGTCTCGCAGTACCAGGGGCTCGGGCTCACATGGGAGCACCTCGACCTGAACCTGCAGAACGAGTTCCTGAAGGACGAGCCACTGCGGGACGCGATCTTCGCGGCCACCAGCGTGCAATCGATCATCGACTCGACCGTCGGCCAGTTCAACGAGGACGTCACGCCGCTCAAGAGCCACATGTTCGTCCCCGGCATCGACGGCTACGAGGACTACCTGCCGCCGGAGCAGGGCAGCGGTGACGTCGAGCGCGCACGCCAGATCCTCACCGAGGCCGGCTACACGAACATCGCCGACGGCCAGCAGCTCACCAGGCCGGATGGTCGTGCCGTTCCGTCGTTCCGGATCCGCTACACCGTCGGCAACGCGATCCGCCAGACCACCGTGGAGCTGATCCAGGCGCAGCTGCGCCCGCTCGGTATCAACCTGGAGATCGTGCCGACCGACGACCTCGGGCAGACCACCGACAGCGGCGACTACGACATGATCGTCTTCGCGTGGGTGCAGACGCCTGCGTCGTTCAGCAACGCCGAGCAGACGTGGAACAGCACCTCGTCGCAGAACTTCGGGCAGTACCAGAACCCCGAGGTCGACCGGCTCATGCACGAGGCCGCCACCTCCACGGACCTGGCGGCCGCCCGTGACAAGCTCAACGAGGCCGGCCGGATCCTCGCCGAGGACGCCTACGTGCTGCCGCTCTACCAGAAGCCGACGATCATCGCGGCTCAGGACGAGGTGGCGAACGCCCGGAACAACTCCTCGCTCGACGGCCCCACCTACAACATGGAGGAGTGGGGCCTGCGGGCAGCAGGCTGAGTTCGTCCTCCCGGGGCGGCCGCGCTGTCACCGCGGTCGCCCCGGGAGCGGCGTAGCCTCCCGAGCACCCGCCGTACCCCACCACCCGGAAGATCCCCATGCTCGCCTTCGCCGTGCGGCGGATCGCGGTGTCTCTCCCGATCCTGCTGATCTCGACGTTCATCGTCTTCATGCTCGCGTCCCTTTCGGGGAACCCGCTGTCGCCGTTGCTGACGCGCAACCCGCCGCCCCCGCCGGAGTCGATCGCCCTCGAGGCGCAGCGGCTGCGCCTCGACCACCCGATCCTCGAGCGGTACTGGATGTGGCTCACCGGGCTCTTCCGCGGTGACTTCGGCCCGTCGGTCCAGTCGAACCTCGATATCGGTGCCGAGACCGCGGGCCGCTTCATGGTCACGATGCGCCTGATCGCGGTCGCGATGATCCTCGCGCTCGTGCTCGCCGTCGTGGTCGGCGTGATCAGCGCGGTGAAGCAGTACTCCAAGACCGACTACACGGCCACGTTCCTCGGCTTCCTGTTCCTCGCGATGCCGGCGTTCTGGCTCGCGATCCTGCTCAAACAGGCGGGGATCGACTTCAACAACGCCGTCGACGAGCAGGTCATCTACACGATCGGCGATTCCTCGGTGCCGCTCCCGCAGGGCTTCGGGGCGCAGGTCGCCGACATCGCTGGGCACATGGTCCTGCCGACGATCTCCCTCGCCCTGATCTCCTACGCGTCGTGGAGCCGCTATCAGCGCTCGTCGATGCTCGAGGTGATGAACAGCGACTACGTGCGGCTGGCCAGGGCGAAAGGGCTGTCGCGGCGCCGGGTGATGATCAAGCACGCCCTGCGCAACGCGCTGATCCCGCTCACCACCGTCACGGCCCTCGACCTCGCCTCGATCATCAGCGGCGCGGTGCTCACCGAGTCCGTGTTCCAGTGGCGCGGGATGGGTGACCTGCTGCTCAACGCGATCCGTACCGACGACGTGTACGTCGTGATGGCATGGCTGCTGGTCACCGCCACCGTGGTGATCGTGTTCAACCTGCTCGCCGACCTGCTCTACGCCGTCCTCGACCCCAGGATCCGCTATGCCTGATCCACTGGCGCCCGAGACGCCGGTGACGGCCCCGCAGGCCGGCCCCGGTACCCGGGCGGCGGCCGACCGCGAGTTCACCGTCGCCGAGCGCAGCCAGTTCCAGCTCGTGCTGCGCCGGTTCCTGCAGCACCGGCTCGCCGTGGGCAGCCTCGTCGTGCTCGTGCTGCTGATCCTGCTGGCCTATGTCGGCGGCGCCTTGTGGAAGTACGGCTTCGGCGAGTTCACCCCGGACAAGTCGGATGCACCGTCGCTCGACCACCCGTTCGGCACCGACGCCGCCGGCAAGGATCAGTTCGCGCAGGTGCTGCGCGGCACCCAGATCTCGCTGCAGATCGCCGTGCTCGTCGCGCTGTTCTCCACGGTCGTCGGCACGGTGTGGGGCGCGGTCGCCGGGTACTTCGGCGGGCTCACCGACACGATCCTCATGCGGATCTCCGACCTCGTCCTCACGCTGCCGCTGCTGGCCGTCGCGGCCATGCTCGCGCACAACTTCGGCGGCTCGTGGTGGCTGATCTCCGTGGTCATCGCCGGCCTGTACTGGGCGTACGTGTCCCGCGTGGCTCGCGGGGTGGTGCTGTCGCTGCGGGAGAAGGAGTTCATCGAGGCGGCCAAGGCGCTGGGCGCCAGCGACGCGCGGATCATCTTCCGGCACCTGGTGCCCAACGCGCTCGGGTCGATCATCGTGAACGCCACGGTGCTCGTGGCGATCGCGATCCTGCTGGAGACGTCGCTGTCGTACCTCGGCTTCGGCGTGCGCCCGCCGGACACGTCGCTCGGCATCCTCGTCAGCGAGGCGCAGACGGCGCTCACCACCCGGCCGTGGCTGTTCTACTTCCCGGGCCTGTTCATCATCTTGATCGCCCTGACCATCAACTTCGTCGGCGACGGCCTGCGGGACGCGCTCGACCCGCAGCAGACGAAGGTGCGCGCATGACCCCGGAGGAGGATCTGCTGGCGGTGGCGCAGACCGACGGCGAGACCGCCCGCTCATCTCACGACGTGGTGCTGGAGGTCGACGGCCTCACCGTCGGGTTCCTCACTGACGACGGCCTCGTCCAGGCCGTCCGCGGCGTGAGCTACCAGCTGCGCCGGGGCGAGGTGCTGGGCATCGTCGGCGAGTCGGGCTCGGGGAAGTCGGTCACGTCGATGGCCGTGATGGGGCTCCTGCCCGGATCGGCGAAGGTCGCGGGATCCGTGCGGTACGGCGGCAAGGAGCTCCTCGGCGCCCCGGACGCGGAGCTGGCGAAGATCCGCGGCCGCCGCATCGCGATGATCTTCCAGGACCCGATGACTTCGCTGAACCCGGTCTACACCGTCGGGTACCAGATCGCGGAGGCCGTGCGCGCCCACCACGACATCAGCAAGGCCGCCGCGCTGAAGCGGGCGGGTGAGCTGCTGGAGATCGTGCGCATCCCCAACGCGAAGGCGCGGCTGGCCAGCTACCCGCACGAGCTCTCCGGCGGCATGCGGCAGCGCGTCGTCATCGCGATCGCGATGGCCAACGACCCGGACGTGATCATCGCCGACGAGCCGACCACGGCACTCGACGTGACCGTGCAGGCGCAGATCCTCGACGCGCTCGACACCGCCCGCGAGGAGACCGGTGCCGCGATGGTGCTGATCACCCACGACCTCGGCGTGATCGCCGGGCGGGCCGACCGCGTCCTCGTGATGTACGCGGGCAGGCTCGTCGAGAGCGGCAGCGCGGAGGACGTCTTCTACACCCCGCGCATGCCGTACTCGCTCGGGCTGCTGGGCAGCCTGCCGCGGCTCGACCGCCCGTCGGAGCGACTCACCCCGATCCCCGGCGCACCGCCGTCGCTGGTCAACATGCCTCCCGGGTGCCCGTTCACCCCGCGCTGCCCGCTGGCCCGGGAAGTGTGCGACGAGGTGGAACCGCCGCTGGAGCCCACCACTGGCCCGGACCACACGGCCGCGTGCCACTTCTCCGATGAGCTGACGGGAGCCGAGGCAGGACAGCTCTTCCGCACGACTGTCGCCGACACCGCGGCGCTCGCCGAGTTCGTGCGCGAGACCGCCGATCTCGAATCGCAGGACAACGCATGACCGCCGCTTCCGTCGCCGCGCCGCCCGTGCTGAGCGTGCGCAACCTCGTCAAGCACTTCCCCGTGCGCTCCCGCGGGCTGCTGCGCCGCCAGGTCGGGGAGGTGCACGCGGTCTGCGGCGTCTCGTTCGAGCTCGCCGAGCGCGAGACCCTCGGCCTCGTCGGCGAGTCGGGGTGCGGCAAGAGCACCACGGCGCGCGTGCTGCTGAACCTGCAGCCCGCCACGTCGGGGGAGGTGTACTACGAGGGCCGCGAGCTCACGGCGCTCTCGCGCTCCGAGATGCGGTCGCTGCGCCGCGACCTGCAGATCGTGTTCCAGGACCCGTACGCGTCGCTCGACCCGCGGATGCCGGTGAACGAGATCATCGCCGAGCCGCTGCGCATCCACGGCCGCTACGGCGACGAGGGCCGCGCCGTCGTGCGCGACCTGCTGCGCACGGTCGGCCTGAAGCCCGAGCACGGCAACCGGTTCCCGCACGAGTTCTCCGGCGGCCAGCGCCAGCGCATCGGCGTGGCGCGGGCGCTCGCGCTGCGGCCCAAGGTGCTCGTGCTCGACGAGCCGGTGTCCGCGCTGGACGTCTCCATCCAGGCCGGCGTGCTCAACCTGCTCGACGAGCTGCAGTCCGAGCTGGGCCTGTCCTACCTGTTCGTCTCGCACGACCTGTCGGTGGTGCGCCACATCGCCGACCGCATCGCGGTGATGTACCTGGGCACGATCGTCGAGACGGGCACCTCCCACGAGCTGTTCGAGGGCCCTGCCCACCCCTACACCCAGGCGCTGATCTCCGCCATCCCGCTCCCGGACCCGCGCAAGGAGCGCGCCCGCGAGCGGATCACCGTGGTCGGCGACGTGCCGAGCCCGGCCGACCCGCCCAGCGGCTGCCGCTTCCGGACCCGCTGCCCGAAGTTCGCGAACGAGCTCACCGAGTCCGAGCGCACGGCGTGCGTCGAGCAGCCTCCCGAGCTGATCGACCGAGGCCACGGCCACCCCGCGGCCTGCCACTACGCGGAGCGCAAGAGCCTGCTCTGACCAGGCTTGCACCGGGAGCGCGCCTGCCCCGGGCTTCACACGGACAAGATCGCGGCGAGTGGTGTGAGCGCGACAGGGCTACGGTCGCCATGGTGGGTGAGCGGGAGTCACTCGGGGCGCAGCTGCGGCGCGCGCGGCTGCGCCGGTTCGTCGGCCGCTCCGGCGAGGTCGAACTGCTGCGGCACGCCCTCGACGGCCGGTCCGCGGCCGGAGATACCGGCGAGCTCGCCCCGTTCCGGGTGCTGTTCCTGCACGGTCCGGGCGGGGTCGGCAAGTCCACCCTGATCGACGTGTTCGCGGACGTGGCAGAGACCGAGGGCGCGCGGGTGGTCCGCATCGACGCCCGACTCGTCCCGCCGACCCGGGCCGCCGTCCTCGACGCGCTCGGCGACCGGCTCGCCGCCCACGACCCGCCGGTCCTGCTCGTCGACACCTTCGAGCTGCTGCAGCCCCTCGAGGACTGGGTGCGCGACGAGCTGCTGGTCTCCCTTCCCCACGACGCTCTCGTCGTGATCGCCGGCCGGCACCCGCCGGGTTCGCGCTGGCTGGCCGACCCGGCCTGGCGGGACCTGCTGCGGGTGGTCTGCCTGCGCAATCTCACTCCCGACGACACCCGCGCCTATCTCGCGGTCGAGGGGATCCCGCCGCAGCTGAACGACCGCCTCCAGAGCCTCAGCCACGGGCACCCGCTCACGCTGTCGCTGCTGGTCGACGCCGTGCGCCGGCGCGGCGTCACGGCCGTGTCCGCCTCGCTGCTCGACGTACCCGATCTCGTCGGGACACTGCTCGCGCACATCGTGGACGCTGCGCCGAGCCCGCTGCACCGAGCCGCGCTCGAGGCAGCGGCGTACGCGCGGTTCACCACCGAGGACCTGTTGCGCGCCGTGCTCGACGCCGGGGACGCCGCGGGTGAGCTGTTCGGTTGGCTGCGCGGGCTGCCGTTCGTCGAGGAGGGGCCATACGGGCTGTACCCGCATGACCTCGTGCGCGACCTGCTCGACGCGGACCTGCGCTGGCGCGACCGCCACGGCTACGCCCAGTTGCATCGCCGGATCCGGGCCGAGGTCGTGACCATGGCCGAACGAGCCGGAGAGACCGACCGGTTGCACCGGGTCGCAGACCTGATGTTCCTCGCGCGCACGCACCCGCCCATGGCGCGGTACTTCGAACGCTTCGACATGGGCATCGACCGCATCGACCACGTTCAACCCGCGGATCGGGAGCCGATCCTGGCGATGACCCGCCGGCACCAGGGCCTCGAGCAGGCCGAGCTGGTCGAGTACTGGCTGCAGCGGCAGCCGGATGGCTTCCGGGTCTTCCGGGGGCCGGAGCGCGACGTCGCCGGGTACGCCGGGCGGCTGGCGCTGCACGAGGCCACCGGGGCCGATCTCGACCGCGATCCCGGGGCGCGGGCGATGTTGGCCTACGCCCAGCGGCACGGCCCGCCGCGGCCGGGAGAGCAGGTGCTTGCGTCGCGGTTCTTCCTCGACGCCGAGTACGGGCACGGGCCGTCCGCATCCCTCGGCCTGATGACGGTCTGGTTCGTCGAGGACGTCGTCGGCCAGCACAGGTGGGCGTGGGACTTCATCGGGACGTACGAGGACGAGCACCTCTGGGCGCCGGTCATGGACTACATCGACTTCGGCCGGGCCCCCGAGGCCGACTACCTGATCGGCCGGCGCCGGTACGTCGTGTTCGCCCACGACTGGCGGCGCCCCGGGCTGCGGGAGTGGCTGGACCGCACCGCGGACCGCGAGCTCGGCCTGCCCACCGCGCCGCCACACCCGCACACGTCCGAGGTCGTGCTCTCGCAGCCCGAGTTCGCCGCGGCCGTCCGGGCCGCGTTGCACGACCTGCACTCCCCCGACGCGCTCAGCCGCAACCCGCTGCTGCGCTCCCGGCTCGTCCGGGACCGAGCCTGCGGTGGGGAGGCCACGTCCGCCCTCCGCGACCTGATCATCGAGGCCGTCGAGACGCTGCGCGCCGATCCTCGCGAGCATGGCCTCTTCGACGTCGTCAACCGAACTTTCCTGCGCCCCGCTCCGACCCAGGAGCGAGCCGCCGAGATGCTGCACCTGTCCTTCAGCACCTACCGCCGCCACCGCAACCGCGCCGTCGACCGAATCGTCGAGTGGATGTGGCGGCGCGAGCTGCACGGCCCCACTCCGTGAGCCGATCGCCTGAGAGCTGACCAGCGAATGGACAGCATCCGGCCTCCTGCCTGAACACCGCCACGGCGCATCGTCGGCCCTCCCGACACGAGGAGGTGCTCGATGCCACGCAACGGACACGCCGTCGTCCTGGGTGCCTGGATCGCCGGCCTGCTGGCCGCCCGGGTGCTCACCGACTCCCACGACCGCGTCACGGTCATCGAACGGGACCGGATCCCCGCCGCGGACGACCCGCGACGCGGTGTGCCGCAAGGCGGTCACACGCACGGCCTCATGCCCCGCGGCGCACACGCGGTCGACCAGCTCCTCCCCGGCGTCCTCGACGAGCTGACCCGTGCCGGTGCCGTCCCCGTCGAGCCGCTCGTGGACATCCGCGCCGTCATCGGAGGCCGGCGCCTGCTGCGCACGCCGATCGGCGCCGCCGCCGTGCAGGCGACCAGGCCGTTCCTGGAACGGCACATCCGCGAGCGGGTCCGGACGCTGTCCGGTGTCGAGCTGCTCGCCGGCTGCGACGTCGTCGGCCTGCTCGCCGACGGGACCGGCACCCGCATCACCGGCGTGCGGGTACTGCGTCGTGACGCGGGCAGCGCGGTGGAGTCCGTCCCGGCCGAGCTCGTCGTCGACGCCACCGGGCGCGCCTCCCGCACTCCGGTCTGGCTGGAGGCCCTCGGCTTCGACCGCCCTGTCGAGGACCGCCCGAGGATCGACCTCGGCTACGCCTCCCGCCATCTCCGGTTGGCCCCCGGAGCGGACGTCGAGGCGTCGGTCATGGTCGGAGCGGTTCCAGGAAACGCCCGTGGCATGGCCTTCAACGCGGTCGAGGGCGGGCTAAGGCTGCTCACCCTCGCCGGGATAGGCCGCGCGAACCACCCACCCGCCGATGACGAGGGCTTCCTCGAGTTCGCCGCCGCCGTCGCCCCACCGGACGTGGCCGCCGCGATCCGGGCGGCCGAGCCGACGTCCGGGATCACCCACTACCGCTTTCCCGCCTACCAGCGACGGCACTACCGGCGGCTGCGCCGGTTCCCGGACGGGCTGCTCGTCGCCGGTGACGCTGTGTGCAGCTTCAACCCGATCTACGCCCAGGGCATGACCGTCGCCGCCGTGGAGGCGCTCGAGCTGCGCCGGTGCCTCGCCGATGGCCGCGCCGGGCTCGCCCGCCGCTACTTCGCCGCCGTCGACCGGATCGTGCATCGGGCGTGGCAGATGAGCCTCGGATCCGACCTCGCCCTCCCGGAGGTCGCGGGGAAGCGGACGCTCGGGATCCGGTTGATGAACGCCTACATGGCCCGCCTGCTCGTCCTTGCGGAGCGGGACCCGGTCGTCGCGCGGCAGTTCGGTCGTGTCATCGGCCTGCTCGACGCCCCGACCGCGCTGACCCGGCCTGCAATCCTGCGCCGCGTCCTGTCGGCCCGCGGCGAGCCGGCACCCGGGCGCAATGCGATCGGCCCGGCTACCGCCGGCGACGTAAGCCAGGTGTCGCCGTGAGCAGGACGTGCCCACGGGGCCACTTCCCCATCCTGGCATCCACCTCGAACGACAGGAGTGAGCGATGAACACATCCACCCGGGCCCTGTCCCGCAGCACACCCGGCGTCGGCGTGCTCGCCGCCATCGGCTTCCTCGGCGCCTACCTCGCGGTGGGCCCGGTGTCCGGGGCGTTCGCCGACGGGGAGCTGCCGCTGCCCGGTTCCCCCGCCTCGGAGGTGGCCGCCTTCTACGCGGCCAACCCGACCGCCGTCGCGATCACCGCCGGGCTGCAGATCGTCTCGGTGGCCTGCTTCGCGGTGTTCGTCGCCGGACTCGCCCCCGCCCTACGTGCGGCGGGCGCCGCGTGGCTGCCGCCGGTCGGCTACCTGTCCACGGCCGCCATGGTGGTCTCGTCCGCGCTGTCCGGGACGCTCGCCGTGCTCGCGCCGTCGGCGAGCGACACGACCGTCACGGTCCTGCGCCAGGGGAGCTTCTACGCCGGTGGTGTCGCCAACGTCGTCCTGCTCGGCCTCTTCGTGTTCGGCTCGGCCCTTGTGCTCGGCCGGGAGCGGTTGTTCCGCACGCCGAGCCGCTGGTTCGGCTTCGTCTCCGGCACGCTCGCCGTGCTGTCGGTGCTGTCGTTGGCCATCTACTACGCCAACCTGTTCCTGCCGGTCGGTCGCGTGCTGTCGATGGCTTGGACGATCGTCGCCGCCATTGTCGTGCTCCGCCGGGTGAAGGCGGAGAGCCGATGACCCGGGTGACCACCCGGCGAGTTCGGCGCTCACACCGGGCTGCGCCCCGCCGGTATCGAGCAGCGATCCGCAAGCCATGAAGGTTTCTGCAACTCTTACACAGACCAGGAGACGCACCGTGGAATCGGTCGAGCTTTCGCACGGAGTTGTGAATTTCCGGGCCGCCGGTCCCGCCGACGCGGCCGCACCGCCGGTTCTCTTCGTCCACCCGTTCTTGATGGACGGGTCGCTCTGGTCGGGTGTTGCCGACCTGCTCGCGGCGCAGGGCATTCGCTCCTACGCGCCGGACTGGCCGCTCGGCTCCCACCGCACCCCCATGAAGCCGGGAACCGACCAGTCACCGCGCGGGATCGCCAATCAGATCCTGCTGTTCATCGAGGCACTCGATCTGCACGGTGTCACGCTCGTGGGTGGCGACACCGGTGGCGCGCTGTGCCAGTTCCTGCTCGACACGGACCCGAGTCGGATCGGCCGGGTCGTCCTCACGAACTGCGACGCGTTCGACACATTCCCGCCCTTCCCGTTCAACGTGATGTTCTCCCTGCTCAAGGGCGAGATCAGAATGAAGATCAACCTGCAGCCGATGCGGTGGCGCGCCTTCCGGCACTCACCCATGGGACTGGGACTGCTCGCCAACAAGCTCGACCCCGCACAGACCCGGGCCTGGATCGCGCCGAGCCTCGAGAACAAGGCGATCCGCAAGGACGCCGTCGAGTTCCTGCGAGCGGCCAAGCGCAAGGACCTGCTCGACGTGTCGACCCGACTCGACCGGTTCGCCGGCCCGGTCACCATCGTGTGGGGCACCGCCGACCGCGCCTTCACGACCAAGCTCGGCCGCCGCCTGCAGCGCGCCTTCGGCAATGCCCGCTTCGTGGAGGTCCCGAAGGCCAGGACACTCGTATCGCTCGATGCCCCCGAACAACTCGCCGACGCCATCACCGCCACCACGGCGTCGTAGCACGCGAGAGCAGGCAGAACTGATGCGATATTGCTCTGACGCCACTACTGCTGATCACGAATGAAGAGTGACAGGGGTAGTAGGCCCCCTGCGAGGGGAGCCCACACCGCTGTCGGCTGCCGCCCGCTGCGACCACGCTCGCGGTATGACAACGATCGAGATCGCGAGCTCGGCCCGCGACAGCCGGCACGCGCACCCCGGGCGAGCGCTCACCCCGGACCTGGCTCGCGGGGCGATGCTGTTGTTCATCGCGCTCGCCAACAGCGCGAACGTGGTGTTCGCGAGCCAGCCAGGGCTCGACCCCACCCCGGCCGGAGCCGGGAGGATCCTGAACTTCCTCCTCGCCGCGTTCGTCGACAGCCGTGCGTATCCGGTCTTCGCGGTGATGTTCGGGTACGGCCTCGTCCAGCTGGCGCGACGACGTGGGGGCGGAGTCGGGGACGCAAGGCGGGTCCTGCTGCGCCGCAACGGGTGGCTGGTCGGGTTCGGGTTGGTGCACGCCGCGCTGCTGTACTTCGGTGACTTCCTCGCCGCGTACGGCATCGTCGGGATCATCGCCACGCTGCTCCTGCTGAACCGCGGCGACCGGTTCCATCGCGCCGTCCTCTGGGTCTGGGGTGCGCAGCTGGTCTACGTGATCGTCCTGGCCGCTCTGCTCGTCGCGCGGCTCGCTGCCGACACCGGGGGGCACGCGGTGCTGCAGAACTCCCCCAACCCGTCGCTCGCCGCCCCCACCTACCTCCAGTCGGCCGTGGAGCGCCTCGCCGAGTGGCCGGTGCACACCGCGACGGTCATCCCGTTCATCATCGTCGTGTGGCTGGGCATGTGGGCCGCGCGGCGTCGCCTCCTCGAGGACCCGGCTCAGCACCGCAGTCTCCTGGCCTGGACCGCGGCCGTCTGCCTGACCGTGACGGTGGCGGGAGGCCTGCCTTACGCGCTGCTGTCCGCCGGGGTTCTCGACGTGAGCCCGGCCGCCGTCGAGCAGATGGCGATCCTGCACGCCGTGAGCGGTGGCTACGGAGGCCCGGGTTACGTCGCCCTGATCGCGCTCGTCGGAATGTGGCTGTCCACCAGGGACGCCGCGAGCCCGGTGGGACGGGCCACCGCGGCCGTCAGCGCCCTGGGGCGCCGTTCGCTCTCGGGCTACCTGTTCCAGTCCGTCGTCTGGGCGGTTCTGCTGGCCCCGTGGGGCATGGCGCTCGGTGGGCCTGCCGGGGATGCGTTCGTCGCCGCGGGCATCGCGGTCCTCACGTGGGCTGCCTCGGTGGCCGCCGCGTCCTGGCTGGAGGAACGGGGAATGGCGGGCCCTGCCGAGCGGGTGCTGCGCCGGCTCACCTACGGCCGTCGCCCCGCGAACCACACCGCCCGTTCCTGAGGATCCGAACAGTGGCACCATCCGGGGTGCTGTGTCGGCGGGGGGAGACGACGATGACGCGCGGCCGGTCATCCGTGCCCCCCGCCATACCTCTGCGCGCCGCCCTGGAGAATCGATCGCTGCGGTGGGAGATCGGGCTCGCGCTGGCTGCCGGCACCGCGGCGACCGTCATCTGGGCCATCGGCGGTAGCGACCCGGAATGGCTGCGCTGGGTCTGGTTCGGCTTGATCACCGCCATGGCGGCCGACATCGGGTTGCGCCTTGCCTGGCGCACGCCGTCCGGCAGGCGCCGGTGGTTCGCCGTCCACGTCGCCGTTTTCTCCGTGCTCGCCCCGCTCGAGATCGTCGTCTGGCTGCTCACCGGCGGTGGCTTCTTCTGGCCGGTCTGGCCGTTGCTGATCCTCACCGCCGCCTTGAGCACGCACGCCTGGATCCTCTCCCGGCTCCCGCCGTCGCGTGAGCAGGAGCTCGCCCGCCGCGTGGAGACGCTCACCCGGACCAGACGCGGTGCCGTCGACCACCAGGCTGCCGCGCTGCGTCGGATCGAACGCGATCTCCACGACGGCGCCCAGGCCCGGCTCGTGTCGCTGCGCGTGACCCTCGGGCTGGCCGAGCAGCTCGTCCGCACCGACCCGGACGCGGCACTTTCGCTCCTCGCGGAGAGCCGCGGCACCGCGGGGTCGGCACTCGAGGACCTGCGCGCCGTCATGCAGCAGATCCATCCCCCTGTCCTGGCCGACCGCGGTCTCGCCGGCGCCATCGACGCACTGGCGCTCGACCTGCCGATGCCGGTCACCGTGCACACCGAGCTTCCTGTGCAGCTGCCCGACGCCGTGGAGGTCGCGGCGTACTTCGCGGTGGCCGAGTGCCTGACGAACGTCGTGAAGCACAGCGACGCGAGCACCGCGGCGGTGACGGTGACCCTCGCCGACGGGGTGCTCACGGCCCGGGTCACCGATGACGGTTGCGGGGGTGCGTCCGTGGCGAAGGGGTCGGGGCTGCGCGGTGTCGCGGAACGCGTCGAGGTGTTCGACGGGCGCGTCGTCGTCGACAGCCCGCCCGGAGGCCCGACCGCGGTGACGATCACGATCAGGTGCGACGAGAAAGG
Organism: Pseudonocardia sp. DSM 110487; assembly: GCF_019468565.1. Taxonomy (NCBI): domain Bacteria; kingdom Bacillati; phylum Actinomycetota; class Actinomycetes; order Pseudonocardiales; family Pseudonocardiaceae; genus Pseudonocardia; species Pseudonocardia sp. DSM 110487. Next base: position 1,143,315 of record NZ_CP080521.1, read on the forward strand.
GTAGGGGTGGCGTGCGGATCGTATTGGCCGAGGATCTCGGACTGCTGCGCGACGGGCTCGTCCGGCTCTTCGAGTCGCGCGGGATCGAGGTGGTCGCCGCGGTCGACAACGGGCCGCAGCTGCTGCACGAGCTGCTGACCCGGCGGCCCGACCTGGCCGTCGTCGACGTCCGGCTCCCGCCCACCTTCACGGACGAGGGTCTGCGGGCCGCCCTGGAGGCCCGTAGGCAGCTTCCGGAGCTGCCGGTCATGGTGCTGTCCCAGTACGTCGAGCAGCTCTACGCCCGTGAGCTCCTCGCCGACACGCGGGGCGGCATCGGGTACCTGCTCAAGGACCGGGTGTCGGACTTCGACGAGTTCCTCGACGCGGTCCACCGGGTGGCAGGCGGCGGAACCGCGCTCGACCCGACCGTCGTCGCGAAGCTGCTGGGCCGCCAGCTCCGCGATCCGGGCCTCCAGCGCCTCACCGACCGCGAGCTCGAGGTGCTCGCGCTCATGGCGCAGGGACGCTCCAACGCCGCCATCGGCGAGGCGCTCGTCATCACGGAGAAGTCGGTGGGCAAGCACACCAACTCGATCTTCGCGAAGCTGGGGCTGACCATCGCCCCCGACGCCAACCGCCGCGTGCTCGCCGTTCTCGCCTAACTCCAGCAGCCACCTGCCGCCGCCCCGCGGTAGCCCGCACCCCCGGTGCGGCCGGGGGTGGTAGACCCCCCACGTCGGGAGTCCACGCTGCTGCCGCGGCCCCTTCCACCAGGCGAAGCTCTAGTCATGACGAACATCGACCACATCACCACAGCACCGACCCACACGAGCCCGGTGTACCAGGGCCTGCGCAGCCGGTTGAGGCGCAACGCCGCAGTCGCACTGGCCGCAGGCTCCGGCCTGACCCTGATCTGGATGCTCACCGGAGGTGGGACCTTCTGGCCGGTGTGGGCCTGGATCGGCCTCGGCGGCGCGCTCGCCGCGGACGCGGGGCTGCGCCTGGCATTGCGGACGCCGCCCGGCATGCCCCGCTGGATCGCCATCGGCACGGTCGCCTGCGCGGTGCTCGCCGGGGTCGAGATCGCCGTCTGGGCGTTCGCGGGCGGCGGCTACTTCTGGCCGATGTGGGCACTGCTGATCCTGGCCGCGGCTCTGATCGTGCGTACCCGCGCCGTCGCGAGCGCGTGATCCGCAGGCCCCGGAGATGTGGCGCCACCCGCACCGCGGGTGGCGCCGGCGCTCGCGCTGCGACCCTCCTAGCTGACGAAGGTGCCGTTGGTCAGGCGTGCCATCATCGCGAACCTGCGCCGGCTCGGCGCGGGCACCGGACTCGCTCGCACGCTCGGGGTCCTCGAGCTCCTGGGCGTACTCGCCAACCAGAGCACAACCAGATCCAGGTTCTCGCTGGGTGCGCCGGACGGCGGGCCTCGTACTGGACGTACTCGGCCCGTCGGCCGGTGCGGCCAGCGTGGGCCTGGGCCGCCGAACTATTCGGCGGACTTCCGGCGGGGGACACTAGCCCGGTGCCTCCCCTGGCGAGGTCGTTTCAGCTCGGCAGCAGGTGCTGCTCCTCCGCGTGATGACAGGCGCTCGGGTGGTGCCCGCTGCCGCGAACGACGAGGGCGGGCTCCTCGTCCGCGCAGATCTCCGTGGCCTTCCAGCACCGGGTGCGGAAGCGGCAGCCGCTGGGCGGGTCCACCGGGCTCGGGACGTCGCCCGTGAGCCGGATCCGGGCCCGCGCGGCGCGCACGGCCGGGTCGGGAACCGGCACGGCCGAGAGCAACGCCTGCGTGTACGGATGGGCCGGGCGGTTGTAGATCTCGTCCTCCGTGCCGATCTCCACGATCTTGCCCAGGTACATGACGGCCACCCGGTCGGACAGGTGGCGCACCACGGAGAGGTCGTGGGCGATGAAGAGGTAGGAGAGGCCGAACTCGCGCTGCAGCTCGTCCATCAGGTTCATCACCTGGGCCTGGATCGACACGTCGAGCGCCGATACCGGCTCGTCGCAGACGATCACCTCGGGCTTCAGCGCGAGCGCGCGGGCGATCCCGATGCGCTGGCGCTGGCCCCCGGAGAACTGGTGTGGGTAGCGGTTGATGTGCTCCGGGTTGAGCCCGACGACGTCGAGGAGCTCCTGCACCTTCTTGCGCCGCGCGCCCTTCGGGGCGACGTCGGGGTGGATGTCGAACGGCTCACCGACGATGTCGCCGACGGTCATGCGCGGGTTCAGCGACGTGTACGGGTCCTGCAGCACGATCTGGATCGACCGGCGCAGCGCCTGCAGCGCCTTGCCGCGCTTGGCGAAGACGTCCTCACCGCGGAAGCGGACCCGGCCCGAGGTCGGCGGCTCCAGCCGCATCAGCACCTGGGCCAGCGTCGACTTCCCGCAGCCGGACTCGCCGACCACACCGAGGGTCTCGCCCTTGCGCAGCTCGAACGACACGCCGTCGACGGCCCGCACGTGCCCGACGGTGCGCTTGAAGACGATGCCGACCTGTACCGGGAAGTGCTTGACGAGGTTCTCGACCTCCAGAATGGGTGTCATCGCGCCACCAGCTCCTCGGCGAACAGGCACGCGGACGACCGGCCGCCGGGCAGCACCTCGAGCGGCGGTACGACATCGGAGCAGATATCGGCTGCCATCGGGCACCGCGGGTGGAACGGGCAGCCGGGCGGGATCCGGGTGAGGCTCGGCGGCAGGCCGCGGATGGCCCTGAGGGTGGTGCCCTTCGTGTCGACCCGCGGGATCGACTCCAGGAGCGACCGGGTGTACGGGTGGCACGGGTTGGCGTAGAGCGAGTGCACGTCCGCGTGCTCGACGATCCGGCCCGCGTACATCACGGCGATCCGGTCGGCCACCTCCGCGACCACGCCGAGATCGTGCGTGATCAGGATCAGGCCCATGTGCCGCTCTGCCTGGATCTCGGCGAGCAGGTCCATGATCTGGGCCTGCACGGTGACGTCGAGCGCGGTGGTCGGCTCGTCGGCGATGAGGACGTCGGGGTCGAGCGCGAGCGACATCGCGATCATCACGCGCTGCCGCATGCCGCCCGAGAACTGGTGCGGGTGGTCGCGCACCCGCTGCCGTGCGGCCGGGATGCCGACCATGTCGAGCAGCTCGACCGCCCGCTTCTCCGCGTCGCGCCTGCTCATCCCGCGCCGGGTGCGCAGCTGCTCTCCGATCTGGAACCCGACGGTGAACACCGGGTTCAGCGCCGACAGCGCATCCTGGAAGACCATCGCCATGTGCTCGCCGCGCAGCTCCCTGCGCCGCTGCGGAGTGGCGGTGAGCAGCTCCTCCCCGCGGTAGCGCACCACACCCCCCGTGACGACCGCGGGCGGGGCCGGCAGGATCCCCATGATCGTGTTGGCCGTGACGCTCTTGCCGGACCCGGACTCACCGAGCACGGCGAGGGTCTCCCCGGAGTCCACGTGGTAGTCGACGCCGTTGAGCACGTGCGCCACCCCGTCGCGGGTGTGGAACTCCACGCGGAGGCCGTCCACCTCCAGCAGGGGATTCGACATCAGCGGCCCTTCGGGTCGAACGCCTCGCGCACCGCGTCGCCGAGCATCACGAACGCGAGCACCGTGACGGCGAGGAACGCGGCGGGGAACAGCAGCAGGAACGGCGCGACGCGCAGGTAGTCGCGCGCCTCGCTGATCATCACGCCCCACGACACGACGGGCTCGCGCAGCCCGATGCCGAGGAACGACAGCGTGGCCTCCACGCCGATGAAGGCGCCGAGCGCGATCGTGGCGTAGACCAGCACGGGGGCGAGGCAGTTCGGCAGCATGTGCCGCCAGATCACCCGCGCGGGGCTCGCCCCGAGCGCGCGGGCGGCGCGGACGTAGTCCTGGTCGCGGGCCGCGATCGCGGCCGACCGCGTGATCCGCATGGACACCGGCCACGACAGCGCGGCCATCGTCAGCACCACGAGCGCGGTGATCCCGGCGGCGCCCTCGCCGATCGTCTCGCGGAAACTCGAGAGGATCACGATCGCGCCGAGCACGAACGGCAGGCCGAAGACGACGTCGGTGAGCCGGGAGACGAGGCTGTCCAGCCATCCGCCGTAGTAGCCGGCGAACATGCCCAACGCACCGCCGATGAGCACGGTCAACGTCGTGGCGAGCACCCCGACGACGATCGACACCCGCGTGCCGTAGACCGTGCGCGCGAACACGTCGCGGCCGAGCAGGTCGTAGCCGAACCACGCCTGCGCCGACGGTGGCTGCCGGCTGCGGGCGAGGTCGCCGACGGTCGGGTCGACGGAGGTGAACAGCTGCGGGAAGGCCGAGAGCACCAGCAGGAACGCGATCAGCGTCGTCGCGATCAGGAAGAGCGGGCGCCTGCGCAGGTCGTGCCATGCGTCGGAGGCGAGGCTGCGCGCCCGGTCCGGGCCCGCCGCGGCCAGCACGCTGGGGTCAGACATAGCGGATCCTCGGGTCCAGTACGGCGTAGATCACGTCCACCAGCAGGTTCATCAGCAGGTAGACGATCACGAGCAGGACGACCACCCCGGTGACGGTGGCGCCCTCCCGCAGCGCGATGGAGCGGAAGATCAGGCCGCCGACGCCGCGGATGTTGAAGATGCCCTCGGTGACGATCGCACCGCTCATGAGCGAGCCGAGATCGACACCCAGGAACGTGACGACCGGGATCAACGAGTTCCGGAGCAGGTGCACGCCGACCACGCGGCGCGGTTCGAGGCCCTTCGCGACCGCGGTGCGGACGTAGTCGGAGCGCCGGTTCTCCGCGATGGAGGTGCGGGTGAGCCGGGCGACGTACGCCATCGACAGGCTGCCGAGCACGAAGCCGGGCACGATCAGCTCCCCGAAACCGGCGCCTGCGGAGACGGTCGGCGAGATGATCCCCAGCCGCAGCCCCAGCACGGTCTGCAGCACGTAGCCGGTGACGAACACCGGGATCGAGATCAGGAAGAGCGTCGATACCAGCACGAGGTTGTCGAGGAAGCCACCCGAGCGCAGGCCGGTGAGCACCCCGGCGAGCACCCCGATGATCCCCTCGATCAGCAGCGCGACGATCGCCAGCCGCAGCGTGACCGGGTACGCGGCCGCGATCAGCTCGCCGACCGACGTGCCGGAGAACGTCTCGCCGAAGTCGCCCTGCGCCAGGTTGCCGAGGTAGCGCAGGTACTGCACGACGATGTTCTCGTCCAGGTGGAACTCCTCGCGCATGCGGGCGACGTACGCGTCCGGGCAGGCCCGTTCGCCGCACTTGCCGGCGAACGGGTCGCCCGGCAACGCCCAGACGAGCAGGTAGATGAGGAACGTCGTCCCGAGGAACACCGGGACGAGTTGGAGGAGCCTGCGAAGGACGTAGCGCCCCACGGTCCTACCGTCCTACTCCGAGACCGTGACGCTCTCCAGGTCGAGCTCGCGGAACGGTGTGACCGTGACGTTCTGCAGCCGCTCCGACCAGCCCGCCTGGAACGACTGGAAGTACACCGGGATCGCCGGCATGTCCTGGATGATCATGCGCTCGGCCTCCTGGTAGAGCGTGTTGCCCTCCTCGATGGACGGAGCCGCGTCCGCGCGGGCGAGCAGTGCGTCGACCGCCGGGTTGGAGTACTCGCCGTCGTTGGTGGCGCCACCCGTGCGGTACAGCGGGTTGAGGAAGTTCTCGATCGACGGGTAGTCCGCCACCCAGCTGCTGCGGTAGATCCGGGTCAGCTGCCGGGCGTTGATCGCCGAGCGGTGCTCGCCGAAGGTGGGCACCGGGACGAAGTTGCACTGCACGCCGAGCGCGTTGCTGATGGAGACGCACGTGGCCTGCATCCACTCCGCGTTGCCGGAGTCGGCGTTCGAGGTCAGCTCGATCGCCCCCTGGTACCCGGTCGCCTCGAACATCTGCCGCGCGCGCTCCGGCTGGTATGTGCACAGCTCGCCGCACTGGTTGGCGACACGGCCCGGCACGTCGGGTGCCACGAGCCCGTCCGCGGGTGGCCGGGTGCCGCCGAAGATCCGCTGGTTGATCTGCTCCCGGTCGATCGCCATCGAGATCGCCTGCCGCAGCTGCGGGTTCTGGTAGCGCGCGTCGTAGAACGGGAAGCCGAGGCGCTGCACGCCGAGGAAGGTGCGCGACACGCTGCGGTTCGCGAGGTCGGTCTGGTAGAGGTTGCCCGCCAGCCCGGAGGGCGGAATGACCTCGATGAAGTCGAGGTTGTTCGCCACGACATCGGCGTAGGCCGCCTCCGCGGACTCGTAGAAGCGGAACTCCACCCCGGAGATGCTCGGCCTGGGCGCGCCTGCCCACTGCTCGTTGCGCTCGACGAGGACGTTGACGCCCGGCTGGCGGGAGACGAAGCGGAACGGTCCGTTGCCGATCGGGTGGGCCTCGAACGCCGCCGGGTCGGTGAAGAACGCGTCCGGAAGCGGCGAGAACGCCCGATAACCCAGCATGATCGGGAACACCGCGAACGGTGCGGACAGGGTGACCTCGAAGGTCCGGTCGTCCACGACGCGCAGGCCGGACATCTCCTGCGCGGCCGGCTGCGGTGCCGTCTGCGGTCCGCCGGTGCCGTCCGGGTCCTCGGTGTGGACCTGGTCGTAGCCCTGGATCTGGGAGAAGAAGGCGCCGTTCTGCTGGCCGTTGGGGGAGTACGCGACGTAGTTCCAGGCGCGGACGAAGCTCTGCGCGGTGACCGCGGTGCCGTCGTGGAACGTCCAGCCGTCCTTCAGGCGGATCGTGTAGACGCGCGAGTCGGTGGTCTCGATCGACTCGGCCACCATGTTGGCGGGCTGCGCGGTCTGCGGGTCGTACTCGACGAGCGGGCTGAACAGCGCGTCGATGATCTTCCCGCCACCGGTCTCGTTGGTGTTGCCGGGCACGAGCGGGTTCTCCGGCTCGGTGCCGTTCACGCTGATGGTGGCGCCGCTCGCTTCGGTCGCGCCCCCACCGGGTTCGCCACCCCCACCGCACGCGGCGGTGACCATGGCGATGGACACCGATACCGCCGTCCAGGCAGCTGCTCGTCGCGCGCGCATGTCCCCCCATATCGTCCGAACGGGCGACGCGGATGGCGCGTCTGCCGCATTTCCGGTGATGTTGGGGACGGACAGTATCTGTCCGGATCGTGTCTGTTGACCCCGTCGAGGTCACGAAAGGGTTGCGTAGATCCGCCCACGTAGAGTGCGAGCGTGATGCCACCCCCGGCCCGGCGGAGGCTGCTCTTCGTGCACGCCCACCCCGACGACGAGACGCTCTCCACGGGCGGAACGCTCGCGCGCTACGCGGCCGAGCCCGACACGGCCGTCACGCTCGTCACCTGCACCCTCGGGGAGCAGGGCGAGGTGATCCCCGCCGAGCTCGCGGAGCTCGCCCCCGACCGCGGCGACCAGCTCGGCGGTTACCGCGCGGGGGAGCTCGCCGCCGCGTGCGACGCACTGGGTGTCGGCGACCACCGCTACCTGGGCGGCATCGGCCGCTGGCGCGACTCGGGGATGGCGCTCGCGGGGCACGGCGTGCGCGCGGCCATGCCGCAGCGGCTGCACCCGCGCGCCCTCGCCCGGCCGGACGCGTTCGACGAGCAGGTCGACCAGCTCGTGGCGGTCATGGAGGAGCTGCGACCGCAGGTCGTCGTCACATACGGGCCCGACGGCGGCTACGGGCACCCCGACCACGTGCGGGCGCACGACATCACCGCCGCCGCCGTCCGCCGGGTACCGGCTCGGATGCTCTGCACGGTCGTCGGCCGGTCGACCCTCGACGCGGGGCTCGCGAAGCTGGCCGGCCGCGACGGCCTGCCGTTCCGGATGCCCGAGCCGGACGAGCTGCCCAGCGTGCCGGACGAGGAGATCCGAGTGCGGGTGGACGTCTCGGCACAGCGCGCGGCGCGGGTCGCCGCCATGCGCGCGCACGCCACCCAGGTGGCGGTGTGGCAGGACGGCGAGGTCACGGCGTTCGCGGTGAGCAACTTCGTCGCGCAGCCCCTGCTCGACGTGGAGGAGTTCGTGCCGGCAGACGGGGTGAGCATGGCGGCGCACGACCTGTTCGGGGAGACCGTGGATGCCTGAGAAGACCGTGGACGAGACCGCCGAGGACATCATGGCGCCGGATCGGGAGCAACCACTGCTGCCCGACGGCGCACTGATCGTGCTCCTCGTCGTCGACGGGCTGTTGCTCGGGGCGTTCGGGCTGATGTTCACCCCGCTCTACACGAGCGGCATCCCGGTGCCGATGGGCATCGTGCTGTCGGTGCTCGTGTTGCCGTGGCTGGTGCGCCAGGCGGGCGAGATCGACGCACGGCCCGCTGTGGCGGGCGCGCCACTCATCGCGTGGGTGGCGGCCGTCGGGGTGCTGGGGCTGTTCGGCCCTGGCGGCGACGCGATGCTGCTGGCCAACTGGCAGTCGCTGTTGCTGCCCGTCGGCGGGATCGGCGCGGGCCTGTGGGGTCTGCGTGCCGTGATGGAGCGGGAGTACCGCGGGAGGGATGGTGGCTGACGCCATCCCGGACCGGGTGATCGTCGCGATCCTCCGCCCGTTCGTCCGGGCCACGCGCCCCGTGCTCGACGGGCTGCGGGAAGCCGACCCGTTCGGCCTTCATACCCGGGCCGCCGGCCACCAGGACGTGCCGGTCGAGGAGCGCGGGCTGCGCGACAAGGTGCTCGACGCACTCGCCGCCGTCGAGCTCCCGGGCACGCCGGCGTGGGCGGCGATGGACGTGCCGGCCCGCACGCGCTGGTGGGTGCGCAGGGTGGGCCGCTTCACCACGCTGATCGCCGCCGTGCCCGGGCTTGGCGGGGCGCTCGCGAACCGGCTGCCCGTCTCCAAGGCCGTCGGTGCTGCCGGGCAGGGCATGCTCCTGGTGGCCATCGCGGGCGAGCACGGCGTCCGGGACGAGGACGAGCTGGTCAACCTGCTCGGGGCGGTGCTCTTCCGCCGCGATCTCGCCGTGTCGACGGCCACCGCCACCGAGAACGCGGCCGCCGACGCCCGCGCTGCCGAGCTCACAGGTGACCTGGCGAAGCCGTCGACCACTCCCACACTCGCCAAGGTGGCCCGTGCCGTGTGGCGGCTCGGCCGCGCGCTCTTCGCCGTGGAGGACGAGCTCGACAAACGCCCGCACGGCAACGTCCTGCACGAGGGCCTCGGGATGCTCCCCGTGGTCGGTGTTGTCGGGAAGTATCTCGGCGAGTGGTCGGGGCTGAAGAAGGCGGCCCGCGAGGCCGAGGCCCGCCTCGCGAAGCCCAGTCGCTGACGCGCTGTGTTTCCGCCGATGCACCAGTTGTGCGGTGGCGCGACGCGTCGATGGGTGGCGTGGGCGGAGAAGGGGTGCGTGGGCCGGGTCAGGCAGGCGGCACCAAGTAGCGGTAGCGGTGGTGCTCGACGTAGCCGAGGCGGTCGTAGAGCGCCCGTGCGCCGCCGTTCTGCAGGGCCACCTGCAGCACCGCCCACCTCGCGCCCCGCTCGCGGCCCCACACGGCGGCGGCGGCGAGCAGCGCGGTGGCGTGGCCGCGCCTGCGGGCGGCGGGCACGACCTCGAGCATCGAGACGTGCACGTGGTCGTCGACCACGGTGGCGCGCACCTGACCGAGCACCCCGCCGTCCTGGTCGCGCAGCGTGCCGAACGCGGTGTCCGGGGCGCCCGCGAGCACCCGTTCCTGCGCCGGGGTCGGTAGCCCGCCGACGGCGAGCCGCCACCAGTCGTCCGATGGCCGGGTCGGCAGCTCGATGAGCAGGCCGGACGGCGGTACCAGGTCGGCGACCTCCGCCACCAGCACCGATACCTCGGCGCCCTTGGCGTGGCCGACGTTCAGCACCCAGCCCTCGGCCGCCACGGCGCGGTCCCATGGCGAGCCGACGGGCACGTGGACGCGGGGCGGCACACCGTGTTCGCGGGCGAAGCGGCGCACCTCGTCCAGTGCCGCGGCGATCGGCAGACCGGGGTCGCCGAGCGCGAGGGCCGCGTTGGCCCGCGCGGTGTAGCCGCCGGCGGCACGCAGCCGCCACGTCCCCAGCGGCCGGTCGACCACGGCGGGCCATGCGTCGGCGCAGATCCCTTCCAGTCGGACGACCGCGGCGAGCGGGGCACGGCGCGGCGGTGCAGGCGGGACGGCGCGCACGGCGACGACGGCGGAGCGCTCGACGCGCACCGGCCCGCGCCGCGTCCGCACCACCACGGTCTCTGCGCCGTCGGCGGCGAGGTCGCCGACGGCATCGGTGAAGAGCGGCCGGCCGTCGCGCTCCCCGATGCGGTGCCGCAACGCGACCCGCGCACCGACCAGCTCCTCCGGGATCTCCACATACCCATCGTGCGCCCGTCCTACGGCAGGATTCACACCCGCCCCGGCTCCCACGGTGCCCGGAGCGCGATACATACTGTGGGAAGTTCCTGTTCGCCCGCGTGGAGGACCCCCCGTGACGTACGTGATCGCCGAGCCCTGCGTCGACCTGCTCGACAAGGCGTGCATCGAAGAGTGTCCGGTGGACTGCATCTACGAGGGCGGGCGGATGCTCTACATCCACCCCGACGAGTGCGTCGACTGCGGTGCGTGTGAGCCGGTCTGCCCCGTCGAGGCGATCTACTACGAGGACGACGTGCCCGAGCAGTGGAGCGCCTACACCAAGGCCAACGTCGACTTCTTCGACGAGCTGGGCTCACCCGGCGGCGCCTCGAAGGTCGGCAAGGTCAACCGGGACGTCGAGCCGGCCCTGAGCCTGCCGCCCCAGCAGCACGACGAGTGAGGTTCGCGCTCCCGGACTTCCCGTGGGACAGCCTCGCCGAGGACAAGGCGCTCGCGGGCGCTCACCCCGGCGGGATCGTCGACCTCTCCGTCGGCACCCCGGTGGACCCCGTCCCCGCCGTCGTGCGCGCCGCTCTCGCGGGCCCGGCGGCCGACGTCCCGGGCTACCCGACCACGCACGGTCCCGCGTCGTTGCGCGAGGCGATCGCCGGGTCGCTGCAGCGGCGGTTCGGCGTCACCGTCGATCCGGTCCCGGTGCTGCCGACCATCGGCTCCAAGGAGCTCGTCGCGTGGCTGCCCACGCTGCTCGGGCTCGGCGCCGAGCACACGGTGGTGATCCCGGAGCTCGCCTACCCCACGTACGAGGTCGGGGTCCGGCTCGCGGGGGCGCAATTCGTCCGGTCCGACTCCACCACGGCGCTCGGTCCACGCCGCGTGGCGCTCGTGTGGCTGAACTCGCCGTCCAACCCGACGGGCCGCGTGCTGCCGGCCGAGCACCTGCGCAAAGTCGTCGACTGGGCGCGCGAGCGGGGCGCCGTGGTCGCCTCCGACGAGTGCTACCTGTCGCTGTCCGACAGTGCCCTCTCGGTGCTGCACCCTGACGTCTGTGGTGGCTCCCACGAGGGGCTGCTCGCCGTCCACTCGATGTCGAAGTCGTCCAGCCTCGCCGGCTACCGGGCCGGGTTCGTCACGGGCGACCCCCGGCTCGTCGCCGAACTGCTGGAGGTGCGCAAGCACGCCGGGATGATGGTGCCCCGGCCGGTGCAGGCGGCGATGGCGGCCGCGGCTTCCGACGACGCGCACGTCACCGAGCAGGCGCAGGTCTACGCCCGGCGCCGTGTGCGGCTGCGTGCCGCGTTCGAGGCGGCCGGCTACCGGATCGACCACTCCGATGCGGGCCTCTACCTGTGGGCCACGGCCGGCGAACCGGGCCGAGTGACGGTCCGGCGCCTGGCAGAGGCCGGCATCCTCGTGGCGCCAGGTGAGTTCTACGGCCCGACCGGGATCCAGCACGTGAGGGTGGCCCTGACGGCGACGGACGAGCGGATCGAGGCCGCGGTGGAGCGCCTGAAGGCCTGACGGCGGGGAGCGCGGTCCGCCTCCGCGTCAGTTCGCGTGCAGCGCCTCGTTCAGCGCGATGCCCTCGCCGGTGCGGGGGAGGGCCTCCACCGCGCCCGTCACCGAGTTGCGGCGCAGCAGGACGCCGTTCTGGCCGGACAGGGTGCGGGCTGCGGCCGTGCTCCCGTCCGGGAGCGTGACCTTCGTGCCGGCCGTGACGTACAGGCCCGCCTCCACCACACAGTCGTCGCCGAGGGAGATCCCGATCCCGGCGTTGGCGCCGATCAGGCACCGCTCGCCCACCGAGATCACCTCCTTGCCGCCGCCCGAGAGCGTCCCCATGATCGACGCGCCGCCGCCGACGTCGGAGCCGTCGCCGACGACGACGCCTGCGGAGATGCGCCCCTCGACCATCGACGCGCCGAGCGTGCCGGCGTTGAAGTTCACGAAGCCCTCGTGCATCACCGTGGTGCCGGCGGCGAGGTGGGCGCCGAGCCGGACGCGGTCGGCGTCGGCGATGCGGACCCCTTCCGGCACCACGTAGTCGGCCATCCGGGGGAACTTGTCCACGCCGTACACGGCCACCGGGCCGCGGACGCGCAGGCGGGCGCGGGTGAGCTCGAAGCCCGCCGCGGGGCAGGGGCCATGACTGGTCCATACGACGTTGGCGAGCACGCCGAAGATGCCGTTCATGTTCGCCTCGTGCGGGGCGATCAGCCGGTGGCTCAGCAGGTGCAGCCGCAGGTAGGCGTCGTGGGCGTCGGCGGGCGGGTCGGCGAGCGACGCGATCGCGGTGCGCACGACGACGGTCCGCACGCCGCGGGCATCATCAGTGCCCTCGAGCGGCTCCAGGTCGGCCGTCACATCCGGGGCCTCGGGTCCCAGCGCCGGGCTGGGGTACCAGGTGTCCAGGACGGTGCCGTCGGCGGCGATGGTGGCCAACCCGGTGCCGGAGGCACCCTCGATGCGAAGTGCGCTGCTCACGGCCCCACGCTAACGGCCGCTGCCCCCGCCGGAGGACGGGGGCGGAGCGACTTCACACATCCAGCCCCGACTTCACACAGAGCCGGCCTTGTGTGAAGTCAGTCCAAGGTCTGTGAAGTGCGCCCAGTAGCGTCGTGGCGTGCGATCCCTCGACCTGGCCGGTGAACCCGTCGAGCTCTGCGCCGCGCTCGTGGACGTGCCCAGCGTCTCGGGCGACGAAGGGGAGCTCGCCTCCGCGCTCGAGGCCGCCCTGCGTGCGCAGGCGCCGCACCTGCGGGTGCAGCGGTCCGGCCACGCGGTGCTGGCCCGCACCGAGCTGGGCCGGGACAAGCGGGTGCTGCTGGCCGGGCACATCGACACCGTGCCGATCGCGGGCAACGTCCCCAGCCACCGCGACGGTGGCCTGCTCTACGGCTGCGGTACCTCGGACATGAAGGCGGGCGACGCCGTGTTCGCCCACCTCGCGGCCGCGTTGCCGGACCCGCGCCACGACCTCACGTTCGTCTTCTACGACTGCGAGGAGGTGGAGGCCGTCCGCAACGGGCTGGGGCGGATCGAGCGCGAGCACCGCGACTGGCTCGCCGCCGACCTCGCGATACTCGGCGAGCCGACGAACGGCGCCGTCGAGGCGGGCTGCCAGGGCACGCTGCGGGTGGACGTCGCGGTCCGCGGGCGGCGGGCCCATTCGGCGCGCTCATGGCTGGGGGACAACGCCGTCCACAAGGCAGAGGCCGTGCTGCACCGGCTCGCCACCTACCCGGCCCGCGAGGTCGACATCGACGGCTGCCGCTACCGGGAGGGCCTGCAGGCGGTGCGGATCGCGGGCGGGGTGGCGGGCAACGTTGTGCCCGACGAGTGCGTGGTGACCGTCAACTTCCGGTTCGCACCCGACCGGGACGCTGCGGCGGCCGAGAAGCACGTGCGCGAGGTGTTCGACGGTTTCGAGGTCGTCCTCACCGATCTCTCACCGGGCGCGTTGCCCGGTCTCGGCGAGCCCGCGGCGCAGGAGTTCCTCGCCGCAACGGGCACCGAACCCACCGCCAAGCTCGGCTGGACCGACGTGGCGCGGTTCGCCGCACTCGGCATCCCGGCGTTGAACTACGGCCCCGGCGACCCGAACCTCGCCCACACCCGTGACGAGCACGTCGACCCGCGGAAGATCACGGAGGCCGTGGACGTCCTCCGCCGTTTCCTCGGCTGACACGCGGGCTCACTACCCTGGCCTGCATGAGCACGGACGGGGTCCGACGACCCGAGGAGAAACAACGCGGCCCCGTGGTGCTGCGCCGCGAGCGGCGCAACGAGCCCACCACCACCGACCAGCGGCTGCTCGACTCGCGTGGCCCGAGCGACTGGGTGCACACCGACCCATGGCGGGTGATGCGCATCCAGGCCGAGTTCGTCGAGGGCTTCGGGATGCTCGCGGAGCTGCCGCGCGCGGTCACCGTGTTCGGCTCGGCGCGCACGGCGCGTGACCACATCGAGTACGCACAGGGCCGAGCGCTGGGTACGGCGCTCGCGGAGGCCGGCTTCGCGGTGATCACCGGTGGCGGCCCCGGCGCGATGGAGGCGGCCAACAAGGGCTGCTCGGAGGCCGGCGGGTTCTCGGTGGGCCTCGGGATCGAGCTGCCGTTCGAGCAGGGCCTCAACGACTGGGTCGACCTGGGCATCAACTTCCGCTACTTCTTCGCCCGCAAGACCATGTTCGTGAAGTACTCGCAGGCGTTCGTCTGCCTGCCCGGCGGGTTCGGCACCCTCGACGAGCTGTTCGAGGCGCTCACGCTGGTGCAGACGAAGAAGGTCACCAAGTTCCCGGTGGTCCTGCTGGGCAGCGAGTACTGGGGCGGGCTCTACGACTGGATCAAGACCACGGTGCTCGGCCACGGAAAGATCGGCGAGAAGGACCTCGCGCTGCTGCACCTCACCGACGACGTGGACGACGCGGTGAAGATCGTGCAGGAGGCGTGGCGGGCGTGGGAGGAGGCACATTGACCGGGCCGCGGTCCGTATGCGTGTACTGCGGGTCGATCGAGGGCCTTCCCGAGCGCTACCTGCACCTCGCCGCCGATGTCGGCAGCCAGATCGCCGCCCGCGGCTGGCAGCTCGTGTCCGGCGGCGGGAAGGCGGCGATGATGGGCGCCCTCGGCGCGGCGGCCCGTGCCGGCGGGGCGCGCACCACCGGGGTGATCCCGCAGGCGCTGGTCGACCTGGAGTGGGCGGACCACGACTCCGACGAGCTGCTCATCGTCGAGACGATGCGCGAGCGCAAGGCGCTCATGGAGGCGCACGCCGACGCGTTCCTCGCGCTGCCCGGCGGTGTGGGCACCTGCGAGGAGCTGTTCGAGGTGTGGACGGCGGGCTACCTGGGCATGCACGGCAAGCCGGTGGTGCTGCTCGACCCCGACGGCCACTACTCCGGGCTGCTGGAGTGGGTGCGCGGGCTGGGCGAGCGAGGGTTCGTGCGCCCAGAGGCGATCGATCGGCTCGTCGTCGCCACCGACGTGTCCGAGGCACTCGACGCGTGCGCGAAGCCCCTGGATTCTTGACGTGTACCTCGGCGCACGCGCCTACGACGAATCCGCCCGGCTCGTCATGGGGATCGTCAACGCAACGCCCGACTCGTTCTACGACCGGGGGCGCGCGTACGCGTTGACGCCTGCGCTGGAGCAGGTCGCGGAGATGGTGGCCGACGGCGCCGACGTCATCGACGTGGGTGGGGTGAAGGCGGGCCTTGGCCCCGATGTCCCGCCCGCGCAGGAGATCGCCCGCATCGAGGCGCTGGTGGGATGCGTGCGGGAGAGACACCCCGACGTCGCGATCAGCGTCGACACCTGGCGCGCCGAGGTGGCCCGCGCCGTGCTGCCGGCCGGAGCCGACCTCGTGAACGACGCATGGGGCGGTCACGACCCGCGGCTCGCCGAGGTGGCCGCGGAGTTCGGGGCAAGCCTCGTGTGCACCCACACCGGCGGGCTCGCCCCGCGCACCTACGCCCGCCGGGTGCGGTACCCGGATCTCATCGGCGACGTCACGCGGTTCCTCGACGCGCTCGCCGAGCGGGCGATCGCCGTGGGGGTTGCGCCGGACCGGATCGTGCTGGACCCGGGGCACGACTTCAACAAGAACACCTGGCACTCGCTCGAACTCACCCGCCGCCTCGACGAGCTCGTGCGGCTGGGCAGGCCGGTGCTGGTCGCGCCCTCCAACAAGGACTTCGTCGGCGAGACGCTCGGCCTGCCCGTGGACGAGCGCCTCGAAGGCACGATGGCCACGATCGCCGTCTGCGCGTGGCTGGGTGCGCGCATCTTCCGGGTACACGAGGTCCGGCAGGCGCGCCGGACGGTGGACATGGTCACATCGATCATCGGAGATCGCCCACCCGCACGCGTTGTGAGGACCCTCCCGTGAAGGAGTGAGGCCCGTGGACCCGGTCATCGAGGAGTGGTTCGCCCGGCGGACGTGGCAGGACCCCCGCTGGAGCGTCGAGGAGCTGGTTGCGGCGAAGTCGGGCCGCCGGGTGTCGGTGGTGCTGCCTGCGTTGGACGAGGAGGCCACGGTCGGGGCGATCGTCGCCGCGATCGTGCCCCTGACCAGGGGACCGGCATCGCTCGTCGACGAGCTGGTGGTCGTCGACTCCGGCTCGACCGACCGCACGATCGAGGTCGCGGCGGCCGCCGGTGCGCGGGTGGTGCTGCGCACCGACGTGCTGCCGGAGCTCCCGCCCGTGCCGGGCAAGGGCGAGGTGCTGTGGCGTTCGCTCGCCGCCACCACCGGCGACATCGTCTGCTACCTCGACTCCGACCTGGTCGACTTCGATCCCGGCTTCGTGCCCGCGCTGCTGGGCCCGCTCCTCACCGAGCCCGGCGTGGCGCTGGTGAAGGGCTTCTACCGGCGCCCGCTGCGCCTCGAGACCACCATGGCCGACACCGGCGGAGGACGCGTCACGGAGCTGCTCGTGCGCCCGCTGCTCGCCGCGCTGCGCCCCGAGCTCGCCGGGATCGTGCAGCCGCTCGGCGGCGAGTACGCCGGCACCCGGGAACTGCTCGAATCGGTGCCGTTCGCGCCGGGGTACGGGGTGGAGATCGGGCTGCTGCTCGACACGTACGCCCGGCTCGGCCTCGACGGGCTCGCCCAGGTCAACCTCGGCGTGCGCAAGCACCGCAATCGGTCGCTGCTGCAGCTGGGGGTGATGGCCCGTGAGATCCTCTCGGCGGCGCTGCTGCGCTGTGACGTCCCCGACGCGGGAGGCGCGCTCACCCAGTTCGTGCAGGTCGAGGGGGAGTGGCTCCCATCGACCAGCCCGGTGGGTGCCCCCGATCGACCCCCGATGAGACAGGTGCTCGTGCGTTGATCTCCCGCGCGTGATGGGATCAGCGGGGTGGGGACCGCGCTGATCTACCTTCTGGTCGTCGCGGCAGTCGGGGCCGCGCTCTTCGGGCTCGCCGCGCTCGTGTTCGGGCGGGGCGAGGAGCTGGCGCCGCTGCCGCCCGGCGCGACGCCCACCCGGTTGCCTGCTGGCGAGATCGACGGCGACGACGTACGCGAGCTGCACTTCCAGCAGGCGCTGCGGGGTTACCGGATGGACGAGGTGGACTGGGTGCTCGACCGCCTCGCCGATCAGTTGGACCGCGCGGGTGTGCAGCGTGACGGCCTACTGGCGAGGGTCGCCGAGCTGGAGTCCGCGCTCGCGTCGGCAGCGCCCGGCCCCGAGGTGAGGGCGGAGGGCGAGCGGTGACCCGCGTCGAGGTCGGCGAAGCGGTCGAGGTCGGAGCGCCCGCCGAGGTGGTCTGGCACACGGTGACCGACTGGGCGAGTCAGGGTGAGTGGATGCTCGGCACCCGTGTCCGGCCGACGAGCGGAGGCGACGGCAGGCGGCTCGGCGCCATCCTCGAGGCGGTCACCGGTTTCGGGCCGCTCGGGGTCACCGATCGCATGGAGATCGTCGAATGGAGCCCGCCGCGGCGCTGCGTGGTGCGCCACCTCGGGCGGGTGGTGCGCGGAGACGGCGTGTTCGAGGTGTTGCCCCTCGGCCCGGAGCGCGCCCGGTTCAGGTGGTCGGAGCTGCTCGACCTTCCGCTGGGGCGGCTCGGTGCACTCGGCTGGGCGGTGGTGCGGCCCGCGTTCCGCGCCGGGCTGGTGTTCTCGCTGCGACGCCTGGAGCGTCGGTGCGAGGCGGTATACCGTTCCGGTGCTTGAGCCCACTACCGACGGCCGCGCTCGCTGCGGCTGGGCCGGTTCCGCGCCGGAATACATCGCGTATCACGACGACGAGTGGGGTCGCCCGCTCCACGGCGTCACCGCGTTGTTCGAGCGGCTGAGCCTCGAAGCGTTCCAGTCCGGCCTGTCGTGGCTGGTCATCCTGCGCAAGCGCCCTGCGTTCCGCGCCGCGTTCTCCGGGTTCGACCCGGCCGCCGTCGCCGCCTTCGACGAGTCCGACGTGCAGCGGCTGCTCGGCGACGCCGGGATCGTGCGCAACCGGGCGAAGATCGAGGCCACGATCCACAACGCGCGCCACGTCCTCACCTTGGACCAGCCGCTCGACGAGCTGCTCTGGTCGTTCGCCCCCGACCCGGCCTGCCATCCGCGGCCCGCGACGCTCGCGGACGTGCCTGCCACCACCCCGGAGTCGGTGGCGATGGCCCGCGCGCTCAAGCGGAAGGGGTTTCGGTTCGTCGGACCGACGACGTGTTACGCGCTCATGCAGGCGGCCGGGCTGGTAGATGATCATGTCGCGGACTGCTGGCGAGCAGCGACGGCCTGACTGCGGACGGTGAACGACCTGGCTGGTTGATCGCTCCGGTTGCACCCCTGTCCGTCGGATGAGGAAAGATGTTCCCAGCATCCTCGCCGCGCGCTACGCCCGCGCAGCGGCAACGAACCCCGCGATGCCAACGGCTCTGGCCACTAACGACGACGGAGGAGGCAGGAGATGGCGGCGATGAAGCCCCGGACCGGCGATGGTCCCCTGGAGGTGACCAAGGAGGGTCGGGGCATCGTGATGCGCGTCCCCCTCGAGGGTGGCGGCCGCCTGGTCGTCGAGATGTCGGCGGAAGAAGCGAGTGACCTCGGCGACGCACTCAAGGCCGCCTCCGGCTGAGCGCACACGCCCCTGACCCCGGGGCAGTCGGTACCGACCAACGGCACCGACGGACGGCACGCGCCGCCCGTCGGTGCCGTTCGTCGTTTCCCTAGTGTTCCGGTTCGGGACACTAGAGCGCACTCTCGGCCGGTTCGCGCACGGCTTCGACCTCCGTGCCCACGGCCGGGGCGAGCGTCACGAGCTGGATCGTGACGTCCCCGCACACGCACCGCCGGTACCGCACCCACCCCTGTGACGTGTGGTGCGTCGACAGCACCGTCGCCTCGTTGCTCGGCCACCCACACCGCGCGCACCGCATGGCTGCGCCCTCCCCTCGGTAATAACCGTTGCTGCTTGGCATCTTACAGGGTGCGGCTGTGGTAGTAATAGCCCAATGGACTTCATCGGTTACCGCAGCGACGCTCTCGGAGCTGCCGTCGACTTGGTGAACGCCGTGATCGAGGACCCGGAGGGCCGGGCGCCCGACCAGCTGCGGGGCGTACTGGTCGCGCACTCCTACCGCGCTCTCGACGCTCCGGACAGCATCGAGCCCGCGCTGCGCGCATGGGCGCGCCGGCTACGCACCGTGTTCGACGTCGCGAGCGACGACGAGGCCGCCGCCGCGCTCAACGCGCTGCTCGTCGACGTGCGGATCGAGCCGCACCTCACCAACCACGACGGTGTGAGCTGGCACCTGCACTACACCCCGCCGGAGGCCGGTCTCGTCGACCGGATCCGCGCCACCACCGCGTTCGCGCTGGCGATGCTCGTGTCCGAGTACGGCATCACCCGCCACGGCCGCTGTGCCGCGGAGGGCTGCGCGAAGGTGTTCGCCGACACCTCCCGCAACGCCGCGCGCCGCTACTGCTCGTCCTCGTGTGCCAACCGCTCCGCCGTGGCCGCGCACCGGGCGCGCGTCAAGGCACGAGCTCAGCAAGCGCTCCCGACCAGCCCGCGGTAGATCTCCACGGTCCGGGCCGCCGCCTCTTGCCAGCTGAACTCCCGCTCCGCCCGCACCCGGCCCGCCTCGCCCATGGCGGCGGCGCGGGCCGGGTCGGCGAGCAGCGAGTTGACGGCCGCGGCGAGTCCGGCGCGGAACGTGTCCACCTCGTGCTCGTCGAAGTGGGCGAGCAGCCCGGTCTTGCCGTCGGCGACGACCTCGGGGATCCCGCCGACGTCGGAGGCGACCACCGCGGTGCCGCACGCCATGGCCTCGAGGTTGACGATGCCGAGCGGCTCGTAGACCGACGGGCAGACGAACACGGTGGCCGCGGACAGGATCTGGCGCACCGCCGTGGTGGGCAGCATGCCGCGCACCCACACCACGCCGGAGCGGGCCGCGCTGAGCTCGGCCACCGCGGCCTCGGTCTCGGTGGCGATTTCCGGCGTGTCCGGCGCCCCCGCGCACAGGACGATCTGCGCGTCGTGGTCGATGTGGTGGGCGGCGGCGATCAGGTGCGAGAGCCCCTTCTGCCGGGTGATCCGCCCGACGAAGACCACGCTCGGCCGGTCCGGATCGATGCCTGCGGCCCGCACGGCGTCCCGTGCGGGGTCCGGGTGGTAGAAGCCGGTGTCGATCCCGTTGTGCACGACGTGGACGCGGGCGGCGTCCAGCGCGGGGTAGCACTCCAGGACGTCCCGTCGCATCCCCGCGCTCACCGCGATCACGGCGTCGGCCGCCTCGTATGCGGTGCGCTCCACCCACGACGAGAGCCGGTAGCCGCCGCCGAGCTGCTCGGCCTTCCACGGCCGTCGCGGTTCTAGCGAGTGCGCCGTGGCGACGTGCGGCACCCCGTGCAGCACCTTCGCCAGGTGGCCTGCCATGTTGGCGTACCAGGTGTGGGAGTGGGCGAGGTCGACCCCGCCGAGCGCGGCCACCATCGACAGATCCGCGCCGAGCGTCTGCAGAGCCGGGTTCGCGTCGTCGAGCGACAGCGGCGGCCGGTGCGCATAGGTGTCCGGCGCATCCCGCGGCTCGCCGAAGCAGTGCACGTCGACGTCCACCAGCTCGCGCAGTGCCGGAGCCAGGTGTTCGACGTGCACGCCGGCCCCGCCGTAGACGTCCGGTGGGTACTCGCGGGTGAGCAGGCCGATGCGCACGGGCGAACGGTAGGGCATCGGCGGAGGCGGCGGGGTGTGCGGATCACAGGTGTAACCCGGCGTTCCGCTGGCCGAGGTCTCTTATCGGGCACTAGGGTCGGAACTTGTGACGACGCTGCCGGTAGGTCCGGCCCGTATCGGGGCGACGCCATGACGGGGGCGCGGATGTCCCCTGCCTCTCCGCTGGCGATGGGGGCCAACGTCCTGGGGGTGGTGCTCGCGGGCGGCGAGGGCAAGCGGCTGTGGCCGCTCACCGCCGACCGCGCGAAGCCGGCCGTCCCCTTCGGCGGTAACTACCGCCTCATCGACTTCGTGCTGTCCAACCTGGTCAACACCGGGATGCACCGCATCTGCGTGCTCACCCAGTACAAGTCCCACTCACTGGACCGCCACATCTCCACCACGTGGCGCCTGTCCAACGTGCTGGGGCAGTACATCACCACCGTCCCCGCCCAGCAGCGGCTCGGCAGGCGCTGGTACACCGGCAGCGCCGACGCGATCTTCCAGAGCCTCAACCTCGTCTACGACGAGCAGCCCGACTACATCGCGGTGTTCGGCGCCGACCACGTGTACCGGATGGATCCGGGGCAGATGATCGCGCGGCACATCGAGAGCGGCGCGGGTGTCACCGTCGCGGGCATCCGGGTGCCCCGGGCGGAGGCGAAGGCGTTCGGTGTGATCAACTCCGAGGCCGGCGGGAAGATCACCGAGTTCCTCGAGAAGCCGTCCGACCCGCCGTCGGTGCCCGACGACCCGGACGTGACGTTCGCCTCGATGGGCAACTACGTGTTCACCACCGAGGTGCTGCTCGAGGCGCTGCGGGCCGACGCCGAGGACGGCGACTCCGACCACGACATGGGCGGCGACATCATCCCGCGGCTGGTCGCGCAGGGCGACGCCGCGGTGTACGACTTCGCCGACAACGTCGTGCCCGGCGCCACCGACCGCGACGCCGGGTACTGGCGCGACGTCGGCACGATCGACGCCTACTACGAGGCACACACCGATCTCGTGTCGGTGCACCCGATCTTCAACCTCTACAACCAGCGCTGGCCCATCCGCACCGCGATGCCGCCGCTCCCGCCCGCGAAGTTCGTGGAGGGGGGCATCGCGCAGGACTCGATCGTCGGCTCCGGCACGATCATCTCCGGTGCGATCGTGCGCCGGTCGGTGATCAGCCACAACGTGCGCATCGAGGCCGGGGCCGAGGTGTCCGACTCGGTCGTGCTGCCCGGCGCGAGGGTCGGGCGCGGCGCGATCGTCCGTGGCGCGATCCTCGACAAGAACGTCGTGATCCCCGACGGTGCGCTGGTGGGGGTCGACCTGGGTCTCGACCGCGCCCGCTACACGGTGAGCCAGGGCGGCGTGGTCGTGCTGGGCAAGGGCGCCATCGCCCTCTGAGCAGCCCGGCGACCCGCCGGCTGCGTCAGCCTGTCTTGAGAGCGGCCAGCAGGCCGTCGCCCAGCGGGAGGAGCACCGGCACAAGGCGGTCGTCGTCGCGGATCAGGCGGCTCACATCCCGCAGGCCGGCCGTGCTCGCGTCGGAGGCGTCCGGGTCCACCACGCCCGCGCCGAGCGCGCCCGCGAACACCACGATCCCGCCGTCGCGCAGTAGGCGCACGGCCTCCTCGAGGTAGCGCGGGTAGTCGGCAGGCGCGGCGTCGACGAACACGAGGTCGTAGCCGGCGTCGGTGAGCCGGGGCAGCACCTCGAGAGCCATCCCGTTGATGAGGCGCAGGCTGGTGGGCCCGTAGCCTGCGGCGAGGAACACACCGCGGGCCGCGCGCTGGTGCTCAGGGTCGATGTCGATCGAGGTGAGGGTGCCGTCCTGCACCATTCCGCGCAGCAGCCACAGCCCGCTGACGCCCGTGCCGGTGCCGATCTCCACAACGGCGCGCGCCCCGATCGTGGCCGCGAGGAACCGCAGGCCGGCGCCGGCATCGGGCCCGACGGGCACGCAGCCCGACCGGGTGGCGTCGGCGCGCGCGGACGTGAGCACGTCGTCCTCGGCGAGATAGGATTCGACGTGGTCACGCAGCGCCCACAGATCGGTTGCGGCGTCCGGCTCCCACATGAGGCGGAAGGCTACTTGGCTCGTTCTATCAGGCTCCTCTCAGCCGGTTCTCACCCCTGTTTCACGGGCATCGGGCACGGTATGTGTCAGGCGGTCGGGGTCGTCGGCCGTGGGGAGTACCGGGAACACAGAGCACCGGTTCTCCGTTGGCCAGAGGCACGACCCGCCGCAGGAGGTGCGACGCGACGATGAGCGAAGGCTCAGCCACACTGCCGAGCAGCACGCTGCTGCCCGGTGAGGAGGCCGGCTGGACTCCGCCGAGCTGGGACGACGTGGTGCGTGAGCACGCCGACCGCGTGTACCGCCTCGCGTACCGGCTCACCGGCAACCCACACGACGCGGAGGACCTCACCCAGGAGACGTTCGTGCGGGTGTTCCGCTCCCTCGCCTCCTACAAGCCGGGCACGTTCGAGGGCTGGCTGCACCGCATCACCACGAACCTGTTCCTGGACATGGTGCGCAGGCGCTCGCGCATCCGCATGGAGGCGCTCCCCGAGGACACCGACCGGCTCCCCGGCACGGGTCCGCAGCCGGAGCAGGTGTTCTCCGACACCCACCTCGATCCGCAGCTGCAGGCGGCGCTCGACGAGCTGGCGCCCGAGTTCCGCGCCGCGGTCGTGCTGTGTGATGTCGAAGGTCTCTCCTACGAGGAGATCGGCGCCACGCTCGGCGTGAAGCTGGGTACGGTGAGGAGCAGGATCCACCGCGGCCGGGCCGCCCTGCGCGGCGCGCTCGAGCGCCGCAGGGCAGCCGAGGTCCGCGGGGCGGAGCTGGAGGAGGTACACGGGTGACTTCAGGGCGTTGGCGCATTTCGGTGACCACCCCGGACTGGGGCCATGATCACCTGTCGTCCGACGCCATCGTCGCCTTCGTCGACGACGAGCTCGCGGCGGGTCCGCACCTGCGGGCCACCCAGCACATCGCCCAGTGCCACGAGTGCGCCGCCCAGGTCGTCGCGCAGGGGCAGGCCCGCGCCGCGCTGCGCACCGCGGACTGTCCGAGCCTCCCCTCGTCCCTGTTGTCGAGCCTGCGCTCGATCCCGCAGGACACCGATCTCCCGGCCCCGCCCGCCGGGCTCGCGGTCACCGCCGACGGTCAGCTCGTCTCGGTGCTGCGCCCCGAGCGCGCGGCGCGTGGAGCCACGCGCGCCGGCTCCGCAGCGCCGCAGGGCGACCGCACGCACCGCAGGATGTGGCTCGGCACCGGCGTCGCCGTCACCGGCCTCGCCGCTGGCGCCATCGCGTTCGCCGTGCCGGCCGCCGTCAACGGCTCGCCTGTACCGGCCCCTGCGGAGGCCGACATGGTGCAGCGGCCGGTCCTCGGCGGCACCACCACCCCGGTCGACGCCCGCCTGCAGCTCACCCCGCAGCCCGCGGCTGCCACCAGCGCGCCACCGTCGGCGGCACCCGCGTCAGCGCCTCCCGCCGAGGGCCACCGACCGCGCTGAGCTACGCGGACTTCACCGCCCCTGAGGCACGCTGAGGGGGTCCGATCCGCACAGTCCAGGAGTCTGCCGAGGGATGAGCGATCCCAACACCCCTGCCGAGCCGAGCTCGGTGGAGCGAGGAAACGGCGCCGAGGGCCCTGGCGAGGATCGCACGATCGAGATCCCGCGGCAGTCCGACGCGGCGGATGCCACGCAGTCCGACGCCACGGAGTCCGACGTCACGCAGTCCGACGTCACGCCGCCGCGCCTCGGGCCGCGCCCGCTCGAGCGGCCCGCCGTCGACGACGAGTCCGCCGCGGCGTTCGGCCGCCCGCAGGGCGTGGACGGTGGTTTCGCCGCAATGCGCAACGGCGCCGCACCGCGGTCCACCACGCTCGTCGCCCCGCCGCCTGCCGCCCTGGCCAGCGCGTTCGGCCGTCCCGACCCTGCCGCCCCGTCCTTGCAGCGACCGACGGAGAACGGTGCGGGCAATGGCGCGGTGCAGGAGGACTCCTTCTGGTCCGACGGCGCGGAGCGCGATCCGTGGCGCGACCCCGAGAGCGCCGCGGCGCTGGGCCCGCCTGCCGGTGCGTCGAAAGGCGCGAGCGAGCCCCTGCGCGGCGAGGGGGCCCGGCTCAGCCTGCGCGAGGTGCTCTTCGGTCGCCGCGTCGAGCCGAGGGCACTCGCGCTGCTCGCTGTGGTCGCGCTGCTCGTTGGGGCCGCGGGGGGCATGGTCGGCCGCTACACGGCGGAGGGAGCGGCCGGCCTCACCGATCCGGATCCCTCGATCACCCAGACCGTCCCCGGGCGGGAACGCCCGCCCGGCTCGGTGGCCGACATCGCGGCCCGCACGGTGCCCGCCGTCGTCTCGTTCGAGATCAGGGTGGGCGAGGAGGGCGGTACGGGATCCGGCGTGGTCATCGACCCATCCGGCTATGTCCTCACGAACAACCACGTGGTGGCGCCGGCCGCTGAGGTCACCGGCGCCCAGATCGAGGCGATCTTCCACGACGGCACCCGCGCCGCGGCCCAGATCGTGGGACGCGACCCGAAGACCGACCTCGCGGTCGTGAAGGTGGAGGTCGCCAACCCGGTGGTGGCCACGTTCGGGTCGTCGGCAGGGCTCGTCGTCGGCGACGGGGTGATCGCGATCGGCTCCCCGCTGGGCCTGGTCGGCACCGTCACCGAGGGCATCGTCAGCGCGGTCAACCGCCCGGTGCGCCTGGACGGGGCAGGCACCGACACCAACGCGGTGATCGACGCGATCCAGACCGACGCGGCGATCAACCCCGGCAACTCGGGCGGCCCGCTCGTCGACTCCACGGGTGCCGTCGTCGGGATCAACACCGCGATCCGCAGCATCGGGATGGGTGAGGGCGGCTCGATCGGCCTCGGATTCGCCATCCCGATCGACGACGCCCGCGGCATTGCGGAGGAGCTGATCCGCACCGGGGCGGTCACCCACGCCGAGATCGGCGTCAACTCCCGCTCGATGACCGACGGCACCACCGACGGCGCCCAGGTGCAGAACGTTCAGCAGGGCGGGGCCGCGGAGGCGGCAGGCATCATCGAGGGCGACGTGATCACCCGAGTCGGAGACCGCTCGATCGCGGGGGCGGACGAGCTCGTCGTCGCCGTGCGCGAACGCAATCCCGGCGACACGGTGGAGGTCCAGCTGATCCGCGAGGGGCGCCCACTCACGGTGTCCGTCGTCCTGGCATCGGATTAGGCGCCGACTAGACGTAGGGTGGCAGCGTGTTCGACAGCGTCGGCTGGGGCGAGATCCTCGTGTTGATCGTGGCCGGCCTGTTCATCCTCGGCCCGGAACGGTTGCCGTCCGCGGCGGCGTGGGCGGGCCGGGCCATCCGCCAGGTCCGCGAGTACGCCACCGGCGCGCGTGAGCAGCTGCGCGGCGAGCTCGGCCCGGAGTTCGACGAGCTGCGCAAGCCGCTCGAGGAACTGCGTGGCCTGCGGAACTTCAACCCGCGCACGGCCGTGGCGCGCACGCTCTTCGACGACGAGCAGCCCAAGCCGAACGGCTACACGCCTCCGAAGCCGAACATGACGAAGACCCCACCCCCGGCGCCCGCGCCGGAGCGGCTGGCGAAGAACGAGGTCCCCCCGGTCGACCCGGACGCCACCTGAGGCACAGCCTTCCGACGAACGGCGCGTTCGTCGGATAGGTTCCGACCAACGCGCCGTTCGTCGGAATCAGGGGCGGCGCTTGTGCCAGTCCGTCGCCTGCTGGAACGCGTGAGCCGCGGCCAGCACCGCGTTGTCCGCGTGGCGGGGTCCCACGATCTGCAGGCCCACCGGGAGTCCCTCCGCGAAGCCGCAGGGGACGCTCGCGGCGGGCTGCTGGGTCATGTTGAACGGGTAGGTGAACGGCGTCCAGGTCGTCCACCGCTCCCGCGGCCAGCCGGCCGGCACCTCGATGCCTGCCTCGAAGGCCGGGATCGGGAGCGCCGGAGTGAGCAGCAGGTCGTAGCGGCTGTGGAAGTCGCCCATGCGGGTGCCCAAGTCGTTGCGCACGGCCATCGCGGTGAGGTAGTCCAGCGCGGACGCCCGCGCGCCCTGCTCGCTGATCGCCACCAGACCGGGGTCCATCAGCGCGCGCTGCTCGGGCCCCAGGTGCTCGATCGACTTCGCCGCGCCGCTGAACCACAGCGTCTCGAACGCCTCGATGGGGTCGGTGAAGCCGGGGTCCGCCTCCTCGACGTGGGCGCCGAGGTCGGCGAACACCCGCACCGCCGCCGCGAACGCCGCCGCGACCTCCGCGTGGACGTCGACGTAGCCGAGCGTGGGGCTGACCGCGATCCGCAGGCCCGCCACACCCGCGTCGAGCGCGGCGACCGCGGTGCCGGTGGGGGACAGCGCCCACGGGTCGCGGGGGTCGGCGCCGGACACGACGTCGAGCAGCAGTGCGGCGTCGGCCGCGGTTCGCGTCATGGGGCCGACGTGGGCGAGGGTGCCGAACGGGCTCGGCGGGTAGTGCGGCACGCGCCCGTAGGTGGGCTTGAGCGCGGTGGTGCCGGTGAAGGCCGCGGGGATGCGCACGGAACCGCCACCGTCGGTGCCGAGGCTCAGCGGCCCCATCCCGCAGAGGACGGCCGCCGCGCTACCGCCGGACGAGCCGCCCGCGGTGCGGGTGGGGTCCCACGGGTTGCGGGTGACGCCGGTGAGCGGGTTGTCCGTCACGCCCTTCCACCCCAGTTCTGGGGTGGTGGTCTTGCCCAGCAGCACGGCGCCCTGCTCGCGCACGCGCGCGACGTGCGGCCCGTCGACGTCCCACGGCCCGGTCGGGTCCACCGTGCGCGAGCCGCGCAGCGTGGGCCAGCCGCGGGTGAGCAGGATGTCCTTGATGGAGATCGGCACACCATCGAGGGCCCCGGCGGGCTCACCGCGCCGCCAGCGCTCCTCGGACTCCTTGGCGGCGCCGAGCGCGGTGTCCGCGTCGACCAGGCAGAACGCATTGACCTGCGGGTCGTGGCGCCGGATCCGCTGCAGCGCCGCCTCGGTGGCCTCGATGGGCGAGAGCTCCCCGGAGTGGTAGGCCGCGAGTAGTTCGGTCGCGGTCAGGTCGGCTGTCACGTCCCACCTCCGGTGGTCACGTAGCCCAACGTCTTGTCCACGACGTTGCGCAGCGGCTCGCCCGCCTGGTAGCGGGCGAGGTTGTCGCGGAACACCTCCACCAGTTCCTGCCGCCAGCCGATCAGGTCGCCGGACATGTGCGGCGAGACGATCACGCCGGGCTGGGTCCACAGCGGTGAGTCGGCCGGGAGCGGTTCGCGGGCGAACACGTCGAGGGCCGCGCCGGCGATACGTCCTTCCCGCAGCGCGTCGACGAGGTCGGGTTCGACGACGAGCGCGCCCCGGCCCACGTTGATCACGCGGGCCGACGGGCGGAGCAGCGCAAGCGTCGCGGCGTCGAGCATGCCGCGGGTCGCGTCGGTGAGCGGTGCGGCGAGCACGAGCCAGTCGGCGCCGGGAAGGAGGCCGGGCAGGCCGTCGAAGTCGCGGCGGCCGACCAGCTCGACGTCCATCCCGACGGCGCCGAGCAACCCGGCGATCGCGTGCCCGATCGGGCCGCCGCCGACGACCACGGCGCGGCGGCCGGCGATCGGCTCGGTCTCGCGGTGGTGCCACTCGCCTCGCGTCTGCGCGGCGAGCGTGCCCGGGAGGTCCTTGGCCATCGCGAGTACCAGTCCTAGCACGTACTCGGCCATGGGCCGGTCGAACACGCCGCGGGAGTTGGTCAGCGTCACGTCGGAGTTGAGCAACCCGGGGAACGTCAGCCGGTCGACGCCGGCGCTCGCGGTGTGCACCCACCGAAGCGAGTCGGCAGCCGGCCATGCGTCGCGCACTGCGTCGGAGAGGAAGTCCCATACGAGGAGCACCTCGGCGCCGGGCAGCGCCTCGGCGAGAGAGGAGGCGTCGGACGCTAACCGCATGTCGTCGAGCGCGAGGCCCGGCGGTCGATCGTCACCGTGCAACACCGTGATCGTCGGAACGGCTCGCTGACCAGCGGGAACGGGCAATTCGACGGGACCTTCCCGAGTGGGGGGCGAGGATTGACACGCTAGGAAGCGCTCGTACTATTGTCAACAATCCGCGGCGCCGCGGTATCCCCCTCTGACGCCGGGAGCGGCCCTATGTCGAAGTTCCTCCGCATCAGCCTCGCGCGTCGTGGCGTGTCCTGCGTGGCTGAGCTGCTGGAGAAGGAGGCACCGCGCACCACCTCCGCGGTGTGGCGCGCCCTCGAGGCCGGCCCGCTGGCCGGCGACGCTCAGCACGCCAAGTACGCGCGCAACGAGGTGTACACGATCGTGCCTCGCTTCGCGGAGATCGGCAGGGAGAACCCGACCGTCACGCCGATCCCCGGCGACGTCGTGCTGTTCGACTTCGCGGGTGGCGTGCTCGACTCCGCGTTCAAGGCCGACCAGGGGATCGACGAGGACGCGGGCGGGATCGACCTGGCGATCTTCTACGGCCGCAACAACCTGCTGATCAACGGGGACGTCGGCTGGGTTCCGGGCAACGTCTACGCCTCCATCACCGAGGGCCTCGACGCGATGGCCGAGGCCTGCCACGACGTGTGGCGCTCCGGCAGTGTCGGAGAGCGCCTGGTGTACGAGCGGCTCGGGTAGCCGGCCGTGCCCACCGAGCTCTCGGTCGGTCTCACCGAGCCCGACCACCAGCAGGGGATCGGAGTGGTCGCCCCGTTCGACTTCGCCCTCGACCGCGAACTGTGGCGATGGGCACCGGAGGACGTGTCGCTCTACCTCACCCGCCTGCCGTTCTTCACCACGCCGGTCACGGTCGAGATGGCCGTGGCGTGCGGCGACCGCCGAGCCGTCCGTCGCGCCACTCGCGACGTGCTCACCCCCGAGCCCGGCGTGGTCATCTACGCCTGCACGTCCGGCAGCTTCGTAGAGGGTGCCGCGGGCGAAGAGGTGCTGCGCCGCACGATGGAGGACGCGGGCGCCCCGGTCGCGCGGACCACGTCCGGTGCATTGATCGCCGCGCTCAAAGTGCTCGGCGTCTCCCGGCTGGCGATCGCCACCCCGTACGTCGAACCGGTCACGCGCCGCCTGGTCGCCTACCTCGCCGAGCACGGCGTGAGCACCGTGTCGAGCGAGGGACTCGGCCTGCTCGGCAACATCTGGCGGGTCACGTACTCGCAGGTGGTCGAGATCGTGCGCGCCGCCGACAACCCCGCGGCCGAGGCCCTGTTCATCAGCTGCACCAACCTGCCCACCTACGACCTCATCGAGCCCCTCGAGCAGGCGCTCGGCAAGCCGGTGCTCACCGCCAACCAGGTCACCATGTGGGCCGCACTGCGCGCCATGGGCCGCGATGCAGTGGGCGGCGGCAGCCTGCTCGCCAGCCACGACCACCTCACCCCAGGAGCCGCATGACCGCCCCCACCGTCGGGATCCTCTACCCCGGCTACTCCGCGGAGGACGACTATCCGCTCGCCGAATCGCTGCTCGGCGGCCCGCGGTTGCCGCTGGTGCACACCCTCATGCGCGAGGACGCGCACCGCGTGGACGCGCTGCTCGACATCGGTGGCGACGACGTGCTGGCCGACGGCGTGCGGACGCTCGGCGCCTCCCTCGACTCCGTGGTGTGGGCCTGCACGAGCGGGAGCTTCGTCTTCGGCTGGGACGGCGCCACCGCCCAGGTCGAGGCGCTCGGCGCGGTGGCCGGCGTGCCGGCGTCCAGCACGTCGTTCGCGTTCGTCGACGCGTGCGCGCGGCTGGGCGTCAGCAGGGTCGCGGTGGGCGCCACCTACCCCGACGACGTCGCGGAGCGGTTCGTCGCATTCCTCGGCGTCGCCGGGATCGAAGTGCTCTCGCTGTCGGCCAAGGGGATCATCACCGCCGCCGAGGTCGGCACCCTCCCGCGGGAGACCGTGCTCGAGTTCGCTGCGGCCGCCGACCACCCGGACGCGCAGGCCGTGCTGCTGCCCGACACCGCGCTGCACACGATCGGGCTGCTCGACGCGCTGGACGCCCGCGTCGGCAAGCCGGTGCTCACGGCCAACCAGGTGAGCATCTGGCAGGGCCTTCGCCTCGCAGGGGCGGACGCGCCGCGTCCCGGCTTCGGTGCGCTGTTCGCCGGTTGATCAGGGGGATCACTTGGACCTCAGTGAGCTGGAGCCGGTCGAGCGACGATCCACCGCCGCCATAGTCGCCGAGCGGATCCGCACGGCGATCATGCGTGGCACCTTCCCGCCGGGCACCCAGCTCGGCGAGGTGGAACTCGCCGCCCGGCTCGGGGTGAGCCGCGGCCCGCTGCGGGAGGCGATGCAACGGCTCGTGGCGGAGGGGCTGCTGCGCAGCGAGCGCCACCGCGGGCTCTTCGTGCGGGAGCTGGACGCGGCCGACGTGCGTGACGTCTACACCGCCCGCACCGCGATCGAGCGGGCCGCAGGGCTGCTGCTGCTCGCGGGCGACCGGGCGGCCGCGGCGGAGCGCCTGACCGCCGCGCTGGCCCGGATGGAGGCCGCCGCGGACGACCCCGTCGCGCTCGCCGACGCCGACCACGCCTTCCACGCCGAGTTCGTGGCCGCGTCGGGCAGCCCGCGGCTGCGCCGCATGGCCGACACGCTGCTCGTCGAGACCCGGATGTGCCTCGCCGCCCTGCAGGAGACCCTCCCGCCGGCCGCCGCGCTGATCTCGGAGCACCGCGAGTTGCGCGACGCCGTGCGCGCCGGCGACGCCGAGCGGATGACGGCCGTGCTGGAGGCGCACATGGCCGATGCCGTGGAGCGGATACTGGCGCCGGAACCATCGATCCCGCCGGCGGTACCCGCCTAGCCGCGGACCTCCGGCGGGAGCACCATCTGAGGGCATGACCGCTCCAGCCGTACTCAGTTTCCTCGTCGACGGTGCCATGACCGGCCAGTTCGCCGGTCGCGACCACGGCGCGGCCGTCTCGGTGATCCTCGTCGACACCGATCGGCCGGGCGCAGGCCCACGCCTCCACCAGCACCCCTACGACGAGACGTTCGTGATGCACAGTGGCGAGGCGGAGTTCACGGTCGCCGGTGAGCGGCTGACCGCCCGCGCCGGCCAGGTGCTCGTCGTGCCGCCGTGGACGCCGCACAAGTTCGTGAACACCGGCCCCGACCGGCTGGTGATGACGAACATCCACGCCAACGACGAGTTCGTCACGGAGTGGCTCGAGTAGTGGCCCTTGCCCCCGGACCGCTCTGCATGCTTCCATCGAGCAGGATTGTCGACAATCAGACAACACCTGAGGAGTAGGCATGGCCCATCTGTCCCCGGCGCTCAAGCAGGCGACGCCCGTGCAGGTCGCCCGTGGCGAAGGCGTGCACGTGTACGACCTCGACGGTCGCCGCTACCTCGACTTCACCGCCGGGATCGGCGTCACGAGCACCGGGCACTGCCACCCCCGGGTCGTCGCGGCCGCCCAGGAGCAGGTGGCCACGCTCATCCACGGCCAGTACACGACCGTCATGCACCAGCCGCTGCTACGGCTGGCCGAGCGCCTGGGCGACGTGCTCCCCGCCGGCCTCGACAGCGTGTTCTTCCTGAACTCGGGCAGTGAGGCCGTGGAGGCGTCGGTGCGGCTCGCCCGCCACGCCACCGGCCGCCCGCTCGTCGTCGCGTTCGACGGCGGTTTCCACGGGCGGACGATGGGAGCGGCCGCGCTCACCACATCAGGGGCGAAGATCCGGGCGGGGATCGGGCCGATGATGGGCGGGGTCGCCTTCGCGCCGTTCCCGTACGCGTTCCGGTACGGCTGGAGCGAGGAGGAGACGGTCGCGTTCTGCCTGCGCGAGCTGGACCGGCTGCTCGTCACCGCAGCCCCTGCCGCCGACGTCGCGGCGTTCGTCATCGAGCCGGTGCTGGGCGAGGGCGGCTACGTGCCCACCTCGCCCGCGTTCCTCGCCGGGCTGCGCGAGCGAGCCGACGCGCACGGCATCCTGCTGATCGCCGACGAGGTGCAGACCGGTTTCGGGCGCACCGGCCGGTTCTGGGGCCACCAGCACACCGATGGCCTCACCCCGGACATCCTGATCACGGCGAAGGGGCTGGCCAGCGGCTTCCCGCTGTCCGGCATCGCCGCCCGCGAGGAGCTGATGGCCACGGCGTGGCCGGGCTCGCAGGGCGGCACCTACGGCGGCAACGCGGTGGCCTGTGCTGCCGCGCTCGCCACGCTCGACGTCATCGAGGGGGAGGGGCTCGTCGCGAACGCTGCCGAGCAGGGCCTGCGCCTGCGCGACGGCCTGCAGAAGGTGGCGGCCGACCACCCGGGCATCGCCGACGTCCGCGGGCTCGGCCTGATGGTCGGCAACGAGTTCTGCACGCCGGACGGCACCCCGGACACCGCCGCCGCCACCCGTGCCCACGCGGCCGCGGCGGAGAAGGGCCTGCTCCTGCTCACGTGCGGGCCGCACGGCAACGTCGTGCGGATGATCCCGCCGCTGGTCGTCACGGCCCAGCAGGTGGACGAGGCGGTGGCCATCTGGGACGAGGCGCTCCGCGCCTGACGACGCTCAGGGGATGGTCGGGCTCCGCCAGATCGGCGGCGGGAGCGGCCTCCGCGCGGCGGCGCGCTTGGTCAGCACGACGATCGTGACCACAGCGGCGATCACCACCGCCGCGAAGATGACGGCCGGCGGCCCGAAGATGCGGGTGAGGAAGCCGTCCGGCAGGTCGCGCCCGACGCCGAACTGCACACCATCGCCCTCGCACCGGACCACGTACATGTCGTAGGCCCGGGGTGCGTCGATCAGCAGGATCTGGTGCCACTCGACGCCGTCCGCCGTGAGACTGACCGTCCGTTCGGGCTGGACGAGGCTCGGGTCCTGACCATCGCCGGAGATCCTGCAGCTGGCGTCGACCGGGCTGGAGAACGGCTGCCCGACGTTGAACCCGAAGTCGCGCCCAGGGGCGTCGATCCCGACGTAGATCGCAGGCGCCTCCGCCGGGTCGAGACCGATGATGACGATCTCGCCGCTGGCGAACGTCCGGATCGGGAGCGCGGTGGTGATCCCTGATTGCAACCCGAGGAAACCCCAGGTCGAGATCGACGCCGTCACGGCCGCGAACAGCACCCAGGTGAGCACGACCCAGACCAGCCGTGGCCGGGTCGGGCCGGCCGGTGGCACGGGCGGAGGCGGGCCGTACCAGACCGGGGCGCCGTAGCCGGGGAACGGGCCATGGCCCGGCTGCGGTTGGTAGGGGCCGGGCCGCTCGCTCGTCACGATGTCACCTCTCGCTCACGGGCTCGGCGTTCTCCTCGCCGCCGCCCATGGTTCTCGACGCGACGGGGAGGGGTCCCCAGCTCCGGAATCCCGCTACCGTGGCCGCCATGTGTGAGGGCGGCGACGCGGCCGAGGTGTTCGCGAGCGTTCCGCGGAAGGCGGAGGGCGTCGCGGTCGACCCGATCGCGCTGCAGCCCGTCGACGAGGTGCGCATCACCACGCTCGTCGACAACGTCTTCGACGGCCTGCTCACGAGCGACGACCGCGTCACGCGGGCGGACTTCGGGAACGGCCGGGTCACCGCTGCGCAGTTCGAGGGCGGGAGCACCGACGTCGGGCTGCGCGCCGAACACGGCTTCGCCGCGCTCGTCACCGTGCGCCGGGGGACGAGCACGACCAGCCTGCTGTTCGACACCGGCCTGTCGCCGGACGGCATGGTCGTCAACGCCGACCGGATGGGCGTCGACCTGTCCGAGGTGCACGGGGTCGTGCTCAGCCACGGCCACTTCGACCACGCCGGTGGCCTCGCCGGGCTCGCCGCCCGCCGCTGGCGAGCAATGCCGATGGTGTTACACCCCGTGGCCTGGACGCGCAGGCGGCTCGCCCCGCCGAACCGCGAGGTGTTCGAGCTCCCGACGCTCTCCAAGCGCGCCCTGGAGGGCGAGGGCTTCGAGGTGATCGAGCGCCGCGAGCCGTCGCTGCTGGTCCACGGCAGCGTGCTGATCACCGGCGAGATCGACCGCACCACGGAGTTCGAACACGGGATGCCACCGCCGCACCAGGCGTGGACCGGCTCCGGCTGGGAACACGACCCCCTCGTGCAGGACGACCAGGCACTCGTCGTGCACGTCCGGGGCCGGGGGCTGGTCGTGCTCACCGGCTGCGGTCACGCCGGCGCGGTGAACATCGTTCGACACGCGCGGCGGCTCACCGGCGTCGACCGGCTGTGCGCGCTGCTCGGCGGGCTGCACCTGTCGGGCCCCGCGTTCGAGCCGGTGATCCCGCCGACGATCGTCGCGCTCACCGAGCTGGCTCCCGACATGGTGGTGCCTGCTCACTGCACCGGCTGGCGCGCGCAACACGCGCTCGCCGCCGCGCTGCCGGACGCGTGGCTGCCCGGGAGCAGCGGCAGCACCTACCGCCTCGCCGCCCCTCCGCTGGTCGAGTAGGGACGGCGCTACTCGACCTGCGGGGTCTCGGGGCCTGCGCGGCTCGCCCGCGGGTGGACTACTTGCGGACCGGGGAGATGTTCAGGCTCATCCCGGCGAGCCCACGGGAGCGCACGGTGAGCTTCTCCGCCACCGCCCGCAGGGCCGTCGCCGCCGGGCTGTCCGGCTCGGACAGGACGATCGGGGTGCCGGCGTCGCCGCACTCGCGCAGCTGGGGCTCCAGCGGCACCTGGCCGAGCAGCGGCACCGGGGCGCCGATGATCCGGGTGAGCGAGTCGGACACCGCCTGCCCGCCGCCCGAGCCGAACACCTCCATGCGGGTGCCGTCGGGCAGCTCCATCCAGGACATGTTCTCGACCACGCCCGCGAGCCGCTGGCGGGTCTGCAGGGCGATCGAGCCGGCCCGCTCGGCCACCTCGGCGGCGGCCGTCTGCGGAGTGGTGACGACCAGCAGCTCCGCGTTGGGCACGAGCTGCGCGGTGGAGATCGCGATGTCGCCGGTGCCGGGGGGCAGGTCGAGGAGCAGGACGTCGAGGTCGCCCCAGAAGACGTCGGCGAGGAACTGCTGCAGCGCGCGGTGCAGCATCGGCCCGCGCCAGACCACGGCGTCGTTGCCCGGGGTGAACATGCCGATCGAGATGACCTTCACGCCGTGCGCCTGCGGCGGCATGATCATGTCGTCGACCTTGGTGGGCTTGTCGGCGGTGCCGAGCATCCGCGGCACCGAGTGGCCGTAGATGTCGGCGTCCACCACGCCGACCTTCAGGCCCTTCGCGGCCATCGCCGCGGCCAGGTTGACCGTGACCGACGACTTGCCGACCCCGCCCTTGCCCGACGCCACGCAGTAGACGCGGGTGAGCGAGCCGGGCTGGGCGAACGGGATCACCGGGTCGGCCGCGTCACCGCGGAGGCTGCGGCGCAGCTCGTGGCGCTGCTCGTCGCTCATCACGTCGAGCTCGACCTCGACCGCGGTGACACCCGAGACCTTCGAGACGGCCTCCGTGACCCGCGAGATGATCGTCGAGCGCATCGGGCAGCCCGCGACGGTGAGGTAGACGCCGATGTGGGCGCTGCCGTCCTGCGCGATGTCGACGCCCTTCACCATGCCGAGGTCGGTGATCGGCTTGTGGATCTCGGGATCGTCGACGGTGGCGAGCGCGGCCCGGACGGCCTGCTCGATGGTGGTGGTGCTCTCGGTGGTGGACATCAGAGGTTCCGCTGGACCTTCCATCGACGGCGCGACCCTGCCAGGCGCGGCAGCCGCGCCCATTTCGTCCACTGTACGTCCGGTCGCTGAACGTCTGTCCTCTTGTCGGCGGGGCTCCGTAGCATGATTCCCTGTGACGGACACCGCGGCGACCAGAGCGCCCGACGCGGGACGATCGCGATCGGCCCCCACCAGTGCGCAGCTGGCGGCGTGGCGGGCGTTCCTACGGGCCCACGCGGCTGTCACGCGGGCCCTCGAAGCCGAGCTGATCGCCGAGCAGGATCTCCCGCTCGCCTCCTACGACGTGCTCGTGCAGCTGGCCGAGGCCCCGGACCGGCGGCTGCGGATGACCGAGCTCGCCGACGCCGTGCTGCTGTCGCGCTCCGGTGTCACCCGCCTCGTCGACCGGCTGGAGAAGGGCGGGCTCGTGGCTCGCTGCCCGGTGGAGAGCGACGGGCGCGGGGTCGCCGCCCGGCTCACCGACGCGGGCCTCGACCGCCTGCGCACCGCATCGCGCACCCACCTGCGTGGCGTCGCCCGCCACTTCGTCAACCGGCTCGACGAGGCCGAACTGCGGGCGCTTGAGCGGATCAGCAGCCGCCTCGTCTAGTCTAGTGTCCCGAACCGGAAGTCCGGTGCATAAATCGGCGGATCCAGGTTTCCGCTGGGTGTGCCGGCGAGCCGGCCTCGTACCGGGCGTACTCGGCCGGTTCGCCGGTGCGCCCAGCGGGAAGCTGGGCCGTCGAGTTATGTGGTGGATTTTCGGTTCGGGACACTAGCTGCCGGCTTCCCGCACCGCGCGCCCGCGAACCTTGGCGCGCTCGGTGGCCGGGTCGGGGCCGCCGCCGAGCCGGTCGCACAGCTTGTCGAGCTCGCCTCGCAGGTAGTCGCGGGTGGCCACCTCGCCGACCGCGATGCGCAGCGCAGCGAGCTCCCTGGCCAGGTACTCGGTGTCGGCCTTCGTCCGCTCGGCCCGGGCGCGGTCCTCCTCCAGCGATATGCGGTCCCGGTCATCCTGCCGGTTCTGCGCGAGCAGGATGAGCGGCGCCGCGTACGCGGCCTGTGTGGAGAAGGCCAGGTTGAGCAGGATGAACGGGTAGGGGTCCCAGCTCCCGATCCACGCCGTCAGGTTCAGGATGATCCACACGATGACCAGGACGGTCTGGATCGCGAGGAACCGACCGGTGCCGAGGAACCGGGCGACCTTCTCGGACAGGCGGGCGAACCACTCCGGGTCGACCTCGAACCGGGTCCGGCCGAGTAGGGGCTGGTCGAGCCGCCGACTCGTGGTGATCTCAGGCATCCGACGCCTCCCTTGTCATGTCGTCCGGTTCGGTCAGGCGGTCCCGCCAGTCGGGTGGGAGCAGGTGGTCGAGGACGTCGTCCACCGTGACGGCGCCGAGCAGGTGGTCCTCCGCGTCGACGACCGGCCCCGCCACCAGGTTGTACGCCGCGAAGTAGCGGGTGACCTCGCCGAGGGTCGCGTCCGGCGAGAGGCGGGCCAGCTCGGTGTCGACGACGCCTGCCACGAGCTCGAACGGCGCCGCCCGCAGCAGGCGCTGGGCGTGCGCGCACCCCAGGTAGCGGCCGGTGGGCGTCTCCGACGGTGGCCGGCAGACGAACACCATGCTGGCCAGCGCGGGCGGGATGTCGGGGTTGCGGATCCGCGCGAGTGCCTCGGCCACGGTGGCGTCCGGGCGCAGGATGACCGGCTCCGGGGTCATGAGGCCGCCCGCGGTGTGTGGCGAGTAGCTCATCAGCCGCCGCACCGGCTCCGACTCCTCGGGCTCCATCAGGGCGAGCAGCGCGTCCGACTCGGCGTCGGGCAGCTCGTGCAGCAGGTCCGCGGCGTCGTCGGGTGCCATGGCCTCCAGGACGTCCGCCGCGCGCTCAGGGGACAGGTGCGCGAGCAGTGCGCGCTGGTCGGCCTCGGACAGCTCCTCGAAGACGTCGGCGAGCCGCTCGTCGTCGAGGCCGTCGACCACCTCGTGCTGGCGCTTCTCCGGCAGCTCCGACAGCGCGGCCGCGACGTCGGCCGGCCGCATCGACTCGAACACGGCGAGCAGGCCCTCGGTGCCCTGCCGGTCGGTGAGCGAGAGCCCCGTGACGGCCCGCCACGGCAGCACCTGTACCGGCTCGCGCCTGCCCAGCCGGTGGCGGCGGACGCGCACGGCGAGGCGCCCGACCACCCAGTCCCTCGAGCGGGTCGGCTCGATCGCGGCGTCGACGACTACGGCCTCCTCGCCGGTGTCGACGAGCCGGACCCGTGCGTCGAGCAGCTGGCCGACCAGTAGACCCTCGTTCGGGCGCTGCGCGAAGCCGCGGAGGCTGACTGAGCCCGTCGCGAGGGTGACGGCGGCGGGGTCGATCGCGGTGACCCGCAGCATCGGCACGAAGATGCGCCTCCGGGTGGCGAGCTCGACCACAGCACCGAGCACCCGCGGCGGGTTCGCGTCGACGCGCAGTGAAGCGACGAGGTCACGCACCCTGCCGATGCGCTCCCCGTCCGGCCCGAACACGGCGAGACCGACCAGGCGCGCGACGAAGACCCGGTCAATGCCCATGGCCGAGAGCCTAGGCTGAGAGACCCATCACCTCAGGGATCGTCGCCGCCCACGCCCGTGTCAGCATCGGCGCAGCCCGTGCCGCACTCGACGAGGAGTCGCCGAAGTGACCACCTCCCAGCTCCGCGCCCGCCGGTCCTGCCTCGCCGTGCCGGGATCGAGCCAGAAGTTCATCGACAAGGCCCGCACCCTGAACGCCGACCAGGTCTTCCTCGACCTGGAGGACGCCTGTGCGCCGCTGGCCAAGCCGGGCGCCCGCAAGACGATCGTCGAGGCGCTGAACGAGGGCGGCTGGGGCGAGAGGATCCGCGTGGTCCGGGTGAACGACTGGACCACCGAGTGGACCTACCGCGACGTCACCGAGGTCGTCGAGGGCGCGGGCGCGAACCTGGATGCGATCATGCTGCCGAAGGTGCAGACGGCCGAGCAGGTCATAGCACTCGACCTGCTGCTCACGCAGATCGAGAAGACGATGGGCTACGAGGTCGGGAAGATCGGCATCGAGGCGCAGATCGAGAACGCGCTGGGGCTCGTCAACGTCAACGCGATCGCCACGGCGTCACCGCGGGTCGAGACGATCATCTTCGGTCCCGCCGACTTCATGGCGTCGATCAACATGAAGTCGCTGGTGGTGGGGGAGCAGCCGCCCGGCTACGACGTGGGCGACGCGTACCACCACATCCTCATGAGCATCCTCATGGCTGCCCGCGCCCACGACAAGCAGGCGATCGACGGGCCCTACCTGCAGATCAAGGACGTCGACGGCTTCCGCAGGGTGGCCGGCCGATCGGCCGCGCTCGGCTTCGACGGCAAGTGGGTGCTGCACCCCGGCCAGATCGACGCCGCGAACGAGACCTTCAGCCCGCGGCAGGAGGACTACGACCACGCCGAGAACATCCTCGACGCCTACGACTGGTACACGTCCGAGGCGGGCGGCAAGCGCGGTGCGGCGATGATCGGCGACGAGATGATCGACGAGGCGAGCCGCAAGATGGCGCTCGTCATCGCGGGCAAGGGCCGGGCCGCCGGGATGGGGCGCACCGATCGTTGGACACCGCCAGAGGGCTAGTGTCCCGAACCGGCAGTCCACCACATAACTCGACGGCCCAGCTTCCCGCTGGGCGCACCGGCGATCCGGCCGAGTACGCCCGGTACGAGGCCGGCTCGCCGGCACGCCCAGCGGAAACCTGGATCCGCCGATTTATGCACCGGACTTCCGGTTCGGGACACGCGCCGAGCGGGCGCTTACTCCGGACAGGCGTAACTCGCTCATCCGTTCGCACCACTGGACGCGGTCGCTGACCGTAGGTGGACCGCTCGTCGCTGGTAAGGCGAGCCTCATCGCATCGCCCGTTAGTGTGAACGATCCGGGGTTGCACGCGACTGTGCGTGTTGGAACGGTGGCGCGGTTGGTGTACGACCCATCCCCCATATGGAGTTCCCCGCATGACGGACGTCATCGATCCGGCGGCGGTTCCGCCCCGGATCCATGAAAAGCCCGACCCTGCGGCAACGATGCCCTCCCGCCCCCCGCTGCTCGACGACACCGCTCCCCTGCAACGTGTCGCGGCACCGGCACACCCAGCTCTGCGTTCCCACTCCGAGTGGTTCCAGGAGGCCGGGCACGTCCTTGCACGTCCGCGACGCAGCCGCCGCCCCGCGGCGATCGTCGCGTTGCAGCTGGTCGAGCGCGACCGGATCGAGTCGCGATTCGGTCGCCGCGGCCTCGACGAGCTGATCGGCCAGGTCGCCTGGATGGTCGACGGCGAGCTGACCGACGCCGACCGCATGGGTTCCGACGGCCGCGGCGGTCTGCTCGTGCTGCTGTGGAACACGGCGCGAACCCATGTGCACGAGCGCCTTGAACGCGTGATCGGCAGGCTCGCCAAGCGCGAGCTGGTTGTCTACGGCGAGTTGGTGCGCGTCACGCCCGTCATCGGCTGGACGAGCGCGGTGGACGGGCCGCCCGCGCAGCGCCGCGACCTCGCGGCGATGGCGGGACGCGCGGGAGCCGCCGCCGACGCCGCCACGCAGCAGATGGACCTGGTGCCACGGCGGTGGACGCCGGCCCTGTCGGCCCCGCCGCACGAGGACGGCGCTCGTAAGAACACGCAGCTACGGACGGCGCTGCAGGTGATGGCGACGTTCGCGATCGGCATCGGGGTGCCGCTGGCCGTGCTGCTGGGCGCCGACCTGCTCGGCGTCGACCTGGCCATGCCCGCCTACTACGCCGTGATGGCGGCGCTCGTGTTCACGGCGACGGTCATCTGGATGGAGAACTTCCGGGCCCTCGACCCGCCGCGGCCACCCGAACGGCCCGCGTCGGCGTACCCGAGGGCGTCGGTGGTGATCCCGGCATACCTCCCCAACGAGGCGGCGACGATCATCGAGACCCTGCGGTACGTCCTCGCCCAGGACTATCCGGGTCAGCTGCAGGTGATCCTCGCCTACAACACGCCGCGCCCGATGCAGGTGGAGGAGGAGCTGCAGGCGATGGCCGCCACCGACCGGCGGCTGGTCGTGATGCGGGTGCCGTTCTCCACCTCGAAGGCGCAGAACGTCAACGCCGCCATGCAGGTCGTGAACGGCGAGTTCACCGCGATCTTCGACGCCGATCACCACCCGCGTCGGGACGCGCTCACCCGCGCGTGGCGCTGGCTCTCCCACGGCGCGGACGTCGTGCAGGGCCACTGCGTCGTCCGGAACGGGCAGGCGTCGCTGGTGGCGCGCACGGTGGCAGTGGAGTTCGAGTCGATCTACGCCGTGAGCCATCCCGGGCGGGCCAGCCTGCACGGGTTCGGCGTGTTCGGCGGATCGAACGGGTACTGGCGCACGAGCGTCCTGCACGGGACGCGGATGCGCGCCGAGATGCTCACCGAGGACATCGACTCGTCGATCCGGCTGATCCTGCACGGGCACACCGTCGTCAACGACCCGGGGTTGCTCTCCTACGAGCTGGCCCCCGCGACGTTCGGCGCGCTGTGGCACCAGCGCATCCGGTGGGCACAGGGCTGGTTCCAGGTGGCGCGGCGCCACCTGGAGGACGGGCTGCGCAGCGACAACCTGACGGTGCGCAACCGCTTGGGCATGGCGTTCCTGCTCGGGTGGCGCGAGGCCTACCCGTGGATCTCGCTGCTCATCCTCCCGGTGCTCGCGTTCATGGCGTGGCGGGCGGGCGGCGTCACTGAGCTGGACTTCCTCGTGCCGAGCCTGGTGCTGTCCTCGATCTACACGTTCTCGATCGGCCCGGCGCAGGCGCTGTTCGCGTGGCGGCTGGCCGCGCCCGAGGTCCGTCGGCACCGCCGGTGGTTCCTCGGCTACCTGCTGCTGGCGCCGGCCTACACCGAGCTGCGCAACACCATCGCCCGGGTGGCACAGCTCAAGGAGCTCACCGGTGAGCGTCGTTGGGTGATCACGCCCCGCCCGGTCGCCGAGGCGAGGTCGTGACGGCTCCGGCTCCGGCGGCGAAGAAGAGTTCCGAGCGGTTCGCCCTCGACGGGTACCGCGCCGTGGCCGCGGTCGCGGTGCTCACGTTCCACGCCTACCAGTACAACCGCCTCCGGTACTGGCCGCTCGAGGGCACCGTGTGGCACGACCTGATGCTCTACAGCGACCTCGCCGTGGACATGTTCTTCGTGCTCTCGGGCTTGCTGCTGGGGTTGCCGTTCGCGCGGGCCGCGCTGGGCATGGGTTCACAGCGCTCGGCGAAGATGTTCGTGCTGCGCCGGCTCGCGCGGCTGATGCCGCTGTACCTGACCGTGGTGCTGCTCGTCTGGTCGATCACCAACCCGGAGTTCCCCGGTGACCTGCGCGACCTCGTGCTGCACCTGACGTTCACCCACGTCTACAGCGACGACCGGATCTTCTACACCAATGGCCCGGCCTGGACGCTGGCGTGCGAGATGCACTTCTTCGTGCTGCTCGGGGTGCTGGGCAGCCTGGCGCAGCGGTATGTCCCCCGGATCGGATCGATGGGCGTCCGCTACCTCGTGCTGGTCGCTGGGGTCGTCGCGCTGATGCTGCTGAGCATCGGCTACCGCGTCTGGGCCGCCTACGTCCGGCACTTCCCGCACGACTCGTGGTCGGCGTGGTTCAACCCGCTCGCCAAGCTCGATGTGTTCGCGCTCGGCCTGCTCCTGTCGATCCTCGCGGCGAGTGGCTTCAAGATCCGCGCGCGGCTCGGCCGGATCGCCGTGCTCGCGGTGGCGGGCGGCTTCGTCTACCTGTCCGTCCTCGTGCACGCCGACGGCGACCAGGTGTCGATCACCCAGCACACGTTCGCCGGCGCGGCCTGCACGTTCCTGCTGGCCTCCACCACGCTCGCCCCCCGCCAGCCGCGCTGGCTGGGGTCGAAGCCGATGGTGTTCATGGGCACCATCAGCTACGGGATCTACCTGTGGCAGGAGCCGGTGCAGCGCGTGCTCGCCGACAACGGGCTGCTACCCCCCAAACAGGGTGGACCGGCCTTCCTGATCGCCGCGGCGATCGTCTTCGCCGTCACGTTGGCCGTGGCGTGGCTGAGCTACCACGTGATCGAGCGCA
The DNA here is from genome assembly GCF_019468565.1 of Pseudonocardia sp. DSM 110487. Taxonomy (NCBI): domain Bacteria; kingdom Bacillati; phylum Actinomycetota; class Actinomycetes; order Pseudonocardiales; family Pseudonocardiaceae; genus Pseudonocardia; species Pseudonocardia sp. DSM 110487. The sequence goes on from NZ_CP080521.1 coordinate 1,186,946, forward strand.
CGGGCCTGCGCATCCTCGCGAGCGTCGACGGCTCGGGACGGCCCCGCGACTACTACCCGGAACCGGGGCCACCGCCGCAACCGCTCCTCGTGGATCGATGACCCGGGCTCACCTCGTCGGCATCCTGCCCACGCACGTTCTGTTCGGAGCGCTCGGCGTCGTCGTCCTGATCACGGCGGCGCTCGTGATCCAGGGGGAGGACGAGACCGGGCCGCGCGCCCCGGACCCGTTCGTCGCCCGCGACGTGGCGAGCCTGCGGCCGACGCTCGACGTCACCGACCACGGCGTGCCGGTCGCGGCCGGGGACGTGCTGCCGTCGCTGGAGTGGCAGCCCGACCGGCACCGCGTCGATCTCGGCGGCACCTGGCGCAGCCAGCGCGTCGAGGCCGATCACGAGCTGTCGCTCACCGACCGGGCGAGGTCGCTGCCCGAGATCGAGCAGCGGGCCGGTGGCCGGCAGAACCCCGATTACGACGACAGCGGGTGGACGCGCCACCCCGTGCCGTCCCCGGAGAACGAGCTCCACGGGGCCGATCCGCCGGAGGAGTACCAGGGTGGCGTCTGGTACCGGCGCACCGTGGACGCGCCCGCTCCCGCCGATCGGGAGCGGGTGCGCCTGGTCTTCGCGGCGGTGTCGTCGATCGCCGACGTCTGGATCAACGGGCGGTGGGTCGGCTACCACGAGGGTGGCTACACCCCGTTCGTCGTCGACGTGACCGACGCGATGCGGGAGCGGCCAGGCCCGCTCACGATCTCCGTGCGGATCGACAACCCGCCGCTCGGCCCGTACGCCGGCACCGTGCCCGCACAGACCGTCGACTGGGTGAACTACACGGGCATCCTGCAGGAGGTCTACCTGGAGTACGTCCCGGCCGGTGGCATCGCGCGCCTCGACGCCGTTCCCCGTGCGCTGCCGGGCATCGACCCCCGCGAGCGGGTCGGCCTCGACGTCACGCTGGTCGCGGGACCGGACCTCGCCCCGGAGGACTTGACGTTGCAGCTCGCCCATGCCGACGTGCGTCCGGAACTGCTCACCGCCCGCCGGCCCGCCGACCTCGCCGGCGCCGTGGCGGCCGCCGAGGAGACCGGCCGGACCGTGGAGCGGGCCAGCGGTCACACGGTCGTGCGCGTGACGCTGGAGGTGGCGCGGCCGTGGCTCTGGTCGCCCGAGGCCCCTGCGCTGTACGTCCTCACCGCATCGATCCCCGGTGACCGCTACGCCACGCAGGTCGGACTGCGCACGGTCGGCGTGGCGGCCGACGGGCCGCAGGTGCTGCTCAACGGGCGCGCGGCGCGCTTCGTCGGGCTCAACCGGCACGAGGAGTGGCCCGACACCGGCCGCACCACCACCGACCTCGACCGGCTCGCCGCCGACCTGAGCCGCATCCGCGACACCGGCGCCACGCTGCTGCGCACCGCGCACTACCCGAACAGCGCCATGACCTACCTGCTCGCCGACCGCATCGGGCTCGCCGTGATCGAGGAGATCCCGATGTGGTGGACGGACGCGTACGCGTTCGCCGACCAGGAGCGGCGCCGCATCGCCGACCAGATGTGGCGCGAGATGATCTTCCGGGATCGCAACCGGCCGTCCGTGCTCGCGTGGAGCGCCGTCAACGAGGCCCGCGCGCAGAACGCCCGCGCGGCCTACCTGAACCGCCTGGTGCGGGACCTACGTCTGCGCTACCCGGACGGCAGGCTGGTCACCCAGTCGGCGGCCGCCGACCGCCCCGGTGCGGACGACCCGAGCCGCCACCAGGTCGACGTCGCCGGCTACACCGTCTACGCGGGCACGTTCGACGACGACGCGCCCGACGGCGTGACCCGCCGGGTGGCAGGCTTCCTCGCCGACGTGCACGCCGCGGATCCGCGGCAGCCGGTCTGGGTGACTGAGTTCGGCGCCTATGCCGGACCGCGCGACGTCAAGGCGGACCGGCAGGCGGAGCTGTTCGACGCCGTCTGGTCCGCGCTGAAGAGCGACCCTTACCTCTCGGGGGCGGCGTGGTGGTCGGCCGCGGACAACTTCACCCCCATCGCAGGCGTGAACACCTTCGGGCTCCAGCCGATGGACGGCCGCGGCAGGCGTCCGGTGGCCGCGAAGCTGCGTGCCGCGTTCCAGGCGGCGCCTCCGGTGACGTCCGGCCCGTTGCTCGCCGCGCGGGAACCGTTCGTCCCCGACCCGTTGCCCGCGCCCGACCACCCGCGCCTCGCACCCGGCACGCTGTCCGACTTCTCCGCCGCGGACCCGGCCGAGCCTGCGGGCGGCGCGCGGCTCGAGACCCGCGACGGTGTGCTCGTGCTGCACCGCACGGGGGAGAAGCCGAGTGCGGCCGTCTACCTGTACGGGCGGCCGGTCGACCTCAGCGCGTCCACCCGGCTGTGCCTGTCGGTGCTCGACCCCGACGGCGGCGCTCGCCTGAGGTTCGAGCTGCGCGACACCAACGGGGCCACCACGGACGTCACGGCGACCGAGTCGACGGCGCCCGGCGCCGCGGAGCCGCGGTGCGCGTCGCTGGCCGACGACCGCGACGCCCGGATCGACCTCACCCGCGTCGACCTGGTCACCGTCACCCTTCAGAACGCCAGCAGCGAGCAGATCACGATCGATGACCTGACTCTCTTCTGAGGGCGCTGTGTGCGGACATTCACAGCGGGACCGCAGTCTGCGGGGAGATACTGCCCGGTAACTCGCCCAGCGTCGGGAGGACGTCGATGGCCAAGCTCGCCCAGACCGCAGGCCTCACCGAGATCCAGCAGGAGATACTGGCCACGGTCCGCACGTTCGTGGACAAGGAGATCCTCCCGCACGCCAACGCGCTGGAGCATGCCGACACCTACCCGCAGGAGATAGTCGACGGGATGAAGGAGATGGGCCTGTTCGGGCTCACCATCCCGGAGGAGTTCGGAGGGCTAGGCGAGTCGCTGCTGACGTACGCGCTGGTCGTCGAGCAGATCGCGCGCGGGTGGATGAGCGTGTCGGGCGTGATCAACACGCACTTCATCGTGGCGCACATGATCACCCAGCACGGCACGGACGAGCAGAAGCAGCGCTACCTCCCGGGGATGGCGGCCGGTGAGGTGCGGGGCTCGTTCTCGATGTCGGAGCCGGACCTCGGCTCGGACGTCGCCGCGATCTCCACGAAGGCAGTGGCCGATGGCGACGATTTCGTCATCGACGGTGCCAAGATGTGGCTGACCAACGGCGGTACCTCGAACCTCACCGCCGTCCTCGTACGCACCGACGAGGGTGCCGACCGGGCGCACCAGAACCTCACCTGCTTCCTGGTGGACAAGCCGGAGGGCTACGGCGAGGTCGCGCCCGGCCTCACCGTCCCCGGCAAGATCGACAAGATGGGGTACAAGGGCGTCGACACCACCGAGCTGGTGTTCTCCGGCCACCGCGTGCCCGCCGCGCAGATCCTTGGCGGCAGGCGCGGCGGTGGGTTCGCCCAGATGATGGACGGCGTCGAGGTGGGGCGGGTCAACGTCGCGGCCAGGGCCTGCGGCATCGCGATCCGCGCGTTCGAGCTGGCCGTCGAGTACGCCCAGCAGCGCCGCACCTTCGGCAAGCCGATCGCCGAACACCAGGCCATCGCGTTCAAGCTCGCCGAGATGGCCACCAAGGTGGAGGCCGCGCACCTGATGATGGTCAACGCCGCCCGGCTGAAGGACTCCGGCGAGCGGTTCGACGTCGAGGCGGGCATGGCCAAGCTCCTGGCCAGCGAGTACTGCGCCGAGGTCACGCAGGAGTCGTTCCGCATCCACGGCGGCTACGGCTACTCCAAGGAGTACGAGATCGAGCGGCTCATGCGCGAGGCGCCGTTCCTGCTCATCGGCGAGGGCACGTCCGAGATCCAGAAGACGATCATCAGCCGAGGCCTGCTGCGGGAGTACAAGCTTCGCTAGGACCCTCCTAGGCCTGACAAGCGTCGGTTGGGTCTCCATGTGATGATCGTCGGAATGGGCACTACGTCCCTGGTCCTCGCGTTGACATGATGTGGGCTCGAGAGCACCAGGAGCCCAGACTTCGAGGAAAAGGAGGCCCCGTGACCACTCCGTTCGGTGGCCCCGCGCGCACCGCGCCCGGACTGCCCAACCTGCCGACCCCACCCACCGGGTGGCCGGTCGGTTCCTACGCCACCTACGAGGAGGCGCAGCGGGCCGTCGACCACCTCGCCGATTCGGACTTCCCGGTCCGTGACGTCACGATCGTCGGCGTCGACCTGATGCTGGTCGAGCGCGTGATCGGCCGGCTCACCTGGGGCCGGGTGCTCGCTTCCGGCGCCGCGTCCGGCGCATGGTTCGGTCTGTTCGTCGGCCTGCTGCTGAGCCTGGTGAGCCAGGGCGGCACCTCGTTCGGGCCGATCCTGCTCGGCCTCGGCTTCGGTCTCGTGTTCGGGTTGATCTTCGCCGCCGTCACGTACGGCCTGTCCCGCGGCCGCCGTGACTTCCAGTCGGTGAGCCAGCTCGTCGCCGGCCGGTACGACGTCCTCTGCCAGCCCCGGAACGCGGAGAAGGCCCGCGAGCTACTGGCGAAGCTCGCCATGAGCGGGGGCCCGGCCTAAATCCACCTTGTCGTTCCCCTAACCCTCGCCCCAGCGATTGCGGCCCCTTCCCGACGCGCATAGGTTCTGATCACCGGCCACTGGCCGTGATCGGGATCACACTCGCGGGCGACGGCGCCTCGTCGTCCCCGCATTTCGGGACGGAGAGACGCATGGGGGAGCCGGTCCATTCGACGCTCCGGCGGCGACGCGGACGCCCGCTCGCCGCGGCGGCCTGCGGGCTCCTGGTCGCCGCGGCGGTGGCCGGATGCAGCTCGGGCCCGGCCGGGCCACCGGTGCTCAACTTCTACACGCCTGCCGACAACGCGAGTGGCTACGCCGCCGGCGCCGAGGCGTGCACCGAGGCGGCGAACGGCCGCTACGTCGTGACGCAGCAGACGCTGCCGAAGGCCGCGGACGACCAACGGCTGCAGCTCGCCCGCCGCCTCGTCGCCGGCGATCCCGAGGTCGACCTTGTGGCGCTGGACGTCACGTGGACCGCCGAGTTCGCCGAGGCAGGCTGGATCGAGCCGTGGCCCGACGACGCCGCGGCGGCCGTCGAGCAGGGCACTCTCGAGGGGCCGCTCGAGACCGCCCGGTACCAGGGCCGGCTCTGGGCGGCGCCGCTCAACACGAACACGCAGCTGCTCTGGTACCGCACGGACCTCGCGCCGCAGCCACCGCAGACGTGGGACCAGATGATCCAGATGTCCGAGGCGCTGCACGAGAAGGGCCTGCCCTCCTACATCGAGGTGCAGGCGGCGCAGTACGAGGGCATCTCGGTCTGGTTCAACACGCTGCTCACCAGCGCGGGCGGCCAGCTCGTCAACGAGAACGGCGACGTTCTCGTCGACGACGGCGACGCAGCCCACAAGGCCACGTCGATCATGCAGCGGGTGGCGGGCTCGCCCGCGAGCGACCCGTCGCTGTCGGTGGCCCAGGAGAACGACGGGCGCCTGCAGATGGAGGCGGGCGTCGCGGCGTTCCAGGTCAACTACCCGTTCGTGAACGCCTCGATCAACACCCCTCCACCGGACGGCGGTGGTGGCGGCACGTTCATCGACGAGCAGGGCCGCCCGACCGGCGAGGACACCGGACGCCAGGTCGTGGACGTGTTCGCGTGGGCGCCCTACCCGCGGGTGGACCCGAGCCGACCGGCGACGCCGACCATCGGCGGGATCAACATCGGCGTGAGCACCACCGGCGGCAACCAAGACCTGGCATTCGAGGCCGCGCAGTGTCTGCGGAACCGGGAGAACCAGCTCACGAACGCCACGCAGGGCGGCGTGCCGCCGACGCTGGCCGAGCTGTACGACGACCCGTCGTTCCAGGCCGAGTACCCGGCGTGGGAAGCCATCCGCGACTCCCTCGAGAACGCGAGCGTCCGGCCGCTGACCCCCGCCTACACGAGCATCTCGATCGTGCTCGCCGACCTCCTCAACCCGCCTGCGCAGATCGACCCGGACGCGGTCGTCCCGCGGATGGCGACCGAGGTCGAGCGCGCCGTGAACTCGGAAGGACTGGTGCCCTGATGACCGTCTCGAGCACGGCCCCTGCCGCCGAGGTCGAGACCTCGGCCCGGGCCCCGAAGCACCGGGGCAAGCCTCCGCTGTCGGAGGGGGCTCGCGCCGAGCGGAAGCTGGCGTTCCTGCTCTGCGCCCCCGCCGTGATCATCATGGTCGCGGTGACGGCCTACCCCATCGGCTACGCCCTGTGGCTGTCCCTGCAGCGCTACGACCTGCGGTTCCCGGCCGACCGGGCGTTCGCCGGGCTGTCGAACTACGTGGCGGTGCTCTCATCGGGCTACTGGTGGTCGGCGTTCGGAATCACGTTGCTGATCACCGTGGTCTCGGTGGTGATCGAGTTCGTGCTCGGCCTCACCCTCGCGCTGGTCATGCACCGCACGATCGTCGGCCGCGGACTCACCCGCACCGTCGTGCTGATCCCGTACGGCATCGTCACCGTCGTCGCGGCGTTCAGCTGGCAGTTCGCCTGGACCCCTGAGACCGGCTACCTCGCCAACATGCTCCCGGCGGGCAGCGCGCCGCTCACCGACCAGGCCGCGGCGATCGTGCTGATCATCATCGCCGAGGTCTGGAAGACCACGCCGTTCATGGCGCTCCTGCTGCTGGCCGGACTGGCGCTCGTGCCGGACGACCTGCTCAAGGCCGCCCAGGTGGACGGCGCGGGGCCGTGGGAGCGCCTCACGCAGATCATCCTGCCGATGATGAAGCCCGCGATCCTCGTGGCGCTGCTCTTCCGCACGCTCGACGCGTTCCGCATCTTCGACAACATCTACATCCTCACCGGCGGCTCGAACGGCACCGGATCGGTCTCGATGCTGGGTTACAACAACCTGTTCCGGGCGTTCAACCTCGGCATCGGGTCGGCGATCAGCGTGCTGATATTCATCTCCGTCGCACTGATCGCATTCATCTTCATCAAGCTGTTCGGCGCCGCGGCGCCGGGCTCCGAGACCGAGGGGAGGCGCTGAGATGGCCGTCGCGACCACGACAGGTGCGAAGAGCAAGTGGGCCGGGGCCAACACGCTGGTGCTGCTCTACGCGCTCGTCCCGGTGCTGTGGATCCTCAGCCTGTCGTTCAAACCGGCGAGCACCATCACCGACGGCAACTTCATCCCGCGGGAATGGACGCTGGAGAACTACGCCCAGGTGTTCGGTGTCTCCCTGTTCACCAGCGCGCTGATCAACTCGATCGGTATCGCGATCATCGCGACCGTGCTCGCCGTCGTGATCGGCACGATGGCCGCGTACGCGATCGCCCGGCTGCGGTTCCCCGGCAAGGGCCTGCTGGTGGGCATCTCGCTGCTGATCGCGATGTTCCCGCCGATCTCGCTGGTGAGCCCGCTGTTCGACATCGAGCGCGCCATCGGCCTGTTCGACACGTGGCCCGGCCTGATCCTGCCCTACATCACGTTCTCGCTGCCGCTGGCGATCTACACGCTCTCGGCGTTCTTCCGCGAGATCCCGTGGGAGCTGGAGAAGGCCGCCAAGATGGACGGGGCCACGCCGCTGCAGGCGTTCCGATCGGTGATCGTGCCGCTCGCCGCCCCCGGTGTGTTCACCACGGCCATCCTGGTGTTCATCTTCTGCTGGAACGACTTCCTGTTCGCACTCTCCCTGACCTCCACCGAGCGCTCGCAGACGGCCACCGTCGCGATCGCGAACTTCACGGGGGCCAGTGAGTTCGCCGAGCCGACCGGCTCGATCGCGGCGGCCGCTGTGCTGCTCACCATCCCGATCATCATCTTCGTGTTCTTCTTCCAGCGGCGCATCGTCGCCGGTCTGACCTCCGGCGCAGTGAAGGGCTGAGAAAGTGGCTGACATCGTCCTGGACCACATCACCAAGCGCTACCCCGACGGAACGATCGGCGTCGACGACGCGAACGTCGAGATCGCCGACGGCGAGTTCATCATCCTGGTCGGCCCGTCCGGCTGCGGGAAGTCCACGGCGCTGAACATGATCGCCGGGCTCGAGGACATCACTGACGGCGAGCTGCGCATCGGTGGCGAGCGCGTCAACGAGAAGGCGCCGAAGGACCGCGACATCGCGATGGTGTTCCAGTCCTACGCGCTCTACCCGCACATGACCGTGCGGGAGAACATGGGCTTCCCGCTCAAGCTCGCCAAGGTCGACAAGGCGGAGATCAACCGCAAGGTCGAGGAGGCCGCGCAGATCCTCGACCTCACCCACCACCTGGACCGCAAGCCGGCCAACATGTCCGGCGGCCAACGGCAGCGGGTGGCGATGGGGCGCGCGATCGTCCGCAGCCCGAAGGCGTTCCTCATGGACGAGCCGTTGTCGAACCTCGACGCCAAGCTGCGCGTCCAGATGCGCACCATGGTGTCCAAGCTGCAGCAGCGGCTGCAGACCACCACGGTCTACGTCACCCACGACCAGACCGAGGCGATGACGCTCGGCGACCGGATCGTCGTCATGCGCGGGGGCAAGATCCAGCAGATCGGCTCGCCGCAGCACCTCTACGACGAGCCGGCCAACCTGTTCGTCGCCGGGTTCATCGGGTCGCCCGCGATGAACTTCCTGCCCGCCACCGTGGAGGACGGCAAGTTCCGTACCGGGCTGGGGGACGTCCCGCTCGTCGACGAGGTGCGCCGCGCCCTCGAGACGGCCGATGCCCCCCGCCAGGTGATCGTCGGTATCCGTCCGGAGCACTTCGAGGACGCCGCCCTGCTGGAGGAGCACCAGCGCGCCCGCGGCTGCGTGTTCACGGCCGAGGTCGACGTGCTGGAGTCGATGGGCTCGGACAAGTTCGTGTACCTCCCGGTGGAGGGCGAGCAGGCGATGTCGGACGACCTCGCCGAGCTCGCCGCCGACGCCCACACCGCTGACGTGCCGGGCGGGGACACCGGCACGCTGGTCACCCGGCTGTCGGCGACCTCGGGCGCCACCGAGGGCCAGAAGATCGACGTCTGGCTGGACACGAGCAAGATCCAGGTGTTCGACCCGGCGAGCGGTCGCAACCTGACGACGGCGTCCCCAGCCCCGGTGGCGGCAGGCTAAGGGGCCTCTTCCGGTGGTCGAGTAGCGCCAGCCCGCTGGGGCGCCGGCCCTACTCGACCACCGGGAATCTGGGAGGCCCTACTCGACCACCGGACGCGTCAGTGGCCGGGGTCGGAGCGCAGGTGCTCGATCACCTCGTCGTCCCAGCGGTGGGTGCGCATCAGCCGGTAGCGCTGGCCGGCCAGGTGCAGGTAGGCCTCGGCCTCGGTGCGCTCGCCGATCAGGTCGGCCTGGGCGAGCATCCGCACCACGGGGCGGTACTCCTCGGCGTACCAGCGCCGGGCCACCGTCTCCCGGTCGAGGAAGCGCCGCTCCTGCTGCATGAGCCGGAACCCCCACGCCTCGACCTCCTCGCTGAGCTCCGCGTACGACCACGCGGTCGTCACGAGGATGGTCGCGAGCGCGGGCCCGGGCAGCGGGACCCGGTCGAGGAAGACGCGGCGCAGGTCCTTGGTGATGAGATCGCCACGCCGGGAGATCCCGGTGGCGTCGATCCTCGTGGTGACCTCGGTGACGAAGGCGTCGATCGTGCGGAAGCCGAGTGCGTGCGCCACCGACACCCGGTGGTGGCCGTCCTTGACGAAGTGCAGCTCGCCCACGCGGTACACGTCGATCGGCGGGATGGCCTCGCCGCGGCGCTGCGCCCTGGCCAGCCGCTCCCACCGCTCCCGGCTGCGGCCCGACCGTGGGCGGAACCAGCGATCGAAGTCTCGGGTGCGGTCGACGCTGCCCACGATCGACTCCAGCGGGACGACCTGTAGCCCGAGCCTTCGCTCAGCGACGCGGCCGAGCGCCGCCACGACCTCGTCGAACGGAAGGATCTCCGAGACGTCGTCCGGCTCGCGCCGCAACCACGCCGCCAGCCGCGAGAGGACCGCCCTGCGGCGGGCCCGCAGGAAGTCGTGCTCCGCGTCGGTCGCGGGGAACCCGGTGTCCGCCATCGGCGCCCAGTGTCCCCCGTACAGGAGCGCGACGTCTCGCAGCGGATGCGACAGGATACGAGGTGTGACTCCGAAGCCAGGTCCGATCGAGCGGGGCGGGGTCGCGCGCTCGTTCGACGCGCACGCCCGTACCTACGACAAGCTCGTCGGCTCCAACCCCGGCTACCACGAGCACCTGCGCCTCTCCACCAAGCGGATGGGCCTGCCCGACCGGGGTGCGGGCCTGCGGCTGCTCGACGTCGGCTGCGGCACGGGTGCCTCCACGGCCGCGCTGCTGGACGCCGCCCCCGAAGCCGAGATCACAGCCGTCGACGCGTCGCACGAGATGCTGGCGCAGGCCACACGGAAGACGTGGCCGCGCACGGTCCGGTTCGTGCGCGGCAATGCCGAGAACCTCGCCATGAGCGGCATCGTCGGCCCGTACGACGGGATCTTCGCCGCGTACCTCCTGCGCAACCTCGTGCACCGGGACGCCGCGTTGCGTCAGTTCCACCGGCTACTGCGCCCCGGTGCGCCGCTCGCCATCCACGAGTACTCCGTGCGCGACTCGCTGCGCAGCCGCGTGGTTTGGACCAGCGTCTGCTGGGGCGTGATCATCCCCATGGCCCGCATCCGCGCCGGCTCGACCGACCTCTACCGCTACCTCTGGCGCAGTGCGCTGCAGTTCGACGGCATCCAGGCGCTGAGCAAGCGGCTCGCGTCGGCCGGCTTCGAGGACATCCGGGTGCAGACGGTCCCGGGCTGGCAGCAGCACATCGTGCACACGTTCCTCGGCAGGCGGCCAGCAGACCCCGCGGGGGCCACAGCCATGCCGGCGGAGGCGCACGTCGACCCGGAGGCGGCCACGCCCGCCGACGGCATCGACATGACGAAGCCGCCCGCCTGACCCCGTGGCCCGCGCACCCGGCCCGGCTCGGCCGGGCTCGTGATCGGAGCGTTTCGCTGCCGCGATGGGCCGTCAGAACGTGAGCACCGACCACAGCGTGTAGGTCACGCCGGCAATGGCGCCGAGAACGATCAGGGCACGCATCAGTTCGACCGCGCGCACCGTGACTCCGGCGCGGACGATCGAGACGATCTTCGCAACGACGACGACCGACCCGAGCACGACGAACACGCTGCCGACGACCGCCACAGCGCCACGCAGACCGATCGCCTCCGCCATCGCGAGGCTGATCGGAGCCGCCAGAATGCCCGTGATCATGGCGGGAGTCACCCACCACCGGTGCAGCGAGTGCTGGTGGGCCGCCTCGGTCTCCAGCCGTCGCTGAACCGTGACCTGCGCCGGGGTCGGCGGCACCGTGGCCGGCGGCCGCCACGCCGCGCCGCGCCGCGCGGTCCACCATGCGGCGATCGTCCTGACCTGGGTGTGGCGATCGGGCGCCGAGTTCACGATGAGCCACGTGCCGTCGACGAGAACCGCGATGCCGGCGTCGGCCGCGATCGCCTCGATCGACGCCCATGGCACGGATCTGGAGCCGAACGCGTCGTCGAGGCGAAGGTGGTCAGCGGTGAGCGTTGTGCCGGCGCGCACCACCCACATCACCACGAAGACGACGACGAGCGCGATCACGACCATGATCACGACGTTGATCCACGTGGCGAGCGCCATTTCATCCAGCGCGACCAGAGCGCCTGTCACGGTGGATCCCGCTGCCAGCAGCGCCGCCACCGTCGTCCCCCCGCTCGTCGCTCTGAAGCGGACCGGCTCGCGGGCATTCAGCATCATCGTCCCCCCAAAGATGGTCACCCTGTACCGGACATCTCAGTCCCCGGCCACGCGGCTGGACGGATGGATCGGGGCGCCCCACTCGCAGAGTTCGAGGTCGACGGTGGTGACGTGGCCGGTACTGGCATCGAGCGCCCGGCATTCGATACCTGTGACGAGGATCGACCAAGGCCGTCCTCCACCCCGTGAATGTCCGAAGTCGCGTGCACGGTCGGTGATCAGTCTGTCGCACCGCAGGTCGGTTCGTCACCTGTTCGGTGAATCGCGCTGTCGGTGCGCGATAGGGTGGGCCCGTGCACCGGATGTACCCGATCACCCCGCCGCCCCGCTCCTAGCGGGGCCATTCACGTCGCCGCCCGTCAACCGGGCGGATCCTCTCGGGCTTGATCGGCCCCGCTTCAGCGACCCCCTTCCTTCTTCGTCGCAGGAGCGCGTGCACCCGTGTCCACTGTTCGTACCGCCCCGTCCTCCGGGGTGTCCTTCCTCGTCCTCGCCGGGATCCTCTGGGGAACCGGCGGCCTGTTCGGCCGCATGCTCGGCGATGCCACCGGCCTTTCCTCGCTCGCCGTCGCGACCTACCGGCTCGCGGTCGGCGGCCTGCTCCTCGTCGGGTATCTCCTGGTCACGGGCGCGCGGTTGCCGCGCTCCCGGGCCGCGTGGGCCCGCATCGCCGCCGTCGCAGCGCTGGCGGCGCTGTTCCAGGTCTCCTACTTCACGGCGGTGTGGTTCACGTCGGTGAGCGTGGCTACGCTGGTGACCATCGGGTCGTCGCCGGTGCTCGTGCTCCTCGCTGGGACTCGCTGGCGCTCGGCCCGCGCTTCGCGCAGGCGCTGTGTCGATGATTCGCCCGCTGACGCTCGCTCACTGGCGCGGCCGCGCGGCGCCGACCGGCCCGGGTTCGTCGCCGTCGGGCTGGCCCTCTGCGGTCTCCTGCTGCTGATCGGCGTCCCGACCGACGCCGGCCCGTCGACGGCGGCGGTGCTCGCCGGCGCCGCGTGCGCCCTCGTCGCGGCCTCCGGCTTCACCGCGGTGTCGCTGCTGGGCGCCCGGCCCGTCCCCGGCCTGGACGCCACGGCGACCGCCGGTCTCGGGTTCACGCTCGGCGGCGCGCTGCTGGTTCCGCTCGCCTTGACCACGTCCGGGCTCACCTTCGCGCCGACCCCGGTCGCGATCGGCCTGCTCGTCGCGTTCGGGCTACTGCCGACCGCCGTCGCCTACACCTGCTATTTCCGCGGGCTGCGCAGCGCCGCTGCCGGGGTGGGCGTGCTGATGGCGCTGCTCGAGCCCGTGACGTCGGCGGTGCTGTCGGCCGTGCTGCTCGGCGACCGGCTGGGGGTGTCCGGGATCGCGGGCGGGCTGCTGCTCTGCGCCGCCCTGGTCCTGACCGCAAGGGGTCAGGGGCGGACGCGCAGCTCGTAGCGTCGCTCGGCGTAGGCGATGTCGTCGCGCCACAGCCGCCGGGCGGCCGCGCCCATCAGCGGTCGCAGGGCCGCGGCGACGCGCCGTGCGTGAACGAAGCCCGGACGGTCGGAGTGGGCGACGACCGCCTCGATGACGGCGGTGCGGGGCAGGCCGTCCGGGCCAGGGCGCAACGGGGTGGCGTGCGTCTCGACCACCGATCCGGCACCCTCGCCGTCGACGATCCGCATCGTCACCGTCCGCGCGTCGGGACAGGTGAACTCGGCGTGGACCGGAACACCCAGACGCCGTCCCACCGTGAACGTCACCTCGACGAGAAAACGGTCCTCGGGCGGAGGGCAATCGGGCGGTGGTGCGCTGAGCACCCGCAGCGCGGTGAACGAGTAGGGGTGGAACCAGGCGCCGTGCCACGGGTCGAGCCGGTTGGCGATCACGTCCTCCGGCTCGCACCGGCCGATCACGGTGGCGACGGCAGGGACGCCGCGGTCTGCCGGCGGCCGCGGCCCGAGGACCGGCGTCGCACCCGGGTTGGTGCCGGGCTCGTCGAGCCGCACCCAGGCCAACACCCCGTCGTCGTATGCCGGGAAGGGGCGCCATCCGGGCCTGCCGTCCGCGCCGAGCGCGAGCCCGTGCCACCGGCACACGAGCCGCCCGTCGTGCACCGGCGCATCGCAGAGCGCGGCCCCGAGATGCGGGCAGGCACCGGGGCCGACGTTCAGGGCGCCGGCCCCGTCCCGCCACGCGACGAGCTCGCGGCCTGCGACGACCCGACCGAACGCCCGTCCCGCACGGACCTCCCGGCTCGCGGCGATCACGTACCAGCCGCCCGTCGGGCGGTCCAGCGCGCGGCGCAAGGCAGCGCGGATGAGCCGCGGCTTGGCGTCGGCCCACATCGGTTGCTGGTCGGCCCACCGTGGGCGGCGCAGGAGCCGGAGCGGGTTGAGCGAACGGTGTCCGTTCACGTCGCGAGGTTAGCTACTTCGCGCTGGAACGGACGAGCCTGCTCGATCGAAGGGCACAGGCGACGACGGCTGATCGATCTCCGTGGACGTGCCGCGCTGGACATACGGCTCGCCCTCGACGGTATGGACGAGTGACCCGGATCACTCATCAGAACGATCGCTGCCCTGACCCTTGCGGGTCAGACCGGGCAGCATTCTTCGCGCTCCGATGAGCTCAATTCCCAAGAGTTCGCCATCGCCGGACAGGTCGATCGTCCCATAGAGCTGTTGGGTGCGGTCGATGATGGGGATGGTCTTGCCTACTCCACGAGAACTGGAATTGCCTGTCAGTGAAAGATAGGCAACGTCAACCTCCTCATCCCAGGCGACGCGCAAAACGACCTGGTGTGGTTGCTCCATGTCATCCATGGTACGAGGGCTGGGACTTGATAGAAGGCGCGGTGGTCCTCACCGCGACCCGCGGTCAGAGCCACTCGTTGCGGCGGAACACCCTGAACAGCGAGAGACAGGTGACGATGATCACGAGCCATACCATCGGATACCCGAACGTCCAGTGCAGTTCCGGGATGTAGTCGAAGTTCATCCCGTATATCCCGGCGATCATGGTGGGTACCGAGATGATCGCGACGTACGCGGTGATCTTGCGCATGTCGGTGTTCTGCCGAAGGGTGATCTTGGCGAGCGCGGCGTCGATCAGCGTGGTGAGCAGCTCGTTGAACCCCGCGATCCGCTCCGTGACGGTCACGAGGTGGTCGTCGACGTCCCGGAAGTACGACCGCACGTCGTGCGGCACGAGCGAGCTGTAGCCCTCTGTGAGCTTGCGCACCGGAGCCCCGAGCGGCACCACGGCGCGCCGCAGCTCCAGTACCTCGCGCTTGAGGACGTAGATCTGCTCGGAGTCGACGGTGGAGCGCGGGGCGAAGACCCGGGTCTCCATCTCCTCGATGTCGTCCTCGATGGCGGCGGTGACCTCGAGGTAGCTGTCGACGACGTGGTCGGAGATGGCGTGCAGCACGGCCGCGGGGCCGAGCGCGAGCTGCTCGGGGTCGCTCTCGAGGGCGCGGCGGACGTCACGCAGCGAGGAGTGGTCGCCGTGCCGGACGGTGATGACGAAGTCCGGGCCGAGGAACACCATCACCTCGCCGGTCTCGACGATCTCGTGCTCGGCGCCGTCCGCAGGCCGCCCGCGGTAGCAGACGGTCTTGAGCACCATGAACAGCATGTCGTCGTAGCGCTCCAGCTTGGGGCGCTGGTGGGCGTGCACGGCGTCCTCGACGGCCAGCTCGTGCAGCCCGAACACGTCGGCGATGCCGGTGATCTGCTCCTCGTCGGGCTCGTGCAGGCCGATCCAGACGAAGGCCTCGTCGTCGCGCTCGCGGACCTCGGCGAGGGCGCGCTCGTGCGTCCAGCGCCCTGGCAGGCGCTTGCCGCCGGCGTAGACAGCGCAGTCGACGACGTAGGCCGAGATCGGGACGCGCAGCTTGGTCGACAGCACGGTCTCCCGGCGTACCTGGCGGTTGGCGCGGATGGTCGTGGGCCGGAGTGCGGACAGGGGCGGCACGGCGTACCTCCGAAAGATCGATCGGGACGCGCCGAGCAGGGCTCGTGGCGCGCGCGTGGAGATCGCGTCCCGACCGGGGAGACCGTCAGCCAGTCACCGTGTCGGGAACGCGGCGACTACTGCATCCGGGTGCCGTCGGCACCGCGCTCACCTCCTCACCGGTGTGTGCAGGGCCATGTCCGCGCAAGGCGGACAGGGCCGGTCCACGGGCTAGATTACCCCCACCTGTCCTGGTCATCGGCGATGGAGGCGGCAGCGTTGCAGTTCGGCCGGTATTACGAGGAGTTCGACGTCGGCGCGGTCTACAAGCACTGGCCGGGCAAAACGGTCACCGAGTACGACGACCACCTCTTCTGTCTCCTCACGATGAACCACCACCCCCTGCACATGGACGCGCACTACGCGGGTGAGACCACCGATTTCGGGCGCAACGTCGTGGTCGGCAACTACATCTACTCGCTGCTGCTGGGCATGTCCGTGCCGGATGTCTCGGGCAAGGCCATCGCGAACCTCGAGGTCGAGTCGCTCAAGCACGTCAAGCCGACGTTCCACGGAGACACGATCTACGGCGAGACCGAGGTGCTCGACAAGACCGAGTCGCGGTCCAAGGACGACCGCGGGGTCGTGTACGTCGAGACCCGCGGTTACAAGCAGGACGGCACCGTCGTGTGCACGTTCCGGCGCAAGGTGATGGTGCCCAAGCGCTCCTACGGGGATTCCCGTGGTGGGGAGCAGCCTGCGCGGCCCGAACCAAAGCTCTGAGGCACGGTCAGAGGGCGAACAGCAGGGCGGCGCCGACGAGGATGACGACGGCCGTTGCGAAGTGGATCCCGAACGCAACCGCCCTCGTGCCGCCGTTGCGCAGCACGACGATCGTGTCGCCGAGGGGCACGAGGGCGACGACCAGCATGAACCAGGCCTCGGCGACAGGGCCGGCGAACGCCAGCAGGGCGAGGCCGACGAGGCCGTAGCTGCCATCGCGCAGGCCCTTGATCGTGAGGTACGCCGGATCGCCGTCGGCCTTCGCGGGCA
This sequence comes from Pseudonocardia sp. DSM 110487, assembly GCF_019468565.1. Taxonomy (NCBI): domain Bacteria; kingdom Bacillati; phylum Actinomycetota; class Actinomycetes; order Pseudonocardiales; family Pseudonocardiaceae; genus Pseudonocardia; species Pseudonocardia sp. DSM 110487. The sequence goes on from NZ_CP080521.1 coordinate 1,203,676, forward strand.
CGCCGTACCCGGCGGCGGCCGCGCGGGGGACGAGCAGGAACCGCAGCCCGATGAACAGGATCATCAGGTTCAACGCGATGGCGAGCCCGTAGGCGGCGAAGGTCAGCATCTCTACTCCTTTGGCTAGCACTGCTAGGAAGAAGAGCGACACCATCAGGTCGTCGCTAGTGGGTCTAGCGTTGCTAGCATGACGGCATGTCCATCCACACGCGCCGGGAGCGCGAGCGCGCCGACCGGGAGAAGCTGATCGTCACGGCCGCGCGCGAGCTCGCAGAGGCCGAAGGCTGGGACGCGGTGACGACGCGGCGGCTCGCGGAGAAGGTCGAGTACAGCCAGCCGGTGCTCTACAGCCACTTCAACGGCAAGGACGCGATCGTGGCCGCCGTCGCGGTGGAGGGCTTCGCCGAGCTGGCCACGCAGCTACGCGCGGCCCGGGTCGAAGCAGCCGATGCCGAGGCGGCGCTCGCGGCGGTCGGCCGCGCCTACACGGCGTTCGCCGACCGGCGCCCCGCCCTCTACGACGCCATGTTCAGCCAGGCCGTCACCCTGCCGTTCGCCACCCCCGACGCCCCGCCGGCCCTGCACGCGGGGTTCGACGAGCTCGTCACGGCGATCCGCCCGTACGCAGGCGGCGTCGACACGGGCCTGCTGACGGAGACGTTCTGGGCCGCTCTGCACGGTCTGACCACGCTCACCCGCAGCGGCCGCATCCCCGCCGCGCAGCACGACGAGAGGCTCGCCCTGCTCATCGCCCGCTTCACCGGCCGGGAGTCGTAGGGCCTTACAGCGTCTCGGCGCAGACCGCGTCGCCGCGGATCTGCTCCAGCCGGGTCTTGTGCTCGCATCCCCACGCGCCGAGGGGGCGCAGCGCCTCGATGAGGGTGGCGCCGGAGGGCGTGAGCGAGTACTCGACCTTGGGCGGCACGGCGTCGTGCACCTCCCGGTGCACCACCTCGTCGCGTTCGAGCTCCCGCAGGTGCTGGGCGAGGACCTTCTCGCTCACGCCTGCGACCACGCGCCTCAGCTCGCCGAAGCGCTTCGGGCCACCGCCGAGCGCCCACAGGATGAGCACCTTCCACTTGCCGCCGACCACGTCGATGCTCGCGTCGAGCCCGGACACGAACACCTCGCACCTCTGAGGCATGCACGCACCTTCCGGTAAGTGGTTACTCGAATGTGGGTACTTGTTTCTCTCGCATTGCTGAACGACGATTCGTCTGGTCGTATTCCGGGTCCGCTGACGTGCGCAAACCCGGTCGGAAGAATTCTCGGAAAGGTCGAGTCCGTCGTGTCTTTGCCCCTCTTCGCCCTCTTCCTCGTGGTGTTCGGATTCACCACGGGGGAGTTCGTCGTGGCCGGCATCCTGCCGGACGTGGCCGCCGACCTCGGGGTGTCGATCCCCGCCGTCGGCCTGCTCACCACCGCGTACGCGCTCGGGATGATCGTTGGGGGCCCGTTGCTCACGGTGCTGACCGCGCGCACGCCGCGCCGGCCGCTCGTGCTGGGCCTCGTCGCCGTGTCGGTGCTCGGCAACCTCGGTTCCGCCGTGGCGCCGAACCACCTCGTTCTGCTCGTTGCACGGTTCGCCTCTGGTCTCGTGGTGGCCACGTTCTTCGCCGTCGCGATCGCCACCGCGGCGGCCCTCGCACCCGCGGGCCGCCAAGCCTCCGCCGTGGCGCAGGTGACGTTGGGGCTCAACCTCGGGCTCGTGCTCGGCACGCCGCTCGGCACGGTCGTCGGCCAGCAGCTCGGCTGGCGGGCGACGTTCGTCGCGGTCGCCGCGGTCACGCTCGCCGCCGTGCCGCTGGTGCTGCGGTACGTCCCCGCCGCGCCGGGAACAAGCGGCTCAGTACTCGCCGAGCTGCGCGTACTCGCCGACCGTGACGTGCAGCTCGCGATCGCGCTGTCCGCGGTGGGCAACGTCGGCGTCGTCACCGTGTTCACCTACATCGCGCCGCTGCTCATCGAGGTCGGCGGGTTCCCAGCGGGGGCGGTACCGGCCCTGCTGCTGGTGTACGGCGCGGGCGCCGTGGTCGGAAACGTGATCGGCGGCCGGCTGGCCGACCGCGCGCTGTTGCCGTCCATCGCGGGGCTGCTCGCCGCATTGGCCGCCGTCCTGGTCGTGTTCTGGCTGGCCGGTGGCGTGCCGGCGGCAGCGACGGTGCTGACCTTCGCGATCGGGCTGCTCGCCTTCGCGATGATCCCGGGCATGCAGACCCGCGTCGTGGCCACCGCAGCCGCAGCCCCGACGCTGGCCGTCGCCGTGAATGCCTCCGGCTACCAGTTCGCCGCAGCGTTCGCCGGCTGGCTGGGCGGGCGGGTCATCGAAGGGCAGGGGACAGCGGCGATCCCGCTGGTCGGCGGGCTCCTCACGGTGGCGGGCCTCGTGCTCGCGCTCCACCTCGTACGCCGAGACAGACGAGCTGCCGTAACGCCCTCCTAGGCTGCGTCGGCAGGCGTAGCCGGACGCCGGCGCCGTCGTCCGGGTGCTATCGGGGCAGGGCGTCCCACTCCCGCAGGGTCTCCAGCAACAGCGGCACGAGCGGGAGCTCGAGCAGCGAGGTGGCGTCGCACCAGCGGGCGTCGAGCGCGTCGTCGCCTGCGCGCAGGGATCCGCCGACCACGCGGCACCGGTAGTCCGCGATCTCGTACGTACCACGGTGCACTCGGCCGACAAGATCACCCGGTAGGACTAGAAGGCCGGTCTCCTCTACCATCTCTCGGACCAGTGCCGCTGCGTCGTCCTCGCCCGGCTCGACGCGGCCACCCGGGAGCGACCACAGCCCTTGACCAGGGTCGTTGGCGCGCTGGACGAGCAGCAGCCGCCCCGCATCGTCGTAGGCGAGTCCCCCCACACAGGGGACGAAGCCCTCACCCAATGTCATCAACCGTGAGCATACGGCCCCGCGCGCCGGATACCCTGGACACGGTCGGTGCGGTAGAAATCAAGTGCAGTGGTCTCCATCCAGTCCAGAACGGTGGTTGTGGTGAACGTCAAGAAGATCGTCGGGTTGCTCGCGATCGCGCTGCTCCTCTTCTTCGTCTTCACTCAGCCGGACAGCGCGGCCGGGTCCGTCACGAGCATCGGCACCACGCTCAGGGACGGCGCGGAGTCCGTCATCCGCTTCGTCACCCAGCTCGTCTAGGCCGATGCTCGCGCCCCGCGAGATCGACGAGTACCTGCTCCCCACGGAGCGCAGGGTGATTCGCGTGCGGCAGCACTGGGCCGTGATGATGAATCACGTCAGCTCCACGTCGCTCTTCCTGCTGGCCTTGGTCATCGGCGAGCGGATGCTGCCCGACAGCGTGCTGATCGACAACATCGCCTGGTACCTCGCGCTGGTGGCGGTGCTGCGGTTCACGGTGCTCACGATCCTCTGGTGGATCGAGCGCATCGTCATCACCGACAAGCGGGTGATGCTGGCGCAAGGCATCATCACCCACAACGTCGGCATGATGCCGCTGGGTAAGGTCACCGACCTCACATTCCAGCGCACGCTCGGCGGCCGCATGTTCGGCTACGGCACCATCGTCGTGGAGTCGGCCGGTCAGATCCAGGCGCTCAACAGGATCGACTACCTGCCACGCCCCGAGGAGATCTACGAGGCGTTGTCCGAGCTCGTGTTCGGGGAGAAGGGCAAGACGCGCGCCACCGGCATGCTCGCCCGGCCGCGCTGGCGCCGCTGACCTCGCCGAATCAAGCGGCCCCCACCGGGAGTCCGGCACATATCTCGACGGCCCAGCTTCCCGCTGGGCGCACCGGCGTACCGGCCGAGTACGCCCGGTACGAGGCCGGTCCGCCGGCGCACCCAGCAGAAACCTGGATCCGCCGATACACGCACCGGACTCCCGGTGGGGGCCGCTAGCCGGGATAGCCTCAGGCGTGCCCCGCCGCCCCCGAATCGACCTGCACACCCACTCCACCGCGTCCGACGGCACCGACCGCCCGGCCGAACTCGTCGCCGCCGCGGCGGCCGTCGGCGTCGACGTGCTGGCGATCACCGATCATGACACGACGGCGGGGTGGGCGGAGGCCGCGGCGGCGCTGCCCTCGGGCATGCGGCTGCTGCGCGGCGCCGAGTTCTCGTGCGTGAGCCCCACCGGCCGCGCCGACCGGCCCGTGGCGGTGCACCTGCTCGGTTACCAGTTCGACCCGGAACACCCGGTGATCGCGGCCGAGCAGGCGCGGCTGCGGGCCGAGCGCGTGCAGCGGTTGCGGCGGATGACCGAGAAGATGGCCGCCGACGGCTACCCGGTCGACCCCGACACGGTGTTCGCGCTCCTGCCGCGGGGTGCGAGCGCCGGTCGGCCGCACCTCGCCCGGGCGCTCGTGGCGGCGGGCGTGGTCGGCTCGGTCAACGAGGCCTTCGCGGAGCTCCTCTACAACGGCAGCCCCTACTTCGTGCCGAAGACGGACACGCCCGTACGGGACGCCATCGACATGGTGCGTGCCGCGGGTGGGTTCACGGTGTTCGCGCACCCGCTGGCCCGCAGGCGAGGGCGGGTCGTGGAGCCGTCGGTCATCGCCGAGCTGGCGACCGCCGGGCTCGCGGGCGTCGAGGTCGACCACCCCGACCACGCTCCCGAGGACCGCGCGCTGCTGCGGCGGCTCGCCGCCGACGCGGGGCTCGTCGCCACCGGGTCCAGCGACTACCACGGCACCAACAAGACCACCCCGATCGCGCTCGAGACCACCGCCCCCGAAGCGCTGGAGCAGCTGCTCGACACCACTACCGGTGTCGAGGTGCTCACCGGTTGAGTACTACCGTCGCGGGTGTGGACGGTGCGCAGCTCGGGTTCGACTTCGCCACCACCCGGCTGGTGCGGGTCACGCCGTCCAAGCTCGGTACGTGGGACGACTGCCCGCGCCGGTACCGGATGACCTACCTGGACCGTCCGGCGCCGTCGCGCGGCGGCGCCCGGGCGGCCAGCACGCTCGGCGCGGTGGTGCACCTGGCCCTGCGGGCGTTCTTCGACCTCCCGCTCGCGGAGCGCACCCCGCGGGCCGCGGCCCGGCTCGTCGACCGGTACTGGAGCAGCGAGGGGTTCCGCGACGTCGACCAGGCCGCCGGGTACCGCGAGCGGGCCCGTGGCTGGCTGGCCGAGTACGTCTCCGAGCTGGACCCGGACGCCGAGCCGGTTGCTCTCGAGCGGTGGGTGTCGGCGGCCACCAACCGGATCGTCGCCGAGGGTCGGGTGGACCGGATCGACCGCCGCGGTGCCGAGCTGGTGGTGGTCGACTACAAGACCGGGCGTCGCACCCCCGCGCCCGCCGACGCCTGCGCGTCGCAGGCACTGGCCCTGTACGCCGTCGCCGTCGAGCACACGCTGCGCCGCACGTGCACCCAGGTGGAGCTGCATCACCTGCCCAGCGGCACGGTCGCGGCATGGCGGCACGACGCGGCGTCCCTTCGGGAGCACGTCGCGCGGGCCGAGGCGAGCGCGGCCGAACTCGACACCGCGGCCGAGGACCTCGCGGCGGGTGGTGACCCCGACGTGCTGTTCCCGCCGCGTCCCGCCCGGCGCTGTGGCGGCTGCGACGTGCGCCGGCACTGTCCGGAGGGCCGGGCGGCCGCACCGGAGGAACTGCCGTGGGCCGGTCTCGCGCCCTGAGGCGCGGGCCGTACCGCCGGGGAATCCGCCTGCTGCGCGGGTTCTCGGGGGTGCTGGCGGGCGGGCTCGTTGCGCTGTCGGTGACGCTGCTCGTCGCCGGGATCGTGGGGCAGCAGCGCGACGTGCCGGGCCCGGGCGTGGTCGCGATCGCCGGTCATGCCGTCGCCGCGGTCGTCGCGGTGCTGATGCAGCGCCGTGCCGACCGGGCGGCGGGGTCGGCACGGGCGGCCGGAGCGGCGCTCGGCGTCGTGGCGCTCACCGCGGTGGTTCTGGGCGCCCAGTGGCTCGTCTGAAGGTCAGGAGCGCGGCACGCACGGTCGCGAGTCCCGCGGTGGTGGCGGCGTCGGCGCCGGGCAGGCGCGGGAACCCGTAGAGCTGCTTCGCCCAGTCCGGGAGGAGCCCGACGGCCACGGCGGCCACGACCGTCCACGCCGGCCGGGCAGGTGTGAGGAGCGCGAGCCGCCACGGCAGCGGGGCGAGCAACAGCCGCGCGGCGGCCCGCCGGGCCACCGGGCTCGCCACCAGCTCCGGCCGCACGGCCGCGAAGTAGGCCTCCACGGCGACACGGTCGGCGGGCAGATCGGTGGCGCCCAGCAACTCGCCCGCCCGCACCTGTTCGGCAAGGAACCGGTCCTCCTCGTCCTGGTCGACCAGGCCCAGCCGCCGCACCGCGGCCGCGAACGAGCTGACCTCGCTGACGTGCACCCATCGCAGCAGTTCGGGGTCGTCGGCCGAGTACGCAAGGCCGGTCACCGGGTCGACGCCGTGCACCCGCCGGTGGATCGCCCGCACCCTGGCGATGGCCTTCTCGGCGGTGGCGAGGTCGGCGAACGCGAGCGTCGTGACGTAGCCGGCGGTGCGCTGCAACCGCGGCCAGAAGTCGGCGGGGAACGACGAGTGCTGCTCGACCCCCGCCATCGCCCTCGGGTGCAGGGCCTGCAGGAACAGTGCGCTGATGCCCCCGACGAGGGCAGCCGGGTCACCGATGACGCGCCGGGTGGCGCTGCCCGGCGGGAAGAGCCACTCACTCGTGACGGCGGAGGGCGTTGCGGTGCTCACCCCACCAGGATCACCTGATCGGCCCGGTGGGGCTACGGGTTGGCCGGGCGCAGCGCGACGACCTCGCCGCCCCGCTGCTCCAGCAGCATCTCGCCGAGCGTGGCGAGCCGCACCGGGCCGGGTGGCCGGTCCACCGGGATCGTGCGCAGCTCGGCGCCGTCGGCGCCGAGCGCCCGCAGCCCGCCGGGCACCGGCACGAGCAGCTCGTCGGCGTAGGGGACGGCTGGGCCGAGTGCGTCCGGAGCGGTCCATTGCGGGGTGAGGTCCCGGCCGTCCAGCGCGATCGTCCGCGATCCGGTCCACCACGTGATCCGGTGGTCGAAGGTCGTGGTGGCCACGGCCCCACCCGGCGGATCGGCGAGGTCGGGCTCCGGCACGTCCAGCGGGTTCTCACCCACCTGCTGGCCCGCGTGGTCGTACAGCAGCAGCCGAGGTGGTCCGGGCAGGGCAACCGCGACGCGCTCCGCGGACACCGCGACGATCACCGCTCCCGTACCGGGCAGCGGGACGGAGAAGTCGACCTCCGGCTCCTCCGCCCCCTTCTCCCCGTCGGTGGCCACGAGCGAGAGCCGGTCGCTTCCCTCGCCGGGACAGCGCTCCACCACGCCGAGCCGGTCGGCCCCGATCGCCGTGGACGCGTGGGTGCACTGCGGCCGCGGCTGCGCCTTGCCCTGCACCACGACGGGCACGGCGCCGTACTCGAGCGTCTTGACCAGGTCGCTGCGCATGACCTCCAGGTAGGCGGCGCCGGTGGCGACCACCGACGAGCCGGAGGCGAGTAGCCGGGTGCCCGGGCGCATGTCCGGGTTGCTCGCCGCGGCCCGCGCGCCGGTGTCCGGGCGCAGGGCCGTGAGCTCGCTGCACCACTGGGAACCCTCGGCGTACAGCGCGAGCACGCGGCCCGTGCCTTCGTCGGCGCGGGGGAACCCGGCCGCGACCGTGCACAACGGCCGGTCGCGCTCGTAGCTCCAGCGCTCGTCGCCGGTGAGCGCGTCGCGGCCGACGACGAGATCGCCGTCGCCCGTGACGACGGCCGGGCCGGCCACGACCGGAGCGGTCGTGGCACCGCTCTGTGCGCGCCACACCTCCGTGACGGCCGTGGGAACAGCTGCCGCGGCCGGTGGTGCGGTGATCGGCTCGGCAGCCGGACGGGAGGAGGTGTTGGCGGCGTCGCCCGTGACCCAGAGAACGGCGGTGACGCCGATCAGGACGACCGTGAGCGCCACCGCGGCGACCACGTCGCCCCGGCGCCGCCGCTCCGGCCGCACCCGCGGTGGGCGCGGCCGGTCACGGATTTCGGGCGCCAACCCGGCCGCCCCGCGTGCGGTGCTCAGCTGGCGGCCGCGTCCTGCGCCTGCGACTCGCCGTCGCCCTCCGCGTTCCCGCGGCGTCGGGCACCGGCACCACCGCGGCGCCTGCGGCGCCTGCGGGCGCCCTCATCGGCCCGAGAAGCGGCACCGTTCTGATCCGCGTCGGGTCCGGTCTGCGGTGCCGCGGGGGCTTCGGTGCCCTGCTCGGAAGCTGTGGCCTCGGCGGTGACGCCCGATCCGCTGACCGTGATACCGCCCCGGCTGCGGGTGCGCACGCGTGGCCGGCGTGCCCGCGGGGCGACCACCTCGTCCTCGCCGCGCTGTGAGCCCGACTTGCGACGGCGCCGGCCGCCGTGGTCGCCCTCGGTATCGACGTATTCGGCATCCAGGCCCGCCCGGGTCCGCTTCGAACGCGGGAGCCTGCCCGTGGCGCTGGTGGGGATGCTCAGGTCGCCGTAGAGGTGGTCGGACGTGGAGTAGGTCTCGACCGGCTCGTCGAGGCCGAGGCTCAAATCGTCGCTGATCATCTTCCAGCGCGGGATCTCGTCCCAGTCGACGAGGGTGACGGCCACGCCTTCCTTGCCGGCACGGCCGGTGCGACCGATCCGGTGGACGTAGGTCTTGGAGTCCTCCGGGCACTGGTAGTTGATCACGTGTGTGACGTCGGTGACGTCGATGCCGCGGGCCGCGACGTCGGTGGCCACCAGTACGTCGACCTTGCCGGAGCGGAACGCCCGTAGCGCCTGCTCGCGCGCGCCCTGGCCCAGGTCACCGTGCACGGCGGCAGCTGCGAAGCCGCGCTCCGCGAGGTCGTCGGCCACCCGCTGCACCGTGCGCTTGGTGCGCGCGAAGATCATCGTGAGGCCGCGTTCGTCGGCCTGCAGCACGCGGGTGAGCAGCTCGACCTTGTCCATCGCGTGGGCGCGGTAGACCAGCTGCTGGGTGCGCTCGTGGATGGAACCCTGGTCGGACTCCTCCGCGCGGATGTGCGTGGGCCGGGTGAGGAACGTGCGGGACAGCTGGATGATCGGGCCGGGCATCGTGGCCGAGAAGAGCATCGTGTGGCGCTTCTCGGGCAGCATCCGCATGATCCGCTCGACGTCGGGCAGGAAGCCCAGGTCCAGCATCTCGTCGGCCTCGTCGAGCACGAGGGCCTTGACCCGGCCCAGCACGAGGTGGCGCTGTTCGGCCAGGTCGAGCAGGCGGCCGGGCGTGCCGACGACGACGTCGACGCCCTTGCGCAGGGCGGCGAGCTGGGGCTCGTATGCCCGGCCACCGTAGATGGCCGTGACCCGCACTCCGAGGTGCTTGCCTGCGTCGGCGATGTCCTTGGCGACCTGCACGCACAGCTCGCGCGTGGGCACCACGACGAGCGCCTGCGGGACGTCCTTGGTGCGGTCGGCCGCCTCGCCGTGCACGTCGGCGGCAGGCTGCTCGGACGGGGGCACGACGCGCTGCAGGAGCGGAACTCCGAAGCCGAGCGTCTTGCCCATGCCGGTGCGGGCCTGGCCGATGACGTCCTCGCCCGCGAGCGCCAGCGGGAGCGTGAGCTCCTGGATCGCGAACGTGCGCTCGATGCCGGCCTCTGCGAGCGCCTCGACGATCTCGGGCCGGACGCCGAGCTCGGCGAACGTGGGGGATTCGGGCCGGACCGGGGCTCCGGCCTGCAGGGGATGCGCCTCCACGACCTCGTCGGTCGGGTCGGCTGTGGGTGGGCTCTCGATAGCGCCGTTGTTTATTGAGGTGTCGCTTTCGACGGACAGGTTGATCGCCTCTCTCCGCGCACAGGAGCCCGAGGCCGGCTCGTCGACCACCGGCGCGGGGAGCGCTCAGATGGGAGAGCTGACGAGGCGCTGTACGCACATGTCGTTGCGGAGCCGACGCGCTCAGCACCGGCGACGCTCGTAGGCGCGCACCCGTCGTGGGCGCTGCGCTGGGCCCATCTTAGCGGTTCGAGGGCTCGTGCGCGCTACCGCGGGCGGTCGCGAGGGCCGTCCGGGCCAGCCGCCCCGTGGCACGGGCGCCATCGAACCGATCATCGTGACGTCGGTCACGGAGGCCGGGCGGGCATTAGGCTCGCGGCATGGTGACTGCGCGGGCGGTGGACAAGGCCGTCGCGGACCGGGCGACGGTCGATCTCCTCGGCGTGCTGGCGTACGGGGAGCTGTCGGCGTTCGACCGCCTTGCCGAGGATGCGCGGCACGCGCCGACCCTCGGCGGTCGTGCCGCCCTCTCCGCGATGGCGGCCGCCGAGATCGGGCATTTCCGGCTGCTCGAGAAGCACTTGGAAGGGCTCGGGGTGGGAGTCGAGGACGCCATGCGTCCGTTCGTCGCCCAGTGGGACGCCTACCACGCGTCCACGGCGCCGCGCAGCTGGCTCGAGTCGCTGGTCAAGGCGTACCTCGGCGACGGCCTCGCGGCGGACTTCTACCGCGAGATAGCCGGCTGGCTGCCCGGCCCCACCGGCGACCTGGTGCAACAGGTGCTCGCCGACACCGGCCACAGCGCGTTCGCCGAGCGCGAGGTGAAGGCGGCATGCGAGAGCGGGCGGCAGGTGCACGACCGGCTGGCCCTCTGGGGCCGCAGGCTGCTCGGTGAGGCGGTCACCCAGGCCCAGCAGATCGTGGCCGAGCGCGACGAGCTCGCCGAGTTCATCGTGTCCGGCTCCGGCGACCTGACCGGGATCGCCGCGTTGCTCAAACGCCTGCAGTCCAACCACGGCAAGCGGATGGCGAAACTCGGCTTGACGTAGTTCGCCCACGGCAGAGCGCCCACGCCCTCTCGCGGCCCCGCGCTCGGCTAGCCTGGGCCGCGCATTCCAGCTCGGACGAACGTGACCAGGAGGTCCACCGGTGGAGGTCAAGATCGGCATCGCGGAGAGCGCGCGCGAGCTCGTGGTGTCCAGCGACCAGACGCCGGACGAGGTCCAGGCCCTGGTCGACGATGCGCTCAAGGACGCGGACGGCCTGCTCCGCCTCGTCGACGACAAGGGTCGGCGCTACCTCGTCCGCGCCGCCCAGATCTCCTACGTGGAGATCGCCCCGGCCGCGGCAGGCCGCGTGGGCTTCGCGATCGGCTGACCTGCGGCTTTGCAGCTCGTGAGTGGATACGCGAGCTATGACGCGCGTATCCACTCACGAGGTCTCTTCAGTCCGTGAGATCCGGTTCGTCGATCCGGAACGGAGGGGTGCCGACGCCGGTCAGGCGGTAGCGGCCCCACGGGTCCACGTCGCCGATGCGGGCCTCTGCGCGCCCGGTCTCGGTGCGCAGTTCGACCGTGCCGCTCGAGATCTCCCGCTGACCGTCCTCGACCCGGACCCGGCCGAACCAGTGCAGGCGCCCGTCGTGCGGCTCGTGCCGGGCGTCCAGCCGCACCTGGACGGCGAGCTCCCGGCCGTCGACGGTGAGAACGGCAGGGCCGGTGTAGCCCTCGTCGTGGTCGTCATGATCAGGCGCGTCGTGTTCAGGCATGGTCGACCTCCGAGGCTGGCGCCGGGAACGGGGCCGGCCGGTCGGCCATCGCGATGACGCCCGAGATGCCGCCCCAGATGAGGGTGGTCAGGTAGTCGGTGAGCGCGGTGCGGCTCATCGTGCGGCGTTCGAGCCACCAGTCGCCCGCGCTCTGCACCATTCCCACGAGCCCCTGCGCCCACGCCTCCGCGCCGCCGGAGTCGAGGCCGAGCGCGCGCACCCGCTCGCCGATGATCATGGCGAGAAGGCGGGCGATCCGCTGGCGGGCATCCTCGACGATCTCGGCCCCCGCCTCCCGCTCGATCGGGTGGTGCACCACGAATCGCCACAGCTCCGGCTCGGCCTCGATGCCCGCGAGGAAGGCGTCGATGACGCCGCGGATGAGCTGGATGGGATCCCGGTTCGGGTCCATCTCGGGCGCCATCCGGTTGAGCAGCATCTCGGCGGCTTTCTCCCCGACCGCCCGCTGCAGGTCGGCGCGGTCGGTGAAGTGCCGGTAGAGCACCGGTTTGGTGATCCCGGCCGCCGCCGCGAGCTCCGCGACGGACACTCCTGGCCCGTGGGCGCGCACCGCCTCGATCGCGGCCTGCACCATCTCGGCCCTGCGTTCGGCTCGTCGCTGCTGCCGCTCTGCCGATATCCCCGGCTTGACACGGCGCTCATCAGGATGCACGGTACTTGTGGTAACAGTTACCGGCGGTAACACGCAAGTGTCGTCTGGAGGCTGGTTCGATGGCACGGACAGAGGCGTCCACCGGGACGCCCGGCCGGGTGCTCGTCACCGGAGCGGCAGGCGGCTTCGGTTCACCCACCCTGACGCGGCTGCGGGAGCAAGGCGCGCGGGTTGTGGGCCTCGACGTGGCCGGCGGCGCATACGAGAGCGGCGGCGTCCTCACCTGCGACATCACCGATACCACTGCCGTCGAGGCGGCCGTCGGCGAGGCGGTGCAGCGGCTGGGCGGGCTCGACGCGGTCGTGCACTACGCCGGCATCGGTATCCCGAACGACGCGGGCGGCCCGCTCGAGCCCGACGCGCTGCGCGTCATCGACGTCAACCTGCTCGGCGCGTGGCGCGTCACGGCGGCCGCGCTCCCGGCGCTGCTCGCGAGCCGGGCCGAGCGGGGCGGGCAGCGTGGACGCGCCGTCTTCGTCGCGAGCGAGCTCGCGTACGTCACGCTGCCTTTCGTCTCCGCCTACAGCGTCGCGAAGCGCGGGATGGCGGCCTACGCCGACGCACTGCGCCTGGAGTACGGCACGGAACTGCACGTCAGCACGGTCTACCCCGGCTACGTGCGCACGGGGATCCACGCCGCTGGGCGTGAGATCGGGCTGACGCTGGAGGGTCAGGTGCGCCGCGAGGAGGTCGAGGACGTCGTCGGCACCGTGCTGCGGACGCTCGCCGCCCCACGGCCTCCGCGCGACACCGCGTGCACCCGCGCCGGGAACCTCGAGCTGTGGGCAGGCCGCCACCTGCCGGGTGTTGTCGGTGCGGCCGCCGCTCGCCGGATCCGCAAGCAGGCCGCCGCGGGGCGGTTCGACGATTCGCCGCTCGCGGCCGGCCTCGTCGCACGATTGACCGGTCGCATCCCTGAGAGGAGCCCGCGATGAACGTCAAGACGGTGAACGACCGCGAGGCGACGGCGGAGCGGCTGCTCCGCTCGTCGCTGGACCACTCCTACGAGCCCAGCATCGACATCGACTGGGAGGCCCCGCTCTCCGACGGCACGTGGGGGATGCCACCGCACCGGGTCTCGCTCTACGGCACCGAGCTGTGGGATGGCCTCACCGAGGAGCAGCGGCGCACGCTGTCGGTGCACGAGGTCTGCAGCATCGCCCGCATCGGCCTGTGGTTCGAGATCATCCTCATGCAGATGCTGCTGCGCTACGCCTACGACCGCGACCCGCGCCGCCAGCACATCCAGTACGCCCTCACCGAGATCGCCGACGAGTGCCGGCACTCGATCATGTTCGCGAAGATGACCGAGCGGTACGGCGTGCCCGACTACGCACCACGGCGCATCACCCACGAGCTCGGGCGGTTCTTCAAGACCGTCGCCTACGGACCGGCGATGTTCGCGGGCACGCTCTTCGTGGAGGAGATCCTCGATCAGCTGCAGCGGGAGGCGATGCGCGACGACACCGTGCAGCCGCTCACCCGCATGGTCAACCGGATCCACGTGACCGAGGAGGCCCGGCACGTCCGCTACGCCCGCGAGGAGCTGACGCGGATCATGCCGAAGACGAACGCCGCGCAGCGCGCGCTCGCCCGTTACCTGTCGGCACGGGTGGCGTTCGTAGTAGCCCGCAACCTGATCCACCGCGACGTCTACAAGTCCGTGGGCATCGACCCGGCCGTCGGCCACAAGGTGGCACTGGCCAACCCGCACCACCAGGAGATGCTGCTCTGGTCGGCGCGCAAGCTGGTGCCGTTCCTGCGGGAGCAGAAGCTCATCGGCGGACCGAGCGAGGTGCTCTGGCGCAAGGCGCACCTCGTCTGATGACGACCGCGCGATCCGTCCCCGTCACCGTGGGAGATGTTGTCGCGCCTGCGTCTGTCCGGTCATGCTGGCGCGGTGAGCGCAGGTGCGACGACCCCCGGCAGTTTCGAGGGCCGGTCCGCCGAGCGACCTGCCTGGAACCGGCTGCTGGCCGCGGCGCTGGTGATGGTCTCCGCGGTCGCGTTGTTCGGCCTGCAGGAGCGGCTGATCGGGTACGCGCTGATCGTCGCGGGTCTGGTCGTCGCGGCGGTGGCGGACCGCGTGCTGCTGCGACACCTGATCCTCATCTCCGCGGGCCTCGTCGTCATCAGCACGATGTCGCTGGCTGCGGACCTGAGCAACGCAGGCATGGCCCGTTTCGCGATCACCCTGTCGACGGCGGTCGCCCTGCCCTACGCCCTTTCCCGGTGGTGGTATCGGGAGGACATCATCAAGTTTCCGGTCGGAACCGGAAAGCGGTGGAGCCGGTTCGAGTTCGGCTACCTGGCGCTGGTGGTCGTCGCGGGCTACCTGATCCTCCCGGTGTACTTCCTCGGCTCGGGCGCCTACCGGAACTGGCCCGACGTCTCCGGCGCCGATCAGATCATCCGGCTGTTCATCGGCGTCAATGGCGTCGGGCTGTGGGACGAGCTGTTCTTCATCTGCATCGTCTTCACCCTGCTCCGCCACCACTTCCCGTTATGGCAGGCGAACCTGCTGCAGTCCGTGGTGTTCGTCTCGTTCCTCTGGGAGCTGGGCTACCGCGGCTGGGGTCCGCTGCTCACGGTGCCCTTCGCCCTGCTGCAGGGCTACATCTTCCAGCGCACCCGGTCATTGCCGTACGTGGTCACCGTGCACCTGACCTTCGATGCCATCATCTTCGGCATCCTCGTGCACGCCTACAACCCCGCCCTGGCGGACATCTTCCTGACCGATCCCCGATAGCGAGCGAGAAGGCACGCCTCCTCACATGACCACCGCACGATCCGTCCCCGCGGCCGACGGCGTGCCGCTGCACGTCGAGCTGGACGGCCCGCAGGACGCACCCGTCACGGCCGTCCTGGTCCACGGTTGGACACTCGACCGGCGTGTCTGGAGACCGGTCACCAGGTCGCTCGCGACCGGCGCCTCACCGGTGCGCGTGGTGCGGCCCGACCACCGCGGCCACGGCCGCTCGGCGCCCGTCGACCCGGCCACGATGACGATCGACCAGCTCGCCGACGACCTCGCCGAGGTCGTCGCCGCGACGGCGCCCACGGGGCCGCTCGTGCTCGCCGGGCACTCGATGGGTGGCATGACCCTGATGGCGCTGGCCGAGCGCCATCCGCACGTGCTGGCGCGAGCGGTCGGGGTCGTACTGGTGGCCACGGCGAGCGGTGGGCTCGCCGAGCGGCCGTTCGGCCTGTCCCCGCCCGCGGCCGCGGTGTACCGCAGGGCGCAGCGGCGGATCGCCGCCACGAGAGAGTGGTCGCGGCGGGAGCAGCTCGGCGATCCGCGTCTCATCGCGCCCGCGATGCGGTGGCTGCTGCTCGGCGCGCGGCCGAGCCCGGAGGCCATCCGGATCACATGCGAGACGGTGGGTGGCTGCCGCCCGCTCACCGTGTCCGGGTTCCAGCCCACCCTCGAAGCCCATGAACGCGACGCGGCGCTCGCGGCGTTCGCGGACATCCCGACCGCCGTGCTCGTCGGGTCCCGCGACCGCCTCACGCCCGTGCGCGCGGCCCGCCGCATCGCCGACGCGGTGCCGTCGGCCAGCCTGACGATCTTCCCCGAGGCCGGGCACATGCTGCCCCTGGAGCGGGTGTCCGGGGTGGCGAGCCGGATCGCGGCGCTGGCTGCGGACGCTGCGGTCGAGCAGCCCTGGCAGCGCTGGACCGCCTGACCGGCACGCGCGTCACGCCACCCGGGCGGCCGCACGGCTCAGGATGGGTGCGGGGCGGCCCGCCAGGATGACGAGCGTCGCGCCGGCAGCGGCGAGACGGTCGCGGTGTTCGCGGATGTGGTGGTTGCAGAAGTGCAGCTCGCCTGCCGGCAGCTCGGCGCGGACGCGCGCGCGGGCCGGGCAGCGGTCGCAGTACGCCGTTGTCGTCATGTCACGCCGCCTCGATCAGCGCGCGGCCGGTGGCCGTCAGGTGGGCGGGGCCGGGTCGGGCGGCGATCAGACCGGCGTTCGTGAGCCTGCGGCCGACGAACTGGTCGCAGCACCCCAGCCCGTCGACGGAGAGGACGCCGATCGCGGAGACGGTGCAGCGCCCTGCGGCGACGGCGCGGAGGACGGCGCGGTCCCGGTAGCTGAGGTCGGTCGTGGTGGTCATCGTCTGCTCCCTTCCGGGCCTTGCGCGCTCCGTTCGGCGCGGTTGTAGGTGAGACCGCGCCCACATCCGGAACTCATCGCTCGCACGGAAAACCCGACTCGCACGCACCGCGACTCGCGGGGGTGTCCGCTCTCGGTGAACCCGGTTCGCCTGCCGCGAATCACGGGGTTTTCGCAGGTGCGACGCCGTTAGCGTCCGGGAGGTCCATGCCACCGGAGGTCACAGCATGCAGAGCGCGCAGGCCCGCTACGTCCTGCCGTCGTTCGTCGAGCGGACGAGCTACGGCTACCAGGAGTCCAATCCCTACAGCAAGCTGTTCGAGGGCCGGATCGTCTTCCTCGGCACGCAGATCGACGACGCGGCGGCCAACGACGTCATGGCCCAGCTGATCTGCCTCGAGTCGACGGAGCCCGACCGGCCGATCTCGATGTACATCAACTCGCCCGGCGGTTCGCTCACCGCGATGACGGCTATCTACGACACCATGCGCTACATCCGCCCGTCGGTGCACACGTACTGCCTCGGCCAGGCGGCGTCCGCGGCTGCGGTGCTGCTCGCGGCCGGAGCGCCGGGGCACCGGTCGGTGGTACCCAACTCCCGGGTGCTGATCCACCAGCCGAGCATCGATGTGATCCGCGGCCAGACCTCCGACCTGGAGATCTACGCGGCCGAGGTCTCCCGCCTCCGCCGACAGATGGAGGAGGCCCTCGCCGAGGGCACCGGCCAGACCGTGGAGCGCATCCACGCCGACATCGACCGCGACCTCGTCCTCACCGCGGGCGAGGCGGTCGAGTACGGGCTCGCCGACCACATCATCGAAAGCCGCAAGCTCCCCCGCTGAAGGAGACCCTGGACATGAGTGCACCCACCCTGGACGACACCGTCTACGACCGGCTGCTGCGCGAGCGCATCGTCGTGCTCGGCAAGGAGGTCGACGACGACGTCGCCACGAAGCTCGTCGCGCAGTTGCTCCTGCTCGCGGGCGAAGACCCGGCCGCGGACATCACGCTCTACATCAACTCGCCCGGCGGCTCGGTGACCGCCGGAATGGCGATATACGACACGATGCACACGATCGCGCCGGACGTCTCCACCATCGCCACGGGGATGGCCGCCTCGATGGGCCAGTTCCTGCTCACCGGGGGCGCGCCGGGCAAACGGTTCGCGCTGCCGCACTCCCAGGTGATGATGCACCAGCCGTCGGGAGGGGCGGGCGGGTCGGAGTCGGACATCGTGATCCGCGCCGGCATGCTGGCCAAGCTCAAGAAGCGGATCGCCGAGCTCACGGCCGAGCACTCCGGGCAGCCGGTGGAGCGGATCGAAGCCGACTTCGACCGGGACCGCTGGTTCAGCGCCCAGGAGGCCGCCGACTACGGCCTGATCGACGGGGTGCTGAGCAGGCCACCCCGCTGACCTGACCCCGGTCAGTCGTGGACGAGGGGGAAGCCGGCGAGGCCGCGCCACGCGAAGCCGGACATGAGGACGACGGCCTCGTCGCGGGGCACCTTCTGGTCGGAGTCGAGCCAGTACTGCGCGGCCACCTGGCTCAGCCCGACCAGCCCGACGGCCAGCAGCCGGGCGCGCGGGGTGTCGAGGCCTGCGTCGGCGGTGACGGCCGCGGCGACGGCGTCGATGCAGCGGTTGAGTGCCCCGTCGACGACGGCGGCGGCCTCCGGCTCGCCGCGCAGGTCGGACTCGAACACGAGCCGGTAGGCCTGCCCCTCGCCCGCGACGAAGTCGAAGTAGGCCGACACGGCCGCGTGGACGCGCTGCTCGTTGTCGGAGGTGCCGTCGATCGCCGCGGTGACGCGCTCCACGAGCTCGTCGGCGTACGTCGTGAGCAGCGCCCTGTAGAGCTCGAGCTTGCCCGGGAAGTGCTGGTAGAGCACCGGCTTGCTCACGCCTGCCCGCTCGGCGATGTCGTCCATCGCGGCTGCGTGGTAGCCGTGCGCCGCGAAGACGTCACGTGCGGCCAGGAGGAGCTGGGCCCTGCGCGCGTCGCGGGACAGGCGGGTGCCGCGGTGCACCGGTGCCGGCGCCTCGGTCATGCGGTTGCCCTCCGTCCATCCACCCGATCGGGTGCGGAAAGACACCTTACCCGTCGGTAGCGGCCCGCCGCTGCCGCCGCAGGCTGTTGATCGCGAGCACCGCCGCGCACGCCGCCGTCAGCGCTGCCGAAAGCGCAGGGCCGAGCAGGCCGGCGGCGGTCACGGGCAGCAGCACGGCGACGCACGCGAGCGAGCAGATGAGGTTCGTCCGCGTGACGGCGGCGGTGTGCCTCGCGATCCTGATCGCGTCCACGGCGGTGGCCAGGTCGCCGTGCTCGAGGGTGAAGGCGCGCCGGTGATCAGCGCCGGTGGGTGGGGTCAAGGGGATCGCCAGGTCGGCTACGTCGAGCGCGGCGCCGTACCGCGCGGATTCGGCGATCACGGCGACGGTCGGCCGGAGCTCCTGGACGAGTGGTGCCGCCTCTCCCGCGGTGACTCCGGCGAGCACGGCGTCGGGTGCGAGACCTGCACTCGCGGCCACAGCCTGCGCGAGAGGCGCAGGCTCTGCGGCGATGAGGACGGGCCGCACGCCGAGATTCCGCAGTCCGCGCACAGCGGCCGAGGTCGCGGGCGCCACGGATGGCCCGACCTCGAGCACTCCCCGCGCCACCCCGTCCCAGGCCACGGCGACCGGTACGCAACCGGTCGTCGTGGGTTGGGCGGGCGGATCGATGTCGTGCGCCGCGAGCAGCTCGGCGTCGCCCACGAGCACGGCGTGGGCGATCACCCGCTGCTCCTCGCCGGGAGCTCCCACGACCTCCGCCACGATGCCGCGCGCGCCCAGGTCGTCCACCGGGTCGAACTCGGCCACGCCGGGCAGCCGCGGTGTCGCTGCCGCGATCGCGCGATCGATCGGCCGGTCGGATTCCTGAGCCACCGCACCGGCCATGCGCAGCACCTCGACGCTCTCGACCCCGTCGGCCGCGTGCACGGCGCGCACCGCGAGGTCGCCGTTGGTGAGGGTGCTCGCGCCGGCGAGCACGACCGTGTCGACGTGCCGTGCGGTCGTGAGCGCGTCCGCACCGGAGATCAGTACGCCGAGCCGGGCCGCCCGCTCGGTGCCGATCATGCGTGGCAGCCGCGTCGCCATGCGCAGGACGCAGGGCACTGCAACCACGAGCACGGCGAGCGTGGCGCCGAGTGCCTCCAGGATCGATCCTCCGGTGGCCAGCCGGAAGACGAACACGGCCATCGCCACCGTGCCGACCAGGTCTGCCGCCGCGTACTCCAACCGATCCACGGTCGCGGCAGCTCCCTCGTCGTTCCGACGAAGGCAGCTGGACGGCCGGTACGGGTGATCCTGCACTGCTGTGATCACGATCCGCCTCCTCCCAGGGGTACAACGGGCGTCGGGAGCGGTGATGACGGCCACTCACACGTGCGTGGCCCGCCCACGGCAGGTGGCCGCATCGGCATCGCCGGGTCATCCTCGGAGGGGTGAGCATCGCCCTGCCGTTCGTTCGTCCACTACTGACGCGCGCCCGCCGGCCGCAGGCGGTGCCGGTGGGGCCACCTCCTTTGGCGGACCCGGCCACGCTCCCGGCGCACGATCCGCACCAGGCCGCGTGGCCGGGCGGCGAGGTCACCTCCGGCGGCGTCACGCTGCACGTGCGGGAGACGCCCGGCCCGCAGGACACCCCGGCCGTGTACGTCCACGGTCTGTCCGGCTCGGCCACGAACTGGACGGACCTCGCCGCGATGCTCGCCACCCGCGCCGGCGGTACCGCGGTCGACCTGCCCGGGTTCGGGCGCTCCCGGCCACTCCTGTCGCGGGACTACTCGCCCGCCGGGCACGCCGACGCCCTGCTCTGCTTCCTCGCCGGTCGCGGCCGTCCGGTGCACCTGCTGGGCAACTCGTTCGGCGGCGCCGTCGCACTCACCGTTGCCGCCCGCAGGCCCGAGCTGGTCCGCACGCTCACCCTCGTGTCACCCGCGATGCCCGACCTGCGTCCCGACCCGCGGCGTGTGTCCGACCCGAAGCTGCTGCTCGCGCTGCTGCCCCTGATCGGGAAGCGGGCCAGATCCGAGCTCGCCGCGATGGACCCGCGCACGCGCGCCGAGCAGGTCGTGCGGCTCTGCTTCGGCGATCCGACGATCGCCATGGAGCACCGGGTGGCCGAGGCGGCCGCCGAGTTCGCCGCGCGGGCCCGCCTGGCCTGGGCCCAGGAGGCCGCGGAGCGCACCGGGAAGGCGATGGTCGCGGGATGGCTGCGTGGTGAGTCGCTGTGGTCGGTGGCGGCCCGCGTGCAGGCTCCTACCCTGGTGGTGTGGGGCGAGCGCGACCGGCTCGTCGCGCCGCGACTGGCGGGCCGCACCGCCGCGGCGCTGCGGCACTCCCGGCTGTTGGTGTTGCCCGGTGTGGGGCATGTCGCTCAGATCGAGGCGCCCGGGACGGTGGCGCGCGCCGTCGCGGGCATGTGGGATGCGGTCGAGGCGGGGACCTGGGAAGAACCCGGGTGAACGCGACGTTCCCACCAGGAGTCAGTACGTCGATGCGAGGAGCTTGATCATGGCGCTACCGCCGCTCGTGGAGCCGGCCGCCACCCTGTCCAAGGAGGAGGTCGAGCGATACAGCCGGCACCTCATCATCCCGGACGTGGGCATGGCGGGGCAGAAGCGGCTGAAGAACGCGAAGGTGCTGGTGGTCGGCGCCGGTGGCCTCGGGAGCCCGGCCCTGCTCTACCTCGCGGCCGCGGGCGTCGGCACGCTCGGCATCGTCGAGTTCGACGTGGTCGACGAGTCCAACCTGCAGCGTCAGATCATCCACGGGCAGTCGGACGTCGGCCGGTCGAAGGCCGAGTCGGCGCGGGACTCCATCAAGGAGATCAACCCGTTCGTCGAGGTGCGGCTGCACGAGACCCGGCTCGACTCGTCGAACGTCCTCGACGTCTTCCGCGACTACGACCTCATCCTCGACGGCACCGACAACTTCGCCACCCGCTACCTGGTGAACGACGCGGCGGTGCTGCTCGGCAAGCCGTACGTGTGGGGCTCGATCTTCCGGTTCGAGGGCCAGGCGTCGGTCTTCTGGGAGGACGCCCCTAACGGCAAGGGCCTCAACTACCGCGACCTCTACCCCGAGCCGCCGCCGCCCGGGATGGTGCCCTCGTGCGCGGAGGGCGGCGTGCTGGGCGTCCTGTGCGCGTCGATCGGCTCGATCATGGTGAACGAGGCCATCAAGCTGATCACGGGCATCGGTGAGCCGCTTCTGGGCCGTCTGATGGTCTACGACGCCCTCGAGATGAGCTACCGCACGATCAAGATCCGCAAGGACCCGAGCACGCCCAAGATCACCGAGCTCATCGACTACGAGGCGTTCTGCGGTGTGGTGTCCGACGACGCGCAGCAGGCCGCCGCGGGCAGCACGATCACCGCGCTCGAGCTCAAGGAGATGATCGACGCGGGCAAGGACTTCGAGCTGATCGACGTCCGGGAACAGAACGAGTACGAGATCGTCAGCATCCCCGGCGCGAAGCTGATCCCGAAGGACCGCATCCTGTCCGGCGAGGCGCTCGCGGAGATCCCGCAGGACAAGCCCGTCGTGCTCCATTGCAAGTCCGGTGCGCGCTCCGCCGAGGCGCTCGCGGTGCTGCACCGCGCCGGGTTCAAGGACGCCGTGCACGTCGGTGGCGGCGTGTTGTCGTGGGTCAAGCAGGTCGACCCCTCGCAGCCCGTGTACTGAGCGCAACACCTGGCTCCGCGCGACGGCGCCCCGTCCGACACCTGGTCGGAGGGGCGCCGTCGTCGTTTCCGTGTGCATTCGTCCTTACCGATGCAAGGACGAATGCCGCTGGCACGGGTGGTGGCGCCCGAATGGCCCAATCGGAGCACATGTGATCACTTAACGTGATCATCTTCCCGCTTTTGTGTTCGTCGAACGGAGCAGTGACACCCGGACGAGTGCCGAGTAGCGTTCCGGAGCCGGAAGATCAAGACGGATCTGCGGGACCGTGGTGTCGGGGTGCGCCACGGCGCACATCACGGTCACCCGGCGGAACTTCCGAGTACGGACATGCCTTCCGTCACCCGGCGATGGGGGTCGCACTGGTGGACGACAACGCGAGACGTTGTGCCCTTCCGGGGTGCAACGAGGTGATCGAGGACATCCCCGGTCGTCCGCCTCGTCGGTACTGCACGGCCGCCCACCGGGCGGCCGCTCGGCAGGCCCGCCGGGCGGCAGCGCAGGCCGGCCATGACGCACGCCTTGCGGCGGCACTTCCGTGGCTACTCGAGCCACCGGACGAGCCGGAGGCGCCGCCCGTCCCGCACGGCGTGCGGGAGCAGCGGGCCCTCGTCGAGGCGCGCCGGGTCGAGCGCGCCTCGCGGACCGCGGCCACGCGCGGCCGCGCCGGCACGGCCGCGATTGGTGGGAGGCGGCGCACCTTGGCGGTGTTCGGTGCCGCAGGCATCCTCGCCGCCACGTACGTCTTCACCGCGTCCGAGCCGATCGCCCCACCGCCTGCCACGGCCCCGGTCCCACCCGGCGTCGACCCGCGCACGGAGTGGCTCGCGCACGCCCAGATCGCCCTCACCTCGCTCGACAGCCAGCTCGACACGCTCGTGCAGACCGAGCGGGCGTGGTCCAGCCTGCCGCCAGAACGGCGCACGATCACCCCACCTGAGGTGGAGGACCTCCAGGCGCGCAAGGCCCTGCTGGAACGGCGGAAGGCCACGCTGCAGTCCCAGATCGACACCTACCGCACGCTCGACCGCGCCCGAACCGATCTCCAGAGCACCGAACGCCACCTGCAGGCGGTCGAGCAGGCGCTCGCGGCCGCGCCGACCGGTCGGCGCGGCCCCGAGCAGTCCTCGGAACTCGCCGCGCTCGACGAGCAGCGCGACCTGCGCTTGCGCCAGAGGGAGGCGAGGCGCAATGAGCTGGAGGACCTCGAACAGGGCGTCGACAACGCCGTTCGCACCCCGCTTCCCGACGACGACGAGGAAACCGAGGAGGTGCGAGAGCGCGTCCTCGACGTGGTCGAGCACGGCGACTCCGACGACGAGTCGGACGAGGGGCGCTCCGATGACTCCGACGGCGCGGAGAACTCCGAAGGGGACGACCAGTCCGAGCGCGACGAGTCCGATCGTGGGGAGTCCGACCGGTCGGACCGCGACGAGTCCCGCGACAACGAGGACGAGGGCAATCCCCTGCCGGACCTTCCGGACGTCGTTGCCCGTGACGAGCGCGAGGACCAGGAGCGGCAGGACACGTCGAACGGGGCGCCGCCGGACCCGCGCGGGCCCGGCGACGAGTCCTCGGAACACGACGACGACCCGGAGACCCAGGCCGGCCAGGACGGGCCGGACGTCCGTGCCGACGGCGGCCCGCTCGCGGACGCCCTCGACTCGCTGGGCGACGCACTCGCCGATGGCCCGGGTGACGACCGTGCTGACGAGGGTCGGCCTCCGGCCGGTGGCACCCCCGG
Source organism: Pseudonocardia sp. DSM 110487 (assembly GCF_019468565.1). Classification (NCBI taxonomy): domain Bacteria; kingdom Bacillati; phylum Actinomycetota; class Actinomycetes; order Pseudonocardiales; family Pseudonocardiaceae; genus Pseudonocardia; species Pseudonocardia sp. DSM 110487. Next base: position 1,227,395 of record NZ_CP080521.1, read on the forward strand.
GACGGGTGGCGGTGAGGATCGGGATCAGGGCGGTCGCGAGCAGCGCGACACCCCTGGTGACGAGCCGAGCGGCCCGGTCGGTGAGGCGCTCGGCGGCGACGGAGGTCGCCCCGGCGGCGAGGAGGCGGGGGAGCGCGAGGGGCCTGGTGGAGGTGGTCCGGGTGGGCCTTCCGGCGACGCGCCCGGGTCTGCGGGTCAGGAGCCCGGTGGTCAGGATCGGGATCGGTCGGGCGGGCCGGGTGCTCGCGGCGGTCAGGAACAGGGCGGCGGGGAGGATCGTGAGCCGGGCGGCCCGGTCGGTGGGGCCCTCGATTCGCTGGGTGAGGCGCTCGGTGGCGACGGGGGTCGCCCCGGCGGCGAGGAGGCGGGGGAGCGCGAGGGGCCTGGTGGAGGTGGTCCGGGTGGGCCTTCCGGCGACGCGCCCGGGTCTGCGGGTCAGGAGCCCGGTGGTCAGGATCGGGATCGGTCGGGCGGGCCGGGTGCTCCCGGCGGTCAGGAACAGGGCGGCGGGGAGAACGAAGGCTCGGAGCGTGGGCCGATCGGTGGTGCCCTCGACTCGCTGGGTGACACCCTCGGCGGTGGCCGGGACGACTCGGACACCGGTGGTGAGGCGCGGGAGCGGCCGGGGCCGGGTTCAGGCGGAGACACGCCTGACGCGTCCGGTGGCGGCGCGGATCGGGAGGACCGGGACAGCGGTAGCGGTGCCGGCGCTGAGCCGGGCGGTGGCCCGTCGCGGGGCGGTGTTCTCGGCTCGGTCGGCGGCATCCTCGGCGGTGAGGACGGGTCGGACAGCGGTGGCGGGGACGACCGCACCGCCGACGACAGCGGCGACAGCGGCGGCGACGGCGGCGACGACGGCGGCGGCGGAGGAGGCGGCGGCGACGGAGAGGGCTCCGGCGGACCGCTGCGTGGCCTCTTCGGCGGTGGCGCCGATCGGGACGACGCAGGCGACGACTCGGACGGCGGCGACGACAGCCGCAGCGAGCGCGGCAGCGGGTCCGACAGCAAGCCGAGTGGGGGCGGAACCGATCGCGGCGGCAGCGGGGCCGATGACGACGGTGGCAGAGACGACCAGGGCTCATCGGGGCCGGAACGTGGGGTCACCGGCGTCGTCGAGGCCGTCGGCGAGTCGCTGACCGGGAACGACGACCGTGAGGACGACCGTGGCGGGCCGTCGGACGGCGGGCGCGACAACGCGAGCGAGCGCGTCGACAGCGACCGCGCGTCCGCCCGGGAGAGCGACCGGTCCGGCGACGAATCGAACGGCGAGCGCGCCACCCGCTCGGGCGACGAGCCCAACAGGGGCGACTCGGAATCCGAGGACTCGTCCGACTCGGCGAGCTCCGAGGACGTCGAGCGGGCAGGTCGGGTCCTCGAGGCGCTCGGGGCCTCGGGCCTCGGCTCCCTGCTGGCGGCGGCGGCCGAGGCGAACGAGTCCGATGGCGACTCCGACGAGGAATCGGGCCGGGAATCACGGTCCGACTCGGACGCCGAGACCGACCGCGAGAACTCCGACCGCGAGTCCGATGGTGACGCTCCGGATCGGGAGTCCGCGGAAGACGACTCGTCGGGTGAATCGTCCGACCGCGAGTCCGAGTCCGGCGACCTGAGCGGTTGGGACGAGGACGACCTCGAGGCGGCCGTCTGGGAGGCGATCGCGAGCGACGACTCCTCGGACCGGGATTCCTCGGACCGGGACTCCGACCGGGACTCCGACGCGGAAGGTTCCGAGGACCGGTCGAACCGTGATTCCTCGGAGCGCGACTCCGACGAGAGCTCCGACCGCGAGAACCGTTCGGAGGGTGCAGCCGAGCGGGAGTCCGACGGCCGGTCGGACGAGGACAGCTCGGACCGGGACTCCGAGAACCGCTCCGGCGAGGAAGCCGACCAGGAATCGGAGCGGAATTCCGACCGGGACTCGTACTCGCAGGACGACGCCGACAGGGAGTCGGACGCCGACGAGGACCGCGATGCCGGCAGCGACTCGGAGCGGAGCTCGGACGACGACTCGGACCGGGAATCCGACCGGCGTGCCGACGACTCGGACGGGGACTCGGATCGGAACTCCGACGACGACTCCGACCGCAAATCCGAGGACCGCGAATCGGAGGACCGCGAATCGGAGGACCGCGAGTCCGGCGACCGCGAATCCGACCAAGGGGACGAGGACCGCGGAGACTCCGACGACCGCGGAGACTCCGACGACCGCGGCGGCGATGACGACGGTGGTGACTCCGACGACGGTGACTCCGGCGACGACGGCGGCGACGGTGGGGATGACGACGGCGGCGACGACGGTGGGGATGACGGCGGGGGAGATGACGGCGGGGGAGATGACGGTGGCGGAGACGGCGGCGGCGACGGGGGTGACGACTGAGATGACGACGGCGAGTGATCATCCGGCGGCCCCGCCGCCCGATCGCGCGGCACCGCGACGCGCCCCCGCGTGGCACACCGGGACGGCGCCACGGCGCAGGTAGCGTGCGATGCCGTGACCGCTGCGCCCGTCCTGCCGCCCGCAGGGACCACCTTGCCCGCGCACGTTCGCACCGCGTTCGGGGTGAACGACGTCGAGCCACGCGCGGTGGTCTGGGCCGGCAGGCGGGCATGGCATTGCGGCGACGTGCTCGTCCGCCCGGTGCCGGACAACGTCGTCGCGGCCTGGTCAGCGGCCGTCCTCGACGGGCTCCAGGCCGACGGAGTGCGCGTCGCCCGCCCGGTGCGCTCGTCCGACGGTCGCTGGGTGGTGGGCGGCTGGGCCGCGTGCCGCTTCATCCCCGGCTACGTCGAACCCCGCTACGACGAGGTGGTCGAGGCGTCCATCCGGCTGCACGCCGCCACCGCGAGCGTCTCCCGGCCGCGGCTCCTCGACGACCGTGACGACCTGGTCGTCCGGTCGGCGGCCGGAGCGTTCGGCGAGCGGCGGCTGACGCTCGACCCGGCCACGGGTGGGGAGCTGTACTCGCAGCTCGCCGAGTTCCGCAAGCCCGTGCAGCTGACACCACAGCTCGTGCACCCCGAGCTCTTCGGCGCCGTCCTGTTCGACGAGCACGGCGTGCCGTCGGTGATCGACCTCGTTCCGTGCTGGCGCCCGCCGCAGTGGGCGGCCGCCGTGATCGTCGTCGACGCGCTGGCATGGGGCGGCGCCGACGAGGAGCTGCCGCAGCGGTGGACGCACCTCGAGGAATGGCCGCAGATGCTGCTGCGGGCCCTGCTGCACCGCGTCGCGCTGCACGCGCAGCACTCCGACGCCACCCCGCGGACGCTGGCCGGCCTGCAGCGGGCGGCGGGCGCCATCGGGCCGCTCCTGTAGGCGCCGTTCCTGTAGTTGCCGCTCCTGCAGGCGCCGCTCCTGCAGCCAGAGCCTCACCCCGGACACGCCGCCTCGGTGAGGCCGGCTTTGCGTCCCTGTCACATCGAACCGACGGGCCGGTAACGGGCCGTGCATAACGTCGCGCCGGACCGACCAACCAGGAGGACCGGCGTGACGACGACCGCACCCGACGCAGCCCCCGCGCGTTCCATGCTCCGCGGGCGTTGGATCGACCACTGGGATCCCGAGGACTCGGGCTTCTGGGAGCGCACCGGCGCGAAGGTCGCGAACCGCAACCTGTGGTTCTCGATCTTCTCAGAGCACATCGGTTTCTCGATCTGGACGATGTGGTCGGTCCTCGTGCTCTTCATGGGGCCGGAGTACGGCATCGACGCGGCGGGGAAGTTCTTCCTGGTCGCGGTGCCGACGCTGGTGGGATCGATCCTGCGTCTGCCCTACACGATGGCGCCTGCCCGTTTCGGCGGCCGCAACTGGACGATCGCGAGCGCCGCCCTGCTGCTGATCCCGACGATTCTCGCCGCGATCGTCATGCAGCCCGGCACTCCCTACTGGGTGTTCGTTCTCGTCGCCGCCGTCGGGGGACTCGGTGGCGGGAACTTCGCCTCGTCCATGGCGAACATCAACGCCTTCTACCCGGAGGCGAGGAAGGGCTGGGCACTGGGACTGAACGCCGGCGGGGGGAACATCGGCGTTCCGGTCATCCAGCTGGTCGGCCTGCTGATCATTGCGACGGCGGGCGCAGGCGCCCCGCGGATCCTGCTCGGCGTCTACATCCCGCTGATCGTCGTGGCCGCCGTCTTCGCCGCGATCAAGATGGACAACCTCACCTCGATGCGCAACGACACGGGGGCCTTCAAGGAGGCGTACCGGGAGTCGCAGACCTGGGTGATGTCGTTCCTCTACATCGGCACGTTCGGCTCGTTCATCGGCTACAGCTTCGCCTTCGGGCTCGTGCTGCAGAACCAGTTCGGCCGCACCCCGCTGCAGGCCGCCGCCGTGACGTTCATCGGTCCGCTCCTCGGCTCCCTGATCCGGCCCGTCGGCGGGTGGCTCGCCGACAAGTACGGCGGCGCGAAGATCACGTTCTACAACTTCATCGCGATGGGAGTCTCCGCCCTCGTGGTGCTCGCGGCGTCGGCCATGGACTCGCTGATGCTGTACACGGTCGGCTTCGTGCTGCTGTTCGTGTTCAGCGGCGTCGGCAACGGGTCCACCTACAAGATGATCCCGGCGATCTTCCGGGGTCAGGCCCGCATCGCGGTCGAGACGGGGGCATCGGAGCCGGAGGCGGCGTACCTGCGGGCGCGGCGCGTCTCCGGCGCGGTCATCGGCATCGCGGGAGCGATCGGCGCGCTCGGCGGCCTGTTCATCAACCTGGCGTTCCGCCAGTCGTTCATGACCGCGCAGTCCGGTGACCCCGCGTTCTGGTCCTTCCTCGCCTTCTACGTGGTGTGCATCGCGGTGACCTACGTCGTCTACCTGCGTCCGGTCCCCGCCGAGGCCACGCACCCGCGTGTGGCGTACGCGCACGTATGACGCTCGCGGCCACCCCGACGACGAGGGTTGCGACCCACTGCCCGTACTGCGCACTGCAGTGCGGGCAGTGGGTCGACGGCCGCGGGGACGTCGACGGCAGGGAGTTCCCCACCAACCGCGGCGGGCTGTGCCAGAAGGGCTGGACGTCGGGCAGCCTCCTGGCCCACCCCGAGCGGTTGACCACCCCGCTGATGCGCGCGTCGCGCTCGGCCCCGTTCGACGCGGTGAGCTGGGATGCGGCGCTCGGGCACGTCGCCTCCCGGCTCCGTGAGCTGCAGGCCGAGCACGGCCCGGACGCCGTCGCCGTCTTCGGCGCCGGTGGCCTCACGAACGAGAAGGCCTACCTGCTCGGCAAGTTCGCGCGCGTCGGCCTCGGCACGTCGCAGATCGACTACAACGGCCGGTTCTGCATGTCGTCCGCGGCCGCGGCCGGAAACCGCGCTTTCGGGATCGACCGCGGGCTGCCGTTCCCCGTCACCGACCTCGATGACGCGGAGGTCGTGCTGCTCGCGGGCGCGAACATCGCGGAGACGATGCCACCGCTGATGGGCCACCTCGGCGGTGCCCGGCTCGTGGTGGTGGATCCGCGCCGCACGCCGACGGCGGAGCGGGCGCTGGCCTCGGGCGGGCTGCACCTGCAGCCGGTGCCCGGCACCGACCTCGTGCTGGCGCTGGGCATGCTGCACGCCGCCGTGGTCGACGGGCACATCGACGCCGACTACGTGGCCGAGCGCACCAGTGGCTTCGACGACGCCTGGCGGGTGGCGGCCCAGTGGTGGCCCGAGCGCGCGGAGCGCGTGTGCGGGGTTCCGGCGTCGGACATGCGCAGGGCCGTCGAGTGGCTCGCCACGACGTCGCGGCGGTACGTCCTCACCGCGCGCGGAGCCGAGCAGCACGCCCACGGCGTCGACACGGTCACCTCCTGGATCAACCTCGCCCTCGCGCTCGGGCTGCCGGGCGGGCCGGGCTCGGGCTTCGGAACCATCACCGGTCAGGGGAACGGGCAGGGCGGGCGCGAGCACGGACAGAAGTCCGACCAGCTGCCGGGGTACCGCTCGATCAGCGATCCGGACGCCCGGGCGCACGTCGCGGGCGTCTGGGGCGTGGATCCGGACAGCCTGCCCGGTCCAGGGCGCAGTGCCACCGAGCTGCTCGCCGCGCTCGGACGCCGTGATGGGCCCAAGGCGCTGCTCGTATTCGGCTCGAACGTGCTCGTGTCGGCGCCGCACGCGAACGCGGTGGCCGAGCGGATCGCGGCGCTGGACCTGCTGGTCGTCGCCGACGTCCTGCCCGGCGAGACCGCGATGGCCGCCGACGTCGTGCTGCCCGTGGCCCAATGGGCCGAGGAGGAGGGCACGATGACCAACCTCGAAGGCCGGGTGCTGCGCAGGCGCCGGGCGATGCAACCCCCGGATGGGGTGCGCACCGACCTCGAGGTGGTCTCCGGGCTGGCCGACCGGCTCGGCGTCGCGGGCTTCCCCGCCGAGCCCCGTGCGGTGTTCGACGAGCTGCGCGCGGCCTCCGCGGGCGGGATCGCCGACTACGCCGGCATCAGCTACGACCGGCTCGACGCGGGCGAGGCGCTGCACTGGCCCTGCCCCGCGCCCGACCATCCCGGCACGCCGCGACTGTTCACAGAGCGGTTCGCCCACGCCGACGGCAGGGCCCGTCTCATCCCGGTCGACCACACTCCGTCGGCCGAGCTGCCCGATCCCGATCACCCGCTGCGAGCCACGACCGGGCGGGTGCTCGTGCACTACCAGTCGGGCGCGCAGACCCGCCGGGTGGCCGAGCTCTCCGCTGTGGCGCCCGAATCGTTCGTGGAGGTCCATCCGGACACCGCGGCCCGCGCCGGGCTCACCGACGGCGACTGGGCCCGCGTGGTCTCCCGCCGCGGCACCGCCGAGGCGCGCGTGCGGTGCGTGCCGAGCATGCGGCTGGACACGGTGTTCCTGCCGTTCCATTTCGGCGGCGAGCAGGCCGCCAACCTGGTGACCAACCCGGCCCTCGACCCGATCAGCCGGATGCCGGAGTTCAAGGTGAGCGCGGTGCGCCTGGAACCGGCGTAGGCGGCAGAGGTCTACGTCACACAACTGAGCGGCCCATTGCGGCAAAGCCACTTTCATGCAGCTAGCCGGCATGAAGGTGGCTTTGCTGCAACTGGGGGAGGCGCGGCTCACGCTCACGGTGTCGGCCTGGCGATGTGCGAGCGGCGTTACCTCTCCGTCACGAACCGCCCCACGCGTGTAACTCCGGCTACCTACCGTCGATCGGCGTGAGCAGACGGGTTGTGGTGATCGGACACGGGATGGTCGGTGCCCGGTTCGCCGAGGAGGTGCGGCGCCGGGACCCCAACGGGAGGCTCGTGCGCCTGACCGTCGTCGGCGCGGAGCCTCGGCCCGCCTACAACCGGGTGCTGCTGTCCACTGTGCTGGGCGGAGGGCTGTCGGCGCAGGCGGTGCAGCTGCACCCGCCGGGCTGGGCCGCGCGGCACCGGGTGGACCTGCGCACCGGGGTCACGGTGAAGTCGATCGATCGCGCGGAGCGGGTGGTGCACTGCTCGGACGGTGCGGTGGAGCGCTACGACGAGCTGGTGCTGGCCACCGGCAGCCGGGCGTGGCTGCCGCCGCTCGAAGGGCTCGCCGACAAGAACGTCGCCACCTTCCGCGACCTGGACGACTGCGAGCGGATCCTGAAGCTGGCCCGTCCCGGGGCGCGGTTCGCCGTGCTCGGCGGTGGGCTGCTCGGCTGCGAGGCCGCCCGTGGGCTGGCCGGGAGGGGTGTGCGGGTGACGCTCGTGCACCCGATGTCACACCTGATGGAACGCCAGCTCGACAAGGGTGCGGGCGAGGTGCTGGCCGCGGCTATGACGCGCCTCGGCATCGACGTCCGGCTCGGCTTCCAGGCGACCGCGTGGGAACCCGAGGTCGGGGTGCGCAGCGCCGACGGCGACCTCCTCGCGGCCGACGCACTGGTCGTCGCGGCAGGCGTGCGGGCCGAAACCGGCCTCGCCGCCGACGCCGGGATCGCGGTCGACCGCGGCGTGCTCGTCGACGACCGCCTCGCCACGTCGGACGGGCGGGTGCACGCCATCGGCGACTGCGCTCAGCACCCGGGCACGCCCGCGGGCCTCGTGCAGCCGGGGTGGGAGCAGGCCGCGGTGCTCGCCGACCTCATCACGGGCACCGATCCGGCCGCCAGCTACGGCGGCACCCGCGCCGTCACCCGGCTCAAGGCGCGCGACGTGGACCTCGCCACGGTCGGCGACCCCGCGGTGCTGGCCGAGTCCGGCGCCGAGGTGCTGCGCTTCGCCGACCCTTCGGGTGGCCGGTACGCCACCCTCGCGCTGCGCGGCGACCGCGTGGTCGGCGGCGCCATGATCGGGCTGCCGGAGGCGGCCGCCTCCATGATCCAGTACTACGACACGGGACAGCCTGCGCCCACCGACCGGCTGGGGCTGCTGTTCGGCCGCGCACTTCCCGGAGCGCCCGAGACGTCCGACCCGGGCCGGCTGCCCGCGTCCGCGGTCGTCTGCCGCTGCAACACCGTCACGAAGGGCGCGCTCGTCGCCGCGTGGCGGGACGGCCACACCGACGTCGCAGCCATGAGCCGCGCCACCCGCGCCGGCACCGGCTGCGGCAGCTGCGGTGACGCCGTGCGCGGCATCTGCGCATGGCTCGCCGAGAGCGACCCCCCGACGCTGACCCCCGTCCCCGAGGAGGGAGCCGCGTGAAGGAACTCGTCGTAGTCGGTAACGGCATGGTCGGGCACCGACTGGTGCAGGCCATGCGCGACCGCGATACCGCAGGCGCATGGCGGATCACGGTGCTGGGGCAGGAGACCCGCCCGGCCTACGACCGTGTCGCCCTCTCGTCGTACGTCGACGGCAAGACCGCCGAGGAGCTGACTCTCCCCGAGGTGGCAGACCCGCTGGTGCGGCTGCACCTGGGCGACGCCGCGGTGAAGCTCGACCGGGACGCCCGCGTGGTGCACACCGAGTCCGGGCGCGAGCTGCCCTACGACGCGCTCGTGCTCGCCACCGGGTCGGTGCCGTTCGTGCCTCCGGTTCCGGGACGCGATCTCCCCGGCTGCTTCGTCTACCGCACCCTCGACGACCTCGACGCGATCATGGCGGCCGCCGAGCGCGCGGTTGCCGGACCGGGACCGGGCCGACGCTCGGCCGTGGTGGTCGGTGGTGGGCTGCTCGGGCTGGAGGCCGCGCGGGCCCTGCGGCTGCTCGGCCTGTCCCCGCAGGTCGTCGAGATCGCGCCGAGACTCATGCCGGTGCAGGTCGACGAGGGCGGCGGCGCGGTGCTGCGGCGGCTCGTCGAGACCGAGGACCTGCAGGTGCGCTGCGGGGTCTCCGTCAACGGGATCAGCGAGGACCGCGGCCGACTGATCGCGTCGCTTTCCGACGGTATCGAGCTGGACGCGGACCTCGTCGTCTTCTCCGCCGGCATCCGCCCCGCCGATGGGCTTGCCCGCGAGGCCGGGCTGCCGGTCGGGGAGCGCGGCGGTGTGCTCGTCAACACATCGTGCCGCACGCCCGACCCGCACATCTGGGCCGTCGGCGAGGTGGCCGCGCTGGAGGGCCGCACCTACGGTCTGGTCGCTCCCGGGTACGCGATGGCCGAGGTGGTGGCCGACCGGCTGCTCGGCGGCGAGGCCACGATGACGCCCGCCGAGCTGGACATGTCGACGCAGCTGAAGATGCTCGGCGTCGACGTCGCGAGCTTCGGTGACGCACTGGCCCGCACGGCGGGCGCACTGGAGGTCATCGTCAACGACCCGGTCGCGGGCACCTACGCCAAGCTCGTCGTGAGCGACGACGCGAAGACGCTGCTCGGCGGCGTGCTCGTCGGCGACGCCTCCAAGTACGCGACGCTGCGGCCCCTCGTCGGGTCGCCGCTGCCGGCCGATCCGGTCGCGATGATCGCGCCGGGCGGGGTGGAGCTCGGTGCCGATGCCCTCCCCGATTCCGCGCAGGTCTGCTCCTGCAACGCGGTCACGAAGGGCGCGATCTGTTCCGCGATCGCGGACGGCGCGCACGACGTGCCGGGCATCAAGGCGTGTACCCGGGCCGGGACCAGCTGCGGATCCTGCGTGCCGATGCTGAAGAAGCTGCTGGAGCAGTCGGGCGTCGAGGTCTCGAAGGCACTGTGCGAGCACTTCTCGGTGTCCCGCGCCGAACTGTTCGAGATCGTGGCGAGCACCGGGGTACGCACGTTCTCCGAGATCATCGCCCGGCACGGCACCGGCCGCGGCTGCGACATCTGCAAGCCGGCGGTGGCCTCGATCCTCGCCTCGCTCGGCACGGGGCACGTGCTGTCCGGCGAGCAGGCCGCGTTGCAGGACACCAACGACCACTTCCTGGCCAACCTGCAGCGCAACGGTACGTACTCGGTCGTCCCGCGCATCCCGGGCGGCGAGATCACCCCGGAGGGGTTGATCGTGATCGGCCAGGTGGCCCGGGACTTCGGGCTCTACACGAAGATCACCGGTGGCCAGCGGATCGACATGTTCGGCGCCCGCGTCGAGCAACTGCCGGCGATCTGGCGACGCCTCGTCGACGCCGGCTTCGAGTCCGGCCACGCGTACGGCAAGGCGCTGCGCACCGTGAAGTCCTGCGTGGGCACCACGTGGTGCCGCTACGGCCAGCAGGACTCGGTGGGCCTCGCCGTCGCCCTCGAGCTGCGCTACCGCGGCCTGCGCTCACCCCACAAGGTCAAGGCCGGGGTGTCGGGCTGCGCGCGCGAGTGCGCGGAGGCCCGGTCCAAGGACTTCGGGGTGATCGCCACCGAGACCGGCTGGAACCTCTACGTCGGCGGCAACGGCGGCTTCACGCCGCGCCACGCCGAGCTGATCGCCTCCGACGTCGACACCGACACCCTGATCGCGCTGATCGACCGGTTCCTCATGTTCTACATCCGTACCGCCGACCGGCTGCAGCGCACCGCGTCGTGGGTGGAGGCGATGGACGGCGGGCTCGACCACCTGCGCGCCGTGATCGTCGACGACTCGCTCGGTATCTGCGCCGACCTCGAGGCTGCGATGGAGAAGCACGTCGCGGGGTACGCCGACGAGTGGCGTGGGGTGCTGGATGACCCGGAGAAACTGGAGCGGTTCGTGTCGTTCGTGAACGCTCCGGAGACGCCGGATCCGACGATCTCGTTCGTGAGCGAGCGGGGCCAGCCGGTCCCCGTCACGCTCGGACTTCCGGGGGTGCGTGCATGACCGCCGAAACGATTGACCCAGCAATGGTCGACGTCCGCTGGGAGACAGTCTGTCTACTGGAACGGTTGTTCCCCGAGCGCGGGGCCGCCGCACTGCTCGCGGCCGGTGGCGAGCCCGTGCAGGTCGCGCTGTTCCGCATGGCCGATGACACGGTCTACGCGATCGGCAACGTCGACCCGTTCTCCGGGGCGGCGGTGCTCTCCCGCGGGATCGTCGGCGACCGCGGTGGCGTGCCCATCGTGGCCTCCCCCGTGTTCAAGCAGGCGTTCAGCCTGATCACCGGGCAGTGCCTGGACGACCCGGACGTCCGGGTGCCGGTGTACCCGGTGCGGGTCGCCGACGGTTGGCTGCAGGTCGGGCTACCGTGACCGCTGCCATGACCACCCCAGCCACCACCGCCGCCGCGGTGCCGCCGCTGGCCGGGTTCACCGTCGGCGTCACCGCGGCCCGCAGGGCCGAGGAGCTCGGCACGATGCTGGAGCGGCGCGGTGCCGTCGTGCAGCAGGGTGCCGCGCTGCGGATCGTCCCCGTCGCCGACGACACCGAGCTCGCCGACGCCACGCGCGGGCTCATCGCCCGCCCGCCCGATGTCACCGTCGCCACCACCGGGATCGGGTTCCGCGGGTGGGTCGAGGCCGCCGACGGCTGGGGCATCGCCGAGGACCTGCTCGACGCGCTCGGCTCCGGCAAGCTGCTGGCGCGGGGCCCGAAGGCCCGCGGCGCGATCCGGGCGTCCGGGCTCGTCGACGCGTGGTCGCCGCCGTCCGAATCGTCCGCCGAGGTGCTCGACCACCTCCTCGACATGGGGGTCGACGGCCTCCGCATCGCCGTGCAGCTGCACGGCGAGCCCCTGCCCGACGTGGTCGACGCGCTGACGATGGCCGGTGCCGAGGTGGTCGAGGTGCCGGTGTACCGCTGGCTGCCGCCCGCCGACCTCGGCCCGCTCGACCGGCTGATCGACACCGTCCTCTGCGGCGGGATCGACGTGCTCGCCTTCACCAGCGCGCCCGCCGCGGCGAGCCTGCTGGCCCGAGCCGACGAGCGCGGCGTCCGCGGCCCGCTGCTGGACGCGCTGCGGGGACCGGTGCTCGCGCTGTGCGTCGGCCCGGTCACCGCGGCCCCGCTCGAAGCCGTGGACGTCCCGACCGTGCAGCCGAACCGCTCCCGGCTGGGCGCGATGGTGCGGCAGCTGGAGGCCGAGCTGCCGGCACGGGCTCGCAGACTGCCGGTCGCGGGGCACGTGCTGGAGCTTCGCGGGCACGCCGTGCTCGTCGACGGTGAGCTGCGCACGGTTCCACCGGCCGGGATGGCACTGCTGCGGGCGCTGGCCCGCCGTGCCGGCCGGGTCATCTCGCGCGCCGAGCTGTTGAAGGCCCTGCCAGGGGGCAGCGGTGACGAGCACGCGGTCGAGACCGCGATGGCCCGGCTGCGCAGTGCGCTCGGGCGGCCGAAGCTCGTGCAGACCGTCGTCAAGCGCGGCTACCGGCTGGCCCTCGACCCCGGCGCTGGTCCGGGCTCCGTGGGTGGCCACTGCGTGCACGGGTCGGTGCGGTGAACCTGCTGCTGATCGCGCACGGCACGCGGGACCCGGCGGGAGCTGTGGTCACCGAGCGGGTGGCCGAGCGTGCCCGCCTGCGCTTCGGCGTGCCGGTGCACGCCTGCTACGCCGACGTCCGCGGGCCCACCCCGGCCGACGTGCTCGGCGAGATCGACGGCCCGACCGTCGCAGTGCCCGCGTTCCTCGCGGCCGGCTACCACGTCCGTGCGGACGTGCCCGAGCAGCTGCGGGCCACCGGCCGTTCCGACGTCGTGCTCGCGGAGGCGTTCGGCCCCGACCCCGTGCTCGTCGCGGCCGCGGCAGATCGCCTCACCGAGGCAGGCGCCCGGCCCGACGACGCGGTGGTGCTCGCGGTCGCCGCGTCGAGCGACCCGCATGCGCAGGCCGACGGGGCCCGCGCAGCTCGGCGGCTCGGACGGCTGCTCGGCAGGCCCGTCACGCTGGCGCCCATCGTGCTGGGTGACCAGCCGGGCGTGGCCGAGGTCGTGGCGAGGCTGCGCGCCGACGGCGCGAACCGGGTGGCCGTGGCGTCGTGGCTGCTCGCGCCGGGCCTGTTCCAGCGCAACCTGGATCGCTGCGGCGCCGACGTGGTGGGTGCCCCGCTGTCCGACCACGAGGCGGTCCTGGACGTGCTGGCGTCCCGCTACGGACCGGCCGCCCAACTGGCCGCCTGAGGCGCCTCACCGCCGTTTGGGGAGGCGGCCGTCCACCATCAGGATCCCCTCCGCCCGCAGGCGGGCGCTCTGTTCCTCTGCGATGTGCGGGGCGCAGGTGCCGTCGGCGCGCAGGACCCGGTGCCATGGCAGGTCGTCGCCGTCCTCGGAGAGGATCCGGCCCACCAGCCGGGCCGAGCGCAGGCCGACGCGCTCGGCGATCTCGCCGTAGCTCGCGGTCTCACCCGGCGGGATCGCCCGTACCGCCTCCCGCACCCGCTCCACGGTCTCCTCGTCCACGTGGTCAGCCTGCCATCTCAGCCGCCAATGGCCCGCCTCTCCGCCGGGCCTTCGGTGGCGCCGCGCATCGTGCGGGGCTGCTCCTCACGCCTCAAGGGCGCCTCCGGCGTCGCTTCGCGATCGCTTCGCGACCCTTGATGCGATGAAGGAGCGGGGCCTCCGCTCCTCGTGATCCCCGGTTCATGCTCGGGGTTGCTCACACCATCGATTCGAGGAGGCCCCTGTGAGCGCATCGTACGAGGGCACGCAGGTCGTGGGAATCGACCTGCACCGGCGCCGGTCGGTGTTGGTGCGGATGACCGAGACCGGGGAGCGGTTGGAGACGGTGCGGATCTCCAACGACCCGCAGTATCTGCGGCAGGTGATGGCCCGGGCTGGGGAGGCCCCGGAGGTGGTGTTGGAGGCGGCGTATGGCTGGTATTGGGCCGCGGACACGCTGGCCGAGCTGGGCGCGCATGTGCATTTGGCGCACCCGCTGGGGGTGAAGATGTTCTCCTACCGGCGGGTGAAGAACGACGAGCTCGACGCCGGCGATTTGGCGGATCTGCTGCGGATGGGTCGGCTGCCCGAGGCGTGGATCGCCCCGCCGGCCACCCGGGAGTTGCGCGGCTGGGTGCGGCTTCGGGCCAAGCTGGTCGGGCTGCGCTCCAGCCTGAAATGTCAGGTGCATGCGGTGCTGGCCGGGGCCGGGGTGCAGGTGGGGATGAGTGATCTGTTCAGCCCGGGCGGGCAGCACCTGCTGACCGGCACTGGGTTGTCGGCCGAATCACGGGTTCGGATCGACTCCGCGCTGCGGCTGATCGAGCACTTGGACGTGGAGATCGAGGCGTTCACCAAGCTGATCGGCGGTCGGTTGCGCAAGCATCCCGGCTATCGGGCGATCCAACAGATCCCCGGGGTCGGGCCCATCCTGGCCGCGGTGTTCGTGGCCGAGATCGGCGACATCACCCGGTTCCCCGGGCCGGCCCAGTTGGCCAGTTGGGCCGGGCTGACCCCGAAACACCACGAGTCCGACACCACGGTGCACCGCGGCCGGATCACCAAGCAGGGTTCGCGGCTGGTGCGCTGGGCCGCGGTAGAGGCGGTGCAACGGGTCGGCCCGCACACCCGTCCCGGCGTGGTTCGGGACCGGGTCGCCGCCCGCCGGGGCCGCAACATCGGTGTGGTTGCCGGCGCTCGCGAGCTGGTCGAGCTGGTCTTCTACGGCCTGCGTGATGGGCGCATCCGTCGGCTCACCCCGGCCGCCCCGGCCACCCCGGCCACCCCGGCCACCCCGGCGTGAGTCGACCATCGATCGTGGTGGGCGCGGGTCGTGCAGGTCATGACCCCCATCCCAGGCGAGAGTCACGGTCCTGGGGATCACGGCGTGGTCGCCCCTTTGATTGACCTCGCCCACCGCGAACCGTCGTAGCACTCCATGCCTGATGGCGAAGGGATGACCGACAGCCCCCCACGTGGGCCTGTCCACCGCCGGGGCACCGGCACTGGAGCATGCACCCGACCCCTGATTCACTCGAACCCCTGGAGCCGCGAGATCACCCCGTTCTCCGCCCGTGAACAGCGTGCGCCGGCCGGCGTCGAGGTCAAGGACCTGCGGCCGCTGCGCGGTCGGCCCTGCGGGCCGATCCTTGACCCCGACGCCTCATCCCGGCGCGCCCACACACAGGCGCAGAGACCAAGAAGAAAGATCAGGAGCCACAAACCGGGGGTTGACCGGCCCCGCTCCTTCAGGGATGACCCGTGAGCCTCTGCGACCCCTCCGGGCAAACCACGCGGGCAGGCCCAAGGGCCTGCCCGGATTGCGCGCGGCGCCACCGGAGGCGGTCCGACGGGCATGATCAAGGCGTTGGCGCGAAACCGGCCACATACGGCCGGCCACGCACCCAACCGATGATCATGGGCGCCAGCCTGCCCGCCGCGAACACGAAGATCACCAGATGGGTGCCCCCACGGCCATATGTGGCCGGCCAGGCACCGATCCGATGATCACGCCGACGATGCGGCCGCCGGGCCCTCAAGATCGGCGGTCCGGTGCACCCACAGCTGCCTGACCCGCAGCCAGCGCACCGAACCGGCGATCTTGCGCCGGGCGAGGCCGACAACGGCGGCGACGGCAGGCCTGATCGCCACGAAAACGCCGGTGCACCCCGACCCGGCCCACGCCACCCATCGACCGGTCGCGTCGGCGGAGAAGGGGTGCGTGAGTGGTGGGTCGTGGCTGTCGTGTCGGGGCGGCGTGGTTGCATCGGCCCGTGCTCCGTTCCGACGCCCGCCCCGACAGCTCCGCGCTGGCGCCAGGGCTCGTGCGCAGGCAGCGCGCGGCGCCGAGCGAGCCGGAATGGGACGTCGCGGCCCGGCGGGTGCTGGAGCACCGGAGCGGGCCGCTGCGGGTGGTCGGGGGGCCGGGCACGGGCAAGACCACGGTCCTGCTGGCCGCCGTGGCCGGGCGCATCAGGGCGGGGGACGACCCGGAGCGCACCCTCGTGCTGGTCGGCAGCAGGCGGGCGGCTGCGGAGCTGCGCGAGCGGATCGTCGACCTGGCTCACGACCCGAACGGCGAGCGCACCACCCGCGAGCCGCTGGTGCGCACCGTGCACTCCTACGCGTTCGGGGTGCTGCGGCTGCACGCCGCGCGCAACGGCGACCCGCCGCCGCGGCTGCTCGCCAGCGCGGAGCAGGACGCCGTGGTCCGCGACCTGCTCGGCGGTGAGCTGGCCGGGCCGGAGGGCGGCGGCGTGCCCGACTCGGGCTGGGGCGAGCGGCTGCGTCCCGCGCTCGGGCTGCCCGGGTTCGCCGCCGAGCTGCGCGAGCTGCTGCTGCGCGCGGCGGAGCGCGGGCTCGGGCCCGGCGAACTGGCCGAGCTGGGTCGACGCCACGACGTGCCGGAGTGGGTGGCGTCGGGGCGGTTCTTCCGCACGTACGAGCACGTCATCCTGTTGCGCGGTGCCGCGGGCCGGGGGGCGCCGCAGGCCACCGCACCGGCGCTGGACGCCGCCGAGCTCGTGGCCGCGGCTCTCGACGCGCTCGCCGCCGACCGGGACCTGCTCGCGGCCGAGCGCGAGCGGGTGCGGCACCTCGTCGTCGACGACGCGCAGGACCTCGACCCGCAGCAGATGGAGCTCGTCGGGGTGCTCGGCGCCACGGCGCAGACCGTTCTGCTCGCGGGCGACCCCGACCAGGCGGTCCTGAACTTCAGGGGGGCCGACCCCGAGGGGCTGCGGGCCGTGGAGGCGCCCACGGTCGTGCTGCCCGTCGACCACAGGGGCGCGCCCGCGGTCCGCGAGGCCGTCGGCCGCCTCGCCGCCCGGCTGCCCGGCACCGGCCCCGGCCGGGAGCGCGTTGCGCCGCCCGGTGAGCCGGAGATCGCCGGCGACGTGCAGGTGAAGGTGTTCGGCTCCGCGGCGCAGGAGGCCGGTTGGATCGCCGACCAGCTGCGGCGCGCCCACCTCGAGCGGGGCGTGCCGTGGTCGCGGATGGCGGTGCTGGCCCGCTCCACCCGCCGCACGCTGCCCACGCTCCGGCGGGCCCTGCTGGCCGCGGGCGTGCCCATCGCGGCCCCGCCCGACGAGCTGCCGCTCGCCCGGCAGCCCGCTGTCGTCCCGCTGCTGCTCGTGCTGCGCTGCGCCACAAGGCCCGACGAGATCGATGCCGACGCCGCGAACGCGCTGCTGACGTCGCCACTGGGATCGGCCGATCCGATGCGCATGCGGCGGCTGCGCCGCGGGCTGCTGCGGCTGCACGCAGGCACCCGCGCGGCCGGTCAGCCGGAGGACGCCGAGCGGGCGGGCAGCGACCCGCTGCTGGTCGAGGTGCTGCGGGCGGCAGCGCTCGGCCGTCCCGACCCACTCGTCGCGCTGCCCCCGAACGAGACGGCGCCGCTGCGGCGGGTGAGCACGCTGCTCGCCATCGCCGGCGACGCCGCCCGCGACGGTGAGAGCGCGGAGGAGGTGCTCTGGCGGGTGTGGCAGGCCAGCGGGCTCGGGCCACGGCTGCGCGACGGGAGCGGGCGCGGTGGCCCGGTCGGCGCCGCTGCCGACCGGGACCTCGACGCCGTGCTCGCGCTGTTCGACGCGGCTGCCCGCTACGCCGACCGGCTGCCCGGCGCTGCCGTCGCGAGCTTCATCGAGTACCTCGCCGACCAGCAGCTGCCCGGCGACTCGCTCGCGCCGCGCGCCCCGCGGGGCGATGCCGTCTCGCTGCTCACGGCGCACGCGGCGCGGGGGCGCGAGTGGGACGTCGTGGCGGTGCCCGCCGTGCAGGAGGGCAGCTGGCCGGACCTGCGACTGCGCGGAAGCCTGCTGGGCAACGAGCGGCTCGTCGACCTCGTCGCGGGGGTGTCGGAGCCCACGGTGTCGCGGGTGGCGCCGCTGCTCGCGGAGGAGCGGCGCCTGTTCTACGTGGCGTGCTCCCGGGCACGGCACACCCTGCTGGTGAGCGCCGTGCAGGGCGAGGACGAGCAACCGTCCCGGTTCCTCGACGAGCTCGACCCCGTGCCCGCCACCAGCGCCGACCGCCCGGTCCACCGGCCGGGCCGCTCGCTCGTGCTCGCCGAGCTGGTCGGGGAGCTGCGGCGGGCGGTGTGCGGTCCCGCTGACGACCCGGCGGCCGAGGAGAGCAGACGGCGAGCCGCGGCGCAGCTGGCGCGGCTGGCCGAGGCCGGCGTGCCGGGCGCCCACCCCGACGACTGGTACGGGCTCGCTCCCGTCTCCACCGACACGCCGCTGCGGGAGCCGGGCGAGGTCGTGCCGGTCTCGCCGTCGGACGTGGAGAAGATCGTCCGCTGCCCGCTGCGCTGGGTGCTGGAGCGTCACGGCGGCGTCGAGGTGGGCGCGCTGGCGGCCGTCACCGGCTCGCTGGTGCACGCCCTGGTGCAGGCCAGCGCCGCGGGTGCCGACCAGTCGGAGCTGGAGGGGGCGCTGCGCTCCGCGTGGTCACGGCTCGACGCAGGCGCGCCGTGGTATGGCCGCCGCGAGCTGGAACGGGTGCGGGGCATGCTGGCCGCGTTCGAGGGCTGGGTGCGCAGCAGCCGGGCCGACGGGCTGCGGCTGGTGGCGGTCGAGCAGCCCGTGCAACTGGACCTGGCGGGTGACGAACCGGGCGACCTGGCGGAGCGCGCAGGCCGCTCCGGCGGCCCCTGGCTCCGTGTGCGTGGGCGCGTCGACCGGCTGGAGGTCGACGCCGAGGGCCGACCCGTCGTGATCGACGTCAAGACCGGGAAGACCGCGATCAGCGCCCGTGCGGCGGCCGAGCACCCGCAGCTGGCCGTCTACCAGCTCGCGGCGGCACTCGGAGCGTTCGGCACGCTCCTGGAACCCGGCGCGAAGCCCGGTGGCGCCCGGCTGGTGTACGTGGCCGACCAGAAGTCGGGCGGCCAGGCGAAGGAGCCGGCACAGCCCCCGCTCGACGACGCCGAGCTGGCTGCGTGGGAGAAGGTCGTGCGGCAGTGCGCGGAGGACACCTCCGACGCCCAGTTCATCGCAAGGGTCGGACCAGACTGCGACCGGTGCCCGGTGCGCACCAGCTGCCCGTTGAGCGCGTCGGGGCGGCCGGTCACGGATGCGTGACGCTGTGCGCGGCCGTTCGCCGGATCGGGTGAGCCCGTCCCCGAGAGGACGTTCTGCCCGACTCTGAGTACGCGGTACCGTGATCCCCGTACACCGGCGCTCCCCAAGCAGCTCCCCACCGGTGTGCAGGTCGAGGAGGCGGAGATGTCCCGGAGTCCGGGGCGGCTGCGATCGCTGCTGGTCTGCGCCGCGCTGTTGCTGTCCGCGGGCTGCGCGGGGGCGGCCGGTTCGACGGCCGAGCCGGACCTCTTGCAGGCGTTGCCCGCGCCGTCAGCCCCACCTACTGCGGTGCCCAACCCGCTGTCCGGCGTGAGCAACACCGGCCGCGACGCCTCGGGTGTCAGCTGGAGGCCGGTCTCGAGCTTCGACTTCGACGGGTCGCTCGACCCCAACGTCTGGAACCGCTACAACAGCGTCGGCGGCTTCGGCAACGGGTTCCGCAGGCCCTCCGCGATCACCGTCGAGAACGGCATGCTGCGGATCACCGCTCGCGGCAACGTGTCCGGCGGTATGGGGCACGAGGTCGACCAGCTGTACGGCCGTTGGGAGTTCCGGGCCCGCACCGAGAAGGGGCGCGGCCGCGGCGCGGCCGTCCTGCTCTGGCCCAAGACCGAGAACAAGGACGACGGCGAGCTGGACATGATGGAGGTGCCGAGGGAGGACCGCAACGAGGCCCACTTCGTGATCCACTTCTCGCCCCAGAACAAGCAGGCGGGCAGCAAGGTCAGCGGCGATTTCAGCCAGTGGCACACGTTCGCCATGGACTGGCTGCCCAACCGGATCACCTGGTACGTCGACGGCGTCAAGCAGTTCGAGACCGTCGACAAGAACGTGATCCCCAAGGTGCCGATGCACATGACGATCCAGCTCGACATGGGCCCCTTCGAGGAGTGGATCCCGGCCCCGGACGCCACCACGCCCGCCGAGGTCAGCCTGTGGGTCGACTGGGTGAAGATCTTCGCCGCGCCACGGGAGGCGCGGCGCTGATCCGCACGCGGATCGGGTAGGAACGTCGACGTGGAGCTCACCCCCGCGGCGCTGGCCACCGCTCTCGGCCTGCCGCGGCCCACCGACGAGCAGGCCGAGGTGATCGCCGCGCCGCCGGGGCCCGCGCTCGTCGTGGCAGGGGCGGGGGCGGGCAAGACCGAGACGATGGCCGCGCGCGTCGTGTGGCTCGTCGCCACCGGACAGGTGCTTCCCGAGCAGGTGCTCGGCCTGACGTTCACGCGCAAGGCCGCCCAGCAGCTCGGGGCCCGCGTCCGGGCGCGGCTGCGCCGCCTGGCCGGCACGCGCCTGCTCGACGATCTGGACCCGAGCGGCCGCCGCCGCGTCGAGGTGCTCGCCGGCGAGCCCACGATCGCGACCTACCACGCCTACGCCGGGCGCCTCGTCGGCGAGCACGCGCTGCGGCTGCCGGCCGAGCCGGCGGCGCGGCTCCTCGGCCAGACGGCGTCGTGGCAGCTCGCGCACCGCGTCGTCACCACATGGGCCCACGACCTGGACGTCGACCTCGTGCCGGCCACGGTCACGGAGCGGCTGCTCGGGCTGGCAGGCGAGCTGGGTGAGCACCTCGTCGAACCCGAAGCGGTGCGCCGCCACGCTGACGCGCTGGTCGCCGCGCTCGCCGCGGCCCCTCCGGGCAAGCGGCAGCGCGCGGAACCGTCGCAGACCTACAAGCGGTGGATGGACGCCCAGCGTCAGCGGCAGGCGCTGCTGCCGCTCGTCGAGGCGTTCGCGGCACGCAAGCGGGCGGAGCGGGCCGTCGACTTCGGTGACCAGCTGGCGATCGCCGCCCGGGTGGCCGCCGAGCACCCCGAGGTCGGTGCCACCGAACGCGCCACGTACCGGGCGGTGCTGCTCGACGAGTACCAGGACACGGGGCACGCGCAGCGGGTACTGCTGCGGTCGCTCTTCGGCACGCCGCCAGGGGAACCGGTGCGGCCCGACGACCCCACCGTCACCGCGGTGGGCGACCCGAACCAGTCGATCTACGGCTGGCGCGGCGCGAGCGCCGGAAACCTTGCCCGCTTCCGCACCGACTTCCCCTCACCCGACGGCGGCCCTGCGCCGGAGTACGGGCTGCTCACGAGCTTCCGCAACCCCTCTGAGGTCCTGGCGCTCGCCAACGCGGCGTCGGCCCCGTTGCGCAGCGTGCCCGGGGCGGTCGGTGTCGGCGAGCTGAAGGCAGGACCGGGCACCCGCGCCGGGGACGTGCGCGTCGCGCTGCTGCCGGACGTCGCCACCGAGATCGCGTGGATGGCGGACGCGATCGCGGAGCGGTGGAACGCGGCCGACGAGCCGCCGACGTCGGCCGTGCTGGTGCGCCGCCGCGCCGACATGGATCCGATCGCCACCGCGCTGCGGGCACGGGGCCTGCCGGTCGAGGTCGTCGGGCTCGGCGGCCTGCTCGACACCCCGGAGGTGCGCGACCTCGTCAGCGCGCTGCGTCTGGTGGCCGACCCCCTCGCGGGCCCGGCCGCCGTCCGGCTGCTCACCGGAGCGCGCTGGCGGCTCGGTGTCGCCGACCTCGCCGCGCTGTGGCAGCGCGCCCGCGAGATCGTGCCCGGCCTGCCGCCGCGCTCGGGGCCGCTGTCCCCCGCGGAGCTGGCCCACGGCGCGCTACCCGGTGAGCAGGCCGAGCAGGCAGGCCTCGTCGACGCCCTCGACGACCCCGGCGAGCCTGCGCGCTACTCGTCGCAGGGGTACGCGCGCATCACGCGGCTGGCTAGGGAGCTGGGGTGGCTGCGCTCGCGCGCCTCGGCGCCGCTCACCGATCTGGTGGCCGACGCGGAGCGCGTGCTGCTGCTGGACGCCGAGACCGCGGCCCGTCCCGGTCCGGTCGGACGGGCTCACCTGGACGCGTTCGCCGACGTGGTGGCCGACTTCGCCATGGGCGCAGAGGTGGCGACTCTCCCGGCGCTGCTGGACTTCCTCGAGACGGCCGAGCGGGCCGAGGACGGGCTCACGCCCGGCGAGGTCGAGGTGGCGCCCGACCGGGTGCAGGTGCTCACCGTGCACGCCGCGAAGGGCCTCGAATGGGAGGTCGTGGCCGTCCCGCACCTGGTGGCGCAGGTCTTCCCCGGCCGCAAGCTCAGCGGCACATGGCTCACCAACGCCGCCGAGCTGCCCGTCGCGCTGCGCGGTGACGCCGACGACCTGCCCGCCCTCGTCCTGCCGTCGGACTCACCCGACCGCAAACAGCTCGAAGACGCGGTCAAGGCCCACTCCGAGGCCCTCGACGAGCGGCGGCTCGCCGAGGAACGCAGGCTGTTCTACGTGGCGCTCACCCGCGCCGAGCACGTCCTGCTCGCGTCCGGGCACCGCTGGGGACCCGCGGGGGAGCGGCCCAAGCTGCCCTCGGACTTCCTCGTCGAGATCGCGGCCGTGCACGGCGCCGAGCAGTGGGCGGAGGAACCGGGCCCCGACGACGTGAACCCGGCGCTGCTGGACCAGCCGACCACGCTGTGGCCGGTCGATCCGCTCGGCGAGCGATCCGAGCACGTGCGTGCCGGTGCCGAGCTCGTCAGGGCGGCGCTGCGCGACCTCTCCGAGCGGCGTGCGGTGCAGGCGGAGGCCGCCGCGGCGCCGGGTGGCCAGATGGAGCTGCTGGCGCCCGAACCCCCCGAGGATCCGGAGGTCGACGACCCGGAGGGGTGGGTCGCCGATGTCGACGTCCTGCTCGCCGAGCGGGCCGCAGCCAGGGCGCGGCCCGCGGTGGCGCTGCCGGCGCAGCTGTCGGTGAGCCAGCTCGTGGAGCTCGCGGCCGACCCCGCGGCGCTCGCCACCCGGCTGCGCCGCCCGCTCCCGCTGCCGCCCAACCCGCACGCCCGCCGCGGCACGGCGTTCCACGCATGGCTCGAGCAGCGATTCGGCGCCGCTCAGCTGCTCGACCTCGACGAGCTGCCGGGCGCCGCCGACGAGGGCGCCGCGTCCGACGACGCCCTCGAGGAGCTGCAGGCGGCGTTCCTCGCGAGCGAGTGGGCCGACCGGCGCCCCGTCGAGGTCGAGGTGCCGTTCGAGACGGTGATCGCCGGGGTGGGCGTGCGCGGGCGGATGGACGCCGTGTTCGCCGATCCGGACGGCGGGTGGACCGTGGTCGACTGGAAGACCGGAGCCCTTCCCGAGGACGAGCGGATCCCGGCGCTCACGGTGCAGCTCGCGGCCTACCGGCTGGCATGGGCGGCGCTGGCCGGCTGCGAGCCGGGGCGCGTGCGGGCCGCGTTCCACTTCGTGCGCCAGGACGTCACCCTGCGCCCCGCCGACCTGCTCGACGCCGCGGGCCTGCGCGCCCTGCTGGCCTCGGTGCCGCTCGCCGATTGATCCGGAGGTCCTGCTCTCCGGGGCACGATCAGATCAGCTCGCCGAGCTTCGTGATCGTGTTCCAGTTCCGCGCCGTGACGTCGATGCGCAGGTGCTGCTTGATGTACGGGCCGATGTCCGGCGCGGCCATCAGGCCGTCCGGGCACCACTGGTAGACCGCCCGGTCGCCCACGCGGGCGCGCTCCGGGTCCTGCGGCACCGGCGGATGTCCGGCCACCAGCGCGGGGTCGACCGGCCGCACGTAGACGTACGCCATCATCCGCGAGCCGTTGTCGGCGACGGCGGCGAACGGGTGGCCCTCGACCACCGCCCGCAGCTCGTCAGCGGTGAGGACGGCGCAGCGGACCTGGATGCCCAGCCGCTCGCGGATGGCGTTCTCGATCCGCTCGGCATGCTCGGCGGGGTCGGCGTCCTCGCCGGTCAGCACCACGTTGCCGCTGTTCAGGTGCGTGCGCACCGTCGAGTAGCCCGCGTCCTCCAGCAGCGCGCGCAGGTCGGCCATGGCGACGCGCTTCGCGCGACCGACGTTGATCCCGCGCAGCAGCACGGCATACCGAGGCACGCGGCGGAGCGTACGCGCGCCCGAGCGCGCAACGCGCCGCGCTGAAACGCGAGACTCGCCCCGCCGGAGTGCGAGCCTCGCCCGGCGGAACGCGGGACTCGCGTCCCGCGGGTGAGTCCCACGTTCGCGTGGGGTGAGTCCCGCGTTCGGACACCGTGTGTCCCGCGTTCGGCGCCTCATGCCTCGCGGACCCAGCCCCGTCTCGTGCGGGTGAGCTCGCGGAAGCCCATCGCCGTCAGGAACGGCAGCTCGCCGTCGTCCTCGTCGGGCACGGCGTAGGCGAGCAGGCGGTCCGCGCGGGCCAGCCGCAGCCGGTCCGCGGCGTGCCCGACCAGCCAGGTGCCGATGCCGCGGCGCCGGTGGGCCGCATCGACGTGCAGCTCCCAGACGTCCGCCCAGCCGGCGAGCCGGGAGCGCGTGCCGCCGGCGGTGAGGTCGGCCTGCACCTCGTGGATGCCCACCACGGCCCCGTCGAGCACCGCGCTGAACCGGGTACCTCGGCCTCCGAGTGAGATGCGCAGCTCCAGGCCCGGTGTGGGCGGGTCGCCGGGGTGCGGGAGATCGGCGACGTCCGCGACGAGGACCGCCTCGACCCGCTCGCCCGGCGCGAACCCGGCGCGTTCGAGCGCCCGGGCGACGTGCGGCCACACGTCCGGGACGCCGTAGGTGGCGGGCGCCGGGAGCGAGCCGTCCCCGTGGATCCGCCCGGCACCCGCCCGCTCCAGCGCGGCGACCCCGGCGGCCGCGAGCGCGTCGGCGGCATCCGCGCTGTCCGGCCAGGAGAGCAGCCAGAGGAACTCGCCCGCGCCGCGGTGGTCGGGCGCGACCCGCTCCTCGTCGGCGAACGTCCGAAGGTGCGCGGCCGCGACGAGCCGATCGCGCTGGATCGCAACGAGCGTGTGCCGCGTGACCACCCAGGGGTCCACGACGATCTCGTCGGGCTCGCGTTCCAGCTGGCTCAGCACGGCGTTGGGGGAGACGGACACCCCGGGCAGCACAGCCTCGATGTGGGCGTTGACCAGGTCGGTGAGCTGGTCGCGGTCGCTGCGGCGAAAGGGGCGGATCTCGATCGGAGGCACGGCGCATCCCGGGGGGTGGAGAGGAAAGGGACGCCGCCACCGGTGCGGTACGCGGGCCACGCTACCCGATCACGGCATAGGGTCGCCGCCATGGGCGCACGGATCGTGCTGTTCGGGGCCACGGGATACACCGGCGCCCGCACCGCGGAGGCCATGGTGGGCAGGGGACTGCGGCCGGTGCTCGCGGGGCGCGACCCGGAGCGGCTGGCCGCGCTCGCGCAGCGCATGGGCGGCCTGGACACCGCGGTGGCACAGGTCACGGACAAGGCGTCGGTGGCAGCGCTCGTCGGTCGCGGCGACGTGCTGGTCAGCACGGTCGGGCCGTTCACCGCGCTCGGGGCGCCGGCGGTCCAGGCAGCGGCCGAGGTGGGCGCGGTCTACCTGGACTCCACCGGCGAGCCCCCGTTCATTCGTGAGGTGTACGAGCGCTGGGGCCCCGTGGCCGAGCGGTCCGGCGCGGCGCTGCTCCCGGCGTTCGGCAACGACTACGTGCCCGGCACCTTGGCCGGGGCGCTCGCCCTGCGCGCCGCGGGGGAGGGTGCCGACCGCGTGGACGTCGGCTACTTCATCACTGGGCTCGGCAAGGGTCAGCCGTTCTCCCGGGGCACCCTGCGCTCGCTGGCCGGGACCGCCACCCAGCAGCTCTACGCCTGGCGCGACGGCGCCCTGCGCACCGAGCCTGCCGGGGCGCGGATGCGCACGTTCGACGTGGCGGGGCGGCCGCGCCCCGGCGTCACGATCGGAGCGTGCGAGCAGTTCGCGCTGCCGCGGATCGCGCCGGGCCTGCGCACCGTGGACGTGTACCTCGGCTGGTTCGGCCGGGCCAGCGCGGCCGTCCACGCGGGCGCGCGGGTCGCCCCGCTGCTGTCCCGCGTGCCGTCGCGGGGGATGGCGACCGTGGCCGACGTGCTCACCCGCCGCGTCCCGACCGACCCGGCCGGTGCCGCGCTCGCGGGGGCGCGGTCACACTTCGTCGCCGAAGTGTTCGACGTCACCGGCACCCTGCTCGCCCGCACCAGGCTCACGTCCCCCGAGCCGTACGCGATCACGGCCGACCTGCTCGCGTGGGGTGCGTGGCGTGCCGCGGAGCACGGCGTCCGTGGCGGCGGGGCGCTCGACGCGGTGGCGGCGTTCGGCCTCGACGAACTGGTGGCCGGCGCGGCCGAGGCGCGGATCGTCGAAGAAGAGCGATGATCTTCGGCCAGGTCGGCGCGCGGGTCGCGGGCTCGACGGATACTCTCCGCGCGTGGTGACGGATCTGCGTCGGACGAATCATCGCCGGCCGTTCGCCGACCCGTCGCTGGTCGGTCTCATCCGCATGCCCGAGACGGGCGGGAGCCCGGCGGTGGCACTGCTGCGCCGTGTGATCGTCGCGCTGTCCGCGCTGGTCGCCGCCGCGCTCGTCGTCTACTTCGGCGGCGACGGGTACGTCGACAACAACAGCGACACGCCGATCTCGCTTGGCGACGCGTTCTACTACGCCACGGTGTCGCTCTCCACCACCGGCTACGGCGACATCGTGCCCGTCACCCCCGAGGCGCGGTTGCTGACGACGGTCATCATCACGCCGCTTCGGCTGCTGTTCCTCATCGTGCTGGTCGGCACCACGGTGGAGCTGCTCACGGAGCGCTCCCGGCAGGCTGTTCGCATCGAGCGCTGGAGGTCCCGCGTGCGCAACCACACCGTCGTCGTCGGCTACGGCACGAAGGGTCGTGCCGCCGTCGAGACGCTTCTCGGCGACGGTGCCGAACCCTCCGACATCGTCGTGGTCGACACCGACCGCGCCCAGCTGGACGCCGCCTCCGCGCTCGGCCTCGTGACGGTCACGGGCAACGCCACCCGCTCCAGCGTGTTGCGGATCGCCGGGCTGCAGCAGGCCTCCGCGATCATCGTGGCCACCAACCGCGACGACACCGCCGTGCTCGTCACGCTGACCGCCCGCGAGCTCGCCCCGGAGGTCCGGATCGTGGCGTCGGTGCGCGAGTCGGAGAACGTGCACCTGCTGCGCCAGTCGGGGGCCAACTCGGTGATCGTCTCCGCGGAGACGGCCGGCCGCCTGCTCGGCATGGCCACCACCACGCCGAACATCGTCGAGGTGGTGGAGGACCTGCTCACGCCCGAGGCTGGTTTCGCGATCAGCGAGCGGCCGGTCGAGGAGTCCGAGGTGGGTGGCTCGCCGCGGCATCTCGCCGACATCGTGCTCGGCGTCGTGCGCGGCGACGACCTGTACCGCGTGGACGCCTCCGCCGTCGACGCTCTCGAGCTCGGCGACCGGCTGCTCTACATCCGCAAGGTCACGCTGCCCGACGAAGACTGAGCTCGACGGCTGCGCCGCGCCCCGATGGCGGGTCGACGCAGCGCAGGTCACCGCCGTGGGCGCGCGCGATGCCCCGCGCGATCGCAAGGCCGAGCCCTGCCCCGCCGTCCTCGCCGCGGGCCTCGTCCAGCCGGACGAGCCGGTCGAAGATCCGCTCCCGGTCGACGGGTGGGACGCCCGGTCCGTCGTCGGTGACGAGGACGGTCGCCGGGTACCCGCCGGAGACCGTCACGGTCACCGCGCCGGGGCCCGCGTGACGGCGGGCGTTGTCGAGCAGATTGGCCAGCACCTGGGCGAGCCGGGAGGCGTCGCCGGTCACGGTCACGGGCTCGCCGTGAACCTCGACCTGCTGGTCGGGCGCGACGAGCTGCGCCCGCTCGGCCTCGGTGCGGGCGAGCTCCAGCAGGTCGACCGGCTCGTGGCGCAGCTCGAGGCCCGCGTCGAGGCGGGCGAGCACCAGCATGTCGTCGACGAGCCTGCCGGCGCGGCGGCTCTCGCGCAGCAGCAGCAGGTGCAGCCGCTCGCGTTCCTCGGGATCCATGCCCGGCGCGAGCGTCACCTCCGCGACGGCCTGCACGCCGGCGATCGGGGTGCGCAGCTCGTGCGCGGCGTCGGCGACGAACCGCCGCGTCCTTGCCTCGGACGCCCGCGCGGCCGCCTCCGCGCCCTCCAGCTCGTCGAGCATCGCGTCGAATGCCGCTGCGGTGCGGCCGAGCTCGGTGTGGGTGCGCGTGGGGGCGAGGCGCCTGCCGCGGTCACCGCTGGTGATCGAGCGCGCCAGCGCCGTCATCGTGTCGAGCGGTGCCAGCGCGACCCGGGTGGTGAGGAGCATGACGATGCCGGCAACGGCAAGCGCCGCGAGGCTGAGCACGATCAGCGTGCGCCGCAGCAGCGACTGCGCCCCGCTCACCGGCCCGCCGCTCGCCACGAGCGTGAGCCGGGAGCCGTCGGCGAGCGGCTGTTCGAGGACCTGCGGATCGCCCCAGTTGCCGTCGTCGTCCCACCAGCCGCCGTGGTCGGCTCCTTGCGGCCCGCCGCGCCACGGCGGCGACGGCCGCCACGGCCGGTCCTCGTCGGGATCGCCCGCGTACACGCGGCCGTCCGATGCGACGACCGAGGCCCTGATGCCGGGCGTCTCCACCCGGCGCGCCACCTCCCCGGCGGGCAGGCCCTGCGTCACGAGCTGGCCGGCGAGCGCGGCGCGTACGTCCAGCTGCTGGCGCAGCTCGGAGCGGATCTGGGCGGTGAAGAAGACGTCGGTCAGGACGCCGACCACCAGCAGCACGGCGGCGAGCACGGTGAGGCTGAGCACCGTGACCCGGCGGCGCAGTGACACCGTGCGAAGCCGGGACACCGTGTGGAGCGGTGTCATGTCCGTCATGTCGCGGCCTCCTCGCCGTCGGCCCGCAGGACGTAGCCGAGCCCGCGCACGGTGTGCACGAGCCGCGGTTCGCCGAGCTTGCGGCGCAGCGCCGAGACGTGCACCTCGACGAGGTTGGGGTCGTAGTCGGTGTATCCCCACACCCGGGTGAGGATCTGGCCCTTGCTGACGACGCGGCCGCGCTGCGCGGCGAGGTAGTCCAGTAGCCGAAGCTCGGTGGCGGTGAGCTCCACCGGCGCGCCATGGCGCAGGACGGTGCCTGCGGCGGCGTCGATCACGAGGTCGCCCACCTCCACCGTGGTGGGCGTGCGGCCCATCCGGCGCAGCACCGCCGTGACCCGCGCGATCAGCTCGGCCAGCGCGAACGGCTTCATCACGTAGTCGTCGGCGCCGCCGTGCAGGCCGCGCAACCGGTCGTCGACGGCGTCGCGCGCGGTCAGCATCACCACGCCCGCGTCGCTGTGGCGGCGCACGACGTCGAGCAGGGCGAAGCCGTCGCGGCCGGGCAGCATGATGTCGAGCACCACGAGGTCGGGCCGGAACGTCGCAAGGTCGTCTTCGAGGCTGCGCCCGTCCGGGCGCCCGGTGGCGCCGAAACCGGCCTCGCCGAGACCGGCGACCACGGCCGTGCGGATCGCCTCGGCGTCCTCCACCACCAGCACGCGCGCGGTCACCGCTCCATTCTCCCCGGCCCACCGCCGCAGCCGGCCTGAAGATCGGCTGAAGGTGTGGGCGGGCTTCAGGTCGCCTTCAGGAACGGGCGGCAGCGTCGGTGGGGAAATCAGCAACATCCCGAGGGGAGCATGCAGATGAGCACCACCGAACCACCCACGACCGAGGTCCCTCCGCCCGCGGAACCGAAGCCGCCCCACCGTTCCTGGCGATCCCGGCTGCGCAGCCGCGGCGTCGTGATCACCGCGGCGATCGCGGCGCTGGTCGTGATCGGCGGCGTCACCGCCGCCCTCCTGCTGCCCGACAGGGACCACGGCCGCTTCGGTCCCGGATTCGACCGGGCGGGCTGGTCGGGCGCGCCCCCGTGGGCGGACGAGCGGCACGGCCCGATGGGCATGGGCGACGACGGTCCCGGCGACGAGCGGTTCGGCGGCCCCGGCCCGCGCGGCTTCGGCGACGAGCCGGTGATCACGGGCACCGTCGCGTCGGTGGCCAACGGTTCGATCGTCGTGAACGTCGACAGCGCGGGCCAGCGCACCATCCGCACCGACGGCGACACCCGCGTGCGCGGGGCCGGCAACAGCGGCCTCGGCGACCTGCAGGTCGGCGAGCGCGTCGTGGTCGGGGTCGAGGGCACCGGCGATGCCGCCACCGCGGAGGCGATCTGGGTTCCGCAGGCGCGCGTCACCGGCACGGTCACCGCGGTCAGCGGTGACACCGCCAGCGTGACGTCCGTCGACGGGCTCGCCGTCACCGTCAACACCGCGGCGCTGTCGCAGAAGCCCGCCGTCGGCGATGTCGTGGTGCTCACCGGCACCGCCGATGCCGGCACGATCCGCGCCGACGGCATCCGCGTGCTGCCCAAGGCTTCCTGACCGGCCTCACGGCCCGGCCCCGCGCACGGTCGCCGGACGTGGCGCGCCCCCCTCCGCCACGTCCGGCGGTCGTGCCAGGGGCCGGGCCGTGATCACCTCTCCCGGATCGGCGAGCACGGCCTGCACCATCGCGGTGGCGGCTCCACGCAGAGCCGCGTCCTGCCCGAGCGTGGAGAACCGGACGTCGATGCCGGCCCGCGAGAAGACCCTGGCGGCGAGCTCGGCGCGCACGGCGCCGAGCAGCGGGGCACCGCAGCGGGGGTAGCCACCACCGAGCACGACGGCGGGCACGTCGAGCAGGTGCACCGCGCCGGTGAGCGCGATGCCGAGCGCCCGGCCGGCCGCGCGAACGGCGTCCGGGCGGGCGAGCGCTTCAAGGCTGGCGAGGGTCTCGAGGCAGCCACGGCCGCCGCAATGGCATTCCAGCCCGTCCGGCTCGACGACGACGTGGCCGATCTCGCCGGCGCGGCCGCCGGCCCCTGCGAAGAGGCCGCCGTCCAGGAGGATCCCGGCGCCCACGCCGATCCCGCCGGAGACGACGATCGCGTCGGTCGGACCGCCTGCCCACCGCTCGGCGAGGGCGGCGAGGTCTGCCTCGTTGCCTGCGCGGACCGGCAGGCCACGGAGCCGCGTGCTCAGCGCATCGCCGACGGCGACGTCGACCCAGCGGGGGAGGTTCGGCGCGCGTTCCAGCACCCCGTTCGGACCGACGACGCCGGGCAGGGCCACGGTCGCGCCGGCGATCGGGAGCCCGGCCTCGGCCACGACGTCGGTGGCGAGGGCGGCGAGCCGAGCGAGCGCGGCGTCCGGCACGTCGTCGCGGTGGTCCGACGCCACCGTCCGCTGCACCCGCACCGCGCCCGTGAGGTCGACGACGCACGCGCGCACCGAGTCGACCCCGACCTCCAGCCCGAGCCCGCCGGGTCCGCGCGGATCCAGCCGCAGTGGGCTCGCCGGGCGTCCCGGCCCGCCGCGCGCGGCCGCGAGCTCCGTGACGAGGCCGGCCGCGATCAGCTCCTCCACCAGCGACGACACTGTTCCGCGCGTGAGCCCGGTACGCGCCGCCACCCCGGCGCGGGACAGCGGCTCCGGCCCGGCGACCTCCCCCAGCACGAGCGCGAGGTTGTGCCGCCGGACCGTGTGCTGCCCCGCGGGCACGCTCACCCCGACACGCCCGCCCTCAGACCGCGACTCGCGTGCACGGAGACCGCGACTCGCGGACGTGAGTTTGCGCCACGTCCCGCGAGTCGCGCTCTGGGTGCGCCCGTGTCGGGGTCTCCCACGGGTTCACGCACCCAGGCGCGGGGCCGTCAGCTCGCGGACCTGCGCGTACCGCTCCCGGACCGCGGGGGTGGCGTCGGCCTCGAACGACTCCGTGTCGGCGGCCTCCCACACGGGAGGGGTGTCGCCGCCGGCGAGCACCCATGCCGCCTGCCGGGCCGCGCCGTCGGCCACGTACTCGCCCGGCGTGGGCCGCAGCACGGGCCGCCCGAGCACCGCGGGCGCGATGCGGGCGAGTGCCTCGGAGCGGGCGCCGCCGCCCACGAGGAACGCTCGTTCCAGCGGAACGTCGGCCGCGAGGAACGCGTCGAGCGCGTCGGCGAGCCCGCACAGCAGACCTTCCACGGCCGCGCGGGCGAGGTGCGCCGGCGTGGAGCTGGACAGGGTGAGCCCGTGCATGGCGCCCGTGGCGTCCGGGCGGTTCGGCGTGCGCTCGCCCTCCAGGTACGGCACGAGCACGAGCCCGTCGGACCCGGCTGGCGCCGACAGCGCGAGGCGGGACAGCCCGTCGTGGTCGACGCCGAGCATGCGCGCCGCCGCGTCGAGCACCCGTGCGGCGTTGAGGGTGCACACCAGCGGGAGGTGCTCGCCGGACGCGGACGCGAAGCCGGCGATGATGCCGGTCTCGTCCGCGGTCGGGGTGGGGCTGATCGCGCACACCACCCCGGACGTGCCGATCGAGATCACCACGTCCCCGACGGCGGCGCCGAGCCCGAGCGCGGCGCCCGCGTTGTCGCCCGCCCCCGGCCCGACGAGCACCCCACCCGCGGAGCGGCCTGCCGCATCGGCCGGGCCGAGAACCCGCGGCAGCCGCACGTCGGACCGCCCGAACGCGCGCTCGAGCAGGTCGAGCCGGTACTCCCCGGTGACGCCGGAGAAGTAGCCCGTGCCGCTGGCATCCGAGCGATCGGTGACGAGGTCGTCCAGCGAACCCGTGCCGAGCAGCTTCCAGGTGAGCCAGTCGTGCGGCAGGCACACCGCAGCGGTGGCGGCGGCGTGCTCGGGCTCGTGCTCGGCGAGCCACCGCAGCTTCGTGGCCGTGAACGACGCGACCGGGACGCTACCGGTCGCCTCGGCCCACTCCTTCGCCCCCAGCTCGGCGACGAGGTCGGCGGCCGCGCCCGCTGAGCGGGTGTCGTTCCACAGCAGCGCCGGCCGGACGACCTCGCCCGCCTCGTCGAGGCAGACCATCCCGTGCTGCTGGCCCGCCACGGCGATCGCCTCGACGCCGTCGAGCCCGCCCGCCTCGCCGATCGCGGCCTGCAGCGCGTCCCACCAGGCGGAGGGGTGCACCTCGGTGCCGTCGGGGTGCTTCGCGTTGCCCGAGCGGACCAGGGCGCCGGTCTCCGCGTCCCGGATCACCACGGTGCACGACTGGGTCGACGAGTCGACCCCGGCCACGAGAGTCATCGGGCGCCCATCAGGTGCTCCACCGCCAGTTGGTTGAGCCGGACGTAGCCGTAGCCGCGCTCACCCGCCTTCACGGCGTCGTAGTCCTCGAACGCGGAGCGGTCGGCCTTGAGGTCGGCCACGGACTCGCCGGGGTTCAGCGTCGGCTTCGCCAGCTCGGCCACGCCGGACACCGCGAGCGCCTCGGCAACCTCCGGGTCGGCCCGGAACGCCGCGGCCCGCTCCTTGAGCAGCAGGTAGGTGCTCATGTTCGCCGCCGCGGACGCCCAGACGCCGTCGAGGTCCTCGGTGCGCAGCGGCTTGTAGTCGAAGTGCAGGGGGCCGTCGTACTTCGGCCCGCCGCCGGGCGCGCCGTTCTCCAGCAGGTCGACGGTGGCGAACGCGCTGAGCAGGTCGCCGTGACCGAACACGAGGTCCTGGTCGTACTTGATGCCGCGCTGCCCGTTCAGGTCGATGTGGAAGAGCTTGCCCGCCCACAGCGCCTGGGCGATGCCCGCGGTGTAGTTGAGCCCGGCCATCTGCTCGTGACCGACCTCGGGGTTGACGCCGACGATGTCACCGTGCTCCAGCTCGGCGATGAACGCGAGCGCGTGCCCGAGGGTGGGCAGCAGGATGTCGCCGCGGGGCTCGTTCGGCTTCGGCTCGATCGCGAAGCGGATGTCGTAGCCCTGCTCCTTGACGTAGGCGGCGAGCAGGTCGATGCCCTCGCGGTAGCGGTCGAGGGCTGCGGCGATGTCCTTGCCGGAGTCGACCTCGGCGCCCTCCCGGCCACCCCAGAAGACGTACACCTTCGCGCCCAGCTCGGCGGCCAGGTCGAGGTTGCGGATGACCTTGCGCAGCGCAAACCGGCGCACGCCCCGGTCGTTGCTGGTGAACGCCCCGTCCTTGAAGACGGGGTGGGTGAACAGGTTGGTGGTCATCGTCGTCACCACCGTCCCGGTCTCGGCAAGGGCCGCCTTGAACCGGGCGATGATCCGGTCGCGCTCGGCGCCGTCGGTGCCGAACGGGATGAGGTCGTCGTCGTGGAAGTTCACGCCCCACGCGCCGAGCTCGGCGAGCCGGTGCACTGACTCGACGGGGTCGATCGCCGGCCGCGTCGCGTCCCCGAACGGGTCGCGGGCGGGCCAGCCGACCGTCCAGAGCCCGAAGCTGAAGCGGTCCTCGCGGGTGGGCTGCGGCATCGTCAAACCCCTTTGTTCGGTCATCGTACAAACCCTGGGCAACGGTAGCGTGCTGTGGGTGCGTCTGGCTACGTGGAACGTGAACTCGGCCCTCATCCGCCTGCCCCGGCTGCTGCCGTGGCTGGACGAGCGCGCGCCCGATGTCGTGTGCCTGCAGGAGACCAAGCTGTCCGACGAGGCGTTCGCGGAGGCGTTCGACGATCCACTGGCCGAGCGCGGCTACGCCGTCGCCCATTTCGGCGAGGGCCGCTGGAACGGGGTGGCGCTGCTGTCGCGCGTCGGGCTCGACGACGTGGTGCACGGGCTGCCAGGGGAGCCGCGGTTCCCGGCCCCCGACTCGCCCGCCGAGGCGCGGGCGATCACGGCGACGTGTGGCGGGTTGCGCGTTACGTCCGTCTACGTGCCCAACGGCCGCACCCCCGACGACCCGCACTACGCGTACAAGCTGGACTGGCTCGCCGCGCTGCGGGAGTCGATCACCGACCCGGCCGCGGCCGTGGTCGCGGGCGACATGAACATCGCCCCCACCGACGACGACCTGTGGGACCCGGCGCTCTTCGTGAACTCGACCCACGTCACGCCTGCCGAGCGCAAGGCGCTGGCCGAGATCAAGGGCCTCGGGCTGCACGACGTGGTGCGCGACCGGTGGCCGACCGAACGGGTCTTCACGTACTGGGACTACCGGGCCGGGCGGTTCCACCAGGACCTCGGCATGCGCATCGATCTCGTGCTCGCGGGAGCCGACGCCGCCGCGCGCGTGCAGGCCGCGTGGGTGGACCGCAAGGCCCGCAAGGGCAGCGGTCCGAGCGACCACGCCCCGGTGATCGTCGACCTCGACACGGCACCCGACGGCGACGCGGGCCCGGTGGTGCCGCCGCCGTCGACCCCGAAGAAGCTGCCGCACCGTTCCTGATCCGGCACGAGGCTGGATGCCGAGGACGCGGGCCTGCGACAGTGATCTCATGACGGCGGGATACGGACATCCGCAGTACGGCCCACCACCGGCGCCGGTCGCGGTCGCGCGGGTGGTCGCCGCGGGGCTCTTCGTCATGGCCGCGGCGCTGGCGCTGGCCGGAAGCTTCGCCGCGTTCAGCGTCTACCGATTCGAGTCGGAGCTGTCTCCCGCGTCGACCACCACGACCACCGGCTGGGGTTCGTTCGAGGATCCCGTTCCCACCGAGCCGTTGCCCACGCCGAAGATCCTCTACGGGATCCCGATCACCGCCGCCGCCGTGCTTGCGCTCGTCGTCGCGCTCCTGCTGGTGCTGTCGGCCCGCAGGACGCAGGAACCGGCCGCCGTCCGATCGCTCGGGGTCGGCATCGGTGGGCTGTTGGTCGGCGTCGTCTCGGTGATCTGGCTGCAGCTCGTCACGATCGCGCAGAACGTCGCCGACGCAGCCCAGCCGGGGGACGAGGACGCAGGAATCCGCACCAGCTACCAGGTCGGTGTCGGCGGGTACCTGATCCTCGTGGCCGCGCTCCTCGCGCTCGCGGCGGCGGTGCTGCTGCTGGTCCCACGGCGCGCGTCGCACACCCCGACGGCGGTCCCGCCCGGCACGGGCCTGTTCCCGCCGCTCGGGCCGGGAGGGCAGCCGCAGTGGCAGCCCGCGTCCCCGTACTGGCCGCAACCGGCTCCGGCGCCCGGATGGGGCCCGACCCCGCCCCCACACGGGTGATCCAAGTCGGGGCGGGTACTGCTTCTCGGTGACCCTGATGGAGAACCGTGAGCTGACCGTCCTCGATCCGCGTACCGACGAGGTCGTCGGGCGCGTCCCGATCGCCTCACCCGAGCGATGTGACGAGGCCGTCGCGGCCGCTCGGCGGGCCGCGCCCGGCTGGGCCCGCGCGCCGGCGGCGGAGCGCGGGGCGGCCCTGCACGCGGCGGCCGCCGCCGTCCGGGCGGCCGCCGACGAGCTCGCCGCCCTGAACGCCCACGAGACCGGCAAGCCTGCCGAGGACGCCCGCGGCGGCGTGGACGCGGGCGTGGGCACGCTCGTGCAATACGCGGAGCTCGGGCCGGTGCACCGCGGCCGCAGCCTGCACGGGAGCTGGGACGCCACCGACCTGATGGTTCCCGAGCCGCGCGGCGTCGTGGCCGTGCTGACGCCGTGGAACGACCCGATCGCCGTCGCGGCGGGCCTGATCGGGGCCGCGCACGTCACGGGGAACGCCGTCGTGCACAAGCCGAGCGAACGCAGCCCGCAGACGGGACGCCGGTTCGCCGAGCTCGTGGCGGCAGCCCTGCCGCCGGGCGTCCTCGAGATCGTCGACGGCGACGGTGCGGTGGGTGCTCGGCTCGCCGAGGCGCCCGTCGACGTCGTCGCGCACGTGGGCAGCTCCGCCACCGGCCGGGCGATCGGACAGGCCTGCGCCCGCACCGGGGCCCGCGCGCTGCTGGAGAACGGCGGCAACGATCCGCTGATCGTCGACGCCGATGTCGACCCCCGGTGGGCCGCGGGACAGGCCGCGCTCGGGGCGTTCGCGAACGCGGGGCAGATCTGCGTGTCCGTCGAGCGGATCTACGTCCACGCATGCGTTGCCGACGCGTTCCTCGAGGCGTTCACCGAGGAGACGGCGCGCTGGACGGACCGGATCGGCCCGCTGGTCGACCGGGCACACCGCCGGCACGTGCACGGGCACGTGGAGGAGGCGCTCGGCGCAGGTGCCCGAGCCCTGACCGGCGGCGCGATCCCTGAGGGCCCCGGCGCCTTCTACCCGCCCACCGTGCTGATCGGGTGCGTCCCGGACATGGCGGTCATGAGCGACGAGACGTTCGGCCCGGTCGCCCCGGTGCGCGTCGTCCCCGACTTCGCCGGGGCGCTGCGAGAGGCGAGCGCCGACCGCTACGGCCTCGCGGCCGCCGTGCTCACCTCCGACATGGAGCACGCCCAGCGGGCGTGGCGCGAGCTGCCGGTCGGCACGGTGAAGGTCAACGACGTGTTCGGCGGCGCGCCGGGTGGGGCGTCCCAGCCGCGGGGGATCAGCGGCTCCGGCTTCGGGTTCGGGCCCGAGCTGCTCGACGAGATGACGGCCGTGAAGGTCGTGCACCTCGCCCCCGCCCCCGCCTGAGGGACACACCTTGGGGCGGACTTCGCCGGTTTCGCCAGCGACCCGGCCCGGATGCGGCAAATGTGCGCGGTGTCACCGATGAAGGAGGAGCCGTGCGCACCCGTCCCATCAGGCAGGTCGTCATGAACGCGGTCGCCGTGGTCGCGGTCATCGGCATCGTGTTCGGCGCCGTGACCGCCTGCGGTTCGCCCGACCAGGCCCAGCTGCCAGCTCCGGGACAGCCGGGGACGCCGGGCGGTCTGGACGCCGCTTTCGGAATGGGCGCGGGCGGCGCGCTCGGGGAGGCGGGTTCGGCCGCGTCGGCGATCGCGGCGCTCGGCGGTCTCGGTCAGGCGCAGGGCACCGCCCAGGACGTCCGCCTTCTCGGTACGCAGTACTCCACCGACGGGCAGGCACTCCTCGATCAGCTGAGGGCCAGTGGGGGCGGCATGCTCCCCACCGAGCCGACCGCGGAGCAACAGGCCACCCTCGCCGATCTGCGCGCCCGCAGCGGTGAGCAGTTCGACCAGGCGTGGCTGCGGGCCGCGGGCCAGTTCCAGCAGCAGGTCCGGGACGCGGCGAACGCCGTGCTCGCCGACGAGAACGCCTCCGCGGACGCAAAGGCCGCGGCGCAGGAGGCGCTGAACCGCCTCGACTCGCTCGCCGAGGGGCTCCGGCAGGCCTCGGCTCCGGCCGGGGCGGCGACGCCCAACGCGGTCGACGCCGGCAGCGGCGGACAGGCCGCGGGCGACGTGACGCCGGTGGCGATCGGTCTTGTCGGGTTCGGGGCCCTGCTGCTCGTCGGCGCCGGTGCGCTGTGGTGGCGGCGCCGGGCCGCCTGACACCGGGCGCATCCGCCTTCGGTCTCGTCGAGCGGGCCGGCCCGGCCACCCATCAGCAACTGGGACGCCATCGCGCCCCGGCAGGGGACCACCCGCCCGACGTCGACCGCGGTGCCCGCGTCACCCGCGCTCTCGTGGCCGCGGGCGGTGTGTGCCTGGTGTGCGGCGCCGCGATGCTCGGTCCGGGCCCTGTCCCGGACGCGGCGCCCCTCGACGCCCCGGTGGTCGTCGAGGGCGTGGGGCCGAGCCCGTTCGCACCGACGCCCGCCATCGACGGCGTGCTCGCCCGGCTGCTCGCCGGTAAGGCTCCCGCACCGGCGCCGGTCCGGGCGGGCACGCAACCCATGGAGCTCACCCTCCCCACGCGGGACCTGCGCGCTCCCGTCGTCGCCGTGACGACCGGACCGGAAGGCGCGCTCGTGCTGCCAGAGCCACCGTCCACGGTGGGCTGGTGGTCGCCCAGCGCGCTCGCGGGCGGGGCGGGCGGGACGACGGTGCTCGCCGGGCACGTCGACTCGCTCGCGGGCGGGCTCGGCGCGCTTGCCGTCCTGCGGCACGTCGCGGAGGGCGAGGAGATCGTCCTGCTCGGGGCCGACGGCCGCTCCGTCGGTTACCGCGTGACCGCCCGCCGCCAGTACGCCAAGGCGGAGCTGCCGCCCGAGGTGTTCGCCGTGGGCGGGCCGCCCCGCCTCGTGCTGATCACGTGCGGCGGCGCGTTCGACCGCCGCACCCGGCACTACTCCGACAACGTGGTCGTGTTCGCCAACCCGGTCTGACCCGCCGCGCGCGGCGCGCCGAGCGCGCCGATCAGCCCGAGCGCCACGAGCACCGCGATCAGCACCGGCAGCGCAGCGGCCGGCGTGCCGAGCAGCGCGAGCACGGCACCACCCGCGCCGATCAGGGTGGCGGTGCCGAGCTGGTCGGCGATCTGCGCGGCCGAGGTGTGGAAGCCGGTCTCGTGCGTCGCGGACTGCTGCAGCAGCAGGAACGACACCGACGAGAAGCCCAGACCCATCCCGAGCCCCGCGATCCCCCAGAACGGCACGGCCAGCCACGGAAGGCCCCATGCGGGGGCGACCAGCAGCATGCCCGCTGCGCCGATCGTGACCGCGCAGAACCCGACGCGCAGCAGCATCGCGCGCGGCAGGTCCGGGTGCCTGCCCTGCCACGCCGACGCCGCCGACCACGCCAGCGCGCCGACGATCAGCGGGATACCGGCCGCGGAGAGCGACCAGCCGTGTGTCGCTTCGAGCATGAGCGGCAGGTACGAGTTGATCGTGAAGAACACGCCGGCGAGCAGCCCGCGCGAGGCGACGATCGTGGGGATGCCGCGCTTCAGCCGGAACACACCGCGCGGGAACAGCCGCACGAGCGCGGGGACGAGCGCGGCGACGGACGCAACGGCCACGACGGCGGCGAGAGCCGACACGTGCTGCGAGGCCCAGCTCAGCGCCGCAACCCCGCCGGAGGCGGCGAACGCGGCGACCACCACGCCGCGCCTGCCCGCGTCGGCCCGTGGCTCCGGTGCCGGCAGCGTGCGCACCGCAGGCACCACGAGCGAGGTGGCGACCAGCACGAACGGGATCAGCCCGAGGAACACCCAGTGCCAGGACAGCGCGTCGGTGACCAGCCCGGACACGGGCGGCCCCAGCAGCGCGGGCAACACCCACGCCGAGGAGATCAGGCCGAAGACGGCGGGCCGGGCTCGCCCCGGGTACACCGCGGCGATCAGCACGAAGATCGCCACGCT
Source organism: Pseudonocardia sp. DSM 110487 (assembly GCF_019468565.1). NCBI lineage: Bacteria > Bacillati > Actinomycetota > Actinomycetes > Pseudonocardiales > Pseudonocardiaceae > Pseudonocardia > Pseudonocardia sp. DSM 110487. The sequence continues at coordinate 1,267,292 of NZ_CP080521.1, forward strand.
GACCATCCCCGCGCCCGCGCCCTGCAGCACCCGGCCCACGAGGAGCTGGGTCATGGTCGTGGCCGTCCCGGCCACCAGCAGACCCACGCCGAACATCAGTGGCGACACAACCAGCGGCACCCGCGGGCCCGCCCGGTCGCACCACCGGCCGCCGAGCACCGTGGCGAACACCGACGCGGCCATGAACGACACGAAGGGCCACGCGTAGAGCTCGACACCGCCCAGGTCGGCGACGAGCGCCGGCATCGCGGTGTTCACCCCCATCGCCTCGAAGGCAACGAGGCTCACCAGCAGGACGATGCCGATCGTCGTCGCACGCCGGCTCGGTCCGAACAGTTCCTCGCGCACGGCGGGAGGGGTCTGGGCTGCGGTCACGATGACGATCGTGCAACCTGAACACGGGTCCAGGTCAAACTCGTTTGCGGCGGGAGGCCCGCATGCCGGTCATGGCGACGCACACCGGGAGCTTGCCACGCCCCTCCGACCTGCTCAGTGCCATCGCGGAACGCGAGCGCGGCGGGCCGGAGCTCGACCCGGCCGCCGTGCGCGAGGCCGTTGCCGAATGCGTGCGGCGACAGGTGGAGACGGGTCTGGACGTCGTCAACGACGGTGAGCTCGGCAAGATCAGCTACGTCACGTACGTGCGCTCGCGGCTCACCGGGCTGGAGGCCGTCGAGCGTGGGCCGCGCCCCAATCCGGCCCTCGACGGCTTCCCGGAGTACGCCGAGCGGCTCGCCCTTCGGGCCGCGAACCGCGACTTCGTCATCCCCGTCTGCCGGGGCGCGGTCGGCTACCCGGACACCGCGGCCGTCGAGGCCGACATCGCGGTGCTGCGCTCAGCGGCCGGATCGCACGAGGCGTTCCTCACCGCCGCGTCGCCCGGGGTGATCGCGATGTTCGTCGACGACGAGCACTACGGCGACCGCACCGCGTACCTCGACGCGCTCGCCGGGGCGATGAAGACGGAATACGACGCGATCGTCGGCGCAGGCCTCCTGCTGCAGGTCGACTGCCCCGACCTCGCGGCTGGTCGCGTCGCCTTCCCCGACGGCGAGGACGGCCTGCGCGCCCACCGCGAGCGGATGGCGGAGAACATCGCCGCGCTGAACACGGCGCTGCGCGACGTCCCCCGCGAGCGCGTGCGGCTGCACGTCTGCTGGGGCAACTACGAGGGCCCGCACCACCGCGACGTCCCGCTGCGCGACATCCTCGACGTCCTGCTCACCGCGCGCGTCGGCACGCTGTCCTTCGAGGGCGCGAACCCGCGGCACGGCCACGAGTGGACGGTGTTCGCCGACGCCGACCTGCCCGACGACCTCGTCCTCATGCCCGGCGTGATCGGCAGCACCACCAACTACGTGGAGCACCCCGAGCTGGTGGCCCAGCGGATCGAGCACTACGCGCGGATCGTCGGCCCGGACCGCGTGCTGGCCTCCACCGACTGCGGCATGGCCACACTCGCCGTGAGCGAGGACGGCGTCGACCCGAGGATCGCGTGGGCGAAACTCCACTCCCTCGCGGAAGGCGCGGCCTTGGCCAAGTCCTGACCGGGCGCCTCGGGGCGGAGCCGGTGGGCCGCGTGGCAACCTTTCCCCGTGAGCACCAGCACCGCTGCCCCGACCGAGTCCCCCGAGGCCACCGCCGTGCGCGAGGCCGCCCAGCGTGCGGCGGCCGCGGCACCGGGGGTGCGGGCCGCGGGCGGCGCGGCCGTCGACGCCGCGCTGCGCACCGCGGCGGTGCTGCTGCGGGAGCGCGCGGCCGAGCTGCTGGCCGCGAACGCCGCGGACGTGACGGCCGCGGAGCAGGGCGGAATGGCCCCTGGCCTGCTGGACCGGCTCCGGCTCACCTCGGAGCGGCTCGCGGACATGGCCACCCAGCTCGAGGTGCTCGCCGACACCCCCGAACCCCCGGCGCAGCGCGAGGTGCGCACGCTGCCCACCGGGGAACGCGTCTACGAGCGGCGGGTCCCGGTCGGCGTGATCGGCGCGGTGTTCGAGGCCCGCCCCAACGTCACAGTCGATGTGGCATCCCAGGTGCTGAAGGCGCGCAGCGCCGCCGTGCTGCGCACCGGCTCGGCCGCGCTGGGCTCCGCCCGCGCGCTCGTCGAGCTCGTGATCGCGCCAGCGCTGGAACGCCACGGCGTGCCGGCGGGCGCCGTGCAGCTCGTCCCCACCCCCGGCCACGCGGGCGCCGAGGCGCTGGTCGGGCTGCCCGGCCTCGTCCCGCTCGTCGTGGTGCGCGGCAGTGGCGAGGTCACGCGCAAGCTGTCCGCGCTCGGCGCAACGGCAGGCACCCGGGTACTCGCCCACGCCGACGGCGGCGGCGTCCTGTACCTCGACGCGAGCGCCGATCCGGCCGACGTCACCCGGTTGGTCACCGAGAGCACCGACCGGCTCGGCGTCTGCAACCGGCTCAACCTGCTGCTGATCGACCGCCCCGCGTACGACCGGCTGTGGCCGGTGGCCGAGGAGGCACTGCGCGCCCGGCAGATCACGCCCAGCCTGCCCCCGCACGACCACCCGCTCGGCCACGAGTGGGCCCTCGACTCGGGCGCGGAGGCTCACGTCACGGTCGCGGCCGTCGACGGGCCGGTGGAGGCCGCAACGACCGCGATCCGGGAGACGTCCGGGTTGGCGGCCACCGTCTGCGCCACCGAGGAGAAGGCAGCGACCGCGTTCATCGACGCCTACACCGGCACCGGGGTCTTCTGGAACACCACCACGCGGCTGCTCGACGGCTACAAGCTCCTCGGCCTGCCCGAGACCGGGATCAACGTCGACCGCACCCCCGGCCCCCGCGGCCCGGTGACCTACCTCGACCTGTCGCTGCGCCAGTTCGTGGTGCTCCCCGCCTGACGCACCTCGCGTGCGGTGCGGCCGAACCGCGCCTTGAACGCCCGGCTGAAATGCGACGCGTCGACGAAGCCCCACGCGAAGGCGATGTCGCTGATCGTGCGGTGGCGCAGGGCGGGGTCGCACAGGTCTGCCCGCACCGCGTCGAGGCGCCGCGCCCAGATCCACTCCGCGATCGAGGAGGGCTCGCCCGCGAACGCGCGGTGGAGCGTGCTCACCGACGTGTGCAACGCGGCGGCGATCGCGGGCACGGTGAGACCCGGGTCGCGTAGCCGGGCGCGGGCACACGCCTTGATCTGCTCCCGGCGCGCGGCCAGCTCCGGTTCCGGCACGGTCGCTCTCGGAACGAGCGAGCTGAGCCCGGCCACGACGATGTGCTCCACGCTCTGCGCCACGGCCGCCGCCGCGGCCGGTTCCAGCACGCCGATGTCGTCGGCGAGCGTGCGGATCATCTCGATCATCAGGTGCCCGGCCCCTCGGGAGCCGTGCACACCGCGCGCGGTGAGCTCCGGCGCTCGCCGCAGCTGTGAGCGCAGCGTCGGGCCGGGGAGCATCAGCACGTACTGCTGGAACGCATCGTCGAAATGCAGCTCGTACGGGCGGGTCGAGTCGTAGAGGGCGAAGTCCCCCGGCGCCAGCACCGCGGTGCGCCCGTCCTGCGCCACGGCGCCCGCGCCACTCGTCTGGATGCTCACGAGGAAGTAGTCCTCGGCCGCCGCCGCGATCAACGACGGCGTCCGCCGGACGTGCTGCGCCGTCGCCGTGACGCGGGAGAGCTCCAGCGTGGCGAGTGAGTCGGCCCGGATCTCGCCCACGACGTCGCTGCCCGGCGCCGTGGTGTCGAGCCGCACGTAGGTGTCGGACACGGCCTCGTTCCAGAACTCCAGCCGCTCGCGCGCGTCCACCGCGTCGGTGCTGAGCAGGCGCGCCATGGGGAGACGGTAGGGAGGCGCCTGCCACCAGGCAAGACGCTGCGTCGCAGAGTCAACACAACCGACACGCATGGACCAGCGCCGCAATGCTGAGGACGTCACGCTCTCCGGGCATGAGCACCGAGCACCCCCGCTTCCGCGCCGCGGCCGTCCAGGCCGCTCCCGCGTTCCTCGACCTCGAGGCCGGCGTCGACAAGTCGATCGCTCTGATCGAGGAGGCCGCCGCGAACGGCGCGCGGCTCATCGGCTTCCCGGAGACCTTCCTGCCGGGCTACCCGTGGTTCATCTGGCTGGACGCGCCCGCGTGGGGCCTGCAGTTCTTCCCCGGCTACCACGACAACTCGCTGGTCTACGGCTCGCCGCAGGCCGACCGGCTCGCCGCCACGGCGCGCGAGCACGAAATCACGGTCGTCATGGGGCTGTCCGAGCGGCAGGGCGGCAGCCTGTACATCGCGCAGTGGATCATCGGCCCGGACGGGGAGACGATCGCGCGGCGTCGGAAGCTCAAGCCCACCCACGTCGAGCGCACGGTGTTCGGCGAGGGCGACGGCAGCGACCTGTCGGTGTTCGACACCCCGCTCGGGCGGCTCGGCGGGCTGTGTTGCTGGGAGCACCTGCAGCCGCTGTCGAAGTACGCGATGTACGCGCAGAACGAGCAGGTGCACGTCGCCGCGTGGCCGAGCTTCTCGCTCTACCCTGGCGCCGCCCACGCCCTCGGTCCCGAGGTCAACACGTCGGCGAGCCGGATCTACGCCGTCGAGGGCGGCTGCTTCGTCGTGGCCCCGTGCGCCACGGTCTCGCCCGAGATGGTCGAGCTGCTGTGCACGGACGACACCAAGCGCGCCCTGCTCCAGCCCGGCGGTGGCTACGCCAGGATCTTCGGCCCGGACGGGAGCCTCATGCACGAGCCCCTCGCGCCCGACGCCGAGGGCATCGTCTACGCCGACCTCGACCTCGGCTTGATCTCCCTCGCCAAGGCCGCCGCCGACCCGGCGGGCCACTACGCCCGTCCCGACGTCACCCGGCTGCTGCTCAACAAGACCCCTGGCGACCGCGTCGTGCCGTTCACCACACCCGGCGTCGAGATCGAGGGCGAGCTGCCGTCCGCGGCGACCCGCATCCCCGCGGACGTGTGACGTGGAGTCGGCCATCCCGGCACACCTCGCCGTTCCCCGCACCCACCCCGGCCGGATGAGGGACGGGTACACCCCGCCGTACCCGTCCTTCGTCGCGCGCATGGAGCCCGCCGTGCGCCAGGTCGTCATGGCGTACTTCGGACTCCAGTTCCGCGGTGAGCCGCCAGCAGGCGCGCTCGACGCCCTCGACACCGCCTTCGCCGCGGCCGACGGCCCGGGACACCACGACCGGGCGCAGTCGATCGCGCCGGACGGGACGACCGACATCGTCTCGATCTCCTATTGGGACGACCCGGCCTCGTTCGACCGTTGGTCCGCCGCCCACCGCGAGTCCTGGCTCGACGCGGGGGACGGGTGCGGGCGCTGGATCGAGGTCCTGCGGCCGACCGTCGAGTCGCACGAGACGCTGTTCTCGTCTCTCGGCCGCCCGGAGGGCGTCGCCGCGCTGGCGGGCGCCTGGAGCGGCGAGGTCGCCGAGCACGGCTACTGGGGCGGGATGCGCGACCGCATCCCGCTGTCACAGACCGACCCGCTCGCGCCCGCGGGCACACCGACCGTCGAGCGCGACGGGACCCGGGTGCGGATCCGGCCACACGGCGGCATCTGCCTGATCCGCTCCGGTCAGGACTGGACCGACACCGACGACGCCGAGCGCGCCATGTACGTGAACGACGTCGAACCGGTGCTGCGGGCCGGGATGGAGTTCCTGAGCAGCGAGGGGCGCGGCGTCGGCTGCTACTCCAACCGCTACCTCGCCGTCGTCGAGGGCGGGCGGCCGGTGGAGCGCACGTTCGGCCTCGGCTGGTGGCGCAGCCTCGCCGACCTGGAGCGCTGGGCCGAGTCCCATCCGACGCACCTCGCGATCTTCGGGGCCGCGATGCGATACCTGTCGGCACTGGGCCCGGCGGCCCGGTTGCGCCTCTACCACGAGGTGTCGGTGGTCGCGGAAGGCGACGCGTTCTTCGAGTACGTCGACTGCATGCCGGGCACCGGCCTGCTCGGCACGCTGACGGGGTAGGCGGCAAGTCCTCGCCACGGGATACATTCGGCGGCGTGCCTGTGCCAGAACTGCATCGGACGACCTTGCCCAACGGGCTGCGGGTCCTCGTCGTCCCGGACCCCGTCACCCCCGTCGTCGGCGTCGCCGTGCACGTCGACGTGGGCTTCCGCTCCGAGCCGGAAGGCCGCACCGGGTTCGCGCACCTGTTCGAGCACCTGATGTTCCAGGGCAGCGAGAGCCTGGAGAAGCTCGCGCACTTCCGGCACGTCCAGGGCTCGGGCGGGGTGTTCAACGGCTCGACGCACCAGGACTACACCGACTACTTCCAGGTGCTCCCGGCCGCGGCCCTCGAACGGGCGCTGTTCCTCGAGGCCGACCGCCTCCGCGCGCCGAAGCTCACGCAGGAGAACCTGCGCAACCAGGTGGACGTGGTGAAGGAGGAGATCCGGCTCAACGTCCTCAACCGGCCGTACGGCGGGTTCCCCTGGATCCTGCTGCCGCCGGTGCTCTACGACACCTTCCCCAACGCGCACAACGGCTACGGCGACTTCTCCGAGCTCGAGCAGGCATCGCTCGACGACGCCGCTGCCTTCTTCGACACCTACTACTCGCCGGCCAACGCGCAGGTCACCGTGGCCGGCTACCTCGACGTCGAGGAGACGCTGCGCCTGGTCGAGAAGCACTTCGGCGACATACCGGCCCGGCCGGCGCCGCAGCGCCCGTCGTTCGGTGAGCCGCTGCCCAGCGGCGAGCGGCGCCAGTCGGTCATCGACGCGCACGCCCCGCTGCCCGCGATCGCGCTGGGCTACCGGCTGCCCGACCCCGGCGCCGACCTCGACGGCTACCTCGGTCACGCGCTGCTCGGATCGGTGCTCGGCGACGGCGAGGCGGCGCGCCTCCAGCGCAGGCTCGTGCACACCGACGGGCTCGTCACCGACATCTCCGCGAGCGCCGGGCTGATGGGCCCGCTCGACGCGCGCGACCCCGACACGTTCACGATCACCGCCGTGCACCCGGGCGCGGTCGACCCGGACCGCGTGCTCGCCGCCGTCGACGAGGAGCTCGACAAGCTCGCGGCGGAAGGCCCGAGCACCGAGGAGCTGGCCAGGCAGGTGGCGCGCTGGTCGGCAGGCCTGCACCAGGAGAACGACCGCGTCATGTACCGCATGCTCGGCCTCGGCGCCCGCGAGCTGCTCTACGGCCGCGCCGAGATCAGCGCAGAGCTGCCCGACCGGCTCGCCGCCGTCACCCCCGAGCAGGTGCGCGCCGCCGCGGCCGCGCTGCGCTCCGGCGGGCGCGGCGTGCTGCTGGTGGAGCCCAAGGAGAGCGAATGACCGTCACGAGCCACCGCAGCGCCGACGAGATCGGCAGCACCGCGCTGGGGCCGCGCCCGCTGCCGCCGCTCGGACCCACCCGTGCCGTGCCGCTGCCCGACGTCGAGGAGCGCGTCCTCCCGAACGGGCTGCGGGTGCTCGCCGCACACCGGCCGGGCGTGCCGATGGTCGAACTGCGGCTGCGTGTGCCGTTCGCCGGTGAGGAGCCGGAGCACCCGGCCGTCGCGGAGCTGCTCTCGTCCACGCTGCTGACCGGCACGGCCACCCGCGACCGGGTCGGCATCGACGACGAGCTGGCCGCCGTCGGCGCCGACCTCGGGGTGAACGTCGACCCCGAGCGGCTCCAGATCGGCGGCTCCGGCCTTGCCGACGGCCTGCCCGACCTGCTGGCCGTGCTCGCCGACGTGCTCACATCGGCCACCCACCCCGACGGCGAGGTGGCCCGCGAACGCGACCGGCTCGTCGAGCGGATCAGTGTGGCCCGCGCGCAGCCCCGCACGATCGCAAGGGAGGCGCTGCAACGCAAGCGGTTCGGCGACCACCCGATCACCCGGGAGATGCCCACCGGCGACGACGTCGCGGCCGTCACCGTCGAGCAGGTGCGGGCCCTGCACGGCGCGGCGCTCGTGCCCGGCGGGTCCATCCTCGTCCTCGTCGGCGACATCGACCCGCCCACCGCGATCGCGCAGGTCGAGAAGGCGGTCACCGGGTGGACGGCCGACGCGCCCGCGCGTGAGCTGTCGTCGCCGCCGCCGATCACGCCATCGGACCTGCAGCTGGTGCACCGGGCAGGCTCGGTGCAGTCGCAGCTGCGGCTCTCCGCGCCCGCGCTGCGCCGCCACGACGAGCGCTACGCCGCGCTGCAGCTGGCCAACCTCGTGTTCGGTGGCTACTTCTCCTCCCGCTGGATGGAGAACGTCCGCGAGGACAAGGGCTACACCTACGGCGCCCACTCGGGTGTCGAGTTCGTGCCCGGTGGCGCGGTTCTCGGCGTCGAGACCGACGTGGCGAGCGACGTCACCGCCGCCGCGCTGTTGGAGACCCGCTACGAGCTGGGCCGGCTGACCGCCGTCCCGCCCACGGCCGCCGAGGTCGACGCCGCCCGCGCCTATGCCGTCGGCTCGCTGCTGATCTCGCTGGACAACCAGGGCGGCCTCGCGTCCACCCTCTCGGCCCTCGCCGCCGACGGCCTCGGGATCGAATGGCTGCGCACCCACCCCGGCCGCCTCGAATCGGTCACGGTCGAGCAGGTGGCCGAGGCGGCGCTGGAGTTCTTCGCGCCCACCGCGTTCACCGGCGTCGTCGTGGGGGACGCGGACGTGATCGGCGCCCGGGTCCGCGCGCTGGGCGGGATCACCGGCCCGTGACCTTCCCCCTGCTCGCCCCGCCCGTCCTCTCCCGCTCCGTGGTCATGCGGGACGAGCCGATCCGCAGCGACCGCGAGCGCCAGCTCGCCTGCTGGCCGAAGGCCCGGCTCGTCGTGCTCGACGAGGGGGGCCGCACCCCCGTCGACTGGGGAGCCGTCCGCAGGCCCCGTGACCGCTGGGACATGATCTCCGGCTCCGGCGCCCGGCTGATCACCCGGCCGACAACGGGCGACGAGCCGCCGCCCGACGCGGTGTTGCTCGGCGAGCACGAGGACACCGCCTACTGGGCGGTGCGCGGCGATGTCGACCTCGTCGCAGGCGAGGACCCGACCGACTGGGCCGACCTGCGCACGGTGGGTGCCGCTCTCGACGCCCTCGGTGCTGGCCTGCTCACGGGCGCGGTGGCGCTGCTGAACTGGCACGCCGCTGCCCGGTTCTGCACGCGCGACGGCTCGCCGATGCACCCGCGCAACGCCGGCTGGCACCGGGTGTGCGAGGCGAACGGTCACGAGGAGTACCCGCGCACCGATCCTGCCGTGATCTGCCTGGTGCACGACGGCGCCGATCAGGTTCTCCTCGCGCGTCAGCCCGTCTGGCCGGAGGGTCGGTACTCCGTGCTCGCCGGGTTCGTGGAGGCGGGGGAGTCTCTCGAAGCGTGCGTCATGCGGGAGATCCACGAGGAGGTGGGCGTCCGGGTCCACGACGTGTCGTACCTGGGCAGCCAGGCGTGGCCGTTCCCGCGCTCGCTCATGATCGGCTTCTCCGCCCTTGCCGACCCGGCGGATCAGCTCGTCCTGGCCGACGGCGAGATAGCAGAGGCGATGTGGGTGACCCGCGCCGGGCTGCGCGGGGCCCTCGACGCAGGCGACTGGGCCGGACGGTCGGACGGGGACCCCTCCCTGCTGCTCCCCGGCAAGGTGAGCATCGCGAGATCGATGCTGGAGAGCTGGGCGGCCCTGTAAGGGAGCCCGGAGTCGGGGGAACCTGGGCATGCACGACGGGCCCAACACGAAAGACGTCCTGGTCGCTGAGCGGTACCGCCTGCGGGAAGCGACCCAAGCAGACGCCGACACGGTCCGGCGAGCCGTCGACGAGACGGTGGGCCGCACCGTCGTCCTCGAGAAGCTCCCGCTCGACGTGCTGCCGCAGACGCGGATCGCGGCCACGGTGCACCACCCGCACCTCGTGTCGATCCTCGATGTCGTGGAGGAGCCGGACGCGCTGTGGCTCGTGCGCGAGGACCTGGAGCCCCCCGCCACGCGCAGCCTCGCCCAGCTCGTCGGCGATCACGGCCCGATGGCGCTCCCGGCGACGGCCCTGATCGGCGCGCAGGTCGCGGCCGGGCTGGCGGCCGGTCATGCCGCGGGCGTCGCACACGGCGCGCTCACCCCGGACCGGATCCTGGTGACGGACACCGCGACCGGACCGATCGCGAAGATCAGCGGTCTGGGTAGCTCGTCGGCGACCGACGCCCGCACCGACGTCCGCTCCCTCGGCGCCGCGCTGTCCGTCGCCGTCGGCGGCAACGTCGTCGAGCCCATGGCAGCACTGATCCGGCAGCTCACCGACGACGATCCGGCCGCCCGTCCCACCGCCGCACAGGCGCAGGTCGAGCTCGCCCGGATCGCCGCAGGCGCTGCCGGCCCGGCGAGGATCGAACCCCTCCCGCCGCCGCGCGGCCGTGGTCGACTGCGCTTCGTGGGCGCGATCGCGGCCGCCGGCGTGGCCGTGATCGCGGTCGTCCTCGCCGTCGCGATGCTCGCCACGAGCGCTTCTCCCGCGCTGACGCCGACCGCTTCGGTTCCGCCGGTGGCCCTGGCGGACGAGCGCACCCTCGACCCCTGCTCGCTGATCGACGTCGCCCCGCTCGCCCCGGTGTGGCACGCGACGATCAGCCCTGGCTACGGCGTGTTCGCCGCATGCACTGCCGTCATCCCCGGAGCCGACGTGGACGTCCACGTGGACGTCGAGCTCCTGAACGACCCCATCGCAGCCCTCCAGGTCGACGTCGGTCTCAGGAACCCGATCGCCCCCCGTATCGTTCCCGGTCCGCAGGAGGACGGGTACTGCCGGAGGTTCGTGTTGCTCCCGGGCTCCCACACCGTCGCGATCTCCGCCGTGCGGTACGGCGACGGCCTGACCGATCGCACCGACTACTGCTCGGTGGCCGACATCGCGACCGAAGCCGTGGTGGCCCGGTTCGTCGGTGGCGGCATCGCCCGTCGCGGCTCCGCAGCGGACCGCTCCGCCCTCGCGGGGATCACGGCGTGCGATCTCCTGTCCCGATCATCGGTCGCGGACGCGACGACCGCCGCCGGGGGCGAACCAGCAGATGAACCGGTGAACGGCTATGCCGGTTGGTCCTGCGACTGGGGTGCTGTCTGGGTGGACTACATCCGTGAGTCGACACCGGGCTCGCCGGTGTACTACGGGGAGCCAGTGACGATCGCTGGGCGGCCCGGGATGACCCGCGCGGAGGACGCCTCGAGCTGCCGCGCTTATGTCCCCCAGCGGTTCTTCACCACGGAGGAGGGCGGTATGCGCGCCGAGTACGTCCGCATCATCGTCGAGGGCACCTCGGACAACGCCACGATCTGCCGCGCCGCGGTCGGGCTCGCGGAGCGGGTCGCGACGCGGCTGCCCGCGTTCGGCTGAGCCACAAGATCGATACTGGAGCTGGGCCGCCCTCTGATCTGAAGACGCCACACATCGAGTGGGGGCGGCACAGAGGCCCCGGCGTCTGTGCCGTCCCCACTCGTGTTGTGCCGTGGTCAGAATTGGCGGAAGCGGGCGCGTAGGCGGGCAGCGACCGGGGCGAAGCGCGGCAGGTCCGACCAGAGCCAGCGGACCACTCCCAGGTCCTCGGCGCGCAGGGCGTCCTCCCGGCGCTTTTCGGCAACCAGGACCTCGACCGGGTCCTGGTCCGGCTGCAGGGTGCGGCCGAACTTGACGAGTCCGTCGAACTCACCCACCGTGCGCAGCTCCGGCCAGCCGAAGTCGACCCGGCCGATGAAGGCACCCGTGCCGGCCGCGTTGACCTCCCACTGGAGCACCGGCGGTGGCAGGCCTGCCGCGGCGATCGCGGCCCGGCTGCGCGACTCACCGACGCTCTCGCTCAGGCCGTTTGCGAACGCCAATACCCGCCGGGCCGCCGGGCTCCCCGGCCAGCGCGGCGCCCGCTCGAGAGCATCCGCCAGCTCGGTCCGGTCGATGCGATCCGCGCGCCTGTAGAACATGGCGGCGTCGGCGAGCACGACGGCCTGTTCGAACGGCACCGATCGCGCGAGATCGGCGACTGTGCGCGCGAGCGAGGTGACCGGCAGCCCGCCGACCACGACGACTTCCGCCGGGTCGAGGGGCGCGGTGTGCACGTGGACGAAGGTTCCGCAGCGGCCGCCGTTGCGGCGGGGTCGCGTGACATGGACGCGGCTCAGTGGCACGGCCCAGATGCGCAGGCCGTGCAGGACGGCCGCCGACACGTGGCTCACGACAGCGTCATCGACGAGCCCCCGGAGCGCGGCCTTGACCTGTAGCACGTGCCGGGGGAGGGCGTCGTCCGGGAGCGGGCCTTGGACGTAGACCCCGCGGCGCAGCGGACTGAGCCGACCCTCCCGCACGAAGCGACGCACCTCGTCGTCGGAGAACCCGGCCGTGAGTAGCTGCGACCGCACACTGAGCTCAACCACCCCCGGATGGTGACCGGACGCGGCCCCCCCGCGGGCCGGAACGGCAAAATCTGGCAACGGCACACGTCCAGTTGGGACGGCACACAAGCCGGGAGATCTGTGCCGTCCCTACTGAAGTTGTGCCGTCACGCCGCCAGGTCGGCTACCTTCTCCGCCACCACCGCGAACGGGGGGTTCGTCAGCGCTGTGCCGTCCGCGAAGCGGACCGTGGGGACCGTCTGGTTGCCGCCGTTCACGTTCTCCACGTATGCGGCGGCCTCGGGGTCGCGCTCGATGTCGATTTCCTCGTACGCGATTCCGGCCTGGTCCAGCTGCAGCTTGAGCCGCCGGCAGTAGCCGCACCACGTCGTCGAGTACATCGTCACCTGAGACATGCACTGCTCAACCACCGCCGCGGGCACTGTCTTCCCCGGCTGTCAGGATGGGCCGGTGACTGCGCCCACCCTCGAAGCCGGACTGGACGACGAGCAGCTCGCCGCGGTCACCGCGCCGCGGGGGCCGGTGTGCGTGCTGGCCGGGGCTGGCACCGGCAAGACCCGCACGATCACCAGGCGCATCGCCCACCTCGTCGGCACCGGCCACGTCGCGCCGGGCCAGGTCCTCGCCGTCACGTTCACGGCGCGGGCGGCAGGGGAGATGCGCACCCGGCTGCGGGCGCTCGGGGTCTCGGGGGTGCAGGCGCGCACGTTCCACGCGGCGTCGCTGCGTCAGCTGCGGTACTTCTGGCCGCGGGTGGTCGGCGGTCCGCAGTGGCAGCTGCTCGAGGGAAAGCTGCGCATCGTCGGGCAGGCGGCCGCCCGCGTGAAGGCCGGCACCGACGCGGCCGCGCTGCGCGACTTCGCCGGGGAGATCGAGTGGGCGAAGGCCACCCTCGTCACGCCGGACGAGTACCCGGCAGCCGTCGCGAAGCTCCGCAGGGAGACGCCGGGGCCCGCCGAGCAGGTGGCCGCCGTGTACGCCGGGTACGAGGCGCTCAAGAACCGCGCCGAGATGCTCGACTTCGACGACCTGCTGCTGCACACGGCCGCGGCGATGGAGGAGCACGCCGGCGTCGCGGAGGAGTTCCGCGACCGCTACCGCTGCTTCGTGGTCGACGAGTACCAGGACGTCACGCCGCTGCAGCAGCGCGTGCTCGACGCGTGGCTCGGCGAGCGCGACGACCTCACCGTGGTCGGCGACGCCAACCAGACGATCTACACGTTCGCCGGCGCCAGCCCCCGGTACCTGCTCGAGTTCGCGCGCCGGTTCCCGGAGGCCGTGGTCGTGCGGCTGCAGCGCGACTACCGGTCCACCCCGCAGGTCGTCGCCGCGGCGAACACGCTGATCGGCTCGGCGCGCGGCCGGGTGGCCGGCAGCAGGCTGCGCCTGATCGGTCAGCTGCCGCCGGGGCCGGATCCCGATTTCGCCGAGCACGACGACGAGCCCACCGAGGCCGCCGCCGCCGCGAAGCGGATCGCCCGCCTGATCGCCGACGGCACGCCGGCCAGCGAGATCGCGGTGCTGTTCCGGATCAACGCGCAGTCCGAGGTGTACGAGCAGGCGCTCACCGAGGTCGGAGTGCCGTACCAGGTGCGTGGCGGCGAGCGGTTCTTCAACCGGCCGGAGGTCCGCCGCGCGATGATCGCCGTCCGGGCCGCCGGTGACGTCGACGCCCCGCTGGTCGATGCGGTGCGCGCGGTGCTGGCGCCGGTCGGGCTCACTCCCGACCCGCCCACCGGTGCGCAGCAGCGCGCCCAGTGGGAGTCGTTGCTCGCGATCGTCGAGCTGGCCGAGGAGCTGGTGGCCGTCGAGCCCGACGCCGGCCTGCCGCGGTTCGCGGTCGAGCTGGAAACCCGCGCAGACGCCGCACACCCGCCCACCGTGCAGGGCGTCACGCTCGCGTCCCTGCACGCCGCGAAGGGCCTGGAGTGGGACGTCGTGTTCCTCGTCGGGCTGGTCGAGGGCACGCTGCCCATCCAGCACGCGGAGGGAGACGACGAGGCGATCGAGGAGGAACGGCGGCTGCTCTACGTCGGCCTCACCCGCGCGCGGCGGCGGCTCTCGCTGTCCTGGGCGCTCTCGCGCCAGCCGGGCGGTCCGCGTCGGCGCAGGCGCAGCCGGTTCCTCTACGGCCTGATCCCCGACGAGCACCCCGCTTCGCGCGTGGCGAACGGCGGCGGCGGTCGCGGGGTGCCAAAGCCGCGCTGCCGGGTCTGCGGCTCGCCGTTGATCGGGGCCGACTCGATGAAGCTGCGCAGGTGCGCCGACTGCCCGTCCGATGTGGACGTCGAGCTGCTCGACCGGCTTCGGGTCTGGCGGGCGGAGCAGGCCAAGGAACAGCAGGTACCGGCCTATGTGATCTTCACGGACGCCACGCTCACCGCCATCGCAGAGCACCGCCCCGCCGACACCGCCGCCCTCGTGCGGATCCCGGGGATCGGCGCCCGCAAGCTCGACCGGTACGGCGAGGCCGTGCTGGGCCTGGTGGCCGAGTCGAGTGGTTGATCCGAGAAACTTCCCGTAAATCAGTTGTGCGGCCGAGTCCTTGGTCGCTAACGTCATCGCTCGACGGACCTCACCAGCCCGTCATCTGCCACGACCTCACCCGTGAAGGGGGTGCCCCACGATGAACACGATGACCAACCCCGTCGCCACCATCCACGGCGCCCTGCCGCGTGTGGAGTCCGTGGTGCCGGCATACGCGCGTGCGTGGAAGCAGCGCCCGTCCGGCGTCATCCTCGGTGGCTTCGGGACCGATAACAGCACAGGTGTGTCCGCAGAGGAGCGTCGTCATCTATAGACGCCTTCAGAGCCCCAGGCCAGAAGACCGAGGCCGCGGACCCCACCAGGGATCCGCGGCCTTTTTGTTTGTCCTGCACGACCACTCACCGCAGGAGGTTGAAGTGCTAGTCCGATCAGTTCCGTTGGACGGCGGAACGATCACTCCGGAGCAGTTCGGCGGCGACTCCGCCACCGGGCTGGGGACCCTGCTCGACGCGGCACCCCGCGCCGGGCTGGATCTGCCGTGTCGCTCCGGCGACGCGGACCTGTGGTTCGCCGAGGCTCCCGTGGAGCTGGAGCGGGCCAAGGCGCTCTGCGCGGCCTGCCCGATCAAGGCCGAGTGCCTCGAAGGCGCGCTGCAGCGCGCCGAGCCGTGGGGCGTCTGGGGCGGCGAGATCTTCGAGCGCGGAACGGTGATCCCGCGCAAGAGGCCTCGCGGCCGCCCGAGCAAGGCCGACCTCGCCCGGGACCGCGCATACGCCGCGGCCATGTCCGCCTGATCGCACCGCCCCACCCGTAGGTCCTTCGAGGACCAACCCAAGGAGACCGATACCGATGACCGACTTCATGACACTGCAGACCGCCGCCGAGACGCGACCAGTCGTGCGCGACCGCGAGGGGAACGAGATGTTGCTCCACGAAGCACTGGCGAGATCCCGACACCAAGAGGCCCTCGTGGCCGCACGGCAGCACGCCCTCGTCCGGCAGCTCACGGCCGGACGCCGGTGGTCCGCACTGGCCCGCTACGCCGCCCGGCGTGCCCAGCGGGCCAGGGCCGCGGCCGGTGCCGCGGTGAGGGACGCATAACCACCGCGCGGACCGGCCCTCCCGCGGCCGGTCCGCCCCGACGGCGTCCTCTCCGCGGCGCCGTGATGTTCGGACGGCGCCCCGGATCTTCGTGATCCGGGGCGCCGTCCCTACTCGACCACCGGGGGTGGCGGAGTCAGGCGTGGCGGCTCGCCGTCTCGTCCTCGGCGTCGAAGATCCACGGCTGCCAGTGCTGGACGACGCTGCGCAGCGGCACGTCGGCGTCGAGCTGGCAGAGCACGCCGAGGGTGCCCATCGTGACGCGGTGCACCAGCAGGTACTGCGGGGGGAGGTTGAGCTCCCGCCCGGTGTGGAACTCGGGACGCCGCAGATCGCCCACGCGCTCGGCCTGCCGCTGCAGCCAGCGACGGTTGAAGCGGAACGACTCGGTGCGCAACGGCTCGGTGAACGGGGCCAGGTATTCGAGCGCTTCCTCGCCGCCGAGCCGGGAGCCGGCCCGCACGAAGCCGCTGTCGCGGAGCAGTTGGAGGAGCTCACCAGGCTTGTCCTCGAGCGCAAGCCGCACCATGATCGACAGCGGGCGGGGGAGCCCGTCGGGGAGCCGGGCGACGGCGCCGAAGTCGAGCACCATGAGACGGCCGTCGTCGAGGATCTGGAAGTTGCCCGGATGCGGGTCCGCGTGCAGCAGCCCGACCCGCGCGGGCGCCGAGTAGTGGAACTCCGCGAGCAGGGCGGCGGCCCCGTCGCGCTCGGACTGCGTACCGCTGCGGATCACGTCCGACAGCCGCCTGCCGGTGACCCACTCCGTGACCATCGCGCGCGGCGCGGACGCCACGACGCGGGGCACCTTGACCTTGTCGTCGCCGTCGTAAGCGGCGGCGAAGATCCGCTGGTTGGCCGCCTCGTCGCGGTAGTCGAGCTCCTCCTCCATGCGGTCGCGCAGCTCGGCGATCAGCGGCTTGATCTCCAGGCCGGGCACGAGCGGCTGGATGAGCCGGCTCATCCGGGAGAGTTGGCGCAGATCCGACCGCAGCGCCTCCCCTGCGCCCGGGTACTGGACCTTGACCGCGACCTCGCGTCCGTCTCGCCAGACCGCGCGGTGGACCTGGCCGATGCTCGCCGCGGCGGCGGGCGTCTCGTCGAACTCGCGGAAGCGCTCGCGCCAGCCGCGCCCGAACTGCTCGGCGAGCATGCGGTGCACCTCGGAGGCCCGCATCGGGGGCGCAGCGGACTGCAGCTTCACCAGCGACTCGCGGAACGGCGCCGCGAACTCGTCGGGGATGGCCGCCTCGAACACGCTGAGGGCCTGGCCGAACTTCATCGCGCCGCCCTTGAGCTCGCCGAGCACGGCGAACAGCTGCTCGGCGCTCTTGGCCATGAGCTGCGCGGAGATCTCATCGCCGTCGCCGCCCGCCAGCCGCCTGCCCCATCCGGCGGCAGCACGTCCGGCGACGCCGAGTGGGAGGCTCGCCAGCTTGGCGGTGCGAGCTGCCGTGCGACGTGGGATGTCGGTCACGTCGTCACCTCGGCAGGGGTGCCGGTGGGGCACGGGAATCCGTCCACTCCTTGATTGTCTCCCGAGCAAGACCGTCCGCGCATATCACCAGCTCGCGGCCGGGTGACTTGCGTTACGCACCGCACCGGCAGTCCGGGTGCGGCACCCAGGTCCGCCGGACGAGCGTGCCCGCGTCCGCGTCGAGTTCGAGGGTGGCGTCCAGTACGGGCGGGCCTGCCGCGCTGTCGGGACCGTCGAGCGCGACGAGGACCTGCGCGGTGGCCAGGCCCGCCGTCGCCGCGACGCAGGCCGGGGCGGCGCGACCAGGGACACCGACGAGCTGGGCGCCCGCGGCCGTCCACGCCGGCTCGCGGGCGCACCGTTCGATCTCCATGCAGCCGAGGCAGGTGCTGCGGCCTGGCAGCACGAGCGGGCCGACGACACCGACACCGTCGCGGACGCGGACCACCAGGTGCGCGGTGCCCGTCACGTGCAGCCGCGCGACGAGCACCGGATCGGGTGTACCCGCGTCGGCGAGCACGACGAGGTCGGGCACCGTCCGTTGTCGCGGTGGGCCCGTCGTGGCCTGGGGATGCAGCCGGGCCAGCGCGGCCGCGGTCGCGCAGGCGCGATCCGAGCCGCGGTCGGCGTCGACGAGACCGGTGCCGAGATCGCCCTCGAGCACCGCGCCGGACGTGACGACGTGCACCGCGCCGACCCTGGCCGTGGCGAGGCCCAGCACCAGCCCGACCGCGAGCGGTCCACAGCCGTGCACCACCACCGTGCTGGTGGCGCGGCGGCGCTCCCGCCGTTGCACGTCGGAGGCGTCGACCACAGCGCCGGTGGCGACGAGCTCGGCGAGCAGCAGCTCTGCCGCCGTCCGATCGGCACCGCGCCCCACCGCCCGATCGACGAGCTCGGCCGTCGGCACGGGCCCGGAGAGCTCGTCCAGCATCTCGGCGAGCGGGGGAGGGACGTCCTCGACGGCCATCGCGGTGGCCGGGTCGAGGCCGAGCATCCGTGCCCCTGGCCCCAACGCCAGCACCGAGCGGTGCGGCGGCAGCCGGAGCTCTGTGGGCAGCTGCGGTGCGGTCATGGCTCGATGGTGCGCCTGTCCGACCCCGCCCGCGACGGTTGTCCACAGGGGTGTGGACAACTCGATGTGCGGGTCGTCCCGTGGGCCGGGTTGGGGTTGCCGGGGCACTAGGCTGGCCTGATGGCGCAGCCCGCGGTCGTGGAGGTCCGGCGCAGTGACCGCCGCCGACGCATGGTCAGTGCTCGACGCGAGGGCGACACCGTCATCGTCTTCATCCCCGGTTGGATGAGCGACGCCGAGGAGCGTCGCTGGGTGGACGAGATGGTGCGCAGGCTGGAGCGCAGCGAGGCCCGCCGCCGGTCCCCCGGCCGCAAGGGTGACGACGCGTTGCGGCGGCGATCGGTGGAGCTCTCGCGGCGTTTCCTGGAAGGCAGGGCGCGGCCCACCAGCGTCCGGTGGGTGCCGCCCATGCGCACCCGCTGGGCATCCTGCACGCCGGCCGACGGCACCATCCGGATCAGCGAGCGGCTGCGTGACGCGCCCGGCTGGGTGGTCGACTACGTGCTGGTGCACGAGCTCACCCACCTGCTCGAACCCGGCCATGACGCCCGCTTCTGGGCGTGGGTCCACCGCTACCCGCGCACCGAGCGCGCGATGGGCTACCTGGAGGGCCTGTCCGCGGCCGCCGGGCTCGGGTTGGTGGGCATCGACGGCGAGGAGCCCGACACCGTCGAGCCCGAGGAACCGGTCTCGGCCACGGGCTGAGGCGCACGCCATCGGGTGGCCGAAGACCGGCGCGAGTCGCACGATGCCGCACTGCCAGGTGCGCTGTCGTACGTCTCACGGGGGATCAATCGGGGCGAGACGTACCGCGGCGCGCCGGTGTGCGCGTGGGTTCGATTATCAGGCAGGCGGCGGGCCGCTTTCGGGCTCGTCGTCGGAACCGCCATCCGCGTCGTCGTTCCTCTTGCCGCCGCTGTTCTCCTCCGGCGCCTTCTGGCCGGCCAGCTTCTCCAGCTCGGCGATCGGGTCGCCCATCTCGGTGCGCCCGACGAACGCGGCCGGGTCGTCCAGGTCGTCGGCCGTCGGGACGAGGTCGGGGTGGGCCCACAGGGCGTCACGGCCCGCGATGCCGCGCTGCTCACCGAGCAGCCGCCAGAGCTCCGCAGCGGCGCGCAGCCGGCGCGGGCGCAGCTCCAGCCCGACCACCGTGGCGAACGCCTGCTCGGCGGGGCCACCGGCGCCGCGGCGACGGCGCAGTGCCTCGCGCAGCGCATCGGCGCCCGGCAGCCGTGCGCCTACGGCGTCGGCGACGACGGCGTCCACCCAGCCCTCGACCAGCGCGAGGAGAGTCTCGAGCCGGGCGAGCGCGGTGTTCTGCTCCGGGGTGGTCTCGGGCTCGAACATGCCCGACCGCATGGCCTCCTCGATCGCGGCCGGGTTGGACGGGTCGATGCCGCGGGCCAGCTCCTCGATCCGGGAGGAGTCGACGCGGATGCCGCGCGCGTACTGCTCGACCGCTCCGAGCAGCCGCTCCTTCAACCACGGGACGTGGGAGAACAGGCGCTGGTGGGCGGCCTCCCGAGCGGCGAGGAAGATCATGACCTCGCTGGCGGGCCGGTCGAGGTCCTTCGTGAACTTCTCGATGTTCTCCGGCAGCAGAGCGGCGACCCGATCGGGTCCGACCGGAACCCCGATGTCGGTGGAGGAGACGACCTCGGCGGCGAGCTGCGCGAGTCCGTTGCCGAGCTGGCTGCCGAACGCGAGCCCGCCCATCTGACCGAGCATCGCGATCATCGGCCCCGCCGCGGAGCGGACCTCCTCGGGCATGGCCTCGACCCACGCGCTCGACACGCGCTGGGCCACGGGGTCGCACAGCCGCTTCCACGTGGGGAGGCTGGCGTCGACCCACTCGCTGGCCGACCACGCCTTGGTCTCGGTGGCGCCGGTGGGGAAGTCGGTGGCGGGGTCGAGCCACAGCTCGGCCAGCTTCACGGCGTCACTGACGGCCGCCCGCTGCGCCCCGGTGAGCGACGACGTGGTGGCGGCGAGCCGCTGGCGCGCCAGCTGCGCTGCGAGGTCGTAGTTGACCGGCCCACCGCCGCTCGACTGGGCCTGGCTGAGCATCTGGCCGAGCTGGGTGAGCATCTGGCCGAGCTGGCTGACGTCGAAGCCCTGCGCCCCGCCGGGGAAACCGCCTCCCGGCATGCCGGGGAAGCCGCCGAAACCGAGCGGGTCGTTCGCCCCCTCGCCGCGGCCCTCCAGGTCGCGGCGCCGGCGCTCGTCGTCCGGGTCGCGGTCGGCGGATCCGAAGCCGAACGGGATGTCACTCATGGTGTCCACGGTACGCGGGTACGGGCTGCTCAGCTGTTCGCGCTCGGCTGCATCGCCGATGGGATGGCCCCGCAGGTAGGCAGTCGTTACCCGTCGACGGACGCGCCGATCGCCGGATATCGGTTGCGGGCCGAGCGCGTTCTCGTGAGCGCACCGCGTGGGCCGCACCGTACGCGGATCGCACGCAGGCTCCGCTTAGGCTGTCCGGTCGTGACCCGCCGGACGTGGACCGTCGTCTCCGCGAGCCTGCTCGCGCTGGCGCTCGGGGTGCTCGGCGCCACGCTCCCGGTGCCACTGGTGTCGCTCGGGCCCGGCCCGACGTACGACACCCTCGGCACGGTCGACGGCGCCACGGTCGTCGAGGTCGACGGCCTGCCGGTCTACCCGACCACCGGACACCTGAACATGACCACCGTGTCGGTGACCGACCGGCTGACCATGTTCGACGCACTGGCGTTGTGGGCGTCACCCGACAGCCAGGTCGTGCCCCGCGAGCCGATCTACCCGTCCAGCATGACGCTGGACCAGATCCAGCAGCAGAACAGCGCACAGTTCACCTCGTCGGAGGCCAACGCAGAGGCGGCCGCTGTGGGTGAGCTGCAGCTCCCCGCGACCGTCATCGTCACCAGCCTGGTGTCCGACACTCCCGCGGCCGCCATCCTGCAGCCGGGCGACGAGCTGCTCGCCGTCGCGGGGCAGCCGATGGACTCGGTGCGGGAGGTCTCGGACGTGCTGGTGCCGACCCGTCCCGGCGACATGGTCGCCGTGCAGTACCGGCGGGCGGGCGAGGTGCGCGACGTCCAGATCCCCCTCGCGGCCCGCCCCGACCGCGATCAGGGCCTGCTCGGCGTGATCCTGGGTGCCAGGCTGCGCGACGGCGACATCCGCATCGGTCTCGAAGGGGTGGGCGGGCCATCCGCGGGCCTGATGTTCGCGCTGGCGGTCGTGGACAAGCTC
This sequence comes from Pseudonocardia sp. DSM 110487, assembly GCF_019468565.1. NCBI lineage: Bacteria > Bacillati > Actinomycetota > Actinomycetes > Pseudonocardiales > Pseudonocardiaceae > Pseudonocardia > Pseudonocardia sp. DSM 110487. The sequence goes on from NZ_CP080521.1 coordinate 1,288,949, forward strand.
ACCCCGGACGATCTCGCGGGCGGCCGGTTCGTCGCCGGTACGGGCGCGATCGAGGCGACCGGGAACGTCACGCCGATCAACGGTGTGCCGTTCAAGATGCGCAAGGCGTTCGACGAGGGGGCCACCGTGTTCCTCGTCCCGGCGGGCAACTGCGAGGAGGCCGTCGCCACCAACCCCGGCCTGCAGCTCGTGCGCGTCGGCACGCTGCACGACGCCGTCACCGCGCTCGAGTCGCTCGAGTCCGGAGGGCCGGTCCCGGCCTGCTGATCGCCCCGGACGTGGAACCGGGAATCTCGGACATTCGAGGCCCCCACGGGAACTCCACACCCGGTCCGTAGAGTTGGGTGAGCAGGGCGCGCGTCCGGCCGTCGGCAAGTGATCTGAGCAGGTCTCCGCCGCACCGACCGGCACGGGCGCCTCGCGCCGACCCTCGATCTGCTGGAGCGTGCCCTGTGGCCATGCGGCCCCCGGTGGGAGCCCCGACGCTGACCCGCCGCACCCGGATCCTGCTCGTCGTCGCGGGGTTGCTGGTGCTGCTGCTGCTCGGTGGCTCCCGGTTGATCAACTTCTATGTCGACTGGCTGTGGTTCGGCGAGGTGGGGTACCGCGGCGTCTTCGCCACGGTGCTGTTCACGCAGATCGTGCAGTTCCTGGTGGGCGCGCTGCTGATCGGCGGGCTCGTCGCCCTGTCGCTGTGGATCGCCTACCGCACGCGACCGGTGTTCGTGCCCGTCAGCGGCCCGGAGGACCCGATCGCGCGGTACCGCACGGTGATCATCCAGCGGCTGCGGCTGTTCGGGATCGGCATCCCGGTCGCCATCGGCGTCATCGCGGGTCTCGCGGCGCAGGGCGACTGGCAGACCGTCCAGCAGTTCCTCAACTCCACGTCGTTCGGCATCGCCGACCCCGAGTTCGGCATCGACATCAGCTTCTACGCCTTCCAGCTGCCGTTCCTGCGCTACGTGCTGGACTGGATGTTCGTCGCCGTCGCCATCGCCTTCGTGGTCTCGCTGATCACCCACTACATCTTCGGCGGCATCCGGCTCACCGGCCGTGCCGGCCAGGTCTCGGGGGCGGCACGCGCCCAGCTCGCGATCCTCGCCGGGGTGTTCGTCCTGCTGAAGGCGGTGGCCTACTACCTCGACCGGTACGAGCTGCTGTTCAGCGATCGCAACCCGCTCTTCACCGGTGCCACCTACACCGACCTCAACGCGGTGATGCCGGCCAAGCTGATCCTGCTGTTCATCTCGATCATCTGTGCCGCGGCGTTCTTCGCGGCGGTGTTCCGGCGCAACCTGCAGCTGCCCGCCATCGCCACCGTGCTGCTCGTGCTGTCGAGTGTGCTGATCGGGGCGGCGTGGCCGCAGGTGCTGCAGCAGTTCTCGGTGGCACCGAACGCCCAGCAGCGCGAGGCGCTCTCGATCGAGCGGAACATCGCGGCCACCCGTGACGCGTACGGCCTGACCAACATCAACGAGGTCTCCTACAGCGGTCAGTCCTCCGCAACACCCGCACAGGTCCGCGCGGAGACCGCCACGATGTCCAACATCCGGCTGCTCGACCCGGCGAAGATCGAGCGGACGTTCACGCAGCGGCAGCAGCTGCGCGCGTTCTACGGCTTCCCGTCCCAGCTCGACATCGACCGCTACGAGGTCAACGGGCAGCTCCAGGACTTCGTCGTCGCCGTGCGTGAGCTCGACACGAGCGGCCTGTCCGGCAACCAGACCGAGTGGATCAACCAGCACCTCGTCTACACGCACGGCAACGGGATCGTCACCGCCCCCGCCAACGAGATCAACGCAGCCCTCGAGGACAGCAGCGGCCAGGGCGGCCTGCCGGTGTTCACCCAGGACAGCCCGGACATCCCGCCGAGCCTGCAGGTCCAGGAGCCGCGCACGTACTACGGCGAGCTGATCGACACGTACTCGATCGTCGGGGCACCGGGCGGCTCGCCGCCGGTGGAGTACGACACCGACACCGAGCGCTACACCTACAACGGACGCGGCGGTGTCCCGCTGGACAACATCGTCAACCGGATGGTCTTCGCGCTCTTCTACGGCGAGCGGAACATCCTGTTCAACAGCTCGATCAACGAGAATTCGAAGATCATGTACGTCCGGGACCCCGCGGCCCGCGTCCAGGCCGTTGCGCCGTGGCTCACGCTCGACGGCGACCCGTACCCGGCGGTCGTCGACGGCCGCATCACGTGGATCGTCGACGGCTACACCACGCTGGAGCGTTACCCGTACGCCGAGCGCACGCCGCTGGGTGAGTCCACCACCGACGCGCTGCAGCCCGGCCAGGGCGGGGTGCGCCCCGAGCTCGACCGGGACGTCAGCTACCTGCGCAACTCGGTGAAGGCCACCGTCGACGCCTACGACGGCACGGTCACGATGTACGCCTTCGACGAGCAGGACCCCGTCCTCCAGACGTGGATGAAGACCTTCCCCGGTTCGGTGCGTCCGGCATCCGAGATCAGCCCGAACCTGCGGTCGCACTTCCGGTACCCGGAGGACCAGTTCAAGGTGCAGCGCGAGCTGCTCACCCGCTACCACGTCGACACGCCGGGCGACTTCTTCAACAACGTGTCGTTCTGGAACGTGCCGTCCGACCCATCGCCGCAGGGCACAGGCGGTGCGAGCGCACTTCCCCAGCCGCCGTACTACATCCTGGCCGGGACACCAGCACAGCCGGGGTCGCCGGCGTCGTTCCAGCTCACGAGCGCGCTCGTGTTCCAGGAACGTGAGTTCCTATCGGCGTACCTGTCGGTCAGCTCCGATCCGGATACGTACGGCCAGATGACGCTGCTCCGACTACCCGACAACACGACCACCCAGGGCCCGCAGCTCGTGCAGAGCGCCCTCGTCAGCGATCCGGACGTGAGCCAGCAGATCGGGCTCCTGTCCAGAAACGGGCAGAGCACGGTCGACTACGGCAACCTGCTGACGTTGCCGGTGGCGGGCGGCCTGCTGTTCGTCGAACCGGTGTACATCGAGAGAGCGAACCAGGAAGTCAGCTATCCGCAGTTGGCGCGCGTCCTGGTGTTCTACAACGGCCGGGTCGGCTTCGATGCCACCTTGGCCGGTGCAATCGACCAGGTACTGCCCGGTGCCAGCGCCGTGGTGCCGAGCGTGCCGGGGCAGGCACCGGCGCAAGCACCGGCGCAGGCGGGCACACCGGCTCCCGCCGGGCCGCCGGGGACGTCCAACCCGCAAGTGGCCACGGCCGCAAGCGCGATCCAACAGGCCATCACCGACCTGAAGGCGGCGCAGCAGAACGGTGACTTCGCGGGTCAGGGGGAAGCGCTGCAACGGCTCGACCAGGCGGTGCAACAGTTCCAGCAGGCGAACGGCCAGACGCCCGCCCCTGCTGCGCCAGCTCCAGGGGGTTGAGCATCAGGTAGGAGGCCGGTCGCTTCTCGTCCGGCCTCCTACTGTAACTACGAGCTGCCCTCTGAGTAAATCTGCAGAATCACTCGTCTAATTCGGGAGACTCTTCTCCTGTGAATTCGCGATAGGCAGCGTAATCACGGAAGTACCTCGTGTACACTTCTGCGCCATCACCGAGCGGATCGATGATCTCCTTGATGTCGGAGATCTCTCTAAAGCGCCATCTGATGGTCTCGCCGTACTCATTTTCGTACTCAGTCTCTTGGCTTGATGCGGGATGGAACAGCGCTTACTGGCGACGCGGAGCTGTCTGCTATTCCGACAATGTATGGTGGTTCCGTCACGGGGTCAACCGTTGCGTTCACTATTGTGAATGTGCGCTCGGTGGGGCGGGCCCTGTGTCGTCAGGTTCCTGGCTTCCGCTTTCAACCTGTCGTCCCGCTGGAGGAGGCGGCGCGGATCGTGGAAGACGGCCGACGAGCGGTTGCGACGGTGGAGCCCGGCGGCAGCCGGGAGCGCATCCACGGCCACATGGTCGGCAAGGTCGACTCGGTCGGCGTGGTCAAGTGGACGCGTGGGCCCATCAGTGCGGTCCTGAGCAGCAGTGCAACCGCATCAGCACTCGGTGGGCTCGGAGAAGGTGATGACCAGCGAGCTGGTCGCTGTGGGTGAGGCTGGAGCGCTCAGGTCCGGTCCGGCACCCAAACCGCACCCCCCTGCAGGGGCGTTTCGGGCAGGTGTACAGTAGTACTCACAACAGCAACGCGGGGTGGAGCAGCTCGGTAGCTCGCTGGGCTCATAACCCAGAGGTCGTAGGTTCGAATCCTACCCCCGCTACCAAGGCCGAGAGGGCCCCTGACCAACATGGTCAGGGGCCCTCTCGCATGTTCGGCTGATCAGGCGAAGGGCGCGTCAGCCCTGCCGGTCGCGGCGGTGGCGACAGGCCAGCGCGTTGAGCGGGGGCGGTCATCGCCCGCGTTCCGGGCGGAGCAAGGCACTTGCCCGCCGCCGCACCGGCAGAGTGGAATGATCGGTGGGCGGACGCGGGCCACGCGAGCCCAGGAGTGGCGCTCCCTCACCTTGCGGCGGTGCTGATGTCGAGTGACGGCCCTCGGCGTCGGCTGCGTGGCAGGCGCATCGAGTGCCAGGCGCTGGATCGACTGGTAGCCGACACGAAGGCGGGGCAGAGCCAGGTTCTGGTCCTGCGCGGGGAGGCAGGGGTCGGTAAGTCCGCGTTGCTGGATTACCTGGTGGGGCGCGCCGCGGGATGTCGGATCGCGCGCGCCGCCGGTGTCGACTCCGAGATGGAGCTGGCGTTCGCTGGGCTGCACCAGCTGTGCGCGCCGATGATGGGGCATCTCGATCGACTTCCCCGGCCGCAGCGCGATGCGCTGTCCATCGCGTTCGGTCTGAGCACGGGGAGCGCGCCGGACCGCTTCCTGATCGGGTTGGCGGTGCTCAGCCTGCTGGCCGATCTGGCGGAGGAACAGCCCCTGGTCTGCGTGGTGGACGACGCCGGATGGCTCGATCGGGTCTCCGCGCAGATGCTGGCCTTCGTCGCGCGTCGGCTGCTGGCGGAGCGGGTGGCGGTGGTTTTCGCCGTTCGTGAGCCGGTGCCCGACGGGGGTGACCCGTTTGCGGGGCTGCCGGAGCTCCAGGTCCGGGGTCTGCGTGAGCGCGATGCGCGTGCGCTCCTGGAATCGGCGCTTCCCGGGCGACTCGACGACCGCGTCAGCGATCGAATCGTCGCCGAGACCGGCGGCAATCCGCTGGCCCTGCTCGAGTTGCCGAAGGGATTGACCCCGGCGGAGCTGGGCGGTGGGTTCGGGCGTCCCGACGCGAGGCCGCTGGCGAGTCAAATCGAGCACAGCTTCCTGCACCGCATAGGGTCGTTCCCGGCCGCGACCCGACGGCTGCTTCTCGCGGCGGCGGCCGAACCGCTGGGGGACGTGCAGCTGCTCAGGCAGGTGTCCGAACGGCTCGGGATCGGGACCCACGCGATGGCGCCGGCCGAGGCTGCTGGATTGATCGAGCTCGGGGCGCGGGTGCGGTTCCGGCATCCGCTCGCGCGCTCTGCCGCCTACCGGGCGGCGGACATGGCCGACCGCCGGGCCGTGCATCGGGCACTGGCCGAAGCGACCGACCCCGAGTCCGACCCCGATCGCCGAGCGTGGCATCGGGCACAGGCGGCGGTCGGACCGGATGAAGCGGTGGCCGGCGAGCTGGAGCGCTCAGCCGACCGGGCCCGGTCCCGTGGCGGACTCGCGGCGGCGGCCGCATTCCTGAAGCGTGCCACCGAGCTGACACCCGATCCGGACAGCCGCGGAACACGGGCCGTGGCCGCCGCACAGGCCAACTTCGAAGCCGGGGCCTCGGAGGCAGCGTCCGAGCTCGTCGCCGCGGCCGAACTGGGTCCGCTCGACGAACTGCAGCGCGCGCGGCTGGCCCGGCTCCGCGCCCAGATCGTCTTCGCCCGGCAGCGCGGCCGCGACGCGGTGCCGTTGCTGGTCGATGCGGCCGGCCGACTCGAGCGACTCGGCGACGCACAGGCCAGGGAGGCGCACCTCGAGTCGCTGGGGGCCGCGGTCTTCGCCGGTCGCCTGCTCGGTCAGAACGGGCTGCGGGATGTGGCCGAGGCCGTCAGGGCAGCGCCGCCGGTAGCGCGGCCGCCACGACTGATCGACCTGCTCCTGGATGGTCTGGTGGCGCGGTTCACCGAGGGCCACGTCGCGGGTGCGCCGCTTCTGAAGCGGGCGCTGCAGGCGTTCCGGCAGGACTCCGGACGCAACGAGGACGACTTCATGCGCTGGTACTGGCTGGCGTGGTTCGTCGCCGGTGACATGTGGGACGACGAGACGTCGCACGAGCTGACCAGCCGCGCGGTCCGGCTGGCTCGCGACGCCGGCGCGCTCAGCGTCTTACCACTGGCCCTGACCCACCGTGCTGCCGTCCACCTGCACGCCGGGGAGTTCACAGCGGCATCGGAACTGATCGTGGAGTGCGACGCGCTCCTGGAGACCACCGGCGCCGCGCCCATGAGGTTCTCGAAGCTGTCGCTCGTTGCCTGGCGCGGCGAGGCATTGGCTGCGCCGGTGCCGTTCCAGTCCGAGGTCCAGGACGGGATATCCAGGGGCGAGGGACGGGCCATCGGTGCGGCCGATTACGTGAGGGCGGTGCTGTACAACGGCCTCAGCCGCTACCAGGACGCCCTGGCCTGCGCAAAACGGGCATGCGAGTACGAGGATCTGGGGGTCTTCGGTTTCGCACTCGTCGAGCTCGTCGAGGCCGGCGTTCGAGGTGGTGCCCTCGAGGTGGCCGGTGCTGCCCTGCGGCGGCTCGAGGAGCGAACCGATGCCAGCGGCACGGACTGGGCTCTCGGCGTACGGGCCAGGTCGGCGGCGTTGCTGAGCGACGGCCGGTCCGCGGACTCGCTGTACCGCGAGGCGATCGAGTGCCTCGAACGCACCCGCGTCAACGTCCACCTCGCCCGCGCTCACCTGGTGTACGGGGAATGGCTGCGCCGGGAGAACCGGCGCGTCGACGCGCGTGCGCAGCTCCGAACCGCGTACGAGATGCTGCGGCGCTTCGGTGCGTCCGGGTTCGCCGAGCGCGCTCGTCGCGAGCTCCAGGCCACCGGTGAGACGGTGCGCCGACGCTCGGTCGACATGCGTGACGTGCTCACCGCGCAGGAGACCCAGATCGCCCGGCTGGCCGGCGACGGGATGACGAACTCCGAGATCGGGGCCGAGCTGTTCATCAGCCCTCGAACCGTCGAATGGCATCTGCGCAAGGTGTTCACCAAGCTCGACGTCACGTCGCGCAGCAAGCTCAGCGGGGCGTTGGCCAGCACTTGACGGGACGAGCTGGTCGGGGCCCGGAAGCTCAGGCATCAGACACCCGGCGGCCGGGTGGCCGCGTAGTCAGAGCCCGACCACGCCGTCGATCTGCTCCCGCAGCAGATCCGCGTGGCCGTTGTGCCGGGCGTACTCCTCCAGCATGTGCATCAGCACCCAGCGCAGGGCGACCGGACCCTCCCCAGGTTCGTTGCCGGTGATCTCGAGATCCGGCGCCTCGTCGACGAAACGGTTCGCGAACGCGACCTCCTCCTGCCACGCCTCGAACGCCTGGGCGACCGTCCGCGCGTTCGCGCCCGCCACATCGAACGCGCCGCCCGGAAATCGGAACAGCGGTGGGGCGTCCTCGCCCGCCATCACCTCCCGGAACCAGAAGCGCTCGGATTCCGCCGCGTGCCGCACGAGCCCGAGCAGCGACAACGCCGACCGGCCGACGGGCTGCCGCGCGAGCTGAGCAGGCTCGAGACCGGCACACTTGAGCCTCAGGGTCTCCCGATGCCAGCGCAGGAACGCCAGCGTCGTCGTGCGCTCGTCCGCTCGAGGGGGCCGTTTGCCGCGGGAGATGCCGGAGCCATCGACGAGCGAAGCTGCCGGCACGTCCTCGGCATTCACGACCGCGTTCCGGGGAACGCGCGTCAGCCACTTCCGCTCTACCTCTGCCTGGAGGTCGATGGAGTGGTGACTGGCGACGAGCAGCACGTGACACAGGACATCGGCGATCTCGGCGGCGAATTTCGCATCGTGTTCCGGGTGGGTCATGCCCTTGGACCGGGCCTGTCCCTCCCGCATGAGATGCGCCTGGGTCAGCTCCCCGACCTCCTCGTGCAGCTTGAGGATGTGCCAGTCGCTGGTCCGTGCAATCCCGAACCGCTCGGCATACCGGCGGGAGACGTCCGTTACCTGCGCAGTGAGCTCATGGAGATCCACAGGCGGAGCGTCGCAGACCGACAAGGCAAACGGCCCTCGGGACCGAGGTCCCGAGGGCCGTTCCGTCCTGCGTGCGGGTCAGACGAGGTCGTACCGGTCGAGCTGCATGACCTTGTCCCAGGCCGCCACGAAGTCGCGCACGAACTTCTCCTGCGCGTCGTCGCTGGCGTAGACCTCGGCGAGGGCGCGCAGCTCGGAGTTCGAGCCGAACACCAGGTCGACGCGGCTGGCGGTCCACGTGACCTTGCCGGTGGCGGCGTCAGCGCCCTCGAAGGTCTCCGCGGACTCGGAGGTCGGCTTCCACGTGGTGCCCAGGTCGAGCAGGTTCACGAAGAAGTCGTTGGTCAGGGCCTCCGGCCGGGAGGTGAACACGCCCAGCGGGGACTGCTCGTAGTTCGCGCCCAGCACCCGCAGGCCGCCGACCAGGACGGTCATCTCGGGGGCGCTGAGACCGAGCAGGTTCGCCTTGTCGACCAGCAGGTACTCGGACGGCAGGGGGTTGGCCTTGCCGCGGTAGTTGCGGAACCCGTCGGCCTTCGGCTCGAGCGGGGCGAAGGACTCCACGTCGGTCTGGTCCTGCGTCGCGTCGGTGCGGCCCGGCGTGAACGGCACCTGCACGTCGTGACCCGCGTTGCGCGCGGCCTGCTCCACGCCTGCGACCCCACCGAGCACGATCAGGTCGGCGAGCGAGACCTTCTTGGCCCCGGTCTGCGAGCTGTTGAACGACTCCTGGATGCCCTCGAGCGTGTTCAGCACGTGGGTCAGGGTGTCGGGGTCGTTGACCTCCCAGCCGCGCTGCGGCTGCAGCCGGATGCGGGCCCCGTTGGCGCCGCCGCGCTTGTCGCTGGAGCGGAATGTGGAGGCCGACGCCCACGCGGTGGAGACCAGCTGCGATACCGACAGCCCGGAGGCGAGGATCTGCTGCTTGAGCGCGGCGACGTCATCGGCGTCGACCAGCTCGTGGTCGACGGCGGGCAGCGGGTCCTGCCAGATCAGCGTCTCCTGCGGGACCAGCGGGCCGAGGTAGCGCTGGAGCGGCCCCATGTCGCGGTGGGTCAGCTTGAACCATGCCCGGGCGAACGCGTCGGCGAACTCGTCGGGGTTCTCGTAGAACCGCCGCGAGATCTGCTCGTAGATCGGGTCGAACCGCAGGGCGAGGTCGCTGGTGAGCATGCCCGGCGCGCGGTTGAGCTTGCCGTCCTCCGGGTCTGGCACGGTGTTCTTCGCTTTGCCGTTCTTCGGCGTCCACTGCTTCGCGCCGGCCGGGCTCTCGGTCAGCTCCCAGTCGTACTCGAACAGGTTGTGGAAGAACCAGTTGCTCCACTGGGCCGGGGTGGGCGTCCAGGTGACCTCGAGGCCGCTGCCGATCGCGTCGCGGCCCTTGCCGCTGCCGAAGCCGCTCTTCCAGCCGAGGCCCTGCTCCTCGAGCGGAGCGGCCTCGGGCTCGGGGCCCTTGTGGGACTCGGGGGCCGCACCGTGCGTCTTGCCGAAGGTGTGGCCGCCGGCGATCAGCGCGACGGTCTCCTCGTCGTTCATCGCCATGCGCCGGAACGTCTCGCGGATGTCCCGCGCCGACGCGAGCGGGTCGGGGTTGCCGTTCGGCCCCTCCGGGTTGACGTAGATGAGGCCCATCTGGACCGCGGCGAGCGGGCCCTCGAGCTCCCGGTCACCGCTGTAGCGCTCGTCGCCGAGCCAGGTGCGCTCCGGACCCCAGTAGACGTCCTCGTCGGGCTCCCAGACGTCCGCGCGGCCGCCTGCGAAGCCGAAGGTCGTGAAGCCCATGGTCTCGAGGGCCCGGTTGCCCGTGAAGATCATCAGGTCGGCCCACGAGATCTTGCGGCCGTACTTCTTCTTCACCGGCCACAGCAGGCGGCGCGCCTTGTCCAGGTTGACGTTGTCCGGCCAGCTGTTGAGCGGCGCGAAGCGCTGCATGCCCGCGCCGGCCCCGCCGCGGCCGTCCTCGATCCGGTACGTGCCCGCGCTGTGCCACGCCATTCGGATCATGAGTGGGCCGTAGTGGCCGAAGTCGGCAGGCCACCAGTCCTGAGACGTGGTCAGGACCTCGTCGACGTCGCGCGCGAGTGCGTCGAGGTCGAGGGTCTTGAACTCCGCGGCGTAGTCGAAGTCCTCGCCCATGGGGTTGGCCACGGCCTGGTGCTTACGCAGGATCTTGAGGTTGAGCTGGTTCGGCCACCAGTCACGGTTTCCGGCACCCTCGGTGGGGTGGTTGCGGCGCCCGGCCGAGACGGGGCACCCGCCGGCGGACTCGTCGTTGACCTCGGCGAGAACGGCGTCTGGACTGTCAGACACGGGAATCCTTTCGGGAATTCGGTGTGGTGGAGGAGCAGTCGGGGCACAGGCCCCGGAAGACCACCTCGGCCTCGTCGATCACGAAGCCGTGGTCGTCGGCCGGGGTCAGGCACGGCGCGGGCCCGACGGCGCAGTCGACGTCGGCGATGGCGCCGCACGACCGGCACACGATGTGGTGGTGGTTGTCGCCGACCCGCGCCTCGTAGCGCGCGACGGAGCCCGGCGGCTCGATGCACCGCACCAGATCGGCCGTGGTCAGCGCGCGGAGCACGTCGTAGACGGCCTGGTGGGACACCTCGCCGAGGTCCGCACGCACGGCTGCGATGATCGAGCCCGTGTCGGCGTGGGGGTGGTGGTGGACCGCGGACAGCACCGCTACCCGGGGACGTGTCACCCGCAGGGCGGCCCCGCGCAGCATGCGCTCGAAGTCGGCGGTCGTCGGCACCGGGCGAGTGTGTCCCGTTTTCTGGAATCAGTCAAGAATGCGTGAGTCGGCGTGTGCTGACCAGCAGCTATGCTGGGTCTCGGCGTGTCGTCCGACGTCGAGGAGCCCCGCGATCCACCGTCACATCCCGTGCGCGTCACGCTGATCGGGCCGGCCTTCCCGTGGCGGGGCGGCATCCCGCTGCTCACGAACGAGCTGGCCCACCGTCTCGCCGCCTGCGGCCACACCGTGCTCGTGCGGACCTGGACCCGGCAGGGCCCGGTCAGTCTCCTCCCGGCGGAGCTCCATCCGCTCGAGACGCCGGAGGCCGAGAGCTACCCGACCGTCCGGGAGCCGTTGTCGTGGCGCAACCCGCTGCACTGGGTACGCACGGGGCGGCGGGCCGCGGCGGCGTCGGACCTCGTCGTCCTGCTCTACTACGTGCCGTTCCAGGCCCCGGCGCTGGCCGCGATCGCCATGGCCGCGCGCCGGGGCGCACGGGTCGTCGTCATCTGCGCCAACGCGGTGCCCCACGAGCCGCGGCCGGGCGACCGGCTGCTCATGTCAAGGCTCATGCGGTCCGTCGACGCGATCCTCGTGCACACCGAGGCGGAGCGGAACGCGCTCGAGCGGCTCACCGACCGCCCGACCGCGGTCGCGGCGCTGCCGCCGCACCTCCCGGCGACGGCCAGGTCTCTGGTCGGGGCGGACGTCCCACCGCGGCGCAGGCTGCTGTTCTTCGGCAAGGTGCGGCCGTACAAGGGGGTGGATGTGCTGCTCAGGGCGCTGGCGCTCCTCCCGGACGTCGAGCTGGGCATCGTCGGGGAGTTCTACCAGGATCGTGCGCTGCTGGACGCGCTCGTCGACGAGCTGGGTCTCGCAGGGCGGGTTCACGTGACGCCCGAGTACCTGCCGGCCCACCGGATCCCCGAGCTGTTCGCCGGGTTCGACGCGCTCGTCCTCCCGTACCGCACCGCTACCGCGTCGCAGCTCGTGGCGCTCGCCCACTGGCACGGGCTGCCGGTGGTGGCCACGCGCGTGGGGAACTTCCCGGAGACCGTGCGCGACGGCATGGACGGACTGCTCTGCTCTCCTGGCGACGTGCTCGACCTGGCCAGGGTCCTGCGGTCGCTCTACGAGCCCGGCCGGCTGGCGGGCCTCCGCGCGAGTGTCCGCCCCGCCGACGCTGATGGCATCTGGCGCACCTACATCGCGGCTCTGTGGAGCCTGGCGGGCGGACGCGCTCGATCGCGGACCGAATCGACCGGGTAGCGGAAGAACATGGCGGCCCTCGACGCGGTGGTGGACCGGCTGTGCTGTCCGGTCTGCCGCGGTTCGCTGCGGCCTGACGGCCGCCGCCTGCTGTGCCCGGCGGGGCACGCTTTCGACATCGCCCGTCAGGGTTACGTCAACCTGGTCGGCGGCCACCGCCGCCACCATGGCGACGACGCCCGGATGGTCACCGCCCGGGAGCGGTTCCTCGGCGCCGGTCACTACGGGCCGCTGAGCTCCACCCTCGCCGAGCTGGCCGCCGCCCACGCCCCCGCAGACGACGGCATCGTGGTGGACCTCGCGGGTGGCACCGGGCACCACCTGTCTGCCGTGCTCGACGCCAGCCCGCACCGCTACGGGCTGTGCGTCGAGGCCTCGACGCACGCGCTGCGCCGCGCGGCAAAGGTCCATCCGCGGGCCGCCGCGATCGGGGCCGACGTGTGGGCACCCCTCCCGGTGCGGAGCGGCGCGGCGGCGGTGGTGCTCAGCGTGTTCGGGCCGCGGGACGTCGGGGAGATCGAACGCATCCTCGGGCCATGGGGAGTCGTCGTCGTGGCCACGCCGCTTCCGGGACACCTCGCGGAGCTCGGCAGGCTCGTCGGCGGGATCGGGATCGACCCCCGCAAGCCCGAACGCCTCGCCGCGTCGTTCCGCCGCTTCGAGCGACTCGCGCTCCACCAGGTGACCCGCCGGATCGCGCTGGGCCACGGGGATGTGCACGCCGCAATGGCCATGGGGCCGAGCGCCCGCCACCTCACCGACGACGACCTCGCCCGGGCGATCGCCCGCATCCCGGAACCGGTCGATGTCACGGTGGCCGTCGACGTATCGGTCCACCGATCACAGCGGCATTAGCCGACGTGTCCGTCCGACGAGGACGAGCAGCACCACCACGCACAGCACGGCCACGGCGTAGGCGAAGGACTGCACGGCCGCGGGGAGCCCGGCGGCGGTGGCCAGGAAGCCGACACCGATGGTGGGTAGGCCGGCGCCGAGGTAGACGATCACGTAGAAGGTGGCGAGCGCCTCGGCGTGCCGGCCGGCGGGCGCCGAGTGGTTGATCGTTGTCAGGCCGCCGAGGAACGCAAGGCCGTGGCCCGTCCCGGCGATCGCGGTCGCGGCGAGGAGTAGCGCCGACGAGGAAAGTCCGCCCGCGACGGCGAGCAGGACCAACCCTGCGGACAGCAGTGGCAGGCCGAGCAGCTCCAGCGTGCGGGCCCGCCTGCCGTAGCCGACGAGCTGGGCGGCCGCGGAGCAGGCGAGCAGCATCGCCACGGCGGCACCGGAGAGCAGCAGGTTCTCGCTGCCCGAGAGCCGTGCCACGTACGTGGGGACGAGGGTGAGGAACAGTCCGATCACGGCGAACGCGAGGAAGCTGGCCGTCCCGCTGGTCGCGAAGTCGCCCTTCATCCCGGTGGGGATCTCCGGGCGGCGGGGCCGCCACCGGGTCCTCGTCGTCGTCTCCGGCAGCATCGTGATCACGGCGGCGGCCGGAACGAGCAACACGATCTCCAGCACGAACGGCAGGACGTGCGGCGCGGGGGCGTACTGGGCGAGCAGGCCGCCGAGCAGCGGCCCGAGTCCGAGCCCGCCCACGGATGCCACGGTGGACACGAGCGCCGCCTTGCGGCGGTTGCCGGTCGGCTCCAGCTCGGTCAGGGCCGCGGTCAACGCGACGATCTCGACGCCCGCTTTCCCGGCCTGCTCGACCTCGCCCTTCGGTACGGGCGGGATGCGATCGGCAGGGGTGATCGGGTTTGTGGTCTCGATACGGGCCGGCGCTGGGGCGCCGGCCCTACTCGACCACCCGAGACGGGAGGATGGCCGGGTGACTCGCCCACCGATCCAGGACGTCCCGGTCGCCGAACACCCCATCCGGCTCGGCCAGTTCCTGAAGCTGGCCGGGCTCGCCGAGCACGGCGCCCACGCGCGCGAACTGCTGGAAGACGAGCAGGTGCAGGTGAACGGCCGGCTGGAGACGCGAAGGGGTGCGCAGCTGCGGGTCGGCGACGTCGTGGCGGTCGGCGGGCAGCGGATACGGGTCGCTCAGCCTCCTACCGCGGACACCACCTGATCCTCGATCACCGGCGCCATGGTGGTGGCGTAGGAGGCAGTGAGGTGGTTGTCGTCGAGGTAGACCAGCACGTTGCCGATCTCGGCCGGACAGCGCGTGTCGTCGCAGACGTAGTCGGCCAGGTCGAGGAAGCTCACGTTCGGCGGCACGTCCAGTTGCGCGTACGGCGGGTCGGCCGCGTACACGGTGTCGCGGTCCATCCCGCAGGGGTCCCCCTCCCGCCCACGTTGGCGGACGCAGTCCGGCACGTCGTAGGTGAAGCGGGGGTTGTCCCGGACGGCCAGCACCGGGATGCCGAGGTCGGCCATGCGCCGCCACTGCTCGACGAACCCGGGCGGTGTCTGCTCGGTGAGGCCGCCGCGCACGTCCCGCGTCGCGAGCGTGACGACCGCGTCCGGGCGTAGCTCGGCGATCCGGTCCGCGACGGCGGCGTTCCAGGCCACGCACTCGGCATCGTTCGGGTCCACCTCCGACACCGTCGAGAACGGGCATGCTCCGCGCAGCGCGCCGATGAGCTGCCAGTCGTGCTGTCGCGCGATCGGGACGAACGCGGCGATGAACTGCTCGAGGTGCGAGTCCCCGACCACCATGATCCGCTTCTCGGGCGGCGCCTCCACCGGCTGCGTGCAGATGTCGGAGCGGACCTCGGCGAGCGGGGCGCAGTCCCAGTCCTGCACCCAGACCCAGTCCTGGTACACCGACACCGGTGCGGGCAGCAGCGGGGCGGGCTCGGGTTCGCCGTCGACGAGGGCGGCCGCGCCGGGGTACTGCGGTCCACCGAGCCCGTCGGCGGGGATCTCGCGCTGCGCGGCCGCGAACTGCCAGACCGCCGCGGCGAGCAGCACCGTCACCATCGCGGCCGCCCCGTACCGGTACCCGTCGACGTCCCTGAACCGCAGGCGTCGCACCGGGCTCTCGACGAAGCGCGAGGTGAGCACCGCGAGCACGGTCGACACGGCGATCACGGCGATCCCGCCGAGCGGTCCGACCTCGTCCTGGTCGCGGGCAACCATGAAGAGCACGAGCACCGGCCAGTGCCAGAGGTAGAGCGGGTAGCTGATGGCGCCGAGGAACTGCACCGGGCGGGGCAGGAGCAGTCGGTGGGCGCCGTACGGGGAGCGGGTGACCCCGCCGAGCAGCACCAGCGCGCCCGAGAGCGTCGGCCACAGCGCCGCGTAGCCGGGGAACACCGAGCCCCCGTCGAGCACGAAGCCGCATGCGACGAGGCCGAGCACGCCGATCCAGCCGAACGTGACGCGCTCGCCACGCGTCCACGGGACGCGGTCGATCCACAGCGCCAGCAGTCCGCCCAGCGCGAACTCCCACAGGCGCGTGAGCGAGTGGAAGTACGCCAGGGGCTGGTCGGCCGCCGTGAGCGCGATGGAGAAGGACAGCGACGCCACGAAGACGCCGAGCAGCATGGCCGTGAGGTGCGTGTGGAGGCGGTGCGGGGCACGGTGGGCCACGAGCGTCAACAACGCGACGGCGAGCGGGAACACCACGAAGAACTGCACCTGGATCGACAGCGACCAGAAGTGCTGCACCACGCTCGTGGTGTTGTTGCGGGCCGTGTAGTCCACGGCGTCGGCCGCGAGCTGCCAGTTCTCGAGGAACAGCGCGCTGGCGACGACCTCGCGCACGGTCTGGGGCCAGCGCGTCTCGGGCAGCAGCAGCGCGCCCGCGACGATCGTGGCGAGCAGCACGACAGTGGCCGACGGCAACAGCCGGCGGGCCATCCGGCTCCAACGCGCCCGCAGGTGGAGCCCACCGCGCTCGGCGGCGCGGGCGAGCTGCCCGGTGAGCAGGAAACCCGAGATCAGGAAGAAGACGTCCACGCCGCCGGAGACCCGGCCGTCCGAGACGTGGTGGATCACGACGAGCGCGACCGCGAATGCGCGCAGGCCCTGCAGCTCCGGGCGGAACCTGGCAGGTGGGATGGAGAGGTCGGACCGCCCGGAGCCCGGGAGGCGCTCAGTAACCGACGTAGTTCCCGGCGCTGTTGCTTCGGCCGCCGGCCTGGAGCGTCTTCATCCCGTAGTTGTCGATCATGTACCGGATTCCAGCGGTGATGTTCGCGACCGGGTCGGTGATCGGGCGGTCCTTCAGATCCGGGTGCACGTAGTGCTTGTACGTGGTCGGGATGGTCTGCATCAGGCCCTGGGACGGGGTGCCGCGGCGGGCGTTGGAGTCCCAGTTGTTGATCGCACGCGGGTTGCCGTTCGACTCTTTCAGAATGATCTTCTTGACGCTGGGGGAGAGGGACTGCGGCAGGTCGAGGATCTGCAGCGCCTCCGCGATCCAGCCGTCGAGGCCGCCGCGCTCGATCATGGCGGAGATCCGGTCGCGCTCGGCCTGCTCACGGGCCTGCTCGGCGTGCAGCTTGGCCAGGTCGGCGGCCTGCACGACCCGGGCGACGTGGTCCTCGACGGACTCCGCGTCGGCGGCCAGATCGACCGGGACCACCGACACGACCGGAGCCAGCGAGTCGATGGTGGTGCTGTTGGACGCGAGCGCCGCGTCGAAGGGGCTGTCGGCGGCCGCGGAGGTGGCGGTGCCGTCCTCCAGCGCCGGGACGATCGCGGTGAACGCGCCCGTGGCCACGGCGCCGACGGCGGCCGTTGTGGCGATCACGGTGGTGCCGAGCGACGGCCCCGCGGGCGCGGGCCGGTGTGCCGCCTGGTGCCGACCGGTGCCGGTGACACCGGCGGTGCGGGGCGCACGAGCACCACGGGGGGAGCGGTGTCCTGCCACGTAAACAGCCCTTCCAGCGCTGGGGAGCGACCCGTTCACGCGCTGCCGGTCGGGGGTCCGGGGACCGGGTGGGGAGTCCGGTCCATTCGTTGCACGTGATCAGGTCGTGACGCTGGGCGAAAGAGTATGGGCCGGGGCAGCCCTCCGACAAGCGGCGGCACTGCATTTCACCGCAGCCCACATGCCGTTCGGCGGCATGGGGGCAACCAGTCGCGATTGTTGGTTAACGCGATCAACGGTCACCCGGTACGACGAGTGGACTGGGCCGATAGGACCAAGCAGGAGTCGCCGAACTCGTGCCAGCGGTACCTGTGCTCGACCGCCGCGGCGTACGCCCTGGTCACCAGCCGTGGACCGGCGACCGCTTCGAGCAGCAGCAGGTGCGACGCCTCCGGTTCGTGCCATCCGGTGACGAGGCCGTCGACGACGCGGGCGGGGCGGCCGGGCCCGAGCACGAGGTTCGTCCAGCCCGCGCCCGCCGACACGTGTCCGTCCGGTCCGGCCACCGTCTCGAGTGCCCGTGTCGTCGTGGTGCCGACGGCCACGATCCGCCCGCCGGCCGCCCGCGCGGCGTTCACGGCGTCCGCGGTGTCGGGCGGGACGCGGTAGCGCTCCGGCAGCGGTACCTCCCCTGCCTCCAGCGACGACACCCCGGTGTGCAGCACGACCCTTGCGACGCCGATGCCCCTGGCGTGCAGCGCGTGCAGCATCGCGATCGTGAACGGGCGGCCCGCGCTCGGCATCTCCGCGCTGCCGAACTCCGCCTCGGAGCGGGCGTACACCGTGCGGTAGTCCTCGAGGGGCCACTGCCGGCGCACATAGGAGTAGCGGATCGGCCGCCCGACCTCGGCGAGCCACGACCGCAGCCCGCCCGCCACCGGGATGCGCGCCCGCCACAGCCTGCTCCCGGTGACCACGCGGGGATCGGGGTGGCCGGTGAGTAGCGTCGCCACCACGCCGCACGGCAGCGCGATTCCTTCTCCCGCCTTCCCATCGGTCACCCGCTGCCCGTCCGGCGTCCGCAACTCGACGACGTGCAGGTGGTCGGGCGCGGGGCCGGAGACGTGCACGGTGACGGGCGTGCCGTCCGCGCGGTGTCCGTCGACTGCTGCCGGCTCCGTGTCGGAGGTGTTGATGACGAGGAGGTCGCCGCGCCGCAGAGCGGCAGGGAGGGCGCGGAAGGTCGTGTGCCGTACGGGGCCGCGTTCCCGGGCGACGAGCAGCCGCACCTCGTCGCGGGCGAGCCCTCGGGCCTCGGGCGGTTCGGCGGCCGAGAGTTCAGGCGGCACGGTGAACGTGGCCGTCACAGCTGGCTCCCGGCCGCGGGCGCGAGGTCGGCCGCCCGGTACCGGCCGCTGGGGAGCCGGTCGTCGAGCAGGCGCAGCAGCCACGGCACGACGGTCTCGGGCTCTGGACGGTCGGAGATGTCCTCCCCCGGGAAGGCGCGCTGGTGCATCGCCGTGCGCATGTCCCCGGGGTCGAAGGCATGCACCCGCAGGTTCGGCTCTTCCACGGCCAGCACGGCGGCGAGGTGGTCGAGCGCGGCCTTGGCGGCCCCGTAGCCGCCCCAGCCGGGATATGCGTCCACGGCGGCGTCCGAGCTGAGGGTCACGACCGTCCCGGTGGCGGACGCGCGCAGCAGGGGCAGTGCGAGCTGGGTGAGCGCGAGCGGGGCGAGCACGGTGGTCTCCAGGACGCCGCGCAGCGCGTCGAGCGGGTAACGCTCCAGGGTGGGCAGCGGCGACGGGCCCAGCTCCCCAGCGTTGTGCACGAGGAGGTCGAGGTGCCCGCCGGTAGCGGCCACGAGCTCGGCGCGGAAGCCGGGGTCGGTGACGTCTCCTGCGAGCGCGACGACGCCCGGCAGCGGCGCGGTGGCGGCCCGCAACCGATCGGCGTCGCGGGCGCACGCGATCACGGTGGTGCCGCGCGCGGCGAGCGAGGCGGTCAGGGCGAGGCCGAAGCCCTGGCCCGCCCCGGTGACGATGGCGTTCGCGAAGGTCATGCCTGTACCGTGCGACTTGAAGTCAGGTTCAGGTCAAGGAGGAACGCGCCCGGTGGAGATGACGGACCTGCTCACCATTGGGGATGTGGCGCACCGCAGCGGCTTCCCGCAGTCGGCGCTGCGGTACTACGAGCGCGAGGGCCTGCTGCGCACCACCCGCACATCCGGCGGGCAGCGCCGCTACGAGCGCTCGGTGCTGCGCAGGCTCGCGTTCATCCGGGCCGCGCGCACGATCGGGGTCGGGCTGGAGGAGGTGCGCGACGCCCTCGACGAGTTGCCGGAGGGCCGCACCCCGACGAAGGCCGACTGGTCGCGGCTGTCGAAGAAGTGGCGCGGGCGCCTCGACGAGCAGATCCAGGCCCTCGTCGCGCTGCGGGACGGCCTGGACTCGTGCATCGGCTGCGGCTGCCTGTCGCTGAAGCGCTGCCGCCTGTACAACCCGGAGGACCGGGTGTCGGAACTGGGCCCCGGTGCGCGCCTGCTCCCCCCGATGCTCCGCCGCACGCCGGCGGAGGGCGTCTAGCGGTGGCAGCAAAGCCACTCCCGGTGGTCGAGTAGCGCTGACGGGCCGGCCCTACTCGACCACCGGGATCAGGAGGAGAGCAGGCGGGGCCGGGCCGACCAGCGTGCGGGCAGCGTCTGGTCCACCCAGTTGTGCAGGTCCTCCACCGGCGGCCGGGTGCTGATCGCCGACTGCTCGTGCTCGGCGAGGAACGCCGTCGTGCGCTCCTCCCAGCCGACGCCGAGGCAGGGCACCCCCATGGAGACGGCGAAGACGAGCGAGTGGATGCGCAGCCCGAACAGCGCGTCGGCCTCGCCGACGACTGCCTTGGCCAGTGTGGGCTCAAGTTGCGGGCCCAGCACGGGCACCTTGCGGCCGAGCCGCTCGCCCAGCTCGTTGATGAGCACCTCGTCGCGGCGGGCGAGGCCGAGGCCGTAGTCGGCGTGGGTGCTGATCGCCAGGCCCGCGACCGCGCCGCCGCGCTCGATCCAGCGGCGGCCGAGGGTCTCCGCTGCCTCCTGGAGCGCGTCGACGAGGATCGGGTTGGGCAGCGCCTTCGGGGCCACGAGCAGCAGCGGCACCGCGGGGTCGACGCCCGCGGCGGACAGCGTGCGGCGCGCGTCGGCAGGCGGGGCCGGCTTAAGGCCCATCGCGAGGTCGCCCACGACAGGCGCGACGATCCGGTCGCCGAGCACGCAGGCCGACACCTCGTCGCGCACGCTGATCCGCCCCGGCTTGCGGACCGAGCGGCGCAGCAGGTCCAGCACGCGGTCCGGCGTGCCGGGGTACACGCCGATCGCGAGGTAGGTGATGTCGCGCCCGCGGGCCGTGGCCGCCCACACGATCGCGGGAAGGGCCTTCACCAGCGAGGACGCGCCGGTCCCGAAGAGTCCGCCGCCCACGACCGCGATCCCGTCGCACCACTTCAACGCCCTGACGAAGGGGAAGCCCTCCATCGGTACGGCCGGCACGCGGTGCAGCGCCTCGACCATCCGCGGGTTGCGCGACACCACGCGCACCTCGGTGTCCTCCGGCAGCTCCTGCAGCGTGCGGGCGAGCATGGCCTCGTCACCCGTGTTGCCGTTGCCGAAGTTCCCGATGATCAGCACGCGGGTGGCGCGTGGAGTGGCCGCCTTGGCGTTCTCCTCGGCGGCGTGCCGCCTACCGAGGTCGGCGAGCTGCTGGCGGATCAGGTTGGCGCGGGGGTCCGTCATCGATTCCCTCGGGTCCGTGGCGGCGACTCTGTGTGACCTACATCGGCCACTCATTCGCCGCAGCCTACGGTGTGGCCCGCGGCACTCGTTCAGCACATGTGCCCGGTGATGATCCCCGCTCATCTCCTTGATCATCCGGCAGGGCCGGGACCAGCGCCGACCGCCCGAGGACGACCGGATCGGCGCAGGCCTCCGCCGCGGAGGAGGCGACGCCCGCAGCGTTCACGATCGGGTGACGCGACGATCAGATCGCGACCGCGCGGACGTAGGCGCCCGCGAGCGTGTCGGCGATCTCATTGACGGAGGGTAGTTCCGTGCCCAGCGCCGCCTCCAGGGTCGGGCGCAGCAGCATGTGCGTGGCGATCGGCCCCATCATCAGCTGGACGAGCAGCGGGAACGGCAGCGGCTGCAGGCGCCCCGCCTCGATGTGCGGGCAGAGCAGCGACCACAGGCTCGCCGTCGTGCGCGGGACCATCGACTTCAGCATCGCGTGGCCCGGTCCGCCGGGCCGGCCGCACGCGTCGGCGAAGATCGCCGGCAGCACGCGCGGCTCTCGCCCGAACGCGGAGATGATCGCGCGGTGCACCTCGCGCACGACGTCGCAGAGGTCGTCCGGCGGGTCGGCGGCGAGCGCCTCGAGGTCGGGCAACGGGCCGTAGCGGTCGAAGACGGCGGTGAGCAGGCCGTCGCGCCCGTCGAACAAGCCGTGCAGGGTGGGCAGGGCGCAGTCGGCCGCCGCGGCGACGGCGTCGAGGGTGGTGGCGCCGAGGCCCTGCTCGGCGATGAGCGTCGCGGCGGCGGCGATCGCGCGCTCCCTTGCCGGCGGGCGGCCGCCCGGGTCGACGCCCGCCCGCCGCACGGCGTCGTCCAGCGGCCCGCGGGTGCCGCCGAGCCGCCGCAGCAGCGTGCTGCGCGACATACCCGCGGCGGCGGCGATCGCCGCGAGCGGCACGTCCGCGACGTCGCGGCCGCGAGCGCGCGCCACCGCGAGCGCCGCGGCCACCAGTTCCTGCTCCACATGACACACGATACGTGGTGGTGTCTGATGATGTTCCGCGTGCGAGGGTGATGTCGTGGTTGCACCCGTGGATCGCTGGCTTGCCCTCGAAGGCCTCGACAACATCCGCGACGTCGGCGGCCTGCCGCTGCGTGGCGGCGGCAGCACCCGGCGAGGGGTGCTCCTGCGGAGCGCGTCGTTGCGGTACTGCACGCCGTCCGACATCACGCACCTCGTCGAGGAGTTCGGGCTGCGGCTCGTCCTCGACCTGCGCACGCAGCGCGAGCGCGAGCGCCACGTGAGCCCGGTGGCGCTCGCGGAGGCGGGTATCGAGACCGTCCCGCTGAGCTTCATCCCCGAGGATGGGCGCGAACTGCCGGAGACCGAGGACGACGTGGATCCGCTGACCCACATCTACCTCGGCTACCTGCGTGACCGCGCCGACAACGTCGTCACGGCCGTACGGCGGCTCGCCGCCGCCGGTCCCACCCTCGTGCACTGCGCGGCGGGCAAGGACCGCACCGGCGTGTTCGTGGCGCTGGTGCTGGACGCCGTCGGCGTCGAACGCGACGCCGTCGTGGCCGACTACGCGCTCACCGGGGAGCGCCTCGAGGCGCTGTTCCGGCGCTGGACGGCCGCCTCCGGCGAGCCGATGCCTGCCGACCTCACCCCGCACCTGCCGCGGGCAGAGGCCATGGCCGCCGTGCTCGACCACCTCGATGCCGAGCACGGCGGTGCGGCGGGCTGGCTGCTCGCCCACGGTCTGGAAGAGGACGTGCTCGCGCGCCTGCGCGAGAGGCTGACCGGCTGAGATCAGCCGGCCACCACGCACATTCTCAGGGGAGCTCTTCGATCGTGACCGTCGTGTCCACCTTGCGCAGGGCCGCCGGCTCGCCCGTGACCGCGGGCCAGCCCCGGCGCTTCGCGCTGGCGGCGACCTGACCGGCCACGATGTCGTCCTGCCCGGACGCGGCCAGCAACAGCCCCGACTCGTGTGCCGACACCGAGCCGAGCTCGTCGATCACGGTGTTGGGCAGGTCGAGCAGCACCTGGAGGGCCGGGTGGTGCTCGGGTTCGAGCATCGACCACGCGCGCCCGAGCGCGGCGCTCGGCACGGCCAGCACGATGTTCTCCTCGACGGCCGCCCACACCAGCGCCCGTACGTACACGGGTCGCCCGATGGCGAAGGCGGCGAGAGCGGTGGCGTCGAGGACCCGCCCGCCGATCATGCGCGCATCAGACGGCGGCGGCCCGACGCACCAGGCGCAGAGTCCGTCGCGCCTCCGCGAGCTCGTCGGGAGGGGGCGGGCCGCCGTAGAGGTCGGCGAGCGCCGCCAGTGATCGGTCGCGCATCTGCCGCGCCGACACGGCCTCTGCGATGTAGGAGGAGATGCTCCGCGCGGTGCCGCGCCGCACGGCGTCGCGAGCCTCGGCCACCAGGTCCGCCGGCAGGCTCACCGTCACCCGCTCAGTGCGCATACGCGGAGAGTACCTGGGAACGCCGAACATCCTCACCCACAGTGCCGGAAGGCACGCAGGTTACCCGTGGGTATGCCAAGGTGGTGTCGAGTCGCCCGGTACGCGCGCGAGGAGGCCGCGATGGACCTGACCTACACCGCAGCGGAGGAGGAGTTCCGCCGCGAGCTGCGGACGTGGCTGCGGGTGAACATCCCCGAGGAGTGGACCCGCCCGGGGTTCTGGGAGTCGCTCGACGCCGGTGAGAGCTTCCGGATGCGGCGGGACTGGGAGCGCGCCAAGGCGGAAGCCGGGTTCGCCGGGATCGCATGGCCCACCGAGTACGGCGGGCGCGGCGGCACCCCCGGCATGAAGGCGATCTACGACGAGGAGATGGTGCTGGCGAACGCGCCTCGCAGCGCCAACGGGCTCGGCCTGACCTTCCTCGCGCCCACCGTCATGGCGATCGGAACCGACGCGCAGAAGAAGGACATCATCGGGCCGATGCTGCGCAACGAGGTGATCTGGTTGCAGGGCTTCTCCGAGCCCGGCGCCGGTTCCGACCTCGCCGCGGTCTCCACCCGCGGGGTCCGCGACGGCAGTGCGGAAAGGGACGACTTCGTCGTCAACGGGCAGAAGGTGTGGACCACCAACGCCGTGCACGGCGACAAGATCTTCACGTTGGTCCGTACAGAGCCGGGGTCGCAGCGCCACCGCGGCATCTCCATGCTGCTCATCGACATGCACCAGCCGGGCGTGGACGCCCGTCCGCTCAAGCAGATGAGCGGGGCCAGCGAGTTCGGCGAGGTGTTCTTCGACGACGCCCGGGTACCGGCCACCGAGTGCCTCGGCGAGATCGGCGACGGCTGGCGCACGGCGATGCTGCTGCTGTCGTTCGAGCGTGGGGCGTCCGGGACCGCGCAGTACACCGAGTTCCGGCGGCAGTACGACGAGATCGCCGCCATCGCGAAGCGGCTGGGCCGCGATCGCGACCCGGTGGTGCGCGGCAAGCTCGCCCGCGTCCTCACCGAACTGGAGTGCCTGCGACTGCACGCGATGTACGTGCTCACGCAGGTCGAGCAAGGCCGTGACCTCGGGTTCGAGGCGTCGATGACGAAGCTGCAGTGGTCGGAGACGTACCAGGACCTCTGGGAGGTCTACGACGACATCCTCGGCGAGGACGCCACCCTCGACGCGATCGACGGGGTGGACATGCGGCCGCTGCACGCGCAGGCGATGTGGTCGCGGTCGGTCACGATCTGGGGCGGCTCGTCCCAGGTGCAGCGCAACGTCACCGCCGAGCGCGTGCTCGGCCTGCCGCGGTAGGGGAGCAGACCATGTTCTTCGCACTGACCGACGACCAGCGCGAGTTCGACGGCGCCGTGCGCGGCTACCTCGCCGACCGGTTCGACCTGGACGCCGTGCGCGCCGTGTTCGAGGACGCCGCGGGCGACGGGCACCCGGCATCGCTCTGGAAGGCGGCGGGCGAGCAGGGCTGGCTCGCGGTGCTCGTGCCCGAGGAGCACGACGGCCTCGGCCTGGGGCTCGTCGAGGCGCAGGTGATCGCGCGGGCGCTGGGCGCGGGCGCGGCGCCGGGCCCATGGCGGGGCACCGTGCTGGCGGGCGAGGCCGTGCGGCTCGCAGGCTCGGACGAGCAGAAGGGTTCGTGGCTGCCCCGGCTCGCCACGGGTGAGGCCGTCGGGGCGTTCACGCTCCGTGGGAGCGTCCCCGGCAGGCTGCCGGCCGTCGAGTACGGAGCGGTGGCCGACGTGGTGGTGGCGCGGTCCGGTGACGGGCTGGCGCTGGTCCGAGGGGCGACGGCCACCCCGCGCGGGTCCTACGACGGCACCACCCGGCTCGCCGACCTGGACGCGGGCGCGGGGGAGGCGCTGCCCGGCGCCACCGCGGAGGTGATCGACGAGCTCGCGGCAAGGGCCACGGTGCTCGTCGCGGCCGACCTCGTCGGCATCGCGCGCGAGGCGATCACCCGCACCGTCGCCTACGACCGCGAGCGTGAGCAGTTCGGGGTGCCGGTCGGATCGTTCCAGGCGATCAAGCACGCGCTCGCCGACCTGCACGTGGGTGTCACGATGGCCGAACACGCCGCGCTCTACGCCGCCCACGCCGTGGCCGAACGGCTGCCGGACGCGCCGCTCGCCGTCAGCGTGGCGAAGGCGAAGGCGAGCGACGTGGCGCTGCAGGCCACCGGCGCGATGATCCAGTACCACGGCGGCATCGGATACACCTGGGAGCACGAGGCGCACTTCTTCTACAAGCGTGCCAAGCGCCTCGCGGGCCAGTGGGGTGACGCCGACGCCCACCGCGCGAAGATCGCCGACCTGACCATTACGGGTTAGCGGCGGTCTCGCCCGCATCGTCGACATGGTCGAGGCGCTGCCACCACGACTTCACACACCCAGCACCCCCTTCACACAAGGCGGGCCTTGTGTGAAGTGCCTACTGGGTGTGTGAAGTGCGTTGTTGATCAAGCCTGACGGGAGCGCAGCAGCAGGCGGACCGTGAGCTCGAGCCGCTTCTCCACGTCCTCGGCCGACGCCCGGCGCGTGACCCAGGCCACGAGGTTGGACAGCCACACGTCGCCGATCACGCGCGCGATCGCCTTGTCCTCGTCGCTGGCCTCGGCCGCGCCCATGGCGTGGGTGAACATCCGCTCGTTCAGCCGGTTGACCTCGAGTACCTCCGCGGCCACCGACGTGTCGGCGAACATGAATGCCCTGGTCATCGCCTCGGTGAGCTGTGGGTCCCGCTGCAGGGCGCGCGTGTTGCCCGCCAGGACGTGCAGTACGCGATCCGCAGGCGTGTCGCCCGGCACCGGCGCGCGCTCCATCCGCTCGAGGGACCGCTCCAGCTCGCGCACCAGGCTGGAGACGAGAAGGTGGATCTTCGAGGGGAAGTAGCGGTACAGGGTGCCGAGTGCGACGTCGGCGCGCTCGGCGACCGCGCGCATCTGCACGGCGTCGAAGCCGCCCTTCGAGGCGAGCGCGAGCGTCGCGTCGAGGATGCGCTTGCGGCGTTCCCGCTGAATGGGTGAGCCGGCGGTGCGGTCGGTCAGTGCGGCCGGGGCGCCCGGGCTCGCAGCGGCCCGCCGTGCTGGATCCGTCATCTGTGCTTTCGATCCCCTGTGTACTCGCAGCTCGCCGATCGGAACGGGTTCTGGCGATCACCCGAACCGTATCCGCGGAGTGCCCTGCATGCTACGTGGCCTGCTCACCCCGGTGGGTGATAGCTGTCTCGCATCGTGGTCGCGCTGCGTTAACTGGAACACGTTCTACACTGCCCTCGACCAAGGAGGGCACATGGCGATCGCGACGACCGACGAGCAGCTCGCCTTGCAGGACGCCGTGCGGGCCTGCGTCGCGCGGCTGGACGGCACCGCGGCGGTGCGCGCCGCCGAGCACGATCCGGACTTCGCCGCCCACTGGGCCGCGCTGTCCGCGATCGGCATCTTCGGCGTCGCACTGCCCGGGGCGGTTGGCGGTGGCGGCGGTTCGGTCGTCGATGCCGCGGCCGCGGTGGAGCAGTGCGCCGCCGAGCTGGTGCCCGGCCCGGTGGTCGGCACCGTACTCGCGGGCCTTCTCCTCGCCGCGCGCCATGAGGCGCCGGTCGCAAAGGAGCTGCTGCCGGGGCTCGCATCCGGCGAGACGGCCGTGGCGCTCGCGCTGGACGCCTGCTCGGCGAAGGCGCTCGACGCGGCCGGTAGTGGTCTGCGGGTCTCCGGAGAGATCTCGACCGTGCTCGGGGCGGGGTCGGCCCCGCTGTTGCTGCTCGCCGCGGGCGATGTGTGGTTCGTGATCGACGCAGACCACCCCGGCCTCACGGTCGAGCAGCGTTTGCCCGTCGACTTCTCCCGTGCGCTGGGGCGCGTGGTCCTGCGCGACGTGGAGGTGCCGGCCGCCCGGGTGGTACCGGACGTGGTCGCGGGCGAGGTCCGCGACCTCGCCGCGGTGCTCCTCGCGGCCGAGTCCGCGGGCGTCGCGGGGTGGTGCCTGCGCGCCGCCACTGCCCACGCGAAGGTCCGCGAGCAGTTCGGCCGGCCCATCGGGTCGTTCCAGGCGGTCAAGCACCTCTGTGCGGAGATGCTGTGCCGGGTCGAGCAGGCGGGCGTGGTCGCGTGGGACGCGGCCCGTGCGGTGGAGGACGCGAGCGACGAGCTGCCGCTCGCCGCGGCCGTCGCGGCGGCGGTTGGCCTTGACGCCGCGGTCGACACGGCGAAGGACGCCATCCAGGTCCTCGGGGGCATCGGCTTCACGTGGGAGCACGACGCGCACCTCTACCTGCGCCGCGCGCTGGCCAACCGGCAGCTGCTCGGCGGGACGGCAGGCTGGCGCCGCCGCGCAACGGATCTGGCGATCGGCGGCGCCCGGCGCACGCTCGCGATCGCCCTGGACCCGGCGACGGAGGCGCGCCGCTCCGAGGTCCGCGCCGCCGTCGCGGAGCTGGCGGCGCTTCCGGCGGATCAGCGGCGCAGGCACCTCGCCGACATCGGCTACCTCGCACCGCATTGGCCCGCGCCCCACGGCCTGGACGCTCCGCCCGCCCTGCAACTGCTGATCGACGAGGAGCTGCGCCGCGCGCGCGTGTCCCGGCCCGACCTGGTGATCGGGGCGTGGGCCGTGCCGACGCTGCTGCAGCACGGCACCCCGGAGCAGCAGGAACGGTTCGCGGCGCCCACCCTGCGCGGTGAGATCACCTGGTGCCAGCTGTTCAGCGAGCCGGAGGCGGGCTCCGACCTCGCCGGGCTGCGCACCCGTGCCGAGCGCGTCGATGGCGGCTGGGTGCTCACCGGGCAGAAGGTCTGGACGTCGCTGGCCCGCGAGGCGCACTGGGCGATCTGCCTCGCCCGCACCGATCCGCAAGCCCCCCGCCATCGCGGCATCACCTACTTCCTCGTCGACATGACGAGCCCCGGCATCGAGGTGCGGCCGCTGCGGGAGATCACCGGTGAGGCGGTGTTCAACGAGGTCTTCCTCGACCGGGTCTTCGTGCCGGACTCCGACGTGGTCGGCGAGGTCGGCGGCGGGTGGGCGCTGGCGCGCACCACCCTCGCCAACGAGCGGGTGGCGATCGGGAGCGGCTCGGCGCTCGGACAGGCCGTCGAGCGGCTGCTCGAGCTCGAGCCCCCTGCCGACGCGCGGGAGCCGATCGGCGCGCTCGTCGCGCAAGGGTCGGTCGTCTCGCTGCTGGACCTGCGTGCCACGCTGCTGCGCCTCGGCGGCCAGGACCCGGGACCGGGCTCCGCGGTCCGGAAGCTGGTCGGGGTGCGCCACCGGCAGGACGTCGCCGAGATGGCACTGACGCTCGCCGGGCCGGACGCGGCGGCCGACGACGGCGCGTCCGCTGTGCTGGTGCACGAGTTCCTGCTCAGCCGCTGCCACTCGATTGCCGGTGGCACCACCCAGATCCTGCTGAACCTCGTCGGCGAGCGGATCCTCGGCCTTCCCCGCGAACCTGCGGTCGGTTGACCTTGCGCTGACGGCACTCGATACTAGAACACGTTCCACTTTCGGCGGCGAGGAGCGCGCGTGGACTTCAGCCTGGACGAGAGCCAGCGCGCGGTCGCAGGCCTCGCGCGCGAGATCCTGGCTCAGGAGCCCGATCCGGCCGCGCTGTGGAAGGCGATGGGCCAGGCCGGACTGCTCACCCTCTCCGTGCCAGAGTCGCTCGGCGGCGCCGGGCTGGGCGTCGTCGAGAGCGCGCTGGTGCTCACCGAGGTCGGCCGGCACACGGCGCTGGTCCCGGCGCTGTCCACGCTCGCGCTCGGCGTGCTCCCGGTGGTCCGGGCGGGCACCGCCGAGCAGCAGCGGGCCGTGCTCGGCCCGGTGGTCGAGGAGGGCGCCGCGCTCACCGCCGCGCTCCACGAGCCCTCCGCCCCGCTCACCGAGCGCCCGCGCACGAGCGCCGAGCCGGACGGCACGGGCTGGGTCGTGTCAGGTACGAAGATCGGTGTCCCGTACGCAGCCACCGCGCACCGGATCCTGGTCCCGGCCGCGATGCCCGGCGGCGATGTCGCCGTGCTGCTGGTCGACCCGGCCGCAGCCGGGGTCACGCTGCACCCGGCGCCGACCTCCAGCGGGGCACCCGAGCACGTGCTGGTCATGGATGGGGTGTCAACCACGGCGGTGCTCGGTGACGGGGCCCTGCGCGAGCTGCACGCGTGCGCGGTGGCCGGCGCGAGCGCGGTGGGTGACGGCGTGCTGGCCGGTGCCCTCGACCTGACCACGACGCACGTGCGGTCGCGCGAGCAGTTCGGGCGCCCGCTGGCCACCTTCCAGGCGGTAGCGCAGCAGATGGCCGACGTCTACATCGCGGCGCGGACGCTCCACCTCGCGGCGCGAGCGGCGTGCTGGCGGCTCGGGGCCGGGCGGGACGCGGGCGCCGACCTGGACGTCGCCGCGTACTGGCTGGCGCAGGAAGCACCGGCCGCGCTGCACACGTGCCAGCACCTGCACGGCGGGCTCGGCGTCGACGTCACCTACCCCCTGCACCGGCACTACGCATGGGGCAAGGACCTCGCCCGGTTCGTCGGCGGGGTCGAGCACGGAATCGAACAACTGGGCCTGCGAATCTAGAGGAACCCCATGCGGATCGAGCTCACCGACGAGCAGCAGGCATTGCGCACCGAGCTGCGCGGATACTTCGCGGACCTGCTCACCGACGCCGAGCGGGAGGTGCTGCTCACCGAGCGGCACGGGCCCGTGTACCGCGACGTGATCCGCCGGATGGGCCGCGACGGCCGGCTGGGCGTCGGATGGCCGGTCGAGTACGGCGGGCACGGCTTCGGGGAGATCGAGCAGCAGATCTTCGTGGACGAGGCCACCCGCGCGGACGTGCCGCTGCCCTCGGTCACGCTCCAGACCGTCGGGCCGACGCTGCAGGTCCACGGCACCCCGGAGCAGCGAGCCCGGTTCCTCCCGGCGATCCTGGCCGGCGAGGTGCACTTCGCCATCGGCTACACCGAACCGGACGCCGGCACGGATCTCGCCGCGCTGCGCACCACCGCCGTCCGCGACGGCGACACCTACGTCGTCAACGGGCAGAAGATCTTCACCACCGGCGCCCACGACGCCGATTTCGTCTGGCTGGCCTGCCGCACCGGGCCGCCTGACTCCCGGCACCGCGGACTGTCGATCCTCATCGTCGACACCCGCGACCCCGGCTTCTCGTGGACGCCGATCATCACCTGCGACGGGGCACACCACGTCAACGCCACCTACTACACCGACGTGCGGGTGCCGGTCGGCATGCGCGTCGGCGAGGAGAACGAGGGCTGGCGGCTGATCACCACCCAGCTCAACCACGAGCGGGTGATGCTCGGCCCGGCGGGGCGCATCGCCGTCCTGCACGACCGGGTGCGCGAGTGGGCGGCCGCGCACGGCGTGCTCGACCAGCCGGACGTTCGCAGGATGCTCGCCGAGAGCTTCGCCGCCCGGCACGTCAACGAGCTGCTCAACTGGCAGGTCGCCGCGTCCGCCGCCGACGGCCCGGTGACCGTCGCCGACGCGTCGGCCACCAAGATCTTCGGCTCGGAGGCGGTGCAGCGGATCGGACGGCGGCTGGCCGAGGTGGTCGGGCGGCACGGGGACCCGAGCGATCCCGATACGGCGTGGCTGGCCCGCTGGCTGGACGTGCACGCCAAGCGCAACCTGGTGCTGACGTTCGGCGGCGGGGTCAACGAGGTGATGCGCGAGCTCGTCGCGACGGCGGGACTCGGGCTGCCGAGGGTGCCCCGGTGAACGAGATAGAGGCCGTGGCCCGACGCCTGATCGCCGATGGCGACTGCACCCCTCGGCCCGCCAGGGACCCGGTGAACGTGCCGATGGTGCGCAACTGGACCGAGGCGCTCGGCGACGCGAACCCGGCCTACCCCGACCTCGCGCCCCCGGCGATGGCGCAGGTGTGGACCATGCCCGGCCTGCACGGTCAGCGCTCGGCCGACGACCCGCTCGCCGTCATGACCGCGGTGCTGGACGAAGCCGGCTACACCTCCGTGGTCGCCACCAACTGCGAGCAGACCTACGCCCGGTACCTGCGCCCCGGCGAGCACGTTGCGGTCCGGTCCCGGCTCACCGACGTGGTCGGCCCCAAGCGCACCGCGCTGGGCGATGGCTGGTTCGTCACGACCGTGAGCACGTGGACGGTCGACGAGGAGCCGGTGGCCGAGATGATGTTCCGGGTGCTCAAGTTCCGGCCGCCGGATCTCGTGCCACCGCGGGACGTGCTCCGGCCGGTCGTCAACCGCGACACCGCGTTCTTCTGGGAGGGCGCGGCGGCAGGGGAGCTGCGGGTGCAGCGCTGCGGCGCGTGCGAGGCGTTGCGGCACCCGCCGGGGCCGATGTGCCCGCGATGCGGTGCGACGGACCCGTCGTACCTCGTGGCGTCCGGCCGGGGCGAGGTCTACAGCTACGTGGTCCACCACCACCCGCCGGTGCCAGGGCGGGAGCCGCCGTTCGTCGTGGCGGTGGTCGAGTTGGAGGAGGGCGTGCGGGTGCTTGGCGAGCTGCACACCGACCCGGAACGGGCGCGGATCGGGATGCCGGTCGAGGTCGTCTTCGACCGGATCGACGGGGATCTGACGCTGCCGGCGTGGCGGCCCCGATGACCCCGGCCCTCGGGGACGTGCTGCCCGAGCTGCGCATCGAGGCCACGCCGACGTTCGTGATCTCGACCGCGCTCGCCACGCGCGACTTCCAGGACGTGCACCACGACCGGGACGCCGCGGTGGCGCGCGGGTCGAAGGACATCTTCCTCAACATCCTCACCACCACCGGCCTGGTGCAGCGCTGCGTCACCGACTGGGCGGGGCCCACCGCCCGCGTCCGCGGCGTGGCGATCCGGCTCGGGGCACCCTGCTATGCGGGCGACACACTGGTGCTGGGCGGCCGGGTGGTCGAGGCCGGGGCCGAGGTGGTGGTCGAGGTCGTCGGCCGGTGCAGCCTCGGCGACCACGTCACCGGCACCGTCCGGTTGGAGCTGCCATGACGGGTCTTGCGGGTGCCGCGGCGATCGCCGGCATCGGGGCAACCGAGTTCTCCAAGGACTCCGGGCGCAGCGAACTGCAGCTGGCCGCAGAGGCGGCGCGCGGCGCGCTCGCCGACGCGGGCCTGGCGCCGTCCGACGTGGACGGCATGGTGACGTTCTCGATGGACGCCAACGCGGAGGTCGCGGTGGCGCGGGAGCTCGGCCTGCCGGAACTGCGGTTCTTCAGCCGCATCCCCTACGGCGGTGGCGCGGCGTGCGCGACTGTGCAGCAGGCGGCGATGGCGATCGCTACGGGCGTAGCGAATGTGGTGGTCTGCTACCGGGCGTTCAACGAGCGATCCGGGGTGCGGTTCGGCCGCACGCAGGCCGGCGCCGTCGCGGCACCCACGTCCAGTGGCCTCGACAACGGCTGGCACTACCCGATGGGCCTCTCCACGCCCGCCGCCACGGTCGCGATGTTCGCCCGCCGGTACATGCACGAGTTCGGCGCCACCAGCGAGGACTTCGGGCGGATCGCGGTCGCGATGCGCCGCCATGCGGCCACCAACCCGAATGCGTGGTTCCACGGCCGCCCCATCACGCTCGCCGACCACCAGGCGTCACGGTGGATCGTCGAGCCGCTGCACCTGCTCGACTGCTGCCAGGAGAGCGACGGCGGGGTGGCGCTGGTCGTCACGAGCGCCGAGCGGGCCCGCGACCTGCCGAACCCGCCCGCGGTCGTCGCCGCGGCGGCGCAGGGCAGCGGGCCCGACCAGTTCACGATGACCAGCTACTACCGCGACGACCTCGCAGGCCTGCCGGAGATGGCGGTGGTGGCGCGCCAGCTGTGGCGGCAGGCCGGGATCGGCCCGGCCGACGTCCAGGTCGCGATGCTCTACGACCACTTCACCCCGTTCGTCCTGGTGCAGCTGGAGGAGCTGGGGTTCTGCGGGCGGGGCGAGGGACGCCACTTCGTCGCCGACGGCGGCATCGAGCTCGACGGCAGGCTCCCGGTCAACACCCACGGTGGGCAGCTCGGCGAGGCCTACATCCACGGCATGAACGGCATCGCCGAGGGGGTGCGCCAGGTGCGGGGAACGTCGGTCAACCAGGTCGGCGGGGTGGAGCACGTGGTGGTGACCGCCGGTACAGGCGTGCCGACGAGCGGGCTGGTGCTCGCTGCCCGGTCGTGAGTGGATACGCGCGCTACAGCTCGCATATTCACTCACGAGTCGAAGGTGACGGCGACCTCGTCACTGACGGGCAGCGCCTGGCAGGCCAGCACCCAGCCCTCGTCCAGGTCGGTGCGGTCGAGCGTCTCGTTGCGCAGCAGCTTCACCTCGCCGCCGGTCACCCGGCACGCACACGCGCCGCACGACCCCTGCCGGCAGGAGAACGGTGCGTCGACGCCCGCGTCGCGCAGCAGGTCGAGCAGTTTCGTGCCGGGCGGCCATGACATGGCGTGCTGCTCGCCGTCCAGCTCGACCGCGAGCCGGGCGGCGGTGCCCTCGGTCGCTTCCACCGGCTGTGTGGCCGCGAACGGGTCCTCGTCGAGCGAGACGAACCGCTCGATGTGGATGCGCTTGCGTGGCACGCCCAGATCACGCAGCGCGTGCGTGATCGCGTCCATGAACGGTGCCGGCCCGCACACGAAGTGCTCGCGCGGCGCGAACGGTCGGGCCAGCTCGGCCAGCGCGGCTTGGCTCGGGAGGCCTTGCAGGCTCTCCAGCCAGTGCTGGACGAGCAGCCGGCCCGGGTGTGCCGCGGCGAGCTCGCGCAGCTCGGCGCCGAAGATCACCGATCGCTCGTCGCGGTTGGCGTAGACGAGCGCCAGCCGTCCGCTGCCCTGCGCCAGTGCTGCCCGGATGATCGAGATGACCGGCGTGATCCCGCTGCCCGCCGCGAAGAACGCCATGTCCTCGTCGAGGGAGCGCGGCGTGAAGGTGCCTGCGGGCGGGAGCGTCTCCAGCTCCATGCCGACGGTGACGTTGTCGCAGATCCAGTTGGAGCCCCGGCCGTCGGTGACCCGCTTGACCGTGACGGCGATCCTGCCCTCGTGCGGCGAGCTGGAGAGCGAGTAGCAGCGGGCCAGCGACGAGCCCGGGATCCGGATCGTGAGGAACTGGCCTGGGCGGTAGGCGTACCGCTCGCCCAGTTCGGCCGGTACCGAGAAGACGACCGACCGCGCGTCGGAGGTCTCCTCGACCACCTCGATCACCGTCAGCCGGTCAGCCATCGGGAACCTGCAACTGCCCGGCCATGATCGCGTGTTCGATGCTGCGGTGCAGCCGCGGGCACCCGTCGTGGCTGCTGAAGGCGTCGCATCGCGCCACGGCGTCGGCCGTCCACTCGATGCTGGTGTGCGCCCAGCTGTTCTTCTTGACCAGTACCCGGCCCGCGCAGTGCAGGCAGTCGAGCTCGCGCAGGCCGTGCTCCAGGTACTCGCGCCGGTCCGCCGCGGTGGCGGCCGCGAGCTCGTCACGATGGCGGACCGGGCCAGTCATGTCACCTCGCTGGCTCGGCGCTGCAGGTTCTCGGCGACCTCCTCCTCCCACGCCTGGATGGCGCGGGTGGTGTCCACCTCGAACTCGAACCGCTTGGTCATGTCCTCGGTGACGTCCTCGACGTCGACATAGAACTGCTCGTACCAGCGCCGCAGCTGGTAGACGGGGCCGTCCTCCTCGCAGAGGAGCGGGTTGTCGATCCGGGTCTTGTTCTTCCAGATCTCCACGTCCTGCAGGAATCCGACGCCGGTGGCCTTGGCGAACTTGGCCGCGATCCGGTCGGCGTCAGCGTCGGAGACGCCCGGCGGTTTCCGGACGATGACGCCCCACTGCAGCACGAACGAGTCCGCCGTGACCGGGTAGTGGCAGTTGATCAAGATCGTCTCGATCGTGAAGCCTCGGTAGTCGTTCCAGAGATTGTCGATCATGTACGAAGGGCCGTAGTACGACGCTTCCGAACGAGCGACGTTGTCCTTGCCTGCGTAGTTCGAGCCCGACCCGATGTCCGCCCTGCCACGGGTGTTGAGCAGCTGAGTGGCGACGTGACCCTCGAAGATGTTCTTGAAGTAGGTGGGGAACGCGAAGTGCACGTAGAAGAAGTGCGCCATGTCGACGACGTTGTCGATGATCTCCCGGCAGTGCGAGCCCTCGATCCGCACCGAGTCCCACGTCCAGTTGCTCCATTCCGATGAGAAGGCACCCTCGATCCGTGGGATCACCACCTCCGGCGGTGGCGGGTTGCCCTGCGGGTCGTTCCACACGAAGAGCTGCTTGTTCTCCTCGAGCGTGATCCACGATCGGGTCCGCGCCCGTGGCGGCACGCGCTTGGCGTAGGGGATGCCCGCGCAGCGGCCATTGCCGCCCCAGCGCCAGTCGTGGAACGGGCAGGCCACCGCGTCGCCCTTGACGCTGCCCTGGCTGAGGTCGCCGCCCATGTGGCGGCAGTAGGCGTCGAGCACCTTGAGCTCGCCCTGCGAGTCGGCGAAGACCACGAGCTTCGTGCCGAACGCCTCGATCGCGTGCGGCTTGCCGTCCCGGAACGAGTCGGCGAGGCCAAGGCAGTGCCAGCCACGCGCGAACCGCGTGGGGGGCGCACCGACGTCGATCGTGCGCACTCCGTCGTCACCGTTCTGGATCATCGAACTCCCTCTTCGACGGTGGCGGTGGCCAGGTCGAGCGCGGCGACGTATCCCCACGTCATGGCCGGTCCGATGGTTGCTCCGGCGCCTGCGTAGGTGCGTCCCATCACCGACGCGCCGGCGTTGCCGGCCGCGTAGAGCCCTGCGATCACGCTGCCGTCCTCGCGGAGCACCCGCGACCGCTCGTCGACCCGCAACCCGCCCTTGGTGCCCAGGTCGCCCGGCACGATGCGGACCGCGTGGAACGGTGCGACGTCGAGCGGGCCGAGGCACGGGTTGGGCTGCTGGCGCGGGTCGCCGTAGTAGCGGTCGTATGCGCTGTCGCCGCGGCCGTACCCCTCGTCCCGGCCGCGGCGGGCGAAACCGTTGAACTCCTCGACCGTGGCCGTCAGTGCATCGCCGGGCACGCCGATCGAGGCGGCCAACTCGCCGAGCGTGGGTGCGGTGTGCACCGCGCCCGCCTTGTACCAGCGGCCGGGGAAGGGCCGGCGCGGGCCGAGCCCGGCGAAGGGGTAGCGGTTGCGGTAGCGCTGGTCGGCGATCAGCCAGGACGGGACGTGCCCGACGCCCGTGGCGTGCCCGTCGTACATGGCGTGCACGGCGTCGACGTACGGCGCGGCCTCGTTGACGAACCGCCTGCCCGCCCCGTTGACCAGGATGCAGCCCGGGAGCGTGCGCTCGGCGAGGCAGAAGTACGGGCCGCCGGTGAGCGGGACCGACGGGCCCCACCACGCGTCGTCCATCAGGTCGACGGCCGCGCCGATGCGCTGCCCGGCCTCGATGCCGTCGCCGGTGTTCGTGACGGCACCCGTGGTCCAGTCGGTGCCGATCGGCGCGCGCTGGTACCGGGCGCGCATGGCCGCGTTGCGCTCGAAGCCCCCTGACGCGACAACGACGCCTCGCCGGGCGCGCAGCACCTCCGCGGTGCCGTCGCGCAGCACGCGCACGCCGGTGACGCGCCCGTCCTCGACCTCAAGATCGACAAGGGACACCCCCAGCTCGACGGGCACCCGTGCGGTGGCGAGACCGGCGCGCAGTCCGGCGGCGAGCGCCTGGCCGAGGGTGAGCACGCGCCCCCCACGGAGCCGCCGCCCGAACACGCGTGCGGCGCGGAGCAGGCCGCGCGGGTGGCGGGCGATCAGGTTCAGCCAGCGGAAGTCGGCGGCGGTGATCGCCATGCTCGACGGTGCGGCCATGTACGGCGGGTTGAGGTGGTCGAGCTCGGGGCCGAGCACCTTCGCGTCGAGCGGCCGGGGTTCGATGCTGCGCCCGGCAGCGACCCCACCGGGCGCCTCCGGGTAGTAGTCGGCGTAGCCCGGCACCCACGCGAAGCGCAGCGGGGTGTGCGCGATGACGAAGTCGAGCATCCGCGGGCCGTGCTCCAGGAACGCGCGGCGCCGCGGCTCGGGCACGGTGTCGCCGAGCAGGTGCTCGAGGTAGGCGGCCGCGTTCTCGGGGGAGTCGGATACGCCCGCTCGGCGCAGCACCGAGTTGTTCGGGATCCAGATCCCGCCCCCTGACCGCGCGGTGGATCCGCCGAAGTGCGGCGCCTTCTCCACCACCACGACGGCGAGGTCGCGGTGGGCAGCGGTCAGCGCCGCGGTCATGCCGGCGGCCCCGCTACCCACCACCACGACATCGACCTCAGCGGTCGTCATCTCGCCTCCCGTTCGCCAAGAACTAGAACAGGTTATAGAAATCGCTGCGATCGCGCTACGGTGACCGTGATCGCGCGGCGAGAACCTGTTGCACAAGGGAGTGTCGATGGACGAGCTGGTCGCCGACGTCGTGGTCGTTGGGTTCGGCGCGGCGGGCGCTTGCGCCGCGATCGAGGCGGCCAGGGCAGGTGCCGACGTGGTGCTGGTCGACCGGTTCGGCGGCGGGGGTGCCTCCGCCCTGTCCGGGGGCGTGGTCTACGCGGGCGGCGGCACGTCGATCCAGCGTGCGGCCGGGGTGGAGGACTCGCCCGAGGGCATGTACGCCTACCTCAGCCGGGAGGTCGCCGGTGCGGTCTCCCCAGGCACGCTCCGCCGGTTCTGCGATGGCAGCGCCGAGATGATCGAGTGGCTCGCCGCGCTCGGCGTGCCGTTCGAGGCGAGCCTGTGCCCGTACAAGACGTCGTACCCGACCGACCGGCACTACCTCTACTTCTCCGGCAGCGAGTCGGCGGGCGGGTTCCGGGACGCCACGCCTCCGGTGCCGCGCGGGCACCGGGTCCGTGCGCGCGGCACCTCGGGCGGCGTGCTCTACGCGCACCTCGCGCGAGCGGTGCGCGAGCTGGGCGTGCGCGTCCACCCGCAGACGGCGGTACGCGGTCTCGTGCGGGAGGGCGGGCGCGTCGTCGGCGTGGACTGCCTCGCGCTGCGCGGGGCTCCGGCCGCCGCGCACCGGGTGCTCAGCAAGTACGCGGCGAAGCCGGGCATCTACTCGCCGCCGCTGCGCCGGATCCTGCACGGCCCGGCCGCCGCCCTCGAACGCCGCTCCGCCCGGCCACTGCGGATCCGCGCCCGGCGCGGCGTGGTGCTGGCCGCGGGTGGCTTCGTCGCGAACCGCGCCATGCTCCGCGAGAACGCCCCCACCTACCGCGGCGGGCTCGCGCTCGGCACCCCCGGCGACGACGGCAGCGGCATCCGGCTCGGCGTGGCCGCAGGCGGGGCGACGGCGAGGCTCGGCTCGGTCTCGGCGTGGCGCTTCATCACCCCGCCCACCGCGTTCCTCGGCGCCCTTCTCGTCGACGAGGCCGGGCAGCGGGTGTGCGACGAGTCGCGCTACGGCGCGGCGGTCGGCAAGGCGTTGATCGACGGGCACTCGGGCCGGGGCTGGCTGCTCGCGGATGCCGCGCTGCTCCGGGACGTGCGGCGGCAGCTGCGCGAGCAGACGGTGTGGTTCCAGCGGTTGCAGGCCTGGTACCTGCTCGGACGGGCGCGCGTCAGCGGCGCGACCGTCGAGGAGGTCGCCCTGGCGGCGGGCGTAGACGTTGACGGCCTGCTGGCCACCGTCGCCGCACACGACGACGCGGCCCGCGACGGGCGCCCCGATCCGGCCGGCAAGCCCGCCGAGTTCGTCCGGGTGCCGCAGGAGCCGCCGTTCTCGCTGATCGATGTGTCGGTGCGGCCGAACACGTTCTACCCCTGCCCGATGCTGACGCTCGGCGGCCTCGTGGTCAACGAGGACACCGGTGCCGTCCTGCGGACCGACGGGGTGCCGGTCGAAGGGCTCTATGCGGCCGGCCGCACCGCTGTTGGCCTGTGCTCGGACTCCTACGTGAGCGGGCTGTCGCTCGCCGACTGCGTCTTCTCCGGGCGCCGCGCCGGCCGCCGCGTCGCGACGGTCGACAGAAACGAGAACGTGTTCTAATCTCAGCCGGGTCTAGGGACGGGAGCTGCTGTGGGCGCGAAGGTCGTCGAGGCCGTGATGGATCTCCTGCCGGCGCTGCGGGAGCGAGCGCAGGAAACCGAGGACGCCCGGCGGGTGCCGGACGAGTCGATCAAGGCGCTCGAAGAGGCCGGGCTGTTCCGGTTGCTGCAGCCCGCGCGCTACGGCGGTCACGAGGCCGAGCCGCTCACGCTCTTCACCGCGGTGCGGGCCATTGCGAGCGCGTGCGGTTCCACCGGCTGGGTCGCCTCGGTGGTCGGGGTGCACCCGTGGCAGGTCGCGCTCTTCCCGGCGCAGGCACAGGAGGAGGTGTGGGGGGAGGACCCGAACACCCGGCTGTCGTCGTCCTACGCGCCGACCGGGCGGGCCACCCTCGTGGAGGGCGGGTACCGCCTGAGCGGGCGGTGGAGCTTCTCCTCGGGGTGCGACCACGCAACCTGGGTGCTGCTGGGCGGGATCGTGCGCGACGCCGACGGCAACCAGGTCGACTTCTGCACGTTCCTGCTGCCGATCTCCGACTACACGATCGACGACGTATGGGACACGGTCGGCCTGCGCGGCACCGGCAGCAACGACATCGTCGTCGACGACGTCTTCGTGCCCGCCCACCGCGCGCTGAGCTTCGCCGACACCTCCCGGTGCCGGTGCCCCGGCCATGAGGTGAACCCGGCGCCGACCTACCGGCTCCCGTTCGGGTCGGTGTTCTCCTACGCGATCACCACGCCGATCATCGGCATGGCGACCGGCGCCTACGAGGCGCACGTCGGGTACATGCAGGAGCGGGTGCGTGCGTCCTACGCCAAGGCGAAGGCGGCCGAGGACCCGCACTCGCAGGTGCGGATCGGCGACGCGGCGTCCGAGATCGACGCGGCGTGGCTGCAGCTGGAGCACAACATGGGCGCGCTGATGCGCCACGCCACGGCAGGGGAGCGCATCCCGATGGCGCTGCGCCTGCAGGTGCGGCGCGACCAGGTCAGGGGGACAGGGCGGGCGATCTCGGCGATCGACTCGCTGTTCGAGAACTCGGGCGGCCGCGTGCTGAAGTCCGGCACGCCGATCCAGCGGTTCTGGCGCGACGCGCACGCAGGCAGGCTGCACGCGATCAACGATCCGGAACGCGCTCTTGCCATGTACGGGGCAGCCACGATGGGCCTGCCGGTCCAGGATGCGCTGGTGTGAGATGACAACCGCAACGGTCGACTTCGAGTCCACCAGCCGCACCGCCCAGGTCGCGCCCGATCTGCGGCTGCACTTCCACGAGGCGGGCGAGGAGCACGGCGACGCCGTCGTCCTGCTGCACGGCGGCGGGCCGGGTGCGTCGGCATGGAGCAACTTCGGGCGCAACATCCCGGTGTTCGCCCGGTCGTTCCGCACGCTCGCCGTCGACCAGCCGGGTTTCGGTCGCTCAGAGGGCCCGGTGGGCGACGCGCAGTACTTCACGCAGAGCTCCGACGCCCTGCTCGGTCTGCTCGACTCGCTGGGGATCGAGAAGGTGCACCTGGTCGGCAACTCGCTCGGCGGCGGCACCGCGGTGCGCTTCGCCCTTCGCCACCCCGACCGAGCCGGCCGGCTCGTCCTGATGGCGCCCGGCGGGCTGTCCCTCAACGTCTTCGCGGCCGACCCGACGGAGGGCATCAAGCGGCTCTACGCCTTCGCGGCGCCACCGGGGCCGACCAAGGAGAAGCTCGGGGCGTTCCTGCGCACGCTGGTGCACGACCAGTCGATGGTCACCGACGAGCTCGTCGAGGAGCGGTTCGCCGCGGCCAGCGACCCGGCCGCGTTGCGGGCCATGGGCGCGATGGGCCGAACGTTCACCAACCCCGAGACGTACGAGGACGGCATGCTCTGGCGCGAGGCGCACCGGCTGCGCCAGCGCGTGCTGCTGGTGTGGGGCCGGGAGGACCGCGTCAACCCGCTCGACGGCGCACTCGTCGCCCTCAAGCTGATCAAACGGGCGCAGCTGCACGTGTTCGGCGGGTGCGGGCACTGGGCGCAGCTGGAGAAGTTCGAGGAGTTCAACCGCCTCGTCACGGACTTCCTGGGGGATGCATCGTGATCCAGTCGTTGGCGTACCTGCGGATCGCGGCCACGGACGTCGCCGCGTGGCGCGAGTTCGGGCTCAAGGTGCTGGGCATGGTCGAGGGGAAGGGTGCCGACCCCGACGCGCTCTACCTGCGGATGGACGACTTCCCGGCCCGGATCGTCATCCTGCCCGGTGAGAAGGACCGGCTGGCCGCGGTCGGCTGGGAGGTTGCCCATGCTTCCGCGCTCGACGAGGTGCGGCGCGCACTGGAGCGGGCAGGGGTGCCGTTCAAGGAGGGCACTCCCGCCGAGCGGGCCGAGCGCCGGGTCGACGAGATGATCTCCTTCGAGGATCCGACGGGCAACGCCCAGGAGGTGATCCACGGCGCCGCGCTCGAGCACCGGCGGGTGGTGAGCCCCTACGGCCACACTTTCGTCACCGGCGAGCAGGGGCTCGGGCACATCGTGCTGTCCACGCACGACGACGAGGCCTCGCTGCGCTTCTACCGGGACGTGCTCGGCTTCAAGCTGCGCGACTCGATGCGGCTCCCGCCGCAGCTGGTCGGCCGCCCGGCGGACGGCCCGCCCGCGTGGCTGCGGTTCCTCGGCTGCAACCCGCGCCACCACAGCCTCGCGTTCCTGCCGATGCCCACGCCGAGCGGCATCGTCCACATCATGGTGGAGGTCGGGAACACCGACGACGTGGGTCTCGCGCTGGACCGGGCGAAGCGGCGCAAGGTGCCGATGGCGGCCACGCTCGGCCGGCACGTCAACGACCTGATGTTGTCGTTCTACATGAAGTGCCCCGGTGGGTTCGACGTCGAGTTCGGTACCGAGGGGCGGCAGGTGCGCGACGACGCGCGCTGGGTCGCCCGCGAGAGCACCGCCGTCAGCCTGTGGGGCCACGACTTCAGCGTGGGCGCCCAGAAGTGACGCTCGCCGCCGTCGACGCCGTTCGGTTCCGTCAGGTGCTGGGCCGCTTCTGCACCGGCGTCACGGTCGTGACGGCGGTGGACGGCGGGCGGCCGGTCGGCTTCGCCTGCCAGGCGTTCGCGGCGCTCTCCCTCGACCCACCCATGGTGCTGTTCTGCCCGGCGCGGACGTCTGCCACCTGGCGGGCGATCGAGCGGTCCGGGCGGTTCTGCGTCAACGTGCTCGGGGCGCACCAGCAGGAGCTGTCGCAGCGTTTCGGTCGCCGTGACCTCGGCAAGTTCGAGGGCGTGCACTGGGCACCTTCGCCTGCCGGTGCCCCGGTGCTCGACGGGGCACTGGCCTGGATCGACGCCACGATCGAGACCGTGCACGACGGCGGTGACCATCACGTCGTGCACGGGCGGGTCACGGACCTGGATTGTGCCGATGGGGGCGACCCGCCGCTGTTGTTCTACCGCGGCGGCTACACCGTCGCGCGGGACGCCGCACCGGCGCCCGCCTTCGACGCGCTGCTCGGGTGGCTGGGCGAGGACGCCTGGATCTGACACCGACGAAGGCCGAGCGCAATGGCGCCGACAGACGCGCGAGGACGCCCGCCGACCTACCCGCTGAGACGAACGCGGATATCGGTGTCGTCACGAAGGATGACAACCGCCAGTCGGCCGTTGGCATTCCGCTCCCCGGTGAGCAGGAGCCATCTCTCGTTCGCGTACGTCAGGAGCCGGAGGCCGGTGTAGACGTAGCGGAACCGTTCTCCTTCCGGGACTGGGCCCGGAGGCGCGACCGACCAGAGGCTCAACGATTCCTCGCTGTAGATCGTCACACCCGCTTGAGAGCCGGGATTGTCGTTGATGAACGATGCGAGGTCCTCGCCTGCGCGCTGTGAGTACACAGATGTTGCCCAGAATGTCGCCACCAGAACCGTCGCCACCAGCAAGAGCCGAGGCAGGGTGGAGAGTGCGGGCAGCCGAGGCTCGGCCGGCGGTGGCCGCAGATGGAGAAGTCGCACACCCATCACAAGAACCACCGATCCTGCCGCCAGCGCGAGCGCCGCAGGTACGGGTTCGGTGAGCCCCACCGTCGCACTGATACCCAGATAGTCCGGGATTCGGAGGGCTACGCGGATGCCGCACCACAGCGCGACGACTCCGGCGTAGACGAGCACGACGGACGGAACCCGCAGGACGAGAACGCGAGCATGGAACATGATGGGGTGACGCAGGCATGCGAGCTCCAGCCACAGCGCTGCCCGGCTGAGCGCGAAGAGCGCAGCCGCGCCGAGCACCAGGGCCACGGTCGGCGTGAACGCCGGTCCGGCCGCCCGGACGAGATAGTCGACCGGCTCGAGCTCCAGGATCGCGGGGTCCACTCCGAAGTAGCGGAATGCCGCGTTGGTTCGCGTCCAGCCGAAGTAGTAGAGGACGGCCGTCACGGCGGTGAGAGGTCCGGCGACCGCGGCCACCCACTCGACGAGTTTCGTGACTCTCTCCTCCGCTCGAGGAGCGGTCATCGCGGTGTTTCGGCCCCTGGCTCCGTTTCCGGAGCGGTAGGCGGCGGCTCGGGGGGTGGGGTGAGGTTCGGGGAGACGCCCGGGATCTCGACCGGCGACGGACCTTCCAATGTTCCCGGATCTGGCGGTTCCATCTGCGGCTCGACGCCTGGAATCTCGACAGGAGACGCGGCCACCGACGTGTCCCGCTGCCCTGCGGTTCTCCGTTCTGACACCGGCGCGCCGAACGCGGTCTCCTCCGGAGGGCTCACGACGGCCGACAATCCGGGAATCTCCTCAGGGCCGCGGGGGCCACGGCTCTGGTCGGTACCATCGGTGTCGTCGCAGGCGGCGGTCACCAGCCCTATCGCGACCATGGCCGATGCGACGACCAATCGGTTGCGCCACATCGTGTGCCCCCGCTCGTGACTCGAGACCGTGGTTCTCGGCGGTACTCGTTCCGACGTGCCAAGTGTTACGCCAGTGGGCTCCTGCGCATAGGGCGAAGTGCGGTGCGGCTCGGGCGGGGAAGCGGTGGACCAGGCCG
Source organism: Pseudonocardia sp. DSM 110487 (assembly GCF_019468565.1). NCBI lineage: Bacteria > Bacillati > Actinomycetota > Actinomycetes > Pseudonocardiales > Pseudonocardiaceae > Pseudonocardia > Pseudonocardia sp. DSM 110487. The sequence goes on from NZ_CP080521.1 coordinate 1,333,108, forward strand.
GGCGAGCCGTCACCGTCCCGTCAGCCACGACCGCCGTGCCGACGCGCTGCGCAGTGCCCCTCGGAGGTGTCGGCGCGGGCGAGCCAGCTGTGATCGCCAGAAGTGGTGTGGCGGCGACAGATCTGTCGCTCTCACACCAGTTGTGCTGATCACGGGTGTGCGAGCACGCTCAGATGCGCTCCAGGATCGTGCAGGTGGCCAGCGCACCCCCGGCGCACATCGTCACGAGCGCGGTGGCGGCGTCGCGGCGCTCCAGCTCATGCAGGGCCGTGGTGATCAGTCGGGTACCGGTGCTGCCGACCGGGTGCCCCAGCGCGATGGCCCCGCCGTTGACGTTGACCCGGTCCGGGTCGGGCCGGTGCACGCTGCTCCAGGACAGCACGACGGAGGCGAACGCCTCGTTGACCTCGCACAAGTCGAGGTCGCCGATCTTCATGCCGCTTCGGGCGAGTACGCGCTCGGTGGCCTGTACGGGCCCGTCGAGGTGGTAGTACGGCTCGGCGCCCACCACGCACTGGGCGACGATGCGGGCTCGCGGGCGCAGGCCGAGCTCGCGGGCGCGGTCGGCGTCCATGAGCAGCACGGCGGACGCGCCGTCGGAGATCTGGGACGCGGTGCCCGCGGTGTGCACGCCGTCGTCGAGGATCGGCTTCAGCCGGGAGAGGGCCTCGAGGCTCGTGTCGCGCAGCCCTTCGTCGCGGTCCACGACCCGGCGCTCGCCGGTGGCGATCCCGTCGGCGTCGAGGACAGGCGCGTCGACCGGCACGACCTCCCGCGAGAACCGCCCCTCGCCCCATGCGCGGGCGGCTCTCGCCTGGGAGGCAAGGCCGAATCTGTCGACCTCCTCCCTGCTCAGCCCGCGGCGCGCCGCGATGCGCTCGGCGGCGACGTACTGGTTCGGCAGGTCGATGTCCCAGTCCTGCGGCCGGGGAACCCCCGCGCTCTCCCCGACGTTGGCCCGCAGTGGCACCCGGCTCATCGCCTCCACCCCGCAGGCGATCCCCGCGTCGATCGCGCCCGTGCTGATCAACCCGGCCACGAGGTGGGTGGACTGCTGGGCGGAGCCGCACTGGCAGTCGACCGTGGTGGCGGCCGTGGTGTGGGGCAGCTTGGCGTGCAGCCATGCGGTGCGGGTGATGTTGTTCGACTGCTCCCCGGCCTGCGTGACGCAGCCGCCGATCACCTGCTCGACGAGCGCGGGATCGATCTCGGTGCGCGCGATCAGGCCCGTGAGCGCGGCGCCGAGGATCTCGGCGGCGTGCAGCCCCGAGAGCGCGCCGCGCCGCCTGCCGATCGGGGTGCGCACTGCCGCGACGACCACTGGGTTGCCCATGGCGCAAAGCTAGAACACGTTGCTGTTTTGAACAAGCGGACCGCGCCCGAGGCCTTCCTCTCGCGGCCCGAACTGTGCTTGACTCGACCTAGAACACGTTCCAGCTGCGGGAGGTAGCCGTGACCCAGGTCCGGATCCCCGAGGGGTTCGACTTCACCGATCCCGACGCGTACGCCCAGGGCGTCCCGGCGGCTGAGTTGGCCGAGATGCGCCGGACGGCACCCGTCACGTGGATCCCCCAGCGCCGCGGCAGCGCGGGGTTCGACGACGAGGGCTACTGGATGGTCACCCGGCACACCGACGTGAAGGCGGTGTCGCTGGACAGCACGCTGTACTCCTCCCGCGAGAAGACGGCGATCGTCCGGCACGCCGAGGGCACCACGCCGGAGCAGCTGGACATGCAGCGGCTGATCATGCTGAACAACGACGCGCCGAAGCACACGGCGCTGCGCCGGATCGTCTCCCGCGGCTTCACCCCGCGGGCCGTGGCCGGGCTGCGCGACGCGCTCGCCGCGCGCGCCGAGAAGATCGTCCACACCGCCCGCAGCGAGGGATCGGGCGACTTCGTCACCGACGTCGCCTGCGAGCTGCCCCTGCAGGCCATCGCCGAGCTGCTCGGCATCCCCCAGGACGACCGCCGCAAGATCTTCGACTGGTCGAACCAGATGGTCTCCTACGACGACCCGGAGATCGAGGTGGAGCCCCTCGCCGCGGCCATGGAGCTGCTCGGCTACTCGATGGCGATGGCCGAGGAGCGCAAGCGCTGCCCGATGGACGACATCGTCACGGCGCTCGTCAAAGCCGACATCGAGGGCGAGAACCTGTCGGCGGACGAGTTCGGCTTCTTCGTCATCCTGCTCGCCGTCGCGGGCAACGAGACCACGCGCAACGCGATCACGCACGGGATGATGGCCTTCCTCGACCACCCCGAGCAGTGGGAGCTCTACAAGGCCGAGCGCCCCGAGACGGCGGCCGACGAGATCGTGCGCTGGGCCACGCCCGTGATGGCCTTCCAGCGCACCGCGACGGCCGACACCGAGCTCGGCGGCCAGCGGATCCGCAAGGACGACCGCGTCGTCATGTTCTACAGCTCCGCCAACTTCGACGAGGACGTCTTCGAGGCGCCGGAGCGCTTCGACATCACCCGCAGCCCCAACCCGCACCTCGGCTTCGGCGGCCGTGGCGCGCACTACTGCATCGGCGCCAACCTGGCCCGCCTCGAGATCGATCTGATCTTCAACGCGATCGCCGACCACATGCCCGACATCACCAAGGCCGGTGAGCCGCGCAGGCTGCGGTCGGGCTGGCTCAACGGGATCAAGGAATTCCCGGTCCGGTATGCCTGAGAGGGAGTGAACCTGTGCGGACTCGCGCAGCAGCGTTGCTGGAGCAGCCCGGCAAGTGGCAGATCATCGACGTCGACATCGACGAGCCCGGCGAGCACGAGGTGCTCGTCCGGTTCGTCGCCGCCGGACTCTGCCACTCCGACGACCACGCCACGACCGGTGACATGCCGGTCGGCAAGCTCCCGCTGATCGGCGGGCACGAGGGCGCGGGCGTGGTCGAGAAGGTCGGGCCCGCGGTCCGCTCGCTCGCCGTCGGCGACCACGTCGTCGCCCAGTTCGTGCCGTCCTGCGGGCAGTGCAGGGCATGCGTCTCGGGTGGTGGCAACCTCTGCGACCTGGGCATGTACGCGCTGGCCGGCTGCATGCCCGACGGCACGTACCGCGCCCACCACGACGGAGCCGACGTCGGCCAGATGACGATGGTCGGCACTTTCGCGCAGCACGCCGTGGTGTCCGAGCACTCGCTGACCAAGGTCCCCGACGACATCCCGTTCCACGTGGCGGCGCTGCTGAGCTGCGGCGTGCCCACCGGGTGGTGTTCGGCGGAGTACGGCGCCGAGGTCGAGGCCGGTGACACGGTGATCGTGATGGGTACCGGCGGCGTGGGCATGAACGCCGTGCAGGCGGCCGTCACCCGCGGGGCCGCCCATGTCATCGCCGTCGACCCGGTCCCGTTCAAGCGGGAGAAGGCTCTCGAGTTCGGCGCCACCCACGCGTTCGCCGGCATCGACGAGGCCGCCGAGTTCGGCCGCTCCGTCACGAACGGCCAGGGCGCGCACTCCGCGATCGTCACGGTCGGCGTCACCACCGGCGAGCACGTAGCGAGCGCGGTCAACGCCATCGGCAAGTTCGGCACCGTGGTCGTCACCGGCATCGGCGACTTCAAGGCAGAGGGCCTGCCGATCAACATCTGGATGCTCGCGATGCTGCAGAAGCGGATCCAGGGCGTGATCTTCGGAATGGGCACGCCACCGCACGAGATCGCGCGGCTCGCCGACATGTACCGGGCCGGGCGGCTCAAGCTCGACGAGCTCGTCACCACGACCTACAAACTCGACGAGGTCAACCAGGCCTACGCGGACATGCACGCTGGGCGCAACATCCGGGGCGTGGTCCTCCACGAGACGTAGGGCCCCGCGTGCCAAACTCCACATCGGCGGGAGGAGGCACGCGTGTCGATCCAGCCGCCAGCCCGGCTGCTGACCGTCGACGAGTACCTCGCCATCGGGGAGATCGAGTACGGCTACTCGGAACTCGTCGAGGGGCGGCTGGTGTTGTCCCCGAACCCGTCGCCCCTGCACAACCTCGCGTCGGGGGAGATCTGTCTCGCGCTGTACCGGCAGCTGCCGGCTGATCTCCTGGCCGTCCAGGGCGTCGACGTCGACCTGGGGCTCGCCGAAGCGGATGCGCCGGGTTTCGTCCGCCGGCCGGACCTCGTCGTGGTGCACCGAGACGTGCCTCGCCGGGTTCAGCGCGAGGGCGGCGTGATCCGGGCCTCCGACGTGCTCGTGGTCGTCGAGCTCGTCTCGCCCAGCTCTCGGCGCACCGACCACGTAGTCAAGCGCGGCGAGTACGCCGACGCGGGCATTCCGCACTACTGGATCGTCGATCTCACCGAGCCGGTCTCGCTGCTCGCGTGCCACCTCGCCGGTGAGTTCGGTTACGCAGACGGTGCGGCGGTGACGGGGACCTTCACATCGACCACGCCGTTCGCGGTCGAGATCGATCTCGGCGTACTGGGATAGCCGCCGAACGGGTGCGCGAGACGGGCCTTCTGCGCGCGGTCGTGCCGGCCATTCGCGTCGGCGCGCGTCGCCGATCAGGGCGCTGCAGGAGGCGTGATCCGGACGGTCATCTCCACCGTCACCTCGTCGCCCGCCGTGAGGCCCTGCGGCTTGCGCACGGCGTTCTTGAGCGGCAGCAGGTAGCCGCCGTCCTGCGGGAAGAGCGACGTCGTGAAGCTGATCTCGCCGATCCGGGCCTCGACCGGGATCACGCCCCAGCCGTACGAGGCGATCGCGGCCACCTCGCGGATGTTTGCCGACTCATCGGGAGGAACCGGCACGAAGGAGAAGGGTGCCGGCCCGCGCCATTCGATCACCTGTCCGGCGAAATGGAGATCCACGCGGTCAGTCTCGTCGCTCTAGGCCGTGTCTCGTGGATCTTGGGCGATGGGCTTCGAGATCCAGATCGTCCCTGGCAAGGCGGAGGCCCGAGCCGTTGTATTGGAATACCCGGTCGGGCCGACAACGCAGCCAGGGGCGATCTGGGCTCGAAGAGCGCGCTCAAGATCCGCGAGACACGGCCTAGGTTCGAACGATGCGCAACACCGAACTCGAGAAGCTCGACGGTCTCGTCGGTGAGTGGACGACGACGCTGTCGGACGCGTGGTTCCTCGAACCGCCGGGCACCGAGGTGCCGGGCCGGACGACCATCGAGTGGCTCGGGGAGTCGTTCCTGGTCGTGCGGTCGGAGTTCGGCGGGGGAGGGCACGTGCATTCCGAGATGCGCCTCGTGCTCGGCCGCAGCGACCCGAACGACCGGTTCGTCGCCCTCTACCACGACGACCGCGGCGTCTGCCGCGAGTTCGCCATGACCTTCGACGGCGGACACTGGACCATGAGCCGCGAGGACCCCGACTTCCACCAGCGGTTCGTCGGGGACGTGGAGAAGAACCGGATCAGCGGCCGGTGGGAGGCGTCCGAGGACCAGGGCATGACCTGGCGCAAGGACTTCGACCTCACCTTCGACCGAACCTCAGGCTCGGTGGTCGAGTAGGGCCGGCGCCCCAGCGCCGGCCCGTATCGAGACCACTCACCCCGAGGTAGGTCGTGGCTGTGGTCTCGATACGCGCCGGCCCTGGCGGGCCGGCGCTACTCGACCACCGGACAGCGTGGGGGCCGGCGCTACTCGACCACCGGAGGTGTGCGGGCCTGGCCTCATTCCGACCGCAGCGTCGCCATCGCCCGCTCGACCTCCCAGAACGCCCGCAGCGACCGCAGCAGCCCGTCCGGTCCGACGCGGTAGACGAACACTCCCTCGGTGTCGATCCGGGATCCGCCCGGCAGGTACGAGGTGACGGTGCCGACGTTCGCGACCTCGTCTCCTGCCGCGAACGAGTCCCGCACCGTGAACGTGATGCGTTCGGCCATGGCGATGGCCTTGTCCCAGAACGCCGAGAGGCCTTCGTGCCCGCGGTGGCCCCTGCCGTCCGGGTCGAACATGGACGGGCCCACCGGGTCCTCCAGCACGGCGTCAGGGGCGTAGAGCGCGAGCCACTCCTCCTTCGCGCCGCGCGACACCGCGTCCATCGAGCGGCGGGCCGCGTCGCGCGCGGGGTGAGCGGCCTGCGGGCCGGTCCAGTCGATCGCCGGTGCGGTCATGTCTGCTTCACATCCTCGTGATGATCTTCTCTGCGAACCGCCGCATGCTGTCCTGTTTCGCGGCGAGCGGGCCGTCGAAGCCGATGCCGTCGAAGAGCCATGGCACGACGATCGCGTCCGTCACGCCGATGTCGCGTTGCCGGCGGTAGCCGTCGAGCCCGAAGCTGTCGATGCAGACGGCCTGGATCTCGAACGGCTCGCCGGCCGTGCCGAGCTCGGCGCGCAGGGCCGTGAGCTTGCCGATGGTGTCGCGGAGGTCGTCGAAGCGGATCATCGCCGACGTCCAGCCGTCGTGCCGCGACGCGCGGCGCAGCCCGGGCTCGGTGTGCCCGCCGACGTAGATCGGCACGGGACGGGACGGCGCCGGGCTCATCTGCAGGGCGTCGAACTGGAAGAACTCGCCGTGGTGGGAGACCATCCCGCCGCCGAGGATCAGCCGCAGCACCTCGATGGCCTCGTCGGCGCGCCGGCCGCGGTGGGCGTAGGGGATGCCGCACCACTCGAACTCCTCCGGCGCCCAGCCGAGCCCGACCCCGAGGCCGAACCGGTCGCCGGTGAGCACCGCGACCGACCCGACCTGGCGGGCGAGTGGTACGGGGTGGCGCGACCCGAGCTTGAGCACCTGCGTGTAGAAGCGGATCCGCGAGGTCACCGCGCCCATCGCGGCCGCGGCAGCGATCGGGTCGGGCCACGGGGTGTTCGCGTCCCAGAACCGGCCTCCGTCGGGCGTGTACGGGTACTTCGCGGAGACCTTTTCGGCGTAGAACACGGAGTCCGGGAGTGCGATCGACGAGAACCCGCACTCCTCGGCGGTGCGGGCGAGCTCGGTGAGCTGGTCCAGCGGGCTGAGTGCGATCCCGAGCGTGAACTTCACGGCTTTGCCCCCGGCTTCGTCGCCCCTACGACCCACATTGCGAAGAACTGCGACCCGCCGCCGTACGCGTGCCCGAGCGCGGTGCGGGCGCCGTCGACCTGGTGGTCGCCCGCCCGGCCCATGACCTGCATCGCGGCCTCGGCGAAGCGCAGCAGCCCCGATGCGCCGATGGGGTTCGAGCACAGCACCCCGCCCGAGGGGTTCACCGGGAGGCGGCCGTCCATCGCGGTGTCACCGGCCTCGGTGACCCGCCACCCGTCGCCCTCCGCGGCGAAGCCGAGGTTCTCCAGCCACATCGGTTCGAACCAGGAGAACGGGACGTAGATCTCGGCGACGTCGACCTCGGCCATCGGGTCGCTGATGCCGGCGTCGGCCCACAACGCCGCGGCGGCGTCGCGCCCGGCACGGGGGTTGACCTGGTCGCGGCCGGCGAACGTCGTCGGCTCGGTGCGCATGGTGGTGGCGAGGATCCAGGCGGGCCGGTCGACGGACTCCGCGGCGGCCTCGTCGCCGATCACCACCGCGCACGCCCCGTCCGAGGACGGGCAGGTCTCGTCGTAGCGGATCGGGTCCCACAGCATCGTGGAGGCCTGCACGGACTCGAGCGTGATATCCGGCTGCCGTAGGTGGGCGTAGGCGTTGCGGGCGCCGTTGCGGCGGTCCTTCACCGCGACCATCGCGCCGACGTGCTCGGGGGCGCCGGAGCGGCGGATGTAGGACCGCACGTGCGGCGCGAAGTAGCCGCCCGCACCGGCGCCCACCGGCATCGTGAACGGCGGCGCGATCGACAGCGCCCACATCGCGTTCGACTCCGACTGCTTCTCGAACGCCACCGCTAGCACCCGCCGGTGCACCCCGGCCTGAACGAGGCTCGCGGCGACGACCGCGGTGGAGCCGCCGACCGATCCCGCGGTGTGCACGCGCAGCAGCGGCTTGCCGGTGGCGCCGATCGCGTCGGCCAGCATCAGCTCGGGCATCATCACGCCCTCGAACAAGTCGGGCGCCTTGCCGAGCACCACCGCGTCGATGTCGGCCCATTCGGTGCCCGCATCGGCCATCGCGCGGTCGATCGCCTCCCGGCAGAGCCCGGCCATCGAGACGTCGAGGCGACGGGACGTGTGGCGGGTCTGCCCGGTGCCGAGCACCGCGGCCAGCTGTCCGGCCATCAGGACCGCCCCTCCATGACACAGACGAGGTTCTGCTGCAGCGCTGGCCCGACGGTGGCGTGCGCGAGGACTCGCTCCGCGGTGCCGTCCATGACCCGTGCGGCCGCCTCGCCGATCCGGGTCAGCCCGGTGGCGAACATCGGGTTGCCGCACAACGGGCCACCGGACGGGTTGATCCGCACGGCGTCCGAGAGCCCGAGCTCGCGGCGCAGCAGCAGCTCTTGCGAGGTGAACGGGGCGTGCAGCTCGGCGACGGTGACACCGTCGATGCCGGCCGCCGCGGCCGCCGCGGCCGCCGACGTGCTGCGTCCCAGGTCGCGCGCGCCCAAGACGGGGGAGTCGACGCGGTGCTCGATGCCGCTGATCCACGCGGGGCGTTCGCACAGCTCGCGCGCCCGGTCGCCGGCCGCGAGCACGACGGCCGCGGCGCCGTCGGTGACGGGCGCGCAGTCGTGGGCCCGCAGGGGGTCGGCGAGATAGGGCTCCTCCAGCAGCGCCGCGACGTCGACGGCGCCGCCGAGCTGCGCATGCGGGTTGGCGGCGCCGTCCGCGCGGCTGCGCGCGGCCACCTCGGCCATCTCCTTCTCGCTCCACAGCCCGCGGTCGAGGCCGACGCGCGCCTGCAGCGCGGCGATGCTCACGGAGTCGGGCCAGAGCGGGGCGACGGCGTACGGGTCGAGCTGCAGGGCCAGCACCCGGCGCAGCTCGCCGGCAGAGGACTTGCCGAAGCCGTACACGAGCGCCGTGTCCACCTCGCCGGTGCGGATCTTCACCCACGCCTCGTACAGCGCCCACGCCCCATCGGACTCCACGTGCGACTCGATGATCGGCGGGAACGCGCCGATCGCGTCCACCGCGGAGACGAACGAGAACGCCCTGCCCGCGAGGTAGTCCGAGGAACCCGAGCACCAGAACCCGATCTCGCGGCGGCTCAGCCCGGTGGTCGCGAACAGCTCCTGGAACACCGGGACGAGCATCTCGACCCCGTTGGTGGTGCCGGACGTCCGGTGCACCTGCGGTGCCTGGGCGAAGCCGACGACGGCGATGTCGGTGTTCACAGATGCTCCGCGAAGGACTCGAAGGGGGCGTCCGGCTCGCCGGTTGGGCGGAAGTGGTCGATGTTCGCCACCGTGGTTCCCCACTCCTCGCGGGGCTTCCACACGGCCTCGACCCGCATGCCCATCCGGACCTCGTCGGCCGCGCAGCCGAGCACCAGGTGCAGGAACGCGATGTCCGCCCCGTCGAGCAGCACGTAGGCCGCCACATACGGCGGCTGGATGCGCTGCCCGAGGAAGGGCACGTTGACGATGCAGAAGGTGGTGACGATCCCGCGGTCGGGGAGCTCGACCTCCTCGGAGGTCGGCACGCCGTCGGTCGGGCACGCGCCGCGGGGCGGGATGTAGACCTTCCCGCATTCGGGGCATCGCTGGCCGAGCAGCCGCCCCTCGGCGAGTCCCCGCAGGTAGCGGCTCTCCTCCTCCGAGGCCGAGTGCTCGTAGTGCAGGTGCACCGGGGTGGTCACCATGGTCACCGGCTCCCCGCCGGACGGATCCGGCCGCGGTGGCGCGGGGCCTTCCAAGGGCTCGAAGCACGCGATGTCCCGGATCGAGCCGACCGGCTCCGGTGTCCAGCGCACCCGCACCTGCATGCCCGTGCGCATCCGGTCGGGGGAGCCTGCGTCGACGGCGTGCAGCATCGCGGTGTCGGCGCCGTCGAGCCGGACCAGCGCCCAGGCGAACGGGTGCGCGAGCGGCTGCCCCTCGAGCGGTGCCGGCATCCAGGACCAGGACTCGACCGTGCCCTCGTCGGCGACCGCGACGAACTCGCTGAGCGGCTGCGCCGTGGCCGGGTCGTACTCGACGGGAGGGACGTGCACCCGCCCGTCCGAGCCGCGTACGCCCTCGATCCGCCGGTCGCGCAGCCCCGTCATGAATCGGCCGAGGACCGGGCCCAGCGAGCGGGTGTAGTCGAAGCCGACCTCCAGCGGGGCGGACAGCGGTGCCATTCCGGAAGTAGAACAGGTTCTCGTTTGACTGGCAAGATGTCCCCATGCGACTGGGACTGCAGCTGGGGTACTGGGGCGCCGGGCCGCCCGACGGGACGGCGGAGCTGGTGGTGGAGGCGGAGCGGGCCGGATTCGACGCCGTGTTCGCCGCGGAGTCGTGGGGGTCCGACGCGTTCACGCCGCTGGCGTGGTGGGGGCCGCGCACGCAACGGGTGCAGCTCGGTACGTCGGTGGCCCAGCTGTCGGCGCGCAGCCCGGCGGCCTGTGCCATGCACGCCCTGACGCTGGACCACCTGTCCGGCGGGAGGGTCGTGCTCGGCCTGGGCGTCTCCGGCCCACAGGTCGTCGAGGGCTGGTACGGGGCGCCGTTCGGCAAGCCGCTCGCCCGCACCCGCGAGTACGTCTCGATCGTGCGCCAGGTGCTCGCCCGCGAGGCGCCGGTTCGCAGCGACGGGCCGCACTACCCGCTGCCGTTCACCGGTCCCGGCGCGCTCGGGCTGGGCAAGCCGCTGAAGCCGATCACGCATCCGTTGCGCGCCGACCTGCCCATCTGGCTCGGCGCCGAGGGCCCGCGCAATGTCGCGCTCACGGCCGAGATCGCCGACGGATGGCTGGCGATCTACTACTCGCCGAAGCTGGGCGACACCTATCGGGAGTGGCTCGACGAGGGCTTCGCCCGTCCGGGAGCCCGCCGGAAGCGGGAGGACTTCACGGTGGCCGCTTCCTGTCAGGTGGTGGTCACCGACGACCCCGCTCCCGTGGTGGCAAGGCTCAAGCAGTCGCTGGCGCTCTACCTCGGCGGGATGGGCGCGCCCGGGATGAACTTCCACGCCGACGTCTTCGGGCGGATGGGCTACGCGAGCGTCGTGGCGGAGATCGGGGCGTTGTTCCAGGCAGGCCGGCGGGCCGACGCCGTGGCTGCCGTGCCGGACGAGCTGGTCGCCGACACGGCGATCGTCGGTTCCGCCGATCATGTCCGCACTGAGGTGGAGCGGTGGGAGGAGGCGGGGGTGGACATGCTGATCGTCGGTTGCCGGGACGTCCGCCAGCTGCGCACGCTCGCGCAGGCCCTTGCCGTCAACGAGAACGCGTTCTAGTTTTCTCCCGTGACCGCATTGGGACTGTGGGGCATCGCCGCCGCCACCCCGGACCGCACCGCCGTCGTCGACCCGGACGGGCGTGCGCTGAGTTACGGCGACCTGGCCGCCGCCGCGGACCGGTACGGGCGGGGGTTGCAGGCGATGGGCCTGCGTCCGGGCGACGCGATCGTCGTGATGCTCCCCAACGGGATCGACATGCTCGCCGTGCACTTCGCGGCGATGCAGACCGGGCTCTACACGGTGGCCGTGAACTGGCACCTGGTCGGGCCGGAGGTCGCCTACATCCTCGGTGACAGCGGCGCGAACGCGTTCGTGGCGCACGAGCGGTTCGCCGAGGTCGCCACGGCCGCGGCCGAGGAGGCCGGACTGCCGGAGAAGGCCCGGTTCGCGGTCGGCGACGTGCCGGGCTTCCGATCGCTGGCGGAGCTCGGCGCCGACGAGCCTGCGGGCCGTCCTGACGTGCGCACCCTCGGTGCGCCGATGCTCTACACGTCGGGGACGACCGGCCGGCCCAAGGGCGTGCGACGCCCTCTCACCGGCGCCGACCCCGACGATCCTCCGAACGTCGCGCTGTGGTTCTTCGGCATCTTCGGGCTGAAGCCGCACGACGAGCACGTCCACCTCTGCGGATCACCGCTCTACCACACGGCGGTGCTCAACTTCGTCGCCATCTCGATCCAGCTGGGGCACACGGCGGTCCTGATGGACCGCTGGGACCCGGCCGAGATGCTGCGCCTCGTGGAGCGGCACCGGGTGACCCACAGCCACATGGTGCCCACCCAGTTCACGCGCCTGCTGGCGCTGCCGGAGTCCGAGCGCACCCGCTACGACCTGTCCTCGATGCGCGCGATGATCCACGGCGCAGCGCCGTGCCCCGAGGAGGTCAAGCGGCGGATGCTCGAGTGGTGGGGGCCCGTCGTGATCGAGTACTACGCCGCGACCGAGGGTGGCGGCACCACGATCTTCGCCGACGAATGGCTGCGCAAGCCCGGTTCGGTGGGGCGGCCGTGGCCCGGTTCCGTGGTGAAGATCCTCGACGAGCACGGCGACGAGGTACCGATCCGCGAGCCGGGACTCGTCTACCTGCGCATGGGCACCTCGTCGTTCGAGTACCACCGCGATGCCGAGAAGACGAAGGCGGCGCGGGCCGGAGACCTGTTCACCCTCGGCGACGTCGGGCACGTCGACGAGGACGGCTACCTCTTCCTGCACGACCGCAAGAGCGACCTGATCATCTCGGGCGGCGTCAACATCTACCCGGCCGAGATCGAGGGCCAGCTCGGCGGCCACCCCAAGGTCGCGGACGTGGCGGTCTTCGGCATCCCGCACCCTGACTGGGGCGAGGAGATCAAGGCGGTCGTGCAGCCCGCCGCGGGCATCGAGGCCGGCCCGGAGCTGACGGAGGAGCTGCTCGAGTTCGCGCGGGGCCGGCTCGCGCGGTTCAAGCTGCCGCGCAGCATCGACTACGTCGAGCAGTTGCCCCGCGACCCCAACGGCAAGCTGTACAAGCGGCGGCTGCGCGACCCGTACTGGTCCCCCCCGGTGGTCGAGTAGGCCCGGCGCGCCAGCGCCGGACCGTATCGAGACCACCATCCTCGAGACAGGCGTGTGGTCTCGATACGCGCCGGCCCTGGCGGGCCGGCGCTACTCGACCACCGGGTGGGCGGGGTTAGTGGCCCTCGAAGTGGGGGCGGCGCTTCTCCGCGAAGGCCCGCGGGCCCTCCTTCGCGTCGGCGCTGCGGAAGACCTCCACGCCGACCCGCGCGTCGACCTTGAACGCTTCGTCCTCCGGCATGCCTTCGGTCTCGCGGATCGTGCGCAGCATGGCCTGCACGGCGAGGGGGCCGTTGGCCGCGACGAGGTCCGCGAGCTCGAGCGCGCGATGGAGCGCCTGTCCGTCGGGCACGACGTGGCCGATGAGGCCGATCGCAAGCGCCTCGGCGGCGGTGATGTGCCGTCCGGTGAGTAGGATGTCCGCCGCGACGGTGTAGGGGATCTGGCGGGGTAGCCGCACGGCGGAACCGCCGAGGGGGTAGAGCCCCCACCGCGCCTCGGACACGCCGAAGCGGGCGCTCTCGCCGGCCACGCGGATGTCGGTGGCCTGCAGGATCTCGGTGCCGCCCGCGATCGCGGGCCCTTCGACGGCGGCGATCAGCGGCTTGGTCAGCCGTCGGCCCTTGAGCAGCGGTTCGATCACCGACAGGTCCCAGCCGCCGCCTGCGAACGCGTCGCCGGGGTGGCTGCTGGTCATCGCCTTGAGGTCCGCGCCGGCGCAGAACGCCCCGCCCGCGCCGGTGAGCACGCAGACCCGGATCTCCGGGTCGTCGTCCACCTCGTCCCAGGCGGCCTTCATCCCCGCCATCATCTCGGCGGTGAGGGCGTTGCGCGCCTCCGGCCGGTTCATCGTGACGACCAGTACCGCGCCGCGGCGCTCGACGAGGCAGTGCGGCATCCGAAGACCTCCAGGTCGGACGGGGATTGCCAAGAACGATAACACGTTCTAGTTTATGGTCCATGCCACGCCACATCGCGGATCTGGTCGAGCACGCCGTTGATCTCGTCCCGGACCGCGTCGCGGTTATCTGCGACGGCCGCCAGGTGACGTACGCGCAGCTCGAGGAGCACGCCAACCGGCTGGCGCACCACCTCGCCGCCCACGGCGTCGGCCCTGGAGACCACGTCGGGGTGCACGGCCGCAACTCCATCGAGTCCCTCGAGGCGATGATTGCCGCGTACAAGCTGCGCGCAGCGGCGGTCAACGTGAACTACCGGTACGTCGAGAACGAGCTGCGCTACCTCTTCGAGAACTCCGAGCTCAAGGCGCTGGTGCAGGACCGCCGGTACGCGGAGCGGGTCGCGCGGGTGCTCCCGGACCTCCCGAGCAAGCCGCACGTCGTGGTCGTCGACGACGGCAGCGGTGCCGAGGTGCCCCCTGGCCACGGCGTGGACTACGCGGAGGCGCTCGCGGCGGCGAGCCCGGATCGCGACTTCGCCGAGCGCAGCGGCGACGACGTCTACATCCTCTACACGGGCGGGACCACCGGCCGTCCGAAGGGCGTGCTGTGGCGGCACGAGGACGTCTGGCGCGCGCTCGGTGGCGGGATCGACTTCATCACCGGTGAGCCGGTGGCCGACGAGTGGGCGCAGTCGCAGGCGGGCAAGGACTTCGCGCTGGTGCGGCTGTGCGTGGCCCCGCTCGTGCACGGGGCGGCCCAGTGGGCGGCGCTCGCGTCGCTGTTCGGTTGCGGCACGGTGGTGCTCATCCCGCAGTTCGATGCGCACGAGCTGTGGCGCACGATCGAGCGGCACAAGGTCAACGTCATCACGGTGGTCGGCGACGCGATGGCCCGCCCGATGATCGAGGCATTCCAGGAAGGCAGCTACGACGCGAGCTCCGTGTTCGCGATCTCCAGCCACGCGGCGCTGTTCTCCCCGTCGGTGAAGGAGCAGTTCGTCGCCGCCCTGCCGAACGTCATGCTCACCGACGCGATCGGGTCGTCCGAGTCGGGATTCACGGGCATCCAGATGATCGCCAAGGAGGGCGAGCAGACCAACGGGCCGCGGGTGAACCCCGGCCGCGACGTGATCGTGATCGATGACGACGGGCGCGCGGTGCCGGCGCGCTCGGGGCAGGTCGGCCGGATCGCGCGCGGCGGGCACATCCCGCTCGGCTATTACAAGGATCCGGAGAAGACCGCGGCGCTGTTCGTCGAGGTCGACGGGAAGCGGTACGTCGTGCCGGGCGACTTCGCGCGGATGGAGGTCGACGGCACGGTCACGCTCCTCGGTCGCGGCAACACGTGCGTCAACACCGGGGGAGAGAAGGTCTTCCCGGAGGAGGTCGAGGGCGTCCTCAAGTCGCATCCCGACGTCTTCGACGCGCTGGTGATCCCCGTGCCCGACGAGCGGCTCGGGCAGCGGGTCGCCGCGCTCGTACAACCGCGCAACGGTGTCACCCTCGACCTTGCGGCGCTCGAGACGCACGTGCGCGGGCACCTCGCGGGCTACAAGGTTCCGCGCACCGTGTGGGTGGTGGACGAGATCGGGCGGCTGCCCACCGCCAAGCCGGACTACGCGTGGGCGCACCGGTACGTCGAACAGCACGCCCCGGCAGGAAGGGCCTCGGTCTGATGGTGCACACCGGCCTGTGCGACCGCTTCGGGATCGAGCACCCGATCGCCGGGTTCACCCCGTCCGAGCACGTGGCGGCGGCGATCAGCCGGGCGGGCGGGCTCGGGGTGCTGGGCTGCGTGCGGTTCAACGATGCCGCCGAGCTGGATCGCGTGCTCGACTGGATGGACGCCCACACCGACGGCAAGCCGTACGGCGTCGACGTGGTGATGCCCTCGAAGATCCCGACCGAGGGCACCCAGGTCGACCTGAACGCCCTCATCCCGCCCGGGCACCGCGAGTTCGTGGAGCGCACGCTCGCCGACCTGGGCGTCCCGCCACTGCCCGATGGCGCGCCGGCGGGCGATGGGGTGCTCGGGTGGCTGCACTCGGTGGCCCGCTCGCATGTGGACGTCGCGCTGAAGCATCCGGTGAAGCTGATCGCCAACGCCCTCGGCTCACCGCCGCCGGACGTCATCGAGGAGGCGCACGGCAAGGGCGTGCCGGTGGCCGCACTCGCCGGTACGGCCACGCACGCGGCGCGGCACGTCGAGCAGGGCGTGGACGTCGTGGTGGCGCAGGGCTACGAGGCGGGCGGGCACACCGGCGAGATCGCCTCGATGGTGCTGCTGCCCGAGGTCGTCGACGCCGTGGGCGACCGGGCACCCGTGCTCGCGGCCGGCGGCATCGGCACCGGCAGGCAGATCGCCGCGGCGCTCGCCCTCGGCGCGGCCGGGGTGTGGATGGGCTCGGCCTGGCTCACCACGGCCGAGTACACGCTAGGCCTCCCCGCCTCCGCGATGCAGCGCGCGCTCCTCTCCGCGAGCTCCGCTGACACGGTCCGCTCCCGGATCTACTCCGGCAAGCCGGCCCGCCTCCTCAAGACCCGCTGGACGCAGGCATGGGCGGCCCCCGAGGCCCCGGAGCCGCTCCCCATGCCGCTGCAGAACATCCTGGTCAGCGAGGCCCACGCCCGGATCATGTGTGCAGAGGACCCCGAGGTCGTCGCGATGCCGGTCGGGCAGATCGTGGGCAGGCTGAACGCGGTCCGTCCGGTGGCGGAGGTGATGGCCGGCCTGGTCGGCGAGCTGGAGGAGACCCTGGACCGGCTGGGCAAGCTCCGATAGGTCGTGAGTGGATACGCGAGCTATAGCGCGCGTATCCACTCACGACCCGTGGCGGGTTATCCACATCGCGGTTGGGGTGTCCACAGGGTCGAGCATTCTGCCCCGCTGGCCGGGCGTTCGGAGAGACGCTCCTTCGCATGTCCCTTCGAATCCCCCAAGCTCACGATCTGTGGGGTCTGATCGAGACCCAGCAGCACGGCATCACCGACGTCCGGCAGCTCGCCGGGATGGGTGTCACGCGCGGCATGATCGCTGCTCAGATCGACGCCGGTCGGTGGCAGTGGGTGGTTCCGCGCGTCTACGCCACGTTCACCGGACCGCTGCCGCGGCCAGCCCGTCTCGAGGCTGCCGTGCGCTACGGCGGAGCAGCCGCGGTGCTCAGCCACCGCACAGCCGCTGAGCAGTGGGGGCTTGTCCCGATCATCGAAGATCCGGTGCACATCACCGTGCCGTACGGGGCATCGGCGATCTCCCAGCCGCCGCTCCTGGTTGTGCACCGCTCGCGAGCTTTCGACCACATCGTGGTGGCGCTCGATCCGCCGGTCACCAGCCGTGCCGACACCGCCATCGACATGGCGGCTGCAGAGGGCGACGCCCGTGCTGCTCGGCGCACGCTGACCGAGGTGCTGGTCACGGGCCGGGTCCCGCCGGTTGACGTCGAGCACAAGCTGGAGGTGCGGCCGCCGCCGCGCTATCGACAGGCATTGCTGGCCGCAGTTCGCCTCGTGCGCCTCGGTGTCCAGTCGGTGCTCGAGGAGTGCTACGCCGTCGAGGTCGAACAGGCACATGGGCTTCCATCTGGGCGGCGGCAGGGACCGTTCGCGGTGGACGGCGTCACGTTGTACGAAGACGTGGTTTACGACGATGCCGGCGCTGCGCTCACGATTCGTTTGGACGGCCGCACTCACGTGCTCGCGGGCGTCGCGTTCCGCGATCGCAGGCGGGACAACGCGGCTGAGCTGGCTGGACGTTCGCGTCTGGTGTTCGGGTGGCGTGACCTGTCAGCGGATCCGTGTGGAGCAGCCCGAGACGTGGTCACCGTGCTGCGGCGACGTGGATGGAACGACATGCCGCACTGCTGTCCTCGATGTGCTCATCGGGCCGACTGGCCTCCCGCCTCGTGAGTGGATACGCGAGTGATAGCGCGCGTATCCACTCACGACCTCGGTGCGGAGGCCAGCAGATTGCCGAGGCGGCGCAGCTGGGCGGTCGCGCCGCCCAGGGTGAACTCGTTGCGCTTCGCAGCCACGAAGTAGCGGTGCACCACGTGGTCGAGGTCGATGCCCACCCCGCCGTGGATGTGGACGGTCGTGTGGGCGATCCGGTGGCCGGCGTCGGCGGCCCAGAACTTGGCCGTGGCCAGCGCGGCCTCGGCGGGGTGGCCGGCCGCGAGCTGCCAGGCCGCCTGCCAGAGCGTGAGGCGGATGGCCTCGACGTCGACGTGGGCGTCGGCGAGTCGCTGGCTGACCGCCTGGAACGAGCCGATGGGGCGGTCGAACTGCACGCGGGTGCGGGCGTACTCGGCGGTGAGCTCGACTGCCCGTTCGGTCACCCCGAGCTGGAGGGCGCAGACGCCGACGGTCGCGTGCGCGACCAGCCAGTCCACGACGTCCTCGCCGCCGAGGCGACGGTCGGCGTCCAGCTCGACGTCGGCGAGCTCCAACCAGCCCGCTGGATCGCCGTCGACCATCTCCTGCGAGCGCATCGTGACACCCGGGTCGTCCGGCGTGACCAGGAAGACGTCGGTGTCGGAGGGCACGAGGACGAGGTCGGCGACCGGCCCGGCCGGGACCGTCGTCAGGGTGCCGGTGAGCGCCCACCTCCCACCCGGACGTTCGACGGCGCGCACCGGCGTCTCCGCCTCGAGGGCCGCCGTGAGCACCATGTCCCCGGTGGCGGCCGGTCGGGCCCAGCGGGCCTGCTGCTCGGCGTCGCCGAACCGGGCGATCGCCGCGGCACCCAGCACGATCGAGGGCAGGTAGGGAATGGGCGCGACCGCTCGGCCGGCCTCCACCAGCACGCTGCACCGTTCGAGCAGCCCGAACCCGCTCCCGCCGACGTGCTCGGGCAGCGCCGCGGCCAGCACGCCCGCCTCCGCGAGCGCAGGCCACAGCTGTGTCGACCGCTCCGGCGTGGCGTGGTCGGCGAGGATCCGGCGCGCCAGCGCGGCGAGGTCCTGCTGGGCCTCGGTGGGGGTGAAGTCCACGGTTCCTCCAGATCAGCGGCGGGCGGTCGGGAGGCCGAGCGCGACGGCGGCGATGATGTCGCGCTGCACCTCGTTGGTGCCGCCGCCGAAGGTCAGGATCAGCGACGAGCGGTGCATCCGTTCGATCCGGCCGCGCAGCGCGGCCCCCGGCGAGCCCTCCCGGATGGTGGCGCTCGGGCCGAGCACCTCCATGAGCAGCCGGTAGGCCTCGGTGGCGAGCTCGGTGCCGTACAGCTTGGTGGCCGACGCAGCGGCCGGGCCGGGCGAGTCGTCACCTGCCGCGGCGATCCGCCAGTTCATCAGCTTGAGCACCTCGGCCTTGACGTGCACGCGGGCGAGCAGCACCCGTGCCCACTCCTGCTCGATCACGCCGGTCGACCGCGCCCAGTCGCGCACCTCGTCGATCGCGCGGAACAGCGGCGCGGCCGAGGTGAGCGCGACGCGCTCGTGGTTGAGCTGGTTGGTGATGAGCTTCCAGCCCTGGTTCTCCGGCCCGACGAGCGATGCCGCGGGCACGCGCACGTCGGAGTAGTAGGTGGCGCTGGTGCCGACGCCGGCCACGGTGCGCACAGGCGTCCAGGAGAACCCGGGCGCGTCGGTGGGGACGACGAGGATCGAGATGCCCCGGTGCTTGGGCGCGTCGGGGTCGGTGCGGCAGGCGAGCCAGACGTAGTCGGCGTGCTGGATGAGGCTGGTCCACATCTTCTGGCCGTTGACCACCCACTCGTCCCCGTCGCGGACGGCGCGGGTGCGCAGGGCGGCGAGATCGGTGCCTGCCTCGGGCTCGGAGTAACCGATGGCGAAGTGCAGCTCGCCCGCGGCGATGCGGGGGAGGAAGAACTCCTGCTGTTCCGGCGTCCCGAAGTGCATGATCGTCGGGCCGATCGTGTTGATCGTCAGGAACGGCACCGGTGCGCCCGCGAGCGCCGCCTCGTCGGTGAAGATCAGTTGGTCGAACAGCGACCGGTCCTGGCCGCCGAACTCGCGGGGCCAGCCGAGCGTCAGCCAGCCGTCCGCGCCCATCTGCCGCACGACGTCGCGGTAGACCTTGCCGTCGCCGTACTCGCCCGCCCCGGACGTCAGCGCGTTCCGCCGTTCCGGGGTCATCAGCTCCGCGAAGTAGGCGCGCAGTTCCTTCCGCAGCGCCTCCTGTTGCGGTGTGTCGGCGATCCGCATCGACCCCTCCGAACTAGAACTGGAACGCGTTCTAGCAGACTAGCAGCAGTCCCACGGCGTGGAGATTGACGAAATCGAGAACAGGTTCTAGTGTGACGCGCGCGACAGGACCACTGTCACGTTCCCGGACGCAGGAGTCTCGCGTGGACCCGACACCAGAGGTGTACAGCCTGCGGGGCAAGGTCGCGGTCGTCACCGGGGCGGGCGCCGGGCTCGGCAGGGCCGAAGCGTTGGCGCTGGCCGCCGCAGGTGCAGACCTAGTGATTAACGACGTCGACCCGGCTGCCGTTGCGGTCGTGGAGGATATCGAGCGGCTCGGTGGCAAGGCGGTGTTCGTCGCGGGCGACGTCGGGGAGAGCGCGACAGCCGACGCGCTGCTCGCCTCGGCCGTCGGACAGCTCGGCGGGCTGCACGTGGTGGTGAACAACGCCGGCCTTGTGCGCGACCGCATGCTCTTCAGCATGTCCGACGAGGACTGGGACCTCGTCATCCGCGTCCATCTGCGCGGGCATTTCCTATTGTCCCAGCGCGCCGCAGCGCACTGGCGGGCGCAGTCGAAGGAAGCGGGCGCCCCCGTCCACGGCCGGATCGTGAACACCGCGTCGGAGGCGTTCCTGCTCGGGCCGCCCGGCCAGGCGAACTACGCGGCGGCCAAGGCGGGGATCGTCGCGCTCACCGTCTCCACGGCCCGCGCCATGCAGCGCTACGGCGTCACGGCCAACGCGATCTGTCCGCGCGCTCGCACCGCGATGACCTCGGACGTCTTCGGAGCACCGCCGGACGGCCCCGACCCGCTCTCCGTCGACCACGTCGCGCCGCTCGTCGCCTACCTCGCCTCGCCCGCCGCGCAGGCGATCAGCGGCCAGGTGTTCGTCGTGCACGGCGGCATGGTCGCGCTGCTCGCGCCGCCCACGGTCGAGCGGCGCTTCGATTCGGCGGGGCATTGGACGCCCGCCGAGCTCGACGCCACCGTCGGTGCCCACTTCACGGGCCGCGACCCGGGCCGCATGTTCGCCTCCACGGAGGTACTCGGCCCGCCCTAGCCCCACCGCTGTACCGTCCGCTCCCCAGCCCAGGAGGCACCGATGCCCCTCACCGTGCAGCAGCGTCGCGACTCGGTCGGACTGACCGACGGCCTGCTCCTGATCGACGGCGACTGGCGGCCGGGTCGGGCCGGTGCCTCCTGGGAGCACCGCCATCCGGCCACCGGCGAGGTGATCGGGCGGTTCGCGATCGCGGACGCCACCGACGTCGACGACGCCGTGCGCGCCGCCCGCCGCGGCTTCGACGAGGGTGGCTGGCCACGCAGCCGCGCGGGAGAGCGGATCCGGGTGCTGCGGCGGTGCGCCGACGCCCTGCGTGAGCACGCCGACGAGCTACGGGCCCTGCAGGCGCTGGACAACGGCGTGCCGCTGTCCTTCGCGCCCGTGTACGCGACGTCGGTGGAGGTGGCCGCGGACGCGTTCGACCACCACGCCGGCTGGGTGGACAAGGTCGGCGGCCAGACGCTTCCGCCCTACCAGGGCGGCGACCACCTCGCGATGACCTTCCGCGAACCGGTCGGCGTGGTCGCGGCGGTGCTGCCGTGGAACGCCCCGTTCCTGCTGTTCGCGCAGAAGGTGGCGCCTGCGCTGGCCGCGGGCTGCACCGTGGTGGTGAAGCCGTCGGAGCACGCGACCTTCACGGTGCTGCGCATCGTCCAGCTGCTGCGCGACGCCGGGGTGCCCGACGGCGCTTTGCACGTCGTCACCGGCCCGGGCGAACCCACCGGCGACGCGCTGATCTCCCACCCGCTGGTGGACAAGGTGAGCTTCACCGGCAGCCGCGCGGTCGGGCGGCGGATCATCGAGGCGTCGGCGGGCACCATGAAGCGGGTCTCGCTCGAGCTCGGCGGCAAGAGCCCCGCGCTCGTGTTCCCGGACGCCCCGGACGTCGGGCTCGCCGGCATGACCGCGATGGGCATGGTCACCCTCGGCCTGTCGGGTCAGGCGTGCGTCGCACACACCAGGGCGCTGGTGCACCGGGACGTCTACGACCAGTTCCTCGAGGCCGCGAAGCTGATGGCCGGGATGATCACCTACGGCGATCCGTTCGACCCCGCCGTGCTGTCCAGCCCGCTGATCACCGAGCGCCAGCTCGACCGGGTGCTCGGCCACATCGAGGGCGGCGTCGAGGCCGGCGCGCGGCTCGTCACCGGCGGCAACCGGCTCGACGGCGACCTCGGCGCCGGCAACTTCGTGGCCCCCACGATCTTCGCCGACGTCGACAACACGATGCCGATCGCGCAGGAGGAGATCTTCGGCCCCGTTCTCGCGGTCGTCCCGTTCACCGACGAGGACGAGGCCGTGCGGCTCGCGAACGACTCCGACTACGGCCTGGGCGCCGGCATCTACACCGCCGACGCGCGGCGGGCGTTCCGCGTGGCGCAGCGGCTGCGGGCAGGCACCGTCGGGATCAACGGCTTCCAGCTCGAACCGCACCTGCCCTTCGGCGGGTTCAAGCAATCCGGGCTCGGCCGGGAGGGCGGGCAGGCGGCGTTCGAGGCCTACACCGAGCTCAAGACGGTCATGATGCCGCTCACCGAGGAGCTCATGTGAGGCTCGACGAGAAAGTCGTACTGATCACCGGCGCCGCCCGTGGGCAGGGCGCGGCGGCCGTGCGCGCGTGCGTCGCGGAGGGCGCCCGCGTGTACGCCGCCGACGTCCGGGACGACCTGGGCAAGGCGTGCGCGGACGAGCTGGGGGACGCGGCCGAGTACGTGCACCTCGACGTCTCCTCCGAGCAGGACTGGGCGGACGCGGTGGCCCGGATCGGGCGCATCGACGTGCTGGTCAACAACGCGGGCGTCCTGCACTTCGGCGCGGTCGCCGACACGACGCTCGCCGACTACGAGCGGGTGATCCGGGTCAACCAGATTGGCACGTTCCT
The DNA here is from genome assembly GCF_019468565.1 of Pseudonocardia sp. DSM 110487. Classification (NCBI taxonomy): domain Bacteria; kingdom Bacillati; phylum Actinomycetota; class Actinomycetes; order Pseudonocardiales; family Pseudonocardiaceae; genus Pseudonocardia; species Pseudonocardia sp. DSM 110487. The sequence goes on from NZ_CP080521.1 coordinate 1,355,862, forward strand.
CGGGATGCGCGCGGTGGTTCCGGTGATGCGGGAGGCGGGCGGCGGCTCGATCGTCAACGTCTCCTCGATCGAGGGCCTCGCCGCCGCGCCGTACCTCGTGGCCTACGCCGCCAGCAAGTTCGCCATCCGCGGCATGACGAAGGTCGCCGCGGTGGAGCTGGGTGAGCACGGGATCCGCGTGAACTCGGTGCATCCCGGGATGATCGACACGGACATGGTCCGCGATGCGGCGGGCGGCGCGGAGATCGACCTGACTCCGGTCGGACGCAAGGTCGCGCTGCGCCGGGTCGGGCGCCCGGATGAGATCGCAGGCCTCGTGGTGTTCCTCGCCAGCGACGAGAGCTCCTACTGCACCGGCGCCGAGTTCGTGGCCGACGGCGGAGCCACCGCGACCCACGCCCTCAATCTCGCATGACGGGGCCGGTCTTCCCCACGCTGATACCCGGCGTCGCGGCGCTGCGCCACGTCGGCCGGCTGACGACGCTGTCGTGGCAGGTGCTGCGCGCGCTGCCACGCCGCCCGTTCCAGGGGCGGGAGTTCATCCAGCAGAGCTGGTTCTTCGCCAGCGTCACGATCCTGCCGACGGCGCTGGTCGCCATCCCGTTCGGCGCGGTGATCGCGCTGCAGCTCGGCTCGCTCACCGCGCAGATCGGCGCCCAGTCCTTCACCGGCGCGGCCAGCGCGCTGGCCATCGTGCAACAGGCCAGCCCGCTGATCACCGCGCTGCTGGTGGCCGGCGCGGGCGGCTCTGCGATGTGCGCCGACATCGGGGCCCGCACGATCCGCGAGGAGATCGCGGCGCTCGAGGTGCTCGGCATCTCCCCGGTCCAGCGGCTGATCGTGCCGAGGGTGCTCGCCGCGATGCTCGTGTCCGTGCTGCTCAACGGCCTGGTGAGCGTCGTCGGGGTGATGGGCGGCTACTTCTTCAACGTCGTGCTGCAGGGCGGCACGCCAGGGTCCTACCTGGCCAGCTTCAACGCGCTCGCACAGCTGCCGGACCTCGCCGTCAGCGAGTTCAAGGCGCTGCTCTACGGCTTCGTGGCCGGGGTCGTGGCGGCCTACCGGGGGCTGAACCCGGCGGGTGGGCCGAAGGGCGTCGGCGACGCGGTGAACCAGGCCGTGGTCGTCACGTTCCTGCTGCTGTTCCTCATCAACCTCGTCGTCACCGCCTTCTACCTGCAGCTCGTGCCGCCGAGGGGGCTGTGACCGCGCGATGACGACCCGCACCCCCATCTCGCCCGTCTCGTCCACCAGCCTGGGCTGGAAGGCGGTCCGCGGCGCCGACCGGTGGGCCGACGTCCTCGCCGACCTCGGGTGGCAGCTCGCGTTCTACTGGCGGGCGATCGCGTGGGGGCCGCGGGCCGTCCGCCGGTATCCCCGGGAGACGCTGCGCCTGCTCACGGAGGTCTGCTTCGGCGCGGCCGGGCTCGCGGTGATCGGCGGCACGCTCGGCGTGATGATCGGGATGACGATCTTCACGGGCGCCATCGTCGGTCTGCAGGGCTACTCGGCGCTCGACCAGCTGGGCACGGCGGCGCTCACCGGCTTCATCTCGGCGTACTTCAACACCCGGGAGGTCGCGCCGCTCTCGGCCGGACTCGCGCTGTCGGCCACCGTCGGATGCGGGTTCACCGCGCAGCTCGGCGCGATGCGGATCTCGGAGGAGGTCGACGCGCTCGAGGTGATGGGCGTGCGCAGCATGCCCTTCCTCGTCACCACGAGGGTGGTGGCGGGCTTCGCCGCGGTCGTGCCGCTGTACGTCGTCGGCCTGCTCGCGGCCTACCTCGCGTCCCGGCAGACCACGGTGTGGTTCTACGGGCAGTCGGCAGGCACCTACGACCACTACTTCGCGCTCTTCCTACCCCCGGAAGACGTGCTGTGGTCGTTCCTCAAGGTGCTCGTGTTCGCCCTCGTGGTGATCCTCACCCACTGCTACTACGGCTTCACGGCGGCAGGCGGGCCGGCCGGCGTCGGGGTGGCGGTTGGCCGCGCGGTCCGGACCTCGATCGTGCTGGTGTCGATCCTCGACTTCCTGCTCAGCCTCGCGATCTGGGGCTCGACCACGACCGTGCGGATCGCCGGATGATCCGCTACGACCGCGCGTCGCGGCCCCGGTACATGCTGCTGGGCGTCGTGTTCCTGCTGGTCGCCGCGCTGGTCGTCGCGCTGACGGTTGCGATCTACCAGAAGGCGTTCACCCCCGTGGTGAGCGTCCGGCTGGAGACCGACCGGATCGGCAGCCAGCTGCGCCCCGGCGCGGACGTCAAGATCAGGGGAGTCGTCGTCGGCGAGGTGCGGGAGGTGCAGACCGCCGCGAACGGCGCTGCTCTGCGGCTCGCGCTGGACCCGGACCACACCGAGCTGATCCCGGCCAACGTCTCCGCACGGCTGCTGCCCAAGACGCTGTTCGGGGAGCGGTTCGTCGCGCTGCAGATGCCCGACGTCCCCGCGCCGTCGGCCATCGCCGACGGGGAGGTGATCGGGCAGGACCGCACCCGCGCCGCCATCGAGGTCGAGCAGGTGCTCACCGACCTGCTCCCGGTCCTGCGGGCCGTGCGCCCCGACCAGCTGGCCGTCACGTTGAACGCGCTGGCCACGGCGCTGGAGGGCCGGGGTGAGCGGCTGGGGGACACCCTCGTCGACCTGGAGCGCTACCTGGGCGAGTTCCAGCCCGCGGTGCCCGACCTGGTGGCTGTGTTCGACCACCTCGGCCCGGTGGCCGACACCTACGCCGAAGCCGCGCCCGACCTGCTGACCGCGCTCGCCGAGCTCACCACCACCACGCGCACCTTCGACGAGCAGGAGGCGCAGCTGCGGGAGTTCTACGCCGAAGTCACCGGCGCGGCCGAGGACCTCACCGGGTTCATCGACGCCAATCGGGACAACGTGATCTCGCTGGTGTCGACGTCGCGCTCCACGCTCGAACTGCTCGCCCGCTATGCGCCCGAGTACCCGTGCCTGTTCCGCCAGCTGGTGGAGGGCATCGCCCGCGCCGAGACGGTGTTCGGCAAGGGCAGCGAGCACCCCGAGATCCAGCGGCTCACCATCGAGATCACCGCGAGCCGCGGGAAGTACCGGCCCGGCGTGGACGACCCGGTGTACGCGGACAAGCGGGGACCGCGCTGCTACGAGACCCCGGCGCATCCCGATGTGTTCCCGCAGTACCCGCCGGGCGGCCCGGTCGAGGACGGCTCGACGATGCCGCCACCCCCGTCGACCGGGGACGAGACGGGCCTCCTGCCCCAGCCGGGCGGCAAGGGCACGACGGTGCCGGCCGCCGTCGCCAACTCGCCCGCGGAGCAGGAGCTGATCTCGCTGCTCGTGGCGCCCACGATGGGTGTGATGCCCACCGAGGTGCCCGCGTGGAGCGGCATGCTCGTCGGGCCGTTGCTGCGCGGCACGGAGGTGACGCTGCGATGAGGAGCGTCACCGGTCCCTCGATCAAGCTGGCGATCTTCGCCATCGTGACGGTGCTGCTCACCGGCGTGCTCGCCGCGACGATCGCCAACACCGGGTTCGGCGCGACGTCGACCTACACCGCCGTGTTCACCGACGCCTCCGGCCTGGCGGAGGGCGACGACGTGCGGCTCCGGGGCGTCAAGGTCGGGCGCGTGGCGTCCCTCGAGGTGCTCGACGACGCGCTCGCCGCCGTGGAGCTGGAGATCGAGTCGGAGCGCCGGGTCCCGGCCGCCGTGACCGCGACGATCAAGTACCGCAACATCATCGGCCAGCGCTACGTCGCGCTGGGGGAGACCGACGCAGGCGGGCCTGCCCTCGACCCCGGCGCGACGATCCCTGTGGAGCGCACGAAACCCGCCCTCGACCTCACCGCGCTGTTCAACGGGTTCCAGCCGCTGTTCCGGGCGCTGTCGCCCGATGACGTCAACCGGCTGTCGTTCGAGATCATCCAGGTCTTCCAGGGCGAGGGCGGCACGATCGAGAGCCTGCTCGCCTCCACCGCGTCGCTGACGTCCACGATCGCCGATCGGGACGCCGCGATCGGCGACGTGATCGACAACCTGAACGTCGTCATCGGCACGGTCAGCGAGCGGTCCCCCGAGCTGATCGACCTCATCGGGGAGCTGCAGCAGCTGGTCAGCGGCCTCGCCGCGCAGCGAGAGCCGATCGGGGAGGCCATCGCCGCGATCGGCGATCTCACCGATACGACGGCGGGCCTGCTCGGCGAGGCCCGTCCCGTGCTGCGCGACGACATCGCCGCGCTCGGCGACCTGTCCGGGAACCTCGCGGCCGAGTCGCCCGAGGTCGATCGGGTGCTGCGGGGTCTCGCCCCGAAGCTGGAGGCCCTGTCCCGGACCGTGAGCTACGGGAGCTGGTTCAACTTCTACCTGTGCATCATCGACGGTGAGGTGACCGTCCCCGGCGTCTCGGCCCCGGTGCCGTTCGTCCCGGCGCCGGGCACCTCGATGCCGGAACGGTGCGGCCCGTGAGCGCGATCAAGCCGCTCGCGCAGCGGAACCAGGCCGTGGTCGGGGCGATCGCGATCGTGGTCGCGCTGCTGGTCTCGGTGGGCGCCTTCTACGCGGAGGACCTGCGGTTCCTCGCAGGCGGCACCCGCTACCGGGCGCACTTCGCGGAGTCGGCGGGGCTGGTGCCGGGAGACCAGGTCCAGGTGGCGGGCGTGCAGGTCGGCGAGGTCAGCGACGTCCGGCTGGACCGCGGCCGGGTGCTCGTCGCCTTCCGGGTGAACGGCGTGCGCGTCGGCGACGCCACCCGCGCGTCCATCAAGATCCGCACGCTGCTGGGGGACAAGTACCTGGCGCTCACCGTCGCAGGTGCGGGGGAGCAGGACCCCGCCGCCACGATCCCGGTGGAGCGCACCGCCACCCCGTTCCAGATCCCCGACACCCTTGGCGAGTTCGCCACGACCGTCGAAAAGATCGACACCGGGAGGCTGGCAGAGAGCTTCCGGGTGCTGTCCGACACCTTCAGCGGCACGCCGGGGCACGTCGGCGAAGCCCTGACCGGGCTGTCCCGGCTGTCCGAGACCATCGCGTCCCGCGACGAGGAGCTCGCCACGCTGCTGGCGAGCACGGCCGACGTGAGCGGCGCGCTGGCCGAACGGGACGACGAGGTGGCGAAGCTGGTCGCCGACGGGTCACGGTTGCTGGAGGAGCTGCAGCACCGGCGGGACGCGATCAGCGCGCTGCTGCGCGGCACCCAGGACCTCGCGGAGCAGCTGAGCGGCCTCGTCGACGACAACCAGGAACAGCTGCGGCCCGCGCTGGAGGAGCTCGACCGCGTCACCACCGTGCTGGAGGACAACCAGGACAACCTGTCCCGTGGCGTGGCCGCCATGGCGCTCTACACCCGCGCGTTCACCAACGTCGTGGGCAACGGCCGCTGGTTCGACGGCTACCTGTGCGGGCTCCTGCCGCCCGAGGTGAACGGGGGCGCGCTGCAGATCAACCCCGGCGGCTGTGGACCGCCGGTCACCAGCGACTTCCCGGTCGGGGGCGGCCGGTGAGGGGCCGGACCGCGCCGACCGCGCTCGTCTGCGTGCTGGGGCTGCTCCTCGTGGCCGGTCTGTACGCGGCGTTCCAACCGGCCGATGGCACCCGGATCACCGCCCACTTCGACCGAGCCGTCGGCCTCTACACCGGCTCCGCCGTGCGCGTGCTGGGCATCGAGGTGGGAACGGTGGATGCGGTGGTCCCCGATGGCGCGACGGTGCGCGTGGAGCTGAGGGTGCGGCCCGAGTTCCCGATCCCGCCGGACGCGTCGGCGGTGGTGGTGGCCCCGAGCCTGGTGAGCGACCGGTACGTGCAGCTCACGCCCGCACACGTCGACGGGCCCGCGATGGAGACGGGCACGGTGATCCCGCGCGAGCGCACGGCAACGCCCGTCGAGATCGACGCCTTGATGCGCAGCATCGACGAGCTCTCGACGGCGCTGGGCCCCAACGGCGCGAACGCCGATGGTGCGCTCTCGTCCGTGCTCGACACCGCGGCCGCGAACCTCGACGGCAACGGGGAGAACCTCCACACCACGCTCACCCGGCTCGGCGAGCTGGCCGGCACGCTGTCGGACTCGCGGGACGACCTGTTCGCCACCGTCGACAACCTGCACCGCTTCACCGCGACCCTCGCCGAGAGCGACGCGCAGATCCGCGAGTTCCAGACCCGGCTCGCGGACGTCGCCGGTTTCCTCGCCGACGAGCGGGAGCAGCTGGGCAGCTCGCTGAGCTCCCTGGCCGCGGCGCTGGAGAAGGTCGACACGTTCATCGCGGACAACAAGGACCTCATCTCCGCCAACGTGGCGCGGCTGGCCGGGGTCACCAAGGCGCTCGTCGACCAGCGCAAGGCGCTCGCCGAGGTCATCGACGTGGCACCGCTCGGCGCCTCGAACTTCATCAACGCCTACGACGCCGCATCCGGATCGGTGGCCGTGCGCGGTGCGTTCCCCGAGCTCGCCCTGTCGCCGGTGATGACGCTCTGCACGCTGGTCCAGCGTGGAATCGCGGGCACCGTTCCGCCGGAGGTCACCGCGGCGTGCGGCGATCTCGCCCCCGTGCTCGACGGCGCGGTGCCGCTCCCCTCGGTGGCGGAGCTGCTCGGGGATCTGCAGCAGGGCAAGACCCCCGCGATCCCACTGCCCCTCGTGGAGGCGCTCACCGGGGAGTCCTCGACGCTGGTCCCGTCGATCGGCGGGCCGCGATGAAGCGGATCGGCGTGATCATCGGGGTGGGCATCCTGCTCGCGGGGTGCGGAACCGGCGGCTACCGCGGCCTCTACGACACCCCACTGCCCGGCGGCGCCGACCTCGGCGGCCACCCGTACCGCGTCACCGCCGAGTTCGACGACGTCCTCGACCTCGTCCCGCAGGCAGGCGTCAAGCTGAACGACGTCGCGGTCGGGCGCGTGGAGTCGATCTCGCTTGCGCCGGACAACTCCGCCGCGCTCGTCGACCTCGCGGTGCACGGCGACGTCGAGCTGCCCGCGAACGCGCGCGCCGAGCTGCGCCAGTCCAGCCTGCTCGGGGAGAAGTTCGTGGAGCTCTCCGCCCCGACGGCGGAGCTGCCGCGCGGCCGGCTGCGCGACGGTGACGTGATCCCGCTGGCGGCGACCCGGCGCAACCCCGAGGTCGAGGAGGTGCTCGCCGCGCTCTCCCTGCTGCTGAACGGGGGCGGGGTGGCGCACCTCAACGACATCGTCCGGGAGGTCAACCAAACGCTGTCGGGCAACGAGCCCCAGATCCGGTCGCTGCTCTCCCGGCTCGACACCGTCATCGGCGACCTGGACGAGCAGAAGGGCACGATCGTGCGGGCGATCGACGGCCTGCACCGGCTGTCCGCCGAGCTCGTCGGGCAGACCGACCACGTCGCCACCGCGCTGGAGGATCTCGCCCCCGGCATCGATGCGCTCAACCACCAGCGCGACCAGCTGGTCGGCATGCTCCGGGCGCTCGATGATCTGTCCGCGGTGGCGGTCGACACCGTGAACCGCAGCCGCGATGACCTGATCGCCGACCTCCGCGCGCTCGCCCCGATCCTGCAGAAGCTCGCCGAGGCCGGTAGCGACCTGCCCCGGTCACTGCAGTTCTTCCTCAGCTACCCGTTCCCCGACTACGCGATGGAGTCGCTGAAGGGCGACTACTTCAACACCGACGTCCGGATCGAGATGGACCTGACCGGCATCCTCGGCAACCTCAGCCGGTCCTCGCAGCCGATCGTCCCGCTGCCGGACGCCGTGCCCGCGCTGCCCGAGTTGCCCGCCCTGCCCGCCCTGCCCGAGCTGCCGCTCCTCGGAGGCGGTGGTGAGCCCGACGTACCGGACGAGGAGCGTGCGGAGCCCGACGAGGGCGAGTCGCCCGGCCTGCTCGACGGCCTGCTGGGGGGATCGCGGTGATCACTCGCAAGATCCGCGTCCAGCTCGCGGTGTTCCTGCTGATCGCCGCCGTCGGCGTCACCTACGTCGGCGGCCGCTACGCGGGGCTCGATCGCCTCTTCGGCGCTGGCGGCTACCGCGTCACCGTGCAGCTGGCCGACTCCGGCGGGATCTTCGAGAACGCCGAGGTGACCTACCGAGGGGTGGCCGTCGGGCGGGTGGTGGACCTGCGCCTGACCAGCACCGGTGTCGCCGTGGAGCTGGACATCGACGACACCGCGCCCCAGATCCCGGCCGCGGCGCGGGCCGTGATCGCCAACCGGTCCGCGATCGGCGAGCAGTTCGTGGACCTGCAGCCCGACGACGGCGATCCGCCGTACCTCACCGAGGGTTCCGTGATCGCGGTCGAGCGCACCGAGCTTCCGCCGCGCACCGAGGACGTGCTGGCCCACCTGGACGGGCTGCTCACGAGCGTGCCGATCGACTCCGTGCAGACCGTCGTCGCGGAGCTGGGCACCGCGTTCGACGGCGCCGGACCGCCGCTGCAACGGCTGCTCGACGGCGGAGGCGCGTTCGTCGACACGGCCAGCGAGCACCTGCCGCAGACCGTCGGGTTGCTCGCCGACGGCCGCACCGTGCTGGCCACGCAGGAGGACCAGAGCGCGGAGATCCTCGCCTACAGCAAGGGCCTCCGGCAGATCAGCGAGCAGCTCGCCGACTCCGACCCCGACCTGCGCCGCGTGATCACCGCGTCGCCCCGGGTGGCCCGGCACATCGAGGACCTCCTGCGGAAGTCCGGTTCGGACATGTCGGTGCTGATCGCGAACCTGCTCACCGTCTCGGAGGTCACCGAGAGCCGCACTGACGCCATCGAGCAGCTGCTGGTGGCGTTCCCGGTGATCAACGCGTTCACACCGAGCACCGCCCCGGACGGGCGGGGGCACCTGGGCCTCGTGCTCAACTTCTTCGATCCGCTGCCGTGCACGAGGGGCTACGAGGAGACCGCCCAACGTCGTGCCGACGAGCTCACCACGGCCGAGCCCAACTACGACGTGGGCTGCGCCGAGCCCGACGGCAGCCCGATCAGCGTGCGGGGAGCGCAGAACGCGCCTCGCGGTGACGAGCCGGACGGTCCGGCCGAGGCAGGCGGTTCCGGCACGGAGGCCGAGCCCGAGGTGGAGCCGCAACGGTTGCCGGGCCCCGTCGGGCAGATGGACGGCGGCGGCGCACGCACCCTCGCCCAGCTGCTGGGGCTGCCGTGAGGATCCCGCCGCGGACGCTCCTCGTCGCATGGGCAGGGCTCGCGACGGTCGTCGCAGGGCTGCTGTGGTGGCAGGCGGCCTCCGACCCGGACGTGCAGCTCGCCGGCACCCGTGACGTCGTGCTCGACGCCGGCTCTCGCGCGCTGGTGGAGCTGAGCACGATCGCGGCCGCCGACGCCGATGCGGGCCTCGACCGGTGGGAGCGCGCCGCCACCGGGCCCCTGCTGGATCAGCTGCGGGAGCAGCGCGAGCAGAACCTCGCCGCGGTGCGGGCGGCGGGGACCACCAGGTCCGTCCGGCTGCTGCGTGCCGCGGTCACCGAGGTGGACCTCGCGCGCGGGACGGCACGTGTCATCGCGGCCCTCGAGGTGACGGAGAACGCCGCCGCTCCCTCGCGGACCAGGCTCGACGGCCAGCTCGTTGAGACGCCCGACGGGTGGAAGGTCGCCGCGGTGGAGGCCGTGGGCGTCTCGACGGGACAGGACCGGTGAGCGTGATCGAATCGCTGATCAAGCGGGTGCCGACCGCCGTTCTCGCCGCGGTCGCGGTCCTCGCCACCGTGCTGGCGCTGTGGTCGGGCGCGGCCACGTACCAGCTGCGCACGGACGGAGCCGCCGCCAACCACGCCCTCACCGACGTAGCGGGGACCGAGGCGGTGATCGACGGCGTGACCGAGGCGGTCGAGACCGTCTTCTCCTACGAGTACCGCGACACCGCCCGCACCCGCGAGGCCGCCAGGGAGCTGCTCGTCGGGGCGGCCGTGGAGCAGTACGAGGCCCTGTTCGCCGAGGTCGAGCGGCGGGCGCCGGAGCGCAGGACGGTGCTCAGCACGGCCGTCCGGTCAGTCGGAGTCGTCGAGCTGCGCGACGACCGGGCAACCGTGCTGGTCTTCGTCGATCAGCAGATCCTGCAGGGCGACGGCACGCACACGTCCGGCGCGAGCCAGCTGGAGATCTCGGTGGTCCACGACGACGGCTCGTGGCGGATCGACGGCATCACGGTCCTCTGAGCGGGCAGGCGCGCCAGAAGTTCCGCGAGTCGGGCTTTGAGTGCGGGCGAGTCGCGCTCTCGATGCACGCGAGTCGGGGTGTCAGAGCGGGCGAAGTGTGGTTCCGCGTCAGCTCGGGTCAGAGCCGCGGAGCGCGGCGAACCACAGGCCCGAAGCGGCGAGCAGGGCGGTCGTCCCGGACCAGGTGCCGATGCCCCCACCGTCGATGTAGGTCCAGAGCAGCGCGACGAAGGGGGCCGGGAGCAGCAGCGGGAGGTCCGCGCGGAACTGCCGGTGCAGCCGGGCGAGGCGGGCCATCCGCTCGATCGTCGACTCGTCCGGCGCAGCCGGGTTGTCAGTGCGCCGCCCACGGGGCTCCCGCGCCCGGACCGGCCCTGACGGGTGGAGCATCTGCCCGTCCACGTCCACCGCGACGAGGCGATCGTGCAGCGGGTCGCCGTGCACCCGCACGGTGGCGGGCGAGCGGAGTCCGACGAGCACCGGGTCGAAGTGGACCGGGATCCACATGTGGGGCGCCGTCTCGGTCTCCAGCCAGCTGCGTGCGACGAGCCCGGACTGGACCCGCACGCGGCGCACGGTGAGGCTCCGCCCCGTGCGCGCGGCCGCCTGCCTGCGGCTCAGCAGCTGCCAGCCGCCCACGACGACCACCACTGCGGCGACCGTTCCGGCCAGGTAGAGGGTGCCGAGCTCGCTGTCCGCGTCGGCGAGGACGGCCGCACCCGGAACCAGCGGCGTGCCTGGTGCGGCCGGGTCGTAGGCGACCTCGGTGCGGGTGCCGACCGGGGGCGCGGAGCCGGCGAGCTCGACGAGGTCGGTCCGCTCGGTGCCGTGCTCCGGCGTCCAGCGCACCTCGACCCGGCTGCCGTCGACCGCGCTGATCGTGCCCACCGTCCGCCCGGTGAGGGTCGAGAGCCGCTGGGAGGCGGCCGCGAGCGCCGTTCCCGCGACGACGGCGAGCACGGCGCACACGGCGAGGACGAGCCCGGACGTGACCAGCCCGTACCGCAGGGCCCGGCTCACGTCAGCCCGTGAAGCCGATCTCGGTGTAGTCGAGGTCGGCGAAGCCCTTGGCGCCGAAGTTCACCAGCGTGCCGCGCACCGCGACGGCGCCGGTGGCCTGGTACAGCGGCACGAGCGGCATCTGCTCCCACAGTGCCTGGTCGATCCGCTGGCAGAGCTCGATGCGTTTCACATCGTCCAGCTCGGCGCTGGCCTGCGCGAACAGCGCGTCGATCTCCGGGGTGTTGATGCGGCTCACGTTCGACTCGCTGCCCGAGACGAAGACCTCGCGGCTGTCCGTGATCGGGAACGGCGAGCCGGAGTAGGCGAAGCCGATCATGTCGAAGTTGCCGGGCGTCACGTACTGGTCGAACAGGTCCGGGGACGCCGCCGGGATCACCTCGACGCCCACTCCGATCGCCCGCAGCTGCTGCGAGGTGATGGCCACGATCCGCTCGCTGATGGGGTTGCCCGCGGTCGCGACGTAGCGCACGTTCAGCGGCTGCCCGTTCCGCGCGCGGACCTGGCCCTCGCCCGGCGAGACCCAGCCCAGCGCGTCGAGCGCGGCATTAGCGGCGGCAGGGTCGTACGCGACGCCCTGGGCGTGGTCGACGTAGTTCTCCGACCCCTGCACGAAGATGAACTGGTTGAGGGGCGCGATGCTCGGGACGATCTGACCGACCAGCGCACTCGCGATGGCCTGGCGATCCATGCCCTGCACGATGGCTCGCCGCAGCGCAGGGTCGGACAGGATGGCGCCCGGCCCGCCGTTGAACGTGATGTGGTTGAAGAGCGGCTCGACGGCCTGCCGCACGACCACACCCGGGATCCCCCGCGCGCGGGCGGACAAATTGACGTCCGACCCGATGCGGTAGTAGTCGATCTCGTTGTTGGCAAGGGCGTCGGCGAGCGCGCCTCGCTCGACGACCCGGTAGATGATGCGGCTCAGCTTCGCAGGCTCTCCCCACCACCTCTCGTTGCGCACGAGCGTGATCGTCTGAGCCGTGGTGTCGACGGTCTCGGCCCGGAACGGGCCCGCCGTCGTGCCGATCGACGTCAACCAGCCCCGGTTGAACGCCTCCGGGTCGGCGTTGGTGGCCGCCGGGTAGATGTGCTCGTACATCGCGCGCCACTCGGCGTAGGGGCTGGCGAACGTGACCACGGCCTGCTTGTCGTCGACGCCCCGCTCCACCGAGGCCACGCTGTCGTAGCCGGCGGTGTCGGCCGGTAGGTAGGCCGGATTGGTGCCGTTCAGCGCCTGCCACTGCGCCTGCAGATCCCGCCACGTGAGTGGCGTGCCGTCGCCCCACGTGGCCGCCGGGTTGATCGTGTAGGTCACGACCTGCGGAGTGGCGGAGGTGAGCTCGATCGAGGTGAAGTAGTCCTCGTCGAGGCTCACGCTGCCGTCGGCTTCGCGGACGAAGGCGCCGGGCATCAGGGCTTCAACGATGTCGCGGTTGTCGAGGAGGTTTCCGTCGACGTGGTTGATGTTGAAGTTGTCCGGGATCGCGTCCAAGGGCCAGCGGAGGTCGCCGCCGTCGCGGACCTGCTCACGGGCGACCGGGTTGATGTCGTTGACACCCCGCTGCTGCTCTTCGATCCCGGCGAGCCCGCCGGTGCCGTCGCCGCCGCCACTTCCACCGCATGCGGTCAGCAGCAACGCCATGGCGACGGCGCCCACCGCGAGACGGCGCGAACGGGTCCTCATCGTTCTCCTCGTGTTGTTCAGCCGACGAAGCCGATGTCGGCGTAGTCGACGGAGGCGAAGCCATTCGCCCCGTAGTTCGCGAGCGTGCTGCGCACGGCGTAAGCGCCGGTGGACTGGTACAGCGGCAACTGCGGCATCTCCTGCCAGAGCAGCTCGTCGATCTGCTGTCCCAGCTCGACCCGCCGCGCGTCGTCGAGCTCGCGGATCGCCTGGTCGTACAGGGCGTCGATCTCGGGGGTGCTGATATGGCCGTAGTTCTGCTCGCCCGACGTCGAGTAGACGTTGCGGGTCGAGGTGACGGGGAACGGGGTGCCTTCCCAGCCGAACGTGATCATGTCGAAGTTGCCCGGTGTGACGTACTGGTCGAAGAAGTCACCTGCGGCCGCCTGCACGAGCTCGACACCGATGCCGGCGTTGGCGAGCTGGTCCCGGATCAGCGCCGTGATTCGCTCGGTGATCGGGTTACCTGCATCGGTGACGAGTCGCAGGGTGAGCGGGCGCCCGTTGTTCGTGCGGACCTGGCCCTGGCCGGGGGATGTCCAACCGAGCCGGTCGAGTGTCGCGGTCGCGGCTGCCGGATCGAAGGTCACTGCCTGCGCGTGGTCGACGTAGTCCTTCGATCCTTGGACGTAGAGGTAGTTCCCCAGCGGGGTGGTCTCCGGGGCGATCTGGCCGATCAGCGCGCGGGCGATGGTCTGGCGGTCGATGCTCTGCGCGACCGCGCGGCGCAGTGCCGCGTCCGCCAGCAGGGAGCCGGGCGCGCCGCCGAAAGTGATGTGGTTGTACCGCGGCTCGACAGCCTGCCGGATTTCGGTGCCCGGGATGGACTGCGCGCGGGCGAACAGGTTGACGTCCGAGCCGATCGCGTACCAGTCGATCTCGTTGTTGGCCAGCGCGTCGGGCATGGCCCCGCGCTCGACGACTCGGAAGATGATCCGGTCGAGCTTCGCCCGGTCACCCCACCACTTCTCGTTGCGCACCAGCGTGATCGTCTGCGCCGTCGCATCGACGCTCTCCAGCCGGAACGGCCCGGCCGAGGTGGGCACGGCATTGATCCAACCGCTGTTGAACACGGCCGGGTCGGTGTTCGTGGACGCCGGGTAGATCGGGCTGAAGAGGCTGCGCCACTCGCTGAACACCCGGGTGAACGTGACGACGGCCTGCTTGTCGTCCACCCCGCGCTCGACCGAAGCGATGTCCTCGTATCCGGTGGTCGAGGCGACCTGGAACGCCGGGTTGCTGCCGTTCAGCGCCTGCCACTGGGCCTGCAGGTCGCGCCAGGTGATCGGCGTGCCGTCGTCCCACGTGGCCTCGGGCCGGATCGTGTAGGTGATGGTCTGCGGTTCGCTCGACGTCAGCTCGATCGAGGTGAAGTAATCGGTGTCCACCTCGACCGTCGCGTCGGGAAGAGTGCGGTGGGCGCCGGGCATGAACGCCGAGATGACGTCGCTGTTCACCCCCAGCGTGCCGTCGACCTGGTTGCGGTTGAAGTTGTCCGGGAGCTGGTCGAGCGGCCAGCGCAGGTCGCCACCGTCCGGGATCTGGTCGCGCGGCACGGGGTTGATCTCGTTCTGGCCTTGCTGCTGCTGGTCGGGTGCCACCACCGGGGTGCCGCCTCCGCCCGATCCGCCGCCACAGGCGCTCAGCACCAGCGCGGTGGCGGCGACGAGCGCGCCCACCGTCACGGTCGTCGACCGGATGCGCATCGGGACGGTCCTTCCTGTCACGGCAACGGCAATTCGGAACGGCAATTCAGGCGGCCATGTTTCAAAGTGCAACGTCACAACACCGCGTGCGGTGCGGCGAAGTGGCACGCCACCTCGTGGTCGTGCGTGTCGTGAGCCTTGCCGGGCGGGGGTTCCAGCCGGGGGTCGTCGTTCTCGCACCGCTGCCGATCGGCGGCGCTCAGCGCGGCGTAGCGGAAGCACCGGCTGCGGAAGCGACACCCCGACGGCGGTTCGGCGGGGCTGGGCAGGTCGCCGGTGAGCAGGATGCGTTCGCGGGAACGTTCGACTGCGGGGTCCGGCACCGGGATCGCCGAGAGCAGCGCCTGCGTGTACGGGTGCTCGGGCGTCCGGAACACCGTGCGCACGTCGCCGATCTCGACGATCCGCCCGAGGTACATCACGGCGACGCGATCGGCGATGTGCCGCACGACCGACAGGTCGTGGGCGACGAACAGATAGGCGAGCCCGAGCCGGACCCGCAGCTCCTCGAGCAGGTTGACGACACCGGCCTGGATGGAGACGTCGAGGGCCGACACCGGCTCGTCCAGTATCAGGAGCTTCGGCTCGAGCGCGAGTGCCCGCGCGATGCCGACCCGTTGCCGTTGCCCACCGGAGAACTCCGCCGGGTAGCGGCTCGCATGCTCCGGCCGCAGGCCTACGAGCTGCAGCAGCCTGGGGATCCGTCGGCGGACCTCATCCCGTGGCACGTGGTGCGTGACGAGCGGTTCGGCGAGGATGTCGCCGACCGGCATCCTCGGGTCGAGCGAGGCGATCGGGTCCTGGAACACCACCTGGACGTCCCGCCGCAGTGCCGTGCGGTCCTTCGCGGTCAACGTACGGACGTCGCGGCCGAGCACTTCGACCCTTCCGCGCTCGGGTGCCTCGAGCCCGAGGATCTCCATCAGCGTCGTGGTCTTCCCGCAGCCCGATTCCCCGACGAGGCCGAGTGTCTCGCCTGCCCGGATGTCGAATCCGACCCCGTCGACGGCGTGCACGGTGCCGACCCTTCGGCGGAAGACCATGCCGGTCGTGACCGGATAGTGCTTGATCAAGTCGTCGACCCGCAGGACCGACTCGCGCCGCTCGCGCGGTATCTCGGGTGGCCCCGGCACCGGCTCCGCTCCGTACACGTCGGCGGCGTCGCGTCGTTCGAGCTCGCTGCTGCGGTGGCAGGCCGTGTGGTGGGAGTGGCCGGCGACGGGTTCGAGGTCTGGTTCGACTTCGCGACAGAGGTCGACGGAGAGGGGGCAGCGCGGCGAGAACGGGCAGCCTGCCGGCATGTCGGTGAGTGCGGGCGGTTGCCCGTCGATCGGGACCAGCGGCCGTCGCTCGTCCGCGTCGAGCCGGGGGAGCGAGCCCAGCAGGCCCAGCGTGTAGGGCATCCGCGGGCGTGCGAACAGCTCGTCGACGGGCGCGGTCTCCACGGCGCGGCCCGCGTACATCAC
Source organism: Pseudonocardia sp. DSM 110487 (assembly GCF_019468565.1). Classification (NCBI taxonomy): domain Bacteria; kingdom Bacillati; phylum Actinomycetota; class Actinomycetes; order Pseudonocardiales; family Pseudonocardiaceae; genus Pseudonocardia; species Pseudonocardia sp. DSM 110487. The sequence goes on from NZ_CP080521.1 coordinate 1,371,856, forward strand.
CATGACGCGGTCGGCGGTGCCCGCGACGACGCCCAGGTCATGGGTGATGAGCATGATCGCCGCGCCGGTCACAGCCCGTGCGGTCTTCAACACCTCGAGCACCTGCGCCTGGACTGTGACGTCGAGCGCGGTGGTCGGCTCGTCGGCGATGATCAGATCCGGGTCGTTGGCGATGGCCATGGCGATCACCGCGCGTTGCCGCATGCCGCCTGAGTACTCGTGCGGGAAAGCGCGGGCTCGTGCGGCGGCGTTCGGGATGCCCACGAGGTCGAGCAGTTCCACCGCCCGCGCCCGTGCCGCGGACGCCGACATGCCGCGCCGGTGGATCCGCAGTGCCTCGGCGACCTGGTCGCCGACCGTGTAGACCGGCGTGAGCGCGGACAGCGGGTCCTGGAAGACCATCGCGATCTTGTGGCCGCGGACGCGGGAGAGCTCGGCGTCCGGCTTGCCGAGCAGTTCGACTCCCTGGAACCGCACGGAGCCGGTGACCCGCGCCTGGCCGGGCAGGAGCCCCATCACCGCCATCGAGGACACCGACTTCCCGGATCCCGACTCCCCGACGATCCCGAGCACCTCGCCGGGCGCGAGGTCGAAGTCCAGCCCGCGGACGGCTTCGACCCGGCCGGCCTCGCTGGGGAACGACACGGTGAGGTCCCGTACGGCCAGCACGGGCTCGGCCGCTGCCACCGGGGCGCCCTCGAACAAGGGCTCCGCGCGACTCATCATCCGTCCTTGGGTGCGCGCTGGGAGCTGGAATCGAATGCGTCACGCAGGCCGTCGCCGACGAGGTTCACCGACAGCACCGCCATCACCAGGAAGCCCGCGGAGAAGAGGAACAGCCACGGGTAGGTCAGCGCGGAGTCGGTCCCCGCGGCGATCAGCGAGCCCAGGGACACGTCGGGTGGTTGCACCCCGAAACCGAAGAACGACAGGCCGGTCTCAGCGAGGATGGCGGAGCCCACGGTGATCGTGGCGTCGATGATCAGCAGCGATGACATGTTCGGCACGATGTGCCGGAAGATGATCTTCCACGGCGGCACACCCATGAACCGAGCGGCCTTGACGAACTCCCGCTCCCTCAGCGAGAGCGTCATGCCGCGCACGATTCGGGCCGTGATCATCCAGCCGAACGCGGCGAGCAGCACGACGAAGATCAGCCAGGTGTCGCCGCGGAAGCTGGGGGAGAGGATGGCGATGATCAGGAACGACGGCAGGACGAGGAGCAGGTCCACGAGCCACATCAGGGCTCGGTCGACCAACCCGCCGAAGTAGCCTGCCGCCGCGCCGACCACCGCCGCGAGACCGGTCGAGATCACACCGACCAGCAGGCCGATGACCAGCGACTTCTGCAGTCCGCGCATGGTTTGCGCGAAGACGTCCGCGCCGACCTGCGTCGTTCCGAACCAGTGTTCCACGGACGGCGCCTGCAGGAACGCCGTGTAGTCGAGCTGGTCGTACCCCCAGTGGTTCACCAGCGGGCCGAGATAGGCGAGCGCGAACAGCAGCACGATCGACGCGAGTCCCAGCAGCGCCTGCCAGTTGCGGAAGAAGCGGCGCGCGACGAGACGGCCGCGGGAGGACCGCTGTGCCGTGGCGAGCTCGGCCGGCTGCCCGATGGGCGTGGAGCTGTCGACCGGTGCTGACATGCCGCTCACCTGATCCTGATGCGCGGATCGAGCGCTGCGTAGAGGACGTCGGACAGCCAGCCGGAGATGAGGACGAGCACCGCGACGAAGAGCGTGACGATCGCGACGATGTTGGTGTCCTGCTGCTGTACGCCGTAGACCAGCCAGTCGCCCATCCCGAACCAGCCGAAGATGCGTTCGGTGAACACGCCTCCGGTGACGAGGAGCCCGAATCCGAATGCGAAGAGCGTAGCCATCGGGATGAGCGCGGTGCGCAGGCCGTGGGTGAACAGGGCGCGGCGGCGGGTGAGGCCCTTGGCCTGTGCCGTCCGCAGGAAGTCGCTGCTCAGCACGTCGAGCATCGCGCTGCGCTGGTAGCGGCTGTAGTAGGCGATCTGGCCCAGCGCGATGGCGAGCGTGGGGAGCACGAGGTGCTGCAGGCGGTCGACCAGCTCGGCCAACGCGCTGCCCTGGAAGCTCGGTGTCACCTCGCCCTGAAAGTAGAGGATCGTCGTCCCCGCAGCCTCGTTGAGTTGGAGGCCGCCGAATTTGAGCAGCTGGGCCAGCACGAAGACCGGGGTCGACAGCACGAGGAACGAGATGAATGTGGCGACGTAGTCGCCGAAGCGGTATTGCCGCACCGCGCTCGCGACCCCGACGATCACCCCCGTCACGACGCCGAGCACCGTCCCGACGAGGAACAGTCGCAGGCTCACGCCGACGCGGCTGAACAGCTGGTCAGCGATCGGTACCCCGGTCACCGTCGTCCCGAAGTCGCCTCGGACGACGTCGCCGAGCCAGCCGGCGAACCGCTGCGGGATGGGCTCGTCGAGCCGCAGCTCGGCCCGCTTCGCCTCGATCACCGCGGCAGGCGGCGGTGGGGTGCGCTCGGCGAAGTTCGCCAGCGGATCGAACGTCAGCGCCGCGAGGCTGAAGGCGAGGAACGTGGCGACCAAGCAGAGCACGATGTAGTTGAGGAGACGGCGCACCAGGAACCGGACCATGCGTCTCCTTGCCTACGCCGGGCGGGTCTGATCGGGCGTCCATCCTCGCTCGCCGGGATGTTGGCGGGAACCTTGGGGCGACGTCTGTGAGCTCGCCGTGAAGTACCCGCGAGTTGTGACGTCTCGTAACACGGCGATACACGGTCGTGGCGATCCGCCGCCCCGGATGGCACGGTGACCCGCATGCCGGCCCCGCGAGCACCCGCCGTGAACGCCACCGCAGCCGCGCTGCTCGGCCTCCTGCACGAGGGCCCGATGTCGGGAGGGCAGCTCGTCGCGGCCGCCGCGGAGCGGTTCGGCGCCTTCTTCTCCGTCACGCGCAGCCAGGTGTACCGGGAGTTGCCGGCGCTCGCCGCCGCGGGGCTGCTCGAGAAGGGGGAGCAGGGGCCGCGGGCGTCGCAGCAGTACGTGCTCACGGCCAAGGGCAAGCGGGCCTTCCGGGCGTGGGTGGCGGCGGGCCGGGGTGCCGACAGCCTGCGCAGCCCGCTGGTGCTGCGCCTACTGCACGCCAGGACACTCAGCGCCAAGCAGCGGGCCGAGCTCGTGCGCACCAGCCGCGAGGCCTACACCGAGCGGCTCGCGATCGCCAGGGCCGCGGCGCGCAGTGAGCGCGACCCGTACCGCAAGGCGGCGGCCGACTTCGCGGTGGCGCACGTCCGGGCCGTGCTCAAGCTCCTCGACGCCATTCCGGAGTAGTCGGGGCGTAACCTGGAGCGTTGTGAACCCCGACGTCGCCGCGGACATCAAGGACCTCTCCGCCACCCTGGAGAACATCGAGGCGGTCACCGACCTCCCCGCGCTGCGCGCCGAGATCGCCGACCTCTCCGACCAGGCCGGCCAGCCCGACTTGTGGAACGACACCGAGGCAGCGCAGCGGGTCACGAGCCGGCTCGCCCACGCCCAGGGCGACCTGCGCCGCCTCGACGACCTGCGCCGCCGCCTCGAGGACCTGCCGATTCTCTACGAGCTGGCCGAGGACGAGGGCGACCAGTCCGCCATCGCCGACGCCGACGCCGAGCGGGCCAAGCTGCGCGAGGAGGTCGCCTCGCTCGAGGTGCGCACCCTGCTGTCGGGCGAGTTCGACCCGCGCGAGGCGCTGGTGACGATCCGCTCCGAGGCGGGCGGGGTGGACGCCGCCGACTTCGCCGAGATGCTCATGCGCATGTACCTGCGCTGGGCCGAGCGGCACGACTACTCGGTCGATGTCCTCGACACCTCCTACGCGGAGGAGGCGGGCATCAAGTCGGCCACGTTCCAGGTGCACGCCCCGTTCGCCTACGGCACCCTCTCCGTCGAGCAGGGCACCCACCGGCTGGTGCGCATCTCGCCGTTCGACAACCAGGGCCGCAGGCAGACGTCGTTCGCCGGCGTGGAGGTCCTGCCGGTCACCGAGACCACTGACCACGTCGACATCCCGGAGAACGAGATCCGCATCGACGTGTTCCGGTCATCCGGCCCCGGCGGGCAGAGCGTCAACACCACCGACTCCGCCGTCCGGATCACGCACCTGCCCACCGGCATCGTGGTGTCCTGCCAGAACGAGAAGTCGCAGATCCAGAACCGGGCGGCCGCGATGCGGGTGCTGCAGTCGCGCCTGCTGGAGCAGCGCCGCCGGGAGGAGAAGGCGGCGATGAACGCGCTGAAGGACGCAGGCTCCTCGTGGGGCAACCAGATGCGCTCCTACGTGCTGCACCCGTACCAGATGGTCAAGGACCTGCGCACCGAGCACGAGGTCGGCAACCCGTCGGCGGTGCTCGACGGCGACATCGACGGCTTCATCGAGGCCGGCATCCGCTGGCGCCGCAGCCACGCCACCGCCGACGCGTAATCCGCCCAACGTTCCAGCGGTCGAGTAAGCCGGCTTGGGCGGGTCGGGTAACGGGGTAGCACCGACCCACGAGTAACCTTCCGCGTCGTGATCCGCCTGGAACGCGTCACCAAGCTGTACAAGACCTCGACGCGCCCGGCTCTCGACCGGGTGTCGATGTCGGTGGAGAAGGGCGAGTTCGTCTTCCTCATCGGCCCGTCAGGTTCGGGCAAGTCGACGTTCCTGCGGCTGTTGCTGCGCGAGGACGTGCCCACCAAGGGCGACATCTTCGTCTCGGACATGAACGTCGCGAAGCTGCCGCGGCGGCGCGTGCCCAAGCTGCGCCAGCGCATCGGGTGCGTGTTCCAGGACTTCCGGTTGCTGCCGAACAAGACCGTCGGCGAGAACGTCGCCTTCGCCCTCGAGGTGATCGGCAAGTCGCACAACACCGTGAGCAAGGTGGTGCCCGAGGTGCTCGACCTCGTGGGCCTCACCGGCAAGGCCGACCGCATGCCGCACGAGCTGTCCGGCGGCGAGCAACAGCGCGTCGCGATCGCGCGGGCGTTCGTCAACCGGCCGCAGGTGCTGCTCGCCGACGAGCCGACGGGGAACCTCGACCCCGACACCAGCCAGGACATCATGCTGCTACTGGAGCGGATCAACCGGACGGGCACGACGGTCCTCATGGCCACCCACGACCACTCGATCGTCGACTCGATGCGCCGCCGCGTCGTCGAGCTCCACCTGGGCACGGTCGTCCGCGACGACGCGCGCGGCGTCTACGGCGTGGGGCGGTAGCGCGTGCGTTCCGACTTCGTCGCCCGCGAGGTCTTCACCGGCCTGCGCCGCAACGTCACGATGACGATCGCGATGGTGCTGACCACCGCGATCTCGCTGGGCCTCGTCGGCACCGGGCTGCTCGCCGTGCGCACGATCGACCGCACCGAGCAGCTCTACAGCGATCGCTTCGAGGTGCAGGTGACCCTCACCGCGGACGTCTCGGCCGCCGACCCCGACTGCAGCCAGCCGATCTGCACCGGCCTTCGCGACACGCTCGAACGCTCGCCGCTCGTCGACTCCGTGCGGTTCCAGAGCCAGCAGGAGGCCTACGAGCACTTCCAGGAGCTGTTCGCCGGGCAGGCGCTCGCCGAGGTGGCCCGACCGCAGTCGCTGCCGGCCACGCTGCGGGTGCGGCTCGCCGACCAGTCGTCGGGCGCCGACGCCGTCCGCCAGGCCATGACGGGCCAGGTGGGCGTGCGCAACGTGATCGACCAGCGCGAGGTGGTCGCCAAGCTGTTCGACATGATCGGCAGCTTCCGCGACGTCACCTTCGCGCTCGCCCTCGTGCAGGCGATCGCGGCCCTGCTGTTGATCTCCAACACGGTGCAGGTCTCGGCGTTCACCCGGCGCACCGAGGTGGGCGTGATGCGTCTCGTGGGCGCCACCCGCTGGTACACGCAACTGCCGTTCCTCATCGAGGCGGTGGTCACCGGCGTGGTCGGCGCCCTCATCGCGGTGGCAGGGCTGCTGGCCGGGAAGTACCTGTTCATCGACCAGCTGCTGTCGGGCATCGTGGCAAACGGTGTGGTGCCGCCCGTCGAGCTCGCCGACATCGGCTGGGTCGCCCCGATCCTCGTGATGCTCGGCGGCGGGATCGCGGCGGTCACCGGGTACGTGACGCTGCGGATGTACGTGCGGCTCTAACCGCGAGCCCTCGACCCGCCCGTCCGCGTAGGCTGGACAGGTGAAGGAGACGGGGCGCAAGGTGATCGCGCAGAACCGCAGGGCGCGACACGACTACACCATCCTCGACACCTACGAGGCCGGTGTGGCGCTGATGGGCACCGAGGTGAAGAGCCTGCGACTGGGCCGCGCCTCCCTCGTCGACTCCTTCGCCACGATCGACGACGGCGAGGTGTTCCTCCGCGGCCTGCACATCCCCGAGTACACGCAGGGCAGCTGGACCAACCACGAGCCCCGGCGCACCCGCAAGCTGCTGTTGCACCGCGGCGAGATCGAGCGGCTGATCGGCAAGATCCGCGAGGGTGGGCTCACGCTCGTGCCGATGTCGCTGTACTTCAGCGACGGCAAGGTCAAGCTGGAGCTGGCGCTCGCCAGAGGCAAGCGCGCCTACGACAAGCGCTCCGACCTCGCCAAGCGCGACGCCGACCGGGAGATCCAACGGGCGTACGGGCGTGCGGTCAAGGGCAGGGCGCGGGAGCTGCGGTGACGGTTCCGGACCCACCGGAGTCGGACGACGACGTCCCGCGGTTCCTCGCCGATCTCGGCGTGCCCGGCATCGTCGACGTCCACGTGCACTTCCTGCCGGAGCGCATGCTGCAGAAGGTGTGGGCGTACTTCGACCAGGCGGCCACGCACTACGGCACGCCGTGGCCGATCCAGTACCGCACGCCCGAGCCGGAGCGCGTCGCCACGCTGCGGAAGCTCGGCGTGCAGACGTTCGCGCCGCTCGTCTACCCGCACAAGCCGGGCATGGCGAGCTGGCTCACCGAGTGGGTCGCGGAGTTCGCCCGCACCACGTCGGACGCCGTACCCACCACCACCCTCTACCCCGAACCGGACGTCGCCGAATACCTCGGCACCGCCGTCGATGCAGGCGCCCGGGTGGTGAAGGTGCACGTCCAGGTCGGCGGTTTCGACCCGCGCGATCCACTGCTCCGGCCGGCGTGGGGGCTCCTCGCCGATGCACGCGTGCCCGTCGTCATCCACTGCGGGCACGGGCCGATCCCCGGCGCGCACACCGGCCTCGACGTCTTCGGCGAGGTCCTCGCCGAGCATCCCCGGTTGCGCGCCGTCCTCGCGCACGCCGGGATGCCCGACTACACCGTGGCGCTCAACCTCGTACACCGCTACGAGGGCGTCCACCTCGACACCACGATGGTCGGCACCGCGTTCAGCAACCAGTTCGCCCAGCTGCCCGCCGACTGGCCCGCGCGCCTCGCCGACGTCGCCGATCGCGTGGTCTTCGGCTCGGACTTCCCCAACATCCCCTACCCGTACGCGGAGCAGGTGCGGGCGGTCGCGGAGTGGGCCGCGGCCGAGCCGCGCCTCGGCTCACCGTTCCTCCGCTCGGTCCTCCACACGGCGCCGTCCCGGCTACTCGGCCTCTGACCCGGCCCGATTGCCGGTCCCGCGCAGTGGGTACACCCTGGGATGGCAATGGCGCTGACAATCGTGGTCGTTCTCGTGGTGCTCGTCGTGATCGCGATGACCGCGATCCTCGCCGCGCACACCAGGCACTACCGACGTGAGCAACAGCGCATCGAAGCCGCCATCTCCGACCAGCCCGCGCACGCCGATGACCTGCCGTTCGGGACCGACCGGCGCGGTGCTGGATGGCACGGGCCGAGCTGCAGCGGGGGATTCCCCGCCGTCGAACCGGCCTCTCACGGGCCGATGGTGCCCGCGCAACGCACCGGCGACCACGACCGGGACCGGCACGAGCCGGGCCGCGCCCTCGCCAGCCGCCTCCTGCGGCGACGCCGATCGTCGGAACCGGGATGAACGACGGGTGTACGGGCGTTACACTCGTACGGTGCCCGACAGCCGGGCGCAGAAGGGGGTGAACGGTTTCGACTCCGGATGCGGATCGAGGGGAAGCGTGCCGAGGAAGGCGACGATGATCTCGTTAACCATGCGTCGCAAAACAACAAGTGCCGCTGATATGCGCACTGCTCCGGCTCAGGTTAAGCAGTCTCAGGGCGACTTCGCCCTCGCTGCCTGATCCACTGAGGAGCTGTCGGCCCGGGTGCGTTCCCGACCCGGAGCCCGGCATCAGCTAGGGGACTCACCCGTTCGCCCGGTCGCGGGGCGGACGGGAACATCAAACAGCGACTGGGATCGTCACACCGGCTCGTCCGCGTGACCGGTGGATCCGAGTAGAGGCAGAGCGGACTGCGCACGGAGAAGCCCTCGTGAAGTGACGGAGGACCCGGGTTCGATTCCCGGCACCTCCACGCCCTAGGCGCCCCCTGCCCGCGGAAAGCGCGGGCCAGGGGGCGTTTCGGGTTCTCTCTGGGGGCGCAGCCCCCAGACCCGCCCGGAGGGGCTCCGCCCCCCGGACCCCCCGTCTCGCATCACCAGGTCCCACCTCCCTGCGAGGTTCCGTCGGCCACAGGTCTCGAACCGCCTGATGATCGACCAGACACGAGACACACCCGCGAAAAGCGCGAACCGGCCTCGCCCTTTCGTGTTCCCTGGGGGAACAGCCCCCGTTGCCTAAGACAGAGTCACAAAGATCACCGGTCGCGGGTGCCTGTCACAGACCAGGAGTGCGTTCCCGCCAGGTGCGGATGCGGCCGTGCGCGCGGTGCCCTTCCCGCATCCGCGCGGTGCACACCACAGCGCCACCCGATCCTTGCGACCAACTCAAGATCCCCATGCGCGGACGGTCGCGTCCTCGCTGCCGGAGATGATGACCGGGCGGCCGTCCAGCTGGGCGGTGGCCAGCGCGTACACGTAGCCGGTGTGGCCGGTGAGGGGCTGGCCGATCGGTGCCCTGGTGGCCAGATCCCACACCTGGATGGTCTCGTCCCAGCTGCCGGACACGATGGCTGGACGGCCGTCGAGCTGCACGGTGGCCACCGCCAACACCCGGGCGGTGACTGGCTGGCCGATAGGGGCGCCGGTGGCCAGCTCCCACACCCGGATGGTTTCGTCGTCGCTGCCGGAGATGATGACCGTCCGGCCGTCGAGCTCCGCGGTGGCCATCGCGACTATGGGGTGGGTGTGGCCGCTGAGGGGCTGGCCGATCGGGGCGCCGGTGGCGAGATCCCACACCCGGATGGTCTCGTCCTCGCTGCCGGAGATGACGACCGTCCGACCGTCGAGCTGGGCGGTGGCCACCTCCGACACGTAGCCGGTGTGGCCGGTGAGGGGCTGGCCGATCGGGGCCCTGGTGGCGAGGTCCCACACTCGGATGGTCCCGTCCGAGCTGCCGGAGATGACGATCGCGCGGCCGTCGAGCTGCGCGGCGGCCACCGTCGAGACACCGCCGGTGTGACCGGTGAAGGGCTGGCCGATCGGGGCCCTGGTGGCCAGGTCCCACACTCGGATGGTCCCGTCCCAGCTGCCGGAGACGATGACCGTCCGGCCGTCGAGCTGCGCGACGGCCACCGTCGAGACTCCGCCGGTGTGACCGGTGAGGGGCATGCCGATCGGGGCGCCGGTGGCGACGTCCCACACCCATATGGTCTTGTCATAGCTGCCGGAGATGATGACTGTGCGGCCGTCCAGCTGGGCGGCGGCCACCGCGTACACGGTGTCGGTGTGGCCGGTGGGCGGCGGGCCGATCGGGGCCCTGGTGACCAGGTCCCACACCCGGACAGTGGCGTCATAGCTGCCGGAGATGATGACCGTCCGGCCGTCGAGCTGCGCGGTGGCCACCGCGTGCACCAACTGGGAGTGCTTGGTGAGGGGCGCGCCGATTGGGGCGCCGGTGGCCAGGTCCCACACTCGGGCAGTGGCGTCCGAGCTGCCGGAGATGATGACCGCCCGGCCGTCGAGCTGCGCGGTGGCCAGGGCGTACACGCCCTCGGTGTGGCCGGTGAGGGGCGCGTCGATCGGGGCGCCGGTGGCCAGGTCCCACACTCGGGCAGTGGCGTCCGAGCTGCCGGAGATGATGACCGCCCGGCCGTCGAGCTGCGCGGTGGCCACCGCGTTAACGCCCTCGGTGTGGCCGGTGAGGGGCGCGCCGATCGGGGCGCCGGTGGCCAGGTCCCAGATCCGGATGGTCTTGTCCCTGCTGCCGGAGACGATGACGGGGCGGCCGTCCAGCTCCGCGATGGCCACCGCGTAAACCCAATCGGTGTGGCCAGTGAGGGGCGCGCCGATCGGGACACCGGTAGCCAGATCCCACACCCGGATGTCCTCGTCGATGCCGGAGACAATGACCGGGCGGCCGTCGAGCTGCGCGATGGCCACCGCGTATACCCAGGTGTTACCGGTGAGGGGCTGGCCGATCGGAGCACCGGTGAGGGGCTGGCCGATCGGTGCCCTGGTGGCCAGGTCCCAGATCCGGATGGTCTTGTCCCTGCTGCCGGAGACGACGACGGGGCGGCCGTCCAACTCCGCGATGACCACCGCGAATATGCGCTCGGTGTGGCCGGTGAACGGCGCGCCGATCGGCACACCGGTGGCAAGATCCCACACCCGGATCGTTCCGTCGTCGCTGGCGGAGACGATGATCGGGCGGCCGTCGAGCTGCGCGGTGGCAACGGTGCGCACGGCGAGCAGTGCGCCTTGGCCGTTGGCCAACTCTTGGCTGCCGAACTCCTGCTTGAGCGGGAACAGGTCTGCCGGGACCGGGCCTTCCTCGACCAGGTTCGGGTCCGGGCGGGAGATGAGCAGCCCGATCGCGACGACCCCGATCGCGACGACCCCGATCAGCGCCGCGATGATCTTCTTGCGTCGCCGTGGCGGCGGGGAGGCCTCACCGATCCCCCCGCGGCCGATCAACGCGTCCAGTCGATACCGGCCGAACTTCTCACCGACCATCACGGCACCCCCCGTGTCGACACATGGTCACCGTCTAGCAGCGTATTTGACGTGCACACCGGTGGGCTTCCTCGATCAGGCCGAGCTCGCGGAAGCCGACTGAACCGATCGAGTAGGCGGCGATCCCACCGCAGTCGCCGATGCCGGGTTGCGGCCCGCGCGCCGAGTTCCTGGAACGGCTCGCCCGATGGCCCGCGTTCCTGCGGAGAACAAGGCGCATCGTTGCGGCCGTACGGTGTCAGTCGGGGATGGTTGTGTCCCTGCCTCGATCGCCGTCGCTCGCTGCACGACGTTGGCTTTGCAACGTCGTGACAGCACATGGTCACGCTAGGCAGGATGGGTTCCTGTCGGCGACAGGTGAACGCCCGACACTAGAGGACACGCGCGGTCACCTCCTGGACCCACGTCCCTCAAGCGCGGCACGCGCGAAAACGCGAACTCTTCGCCCGTGCCGCGGGGGGGCGCAACGCCAGACCCCGCCCGGAGGGGCTCCGCCCCCGTCTCCCATCACAAGTCCCAACACGCCCCGAGGTCTCGTCGGCCTCAGGTCTCGAACCGCGCTGGTCGAGCCGCGGACCAGCCTGCTGTCTGCAGGCGTTACAGTTTGGCGTCCGATGTTTCGTCGCCCTCGGACGCGGCAAGGAATTCCGCTGCCGTGGCCTTTCGAAGTTTGGCGTCCACGTGGTCTGCGAAACCAAGTAGTGTAACCGTCACCGCATCCGGACCGATGCGATAACGAATGATTCCCTGATACAGCTGTTCATTTCCCTCGGGTCCTGCTGATCCATAATCGGGTGCATAAGCTCGCGTCACGAGCACCGCGGGGAAGGGTGCGCGCCGCAGCGCCCTCCGTCCGATCTTGTTGTGGTAACGCAGCAGCGCAAACTCAGAGGTTGCGCCGAGCTCGTCCTTATCGAGGGCGACGGGCGCGGTCGCCGTGAATGGGCCAACCTCCGTCAACTCATTCACGGGCGTCAGCGACACCTCCTCGTCGAGCACGTCGCCAAAAAGTCTCGTCACACCCGATGAACGTAGTGCGTTGCGTATCGCGCATCGGACGATGCCATCGGTAAGCGTGCGATCCCAGCGGAGGATGGAGATGGCGCCTCGAGAAAAAGCGGACGCATCGATCGTCTGCGAACGGGCGCACAGATCGTTCCATTGGTCCAGGCGATCTGTTGCAACTCTCTCGCCTTCGAGGTCGATGGCTTCGAGCGACCGGACGAGGGCGCCTGGCCGCGGCGCGTCGACTACGCCGGACATGGATTGTTCGAGCAGTTCGGCAAGGCGGTGTACGGACGCACGGTCGGCGACCGCCGCGTGGACGGCGAGGACGGAAACCGTCCGCTCCGGGGTGCGGGTGTACGCCAGGCCGACCGGCCGCCCGGCCGAGATATCAACGAGATCGAAGGCAGCCGCCCGAAGTGCGTCGACGCTGACGTCACCACGGGAAGTCAACTCGAGCGTTTCGGGCCGAACAGTCTCCGGCGGGAGGAGATGAGTGAACCAGAGTCGCCGGTTGGAGGTGTCAACCGATAGGCGAAGCGCGTCTGTATCGGCAACGAGCGACTCGAAGGCCGACACGACCGAGGCACCCGTCAATCGCGACGGGAAGGTGACGCATTCGGTCAACACGTACGCATTGATTCCACCGCCCGAGATGCGTAGCAGCTCGAGCATCGTGGGGTTCGGAATGAGCGCCGGCTCGGCGGGAGGGGTGCCGGGCGCCGGTACGACCATCGCGGTGAGCCCGTTGATGGTCCGCCGCTCGAACACATCGCGCAGGGTGAAGTGCAGATTTTGTTTACGAGTCAGAGCGACGAGGCGTGCCGCAAGAATACTGTCGCCGCCGAGGCGGAAGAAGTCGTCGTCGACGTTGAGTTCGGTTTCGTGGCCGAGGTGTAGTACGTCGCGGAATATTGCGGCGAGTGCGGTTTCGGTGGGGGTATCTGGTGCGCGCCCGCCGGTGGTGCCCGGGGCCAGGTCTGGCTCGGGCAAGGCGCGGCGGTCGAGTTTCCCGTTCGCGGTGACGGGGAATGCGTCGAGCCGCGTGAACACGGTGGGGATCATGTAGTTGGGCACGTGTTGAGTGATGTGCTCTCGTAAGGTGTCGAGTAGCGCTGCTTCTTCGGCGGGTGCCTCAGCGGTCGCGGTGACGTAGGCTGTGAGGTACTTTCCGCCGGCCGGGTGGTCTGATGCGATGACCGCTGCACCCGATACTGCTGGGTGTAGCTCGAGGGCAGCGCGGATTTCATCGAGCTCGATCCGGAATCCGCGTATCTTCACCTGATCATCTGTGCGGCCTAGATACTCGAGCTGGCGGCGGGAGTTCCACCGGGCCAGATCACCTGTGCGGTATAGGCGTGCACCGTCGGAACTGAATGGATCGGCCACAAACTGGCCCGCGGTCAGATCCGCACGAGCCATGTACCCATCCGCCAGTTGTAGCCCGCCTACATACAGTTCGCCGGCGACACCGACGGGTACCGGCCGCAGCCACGAATCGAGAACACGTGCCGATGTGTTCGGTACCGGTCTGCCAATATGGGGGGGATCCGTGTCGGCGATCATGGTCGCTGTGCCATCGCCGGTGATTTCGGTCGAGCCGTAGAAGTTGAGCAGCAGTGCTTGGGGTGCGGCGTGCCGGGATGCGTTCAGTGTGGCCGAGCTGAGTGTTTCACCGGAGGAGATCCAGTAGTGGAGCGAGGCCAGCGACCGGACTGCATCGTCGTGACGAGCTATGACGTCGGTGAAGCTGGGCACGCTGAGTAAATGCGTGACACGGTGACGATGAACAGTGGCGAGTAGGCTGGCCGGATCTCGGGCGTCGTCATCTGGGAGGAGCACGACTTTCGCGCCCGCGGTGAGTGGCCCGAACAACTCGGTCACCGCGTCAACAAAACCTACACCGCTTTTCGACAATGCCACACTGTCGGAGCTGTACTCCAACGTCGGCTCACCCCAGGCGAGACGGCTCACGAGCGCACGGTGCGGAACAGCGACACCCTTCGGGCGCCCCGTCGTTCCCGATGTGAATATGACAACAGCGGTGTCCAACTCGTTCAACGGCCGCGCCAAGACCGGTGCGACTTCCTCGCCGGCGGTCAAGCGTTGCTGTACGTCGTGGTTGTCGAGTCGTAGTACTCGTGTGGGGTGTTCGCTCAGCACGGGACCGAACAAGTCTGCGGTGTGTTGGTCTGCGATCGCCACACGTGGTGCGGCGTCTTCGATGATGTTTCTGACGCGTTCGGTGGGATATTCTGGATCGATGGGGACGTAGGCTGCTCCGGCGCGAATCACGCCGGCGAGCGCGACCACCAGATCCACCGACCGCGGCAACGCGACCGCGACCCGGTCCCCGACGCGCACGCCTTGACCGATCAGCAGCTGCGCGAGCGCGTTGACCCGCGCATCCAGCTCCCGATACGTCAACTCGACACCGACGGCATCGGCGACCACCGCGACTGCGTCCGGATCGGCCGCGACCCGCGCGCGCATCAACCCGTCCAGCGTCGCCGGCGCAACATCACGCACCTCACCCCGGGACCACGCGGTCGTCTGCTGCCGGTCTGCCGCAGGCAGTAACTCCAGATCGCCGACCCGCCGGTCCGGACTTTCTGCGATAGCCGCCAATGTCGTCTGCAAAGTATGCATGAACCGTTCAGCGGTGTCGCGGTCCAGAATGTCCGTGGCGTACGTGAGGTACCCACTGATTTCGTCTGGAGCATCCAGGACATACAGGTCGATGTCGGTTTTCACCGACGCGATCGACGGTGAAGTCGACCCGGCAACCAATCCGCCGAACAACGCTGACCGCTGGCTATCGACTCGGTGCCGGTGGGTGAGCATTATTTGGAAGAGTGGGTTGCGGCCAGTAGATCGCTCGGTACTCAGAGCGCGCGCGATATCTCCGAACGGCGCGTTCTGGTGTTCGAAACCCTCGAGCACTGTTCGTTTGGTGTTCTGCAGCACGTCGCTGATCGAGTCAACGGCGTGGAACTGGTGGCGGATCGGTAGCGTGTTCACGAAGTACCCGACCAGGTTCTCAAGCCCGTCTTCGGTTCGCCCGCCGACAGGTGAACCGATCACCACATCGTCGCCCGCGCCCAGGGTCGAGACCGTCAGTGCGGTCGCAGCCTGGACTATCATGAACATACTCACGCCGTGCTCGTCAGCGATCTGTCGCAGACCATCCATCACTCGTGGATCGACGGTGAATCGGAGATCCTCACCGCGGTGCGTCGGTACCACCGGGCGCACCCGATCCAGGGTGATCGTCGATTCCTCGGGCACATCCGCCAACTGCTCACGCCAATAGGCCAGATGACCCGTCAACTGGGAATGAGGATCGTTCACGTCGCCCAGGACACGGTGTTGCCAGAGCGCGTAGTCCGCGTACTGCGCCGGCAGTGGAACCCACCTCGGTTCCTCGTCGGCGACTCTCGCCTGGTAGGCGGCCGACAGATCACCCAATAACGACGGGAATGACCACTCATCCACGGCGTGATGATGCACTGTGACAACGAACTCCCACTCGCAGTCGCCGGTCCTCAGCAACGCCACGCTGATCGGTAGATCGGACGCGAGATCGAATCCGGCCTGCACCACCTCCCCGATCCGCGCATCCACGCCAGCAGAATCCACACCTGTAAGATCCTCGACGAGCAGAACGAGCCGGCCTGCTGCTTCGCTGGCAGGAATGATGACCTGATTCAGCGTTCCTTCTTCCTCTACCAAGAGTGTGCGCAACGCTTCATGGCGTACGACCACATCCCGCACCGCCGTGCCCAGAGCCTCGGCATTCAACTCTCCACGTAGGTGCAGCACCACCGGCACCACATACCGGCTGCTAGGGCCGCCCAGACGGTCGATCAGCCATAGTGCTTGTTGTCCGTAGGAGACTGGTAGTACGGCCGGGCGTGGTAGGTTGCCGATTCGGAGCGCCGAGGTTTGGGCGGTGTCGGCGGATTCGTCGATGATCCGGGCCAGTGCTCCGATGGTGGGGTGGTCGAACACTCCCCGTAAGTTCAGCCGGGACCCGAGTTGTGCGTTGGCCCGCGCGAGTACTCTCGTCGCCAGCAACGAGTGCCCGCCGAGGTGGAAGAAGTCGTCGTCGACGCTGAGTTCGGTATCGCCACCGAGGCGTAGTACGTCGCGGAATATTGCGGCGAGTGCGGTTTCGGTGGGGGTTTCTGGTGGGCGTCCGCCGGTGGTGCCCAAGACCAGGTCCGGCTCGGGCAGGGCGCGACGATCGAGTTTCCCGTTTGCGGTGACGGGGAATGCGTCCAGGCGCACGAACACAGCCGGGACCATGTACTCGGGCACCCGCCTCGCAACATGCTCACGCAGACTGTCGAACAGCGTCGCATCATCAGCGGGCGCGGTCACATACGCCGCAAGGAACTTTCCGCCGGCCGGGTGGTCTGATGCGATGACTGCTGCGCCGTGCACTGCTGGGTGTAGTTCGAGCGCAGCGCGGATTTCGTCGAGTTCGATCCGGAACCCGCGTATCTTCACCTGGTCGTCTGTGCGGCCTAGGTATTCGAGCTGGCCGCGGGAGTTCCACCGGGCCAGATCACCTGTGCGGTACAGGCGTGCACCGTCGGAACTGAACGGATCAGCTATAAACCGGTCCGCGGTCAGATCGGCACGAGCCATGTACCCATCCGCCAGCTGCGCCCCGCCTACGTACAGTTCGCCGGCGACGCCGACGGGTACTGGCCGCAGCCATGAATCAAGGACGCGTGCCGACGTGTTCGGTACCGGTCCGCCGATGTGGGGGGGATCCGTCTCGGCGATGATGGCTGCTGTGCCATCGCCGGTGATCTCGGTCGAGCCGTAGAAGTTGAGCAGCAGTGCTTGGGGTGCGGCGTGCCGTGACGCGTTCAGTGTGCCCGAGCCGAGTGTTTCACCGGAGGAGATCCAGTGGTGGAGCGAGGTCAGCGACCGGACCGCATCGTCGTGACGGGCTATGACGTCGGTGAAGCTGGGCACGCTGAGTAGATGGGTGACACGGTGACGGTGAACAGTCTGGAGCAGAGCGGCCGGGTCTCGAGCGTCTTCGTCTGGGAGGAGCACGACTTTCGCGCCCGCGGTGAGTGGCCCGAACAACTCGGTCACAGCGTCTACAAAACCTACACCGCTTTTCGACAATGCGACACTGTCGGGGCTGTACGCTAAGGTCGGCTCGCCCCACGCGAGACGGTTCACGAGTGCACGGTGCGGAACAGCGACACCCTTCGGGCGGCCTGTCGTTCCCGATGTGAATATGACAACGGCGGTGTCCAACTCGTTCAACGGCCGCGCCAGAACCGGGGCGGCTTCCTCGTCGGCGGTCAGGCGTTGCCGTACGTCGTGGTTGTCGAGTCGTAGTACTCGTGCCGGGTATTCGCTCAGCACGCGACCGAACAAATCAGCGGTCTGCTGGTCTGTGATCACCACACGCGGTGCGGCGTCTTCGATGATGTGCCCGACACGTTCGGCGGGATAGCCCGGATCAATCGGCACATACGCCGCGCCGGCGCGAATCACGCCGGCGAGCGCGACCACCAGATCGACAGACCGCGGCAACGCGACCGCGACCCGGTCCCCGACGCGCACGCCTTGACCGATCAGTAGCTGCGCGAGCGCGTTCACCCGCGCATCCAACTCCCGATACGTCAACTCGACACCGACTGCATCGGCGACCACCGCGACCGCGTCCGGATCGGCCGCGACCCGCGCACGCATCAACCCGTCCAGCGTCGCCGGCGCAACATCACGTACCTCACCGCGGGGCGACGGTGACGCTGGGCCGTCAGTGTCCGGTGTCAACTCGGCGAGCAACTCGTACAGTGTTCGAGTGGGAGACCCGCTGATCGCGGCATCAAGAAGGCGGCCGAACTTCTCGGCATGCTCGAGCCCATCGACCGCGCCAGAACTGGCGGATACCTCCAACCGGAGTCCGGATTCCGGATCCCGATACACCGCGAGGTCGAGTGACCCCACCGGGCCCGGGCTGATCGTTTCACCGACCGCGACAACGTCGCCCATGCGTCGCATCGGTTCGAAGACCCTGATGTTGATCGTGGGCAGTTGGAGGTATGAGGCTTGACCGCCCGGCCACAACCGAGCGATCTGATGATCTTCGACAGAGGTGTGGTGGCGGGAGGTCTTCAGCTGGTCCGCGACGATCTCGAGGATGTCCGTGAGGGTGTGGTAGGGACTGATCGTGGCGACGACCGGGGTTGCCCTCGAGATCGCACACGGCGTCCTCAGGGATTCACGGCTGTCGCGCAGCATCATGGGCACCCGGACGGCGATGTAGTCGTGGCCGTCCACGAAGCCGGTGTAGACACCCCACACCGCGATCAGGAGGTCGGCCCAGGAGACCCCTGCCTGCCGTGCGAGCTCTTGGATCTGCGCGTAGGTCTCACCGCCGACCGGAACGCTATTCGGCCGGTACGAGAACTCGAAAACCTCGGAAAGATCCTCTACGGGGCCGTCTCGTTCAACGGCTTCGATGCCGAGCACGGCGTTCCAGTATTCTCGACTGGTATCGAGCTCGGACCCCGGGCTCGTGGCGTCCACGACGTCTTTCAAACTGCCGAACCAGCGGGCCGGCACCACGCCATCCACCTGCGCCGCCGAGTAGACCTCGGCGACCCGACGGATGAACAGCGAGATGCTGTAACCATCGATCAGCAGGACATTGGACGTGAGCAGCCACGCCCACGTCCCGGACTTGCGACGGACCAGCGTCGAACACGTCGACGGCGCTGGGGAGTTCAGCGGCATCTCCACGAGTTGCTGCCGTGCCATCGCCCGCACCTGGTCGTCGTCGTGGCCGGCATCCACGACCTTCGTGTCGAGACTCTTCGACGTGTCGACCCACTGAAAAGGGACACCATCATCGTCTTCGAAACACACACGCAACGCGTCCGTCTCCGCGAAGACCGTGCCGACAGCAGCCGCGAACCCGGCCACGTCGATCGGGCCATCCAGCCAGATCAACTGACCAGCACCGAACACGGACGACCCCGGAGCCAGACCCAGGGCCGCCCAATTGCCACGCTGGCTCGCAGTCAACTCCACACGATCAACACTCGTCACGGAGATGCAACCCCAAACTCTCGAAATCACGTCAAGCCTTTGCCCTGCAGGACGCTGTCATGGACCGGATTGGGTGGATGATCGGCTTCCGACCGTGGTCGTGCTCGTGTCCGCGACAGCGGCTCAGGCGAGCGAGCCCGCGCGTCGCCCGATCACCATTCCCGCGGTCAGGCCGGAACCCGTAGGGTAGTTTCCGCTGAAGAGGCCCCCGAGCGTTTCACCGCACGCGAAGAGTCCCGGGATCGGCGCACTCGACTGATCAAGCACTCGGCCGTCAACGTCACCGCGAAGGCCGCCAAAGGTGAAACTGATTCCACAGGTCACCGGATACGCGTAGTACGGCGGCGTCTCGACCGCCGATGCCCAATTGCTCTTGACGGGCACCACCGACGCACTGCGGCCGTCCTTGATCGTCGGATCGAGCGGCTGGCTGGTGTTGATCGATGAGTTGAATTCGCGAACCGTCTGCACGAATCCGTCGACGTCGATGCCCACGGCCGCGGCAAGCTCTTCGACGCTGTCGGCGACGGTCGGGATGATCCCGGGCATCTCGTACTCGTACGCCGTCAGCATCGAGCGCGACTTCGCATCGAACACCTGAAACGCCATCGAACCCGGCTGTTCGAGGATCGGCTTGCCGTACTTTGCGTACGTATAGTTGCGAAAGTCGGCACCTTCGTCGAGAAAACGTTGACCCCGGCGGTTGACAACGATGCCGAGCGGATAGCCGTACCGGCTGAGTCGGTTCGTCAAGGCACGATTGCTTTCGTTCTCAGGAAATGAAGCGTCCCACGGAACACTATGGCAAGTCGACCAGTCGCCTCCACGATCTGCACCTATCTCCAGAGCCGCGCGGATCAGGTCGCCGGTGTTGTACGGCGTGCCACGCACCTTCGCGTGCTGCCACCCGTCTCCCAAGTAGCGCTGCCGCCATTGCGCATTTGCCTCGAAACCGCCACTGGCGATCACCACCGACTCAGCTGGAAGCTCCTGATCACCTATCCGAACGCCAACGACCGAACCGCCATCAGTCATGAGTCCTGTGACCGAGGAGCTGTAGTACACCTCGACTCCGAGTCGTGATGCGACCCGCTCGTGGTCCGACATCAGCCCAGGACCACCGTCGACGTTGCACACATGCGATCCACCCCAGAACACGAAGGCCCCATCGGGACGCTCGTGAGCTTGCCGCTCGTACATCAGCTGGAATCGCAGCCCCAATTCATGTAGCCAGCGGACCGCGTCACGCGAGCCTTCGACGACAGCCTCAGCGAGTTCCTTGTCGCCCCGCCCCTGGGTGACCCGCTCCAGATCGGCCAGGAACTCTGCTGCCGAGTACGGCGGCACCTCAGTACGCGCGTGGCGCTCATCAGGTTCGAGGACGTCGAGCAGGTCGTCGAGCCCGTCGTGCACCATCCGGGTCGAACCTATCGTGTAGTAGCTGTTCCCACCGGCATGCGCCCGCGGCGCCTTCTCCAGCAGCACCACGCGTCGCCCACGTTCGGCCGCGGCGTGAGCTGCGCAGTAGCCGGCGTTCCCCCCGCCCACCACAACAACATCCGCGTTGCGCATACCCACCTCGCCGTCGAAGGCTCACACCGAGCGTGCAGAAACCTGATCGCCCGCCCCTGGGACCGGCTCGGCGAGATCGTTACCCAAGGCGACGATGCGGTTGGCGGCATCGACGTGCACGACCTTGGGTTCGTAACCCTCCAGTTCGGAATCCTCGGCCAGCAAGAAGGACATGATTATCACCATGTCACCGGGGTGTATCAAGTGCGCCGCCGCGCCGTTGATGCAGATGCCTCCATCCCCAGCGGGCCCGTTTATGATGTACGTCTCGAGACGGGCACCGTTGGTGATGTCGACAACCTGCACCTTCTCGCCCTCAACCAGACCCGCGGCCCGCGCGAGGTCTTCATCCAGTGTCAGCGAACCCACGTAATGCAGGTCGGCCTGGGTGACGGTGGCTCGGTGAATTTTTCCGCCGAGGACTTCGCGAAGCATGTCTAGCTCCTCTGTGAATTGTGCGGGACGGTTCTGCGGAGTCAGTCGACTACGTGCGGGGTGCCCTGCCGTGCCTCGTACTTGGAAATGTGATCGCGCAACGACTTCGGGCGGATGTCGGTCCAGTGCTCGCCGATCCAATCGAGTACTTCCTGGCGCGGCCTGCCGTCGGGCTCGCCGTACACGATGCTCCAACCTTCTGGGACCGGCTTGAACGTCGGCCACAACGAGTGCTGCTCCTCGTGGTTGATCAGCGCGTAGAAGGAACCGTTGTCGTCGTCGAACGGGTTCTGGGCCATGAGTTGTGCTCCTCGGTAGTCGAACGCAGGATGTCGGCGGCGCGTATCGCTTTGTTGGACAGCAGGGATGAGGTCCCGCGCCAATGCTGGAGCCTGCCATCGAGGAAGATCCGTTCGGAAATGGCGGGGCGAAACCCGGTGGCGAAGGCGGCAGTGTCGGCCTCGAGCGCGCTCACCGCCCGTCGTCGCCTGGCGTGGACCTACGAACGCCACCCCGCGACCTCCGAAGCCGTGATTCAGCGAGTCGCGATCAACGCCATCACCCGACGCCTCGCCGGCGGGCGGGACACCATCCGCCGGCTGAAGCGCACCTTCACAACGGCAGGTTGATCTTCTCGAACACGCGCTCCCATAGTGGCCCGACGATAGCATCACCAACTTAGGTAAGCCTAGCCTGCAGCGTTGACCGCCCCCCGCCCTGATCGGTGCGGCGAGACGCCGAGGTGCCGTCCGAACAGGGGAAACGTGAACTTGTCGAAGGTTCCGCGCCGACGGTGGCGAGGCGATTGCCGACATCGACGTGCTGTGCCGCCAGACCGGGTACTCGGTGTGGCCGCCTCGCCCCGGCGGTGTGGCGGACGCTGGCGGAGGTCGCCGGTGGAAGGTTGAAGAAGATCGCCGCCCCGCGGGTTCGGGTCCGTCGCCTCGGCGACGACCGGGTGGAGCGTGAAGTGTGGGGGCCGCGCGCCGCGCGATCGGCTGCTGACGAGGGAGACGTGGGTCAGGCTTTCCCGGTCTCGCGTTCCTGATATTCGCGTGGCGAGATGCCGTGGAAGCGGGAGAAGGCGGCGGTGAAGGTCGGGAGGTGGCGGTAGCCGACGCGGAGGGCGACAGCACCGGGCTTCGTGCCGCCGGCCAGCAGGTCGCGGGCGATGCGCATGCGGGCCGCGTAACGCCAGCGGGTGAAGGTCATGCCGGTCTCGCTGCGAAAGGCCCGGTGGACCTCGGCGGGGACGTCGAACGCCGCCGATTCGCCTGATGCGTCGATGCGACGCAGGTAGTCCATCGCCGCCGCACGCGCACGCGGATCGATGGGCATCGGCACCGACAAGGCCCGCTGTGCGGCCACCTGTTCGGTGAACAGATCGACGATATGGCCCGGATCGTAGTCGTCCGGACGGAGGATGGAACGGGCGCTGATGGAGCAGTACATCAGATAGTCGTCCCAGGCCGGGGCGAACTGAACCTGTAGCGGCTCGGTCAGGCGCAGGTCGCCGGTGCCGGCGTTTCCGAGTGGCAGGGAGATGGAGTTCTCACGGATGCCGGTGGTGTGCTCCACGTCGGCCGGTATCCAGGTCGCGACGCCGCGCTGCCGTTCGAATCGGTGATCGCCGATATCGAGGTATCCGCTGCCGCGATACATCCAGCTGAGCACATGACTGTTGTTGGTGTGTGGGGGCGTGCGGGCAGCAGGCAGCAGGTCTGGCACCGTGGCGGAAGCGCCGTTGACGAGATCATCGGTCTGACGTGCCACGGTGGCGAATTCGGTCAGGTCAGCGGTTGCGGAGCCGGCGGAGAGCTTCCGGCTGAACTCGTGGGGAGTCGGTCCGAACTGCTGTTTGAACGCGCGAGTGAGGCCGTTGCGGCTGGCGAACCCTACTCGTGCAGCCACCTGGTCGACGTCATACCCCGACGCCAGGAGCTCCACCGCTGCGCTCAGTCGGCAGCGCAGCCGCCACTGCTCGAAGGTGAGCCCGCTGTCGGCGAGGAAGCCACGGCGCAGGGTCCGCGGGCTGGAGAGCACCCGTGCGGCCCACTCCGCGACGGTGAGATCGAGCGCTGGATCGCGAACCAGCTCCTCGGCCACGGCCCTAGCACCACGTGTTCTCGGCATCGTCGGCAGATCGAGCAGCGCCGAAGGCGCGGTGTTCCCGCTTCGCGCAGATGCGGACGGGCGCGAGCGGGAACGACGAAGGAGGTCGGTGATCCCGTCGTGGGAGTATCCGCGACCGCTGAACGGAGTGATCTGGAGGTTGAACTGCTGGATCAGCCAGTCCTGCCAGCTATCGGGAACCTCGAATCGCGTCGGTTCCGGCAACGACCCGGCACCGGGATGGGGCCACAGCGGGAAAGCGACGGTGCCCGGCTCGGTCGTGATCGCACGGTGGCTCCACCCGTCCGCGGGAATCCAGGCACCCTCTCCGGCGGTGAGGTGGAACGCCACAGCGTCGTCGATGCGCACGTGCGCCGTGCCGGTGCGGACCCAGATCAGCAGCGGACGGCGGGGATGTCCGGTCGAATCCGACCGCGCTCCCGGAACCGGCGGCGGGCCGCTCGTGCTCATGGGGGTCGGGAAGGAGCCCGTCACATCCTAACCGTACGGCAGTCTGCGCACACCATTGAAGGTGAGGGTTGCCTAGCCTCAGCGGTGGCCCTCCTGCCGAGGGTGGCGGGCGGCCTGGCCACCCTCGAAGCGATCGGAAGGGGCCGCTCTCACCATGCCGAAGACCTCACGCCGGCTCACCGTGCATCCACTGACCCTCCGCGAGGTCGAGGTCGTTCGGGTGGAGGACCTCACACCGGGGATGCGGCGGATCACGCTGGCCGGCGCGCAGCTTCGCGAGTTCACGTCGCCGAACGGATTCGCGCAGCCCGCGTTCGACTCATCCGGCTTCGACGACGACATCCGGCTGGTGTTCTGCTACCCCGGCCAGACCGAGCCGGTGCTGCCGGTGCAGAAGGAGAAGGGCTTAGACCTGCCGAGGAATCCCCGGCCGTTGTCGAAGGTCTACACGGTCCGTCGGTGGGACCCCGAAGCCGGCGAGCTGGATGTCGATTTCGTCAAGCACGGCATCGGCGTCGGCACCACCTGGGCCTACCGCACCCGGCCCGGCGACCGCATCCATCTCTACGGCCCCTCTGCATCCCGGGCGCTCCCGCACGATGCAGGTTGGCTCCTGGTCGCCGGCGACGACACGGCGATCCCCGCGATCGCCCGCTTGCTCGACGAGTTGCCTGACGACGCGCGGGCGCAGGTGTTCATCGAGGTCGCCGACGATGCTCACCGACCGGAACTGCGGGCGCTGCCGCACGTCGACGTGACCTGGCTGGTGCGCGACGGCGCCGAGGCGGGCACGACCACCCTCCTGCGGGACGCGGTCAAGAACAGCGAGTGGGGGGAAGGCCGCCCGTTCGCATGGCTCGCCGGGGAGCACACCGCCGTGCGAGACCTGCGCCGCCACCTGGTCGAGGACCGAGGCCTGCCGAAGGAGGACATCGAGTTCACCGGCTACTGGCGTCGCGGCGAGGCCGTCGCCCTGGAGACCGACAAGGCGGTGCCCGACCCCGAGAAGACGGTCACCCCGTTCGAGAAGCTTCATGATCTGACCGAGTTGATCCCGCCGATCGCGATCCGCACCGCCGTCGAGCTGGACATTCCCGAGCTGATCTCCCGCGGCGTCACCGGCGTCGCGGACCTGGCGATCAAGACGGCTGCCGACGAGCGGGCGCTGGGCAAGCTGCTGCGCTACCTGCACGCCCTGGACGTGCTGACCGAGACCGAACCGGGCCACTACCTCCTGACAGCGATCGGTGAGGTCCTGACCGTCGAGTTCGTCGCGGGCGCCTTGCACCCGGCTGGGGTGGTGGGGCGCGAGATGCTCGGCATCTACGGGCTCACCGAGTCGATCCGCACCGGCCGGGCCTCCTACGCCTCCGTCACGGGCCGGACCTTCGCCGAGGTGCGCGCCGAACAGGACTACGAGGACCGCTACCTGGAACGCCTGGCCAAGTTCCAGCCCGCGCTGGCGGAGCCGATCGCGAACTCCGATCTGCTCGCCGGAGTCCGGCATCTGGTGATCCACTCCGGCGGCGCCGGTGCCCAGGCCCGGGAGTTCGTCGCCGCTCACGACAGCCTGCGCGTGACGATCTGCGCGTTGCCTGCACAGGCCGACTGGCTGCGCCGTGACCTGCCCGCCACCATCCCCGACGAGCAGCAGCGTGCGCGGGTCAGCGTGGTCGATCAGTCCGTCTTCGAGCCCAGCCCAGCCGCCGACGCCGTGTTCATCAGCCGTGCCTTCAAAGCCCTACCCGACCCGGATGCCGTCCACGCCCTCCGCCGAGCATCCGAGAACCTCCTCCCCGGTGGCCGCGTGCTGCTGATCGAGGAGACCTTCGACACCGACGACCTCGACGAGCACGACGGCGAAGCAGACCTTCTCGCCCTGACCTGCCACGGCTCCGGCCTCCGCACCGACGCCGAGCTCGATGCCGTCATCACCCGGGCCGGACTCGTCCGCAACACGATTCACGCCGTCGGCTGGGGCACCCGCATCCACGAACTCGTACCCGCCAACGCCCGTTGACTCCCATGAGACGGACCGACCCTGCTGGGCTTGGCCGGGGACTGCTGACCCGGTGGTTGCCGGTGCTCGGTCAGGCACCCACCCAGCCTCCGAGGGTGCGCCCGTTCGAGGTCGAGAGCGGGGACACACCAGGCCGGTTCCTGGCGCGGGTGATCTTCTCGATCCCGCGGATCACAGTCCCGGCGATGGGGCTGGCGATCGTGTGGCAGGTCGGCGAGTCCGCGGTCCCGGTCGTGACGGGGCTCGCGGTCGACCGAGCCATGGCCACCGGCGACACCGGCCAGCTGCTGCTGTGGATCGGAGTGCTGGTGGCCCTGTACGTCGCCTTGACGATGGCGGCCAGGCTCACCAACCGGCTGAACGTCTACGCGCTGCAAATGCTGCAACACCGGCTACGGGTCACCCTTTCCACCCAGGTGCTCCACCCCGTCCACGGAACCATCCGAACCCCGGACGGTGATGTGGTCTCGACCATGACCAACGACGTCGGCCGCCTGGCCAACGCCGGTCTGCTCACGACCCTGCCGATCTCGAGAATCGCGTCCATCGGGTTCATCGCCACCTCACTGCTGGTCGCCCACTGGCTCCTCGGCGTCCTGGTGCTCGTCGGCGCACCACTGGTGGTGTGGCTGATGGGGATGCTCAGCAAGCGACTCTCCCACAGCACCCGCGTGTATCAGGGGCTGCTGGCTGCCACCATCGGGCGGGCCACCGACCTGGTCGCCGGCTACCGAGTGATCAAAGGAATACACGCCGAAACCGAAGCAACCCGACGCTACGAACAAGCCAGCCAGGAAACCCTGGACGCTGCGAAACGCAACGCCGGGCTGCTGGGCAGGTTCCAGGTGGTCTCCGGCCTGGTCAACGGCACCTTCGTCGCCGCCGTGACCGGGTTGGCGGGCTGGGTCGCGGTTGACGGCCAGTTGAGCATCGGCGGACTGATCACCACGGTCGGCCTCACCCAAGCACTGCTACCGCAGATCCAAGGGATCGCAGGCATCTCCATCCCCAACCTCGCCAGTGGCCTCGCCTCGGCCGCACGCATTCTCGACACCCTCGACAGCACCCGCGACGTGGAGTCCGGACCGGACGGGCCGATGCGACCAGGTAGTGCGACGCCGCCCACGCTCGACGTGTCCGCGCCGGACGCCCACCTGTTGGACATCTGCGTGTCCGGCGCGACGCACCGGGTCGAGCCCGGCGAGCTGGTGGGGGTACGTGCTGATGCCCGGACCGCGGCCCGAATCACCGACGCGCTCCTCAACCCGCACGACGACCGCCATGTGGCCATACGCCTCGGCGGGCACCCGGCGAATGAGCTGACCCCGGCGGAATACCGGTTGCAGGTGACCGTCGCACCACATCGGACGACATTGTTCACCGGCACGATCCGCGACAA
This sequence comes from Pseudonocardia sp. DSM 110487, assembly GCF_019468565.1. NCBI lineage: Bacteria > Bacillati > Actinomycetota > Actinomycetes > Pseudonocardiales > Pseudonocardiaceae > Pseudonocardia > Pseudonocardia sp. DSM 110487. Next base: position 1,398,908 of record NZ_CP080521.1, read on the forward strand.
CCTCATCACTCCCACCAGTGCACCCGACCAGCTGAACACAGCGCTCGAGGCTGCCGCATGTGAGGACTTCGCCACCGATCTGGACGGCCTGGTTGGGGAGAACGGCAACCTGCTCTCCGGTGGCCAGCGTCAGCGGGTTGCGCTCGCCCGCGCCCTCGCCACCGACGCACCCGTACTGGTGCTGCACGATCCGACCACCGCCGTGGACTCGGTCACCGAACAGGCCATCGCCGACCGGCTACGGGGCGTGCGGGAGGGGCGCTCGACCTTGGTGATCGCCTCGTCGCCAGCGCTGCTCGGCTGCTGCGACCGCGTCATCGACCTGCACACCGACAAGGCGGCACTCGAGGAGGCCGCGGCGCTGTGACCACGACATCAGAAGCGCGGCCGGCCTCAGCGACCGAGCTCGGCCTGCCAGTCGCGAACGGCCGACACACCGTTCGGGAGGTATGGCGGCTCAGCCGCGGCCACCGCGCCACGCTCATCGCGGTCGTGGTGTTGGGGATCGCCAGCACTGCCATCAACCTGATTCCGCCGTTCGTGGTCGGGGTTCTCATCGACCGGGTTCACGCCGGCACCGCCGACCTCGGCACCGTGCTGACGGTCACCGCGGTGATGGGGGTTTCGGCGGTCGTCGGAGCGGGCGGGACCGCGGGCACGACCGTGCTGGCCACCCGGCTCTACCAGACCGTCCTCGCCAGGCTGCGCGAACAACTGGTGGGCCGCGCGCTGGCGCTCCCGCAGCATCGCGTGGAGCGTGCCGGCAGCGGAGACCTGATCTCCCGAACCAGCGATGACGTCACCACCGTCGCTGATGCCGCTCCGGCGGTCACCGAGGTGCTCACCGTCACCGTCTTCACCATCATCGTGTCGTTGGGCGGCCTGGTGGTGTTGGAGTGGCCGTACGCTGCCGCGTTCGTCATCGTCCTGCCGGTCTACGCGATGGCGATGCGCTGGTACCTGCGGACCGGACCGCATGTGTATCGCGCCGAACGGGCAGCGATGAGTGCACGAGCCCAGCAGATCGTTGAATCCCAACGGGGCTATGCGACGGTAGTGGGGTTCGGACTCGGCGAACAACGCCACGACGCCGTCATGGACGCCTCCTGGGGCGTCGCGATCCAGACGCTGCGGGCCCGCACCGTGCAAAGCATGTTCAGCGCACGCCTCAACCTCGCCGAATGCCTGTCACTGGCCACCGTCCTCGTCACCGGATTCCTGCTCATCCAGCACGGTTCCTCAACCGTGGGTGGTGCCACCACCGCATTGCTGCTCGTGCTGCGGCTGCTCGGGCCGATCAACCAGCTGCTGTTCGTCATCGACACCATCCAGTCCGCCGCCGCATCCCTCAATCGCATTGCCGGCATCACCACCATTCCCGATGCCGAAGCCGGAGAACCAGGGACGACAGGGGACACCACGGTCCGACTCCGCGAGGTTGCGTTCCACTACGGGGACGGTCCGCGCGTGCTGGATGACATCACCCTCGACATCCCCGCCGGTGAGCATGTGGCCGTCGTCGGTGTCTCCGGGGCGGGCAAGACCACGCTCGCGGCCGTGATCGCCGGCATCCATCCACCCGGGGCCGGGACCGTGACCCGCCCCGAACCGACAGCGGTGATCACCCAGGAGGTGCATGTCTTCGCGGGGACCATGCGGGACAACCTCACCCTTGCCGCGTCCGGCGCAAGCGACCAGGAAATTCGTGCAGCGCTCGAAGCAACGGGCGCCGCCGCGATCGTCGACCTCTTCCCCGACGGGCTGGACACAGCCGTGGGCTCCGGTGGGCATCAGCTCACCGACGCCCAAGCACAACAGATCGCGCTGGCGCGACTACTGCTGGTCGGTCCCGAGCTGGCGATCCTCGACGAAGCCACCGCCGAGGCCGGCTCCACCCACGCGGAAATGCTCGACCGGGGCGCCGAGGCGGCTCTGCGTGGGCGGACCGGGTTGGTGATCGCCCATCGGCTTTCCCAAGCCGCGGCATGTGACCGGGTCGTGGTGATGAGGCACGGCCGGATCATCGAGATCGGAACACACGACGAGCTGGTTGCCGCCGGTGGTGTGTATGGCGGGTTGTGGGCGGCGTGGCGGAAGGGTCAGTCCCTCGGTGGCGCGAGCGGGTCGGAATGACTCGACCGCACGAGCCTGACGGGGCAAGGACGCCTACCGGATCTACGAGTCGAGAGTTTGGGGTTGTATCTCCGTGACGAGTGTTGATCGTGTGGAGTTGACTGCGAGCCAGCGTGGTAATTGGGCGGCCTTGGGTTTGGCTCCGGGGTCGTCCGTGTTCGGTGCTGGTCAGTTGATCTGGCTGGATGGCCCGATCGACGTGGCTGGGTTCGCGGCTGCTGTCGGCACGGTCTTCGCGGAGACGGACGCGTTGCGTGTGTGTTTCGAAGACGATGATGGTGTCCCTTTTCAGTGGGTCGACACGTCGAAGATTCTCGACACGGAGGTCGTGGATGCCGGCCACGACGACGACCAGGTGCGGGCGATGGCACGGCAGCAACTCGTGGAGATGCCGCTGCACTCCCCAGCGCCGTCGACGTGTTCGACGCTGGTCCGTCGCAAGTCCGGGACGTGGGCGTGGCTGCTCACGTCCAATGTCCTGCTGATCGATGGTTACAGCATCTCGCTGTTCATCCGTCGGGTCGCCGAGGTCTACTCGGCGGCGCAGGTGGACGGTGCGGTGCCGGCCCGGTGGTTCGGCAGTTTGAAAGACGTCGTGGATGCCGCGAATCTGGGGCCTGAGCTCGATACGAGTCTGGGATATTGGCGAGGCGTGCTCGGCATCGAGTCCGTTGAACGAGACGACTCCGTAGGCGATCTTTCCGAGGTTTTCGAGTTCTCGTACCGGCCGAATAGCGTTCCGGTTCGCGGTGAGACCTACGCGCAGATCCAAGAGCTCGCACGGCAGGCAGGGGTCTCCTGGGCTGATTTCCTGATCGCGGTGTGGGGTGTCTACACCGGCTTCGTGGAGGGCCACGACTACATCGCCGTCCGGGTGCCCATGATGCTGCGCGACAGCCGTGAATCCCTGAGGACGCCGAGTGCGATCTCGAGGGCCACCCCGGTCGTCGCCACGATCAACCCCTACCACACCCTCACGGACATCCTCGAGATCGTCGCGGACCAGCTGAAGACCTCCCGCCACCACACCTTTGTCGAAGATCACCAGATCGCCCGCATGTGGCCGGGCAGCCAAACCTCATACCTCCAACTGCCCACGATCAACATCAGGGTCTTCGAACCGATGCGACGCATGGGTGACGTGGTCGCGGTCGGAGAGACGATCAGCCCAGGCCCGGTCGGATCACTCGACCTCGCGGTGTACCGGGATCCGGACTCCGGCCTCCGGATGGAGTTGTCGGCGGATTCGGGCGCCGGTGATTCGCTCGTGCACGCCGAGAGGTTCAGCCGCCTTCTCAACGCCGCGATCAGCGGGCCTCCTACTCGAACGCTGTACGAGTTGCTCGCCGGGCTGACGCTGGATCCTGATGGTCCGGCGTCGCGGTGGTCCTGGGGCGAGGTACGTGATGTTGCGCCGGCGACGCTGGACGGGTTGATGCGTGCGCGGGTCGCGGCCGATCCGGACGCGGTCGCGCTGATCGCCGCGGACGGCATCGAGCTGACGTATCGGGAGCTGGATGCGCGGGTCAACGCGCTCGCGCAGTTGCTGATCGGTCAAGGCGTGGGTGTGGGGGACCGGGTCGCGGTCGCGTTGCCGCGGTCGGTGGATCTGGTGGTCGCGCTCGCCGGAGTGATCCGCGCCGGAGCGGCGTATGTGCCGATTGATCCGGGTTATCCCGCCGAACGTGTCGGGCACATTGTTGAGGACGCCGCACCGCGTGTGGTGATTGCCGACCAACACACCGCTGATGTGTTCGGTCGCGTGTTGGGCGAGCACCCCGTGCGAGTACTACGACTCGACAACCACGACGTGCAGCAATGCTTGGCCACTGGCGAGGAAGCTGCGCCGGTTCTGGCGCGGCCGTTGAACGAGCTCGACGCTGCTGTGGTGATATTCACGTCGGGAACGACGGGCCGTCCGAAGGGTGTCACCGTTCCGCATCGTGCGCTGGTCAGCCGTCTCGCATGGGGCGAGCGGATGCTGGGGTACGGCGCGGGCAGTGTGGCGTTGTCGAAGAGTGGCGTGGGCTTCGTTGATGCCGTGACCGAGCTGTTCGGGCCACTCACCGCGGGTGCGAGGGTTGTGCTCGTCAGTGATGAGGTTGCCCGGGATGCGGCTGGTCTGCTCGAGACGGTTCAGCAGCATGGTGTTACGCATTTGCTGAGCGTGCCGAGTTTCGCCGACGTCTTGGCGCGCCAGGATGGTGCGGTGCGGTCGTTGGCGTCGCTGCGGTACTGGGTTTCGTCCGGTGAGGCGCTCGGTTCGGGCACGGTGAACGCGTCGCGGGATGTAGCGCCGCAAGCGGTGCTGGTGAACTTCTATGGTTCGACCGAGGTCACCGGCGATGGCACGGCAGCCGTCATCGCTGAGACGGATCACCCGCATATTGGTGGGCCGGTGTCGAACACGTCGGTGCGTGTTCTTGATTCGTGGTTGCGGCCGGTGCCGGTGGGTGTTGCCGGTGAGTTGTATGTGGGTGGGTTGCAGCTGGCGGATGGCTATGCGGGTCGTGCGGGTTTGACTGCGGGCCGGTTCGTGGCTGATCCGTTCAGTTCTGATGGTGCGCGTCTGTACCGCACGGGTGATGTGGTGCGGTGGAACTCCCGCGGACAGCTCGAATACCTGGGCCGCTCGGATGATCAGGTGAAGATTCGTGGGTTCCGGATCGAACTTGATGAGGTGCGTGCTGTGCTGGAGTTGCATCCGGTGGTGTCGGGTGCGGCGGTCATCGCATCGGATCACCCGGCCGGCGGGAAGTTCCTTGCGGCGTATGTGACCGCGCCCGCTGATGATGCGGCGTTGTTCGACAGTCTGCGTGAGCATGTTGCGAGGCGGGTGCCCGAGTACATGGTCCCGGCTGTGTTCGTGCGCCTGGACGCGTTCCCACTCACGGCCAACGGGAAACTGGATCGTCGCGCGTTGCCCGCCCCGGACCTGGTCTTGGGTGCTGCTGGGGGGCGCGCACCGGACACTGTCACCGAGGTCGCGCTTGCGGGGATCTTCCGTGAGGTGCTACGGATCGGTGACGATGTCGAGCTGGGTGTGGAGGATGATTTCTTCCGTCTTGGCGGGCACTCGTTGTTGGCGACGAGAGTACTCGCGCGGGCGAACGCACGACTCGGGTCTCAGCTGAGTTTGCGGGCGGTATTCGATCATCCGAGCATCGAGGCGCTGGCGCGGGTCGTCGACGAGTCCGCTGATACCGCTGAAATCTCGACGGTCCGGGTCGGTGACCTACCACGCCCGGCCGTGCTACCGGTCTCGTACGGACAACAAGCACTATGGCTGACGGAACAGATCGCGGGCAGAGCGATCTATCGAACAGCGCTCGTGATGGAGTCGCACGAATGCCTGGATCCGCATGCCCTGGCGACGGCCGTAGGCCACGTTGTTGCACGTCACGAGATCCTTCGGACACGCTTCGTGCTCGACGAGGGCTCCTCGTCGCTTCACCAGGTCGTTCACGAACCGCCGGATCGCCACACGAATCCGGTGCCCGTTGAGTTGCTGGAACCCGATCGGCTCAACAAGAGAATTGTAGAGATCCTCGCAGAGTCGACGAACTACATCTCAGAGTTTCCGCTGGATTTCCACCTTCTGCGTCATGCCGGGGGTGATGTGCTCATCGTTCGCGGCCACCATATAGTGACCGATGAGCGCTCCTTCGCCATCCTCGCCGACGAGTTGAACGAGTTCTATATCGAAGCGCTCGCCGGCCGAACCATCAGGCGGAGGCCACTTACTGTCCAGTACGCCGATTTCGCGATCTGGCAACATCAGGTTCTGGGTGACAAGAGCGATGCGGAGTCCGTCTACAGCGCGGACCTGCAGTACTGGAAGACGATGCTAGCGGGCCTTCCGGTGGAGACCCCTCTGCCGCTTGATCACCCTCGCGCCGAATCTGAAGAACGAACCTCCTTGCCTACCGCCCTCGAGCTCACGCGCGAGGAGACGGCTATCGTTGACAGTCTTCTGCTCGAACACAAGGCAACGCCGCTCCAGGCGTTGGTCACGGCCTTGTCGTTGGCGCTGTGGGATGAAGGGGCCGGCCCGGTCGTGCCTATCGGCACCCCGATCAGCCTGCGTGACCAGCCGGAGTTGAACGACCTCATCGGCTACTTCGTGAACACGGTCGTCGTGCGCGCCGATATCGACATGGACGCCGGATTCTCGCATATGTTGCTGCGATCACGTGATCGGGTGCTCGAAGCCAGCGAACACAAGCTCGTTCCGTTCGAGAGCGTCGTCGAGGCCGTCAACCCACGCCGGGAAGCGGGAATCAGTCCGCTCTTCCAGGTGATGGCGGCCTATGTGGACCCTCCCGGAGCGAACCTCGCCGAGGGTGCCCCCCTCGTTCCGTACATTCCGGTCGGTGCGGATGGCAAGACGAGACCGCGGCCGGCGATGTTCGATTTGATATCGGGCATCCAGCGACTCGAGAACGGAACCGTGAAGATCAGTTTGAACTCGGCGCGGGAGCTGTTCTCAGCCGAGTCGACGATGCGGCTGCTGCAGGGCGTGAGGCGCTTCCTCACGCTTGGTACTCGATACCCAGAGCTGCCGGTCAAGCTTCTCTCCCAGATCGTTCATGCTGGAGTCGAGAATCGAACCGGCGTCCCGCACGACGTCGACGGTGCCCGCGCCTTCCGCCTGCCGCTCACAGACTTCGACCCGCGTGAGTCGTCGCTCTGGCGCGCAGCGACCGAGCACGCTGGACGCGTCGTGCTGGGGGAATCGAGCTCCATGCGGTTGGAGGTCCGCGGTGACGGCGGCGGTGAGCTGGTTGCCGAGACCAGCAACCCCGAGCTGCTGGATGCGGTGAGGGCGACGCTCGGCGAGCTGGTCACCGCGTACCGCGCGCACATCCCGATGGTGATGGTCGCACCTCCACCCGTCATCGCTGATCACAACGACGACGAACTGACGGCAATTCTCGGTGATCAGTTCTGGGAAGATTGGGTGGATCAGCTCGCCGACTCGGACGCCACCGTGCTTCCGAGGCGCGGCGACAGGGCGGCGTCGGAAGCGTGGAGCGCCTCGGCCGGCCGAGCGGCCTCCACCACCGACAACGCTTCCCTGCGGTCCATAGTGCTGACGGCCGTGGCCAAGGCGTTGGTCGGGACGGTCGAGGGCGATCTGCTCGTGGAACTCCGCGAGTCCGACGGTCCGCTGTGGACGCGTCGATTCCCCGTGTTGCTCGATCATGGCGACGCCGGGTCCCACAGATCGACTGGTGTCGTTGGACTGAGCCCGGAGCGAGCGGCCGAATACACCTCGATCGCCGGACACACTCGCCTCAACCGCTTCTTCGACGATCTGCCGATTCCGCGGATACGGGTAGGCGTGTTCCGTAGCGAAGCGGCTTTGATCACCGATGCGGTTGGGGGTGTCGGCGCACCGGAAGAGGGCCTCGGTATCCATGTCCTCGTGGCGGGGAGCGGACCCGATGACTATGCCGTCCGCGTCTGGGTGGAGTCGGCGCACGGGGTTGATGTGGACACGTATGCGTTGGCCGCCGCCGTCGCCGATGAGATCGGCCGAGCCGGAATCCCCGTCGACGGCCACGAGCGTCGGGACGTACTCACTCTGCGTCGCGCCGACCGCGTCGCGCTGTCGCCCATGGAAGAAGAATCGATCCGCGCCCGCTACGGGTACGACGCGCAGATCCTTCCGCTCGCGCCGCTGCAGCGCGGATTGTTCTATCACCTGTTGCGGTCCCGGGAGTCCGACGACCACAACACATATGTCTCTCAGGTCACTCGGCTGATTGCGGGAGACCTCGATCCCGAGCGGATGACGGCGGCCATCGCCATAGCGATGGACAGGTACCCGAACCTCAAGGCAGCGTTCATCCCATCCGGAGACGCGCAGGTGATCTCATCCGGCGTCGACGTTCCGGTACGGGTGATCCGACTGGATGAGTGGTCCGCCCGAGGGGTTGATGTGGAGCAGTTCCTGACGGCCGAGCGGCGTGAGCCGTTCGACTTCGAGGAGCCGCCGCTGATCCGGTTCACCCTGCTCGAGCACGATCACGAGGCGTGGACGCTGGTCATGAGTTTCGAGCACATCCTGCTGGATGGATGGTCCATCAACGCACTCCTTGCGGAGATCCTCAGCATCTACGCTGATCCTGGATATGTCGAGCGGGTGCGACCGTCGTCGTTCCACTCCTACCTGGAGTGGGTGGACGACCAGGATCCGGATGCTGCCTACCGTGCTTGGGACGACTATCTTGCGGAACTGACCGGCCCAACGTTGCTGTGCCCTGACTTCGTCGACCTCGGTGACGGGCAGGGCGAGACGGGAGATCTTCACCTCGATCTCGATCCCGCAGCGGCCGCAGCGATATTCGATGCCGCGCGAGATGCCAATGTCACGGTGGGAACATTGCTGCAGAGCGCCTGGGGGATCACCCTCGGCCGGCTCGCCGGCAGCGATGACGTTGTATTCGGCAACACTGTTTCTGGTCGGCCTCCGTCTTTGCCGGACGCTGACCGAATCATCGGTCTGCTGTTCAATACAGTCCCGATGCGGGTGAGTCTGACGCCGTTCGAAACGAGTCGGCAGCTGCTTGCCCGGGTCCAGTCCGAGCAGCTGCTCGTCATCGACCATCCGCAAGCCTCGCTGACGCAGATCCAGTCCAACTCGGGATTTGCCAACCTGTTCGACACGTTGTTCGTGGTGCAGAACATCCCGTACGGTAGGCCGGCAGTGCAGGGCACGGCCGGGCTGCAGGTCGTTGGCGGAGAGGTTGACGACGCGACCCACTACCCGGTGACGTTCGCCGTGAACCCGTGGGAACACGATGGTGAGGCCGCCCTGCACGTGCGCCTGTCCTACCGTCGAGACACGTTTGACGCAGGCACCGCCGAGCGGATGCTCGAACGCTACGCACAGGTACTCGTTTCTCTCGCTCGCCGGCTTGACGAGCCCGTTGGCGAGTTGTCCGCGCTGTTGCCGGACGAGACCGCTCCGCACACGGGTACAGCCGCTGATCTCATCCGCGACATCGAGCCGGTCACGGTCGCCGAGTTGCTGCATCGCCAGGTGCGGCTGTCTGGCTCGAGCACGGCGCTTGTCGCCGGGGAACGTCTGTTCACATTTGCGGAGTTCTTCGCCAAGGTGAATTGCTACGCCCGGCTTCTGCTCGAGGCGGGGGTACGTCCGGAGCATCGGGTTGCGCTTCTGCTGCCGCGTGATGAGCGCATGGTCATCGCGATGTTCGCGGTGTTCTCGGTCGGAGCCGCCTACGTCCCCGTGGACAGTGAGCTGCCCGACGAACGGATCGGCTACATGCTCGGTGTCGCCGAACCCACCGTCACTCTGGTCACCCACCGCGACGCGGACCGGATCGCGGCCACCGCCGGGCGGATGGTCAACCTTGACTCCGCGGCGACGTTGGATCGCCTCGCGCGAATCGGTACAGACCCGATCACGGCAGCGGAACGCGGCGGGGACGTCTCGCTGGACAACCTCGCGTACATCATCTTCACCTCGGGAACGACCGGACGGCCCAAGGGCGTCGCCGTCGGCTACCGCGGACTGACGAACATGTACTTCAACCACGTGGAGAAGATCTTCGGTCGGGTGGTGAACCACCAGCGCGGAAGACGGCTGCGGATCGCACACACGACGTCCTTCTCATTCGACGCGTCATGGGAGCAACTGTTCTGGCTGCTGGACGGGCACGAAGTCCACGTCATCGACGAGGAGATGCGACGCGATCCGCAGCGGCTGCTGGCCCACTATGACGAGATGCGCATCGACGGGTTCGATGTGACACCGTCCTACGGGCAGATGCTGGTCGAAGAAGGGCTGCTGGAGCGGGACCGGCCGGCCGGACGGTCGGTGTCATCCAATGCCGCCGGTGTCGTCTTCGTCTCTCTCGGTGGCGAAGCCGTTCCCGACCGGCTGTGGCAACAGCTGCGCGACGCACCCGGCGTGGAGTCGTACAACCTCTACGGACCTACCGAGTACACCATCAATGCCCTCGGTGCCGATCTGGCAGACAGCGCGACATCGAGTGTCGGAACGCCAATCTTCAACACCCGGGCATACATCCTCGACGAGAACCTGCAACCCACCCTTCCCGGTGTCGCCGGGGAGCTCTACCTCGCCGGCGAAGGAACCGCACGCGGGTACTGGGTCCAGGCGTCGCTGACCGCCGAACGCTTCGTCGCCTGCCCGTGGGAAGCAACGGAACGGATGTATCGCACAGGAGATCTCGCCCGGTGGAACGACGACGGGATGATCGATTACCTCGGTCGCGCCGACGAGCAGATCAAGATTCGAGGTTACCGCATCGAACCGGACGAGATCCGGGCGGTAGTGCAAGCATTCCCCGGGGTAGCGCGTGCCGAAGTGCTCGCGGTCGAACATCCCACCGGGCTTCAGCTGGCTGCCTATTACAGCGTTACCACGGACCGCGACATCAGTGAGTCGTTGCGTAGCCATCTGGCCACCTACCTGCCTGACTACATGGTCCCGGCATCGCTGATGCCCGTGGAGTCCTTCCCCCTCACCCCGACAGGGAAGCTGGATCGTCGAGCGTTGCCTGTGGCTGACGTGGTTGCGTCCGGAGCCGGCACCGGCCGGGCCCTCGAGTCGGGCACAGAGTTGGCGTTGGCCGCGATATTCCGTGACGTGCTCGATCTCGATGAGGACCTGGTCTTGGGCGCCGGAGACGACTTCTTCCGGCTAGGCGGGCATTCGCTCGCAGCAATGCGGCTTGCCTCGCAGATGAACAGTGCGTTCCCCGTGGACATCGCAATGAGGGATGTCATCACCGCCTCGACGATCGACGAACTGAGTTCGATCGTCGAGACACGGTTGCGGCCGGAGGCAGATGTTGACGTCGACATCACCGCCATCGCGACCGTGCTCCAACAGTCCCAGAACGGGCGCTACCTGTTCTGTGCACATGCGAAGTACGGATATTCCTCGCCGTACTCGACGTTGTCGGAGTACGTGCCGGTCGGTCTGGGCCTCGTCGGACTGGACGACCCGGCCCACGCCGGGATCGACGTCGAGTTCGCCGATATCGATGACCTCGCCTCGACATACGCCGATGCGATCCAGCGCCTACAGCAGAACGGGCCTTACGACCTGCTGGGATGGTCGTTCGGCGGGCACATCATGTTCGCCGTTGCCCGCGAACTGACTTCGCGAGGTGAGGCAGTCTCCACCTTGACCATCGTGGACACCGCACCGACAAGCAACCACAGCGGGACTGACCTCGTGACACGAGATCGGTCCACCGACTCGGCACGTGAGGAATTGGTCAACGTGCTTGGCGCAGACACCGCGAATGAGATATTGTCGGATAAGAAGCAGCTTGCCGCGATCACAGCGGCAGGAAGCCGGTGCGAAGTCATGATGTCTGAACCCACCCGAGGGCATCTCGATCTCCGCGCGTTGGTGATCGCGTCAAACACGGTGGGTCGACGCCGTGCATCGGAGGCCGATCTCCACGGCCGGGAGCGCTGGCGCAGTCATTTGCCCAACTCGTCCGTCATCGTGATCGACGACGAGAACCACTATTCGCTGATGCGGGGTGACTCGGGCGTGCCGAAGTGGGGCCCACAGCTCGAGCTTCTTCTGACGGAAAATGTCACGACGAGCAAGGATGTGCGATGACCCTTAGCGCAATGCGGATCGAAGCGGACGTCGCGGATGTCCTCCGCGTCGACGTCGGCGACCTGGACCGCGAAGAGGACCTTCGCGACCAAGGACTCGACTCGGTTCGAATGATGGACCTGCTGGAGCGATGGCGACGTGCGGGCGCCAAGGACATCGACTTCATCACGTTGGCCGAGGATCCACGGCTCTCGCGCTGGACGAAGATGTTCGGCGTAACGGGTGAGGGAGTGGAAGAGTGATGTACTCACTCGGGCATTCGCTGCATTGACAGCTCTATATTGCTGCTGCGCGCGATCACCTGAGGAGCCGACGCCCTGGGGCGGCCTCAGGTGATCGCGGCTGCGTCTTGCAGGCTGTCGAACAGAGCCGCGCGGCGCATGTAGGCACGAGCGCTGTCGAGATCCTCGGCCGTGCGGCGTAATGTGTCGAAGTTCTGTCGACGTACCGCGGGGTCACGCTCCTCCAGGAGCCGCTTGTTGGCGATCGTCTGAGCCTGTACGTAGTTCACCGCGGCGTGCCGACGCTGGCGGCTGTACAGGTCGAGCAGATCGTCGCCGGCCGCACGGTGGATCACCTGAGCGAGTTTCTCCGCAAGGTTGATGGCGTCATGGATACCGCCGTTCATGCCCATGCCACCGATCGGGTTGTTGACGTGCGCGCTGTCGCCGGCCAGCAGGATGCGGCCCTTGCGGAACGTCGCGGCCACGCGCTGATTGACTCGGTACACGCTCACGTACTCGACGTGGTAGGGGCCCGTCTTCGGGAAGAACTTCTGCAGCCGTTCCTCGACGCGCGCCGGCGACAACGCGGTGGCGTCGTCCTCGTCGTGGCCAATCGGCAGGATCACCCGCCAGAGCCCTTCGGGTGTCTCCCCGCGTACCTTGAAGAGGTTGGCCCACTCGTCGGGGTCGGAGAAGTAGTTGCGCAGCGACAGGTTGGACGTGACGGTCGTGAAGTCGAAGCTGGTCGCGATCTTGATGAACCGCTCCGGATACGTGAATCCTTCGAACTCGATGCCGGCGAGCTTGCGCACCGTCGATCGGCCACCGTCACAGCCGATGACATAGGCCGCCGTCATGCGTTCCGCGCCCGCGGGCGAGGTGTACTCCGCCTCGATGCCGTTCGCGGCTTCGGTCAGGCCGACCAGCGTGTGGGAGAACCGCACGTCGAAGTCGGATTCGTTGGCGTATTCCTCGGCGATGGAAGCGGTCAGCTTGTACTGCTCATATTGCAGTACGTAAGGGAACCGGATCTCGTTCTCGAGTCGGCCGAGATCGAACTCCGCCACGAGGCTGCCGGTCGGTCGGTCGTGGAAGCGATAGGTGCTCGAGACCAGGCTGTGCGCCCGGATCTTCTCGGTGATGCCCAACTCGTCGAGCATCTCCAGCGTGCTCGGATGGATGGTCGCGGCGCGCTGATCCTTCACCGGCGCCGGCTCTGACTCGAAAACTGCAACCGGGATACCTCGCCGGTTGAGCGCCAATGCGCAAATCATTCCCACGGGACCTGCGCCGACAATGATGACGCGTGTTGTGCTTTGCGGCGAAATCACGGCTGGCGCTGCAGACGCTTGCTGACCTTCCCGACCGCGGTGTAAGGGAATTCGTCGACGACCTCCACGACATCGGGAAGTTTGAACGTGGCGAGCCCCCTCTCCCGCAGGAACCGACGCAGCTTGCCCAAGGTGAGATCGGCCGCGCTGTCCGGCGACCGGGGGATCAGGTACGCCTTGACGCGTTCGCCGAGGACCTCATCGTCGATACCGATCACGGAGGCATTGTGTACGCCGCGATGGGCGAGAAGCGCGTTCTCCAGTTCCTCGGGCGCGATCTTCTCTCCGCCACGGTTGATCTGGTCTTTCGACCGGCCCACCACCCTGATGAATCCACGCTCGTCTCGCTCGACGATGTCACCGGTGCGGTAGAAGCCATCGGTGGTGAAGGCCAGAGCGTTCTGCTCGGGGTTGCGATAGTAGCCGCGAATGACCGACGGCCCTCGCGTCAACAAGTGCCCGGGTACACCGGGTGGCACGTCGTTCCCCTCGTCATCGACGACCCGGATCTCGTCGGCCTCGGAGGCCGGCCGGCCCTGGTACCGCACGCTGGTCGTCCGATCGACGTCGGCAGGATTGCTGACGACCAGGCCCTCACCCATCCCGAAGCTCTGGGACAGCTGTACGCCGAACTCCGGCTCGACCCGCCTCGCCACCTCTTCACTCAGTTTCGCCCCTCCGCACATGATCACCTCCAAGCTGGAGAGGTCATAGGCGTCGCGTAGCGAGGAGTTCAGCCAGGCCAGCAGGATCGGAGGCACCAGCGACACGCGGTTGACCTGGTGCTTCTCGATCAGCGGGAACGCCGCATCGGGGCTGCCGTTCGGTGCGATCACGATGGTGGCGCCCACGCTGAACGCACCGAGAAAGCCGGGCGAACGCGTCGACATGCTGTGGCAGATCGGTATGACCAGCAGATGCACCGTCCGGTCGGTGATGCCTCGTTCCCCAACGCTTCTCCGCAGCGCATAGCCGTACGTATGATGAGTATGCGGCATCAGCTTCGGAACACCCGTCGTGCCACCTGACATCTGCAACAGTGCGACGTCCTGAGGGCTGCACCGTCGTACGTGCTCGAGCGATCCTTTCGACAGCAACGCTTCGTACTCGGCGCCACCGCCGCGACGATCGAGGATGACGGTGTGTTCCAGATGGGGCCAGCGGTGCTTCAGGTCGGCAGCCATCGCTGCGAGATCGGTGCCGCTGTCCGAGGCGACCGTGATGTAAGCACGCGCCTGGGCGATGTCGATGAAATGCTCGATCTCAGCGCGACGGTGCGCGATGGGGGCGACGACGGGAACCACTCCGAGTTCCCACAGGGCGAAAACGAAGGCAATGTACTCATAGGTGTTGGGCAGATGCACCACCACCCGATCTCCACGACTCAGCCCCAGGTCGTGCAGGCCGGCAGCGAGGCGCAGGATTTCGTCGGTGAGCTGTGCATAGCTCAACTGGGCGTCGCGGTCGATGACCGCAAGCTTGTCGGGATAGCGCTCCGCGGTGGCGAACAGCAGCTCAGGAAGTGTCTGGTCGTGCCAGTATCCCTCGGCGATGTATGTGGCTGTCGTCTCCGGCGGAAACGGAACGACGCCGCCAAGGGGCAGCGGCTCGATGCTCATTGGTCTCCCTTCGAGGGGGTGTCTGTCTCTCCCCGGTCGGCGCGCTAGGACTGCGCGGCCAGGAAGTCGAGGATCAGCTGGTTGACCGTCTTCGGCCGCTCGAGGTAGCCGAAGTGGCCGGCATCGGGAACCTCGACGTACCGCGCGCCCGGTACGGCCTCGGCAACCTCACGGCACAGGAAGGTCGGGATCATCCGGTCGTCGGCGAATCCGATGACGAGCAGTGGATTCGTGATCGCGGTGTACGCCCCGAGCCGGTTCTCGAGCTGGGCGGACACCTCGAGCTGACCGCGCTCGCCGGAGTCCATCGGTCCCGCCGAGAACGCCAGTATGTCGAGCCAGTCGCGTGCCTTGCCGGCATCGCGCAATGTCGCGGGGGAGAGGTTCAAGATCGCATCGATCGCGGCCTTGTACTCCGCCGGCAACACCACGGACGTGTCGAACAGCTGTCGCTCGCCGGCGGTGAGACGCCGGTTCACCTCATCGAGCCGTCCGTGCGCCGCCATGGCGACTCCTCGTCGCACCAGCTCCGGGCGACTCAGCGCCAACTCTTGTACGACGCGTGCGCCCAGTGACGTTCCGACCACGTGCGCGGGTCCACCGAGGTGCTCGATCAGTTGTGCGACGTCGTCGACGAGGTCGTTGATCGTCATGCGGGGATAGGCGGTGTCTGCCCGTCGAGGCGTCGGGCTGATCCCGCGGGCATCGAAGGTGGCCACCCGGTAGCCGGCGTCGACCAGCGCCGGGACCTGATGCAAGGTCCACACGTGGCCGTTGGCGCCGGTGCCCATCACGAGTACGACGAGGTCGCCGTCGCCCACCACGTCGTACGTCAAGTCCAGGCCGTTGACCGCAAGGGTCGGCATCACGCACTCCCAGTTCGTAGGCGGCAGCTGCTGCAGCGACGGGAGCACCACATCGGACTTGGCGAGGCTGTCAACGAACGTGCGGTGGGTGAATCTTTCGGACAGCGCCGATACCGATTCGGTCGTCGAAGGGTCAGGTCGCGCGAAACGTCTGGGCCGGCACCCGTCGTTGATTCGTGTTCAGTCCAGGCTCAGCACGGCTTCGAGACCGACTGTCACTCCGGTGAGATTTGGGACGGCACGTAGCGCGGTCAGCACTCCGGGCATGAGGGACTCGCGCGTTCTGGAATCGTACCGCAGCGCCAGAATTTCGCCGTTGACTCCGAGCAGTACCTCTTGCGAGGACATGAACCCGCGGACTCGGATCGCGTGGACGCCGATTCCGTCGATCCGCCCGCCGCGCGTTCCATGTGGGTCGAGGTGGGTGGCATCCGGAGATGGAGCGCAACCCGCCTCAGAGCGAGCGCGAGCGATCCGTTCAGCCGTGTGCAGCGCCGTACCCGATGGGGCGTCCACCTTGTCCGGATGGTGCATCTCGACGATCTCGACGGACTCGAAGAACGGTGCGGCCTGGGTGGCGAACCTGGTCAGGAGCACCGCACCTACCGAGAAGTTCGGAACGATGAACACGTTGACGTCGCCATGTTCGACGACGGCGGCGCGGATCTTCTCCACGGCGTCCTCGTCGAAGCCGGACGTCCCCACAACGACGTGAATCCCCTGCTCGATGCACCACTGGACCTGGTCGTGTGCAACGTCCGGCGGTGAGAACACGAGCACAGCTTCAGATTTCTGGTCGACGATGTCCTGCAGGTCATCACCAAGGTCTATCTCGGCAGCCACACTCATATCCGAGCTGGCCTCGATTGCGTGGACCGACGCCACGCCCATACGCCCGCGGGCCCCCAACACGGCGATTCGAGTCATGAGGTTAGCATACCCTAAGTAGCTCGACTGACGCTAGCCCCGGCGCTTCATAAGTCGCGCGGCGCGTCTGGGTCGGGATTGCCGAAAGTGCCCTCCTGTCAGGAGATGCTTGACTTGTTGAGCGGCCACTACCCCTGACGTCGGTCCCTGCCCAATGGCACCACGTGCGGCGTGCCGGTCACGGGGTCGGGGACGACGAGGCAGCGCAGGCCGAACACCTCATCGACGAGTTCGGCGGTCACGATCTCCTCTGGGGACCCCTCGGCGACGACCGCGCCGTCCTTCATGGCGATCAGGTGCGTGCCGAAGCGCGCGGCGTGGTTGAGGTCGTGGAGAACGGCGACCAGGGTGTGGCCGACGTGGTTGAGGTCGGTGAACAGCTCGAGCAGCTCGATCTGATGCGTGATGTCGAGGAAGGTCGTGGGCTCGTCCAGCAGCAGGATGTCGGTGTGCTGGGCGAGCACCATCGCCACCCACACTCGTTGCCGCTGACCGCCCGAGAGTTCGTCCACGAGCCGTCCAGAAAGGTCGGTGACGGCGGCGGCGTCCATCGCCCCCAGCACGGCCTGCTCGTCGGCGTCGGTCCACTGCCGGACCAGCTTCTGGTAGGGATACCGGCCTCGGGCCACGAGGTCGGCGACCGTGATCCCGTCCGGTGCGATCGAGGTCTGCGGCAGCAGCCCGATCCGCCGCGCCACCTCTTTGGTCTTGTAGGACCGGATGTCCGCCCCGTCGAGGACGACCTGCCCTGCGGAGGGCTTGAGCAGCCGGGACAGCCCGCGCAGCAGTGTGGACTTGCCACACGCGTTCGGTCCTACGATCACCGTGAATGACTGGTCCGGGATCGACACCGACAGATCCCTGGAGATGGCGCGCCTGTCGTAGCCGATCGTCGCGGCATCGACGTGCAGGCGGGACTGCCCTTGTGGCCCTGTGGTAGAGGCGCCGGCCGCGAGGGGATCGGTCATGGTTGAGAGGTCTTTCGACGTCACGGAACGGATAGGGCCGATGGATGAGTTCACACGCGTGTCCTCGCTTCGGCGAACAGCAGCCAGCCGAGGTAGCCGCCGCCGATCATCACTGTGATCACGCCGACCGGCAGCGGAGTCGGGGCGACGTGCTGCGCGCCGAAGTCCGCCGCACCCAGCATCAGGGCGCCCACGAAAGCAGCGGGCGCGAGGGTGATTCCGGCCGTGCGGGCGAGCCTGCGGGCGATCTGCGGAGCCGCGAGAGCGATGAACGCGATAGGCCCGGACGCCGCGGTGACCGTCGCCGTCAACGCCACCCCCACGACGATCAGGCCCAGCCGGGCGACCGCGATCCGCACCCCCTGAGAAGCGGCGGTGTCGTCACCCAGCTCCATCTGCCGCATTGGCCGGCTCAGCATCCCTGCCAGCATCAACAGCGCGGCGATGAGGGCGCCCCCGATCGCGACCTGATCCCAGCTCACCCCGTTGAGCGAGCCGGCGCCCCAGACGGCTGCGGCCATCGCCACTTCCAGTTCGGCCTTGAGGATCATCCACGTGTTCAACGACGCCAGCATCGCTGACACGGCGATGCCCACGATGATCAACCGGAACCCCTGGACGCCACGTCGGTAGGCGAACACGTACACGAGCACGGCAGTCGCGATTCCACCGGTCAGAGCACCAGCGGCGACACTCGTGTAGGAACCGCCGACGACAAGTAGCACGACCAGCGCGCCGGTGTAGGAGCCGGACGAGAACCCGATCACGTCCGGGCTGGCGAGCGGGTTGCGCATCAACGATTGGAACATCGCTCCGCTGACGCCCAGAGCTGCGCCGAACACCACCGTCGCAGCCACTCGCGGGAGCCGCCACTCCACCACGATGTCGTGCACGAGGCCGGTCTCCCCGCCGGTCAGTGCGGAGACCACCTGGGCGATGCTGAGTTGATACGACCCCGTCGCCAGGGTCAGCAGCGCCATCGCGCCCTCTGCGAAGGCAAGCGCGACGCAGACAACCACACTGCGCAGATCCATCCGCACGCCAACTCGGCGTCGTCTCACCACGAGTGTTCGACGCCCGAAGTCCACTCGGTTCTCGCTCGTCGAGCGGGCGATGAGAGACGAGACGACGATCATAGCCCGCTCGCTTTCCTGCGCCGAACCAGAGCGATCAGCACGGGCGCGCCCACGAATGCAGTGACGATGCCGACCGGAATCTCGCCCGGGTGCAGGATGATTCGTCCGAGAATGTCGGAAGCCAGTAACAGGCTCGGGGCCAGCAGCACGCTGTAAGCAAGGATCCAGCGTTGATGTGGGCCGACGAACCAGCGCGCGACGTGGGGAACCATCAGTCCGACGAACCCGATCGGCCCGGCGATCGCGGTCGCCCCACCGGCCAGCAGCGTGATCGCCGCCACGGCGAGCGCCCGGGTGCGCACCAGCCGGACCCCCTGCGACGCGGCCAGCTCGTCGCCCAGTGCCATCGCATTGAGCGCCCCGGCCACGATCAGTGCCAGCGCGAGCGCGACGGCCAGGAACGGCAGCACCGGCCACACGATGTCCAGTGGGCGTTCCGCGATCGAGCCGGAACGCCAGCCGCGCATCTGATCGAAGGCGTCGGGGTTCGTCAGCGTCAGAGCCGACGTGGCACCTCCGAGCACCGCACTGACCGAGAACCCCGCCAGCACCATCACGACCGGCGACTGACCGCGTCTCGTCGACCCCACCGCGAGCACTATGACCGTGACGATCAGCGCCCCCGCGAAAGCGAACCACATGTAGCCGCGGAGGTCTCGGATTCCGAGCACACCCACGGCGACCGTCACTGCGAAGGACGCCCCCGTGTTGACACCGAGGATGCCCGGCTCGGCGAGGGGATTGCGGGTGAGCGCCTGGATCAATGCGCCCGAAATGCCGAGCGCCGCGCCGACGGCGAGCCCGACGATCGTTCGCGGCACTCTCAGATCGCGAACCGCGTATTGATCGGGGTCGGCCGACGGGTAGAACAGCGCATCCCGGATCACGGTGAGTGGTATCGCCTTGGATCCGACCATGATGCTGAGCACCGTCAGGATCATCAACGCCACGAGCGCAGTGACCAGCCCCGCAATACGGCGGCGGCGGTGTGCGTCCGAAGGGGCCGGCTCGTTTCTGAGAGTCGTCGCCCTCGCCTCGTTCGTGAGCGTCATCCGGCCGCGGGGAGCGTTCCGAGCGCCTCCTTGAGCGACTCCAGGTTGACGATCTTGCTCGAATAGGTCGACGTTCGGTCGCACTGAACTCCGAGTGCTCGACCGTCGTTGCTCTGCGGAATTGACCGCCAGATGTTGGTCTCCAGGACCGGTGCAAATTCGGGTGTCACTGCCCCATCGGCGCCGAGGGGGTAGATGATCACGTCAGCATCCGCCACAGTGTCGCTGAGTTGTTCAACGGACAGTTCCACGCTGATGTCCCCGTCGGCCGGAGCTTCGGGCACGATCTCCAGCCCGGCATCCTCGGCATAGGTCGTGCAGTACGAGCCGGGGTACTCCATGTTGAGCACTCCGGCCTCCGGGGTGAACTTTCCCCCCCAGCGGTTCAGCACCATGAAGGTTGTGGATGTGAGGAGCTCGGAGTACTCGCCGTTGATCTCGGTGACGAGGGTGTCGTATCGGGCCTTGCCGTCCGCGAAGGTGCCGAGCTCGCCGACCGCATTGGCAAGTCGCTCGGTCTGGGTCTTCCAATTTGTATTGCTGAGCTCGATGTAGATGGTCGGGGCGATCGATTGGAACCTCTCCTCGTTGTACTTGCCTCCCTCCCACACGTGTGCGGGATCGTAGATGACAATGAGGTCCGGCCTGAGGCTCGCGACCTTCTCGTAGTCGACCTCATCACCGACATCGACTGCGGCGTCGTTGACCTGCCCCGCCTCCGGAGGGAGCCATGCAAGTTCACTTTCCGTAGCCTTTGGTCCCAATCCGACCGGCTCGACGCCGAGGCTCAGATAGATCGGGGCCTGGCCGATCGCGACGATCCGCTGCGGATCGGCGGGGATCTCGATCGTGCCGTTGTCGGCCTCGAAGCTGCGCATCGCTCCGGTGGTGTCGCCCGGGGCGTCGCTGGAACTGCCGCAGCCCGTGAGGACGAGGGCGGCGCTCAGGATTGCGCCGGCCAGGGCAGCGCCGCGTCGTCTCAGGAGGGAGGTCATGGTCATGGATGGGCTCTTCTTCTGTTCTTCGGGAGCGGAGGGGTCAGTTGGTGTCTGCAGGTATGAGTTCGTGAATGGGGGTTCCCGTGCGACGGTGTGCGTCGTGCTGCGAATGAGTCCGGCTCGGGCAATCCCGCACGGCCGTGTGTTCCCCGGCGAGCCACGCGAACGGCCGACCGTCCCATCAGGCGTCGTCCTCGACCGCGTCCCGGAGGAGCGTGATCGTGCCCGTCCAGGCGCCATCGCGCGCCGGAAGCTGCCCGTCGCCCAGCGTGATCCGTCGCATCCCGGGAGTCAGGTCCACCACCCGGACGACCTCGACCTCACGGAGGGTCAGGGAGTGCACGGTGACCCGGCGCGAGGTCCTCGGCATGCTGGCGACGGGCCTTTCTGGTCGGTCGGGGTGACGAGGCCGCGCTCCAGCAACGGCGGGAGGCCCCTCGTCCACATTAGGTAATCCTTACCTCTAGGGCCGTGCGCAGCCTGCCGTATAGTTATGGTGCGATGAGGTCATCCTCGCCACCTCCGGGCGCCAGCGACCCGCCTCCCATCCCGCCAGCACGGGCGGACTCGGGGGAGCACCCCGGCCACGCGCTGTTGATCTGGGTCCGCACCGGCACGGCGCACGTCCACATCGACGACACCGAGGCGTTTCGCATCACTGACGGCGAAGCCGTGTGGATACCTGCGGACGGCTGGAACCATCGCGAGATCGTCACTGAGCCGGGAACCGTCGCCTTCCCGTTGTCGCTCCATGTAGGCGTCGACTCCGGGGCGCCGTCCGAGTCAACGCAATTCGATGTCCCCGACGGCTGGCAGGACTGGCTGGTCCAGCATTTCAACCTCATGGTCACACCACTGGGCGGCCGCGGCTACTCTCAGGATGGACTCGTCGATCTCCTTCGCCGCCCGCGCTCGAGACCGTCCGCACCACCGCGGGGCGAGAATGCCCAGGTCCCTACACTCGATCCACCAGCTATGCCGAGAGACGGTGGGGCCAGAGCGGTAGCCGAGGAACTGACTCGCGACCCCGCGCTCGACCTCACCGTCGAGGAATGGGCAGCCCGGGTGCTCTCCAGTCCCCGCACGCTACGCCGCGACTTCCTCGCCGACACCCAGCTCACCTTCGAGCAGTGGCGGCTGCGCTGCCGCCTGAGCGCAGCCGTCGAGCTCTTGGCCGCCGGCTACGGC
Source organism: Pseudonocardia sp. DSM 110487 (assembly GCF_019468565.1). Lineage (NCBI taxonomy): Bacteria > Bacillati > Actinomycetota > Actinomycetes > Pseudonocardiales > Pseudonocardiaceae > Pseudonocardia > Pseudonocardia sp. DSM 110487. The sequence continues at coordinate 1,420,987 of NZ_CP080521.1, forward strand.
GTCGATCAGGTGACCGTACGGGTGGGCTTCGCCAGCCGCAGCGGCTTCACTCGGGCGTTCAAGCAGCAGTTCGGGCCAACCCCTCACGAGTTCAGCCGGAAGCTCGCCGCCCGCCCCGTCGCCGAGGGTCCGGCCCAACGCCCAACGGCGGCGCGTCCGGCCGACGGCCTCATACGGATGGTGCGGGTAGGCCAAGCCGTTCTTGCTGCACCCGATCTGCTGCCCGCGGCGCGCACTGCCCCGCACGCCAACGATGTGCATGTGCTCAGCTGGATGTATCGCGGCAGCGGACATCTGCAGATCGGCGACCGCAGCTATGAACGGCAACGAGGGGTCGCGACCTGGATCCCGGCCGACGTGGAGCACATCACGAGTCTTCGCCAGAACTCCATCTCACTTCCGCTCGGAAACGCCAGCACCGCTGACCTGCGACTGACCGAACCGCTGCAGGTGCAGTTCTCACCCGCCTGGGACGACTACCTGATGTTCTGCTCCATCAGTGCCCGGTCCAGGCTTCGACCGGACGACTACGACCCCACGCACATCCTCGACCTGTTCCGCGAGCAGGTCGCAGCACAGCGGGCGTTGTCGGTGCCGATGCCGGCTGACCCCCGTGCGCGCGAGGCGGCCATGCACTACCTGCACCGCATCGGCGCGTCTGGCGAGTCGGCCGCGTTCGACATGTCCGCCGACGTCCACCGAGCGTTCCGCATGGAGACCGGCATGACCTTCGTGAGCTGGTGCTACGCGGCCCGCATGCGCATCGCCCGCGACCTGCTCGCCGGTGGCGCCAAGCCCAACGTCGTCTCACGTCGCGTCGGCTACGCCCACCTCCCGAATTTCAGCGCCGCCTTCTCCCGTTTCCACGGCCTCTCTCCACGCGAATACCAGGAGCGCGAGACCGAGAAATCCTGACTGACGATCTCGCATGTCAGCGACCGATCACCCAGCAGCACCGCCCAAGATCGACTCGTGAGCCCGACCTCCTATGCTGGGCCCGCGCGGGGCCGACGCGCTGTAGGTGCACCGATCGCGACGGGGGACACCGGTGACATACACAATGCAGGAACTCGGGGCGAACGGGCCGCGTGCGCTGCCCGGAGAGCCGGGGGCGGCATGAGCGGCGTCGGGAGGTGGAACCTCGGTATCGGCGTCGGGCTGTTGGTCGTGGCCGTGCTGTGCTCGGGGCTGGGACTGGGGCTGATCCCGTTCGCGCTGTTGCGAGCGTTCGCCGCCGAGCCGCGCCTCGAACCCCGATGGGCGACGCCGCCGGAGTACCGGAACGAGGACGGGTCGATCGTCCCCAGCGCGGGCGACGTCGGGTTCTCGGCAGTTCCGACGATCCGTGAGGTGCGCGAACACCACCGAAAGGACTCACTGAGTGATGCGACGTGAGCGAATGCGGTTGTCGTCGGCCGTCGTGGCGGCGGCGCTGGTGCTGTCCGCCTCGGCGTGTTCGTCCAGTGCCGCCAGGTGCGAGGAGGAGTTCACCGCGGTGACGACGTCGATCACCGGCGTGGCCTCCGCGACGTTCGACTGCAGCGACCAGTTCGGTGGTGGCTGGCAGCGTGGTGACGTTGTGGTCGAGGCGACCACCGAGGATGAGGCCATCGCGGTGATGGACGCGATCCTGCGGGCCTACGCCGCATCACCCGACATCGAGGACCGCTGGGCGACCCCGCAGGAGTACGTGAACCAGGACGGTTCGATCATCGTCGGAGCGAACGACCTGGGGTTCAACGGCGCGCCACGCGTCCGCGAGGTGCGCGAGCACTACGGCATCACGCCGGGCTGACACCGCCAGCCCCCTGACCAGAGGAGAGCCGTGACAGTTCCAGGGCCAAGCCGGCCGCTCCCTCCGCAGGAGAGCGCCCACGTTCTGGCGGAGCAGGTCCTCGGACCGCTCACCGCCACGCGGCTCGCAACGTTCGGCGACGGTGGCCTGTACGTCAAGGCCGGGAGATGGGCGCGGTTCCTGGCCTGGCTGGTCGACGTCGTCGTGTTCGTGCTCGGCATCGGAGTCGGAGTCATCGTCGTGTCCGGCGTGTACGTCGCGGCAGGCCTCGACGAGGGAACAATTCTCGTGAGCCTGATCGCGGTCCTGTTCCTGATGCAGCTGCTGTACGGCACGTGCTATCGCAACGGCCGCGCGCTCGGCGCGGTGCTCACCGGCACCCAGCTCGTCCGCCTCGCGGACGGTGGCCGGATCGGCCGCAAGGCACCATGGGCGATGCTGGTCAGGATCCTGATGCCGCTGCTCGTCATCGGCATGATCGTCGGCGCGTTCGGCGGCGGCGGGAACGTGGCCGATCCGACGGTCAGGGTCAGCGTGGACACCCGCGCCACCCGCCAACTCCGCGACGCCGGCATCACATGACTCGCCGGCACGCTCGGTGGGAGCCCTGTAAGTGCTGAACCACGATCCTGTCGTGTCGACTCGCTGCCAGATCCGCGAGTAGAGCAAGATCGCCTGATCGAGGTCGTCGGCACGGATCGGCGCATGCCAGCCCGTCCGCGGCCCACGCAGACCCGGTTGCTCGACGCATCCTGCGGATCACCCGGGTGCAGGGTGACAGCATGGTCCCGGCCCTGCACGACGGCGATGGCCTGCTCGCGGTACGACCGGTCGAGTGGTTCGGCGCGACGATCGATGCACGACGCGACGTGGCCCGTCCGGCCGGGCGCGTGTTCGTCAAAAGCGCTGCCTATGCGCCGACTCGGCCAGCTGGGGCCCGATGATCGACCCCTGAACGGAGATCAACACCCTCCGGGGTCTATGGCAGCCGGGCGGCGGGGCGCAGCCCGATGGCGAGCATGCCGGTGACTGCCGACCGATGATTCTCGTCAGCCGCGCAAGTCAGAACTGTCGAAGCCCGTCGAGCGAGGGAGCAGTGCATGACCAGCACGCACGAGAACCGCCCGATCCAGCACGGGGCGTCGGCCGCGTCCGCCGTGCCTCCGGTCGTTGACAGGGGGGCCTGGCAGGCCGCCCGCGACAAGCTACTGGTGCGCGAGAAGGCGCACACCCGAGAGGGCGACGCGATCGCAGCGGCCCGCCGTCGGCTCCCGATGACGGAGGTCGACGCAAACATCACCGTCGTCGGACCGGACGGGCCGACCACCCTCCTCGACCTGTTCGATGGCCGCGAGGAGCTCGTCGTCTACAAGCACATGTGGCACCTGGGCGAGCCGTTCGAGAACCAGTGCGAGGGCTGCACGCTGACCTACTTCGCCGTGCAGAACCCGGCCTACCTCCACGCACGGGGTGTCTCGTTCGCCGTGTTCGCCAAGGCGCCTTACGCCGACCTTGCGCCGTTCGTCGACTTCATGGGCTACCCCCACCACTGGTACTCCGTGGCCGACGTCGAGGACGACATCGTGAGCGGCGACGACTTCGGGACGTGGGTGTGCTTCCTGCGCCATGGCGACCGGGTGTTCCTCACCAATACCGTCACCGGCAGGGGGTGCGAGGCGACGATGCCTGCGCTCGCTCTCCTCGACATGACTGCCCGCGGCCGCATGGAGGCCTGGCAGGACTACCCCGAGGGTTGGCCCGAAGGCAAGAACCCAGGCTGGTTCTGGCGCAGCCACGAGGACGGCGTCGGGAACAACTGGACCGGCGGGCGGCCCACCGTCCAGTGGAGCCGCCCCGGCGCCGGGGCGGTGACGTCCGAGCCCCACCGTCATCACTGACGCCACCGGGACGGGACGACTTCGCGAGCCCCGCGATCCGAGACCTTCCGCGCGTGATTGATCCGAGGCGAGGCTGTTCGTCCTCGTCAGAACGGTGGGGTGAACCTCGGGTCGATCACGGGCACATGATCGATCCGAGGTTCATGTCCGGGTCGTGGCGATCACGTTGTCGTCGTCACCACTCGTTCCAGGCTCGCCAGTGCATCGTCGAGCGACTGCTGCAGGTCGGCGGCGGGAGTGCCGCCGTGGGTCTCCGGCTGGTCGCCGAGGAACGACAGGTGCAGGAGCACGGTCGAGCGGGCGCCCTCGGCGTGCTCTACCTGCAGCCAGCCGGCGTACTCGGGCGCGTGGGCCCACTCCACCCGCAGCTGGTCGGAGCGCACGCGCACCGTGCCCTCGGCGTCGACCCCGCGCTCCGGGACGTCGGCGTGTACCTCCCCGTCCCCGGTGGGCCGCACGTCCACGGGCGACGGCAGCCACTCCGGCAGCCGGTTCAGGTCCGACACCACCGCGAACACCTGTTCCGCCGTGGCCGGGATACCGCGTTCCGCCTCGAACTCCGCCATGCCGCGCATGTACCCCGCCCTCCGCTTGACCATCCGTCACACCTTCGGGCCTAGCGTCCCCCGCCGGAAGTCCGCCGAATAATTCGGCGGCCCAGGCCCACGCTGGCCGCACCGGCCGACGGCCCGAGTACGCCCGGTACGAGGCCCGCCGTCCGGCGCGCCCAGCGCGAACCTGGATCCACCGACTTACCCAGCGGACTTCCGGCGGGGGACGCTAGGGTTCCGGGACGTGGTCGAGGTCGGACGGTCGAGGCCCGACCGCAACGTGAACGAACGGATGCCGCGCGAGATCTGGGTCCTCGTCGGCAGCTCCTTCCTCATCGCCATCGGCTACGGGATCGTCGCGCCAACGCTGCCGGTGTTCGTCCGGTCGTTCGACGTCGGCATCACGGCCGCCTCCCTCGTCATCAGCGTGTTCGCGCTCGTCCGGCTGCTGTTCGCGCCCGTCAGCGGGCGGCTCGTCAGCCGGCTCGGCGAGGTGCCGACGTTCACCATCGGCCTCTCGGTCGTGGCGCTGTCCACCGGGGCGTGCGCGTTCGCGGCGAGCTACTGGCAGCTGTTGGTGCTGCGTGGGCTGGGCGGCATCGGCTCCACGATGTTCACCGTGTCGGCGCTGTCGCTGCTCATCCGGCTCTCGCCGCCGCACATGCGGGGGCGGGCCTCCGGGATGTGGGCCACGGGTTTCCTCCTCGGCAACGTCATCGGACCGCTCGTCGGCGGTGTCCTGGGAGCGGTGAGCCTGCGCGCGCCGTTCCTCGTGTACGCGGCGGTGCTCGTGGTCGTCGTCTGCATCTCGCTGGCCCTGCTGCGCGGACGGGACGGGACGGGCCCCGAGCAGACCGCGGCCACGGAGCCACCCGCCCGGTTCCGGGACGCTCTCGCCCACCCCGCCTACCGCGCGGCGCTCGCCGCCAGCTTCGCCAACGGGTGGGTCGTGTTCGGCGTGCGCGTCGCGCTGGTGCCGCTGTTCGTCGTGGAGGCGTTGGGGCGACCGGAGGCGTGGGGAGGCGTCGCCCTCGCCGTGTTCGCCGTCGGCAACGCGGCGACGCTCGTGCTCGCCGGCCGGTTCGCCGACCGGCGCGGTCGCCGCCCACCCGTGCTCGCCGGGCTCGCCATCTCGGCGGCCGCCACCAGCGTGCTCGGGTACCTCACCGACCCGGCCCTGTTCCTGGCCATCAGCCTGCTGGCGGGAATGGGCAGCGGCCTCGTGAACCCGCCCACGAACGCGGCGGTCGCCGATGTGATCGGCTCCCGGGCTCGGGGCGGCACGGTGCTCGCCGGGTTCCAGATGGTCGCGGACCTCGGCGCCATCGTCGGACCGATAGCGGCGGGCGCGCTCGCCGAGGTCGCCGGGTTCGGGGCCGCGTTCGCGCTGTCCGGGGCGATGGCGCTCGTCGCGCTCGGCTTCTGGCTCCGCGCGCCCGAGACGCTGCCATCGGCGCCGGGCCCGAGGGCAGCCGAGGAGTCGCTGGCGGAGTGTTCGGAGTCGGAATGCCCGTCGCGGCGCAGGCCTATCCCGTGATCCCCACGCCGATCAGGGTGCCGACGAGATAGGTCGCGCCTGCGGCGAGCGCGCCGAAGCCGAGCTGTCGCAGGCCGCTGAGCAGCCAGCTGCGCGTGGTGAATCGCGACGTGAGCGCGCCGACCACGAACAGGCCGACCGCACCGATGAGGAGGGCCAGCGGCAGCGACGAGGAACCCAGCAGGAAGGAGATCAGCGGGATCAGCCCGCCGATCGAGAAGCACAGGAACGACGAGACGGCAGCGAGCCACGGCGAGGGCTGCTCGTCGACGTCAACGCCCAGCTCCTGCGCGACGTGCACCTTGAGTGCGAGCTCCGGATTGCCGTGCACCTCCCGGGCCATCGCCTCCGCCGTCGAACGGGTGAGCCCCATCTCCTCGTACATCTGGGCGAGCTCGGCCTGCTCGGCGCGCGGGTGGATCCGGATCTCCTCGCGCTCCACCGCCACCTCGTTGGCGACCGCGTCGTTCTGCGTGTCGACCGACGCGAACTCACCCAGCGCCATCGAGAACGCCCCGGCGACGAGCCCTGCCATGCCGGTCAGGATGATCGTGTGCCGGTCGGCGCCACCGCCACCGACACCCGCGACGAGCGCGATGTTCGTGACCAGCCCGTCCATCGCGCCGAAGACCGCGGCCCGTAGCCATCCGCCGGAGACGTCGGCGTGGTGGTGGTTGTGCCCGGCGAGGTCCGCCGCATCAGGGACGCCGTTCATCACCCAAGCCTAGATTCCACGGCTCGGTTGACTATGTGCGTCAGGGTCACCACCCTCTGTGTCCGGCCGTCTGGCTACGCTGACCTCGTGGATCGCGCCCGCTCGCTCGACGTCGTCGGGACGCTCGCACGGTTCGGCCTCGCCGCGGTGTGGCTCGTGTCCGGCCTGCTCAAAGCGGTTGATCCGGATCAGACGTACATCGCGGTGCGCGCCTACGACGTCCTGCCGGACGCCGGCCTGGAGATCGTGGCGGCGCTGCTGCCGTGGATCGAGCTCGCGCTCGGAGCACTGCTGCTGGCCGGGGTCGGCACTCGGCTGGTCGCCGCGCTCTCCGCCGCTCTGCTGCTCGTGTTCGTCGCGGGCGTCGGACAGGCGTGGGCGCGGGGCCTGTCGATCGACTGCGGGTGCTTCGGCGGCGGTGGTGCGGTGGAACCGGGCGAGACGACTTACGTGCAGGAGCTGCTGCGCGACGCGGGCTTCCTGCTGATGGCGGGCTGGCTGGTCGTCCGCCCGCGCACCGTGCTTGCACTCGACGACCGGCTCGGAGCCAGGAGGATGGGCTGAAATGGGCGGAGCTTCGCGCAACGACAAGCGGCGCAAGCAGGAGGCTGCGGAGCGACGCCTCGCCGCCGCGGGCATCCGCGTGCCGCAGAAACGCAACCGAACGCCCATGATCGTGGTGGCGGTCGTGCTTGTGGTCGCCGTGGTCGTCGGGGGCGCGGTGCTGATCGCCCGTGCACTGGGCAACGAGGTGGAGCCCACCTACACCACCACCGCGGACGCGGCGGTCGTCACAGCGGGCACCGGCCCGGTGGTGATCGACGTCTACGAGGACTACCTCTGTCCGGCCTGTGAGCGGTTCGAGACGCGCTACGGCAACGAGGTCACGACTGCCCTGAATGACGGCAAGATCACCGCCCGCTTCCACACGATCGCCATCCTCGATGAGCAGAGCAACCCGGCCGGCTACTCCACCAGGGCCGGCAACGCTGCGCTCTGCGCGGTGCCGGCCGGCATCTTTCCGCGCTACCACAAGAAGCTGTTCGACGAGCAACCCGCGGAAGGCAGCGCCGGCCTGAGCAACGACGAGCTGATCGCGTTCGGCACCGAGTTGGGCGCGCAGGGCGACTTCGCGGGCTGCGTGCAGGGCGACACGCACCTGGACGCGATCGCGAAGGAGACCGAGGCGGCCAGGAAGGACCCGGCGCTGAAGACCAACGACCGCTTCGGCACCCCGACCGTCGCGATCGACGGCAAGAAGATCGACCTGAACGACACGAGCTGGCTGCAGAAGGCCCTCGAAGGTCAGTCCTGACCATCCCTGATCAGAGCTGACGGGACGGGTGGTCCCACGAGATGGCCGGTCGACGCCCGCCGAGGTGCCGGCCGAACCAGTCGAGGATGATCTCGGCCCGCTGCACCCGGTGGCGCGGCGACCCGCTGCGCGACATCTCGTGGCTCTCGGCGGGGAAGCGCCAGTACTCCACCGGCTTGCCGAGCATCCGCATGGCGACGAACAGCTGGTCGGCCTGCTCGACGTGACAGCGCAGGTCGTCCTCGGCGTGCAGGATCAGGAGCGGAGTGTCGATGTCGCGCACGTAGCTCATCGGCGACATCCGCCGGTAGACGTCCGGCCGGTCGAGGTGCGTCACGCCGAACTCGTAGCGGAAGTAGCCGGCGGAGTCCGAGCTCCACTCCTCCGACTCGAGGTTGTTGCACGCCCGCTCGCTGCACGCCGCCGCGAACCGGTGTGTGTGCCCGACCAGCCAGCTCGTCATGTATCCGCCGTACGAGCCGCCGAGGACGCCGACGCGCTCGGGGTCGAGAGAGGAATCGCGGGCGAGCGCGGCGTCGAGCACGGCAAGCAGATCCGCGGCGTCGACACCGCCCCACCCGGTGCCGGGCACCTCGGACGCCTCAGGCGGCCGGATCGCCTGTGCCCACGACTCGGAGCGGCCGGTCGAACCGTGCGGATTGCAGTAGACGACGGCGTAACCCGCACCCGTCCAGAGCTGGAACTCGTCGAACCACGAGTTCCCGTACTGCGACATGGGTCCACCGTGGATGGAGAGCAGTACCGGCAGCCGCTCGCCGTCCGGCGAGTCCAGCGGGCGCACCAGCCACGCGTCGACGTCCCCGTCGCCTGCCGGCGACGGCACCGTGAAGTGCTCGGGCCGGGCCGAGGGGACGGCGTCGTGGAACGCCTTCCCGAGCGAGGTGAGCCGCCGTTCGGTGCCGTTGGCATCGCGGACGTAGACCTCGGGGAGTTCGGTGGCGGTGGTCGCGACGAACGCGAGCGTGCCTCCTGCGACGTCGAAGCCGGTGACGACCCGCGGGCCGTCGACCACCGGTTCCGGGGCGCCTGCCCCGTCGGGGCGCACCCGCCACACCGCCACGTCGCCGCCGTCCTCGAGGGAGAACAGCAGGTGATCGCCGTGCCACAGCGGGGCGCGGGTGCCGGGGTGCGGCGCGCACTGGCGGTCCAGCGCGGCGGTGAGGACGCGTTCCTCGCCGGTGCTCGCGTCGAGCACCACGATCTGGGCGTGGGAGTGGATGACGCGGTTGTCCTGGGCGATGGTGGCGATCGACGAGCCGTTGGGGCCGAACGCGGGCAGACGGTGCGACAGGCCGCGGTTGGTGAGCGCCCGCATCCCGCCGTCGAGGTCGATCAGGTGGACGTCGTCGATCAGCTCCAGGTCCCAGTCCTTGCTCCGCGCCGCCGTGACCGCGAGGGTGCGCCCGTCCGGCGACCACGCGGGATCGCCGTGCTCGTACGGCCCGCCGGCCACGAGCCGTGCCGCGCCCGATCCGTCGGCGGGCACCACGAACACGCTCCGAGGCCGGTCGATGATCCAACCCACGTCGTCGAGGCGGGAGTAGAGCCGATCGATCCGTCGCGGTGGCCGGGCGCGGTCGTCGTCCCCCTCGGCGTAGCGGCTCGCTCGCTCCCGTGACGCGAACGCGAGCCGCGAGCCGTCCGGTGACCAAGCCGGCGCCCCGATCCCCTCCGGTCGTACGCATACCGTGACCGTCTCCCCGGGCCCGTCCATCGGCAGCACGTGCAGCGAGCTCCCGCCGTCCTCCTGGTTCCGGGTGAAGGCCAGCCTCCGCCCGTCCGGTGACCAGGCCGGCTGCCCGTCTCGATGCTCGCCCGCCGTGAGCGGGAACGGCGCCGACGACCCGTCCGCGTCGGCGAGCCATACGGTGCTGCGGTAGGAGTTGCCCTCCAGGTCGACGCGGGTGACGACGAACGCGACCCTGCGCCCGTCCGGCGAGACCTTCGGGTCGGCGACGGTGACGAGACGGCCGATGTCAGCAGGCTGCACCCAGCCGAACCTAGGTCAACAACGCGGTGTACGGCGACCCGCTTCACGGAGCTGTCGAGGGATCGTGTAACTTTGTCGGCGCAAGGGGCTGTGGCGCAGCTGGTAGCGCACTTGACTGGCAGTCAAGGGGTCAGGGGTTCGAATCCCCTCAGCTCCACTCTTGCACCCGGAGCCCCGCCACCTGAGTTTGTACAGGTCAGGCGGGGTTTCTACGTCTCGTGTTGATCTTGTCGTGGCCGTTCGTGTGGTTGCTGCGCGGCCAAGTGGAGCAAATTTGGAGCACGGCGTCGGTGGCCGCGAAATGGGGTCACGGTCTGCTCCAGGCCCACAGCGCCGTACGTGCCTGTTCGGTGTCTGTCTGGGACGGTTGGAGATCGGTTGTAGGACCGTATCGCTGTCGCGCTCGGGTGGACGGCGGGTCGTCAAGGGGTCATCACTGTGGCGGCGCGGGCTTGGTGGCCTGGCCGCACGAAGCTTCGGCGGTGATTGATCTCCCTGCTTCGCGGGGCTGTTGGACGTTGAGGTCGTTGGGCGAGCCGGCGAACTTTGCCGCAGGTTCTGCCGCGCCGCCGGCCGGTGTGCGTGGGGCGGTCGTGCCGGGCCTGGTTGTCGCCGTGCGACCGCTCAGGGCGTCGCTACGCGCGGGTTTCCCTACCGGATCGCTGTTGATTGTTGATCGCGCTCGCGGACGGGTGGGCCACGCTGCTTCCCGACCAGGCCGCCCCGGCGCATGGGCTGCTCGCGAGCCGCCGCGATCTCAAGGTCGCGGTGCTGCGTGGTCCATGGTCGACCGGGAAGGTTGCGGCGCCGCGGGGGTGGCGGCACGCAGCAGGCCAGCTGCGGACCAATTAAGGGAGGCCTCGCGGATGCTGCCGCGGTGCCGGGTGAGAAAGCACGTCAGACACATGTGTTGCCCGACCACATAATGTGGGCCGCAGACGAAGCTGCTGCGAAGCCCTCCTTGTAATCAATGGGTCGGCATGCGCCTCCGACCTGGGATCGGTTGCACGACACTCGTGGCAGCTCCACACGTCAGCATCCGCTCAGGATCTCCTCGATCCGCGCGGCGTCCGGCCCGTCGAGCACCAACGCGTAGACATTAGAGACGTTGCGCCAGCTCGCCGCGTAGGCGCAGTTCGCGGCGGGATTCGGCGGCAACCACCGGGATGGCCCGCGGTCGCCCTTCGCGTGAACCGCGCGGGTTCCGAAGTTCTCACGCTGGGCCCCGCGAGAACCCGCGCGGGGTAGTCGTCGTGAGCACTCTGGGTGCTGCGGGTTTCGCTGTTGTCCAGGTTGGTGTGGGTTCTCTGTTCGGCCTCTGGCGTTCCGTTCGCTGCGGGTCAATAGATCGCGCGCCGCGAGCCTGGGTCGGGTCGGCGCCGCGGCGCTGCCGCGATCCGGCGGGTCGTCGCGGCGTTGCTCAGGCAAGGCTGCTGCCAGGACACGCCGACGTGGTCGTTGGTCCAGCCGAACAGGCCGATCCAGCGGGCAACCGGTGGCCGGTCAAGGGTGGGCCGCCGCGAGCGCCCTGGCGAGCGCGAGGAACTAGCTAGGGTGGGTATATGTCGGGGTGTGCTTGGTCACGGTCGCATCTGCAGCGTGCATTGCCGTGTTCCTTGGCACGGGGAGTACCACGCGTTTCATCCGGGCTGCTGAAGCTCTGAGACGTTCGGCGCGCCCGCCCGTCTTCAACCCGTATGCGCCCCCTTCGCTCCCGCTCCCACCCCGACCTGACCGATGACGGCGGGTGGCGCAGGAACGCAGACACCATGAAGGGCCACGTGATCATGGCGCAGGACCCACTCGCTGCATGGCAGCGCAGGCTCTACTACGTGCTGATGGGTCTCACCGACCTCGACATGAAGGGCACCCCGATCGCCTTCGATTACTCACGTGCCTCGCTGAAAGACCTGGAAAGTGAGCTGTTGGCTCGATTTACCTCGCCGGCCGCCATGAGGAGGCCCGCCGCGTCCGAGACCCTCGACGGTCTCGTCGCCTATATCGGCGAGACGCTCATGCGTGTGGCCGGCGGGCGGTGGACATGGGGGCACGTCAAGTCCGAGGGCTTGGGCGTCAAGAGCGGTCCGGTCGCGAATGCCGACGCAGCACTCGGCCTGGCTCCTGTCGCCCCTCACGAGCTGTTGGCTGAGGTCGTGTCGGTTCGATCCGGCGACAGACTCACCCGCACGTTCGACCGGTGGGCCGGCGCCGTCGAAACGCAACGCGCAGCGGCCCAGTCCTGGCGGCCGGACAAGCAGAGAACCGTGGCGGACGGACCGGAACTTGACCGAGCCGGACTTGAGACCTGGCTGAGCACCCAAGAGTCGAGGTTCCCGGAATGGGTGGCCGCATACGGCGCGAACAGCGCGTGGGACTTCCGTCCCGAGACACTTCCCGCGCTCGAGACCATGCTGCGTCAGATGTTGTCGTCCAAGGAGGAGCTGCTTAGTCCGGAGAACGAGCGCATCCGAGAGGGTGCAATGTGGTATCTGGGTGAGACCTTCCGGCTGAACCTCGGTGGACACTGGACCAAGAACGTTGGCGCCTCGCCGCGTGTCGAAGGCATGGGGCCACGCCACGGAGCAAGAATCACTCCGAGCGTTGCCCTTCGCGCCGTCGTACAGAAACGCGGCAGTCTGTCGGAACGGTTCGCGATCGCCAAGAACCTGTAGACGGCGCGAAGGGCAACTGCCGTTGTGTGCAGCCGCGTGAGGCGATTGCTCAGGTTCGGACGGTCCGCTTCGGCGTGCGCAGGTCAGAACGTGCCCAGGTCAGAACGTGCCCAGGTCAGTAGAGGACGTCACCTTCGGTCTCCCTGGTCATGGTGACGGGTGACGTGGCGGCGCTGAAGGGCGCGTCGTCGTCGGCCCGGGTAAGGGCCCAGCCCTGCAGCAGGCCGGTGTCGACGAGCACGGTCCGGGGGGCGTCGCCAGGTACAGGTCGCGTCCGATGCGGCAGGTGACCTCGCCGTTGATCGTTGTCCCGGTGCGCAGGCGGTTGAGCTGACGGGCGGGGCGAGGCCGTCGTCGGGCGGCCCGTAGGCGGCGGTATGGTCGATGGGTCGGTGCTGGTCCAGGCCTGGCCGGGCGGCCAGTCCAGCTTGGCCGCACGTTCGGCGACGGCGGTCGGCCCCGCGGCGGGGGAGGGGCGCACTGCTCGTGGTGTCGTCCACGTAAGTCGCCCCGCAGGCGGCTGTGGTTCAGCAGGTCGTGAGCAGTTGGTCGATCGTCTCGCGGTCTGCGTCGTCGACTGCCAGCGGGTATGCGGCGGCGACCTCGTTCCAGAGGGTTGCGTAGTCGCAGTGCGCGGCCTGGTTCCGCTTCCCTTCGTAGCTCACGATCGCGGCATCCTGCATCGGCAAGTCGTTGGCCTTGGCATGCCTCGGGCGGATGCCGGGGCGTACCCCGGCGGCAACGATCGGGATGTAGTCGCGGAAGGTCGGCGCTGTCGGCTGGGGGACCGGTGCGTCGAGGAGGTCCTCGGCGCTGCAGGTGGGGCCCTTCAGCGTGGGGGCTGCGGCCGCGCGGCTTCCCTGTGTAGACCTGCGGCCACCGCCGGATCGCGCTGACTGGTTCCGCTGATGACGGGAAGCGGCGTGGTGGCGAGCTCTTGAGCTTCGGCGGCGGTGAGGCCGAGCATCCGCAGCAGCTGCTCGGCAAGCTGGTCGCACGCGTCGTCGTTGTCGAACGCCGGGTCGGTCAGGGCGAGGTGGAGAGTGCCCAGCAGTGAGCCCGCGATGGTGGCGAGGGCGAGCTTCATATTGGTCACCTGGAACCGCCCCGCCTCGACGCCCGCCATGATGTCGCGGAGAGCGCGGGGGCCCAGCCCCTCCGGCGAGTCCATGTAGGGCATCCCATGGGCGACCAGGATGCGGGCGACCTCGGGGCGGGCGCGGATCAGCCGGGCGGCGAGCCGCACCGAGCGGGCGAAGGTGACGGCAGGGTCCTCGGTGTCGGTGCCCAGTCCGTCCAGCAGTGCCCCGGTCTCCTCGAGTACGTCGGTCACCGCCGCCTCGAACAGCTCGGCCTTCGTGGCGAAGTGGTTGTAGAACGAGCCGAAACCGACGTCGGCGGCGTCGGTGATCTCCTGGATGCTCGCCTGCTGGGCCGTGCCCTCGGCGAGCATCGAGCGAGCGGCGGCGATCAGCTTGCCCCGAGTCTGCGCCTTCCGTCGTTCGAGGCGAGAGCTGGTGCCGGGGCCCGCGGTCATGCGTGCAGCGTACGTGCCGTCAGTCCTGAGGATCTCATCAGTGCCGATCCTTGACCCCGAAGGCGCGAGTGGCTGATGATTTCATCAGTGATGTGACGAGGTCACAGTCAAGGAGGACGTCCCGTGGCCGTGGAGATCCCCGCGCCGGTCGATCTGCCGGCGTCGGCGCACAGCGACCTGCACAGCGAGCGCGGTGCGCTGCGCCGTGAGCACCCCGGGCGCGCCCGCAACCCGGTCGTCAAGGTCGCCGACCTGGCCTGGTTGCAGTTCGAGAAGCCCGACCTGGATCGGGCGGAGACCTTCGCCCGCGACTTCGGCTTCACCGTCGCCGCCCGTACCGCCGACGGGCTGCGTCTCCGCGGCTCGTTCGCCGGCACGGACGCGGTCGTGATCCGGCGCGGTCCCACGTCGAGGTTCGTCGGGCCGGTGTTCCGCGTCGACGAGCCGGCCGACCTGGAGCGGCTCGCCCGGCACACGGGCAGCCGGGTACGCCCCCTCGGCGCGGGCCGTGCGGGCTCGATCGTGGATCTGGTGGACCCCAGCGGCATCCCGGTCGGAGTGGTCCACGGCGCCGAGGTGCACGCCGAGCTGCCCGAGCAGGTGGCGCTGACGCTCAACACCGGGCTCACCCCGCGCCGGATCAACTGGCCCCAGCGCCCCGCCCGCGAACCCGCTCGCGTCCAGCGCCTGGGACACGTGGTGCTGGAGACCCCGCGCTTCGACTCGGCCCTGGACTGGTACCTGGACACCCTCGGCCTGATCGTCAGCGACTTCCTGTTCCTGCCGGGCCAGCGCGAGCTGGGGCCGACCATGGCGTTCCTGCGCTGTGACCGGGGCGGCGTACCGGTCGACCACCACACGCTGGCGATGCTGCTGGCACCCGGCCTCGGGTACGTGCACTCCGCCTACCAGGTGACGGACCTGGACGCGATCGCCGCGGGCGGGGAGTACCTCGCCGAGCGGGGCTACCGGCGGGCGTGGGGGATCGGGCGCCACATCCAGGGCAGCCAGCTGTTCGACTACTGGCGGGACCCGGACCGGTTGATGGTCGAGCACTTCGCCGACGGGGACCTCTTCGACGCCTCCCTGGAACCGGGATGGGCACCCCTCTCGGCGTCCGGGCTGGCGCAGTGGGGACCACCGGTCACGCGGGACTTCCTCGGGGCCACCCCGACGCCTGCCCGGCTGCGCGAGGTCGTGGACGCGCTGCGGCGCGAGGACACCGAGTTGACGGCCGGCCGGCTGCTGGCGCTGCTGAAGGCGATGTCGTCATGACGATCGGTGTGCTGCGCGCCGGCGGACACTGGTGGGTCGAGGACCCCGGGACGGCCCGCGCGCTGGAGATCGGCACCTCGGCCCGCGTCACCGCGGAGCTGCTCGCCGACCGGGCCGCGGTCGACAAGGCTGCGCGGCAGGTGGGTGACTCCACCCGGGCCGTGGACGTCGCCGACCTGGAGCTGGAGTCCCCGGTCACGACGCCGTGCCGGGTGGTCGCCCAGATGGTCAACTACCGCTCGCACGCGAAGGACTCCGGGTTCGACCCGGACTCAGTGCCCCCGACGTTCTTCCGCAAGGCGTCGAGCTCGGTCACCGGGCCGCGCTCGACGATCGTGCGCCCGGCGCACGTGACCCTGCTCGACTACGAGGTGGAGCTGGGTCTGGTCCTCGGGGCCGACCTGCCGCTGAACACCGCGGTGTCGGAGGCGGATCTGCCGCGCTACGTCGCCGGCCTGGTGATCACCGACGACGTCAGCGCTCGGGACATCCAGCTGCCCAAGGGGCAATTCTACGAGAGCAAGTCCTATCCGACCTTCACTCCGGTCGGGCCACGGCTGGTGCTGCTCGACGAGGGCGACTTCGCGCACCTGGACCGGCTGCGGCTGCGGCTGTGGGTGAACGACGTCCTGCGGCAGGACCGGACGGCCGCTGACATGATCGTCCGGCCGGCCCGGGCGCTGACCCTGCTCGCCCGCTTCCAGGCGCTCGCACCCGGCGACCTGCTGCTCACCGGCACTCCCGGCGGCACGGCACTGAAGGCGCCACCCAAGCCCGTGGAGATCGTCGGGAACCTGCTGCCCCCGGCCGTCAAGTGGCGGACGTTCCTCGGCCGCCAGCAGCGCAACCGCTCCTACCTGCAGGACGGCGACGTCGTCACCGCCACGATCGCCACCGCTGACGGCACGATCGACCTCGGCACCCAACGCACCCCGGTGGAACACCGGTGAGCGCCGCGACCGCGGACGGCCTCTGGCCGCGCCTCGACGAGCCGGGCGACCTGCCTGCCCTGGAAGCGGTGCCGCTGGCCGAGCGCGGCCTGCCGGCGAGCACCTGGGCACTGCTCGACCGGGCTGCGTCGTTGTGGCCCGAGCGCACCGCGATCACCGTGCTGCCGTCGGTGGCGGCATGGGACGAGCCCGTCAAGTTGACCTTCGCCGGTCTCCGTGACCGGGTGGGGCGCACCGCCGCCGTGCTGCACGGTCTGGAGGTGCGCCGGACCAACGCGGTCGGCGTGATCAGCCCCAACACCGCGGGGATGCTGTGCGCGGTGCTGGCCGCCCAGGCCGCCGGGGTGGTCAGCCCGATCAACCCGGCGCTGGCCGAGGACGTGATCGCGCACCTCGTCGCCACCACGTGCGCCCGCGTCCTCGTGGTCGCCGGACCGGATCTCGACGAGCGCGTGTGGGCGACGATCACCCGGCTGGTCCCCGGCTCGGCCGTGCACACCGTCCTGGTGCTGCGCCCGGACACCGCGGCCGGGCCCGCGCCCCGCGTGCCCGGGCTGCCCGGGGTGCAGGTCCTCGACCTGGCGGAGTCCACCGCCGCCGAGGACATCGCCGAGCTGTCCGATCTCCCGGAGGCCACCGACGCGGCCGCGTACTTCCACACCGGAGGCACCACCGGCGCGCCGAAGATCGCGGTGCACACGCACGGCAACGAGGTCACCATGGCGTGGTCGATGGCCGCCGTACAGCGGGCCACCGACCCCGACGGCTCGGTCTCGGCGATCTTCGCGGCGCTGCCGCTGTTCCACGTCAACGCCCTGCTGGTCACCTGCCTCGCCCCGCTGATGACCGGCCGGCCGGTGGTGTGGGGCCCACCGGGGGGCTATCGCGAACCCGGCCTTCACCCGACCTTCTGGAGAATCGTCGAGCGCTACCGCATCGGCGGGATGTCCGCGGTGCCGACGGTCTACGCGAGCCTCACCCGCGTGCCGGTCGACGCCGACATCTCCTCGCTGCGCATGCCAGTCGTCGGAGCGGCTCCGCTGCCCGACGCGGTGCGGACCGCGTTCTCCGCGCACACCGGCGTCGAGCTCGTCGAGGGTTACGGCCTGACCGAGGCGACCTGCGCGACGGCGATGACCCGCCGCGGTCGCGCGCGCCCGGGATCCGTCGGGCAGCGGCTGCCGTACCAGCAGGTCAAGGCGGTCGCAGTGGACCCGGTCACCGGGGAGTGGACGGATCTGCCCCCTGGCGAGACGGGTCTGCTCGTGATCAGCGGTCCGACGGTGTTCGCCGGCTACCTGCGCGACGGCCGCCCGATCCGGGACGGCGTGGTGCGGGACGGCTGGCTGGACACCGGGGACCGGGGCAGCGTGGACGCTGACGGGTTCCTGCGGCTGGCCGGCCGGACCAAGGACCTGATCATCCGTGGCGGTCACAACATCGATCCGGCCGTCGTCGAGGAGGCGCTCCTGCGGCACCCGGGCGTCCTGGCCGCGGCGGCGGTGGGCCGGCCCGACCGGTACGCCGGCGAGGTCCCGGTCGCCTACGTGGTCTGCGAACCGCAGGCGGCGGTCTCCGCCGAGGACCTGCGGGAGTGGGCCGCCGGGGCCGTGCCCGAGCCCGCGGCGGCACCCAAGGAGGTCGTGCTGGTCGACGCCCTCCCGCTCACCGAGGTCGGCAAGGTCTTCAAGCCCGCCCTGCGCGCCGACGCCGCCCGTCGGCTGATCGCCGCGGAGCTGGGCCGACTGGGCGGCCGGGTCATGGTGGTGCCCGGCAGCGGGCCGGGGTCCATCGGGGTCGTGGCCCCGGATGACCAGGTCGACCGAGTCCGAGACGTCCTCGGCGGCTACGCCCTGGACTGGCACCTGGTGGAGAACGGGACGTGACCGGCGAACCGGTCGTCGTGATCGGTGCCGGCCCGGTCGGGCTGACCGCGGCGCTGTTGCTGTCCCGTCGCGGGCACGAGGTCGTCGTGCTGGAACGCCACCCGGCTCCCTACCCGCTGCCGCGCGCGGTGCACCTGGACGGGGAGGTCGTGCGCATCCTGCAGGAGGCCGGGGTGGCCGACGGCTTCCGGGAGATCAGCCGGCCGATGCCGGGACTGCGGCTGGTGGACGCGAGCCTGCACACCATCGCGGAGTTCCGCCGGGACCACGCGGTGGGCGAGAACGGCCACCCGGACGCGTCCATGTTCGACCAGCCCGACCTGGAACGGCTGCTGGGCACGGCGGTCGACGGCCAGCCGTCGATATCGCTGCTCCGGGACGCGACGGTGACCGCCGTCGAGCACCGGCGCGGAGGGGAACTCGTCCGGTACGACCACGCAGGTCGCACCGCGGAGCTCACCGCCGCCGCGGTGTTGGGGTGCGACGGCGCGGGCAGCACGACCCGGGCCGCGCTCGACATGGGGTTCCGCGACCTCGGCTTCACCGAGGACTGGCTGGTCGTGGACGTGCGGTCGGCGCGGCCGCTGCCGATGTGGGCCGGCGTGCACCAGGTCTGCGACTCCCGCCGGGCCGCCACGTTCATGCACCTGGTGGGGGAGCGATACCGCTGGGAGTTCCGCCTCCTGGAGTCCGACCGGACGGGCGGAGCGGTCGCGCCCGAGCGCATCGCGGAGCTGCTGGGGCCGTGGACCGACGGGCCGGGCCCCGAGCGGATCGACGTGGTGCGCACCGCCACCTACACGTTCCGGGCGCGCGTTGCGCGTCAGTGGCGCGACCGGCGGGTGTTCCTGCTCGGCGACGCCGCCCACCAGACCCCGCCGTTCATCGGCCAGGGGCTCGGCGCCGGCCTGCGCGACGCCCACAACCTGGCGTGGAAGCTGGACCTCGTGCTGCGGGGGGCGGCGGGCGAGTCGCTGCTGGACACCTACGAGGCCGAGCGGGTGCCGCACGTCGTCGCGCAGATCCGGGGCGCGATCGCAGTGGGCTGGGCGCTTACCGGGGGAAGCGGCCGCACGGCTGCGCTGCGTCGGGCGGCGGTGCGCGGGCTGTGCCGCGTCCCGGGGGTGGCGGCGAGGTTCCTCGACGCCTCCTCGCCGCGACTGCGGCTGAACGGCGGCGGCCGCACGCCGGTCGGACTGCTGTGCCCACAGGCCCGCACGCCCGACGGATGGTTCGACGACGTCCTCGGTACCGGATTCGCGCTGGTCACGTTGGACGCGGTCGACCAGGGGCTGGGCGGGGTCCGGGTGGTGCCGGTGACCGTCGCCGACCCGGTCGGCCGGTGGCTGGTGGCCGGCGGGATCCGGGCCGCGCTGGTCCGGCCCGACCGCGTGGTGTGTGCGGTGGCGCAGCGCACGAAGGACGTCGCGCGGCTGCTCACGGCGGTCTCACTCCCGAGGCCGGACCCGGCCGTTCCGGTTCTTCCGACGCGATGACGAGATGGCGCGCGGCGGCCACGTCCCACGAGGCCGATCGACCGACTTCAACGGGGAAGGAACGACATCGATGTCTGGTTTGACCCGCCGATTCCTGCTGGGAGGCCTGGCTGTGGGTGCCGCATCACTGACCACGGGTTGCGTGGGCCACGGTCCCGGTGCTGCACCGTCCTCGGCGTCCGCGCCTGCCGCGCTCCGCGCCCCGCTCACGTCCGGAGCGCGCACCCGCCTGGTCCTGCTGGGTACGGCGGGTGGCCCGAACTGGTGGTTGGACGGCCACCGCCGCGGGGTCGCGTCGGCGGTCGCGGTCGGCGACCGCTTCTACCTCGTCGACGCGGGGGAGGGGGTCGGGCCGCAGATCAGGCAGGCCCGGCTGGGGAACTGGGAGTCCCGGCTGCGCGGCCCGCTGGACGCGCTGCGCTCGATCTTCATCACCCACATGCACTCCGACCACGTCTGCGATCTCAACGACCTGCTCGTCAACGGGCTCGCCAACGGGCTGTGGTCGGGCGACGCCCCGACGCAGGTCTGGGGACCGGGGAACCGGGGCCAGCTGCCGCCTGCTCGACCGGGCAGCTCGCCGGCGGCGCTGGCACCCGAGAACCCCACCCCGGGCACCCGGGAGATGATCGAGCTGCTGAAGCGGACCTACGCCACCGATCTGAACGACCGGACCTTCGAGAACGGGCTCCCCGATCCGGACAGCTTCTTCGCCGGTCACGACGTGCCGATCCCCGCGCAGTACCTGGCCGACCCCAACGGGAACCCGCACCCCCGGATGAGCCCGGTCCCGTTCTACGAGGACGACCGCGTCCGGGTGTCTGCGACCCTGGTCCAGCACGCGCCCGTCTTCCCCGCGCTGGCCTTCCGGTTCGAGAGCGACGAGGGGTCGATCGTCTTCTCCGGCGACACCAGCCCCAGTGAGAACCTCGTCGAGCTGGCGTCGGGCGCGGACGTGCTGGTGCACGAGGTGATCGCGGGCGAGTGGGTGGCCGCCGACTTCCCCGCCCCGTGCGATCCGGTCGACGAGGCGATCTACCAGCACCTGATCGGCAAGCACACGCTCGTCGAGGACGTCGGGCCGCTCGCCGAGCGGGCTGGCGTCCGGACGCTCGTGCTCAACCACTTCGTCCCGTCGACCTGGCCGGAGGAGCGGTGGGAGGCCGGCGTGCGGGGCTTTTCCGGGCGCCTCGTGGTGGGCGTCGACCTGGACCAGATCGGAATCGGGGCGCCGTGACCGGTCACGGGATCGACCGCCGCTCGGTCCTGCGCGTACTGGGAGGAGCCGTGACGATGATGGGTACCGCCGGCTGTGCCGGGGAGCCGGCAGGGGGAACAACGCCGGACGGTGGCGGGGCAGAGCTGGTGGACGTGCACGCGCACTTCCTCACCGACGCCTACCTCGCCGCGGCCACTGCCGCCGGGCACCGCACTCCCGACGGGATGCCCGCGTGGCCGCGGTGGGACGTCGACAGCCACCTCGCGCTCATGGACGCCTCCGGGATCGCCACCTCGATCCTGTCGATCTCCTCGCCGGGCGTGCACTTCGGTGCCACCGGTGGCGGGGACGAGCCCGCGCGCCGGCTCGCCCGGCAGGTGAACGAGTTCGCCGCCGGCGTGGTCGCCGCGCACCCGACCCGGTTCGGCCAGTTCGCCGCGCTGCCGCTGCCCGACGTCGCGGGCGCGGTAGCCGAGGCGGTGTACGCGCTGGACGAGCTCGGGGCGAACGGCGTGGTCGTGCTGTCCCACGCCGGCGGCGTCTATCCCGCCGACCCGGTCCTCGATCCGCTGCTCGAGGAGCTGAACCGTCGTGCCGCCGTGGTCCTCGTGCACCCGACGTCCCCTCCGCACTGGGAGGCGGTGGCCCGAGGACGCCCGCGTCCGCTCATGGAGTTCCTCTTCGACGGCGCCCGGGCCGCGGTCGACCTGGCGCTGTCCGACCGGCTCACCCGCTTCCCCGACATCCACTGGGTGTTCACCCACGGCGGCGGCGTGCTGCCGCTGCTCGCCGACCGGATCGACCTGTTCCTCGCCCATGTCGGCGGCGGGGCGCCCCGCAGCCGTGACCTGATGTCCCGGTTCTGGTACGACTGCGCGGGCACTCCCTTCCCACTACAGCTGCCCGCGCTCGCCGCCGTGGTCGGTACCGAGCGCCTGCTGTACGGCAGCGACTTCTGCTTCACCCCACCGGCCGCGGTCGCCGCACAGCTGGCGTCCCTCGATGCCGCACCGGCCCCCGAGGGTTCGGTGAGCTGGCGAGACCTCCTCGCCCGCAACGCCGGGAGGCTCGTGCGGTCGGAATGATGCGGTGCAGGGCAGGGGGCGGCCCGGCGGCGATCCGGCGGGCGCGGTCCCGATCGGTCGGCGCGACGGCGGCCCCCGGCGCAGCGCGGTGGCTTCGCGGCAAGGGCGGCCGCCGCGGCGACGGATCTCGCGGCCCAGCCTTCGGGCCCGAGCGGGGATTCCCCTCATAGGCGTATTTCGTGGAAGGTGACGCATGAATTCCGAGCCTCGTCCGGCAGGCGAGGACGTGACCGATGGGGAAGCCGACGCACCGGAGGAACGTGAGACAGATGAAGCCAGTTCTTCCGCCGGCGCGCGGCGGAGTACGCGGCGGACGCTTCTCAAGAGGGTGGGACTCGGTGCGGTTCTGATCGGTGCGGGCGCGGCCGGGTACCGGCCGATCGCGAGCGCGCTCGCCCGTGACGTGCCGCCCCGGACGACCTGGAGAGGAGCGGACGGGCGCGTTGACAACGTCACGGTCGTGGACCCGCTCGACGGCAGCCGGATCCCCGGCAGATCGATCGTCGTGCGCAACGGGCGTATCGCGGAGGTCCTTTCCGCCAGTGATGTGCCGGGGGAAAAGTCGATGCCTGTCATCGATGGTGCCGGCCGTTTCGCCGTTCCGGGTTACAACCAGATGCACACCCATGCTCTCCAGTATTCGGACCGGGAGCTGGCGTACGCGACGCTGCTTGCTCAGGGCGTGACCGGGATGCGGCAGATGGAGGGCTCCGACGAGCTGTTGAGCGACCGTGCCGAACAGCGCCTGGGGCTGTGCGAGTCCACGCCGGCGGTGCTGCAGATGCCGGGGAACCTTCTCCTGCCGTTCAACGCCGGGTCGGTCGACGACGTCAGAGAAGAGATCGCACGGCAGTGGGACGCGGGCGCCGACTTCATCAAGATGATCATGACGGAGCGAGACGTGTTCCTCGCCGCGATCGAGGCCGCGCACCAGCGCGGCATCCGCATCGCCGGGCACCTGCCGCCGTCCATCCGGATGGAGGAGGCCTCCGAAGCGGGCTTCGACTCGGTGGAGCACGTCGGGACCGGTTCAAACCTCTTCCTGTCCCTCGCCGCCACACCCGATGAACTCTGGCGACAGCAGGACACGAACATGCCGATACCGGGATGGCTGTCCGGCCTCCCGTTCACCGGAGAGCTCTTCGACGCCTTCCTCAAGGACCGGCTGATCAACTCGGTCGGTGTGGCCGACCCGGACGACCCGGCGGTGGTACTTCTCAGAACCGCGCTCGCGAGCTACTCCGAGCAGCGGGCGGCCGAACTGGGCGACATGCTCGCCCGCAACATGACCTGGCAGTGCCCCACGCTCATCAACCTGCGCTCGAAGTACCGGCTCGACGATCCGGCGTACCGCTCAGATCCCTGGCTGGACGGATTGTCCGACCAGGAGCGCCGACAGCGGCTGGCGATGATCGAAACCTACGAGGCACTGCCCGCCCAGGTGCGGGAGATCAATCACGAGTACTACGAACGCGCTCTGCGGACCATCGGCATCTGGTCCCGGGCCGGGGTGCCCATCATGACAGGCACCGACGGCCCGGGCACCGACCCCGCCCGCGCCATCCAGCTCGAGTTTCGCGAGCTGGCGAGAGCGGGCCTGTCGCCCCTCGACGTCCTGCGGGCCGCGACCACCGCCCCTGCCACCTACCTCGGACTCGACGACCGCATGGGCCGGGTCGCCGCCGGCATGGAAGCAGACTTCCTGCTCCTGGACGCCGATCCTCTCGATTCCGTCGACAATCTCGGCGCCATCTCGATGGTCTTCCGCGCGGGCCACGCGTTCACCGCCGCGACGATGGCCGACAAGGTCGATGATCGGCAGCGCACGCGAAACGCAAATGGGCGAATCGGAGCGGCCTTGTACCCACGCCGCGGCATGGTCGGCGTCGGGCACGTCGAGGGTCAACGAGCGGTCGCTTTGATCCAGTGCGATGCTTGTGGTTAGTGCGCAGGTACCGCCTCGGGCACGCGCACTATCCACGCGGGGTCGGGCCGTGACGTCCACGGTCCGACCCTCCGGCGGTATACGGCACTGACGTCGAGCTCCCGGAACAGCGCCGGCTGAGCGCAGTCGGCTTCCACGTCGGCGCCCTGAGCCTGGGCTGCGACGTCCTCAGCTTCACCGGCAGCGACCTGCGCATCATGGTGTATGCAGCCCGACCCGGGAGCCAGGACGTCGACTGCCTGACACTCCTGGACTTGGGGGGACGCAAACGTTCGTCGGATGACCGCCCCCGCGAGCCTGTCCGCGCATGTTGCCCACTGCCTTCCAGGTGCCAGGAGCACCCGGCCGCGTTCGACCTCAGGCCGCCGTCGACGCCGAGAACCTGCCCGGTCAGCCAGCTCGCCCGGTCGGACGCGGCCGGTGCTCGGCATATCCACCCAACAGGTCGCCGACAGCGACCCTCGGTGCGTCGGCGAGGTCGAAGGACGTAGGCGACGTCGCCGTTGAGTTCTTTGCCGGGCCCGTCGTGAAGTCTCGCCCGGGCCGGGGGCGACCTGCTGTGACCTGGGTGTCATTGCGGCAGCACGGCGGCCAGCCCTGCCACCAGCACGTCGAGAGCCATCTCGAACCCGCTGTCCATCGGGCGGTGCTGCCCGGACTCCCAGCGCAGCATGAAGGCCTTCCCGGCGAGCGTCGGCAGGTTCGCGGCCAGCGTGGGTGCCGTGGCCGGGTCGATCGCGTCGAGGCGGCGCCGGAAGTCGCTGGTCCAGTTCTCGTCGGCTTCCGGTGGCTCGGCGGACAGCTCGCCGAAGAGGAATCCGAAGAGGAAACCGATGGTCGTGTTGTAGGCGTCGGTGAGCCGCTCGCCGTGGAAGCCCGCTCCCTCGAGCACTGTGAGCACGCTCTCGGCCAACGGGAACGAGGACGTGGTGACCTGCAGCTGCGAGGCGAGCACCGGCACGATGTTGGGGTGGGCGTGCAGCGTCACCCGGGCGCTGCGCGCCATCGCCCGCAACCAGTCCTGCCACCGTTCGGTGTCGACCGGCGGGAGCTCCATGTCCGCGTGTGCCCGCTCGCACACCGCCGCGAGCAGGGCGGCCTTGCTGCCGGTGTGCCAGTACACGGCGGTCGGGTAGACGCCCAGGCGGTCGGCGAGCTTGCGCATGGTGAGCGCGTCGACCCCTTCGGCGTCGATGAACGCGAGGGCTTCGGCGACGACCTGCCGCCTGGTCAGGGGAGGCGGCGCCGCGGTACCGCGGCCGCCTCCGCTGCGTTGCCGTGTCAACGTCGTGGCCCTCCCCTCCGACCGTCGTCCGGTCGCCGTCCATCCTCGCGGACTGCCCTCACCGGGCCGCGAGGCGTGCCGGGTTCGTCACCGTGATCCGGCCGAACGCCTCGGCGTCGAGCCCGGCGTCCAGCAGCGCCGCGCGCAGGTCCCCGCCCACGAAGGCGAAGCCGTTGCCGCCGAAGGCCTGCAGGTGCGAGGTGGCGCAGACGTCGTGGGAGAGCAGGATCCGGTCCAGGTGGCCGGCCCGGACGAGCTCCAGCACGAGCCGCACGGTCCAGGCGACGACCCGTGGGTTGCGGCTGTTCACCGTGTCGACGCCGACGTAGGCACCGTGCCGGGCGATCTCCAGCGCATAGCCGTCCTCGAGCACCGTGTCGCAGTGCCCGATCGCGATCCGGGCCGGATCGACGCCCTCCTCGCGCAACAGTCTCAGCTGTTCCAGCCCGACCCGCCAGCGGGCGGCGTGCGTGTACACCGCGGCGCCGGTACGCAGCCCGGCCCGGGCCGCCGCCCGCAGAGACCGCTCCTCGGTCGTCGAGACGTACCAGGCGTCGGCGCCGATCTCGCCGATGATCCCGGCGCGGGCGTCGGTGTCGGGGAAACCCTCGTCGAGGTCGCGGACGATCTCGTCTGCAATGGCGTCGACGCCGTAGCGATCCATCCGGTCGCGGTCGATGAAGGGGTCCCGGTAGTGCCCGGTGCCCAGCACGACGTCCACGCCGGTCGCCTTCGATACCCGCTGGACGGCGGCCACGTTGCTGGGGGCACGGGTCCAGCCCGTCTCGGTGGCGGTGCCGCCAGGGACCGACCCCGGTGTCAGCTCGGCTGTGGTCAGATCGAAGATCGCGGATCCGCCCAGCAAGGCCCAGGCGGCGATCTCTTCGGTGACCAGCACCTCGTCGCTGACGAGGCCGTCGCCGCGGCGCTCGCGCATGAGGTTGATGAACAGGTGCTCGTGGGGCAGGACCGGGCCGAGGGCCGCGGCCGCCCGGTCGCCCAGGGCGGTGGTGACGGTGCCGGTGGGGGCACTCACTGTCACACCGCCGCCGGCTGCACGGCGAGGGCGGCTTCGACGTCCGTGAGCGCGGAGTCGAGCGCGCCGAGCGCCAGGTCGATCTCGTCGTCGCTGATCGTCAGTGGCGGGGCGAGCGTGACGGCGTCGTTGATCCCGCCGGTGGACGGGTAGACGAGCAGCCCGTGGGCGGTTGCCGCGGCCACCATCCGGCTGGACAGCACCCCCGGTGGGGTGTCCGTCCTGCGCGCCTCGAGGTCGGTGACCAGTTCGAGCGCCCACAGCAGCCCGATCCCCCGGACCTCGCCGATCAGCCGGTGTCGGGCCGCGAGATCCGCCAGGCCAGCCCGCACCCGCTCCCCGGCGCGGCGCGCGGCCGCGTAAAGCCCGAGCTCGTCCGTGCGGCGCAGGACGGCCAGCGCGACCGCCGCGGACAGCGGGTTGCCCGCGTAGGTGTGGCCGTGCCGGATGGTGCCGCTCCCGGCGGCGATGGCGTCGAGGACGCGCTCGTTCAGCAGGCTCGCGGCGATCGGCGTGTAGCCGGCGCCCAGGCCCTTGCCCAGCGCCACGATGTCCGGCCGGACGCCCCAGTGATCCACGGCCAGGGCGGTGCCGGTGCGTCCGAGGCCGGTCAACACCTCGTCGACGATCAGCAGGACGCCCGCGTCGCGGCAGAGCCGTTCGAGCCCGGGCAGGTAGCCCGCGGGCGGGACGACAACGGACCCGGTGGCGCCGCCGACCGCCTCGACGACGACCCCGGCGAGGGTGTCGCCCGCGGCGACGATCGCCCGCTCCGCAGCGGCGAGCAGGTCGGCCGTGAACTCCGCGTCGCCACGGCCCGCGCCGTAGCGGTAGGGCCACGGGGCGAGCAGGCCGAGGAAGTCGTGCACCAGCGCCTCGGCGTTGTCCCGCCGGGCGTGCCCGGACAGGGACAGGGCGCCGAGCGTGCCGCCGTGGTAGCCGTGCCGGTGGGAGAGGAACCGGGAGCGTCCGGGCTCACCGATCTCCCGCCAGTACTGCAACGCGAACTGCAGCGATGCCTCCACCGCCTCGCTCCCGCTGCCGACCAGCCACACCCCGGCCATCCCGGTCAGCTCGGCCAGCCGGTCGGCCAGCAGCTCGGCGGGGCGACTGGTGAACGCGCCGCGATGGGTGAAGGTGACCTTCCCGGCCTGCTCGGCCATCGCCGCCAGCACGACGGGGTCGGCGTGCCCGAGTCCGGTGACGACCGCCCCCGACGAGCCGTCGAGGTAGCGGTTGCCCTCGTCGTCCCAGACGAACACGCCTTCGGCCCGCTCGATCGTCGGCAGGTGCTGGCACAGCACGTTGCGGATGAGCCTGCTGCCGTGCGCGGCGGGCATCGGGCCTCCTTCGGGGCGACATCGTCTGCACATTCGTTGTACACGGGACAATACGTTACCGACGGGGACCGTCGTGTGACATTTCCGAAAACCAGCCTTGACTCCTGTCCGCCGTACAAGGAACATCCTGTCCCACGTACAGGAGAGCCCCAGGGGAGCAGCCATGACCGTGGTCGCCGGACACGATCGACGCACGGCGTCGAATCGGCGCGTTCTGATCTCCAGCTTCATCGGAAGCGTCGTCGAATGGTACGATTTCCTGCTCTACGGCACGGCGTCGGCGCTCGTGTTCAACGTGCTGTTCTTCCCCGAGCTGAGCTCGGCGGCCGGCACCATCGCCGCCTTCGGCACCCTGGCGGTCGGCTACCTCGCGCGACCACTCGGCGGGATCGTCTTCGGGCACTTCGGCGACCGGATCGGGCGCAAACGGATGCTGGTCGCCAGCATCCTGCTGATGGGCCTGTCCACCCTGGGCATCGGGCTGCTGCCAACGTTCGACCAGATCGGGATCTGGGCCCCGATCCTGCTGATCGCCCTGCGCCTGGTGCAGGGCTTCGCGGTCGGCGGGGAGTGGGGCGGCGCCGTGCTCATGACGCTCGAGCACGCCGGCGCAGGGCGCCGCGGGTTGTGGAGCAGCGTCGCGCAGATCGGCTCGCCCGCCGGCCTGCTGCTGTCCACCGCGGCGTTCTCGCTGGTCGCGGCGCTCCCGGAGGAGCAGTTCCTGTCCTGGGGCTGGCGGCTACCGTTCATCGCAACCGTGGTGTTGATCGGCGTCGGCCTGTTCATCCGGCTCGGCGTCGCGGAGAGCCCGGTGTTCGAGCAGGCCGAGGCCCGCACGGCGGACCGCCCGAAGGCGCCGATCCTCACCCTCATGCGCGAGCAGCCCAAGGACGCGCTCCTCGCGACGCTGATCGGGTTCGGCCCGTTCGCCGCCAACTCGGTGCTGATCTCGTTCGTGGTGTCCTACGCCGCGCAGGTCGGCTTCTCCCGCGCGGAGGCGCTGAACGGGCTGATCGTGGGCTCGGTCGCCTCCATGATCGGGGTGCCGCTGTTCGCCGCGCTGTCGGACCGGATCGGACGGCGGCCGGTCTACCTCACCGGCGCGCTCCTGTTGGGGCTCAACGCCTTCCTGCTCTTCCCACTGGTCAACACCGGTTCGCCGGGCCTGCTACTGCTCGCCTTCGCCCTGGGTATGGGGACGCACGCGATCATGTTCGGCCCGATGGGTGCGCTCCTCTCGGAGCTGTTCGGTACCCGCACGCGCTACACCGGAGCCTCCGTCGGCTACCAGGTGGCGTCGGTGATCGGCGGTGGCCTCGCCCCGCTGATCGCCGGCAGCCTGCTCGCCGCCGCCGGGGGTGCGCCGAACGCGATCTACATCTCGGTCTTCATGGCCGCGACCTGCGCGGTCACCGCCGTGGCCGCCTGGCTCGCCCGCGAGACCTATCGCAGCGACCTCACCGCGGAACCGTCGTGACGCCGTCCGGCACTGCCGTCCAGACTGTGCTGGGGCCGGTCGCCCCGAACCGGCTCGGCCACGTCCAGATGCACGAGCACCTGATCTGCGACCTGTCCCGATACGTCACGGACCCGGACGACACCCCGCTCGCGCTGCACAACGCCTTCGCCGCCCGCACCGACCGACGGCACAGCCATGACATGCGACTCGACGAGCCGGACGTCGCGGCCGCGGAGCTCGCGGACTTCGTCGCGCTGGGCGGCGGCACGATCGTCGAGGCCACCCCGCTCGGTCTCGGCCGCGACCCGGCGGCGCTGCGGCAGATCGCCGAACGCAGCGGGGCCCACGTCGTGATGGGGAGCGGGTACTACGTCAGCGCCTTCCACCCGCCGGGGCTCGCCGCCCGCAGCGCCGACGAGATCACCGAGGAGATCGTCGGCGACCTCGTCGACGGGGTCGCCGACACCGGGATCCGCGCCGGGATCATCGGCGAGATCGGCATGAGCTGGCCCACCGACCCGGTCGAGGAACGGGTCCTCGCCGCTGCCGCGCGAGCGCAGACAGCGACGGGCGTCGCGCTGCTCGTCCACCCTGGCCGGCACCGCGACGCCCCGCGGCGGCACGTCGAGACCGTCGTCGCGGCCGGCGGCGACCCGACCCGGACGATCATGTCGCACGTCGATCGCACACTGTTCGAGCTCGACGACATGCTGGCCCTCGCCGACACCGGATGCGTGCTGGAGTTCGACCTGTTCGGCACCGAGACCAGCTACTACCCGCAGGACCCCTCGGTCGACCTGCCCAACGACGGCGCCCGCGTCCGGATGATCCGCGCGCTGGTCGAGGCCGGTCACGGCGACCGGATCGTGATCGCGCAGGACATCTGCCGGAAGACCCAGCTGACCCGCTACGGCGGCGAGGGGTACGGCCACATCCTGCGGCGCGTACTCCCGCTGATGACCGCCCGCGGCCTCACCCCGGACGACGCCGACCGCATGATCCGGCAGGCCCCGCGGCGACTGCTCACCCCGACCCGGTAGGAGCCATGCCCAAGCCGACCTCCACCACCCGAATGCCCGCGCCCGCGATCGCCGGCCCCGGGCTCGTCGCCGAGTACCGGGACCGGACCCCGGCTTCCGCGGCGGCCTTCGCCCGGGCCGAGCGGGTGCTGCCCGGCGGCGAGACCCGCGCCGTCACCAGCTACCCGCCGTACCCCGTCGTGCTCGCTGACGGCTGCGGCGCCCGCCTGTGGGACGTCGACGGGCACATGTACCTGGATCTGGTCAACAACTACACGGCGCTCGTCCACGGGAACGCGTTCGCCCCGGTCACCGATGCCGTCGCCGACCTCCTGCCCCGCGGGGTCGTCTTCGCCAGCCCGCACCATCACCAGGTCGCCCTCGCCGAGCGGCTCTGCCAGCGGATCCCCTCCGTCGAGCGCGTGCGATTCACCAACTCCGGCACCGAGGCGGCGCTGCTCGCAACGCGCATCGCCCGGCGAGCCACCGGACGGTCCCGGATCCTCCTGTTCGACGGGGCCTACCACGGCAGCGCCACCGCGCTGATGCCGAACTCGCCGGACGTCGTCGTCGCGCCGTGGAACGACCTCGCCGCCGCCGAGCGGCTGCTCGCCGGGGACCAGCCCGTCGCCGCGGTGCTCGCCGAGCCGTTCCTCGGCGCCGGCGGCGTGCGCCCGGCGACACCCGGCTTCCTGGCCGGCGTCGCCGAGGCCGCCCGGTCCCGCGGCGCGCTGTTCGTCCTCGACGAGGTGCAGTCGCTGCGCAACGGCGTCGCCGGCCAGCAGGGCGAGCTCGGACTCGCGCCGGACCTCACGCTGCTCGGCAAGGTCATCGGAGGCGGTTTCCCGATCGGCGCCGTCGGAGGCCGCGCCGACCTGCTCGCACTGACCGTCGGGTCACGGACACCCGGTCACGTCGCCCACGCGGGCACGTTCAACGGACACCTCGCGGCCGCGGTCGCCGGCCTCGTGACGCTCGACCACCTCGACGGCGCGGCGATCGACCGGCTCACCACCGCCGGGGAACGGCTCGCGGCGCGTATCACGGCGGCCGCGGCTGGCGTGGACGCCCACGTGACCCGGGCAGGCTCGATCCTCAACGTCCACCTCGACCCGCCCGAGTGCCTGGCCGCACTGCACCTGACGCTGCTGCTGGACGGCGTCTACACCACCCCGCGCGGCATGATCAATCTGTCCACCGCACTCACCGACACCGACCTCGACGAGGTCGCGGCCGCCTACACGCGTGCGTTCGCCCGGATCGCCGACGACACCTGACAACCCAGCCGCGGTGAACACCCACCCGGCCTGCGACGCCACGGAAACCTCCGCACAGCGGGACACCCATCGATTGTCGCGCGCAGTCTCGACCCGGGTGTGGTCGCATCTGACGTCGACACGCCGTCGGCGTGACTTCCCGGTTTTGGTGTCCCCGCCTGCTCGGATGGATCGGTAGACCGCGATCGATGGCGGGACCGACGGCATGGCGCTGGGTCGGCCATCAAGGTCGACTTCGCCCCAGTGGAGGGCGCGTAGTTCTCCGGTGCGGGCACATGTATGCGTCCATGGTGGCCTGCTTATCCGCGAGCCGGGGCAGAGGGGAGATGGAAGCGCGGAAAGGAGCCGTGCAGCTCGAGATCCTTCCGACACCCCGGCTCCGTCGACCCGACCGTTTTCAAAAGGGGGAACCGAACCCAGATGCGCAGCACACCTGCGCATAGCGGGTGTTCATACGGCTACCCCACGGAGTCGTAGATGGCGCGGACGTAGGCGGCGCTGCGCTCCGAGCCGATGATCCCGGGCGCCATCCGATTCATCATGTAGGAAATCGTCAGCCGCCTGCCGAGATCCATGATGATCATGGAGCCGCCCCAGCCGCCCCAGAAGCAGATCCGCTCGTCGGGGATCCAGGGCAGGGTGTCGGGTTCGGGCAGCGCGAAGCCGATGCCCCAGCGCAGCGGGATGCCGAGCACGAGGTCCACGCCGCGGGCCTGCTCGTCGAAGATCAGGTCGATGGTCTGCGGCCGGAGCAGTCGGACGCCGTCCACCTCGCCGCCGCGGGCCACGACGGACAGCATCCGGGCCACCGAGCGGGCGTTGCCGTGCCCGTTGAGCCCGCCGATATCGGCCCGCCGCCAGTCTGCGGTGTTGGCGTAGTCGGCGATCATCGGAGGGCCGGAGAAGGTCTTGGCGGCCGGGCTGTCCGGGGGCAGCTCGAAGGCGGACGGGGGCGGCGGCACGATCGGCGCGATCCGGTCCCAGTCGGCCTCGGCCGCGCCGATCTGGAAGTCCGCGCCGAGCGGCCCGGCGATCTGATCGGCCACGAACTGCCTCAGCGGGCTCCCGGTGATCCGCCGGACCAGCTCGCCGATCAAGTGCCCGTAGTTCGCGGCGTGGTAGCCCGAGACGGTGCCCGGCTCCCACCAGGGGGCCTGCGCGGCGTACCGGGCGGTGACGGTGTCCCAGTGGTAGAGGTCCTCGACCGTGGCCGGCTGCTCCAGGCCGGAGACCCCGGAGGTGTGCGCCAGCAGGTGCCGTACCTCGATGTGCTGCTTGCCGTGGGCGCCGAACTCCGGCCAGTACTTCGCCACCGGCGCGTGCACGTCCAGATCCCCGCGGTCGACGAGCACCAGCGCGGCCAGGCTGGTGACGGTCTTGGTGGCCGACCAGAGGTTGGTGATCGTGTGTTCGTCCCAGGGCACGGTGCGTGCCTGGTCGCGGAAGCCGCCCCACAGGTCGATCACCCGCTCACCGTCGATGTCCAGCACCAGCGACGCGCCCAGTTCCTCGCCGGAGTCGATGTTGAGCTGCAACGCCTGGCGGACGGCGTCGAACCGCGGGGCACAGGTGCCCTGCAAATCGGCCATGGATGTTCCTCCTCGTCGGGTTCAGCGTCGGGTTCCGGCGCCGCGCAGCAGGGCGGCCACGGCGAGCTCCACCTTCTCCGCGTCCGGCTGCTCGCCCGTGATCAGGTCGGCGTAGACGAACGACTCCACGATCCGGACCACCAGGTACGCCAGGTCGCGCGACTCCATGGCGGGGTCGAGGTGGCCGCGGTCGCGCTCCTGCTCCAGCATCCGCTCGACGGAACCGACCACGTGCTGCTGCAGCGGGCTGGCCCGAGTGGTGATCAGTCGTAGCGCGCGCTCGGTCTCCCTGCGCAGAAAGCTGCGGTAGTACGGCGCATCGATCAGGGCCTGGGAGAACAGCCGCATTGCCTGCGCGATCCGCTCCGGTCCGGTGCCGGTCGCGGCGGACGCGGCATCCCGCAGGGTGGGGTCGGCCAGCGAGGTCAACACGGCCACCAGCAGCTGATCCCGGTTGCCCACCCAGCGGAACAGCGTGGTGCGGTCCACGCCGAGCGCCGCGGCCAGCTGCTGGACGTCGATCCGCTCCCCTGCCATGAAGGTACGGCGGGCCAGCTGCAGCGCCGAGGCGGCGCAGGGCCGCTCATGCTGATCGCCGCCACGCACCTGTGCAGCGTACGGCGAAAATGTTGCAACGAACAAGGCATACGTTGCAGCGGGACATGGCCTAGTTGATCAAGTTCTCATCGCTCGCCTGGCACCGTCATAGCGAGGCCTGGTTCAGGTTGGGCACGACGACGACCCTTCGGTGTCAGGCCGGCATCGGGCGCCCCGCCTGGTCGTAGCGCGCACGAGCCTGGTGCACGCTCGGCATGTTGTCCGTGGACCAGTCGACCAGCACTCGGAACGCGGGACTGAGTGAAAGGCCAAGCTCGTCCAGTAGGAGAACTCTGGCAGGTTCGTCTTGGCCAGCGGGAGCGCGCCGGCGGCCCGCAGCCGGGCCACCGCGGCCGCGAGTGCTTGCGCGGCGAGCAGCGTGACCACGGCGTTGATCTTCGGGTTGACGGCTTCGATGCGGTCGAGGTGAGCCCGCACCACCTCCGCCGCGGACACCTGCCGGGTACGGATCAGTTCCGCCAGCGCGGTCGCGTCCTGGTGCCAGAGCTCGCTCTCGCCCATCGACACGCCATCCCTCCACCCCACGACAAGATCACCTTACGTACCGCGGCGGGCGCCGGCAGAGCTGGCCATCCCCGGGCCTACGAGCTGATGCGCAGCGCTCGCGTCGGGCGACGGACCCTTACCAGCCAGGGTGGGGCCGGTCTGCACAGAAAGCGCCACGGTCCTGCCAGGATCGCTTTCATGCGGATCAAGTGGCAGGTTGTCACCTTCGATGCGGCCGACCTCGATGCCGAGAGCGCGTTCTGGGCTGGAGTCCTCGATGGGGAAGTCGACCGGGATGGCGACTGGCACATGGTGATGGTCGGAGGCGAACCTCGGATCGGTGTGCAGCTGGCGCCCGACCATGTTGCCCCGGGCTGGCCGGACGGCGCGCCGCCGCAGCAGATCCACCTCGACCTGTGGGTCGACGACTTCCCGTCAGCTCATGAGTCGGTCATGGCACTGGGCGCCCGAGTCCTGAAGGAGGTCACGCCGGGTGGTGACTTCCAGGTCTATGCCGATCCTGCCGGCCATCCCTTCTGCCTCTGTTGGGTTGTCGACGGATGAGCTTCCTCGTCGTCACCGCCGTCGGCCAGGTTGCCCGACCTTGCTTCCGGTGGCGACGGTGTGCCGTTCTCGTGGTCGATCACGCACAAGCCGGCGGGCCCGCTCGATGTCAGGCGGGGCGGGCGCGTCGGGCAGCAGGCTGGTGGCCAGCCGGAGGGCGCGCAGGGTGATCGTGGCGCCCAGGTCTGTGGTCGGGATGCCGGGCAGTCCGTACATCCGCCGGGCCCACCGCGGGAGCGTCGCCATCGCAAGCGTGGCGAGCGCAGGCAGCGCCACCTTTGTGGCGGTGGGCGCCTGGCCGCGCGGCGCGAACATCCCGCCGACGGCGATGCGTGCCTCGTCGGTCAATCTGAGCGCCGTCCTCGTGCGCCGGAAGTACTCCTGCATCTCGGCCCGGGAGGCCGGTGCATCACGCAGCCCCACCACGCGCGCGGCGCGCACGCTCTCGGCGAGGTATTGCTCGGCCTCGCCCTCGTCGATCACACCCGCCCGCAGAGCGATGTCGGCGTAGGAGTCGATCTCAGCGCAGTGCACCCACAGGAGGTAGGGCGGCTCGTCGATGCGGAACGTCTCGCCGGTGTCCGGGTCGTGGCCGCGGAGCGCGGCGTGCAGCCTGCGTACCCGCGCCGCGGCTCGTTCGACGTCGGCGTTGGAACCGTACGTGCGCACGCCCACGAACTCGACGGTTCGGTGGAAACGCGACCTCGCCCGGCGAGGGTCGAACAGAGCCGAGTTCTGGTACGTCGCCCGGATCACGCGGGGATGCAGCGACTGCAGCAGCAGCGCGCGGAACCCGCCGACCCAGAGCACGGGTTCGAGGTGCACGCGCCACGTGATGGAGCCGGGTCCGAAGAGGCCGTCGTCGGGGCGGGTTCTGCGTACGGTCACGGCGCTCCCGGCGGTCCGGGGCGGCGGGGTTCCCGCCGCTGCTCCGTCCAGCACAGCACCGTCCGCGCCGTCCTTCTAGGGGCGGATCGGTTGACGCGGGGGCGTTGCCGAGCACAAGTGGCCAGCCAGTGGCCTGTGAACGGGAGCTGCCCCCGCCGGAGGCTTACTCCCTGCCAGCTCGTCACGCCTTCCAGGAGCACCGCCATGCGCATCCTGTTCTCCAGCACGCCGGCCTTCGGGCATCTGCTCCCCATGCTCCCCCTCGCCGCAGCAGCCCGTCGCGCCGGGCACGAGACGGCGGTGCTGACCCATCCGTCGATGGCCGCCGCGGCCGCTCCGATGCGGTTGCTGCCTGCCGGCCCGTCGCTGGGTGAGACCTTGAAGGACGTCGGGAGCCGAGCCGAGGTCGACCCGCTGACGGACATGACGGTCGGGGCGGTGGAGTTCTTCGTCGAGTCCCGGCTGAACCTGGGTGCCGACGACGCGCTGGCCGCCGCACACACCTTCCGCCCTGATCTCGTCGTCGCCGACGTGGTGGACTACCTCGGCCCCTTCGCCGCCGCCGCGCAGGGCGTCGCCTGGGCGGTGCACGGAGGCAGCCTCCCACCCAACGAGCAACTGGCACTCGCGCTGGAGCAGGCCGCCACCGCCCGCTTCGCCCAGCGCGGACTGGCCCTGACGCCGCCCATCGCCTACATCGATCCGTGGCCCGACAGCCTCCTGCGCGACACCGATCCCTACCCGGCCGAGCGGATCGCCATCCGACCAGAGCCGCACCTGCAGGAGGGCGAGAGGTGGATCCGGCCGCGGTTCCAGGGGAGGCAGAACCGCCCGCTCGTCCTGGTGACGCTGGGAACACTTGTCGACGACCCCGACACCCTCGCAGCCATCCTGGGATCGTTGGCCCGGCTGGACGTCAACGTCCTCGTCGCCCCCCATTCGGCAACCGACCTCGGTGACCGGCGGATCGACCACTCCCGGGTACACCTCGCCGGCTTCGTCTCGATGGGGCAGCTGCTGGACGGGGTGGACGTGGTGGTCTCCGCTGCCGGAGCCGGCACGGTGCTGGCCGCGCTGAGTGCCGCCCGGCCGATGGTCCTGCTGCCGATGGGCCTGGACAAGCCGGTCAACGCCGAGCGGGCCGCCGCCGCGGGTGCGGCCAGGATCGTCGAGTCTCCCGATGAGATCGGCAGCGCGGTCGAGCAGGTGCTCTCCGATCCGACGATCGCCGCCGGCGCCGCGAGCATGGCCACGGAGATCGCAGGGATGAACTCGGCCTACGAGGTGCTCGAACTGCTCCTGCGACGCCACGAACACTGGACGGCAGGCGCCCGATCTCTTGGCCTTGTCCGCGAGGAGCCCGCGGATGCGGCTGGAGTCACGCAGTTTGCCGGCCGCGACGAGTAGGTGCACCGGTGGCGGCGAGGAAGCTCATCAGCCCGATCGACCAGGTGGCGGAATGACCAGCGTTCCTATCCGTTACAACGGGAGCGGACCGCGGCCTGCCGCAGGGAGGGACGGGAGTCGATGAGCCTTCGTCAGTT
This sequence comes from Pseudonocardia sp. DSM 110487, assembly GCF_019468565.1. Lineage (NCBI taxonomy): Bacteria > Bacillati > Actinomycetota > Actinomycetes > Pseudonocardiales > Pseudonocardiaceae > Pseudonocardia > Pseudonocardia sp. DSM 110487. Next base: position 1,457,979 of record NZ_CP080521.1, read on the forward strand.
CGAGTACGCCTTGGCCGTTGCCGAGGTGGGCTCGGTGACGGCGGCGGCGGAGCTGTTGCGCGTCGCTCAACCGTCGATGTCCCAGCAGATCCGCAACCTGGAGCGCGAACTGGGCGTGCAACTGTTCGCCCGCACGCCGAGCGGACTGGTGCCCACCGTGGCCGGCCGCGGGTTCCTGCGGGAGGCGGAGGTCGCGGTGAGGGCGGCGCGGCGGGCGAGGGCGACGGCGCGGGCCGGTGCCGACGACCTGGAGGGCGAGCTGGTGGTCGCGGCCCAGTTGGGCTTCGGCACGCGGCAGCTGCCCGGCGCGCTGGGTGCGCTGCGCCGCCGCTTCCCGCGGGTGGAGGTCACCGTCTTCGAGGAGCCGAGCTCCGCCGAGCTGGACCGGCTGTGCCGCCGGGGCGTGCTGGACCTGGCCCTGATGGCGAAGTGCGAGCGGACCCCCGCCGACGCCCACCGCCTCGGCGACGAGGAGTTCGTCGTGGTGCTGGGCGCCGGGCACCCGCAGCTCGCCGCGGACCGGGTCGAGCTGCGCGCGCTGGAGGGGGAGCCGTGGGTGAGGTTCGACCGCGACAGCGGGCTCGACGCCGTGCTGCTGTACGCGCTGCGGGACAACGACCCGGCCCCGGCCACGGCCGCCCGCGTGTCGCAGACGGCGACGGCGGTGCGCTGGGCCGCCGACGGGCTGGGGGTGGCGCTGGTCCCGGCCTCCGCGGTCCCCCACGGTTACGAGCACCTCGTGCGCCCGATGTTCCCGGCTGTGTCCCAGCCCGTCATCGTCGTGGTCCGGCAACATGCGGGCCCGGCGGAGACGGCCCTGCTCGAGCTCCTGCGTCAGGAGAGCTGGTACAACGCCGCCGCCCCCATCTCATTGGTGTCATGAGGTTCGGTCTGCCGACCCGGCGAGCCGCACGATGACGTTGCCGCGGTGCACACCGGCGAGGAGCTCGTCCTGGGCGGTGACAGCGCGTTGGAGTGGGCCGTCTAGGAGCGTGCGTGCGAACCTGATCCGGCCCTCGCCGTGCCACTTGGCGTAGTGGGTGTTCCAGGCCTCGATCTGCTCGGGGGTGTGCCTGGTGCTGAAGGGGTGGATCTGCACCTCGCGGGCGATCGCGGTCATGAGGTCGAGGCGGGGGTGCCCGCCGTCGCCGCCGCCGATCTGTCCGGCGAGGGTGCCGCACAGCGCGAATCGGGCACCCGGCGCCGCGTGCCGCAGCGCTGCCTCGAACTGGGAGCCGCCGATGGTGTCGAAGAAGACGGTGATGCCGCCGGGGGCGAGTTCGGTGAGCCGGTCGTCGAGGTCGTCGCTCCGGTAGTCGATGGCGGCGTCGAGGCCGAGCTCGGCGACGAGGTAGCGGGTCTTCTCGGGTCCGCCGGCGATGCCGATGACGGACGCTGCGCCACGTGCCTTGGCGATCTGCGCGGCCATCGACCCGACGCCGCCGGCCGCGCCGCTGACGAGGACGACATCGCCCTCGCCGACGGTGGCGATGTCCACGATGCCGTGGTAGGCGGGCACGCCCTGGTTGAGCACGTACTCGGGCCCGGGGAAGACGTTGTCGGGCACGGGGAACGCCTCGCCCGGACCCAGGATGCTCTCCTCGCGCCAGCCCGACATGTGCAGCACGACGGTGCCCATCGGCAGGTCGTCGGCGCGTGACTCGACGACCCTGCCGATCGCGGGGCCGTAGAGCGGCTCGCCGACCCGGAAGGCGGGCACCGGGATCTGGCTGGTCGCGAACATCAGATCGCCGCTGGCCGCGATCACCTGCTGGAACAGGTTTCGCACCCGAACCTGGCCGGCGGCCGGCTCCCGCGGAGGGAGCGTGACCACCTCGAGCACCGAGCTCGGCGGCTGCGCCAGGTCCGTGCGGTGCGCGCGCAGGACGACGGCGGATGGTCCCTGGACGATCATGACGAGGGCCTCTCAGAGCTGGGTGCGGCCGCCGTCGACGGTGAATTCCGCACCGGTGGTGTACGTGGCTTCGAAGGCGAGGAATGCAGCCGCCCTGGCGAACTCGTCGAGGGTGCCGAAACGCTGCATGGGATTTTCCGCGACCACCTGCGCCTTGAACTGCTCGGCGGCTTCTTCGGTCATCGTCTTCTCGAGGATCCCCGTGTCGATGGGGCCGGGGCTGACCGCGTTGACCCGGATTCCGCGCGGAAGCAGTTCGCGGGAGAAGCTGCGGGCCATCGAGCGCAGCGCCGCCTTGCCGGCCGCGTAGACGCTGGTGTCCAGCATGCCGATGGCGTTCGCGGCCGAGGTGGTGAGGACGACGCCTGCGCCCGTGCTCAGCAGCGGGGCGAGCTTCTGCACGGTGAAGTAGGCGCCCTTGACGTTGACCGAAAACAGCTCGTCGTACACCTCCTCGGTCGTCGACTCGAAGGGCGTGGCGCCTGCGATGCCCGCGTTGACGAACAGGGCATCGAGCGTGCCGAGTTCGCCCTTCGCCCGGTCGGCCAGTGCATCCAGATCGGACAACGAGGCCACATCGCCGCGGACGGCCACCGCATTCTCACCGAGATCCCGCGCGGCGGCGAGCGTCGCCTGTGAACGACCGGTGATCACCACCCGGGCTCCGCCGTCCACCAGCAGCTTGGCCAACGCGAACCCCATGCCGCTGCCGCCACCCGTGATCACTACATTCTTGTCGCTGTACTCAGCCATGCCAGGATTCCTTCGTTCCTTCGCTTCGAACTGGCGTTCCGGAATGTCGGCGGCGTCAGCCCCTTGGGAATTCGCCGCCGTCCACGAAGAGATTGCTCCCGGTCAACCAGCTCGCCCGGTCGGACACGAGGAACAGCACCGCGTTGGCGATGTCGTCAGGCTGACCATCGCGCCCCAGCGGTGTGGTGTTGTTCGCGCCCGGCGCCACATCCAGGCGCGCCCACTGCTCCCGCGTCGCTTCGCCGCCGGGGGTGGCGGTTCTGCCCGGAGACACCGTGTTGACCCGGATTCCGAACGGGGCCAGCTCCGACGCCAGTCCCCGGCTGTAGGCCTCCAGCGCCGCCTTCGCGCTCACGTAGTGCAGGAACGGTGGTGCCACGGTGGGGACCGCGGCCGACGAGACGTGCACGATCACCCCAGAACCCCGCTCCCGCATCCCCGGTGCCAGCAGCGAGTCCAGCCGCACCGACGCCAGGAAGTTCAGGTCGAGCGCGTCCTGCCACACCTCGTCGGGGATGGCCAGCGCGCCCTTGTACGGTCGCGCCCCACCCACGTTCTGGACCAGGATGTCCACGCCGCCGAGCGCCTCCTGCGCGGCCGCGGCGAGCGCCTCCGCTCCAGCCGCCGTCCGCACGTCGGCCTTCACGAAGGTAACCCCCTCCGGCACCATGCTCGGCTCCGACCTGGCGGTCGTGAGCACCTCGGCGCCCGCCTCCAGGAACTGGCGCACGATGGCCGCCCCGATGCCGCGAGAACCACCTGTGACCAGGGCCCGCTTTCCCGCGAGTTCTCGCGTTCCCGATCCATTTTCGACCATGGTCATGCCTCAAGTCCTTTCGATTACGTGTTCGTCCCTGCCAGCGCGAATCTTCCGCAGCTTGTCGAGCTGTTTCACGGTACGTCCGGAAAAGCTCGAGACGCAAAGACGAAATGTCAGCAGGCGCCATAGGTGATCCCTATGGCGCCTCGCCCCTCCGCAGGCGACCGGCGCAGGATGGAGGCGGCCCCGGCCGCACGTGTACCTCGCCCGCGCGTTCCACACCCGCTCGATCAGGGCCGGGGTGAGCACCTCCGAGCGCGGCGGCCGACCGGTGCACGCGCGTGTGCCTTGTGCGGGCTGAGCAGTGATGAGCAGTGATTGGTCTGTCCCGCGAACAACGGGGTGCGGACGATGGGGCCACGAGCACGGCGCGGTGCTCGAATCCGGCCGTCGAGGAACCGCATGACTGCGCCTGCGGTGTCGAACGGTCGCTCGAAACGCTCCCCAGAAAGGCAACTCAAATGAGTGGGAAACGCGCAATCATCGCGCCCGTCGCGGTGCTCGTCGGGGCGGCACTGCTCGCGGCGTGCGGTACGAACCGTTCGGAGGGTGCCGCCGGATCGTCGTGCGACACCAGCAAGGGAACGCTGGTCGTCGGTTTGATCGCGCCGCTGTCGGGTGGGTTGTCGGCCATCGGCCTCGGCATGCGGAACTCGGCAGACCTGGCCATCGACCAGGCGAACGAGAAGTGCACGGTTCCGGGTTACCGGCTGGCGTTCGCGCCGGAGGACGACCAGGGCACACCGCAGGTGGCCGCCCAGGCGGCGACCAAGCTGGCATCCGATCCCGACATCGCGGCTGTGGTCGGGACCTACAACTCCTCGACGGCGCAGTCCGTGGCTCCGATCCTGGCGCAGCGGAACATCGTCCAGGTGTCGTCGGGCAACACGGGTCCGGCGCTGACCTTGGGCGAGGCGGCGACGACGGCGCCCCGACGACCGTTCCCCACGTACTTCCGGCTGTCGACGACGGATCTCGTGCAGGGTCCGTTCGGCGCGCAGTACCTCGTGCGGGAGGCGGGCAAGAAGAAGATCGCCGTGATCGACGACGGAAAGACCTACGGCGTCGGACTGACCGAGCAGTTCGTCGTGGAGGCCGAGCGGCTGGGGGCCGACATCGTCGCTCGGGAGAAGGTGGGGGAGAAGGACACCGACTTCTCCAGCGTGATCGCGAAGATCCGACGGCAGGCGCCGGACGCGGTGTACTACGGCGGTGAGTACCCGGTGGCCGGGCCGCTGTCGAAGCAGCTCGCGGACGCGGGTCTGGACGTCACGGTGATGGGCGGCGACGGTATCGCCGACAAGCAGTACGTCACCCTGGGCGGGCGGCAGGGCGATCTGGCCACGAACATCGGTGCGCCGGCCGCGAGCCTGCCGAGCGCGAAGGCGTTCACGGATGCCTATGCGGCGGCGGGCTACGCGGAGCCGGCCAGCGCGTACGGCGTGATGACCTACGACGCGGCGAATGTGATCATCACCGGGCTGGCGAAGGTGGTGCGCAGTGGCGATTTCGACGACTCCAGCCGCCGGCGCCTGGTGGATGCGGTGCAGCAGACCGACCTGAAGGGCGCCAGCGGCACGGTGGCGTTCGACGAGTTCGGCGACACCACCAACAAGGTGCTGACCATCTATTCGGTGCAGGGCGAGGAGTTCGTTCCACTGGAGACCGGGACCTTCACGTCGTCGAGCTGACCTCGGTCCCCACGAGGTCGTGGAGGGGCTACCCGCTTGCTGTCCACGCTGCTGTCGCAAATCGTCAACGGGCTGGTGTTCGGCTCGCTGATCGGGTTGATCGCTCTGGGCTACACGATGGTCTACGGCGTCATCCAACTGATCAACTTCGCGCACGGCGAGGTCTTCATGGTCGGCGCCTACAGCGGGCTGGCGATGTTCACCTACCTGCTGCCCGTGTTCGTCCAGCGGCAGTGGTACCTGGCGCTCCCGCTGCTCCTGATCGCGGGGGCCGCGGGGGCGGCGGGCGTGGCGCTGCTCATGGAGCGCTTCGCCTACCGGCCGTTGCGCGACGCACCAAGGCTCGCTCCCCTGATCACCGCGCTGGGTGTCTCGGTCGCGCTGCAGGAAGCGGTGCGGGTCGGCTACCCCGGCGCCACCGCGGCCATCCCGTTCCCCGACGTGTTCGTGACCGGCACGCTGGTCGTCCCGATCGGCGACGGGGTGCCGATCTCGTACTCGGGCCTGTTGCTGATCGTGGTCTCGCTGGCTTTGGCCGTGGCGCTGCACCTGTTCGTCGAGCGTTCCCGGACGGGGCGAGCGATGCGCGCCACGGCCCAGGACCGGGACGTCGCGCGGCTCATGGGCATCGACCCCGACCGGGTCGTCGTGCTGACGTTCGTCCTCGGCGGCGCGCTGGCGGGCATCGCCGGTGTGCTCTACGGCGGGTTCCTCAACAACATCAACGTCGATATGGGCTTCCAGAACGGCATCTTCGCGTTCACCGCCGCGGTGCTGGGTGGGATCGGGAGCATCCGCGGCGCCGTCGTGGGGGGCCTTGCGATCGGCCTGGTCAAGTCCCTCGGCGGGCAGTACCTGCCCGGAGGCTCGGCGTACGACTACGTCTGGATCTTCGTGGTGCTGATCGTGGTCCTCGTGTTCCGGCCGCAGGGCTTCTTCGGTGAGACGGAGCGGGTGCGGGCATGACGAAGAAGCTGGCAACGCCGTTGCGCCTCGGCGGGAGCGTGCTCGCGATGCTGGGCGCCCTGCTGCCGTGGGCGACCTTCGTGCTGAACGACGGCCCGTACCCGGGGCTCGCGACGCTGGAGTTCTTCACCGAGCCGTGGGCCGTCTCGGGTTTCCGGCTGCACCTGCTGCTGTTCGGGCTCGCCGGGATCGTGCTGGCGCTGCTCGCGATCCCGGGGCGCGACCGCGTCCTGCGGCCGGTCGGTATCGGCATCGTCGCGGTGAGCGGAGTCAACGGGCTGTACATCACCGTCCGGGGTGGCGGTCTCGGGGCGATCACCGTGGCCGACGGCGAGGTCGCGTTCGGTGCGGTCGTGGCGCTGGCCGGTGGCCTGCTCCTGATCGCCGGGGCGATGGCGGGAGACCTCGACAGCGGCCCCAATTACGAGTGGCGGCTCGACGCGTGGGTGGAGCGGGCGATCCTGCTGGTCACGTTCGTGCTGCTGCTCCTGCTCGTGGCGGCCGTGCTCACCAGCGGCGGCGCGGGCAGCGCGTCCGGCGGCTACTCGGGCGCGGTGTTCCTGTCCTTCGTCGGAGCCGTCGCGGGGCTGCTCGCGGCGCTCAGCGCGTCCGGACTGGTCGGCTGGATCAGCGCGGTGTCCGAGCGGCACCGTGTGTTCAGCGTCGTCGTCCTGCTGGCGGTGGCGCTGCTGCTGCCGCTCACCGAGGCCGGGTCCGAGTACTGGATGACGGTCGCGGCGAACGTCGGCGTCTACGCGGCCACCGCCGTCGGGCTCAACATCGTCGTCGGCCTCGCGGGGCTGCTCGACCTCGGTTACGTCGCTTTCCTCGGCATCGGCGCCTTCGTGGCCGCGAACCTGTCCGGTGCCGCGGCATCACAGGTGGGGATCGCGCTGCCGTTCCCCCTGGTCATGGTGATCGCCGCGATCGTGGCCGGGCTCGTCGGCGCGATCGTCGGATCGCCGACGCTGCGGGTGCGCGGCGACTACCTGGCGATCGTCACGCTCGCGTTCGGCGAGATCTTCGTGCGCAGCGCGCAGAACGACATCGGTGGCCTGACCGGGGGTTCCAACGCGATCCCCGGCATCCCACCCGTCGAGCTGTTCGGCACCACGTTCGACAGCCCGATCGGCATCGGCCCGCTGGAGCTGCCACCCGGCGTCCTCTACTACGTGCTGATCGTGCTCGTCGTGGCCGCCGTGATGCTCGTGTTCGGCAACGTGAAGGACTCCCGGCTGGGCCGGGCGTGGATCGCGATCAGGGAGGACGAGGACGCCGCCCGCGCGACCGGAATCCGCACCGGGCGGATGAAGATCCTCGCGTTCCTCATCGGCGCGATGCTGGCCGGCTTCGCCGGGGCGTTCTTCGCGCACAAGACCGCGACGGTGTCGTACGAGAGCTTCCGCTTCCTGGAGTCGGTCACGCTGCTGGCCGCGGTGATCCTGGGCGGCATGGGCACGGTCCCGGGTGCCGTGCTCGGCGCGTCGATCCTGTTCGTGCTGCCGGAGAAGCTGCGGGAGTTCGCCGACTACCGACTGCTCCTGTTCGGCATCGCGCTCGTCCTCATCATGCGGTTCCGGCCGCAGGGACTCGTGCCCGACGTGCATCGACCCACCGTCAGGGAGGAGGGTCGGTGAATCCCGCCGACCTGTTCCAGGCGAACGATCCGCCCACCGAGGTGCTCGAACCCGTCACGGACGTGCTGCCCCGGGTTCCTCCGGGGAGCGGTGGTGGACCGCTCCTCGAAGCAAGTGGAGTCACGATGGCGTTCGGTGGGCTGAGAGCGCTGACGGACGTATCGTTCCGCCTCGCGGAGGGCGAGATCATCGGCCTGATCGGACCGAACGGGGCGGGCAAGACCACCCTGTTCAACTGCCTGACCGGCCTCTACGCGCCGACGTCGGGCACTGTGGCGCTGCGCGGCAAGCGGCTCCCGCAGGACCCGGCGCTGGTCACCGAGCAGGGCGTCGCGCGGACGTTCCAGAACATCCGGGTCTTCCCCAGCATGACCGCCCAGGAGAACGTGCTGGTCGGCCGGCACGTCCGCATGCGGCAGAGCCCGTTGTCGTCGCTGCTGCACGGTCGGGCGTTCCGGCGCAGCGAGGCGGAGGCGGCCGAGCGCAGCGCGGAGCTACTGGCGTTCGTCGGGTTGACCGGGTTCTCCGACGAGCTGGCCCGCAACCTGGCCTACGGCGACCAGCGCCGTCTGGAGATCGCGAGGGCGCTGGCGACCGATCCGGCGGTGCTGCTGCTCGACGAGCCGACCGCGGGGATGAACGCGCAGGAGACCGACGCCACCCGGAACCTGGTCTTCGCGATCCGCGACCTCGGCGTCTCCGTCGTGGTCATCGAGCACGACACCAAGTTCATCTTCCGGCTGTGCGACCGGGTGCTCGTGCTGGTGCGGGGCGAGGTCCTGGTGGAGGGCACCCCGGACGAGGTGCGGGGCGACCCGAGGGTCATCGAGGCCTACCTCGGGACCCCGCCCGACCGAGCGGAGCGACGATGAGTTTCCTCGAGGTCCACGGCCTGACCGTCGCCTACGGCGCGATCGAGGCGGTGCGGGGGGTGACGTTCTCCGTCGAGCGCGGGGAGATCGTGAGCCTGATCGGCAGCAACGGGGCGGGCAAGACCACCACGCTGCGCACCATCTCCGGGCTGCTGCGTCCGGTGTCGGGTGAGGTGCTGCTGGACGGAGAGCCGATCCACCGGCTGCCGGCGCACGAGATCCTGGCCCGCGGTGTGGCGCACAGTCCGGAGGGGCGGCGGTTGTTCACGCGGATGACCGTGGAGGAGAACCTGCGCCTCGGGGCCTACACCCGCCGTGACGAGCACGGCGTCCAGGAGGATCTGGAGAAGATCTACACGACGTTCCCGGTGCTGGCGCAGCGGCGGCGGGACAAGGCGGGTCTGTTCTCCGGCGGCGAGCAGCAGATGCTGGCGATCGGGCGGGCGCTGATGTCGCGGCCGCAGCTGTTGATGCTCGACGAGCCGTCGATGGGGCTCTCCCCGATCATGACGCAGAAGATCTTCGCGACGATCCGCGGGCTGCAGGCCGAGGGCACCACAGTCCTGCTGGTCGAGCAGAACGCCCTGGCCGCGCTGGCGTTGTCGCAGTACGCCTACGTCATCGACCTCGGACGCAACGGGGTGTCCGGAACGGGCCATGAGCTGCTCGCCGACCCGCGCGTCCAGGAGGCCTACCTCGGCGACGCCGTCACCGGCCCGAGAGGAGAGTGACCATCGTGATCTCCGCAGTCGTGATGACCGAACCGGACGCGCCTCTCGAGTTGCAGACGTTCGACCGGCCCGATCTCGAGCCCGGCGCGGTCCTGCTGAAGACCCTCGGCAGCGAGGTCTGCGGCACGGATGCGCACCTGTGGAAGGGGCAGCTCGCCGGTGTGCCGTACCCGATCATCCCGGGGCACGTCAGCGTCGGGCAGATCGCCGCGCTCGGCCCCGTGCACCCGACGACCGGCGTGGTGCGGGACGTGTCCGGGGCGCCGCTGCAGGTGGGTCAGGTCGTGACCTTCCTCGACGTGTACGGGACGTGCGGCCGCTGCTGGTACTGCACCGTCGGGCACGCCACCACCCGGTGCCCGGAGCGCAAGGTCTACGGGGTCACCCTGTCGGCTCGCGACGGTCTGCTCGGCGGCTGGTCGGAGTACATCCATCTGAAGCCGGGCGTCCACGTGATCCCGCTGCCCGCGGAGCTCGACTGGCGCGCGTTCCTCGCCGGAGGTTGCGGCATGCCCACCGCCCTGCACGCGGTGACCCTCGGCGAGGTCGCCTTCGGTGACACCGTCGTCGTCCAAGGTGCCGGACCGGTCGGCCTGTGCGCCGCCGTTCTCGCCCAGCTGCGCGGAGCGGGGCAGGTGATCGTCGTAGGCGGCCCGGAGATCAGGCTGGCCGCGGCGACCCGCTTCGGCGCCGACGCCGTCATCGACATCGGCTCGACGACGCAGGACGAGCGTCTCGCGGCGATCAGAGCGGCGACCGGTGGACGGGGAGCCGACGTCACGATCGAGGCGACCGGGGTGCCGGCGGCGGTCCCGGAAGGCATGCGGCTGACCCGGGACGCCGGGCGGTACGTGGTCGTCGGGCAGTACACCGATGCCGGGAACGCGATGTTCAACCCGCACCTGGACCTGAACCAGAAGCACCTCGACATCCGCGGATGCTGGGGAAGCGACGTCGGACACGTGTACCGATCGGTCCAGGTGATGGCTCGGTACGGGCGGCAGTTCCCCTGGACCGACCTCATCACCAGGCAGTACGCGCTCGACGAGGCCCAGACCGCGCTCGAGGACGTCGCGGCACAGCGCGTGGTCAAGGCGCTCATCGTTCCCTAGCAGGGGTGAGCAACGGATGAGCTGTCGGGTGAGCGGCCCGGGAGCACAGCATGACGAGCGCGTGGGGCGCATCGGCCCCCCGCTCACCTGAGAGAGGTACAGGCATGCCAGCGGTCTTCGTCCACGGTGTCCCCGAGACCGGCGAGGTCTGGGAGGGTCTCCGCGAACACCTCGACGGCGACTCGGTCGCCCTCGACCTGCCCGGGTTCGGAGCTCCCCGGCCGGCCGGCTTCGGCGCGACCAAGGACGAGTACGCCCAGTGGCTGGTCCAGGAGCTGCGGAGCATCGAGGGCCCGATCGACCTCGTCGGACACGACTGGGGAGCGGGCCTGGTGCTGCGGGTCGTCTCGGCACACGACGTGCCGCTGCGCAGCTGGGCCGTGGACGTGGCAGGGGTGTTCGCTCAGGACTACGTCTGGCACGAGTTCGCACAGATCTGGCAGACGCCGGAGGCGGGCGAGGCGTGGATGGCGGCCGTGCGCGCCGCCCCTCCCGGGAGCCCGGAGAGCGTGGGCGCCGTACTCGCCTCGACCGGGGTGCCCGCGGCCGAGGCAGCCGCGATGGCGGCGCGGTTCGACGCGACCATGGCGGAGTCCATCCTCGACCTGTACCGCTCGGCGCTGCCCACCGTGTGGGCCGATTGGGGAGCGGAGCTGGGCGGGCCCGCCCGGGGGCCTGGTCTGGTGCTGCAGCCGACGGCCGATCCGTTCGACGACGCAGCCGCGTCCGCGGCGATGGCGGCGCTGCTCGGGGCTCGTACCGAACCCCTCGACGGGCTCGGTCACTGGTGGATGCTGCAGGACCCGAAGGCCGGGGCGGCCGTACTGCAGGACTTCTGGTTCTCCCTCCGTTGATCCTCGAGCACACACCAAGGAGAACACCGTGTCGCACGACCAGCTGGCACCTCTCGTCGCCGAAGGCACGGAGGCGCAGTTCATGTACCTCACCGAATCGAGTGCGCCGCCAGCGATCACGGCCATGCTCGGGATCGCGACCACCCGCATCGGCGGCGGTGTCGCCCTGTCGATGAAACGTGACGTGACGGGCTTCTGGAGCAAGGCGCTCGGCTTCGGCTTCGACGCGCCGATCACGGACGACCTGATCGGTGAGGTCGTGGACTTCTACCGCGCGGAAGGAAGCCAGGGAGCGGTCATCCAGATCGCGCCATCGGTTCTGCCGCCGGACTGGGACGACATCTGTGCGCACTACGAACTGAAGCCGGACTCGCCCTGGGTGAAGCTGGCGTGCCCCATCGACGCCTTCCAGCCGGGCCGGACGCAGATGCGGGTCGGCCCGGTCGACCCTCCCGCCGCTGAGGAGTGGGCATCGGTGATCCTCCGGGGATTCGGCATGCCCGAGGACGGGCTCGCCGAGATGCTGGCGGCGAGCGTCGACGTCCCGGGCTTCCAGCCGTTCGCGGTCTGGGACGGCGACGACATGGTCGCCGGCGCCAACCTCTTCGCCCACGGAGAGGTCGGGTCCTTGAACGCCGCCGCCACCCTTCCCGCGTACCGCAACCGCGGCGCGCAGTCGGCCCTGCTGGCGGCTCGCGCGAGCATGGCCGCGGATGCCGGCTGCCGTTGGCTGATCGCAGAGACGGGTGAGCCGGCGGAAGGTGCGACCAACCCGTCGCTGGACAACATGCGGAGGGCCGGCCTGCGGCCGCTGTACAGCCGGCAGAACTGGATCTGGCGGCCGGACCGTCCGAGCTGAGCACCGATGAGCACCGGCGAGCACCCGCGCGGTCTGGCAGGCGGTCAGCGCCGCGGCCGATCGTGGACGACATCGGATCGACCAGGAGGTTGGGATGTCGGAAGTCGTCGTGCTGGGCGCAGGGCCCACCGGTGTGACCGCCGCGATGCTGCTCGCCGCGGAGGGCCACCGCGTCACGCTGCTGGAGCGTGACAGCGGAGCGCCCGTCGGTGGCGCCGAGGAGATCGTGGCCGGCTGGCGGCGGCCCGGCGTCAACCAGTTCCGGCAGCCGCATGCGCTGCTGCCGCGCGTGCGGGAGGTCCTGGAGCAGGAGCTGCCCGCTGTGCTCGAGGAGATCACCGCACTCGGTGCCCGCCCGCACAACATGATCACCGGCGCGCAGGCGCTGCCCGCCATCGGCGGGCCGCGCCCCGGCGACAGCCGGTACGACACCGTCAGGGCCCGCAGGGCACTCCTGGAGGCTGCGCTCGGCGCGGTCGCGGCCCGCACTCCCGGGCTCACCGTGCGGAGGGGCGTCACCGTGACGGCGCTGGTGCCGGGCGCGGAGCGGCTGCCGGGCAGGCCGCACGTGTCCGGTGTGCTCACGCAGCAGGGCGAGACCCTGCCCGCCGACCTGGTGGTGGACGCTGGCGGCCGCAACTCCCCGATGACGAAGCTGCTGGGCGCGCTCGGCGGACCGCGCCCGCACGAGGAGCGCGCCGAGGACGGGTTCCTGTTCTACGGCAGGCACTTCCGCGCGCGGGACGGCGTGCTGCCGGGCCCACTCGACTGGCAGGGGTTCCAGCATCCGACCCTCGCCGTCCTCCCGGTGCCCGGTGACGGCGACACGTGGGGCATCTACTTCGCCGTCTCGCCGCGCGACAGCGCAATGCGCGCGCTGAAGGAGCCGGAGGTGTGGGACCGGGCGATCGCGCTGTTCCCCGCCGTCGCGCACTGGTCGGCGGGCGAGCGGATCACCGACGTGATGGTGATGGCCGGAACCGAGAGCCGACGCCGCTCACTCGTCGTCGACGGGATCCCGGTGGCGACCGGTGTGATCAGCGTCGGCGACGCGTGGGCGACGACCAACCCGATCTTCGGGATGGGCACGGCGATGGGTCTCGTGCATGCGCAGCTCCTGCGGGAGGCGGCGCGCGACGTGGGCCTGGACGATCCGGAGAAGCTGGCACAGCGGTTCGACGAGGACACCGACAGCGCCCTGATGCCCTACTACCGGTTGCTGCAGGGATGGGACGCGAATCGGCTGGCGGAGATCGACGCGGAGATGCGCGGCGAGCGGTACACCGCCGGTGACGAGACGTGGGCGATCGCCACGGCGCTGGACGCGGCCAAGCTCACCGACCCCGAGCTGCTGCGCGCGCTGGCCGACCTCGGCTCCGTACTGGCCACCCCCGATGAGGTGCTCGGCAGGCCCGGACTGGTGGAGAAGATCGTCGCGGCAGGCCAGGACGTGCCGCGGTTCCCGACACCCGGCCCGACCCGGGCCGAGCTGCTGGCCGCGGTCGGTCGGGAAGAGCACTGATGAGCGAGCCCGCCGAGTTCGACGTCGTGATCTGGGGCGCGAGCGGCTATGTCGGCAGGATCATCGCCGAGACGTTCGTGGCGCGCCGCAGCCCGATCAGATGGGCGCTCGCCGGACGGAACCTCGCTCGGCTCGCCGAGGTGCGGGACGCGGTCGGCGCGCCCGCCGACACCCCGCTCCTTGTGGCCGACGCCGCCGATCCCGCCGCCCTGACGGCGACGCTGGACCGGACGCGGACGGTACTGAGCGCGGTGGGTCCGTACCAGGTGCACGGCTCCGGGCTCGTCGCGGCATGCGCCGAGCGAGGCGTCGACTACGTGGATCTGTCCGGCGAGCCGCGGTGGGCCCGCCGGATGATCGAGCTGCACGAGGACGTGGCCCGGCGCAGTGGGGCGCGCATCGTGTTCTCCGCGGCCTTCGACTCGGTCCCGTTCGAGCTCGGGGTGCAACTCCTCCAGGAGGCGGCTACGGCACGGTGGGGGGCACCTCTGCCGGCCGTCCGGAGCCGCGTGAGCGTCGTGGCTGGCGACGGGTTCTCCGGCGGCACCATCGCCAGCCTGGCTGCCGAGCGGGAAGCCGGTCCCGCGGGAAGCCCGGTGGTGCTCCCCGCTGGGTTCGCCGGTCCCGAGCAGCCGTTACCGACCAAGCCGGCGTTCGACGACGAGCTCGGCGTGTGGGTAGCGCCATGGGTCCTGGCCCCGATCACCCTCTGGAACCTGCACTGGTCCAATGCGCTGCGCGGGTTCGCCTGGGGCCGCGATCTCACCTACGAGGAGATGGTGGTGACCGGTCCCGGCCCCGACGGGCGGGAGACCGCCGCCGCCGTCACCGCGCTGATGGCGGACCTGCTCGACACGAACACGCGGGAGCCGGGAGAGGGGCCCGACCGGGCCTCGGGCGATGCGGCCTCCTACGCGATACAGCTGATCGGCGCAGGCGGCGAGGACCGCAGGGTGTCCACCGTGGTGACCGGGCAGGGCGACCCCGGCTACCGATCCTCAGCACGCATCATCACGGAGGTGGTCCACGCCCTCGTCGAGGACAGGCCCGACGCGGCAGGCGGCATCTGGACACCGGGTGCGCTGCTGGGCGGCCGGCTCGTCGACCGCCTCGAGGCGGCAGCAGGTCTGACCTTCGCCGTGTCCTGATCACGGTGGGTCCCGACGGGTCGCGGCTCGCGCGTCGGTGTCAGACTGATCGTGTGCTGCTCGGACGTGCGCGAGAGAGCCGCACACTGGCCGAGCTGCTGGATTCCGCGCGATCCGGGCATGGCGGCGCCATCGTGGTGCGCGGCGAGGCCGGGGTCGGCAAGTCCGCATTGATCGACGATGCGGTGGCGAGCGCCCGCGATGTGCGGCTGTTGCGCGCCACCGGCACCGAGTTCGAGATGGAGCTGGCCTTCGCGGGGATGCACCAGCTGTGCGCACCGCTGCTCGACCGGCTCGACGGCTTGCCCGACCCGCAGCGGGAGGCGCTGGAGGTGAGCTTCGGGCAGAAGGTTGGAGCGCCGCCGGATCCGTTCCTGGTCGGTCTGGCCACCCTGACGCTGCTGTCCGACGCCGCGGAGGACGCGCCGGTGCTGTGCGTCGTCGACGACGCGCAGTGGCTGGACCGGTCGTCGGCGCGGGCCTTGACGTTCGCCGCCCGGCGGGTTGCGGACGAGCGCGTCGCGGTTCTGCTCGGCGTGCGCGAGACCGGCCGTCCGCTCGAGGTCGACGCGCTGCCCGGCCTCCCGGTCGGGCCACTGCCCGAGGCCGAGGCGCGCGCCCTGCTCGCCGCGGCGATCCGCGTGCCGCTGGACGAGCAGGTGCGCGACCGGATCGTCGCGGAGTCGCGGGGCAACCCACTGGCCCTGCTCGAGCTCGCGGCCGTGTCGGCCCCTGCCGGGCTGGCCGGCGGATTCGGGGTGTCCGCACCGAGCGCGGGTCCCGTCGAGGACCTGTTCCACCGGCGAATCGAGGAGCTTCCCGCCGAGACCCGCCGGCTGCTGCTCGTCGCGGCCGCCGAGCCGCTCGGTGACCCGCTCCTGTTGTGGCGCGCCGCGCAGCGCTTGGGCGTCGCCGTCGCGGCCGCCGCACCCGCCGAGGACGCCGGCCTGCTGGAGATCGACAGGCGAGTGCGCTTCCGGCACCCGCTGGTGCGGTCAGCGGTCTACCGCGCGGCCTCGCCCACCGAGCGCCGCCGGGTCCATGGCGCGCTCGCGGAGGTGACCGACGAGCGCCTCGATCCCGATCGCCGCGCCTGGCACGGCGCGCAGGCGGCGGCAGGGCCGGACGAGGAGGTGGCGGCTGAGCTCGTCGGTTCGGCAGGGCGGGCGCGCCTGCGCGGAGGGCTCGCGGCCACCGCCGCGTTCCTCGAGCGAGCGGCGGCCCTGTCACCCGATCCGCAGCGGCGCGTCGAGCGGCTGCTCGACGCGGTGGAGTCCTGGCTCGCGGCCGGCGCTCCCGACGAGGCGGACGACCTGCTCGCGACCGTCAACGAGGACGCTCTGGCGCCCCTCCTGCGCGCTCGCACCGAGCTGCTGCGCGGGCGGCTGGCGCTGTTCACGCGCCGCAGCTTCGACGCCCCGGCCCCGCTGCGCCGGGCGGCGCGACGGCTCGAGTCCATCGACGTCGAGGCGGCGCGGGAGACGCATCTGGACGCGCTGCTCGCCGCTCTCATCGTCGGTCCGCTCGGCGGGGACGTGCCGGCTGCCGCGACGGCGGCCCGACTCGCGCCCGCCGCGTCCGGTCCTCCCCGCACGGTGGACCTCCTCGTGGACGGCGTCGCCGCGTTGCTGCAGGGCGAACGCGCGACGGGCACGCCTCTGCTGCAGGAAGCATTGGCCGATACCGACGGTGCCGCCTGGACGCACCGGCCGATGCTGGTCGCGCTGGTCGCCCTCGAGATGTGGGACATGGACGCCTACGTCCGCATCCTCGACCTGAACGCCGAGCGGGCACGGGCCGCCGGCGCGCTGACGTCGCTGCCGAACGTGCTCGAGGCGCTCGCGGGCGCGTCGGTGCCCACCGGCCGGTTCCGCACCGCGGACCTGCTCCACGAGGAGGCCGACGAGCACGCCACGTCCGCCTGCATCGCCCCGCCGACCTACTGCGGGCTCTACCTCGCGGCCCTCCGTGGTCAGGAGGAGGTGGCGACGAGCGGCATCGATGCCGTCCTGCAGGACGCGACGGCGCGCGGGGAAGGACTGCTCGTCGCGTACTCGCACTTCGCGACGGCCGTGCTGTACAACGGCCTCGCCGACTACCCGCGGGCGCTCGCGGCCGCGCGCCTGGCGTGGGACCAGCTGTCGTTCGGCTTCGTCGGGATGTTGCTGCGGGAGCTCGTCGAGGCCGCCGTCCGCGCGGGCCGGCCGGAGCTCGGCGCTGAAGCGTTCGTCGCGCTTCGCGAGGGCACCCGTGCATCGGGAACGGCGTGGGCGCTCGGCAACGAGGCGTGCTGTGCGGCGCTGCTGGCCGATGGTGAGACGGCGGACGGGCACTACCGCGAAGCGCTGGAGTACCTCGCCCGCGCCGGCGCTGACCTGGAGCTGGCCCGCGCTCGGCTGCTCTACGGGGAGTGGCTGCGGAGGGAGGGGAGGCGGGTCGATGCGCGCGAGCAGCTGCGCATCGCCCGTGAGGTGCTGACGGAGATCGGTGCCGACGGGTTCGCGCAGCGCGCGGAGCGAGAGCTGCGCGCTACGGGTCAGCGGGTCCGCCGGCAGCGCGACGCCCGCACCGTCGATGCGCTGACGCCGCAGGAGCTGCACGTGGCGCGGCTCGCCGCGACGGGTGCAGCGTCGAAGGGGATCGCGGCCGAGCTGTTCCTCAGCCCGCGCACGGTGGATGCGCACCTGCGCAGCATCTTCCGCAAGCTCGGCATCAGCTCGCGCCGCCAGCTCTGGGGAACGGTGCTGGACGAGTTGCCGCCAGATCGCGCCGCCGGCTAGCTGAGACTGGCTTGCCGCTCCCGTCGGTAGGTCTGCGGGGCTCGGCCGGTCCAGCGCCGGAACGCCCGGACGAAGCTGGATGGTTCGGCGTAGCCGAGGCGGTGGGCCACCTGCTGGGTGGTCATGCCCGCGGTGCCGAGCAGCTCCTCGGCCAGCGTCTGCCGGACCTCGTCGGCGAGCGCGCGGAACGATGACCGCTCCGCCTCGAGTCTGCGGGACAACGTCCGGGTGCTCATGCCGAGCTCGCTCGCCACCTCCGGGAGTGACAGCAGCCCTCCTGGCCTGCGGAGCATCGCGCCCCCGCACTGCACCCGTCACACCGGCGCGGGCCCGTCGCCGCGAGACCAGCTCGCGACAGACGTTCTCGTAGTTGCGTCGGGCCCACTCGTTGGCCTGCGGGAGCGGATGGTCGAGGAATGAGGCGTCGAAGCAGAGCGCGTTGTCGGGGACGCCGAAGGTCGGTGTGACGCCGAACAGGCCGACGTGTCGGGTGATGTCCTTCGGTGCCGGGTGCCGGAACCGCACGGCGGTGAACGGCAGATCGGCCCCCAGCAGGTCGTGGCCGAAGACCTTCGTCGCGGCGCTGTTGCGTTCGACCAGGAACGCGCGCACGTCGGCGGGAACGCCCTCGTCGTCGATGCTGAGCACGGCGTCGCCGTCGACCTCGGCGAAGGAGAACGTGACGAACACCCAGCCCAGCTCGCCGTAGCGCAGTGAGACGTCGATGGCCTCCCGCACGGTGCGGCTGGTGGCGAGGGCCAACCCCCACGTGCCGTGCATCGCCACGTGGTAGCGGCTGCCGGCCTCGATCGCGAGCCCCGGTTGTGCCGTTCCCCGATGGCGCAGCAGGTTGCGGATCACCGCGAACTCCTGGCCCGTGGTGACCTCGGCCGCCGGATCGAGCAGCGCGGCCCGCTCGATGCCGGTACCGGTCAAGCAGTCGGCGGGAGACAGCCCGTACTCCGCGCCGAGCTCGGTCAGCAACCGAACGCTGGAGGCGCTCACCGGGAGGTCGATCTGCATGCCCGTTGCCGTCCTCCCGCCGACCGCGACGGGTGGCGGAAAATGACAATACCTCGGCGTCCGTTGTCCTGGAGCGGGAGCGGGGACGTCACTAGCGTCCGGCGGGCCGGCATCCCGCGGCGACCGCGACGGCGGTCCGACCTGACCGAGAAAGGCACCGGAAGTGCCCACCCTCAGCCTCGACGGCGACGTCGACCTCCATTACGAGATCCACGGCGCAGGCGAGCCCATCCTGCTCGTCACCGGCACGAGCGCATCGGTCGGACTCTGGACACCCGCGATCATCGGCGGCCTCGCGGCCGACCACCAGGTCATCGCCTACGACCACCGCGGCATGGGCGCGTCCTCGCCGCACACCGAGCCGGTGTCGATGGCATCCCTCGCGGCGGACGCCGCCGCTCTGCTCGACGAGCTCGGCACCGGCCCGGTGCACGTCATCGGGTGGTCGCTGGGCAGCGCCGTCGCCCAGGAGCTCGCGCTGGCCCGCCCGGAGCTGGTGGCGTCCCTGGTGCTCTACGGCACCTGGGCCCGCGGCGACGGCTTCCAGCGCTGTCTCACCGCGGGCCTGCGCTCCCCCTGGGAGCACGGTGACGTCGCAGGCGCGTTCGCCGCGCTCGGCGTGGCGTTCTCACCGGAGCTCCTCGACAGCCCGGACTTCGAGCAGCTCGCCGCATCCGTGCTGCCGCTGTTCCCACGCACCGAGGCGCGGATCCGGGCGGTCGTCCACCAGTGGGATGCGAACCTGGCCCACGACACCCTCGACCGGCTGACCGGGATCGACCGCCCGACGACCGTCCTGGTCGGTGAGCAGGACATCCTCACCCCGCCACGGCAGGCCCGCGTGGTCGCCGACGCGATCCCGGACGCGCATCTCGTCCTCGTCCGGGGACCTGGCTCGAGCCACAGCCTGCACGTCGAACGCCCCGACGAGTGGCTGCGGCACGTCCGGTCCCATCTCGCCCGCCGCGCTGCGGCGATGCCCGCCTGAGCGGGCCGCCGGTTGTCGGAAGGCGCTCATCGTTCCGTAGCGTCATGCCGGTGCACCGACCGACGAACCCGAGCGGCGCACCGGTAGACGTCGACCTGGTCCACGAGGCGCAGTCCGGCGATGTCCGCGCTCTCGGACTGCTGCTGGCTCGATACGAGTCGGACATGCGCGCGGTCGCGCTGAGCATCCTGGGGTACGGCCCCGACGCGGAAGACGCCGTGCAGGAAGGCGCACTGGTCGCATTGCGCCGCATCGGGGACCTCCGCGATCCGCACGCGGTGGCGCCGTGGCTGCGGGCGGTCGTCCGCAACGCCTGTCGGATGCAGCTCCGCACCAGAACGGCGGTGCCGGTGGCTCATGTCGAGTCGCCGGCGCTGCCGGATCCGGAGGAGCTGCTGGAACGGTCCGCGACCCGGGACTGGGTCTGGCACGCCATCGAGGAACTGTCACCGAACCTGCGGCTCGTGGCGATGCTGCGGTACTTCACGGACGTGACGGCCTACGAGCAGATCGCGGAGCTGTGCGGGGTGCCGGTCGGCACCGTTCGCAGCCGGTTGAGCCAGGCGCGCACGAAGCTGTCCGAGGCCGTGCTGGCGACCGGGAACCAGGCGCACGACGACGTGGCGGCGCTGACGCGGGCGCGCCGCCGGGACGCCGAGGAGACGCTGCAGGCGGCGCGGCGCGGCTCGTTCGCCGAGGCTCTCTCCGCCCACTGGTCCCCTGATGTGGAGTCGATCTGGCCCGGCGGCATGCGCACGAACGGTGTCGACCCCGTCGTGCGGGCGATGGGCCGCGACCTCGGTGGGGGCGTGCGCCACCACCTCACCAACGTCGTGGCCGGCCGCGAGGTGATCATCTGGGAGACCGACCTGATCAGCCCGTCCGACGATCCCTTCCACTGCCCACCCGCAGCCGTGTGGGTGCAGTTCCTCGAGGCAGGGCGCGTGGGGCGGTTCCGGCTGTTCCATTCCCGTCGCCCCGAGGGCGTAGCGAGGACGCCGCGTTGATCCGAGCCGACGAGTTCGGGGACGGATCGAACTTCTGGCGTGCCCGCTGCATCTAGCTGGTGTGAGGTCCCGAGACGCGGTCTCGGGGCCAGGAGCCCACCAGTGAGGAACAGCATGTCGAACGTTCGGTCGACGCCCTCCCCGTCGCCGCCTTGGCCGCATTGCCTAGTGAACGGGCGGCCGGTTAGGCGGCTCTGCCGACGCGATACGGCCCGCAGAGCACTCAGGATGTGCCGCGTGGCTGTGGAAATCGATCGGGGACAGCGGTGAGAGGGAAGTTGTCGGGAGTGCCGGGCACGGGAGACGACGTCGACCGGTACCGGTCCGACGCGCGGGAGACGCGCGGGAGGTGGCCGGCTCGGGTGGAGGCCGCGGGAGATCATCGGCTGGGGCACCGGTTGCAGGCGGCCCGGGGCCGGTCGTTCGCGGGCCGGGTAGCCGAGCACGACCTGTTCCGCGCCGCACTGGACGGGGCGGTGGACGGGCTCGCGGTGCTGTACCTGCACGGTCCGGGTGGGATCGGGAAGTCGATGCTCCTCGGGCTGTTCGCGGCGGAAGCGCGGGCGGCGGGGCGCCTCGTGGTCGAGGTCGACGCGCGCATCCTCGAGCCCGGCTCCGCCGCGTTCGAGGCCGAGGCCGCGGCGGTGCTGACCACGGACCGGGCGGTACTGCTCGTGGACACGTTCGAGCGTTGCCAGGGGCTGGAGGGCTGGCTGCGTGAGCGATTCCTCCCGCGGCTGCCGGTCGGCGCGCTGGTCGTCATCGCCGGGCGGGAGGCTCCTGACCCGCGGTGGACCTCGGACCCGGGGTGGACCGATGCGCTGCGGGTGGTTGCGTTGCGTGAGCTCGCCCCGGACGATGCGACGGCGTTGCTGGAGGGGCGTGGAGTGCCCGCGTCACTGCACGGGAGGCTGCTGGAGTTCGCCGGGGGCAACCCGCTCGCGCTGACCATGGCCGCGGCCGTCGCCATGCACGACGTGCAGGCGCCGGCCCGCTGGGAACCGAGCCAGGACGTGGTGCGGGCGCTGCTGTCGCAGCTGGTGGGCGAGGTGCCGACGGAGACGCACCGCAGGGCGCTCGAGGTGTGCGCGCACGTGCACGTCACCACGGAGGCTGTGCTGCGGGTGGTGCTGGGCGACGAGGCCGGCCGGATGTTCGCCTGGTTGCGGCAGCTGCCCTTCGTCGAGTCCAACCGGCACGGCCTGTTCCCGCACGACGTCGTTCGGGAGGCACTGGAGGCGGACCTGCGCTGGCGCGACCCGATGGGCCACCAGGCCATGCACGAGGCGCTCGACGAGCACCTGTTCCGCCGCATCCGGGAGGCAGCCGAACCGGACGTGCTCGGCGCGGTCGGCGCCTTCTCCTACCTGTACCGCGACAACGCGTGCTTCCGTTCCAGCAGGTGGAACGGCGAGGGCGAGGCGCAGGAGGCCCTCTTCGAGGAGCAGGACAGGTCCGCCGTGGTCGGGCTGGCCGCTGCCGCAGGGGGCGACGAGTCGGCAGCGATCGCCGCGTACTGGCTGGACCGCCAGCCGGAGGCCTTTCACGTCTACCGCCTCACCCGGACCGGGCAGATCGTCGCCTTCTTCACCTGGCTTCGGCTCACCGAACCGGGGGAGGAGACAGAGGTCGACCCGGTGGTCGCCGCCGCATGGGCGCACGCACGCAGCGTGGCCCCTCTGCGCAGCGGGGAGAGCATCGGTGTGGCCCGCTTTCCCGCGACCCAGTCCGGACCTCACCGCCATTCGCCCGTCATGGATCTGGTCCAGCGCCGCGCGATGGCCCGGCTCATGCGCTCCGCGGGCGTTGCCTGGTCCTACTTCGTGCTCCAACCAGGGAACCCGTGGGCGGACCACCTCGCCCGGATCCAGTTCACCCCCCTCACCGAGCGCCCGGTTGTCGGTGGACGGCGGTACACGTTGTTCGCGCACGACTGGCGCGCCCAGCCGATCGATCGGTGGCACGCGACCAACAAGGGCAACGAGCGCCCGGGACCGCCGGAGGCGCCTCCCGGTCTGGCGGTGCTGTCGCGGCCGGAGTTCGACGCGGCGGTGCGCGACGCGCTGCGGTCGTGGGGCCGACCCGGCGAGCTCGCGGCCAACCCGCTGAACCGCAGCAGGCTCGTCACCGAGCACGGCGAGACGCTGCGGGGCGTCATCGGACAGGCCGTCGAGTCCCTGCACGGCGAGCGGAACGGGTCCAAGTACCACCAGGCGGTGGTCGCCACCTTCCTGCGCGGCGTTCCCACCCAGGAGGCCGTTGCCCACCGGCTGGGCCTGCCGTTCAGCACCTACCGCAGGCACCTCGGCCGCGGGATCCAACTGCTCTGCGAGGAGCTGTGGCGCCGCGAGCTGGCCGGCGGGTCGCCCGCCCTGTTGAGCGCGGGGTCCGAGCGACGGCTGCGCCTGGACGCGGGGTGAGCCAGGTACGGATCAAGGCTCTCGAGGGGCATGCCGATGGCTGTGGGATGTGACCGCACGTGAACCCTGTCCACATGCCATTCAGCAGGTTCCTCGGACGCGCTGCGCTGGCCGCGGTTGTGGCGCTCCTGCTGGCGGCGGCCGTGCTGACCGCCGTCGGGCTCAGTGACCGGCTCGCGTATGCGGATGCCGCGGTCGTGCCCGGCAATACGGTCGATGTGGACGGCACGCCGTCGGCTCGGCTGCGCGCACGGCTGGATGCCGCGCTGCGGATGTACCGGGAAGGGCGCTGCGAGGTGATCGTGGTCAGTGGCGCCACTGGTGTCGAGGGTTGGGACGAGGCGGCGGTGATGAAGGACTACCTGGTGCAGCAGGGCGTTCCCGCCGACCGCGTCCTGCAGGACAGCAGCGGCGTGAACACGGCGGCCACTGCTCGGAACACAGCATTGCTGCTGCAGCAGCGTGGTTATCGCAGCGTCCTCGCGGTGTCGCAGTTCTTCCACGTTCCACGCCTGCGGATGTTGCTGGCCCGCGAAGGGCTGGCGGTGGAGGGCTACGTGCATGCGGATCACTTCGAGCTCCGTGACGTGTATGCCACCTTGCGGGAGGTGGCGGCGATCTCCACGCTCGTCCTGAGGACGATCGGCAGTCCGTAGCAAGTGGGCACGACTCTCGCCGTCGTGGTCGTCGCTGTCGAGCCGCCCTTGGCCGGCAATTGGTGGTGATCATCGAGGGGTGGGAAGTACTACGCTCCCGGGGTGGCCGAGTCGCGACCGCAGTTGTCCGCCGTCGAGCAGCGAGTGCTCGGTGCGCTGTTGGAGAAGCAGCGCACGGTCCCGGCAAGCTACCCGCTCACCCTCAACTCGTTGCGCGCCGCGTGCAACCAGGCGAGCAGCCGTGAGCCGGTTACCGACTACGACGACTCGTTGCTGCAGGCGACGCTCAAGGAGCTCAGGGATCGCGAGCTGGTTCGGCCGGTGTGGACCGGCGCCGGATCCCGGGTGGTGAAGTTCCACCAGCGGCTCGAGGAGCACCTCGGGATCGGCGAGCCCGAACTGGCGGTTCTGACCGTGTTGTTGCTGCGTGGGCCGCAGGCACCCGGCGAGCTGCGGACGCGGACCGCGCGGTTGCATTCGTTCGAGGACCGCGCCGAGGTGGAGGCCACGCTCCGTGGGCTCGCGGAGCTGTCGGAGCCTTTGGTCGTCGAGTTGGAACGCGGGCCGGGTCAGCAGGATCGCCGGTGGGCTCATCTGCTCGGCCCGTTGCCGGAAGCGGCACCCCCGCCCGCGCCCGTCGATCGGGACATCGTCCTCGCTGCGGGTGCGGATGTTCGCGACGCCCGCGTGCTCGCCGGATATGACGCCGCCGCGGCCGGCTACGCGCGGGAACTGTCGGCCGAGCTGGCGCACAAACCATTCGACTGCTGGCTGCTCGACCGTATCGCCGGTGAAGCGAACGGCGGACCGGTCGCAGACGTCGGTACCGGGCCGGGACACGTTGCCGCTCGGCTCGCAGAATCCGGGGTCTCGGTGGTCGGCGTCGACCTGTCGCCCGCGATGATCGACGAGGCCAGGAAACTGTTCCCGGATCTGGAGTTCGAGGTCGGTGACCTGACGAACCTGCTGCGCCCGCGCGCCGCAGCGGGATGGTCGGCCATCACCGCGTGGTACGCGTTCGTGCACATGGCCACCTCCGAGCTTCCGGCCGTGATCGCGGGGCTCGCCCGGGTGCTGATTCCCGGCGGACGGTTGGCGTTCGCCCTGCACGCAGGTGAGGAGGTGCGCCACGTTGACGAGCTCTTCGGCGCCCCCGTCGACCTGGAATTCGTGCTGCACAACGTTTCCGAGGTGGTCGACGCCGTCACCGCGGCCGGGCTGGTGGACATCGAGTGGTATTTGCGTTCCCCACTCCGCGAGGTCGAGACGCCCACCGACCGCCTCTACGTCGTAGCGCGCCGACCCCTCTGATGTGCCGTGGGACTCGCCGGGAACTGCGGTGGATGCGATCGCCGCGCCGTTGCTCAAGTCGCAGGTCGGCCACGTGCGAGCCGGCTGGTGCACTGCAGGCTCGTCAAGATGTGATCCAGATCACTGGGTAGTGGATCGAGTGTGCGCTATGGTCCACTTGCTCCGCCACGAGGCGGGGCGCCGAGCTCGTCCACCGGTTGCTGACGATGCGCAACATGTGGCGGGGTCGAAGTTCGAACCGGATGTCGACACAGTCCGTCCGGGACGCGGGTCGCTGCCGTTGCGCGACGCGCGAGCCAGTTGTTGCGCTTGCCCATTTCGGCGTCATCCCCAGCTCAGAGCTGCGAATCACGTACGTATCCATCACTGCCCGACACGTTCGACGGTAGGAGTCGAGTCACATGCGCAGGCACATTGCTCACGAGGGAGAGGCCGCCGGCCTCCCCGCGTGCGCTGTTGCCTCGGTGCGGCTGCGACTGTCGATGGTGGACCGGATGCTGCTGGTGCTGCGGTGGACGCTCACCTTGGCCGGCGCCGTAGTGGTGCTGTGGATCGGGTCGGCGTTCCTCGCCGCTCCCGCCTCTGCTGCAGCGGCTCCGGCGATGGCGGTTTCAGCGGGAGTGCTGAAGGGAGGCGTCAGCAACTCCCTCATGCGTCCGCAGGCCGAGAAGAAGAAGGGCTCGGAGAAGAAGGGCTCGGAGAAGAAGGGCTCGGACAAGAAGAGCTCGGACAAGAAGGGCTCCGAGAAGAAGGAGCCCTCGGAGAAGAAGAAGCCCTCCGAGAAGAAGAAGGAGCCCTCCGAGAAGAAGAAGCCTTCCGAGAAGAAGAAGGAGCCCTCGGAGAAAAAGGAGCCCTCGGAGAAGAAGAAGCCCTCCGAGAAGAAGCCCTCCGAGAAGAAGCCCTCCGAGAAGAAGCCCTCGGGGAAGAAGGCCTCGGACAAGAAGGCCGAGAAGCCTGAGAAGGCCGGGCGTAAAAAGGGCGACAAGGTCGAGCGGACGACAGACGACGTCGAGCGCAAGAAGGCTGCCGAGGGCCAGCGGAAGTCGGCCGGCAGGCTCGCGCAGGAGAAGGACGAGAACGGCGGCGTTGCGGAGGAGTCGGAGGAGCTCTTCCGGCAGCGGATTGCCTTCGAGAAGAGCAAGGAGGAGATTCGCGACGCGAAGCGGGCGTTCGCCGACGGCGAGATCACGAAGCGGCAGTACCGCAAGCAGGTTGCTGAGCATCGGGCTGTGCGGCAGAAGCTGGTGTCCGAGCGGAACGACGTCTCCGCGGAACAGCGTCGTCAGGTCCACGGGGTGGTCGAGGGGCAGCAGCGCCTTGCCGCGGCCGAGAAGCGGCTCGCGGCGGAGGAGCGCATGGTCGCCGGGGGCACGATGACTCGCCAGGCGTACCGGAAGCACCAGGCGGCGTACGAGAAGTTGCGCACCAAGGTCTACACCGCGACGGACGCGCTGATGGAGCTCACCGACCGAGACACGGACGTGGATCTCGGCGACGATCTGGACGGCCGCGGCGCCACCAGCGGCTGCGGTGTGGACGGCGCGTTCGTCGAGTGCGGCTCGGTCGTCGAGACGGCGAACGGGAAGCAGCACGTCGACCGGTGCATGGCCGTGTCCGGGCTGTCCGGCGGCTGTGGTGTGACCACGAGCGCGGGCAAGATGAAGTCGTCGGCCTCCTGCGACCTGACGGGCGCGGACCGCGGCTGTGCGAGCGACGCGACCGGCCGGGGCGCGGGCGGCACGAAGACCGTGGCGGCGGCGCGGTGCGAGGGCAAGGTCCGCGGCTGCGTCCAGTACAGCATCGCCACGCCGGATGGCGGCGACGCGGAGTGCCGGTCCGGCGGCGGCAAGTGCACAACCCGCTCGGCAGGGCCGTTCCGGGGCGCCGCACCCGACGAGCGGACACGGACGGTCGCGAGCTGCACCGGCCTGTGCGAGGTCGACTCGAGCGCCGACCGGTACGCGGCCGAGTCCGGCTGTGAGACCGAGGCGGGGCGCTGCTACAGCCGCAGCAACGACCTCGATAAGGATGCCTTCGGTGTCGGCAACGGGCCGCGGGGTGCGGGCGAGCAGGGCGGTTCCGCACGGGCGGTCTGCACCGCGGCTGACGGCTGTGGCACGGCCACGGAGGTAGCGCGCGAGGACGGAGAGGGCGTCGAGGCGGTTGCCGACATCGACTGCGGCGGCGTCGACTGCACGGGCCGCGCGGCGACCTTGACCGACGCAGGCCGCAACGTGTGGGTGAGCCCGGAGGCCCTGAAGCGGTGGGCCGCGGCGACGTCCAACGATGTGCAGGAGCTCGGCAAGCCGGGTTCCGCGGCGGAGGCGGGTGCGCTCTGCACGGTGTCGGCCAGCGGTTGCCAGGCCACCAGCACCTCGGACAGCAACGGGAGCGACGCCGGCGGCCGCGCCGAGGTCGACTTCGATTGCGAGCGCGTCGAGTGCGTCGGCAGCGCCGTCACGCGGACGGCCGGTTCGGTGCACGGCGTGGACCCGGACGCGGTGCGCAAGGCGGGCGACCGGACCACCTGCAAGGTCACGGACGGCGGCTGCGAGGTGGGCTCCGGCTCTGAGGTCGACCGCACGGTGCAAATGCGTCCGACCGGCCCCCGGGGGGCGATGGTGCCGACGGTGCGGCTGTCGGCGGCCAGCACGTCGGACACGCAGCTCGAGTGCGAGCGGGAGTCGTGCGTCGGCTCCGCGAAGAGCACGACCCGCGGCGCGGCCTCGGGCGACGTGCGCGGTGTCCGTGGCAGCGCCGGGAAGTCCTCCTGCGACGCGGCTGGGGCCGGGGCGGAGTGCGCGACCACCGCGAAGACCGTCGTGGAGGACCGCGACCCTGCTGAGGCGCGGAAAGCGGGCCTGGCGGCGGTGTCCGGGCCGGTGAGTGTGTCGGAGGCCGGTGTGTCGGTCGACTGCGACGGTGGCGACAGCAGCTGCCGGGTGGCCGGCTACGCGGGTACGTCGGCTCGGGACACGGGAGTGACGCCGCACGGCCGGGGTACCTCGGCCGACCTCGAGTGCACGGTCTCGGGCGGGGACTGCGGCGGGCAGGCGACCTCGGCGTCGTCGAGCGCCGCTGACCACGTGGTGCTCGACCCGCGGACGGGTAAGCCGCTGGCCCGGCAGCCGCGGACCGGACCGTCGTCGACGTCCTCGTCGGAGGGCTACCTGCGGTGCGACGCCGGCACCCGCTGCACCGGATCGGTGAGCACCAGCAGCAGCGCGTGGGACGGCGCGGTGAACGGCGGCAAGCCGCGCACGTCGCAGGGAGATCCGGCGTCGTGCACGGGGGTGTCGGGCGGCTGCGAGGCCCGCTCGGTGTCGACCGCGTCGTCGGGTCGGGGGGCGTCCTTGGAGCTCGCGGCCGACCCGGCCGAGGTCAACACCAAGCGGCTGCCGGTCGGTCCGTCGGCGGCGTCCGCTTCGGGTGCGGCGATGTCCTGTGAGGGCGAGCGGGTGTGCACGGGCACGGTGCGCAGTGGGGCGTCGGCGATCGACCCGTCGGTCTCGGAGAAGTCGCGGGGCTCGTACTCCACCGGCAGCTGCAAGGGCGTGCGCGGTGGGGAGTGCGTGGCCGTCACGAACTCGGGTTCGTCGACCGGCCCGGACGCGAACGTGATCGCCCCGCTGATGCAGCAGCGTTCCACCGAGAACGCCACGATCACCGAGGGC
Source organism: Pseudonocardia sp. DSM 110487 (assembly GCF_019468565.1). Taxonomy (NCBI): domain Bacteria; kingdom Bacillati; phylum Actinomycetota; class Actinomycetes; order Pseudonocardiales; family Pseudonocardiaceae; genus Pseudonocardia; species Pseudonocardia sp. DSM 110487. The sequence continues at coordinate 1,486,718 of NZ_CP080521.1, forward strand.
ACCACCGGGGAGCAGACCCCGGCGGGTGAGCAGGGCGGCCCGCAGCAGCCGGGGACGCCGCCGGCCCCGTCGGCGCCGGGTTCGTCGGCGAACTCGGGTGGTCCGACCGTGCCGGGTGCGTCGAGCTGGACGATGGCCGACGCGGCCCTGGACTGCACGGGAAGCACTCGCTGCTCCGGCCAGGTGAACACCTCGGCATGGGCCACGGACGGCCCCACCGCCGGCAACGACGGGCACGGTGCGCGCGGTCCTCCGGCCCCGTTGAGCGACACCCAGGGGTGCAAGACCGGTCGCAGCGACTGCGTTGCGCAGGCGGGCTCCGTCGCCGGGTCGGGCCAGGTCGTGGCCGACATGATCGCGGAGCAACGGGACGAGACAGCAGGACAACTGGCCGAGCAGGCCACCCAGGCACGGAAGGCCGCCAGGAAGGCGGCACAGGTCGCGGCCCAGGACGGCGCGACCGCGAAGCAGAAGAAGGCAGCGAAGCGGGCGCAGGCCGCTGCACGCGAGCTCCGAAAGGCGGCGCGCGAGGCGGCCCGCGAGGCGGCGAAGCCGGTCCGCCTGGCCGACGTCGTCACCGAGCAGCTGGAGGCCGCGGCCGAGCAGGCCGCCGCGGATGCCGTCGAGGCGCGCAAGGCCGCCGCGAAGAAGGCGAAGATCGCGGCCCGGAAGGGCGCGACCGCGAAGCAGGAGAAGGCCGCGAAGAAGGCGAAGGCCGCGGCCCGCAGCGCCCGTGAGGCGGCGCGCGACGCGGCCGAGCTCGCCAAGACGCCGGTCAGGGGCGCCACCGCCGCGATGGCCGAGGCCACGGGCACCGCGGAGTGCTCCGGCCCGGGCTGTGTCGCCTGGGGCGACGCCGGAACCTCCGGCACGGTCGGCGACAGCCCGACGGGCGCGCGTTGCCGGGCCGCTGCGGACGGGTGCGCCGTCGCCAGCAACTCCAGCGCGATGTTCTCGCGCTACTCGAGCGCGGGCGAGCACCGGTCGCTCGGGAGCGGGCAGTCCAGCTCCCAGGTCGACTGCCCGGACGCGACCTGCAAGGGATGGGTCAAGGGCGCGCCGAAGGTGGAGCACGGGCCGGAGGCCCGCCATATCCGGAGCGGCGCGCGCGGGTTCGCCCGCTGCGCGGGCACGGCAGGTTGCCAGGTGGGGATCACCGCGGCGACGTACGTGGAGACCGCCGACGACGACCGGCCTCGTGGAGGTACCCCGCGTAGCGGGTCCGCATCCGCGACGGTGGGGCTCGACTGCGCCGAGGGTCGCTGTGTCGGGAAGCTGACCGGATCCTCCGGCGCCGTGGGCGGGCCGGACGGGCGGCGCAGCCACAGCCAGGCTCGTGGGCTCGCGTTGTGCAAGGCCGGGACCGGCTGCCAGGCGCAGCTGACCGCCGCGTCGTCGGTGCAGGCGGGCCGGACCGAGAAGACGAAGACGGAAGACGCGAGCCGGTTCGCCACCACGAACGCATCGGTCAGCGCGGTGTGCGGCAACGGGACTAAGCGCGGCTGCGCCACCCGGACCTGGTCGAAGACCCGCGCCATGGGCTCCGCCGACGGCGCGGTGCGCGGCGTGGCCACCTCGCGGTGTGGCGCCTTCGGGGCCTGCGCGTCCGGGACGGGCGGGTACACCGCGAAGGACGCCGCCCAGGTCAACGCGACCTGCCAGGGCGTGAAGTGCCGCACGAAGACCGTCGGGCCGGCGACGGGCGAGGGGCTGCGAGGTAAGGCGCTCGCGACCTGCCGGGCTGGGAAGGTCGGTGGTTGCGCCACCACCATCCAGGTCGCCCGCTCCGGCGAGAGTGTGCAGGCGGTGGCGTCGTGCCGCGGCGGGAAGGGCGCGACGTGTCGCTACGGCGCCCGGACGAAGGCCAGGAGTATCGACCCGGGCGCCACGGCGTCGGCGTTCGGCGTCTGCCGCGGCACCGGCACGGGGTCGGGGCGGTGCGCCACCAGCGCGTCGGCGCGGACGACCGCGGACGGCCAGGCCCAGGCCGCCGCGTCCTGCAAGGGCGGCGCACGCGCTGACTGCCGCTACGTCTACGCGGCCGCGAGCGAGGCGGACAGTGCCACCTGGGGCAACGAGGCGTCGGCGGGTGCCCGCTGCGGCGAGCGCAGCGGCACCGGCTCGGGGTGGTGCGGCACGAACGCGTTCGCGGAGACCGACCCGACCCAGGCAACCGCGGCGGCGTCGTGCGCCGGCAGCAGGGGTGCGGGGTGCCGCTACCGGGCCGAGAGTCACTCGAGTGCGCCCGGCGCAGTCGCGGACGCCGTCGGGTTCGACAGTCTGACCTCCGGTGAGGGCTTCGTGCAGGTCGGCACGTCGGCCCAGAACGTCGACGGGGTCGCGCAGGCAGGTGCGTCGTGCGAGGGGAACCCGGGAGCGTCGTGCAGCCACCACTGGGAGGTAACGGCGTCGGACTACGCGTCGCACCCGTCAGGTTCGTGGGCGTCGGCCTACGCGCACGACGAGGGCGGTGGCGCGATGGGCGAGAGCGCCGGATGGGTGTTCGCCGACGCGCAGGCAGGCGATCGCACGGCAAATGCCCAGGTGGGCTGCTCCAACCCGGCGCACTGCGACAAGGACTACGAGGCGTACGTCGAGTTCACCGCACAGTGGGATGTCTCTGCGACGTGGGAGGCCCCGTACCGGGAGTGGAGCCAGTACAAGAACGGCACCTGCTCCGGCACCACCGGGGATGGTTGCGGCGTCTATCAGAACGGCTCCGACGTCGGCTGCTTCGGCGACTGCGCGAACCTCTCGGTGATCGCGGGCAACGCGACCTACGTGAACGTCGGCATATCCCTCAGCGAGCAGGCCGCGCTCGATGCAGACAAGACGTCCGGCGGCAAGAAGGCCCCGATCCGCGATATGGGCAAGGAGCGGGAAGGCGTCGAGGCCGGCTGGGCGTTGACCGAGCAGACCCGAGGGGAGTGCCTCCCCGGGGTCTGTGGCGGGTACTCGCCCGCGCAGGAGGAGACCCGGTTCGTGGGAGCGGACGAGAAGGTCCCCGCCGACGCCGTGCCGGGCTTGCGGGTCCCGGAGAAGGGCCAGCAGGCCGCCGACTCGACGATCCAGACCGGCAAAGTCGGGACCCCCTTCAGGGCCATCGGGAAGGGCGGCGCGCGCGCCTCCTACGACCCGAGACGTCCCGAGAACGAGACCTTCAGGACCGTCTCCGCCGAGGGGGACGTGGCTGCGAGCGGGTCGTACGCGGGGATCAGCCGTGACGGGGAGGGCAACGGCCAGGCGTGGGTCCGCGGCGACGGATACGTGATCAACGGTCGGACCGGTGAGCGGATCGAGATGGGTGTTGTCCACGAGGACACCACCAACACCTTCCGGCTCACCGACCGCCACGGCTCCCCGTTTGCGGTAGCGGACGCGAACGGCAATCTGACGCCGCTGCGCACCGGCCTCCCGGACGGTGAGGGCTCGATCCGGATCATTGGGAGGGAGATCCAGATCCCCGGCAAGCCGAAGGGCACCTTCGGCCGGGATGACTTCAACATCTCCGCCCCGGAGATCACGTACCGCGGCCGCGACGGCCACGGCAACTCCGGGAAGTTCGTGTGGGACGGGACGGGCTGGGGCCGGTTGGCCGAGGGCTACGTGGTCACCGGTCAGGGTCCGAAGAAGAACGACGGCACCGCTTCGTGGTCGGCCGGCATCCCCTCGGTGAACACGAACTCCCCCTTCCTCACGGCGGACCCGGACTCGCCCTTCCACAGGGACTTGATCGGCGACTTCACGGGGGAGAAGCCGATCGCCACATGTACGGGGAAGGACTGCGTCACCGCCAGCATGGTGGACGGGGTCATCGCTGCGTCCGGCGATGAGGGTGTCGTGGGCCCGCGGGTGGGCGCGAACGGCAAGGTCAGCGTCGTGACCCCCGGCCGGGACGGGCTGGGCGGCAAGATCTCCATCGACGGCTCGGCCGAGGTCACAGGTCCCGGCGGTGTCACGCTGGACTGTGACAACTGCATCGGCACGCACTACATGCCGACGGAGAAGGGCGCCGGTGGGATCAACACCTGCGCCGTGCGTGCGGGCGGCAGCTGCACCGGCGACGACGTCTGGAAGAACGGCAAGTCGGATCACCAGGACCTCGTCGCCGCCGACATCACCCCCGGCCCCTTCGGCAAGGCGGGCGACGAGATCGTCGCCGAGTTCGTTCAGTTCCTGAGGAACGAGGACGGCACCGGTGGTGGCTCGGTGGTGTTCATCGACGGGGACGCCGAGGCGCGGGCCACCGACGCGTACGGCAACTGGGTGTCGACCTGGGGCAAGGGCGGCCGGAGCGCGCTGACGTACGCGGAGAAGGACGGCAACGGCGGCCGCTGGTCGTGCCAGCAGGGCGAGAACGGTGGATGCGACGGTTCGGGCACGGGTACGAAGTGGATCGAGCCCACCCGGGACGTCACGGCGGCGCTCGGGCTTTTCGACGAGGACTGGGCTCCGGGGCCGATCCGCCCCGGCCACAAGCCTGACCGGAAGACCAAGGAACCCAGCATTCTGGACTTCATCGGTGGGCCGAAGCCGACCGACCCGAATCGTCCTGGTTCGCAGACGTTGCGTGACCGCGGCGATGCCGTGCTCCGTCCCCTCAACGGCATGGAGTACGAGCAGTGGCTGGACGGCCCGGGCGAGAAGGCCACTGCTGACGCCCACGCACTGGCCGTGGACATCACGAAGGACGGTGGCTCTCCGGCGGAGATGTACGAGCTCACCGAGTCGATCAAGGCGAACCCGAAGCTGTGGGACCGGATGCTCCGCGGTGAGGCTGCCCTCGCCGACCTGGAGGCGGTCCGGGGCACCCAGGACACCGCGACCGACACCGTCGCCGAGATGGAGTTCGCCTCCGATAGCGGGCTGGCCGCCGATGTCACCCGCATCACCGACCCTCTCACCTATGCCGGGCTGAAGACTCCGGTCCTCGCCCCGGCCGACCCGGTCGCGGCCGCCTTGTTCGGCGCGCAGGCGGACGAACGGGCGCGGAACGAGGAGATCGACGCGGATCTCGCTGCCGACCTGCAGGCGAACCAGAACCGTTACCAGTCCTACCTCGACGAGGAGAAGGATCTGATCGCCGATATCGCGACCTCCGAGGCGGGCGGACCCGGTGACCCGGACACGCTGAACGCCCGTGCGGATGCGCAGCTTCGCGAGTTCGCCGCGATCGTCCTGGAGAACGCCAAGTCTCAGGCAGACGCACGCGACGCCCGGCTGGCGGCCGGGAGCGTCCTGCGCGACCTCGACGAGGCCGTCGCGAAGGCGACCGGCGACTTCGCGTACATCGAGGACGTCGCGCAGGAGCGCCGGAACGTCGAAACGTCCGGCGACCTGATCTCGCTGCTGCCCGGGCCGGGCTCGATCAGGCCGGAGCCGTCGAAGGTCTTGGTCCGCGCCGATCTTCCGCAGGACGAGAAGGAGCAGATCCGCGCGCAGGCGCGGGCGAAGGCGATGGCCACGGCCGTCAACAAGTACACGGACGCGGTGAACACGATCCTGGACTTCACGGGCGTGGTCGACCAGGGCTACACGGCCGCGATCCACGCGCCGCAGCACCGTCCGGTGGCCGGGAAGACGCGTCAAGGCATGGACAGCGACGGCAACACCTACTCGGTCGACGTCAACATCGGTGACATGCGCCTGCCCTCCACCGGGTCCGCCGACCTGGCGTTGGGGATGCGCGCGAAGCACGTCTTCGACAACGGCTGGATCTTCGAGAAGCCCCAGCGCCTCACAGTTCCCGCACAGGTGGGTTTCGTGGCCGATGTGGTCGATCTGATCGACCAGGGGGCGAACCCGCTGGCCGGCCTGTCGCAGGACGACCTCGTGCACAAGGCCGCTACCTGGAGCGACGACCCGTTCGACGTCGCGCCATCGACCGCCGAGCAGCTTGTGGGCGCCTATGACAAGTGGGGCTTCTCCAGCGACAGCCTGCTGCGGCAGTCCAGGAAGCGCTGGCTCGTGGGCGGGGCCGGAGCCGTGCTGCCCGCGTCCGAGCGGGACCGGCTCGCCGACATGGTCGACGGGAACCACAACTTCTCGAACCCGCTGACCTGGTTCGAGACGTTGAACGAGAGTTCGCAGAGCTTCGCCGCCGGGGCGGAGATCGCGTACAACCAGCGTCTCGGTTCACCCGAGGCCTACACGGGCGAGGTCTCCTCGCCAGCGCTCCGGCAGCAGGACCTTCTCGTCAAGCTCGGCCGCGATGCGACCACGATCAGCGCGGGTGCCGCCTCGTTGCCGGGGCTCGTCGTCGGCGGGGGTGTCGTCGAAGGGGTGAATCGCGTCGAGGGCGCCGTCTCGATGATCGCCAACCCCGAGAAGCACGCCCGGTACATCGGTGAGAACGACATCGGACTCGCGTTGGTGCTGGGGCCGGTCGGCCAGTCGATGGTCAACCCGGACCTTGCCTTCGCGGACGAGCGGCTTCCCGGCGAATCGGACACCGACTACTACAACCGGGTCGCCCCGCTCACCGGCTCGTTCATCCGCACGCCCGTGACGAACATCCACAACCGGTGGTTCGGCGACGGCGACCCGAAGAAGGACTACGGCGAGCGTCCGCTGCTCACGCTCCTCGAGGACACGATGCCGCTGATGGTGGTCGCGGCTCCGGTGTCCATGGTCGCTCGCGGTGCCGCACGGGGCGCGGCGTCCGCGGCGCTCCGTTCCCAGGCGGAGCTGAACGCCATGAAGGGGATGCCACACACGGCGGCGAACCTGAACAAGGCACGGGCGTTGCAGACGGCGCGTGATCGGGCGTGGCAACGGCATGACACGTTCGACACGATCCACGCCGTCGCGGAAGTCCCGGTGTTCGTGGCGATGGCGCCGTTCAAGGCGGCGGGGTTCGTCGTGGGCCGGAGCCTGGGCGCGGTCGGCCACGTGGCCACGGCCCCGGTCGCGCACGGCTTGCAGGCGGCGAGCATCTGGGCACGGCAGCGCTCGTATGCGGCACGCGCCGCGTCCGCCGGGCCTTTGGCCGCAAGCGCCGACACGTTCGCCGCCGGTGCGACCCGGCTCGGCCGGATGGCGGAGTCGAACCGGTCCCTGCTCCTGCACGGCGGTCTCGGTTCCCGGGTGTTCGGGGCGGCGGGGTCCGTCCTCCAGGCTGCCTTCGGTGGTCGGGAAGGGTGGCGCAACCTTCGCGAGAACGGTCTTGGTGGTCCGCGAGACGCGGGTGTCGCGTACCGAAACCTGGGCAACCTCCGCCCCTGGGCGGAGGACAGCCCCGGTGCGCTCCGTACGGCCCCCGATGACGCCGTCGAGGCCGCCTACCAGAAGCGCGTGGACGCGGTGAAGCAGCAGCTCACCGACCACGTGTGGGACGAAAGTTCGGGCAAGTCCTACAAGGAGCACATGGCCGAGGTCGAGCAGAAGCTCGCCTTCCGCAGGAAGGACGGCGTTGCCGACCCGGTGCTCGAGGCGCGGCTGCGGGGCATCGAGAACTCCCGGAAGGCGATCCTGAACGACCGGGCCGCCGGCTGGGCCCGGGGCGCGGCCACGCAGCGAGAGCTCGCCGCAAGGATCGTGCTGGAGATCGAGGCGGGCACCGCGCGGACGGTTCCGGAGCTCGCGGGCAAGCTCGGCGTCAGCCGGCGCGCGGTCCGGGACGCGCTGGACCGCGAGGTCGTGGAGCGCGCCCGATACGGCAACGGCCCGCGGGTGCTGCTCACCGACCGCAACGGCAGCTCGGCGGTCGAGCGGCTCGGCGGCACGGATCCCGTCCGTGCCCTCGCCGACGCGGTCGATGCTCGCATCGAACTCGCCGGCAAGCCGATGTCGCTCGAGGAGCTGGCCGCCGCCCACGGCGTGACGCAGAAGGAGCTGATCGCGGCCCTCGAGCAGGACGCGAAGCAGCACCGGGACGGCGCCGTCCTGCCGCGGGTCGAGCTCGGCTATGACGGCAACGGCAAGCGGGTGGCGGGCCGGCCGGGCAGCGCCATGTGGTCCGACGACCCGACGCGGCACAAGCTCGCCGAGGACACCCTCGGCTATTTCAAGGAACGCGGCGACGACCCGGTGACGCTCGCGGAGCTCGCCCGGTCCACCGGAAAGAAGAAGAGTCAGATCGCGGCCGCGGTGCGTGACTGGAACAGGGAGCTCACCGAGCACGGCGAGCAGCCGCTGCTGTCGATCACGAAGGACAAGAAGGGCACCCAGTGGGTCCGGCCCCTCCGCCCGGCTCGTGACGCGAAGCCCGCATGGCGGAACGCGGGCAAGTTCGAAGTCCCTTCGAAGAAGGATCTGAAGGATCGACTCAAGAAGGCGGAGGAGGACCGGGACAAGGCGCTGGCCGCCCTCGATGCGGAGATCTCGCGGACCACCGACGCCACCCGGCTCGAGGAGCTGCGTGACGAGAAGGCCCGGCTCGTGGCGAAGCGCAAGGAGGGCCGCGCCGACCGCGCCGACCGTGAGGCCGCGCTGCCCAAGCAGATCGAGAATGCGAAGAACGAGACTCGTCGCAGTGAGTTGAACGCCGAGCAGAGGCGGCTCGAGCTGGTCTGGGGGGTTGACGAAGCCAAGCACAACCTGGACACGAACAAGCTCCTGCGCCGGCTCGTGTCGCGCAGACAGCGTGATGAGTTCTGGCACCAGGTCAACGCGATCCGGGATGGTGGCGAGACAGAGTTCGCAGCCCAGATGCAGAAGGCGCTCGACGGCAGGCTCTCCCGCGCCGGGACGTTCGCGGTGATCCATGAGGCGCTTCGGCTCGCGAACGAGTCGCGCACGAAGCCGCACACGGGGAAGTCGTTCAACATGTACGGCGTTCAGCTCGCCGCAGCCCAGTTGCTCGACGACCCGCGGTCATTGCGGTTCGCGCTGCGGCATCCGGCGCTGCGGCGGGTGGTCGTCGAGATGGCGACCGGCGAGGGCAAGACGAAGACCGGGGTCCTGCCGATGGCCAGGAAGTCCATGGAGAACCGGGGTGGCGGGGTGCACCTGCTGCTGCGGGATATCCAAGGCACCAAGGACGCGGTCGCCGAGTACGTGCCGGTCTACGGCGTGCTGGGCATGTCGGTCGGCGTCCTGCGCCACGGCTACGCCTTCGTGTACGAGAGCGGCCGACTCGTGCGTGCGGGTAGGGACCTGCAGGCCCGCCGGGCCGCGTACGAGGCTGACATCACGATCGGTGAGGCGAAGGAGTTCGAGTTCGATTACCTGTATGACCTGGACCGGCCCAAGGGGCAGCGAGTCCAGACCAAGCACGTGTTCGCGTTGGTCGACGAGGCCGACGAGCTCCTGATCGACGACGCCCGCACCGCGATCCGCATCGCGGAGTCGCGGAAGATCATTCGGGACGAGGAGATCTACCAGGCCCGTGACGACGCCGCCACGCTCGTCGCGGACGGCGTCGTCACGGTCAAGCGTGATCAGCGGACGCGTCTCACCCCGCAGCAACGCGCCGAGATCAGCAGGCGCCGCGGCGTGAACGGGCTCACCGAGCAGCAGGTCCGCGACCTGGAGAACGCGTTCGACGCGATGTGGCACGTCCGGGGCAAGGACTACATCCGCAGCCGGGTCACCGAGGGATCGACGGCGAACCGGAAGGGTCGCCAGTTCGTCGCGCTGCGCGGAAACGGCGGGCTGACCGACGACGGCCTGCAGATCCTGATCCACGACAGCCTGAAGGGCCGGGCCCTGATCGGGCAGAAGTGGGACCGCGGTCTGCACCAGGCGGTCGAGGCCAAGGAGGGCCTTCCGATCTCGGCGGACCAGGTAACCAAGCGCTCCACCACGATCGCGGAGTACATGCGCCTGTACGACGAGACGGCGGGGATGACGGGCACCGCGGAGGAGGTCAAGGGCCTGTTCGCCAGGCACTTCGGCATGGGGTTCGTGAAGATCCCCAGGAATGCGCCGCAGAAGCTGGTCGAGCGGCCCGCCCGGGTGTTTGTCCAACGCGACGCCTTCATCCGCCGGCGTGCGCACGAACTGGCGCAGCGGATGAAGGACAACCCCGACAGCGCCGAACTGATCAACTTCGAGAACCCGAACGACGCGGTCGAGTTCCGAAACGCGCTGGCGAAGGAAGAAGGCTTCCCCGTCGCCATCCTGACTGCGCTCGACGAACACATCACCCTCGAGGAAGCAGTGGTCAGAGCCGCCGGCATGCCGGGCAGGGTGACCGTGGCGACCAATCTCATGGCACGCGCCACCGACGTGAAGGCCGCGAAGAGAGTGAACGAGGTCGGCGGTGTGCGGGTCACCGTGTCGGACGTGCACATCTCGCCCCGCGGCAACCGCCAGAACTACGGGCGCACCGCGCGCAATGGCAACCCGGGCTCGGCAGGTATGGAGATCTACCTCTACGACGAGACGGTCTGGGGCAACCTCACCGCGAAGGAACGCAGGCGTCTGACCGACAAGTACGGCGATCTGGACGAGTTGCCCCCCGACGCCGCCCCCAAGCTCGTCGAGAAGGTCATCAAGCGTGCGGGCCGAACCAACCGGCGACACGCGTCCGCGGGACTGCGCGGCAAGGGCGAGTTCGAGCGCTCCATCACCCGCGACGCCGAGGAGATGCCCGCCGCGCAGACGGGCGAAACCGGACAGGACGCGGTGATCCACGCTCTCGCCGACAACGTCCACTCGGCGGCGCGTACCTCCGCGGCATGGCGGTCGAACCTCGCTGCGGCCGGTGCCAAGGCTGCCGAGGCGGCGGAGGAGCTCCGCAAAGCCACCTCCACGGCCGAGCATGAAGCCGCCCGCGACAAGCTGGCCGCGGCCAACCGGGAGGTCGCGGCCGCTGCCGCCGCGGTGAACGCGGCCGAGAACGACCTCGCCAAGGCACAGAGCCGGTACCAGGCACGGGTCCGCCGAGCGTCGGACGGGGCCAAGTCTGCTGAATCGCCCGATACCGCTGACGAGCGCACCGCCGAGCAGCTCGGCGTCACGCCGGAAGCCCTCGCGGACATCCAGCAGCGGATTGCCGACGGCGACTACGCGGGCGCGGTCGCGGCGCTGCTGGAGCTCGTGGACGGCATCCGGGCGATCGGTGCCTCCGCCACGACGACCTGGGGTGCGGCTGGCGACGCCGCGAACGCAGCCGGGCAGGCCGCGGTGCCGATGCAGAGCCTCGCCCTCGCGGGCCTGGACGCACAGGGTGATGGTGGGAAGGTTCAGCGCGACGGGGTCACCGACGCGATGACCCGGCTGGAGGCGCTGCTCGCCACCCTGCCCCAGAACGCCACCGGCGACGTGACCACCCGGCTCAGGTTGGAGGAGGCCACCGCGGACGTGCAGTCCGCGGACGCGGCGGCGGACCAGCAGGCCCGAGCGGTGCGCCGGACACTGGACGACGCCCGTGCGGAGAAGGAGGCCGAGCTCGCCACCCGCGGCACCGACCTCACCCCCGAGGAGGTCAAGGACGAGCTGGCGAGGTGGGAGCTCGAGCGCCTCGTCGAGCTGGCCACCGCCCTCGGGATCGGCGTGCTCGACGTCCTGGACCTCCTGGCCGCCGCGGACGACTCGTCTGCGACGGACCTGCCGGACACGTCGTTCGCTGCTCGGCTGGACTGGCTGGCGCGGCAGCAGGAGGCCATCAGGACCGAGTCGAGCGCCGTGGCTGCGCACTGGCGGCTGAATCAGGCCTTGTACATCGCCACCGACGGCGCCGACTCGCTGCCTCTGGACCGGATCGCCGGAATCACCGGCCTCACCGTCGAGCAGATCAATGAACGTGTCGCGGAGATGAGGCTGGCTGTCGCGGTCCGGCGGGTCGACGAAGCGGAAACCGAGCAGGCTGCGGCGCAGGACTCCGCGGAGCAGGACGCCGCTGACGAGAAGGGCACCACCGCCGAGCCCCCCCAAACCCGGTTCACGCGGCTGGTACCCGCGATGCGGGCCGCGGCCGCGGGCGGCCTCTCGGCGCAACGGATCGCCGAGATCACCGGGTTGCCGATCGGCCAGGTCAGCATGGTCGTGAGCACCGAGTCCGACCAGAACTTGATCCAGCAGATCCACGACTGGTTCCAGGGCAAGGACGGCAGCGACCGCGACGGCGGGGGCACGGACGCGACCGGGTCCGGCCCGACCGAGGAGAGCGCCGGAGAGACCGGAGTCGGCGACACCGCGGCAGCGGGTTCGCCGCAGGTGAAGGCTGTCGAGAACCTGCGGAAGGCCGTGGATCGGATACAGGCCGCGGTCACTTCCTGGAAGAAGCGGCGGGACGAGGCCGCCCAGACCCTCGTCGCGGCCAAGCAGCGCCGTGACAACCTGCGCCGGAGCGCGGTCCACTGGTACTTCGAGGGGCAGACGTTCGGTTCGGAAGCCGAGTGGCGCGCCGCGGTCAGGTGGATGGCGGACGCGCTCGGCGTGGAGTTCACCGACGTGATCCGCTACCTCGACAGCGGGGAGCCCGCCACAGCGCCGAAGCCCGGTGTGTTCTCAGCCGGTCTGGCGACAGTGATCGGCGCGGCGGACCGCGACGTCACCCGCGCCGAGATCGAACTGCGGCTGACCGAGCTGGTGCTGGAACAGATCGACCGGGACAAGCCCTCGCGGCTGGCACAGCACGTGTGGTCGGCACACCGGGTCGGGCTCGACGTCGACCAGATCGTCGAGCTCACCGACCTGCGCCGCGAGGACGTCGAGGCGATCGTGCGGGACGGCGCGGTCGAAGACCTGCGCAACACCGTGCGATGGATGGACGCCGCGCTCGACAGCGCACAGCAGCGGCAGGCGCAGGCACGCCGCGAGCTGGACGATGCCCGAGAGGCGGCGTCGGCGGCTGAGGTCGCGGTGCAGGACGCCCACAACGCGTTGGTGCAGTTCTACGAGAGTGGCGCCGATGCGAAGAAGCTGACTCTGGCCATGAGGCGGGCCCGCGGGGCTGGCCTGTCGGTCGATGTCATCGCCGCGATCACGGACGTGCCGAAGGATCAGGTCACCACACGCGTCGTCGGGATCGAGCAGGGCGACAGCTCGGGCCCGCAACCCACCGACGAGCAGCTCGCCGCGGCCGCCGCCAAGCTGAAGGCCGCGGTCGACAAGATGGACAAGAAAGTGCGGGCTCCCTATCAGGAGGCCCGGCGGAAGCTGACAGCAGCGCAGGCGGCCGTGACCGAGACCGAGGCCGCTCTCGCAGCAGCCACCGACGCTGCCGTTCGATTGGCCGCGCTGCACCAGGAGGTGCTGACCGAGCCGGTTCACCGGGCGCACGCGGCCGGGGTGCCGGTCGAGGACATCACCGCGATCAACCGCGGCGATGGGCGCCGCGAACGAGCCGGCCTCACCCCCGAGCAGATGCAGCGGATCCTGGGCGCCACCGATCCGGTGACCATGCTGCAGGACGCCGTGGACGGCGTACGCGCAGAGATCGACGCCGCGAGGCAACAGCAGGCAGCGGCCGCCCAGAACCTGGCCGCCGCCGAAGCCCGCTGGAACGAGGCGGTCGAGCACGGGGGCGTGGATCTCGGTGCGGCGAACCGCGACGTCCTCGCGGCGAAGGCCGAGCTGCGGGCGGCCGAAGCGGCTCTGGTCCGGATCGTTGCGGGTGAGCAGCAGGCGTTGACTCAGCCGGTGTGGCAGGCCCACCTGGCCGGGCTCGGTGACGGCCGGATCGCCGAGATCACCGGCCTGTCCCGGGAGCAGATCGCCGTCAGCATCCGGGGTGCCGCCGCCCGCGACCTGCGGCGCGCGGTGGAGTTCGTGGACGGGATGCCCGATGCCTTCGTCGAGCCGTTGGGAGCGGCGCTACGAGCGCAGGAGCAGGCGCGGCAGGACCTGGCGGCCGCCCAGGCGGCGGTGGCCGCGGCCGAGGGTGCCGTGCAGGCGGCCTACGAGGCGGCACGGCAGGGTTACCTGAGCCACAGGTTCGCGGAGGCGATCGCTCCGGGCGTGCGGGATGCGTACCTGGCCGGGGTACCGGCCGAGGACCTTCGCGGCGTCCTGGAGGACCGTCTACCGGAGGACCAGGTCAACCGGATCCTCGCATTCGCAGGCATCCGGCACGTTCATGGCGCGGTCCGGCAGGCGACCGACATGGAGATCGCGGCGGCCACGGACGCGCTGTTGCACGCGATTGCGGCAGCCGGGATGCCGTGGGAGGCGTCGTTCCGGGGAGCCCAAGCGGACCTGGACGCTGCCCGCACGGCTGTAGGCCGGGCGATGATGGCTCTCGCCGAGGCCGACACCGCGGTTCGTCGGATTGCGGCGGCGAGGCAGACGGCGCTGGCGGAGCCGGTGCGCCGGGCGCGTGCGGCCAGGGTGCCGGACGAGGAGATCACCGCGATCACCGGTCTCACCGCCGAAGATGTCGCAGCAATCCCGGGTGGCCCCGGCCGTGAGAGCGACGGCAACCACGGCGCCCCGGCCCCGGCGCTCCCGAGCCACAGCCCGGACCGCAAATCCGGCCACAACCAGGGCGAGTCACCGCCGAACGAGACAGGCGACGACGGCCCGGTCACCGGCAGTTCCGGCGGCGCAGCACCGGAATCGGATGCTCCCGGCGCAGGCCAGGGTGCTCCGCAGTCCACCGGCGACAGGGGCCGCACCGACTCGTCGGCGAAGGGCTCGGCCGCCGGCAAGGAGCCGACGTCGCGTGGTCCACCGCTGTGGAAGCGGATCAAGACATTCGTCAAGAACACGTTCGGCGCCCTCCGCTTCGAGCTCGGCGCCCTCCGCTTCGAGCTCGGCGCCCTCCGCTTCGAGCTCGGCGCCATCCGCGACGAGGTCGGGGCGTGGGCCGGTCGGCTGTGGGACGCCGCGAAGAAGCTCGCCGGGCTCGCGGTCACTCCGGCCCCGGCGACCACCCTCGTTGTCTGGGCGATGTTCGTTCTCGGCATCGTGGCCACGAAGATCTGGCCTCTGCCCGACATCAGCTTGATGGTCGCGTTCCTGGTCAGTGGCGTGCTCACGGCGTTCATGCCGAAGCTGTCGCAGAACGTCTGGGTCAAGCGCGTGGCGTGGACATTGATCGTCACCGCGTTGGTGGCTCGGTTCAACCTGCACATCGAGGGCATGCTCAACGCGGCGGCGCCGGTCGCCAACCAGTTGATCGCCGGGTTGTTCTGGGTCACCGTCCTCACCACCGCGGTCTATGCGGTCCCGGTGCTTGGTTCCCTGATCGCCTCCCGGCACTCGGTGCCGGACGCGGTGAAGAAGTGGTGGGAGCGGGTCAACGCCTGGGCCGCGACGGTGAGTGCGTGGGCCACGCTGGTGGCGACCGGGTTGATGATCTATGCCGTCACCGTCCACGCCGACTTCGACGGCATTGTCACTATTCACCCGGTCGTGTTCGCCCTGGTGCTCGCGACGTTCACCGGGTTCGGCGGATACGCGCTCCTGCACCTGTTCGACAAGTACACGGGCAAGTTCTCCGACTACAGGCTCCCGCGCCTGGTCGGCAAGATCAGGGACACGGTGTCCGACCGCACGCTCGAGGACTACTCCGTGTACTCCGCGGCGACCATCGGCATGTACGGGGCGCTATACCTGCTCCATCACCTCCCGGTGCTGATCACAACCATTGGCGTTCTCGCCTTTGCCCTGCTGTTGCACTGGGGGCTGACCCGGCCCGGATTCACCCCGGCAGGCAGGACGGTGAACGCCGCGATCGCGACCGTGCTCACCGCGGTCGGCACGCTGGCGGCGACCGCGCTGTTGTTCGGTTGGCCGGTCGTCCCCACGGCCGTGGGCGTCACGGCCGTCGGCGTCGCCCTGGCCGCCACCGCCGCCTGGATGTGGTTCGGCTGGGCCGGGGCGGGGGGCAGCAAGGTCGCGGTCACGACGGTCGCGGCCGGTTCCGTGCTGGTCCTGATCGCACTGTCCGGTGGCGGGCCGGAGATCGTGCTCGCGGCGGTCGCGATGGCGGGGCTGGCGGTCGCCGGGCTGCTCGTGGGCGCCGCACGAATGGCGTGGGCCCGGGCGCCGCCGGTGGTGCGGGCGCTGGTGCATCAGTGGCTCGCGCAGCTGCAGCCCGCCCGTGAAGGGGGGCCGAGCCGGTATCGCGTGCTGGGGAAGGTGGCATGGCGGGTGGTCGCGTTCGCCGCCGTCCTGTTCACATCACTCCTGGTGACGGCCCAACCCGCGTTCGCCGCGGTGGCGGGTGTGGCCGGGGGTGTCTCGTTCGTCGGGCTGGGTGCCGGGGCCGTATCGATCGTGCTGCTCGGGGTCTGGGCTGTGCGGAAGATCCGGGAGTCGCCGCGCTCGATCCCGCTCGGCGTCGATGGTCGCCGCACGAGCCGCCATGAGAAACATATGTTTGCGGGGCTGCGGCCCGGTTGGGCGTCGACGGAAGCCCTGGGCGACGCGCAGCCCGACCGATTGGCCGCTATGCGTGCCACCTGGCCTGACGGTCCGCCCCAGGCTCCGCGCAGCAGCGGCGATGAGAGGCGCAGACCAACGCAGGGTGAGAACAATGGTGCGCGGTCCGCGGAGGCCGGGGAGATCAACCTGTACGAGTTCCCGACCGACACTGAGCGGTACCAGGGCCGGGCGGGCGAGCTGGGCGCGGTGCCGGCCGGCACGTTGTTGTTGGTTGCTGCCGGTCTGCTCGGGGGCGCGGCGGTGTGGCTGGGCGGCGGGCTTGAAGCGGCGGGGGTTCTGGTGCTGTTCGGCGCTGTGCTTGCGGCGCTGCGGGGGCTGTGGAACGCGGTGCGGGAGCGGGCGCCGCCGGTGCTGCGCCGGACCTTTGTGGCGCTCGGGGTGGCCGGGTTGCTGGTGGCCGGTGGGGTCGTGGCCGGTGGGCCCGCGGCGGCGATCGAGGACGGGCGGGAGGTGTCCGCAGCGGCCGAGGCGCCCTGGGCCGTGCAGGTGGCGCTGGACGGGGACTTCAACGGCAGCGGCTCGCTGATCGACGACGAGTGGGTGCTGACCGCCCGGCACGTCGTGGAGATCGACCGACATGTCCGGGATGATGTGTCGGTCGGGTTCGGGAGTCACCGCGTCGCCGGACTGCGCTGGGTCAATGTGGACGAGGTGCACGTCCAACCCGATGCGGACATCGCCCTGCTCCACCTGGCGGCTCCCGTGCGCTCGGGCCGGGACACGATGGTCGGATTCGTCCCGGTGGCGGCTGATCACATCGTGTACGGGGCGCGGGTCGACACCTACGGCTGGGGTTCGGTCGCGGACCGGCCGGTGCTGCCCGACGTGCTCAAGGTGGCGGTGGGGGACGCCGATGCCGACGACGTCGGCGAGATCAAGGGTGTCACGGTGATTGGCGGCCCAGGTCTGGTGGTCCGGCCGGTCACCGGTGCGGTACGGGTCGGTGACAGCGGCGGCCCGGTGCTGGCCACGACCGGCGACGGCGACCGGGTGCAGATCGGCGTGGTGAGCGGATACAAGCAGGTCAGCGCCTCGAAGTCGGACCAGATGTCGGTGAGCGTGGCTCCGTACCGGGAATGGATCGTCGACATCACCGGTGACGCGGGCGTGCTCGCTCGCGAGGGCGCGCCCGTGCCCGGGACGGTGCCGCCCGGTGCGGCGGTGCCCGGGATCGGTACGGCGCCACTGGTCCTCGACGAGAGGTGGATCAACCCGGACTGGCCCGCGGACGAGATGGGCCAGCGGCGGACGATGACCGCCCGCCTCAACCGGATCCAGGCGGACATCAGTCGAGTTCGGGTGGCGCACGAACTCATGGCGGCGGCGTACGGCGACCCGATCCCGGGCCTCGCGCGGCTGCGCGACGACGCTGCCCGATTCCCCGGTGACGCCGAGGCGACCCAGATCGCGCAGGAGGCGGGGCGGATCGCCGACATGCTGGATGCGGCTGGCCGTTCCGATTCGTGGAGGCAGGCGGCGTACCTGCGCAACGACGTGCTCGAGCAGCGTGACCTGTCGCGGATTGGCACGCAGGTGGAGCGCATGGAGGCCGACGTCAAGCGCGCCGCGGTGCTTCCGGACTACCCGGCCCTCGAAGAACGAGTCGACGATCTGCGGGAACGGCTACGGGCCGTGCAGCAGCGCGCCGCGGCAACCGCCGTTGCCGGCGTTCTGGGCTGGGCCGCGCTGGCCGGGTTCGTGCGTGCCTGGCTGCAGAGTCGTTCGATGGCGTTGTCGCTTCTGCACACCGGCCGTGGTCGGCGTTCCGCGGAACGCGGTGTTCTCGCCGACCCCGGTGATTCCCACCTTCAGGATTCGGAGAAGGAGGCCCCCGGCGGTTTCCCGGTACCGGAAGCCACAGATCGCGCGCCGGTGCGCGGCGAGCGAGATGAGGCCGGGGAGATCACCATCCGGGCGGCGGCCGGTCTGATCCTGCTACTGGCGGGGGTCGCGGGTGGGATCGCCACGGCGGTGTTCCTGACCGGGCCGGTCCTGCTGGTCGGAGCGATTGCCGTCGTCAGCGGCTCGGTGGCGGTGGGGCTGGGCTTGCTGTTGGCCCCGGCGCGGCCCGGTGAGGCGCCGATGTCGCGGAACAACCCGGAGCTGGACCGGCCTCTCGGGGATGGTCTCAGCGACACGCAGGTCCGGGCGTTGCGTGGTGTTGCTCTGGCGGACCTGCTGGGTTCGGTCGCCGTCGGGTGGCGTTGGTTGCGTCCGATGGTGCGCGGCTGGTTGTCGCTCGCAGCAGTGGTTGCGGCTCGCGTGGTGGTTGGGGTCCGTGCGCTGGTGGGTGGGCGGTCGGTGCGCGGACCGACGGTGGCCCGGCTCGCCGCCGCGGTCGCGTTGACGGTCACCTTGGTGGTTGGAGGGCCGGGCGGGGCTGCGGCGAGGTCGGCCGCGACGCTGTTGCTGGGCGGGCTAGTAGTCCTGGTCACGACCCGGCCGGGCAGTTCGCTGACGATGTGGATCGTTCGCGCCGTCGGGTTCACGGCGCTGGCCGTAGGCGTCATCGAGGTCCTGCAGGTGCTGAGCCGACTCGCCCAGCACCTCCCGCCGTCGCTGGTCCGGTTCGCGCTGCCGACCTACCTGCCCGACGCCGTGATCGCTCCGTGGTCGTGGCTGATCCACCACCTACCTGCCGGGATCGTGGAGACCGGAAGTCCGGCGCTGTGGGCGTTGGTCTACGTGGCGCCGTTCGCCCTACTGCTGAAGGCGTTCGCGAGGCTCGCCCCGACCACCTACCACCTCGGCCTGGATCCCGATGCGCCGCCGTCGATGATCCGGCATCGGGACTTCCCGGGCGTCACGGTCGATGGAGCAGATCTGGTCCACGACCGGGGTTCGACTCCCGAACTGCTTGCCGGGGAGCTGAGTCCCGAACAGCGCAGGGCGATGGCGGAGGTCACCGCGAGCCGGTCTGCCCGTGGTCCCCCGGCGGGGAACGGGGCGGTCGCATGGCTGGCCCGCGAGCTGCGGTCGGCCGGGATGGAATCCGCCGGGGCCGCCGCCGCAGCGGAGCGGGTCATGCAGGGTGGCGTGCACCTGCACCGTCGGTCGGTGAAGTGGCTGGCGAAGCAGCTCTTCGAGATCAGGCAGGCGGAGGAGAACTCGAACCGGTCCGCCGACGAGGTTGAGCGCGCGGCCCGGATCGCGGCGCTGATCAGGGCCGCCGAGTTGCTGCGTAACGGGACCCGGTTGCGGGTCTGGAGGAAGGCGCGGCTGGAGTGGAAGCTGCGGCGGACCCGCCTGACGGGGGAGCAGGCCCGGGACGCCGCTGGGAAGGTGTGGGCGTCCGCCCAGCGCGGCGAAGGCACGATCACGTTGATCGCGGAGAAGGTGCCCGCGATGCGGGCCGCGGGAAAGTTGGCGGCCGTTGTCGCGCACGAGGTCGCGCACCTCGACGGTCGTGAGTGGACGACCCACGGCGGTGAGGCGGCGTGGAATGTGGGCTGGGCCGGGGCCCTTGGGTCGGGCGCCGGTGCCGTGGCGCTGGCCGGGTGGCTTGCGAGGCCGGAGGTGGCCGTCGCCGTGGTGGTTGCGCTGGGTGTGGTCGCGGCAGTCGGCCTGGTCGCCTTGGTGGCGGCGCGGTGGGTGGTGGCCGCGTTGCGTGGTGTGTGGGGTTCGGTGCAGGCGCGGACGCCGCCTAAATGGGTCCGGCGGGTGTTCGTCGCTGCGGTGTTGGCGGTTGGGGTGGTGATCGCCACCGCCGCGCCGGCCGCGGCGATTCCGACGGCCGTGGTCGGGTCGGCGCTTCCCGGTTTGCTTGGCACTGCTGTGCAGTTCCTCGCCTTGCCGGTGGCTGCTGTCGTGTCGTTGCTGCTGGTTCACGTGCGGGCGGCCGGGAATCGTGACCCGCAGCTGTTCACCCGGGTTGGTTCGGGGCTCCCCCCGGCGTGGCTGGCGCCTGGGTCGGGGGATCGGCTACCGGCCTTCGCCGCCCGTGTCGTGCGAGTGGTGCTGGACGCGACCAGTGAGGAAACCGGGCCGGCGGAAGCCATCGCAACCGGCATGCTCGTGGCGGTCGACGGCGACACCGGTTATGTGCTGACCAACCGGCATGTGACCGAGTACGGCCCGAAGCACGGGTTCACGGTCACCGCGCGAACCGTCCATGTACAGACGCCCGCCGGGGTGATAGCCGTTCCGGCCACCGTGCCCGTGCGCCCTGACCTGTCCACGCTTGCCGAGGCTCTCATCGCCACCGGCGCGGTACGGAGCGGCGAGCGCGACGGCCACGGGCTGCGCCGTGACGAAGTGATGCGGGTAGCGCGCGAGCTCGACATGGGGTTGTTCCGCATCGAGCATCCGGCGCTGGCCGAGCTCCACTTTTCCCCGCTGGAGTTCGTGGACGCGCCGGAGAGCGGCACCCGGGTGATCGTGCTCGGCTTCCCCGACATCAAGATTCCGATCGCGCGTGATCGTGACCGGGTGATCCGCCGCGCAACGGGGGCGCAGCATCTGATCGGAATCGGCAGCGCGGTGATCTACCGGTCGGTCGATGCCTCGACGGAACCGCTACGCAGCACCGACCTGGACCTCGCTCGGACGGACTGGATGCAGGGCGGCCTTTCCGGCGGCCCGGTCATCGTCCGTGTTCCGGATGACCGCCAGGCGCCGGAGCGGCTGGCCGGTGTCAACCGAGC
The DNA here is from genome assembly GCF_019468565.1 of Pseudonocardia sp. DSM 110487. Classification (NCBI taxonomy): domain Bacteria; kingdom Bacillati; phylum Actinomycetota; class Actinomycetes; order Pseudonocardiales; family Pseudonocardiaceae; genus Pseudonocardia; species Pseudonocardia sp. DSM 110487. Next base: position 1,507,639 of record NZ_CP080521.1, read on the forward strand.
CTCTCGGCAGGCCGCCGATGGGGCCGAGTGGCAGATCGCCGCAGGTGCGCGGGCGGTCCGGGCCTACCTCAGGGCGTCGGGTCTGGATCGGGGGGAGGGTTCTGGCGGCTCTGGCCCGGTGGGGACTCGTGGTTCCGCCGGTCCGTCGGGTCCGGTCGGGTCAGGTCCGGTGGCGGATACGCCGGAAACCACTGCGGTCGGCTCCGAGGCAGCCGGGTGGCGCTGGTTGCGTCCGCTGGTGCGTGGTTGGTCGGTGCGCGGCCCCACCACGCGTGTTGTGGGCCTGATCTCGTCGTGGCTGCAGGCCTTGGCGGCCGTGGTCATCGCGTTCGTCGTGGCTGTCAGTGCTGCCCCGGCCGCGATGGCGAGCCCGTCGGTTGGGGCGCACGGGTCGGCGGGCTCCGTGATCCACGAGCTGGTGGATGAGCAGTACGGGTCGGCGGTCGCCGTCGAGCGGGGCACGGACGGGAAGAACACGATCATCCCGGAGCGGGACGTCATGTTGACCCGGACCGCCGACGGCCACGATATGTCGGTTGCGGCGGTGATGACCACGGGGGCCGGGCCGAACATCGGGTCGATGTCGAGCGCATCGGCAGTAGCGCAGGAGGCTGCGCGTTCGGCGTCGTCGACCGTGGTCGTCGACGAGCAGCGGAGGGGCGACCTGGTGCAGGAGCCGGGCGAGCGTGGCGTCGCCTCGGACTGGCCGGAGTGGGTCGTCCAGTGGGGCGACACGCTCGCCGGGATCGCCGACCGGCTCGGGGTCACCGTGGACGAGCTGGTCGCGGCGAACGAGCAGCGGTTCCCGCCCGGCGCCGACCTCGGCGACCTCAATGAGGGCGAGCGGCTGCGCATCCCGGTGGAGACGATCACGGTGCGGCCGGGCGACACGCTCTCGGGGATCGCGCGCTGGCTCGGGGTGGAATGGCAGGACCTGGCCCGATGGAACGCGGATGCGCTGGACGGCAACCCGCACGTGATTCATCCCGGGGAGGTCCTGGCGGTTCAGGACCCGTCGCCGCAGCCGGCTCCGTCGGGTGAGCGGGGCGAGCCGTCCCGGCCCGGCCAGCCGCAGGAGCCGGGCAAGGGTGAGCAGCCGGGGACGCCGGCCGCTCGGCCGTCGCCTGCGCCATCGGCGTCGGCGGAGCCGTCCTCGGAGCCGTCCCCGTCGTCGCCGTCGTCGACTCCCGCGCGTGGCCCGCCCGCCGACGGGACCGGGCTGTGGCTGGTCGTTGCGGGTGGGGGTCTGTTCCTGGCTCTGGTCGGGGCGGTGTTGGTCCTGCGGCGTGGGACCGGGCGGGCGCGGGTGACGCGTGGCGCCACGCCGCGGGCCGCGGGCGACAAGCTCAGCGAGGCCACGGCGCGCCGAGCCGACGCGGAGCGGCACCGGACCGATGTTCTGTCGGAGACGAGCGACCTGCTCGATCGTGCGCTGCAGTTGCTGTTCGCCCGGTTCCCGGATGCGAACGTGTCACACACGGAGGTGGCGGCGCTGCTGGGCATCGACGTCGACCGGGTGAACCGGATCGCCTCGCCCACGGGGCGCCCCACCTTGGGGAGCGGCCCGACGTTGGACGCCGAGCTGGCCGACCTGCTCGCTCCCACCGACCCGGCCGGTCCGGCGGGGCCGGTGGCGCCCGGGTCGTTCCGCGTCGGCCTGACCATGCTCGTCACGAAGATCGCTGCTCGCGAGGATGCCGCCGCGAACGCGCTGGCAGACGCCGATGCCGCACTGGCAAGGAGCCAGGAGGTCTGGTGGCGGTCGGCCCGTTCCTGGCTGGCCCGCAAGCTGCGTTGGGACCTGCCGATGCAGTCCGGTCTGGCGCGGGTCGGGCTCGCCGCCGCGGCGAGCTTCGGGATCGGCTTCGGCGGCATGCTCGCGGTGATGGAGCCGGGCGGGACGGCGACACTGCTGTCCGTACTCGGGGTGGCCGCCTCGGTCGTCGCCATGTTGCGTGCGCGGTGGAGTCCGGCCCGGGCGCGGGCGCCGCCGGCGCTGCTCGCGCTGCTGGTCGCTCTCGTGGGTGCGGGCGGTGTGATCGCTGCCAACTTCGATCCGCTGGCGGCCTGGGTCGTGGCGAGGGTCGTCGACGCGCTCGTGTCGGCCATGAACGAGCTGAATCGGTACTCGTCGACCGGTGCGACGATCCTTTGGATCATCGCGACCTTGATCACGACGATGTCGATCGGAGTGCGGTCGGTGTTGCACCGGCAGCGGATGAACCGCGACATCAACGGCGTGCCGACTCGCCCGCACCGGGACGCGCGGATCTCCGGTGTCCTTTCCGCGGTCGTGTCGATCGGGAACCGAGTGCTCCAACTGATCGCGGCGACGTGGCCGGGCTGGGTCGCTCCGCTGATCAGTGGGGTCGCCGGCACGGCCGCGTCGGCGGTGCAGCGCAAGACCACCGGTGCCACGCGGTTCTGGACGGCGATCGTCGCCGGGGGGACGTCGGTCATCACCTTGTTCTTGCTTCCGCGGATCACCTCCATCCCGGCCGGATGGGCTGAGTACCTGCTCGACGTGTTCCTGTTCGTGTTCGTACTTGCGCAGTCGGCGTGGGTGAGTGACTACGGCGTGTACTTGATCGGCCGGCTGCTCCAGAAGGGGACGAGGTGGTGGCTGCGTTTGCTCGACCGGAAGGCCGATGAGATCAGCGTGCGCCCGGGCGTCGTTGCGCGGACGACGCAGCGGCTGTTCGGGTGGCTGCTGGGGGTGGCGACGCAGTGGCGGCTGGACGCGGAGTCACTGACCAGGCCGGACTACCGGATGACCCTGCTGAGGACCCTTGATCCTCTGCTGACCGCGCTGTTCGTCTACCTCGTCGTGCGTCCGGTGCCGGGGATTGCGGAGAACGTGGTGACCCAGGCGATCCGGATCGTGCTCGTGGTGGCGCTGGCGATAGTGCAGTGGAAGGTGCGCAACCGGGTCGAGCGCGGCCGCAATGCGCAAGGCACGGTCAGTGACCGGACGCAGTTCACGAGGGAACGCCCGATCGACCCGCACAAGGTGCAGAGCCGGATCCGGCTCCTGCAGGAGCGGCTCGACGAGTTCCTCCGGCGGACGCCGTTGCCGGTACCCGACCCGCATACCGGTCTGGATCAAGAGCTTGCCGAAAAGGTGATCGACGAGCTCATCGAGATGCTCGCCGAGCCTGTTCCGCACCCCGCGGACCTCGACGAGATGGCCGACCTCGACGAGAAGCGCTTCCCCGGCATGAAGGCCAAGGGTGGCAGCCTGCGCGAGCAGTGGACCGACCGGCAGAGCCAGCAGCAGCGCGCGGACCGAGTGGTGCTGATGCTCATGGCAAGCAAGCGGGCGTCGGTCGGCGGGGCGGCGGACCGGCTCCGCGGACTCGGCAAGGACCCAGCGTGGCGGCTGGCCCAGTTCCAGAAGTGGATGTTCGATGCGCTCCGCGAGCCCGGAACCGTGGATCGGCTGCTGTCGCCGCAGGATCGCAAGGACCTGGGGCTGCCTGCGTCGACCGACGAGGTGCTGGCGCTGCTGCCGAGCGACTGGGAACGGGTGCTGCGCACGGAGATCGCACGCCGCCACGAGCTGAACATGTCCTTCCGGCACGCATACGTCGACCTCCTGGAGGAGCAGCGCGCCCGGCTGGTCGCGGAACGGCCGACGAGTGCGGGTGATCGTCGGCAGCGTGCGGCGGAGATCGCCCGGATCGACACGAGGATCAAGCATGAACGGGGCCGGCTCGAGCGGGAGCGTCGTCGCGCATCAGATCTTCCAGCGCTGGTCGCTGCGCACGAGCTGCTCGGCGGGCGGCGGCGACGCGTGGAGTACGCGCTGTTGATGGTGAAGTCGCAGCTGCGGACTGCGAGGAGCGAGAACAAGGCGACGGCAGACCTCGACGTGCAGATCGACGAGCTCCAGGGGCTGGCTGCCGCGCTGGCGTTGGTGCATGCGTCCGTCGCGCTGCTCGACGAGATCGAGATCCACGAGCGGGAGCGGGCCTGGTGGCTCGAGCAGCTCGATCACGCTTCGAGCGAACCTGCGTCGTTGCCGGACGAGTCGCTGCTGGCCGTGCTCCTCGTCGTGGTGAACCGGACGCACCCGACCACCGCAGCGGATGTGGTCGCGGTGCTCGGGGCCGGCAGCGACCCTCAGCGCAAGCTGGCGATGCTGGCCGAGATCGGGGCGATCACGGGTGGGGAAGCCGTCGGCTACACGGCTTTCGATGAGCTGGCCGCGGCGTGGACGGACGCCCATCCGCGGCTGAAGCACGCCGTCCGGAGCAACCCCGGGCTGCTGGTGCGCGGGCCGGGGCAGAACGCGCAGGACCGCAACCCGCTCGAGGCGCTGTTGCGCTCGGACCTCGACCTGACGAACCCCCAGGAGCTGAACGAGGCCGAGCGGTCGGTCAAGGTGCTCCTGGAGAGCCTGGTCGGCGCTCAGCGGACGGCGTTCCGGCATCCCACGCCCGGCCTGTTCGACGACTGGAAGCGGCGCCAGCAACGGCGCTACGAGCGGCGCCACCCGGAGGCGGGGCTCGACAGCTCGCCGAGCCGGAACGCGACACCACCCGCTGCGTCGGACAGCCCTCCGATGAGCCTGGCGGCGGCCGAGCAGAAGGTGCGTGCGGCCCTGAAGGCCGCCGAAGCCGCGTCGCGCCAGGTGCGGTTGGCGGAACTGGCACTGCACCCGTTCATCGCCGGGCCGAACGCTCCTCCGGCGAGTGACATCGACCCGGCGACGCTTCCGGCCGCCCATCGGGCCGCCCGGGAGCAGCTCGAGAAGGATGTTGCGCTCCGGGCAGCGGCCTTCCAGGCGATGGCGGAGCTGGTCGAACAGGTCGAGCAGGACTTCCCGAAGCCGCCTGCGCGGTCGATGAAGCTGATCCGGCTGCTGGAGCGCGTGAAGGCGTTGGAGGCTGTCGGTCCTGGCGCCACCGGGGAGCCGGTGCCGTTGGCGGATGCGCTCCGCCGGGCTGCTGCCGAGCTCGAGACCGCGCGGAAGGTTCTCGCGGAGGCGACGGCGGTCCGCGCGGCGGCGCCGGGGGATGAGCGAGCCGAGGCCGAGTATCGCAACGCGCTGGCCCAGGCGGGGATCGCGCTGGCGCATTTCGCGATCGTCCGGGAGCAGGCCCGGGACCAGAAGGTCACCGACGAGTTCGGGCCGCGCCATGTGGAGCGCATTGCCGAGCAGCGGGTGCACCGGATCCTGGCGCTCGCGCCCCAGCTCGCGGTGGACGCGGTCGTCTCCGTCGGAGGGGCGACCGAGACGAACCAGTGGATCACCCCACAGAACAGCGGCGTCCCGGTGTTCCGGCACGTCGTCCCCACGCCTGGCTCCGGGCCTGGCGTGGCGTTGGTCAACGCCCGCGGGGCCGGCCGCCTGGTGCTGCAGGACGTCGTCGGCGTGAACGTCGACCCGGAGACGGGTGTGATCACCGCCGTGATGGCCGACGGGCTGTCCTCCGGGTCACGCTCCGAGGTCGCCGCCTGGACCGCGGTCGACGCCGTGCTGCGCGTCGTGACGGCCGAGATGGCCAACGGGCTTTCGAGCCGGGCGGCCCTGGACAAGGCGCTCGACCGCGCTGACGCCGCCGTTCGGGGGCTCGCCGCTCCCGGGGAGCGCAACCCGCCGTCGACGACCTTGGCCGCGGCCGTCATCGAGCCGCTCGCGGACGGACAGACCCGGCTGACCTCGACGCATCTCGGTGACTCCCGTATCGCCGTGCTCACCGCGTCCGGCGGGATCCGGCTCCTGACCTCCGACCACACGCGGGCCGTCGAGGCCGGCGTCACCGATGCCACCGCCGGCTGGTTGACCGCGTGGCTGGGGGCCGACGCGCCTTTCCGCGGCCACGACGTCAAGTCCGAGACGCTGCCGCCCGGCGAGGACGTGCTGGTGCTGCTGACCAGCGACGACCTGCACAACGCTTTCGACACCGTGCGGGAGCTCCGGCGCGCGGCCGGCCCCGAGGCACACGTCGACCCGGCCCTCGCGATCGACGGCCTCCAGCATGCGGTCGGTGCCCGCTCGGCCGATGCCAGCGCCATCGCCGTTCCGATCGGCGGGTCGGGGACCACAACGGCGGGATCCGCGGCCGGCCACCCGACCGAGGGCGGCAGCGGCCCGGTGGCGATCGGCGACGGCGACCGGGCGCAGCAGGCGATGTCGGAGGACCCCGAGGCCGGGTGGGCGTCGGCAGGGACTCTCGCCGGTGGCGTACTGGTGCTGGGTGCGGTGGGAGCAGTGTCCGGGTTCGTGCTGGGCATGCCGGTGCTGACGGCGGCTGGTCTGGTGATGGTGACGATGTGGGCCGTGTCGGTGGCGCCGGCGTTGGTGCGTGGCCGGGCGCCCCCGGACAGGGCGTGGAAGCTCCTGCCGGCCTTGCACCGGGGCGTCGGTCGGTGGGCGGCCACGAAGGTGGGTGCCGCTGTCGGCACGGCGAAGCGTTGGCTGATGGGCCGTGGGCCGACGCTGAGCGGCCCGGTGCGTGCGTCCGACGTTCCGGTGCGCGCGTCCGATGTTGCTGAGCCCGAGTGGTCAGGTGACGACTGGGTCGACTGCGAATGCGGGGAGCGGCACTGGGGCCGCGAGGGTGCGGCGGGTCTGTTGTTGACGCATCGGGCGGCGGACGGCACGTGGTTCGTGTTGATGCAGCACCGGTCGGCGGCCAACCAGCATGCCGATACGTGGGGTCTGCCTGGTGGGGCGCGTGATCCGGGTGAGTCGGCCAAGCACGCCGCGATTCGCGAGACCACGGAGGAAGCCGGTATCGGCCAGCACCAGGACGGCAAGCACCAGTACAAGGTGGCCGGTCGGTACGTCGATGATCATGGCAGCTGGTCCTACACGTGGGTGCATGCCGTGGCGGACTCGATGCCGGAGCCGATCGCGGATGCCGAGAGCATCGAGCTGAGGTGGGTGCCGCTCGACGAGGTGGAGCAGTTGCCGCTGCACCCGGGCTTCGCCGCGGGCTGGCCGCGCGCGCGGGCCGCCTTGCTGGACCGCGGCGACGTGGTGCCCCTCCTGATGATGGCCCTGGCGGGCGGGCAGATCCTGCTGGGGCTCCTCGCGGCAGCCGAGCAGATCGCAACACCGGTGCTGGTCATCGGCGTGGCTGTGTCCGCTCTGTACTTGGTGTCGGTCCTGCTGCGCGTGGCGCGCTATCTCATGTGGCAGTTCCAGCACGCCTCGATCCGGGGTGTCGGTCGGTGGGCCCTCGGACTGGTGCGTGCGGCGCACGTACTGCTCGGGCTCGCTGCGGTCATGGTGGCGGCGCTGCACGTCCTAGCTGCCGACATGTCGGTGAGGGAGACGGTCAGCGAGTACGTCACCACGCCCGCCGGGGCGATCTTGGTGCGGGTCGCGATGGTTGCGGTGGGGGCGGCCGCGGCGTTGGTCGTGGCCATGGCGGGGAAGGCCGACGTGCAGCGGGCGCGGCTCGTCCAGGTTCTGCTCGCGTTGATCGCGCTGGGGATGGTGCTGATGGCTGTGTTCCCGGTCGACCCCGACGGTAAGGGGCTGTCCCATGGGGTGCATCTGGCGGCGTTCGGTCTGGCGGCGGTGGGGGTGCGCGTATCGGGCTTCTTGCTGGCCGTGCATCTGCCCGAGTCCCGCTGGATGCGGGTTGCGGCATGGGCCGGGTTGATCGGAACTCTGGGGCTCTTGGCCACGGCGGTCGTGTCTCTAGAGCTCGAGCAGATCCCGTTGGCGCTGTCGGTGGGGGTGGTCGAACGTTTCGTGCTGGCCGTGGATGTGGCGGTCCTTGCCCTGGCTGCCCATCACCTCGGTCGGGATCGGACGGCAGCGGAGACGAAGCCGGCTGGGGTTGGCCGGAAGGCCTTGCGCGAACGCGACCGGAATGGTCGGCACGGCCGGTACTTCTGGTCGTCGGGCTGGTTCGAGCGCGAGATCCAGGGCCGGTTGATCCGGATATGGACCTTGCTGAGCGGCGGGCTCGCCGCTGCCGCCCGGCTGCTGGGGCGGGCGTGGAAGCGGCCGGGGGTGCGGTGGACAGTACGGGTGGTGCTGGTGGTCACCGCGGTGACCGCCGTGGTGATGCTCACCGTGCCCGCCGCCGCCGCCGTGGTGATGATGCCTGTTCCGGCGTCGGCCGTTCCCGTGACCGGTGTTGTGGTCGGTGGGCCCGATCCGGTGTGGTTTGCGCTGGCGGTCGGCGGTGCGGTCGGTGCGTTCGTGCTCGTCGATCCGGCCGTGTCGTGGTGGACGCGGTGGGTCCTGCGGGCCGGCCCTCGGGACGATGTGCCGGGCTATTTCGCGATCAGTGTGTGGGCGCTGCTGATCGAGGGGCCGCTGGTCGTCGTGCTGTTCGCCTGGTCGCTGTTCGTCGGGTTGCAGTTCGTCGACGCAGGGCCCGCGGTGGTGGGATTCGCGGCGACCATGGGTTGGGTGGCGGGGGCTATCGGCGGGCACCGCGCCGAGTGGCTGACACGCGCTCAGCTGCATTTATTCCGTTTGACGGCGGCGCCGGTCGTGGCCCTTGCGGGTGCCCTGCCGGGCTGGGCGTTCGCCATGCTGGTGAGCCCGGCGCATGTGCTCCTGGTATCGGGCGTCGGCTTTGGCGTGGCCTACTTCGCGGCGACGACGTGGTGGAGTCGGATCGGCGGCCGTGGCAGACCGCGGGAGAGCGAGCGCGGGTCGCGTGATGACGGGGCCGGTAGGGGCCGTGTCGCCGGGGTGGGGGACGTCCTGGCCCGGCTCGGCCGGGCCGACGTCGCCGAGCTGCCGAGCGGGCAGGAGACACCCGGGGCGCCGGCCGAGGCGGGTATGGGCGACGGGACGGCCGCCGGTGACGCCACGAGGTACGTGGATTCGGAGGAGATCGACGGCCGCCACGTCTTCAGGTTCGGCGAGGACTCGGACGCCGGCAGGATCGATGCCGGGGTGCTGGTGGTGGGTGTGCTGCTGGCCGCCGGTCTGCTGATCCCGTCAGCGGCGCCGGTTGTTGCTCCCGTGCTCGGTGGGCTCGCGCTGTGGGGTGGGGTCGCCGTCGGTGTGGTCGTCGGTGCGGGCATCGCCGCGATCGTGGCTGTGACGGTGCGTGCACTGGGGCGCTCGGCCGGCCGGGTGCGGGGCGGTTGGTTGGCAGTGCCCAGGTGGCAGTGGTCGGACCTCAGCAAGCGTGTTGGTGACCCGAACAGCCAACCGCAGACACGGGATCGGGTGGAGCAGGAGTCGGCCCGCTGGTGGAGTCGGGTCGTGCAGGTTCCCGAGCTGCATGCGGCCATGCAGCACTTCGACGAGAGACACGAGTGGCTGCTGAACCTCCAGCGGGAGACCCGGTCGAACCAGCAGCACAGGGGCGACGAGGAGCTCGAGGCCTGGTCCTCCCTGGTGGGTGCGGCGTTGGAGCTGGCCGGGCGGGGCCCTGTGCAGCGGGTGTGGCGTGGTGTTCGCGTCGACGGGGTGGGCGTGCTGCTCGAGATCCACACGACCGACGTGGTCTGGTTGAGATCCGCCGGTTTGCCCGTGTACGAAGGGGTGCTCCGGCCGAGGCATCGGGCAGTCGTCACCAGTGACCTCCGGACCCCGCCCGAGGCAGGCCGGCAGCCCTCGTTCGTCCAGGGGCAGGTGCTGGAGACCACGGGCATCGACTTCGTCACCTACGACAAGTCCTACGCGGAGAGCTACTCCGGGCCGGATGCGTTGCGGGTGACGGTCGTGGAGGAGTCCCTGCTCCCGGCGGAGCGGGATCGGGAGGGCCGCCCTGCGGTAGCGGCCGCGGTCGGACGCCTGGCCGCGGCGATCACACGCTGGATCAGCCGCCGGGTCGGCTCCGAGCCGACCTCGAGCAGTGGGGGCCACTCGGGCCCGTCGGCCACCGATGGCGGGCCGACGGACCGCGGTGGCGCGGGCGGCGTCGACGCGGGCGGTGGACTCACGGAGAAGGGCGTTCACGGGCGCACGGGCGCCCTGGGCCTGACGTGGCCGGACCGGATTGCCGACGGTGACAGCCTCGCGGCGCGCAGCCGCGGGCCGCCGGAGGGCGTGGGCGAGGACGACGTCCACCTCGGCGACGATCCGGGCGCCGCCGGATCGGACTCGGGCAACCGTGCCGACGCCGGCTCCGTCTCCGCCGGTCTCGCGGCGGTGCTCGGAGCGGTGTCGCTCGTCGGGCTGGTCGCGCCCGCTGTTACGGGCGGCCTCACCTGGTTCGGGTCTGCGGTGGGGCTGCTGACCGGCCCGGTGGCCGGGCCTGTGTCGCTGACGATCGGCGTGATCGCTTTCGTTGCGCTGGGCGTGGTGTCGTGGAAGCGAATGTGGGCGGGACGGGCAGGCCCGCTCCACGGCCAACGGGCTGAGCAGGGCGACGCCGCGAGCACCTCGCGCCACGTCCCGTGGGATGCGATGCACGCCCAGGGTCGTCGGATCGCACGGTGGGCAGCCGGCGTGGCCGGTGTCCTGTGGCGGACCGCCGCAGCGCTGCTCATCGCTGCGGGCGGTGTGCTCGGCCTCGTCGCCGCCCCGGCCGCAGCACAGGAACCCACGCCCCTTGTGGTCGCGGCCTCGGCCCCCGCCACGACCTCGCAGGCCCCGCCGCTCCCCGCACGTCAAAACAGCCACCTTGATGACGAGATGCGCCATGAGGATGGCTCCGCTGACATGCCTGGACACCAGTTGGTGAAGCCGGGGAACACCCTCACCGGGATTGCCGCGAGGTACGGCATCGCCGTCGAGGACGTGGCCGAGGCAAACGGTAGACGGTTCCCGAGCCCTGAGAGCTGGGACCACATTGTCGCGGGCGAGTGGCTGCGCATCCCGGCGGTCACGGTGCGGTCGGGTGACACGCTGTACGGGATCGCGGCCGAGTTGGGGCTGCGGTGGCAGGTCCTGTTTGAGCACAACAAAGATGTGATCGGCGGGAATCCGAACCTGATCCACCCTGGCGACGTACTGCTGGTGCCGGACGGTCCAAGGCCGACTCAGCCGGACCAGCCGGCTCGATCGAGCGACCACGGCGAGAACGGTGAGCAGCCGTCCCGGCCGGGCGAGGACCGGGCCCAGCCGGGTGAGCCTGCTCAGCCGGGAGAAGCAACTGAGCCGCCGTCGCCGTCGCCGTCGCCGACTGTGGCGCCGCCTGCGGAGTCGTCACCGTCCTCGGGCCCTGCGGCGTGGATCTGGGGGGTGGCCGGTGGAGGCCTTCTCTTCTTGCTCGGCGCGATCGCCATGGTCGGCCCGGCGCTGGTGTCGGCGGTGCGTGCGGGAGCGCTGCGCGAGCTGCTCCGCAAAGTCGGCGTCCAGCGGTTGGGTCTCGATCTGCGTACCGCGGAGATGGATTGGCGGTTCGCGGGCGCCGCGGTGTACGAGAAGTTCGCTGTTGTCCGTGCCCGGCGGGCGGAGCCCGGTGAGGTCGTGGAGACCGTCCTTGCCAATGGTCGGGTGGAGACGTCGAACGTGGCCGGCGACAACGACTTCGTCCTGACCAATCCCGACGGGGAGCAGTACCTGATCGGTTCCGGGAAGCTGGCCGCCAGGTACGTCGATCTCGGCGATGGCCGTTACCGGGCGAAGGGGATGGTCCGGGCCTTCCGGAACCCGACCGGTCGGGAGATCTCGATCACCGCGCCGTGGGGCGAGGAACAACGCGGCGGTCCCCGCGCGATGCTGGCCGTGGTCTACGACCCGCAGGATCCGGGCCATCTCGGTGCCGACCGCTACATCATCGGGGCAGCGGAGTTCCGGAAGACCTACCGGAAGGTGTCCAGGCGGACCGGCGGCATCCGCGCACTCACAGGGCTGGTCCGCCGGGCGCAGGCGGAGCCGCTGCGGCAGCTGCAACGCGGTGCGGAGGGCTGGACGCAGCAGGGCACCTGGAAGTACGTGGGCACGACCTTGCGTCGCCTCGGTCTGGACCCGTGGTGGGTCGGCAGGTACGGGGTGGTGGTCGACGTCGGCGACCCGCAGGCCTCGGGTGGCGTGGTGCTGTGGGCGCGTGGCGACCCGAATGCTCATGCGGCCCTGCTCGCGGCTGCCGCGATGCTGCACAACGCCCCTCCCGGGACGCTGCCGGGGCGGGTGCGGTTGGTTTTCGAGCCCATCGAGCCCTCGGGTGACACGCAGGCTCCGCTGGTCGACGGCGGTGTTCTCCGGGGAATGGGCGCGGTGTACCGGCTGACCGGTGCTGCTGGCGCCGACCGGGTCACGGTCATGGTCACCGGCCGGGCCGGGCACACCTCGCGTCCGTGGCGGGGGCCGAGCGTGAACAGCCTGCTGGGGCAGCTGCCCGGTCTGGTGGGCGACACGTTGCAGGTGACCGAGGTCCACGGCGGTGTAGCGCCGAACGCCCTCGCCGCGACCGGGACGCTTCAAGCGCAGCTCCGGCCGGGTGCGCCGACCCGCCAGGAGGCGCTGGTGGCGGCGCCGCACGCGGTGGATGCGGCGTTCGCGGTTGCGCTCAACCGGGTCGCGGACCTGGACATGCCCGTCGACGGGGCGGGTGTCCGGACGGATGTCGACATCGCCGGGATCACCGGGCCGGAGCACGTGCTCGAAGGGGCGCAGCTGCTCACCGCGACCGCGCTGGGCTTCGGACGCGTGTCGCGTGGCCGGCTGGCCGGCGCGGGTTCGGCGCACGGACCGCCCACCATGCCGTGGGCCGGCATCCAGGCCCTGGAAGGCGATGTCATGGCGGTCCCCGGGGACCGGTGGGTGGTGGAGCGGATCGCCATGGTGGACGAGCTGCGGCGCACGCTGTTCCTGCTCGCCGAGCGCACCCGTACCGCGAGCGGACCCATGATGGCGCGGCTGTGGACGGAGACCGAGGACGTGCTCGGGAAGATCCGTGAGCAGGTCGCTGAGGCCAAGGCGGACGGCAGGGGCGCGCGGCGGCGGGGCGGAACGAGCACAGCGCACCGCTGGACGTACGCGCCCGTAGCGGCGGGCGTCAACGCGCTGCTGCTGCTCAGCCTGTACGTGATGCCGGTGTTCGGTGAGGCCCCGGTGCTGGCGTCCACCATCCACCTCCACAGCTGGATGCACGCGTTCGCGGCAGCAGGCCAGGTACTCGGCCTGCTCACAAACTCACTGTGGAACCGGGTTCCCCCGCGGTGGATGGCGTCGCTGACGCCTCTGGCGGGAGCGGCGTTGTTCCTGGGTTTGGCGCTGTTCGGGCACCTGGGATGGGTCTGGATCGCCGGTGCCGTCCTGGGCGGGGTCATCGCGGCCGCGAACTACCCGCACCTCGCCGATGCGGAGGAGTGGGTGATCGAGACGACCAAGCTGCGCGGTCGATACGGGCACCGGATCAGGATGGGTGATGGTCTCGCGGGCATCGTCGAGTTCGCGCTCGGCAGTGTGGCGTCGGCGATGTTGGTGTTCACCCTGGTGCTGCTCGAGGTCTCGGTCGTCCACGCCACCCTGGTGATCGCCGGTGTGTTCGCCGCGGTCGCCGCGGCGTCGTGGCTGCTGGCCCCGTCCCCGCGCCCGGACGCCGAGCAGGCGGAGCGGCTCGGTTTCCGTGGGTTCCTGCGGACCGTGGTGCGGATGTGGAACCGCAGCCCGCTCGCGCGCTCCGTTCTGCTCGCCTACGGGTTCTACGCCGCAGCGCTGTCGATGATGGACTCGGTCTGGCGGACGTTCTTCGCTGAGCATTCCGCCCCGCTGTGGATGGAGACGGTCGGGTCCGCGGCACTGTTCGTCGGCGGCGCCGTCGTGGCGTACTTCCTGATCAGCGAGGACATCCGGATGCGGGCCGGCGGCGAGGCTGGGGGCCTGCTGGACAAGAAGCCCGCGATGGTCGCTCGGGTGTTCGGCGGGACGCTTCTGCTCGGGGCGATCGTCAACCTCGTCGGCTACTTCGTAGCCGGTGTCCCGACGTGGGCGAACGTGGTCGGACTTCTCCTGATGGATGCGAGCACGACCGGAATGATGCTGGGGCTGATCGCGATGGTGCTGCGTTCGCCCGAGCTGACCAAGACGGAGAAGGTCGTGTTGATGAGCCTCGGCGGCGCGGTCAAGGTGCTGTCCTACGGGATCTTCAGCATGGGGGTGGGCGTTCCGGCGTACGCCCTGGGCGGGTTCGGCGTCGTGGCGGTGCTCGTCTTCGTGTTCGCGACGCTCGCGTTCTGGGCCGTCTCGGGGATCGGTCCGCGGGAGCTGGTCCGGTGGCTGCAGCGCCTGCGCAACCGGGAACGCGGCCCACCACCCGCCGCCCTCGACGACCGGTGGACGACCGGCCTGCCCCCGTGGGCGAACGCGCACATCGAGCCCCGGCGCCAGGAGGGGGCGCAGCTGTACCCGCTCCTGCACCGCAACCCCGAGCTGGCGTGGCAGGAGATCACGACGCTGCGGCACATCGAGGACGCGTTGCGGGCAGGTGGGCTGGCGCCGAGGAGGATCGCCTTCGTGCCGGACTCCGTGGGCGCGCCGGCGGACGCCCGCGGTCTGGCGGTGGACATCGGTTCCGGCGACGGCCCGCTGGTCGTGTTCCGGGTCCCGATCAACGCGGTCCCGGTGCCCGAGGAGAGCGGCCTGGAGTTTGCCTCGCAGGTCGAGGGCGTGAGCCATGCCGCGGGCCACGACATCGTCGCCACCGCGGCGGAGCTGGTGGCGCAGGTCCTCAAGAGCATCGACGACGTACACGGGTTGCCGGGGCGGGCCCGGATCATCTTCCAGCCGGCCGAGGAGGCGGTCCCCAGCGGCGGCGCCCGGGCGGTGGTTGACGAGGCCGACGGCCGCCACGTCGCAGGTGCGAGCCTGACCTACGAGTTGCAGGTGTCGCCGCAGCTGCCCGCGGGCCAGGTGGGCCTGCGGTCCGGCGTCGTCAACTACTCCTCCCACAAGCTGACGATCACGGCGACCGCGCGCGACGGCATCGACGCGACGCCGCTGCTCGGGCTGGAACACCTCGTGTCGCGGAACCTGACCACGGCGCTGACCGAGGCCGGCCTCACCGCCAACGAGAAGGACGCGGACGTCACGTTCGCGTTCGCGGTGCTGTACGCGGAGTCCGGGAGCGCGGTGCTGGAGGGCACGGTGCGGTCCGGGGACCAGGCGGTGCAGGACCGGGTGCTGGAGCTGTTCCGGACGGCCGTCCGCGACGCGCACGAGGAACTGGCTACCACGCTGGCCGCGACGACCGGGATGTCGCGGGAGGACGTGCTGGCCCGGATCACCGTGACGGAGCGCATCGACGAGGTGGCCGGCATGATGGTCAACGACGAGCCGCTGACCGACCGGGTCACCGAGGTGATCCGCGGCGTACTGGGCGCGGACGCCGCGGTGGAGGTGCCCGTCTCCCAGGGCGGCACCGCCTTCAGCCACTACCCCGGTGACAAGCTCTCGCTGATCCTGGGTGTTCGCTATGACAACGCCGGGATGACGGCTGGGTCCACACCGGACCTGCTCGACCCGGCGTTCTCCGGCATCGTGGACCCGGCGGCCATCATGGCAGCGACCCGGGCGATGACCGCGATCTTCTTCGAGTCGTGGGGTGCGCCGATCCATGGCGAGGGCGGTGCGGGTCCACCGGTCACGGGCAGTCCGACCGTGGGCCCTGCGGCCCCGGCCGGTGCCGCGACCGGCCTGGCCGGTCCCGGTCACCGGTTCCGCGCGGTGGCGAGCAGGCTGGCGGGTTTCCGCCACGCCACGGCCCGGCGATTGGCCTGGGATGTGCCGATGCGACCGGGCCGGGCGCGTACCGCGCTGAGTGCTGTTTCGGCGATCGCGCTCGGGTTCGGGTTCGGGGTCGGGGTGCTCGGCTCGGGTCCGGTCGCACTGACGCTGGCCGTCGGCGTGATCGTCGGTGCCGTGGTGGCCGGTGCCCGGGTGGTGTGGTCGTCGCGGATGATCCGTGGACCCCCGGTCAGTGGTTGGCGCGGCACCCGCGCCGCTCGGATCACCGGGTTTGTGGCGGACGGGCTGGCCGGTATCGCCCTGGCTTACCTGGCGGCAGCCACGCCGGACTGGGTGACGGCGGTCGTCGAGTGGGGAGCCTCCCGGCCAGAAGCGTCGGTCACGGTGAAGACGTTGATCGCGGCGATCGTGGTGGCTGGGGCCAACAACTACAGATTCGTGTTGCACCGGCGCACCGTGAACCGGACGAAGGGTATTCACACCCGGCCACGGTGGGATGCCTGGCTCTCGGCCGGCTTGGCCGGCGCGGTGTCCTGGGTGAACACCTTGTTGTCGCTGGCCGCGTTGCCGGTGCTGGTGGACTGGGTGGCCCATACCTTCGGGTGGTCGACGACGTGGGCGGCGATGATCCCGGCGGTGGTGGCCGCCGTGGTGGGTTCGGCGGTGCAGCGGCGGATACGCGGCGGCGAGAAGTCCTGGTACGCGGTGCTGGCCGGGGTGTACGCCGTCCCGACCAGCCTGGTGCTGGCCGTGTTGGGGATCAGCACGGTGCCGGACAACTGGGCCGACTACTTCGTCGCGCTGGCGATATGGACCGCGGTGATGGCACCGCAGGCATTCGTGGGCGACTACCTGGTCTCCTGGGGCGGGCGGGTGATGGTGTGGGTGTTCACGCACCTGCAGCACAAGAGCCGCCGGCTGAGCTTGCTCGCCGGCATCGGGGCCAGCGGCACGATCTCGGGGTGGCCGATCTGGTTGCAGCGTGTCCTGGACCACCGGAGGATCAACTTCGAGACGTTCGGTCGGCCGGACTGGCTGCCCTCCGCGCTCAAGCTCGACTTGCTGTTCGGCACGCCTTTCACCTACCTGATCCTGCGCCCGATGCCGGGCATACCGGAGAACGTCTGGACCGTCTCGCTTCGGGTTGCGGTCGTGGTGGTGCTGGTCGCGCTTTTGTGGCGGGCGCGGGATCTGGGCGAGCTGATTCTGAAAGTCCTCGGCTATCTCAGTTCTCGGTCGATGCCGCGGCGCGACCGGCCGATCTGGCCGTGGCGGCGGGTCACGCGGCGGATCGAACCCTTCCGTGGTGTGCTCGATGACCTGCTGACCGTCACCGCCCCGAAGCTGGTTTCGGAGCCGGGTCGGACGCTGGACCGCGGGTTGGCCGAGGACGTGGCCGGCCGGCTGATCGAGCAGATAGGGGTGCAGCCGCCGGATTCGGTGCAGCTGCTGTGGATCGCCGAGCTGCTCCCCGAGCTGGCCGACGCGGTCGTGAAGGCACAATGGATCCGCACACAGCGCCATGCGCAGCACCGGCGGGCGGTGGCGCTGGCGTTGCTAATGGCGGCCAGCAACCGGGAGGCGCTGCGCGGCGCGGCGGGCCGGATGGCCCAGCGGGGTGATCGCGACCAGGCCGAGGTCGCAACGTTCCTGGACATGCTGCTCGACGAGCTGCTCACCCCGCAGAACCTGAACCGGCTCGAGTTGAGCGACGAGGACCGAAAGCTGTTGGGACTGCCCGCGGACCGCACCGCGCCGGTGGCCGGAGTCCAGATAGCGCCGATTCTGCGCAGCGTCTGGGAGCGGCGCCTGCACCAGGCGCTGCAAGAGCGGCGCGAGCTGCGCATCGCCTACCTGCGCGATGAGCTGTTGGCGCTGCTGTATGACGCGCGGGGATTGCTCGCCGCCCCCGGCTACACCCGCCAGCAGCGCCGTAGCGTCGACCTGCTGGTCGCGCGCGCCGAGGGGCAACTCGATCGGGAGCTGGGACGGGTCATCGACGGCCGGGGCCTGGTCGCGGCCCGGGCGCTGCTGGGGGAACGCCTGCGCGGTTTGGCCGACGCGCTGGCGGCCGATCACTCCAGGCTGCGCTTCACCGCGCACCGCAAGGGGCGCCACCAGATCGTGGATCGAATCGACATCTTCGACCGGGTGATCGCCGCCGTGGCCCTGCTGGACACCTCGCTCGCCATCGTGGACGAGGTCGAGCTGCACAGGTTCGAGCGCCGGCACTGGCGCGGCAAGCCCCTGCTGGTGCGCTGGTTGCATCGCCCGAGCCGCGGTGAACGCGGCAAGATCGCCGAGGCCGTCGACGCGCCGCCGTCGCTGTCGGACGGCTCGCTGCTGGCGATACTGCTCACCGCGGCCAGCGAGAGCACCCCGCTGACAGCCGCCGAGCTGCACCGGCGTCACCAGGGCGGCGACTACCAGGTCAGCCAGGAGACCTGGCAGCGCAAGCTGCGCGGCATGGCGCGCGTCGGCCTGCTCGTCGGCGATCCCAAGACCGGGTACTCCGCCACCGAGGAGCTGCGCATCCGCTGGCGGGGCGCGGCCGGCCTGTGGCTCTACGCCGATCCGGCACCGGCCAACCCCAGGCTGCGTCACGCGCTGCGCACCAACCCGCAGATGCTGTCCGGCGGCGAGAAGCTCGCCCCGCTGTTCCGCGCCACCGTCGGGCGCGGCGACGAGGACGCGGTCCGGCAGGCCCACGAGTTCCTGCTGGACCTGCTGCCCACCGCCGAGCGGCTCGCATTCCGCCATCACTCGCCCGGCTTCTGGGACGACGTGACCCGGGCCTGGCGGTCGTGGCGCGGGCGCAGCTACCAGCACCGCAACCAGCTTGCCCGCGTCGACCCAGCCCCCAAACCCGACCGGCACGCGGACGCGGCCAAACAGGCCAACGCCGTGTCGGAGCTGCGCGATGCGCTCGCGCTGGTCAAGCAGGCGACCTTGTCCGAGCGTCGTGCGGAGCAGGTGATGATCCGGCTGCGACGCCCCGACTCCGGACCCCACGGCCCACCGGGACGCCGGGACTCCCGCACAACCGACAGCCCCAAGCTGCGCAGCGCCCAACAGGAGCTCAATCACGCCACCGAGAAGCGACTGGTCGCCTACGAGGAGCTCCGCGAGCTGGTCGAACGAATCCGCAACGAGGACTATCCGGAGGCCCCAGCCCGGCCGGCGCAGGTCAGTCGGCTGCTCGAACGCGCCGAGCACCTGCTCGACTACGGCCCCAGCCGCGCTACCCCATACCCGCCCCCGGCGATCGAGCTACGCCGGGCGCTCGCGTCGGTCACAGCCGCGGACCGCGCGCTCCGCCACGCCACCGGTGGCGCTGCCTACCAGGACGCGCTGCACCACGCCCGCGTTGCCCTGATCCGATTCCGGTACGCGGCTCGTGCCGCCCGTGAAGCGAAGATCACCATCGAACTCGGGCCTCGGTGGCAGCTGCGCCGAGGCGAACACCACGCCCGCAGACTGGTCGCCCGCAACCCCACTGAACTCACGCACGCCTTCGCGCTGCTGTCCGTGTCCGAACCCACAGGCCATCGGCGCCGCACCACCGAGGACGACCACGACGGGATCGCTTTCGTCCTACCCGAAGGCACCGACACCCCACGCGTGGCCGTGGCCAGCGATCCCGGCGCCGTGCCCGGCGCCCGCAACCACGACGCCGTCGCCGCCCACTACGACCCGGCCACCGAGGTGATCACCGTGGTGGTTGCGGACGGGGTGGCCAGCGGCACCCATTCCGAGCTGGCTGCCCGCATCGCCGCCAACACCGCTCTGGACGAGCTGACCCGCACTGACCAACCCGGCCGCACCCACGAGCAGGCCCAGCTGCACGCCGCCGCCATGGCCGCCGCGCGCGTCGCCGCGCTGGCCATGCCCGGCCAGCCCTACCAGCCGGCCACCACTTACCTCGCCCTACAGGCCATCCCGGGCCCAGGCCACATCAAGGTCATCATCGCCCACCTCGGCGACACCCGCGCCTACCTCCTGCCCGACCCGGCCACCGGCGGCACACCGGTGCAACTCACCACCGACCACCTCACCGACGCCGGCGAGCTGACCGCCTATCTCGGCGAAAGCCCCCGCACCCGACCGGCGCTCACCGAGCAGATCGTTCACAAACCCAGCCGCCTGCAAATCACCACCGACGGCCTGCACTTCTACTTCACCCTCGCCGACCTGGCCGCCGCCTCCAGCGGCACCGCCGAGACTCGCGTCACCCACCTCGTCCGCACCGCCCTCGCCGCCGGCGGCCAGGACAACGTCACGGCAGTCGACATCCCGCTGGCCCTCGGTACAGCACCCGCGGCCGGCGACTCGGAAGGTACGAGCCGCGCAATCGTGCCGATCGGGCTGCTCGCTGCGCTGGTCGCCATCAGCCAGGACGCCATGCCGCCCTGGCTGCAGGTCGGGCTGGCAGTCGCAATGGTGGTCTTCACGATCTGGGCCTTGATCGGCGAGCGAACCACCCGAGCCCTTCCATCTGTGATGGCCGCTCTGCAGTTGGTCAAGCGCAGGCTGATAGCTGCTGTGTCGCTGATAGCTGCTGTGTCACTGCGCCGGGTCCGCGCGGTGTGGCACTGGGCGACCGCCACGCTGCTCGGTCGGATTGCGGTGCCGGGGAGCGAGACCTATCGAAAGGTGCCCGGGTGGGTTCTGGCCGCCGTCATCGGGATGGGGCTGGGGGTCCCATCGATCGTGGCGGGGTTCGTGTTCCCGCTTCCCGCCGCGGCGGCGTTCGTGATGTTCGTGCTGTGGGGCGCCTTCGACGTCTTCACGGCGAAAGGGTGGTCGGGCACCAAGTGGCCGCGACGCATCCTCACCACCGGCGTCGTGCTGATCTGGGAAGTCGACCTGTGGATCGACGTCGGCACGATGTTGGCGTTCGCCGGGTTCGGGTCGTGGGTCGGTGGTGCCTTCGTCGTCGCCGACCTGGCGTTCCTGATCGCGACCTGGCCCGCGGCGTGGCGGGCGTGGCGTGATGACGATGGCGACCGTCACGGCGAGAGCTCGGTGTCCGACGCACCGGAAGAGTGGGTGCGGCGGTGGGTGGCCTTCCCCGCTGTGACGGCCGCGATCGGGCTGCACGCGATCGAGCTGGCCGGATTCGGGCCGTGGGCGGCGGTGCTGATGGGTGTGGCGGCGGTCGCGTTCGGGGTCCAGGCCGTGATCAAGCATCTGCGGGTGCGCCGCGATGACGCCGGTACCCGTGTCGAGCGCATCGCCCAGCACGTCGACGGCGTGGCGCTGGGCGTCAACGGACTGCTGAGAATGATCCTGGAGAACCTGTGGCTGCACGCGGGAGCCACGATCGTCGTGGCGCTCGCGCTCGGGTTCCTGTTGGGGGTTCTGCACCGCGGCGGCCCACCGGACGGGCGTGCGTTGCCTACGGACGACGCCGGCGGCGGTGGGCCCAACGTCGGAGAACGGCTGAGCGATCCGGCGCGGGACGAGGTGTCGACCTCGCTGCGCGAGTACGTCGACCTGCTGGTGCCGTTGGCGGAGGTGGCAGACAGGCTGGCGGCGGTGCTGCCGGCTGCGCCGCCGGGCGTGCGGGTGCTGGTCGCCGGCGATGACGTGTCGGTGTCGTACGCGGAGCGCCTGCTGGTGTTCGGATGGACCGACCCGGGAGTCGTGGTGGCCCGCGACGGCGTCGTGGTCGTCACATGGACGCGGTTGGTGGAGATCGCCGAACACATCGCGGCGGGCCGGCTGCCCGCCGACTGGTGGTACCGGCTGCTGGCGCACGAGCGGGATTCCCCCCTGCTCGACGACGAGCACCGCAACACCCGCGACGACGAGCAGGCGGCCGTACTCACCGCGGAGCTCGTGGCGGCCCGGGCGATGCAGGACCGGCGGCTGGCCATCGACTTCTGGTTCCTCCGGGCGGGGCGGATCGTCGACATGGTCGGTGGGCAGGTGTGGACGTTGGCAGTGCCGTTGCTGGCGGTGTCGGTGCTCGACGCGTCGGCGTTGCAGGTGGCCATGCTGACGGTGCTGTCGGCGGTGACCAGCCTGGTGCTGACGCTGCCGGCGGCGCTGGTGGTGGAACGGGCCCGCAAGCGGCCGCTGATGATGCGGGTCGCGCTGTTCGTCGCGGTGACGACGGCATCGATCCCGGTGGCCGCGGTGTTCGGGTGGCTGACGTTGACCCAGCTGTACGTGGTGGTCGCGCTGCGGGCTGTGGTCGGGCTGTTCTATCCGATTGCCGCGCGGCCGTACGGGGAGTCGTTGGCTCGGGGCGACCGGAGCCGGCTGAGGAGACAAGAGGTCAAGCTGACCTCCGATCTGCACACCGTGCGGATGGTCGGGTCCGCGGTGGGAGCGGTTCTCGTCTGGGCGATCGGGGCAGCGGGAGCGGTGCTGGCCGACGCGGTGTCGTACCTCGGTAACGCGGTGATGTTGTCCCGGATCAAGACCCCGGAGGTCCCGGTCTGGCGGTCGCGGACGCCGCTGTCGTCGTCGGTGCGGGCCCGGATGCACGGTCTGCTGGAAGGCCTGTTCTGGACCCTCGCCCATCCGGTGCTGGGGCTGATCACGCGAGTGACCGCCACGAGGAACTTCTTCTGGGCGATGCGCACCGCGGTGCTGATGGTGTTCCTGGTCAGCGCGTTGGAGGCCTCGCCGTTGGTGGTGAGCGTGGTCCTGGCCGCGGCTGCGGTCGGTGGGTTCACCGGCGCCCGGCTGGGTGGCTGGCTGGCCGAGAGGGTCGGGGCGGCGCGGTTGTTCTGGGTCCTTGCGGTGTGGGCGGGGCCGCTGTACCTGCTGCTGCCCTTGGCCCAACCGGGGTGGGGGGTGGCTCTCGCGGCGGTCAGCCTGTTCGCGTCGGCCGTCACCGTTGCCGCGTCGGGTGTCGCCGTCCGGCCGTACCGGAGCGGGGTGACGCCGGCTGGGCTGCGCACCCGCACCCATGCCGCGGATATGTGGCTGTCCGCGGTGGGCACCGCGAGCGGCGCGTTGGTCGGGGGCCTGGCCGTGACGTGGTTCGGGTTCGTCCCGACGTTGCTGGTCGCCGGGGTGGGCGCGTGGGCGGCGGCGTTGTGGCTGGTGCGGACCCCGTTGTGGCACGCGCGGAATTTCGAGGACGGCATCGGCACGGGCGGTGACGGCGGTCTGCTCGCCGACGGCCTGAGCTCGGCGGACGAGGCACGGGTGCACCGTCTGCTCGTCAGGCACGGGCACCGTTCCCGGGTGGCCCGGTGGGCGGCCGGACTGTTGCGCATCCGAGGGCCTCCGCTCGCGGTGGAAAAGGGCGACCGGTTGTGGACGCCGTCGCAGGCACGGCTGGCGCGGTGGCTGCGGCGTGACGGGATGGACCGGAAGGCCGCCGAGGCGATGGCCCGTCGGGTGTGGGCGGCCGGGTGGCGGGACCGGCGCGGCCGTCGTGTGTACGTCGTTGTCGCGGAGCGGGTGCCCGCGCTACGCGCGGCCGGGATGTGGTCGAGGGTGCGCGACCACGAGAAGCGTCACCTGGACGAGAAAGGGTGGGAGGCGGAGGAGCACCGTCGGGACTCCGCGGCGCTGATCGCCGAGATCAAGGCGGAGGTGCGGACCGCCGGCCTGGCCGCAGCGGGCGAGGTGCCGGGGTGGCGGGCCCAGTGGCTGCCGCTGTCACGGCGCGGCGGTGCCCGGCTGCGCGCGGAGTTCAAGCCGGTTCGCGAGGCGGTCGCGGAGGTGGAGCGAGCCCGCAAGGGAGTGCTCGCGGTGAAGCGCGCGATGCACGCGACCGAACGGGCGGAGAAGGCTCGCAACCGCCTGCGGCGGTGGTGGATGCGCCGGCAGGTCCCCACGGATCTGCGCGGTGCGCAGAACCTGCCGACGTTGCTGGAGGATCGGGGCGGGGCGCTCCTCAGGGCGCAGCGGGCGGAGCAGCGGGCCACGTCGGACGCGATGGCCGAGGGGGTGCTCGCCGGTTTCGGGCGGCGGGACGTGCGACACGCCCGAGAGGTCGCCCGGCTCGGGTGGAAGCGGCACATGGCGAGCCTGGCCGGGCCCACGTTCGCCCTCCCGGGACAGGCAGCGGGCGCGCAGATGATGGCGTCGGTGGAGTTCGCCTCCTACTACGACCAGCCGACGTCCTGGGTGACCACGCAGGGCTCGATCGGGACGTCGGCCACGGCGGTCATCGGGCTGGGCATGGCCACGCTGGGCGATCGGCTGATCAAGAACATGGTGGCCACCGTCGTGCTGGGGGCGGTCGGGTCGGCCGGGCTGGCCATGATCGGGCTGGTCGATCTCGCCGGGCTGTTCCTGCCGTCGCTCGTCGCCATCGGCGTGATGGGCCTGGCCGCAGCCCTGGTCCGGGGTCGCATGGACATCTACCACCCGCTTTCATCGGAGCAGAAGGACGCCCGGGACTCGCAGTACGAGTCCAGCTTCACGATCGGGCAGATCGTGCTGCCGATCCTGATCGTCAACGGCATCGCCCTCGTCGGGATACCGGTGTCCATGCTGGTGCTGTCGGGGCTGGCGATCGGGCTGACGGTGGCCGTGTCGGTCGCGGTGCGCGGGGAGAACCTGGGCCCCCAGCCGCCGGATTCGCCGACGGTCCGGGAATCGCTGACGGTCCGGGAGTCGATGCACGGAACGTTCAACCAGGTCGTCGGCACGCCGCACGGGCTGGTGCGGCTGATGGCGTCGATCCCGGTGCTGACCGTGCTTTCCGGGGCGCCCCCGTTCCTCCTGGGCGGGGCGATGTTGGACCAGATGGTGCTGCTCAACGACCCGACGTCGGCGTACGGGGCGACCGAGCACGTGGTGAGCGTGTTGCTGCTGGTCAGCCGGCTTGCGGCGTTGGGAGTGCGGAAGGCGTGGCCCGGGATCAAGCAGCTGCTGGGCAGGCGCGGGGCGCTGGGCGCGAGGCTCGGCCTGCGGCACGCGGAACCGGGGCCGATGAGCGAGGCGCGCGTGATCCGTGTCGGCACGGCGCTCGCGGTCGTCCAGATCCTGCCAGCGTTCTGGCTGTACCTGGCCCCGGGCCTGGTGCCACTCCTCGTCACGCAGGCCGTGTCGGTGGCGGCGACGGCCTGGATGCAGGCGGGGCTGTCCCGATGGATGGAGGGCGGCAAGGGCGCCTCGCTGATCAACGTGGGGAAGGCGGGGAGCGTCGCGGCCGGCTCGGCGATGTCGATCCCGGTGCTGGGCGGGTTCGCGACAGGTGTGGCCGGCCTCGCGGCGGCCGGGGCCCCGTACGCGAACCTGGTGGACGCCGCGCACGGGCGGCTGTTGCTGCTCGCCGTCCCCATCCTGGCGGTGCTGGCCCTGCTGGTGGGGCCGGCGGTCGGCCGGCTGCGGATCGGCACGGCCGACGAGCTGGAGGCTGCGCTGATCCGGGTGGGCGCCACCCCGGACGAGGCGAGTGTGATCAAGAGGGAGCTGGCCCGCCACGGGGTGCGTGACGTGGGATCGGCCGCCGCGCTCTACATGTCCGATGACTGGAGGCCCCGCATCGCTCGCGACGGGCGCCTGCGGGCTCGCGCGGCCCGGCGTGACAGCATCGGGCTCGACGACGTCCAGGTTGCGCTGCTGCGGGACGCGCTGCGCGGTGAACGGCGGGCGACTGACAAGGATCTGCGCGACCTGGCTGACACGATGCTGGTGAACCCGCACGGAGCTGGGGTGATTCTGGCCGCGCCCGGGGATCCGCTGCATGATCACGCGCTGTCGCTGTGGATTGATCCGGTGGACTTCACCGTGGTCGCGCACGCGGACCAGCGGGGGATCTACGTCATCACGGACGGAGTGCGGATTCGCCTGCTGCCAGCACAGGTGGCCCGGCTGCTGGCGGCGCTGCCGCAATTCGTCGCGTGGCGGGAGCAGGCCGTGGCAGCTGTGAGCGGGCGGCGTCCCCGGTTGGTGATCCCGGCATGCAGTCTGGCCTGCGGCGTCGACGTGCGGGAGCTGCAGCAGCGGGTGGGCACGCCGGTCCAGGCGCCGAACGCCGGCGTATGGGTTCACGCGCCTGATCGAGACGGCAGATCGCGGGTTGTGTTGGACCCCGGCGGTCAGTGGCTGGTGGTGGACGGGTCTGGTCCGGCAGGCGACGGCGGGGCGCCGCAGGCGTTGACCGAGCCGGAGCGGGCTGTGGGCGCTGTGCGGATGGGGCTGCCAGGAAAGGCATTGCCGATCGTGCCCCGTGGTCCGCCACGCGTCCGGGCCGGTCCGGATGGGGCAGCTGGCGAGCAGGGCCAGGACGTCCGGCGGATCGCCGATAGGGCGGCACAGTACCTCGGCGAGATCGAGCCATGGTCGACAGTGGCTTCCGGTGCGGACGGGGATCTGGGTGATGACCATCGGCCGCTGCTCGACGGTGACCTGGATGCGGGGTGGCCGGGACCGGTGCTGAGGGCGCCGAACCCGGGCCGGGTCGGCCGCTCCGTGTACGGGCGGCCCGTGGACGATCCGCGCAATCGCGGGCCACCGCGGGACGGCCCGAAAGCCGCCGACCACAACAATTCGGCCGGATTCGCCGGCGATGGTGACGACTCCCGCGATGTGCGGCCGCGAACCGCTCCGGAATCGGCTGCGGCTTCAGGCGAGGTCGTGCCATGACGCCCCGCCGCCGCCCCGTGCCGCCATCCTTTGCAGGTCAGGCGTCCTCCCTCGCCGCCGGTGGCCACGCCGGGCCCGAGGAGCGGGCGCGGGCACCTCCACTTTCTGTCTTCGACATTCATCGGCAGACAGAAACTCTTCCAAATCGTGGAGGTGTCCGGAGTGAGCAACTCCAATGCAAGGCTGATTTCGAACCGAATTCGCCGGCAGTGGTTCTGGCTGGGCCTGGCCATGGCGGTGCACGTGGCGGCGCTGGTCGCCGTACTGGCGGTGGTCGTTCGGGGCCGCGTCGCGCCGGTCGAGGTGGCGGCGCTGGCCGCCGCTCTCGTGGTCGGGGCGCCGATCATGGGCGTATGGCGGGAGCGGCGGGACGCGGTGCGCCACCGCCCAGCTCGCTGGCTGCGGCGGGCGCTCGTTGTGGTTGTGCCCCACGCCTGCGCCGTCGGGCTGGCGAGCAGTGCCATCACCGAGGAATGGCCGGTGCAGACCCTGGCCGCGGTGGGGCTCGTCGTGGCACAGCTGGTCTGCGTGGTGATCGCCGGCCGAGCGATGCGATACCCGCTGAGGCCGGAGCTCGGCGAGATGGACGTCGAGGTGTGCGAGAAGATTCGATCGGATCAGTCGGGCCTTCCTGCCTGGGTGCTGCAGGACGAGGTGTGCCTGACCGACCGGGAGATCGTCGCCGTTCTGCGTCCGGGTCCTGCGTCCGCGTTCGGGATCAGCGTCCAGCTCGCCGACGTGAAGGGTGTGTCGGTACGTCCGGCGCGGCCGGAGGACAGCCCATGGGTCCGGCTCGAGGGCGGCGGACACTACGTCGTCACCGGGGGTGACGTCATCGAGCTCCGGCGCCGTGGCGGAACCCTGGTGCTGCCGGTGCGCAATGCTGCGGTCTTCGCCGAGGTGATCCGCTCCCGGATCGCGGTGCGTCATAGCGTGCCGACGAGTAGCTGAGGCTTCCCAGCTCGACTCGTAGGACGCTTCCCGCCCTGGGGTCCCGTGGCCCTGAGTTCGGCCACGGGAGCCCGGGGCGGGCGCCCGCGGATCGTCCCGCGGCGCGACGACAGCGCGACCGTGTGAGAGACGTTGATCACTGACCGGCGGCCCGGCCGGGCGGCTGCCGCGGGACACCAATAACGTGCCGCCACAGTTGGAGAGGGGTTGATCGATGAGGGCATCGCCGAGAGTGTCTTTCTGCTACCCGGGACTGCGCAGATGGCATACCTGCTGCTGACCGTCCAGTTCGTCGTCGGTGGCGTGTTCGCGGTATCGGCGTTCGGCAAGGTGCGGGCGCGGTCGGCGTTCGTGCGGTCGTTGGCCGATTTCGGGGTGCCGGAACGAATCCGTGCACTGGTCGGGGCCACGGTCATGGTCGCGGAGATCGCCGTGGTCGTACTCGTTCTCGCGCCGGTCACGGCGGTGCCCGGTCTCGTCCTCGGTGCCGTGTTGTTCCTGGGTTTCGCGGTCGTCGTCGGCATGACGGTGCGGCGCGGTCGTCGTCCGAGATGCCGTTGCTTCGGCGTCGAGAGTGCGCCGTTGCGGGGTGCACACGCGGTGCGCAACGTCGTTCTCGCGGCACTGGCTGTCATCGGGGCCCTGGTCGGCACTACCATGAATGCGTCACCGGCATTCTCGACCGGTTCGTTCGTGGTTGCGGGCCTGGTCGCAGCGGTCGTGCTGGCCGTGGTGGTGGGCCTCGACGACCTGTTGGACGTCGTCGCGCCGGCGAAATCTCGATAGACCCCGACTTGCTGCGATGATCTTGGCCCACTACGGTCTCGGCCGTTGACGACGGCCACATGGGCCGAGCCAGGAATTGAGGAGATGTCGAATGACTGTCATGCGCCGACTCGCCGACCGGGTGCTGGCGCGAATGGTGCCCGAGGAGCCGGCGAGTGCCTGCACCGAGCGCACCTGTTGCGATGCTCTCCGGGGTCGTAAGACCTGCTACTACGGTTGCGGCCGACCGGCGTGGTGCACCGGCTACTACGGGGAGTGCGCCATCGGCGAAGGCTTCCCCAGCTGCTGACGCCAAAAGCGCGGAACCTGAACTCGATGGCGTAAGGAATCTGCTGTGGATCTGCTCGTGGTCGTCGTCGTGGTGCTCGGCATCATGGTGGGTGCCAACCTGCTGTTGACGGGTGCGGTGGTCCGGCGTCTCGCTGCGCATGAGCGAAAGCTCGCCATGTTCGGCTCCACGGTCAGTGTGCCCGGTGGGCTGGCGGCCGGAGCCGAGGTCCCGGTGTTCACCGGTGAGACGGTGGACGGGCAGCCCGTGGACGCCGGGTTCTTCGGCGACCGGCCCGGGTTGATCGGGTTCTTCTCGACCACCTGCCCGGCGTGTGAGTTGCACGCTCCGGAGTTCGCCGCCGCGGTCGCGGCCGGAACGTCCGGCTTGGCCGTGGTCTCCGGCGAAGGCGGTGATGAATTGTTCCGTGCGCTCGGGGCGGTGCCGGTGGTGCGGGAGCCGACGCCCGGCGGCCCGATCGTCACTGCGTTCGAGGTCGATGCGTATCCGACGTTCTACGTGGTCGAGGGTAGCCGGGTGGTGTCGCCGGTCGGTTCTGCGGCGGATGCTCGGGGGCTGCTCGCGAGTGGTGTGCGCGGCGCGTGAAGCGCGGCTGGCTGCGGGGTGCTGCCGGCCGCACTCGCCCTGTAAGGGGCGCACATTCTGCAGGGGCAACTTCCTCGTCCGCTGCTACTACGGCTGTGGGCCCAGGTGATTTGCGAGGACACCGGTATTCGGTGCGCCTGATCGTCGATGGAGCTCATATCGGGCTGTCGGCGCCACTCGTGTTCCCGGTTGCTAGATAGCACACGGCGCATCTGCTGCTGACCGTCCAGCTCGTCCTCGGTGGCCTGTTCGCGGTGTCGGCGTTCGGCAAGGTGCGGGTGCATTCCGGTGGTTTCGACGATCTGCTGGAGGTCGTCGCGCGCGGTGCGTGGGATGCGTTGACCGGCGTCATCGACCGATACCGAGGTCCGCGCTACCCGGAAAGTCGAAGGGTAACCAATCGGTTGCCGTCTTTCGCTTTGTCGCTTGCCGCGCCATCTCGGTGGTGAGATCTTGATCACACGTTCATGATCTTGTGGACGTCGCCTTGGGATCACTACGGTCTTCACCCCATGGTGGCCATTCGGGTCGCTCCAGGAATTGAGAAAGGTCGTTGAATGAGTGTAATGCTTCGATTGGCTGACCGGGTGCTGGCGAGTATTGTGCCCGAGGAGCAAGCGGGTGCCTGTCGAGAGCGCTCCTGCTGCGATGGCGGGCGGACGAAGGTCTGCTACTACAGTTGTGGGCGCCCGGTGTGGTGCAAGATCGTCTTCCCCTACTGCTCGGTCGGTGAGAACCTTCCCAATTGCTGACCCCGCCAGTCAGCCGGGAGTACGGGGGCGTGGCACCACGGACGATCTGTCCAGGGTCTCGGCCGCACCCGGGAAGGCGTGGTCGCGGTTCCGCAGCATTCGGCGGTTAGTTGTGGCCAGGCGCCGGTCGTGAAGAGTTCGGGGGAATCTGTCTGTGGACCTGCTCGTGGTCGTCGTCGTGGTGCTCGGGCTCCTCGTGGGCGCCAACCTGTTGCTGACGGGCGCGGTGGTCCGCCGTCTCGCCGCGCATGAGCGCAAGCTCGCCTCGCTCGGCCCGATGATCGGCGTGCCAGGCGGTCTGGCCGCCGGTACCGAGCTTCCGTCGTTCACCGCGGAAACGGTCGACGGCCGGCCCGTGGACGCCGGGTTCCTGGGCGACGGGCGTGGGTTGATCGCGTTCTTCTCGACCACCTGCTCGGCGTGTCTGTCGCATGCGCCGGAGTTCGCCGCTGCGGTCACGGCCGGGACGTCCGGGTTCGCCGTGGTTTCGGGTGAGGGCGGTGACGAGTTGCTGGGGGCGCTCGGCTCGGTGCCGGTGGTGCGGGAGCGGGTGCCCGGTGGCCCGATCGTCACCGCGTTCGAGGTAGACGCGTACCCGACGTTCTACGTGGTCGAGGGTGGTCGGGTGGTGTCGCCGGTCGGTTCTGCGGCGGGGGCAGGGGAGCTGCTCGCGAGTGGTGTGCGCGGCGCGTGAAGCGGGGTTCGCTGCGGTCGCTGCCGACTGCGCTCGCCTTGATGTGGCGGGCGGGGCGGGTGCAGGCCATCACGCTCGCAGTGGCGTCGGTGGCGACGGGTGCGGCGCCCGTCGCCACCGCGTGGCTGGTGAAGGTGCTGGTGGACCGGCTCACCGTCGCCGACGGCGCGTTCGGTCCGCTGCTGGCGCCGGCCGCGGGGCTGGCGGCCACGACGTTCGTGACGTTGCTGCTGCCGGCGCTGGCAACCTACCTGCGGGCGGAGCTGGAGCGCCGGGTGAACGTGCTCGTGCAGCGGAGGCTGTTCGAGACCGTGAACGCGGTCCCGGGCCTGCGCCAGTTCGAGGACCCGGCGTTCCACAACGAGCTCGAGCTCGCCCAGCAGGGCGGTGAGAGCGCACCACCGGCGGTGCTGTCGGTCGGCATCGCGGTGGTGCAGGGGAGCGTCACCCTCGTCGGCTTCGTCGCGTCGTTGCTGGTGCTGAGCCCGGCCGCGGCCGGGCTCGCGCTCGCGGCGGCGATCCCCGGGCTGATCGTCGAGCGCAGGCTCAGCGGTCGCAAGGCCGCCCTCGCGTTCTCGATGAGCCCGCACATGCGCCGCCGGATCTTCTACGGCCTGCTGCAGACCGACGATCGCGCGGCGAAGGAGATCCGCCTGTTCGGGCTCGGGGACCACTTCCTCGCGCGCTTCATGCGGGAGTTCCGGGTCCTCAACGACGGCACGCGCCGCATGGACCGCGCGGTGCTGCGCCGCCAGCTCGCGCTCGGGGTCGTGACCGGGGTGCTCGGCGCAGCCGGGCTGCTGATCGTGGCCGCGCGGGCCGTGAACGGCGGCATCAGCATCGGTGACGTGTTCGTCGCGGTTGCCGCGATCGCCGCCATCCAGACCTCGTCGGCCGCTCTCGTCGGTTCGGTCGGCACCGTGCTCGAAGCGCTGCTGCTGCTCGGTCATTACAGCGCGTTCGTTTCGCGCGCCGCCGTGGCGCCGGGGGAGCAGCGCCCCTGCCCGCCGCTGCGTGACGGGATCGAGCTGCGTGACGTGTGGTTCCGCTACTCTCCCGATCACCCGTGGGTGCTGCAGGGAGTGAGCCTGTACGTCCCGGCCCGTGGCTCGCTCGCGCTGGTCGGGGCGAACGGTGCGGGCAAATCGACCCTGGTCAAACTGCTGTGTCGGTTCTACGACCCCGACCGCGGCGCGGTGCTGTGGGACGGGGTAGACGTTCGCGAGTACGACCCCGCGTCACTGCGGGAGCGCATCGGCACGGTGTTCCAGGACTTCATGGAGTACGACCTGACCGCTGCGGAGAACGTCGGGCTCGGTGACGTCGCCCGGATCGACGATCGTGCGGCGGTCCGGGACGCGGGCGAGCGGGCCGGTGTCGATGCGGTGCTCGACGGATTGCCGCGCGGCTACGACACGATGCTCAGCCGGATGTTCGCGGGCGAGGCCGACGGGGGATCCGGTGTCGATCTCTCCGGTGGTCAGTGGCAGCGGATCGCGCTGGCCCGCATGTTCATGCGGCCGGATCCCAACCTGCTGATCCTCGACGAGCCGAGCGCGGGCCTCGACGCGGACGCCGAGCACGAGGTCCACGAGCGCCTGCTGGCCCGCCGCACGGGCGTGACGAGCGTGCTGATCTCGCACCGGCTGAACGCGGTGTCGATGGCCGACGCGATCGTCGTGCTCTCCGGCGGGCGCATCGTCGAGTCCGGCGACCACGCCGGGCTGCTCGCGGCCGACGGGGAGTACGCGAGGATGTTCCGCCGTCAGGCCTCGGGCTACCAGCTGGACCCGGCCCCGACAGGTCCATGATCACCGCATGGGCCGGTGTCCCGTCGACCTGCGGAACCAGCGGCGTGGTGCGCGGGGCGGCTCGAGATGGCCACCGGCGTACAACCAGGCTTCGAAACGGTTGAGATCGGTACGGAACGACGAGCCGGCCGGTTTCGGGTGGTCGATCGCCCATGCGTCGAACAGCGGCCGGAACCGGTCGCCGAGGAGTTCGACCAGGTCGGGGCGGAGCCGGGCGGCGACCGACCGGCGGGTGGACCGCAGCGACCGGGCCTCGACGTCGACCCGGTGTGCATCGAATCCGTTCGGAACCCGGCCACCCGCCAGCAGCGCGTGGACGAGCTCCCGTTGCCGAGCGGCCAGCTTCGCCCGCGGGGTCACGGGCGCCCGTCGACGACGGCGCGGATTGCGGCGAGCTCCGCGGCCAGGTCGGCGTCCGGCGGGTAGTCGTCGTCCCGCTCCAGCAGGACGCCGGGCGGGACGACCCGGGCGCACAGCGCCGCGAGCGTGTCCAGCACCTGCTGTGGCACCGCGTGGGCGTGCGTGTCGTGGTAGAGCCCGTCGTGGGTGACCCCGCCCGCGACGTGCACGTAGGCCAGCCGCTCCAGAGGCAGCTCGTCGAGGAACGTCTCCGGTGCGGTGCCGATGTTGACGGAGTTCGCGTACAGGTTGGCCACGTCGATCAGCAGCAGGCAGTCGGTGCGTTCGACGAGTTCGGTGAGGAACTGCCCCTCGGTCAGGTCGCTGTCCGGCCAGTCGAGCAGCGCGGCGATGTTCTCCAGTGCCAGCGGCACCGGCAGCTCGGCCTGCGCCAGGTTCACGTTCTCCACCAGCACGTCCAGCGCGTCGCGGGTGCGCGGCACCGGCAGCAGGTGACCGGAGTCGAGCCCGCCCGCGCGGGTGAACGCGACGTGCTCGCTGACCAGCGGCGCGTCCACGGCCTCCGCCACCGCCGCCAGGTGCGCGATCCGTGTGCGGTCCACCGGCTCGGCGCCGCCGAGCGACAGCGTCACCGCGTGTGCGATCACCGGCACGCCGCGCGCACGCAGCACGGTCAGCGACTCGGGGAGCGGGTCGGGGCGGACGTTCTCCGCCAGCACCTCCACGAAGTCGACACCGGGCAGCCGCTCCACCGTCAGGTCGATCTCCGGGCGCCAGCCGATCCCGATTCCCAGTGCCCCGGACATCAGGGGGAGCCACCGCCGCAGCCGCCACCGGAGCCACCACCGCAGCTGCTCCCGGACGACGAGCTGTCGCCCGACGACGTGTAGTTGTGCGTGTAGCTGCTGCCGCCGGACGGGCCGGAGTGCGCGAAGGAATCGAACGAGCCTGCGGAGGAGTAGCTCCACGCGCCCCCGACGAAACCTGCCATCGCGCCGTTGGACAGCGCCTTGGAGAGCTCCTTGTCCGGGTATGCGGACAGACCGCGCACCGCCACCCGCTCCAGCGGATCCTTCCTCCGCCTCCGGGCTCGGGCCTTGGCCACCACCCGGTCGCCGTGCACCGTGCGGGCCTTGGACGACCCCGTGAGCCGGCTGCTCAGGTACACGCTCGCCACGAGCGTCGCGGCGAGCAGGAACGTCAGGTAGCCGACGGGCAGGTCCTCGACCAGCCCGTTGATCCACCGGACCAGCCCGATCACGAAGAGCACGTACAGCAGGACCGGGGCGAGCCGTCGGGCCGCGGTCGCACGGGCCGGTGCGACGAGCAGGCCATCGCGGACCAGCGACTCGCCGATCCCCGTCACGGCCGGCGAGCCGGCGAGCCGTTCGGCCACCTCGGCTACCTTCCGCGGTCCGGTGAGCGCGGCGAGCACCGCGTCGTCCAGCGGGTGCCCGGCGGGCGCACCGTCCGCCACGGACGTGAGGGTGCCGCTGCGGTCGACCCTGGCCAGATCGGCGTCGACCAACCGGGCGACGGCCACCTGCACCGCGTGCTGCGGTCCGCCTGCGAGAAAGCCCAGCTCCTCGGGGGCGAGCCGGCCGGTCTGCTCGGCCTGCCGCGGGCGGCGCACCGCCAGCCGCACCCCGAACGCCACGGCGAGCCCCACCGCGAGACCCGCGGCGTACAGCCCGAGGAACTCCGGCCCCGACAACCCCCACGGATGCATGCCACGCCCCTTCCCCCGATCGGGGGCATTCTCCCCATGGTCGTGATCGGCGACGTTCAGGAGGGGGGCAACCGCGCCACGACAACACCGACCAGCTCGCCGCGCGGGATCGCGCCCCAGCTGACGGAGTCGGCGCTGTCGCGGGCGTCGCCTTTGACGAACACGTGCCCGGCCGGAACCGCCCAGGTCGCGTCCAGGCCGTCGACCGTCGCGCCGAACTGCTCGACCGAGCGGCCCGCGGAAAGCCGGTCCAGCGGGACCCGGGCGACCTCACCCGGCAGGGCGAGCACCCGTTTGATGAACAGCGCAGATCCGTCGCCGCCCGCGACCGCCGGTACGCGCCCGACGACGATCGCCCCCTGGCGAAGCGGCCGCCACGGGCCCGGTCGGACTGCAAGCAGGCGGTCGCCGTCGTGCAGGGCCGGGACCATGCTGTCGCCCTGCACCCGGATGATCCGCAGGAGCCGCCCGAACAGCCGCGTCGGCGCGGGCTGCGGGCTGGGCGGCATGAGTGGATCTTAGGGCCCACCACCCGTGCGTGCGTTGCCGAGCGCGTCGAGGACGGGCCGGAGAGCGGCTCGTGCGCCTTCCAGGGTGCGACGGCGCAGCTGCACCGCGCGACCGTGGAGATCGGGAGCCCGGTGGTGTACACGACGCCGACCCCCGCGCAGTTTCAGGCCGTGCTCGCGCCGCTGGTCGGGGCCTGATGGGGGTCAGGCGCCCGCCGGCAGCCACGGCGCCACCCGGTGCCGGTCGAGGAGGTCGGGCCGTTGCAGCGCACCGAGCATGGCGTGCACGGCGGCCTCGGTGTCGCGGGTCCAGGCGTAGCACTGTTGTGCGGATCCGCAGAGCGGCGCGGCCCGGCCGCGGGCGGCGCTGACGATCGCGTCCGCGGCGGCGCCGACCTGCTCGTTCACGGTGGCCGGGTCGCGCAGCCGGACGCCACCGGTGGCGGCGACTCCGGCGATGTCGGTCAGCTGGGTCGCCAGCCAGTCCCACGGCGTGGCTGTGACGGCGTCGGCCCAGTGTCGATCGGACGGCTCGACGCCGTCGAAGTGGGGGTGGAAGTGAGCCGCCTCGAAGGCGCCCGGGGTGCCGTCGATGCGGTCGAACAGGTCTGCCCGCCAGACCGGCCGGTCGACCACGATCTTCTGGGCGGCCGACTCCGAACCCCGGCGTGGCTGGGGGTCGACCATGCGGAGTTCGACCCGGGCACCGTGTTCGAGGTGGCTGTCGGCGAGGTCGATCTCGAACCAGTGCCGCACGAGGACGGCGACCTCGTCGAAGAGGAAGGCGTGCTGCACGCTCTGCTCCTGTCGGCCGGGAGTACTTGATCGCCGGACTGGCGCGTTCCCCGACGGTACGTGACGGGCGAAAGCGACCCGGGAACGTTGGTGGTCACCGCACTAGCGACGAAGGCTGTCCGGAGTTCGCCGACCGGGGCTGAAGGGGAGGCCGAGCGCGAGCAGGCTGAGCGCCGTCAGCGCGGCGGGCAGCACGCCGAACCCGAGGAGCACGCCGGTCGCGGTGGTGTCCGACTGTGCCACGGCCTCGCCCGTCGTCGACGGGATGTAGCCGGCGATCTGCAGCACCAGCCCGAAGAGCAGCGGGCCGACGGCGAACCCGAGACCCTGGCCGGCGCTGAACACCCCGGCGAAGACCCCGGCCTGCCGATGCCCGCTGCGCGCGGACTCCTCGGCGATGCAGTCGGGCAGCATCGCCAGCACGAACGTGTCCTGTGCCGCGTTCGCGGCGCCGAGCAGCGCGCCGAGTACCAGCACGAAGAGCGGCGAGCCGCCGGGCACGGCGAGCCAGAGCACGCTCACCAGCAGGTAGGCCGTGGAGCTGACGAGCACGCCGGTGCGCTTGTCGAGGCCGCCACCCACGCGCAGCAGCACCGGGAGCAGCACCAGGGCGGGCGCGGTGAACGCGGCCACGAGCAGGCCGGCCGCCGCCGGGTCGCCCAGGAGCTGCCGGGCCAGGTACGAGGCGCCCGCGAGCTGCGCGCCGGTGGCAGCGCTCTGCAGGGTGACGATCACCAGCAGCCTGCGGAACGAGCGGCTGCGGGAGGCGACGGCGAGTTGGGAGCGCAGGCTCGCTGCCGCGGGGGCGGCGGGACGCGCCGCTCGGGCCGTTCCGCAGAACGCGGCGACCGCGCCGATGACGATCACCGCGCCGACCAGCACCCCCATCGCCTGGTGGCCGGGGAGCCCGCCGCCCGCGGACTTGACCACCAGCGGTGCGACGCCGCCGGTGGCGAGCGTCGCGAGGGCGATGCCGGCGACCCGCCAGCTCATCAGCCGGGTGTGCTCGCCGTAGTCGTCGGTCATCTCGGCGGGCATCGCGGCGTACGGGGACTGGAAGAACGCGAAGGTGGTCGCGGTGAGCAGGTAGCCGGTGATGGCCCATGCCGCGCCTGCGGCGGCCGCGAACGGGCCGGCGAACATGAGGGCGAACCCGATCCCGACGGCGGTCCCGGCGCCGAGCACGTACGGGCGTCGGCTGCCGATCGATGTTGTCGTGCGGTCGCTGATGCGTCCGGCGATGGGGTTGACCAGCACTGTCCAGGCCTTCGGCACGAACGCGAGCGCCCCGGCGAGGCCGGCCGCGACGCCGAGCGTGTCGGTGAGGTAGGGGAGCATGAGCAGGCCGGGGACGGTCGAGAACGCCCCGGTCACGAGCGAGCCCGAGGCGTAGCCCGCGCTCGCGGCGGCACCGAGCCTGGACGTCGTCTTCTCCATGGCGTCGTGTCTAGTGCCACGCCGGGCGGGTGTGGATCGGTGGCGGATGCCCATCTCGCGAGATCGGTACTGACGCCGTCAGCGATCGAAACCGGCCGTCTTGGCCCTCCGACGCGCGTCGACGAACGTCTGCCACGGGACCTCCCGCTCCTGCTGGCCCGTACGCCGCAGGTACGTGGCGGCATCGCGCCTGGTCCGCAGCACGGCGCCGGCCGCGCGGCGGAGGACGGAGAGCGTCCCCCCGCCGGTGTCGGCGAGCCAGCGGAACGTGTCGGGGGAGAAGAGCAGCCGGTCGTCGTCGACCGTGATCGAGCCCTTGGCGAGGATGCCGCGCAGGTTCCACATGCCCTCGTCGTGGCTGTGGGCCATGAGGCAGGCGGCGCCGCGCGCGGCCGTCAGCCAGGACGGCAGCGCCACCTCCAGGGCGGCCGGGTCGGCGGCAGGCTCCGGGCGGCACCGGAAGCTGATGGGGTAGCCGGCCGCGTCGACGACGGTGAGCACGGCGCTACCGTCGAACGTGCGCAGGGCGGCGTAGGTCTCGTCGCGCGCGGTCATGGCACCCGGACCTCTCTCGGCGCGGTGGCCATGTCGCCACCGGGCCACCAGCGGATCCGGCGCGGCACGATGTGGATCTTGATCCGCTGGAAGTACCACCACATGACGCGCCGGGTGATCGGGTCGACGCCCAGGCCCTTCGGCTGCCGACGCCAGATCAGGTGCCAGTGGGCAGCGAGCTCGTCGTCCCAGGTGACGATGTCCGAGGCCGTCGCGTCCCCCTGCACCAGTACAGCCGGGGGATCGGTCAGGCCCGAGCCGGTCGGA
The DNA here is from genome assembly GCF_019468565.1 of Pseudonocardia sp. DSM 110487. Lineage (NCBI taxonomy): Bacteria > Bacillati > Actinomycetota > Actinomycetes > Pseudonocardiales > Pseudonocardiaceae > Pseudonocardia > Pseudonocardia sp. DSM 110487. Next base: position 1,545,287 of record NZ_CP080521.1, read on the forward strand.
TCGGAGTAGAGGATCGAGACCCTCGGGTCCCGCCGGACGTTGTAGGCCTTGTGGGGCAGGCCGATCCCCGTGCTCAGCAGGATGCGCCCCGAGTCGCGCTGCCACAGCGGCGCAACCTCGACCGTGACCGGCGTGCCGTTCCTCGCGAATGTCGTGAGCTCGCCGGTGCGGAAGCGGTCGAGCACCGCGTCCACTTCCGCCGGCATCTCCCTGAACGCCACATCCCTGGTCGCCATGGTCCCTCCGAACCTCGTTCACCGACCACCGAAGAGCCGCTCCACATCGTCCACGACCGCCCGGGCCCAGAGGAGCCCTGCGCCGACCCACCGGTTGCCGTCGACCTCGACCACCTGCCCGGCGCGCACCGCCGGCAGCGTGCTCCACAGCGGGTGCGTCTTCGCCTCGGCGAGGAGGGCGGCACCGTCCGCGCCCGAGCCGAAGACGATCAACCACGGGGCGTCGACCTGCCCGAGGAGCTCGAGGCTCAGCCTGCCCTGGCTCTGTTCCGGGCCGCCGGGCGTGAGGCCGACGGACCGCAGGATGCGGGTCGAGTCGCGGTCCTCGCCGATCCAGCGGAACACGCCGGGCTCGGTGAACCCGATCTGGCCGACGGCGATCGGTGCCCCGGCCGCCACCCGTGCCTGCACCGCCGCCACCCGTGCCTCGAAGGCCGCGAGCTCGACCTCGGCGCGCTCGCGGCGGTTCACCGCGTCGCCGACCAGCAGGAATGCCTCCTGCCACGGCGTGTCCTCGGGGATCGCCACGGCGGGGGCGAGCGCACCGAGCCGTGCCCAGCTCGGGTCGTCGACCAGCCATTCCCAGCCGAGGAGGAGGTCGGGCCGGGTGGCCGCGACCGTCTCGACGGCCGGCGGGACCGCGTCGCTGGTGACGACGTCGCTCGGGAGGTCCACCCAACCCTCGGCGAACGTCCCCGCGTACACGGGAGTGATACCCAGCGCGAGCACGTCGACGTCGCTGGAGCCGATCAGCGCCGCGACCCGCGCCGGTGCGATCGGCACGTGGACGGGGCCGCGAGCCCCTGTGACGGGCCGGGTGGCCGGCCCCGATCCGAGCGGGCGGGCGCCGCAGCCGGCGAGCGCGAGCCCGCCGGCCGCGACCGAACCCGCGAGGAACTGCCGCCGGCCGAGTACCGGATCCATGCTCAGGCGCCCGTCCGGCCGACGAGCGCTGTCAGCGCGGTCAGCACGGCCGGATCGGTCAGGTACACCTCGTGCCTGGCACCCTCCACGATCACGGGTTCGACGCCTGCGAGCTTCCCGAGCACCGGTGCGGCCGCACCGACCAGCTCGTTCGGTTCGGTGCCCACCGCGATCGTGACCGGCACCGCGGTCAGCTCGGCCGCGGTGAACGGGCGCAGGACGATCGTCGGGTCGTCGCGGATCATCGGCTCGGCGTTGGCGCGGGCCGCCGCGAACCCCGGGTCGTCCGTGGACACCGGGACGCCGAGTACGACGTTGAACAGGAGCGCCTGCGCGCCGACGTAGTCCCTCGGGTGCTCCCGCAGGTGCGCCTCTATCGGCGCCATGATCGCCGCGTTGATCGTGGCAGCGTCGGGCAGCACACCCGAAGCGGGGGGCTCCCAGGCGATCACCCGGGCGACGGCCTCGGGATGGCGGGCGGCCATGGCCAGCGCCACGACCCCGCCGGAGCTGACGCCGAGCACCGTGGCCGGCGCGGCGTCCAGCGTGGCGAGCAGCGCGGCAGCGTCATCGGCGTGCTGGTCGGCGCCCTCACCGGGCCAGTTCGCGCGCCCCGAGCGACCGGTGCCGCGCCGGTCGTAGGTGATCACCCGGTAACCCGTGGCCGCCAGCGCCGCGGCCTGACCGGCGAGCATCGAGCCGTCCTCCCCGCCACCGTGGACGAGGAGCAGCGGTGGGCCCTCGCCGCGCTGCTCGACGTGCAGGGTGGTGCCGGCGACGGCGACGAGTCCATTCATGGCGATCACGTTCCTCGATCGACGATCAAGGCCGCCGGCGGCGGCACCCGGGACACGCCAACACATCGGCGAATGTTCACGACGATGTACGGGATCGGCAGCCGCACGCCCCAGATGGGCATCGATTACCGATGCAGCGTGATCATTCGTTCCCGAGCATGGGCCACTCCACCACCGGAGGGAGGCCGTGGGTAGTGATGACCCGGACGTACCCGTCGCTGCTGCAGGGGCTCGACGACGATGCCCGGCGCAGCCTGATCGCCCAGAGCCGCCCGCGCCGCTTCCGGGCCCGCGACATCGTCTGCCACGAGGGCGACCCAGGCGACTCGCTGCACGTCATCGTGTCCGGCAAGCTCGCGGTGCGGGTGACCACGCCGCTCGGCCAGGTCGTCACGCTCTCGCTGCTCGGTCCCGGCGACTCGTTCGGAGAGCTGGCCCTCCTCGACTCCGCGTCGCTGCGCACGGCGACGGTCGTGGCGATCGAGGAGGCGCACACGCTCATGCTCACCGGCGCCCAGCTCGACGGGCTGCGCCGGCAGCACCCGCGGGTCGACGCCTACATCACCGAGACACTCACGTCCTATGTCCGGCGGCTCTCGACGATGGTGCTCGAAGCGCTCTACCTGCCGGTCGAGGACCGGGTCATCCGGCGGCTCGCGCATCTCGCGCGGCTCTACGCCATCGACAACGGGAGCGCGGAGATCCGCCTCACCCAGGATGACCTCGCGAGCATGGCCGGGACCACCCGGGCCACCGCGAACAAGGTGCTGCAGGAGCTGGCCGGCCGCGGCCTGCTCACTCTGCGACGGGGGCGCATCTCGGTTCCCGACCGGTTCGCGCTCGACCGCGCGGTCCGGTGACGAGCCCGGCCAGGTCGTGATCGGGGCGACGCGCCGGCGGCGGCCGGTTTTCGAACCCACTAGCTTCGCGGGGCGAGGTCCATCGTGCGCGCCGCCGCAGCGGCGGCCCGCCGGGAGCGGACGCCGAGCTTGTCGAGCACGTCCGCGACGTGGTGGTGGACGGTCCGCACGGACAGCACGAGCTCCGCCGCGATCTCGGCGTCGGTCAGGCCGTCGGCGAGTAGGCCCAGCACGTCCAGCTGGCGGGCGGTGAGGTGGGCCTACTCCCTCCAGGTGCACCGCGGGCCCGGCCCGCCTCGGGCGGGCCTGCACCCGGTGCATCCGCACGGACACACCCGTGCGACGCCGCGCGGGAGGTGGACCCCGCCGCGGCGCGCGAGCGCTGGAGAACGCCCCGCCCGCCGTTTCGGTCAGGCGCGGTCCTGCTTCAGCGCGCGCATCGCCGCAAAGCTTCCCGGCGCGTGCGCGCGCCGAGCTTGCCGAGGATCGAGAAAACGTGGTGATCGACGGTGTGCACCGAGAGCACGCGCTCGAGCAGCGGCACCCTGACATGCACGGATCGTGCTACGGGCCGGCCGGGTCGAAGCACTCCTGCTCCGGGCGAAGATGGGCAGTGGCTACCGACGCAGCCGCTTGCGCGCGGCGGTTGACTGCGCCACATGACGCAGGATCGGCCCGACTGCGCGATGTGGGTTCCGCCGACCGGGCCGCGCCGCCCGGGGGAGCCGATACCGGACCTCACGGCGTGGCGCGTGCTGCACCGAGCGGTTCTGGCCGACATCGGGGAGTTCGCCCGCGCCGCGGACGAGCTGACCAACGGCACCGGCAGGACCGATGCCGATGCCCTTCGCGGCTACCTGTTGCCCGTCCTGACGGCCGTCGATGTGCACCTCGATGTGGAGGGGCGGACGCTGCCGCCGTTGCTGGCGCGGCACGCCGGCCCGTACGCGTTCGACGTCCTGGACCGGCTCGTCGCGGACCGTGCCCTGCTGCACCCGCTGCTGGCCGGCGTCGTCGCGCTCGTCGGCGACATTCCCGGCGTGGCCGGTGAGCTCCGCGACGCGCTCGACGGCCTCGCCCCCCTTCTGCATGCGCAGCTGGCCGAGCAGGAGCGCCGCCTGTTCCCGCTGATCACCACGCATCTCACCGGGAGCGACATGCGCTGGGTGCAGCGGCAGCTGCGGCGGAGGGCCGACCCCGAGTTGCTCCCGTTCCTGGCCGCGTGGCTGCACCACCACGCCACCGCCGAGGAATCAGAGCACCTGCTCCGCGACCCCACCGAGCACACCGGCCCACTGTTGGCCATCTTCGGAAAGCGATACGCCGAGCTGCGTCGCCGGGCCCTAGGAGCGCCCTGAACAACTCGGACCTACTGCGCGGCGCCCAGGCGGCGCCCTCGCCGCGTTTGGACGATCGCCCCGATACAACAGCGGTATCGGCGCGATCGTCCGCCTTGCGAGGACACCACCTGGACGCCGCTCGCTACGGCCCGAGTTGTTCAGGACCCTCCTAGGTCTCGACGAACGGTGCGGGTAGCCACCTCCGCCGGCGAGGAGGCTGGTCGGTCGCCGCTCGAGCGGCGACCGGCGGCCGCGGTCACGCGGAGGTCGCCGGAGGCCAGTTGAGCAGGGTGGTGTCGGCCACCTGCTGGAGTTCGTCACGGCCGACGCCGCTCGCGGCCTGGACGGAGATCCCGTAGGAGAGGGTGGCGACGTACCGGGCGAGCCGGTCCGGGTCGGTGCCGGGCGGCAGATCGCCCTCGGCGACGGCGCGCCGGAAGCGGTCGGCGATGCAGGACCCGGCGTAGTTGCGCCAGGCGGTCAGCACGTCGCGGGCCCGGCACCCGGGGTCGCCGGTGGCCAGGGCGCCCTGGACGCTCAGGCAGCCCGTCGGGTAGCCGGGACGGGTGGTAGCCCGCACCGTGCCGTTGAGGAGTGCGGCGGCCACCGCCCGGGCGGTCGGTTCCTCCAGGGCCCTGGCCACGTAGCCACCCGGGCCCTCGGTGTAGCGGTCGAGGACCTTGCGGAACAGCTCCTCCTTGTTGCCGAAGGCCGCGTACATGCTGGGGCGGGTGATGCCCATGGCTTCCGTCAAGTCGGTGAGGGAGGCACCGTCGTAGCCCTGACGCCAGAAGACGATCAGTGCGCGTTCGAGGGCCTCCTCGGCGTCGAACCCCCTCGGGCGGCCCACCGGCGCCTTCTGCCTGCTGTCCACGTCGACCACCCTACCCATTTCATACCGTTCGATAACGCAGGCCGTACCGTTCGGTATGAAACTAGGGAGGTGCTGTCATGGGACAGCTCGAAGGCAAGACCGCCGTTGTCACCGGCGGAAGCACCGGCATCGGTCTGGCGACCGCCGTACGGCTGGCGGGTGAGGGCGCGCACGTGTTCGTGACCGGCCGGCGCAAGACCGAGCTGGACACGGCTGTCGAGACCATCGGCTCCGCGACCGGCGTCCAGGGCGACATCTCCGACCCGGCCGACCTGGACCGCCTGTTCGCCGCGGTCCGCGACCGCGGGCAGGGGCTCGACGTGGTGTTCGCGAACGCCGCGATCGGTTCGTTCGCGACGTTGGAGCAGGTCAGCGAGGAGCACTTCGACCAGATCTTCGGCGTCAACGTCCGGGGCACGCTCTTCACCGTCCAGAAGGCGCTGCCGTTGCTCAACGACGGCGCCACGGTGGTCTTGACCGGTTCGACCACCGGAGTCACCGGCGGGGAGGCGTTCGGCGTCTACGCGGCGTCCAAGGCGGCCGTCCGCTCCTTCGCCCGGACCTGGGCCAACGAGCTCAAGGGCCGGGGCATCCGGGTCAACACGGTCACCCCGGGCCCCATCGACACCCCCGGGCTCGCCGGCGTCGCCCCTGCGGAGATCGGGGCCGCCGACTTCACGGCTCACCTTGCCGGCACGGTCCCGCTCGGCCGGTTGGGCCGCCCGGAGGAGGTCGCCGACGCGGTGCTCTTCCTCGCCTCGACGCAGAGCAGCTTCGTAACCGGTGCCGAGCTCGCCGTCGACGGCGGCCTCAACCAGGTCTGAGCCTGCAAAGGGCAACGACCCATCGACGGGGGCGGCGCAGGGCGACGTCGGGCCGCCCTCGTCATGGCTTGCGCGCCACGCCGCCGGTGGTCTCGGGCAAGGGCTCGACCTTGCCGACGTCGGTGGGTTCCGGCCGCCATTCCGTGACGGACACCAGGCCGGGTTCGACCATCTCCAACCCGGAGAAGTAGCCGCGGATGTGCTCGACGGGTTGCTGGATGTAGGGCACGCCGCCGGACTTCGCGTAGTTCTCGGCGAGCGCGTTGAGGTCGGCGTTGGTGTCGTTGCCGTCCCACACGGCGAGGTAGCTGCCGGAGGGCACCGCGTCCATCACGCGCGCCACGACCGCGTGCGAGGCCTCGAAGCTCTTCGCGTGGCCGAGCACGCCCATGAACATGACCGCGATCGGCTGCTCGAAGTCCAGGATGCGACGCGCCCGGTCGATGATCAGATCGGGATCGTGGTAGTCGGCCTCGACGTAGTCGGTGACGCCCTCGGGAGTCGTGTTCCTGAGCAGGACCCGCGCGTGGGCCAGGACGATCGGGTCGTTGTCCACGTAGACGATCCGGGCCTCCGGCGCCACCGCCTGGGCGATCTCGTGGGTGTTCTGCATGGTCGGCAGGCCGGTTCCGACGTCGAGGAACTGCCGGATACCGGCCTCTCCGGCCAGGAACCGCACGACCCGGGTGAGGAACTGCCGCGACTGCCTGGCGAAGGTGGCCATGTCGTAGAACTGGAGGGCGGCCTCGGCGGCCAGCCGGTCGGCCTCGTAGTTGTCCTTGCCGCCCAGCCAGTAGTTCCAGATGCGGGCCGCGCCCGGTATGTCGGTCCTGATGTCGCGACTCGGTTCCGTCATCGGCAGGTCACCCCTCGTGATCGGGGTCACCAGCCTAATGCCCCGCGAGGAAGGGTGGAGGCGCGCGTCAGCATTCGACGACGTTCAGAGCGAGCCCGCCGCGAGCGGTCTCCTTGTACTTGTCCTTCATGTCCGCGCCGGTCTCGCGCATGGTCTTGATGGCCTTGTCGAGGGAGACGTGGTGCTGGCCGTCCCCGCGGACGGCCAGCCGGGCGGCGGTGATCGCCTTGATGGCGCCGACGGCGTTGCGCTCGATGCACGGGATCTGCACCAGCCCGCCCACCGGGTCGCAGGTGAGGCCGAGGTTGTGCTCGATGCCGATCTCGGCGGCGTTCTCGACCTGGGCCGGAGTGGCGTCGAGCACCTCGGCGAGGCCGGCCGCGGCCATCGAGCACGCCGACCCCACCTCGCCCTGGCAGCCCACCTCGGCTCCGGAGATCGAGGCGTTCTCCTTGAACAGCAGCCCGATGGCGGCGGCGGTGAGCAGGAAGCGGACCACCCCGTCCTCGGAGAACGAACCGACGAACCGGCGGCAGTAGTGCAGGACGGCGGGGATGATGCCGGCCGCCCCGTTCGTCGGTGCGGTGACCACGCGACCACCTGCCGCGTTCTCCTCGTTGACGGCGAGGGCATAGAGGGTGACCCAGTCGATCGCGCGCAGCGCGTCGTGCTCGTCGTTCCCGACCTCGAGTCGCTCGCGCAGCGCCGCGGCGCGCCGTCGCACCTTCAGCCCGCCCGGGAGCACCCCGGTAGCGCGGGACCCGCGCTCCACGCACTCCTGCATCACCGACCAGATGTGCAGCAGCCCGGCCCGCACCTCCTCCTCGGAGCGGCGGGCGAGCTCGTTGGCGAGCATGACGTCACTGATCCGCAAGCCGGTCTCGCGGGTGTGGCGCAGCAGCTCCTCTGCGGTGCCGAACGGATACGGCACCGGAGTGGGGTCCTCGACGAGCACCGGACGGCCCGCTTCGTCCTCGTCGAGGACGAACCCGCCGCCCACCGAGTAGTACTCGCGGGTCAGCAGCTCGGCGCCACCGGCGTCGACCGCCCGGAAGCGCATGCCGTTGGAGTGGAACTCCAGGCGTTTGCGGCGGTGCAGCACGACGTCGTCGTCCACGGAGAAGGCGATCGGGTGCTTGCCGGCCAGCAGCAGCTCCCCGCGCATGCGGACCGTGGCGACGCGGGGCTCCGCGCCCACCGGGTCGACCAGGTCGGGCTGCTCGCCCTCCAGGCCGAGCACGACCGCCTTCACACTGCCGTGCCCGTGGCCGGTGGCGCCGAGCGAACCGAACAGCTCGGCCCGCACGCCCGCGGCGCGGTGGAGCAGGCCCTCACGCTCCAGCCGGGCCGCGAAGGAGTGCGCGGCCCGCATCGGTCCGACGGTGTGCGAGCTCGACGGTCCGATGCCGACCTTGAACAGGTCGAATGCGCTGATGGTCATGGCCCGCCCGCCGCGTGGATGGTGTGCTGCAGCAGCAGCGCCGTGGTCACCGGTCCCACGCCTCCTGGCACCGGCGTCAGCCCTGCCGCGCTGATGCCCGGGTCGACGTCGCCGACGAGACCGCCGTCGGCCGTCGGGTTGGTGCCGACGTCGATCACGACGGTGCCGGGGGACACGTGCTCCGCGGTGATCAGCCCGGCCCGGCCGACCGCCGCGACGAGGACGTCGGCCTGCCGGGTGATCGCCGGGAGATCGCGGGTTCGCGAGTGGCAGATCGTCACGGTGGCGTCGCGGTCCAGCAGCAGGTGGGCCGCGGGCTTCCCCACGACGGTCGAGCGGCCCACGACGACCGCGTGACGGCCGGACAGCGCGACGCCGTGGTGGTCGAGCAGGGCGAGCACCGCCTCGGCGGTGGCCGGTGCGAAGGCGGGCAGGCCGGCGGCGAGCCGGCCCAGGCTCGCCGGGTTCGCGCCGTCGACGTCCTTGGCCGGGGCGATCGCCGGGGTCAAGTCGGCGACGTCGACGCCCGGTGGGAGCGGGGTCTGCAGGATGATCCCGTGGACGGCGGCGTCGTCGGAGAGCCGGTGCAGGGACGTGCGGATCTCCGCCGTGGACGCGTCGGCGCCGAGGTCCACGACGTCGCAGCCGATCCCGACCCCTGCCGCTGCCTTCGCGATCGACCGGACGTACCACGCGCTGGACTCGTCGGCGGTGGCGACGACGACGGCGAGCCGCGGCGGCGTACCGGCCGCCGCGAGCGCCGCCGCCGTCTCCGCGGTGCGGGCGCGCAGCCCGGCGGCGAGCTCACGCCCGCCCAGCGAAGCGGTCATCGGGCCAGCCCCGCTCGGACAGCGGCCGTCACCTTGTCGGCGCGGTCGCACAGGTCGTCGACCGATCCGGCCACGGCGAGCAGGTCGTTGCGCGCCGAGGCGTCGGTGATGCCCCCGAGGTTGATCTCGATGTTGACCCGGGCGGTGGTCGCGGCCGCGCGGGCCGCCTCCGCCGCCGCAGCCACGTCGCTGACCACGTTCCGGTTGCTCACCGGCAGGAGCTCCTCGGCCAGCTCCAGCACGCGCCCCGCCACCCCGACGACGAAGGCGGGTGGGCGGGCCGCCGCGAGGACGGCGGCCGCGATCGCCGTCGACCGCTCCGCCGCCTCGGCATCGGTGGTCTTCGGCAGTCGATAGGCGTCGGTGACGGCGGTGAACGCCGCCGCGTCGTCCTCCGCCAGGTCGAGCGCGTTCTCGCGCAGCTCGTCGGCGGCGTCCCTGATCCGGCGGATCGCCGCGGCGTGGGCCGCGTACTTCGGGCCGTCGCTGTAGCGCGCGACCATCGCCACGAGGGCGGCGGCCTGTGCGGCGTGCAGCGCGGCGGACGCGCCGCCACCGGGTGCCGGGACCCGGTCGGCGAGTGCGGCGAGGAAGCCCTGGACGGAACGATTGCGCAACGGGAGCACCCTTCGTGGTCAGCGGCGGATACGAGCCATCTCCGGGTCGACGAGCGGCTCGGCGGCCACGGTGGCAGGGACCCGACGCCCGAAGTACTCGATCTCAACGGATGTGCCGGGGGTGGCGCTCGCGGGCAGCCATGCATAGGCGATCGGCGCCCCGATCGTGTGCCCGAACGCCGCGCTGGTCACGTAGCCCGCTGGGCGGCCGTCGAGGTAGACGGGCTCGTGGCCGAGCACCACGCTGCGGCGGTCGTCGATCGTGAGGCAGGACAGACGGCGCGCGATGGTGTCGGCGTTGACGCCCGCGAGCGCGTCGCGGCCGACGAACTCGCCCTTCTGCGGTCGCACCGCGAACCCGAGTCCCGCCTCGTACGGGTTGTGCTCGGTGGTCATGTCGTGGCCCCACGAGCGGTAGCCCTTCTCCAGCCGGAGGCTGTTGAACGCCGCGCGCCCGGCCGCGATGACGCCGTGCTCCTGCCCGGCTTCCCACAGAACGTCCCAGAGCCGCAGCCCGTACTCGGCACTGGTGTAGATCTCCCAGCCGAGCTCCCCGACGTAGGACAGCCGCATCGCGGTGACCGGCACGCCGCCGATCCGGGCCGGCATCGCGCGGAAGTACTTGAGTGCTTCGTGGGAGAAGTCCTCGCGGGACAGCGGCTGCACCAGGTCGCGGGCCAGCGGGCCCCACACCCCGATGCAGCACGTCGCGCCGGTGATGTCGCGGACCTGGACGTCCGAACCCGCCTGGCGGCGGAGGTGGTCGAGGTCGAGGTTGCCGTTGGCACCGACCTGGAACCGGTCGGTGCCCAGCCGAGCGACCGTGAGGTCGCTGCGGACGCCGCCCGCCTCGTCGAGCGCGAGGGTGTAGGTGACCGAGCCGACCGACTTGTCCATCTTCCCGGTGGTGAGCCGGTCCAGCAGCGCCAGCGCGCCAGGGCCGGTGACCTCGAGGCGCTTGAGCGGCGTCATGTCGTACAGCGCCACGCCCTCGCGGGTGCGCCATGCCTCGGCGGCGGCGATGGGGGAGTGGAACTTCGCCGCCCACGGGTCGCGCTCCGGCGGCACCCATGCCGCGGGCAGCTGCAGCACCAGCGGCGCGTTCGCCTCGTACCAGTGCGGGCGCTCCCAGCCGGCGGCCTCCAGGAACACGGCACCCAGCTCCCGCTGCCGGGCGTGGAACGGGCTGACCCGCAGGTTCCGCGGCGACCGGCGGGGTTCAAGGGGGTGCAGCACGTCGTAGACCTCCACGAAGTTCTGCTGCGAGGTCTCGCTGACGTAGTCCTCGCCGAGCTGGACCTCCTCGAAGCGGTGCACGTCGCACCCGTGCAGGTCGAGGTCGCTCCGGCCGTCCACCAGCAGCTGCGACACGGCACGGGCCACGCCCGCGGAGTGGGTGACCCAGACGGCCTCGGCGATCCAGAAGCCGGCCACGTCCGGCGACTCACCGATCAGCGGCCCGCCGTCCGGGGTGAACGAGAAGATGCCGTTGAAGCCCTCCTCGACCTTGGTCGACGCGAGCGCGGGCAGCAGCGCGACGCTCTGCTCCCAGGAGGGAGCGAAGTCCTCCTCGGTGAACGGCAGCATCGACGGCATCGCCGAAGCCGTGACCTCCCCGTCCTCGTCGAGCTCCGACAGCCGCACCGGCATGGGGCGGTGGGCGTAGCTGCCGATCCCGAGCCGGTCGGCGTGCTCGCGGAAGTACAGGTCCTGGTCCTGGTGGCGCAGGATCGGCAGGCCCGCCTCCGCGAGCTCGGTGTTGCGGCCCGCGAGCTCGGCGACCTGCCCGGTCCGCACGTACTGGTGGGCCAGCGGGAGCAGCGGCACCGCCATCCCCACCATCGCGCCGACGGCATGGCCCCAGAACCCGGCGCAGCACACCACGATGTCGGCCGGCAGCACGCCGTCGGCGGTGCGCACGCCGGTGACCCGCCCGCCGGCCTGCTCGATGCCGGTGACCCGCGTCGATCCCTGGAACACCGCGCCGCGGGCCTGCGCCCGCCGCATGAGGGCCGCGACCACGCGCGGGGCCTTGGCCAGTCCGTCGGAGGGGATGTGGAAGCCGCCGAGCACGCGGTCGCGGTCGAGCAGCGGGTGCAGGCGCGCGCACTCGTCGGCGTCGACCAACCGGCTCCCGATGCCCCACGACGTGGCCCAGCCGTGCTTGCGCTGCAGATCGGCCAGCCGCTCGGGCGTGGTGGCGACCTCGAGCCCGCCGACCTGGTTGAAGCACCACTGCCCGTCGAGATCGAGGCCGGAGAACTTCTCGACGGTGTAGCGGGCGAGCTGCGTCATCGTCTTCGACGCGTTCGTCTGGAACACCAGGCCGGGCGCGTGCGAGCTGGAGCCGCCGGTGAGCGGGAGCGGGCCCTGGTCGACGACGGTGACCCGGCCCCAGCCGCGGGCGGTCAGCTCGTCGGCGAGGTTCGTCCCGACGATCCCGGCCCCGATGATCACGACCTGTGGCGAACCGGGCATCAGGCTCCCCTTCCGTACTCGCTGGCCGCGTCGAGCAACCAGGTGGCCAGGTAGCGGGCGAACGACGAGCGGACGAGCAGCTGGAAGTGGGTTCCCGTGTCGTCGAGCGCGAGCAGCACGACGCCGGCCAGCCCGAGGGTGGTCTGCGCGGCTGATCCGGCCGGGAACGAGCGGGGGTGCAGATCGATCGCGCACCCGGTGGCGAGCACGTCGCGGACGTGCTCGCCGCGCAGCCGCAGCGTCGTGCGCTGTGCGGAGACGTCGACGACAGCGCCGTTCCCTTGGCCGCCGTCCAGGCCAACCGCAGCCCGCAGCTCCGCCTCCAGATCCTGCGGGTCGTGTGCGGCGCTCGTGACGAGCCACTCGTCGGGCCCCAGCCAGATCGCCCGCCCGTCACCCCACGGCACCCAGGTGGACGGCGTGGTGGGCAGCCCGAGACCGTGCGCGCCCGCCACACCGGGTCGTGAGTGGATATGCGCGCCGGAGCTCGCGTATCCGCTCACGAGGTCTGGGGCGAGACGCACGTCGGCCATCGCGACGAACGGCTCGGCCGTGATCCGGATGCCAGCGGGCAGCGCGGCGAAGCGCTCGGCCCAGGCGTCCAGCGGGCCGGTCCGGCTGAGTGGGTCAACCGTCACGGCGGGCTCCTTCCGGGTCGACGAGGACGGATCCGGTGACCTCGACGGGCACCAGCGCACCGCCCAGCGGGACGTGCAGGGTCTCGCCGATGCGGCTGCGCCCGGCTTTGACCAGGGCGAGCGCGAACGGACGGCCCAGTTCGGCGCTGCGGTAGCTGGACGTGACGTGGCCGAGCATGGGCACCGGCGGCTCGGGCAAGGTGTCGCAGCCGACGATCTGTGAGCCCTCGGGCAGCACGGTCCGCGCGTCGAGGGGTAGCAGCCCGACCAGCTGCTTGCGCAGCGGGTTCTGGTTCTCGACGCGGGCGAACGATCGCTTGCCGATGAAGTCGGGCTTCTTCTTCGACACCGCCCACGCCAGCCCGAGGTCGTGCGGGGTGACGGTGCCGTCGGTGTCCTGCCCGATGATCGGGTAGCCCTTCTCCGCCCGCAGCACGTGCATGGTCTCGGTGCCGTAGGGCGTGATGCCGTAGGGCTGCCCGGCCGCGACGAGCCGCTCCCACACGGCCGGCCCGTACCAGGAGCTGACATTGATTTCATAGGCGAGTTCCCCAGAAAAGCTCACCCGGGCGATCCGGACGGGCACGCCGTCGAGGCGGGTGTCGCGCCACGCCATGAAGCCGAACGCCCCAGCGGAGGCGTCGACCTCGGGGAACACCGCGGAGATCACGTCGCGGGAGCGCGGCCCGACCACGGGGAACGTGGCCCACTGCTCGGTGACCGACGTGAGGTGCACCCGCAGGTCGGGCCACTCGGTCTGGAGCCACTCCTCCATCCAGTCGAGGACCTTCGCGGCGCCGCCGGTGGTGGTGTAGACGAGGAACCGGTCCCGCGCCACCCGCAGCACCGTGCCGTCGTCGATGACCATGCCGTCGACGCCGCACATCACGCCGTAGCGGACGAAGCCGACCTTCAAGCTGCTCATCATGTTCGTGTAGATGCGGTCGAGCAGCTCCGCGGCGTCCGGGCCCTGGACGTCGATCTTGCCGAGGGTGGAGCCGTCGAGGATGCCGACGCCGGTGCGGGCCGCGGCGCACTCCCGCAGCACGGCGGCCTCCATGTCCTCGCCGGGCCGCGGGTAGTAGCGGGGCCGCTTCCACTGGCCGACGTCCTCGAACACCGCCCCGTGGGCCACGTGCCAGTCGTGCAGCGCCGTGGTGCGCTCCGGGTCGAACAGTGCGCCACGCTGCCGGCCGGCGAGCGCGGCGAACGCCACCGGCGTGTAGGGCGGGCGGAACGTGGTGGTGCCGAGGGCCTCGATCGGCGCGCCGAGCAGCTCGGCGGTGATGCCGGAGGCGATGACACCGGAGGTCTTGCCCTGGTCGTGCGCGGTGCCGATCGTCGTGTACCGCTTGACGTGCTCCACGGAACGCATGCCGGCACCGAGCGCGCGGGCGATGTCGGCCACCGTGGCGTCGCGCTGCAGGTCGACGAACTGCGTGGCGGGGTCGCCATCGGGCACGCGCCAGAGCACGCGCGGTGGGGTGGGCTGCGGTTCCGGCGCCGCTGCCGGCAGGACCCCTGCGCCGGACACCGCACGCTGCCCGTCCCGCAGGCAGCCGGCCAGGTCGAACACACCGTTGGCGGCCCCCGCGACCGTGACCCCGGGCAGCTCCGTGTCGGGCAGGAACGCGCCGAGATCCTCGTCGTAGCGCAGCGTCCCGCGGGCCTGGCTGAACAGGTGGACCGCGGGGTTCCAGCCGCCGCTGACCAGCAGCAGGTCGCACGCGATCGCCTCCTCGCCGACGAGGGCGTGGGTGATCCGATCGTCGCCGCGCGTGCCGGTGACGACCTGCCCGGCGCGCACCGGGATGCCACGCCGCTCGCACACCGCGCGCCAGTACTTCGGAGGTTCCGACCGGGCGTCGACGACCGCGTGCACCCGCGCGCCCGCGTCGGCGAGGTCGACCGCGGCAGCGTAGGCGCTGTCGTCGGTGGTGAAGACGACCGCGTCGCGCCCAGCGAGGACGCCGTAGCGGTGCAGGAACGTGCGGGCGCCGGAGGCCAGCATGATCCCGGGGCGGTCGTTGTCGGAGAAGACGACCGGGCGCTCGTGGGCGCCGGTCGCGAGCACCACCTGCCGGGCGCGGATCCGCCAGACCCGCTGGCGGGAGACGTTCCGTGCGGCCGTGGCACCAAGGTGGTCGGTGCGGCGCTCGACGGCGAGCACGAACCCGTCGTCGTAGTGCCCGAACGCCGTGGTGCGCTGCAGGTGCAGCACATCCGGCAGGCTCGCCAGCTCGGCGACGGCGGCGGCCACCCACTCCAGCGCCGGGGCGCCGTCGAGGGTGTCGGCGGTGCCGAGCAGGCTGCCGCCCGCCTCGGACTGCTCGTCGACGAGTACCACCCTGGCGCCGGAGCGGGCCGCGGTGAGCGCCGCGACCAGGCCGGCCGGGCCGGCCCCGACGACGAGCACGTCGGCGTGGGCGTGCTTCGCGTCGTAGCGGGCGGAGTCGGGCACCTCGGCGAGCCGCCCCCGGCCGGAGATGCCCTTGGCCACCAGCCCGTCGGTGAGCTCGATCGTGGTGGCGAGCAGCATGGGCTCGGGGAAGGGCTCCTCGACCTGCACCAGGCCGCTCGGGTCCTCCGCCCACGCCGCGGCGATCCCGCGGGGGCGGCCGAGCGCGATGCTCGTGGTGACCTGGTGCCGGCCGTGCGCCAGCAGCGCCGAGGCGAGCGTGTCGCCCGGGTGGCCGGTGAGGCGCTGCCCGTCGAAGGTGAACTCGTAGGTGATGCCGCGGTCGATCCGGCCACGGGCGGGGACGCGGAAGTCGCTCATGAGCTCGCCTGGAAGCGGTAGGTGGCGGTGTCGCGCACGGCGTTGAACCAGCGCCGGCAGCCGACGGAGTGGCTCCACCGCTCGGTGAACAGGCCCTTGGGGTTGTCGCGGAAGAACACGTAGTGCGCCCACTCCTCGTCGGAGAGGGCCTGCGGGTCCGCGGGGTAAGCGACGTGGGCCTGCCCGCCGTAGTGGAACTCGACCTCTTCACGTGGCCCGCACCAGGGGCATTCGATGAGTTGCACGGTTCTCCTAGTGCGCTACGGCGGCGGCGCCGTGCTCGTCGACGAGCGCGCCGGTGACGAAGCGCTCGAGCGTGAACGGGGCGTTGAACGGGTGCGGCTCGTCGTGGGCGATCGTGTGCGCCATGCACCAGCCCACGCCGGGGGTGGCCTTGAACCCGCCGGTGCCCCAGCCGCAGTTCAGGTAGACGTTCTCGTAGGGGGTGTGCCCGACGATGGGGGACGCATCGGGCGTGACGTCGACGATGCCGCCCCATGTACGCAGCAGGTGGGCGCGGGCGAACACGGGGAACAGCTCCACCGCGGCGGCCATCTGGCGCTCGATGATGTGGAACGCGCCGCGCTGGCCGTAGCCGTTGTAGGAGTCGATGCCCGCGCCCATCACGAGCTCGCCCTTGTGCGCCTGCGACACGTAGACGTGCACCGCGTTCGACATCACAACCGTGGGGTGCACCGGCTCCAGCAGCTCGGAGACCAGCGCCTGCAGCGGGTGGCTCTGGATCGGCACCCGGAGGCCCAGCATGTCGGTGAGCACCGAGGTGTGGCCCGCCGCGCAGAGCGCGACCTTCCCGGCCGCGATGTCGCCGCGCGTCGTGCGGACCCCGGTGACGCGGTCACCGTCGGTGGTGAAGCCGGTGACCTCGCAGTCCTGGATCAGGTCGATCCCGGCCTCGTCGGCGCGGCGGGCGAAGCCCCATGCCACGTAGTCGTGCTTGGCGATGCCGGCGCGCGGCTGGTAGGTCGCGCCGAGCACCGGGTAGCGGATCTCCTGCGAGGTGTTGACGATCGGGCAGACCTTCTTGACCTCGTCCGGGGTGAGCCACTCGGCGTCCACGCCGTTCAGCACGTTGGCCTCGACGCGCCGCACGCTGTCGCGCACGTCCTGCAGGCTGTGCGCGAGGTTGAGCACGCCGCGCTGGCTGAACAGGATCGGGTAGCCGAGGTCGTCCTCGAGGCCCTCCCACAGCTTCAGCGCGTGCTCGTAGATCCCCGCGCTCTCGTCCCACAGGTAGTTGGAGCGGATGATCGTGGTGTTGCGGGCCATGTTGCCGCCCGCGAGCCAGCCCTTCTCCAGCACGGCCACGTTGGTGATGCCGTGGTTCTTCGCGAGGTAGTGGGCGGTGGCCAGCCCGTGCCCACCGGCGCCAACGATCACCACGTCGTAGGAGCGCTTCGGCTCGGGGTTGCGCCACAGGAAGTCCGGGTGCTCCGGCAGCGGGTTCACGAGGCCTCCAGCGCCGGGTAGAGCGGGAAGCGCGCGGCGAGCTCGGTCACCTTGGCGCGCAGCCCGCTGACGTCGGCGGTGGTGGGGTGCAGTGCCGTGGCGATGATGTCGGCGACCTCGGCGAACTCCGCGGCGCCGAACCCGCGCGTGGCCAATGCGGGCGTGCCGATCCGGACGCCGGAGCTGACCATCGGAGGCCGCGGGTCGAACGGAACGGCGTTGCGGTTCACGGTGATCCCCGCGGCGTGCAGCCGGTCCTCGGCCTGCTTGCCGTCGAGTTCGGAGGCGCGCAGGTCGGCGAGCACGAGGTGCACGTCGGTGCCACCGCTCACCACGCCGATCCCCGCGTCGCGGGAGTCGGCGGCGAGCAGCCGGTCGGCGAGCAGGCGGGCCCCGAGCAGCGTGCGTTCCTGCCGCTCGCGGAACGCCTCGCCAGCCGCGAGCTTGAAGGTCACGGCCTTGGCCGCGATCACGTGTTCCAGCGGACCGCCCTGCTGGCCGGGGAACACCGCCGAGTTGAGCTTCTTGCGCAGCGCCGGGTCGTCCTCGGCGGAGAGGATGATTCCGCCGCGCGGCCCGCCGAGGGTCTTGTGCGTGGTGCTCGTGACGACGTGGGCGTGCGGCACCGGCGAGGGATGCAACCCGGCGGCGACGAGCCCGGCGAAGTGGGCCATGTCGACCATCAGATACGCGCCGACCTCGTCGGCGATCCGCCGGAACTCCGCGAAGTCGAGGTGGCGGGGGTAGGCCGACCAGCCGGCGACGATCAGCTTCGGGCGGCGCTCGCGCGCGAGCCGCTCGACCTCGGCCATGTCGACGCGGTGGTCGTCCTCGCGGACGTGGTAGGCGGCGACGTCGTAGAGCAGGCCGGAGAAGTTGAGCCGCATCCCGTGGGTGAGGTGGCCGCCGTGGGCGAGGTCGAGGCCGAGGATCGTGTCGCCGGGCTGCAGGAGCGCCGCCATCGCCGCGGCGTTGGCCTGCGCGCCCGAGTGCGGCTGGACGTTGGCGAAGGTGGCGCCGAAGAGCTGCTTCAGCCGGTCGATCGCGAGCCGCTCGATGACGTCGACGTGCTCGCACCCGCCGTAGTAGCGCCGGCCCGGGTAGCCCTCGGCGTACTTGTTGGTCAGCACCGACCCCTGGGCCTGCAGCACCGCCAGCGGGGCGACGTTCTCGCTGGCGATCATCTCCAGCGTCGACTCCTGGCGCGCCAGCTCGGCGCGTACCGCGGCGTGGACCTCGGGATCGACGTCGGCGAGCCCGCTGTTCAGGCCCTCGGTGCGGGTTGTCGGGCCGGCGACCTGAGTGTCGAGCATCTGGTGTCCGATCTGTCGTACCAAGCTTCCTGTACTGATATATCAGTCGGCGGTGTACGGTAAGCGCGCCGTGTCACCGGCGTCAAGACGTCCTGGCCGATGGGGGAGAGAAGATGAGTGCCGCGCCTCAGCTGTCCGCGTCGACCGGCCTGTCGCTCGCGGACCAGGCGTACGAGGGGATCCGCGACCGCCTCGTCATGCTCGACATCCGCCCGGGTGAGCCGTTGAACGACGACGCGCTGGCGCAGGAGCTCGGCACCGGGCGCACGCCGGTGCGCGAGGCGCTGAAGCGCCTCGAGGGCGACCGGCTCGTCGTGGCCTACCCGCGACGCGGCACCTTCGCGACGGCGGTCGACATCACCGATCTCGCCCACATCTCGGAGATCCGCGTCCAGCTGGAACCGCTCGCCGCGTCCCGGGCCGCCCGCAACGCCTCCGGAGTCGAGCGGGCGCACCTGTCCGGCCTCGCCCGCGACATGGCGGGCCTGGGAGCCCGCGTCAGCGACCGGCGTGAGCTGCTCCGCCGCGACGTCCAGGTGCATCGCGAGGTCTACCGCGCCGCGGGCAACCCGCACCTGGAGGACATCCTCGTCCGGCAGGACAACCTCGCCACCCGGATCTGGTGCCTGTTCCTGGACCGGATCCCCGCGATCGCGGGCCACGTCGAGGAGCACGTCGGGCTGCTCGACGCGATCGTCGAGGGGAACGAGGAGGCGGCGGCTCGACTGGCCCTGGAGCACGTGGTGGGCTTCGAGCGCGCGGTCCGGGCGGTGCTGTGACCACCCCCGCGCTCATCGTCGGCATGATCATCGGATCGGTGCGTGGCCGGCCACATACGGCCGTGGGGGCACCCATCAGGTGATCTTCGTGGTTGCAGCGAGCAAGTCGGTGTCCATGATCATCTTCTGGGTGCGTGGCCGGCCGTATGTGGCCGTTTTCGCGCCGAAGCATTGATCATGTCCGCGGGACCGCCTTCGGTGGCGCCGCGCGCCCTCCGGGCAGGCCCTTGGGCCTGCCCGCGTGGTTTGCCCGGAGGGGTCGCAGAGGCTCACGGGTCAAGGGTCGCGCAGCGATCGCGGAGCGACGCGTAGCGCCCTTGAGGCGTGAGGGGCGGCCCCGCACGATGCGCGGCGCCACCGAAGGCCCCTGCACAGGACCGCCACCGAAGGCCCCGAGTGAGCAGCTACGGAGGCATTGCGGCCCGGTCTACTCGCCGGCCCCGTAGAAGCCGAGACGGCTGCTGATCTCGTCGGCCCCGACGACCACCCGCGCCGCGACGTCGGCGAACGACTCGACGGGAAGGCGGTACGAGGGCGCCGATACGCCCACGGCCGCCACGACGTCGCCGTTGGCGCCGCGGATGGGCGCGGCGATGGCGTTGAGACCCACCTCGAACTCCTCGGTGGTCGAGGCCCACCCCTGCTCGCGGACCTTCCAGAGCTCCGCCTGGAGCACGGCGGGGTCGGTGATCGTCTGCTCGGTGTACTCGGCCAGGTCGCCCGCGAGCGCCTTCCCGACCGCCTCGGCGTCGGTCCATGCCAGCAGCACCTTCCCGCTGGCCGTCGCGTGCAGCGGGGTGGACCTGCCGATCCAGTTGCGGCCCGCGATCGCGGAGCTGCCGTACTCCTGGAGGATGTTCGTGGCCTCGCCGCTGTCGGCGATCGCGAGGTTCACGGTCTCGCCGAGCTCCGCGGCGAGGCGCCGGCACACCGGCCGGCTCTCGATCGGCAGCTCGAGCTGGGCGGTGGTGGCTCCGGCGAGCCGGACGATCCCTCGCCCGAGGTGGTACTTGCCGCGCTCCTCGACCTGCTCCACCAGGTCGCCGTGCTCGAGGGCCTCGATGAGCCGGAACGCGGTCGACTTGTGGACGCCCAGCTCGGTGGCCACATCGGTGACGCCCACGCCGTCGCGTCCCCGTTCCGCGAGCAAGTACAGGATCGCGATCGCTCGGTCCACGGACTGGACCTGTGACGGGGCGGCCTCCCTCGTGTAGCGGGGCAAATCGGTCACGTCTGTGAACTCTACGGGTCCTGGCGATTTCGGCAGCCCGAGAGACCTTGACGGACGCTGCCTACGAACCGCATCCTGCTGTTGCTGATAGCGAGTTGAGTTGCGGTATCTGAAACAGGAGGCGATCATGATCCTCGTCGGTTCCCTGGACGACATCCCGCTCGGCGAGGCCGTGCGGGTCGACGCCGAGGTGCCGATCGCCGTCTTCAACGTGGACGGCGAGCTCTTCGCGATCGACGACACGTGCACCCACCAGGACGCTTCGCTCGCCGACGGCTGGGTGGAGGGGTGCGCCGTGGAGTGCCCGCTGCACGCCGCGTGCTTCGACCTGCGCACCGGGATGCCGTCCGGCCCGCCCGCGAAGCTGCCCGTGCGCACCCACGAGGTGGTCGTCGACGACGGGGTCGTCTACGTGCGTGTCACGGAGTCCGTGGAGGCGGCGGCCTGATGCGCACCGTCGCGGTCATCGGAGGCTCGCTCGCCGGGCTCAGCGCCGCGCGGGCCCTGCGGGAGCAGGGCTACGACGGGCGGATCGTGGTGGTCGGGGAGGAGGACCTGTTCCCCTACGACCGCCCACCGCTGTCGAAGGAGTTCCTCGCCGGCAAGATAGAGATGGCCGAACTCGCGCTGACGACGCCGACCGAGGACGCCGCGCTCGATCTGGAGTGGCGTCTCGGGGACCCGGCGACCGGGTTGGATCGTGGCGCCCGGGCTGTGGTGCTGGCGTCGGGACGGGAGGTCCCGGCCGACGGCGTCGTGGTGGCAACGGGCGCGCGGGCGAGGACCCTGCCGGGCGACCTCCACGGGGTGCACACGCTGCGCACGGCGGACGACGCGGTCGCGCTGCGCCGCGACCTGGTCGTCAGCCGCCGCCTCGTCGTGATCGGGGGCGGCTTCATCGGCGCCGAGGTGGCGTCCACCGCCCGAGACATGGGTCTCGAGGTCACCGTGATCGAGTCGGACCCCGTCCCGCTCGGCCGGGTGCTGGGTGCCGACCTCGCCGCGACCTGCGCCGAGCTGCACCGGGACAACGGCGTCCACCTCATCACCGGTGAGGTGGTGACGGGCCTCGCCGGAAACGGCCGGGTCAGCGCGGTGCACCTGGCCGGGGGACGGACGGAGCCCGCCGACGTGGTCGTCGTCGGCATCGGCGCGGCGCCGAACGTCGAATGGCTCGCCGGCTCCGGGATCGAGCACGACCACCGCGGGGTGTGGACGGACGACGCGGGCGCGACGAACGTCCCGCAGGTCGTGGCGGCCGGCGACTGCGCGTTCTCCCCGTGCGCCTACGCCGGCACGGCCGTACGCCACGAGCACTGGACGAACGCGGTGCGGCAGCCGGCGGCCGCCGTGTCGACCCTGCTCGGGGCGACCCCGGCCCCGCCGACCCCTCCCTACTTCTGGTCGGACCAGTACGGCGCACGACTGCAGTTCGCCGGGCACCGGCTGCCCGACGACGCCGTGGAGATCATCGACGGTGATCCGGCCGACCGCCGGTTCGTGGCCGGCTATCGCCATAACGGCGAGCTCGTCGCGGTGTTCGCGATGAACCAGCCGAAGCTCTTCGGCCGGTGGCGCCGCCAGCTCTCCCCGCGGATCGTCCCCGCAGGCCTCCCCTGACTTCCTCACCACCACACGAGAGGTGCCGTGTGTCTGCCCCATCCGAGCTGTCGTCGAGCCTGATCTCCACCCTGCCCGGACACTTCTACACCGACCCCGTGATCTTCTCCGAGGAGCAGGAGAAGATCTTCGAGTCCCGCTGGTTCGCCGCCGCGCGCAGCGCCGAGATCGACGGTCCGGGTGCCTTCCGCACCGTCGACGTGGGACGCGAGAACGTCGTACTGGTCCGCGGCCGCGATCGGCGGCTGCGCGCGTTCCTCAACGTGTGCCGGCACCGGGGCGCGCGGGTCTGCATGGAGCGGTCCGGCGTGGCGAAGCGGAACCTGCAGTGCGGCTACCACGCATGGACCTACGGGCTCGACGGCAAGCTCGTCGCGGCGCCGAACCTGACGAGCATGCCGGACATCGACCGCACCGCGTACGGGCTCGTGCCGGTGCACCTGCGGGAGTGGCTCGGATACGCGTGGGTGTGCGTGGCCGACGAGCCGCCGTCCTTCGAGGACACCGTGATCGGCTCCGTCGCGGAGCGGCTCGGGGCGGGCGACGTCATCGATGGCTGGGACATCGAGAACCTCGCGGTCGGGCGCCGGATCACCTACGACGTGCGCGCGAACTGGAAGCTGATCATCGAGAACTTCATGGAGTGCTACCACTGCGCCACCATCCATCCCGAGCTCACGGAGGTGCTGCCGGAGTTCGCCGACGGCTTCGCCGCGCAGTACTTCGTCGGGCACGGCGCGGCGTTCGCAGAGGAGGCGCAGGGGTTCACCGTCGACGGCAGCGCAGGCGTGACCGTCATCCCCGGAGTCGTGGACGGCCACGACAGGAAGTACTACGCGATCACGGTGAACCCACAGGTGTTCATCAACCTCGTACCGGACCATGTGATCTTCCATCGGATGCAGCCGGTCGGGCCGGATCGCACGATCGTCGAGTGCGACTGGCTGTACCTGCCCGAGGTCGTGCAGGGCGGCCATGACCTCGACCGTTCTGTGGAGCTGTTCCACCGGGTCAATCAGCAGGACTTCGACGCGTGCGAACGCTGCCAGCTCGCCGCATCGTCACGGGCTTACGCCGCGGGCGGGGTGCTGGTGCCCAGCGAACACCACATCGGCGCGTTCCACACGTGGGTCACCGAGCAGCTCGTACCGGCCGATCCCGCCATCTGACCTGACGCGCGAACCCATCCGAACCGGCTCGCCCGCGCCCGATCACGCGACCGACACGCGCTTCCCGCGCTCGTACGACTCGATGACGGCGTGGGCAACGGCGAGCGCGCGCCGGCCGGCCCCGGCGTGGACCGGCGGGGGACGGCTGCCCGCGAACGCGGGGAGCATCTCGTCGAGGTACCGGTCGAACGTCGCGTGGAAGTCCCGGTCCCGGTCGTTGAAGTAGCCGGCCTGCCACACCTGGCTGATCTCGTCCCCGGCCGGGGTGAAGGCGTAGCGGCGCACGGTGTCCTCGATCAGGATCCGCCCATTCAGCCCGTTGATCTCCAGCAGGTGGGTCCCCGGGTAGGAGTAGGACGAGTCGTAGGTACCGAGCAGGGCACCGACCGCTCCGCAGGCGAACTCGAGCGCCACGCTCAGCGTCGAGCACCCCCGGCCCGTCACGCCGCTCATCTGAGCCATCACCGAAGTGATCGGTCCGCACAGGTGCTCGAGCAGATCGAGGCCGTGACACTGGGTCTCGATCAGGTTGGCGTACGGGTGTGGGCTCGTGCCCGCTTCGCCGCCGAAGCGCCACATGGCGAATGTCAACCGGCCGAGCTCACCGGCGTCGATCGCCTCGGCGGCCAGTCGCATCGGCCGGGCGTAGCGGTGGTTGAAGTTGATCGCGAAGAACAGGTCGCGCTCGGCCGCCTCGGCCAGCAGGGTGTCGGCCTCGTCGAGCTCGAACACGAGCGGCTTCTCCACCAGCAGCGGGAAGCCCGCCCGGATGATCTGCAGGGTCGGCCCGAAATGGCCCATGTTCGGCAGGCACACCGACACGAGATCCGGTCGCTCCCGTTCCAGCATGGCGTGCAGGTCGGTGTAACCGGGCACGCCGAACTCGGCGGCGCGCCGTTCGGTGCGTTCCTCGGTCCGCCCGGCAACGGCGCACAGCTCGGCGTCGGTGCGTGACGAGAACGCCTTCGCGTGCTGGCGACCCCACCAGTCGCCCGTGCCGACCACCGCGACGCGGATGCGGTTCTCACCCATTGCGCTGCTCCCTTCGCCGGGCAGCCGGACGAGCGCGCCGCCGGCTCAGTCGGGCCTGGACCAGGACCACGAGCAGGAGGAAGACGCCGCTGACCACCTGCTGGTAGTAGGAACTGAGGACCCCGACCTGGTTGATCAGGTTCTGGATCACCTTGAGCAGCAAGGCACCGGCGAGGGTCCCGCTCATCCCTCCGGTCCCGCCCGTGAGCAGCGTGCCACCGATGACGACGGCCGCGATCGCCTCCAGCTCGCGGCCTTCGCCGATGGTCGGCAGGCCGGAGGAGGTCTGGGCGGCGACCAGCACACCGGCGACCGCGGCGAGCGACGCGCTGAGGACGTACACGGTGATCTTCACCCGGGACACGGGCAGGCCCATCAGCTCGGCGCTCTCCGCGGAGCCGCCGATGGCGTACACCGACTGGCCGAACCTGGTGCGGCTCAGCACGAGCGCCCCCGCCACGAGCACGCCGAGGGCGACGTACACCGGCGCGCCGATCCCGGCGATCGTGGACTGCCCGATCCGGGTCAGCACCAGGTCGGCGGGGATCAGGCGGACCTCGTTCCCCTCCTGCGAGACGGCGAGCGCCAACCCTCGGGCGAACAGCAGCGCGGCGAGGGTGACGATGAACGGCGCCATCCGGGCGCGGCCCACCAGCACGCCGTTCGCGAGCCCGATCAGGCCGCACACCGCGAGGGGGAGCGCCACCGCGGCGGCCGATCCCCACTGCGCACCGTAGGCGGCCAGCACGCCGGAGAGCGCGAACACCGACCCGACCGAGAGGTCGATGCCGCCGCTGATGATCACGAACGTCATCCCGACCGCGATGAGCACCAGGTACGAGCTGTCCAGCGCGATGTTGCCGAGGTTCCGCGGCCCGATGAAGCTGCTGCCGAAGAGGGCGGCGCCGACCGCGACCACGAGCGCGAGCACGATCGGCGCGCTGGCGCGGCGGGCCAACGTCGCGGCCGTTCCCATCGTGTCGACGCGGGACGGATCCACGAGCTGCGCGGTCATGCGCCACCTCGATCCCGTTGGACGTAGACCGCGACGACGATGATGCCCGCCTGGATCATCCGCGAGAGCGAGTCCGGCAGGTTGTGCTGGATCACCGTCGCCGCGATGAGCTGCATCAGGACGGCCCCGGCCAGCGTGCCGACCACCCTGATCCGGCCACCGGACAGCGGGGTGCCGCCGACGACGACCGCCGTGATCGCGCTCAGCTCGATGAGCAGCCCGGTGAACGACGGGTCGCTCGCGCCGAGCCGTGCGGTGTTCACCACGCCGGCGAGCGCCGCGAGCATCCCGCTGACGATGTAGACGGCGAAGAGCGTCCGTCGCACCGGCAGGCCGGCCAGCAGGGCCGCGGTGCGGTTGCCGCCGATCGCGACGAGCCGGTGACCGAAGATCGACCGCCGGACCACGACGATCACCAGGGCGGCGAGGGCCGCCGTGATGAGCACCGTGATCGGTATCCCGAGGACGCTGCCGTTGCCGAGCGCACCCAACGTCGGATCGAAGATCTCGACGAGCCTGCCGTCGGCGAACACGAGGGCAAGCGCCCGGCCTGCCACCAGCACCCCGAGGGTCGCGATGATCGGCTGGATGCCGAAGAGGGCGACCAGCCCGCCCGTCAGCGTGCCGACGAGCGCGCCGACGACGATCGCCATCGCCATGGCGGGCCACGGCCCGTAGCCGAGGTAGAGCGGGATCACCGCCGCGGCGAGCGCCATGACGGAGCCGACGGACAGGTCGATGCCCTCGGTGGCGACGACCAGCGCCATCCCGAGCGCCACGATCGCGATCGGAACGACCTGGACCAGCTGCAGCCGCAGGTTCGCCACGGTGGCGAAGTGGGGGGTGAACGCGAGGTTGAAGAGCACGAGCAGCGCGAGCGCCGGGTACACCCCGTGGTCGCGCATCCGGTGCAGCGCGACGCCGTGCGGGGCCGGTGGTACCGCGACGGTGTCAGCCATCGACCGTCACCGCCTGCTCCGCATCGTCGGAGGCCGCCGCGATCGTCGTCATGATCCCGTTCTCGCTGACCGCGTCTCCGGTGAGCACACCGACCACGGCGCCATCCCGGAGGACCAGCACCCGGTCGGCGCCCTCGACGATCTCCTCCAGCTCGGAGGAGATCAGCACGACACCGAGGCCGTGGGAGGCGAGCTCGTCGATCAGGGCCTGGATCTCGGCCTTGGCGCCCACGTCGATGCCGCGCGTCGGCTCGTCGAGCAGCAGGACCTTCGGCTGCAGGCAAAGCATGCGGGCCAGGAGGACCTTCTGCTGATTGCCGCCCGACAGGTCGCGTACCCGCTGGTCGGGGCCGGCGATCTTGATGCGCAGCCGCCGCACGAACACCTCGACGATCTCCCGGCACCGCCGCTCGCTGACGAACCCGGCCCGGGTCAGGCGGGGCAGGGCGGCCAGCACGATGTTGTCGCGCACGGACAGGTCCGGGATCACGCCCTCCGCCTTGCGGTCCTCCGGCACCAGGCCGACGCCTGCCGCGATCGCGGCCGCTGGTGACCAGCGCCGCTGCCGGGCACCGTCGATGCTGATCGCCCCACTGTCGACGGCGTCCGCGCCGAACACGGCCCTGGCCGTCTCGGTGCGCCCGGAACCGAGCAGCCCGGCCAGGCCCACGACCTCGCCCGCGTGCACGTCGACGCTCACGCCGGCCAGCACGGGCGGGCGGGTCAGGCCGGTCGCCCGCAGCACCGGCACACCGCCGGTGCTGCCGTGGCCCGCACCGAACCGCGTCATCCCGTGCTCCCGGACCTCGTCGATCCGGCGGCCGAGCATGGTGGCGACCAGGCCGATCCGGCTCGTCCGCGCGATCGGGCCGGCGTGCACCCCGCGGCCGTCGCGCAGCACCGTCACCTGCTGGCAGAGCCGCATGACCTCGTCGAGCTTGTGCGTCACGTACAACACCGCGACGCCGTCGGCGCGCAACAGCTCGATGACGCTCGCCAGCCGGTCGACCTCGCGCGGCTCCAGTGATGACGTCGGCTCGTCCATGATCACGACGCGGGCGTCGGCGGACACGGCGCGCGCCACCGCGACCATCTGCTGAACGCCTGCGCCCAGCTCGCCGACGGGCCGCCGGACGTCAACGGAGACGCCGTACCGTGCGAGCAGGTCGCGCGCCGCGCGGTGCATGGACGCGAAGTCGATGAGCCGGAGCCTGTTCAGCGGCTCGCGGCCGAGGAAGAGGTTGCGCGCAACGCTCATCCCCGGCACGAGGTTCAGCTCCTGGTAGATCGTGCTGATCCCGGCCGCCTGCGCGTCGCGCGGCGCCCCGAAGGTCACCGGCTCACCCCGGTACCGCACGACGCCTCCGTCCGGCTGGTGCACGCCGGTGATGATCTTGATCAGGGTCGACTTACCGGCACCGTTCTCCCCGACCAGCGCGTGGACCTCTCCGGCGCGCAGTGCCAGGTCGACCCCGTCGAGCGCGACGGTGCCGGCGAACCGTTTGGAGACCTCGACCACCTCGACCGTTGCAGGTGCCTCGCTGCTCACCTCAGTAGGCGTTGGCGAGCTCGGCGGACGCGTTGACCGTGGTGTACTCCTTGTCCGAGATGATGGTCTTCGCCGGCACGCCCTTGCCGCTGTAGAAGTCCTCGAGAGCCTGGAAGGCCAGCGGCCCGAACCGCGGGTTGGACTCGATCACCCCGGAGATCCAGCCGTCGACGACGCCCTGCACCGCGCCCTTCGTCCCGTCGATCGTCACGATCTTGACGTCACCGGGACTCTTCCCGGCCGCCCGCAGCGCCGCCACGGCGCCGAGGGCCATCTCGTCGTTCTCCGCGTAGATGGCGGTGATTCCCGGGTTGGCGGAGATGAGCTGCTCGGTGACCGTGCGCCCCTTCTCCCGGGTGAAGTCCGCGGTCTGCTCGGCGACCACCTTCAGGTCCGAGTTCTCGGCGGCGAGCTGGTCCTTGAAGCCCTTGGTCCGGTCCACCGTCACGTTGACGCCGGACGCGCCGAGCAGGATCGCCACCTCGCCCCGGTCGCCGGTGGCCTGCATCAGCGCGTCGGCGGCCCGCTTGCCTTGCTCGACGAAGTCCGAGCCGATCCAGCCGATGTAGTCCACGCACGCTGTCTTGGAGGTGAGTAGCCGGTCGATCGTCATGATCGGGACCTTGGCGTCCTGCGCGGCCTTGAGCGCGGGGTCGAGGCCCTCCGAGTTGAGCGGGGAGATGATCAGCGCCTTGGCACCCTGGGCGATCATGCTCTGGATGTCGGCGATCTCCTTGTTGAGATCCGACTGCGCGTTGGTCGTGATCAGGTTGATGCCCCGTTCGGCGGCCGCTGCTTTGATCGACTCTGTCTCGGTGATCCGGAAGGGGTTGGCCTCCTTCTCCGACTGAGCGAAGCCGACCGTGATGCTCCCCAGGTCCTGTTTCGGTACGCCGCCGTTGTACCTCTCCGCGGTGCAGCCGCCGTCGCCGGCGCTGGCGGTCGCCTGGACCTGCTGCTCAGCGGCACTGCCCACCGGCTGCGTGCCGCTGTCGGCGCTCTTGGTGCAGGCGCTGACCGAGAGCAGGAGCAGGGCGACGACGGCCGCCCCGCTGGTGCGGCCGAGCCGCCTCGAGCGATCCATCGGAGAGCTCTCCCTTCGTTGGGTGGAGCAAACGGTCCGAGTCGACCTGCCGCGTTGTGACAGAACATGACAAGAAGTTGCGCGAAATGCTAGCGCCTACCGGCGGCCAGCTGTCAAGAGTTGCAACTACGCCCGTGACGGATCCGAGACGTATGCGCCCAGCTCACGATCGTTTTCCCGGTCACGAGCGCAGTACGTCTGGCGTCTCCAGCCGGTCAGGGCTGCCGACAGGCGTGTCGAAATATGGCAGATCAGTTCACAACGAGCCAGCAACGAGCTCGTGGTCTGCCACCACGACGTGCACGCCGGCGTCCGTGAGTGCCTGCACCACCACCGGGTCGGCGCAGGAGTCCGTGACCAGCACATCGATCCGCTGGGTCGGCACGGTCTGGCACATGGTGTCGCGGCCGAGCTTCGTGTGGTCGGCCAGGACGATCACCTGGCGGGCGGCGGCCACGAGCGCCATGTCCGTCGCGGCGGCGAAGACGTTCGGGGTCGTCAGGCCGCGATCGACGGTAACCCCTTCGCCCGAGAGGAACACCTGTGCGCCGCGCAGACCCTTGAGGCTCTGCTCGGTCAGCGGACCGACGAACGCCGCGATCGACCGGCCGAGCGTGCCGCCGACGACGACGAGGTCGACGTGTTCGACGTCGAGCAGGGCGTTGGTCACCGGCACCGAGTTGGTGATCACGGTCAACGGCTCGACGCCGGTCAGGCAACGGGCGAGCCGCATCGTCGTCCGGCCCGGGCCCAGCAGGATCGCGCTGGCGGGTTCGACCAGCTCGGCGGCCCGGGCCGCGATCGCCGCCCGCTCGGCCGCCACGGGGTCCACCGGGGGACCCCCGCGTGCCTGGTCCGGCACGGCGCGGTCGATCTGGACGGCGCCGCCGCGCGTGGCGCCCAGCTGGCCCTCGGCGACCATCACGCGGAGGTCGCGACGCACGGTCGACTCCGAGATGCCCACGACGTCCGCGAGGTCCCGGAACGAGGCGTACCCGCGCAGGCGTACGTGGTCGAGGATGCGACGCCGCCGCTCCGCGATGAGCATCTTCTCCGACCACCTGACCCGCTGCGATGTTGAATCTGGTCCTCGTTATAGCAGGGGCTGTCACTACCCGTCAGCTCGGGGCACCTGCGGTCAGCGGGACGTTGGAAGAAGGTTGCGCCTCCGACGTGGCGAGCCGTTCCTCATGCCTCCGTCAGATGCGCCAGCGCGACGACGAGGCGTTCGCTGATGTCCGCGGGCCACGGGAAGCTGACGGTCACCGACTGCTGGTGGGCCAGCCCGTGCAGCCCCACCCACAACGCCACCGCGTCGGCGGACAGGTCGGTGCTGGTGGCGATGTCCGCGGCGACGCAGTCGCCGAGTACCTCGGCGAGCAGCCGCATGCTGCCCTGGCCCAGCGCCTGCATGTCGGCCTCTGTCAGCGAGCTCGCCTCCAGGTCGGGCATCCAGAGCCCGCCGAACATCGTGCGGTAGCGCCCGGGGCGCTTCCGCGCGAACTCCAGGTAACCGGTGCAGACGGCGAAGAGCCGGGCCCGGGGATCATTGCCCGCGGCCTCCCGCGCGCCCCGTAGCTCCACCTCCAGCTCGTCGAATGCCTGCTCGACGACGGCCAGCATGATGCTGGGCTGGTCGGCGAAGTGGCGGTAGATCGACGGTGCGGAGATCCCGACCCGGCGCGCGACGGCCCGCAGCGTCACCGACGTCTCGTCGCCGGTCTCGTCCAGTAGCGCGACGGCTCCGCTCACGATTTCGTCGCGCAGCCGCGAACCCTCGCCGCGGCGGTTGCGGGTGCGGATGGCCGTTGTGGCGGGCTGCTCGGGCATGCCTTCATCTTACACCTGAAAACTTACTCTCGTTCACCTTGCGCGGCTCAGGTAACGAGCGTATCTTTACGGCTGTAAGTTCACGAGCGTGAAGGGAGTCAGGGGATGGACCACACCGCCGTCACCACGCAGACCACCGAGATCGTCCTGCCGGGCAAGGTCGAGCCGGAGGGCCTGCAGGTGCGCAACAGTCAGCTTCCGGCTCCGGCCGCCGGCCAGGCCGTCCTGCGCATGGACGCGACCGGCGTGTCGTTCGCCGAGCAGCAGATGCGCCTCGGCAAGTACTACGACCAACCGCCGTTCCCGTTCGTGCCCGGCTACGACGTGGTCGGCACGGTGACCGCCGTCGGGCCTGACGTGGATCCCGGCATGGTCGGCCGGCGGTTCGCCGCCGTGACGAAGATCGGGAGCTGGGCGTCCCACCAGCTGATCGACGCCGCCGACCTCGTGCCCGTGCCGGACGGCGTGGACGCGGCCTACGCCGAGACCGTTGTGGTCAACGGGATCACGGCGTGGCAGATGCTGCACCGCATCGCCCGGGTCCGGCCAGGGGGGACGATCGTGGTGCTGGGTGCCAACGGCGGCGTCGGCACGACGCTGGTGCAGCTCGCCCGCCACGCGGGGATCACCGTGATCGGTACCGCCTCCGCACGGCACCACGCGGTGCTTCGCGGGCTGGGCGCGACCCCGGTCGACTACCGCGATCCCCACATGTACCGGCGGATCCGCGAGCTCGCGCCGGGCGGGGTGGACGCGGTGTTCGACCACGTCGGCGGCGCCGGGATCGTCGAGTCCTGGCGGTTGCTGCGCCGCGGCGGCGCGCTCGTGTCCTATGGCACCGCGGCCACCAAGGACGACGAGGGCAACTCCCGGCTGCCGGTGCTGAAGCTGTTCGCCCGGCTGATGTGGTGGAACCTGCTGCCCAACGGCAGGTCGGCGCGGTTCTACAACTTCTGGGCCGGCCTGCGCCGTCGCGACGCCTTCCGGGCCCGGTTGCGCGAGGACCTCACCACGGTGCTGCGCATGCTGGCCGACGGTGTGCTCACCGCGCAGGTCGCCGCGCGGTTCCCGCTGTCGGAGGCCGGATCGGCACTGGCTCTGGCCGAGTCACGCACCGTCACCGGCAAGGTCGTCATCGTCCCGCACCTCTGACCGTCCGTCGACGCCGAGCCCTGCACCACCGAATCGCCCACGTCGGCCGGGCAGCGACCGAGGCCGCTTCACATCGGAGAACATCATGACCACCGAAGCCCTGCCCGTCCCGGCCGCCGTCCGCGCCGCCACCGGCAGCGACGTCGACAGTCGCGCCGCCTACGCCAGCTTCGGGATCGCCTACGTCCTCGGACACGGCGCGGCCGCCGTCTCGCTTGGCCCCGACCCGCTGATCGCCCTGCCCGCCTGGCTGCCGATGACCCTCCTCGGCGCAGGCCTCGCCGCCGGCACCGTCTTCGCGAGCGTCGCCGCCACCCGTGCCCAGCGCGGCGCAGGCCCGCACGACAGCCTCTCCGGGAAACTGCTGGGCCTGTCGTGGGTCAGCGCCTTCATCGCGCTGTTCCTCGCCATCACCGGTCTCGCCGCCCAGCTGGAGATGCCCGACCTGCAGACGATGCTCTGGCCGACCTGGTCCGGCTTCCTCATGGGCCTGCTCTACCTCGGTGAGGGTGCCACCCGCCGCAACCTCCTGCACTACGGCCTCGGCACCTGGCTCGCCCTGATCTCGGCCGCCGCCCTCTTCCTCAGCATCCCCAGCCTGTTCTGGGTTCTCGCCATCGCGGGTGGTGGCGGGTTCGTGGTCGCGGCCGTCCTGGAGAGCCGGCGTCTCACCCGCTGACCGACACCTGGTCGTCGAAGCGTGCACGTGCCCGTTCGACGTCGGGCAGCGTGACGGTGGTCCAATGCAGGAGGGCGTCGATCAGATCCTGCAGTGACCGTCCGAGCGGCGAGATGCGGTACTCGACGGCGACGGGGCGCGTGCTCGTGACGACGCGCTCGACCATCCCGTTGCGCTCGAGGCGCCGGAGGGTCGACGTGAGCGACTTCTGCGTCACGACGGGAATCGCCCTGCGGAGGTCGTTGAAGCGCAACGGCCTCTCGCACAGGGCGTCGAGCACCTGGAGCGACCACTTGTCGAGCACCTGGTCGAGCAGCTCGCGGTGCCGCTCGGTGAGCTGAGGGCCGACGAGCGGTGGGGGAGCGGTATCCGGCACGACACCTAGTCTCGTTGAAGTTCCCTTCGGACACCAGGTACACGTGGGATACCTAGTGCTAGTCGAATCGAAGGGACAACCATGGCAGTGCAGCTCCTGACCCCGGAAGGCATGTTCGCCCCCGTTCCGTACCACCACGTCTCCGTCAGCACGGGTGCTCGGCACGTGCACGTGGCCGGCCAGATCGCGCGTGACGCCGATGGGAAGCCCGTCGCGACCGGCGACCTTGCGGGCCAGCTCGCGCACGCGTTGCGCAGCACCGCGCGCGGCCTGGCCGGTGCAGGGGCGACCTTCGCCGACGTCGTACGCCTCCGGTTCTTCGTCACGAACTGGAGCCCCGAGAAGTACGACGACTTCATCGCGGGCATCGAGCGCGTGACGGACGAACTCGGGATCCCGCGGCCGTTGCCGCCGCTGTCGGCGATCGGCGTCGACTACCTGTTCGAGCCCGATGTGCTCGTCGAGGTCGAGGCCTTCGCCGTCCTCGACTGACATCGAGGGCCTGCCGTCCTTGACGTGTAGAGCGGTTCACCGCCTTCTGATCACCGAGATCACCTGTGTTGTGAAACGTTCCAACTGCTGTTAGCGTCCCCGCGCCGCTCACTCGACGAGGAGGACCGCTCGTGGTTGCAGGAGAGCCACCGGTGGAGTGGTCCGCGCAGTGGATCGGCAAGCGTACCGATCCGGCACGCCGGATCCTGCAGTCGTTGACGTCCGACCACGTGGCGTGGGTCGAGCCGGCGCACTGGGTGGGCCAGACGTTCACCGCGCCGGGACCGGTGATGGCCGTGGGCGTCGACCTGGTCGGCGAGCCCGGGACCGAGATGCGCGGCATGCTCGAGCTGTGTCGCGGGGACGGCACCGTACTGGCCGGCCAGGTCGTCGAGCAGGGCGCGTTCCGCTGGGACCGCTTCGCCCACTTCCTCGATCTCCCCGACCCCGTCGGCGCCGGGGAGTACATCCTGCGGCTGCGGGGCGAGAAGGGCCGGATCGGCTGGCGCACGCTGTCCGTTCCCGATCCGGCCGGGTCCGACGACGGTGTCTCGCCGCTCCCGGTGCTGGGGACGGCCATGCGGGACGGCAACCCGGAGCCGGGGGTGCGGGCCATCGGTGTGGAGACCGTGCCCGCCCCCGACCCGGTCTTCCGGACGTCGTTCGTCGCGCCGGAGGGGGTGCGGGAGGCGCGGCTGAGCGCGGTCGGGCTCGGGTACGGCGAGTTCTTCGTCAACGGGCGAGCGGTCACCGAGGACGTGCTGGAACCCGCGCAGACGACCTACGACCGCACGATCCTCTACCGCACCTACGACGTGACCCCGCTCCTGCGTGCCGGGGAGAACACGCTCAGCGCCGAGCTCGGCCGCGGCTTCCACTCCGCGCGAGGGGCGAACACCTGGGCGTGGAACTTCGTCCGATGGCATCGCGAGCCGGTGCTGCTGGCGCAGCTGGAGTACGTCGACGGCGCAGGGGAGCGGCACGTCGTCGCCTCGGGGGCGAACTGGGAGGCGGCCGATGGCGCGGCGACGGCCGACCTGCTCTACACGGGCGAGACGACCGACCCCGGCCATGCGCGGCGCGCTGCGTGGGAGCCCGCGCTGGCGGTGGCGCCCCCTGGCGGGGTGCTGCGGCGCGCGACCGCTCCGCCGGTCCGCCGCACCGAGCTGCTCTCACCCGTGTCGAGCACCGCGCTGGGGCAGCAGGCGGTCCACGACTTCGGCGAGGTGCTGGCGGGCCGGATCCGCCTCACCGCGGTGGGTGATGCGGGCGCGCAGGTCATCGTGCGGTACGCCGAAGGGCGCCGACCCGACGGCTCGGTCCGCTGCGAGAACATCCTCGCCGCGGGGGAGGCCCAGGTCGACCGCCTCGTCCTCGCCGACACCGGCGAGGAGATCACGTGGGAGCCGCGGTTCTCCTACAAGGGCTTCCGGTACGCAGGCGTGGAGGTTCTCGGTTCCGCGACGGTCACATCGATCCATGCGGTCCGGCTGGAGACGGCGGTGTCGCGCGTCGGCGAGTTCGAGTGCGCGGACGAGACCCTGACCTGGATCGACCGCGCCACCGCCCGGACGTTCCTCAACAACCTGCACGGTGTCCCGACCGACACCCCGGTCTACGAGAAGAACGGCTGGACGGCGGACGCGCACCTCGCGACCGAGGCCGTGCTGCACCACGTCGACCTGCGGGAGTCGTTCGGGAAGTGGCTGGACGACCACGTCGACGCCCGCGACGGGCACGGGATGGTCCCGCAGATCGTGCCCACCCCGGACTGGGGCCGGGCGGCGGACCCCGCGTGGAGCGCCTCGATGGTGCTCATCCCCTGGTACCTGTACCGCGAGTACGGCGACCGCGCGATCCTCGAGCGCTACGCCGCCCCGATCCGGACCTACACCGACCGGCTGCTCGATCTCGCACCCGACGGGCTGTGGCCGCACCACAGCTGGGGTGACTGGCTCTCCCCCGGCCACCTGTTCGCCCCCGAGGGGCCGATGCCGACGGCGACGATGATGCTGCACCACGTCGCGTGCCGGGCCGCCGACATCCACGGCGAGCTGGGGGAGGCGAGCGACGCGCGGCGGTACCGGGCGGCTGCCGACACCGTGGCGGCCGCCTACCACCGGCGGTTCTTCGACGCGGCCACCGGCACCTACCGGGACCCGGACGTCGGGTACCGGCAGGCGATGAACGTGCTCCCGCTGGCGTTCGGTGCCATCCCGGCCGACCACGTGACCGCCGTCGCCGAAGGCCTGTTCGCCGACATCGAGCACCGCACGAGCGGCCATCTGGACTGCGGCGCCGTGGCCGCGAAGCACCTGCTCCCGGTGCTGGCGGCGCACGGCCGTCCCGACCTCGCCGTCACCGTCGCCACTCGGCGGGACCGGCCGGGCTGGGGCGTGTGGCGGGACGCGGGCGCCGCGACCCTGATGGAGTCGTGGGACGAGACCGCGCGCTCCCACAACCACTACTTCCTCGGCGCCGCGGCGGCGTGGATCCAGCAGGCCGTCGGCGGCCTGCGCGCGACGAGCCCCGGCTGGGCGACGTTCGACGTCGCGCCGATCGTCGACGACCGCATCGGTTGGGCGCGCATCACCCACACGAGCGTCCGCGGCCGGATCGAAGTGGCCTGGCGGCGCTCGGGCGGCGACTGGGAGCTGACCGTCGAGGTCCCGGACACCGCCACCGCGACCGTGCGGCTGCCCGGGCACGCGGACGCGGCGCTCCAGGGCGGGCGGCACAGGCTGCTCGGCTGAGGCCGTCGGGGTCCTCGGAACGGGCTGTGGCCGAACTACGATGAGCAGCCAACGCCCGGCGCTGGAAGGAGCAGCCTGAGCAAGGTGACGATCCGCCAGGTGGCGGACCTCGCGCGCGTCTCGCCCGCGTCCGTGTCGAACTACTTCCACAAGCCGGACCGGCTCTCCGGCACGACGCGCGAGCGGATCCGGGACGCGATCGAGGCGCTCGGCTTCGTCCCCAACGACGCGGCCCGCACCCTGCGGCGCGGGGTCAGCCCGGTGATCGGGTACATCGCGTTCGAGCCGGCCAGCGCGACCACCCCTGAGGTCGCTGCCGCGATCGAGTCCCGCGTCTCGAGCCGCGGGATGCACCTGCTGATGGCGAACGACACCGGCTCGCAGGAGCGCGAGCGCAGCTACCTGCAGCTGTTCGAGCAGCAGCGGGTCAGCGGGATCATCATCGCGGCGGTGACCGACGTCGAGCCGGAGCTGGCCAGGATGCGCCGCCGGGGGATCGCGAGCGTGGTGAGCGCGCGTCGCGCCACCGTCGCATCGCAGGCCTCGGTGTCCATCGATCACCTGCTCGGTGGTGAGCTGGCCGTTCGCCACCTCGTGGAGCAGGGCAGGCGCCGGATCGGTTTCGTCGCGTCGTCGTTCGGTCTCCGCCAGGTGGAGGACCGGCTGCGCGGTGCCCTGTCGGTCGTGGAGAGCGTTCCCGGCGTCACCCTCGAGGTGATCCCGGTGCCCGAGCGCTCGGTCGCCGCCGGGTTCGCGTGCGCCGAGGCGCTCGCGGGCCGTGATCCCGGGAGGGGCCCCGATGCCCTGTTCTGCGCGAACGACCTGCTCGCGATCGGCGTCATCCACGGCATCACGACCGATGGCAGGCTGCGGGTGCCGCACGACCTCGCCGTCGTCGGCTACGACGACATCGAGTTCGCCCGCTCGACGATCGTTCCCCTGACGACCGTCCGGACCCCGCACGCCCAGATGGGCGCAGCCGCCGCCGACCTGCTCTTCGACGAGATCGCCAGTATCGCCGCCGGGGGAGACGTCCCGGACGTGGCGGACCGGCCACAGGTCGTGTTCGCTCCCGAGCTCGTGGTCCGGTCGTCGACCTAGGCGGCTCCGCGCCCTTCCTCGACGGCTTTCGCGGCCGACATATTGATCAGCCGGTGGCCGCGGTGACGGGCATAGCGCAGGGAGCGGACCCAGTTGTAGAGGGTGCCGAGCCGGTTGCCCCAGCCGATCAGGAACATGACGTGGACGTAGCACCAGAGCAGGTAGCCCACCCAGCCGGTGATCTTGACGCCCCAGACGTCGGCGACCGCTTGCCGGGCGCCGATCGTGGCCATCGAGCCCTTGTCCCGGTACCTGAACGGGGCGGGGGTGGTGTGATCGCCCTGCACCCTGGCGGCGATCAGCCGGCCGACGTACGTGCCCTGCTGCATGGCGACCTGGGCGACGCCGGGTAGCCGGTCCACGGTGGTGACCATGTCCCCGATCGCGTAGACGTCCTCGGCGCCCGGGAGGCTGCAGTCCGGATCCACCTCGATCCGACCGGCCCGGTCGGTCGCGGTGCCGGTGGCCTTGGCCAGCGTCGCGGCCAGCGGGGAGGCCTGCACGCCCGCGGCCCAGATCTTCGTGCAGGCGGTGATCGTCTCGACGCCCTTCGGCCCCTTGACCGTGATCGACCGGGTGTCCATGTCGGTCGCCGTGGTGCCGAGCCGGACGTGAACGCCCATCTTCTCCAGCCGGCGCTGCGTGTAGCGCTGCAACTTCGGCGCGAAGGACGGGAGCACGGAGGGTGCCGCGTCCAGCAGAACGATCTTCGCCTGGCGGGTGTCGATGGAGCGGTACTCGTCGGGCAGCACGTGGTGCGCGAGCTCGGCGAGCTGGCCGGTCACCTCGACGCCGGTGGGGCCGGCCCCGACCACGACGAAGGTCAGGTGCGCGTCGCGTTCCTCCTCGTCGGTGGCGAGTTCGGCGAGCTCGTACGCGCCGAGGATGCGGCTGCGGAGCATCCGGGCGTCCTCGATGCTCTTCATGCCGGGGGCGAACCGGGCCCACTCGTCGTGCCCGAAGTAGGCGTGCGTCGCCCCGCCTGCCACGACGAGGTAGTCGTAGGGCAGGTCGAGTTGCTGCCCGTTCGGGCCGAGGGCGCGCACGATCTTGCCCTGCGGGTCGATGTCGTGGACATCGGCGAGCAGGGTGCGGGTGTTGGGCTGCTTCTTCACCACGCGGCGCAGTGCGGGGGCGATCAGCCCAGGGGAGAGGATCCCGGTCGCCACCTGGTAGAGCAGCGGCTGGAACAGGTGGTGGTTCGTGCGGTCGACGAGGGTGACGTCCACGTCGGCCCGCGCCAGCGCCCTCGCCACCCGGACGCCACCGAACCCGCCGCCGACTATGACGACCTGCGCGCGGCCCTCTGTCTCGGTGCTGCTCACGTCTGCCCTCCGTGCCCCGGTCCAGGTGCGAGTCGACCGGATCTCCGCGTGGTGTACGGCAGGGCAGCCCTGGCATGCCGCGTGCATCGTAATCGCGTCCGCGGCGTGCCGGGACCTTGCCCGTGCCGGTGGGCGCAGCGTTGTCAGATGGTGAGCAGGACGAGCGCCGCGCCACCAACGAGCGGCAGGGTGAGGTCGAAGACCTTGCCCCTTGATCACCCGGTTCCCCGGGCTGAGGCCGTCTCGGTCGGGCATTTCCGGCCGGCCGGACCGGTGATAACGGTTGGCCGTCGCGCGGCGACTTGGTCTCCGACCTGCTTGCGGCCGCCGCCGGTGGGTCGGCGGAACCCGCCTCGGGCCCCTCTCCGGGGCGGGTCACCGGCCCTGTCGGCGCATGCGGATGCTCGGGTCGATGAGCTCGTTGGTGTAGAGGCTCGCGGGGCCCGGGATCTGCGTGATCGTGCCCTGCGCCCGCTGGAGCGGGCACACTCCGCTGCGTGCGGGCCGGGGGGTCGCAGACAGACGTCCCCCCGGTAGGAGATCATGGTGGCGCGGGTTCGCCGGGATGATCGTGATGCCGGAGTGGAGGCCTGCCACCCGGAGCACAAGGATGGGACCCGTGACCGACGCGACGCCGAACCCACACGCCAACACCGGGATCGACGTCACGGTCCCGCACTCCGCACGCGTCTGGAACTACTGGTTGGGCGGCAAGGACAACTATGCCGTCGACCGGGAGACCGGCGACGCGGTGATCGCCGTCTATCCGCAGATCAAGGTGAACGCGCGGGAGTCGCGTGGCTTCCTGAAGCGCGCGGTGCGCTTCATGGCCGGTGAGGCGGGCATCCGGCAGTTCCTCGACATCGGGACCGGCCTGCCCACCGCGGACAACACCCACGAGGTCGCGCAGCGGATCGCTCCCGACGCTCGCGTGGTGTACGCCGACAACGACCCGCTGGTGCTCGCGCACGCACGGGCGCTGCTCGTCGGCACCCCGGAGGGGGAGACCAAGTACCTCCACGCCGACATCCGCGACGTCGCGGGCCTGATGCGGAGCGCGGAGGAGATCCTCGACTTCACCAAGCCGGTCGCCGTGCTCATGCTGGGCGTGCTCGGGCACATCCACGACATCGACGAGGCCCGGTCGTTGGTCGCGCAGATCCTCGCGCGCGTGCCGTCGGGCAGCTACGTCGCGATCAGCGACGCCACCTTGAGCGAGGGGCGGCGGAAGGCCGAGCAGACGTACGCCGACACCGACGGCGTGCACTACCACGCCCGCGAGCAGGCGGAGGTCGCGTCGTTCTTCGACGGGCTGGAATGGGTCGAGCCGGGCTTCTCCTCGGTTTCGCTGTGGCGGCCCGACCTCGGGTCCGTCGACGTGGTGGACGGCGTGCCCACGGTCGTGCCGCCGTCACCCGTCGACCAGTACGGCGGGGTCGCCCAGAAGCCCTAGCGCGTTCACCGGTTCCTGACGCGAGCCTGGCCCTTGTGGCCTGGTGGCCCCGCCTCAGCCGCGGCGCCGGGGGGTGATCCGGGCGTTGGGCAGGGCGGGCGCGGGCAGGCGCCGCGGTGATCCGGTGTAGCCCTCGATTCGGCCGAACTGGTCGGACTCGCGTTCCCACGCCTCCCGGAACGCCACGATCTCGTCGTGGCTGCGGGCCACGAAGTTCCACCACATGACGATGTCCTCGGCGAACGGGGCGCCGCCGAGGAGCAGCACCCGCGCCGGTGCTCCATCGGGGTTGGCCAGCTCCAGGCTCGTCGCGCCCGCCGCAAGGTAGCCGAGATCCGCCCGCGCCAGACCCGTGCCGGCCATGACGACCCGGCCCGTGTCCACGAGCACGCCGTGCTCGTGGACGGGTTCGACCGCGAGCGTGATGCGGGCGTGGGCGTCGAGGACGATCTCGGCGCCGAGCAGCGGGGTGGAGGTCGGCACGGGGGAGGTCTCGCCGGCGAGGCTGCCCAGGAACACACGGGCGGTGGCGCCGCCGAGGTCGATCGCGGACGGCGTGTGGTGGTGGAAGGCGCGGTTCGTGTGGCGGTGCGCGTCGGGCAGGGCGATCCACAGCTGCACGCCGTGCAGCCTCGTCGTGCCCGGGGTGGACACCTCGGAGTGGCAGATGCCGTGCCCGCCCGTCATCAGATTCAGCTCGCCGGGCCGCACGATCGCATGCGTGCCGAGGCTGTCGCGGTGCTCGACCTCGCCGGCGAACAGCCAGGTCGCGGTCTGCAGGCCGGTGTGCGGGTGTGGGGGCACGTCCATGGCGGCCCCGGCATTGACCTCGTCGGGGCCGTAGTGGTCGGCGAAGCACCATGCGCCGATCAGCGATCGCTTGCGCTGCGGCAGGGTGCGCCGGACCGTCATCGCCCTCGGACCGCCGAGCGGTACCTCGCGGGCGGTCAGGACCTCGACCGCCCCGCTGCCGGGCTCGCCGCCGGGGCAGTTGAGTTCGGCAGGGAGCACCTCGGTGTTGCTCACGCCGCCGATCCTCCCAGATCTTGATGATCTGTCAACCTTATACGTGCAGCCTGTACGTACAGGCTGCACGTATGTAAGCTCCGGGCCGTTCACGACCCGGGGAGGAGCGGGATGACCACATATGTCCTGGTGCACGGCGCCTGGCGCGGGGGCTGGTGCTGGCGGGACGTGGCCGGGCGGCTGCGCGCGGCCGGACACCACGTGCTGACGCCGACGCTCACCGGGTTGGGCGAGCGGGCGCACGAGCTCCGGCCCGATGTCGGCCTGCGCACGCACGTGGACGACGTCGTCGGGTTGCTGCGAGGCGCCGACCTGCGCGAGGTCGTGCTCGTCGGGCACAGCTACGCGGGCCTCGTCGTGCGCGAGGCCGCCGACCGGGAGCCCGGCCGGATCGCCCGGCTCGTGCTGGTGGACGCCTGGGTGGGACCCGACGGCGCTTCGATGGACAGCCTCGCACCCGACTTCTTCCGGAAGTGGATCGACGCGGCGGCGACCGACGGGGTCATCGCCGTCCCGCCCGCGTCGACCGTGGGCGTGACCGAGCCGGACCAGGTCGCGTGGCTCGAGGAGCGGTCGACCCCGCACCCGCGCCGGACCTTCGCCGATCCGACGCGCCTGACCGGGGCGGTGGACGCCATCCCCGCCCGGGCGGTGCTCTGCGTGCCGGCTCGGTTCCCGTTCGGCGAGTGGGCGCGCGGGCTGGGGTACGCGACCGTCGAGCTGGAGTCCGGCCACGACGCGATGGTCACCGCCCCCGGCGCGCTCACCGGCCTCCTGTTGGAGGACGCGTGACCGTCCGCAACCGCAAGGTCGAGCAGGGGGAACACACACGCGACGCGCTCGTGGCCTCCGCCATCGCCCTGTTCGCCGAGAAAGGGTTCGCCGACTCGTCCACGACGGAGATCGTCGACAGGGCGGGCATCACCCGCGGCGCGCTCTACCACCACTTCATCGACAAGCACCAGCTCTTCGAGGCGGCGCTGGACGCGGTGGAGGGTGACATCTTCGACCGCGTGCAGGCCGCGGGCGCTCCGTTGGGCGACGACGTCCGGCGCCGGTTGGCGGTGGGCGTCGACGTCTTCCTCGACGCCTGCCTCGAGCCCGCCGTGCAGCGGATCCTCCTGCAGGAGGCGCCGTCGGTGCTCGGCTGGGAGCGGTGGCAGCGGCTCGACCGGCCGCGGTGCGCGCGGCGGCTGCTCGCCACGAGCCTCGGTGCCGCGGTCGACCGGGGGCTGATCGTGGCGCCGTCCGCGCCGGCCCTCACCCATCTCGTGTACGGCGCACTGGTCCAGGCCGGGATCGTGATCGCCGGGGCCGAGGACCCGCCCGCGACGCGAACGATCTTGGGGGAGACGGCCCACCGCCTCCTCGACTCGCTGTTCCGACCGGAGGTGTAGGGACGCGGAGATGCGCGCGGTTGTCGGCCTCGCCCGCCGCAAGATCGCCGATTCGGTGCGCCGCCTGCGGGTCAGGCAGCGGTCGGTGCACCGGATCGCCGATCTTGAGGGCCCGGCGGCCGCATCGTCGGCATGATCATCAGATCGGCGCATGGCCGGTCATATACGGCCGTGGGCGCACCTATCTGGTGATCTTCGTGGTTGCGGCGGGCAGGCCGACGTCTGTGATCATCGGTTGGGTGCATGGCCGGCCGTATTTGGCCGGTTTCGTGCCGAAGCCTTGATCATGTCAGCGGGGCCGCCTTCGGTGGCGCCGCGCGCCCGAAGGGCAGGCCCGTGGCCTGCCTGTGTGGTGCTGCCCGGAGGGGCCGCAGAGGCTCGCGGGTCAAGGGTCGCGTAGCGATCGCGCAGCGACGCCGGAGGCGCCCTTGAGGCGTGAGGAGCGGCCCCGCACGATGCGCGGCG
Source organism: Pseudonocardia sp. DSM 110487 (assembly GCF_019468565.1). Taxonomy (NCBI): domain Bacteria; kingdom Bacillati; phylum Actinomycetota; class Actinomycetes; order Pseudonocardiales; family Pseudonocardiaceae; genus Pseudonocardia; species Pseudonocardia sp. DSM 110487. The sequence goes on from NZ_CP080521.1 coordinate 1,588,048, forward strand.
CCACTGAAGGCCTAGCCAGCCTCGTAGATGTGGGCCGCGCACGATGCGCGGCGCCACCGGAGGTCCAACAGGAGTGCGTCAGGGGTGCGTGGGTGGTCTCGATACGGCCGGCGCTACGGCGCCGCCCCTACTCGACCACCCGGTGGCGGTCCCGGCTTCAGGCGGCGGCCGGCTGCAAGGCGTCCCAGAGGGAGCGTGCGATCAGGACCGCCAGCCGCTCGAGCAGGGCCGCCGCGACCGCGACCGCGATCGCCGTGAGGAACTCGCCCATTCGCCTCCACCTTCCCGCCGTTTCTGGTCACGATGACGAGGATCGGTGGCCGGCCAGGGCATCCCGGTTGTCCGGTGCGTGTACGGAAGGTGACGAATCGGCTTCAGTGTGTGCGGGCCCTCAGCGCGGACTGTCCCAGGAGCTGCGCGGCGGTGGCGACCGCGGCCGCGGTGAGCGCGAGGCCCCACTGGTGCGGGAGCAGCGGGGTGCAGCCGACGACGCGGCTGAGCACCGGCACCTGGACGACGACGGCCATGAGGACGAACGACCCGGCGGCAGCGGCGGCGACGAGGGGGGTGCGCCCACGCACGGCCATCGTCTGGGCCAGCTGGGCGCCGACGAGCGCGACGAGCCCCGTGGTGCTGGCCTGGGCGGGCGTGCTGACGCGGCGCGCGAGCAGCCACGCAGCGCCCGCGGCCGTCGCGGTGGTGGCCGCGCGCAGCTGGATGTCGCGGATGAGCGAGGTGCCCAGCGATCGCTCCGGGCCTTCGGCCAGCAGCTGGTCCGCCGTGACGTCGGGTGGCGGGCGGACCGCGACGGCCATGGCAGGCAGCACGTCGGTGAGCATGTTGACCAGCAGGAGCTGGCGGGCGTTGAGCGACTGAGCGCCGCCCAGCACGCCGGTCCCGAGGGCGTAGCAGATCTCGCCGAGGTTGCCGCCGAGCAGGATCGACAGCGCCTCCCGGACCGAGGACCACATCGCCCTGCCTTCGACGATGGCGTCGGTGATCGTCTCGATCCGGTCGTCGGTGACGACGACGTCGGCGGCCTCGCGGGCCGCGGGGGTGGCGCGGGCGCCCAGCGCGATGCCGACGTCGGCGAGCCGGATCGCGGGGGCGTCGTTCGTGCCGTCGCCCGTGACCGCGACCGCGGCGCCGGTCTGCTGCAGCAGTTGCACGATGCGCGCCTTCTGGGCAGGCGTGACCCGCGCGAACACGGCCGTGCGAGAGAGGATCCCGGCGAGTTCCTCGTCGCTCAGCTCGTCGAGCTCGACGCCGGTGAGCACCCGCCGCCCGTTGAGGGCGTCCAGCTCGGCGGCGATCGACTCGGCGGTGCTCGGGTGGTCTCCGGTGATCATGGTGACCTCGACGCCCGCGGCGCGGAGGGTGGCGACCGCCTCGGCCGCGGTCGGCCGGACGGGATCCACCAGCGCGACGAGGCCGCGGAACTCGAGCTCGGACACGGCGGACTCGGTGAGGGGTGACGGTTCCGGGTGGTCCCGCTCGGCGACGGCGAGGACGCGCTGTCCCTGCCGCGCGAGCCGCTCGATCTGTTCCTCGATCCGGGTCCGCGTCGCGGGGTCGAGCGGTTCCACCCCGTCCGGGCGGCGGCGCCCCGCGCAGAGCGGCAGCACGACCTCCGGCGCGCCCTTCACGCTGATCCGCCGCTCGTCGCGGGTGCGCCACAGCGTGGCGTGGTAGCCGCGGTTCGACTCGAACGCCAGCTCGTCGATGTGCTCGACGCCGTTGCCGATGCTGATGCCGATCCCGCGCGCGCCCTTCAGCACGGCATTGTCGGTCTGGTGCGGGATCTCGCCCTCGCTCATCTGGAACGGGCTCGCCCGCACGGCGGCGGCCACCACGTCCTGCATGTCGGGCGGGAGGGGGTCCTCCACGGAGAGGGTGCGCTCGCCGTCGGAGACCCGCCGCAGGGTGATGCGGCCTTCGGTGAGGGTGCCCGTCTTGTCGAAGCACAGCACGTCGACGCGGCCGAGCGCCTCGATCGTCGCCGGGTTGCGGACCAGCGCGCCGCGCGCGGACAGCCGGCGCGCGGCGGCCAGCTCGGCGACGGTGGCGACGAACGGGAGACCCTCGGGTACGGCCGCCACCGCGAGGCTGACCGCGCGACCCATCGCGGTGGTGACGGGAAGCCTCCGCAGGAGGTCGATCACCACGAGCGCGACGCCCGCGCCGAGGGAGAAGGGCAATGTGCGATGGGTCAGCTCGCGCAGGCGCACCTCCACCCCGCTCGTCGGCGCGGCGCCGGTCTCCTGCATGTGCAGCGTGCGCCCGGCTTCGGTGCGGTCGCCGGTGGCGACGACGATCGCCTCCGCCCGTCCACTCGCCACCACCGAGCCCTCGTAGAGCATCGACCGGCGGTCGGCGAGCGCAGGAGCGCTCGTCGCCTTGGCCGACTTCGCGACGGGGGTGGACTCACCGGTCAGCGACGACTCGTCGATCTCGAGGCCGTGCGCGGCGAGCAGCCTGCAGTCCGCGGGTACCGCGTCCCCGGCCTGAAGGTTGATCACGTCACCGGCCACGAGGTCGGAAGCGGCGACCGTCGTCTCGCGATCCACGCGCCGGACCCGCACGAGGGAGGTGCTGATGTGGCGCAGCGCCCGCAGCGCTCGCCGTGCCCTGATCTGTTGCACGCCGCCGATCAGGCCGTTCAGCGCGAGCACCGTGGTGATCAGGAGCGGGTCGAGGACCGAGCCTGCGGCGGCCGACGCGCCCGCGCCCGCGACGAGCGCGGGCGTGAGGGGGTTCGCCAGCTCCTCCATCGACGCCCTGACCACCCCGGCCCCGTCGCCGTCCCGGCCGGTCGGCCCGTCGGCCTGCCGCCTGCCCGACTCGGCGTCGGTGAGGCCGGTGCGCGTGCTGCCGAGCGTGTCCAGCACGGCGCGCGGTGACATCGCGTGCCACGGCGTCCGTTCGGCGGGCACCGGGTCGGGGCGCCGGGACAGCGCCATCGCCGACCAGACCCCGTACCCGAGTGAGAGCAGCGCGGTGGTCTGCACCGGTATGGCGGCACGGGTGGCCGCGCTGTTCGCCGGGCCCAGCACCCCGAGGAGCGCCCCGACGCCAGATCCGATGAGCGCCAGCTGAGCGGCGCGGTTGCTGACCCGGCCCGCGGCGACCGTCGCGTCGAGCAGCAGGCACACGTCGGCGGCGCCGCGTACCAGCACGTCCGCGCCCCACGGGGGAGCGTTCCTGCCGGCGGCGATGCCGATGCCGAGGTCCGCTGCGGCGAGTGCTGCCCTGCCACTCGCGGTCACGAGCGCGGCGACGTGGCCTGCCTCCTGCAGTCCGCGTACCGAGGGGGCGAGCGCGGGCCCACCGTCGACGGTGCCGTCGGCGCCGAGCCGCCGCTCGAGCCAGCGCGGGCCCGCGATCAGCACCAGCCCGGCCCGGCCGGCCGCGGCGACGATCGCCTCGGCGAACGGATCCATTTCGTCGGCGACGCCGACGAGGGCAACGGCTCGCCCCGCGCGTTCCAGCACGAGCAGCCGCCTGGCCCGTTCGGCGACGGCCACGGCCTCTTCCCGCACGTCAGCGGGCACGTCCGGGAGCTCGGACACCGGTGATGCGGCCCATCCGTCACGCTCCCTGCGCTGGGGGCGGCGCAGGTCGGTGAGGTCGTGTGCGCGCTCGACCAGCTCCGAGAGCTCCACATCGGAGCCGAGTGGGAGCACGTCCTCGATGATCTGACGGCCGGTGAGCAGGACCGCGGAGTCGAGCACGACGGTGTCGACGCGGTCGAGCCTGCGCAGCGCCGCGGGACCGAGCACGAGGCATCCTTGCCCGGAGGCGTCCCGGTCCAGCTGCGCGGCGAATCCCTCGCGGCCGGTGCGGGCCGCCTTGGCCGCCCCCGCGGCGAGTGCCGCGTTCACGAGCGCGGTGTTGCGGGCGCCGACCATGAGGACACCGGCCGCGGTCAGCGCGAGCGTGGCCGTGCGGTCGGCGACCCGTTCGACCGGTCCAGGCGGCATCGGCACCGGGCGGACACCGACCGCGAGCGGAGCGGCCCGGTGCCCGCCGTCCTGCCCGGAGAGCTCCTCGTCCCACGCCTGCCATGCCCGCCGGCGCGCCACGGACTCCTGGTGCAGCGCGTAGCGCTGGCAGCTGTCGACGATCAGGCCGAGCGGCCTGCGGGACACCGTGTTGGTCACGCCCGCGGCCGCGCTCAGCAGCGCATCGGCGGCGGGCTCTCCGATCACTGTCACGGCGAGCGCGCGGATGCGCGGGGCGGCGTCGGCCACGGCGAGAAGCGAGGCGGGAAGCGAGATCGCGGCGGATGCCGGGAGCAGGCGCCCCGCGGTCGTCACGGCGAGCCCGGTCAGGTGCAGCCCGAGCAACGCCGCCTCACGCAGGACCGGCCCCGCCGCTGCCGGGTGCGTGGGGATCGTCGCGGCGCGCGGAACCGTGTCGATGCCGCAGTCGCGTTCGGCGGTGCGCACGAGCTCCGCCACCTCGGCCTCGACGAGCGCGTCCGCGTCGAACTCGACCATGACGTGGCCGAGCACGCCGTTGACCTCCGCACGCGACACGGCGTCGTGCCGGAGGAGTAGCTCCTCGAGCCGCTTGCGGTACGGGTCGGCCCCGGGGGTGAGCGAGCCGCGCACCGGCACGTGAACCCGCCCGTGGGCGGCCGAGGTGACATCGGACGTCGTGGCCGCCAGCAGGTCGGCCGCTCCCGATGCGACGCCGAGCGACGCGCCGATGACCGTGCCCGTCGTGCGCGCGGCGAGCTCGAGCACGCGCTGCAGAACCATGCGAACTCCGGGGAACGTGCGGGCGGCGGCCCTACCGGGCCGCCGCCACTGTCGAGCGCCTGACCTACTCCTTGCCGGTCCTGTCCCCGTTCCCTGCCGGGCCTCGGGCCTCGGGCGTCTCTCCCGCGCGACCGACGGGCGTCGGGTCGGTCGCCCTTCGGCTCGCGAGCGCGCTGCCGACACCGATCGCGGCGGCCACCGGCCACTCGATCGCGCCGACGGCCGCCGTCACCGCCAACCCGCCGTAGAACAACACCGACGACCTCGACGGGAGCGCCGACCGCGCTCCCCGTGCCGCCGACCCCAGCTCGTCACGGCTGGGCACGTGCAGATCCGGCATCCGGAACTGGGCGGTGACGAACGGAAGGTTGAGGGTGGCCGTCCGCCCACCCCCGGTCGCCTCCGCCCCGGTTGTCTCCGCGGTCCTCGTCAGCTCGCCGCCGCCGCTCCTCGCCCGTCCGGCCATCATGACCTCGCTCTCGTCCCGACCCTGCAGCGCTCAGGCTCCCCAGGGTTAATGATCGGCAAACGCCGAACGTCGGGAAGATGGACGGAAATCGACCGGCGTGCACTCGCGGGCGGTCAGCGCGAGGAAGCCGCGCACGTCCGGGTCGCACGCTACTCGCCGAGGCGTCGGCGAACCCGGTCAGTGGTGAGCCGTTGCTGCACGCGGCCGAACGAGCCCGGCCTCGAGTAGGCGACCAGCAGGCTGCCGATGTCGCGCCGGACGACGACGGCCTCTCGCCACTGTCCGCGGATGTAGGCGAGCACCGCTTGTCCCGGCCGCACGTCCGTGCTGCGGGCGATCGGCTCCGTCCCCGCGGGCGGCTCGTCCAGGTCCGTGCCGTGGCGCGCGCGCTCCTCCGGCGCCGCCCCGGGTTCGACGACCGCGGGTTCGACGGTGTCGGGTTCGGTCGCCGGCTCGTCGGCGTGCAGGTGCTGGCCGAGACCGCTCACCTGTCCCGGCACGGCGACCGTCTCGCCCGCGAGCAGTAGTGCGAGCTCGTCGCCGCTGAACTCGACCTCGACCAGTATCCCGTCCGGCTCGTCCGCGACGAGGCGCGCGACGACCGCGCCGCCGCGGTCCTGCTCGACGGTGAGCGAGACCTGCAGGTCGCAGCTGGTCGGCGCCCCGCGGCCCATGTCACGTGTCGGTGACATGGGCCGACGGTACGGGCAGCGGGGCCTCTTCGCGTCGATCTTCCCCGCGATCCGTCCGAACGGGTGCGATGAGGTTTCGGCGCCGCCCCGGTCTACTACCCAGCAAGCACACCCGACACGAAGGGATCACCACGATGGCGAAGGTCGTCTCGACACTGTTCATCTCGGCCGACGGCGTGGCCGAGATCGACCCGGATTGGCACTTCCCGTACTTCGACGACAACATGGGCCGCGCGGTCACCGAGGACTACGACACCGCCGACGTGCTGCTCATCGGCCGCGAGACCTACGACAGCTTCGCCGGCGCCTGGCCGGAGCGCGAGGCGGCAGGCGGGGAGGACGCGCCGTTCGCGAAGCGGCTCGGGGACACCCGCAAGATCGTCGTCTCGCGGCAGGCCCTCGAGTTCTCGTGGCGCAACTCGGAACTGATCGAGGGCGATCTCGTCGAGGCCGTCGCCGCGCTCAAGGCCGACGAGGCGATCACGGGCATCCTCATCCCGGGCTCGATCTCCGTCGTGCAGCAGCTGCTCGCCGCCGGGCTGGTCGACGAGCTCCGCCTGCTGGTGCACCCGGTGGCGGCCCGCAAGGGCAGGCGGCTCTTCGACGACGGCGATGCGCCGTACCACCTGAAGGTGACGTTGACGGAGGCGTACCCGACCGGCGTGATCCGCGTGATCTACGTGCCGGCCGATGAGCCGACCAAGACGGGCTACGACGAGGTCAAGGGCCAGGTGTGAGCCGGGTGTGATCTCGATCCGAGCCGGGCGGCGCGCCGCGCGTGCCGACCCGCGCGGCCACCACCAGCGGCGATACCCCAGCGTGTCGGCCACGAGCGCGAGATCGACCGTGTTGTGCGGGGTCTGCCTCGGCGTGGACCCCTCGATGATCGGCGATGTGTCCGGTACCGAGACTGGCACGGACGCTCCCTGAACGCTCCGCATGCGGATAGTCTCCGTTCATGGCGACGGGCGTTCACGCTCCGCGCGAGCGGCTGCGTCGCATCGAAGCGGTGACCGATACCACGCTCGGGCATCTCGGGGTCGAGGAGCTGCTGGCCGAGTTGCTCGATCGGGTGCGCGACCTCCTCGAGGTCGACACCGCGGCCGTGCTCCTGCTGGACCGGTCGGGGCAGTACCTCGTCGCCACGGCCGCCCGCGGCGTCGAGGAGGAGGTGCGCCAGGGCGTCCGGATCCCGCTCGGCAAGGGATTCGCCGGGCGGATCGCGGCGCTGAAGGCGCCGGTCATCCTCGAGAAGGTCGACCACTCGAACGTCCTCAACCCGATCCTGCGGGACAAGGGGATCCGCTCGCTCCTCGGCGTTCCGCTGATGTCGAACGGCCAGGCGATCGGCGTCCTGCACGTCGGGAGCATGACCACACGGCGTTTCACGCCGGAGGAGACCGAGCTGCTCCAGCTCGCGGCCGATCGGGTGGCCCTCGCGGCCCAGACCAGGCAGATCATGGTGTCCCGGGCCGCTGCGGCCACGCTCCAGCGCAGCCTCCTGCCCGCGAAGCTGCCGGTCGTGCCGGGCCTCGAGTTCGCGTCCCGGTACGCGCCCGGCGGCGGCGGGGAGGTCGGGGGCGACTGGTACGACGTCTTCGACGTGCCATCGGGACACATCTACGTCGTCGTCGGCGACGTCGTCGGCCGCGGCATGGACGCCGCCGTCGCGATGGGCAGGCTCCGCACCGCCCTGCGCGCGCTCGCCCTCCAGACCCATGACCCCGCCGACCTGATCGCGCGCCTCGACGAGCACGTCCGGCACTTCGAGCGCGGGATCATGGCCACCGTGCTGTGCGCGGTGCTCTCGCCGTCCCACGACCGCCTCGTTGCGTCCAGTGCAGGCCACCCGCCACCCGTCTCGACCTCACCCGATGGGCCCGCCCAGGTGGTGGACGTACCACCCGACGTACCTCTCGGCGTCGACCCCTCGCGCCCGCGACGTGCCACTCCCGTCCCGCTGCCACCCGGCCGCGCCCTCTTCCTCTACACCGATGGCCTCATCGAACGGCGAGGGCATTCTCCCGACGTCGGCATCGAGCGCCTGTGCGCGGCACTCTGCCCCGGGCCGGCCGACGCGATCTGCGGGAAGGTGATGTTCGAGCTGCTCGGCGCCCATCCGGCCGACGACGACGTTGCCGTGCTCATGATGTCGCGGCTGCTCGTGGACGGCGCCGAAGTGCTGACGCGGCGCTGAGGACGGGAGCGGCTCTCGTGACGGTGGACGAGCTGGTCGTCGAGTTCGCACTGGTCCGCATCGACCACCCGGGCCTCGACCTGGAGGAGATCGCCGCGATGGTCGTCCGGCGGGTCGGGCCGGATCAGGCCCTCGAGTTCGCGGCGCGGAACCTCGCCACGCGGGACGAGCTGCGGGGCGGCGCCTTCGAGTCCGCTGTCGAGTACGTGCTGCGGACCGTGTTGATGCTGCGCGACGACGCCGACCCGGCGTGAACTCAGCCGCGCTTCAGGAACGGCTCTGTACCGTCGGCGATCGCAGGGAACAAGACGTCGAGAGTGCTCCAGGAGGTTCGGTGGTCGTCCGTCGCCGGGCCGCAGTGTGCGCTGCCCTGCTGGTTCCCCTGCTCGCGGCCTGCAGCACGCAGGTGCCGGGCACGGCTGGTGAGGCGTGCGGTCCGTACGGCCCCCAGATCGGCACATCGCAGACCTGCCAGAACGACGCGGGACAACCGCCTCAGGCCGGGGAGAGCGGAGGCGGATTCGACTCCGAGGTGGGTCGTGTCGCCATGTCGGCCGACGGCAACCAGCACGACAACGACGACTGGGCGTCGGCCCCGATGGCGCTGGCGATCCTCGCGCACCGCAACCTGCAGGCCAACCTCGTGCACTACGACTACAACAACCACATCTGGGACTCCTCCGATGAGCACCTCGAGAACATGACCGAGAGCGTGCAGGAGGGTGGCAAGCGCTTCGGGTTCGACATGTCCCGGTTCTTCGACGACACCGATCCCGCGCAGCTGGCCGCAGGCACCGAGAACCTGGTGAAGGAGATCAACGCCTCCACGCCGGACGACCAGCTCTCGATCGTCCTCGCCGGCCCCATCGAGACGGTGTGGATGGCGCTCGACGCCGCCGACCCGGAGGCCCGCAAGAACGTCGAGTGCATCACCCACGGTGAGGACAGCTTCAACCAGACCCACGCGAAGACCGACCACGACGGCCACGACTACGAGGACCTGGCCGACCTCGGCTGCGAGCGCGTCGAGCTCCCCGACCAGAACTCCGGGCTCGGGCCCACCGAGATGGACTTCTGGGACTTCCTGAAGGACAGCGGCGACCAGAACTGGGAATGGCTGTACTCCCGGCTCGACGAGGTCGGCAACGGGGACGTCTCCGACGCGGGCATGGTCTTCTACGCGATCACCGACGAGAAGGACGCCGACCGTTCCGACCTGAAGGACTACCTCCAGTCCTGACCACCGCTACTCGACCTCCGGTGGGAAGCACTCGGCGCGTCCGTCAGTAAGCCCGGCCGATCAGCACCGTGTGCCGGGCCGGCATGCCGGTGATCAGGCAGGTGGGTGCGGGCGGGTCTGCGTCGACGATGCAGCGGATCGTCGCGCTGGTGCGCTCGCCGAGCGCCTGTTCCGACTCCTCGGTGCCGGACCATGCGGCGAGGAACAGCCCTCCGTCGCCGAGGCGCCGCGTGAACTCGTCGAAGTCGGTGACCGGGTGGGTGTGCTCCTCGCGGAATGTCCTCGACTGCGCGTACAGCACCTGCTGGATCTCGTCGAGCAGGGCGGTGGCCGCGCGCGCCGCGCCGTCGAACGGCACCTTGCTCTTGCTGCGGTCGTCGCGGCGGACCAGCGTGGCCTCACCCGCCGCGAGCTCGCGCGCGCCCAGCTCGATCCGGACGGGAACCCCCTTCAGCTCCCAGTCGACGGAGCGGCGGCCGAACGAGGTGTGGGTGCGGTCGTCGAGGTGCGCGCGGATGCCGGCGGCGCGCAGCTCGGCCGCGATGCGCCTGGCGGATTCGCCGTCCTCGGTCAGCTGCATGATCACCACCTGGTGCGGCGCGATCGCCGGGGGCAGGCGCAGCCCGTGGTCGTCACCGTGGACCATGATCGTCCCGCCGATCATCCTGGTGGACGTGCCCCACGAGGTGGTGGCGGCATGCCGGCGTTCCCCGCTCGCGTCCAGGTACTGGATGTCGAACGCTCGTGCGAAGTTGTGGCCGAGGTTGTGGCTGGTTCCCATCTGCAGCGCCTTGCCGTCGCGCATCAGCGCCTCGCAGGTGAAGGTGTGGTCCGCGCCCGCGAACCGCTCGCCCGGCGACTTCTCGCCCACGACCACCGAGATCGCGAGGGTCTCCTCCATGAACCGCCGGTAGACCTCCAGCATGCGGCGGGTCTCCTCGACCGCGTCCTCGTAGGTGGCGTGGACGGTGTGGCCTTCCTGCCAGAGGAACTCCGTCGTGCGCAGGAAGACCCGAGGGCGCAGCTCCCAGCGGACCACGTTGTTCCAGAGGTTGATCATCAACGGCAGGTCGCGGTGGGACTGCACCCACTTGGCGAAGTAGTGGTTGATGACCGTCTCGGAGGTGGGGCGTACCACAAGCGGTTCGGCAAGCTGCTCCCCGCCGCCGTGGGTGACCACGGCCAGCTCCGGGGAGAAGCCCTCGACGTGCTGCTTCTCCTTCTCCAGGAAGCTCATGGGGATGAACATCGGGAACGCGGCGTTCTGGGCCCCGGTCTCCTTGATCCGCCGGTCCATGTCGGCCTGCATGAGCTCCCAGATCGCGTACCCCCACGGTCGGATGACCATGGTCCCGCGCGCCGGACCGTTGTCGGCCAGTTCGGCGCGAGCAACGATGTCCTGCTACCAGGCGGGGAAGTTCTCCGCCTGCGGGGTGAGTACGGCCATTGCCACGGTGGAGACGGTAGCCGCGCGCGCAAACAGTTAACCGGGGAGAAGGCCTAGCGGCGTGGGGATGGGCCCGCGTAACGACGTTCGAGCGTCGCGCGACAGAGGGGCGGATCGTGAGACGTCTTGGTCAAGCCGTCGATGTCGTCCGTCGGCATACCGAGCTTCCCGCGGTGTCGCATTGGGCTCGTTCGGAGAGGGGACTCGGGTGCGTGCATCGCGGTTCTGGAGCGTAATAGCGCTGCTGTTGTTGGGTTTGGTGGCAGCGTGCGATCCGGTTGGAGGCAGTGGCGCGTCGCCGGCTGGAGGCGGTGGCGAGCCGTCGGCGAGCACTGGCGGACCAGCAGGGGATACCAAGGCTGACACGGGATGTGATCGGGCTGCCGGCAAGGCGGGGCGCTTGCTGCCTGATGAGGAGTCGATAGGGGAGTTTTTGGAGCCGATCGTCCGGGTGGACGAGAATCCGTGCATTCCGCTGGCAGATCTCGCCGATGCCGTGCTCACGTTCGTCCCGGCCGGGGAGGACCCGCAGAGTGGGCAGAGCGTCTCCCGCGCGCAGAAGGCGCAGTTCAAGTCGGGCCTCAGCGATCTCGCCGGTCGGGTCATCAAGGCGAACGATGTCACGAAGTGCGGGTACGAGACCGATCACCTGGCGATCGCGATCTACCAGCACGCCGACTACCCGTGGTCCGTCGGTGTGGCCGCGGTGGTCCGAGGCGACATCGATGCCGGAATAGACATCGCGGCCTGTTACATCAAGGGCCTCGTTCCAGTCGTTCCGCGGGACGCCCCCGCTCCCGGTCTGGCACCGGAAGGCCCACGTTTCGGCCTGTGCGGGAGCGTGACCAGACCAACGGCGCGCGGTGAGGTGTACACCGTGCTCACGGCGGGCGACTCGGACCAGATGTGCGCCTTCCTGGAAGGCGCGGCGTAAGGAGGGCGCCCGGGCCCATCGGTGCCCTAGTCCTACAGTCGGATTTTGTGATCATGGGTGTTCGGGGCTGTTGCTGGGACCGTTCGGTGGTGGCCGCGTCCATGATCTGAAGTTTCGGGTGCTCATGGTCGTGGGGGCAGCCATGGACAACCGGTAGTTCGGATCTTGCCCGCCGAGATCGGGCGCCTGGCGGTAGGGGCGCGATCGTGTCGGTCCATCGGGTCGGTTTGGTCGAGTGCCTGTCGGTGGGCGCGCCGTTCCCGGCCCGGGTCGCCCGGCGCCCGCTTCGTGGTCCGGGCTTCGCGTGTGGTTCCGCCGGCTGCATCGACCCGGTCGCCTTGCGGGGGTGGCTGGGTTGGGTGCACTACCGTCCCCTGGGGTGGCGTGGGCGGCCGTCCCCGACGCGGGGGCACGGCTGTTTCGAGGAGACCGTTGCTGCCGGGTGCCACGCGACTGGCTGTGGTCCCGACCCTCCACCCCCAGCCCTGCTCCTGGATGATCACGGCGCCACCCCTCGGGGCAGGGCCCGCGCTCAGGTCGGTGATCAGCAGGAACGGGACACCCGGTGCAGGGGTGTCTCCCCGGTCGGAACACACCAGCTGCAGGGATGCAGCTCAGGTCCCGATTCCGCGGTTCACACCCCAGATTCCAGGTGTGGCCAGGGGCGACGACGGGAACACAGCCAGATGCGTGGCACCCAAACCGCGGCGGTCTCGTCCCGGACGGGCGTGCCCCGCGTCGGGGACGGCCGCCCGAGCAACCACATGATTCGGTAGAGCACCCAACCCAGCCACCCCGGCAAGGCGACGGGGTCGAGGTGAACCGGATCGCTACGCCGGCAGCCCTCGGCTGGTGGGTGAGGCCCGGGGGCTACCCGGTGCCGGGAACGGCGCGCCCACGAAAGCGTCCGGCACCCCGGCCGCACCCCCGGGGGGTGCGTTCCGCGGAACGCACCGCGAGGTCAAACGATGATCAGCGGCTTGGCGCGAAACCCGACGCTCCGCGTCAGGAAAGGCGCCGGCTGATGATCACAGGCGCCCGACCGGCCCGACCCCGGGTTCTGTGGAGCCCGGCGCGCTCGTTCTCGGCTGGTGCGCCCGGTCGACGGGGTGTCTGACCTGCGACGGGCTGCGTCGGCCGACACGGGTTGCGTCGGCAGCTCCGCCGTGCCGAGATGCGGCCCGAGCCCTGCGATCAGAGGAATGATCACGAAGTCCGGCTGCAGTACTAGCCGACGGTCCCTTCGAGGATGTTGTGCAGGACGGCGAGCCCGTCGTGGACCTCGGTGAACGAGGTCGACAGGGGCGCGGGGCCGATGCGGATGGCGTCGGGTTCGCGGTAGTCGGGGAGCACGCCGCGGTCCCAGAGGAGGTCGACGACCTCGCGGAACCCGGGGCGGCTGATTGTGAGATGGCCGCCGCGGCGTTCGGGGTCGCGGGGCGAGATCACCTCCACCCCGTGCGGAACGAGCCAGGCGTCGACGAGCTCGAGGGCGAACGCGGTGAGCGCGAGGGACTTCGTGCGGACCGCGGCGATACCGGCCTCATCCAGGAGGTCGAGGGATGCGAGCAGGGGTACGGCGGCGAGTATGGGCGGGGTGCCGCTCACGACGTGGCGGATCCCAGGAGCGGGGACGTAGCCGGGGCCCATGGTGAACGGGTCGAGCCGACCCATCCAGCCCTGGATCGGCTGGCGCAGGACGCCCTGGAGACCGCGGCGGACGTAGGCGAAGGCGGGGGAGCCGGGGCCGCCGTTCAGGAACTTGTAGGTGCACCCGACGGCCAGGTCGACGCCCCACTCGTCGAGGGCGAGCGGCACGGATCCGGCGGAGTGGCAGAGGTCGAGCAGCACGTGGGCGCCTGCCCGATGAGCCGCGGCGGTGATCGCGGGGGCGTCGGCGAGCCAGCCGGAGCGGTAGGCGACATGGGAGAGCAGCACCAGGGCGGTGTCCGGGCCGGCGGCGTCCGCGACCTGGTCGGAGGTGACGCCTTCGGCGATGTCGGCCTGCAACCACCGGACGCTCCCGCCGCGTTCGGCCGCGATGCCCTCCACGACGTAGCGGTCGGTGGGGAAGTCGTCGGCGAAGGCGACGATCACCCGGCGGTCCGGGTCGACGGTGACGGCGGCGTCGATGGCGGCGCGGGCGAGCTTGTAGAGCAGCACGGTGGTGGAGTCGGCGAGCACGGTCTGCCCGGCCGCGGCGCCCAGCGCGAGGGCGGCGATCCGGTCCCCGATGCGTTCCGGCCAGTCCATCCACGGCGCGTCCGGGCCGTCCTCGGTCCAGCCACGGATCAGCCGCTGCCCCCATGCCTGGTGGATGAACTCGCCCAGCCGGTTGGCGGCGTCGGCCACCGGGCGGCCCAGCGAGTTGCCGTCCAGGTAGGCGACGACCCCGGGTGCGGGCAGGAACCGGTCCCGCAGCCCGGCGAGCGGGTCGGCGGCGTCCAGTGCGGTGGCCCGTTCCGCCCAGGTGCGGGTGGTGGTCACAGCTGGATCTCCGTGCGGACGGCGAACAGCTCGGGGAAGAAGGTCAGATCAAGCGCCGCCCGCAGGAAGTTGACCCCGCTGGAGCCGCCGGTGCCGCGCACGGTGCCGATCGTGCGTTCCACGGTCTTGAGGTGGCGGAAGCGCCACAGCTGGAAGTTCTCCTCCAGGTCGACCAGCTCCTCGCACGCCTCGTAGGCCTCCCAGAACTCGCGGGAGTGCTCGTAGATGTGCCGGAACACCGGCACCAGCTCAGGGGTGAACTCGTGCGGCTGCGTCACGTCCCGCTCCAGCAGCCGCTCCGGGACCTCGTGCTCGCACCGGTGCAGGTACCGCAGGAACTCGTCGTACACGGTCGGCTCCGCGAGCAGCGTCTCCAACAGCTCGCGGGCGGACGAGTCGTGGTCGAACAGTTTGATCATGGCCGCGTTCTTGTTGCCGAGGATGAACTCGACCGCCCGGTACTGGTAGGACTGGAAGCCCGACGAGGTGCCCAGGAACCGGCGGAACTCCGCGTACTCCGACGGTGTGAGGGTGGCCAGCACCGACCACTGCTCGGTCAGCTGCCGCTGGATGTGCTTCACCCTGGCCAGCGCTTTCAACGCCGGGCGCACCTCATCCGCCCGCAGCCGATCCCGCACCGCCCGCAGCTCGTGCAACACCAGCTTCAACCACAGCTCCGACGTCTGGTGCTGCACGATGAACAACAACTCGTCGTGGTGCACCGGACGGCTCACCGGATGCTGCGCCGACAGCAACTCGTCCAGGTGCAGGTACGCCCCGTAGGACAGGTTCACCCGCTCCCCGGTGCCACCGAACTCCCGGACCACACCCTCCTCGAGGGGTCGGAGGTTTCCGCCGTTCGCCGTCACCCCATCACGGTATCCGCTGCAGGAGGAGCTGGTCGGCGTAACACCAACCCCAGTCCTCCCCCGGCTCGTGCGACTGGACGATCGGGTGCGAGCTGGCGTGCCAGTGCCCGGACGCGTGGCGGCCGGGGGAGTTGTCGCAACACCCGACGTGGCCGCAGCGCAGGCACTTGCGGAGGTGGACCCACGTGCCGCCGTCGCGCAGGCAGTCCTCGCATCCCTTGTCGGTGCTCGGGGGCACGTCGGCGCGGACCCCGTCGAGGTGCGTGCAGGTGGCCTCGGTCGGGCGACCTTCCGCGTCTCCGACGACGGTGAAGGTGCCGGTCCGCCCGGGCGCGGCGGCGGGGCGGATCAGGACGACGGCCACCAGCGCACCGAGTGCGATGACCCCGATCCCCACGACGAACACGATCGTCAGCGCGTGCGTGAAGGAGGTGGTGTACGCGGGGAGGAGGGCGGTCTCGGCCTGGCCGAGTGAACGCCCCGCGGCGGCCAGGTCGCCCGACGCGGCCAGTTCCGCGGCGGCGGTGGCCTGCGGCGCCGGAACCCCGCCCGCCGTGAGCCGGGCGCCCGTCCCGTCGGCCAGCCGGGTCTCGAACACCGCGCCGAGCCCGGCGATCCCTCCCGCGATCCCGAGCTGGCGGGCGGTGTTGTTGATGCCGGACGCCATGCCGCTGTGGGCGGCGTCGACCGTGCTGAGCGCCGCAACGGTCATCGTCGGGTTGACCACGCCCGCGCCGATGCCGAAGACGAGGAGCGCCGGCAGCAACCGCAGACCGCCGGATTCCGGTCCGAGTTCGACCATGAGCGCAAGGCCCGCCCCGCACAGCGCGAGGCCGCCGACCAGGGCGATCCGCACGCCGAGCCGGGCCACGACCCGGGCCGCGAGCAGCGACACCACGAGGGACGCCACCGCGAACGGCGCGACCTCCAGGCCGGCGAGCGTGGGGCTCGAGCCGTGTACGTGCAGCAGGAACAAGGTGAGGTACACCAGCGGGGCGAAGCCGGCGGCGGCGAACACCACGGCCACCAGCGTGGCGCCGAGGAACGTCGGGTTGCGCATCAGGGCCGGTGCGATCAGCGGTGTCGGGGTGCGGAACTCGACCAGCGTGAACAGCGCGAACAGCACCAGCGCCGCACCGGCCATGCCGAGGGTGATCGGGGAGAGCCAGCCGGCCGCGTTGCCCCGCTGGACCAACACGATCAGGAGCACCATGGCACCGGTGAGGAGCGCGGCGCCCCACCAGTCCAGCCTCGTGGCGGAGCTGTCGCGGCTCTCCCGGAGGTGGCGCATGCCCACCGCGGCCGTGGGGAGCACCAGCACCACGGCGAGGGCGAACTGGGCGCGCCACCCGACGGCCTCCACGAGGATCCCGCCGAGCAGCGGGCCCAGCGCGATCGCGCCGGACACGCTGGCGCCCCAGACCCCGATCGCGCGGGCCCGCGCGGGCCCGTCGAACTCCGCCGCGATCAGCGCGAGCCCGGACGGGAAGAGCGCCGCCGCGCCCGCGCCCTGCACCAACCGTCCGACGATGAGCAGCCCCGTGGTCGGCGCCAGCGTGCACAGCAGGGAGCCGGCCCAGAACCCCGCGAGGCCGAGCAGGAACATCCGGCGCCTGCCGTAGCGGTCTCCCAGCGCGCCGCCTGCCAGCAGCAGCGACGCCAGCACCATCGCATACGACGACAGCACCCACTGCTGCGCGCTGAATCCCGCCGACAGATCGGCCGCGATCGCCGGCAGCGCGACGTTCGGCGCGGTCACGTTGAACAGCAGCAGCGCCGAGGCCAGGCACACCACGGCCAACGTCCACCGCTGACAGCGCCGCGCGCCCTCGGTGGTCTCGCCGGGTGGCCGCGCCGCCGCCGGCACGTCCGGGTGGGCCGGGCACGCTCCCAACCCGGCCGCCGGGATCAGCCGGGCGACACCGTGCCGACGTGCCTCGAAGTCCCCTGCCACGCGGCCTGATGCCGTCATCACGCCTCGCCCCCTCCCGGGCTCCGGCAGCGATTACACCCTTGCTGGGCATCCGGGACAACCGCCCCGACCCCGGTGGGGAGCACTAGCGTCGGCTCGTGCCGAACGACGCCGTGATCGAGTGGCTTCGTGACTCCGACCCCGCCCTGCGCTGGCAGGTCGAGCGCGATCTCATGGCCGACCCGCCCGAGGTGTGGGAAGCGACGCGCGCCCGGATCGCGACCGAGGGCTTCGGCGCGCGCCTACTAGCGCTCCAGGGGACGGACGGCCAGTGGGCGGGCGGCGCGTTCTTCCCCGCCCATTTCGAGCCCGAGGCGGGCGAGACAGGGCAGCCGTGGACGGCGACGACGTGGACGCTCAACTCGTTGCGGGAGTGGAGCCTCGATCCCGCTGTCCTGCGCGAGCGCCGCACGGCCGAGCTGCTCGCCGAGAACAGCCGCTGGGAGTACCAGAACCTTGCCGTACTGGGGCGGAGAGGTCGACTGCTGCATCAACGCCTGGACCGTCGCGAACGGCCTGTGGCTCGGCGCCGACGTGACCGGGATCGTCGACTGGTTCCTCGAACACCGGCTGCCCGACGGCGGCTGGAACTGCGAGTGGGTCGAGGGCTCGACCCGGTCGTCGTTCCATTCGACGCTGAACTCCCTCAAGGGCCTGCTCGCCTTCGACGCCGCGACGGGCGGCACGGAGGCGACGCGCGCCGCGCGGCGTTCCGGCGAGGAGTACCTGCTGCGGCGCGGCTCTTGCGCCGCCTGTCCACGGGGGAACCCGTGGCACCCTGGGTCGACCACGTCGCCTACCCGTTCCGCTGGTCCTACAGCGTGCTCAACGCGGCCGAGTACTTCCGGCAGGCGTCGCTGGTCGACGGAACGGCGCCCGACCAGCGCATGGCCGAGGCGATCGAGCTCGTGCGCGCCGCGCGGCAGCCGGACGGCACCTGGATCCAGGCCAGCCGGCACCCCGGGCGGGTGTGGTTCGAGGTCGACGTGCCGGCGGGGGAGCCGTCGAAGTGGCTGACGCTCTTCGGCACCCGGGTGCTCGCATGGTGGGACGCGCAGAGTCCCGGATAGGTGGTGGCCCGAGTTACCCGGCTGCGGCCCGATCGTCCCGCGTCAGGCGATGATCACGTAGAGCCCGTAGCCGACGATCGCCGCCACCGCCAGCAGGCAGAGCGCCGCCACGGCGGTGCCGGCTGCGGCGCTCAGCGGCGGCGCGGCGCCGTCGTCAGGGCCACCCACCGTCCGCGCCGCGCGCGCCGACAGGCCGACGAGCGCGAACGCCACGAGCGCGACGACCGCCACCCCGACCGCGAGCGACACGACGCACACCACGAGCAGCGATCCCCACGCGATGCTCATCTGGATCTCCTCTCAGACCGCGGCGGGCGCGGGAGCCTTCGGGGCCGGGACGTCGTTGACGTTCTCGGCCGTGATCGGACGGCGCCGGGACGCGGCGTAGATCCCGGCGGCGATGGCGGCGGCGACCAGCCCGACGATGATCGTCCCGACCGTGCCGGTGGAGGCGAGCCATGCCGCCGCGGCGCCGACCGCGGCCGCGGCCGGGAGGGTGAGGACCCAGGCGACGGCCATCTGGCCCGCGACGCTCCACTGCACGGAGGCGAGCCGGCGACCGGCACCGGCGCCGAAGATGGCGCCGGTCGCGACCTGCGTCGTCGAGAGCGCGAAGCCGAGGTGCGATGAGGCGAGGATGACCGCCGTCGCGCTCGTCTCGGCGGCGAAGCCCTGCGGGGTCTGGATCTCGCTGACCCGCTTGCCGAGCGTCTGGATGATCCGCCAGCCGCCGAGGTAGGTGCCGAGCGCGATTGCGAGACCCGCGGAGAGGATCACCCAGAACGGCGGGCTCGACTCAGGGGCGAGCACACCGGCGGTGATCAGGGTCAGCGTGATGATGCCCATCGTCTTCTGGGCGTCGTTCGTGCCGTGGGCGAGCGCGACCATCGACGCCGAGACGATCTGGCCTGCCTTGAACCCGCGGGTCACGGTGCCGCCGTCGGCGCGCGCGGTGATCCGGTAGGCCAGGTACGTGGCTGCGAGGGCCACGACGCCGGCGAGGATCGGGGAGATCACGGCCGGGATCACGACCTTGGTGAGAACCGCCCCGAAGTACACCGCGTTGGTGCCCGCCGCGACCAGCGTCGCTCCGATGAGCCCGCCGAAGAGCGCGTGTGACGAGCTGGACGGGAGGCCGAGCAGCCAGGTCAGCAGGTTCCACAGGATCGCGCCGACGAGTCCTGCGAAGATCACGACCGGGCCGATCCTGGACTCGTCGACCATTCCGCTGGAGATCGTCTTGGCGACCTCGACGGAAAGGAACGCTCCGACGAGATTCAGGATGGCCGCGACCGTCACCGCCATTCTCGGGGACAAAGCGCCCGTGGCGATCGAGGTCGCCATCGCGTTCGCGGTGTCGTGGAACCCGTTGGTGAAGTCGAAGATCAAGGCCGTGGCGACAACCACGACGACGATCACGGTGACGTCCATGCGTGCCTTTCCCATGATCGGTACGGATGACTCAGCATCACTCCAGGGGTTGCCGCCGCGCGCTAACGCCGGCTGAACGACCGGTGAAACCCGCGAAGCCGCGCATGTCGCGCCAATAACGCCTTTCCGCAATATCGGACGATCCGGAACACGTGCGAAAACGCGTACCGTGGTCGCGGTCGGAGTCGGGCGGGGCAGGTGGGGAGTACGTCGATGCTGTCGCCGTTGCTCGACGCCCCGTTGATCGCGGGCTGGGTGCCCACCGCGATCTCGATTCTCGGGTTGCTCGGCGGCCTGTTCCTGATCGCGTCGCGCTCGCGCCGGTGGTGGATCCGCGACGTCCCGGTCGCGCTTCTCGCCGGCGTCGGTGTCGCCGCCGTCTCGGCGGCACTGGTGGTGTGGCTGCGCCCGTTCCCCGACGCGGTGCCGGTGCGGATGCTGGTGTGGTTCGCGGCGCCGGTGAGCGCCATCGTGCTGGCGGCGCTGCGGTGGCGCCGGCAACGCGGGTGGGCCCGGCGCGTCACCGCCTGCGTGGCCGTGGTGCTCGTTCTCTCGACCGGCCTGGTGAAGGCCAACGCCCCTCTACGGCTACCGGCCCACGCTCGCCGCCGTACTCGGGATCCCGGCGGCGAACCAGATCGACCTGTCGGAGCTGCCCCGGACGGAGCCGCTGGTCGTCGCGCCGCCGCGGCAGCCACTGTCCAGCACGTGGCACAGCCCGGCGGGAATGCCTCGGACGGGCCGCATCAGCGCCGTGACGGTGCCGAGCGAGCGCTCGGGGTTCGCGGCCCGGCAGGCATGGCTGTACCTCCCGCCCGCCTACCTGGGCACCCCGCGCGCCGACCTGCCGGTGCTGGTGATGATCCCGGGGCAGCCCGGCGGGCCTCGCGACTGGATGCTGGCCGGCTGCCTCGCCTCGATCATGGACTCCTTCGCGGCGGCCCACGACGGCCTCGCCCCGATCGTGATCGTGCCGGACGTCACCGGTTCCCCCATGGGCAACACCATGTGCGTCGACTCGAGGCTCGGCGCGGCCGAGACCTACCTCACCGAGGACGTCACCCGGTGGCTGCAGGCGGACCTGCAGGCCGACACGGCGCACATGGCGATCGGCGGGTTCTCCTTCGGCGGCACCTGCGCCCTGCAGATGGCCGTGCGGCACCCCGATCTCTACGCGACGTTCCTCGACGTTTCGGGCCAAGCCGAACCCACCCTCGGCGATCCGGAGCAGACCGTGCAGCAGGCGTTCGGCGGCGATCACGACGCCTACCGGAGCGTCGACCCCGTCGACGAGCTGCCCACCGCGCACCTGCCCGGCAGCGCGGGCCTCATGACCGTCGGGGGCGCCGACACGGACTTCCGCAGGCAGGCCGAGCAGATCCTCGCCCTCGCCCGCGGCGCGGGCATGTCGGTGCAGCTCTACGAGGTGCCCGGCAACCACTCGTGGGCCATCGCCTCCGACGCACTCGCGCAGGGACTGCCGTGGATCAGCGGCCGGCTCGGCCTGACGGCGCCCGCCTCCGTGCCACCGCAGCCCCAGCAGTGAACCTCATGCTGCCGTCGTGCCGGGAAGGTTGAACCTGAGGACGGCGATCACGAGGCACCCGCCGGGATCGAGTCGAGGAGGGTGCGCGTGTAGGCCTCCCGCGGGTCGCTGAAGATCCCGCCGACGGTGCCGTGCTCGATCACGCGGCCGTGCCGCATCACCGAGACGGTGTGGGCGAGCTGCCGCACGAGCGACAGGTCGTGGGAGACGAAGACGTAGGTGAGCCCCAGCTCGGCCTGCAGCCGCAGCAGCACTTCGACGATGCCCGCCTGCATGCTGACGTCCAGTGCGGACGTCGGTTCGTCGAGCACGATGACGTCGGGCCGCAGCACGAGCGCGCGGGCGATCGCCACGCGCTGCCGCTGCCCTCCCGAGAGCGCGGCGGGCCTGCGGAAGAGCAGGTGCTCGGCCAGGCCGACCGACGTGAGCGCCGCACGCACCCGCTCGTCGCGCTCCAGCCCGTCGCCGATCCGGAACCGGTCCAACGGCTCACGCACCAGGCGCTCGACCTTCCAGGTGGGGTCGAGCGATGTGAACGGGTTCTGGTAGACGAGCTGGAGGTGACGGCGGACGCCGCGCAGCGAGGAGTGCGAGCGCCCGTGCAGCTCCTCGCCCGCGACCACGATGCGGCCGGAGTCGGGTTGCTCCAGCCCGAGCAGCAGCCGGATCGCGGTCGTCTTCCCCGAGCCGGACTCGCCGACGAGCGCGTGGGTGGTGCCCGCGGGCACGGTGAACGAGACGTCGTCGACCGCGGTGACCGCCCCGAACGCCTTGGTGACGCCATGGACCTCGATCTTCGCCGGAGCGGCGGCGCCGCCCACGGAGCGCAGGTTGGCGTAGCGGTCGGGGTTGAGGGCAGGCACGTCGGCGTGCAGCTGCCGCGCGTACGCCGACGTGGGCGCGGCGAACACCGACGCGGTCGGCCCCGCCTCCTGGACGGTGCCGTCCTTGAGAACGAGCAGGGAGTCGGCGCGCTCGGCGGCGATCGCGAGGTCGTGGGTGATCAGCAGGAGGCCGATGCCGAGATCCGCGCGCAGCCCGGAGAGCAGGTCGAGGATCCGCTTCTGGATCGTCACGTCCAGCGCGGAGGTCGGCTCGTCGGCGATGAGCAGCGCCGGGCGGGGCAGCACGGCGAGGCCGATGAGGACGCGCTGCAGCATGCCGCCGGAGAGCTCGTGCGGGTAGGCGTCGTGGACGCGCCGGGGATCGGTGAGCCCGACCTGGGCGAACGTGTCCAGCACGAGCTCCCCGCGGGCGCTCCGGTCGAGGCCGTCGACGAGCCGGGCCGCCTCGCGGGCCTGCGCGCCGACCGTCCGCACCGGGTTGAGCGAGCTGCTCGGATCCTGCGGCACGAAGCCGATGGTGCGCCCGCGCAACGGCCGGAACTGCCGCTCCGCCAGCCCGAGTACGTCCCGCCCCTCGAGCTCGACGCGGCCGGACGCCCGGCCGGTGCGCGCCGGGAGCAACCGCAGCAGGGCCTTGGCGATGGTCGACTTCCCGGAGCCGGACTCGCCGATGAGCGCGAGGCTCTCGCCGCGGGCGAGGGACAGGTCGACGCCGGAGACCACCTCGTGGGCGCCGTAGGAGACGGAGAGGCCTTCGATACGAAGCAGAGGTGTCGCGGCCGGCGCCTCGGCACGGGGCAGCGTGGTGGTCAGTCGGTGTTGCGGAGCCATCGGCTGATCCTGTTCACGGAGAGGACGGTGACGATCGTGACGAGCGCGGGTGCCCAGACCAGCCATGGCGCGAGCGGGTAGTCCTTGCCTGCGGAGACGAGCAGGCCCCAGTCGGAGGCGGGCGGCGGGTCGCCGTACCCGAGGAAGGCGAGGCCCGCGATCACGAGGATCGACAGGCCGAACTGCAGGACCGCGAGCTGCAGCACCGAGCGCGATGCGTTGGGCAGGACGTGCCGCAGCAGCACGTGCCAGCGCGAGCCGCCGAGCACGAGCGCGGCTTCGACGAAGACGGCGCTGCGCGTCTTCAGCACCTCGGAGCGCAGCACCCTCGCGAACACCGCGACCGCCGATACCCCGGTCGCGATGGCCGCGTTGATCGTCTGGAAGCCGAGCGAGCTCACGATGACGACGGCGAGCAGGAAGCTGGGGATCGCGAGGAGCACGTCGACGAAGCGCGCCAGCACGACGTCGACGACTCCGCCGAGGAAGCCGGAGAGCAGGCCGATCAGCCCGCCGACGACCACCCCGATCGCGACGGCCACGAGCGCGCTCGACACGGACGACGCGGTGCCGTGGACGACGCGGGCGAACTCGTCGCGTCCGAGGTGGTCGGTGCCGAACCAGTGGGCGCCACTCGGTGGCCGGAACAGGTCGGCCGGGACACCGTTCACCGGGTCGTGGCCGGTGAACAGGCCCGGCGCCACCGACCAGGCGACGACGACGCCCACCACGAGGAATGAGAGCAGGACGCTCGGCGGGACCCGCGTCGCGGTCCGGGGCGCACGCGCGGCGCGGGTGAGGGAGGTGACGGTCATCGGGCAGCGGCTCCTGCTCGGGGATGCACCCGCGGGTCGAGCAGCGGGTAGACGAGGTCGGCGGCGAGGTTGACGACGACGAAGACGACGGCGGCGAGGGTGACGACTGCCTGCAGGACCGGAAGGTCCTGGGTGGTGACCGAGCGCTGGACGAGGCTGCCCACCCCGGTGCGGCCGAAGATCGTCTCGGTGATGAGCGAGCCGCCGAGCAGCTCACCGACCGTCAGTGCGAGCACCGTCACGACCGGCAGCGAGGACGGCTTCAGCAGGTGCCGCACGAGCAACCGCACCTGACCCAGCCCGCGGGACCGGGCCACGTCGGCGTACTCCTGCTGCGCCTCGTGGTCGAGGCCCGCGATGAGCACCTCGGCGATCTGCGCCGACACCGGGATGCCGAGCGTGACGGCGGCGAAGAACGTCGCGACGCCGGTATCGGAGTCGATCACACGGAACAGGCCGAGCTGGAACGAGAACAGCTGGATGAGCAGCAGGCCGATGAGGAAGTTCGGCACCGACAGGAACAGCGACGGGAACGCCCGCAGCGCCGGGCCGAGCGGGCGTGGCAGGTAGTGCACGCCGAACGCGATGGCGAAGGCGAACACCACCGCGACCGCCAGCGCCGCGCCCGCGAGGACGAGCGTCGAGGGCAGCACCTCGACCAGGAGGCGCGACACCGGCAGGTTGGACCGCAGCGATACGCCGAGGTCACCGATCAGGAACCGCGTCAGCGAGTCCAACAGCTGGACGAGCACCGGCTGGTCGAGGCCGTAGTAGGCGACGATCCGCGCGATCTCCTCCTCGGTGAACCCGTTCTGCGGGTTGCGCAGGGTGTTGGTGACCGGGTCGCCCGGCAGCACACTGATCACCACGAACGTGAACACGTAGGCGAGGAGGACCACGACGATCGCCTGCCCGGACCGCCGGAGCGCGTAGGTCGCGTAGCCGGGGTTCACGAGATCCACGCCGTGTAGAAGTTGGCGTACGCGACACCGTTGTAGGAGATGCCCTGCACGCGCGGGGACTGCAGGTAGAGGCGCTGCGCGATCTGGGTCAGCGGCACGAAGTAGGCCTGCTCCAGCACGTAGCCCTGCAGCTCGTCGAGCAGCGCGTTGCGGGCGGCCGGGTCGCTTGCGCCCGCGACGCCCGTGGCGAGCTCGACGAGCCGGGTGTCGCTCTGCTGGACGTTGAACCAGTCCTCGCCCTTGTTCGCATCGGTGAGCACGCCGCCGACCGTGCCGGCGTCGATGAAGCTGCGCGTGACCTCGTAGGCGGGCACGGCCGGGCTCTTGACCTTGACCCGCTCGCCGTAGGTGACGACGTCGAAGGTCTGGATGTCCACGTCGAAGCCGATGGTCCGCAGCTGCTGCGCGACGAGCTCGTCGATCGCTTCCGATGTGGCGAGGTAGGGGTTGGGGTGCAGCGTGATCGCGAGCTTCTCGCCGTTGCGGGTGCGGACGCCGTCCGGGCCCTTCGCCCAGCCCGACTGCTCGAGCAGCGACTCCGCCTGTGCGGGGTCGTAGGCGAAGGTCGCGCGGTGGTCGGTGGCGCCGGGCACGTTGCTCTGGATGAACGACTCGGCGGGCAGCCAGTCGTCGGCGTAGACGGTGGAGAGGATCTCGTCACGGTTGACGCCGCGCTGCAGCGCCTGGCGCACGCGGACGTCGTCGAAGGGCGCGACCTTCGTGTTGATCGCGTAGCCGTTGACGAACCCGAGGTAGCGGGGCGCGGCGACCGTGAAGCCCTGCGCCTTGAACGTCGCGAGCTCCTTCGGCGACGGGTTGTAGGCGACGTCGGCCTGGTTCGACACCACCGACGACGTCCGTACCTGCTGCTCGCTCACGACCTTGTAGGTGAGGGTCTCGATCCGGGCCGGGCCCTGGTGGCCGAGCGCGGCGGGCGCCCAGTTGTAGTCCGGCCGTTTGCGCAGGACGACGCTGTCGTCCTCCTTCCACGACTCCACGACGTACGGGCCGCTGCCGATGTCCTCGGAGAGATCGGCCTGCTGGTCCGGCGGCAGCGCAAGGCTCTTCGGGGAGATCAGGATCGAGCCGTGGTACCCGAGCGTCGGGATGAACCCGAGCGTCGGCGAGGTGAAGCGGACCCGCACGGTGGTGGCGTCGACGGCCTCGGCGCCCTCGTAGGTCTTCGGGAAGAGGCCGATCGGGTTGATGCCGCGCGCCGGGTCGCCTGCCGACCAGATGTCGAGGTTCGCGACGACGGCGGCGGCATCGAGCGGCGTGCCGTCGGAGAACGTCACGCCGCCGCGCAGGTGCAACGTGAACTCGGTGGCGTCCGCGTTCTGGTCCCAGCTCTCGGCGATCCAGGGCGACGGGGTGCCCTGCTCGTCGACGTAGACGAGCTTGTCGGTGACGTGACCCCAGATGTGGCCCTGGAAGCTGGAGATCGCGCTGTTGTTCGGGATCCAGGTGTCGCCGAGCGAGTCGATGAGGAAGGTGAGGTCGCCGCCGTCCCGGGGCGGGCCGGACGTGCCGGACTGCGCGGCGCCACCGGCGCAGCCGGACGCGAGTAGGGCCGCGGCGACGATGGCGAGCATGCGTGATGTCGTCATGGGGGCTCTCTGCTGAGGGGCGGGCCGACCGCGCGAGTGCGGACGGTCGGCTCGGAGAAGACGCTGCTCAGCAGGAGCGACAGAGACTGGAGTGCACCGTGCCGTGATCGATCACGCGACGCTGGGTGAGGCCGCCGGCGTGCGACGTCGCGCCGGCCGGGTGAAGACCCGGCCGGGAGGGGGACGCCGTCCGCTGCACACGACGAGTGAAACCCACGAGTTGGGCGAGGTCCAGCGACGAATCGGCATCGGTGCCGATCGCGATTCGCGATCGATGGGTGATCAGGGCCGCGCTGGTGGGTAGGTCACGACGAGGCGGGTGTGGCGCTTCTCGATGACCACGCCTTCCGGGAGGGCGTCGTCCGGGGTGCCCGCCGGATGGACGGTGAGCCGCGGCAGCACGTCGCGGGCGGCATCCCACGCGTGGATGTGGCCGGTGATGACCCGCGCGAGCGCGGCGCCGGACGGGCCGAAGCCGATCGCACCCGGGCGGTGCACTCGGGATCGATGTCCATCGTGACCACCTGGCCGCCGGACCCCGTGAGCTCGGCGAGCAGAGCCGCGTTGTAGCCGGTGCCGGAGCCGATCTCCAGCACCCGATGGCCGGGCCGGACGTCGAGCTGGTCGAGCATCAACGCGACGATGCCCGGCGCGGACGCCGAGCTGAGCGGGATGCCCCGCGGATCGCGCTTCGTCACGACGGCGCTCCCTACCGCGTAGGCCTCCTCGAGCGGGACCTCGGGCACGAACAGGTGCCGGGGCACGGCGCGCAGCGCCTGCTGCACCGGCTCCCGCCATGCGCCGCCGGCCGCGCGGATCTTCCGGACGAGCGCCTCGTGCAGCTGGTCAGTGCCGGTCATCGGTCGATGATGGCGCAGGAGGGCCTGATGATCGGTGTTTCGGCGCGTTCCCGTGTCGTTTTCGCCCGTTTCGCGCCGAAGCCTTGATCATGCCCCGTATCCGGCCCGACCCAAAGCCGGGAAACGAATGTGGCCGCCTCATTTGCTACTCAGAGCTGCCGCCCGACTCCCTCGCGTCCACCATCGAGGACCAGGTCGGCGCACGGAGTCCCCTGTTGTAACGTCTGCGCAATTCGATGGCGGCACGGGCAGGCCGAACGACCGGGAGACTGTGGATCGTGGACGATCGGCCGGCCGACCCGCGGGCCCGGGCCGCTCTGACCAAGCGGATCCGCACCCGCGCCGCGCTGATCGCGGCGGCCGACTCGGCCTTCAGCCGCCGCGGTTGGGCGGCGACCCGCATCGAGGACATCGCCGACGCCGCGGGCGTCAGCCCCGCCACGGCGTACAACCACTTCCCGACCAAACACGCCCTGCTCGGCACCGTGTACGAACCCCACGTCCGCGGGCTCATCCGCCAGGCCGAGCAGGACATCGCCGCCGGGCGGTCCGTCGTGGAGGCCCTCGTCGACCAGGTCAACGCGCTGGCTCGCCTGAGCTGGTACCACCGCGGCCTGACGGCGTCGTTCACCGCTGCGGTGTTCGACTACACGATCCGCACCGGGAGGGGGCCTGATCCCGACGACGAGGCGGACCCGCGGATCCTCGCTCCTCTCAACGTGCCGTTCCTGCTGCTCATCGAGCGCGGGCAGGCCACCGGCGAGCTGCGCCCCCACCCGCCTGCGGCCGAGATCAGCGGCATGGTCGTCAACCTGCTGCTCGTGCGGAGCATCAACCGTGGCGAGGAGCCACCGGCCGTCACCGCCGACCTGATGCTCACACTGCTCTTCGGCGCGCTCCGCCCCGAGCTCGTCGTCGCCCGCGACGGCGACGGGGCCCCGTGGGGGTGAGGACTATGCGGACTCCCACTTGTAGAGGAAGCCGCTGCTGCTGGGCAGGTCGAACGGGCTGAACCGGCCGTCGTCGCTGTGCAGTGCGGCCGGGTCGGCCGTCGAGTTGGTGCCCACCGGCGGGACGTCCTCGACGCGGTCGAGGTCGGCGAGCTTGACCCAGCTGCCGGCGAGGCCGAGCTCGACGTCGACCCGCACCGGGAATGGTTCGAAGTTGAGCAGCACGACCATGGTGTCGTGGGCGGACCGGCCGGGGCGCAGCCGCCAGCCGAGCACCTTTCGCTCGCCGCCGTGCGCCCCGTCCATCCACGGACCCAGGACCCAGGTGAACCGACCGTCCCCGGCCGGGTCGCCGCCGGCGATGCGCAGGCCGGGGTAGCGGCGGCGCAGGTGGATGAGGCGGCGGGCCCAGCGGTGGAAACCGTTGCTCTCCGGACCGTCGGCCGGCCACGGGAAGCTCACGGTGTTGCGGTCCCGCTCCACGTTGAACTCCTGGCCCATGTAGATCATGGGGATGCCGAGCGCGGCGACGGTGGCGAAGAGACCCAGCCGCCCTTTCCGATCCTTCGTGGCGGGGTGGTCGGTCGCCGGGTTGCGGCCGACCTCGTAGGGGACGCTGGTCTCGTCGTGGCACTCGACGTAGTTGACGGTGTTGTTGGTGTGCGCCGCGAACGCCGACCGTGAGAAGTAGAAGATGTCGCCGAGCCGGTCGGTTGTGAAGAAGCCGCTGTTGTCGAACACGCCTTCCCGCAGCAGCGCCTTCATCTTGTCGTGGAACTGGTCCGCCCACTGCGAGTAGCCGTCGTAGCCGGAGCGGTTGAGGTAGCTCTCGTTGGGCAGGTGCTCCGCGACCAGCACGACCTCGGGCCGGAAGCGGGTGAGCTCGTCGGCCAGCCGCGGCAGGAAGTCGTGATCGACATTGCGCGTGGAGTCGAAGCGGAACCCGTCGACGTGGTACTCCGTCATGAACATCTTGCGGGTGTCGATCAGGAGGTTCTGCACGTCGCGTTTCTCGGTGGCGACGCGATTGCCCCACATCGTGCTGCCGTTGAAATACAGGCCGCCGTCGGCCGAACCCTCCTCCCACGGGCTCTCGAGAATCGCCTGCCACAATGGGTTCGGGTCGTTGTTGGTGTGGTTGAAGACCTGGTCCAGCACGACGGCCATACCGCGCTCGTGCGCCGCGTTCACCAGCTCGCGCAGGTCGTCGGGGGTGCCGAAGTCCCGCTCGATCGCCGAGAACACCGATGTGCTGTAGCCGAGGGCGCCGGGACCCTGCTCGCCAGGGAACTCGGAGAGCGGCATGAGGGACAGCGCGTTGACCCCTAGCTCGTCGAAGTAGCCCTCCCTGATCCGCTGGGTGATCCCGGCGAACCGGCCCGGCTGCTTGATCCCGGCGTCGCCCTCCGTGAAGCCGTACACGCTCAGCTCGTAGAGGATCAGATCTGCCCGGTCGGGCGTCCGGAAGGCGTGGTCGGTCCACGCGTAGGTGCTCGGGTCGACGACGACAGCTGTGTCGTCGTCGAAGCTGAGGCCGAGCCTGCGGGCGAACGGGTCGGTGCACTGACGCCGGAACCGGCCCGCCCCGTCGCGGGGCACCCCGCCGTGCACGAAGTACGCGTACTCGTCCCCGGCCCTTGCCTCCGGCACCACCCCGAGCCACAGGTTGGGGACGCCGAAGTAGCCGCGGTACAGCGCGAGCTCGCGGCCGGGTTCCCGCCAGTCGTCGAAGGAACCGCGCACGAACACCCGAGCGGCGTTGGGCTGGTAGAGGCCGAACAGCACTCCACCGTCGCGGAGCACGGTGGCCCCGAGACCAGAACGGCCGTCGGTGTCCGGCAGGTAGCTCCTGTCGACCAGCTCGATCGTCGAGAGGAAATCGGCCGCCGACCCGGCCTCGGGCTCGCGGGGCTCGACATCGAAGACGAACGCCTTGTCCGCCCGGCACCAGATCTCGCCCACCGCGGGGACGACCCGGTAGGAGCGGAGCAACCCGGCGTCCTCCCACGCGGGCTCGGCGCCCCCATCGGCGAACACGAACCGGAAGTCGGGTCGCGTCAGCTCGGGTGTGAAGACCGGGCCGAAGGCGTCCTCACCGGACGGTACGACATGGTCGGGCTCGGCCGATCCGGCGTACCGCACCCAGAGGTGCGGGGCGGCGAACGACGATGCGTTGTCGTAGTGGATCGTGAGGCTCGGCATGGGGGCACTAGTGTCCCCCGCCGCGCGAGACGAGGCGGGCGAGGAAGGGCGTCGCGATGTCGAACGCCGTCGCCATCAGCGCGGGTGGGTTCTGGTTGAGCGTGTCCTCGCGCCGTAGCGCGGCGAAGTCGACGTGCTCGGCCGCGACACCCGCGGTCGCGAGCACCGCGACCAGCTCGTCCGCGACGATCCCGTAGCCACTGGTCGTCGGGTGGACCCCGTCCAGCCCGAAGAGGCCGCCCTGCAGCCTGCCGGTCCGGTCCGAGCGGAAGAAGCGGGTGTCGAGGTCCGCGAGCTCCGCCGGGAGCCGCTGGGCCTGCCACGCATTGCGAGCACGGGCCTCGGCGTCGGTGACGAACCGGCGGTACGCGAGACCGTCGAGCACCCCGCACAGGTCGAAGAGGAACCAGTCCCTTCCGTGGCCGCGGGCATGGCGAACGGCGTCGGCGATGGTGCCGTTGTACTGGTCGATCGCCGAGTCGACGGCGCGCGCCTGCTGGTGGGTGAGGTGGCGGTGCTTGGTGGGGTCGAAGCTCGCCTCGTTGATCCACGGGTCGGTGTAGAAGGGGAAGTACCGCGAGCCGGGCCGCCACTTCTCGCCGGGTGCCTGCGGGTTCACGCCCTTGGCGATCGGCGCGATCGTCAGGTGCGGCACGGTGGCGAACACGACGCGCCGCGTGCCGATCGCCTCGGCCGCCCGCACCAGCTCGGCGAACTCCGCGGCGAAGTGGCTCGGCCGCCACACGTTGTAGCTGCCCTTGCGGTCCAGGTCGTCGAAGCCGTCGCCGCTCCACAGGACCTTCTTGTCGACCACGGCGCGGAGCGCGTTGTTCGAGCCCAGCACGGCGACGAGCGTGTCGATTCCACCGTTGCGCCCGTGCCACGCGGCGGCCTCGATCTGGGTCGCGGCGACGCCGAAGGGCGCGAGCACGGACCAGGCCGCGATGTCGTTGTCGTTCGACGGCACCGCGCCGAGCAGGTCGTCGTGCGCCGGGTTGGACGCGATCCGCGCGGCCGCGCGGCCGCCCGTGTACGACAGGCTGTCGCGCAGGTCCCAGCCGTAGATGCCCAGATTGTCGTAGCGCAGATCGGTGCGCGGCGGCCCGCTGCCGTCGCCGCGCTCCCAGTAGTCCTCGTTCTGATCGGCCAGCCGCTGCAGGGCGAACGGCAATGACAGCGCCTCGATCGCGCTGATGCGGTCGCCGAACTCCTCCTGCAGCCTCCGCAGCAGCCCTTCGATGTTGAACGGTAGGCCGCCGAGCGGGCCACCGTATGCGGGCACCTGGAACGGGACGTCGAGGCACCGGGCGAGGACGGCGGGCCACGAGAGGTCGGTTCGCGACACGGCCCCGCTGGTCAGGCCGTGGGTCAGGGAGTCGCCGACCGTGACGAGCCGGTGGACGGGGTCGGTGGGCGGCGCCGGGACATCCGGGTCGCGCGGGCCGAGCGGGACTCCGAGCGTCGGGTCATCGATGCGCGGTGGCAGCACATCGGTCACCACGACCTCGGGCGGCGTGTTCGGGTCCAGGTACTCCGGTGGCAGCGCGGCCATGTGCCCTCCTCGCGATCGCCCGCCCGTCCATCCTGGTCCGGCGGTGGAGGAGGCGCGACCGCCGCGCGCTGATACCCGCCGCAGTCAGGTCCAGCCCAGTAGCCGCGCCGCGTTGCCGTCCACGAGGTCGGCCGCGGGCCCCAGTACGTCGACGGCCCACTCGACGAGGTCCGGGTAGCTCGTGGCGCCTTCGTGCTGGGTGAACGGCCAGTCGCTGCCCCAGAGAACGCGCCGTCCGCCGGTGGCGTCCAGGATCCGGGCGGCGGTGTCGGCCGCCCAGCCGTCCGGGGTGCGGTAGGGCGCCGATGCCTTGACCCAGACGTGATCGAGGCGGGCCAGCGCGACGACGTGGGACTGGGCCAGCGGGTCTGCTGCCCGGCCGAGGTGGTCGAGGACGACGGTGCCCGGCCACCGCTCGAGGCCGGGCCGGAGATCCGCCCACTGCTCGCCAGTGGCGTGCACCTCGAGGTGCCACCCCAGCTCAGCCATCACCCGCGCAAGGTCCCGCCACCGGGAGAGGTCGGGGGTGGGGAGGCCTGCCAGGTTGAGTCGAACGCCGCGGACCCCTGCGTCGTGCCATGCCCCGTAGTGGGCGAGGGCGACGCCGGGGTCGAGGAGCGACGCGACGCCGCGCAGCCGATCGGGGTGCCGCGCGAGGCATTCCAGCAGGTAGGCGTGGTCGTCGGCGAGGAAGCTCGGCTGCACGAGCAGCGCGCGCGCCACGCCTGCGGCGTCGAGCACGGAGAGCAGGTCGTCGAGCGGCGCTGCTGTGGCCGGGGTGTAGCGGCGGGCGGGTGCCATGGCCAGTCCCGCGGCGAAGGCGTGGACGTGCGTGTCGACCAGCGGCATGCGCGAATCCTACAGACCTCTAGACCTTTATAGGTCTTCCTGTCAGACTCCCTTGCATGCCTCGACGCACCGCCGCGGTCGACCGACGCGCCGAACGAGATGCGCTCGATCCGCGCATCCCCCTGCACGAGCGGGTCCAGGAGGCGCTGCGGCGCCGGGTGGAGGAGGGTGAGTTCTCCCCGTCCTCACCGCTTCCCGCGGAGGGGGAGCTCGCAGGGGCGTACGACGTGTCGCTGGGCACGATGCGGCGCGCGCTGGCCGGCCTTGCGTCGGCGGGATTGCTGGAGCGCCGCCAGGGCGACGGCACGTACCTGCGCCGGGCCCGGATGGACGGCTCGCTCTTCCGCTTCTTCCGCCACGGCGCGGACACCGATGCCGTGCCCGGGAGTCGGATCGTGGACAGGAGCGTGACCCGGGCCGACGAGCAGGTGGCCGATGCGCTCGGCTGCGCCGTCGGGGCCGAGGTGCTGCACCTGCGGCGCCACCGCCTCCGCGGGGATGTGGCGTTCCTCGTCGAGGACATCTGGCTGCCGTTGCCGCGCTTCGCGACGCTGGCCGAGCGGCCGCTGCAGGAGTTCGCGAACCTGCTCTACCCGATGTACGAGTCGGAGTGCGGCTCGGTCGTCGCCTCGGCGAGCGAGGAGCTCACGGTCGGCGCGGCAGACGCCGCCGAGGCGCCGGTGCTCGGGTGCGCCGAGGGCGAGCCGGTCGTGGTCGTCGAACGGCGGGCCCGGCTGCACACCGGAGAGGTGATCGAGTTCCGGCGCACGCGGGGCGCGGCGGCGGGCTTCCGCTACCGGGTGGAGATCCGCTGATGACCGCCGAAGTGATCTCCGTCCTCGTCCTCCTCGCGGTGTTCGGCCTCGCGCTGTGGCGCCCCGTCAACATGGGCGCGCTCGCGCTCGTCGCGGCGTTCGTGCTGGGCACGGTCTACTTCGGCAGCTCTGTTCCGGAGATTGCCGCGGGCTTCCCGGCATCGTTGATGATCACTCTGATCGGTGTGACGTTCCTGTTCGGCCTCGCCAAGGCCAATGGCACCGTCGACCTCGTGGTGCACGGTGCCGTGCGCGCTGTCGGGGGCCGGCTCGTGCTCGTGCCCTGGGTGTTCTTCGTGCTCGCCGCGTTGATCACGGCGGCGGGCGCGGTGACCGCGGCGACCAACGCCATCCTCGTCCCGATCGGGATCGCGCTCGCGGCCCGCCACCGGATCAACCCGCTCCTCGTCGGCCTGTCGATCATCAACGGGACGAACGCGGGGGGCTTCTCGCCGATCTCCGTCTACTACACGATCGTCGCGGGCGGGCTCGACCAAGCCGGCGTGCAGGTGTCCCCGCTCCCGGTCTTCGCCGCGACTTTCCTGTTCAACCTCGCCCTCAACGCCGCCGCGGTCACGGTTCTCGGTGGATGGCGGCACAAGGTCCAGGTGCCGGTGGCGGCCGGCGTGGGCTCGGGCGGAACGGGCTCCGAGCTCCCCGAGCCGGAGGAGGAACGGCACTGGGGCATGGAGCAGCAGGTGACCGTCCTCGCGTTCGTCCTGGTCATCGCTGGTGTGCTGGGCCTCGGGCTGGACATCGGGTTCACCGCTCTGACGGCGGGGGTCGTGCTCGCCCTGCTCTTCCCGCACGGCTCGGCGGCCGCGGCCGGCTCGATCGCGTGGCCGGTGGTCCTGCTGATCGGCGGGATCATCACCTACATCAGCCTGCTGCAGGCACAGGGAGTCGTGGCCACCCTCGCGGGCGCCGTCGGCGGCATCGGGCAGCCGTTGCTCGCCGCCTTCCTGCTGCTGCTGATCGCGGGCCTGGTCTCGGCGTTCGCGTCCACCAACGCGATGTTCGGCGTGGTCGTCCCGCTCGCGGCGCCGTTCCTGGCCACCGGCTCGCTCCCACTGCTGGGGTTCGTGATCGCGCTGTGCATCGCGGCCTCCGCGGTCGATTCCAGCCCCTTCTCCACCGGCGGCGCGCTGATCGTCGCGAGCAGCGAGGAGGAGCACAGGACGAAGGTCTTCCGCGGGCTCATGGCGTGGGGGATGTCGATGATCGCGGTGGCCCCGGTGGCGGCGTGGGTGGTGTTCGTGCTGGTGCCGTCGCTCTAGGCCGTGTCTCGTAGCTGATCGCTACCCCGCGCGGCTGCCCACTCCCACCTCGACCCGCTCGCGTGCGGCCCGCCGGTACGACTGCGGGGACGCCCCTGTCGCGCGGGTGAACTGCAGGCGGAAGTTGCTCGTGCTGCCGAAGCCGGTCATCCGGGCGATCCGCTCGACCGGTTCGCAGGTGGTCTCGAGCAGGTGCAGTGCGCGGCGGATGCGCTGGGAGAGCAGCCACTGCATCGGCGACGTGCCGAGCGCGGCCTCGAAGCGGCGGGCGAGGGTTCGTGAGCTCACGTGCGCTGCCCGCGCGAGGTCGGCGAGGCTGAGCGGCTCGCCGAGGCGCGCGGTGGCCCACTCGATCACGTCGGCGAGGTCGTCGGCGGTGGCGGGGCCGTCGTCGTGTCGCACGAGTTCTTGGCACAGCTCGACGGTGGTGGCGCCGCCGGCACACGTGTGGATGCCGCCGTCGGTGACAGTGGGGGCGGAGGTGTCGACGAGGATCCGCGGGAAGCGGCGCCGCAGGTCGTCCGCGAGATCGGGGCGGGTGGTCGCGCGGCGGCCGCTGAGCACGCCCGCCGCGGCGACGTCGAAGGTGCCGGAGCCCGTCGCGGCGATCCGGGCCCCGTGAGCGGCAGCTGTGCGCAGCGCGTGGGCGATCGCGGGGTGCGGGTCGAGCGGATGCTCCTGGCCCCCCGGGACGATCACGGTGTTCGCCGAGCGCAGCCCGCCGAGGCCGTGTGACGCCTCGATCGAGAAGCCGGACGCGAGCGTGACCCGGCCCGGCTCGAGGGCGCAGAACCGCATCACGTACCGCTTGTGGGTGAGCACCTCCGCAGGCGTTCCCAGCTCGATGATCGAAGCGGCCGGCGTCGCCAGCACCGCCACCGTGTGTTCCGCAGCGTGTCTCTCTCCCGGCACGGAGTGACTCTCCGCGACCGCGCGGTCCGAGGCCAGGCCATCCGCCGGTCAACTACCGGTCAACGGGGTGCGCGCCGAGGCGCGCCTGGATGGCCACCGTGCTGACCTCGCCGTCCGTGGTGTTCTCGGCGCCGAGGTCGGTGAGGATGGCCAAGGCCCGTCGCCAGTGCCGGCGGGCTTCCTCGTGCCGATCGAGCGCCTCGTACGCGTGAGCGAGACCGTCGTGGGCGTTCGCCTGGTCGGCGGGCTGGTTCAGCCGGGTCGCGACGTCGAGCGCCTCGCAGTGGGACGTGACGGCCTGATCGTGGCGACCGGCGGCGAAGTGGAGGCGGCCCGTCCCTTGGAGGGCCTCGAACTCCAGGTTCCGGTTGCCGATCTCGCGGGTGAGTGCGAGGGCCTGTCGGTAGGTCTGCGCGGCCTGGTCGAGCCTGCCCAGCACGCGCTGGGCCGACGCGAGGCCGATCATGCCGTTGAGCTCACCGTGCCGGCTGCCGATGGAGCCTGCGATCAGGTGCGCCTGCTCGAAGCAGGCGACCGCCTCCTCCGGCCGGCCCTGCTGTCGGTGCTGCCAGCCGAGCCCGGCCAGCGCGTCGGCCTCGATGCTGCGGTTGCCGGTGTCGCGGGCGAGCACGCGCGCTCGCAGGAAGGCATCGAAGGCCTGTGCGTAGTCGCCGAGCTGGCGGTGCAGCCACCCGAGCGCGATCAGGGCGTTGAGCTCGGTGATGTGGTGACCGGTGTCGTGGGCGAGCTGCCGGGCCTTCGAGAGGCTTTCCGCGGCCTGGGTGAACCGGCCCTGCAACAGGTGGACGTGGCCGAGGCCGAGGCGTGCGTCCATCTCGACGGAGATGTCGCCGTTGGCACTGGCGAGCGTCAACGCCTGGGCGTAGCAGTCGGCGGCCTGCTCGTTGTGGCCGTGCTTGAGGTGCGTTCGCCCGAGGTTGGCCAGCGCGGTCTGCTCTGCGGCGCCGTCGCCCGTGGCGCGGGCGACGGCGAGCGCCTGGCCGTGGAGCGCCTCGGCGGCGTCGTACCGGCCCCTGCCGACGACGTGGACGTGCAGGAGTGCGGCCAGGTGATGGGTGTGCTCGGGCCAGCCGTGATCGGCGGCGTGCCGGGCCACCGCGAACAGGGTGGGGAGCTCGGTGTCGAGCCATGCGATCGCGGCGGCCGGGCCGTCGAGCGTGGGCGCGGGGACGTCGGAGGGCGGAACCTCCGGCCTGCGGGCGCGCTCGTACGGGTAGGCGGTGTCCATGGCGACGGCGGCGCAGTGGCGGTAGTGGTCGAACAGCCGGGTGAGCGCGGCCCGCCCGTCGGGCTCGTCGACGTCGGCTCTCGCGCGGCTGTGGGATCGGACCAGGTCGTGGAACCGGTGCCAGCCGGGGGCCGGCTCCTGCAGGAGGTGCGCGTCGAGCAGGCCGTCGATCAGCCGCTCGGCCCGCTGCGGGGTGGTGCCGAGCAACGCGGCGGCCGCGGGCACGGTCAGCTCCGCTCCGGGATGCAGCCCGAGCAGCCGGTACGCGCGCTGCTGATCGCCGGGCAGCTGCCGGTAGGAGAGGTCCAGGGTGGCGGTCACGCTGCGCTCGCCCGCCTCGAGCTCGGCGAGCCCATGCGTACGTGCCCGCAAGCGCTCGATCAGGTGCGCGACCCTCCACGAGGGGCGGGATCCCAGGCGGGCGGCGGCGAGGCGGACGGCGAGCGGGAGCCGACCGCACAGCTCGACGAGCTCGGCGAGCCGCGCGGGCGGATCGTCGCGCACCCGGTGCTCCCCGGCGGCGCGGGCGAACAGGGTGACGGCATCGGGCAGGGAGAGCACGTCGAGCGAGAGCGCGTGGCCGTGGTCGAGCCCGGTGAGCAGGCGCCGGCTCGTGACGAGCACGAGGCAGCCGGGCGTTCCCGGGAGCAGCGGCTCCACCTGCTCCTCGGCAGCCGCGTTGTCGAGCAGGATCAGGGCCTGGTGGTCGGCGAGCCTCGTGCGGTACAGCGCGGCTCGGTCCTCGGGTTCCGGCGGGATCTGCTCCGCGGGCACCCCGAGGGCGCGGAGTACGCGATCGAGCGCTTCGCCCGGCTCGACCGGACGCCCAGCTTGGGTGTGTCCGTGCAGGTCGAGGTAGATCTGCTCGTCCGGGTAGCGGGACGCCACGCGGTGCGCCGCCTGCACGGCAAGGGCCGTCTTGCCCACGCCCGCCATACCGGCGATCGTGACGATCACCAAGCGGTTCGGGTCGCTGATCCGGTCCAGTTCTGCGAGTTCGGCCTCCCGGCCGGTGAAGAGGGGAGACGGCCCCGGGAGCTGCCGCAATCGGTCCGGAGCGGGCGCGCGGTTCGCGGACACGAGCAACGCGCGCTCCTCGGAGCTCAGCCCGAGTGCGTCGGCGAGCAGCCGGATCGACGCGCTCTGCGCGGCACCACCGCGTTCGAACCTGCGGATGGAGCGCACGGAGAGGCCGGCCCGCACGGCGAGTTGTTCCTGTGTCAGTAGCGCCCGTTCCCGCCACTCCCGCAGCAGCTGCCCGGTGTCCGCACGGACCTCCACCGGATCGGTGGCGCCTGTCCTCCTCATCGTGCCCCCCTCGCCCGGGTGAAGCCTAGGCGCGCCCACCATCCGGTGAGCCGGCGCGCACAGCCGTGTTCGGCCGCATCCTGTGCGCGCCGGCCCCACAGGAAGCGGACAGGAAGCGCACAGGAATGCCCCACCTCCCGTTCCTACCGTGGGAGCCGAGCAGCCATCCCACCACCGGAGGAACCGTGAGGCACGAGCCGACCTACGAAGGGCGCCCCCTCGTCCGACCCGATGAGGAGGTCGTCGACCAGGGCCTCGGCTTCGACATCACGACCCTCATGAGCCGCAGGTGGATGCTGCGGGCTTTCGGGCTCGGCGCCGCCGCCGCGGGCCTCGCGGCCTGCGCGAGTGGCACCACCACCTCGGCGAGCTCCGCGAGCGCCACGACGACCGCGTCGAGCACTGGCCTGGTGGAGATCCCCGACGAGACCGCGGGCCCGTACCCCGGCGACGGCTCGAACGGCCCGAACGTGCTCGCGGAGAGCGGCATCGTCCGCGGCGACATCCGGTCGAGCTTCGGCGGGGCGAGCGGCACAGCAGCGGGCGTCCCACTCACCATCCAGCTGACCGTCCTCGACATCGCGAACGGCGGATCCGCCTTCGCAGGCGTGGCCGTCTACGTCTGGCACTGCAGCCGCGAGGGTGAGTACTCGATGTACTCGAGCGCGATCGAGGACCAGAACTACCTGCGCGGGGTGCAGATCGCCGACTCCTCCGGGCGCGTGAGCTTCACCAGCATCTTCCCGGCCTGCTATCCGGGCAGGTGGCCGCACATCCACTTCGAGGTCTACCCGGACCAGGCGAGCATCACCGACGCCGGGAACGCCATCGCCACCTCGCAGATCGCGCTTCCCCAGGACGTCTGCGACATCGTGTACGAGCAGCCCGGGTACGAGCAGTCGGTCGGCAACCTCTCGGAGGTCACCCTCGCCTCGGACAACGTCTTCCGCGACGACGGTGGCGTGCACGAGCTCGGTGCCGTGACCGGCGACGTCGCAGGCGGCTACACCGTGTCCCTCACGGCCCCCGTCGACACGACCACCACCCCGACCGCCGGCAGCGCCCCCGGAGGCGGCCGGGGTGGGCCGCCACCGTCACGCTGACGGTCCGGCCAGGGCTCTTGGGGGCGACGTCCGTCGCCGCCGCTGGACGAATTCTGCCTGTGTCCGGCCGGAGACTCTGGGTAGAGTCCCCGCCGTGACCGGCCGGCGCAGATCCCTCAGCCTGGTGCTCAACGGCACCTTCGACCGCGCCCTCGAGGTGGCGGCCGAGCTCGAGGACTCCCTCATGCTCGCCGGCGACCGGCCGGGCGGGGACGGCACGCTGTTCCGGGTTCGAGCGCTGGCTCGCGACCTCGAGGGCGCCTTCATGGACGCGCTGGCCATCCGCGCCCCGCTCGTCGGTGACTACGACGGTGCGCTCGGCTCGGCGCGCGACCTGGTCACCGTGCTGCGGCGGATCCACCCCCTCGCGTTCGCGCTCGACGACGGCCGGTACGCGGGCGTCAAGAGCAACGTCGACCACGCCTTCGCGTGCGCCCAGGTGTTCGTCACCGTGCTGGAGATGGCCGAGGAGCGCGGGCCGGGGGAGCCGGACCTCACCGTGGTGCCCGCGGACGGCTCAGCCGACGCGGAGGGGATGGAGGAGCAGGTGCGGGAGCAGTGGGCCCGCATCCTGCCGTTCCAGGGCGAGCGGAACTGATCCGCCATCTCGCCGCCCGGCTGCACAAGCACGTTCGGCTCTGGCTGAGGGGTCGGTCCGCCAGACGAGTGGTCTCGCGCTGCTGTGGATCTGTTCACCCGATGCCGGGGGTGGTGAAGGGGTACAGCGTGCGCAGGCCCTCGTTCAGCGCGTACGACAACGCCGATCCGTGGGTCTGCCTGGGGTACAGGCGGGAGGTGAGCTCCAGGGACGGGTAGTTGCGCAGCCGCAGCAGCTGCGCCATGCGGGTCATCGACCCGACGATGTCGGCGGCGGCCACATAGGGGTCGGTGAGCTCCGCTTCGCCCGCGCCGAGGAACACCTTCGCCGCCAGGTCGTCGTGGGTGGTGGCGTAGTCGGCCTCCAGCGTGAACAGCAGATCCTCACATCCGCTGAGGGCAGGGCTACTGGCCAGATAGCGGCCGAAGGCCGCCGGCCGGGAGAGCATGGCGTAGCCGACGAAGTGTCCGCCGTCGGAGAAGCCCACGAGGCCGTGGTCGTCGTCGAACCGGAACTCGGCCGCCAGCCGCGGGCGCAACTCGTCGACCAGGAACGACAGCAGTGCTTCCGCGCCGCCGCCGGCCGTCATCTCGTTGGACATCGCTTCCATCCGCGCGCCGCCGGGCCCTGCATTGACCCATTTCGGCAGCGGGTAGAAGTCGTGTGTTCGACGCGCGGAGAACTCGGCGTGATCGCTCTCGTCGGGAGCGCCGACGCCGATCACGATGAGCTCGGGGACCTCTTGCACGGTGTGGAGCCAGTTCATCAGGCCGATGGCGAGCGGGAAGCTGAGGGACGCGTCTGTCACCCAGAGGACGGGGTAGCTGTGGTCACCGTGTTCGTACGACGGGGGGAGGGCGATGTGCACGTCGTGCGGCCATGGCACGGCGGTCCCCTGTAGCCGTCTGGTGGGCAGAACCTGATAGGCGTGCCGGGGGAGGGACACAACTACCTCCTGTTGAAGCCGAGGTTTGTTCGGACATTCGACCACCCCGGCCCGCGGACTTCATCCCGACGTTCAGACCCGCTGGACCGGTGCGGTGGAGCGGCGGGGGATGAGCGTCGGCGTGGCCACGAGCGTCCGCGGCGATCGGTCGCGGCCGGCCTCGAGCAGGAGTTCGAGCGCACCCGCGGCGACCTGCTGGAACGGCACTCGCACGGTGGTGAGGGGCACGGGGAGGCGGCTGACCACGGGAATGTCGTTGTAGCCGACGAGCGAGAGGTCGTCGGGGATGCGTAGCCCGAGCGCGTGTGCTGCCGCCATGACGCCGATGGCCGTGTTGTCGTTGACGGCGAAGACGGCGGTGGGCCGGTCAGGCCGGTCGAGCAGGGTGCGGCCCGCTGCCTCGCCGGCCTCCATGGAGAACGAGTCTCCCGCGATCAGGGCCTCGTCGACGGGCACGCCCGACTCGGCGAGCGCGCTGCGGAAACCCTCCTGCCGGTTCCGGGCGCTCGACGCGTAGCGCGGACCGCCGACCAGCGCGATGCGGCGGTGGCCGAGGTCGACGAGGTGGCGGGTCGCGAGGTGTGCGCCGAGGCGGTCGTCCCCGACGGAGGCGGAGCTGACTCCGTCGGTGCGAAGGGCGAGCACGTGGGGCACCGGCCGCTCCGGCTCCGTCGGCGCGTCGAGGCGGGCGGTGGTGAGGATCAGGCCGTCGACTCGTCGGCGCCGCAGGGACTGCACGGCGACGTGCTCGGCGTCGGGGTCGTCCTCCGTGGT
The DNA here is from genome assembly GCF_019468565.1 of Pseudonocardia sp. DSM 110487. Classification (NCBI taxonomy): domain Bacteria; kingdom Bacillati; phylum Actinomycetota; class Actinomycetes; order Pseudonocardiales; family Pseudonocardiaceae; genus Pseudonocardia; species Pseudonocardia sp. DSM 110487. Next base: position 1,629,620 of record NZ_CP080521.1, read on the forward strand.
TGCCACGATCGCGAACAGCCCGCGGGAGCCGCAGGCGCGGGCGATCTCCTCGTAGAGCATCGCCATGACGGTGTCGGTGAGCCGGGGGACGATGACGCCGACCGTGCTGGTGCCGGCTCGCCGTAGCCCGGCGGCGAGCGGATCGCGCACGTAACCGAGGTCAGCGGCCGCCTGACGGACTCGTTCGGCGGTGGCGCTGGTCGAACGGGGGAGGCGCTCGTCGAGCACCCGCGAGACGGTCGACTTGCTCACCCCGGCCGCCCGGGCGACGTCGAGGATGGTCACCACGGGTCGAGGCTACTGAGGAGGAGGGGCTTGACGTCGACGCCCATGCGAGTCATCGTACGGGAACGTTCCCGCAATCGTTCCCGTACGAAGGACCACGAATGTCTCTGGATCTGCGCGGGCTGGTGCCCGCCCCGGTCACGCCGTTCACCACCGACGGCGCCGTCGACCACGCCGCACTGGCGAGCTACGGCAAGTGGCTCGCCGGCTTCGAGGGCGTCAAGGGCCTGGTGTGCCTCGGGCACGCCGGCGAGGGCACATTCCTGACCCAGGCGGAGCAGGTCGCCACGATCCGCACTCTGGTGGAGTCGGTGGGTGGCGCGGTGCCGATCATCGCCGGTATCACGGGCGAGGGCACCGCCGTCGCCGCCGCGGAGGCCGTCCGCGCCGTCGAGGCGGGCGCCGCCGCGGGGCTGGTCTACCCGTCGCACGGCTGGCTGCGGTTCGGCTTCCAGCCCGGCGCGCCGCAGGACCGCTACCGGGCCATCTTCGAGACCGCGGGCCTGCCGCTCATCCTGTTCCAGTACCCCGACGCCACGAAGGCCAGCTACGACCTGCCCACCCAGCTGGAGATCGCCGCCCAGCCGGGCGTGTTCGCCACCAAGAACGGCGTGCGCAACATGCGCCGCTGGGACACCGAGATCCCGGTGCTGCGCGCGGAGCACCCCGACCTGCAGATCCTCACCTGCCACGACGAGTACCTGCTGCACACCATGTTCGACGTCGACGGCGCACTCGTCGGCTACGGCGGCCTCGCTCCCGAGCCGCTGCTCGAGCTGATCGCCGCGGGCAAGGCCCGCGACTACGCGGCGGCGCGCGCCGTGCACGACCGGCTCCTGCCCGTCACCAAGGCCGTGTACCACCGCGGCTCGCACATGGAGGGCACCGTCGCGCTCAAGCTGGGTCTCAAGGCAAGGGGCATCCTCCCGTCCGCTACGGTCCGCTCCCCGCTGCGCGACCTGTCCGCAGCGGCCGAGCAGGAGATCGTGCGGGCGCTCGAGTCCGCCGATCTCGTCTGATCGAGGGGGTCGGTGTGACAACGCAGTCCCGACGCGCTCCGCTCCTTCGCCTGCTCGCACTGATGGGCCCCGCCTTCGTGGTGGGGGCCTGGCAGTTCGGCCCCGGCAACCTGGCCTCGGCCGTGCAGGCCGGCGGCCAGTTCGGCTACTCGCTGATCTGGGTCATCGCCGTCTCGACCCTGCTCATGATCATGTTCACCGACATGAGCATCCGCATCGCCGTGTCCTCCCGTGGCTCGCTCGTCGAGACCGTCAAGGAGGTCCTCGGCCGGTTCACCGGCGGCATGGCGGGGCTCGGCGTCTTCGCCATCACGCTGATGTTCAGCGTCGGCAACGCCGTCGGCTCCGGCCTCGGGCTCTCGCTCGTCCTGGGCGGCTCGCCCGTGTGGTGGACGCTCGCCTGTACTGCCACCGTGGCCGCGCTCCTGCTCGTCCGCAGGCTCTACGGCGTGATCGAGAAGGTCCTGCTGGCGATCGTCGCCGTGATGGCCGTGTCGTTCGTCGTCACGGCCGTGCTCAGTCGCCCCGACTGGGCGGCCGCCGCCGGAGGGCTCGTCCCGACCGTGCCGGAGGGCACCGGCCTCCTGCTGGTCGCGCTGGTCGGCACCAACTTCTCGATCAACGCCGCCTTCTACACCGGCTACGCGGCGCGCGAGCGGGGGCTGCGCCGCGACCAGTACCGGGAGACCACGCTCGTGGACACCATCCCCGGGATCGTCGCGCCCGGCGTGATGACGGCGTTGGTGATCGTCGCCGCGGCGGCCGTGCTGCCGGGCTCCGACGGTGGGAGCCTCGCCCAGCTCGCCGGCGTGCTCGAACCGGTCGCAGGGCCTGCCGGGCGGATGATCTTCGCGCTCGGCTTCTTCGGGGCCGCGTTCTCGTCGATGATCGCCAACGCAACGGCCGGTGGCACCTTGCTCGCCGACGGCCTCGGCCACGGCAACCGGCTGTCGTCGCCGCGCATCCGCATCGGGATCTTCGGCGTGCTCGCGTTCGGTGCGGCCGTCACGGCACTCGCCGGGAGCTCACCGGTGCAGCTGATCATCGTCGCCCAGGCGCTCACGGTGGTGGTCGCACCGCTGCTCGGTGTGCTCCTGGTGGTGCTGGCCAACACCGAGCGGCTCATGGGTGACCTGCGCAACCGATGGTGGCAGAACGTGATCTCGGTCGTCGGCCTGATCGCGATCCTCGCCACCTGCTACCGGCTGGTCACGACGCTCGTGTCCTGACCGGCAGCTACCAGGCCGTGTCTCGTGGATCTTGGCTGTCGGCGCTGTCGGCGGCGACCGTTCGGCGGTGGCCGCGGCCATGATCCGCAGATCAGTCGAGTAGCCGATCGGATACGTGGGAGACGCCGGAGCTGTGTCCGCGCCCCGCTTCCGAAGCCGGTCAGGACGTCGAGGCAACCAGGAGTGGCAAGGGACGGCAGTGGCGGTCGCTCCCGTCCTACGTCCGGGCGATCCGCCCGGGATTCCGGCGCAACACGTTCACGACCATGTTGACCGCACCTCGACGCACCGATCGTGCTCACTCGACGATTCCCTCGGCAACACGCCAGGGGTCAACGGCCGCCCACCGTCGTCCTGCACGCCGAGCGTCCGTGCAGCGGGCGGTGTGCAGGACCCGCCCGCGTCTCACCCGTGCTCGCGGGTTCGGCGACCGCGGTCGAGCCGAAGTCGCCCACCGCTTCTACAAGACTGGCCGCGCATCTCGTCTCCTCCTGATCAGATCGAGTGCTTCGTACCCGGCCACCAGGCCACTGGTAAGTCGCCGGTGTCCATGTGAACGAAGGGGATTCCGCGGGCCTTCGAGATCGCCAACCACATCAGGCACGCGGTGCCCCTGTTCCAACTGCAACGACCTTCAAAAAGGCAGTCGATTGTAGGCCGCCAAGCACCCTGAGTCCTCCCGGGCTGCGGGTTGACGAACAGTGCAGCTGTCCATCGAACCTGCCGCCCTGCCTCACGCATATCCGCGCACGCGCAGTCAGTCGCGATGCCGAGCCGCAGCGAACTTGAGATCGTGTTGATCGGCTGGCTGCCGCAGAATAATAATTGACCCATGTTGCTGAGAGTCGTCACCGAACCGCAGCAGGGCGCCATGTACGACGACCTGCTCGCGGTCGCGCAGAAGACGGAGGAGTGTGGATTCGACGCGTTCTTCCGGTCCGACCACTATCTGGTGCAGGGCGACGGCGACGGCTTGCCCGGCCCGACCGAGGCATGGATCACCCTGGCCGCGCTCGCGCGCGAGACGAGCAGGATCCGCCTCGGCACGCTCGTCAGCCCTGCGACCTTCCGCAACCCGGCCGTGCTCGCCCTCACCGTCGCGCAGGTCGACCAGATGAGCGGCGGCCGAGTCGAACTCGGTCTCGGCGCCGGCTGGAACGAGGCCGAGCACAAGACCCACGCCATCGACTTCCCCCCAACGGCCCGCCGGTTCGACATGCTGGCGGAGCAGCTGGAGCTGATCACTGGGCTGTGGCGGACACCGGTGGGCGAGCGGTACGACTTCTCCGGGCAGCATTACACGGTCGTGGACTCCCCCGCGCTTCCCAAGCCGGTGCAGACACCGCACCCGCCGGTGATCGTCGGCGGCTCCGGCAAGAAGCGCACGCCGGCACTCGCGGCCGCGTACGCCACCGAGTTCAACGCTGCCTTCAAGCCGGTGGACGAGACGGCGGAGCTGTTCGCCCGAGTCCAGGCCGCCTGTGCCGCGGCCGGGCGTGACCCGGACAGCCTCGCGCTCTCCGTGGCCCACGCGACCACCGTCGGCAGGAACGACTCGGAGGTCGGACACCGGTTGGAGGTCTACGGCCCCCACGCGGACGATGTGCAGGCCCACGCCCTCGTCGGCGTGCCCGCCGAGGTCGTCGACCGACTCGGCCGGTTCGCGGAGACAGGGGCCGACCAGGCCTATCTGCAGATCCCCGACCTGGCCGACCTCGATCACCTCGAGCTCATCGCCTCCGAGGTGCTACCCCAACTGGCCTAACCGCAGCTGCAAACGCACGGCGGAGACGCTTGGGGCGGACGCGGTGACGAAACTGCACGCCGTGCTCCCGTTCAGCGGCGAGGACTTCGCGCTCTTCCTCGACCGGATTCCGGGCACCTACTGCTTTCTCGGCGTCCGCCGGCCCGGGGCCGCGATCGAGACCAGCTTTCCGCACTCCGGTGACGTCGTCCCGGATGAGCGCGCCATCGGCCACGGCGTGCGCGCGATGGCCGGCTGGCTGGCGCGCCGCAGCGCATGAGGTTCTGCCAGCGCACCGCTCAGCCCCCCGCCACATCCGCCGCGCCACCAGGTCGGTGAACTCGAGGGTGGGCGGGCTCGGGGCCACCCGCCAGGCCCCACTGACGCCGCTGCTGGCCGCTGTGCCGCTGCGGAGGCGGTGAGGCACCGTAGGCGATCTGCCCGATCTGGGACGGAAACCAGCGGATATACGGGGTCGGCCATTGATCTCGATCGTTCGAAGTGTTGTAGGGAGGGTCCCGACGTCGAGGCGCCTCGAGGGACAGCCTGACTGGCGGGTCCGCTGTCACCCGGCAACATCGCGAAGTCGACCCACGGATCAGGCCTATCGATAGACCGGATTCACGGTTGCGGCGTCGTGTTCGTAGATCCAGGCGACGGACTCGAAGGACCAATCGGTGGTGGCGGTGGCCATCTGCGCGTCGCGTTCGCGCTGCAGTGGGCCGTCGGGGAGGTGGAAGCGGGTCTTGTTGGCCGCCGACATCCCTTGCAGTCGCGCGGTTCGGGGACTGCGCAGCCGTTCGTAGTGGTGAAGCGCCTCGGGGATATTGCAGCCGGCGTCGGCGAGGCATGCGGCCAGGGTCGCCCCGTCCTCGATCGCCTGCGCGGCACCTTGGGCCATCATGGGCAGCATCGCGTGGCAGGCATCGCCGAGCAGCGTCACCCGGCCCGCCGACCAGCGTTGCATCGGGGTGCGGTCGTGAAGCGCCCAGATGAACGTTTCGTCGACGGCGCCCAGGATGGTGCGCACCTGGGGGTGCCAACCGTCGTAGGCGGCGAGCGCGTCGGCGATGTCGCCCTGATCGGTCCACGACTCTCGGGTCCAGGTGTCCTGCTCGAGGATCGCGACGAAGTTGACCAGCTGCCGGTCTCTGACGAGGTAGTGCACGAAGTGCCTGCCGGGGCCCAGCCAGACCTGCGCGGTCACCTCCAACTCCAGGTCGGCCAGCCGGTCGGCCGGGACCAGCCCCCGGTACGCGATACACCCGGTGAAGTGTGGGTTCTCGGGGCCGAATAGCTCCCTGCGCACGCGCGAGTGGATGCCGTCGGCGCCGACCAGCACGTCCACCTCGGCCCGGGCGCCGCCTGCGAACCGCGCCTCGACGCGATCCCCGTGGTCGAGCAGCCCGGTGAGCCGGTGACCGAGGTGGACCCGCTCGGCGGGCACCGCCCTGGCCAACGCGGACAGCAGGTCGGCTCGATGGATCTGGTAGTGCGGGAAGCCGAAGGTGGCCTCCAGCGGCTCGGCCAGCGGTGAGCGCAGCAGGGTGCGGCCGTCGTCCCAGCGGCGTTGGTGCCAGGCCAGCGGCTTCACGCCCGTCCTCGCCAGCTCCTCGGCGAGCCCGAGCCGGTGCAGGATGCGCGAGGCGTTCGGGCTGACCTGCACGCCAGCCCCGACCTCGCCCAGCTGCGACGCCTGTTCGAATACGTGGACGTCGAATCCGGCGTGTAGCAGCGACAGCGCCGCGCTGAGGCCACCGATACCCCCTCCGACCACTCCGACCGAGACCCCAGTGGAACTCACCCTGCGCCTCCCTCCTGGAGGCGTCGACTGTTCCTCCGCAGGTCCGGGACCTGGTTGGAGTACAGCGCACGGCCGTTGTCTGTAGATGCGCACTGCCCGCGAGGGGTAGGCGGATCAGGGATGTATCCCGTCCTCGTCGACGACGTGGACAGTGCGGTACTCGGCAGGGGGGATGCCGTAGGCGTCTCGGAACACGCGACTGAAGTGCTGGGCGTCCATCAGCCCCCAGCGTGCGGCGATGGCACGCACTGGCCGGTCCCGCAGTGCCGGGTCGAGCAGGTCCCGGCGGCACCGCTCCAACCGCCGGGCCCGGATCAACCCGGCGACCGTCGTTCCCTCGGCCTCGAAGAGTTTGTGCAGGTGGCGGAGGGAGACGTGGTGGGCAGCGGCGATCACGCCCGGGGTCAGCCCCGGATCGCCCAGCCGATGGTCGATGAACGCGCGGATGCGCAGCAACAGCACCCGCCGATGGCTGTCGCGGGGGACCGTCGGCCCGACGTCGAGCCGACCAGCCAGGCCCACGGCGAGCATATCGGCGAGGGCCGTCGACAATCGCGTGCGGTCGGCCGGGTTGTAGTCGTCGAGATGGCTGTGCATGTGGATCGCGAGTGAGGACACGAGCGCGCCGAGGCCGTGCTGCCCGCCGATCCGGACCGCGGTCAGGCGGGTCAGCTGCTGTAGCGGCAACGGGAGCAGCGTGCGCGGGAACTTCACCGCGACGATCTCCTGGTCCGGATCCCCGGCGCAGGCCAGGTGGCACGGGCTGGACAGATTCACCAACGTGAAGTCACGAGGGCGCAGGACGGCCTCCCGGCCGGCCTGCTCGAATACGCTACGCCCTCGCGTCTGCACATCGATCTTGAACAGCTCCGGGTCGGATCGACGGATGAGAAGCGGGGTCCTAGCCGCCTCCAGCGGCGGTCCGGTAACCGTCGTGACCCCCAGCGTTCCCACCGCGCCGGTGACGATCTGCGACCTGAAGTCGGGCTCGGCGTCGATCCGCAGATCGAACGGGACGATCGTGTCGCGCACGGCGTGCCGCAGATAGTCGAGCCGCGTCGGTATCGGCTCGTCCTCGGCGCGTATCACAATGCTCATGACGGCGGATCCTCGACAAGCTCCGCAGAGGCGAATCGCTGCGTCAGCGATCCTGCCAGCGACACCACGGTGAGCGCGAGGTCAACCGGACCGGGTCTCAACCAGCCGCCGCTCCACCAGGTGGGTGCCGAGGTGCCCCACGCGACATCGGCCCTCCGCCCCTTTCCGGCCCCTGGCACAAGCCGCGGTGTCGACCACGAGCGGCCATCTCCTGCTCGGCCGACCTGTGGACTGAGACCCACGAACACCTGCATTGCGCAGGTGTGCGACGTCATGTGTTGGAACCGCGGAACGCAGCGCGACCCGGGCGGTGATCAGCGGTTCGACGCGAAACCCGACGCCCAGTGTCGGGTAACGCGCGATCTGATGATCACATGCTGGAGCCTGCCGTTCCTACCCCGTAGGTCAGCTCGCCTTGTCCGGTGTGGCCACGCGCAACTCTGTGGTGCGGGTCTGGTCGCGCCGGAAGTACTCGGTGTGGTCCGGGGGCAGCGGCGGGTGGTCGAGGATGATGTCGGCCGCCTTCTCCGCGATCACCATGACCGGCGCGTAGGTGTTCGCGTTGGTGACGACCGGCATCACCGACGCGTCCACCACCCGCACCCCGTCCAGGCCGTGCACCTTCATCGTGTCCGGGTCGATGACCGCCTGGTCGTCGGTGCCCATCTTGCAGGAGCCGGAGTAGTGCATCGCCGACTTGGCGTTCGTCACCACCCAGTCCCAGATCTGCTCGTCGGTCTGGACGTCCGGGCCGGGCGCGGCCTCGCCGCCGTCGTAGCGGCCGAGCGCCGACTGCGCCATGATCTCCCGGGTGACGCGGATCGCATCGATCCAGTCCTGCCGGTCCTTCTCGGCGGACAGGTAGTTGAACTGGATCGCCGGGGGCGTGCGCCAGCTCGGTGACGCGAGCGTGATGCTGCCGCGCGAGTCGGAGTTCATCACGCCGACGTGCACCTGGTAGCCGTGCGGGCCGGTGGGCGATGTGGGGTACGACTTCGACGCCAGCGGCAGGAACTGGTACATCAGGTTCGGGAATGCCAGTTTGTCGTTGCTGCGGGCGAATCCGCCCGCGTCCCAGTGGTTGGTGGCGCCCGGGCCGCTGTGCAGGAACAGCCATTGCGCGCCGATCCACGGCGCATTCATCAGATTGGCCGTCGGCTGCAGCGAGACCGGCTTGGTGCAGGAATGCTGGATCTGGATCGCGAGGTGGTCCTGGAGGTTCGCGCCAACGCCGGGAAGGTGGTGCACGACGGGCACTCCCGCCGACTCGAGGACCTCCGCGTCGCCGACCCCGGAGAGCTGCAGGATGTGCGGGCTCTTGACCGCGCCCGCGCACAGGATGGTGTCGCGGCTGAGCACGTGGTGCACGTGCCCCCGCCGGTCCACGAACTCGACCCCGACCGCCTGCTTGCCGTCGAACATGATCTTCGAGACGGTGGCGCCGGTGCGGACGGTCAGGTTGTGGCGGTCCATCGCGGGGCGCAGGTACGCGCGCGTGGCCGACCAGCGGCGGGACTTGCGGATGTTGTGGTCGAGGGTCCCGAACCCCTCCTGCCGGTACCCGTTGACGTCCGGGGTTGCGTAGTGCCCTGCCTCCTGCGCGGCCAGCATGAACGCTTGGGAAAGGACGTTCTGCGGGCGGCCCTTCTGCACCGTCAGCGGGCCACCACGACCCCGCAGCGGCCCGCCGACCTCCGCGTCCTCCATGCGCTTGAAGTACGGCAGCAGGTGCGCGAAACCCCAGTTCTGCATGCCGGGCCGCGCGGCCCAGCCCTCGTAGTCGAGGGGGTTCCCGCGCTGGTAGAGCATCCCGTACAGATTGCTCGTGCCACCCAGCATCCGGCCGGCGGGCAGGTTCATCCGCCTGCCCCGCAGACCCGGCTCCGGCTCGCTCTGATAACGCCAGTCGTAGAAGCTCACGCCCCGCGTGAATGCGATACCGGCAGGCATCCGCATCAGAACGTCCCACGAGTAGTCCGGCCGGCCTGCCTCGAGCACGAGCACCCGCCGTGCCGGATCCGCGGACAACCGGTTCGCCAATGCCGAACCCGCCGAACCACCACCGATGATGACGTGATCGAACGATTCCGGCACGGCTCCCCCTCAGGACAATATGTCGGCCACAGCGCGGTGATTTCACCCGATCGTGGTGCGTCGTGGCTCTTGACGGCGCAGGACGGTACACGGCGCCGCGCGGACGCGGCCAGCCGACCCGGTGGGCTAACGCCCCGGGAGGTGGCCCCGATAGACGCCACGTCGGGGAAGCTGTCGCGGGGAGGAACGGACCTGCATGCCGTCACGTCGGGGGTCGGCCGGATGATGGGAGGCGTGCCGCCACCGCCACCACGTGAGGTCGACGCCCCGACCGTCGTGTTCGAAGCCCTGACCGAGCCGCTGCCGCTCGGCGCGGCGGCTCAGGACGGCTGGCGTGCCCCGCAGCACCGCGACGGGATGGCGCTCGTGCTCAGCTCGGCCGCGTCGTCGGGCATCGGAATGCTGTTCTGGGTGCTCGCCGCGCGGCTGTTCGACCCCACCGTCGTCGGGCTGAACTCCACCGCGATCTCGGCGATGACGCTCCTCGGCTCGGCCGCCCACCTGAACCTCGGCAACGCGATCCTGCGCTTCGTCCCCGTCACCGACCGGCGCGGCGTCATCGTCGCGGGATGCTTCGCCGTCGGCATCGGGGTGGCGATGGTGCTCGGGCTCGGCTTCGCGGCCGGCGCGGGCGTGTGGGCACCCGAGCTCGTGGACGCGGTCGGGCTCCCGGCCCTGATGATCTTCTTCCTGATCAGCACCCCGCTCTACACGGTGTTCGTCCTCCAGGACGCCGCCCTCACCGCGATCAAGCGCGCCGACCTCGTGCTGTGGGAGAACCTCGCGTTCTCCCTGCTGAAGGTCGCCCTGCTCGTGGCCGCGGCGTGGCTCGCCCTGGAGAGCGGGATCGCGATCGGGTGGGTGGTGGCCACCCTGCTCGTCGTGCTGGGGGTCACCGGATGGCTCTCCCGGGCGGTGCGGAAGGCGCCGCCGCCGACGGTCGTCCAGCCGGTCACGGTGCGGGATCTCGGCGAGTTCGTCGGCGCCGACTACGCGGGCAACATCTTCTGGCAGGCCGCCGTCTTCGGCCTCCCACTGGTCGTGATCAACCTCGCCGGGGCGGACGGTGCCGCCGTCTACGGGGTGGTCTGGCAGATCGCGTTCGCCTTCTACCTGGTAGCGATCGGCATGGGGAAGTCGATGGTGGCGCACAACGCCGCCGCCGACCAGGCGGCCGCCGACCGGGCCCGCAGGGGGATGGAGCGCAAGGCGCTCACCCTGATCGTCCCCGGCGCCGTCGTGACGGCACTGGCGTCCTACCCGATCCTGTGGGTGTTCGGCGGCACCTACGCGCAGACGGGCACGCTGCTCCTCGCCCTTCTGGTGCTGTCGGCGATCCCGAACGTCGTCACGAACTCCACGGTCTGGGAGGCGCGCGTGCGGCGCCACCGCCCCGTGCTGGTCGGGCTGCCCGCCGGGCTCTGCGCGCTCGTGATGATCGGCACGTTCGTGCTGGTGCCCATGATGGGCATCACGGGCGCGGGATGGGCATGGCTCGGCGCCCAGTGCGTGGTGGCCGCCGGGGTCCTGCTGCGCCGCCGGATGGCGTGATCGCCGGAAGTGGTGTGAGGACGACAGATCTGTCGTGCTGACACCACTCCGGGTGATCACGCCCGGGGCAGGCGGCGCTGATCGCCAGAAGTGGCGTGAGAGCGACAGATCTGTCGCTCCCGCACCACTTCCGGTGATCACTGCGAATCGGCCCCGGCCGGTGGGGTCGGTCGCGCATGCTGTCCCGGTGTCCATCGAGCGGCTTGTCCGGCGTCAGGCCGGGGTCATCGGGCTACGCCAGGCCGTACGGGCGGGGATGAGCGCGCGAACGGTGCAGCGTCGGGTTGCCAGTGGTGTCTGACGTGAGCTGCTGCCGCTGGTCTACCTCGTGTCCGGGCACCGCCGCACTGACGAGGCGCGAGTGCGTGCGGCGTGGTTGTGGGCGGGTGGTGCGCCTGTGGCCGTCACCGGGCTCGCGGCCGCGCATTGGCACGGAATGCTCGACGCGGCGCCCGCGCTGGTGGAGATCACGGTGCCGCGGACAACCCACCGATCGGCGCCGCCGGGTGTGGTCATGCACCGAAGCGACCTCCACGCCATCGACCTCGTCGAACATCGCGATCTGTTGGTCGTGGACGGCCCGCTCGCCGCCCTGCAAGCCGCTGTCGCCCTCCCCGACGGGTCGGCTTTCCTCGACCGGGCCCTGCAGAAGCACGTGCCGTTCCTCGGCCTGTACGACAGCTACTGCCGCAACTTGGGCCGCCGCGGATGGAAGCAGGCGAGCCGGTTGATCACCGCCGCAGCCGACCGTGCCGACTCCGCGGCCGAGCGGGTCCTCAAGCGGCTGCTGCGGGAGGCCGGGATCACCGGCTGGGTGCTCGGGCATCGGTTCGGGCCACACATGATCGACCTCGCCTTCCCCGACAAACGGGTCGCCATCGAGGTGGACGGGTGGGCCTGGCACGTGGACGTCGACCGGTTCCGCGCCGACCGACGCAAGGCAACGCACTCACCCGCGCAGGCTGGACCCTCTTGCGGTTCACCTGGCACGACCTGGTCACCCGGCCAGGCGAGGTCGTCGCGGAGATCCTCCACGCCCTCGCCGCGGCCTGATCGCCGCGAGTGGTGTGGGAGCGACAGATCTGTCGCTCCCACACCATTCCTGGCGATCAGCGCATGACACCCCGGGCAAGATCGCCCGGAGTGGTGTCAGCACGACAGATCTGTCGCTGTGGGACCACTCGCGGCGATCACGAAATTCCTCCGTCGCCGATGTCGAGGCTCCGCGTCCCGCTCCGACCTGTTGGCGAGGTGAGGGGAAAGGCCCCTCCCACGGCACGAGGAGTGGCGACGATGGGCAAGGTCACCTGCGGGATGGCGATGTCGGTGGACGGCTACACAGCGGGCCCGAACCAGCGGGCAGACGCCCCGTTCGGCGACGGGGTCGGCGAGAGCCTGCACCGGTGGATGTTCGAGGCTGCCGAGGAGAACGCCGCCGAGGTCGAGGCGCTCAGCGCAGCGGGCGCGTACATCATGGGCCGCAACATGTTCAGCCCCGGCCGGGGCGAGTGGGACCTGGACTGGACCGGGTGGTGGGGCGAGGAGCCGCTGTACCACGCCCCCGTCTACGTCCTCACCCACTACGAGCGCGAACCCGTCGAGATGAAGGGCGGCACCACGTTCCACTTCGTGACCGGCGGGATCACCGAGGCGCTCGACCGGGCCCGGGCCGCGGCGGGCGAGAAGGACGTCCTGATCGCGGGCGGTGCCGCCACGGTGAACCAGTACCTCGCTGCCGGCTTGATCGACGAGCTGAACCTGCACATCGCGCCGGTCGTCCTCGGGCAGGGCGAGCGCCTGTTCGAGGGGGTGGGGCGGCTGGAGCTCACGCCCGTCGCGGCGCGGCACACCGATCTGGTCACGCACGTGCGCTACACCCGGCAGTCCTGATCCCGGCGGTTGCCGGCCGCGTTCGAGGCGCCCTGAGGCAAGGGTCTGTGGCGCGGCTACCTCGCACTCGGCCCGGAGGGCTGAGCCGCGCGGCTCTCGGCCACGAACTCGGCGAACGTCTTCGGATTGCGCCCGGTCAGCTTCTCGATCGTGTCCGTCACCTCGGCGTACTGCGGCTGTGTGCGCAGCGCCGCCCACAGCTTGGACAGGTGCGCGACGGCGTGGGCGTTGATGCGGCTGCTGGCCGCTTCGGCCCATGACTCGTCGGTGATGTTCTCGTACCTGAACCCAGGGCCGAGCGTGGCGACGATCTCCTTCACGGTCAGGACCTGACCGACGACGGGGTAGCTGCTGCCCGGCGGCACGTCCGCCGCGGTGAGCACGCCGGCGGCGACGCGGGCCACGTCCTCCGCGGCGACAAGGGGCAGCACGGTGCCCTCGTCGCCGAGGGGCATGGTGAGCGATCCGGATGCGGTCGCGAGCGCGTGGATGTTCTCGAAGAACACCGTTGCCCGCACGTGGGCGGCCCCGGTCCCGGCCTGTTCGAAGACCTGCTCGGACAGGTAGTTCTCCCGCATCCGCGGTGTCGGTGCGTCCGGAGCGGATACCAGCATCACCATGTCGACCAGCCGCTCCACCCCGGCGTTCCGGGCGGCGACCGCCATGTTGGCGGTCGCGTCGAGCAGTCCGCTCTGGACCGGGTAGGCGAAGTAGACGGTGGAGACTCCCTGCACGGCCTGCTGGACGGATGCGAAGTCGAGGAAGTCGGCCTCCACCACCTCGGCGCCGAGGCCGCGCAGGTACTCGGCCCGCTCATCGATTGTGCGGACCATCGCGCGCACCGGCACGTCGCGCTCGCGCAGCAGCTCGGTTACCCGCCGTCCGGTCCTGCCCTGCTGCCCGCCTGCGGCGCCGGTCACGAGCACGGTTCCAGTCATGACGTTCCCCTTCTCTAGTTGGTACCATCTGGTACCAACGACTGTGGTACTACTGGGTACCAGATGTCAAGGGAGGGCGATGTCGACAGCGGACGATGCACGCGAGCGCATCCTCGGCGCCGCGTTCTCGGCGTTCATGGAGGCCGGGTACGCGGCGACCAGCACGCTCGAGATCGCGACCCGGGCGCGGGTCTCGAAGCGGGAGCTCTACGCACTCGTGGGCAACAAGCAGCAGATGCTCGAAGCCTGTGTCCGCGAGCGCGCCACCCGGCTGCGGACAGCCGCCGACCTGCCCGAGCCGCGTGACATCGAGACCCTCGAGGCCGTGCTGGTCGCGTTCGGAAGCCAGCTCCTGCGCGAGGTCACGGATTCCACGGTCGTCGCCGTCTTCCGGCTGGCGATCGCGGAGGCGACCAGGGCACCGGAGGTCGCGCGCACGCTGCACGTGCTCGGGCCGCAGGCCAGCCGGGCCGCCCTGACCAGGATCATGGAGGCGGCACTGGCACACGAGGTGCTCACGGGACGTGCGCCTGAGCTGGCCGAGCGGTTCGCCGGGTTGCTGTGGGGGGACCTGCTGATCAGGCTGCTGCTCCGGGTGGCCGACACACCGACTCCCATCGAGATCGACTCCCGCGCCCGCAGTGCAACCTCCGCCTTCCTGCAACTGCATTCGTGAAGCCGGAATCGGGCAGGGTGATCGGCGTGGAGTTTGCAGACGTCGTGCGACGGCGGCGCATGGTCCGGGACTACGACCCCGACCGGCCCGTGCCGCCCGAGGTGCGGGAGCGGTTGCTCGAGCACGCGATCAGGGCACCGTCGGCCGGGTTCAGCCAGGGGTGGGCGTTCCTGGTGCTGGAGTCGCCGGACGAGCGCGAGCGCTTCTGGGCGGCCACCACCGGCGACGGTGCGCCCGACCGCTGGCTGACCCGGATGCGGCGCGCCCCGCTCCTGATCGTGCCGTTGTCGCACAAGGCGGCGTACCTGGATCGCTACGCCGAACCGGACAAGGGCTGGTCCGACCGCGACGAGCGCCGCTGGCCGGTGCCCTACTGGGACATCGACACCGGGATGGCCGCCCTGCTCATGCTGCTCACCGCGGTGGACGAGGGCTTGGGCGCCTGCTTCTTCGGCATCCCACCCGACCGCATCGCCCCCTTCCGGGAGGCATTCGCAGTGCCGGAGGAATACCGGCCGATCGGCTGCGTATCAGTCGGCTACGAGGGCAAGGACGACCCGCGTTCTCCCTCGCTGCGCAGGGGCCGCCGCAAGGTGGACGAGGTGGTCCACAGGGGTAATTGGGGCATCGTGGAGCCGTAGCACTACGGCTCCACGATGCGGGTGAGCAGATCCCCTTTCCCGCCCTCGTCGGATCGGTGAGTCAGCACGCGGTGTTGCGCGGTGCGGCGTGCGCGGTGCCCGTGTGCGCCGTGCCGGGCTGCACGATGCGTCGACGCCGGCCCCTCGGCCTGGATTCGAACCAGTTGGATTCCAAATGCCCTTCCAGGCGGGTGTGCTCGCCCTCTCCGATCCGACTACCGACTGCTCACCGTCCTCAGCGCTCCTGCAGCTCGGTGGACCAGTTGACCTGCTGGATGCGGGTGTCGAGCTCCCGCAGCCTCCGCGCCGCGTCGTCGGCGGCCTGACGCAGCGCCCGTACGTCGACGGCGGACTCGTACCGCAGCTCCGTGCGCGTGAACCGGTCCCGGGGCTGGACCGCGGCGTCCGCGAGCTCGACCAGCATCCGGTGCCGGGTCCGCAGCGCGTCGCGACGGGCCAGCGCGGCGGTCATCGTGATGCCGGGCTCGATCTCGGTTGCCAGGTTCGTGGTGTTGATCTGCAGGACGCGGACCTCGAGGTCACCGGCGAGCCGCTCGAACTCGGCGAGCAGCTCCATCGGGTCCTCGGCAGGCGCCTCCCCCTCCTGGTGACGGGCGTTGCGCAGTGCGCGCTGCTTCAGCTCCGCGAGTCGCGTGGTGAGATCGGCGCGCTGGGACAGCGCCTCTGCCAGCAGCATTCCGGTACCTCCTCTCCGTTCTTCGCCGCGGAGTATCCGATCATCGACGGGTTCCGGCCAACCGGTTTCGGCCCCGCCTCTACGATCCGCGGGTGTCCGTCACCGATGATCTCGACCTCCTGGATGCCTCCTCGTTGCCCCTGCGGCAGCAGCGGATCCTTCTCGCCATCCGGGACTGGGTGGTTCGGTACGGATATGCGCCCAGCACCCGTGAGATCGGTGAGGCTGTGGGGCTGCGGTCGTCGTCGTCCGTGTCGAAACACCTCGCGAGCCTGGAGGACAAGGGATTCCTGCGGCGTGGCACCGCCGTGGCGCGGCCGATCGACGTGCGCGCCTTCCTGCACGAGCCGCAGGCGCGGGACACCGGCGACTCCGTGTCGGTCCCCGTGGTCGGCGACATCGCCGCCGGCACGCCCATCCTCGCCGAGGAGCACGTCGACGACGTCCTGACGCTGCCCCGCGAGCTGGCCGGGCGGGGCACCGTCTTCGCGCTGCGCGTGCGCGGTGACTCCATGATCGACGCCGCGATCTGCGACGGCGACACGGTGGTGGTGCGGCAGCAGTCCGAGGCCTACTCGGGCCAGATCGTGGCCGCGATGATCGACGGCGAGGCCACGGTGAAGGTGTACCGCCGCCGCAACGGCCACGTCTACCTCGAGCCGCGCAACCCGGCCTACGACGTGATCGACGGCGACGAGGCGGTCGTGCTCGGCATCATCGTCTCGGTGTTGCGCAGCGTTTGAGTGGGCAAGCGTCTGAGGATCAGCCGAGGTGGGGCTGTGCGAAGCGGGTGTATGTGCCGTCGTTCCGCGCGATGCGCAGCCAGCCGTCGACCCATTCCTTCACGACGACGTCGCCTCGGGGCAGCAGGTACGCCTTCTCGGAGAACGTGAACGGTGCGTCGGGGTGCACCGCGCACAGCTCGGGATGCTGCCGCTGTTGCCACCGCGTCTCGGTGGCGTCGGTGATCATCAGGTCCGCGCGGCCGGCGAGGACCTCCTCGAAGATCGTGTTGTTGTCGGGGTGGCGGAGGATCGTGGCCTGGGTCAGGTTGGAGTCGGCGAACTTCTCGTTCGTCCCGCCGGGGTTGACCACCGCGCGCACCCCGGGCTGGTTGATCTGCTCGAGGGTCTGGAACCGGCCTGCGTTCTCGCAGCGCGTGATCGGCGTCTTGCCGTCGACGAGGTAGGGGTCGCTGTAGAACGCGCGCTTCGCGCGGTCGGTCGTGACCGAGATGCCGCCCATGGCGATGTCGCAGGTGCGGCCGAGGTCGTCGAGGAGCGTTCCCCACGTGGTCCTGACGAGCGTGAGCCGCACGCCGAGCTTCGCGGCGAGGTCGCCCGCCATGTCGATGTCGATGCCGTCCCACCGGCCGGTGGCGTCGTCGAGGTGGGTGAACGGGCGGTAGTCGCCCGTGCTGCACACCTTGATCTCGCCGTTCGCGAGCACGGCGTCGAGCACGCTCTGCGGCGGGGCGGGTTCGGATTCGGCCGCGGGTTGTGCCGCGCATCCGGCCACGAGCGCCACCGCGGCCGCCGCGCCCGCGAGGATCCGCGCGATCACGATCCCGCCCTGACGGCCGTGATGATCCACATCGCGGACGGGTACGTCACCCCGTCGGGTCCCATGTGCTCCTCCAGCGTGGTGTGCAGTGCCGCCGTGGCCTCCGCGCGGCCGGCGTCGTCGAGCTCGGCGAGCAGGCCACCGAGCATCGTCGACACGTACCGCTCGGCCGTCGCCACGTCCGGGCCGTAGTACGTCGGCTCGCGCACGCCCCGCAGCTCGGGCTCGGCGAAGCCCGCTGCGGTGAGCAGGGTGCGCACGCGGTCCGGGTCGCCGAGTGCGAACGGGCCGGGGCCGTCGGGCGGCGGCAGCGGGCCCGGGACCGCACTGCGGAACGCGGTGAACCAATGGTTCTCGACCATGCCCTGCCACACCAGCAGCACCATGCGGCCTTCCGGCTTCAGGGCGCGGGCGAGGTTCGCGAACGCGGCGACGGGATCGCCGAAGAACATCACGCCGTTGCGGCTGATCACCCGGTCGTACCTGGCCTGGCCGAGATCGGCGACCTGGACGTCGGCCCGCACGAACGAGACGTTCGCGAGGCCATCGGCCGCGGCGCGGCGCCGGGCGATGTCGAGCATCCGCGCGGACAGGTCCACCCCGGTGACGGCGGCCGCGCGTCGCGCCGCCTCGCGCGTGGTGAGCCCGTTGCCGCAGCCGACGTCGAGCACGTGCATGGTGCGCTCGATCGCCGCCGCCTCCAGGAAGGGCTGCATGAAGCGGGCGACACCGGCGTCGAACTGATCGGCGTGGTCGGCCCAGATGTCGCCGGCGGGGCCGTCCCATGCGGTGGCAGCGTCGGCGTTGGACGGGTGGATACCGGTCATCGTCGGGCCGTCGCTTCCATCAGCCGTTCCTCCGCGTCCGGTCCGGCGCCGACCCGCGGCAGCCGCAGCACGAACCACAGGCCGACGAGCCACCAGATCCCGACGATCAGCCACTCCGCGGGCCAGACGAGCGCCGCGGGCATTCCTGGCAGGTAGAGCACGGCCAGCCCGAGGCTCAGCACGACAGCGGCCCAGCCGACGACCGGGCCGGCCGGCACGCGGAACGGCCGCGGCATGTCCGGCTCGCGGCGGCGCAGCACGAGGAACGACACCGACACGAGGAGGAACGCGATCACGATGTTGATCCCGCCCGCGTCGACCAGCCACACCAACATCGGCCTGCCGAACAGCGGGGCGATCACCGACAGGCCGCCGACGACGAGGATCGCGCGGGTGGGCGTGCGGTAGCGCGGGTGCAGGTAGGCGAACCAGCGGGGGAGCATCCCGGACTCGGCCATGGCGTAGATGATCCGGCTCGCGCCGATGAGGAAGCCGTTCCAGCTGGTGAGGATGCCGGCGATGCCGCCGAGGATGAGCAGGGTGCCCATCGCGGGGCTGTCCCACAGCGCGGTCATCCCGTCCGCGGCGGCCAGCTCGGCAGCGGCCAGCTCGGAGTGCGGGAGCGCCGAGCTGACGCTGAGGACGACCACGATGTAGAAGGCCGTTGCCATCAGCACCGAGACGACGAGCAGCTTGCCCACCTGCCGCTGCGGCAGGTTGATCTCCTCGGCCGACTGCGGGATCACGTCGAAGCCGACGAACAGGAACGGGGTGGCGACCAGCACCGAGATGAAGCCGGCCAGCCCGCCGGTGAACCAGGGATCGAAGTGCCGGACCTCGCCGCCGACGAACGTACCGGTGAGCAGAACCAGGCCGACGCCGATCAGGAACACGACGGCGATGGTCTGCGCGATGCTGGCCGGGCGGATCCCGATGTAGTTGATCCACGTGATCACGATGGCGCCCACGATCCCGACCAGTGCCCACGTCGCGTACACGTCGTAGCCCGCCACCGACCACAGCCGCCCGACGAGCATGTCCGGGGCGAGGTAGAGGACGGTCTGCGGTAGCGCGACGGCCTCGAACGCGACCACCGAGACGTATCCGAGCACGATCGCCCACGACGTGACGAACGCCGGCCGTGAGCCCATCGCACGCAACGCGTAGTTGTGCTCGCCTCCCGCCTTCGGCATCGCGGAGACGAGCTCGGCGTATGCCAGCCCGACGAGCGTCATGACGAGGCCGCCGGCGACGAACGCGAGCGCGGCACCGAGGGTGCCTGCGTCCTCCAGCCACCCGCCCACCAGCACGACCCAGCCGAAGCCGATCATCGCGCCGAAACCGACGGCCAGGGTGTCCCAGCGCCCGAGTGCCTTGACGAAACCGATGTCGGTCATGGCGGCTCCTCCCTCTGGAAGGAGCCGATGATCACATCTCCGGGCCGGATGGACCAGACCTATCTGACAACTCGTACGCCGTGGGGCGCAGCTGCGCCTTGCGCACGGCCTCGACGTCCAGCTTCGTGGACCGGTCGAACCGGTAGATGCCGTTGCGCTCCTGCATGAGGTCGGTGAGCTGGGTGTAGCAGTAGCCGAACATCTCCGGGTCGGCGAGCAGGGCACCGGTCAGCCCGGCGAAGCGCTCGTGGAACCCGGCCTCGTCGCGCACCCGCGTGCCGTAGCCCCACGACTCGCCTCGGTTCTCGCCGTCGGCCTCGGCGGCGTCCGGGTCCCACCAGATCCCGCCGAACTCCGACACGAAGTACGGCTGCCCGGCGTACGGCAGCGAGATCGGGTGGCCGTCGTGCCGGTTGACGTACGGCTGCCCGCCCGCGAGGCCGCCGACCTGCTCGGCGAACCGCGCCGGGTCCTGCTCGTAGTCGTGCGAGTCGTAGACGTCGGTCTCCGGCACCCGGTGCGAGTAGCCGGAGGCGTCCAGTGCCGGCCGCGTCGGGTCGGCGAGCTTCGTGGCGAGGAACATCGCCCGCGTCACGTCGTCGAGCACCGTGATCCGGTCGTGCAGCACCTGCCACGTCTCGTTGAGCGGGCACCATCCGACGATCGCGGGGTGGTTGTGGTCTCGCGCCAGCACCTCGAGCCACTGCGTCACGAACGACGCGGTGGGCAGCTGCTCGTCCCCGACCCGCGCGCCCCAGTCGCCGAACTCGCCCCAGACGAGGTAGCCGAGCCGGTCGGCGTGGTAGAGGAATCGCTCCTCGAACACCTTCTGGTGCAGCCGCGCCCCGTTGAAGCCCGCTGCCATCGCGAGCTCGATGTCGCGCACGAGCGCATCGTCGCTCGGGGCGGTCATCAGGGTCTCCGGCCAGTAGCCCTGGTCGAGGACGAGCCGCTGGAAGACCGGCCTGCCGTTGAGGCGCAGCGCGCGGCCGTCGATCGCCACCGAGCGGATCCCGGCGTAGCTCGTGACGTCGTCCACGGTGCCGCCCACGGCGTCGACCAACATCACCCGCAGGTCGTACAGGTGCGGGTCCTCCGGCGACCATGGCCGCAGCCGGTTCTTCGGGATCGTGAGCTGCACGGCCGGGGTGAGGTCGAGGTCGGCGCGCGCCTCCGCGCGCGCGACCGGCCCGTCCGCGTCGGCGAGCTCGGCGACGATCCGGTGACCCGGCCGGTTGGCGGTGACCGGCGCCTCGACGGAGAGGGTGCCCGCCGCGAGGTTCGGGGTGACCCGTACGCGGCGGACGTGCACCTCGGGCACCGCCTCCAACCAGACCGTCTGCCAGATCCCGGTGGTGCGCGTGTAGTGGCAGCCCGCGTTGGCGTGCTCCGTGGACTGCTTGCCGCGGGCCTGCGGGCCGTGGCGGGTGTCGCGGGCCCGCACCACGATCCGGACCCGCTCACCCGCGCGGACGCCGAGGTCGGCGGTGAACGGTGTGAAGCCGCCGCGGTGGCGGGCGACCTCGGCGCCGTCCACCCAGACGGTGGCGTCGTGGTCGACGGCCCCGAAGTGCAGCAGCACCCGCGAGCGCGCCCACTCGGCCGGGATCTCGACGGTCCGCGCGTACCAGACCGCCTCCAGGAAGTCCGTGACGTGCACGCCTGAGGCCTGCGACTCCGGCGCGAACGGCACGGTGATCGTGCCCGTCAGCCGGCGGTCCCGCAGCCCTCGCTCCAGCCCGGAGTCGCCCTGGTCGATCTCGAACTCCCACTGGCCGTTGAGGTTGCGCCAGCCCGGGCGTACGCAGGTCGGGCGCGGGTGCTCGGGGCGAGGTACCTCGGTCACGTGCTCGTGCTCCTCCTATCTACATCTCCGCGAGACGACGTTCCAGGAACCGCCGTTCCACGCCGGTCGTGGTGAGGTCGAGCGCCCGACGGTAGGCGGTGCGGGCGGCGGGCAGGTCACCGAGGCGGCGCAGCAGCTCGGCACGGGTGGAGTGCAGGTAGCGGTATCCGTCGAGATCGGCTGCTATCGCCTCGACGACCGTCAGCGCTGCGCGTGGACCGGAGGTCTCCGCAACGGCGACGGCACGGTTGAGCTCGACGACGGCGGAGCCGGTGAGCTCCCCGAGGGCGGCGTAGCGCTCGGCCACGGCCTGCCAGTCGATCGGGTCCTCGGTCTGCAGGGCTGCGATCGCGGCCTGCAGGGCGTACGGGCCGCCGGTGCCGGGCAGAAGGGCGCGCCCCTCCGCGATCTGCGCCGCGTTCCAGCGGGAGCGGTCCTGGTCCGGCAGCAGGACGAGCTCGCCGTCCCGGGTTCGGGCGTCGCGACGGGCGTCGTGCAGCAGCATCAGGGCGAGCAGGGCTCTCGGCTCCGGCTCGCCGCGCAGCAGCTCCACCAGCATGCGGCCCATGCGGATCGCCTCGGCGGCCAGGTCGACGCGCTGGTCGCCGTAGCCCTGGTTGAAGATCAGGTAGAGCACCGCGAGGACGGTGCCGAGCCGGGCCGGCAGTAGCTCCTCGCCCGGCACCGCGAACGGGATCCCCGCCGCCTTGACCTTCGTGCGGGCCCGGGTGAGCCTGCGCTTCATCGTCTCCTCGGGCACGAGGAACGCCCGCGCGATCTCGGCGGTGGACAGCCCGCCGAGCGCGCGCAGCGTCAGTGCCACCCGGGCCTCCGCCGCCAGGGCCGGGTGGCAGCAGAGGAAGATCAGTTCGAGGCGTTCGTCGGGGATCGCGGTGGCGGGCATCGGCGTCTCCGGGGGCGGTGCCATGAGCTGGAGCTTCTCGGCGTGCCTGCGGTCGCGCCGGAGCCGGTCGATCGCCTTGTTGCGCCCGACCGTCACGAGCCACGCCCGCGGCTCGTCGGGCGGCCCGTCCCGGGCCCAGCGCTGTGCGGCGAGGGCGAACGCCTCCTGGGCGGCATCCTCCGCGACGTCGACGTCACGGCAGAAGCCGACCAGGGAGGCGACGACCCGGCCCCACTCGGCGCGGAAGATCTCGTCGATCACCGATTGATCTGGGCCAGCGGCCGTATCTCGACCGACCCGCCGAACCGCAGCGCCGGGACCCGGCCTGCCAGTTCGAGCACGCTGTCCAGGTCGGGCGCTTCCACCAGGAAGAAGCCGCCGAAGATCTCCTTGGTGTCGGCGAACGGGCCGTCGGTCAGGAGGAGCTCTCCATCGGCGATCCGGACGGTGGTGGCGGTCTCCGCGGGCTGGAGGTGTTCACCGCCGACCACGCGCGGGTCGCCGTGAACCCCATGTACTCGGCGGAGAGAGCGGCGCGCTCGTGCTCGTCGAGCGGGTCGTTCGCGCCGGGTCGTTCGTTGATCAGCAGTGCGTACCGCATCAGTTCTCCTTGCGCCGATCGGTTGTCGTGAGGGGGACGACCAGGTTCGCCCCGCGGGGACAGAGCGTTGATGTGGCGCCAGTCACAGGGACGTCGGCTGACACGACGGTGTCAGCCTCCGTTCCGTCAACCGTCACCCACAGTTTTCTTTCAGGCTCCAGAGCTAGCCTTGCGGCCGTCAACCGGTGTCAGACCGCGAACCGAGGTGTGAAGGCCCGCCATGTCCGAGCAGACGTACGACTTCGTGATCGTGGGCGGTGGTGCGGCTGGGTGCGTGCTCGCCAACCGGCTGAGCGCGGACCCGAACACCAAGGTCCTGCTCCTCGAAGCCGGCCGCCCCGACTACTGGTGGGACCTCGCCGTTCACCTGCCCCTCGCGATGGGCATGCCGGTCGGCAGCCCCGCCCACGACTGGCGCTACGTCGGCGAACCGGAGCCGAATCTTTCGGGCAGGCGGGTCGAGCACCCGCGTGGCAAGGTGCTCGGTGGCTCCACCAGCATCAACGGGATGCTCTACACCCGGGGCAACCGGGCGGACTACGACCGGTGGGGTCAGGAGACCGGCACCGACGAGTGGGACTACGCGCACTGCCTGCCCTACTTCCGGAGGCTGGAGCGCCGGGTCGGGGAGGCCGAGGACGCGTTCCGCGGGCGCAGCGGCCCGCACACCATCGCGCCGAGCCCGACCGACGGCCCTATCTTCGAGGCGTTCTTCGGTGCGGTCGGGCAGGCCGGCTACAAGGTCCTGAACGACACCAACGGTTCGGAGCAGGAGGGCTTCGCGCCGCTCGACCAAGGTGTTCGCGGCGGGCGGCGTGAGTCGGCTTCCCGGGCCTACCTGTGGCCGGTGCGTGGGCGTTCCAACCTCGACGTCCGGACCCGCGTGATGGTCACGAAGGTCGATATCGAGGGCGGCCGCGCGGTCGGCGTGCGGTTCCGCCACGGCGACGCCGAGACGGTCGTGCGGGCGGGCGAGGTGGTGCTGTCCGCGGGCGCGGTCGGCTCGCCGCAGATCCTGCAGCTGTCCGGGATCGGCGACAAGGCGCACCTCGAGGCGCTCGGCGTGCCCGTGGTGCAGCACCTGCCGGGGGTCGGCCAGTCACTGCAGGACCACTTCGCCGTGCACATCCAGCACACCTGCCTGCAGCCGGTGTCGATGGCGGCGGTCCGTCGCAAGTCGAAGTGGCCGAAGATCGTCGCCGAGGCGCTGCTGTTCGGCCGCGGGCCCGGCGCCTGGAACCCGATGCGGGTCGGCGGGTTCGTCCGCAGCTCGCCGGAGCAGGGCTACCCCGACCTGTTCTTCGTGCTCGCCCCGCTCGCCATGGCGAGCGAGGAGCGGTCGATGCCGGTCGACCAGCACGGCTACCAGATGCACGTCGAAGTGATGCGCTCCGGGGCACGGGGGTCCGTCCAGATCACGTCCGCCGATCCCGGCACCCACCCGTCGGTGCAGCTCAACTTCCTCTCCGGGCCCGAGGACCGCACGCGCTGGATCTCCGCCGTGCGGTTGGGCCGCGAGCTGCTCACCCAGCAGGCGATGCAGCACCTCGACGGCGGCGAGTGGCTGCCGGGCGCCGACGTCGGCACCGACGACGAGGTCATGGAGTGGGTGGCTCGCACCGGGCAGAGCGGTCTGCACCTGTCGTGCAGCGCGCGGATGGGCGCCGACGACGATGCGGTGCTCGACCAGGCGATGCGGGTGCGCGGCGTCGAGGGCCTGCGCGTGATCGACGCCGCCGCGTTCCCGTCGATCACCAACGCCAACACCTACGCGCCCACGCTGATGCTCGCGGAGAAGGCGGCCGACATCGTCCTCGGGAACACCCCGCTGGCACCGGAGTACCCGGCCGTGCCCTCGCAGGCGGGTGACCCCGCGGGCAATGCCTGACGCTCCCGCGGGTACATCGCGGCTGCGAGCGGTGCTCGCGGGGTGGCGCGCCCCGCAGCACCGCGACGGGCTCGCGCTCGTGCTCAGCTCGGGGCTCACCTCCGTCATCGGGCTGCTGTACTGGGTGGTGGCCGCGCGGCTGTTCCCGCCGGACGTCGTCGGCGTCAGCAACACGCTGATCTCGACGATGACGCTGATCGGCGTGGCCGCACAGCTCAACCTGGGCAACGCGCTGCTGCGGTTCGCACCGGTTGCCGAGCGCTCGGCCCGGCGCCTGGTGTTCACCTGCTACGCGGTGGGGGCGGTGGCCGCCGCCGTGGCAGGCGGGGTCTTCGCGCTCGGGGCCGGATGGTGGGCGCCCGAGCTGCAGCAGGCGGTCGGCGCGGGCCCGCTGGCCGCGTTCTTCGTGCTGTCCACGCCGATCTGGACCGTGTTCGTCATCCAGGACTACGTCCTGACCGCGGTCAAGCGGGCCACGATCGTGCCGTTGGAGAACCTGGTCTTCTCCCTGCTGAAGATCGCGCTGCTCGGGGTGGGGGCGCTGGTCGCGTTCGGCGGGGCGATCGCCGTGTCGTGGATCGTGGCCACCGCGCTGATCGTGCTCGCCATCACGGCGTACCTGCTGAGGGTGCTGCCCGCGCGCGACGAGCCTCCCGCCACCTCACCGGTGCGGCCCCGCGACGTCGCCCGGTTCGTGTCGGCCGACTGGACCGGCGGGCTGTTCACCAATGCCGTCGAGTTCGGCCTGCCGCTGCTCGTCCTCGTGACGCTCGGTGCCGAGCAGGCCGCGACGTTCGGCGTGGCGTGGGCGATCGCGTATGGGCTCTACCTCGTGTCGCACGGGATGGGGCAGTCGCTCGTGGCGCACGTGGCGGCCGATCCCGCGGCGCTGGAGGCCGCCCGCCGCGGCACGGTGACCAGGTCGCTCGCCCTGATCCTGCCCGCGGCTCTCGTCATCGTCCCCGGCGCAGGGCTGATCCTCTCGATCTTCGGTGAGCACTACGCCGCCACCGGTACCACGCTGCTCGCGCTCGCCTCGCTCTCGGCCGTGCCGAACGTCATCGTCACCGCCGCGCTCTTCGGCGCCCGCGTGCAGCAGCAGCGGGCTGTGCTGGTCGGCGTGCCGGCGGCGGTCGCAGTGCTGGTCATCCCGCCTGCGCTGGTGCTCATGCCGACGCTGGGGCTCGCCGGGGTGGGCGTCGCGCTGCTGGTGGGGCAGTCGGTGGTGGCCGTCGCCATCCTGATCCGTCATTGGATCAGCCGCCGCGCGTGAGCCGGTGGAGCCAGACCTTCGGTAACCGGGTCGGGGAGGTCTGTACCGATGCCCAGTGCGGGCGGGCGGCCGCGAGGAACTCGGCGGTCAGCGGGCGCTCCGGGTCGCTGATCCACACCTGCCCGCCGTCGGCCACGAGCCGGGGGAGGAGGGCGTGCATCTCGTCCACGTTGCGCTGGCCGTACAGGACGTCGGAGGCGAGCACGAGCTGGAACGGGCCCCGTGCGACGAGGTCGTCGGGGTCATCCCACGCGCACCGGGCGGTCTCGATGCTCGCCCCGTTCTGCTCGGCGTTCACCGCGGCGAACGCGAGCGCGTCGGCGGAGCGGTCGGTGGCGAGCACCCGCGCCCCCGCGAGCGCAGCGGCCACGGCGGGCAGGCCCAGCCCGCAGCCCAGCTCCACGGCGCGGGTTCCGGTCCAGTCGCGCGCCGACACGGCGTGGGCCAGCTCGATCCCGCTTGGCCACAGCTCCGCCCAGTACGGCGGGTAGGCCTGGTCGGCGGCGACGTCGTCCTCGTAGAGCAGTGCAGCGGGCTCGCGCGGGTGCACGAACCGGATCCGCCCGTGGTGCAGGTCGATGGTGCCCGCCAGTAGGTCGAGCCGCGGGTCGGCGGGTTCCGGTCGCCGGGCGAGCTCCGCGGGGGTCGGCATCGACTGATCCATCACGCCAGTATCCTTGACAACTTTTCTTGTCGGTGAGACGGTCGGAGCGTGCAGGAACTCACCGTCATCGACGACCCGGCGGCCGCGGGCGTCTCGCTCGACCCGATCCGCTCCCGGCTGCTCGCACTGCTGGCCGAGCCGGGCTCAGCGAGCAGCCTCGCGGGCACGGTCGGGCTGGCCCGGCAGAAGGTCAACTACCACCTGCGCACGCTGGAACAGCACGGCCTGATCGAGCTGGTCGCAGAGCGGCGCAAGGGCAACATGACCGAGCGGGTCCTGCAGGCCACCGCCGCGAGCTACGTGATTTCGCCCGCGGCGCTCGGCGCCGTCGCTCCGGATCCCGGACGGGCGCCGGACCGGCTCTCCGCCCGCTGGCTCATCGCCGTGGCCGCGCGGACCGTGCGGGAGGTCGGCGAGCTGCTCGCGGGTGCGACCAAGGCCGGGAAGCGGCTGGCGACGTTCGCGATCGACGCCGAGGTGCGGTTCGCCTCCGCTGCCGACCGGGCGGCCTTCGCCGACGAGCTCGCGCACGCCGTCACGGCGCTGGTCGGCAAGTACCACGACGAGAGCGCCCCTTCCGGGCGCCGGCACCGGGTGGTGGTGGCGATCCACCCCGAGCTGAAGGCGAACCGGTCATGACGGAGCGGCGGCTGGAGAAGCACGTCGAGCTGGATGCGACCCCCGACGAGGTGTGGCAGGCCATCGCGACGGGGCCCGGGATCGCCACCTGGTTCGTCCCGCACGAGGTGGAGCCCCGCCCGGGAGGCACCGTCGAGCAGGACTACGGCGGCGGATTCACCACGCGGGGCCGGGTCAGCGCGTGGGAGCCGGGGCGCCGGTTCGCGTACGGCGCCTTCGCAGAGCCCGAGGACGGACGCCCGAACTACGCCTACGAGTTCCTCGTCGAGGGCCGCGACGGCGGTGGCACGGTGCTGCGGTTCGTGCAGAGCGGGTTCCTCGACGGCGCGGACTGGGACGACGAGTACGACAGCTTCGACGCGGGCTGGTCGCTGTTCTTCGTCAACCTCCGCGGCTACCTGCGGCATTTCGCGGGGCTACCGGTCCGGAACGCGGTGGCCATGAGCTACACCGCGGGGAGTGCGCGTGACATCTGGCCCGTGGTGCACCGCGCGCTCGGCCTGACCGGGCACCCGGCCGTCGGGCAAGCGATCACGCTGACGCCCGACGGTCCAGCGCCGATCACCGGCGTGGTCGACGTCGCGGACGAGGAGTTCCTCGGCGTTCGGTCGGAGCACGGGCTGCACCGCATCGGCGTCGAGGGCGAGGACGGCTGCGGCCTGAGCGCCTACCACTACGTCTACGGCCGCCCCGTCGATTCCGCCGCGCTCACCGCCGACTGGCAGCGATGGCTCGAGAAGATCACCGAAGAGGGGAAGTCATGAGTGAGAACTGGAAGCCCGGCACGTTCGTGCACCTGGACCTGACCGTGCCCGACGCGCCCGGCATGCGGGACTTCTACTCCGCAGTGGTCGGCTGGAAGCCCGAACCGCTCGGAGGGGACTGGCTGATGCTCGCGCCCGACGGCACCCCCGCGACCGGGATCTGCCACGCGCGCGGCGAGAACGCCGACCTGCCGCCACAGTGGCTGGCCTACATCGCCGTCGACGACCTCGACGCGTGCCTCGCCGCGGCGCGGGAGCACGGCGGCGAGGTGGTGGCGGGGCCCAAGGGTGAGGGCGAGGGCGGCTACGCGGTGATCCGCGACCCCGAGGGCGCCGTGCTCGCGCTCATCCAGCGGGGAACGACCTGCGCCACGTAGCCCACGCCCGGGCGAAGTTCTCCGGTTTCGGGCCGCCAATGCGGCGCGCCCGATCACCGACGGCCGATACTGACGATCATGCGTGCTCGGGTGGTGCAGTGGGGGGTGGCCGCCCTCGCGCTCGCGCTCGGTGTGTGGGGTGTCGTGCCCACGGACCCGCCCGCCAGCTGTGCCGGTGGGGAGACCCGCGCGGTGTGGATCGCCACCGTGCAGAACATCGACTGGCCCAGCAAGCCGGGGCTCCCCGCCGCCGAGCAGCAGCGGGAGTACCGCACGCTGCTCGACGACGTGCGGCGGCACGGGCTGAACACGGTGATCGTGCAGGTACGCCCCACCGCGGACGCCCTGTGGCCCTCGCCGTACGAGCCGTGGTCGCACTGGCTCACCGGCGAGCAGGGGAAGGACCCCGGCTACGACCCGCTGGCCTTCCTCGTGGACGAGGCGCACGCCCGCGGGCTGAAGTTCCACGCGTGGTTCAACCCGTTCCGGGTGAGCAGGCAGGCCGACCCGGCGCAGCTCGTGCCCGAGCACCCGGCGAGGCAGCACCCGGACTGGGCGTTCGCCTACGGCGGCCAGCTCTACTACGACCCGGGCAAGCCCGCGGTCCGGGAGTTCGTGACCGACGTCGTGCTGGACGTGGCGCAGCGCTACGCGATCGACGGCGTGCACTTCGACGACTACTTCTACCCGTACCCCGTCGAGGGTGAGCAGATCCCGGACGCCGGCACGTTCGCGGCGTACGGCGGCGGCACCGACGTCGCCGACTGGCGCCGGCAGAACATCGACGAGCTGGTCAAGGGCGTGTCCGAGCGGCTCTCCGCACTGGACCGGGACATCGCGTTCGGGATCAGCCCGTTCGG
This sequence comes from Pseudonocardia sp. DSM 110487, assembly GCF_019468565.1. Lineage (NCBI taxonomy): Bacteria > Bacillati > Actinomycetota > Actinomycetes > Pseudonocardiales > Pseudonocardiaceae > Pseudonocardia > Pseudonocardia sp. DSM 110487. The sequence goes on from NZ_CP080521.1 coordinate 1,658,889, forward strand.
GATCTGGCGCAACGAGGCCGCGGACCCGCGCGGATCGGCGACCACCGGCATCCAGTCCTACGACACGACGTACGCCGACAGCTGGACCTGGGTGCGCCAGGGCTGGGTGGACTACATCGTCCCGCAGATCTACTGGGAGATCGGGCACCCGAGCGCCGACTACGCGGCACTCGTGCCGTGGTGGGCCGGGGTCGTCGCCGGCACGCGCGTCCAGCTGTACACCGGGCAGGCGGCGTACAAGGTGGGCGGCAGCCCGGCATGGGGCGACGGCGAGCTCGCCGCGCACCTGACCCTCGACCGGGAGCACGCCGAAGTGCGCGGCCAGGTCTACTTCAGCGCGCATTCCCTGTCCACGAACGCGGCCGCCGCGATGGAACGGGTGAAGGCGGACCACTACTCCTGCCCGCCGACGGGTAATGCCTGATTCCGGCTAGCACTACTCGTCCACCCTCGGCATCGCCACTAGGCTTTTCGTGATCCAGGCCACTACGGGGGGTACACGGCGATGGCGAGTCAGGACCGTCCCGAACGCGTGCTCGCCGACCTGCTCGCCCTCCTCGCCATCGCCGACCAAGCGATCCTCCTGCAGGAGCGGGCAGAAGCCGTGCTGCAGGCCTGCACCGACCCGGGGGAGTCGGTGCAGTCCGTGGCCCGGGAGGGCACCCGGGTCGCGGGCGAGTACCAGCGGCTGTGGAACTGGTCGCTGGACTTCGCGCCCACCGCGGGCGACGGCTCCCTCGAACGGCGGCTGTCCGACCTCGTGCTGCTGCACTTCCAGATGCTGCACGTCGCGGTGCGGCTCGCGTTCCCGCGGCAGGCCACGCCGGGAGCGTTCCGGTCGGTGCGGGCGGTGGAGGACCTGGCGCCGTGGGTCGCGGAGCTGCGCTCGGTGCGCGACCAGCTCAACCTGTGGATCACGGCGCTCACCCCGTCGCGCTGAGGTACGTCACGCGGGGTAGTGGCGGCCGCTGCCCTACCGCGGCGGGCGCACGTCCCCCGCCGCCCCCGCCATGACGCGGAAGGCGTTCTCGCTCGCCACGATGGGTCCATGGCGACGATGCGGGTCAGGGGACGGATGCGGCCGCGCACCCGCAAGGGGGTGCTGGTGGCCCACATCGTGGCGGCCGGGGCCTGGATCGGGCTCGACGTGATGCTCGGCGTGCTGGTCTTCACCCCGCCGCTCACCTCCGACCCCGCCGTCGCCGCGCTCTGCTACCAGGCGATGCCACTGCTGTTCTGGCCGATCCTCGTGAGCGGCCTGACGAGCCTGGTCACCGGTGTCGTCCTCGGCATGGGCACCCACCACGGGCTCGTGCGCCACTGGTGGGTGCTGGTGAAGCTGGTGCTGAACATCGCGCTGACGTCGCTGGTCGTCGTGCTGCTCGGCCCGGGCATGGCCGAGGCGGCCGAGGCGGGCCGTCGGCTCGCGGCCGGTGTCCCCGTGGACATCGACCTGTCGAACATGGTGTTCCCGCCGATCGTCTCGGGCACGTCACTGGTGGTGGCCACCGTGCTGGCCGTCTACAAGCCGTGGGGCCGGGTGCGGCGGTCGGCGGCGGGCTCATGACGCTCTCGGGTGCGTTCCGCGGAACGCGACGCCAGCAGATCCGGTCTCATCGGCGGCCGTTCCCAGCCCCAGCACCACCGACCTGCTCATGATCTGCGGGACTGGGACATAACGCTCGTATTTCGAACGTTATGTCCCGGCTTCGCTGATCATGGACCTGGGACGCACCGAATCGCCGATCATCAGGGCGGACGCCTTCATGATCGGTGTCTCGGGGCGTTCCCGTGTCGAATTCGCCCGGGTTCGCGCCGAAGCCTTGAACATGTCCGTCGGACCGCCTTCGGTGGCGCCGCGCGCCCTACCGGGCAGGCCTCTGGCCTGCCGGCGTGGTTGCCCCGCGCACTGCGCGGCGCCACCGAAGGCCCTACAACCCCCGAAGCCCCTACGACCACCGCGGCCGTCAGGAGATGGTCGCCGCCCTCGCCCACCGCCCCACGACGAGCTCGTCCCCGACGCTCAGCAGCCCGGGCCGGAGCACCGAGAACTTCGCCCCGAACGCGACGCCCTTGCCCGGGACGCGCCGATAGCCGGCGAGGGTCCGCAGCGGCTCCGGACCCGCCCGCACACCGGTGCGCTGGTTGACCAGTGTCACCGCGCACCGGATCGCCTGCTTGGCGAACGCCAGCTCGGTGTCACCGACGGACAGCTCGCGGACCTGGTCCTCGATGTGGGGTTCGGTCCACCCCTCCACGACGATGTTGGGTCGGAACCGGTCCATCGGTATCCCATTGATGCCGCGCTCGGCGATCCGCCGGTCCAGCTCGGCCCATGACGCGCTGCTCGTGAGCAGGAGTGCGCCGCTGTCGGCGAACCCGGCCCTTCCTGGCGTCTCACCGTCGGTGACGCGGTCGTGTTCCGGTGGGACCCGCACGAGCCTGCTCGGCTCCCCGAGCACGCGCGTGAGCCAGCCGGCTACCGGCTCGCCCTGGTCGATGGCCCGATAGGGGCTGCCGAACATCTCGACGGGACGCCGGGGGCCGTCGAGGTCCACGGCCACCCGCAGGGCGTCGATCCCGGGGGCCTGCAACCGGAGCTCCCGGCCGTCGTCGAGGATCTCCGGCCGGATCGTCGCGAGCAGGGAATCCCGGCGCTGGCTGCGGAAGACCCCGTGCTCGTCGACGACCATGAACGTCCGGTCGTGGGCGAGTCCTGCCGGGGTGAGGAACGCGCTGGTCAGGGCGATCCCGGCGCAGCCCTTGATCGGGTACGTGTGCAGCGCGACCACTCTCGCGCTCACGCCGGCACCCGCGCGAAAACGAGGAACGACCGCCGCGGCCCAGAGGTGGTCGTCACCCGCACGGACCCGAACCCGGCGGCACGGGCGATGTGCCCGGCGCCCGCCTCGTCGGCGGGGACGGCGAGGTCGGCGGGCAGCGATGCCGCGAACTCGGGGGAGGGGTGGAAGTCGGCGGCCACCGGGATGCTGAACGCGGCCTGGCCGCCGGGCCGCAGCACCCGGCGCCACTCGGGCGGGGCGGTGGCACCGATGAGGTGCAGCGCCGACGCGCAGAGCACCACGTCCGCCGCGCCGTCCGGCAGGCCGAGCGGCACCGCGGGCGCGACGCGCCACTCGACCCGGCCGTTGCCGGGCGCCTTCGCCGCGGCCTTCTCGATCATCCGGGGCGAGATGTCGACGGCGAGGACCCGTCGTGGGGCGAGCGCCTCGAGCGCGACGAGGGCGGCGAACCCCGTGCCCGTGGCGACGTCGACGACCAGTTCGGGCTCCGGCACTGGCCGCAGGCCGGCCACCAGCTGCCGGGCGATCCCGAGGTGGTGTGGGTCGTCGTCGTAGACGTCTGCGACCGCATCGAACCGAGCGGCGGGTACGGGCACGGTCACCCCGGCCATCCTAGGAATGTCCGACCTCCGTGGTGAACTCGATTCCGGAGGTGATGGGCGTGTCGTTCGTGCACGGGCATCCGAGACGCACGGGGTGGGTGATGGGCCACGTGCGTCGCCCCAACCGAGCGGCGCCGGGTCAGCTGCCGCTGCTGCTCGTGGTGCCCCTCCCGCGCCCGCCTTCCGGCGGCGGTGCCACCAAGGCTCCTGCGCCAGGGCCTGCCAGGTCCGCGAGGAAGTCGGCGATCACCCGCAGCTGAGCGTCGTCGCGGGTGCTGAGCACGGCGTCCAGCTGCTCCCCGTGCTGGCGGTAGTGCGCACCAAGGGTGGCCATCGCCTCGGGCACCGGCGTCACGAGCACCTTGCGCCGGTCGCTCGGGTCCCGTTCGCGGCGGACGTACCCGGCCCGCTCCAGGCGGTCGATCACGCCCGTCACCGTGCCGGTGGTGAGGCCGGTCAGTTCCGCGAGCCGGCCCGGGGTCAGCGGGCCGTGCAGGTTGAGCAGCGAGATCAGTTGAGAGTCGCTCGCCCCGAGCCCCACCCGTTGCGCCACGGCGTGGTTGTGCAGCACCACACCGGCGATGAACCGCAGGGTCGACCGCTGGATGGCGGCCCGCAACTCGTCGGCGGACACGGAACCTCCTTGACAGTTATCTCGAAATCCCAAGATACTCGTCCCTCCGAGATATTCGGCCGGGCGAGGAAAGGGTAGGACATGCGGACGGCACTGGTGATCGGAGCGGGGATCGCGGGTCCGGTCGCGGCCATCGCGCTGCAGCGGGCGGGCATCACGCCCACGGTGTACGAGGCCCGCGAGGGCACGGCCGACGAACGGGGAGCGTTCCTGACGCTGCAGGTCAACGGCATCGACGCGCTGCGCACGCTGGGGATCGGCCGCGTGATCGAGGCGATCGGTTTCGCCACCCCGAGCATGCGATTCCGCAGCGGCACCGGGAAGGTGCTCGGCGAGGTGAGCACCGGCGCGGCCCTTGCGGACGGAACAGTGGGCGTCACGCTGAAGCGCAGCGACCTCTACCGCGCGCTGGGCGACGAGGCACGCCGCCGTGGCGTCACGATCGAGCACGGGCGAAGGCTCGTGGACGTGCGGCCGGTGCCCGGCGGCGTCCGGGCCGAGTTCGCCGACGGCACCACAGCCGCCGCCGACCTGCTCGTCGGCGCCGACGGGATCCGGTCCCGGGTCCGGCAGGTCATCGATCCGGAGGCCGCCTCCGCGCGGTACGTGCCGGTGCTCAACATCGGCGGGTTCGCCCCGCCGATGGACGTCGACGGAGTGCGCGGCGGTTACGAGATGGTGTTCGGCAAGCGCGCCTTCTTCGGCTACGCGGTGGCGCCGGACGGGACCGTCTGGTGGTTCGCCAATCCGCCCCACCGCTCCGAGCCCGCGCCGGGCGAGCTCTCCGCGCTCGGCACGGCGCACTGGCGCGCCCGGCTCGACGAGCTGTTCGCGGGCGACCGCACCCCGGCCCGCGCCATCATCGACGCCACGCCGGGGGAGCTGGAGGTACGGGCCACCTACGACCTGCCGTCGGTGCGCCGGTGGCACCGCGACCGCATGGTGCTGATCGGCGACGCCGCGCATGCCACGTCTCCTTCCTCCGGGCAGGGCGCCTCGATGGCGATCGAGGACGCCGTCGAGCTCGGTCGGTGCCTGCGCGACATGCCGGACCCCGACGCCGCCTTCGCCGCCTTCGAGCGGCTGCGGCGCTCCCGGGTGGAACAGGTGGTGGCGGACGGGGCCCGGTCGAGCAACGTCAAGACGGCCGGACCGGTGGCGCGAGTGCTGCGCGACGCACTCCTGCCGATCTTCCTCCGCCGTCATGGCGACCGGGCCGCCACGTGGTTGCACGGGCACCACATCGACTGGGACGCCCCCGTCACGGTCAACGCCGGCGCAGGCATCGGGTAGCGGCACTATGGGTGTGTGGACGAACCGCCCCGCCCCGAACTGCGCATCGGCGACCGCGAACGCCGCGCCACCGACGCACACCTGCAGCAGGCCCACGCCGACGGCGTGCTCACCCTCATCGAGTACGACGAGCGAGCCGCACAGTGCTGGGCTGCCCGCACCCAGAGCGAACTGGACGAGCTGGTCCGCGACCTGCCCCCGTACCGGCCCAGCCCTGAGGAGGCCGAGGCCGCGCAGGCCGCGCTACCGCGCAGCGTGCGGCGGCTGATGCCGACCGTCGCGGTACCCGAGAGCACGTCGTCCAAGAGCCTCGGGCAGCGGCTCGGCGGGGCGCTGGTCGGCGTGGCAGCCATCGGGGCGCTGATCTTCGTCGGTTCGAACGTCGTCACGTCAGCCGACGGCGCGGCCGTCTTCGGCAATCGGCAGGTCACCGTCGTGCCCGGCCAGGACCGTGTCGAGGTGGGCATGCTCTTCGGCAGGGTCGACGTGGTCGTCCCCGAGGGTATGCGCGCCCGCCCCACGGGCACGGTGGTCTTCGGCGGGACCGACTGCGCGCTGGCCTGCACCGGCACCGGGCCCGAAGTGGTGGTGGACGCCACCGGTGCGTTCGGCAGCGTCGACATCCTGCGGCCGGGTGAGCCGGAGCCCGACGACGACGATGACGACGACTAGCGGCCCTGCTGAGCGGTCGACATCGGGCTGGATCCCGGGTAGTGCGTTCCGCGGAACGCTCGAGGCGATCTCCAGGGGGCAGGGATTGCGTGGGCGCGTCGTCCCGGCTCGGGCCGGTCTGAGCCGAGACATCCCCAGGTCTCGCGGTCTGTCCCACCCGGTTCGCGTCGATTCCGCGCCACGGGTGGATGGTCGGGTTGCGATAACGACCGGATGGCAGGGCCCCGGCATAGTTGATGTTGCAGCTATGTGAGCAGTTCGATGGCTCGCAGTGGGTGGCGGCCGGTGTCGCGGCAAGCTGCGGCGATGTTGCTGATGCCGGCCAGGCGGTGGCGGCTGATGGCGAAGTTGCGCAGCGTGGCCATCGCAGCGGGGCCGGTGCCGGTGTGGATCTCCGCGTCCGCGGGCCTGGTCGAGGACAGGGATCGTCTTCCAGGGCAGGTCGGCGAGCTGGGCGTGCAGCGTGGGTCGGTTGCCCTTGACGGGGAAGGTGGGCACGCGGACACGCCAACTCCCGGTGATCAAGCAGGCTTAGGAACCCGGGGTGATCACCGAGGCGGGCGTGTCCGCCCTACGTCATCATCGGCGTGTCACTGCTCCGACACGCCGTTCGGCGCGACTTTGCCGGGCCCTGGGGGCTGTCGTGCTGTTCGCATGAGCAATTGCTCGGTGTCGTTTCGGCAGGTCTGGGCTTAGGTTCGGGCGGTGGCGAACGAACTGACCATTCCGCTCCTGCCCTGTCCATCCATCGACGAGATCGCGTCGTTCTACGAGATGCTCGGCTTCGAGATCACCTATCGGCAGACGCGGCCGAACCCGGGCATCGCGGTGCGGCGGGAAGACATCAATCTGCACTTCTTCGGGATGGACGACTATGACCCGGCGCAGTCGTACAGCACGTGCCTGGTCATCGTGGCGGACACCAGCGAGCTGTTCGAGGCCTTCGCGGCGGGGATGCGGTCCGTGCACGGAAAACTGCTCGTCTCCGGTATCCCGCGCATGACCCGGCCGCGGCTGCGCAACGACCGGTACACCGGGTTCACCGTCGTCGATCCGGGCGGCAACTGGATCCGGATCCACAAGGCTGCCAAGGAACCCGAGGCGCAGACCAAGCTCGCCAAAGCCATGGAGAACGCCGCGAGGCAGGCGGATGCGCGCGGCGACGAACGCCAGGGGCTGAAGATCCTGGAAGGCGCGTTGAAGCGGGCGACCGGCGACGAACCGGAGTTTCAGGCGGTGCGGGAGTACCGCGACGAGCTCGTCGAACGGATCGAGGGGTCTGAGCCGCGTCCAGGCGCTTGAGCGCGGCCCTGACCACCTCGGGGTCGTAGGTCGTCCAGATCGGGGGAGTGAGGCGCGCAGGAAGCCGCCGTAGCGGCCGTGGTCGGCCTCGGATCCAGGACGGCCACGCGCCCCTTGGCCGACATCGACCGCAGCAACCGCCCGGCGCCCTGGGCCAGCAGCAGCGCCGCGTGGGTCGCCGCGACCGTCAGGAAGCTGTTGCCTCCCCTGGATGCGCAGTGCGCCGCCGGGGCCAGGCGGGCGTGCGGAAACCTGATACCCGCGTCGCCCGGTCCGGTGATCGCGCATAGCTGCAGGGTGCGGGTCTCGGTCCGGACGTGCCTGCGTCCGCGGGCCTGGTCAAGCAGGCGTAGGAACCCGCGGTGATCACCGAGGCGGCCGTGTCCGGCCTACATCATCACCGGCGTGTCACCGCTCCGACACGCCGTTCGCCGCGACTTTGCCGGGCCCTTGGACCGAATGGTGTGCCGACAGGACCGTACCTGTCGGTGTCTACTCGACTATTCTGTTGTCCCGTCCTTCCCGGCGTGTCTATTGGAACCATCCGGCGCGTTCCGCGGAACGCTTACGCGGCCGTGGTGACTCGGCGGAGCAGCAGGGCGTCCAGGATCGGGTCCGGGTCCAGCCGCTCACCATCCCAGTCCGGGGTGAGGGTGGTGTGGTCGATGCGCAGCCGGGCCCGCGTGTGCATCTCGACCAGACTCTCGGTGTTCCCGGTCAACGCGACCGCGACTTCGGGGATCGGGGTGCCGTCGGGCCGGAGGAATTCCCACCTGCCCGAAAGCCGCCGGATCCGGTACCCGTGGTCGTGCACGAGGCGATGGTGAAACGAGCAGACGAGGATCAGGTTGTCGACATCCGTGCGGCCCCCGAACCACCAGGGGATCAGGTGGTGGGCGTGCAGGTGCCGGGTGTGCGTGCAGCCGGGAAGCTGGCAGCCCTCCCCGTCCCGCACCGTCAGCGCGGCGATCTGGGCCGGGGTGGCAAGGCGGCGGTTGCGGCCCAGATACATCCGATTCTTGGTGCGGTCGTTGAGCAGGACCTGGACCCGGGCATCACAGGCCAGCCGCTCCGCCGTCGAGGTGGGCACCTCTGGGCCACCTTCGAGGCGGGCCGTACCGGTGGAGGCGTCGAGGTGCACGATCACCTGCGCGGTGCCGCGCTCCACCACCTCGTCGCCATCCCCCTTGATCAGGGTGAGCAGGGCATCCGCCCGGCGGGCGGCCACCCGATCCACCGCCGGCCCCGGTTCCTGCTCTAGGGCCCGCTGCTCCAGGTCCTCCGGCGACGGCGCCACCGGGGGCGTGACCGGCAAGCCGGGCGGCACCAGCGCCTCGATCGCCGCGACCAGCACGGCACCCTCGTCGGGGGTGAACCGCGCCCGCAGAATGAGGGATCCGTCCTCGTCCCACCGCCAGGACACCGAGCGGCGGGCGGTCAGGTTGTCGGGTGGGGTGTGGCGGCGCCGCACCGCCCGCACCACGGTCTCCACGTGGCCGGCGGTGCCGTGCAAGGCCACGTTCAGCAGCACCCGCTCCGCCGTCTCCGGGTCGGCCACCGTGGTGTGGCGCAGCTCGGAGGTGCCGGCGGCGATCTCCGCGGCCAGCCGGGTCAGGGTCGCCGTGTCGGAGCCGGTGATGCGGGTGATGGCCCGCACCTTGGAGTAGGAGATCTGCCCGGCGGCGAACGCCGCACCGATCTGCGGCAGGTTGCGCAGCGCCTGCGCCACCCGTAGGCGCTCGGTGGCGGTGCGCAGGCTCATCCCGGCCCGCCAGGACAGCCAGTGTGCACACGACCGGATCCCATCCCCGGCCCACCCGTTGCGTTCGTCGAACTCGGCCAACAGTTGGAGGAACCGGGCTTCCGCGGCGGCGATGTGCCCGGCCAAACCCAACAGTTCGGATTCCAGGTCATGGAGGGGCATGGTCTGCAGCGGAGTGGGCAGCGGAATGACGGACACGACAAACCTCCGAAAGGGGCGAGACCGATGTTCGATCCCAAGGATGGCAGTCGGGTCTGACAATTCCGGGCGCGTTCCGCGGAACGCGGCGGGAAGGCAGGCAACTACTTCGCGGGAACCTGCGGGAGATGGGTCGGGACCACAGGATAGTTGCGTAGGCACCTGCCGGCGACGGTCTTGTCGATAACGGGCGTGCCCTCAAGTCGGGGACGGTCGCCAAAGCAGCCCCACTATTCGGTGTGATCCCAGCCCAGCCACCCGCCACACGCGGGAGGCAAACGGAAACGGGGTGACAGCTACCGAAACCCCGCAGATGTCGATCGCAACTGCGCCCGAGGCGACCGGGCTCGCCCACGGGAGATACGTTCCGCGGAACGCACCATCCAAGCGGCCCGAACACGCCACATCATGCCGGGCGCCCGGATCGGCCGCCGCCTGATCAACCGCCGCACGCCAGACCAACGCACCGGAACCACCTGAGCACCCAGGAATTCAACCTCTAGTAGGGCTCCAGCCGGGCCAGGATGTCGTCGACCGGGCCGAAGGTGAGCATGGCGGTGGTTCCGCCCGCGATCTCACCGCGCAGAGGGGAGAGGGCATCGCGCGCTTGCGCGCCGAGTGACTCGTCTCCGAGTAGGACGGCGGTGTGCGCGGTGACCGCCCAGAGGGCGTCGTACAGGTGGTCGGCGGCGGGCATGGGCAGGGTGGCGGCTGCTCGCCGGGCCGCCGCGACGTTCCCGTGGGCGAGGTCGAGGAGGGGCTGGACCCAGGGCCGGTAGGGGCCCCAGTCGAGGCCGGGGTCCCCCGGCGCGGGACGCCGGTGGCGGATCCGGAGTGAGAGGAGCGCGAGCGGGACGATGCCCGCCTCGACCCCGGTTATGCCGGCCCCGGCGAGGTCGCCGGCCACGGCGTGGTACGCCCGAGCGACCTCGGCGGGTTCGTGCGACCGTTCCGCCAGCTGCATCGCCCGGAAGGCCGCCGTGAGGACGTGGACGAGCGGGGTTTCGTGGATGGTGGCGAGCCGCTCGGCCGCGGCGACGTGGCGGGCGGCGGGCTCGGTGTCGCCGCGAGCGGCGCAGACCTGGATCCCGATGAGGTGGCCGAGGATCTCGAACGTCGGGAGGTCGTGTCGCGCGGAGAGCTCCACGAGCTCGCGGGCGATGGCGTCGCGATCGCCGGTGCGGCCGGGCCGCTGGAAGGACTGCACGAACTGGGCGTTGAGAGCCAGCACCAGCAGGTTGGGGTCGTGCAGTTCACGGGCCAGCCGTTCGGCCTCGGCCGCAGCCTCGGCCGCCCAGCGGTCCCGGGTTCCGCGGTGCTCCAGCCCGATGGTGGCGAGCAGCCGGGCCCGGAGCGCGGGAGGGGCTTCCCTGCCGAGCCTGTCGAGCGTGCGCCTCGTCGTCGCGACGAGGGCCTCGGACCGCGCGGGATCGTCGGCCCGCGTCCAGACGGTGGGGACGTCGTAGGCCGCGATCACGCGGGCGGTGAGGTCAGGGTTACCGGTTCGTTCCGCCTCCGCGACCGCGGCGGCGCGTTGCTCCTGGGCGAGTACCAGGTTGGCGCCGCCGGTGATCGCGGCGGCGCCGGCCACGGTGCTCATCGAGCGCAGCCGGGTGTAGGTCCCCGTCGCCTCCGTCCGGGTGAGCAGCCGCAGCCGGTCCTCGTCCCGTGGTGATGGCCTCAGGTGCGGGGCGTGCCGCAGGATGTCGCGTTCGAGGTGGTCGAGGGTGTCCACCGACTCCAGCCCGTACCGATCCAGCAGCCGGGCCCGCGCGTCGCGCAGCGATGCCAACGCGTCGACCTGGCGGTCGGCCTGGTAGAGGGCGTGGGAGAGCAGGACCCACGCCTGCTCCCGCCACGGGTGCGTGGTGGCGAACGCCTCCAGCTCCGGCACGAGGGGCGCGCCACGGCCGAGGTCGAGCACGGCCCGCGCGCGCAGCTCGACGGCCTGCCGGTGCAGCTCCGCAAGGCGGGCGCGCTCCCGCGTCAGCCATGGCGAGGTGCCGAGATCGGCGTACGGTTCGCCCGCCCACCACGTGAGCGCGTCGCTCAGCGCGCCGGCGACGATTCGGCTGGGTCCGTCGCGTGCGGCCCGGAGGGCGTCCTCGAAACGGTGGGAGTCCACTCGTTCCCGCGGGACCCGCAGGGCGTATCCGGTGCCGACGGTCTCGATGACCTGCGACCGCGTCCGCGGGGCACGCTCCGGTTCCAGCGCGCGGCGCAGCTCGGCGACGAAGGTGCGGACGGTCCCGGCCGCCGTGTGCGGCTGGTCCTCCCAGAGATCCTCGACCAGCACCTCGAGCGGGACGGGGCGCCCCGCGGCCGCGACCAGCCGTCCGAGGAGCTCACGGCGGCGCCTGCTGCCGACCGCGATCGGGCGGCCCCCGGCATCCCGGACCACCACCGGTCCGAGCACCTGGATCTCCACAGGCCCATTGTCGCCGCTGATCCACTGCTGACCCGCATCCCGGATGCTCGCGCCATGGGCATCACCATTCCGGGATTCGAGACCAGGCCGATCGGCGTGGCCGACGGCATCGAACTGAACGCGGCGGTCGGTGGGGAAGGACCGCTGCTCGTGCTCCTGCACGGCTTTCCCCAGACCCACCTGATGTGGCGCCACGTCGCTCCCGTCCTCGCCGAGCACCACACCGTGGTCTGCCCCGATCTGCGCGGGTACGGCGCCAGCAGCAAGCCAGAGGCAGCCACCGAGGACATCTACTCGAAGCGGGCCATGGCCGCGGACGTCGTCGGCCTCGCCGACGCACTCGGCTTCGACCGGTTCGCGCTCGTCGGGCACGACCGCGGCGCGCACGTCGCCTTCCGGGCCGGCCTCGATCATCCGGACCGGGTGAGCCACCTGGGGATCCTCGACATCGTGCCCACCCTGGACACCTGGAACGTCCTCCGCGGGGTCGGCGCTGCGGTGGCCTTCCACCTCTACCTGATGGCCCAGCCACCCGGTCTGCCCGAGCGGATGATCCAGGCAAGCGCCGACGCGTTCTTCGGCCACTTCCTCGACGCCTGGTCCTCGAGCTCCGACGCGATCCCGCCCGACGTGCGCGCCGAGTACCTGCGCGCGTGCCGGGACGCGGTCGTGTCGATCGTCGCCGACTACCGGGCCACCGCGACCGTCGACATCGAGCACGACCAGGCCGACCTCGACGCCGGCAACCGGTTCACGATGCCGGTGATGGTCGTCCAGCAGGACTGGGGCGCGCAGCTGGGGTTCGACGCGGCGGCGATCTGGCGGCCGTGGGCCGCCGACCTGGAGCACTTCACCACCCGAGCGGGCCACTTCATGGCCGAGGAGGCGCCGGAGGACGTCGCCATTCTGGTCATGAACCTGATGAAGCGCTGATCGCCCTGCGTTCACCGGGGCGCCTTCTGGCCTCCTTACGGTGCCGCTCGTGGAGGAACCGCTGTCGCGTCGTCGTCTCCTCGAGGTCGTGCTCGCCGGGAGCGCGGTCGCCATGGCCGGCTGTGCCGCCCCGCCGGACCGAGCGCCTCGGGTTCTGATCGCCACCAACGAGCCGTGGGGCACCTACCACGTCGAGCCGCTCCTCGCCGAGGCGCGGCGCAGGGGGTGGACGCTCACCCAGCTGGTGCCCGACCGCAGTGAGATCGACGCGGACGAGCCGGTGCCGGTCGCCGTCTCGGGCGCGTTCCCCGAGGCCGACCTGCTCGTGGTCACCGGCGCGGGCGACTGGCCTGCCGACTGCCTCGCGCGGCTGCCCGATCTGCCCGTCGTCGCCTCCTCACTGGCCTACCTGCCGGCCGAAGAGGCGCCACGGGCGGGTGAGGTACGGGCCAGGGTGCGTGCCGCGACGGCGTCGTCACTCGCGGAGGCGGCGGCGTTCCGGGCGAATCTCGGCCTTCCCGGTGACGTGCGGATCGTCGGCTCCGCCCAGACCGACGACCTGCCGGCGCGAGCGCCGGAGCCCGGCACCGTGCTGATCCTCACCAGCGTCACGCGCGCCGACGCGACCGGCGCCGCCGCTCCCGGCGCGCGGCTGCTGCTCGACTCGGCGCGCCTGCTCGCCGACGCCGGCAAGCGCGTCGTCGTCGGGCTCCACCCGCGGGAGGACCGGGCGCTGTGGTCGGGGTACGAGATCAGCCCGGTGCGCTCGGTGCAGGCGTCGGCTGGTGCCGATGTCGCGATCGGGATCCCCGGCACGGTCTTCCCGCTGGTGGCCGCCGTCGGCACCCCGCTCGTCGGCTGCGTGGACGCTGCGCTGGAGATCCCGGACTACCTGCGCGGCGTCTGCTCGGCCCTGATCGACGACCCCGGCGCCGCGGTGCCGGCGGTCGGACAGGCGCGCCCGCTCGCTCCCGACGCGCTGGCCGCCGCCGTCGGCCCGATCGGCGGCTCCGCGAGCCGCCTGCTCGACGCGTGGGGCGAGGCGGTCGCCGCCGGCTGATCAGCCGCTCGGTGCCCCGATCTCCTGCAGCCCCACCACACCGAGCAGGGCGAGCGCCTCTGCCTCCCGGCTCCCCGGCGCCGCCGAGTAGACCACCAGCGCCTGGTCGTCACCATGGACGTGCAGGACGTTGCAGTCCAGCTCGAGCACGCCGAGCTCGGGGTGGCGGATTCGCTTGGTATGGCCGTGGCGCTCGTCGAGCTCGCGCAGCGTCCAGAGGTGGTCGAACCGGTCGCTCCCCGCGCGCAGCTCGGCGATCAGCCGGGCGAGGCCGGGGTCGTCGGGGTAGCGGGCGGCCGTGCGGCGCAGGTCGGACACGATCGCTCTGTCGAGCCGTTCGCCGTCGCCGGGGTTCACCTCCATCCGGCTGGTGCCGAGGAACGCCTGCCACGCCACGTTGCGCTGTGCGGGCGGTACGGCCGATATGTCGCCCAGCAGCGCGGCGGCCAGCGGATTCCAGGCCAGCAGGTCGCTCTTGGCGTCGAGCAGCGTGACCGGAAGGTCGGTGAAGCGGTCCATCAGCCGTTGCACGCTGGGACGCACGGTGCTGCGGATGCGTCCCGGCGGGGGTGGCGCGACGCCTGCGAGGTCGAACAGGTGGTCGCGCTCGGCGTCGGTGAGCCGCAGCGCCCTTGCGAGGCCGCCGAGCACGGCCTCCGACGGGCGCGGCCCACGGCCCTGCTCGACGCGGGTCAGATAGTCCACCGACATCCCGGCGAGGCCCGCCACTTCCTCGCGCCGCAGGCCGGGGGTGCGCCGGCGCACCCCCGCCGGCAGCCCGACGTCGGCGGGGCGCAGCCGCTCCCGCCACGTGCGCAGCGCGACCCCGAGCTCGGTGCGGTCCATGCGTCCAGCATGCCGCGCGACCGGACGCCCAGCCTGGTACAGATCGTCCCCGGCTCGTACTGGAGACCCATTCCGCCTCGCGCCTTGAGATGCTGGGTCGGTGAGTGATCGACTGCGCGTCGCCGTGGTGACGCCTCTCAGCGAGGAGCTTGCGGCGCTCGTCCCGCGGCTCGAACCGCGGGTGGAGCTCGTGTGCGACCAGGAGTTGCTGCCGCCCGTCCGGTACCCGGCCGACCACCACGGTGATCCCTCGTTCACCCGCACACCCGCCCAGGACCGGCGGTTCGTGGAGATCATCGCCGAGTCCGACGCGCTCTACGGCGTGCCGGGCGAGGACCCGGCGGCGCTGCGGCGGGCCGTCGAGACGAACCCCCGGCTGCGCTGGGTGCACACGATGGCGGCGGGCGGCGGCGCGCTGGTGAAGGCGGCAGGCCTGTCCACCGAGCAGCTCCAGCGCGTCACGTTCACGACGTCCGCCGGCGTCCACGGGGGTCCGCTCGCGGAGTACGCCCTCTTCGGGCTGCTCGCCGGGGCCAAGAACCTGCCCCGCCTGCAGGCAGACGCCGCGCGGCACGAGTGGCCGCACCGCTGGCTGATGGGGCAGCTGCGGGAGCAGACCGTGCTGGTCGTCGGCCTCGGCGGGATCGGCCGCGAGGTGGCACGGTTGCTCGCGGCGTTCGGCACGCGGGTGATCGGCACGAGCAGGCGTGGCGATCCGGTCGAGGGCGTCGCCGAGCTCGTGCACCCCGCCGAGCTCGCCGCTGTGGTCGGCCGGGTGGACGGCATCGTCGTCACGCTGCCCGGCACGGCCGCCACCGAGCGGTTGCTGAGCGCCGACGTGCTCGCGGCCGTCCGGCCCGGCGCCACGCTCGTCAACGTCGGGCGCGGCACCGTGATCGACGAGGGCGCGCTGGTGGAAGCGCTGCGCGACGGTCGGATCGGGTTCGCGGCGCTCGACGTGTTCGCCACCGAGCCGCTCGATCCGGCCAGCCCGCTGTGGGACCTGCCCAACGTGCTGATCAGCCCGCACAACGCAACGCTCACGCCCGCGGAGGGGCAGCGGATCGCGGAGCTCTTCGCCGACAACGCCGCCCGCCTCCTGGACGGCCGCCCGATGCGGAACGTGGTGAACACCGTCGAGTTCTACTGAGTTCTGCTGAGCCGGCCCCGTGAAACGCCGATGAGGCGGCGGTGCAACCCCGGTCGCCCAAAGTCGTGGCAAGCAGGCACGACGGAGGAGTTGCCATGGGTCAGCGGACCGAATCGATCAGTGTGACGGCGGAGCCGGCGGCCGGCCGGCTCACGCCGGAGTCGGAGGCCGCGCTGCGCGCACTGGCCCGCGGAGTGGTGCTGACCCCGGACGACCCCGGCTACCGGGACGCGACGGCGTTGCACAACGGGGCCGTGGAGCGCACGCCTGCGGCGGTGGTGCAGGTCGGTGGGGTGGAGGACGTCGTTCTGACGGTCCGGTTCGCCCGGGAGCACGGCCTGTCGCCCTCCGTCCGCGGCGGCGGGCACGGGGTGGCCGGGCACGCGATGGGCGGCGAGGTCGTGATCGATCTCTCGGCGCTGCGCGACGTGCGGATCGATCCGGACGCGCGGACCGCGGTCGTGCAGGGCGGCGCCACGTGGGCCGACGTCGATGCGGCGAGCCAGGCGCACGGCCTCGCGGTGCCCGGCGGCCGGGTCAGCCACACCGGGGTCGCCGGCCTGACGCTGGGCGGCGGGGAGGGCTGGCTGTCGGCGCGGCACGGGCTGAGCTCGGACAACCTGGTCGCGGTCGAGCTGGTCACGGCCGACGGACGGGTCGTCACGGCGAGCGAGGACAGCGAGCCGGAGCTGTTCTGGGCGCTGCGGGGCGGCGGAGGCAACTTCGGGGTCGTCACGTCGTTCACGTTCCGGCTGCACCCGATCGGGCCGCTGGTGCTCGGCGGGATGTTCGCCTATGCGGTGGCGGCCGCGCCCGAGGTGCTGGGGGTGCTCGCCGAGCTGCACGAGTCGTACCCGGGCGACTTCGGCGGTGCCGCGGCGTTCCTCACCGCGCCGCCCGCGCCGTTCGTCCCGGGAGATGTGGTGGGGCGTCCGGTGCTTGCGGTGATCCCGGCGTGGTTCGGGGATCTCGACGCCGGGTTCGATGCGATCAGGCCGCTCAAGGACCAGCTGGCTCCGCTGATCGACGCCGTGGCGCCGATGCCGTACGTCGCGTTGCAGACGCTGCTCGACGCCGGCTCACCCAAGGGGCTGCGCAACCGCTGGTCGGGCGGGTTCGTCCACCAGCTGAGCGGCCCGCTCGTGTCGGATCTGCAGGACGCGGCCATGCGGATGCCGAGCCCGCTTTCGCAGATCATCATCTCGCCGCTGCCCGACGCGGTCCGCGCGCTGCCCGACGACGCGACCGCGTTTCCGGCCCGCGACGGCGGCCGCTGGCTCGTGCACCCCGTCGGCCTGTGGGCGGCTCCCGCCGACGACGCGGCGAACGTCGCTTGGGTCACGGACCTGCGTGACGCCGTGCGCCGGCACGGCGAGACCGGCAGCTACCTCAACCTCGACGACGCCGACGACGACCGCGTCCGGTGGGCCATGGGCGAGGGGCGCTACGCGCGGCTGCAGCAGGTCAAGGCGGCATGGGACCCGCAGGACGTGTTCCGGCACTGCGCGCACGTCCGGGTACCGCGATGAGGGCAGCGGGTCTGGGCGCGGCGGCGCTGGTGGCCGCCGCGCTCGTCGCGGGGTGCACGGTGCAGGTCAACGGGGGCGGGACGCCCGCGGCGGCCACCTCGCCGCTGACGCCGGCCGCCGCCCTGCCGTCAGGTTCGCGGCAGACGCCTGTGGCGCCGGGTGCCGGGGTGACCGCCCGGCCCCAGTCCTCTGCGCTGCCGTTCGAGGCGCGGAAGGTGCGGCTCGCCCGGGTCCAGGACCAGCTTGCGCTGCAGTTCGAGATGGTCAACAGCGGGACGGAACGGCAATCGCCGTCGATGCTGGGGATCGATCTGGTCCAGCAACTGGTCATGCTCGCCGACCTGCCCCGGCGCACCGGCTACTCCGTGCTCGCCGCGGGTCCGCCCACCGCCGACGGGCGGATCAGCGCCAACGTCGACGAGTTCCTCGAACCGGGCACATCGGCCACGATCACCGTGATGTTCGCGCCTCCTCCGGAGGAGACGACGACGATGATGGTGATGATCGCGGGATTCCTCCCCGTCGAGGTGCCGGTCGAACGCGACGCCGACCTCGTCGACGATCCGGTCCTGCACTCCGGCCCTCCAACCGAGGACGACGGGTCTGTCGGCCCACTGAGCTGCATCGCGGGATCGGAGGGCGACGGGAAGGCCGCCGCCACGAAGCGGGTCGAGCTGCCCAGCGACGTGCTCTTCGCGTTCGGCAGCGCCACCCTGTCGCCTGCCGCGACAGGCGCCCTCGACGAGCTCGGGAAGCAGCTGGGCGGCGCCGGGTCCGGCTCGATCCGCGTCGAGGGCCACACCGACGCGGTGGACGACGACCAGTTCAACCAGCAGCTCTCCGAGCAGCGCGCGGCGGCGGTGCGCGACGCGCTCGCCGCGAGGCTGGGGAACTCCTACACCTACGGGGCCTCGGGTGCCGGTGAGAGCAGGCCCATCGCCGCCAACGCCAAGCCCGACGGTAGCGACGACCCGGACGGGCGGGCGCTGAACCGGCGTGTCGAGATCACGATCGAGACGGACGCCGCATCCACAGCCGCGGAGGCGGACCCGTCCGGCGAGGAGGACGTCGATCCGCTGACCGGCTTCACCGCCGAGCCACGATCGGTCCGGCGCGTGCCCGGGTTCGCGCTGGTGCAGGTCGCCCTGCGGAACTCGGGTGGTGCGGACGCCAGGCTCGACTTCGCCAGCGACTCGTACAACGAGTGGCAGGGTGAGCTGAGCCTCGTCGACTCCACCGGCGGGCGCCACAAGCCGTGCGACTTCGCCGCGCCGGTGTACTTCAACTACGTCGGCACCCTGACCTCGGCCTTCGGCGACGACATCAACGAGACCGTGCCGGCGGGCGCCACCGTCGTGCTGTGGTCGCTGTTCGCCCTTCCGGCCGTCGACTCGGCGTCGGTGGACGTCCACGTCGCCGGGCTCTCCGAGAACGTCCCGACACCGGTCGAGACGTGAGCGGATACGCGTGCCATAGCGCGCGTATCCGCTCACGAGTGCCCTTCAGCCGAGCAGTGCGGCGACCGCCGTGACCGTTCCCGGATCGGTCATCACCCCGAAGTGGTTGCTGGGCAGCTCCACCACCCGCAGGTCGGTGGCCGTAGCCCGCAGTGCGTCCCGGTCGGCGACGGGCACGACGTCGGCGCCGTTCAGCGGCACCGTCGCGCGGACGAGCAGCGCGGGCATCGTGATCTTCGGCCAGCTGTCCCGCACCCGGTCGCGGTCCGGCGAATCGAGGTCCTCGAGGCAGGCCGCCTTGTCCGTGCGGGGCGTGAACCGCTCCCCGAGCGACGTGAGCTCGTAGGCGTAGACCCGGGGCCAGTAGTCGTTCCACGGCCGCACCACGCCGGCGTCGCGGATCCGGCCGACGTAGTCCTCGGGCCGGTCGACCACGGCGTCGAGGCGGTCGAGACCCTGCCGCACCGCGGCGCACGCGGCGGGCTCCTCGCGGCCGCAGTGGTCGATGAGGGTGAGCGTCCGCAGCCGTTCCGCCGCGAGGCCGGCGGCCGCGATGCCGATCAGCGCGCCGAGCGACCAGCCGACGTAGTCGAACCGGTCGGCCCCGAGGGCGGTGGCCGCTTCGAGGACGTCCTCGGCGTGCGCTTCGAGCCCGTACGTGCCGGCCGGGGTGATGTCGCTGCGCCCCCGCCCGCGCAGGTCGATCGCGACGACCTGGCGGTCCGGGCCTGCGAGCCGCTCGGCCATGAAGTCGAACGCGTGCAGGTTGGCCGACAGCCCGTGCACGCAGAACGTGAGGAGGGCGGTGGGCTCACCCCACCGCGCCGCGTGCAGCGTGCCGCGGGTCAGTGGGATGTCGAACTCGACCGGATACGTCATCGCAAACTCCCTCGAACCGTGGCCGCATGGCGGTGACTCTGCACCGCGCTCGTTTCACCGGCGCTTCACGCGCGGGCGTGAGATACGGATGAGACGTCCGTGAGAGGACGGCCGCCGATCCTCCTCACATGCTCGCTCGACTCTCCCCGGCCGCCGTGCTGGTGACGCTTCCCCTGCTCCTCTCGGTGGCATGCGCCGCGCCGACCACCCAGAGCCGGCCGACTCCGGCCGTGCCCTCCTCCGCCGCGGCGGCTCCCGGCGATCCGGTCGCCGCCTACTGCGCCGCCAACGCGGAGCTCTCCCTCGAGACGAGGGAGCTCGCGTCCCGGACGACGATCTCCGACGCCGACTACGCTGCCACCGCGGACGCGTTCGAGCAGCTCGGCGTGGTCGCTCCCGCGGAGGTGGCCACCGATCTCGCGACGATGGCCCATTCCTACCGCGCGATCGCCGAGGGGCGATCGGACCTGCAGAAGGTCGGCCCGGACATCGCGGCCGCGACCTTGCGGCTGGCCGGCGCGAACACGCGCCTCTGCCCGCCCTCCGGCAGGTGAGCGGGCCTGCCGACCGCCAGCGCCATGTAGGCGCCTCCGACCGGGGCGGCTCGCGCCTTCCGATCCTCAACCACCGGCGAGCTGCGCCATGACCGCGGCGCCGTCGAGCCAGACGTTCTCGCGACTGATCCTGCCGTCGCGGAACTCGCAGACGTGCAGGATGCGGAAGCTGATCGTCCGGTTGTTGCCCGGAAGGCCCATGAAGTCGGTCGCGATCCGCGCCGTGCACAGTGAGTCGTCCACGAAGAAGTTCTCGCCGTGGTGGCGGTGCAGCGAATTCATGGAGCTGTCCTCGAGCGCCGTGAACGTCTCGACGTACCGCTTGGCGATCAGGGCGCGGTCGTGCAGCACGCCGCTGGGGTCGCCGACGACGTCGTGCTCGACGTCGTCGGTCAGCGTGTCGAGGATGCCGTCGACGTCGTTCGCGGCCTCGGCCGCGCAGTGCCTCTCGAAGACCTCGTCCATCTCTTCCGGCGTCATGGTCCCCCCTTGGTCGATTGATGAGACTGTACTAGCATCATGAGATGACTGTCTCACGTCAAGAGGAGTTTCTCGCGACGGGTCGGCGGAACCAGAAGCAGCGCACCAGGGAGGCGATCCTCGACGCGGCCACGCGGCTCGCCCGTGCCGGCCAGACACCGTCCATCGCGGACGTGGCAAAGGCCGCGAGGGTGTCGACCGCCACCGCCTACCGCTACTTCCCCAACCCCGAGTCGCTGTGGGCGGATGTCGCGATCCGGCACGGCCCGCAGATTCACGAAATCGTCACCGATCTGCCGCCCGAGGTCGAGCAGCGGATCGATGTGGTCATCCGCAGGATGGCCGAGAGCCAGTTCGCCGACGAGGCGGTCTGGCGGGCCCTCCTGCGTGCGAGTCTCGATCGCTGGTTGCAGCAGGTGGACGTCGCCGAGGACGAGCGGGTGCCAGTTCGGGGCCCCAGCCGGCTCGAGGGCACGCGCGCCGCGCTCGCGCCGCTGGAGGGCGTCCTTCCGCCGGAGCGGCTCGATCGTCTGACCATGGCGGTCACCTTGGTGTGGGGTGCCGACGCGCTGGTCGTCACTCGCGACACGTGCGGGCTGGCGCCCGACGACGCCACGGACCTGATGAGCTGGGCTGCGCGGTCGCTGATCCGCGCCGCTCTCGCCGAGGCCGATGCCCCGTCGGCCGGTCAGGCCTAGGAGCGCCCTCCTAGGGGTTGCGGTGCCGGGAGAGAAGGGTGTCCATCTCGTCGCGCACGAGTGCGGCGGCCCGTTCCGCCGCCGACGGGCCCGCCTCGTCGGGCGGAGCGGTCAGCAGCATGAACAGCAGGCCGTCGACGAACGCGACGAACCGGAACACCTCGGACTCGGTCAGGTGAACGCCCGCGGCGGCGAACATCGCGGTGATGGCCTCGAGCTGTCGCCGGGTGGCGTCGGCCATGGTCGCGCGCAGGGCCGGGCGGCGGGAGCTCTCCAGATAGAGCTCGGCCACGGCGATGTGGCGGATCCGGTCCGGGCCGAGGCCCGCGAAGGCCGCCGCGGCGAGCATCTCGGTGAGCCGGTCAGGGGTCATCGCCATGGCGCTGTCGTCGGCTTGGTCGATCTCGACGAGGTGCAGCGCGAGCGCGTGCTCCACCACGGCCGTGAGCAGGGCCTCGCGGCTGCGGAAGTAGCGCGACGTGGTGCCGGGGGGAACGTCCGCCGCGGCGTCGACGGCGCGATGGGTCAGTCCGCGGGAGCCCTCTTCGGCCAGCACGCGCATGGCCGCGGCGGACAGGTGGGTGCGGCGCTGCGGATTGGGCGGGGGCATTTCCGGTCGAGCCTAGCTGATACGCTACATATGTAGCGCACGCCGTTGGGGGTCGGCGGGTCGCTGACGGGGGGAAATGTGGACGTGCTTGTGCTCGGACCGACCGTGGTCCGGGATGGGGAGGAGTCCCTGCCGGTGCACCGGTCGCTGGAGCGGGCCCTGCTCGTGCGGCTGGCGCTCGCGCGGGGCATGGCGGTTCCGGACGAGCGGCTCGCCGCCGATCTGTGGGGCACCGTGGACCTCGCGCGGCCGGAGTCGCGGCTGCGGGTCGTGGTGTCGCGGCTGCGCCGTTCCCTCGGCCCGCGGGCCGACGCGATCAGCCGTTCCCGGGCGGGCTATCGGCTCGACGCCGACACCGCTGATCTGCGGGCGGCGCAGGTCGCGGCCGATCGGCTGCACGCGGCGGCCAAGACGGGCGACCACGTGGCCGTGCGGGCGGCCGCGGCGGAGGCGCTCGGCCAGTGGCGCGGTCCCGCGATGGCCGACATCCGGGCGTTCCCGTACGCGGAACTCGAGGCCGAGCGGCTCGAGGACTGGCACCTCGAACTCACCGTGTCCCGGCTCCGTGCGGAGCTCGAGCTGGGTGACGCCGCCGCGCACGTGACCGAGCTGGCCGGGCTCGCCTCGGAGCACCCGCTGCACGAGCCGGTGCGCTGCCTGCTGGCGCTCGCCCTCTACCGCACGGGACGGCAGGCCGACGCGCTCGACCAGCTCGCCCGGCTGCGCCACGCGCTCGCCGACGAGCTGGGGGTCGACCCCGGCGCGGCTACGGCCGACCTCGAGCTGCGGCTGCTGCGCCATGACCCGGCGCTCCTGTCCGCGCCCCGGGCCGTTGCGGTTCGGCCGGCACCGCCGGAACCTCGTTCGCCGCTGCCGGAGCCGTCCACGAGCTTCGTGGGGCGCGACGGCGAGCTCGCCGCCATCGTCGAGCGGCTGGGCAGGCCCGGCGTGGTGACGCTGGTCGGGGAGCCGGGGTGCGGGAAGTCGAGGCTCGCGGCCGAGGCGGTCCGGGTGCTGGCGCCCGCGGGCCGCCGATGCGTCGTCGTGGAGCTCGCACGGTCCGATCGGGACGACGCGGTGGTCGTCGCGCTCGCGGATGCCGCGGGTGTGGAACCCGGCACCCGTGACCTGATCGCCGCCACCGCGCCCGCGCTCGGCGACGCGCTCCTGGTGATCGACAACGCCGAGCACCTCGTCGAGCGCGTCAGCGCGGCGGTCCGCGACCTCCGCAGGGCCGGTCACGGCCTGACGGTGCTCGTCACGTCGCAACGGCCGCTGCTGCTGGCCGAGGAAACCCAGCACCGGGTACGGCCACTGGCCCCGCAGGCCGCAGCCACCCTGTTCCGGGATCGGGCGGGAGCGCACACGCGATTCGATCCCGAGCAGGACGGCGACATCGCCACGATCTGCGCGGCGGTCGACGGGCTACCGCTCGGCATCGAGCTCGCAGCCGGCCTGACGCGGGCGCTGACCGTCCCCCAGCTGGCGGTGCGGGTGACCGACCGCCTGCGGCTGCTCGTCGGGGGCGGGCGCAGCGGCTCCGCGCGGCACGGGAGCCTGCGCGCCGCGCTCGACTGGAGCCACGAGCTCCTCGACGACCGGGAGCAGGCGGTGCTACGGCGGGTCGGAGTGTTCGCCGGCGGCTTCACCCTCGAATCGGCCGAGCGTGTCGTGCCGGACGGGAAGGTCGAGCTCGGCGACGTGGCGCCTGCGCTCGCCGAGCTCGTCGACCGCAGCCTGATCACCGTCCGCAACGACGCGGCATCCCGCCGGTTCGCGCTGCTCGAGACGGTCCGCGACTACGCGCTCGCCGAGCTGCACAGCGCAGGCGAGACCGCCGCGACGAGGAGCCGGCGGCTCGCCTGGTGCCTCGACTACGTCGACGACCTGCGCGCCGTCGACGAGTTCGCCTCGGCCGACACCGTCGCCGCCGTGTTCGCCGAGTGGCCCAACCTCGTCGAGGCGCTCGACCAGGCCGCGGTCAGCGACCTCGCGGTGGACGCGCTGCCGCTCGTCAACGCCCTGCACGTGCCGTGGCTGGCGCGTGCATGGTTCCGGGAGGCGCAGCGGCAGTTCGCCGCGTTCGCCGACGTGCCCGGCGCCGAACCCGTCGAGCGGGCGAGGGCCATGAGCAACCACGCCTTCCACACCCTGATGGTCGGCCGGCTCGACGAGGCCGCCGGGCTGCTCGCGCGGGCCGCCGAACTGGCGGGGGACCTCGACGACGACCGGCTCGTCACCACCATCCAGTACCACCGGGGCATCGTCGAGATCGAGCGCTGTCATCTCACCGAGGCGATCAGCACCCTCCGCGACGGCGAGCGCCGCGCCCGGGAGCTGGGCGACGCCCGCAGGGCGTCGTCGTTCGCCGATGCGCTGGGCACGGCCCTGCTGTTCAGCGGCGACGCCGCGGGCGCGCTCGAGTGCTACCGCACGGCCACCGACGTCGAACACGGCGACGAGCACAACCTCTCCCGCGGACTCAGCAACCAGGCGAAGGCGCTGCTCGGAACGGGCCGCTGGGCCGACGCGCTCCGGGTGGCGAGCGAGTCCGACCACTATGCGATGCGGCTCGACGACCGTCAGATCCTGCCCCTGAACGATCTGGTGCGGGGTGCCGTCGCGCTCGCGGAGGGCGACCTCGACGCCGCCGAGGCACACTGCCGTACCTCGCTCGCCTACACCGAGTCCGGGGCGAGCATGGCCCACATCGACCTCGCGGACGTGCTCGTCGCGAAGAGCGAGCTGGCGGAGGCCGGCGCGCTGCTCGACACGGTGTACGAGGACACGCCACCCGGCGGCGTCCCGTGGCTGGCCGCCCGCGCGGTGTCGGCCGCGCTCACGCTGGCCGAGGGTGATGTCGAGACCGCGCGCACGCTCACGGAGGAGATCACGGAGAGGTACCGGACCAGCGGATTCGGGTGGCCGCGCTACGCCGACCGGCTCCGCGCGGTGCGCGAGCAGATCGAGCCGTCAGGGCCCTCGGTGGTCGAGTAGCGGTGGGGCGCTCAGGGGAAGTGGACGTACTCGTAGTCGACCGGCTTGTCGTTGATGCCCTTCGACGGCGGGGCGATCCAACCCGCGATCTTGCCCGGCTCGTAGACCGGCCGCATCAGCGACCGGACGTGGGTCTTGTCGGCCTCGCTGGGTAGCCACGTGTCCTCGTTGGCCGCCCAGACGTCCTCGCCGACGAGGTCGCCCTTCGGCGTGACGTGGTGGTCGGCGAACACGCCGACGTGGCGGTTGAACCCGACGTGCGGCAGGTACAGGCGCCGGCCGATCCCGCCCTTCTCGAGCACCCGGTTCCAGCGCTTCAGCCCGGTCTCGCAGTCGGCGATGTACTCGCGGCGCAGGTCGTGGTTGAGCGCGAGCAGCGCCGACACCTCGTCGGTGGTGATCTCGCCGTCCCGCACGACGTCGATGTGCGCGGCGTCCTCGGTGAGCACGTGGTCGTCCTTGCGCCGTTCCTCCTGCCAGCGGCCCTTCAGCCCGGCGGTGAAGTAGTTGGCGGCGTTGGTGGAGCGCTCGGAGCCGAACAGGTCCAGCGACACCGAGTAGTGGAAGTTGATGTACTTCTGGATCACGTCGAGGGGGATGCCGCCGCGGGGCGCGATGTCGTCGGTGTCGTGCTCGCGCATCAGCTCGGCGGTGCGTGCGACCACCCGGTCGATGCCGGTCGTGCCGACGAACATGTGGTGCGCCTCCTCCTTGAGCATGAACTCGCAGGTCCTGCTCAAGGGGTCGAACGCGGATTCCTTCAGCGTGCCGAGCTGGTACTTACCGTCGCGGTCCGTGAAGTACGTGAACATGTAGAACGACAGCCAGTCCGGCGTCTCCTCGTTGAACGCGCCGAGGATGCGGGGGGAGTCGATGTCGCCGGAGTTGCGCTGCAGCAGCGCCTCGGCCTCCTCACGGCCCGCCCGGCCGAAGTAGGCGTGCAGCAGGTAGACCATCGCCCACAGGTGGCGGCCCTCCTCCACGTTGACCTGGAAGAGGTTGCGCAGGTCGTACAAGCTCGGGGCGCTCTCGCCGAGGCGGCGCTGCTGCTCCACCGACGCCGGCTCGGTGTCGCCCTGGATCACGATGAGCCGCTGCAGGTCGGCGCGGTACTCGCCGGGCACCTGCTGCCACACCGGCTCGCCCTTCTGCTCGCCGAAGGCGACGCGGCGGTCGGTGTTGCGCTCGGCGAGGAAGACGCCCCAGCGGTACTCGTCCATCGGCACGTGGTCGAAGTGCGCCCACCCCTCGCGGCCGACCGCGACGGCCGTGCGCAGGTAGACGTCCTCGGTGGGCACGGCGGGGCCCATGGTCTTCCACCAGTTCAGGAAGTTGGGCTGCCACGACTCGAGGGCCCGCTGCAGCTTGCGGTCGCCCGCCAGGTCGACGTTGTTCGGGATCTTCTCGCTGTAGTCGATGCTCATGAAGTGGTCACACCCGCCTGCGGTCGAAGTCGGCCCTGCGGCCCGTGCCGTACCGGCGCAGCGCGCCTTCCGGGCCCGCCGCGTTCGGTCGAACGAAGATCCAGTTCTGCCATGCGGTGAGCCGACCGAAGATCCGTGTCTCCATCGTCTCCGGGCCGACGAACCGGTGGTTGGCCTCCATACCGGTCAGCGCGTCGGGGGACAGGGACGCCCGCTCCTCCAGCATGATCCGGATCTCGTCGTCCCAGTCGATGTCGTCGGGAGCGTCGGTGACCAGCCCCAGCTCCAGCGCCTCGCGCGCGTCGATGCGGCGTCCGGCCTCCTGGCGCAACTTCGCGACGTGATCGTCGTCGCCGTAGAAGCGGCTCGCGAGGCGGGAAAGGCCGTTGCCCATGGGGAAGGCGCCGAAGTTGCTGTCGGACAGCACGATCTGGGCCGGCTCGCCCTCCTGGGCGTCCTCCTCGAGGAAGCCGTCGAGCATGTACTGCCGGTCGCAGGCAAGCGCCAGCTCCAGCAGCGCCCCCGCGAAGCACGAGCCCGGCTCGATGAGCGCGACCAGCGAACGCGATGTGACGTCGAGGCGCTTGAGCACGCGCTTGTAGTAGTGCCGGATCTCGTTGACCAGCCAGTCGTCGCGGGAATGCTGCGCGATCACGCGTTCGAACGCCAGCGCGTCCTCCACGTCGCCCTTGGTGCGGATCACCCACGTGCCGAGCTCGCGCTCGTTGGCGCGCAGCCGCAGGATCAGATCGTCCAGCTCCCGGCTCATCGCGAGCGGCCAGAACCGGGCGCCCAGCTCGTGCACCCGCTCGACCGTGTCGGGGACGTCGCCCTCCGGGCCGTGCACGGTGATCTCGACGATCCCGTTCGCCCGGTCGTAGCGCGCCTCGACGTGCTGGTAGCGCAGGCCGTCGGCGGACTCATCACGCTGTAGCGGCGGCAGTTCGACGCCATGGGCGTCGGCCGGCCGGGTGGAGCGGGCGGCGACCTCGGCGGCGCGCTCGGCCACCGTCTCGTCCCACTGCCGCTTGGGGATCACCTCGTCGACCAGCCGCCACTCGACGGCCTGCCGCCCCCGGATGCCCTCGGAGCGGGTGGCGAACACGTCGGCGCGGTCCTTGCGCACCTTGCGCTTGTCGGTGACGCGGGTGAGCCCTCCGGTGCCGGGCAGGACCCCGAGCAGCGGCACCTCCGGCAGCGCGACGGCGGAGGAGTTGTCGTCGATCAGCAGGATCTGCTCGCACGCGAGCGCCATCTCGTACCCACCGCCCGCTGCCGTGCCGTTGACGGCCGCGATCCAGGTCTGCCCGGAATGCGCGGTGGCGTCCTCGATCTCGTTGCGGGTCTCGTTGGTGAACTTGCAGAAGTTCACCTTCCACGGGTGGCTGCTCTGGGCGAGCATTCGGATGTTCGCGCCCGCGCAGAAGTTGCGGTCGCGTGCGCTGGTGAGCACCACCGCCCGCACCTGCGGGTGGGAGAAGCGCAGCCGCTGCACGGCGTCGTGCAGCTCGATGTCGACGCCGAGGTCGTAGCTGTTCATCTTCAGCTCGTAGCCCGGCACCAGCCCGCCGTCCTCGGCGACGTCGAGGCGCAGGTACGCGACCTCCCCCTGCACGTCGAGCCGCCAGTGGCGGTAGCTCGACGGATCGGTGTCGAACGAGACCTGGGGTTCGGTGGCCGGCTCGGCGGTGCTGGTCATCGCTGACGAACCTCCTGCGGCGGCGCGGCGGACCTGCGTCAGTCTACAGCTGCTCGACAGAACGGCAAGTAGATGTAGAACGTTCGGTGGGTTCAGCTGGTCCACATGGCTCGAAGGCGTTGGCGAAGCCAAGATGGCCGTGCACGGACCTCCGAACGCGTCATTGCGGTGATGCAGTCGGGGCATGTCGGTCCGATCGGGGCAACGAGCGGAGCGGGGCTGATCAAGCGGCTGCACATCACTCGGACCTGCCGTGAGCCGGTCAACGGTTGGAGTTCCCAGGTGGGGTGGTAATGCGCACGCCCGTCTCCGGCATCCGTGACGACGACGACTCGGGTCGACCAGCCGTAGGCCATCCAGCTCGCCTCGCTGTCACCTTCGACGGTGGGCTGGTGCCGGCAGTTGCTCGCGGGTGTTCGCCTCGCTGAACGCGCGCGCAACTTCCGCCAGATCTGCGAGTCGACACGGCGAGCGCGGCGCTCCGCGTACTCCTCGCACGCAACCGCGGCACCGTCCGTCCGGCCCCGCAACGTGCTCGGCCAGCAAGGATGAGAGCAGTCGGGGCCACCCGGCCAAGATCATCGCCGCTTCTTGCATCCGGACGGGCGCGGTCCACGCATCCATGACATCACCCCTCTATGGGCGATCGCGTGCTCGCCCTTGTGTCAGAGCGTGTCACTGCAGATCGTTGCGAGTCAAGCTTCGCTCGTCTTGACGCTGGACCGTCGCCAGGCCCATGCTGGAGTCACTGCGTTTCAGGCCAATTCAGAAGGGGTCGCGCCATGGCGCTCGTCGTGCTCGCCGACAGTGGATGTCCGGACGGCACTTGCCCGACGTTCTTGATCGACGAGGCCACGGGTGATGTGTTCGTCCGTGGCTACGACCCGGAGGACCCGTTGGGTCAGCGTGAGCTCGACGTACGCATCCCTGCCGTCCGGTGGGCGACGCTGATGGCAAAGATGGGCAACTGAGCGAGTTTGCGAGCGAATTCATGTCACAGCGCACCCGCGAAGCGCTCGCCGAGGGCAGCGAGGTCGAGCGGTGAGCGGGCAGACCTTCGACAGCCTCTTCGAATCGTTCGAGCGCACCGTGTTCCGGCTCGAAGCCTTGCCGGCCTACGAGGTCGGTGGCGCCGACGCAGAACGGTTCCAGGCGTATCACGAGGGGCGCCCGTTGTCGGTACGCTCCGTCCGCACCAGCCCCTGGCTGGCCAGGATCGCCGTTTCGACGGTCACCGCGGGAAAGGCGTGGTCGAGGGTGCGTGTCGTGGATTCCCCGCTCAGTCCCTACCAGCGGTACTCGCTGGAGGCCTACCGGGAGTCGCAGGCCGCGGGCGAGGAGATCTTCCTCGCCCCGCGATCGGCGGTCCGCGACTGGGGTCCAGACTTCTGGCTCTTCGACGGGGGTACACCGAGAGCCCGCGCCGCGCTCATGCGGTACTCCCCTGACGGACAGTTTCACGGGTTCGAGTTCGTGGAGGACCCGGAGCCATTGGCGGGGATGGAACAGGCACGGCTGAACGCGGTGGCAAACAGCGTTCCGCTGAACGTGTTCCTCGCGGAGGACGTCGCCGGTGCCTGACGCTTCCGCGCTCAGACAGGAGCTGGCGACGGAGCTTCGCACGCTCCGCGCGATGGCCGGCGTGTCCGGCCGCGCGCTCGGGGAGCGGATCGGCACATCTCAGGGCACGGTCTGGCGAATCGAGCACGCCCAGGCATTGCCCACTCGGCAACAAGCGCAGGCATGGCTCGACGCATGCGCGGCCGACGACGAGCGCACGACACGCGTGCTGCACATGCTCGAAGATGCCTACCGGGAAGCGCCGACATGGACGCGGACCCTTGCCGGCCGCAACCACATGCAGAGCGAGATCGCGGCCCGGGAGCGCGCCTCGGTATCGGTGCGCAACTTCCAGCCCACGATCGTGCCCGGACTGCTCCAGACTGCCGAGTATGCGCGGCATCTGGTTCCTTTCGTCGACCGGACCGGCGAGGTCGATGTCGAGGAACACGTCGCGAAGCGGCTGGAGCGGCAGGCGATGCTCGATGCCGAAGGGTGCCGTTTCGCCTTCTTCCTCGGGGAACGAGCGCTGCGATGGTCGCCGGGGCCCGGCGTGATGGCCGCGCAGCTGGAGAAGCTCGCCGCAGCCATCGCGCGGCCCGGGATCACGCTCGGAGTGGTTCCCGACGCGGCGCCGGTCGTGGCCTGGCACAACTTCGTCATCCACGAGCCCGCGGATGGGCAACCCACGTACGTGACCACCGAGACCGTGCACGGCGAACTCACGGTCCGCGAATCGGCCGACGTGGCGATCTACCTGAAGCTGTGGGATCAGCTTCTGCACTCGGCTGTCGTCGGTGACGACGCCGCGGAGTGGATCCGCAAGCTCTCCTGAGCCCAGAAGCGTGGCGGGGCGTTCCGCGGAACGCGACCGGCGTCCGTGGTCCGGCTCCGATTAGGCACTCGCTACCGATGTCCCGTGGTTCCGGCAGCGGTAGGACAGACCGATGGGCAGCGAACTCGACCCCATCCGCGTGGCCGAACGGTTCGTGTCGGCGTGACGACGGTGCAGAGGATCGAGACCGAGGTGCTGGTCGTCGGTGGAGGGCCGGTCGGCTTGACGCTTGCGATGGACCTGGCCTCGCGCGGGATCGATGTCACGGTCGCCGAGCTGCGTCACCGTGGCGAGCCGCCGAGCGTGAAGTGCAACCACGTGTCGGCCCGCTCGATGGAGATCTTCCGCCGGCTCGGCGTGGCGAAGAAGGTGCGCGACGCCGGCCTGCCGCCGGACTACCCCAACGACGTCGTGTTCCGGACGACGGCGACCGGGGTCGAGCTCGCGCGCATCCCCATCCCCAGCCGTGCCGACCGCTACACGGCCACCAACGGACCGGATACCTGGTGGCCGACGCCGGAACCACCGCACCGCATCAACCAGATCTACCTCGAGCCGATCCTCCACGAGCACGCCGCCGCCATGCCGGGCCTCGTAGTGCGGAATCGCGTCAGGGTGAGCGGCTTCTCCCAGTCAGGACACGACGTCATTGCCCGGGCTGAGAACCTGGACTCCGGCGAACGCTTCGAGATCGCCTGCGCGTACCTGGTCGGCTGCGATGGCGGTCGATCGGCGATTCGGCGGGAGATCGGGGCGAGGCTGCACGGCGACCCGGTCGTGCAGCGTGTGCAGTCCACCGTCATCCGTGCGCCGGGCCTGCTGCCCCTGATCCGCGGCAAGCCGGCATGGGCGAACTTCTCGCTGAACCCGCGGCGCACCGGCAACATGTATGCCATCGACGGGCGCGAGACCTGGCTGATCCACAACTATCTGACGCGCGCCGAGACCGACTTCGACGCCGTGGATCGCGATGCCTGCATCCGACTGATCCTCGGCGTCGGACCCGCCTTCGAGTACGAGGTGATCGGCACCGAGGACTGGATCGGGCGCAGGCTGGTGGCCGACCGCTTCCGCGATCGCCGGGTGTTCATCTGCGGCGACGCGGCGCACGTCTGGGTGCCGATGGCGGGTTACGGGATGAACGCGGGCATTGCGGACGCGATGGACCTGTCCTGGCAGCTGGCAGGCGTGCTCGAGGGCTGGGCGGCGCCGCCGATCCTGGACGCCTACGAGGCGGAGCGGCTGCCGATCACCGATCAGGTCTCCCGCTTTGCCATGGACCACGCGATCACACTGGCCGGGCAGCGCGGTGCCGTTCCGGACGACATCGAGGCGCCGGGGCCGGTCGGCGACGTGGTGCGTGCACAGGTGGGCAGCGCCGCCTACGACCTCAACGTGAACCAGTACTGCTGCGGCGGTCTCAACTTCGGCTCGTTCTACGACGCTTCGCCGATCATCGCCTACGACGGGGAAGCGGCACCGGGCTACACGATGTCCGACTTCACCCC
Organism: Pseudonocardia sp. DSM 110487; assembly: GCF_019468565.1. NCBI lineage: Bacteria > Bacillati > Actinomycetota > Actinomycetes > Pseudonocardiales > Pseudonocardiaceae > Pseudonocardia > Pseudonocardia sp. DSM 110487. The sequence goes on from NZ_CP080521.1 coordinate 1,690,803, forward strand.
CTCGACGGTGCCGGGATGCCGCGTGCCGCACCTGTGGCTGCGCGACGGGCGACCCCTCTACGACGCGCTCGGGCCGGGGTTCACCCTCCTGCGCCGCGATCGATCGGTCCAGGTGGACACCCTCGTCGCTGCGGCCGCGCACCGCGGCGTCCCGCTGGCCGTCCTCGACCTGGACGCGGAGGAGACCGCGGCGCTCTACGCCCGAGATCTCGTGCTTGCGCGGCCGGACCAGCATGTGGCCTGGCGCGGCGACCGGGTGCCCGCGGACCCGCAAGCACTGATCGACCTGATCCGCGGTGCGACCTCGGCCGGTGTACGACGGGCTGGGTAGGCGTCGGGCGCGGACGGCACGCAAGCGGCTGCTTGAACAGGCTTGTGCAGGTCAGGCCTTCGCTTCCGCCACGTCCTTCGCCGTGTCCTGTGGCGGCGTCACCGTGGCCGCCGCCCGCTCCCGCAGCCGGTAGCGCTGGATCTTGCCCGTGGCTGTGCGGGGCAGCTCGTCGACCTGCACGACGAGCCGGGGCCGTTTGAACGTCGCCAGCCCGGCCCGGCAGAACGCCACCACCTCGTCAGGGTCCACGGTGGCTCCGGGGCGAGCCACGACGTAGGCGACCGGCTTGTCCAGCCCGTCCTCGTCGGCTACACCGACGACGACTGCCTCGGCGAGCGCCGGGTGCTCCAGCAGCCGCGCCTCGACCTCGGAGGGGCTCACCCAGATCCCGCCGACCTTGAGCACGTCGTCGGCGCGCCCGAGGCACGTCCAGCTGCCGTCCTCGTTGCGGACGTACTGGTCACCCGTACGCATCCACTCGCCGTGGAACACCGCCCGGTTGACGCTCGTACGGCACCAGTAGCCGGTGCAGAGCGACTCGCCGGCCACGTAGAGCATCCCCTGCTCGCCCGCGCCGTCGATCACGCTGCCGTCGGGGCGGCGCAGCTGCACCTCGTAGCCGGGCACCGGGAAGCCGGAGCTGCCCGGGACCACCCTCCCGGGGACGTTGGAGATGAAGATGTGCAGCGCCTCGGTGGAGCCGATGCCGTCGAGGATCTCGAAGCCGTACAGGTCGCGGATGCCGTGGAACATGCGCGGCGGCAGCGCCTCGCCCGCCGACACCCCGTTGCGGACGGTCGCGAACGTCTCCCGCGGCAGGTCGGCGGCCATCAGCGGGCCCCAGAAGCTGGGGCCGCCGAAGAAGAGCGTGACGCCGTGCTCGACCACGCGCTGGGCGTACAGGGTGGGGTTGGGCCGCGACGGCTCCAGCACGCTGCTCGCCCCCACCGAGAGGGGGAAGAACAGCGAGTTGCCGATGCCGTAGGCGAAGAACAGCTTCGCCACCGACAGGCACACGTCGCCAGGGCCGATGCCGAGCACCTGCGCGGCGTAGGTCTCGCACACGTAGCGGATGTCGGTGTGGCGGTGCATCGCACCCTTGGGCCTGCCGGTGGTGCCGGACGTGTAGAGCCACAGTGCGGGCGACTCGTCCCAGGTCGGGTACGGAGCGTCGAGCGGCTCTGCGGTCAGCAGCGCGTCCCAGGTGAGCCCGGTCGTACCGGGGACGTCCGGCGCGGTGTCGCCGGTGAGCACGACGTGGCGCAGGTCCGGCGCGTCGGCCGCGGCGGCCGTCACCGCGTCGGCGAACTGCGGGCTGCCCACGAGCACCCGGGCCCGGGAGTCGACGACGAGCGTGGCCAGCTCGCGGGCCGTGAGCATGGTGGATGCGGGTACCGCGACCGCGCCCATGTACATCGCGGCGAGGATGCCGGTGGCCAGCTCGACGTCGTCGGTCATGCAGAGGAGCACGCGCTCCTCGGGACGGACTCCGATGGCGACCAGGCCGGCCGCGACCCGGCGAACCTCCGCGGTGAGCTGGTCGTACGTGTGGGTACCCCGCGGATGGCGGAGAGCGACCCGCTCACCGTCACCGGCGTCGACATGACGCTCGGAGAGGTAGGCGGCGGCGTTGAACAGTTCCGTCATGGGAGCGGCTCCGGTCCGAACGGGTGGGTCCGAACTCTACTGCTTGCTCACGCTCCGTCAACGTTACGTAGAAGATTCCCGCTAGCCGTGCTTCCCACACCCATGCGCGCGCTGCTATGAACGACCTCGGCCGCTCGTCAAAGGAGATCAGCGATGCAGACCCGTGGCGCCATCGTCCGGCAGGTACCGGGCAAGTACGAGGTCGTGGACCTCGAAGTCGACGATCCTCGTGAGAACGAGGTCCAGGTCAAGATGGTGGCATCGGGCATGTGCCACTCCGACGACCACGTGGCGACAGGCGACATCCCCGTGAACGTCTACCCGTTCGCGGGTGGGCACGAGGGCGCCGGCATCGTCACCAAGGCAGGCGTCAACACCAAGGGGCTGAAGGAGGGCGACCACGTCGTCTTCTCGTTCCTGCCTTCGTGTGGGCACTGCCGCTGGTGTGCCTCCGGCATGCAGAACCTCTGTGACCTGGGTGCTGGTCTGCTGGACGGTGCCCGCTGGGGCAGCCCCGGCGACTACCGCCTCAAGCTCACCGAGACCGGCCAGGGCGTCGGGCAGATGTGCGGGATCTCGACGTTCCTGGAGACCACCACCGTGTCCGCCGACTCCGCGGTGAAGGTGCCCGACGACATCCCCCTCGACAAGGCCTGCCTGGTGGGCTGCGGGGTGGGCACCGGGTGGGGCTCGGCGGTCAACTCGGCCGAGGTGCAGCCCGGCCACACCGTGATCGTCATGGGTATCGGTGGCATCGGCATCAACGCGGTGCAGGGCGCGGCCCACGCCGGGGCGTCCAACATCATCGCGGTGGACCCGGTGGCCTTCAAGCGCGAGAAGGCGCAGGAGCTGGGGGCCACGCACGCCGTCGAGTCGATGGACGAGGCCACCGAGCTCGCAAGGCAGTTCACCAACGGGCAGGGAGCCGACTCGGCGATCGTCACCGTCGGCGTCGTCAAGCCCGAGCACGTCGCGCAGGCCTTCGGGGCTATCCGAAAGGCCGGGACGTGTGTGGTGACCGGACTCGGTGACGTCACGGAGGTCGGCCTGCCGATCGCGGTCTCCGAGCTGACGCTGATGCAGAAGCGGCTGCAGGGCTCGCTCTTCGGCGCGTCCAACCCGAACTGGGACATCCTGCGGCAGCTGCAGCTCTACCGCGAGGGCGTGCTCAAGCTCGACGAGTTGGTCACGAAGACCTACTCGCTCGACGAGGTCGCGCAGGGCTACCAGGACATGCACGACGGCAAGAACATCCGTGGCGTCATCATCTACTGACGTACCGGTAGTCGGTCTCCGTCGCGAGCGCGAGGTCCTCACCGTCGCGCTCGCGACCGGCCGGCACGTGGTCATCGAGGGTCCGCCCGGTACCGGCAAGTCGACGTTGCTGCGCTCGATCGCCAGGAAGAACGGGCGTGCCGTCGTGTTCGTCGAGGGCAACGCCGAGCTGACGCCTGCCCGGCTGGTGGGGCAGTTCGACCCGGCCCAGGTGCTCGCCGAGGGCTACCGCCCGGCGAGCTTCGTCGACGGGCCGCTGCTCACCGCCATGCGCGAGGGTGGCCTGCTCTACCTCGAGGAGCTCAACCGCGTCCCGGAGGAGACGCTCAACGTCCTGATCACCGTGCTCGCCGAGGGCGAGATCGCGGTGCCCCGGCTGGGCCCGGTTCGGGCTGGGCCGGAGTTCCGGCTGATCGCGGCGATGAACCCGTTCGACGCGATCGGCACGGCGCGCGTGAGCCAGGCGATCGCCGACCGGATGTGCCGGGTGGTCCTCGGCTACCAGGACGAGCCGGCGGAGCGCCAGATCACGAACGCCGTGACGGGCCTCGACGGCGAGGTCGTCGAGCTGGCGGTGGGTATGGCACGGGCTACCCGCACCCACCGCGACGTGCGGATGGGCTCGTCGGTGCGCGGCGCGATCGACATGGCGCTCATGTCGACCGGCCTCGCCGAGCTGCGCGGCGAGGCGGCCCCCGGGCGTGAGACGGCCCGCGACGCGGCCTACGCGGCGCTCTCGGGCCGGATCCGGATCGGCGACGGTGTGGACCGGACGCCCGAGTCCGTGATCGATGAGCTGCTCGACGCGCTCTGGCCGGTCGACGATCCGCCGGACGACCCGGGAAAAGGTGACGGCCCGCCGGACTCCCCGGCGGGCTTCCGGCCGCGCTCCCGCCCCGGCCGCGACCGCGCGGGCCGAACCCATGGCCGGGCCCAGCTCGCGGCGCAGCACACCGCGTTCGCCGACGTCTCACCGGAGGTGGGCACGCTCGACCCGGCGGCGTTCGACGCGCTGCTCGCCCGCGACCCCGAGGCCGCTGCCGCGCTGCTCGCCGATCTCGCCGTCGCCACCGACGAGGGGCTGCGCGCCGCCGCCCGGCAGCTCGCGGGCCGGGTGTTCCTGCGCCTCGGCCGGGTCGGCCCGGCCAAGGCCCGCGGTACCCGGCGGCTCGCCCCGGTGCCCCGCGGTGACGGCGACCTCGACCTGGACCGCACCCTCGACGCCTGGGAGCCGGGTCCGACCCGGCGGCCGGGTCCCGCGGACGTCGTCACGCGCGGCTGGACCGCGTCACGGCGCGCGGTCGCCCTCGTCGTCGACGTGTCCGGGTCGATGCAGGGCCACGCCGTCGCGCTCGCTGCCGTCGCGGCGGCCGGCGTGGTGCTCGCGGCGGGGGACGCGCTCGTCCCGGCCGTGGTCGCGTTCGGCACGGGTGTGCGGGTCCTGCAGGCCCACGGTGTGCGGCGCCCGCCGGAGGACCTGCTGTCCGAGCTCGTGGCGCTGCGCGGCCACGGCACCACGGACCTCGCCGCCGGGCTGCGTGCGGCCGCGGGGCAGCTCGCGGGCGCGGTGGCCGACGATCGGCTGGTCGTGCTGCTGTCCGACTGCATCCACACCGCGGGCGACGACCCGGCGACCGCGCTGGGCGGCATCGACCGGTTGCAGGTGCTCGTCCCACTCGGGGGAGCCGACGCGGAGGCCGCGGCCGCGGCGCTCGCGGCCCGGCGCGGAGGGCGCGCCCAGACGGTGCGGCGGCTCGCCGAGGTGGGCCCGGCGCTCACCAGGGTGCTCGCATAGCAGCCGCGCGGCCCCTCGGCCCGGGATCTGTGCGGTCGCGTCTGGGGCGCCACATATCGTGATCCCGTGGTGCACGACAACGTGGGCGCGATCGACCGATCGTGGGCCGAGCCGTTGCCTCCTGCGGTGGGCAGCCTCGCCCGCGGAGGCTGGTCGAACACATCGGGAGCGACATCGGGAACGATCGTCGCGAGGTCGGTGGACGGCGGGATCACGGTGGGACCGAAGGTCGGCCGCAGCATCCTGTTCGGACGCAACGCCGACGAGGTGCACGTCTGCATCGGCGCCGACGACCGCCGGGTGAGCCGCCGGCACGGCGAGCTGCGCTGCGACGGTGCGCGCTGGTGGCTGCACAACCTGGGAAGGGCCCCGATCCGGCTCCCCGAGCGCAGGCTGTTCCCGGCCGAGGAGCCGGTGCCGCTCGTCGAGGGGTACACGCCGGTGTTCCTGCCCGGCACGCGCGAGCACCTGCTCGAGGTCTACATCGTGGGCCGGACGGGCGACCGGCGCGCCGCCGACCACGCGAGGGCGACGATCGCCCCGTCCACGTGGCCGCTCTCGCCCGACGAGAAGCTGGCGCTCGTCGTGCTCGGCCAGCGCTACCTCCTGCACGAGCCGAACCCCCAGCCGCTCACCTGGCGGCAGGCCGCCGACCAGCTGGGCGAGCTGCAGCCGCCCGCCGCCCAGTGGTCTGCCAAGCGGGTGGAGCACCTCGTGGGCCGGGTTCGTGCGCGGCTCTCGCGCGCCGGGGTGGCCGGTTTGACGAGGGAGGAGGTCAGCGGCCCGGTCGGCAATGCGCTCAACCACAACCTCATCACCGAGCTGGTGCGGTCCACGACCCTCGTGCCGCCGGACCTGCGCCGCCTGGATCCCCCGAGCTGATCCCGGCGAGTGCGCGAGGGTTGCCGACCCACTGTTCTATCCTCCGTGCGGTCTCGCCTGGGGGGAGTTGGGGATGACCGGGATCCCGGACGGTGCTCCGGTCGCCGTTGTCGCGGGCCGCTACCGGCTGCGCGAGCTCGTCGGGACCGGTGGCATGGGCGCCGTGTGGCGGGCCGCTGACGAGCTGCTCGGCCGTGAAGTGGCGCTCAAGCAGGTGCGCATCACCGACCAGCAGGACACCGACGTCGCGCTCGCGCGCGAGCGGATCATGCGCGAGGCCCGGATCGCCGCGGCGCTGCACCACCCCCACATCGTCTCGATCTTCGACGTCGTCCTCGAGGACGGCGAGCCGTGGCTGGTGCTGGAGTTCCTGCCCTCCCGCAGCCTGGGCAGCGTGCTCGCCGAGCGTGGCACGCTGCCGGCCGTCGAGGTCGCCGCCATCGGGGCGGACGTGGCCGAGGCGCTGGCCGCGGCACACGCCGCCGGGATCGTGCACCGCGACGTGAAGCCGGACAACGTGCTGTTGTCGCGGCCATCGGCCGCCGGGCCGCTGGTCAAGCTCACCGACTTCGGCATCGCCCACACCGCGGCGGCGCCCGCGCTCACGGCCACGCAGGTGCTGACGGGTACCCCGGCGTACTTCGCGCCCGAGACCGCACGCGGCGAGGGCACCGACTCGCGCAGCGACGTCTACTCGCTCGGCGCCACCCTGTACGCCGCGGTCGAGGGACACCCGCCCTTCGGCGCGGACACCGGCAATGTGCTGGCGTTGCTGGCGCGGATCGGGCGCGGCGGGGCGCCCCTGCCGCTGCGTGCCGGGGAGCTCAGCGAGGTGCTGAGCCACCTCACGGCCGACGACCCTGCGGCACGACCCACCGCGGCGCAGGCGCATGCCGCGCTCCGGGCGATCGCCGAGGGCCGCCCGCCGGCGGGTCCGCCCCCCGCCGGGCTCGACGCCGTGCCCACGGGCAAGCCGCCGCGTCGTGGCCGGCGGGCGGTGGTCGCGGTGGCCGCCGTCCTCGTCGTGGTGGCCGGTGTACTCGCGGCCGTCGCCGTCTACCGGCCATCCGGCCCGCCCGTCGCGGCTCCGACCACGACGGCGCCCACCACCGCGACCATCGCGGACCCCGACACGGCCGACCCCTGCTCGCTGCTGGACCCGGCGTCGGTGGAGCGCTTCGGCACCACCACCCTCGACCCGGACAACGTCCTGTTCGCCGGGTGCCGCGCGGACATCACCCGGCCCGACGGCGGCGCCATCGGGTTCACGGTCGCGTTCGAGAGCCGGGCCGAGACCCGACAGATCGCCGGTGCCTCCCGCACGGAGGAATTCGGTTACCCGATCATGCGCTACCCGCCCGGTGACGACTACTGCGAGCAGCGGATCCAACTCGGCGACGGGAACGCCGTGCTGGTATCCGCCGTGAGGTACGAGGACCCGTCGGGCGCGACCGATCTCTGCGCGATCGCGCAGGCCGGCCGCGCCGCCGCGCTCGCCCGGCTGGTGAACCAAGGCATCGGCGAGCGACAGCCGCTCAGCGCCACCAGCCCGCTCGCCGGCATCCCCGCGTGCGGCCTGCTGACGTCGGAGGAGATCGCCGCCGCGATGACGGACCCGTCGCCGCCGCAGCCGCACTTCGGTGGGTGGGGCTGCAACTGGAACGACTACCTGCTGGGGGACAGGGTGGTGGTGACGTACTACCGCGGCTTCGCCCTCGGCAACTCCGACGGCACGCCCTCCGAGTTCGCGGGCCACCCCGGCGCCGTGCTCGCGCGCGAGGGGAACTGCTGGGTGCAGTTCGTGCAGCGCTCCTACTCGGTACGGGGTAGCAACCGGGTGGAGGCCGTCTGGGTGACGTACTGGGGCACCGGCACCGGTGACCAGCTCTGCCAGACCGCCACCACCCTCGCCACGGCGGTGGCAGGCCGCCTGCCTCCACCCAGCTGATCAGGTGCCGGTTCAGGACCGGAAGGCCGCCGCGAACTCCGCCATCCGGTCCGCGGCACCGTCGGCGCCGCCGAACCAGACGGCCACGGCGTCGGCGCCTGCCTCGGCGAGGGCGTGCGCCTCCTCGACGGTGCGCTGCAGCTCGTCGCCACCACCGCTCCATGCGAGCCTGGTACCGAGCCGGGGTGTGCGCTCGCCGAGCTCGCGCAGCCGCGCCGCGCAGCGCGCGAACCCGGCGGCGTCGATCGCGAACCCCTGCCACTCGTCGGCAACGGCAGCGGCTCTGCGCAGCGCGGCGGCGCTCGTCCCGCCCACCATGATCGGCACGGGCCCCTCCGGCACGGGAGCGAACACGCCTTGCTCGACGTGGTGGAACCGGCCGTGGAACGCGCCGGCGTCGCGGAACAGGTGGCGCAGCAGGGCGATGTCCTCGTCGGTGCGGGCGCCCCTGGTGGCGAAGTCGGCGCCCACGGCCGCGAACTCGGCGCGATCCCAGCCCACCCCCACCCCGAGCAGCGCCCGGCCACCGGAGAGCCGATCGAGCGTGGCCACCTGCTTCGCCACGACGAACGGGCTGCGCAACGGCAGCACCAGCACGGACGTCCCGAGCCGGATCGTCGAGGTGCGGGCCGCGATGTGCGCGAGCGTCATGAGCGGCTCGTACACGCCGCCGTACGTGGCGCCGTACGGCGCGGGTGGGAGCAGGTGGTCGGGCAGGTACAGGGTGCAGTAGCCGAGCCGCTCCGCGGTCTGTGCGAGCTCCACGAACGCTTCCGGTGCGATGTCGGGCGACTCGTCGGGAAGGACGACCTCGAGATCCACGGCTCACCCTACCCGGGCCAGCAGCGAGCGGATCGCAGCGAGCCACTGGTCGCGGGCCTCCGTCGCGATCCCGTGCCCGGCGGCGATCTCGACGAGCTCGGCGTCCGGGATGCCGGCCGCGAGCTGCCGGGAGTGCTCGGGGGCGGCGAGCCCGTCCTCGGTGGTCGCGACGACCAGCGTGGGCGCGGTGATTCGCGGCAGGTCGGCCCGCGTATCGACGCCGGCCACGAGGTCGACGTGCTCGGGGCTGCCCGCGGGGATGAAGTCGGCGAGAGCGGCGACGCCGGCCTCGACCTCGGCGAGCGACATCGCGTTCAGGTGGGTGGTGCCCGTGGCCATGAAGGTCAGGTAGCGGGCGAGCAGCGTCCGGTCGCCGGCGGCGAGCAGGCCCCGCCAGACCTCCACCGCGAGCCGCATCCGGGTGTCCGGGTACGTGAAACCGGCGGTCAGCACCAGCCCGGTGACCCGCTCCGGGTACCGGACCGCGATCCGCACCGCCACGGCTGTCCCGAGCGAGTAACCGAGCACAGTGAAGCGGTCGACCCCGGCGTCGACGGCGGTGCGGACGAGCGTGTCGGCCACGTCGTCGAGGACGAGCGGCTCCGGGCTGCGGGGTGTGTCGCCGGATCCCGGGTAGTCCGGACCGACCACAGTGTGGGTGGTGGCGAGGTCGTCGAGGATCGGGCCGTAGTTGCCCGCGATGCTGCCGCCCCCGCCGTGGGCGAGCAGGATCCCCGGGCCGGAGCCCTTGACGACGTGCGCGAAATGTTCGGCCATGCGGCGATGTTGGGGTTTGACGCCGGTGTCAGGGTCAACAGGCGGTGAGGTGGATCACGTGCTGATCGGGGAGCTCGCGGCGCGCACGGGCGTGAGCCAGCGGGCGCTTCGGTACTACGAGCAGCAGGGACTGCTGCCCGCCGAGCGCGATCCCAACGGTTACCGGCGCTACGGCGCCGACTCGGTCCGCACGGTAGCCCGGATCCGCGCCCTGCTCGCCGCAGGCCTGTCCACCGAGGTGATCCGCGACGTCCTGCCGTGCGTCGGCGGTGGCGACCCGATCGAGATGGAACTGTGCCCCGACCTGGTGCGCACCATCCGGCGAGAGATCGCGCAGATGGACGCCCGGATCGGGGAGCTGCACTGCAGCCGCAGCGCCCTCGCCGGCTACCTACCGGGCTAGCGGCCTTGCGCTGGCCGGGTTTTGTGACCACGGGTGTTTTCGGCGCTGTTGTTGGGTCCCGTTCGGTGGTGGCCGCGCCATGATCCGAAGTATCGGTTGCTCATGGTTGTGCCGGCAGCCATGTGTACCCGCTACTTGCGATCTTCCCGTGCATGATCCGGAGTTTCGGGTGCTCATGGTTGTGGGGGCAGCCGTGGGCAACCGCTGGTTCGGATCATGCCGCCGCCGGTCGAGCGGCCGGGGTGGGTCAGGGCGCGATCGTGTCGATCCGTCGGGTCGAGTCTGGTTGGGCGGCTGCCGGTGGGCGCGCCGTTCCCGGGCCCGGGCGCCCTGGTGTCCGCCCCGTGATCCGGGCCTCGCGGGTGTTCCCTCCGGTTCACCTTGACCCGTTGCCGTGTGGGGGTGGCTGGGTTGGGTGCACTACCGTCCCCTGGGGTTGCGTGGGCGGCCGTCCCCGGCTGGGGGGCACGCCTGTTCTCGACGAGACCACCGCGGTTCGGGTGCTACGCAACTGGCTGTGGTCCCGACCCTCCACACCCAGCCCGCTCCCGGATGATCGAGGCGAAACCACTACGGGGCTGGGCCGCGGGCAGGCCCATGATCAGCAGGAACGGGGCACCAGCTGCAGGGGTGCCGCGCAGGTCCCGATCCCGCTGATCACGCCCCAGGTTCCCGGGGCGGCCAGGAGGGAGGCGAGGATCGGGACCACAGCCAGTCAAGTGGCTCCCAAATCGCGGTGGTCTCGTCCGGAACGGGCGAGCCCCCGCGTCGGGGACGGCCGCCCGAGCAACCACATGATTCGGTAGCGCACCCAACCCAGCCACCCCACGAGGCGACGCGGTCGAGGTGAACCGGCGAGAACACGCCGGCAGCCGAGCGCTGGTGGGTGAGGCCCGGGGCTGGCCGGGGCCGGGAACGGCGCGCCCACGAAAGTGCCCGGCACCCGGCCGCACCCCCGGGGGTGCGTTCCGCGGAACGCACCGCGGCCCAGGCGGTGATCAGCGATTCGGCGCGAAACCCGACGCCCCGGGTCGGGAAAGGCGCCGATCTGACGATCACAGGCATTCGCCTAAGCCTGCACGGGTCCGCTGGCCACCACCGTGGTCGGGACCGCGGGCATTGTGCGCCCCGGTTCGATCGAGACCGCGTATGCCTCGAACCGCGAACCGTCTCCCGGGCCGATCTCGTGGATCCCCGGGCCGGGGGCTGTGACGTCGAACGCCGCGAGCGGGCGCGGATCGCCGGCCTCGATGCCCCACACGACGTAGGTGGTGGCGCCGGTGTCGTTCGGGTCGAGTCCCGCGGTGACGACGGTGCGCCCCGCGGTGGTGACGAGCACGGCCGCCACCGGCCGCCCGGAGTCGGTGCTGAGCGTGGCGTGGCTGCTGCCGGGCGCATCGAGCTGGGTGACGATGCCGGCGAGCGCCTGCGCGAGCGCGTCCCGCTGGCGCTGCACCTGCGCGGTGTAGGCACCGAGCCCACCGACCGCGAGCACCACGGCCGCCGCGGCGGCCGCGATCAGGATCCGCGCCCTGTTCCGGCTCCGGTGCTGCCGTGCCGCGAATCGTGGATGGGGCTGCGACGGCGGGCCGGACTGCGGTGTCTCGGCGGCCGTGGCCAGCAGGTTGGCGCGCAGCCGCGGCGGAGGGTCGACCTGCTCCACCGCCCCGCCGACGGCGGCCGCGACGAGCTCGGTCTCGCGCACCGTCTCGGAGCACGAGCGGCAGCGCTCGATGTGGCTTCGCATCGCCGCCTCCTCGTCGGGCTCGAGAGCGTGCAGCGCGAAAGCGACCGCCTCCTCGCCCAGCGCGCAGGGCGTCGTGCCGTCGAACCGGGACCGGTCGTCCATCACGTACCCCCTCCCGCGTCGGTGGCGATCTCGCCGAGCACCGGACCGAGCGCCCCGCGCAACCGTCGCATGCCGCTGAACATCCGCGACTTCACCGTCCCCAACGGCACCCCGGTGAGCGACGCGACCTCCCGCTGCGAGTAGCCGCCGAAGTAGGCCAGCGCCAGCGCCTCCCGCTGCTCGGCGGGCAGGCCGCTGAGCGCATCGCGGACCTGCCCGGCCTCCATGGCCCGCAACGCGCCGTGGTCGGCGCCCGGCCCCGGGGCCGACCACTCCTGCCCCTCGTCGACGACGGCCACCGTACGGCGGCGGATCGCGCTCTCGCGGCGCACGGCGTCGACCGACTTGTGGTGCACGAGCGTGAGGATCCACGTGCCGAAACGGCCCCGAGCCGCGTCGAAGCGCCTCGGCTCGCGCCAGAAGGTGAGGAAGACCTCCTGCACGACGTCCTCGGCGAGGTTGTCGTCGCCGCAGATCCGGCGGGCGAGCGAGTACGCCCGCCGCCCGTACCTGTCGTAGAGCGCCGCCAGCGCGGAGTGCGCGCCGGCCACCACGGCCCGCACGAGCTCCTCGTCGGGCTGGTCGAGCGCATCGGCATCGGCCACCGGCGCGGTCCTCACGTCACGTCGTTCGCACCGGAGCGGTCACCGGTTCGTGTGAGGTGAACCATAGGACTCAGAGAGCTCCTGCCAAGCCCCGAACGGCGATACCGACACCGACCACGAGGACGAGCGCGGCCGTCAGCACGGGTGCACCGGCAGCGAGCCGCCCGGCCCGCCGTCGCAGACCATCGGACAACCGGACCCGCTCCATCCGGTCTCGCAGGCCCACGAGCAGCAGCCCGGCCGCGGTGAGAGTGGCCGCCATCCCGAGCCCGTAGCAGAGCACGAGGACGATGCCGAACCAGCTCCGGCCGAGCCCGATCGCGCCGAGCAGGACCAGCAGCGCCGTGGGGCTCGGCACCAGCCCGCCCGCCACACCGAGGCCGACCAGCGCGGCACGCCCGAAACGGGGCGCCGGATGGCCGTGCCCGTGCCCGTGCCCGTGTCCATGCCCGTGTCCATGGCCGTGGCCGACCGGCACGGCAGCGTCCCGCCGGACCGCCGAGCGCATCAGGCCCACCCCGACCCCGGCCACGAGCAGGCCGCTGCCCACCGCCAGGCCGCGCAACACACCGTCGGGAGCGAACGTGGTCGAGACGCTGACCAGGACGCCGAGCACCAGCACACCGGCGGTGTGGGTCGCGGTGACGGTGGCGCCGACCAGCAGTGCGTCCCCCCGCGTTCCGCGACGACCCGCCAGGTAGGCGGCCATCACCGTCTTGCCGTGGCCGGGCAGCAGCGCGTGCGACGCACCGAGCACCAGCGCGAGCGCAACCGCCAGGAGGCCGACGCCACCGGTCAGCTCGGCGACGCCGATGAGACTCGTGAACCACCCGGTGAGCTGGCCGAGTAGCCGGTCGAGCGGGGCGAACACCGGCGGGCCTGCGGTGCCACCGCCACCGGTTCCCGGCTCCACCAGCAGCGATGCCGCGCGGACGTCGAGGGGGTCGGCGAGCAGGTCGACCGGATAGGTCCGCAACTGCTCGCTCACGCTCTCGGCCGGCACCGTCGAGTCGGCCAGGTGGACCCCCGCACCGGTCGCGGTGATCTCCCGCCACCCGGCGCGATCGGAGAGGTAGGAGTCAGCGAACCGGACGTCCGCCTCCCCGTCCAGCGCCGCATCCGCGCGCAGCTCGCACTCGACGCGGGTGGTGGCGAGGCCGGCCTCGCCTTCAGGCATGGTCAGCGTGGCGCGCAGCACGGACCAGACTGCCGCGGACCCGTCGACCGTGAGGGACACCGCCGTCGAGAGGGCGGCGCACTCGGCGTCGGCGCCGCTCTGCGCCTCAGCGGGGGAGACGGCGCCGTCGGCGTCGCCGTCCAGCACGGGCGCCAGCTGCAGGGTCGGGATCTCGGCGTGGTCGACCACCGCGGACAGTTCGACCCGGTCCGGGTAGAGGCGCAGCGCGTCATAGTGGTTGATCGTGACGTTGCCCAGCGGGTGCGCCGTGGCAACCCCGGCGGGCACCGCAAGCGCGACCATGCAGCCGATCACGACAGCCGCCCTCCACCACCAACGGTTCATCGCTTCCCCCCGAGCGCGTCGAGGGTCTGCCGCGCCACCGGCGCGTGCAGCGGCGAGAAGTGCGGGTTGGTGTGCACCGCGTCCTCGAGGGTGGCGATCGCCTCGCCGGTCCGGCCCAGCGCGGCCAGGATCATGCCGCGGTGGAAGGTGGTCATGGCGTCGCGCCGGCCGAGCTGCGCGGCCTGCTCGGCGTACGGGAGGGCCTCCGCGTGGCGGCCGGCCCGGTGCAGCGCCCATGCCAGCGCGTCGGCGGTGAACACGCTGTGGCGCCGGTCCCACTCCGCCTGTGCGAGACGGACCGCTTCCGCCGGGTCGCCGTGGTCGGCCGCCACCTGCGATGCCGTGAGGTCGTCGGAGGAGCCCTGTGCGGCGTAGAGCCGCTGCTGATCGATGATCAGCCGGTACTGGGCCCGCGCCTCGTCGGCCCGCCCGGTCGACTCCAGCAGCTCGCCGTACTCCAGCAGGTACTGCGGCAGCGGCACCCGCTCGGTCAGCAGGCGGTAGCCCTCGTTGGCCTCGTCGGTGCGCCCGCGTGCGGCGAGCACCTTCGCCCTGCCCTGGAGCAGCGCCGGGTCGCCGGGCACGGCGGCGAGCCCGCGGGCGTACTGCGCCTCCGCCTCGTCGAGGTCGCCGCCACCCCAGGCCAGCTCGCCGAGGTGGTAGTGGCAGAACGCGAGCTCGTCGCGGCCGGTCGCGGCCGCGAGGGCGCGTTGCATGGCCGCCCGGGCATCGTCCGTGCGGCCGTGCAGCTCCAGCTCGTAGGACGCCCGGGTGAACGACGCGACGCCGGGGCGCATGTCGAGCATGCGCTGCACCGCGTCCGTTGCGGCGGTGGTGTCGCCGAGCTGGGTCGTGGCGTCCGCGAGCACGCCGTACGCCTCGGCGCTCGCCGGGTTGAGCGCCACGGCGTCCTCGCCGTAGCGGCGGGCGGCGGCGAAGTCGTGCCGGGCGTTCGCGAGCGCGCCGAGACCGACGAGCGCGGCGGCGTTCTCGTCGGGTTGCAGCTGCACGGAACGGTCGAGTGCGCCCTGCGCCTGCGGGTAGTAGGCCGGGTTGGCGAGCGCCCTTGCCTGCTCGACATACGCGGCGCCGAGGTTGGCCCATGTCATCGGGTCGTCGGGCACCCGGCGCAGGCGGTCGCGCAGCTGCTCGATCGTGGCGGTGAGCCGATCGCCGACGGGCTGTGGGGTCGCTGCTCGTGGGGCGGCCGGCTGGAACGCCAGGCCGACGACGAACAGGCCAGCGATCACGAGGGCGGTGACCGGGAGGACCCGGCGCCACATCGCTCGGGGCGCGGGCAGGGTGGAAGTCGGCATGCGAAGTCCTGTCCGTGGGCGGGGAGGTGGGGGCGCGGGGGCGGCCCGGTCGGTCCGGGCCGCCCCCGGCCGATCAGCGGGGCGGCGCCGGTGGGCGGGCGGACCGGCCGCGCCGCCGCACGGCGAGCAGCACAACGGAGGCGAGCAGCGCGCCGCCGATCCCGGCGCCCAGCGCGATCGGCATCATGGGCGAGCTGAACGCCGCGTTGCCGATCCAGGAGTCGCTCTCCGCCGGAACGCTCGCGGCCCCGCCGCCCGTGTCGGACGACCCGGTCGCCGACGGCTGCGCACCGGCCGCGACGGCACGGGTCTCGTTGCCCGGCAGCGCGACGTAGGGGAACTCGTCGAGGAACGTGACGTCGTTGGCGTCCACCCCGTCGCCCGCCGCCAGGGCGTCGACCAGCTTTCCGGCCTGCGCCGCGCCCGCTACCGCCTGCACTTCGATGTCGATGACGTCGTCGGTGAGCCGACGCCCGTTCGGGAAGCCCTGCAGGTCCCCGCCGAGGACACCCAGCCGGTTCGGGTCGGACGCAGGCGCGATCGACGTGTTGAGCCGCAGCATCTCCGACGGCTGGAACTGCTTCGGGTCGGTGTCGGCGTTGAGGACGTGGCTGTTCAGATCCGCCTGGATCGGGGCCTGCGTCCCGTCGAGCGTCGGCGCGTTCTTGGCGATCCCGGTCAGGAAGATCTCGACCAGGTCGTTGCGCGGCGTCGCGGGTGCCGGCACCCCGTAGATGCCTTCGAGGAGCCTCGCGAGCTCCGGATCGGTCACCCACTTCACGACGTCGGGGATGGTCGCGTCCTTCGCCGGGGCCAGCCCGTTGAACGCGTCCTTCAGCCCCGCAGGCAGCACGACCTCGTTGACCAGCGGGTTGCCCAGCCGGGACACCTGCACCGGCTCACCCACCGCGGTGGCCGTGCCCGGGGAGAGCTGCAGCGAGCGGCGCTCCGTGTCGCTCCAGACGCCGATCACCGGGTTGCGCTGTGGGTCGCCCCCGGCCGTGACCTCCGACAGGGGCACCTGCAGCGCCCAGGTGTTGACGTTGGTGCCGGCGAGGGTGTCCTGGCCGACCTCGGACAGGTCACCCCCGTAGAGCAGGTCGAACACGCGCAGGTCGGCGAAGAACGGGTCCTCGGCGGAGCCCACGTAGACCTGGCCGCCGCCCGGAACGTCCTTGATCGCCTGGTCGCGCAGCGTCGCGTAGTCCGGGATCGACGCGGCACCGAGCTGCGACGGCGCGACCTGGCCCTCGAGCAGCTTCGTCCAGCCGCCGCCCTTGCTCACCGAGAGCGTGTAGTACTGGCGGAACAGCAGGTTCTCGTCATCCAGGCTGGTCACCGGGCCGTTGTTGTAGAGGAACGTGTCGTTCCCCCGCCGGTCTTCCGTGCGGAACGTGAGCCGGTAACCGACGTCGGGCTTGGCGTTGCCGTCGGTGTCGATGTTGATGTCGTAGTTCGCGTCGGTGGCCCACGGGTAGAAAGTGGGGCCGCCGTTCGGTTCCTGAAGGCCGAACCAGTCGGCGACGAACGTCACGGTGTCCGGCTTGTCGGGGCTGACGAACGCGTAGACGTCCGTGTTGTCCACGGCAGGGTCCGCGGCGATCAGGGGCGCCTCGCGGTGGCTCGAGGCGGTCGCCGGACCTGCGCCGACGCCGGCCAGTAGCGCGGCGAGCACCACCGCGCCGGTTGCTGCGAACGCAGCTGGTCCGTGACCTCGTGGTCGGGATGGACGGGACATGCGCTTCCCTCCATGGGCAGCACGGGACGACCGGGCACGACACGTCGTCCCGGTTGTCGGATGGGCGAGACCACACGGCCGGCCGCCGGCCCGCGCCGTGCGGGTCCGGGTCGTGCCGGTCTGCCCATGCCTTCGCACGACCCCCCGCGCGCGGTTCGCCGCAGTCAGGACGAGGTGATCCAGAAACGCTGCGTAGGGTGGCTTCGTGGGAACCATCGTCTCCTTCCATGCGCACCCCGACGACGAGTCGATCGCGTCCGCCGGCACCCTCGCCAGGGCGGCCGCCGCAGGTCACCGCGTCGTCCTGGTCTTCGGCACCCGCGGTGAGCTCGGCGAGCCCGTCCCGGGCGTTCTGGCGCCGGGGGAGCAGCTGTCCATGCGCCGATCCGCGGAGTGCTACGCGTCGGCCGCGGCGATCGGGGCCAAGCGCGTGGAGTTCCTCGGCTACACCGACTCCGGGATGATGGGCGAGCCGAGCAATGCCGCTCCGTTCTGCTTCTGGCAGGCCGACGTCGAGCACGCGGCCCGCCGCCTCGCGGTGATCCTCGACGAGGAGGAGCCGGACGTCCTCACCACCTACGACGACAACGGCGGCTACGGCCACCCGGACCACATCCAGGTACACCGGGTCGGCAAGCGTGCGGCCGAGCTGTCGGCGGTCCCGGTGGTGGCCCAGCACACGATCAACCGCGACTGGATGGTCCGCGGCATGCGCGGGATGGCCGAGTCCGGCCAGCTGCCGGAGGGCTGGCAGGGGCCGAACTTGGAGGAGCCGACGTTCGGCAAGCCGGAAGCGGAGATCACCCACCGGGTCGAGGCAATCGACTTCGTCGAGCAGAAGCGCGCCTCCATGCGCGCCCACGCGAGCCAGATGTCGCCCGAGCACTTCTTGCTCGCGATGCCCGATCCGGTCTTCGCGCTGGGGATGGGCACGGAGTTCTACATCGTCGACCCGATGCCAAGCCCGGCGGCGGCGCCGGAGCTGTTCGAGGAGCTGTTCACGTCCCTGCCGTGAGCGGGCGGCGCACGAGCCCGCGGCACACCAGCTCGAGCATCAGCGCCACCGCCACCGTCTCGACGGCCAGCAGGAGCACCAGCACCAAAACCTGCACTGCGCCCGCCTGCACGGGGGTGGCGCCGCCCAGCAGCATGCCGACGAACGCGCCGGGGAGGGTGACGAGCCCGACCGTGCGGGTCTGGTCGAGCGCGGGCACCAGCGCATGGCCCGCGCTCGGCCGGGCGATCTCCAAGGCGGCGTCGCGGGGCAGGAACCCGAGTGAGAGGGCGGCCTCCACTTCGCCCCGGCGGGTCTGGAGCTCGTCGAGGGTGCGGCGGCCGGCGAGCGACGTGGCCGTCATCGTGCCCCCGATGAGGATGCCTGCCATCGGGATCACGGCGACCCCGACCGGCGGCACGACACCGGAGAGCACCAGCAGCGCCGTGACCGGGAGCGGGGCCACCGCGATCGGCAGCACGGCCCACCAGCCGCTGCGGTGCGGCGTGATGCGGCGTGCCGACGTCCATGCCGCGACGGCCACCATCACCAGCACGAACACCGCGCTGAACAGCACCGAGCCGACGATCGCGCCGATCAGCAGCGAGACCGCGCCGAGCTGGAGAACGGCCCGCGCGCCGGCGATGAGGGTCGGCCGGCCGGTGCCGAGGTGCGTCACCGCCGCGAGGGCAGCCGCCACGACCACCGCGAGCACACCGGCCACGGCCAGCCCCGGCCCGATGACCACCGTCGTCGTCCCCATGCGGGGATCATCGCGGCTCAACCAGCTCCTCGCTGGCGCTCGTCGCGGGCGTTCGCCCAAGGCGCTGTGTCCATGATTCGCTCGCAAGCTCGCTCAGTGCGTCGCGTGTCCGTGCGTGCACCGCGTGTCGCATGGACGTGGGGCCTGCCACCCGGACGCCGCCTTCGACGGCGGGTAGAGCTAACATCCTGGGCTGGGTCAACAGGCCCGCCGATCGCGCAGCCGGCAGTTCCAGGAGGACCAGTGACCGCCGTCGCCCCCAAGCCGATCGCGCCGGAGTACCCGGCGCGACAGTCGCCCAAGGGCTCGACCTTCCTGAAGATGCTGCGGACGACGGACCCCAAGGACATCGCGATCCTGTACCTGGTCACGTCGTTCGGGTTCTTCCTCGCAGGCGGCGCGATGGCGTTGCTGATCCGTGGCGAGCTCGCGGTGCCGGGCCTGCAGTTCCTGTCGACGGAGCAGTACAACCAGCTGTTCACGATGCACGGCACGATCATGCTGCTGCTGTACGCGACACCGATCCTGTTCGGGTTCGCGAACTACATCGTGCCGCTGCAGATCGGGGCGCCCGACGTCGCGTTCCCGCGGCTCAACGCCTTCTCCTACTGGCTGTTCCTGTTCGGCGGGCTCACCGTGCTGTCCGGGTTCCTGACGCCGGGTGGGGCCGCCGACTTCGGCTGGTTCGCCTACACCCCGCTGTCGGACGCCATCCGCTCGCCCGGTGCCGGCGCCGACCTGTGGATCGTCGGCCTCGTCGTCTCCGGTCTCGGCACGATCCTCGGTGGCGTCAACTTCATCACCACGATCGTCTGCATGCGCGCGCCGGGCATGACGATGTTCCGGATGCCGATCTTCACCTGGAACATCCTGGTGACGGCGATCCTGATCCTCATCGCGTTCCCGGTGCTGACCGCCGCGCTGCTGGGCCTGCTGGCCGACCGCCACTTCGGCGCCCACGTGTTCGACCCCGCCAACGGCGGCGTGATCCTCTGGCAGCACCTGTTCTGGTTCTTCGGCCACCCCGAGGTCTACATCGTGGCGCTGCCGTTCTTCGGGATCGTCAGTGAGATCTTCCCGGTGTTCAGCCGCAAGCCGGTGTTCGGCTACAAGACGCTGATCTACGCGACGATCGCGATCGCCGCGCTGTCGGTGGCCGTGTGGGCGCACCACATGTACGCCACCGGCGCCGTGCTGCTGGCGTTCTTCTCCTTCACCACCTTCCTGATCGCGATCCCCACGGGCGTCAAGTTCGTGAACTGGATCGGAACCATGTGGAAGGGCCGGCTGACGTTCGAGACGCCGATGATGTTCAGCATCGGCTTCCTGGCCACGTTCCTGTTCGGCGGGCTGACCGGCATCCTGCTTGCCTCGCCGCCGCTCGACTTCCACGTGTCCGACACCTACTTCGTGGTGGCGCACTTCCACTACGTGCTGTTCGGCACGATCGTGTTCGCCACCTACGCCGGCATCTACTTCTGGTTCCCGAAGATGACCGGCCGGTTCCTCGACGAGACCCTCGGCAAGGTCCACTTCTGGCTCACGTTCGTCGGCTTCCACCTGACGTTCCTCGTGCAGCACTGGCTCGGCAACGAGGGCTTCCCCCGCCGCTACGCGGACTACCTGCCGATCGACGGCTTCGGCGTGCTGAACGCGATCTCCTCGATCGGCGCCTTCGTGCTGGGCGCGTCCACGCTGCCGTTCCTCTGGAACGTCTTCCGCAGCTACCGCTACGGCCGCGTGGTCACGGTCGACGACCCGTGGGGCTTCGGCAACTCCCTGGAGTGGGCGACGTCCTGCCCGCCGCCGCGGCACAACTTCACCGAGCTGCCGCGGATCCGGTCGGAGCGCCCTGCGTTCGAGCTGCACTACCCGCACCTGGTGGAGCGCTTCCGCGCCGAGGCCCACATCGGCCACGCCGATCCGGGCGAGCTCGCCACGGCGGCGGTCGCCAAGCACGCCCTGCCCAGCGACGATCCGAAGTCACGCTGACAAGTCCATGACAGCCACGGGCACCAGCGTCCTCATCACGGTCACGGGCCCGGACCGGCCCGGCGTGAGCTCCGTCTTGTTCGCGGCGCTCACCCGGCACGGCGTGGACCTCGTCGACGTCGAGCAGGTCGTGATCAGGGGCAGGCTCACCCTCGGGGTGGTCGTGGTTGCCCACCGCGACCCCGAGGGCCTGCAGGAGGCTGTCGAGCAGGCCATGGCGAGCATCGCCATGCAGGTGCACACCACGCTCGAGGTGCGCGACGACCCGGCCGTCCGGCGGCACTCCACGCACGTCGTCGTGGTGCTCGGCCGGCCGATCACGGCCAGGGCGTTCGGGTCGGTCGCGGCCGCGCTCGCCGATGTCGGTGCCAACATCGACTCGATCCGCCGGGTCGCCGACTACCCGGTCACCGGGCTGGAGCTGATGGTCTCCCCCGAGCCGGGCGGCGGCAGCGAGAACTACCCGCCCGGCACGCTGCGCGCGCGGCTCGTCGAGGTGGCCCGCACCGCGGGCGTCGACGTCGCCGTCGAGCGGGCCGGGCTCGCCCGGCGCAGCAAGCGGTTGATCGTTTTCGACGTCGATTCGACGCTCGTGCAGGGCGAGGTCATCGAGATGCTCGCGGCGCACGCGGGCGCCGAGGCCGAGGTCAGGGCCGTCACCGAGGCGGCGATGCGCGGCGAGCTGGACTTCGCCGAGTCGCTGCGCCGCCGCGTGGCGGTGCTGGCCGGCCTGCCCGAGTCCGTGCTCGACGAGGTGGCCGCCCGGCTGGAGCTCACCCCGGGCGCCCGCACCACGATCCGCACGCTGAAGCGGCTCGGTTTCCGGTGCGGGGTTGTCTCCGGCGGGTTCACGCGCGTGATCAAGGGCCTCGTGGACGAGCTGGGGCTGGACTTCTGCGCCGCCAACGAGCTGGAGATCGTCGATGGGCGGCTCACCGGCAAGGTCGTCGGCGAGATCGTGGACCGGCCGGGCAAGGCGGTGGCGCTGCGCCGGTTCGCCGACAGCTTCGGCGTGCCCCTCGAGCAGTGCGTGGCCGTCGGCGATGGCGCCAACGACATCGACATGCTGTCCACCGCGGGGCTCGGCGTGGCCTTCAACGCCAAGCCCGCGCTGCGCGAGGTGGCCGACACCGCGCTGTCGCACCCGTACCTCGACGTCGTCCTGTTCGTCCTCGGCATCACGCGGGACGAGGTCGAGCGCGCCGACGCCGCCGAGGGCCTCCTACGGCGGGTGCCGATCGCATGACCGGCGGGTGCTGACCGTGGCCCGGTCGAGGCAGCGGCTCCTGGTCGGTCGTGGCGCGCCCGAACCGCCCGCCGAGAGCACCGCGGAAGCGCGGTACGAGGCGGTCTGGAACGCCTACCGCGAGGTGGTGCGGGAACAGGTGGCGGTCGGCCACGACGTGCTGATGCCGCTCCTCGCCGCCCGGGCCGGGCTCGACCTGGCGGATCCCGCCACCGAGCTGCTCGTCGACGAGGTCGAGGGCGATGTCCTGGACGACCCGGCCGGGCCCGTCACGATGCTCGTCCCGGACGTCGTGGTGCACGCGCCCGCGCTGACCAACGACGCCGTGCTCACCCACCGGGTCTCCGCCGACGAGCTGGCCGACGAGCACCTCGACCTCGACACCGACCTCGCCGCGTTCCTGCGCTGCCCCGACCCGTACGTCGACGCCGGACCACTGCACGTGGACGAGCCCGGCGCGGTCGAGCCTGTCCGGTGGGGCGGGCCGCCCGGCTGGCTGGCCGGGCTGACCGCCGGTGCGCTGCTCGCGGTGCGGGCCACACAGGACGGTGCCGTGACGCTGTCGGTGCTGGACGAGGAGCCGGGCGAGCCGGCGGAGCTCGTGGCGGCGCTGAGGGCGGTGTACGAGGCAGAGCTGGAGGAATCCCGCCTCCCGGTGCAGGCGGAGCTGCTCGTCCTCGGCCTGCTGCACAGCGACCGCGCCGCCTTCGCCGAACCCCGCCCGCCGCTCACCGAGCTGGCCGCCGCTGCGGGCCTGCTGCGCCGGGGCGACGAGTTCGCCCACGACGAGTCGGTGTGGACGGAGGCCGAGATCGTCGACCAAGCGATGCGGCTGGTCACCGGGGTGGAGACCGAGGAGCAGGGGGAGGCCGCGCTCCGGGCGTACGAGCTGCTCACCGACGCGCACGACCCGGCGGCGTTGCGGGAGGCGCTCGGCCTCATGGAGGACCCGGACGTCCTCGAATCCGTTGTCGACGAGCTGCTGCGCGAACCCGACGACGACGGGGAGCGGCTGCGGTCCACCGTCGCGCTCGCCGACCGGCTGGTCGCCGTCGCCGGTCGGTCCCCGCGGGAGGCCGTGGCGCGGTGGGTCGCCGCGGTCGCCGCGGAGCGGGACGGCCGGGTGCTGGACGCCGAGTCGCACCTGCGGGCCGCGGCCGTCGCGGCGCCGGGCTGGCCGCTCGTGGAGGACCGGTTGGCCTGGTACGAGTCGGACCGCGGCGACGCCGCGGCCGCTGCCGCCCGGTGGACGGCGATCGAGGTGCCCGCCGACGACCCGGATCTCGCCGCCGTCCGTCCCTTCGCCGCCCCGGCGGGTCCGGAACCCGGCCGCAACGACCCGTGCTGGTGCGGATCGGGCCGCAAGTACAAGCAGTGCCACCTCGGCAGGCCCGCCCTTGCCGAGCTTCCGGCGCGGGCCGGCTGGCTCTACCGCAAGGCGGTGACGTTCCTGGAGCGCCGCGGGGGCGCCGCCACCGCCGAGCTGGCCTGGTGGGCCGACACGCTCGACGTCGACTGGGATGCGCCCGAGGTCGTGGACGCGGCGCTCGACGAGGGCGGCTGGGGCGAGACGTTCCTCGCCGAGCGCGGGCCCCTGCTCCCGGCCGACGAGGCCGAGCTGGCGACGTCGTGGGCGACCGTGGTGCCCGGCCTGTACGAGGTGGAGCGGGTCCAGTTCGGCGAGGGCGTGACGCTGCGGGACCTCCGCGGCGACGGCCGGGTCGACGCCCGGCCCACCACCGGGGTGAGCCCGGGCATGGGCGAGCTCGTCCTCGCCAGGGCGCTGCCGGACGGCTCGGGGTCGGGGCACCTGCTCGTCGCGGCGGTCGCGGTGCCGCGGGGCACCGAGCGCGACCTGCTGGCCCAGCTCGGAGATCTCTGAGGGCCCTGCGGAAGCAGGGCAGGGGCGGATGCGTTTGTCCTGGGCGTGACCGAGGAACTGTCCGGGACCGGGCTCGCCGACCGACCGGCCGTCAGTGTGCTCGCGCCGCTCGCGGCCCGCTACGCCGGGAGAGGAGCTCCGGTGTCGGACGGCGTCGTGCGCGCGATGCCGGTCGTCCTGCGTCTGGAGCGTCCACCGGCCGCCCGCACGCCGGTACTCGAGGCAGCGGCCGCCGCGGCGCTCGCGGTGTGCCTCGACCCGCGCTCGCGGCCGGGAGGCGAGTGGCACGACACCGTCGCGGTCTGGGTGGGCACGCAGATCCGCAAGATCGCCCGCAGGGCCCGCGGCGCCCACTGGGCGGCCGTGCAGGAGCTCCCGGGCGTGACGTGGGAGGTGGACGGCGCGCAGGCGCGGGCGCTGTTACCCGGCCCGGTGGACGACGTGCCCCGCGTCGTGTCCCGGCTGCAGATCGGCGGCACCGAGCTCGAACCCGACGAGCCGGGCCCGCCCCCGACGGGCGCTCCCGTCATCTGGGTGAACGCAGGCCTGAACCTGACCGTCGGCAAAGCGGCCGCGCAGGTGGGGCACGCCTCGATGCTGTACGCCGCGGCCAACGACCTCACGGAAGTGCCACCGTTCGCGGCGCGGAACGCCGACGCGGGACGGTGGGAGCGGCTGTGCGCCGCGGTCGGCCGCGGTGAGGCGGTCGCCGTTCGGGACGCGGGCTTCACCGAGGTGGCGCCCGGCACGATCACCTGCATCGCCACGGCGACCTGAGGTTAGGCTCACCGCACTTTCTCCGACGAGGGGTGTGCAGAGGTGAGGTTCAGGATTGCCGCGCTGGTGGCGGTGCTGCTCGTGATCGCCGGGTGCTCGGCGCCGTCGAGCTCCGCTTCGGTGGCGGAACCGGCGCCGGTCGAGGGCTTCCCGGTCACCATCGAGCACGCGCTCGGCACCACCACGATCACCGCACCGCCCACCCGGATCGTCGCGCTGTCCTTCGAGGAGGACGTGCTCAGCCAGGTGGGTGTGGCAGTGGTGGGGCGCACCGAGAACTACTACGCCCCGGGTGCCCTCCAGCCGTGGCAGGAGGGGCACGTCGATCCGAGGGTCGTCGCGCTGGGCGGCCCGGACGGGCTCGACCTGGAGAAGGTGGCAGCGCTGGCCCCTGACCTCATCCTCGCCACCAACCACTACGAGCTCGACAGCGTGTACGAGGGCCTGAGCGCGATCGCCCCGACCGTCGGGTACCGGACGGGCTGGGGGGAGGCCACCTGGCAGGACACCGCGCGTGTGATCGGCCGGGCGGTCGGCAAGGAGGCCGAGGTCGAGCAGCGGATCCGCGAGGTCGACGGGTCGGTGGCCGCGCTGGCGGCCGAGCTCCCCGGCCTGTCCGGGAAGACGTTCAGCTCGGTCTTCTACCACGACGCCGGCCAGTTCACCGTCGACACGAACCCCGAGGGGCACACCGCGAAGCTGCTCGGGCAGCTCGGCATGGTGATGTCCCCGCGGATCGTCGCCGACGTCGTGAACCGGTCCGTCGGCGCGGAGCAGATGGGCCTGATCGACGCCGACCTCGTACGGCTCGGCTACGCCTCGGACCAGTTGCGCACGCAGCTCGCCGCGAGCCCGCTGTTCCACGCGCTGCCCGCGGTGCGCGACGGCCGGGTGTTCGAGTCCGATGTCTTCGGCGCGACCGCAGGCAACAACCCCACCCTGCTCAACGTGCCGTGGCAGCTGGAGCAGCAGCGAGCGGTGCTGGAGCGCGTGGCGGCGTCCCTAGGAGCGCCCTGAACAACTCAGGCCTACTGCGCGGCGCCCAGGCGGCGCCCTCGCCGCGTTGGACGATCGCCCCGATACAACAGCGGTATCGGCGCGATCGTCCGCCTTGCGAGGACACCACCTGGACGCCGCTCGCTACGGCCTGAGCTGTTCAGGACCCTCCTAGCCCGCCCCCGAGAGGACGGCCGAGCGGGTGCCGGTGAGCTCCTCGGACATCGCCCACAGGCGTTCGGCGAGGTCGACGTCGCTCGCGGGCGGGCGCACCGGGAGGCGGGTGACGCGCATCGGGCCGCGGAACTCGGTGCGCGGTCCGACGAACGTGCCGCCCTCGAGCTCCGGCACGGTGGCCGCGTACAGGATCGGCAGTGCGGCGTCCTCTGGGGCGCGGGCCACGGCGGACGTGAGCGGCGCGACGAGGCGGTCGAGCAGCGTGTGGCAGCGGTCGGTGTTCATCGGTGTGCAGGCCATTCCGGGGTGGGCGAGCACGCTGCGCACCGGGGAGCAGGTGGAGCGCAGCCTGCGGTCGAGCTCCAGCCCGAACAGCATGTTGGCGAGCTTCGAGCGCGCGTAGGCGCGCATGGGGGAGTACCGCCGTCCGCCGGTCAGGTGGTCGTCCCGGTCCAGGTCGAGCTTCCCGTACCGGTACATCGCGGAGGCGACCGTGACCACGCGCGGCTCCCACCCGCGGCTGAGCGCGTCGAGCAGGAGCGTGGTGAGCGCAAAGTGCCCGAGGTGGTTGGTCGCGAACTGGCTCTCCCACCCCCGCGCGTTGTAGCGCAGGGGAGTGCCCCCGATCCCGGCCACGTTGAGCAGCGCGTCGACCGGCTCGGCCGTGACGGCGGCGGCGAAGGCCCGGATCGACGCGGGTTCGAGCAGGTCGAGCGGCAGGACGTCGACGGTGGCCGCCGGGTGCTCGGCCAGCAGGCCCGCGCGGTGCCGGCCGGCCTTGGCGACGTCGCGCGCCGCCATGACCACCCGCGCTCCGCGCTTCGCGAGCTCGCGGGCGACGACGAGGCCGAGCCCGCTGCCGGCTCCGGTGACGACGACGCGCCGGCCCTGCTGATCGGGGACGTCGCTCAGGTCCCATGTGCCCACAGGGATCCCCCATCCTTGAGTAGCTCAAGGGTATGCTTGAGCTACTCAAAGAGATTGTCAAGCGGTTAAGGTCTGATCATGTCCGGTCCCCGGTCCGCTCCAGCACTCGTCGAACAGGTGATGGCGGTGGCCATGGCGATCGTGCAGGAACTGAAGGGGGCCGTGCGCGAGCTCGGACTGAGCGAGTCGGTCGCCCATCTCGTCTGGGTGCTCGACCCCGACGCCGAGCCGGTGCCGCTGCGGCAGGTCGCCGAACAGCTGCGCTGCGATCCGTCGAACGTCACCCTGCTCAGCGACCAGCTCGAGAAGAAGGGTCTCGCCGAGCGCCGCCCGCACCCCGCCGACGGGCGCGTCCGGACGCTCGTGCTCACCCCCGAGGGTGTGGCCACGCGCCGCAGACTCCTCGAGCTCGTGCAGCTCCGCTCACCGCTCGCGGCACTCGACGGGGAGCAGCAGCGGCAGCTCCAGTCGCTGCTCTCGGCGGCCATGGCGGCCCGGAAGGGCTGATCAGACGCCCCGCAGTCGACGCAGGGCGCCGTGCACCTTCTCCCGGTCGTCGGTGGCCCAGAACGGGGGCAGGCTCGCCCGCAGGAAGCCGCCGTAGCGGGCGGTGGCAAGGCGGGAGTCGAGGATCGCGACGACGCCGCGATCTTCCATCCCGCGCAGCAGGCGCCCCGCGCCCTGTGCGAGCAGCAGCGCCGCGTGAGTGGCCGAGACCGACAGGAACCCGTTGCCGCCGCGGGCGTCGGTGGCGCGCTGCCGGGCCGCGACGAGCGGGTCGTCTGGCCGCGGGAACGGGATGCGGTCGATGATCACGCACGACAGCGAAGGGCCCGGCACGTCGACGCCCTGCCACAGTGAGAGCGTGCCGAACAGCGACGTGGCCTCGTCGGCGGCGAACTTTTCCACCAGCTGCATGGTGGAGTCCTCGCCCTGGCACAGCACGGGTGTGTCGAGCCGGCCGCGCATCGCCTCGGCGGCCTGCTTCGCGGCCCGCATCGAGGAGAACAGCCCGAGCGTGCGCCCGCCCGCGGCCTCGACGAGCCCGGCGATCTCGTCGAGGTACGACGGCGGCAGGCCGTCGCGGCCGGGCGGGGGGAGCCGCTTGGCGACGTAGAGGATGCCGCTCTTGGCGTGGGCGAACGGCGAGCCGACGTCGAGGCCGGACCACTTCGGGGCGTCCGGGTCGGGCACGGGGTCGTCGGTCTTCTCCGCTGCCGCCTTCTCCGGCGGCAGCCCCCACTGCCGGGCCAGCGCGTCGAAATTGCCGCCGAGCGCGAGCGTGGCGGAGGTCAACACCACGGTGGAGCGGCCGAAGAGCCGCTCCCGCAGCAGCCCGCCCACCCACAGCGGCGCCGCGTGCAGCGACTTGTGGCGGGAGGCGTCCGGGCCCTGCTCGGCCAGCCAGATGACGTCGTGCCGCTTGGCCGGGTCGGCCTCGTCGAACGCCCCGATCAGCCGTACGGCGGTGTCGGCCACCTCGTCGAGGGACGCCATGGCGATCTTGCGGCCGGCCGCGGCCTCCGGGTCCTCCCTGCGGTCGGAGCCGAGCGACTGCTTGCAGGAGGCCGCGGCGTCGCGGACGGCGGAGAGCGCACCCGCCGCGGCAACGGGCAGCGATTCCCAGCGCCCGGGCGGCAGGTCGTCCAGCACGAGCCCGAGGCCCTCGCCCGCCTCGGCGAGCCGATCGGCGATCGCCTGGTCGACGAGCTTGCCGAGCCGCCGAGCGGTGGCCGCGATCATCCCCGCGGTGAGCTCGGCCGTTGCCACCCCGGTGACGCGGTCGACCAGCTCGTGCGCCTCGTCGACGACCACGACGTCGTGCTCGGGCAGCACCGGCCGCCCCTCGAGCGCATCGATCGCGAGCAGGGCGTGGTTGGTGACGACGATGTCGGCCTGCCCGGCCACCCCGCGGGCCTTCTCCGCGAAGCAGTCCTCGCCGACCGGGCACTTCGCCACCCCGAGGCACTCGCGCGCGGTGACCGACACCTGGCGCCACACCGAGTCCTGCACGCCGGGCACGAGCTCGTCGCGGTCGCCCATCTCGGTGGTGTCGGCCCACTCGTGGATCCGCTTCACCGCCCTGCCCATCGCGGAGATCGCGAACGGGTCGAACAGCTCGTCGCCGGGGTCGGTGTCGTCGCCGCCGTTCAGCTTGTTGAGGCACAGGTAGTTGCGCCTGCCCTTGAGGATCGCGAACGTCGGCGCGCGGCCCAGCAGCGGCTTGAGGGCCTTCGCGAGGCGGGGGAGATCGCGGTCGACCAGCTGGCGCTGCAGCGCGATCGTGGCCGTGGAGACGACGACCGTCGCGCCCTTGCCGACGGCGTGGTGGATGGCGGGCACCAGGTAGGCGAGCGACTTGCCGGTGCCCGTGCCTGCCTGCACGGCCACGTGTTCGCCGGTGACGAGGGCCTTGCGGACGGCCTGCGCCATCGCGTCCTGCCCCTCGCGGCGCGTGCCTCCGACGGCGGTGACGGCTGCTTCGAGCAGCTCCGCAACTCCTGGCAGTTCCGTCCCAGGCTTTTTTGTTGCGGTAGGCACGCGGCGAGGCTACCGGGAGCCCCCGACGCCCCGGGCCGGAACGTCGCAATCCACCCCGGCCGCCATCGTTGCGCGGTTCACACGTGATGAACAACTTCGCGTAACCCGCGGCCGGAGTCGCGGCGCCATCATGGGCGGGGTGACATCCACGCAAGTTCTGCTCCCCCCGACGTCCTACCCCGTGCTGCTCGAGCACGACGCCCGCTACAGCGACCTGGACCCGAGCCGTCGCATCGGCAGGGACGCGCTCGTGCGGTGGTTCGAGGACGCCCGCGTCGCCGTGGAGCGCACCC
Source organism: Pseudonocardia sp. DSM 110487 (assembly GCF_019468565.1). Taxonomy (NCBI): domain Bacteria; kingdom Bacillati; phylum Actinomycetota; class Actinomycetes; order Pseudonocardiales; family Pseudonocardiaceae; genus Pseudonocardia; species Pseudonocardia sp. DSM 110487. Next base: position 1,720,301 of record NZ_CP080521.1, read on the forward strand.
GGTTCGGCGCCGACCTGACCGGCCGCATGCGCCTGCTGCTCGCTTCCGTGCGCGTCGACGTGCTCGCTCCCCTGCGCGTCACCGGCAGCTACCGCATCGGCCTCGGCGTGACGCACGTCGGCACCTCGTCCTTCGCGTACTCCTACGGCGTCTTCGCCGACGACGAATGCGTGGCCACCGGCGAGTCGGTCAGCGTGCACTCCTCGGACGGCCGCCCGGCCCCGCTGCCCGCGTCCGTCCGGGCTGCGCTCGAGGAGCTGCGGGTCGAGGGCCCGCGCGTCGAGCGCCCCGAGCCCGATCCGGCCCGGCGGGTGCGCGAGGCCTACCCGTTCCGGCTCGACGTGCGCACCCGCTTCGGCGACCTCGACACCAACCGGCACGTGAACAACGTCCGGCTCGCGGGCTGGTACCTCGACGGCCTCGCCGAGCTGCACCTCGACGTGCTCGGCTACCCCACCGGCGGCCCGCTGGACGGCCTCGCGCCGAGCACCCTGTCGGTGCAGTACCTCGACGAGGTGCACTACCCGGGCATCTACCAGCTGCGGGTCGGCGTGGTGGAGCTCGACGACACCACGGCCCGCTACGCATGCGGCCTGTTCGACGGCCCCCGCTGCATCGGCCTCGCGGACGCGGTAGGCACCCACCGCGTGCTGGACGAGAACGGCGTGGTAGGCGACCTGAGCGCCCTACTGGAACCGTTCCGGATGCGAAAGGTCTAAGGCGTCACTTCACAGACCGTGTGCCCGCTTCACACAGGGCCCGCCCTGTGTGAAGCGGGCACTGGGTGTGTGAAGTTCGCTCATGTCAGCTGGACGCCCGCCGCCTGCATCTCCTTCAGGGCCCGGTCCGTCGTCTCCCGGGATACGCCTGCGCACAGGTCGAGGAGCACCTTCGTCTCGAAGCCCGCCTTCGCGGCGTCGAGGGCGGTGGCGCGCACGCAGTGGTCGGTGGCGATCCCGACCACCTCCACGCTGTCGACGCCGCGGGAGCGCAGCCAGTCGGCCAGACCGCTGCCTCCGGGCTCGGCTCCCTCGAACCCGGAGTAGGCGGCGGCGTGCTCACCCTTGCTGAACACGGCCTCGATCGGGGCCACGTCCAGCTCCGGGTGGAACGACGCACCCGGAGTTCCCGCCCGGCAGTGCGGTGGCCAGCTGTCGACGAAGTCGGGGGTGGCGGAGAAGTGTGCGCCGGGGTCGACGTGGTGGTCGCGGGTGGCGACCACGTGGTCGTATGCGGCGGTGCGCAGGTGGCCGGAGATCGCCGCCGCGACCGCGGCACCCCCGTCGACGGCCAGTGAACCGCCTTCGCAGAAGTCGTTCTGCACATCGACGACGATCAGGGCACGCATCAGATCCCCTCGAACACGGTGGGCAGGGCGGGCTCGCCGCGGGAGAGCTTGAGGCCCTCCCACGGTACGGACACCAGCGCGGCGCGCAGGTGCTCGCGGGACTCCTCGAGGGTGGGCAGACCCGGCACCTGCTCGCCACCCCGGACCAGCGGGATCGGGACGACCCGGTCGTGCGGCCCGATCCCCGGCGGCGCGGTGGCCATGTGCACGACCTCCTCGATCGCGGTTCCCGTCGGCTTGTACCGGCGCACGGCCGACTTGCGGCCGCCGTGCGACTCCTTCGACTCGCTGCGCTTGGCGACCGGCCTGCCGTCGACCTCGACCAGCTTGTAGACCATCCCGGCGGTCGGCGCGCCCGAGCCGGTGACGACCGAGGTGCCGACGCCGTACGAGTCGACGGGTTCGGCGCGCAGCGAGGCGATCGCGTACTCGTCGAGGTCGCCGGACAGCACGATCTTCGTGCCGGTGGCGCCCAGCGCGTCGAGCTGGTCGCGCGCCTGGCGGGCGAGCTCGCCGAGGTCGCCCGAGTCGATCCGGATCGCGCCGAGCCCGGTGCCCGCCGCCTCCACCGCCCGCTCGACCCCGCGGCGGATGTCGTAGGTGTCCACGAGCAGCGTGGTGTCCGGCCCGAGCGCCTTCACCTGGTTGGTGAACGCCGTCAGCTCGTCGTCGTGCAGCAGCACCCACGCGTGCGCGGCGGTGCCCGCGGTGGGGATGCCGTGCCTGCGCTGGGCCTCCAGGTTGGATGTGGTGGTGAACCCGGCGAGGTAGGTGGCCCGTGCGGACGCCACGGCGGCGGCCTCGTGGGTGCGCCGCGAGCCCATCTCGATGATCGGCCGGCCCGCGGCGGCGGTGACCATCCGGGCGGCGGCCGACGCGACGGCGCTGTCGTGGTTGAGGATGGACAGCACGAGCGTCTCGAGCAGCACCGCGTCGGCGAACGTGCCGGTGACGGTGAGGATCGGTGACCCGGGGAAGTACAGCTCGCCCTCCGGATAGCCGTCGATGTCGCCGGAGAAGCGGTAGTCGCCCAGCCAGGACAGTGTGTCGTCGTCGACAACGCCCTCCAGCATCGCGAGCTCCTCCTCGCCGAACCGGAACCGCTCGATCGACTCCAGCAGGCGGCCGGTGCCCGCGACCACGCCGTAGCGGCGTCCCTCGGGCAGCCTGCGCGCGAACACCTCGAACACACAGTGCCGGTTCGCGGTGCCGTCGGCGAGCGCTGCGGCCGCCATGGTCAGCTCGTAACGGTCGGTGAACAGGGCGGTGGACACCCCGGCCGACGACGGACTGCCAGTCATGGATCGAGAGCCTATGTGCCGTGCGCGCCGAATGGGGGAGGTGTCACCATGGAGACCATGGCCGCGCCGCTACCCGCACCCACGCGCCAGGTGGAGCCGGACCTCGCTGAGAACACAACGGCCGACGTCCCCTGGCAGGCGATCGTCTGGAACGATCCCGTCAACCTGATGTCCTACGTCACATACGTGTTCCAGAAGCTCTTCGGCTATCCCGAGCCCAAGGCCACCGCCCTGATGCTCGACGTGCACCACAAGGGCAAGGCGGCGGTGTCGTCGGGGGACAAGGACAAGATCGAGGCGGACGTCGCGAAGCTGCACGCCGCCGGTCTCTGGGCCACCATGCAGAAACAATGAACGGCTGAAGCAATGAACGGCTGGAAGAAGGCAGGCCGCGGCGGCAAGGCGCGGCTCGCGGGCACGTTCGACCCCCAGGAGGCCGCCGTCCTGCGCGGGCTGGTCGACGAGGTCCGGCAGATGCTCGCCGGGCGCTCCGCCGACAACCCCGCCGACGAGCTCGCGGTGCTCACGGGGATGCGCACCGGCCCGTCGACCCGCCCCGACGACCGGGTGCTCGCCCGGCTGCTCCCCGACTTCTCCACCGACGACCCCGACCTGTCCGCCGGCATGCGCTCGCTGCACGAGCCCGAGCTGATCGAGGCGAAGGACGCCGCGGCGGCGCTGGTGCTCGACACCCTCCCCGACGACGGGGGCCGCGTGGAGCTCACCACCGAGCAGGCCGACGCCTGGCTCGCCGCCCTCAACGACGTGCGGCTCGCGCTGGGCACCGCGCTCGACGTCAGCGAGGACATGCCCGAGGACCTCCCCGTCGACGACCCGCGGGCCGCGCACCTCGGCGTCTACCACTGGCTCACCTACGTGCAGGACTCGCTGGTACAGGCGCGAATGCAGTTCCGCGGCTGACGCCGGCGCTACTCGACCTGCGGGAGATCCCGCCGGTCGGAGTGGCCGAGGCCGCGGTCGGGCGCCACCCGGTCGCGCACGAGCTGCTTGAGCCGGGCGAGCTCGGGGAAGCCGCCTTCGGCGGCGCGGTCCCACAGCATGTCGTCATCGAGCCGCACCTGGAACACGCCGCCGGTGCCGGGCACCAGCGCGACCTCGCCGAGGTCGGCTGGGAACGTCGTGAGCAGCTCCTGGGCCGTCCATCCGGCGCGGAGCAGCCAGCGGCACTGCGTGCAGTAGGTGATCTCCAGGCGCGGGGCGGGCATCCTGCGAGTCTTGCAGAGATGTGAGCCGCGCCCGGTGATGTGCGTTCGGCCGTATTCGGAACGTAGGCTGGACGGCGTGCTGGTGATCCGACGCGATCTCGTGGACGAGATCGTGGCCCACGCCCGCCGGGACCACCCCGACGAGGCGTGCGGTGTCATTGCCGGCCCCGAGGGATCCGACCGTCCGGAGCGGTTCATCCCGATGCTGAACGCCGCCCGCTCGCCCACGTTCTACGAGTTCGACTCGGGCGACCTGCTGCGGCTCTACCGCGACATGGACTCCCGGGACGAGGTGCCCGTGGTGATCTACCACTCGCACACGGCCACGGAGGCCTACCCGTCGCGCACCGACATCTCCTACGCCTCCGAGCCCTACGCGCATTACGTGCTCGTGTCGACGCGCGAGCCCGCTGTGACCAACAAGACCGGCCATGAGTTCCGGTCGTTCCGGATCGTGGATGGCGTGGTCACCGAGGAAGACGTCGAGGTCGTGGAGAGTTACATGTTCTCGCACACGGGTGCTGACGACGTCCCGGACCACGCCTGACGTCCGTCCGCGTCCCGACCACGACCGAACCACCCTGGAGCATCCGCATGGCCGTCACCGTGTCCATTCCGACCATCCTGCGCACCCACACCGGCGGCGAGAAGGCCGTCGAGGCGAAGGGGAGCACCGTCGCCGAGGTGATCGACGACCTCGATTCCCGCCACAGCGGCATCGCCAAGCGCCTGGTGAACAACGGAAACCTGCACCGCTTCGTGAACATCTACGTCGACGACGAGGACGTGCGCTTCGCCGGCGGGCTCGAGGCACCGGTGGGGGAGAACTCCACCGTGACCATCCTTCCCGCCGTCGCGGGTGGCATGCGCTGAGCCCAGCGCGACCCCAGGAGGCGTCATGGCCCGGTACGACTCCCTGCTGCATGCGGTCGGCGACACCCCGCTGGTAGGACTGCCGTCGCTCTCGCCCGCACCCCACGTGCGGCTGTGGGCCAAGCTGGAGGACCGCAACCCCACCGGCTCCATCAAGGACCGCCCGGCCCTCGCGATGATCGAGAAGGCCGAGGCGGACGGGCTGCTGCAGCCCGGCTGCACGGTGCTGGAGCCGACGTCCGGCAACACCGGCATCTCGCTCGCGATGGCCTGCAAGCTCAAGGGCTACCGGCTGATCTGCGTGATGCCGGAGAACACGTCTCTCGAGCGTCGGCAGCTACTGGAGATGTACGGCGCGCAGATCATCTCCTCGCCCGCGGCGGGCGGCTCCAACCAGGCCGTCGCGATGGCGAAGGAGCTGGCCGCGGAGCACCCGGACTGGGTCATGCTCTACCAGTACGGCAACCCGGCCAACGTCGAGGCGCACTACCGCACCACCGGCCCGGAGATCCTGCGCGACCTGCCGACCGTCACCCACTTCGTCGCCGGGCTCGGCACCACCGGCACGCTGGTGGGCACCGGCCGCTACCTGCGCGAGCACAAGCCGGACATCCAGATCGTGGCGGCGGAGCCGCGCTACGGCGAGCTGGTCTACGGCCTGCGCAACCTCGACGAGGGCTTCGTCCCCGAGCTGTACGACCCCGAGGTGCTCACCGCCCGCTACTCCGTTGGCAGCCGCGACGCCCTGCGCCGCACCCGCCAGCTCGTGGAGCAGGAGGGCATCTTCGCCGGCATCTCCAGCGGCGGCATCCTGCACGCCGCGCTCGCCGTCGCGGAGAAGGCCGCGGGGGCGGGGGAGACCGCCGACATCGTCATGATCGTTGCGGACGCCGGCTGGAAGTACCTGTCCACCGGCGCCTACGCGGGCGAGCTGGACGACGCGGCCGAGGGCATCGAGGGCCACCTCTGGGCCTGACGGCGATCAGTTCGGCACGCCGGTGTTCGCCGAGCGTCAGGGTCTGCGCACCGCGGCCGCGTAGCGGGCCGGGGTGGTGCCCACCTGCCGCCGGAAGTGCCGCGCCAGGTGGCCCGCGTCGGCGAACCCCGTTCGCCGGGCCACCTGGCGCACCGTGACACCGGGCCTGCGGAGCAGCTCCTTGGCCCGCTCGATCCGCCGGTGCAGCACGAACTGGTGCGGCGTGCGGCCGGTCGTCGCCGTGAACAGGCGACTGAAGTGGAACGGGCTGAGCGCGACGACCGCGGCCAAGTCGGCGAGCCGCAGATCGCCTGCCAGGTCGGCGTCCACGCGCTGACGCACCCGCGCGAGGTCCTGTTCCGAGAGCAGCCTGCGTCGCGGGACGCGGATCGGGCGGCCGTGGCGGGCGAGCAGGTGCGCCGCGAGCGCGGTGCGCACCGAGTCGGCGAGCAGCGTGCCGGCGCGGCCGGCGTGCGGCTGCGCGAGCTCGTCCTGCAGCGCCATGGCGAGGTGGCGGGCGTGCGGGTCGGGCCCGAACCAGCTGCGGTCGAGCGTGACCGGGTCACCGCCCGGCAGCTCGGCGGCCACGCGGGCGAGCACGGCCGGGTCGATCGCCACGTTCACGACGTCCGGGATGCCCTCCCACATCGCCTTCGTGACGACCCCGGCCGGCCGGATGATCACGTCCCCCGCGCGCAGCGACACCGGCCCCAGCTCGGCGTCCTCGTAGCGCTCCGGCGGCGTGATCTGGACGCTCAGCAGGTGCCACGGCATGTACCCGTCGGCGGCGCACCCGGGCAGCCGCTGGCGCTCCACCGCGATGCCCTCCCAGCCGGTGTGCTCGCTGCTGAGGCTGATCGTGTCGTCGGGAGCGAGGCGCACCGTCTCCCCGGTGCCGGCCTCGCGGAGGAACAGGGCCGCGCTCGGCATGGCAAGGAACTCCCGCTGGATGGCAGGGACGTCCTCTCCGATCATGCCAGTGTCGAAGACGTGCGATACCGACTTCTCGGCCGCAGTGGCCTGCGGGTGTCCGACGTGGCGTTGGGCGCCATGACCTTCTCCGACCGCGGTCTCACGTGGGGCGCGGACATCGAGACGAGCCGTGCGATCTTCGAAGCGTTCGCCGAGGCGGGCGGCACGTTCGTCGACACGGCGAACATCTACGGCGACAACCCCGGCGGCGAGCAGCACTCGTCCGAGCGCGTGCTGGGGGACCTGCTGGCCTCCGATCGCGACCACTTCGTCCTGGCGACCAAGTACACCTCGTCCAACACCTTCGACATCTCCCGCAGCGGCAACTCGCTGAAGTCGATGCGCGAGTCGGTCGACGGGAGCCTGCGGGCACTGCGGACCGACCACATCGACCTGCTGTGGCTGCACACCTGGGACGAGACGACCCCCGTCGACGAGGTGCTGCGGGGCGCGAACCAGCTCGTGGCGGCCGGGAAGATCCTCTACTTCGGCTTCTCCGACACCCCGGCGTGGGTGGTCTCTCACGCCGCGGCGATGGCGGACGCGCGCGGCTGGACCCCGCCGATCGCGATCCAGGTCGAGTACAGCCTCGCGCAGCGCACACCGGAGCGGGACCTCGTGCCGATGGCCGAGGCGCTCGACCTCGGCGTGACGGCCTGGTCGCCGCTCGCCGGCGGCCGCCTGACCGGCAAGTACGTGGGTACCGAGCCTGCGGTGGGGACCCACCGCCTCGCCGACGAAGCGTTCACCAGCCTCGAGGCTCCCGGCGGCGAGCGGCCCGATGTCGCGGCGAACGCCGTCCTCGAGGTCGCGGCCAAGATCGACCGGCCGCCCGCCCACGTCGCGCTCGCGTGGTTGCGGCAGCGTGGGGTGATCCCGATCCTCGGCGGAAGGCGCCCGGAGCAGATCCGCGAGAACCTGGGCTTCCTCGACCTGCGCCTCGAACCGGAACAGCTCGACGTCCTCGACGCGGCCACCGCGCCGTCGCTGGGGTTCCCGCACGACTTCCTTGCCACCGACATGGTGCGCTCGTACTCGACATCGGGCCACTACGACCGCTTGGACAATCACCGCGTACGAACATGATCACCCATCGGGCCGCCGAGATGCGTAGCCTCGATGGCATGGTCGCCCCTGCGCCTGCCCCTCGCCGGACCGCCCGCGTGCTGCCCCGCAACCCGGTGAGCTCGGCGCTGTTCATGCTCCTGTTCACGGCCGGGCTGTACGTCGTCGAGGCCTTCGACGTCGTCAGTGGCGGGGCGCTCGATCGGACCTACGGCATCGAGCCGCTCCAGGTCGACGGGCTCGACGGTGTGCTGTTCGCACCCCTTCTGCACGGCAACTGGGCCCACCTGATGAGCAACACGGTGCCGTTCCTGGTGTTCGGGTTCCTGGCCATGGCAGGCGGGTTCCGGCAGTTCCTGGTGGTCACCGCCACGATCTGGGTGCTCGGCGGGCTCGGCGTGTGGCTCACGGGCGGCTCCGGCTACCACATCGGGGCGTCCGGGGTGATCTTCGGCTGGCTGGTCTTCCTGCTCACGCGCGGCTTCTTCGCCCGCAGCGGCCTGCAGATCCTCATGGCGGTCGGGCTGTTCTTCGTCTGGGGCGGGATCCTGTTCGGCGTGCTGCCCGGGCAGCCAGGCATCTCGTGGCAGGCCCACCTGTTCGGGGCGCTCGCCGGGCTGCTGGCGGCCCGGCTCGCCGCCCGCGCGGACCGGCGCTCGGCACTGCCCGCCTAGACTCCCCGCGTGCCCCCCGGTCCCGACGCCCCGATCGGCATCTTCGACTCCGGCGTCGGGGGTCTCACCGTGGCCAGGGCGGTGATCGACCAGCTGCCTGCGGAACAGGTCGTGTACGTCGGGGACACCGCACACGGGCCGTACGGGCCGCTGCGGATCGCCGACGTCCGCCGGCACGCGCTCGCCGTCGGCGACGCGCTCATGGAGCAGGGCGTCAAGGCGCTGGTCGTCGCCTGCAACACCGCCACGGCCGCGTGTCTGCCCGACATCCGGGAGCGCTACCCGGTGCCGGTCGTCGAGGTGCTGCGCCCCGCGGTGCGGCGGGCCGTCGCCACCACCCGCAGCGGGCGGATCGGGGTGATCGGCACCAGCGCGACGATCGCATCGGGCGCCTACCAGGACGCCTTCGCCGCCGCTCCCCGCGTGGAGGTCACGGCCGTCGCGTGCCCGCGCTTCGTCGACTTCGTCGAGCGCGGCATGACCAGCGGGCGGCAGGTGCTCGGGCTCGCGCAGAGCTACCTGGAGCCGTTGCAGCGGGCGCGCGTCGACACGCTCGTGCTCGGCTGCACCCACTACCCGCTGCTCGCAGGCGTGCTGCAGATCGTGGCCGGGCCCGACGTCACGCTCGTCTCTAGCGCGGACGAGACGGCCAAGGACGTCGTGCGCGTGCTCATGGAGCACGACCTCGCCCGCGACCCGGCCGACCCGCCGCCCGCACCCCACCGCTTCCTCGCCACTGGCGACCCCGAGCCGTTCCGCCGTCTCGGCCGCCGTTTCCTCGGCCCGGAGATCGGGTCGGTGGCTGGCCTGCCGACGCCGCAGCCGAGTCCCGCCTGACCCCGACTCGCCCGCACCGAGAGCGCGACTCGCGTGCACGGAGAGCGCGACTCGCGGGGTGTGAGAGCGCCCGAGTCGGGCTCGGGTAGCGTCGCGGCGTGATCGGCGCTCTCGTCGTCGTGGTACAGGTGGCGCTCGTGGCGCTCGCGGTCTACGGCGTGGTCCTCACCGTGCTGAACCGGCCCCCGGACGTGTGGACCAAGCGCGCGGTGGGAGTGGCCGTTGCGCTCCTGGTGATCGAGGCTGCGATCGGTGCGGTGCGGGTCTTCGGCGGCACCGCGCTGCCCGAGACCACCACGTTCCTCATCTACCTCGTCGTCTCCGTGTGCGTGCTGCCGATCGCCACGCAGTTCGCGACCGCGGAGCCCACCCGGTGGGGTGGGGCCGTCGTCGCGGTCGGCGCGATCGCCACGGCCGTCGCGGTCTGGCGGCTGCAGGGGCTCTGGGTCACCGGTGCCTGAGGCGGCCCGCGCGACGTCGTCCGGCCCAGGGCGGGTGCTGATCGCCGTGTACGGGGTGTTCGCGCTGTCGGCCACGGCGCGAGCCGGCGTGCAGATCGCCACCCGGTTCGGCGAGGCACCGGTGCCGTACCTGCTGTCGGCGCTCGCCGGTGTCGTCTACATCCTCGCCACGATCGGGCTCGCCGGTCGCGGCCCCGTCGCGCGCGGGCTCGCGTGGGCAGCCGTGGTGTTCGAGCTGGTCGGCGTGCTCACCGTCGGTACGTTCACCGTGTTCGACAGTGGCGACTTCCCCGACGACACCGTCTGGTCGGTGTACGGGCGCGGCTACGGGTTCGTGCCGCTCGTGCTCCCGCTCATCGGCTTGTGGTGGCTGCGGCACACGCGTGCCCGCTAGTTTCACCTCATGCGGCTGATCGTGCTCGGATGCTCGGGCAGCGGGCCGGGGCCGGGCTCGCCGGCATCCGGGTACCTCGTCGAGGCCGGGGACGCGTGCCTCGCACTCGACATGGGCAACGGCACGTTCGGCGCCCTGCAGCGCCACGTCGACCCGTGGGAGCTCGACGCCGTCGCGTTCTCCCACCTGCATCCCGACCACTGCGCCGACTTCACGTCGCTCGTGGTGCACCGCCGCTATCACCCGCGCCCGCCGTACGACCCGGCCGCCCGGCCACTTCCGGTGCACGCCCCCGCCGAGGCACCCGATCGGTTCGCCGCGGCGTACGCGCCCTCGGCCGCCGAGCGGGCCGAGACCGACCTCACCGACGTGTTCACCTTCCACGCACTCACCGACGGCGGGACGTCCGACGTCGGCGCGGTCACGCTCACGGCCCGGCGCGTCGACCACCTCTGTGAGGCCTACGGCCTGCGTGTCGACGCGGGTGGGCGGAGCCTCGTCTACAGCGGCGACACCGGTCCGTGCACAGCGCTCGTGGAACTCGCGCGCGGCGCCGACGTGCTGCTGTGCGAGGCCACATGGCCGCACGTCATGCCGGAGTGGGCGGACGAGCCGCCCACCGGGGTGCACCTGTCCGGGCGGCAGGCGGGCGAGCACGCCGCGGCGGCCGGGGCCGGGCGGCTGCTCATCACCCACGTGCCGGCATGGTTCGACGGGGAGGAGCTGCTCGCCGAGGCCAAGGCCGCGTTCGACGGGCCGGTGGAGCTCGTCGCCCCCGACTGCGCGTACGAGATCTGACTGACTACTGGCCGATTCCCTGCCAGACGGCCATCGATCCGGCGTGCCCGACCAACACCACGATGGCGGCGGTCGCGAGGCCCGTGAGCGCAGCCACCGCCGAGAGCCCGGTGGCCACGCGATAGCGGGTGGGGGTGGCAGCCGGCGCGGCATGCGCGCCCACCTCGGCCCGTACAGCCGCGAGCTCGGTGAGCACGGCGCTGCCCAGCAGGACGAGGAACGCGAGCGCGACCGGCAGGAGCCACGAGGCGCGCTGCATGTGGATATCGAGCACCGGGTTCTGGACATCGAGGGCGGTATACAACTCTGAGCCGGTGCTGGTGGCCATCGGGATCGCCGCGACGCCGGCAAGGGCGATGAGCAGGACGGGGATGCCGAACGAACGCCGCCACGAGCGTCGTACCGCGATCACGACGGCGCCCAGCGCCGCGAGCGGCAGCAGGACGACCACGGCATGGACGACGAGCGGATGCAGCGGGATGCCGTCGATGACCCACATGTCCTGTCCAACGGGCGGCCGCGGCGTCGGGTTCAGCCGGGGTCATAGGGTGGCCGCGTGACACGCGCAGACGGCAGGTCCGACGACGAGCTCCGCCCGGTGACGATCACCCGGGGCTTCCAGAAGCACCCGGCGGGCTCGGTGCTCGTCGAGTTCGGCGACACGAAGGTGCTGTGCGCGGCGAGCGTCGCGGAGGGCGTTCCGCGCTGGCGCAAGGGCTCCGGCCTCGGATGGGTCACCGCGGAGTACGCGATGCTGCCCTCGGCCACCAACACCCGCAGTGACCGCGAGTCGGTGAAGGGCCGCATCGGCGGCCGCACGCACGAGATCAGCAGGCTGATCGGCCGCTCGCTGCGCGCGTGCATCGACCTGGCTGCGCTCGGCGAGAACACCATCGCCCTCGACTGCGACGTCATCCAGGCCGACGGCGGCACCCGCACGGCCGCGATCACCGGTGCCTACGTCGCGCTCGCCGACGCCGTCACCTGGCTCGGCAGCCACGGTGCGCTGGCCGACCCGAAGCCACTGTCCTGCCAGGTCGCGGCCATCAGCGTCGGGGTGGTGGACGGGCGGGTGCGGCTCGACCTGCCGTACGAGGAGGACTCCCGCGCCGAGGTGGACGCGAACGTCGTCGCCACCGACACCGGCACGCTCATCGAGGTGCAGAGCACCGGTGAGGGCGCCACGTTCACCCGCAGCACGCTCGACACGATGCTCGACATCGCGCTCGCCGGCATCCGGCAGCTGTCGGACCTGCAGTCCGAGGTGCTGGCACAGCCCTACCCCCGCGACCTGCCGGGGCGCTCGTGAAGGCCCTGCTCGCCACCCGCAACCCGGGCAAGCTCGCCGAGCTGCGCCGGATGCTCGCCGACGGCCCGTTCGAGGTGCTGGGGCTCGCCGACGTGCCGGAGTTCCCGGAGGCCCCCGAGACGGGCGCCACGTTCGCCGAGAACGCGCTCGCGAAGGCGCGCGACGCCGCGGCCGCCACCGGCCTCCCGTCCGTGGCTGACGACTCGGGACTCGCCGTCGAGGCGCTGAACGGAATGCCCGGCGTGCTGTCGGCGCGCTGGTGCGGTCGCCACGGCGACGACCTCGCCAACCTCGAGCTGCTGCTGGGCCAGCTCGCCGACGTGCCCGACGAGCGGCGCGGAGCCGCGTTCGTCTGCGCGGCGGCGCTGGTGGTGCCGGGCGGGCCGGAGACCGTGGTGCACGGCGAGTGGCCCGGGCGGATCGTGCGGGCGCCCCGCGGCTCCGGCGGCTTCGGCTACGACCCGATCTTCGTGCCGGACGGCGAGGAGCGCACCTCCGCGGAGCTCACCCCCGAGGAGAAGGACGCCGCCTCCCACCGCGGCCGCGCCATGCGCGCCCTCCTGCCCCACCTGCACGCCCTGACCTGAATCCGGGACGCTTCCTCGTTCATGGACGCGGTGGCACGCTGTGGGGGATGAGGACCTACGGGCAGTACTGCCCGATCGCGCGGTCGTCGGAGCTGCTGGGCGAGCGCTGGACCATGATCATCCTCCGCAACATCCTCGTCGGCTTCCAGACCTTCAACGAGATCGCCGACGGTGCCCCCGGGCTGTCTCGTGGACTGCTGTCCAAACGACTGCGGGAGCTGGAGCGCGCCGGGATCATCGAGATCCGTCCCAAGCCCGACGGCCATGGCTCGATCTACGAGCCCACGCAGGCGGGCCGGGAGCTCTCGGAGCTCATGTTGGTGCTCGAGCGCTGGGGTCGAAGGTGGGCGGAGCTGAAGCCCGAACACGCCCATCCAGGCGTGGTGCTGTGGGCGTGGGCGAGCTTCTTCCTGGACCGCGACCGACTCCCGCGGCGCCGGGTGGTGATCCGCTTCGAGTATCCGACGCTGCCGGGTCCCGCCCGTAGGAGCTGGCTGCTAATCGAGGCGCGCGACGTCGAGTACTGCCTGAAGCATCCGGGCGGCGAAGAGGAACTCATCGTCGTCGTCCATGATCCGCAGGCGTTCGTCCGCTGGCACATGGGGCAGATCCAGTGGCGCGACGCCTTGCGCTCCGGGGCGATCGAGGTGACGGGATCCCCGGAGCTGGCCAGGGCGCTTCCGACCTGGAACCGGCACGGATGGGCGGCCGACGACCCGCGGGCGGGCTACGACGGATCGACCCGGCACGAGCCTGTCCCCGAGCTGGCCGACACTCCCACCTGAGCCTCTGCGGCCGGCTCGGGTTCAGACTTTGCACTTCCTGGGCGCAGCCATCGGCGTCACGATCCGCGCACACCAGGAGGTGCGAAATGACGACGATCGAGGGCGCCAACATCGAGACGCTGACGGCGAACTTCGCCGGCGAAGTGATCCAGCCTCAGGAGGCGGGCTTCGACACCGCCCGCCAGATCTGGAACGGGCACGTGCAACGGCGGCCGGCCCTGATCGCCCGTTGCCGAGGCGCCGCCGATGTCATGGCCGCCGTGCGCTTCTGCCGCGACAACGACCTGCCGGCGTCCGTGCGGGGCGGTGGGCACGCCGTGGCAGGCCATGCCATCTGTGACGGCGGGGTCGTCATCGACCTCTCCGCCATGACCGGATCGCGGGTCGATCCACTTGCGCGCACCATCCAGCTGCAAGGCGGTTGTCTCACCGCCCACCTCGACCGGGAGAGCCAGGCATTCGGGTTGGCCACCACGGGCGGAATCGTCAGCCACACCGGGATGGGTGGCCTGACCCTTGGCGGCGGGCTCGGTCACCTGATGCGCAAGCTCGGCCTCGCCATCGACCGCCTCCGGTCCTGCGATGTGGTCACCGCCGACGGGGAGTTCGTCGTGGCCAGCGAACTGGAGCACCCGGAGCTGTACTGGGCGTTGCGGGGCGGGGGCGGCAACTTCGGCATCGTGACCAGCTTCACCTTCGAACTGCAACCCCTCGGCCCGACCGTGCTGGCCGGGATGGTGGCATGGCCCATGGACAAGGCTCCGAAGGTCCTGCGGTTCCTCCGGGAGTTCATGGCCGAGGCGCCCGACGAGGTGGGCATGATGGCCAACCTGCGGTTGGCCCCGTCGCTGCCGATCGTGCCCGAAGAGCTACACGGCAAGCCGATCGTCGCCTTGATCGTCACCTACGCCGGACCGGCCGACGACGGGCGCGACGTGCTGGGGCCGATCCGGCAGCTCGGCAGCCCCGCGCTCGACGCATTGACGACCAAGCCGTACGTCGCCCACCAGAAGATGTTCGACGCCGCATACCCCCACGGCCGGCACTACTACTGGAAGGCCCACAAGCTGGGCCCGCTTTCCGACGAGATCATCGACGTGGTCGTCGAGCACGCTGAGCAGGTCACGTCACCGCTGTCGGCGATTCCGATCTTCTGCCTCGGCGGCGCCGTGGCAAGGACGCCCGAGGAATCGACCGCCTTCCCCTACCGGGACGCCTGCCATGACCTCAACGTCGTGGCGTCGTGGCTGCCCGAGGAAGTCGGCGACGCCGACCGCCACATCGGGTGGGTACGCAAGCTCTTCTCCGCGCTGGAGCCCTACAGTCGTGGCGTCTACGTGAACTTCACCGGCGACGACGCGGCCGAGCGCGTGCGACAGGCCTACACCGATGTCCAGTGGGCCCGGCTGACCGCGCTCAAGGCCAGGTACGACCCCACGAACTTCTTCCGCATGAACGCCAACATCCCGCCCGGGTAGTGCTCAGTGCCGATGTTCGCTCCGCAAGCTCCGCTCAGTCGGTCGGGTCGGGTTCGGCCAGTACCCGGCGGGCGACGGCGAACGCGGAGTTGGCGGCGGGGACGCCGCAGTAGATCGCGCTCTGCAGCAGCACCTCGACGATCTCCTCGCGGGTGAGGCCGTTGCGCAGGGCGGCGCGCAGGTGCATCTCCAGCTCGGCGTAGTGGCCGTGGGCGATGAGCGCGGTGAGGGTGATGGCGCTGCGCATCCGCCGGTCGAGGCCGGGACGGGTCCAGATGCCGCCCCACGCGTACCGGGTGATCAGCTCCTGGAAGTCGGCCGTGACGGCGTCTGCGCGGGCGATCGCGGCGTCGACGTGGTCGGCCCCGAGCACCTCGCGGCGCACGGCGAGGCCGTCGGGGTCGAGGTCGAGGGTGGGCTGCTCCGTGGTCACGCACCGCACCGTAGCTGCCGCTGAGGTGAACGAGCGGTGTCGAGCGCCACCCTTCCCGTGCCGCGGTTTCGGACGCCGGTACCTTCGGTCGAGTGAGCTGGGGACGGATCGCCGCCATGGGCATTGGCGTGCTCGTGGGCGTTGTGATCGTCTTCCTGCTGTTCCAGACCGGCACCGACCTGCTGGACGTCCGCACGGCCGTGCAGGCTGCTGGCCTCTGGGCGCCGCTGCTGTTCGTGCTGTTGCAGGGCATGGTCACGGTCACGCCGGTCCCGCGCACGGTGTTCACGGTGGCGGCCGGCGTGCTGTTCGGCGGGATCGCGGGCGTTGCGCTCGCCGTGGCGGGCACCTCGCTTGCAGCTGGCGTCGCGTTCTGGCTGGTCAGGCTGATGGGCGGCCGGTTCGTCCGCCGGCACGCCGACCACCGCGTCATGACGTGGGTGCGCGCCCGGCTGGACCGCAACGGTCTCCTCGCGATGGTGTCGCTGCGCCTGATCCCGGCCGTGCCGTTCTCGGCGATGAACTACGCCTCTGCGCTGTCGGGCGTGCGCTTCGTGCCCTACCTGCTGGGCACGGTGCTGGGTGTCCTGCCCGGGACGATCGGGATCGTGATCCTCGGCGATGCCGCGGTGGGTGGCAACCCGCACCCGGCGATGCTGCTGGTCTCGGTGTGCTCGGGTGCCGTCGGGCTCACAGGGGCGCTGATCGCGGCCCGGCGACCAGCGAGTGCGCCAGTCGCCACGGCCGGTGGAGACGCGGAGCCCCAGGTGGGGAGCCCCGCGTAGTCGGTGGTGCCGGCGATGGGATTCGAACCCACACTGTCGGCGTTCTAAGCGCCGCCTCTCTGCCAGTTGGAGTACGCCGGCTTCCTGTTACGCCGGCACCAGGTGTCGGTGATGGCGTGGCAGTTCGGGCACAGGATACGGAGGTTCTCGAGCCGGTTGTCGGTGTGGTCACCGTTGATGTGATCAAGGTGCAGAGGCAGCGGCTTGCCCTGCCATCTGGTGATGCCGCACTCGGCGCACTTCGGTGCAAGCAGCCCCGCCTCGATGAGGCGCTTGCGCAGGTTCGAGTTGCCGCGGTACGTGGACCGTCGAACGAGGATCTCCTCCAACGGGATCTTCGGACGTCTCAGACCTCGTGCCCATCGAGTGCCCGTGAAGTGCGACGTGTCCAAGCCTGATGTCCGGATGTGGCCAACGATCATGCGATGCACGCCACCGTTTGGCGTGTATCCCAGACGTCGGCTCACCTCGGACACCGAGTCGCTCGCTGCCACCGCCTCCGCGAGATCCTCCAGCGACCAGGAGCGCCGGTGTTGCCGTACACCCTCGGCGGAAAACGGGATGTGCGACGCATCCAGCCCAAGGCGCGCGATGTGTCTTCGGAGCAAGTCGTACTTGCCTGGGTGAAGCCCGAGCCGGCGCCACACCTCACTGAGCGTCCGGCTCGCCGCCACGGCGGCTTTGAGCTGCTCGTCCGTCCAACTCCGCGCTCGGGGCATGATCCCGACGCTATCGAACATGCGTTCGTAGGCTGTCGTGAAGATCGCGAGTTGTCCACAAGCAGTGCTAGATCAAGCGGTCGGTCAGCTCCGCAGGCGCACGCATGCGCCAGGCGTCGAGGATCAGTTCCTCCAGCCGTGGCAGATCGACGCGCTTAAGCCACACCATCACCAGCGGCAGGCCGTCGTAGCTCGGGTGCGTGAAGAACAGCTCGGGCTCGCCCAGCAGCAGCGCCTGCTTCTCCGCCTCGTCGCCGACGTACAGCACGGCGACGTCGGTGCGGATCACGCGCCGCCTGCCGGGCTCGCGCTCGGGGTAGGACCACACGAAGCCCTTGTTCCCGACGCGGAAGTCGAAGCCATCGCTCGGGATCTCCTCGACGCCGGGCAGCGCGAGCGCGATCCGGCGCACGTCGTCGTCGGTGGCCACCAAACCCCCTCCTCCGACGCGAGATCCTAGGGCCGGGTGACATCGGAGTGGCGGGCGATCGTGGCAGCGGCCCGCCGCACGCCGCAGACGTGCGTGCGTGGCACGAGGTCATCGAGGAATCCGTAGCGGCCTGCGAGCTCGACGGACCGGGGGTTTCCCTCGGCGGCGCATGCGCGGGTGCGTCGCCACCAGTCGCCGATGTCGCCCCAGCCGGGGGCGGCGAGGGAGCCCCCGAACTCGTGGACGGCCAGCGCCGCCGATACCCCGGCGAACCGCAGCCGGTGTTCGAGGGGCCAGCCGGCGATGGTGCCCATCACGAGCGCCGCCCCGAAGACGTCGCCCGCCCCGGTGGGGTCCAGCGCGTCGACGGGAAGTGCGGGCACCTCCGCTTTCTCGCCGGTGACGCCGTCGATGGCGATGGCGCCCTCCGCACCCAGCGTGACGACCGCGAGCGGGACGTGCTCGGCGAGCGCGCGCAGCGCGGCTCGTGGGCTGTCCGTGCGGGTGTAGTGCATGGCCTCGACGGCGTTGGGCATGAACGCGTCGCAGCCCGCGAGCGTGCGCAGCAGGAGGGGGTCCCATGCACCGGTGGGATCCCACCCGGCGTCGGCGAAGACGAGCGCGCCGTCCTGCCGGGACCGCGCCACCCACGACGGGAGGACGGGGGCGGTGACGCCCTCGCCGATGCTGGTGATCACGGCGCGGCACCGCGGGGGCGCGCCGATGAGCTCGTCGGCGCTGATCGGCAGCTCGTGGCCGTGGGTGACCATGCTGCGGTCGCGCTGCACGGCCATTGAGACGGTGACGGGGGAGTGCCACTCGGCGAAGCGGCGGGACCGGGAGAGGTCGACGCGCTCCTGGTCGGCCAGTGTCTGCCAGAGGAAGTCGGCGTAGACGTCGTCACCGAAGCCCGCTGCGAGGCTCGTGCGCAGGCCCAACCGGGCGGCGGCCACCGCGAGGTTGGCGATGCCGCCGGGGCAGGAGGCCATGCCGGAGGCCCACACCTCCGTGCCCGCGGCCGGGGCCGAGGGCAGCCCGGTGAACACGATGTCGAGGAACACCGTGCCGGACATGAAGACGTCGACGGCCGGGGAGTCGGCGTCGCGCAGGTCGGCGAGCGGATCCCACAACACGGGCTCGTGGGGGGTCTCCACGATCGCGCTGGTCACTTGCCTGCACCACCTGTCCGTCGGCTCGCCTGCCCGGATCCTGCCGGGTGGGCTGCGCAGATGGCAACCATCTGTGCGCGAAGTTGCTCAGAACTGCTCACTCGTGGCTGTTCGGGTGCTCGTTGCTGCGTTACGGTGTGCGCGTGCTTCCGGCGACGCGTCACGGGGAGATCCTCCGCCTGGTGCGGTCCTCCGGCGTGGTCTCCGTGGAGGCGCTGGCCGAGAACCTCGGTGTGAGCCCGTCGACGATCCGGCGCGACCTGCAGTCGCTCGACGCCGACGGCGCGTTGCGCCGCGTGCGGGGTGGTGCCGGGTGTGTCCCTGACGACGACCCGGTGCCGTTCGCGCAGGTGGCCACCGTGGCCGCAGGCGACAAGGAACGCGTCGCGCGGGCGGCGGCCGAGCTCGTCGGTGACGGTGAGGTGGTGCTGATCGACATCGGCACCACGACCGCGCGGCTCGCGAGGGCCTTGCGGGGCAGGCGGATCACGGTGATCACGAGCAGCCTCGCGGTCGTCGACGAGCTGCGCGACGACCCAGCCGTCGAGCTGCTCGTGCTCGGCGGCATCCTGCGGCGCAACTACCACTCGCTCGTCGGGATGCTCACCGAGCAGGCACTGCGCGAGGTGCGCGCCCACCGGCTGTTCCTCGGCACCAGCGGCATCGCGCGTGACGGCCAGGTGCGCGACTCCACGCTCGTCGAGGTGCCGGTCAAGCGGGCGATGATCGATGCGGCCGAACAGACCGTGGTGGTGGCCGACCGCGGCAAGTTCCCCGGCACCGGACTGCTCACCGTGTGCGGGCCAGAGCAGGTCGACGTGATCGTCACCAACGAGGGCGCCGACAACGCCACACTCGCGGCGTGCGCCGCGGCCGGGACGGAGATCCGGCTGGTGGCGCCCCGCGCCGGGAGTCCACCACGTACCTGGACGGCCCAGCTCCCCGCTGTGCGCACCGGCGAACCGCCCGAGTACGCCCGGTACGAGGACGGCCCGCCGGCGCATACGGCGGAAACCTGGATCCGCCGATCTACGCACCGGACTCCCGGCGCGTGGAGCTGATGAAACTCACGATCCTCGGCGGTGGCGGGTTCCGGGTGCCACTGGTCTACCAGTCGCTCGGGGACTCGTCCCCGATCAGCGAGGTGGTCCTGCACGACGTCGCGCCCGGGCGGCTCGCGGCGATCCAGGCCGTTCTCGAGCAGGTCGGGGGCGGTCCTGCCGTGCGTGCCACCACCGACCTCGACGACGCAGTGGCCGACGCCCGGTTCGTGTTCTCCGCGATACGGGTGGACGGGCTCGCCGGCCGCACCGTGGACGAGCGCGTGGCGCTGTCGTGCGGTGTGCTGGGCCAGGAGACCACCGGGCCGGGCGGGATCGCCTACGGCCTGCGGACGGTGCCGGTCGCGCTGCGCGTCGCCGAGCGGGTGGCCGCGGTGGCGCCGGACGCGTGGGTCATCAACTTCACCAACCCCGCCGGCATGATCACCGAGGCCATGCAGCGGGTGCTCGGCGAGCGCGTGGTGGGCATCTGCGACTCGCCGATCGGGCTGGTGAACCGGGCCGCTCGGGCTCTGGGGTTGCCGGCGGGTGAGCGCGTCGTCGACTACGTCGGGCTCAACCACCTGGGCTGGCTGCGCGGGCTTCGCGTGGACGGGGTGGACCGGCTGCCCGACCTGCTGGCCGACGACGCCGTGCTCGCGTCCATCGAGGAGGCGCGGCTCGTGGGTGCCGACTGGGTGCGCGCCATCGGGGCGCTGCCCAACGAGTACCTCTACTACTTCTACCGCAACCGCGAGGCGGTGGCGTCGATCGGCGGCGCCGAGAGCACGCGCGGGGAGTACCTGCTCGCCCAGCAGGAGCGGTTCTACGCCGACACCGCGGCCGACCCCGCGGGTGCCCTGGAGCGCTGGACGCGGGTGCGCGCAGAGCGCGACGCCAGCTACATGGCCGAGAGCCGGGAGGCGAGCGGCGCGGGCGAACGCGCGACCGAGGACGTCGCAGCCGGTGGCTACCAGCAGGTGGCGCTCGAGCTGATGGCGGCGCTGTCCGGCGGGGAGCCGCGCACGATGATCCTCGACGTCCGCAACGGTGCCGCCGTGCCCGGGCTGCCTGCCGAGGCGGTGGTGGAGGTGCCCTGCCTGGTGGGCCCGCACGGCGTCACGCCGCTGGCCACCACCCCGCTGCCCGGCGCGATGCTAGGCCTGTTGCAGCAGGTCAAGGCGGTGGAGCAGGACACCATCGAAGCTGCCGTCACCGGGTCGGATGCGCTGGCGCTGCGCGCGTTCGCCCAGCACCCGCTCGTCGACTCGGTGGGCGTGGCGCAGCGGCTCCTCGACGGCTACCGCGCGCAGCTTCCCGGAATCGCCGAGATCTTCGAGTAGGCCCCCCAACCCCGGCCGCCCTCATCGGGTCGTCACCACCGGTGGACGACCGAGGAGGTGGGCACGGTGGGGGAGCGGAGGCGCAAGGCCGTCGAGAACGTCGTCGGTGGAGCACTCGGGTTCGCGGTCGGCGTTGTCGTGATGGGCCTGGGGATGAAGGCCCTGGAAGCCGTCGGTGCGGACCCGCTGGTGTTCGTCGTCGTCCTCGCCACCGCAGGCGGGGGGTTCGCCTACGGGTGCGTGCAGGCCGGTATCGCCGCCGTCGAGGCCGTCAGCCTGTACGACCGGGCCCGGCGGCACCTGCGGGCCGGCCGGTGGGAGGAGCTCGCCCCGCTCCTTCGCAGGCTGTTGGAGTGGGACGAGCTGTTCCCCGGCTTCGATCACCCGAGGACCGTCACGCGTCGCCGCGCGTTGATCTCCGTCCTCGCCCGTCTCGACCGCTTCGCGGAGGCCGGCCTGATCGCCGAGCGGAACATCGGGAGCCTGTCCCGCAGGCTCGGCGCCACCCACCCGGACACGGCGGAGGCCCGGGACGTCGCACGGCTCCTCCGGGAGGCGGCACTGGACCCCTCGGTTGCCGAGGTCGTGCGGGAGGCGATGCGGGCCAGGACCTGAAGGTCGGCGCCGGCGAGCGGTGGTCGGCCTCGTGGTGCTCAGACCGCGAGGTCCTTGCGCAGCTTCGCGACGTGCCCGGTGGCGCGCACGTTGTAGAACGCCTGCTCGATCTTCCCGTCAGGGCCCACCACGAACGTCGACCGGATGACACCGGTGACCGTCTTGCCGTACATCTGCTTCTCCCCGAAGGCGCCCCATGCGGTGAGCACCTCCTTGTCGACGTCGGAGAGCAGCGGGAACGTGAGGCCCTCCGTCTCGCGGAACTTCACGAGCTTCGCCTGCTTGTCGGGCGAGATCCCGATGACGTCGAGGCCCGCGTCGCCCAGCTCGGCCAGGTTGTCGCGGAAGTCGCAGGCCTGCTTCGTGCAGCCGGGCGTGCTGGCGGCCGGGTAGAAGTACACGATCACCCGGCGGCCGCGGTAGTCGGAGAGGGACACGGGCTTGCCGTCCGCGTCGGGAAGGGTGAAGTCGGGAGCCGTGTCGCCGGGGGCCAGACGGGTGGTCATGCCGCGATACTGGCACCTCAGCCGCTGATCTACGGTGGCACCCTCCGCAAGACAGTCGACCGCAGCCCCAGGAGGCGTCGTGCCCCGCGACCCGGACACCATCCAGCGCGAGATCGAGCAGGCAAGGGACGCGCTCGCGGACAGCCTCGACGAGCTCTCGGAGCGGGCTCATCCGAAGCACCTGGTGGCGGCCGGCAAGGAGAGCGTGGAGCACCGCCTGGCTGACCCGCGGATCCGCTACGGCCTGATGGCCATCGGCGCCCTGCTCGTGTTCGCTCTGCTCCGCAAGCTGTTCCGCTGAGCCCCGGAATCGGTGCGCTCAGGTAAGCGTCGCCGCCATGGCGCGCGCCTCTGCCAATGGGGCGCCCGCGGCGACCAGGGGGCGGTAGCGGGCCACCAGGCGGGCGGCGCCGAAGCCCGTCACCGCCATCACCCGGTCGCCCGCGACGTACGCGGCCACCGTGCCGCGCACGGGGCCGCTGTCGAGGCCGGTGCCGTGCAGCGGCACTACCTCCTCGCCCAGCTCCGGCCGCCCCAGGATCTGGATCTTGAGCCCGAACTGGTCGGACCAGCAGTAGGGCACCGCCGGTTGCGGGGGCGGGGCCGCCAGGACGTCCCTGGCCACGACGGCGGCCTGGTCGCCCGCGCTCGTCCAGTGCTCGTGGCGGTGCCGGGCGCCGGTCACCGGGTCGTCCCACGACGCAACGTCGCCGACGGCCCATACGCCTTCCAGGCCGTGGACCCGGCCCGTGTCGCCGCAGGGGATGCCGCGGGACGTATCGACGCCGGTGCCGGCCAGCCAGTCCAGCCGCGGAACCCCGCCGATCCCGACGACGGCGGCATTCGCGCCGAGCTGCCTGCCGTCGGCGAGCTCGACCGTCACCCCGTCCGTTTCCTCCACGAAGCGCGTGATCTTGGCGCCGGTGTGCAGCTCGACCTCGCCCTCGATGAGCAGTCGGCCGGCGAGCCGCCCCACCTGCGGCCCGAGCGCGTGGACCGCGGGCACGTCGAGCGCCTCCACCACCGTGACGGTGACGCCGCGCGTGCGGGCCGAGCTTGCCACCTCGGCCCCGATGAACCCGGCCCCGACGACGAGGAGTGAGCCGGCCGTCTCCAGCGTGGCCCGCAGGGCGAGCGCGTCGTCGAGGGTGCGCAGGGTGTGCACCTGCGCGGGCTGGTCCGGGAACTCGCGCGCGACCAGCCCCGTGGCGATCACGACGGCGTCGGCGTGCAGTGCGGCCCCATCGGCGAGCTCCAGCTCGTGGCCCCGGTCGCCGGGGCGCAGGGCCACGGCCGGGTTGCCGAGGTGGGTGCGGACGCCGAGCTCGTCGAACGTGTCGGGCTCGGCAAGCCCGGTGCGCTCGGGGCCCCACTCCCCGGTGAGCAGCTGCTTGGACAGCGGCGGCCGGTCGTACGGCAGGCGTGATTCGGCACCGACGAGGCTGATCCGGCCCTGCAGCCCGGCCGACCGCAGCTGCTGTGCCGTGCGCAATCCACCCAGCCCGGCACCGACGATCACCACGTGTTCCGGCTGACCGGTCACGATGTTCCCCCTCCAGCGCCCCGCGAGCGATTGTGTCGCAGCGGTCAGCCGACGCGGGTCTCGGGGTCCAGTCGGGTGCGCAGCCGGTCGAGGGTCTGTGCCAGCAGCCGGGACACGTGCATCTGCGAGATGCCGACCCGATCGGCGATCTGGGTCTGGGTCATGTTGCCGAAGAACCGCAGCAGCACGATCGTGCGCTCGCGTTCGGCGAGCTCGGCGAGTACGGGGCGCAACGCCTGCCGGAAGTCGACGCGGTCGAGCTCGGCGTCGGCCTCGCCCACCAGCTCGCCGACGGTGGCGCTGCCCTGTTCGGAGGAGAGCATCTCGTCCAGCGACGAGCTGCGGTACGCCTCGGAAGCCTCCAGGCCCTCCAGCACCTCGGAGACGGGCACCCCGAGGCGCTCGGCGATCTCGGTGGGCTTGGGCGCGCGGCCGAGGCTCTGTGACAGCTCCGACACCGCGCTGTTGATCGAGACGTGCAGGTCCTTGAGCCGCCGCGGGACGCGCATCGACCAGCCGAGGTCCCGGAAGTGGCGCCGGACCTCGCCGCTGATGGTGGGCACGGCGAACGAGAAGAAGTCGGTGCCGCGGTCGGGCGCGTAGCGGTCGATCGCATTGATCAACCCGACCGTGGCGACCTGGATGAGGTCGTCGAGCGGCTCGCCGCGGTTGGAGAAGCGGCGAGCGATGTGCTGGGCCACCGGGAGGAACCCCCGAACCAGCTCGTCCCGCAGCTTCTCCCGGTCCGGGTGGTCGGCCGGCAGTGCTGCATAGCGTTCGAGAAGGGGCGAGAGGTGTCCGTACTCGGGGTCTGCTCGGGTCACCGCATCACGTCGCCGGAGCGCTTGTCCAACCGGATGCCCACCGTGGGCGCTGCGTCGTCGCGACCGGGCTCGTGGTGGACGGTGACCTCGTCGGCGAGGGTCTGCAGCACGCGCCAGCCGAAGGTGTCGGTGGAGACCACCGCCTCGGAGTGCTTCGTCTGCACCTCCGCGTGCACCTCGATGCGCTCGGGGCGCACCAGGAACGTGCACCGCAGCCACGAGGTGGGGGCGGCGACATCGACGAGCGTGGCGCAGGCCTCGTCCACGGCCATCCGCAGGTCGGAGATGGCGTCGAGGTCGAAGTCGGCCCGTGCGGCCAGGTCGGAGGCGACCGCGCGGATGGTCGGGATCAGCGCGGCGCTCGCCGACGTCCGGACCTCCACGGTCGATGCCCCGTCGAGTGCGTCGGCGGGCGAGGGGGAGTCCAGGTCGGACACGCTGCCGGGTCTCCTTCCGGTCAGTCGGGTGCGGTCAACCGCACCGGCGGCTTCATCTTGCTATCTGGTGTTTGCGGGTTCAATCGCGCCCCCCGTATGCGGACTCCGTGTCGGGGTGCAGGTCGAACAGCGGGGCGGTGCCGGTGATCTCGAGCGGGCGGCGCACCGCCCGGTTGCCGATGACCAGCCGCAACCGGATGCCCCTGTCCTCGGCCCGGTGTGCCGCGGTGATCAGCACCGCGAGGCCGCTCGAGGCGAGGAACCGGACCTCGGTGAGGTCCATCACGAGAACCTCACCCGATGCGGTGAGCAGTTCCTCGGTGGCGGCCGTGAACGCCGGTGCGGTGAGCGTGTCGATCTCGCCCCGCACCGTGAGGACCGCCGTATCCGGGTACGGCCGGGTCAGGGAGGTGTCGAGGAACTCGGAGCAGGGCCGGCTCGACTCGCCCATCTCTCACCTCCGCCCTCGGGACGGCCGACCCTACCTCGCGTTCCCGGTGCCAAGCGGCGGGTCACCCGCTTAGAGTGCGGTGCGTGGTCGAGACGTCTGATGAGGTGAAGCTGGCGGCGCTTCGGGAGCGGGTACGCGCCGAGCCGCGGCTGTTGGTCGCCTACTCCGGCGGGGTCGACTCGGCGCTGGTGGCGGCCGTCGCGGCGCAGGAGCTCGGGGACCGGGCTGTTGCCGTCACGGCCGTGTCGGCAAGCCTGCCGCGCAGCGAGCGGGCGGCCGCGCGGGCGTTCGCAACGGCCCACGGGATCGCTCACGTGGAGGTCGCCACGGACGAGCTCGACCGGCCGGAGTACGTCGCCAACGGCGGCGACCGCTGCTACCACTGCAAGTCCGCGCTCTTCGACGCGCTGGCCCCGCTCGCGGCGCTCTCCGGGGCGCGGATCGCGCTCGGCACCAACACCGACGACCTCGGTGACCACCGGCCCGGCCAGGCCGCGGCCGTCGCGCGCGGGGCGATCGCGCCGCTGCTCGACGCCGGGTTCGGCAAGGCCGACGTGCGCCGCGTCAGCGCGGCGCTCGGGCTCGGCACCGCCGAGAAGCCGGCCGCCGCGTGCCTGTCCTCGCGGGTGGCGTACGGCGACCCGGTCACGCCGGAGGTGCTGCACCGCATCGAGCTGGCGGAGGAGGCGGTTCGCGAGCTCGGCTTCGGCGTCTGCCGGGTGCGCGCGCACGGAGGCGGATCGGTGGCGCGCGTCGAGGTGCCTGCCGACGACGTGCCGCGGGCCGCCGAGCTGCGGTCCGAGCTGGACCGGGCCGTCCGCGGCGCGGGCTTCGAGTTCTGCGCGCTCGACATGCAGGGGTTCGCGAGCGGGCGCATGAACGTCCTCCTGGGGATGCCGAGCGCCCGATGACGGGTTTCGATGATCTCGGGTACGCGCGTCCCGACACCGACCGGGAGGCCCGGCTCGGTCTCCCCGAGGTGGTGTACGGGCCGGGGAAGACCGTCGAGCAGATCGTCGGCGTGGTGCGGTCGCTGCTCGCGGGCAACGACGGCCCGGTGCTGGTCAGCCGCATCGCCGCTGACGACGCCGCCGAGGTGCGGGCCGCTGTCGAGGGCGGCGGCTATGACCCGGTGGCCCGCCTGCTGGTCTGGCGACCGGCGGCACCCAGGCCGTTCCGGGTTGTCGTGGCCTCGGCCGGAACGTCGGACTGGCCGGTGGCTGCCGAGGCGGCGGCCGTCGCGACGGCGATCGGGCTGCAGGTCGACGAGGTGCGCGACGTCGGGGTGGCGGGCGTGCACCGGCTCCTCGCGGAGAAGGAGCGGCTCGCCGCGGCCGACGCCGTGATCTGCGTGGCCGGCATGGAGGGCGCACTGCCCAGCGTGGTCGGCGGACTGGTGGGCTGCCCGGTCATCGCGGTGCCCACCTCCGTCGGGTACGGCGCGGTGTTCGAGGGCGTCACGCCGCTGCTGGCGATGCTCAGCTCCTGCGCGGCGGGGGTCGTGGTCGTGAACATCGACTCCGGGTTCGGGGCGGCGATCGCGGCCCATCGCATGGCGATGCGGGTCGCTCGGTGATCCTCTGGCTCAACCCCTTCAGCGGGATCTCGGGCGACATGTTGCTGGGCGCGCTGCTCGACCTCGGCGCGCCCATCGACGGGGTGCGGGCCGCGGTGGCGAGCACCGGGCTCGACGGCTGGGAGCTGCGGGCCGAGCGCGTCACGCGGGGTGGGATCGGGGCCACCCGGGCGGTTGTCGAGGTCACCGACACGGCCACCGAACGGCATGCGGCCGAGCTGCTCGCGCGGGTCGCCGATGTACCGGTCGCCGCGCGCGCCGTGCGCGAGATCGCCGAGGTGGAGGCGGGGATCCACGGCATCGACCCGGCTCGGGTGCACCTGCACGAGATCGGCGGGCTGGACACCGTCGTCGACACGGTCGGAGTGGCCGCCGCCTTCGACCTCCTCGGCGTCAGCGAGGTGCACTGCGGGCCGCTCACGCTGGGCTCGGGCACGGTCGTGACCCGCCACGGCGTGCTGCCGGTGCCCGCGCCGGCCACCGCGGCGCTGCTGGCGCGGGCCGGTGCCCCGGTCGTCGGCGCGGGCGAGGGGGAGACCGTGACGCCCACCGGCGCGGCCCTGCTGCTCGCGGTCGGGGCACGGTTCGGACCGCTGCCCGCGATGGCCCTGCGTGGCGTCGGATACGGGGCGGGGGGGCGCGACCCGGCCGGCCGGGCGAACGTGCTGCAGGCCCTGCTCGGCGACGTCGCAGGGCAGGGCGAGCGGATGCTGCTGCTGGAGACGAACGTCGACGACGTCACCGGCGAGGTGCTCGGCCACCTCGTCGGACGGCTGCTCGACGCCGGTGCCGCGGACGCGTGGCTCTCGCCGATCGTGATGAAGAAGGGCAGGCCCGCCCACACCGTCCACGTCCTGGTGGCTCCGGAGCGGGCGGCCGGCTGCGAGCGGATCATGCTCGCCGAAACCGGGAGCCTCGGCCTGCGCCGCACACCGGTCGACCGCGCCGCGCTGCCCCGGCACACGACCACCGTGGACGTCGAGGGTCACCCGATCCGGCTCAAACACGGACCGTGGGGTGTGAAGCCCGAGCACGACGACGTGGCGGTGGCCGCGGCGGCCCTCGACCTCCCGCTGAGGGATGTGGCCCGCCGAGCGTTGGAGCAGCCTTCCTAGACATCGGACGTTTGACTGCTCACACATCAGAGGAGTTGCGTTGACCTGGTGGGCGGCCGCACATAGCCTCGGGTGGCAGGCCGCGCACAAGGGGGTTGTCGTGAGCACGCATCTCGGTCCGTTCGAAGCCGTCCGGAACCTGACGTACGACGTGCCGTTCCCCCGGCTGCTGCCGGTGCGGCAGCGGTTCGATCCCCAGCAGGTGGCCGACGTCGCCGCCGCCACCGCGCAGGCCCTCGAGCCAATGCGGGCGCGGATCCGCCCCGGTATGACCGTGGCGATCACCGCGGGCAGCCGCGGCATCCACGACAAGCCCGCTGTGGTGCGCGCGGCCGGGGAGTGGCTGCGCGCGGCGGGCGCCGAGCCGTTCGTGGTGCCGGCGATGGGCTCGCACGGCGGCGCCACCGCGGAAGGCCAGGTGGAGCTGCTCGCCGATCTCGGGATGACCGAGGAGAGCCTCGGCATGCCGATCCGCGCCACGATGGAGACCGTCGAGATCGACCGGCTGCCCGACGGCCCGGCCGTGCACCTCGACGCCAACGCCGCGAAGGCGGACGGCATCCTCGCGGTCAACCGGATCAAGGCGCACACCGACTTCCAGGGCGACATCGAGAGCGGCCTCACCAAGATCATCGCCATCGGGCTGGGCAAGCAGCGGGGCGCGGAGGGCATCCACCGGTTCGGCCCGGCCAACCTGGCGGTCTGGCTCCCGCGGGTGGCGCGCCGGATCGTCGACACCGGCAAGGTGCTCGGCGGCCTTGCGATCGTCGAGAACGCCTATGACCGGGCCGCCCGCATCGAACTCCTGGACGCTCCGGAGATCGCCGGACCCGCCGAGACCGCGCTCCTCGCCGACGCCAAGCGCCGGATGGCCACGCTGCCGTTCGACGACATCGACGTCGCGGTGATCGACGAGATGGGCAAGAACTACTCCGGCGCCGGCATGGACACGAATGTCATCGGCCGCATGATGATCCGCGGCAGCGCCGAGTTCGAGCGCCCGCGCATCCGCAACATCGCGGTGCTCGACGTCAGCGACGCCTCCCACGGCAACGCCGTCGGCCTCGGGCTCGCCGACTTCGTGCCGTTCCGCCTGCTCGAGCGGATCGATCTGCGCAGCGTCTACATCAACGCGATGACCTCGGGCCTCGGTGGCCCCCAGCGCGCACAGATCCCGATGGCCTTCGCCACCGACCGCGACACGATCGCGGCCGCCATCGCCACCTGCGGGGTGGCGGACGTCGGCGCCGTCACGCTCGTGCGCATGCGCAACACCCTCGACCTCGAGCACCTGCTCGTGTCGGAGTCGCTGCGGGATGCCGTCGACGCCCACCAAGACCTCGAGACCACCGGCGACGCCGTCCCGATGGAGTTCGGCGACGACGGACAGCTCAAGCCCTGGAACTGAACTGACGCCCTCATCCACCACAGGGGAGAACCGATGACCGCACCGTCCACCGACGATCTCGGCGTGCGCCTGCACGCCGCCGACAACGTGGTGGTCGCCGCCCGCGAGATACCCGAGGGCACGGTGGTGGGCGGCGTCCCGGCACGGCGCGCCATCCCGCGCGGCCACAAGGTCGCCGTCGCCGGGATCGCCGAGGGCGAGCCGGTCCGCAAGTACAACCAGATCATCGGGTTCGCGACCGTGCCGATCGCGCCCGGCGACCACGTGCACACCCACAACGTCGAGTTCCGGGCGTTCGAGCGGGACTACGCCGTGGGCGCCGACGTCACCGAGACGCGGTTCGTGCCCGAGGCCGAGCGCGCCACGTTCCAGGGGATCGTGCGGCCCGACGGCAAGGTCGCCACGCGCAACTACCTGGGCATCCTCACGTCGGTGAACTGCTCGGCCACGGCCGCGAAGATGATCGCCGACCAGTTCCGGCGGCCCGGACTGCTCGACGAGTTCCCGAACGTCGACGGTGTCGTGGCGCTCACCCACGGCACCGGCTGCGGCATGGCCGACGACGGCGAGGGCATCGCGGTGCTGCGCCGCACGCTCGCCGGCTATGCCGAGCACCCCAACTTCGCCGGGTTCCTCATGCTCGGCCTCGGCTGCGAGGTCAACCAGATCCGCGGTGTGTCGGAGGGCTGGCGGCTCGACCCGTCCCGGCCCGTCGCCACCATGACGATCCAGGAGCAGGGCGGCACGGTCGCCACCGTCCGGGCGGGCGTCGAGGCGTTGAAGGCGATGCTGCCGCAGGCCAACGAGGTGAGCCGCCAGACCGTCCCGGTCAGCGAGCTCGTGCTCGGGCTCAACTGCGGCGGCTCCGATGCCTACTCCGGCATCACCGCCAACCCCGCGCTCGGCGCGGCCGTCGACATCCTGGTGCGCCACGGCGGCACCGCCGTGCTCGGCGAGACCCCGGAGATCTACGGCGCCGAGCACCTGCTCACCCGGCGCGCGGTCAGCCCGGAGATCGCCGAGAAGCTCGTCGAGCGGATCAAGTGGTGGGAGGAGTACACCGCCAAGAACAACGGGTCGATGGACAACAACCCGTCGCCGGGCAACAAGGCGGGCGGGCTCACCACGATCCTCGAGAAGTCGCTCGGCGCCGTCGCGAAGGGCGGCACGACGAACCTCACGGGCGTCTACAAGTACGCCGAGCGGGTCACCGCCAAGGGCTTCACGTTCATGGACACGCCCGGCTACGACCCGGTGTCGGTTACCGGGATCGTGGCGGGCGGGGCCACCGTCATGTGCTTCACCACGGGGCGCGGCTCCGTGCTCGGCACCAAGCCGACGCCCAGCATCAAGCTGGCCACCAACACCGAGATGTACGAGCGGATGTCCGGCGACATGGACGTCAACTGCGGCGTGATCCTCTCCGAGGGTGAGTCGGTGCAGGCCGTGGGGGAGCGGCTGTTCCAGTTCATCCTCGACACGGCGTCCGGGCGCAAGACGTTCAGCGAGGAGCTGGGCTTCGGGCAGGAGGAGTTCGTGCCGTGGCAGCTCGGCGCGGTGATGTGACGATGCTGGACTTCTCCGGTCAGGTCGTACTGGTCACGGGCGCAGGCAGCGGGATCGGCGCCGCCGTCGCCGAGGGGTTCGGCCGCCTCGGCGCCCACGTCGTCGTGCACTACGGGCACAACCGCGAGGGCGCGGAGAAGGTCGCGGGCTCCATCCAGGAGGCCGGCGGGCAGGCATCGGTCGTCTCGGCCGACCTCGCGCGGCCCGCGGAGGCCGCCCGGCTCGTCGACGAGGTCGCGGCGCGGCACGGGCGGCTCGACGTCCTGGTCAACAACGCCGGTGACCTGCTCGGGCGGATGCCGGTCACGGAGATGACCGACGAGCAGTTCGCGCGGGTGATGGACCTCAACATGAGCTCGGTGTTCGCCGCATGCCGGCAGGCCGTGCCCGTGATGCAGCGCAACGGCTCGGGCGCGATCGTCAACCTCACGTCGGTGGCGGCACGCACTGGTGGCGCGGGCGGGTCGGTCGCATACGCCACGGCGAAGGGCGCGGTCAGCACCTTCACGCGGGGCCTCGCCAAGGAGGTCGCGCGCACCGGGATCCGGGTGAACGCCATCGCGCCCGGCATCATCGTCACGCCGTTCCACGAGCGGCACACGTCCGACGATCAGATGGCCGCGATGGTGTCCGGCATCCCCATGGGCCGGTCGGGCACACCCGACGAGTGCGTCGGCACCGTACTCTTCCTCGCCGATCCCGCCATGAGCGGTTACGTCACCGGTCAGGTGATCGAGATCAACGGCGGGCAGCTCACCCCGTGAAAGAAGGAATCGTGACTGCGTCAAACAGTTCAGCCGGAAAGCGCCTGCGCAGCCAGGCGTGGTTCGACAACCCCGAGAACCCCGGCATGACCGCCCTCTACATCGAGCGGTACATGAACTGGGGCATCACCCGCGAGGAGCTGCAGTCCGGCAAGCCGATCATCGGGATCGCGCAGACCGGCTCCGACCTCTCGCCGTGCAACCGCCACCACCTCGTGCTCGCCGACCGGGTGCGCGAGGGCATCCGGGAGATGGGCGCGATCGCGTTCGAGTTCCCGGTGCACCCGATCCAGGAGACCGGCAAGCGGCCCACCGCGTCGATCGACCGCAACCTCGCCTACCTGGGGCTGGTCGAGGTGCTGCACGGCTACCCGCTCGACGGCGTCGTGCTCACCACCGGCTGCGACAAGACCACCCCGGCCTGCCTGATGGCCGCGGCCACCGTCGACATCCCGGCGATCGTGTTGTCCGGCGGCCCCATGCTCAACGGCTGGTACAACGGCGAGCGGACCGGCTCCGGAACGATCGTGTGGAAGGCCCGCGAGATGCTGGCCGCCGAGGAGATCGACCAGGCCGAGTTCGTCGAGATGGTCGCCTCGTCGGCGCCGTCGCCGGGGCACTGCAACACCATGGGCACCGCGTCCACGATGAACGCGCTCGCCGAGGCGCTGGGGATGAGCCTTCCCGGCTCGTCGGCGATCCCGGCGCCGCACCGCGACCGCGCCCGCAACGCCTACCTGACGGGGCGGCGGATCGTCGAGATGGTGCACGAGGACCTCAAGCCGTCCGACGTCATGACGCGCGAGGCCTTCGAGAACGCGGTCATCGTGAACTCGGCGATCGGCGGCTCCACCAACGCGCCGATCCACATCACAGCCGTCGCCCGGCACATGGGCGTCGACCTGCCGATGGACGACTGGCAGCGCCTCGGCCTCGAGGTCCCGCTGATCGTCGACCTGCAGCCCGCCGGTAAGTACCTCGGCGAGGAGTTCTACCGGGCAGGCGGCGTGCCCGCCGTCGTGAACGAGCTGATGGCGCACGGCCTCATCCGGGAGGGCGCCCACACCGTCAACGGGCGCACGATCGGTGAGAACTGCCGCGACACCGTGGCCACCGACCGCGATGTGATCCGCACCTTCGACAACGCCATGCAGGACGACGCCGGGTTCCTCGTGCTGAAGGGCAACCTCTTCGAGTGCGCGATCATGAAGACGAGCGTGATCTCGACGGAGTTCCGGGAGCGCTACCTGTCCGACCCGGAGCACCCGAACGTCCTGGAGGGCCGCGCGGTCGTCTTCGACGGCCCCGAGGACTACCACCACCGCATCGAGGACCCCGACCTCAAGATCGACGAGGACTGCCTGCTGTTCATGCGCGGCGCGGGCCCGCTCGGCTACCCGGGCGCGGCCGAGGTCGTGAACATGCAGCCACCCGCGGAGCTGATCAAGCGGGGCGTGCACGCGCTGCCGTGCATCGGCGACGGGCGCCAGTCCGGCACGTCCGGCTCGCCGTCGATCCTCAACGCCTCCCCGGAGGCTGCGGCAGGCGGCGGCCTGGCGATCCTGCAGACCGGCGACCACGTGCGCATCGACCTGAACACCGGCACGGCCGACATGCTCGTGCCCGAGGCGGAGCTCGCCGAGCGGCGTCGTCGGTTGGATGACGCGGGCGGCTACCCGATGCCCGCGTCGCAGACGCCGTGGCAGGAGATCCAGCGGGGCATGGTGGACCAGCTCTCCGCGGGCATGGTGCTCAAGCCCGCAGTGGCCTACCAGCGCGTGGCGTCGAAGGGGTTGCCGCGGGACAACCACTGACCACCCCTGGGTGGATACGCGTGCTGCAGCGCGCGTATCCACTCACACCTGATCAGCGGAAACATGTCGTCCAGTGTGGCGGCATCGAGTACCCGCTCGGACCAGAGGTCGAGCTCGTCTTCGCCCGACTCAAACGGTGAGCGGGGCGAACAGGTCCACGATGTTGCCGTCCGGGTCGAGGACGGTGGCGTAGCGCTGTCCCCACGGCGCGTCGTAGGGCGGCAGCGGGCCGGCGTGCCCCGCCGCTGTGAGCTGATCGAACATCGCGTCGACCTCGGCGGGCGAGCCGAGTCCGAACGCGAGCGCGACCCGGCCGGCGGTGTCGGGAGGGCTCCACTCCGGATGCATGCCCGTGATGGTCTCCTCGGCGTCGATCGACAGCCGGTTGCCGCCCGGAAGCTCGACGCCGACGTGCGGGTCCGGCGTACCCGGCTCCGGAACCGTCAGGCCCAGCAGGCGGTAGAACTCGATCGAGCGTCGGACATCCTTGGCGAAGATCTGGACGACTGCCGAGGTCAGCACAGACATGGCGGGACAGTAAGCCGGCTGGGCAGTGGCGGTCGTGAATGAATCGGACAACGAGGTGGTCTTGGCAAGATCTGAGCGGATCGCCCGGCGGCCACCGATTTGCAAGGATCCTGCTGATCACGGGTACTTCCGCGAATCAGGCCCTCGAGTTGATCTCAACGCGCTGCGCCTCATTGGACCCGATCAAGGAGATCGGCGAGCTCGTCAGGCATCGACATCATCGGTAGATGCGACGAGGGGAGCCGGTGACGATGGTCGACGACAGCCGCCAACTGCTCCCGGGCAGCGGGGGAGAAGGCCTGGTCCTGCTCGCAGATGATGTAGGTCGTGGGGTGGCCGCGGTCGGGTGCGGTGCTGGGCGCGGTACCGCTGGCGAGGGAAGCCGGCATGAAGCGGCGCAGGTAGGGATAGGCGTGCTGGGGGTCGACGTCGGCGCACAGCTTCTGCCGGACCAGCTCTAGATCGTCGACGGCTCTGAGCGTGCCATCGTCGTGCGCCGTCACCCATGTGGCTTGCGGTCCCGCAGCTGCCCATGCTTCCATCGCCGACTGCCCCCGCTGCGCCCGAGGCGGAGCTCGCCGAGCGGCGTCGTCGGCTGGATGACGGGGGCGGCTACCCGATGCCCGCGTCGCAGACGCCGTGGCAGGAGATCCAGCGGGGCATGGTGGACCAGCTGTCGGCGGGCATGGTGCTCAAGCCGGCAGTGGCCTACCAGCGCGTGGCGTCGAAGGGGCTGCCGCGAGGCAACCACTGACCTGCTCGTGCGTGGGTACGCACGTTTGTGAGGGTGGGGACAGCGCCGCCTGGTCAGGCAACGCGCCGTCCCTCCTCGCACAACACGGTCACGCCCTGCTCCACGGCCACCAGCGCCGCGGCGATGCGATCGGCCAGGAGCGGTTTGACCTTGCTCCTGGCCTGCGCCAACGTGTGGAATCCGGCGGAGAGGATCTCGGCGTCCGGGAACACCGTTCCCACCAGATCGGCATCGTCCAGCACGCCGCCGTCGAAGACGAACCGCAGACCCTCGGGGCGCGAGTCCTGCGGACGCACGTGGTCCACCACCAGCAGCCGCCCCAACGGGACGTCCCAGCCCAGTTCCTCGGCCAGCTCGCGCGTCGCCGCCGCCCACGGGGACTCGTCGGCCTCCACCACGCCGCCCGGGATCTCCCAGTTCGGCTTGTAGGACGGCTCGACCAGCAGTATCCGATCCGCCCGGTCGCGGAACAGCATGCCTGCGGCCATGGCCTTGCGGGCCAGGCCCGCCACGTACTGCTCCACCGGCCGTGCCTCAGGGCGTCGACTGGGCGACATCATCTCCACGGACGTTACCGCGAGGGCGATGCGGTGGGTGCCAGGTCACCGAGCGCCGCCGGGTCGTGACCGGCGCTCGGTGACTGCTCGATCGCCTCGACGCGATACCCGGCCTTCCGCAACCGGTTCGCGACCTCACGCCAGTGCGAGCCCTCGACGAAGCCGCCGGGGACGAGGACGAAGGTCGACATCGCGTGATTGTGGTGCCCGTCACTCCCGGCGACGATCGGCCGGTCGGCCGCGACGACCCGCTCAGAACGGCGGCTGCTCGTCCGGTGGAGGTTCGGGTTTCGGTGGTGGTGCTGGGCGGGGCGGGTCGGCCTCGGGTCGTTCCAGGATTCGCGGGTCGACCTTGCGCAGGCGTTGGTCGACGTCGGCGGTGGTTTCGTCGTGCGGGTGTGGGGCGGGGTCCGGGTCGGGTAGGTCGGGGCGGACCGGTTCGCCCTTTGTGACGTAGATGCGCCCGAGCGGACTGATCCACAGGAACAGCCCGGGCTGGGGTTGGGCCAGGGACCAGTGCCGATCCTTGTCCGGATGGTGACGCTTGCAGGCGGGGCCGATGTTCACCTCGACGGTTTCGCCGCCGCGGGCGTGGTCGCGGGTGTGGTCGAGGTCGCTGCGCCGTGCCGGGCGGGTGCAGCCCGGGCCGCAGCAGTTGCGGTCGCGGATGCGGATGTGGTCGGCGAGCCGGCCGCGCGCGAACCGCGCCTGCGGGTTGGCGGCCAGTCGCCGGCGGAGCTCGTCGCGGTCGGCCCAGGCGTCGGCGATCTCGGCCAGCAGCCCGTCCCAGTCGCCGAGGACCGGGTCGGTGCCGTAGCCGCCGAGCTCGTCGAGGGTGAGGTGAAGCTCGACGATCCCGCCCCGCACCGGAAGAGCTCGCGTGGAGGTGCGGGGGCGGCGCCGGAGCGGTCCGGCGAGCAGAAGGTGGCCGTCGGTGTCGACGATGGCGAACTTCCAGGACGCCCCCGCCGTTGGGCGGCGACGGCGGTGCGGGCGAGGTGGGCACCGACGGGTCCGAGGCCGGGGATCTCGCCGGGCCGGTCGTCGAGCCCGGCGAGGGTGGCGAGCCCGACTCGGATCTCGATGCCCTCGCGGGTGGCGACCCGGTCTCCGGTCCACCGCTCGGCGTTCTCGCCCGCCGGGGCGGCAGCTGTGGCAGCGGCCTCGGCTGCGGGGTGGTCGTCGGGATGGTCGATGTCGGGGCCGTCTTCGGGTCGTTGGGTGGCCAGGAGCCGGTTGATGATGTCGTTCTCGGTGAGGCCGTGGAAGGTGCCGTTGAGCATTCCGAGGTAGATGTCGGCGCTGATCTGTGCCCGTCGTGCTGGGTGCCCGGCCCGTTTGGTGGCTTCTACGAGCCGGTCGATCCGCTGGCCCGCGGCGGCCGCTTCGTCGGGTGGGAGTCCGTTCCCGACCAGGGTGGCGGTGCCGGTGCGCGGGTCGAGGTACAGCGCTACGCCTCGGCCTTGCACGGCGCGCTCGTATCGGCGGCGGCGCAGGTCGGGGTCGATCGCGTGCAGCGCCCGGTACAGCCGGTCCGAGAGCTGTTTGGTGGTCAATCCCGGCGCTTGCGGCACGAATTTCTCGCAGAGCCGCCGGCTCTGCTGGTCGGTGAGGTCACCGTTCGCCGGGTCGAGGTATTCGACGAAGACCCGTGCCTTGCCGCGGTCGATGTGGCCGTGCTGGAGGGATTCGTGGACCAGCGGTAGGCGTTCGACCAGGGCGGTGGCGAACCCGAGTTCCCGGTCGGTGGCGGTGGGGGTCCAGGTGAGTCCGGCGGCGATCTCGTGGGAGGCCCACTCGAACTGCTCCGCGGCCCGCGCCACCGCCTCGGCTCGGTTGCCGGGCAGGTCGGCGACGGTGACCGCGTGGGCGATCTCCACCAGGTCGGCGAACAGTTCCGCCTGGTCATGGGCCAGCTGCCGGGCCCGGGCCCGGGCCACCTCGACCAGGCGGACGTTCGGGACCTTGTCCCGAGGCAGCGCGTCCAGGACGGCGGACAGCTCCGGACCGGGCGGTAGTGCCACCGCCCGGTCCACGAGTTCCGCCACTCCTGCCATGCGTCGAACCTACGTTCGACCCCTGACATTCCTGGGCGTTTCCGGTTGACCTGGTTGGCTTTCACTCGAAGAGCCCAACGGCCGATGATGGCCATGCTGGCGCGAGGCGTTCGGGCGCCTTGCAGGCCGCGCACGTGCCGAACGCGCGATCGGCCCCGTCGCAATCGGTTTCTGGCACCCGCTATCTTCGCATTTAGCGGTGCACGAAGAGGCGACTCATAGCATTCTCACAGCCGTCTCCAAGCGCATTCCAATAAATGTATGGAGTGTTTGGTCGACGGAAGGAAACCATGGCGAGAGTGGGCGACCGGAACCTCTCGGCGGTG
This sequence comes from Pseudonocardia sp. DSM 110487, assembly GCF_019468565.1. Lineage (NCBI taxonomy): Bacteria > Bacillati > Actinomycetota > Actinomycetes > Pseudonocardiales > Pseudonocardiaceae > Pseudonocardia > Pseudonocardia sp. DSM 110487. The sequence goes on from NZ_CP080521.1 coordinate 1,758,145, forward strand.
TGGGCGTGGGCTCGCGCGCACCGGCTGAACCTCGGACTGCTCCTGCTGCTGGCCGTGGCGATCGTGGCGACCGTCCTGGTGATCACGAACCCGGGCGGGGAGGCACCGGTCGCCCGCACGGCGACGGTGACGCGTGGCGACGTGACGGCGCTCGTCACCGGGAGCGGCAACGCCGAGTCGTCGCTGCGTACGCCGGTCAGCTTCGAGGGGCCGGGCACCGTCACCTCGGTGCTGGTCGAGCCGGGCGACGCCGTCACGCTCGGCCAGCCACTGGCCACGATCGACGACGCCGCCGCGCAGGCCGAACTGCGCACCGCCGAGGCCCAGCTCGCGAGCGCGCAGGCGGTGCTCGACCAGGCCAAGGCCGGGCCGACCGACGTGCTGAGGCAGCAGGACCAGCTCGGGATCACCCAGGCCGAGCAGGCCCTCGACAACGCCCGTGCCGCGGTCACCGCGGCGCAGAAGCAGCTGGAGCTCGACCGGGTCTCGACCAAGAGCGCCATCGACAACGCGAAGACCGAGCTGGCGAACGACGACAAGGCCACCGCTACGGCCGTCGAGAACGCCGAGGAGAAGCTCGAAGCCGACACCAAGACCCAGAAGACCCTCGTCGAGCAGGCCGAGGCGGAGGAGCAGGCGGCGTGCTCCGGCACGAGCTCACTCACGGAGGACGGCGAGGATTCCGCGTCCACCAGCTGCACCTCGGCGAAGCTCGCCACGAAGAACGCGAAGAACACCCGCGACTCGGTGCTGCTGGCCGACCGGCAGGCGATCACCACCGCCGAGCAGACCCGCGAGTCGACCCTCGACCAGCGCAGGCAGGCCGTCACGGAGGCCGAGCAGACCCGGGCGGAGACCCTGCTGACCGGCGAGACGACGGTCGAGACCAACAAGCAGGCCGTGACGAAGGCGGAAGGCGACGTCACGGCGGCCAAGCTCGCCGCCGAGGCGAACCTGCACCCCAAGACGCCCGAGGAGATCGCGCAGGCACAGGCCTCGGTGGACAGCGCGCAGGTCGACGTGGACACGGCCCGGCGCGGCGTCGAGAAGACGGCGTTGAACGCGCCGCAGGCCGGCGTCGTGCTCGCCGTGAACGGCGAGGTGGGCGAGTCGGCAGGCGGGCAGGACTCGGACAACGGCTCGGGGTCGTCCGACGATGACAACGGCAACAGCGGCGACTCGGCGGCGTCGGATTCCGCGACCTCGGCGGGCGACGGGTTCATCGTCATCGCCAACTTCAGCGAGCTCGCCGTGACCGCGGAGATCCCGGAGGCCGACGCGGCGAAGCTCCAGCTGGGCCAGCAGGCGACCATCTCGTTCCCGGCGACCGAGACCACGGCGACCGGCACGGTCACCCGCAAGGACCCGCAGAGCACGGTGTCGAACGACGTCGTGCTCTACCCGGTCACGATCTCGCTGGAGACCGCTCCACCCGGCGTCGGGGTCGGCGCAACGGCCAACGTGTCGGTCACCACGGGCACCGCCACCGGGGTGCTGAAGGCGCCGACGCAGGCGATCACGACGACCGGCAACCAGAGCACGGTGACGGTGCGCCGCAACGGCGTCGACACCGTCGTGCCCGTGCGGATCGGGGTGTCCGGCCCCGCCGAGACCGAGATCGTCAGCGGGGTTTCCGAGGGTGACGTGCTGGTGCTGCCGTCGCAGAACGTCGTGACCGGTGGCTCCGGCGCCGGCTTCCCCAGGACGGGCGGTGGTCGGTGATGCGGCCGGTCATCGAGCTGCGGGACGTCGCGAAGATCTACGGGAGCGGTGACACGGTGGTGCGCGCCGTGGACGGGGTCGACCTCGTCGTCGAGCGCGGCGACTACGTCGCGGTGATGGGTGCGTCGGGCTCCGGGAAGTCGACGCTGATGAACATCATCGGCTGCCTCGACCTCCCGACCAGGGGCCGCTACGCGCTCGACGGCGTGGATACCCGGCGGCTCGACGAGCGCAGGCAGGCCTTGATCCGCAACCGGAAGATCGGGTTCGTCTTCCAGTCGTTCAACCTGATCCCGCGGACAACGGCCCTGCGCAACGTGGAGCTGCCGATGGCCTACGCCCGCGTCCGCACGCCGGAGCGGCGCAGCAGGGCGCTGCGGGCGCTCGAGCAGGTGGGGCTCGGCGATCGGTTGCACCACCGCCCGTCGGAGCTGTCCGGCGGGCAGCAGCAGCGGGTGGCGATCGCACGGGCGATCGCGACCGATCCCGTCCTGCTGCTCGCCGACGAGCCGACCGGGGCGCTCGACAGCCGCAGCACCGACGAGGTGCTCGCGCTCTTCGGCGATCTCAACGCCGACGGCCGGACCCTCGTGGTCATCACCCACGAGGAGCAGGTCGCGCGGCGCGCGAAGCGGGTCCTGCACATGAAGGACGGCCGGATCGTCTCCGACGATCGCGTGGTGGCGTCGTGAACCTGGGGCAGAGCCTGCAGTTCGCCGTGGCCGGGGTGCTGGCGAACAAGATGCGCTCGGCGCTGACGATGTCGGGGATCGTCATCGGCGTCGCCGCGGTCATCGTCCTCGTGGCGGCGGGCACCGGGGCGAGCGCCGCCACCACGGCGTCGATCAGCGCGCTGGGCAGCAACACGCTGACGATCACGCCGGAGACCGGTCAGGGCTCGGGTGGCCGCGGTGGGGGCATCCGCATCGGGGGCGGTTTCCTCGGGGGCGGCGGACCCCGCCCGGTGGGGCCCGCCGCCCAGCTTACGGAGGACGACCGCGGCACCGAGATCCGCGAGGCGCTGCTGACCCTCGAGGACGCCGAGGCGCTCGTCGACCCCGAGCTGGCCCCGACCGTCGCTTCGGTGGCGCCGGTGGTGACGGCGAGCTCGGTGACGGCGACGTACGAGGGCGCGTCGCACGAGGTCGCGACCCTGACCGGCACCACCCCGAGCTACCTCACCAACGTCGACGACACGGTGCAGGCGGGCGTTCCGATCAGCGACTCCGACTACGTCGCGCGCACCCGGGTGGCGCTGGTCGGTATCACGGTCGCCGCCGCGCTGGCCGGGGGTGACGGCCGGGCGATCGTCAGGCAGTCGATCCAGCTGAACGGCGTGGCGTTCCAGGTGGTGGGCCTGCTGGCCGCCAAGGGCAGCAGCGGCCCGCAGGACCAGGACGACCGCGTGATCGCGCCGATGACGGCGGTGCAGGACACGCTCACCGGCTACGGGCCGCTCTCCAGCATCTCGGTGAAGGCCGTGTCGGCGGAGGGGGTCCCGGTGGCGACAGCCGAGGTCACCGCCATCCTGAACGCGCGCCACGGCACGGAGGTCCCGGACTTCTCGATCTCCAGCCCCACGTCGATCCTCGAGGCGGTGTCGGAGGTCAACGCGACCTTCACGCTGCTGCTCGGAGCGGTGGCCGGCATCTCGTTGCTGGTCGGCGGCATCGGCGTCATGAACATCATGCTCGTCACCGTCACCGAGCGGACCCGCGAGATCGGCATCCGGAAAGCGGTCGGCGCGCAGAGAGGCGACATCGTCGGGCAGTTCCTGCTCGAGGCCACGATGCTCTCCGTCGCCGGTGGCCTGCTCGGCATCGCCATCGGGGTCTCGGTCGGCTCGCTCTCGATCGGCGGTTTCCAGCTCGTCGTCGCCCCGTTCTCGGTGGTGCTCGCCTTCGCCGTGTCCGTGGCGATCGGGCTGTTCTTCGGCTTCTACCCCGCGAACAAGGCCGCGGCCATGAGCCCGATCACCGCCCTCCGATACGAATGAAGTCGATGGAGCCGATGGAATCCCTGCCGCCCGACGAGCCTCTTGACGATCCGTACGAGGATCTGTTCGAAGCGGGTTGGGACCGACCGAAGCAGGCCAGCAGGCTCACCCTCGCGCTGGTGGCCGCGCTGCTGGTCGTGCTCGGGTTCGCGGGCGGCGTCCTGACCCAGCGCGCCGTCGGCGGCGGGAACGCACCGACCACGGTCACCGGCGGGCCGGGAGCCGGGAATCAGGTCGTATCGCCGGCCGAGGGTGGCGGCGTGCGCCGAGCCGGGCCGCAGGGCGGAGAGGGTTGAATTGAGTGCGGTGGCCCGAACACACGACCGCGATTCCGCACACACGTCTGGGCCCGAGGCGTGTGCGGGTGGCTGGCAGAGCAGCGCCACTCGGTTCGTGACATCCGTGCGTTGCCTGTCGCAGACTGGAAGTCGGCGGCACGGTCGCGTCGTGCGGGAGGGGCATGGCTCGCATTTCCTGGGAGGGGTGCACCCAACGGTCGGTCGCTCGTTGTCCTCCCGGGCACGTCGTGACCAGCGTGACCTCGGGGAGGCGTGATGCACACACGGCCTAGGCATCGGCGGCACCAGTACATGCTCGGCTGGGCCACGGGGCGCGGCACGAAGACCGGCCGTCGGGTCATGGCCACCCTCGTCGGCGTCGCCGTCGCTTGTAGCAGTGGTGTGGTGATCGCGTCCTTCCTGGAGACCCCACGCCCCGAGCAGGACCTCAATCCGCCGGTGGCTGCAGCGGCCGAGCCGCGTTCACCGAACGATCGGCTAGCCGACGCCGAGGACTCTCAGGATCATCCGCGCGAGGTTCCGGCAGGTCCATCGCTCGGGCAGAACGCCGAAACCGAGCAGAGCCCCGCGCCGCCCCAGAACGAGATCGACCCGGATTCCTGCCCGAACGGCATGGTTCGGATCAGTCGGTCAACCGACAGCGGCAGCGGCTGCGCCCGGGCCGAGGAGGTCGCCGAGCGGGAGCAGGCCAAGCAGGAGAGGGCTGAGCGGGCCGCGCGGGAGAAGGCCGAGGCGGCTGAGCGCGAGAGGGCCGAGGAGAAGGCCGAGCAGGCGAGGCAGGAGAAGGCGGAGCGGGCCGAACGGGAGAAGGCGGAGCGGGAGAAGGCTGAGGCGGCGGAGCGGGAGAGGGCCGAGCAGGCGGCGCGGGAGAGGGCCGAGGAGAAGGCCGAGCAGGCGAGACAGGAGAGGGCTGAGCGGGCCGCGCGGGAGAAGGCCGAGGCGGCTCAGCGCGAGAGGGCCGAGCAGGCGGCGCGGGAGAGGGCCGAAGCGGCCGAGCGGGAGAAGGTCGAAGCGGCCGAGCGCGAGAGGGCCGAGCAGGCGGCGCGGGAGAAGGCTGAGCAGGCCGAGCGGGAGAAGGCGGCGCGGGAGAGGGCCGAAGCGGCCGAGCGGGAGAAGGTCGAAGCGGCCGAGCGCGAGAGGGCCGAGCAGGCGGCGCGGGAGGAGGCCGAGCAGGCCGAGCGGGAGAAGGCGGAGCGGGAGAAGGCTGAGGCGGCGGAGCGGGAGAGGGCTGAGCAGGCCGAGCGGGAGAAGGCTGAGCAGGCCAAGCGGGAGAAGGCCGAGCAGGCCAAGCGGGAGAAGGCCGAGCAGGCCAAGCGGGAGAAGGCCGAGCAGGCCAAGCGGGAGAGGGCTGAGCAGGCCGAGCGGGAGAAGGCTGAGCAGGCCGAGCGGGAGAAGGCCGAGCAGGCCAAGCGGGAGAAGGCCGAGCAGGCCAAGCGGGAGAAGGCCGAGCAGGCCAAGCGGGAGAAGGCCGAGCAGGCCAAGCGGGAGAAGGCCGAGCAGGCCAAGCGGGAGAAGGCCGAGCAGGCCAAGCGCGAGAAGGCCGAGCAGGCGAAGCGGGAGAAGGCTGAGCAGGCCAAGCAGAAGCAGGGCAGGACCAGGCCCGCCCCAGCGGGCAATCGACCGGTGTGTAACGACGGCTTCGTCTACGACCCCAGCGTGAAGAGGTGCGTCGAGCAGCAGGGGCGTGGCGGCCAGTAGTGCGGCCGCCAGGCCGCACGACCGAGGTCAGCCGTTGACCGGGGTGAGGGCGCGGCCCTCGGCGAACCAGCTCGTCAGGTTGTCGATCACCAGCTGCCCCATCGCACGCCGCGTGGCCTTGCTCGCCGACCCGACGTGGGGGAGCAGGACGGCGTTGTCGAGGTCGATCAGCTCCTGCGGGACGTTCGGCTCGTCCTCGTAGACGTCGAGGCCCGCCGCTCGGATCGTGCGCGTCTTCAACGCCCCGATGAGCGCGGCCTCGTCCACAACCGTGCCGCGCCCGATGTTGACGAGCACGCCGTCCGGACCGAGCGCCTCCAGCACCTCGGCGCCAACGAGGTGGCGGGTGGCGGCGTTGCCCGGCACGACGACCAGCAGCGTGTCGACGTCGCGCGCCATCTCCAGGAGCGACGGGTAGTAGCGGTACGGGGCGTCCTTCCGGCTGCGGTTGTGGTAGCCGACGGTCATCCGGAAGGTCTCGGCCCGCTTCGCGATCGCCTCGCCGATCCGGCCTAGCCCGAGGATGCCCAGCTTGCGACCGGTCATGGTCAGGTCCGTGAGCGGGTAGGGCCCCTCGGCCGCCCACCGCCCCGCGCGCAGGTACCGCTCGGCCTGCCCCAGCTCGCGCACCGTCATCAGGAGCAGCGCGAGCGCGGTGTCGGCGACCTCGTCGTCCAGCACGCCGGGGGAGTTGGTGACGATCACCCCGCGCTCGGTGGCCGCGTCCACGTCGACGCTGTCGTAGCCGACGCCGAAGTTCGCGACGATCTGCAGGTTCGGGAGCCTGTCGAGCAGGGCGGCGTCGACGCGCGCGTGTCCGCCCAGCGCGAGGCCGCGGACCTCGGGGCCGCGCTCGGTGAGCAGCGCGTCGCGGTCGGCGGCCTCCCAGAGGCGGATGAGCTCGAAACGTTCCTCGCAGCCGTCGACGACGACGTCGTGCATGGGGCTTGGCATCAGGACGGTCGGACGGGTCATGACCTCAACTCTGCTAAACGCCGGGGTCCGGAGCGGCACCGGCCCGGACTATCCGGATCGCGAATACTGGTAGCCGCAGATGGTGATTGACCGGCTCTGCGACGGATGTCCATCATGCGACACGCACCGTCACCGTGGACTGGAGCTGTCACCCATGTCGCTGACCCGTCGCCTCCGCCTCACCGTCCTGCCGGTTGCGCTGAGTCTGGTGCTGGCGGCCTGTGGGGGAGGTGCGAGCTCGAACGCGCCTGCGTCCCCATGCGATACGTCCGATGACTTCCCGAGCCGCCCGATCGAGCTGATCGTGCCGTGGGCGGCGGGCGGTGGCACCGACAGCGTCGCCCGGTTCATCGGCACGCAGCTGGCCGAGCGGCTCGGCACGCAGGTCAACGTCGTCAACCGGACGGGCGGCGGCGGGGTGGTGGGGCACAGTGCCATCGCCACGGCCCGGCCCGACGGTACGACGATCGGAATGGCCACCGTCGAGATCACCATGATGCACTGGCAGGGCCTCACGGAGCTCACGTACGAGCAGCTCACGCCGATCGGGCAGGTCAACTCCGACCCGGCGGGCGTCACGGTGCGGAGCGACGCGCCGTGGGCCGACGTGTCGCAGCTGCTCGCCGAGGCAAGGGCGCAGCCGGGGGCGACCACGGCGTCCGGCACCGGGCGGGGCGGGATCTGGGACCTCGCGCGGGCCGGGATGCTGCTCGACGCGGGGCTGCCCGCCGACGCGATCCGCTGGGTTCCCAGCGAGGGTGCGGCACCGGCGCTGCAGGAGCTGGTGGCGGGCGGCGTCCACGTCTCCACGGCGAGCCTCGTCGAGAACAAGACGATGATCGAGGCCGGGCGGGCCAAGGCCCTCGCCGTCATGGCCGAGGAGCGACTGCCGAACTTCCCGGACGTGCCGACGCTGCGCGAGCAGGGCATCGACTTCACGATGGCCGCATGGCGCGGCATCGCCGGGCCGGAGGGCCTGCCGGAGGACGTGGTGGGTGAGCTGAGCTGTCACCTCGACGGGATCGTGCACAGCCCCGCCTACGAGGAGTTCATGGGCACGGCGGGCTTCGGGATCGTGTGGCGCAACGCGCAGGACTTCGGCGCGTACCTCGCGGCGCAGGACGCCGAGAAGGGCGAGATCATGCGAGCCGCGGGGCTCGCCACGTGACCGAGCTTGCGAGGTCACCATTCAACACAGCACGACCCGTCACGGGGCCGACGAGCGCTAGGGAGGTCCCGTGACGACCGGAGAGCCCGCGTCCGTCCCGTGGCGCCACGACCTCGTCGGCGGGTTGCTGGCCGCCGCTCTCGGCGCGGCCGTCGTGCTGCACGTCCGCACGTTCCCCGAGCTCCCGGACGGTCAGCCAGGGCCCGCGCTCTTCCCCGGCATCGTCGGCTCGCTGCTCGTGCTCTTCGGGCTGGTGCTCGTCGTGAGCGCGGTGCTGGGCAGGGGCGAGCCGTCGGCCGACCCCGATGCGGGTGTCACCGCGCAGGGCAGGTTGCGTGCGCTTGCCGTGCTCGGTCTCGTCGTCTGCTACCTGCTGCTGGCCGAGACGCTCGGCTTCATCGTGACGATGGGCGTCCTGCTGTTCCTGCTCATGTGGCTGCTCGGGGCCCGCCCGCTGGTCGCGGCGCTCGCCGCGGCGGCCACCACCGGGTTCATCTTCCTGGTGTTCGAGGAGCTGCTGCTCGTCCCGCTCCCGGAAGGGCTCTTCGGCTAGTGCCCCCCGCCGGAAGTCCGCCGAATAATTCGGCGGCCCAGGTCCACGCTGGCCGCACCGGCCGGCGGGCCGAGTACGTCCAGTACGAGGCCCGCCGTCCGGCGCGGCCAGCGAGAACCTGGATCCACCGACTTACCCAACGGACTTCCGGCGGGGGGCACTAGTGGGGGACCTCGCGACGGCGCTGGGGATGCTCGCCGACCCCACCCTCATCCTCGTGGTGCTCGCCTCGGCGGTGTACGGCCTGTTCATCGGGGCCATTCCCGGGCTCTCGGCGACGCTGGCGACGGCGCTGCTGGTGCCGTTCGTGTTCTTCCTCGATCCGCTGCCGGCCATGGCCGCGGTCATCACGATGTCCGCGATGGCGATCTTCGCGGGCGACCTGCCGTCGGCGCTCGTTCGCATGCCGGGCACGCCCGCGAGCGCGGCCTACACCGAGGACGCCTACCTGCAGACCCGGGCCGGCCACGGGGCGCGAGCGCTCGGCGTGGCGCTGCTCGGCTCGGTGATCGGCGGGATCGCCGGCGCGGTCGTGCTCATGGTGGCGGCGCCGCTCCTCGCGGAGTTCGCCCTGCTGTTCACCTCGTACGAGTACTTCTGGGTGGCGGTGCTCGGCCTGACCGCCTCGGTGATCATCTCTCAGGGGTCGCAGGTCAAGGGCGCGATCTCGCTCCTCATCGGGCTGCTGCTCTCCACCGTCGGGATCGACATCGCGCTGGGATACGCCCGATTCACGTTCGGCAGCACCGACCTGCTGCAGGGGATCAGCTTCATCCCGGCGATGATCGGGCTCTTCGGCCTGTCGGAGGTACTGCGGAACGCACTGAGGCCGAGCGGGCCGGTGGAGGTCATCAAGCTGCGCACGCAGGGCATGTTCCGCGAGACCGTCCACACCCTCCGGCGGTACTGGCGTGGCATGGTCAGCGGAAACGCCATCGGCAGCGTGATCGGGGCGCTGCCCGGCGCAGGCGGTGACATCGCCGCGTGGGTCTCCTACGCCGCCACGAAGAACGCCTCGAAGGAACGGCACCTCTTCGGCAAGGGGGAGGGCCACGTCGAGCCGATCGTGTCGGCGGGTTCGGCCAACAACGCGGCGCTGGCCTCGGCGTACGTCCCGACGCTGGTGTTCGGCATCCCGGGCGACACGATCACCGCGATCCTGCTCGGCGTGCTGCTGGTGAAGGGAGTCCAGCCCGGTCCCGAGCTGTTCAACACCGACGCCCCGCTGCTCTACGGGGTCTACCTGATCTTCATCCTGGCCAACCTGCTGCTGGTCCCGCTCGGGTATCTCGCGATCAGGGGCAGCTCGTGGCTCCTGCGGGTGCCCACCTCGGTGCTGATGCCGGTGATCGTGGCTTTCTGCGTCGTCGGCTCGTTCTCGATCAACAACGGCTACCTCGAGATCGTGATCATGCTCACGCTCGGGGTGCTCGGCTACCTGCTGGAGCGCTCGGGGTTTCCGCTGGCACCGGTGGTGTTGGGGCTCGTGCTGGGGCCGATCGTCGAGAAGAACTTCATGCAGAGCGTGATCAAGACGAACTGGGACCTCACCCAGTTCCTGACCAGGCCGATCAGCGCCGTGCTGCTCGTCGTGACCGTTCTGGTGCTCGTCTATCCGCTCCTGCGCGGGCTGGTGCGGCGCCGACGTCCGGTTGACGCATCCGGGTGATGGGTACCACGATCCCCCAGACATCTGATGAGTGAGCCCGAGAGGACGAAGATGTCCGAGAGCACCGAGAAGCCAACCGGGATCGAGACCACAGACCCGTACACGCTCACCGCGGACGGCATCAAGGAGCCGCCGGTCGGCTGGCGGGCGAGCATGCGCTACTTCGGTCCCGGCCTGATCCTCAGCGCCTCGATCGTCGGGTCCGGCGAGCTGATCGCGACCACCGCGCTGGGAGCGCAGGCCGGATTCGTGCTGCTCTGGCTGGTCATCGTCAGCACGCTGGTGAAGGTGGCGGTCCAGATCGAGCTGGCGCGGTGGACCATCGCCACCGGCCAGCCCGCGCTCACCGGCTACGCCAAGGTCCCCCCGAAGATCTTCGGGATCGGCTGGGTGAACCTGCTGTGGGCGGTGCTGGCGCTGTCCAAACTGCTGCAGCTCGGCGGCATCATCGGCGGCACCGCCGTCGCGTGCAGCATCCTGCTGCCGATCGGGGGTGACCCGCTGGCGTTCGTCTCCCTGCTGTTCTGGACCACGGTCCTCGCCATCGTCAGCATCACGCTGCTCTACTCCAACCGCTACTCGCTGATCGAGCGCGGCGCGGCGCTGCTCGTCGTGACGTTCACGGCCATCACGGTGCTCATCGCGCTCGGCCTGCCGGCCACGCCGTTCGCCTACGGGCTCGACGACCTCGGCAGCGGTCTGATGTTCCTCATCCCGGCCGGGGCGCTCGGTGCCGCACTGGCGATGTTCGGCATCACCGGCGTCGGCGCCGACGAGATCACCTTCTACACGTACTGGTGCGTGGAGAAGGGCTACGCGCGCTGGGTGGGCCCGAACGACGGCAGCGAGGCCTGGGTTCGGCGGGCCAACGGCTGGATCCGCGTGATGTACAAGGACGCGATGGTGTCCTGGGTGATCTACACCTTCGGGACGATCGCGTTCTACCTGATGGGCGCGGCGGTGCTGAACCCGCAGGGCCTCGTCCCGCAGGGCAACGGCCTGATCACCACGCTGTCCCGGATGTACACCGACACCATGGGCGAGTGGGCGAGCGTCGTCTTCCTGCTCGGCGCGATCGCGGTGCTCGGGTCGACGATGTGGGCGGCGATCCCCAGCTGGGCCCGGATGTACACGAACCTGCTGGCCACGTTCGGGGTGCTGGACTGGCAGGACCCGGTCGCCCGGCTCAAGTGGATCCGGATCTTCACCGTCGCGCTGCCCCTGCTGTGGGCCGTGATCTACCTGACGATCCAGTCACCGGTGATCATGGTGCAGATCGCGGGCGTGATGACGGGGATCTTCCTCATCGGCGTGGTGTGGGCCGTGTACTGGCTGCGGCGCAACGAGACCGACCCGCGGCTGCACGGGGGGCGGGCGTTCGCCGTCTGCCTCGCCGTGAGCAGCGCGGCGATCGCGTTGCTCGGGGCTTACTCGCTGCTGGACGTCGTCGGGATCATCTAGCGCCCAGAACCGCGGGATCGAGGTAGCGCTCGACGTCCTCCTCGGTCTGCTGCAGGTGGGCCTCCATCGCGGCCCGTGCCTGCACCGGATCGCCCGCCTCGATCGCCTTCAGGATCGCGGCGTGGCGGTCGAGGGCGTGGCTGCGGAAGTCCGGCACCGCGGAGGTCTCCTGGCGCATCGCGCGCAGCACCGACGTGAGCGGCTCGAACAGCGCGTCGAGGAACACGTTGTCGGCCGCCTCGAAGAGCGCGGCGTGGAACGCGAGGTCGGCATCCGCGGTGGCGGCGACATCGCCGCGAGCGTGCCCGTCGAGCATCTTCTGGTGCATCGTGCGCAGCCGCTCGAGGTGGGACTCCTCGCGGCGGACCGCGGCGAGCTCGACGATCGCGACCTCGACGGCCCGGCGGGCCTCCAACAGCCTGCGGGGCAGCAGCAGAGGGTCGCCGCCCGCGCGGCTGCGGGCCAGTAGCAGCCTGCCGTCGAGCGGGGACCAGATGCTGGTCGGGTTGACGAGCGTGGACCGGCCCTGTTGCACGTCGAGCACGCGGGTGGGCACGAGCGAGCGGATCGCCTCGCGCACGGTGAGGCGGCTGACGCCGAACCGGGCGGCGAGCTCGGACTCGCTCGGCAGCGGCCCGCCGATCGGGAACGTGCCGTCGAGCACGAGGTCCAGCAGCTGTTCGGCCACGACGTCGGCTCGCCCTGGGCGCATCTACTCACCATAGAGGGGGTGGCAGGGCGGCGACGGGGGCGCCTGGGTGACCATTCTCCTACTCTGGGTGCGTGGGAGACGGCGTCGAGCGGCAGCTGGAGTGGCTCCGAGCGCGTGCCGTCGTCGCCACCGACATGTCGTTCACGATCAGCGATCCACGGCAGGCCGACAACCCGCTCGTGTGGGTCAACCCGTCCTTCAGCGCGCTGACCGGCTACTCCTCCGAGGAGGTACTCGGGCGCAACTGCCGGTTCCTGCAGGGCCGCAACACCGACCGCGTCGCGGTGGGGCGCGTCGCGCAGGCGCTGCGCGAGCGCCGCCCGATCACCGAGGTGCTGTTGAACTACCGCCGCGACGGCACGGCGTTCTGGAACGAGATCGCGATCTCACCGGTCTTCGACGGCGCAGGCGATCTCGCCAACTTCGTCGGCGTGCAGAGCGACGTCACGGAGCGGGTCGTGGTAGAGCAGGAGCGCAGGGCGGCGCTCGCCGAGGCCGAGGAGGCCCGCGCGCAGCTGCGGATGCTCGCCGAGGCCACCACGCAGATGACCGCGGCGCTCGGCGTCGTGGACGCGTGCGAGCGCCTCGCCCGCAGCCTCGTTCCCGAGCTCGCCGACCTGTGCGCCGTCGATGTGCTGGACGTGCCGGGGCGCGGGGTGCCGCGCAGGCTCGCCGTCGCCGCGCGGGAGCCGGTGGACGAGGAGCGCCTGCGCGACCTCGGACGGCTGCGCAACTACCACGTGGGCGGCGGCAGCGACACCGGCCACGTACTGGCGGGCGATCGCCCGTTGCTCGTGCCGGAGCTGCCCGAACGCGGCGCCGACCGCTACCCGGAGGACCCGGCCGCTGCCACTGTCTACGACACGCTGCGCCTGCGGTCGGTGATGGTCGTGCCCGTCCGGGCACGGGGCCGCGTGCTCGGGGCGCTCACGCTGCTCACCCAGCATCCGTACGGCCGCCGCTACGGGCCGCGCGACCTGCACCTGGCCAGCGACATCGCGGGCAGGGCCGGGCTCGCGATCGACAACGCCCGGCTGTACGAGACCGAGCACGCCGCCGCCGTCACGCTCCAGCGCAGCCTGCTGCCCGAGGTGTCGGGCGTCGCGGGTGTGCAGGTGGCCGCGAGGTACTTGGTCGGCGTGGACGGCAACCAGGTCGGCGGCGACTGGTACGACGTGCTCGACCTGCCCGACGGCGCGCTCGGCCTCGCGATCGGCGACGTCGCGGGCCACGACCTGCGCGCGGCCGCCGCGATGGGGCAGCTGCGCGGCGTGCTGCGCTCCTACGCGTGGGACGGCGGGCGCCCCGGGTCCGTACTCGACCGGTGCGATCAGCTGGTGCAGGGCCTCGAGATGGCGGCGATGGCCACGGCCGTTTACGCGCGCGTCGAACCGCCGGACCCGGACGGCGGGCGGATGCTCTGCTACGCCAACGCGGGCCACCCGGCGCCGCTGCTCGTCGAACCCGACGGCACGCTCGTGCGGCTGGACGAACAGCGTTCCCCGATGATCGGCGCCGTCCGCAGCCTCGGCAGGCGCGCCGGGCCCGGCCGCGCCGAGGCGGTACGCCGCTGCCCGCCCGGCACGCTGCTCGTGCTCTACACCGACGGGCTCACCGACGTCGTCGGCGAGGACGCGGACAAGCGGACCGCGCTGCTGGAACGGACCGTCGCGGAACTGCCCGCCGACGCGCCGGCGGACGACGTCGTGGAGCGGGTGCTCGAGGCGTGCAGCCCGCGGCGACTGCGCGACGACGTCGCTCTGCTGGCCGTCCGTCTCGATCGCTGACCGATCGTCGACAACCGAGTCTTTGCAGGTGGGAGCGCCGAGCGGCGTTAACGTACCGTTCCACCGCCTACCCCGCGGTAAGGCGCCACTCACGGATCACGTGCCGCCGCTCGGCGTATGGACCATCGGTACGGCGGTGCCGAGAGGCGGGGTGGAGTTGACTCTGCGGCGGATCGTCTGTCCCCGGGGGCGGGGCCGACGACCGGTCGAGGGGGACACGTTGCAGATGGTCGCGGTTCCGGAGATGCCTGTCTCCGAACCGGTGGCGGGCGCCGCCACCGGTAGCTCGGCCGTTCCCGCATCCCGCGCCGTGGCCGTCGCGGTCAGCCCGATGGAGCTGCTGCGGCCCGAGTCGCACCTGGCCGAGCTCATAGCGGGCTTCCCGCAGGTCGAGCTGCTTCTTGCGGCCGATGACAGCCAGCCAGATCCCGAGGACGACCTCGACCAGCTGGGTGACGAGCTGCGGTCGAGCGCAGCCCGGCTCGATCTGCCCGGGCTCGCGCTGCATCGGCTCGGCCTGGCCAACCCGCTGCCCGTCACCGCGGAGGGCGATCTGGTGGCCGCGATGAGCGAGCTGGTGGGCTTCGACCCGGAGCAGGGCCTGTACTGCCTGGCCCCCGCTCCGGCGCCGTCCGACCCTGCTCTCGCCGTCGTCGAGCGCGCCGTGCAGCGGATCGCCCGGGTCTACGGCATCCCGCTGCTGCGCTACCGGTGCCTGGAGTTGGCGGTCGTCAACTAGCGCGGTGACCAGATTCGTTGCCGGGTCTGGTCGGGTGGGGTGCGCTCCGCGTCGCTTCGCGATCGCTGCGCGACCCTTGACTCGCGAGCCTCTGCGACCCCTCCGGGCAGTAGCACGGGCAGGCCACAGGCCTGCCCAGATGGGCGCGCGGCGCCACCGGAGGCGTTCCGATGGACATGATCAAGGCTTCGGGCGGAAACCGGCGAAAGCGACCCGGGGACATGCCGAATTGCTGATCAAGCCACCGTCCCGGGGACACTGCGGCGATCAAGGCGAAATGGTCGCTAGTTGATCTTCGATCGCGACCATCAGTCCTTGATCAACACGCTGACCTGCCGGTATCGGGCGTGAGAAAGGGCGGGTCCGCCCGGACCCGCCCTGTTCGTTCGACCCGCTCAACTCGCCATCGCGATGCCGCGCTGCTCGAGGATCACCCGTCGCTCAGCTTCCGCGAGGCCACCCCACACACCGAACGGCTCCCGAGTCTGGAGCGCGAACTCACGGCACTGCTCGATCACGGGGCAGCGCCGGCACACTTCCTTCGCCTGTGCTGTGCGCCGCGCGCGCGACGGGTTGCGTTCCCCGTCGGGGTGGAAGAAGACGCCGCTGTCCATGCCCCGACACGCTCCCAGGCGTTGCCACTGCCACGCGTGGTCCATGGGGCCGGGGAGCCGCGAAACGTCGCTCATCGTCACCTCTTGTCGTTCGTGCCCGACGTTCCGGGCGACCGAGGTGCTGGTTCCCACGACGATCGGCGGCCAAACACATCAAGCCGACGACTACTCGGATGTGGCGCAGTTCACATCCGACTGGAGGTTTCTCGCCAGGTCAGGTGGCTGCGAGCGCACGCTCCACGGTGTCGTGGATATCGAAGAGTGGGATCAGGCCGGCGATCGTCAGCGGTCGCAGAACGCGGCGCGCGGTGCAGGCCAGCCGCAGCTCGACTCCTGCCGTGTGGGCGGCTTCGCGCACTTCGATGAGCACCGCGAGCCCGCTGGTGCCGAGGAAGCTGACGCCGTCCAGGTCGAGCACGACGAGCTCCACGCCGGCGTCGGGCTCGAACTGGTCGAGCACGACGAAGCGCAGCTGTGGTGAGGTGAGCATGTCGACCTCGCCGCCGACAGAGATGACAACCTGCCCGGAGGCCGGGCGCGTGGTCGACAGCGTGATCTGGTCGTCGGCATCGCCCCCTCGTCGGATCGAGGAGGGGTCCGCCTGCAGGTTCTCGCGCGTCTCGGACATCGGTCGCCACGGTAAGGGTCAGCGCCGTTACGTGCCACCGGAAGCAGACGGGCGGCCCGGCCGGGTCAGGCGGAGGGGACCCGGTCCGGGCCGCCCGCAGGGTGCGGATCGGTACGGACGATCAGCGCGCCGGCGGCTATGCGCGGGCGGCGGCGACGCCGTTGCGGTCCGCGGAGTCGGTGTTGTTGGTGCCCCGCGTGGCGCTCTCGCCGAGTTCGGTGCCGAGGAGCTTGTGCAGGCGGGCCATCTCGTTGCGCACGCCCTCGTGGAGCGAGCCGATGCGGCGAAGCTCCTGCTCGGCGGCCTCGCGGCGGCGCTTGAGGTCCTGGTCGCTGCGGTTGAGCACCTCCTTGGCGCGGGCCTGCGCCTCGGAGAGCACCTTGTCGGCCGCGGCGCGCGCGTCGTCGGTGATGCGGCTGGCGTCGTCGCGGGCGGCGGCGAGCATGGCGGCGGCCTGCTGCTCCCGCTCCTGGATGGCGACGTTGCGCTGGGCCGCCTCCTGGTCGAGCTCGGCCGAGCGCGCGATGAGCTTCTGCTCGACCTCGTGGCGGTGCCGCTCGGCGTCGGCGCGGGCCTGCTCCACGAGGCCGGTGGCCTCGTTGGCGGCGCGGCTGCGGACGTCGGCGGCCTCGTGCTCCGCGAGCCGCAGGATCTTCTCGGCACGGAAGCCGAAGCTGTCCTGCGAGATCGGGCCGTCGGCTTGCTGGGACCGGGCGTTGCGCAGCTCGCCCTCGAGGGCGCGGGCGTGCTGCTCGGCGGCCTTGCGCTGGGTCTCGGCCGCGTTGACGCGCTCACGGAGCTCGCGCAGCTGGGCATCGACCTGGTCGCGGTCGTAACCGCGGCGGACGATGTCGAACGAGGCTCCGGCGGGGGACGGTAGGCCCCCACTGCTGTGGATGGAGTTCGGCGGGGTGCTGATCGTCACGGCGAGTAGTGTGTTCGCTCGAACCGGTGTTCCTCCATATGGAGTCGGCGGGCGGATGCCTTCCTGCGTCCGGCGGTGTTCGGCATCACTGCAGCGCACAGCCTCGTGGGGCGTGCGGTCGACGAGCTGCGGCCTGCGGCACCCTCGCCGCGCAGCCGCGTGACGTGCGAAGATCGCTTTTTGGAGCCGCGGCACCCAAAGCCAACGCAACAACGCTAAGTAGCCACCGAATCACTGAACGTAGTGAAGTGTGACTTCGCACACCTAGCGTGGACTCCACACAAGGCCGGCGCTGTGTGAGGTCCAGGCTCGGTGTGTGAAGTCGCCCTGATCGAGGTACGTGACCGCACGTCGCGGCCCTCCTCGCGCCGTCCGTCCGATTTCATCTCCACGCATGGGACTGTCGCGGCGTTCGTTCCTCCGGCGGTCGGCGGCGGGGGTCCTGCTGGCCGGGAGCACCGACGTCCTGCGGATCGCATCTCCACCGGCCGGGTACGGCCCGCTCGTCGACGACCCGGCCGGGCGCATGGCGTTGCCGGCGGGGTTCGCGTACGCGGTCGTCTCCGAGGCGGGAACCACGATGCTGGACACCGGCGAGCCCACTCCGCGCAACCACGACGGCACGGGTGCGTTCGCCGCCCCCGGTGGCGGCACGGTGCTCGTGCTCAACCACGAGATCCGCGAGGGGGCGGGCACGGAGCTGGCCGTGCCGCACCTCGACGGGCTGGTCTACGACCCCGCTGCGGCGGGCGGATGCACGATCGTCACGACCGACGCGCACGGCGGGCGGGTGTCCGAGCGGGTCGGGATCGCGGGCACGTCCACCAACTGCGCCGGTGGCGTGACGCCATGGGGGACCTGGCTGACCTGCGAGGAGACCGAGGCGCGGGCCGGCGAGCGCGGGTACGGACGCGACCACGGCTACGTCTTCGAGGTGGACCCGTTCGACCGGGCGGCGCTCGTCGACCCGCGCCCGGTGAAAGCGCTGGGGCGCTACTCCCACGAGGCCCTCGCGGTGGACCCGGCCGCAGGCGACATCTACCTCACCGAGGACGCCTCTGGCCCGAACGGGCTCGTCTACCGCTGGATGCCCCCTCCGGGCTTCCAGAGCGGCCGTGGGGCGCTGCGCGGGCTCGGCGCCGCCGACGGGGTGCTGGCCGCCATGCGCTGCACCGACGAGGCCGGCAAGCACGTGGAGGACCTGGCGCGGGCCACGTCACCCGGCACCACCTACGCCGTGGAATGGGTGGAGGTGCCCGACCGGGACGCCCGGGACGAGTCGGTGCGGAGACAGCTCGACGACGGCCGCGTCACCCGTGCCCACAAGCTGGAAGGGGCCTGGTGGGCGCCCGGGGAGAACGGCACCGGCGGGGCGTACATCGTGTCGAGCTTCTCCCGCAACCATCGGGGACAGGTGTGGTTCTACGACGCGCGCCGATCGACGTTCACGCTGCGGCTGCTGTTCACCGGCGATGACGACGGCTGCGACGGGCCGGACAACATCAGCGTCTCGCCGTACGGCGGCGTGCTCCTCGCCGAGGACGGCAACGGCGGCAACCACCTCGTGGGGGCCGCCGAGGACGGCACGACGTTCCGGCTCGCCCGCAGCGAGCGCGGCAGCGAGTTCACCGGCCCGGTCTTCAGCGCGGACGGCCGCGTGCTGTTCGCCAACGTGCAGGTGCCGGGCACGATGTTCGCCATCACCGGCCCCTGGGGTTGACTGAGGCTGTGTCCGAAGCCGTCGACCGCTCCTGCGACCGCACCCGCGCCTGGGTCACGGAGGCCATCCGCCGCGTCGAGGCCGATGCCAACCGCTCGGCGGACACCCACCTGCACGTCTTCCCGCTGCCGCCGGACTGGGGCATCGACGTGTACCTCAAGGACGAGTCGGTGCACCCCACCGGCAGCCTCAAGCACCGGCTGGCCCGATCGCTCTTCCTCTACGCGCTGACGAGCGGCTGGATCGTCGAGGGCACCACCGTGGTGGAGGCGAGCTCCGGCTCGACGGCGGTGTCGGAGGCGTACTTCGCGCGGCTGATCGGGGTGCCGTTCGTGACGGTGATGCCGCGGACCACCAGCCCGGAGAAGATCGCGCTGATCGAACGCTACGGCGGGCGCTGCCACTTCGTCGACAATGCGCCGGACATGTACGCGGAGGCCCAGCGGCTGGCGCAGGAGTCCGGTGGGCACTACATCGACCAGTTCACCTACGCCGAGCGGGCCACCGACTGGCGGGGCAACAACAACATCGCCGAGTCGATCTTCGAGCAGCTGGCGATGGAGCGGTTCGCGGTGCCGGAGTGGATCGTCGTGGGGGCCGGCACGGGCGGCACGTCGGCGACGATAGGGCGCTACCTGCGCTACCGCCGCCACCCCACCCGTCTCGCCGTCGTCGACCCGGAGAACTCCGCGTTCTTCCCCGGCTGGACGACCGGTGCCCCCGACTACGCCACCGGGATGCCGTCGCGCATCGAGGGGATCGGCCGGCCGCGGATGGAGCCGAGCTTCGTGCCGACGGTGATCGACCTGATGATCCCCGTGCCCGACGCGGCGAGTATCGCCGCCGTCCGCCACCTGCGTGATGTGACCGGCCGGTGGGCGGGCGGGTCGACGGGCACCAACCTGTGGGGCGTGTGGCAGCTGGTGGCACGGATGCGGGCGGCCGGGGTGCGGGGCAGCGTCGTGACCCTGATCTGCGACGGCGGCGACCGCTACCAGCACAGCTACTACGACGATGACTGGCTGCGGCGGCACGGCCTTGAACTCGCGCCGTACGAGGCGACGCTGCGGCACTTCTTCGCGACGGGGGAGTGGAAGCACGCATGATCGTTCCGAGATGCGCCCGAGCGCCCTTGGCGGGGCGCCGAGGCGCATGTCGGATCGATCGATCGTTCCCAGATCGCGGTTTCCGCCCTGCCGAGGGCCGCGAGCCCAGCCTCGGAACGATCACTCGGGGTTGATCGATCCGAGGTCAGCGGACCCGCCCTCGCGAGGGCGATGAGACGGATCTCGGAACGATCATCGGGGTGGGGGAACCGGATCGGCCCGGCCGTCGTCAGTGCGGGCCATGCCGATAGATCTACGCCAGCCGTTCCGCGGGACCGACGCCGTCGCCGCCGGGGTCGTCACGCCGAAGATCCTGCGGGGGCCGCGCTTCCGCCGCCTGTTCAGCGGGATTTACATCCGGGCCGACGTCGAGGTCACCTTCGAGGTGCGCTCGCGGGCCGCGTACCTGCTCCTCGACGGAAGCGGCGTGCTCGGCGGCTTCTCCGCCGCCGAGCTACTGGGGGCCTCGTGCGGACCGCTCGACGCCCCTGCCGAAGTCGTCGTTGTCTTTGGAGGCGTGCGGACCCGGCCCGGGCTGCTCGTGCGGCACGACGAGCTCGCGCCCGACGAGGTCACCCACGTGGCGGGCTGGGCCGTCACCAGTCCGCTGCGCACGGCGTACGACCTCGCCCGCCGGTTGCCGCTTGTCGAGGCGGTGGTTGCCCTCGATGCGCTGGCGTTCGCGCAGCAGATCG
This sequence comes from Pseudonocardia sp. DSM 110487, assembly GCF_019468565.1. NCBI lineage: Bacteria > Bacillati > Actinomycetota > Actinomycetes > Pseudonocardiales > Pseudonocardiaceae > Pseudonocardia > Pseudonocardia sp. DSM 110487. The sequence goes on from NZ_CP080521.1 coordinate 1,778,612, forward strand.
TCCCGGCCGATTTGCAGGGCTATGAGCGGTGTGATCGTTCCGAGAGGCGGCTGAACGCCCCTCGGAGGGCGCTTCGGCGGCATCTCGGATGGATCATCGTTGTCCTGATCGTTCCAAGGTGTGGCTTTTCGCCCTCGGGAGGGCGCTCTTCCGCATTTCGGAGCGACCAGCGCTCGCCGGTCTGACCGCCGCCGTACGGGTGGCGTTCACCTGTTCGTCGTAGCCGCCGGTCACGATCTCGCCCGGCCACCACTCGGTCGGGTGAACCCGGCCGGCCGCTCCCCCGAACTGGAGATCCACCATGACCGAGGCTCTGTCCCGCCGCGGGTTCCTCAGCCGAGGCGCCGCCGCAGGCGTCGTGCTGCTCGGTGCCAGCGACGTGCTGCTCACCGCCCCCAACGCCGCCGCCGCGCCCGCGGCACCGGGGTACGGGCCGCTGGTCCCCGACCCGGCAGGGCGCCTCGCGCTTCCGCAGGGCTTCCGCTACTCGATCGTCACGGAGGCCGGAGTCACCAAGCTCGACTCGGGCGAGCCGACCCCGAGCCACCACGACGGCGCAGGCGCGTTCCGCGGGCGGGCGGGTGGCACCACGATCGTCTACAACCACGAGATCCGCGATCCCTTCGCCACGACGCCGCTGCCAGTGCCGCACCGCGACGGCGTGACCTACGACCCGGGCAGCGCGGGCGGCTGCACGATCGTCGAGACCGACCGGGACGGCAACCGCGTCCGGGAGTACGTCGGCGTCGCCGGGACCTCCACGAACTGCGCGGGCGGGATCACGCCCTGGAACACCTGGCTGACCTGCGAGGAGACCGAGGATCGGGCCGGCGCGGGCGGGCGGACGAAGGACCACGGGTACGTGTTCGAGGTCGACCCGTTCGACATGGCGGCCAACCGCGACCCGCAGCCGATCAAGGCGCTCGGGCGGTTCTCGCACGAGGCCGTCGCGGTCGACCCGATGCGCGGCGACATCATCCTCACCGAGGACGCCTCGAACCCCAACGGCCTGCTGTACCGCTGGGCGCCGCCGCGGGGCTACCGGGGGCGCAAGGGCGGCCTGCGCGCGCTCGGCCCGACCGACGGTGACTTCGGTGCGATGCGGTGCACCGACGCCGCCGGGGCGCACGTGGACGACCTGTCGCGGGCCATCGAGGTCGGCACGACCTACGACGTGAAGTGGGTCCCGGTGCCCGACCGCGACGCGCGCACGACCTCCACCCGCAACCAGTTCGGGCCGGCGGAGATCACCCGTGGGCGCAAGTTCGAGGGCGCGTGGTGGGGCGACAACGGGGCGTACATCGTCACGAGCTACGCGCGCGAGGAGAGCCCGGTGCCGCACGACGGGCAGGTGTGGTTCTACGACCCGAGGCGCTCCACGCTCACCCTGAAGCTGCGGTTCGCGCCAGGCGGCGAGTTCGACGGACCGGACAACATCACCGTCTCCCCGTGGGGCGGGCTGATCCTCGCAGAGGACGGCGAGGGCGTGCAGCACCTGGTGGCCGTCACGGAGGGCGGCGAGGCGTTCGAGCTGGCCCGCAACCAGGTGGTGGGTGACAGCGAGTTCGCGGGGCCCGTCTACTCACACGACCGGAAGGTGCTGTTCGCGAGCATCCAGACCCCGGGGATCATGTACGCGATCACGGGCCCGTGGAGGAACCAGCGCTGACGCCTCAGAGCGCTCGCCGGGCCAGCGCGGCGAGCGCAAGGCCCGCCACGGCACACAGCCCGATCGCCGCGGACAGGGAGCTGGCCGCGGCGATCGCACCGACGGCGGGTGGCCCGCTGAACGAGCCGGCGTAGCCGACGACGGTGACGGCCGCGATCGCGCTCGCCGGGTTGGCGGCCTCGGGCGCCGCGCCGATCACCGTTGGTGCGACCAGCGCGATCCCGGCACCGAGCACGGCCCACCCGGCGACCGCAGCCGGAACCGACGGGGCGAGCGTCACCAGCGCCGTGCCGGCCGCCGCGACGAGGCCACTGGTCCGCACCACACGCACTCGGCCGACGCGTGCCGCGATCCGGTCACCGAACAGGCGCACGACGGCGAGCGCCGCCACCGTCGCCGTGTAGCCGGCGGCGGCGAGGCCGGCGCTCGCTCCGTGCTCGGTGCGCAGGTGGATGCCGGCCCACGCCGCGGCAGCGCCTTCGACGAGGAACCCGCAGAACGCGACGGCGCCGATCAGGACGAGTCGCCGGTCCGGCCGCGCGAGCAGCCGCGGTGCGGCGCCAGCTGCTGTCGGCGCCGCCACGGCGGCGGGCAGCGCGGCGAGGGCGGCGACCGTCCCGACCGCCGCGAAGTGCACCGGGAGCGGGACGCCGGCCGTGGCCGCCGCGGTGGCCACGGCGGCGCCGAGCAGCACGCCAGCGCTCTGCCCGGCGTGCAACGTGGCCAGCACCGGGCGATGCGCTCGTGACTCGAGCCGGACGCCCGCGGTGTTCATGGCGACGTCGACCACGCTGTTCGCCGCGGCCCACCCGGCGGCGGCCAGAACGAGGACGCCGAGCGAGGGCGCGATGGCGAGCACCGGCACCCCGCCCGCGTAGAGCGCGAACCCCAGCCGGAGGCCGCGCCGGCAGCCCAGCAGGGCGACGAGCGCCGCTCCCGCGGGCAGGCCGGCCAGCGCGCCGCCCTCGATGCCCAGCACGACGAGCGCGACGTCGGCGATCGACAGGTCGAGGCGCTGCGCGGTGTCCGGGAGCCGGGCGGCCCACGTCGCGGTGAGCACGCCGGTGGCGAGGAAGACCGTGACGTGGGAAGCGAGCACATCACAAGTGCAACCCTCGGCAGCCATGACGGCAAATACGAAGTGGGCATGGCAGTTCTAAACTCGGCGCATGCTGGACGTCGACCGGCTCGTCACGTTGCGCGCGGTGATCGTCGCGGGCTCGTTCTCAGCTGCGGCCCGGGAGCTGCACCTCACGCAGCCCGCCGTGTCCCGTCAGGTGGCGCTGCTGGAGCGGCAGGTCGGTGTCGAGCTCGTGCGGCGCACCCGCCGCGGCGTACACCCGACCGAGGCCGGGCGGGTGCTGGCGGGGCACACGGACGCGGTGGTCGGGCGGCTCGAGCTCGCCGAGGCCGAGGTCGCGGAGCTCGCGGGCGTGCGCAGGGGCACCCTGCGGCTGGGCTCGTTCTTCACCGCGCTCGTGCACCTCTCGACGGAGCTGGGTGCGGTGTTCGGCGAGCAGCACCCCGAGGTGGTCATCACCGACGACCTCGTCGACCGTCGCGAGGCGCTGGCGAAGGTGGCGGCCGGGTCGCTCGACCTCGCGATCGTCTTCGAGCACGACGCGGAACCCGGCCCGGCCGGGGGCGAGGAGATCGCCATCGTCCCCCTGTTCGACGACCCGCTGCGGGTGCTGCTGCCGGCCGGCCACCCGTGCGCCGACCGATCCGCGGTCGACCTGCGCGACCTCGTGGCCGACACGTGGGTCCGAGCCCACGACGGTTCGGCCGCCCGACTCGTGGACCGGGTGCTCGGGGCCGCCGACATCGCCCCTCCGGTCCTGCTCGCCGGGCACGGCGACGAGCCGATCGAGGCCCAGGCACTGGTCGCGGCGGGCAGGGCGGTCACGGTCGCGCACGCGCTCAACGTGATCAGCGTGCCGGCCCGCATCGCCGTCCGTCCGGTCAGCGGCCTCCGCGCCGCACGGCACGTCCAGGCGGCGGTGCTGCGGGACCAGCGCAGCCCGCTCGTCCTGGCAGCCCTCGAGGCCCTCCGGAAGATCCGCCCGCTGGTCGAGCCGTGACGGCGCCAGGCGAACGCTGGCCGATTAGCGGAGGTTGGGGCGTCGGCCCTACTCGACTGCCGGGGAACGCCTCCTTCAGGCGTAGACGCGGGGCGCGGCGGCGCCCGCCATCGGCACCGCGCGGCGTTCCAGCTTTGCCGCCGCGGCCAGCAGCTCGGCCTCGGCACCGGGACGGCCGACCAGCTGCACGCCAACCGGACGCCCGCCGATCAGGACCGGCGCCACCACGGCGGGCAGGCCCGCGAGGTTCCAAGCGGGGGCGCAGGAGAGCCGGCCTGCAGTGGTCAGGAGGCTCGAGGTGTAGCCGTGGCCGAGCATGGCGCCCGCCCGCAGCGGCGGCTGGGCGGTGGCGGGGCCGAGCAGCACGTCGAACTCGCCGTCGTCCATCCAGCCGAGAACGCGCTCGCGCCACGCGGTGGCGGTGTCCGGTCGCGGCGGTGTGAAGCGCAGGACGCGGCGGCCCTTGCGCACCACGGTGGCGGTGCACCGTTCCGCGGCGCGCATGTCGAGGTCGAGCGCCTCGGCGTCCATGGCCACGCCGGCCAGCCAGCGGCGCATCCACTGGGTGGCGAGCCCGCGGGGGTAGGGAGGGTCGGCGAAGGTGACGATCGCGCCGCCGGGCCCGGCGCGCAGCCGGGCGGCGGCGCCGATCGCGGCGGCCCTGTGGTCGGCGTGCAGCGCCCTGGCCGGCCACGGGGCGCGCAGCGACAGCGCGATGCGGCGCGGCCCCGGCACGTCCAGGTCGATCGGTTCCCCGGCGAGCACGCCCAGCATCAGCGCGGCGTCCTCCGCGGTGCGGGCCATCGGGCCGGTGGCGCCCAGCCCGCACCAGTGCTCGTCCGCCCCGCGGGGCAGGGGCACCACGTGCGGGCCTGGCTTGAGCCCGACGAGGCCGCAGCAGGCCGCGGGCACCCTGGCCGCGCCGCCGCCGTCGGTGGCGAGCGCCAGCACCGCCATCCGGGCGGCGACGGCAGCGGCGGCGCCGGAGCCGCCCGGGTCGAGGGACAGGTCGAGGGGATTGCGCGGCGCCGCCTGAGTGGCCTGGGTGAAGGACCACACCGCGAGCTCCGGCATCCGCACCTTGCCGACGACGACGGCGCCCGCAGCGCGCAGCCGCTTCACGAGCTCGTCGTCGCGGCGGGCCGGGTCGGCAGTGGTGGCGGCGGACCCGTGGCGGGTGGGGTAGCCCGAGACGTCGATGTCGTCCGGCACGGCGACCGGCACGCCGGCCAGCGGGAGCGCGAAACGGTCGGCTCGGGCGTCCACGCCGCCTGCCTCCGCGAGCACCCGGACCGGGTCGTGCTCGGCGAAGGCACCGACCTCCGGGTCGTGTTCGGCGATCCTGGCCAGGTGGGCGCGGGCGACATCGACCGCGCTGCTGCGCCCGTCCCGCACCCGCGACACGATCTCGGCTGCGGTGAGGCCGGTCAGGTCGAGTGCGTCCATCTGCCAACCATGGCAGCAAAGGCGCTGATCATGGGGATGACCCGCCGCACGGACCCCCGGTCGGGGGGTGTCGATCTTGTCAGTTGGCCGCGGGCTCGAGCGCCTGCGGCACGCCCTCCGCGATGTCGAAGAGCCCCAGCAGGCCGGTGGCCTCCAGTGCGCGGGTGACGATCCGGGAGCCGGGCACGAGCCGCAGCGTGTGCCGCCTGCGGTCGGCCTCGTCCTTGGCCGCGACGAGCACGGCGAGACCGGCGGAGCCGAGGAACGTGACGTCGGTGAGGTCGAGTACCAGCAGCGGGACGGCCGCTACCTGCTCGTCGAGGCGCGTGCGCAGCACTGGGGCGGTGAGGGTGTCGATCTCCCCGACGACGTGCACGACCCGCGCGTCGGGACCGTGGCTGACCACGTCGAACCGTACGACCTCGCCGATCTCGTCGCTCTCGTCGGTGGTCCCGTGGTCGGCGGGGATGTCGCCGCTCATGCGCACCGGCTCCTCGATGTGGGTGTCGCGGACTCGGGGTGCGGTCTGTCCTCGCGGGCCGCTGTTCAACCCTACGGACGGCCTCTGAGGCGCACAACAACACCCCCCTGCTCACGCCGACGGCGCTCCTAGCCCGCGATGATCGACGCTTCGCGGTTGTCGAAGATCGCGTTGTCGCCGTCCGGCACGACAGCGGAGCCCTTCAGCATGATCCCCGACCGGTTGGCGAAGATGAGGTTCCCCGCGATGTCCACGTCGCCGTCGATGTCGACGTAGACGCCGTACCGCCCGTTCTCGCCGAGGGTGTTCGCGCGCAGGGTGGTGAGCGCGGCCTCGCTGACGACGCGGATCCCGTCCTGCTGGTTCCCGCGGCTCTGGTTGTTCTCGACGAGGTTGTTCTGCGAGGTCTGGGTGATGCCGATCCCGGACTCGGTGTTGTCGTAGACCCGGTTGTCGCTGATGACGTTGTCGTTCGACTCGTTGACGTTGATGCCCTGCGCCGCGTTGGCGAACGTGTCGTTGCCTTCGATCGTGTTCCCGTTCGACCGCAGGTACACCACGATGCCGTGGTGGTTGTTGCGGTAGACGATGTTGTCGCGGATCACGTTGTCGGTGCAGTCCTCGGCGAGGATGATGCCGTGCTTGCCGTTGTCGTGGACGATGTTGCGTTCGATCGTCAGGTTGTGCGAGCCCGTGTGCGGGTCGATGCCGTAGAGGATGTTGTCGTGGAACTCGTTGTCGGCGACGACGAGCCCGCCCACCTCGTAGCTGTACAGGCCGAAGTAGTTGTGCGACACCAGGCTGTTCGTGATCTTCCCGCCGGTGCCTTCCGTGCGCCACGACAGGCCGTAGGACTCGACCTCTCCGTGGCCGAGGTAGCGGATCTCGGCGTTGTCGATGGTCATCTGCGTGCCGTCGCGGGCGAGCAGGTAGCCGCGGCCGTCGGCGGGCTCGGTGTCGACGGTGCCCTTGGCCGGGTCCCATGACGTGATGCACGCGCCGCTCACGTCGATGTTGCCGCCGAACGCCTTCACGGAGGCGTAGCGGCCGGCTGTGCTCAGCAGCTTGAGCCAGCGGGTCGTCGGGGCGGCGATCTGCACGGACGTGCCGGGTAGCACCGCGAGGTCCGCTCCGAGCAGCCACTCGCCCGGCGCCTCCTCCCTGAGCAGGTCCGGGTTGCCGACGGCCTGCGCCAGCGCCGGCAGGGTCACGCCCTGCCCCGCCGAGAGCACCACGGCGTTCTGGGCGGGGTCGAAGCGCGCCTGGACGCCTTCCTGCGCGGCTGCGGCCGGCCCTTCGGGGGCCTCCCGCGTGCACGGGCGGGCCGGGTCGACCTGGACCGCGGCGGCCAGCTCCTGCCGCACCAGCTGCTGCGGCTCCGGCGGGATGCTCCCGATCACGGCGAGCGCGATCGCGCCGCCCAGCACCACGAGCGTCGCTACGACAAGGGCGGCCCGGGCCGTGATCTGTGAGGTGTTCATCCACTCGCTGCTCTCTGTCGTAGGTCGAGTAGCGCCGTCCCTGTTCGACCAGCGGGCGTCTGGCGGGAGGCTCGGTCAGCCCGTCGCGCCGACGGGCACCGGCGGCAGCCGGCGCCTGCGGACGCCCGCTCGCCGCTGCCGGGTGGTGTGCACCTGCTCGAGCACGATGGCCAGCAGGATCAGCGGCAGGCCGATCGCGCTGAGCAGGTTGAGCGGTGGCAGGCTGAGGTCGTTCGTTCCGTGCTGCTGGATCGGCCCGCGCAGCGCCTCGAGCGCGTGCACGCTGGACCCGGTCAGGTGGAACGGGCTTCCGGGCATCGCGTTGACGCCCAGGTCGAGGGCGTCGATGCGCACCTCGTCGGCGCGCACGAGGTCGGGCGAGCGGGAGTGGATGCCCTCCGCGGCGCCGTCGATCGTGATGCCGGAGATCGTGCAGGCCGCCGCGACGTCGATCCCGGTGGTGCCGCCGGTGATCCGGCCTCCGATGATCTCGGCGTCCGTGCTCGCGGTCCGCACCGCGTCCGATGCGACGTTGCGCGCCATGAGGTCCGCGATCACCACGCCCGTGGTGCCAGGGGTCGTCACGACACCGTCGCGCCCGCCCTCCACGACGAGCCCCGCCAGGCGGATGCCCACGGCACCGCGCTCGACCCGCACGGCCGCGCGCGAGTCGCTGATCCGCACGCCGCTGAGGAGGACGTGCTTGCCGCCGATGCCGACGCCCGCCACGCGGGATCCGTCGATCGACGAGTCGCGCAGCTCGAGCCCGTCGGTGCTCTTCTCGACCACGACACCGCGCCGGCCCCCGGACGTACGCACGTGGTCGAGCGCGATCCGGGCGCTGCTGACGTGCACGTACACACCGGCGGGCTGGTCGGTGGCGCTGAAGTCGGTGACGCGCAGGTCGGTGGAGCGGTTGATCCGCAGGCCGCCCGACTGATCGCCGGTGGTGGCGATCCCGGAGAGGGTGGTGCCCGTCTGGCCGATCACGACCACGCCGTAGCCGCCGTTGCCGCTCGTCGTGATGCCGGTGACCGCGCGGTCGCTGCTCTCCCCGGCGACCACAACGCCGTTGTCGCCGTTGCCGACGGCCCGGATCCCCTTCATGGTCGTGCCGCGGTCGCCGGTGAGCACGAGCCCGTCCCCGACCGACTCGGTGAACGCGACGTCCTCGAGGTGCACGGCGTCCGATCGGGACAGCTCCACCCCTGTGGTGTTGCGCTGCAGGGTGGTGCGCACCAGCGAGCCCAGCGCGCCCAGGTTGAACGTCACGCCTGCCCGGCCGCCGTCGATCCCGGTGGACGGGGTGCCGAGGTCGCTGATCGTCGAGTCGACCGCGTCGAACCGGCCGCGCGCGGACACGGCGACGAAGGGACGGCCCGGTGACGTGGGCGCGACGGCCTGCCGGGTGGCCGGGTCCGCCGAGGTGAGCGTGACGCCCTTGAGCGACACGCGGCCGCTGCCGGTGTAGATCGCCGCGGCGTCCTGCGGGGTGGCCCCGCCGATCAGCTCGAGGCGCTTGATCGGGTCGCCCACCTCGAGCGCGGTGCCCGGGGTGAGCACGATCGCCGCGCTGAGCGTGGCGGTGCCGTCGGACGTCGCGAGCCAGTCACTCGGCAGCGCCCTGTCGAGCGTGCTGATCGTGATGGCGCCGCCGCCCCTGCCGATCTGGCGGGTGAGGCGTCCGTCGGTCACCACGTCGATCCGGTTCGTCCGCACGACGGCCATCCGGTGCGGGCGGCCCCGCTTCTCCCACGTCACGCGGACCTTCCGCGCGGCCTCGGCGCGCTTGGCCGCCGCCCGAGCGGCCCGCGCCGCGGCCTGCGCCCGTGCCCGCGCCTGAGCCGCGGCGCGCTCTGCGGCCTCCGGGTCGGGCGGGGGTACCTGCAGCGGCACCGCGACGTGGACAGCGGTCGGGGCGGCTGGGTGCACCCTGGCCGGCGCGGGTGCCGCATTCGCGACCCCTCCGAACAACTCACCGCTCAGCAGGACGCCGACGGTCCCGAGCACCGCTCCGGCCGCGGCTAGCCTGCCCAACCGGTGCCGCCCAGTCATACCGCCGCCTCGGTGCGCGGCTCGCTCGGCTCCTCCGGCCGCTGCGCGGCTGCGTGCTCCTGCCGCGGCGACTCCTGCTTCTCCTCCAGCTGCGTCACCGGCTGGGACGTGCGCACCACCTCGCCGTTCTCGACGGCGACCTGGCGGGTGAGCCAGCGCTGACGGCGGATCGTGAGCAGCGCCTGGATCTTGATGAGGGCCATGACCCACGAGACGAAGACGTAGCCGGGGACGAGGAAGAAGCTGGACGGCTTGCGCCGGATGTGCGGCAGCAGCTTGGCCGAGCGACTGATCTGCCACCACAGCGCGAGCACTGTCGCAAAGATCCAGTTCTGGTGGACGAGCGCGACCACCATGAAGATCGGGCCCAGCAGGAGCGTGAAACCGCTGACGGCCTTGTCGATCATTGTGTAGGCGAGGAACGGGTGCCGCCACACCCAGCGCCGCGACAGCGCCCGCAGGTCAGAGCGCCACGTGTTGCGTGCCCAGCGCAGCCGCTGGCGGAAGAAGATCCGCCACTGGTCCGGGAAGGTGGACCAGACCTCGGCCGTGCGCTGCATGTACGTGAGGTGGCCGCGTTCGAGGATGAGCGTTGTGAGGCGCTTGTCGTCGCCCGACAGGCAGGGAACGCCCCAGAACGTCTCGTCCATGAAGTCGCCCTCGATCTCCAGCAGGAGCGCGCGCCGGTAGATCGCGGTACGGCCGGAGAGGCACGAGACGGCCTTGCCCAGGTAGGTCTGGCTGGCGTTCTCGTCGAAGTAGCGGTGGTCGAGGAACATGTCCGTGATCCGGGCCAGGAACCCGCGTCCGCCGTAGACGGACTGCCGGGTGCCGACGCCACCGATGCGGGGGTCGGCGAACGGCTTGCACACCTCGATCGCGACGTCGGGGGCCCAGACGGTGTCCGAGTCGACGAGCGCGACGAGGTCGGTCGTCGCCCTGCGCCAGCCTCGGCGCAGCGCGTCCCGCTTGCCGGGCACTGTCGTGACCACGACCGTCACCGGATAGCGGCGGGCGATCTCCTGGCAGATCCGGTCCGAGGCGTCGATGACGAGGATGACCTCCTCGACGTCGTTGGCGAGCCACGACTCGATCGCCGCCGCGAAGACGTGCGGGTCCTCCTGGTAGACCGGCACGACCAGGCTCATCGACAGGCGGTGCTCCTCCAGGACGGGCCGGTAGAGCACCGCCGGAATGCGCCGCACGAGCCAACAGCCCCAGCGGAACAGGCCGAGCAGCCCCAGGGGGGTGCCCAGCACGTAGTAGTAGATGGGGAGGTTCATGCCGGCTCGCGGTCGGAGCCCGCCATGGCGCGGGCCCGCATCTGGTCGGGAGCCGCGGCGTGGGTGGCGGTGTCGACCTCGTCCGACACGATCGCGGCGAGGCGGTCGTTGGTCTCGACCACGGCGGACAGCAGCGGCATGTCCACGCCGATGGTGTCGGCGAACCCGAGGAAGCCCTGGGTGTCCTTCGGCAGGCACACGCCGCCGTAGGGGGCGCCGCCGCGGATGCCGTACTGGGGGTTGATCGAGCCTTCCGCGGAGCGGGCCACGGTGGCGGCGATCGGGTCCAGGTCGAGCCCGAGCTTCTGGGCGACCAGCCACATCTCGTTCCAGAAGCTGATCTTGGTGGCGTTGAAGATGTTGTGCGCGCACTTGATGAACTCGGCCTCTGCCGGGTCGGCGAAGGTGCGCAGCTCGCCACCGAAGGGCGAGAGGAGGAGGCGCAGGCGGTCCACGGTCTCGGGATCGCGGCTGGCGATCACCGTCATCCACGGGTGCGCGAAGTCTTCCGCCGCGGAGACCGCGCGCAGGAACTCGGGGTTGGAGGCCAGCCCGAAGCCATCGCCGACGGCCCGGCCGGCCTGTTCCTCGAGCACCGTGCGAACCAGGCCTTCTGTGGTGCCGGGCGGCACGGTGGAGCGCACGACCACGGTGTGGTGAGCCTGCGCGGTGGCGAGGGCGCGGCCGACGGCAGCGGTACCGGCGGTGAACGCCGCCAGGTCGTAGCGGTGCCCCTCGTTGGGCGTGGGCAGGGTCAGGAAGATCAGCGAATCCGGCTCGCCGGTCAGGTCGATCTCGGTGCGCACGTCCAGGCCACGCTCCCGCAGCTCACGCACCCGCTGCGGCGCGATGTCGATGAACGTGACGTCGTGACCGGCCGCCAGGAAGCCCTCACCCGTCGCCGTTCCGACGACGCCTGAACCCATGATGAAGATCCTCGACGACTGCATGGAATTGCACCTTCCCCTATTTCTGAGCGGTCGAACCTCTCGCGTCAGGGGAGATGGTTCCGCAATCCGGCGGCGCCACGATCGTGTAACCGCTGATTACGGGCAGTATCCGGGCACTGTGGGCTATTGGTGGCTCGGCAGCCTGTCTCGGCAGCTCAGCGGGGAGATGCGGCTCTCCCTGGCCCTCCTCGGCCGATCCGCTCGACCGGTGTCGTTCAACCTTGCGTAACCAGCTTTGTGACGTGGATCACTGACAAATGCACCTGGTCCGGTGAATCCGGGGCAATTATTGGACCACCCGTATCCATCCCGGAAACAGCCGTTCGGGTGGCGCCCGGGCTCCACCCGCCGCAAAAATGACCCCGCGTGCGACCGTTCGGCGACCTGTAGCCCGGTCGAGCGCACCCCCGGAGAGGCGGCGGCGTTTGCCGGGCGCTCCCGCGGGGCGCCCGCGTTCACGGTGAGTGCTCGACCTCGAGCGAGTAGAGGACAACCTCGGCCACCGCGTCCGGAGCGTCGCCGCGCTCCGGGTTGGACTGGACGTAGCTGCCGGTCTTGAAGTACCAGCCGTCGCCGCTGAGCGGGAGGTCGGCGGCCAGCTTGTCGTCGTAGAAGACCTGGACCTTGCGGTCGGCGGCGACGATGCGCAGGTCGTACGGGGTACCGAGCTCGTAGGCCTGGTCGATGATGATGTCGTCGCGGCCGTCGTCGTACTCGACCTTGAGCTGAGTGCCCTCGAGCCGCACCATCACGACGTCGCTGTCCACGTCGTGGATCTGCGCCGTCACGACGTGCGGCTTCGCTTCGGGCAGCCGCGTCACGGCCTGCCGGAGGCTCATGGTGTGGGTGCAGGACTCGTTCGACCAGCTCGCCAGTTCACCGCCGTGCATCTCGCGCAGCTCGGAACGCGGGTACTTGCTGTTCTTGGTGGTGGCGCCGCCCGCGTTGGCCCGGAACACGATGCCGTCGCGCGTGTCGTTCAGCCGGAACCAGTCGTCGACGAAGGACTCGAGTGCGGGCGGGTAGACGTCGTCGGGGTCGCCCTTCTCGCCGGTCGGCAGTGTGAGGTACCAGTTGCCGAGGTCGACCAGGTCGGCGGGAACCTTCACGTCGCGGATCGGGCTGAGCACGCGTTCCCACAGCTGCTCCAGCATCGGACCGATGCCGGGACCGGGGTCGGGGATCGGGACCGGTGGGAGCGCGACGAGCAGCGCGGCGAGGAACGGGGAAATGCGCGGCACGAGACCCTCCCGGTCGGAGTCGATCGGGCGCACATGATCGGCCCGGGCGCATCAGGCTAGATGCGCCCGGGCCGCCGGAACTCGCGATCGGACGTCTCGTCCGGGTGGGAAGCAGTCCCCATCAGGTGACGTTGCGGAAACCTCGGCCCGCTCAGTCGTTGAGGATCGCGGCCTGCTGGTTGTCGAAGATCGAGTTGGTGCCGTCGGGTACGACGGCGGAGCCCTTCAGCATGATCCCGGACCGGTTGGCGAAGATGGTGTTGTCCGCGATGTCCACGTCGCCGTCGATGTCTACGTACACGCCGTAGCGGCCGTTCTCACCCACGGTGTTGGCGCGCACCGTGCTCCGGGCCGACTCGCTCACCACGCGCACACCGTCCTGCTTGTTCCCGCGGACCTGGTTGTTCTCGACGAGGTTGTTCTCGGCGGTCTGCGTGACACCGATGCCGGACTCGTTGTTGTCGTAGATTCGATTGTCGCGGATGACGCTGTCGTGCGACTCGTTGATGTTGATGCCCTGTGCCGCGTTGGCGAAGGTGTCGTTGCCTTCGATCGTGTTCCGGTCGGACCGCAGGTAGAGCACGATGCCGTGGTGGGCGTTGCGGTAGACGGTGTTGTTGCGGATCACGCTGTCGGTGCAGTCCTCGGCGAGGATGATGCCGTGCTTGCCGTTGTCGTGGACGACGTTGCCCTCGATGGTCATGTTCTTCGACCCGGTGTGGGGGTCGATGCCGTACAGCCGGTTGTCGTGGAACTCGTTGTTCGTGACGACGAGCCCGTCCACCTCGTAGCTGTAGAGGCCGAAGTAGTTGTGGGACACGAGGCTGTTGGTGATCTTCCCAGTCGTGCCGTGGGTGCGCCACGACAGCCCGTAGGACTCGACGGTGCTGTTGCCGAGGAACCTGAGCTCGGCGTTGTCGATGTCCATCCGCGCGCCGTCGCGGGCGAGCAGGTAGCCGCGGCCGTCGTCGAGGTTGGTGTCGGCGGCGTTCGACCCGGGGTCCCACGTGGTGATGCAGCTGCCGACGACGTCGAGGCCGCCGCCGGACGCCTTCAACGACGCGAACTTGCCGTTCTCGCTGACCAGCTTGAGCCACTTCACCTCGGGCGCCGCGATCCGCAGTGACGCACCGGCGAGGATGGAGATGTCGGCGCGCAGCTCCCACACGCCGTCGCCCGTGTTGCGCAGCGCGTTTCCGCTCACCCGCTGGGCCAGCGCCGGCAGGGTCACACCCTCGCCACCCTGGAGGTTGATCGTGTTCCCCGCGGCGTCGAACCGTGCGTTGGGGGCGCCGCCGGACTCCCCGCCGCCTCCACCCGAGGCCTCTCGCGTGCACGGCTTGGCTGGGTCGATCTTCTCGTTGGGCGTGGCCTCTTTCCGCGTGAGCGGATCCGGCGTCGGGCTCGCGCAGGCGCTCGCCAGCAGCGCGGCGACGGCCAGGAGCACCCCGAGCGCCGCTGTCCGACCACGTGGGGTCCGGCCACGGGGGCGGTCGGCGGGGGAGGCGATCTGTCGAGACATCGTCTGGGTCATCCTCGGGTCCGCACCGGCGCTGCCGCCGGTGATCATGGTGCGCCCGGGGTGCCGCGGTCGCTGTCGTCGTCGGACGCAGGCGGCTGCCCCGGTGGGGGTTCCGAGCCCGCCGTGAGGGCGAGCTCGGCGAAGTCGGCGTGCTGGTGCACGGGGCGCGGTCCGTTGCCCGGGAACTCGTCCGGCGCCGGCGGCCGACCGCCGCGGCCCCCGACGCCCACGAGTGGGGTGTCGAGGACCGCGGCGGCGGATCGGGACGGGGATCGGGACAACATGGACGCGTTCCTAGCCGGCTCCCACCGGGACCGCCGGCGGCAGGCGCTTCCGGTTGCCGCCCACCTTGCGCTGCCGGAAGGAGTGCACCTGCTCGAGCACGATGGCCAGCACGATCAGCGGCACGCCCATGGCGGCCAGCAGGTTGAGTGGCGGAAGGCTGATGTTGTTCGTGCCCTCGGGGACGAACACCCCACGGACCGCCTCCAGCGCGTGCACGCTCGAGTTCGCGAGCACGACCTGGCTGCCGGGCGACACGTCGAGCCCCAGGTCGGTGGCCTCGATCGCGACGTTCTCGGCGCGCACCATCTCGGGCGAGCGGATCCGCATGCCCGCGCTCGGGCCGTTGATCGCGACCGAGGTGATCGTCGCAGCCCCGGTGACCTGGATACCCGTGGCGCCACCGTTGATCGAGCCGCCGCTGACCACGGCGTTCGGGGTCCCGAGACGGACCGCGCCGTCCGAGACGTTGTTGGCCGTGAGGTCGGTGATGGTGACGTCCTGCGCACCCGGCGACGAGACGACGCCGTCGCGGCCCCCCTCGATCGTCGAGCCTGCGAGCTTGATGTGCGCGGCACCGCGCTCGATGCGCACGCCGGCCTTGGCGTCGCTGACCTGCACCGCGTTGACCTGGATC
Source organism: Pseudonocardia sp. DSM 110487 (assembly GCF_019468565.1). Lineage (NCBI taxonomy): Bacteria > Bacillati > Actinomycetota > Actinomycetes > Pseudonocardiales > Pseudonocardiaceae > Pseudonocardia > Pseudonocardia sp. DSM 110487. The sequence continues at coordinate 1,793,740 of NZ_CP080521.1, forward strand.
TCCTTGCCGCCGATGTTCACACCGGCGACCCGGGAGCCCTCGATCGTCGAGTTCTTCAGCTCCAGGTTGGTGGTGCTCTTCTCGATCACGACGCCGCGGCGCCCGCCGCTCGTGCGGATGTTGTCGAGCACGACGCCGGTGCTGCCGACGTGGGTGAAGATGCCGATCGGCTGGTCGGTGGCGGTGAAGTCGGTGACGTTGACGTTCTCCACCTGGTTCAGCCGCAGGCCGCCCGCCTCGTCGGCCTCGGTGTTGATGGCACTGATCTTCGTGCCCTTCTGCACCGTCACGACGAGGCCGTAGAGCTTGTTGTTGAGCGTGGTCAAACCGCTGACCGGCCGGTCGGAGTTGTCTCCGCCGACGAACATCCCGTTGCCGCCGTTCCGCTCGGCGCGGAGGTTGGCCATGCGGGTGCCCTGGTCACCGTTGAGGATGATGCCGTCGCTCTCCGACTCGGTGACCGTGACCCCGTCCAGGTTCACGCCCTGCGCCTTCGAGACCTCGACACCGATGTTGTTGCGCTGCAGCGTGGTGCGCACGAGCGACCCGCTGCTGCCCGGGTTGAAGCCAATGGCGGGCTCGGCGGTCACCTGACCGTTCTCGGGCACACCCATGTCGGTGATGGTGACGTCGGTGGCGTTGACCTCACCCCCGCCGGCTGCCTCGATGAAGGGCTTGCCGGCAGCGTCCATCGGCAGCTGCTGCCCGTTGCGGTCGACACCGGACAGGGTGGTGTTCTTCAGCGTCAACCGGCCGCTGCCGGTGAAGATCGCGCAGGCGTCCGGCACCTCGGGCCCGCCGAGCACCTTGACGGTGGGAATGTCGGCGATCTCGAAGTTGACGCCCGGCGTCAGGACGATGGCCGCGTTCAGGTTGGCGGTGTCGCCGTCGATGGTGATCCAGTCGGCCGGCAGCATCCTGTCGAGCTCTTTGAGGTCCAGCGTGCCGGGGCGCCGCGGCGGGAGGTTGGTGAGCCGTCCGTTGTCGACGACCTCGACGCGGTCGGTACGGATGGTGACCATCTGGCGGGGGCGACCGCGCTCGTCCCACGACGCGCGTGCCTTCGCCGCCTGCTCGGCGCGCTCCTGGGCGTCACGAATCGCGCGCAGCCTCTCCTTCTCGGCCTTCTCCGCGGCCTTGCGGGCCGCTTCGGCAGCATCCTTCGCCGCCTCCTGCTCCGCCTTGCGCTGGGCCTCTGCCTCGCGCTGCGCCTCGCGCTCCGCCTGGGACGGGCCGGTGGGCCGCGGGGTGACTACGCCGCCGTTGTTCCCGCCGTTGTTCCCGCCGGTGTTGCCACCGGGGTTACCGCCGTTGTTACCGCCGTTGTTACCGCCGTTGTTGCCACCGGGGTTATCGCCGGGGTTATCGCCACCGTCGCCGTCCCCGCCGCCCGGATCGCTGGCGGACCCGCCCGGGTCGCTTCCGGACCCGCCCGGTTCAGTGCCGCTGCCGCTGGTGCCGTCGCCGGCCGGTGGCGTGGACTGGATCACCGCCGCACCGGCGGTTGCCGCGGCGGCTGAGCCTGCCGTGACAGGAAGAGTGAGCGCGCCGAGGGCGAGGCTCGCCATGATGATCCTGGCGAAGCCCCGCCTGCGCGTCCGGGAGCTGGTCATGCGGCCCTCCCAACACCGACCGCCCGCATGGGGATCGTTGCGTCGTCTTCGATGCCGCCGCCTGCGCCCGCGGTGCGGACGACCTGACCGTTCTCGACGGCGACCTGGCGGGTGCCCCACTTCTGGTAGCGGATCGTCATCAGGGCACGGATCTTGATGAGCGCCATGAGCCACGAGACGACCACGTAACCCAGGACGAAGAAGAAGCTCGATGGCCGCCGCACGATGTGGGGCAGGAACTTGGCCGCGCGGCTGATCTGCCACCAGGCGATGAGGATGCCGGCCACGACCCACTGCTGCGCGACGAGCGCCGCGGTGAGGAAGACCGGGCCGAGCAACACCGTGAAGCCCGACAAGGCCTTGTCGATCATGGTGTAGGCGAGGAACGGGTGCTTCCAGATCCACGGCTTCGACAGCGCCCGGATGTCCGAGCGCCACGTGTTGCGCGCCCACCGCACCCGCTGCTTGAAGAAGATGCTCCACTTGTCGGGGAACGTGGACCACACGACGGCGGTTCGCTGCATGTAGGTGAGGTAGCCGTGCTCGAGGACGAGCGTGGTGAGGCGCTTGTCGTCGCCGGACAGGCACGGCACGCCCCAGAACGACTCCTCCATGAACTCGGGCTCGATCTCCAGCAACAGGCTGCGCCGGTAGATCGCGGTGCGTCCCGACAGGCACGCCACGGCCTGGCCCAGCAGGGTCTGGCTGGCGTTCTCGTCGAAGTACCTGTTGTCGAGGAACATGTCGGTGATCCGCGCCAGGAACCCCTTGGTCCCGTAGACGCTCTGCCGGGTGCCGACCCCACCGATGCGGGGGTCGGCGAACGGCTTGCAGACCTCGGCGGCCACGTCGGGGGCCCAGATCGTGTCGGAGTCGACGAGAGCGACGAGCTCGGTGCGGGCGGCGCGCCAGCCACGGCGCAGCGCATCGCGCTTGCCCGGGACGTCGGTGATCAGAATCCGGACCGGATACCTGCGGGCGATCTCCTGGCAGGTCGTGTCCGAGGAGTCGATGACGAGGATGACTTCCTCGACACGGTTGGCCAGCCAGGACTCGATCGCCATCGCGAAGATCTCCGGGTCCTCCTGGTAGGTGGGGACCACGATGCTCATCGGGAGCCGGTAGTTGTTGACCACCGGTTTGTAGAGCACTGCCGGGATCCGGCGGACCAACCATGTGGCCCACCGGATCAGGCCGAGCACCCCGAGCGGGGTGCCCAGCACGTAGTAGTACGCAGGTAGGTTCATGCCGGCTCGTGCTGCTGCTGTCCGCTCGTCACTGCAGCAGCCGTCTCCTTTCCACTGGCGGCCAGGCGCAGCTGAGCGTGTGAAGCGGCGTGCGTGGCGGTGTCGACCTCTTCTGAAACGATCGCGGCGAGGCGGTCGTTCGTTTCAACCACTGCCGAGAGCAGGGGCATGTCGACGTCGATGTTGGCCGCGAAGCCGAGGAAGCCGCAGGTGTCCTTGGGCAGGCAGACCCCGCCGTAGGGGGCGCCGCCGCGGATGCCGTACTCGGGGTTGATCGAGCCCTCTGCCGAGCGGGCGACGGTGGCGGCGATCGGGTCGAGGTCGAGGCCGAGCTTCTGGGCGACCAGCCACATCTCGTTCCAGAAGCTGATCTTGGTGGCGTTGTAGATGTTGTGCGCGGCCTTGATGAACTCGGCCTCGGCCGGGTTGGTGAAGGTGCGCAGCTCGCCACCGAACGGGGACAGGATCTCGCGCAGCCGCTCGACGTTCTGCGGGTCGCGGCTGGCGATGATGGTCATCCACGGGTTGGCGAAGTCCTCCGCGGCGGAGACCGCGCGCAGGAACTCGGGGTTCGAGGCCAGCCCGAAGCCCTCGTTGGCCACCATCCCGGAGTTCTCCTCCAGGGTGTTCTTGACCAGGCCCTCGGTGGTGCCCGGGGGAACGGTGGAGCGCACCACGACGGTGTGGCGGGCGGCAGAGCCCTTGAGTGCGCGCCCGACCGATGCGGTGCCGGCCTCGAACGCCGACAGGTCGTAGCGGTGCCCGTCGTGCGGCGTGGGCAGGGTGAGGAAGATCAGCGACTCGGGCTCGTCGGTCAGGTCGATCTCGGTGCGGGCATCCCACCCGCGCTGCTTGAGCTCGTTGACCCGTGCCTCGTTGATGTCGATGAACGTCACGTCGTGGCCGGCCTCGCGGAAGCCGCCACCGGTCGCAGCTCCCACGACACCCGATCCGACGATGAAGATCCTCGACGACTGCATGGAATGCCCCTCCAATTCTTGACGACCGTTCGGGCCGCCTCTGACGAACGATGGTTTCGCAACCGATGGATCGACGGTCGTCCAGGTCCTTCGTCACGCAGCGCAACCACGCGAGTAGAAGTGGCCACACGAATGCCCCGGTTTCCCCAGGTCGGTGACAGGGTACCTGTTGCGCGGATCATCCGGTGGAGTGATGGACCTGAGAGCTTCACAGCTCTTTGTAACCAAGAGCTGTGATCTGAGTCACCTTATGAATCACTCGCTCGGAGGAATTTGCAGGGGTGTCGCCGAATAACGGTAACGTTTCCTTGGGGACCGCTCAGCGTTTCTGCATTGCCGTTCGGCGCCACTACTCGACAATGGGCGCGCGTGGATCACCGCTCGGCGCGCGCAGGGGAACGTGGACGCAACCTCGGCGTCGCCGGCTCGTTCGCCCTTGCTGACCGCGACCGAGACCGGTCACTCCCCGTGCTCTCGACCGCTGCCCCGGCCGGGCGACGTTCCACCCGTCCGGGTCACTGCCGCCCCGACCTGCCGGATCGTCCCTTGTGGAGTCCGGCCGGAGGCGGCCCGCATCCGCCGCGCCGACCGACAGCCTAGCCGCGGTGAACGCTGCCCGCCGTCATCGCCCGAGCACCCGGTGTGGCTGTGACGTCGGCGGCGCGGCCGGCACCGTTACCCTGATCGGGTGCCAATGGTGTCTCCCGTGCCCTTTCTCCACGGTGACCGGGAGGTCATCGACGTCCTGCGCGAGCGGAGAGCGTCGCGCACCACGCCGGGCGCTCGCGACGACGGGAACCGGGTCGCGCTCGTCATCGGCGGCGGTGGGATGCGCGGCGCGTACGTGGCGGGGATGCTGCGCGCGCTCGACCGGGCCGGTCTCGTGCCCGCCTTCGACGAGGTCTACGGGGCCTCGTCGGGTGGGTTCAGTGGTGCGGCGTTCCTCACCGGCGACGCCGCCGCCTGCGCCGCGAGCTATCCCGAGGACCTCTCCACGGACGTGTTCATCAACATGCGGCGGCTCGGCAGCAGGCGCCCGGTGGTCGCCCTCGACCACCTCGTGCACGACGTGCTCTGCGATCGCAAGCCACTCGCGTGGCACGAGCTGGGGCACACGCCCGCGCCGCTGCGGGTGGTCGCCACCGACGCGGCGGACCTGACCGCCCACACCCTCGAGGGCATGGAAACGGTCGAGGACTGGCAGCGAGCGCTGCGGGCGAGCGCGTCCATCCCGTTGCTGGCCGGGCCGCCGATCCCGTGGGGCGGGCGGCGCTGGGTGGACGGATCGATCGCCGAGCCGCTCGCCATGGCGCGGGCCCTGCGCGGAGGTGCCACCCACGTGCTCGTGCTGCTGTGCCGGGGGAGTGACGACCTGCACGGAGACCCCGACGCCGGGCTTTCCCTGTGGGCCCGCGCGCTCGACCGGGTCGTCCCCGGGCTGGGCTCGCTCGCCCAGGGCTCCCGCCGGTACGGCGCCGACCTGCGCCTTGTCACAGACGCCGCGCACCCCGAGCGCGGGCCGGGTCACCTGGCCGCGATCGGCCCGTCCCGCTCCACCGGCATGGGGGCACTGTGCGTCGACCCCGTGCGCGTGGGCGAGGCGGTGCGGATCGGCGACGAGTCGGCGGCCACGGCGTTGGAGGCGGTAGCCGCCTGATCCGGTTACGGTCGGCGCGTGGGAGCTGGGGTCCGGCCACGCGCCGCCGTCGTCGTCACCGGGAGCGAGCTGCTGACGGGGGTGATCGCCGATCGCAACGGCCCGTGGGTCTCCCGCGAGCTCGCCGCGCTCGGCTTCGAGGTGGCGCACGTGCAGCTCGTCGGCGACCGGCCGGACGACCTCACCCACGCGCTGGAGTTCGCCGTCGAGGACGGCTGCGAGCTGGTCGTCACCAGCGGCGGGCTCGGCCCGACGGCCGACGACCTGACCGGAGAGGTCGTCGCCCGGTTCGCGGGCGCGCCGCTCGAGCTGGACGAGGCGATGTACGAGCGGATCGCGCAGATCCTGGCCGGCTTCGCCGCCCGCACCGGCTTCGGCGGCCCGGCCCTCGACGCGGCGAACCGCAAGCAGGCCATGGTGCCGAAGGGCGCGGTGCCGCTCGACCCCGTCGGCACGGCGCCGGGGCTCGTGGTGCCCCGGCCCGGCGGGCCGCTCGTCGTGGTGCTGCCCGGGCCGCCCCGCGAGCTGCAGGGGATGTGGCCTGCTGCGCTGGCGTCGGCCCCCGTCCGGGACCTGCTGGCGCACGTGCCGGCGGCCACCGCTCGATCGTTGCGCTACTTCGGCCTGCCCGAGTCCGAGATCGCCGCCACCCTCCGCGAGATCGAGGCGGAGCACGACCTGTCCGGCATCGAGATCACCACCTGCCTGCGCCGGTCGGAGCTGGAGGTGGACCTGCGCCCGCAACCGGGCGCCGAGGAGATCGCAGGGGTCGTGCACGCCCAGCTCGCGGCCCGGCACGCGCGCCACCTGGTGAGCGTCGACGGCACGAGCACCGACGACCTGCTGGCGCACGCCCTGCGCGAGCGGGGCTGGACGGTCGCCACGGGGGAGTCGTGCACGGGAGGCATGCTCGCCTCCCGGCTCGTCGACCTGGCCGGGTCGTCCGACTACGTCGCGGGCGGAGTGGTCGCCTACTCCAACGAGGCCAAGACCGCCCTGCTCGGCGTGCCGGCCGAGATGATCGCCACGCACGGCGCCGTATCGCCGGAGGTCGCACGTGCGCTCGCCGACGGGGCCCGCGAGCGGCTCGGCGCCGACGTCGGGATCGGGATCACCGGCGTCGCGGGCCCCGGCGGCGGCACCGAGGCGAAGCCCGTCGGCTACGTCTGCTTCTGCGTCACCACCGGCGACGGCCAGGTGATCGCCCGAGACCCCCGCCTCCCTGGCGGTCGCACGGACATCAGGGAACGCTCCACGGACGTGGGCATGCACCTGCTGCTCCGCGCCGCGCGCCACTCCTGATTCCGACGAACGGCGCGTTCGTCGGAACGGTCACGCTGCGCGGGCGTTCTCGAAGCGCGCCTGCGCGTCGGCCCAGTTCACGACGTTCCACCAGGCCTTGACGTAGTCCGGCTTGACGTTGCGGTATTGCAGGTAGAAGGCGTGTTCCCACATGTCGAGCATGGTGATGGGGATCTGGCCTGCCGGGAGGTTGGCCTGCTGGTCGTAGAGCTGGTGGATGAGCAGGCGCTGCCCGAGGGTGTCCCAGCCGAGGATGGCCCAGCCGGAGCCCTGGATGGTGGTGGCGGCGGCGGTGAAGTGGGCCTGGAAGGCGTCGAAGGAGCCGAAGTGCTCGTCGAGGGCGGTGGCGAGTTCGCCGGTGGGCTTGTCGCCGCCGTCGGGGGAGAGGTTCTGCCAGAAGGTGGAGTGGTTGACGTGGCCGCCGAGGTTGAAGGCGAGGGTTTTCTCGAGGCCGACGATGGTGCTGAAGTCGCCTTTGTCGCGGGCGTCGGCGAGCTTGTCGAGGGTCTGGTTGAGGGCGCCGACGTAGGTCTGGTGGTGTTTGGAGTGGTGCAGCTCCATGATCTCGCCGGTGATGTGCGGGGCGAGGGCGCCGTAGTCGTAGGGCAGGTCGGGCAGCGTGTAGGTGGTCATCAGTAGCGATGATGATGCTCTTGCCAGTAGATTGCAACTACCTCCGGCTGGTGATCGTTCTGGCAGCTCGACGTCGGCGGGGGACGCGGACCCGGCCGACCGTCGGCCGGGTCCGCGTGTAACTGCGGGACGCCCGGGAGCGTTATGTCGTCGGGGGAGTCGGCGTTGCGCGTGTAGTGCGTGCCCGGGGGGAAAGCGCATGGGGATGTGGGCTGGATGGCCAGGTCGGGCGAAGGCTGTGGGGCGGCCGGAGCGCCCGCCTGAGGACCGCTCGACGCTCACCCGTGACGAGCAGCGCCGGTTCGACGAGATCGCCCGCCAGATCGATCAGGACGTGGACGCCGTGCAGGCACCGGTGACCACCGCGGTCGTCCCGGTGCGGCTGGCGGCGGTCGGGTTGCTCGTCGTCGGGCTGACCGGGCTCCTGACCGGCTTCGCCAGGAGCGACGTCGTTGTCCTGGCGGTCGTCGGACTCGCCCCGATCGCGGTCGCGCTGCTCCTGCTCGCGCTGGCGAGGCCTCCCCGGCCTGCACCGGCACCGTCGGGCGGACCGCTGGTCACGCGGTTCTGGTCGTGGCTCACCACGTGTGCCGCGGACGGTTGCCGCGAGCATCCCGTGCACATGGGGTGGTGCCGCGAGCACGCCCCGCGCTACGAGCCGGGGCCCGACGAGTTCTGGGGCTAGTACCACCGCCGGACGTGATCGTTCTTCTGATCGCAGGGCTGGGGAAGCATCTCGCACGGCGGAGCCGCCGGCGCAACCCGTGTCTGCCGGCGCACCCCCTCGTAGGTCAGACACCCCGTCGACCGGGCGCGCCACCCGAGAACGAGTGCGTCGGGCGACACGAGGCCGGGTCGGGCCGCCCGGCGAGAGCCTGTGATCATCAGATCGGCACCTTTCCCGACCCGGGGGCGTCGGGTTTCGCGCCGAGCCGCTGATCATCCGCTTGGGTCGCGGTGCGTTCCGCGGAACGCACCCCCCGGGAGGGTGCGGCCGGGTGCCGGACGCTTTCGTGGGCGCGCCGTTCCCGGCCCCGGGTAGCCCCTGGCCTCACCCACAGCCCTCGGCTGCCGTCGTGTTCTCGCCGGTTCGCCTCGACCGGGTCGCCTTGCGGGGGTGGCTGGGTTGGGTGCACTACCGAATCGTGTGGTTGCTCGGGCGGCCGTCCCCGGCGCGGGGGCACGCCCGTCCGGGACGAGACCGCCGCGGTTCGGGTGCCACTTGACTGGCTGTGGTCCCGTCCTCGCCCCCTGACCGCCCATGGAATCTGGGGTGTGATCAGCGGAATCGCGACCTGAGCTGCACCCCTGCAGCTGATATCCCGTTCCTGCTGATCATGGACCTGCGCGCGAGCCCTGTCCCTGGGTGGTCTCGCCTCGATCATCCGGGAGCGGGGCTGGGGGTGGAGGGTCGGGACCACAGCCAGTCGCGTGGCACCCGGCAGCGACGGTCTCGTCGGGAACGGGCGTGCCCCCGCGTCGGGGACGGCCGCCCACGCAACCCCAGGGTTCGGTAGTGCACCCCACCCAGCCACCCCCGCGACGTGAAGGGGTCGAGGTGAACCGGCGGAACACACGCGAGGCCCGGATCACGAGGCGGGCGCCGGGTGGCCCGGGCCGGGAACGGCGCGCCCACCGGCAGATGCCCCGACCAGATTGACCCGATGGATCGCCACGATCGCACCCCTACCGTCAGGCGCGGCGACGGGCAAGATCCGAACTATCGGTTGTCCATGGCTGCCGCCACGACCATGAGCACCCGTAACTCCGGATCATGGACGCGAAGATCGCAAGTAGCGGTTGCTCATGGCTGCCGGCACAGCCATGAGCAACCGCTACTGCGGATCATGTGGCAGTCCACGTCCCCGCCTCGACCAGCAAGATCACGAAGTAGAGCTGTAGTACTGGTGTCGGGGGAGGCCGCCCGTCCGCACCGCACGAGCCGTCAGCGCAACTTCCGGAAGAACGTCCGCAGCTCGTCGACGAGGACGTCCGGTTGCTCCAGCGCCGCGAAATGGCCGCCGACCGCGGGTTCGTTCCAGTGCCGCAGGTCGGTGTAGCGACGTTCGAGCCAGTGACGGGGCAGCCGGGCCAGTTCCTGCGGGAAGAGCGTGACGCCGGTCGGGACGGGCACCTCGTCCGTACGGCGGCGGTCGTAGCTCTCCCAGTACAGCCGGGCCGACGACGCGCCGGTGTCGGGGAGCCAGTAGAGCATCACGTTGTCGAGCAGGCGGTCGCGGGAGATGACGTTCTCCGGGTGGCCGGCGCAGTCGGTCCAGGCCCAGAACTTCTCGACGATCCACATGCACTGCCCGGACGGCGAGTCGGCGAGGCCGTACCCGAGCGTCTGCGGGCGGGTGGCCTGCTCGCGGGAGTACCCGGTGCCGACCTTCAGGAAGTTCTCGCGTGCGGTGAGCGCCTTCTGCTCGGCGGGATCGAGCGGCTGGCGCTCGCCTTCCGGCGGGGGTGCGGCCAGCGGCATGGTCAGGTGGATGCCGACGACGTTCTCCGGCGCGCCCGTGCCCAGCGCCGAGGAGATCGCCGATCCCCAGTCCCCGCCGTGTGCCCCGTAACGGTCGTAGCCGAGCCGGTCCATGAGCTGGGCCCACGCTGTGGCGATCCGTTCCACGCCCCAGCCGGGGACGGTCGGCTTGCCGCTGAACCCGAAGCCGGGCAGCGACGGGATCACGAGGTGGAACGCGTCGGCCGCGTCCGGCGGGTCGGTGAGTGCCGAGACGATGCCGAGGAACTCCACGATCGATCCCGGCCAGCCGTGCGTGAGCAGCAGCGGCATTGCGCCTCTGTGTCGCGAGCGCACATGCAGCAGGTGCACCTCGACGGTGTCGTCGCCGCCCCCGTCCAGTCCGGTGCGGAACTGGGGGAGCGCGTTGATCTCGGCCTCGCAGCGGCGCCAGTCGTAGCGGCGGGCCCAGTGGTCACACAGCTCGCGGGCGTAATCCAGCGGCACGCCCTGTGTCCATCCGGCCGCTGTGGCCGTGTCGGGCCATCGGGTGCGGGCGAGGCGCTCGCGCAGGTCGTCGAGCTCCGACTCGGGGACTTCGATGCGAAATTCCCGCACTACAACTGCACTCCTCTGGTCAGTGCCCCGTCGACGACGAGGTTGGTGCCGCTGATCCGTGACGCCCGCGGGCTCGCGAGCATCACCACGGCGTAGGCGGTCTCTTCGGGACCGCCCATCCGGCCGGTGGGGTTGAGGCCGAGCGCCAGGTCGTAGAGCGCGCGGTTGTTCTGCTCGATGTTCTGCCAGACGCCGCCGTCGAAGTAGACGTTGCCGGGGGACACGGCGTTGGCCCGGATGCCCTTCGCGGCCAGGTCGTGGGCGAGGCCCGAGACGTAGTGCACGAGCGCCCCCTTCATCACGCCGTACGAGCCGTCGGCGAAGTCGATCTCCCGGCCGGACACGCTCGACACGGCGATGACCGATGCGGCGTCGCTGCGCTCGAGGTGCGGCAGCGCCGCCTCGACCATCCGGACGGTGTGCATGAGGTCGACTTCGAAGCTGGCCCGCCAGTTCTCCTCGCCTGGGCCGATCGCGAGGGCGGAGACGTTGGCGACGACGATGTCGATCCCCCCGAAACGCTGGGCCGAGGCCTCGACCCACGCGCGGAGCGCGGCTGCATCGGCGACGTCGAGTGCCGTGCCGGCGACGTCGTGGCCCGCGCCGCGCAGTTCCTCTTCGGCCTTCTTGACGTCGACGTCGGTGCGGGCGCAGAAGGCGACCTTCGTGCCCTCGGCCGCGAGCCCGTCGACGATCGCGCGTCCGATCCCCTTCGAGCCGCCGGTTACCAGCGCCGTCCGGCCGGTGAGCTGCAGATCCACGTTGTCTCCTACAGGCTTGCGGCCTGCTCGCGCAGGTGGCGGTGCATGCCGCCGAAGGCGGCAGCGGTGGGCAGGAGCGACTTCTCGATCTTCGTGACCGCGCTGTAGTTGGTATCGCAGACGTTGGCCAGCGGCGAGCGGCTGACCTGGGTGAGCAGCTGGTAGGCGTCGAGGCGGTCGAGTCCGTACAGCTCGCCGAGCCAGGCGATCATGCCGATCTGGCTGGCGCGCCACGCGTCCTCGAGGGGGCGGGCCGACCCGACGACCGCGTAGTCCTCGTCGTGCTCCAGCCGTGGCCAGGCCGGCGCGTGCCCCTTGACCAGCTCCACGATCAGAGTGACGTCCATGGCACCCTCGACGGCGGTGCCGCAGCTCTCGCCCTCGCCCTGGCGGTAGTGCCCGTCGCCGACGGAGAACAGCGCGCCCTCGACGTTCACGCCGAGGTAGCAGGTGGTGCCGGCGCGCATCTCCGGGGTGTCCATGTTGCCGCCGAACGTGTCGGGCACGAGGCTCGACCGCACCTCGCGGGCAGGCGGTGCCACGCCGACCGTGCCCAGCATCGGCGCGATCGGCAGCTCGAGGCTGAGCGAGCTGCGCTGTGCCTCGAACCGGACGATCCCGCGTGCGCGGTCCAGCTCGTAGATCCACGTCTGCTCTGGCAGCGGGTCGTTCAACAGGGCGGTGCGGTCGGTGCCGGTGAGCGCGCCGAAGAACGGGATCGTCGACGACGCCGCCCAGTCCCTGGCCGGCGTGAGGTCGGCGATGTGCAGGGCGAGGGTGTCGCCCGGCTCGGCCCCTTCCACGTAGAACGGGCCGGTCTGCGGGTTCACCTCCGCCATGTTCAGCACCTCCGACGGTTTGTCGGTGGTGCGCCGCAGCCGTCCCGAGAAGGCGTCCTCCGTCCAGAGCTTCAGCACCGTGCCGGGTGTGATCCGGTGGGTAGGGGCGACGCCGCCGAACGTCCACGCGTACTGGTCGGGCTGCGGCCGGAACTCCAGGACGTCCACGCGGCAGATCGTGGGCCCAGGGCGGGATGGGCGCAAGACCGGGCCGGGATTGCAGCAATCAGCGGTGCCGGGGCTCGGGCGCACCCAGCGTCCTCGAGATGCCTCGGGCCGCCGCGCGCACCACCGGGATGTACGCCCGCGCGTCCGAGGTCTCCGCCGGCACCACCACCGAGAGCGCCGCCACCACGTCGCCGCGGGGGCCGTGCACCGGCGCCGCGATCGAGAGGGCGATCAGCTCGATCTGCCCGTCGCTCACCGCGACGCCGGTGCGCCGGACCTCGGCGAGCGCCCGCCGGACCTCCCCGGGGTCGCACATCGTCTTGGCCGTGTAGCGCTTCAGCGGGGCGGCGAGCACCTGTTCCTGCAGCTCCGGGTCGGCGTTGGCGAGCAGGACGAGGCCGACGCCGGTGGCGTGCAGGGGCAGCCTGCCGCCCACCCTCGTGATCACATTGACGGCGCCTCGGCCGGAGATCCGTTCGAGGTACACGACCTCGGTGCCGTCGAGCACCGCGAGCTGGACGTTCTGCCGGGTGACCTCGTAGAGGTCCTCCAGGAACGGCATGGCCGACTCCCGCAGCCCCAGCCCGCGCGGCGCGAGCGCGCCGACCTCCCACAGCCGCAGCCCGATCCGGTAGCGGCCGTCCGTCCCACGTTCGAGGGCTCCCCATTCGGCCAGCTCGCTGACGAGCCGGTGGGCGGTGGTCAGCGGCAGGTTCGCGCGGCGCGACAGCTCGGTGAGGCCGAGCTCGGGCCGCTCGGCGGTGAACGCCGCGAGCACCCGCAGCACGCGTCCCGTCACCGTTTCTCCCACGCCGTGAGTCTGCCGTGCCCCTTCCGCTGGCCGGAAGCCGAGTCGAGCATGCGGCCGGCGTGCGTCAGGCTTCATTGCATGCGCACGCAGGTCGGGATCGTGGGGGCGGGACCCGCTGGTCTGCTGCTGTCGCACCTGCTCGCCCGCGCCGGGATCGATTCGGTGGTTCTCGAGGTCCGCAGTCGCGAGTACGTGCAGCAGCGGGTGCGGGCGGGCGTGCTGGAGCACCCCACCGTCGAGCTGCTGCGCGAGGTCGGGCTCGCCGAGCGGCTCGACCGGGAGGGCATGCCGCACGAGGGCATCTCGCTGCGGTTCGAGGGCGTCGACCACCGCATCGACTTCACCGACCTCGTCGGCCGCGGGATCACCGTGTACGGGCAGCAGGAGGTCGTGAAGGACCTGATCGCCAGGCGCATCGCCGATGGTGGCGACCTGCGCTTCGAGGTCTCCGACGTCACGCTGGACGGGCTCGCGGACGCCCCGGTGATCGGGTACACCGGCGCGGACGGGCAGCGCCACGAGCTGCACTGCGACGTCATCGCGGGCTGCGACGGCTTCCACGGGATCAGCCGCGGCGCGTTCGCGCCGGAGGTGTTCGACCGCGAGTACCCCTTTGCCTGGCTCGGGATCCTCGCCAAGGCCGCCCCCACCCAGCACGAGCTCGCGTACGCCAACCACACGAACGGGTTCGCGCTCTACTCGATGCGCAGCCCGGAGATCACCCGGCTCTACCTGCAGGTCCCGCCGGACACCGACCTGGCCGATTGGCCGGACAACCGGATATGGGACGAGTTGGGCACGCGCCTCGCCGCAGAGGGCTTCACCCTCAACGAGGGCCCGGTCCTGGAGAAGGGCGTCACCGGGATGCGTAGCTTCGTGGCCGAGCCCATGCGGCACGGGCGGCTCTTCCTCGCGGGCGACGCCGCCCACATCGTGCCGCCGACCGGGGCGAAGGGCATGAACCTCGCCATCGCCGACGTGCGGGTGCTGGCCGAGGCGCTCACCGCGTACTTCGCCCGCGGCGACGAAGCCGGCCTCGACAGCTACTCCGACACGTGCCTGCGCCGCGTCTGGCGGGCGGAGCACTTCTCGTGGTGGATGACGTCGATGCTGCACAACGCGCCGGACGGCGACCCGTTCACCCGCCGCCTCCAGCTCTCGCAGCTGCACTACACGGTGACGTCGAGAGCCGCGGCCACCAGCCTCGCCGAGAACTACACCGGCCTACCTCACCGAGGAGGATCGTCATGACGCTCGCCCATCCCGCCGGCTATCGTCCGCCCCCGCCGGGCACGCACCCGCCGCTGGACTACCCCGGCTACAAGAGCACGGCCCTGCGGGCGCCGTCGCAGGCGCCGATCGTGCTGCCGAACCGGCTCACCGAGGTCACGGGGCCGCTGCTGACGGCGGGACACGACGACCTGATCGGGCCCAGCGACCACGACCTCACCACCCAGCACGCGGGCGAGCCGATCGGCCAGCGGATCGTCGTGTTCGGCCGGGTGCTCGACAGCGACGGGCGCCCAGTGCCCGACACCCTCGTCGAGGTGTGGCAGGCCAACGCGTCCGGCCGCTACCCGCACAAGAACGACAACTGGGCCGGCGCGCTCGACCCGAACTTCACCGGCGGCGGCCGGGTGCTCACCAACTCGAAGGGCGAGTACTCGTTCACGACGATCAAGCCCGGCGCCTACCCGTGGGGCAACCACCACAACGCGTGGCGCCCGGCCCACATCCACTTCTCGCTCTTCGGCCGCGCCTTCACCCAGCGGCTCGTCACGCAGATGTACTTCCCGGACGACCCCCTGTTCGACCAGGACCCGATCTTCAACTCGGTGCCGGACCCCAAGGCTCGCCTGCGGATGATCTCGACGTTCGACCTCGAGGCCACCCGGCCGGAGTGGGCGCTCGCCTACCGCTGGGACATCGTGCTGCGCGGCCGTGAGCAGACCCCGTTCGAGGAGCCCCATGAGTGACCTGCTCACCCCGTCGCAGACGGTCGGACCGTTCCTGTCCATCGGGCTGACGTGGACCGGCGGCCACCTGGTCGTCCCCGAGGGCAGCCCGGGGGCGATCCGCATCTCCGGCATCGTGCGTGACGGCGCGGGCGCACCGGTGCCCGACGGCGTGATCGAGACCTGGCAGCCGGACGTCGACGGCCGCTTCGACCACCCCGACGACCCGCGCGGCGCCTCCGGCTCCGGGTTCGCCGGCTTCGGCCGCTGCCCGACCGACGGCGAGGGCCGCTACCAGATCGTCACGGTGAAGCCGGGCGCGCTGGGGGACGGCCAGGCGCCGCACATCGACGTCACGGTGCTGGCGCGCGGCCTGCTCGACCGCCTGGTCACCCGCATCTACTTCCCGGACGAGAGCGAGGCCAACGCGGCAGACCCGCTGCTGTCGGCGCTGCCGCCCGAGCGGGCCGCCACGCTCGTCGCCAAGCCGGTCGGGGAGGGCGAGCTGCGCTTCGACATCCGGCTGCAGGGCGAGGGGGAGACGGTCTTCCTCCAGGTCTGATCGGAGGCACGATGTCCGACGAAACCGGTGCGCGCCCGGCGCCCGAGGTCGAGGCCATCGAGGATGAATGGTCACGTGCGATCGTCTCGAACGACGCCGCGCGCATCGCCGACTTCATGGATGACGACTGGGTGATGGTCTCCGAGTCCGGGGTGACGACCAAGGAACAGTTCCTGTCCGTGGTCGAGTCCGGGGCGTTGACCCACTCGGCCATGGACCGCGTCGGTGGTGCCCGGGCGCGGGCATACGGTGACACGGTGCTCCTCACCACGCGGATGACGAACACGGCGCACTACGAAGGCAGGCGGTTCGACGCCGACGAGTGGGTGACCGACGTGTTCGTGCGTCGCGACGATCGTTGGCTCTGCGTGCTGAGCCAGATCACCGCGGTGGCCCAGCCGGGCGACTGAGACGAGCAGGTCACAACCAGCCGTTCTCCTCCGCGATGCGGGCGGCCTCGGCGCGGTTGGCGGCGCCGGTCTTGCCGATCACGGCGGACAGGTGGTTGCGGACCGTGCCGCCCGACAGGTGCACGGCGCGCGCGATGTCGGCCACGCTCGCTCCGTCGCGGGCCGCACGCAGCACGTCGCGCTCCCGCTCGGTGAAGGGGCTCACGCCGCGGGCTAGGGATTCCGCGGCAAGGCCGGGGTCGACCACGCGCAGCCCGGCGTGCACCTTGCGGATCGCCTCCACCAGCTGCTCGGGCGGCGAGTCCTTCACCACGAAGCCCACCGCGCCGGCCGCCATCGCCCGGGCGAAGTAGCCGGGGCGACCGAAGGTCGTGCACATGACGATGCGGCACGAGGGGAGCGCGGCGTGCAGCCGGGCCGCCGCGGTCAGCCCGTCCGTGCCGGGCATCTGCACGTCCAGCAGGGCGACGTCGGGCGTGGTGCGGCGGGCCGCCTCGAGCACCGCGTCCCCGTCGCCGACCGAGGCCACCACCTCGACATCCGGCTCGAGATCGAGCATCGCGGCCAGCGCGCCGCGGACGAGCGCCTGGTCGTCGGCCAGCAGGACCCGGATCATTGGACACTAAGCCTCCGCGCAGAGGCGGAAACCCTTGCCCGGCAGTGGCTCCGCGGTCAGCCGGCCGCCCACCGCGGCCATCCGTTCGGTGAGCCCGGTCAGGCCCGTCCCGGCAGCAACCCCGTTCGTGGGGCGGCCGTCGTCCCGGATCTCCAGGCAGCGGGGGCCGAGCCGCACCTCGCAACGGTTGGCGCCGCTGTGCCGGATCACGTTCGTGATGCCCTCGCGCAGCACGTAGGAGAACGGCTCGCGCAGCTCCTCCGCGACGTCGTCGACGGCCTGGGGGAGCACCGCGGTGATGTCCGCGGCGCGCAGCGCCTCGTGGACCCCGGCGAGCTCGGCCGCCAGCGACGGCCGCCGGTAGCCCGACACGGTGGCGCGGATCTCGCCGAGCGCCTGCCGGGACAGCCGCTCGGCGTCCCGCAACTCGGTGAGCGCCCGCGCCGGATCGGCCCCGCTCTCCAGGATCCGCCGGGCCAGGCCAGTCTTCACGGTGATCGTGGTGAGGCTGTGTCCGAGTACGTCGTGCATGTCCCTCGCGAGCCGGGACCGCTCGTCGGCCACGGCGAGCACGCGGATGCGGTCGTGCGCTGTGCGGAGCTGGTTGACCGTGCGGATGAGCTGGGTGACCGTCACCAGGCCGGCGGTCATCATGAGCAGCACGAACGTGTCGCGCCAGTCGACCGCACCGTCCACCAGCCAGGTGCCGGCCATCACCGAGAGGGTGGTGAGCACTCCGAGCAGCACGCCCCAGCGCAGCGGCAACAGGATGATCCCGGCGGCCACCGCGTACGACAGCAGCGCCAGATCGCTGGGATCGGCGGTCACGAGTGCGAACGCGGCGCCTGCCAGGTACAGCCAGCCGATCGAGAGGCTCCGGACGAGCCGCCCGTGCAGCGGGGCGAGGTACAGCGTGAGCAGGTAGCTCGCGACGTAGACGCAGGCGACCGCGACGAGCGCGACGCGGCTGCCGACCGGCAGGCCCCATTCCTGGACGACGCTGCGCACGAGGAACACGAGGAACACCGCCGCGGCGATGACGGTGCGCAGGCGGCCCCGGCGGGTCGCCGCCGGGTCCTCCGGGGTCCAGACCGGCCACTCCCGGAGGTCGACGCCTTGCTCGACGCGCACGCCAGAGACCTTACGGTCGCCCGCCGCGCTGGCGCTTCACCGCGGCGAGCGTCCACAGCACGAGCAACCCGATCGTGCCGAACCGGAGCAGCTGCGACAGCCCGGCCGCGGCGTCCACAGGCAGCGTGTACGCGACCACGACCCTGGCCACCGCCTCGACCAGCATCCCGACGCCCCAGACGACGGTCAGCACGCGGAAGGCGCGCCGGAACTCCGGAACGGTGTGCCACCTGCGCTCCAGCTCGCCCCAGGCGGCCGGCTGGAACCGCACCGCGGCGTGCCAGACCATCGGCCGGCCGAACATGCACGTCCCCAGGAAGATCAGCCCGGCGATGGCCGTGCTGAACGACTCCTTCGCCACCAGGAAGCGGGCGTCCCCGGAGATCAGTGCGAAGGCGAGCCCCACCCCGAACTCGGCCAGCATGAATGCGGCGAACCCGTCGAAGCGGCGGGTGCGCGCCCACACGTATGCGATTCGCAGGCCCGCGGTCACGGTGCCGCCGAGCAGCGCGACATACGGCGAGGCGCCGAGCGCGCGCAGGCCGTAGTACGCCGCCAGGCTCAACCCGATGTCCCAGAAGAGGCCGAGGAACATCGACCCCCGAGGGGCGGTGGCGGGGGAGTGGTGCGTCTTCTGAGTCATGTCCGAGAGTCTGTGTTTCGTGGGATGTCGTCGACCACGACAGCGGTCACGACATCGCCGTGACATCTGTCAGGGCGGGAATGACGCTCCGCTCACAGTGTTCGCACAGGTGGGCGACAGCGCGTCCCCCACCGCGGATGAAATAAAGAGGATCATCGGGGGCGCAGCCGGAGGAGCGTGGTGGACATGGCGAGCGCGGTGGTCGCGCCGGAATGGTTGCGGCTGCGGCACCCGCTGTTCCTGCAGGTGGCCCGGTACGTGATGGTCGGCGGCCTCGGCACGGGCGTCAACGCTGTCGTCTTCCTGTTCGTGCGCAACGCTGGGCTGGACTCGGTGCCGGCGAACCTCGTCGCGCTGCTCGTGAGCACCGCGGTGAGCACGGAGGCGAACCGCCGGTTCACGTTCGGTGGCTCTGCGGTTCACCCGTGGCGTGCCCGGGTGCAGGTCGGCGGCACGGTC
Source organism: Pseudonocardia sp. DSM 110487 (assembly GCF_019468565.1). Taxonomy (NCBI): domain Bacteria; kingdom Bacillati; phylum Actinomycetota; class Actinomycetes; order Pseudonocardiales; family Pseudonocardiaceae; genus Pseudonocardia; species Pseudonocardia sp. DSM 110487. The sequence continues at coordinate 1,812,606 of NZ_CP080521.1, forward strand.
CTGTTCTACGCGTTCTACAGCTCCGCGGTCCTGCTGCTGCTCGGCCTGGTCGTCGACGAGCCGACGCCGGTGGAGGAGACGGTCGCGCTGGCCGCGGCGAGCGTCCTCGGCGGCGCCGGCCGCTTCCTGGTGATGCGCTACTGGGTCTTCGGCACGAGCGATCTCCCCGTCCGGCCGGTTGCCGCGGAACCTGGCACGGTGGACACATGGGACGAACGAACCTGAGCCGGACGATCGCGGCGGTCCTCGCCGGCGCTGCGCTGTTCCTCACCGCGGGTTCCTGCGGTGGCGGCGATGACGACGACGGCGACGACGCCCCCGGTGTCACGCAGCAGGAAGACGGCGACGGCGAAGGCGACGACTGACCGGTGCGGCAGACCGCAGGCGCATAGATTCGGGTCCATGACTGCTGCCCAGTCCGGAACCGAGGCTTTCGAGCGTGAGCCGGTCGCGCTCACCGAACGGATCACCTCCGACGGGTCGTCGGCGTGGCCGGTCGAGCCCGGCCGGTACCGGCTGGTCGTCGCGCGGGCGTGCCCATGGGCGAACCGCAGCGTGATCGTCCGCAGGCTGCTCGGGCTGGAACCGGTGCTGTCGATGGGCATCGCGGGCCCGCTGCACGACGAGCGGAGCTGGCGGTTCCACAACGACCCCGACAACAAGGACCCGGTGCTCGGCATCGAGCACCTGCGCGAGGCCTACGAGGCGGCCCAGCCCGGGTTCGACGCGGGCGTCACCGTCCCGACCGTCGTCGAGATCGCCACCGGCAAGGCGGTGACCAACAACTTCCAGTACCTCACGCTCGACCTGTCCACCCAGTGGGGCGCGTACCACCGGGACGGCGCCCCCGACCTGTACCCCGAGGAGCACCGGGCCGAGATCGACGAGATCAACGAGGCCGTCTACCACGACATCAACAACGGCGTATACAAGTGCGGCTTCGCCAAGGGCCAGGAGGCGTACGAGCGGGCCTATCGCGCGCTGTTCGATCGGTTCGACGCGCTGTCCGAGCGCCTCGCCACCCGGCGCTACCTGGTCGGGGACACGATCACCGAGGCCGACATCCGGCTGTGGGTCACGCTCGTCCGGTTCGACGCGGTCTACCACGGCCACTTCAAGTGCAACCGGCAGAAGCTCACCGAGATGCCGGTGCTGTGGGCCTATGCGCGGGATCTGTTCCAGACCCCCGGCTTCGGCGACACGATCGACTTCAAGCAGATCAAGCAGCACTACTACGGCGTGCACGCCGAGATCAACCCGACGGGGATCGTCCCGCTCGGCCCCGATCCCCGCGGCTGGCTCACCGCACACGGGCGCGAGGAGCTGGGCGGGCGCCCGTTCGGCGACGGCACCCCGCCCGGCCCACCCCCGGAGGGGGAGCGGGTTCCGCCGATCCGCTGAGCCCTCCGGGGCGGGTCCGGCCACGCTGCGGCGCGGAGGAAGATGGGCCGCAATGACGGTTCGCAAGCCGCTCGCGGTCGTGCTCGGAGCACTCGCCGGGCTGGTACTCACGGCGGTCCCGGCGGCCGCGACGCCGGCGCCTCCGCCCCCGCTCACCGGCGAGCACCTCGGCCCCGACCGGCTCCCGCGCTGCGCGGACGTGGTGGCGGCCATGAGCCCGCGGGACAAGCTCGCCCAACGGCTCATGGTCGGTGTCGACGGCGCCGATCCGCGCGCGACAGCCGAGAACGTGCGCGCCACCCAGGTCGGCGCGATCTTCGTCGGCGGCAACGCCACCGCCCTGCTCACCGACCAGGCGGTGCGCGGGGTGCGGGCGATGTCCCGCATCCCGCTGGCGGTGGCCGTCGACGACGAGGGTGGGCGCGTCCAGCGCCTCGACACCCTCGACGGCGAGCTGCCCAGCGCACGCGCCATGGCCCGCAGCCGCACCCCGGACCAGGTGCGCGAGCTCGGGGAACAGCGCGGCCGCGAGCAGCTCGCCCGTGGGATCACGATGAACCTCGCCCCGACCGTCGACGTCACCGGGAAGTCGGCCGCCATCGGCGACCGCTCCTTCGCCGACGACCCGGACACGGTCAGCAGGTACGCCGATGCGTTCGTCGAGGGGCAGCGGGCCGCGGGCGTCTACACGGTGCTGAAGCACTTCCCCGGGCACGGGCGGGCGAGCGGCGACTCGCACAAGGGCCGCGTCACCACCCCGCCGCTCGCCGACATGCGCGCCGACGACCTGCGCCCCTACGCCTCGCTGCTCGGGCCCGGCGGCCCGCTCGCCGACGGGCGCACGGGTGTGCTCGTCGGCCACCTGGACGTGCCAGGCCTCACCACGGACCTGCCCAGCTCCCTGACGCCCGAGGTCTACGCGCTCCTGCGCGGCGAGATCGGCTTCGACGGCCTCGTGCTCACCGACGACCTCGGCGCGATGGACGCCGTCACCGACGAGTTCACCCTGCCCGAGGCCGTCGAACGGGCCCTGGAAGCGGGCGCGGACATGGCGCTGTGGTCCAGCGGCGGCCGCATCACGCCCGTGCTGGACCACCTGGAGCAGGCCGGCCTGGACCCCGCCGGCAACGACGCTGCGGTCACGCGGGTGCTACGCGCCAAGCGCGTGTGCTCCTGACGGCGCCCACACCCAGAGCGCGACTCGCGCACACTCACACCGCGACTCGCGGGGGCCGAAGGCACCCCGCCCGCGAGTCGCGCTCTCCGAGCGCGCGAGTCGGGCGCTGAGTGCAGGCGAGTCGGGCTCTGAGTGCGGTCAGCGCTGGGTGCCGGCCTTCTCCATCCCCCGTCGCACCGCGTCGGCCAGGTACGGGCGCAGGCCTGTCGCGGGCACGATCACGTCCACCGAGCCCACCCGCTGGGCGCGTTCCACGCTGTGTGCGGCGTCGAACTCGTCCGCGACCTGTCCCAGCACCTCCGCGCGCACGCCGGGGCGCAGGGTCGCGAGCTCGTTGGTGAGCCGCGCGGCCTCCTCCTCGGCACCGTTCTGACGGGCCTCGGCGATGCGGGCCTCCAGGTCGGCGATCCTCGGATCGGCTGCCGTGCGCTTGTTGACCTCCCCGGCGAACACGACGGCCGCGGCGGGCGCGCCACCGATCACCGACGCGTAGGAGCCCTCGACGGCCGCGACCTCCATGTTGTCGTTGAGCGTTCCGCTGAACACCACGAACGCCCCGCCGTGGTAGCGGGAGACCACGCAGAACACGATCGGGCCGTCGAAGTTGACGACCGCCCTGCCGATCTCGGCGCCGTACTCCAGCTGCAGCTGGCGCAGCGACTCCGGCGAGCCGTCGAAGCCCGAGAGGTTCGCGAGGATCACCAGCGGGCGGTTGCCGCTGGCGGCGTTGATGCCGCGGGCCATCTTCTTCGACGACTTGGGGAACAGCGTGCCCCCCGTGAACGTGGTCGGCCCGTCCATGGGCAGCGGCCCGCGGCGGGGCAGTGGCCGGGACTCGACACCGATCAGGGAGATCGGCTGCCCGCCCAGGTGCGCGTCGAGCACCACGACGCCCTCGGCGTCGATCATGTCGACCCACCGCTCGAGCGTGGGGTGGTCGGCGTCGGCCACCGCCTGCAGCAGCGAGCGGATGTCGAACGACTTCTTGCGCTCGGGGTTCGCGTGGAAGATCTCCCCGACGGTCGTGAAGTCGCAGCCGGGCCCCGAGTGCGGCGAGTCGGAGATGTCCCGGTCGACGGGATCGGAGGTGGGCGCGGGCCGCGGGAACCGTTCGCCCGGCGCGCGGTAGGTGTGCTCGTAGTGCGCGAGCAGTACGTCGACGGCGCCGGACAGGTCCGGCGCCCAGTACTGCGCCTGCCCGTTCGGGCCCATGATCCGGTCGTAGCCGCCGATGCCGAAGTTGTCCTCGGCGGAGACGCCGCCGGAGTAGTCGAGGGCCTGCTTGCCGGTGAGCACCATCGCGCTGTCCGGTGTCATCACGAGGATGCCCTTGGTGTGCACGAGCATCGTCGCCTCGGCGTTCCAGTACGGCTGGGCGCCGACGTTGATGCCGGTGACGACGACGTTGATCTCGCCGCCCTCCTGCGTGAACTCGACGATCCCGCGCAGTGCCCGCGCGATCCAGTCCATGTTCTCCACGCCGGAGTCCATGGCGATCTTCGCGCCGGCCGACACCGCGAACCACTCGATCGGCGCGTCCAGCCGCCGTGCCAGCTCGATCGCGGCGAGCACGCGGGCGCACTCCGGCTCGGCGAGCGCGCCGAGGGCCTTGGTCGGGTCACCGATGAGCACGACGCGGGTCATGCCTTCCGGGTAGCGCCGCGTCGGCGTGGTGACGGTGCCGAGCACGATGTTGGCCGTGTTCTGCCCCGGCGGCCGTTCCACGACGGTGGGCGCGCCGTCGGGTCCGAGGTCGTACTCGGTGAACGTGCCGAGCTGGCCGCCGCGGTCCGGGTTGCGCTGCAGCATCGGCACCAGCTCGTACGGGTAGACGGCGCCGCGCCTGCGGGCCCTGATCACCTTCTGCGCGTACGCGTCCAGCTCGCGCATCGGCTCCGTGGGCGGCTCCGTGACCTGGACGGTCAGGCCTGCGCCCGGCGGACGCGACATCCGCAGGAGGTACTCCTTGGGCTCGCCCGTCCCGGCACCGACGTGGCGGAACTGGACGACCACCTGCTCGAGGCCCAGCCCCACCGTCCGCGGGGCGAGCACGTGGACCACCGAGTCGAGCTCCTCGAACGGCACGTCGACCACCGGCCAGACGTAGAGCAGCACCCGGTTCCAGTCCAGGCGCGCGTCCTCGCGGCTCGCGGCGCGGGCCGAGCGGACGGCCTCCAGACAGGAGTCGAGCACCTGCTCCAGCTGGGGCAGGGCGCGGATGCGGCCCTTCCCGTCGCCGTTGCGCAGCACGGTGAGCTCGCGGACGTCCGACAGCGCGATGAGCCGCTTGTCGGCCGGCACGTTGCGGCCGACGGCGCGGAACAGGTGCACGTCGATCGGCGAGGGCAGGCGGGTGAGCTCGAAGTCGGCGAGGCGCCACAGCCCGAGCCGCTCGGCGACCATCGGGTGCACGCCCCGGAGCGTGCGGTCCTCGACCGGACGCCGGTCAGGGCCGGCCGCGAAGGTGAACCACGCCGACCGCTCGTCGCCGTGTGGGCGGCGCACCGCCACGGCGACGCGGGCGAGCCGCTCGGGCAGGCGCCCGAGCATGGCGCGGATCTTCTCCGCGGAGCGCTCCGGGTCGGAGTCGGGTGCCTCGCCCGCGATGATGTAGAGATCGAGCAGCACGGTGCTGTGTTCGGGTAGCTGCGCGATGATGCGGCGCAGGTCGCCCTGCACGGTCATCGGGTCGCCCCACGCCGGTGCGTCCGGCGCGGTGTGCACCGTGGTGGCGAGCACCGTGAGCTCCCGGCCCTCGTGCTCGTAGCGCGCCGACAGCAGCGGGCGGCCGCCGCGGTCGGTCACCTGCAGGTCGTGCAGGGTGCGGATGCGGTAGTAGCGACGCGTCATCACCTCGAGCATCGCGGCGTGGTGCTGCGCGCCGAACACCCCGAGGATGGGCTCGCCCGCGGACACGATGGCGTCGATCTGGCGGGCTCGTTCCGCGGGGTCGTCGGACAGCCGGTCCAGCTCGGCCCGCACCTCGCCCTGGCCCGCGGCGCGCTCGGCCGCGATCAGCGGCGCGTCGAACAGGGTGTAGCGCACGCGCCGCGCGAGGCCGCCCACCACCGGGTGCCGCAGCTGCGTGGCCGTGACCAGCCGGTCGAGCATCCGCTGGTAGTCGGTACGCGCCGAAGGCGGGAGCGAGTCCGGATGGCTCAGCCGCCACTGCAGCAGCTCCAGCACGACCGGCACGTGCGCGGTGGCCCGGCGGTGTGCGAGGAACATCCGGTAGAGCCCGCTGTGGAGGGCGTCGGCCGAGACGCTGTCCGACGGCGCCAGCTCCGGCACCCCGTAGTGCCCGAGAGCCCGGCGCAGCTTGTCGCGGAACGACTCAGGCAGGCCCTCGGCGTCGGCGTCGCGCGAGCGCAGGAACGCGTACAGGTACTCCTGCGGGTTGCGGGCCTCCTCACCGGCCGGGTCGACCTGCTGCGTCTCGTCCTCGGGGCCGCGGCGGTTGCGGGAGAGCGCGCAGAGATCGGCGAAGATGCGCAGCACGGCGGTCTCGCCCGCGAGCACGCCGGGGTCGTCGGGGGGCAGCTCGGCGCGGGCGGCGGAGAGCGCGGCCAGCAGCGGCTGGGCGTCGCGCTCGTCGATGTCGTAGCCCAGCACCAGGAAGCGCAGCGACCGGAGCGCGTCGGCGGCCCGCGCGGCCGCGTCGGTCCCGGTGACGGGCGGGCCTGCCAGTTGGGCGAAGTCGGCCCGCTCGCCGGTCACCGCCCCGCCCGCGTCGCTGTCGGGTTCGAGGCGGACCAGCTTGGTGCCGCCGTCCACCTGGGTGTTCGGCGCAACGAGCACCTCACGCACCCGGCCAGTGACGGGAGCCCGCAGGGCCGTCTCGAGCTTCATGCTCTCCACGACGGCCACGACGGCGCCCGCCTCGACGGCGTCGCCCGGCGCCACCGGGATCGAGACGATCATCGCGGGCGCTGGTGCCCTGACGAGGCCCGCCTCGCCGCCGGAGATCCGGTGCACCGCGCCGTCGACCTCGACGAGGAAGTCCGAGCCCTGCGGCACCGAGAGCACCGTGAACGAATGGCCCGCGACGGTGAGCTTGCGCTCGAACCGCCCGGTGCGCTCCGCGTCGACGTCGACGGCCTTGCCGTCGAGCTCCACGTGGTAGCGGGTGCCGCGCGACTGCGCCACTCGCAGCCGGTACGACTCGCCCGCGGCCCGCACGTCCACCTGGTACCAGGTCTCGTGCCCGACCTCGGGGCGTCCGCGCTCCGCGGATGCGAACAGCCGCTCGCGCTGGCGCGCCACGTGCGCGTCCTGCGCTTCCACGGCCGTGGCGAGCAGCGCGACGTCAAGGCGCCGCGGGGGTTCGTACCCGCCCGCCATCATCGTGTCGAGCCACGTGGTGTCGAGGCGGCCTTCCCGGACCTCGGGGCGGTCGAGCAGGTCGAGCAGGAACGCCTTGTTGGTGGTGCCACCGTCGATCACGGCCGCCGTCTGTTTGAGGGCGCGGGAGAGCCGGGCGCGCGCCTCGTTGCGGTCGCGTCCCCACGCGATCACCTTGGCGATCATGGAGTCGAACTGCGGCGGGATCACGTCCCCGGCGGCCACCCCGGTGTCGACACGGACGCCGGGGCCGCTGGGCAGGGCCAGGTGCTCGATCCGGCCCGGTGCGGGGGCGAAGCCCTCCTCGGGGTCCTCCGCGGTGAGCCGGGCCTCGATGGCGTGCCCGCGGGCAGGCGGGGCTTCGGGCGCGATGTCAGCGAGCTTGCCGCCGCCGGCGACATGCAGCTGCAGCTTGACGATGTCGACGCCGGTGGTGGCCTCCGTGACCGGGTGCTCCACCTGCAGCCGCGTGTTGACCTCGAGGAACGACAGCAGCCGCTCGCGCGGCTCGTACAGGAACTCGACGGTGCCCGCGTTGACGTAGCCTGCCGCCTGCACCAGCCGCGCGGCCGAGGAGCGCAGCAGCTCCTCCTGCTCGGCGTCGAGCGCGGTGGAGGCCGACTCCTCGATCACCTTCTGGTTGCGGCGCTGCACCGAGCAGTCGCGCACACCGAGCGTCCACACGTCGCCTGCCGCGTCGGCAACGACCTGCACCTCGACGTGGCGCCCGCCGGGGATGGCCCGCTCGAGGAACACGGTGGCGTCGCCCGCGGTCTTCGACGCCTCAGAGCCGGCCCGCTCGAACGCGTCGGCCAGCTGGTCAGGGGAGTCGACGCGGCGGATGCCGCGCCCGCCGCCGCCCGCCGTCGCCTTGATCATGAGCGGGTACCCGATCCGCTCGGCGTGCTCGCGGGCCGCGGCGAGGTCGGCGACCGGCCCGTCGCTCCACGCGGCCATCGGGACGCCGACCTCTTCGGCGAGCAGCTTCGACGCGATCTTGTCGCCGAGCCGCTCCATCACCTCGGGCGACGGCCCCACGAACACGATCCCGAGCTCGCGGCAGAGCCTGGCGAACTCGGCCTTCTCGGAGACGAAGCCCCAGCCGGGCCACACGGCGTCGGCGCGGGCGGCCCGCAGCGCGCGCTCCAGCTCCGCGTAGTCGAGGTAGGGGCTCGTGGCGAACGCCTGCTCCGGGTCCTCGGGGCCGATCAGCACCGCCTCGTCGGCCTCGCGGACGAACATGGCGTGCCGGTCGACCGCCGTGTAGAGAGCGATCGTGCGCAGTTGCGCGGCCCCGTTCTCGTCGGCCGGCCCTGCGCCGTCCGAGCTCCGCTCGGCGCCGTCTGCTCGCGATCGCGAGCTCCGCTCGGCGTTCCACTCGCGCACCGCGTGGATGAGGCGCATCGCCGGCTCGCCGCGGTTGACGATGGCGACCCGTTGGAACTGCGTCACGATCTTCTTCACTCCCGTCGCTGGTGGCCCGGTGCACCGTACGCCGCGCCCACCCAACTCGACGCCACCCGCGTCGCACAACCGACAGGCGGGGGACGCCGGGCAGAATGTGGCGGTGGTCAACAGCTCAGTGCGCACGGCGAACAGGGACGGTCTGACGTTCGACGTGCACGAGCTGGGTCCGCCGAGTGGCGATCCGGTCCTACTCCTGCACGGGTTCCCCCAACGTGGCGACTCATGGCATGCCGTCGCCACCCGGCTCGCCGATTCGGGCTTCCGGACGCTCGCCCCCGACCAGCGGGGGTACTCACCGCGCGCCCGTCCGGCGGGGCGAGGCGCCTACCGGCTGGGGGAGATGGCCGACGACGCGCTCGTGGTCGTGGACCAGCTCGTCGGCCCGGCCGCGCGCGTGCACCTCGTCGGGCACGACTGGGGCGCCGCGGTCGCATGGCGGCTCGCGGCGCGCCACGGCGAGCGCATCCGGTCCCTGACCGCCGTGTCGGTGCCCCCACCCGCGGCCTACCTGCGCTCGCTCTTCACGACGCGGCAGGGGCTCGCGTCCTGGTACGTCTACGCGTTCCAGCTGCCCTGGTTGCCCGAGCGGCTGCTCGCGGCGAAGGGCGGGCCGTTCTCGCGGCGATTCGTGGCGGCACTGCGCCGCACCGGCCAGTCCAAGGAATCGGCGCAACGCGACGCCGCGGGCCTCGCAGACCCGGCCGCACTCACGGCCGCGATCAACTGGTACCGCGGCATGTTCTCCACGCCTCCCGGCGAGTCCGACCCGCCGGTGCGGGTGCCCACCCTGTTCGTCTGGAGCGACGGCGACACCGCACTCACCCGGCAGTCCACCGAGCTCGCGCGGCGGTACGTCGCGGGGCCCTTCCGGTACGCAGAGCTGCGTGGTGTGAGCCACTGGATCCCCGACGAGGCCCCCGACCAGCTGGCGGAGCTCATCCTCGACCACATCGGGGAGCACCCGGCATAAAGTGCCGCCCTATGGAGATCCTCTCCGGACGAGTGTTGCTGCGGCCCGTCGACATGCAGCGCAGCCTCGCGTTCTACCGCGACGTGCTCGGGCTCGCGATCGCCCGCGAGTTCCCCGGCGGCACGGTGTTCTTCCTCGGCGGCAGCTTCCTGGAGCTCTCCGGGAGCGCAGAGGCGCCTGCCGGCCCCGCGGTCGCGCTCTGGATGCAGGTCCGCGACCTCGCGACCGCCCACCGGGAGCTGGCCGACCACGTCGTGCGCGAGCCGCGGCAGGAGCCGTGGGGGCTGCACGAGATGTGGATCACGGATCCGGACGGGACGCGGATCGTGCTGGTGCAGGTGCCGGAGGACCACCCGATCCGCCGCGACCCGCGCTGAGCCACGTCGCGATCGACCGGCGGTAACCGTCGGAACCGGTGGTCGAGTAGCGCCGGCCATCGTGGCCGGCGCAACTCGTTGGCGTTCCCGCGAGGACCTGCCGCGGGCTGTGCCAGATCTACCGCAAGGAACCTTGACGCTACGAACTGCGCCCAGACGCCATCAAAGGCGGTTGCCCGCGCGCGATCCGCGCATGCAGACGTGACGAAAAATGCTCGGCAACTCCCGGCGAGCCGCTCGGGGAATCAAGGCCGCCAGGTGCGGGGCCGGAGGCCGGTGTCAGTGGGCGGCCTTGAAGGCATCCAGGACCGATGCCGAGAGCCGGCCTCGCTCGGAGACCTTCAGTCCCTGCTTCTGCGCCCATTCCCGGATCGCCTGGTTCTGTTCCCGGTCCGTGCGGGGGGCCGGACGCGCCGCGGGGCCGGCGGCAGGGGCGCTGCGGCGGCGGCCACCGTTGCGGCGGGCCGCCGAGATGTAGGGGGCCAGCACGTCGCGCAGCTTCTGGCTGTTCGACGACGACAGGTCGATCGCATACGACTTCCCGTCGACGGTGAACTCAACCTGCTCATCGGCGTTGCTGCCGTCCAGGTCGTCCACGAGAGTCACGGTCGTCTGCGTTGCCATTACGTCCTCCACGATCGAGTCATCCTGATTCCGGCCACGGCGCCGCGCACGTTCGGCAGGCGCCGCGATATTAGCGCGGCCGATTTCTCGCAGCGTAGCATCGACCGCGAATGGTGCAGGGAACTACGCGCGCCACACACTCGAACTTCCCGCGTCCTTCCCATGGAATGACACGAGGCGCTGTCCACGCCTTCGGTGCGTCTCCCGGTTTGGGCTTGCCCGTTCACCCACTCACGGGAGCGGTCCGCTGCGGCTTCTTTGATTATCAGGCGGCCCGGGCGGCGCTCGCTCTGCTGGTGGTGGGGAGGGTGTCGGCCGTCTCGGCGCGCGGGGTGAGGGCGGCGATCGCGGCGCCGAGGACGGCGGCGCCCGCGGCCGCGAGGTAGATCACCGTGTACGCGGCGGCGGCGGGCAGTGTCTGGCCCGCGACGGATGTCGTCAGGCCGGTGGCGATCGCCGCGACGAACGAGCTGCACGATGAGGTGCCCAGCATCCGCATGAGCGTGTTGAGGCTGTTGGCAGCGGCGGTCTCGCCGGGCGGCACCGCGTCCATGATCAGCAGTGGGATCGCGGAGTAGGCCAGTGCCGCGCCGATCGCGGTCGTGGTGGACGCCGCCACGATGAGCGGGAGGGCTCCTGGGAGCGTCGCCATCAGGACGTTGCCGAGTGCGAGGATCGTCGCGCCGAGCACGAGCGTTGTCCGCGCGCCGCGGCGGCGCGAGACCCGGGCCGAGACCGGCGAGAAGATCGTCATGGCCCCGCCGATCGGCAGCAGCACGAGGCCCGCCGCCACCAGCGACAGGCCGAAGCCGTACCCGGTGGCGGTCGGCGCCTGCAGGATCTGCGTCGTCACGAGGAAGCCCGCGAACATCCCGAAGCCGATCGCGATGGACGCGACGTTCGTCCACAGCACAGCGGGACGGGCGGAGACGCGTAGGTCGACGAGCGGGCGGCGGGATCGCAGCTCCCACGCGACCCACAGCGCGAACAGGACGCCTGCCGCCACGAGCAGCCCGAGCACGGCCGCGCTGCCCCAGCCCCACTCGTTGCCCTTCGAGATCGCGAGCAGCAGGCAGACGAGCGCGGCCGACATGCCCATCGCCCCCGCCAGGTCGAACCGGCCCCCTGAGCGCAGCGGCGACTCCCGCACGACGAGTAGCACGATCAGGAACTGCACGGCGCCGAGCACCGCGGCCCCGGCGAAGAGCCACCGCCAGCTCGCCTGCTGGGCCACGAACCCGGTGAGGGGCAGCCCGATCGCCCCTCCGATGCCGAGCGACGAGCTCATCAGGGCTATCCCGCTGCCCACGCGCTCCGGCGGGAGCACGTCGCGCATCACACTGATGCCGAGGGCGATCACGCCCATCGCCACGCCCTGCAGCGCTCGCGCGGCGATGAGGACGCCGATGTTGGGTGCGGCCGCGCCGAGCGCCGACCCCACCGTCACGACGCCGAGCCCGACGAGCAGCATCCGCCGCTTGCCGTACATGTCGCCGAGGCGTCCCATGACCGGGGCGCAGACGGCGGCGGCCACCAGTGTCGCCGTGACCAGCCACGCCACCGTGGCCGGCGAGGCCGACAGCAGGCGTGGGAACACCGGGAGCAGCGGGACGACCAGCGTCTGCATCAGCGAGACGGCCAGCCCGCACGACGCGAGGACGCCGATCACGGCCGTCGGGCGGGGGGAGCTCACCCCATCAGGTGAGCACGGGATAGTTGGCATTCGCAAGCATGTGGAATCGGGAACACTCCCGGTAACGGGGTGGCCTCGACCGGCCATGGAAGGCATCCTGTACCGGTCAAGAGGGCCACCGTCCCCATCGCCGCGGCGTGGTCGACCTTGCCTCCGATGCTTGGGAGCGCCGTGAGCACCGCCTTCTCCGACGAGTCCGACGGGACGGGCCACGAGGCCTCCGTCGTGGAGTTGCCTCGCCTCGAGCCATCACCCGATCTCACGATCAGCACGCTGGGAACGGCCCGCATCACGTCGCCCATGGTGACCCTGCTGGACGCGACCCGGACCACGGAGCACTACATCAACGAGCACGACCGCGTGCTGCTCGACGACACCCTCAGCGGCATCTCCTCGCGCGGCGTGGCGCCGGACCAGCTGCCGGGGATGGAGCCGTGCGGGCCGCGGCGGAAGATCTTCTTCGACCCGGCGAAGACCCGCGCGGCGATCGTCACGTGCGGCGGGTTGTGCCCCGGCCTCAACGACGTGATCGCGGGCATAGTCCGCACGCTGACCTATCACTACCGCGTGCGCCGCGTGGTCGGCGTCCGCAACGGCTACCAGGGCTTCGTGCCGCGCTACGGCCACGACGTCGTCGACCTCACCCCGGAGTCGGTGCGCGACATCGCGACCGACGGCGGCACCGTGCTCGGCACCTCCCGCGGTCACCAGGATCCCGAGGAGATCGTCGACTGCCTCGAGCAGCTGCACATCAACATCCTGTTCGTGGTCGGTGGCGACGGGTCGATGCGCGGGGCGATGCAGATCGCGCGCACGATCGCCGAGCGCGGCCTGCTCATCGCGGTCGTCGGCATCCCGAAGACGATCGACAACGACATCCCCTACATCGACCAGAGCTTCGGCTTCCAGACCGCGTTCAGCCTGGCCAGCGACGCCATCCGGGCCGCGCAGGTCGAGGCGAAGTCCACGGCGAACGGCATCGGGCTGGTCAAGCTGATGGGGCGGCACTCCGGTTTCATCGCCTGCTACGCGGCGCTCGCCCGCAGCGGCGCCGACGCCGTGCTGATCCCGGAGGTCCCGTTCGCGCTCGACGGCGAGCACGGCTTGCTCTCCCACGTGCGGCGGCGGGTGTCCGAGCGGGGGCACGCGGTGGTGGTCGTGGCCGAGGGCGCTGGTCAGGAGCTGCTCGGCGGGGTCGACGACGACGAGCGCGACGCGTCCGGCAACGCACGCCTGCAGGACATCGGCCCGTGGCTGCGGCGACGCATCGCCGACCACTTCTCCGACGCGGGCATCGAGACCTCGATCCGCTACATCGATCCCAGCTACGCGATCCGCAGCGTGCCGGCCAACCCGTACGACTCCGTGTACTGCGTGCGGCTGTCGCAGGCGGCGGTGCACGCGGCGATGTCAGGGCGCACCGAGATGGTGGTGGGGCGGTACCGGCGGCGCTTCGTGCACATCCCGATGCGGGAGGCCGTGAGCAGGCGCAACCAGGTCGACCCGCACGGCGACCTGTGGATGGCGGTGCTGGAGTCCACCGGCCAGCCCGCCCGCTTCGGCTGACACCCCTCGTGAGTGGATACGCGAGCCATAGCGCGCGTATCCACTCACGACCGGGGCAGTGATACTGGGCGCATGCCAGGGCTCGCGATGCGCTTCCTCGGCCACTCCACCGTGCGGCTGGAGCTGGCCGGGTCGGTCGTGCTCACGGACCCGGTGCTCACCGGCCGCGTCGGACCGCTGCGCCGGATCAGTCCCCTGCCGGAGCGTGCCCACTTCGCCGACACCGACCTGGTGCTGCTGTCCCACCTGCACAGCGACCACCTGCACCTGCGGTCGTTGCACATGCTGCCGCGCACGGCGCGCGTCGTGGTGCCGAGGGGCGCAGGCCGGTGGCTGCGCGGGCGGGGGATCCGCAACGTCGACGAGCTCGCACCGGGCGAGGAGCTCGAGCACGGCGCCTTGCGGGTGCACGGGGTGCCTGCGGCGCATTCCGGGCACCGGTTCGGGCCGCGCTCCACCCACGGGCCGCAGGCCGCCGCGATGGGGCACCTCATCGAGGCGGGCGGCCGCCGGGTCTACGCGGCAGGTGACACCGACCTGTTCCCGGGCATGGCGGGCTTCGGCCCCCTCACCGCCGCACTGCTTCCCGTGTGGGGGTGGGGCCTCTCGCTGGGGCCCGGCCACCTGGATCCGCACCGCGCCGCCGAGGCCGTCGGCCTGCTGCGCCCGCGGGTGGCAGTGCCGGTCCACTGGGGCACGCTCGCCGTGAGCGGGCTGCCGGCGCTGCCAGGGCGGATCGGCGCCCGGATGCGCGGGCTGCTCGTCGAGCCGCCGCACCGGTTCGCGGCCGCCGTGGCCGCGGCGGGGGAGCGCACCCGGGTGCTGGTGACCGAGCCGGGTGCCGCGGTCGCGCTGGACGGGGCACGGCCGGTGGCGCGATGACCGGCTGGACTGACCCGTCCGCGCTCGGCTACTCCGCGCTCTTCGGTGGCGTGCTGATCGGCTCGATCGTCCCGATCGTGCCCACCGGTGCCGTCGTGGGCGCCGCGGCCGCGATCGCCGTCTCCAACGGCAGCATGTCGCTCCCGCTCGTGCTGCTGCTGTCCGTCGTGGGCGCGCTGCTCGGCGACTTCGCCACGTTCGCCGTCGCGCACGCGGGCAGCTCCGCAGCCCAGCGGTGGGTCACGGGGCGCCAGTCGCCGGAACGGCTGGCTGCGGCGCGGGCGCAGTTCGAGCGCCGGGGTGGCGTCATCATCGTCATCGGGCGGTTGATGCCGGCCGGACGGATCCCCGTGCTGCTCGCCGCGGGCGCGCTCGAGTACCCGTGGCGGCGCCTCGTCCCGGCGGCAACCCTCGGCTGCGTGCTGTGGGCGATCGCCTATGCCGCGCTCGGCGTGCTGTCCGGCGGGCTGTTCGACGACCCGGTGCTGGCCACGCTGCTCGCGGCGCTGCTGGTGCTCGTGCTGGCAGGGGTCGGCTCGCTGGTGTCCGCGTGGCTGCGGCGCAGGCGGGCCCGCTCGGGGGCGGTGCGGTGATGGCTCCGGCGGGAGGCGGTCGGCTCGTGCGCGGCGGGCGCGTGGTCGCGCGCGTGCTGCTCGTGTGGGTGCTCGCGGTGGGCGCCCTGAACCTGCTCGACACCTGGCTCACCGGCTTCTCGATGCCCGAGTGGTGGCAGCCGACGGTCTGCGCGCTCCTCTTCGGCCTGCTGAGCGCGGTGGTGTGGCCGCTGGTGCTGCGCGTCGCGCTCCCGGTGGCCGTGTTCACGCTGGGCATCGGCTCGTTCCTGCTGCTCGGCGTGGGTGTGCTGGCGATCTCGTTCGCGGTGCCCGGCGTGGTGGTCACCGACCTCGGCACCGCCATGGTCGTGGCCGTCGCGGTGGCGGGGCTCGGGTCGGTCGTGAGCAGCGTGGTCGGGCTCGACGAGGACGAGCTGTTCTTCCGCCGCGCCGCGCGCCGAGGCGCTCGCGATGGCACGGCCTGCGACGACACCATTCCGCCGGGCGTGCTGATCCTGCAGGTCGACGGGCTCGGCATCGACACGCTGCGGCGCGCCGTCCGCACCGGCGACATGCCCGCGGTCGCCCGCATGCTCGACGACGGCAGCCACCGGCTCACCCCGTGGCACACCGACTGGAGCTCGCAGACCGGCGCCAGCGTTTGCGGGATCCTGCACGGCGACAACGACGACATCCTCGGGTTCCGCTGGTATGAGAAGGACCGCGACCGCGTCATGGTGTGCTCCAGCCCGGAGGACGCCGCGGAGATCGAGCGCCGGCACTCCGACGGCCGCGGCCTGCTCGCCGTCGACGGTGCGGCGAGGGCGAGCCTGTTCACCGGCGACGCCGCGCACACGAGCCTCACGATGAGCGCGTTGCCGCTGATCAGCGGGGCGGGCAGGCGCGGTCGCGGCCGGGACGGCGTCGGGGCGGGCTACTACGCGTACTTCGCCAACCCCGCCAATGCGCTGCGCACGGGGGTGGGCGCGCTGGTCGACGTCGGGCGGGAGATCTCGGCGGCGGTCCGGCAGCGCCGCGCCGGGGTGTGGCCGCGGGTGAGCCGGGGCGGGTTCTACCCACTGGCGCGCGCGGGCACCACGGTGATCGCCCGCGACGTCGTCGTCTCCGCGATCACCGAGGACATGCTGGCCGGCCGGGCCGTGGTGTACGCCGACTTCATGGGCTACGACGAGGTGGGCCACCACTCCGGCATCGAGCGGTTCGACGCTCTCGCCGTGCTGCGCGGGATCGACCGGCAGATCGGCCGGCTGCACCGCGCCACCCAGCTCGCGCCCCGGCGCTACCAGATCATCGCGCTCTCGGACCACGGGCAGACCCAGGGCTGGGCCTTCGCCGATCGATTCGGCGAGTCGATCGAGGCTGTGGTCGGGCGGCTGTGCGGCGAGCCGCAGCCGGACCCGCGCCGCGGCTCGCACTCGGAGTCGAGCCGCCCCGCGGAGAGCTGGCCGGTCGACGCCGTGCTCGCCGAGGCGTCGTCCGGCGGCGGCCCGATCGCGCGCAGGCTGCGCGCCAGGGTCGAACTCGCCGGTGCCGCCGCCGACCGCAGGCGTACACCGAGCGGTGCACCGGGTGCGGTGACGCGGGTCGCGCCCGGGGTCGTGGTCGTCGCGTCCGGCCACCTCGCGATCGTGTCGTTCACCGAGCACGAGGGCCGGGTGGAGCTCGAGACGATCGAGCGCGAGTTCCCGGAGCTGCTGCCCTCGCTCGTCGACCACCCCGGCGTCGGGTTCGTGCTGGTGCGCAGCGCCGAGTTCGGGCCCGTCGTGCTCGGCCGCGACGGCCTGCGCAGGCTCGCTACCGACGTCGTCATCGGGGACGACCCGCTCGTGCCCTACGGCCCGCACGCCGCCGACCTCGTGCACCGCGTCGACGGGTTCCCGCACTGCGGCGACGTCATGATCAATAGTCGCTACGACCCGGGACGCGACGAGGCGTCGCCGTTCGAACCGCACGTCGGTTCGCACGGCGGGCTGGGCGGGTCGCAGTCCCGCGGCTTCCTGCTGCAGCCGGCCGACCTGCCGCCGCCCGGTGAGATCGTCGGCGCGGAAGCACTCCACGAGGTGCTGCGCGGCTGGCTCACACACCTCGGCCACCCGGAGCCGTCGGCAGACCGGACGAGCGTGCGAGGATCCGCCGTGTGAGCGATCCCTTCGTGCTCGTCCACGGTGCCTGGCACGGCGGATGGTGCTGGCGGCGAGTGGCCCGGCTCCTGCGGGAGGCGGGGCACGAGGTGTTCACCCCGACGCTCACCGGCTTCGGTGAGCGGGCCCATCTGCTCAGCGCCGACATCGGCCCCGACACGCTCGTCCAGGACGTCGTCGGCGTGCTGGAGACCGAGGAGCTCACCGACGTGGTGCTGGTCGGGCACAGCTTCGGCGCGCTCGTCGCGCTCGCCGTCGCGGAGCGGACCCCTGAGCGCGTGCGGCGGGTCGTGCTGCTGGACGGGCTTGTTGTGGAGGCGGGGGAGACCGCGTTCGACGGGCTGCCGCCGGAGTCGGCTGCGGCGCGCAAGGCGGCGGCCGAGGCATCCGGTGACATCGCGTTCCCGCCGCCAGGCGGCGCGGCGTTCGGGCTGGCTGATCCCGACGACATCGCGTGGGTCGAGCGCAGGCTCACCCCGCATCCGGTGCGCACATACGCCGAGCCGTTCCCGCTGCGCGCCCCGCTCGGCGGCGGCCGGCCCGTCACGTACGTCGCGTGTACCGATCCCGCCTACCCGGCGGTCCACTCCGCGCACGCGATCGCCCGGCGCGAGGGCTGGGAGTTCCGGGAGCTGGCGAGCGGGCACGACGCGATGATCAGCGCGCCCGAGGCGACGGTGGAGGCCCTCTCCGGCTAGTTCCGTTCAGGATTGTTCTGTTCCGGATCGTCTGTACCCTGACTGCATGGACACGCGCAGCGACGACGAGATCCGGGCCGATCTCTCCTACCTGTTCGACAAGGCGAGCCAGGCGCTCGCGGCGCGGATGGGCACCGTGCTGGGCGAGCTGGGCATGAGCGTGCGCGACTACTGCGTGCTCGCGAAGGCGGGCGCCCACGAGCTGACGCAGGGCGAGCTCGGCGAGCTGGCGTTGCTGGACAAGACGACCATGGTCGTCACCTGCGACAAGCTCGAGAAGGCCGGGCTGGCACAGCGCACGCCGTCGCCCGCGGATCGCAGGGTGCGGATCGTCCGCACCACGGAGGCGGGCGACGAGAAGGTCGCGAAGGCGCGCGGCGTGATCGACGACCTCTACGCCGAGGTGCTCGGCGTGCTCCCTCCTGAGCAGCGCACGGCCCTGCTGGACGCGCTGCTGGCCCTCGTCACCCACGAGGGTCCGCTGTCCGCCGTCGAGCCCAATCCGCACGCACCGCGGCGGAAGCGGGGCGCCTGACCGTCCCGAAACAAGCGATCCCGATTGGGATTGTCTGTTAAAAAACCATCTGCTACGGTCCATCTTATGATGAGTTCGACCGCTCCTACAGCCCGCTCCGCACCCTCGCGCTGGCTCGCGCTCTCGGTGCTCTGCGGCGCGATGCTCATGATCATTCTCGACGGCACGATCACCACCGTCGCGCTGCCGGTTCTGCAGGCCGAGCTGGGCTTCACGACGGCGGGGCTGGCCTGGACGGTCAACGCCTACCTCGTGCCGCTCGGTGGCCTCCTGCTGCTCGCCGGGCGGCTCGGCGACCTGTACGGCAGGCGCCGGATGCTGCTCAGTGGGCTCACGCTGTTCGTGCTGGCCTCGCTGCTCTGCGGGATGGCGATCGACGCCGGGATGCTCATCGCGGCCCGGTTCGTGCAGGGGGTCGGGGCCGCGATGGCCTCTGCGGTGGTGCTGGGCATGGTCGTCGCCCTCTTCCCGGAGCCGGGGGAGCGGGCGCGGGCCATGGGCGTCTACGCGTTCGTCGGCGCGGCAGGGGCCTCCATCGGCACCCTGCTCGGCGGCGTGCTGACCGACACCGTCGGCTGGCGGTGGATCTTCCTGGTCAACGTGCCGATCGGGGTCGCCGCGGTGCTGCTCGCGCTGCGGTACGTCGCCGCCGACGGCCCGGCCGACCGCTCGGCGCGCCCCGACGTCCTCGGTGGGCTGCTGGTCACCGCGGGCCTGGTGCTCGCGGTGTTCACGATCGTCGACACCTCGGCGCTCGGCGTGCGGCTCGGGATGGCCGCGGTCGCCGTGGCCCTGCTCGTCGGGTTCGTCGCGCGCCAGCGGCGGGCCGCCGAGCCGCTCGTGCGGCTGGGCATCTTCCGCTCCCGGGCGCTCTCCGGTGGCAACGCCGCCCAGCTGCTGATGGTGGCGGGGATGCTCGGCTTCCAGTTCACCGCGGCGCTGTACCTGCAGCAGGCGCTCGGGTACACCCCGGCGCAGACCGGTTTCGCGCTGCTGCCGATCACGCTCACGATCGCGCTGGTGTCGCTGACCGCGTCGGGCCGGCTGATCGCCCGCTCCGGGGCCCGTACGGTCCTGCTCGCAGGCGAGATCCTGCTCGTGGCCGGGCTGCTGCTGCTCACCCGTCCGCCGGTCGGCAGCTACCTGGTCGACGTGCTGCCGTCGATGCTCGTGCTCGGCATCGGCGCGGGGCTCGCCCTGCCCGCGGTCACCACGCTGATGATGTCCGACGCCTCGCCCGAGGATGCCGGGCTCGCCTCCGGCCTGGCGAACACCAGCCAGCAGGTCGGCGGCGCGCTGGGTACGGCAGTGCTCGCCGCGCTGGCCGCGGCAGCCACCGACGCCGCCATGGCGTCGGGCGCGACCGTGACCGAGGCGCTGACCAGCGGCTACCAGCTCGCGTTCTTCACGAGCGCACTCGCGGTGGCGGCGGCAGGGGCGGTCACGGTGACGGTGCTGCGCCGCGACCGGCCCTGACGCCGGTCAGGCCACCGACGTGTGCCGCACGATCTCGGGGATGGCGACGTCCCATGCCACCCTCGGGATCTCGTGCCCGGTCCGTTCCATGGCCACCAGCCGGGCGCCGGGGATCTCCCTCGCGAGTGCGCGCCCGTGCTCGTACGGGAACAGGGGATCCTCGGTGCCGTGCAGCACGAGCGTCGGAGCGCTCACCTTCGCGAGCTCGTCCCGGGAATGCCCTCCGCCCTGGGCGATGAAGTGGTTCCCGGCCGAGGGCATGTTGGTGGAGCGGTCGTACGCGCGGCTCACGAGATCCCGCATGGCCTCCTCCTCGAAGGGCCGTGAGGCGGCCGCGAACCGGCGGGCGTCCTCGACGAGGTAGTCGATCACCGACTCCCGGTCGGACCAGTCCGGTTCGGCGATCCCTCCCGAGAACGCGGCCTGGAGCTCGGGGCTCATCGAGGGGAGATCATCGCCGGCTCCCGGGCTCGTCGAGATCAAGGTGAGTGAGGAAACCCGGCCGGGGTGGTCGAGCGCAAGGCTCTGGGCGATTCCACCGCCCATCGACATACCGACGATGTGCGCGCTGGCCAGGCCGTACGCGTCGAGCAGTCCCACGGCGTCGTCCGCGAGATCCTTCCCGGTGTATCCGGGAGCGCCCGGTTCGTACGCGGTCGACTGGCCGGTGTCCCGGTGGTCGTACCGGATGACGAACCGTCCGGCGGCGGCGAGGCGCTCGCAGAACTCGTCCTCCCACCAGTCCATCGACGCTCCACCGCCCATGATCAGCAATATGGCGGGGTCGGCGGGGTCACCGAAGCTGTCGGCGGCCAGGGTCACGCCGTTGGTCTGAACGAGTCGCATCATGCCGATGACATTAGAAGTGACGGTGCATCAAGAAAAGCGATTGCTTCCGATCAAAACGATCGCTGTTTGCAATAGCTTGATGTCGGGCGCCGGCTCCGACGGCCGCTGCAACGAGCACCTTCCTAGGATCTGCAGCGTGAGCAATGCCAACGACATCGTCGACGGAAGTCCGGTCAGCGGCCCCCTCTCCGGAGTGCTCGTCGCGGACTTCTCCCGCATCCTCGCCGGGCCGTACGCCACGATGCTGCTCGCCGACCTCGGCGCCACCGTCATCAAGGTCGAGGGCCCTGGCACCGGGGACGACACCCGTACCTGGGTGCCGCCGACCAGCGAGGACGGCACTGCCACGTATTACCTGTCGATCAACCGGAACAAGCGGTCGATCGTGCTCGACCTCGCCGACCCGGCCGACCTCGAGATCGCGAAGCGGCTCGCCGCCCGCGCCGATGTCGTGATCGAGAACTTCAAGCCGGGCGGCCTTGCGCGGTTCGGGCTGGACAACGCCTCGGTATCGGCGGCCAACCCCCGGATCGTCT
Organism: Pseudonocardia sp. DSM 110487; assembly: GCF_019468565.1. Lineage (NCBI taxonomy): Bacteria > Bacillati > Actinomycetota > Actinomycetes > Pseudonocardiales > Pseudonocardiaceae > Pseudonocardia > Pseudonocardia sp. DSM 110487. Next base: position 1,833,914 of record NZ_CP080521.1, read on the forward strand.
ACTGCTCGATCAGCGGCTTCGGCACGGCGGGCGGGGCGGCGCTGCCCGGGTACGACCTGCTCGTTCAGGCGACGTCCGGGCTGATGAGCCTCACCGGCGACGCCGACGGCCCGCCCTACCGCGCGGGCGTCGCGGTGTTCGACGTGATCACCGGGCTGCACGCGGCGCTCGCGATCCTCGCCGCGCTGCACCACCGCGAGCGCACCGGCGAGGGGCAGAAGGTGGAGACGAACCTGCTGTCCGCGGCCCTGTCCGGCCTGGTCAACCAGACATCGGCGGTGTTGGCGGGCGGGGTGGTGCCCGGCAGGCTCGGCAACGCCCACCTCTCGCTCTTCCCGTACGAGCCGCTGCCGACCGGCGACGGCGAGCTGATCGTCATCGCCGGCAACGACGGCCAGTTCCGCAAGCTCGCCATCGCGATCGGCGCCCCCGAGCTGCTCGACGACCCGCGCTTCGCCTCGATGGGGTCGCGCAACGCCCACCGCGACGAGCTGCGGCCCCTGCTGCTCGCGCGGCTGGCCACGAAGACCGCGCAGGAGTGGTTCGACATCCTCGCCACCGCGGGCGTGCCGTGCGGCCCGATCAACACGATCGACGATGGCATCGCCCTTGCCGAGCGCCTTGGCCTGGACCCGGTGGTGGAGCCGGGCGGCGTCCCGAGCGTCCGCAACCCGGTGACGTACTCGGCGACGCCGCCGTCCTACCGGCGGCCGCCGCCCGCGCTGGATGCGGACGGCGAGGAGATCCGGGAGTGGCTCCTGTCGGAATGACAGGAAAGCCACATTCAAGGCCTGCAAGGCCCTGAATGTGGCTTTCCTGAACTCAGGGAGCGGTCAGTTGCCGCCGCCGAACGGGTTGCCGAAGGGGTTCTGCCCGCCGAACGGGGTGCGGCCGCCGCCGCTCGGGCTGGTCGTCGCCGCCTGGTCGGGCTGGCTGCCCAGCGTGACATTGACCGTGCGCTCGGCGCCGCCGTTCGTGACGGTCAGCGCGACCTGCTCGCCGGGGGAGTGTGCCCCGAGCCGGGCCATGAGGTCCGCGAAGTCGGCCACCGGCGCGTCGCCGACCTTCGTGACGACGTCGCCCTCCCTGAGCCCAGCCGTCTCGGCGGGCGAGCCCGGCTGCACGGCCGCGATCTGCGCGCCGTCGTCGCTGTTGGCGGCGATGCTGCCCTGCACCCCGAGAACGGGCTTGGTGGCTGCGCCGGTGTTCATGATCTCCTCGGCGACCCGGCGGGCCTGGTCGATCGGGATCGCGAAGCCGAGCCCGATGCTGCCGGCGTTCTGGCCCGTGGTCTCGATCGCCGAGTTGATGCCGACGAGCTGGCCGTCGAGGTTCACCAGCGGGCCACCGGAGTTGCCCTGGTTGATCGGGGCGTCGGTCTGCAGGCCGTTGTAGACGACCGCCTGGCCGTCCTCGCCCTGCACCGTGACCGTTCGGTCGAGGGCGCTCACGATGCCGGTGGTGACGGTGCCGGTGAGGCCGCGCGGCGACCCGATCGCCACGACGGGCTGGCCGACCTGCAGCGAGTTGCTGTCGCCGATCGCCGCCGGGGTGAGCCCGGATGCACCCTGCACCCGGATGACCGCGATGTCGTAGCTCGGCGCGCTGCCCACGACCGTGGCCGGGTGCTCGGTGCCGTCCTGCAGGGTGACCGAGAGCTGGCGGCTGCCGGCCACGACGTGGTTGTTGGTCAGGATGTCGCCGTTCGCGGTGAGGACGACGCCGCTGCCCTCGGCCTCGCCCTGCGCCAGCGTGGCGCGGATGTCGACGGTGCTGGGCAGCACCGTCTGGGCCGCGGCTGTGACCGTCCCGGGCGCGGCGTTCACGGCGTTCGAGCCCTGCGGCGACGACGAGAGCGTCGTGCCGCCGAGGCGGTCGCCGAGCAGCGCGTAGGCGCCGCCGAAACCGGCGCCACCGCCGACGAGGCCGGCGATCACCGCGGTGACTACGACCGTGGCCATCCCGCGCTGCTTGCGCGGCTGGGGCGGCATCGTGGCGGTGGGCGGGCCCTGGAAGTGGTCCGGCGGGGGCGGGAAGAACCCGCCGGCAGGCCCCTGCGGCGGCGGGTAAGCGCCCGAGGGGTCGGCCGCGTTGGCCTGCTGGCCGGCACCCTGCGCGGGCGCCGGTCCCGCGGCGCCCGCGTACGACGGAACGGGGTACTGCACGGTGCGGGAGTCACCGGTCGAGGCGTTGGCGTCCCGGCCGTGCTCCCTCTGCTCGTCGCTCATGGCATCGACGATGCGCCTGGATTCTGAGGCTGTCCTGAGGACCACCTGGGAATACCAGTCGAAACCCCTGATCGGGCTATCGATGTGCCCCTGAGCAACTCGACTACGACGTCGGCGTGCGCGCGTCCGTCGCCCCACACCGTGACCGACGGCGCCGGCGGGCGCCAGTCCCCCGGCAGTCCGACGTGCACGGCCACCGCGTCCGGCCGGGCGGCCCGGACGGCGTCGAACTCGGCCGATGGGCCGCGCACCACCAGCACGAGCGGCCGGCCGGCGGGAATGTCTCGGCCCGCCGTCACGGTGGGGTCGTGCCGGCGCAGCGCTTCCGCCACGCGTGGGTCGCCCCGGCCGTCGGCGATGTTCACCGCCCCGCGCAGGTCGAGGACGTGCGCGCCACGCCCGACCCGCACGTCCCCGGCGACCTCCGCGACGCGCCGTACGACTTGTACATCCTCGCCGCCCGCCGCTGCCGGCGCGGTTCGGATCCACGTGGCCAGCTCCGCGACCCGCCGGCCCGCGTCGGCCAGCCGTTCCCGGGGCAGGGTGCCGTCGGCGACCGCGGCGAGCAGCGCGTCGCGCACCTCGCGGTAGCCGGTCTCGTCGTCGTAGCCGTTCTGCGGGTTGCCGATGCACACGAGGTCGACCCCGGCGGCGACGGCGGCGACCGCGCCCGGACCCATCCCGACCGAGGCGGCGATCGCGGCCATGTCGACGGCATCGCTGATCACCACGCCGTCGAAGCCGAGCTCGCGGCGCAGCAGCCGCAGGAGCGGAGGGCTCATCGTCGCCGGCCGGTGGTCGAGCGCCGGGAAGCGCACGTGCGCGGTGAGCACGCACCGGACACCTGCCGCGACCGCCGCGGCGAACGGCGGCAGGTCCCGCACCCGCAGGGTGGCCTCGTCGTCGTCGATCACGGGCATGGCCAGGTGCGAGTCGACCGTCGTGCACCCGTGGCCAGGGAAGTGCTTCGCGGTCGCCGCCGTGCCTGCGCCCTGCATCCCGCGGACGAACGCCGCGACGTGTCGCGCCACGAGGTCGGGGGTGGCGCCGAAGGACCGGATCCCGATCACCGGGTTGTCCGGCTCCGCATTGACGTCGGCAACGGGCGCGAGCGCGAGGTCGATGCCAAGGGAACGGCACCGCGCGCCGATGTCGGCGGCCACCGCCTCGGTGGCGGCCACGTCGTCGAGCCGCCCGAGCGCGGCGGCGCTGGGCCATCCGGAGTTGGGCCACGGGCCGTCCAGCCGCGTGACCGAGCCGCCCTCCTCGTCGGAGGCGACGAGGAATTCGGGGCGCCGCTCGTGCAGGTCAGCGGTGAGCGCGGAGAGGGAGGGGCCGACGTTGCCGCCGAAGAGGCAGACGCCCGCGAGCCCCGAGTCGCAGGCTCGCGCGAGCCAGCCGGGCGCGGTCGTCCCGGTGAAGCCCGGCAGCAGCACCGCGTTGACCAGCTCCTCGTCGCGGCTCACCCCACGAGCCGCTTCCGCGCGATCACGACGAGCACCATAGGCGACCTGCTCGACCGCGATGCCCTCGACCGACTTCTGCGAGGGGTTCTGATCCGACCGGCTCGGGGCTTGTGCGACCTTCTGAAACCGATATCATGAAATCGACTTCAAGCTGGGAGACCGATGACGGTGATCAGGTGGGGCCACGACGCCCTGCTCGTGGAGCTCGCGGCCGAGCCCGACGCCCCCTTGGCGGTCCGGCGCTGGGGCACGTCCGTGCTCGCGCCGGGGCAGCCGGCGGTGGAGATCCTCACGGTCCGCGACGGGCGGGCGAAGGCGTCCCAGCGCCTCGTGCACACCGCCGTCGGACGGCAGCTGCGCCATGTCGGCCACGAGACGGCCGAGGAGCCCGGTGGGATGCACCGGCTCACCGTCCACCTCGCGGGCGCCGGCCTTGCCGTCGACTGGACCCTCACCTCGTACGACGGCGTCGCCGCCGCCACGGCCACCACCACGGTCCGCAACGACGGCGACGCGCCGGTCGCGGTGCTCGCGGTCACCTCGCTCGTCGCCAGGATCGGCTCTGGGGCGGACGGCCTCGACGTCGTCACGGGGGAGAGCGCCTGGCTGGGGGAGGGGCGGTGGCGGCGCACGCCGCTGCGCGCCGCGGCCGTCGACCTGTCGCTGCCTGCGCACGGCGGCGAGCCGCGCAACGCACTCGTCGTCGCCGCGCGCGGCTCGTGGTCCACCGGCGACCGGCTGCCCGTCGGCCTGCTCGCCGACCGGGCGGGCGGTCCGGCGTGGGCGTGGCAGGTCGAGCACAACGGGCCGTGGCGCTGGGAGATCGGTGACCACGTCGCAGGGCCGTACCTCGCCCTGTCCGGCCCGACCGATCTCGACCACCAATTCGCCGCGGTGCTGCGGCCCGGTGAGGCCTTCACCACCGTGCCCGCGACGCTGGCCACCGGTGCCGGCCTCGACGCGGCGGTCGCGGCGCTCACCCTGCACCGGCGCGCCACGTGGCGGCCGCATCCCGACCGCGACCGGCGGCCCGTCGTCTTCAACGACTACATGAACACGCTGATGGGTGACCCGACGACGGACAGGCTCATCCCACTCGTCGACGCCGCCGCCGATGTGGGCGCCGAGATCTTCTGCATCGACGCGGGCTGGTACGACGAGACCGGCTACTGGTGGGACAGCGTCGGGGAATGGTTGCCATCGCGCACCCGGTTCCCGGGCGGTATCGAGAAGGTGCTCGACCACATCCGCGAGCGCGGGATGACCGCGGGCCTGTGGCTCGAGCCCGAGGTCGTCGGCGTCCGCAGCCCGGTCGCCGCGACGCTGGCGCCCGAGGCGTTCCTGAGCCGGTTCGGCGAGCGGGTGCGCGAGCACGACCGCTACCACCTCGACATGCGGCACCCCGCCGCGCGGGCGCACCTCGACGCCGTGATCGACCGGCTCGTGGAGGAGCTGGGCATCGGCTACTTCAAGCTCGACTACAACATCGACCCCGGCCCCGGCACGGACCACGACGCCGACTCGGCGGGCGCCGGCCTGCTCGCCCACAACCGGGCCCAGCTCGCGTGGGTGGAGGGCGTGCTGGACCGCCACCCCGGCCTGGTGCTGGAGAACTGCAGCTCGGGCGCCATGCGGATGGACCCGGCGTCGCTCGCCCGTTTCCAGCTGCAGTCGACCTCTGACCAGCAGGACCCGCTGCGGTACCCGCCGATCGCGGTCGCCGCCCCGCTCTCGATGCTGCCCGAGCAGGCCGCCAACTGGGCCTACCCGCAGCCGGACATGACCGACGAGGAGATCGCCTTCACCCTCTGCACGTCGATGCTCGGGCGGTTCTACCTCTCCGGACGCCTCGACGGGATGAGCGATGCGCAGCGCGCGCTCGTCACGGAGGCCGTCGCCGCGCACCGCGAGATCGCGCCCCTGATCGAGCGGGCCGCGCCGAGTTGGCCGCTGGGGCTCCCCGGATGGGACGACCCATGGCTCGCGCTGGCACTCGACGACGGCGAGTCGGTCCTGCTGACGGTGTGGCGCCGTCCCGGGTCCGGCCCTGCGACGCACATGGAGCTGCCCGCACTGCGGGGCCACGAGGTGGGCGTGGAGCCGGTGTTCCCGCTCGCGCTTTCGAACTGGGCCGTGAGCTGGGATCCGGCGAGTGCCGGGCTCACGGTCGAGGCGGGTTCGGCCGACACGGCCGCCCGCACCGTGCGGCTGCGCCGCCGCTGACCGACCACGGAGGAGATTCGATGAGGAATCGCTTGAGGGCCATGGCCGCCGCGGCCGCGCTCTGCGCACTGCTCGCCGGATGCAGCGACCCGGGTGCGGGAGGTGGCACGGCCGCCTCCGCCCCGGCGACCTGGCCGGAACAGACCGCCCGGCTCGACGGCGTCAATCTGACGATCTGGGCCTCCCAGAACTCCACGACGGTGGGTGAGAAGGTCGTCGCGGACTTCGAGGCCGCCACCGGCGCGTCGGTGGACGTCGAGACCATCCCCGACCCGTACGAGCAGGGCGTGCAGACCCGTGTCGCCACCGGGGACACGCCCGACCTGGCGTTCTGGCAGCCGACCTCCTCGATGCTCACCGCGATCGGGGCCCGCAACGTCCTGCAGCCGCTCGACGGCGCGCCGTGGCTCGAACGCACCGACCCGGCCATCCGCGACATCACCGGCCTGCTCGACGGCACCCGCTACGCCGCGCTGATCACGAGCCCGGCCGTCGAGGGCGTCTACTACAACAAGGAGGTGCTGGCCGCGGCGGGCATCACCACACTGCCGCGCACCTTCGACGAGCTCGTCGCGGCGGCCCGCACCCTGAAGGCCGCGGGCGTCACCCCGTTCTTCGAGATGGGCGGCGACCGCTGGGCCACCCAGTGGTGGGTGCAGGTGCAGCTGGCCGACGCCGCGCGCGACGGCCTGTGGGAGCGGGTCAGCAGCGGTCAGGAGAAGTTCACCGACCCGACGATCCTCGGCGCCGTCGAGCGGTACAAGGCGCTGATCGACGAGGGTCTGTTCAACGCCGACATCGCCACCGCGGCGCTGGAGGACCAGGCCGCCGCGCTGCTCGCCGGTCAGGCCGGGATGGTCGTGCAGGTCAACTCGTTCTTCTCCCAGTTGCAGGCGCTCACCGGCACCCCCGAGCTGGACCAGAAGATCGGCTTCTTCCCGATCGCCCCGTCCGGCAACATCGGTACGTTCATCCCGGACCAGAGCAACGCGCTCGTCGCGTTCCGCACCGGCGACGCCGCCCGGGAGGCCGCCGCGCGGCAGCTCATGAGCTTCTGGCTGGGCCAGGGTTACCCGGCGTTCCTCGCCGATCGGCAGACGGTGTCGCTGCAGCCGGGCGTCCCCGACCCCGACGGTGTGCCCACGGCGCTGCGGGATGTCCACGCCGCGCTGCCCACGTCCGTCGGCTCGATGCAGGCGCTCGCCGTGGCGAACCCCGACCTGTACATCTACCTCGCCGACATGATCCAGGGCACCACCACACCGCAGCAGGTCGCGAGCCAGACCCAGGCGCAGTTCGACCAGCTCGCGCGGGCGCAGGGCGTCCCGGGGTTCTAGATGGTCGCCATCGAGACCCGGGCGCGGACGCGCCAGGTCACCCCGCCCGCGCCGCAGCGCCGGCAGCGGCGGGGTGACCACCCGCTGGTCTTCCTCGTACCGGCGTTCGCGGTGCTGGCGGTGTTCTTCGTGCTGCCCACCGTGTTCAACTTCGTCTACGCGTTCACCGACTGGTCCAGCTTCAAGCCGGGGATCGCCTTCGCGGGACTGCAGAACTTCCAGACCCTGCTCGCGGACGGGAGCCTCGTCTCGTCGCTGCGGATCACCCTGGTCTACGCGGTGCTCGTGGCGATCTTCCAGAACCTGTTCGGGCTCGCACTCGCACTGCTCCTCGAGCGCGACACGATGATCAACCGGTTCGCAAGGGCCGCGTTCTTCGTGCCGGTGCTGATGTCGGCGCTCGCCGTCGGCTACGTCTTCCAGGCGCTGCTGCGCCCGGACGGCGCGCTGAACGACATCCTCGGCTTCCTGTTCGCCCGCGAGGTCCAGATCGCGTGGCTCGGTTCCACCACCTGGACGATCGTGGTCGTCGCGATCGTGCACGCCTGGAAGTGGATGGGTCTGTCGATGCTCATCTACCTGGCAGGCCTCAAGACGATGCCGCCGGACGTGCTGGAGGCCGCCCGCATCGACGGCTCGTCGTGGTGGCAGACGTTGCGGCTCATCCGGTTCCCGCTGCTGGCGCCTGCGATCACCTTCAACGTGGCGACGGCGCTGCTCGGCTCGATGAACGGCTTCGACATCGTCGCGGCCACCACGGAGGGCGGCCCGGCGCGCACCACGGAGGTGCTCAACATCTTCATCTTCCGCACGTTCGGCCAGGGCCTGTTCGCCCAGGCCACCACGATGAGCCTGGTGCTGTTCCTGCTGGTGGTGGTGCTGGCGTTCCCGGTGATCCGGTTCCTGCGCCGCAGGGAGGACGTGCTGTGAAGCGCCTCGCGCAACCGGCGGCCGCGCTGGCCGCGGTTGCGGTGCTGCTCGGCGTCCCGTTCTGGCTGGTGATCGCGACGGCGGGCAAGCCGCAGGCCGAGGCGCTGCGGCCCAACCTCGCGCCACCGTCGCGGTGGCAGCTCTGGGAGAACATCGGCACGGCCTTCACCGACGGCGAGATCACCGCGGGCTTCCTCGGAAGCCTGCTGGTCGTCGCACCGTCGGTGGTCGCGGTGCTGGTGCTCGGCTCGCTCGCCTCATGGGTGCTCGCCCGCCGGGTATCCCGGCTCACCGCCGTGCTCTACGCCGTGGCGATCTCCGGAATCGTGCTCCCGCCCGCCGTCGTGACGGTCGTGCTGGTGCTTCGCCAGCTCGGGCTCGCCGGCACCGCGCTCGGGATGATCGGCGTGTACACCGGGATGTACCTCTCCACGGTGATCTTCTTCGTCACCGGCTTCGTCCGCACCATCCCGATCGAGCTGGAGGAGGCCGCGCGGATCGACGGGGCCGGGCCCCTGCGCGTGTTCATCCGGGTGGTGCTGCCGATGCTGTCGCCGGTGCTCGCCACCGCGACGATCCTGATCTGCCTCTACATCTGGAATGACGTGTTCTACGCCCTCTTCGTGCTCGGCGGGCGCCTCGACACGTTGCCGCTCAACCTCTTCCAGGTGGCGAACGCCGGGCTGTACCTGCAGAACTGGCACCTGATCTTCGCCTACGTGCTCACGATGAGCGTGCCGCTGCTCGTGGTGTTCGTGCTGGCCCAGCGGCGGATCATCGCCGGCGTGACCAGCGGTGCGGTCAAGTAGAGTGCCGCCGACATGACGAGGCCGCCGGTGATCGCCGACGTCGCCCGCCACGCGGGCGTCTCGGTGCCCACCGTCTCCCGGGTGCTCACCGGCAATGCCCGGGTGAGCGAGGACAAGCGCCACCGCGTCGAGCAGGCGATCGCCGAGCTCGGCTACCGCCCGAGCGGCGCCGCCCGCGCGCTCAAGCTGGGGCTGGCCCGCACCGTCGCGGTGCTCGCGGGCAACACCTCGCGCCACGGGTACGCCGTCACCCTCGAAGGCATCGAGGAGGCCGCCCGGGCCCGCGGGAACGCGGTGTTGATCAGCGTGGTGGAGGACACCGAGCCTGCGACCATCGCCGCGGCGATGGAGCCGGTGCTCGCCCAGTCGCTGGCCGGGGTCGTCGTCCTGACGTTCGACCCGCCCGGCGTGGCCGCCCTCTCCGCGGTGCCCCGCGACCTGCCGCTCGTGGCGGTGGCCGGCGCCCGCACCACCGGCATCGCCCAGGTCGTGATCGACGAGGACGCCGGCGCCGCCGAGCTCACGCACCACCTGCTCGCCGAGGGGCACGCCACGGTGCACCACGTGTCCGTCCCACCCTCGCGCCGGCGGGAGGACGGCCGGACCCGCGGCTGGCGCAGGGCGCTGCGCGAGGCGGGCGCCCCGGTACCGCCAGTGGTCCCGGCGACATGGGATCCCTCGTCCGGGGTGGCGATCGGCCGGGAGCTCGCCGACCGGGCGGGAGTCACGGCCGTCTTCTGCGGCAACGACGAGATCGCCATGGGCGTGATCAGGGGGCTGGGTGAGCGCGGGCGCCGCGTGCCCGACGACGTCAGCGTGGCGGGGTTCGACGACCACCCGCTCGCCCGGTTGTGGGCACCGCCGCTCACCACCGTGCGCCAGGACTTCGCCCGCATGGGCCAGGAGGCGTTCGCGCTGCTCGCGCGGCAGATCGACGCCGTGCAGACCCGCGCACTCCGGCCGCCGGCACGCCTGGTGCGGCACGCGGCCCCTCTGGTGGTGCGAGGCAGCACCGGACGGCCGTCGCGGAGCTGACCGGGAGCTCGCACACCGACTTCGGTGGCCGCACATGAACTGCAGTCGGTGTGCCAGCGCAGATGTCTATGTGCGAGCCGTCAGCGCGCGGGCCTCGAACCTGCGCGATGACCCTGCGTGGACGCCTCGTCCACAGCGAGTTGCTCACCCATTCGGGACCCCGATACGCCGCCACGGGCGCTTGCGCAAGGATCTGACCCACCTCGATCGGAGGATGGAAGAGCACCTTGCAAACTCAGGCGAGCGGCGCCCATCCGCTCAGCGGGATCGCTGTCAACGACTGGCCGTGCGACCGTTGCCACGCCGACGCGCGGCAACAGTGCCGAACCTTGCGATCCGGGAAACAGCGGAGGGTGGCGCACCTCGCCCGCTGGTCGACCGCGGTCGTGTTCACGCTGGCGACGAGGTGGTTGCCCCGGCTCCCGGAGTGGGACCGGCTCACGCTCGCCACCCGCGCCGTCGGCGGGACGGAGGGCAGCCCGCCCCCGGCTGCCTGGAACGACGTCACGGCGGTGCTGTGGCAGGCCGACCAGCTGCAGAAGGCTCTCGTGCGTCGCATCGTCGACGACGCCACCCCGTTCGTGGACGCCTCCGAGCTGCGTCGTCCCGGCCTGCAGCTGGCGGCGGCGATGAAGGAGGCGGGGAACCTGCTGCGCCAGCAGCACCTGCAGGACGATCCCCGGCGGGCCGAGGTCGACATCATGGTGCTGCCCGACCGCGAGGACGAGCAGCCCTTCACCCTCGCGGAGCTGCGGGCCGCCCGCGATCTCGGGCAGGTGCACGTCACGGCGGCCGACATGGCCCGCCGCGCCGCCGCCGTCGCCGAGACCGGCGACGGCGCCGCCCGCTGGACCGTGCGCTGGGACCCGTCCGGCCAGTTCGACGCGGAACCCGTCCCCGGCGACGTTTCTGGCGACGACGGCGACCGGCCCTCGGTCCGCGGCTGGGTCGCCCACCCCTCGATCGTGGCCGACGAGCTGGGGCGCTGGAGCACGCGGCCGAGACCCGCGGAGGTCACGTGGCGTGGCGCGCCGCCGTCGCCGAGCTCACGGCTGTGCACGTTCACCTCCGAGGCGATGCCGCGGGTGACCGAGGACCAGGCCGCCACGGCGTTCATGGCGCGCCGGGACCTGATCGCCGAGATCGTGGCCGAGATCGACAGCCTGCGCCGCAGCGTCCCGCGGGACCGGATCGCGGAGGACGTCGCCGAGCGAGCCGCCCGGGTGCAGGCCGAGGAACCGCAGCTCCCCGACCTGTTCGCGCCCAGCGACTCGTGGGCGTGCACGAGGGCGGTGGAGTGGGTGCGGACCCGCGCCGTCGTTCGCACTCCCGACGAGGTGTGGGGGCAGTTCGACCGCGACAGATCCGACGACCCCGACCGGGGCGAGGTGTGGCTCCCCGAGCGCACGGCCGAGCTGCTCGCCGTCGGGTACGCCGACGTGCCGGCCTATCTCACACGCCACTTCGGCGCGCACAGCGAGTCGGGAGCGGTGCAGCTGCTCCGGATCCCGGGGCCGGCGGGACCGCTGTACACGGTCGGCGCGGGGTCGCACCGGGCCCACCTGTGCCGCATCCTCGGGCTTCCGTGGATGTTCTCGGTGACGACGATGGTGTCGTTGCCGCGGCGGATCGAGACCACCGCCGTCACCCCCACCGAGCACGGTCCGGAGGGGTGCCGCGAGACGGCCGCGCTGTGGCGGGGTCTCCTCGCGCGCGGGCTCGTCCAGGGGGAGCTGATCACGCGGTACTCCGACTGGGTCGTGGAGCTCCGCATCGAGTACGCGCTCGCGCCGTGGCTGCTGCTGCCCGCCGACCGCGCCACGGCCTACAACCAGCGCTACGAGCTGCTCCACCCCGGCGCGATGGCCGACGCCGGTATCCCGGACACGGCGATGCGCAGCCCGGAGGCGTGGCGCTCGTGGCTCACAGCGCCGCTTGCCGCGCGGGCAGCAGCCGGTAACCGCGACGTTCCCTGAACGTACACACAGCCGTCACCCGCCTGGGTACGGTCTGAGCCCATGTCGGGACGGCGAGAGCGCGAGGGCGGACACCGCGCCCATGTGCTCCCGCAGAGCCGCGTCGGCCGCACCGCGGCGGCGGTCGCCGCTGCCGGCATCACCACGAGCGGCGGCCACGTCCTCGCCACCGGCCACGCACCCCCGCTGATCGGCCTCGTGCTGGCCCTCGCCCTCACGACCGCCGCGTCGTGGTGGCTGACCCGCGACGAGCGTGGCTGGGAGCGCCTGGCCGCCGCCCAGCTCGTCGCGCAGCTCGGTGGCCACGCCCTGTTCGTGGGCACCGCGACCGATCCGGCCGTCCACGCGGGCCACGGCGTGCTCGGGCCGGAACTGGTGCTGCTCGCCCACGTGCTGGGCGCCGCCGTATCGGGAGCGTGGCTGCGCTGCGGTGAACGCCGCGCCGTGGAGGCCGCCCGCCGTGCGGTCGCGGCGCTGCGCAGGCTCCTCTGCCGGTTGCTGGCGGAGTGGCGCACGGCCCGTCCGCAGGCGCGGCGGCGCCCGGTGGACGCACCCGCCCGGGTTTCGCTGACGCTGCGGCTGCGGCATTCGATCGTGCACCGGGGGCCACCGGCGGTCTGCTGACCCGCCTGCCTCACCGGCCGATCCGGCCCGGGCACGCCGCGATCTCCGCTCCGCGGTGCCCACCGGACCTGCCGTCCCCCGCTGCCCTCGAATCCGGAGACCCCATGTCCGTGATCCCGAAATCCGCTACGAGCCCACCCGCTCCCCGCACCCGGTCGGGCTGGCGAGGCCTCGTGCTGCGCCTGCACTTCTACGCCGGCCTGCTCGTCGGACCGTTCATCCTGGTGGCAACGGTCACCGGCGTGCTCTACGTGCTCACCCCCCAGCTCGAGTCCGTCCTCTACTCCGAGCAGCTGCGCGTGCCGCCGACGGCGCAACAGCTCACGCTGGCCGACCAGGTGCGCGCGGCGGTGGCCACCGAGCCCGGCGGCGAGCTGGCCGCCGTCCGGCCCGCGCCCGAGCCCGGGGCGACGACCCGAGTGCTGTTCAACGACGAGGCACTCGGCGAGTCCGAGCGCCGCACCGTGTTCGTCGACCCGGGCACCGGCGAGGTGCAGGGCTCGCTCGTCACGTACGGGACCAGCGGCGTGCTGCCGTTCCGGATGACGATCGACCAGCTGCACCGCAACCTCCTGCTCGGCGAGCCGGGACGCCTCTACAGCGAGCTCGCCGCGTCCTGGCTGTGGGTGGTCGCGCTGGGCGGGCTGGCGCTGTGGGTTGCGCGGTGGCGGGCCCGCCGCGCCTCCATCCGCGATCTGGTCCGAGCGGAGCCGGGAGCGCTGGGCCGCCGCCGCATGCTGAGCAGGCACGGATCGCTCGGTGTCTGGCTGCTGCTCGGTGCCCTGTTCCTCTCCGCGACCGGGCTCACCTGGTCCGCCTACGCCGGTGAGAACGTGTCCGCGCTGCGTGCCTCCCTCGGCTGGAGCACCCCGTCGCTGGAGTCGGGCGGGCACGCCGGGCACGGCGGCGGGCCTGGCGCCCATCATGACGTCGACCCCGCCCAGTTCGATTCGGTGCTCGCCACCGCTCGGGCCGCCGGCATCGACGCCGGGCTGATCGAGATCGGGCTGCCCGCCGAGCACGGCGCGGCCTGGACCGTCACCGAGATCAAGCGGAGCTGGCCGACCGAGGTCGACGCCGTCGCGGTCGACGGTGACACCGGTGCCGTGGTGGACGAGGTGCGCTTCGCGGACTACCCGCTCATGGCGAAGCTCGCCCGATGGGGCATCGACGCGCACATGGGCGTGCTCTTCGGCGTGGCCAACCAGCTCGTGCTGGTCGCGTTCGGCGTCGGGATGATCACGCTGATCGTGCTCGGCTACCGCATGTGGTGGCTGCGCAGGCCCACCCGCGGGCGAGGCTGGCGGCTCGTCCCGCGCGGCCAGCTCCGCGGCGCCGCGTGGCCGGCCGTGATCGTGGCGGTCGTACTTGCCGTCGTGCTCGGCTGGTTCGCGCCGCTGCTGGGCGTCAGCCTCCTCGCCTTCCTCGTGATCGACGCGCTGCTCGCTCGCCGGTCACGAAGTGTGCAGTCACCGAACCGACCGTAACCTTTCGAACGTGTCTGCATTGCACCAGGCAGAAGCGAGCGGCGACACCACGTGAACTCCCGCGGGGTGGTGCCCGCAGCGTGACGGGAGGAACCCGTGAAGAACTTCCAGGTCATGGCCCACTGGTTCTGCGGCGACTGCGACGTGGAAGGCCGCGACGTCGCCGCAGAGCCCGAGTGCTGGAACTGCGGCGGGACCGTCACGGTGACCGCGCGACCCACCGTCCCCACGGAGCACCGCCCGGCCGATGGAGGCGCCTGACCCACGGGTCAGGCGCCGCCGCTGGGCAGGTCAGGACGTCACCGCACACTGACCCCGATCCTGGCGGACCGGCCCGGCCGCCGACGGCTTCACGTCGAAGTCGAAGATCGCGGTCGGCAGGTAGAGCGAGCAGCAGGCGTTCGGGATGTCCACGATCCCGCTGACCCGGCCCTCGATCGGCGCCGAGCCCAGCAGCAGGTACGCCTGCTCGCCCGAGTAGCCGAACTTCTTCAGGTACTCGACGGCGTTCAGGCACGCGCGCCGGTAGGCCACGGTCGCGTCGAGGTAGTAGTTCTCGTCGGTCTCGCGGTCCACCGAGATGCCGATGAACGTCATGAACTCCGAGTACCGGGGTTCCACGTTGCCCGGCATGAACACCGGGTTCGTCGTCACGCCATAGGCCTCCATCCCGCCCTTGATCAGGTCGATGTGGAAGTCGATGAAGCCGCCCATCTCGATCGCGCCGCAGAACGTGATCTCCCCGTCGCCCTGGCTGAAGTGCAGGTCGCCGCCGGAGAGCTTCGCGTCCCTCACGTGGACCGGGTAGAAGACGCGCGAGCCGCGGGTGAAGTTCTTGATGTCGTGGTTGCCACCGTTCTCCCGGGCGGGAACGGTGCGGGCGCCGTCGCGGGCGATCGCCTGTGCCTCCGAACCCGCCGCCGTCCCGCCGAGCGCGTTCTGCTCGAGCGGCGGTAGCGCCAGCGGTGGCACCCGGTTCGGGTCCTTGTCGATGAGCGCTCGCTCCCGGCGGTTCCACCGCTCGAGCAGCTCGGCCGACGGTGCCGTGCCGAACAGCCCGGGGTGGGTGATGCCGGTGTAGCGCACCCCCGGGAGGTGCCGTGACGTCGCCACCTGGCCGGCGAAGTCCCAGATCGCCTTGTAGGCGTCGGGGAAGTAGTCGGTCAGGAAGCCGCCGCCGTTGGCCTTCGCGAAGACGCCGGTGTAGCCCCAGCCCTGGCCGGGGGCGTCGCCGTACTCCTGCGGGGCCTGCACGGGGCCGAGGTCGAGGATGTCGACCACCAGCAGGTCGCCGGGCTCGGCGCCTTCCACACCGATCGGCCCGCTCAACATGTGCGCACGCGTGAGGTCGACGTCGCGCACGTCGTTCGCCGAGTCGTTGTTGCCGATCTGGGCGTCGGTCCACTCGCGGCACTCGACCCGGATCTGCTGCCCGGGGCGGACCATCACCGCGACGGGCACGTCCGGATGCCACCGGTTGTGCCCGGGAACCGCCTGATCACGCATCGACTTCGCCTGATCGACGCTGAACACCACATCGGGCATCGCAGATCCTCCTTCGTCGATACTTGTCGATCAACCCGGCGCCGGATGGGCGGTCGGGGCATGCCTCGCCGCCGGTGCTCCCGGCGCGCGAGGGTGGATGTAGGCGTAGAGGGCTCCGAACACCACGACCCCGCCGACGGCCAGGCCGATCGCGATCGCGTCCTCGTTCCGCCACATGTCGGTGAGCAGCAGGAACGCCGGGATCGCGGCCGTCACCCACGCCTGGATGATCGTGACCCATCCGGTGTAGCGCCCGATCCACTCGTGCTTGAGGCCCAGCAGGACGAAGAAGAGCGCCCACAGGAAGGCCCAGTAGAGCCAGATGACGCCGAACGCGCTGTCGCGGAGGATCGCGAAGTTCGCCCACGAGTAGCCGAGCGCGACCACCGCGACGAACAGCGAGAACCAGCCGACGCCGGTGGTGTCGAGCCCGGCGAGCAGGTTGATGCCGACGTAGAGGTAGGTGAACCCGAACAGGTACAACCCCGACGCAGCGAGGATCGCGGCCGGGTCGTTGTTCGCCGTGAAGATCAGGTACGTGGGCGTGACGACCTGCAGCGCCCCGACGAACAGGTTGATCGGCGCGGCCGCTCTGCCCTCGACCACCCCGAGCAACAGCAGCCCGTTGATGAACAAGACGGCTCCGACGTACAGGAGACCGACCAGACCCATAGTTCGACCCTCCTCGGTGGCACCGGCGGCGTGGGTCAGGGGCGCGGCAGGCGCGCCTGGCGACGGTCGGCCGGGGCGCGCCTGCGGGCGGCCCGCGGCACCGACGTGACGACATCCGGGGCGTCCCGGCTGGCTTCCTCGCGCAGCCGCTCCCGCGCGAGGGCCGGGTCCATGCGGTTCAGCTGGGGCGCCGACCAGCGCCGCGGGGACGGATCTCCGCAGGTGGGACAGGTGCGTTGCGCGTCGGCCGCCCCCATCGGCAGCGCCACCGCCCACGGCCCGCATGCCGGGCACCGGTACTCGTAACGCACCATTGCGTCCCACCGCCCCCGATCGAGGAGGCCGAAAGTAGACCTGCGGCCCCTGCCGGGACAGGCCCTAACGGACCCCGGGGCGGCGCCGCCGGACCCGCCGGAGGACGTAGTCGGATGCGCATCAGAAGGCGGGGAGCGTTAGGCCTCAGGGCTCGACCGTGGCGAGGATCTTATCGACGTCCTCGGGATCGGCGTCGTGCTCCACCAGCACCTGGCGGATTCGGTCCTGGCCCGGCTGGCCGGGCGGGTAGGGCCGGTCGCCGATCAGGATGCGCGCCCAGCCCTGGGGATCGTCGACATCACCGCGGCGCAGCGCGGCCGCCACGTCGTCCTCGGATGACCGGTTGATCGACTCCTTCTGAGCGGGTTGTGCGGTGGTGCTTCCCAAGCCCGGCAGGCTGGGCTGGTCCGACCCGCTGCGCGAGCCACCGACGCAGCCCGACAACGCGGTCGCCAGCAGGATCGCGACCGCGGCACGCATCCAGTTCCGCTCCATCGCAGGGTGCGTACCCGGTGGGAACGAGGTCAATCGGTGCGATGGCGCGATCGTTCCGAGCTGCAGCCGCGCGGGTGGACAAGCGACGGAAGATTCACCTGGCCCTGTATGCAGTCAGCTTTCGCGTGCACACGAGTACGAGGAGACAGGCGATGGATGCAACCGACGACACCGTGACGTCCACGGATATGGGCGGGACCGAAGCGCATCCCACCAATCCGTTCGGACCGGAAGCAGCTGGGATCCTCTCCACCGAGCATTGGAGCCTGCTCAGCTCGCGGTCCCTGATCTGGAACGAAGCGATGAGCCGCACCACGGTCTTCCTCAGCCTGCTGTCGGCGACGATCGTCGCGCTCGCACTGCTGGCCGACGCGACAAGCTTCGGTGAGCAGACCACGACACTCGCCCTGGTCCTGCTGCCGATCGTGCTGCTGCTCGGCATCGTGACCCACGTGCGCCTGGTGGCGATCAACAACGAGGAAGTGCGGACGATGCTGGCCATGAACCGGCTGCGCCACGCCTACCTGAAGATCGCGCCCGGCCTGAGACCGTACTTCAGCACCGGCTTCCACGACGACGAGCGAGGCCTGGCCGCCAGCTATCTGATGATCGGCTCCCGAGGAATGCGACCGTGGAGCCAGTTCCTGCAGGCCATGGCCACACTCGTCGCCACCGTCGATGCCATGCTCGCGGCGAGCATCGTGGTGCTGGCCATGCAGGCCGCCGACGCGTCCACGGCCGGCATGATCGCGGCAGCCGCCTCCGTGTTCCTGATCGTCTGGGGCGCGTTGGTGTTCGCACAGCGCCATGCCTTGGAACCGCTGCGTCACACCCCACCGCGCTTTCCCAGCCCGATCGAGATCGAGGATGCATGACGCGGCGGCGTAATTCGGTGCCGCACTGCTGGCGTAATCCACGGCGCCCGGCAGATGGGACTGCTCGGCGGTTGTAGAACTGTGCGCGTCCTCTTCCCGGTTCACTATCCTGGCCGCCGAGTTGGCTACATGCATCAGACCATGGCTAGCCCGGCAGGCGGCCGCTGTCATTCCCTGTCTCTGGTACTGACAAGGAGACGTAGAGAGGTGTGCCGATGATGAATATGCGATCTTCTCGGTCGCGAATGATGCTGAGGCACCTGGCCACGGCGTCCACGGGCTGCCAATCAGGACCGAAGGCCTCGACAACCGAGTCGAATTCAATTCTGCGAAAACTGTCCGGACCATCATCTTGCGCTAGCTCAGACGTTGCATTCTCTGCGCCGCCACTGTCCGACCAATCTTCCGCGGAAAGTTCTTCAAGCAGATGGCGAATGCCGACTATCCCAGAAGCCGAGTACCCCCACGGACCGCCCACAAGATGATCTGCGGGCCGGTCGAGCAGATACTCCGCGGAACCGCCCAATATGAATCGAATACCACCCCTCTGGCCGACAAAAAGTGCCCCTCCGATATCTTGGCCCGGGACGCCGTAGACAACGGGGGTTGCTGCCAGCTTGAACCAATGCCCAACCTTGAGCGTGGTGTCGGTGACGTCCTTGAATCCGTGGAGTTGCTCAATACTGGACTCGACAGGTGAACAAGCGCAATCACGTCGGCGGCTTTGCTGTCCGGGCTCGTGCCGATGCCGGGGGTCCACAGACCGAAATCGTTGCGTAGGTCGGCGGGGCGCGACTTCTTGACTCGCTCCCATACATCTGGATTGATCGAACGGCCGATCCGTCCGACCTTGCGGGCGGAGACGTAGATGTAGTCCCGCGCGGACTGCGCGGTATCCGCCAGCAGCGAGGTACGTGCATGTGCACCTGACTGGCGGTCTCGCATAGCCTCGATGATATCCGACTTCAATGCCAAGTAGCTCCGGTGAAGATGTGAATCTGGGCGTATGATTGAAAAGTGATCCCCAGGTAGAACGCCGGCATCGGGGAATGCGCCCCGTGCTGACGTAGGAGTAACCACGTTGTCCTGCTCGCCTGCGTAGACGCGAATCCCAAGGCGATGCCCCTCCACACCGGTATCGTCAGTATGGATTATCCGGTTTATGACTGTCGAATGGGCTGAGGCCACGCTTTCATTGATGGGTCGGAGCTGTTGCTCGTGCGGGTGTCGCCAGAGTGGCCGGGCAAATCGCCGGGCTATGGCAAATAGTTCGGAGCCAGAGTTTGGGCAGGCGAACATCACCACTTTAACGATACTCGCCAGCTCCGACGTGCGTGCATTCATGACGGTGCGAGCAAGATGTCGCTGGATGATCAGCCCACCTTGACTGTGGGACACAAGAATAATGTTCTCGGCATTAGTGACCTCGACTCGCAGAAATGTGGCGAGGCTGTCAGCCAGGACGTCGAAGTCGGGAATCCGACGCAATGGGTTCAAGTTGAGCTTTGGTGTCGGATACTCAAAGTTGCACATCTCTACATCGCCCAGTGCGGGATCGGTCTTCACGAGGTCTTGTAGCGGCGTCCACGTCTGGGCAGATGAGAATAGTCCGTGAACGAAAACTGCAGCTGTCCGAGTCATTCGGCCACCCCCTTAAGGGGCGTTGGTTGATCGACGCTGTCAGTGGCCTCGCTTTCATTCAGCCAGCAGCTCGCGGGAGCAGTTTGAACTTTCAAAGTCCTACGTATCACCACTTGCATGTTCCCTTCAGGCGTGACTGGTCGTAGATGCTGTGACTATATCGTGTGGTCGTCGGCAGGGTGTGTGCGTTACCGACGTGTTAGTCCGGCCAGATCGCAGTGCTTCAGCTCGAACAACGGGTGTCGCTCCGGAATTGCAGTATTCGGAGCAGGAGTGACATGCCTGTCGGGAAGTGCCCTGCGAGAGCGCGAAGATCGAAGGGATGGCCGTCCAGCTGAGCCCACACGTCATGCGCGAGCTCCGGGAGGGGACGCGCACGATGTGCACCAGCGACGTTGCCGACGAGCTCCGGTCCGGTCCGGCACGAGATGGCACCAGACGGCACAGAACGGCAGGTCAGAACGCTGCAGGCGACGAGACGCCTGGTCAGTGGCAGTTTCGCCGACTACCGCTGACACACGGGCTTGACCAGCGGAGACTCATCCGACGCCCGCTGCGTACGCGGTCGCCCTGGTAGGCCTGCGGGCGTACCCAGGCTGCTCCATGTGAACCCATCTACCCACCGTTCGCCGATCGGCCGCCCTCTGCGGTTCCCGGCGGTCACGAGGCGGGCCACGGTGGCCTGGTCCAGCTGCGGTTTCCGGGAGTACTCGTCCAGCAGCGCCCGACGTGGCATCGACAACCGGATCCTCGGTCGCCTGAATGGCGGCGAGTAGCGACCGGCGGCCGACAGGCCCAGTTCGGAGGGCAGCCATGCGCACCAGCCTGTTCACCTACTTCCACGACAGCCTGCGGGCATCGCCGGTCGACGACTATGTGCACGATCTTCGTGCGGCCCGCGACGAGGGGTTCAGCCACGCGTGGACTGTGCAGCTGCCATGGGATCCGGACGCTCTGGTCACCCTGGGCATCGCCCTGCGGGAGGTCGACGGTATGACGCTCGGCACCGGCGTGCAGCCGATCCAGCTGCGCCAGCCGATGTCGCTCGCCCAAGCCGCGCTCACCCTGAACCTCATCGGCGGCGGCCGCTTCCGGCTCGGCATCGGCCTGACCCACGCATTGATCTGTGACGCTATGTGGGGCGTGCCGTGGGACCGTCCGGTCCTGCGGCTCAACGAGTACCTCGACGGGTTGCAGCCGCTACTGGCCGGCGAGACGGCGGATGCGACCGGCGAGTTCTACACCACCCGGGGCAAGGTGAGTGTTGCTGGAGCCACCGCGCCGGCGGTGTATGTGGCCGCGATGGGGCCGCAGCTTCTGCGCATCGCCGGTCGGCGCACCGCCGGCACGATCACCTTCCTGACCGGTCCACGCACCCTGGCCAACTACGTGGTACCGACGCTGCGTGCCGCCGCTGAGGAAGCGGGTCGGGAGGCTGAGGTCGTCGCGGCGCTGCCGATCTGCGTCACCGACGACGTCACCAAGGTTCGCGAGCTCGCGGCCGAGACCTATGCGCTGTACGGAACATTGCCGTCCTACCAGGCGATGCTCGCCCGCGAAGGTGCCCAGGGGCCCGCCGACGTGGCGCTCATCGGCGACGAGGACGCGGTCAGTGCCCGACTGGAGGAAATCCGGGCGGCCGGGGTCGCCGAGTTCGCCGCGCACATCTTCGGCCCCGGCGACGAAGAGCGCGCTCGCACGCGGGCATTGCTGCTCCAGGCGGCATAGCGGCCGGCTCGCAGGGACGGTGGGTGTTCCCCTCGACCGCGGGCACTCTTTTCGGGACCCGAACAACACACGCAAGCAGCTCCGGCAGGTTGTCGCCGGTACCGGGCGGGAGGGCCTGCACCCGCACGCGTTCCGGCACCTCGTTGCGACTCGACTCGACGCCGAAGGGCTTTCTGCTCGGGAGATCGCCGACTACTTGGGGCATGAGCGCATCTCGATGTCGCAGGACGTCTACATGGCACGCCGGGTGTCCGGCGCCGCTGCATCGGCCGCTCTGGACCGGTTCGCGCCAGGCCGCAAACGGTAGCCATTCGGAAGGCCGATCTTCGGTGGCGAGAGGGCTCGCCGCCCTGATCAGGAAGTTTGTGCCCCCGGCAGGATTCGAACCTGCGACCTAGAGATTAGAAGTACCTTGCATCGCGTGTGCAGGCGTATTACCAGCGGATTTGTGGAGCGCCAGAGGGGCAGTCGACCCGGAGACCGAGTACGGGCAGGGATGGATCGCCCGTCTCGAGCGAGCCCCGGCTCGCACTGGCATCCTCCTGGCATGGGGGACGACGAGGCGAGAGTCCGGGAAGCGCACGCGCGGCAGCTGCGGCGAGCGATGGCGCCGGTGAACGAGGTGCCGGTGTTGCTGCCGTGGTCGGGCGTGCTGGCTCGGGCGGAGGAGGTTGCAGTCCTGCTGTCGGCAGCGCACCTCTACACGAACGGAATCGAGTTCGAGCTCAGCGTCCGGGGACGCGGACAGGGCGTATATGACCTGCACGCGCCGGCAGGGGGTGTCCCGGACGCGAATGGTCACATGCTCTGCTTCGGCGTTGAGGGGGCAGACGGGCAGGCCGTGGCCAACGTGCCGAAGGACGGGGCGTCGGGGAGGCCGGATGAGGGACCGTCCTTGACCGGTGGAGGCGGGGGCGGAAGCAGCGGCAACGCAGCCGTCGCCTACCTGCTCCACCCGGTGCCGGCTTCCGGGCCGCTGACCATCTGGTGCGCCTGGCCGTCTCGCGGTATCGAGGAGACGAGCGTGGTATTCGATGGGGCAATGCTGGTCGAGCTGGTCGAGCAGGTCGAGGTGCTGTGGCCGGCCGACACGACGCTCCGGCGGCCGCCTCGGCCGAAGCCGAATCTGCCCGCTGGCGGGTGGTTCGAGGCGTATGCCACAAGACCCTTCTAAGAGCTCGGTGACCTTGTCCCGTTCCCGCCGGTTGAGTGGCACTACACCGTCTGCCAGGGCGGGAAGCCCGCCGGCAGCAGCTCCTTCTGGGACTTCTCCGTCAGCGACTCCTACGGTTTTCTGGCCCGCATGGCGGGCGCAATGCTTCTGACCTGCGGATTCACGTGGCGTACATGTTCGCCATGTCTGGCGCAGGTCCGAGCTCAACGATCCGCCGCGAGGAGTGTGCTCGCCCGGGCGAGTCTGCGTCGGGTGTAGTCGGTAGTTGGTCGGGAGGGACGGGAACGAATTGGAGGGAGCGGCGGCGAGTGCAGGTCGCCCGGAGACGCGCACGACGCACCCAGACAAGGCCAAAGCGATCACGCAAAGTCGACCAGATCCGGTCTTCAGAGATCGTCAACGGGCATCTAAGTCATCGTTCCTGTCGACCGTGCTGGCGCTGCTTGACTTTCCGCTCGTAGAGGCTCGTTGGCCACCGTGCATGTGGTGGATCGCCAACGTGCTTGAAACCCACTCTTTCGTAGTAGCGCCGTAGCGCGGGGTTGTTGCTGGCTGTCGCCAGCCGCACGTATTGCCACCCGCGTTCGACTGCTTTGCAGGCAACCCAGTCGATGACGTGGTAGCCGAGGCCAACGCCGCTCGCGCGACGTGCGACCGCGAGCCTGGAGATGTAGTAGGCAGGTGCGGTGCCCGAGCCCCAGAGTTCGGGGTCGCCCTCAGCGACGGCGAGCGTGGCGATGGGACGTTGGGCTTCTCCCACCAGGAGCGCTTCTCCCGCAGCGATCTGGGCTTGGATGGAGTCTGTTGGAAAGCGCGGGGGCCATTGCGTGATGCCTCGACTATGGAGCCAGGCAGCGGCTTCGGCCAGCAGGTCGAGCACGATGTCTTCCTGACCAGGTTGAGCAGGCCGGATGAGGACGTCGTCGAACAGTCGCTCGGGGCGAGAGAGGATAGCCACAGGGTTGATCGTGCCCGCGGATCGTCGCGGGGCTGCACTTCGCGGGTTCCTGGCACTCCGCCAGACCTCGACGAGGCCCTCTAGCGTAGGCGACCTAGCTCGAGCCGGCGGTGGGGGAGCTGCGCTTGAGCGACCTGCGCGTGTCGACGGTGGACAGGCTCACCCGGGAGGTCCGACAGCGACGCGGTTCGGCGTCGGCGCTCCACGCGAAGGTGGTTTTGTCGGGCGTGCTCGGACTTGCAGTGCGCCATGACGCGATTGACGCGAACCCCGTCCGCGAGCTGACACCGGCGCGGAAGTCGAAGCCCACCCGGGAGAAGGCCGTGCTCGGCGAGGACGGACTGAGCCGGCTGCGCGAGCACCTCGCCGGCTCCGACGACGCAGCCAAGTACGACCTGCGGGACCTCGTCGACGTGCTGTCGGGCCTCGGTTGCCGCGTCGGGGAGTTGCTCGCGCTCGACTGGACACGAGTCGACGACGTGGCCGGCACGATCGCGATCGAGGGCACGGTGATCCGGGTGCCGGGCGAAGGCCTCATCGTGCAGTCACACACGAAATCTCGGGCGAGCATGCGCACCATCACGCCGCCCGCGTGGGTGCTGGAGCTGCTGGTGAAGAGGCACACCGACTCGCACGGACCGTGGGTGTTCCCGTCGACCGCGGCTTTCCGCCCGGGAGATCGCGGACTACCTGGGGCATGAGCGCATCTCGATGACGCAGGACGTCTACATGGCACGCCGGGTGACCGGCGCCGCTGCGTCGGCCGCTCTGGACCGGTTCGCGCCAGGCCGTAAACAGTAGCTATTCGGTAGGTCGATCTTCGGCGGCGAGAGGGCCCGCCTCCCTGATCAGGACGTTTGTGCCCCCGGCAGGACTCGAACCTGCGACCTAGAGATTAGAAGGCTCTTGCTCTATCCAGCTGAGCTACGAGGGCGTGGGCGGTTCCGCCGGAAACCGCATCCCGAGCCTAGCGGCTCCCAGGCCAGAGGCTAGGCCCGGGCGATCTTTTCCGGCACCCGACATCCACCGTACGGAAGTCCGGGGTGGCCGGACGTCCGGACCCGGAGAAGAGTTGCCCCATGGCTGCGACGAGCCCCGGCTACTCGATCACCGTCCGCGCGCACATGAAGAAGGGGTCCGGTGGTGCCGCCGACATCGCGTCGGCGGTTTCGGCGGCGGGTGGGGCGTTGACCGCGCTGGACGTCGGCGGCTCCACCGCCACGGAGCTCGTGGTCGACGTGAGCTGCGACGCGATCGACGGCGCGCACGCCGACCGGATCTGCGACGCGATCTCCGCGCTGCCCGGCGTCGCGATCCACAAGGTGAGCGACC
This sequence comes from Pseudonocardia sp. DSM 110487, assembly GCF_019468565.1. Taxonomy (NCBI): domain Bacteria; kingdom Bacillati; phylum Actinomycetota; class Actinomycetes; order Pseudonocardiales; family Pseudonocardiaceae; genus Pseudonocardia; species Pseudonocardia sp. DSM 110487. Next base: position 1,858,764 of record NZ_CP080521.1, read on the forward strand.
GGACGTTCCTGCTCCACCTGGGCGGCAAGATCGAGGTCACCCCGAAGGTCCCGCTGAAGCACCGCGACGACCTCTCGCGCGCCTACACGCCCGGTGTCGCGCGGGTCTGCCGCGCCATCGCGGACAACCTCGACGATGCCCGCAGGCTGACCATCAAGCGGAACACCGTCGCGGTGGTCACCGACGGGTCGGCGGTGCTCGGCCTCGGCAACATCGGGCCGGCCGCCGCCCTGCCGGTGATGGAGGGCAAGGCGGCGCTGTTCAAGCAGTTCGCGGGGGTCGACGCGTGGCCGGTGTGCATCGAGAGCCAGGACGTCGACACGATCGTCGAGATCGTGCGGAACCTGTCGTCGGTCTACGGCGGGATCAACCTGGAGGACATCGCGGCGCCGCGGTGCTTCGAGATCGAACGCAGGCTGCGCGACCTGCTCGACATCCCGGTGTTCCACGACGACCAGCACGGCACGGCCATCGTGGTGCTCGCGGCGCTCACCAACGCGCTGCGGATCGTGGGGAAGTCGCCCCAGCAGGTTCGCGTGGTGCTCAGCGGGGTCGGTGCGGCCGGGCACGCGATCGTCCGGCTCCTGCGCACGCAGGGGTTCGAGGACATCGTGGCGTGCGGACGGCGCGGGGTGCTGCGCCCCGAAGACGCGGGCACGGACGAGTTCCGCCGGTGGATCGTCGAGCACACCAACCCGCGCGGCGTGCAGGGAAGCCTGGTCGACGCGCTGCGCGACGCCGACGTCTTCATCGGGGTGTCGGCTCCCGACCTGCTGACGGGGGAGCACATCGCGACGATGGCGCCCGACGCGGTCGTCTTCGCCCTGGCCAACCCCGTGCCCGAGGTGGACCCGTTCGCGGCGGCGGCGCACGCGGCGATCGTCGCCACAGGGCGCTCGGACTTCCCGAACCAGATCAACAACGTGCTCGCGTTCCCCGGCTTCTTCCGCGGGATGCTCGACTCCGGCTCGCACGAGGTCACCGACCGGGCGATGCTCGCCGCGGCCACCGCCATCGCCAACTGCGTCAGCCCCGACCAGCTCGCGCACGACTTCATCGTGCCGTCGGTCTTCGACGCGCAGGTGGTGCCCGCCGTGGCGGAGGCGGTCCGCAAGGCGAGCGCTCCTAACGAGTGATCAGGACGCCGTCGCGCGGATCTGCTCCAGGTAGTTGTAGGCCGTCACTCGCGAGATGTTCAGCCTCCGGGCCACCCGGTCGACCGCGCGCTTGACGAAGAACGCGCCGCGTTCGTCGAGGAACGTCAGTACGGAGAGCCGGTCCTCGCGGTTCATGAGCGCGACGGTCTTGCCGGTCTGCTCGATCGCGCCGTCGATGAGCTTCTCGAGCACCTCGCTGATGTCGGAGGCGAAGACCTCCTCGTCGCGAGCGGTGGCGTCGTCGACGGCCGGGCGCAGGGCGGCGTCGAGGGCGGCGCGCGCCGCCTGCAGCGGCGTGAGGTCGACGTTGATGCAGAGGGCCGCGATCACGTGCCCGTCGGCGCCGCGGAAGTAGACCGACGACGAACGCAGCTCGCGTCCGTCGCCCGTGCGGCCCTTGTACCCGTACTCGTCGTGGTCTTCGGCCTCGCGGCGGAGCAGTTCGAGGCCGCGGTTCGTGGACGGCCCGCCGACCGCGCGCCCCGTGACGTGCCCGTTCTCGATCGCGACGATCGTGCGCTCCACGTCGCGCTTCGACAGGTCGTGCAGCACCACCTCGCAGTGCGGGCCGACGGCGGCCGCGATCGCCTTCATGATCGGCTCCAGCGTGGGCAGGAGACCCTGCGGCGTGCTCATCGAGAAATTCTGTTCGGGTCCTTGACTTGTTGTCAAACGTCCTCGCAGACTCCCGGAGATGGCCCAGACCGCGGAGACGGACCGCTCGACCCTGCGCCGGGTCGGCTTCTCCAGCTTCATCGGCGCGATGATCGAGTGGTACGACTTCTTCCTGTACGGCCAGGCGGCCGCGCTCGTGTTCGGCCAGGTGTTCTTCCCTGGTGAGGATCCGCTGGTCGGCACGCTCGCCGCCTTCGCGACGTTCGCCGTGGGGTTCGGCGCGCGGCCGATCGGCGGCGTGATCTTCGGCCACCTCGGCGACCGCATCGGTCGCAAGTCGGCGCTCGTCGCCACGCTCTTCCTGATGGGCATCGCGACGTTCCTGATCGGCTGCCTCCCGACGCACGCGGCGATCGGGGTGTGGGCCCCGATCCTGCTCGTCGTGCTGCGGCTGCTGCAGGGCGTCGCCGCCGGCGGCGAGTGGGGCGGCGCGGTGCTCATGCTGACCGAGCACGCTCCGGTGCGCCGGCGCGGCTTCTACGGCGCCTGGCCGCAGATGGCGTCCTCGGCCGCGCTGATCCTCGCCACCGGGCTGATGTACGGGATGTCGGAGGCGCTCGGGGAAGAGCAGTTCCTGACGTGGGGCTGGCGGGTGCCGTTCCTCCTGTCGTTCCTGCTGATCCCCATCGGGATCTTCATCCGGCTGCGGATCCCCGAGTCGCCCGAGTTCGAGCGGGTCAAGAAGGCGAAGCAGATCGTGAAGCGCCCGGTGGTCGATGCGGTGCGCACCGAGTGGCGCTCGATCCTGCTGGTGATCGGGATGCGCGTGGCGGAGAACGTCTGTGGCTACCTGGTGTCGGTGTTCGCGCTCTCGTACGCCACGAACAACCTGGGCCTGGCCGCGAGCCTCGGCCTGCTCGCCAACATGCTCGCCGCAGGCGTGCAGTTCGTGATCACCCCGCTGTACGGCGCCCTGTCCGACCGCATCGGCCGCAAGCCGGTCTACCTGCTCGGCGCCGGGCTGCACATCGCGCTCGCGTTCCCGTTCTTCGCGCTGGTGCAGACGAGGAGCGTGCCGCTGATCCTCATCGCGTGGGTGCTCGGCTACGCGGTCGCGAACGGGGCGCTGTTCGCCACGCAGCCCGCGTTCTTCTCCGAGCTCTTCGGCACGAAGGTCCGCTACTCCGGCATCTCGATCGGCTACCAGTTCTCCGCGATGATCGCGGGAGGGCTGGCGCCGTTCGTGGCCACCGGTCTGGTCGCGTTGGCCGGCGGGGCGACGTGGCCGGTCTCGCTGTACTGGATGGCGGTTGGCCTGATCACGTTCGTCACGACGTTGCTGTGCCGGGAGACGGCGCCGGTAAGGACTGGACTGCGATGACCCTCCCCGCGCTCACGCGCAGCGCTGCCGAACCGCTCGGCCCGCATTTCCGCAACCTCCCCGACCACGCCGGAACCGTCGGCTCGGTCGGCGACATCGGCTGGCACGTCACCGACCTGCTGCTCCCGACGCTGACGCTGCGGCGATCGGCGCTCGACAACAACACGGCGCTGTTCGCGCGGTGGTGCGCCGACGCAGGCGTCGACCACGCGCCCCACGGAAAGACGACGATGAGCCCGCAGCTCGTCGCCGAGCAGCTCGCGGCGGGCGCGTGGGCCATCACGGCGGCCACCGTGGCGCAGGCCCGGCTCATGCACGCGTGGGGCGTGCCCCGGGTGGTGCTCGCCAACGAGGTGGTCGACCCGGTCGGGCTGGGCTGGCTGGCCGCCGCGGACCCGGGCTTCGAGGTGTTCGTCCTCGCCGACGGCATCGCCGGTGTGGATCGGATGTCCGCGGCGATGGCGGACGCGCCCCGGACGCTGCCCGTGCTCGTCGAGCTGGGGGTACCGGGAGGCCGGGCAGGCGTCCGGACCCGCGACGAGGCGGTCGCGGTCGCGCGCCGGATCGCGGCGGCGCCCGGCCTCGAGCTGGCCGGCGTCGAGTGCTTCGAGGGCGTCTACCCGCAGGATCGTGCGGAGCGGTCGGTCGCGCAGGTCGACCGGTTCGTCGCGGATCTCGCCGCGCTGCTCGCCGACGTCGACGGGCTGGCCGGGACGCGCGGGGAGCTCGTGCTCACCGCAGGCGGATCGGCGTACCCCGACCGCGTCGTCGCCGGGTGGCGGGAACTGCCGACGCTGTCGCGCCCGGTGCGCAAGGTGGTCCGCTCCGGCGGCTACCTCACCCACGATCACGGGCTTCTCGCCCGGTCCTCTCCGTTCGCGCTGCGGCCCGCGATGGAACTGTGGGCCTACGTGCTCTCCACCCCCGAGCCCGGCCTCGCGATCTGCGGGTTCGGCAAGCGCGACGCCTCGTACGACGTCGACCTGCCGATCCCGCTCCGCGGCCCCAGTGGCCCGCTGCGCAGCGCGGGTGTCGAGAAGCTCAACGACCAGCACGCCTTCGTCCGGCACGAGGGCGAGCTCGCCGTGGGCGACGTCGTCGCCTTCGGCCTGTCCCATCCGTGCACCGCGCTCGAGAAGTGGCCGCTCGTGCCGGTTCTCGATGACGCCGACGCCGTCGTCGGCGCGGTGCGCACCTACTTCTGAATCGGAGGACCCATGGCCAAGCGCGCTGTCAGCACCACGGAGGCGGCCCCGCCCGGAGGGCCGTACTCCCAGGCCGTCGTCGCGGGCGACCACGTCTACCTCGCGGGAGCCGTCCCGACCACGCCCGACGGAACGTGGGTCCGCGGCTCGTTCGAGGAGCAGGCCCGCCAGGTGTTCACCAACCTGCAGAAGACAGCGGAGGCGGCGGGCGCGTCGCTGACCGACGCCGTGCGCGTGGGCGTGTACCTGCGCGATTTCGGCGACTTCGAGGCGATGAACACCCTCTTCGCCGAGTTCTTCGGCAAGGAGAACGCGCCGGTGCGCACCACGATCCCGGTGGCCCTCAACGGGTTCGACATCGAGGTGGACGCGATTCTCTACACCGGTTCCTGACCCTTCGGTTGGACATCTAACCGATCGGTCAGCTATCGTCGGGCTGGTGATCAGCGCCCGGGGGTTGACCAAGCGCTACGGCGCCGTGCGTGCCGTCGACGACCTGTCGTTCGACGTCACGCCCGGTGCCGTCACCGGTTTCCTCGGCGCGAACGGGGCGGGCAAGTCCACGACGATTCGGATGGTGCTCGGCCTCGACGCGCCGACGTCCGGCTCGGTCACCGTGGCCGGCCGCTCGTACCGCGACCTCTCGTCACCGCTGCGCGAGGTCGGCGCGCTGCTCGACCCGCGGTGCATGCACCCGGGTCGCAGTGCGCGGGCGCACCTGCGGTGGATGGCCGACGCCGCGGGGATCGCGCGGTCGCGCGTCGAGGAGGTGCTCCAGCTCGTCGGCGTGGCCGATGTCGCCGACCGGCGTGTGGGCACCTTCTCGCTCGGCATGCGCCAGCGGGTGGGCATCGCGGGTGCGCTGCTCGGCGACCCGGGGGTGCTGCTGCTCGACGAGCCGCTGAACGGGCTCGATCCGGAGGGCATCCGGTGGATCCGCACGCTCCTGCGGGACCTCGCCCGCGAGGGGCGCACGGTGTTCGTCTCGAGCCACCTCCTGCACGAGATGGAGCAGGTCGCGCAGCGGGTGGTCGTGATCGCGCACGGCAGGCTCGTCGGCGCTGTTGATGTCGACATTCTCGACGTGGGTCGGGCCGCCACCGTGCGCGTCCGTCCTTCGGACGACCGGCTCGCTGACGCGTTGCGTGCTGCGGGCGCCACCGTGACGCCGATCGAGGACGGGCTCGACGTCGCCGGGTTGCCCGCGCAGCGGGTCGGCGAGGTGGCGCTCGCGTGCGGCATCGCGCTCCGTGAGCTCGTCGAGCGGCGCCACGGGCTGGAGGAGTCGTTCCTCTCCCTGACCGGAGGTGCGGCGTGATCCGCGCGGAGTGGACCAAGTTCAGCACCGTGCGGCTCCTGCCGTGGCTCGCCATCGGTGCGGTGGCGGCATCGCCGCTGGTCGCGCTGCTGCTCGTCGTGAGCCTTCCGGTCACGCAGGGTCGCGGGATCGACGCCGTGCCGCCCGCCGAGGTGGTGGGCGCCGCCCTGCTCGGTGTCGACGCGGCCGCGATCGTGCTGATGGTGCTCGGCGCGTCGATCGGCGGTTCGGAGTACGCCACCGGCCTGGCGCAGCCGACGTTCCTGGTGACGCCGCGCCGGGGTCGCGTGGTGCTCGCGAAGGTCGTGGTGACGGCCTCCGTCGCCGGTGCCGTCGCCGCACTGGTCGCTGTGCTCTGCCCGCTCGTCGCCCAGCTCGCGCTGGTCGGTGCCGGGCTGCCTGCGGCGCTGTTGGACGGCCCGCTCCTGCGGCTCGCTGCGGGCTCGGCGCTGGGGCCGGTGTTCTACGCCGTGATCGCGCTCGCGGCCGCGCTCGTCCTGCGCAGCACCGGGGGCGGTGTCGCCGTGGCGCTCGCCGTGCTGGCACTGCCGACGGTCACGTCGTGGATCCCGGGCCTCGACGTCCTCGCGCCCGTCTGGCCCGGTGCGGCGCTGCACGGCGTGTCCGGGGTGGACGAGCACGTGGGCGCAGGCGTGGGTGCGCTGTCGCTCTTCGCATGGGCCGCGGCCGTCACCTCCGTTGCGATGTGGCAGGTTCGGGTGCGCGATGTCTGAGCCCCGCCACCGCACGTTCACCGAGGAGGCGCGGCGCCGGCAGATCGTCGACCGGACGATCGAGCTGGTCGCGGAGCGCGGCCCCGCCGCCGCGTCGCTCTCGGCCATCGCCGCCCGTGCGGGGATCTCGAAGGCCGCCGTCCTCTACCACTTCGCGTCCAAGGACGCGGTGCTCGATGCCACGATGAGCCACGTGCTCGACTCGTACGTCGCGGCCGTGGGGGAGCGGGTCGACGCCGCCGACGGGCCCGACGGGATGCTCGTGGCATACGTGCGGGGCACCCTCGCGTACATGCGCGACCACCCGACGCACGTCCGCGTGCTGGTCGAGGGGCTCGTGCGCGACCCGGATGTCGCGGCGCAGCCGAGTCGCTGGCAGTCGGTCGCCGGGATCCTCGCGCAGGGGCAGGAGAGCGGGGTGTTCCGCGCGTTCGACACCCGCGTGCTCGCGTTGATGATCAACGGCGCTCTCGACGCCGTGGTCGCCGAGTGGATCGCAGCGCCCGATCTCGACCTGGACACCGCGGCTGCTGAGCTGGAGACCGCGGTGCTGCTCGCCGTCAAGGAGGCAACGACGTGACCCTCACCGAAGATCTCGTTCTCCTGCTGCTCGACCCCGCCACCGGCCGGGCGGTCGTGGACAGCACGTCATTCGACCGTGCGATCGGCGGGGCGTTGCTCCTCGACCTCGCCTCCCGCGAGCGCGTCACGGCCGACGGCGACGGCGCGAGGGCGCGGCTCTCCGTCGTCGGTGGGGCGCCCACCGGCGATCCGCTCCTCGACACGGCGCTCGAGCGGTTGAACAAGCCGGTGCGGGCGCAGAAGGCCGTCGAGCGGCTTGCCCGCGGCACGCGCACCCCGGTGCTGGAGCGCCTCGCGGAGCGGGGACTGGTGCGCCAGGAGCGCGGCAGGCTGCTCGGCCTCCTCCCCATCACCACCTGGACAGGTGACGCGGCGAAGGAGCTGCGGGGGCGGGTGGCGGGTGTGCTGCGCGACGGTGCCGAGCCCGCCCCGCACGTGGCCATGCTGATCTCCCTGATCCATGCGGTGAAGGCCGAGCACAAGGTCGTCGACGGACAGCGGCGCCAGCTGCGCTCCCGCGCGGCCGAGATCGCCGACGGCGAGTGGGCCGGGCAGGCCGTGCGCAAGGCCGTGCAGGCGGTGCAGACGAGTGTGATGGCCGCGGTGATGGCATCGACGGCCGCCGCGAGCTCGTCGGGCGGCCAGTGAACGATCACGTCGGGCTCGTGCGCGGCTCACGCCCTGCCGTGTTCGCGCAGTGTCCGGATGGCGCCGAGGGTGACCACGCCCCGCCACTCGACGGTCTGGCCTGGCGAGAAGTGCAGGAAGTGGAAATCCCAGCCGCCGTCGTCCAGCTGCTCACGCTCGAGCCGGTCCAGATCGGCCGCGATCGTCTCGTCGCTGAACAACGCCCGGCTCGGTGTTCCGGGGCGTGGCGACAGATCGAGAGGCTTGATGTGTTCGTTCTCGATCCCACCCTCGACGGCGACCGTGCCGTCGTCGCGGATCGCGGAGCGGAAACGGTCGACGGCCGCCGCGGCGCGGGCGGGGTCGGGTACGGCGTCGAGGAACTGCAGGGCGAACACGACCGTGTAGCCGCCGGGTTCTTCGATCGCGTCGATCCGGTTCCAGCACCACGTGGTTGCTGTATCCAGCCACGGGTGCCGCACGCCGAGCTGCCACAGCCTGGCCGCGAGCGCGTAGGTGAGGAAGCCCGCCTCGGGGTTGGGCTCCATCCACGGCGCGCGCGGGTGGCCGGCTGCCGACGGCAACACTGTCGGCGCGCCGCCGTCCGGGTGGGCGATCGCGTCGATCCAGTCGGCCACCTCGGTGACCATGGAGTCATGCGCGGCGTCGAGGCCGGCGAGCACATCGAGTGCGGACAGCGCCGCCGACGGCTGACTACCAGGGCACCGCACGTCGGGCTCCAGCGCGTGGCCGAACCCGCCGTCGGCGTTGCGGTACGCCGCGAGCGCCGTCCGGACGGGCTCGGCGGGCCCGCCGTCGAGAAGCAGGGCGAGCTGATGCCGCTCCAGGACGCGGGCGTTGGATTCGATGAACTGTCGTGCCGCTTCCAGGTCGATGCTCATGCACCGGACGCTAGGCGGTTCGGCCCCACACGCAGGCGTACCGCCGGCCCGGCCCGGGATCGGGGGCGAGGAAGCCCGGCAACGGGGGGAGGTCGACGGCGAGCGGCGCCAGCCGGTCGTGCAGCACGGCCGCGTCGGCCGGCCGGTCGGCCGGGTCCTTCGCGAGCAGGTCGAGCACCACGCGAGCAAGCGCAGGCGGAGCGCCCGGCAGCGGCCCCGGCGCCTCGCGCACCTGCCGCTCGAAGATCGCGTACGCCGTCTGCCCCGCGAACAGCTGTACGCCGGTGAGCAGCTCGTGCAGCACGCAGCCCAGCGCGTACAGGTCGCTGCGCGCGTCGGCCATACCGTGCTGCACCTGCTCGGGCGCCATGTAGGACGGCGAGCCGAAGATCTGGCCCATCCGCGTGAACCGCACCGCGCCCGCGAGGACGGCGAGGCCGAAGTCGAGCACGACGACGCTGCCGTCGGGGCGGAGCATCAGGTTGGACGGGGTGAGATCGCGATGCACGATCTCGAGGCCGTGCGCCGCGGCGAGCACGGCGGCGGCCTGCGCCCCGATCGCGGCCACCCACGCCGGGGGGAGCGGACCGTGCTCGGCCACGACGTCGGCGACGGTGACGCCGTCGACGAACTGCATCACCTGGAACAGCCGCTGCTCGTGCATCCCCAGGTCGTAGAGGATCGGCGCACCCGGGTGCTCTAGCCGGGCGAGGATTCGCGCCTCTCGCACGAACCGCTCCCGCTGCTCGTCGGACCCGCCGGGCAGGTGCAGGAACTTGACGGCGACCCGTCTGCCCAGGTGCGTGTCGAGGCCGTGGTGAACCGCGCCCATCCCGCCGCGCCCCATGGGGAGGTCGTCGATCTCGTAGCGGTCGGCGATGAGCAACGGTCCCTCCTCCATCACCCCGGGTCGCGCTCAGCCTTCCACGGGCGCGGTCCGTGGGGGCATGGGCCGATGATTCCGTCCTTGCGGAGACGGCTGGCTATAGTTCCGCTATGTCGAACGACGTGCGGGCCGAAGGTGCGACGACCACTTCCGTCGACAACGCACTGTGGCTGCTGCAGCTGGTCGGGGAACGCCAGGCGCTGCGCGTCGCGGAGGCCGCTGACCTGCTCGGTGTGGCCCGGTCCACTGCCCACCGGCTGCTCACCGCGCTGCGGCGCCGCGGCTTCGTGATGCAGGACCGACCCAACGGCGCGTACCGGCCCGGGCCTGCGCTCTACGAGATCGGGCTGGCGGCGGTCAGCCGGATCGACATCGTCCGGGTGGCCCGTCCGGTGCTCGAACAGCTCCGCGAGGAGACGCAGGAAACGGCGAGCCTCGCCATCCTCGAAGGCGCGATGATCCGGTTCGTCGACTGCGCGGAGAGCCCGCGTTCCGTGCGAGTCGGCAACCGCACGGGAGTGATGCGCCCGGCGCACGCCTCCGCGGTGGGCAAGGCGATCCTCGCCGGTCTGCCCGACGCCGAGCTCGACCGGCGCTACCCGGGCGCCGAGCTCCCGCCCGCCACAACGTCCGCCGCCGTCACCGGCACCGCGGCGCTGCGCGCCGAGCTGGCCGAGATCCGCACCCGTGGCTACGCGCTGAACTGGGAGGAGAGCAGTGACGGCGTCTGCGCGGTCGCCGTCGCGCTGCGCGACACCGTGGGGCAGCCGCTCGCCGGGCTGGGGGTCGCCGCTCCGAGCAGCCGGATCGGCACGCCGGACGGGATTCGTGCCTTCGCGCCGTTCGTGCAACGGGGCGCCGAGCTCGTGCAGGAGCGACTGCGCTCGCCGCACTGAATATTCGGTCCTGCGGAATTATCTTTCGTACAAGTCCGCATACGTGGACATCGCCGCGAGGTCGCCATAGTGTCCAAACCTGCCCGGGTCCGGTGCACGGCAACGACGCTTCCTGGAGGCCCGTATGCGCAAGGGCGTGACGGCGGTCGCGCTGGCGGCCGTCATGGCGGTCACAGCGGCTTGTGGTGGTGGCGGCGACGGCTCAGGTGGGGGCCGGTCGGACATCACCGTCAACATCGTCCCGTTCACCCCGAACGCCGTGCTCTTCCTCGGGATGGAGAAGGGCATGTTCGACAGGCGCGGGATCGACGTGGAGCTGCAGAACGCGGCCTCGCCCGTCCCCGTCGTCGCCTCGCTGGTGGCGGGGCAGGCCGACTTCGGGTTCGTCACCACGCCCGTGCTGATCAACGCCAACCGTGAGGGAACCGCGATCAAGTGCGTCGCGCCCATCGACGGCCAGATCAGCCCTGACCGCGACGCCAGTGCCCTCGTCGCCGCCGCCGGCAGCGGAATCGACTCCCTCGACGACCTCGCGGGCAAGTCCGTCGCCGTCGTGCAGCTGGCCAGCATCAACCTCATCGGCGCGAAGAAGATGATCGAGGACGCAGGCGCCACGGGTACCGAGTACATCGCCATGCCGTTCCCGCAGATGCCCCAGGCGCTCGCCGACGGTCGGGTGGACGCCGCGGTGATCACCTCGCCGTACCTCGAGACGGCCCTCGCCGCGGGGGCCGTTCCCCTGGCCCACCCGAGCTCGGACCTGTTCCCGAACGGCACGGTCTACTGCTACGCGGCCACGGCCCAGTACCTGGCCGAGAACCCCGAGGTGGCCAAGGGCTTCCACGACGCGATGGAGGAGGCGATCCTCTACGCCAAGGATCACGAGGACGAGGCCCTCGCCACGTTGGTCGAGCACCTCGACCTCACGCCCGAGCAGGCCAAGGCGCAGATCATCCCCACCAACTACGTGCCCGAGATCAACCTCGACTCGATCGCCGCCATCCAGGACGTGATGGCCCAGCAGGGCTCGATTCCCAGCACCGTGAACCCCGCCGACCTGGTCTGGCGGCCCGGCGAGGGTTCCTCGTGACCGTCGGCGACACCACCTGGTTCAAGGTCACGGCCAGGGTCGCGGTCGTGATCGCGGTGCTGGGCGCATGGGAGTACGTCAGCGTCTCCGGAGCGCTCGACCGAAGCTCGTTCCCGAGCATGACCGGCACGGTCGCCGAGCTGGCCCGCCAGCTGCAGGACTCCGACCTCTGGAGCGCGGTGGGGGAGACCATGCGCGGCTGGTCGCTCGGCCTGCTCATCGGCGGCTCGCTGGCGATCACCGTTGGCACGCTGCTCGGCCTCAACCGGTTCGCCTACCTCAGCGTCATCCCAGTGATCGAGTTCCTCAAGACCGTCCCGGTCATCGCGATCCTGCCCCTGGCCATCGTCGTGTGGGGCGCGACGCTGGAGATGAAGGTCTTCCTCGTCGCGTTCGGGGTGTTCTGGCCGCTGACGATCCAGACCATCTACGGCGTCCGCGCGGTGGACCCCGTGGTGCGCGACACCGCGACGGTGCTGCGCCTGCGTGGCCTGCGCAAGTTCTGCACGGTGACGCTGCCCAGCGCTGCCCCGTTCGTCGCGACCGGCGTGCGCGTCGCCGCCGCCGTCGGCCTCATCCTGACGATCATCGCTGAGCTCATCGGCGGCGCCGAGGGCCTCGGACTGTCCATCCTGACCTCGGTCAACGCCGGACCAGACCGGCTGCCGGCCACCTACGCCTACATCCTCGTCACCGGGGCGGCCGGGGTGGCCGTGACGGGCGCCTTCGCCTACCTGGAGCAGCGCCTGTTGCACTGGCACGAGAGCCAGCGCAACCTCGCCGCGAGGGGGGTGTGAGGGGTGGTCCGGATCTGGCGGCTGTGGTTCTTCGCCACCATCCTGGTGATGTGGTGGGTGCTGTCCGCCGACAGCACGTCGACGTTCTTCCCGCCGCTTCAGAAGATCCTGACGCAGCTCTACGACCTCTGGGTCGTCGGGGACGCCCGCCGCGAGCTCTGGTCGAGCCTCGGGAACTTCGCGGTCGGGTACCCGGCCGCCGGGCTGCTCGGGATCGGGATCGGCGCCCTGCTGTGGAAGTTCCACCGCGTCGGGCACGCCGTCTCCCCGGTCCTGTACTTCGTCTACGTGATCCCGACGGCGGCGCTGCTGCCGGCGATCGTGGCCGTGATGGGCATCGGGTCGCCGATGAAGATCGCCGTCATCGTCCTGGCCGCGATATGGCCGACGCTGCTCAACACGCTCGACGGGATGCGCGGCATCGATCCGGTCATGCTCGACACGGCCAAGGTCATGCACATGTCCCCGGTCCGGACGGTCCGCACCGTCGTGCTGCCGGGCGCCATGCCGCAGATCATGGCCGGCCTGCGGCACAGCCTCCAGATCGCGGTGATCATGATGGTGGTCAGCGAGCTCGTCGCGTCCCGGTCGGGCATCGGGTTCTTCATCCTGGAGGCCCAGCAGCGCTTCGCGATGACCGAGATGTGGACCGGGATCATCGTCCTCGCCCTCGTCGGGAGCGCACTGACGTTCCTGTTCATCGCCGTCGAGCGCGTCGTGCTGGCCTGGTACCTCGGCGCCCGCGCCGTCGAGCAGAAGGGATGAGCCCTGTGTCGCAGTCCGAGGTGATCCACGGCAGGCCACCCGGTCCGGCAGGCGAGCCGGTGCTGTCGGTCCGCGCGCTCGCCAAGACCTACAACGCCGGGCAGCGCACTGAGCGGTCGGCCATCGCCGACGTCTCATTCGATGTCGCCAAGGGCGAGTTCGTCTGCGTGGTGGGGCCGAGCGGCTGCGGCAAGACCACCCTCCTGCGCTGCCTCAGCGGGCTGCTCGCCCCGACCTCCGGCGAGGTCCGGTTCGAGGGGACGCGCCTGACCACGGTCCCGGACCGGCTGAGCGTCGTCTTCCAGGACTACAGCCGCTCCCTGTTCCCGTGGCTCTCGGTGCACCGCAACGTCGCCGTGCCGCTCAAGGTCGCAGGCGTCGCCAAGCAGCAGCGCGAGGCCCGGATCCGGGAGGTGCTCGACGCCGTCGGGCTGGGCGACGTGGGGCGCAGCTACCCGTGGCAGCTCTCGGGCGGCATGCAGCAGCGGGTGGCGATCGCGCGCGCACTCGCCCACCGGCCGGACCTGCTGCTCATGGACGAGCCGTTCGCCTCTGTCGACGCCCAGACGCGGTTCGACCTGGAGGACCTCATCCTGCAGGTCCGGCGCGAGCTCGGGATCACCGTCGTGCTCGTCACCCACGACATCGACGAAGCGGTCTACCTCGCCGACCGGGTGGTCGTGCTCGGCCGCTCCCCGAGCCGGGTCACCGAGATCCTCGACGTGCCGCTCGACCACCCGCGCACCCAGGTCGGCACCCGGTCGAGCGACACCTTCGGCCGCCTCCGCGGGCATCTGATGGAGCTCGTCACCAGCGCCTGAGGGGAGCCGGCCGATGTCCAGACCCGCCGTCGAGGCACTGCTCGACGTGATCCGCGACTGGGGGGCCGACCGGCTCTTCACCTGCCCCGGGAGCACCGAGGCGGCCGTCCTCGACGCGCTGGTGGTCCGCAAGGACGTCGAGCTGGTGCTCACCACCCACGAAGGCGTGACCGTGTCGATGGCGGACGGGCTCGCGAGGGCAACTCGTCGGCCGAGCGTCGCGTACCTGCACGCGAACGTCGGGCTGACCAACGGGCTGAGCAACCTCTACGCGGCGCAGCTCGCGTACTCGCCGGTCGTCGTGCTCAACGGGATCAAGGCGTCCTCGATCCAGGCGAGGGATGGCTTCACCACCGCGCGACGGATGCGCGACCTCGTGCACCAGTACGTGAAGTCGGACTGGCAGTCGCTCACCACCGAGGCGATCCCGGAGGACGTCAACCGCGCCTTCCGGACCGCGGTGACCGAGCCGGCAGGCCCCGTATGGGTCGGGCTCGCCCAGGACATGCTCGAGAGCACGGCGGACGTTCCCGTCCCGCTCGTCGCGCCCTTCCGCTTCGATTCGCGCACCGCACCGTCCGCGACCGCCGTCCGGACCGCTGTGGACCTCATCGCCGCCGCCGAGCGACCCGTGCTCGTGGCCGGCAGCGAGGTCGCACGGGTGGGCGCGCTCGACCGGCTCGTGCGACTGAGCGAACAGCTCGGGGCGCCCGTCATGCACGAGGACCGGCGCGGGTTCGAGCGGCCCGGCTTCCCCACCGACCACCCCCACTTCCGCGGCCAGTACGAGGCGGGACACCCGCTCGTGCGGCAGGCCGACCTGCTCGTGTTCCTCGGCGCCCGCCTGTTCAACGAGTTCGAGCCGGCGCGCGTCCCGCCGCTGCCCGCGGACGTGCCGATCGTCCACAGCCACACCGATCCCCGGCACGTCGGGATGACGTACGGCGTCGACGCCGCGCTGGTCGGCGACCAGGGGCTGGTGCTGGAGGCGCTGTCCGCCGCCCTGCCCGCTGCGCCGCCCCGTGCGGTTCCCCCCGCGGCACCACCGCCCTCGCGCCGGCCGTCGGCGGCCGGTGCTCCGCTGCGTGCCGCCGACGTCGTCGATGTGATCACCGAGTCGCTGCGTGGTGTCGCGCTCGTCGGGGACGCCACGACGGCAGGGGGGATCCTGCAACAGCGCGCCCACCAGCACACCGGCGACGACTACTTCGTCTCGTCGTCGGGATCACTCGGGTGGGGCATGGGCGCTGCGCTCGGCATCGCGATGGGCATGCCGGACCGCCGGGTCGCGGCGGTACTCGGCGACGGCGTGTTCCAGTTCGGCATGCCCGCGCTGTGGTCGGCGGCGCGCAGCGGCCTGCCCGTCACCTATGTCGTCATGAACAACCAGAGCTACGCCGCGGTCGGCGCGGCGTTGCGACGCTTCGGCGGCGAGGCCGTCGAGCGGCAGCACTACCCGGGCGTCGACATCGCAGGCCCGCACATCGCCGAGGTGAGCACTGCGTTCGGTGTGCCCGGAAGGCGCGTCGACACGCTCGCCGGCCTGCGGGAGAGCCTTGAGGCGAGCAGGCGGGCCGACCACCCGACACTCGTCGAGGTGATGACCGATCCCGCGGAATTCGGCCCCTAGTGTCCCGAACCGGAAGTCCACCACATAAGCCGACGGCCCAGCTTCCCGCTGGGCGCACCGGCGAACCGGCCGAGTACGCCCGGTACAGGTCAGGTCGATTGGGAAGTAGCAGGGTGACCTGCGGAAACCGAGTGGCCTCGCCCGCCTTTCCGTCGCAAACCGCTGAAGCAAGCGGGAGGCGGTCGCGCTTCGCAGGGTCTCCCGAGCTCGACGGGGACGCCGGCGCCGTCCTCGGCGTGATCCCGTTCTACCTCGCCTCCCTCGCGGTCATGGCGCTCCTCGGCGTCGGCATGACGCGGCTGTTCAGGTTCGACCCCGCCGCGAGGCGCGCCGTTGCGCCAACGCTGCGGCATGCCCGGCGAACAGGACCCCGGTGACCGCAGGCCCCGCCGCCACCGTCGCGGGAGACAGCGGAAGGGCGGGGGATCGCCCAGACCGTGGACGAGCAGGTCGGTGAGCAGCGCGACGCACCCGACCGCCACGGCGACGGCAGGCCGCGGCGAGCCGAGTCGGGTGGTCATCGGGCACGGTCCCCGCTGAAACCACCGTGGAAGCCGAACGGGATGGTGTGCGGCACCGTCGCGCGCGCGAGCTCGATCAGCGTTGCGGCGTCGAGCACGAGTAGGCAGGACGTACCGGCGGCGACGTCGAGGGCGACCGAGAGGACCACACCGTCGTCCTCCGCGCCGGTCCCACCGGCCCTGGCCGGGCGCGCCACGACGACCGGCTCGCCGGGGTAGGTTCCTGGTTCGTTCCACGTCAGGGCCGCGCCGGTGGTGCAGTCGACCCGCACGAGCTGGTCGAGGAAGTTGCTGCCCGCAGCGTCGCTGGCGCCGCAACCGAACACGAAGCGGTGCTCCCGACCCGCCGACACCGCGACGCGCGGCAGCTCCAGCGGCTCGGCCGACAGCTGCCGCGAGGTGACGCTGCCGTCGTCGACCGCGACGGTGAAGCGGGTGGGTCGGGGCACCGGGATGGCGTGTCCGGCGCGGAGCCGCTCCAGGCGGAACGCGTCGACGATGCTCGCGTCCTGGTAGGTGGACAGGTCGAGTACGACGATGTCTCCGCCGTCGTCGCTCGTGCCTGGACGGTCGAAGGCGTTGATGTGGTGGAAGGCGAAGCAGGCGCCGGTGGTTGTGTCCACCCGGATCGCGCCGGTCGCCGTGTCGATCACCACGATGCGGGTGCCCGTGGCGGGGTTCCACCGGAAGTTGTCGATGAACGGACGCCCGTGCAGCACGAACGACAGCGGGTTGACCACCAGCGGGTGCACGACGATCACGACGTACCGCTCGGTCACCGCGAAGCTGTGCAGGTAGCCGGGGCGGTCGCTGCGTACGGCGGCGATCACCTCACGCGTGAGCGTTCCGCGTTGGCGGGTCACCCGGTACTCGCTGCGGCGACCGAAGGCCAACACGACGTTGATCAGGTCACCGGTGCGCGGATCGGTCAGCGGGTGCGCCGTGCTGGTCGCGCCACCGACGGCGTCCTGATACTCGGCGACGCCGACCGTGTCGAGGGTTTCGGGGTCGAACTCCACCGGCATCGGCGGCTCGGTGAGCGCCACCATCTGCTTGCCGACCCTGGTGATGTTGACGTTCGAGTTCCCGCTGGGCTCGCGACGGAACCGGGTGAAGAACCGGCCGAACAACGACGCGCACGGGTCGGTGGCGAACTCGGCGTAGCCGATGCGGTCGTGCTCGCGCACGGCCGTCGACCCAGGTGTGACGAGCACCCGGTTGCGGTAGGACACCGTCCCGTCGGCGATGGCGAAGCGGTGCAGCATGGCCTGGCCGTCGAACCAGTGCCGGAACGAGCGGCGCGAGGTGTCGAACAGTGCTGGGCCGTTGCGCAGCAGCGTGCCCCTTAGCCAGTTCGGGATCGACCCGGTGACCGGGAGGGAAGCGACGTCGATCTCGGCGTCGAGGCTCGCGAAGCCGGCGGTGAACCCGGGGGACTCGGGCGGGATGGGGACACGCGTCCCGGTCCCGGTGGTCGTGCTGGACATGGTCGGCTCCGTCTGTTGCTGATGGATAGGTGCTGATGGATAGGCGAAGCGCGGGAGCGTGTCAGCGGCTCAGTGCTGCGTCCGCGGCCGGGACGGCCACGGATGCACCGCGTGCGGCCCGGCGGGCCCGGACGCCGGATGCCACGACCGCGAGGGTGGCGGCCAGCCAGAGGATTTGGATCAGGGCCCGGGGGACCAGGGCGTCCTCGGGTGCGGTCGTGATGCCTTGCAGGGCCGCGTAGACGTTCGCCGGATACACGGCGACGAGCAGGGCGGCGAGCCCGCCTGCGGCCCACGGTGCGGTCCGCGGCAGCAACAGCCCGGCTGCGCCGGCAAGCTCCAGTACGCCGGTGATGGTGACGAGCAGGCCAGGCTCGGGCAGTGCCGGCGGAACCATGCCGATCATCTCGGCGCGCATCCCGACGAAGTGGGCCACACCGGTCGTCATGAACAAGGCCGCCAGCCCGCCGCGCAGAGCGACCGGCCACGGCCGTAGCCGACGCACCCCGGCAGCTCCCGCGACGAGCAGCACGAGCGTGACGACGAGGAAAACGATCAGCGGAACCACGATGAGGTCCTTCCGAGGAGCAGTACTTGACAATGACAAGATGCGCCTTCGGTTCGAACTTGTCAATGTCTAAATCCCTGCTAGCCTGCACCTGTGACGAGGACCCGCCCCTACCATCACGGCGCCCTGCGGCAGGCCGTACTGGCAGCGGCGATCACCGCCATCACCGAGTCGGGCCCCGCAGACATCAGCCTGCGTGACCTGGCCCGGCGCGCGGGTGTCTCGCACGCCGCACCGGCCTATCACTTCGGTGACAAGGCCGGTGTGCTCACCGCCGTCGCCGCCCAGGGCTACCAGCTACTGGCCGATGCACTGGACGACGCGCAGCAGCGGACCGGCGACTTCTACGAGGTGGGCGTGGCGTACGTGCGCTTTGCGCTCGATCACCGTGCTCACTTCGAGGTCATGTTCCGGCCCGAGCTCTACCATGCTCAGGATGAGTCGGTGGAGGCCGCGCAGGCCCGAGCTGCTGAAGCGCTCTACAGCGGTGTCAGCTCGCTGCTCGGCGGGCGGGCCGGCCCCGACGTGCAACTCAGCGGCGTGGCCGCCTGGTCGATCGTGCACGGTTTCGCGACTCTGTGGCTGAACAAGGCCCTGCCACCCACGCTCGGCGAGGACCCCGAAGCCGCTGCCCGCGCCATCGCCGGATACCTGTTCCGGTTCCAATGATGGAGCGATTGTCTATCGTCGGACGCTGGTTCACCGAGTTCTGGAGCGCCGATTTCACCCCACGGTTATCGAGGACCTCGCCGCCCCCGGCATCTGTTCTACGGCATACCTGATCACCACATCCGCTGCCTGCCCGCTCGAACCGTGTGAGCGTCGCGCAGACCACGCGGTGGGCGCAGATCCTGCTGGAGCGACGTCCGAGGGTAGCTGTCGCCGTCGTGATGCGGCGACTCGCCGAATTCGGCATCCTCGCCAGTAATTCGCCAGCTTTGGTCCGTTGTGGACAGTCAGATTCTGGCCAACTCTGGTCCCGGGCGGCCGTACGGTTGGCGCGGCAACCGGGTCCACCGACCGGTGGACTCCGGTTCAACTGGTCGAGGCTGTCCGGGAGAGGACCGCTCTGGCCAGCATTCTCTCCGTGATGGATCTCCCTGTACGCATGGCCGGCTGGAGCGCCCGGCACCCGTGGCGCGCGATCGTCGGCTGGTTCGTCTTCGTCGCCCTCTGTCTCGGCGCAGGCAGCACGCTCGACCGCAATGCCGCCACCACCGAGGACTTCTGGGTCGGTGAGGCGGGGCGCGCCGAGGCGATGACAACCGAAGGCGGCCTGCAGCGCAAGCCGACCGAACACATCATGATCTACGCCGAGTCCGGCCGGCTGGACCTGGCCGAGGCCGAATCGGCGGCCCGCGACATCACCGACCGGATGGAGCAACTGCCCGAGGTGGCGAGCGTCGCCGACCCCGTCCGCTCGCGGAACGGCGAGATGCTCCGGGTCTCGGTGACCCTGAAGGGGCCCGAGCTGGAGGGCAAGGAGAACGTCGTTCCGCTCCTCGACCAGACCGCCGAGGTGGCTGCCGGCCACCCGGATCTGGTCGTGGAGGAGACCGGCTCGCCCGCCATCAGCAAGGGCGTCAACGACCAGCGCGACGAGGACCTCGCGCTCTCCGAGCGCATCTCGCTGCCGGTGACGCTCGTCACCCTGCTGATCGTCTTCGGCTCGGTGGTCATGGCGGGTGTGCCGCTGCTGCTGGCGCTCTCGTCGATCGGCGCCGCCCTGGGACTGTCCATGGTGGCCTCCCACCTCCTCCCGGACCCCGGAGTCGGGAGCAACCTGATCCTGCTCATCGGCCTGGCGGTCGGCGTCGACTACACGCTCTTCTACATCGAGCGCGAACGCGAGGAACGGGCCCGCGCCGGTGGCAGGCTCAGCTCGGAGGCACTGGTAGAGCTGGCGGCGGAAACCGCGGGCCGGGCCATCGTCTTCTCCGGCCTCGCGGTGATCGTCTCCACCGCCTCGCTCTACCTTGCCACCGACGTCATCTTCTCCTCACTGGCCACCGGCACGATCCTGGTCGTCGCGGTCGCCGTACTCAGCTCCCTGACCGTGCTGCCCGCCCTGCTGGTGAAGATCGGCCGGCGGACCGAGCGGCTCGGCAAGCCGGCCTTCGCCGCGCAGCCGGAGCCCGAGACCGGCCGCCTCGTCGGCGCGGTGCTGCGCCGCGTGCAGCGGCGTCCCGTGCTCACTCTGGTCGTCTCGGCGCTGGCGATGCTCGCCCTCGCGGCGCCCGCGATGGGCATGAAGCTCATCGACCCGGGCAAGGACACCTTCTCCCGCGACATCCCGGCCATGCAGGCGTACGACCGGCTGACCGCGGCCTTCCCGGAACTGCTCGTCAAGCACGAGGTGGTCGCCCGCTCCACCCGGGAACGATCCGCCGAGGTGCAGCAGGCCCTGACCGAGCTGGGCCGGCGAGCGGTGGCCGATCCGCTGTTCGCCCATGGCGCCGGCAACGCCGAGCCGACGGTGCGGACGTCCGCCGACGGCCGGATCAGCGTGCTGGAGCTGGCCGTACCGCACCCGGCACCCTCCGACGAGGCGATCGAGTCGCTGGACCGCCTCCGTGTGAACCACCTGCCCGCCACCGTCGGCACGCTGCCCGGCGTGGAGGCGGGGGTCAGCGGCGACGTGGCCCGCGGCCAGGACTACGTCGATGACGAGGAGAGCAAGCTCCCCCTGGTCATCGGAGCCCTGCTGCTGGTCACCTTCGTGATGACCGTGGTGGCATTCCGTTCGGTGGTCATCGGCCTGCTCAGCGTCGCGCTCAACCTGCTGTCCGCCGCGGCCGCTCTCGGCGCGCTGGTCCTCGTCTTCCAGGGAACGTGGGCCGAGGGGCTGCTGGACTTCGACTCCCTCGGCGCCATCGCGTCCCGCGTACCGCTGTTCCTCTTCGTGATCCTCTTCGGCCTGTCGATGGACTACCAGGTGTTCGTGGTCAGCCGGATCAAGGAGGCCATGGAGGACGGCATGACGGCCCGCGACTCGGTGGTGGCCGGCATCAGCAGGTCGGCCAAGGTGGTGACCAGCGCGGCGGTGGTGATGGTCACGGTGTTCGCCGGCTTCGTCGCCCTGCATCTCACCGAGATGAAGCAGATGGGCTTCTGCCTGGCGCTGGCCGTGCTGCTGGACGCGGTGGTCATCCGGCTGCTGGTGCTGCCGGCGGCCCTGCTGCTCCTCGGTGAACGGGCCTGGTGGCCGCGCCGCCCGGCACCGTCGGCGCCCGCCGTCGCCGCTCCCCAGCGGCCCGCGCACGTAGGCTGACCGAAATGACCATGCGGGCACTGCACCGGTGGTACGACGCCTTCTGGGTGCTCCTCGGCCTGTGCGCGCCGGTCGTCGCCGTCTGGGACGACCCGGGCACGACGAAGTACTGGTCGTTCGCGCTGCCGGCCGCGCTCGGCCTCTGCTACGCGGCCGTCCGGCTGCTCCCCGGCCGTCGGGCGCTGCCCCCGCGCATCTTCCTGTACGTGCTGATCCTGGTCCTGGGCGTGATGGCCGCACTGCCGGGCGGTGGCGCGGCGATGTTCATCGTCTCCCTCCCGCTCTTCTGGATCTACGCAGGCGGGCCGCGGCAGGCGGTCGGCCTCAGCGGCGCCGCCGCCCTATCCACGGTGCTCGGCAGCACCATCGAGCAGGGCTGGATCCTGGACTTCGGCGCCGGCAATGTCTTCGGCGCCGGCAACGTCGTCGCCGCCCTCGTCGGCTACGCGGGCGGCACGCTGATCGGCCTGTGGCGGGGCAGCATCGCGAAGCAGAGCGACGTGCGCGCCGCTCGGCTCGCCGCCGAGCTGGAGCGGGCGCAGCACCAACTGGCCGAGGCGCACCGGCGCGAGGGGGCGGCCGGCGAGCGCGAGCGGCTCGCCAGGGAGATCCACGACACCCTCGCCCAGGGCTTCGCGTCCATCGTCGTGCTGGCAGAGGCGGCGCGCCGCTGCCCGCCCGGCGACACCGAGAAGTCCGCCCAGAAGCTGCAGTCCATCGAGCAGACAGCCCGCGAGAACCTGGCCGAGGCCCGAACCCTCGTCGGCGCCGCCCTGCAGGGCGGCGCGGCCCCCGGCTCGGTGGCCGCCACGCTGCGCCGCACCCTTGAGCGCTTCACCGAGGACACGGGCCTGGCCGTCACCGCCGACCTGCCGGACCTCGCTTGCGACCAGCCGACCCGTATCGCGTTGCTGCGCTGCACCCAGGAGTCCCTCGCCAACATCCGCAAGCATGCCGCCGCCTCGATCGTCGGTGTCGTCCTCGCCGAAGGCGCCGACGGCGTCGAGCTGGAGATCACAGACGACGGGCGCGGCTTCGTCGTCGGCGACTCCCACGGCTTCGGCCTGGACGGCATGCGCCGGCGCCTCGCCGAGTTCGGCGGCGAGCTCACCGTCACCAGCTCACCTAGCGAGGGCACCCGCATCCTCGCCGCGATTCCCCGGAACGGTCAGGTGTGAGATGACGACAGCCGATGCTGTCGCCGGCCCGGCACACGGCACTCTCCGCATCATCGTGGCCGACGACCACACGGTGATGCGCTCGGGGCTCGTCGCCCTCCTAGCCGCTGAGCCCACCATCGACATCGTCGGCGAGGCCGGGGACGGTCGCGAGGCCGTGAGCCTCGTCGAGCGCCTCGAGCCGGACGTGGCCCTGCTCGACCTGCGCATGCCGGTGCTCGACGGGGTCGGTGCCACCGCGCAGATCACCGCCGGCCGGCGGCGGACCCGGGTGCTGATCCTCACCACCTACGACACGGACACGGAGATCGAGCGCGCCGTCGAGGCGGGCGCAACCGGCTACCTCCTCAAGGACGCCACCCGCCCCCAGCTCGTCGAGGCCATCCACGCCGCCTCCCGCGGCGAGACCGTCCTCGCCCCTCGCGTCGCGCAGCGGCTCGTCGCCAGGATGCGCAGCCCCGCGCCCGTGACGCTCACGGCGCGCGAGGTCGACGTGCTGGCCGCCGTCGCAGACGGGCTGTCCAACGCGGAGATCGGCCGGCGGCTGTTCATCGGCGAGGCCACGGTGAAGACGCACCTGCTGCGGATCTTCGCCAAGCTCGACGTCAGCGACCGCACCCGCGCGGTGGTCGTCGCCCTGGACAACGGCCTGCTGCACAGCCGTTAGCCGGCGAAACACCCCCGAAGCAGCCGCCACACACGTCCAGACAGTTGTGCTCGGCACCCCGTCCCGGCGCTGGACGATCCAACGTCGAGGACCACATCGAGCGAGGAACGGGCGGGCGGGGGCGGCCACGCCGATCGTGCAGGTGCGCGCCTCCTTCTGCAGGCGCGGGACGGCCTTCTCCAGGGTCTGGAGGTCGGCGAGGATCAGCTCGTCAGCCGCTCCGAGCTGGCGCGTTCCAGCCGTCGCCACCCCAACGCCACCGGCAAAGCCGCACTCCGCGCCCTCAAACGCCACCTCGCCGACGTCGTCTACCGCGCCCTACTCACCGACCACCGCCTCCACCAACAACGAACCTCGCAGGCCGCTTGACATAGAAGCTTCCCAGGGTTCGGTAGTGCACCCAACCCGGCCAGCTCCGCAAGGCGACGGGTCAAGGTGAACCGGAGGAACCACCGCCGAGGCCCGGATCACGGGGCGGGCGCCGGTGGCCCGGGCCGGGAACGGCGCGCCCACCGGCAGCTGCTCGACCAGACCGACCGAATGGATCGACACGATCGCGCCCTGACTCACCTCGGCCGCTCGACGGGTTGCGGGCATGATCCGAACTGGCGGTTGTCCATGGCTGCGCCCACGACCATGAGCACCCGAAACTCCGGATCATGCATGGGAAGATCGCGAGTAGCGGTTGTCCATGGCTGCCGGCACAGCCCTGAGCAACCGATATTGCGGATCATGGGCGCGGCCACCGGCGAACGGGACCCGGCAACAGCGCCAAGACACACCTGAGATCACAATCCGGCTGCAGGATCGGACGGTCCTGTTCAGGGCGCTCCTACGCTCAGCCGGGTCGCAGCCAGCCCTCCACGAGCCCTTCGCCGCCCAACCGCAGCAGGATGTCCGCGCGCTCGGCAGCGGCCCGCGCAGCGTCGGCGGCGGCGAGCAGGCCGCGGAACGCCGCGCCGAGCGCGCGCTGCTCGCCGATGGGCAGCAGCGGGACGCGCACCCGGTGGCCGTACCGGCTCGATACGCCGCCGGGGGCGGGCGTGGAGCGCAGGATTCCGGCCAGGTACTCGGGATCGAGCTGGTCGGGGTCCATGCGGTAGGCGGTGAGCGCGGGACCGAGCACCGCGGGCCGGTCGGCGACGCGGGCCCGGCCCATCGGTGCTCCGACCACGTCACCGGCCCGCACCCGGATCCGGCCCGCCGCCGTCGCGGTGCGGCCGGTGGGGGTGGTGCCGGTGGCGAGGTCCGACACGGTGAGGACGGCGACACCCCCGTCGTCCGGCTCCGGCGCCGGGGTCTCGCGCGGCGCGTGCCGGACGGTGACCATGCCCCGACGCGCCAGCTCGGCGACGGTGGCCGACGAGCGGTCGCGTGCGTTGTCGACCACCCGCAGCACGGGCAGGTCCGCGGGCCCGGTGGCGAGCAGCTCGGCCACCCGGCGCCCGGCCTCGGCGGACGCGCGACGGCGCAGGTGGTGTTCCGGGCTGAGGTCGACCTCGTCGTCGAGCAGCTCGACGACCGGAACGGCCCGCGCCCCCTCGCGGACGGCCCGCCCGGCCGCGAACGCCTCCCACAGCTCCGCCGCCGTCTCCGGGTGCCCGCGGGCGAGCAGAACGCGGGACGGGACCTGGTCGCCGGGCTCCGGCCTGCGCAGCACCCAGACGTCCGCGGGGCGCGTCTCGTCCTCGATGGTGAGTACCGCTCGCAGGACGCCGGCGCGCAGGAGGTTGGCCCGGATCCGCCGGCCGGGACGGCGCGCCGCGACCGCGGCCGGCAGTCGCAGCACGACGCGCCCTCCCGGCCGCACGTGCGCGAGGCCGTGCTGCACCCACGCCAGTTCGGGCTCCGTGCGCGGCGGCAGGCCGTGGGCGAAGCGGGCGTCGCCGGCCAGCGCGTCGTGCGGCCATGTGCGGTCGACGACGGGCGGGGCGGACACCACCGCGTCGAACTCCTGGCCGGCGAAGGCGTCGTGGCGCAGGGCGTCCGCGACCGCGACCGATTCCGTGCGCGAGCCCGCGAGCAGCAACCGCGTGGCCGCGATGCGGGCCGTGGCGGGGTCGGCCTCCTGCCCACGTGCCCCGTCGGCGCCGGTGACGAGCAGCAGCGCTCCGGTGGCGCAGGCCGGGTCGAGGACGCTACCGCCGTCGGGCAGTGCAATGCGCGCCATGGCCGTGGCGAGCGCGTCCGGTGGCTCGCCCGCCGGACGGCGGTATCGGCCGCACAGGTCCTCGTACGCGCCCGCGGGACCACGGCGGGCCGCCATGTCGTCGAGCAGGGCGGCGAGCGCCGGATCGTCCAGCGGCGGAGCGTCGCCGGGCAGCAGGTGCGCGAGTTCGGGGTGATGGCGGTCGAGCAGGTAGGCGCCGGCGACGGCGAGGCGCTCCGGCAGCAGGAAGTCGGCGCCGTCGGAGATCAACCGTTGCCATGCCCGGTCGGCGGCCGAGAGCCGGTAGCGCTTGCCGTTGCGCCGCAGCCAGTCCTCGACCTCGGAGAGCGCGAATCGCGGGTTGGACGCGGTGCCGGACACGGGGGCCGGGAAGTCGTCGTGGCGGCGGCGCCAGTTGCTGACCGCTGCCCGGCCGACCCGGCCGAGCCGGGCGATGTCGCCCGTGCTGACGGTCGGATCCGCGGTCATGGCGCTGAAGGTAGTTCACACCACCCGCTGTTGTGAAGCCGGTTCACAGCATGAGAGGGTGGCCCCATGCGACCGACGCTGCGCTCGGCGGTCGGCTCCGACGTGGGCCGTCGCCGGGAGAACAACCAGGACTCGGCCGTCACGAGCCCGCGGATTCTGGCCGTTGCGGACGGGATGGGCGGGCATGCCCACGGGGAGGTCGCGAGCGCCGTCGCGATCTCGGCCCTGCTGGATCTGGACGCGCGGCTGCGCGGAGCCGACCTCGCCGGCGTCGACCTGCTCGATGCGCTGCGCGAGACCATCGACGACGCGGCGGCCCGCCTCACCGGGCTCGCCCAGCAGGACCCGGACCTGCGGGGCACGGGCACGACCGTCGTCGCGCTCCTTGTCGACGGCACCCGGATCGGAGCCCTGCACCTCGGCGACTCGCGCGCCTACCTGCTGCGCGACGGCCAGCTGCACCGGCTCACCCGGGACCACACGCTCGTCCAGTCCCTCGTCGACGAGGGACGCATCTCCGAGGCGGAGGCGGCGACACACCCGCGCCGGTCGTGGCTGGTCAAGACGCTCCAGGACAGCAGCATCCCCGAGCCTGACCTGTTCCACGTCGAAGGCAGGCCCGACGACCGCTACCTCATCTGCTCCGACGGGGCCACCGCCGTCCTGGAGGACGCGCAGCTGCACGAGATCCTGGCGGGCTTCGCCGAGCCCGCCGCGGCCGTCGCGGAGCTCATCGCCCGCGCCAACGCGGGGGGTGGCCCGGACAACATCACCTGCATCGTCGCCGACCTCGTGGAAGGCGCCGAACCAGAGGACGACATCCCCGTCGTCGTGGGCTCGGCCGCCGCGCTGTCCTGACCCCGCACCCGCGAGTCGCGCTCTCGATGTACGCGAGTCGCGGTCTGCGTGTGCCCGAGTCGGGCGTTCCACCCTGTGATCTCAGCGCCGGGCCACGAGCCTGCGCAGGGGGACGGGGAGCACGCGACCGGGGCCTGCTCGCCTTGCGAGTCCGCTCGCCACTCGTTCGCGGACGTCGGCTGCCAGGTCGGGTGGCCACCACCCGGCCCGGGACAGATCGCTGACCAGTGCTCGCGCCGTCGCCGCGTCGGGCAGCGGGAGGGTGAACGCGCCGCGGTCGTCGCCCAGCACCGCGAAGTCGGCTGCCGCGAGCAACCAACCGGCCTGGTCGAGGGCGGAGCGGTTGGTCCAGCCGGTGCGGTGCACCGGTGCCGTCCGTAGCTCCGCGAGCGAGCGCGGGCTCGCCGACGGCACCACGACGACCAGCGTGCCGGTCGGCCGGAGCACCCGCCGCAGCTCGGCGAAGACGCCGTCGAGGTCGGAGAGGCGGGGGAGGGCGAGCAGCAGGATCGCGCCGTCGACCGCGTTGTCGCACAACGGAAGGGCGTTGGCGAGACCGGCGACGACCGGTTCGGCTCCGGGCCGAGGCGCACGGTCGACCCCGATCCACCGCCCCGGGAACTCGCCGGCCAGCGGGCCGGAGCCGCAGCAGACGTCCAGCACGCGGTTGGCGTTGGCGAGCGGGCTCGCGGTCCACGTGAGGGGGTCGGTCCCGTGCCGGTCGGAGGCGGTGCGCAGCAGCCGCCCCGCGACGTCATCAGGGGGCGGTGTGTCCACGCGCGGCAGTCTCGCAGTGCGGTCCGTACCGGCTCGCGCGCCCCTTCTCGGCCGAAGTGCCCCGTCGAACAGGCGCGCGAGCGGACCGAGGCCGCATCGGTGACCGCACTAGCCTGGTCGCATGGCGCACGCGTCCGTCGAGCCCGCCGCACCACAGCCGTCCACCCGGCCGGCCGCCGAGGTGGCGGGCCTCGTCGGCGTCGGCGTGTTGATCGCCGTGCTCGTCGCGGCAGGCCTCACAGCACTCTCCGGGGCCCGGCCCGCGGCGGCGCTCGGGCTGCCGGATCCGGGCACGCTCACCGTGGTCGGGCTGCCCGCGATGAGAGCGGTCTCCGAGATCTGCATGGTGCTGACGATCGGGGCCGTGCTGCTCGCGGCGTTCCTCGTGCCCCCGCAGCGCTCGGGCTACCTGGACGTCGCCGGCTACCGCGCGTTGCGGGCGGCGTCCTGGACGGCGGCAGGCTGGACCGTCGCCGCATCGCTGATGGTGCCGCTGAGCATGGCCGATGCGCTCGGACGCCCCGTCGATCAACTCATCGACCCCGCCACGATGCTCGACCTCCTGCCCCGCCTGGAACCTGCCGTCACGTGGACGGTCACGGCGCTCGTGGCCGTGCTCGTACTCGTCGGCTGTCGCACGGTGCTGACATGGGGCTGGACCGCGGTACTCCTCGGCATCTCCCTGCTCGGACCGCTGCCCGTGACGTTCACCGGGCACTCCTCCACCGGCGGCGCCCACGACGTGGCCTCCGACAGCCTCGCGCTGCACGTGCTCGCGGCGTCGCTGTGGGTTGGCGGGCTCGTCGCCGTGCTGCTGCTCGCCGCTGCGCGTGGCCCCGACCGGCTCGAGGCCATGGCCACCGCGATCCCGCGGTACTCGCGGTTGGCGCTGGCCTGCTGGCTCGTGGTCGCGGCCACCGGAGTGGTCAACGCACTCGTCCGGATCCCGCTCGACGCGCTGGCCGGGTCGACGTACGGGACGTTGGTGCTGGTCAAGGCGGGCGCGCTGCTCGGGCTGGGGCTGTTGGGGGCGCTGCACCGACGATCGTCGGTGGCTGCGGCCGCGCGTGGCGAGCCCGCCGCGCTGATGCGTCTCGGCGGGGTCGAGGTGCTGCTGATGCTCGCGACGATCGGTCTCGCCGTCGCGCTCGGCCGGACCGCGCCCCCGGACACCGGCGCTGGTCCGCCGTCGCGCGTCGAGGTCCTGATCGGCTACGACCTCGCCGGACCGCCGACGTTCGCGAGGCTCGCTCTCGACTGGCGGTTCGATCTGATCTTCGGGACCGCCGCGCTCGTGCTCGCCGCCGCGTACCTGCTGGGAGTGCGCAGGCTGCACCGCCGCGGCGACCGGTGGGTCACCGGCAGGACGGTGGCATGGCTCAGTGGTTGTGCTGCCCTGCTCGTCGCGACCAGCTCGGGCCTCGGGCGGTACGGGCCCGCGATGTTCAGCGTCCACATGGGCCAGCACATGATCCTCGGGATGCTGGTCCCGATCCTGCTGGTGCTCGGGGCGCCGGTGACGCTCGCGCTGCGGGCACTGCCGCCGGCCGGGCGCACGCGGCCGCCCGGACCGCGGGAATGGCTGCTGGCGGCCGTGCACTCGCCGCTCGCGCGCCTGCTCACGCACCCGCTGGTGGCGTTGGCGCTCTTCGTGGGCAGCTACTACGCGCTGTACTTCTCAGGGCTCTTCCCCGCCGCCTTGCCCGAGCACTGGGCGCACAAGGTCATGAACCTGCACTTCCTGCTGGTGGGGGCGCTGTTCTTCTGGCCGATCGTCGGCATCGACCCCGCACCGCGACGGCTGCCACCCGCTGCCCGGATGGGGCTCGTGTTCGCGTCCGTGCCGTTCCACGCGTTCTTCGGGGTGGCGGTCATGAGCGGCAACACGGCGCTGGGAGGGGACTACTACCGCAGCCTCGCCCTGCCGTGGGTGCCCGACGTGCTGGCTGACCAGCGGCTCGGCGGTGGTCTCGCCTGGGCCGCCGGCGAGATCCCGCTGCTCCTCGTGGTGATCGCGTTGGTCATCCAGTGGTCGCGCCAGGACGAACGGTCGGCGCGGCGCGCTGATCGACAGGCCGACCTGCACGGCGATGTCGACCTCGATGCCTACAACGCGATGCTCCGCCGCCTGGCGACGGGTGAGCCGCCGCTCGTCGCGCAAAGCGACGAAATCGCCAATGAGCCAGGTCACACGAAAGAGACCTCGCCAGCGGATGGCGACGGGGGTGCAGCCCGCTCCGAGGCCTCCTCTGAGGCTGTATCCGCAGGTCATCGCGATGCGGACAGCTCTGTCGAGCAGTCTGGACAGACCCGCGACGACTGACCGTTCGTCGCGTGCGGTGCCCCTGACCGGCACGGTGAGTGACGTCCGGAGGCCGGTTTCGGCTGGTCAGCGCGTTGCGAGGGGGGCGATTTGACTGGCCCCGAAGCACTCGCGTAACTTTCTCGTTGTCAGCGAGACACCGGACAGAACGAAGGCCTCAGAGCCTCGGTCAACAGGGCCCGCTGACCGCCCCCCTCACAGGGACCCCCCGGATCCACTCGGATCGGGAGGTGTACAGTGGGGGAACAGCCCCGGAAGGACGCCTAACGGCGGACGATGGTGTGCGGGTGTCTCTTGAGAACTCAACAGTGTGTCGAGCTTGTTCATGAATTGGTTTTGTGCCAGTTTGAACATTCGCACTTCGCCAAGGCCCCGTCCTTGGGGAGTGCAATTGCTAGAGCCAGATTTTGTTGGAGAGTTTGATCCTGGCTCAGGACGAACGCTGGCGGCGTGCTTAACACATGCAAGTCGAGCGGTAAGGCCCCTTCGGGGGTACACGAGCGGCGAACGGGTGAGTAACACGTGGGTGACCTGCCCTCAGCTCTGGGATAAGCCCGGGAAACTGGGTCTAATACCGGATATGACCTGCTGTTGCATGACAGTGGGTGGAAAGTTTTTCGGCTGAGGATGGGCCCGCGGCCTATCAGCTTGTTGGTGGGGTGATGGCCTACCAAGGCGACGACGGGTAGCCGGCCTGAGAGGGCGACCGGCCACACTGGGACTGAGATACGGCCCAGACTCCTACGGGAGGCAGCAGTGGGGAATATTGCGCAATGGGCGAAAGCCTGACGCAGCGACGCCGCGTGGGGGATGACGGCCTTCGGGTTGTAAACCTCTTTCGACCGGGACGAAGGGTGACTGACGGTACCGGTAGAAGAAGCACCGGCCAACTACGTGCCAGCAGCCGCGGTAATACGTAGGGTGCGAGCGTTGTCCGGAATTATTGGGCGTAAAGAGCTCGTAGGCGGTGTGTCACGTCGGTCGTGAAAACTTGGGGCTCAACCCTGAGCGTGCGGTCGATACGGGCATCACTTGAGTTCGGCAGGGGAGACTGGAATTCCTGGTGTAGCGGTGAAATGCGCAGATATCAGGAGGAACACCGGTGGCGAAGGCGGGTCTCTGGGCCGATACTGACGCTGAGGAGCGAAAGCGTGGGGAGCGAACAGGATTAGATACCCTGGTAGTCCACGCCGTAAACGGTGGGCACTAGGTGTGGGGGCCATTCCACGGTCTCTGTGCCGCAGCTAACGCATTAAGTGCCCCGCCTGGGGAGTACGGCCGCAAGGCTAAAACTCAAAGGAATTGACGGGGGCCCGCACAAGCGGCGGAGCATGTGGATTAATTCGATGCAACGCGAAGAACCTTACCTGGGTTTGACATGCACTAGACGCGTCTAGAGATAGGCGTTCCCTTGTGGCTGGTGTGCAGGTGGTGCATGGCTGTCGTCAGCTCGTGTCGTGAGATGTTGGGTTAAGTCCCGCAACGAGCGCAACCCTCGTTCCATGTTGCCAGCGGGTAATGCCGGGGACTCATGGGAGACTGCCGGGGTCAACTCGGAGGAAGGTGGGGATGACGTCAAGTCATCATGCCCCTTATGTCCAGGGCTTCACACATGCTACAATGGCTAGTACAGAGGGCTGCGAGACCGCGAGGTGGAGCGAATCCCTTAAAGCTAGTCTCAGTTCGGATCGGGGTCTGCAACTCGACCCCGTGAAGTTGGAGTCGC
The DNA here is from genome assembly GCF_019468565.1 of Pseudonocardia sp. DSM 110487. Taxonomy (NCBI): domain Bacteria; kingdom Bacillati; phylum Actinomycetota; class Actinomycetes; order Pseudonocardiales; family Pseudonocardiaceae; genus Pseudonocardia; species Pseudonocardia sp. DSM 110487. The sequence continues at coordinate 1,890,184 of NZ_CP080521.1, forward strand.
TAGTAATCGCAGATCAGCAACGCTGCGGTGAATACGTTCCCGGGCCTTGTACACACCGCCCGTCACGTCATGAAAGTTGGTAACACCCGAAGCCGATGGCCTAACCCCTTGTGGGAGGGAGTCGTCGAAGGTGGGACCGGCGATTGGGACGAAGTCGTAACAAGGTAGCCGTACCGGAAGGTGCGGCTGGATCACCTCCTTTCTAAGGAGTCCACCGTGTTGGTGGGGTTGACCGGCCTGAACGTTGGGTTGGTTCTCCTTCTTCTAAGAAGTCACACCTGCTGGATTGTGGGGTGTGGCGCTGGGTGGATCATAGAGCTCAGTTCATGAACACGAATGGCTTGACACACTGTTGGGTCCTGAGGAGACACCCGGGAAGCGGGTTGTTTCTTCTGGCCCCTGGCCTGGATCGCCTAACGCTCTGCTTGTCGGGGTGGTGGTGGTCAAGTTGGGTTGGGGTGTGGTTGTGCGTTGAGTGTTGCATAGTGGATGCGAGCATCTTGTTGTGAATAAGTGTTTAAGGGCACATGGTGGATGTCTAGGCATCAGGAGCCGATGAAGGACGTGGGAGGCCGCGATAGGCCTCGGGGAGCTGTCAACCGAGCTGTGATCCGAGGATGTCCGAATGGGGAAACCCGGCACCCGTCATGGGGTGTCACTCATGCCTGAATACATAGGGTATGAGAGGGAACGTGGGGAAGTGAAACATCTCAGTACCCACAGGAAGAGAAAACAACCGTGATTCCGTGAGTAGTGGCGAGCGAAAGCGGATGAGGCTAAACCTCGGTCGTGTCAAGCCGGCAGGCGTTGCGGCTGGGGTGTTGTGGGATTTCGCCGTTGGGGTTCTGCCGAGCTCCAGATGGTGTTGTGTGGTGTTAGTGGAAGGCCTCTGGAAAGGGTCGCCGTAGTGGGTGAGAGCCCCGTACACGAAAACTCCGCACGCGCTGTGGGCGTTGCTCCCGAGTAGCAGCGAGCTCGTGGAATTTGCTGTGAATCTGCCGGGACCACCCGGTAAGCCTAAATACTCCCTGATGACCGATAGCGGACTAGTACCGTGAGGGAAAGATGAAAAGTACCCCGGGAGGGGAGTGAAATAGTACCTGAAACCGTGTGCCTACAAGCCGTCAGAGCTTTTCGAAGTGATGGCGTGCCTTTTGAAGAATGAGCCTGCGAGTTATGCTTCGTGGCGAGGTTAACCCGTGTGGGGTAGCCGTAGCGAAAGCGAGTCTGAATAGGGCGTGTAGTCGCGGGGTGTAGACCCGAAGCGGAGTGATCTACCCATGGCCAGGGTGAAGCGACGGTAAGACGTCGTGGAGGCCCGAACCCACCAGGGTTGAAAACCTGGGGGATGAGCTGTGGGTAGGGGTGAAAGGCCAATCAAACTCCGTGATAGCTGGTTCTCCCCGAAATGCATTTAGGTGCAGCGTCGCGTGGTGGATGCCGGAGGTAGAGCACTGGATGGGCTAGGGGGCCGACAAGCTTACTGAACTCAGCCAAACTCCGAATGCCGGTATTTCTAGCGCGGCAGTGAGACTGCGGGGGATAAGCTTCGTAGTCGAGAGGGAAACAGCCCAGATCACCGGCTAAGGCCCCTAAGCGTGTGCTAAGTGGGAAAGGATGTGGGATCGCCCAGACAACCAGGAGGTTGGCTTAGAAGCAGCCACCCTTTAAAGAGTGCGTAATAGCTCACTGGTCAAGTGGTCCTGCGCCGACAATGTAGCGGGGCTCAAGCACACCGCCGAAGCCGTGGCAATGCCACATTAGATCCGCTTCCCCTTTCGGGGGGTTGTGTAGTCGTGGTGTTGGGTAGGGGAGCGTCCTGCATCCAGTGAAGCCTCGGGGTGACCTAGGGGTGGAGGGTGTGGGAGTGAGAATGCAGGCATGAGTAGCGAATGCAGAGTGAGAACCTCTGCCGCCGAATGACCAAGGGTTCCTGGGCCAGGTTAATCCGCCCAGGGTGAGCCGGGACCTAAGGCGAGGCCGACAGGCGTAGTCGATGGATAACGGGTTGATATTCCCGTGCCCGTGGCAGTGCGCCCGTGCCGAGGCCGGTGATGCTAACCATCCGAACCCGCTTGCTGGCCTTCGGGCTGGCTTGTTGGGGGAGCGTGGGACCCGATCCGGTAGTAGGCAAGCGATGGGGTGACGCAGGAGGGTAGTCCCGCCAGGCGGTGGTAGTCCTGGTGTAAGCCTGTAGCCTGACATGTAGGTAAATCCGCATGTCATTGAGGGTGAGAGGTGATGCGTAGCCGATTGAGGCGAAGTAGGATGATCCCATGCTGCCGAGAAAAGCCTCTAGCGAGTGCTGTTGCGGCCCGTACCCTAAACCGACACAGGTGGTCAGGTAGAGAATACCAAGGCGATCGAGTGAACTGTGGTTAAGGAACTCGGCAAAATACCTCCGTAACTTCGGGAGAAGGAGGGCCGGAGGCTCTGAAGCCCTTTGCGGGCTAGGGGCAGCCGGCCGCAGAGACCAGGCCCAAGCGACTGTTTACTAAAAACACAGGTCCGTGCGAAGTCGCAAGACGATGTATACGGACTGACGCCTGCCCGGTGCTGGAACGTTAAGAGGACCTGTTAGCTCCTTCGGGGGCGAAGCGGAGAATTTAAGCGCCAGTAAACGGCGGTGGTAACTATAACCATCCTAAGGTAGCGAAATTCCTTGTCGGGTAAGTTCCGACCTGCACGAATGGCGTAACGACTTGGGCGCTGTCTCGACCACAGACTCGGCGAAATTGCACTACGAGTAAAGATGCTCGTTACGCGCGGCAGGACGGAAAGACCCCGGGACCTTTACTACAGCTTGGTATTGGTGCTCGGTTCGGCTTGTGTAGGATAGGTGGGAGACTGTGAAGTGGCCACGCCAGTGGTTGCGGAGTCATTGTTGAAATACCACTCTGGTCGAATTGGGTGTCTCAACCTCGGGCCATGATCTGGTCCAGGGACAGTGCCTGGTGGGTAGTTTAACTGGGGCGGTTGCCTCCCAAAATGTAACGGAGGCGCCCAAAGGTTCCCTCAGCCTGGTTGGCAATCAGGTGTTGAGTGTAAGTGCACAAGGGAGCTTGACTGTGAGACTGACAGGTCGAGCAGGGACGAAAGTCGGGACTAGTGATCCGGCACCACCTGGTGGAAGGGGTGTCGCTCAACGGATAAAAGGTACCCCGGGGATAACAGGCTGATCTTGCCCAAGAGTCCATATCGACGGCATGGTTTGGCACCTCGATGTCGGCTCGTCGCATCCTGGGGCTGGAGTAGGTCCCAAGGGTTGGGCTGTTCGCCCATTAAAGCGGTACGCGAGCTGGGTTTAGAACGTCGTGAGACAGTTCGGTCCCTATCCGCCGCGCGCGCAGGAGACTTGAGGAAGGCTGTCCCTAGTACGAGAGGACCGGGACGGACGAACCTCTGGTGTGCCAGTTGTTCCGCCAGGAGCACGGCTGGTTGGCTATGTTCGGAAGGGATAACCGCTGAAGGCATCTAAGCGGGAAGCTCGTTCCAAGATGAGGTCTCCCACCACCTTGCGTGGTTAAGGCCCCCAGCAGACCACTGGGTTGATAGGCCAGAGATGGAAGCCCAGCAATGGGTGGAGTTGACTGGTACTAATAGGCCGAGGGCTTATTCACAGCGAGTTGTTTGCATCCACTGTGCGACCCTGAGCGCATAATCGCATCCACTATAGGTTTATAATTTGATAGTGTTGTCGGTGGTTTTGGCGGAGGGGGAACGCCCGGTCCCATCCCGAACCCGGAAGCTAAGCCCTCCAGCGCCGATGGTACTGCACTCGCCAGGGTGTGGGAGAGTAGGTCGCCGCCGACATTTAATTTGATAAAGTGGGCCCCGCCAGTAGGCGGGGCCCACTTTTGTTTTTACCCATCATCGCACGGTCCACCGACAGGACCAGGCGCGCCAGACCGAGTTGTCCACCTCGTACCTCGGTCATCCACAGTTCCCAAATCGGTCTCGCGGCCTCGTCGCAGACGGCGCACGCTCGGAAGCACCAGCCCCGACGGGCCACGTACACGAGCGAGGAGCGCGACGATGAGCACGATCTATCTCACGGTGCCGGGCCGGATTGCCACGAAGCCGGAGAGGCTGGCGTCGAAGAACGGCGTGGGCGTGCGGTTCAGGATCGCGAGCACGGAGCGGTATTTCAACCGCGTGGCGGCGGAGTGGAACGAGGCGGAGCCGGTCTACCTGACGGTCACGTGCTGGCGGCAGCTTGCGGAGAACGTGCTCCTGTCGCTCCGGGTCGGGGATCCGGTCGTCGTCCACGGCAAGCTGGTCAACCAGAGCTTCGAACGCGACGGGCGCGTCGAGCACCGACTGGAGATCAACGCCGGCGCGGTGGGGCCTGATCTTCGGTGGTCCACAGCCGTTGTCACGCGCACGAGAGGGGCGGCGGCCGATGCCCCGCCGGGCACGGAGGGGCCGTCGGGCGCAGCCGCGGTGCCGCCGGGCGAGCGGTCCCAAACGGCCGGCGGTGGACCCGCACGAGAGGACGGTGATCGCGGGGTGCGCGTGCTGGCCGGTGAGGGGGCCGTCGGTGCGTGACCGGCCGGAACTACCATCGTCACGTGGCGGAGTTCATCTACAGCATGCAAAGGGTCCGCAAGGCCCATGGCGACAAGGTCATTCTCGACAACGTCACTCTGAACTTCCTGCCCGGAGCGAAGATCGGCGTCGTCGGGCCCAACGGCGCCGGGAAGTCGACCGTGCTCAAGATCATGGCCGGCCTCGAGCAGCCGAACAACGGCGACGCGATCCTGGCCCCTGGCGCCACGGTCGGCATCCTCCAGCAGGAGCCGCCGCTGAACGAGGAGAAGACGGTCCTCGGCAACGTGGAGGAGGGCCTCGGCGAGATCAAGCAGCAGCTCGATCGCTACAACGCGATCGCCGAGCAGATGGCCACGGACTACTCCGACGAGCTGATGGACGAGATGGGCCGGCTCCAGGAGATCCTGGACCACAACGATGCATGGGAGCTCGACTCCCAGCTCGAACAGGCGATGGACGCGCTGCGGTGCCCCCCGCCGGACGCCCCGGTCACCCAGCTTTCCGGTGGTGAGCGACGGCGGGTGGCGCTGTGCAAGCTGCTGCTGAGCAAGCCGGACCTGCTGCTGCTCGACGAGCCGACCAACCACCTCGACGCCGAGAGCGTGCTGTGGCTGGAGCAGCACCTGGCGAGCTACGCCGGTGCGATCCTCGCGGTCACCCACGACCGGTACTTCCTCGACAACGTCGCCGAGTGGATCATGGAGCTCGACCGCGGCCGGGCCATCGGCTACGAGGGCAACTACTCCACCTACCTGGAGAAGAAGGCCGAGCGTCTCGCGGTCCAGGGTCGCAAGGACGCCAAGCTGCAGAAGCGGCTGGTCTCCGAGCTCGCATGGGTTCGGTCCGGGGCGAAGGCGCGCCAGGCGAAGAGCCGGGCGCGGCTCCAGCGCTACGAGGAGATGGCGGCCGAGGCCGCGCAGTACCGCAAGCTTGACTTCGAGGAGATCCAGATCCCGCCGGGCCCGCGACTGGGCACCATCGTCGTCGAGGTCGACCACCTCGACAAGGGCTTCGACGGCCGCGTCCTGATCAAGGACCTGTCGTTCTCGCTCCCGCGCAACGGCATCGTCGGGGTGATCGGCCCGAACGGTGTGGGCAAGACCACGCTGTTCAAGACGATCGTCGGGCTGGAGGAGCCGGACTCCGGCACCGTCCGGGTCGGCGATACCGTCCGGCTGTCCTACGTCGACCAGAACCGGGCCGGGATCGACCCGAAGAAGACGGTGTGGGAGGTCGTCTCCGACGGGCTCGACCACATCAAGGTCGGCAACGTCGAGATGCCTTCGCGCGCCTACGTCGCGGCGTTCGGGTTCAAGGGGGCCGACCAGCAGAAGCCGGCGGGGGTGCTCTCCGGTGGCGAGCGCAACCGCCTGAACCTGGCGATGACGCTCAAGCTGGGCGGCAACCTGATCCTGCTGGACGAGCCGACCAACGACCTCGACGTCGAGACGCTCGGTTCGCTGGAGAACGCCCTGGAGCAGTTCCCCGGGTGCGCGGTGGTGATCTCGCACGACCGCTGGTTCCTCGACCGCGTCGTCACGCACATCCTGGCGTGGGAGGGCACGGACGAGACCCCGGCCTCGTGGTTCTGGTTCGAGGGCAACTTCGAGGCATACGAGCGGAACAAGATCGAACGTATGGGTGCGGAGGCCGCGCGACCGCACCGAGTGACGCACCGTAAGCTGACCCGCGACTGAGAGCTATGCATCCCCCTGGCTGGTGATCTCTACCGGCCCGGGAGGTGGATCCCGGCACTTCAGGAGGTCACGTGCGGTCGACGCGTGCCGAAGGCAAAGGGATCGGAGCGGTACCACGGGTGGACGCAGACCTCGTCAAGGCGGCTGCGGCACTGCGGTGGGCCCGGCCCGATCTCACGGCCGAGCTGGCCGACCACGTGCTCGAGGAGGCGTCTGCCACCGGCCAGCAGGATCGTTGGCTGGCGGCGGCCGGATGGGCCGTGCATGCACGGGCCGCCACCGGCGACGGCCGCGAGCCGGCTTGTGGTGTGCTCGCGGCCGTGGGGCGGTGGGGCAGTGACGCGCTCACGGGCGCCGCGGCCCACCGGCTCCGCATCGAGCTGGCGATGGTCGCGGCGGGCGCCGGGGAGGTCGAGTCCGCCCGCCGGCTCCTCGCCGGGGTGCAGGCGGACGACAGTGACCCCGAGCTGACGGCCGACCTCCTCTGCGCCCACGCGCGCTGCGCCGTCGAGGACGCACCTGACGAGGTGTCATCCGCGCTCGACGCCGCCGACGCCGCGTGGACCACGGTCGGCGGTGCGTCGGCGCAGCTCGGTGGCGCCTCGGTGGCGCTCGTCAGGGCGGTCGTGGAGCGTCGGGCCGGGCGGCCGGCGGTCGCCGTCGACCACGCGGCCGAAGGGCTCGCCCGGCTGGACCGTGCGCGCGTGGGCTCGGGCACCCCGTCGGGCCACCTGGCGGCTGCCCTGGCGGCGGAGTGGATCTCCGCACTGCTGGACGCTGGACAGGTCACCGAGGCGCGCGAGGGCTGCGCGGCGCTGCTGCCCCGGCTGTCCGAGCAGGGCCGTCCCACCCGGCAGCTGGCGCTCCTGCGGCTCACGGTCACCCGGGCCCTCGCGGCTCAGGACGACGGTGCTGACACCGTGGAGCTGCTTGCACAGGCGGCCGAGGACGCCGCCGGGAGCGATGTGCCAGATCTCGAAGCGGTCTGCCGCACGGCGCTCGGAGCGTTGCACGAGCAGGCGGAGCAGCTCGACACCGCGCTGGAGGCGCTGCAGCTCGCGGTAGGGGCGGAGCGCCGCGATCGTGCCCGGTCCCGTCGCTTCCTCGCCGCGCTGGCCGAGCTGGCCGAGCTGCCGGCCGAGCCCGAGCAGCCGAAACGGCGCAGGGAACGGGCTCCGGCCTCCGCCGCCGCTCGTGACGAGGAGCAGACCAGCACGGAGGCAACCACCGTGTTGCCTGCGATCACGCGAGGCGATCGGAAGCTCAGGGTGAACCGGGAGGAGCGCCCGGAGCGTGGGAAGTCGCGGTTCGAGCGGCTGCTGGAGGAGCCGTCGCCCGCGGAGGCCGAGCCGGCCGCCGCCGAGGCGCGGCCGGACGCCTGGGACGCCGTCCCGTGGACCGGTTCGGCAGGCGACTCGCCGATCGGCGATCTGCTCATCGAGGGCCTGCGCTCTGGATCGGTCGACCCCTCCGGGAACGGTTCGGCGCCACGCAACGGCAAGTCCATCGAGGCGGAGGCGCACCGCTCCGTCGAACCGGACGCGTCGTCGGGCTGGGTGCCGACCCTCGACGGGGAACGTGCGGGCGGCGAAGACGCCTCGGCGCGTCGGCGAGGCCGGTTCTCCGACACCGATCGCAGACGGTCGCGCCGTGCCCGTGAGGAGCGCGACGACGCGACGCCGACTCCGCCGCGACACTCCGAGCTTGCCCGGCATCGCGACGGCGACTCCGGAGAGCGGGAGCGGTCCGGCCGGTCACGGCGCCGTTCGGGTGACGGCGACGACGAGCGCGCCGAAAGGACCGGCGAGCGCACCGCGCGCGGGCGGCACGGCCGGTCGGGGACCCTCGACGAGGGCGGCGAGGGTGGCCGGTCCCGCGGTGCGCGCTCCGGTGCCCGGCGGCGCAATGAGGAGGAGCCGCCGGTCGTCGAACCGTGGTCTCCGGGCTCCGAGGGGCTCGGCGCGGATCGCCCGGAGCCGGAGCCCGTCGTGGCCGCGACGTCGTCCGGCGACTCCGACGAGTCCGACGGCTGGCTGCAGTCTGCGCTCGCCGAGCTCGACCGGGCGCTCAGCGGCATCGGGGTCAGCGGGCCCCCTGATATCGGCGAGCGGCCGCCGTCCGACGACGGCTGCGCGGTGGTTGTCGACATCGCGCGCGACGGGCGCCGCTTCGCAGGCCCGCGTGCCGCGGCGGTGGTGCGGTCGGTCGCCGAACTGCTGGCCGAACGGCTCCCTCAGGGTGCGCGATCCCGGTTCGGCGACTCCGACGTGCTCATCGTCACACAGGCGGGCTGGAGCCGTGCGGACGCCACCGACTGGATGCACCGCACGCTGCCCGGCATGCTCGACGGTTTCGTCGCCGCTGAGGAGCTTCCCGGCGCGCAGCTGCGCGTGGCGGTGCACGATGCGGACGGCCCGGTGGGAGCACAGATCCTGCAGCCGCTCGCCACGGCAGGCCGAGCGCGCGAGAAGGCGGAGGATCCCCGCCGTCACGATTCCGCGCGCGACTCGTGGGCCGACGGAGTAGCCAGCATGTCCGAGGTGCGCGGGCAGAAGTACCGGGCAGCGGCGCGAGAGAGCATGCAGGAACGCGGGGTCCGCGGTTTCCTGGAGCTCGACACGGGCGCTGCCGGCGAGTCGCCGCGCTGGCCCTTCTCCGGCGAATCCGTGGAGCCCGATCCCGCGTCGCCCGGCGACACCGCGCCGCCAGCCGTTGGGCGCCACGGTGCAGACCGTGCGCGGCCGGACGGGGCAACGCGCGACGAGGCCGGTGAGCCGGGCCGCAGGCGGCGCATAGCGCCCCAGGATCAAGAGGCATCGCCTAAGCCGGCCGGAACCGCTGCTTCCACTCGTCACCGCGGTGGCGAGAAGCCGTCGAGCGGGGGATCGAACGGCAACGGGTCCAACGGCAATGGGTCCAACGGCAACGGATCGAACGGCAACGGATCGAACGGCAACGGATCCAACGGCAACGGATCCAACGGCAACGGGTCGAACCGGACCGGGTCGAACGGCACCGGCCCGGTGAACGGCGCTGACGGCGGAAGGGCTGGGCGGCGCGCGAAGCGCGACGCAGCAGCAGCCGCCACCGCCACCGTGCCGAAGGAGCAGCCCACCGAGCAGCCCACACCGCCGGAAGCGAGCCGGCGGGAACGGTCGGAGTCCACCGAGGGCCTTGGGATCGCCGACTTGCTCGCAGGCGCGCTGGCGGCCTACCGAGGAATCTAGGATCCGCGAACGGGCGTGCCTCCGGTGGTCGAGTAGGGACGCCGCCCCTGTCTGCGCGGCCTCTTCGGTAGGGCCGCCCCGCGCAACCGCGCGGGTGTGTGCGTCGCAAGCGCCGGGTTGCGGGCCCCGCCCGCCGGCGCCCACGAGCCGGATTCGAGCGTCTCGGGCAGGGCTAGTGTGACGGTGAGCCCGCTGCCTCGCGGGCGCCCAACGGCGGCGGAGCGAGTACGCCGTCGGCGAGACCCGGAGCTGAATTGTGACGAGCCGGACCCGGGAGCGGGCGGAACCGCCTGCGTCCGATCCCGAGCCGATCGACCCTGCCCTTGCCGATCTGGGAGCGCTGTACGCGCGGCACGCCCCCGACCTCCAGCGCGGCGACCACCGTCCGCTGCTGCTCGGCGCTGCCCGCGGCCACCTGCAGCTCGCCCGGGTGCGGGCCGCTGGGGAGCCGCTGATCCGCGTGCGGGATCCGCAGGAGGGGGCGGATGCGGGATCGGTCGTCGAGATCGTCACCGACGACATGCCGTTCCTCGTCGAGTCGTTGCTGGCTGCCGTCGGCAGGACCGGTGCCGAGACGGTGCGGGTGATCCACCCGATCGTCGTCGTGCGGCGCGGTCCCACCGGGGAGCTCGCGGAGGTGCTCACCGAGGCCGACCCGGCGGCGCCGCCGGCCGACGCGCTCGTCGAGTCGTGGATCCACCTCGACCTGCTGCCGAGCGAGGTCGACCGGGCGGAGCTGGAGCAGGCGCTCGCGCAGGCGCTGGGCGACGTCCGCGAGGTCGTCGAGGACGCCGAGCCCATGGTGCAGCGGGCGCGGCGGGTGGCCGACGACCTGCCGCGCGACACCCCGGTGCCCCACGGCACCAACCCGGCCGACGTCGCGGAGCTGCTGCGCTGGCTCGCCGACGGCCACTTCACGTTCCTCGGCTACCGGCACTACGTCGTCAGTGGCGACGACCTGCACGCCGAACCCGAGTCGGGCCTCGGCGTGCTCCGGAAGGGCTCGACGATCGACACGTTCGCGCCGAAGGTCGACAAGGCCGACGGCCAGGACGAGCTGCTGGTGATGACGCGGGCCAGCGCGCCCAGCCCGCTCCGGCCGGTGCACCCGTACTACCTCGCAATTCGAACGTTCGACGCCGGCGGCAGGCTGGTCGGCGAGCACCGGTTCCTCGGCCTGCTCACGGTGCCTGCGCTGTACGAGAGCGTGCTGGACATCCCGGTGGTCGAGCGCCGCGTGCGCGACGCGATCCACCGGGCGGGCTTCCCGCTGGAGTCGTACTCGGGCCAGCGGATGCTGGAAGTGATCTCCGGTCTGCCGCGTGAGGAGCTGTTCGCAGTGGGCGAGCAGCGGCTGCACGACACCGCGGTCGGGGTGCTCGCGGTGGCCGGCCGTCGGGCCGTGCGGCTGTTCATGCGCCCCGACCCGTACCGCCGCTTCATCTCGTGCCTCGTCTACGTGCCGCGGGACCGCTACACCACGGCCGCCCGCATCCGGATGTCCGACGTGCTGCAGCGCAGGCTGGGTGGCCGGCACGTCGAGTTCACGGTGCGGCTGTCGGAGTCGAGCCTCGCGATGGTGCACTTCACGGTGCTGACCGAGCCAGACGCCGCCGGGTTCGGTGACGTCGACGTCGCGGCGCTGCAGGACGAGCTGACGGAGGCCGTCCGCACGTGGGACGACCGCCTGCTCTCGCAGCGTGACACCGCGGGTGTGGCCGCGCTCCTGCCCGGCGTGCCCGAGGCGTACAAGGCCGCCGTCGCCCCGCCGCACGCCGTCGAGGACCTGCGCCGGATCGCGGCGCTGTCGGAGCAGGGCGCGTTCGACACCCGCATGTACGTCGCCGACGTCGAGAACGCCGAACCGCGGTTCACCCTCTACCTCGCGGGCGCGCCCGCGTCGCTCACCGCCGTGCTGCCGCTGCTGCAGCAGCTCGGCGTCGACGTGCTGGACGAGCGGCCTTCGGAGTTCGTGCGACCCGACGGGCTGCGGTGCTTCCTCTACGACTTCGGCCTGAAGGTCGACGAGCCGCTCCGAGCGGCGTTCGACGACCCCGAGGTGGTGCAGGCGTTCTGCACGGCGTTCCGTGCCGCGTGGCGCGGTGACGCCGAGTCCGACCGGTTCTCCGCGCTGGTGCTGCGGGCCGGGCTGCCATGGCGGGAGGCGGCGGTGCTGCGGGCGTACGCGCGGTACGCGCGCCAGCTGGGGAGCCCGTACGGCCCGCAATACATGGCCAACACGCTTCTCGCGCACCCGGCCGTCGCCAAGGGGCTGATTGCGCTGTTCCGCGCGCGGTTCGACCCCGCGTTCGCCGAGCGGGAGCGGGAGGTGCTCGCGGCGCTCGCCGACGTGCGCGGGCTGATCGACGCCGTCACCGGTTTGGACGCCGACCGGATCCTGCGCAGCTACCTCGCGATGATCAGCGCGACGCTGCGGACCAACTGGTTCCGCGACCGCCCCTTCTTCTCGTTCAAGCTGAACCCGGCCGACGTGCCCGGGATGCCGGCGCCGCGGCCGAAGTTCGAGATCTTCGTGTACTCGCCGCGGGTGGAAGGCGTGCACCTGCGGTTCGGGCCCGTGGCGCGCGGGGGCCTGCGGTACTCGGACCGGCCGCAGGACTACCGCACCGAGATCCTCGGACTGGTCAAGGCGCAGGCCGTGAAGAACGCGGTGATCGTCCCGGTCGGGGCGAAGGGCGGCTTCATCGTCCGGCGCGACGACGCGGGCCCGGAGGAGCTCGAGTTCTGCTACCGGACCTTCATCTCGGGGCTGCTCGACGTCACCGACAACCTCGTGGGCACCGAGACCGTCCCGCCGCCGGACGTGGTGCGCCACGACGCCGACGACTCCTACCTCGTCGTGGCGGCCGACAAGGGCACCGCGAAGTTCTCCGACGTGGCGAACGAGGTCGCCGCGTCGTACGGGTTCTGGCTGGGCGACGCGTTCGCCTCCGGCGGCTCGGTCGGCTACGACCACAAGGCCATGGGCATCACCGCCAAGGGCGCCTGGGAGAGCGTGAAGCGGCACTTCCGGGAGCTGGGGGTCGACACCCAGACCCAGGAGTTCACGGTCGTCGGCGTCGGTGACATGTCCGGCGACGTGTTCGGCAACGGGATGCTGCTCTCGCGGCACATCCGGCTGCTCGCCGCGTTCGACCACCGGCACGTCTTCGTCGACCCGAACCCGGAAACCGCGGCGAGCTTCGCCGAGCGCGAGCGGCTGTTCGCGCTGCCGCGCTCGTCCTGGGACGACTACGACCGGTCGGTGATCAGCGCGGGTGGCGGGGTGTGGCCGCGCACGGCGAAGTCGGTGCCGATCGGGCCGGAGATCCGCGCGGCCCTCGGCATCGCTGACGACGTCGAGAAGCTGAGCCCGCCCGAGCTCATCGCGGCGATCCTGCGGGCGCCGGCCGACCTGCTGTGGAACGGCGGCATCGGCACGTACGTGAAGGCGTCGGACGAGACGCACGCCGACGCGGGTGACAAGGCCAACGACCCCGTGCGGGCCGACGCCTCCGACCTGCGGGTGAGGGTCGTCGGTGAGGGCGGCAACCTCGGGCTGACCCAGCGCGGGCGCATCGAGTTCGCCCGGCGCGGCGGAAAGATCAACACCGATGCGATAGACAACTCGGCGGGCGTCGACTGCTCCGACCACGAGGTCAACATCAAGATCCTGCTGGACCGGCTGGTGGCGGCGGGCCAGCTGGACCGGGAGGCCCGCAACGCGGTCCTGCTGGAGATGACCGACGAGGTGGCCGACCTCGTCCTCGCCGACAACCGCGACCAGAACGAGGTGCTCGGCATCGCCAGGGCTCACGCGCCGGCGATGGTCAGCGTGCACGCGCGGCTCACCACCGACCTCGGGACCCGGCGCGGGCTCGACCGCGAGCTCGAAGTGCTCCCCGACGGCGCAGGCTTCGCGGCGCTGGAGGCCGCCGGTGCCGGGCTCACCAGCCCGGAGCTGGCCACGCTGCTCGCCCACACCAAGCTCGACCTGACCGCGCAGGTGCTCGCCACCGACCTGCCCGACGCCGGGGCGTTCTCAGGGCGGCTGCCGGAGTACTTCCCGCACGCGGTGCGTGAGCGGTTCCCCGCCGCGGTCCGCGACCACCCGCTGCGGCGCGAGATCGTCACCACGCTGCTGGTCAACGAGATGGTCGACGGTGCGGGGATGACGTACGCGTTCCGGCTGGGTGAGGAGCTCTCGGCCGGCCCTGCTGACGCCCTGCGGGCCTACGCCGTGACCACGGCCGTGTTCGACCTGCGTGCCCTGTGGGGTGAGCTGCGGTCTCCGCGAATCCCGACGGCCGTGTCGGACCAGCTCGTGCTGGAGACCCGTCGGTTGCTCGACCGCGCCTCGCGCTGGTTCCTCACCAACCGACCGCAGCCCCTCGCGGTCGGGGCCGAGGTGAGCCGGTTCGCGTCCACGATGCGCGAGCTGAGCTCGGCGCTGCCGCAGTTCCTTCGCGGTCGTGAGCAGGCTGCGGTCGAGATGAGGGCGGCCGAGCTGCGGTCCGCCGGCATCGAGCCGGAGACGGCGACGCGCTCCGCGGCGCTCATGTACCGCTACGGGCTGCTCGACGTCGTGGAGCTCACAGAGCTGTCGGAACGCGACCGGGAGGCACGGGAGCCACACGAGGTCGCGGCGCTCTACTACGGCCTGTCCGAGCACCTGGGCGTCGACTCGGCGCTCACGTCGGTCACCGCGCTGGAGCGCGGCGACCGCTGGCACGCGCTCGCCCGGCTCGCCCTCCGCGACGACCTGTACGCGTCGCTGCGGGCGATCACCCTCGACGCGCTGCGCGAGGCGGGCCCGGGCGCGTCGGTGGAGAAGTCCATCGCGCTGTGGGAGAAGGCGAACGCGTCGCGGCTCGTGCGCGCCAGGGCGGCCCTGCAGGAGGTGGGCAAGGCGGGGCAGCTGGACCTGGCCACGCTCTCGGTCGTGTCCCGGCAGCTGCGTGGCCTGGCCCGCTGACCCAACGTCGCGAGCAGATCGGACGGGCTGATCGGATGGCGCGCGAGCGGATGGTCGAACATCATGGTCATCGGCTCCATGTCGTGGAGCATCCCGGCACGGAGCCGGCCATCGTGCTGATGCACGGCTTCCCGGACAACCTGCACCTCTACGACCGGGTGGTCCCGCAGCTCGCCGGCCGGCGCGTGGTGGCGTTCGACTTCCTCGGCTGGGGTCGCTCCGACAAGCCGCCCGGCTACCCGCACACCGCGACCAACCAGGTCGGCGAGGTCGAGGCGGTGATGGACGGGCTGGCACTCGAACAGGCGGTGCTCGTCGCGCACGACGCCTCCGGCCCGCCTGCCATCGACTGGGCGGTCGCCCATCCCGAGCGGGTGTCCGGGCTCGTGCTGCTCAACACCTACTACGGCTGGCACCCCGCGCTACGGGCGCCGGAGGCGATCGCGCTCTACTCGACGCCGCTGGTCCGCACGATCGCGCGTGCCGTCGTCCGCCGCAACGAGCGGCTCGACGAGAAGCTGTTCGCCTGGCAGGTCGGGCGGTTCATCCGCGACGAAGCCGCGCGCGCGGAGCTCGTCCCGAGGCTGTACGCCGATTTCCGGGCCGCCCGCCCCGCGTTCTGGCGGCTCAACGACGATCTGCTCGGGACGGTGATCAGCCGGCGGCTGCGCTCGCGGCGGCTGCGCCACTTCGACCGCCCAGTGCGGATCGTGTTCGGCGACGCCGACCCGTACCTGAACCGCCGCGTCGCGTGGCGGCTGCACCGCCTCCTCCCGACGTCTGACCTGCACCTGCTGGCGACGGCGCGGCACTACGTCCAGGTCGACGAGCCCGGGCGGGTCGCCGAGCTGATCGCGTCGATCGGGGCGCGGTGACTGCCGTGAGCCCCTGCGTTCCGGTGGGGAGCGTCGCTTGAGAGGGTGGACGGCGTGGCACCCTTCGTCGCTCAGGTCGCTGTGCGCTGGACCGATCAGGACGTCTTCCAGCACGTCAACCACGCGGTCACCGTGACGTTGCTGGAGGAGGCGCGCATCCAGCTCGTCTTCGACGAGGCCCGGGCCGAGGGCGTTCGAGGCTTCGCCGAGGGACTGCTGGTCACGGGCCTGTCGGTGGACTACAAACGCCAGCTCGCCTACCGGTCCCGGCGGCTGCGGGTGGCGATGGCGGTGGAGGACCTGCGTGCGGCGGCGTTCCGCATCCGGTACGTCATGCACGACGGGCCGGAGGAGGGGGACGCCGTCGCCGTCACGGCCGAGACCCGGCTGGCCACGTTCGACCTGTCAGCCCAGCGGCCGCGGCGGCTCACGCCCGAGGAGCGGGAGTTCCTGGGGAGGTGGGCGGCGTGACGCGGCTGATGGTGCCGGACCCGGACGAGCGTGGCGACCTCGGCGCGTTCGTCGCGCGGGTGGTGCGGCTCGACCAGGCCGCGCTCGTACGGCTGCAGGCGCGGGACGGCACGGTGACGGCGTGGGCTGCCACGCCGTTCGACGTGCTCGCCACCCGCACCGTGCACGGCGCGCTGGAGCCCACCGACGTCACGGTGCCCGCCACGGGCCTGCTCACCGCGCTCACGGTGGAGCGGGCGGAGACCGTGGACCCCGGGACGGGCGGGTTCTGGCACGGCGAGCTGCCGCCGTCCGTGGGCTGGCAGCAGGTCGACGAGGTACCGGCAGCGGAGCTGGAACGGCTCACCGAGCGCGGGCTCGCTGTCGCGCGGGAGAACGCGGGGCCCATGGGGCCGCCCGCGTCGCTTCTGGACCAGACGGTGCTCACGGTCTCGGCGGGAGCCAAGCCAGCCGTGAAGGTGCCGCTGCGCTGCCTGTTCGCGCTGTCCGGCATGGGGTTCCTCGGCGACACCGGCCCGGATGCCGGCGTGGTGCGCGTTTCGGCCACCGGCACCTGGTTGCGCCTCGATGCCCGCTACGGCGCGGTCGTCCGGCGGCGGATCACCGCACTCCCGCTGCTCGTGGGCTGAGCACAACCGGTGGTCGAGTAGCGCCGGCCCTCAGGGCCGGCGCGTATCGAGACCACCGGGGTCAGGCCAGCCAGGCGGCGGTGTCGGGCGGGAGCATGCCGTCTGCGAGGGGGCCGCTGGCCAGGATGGTCTCGCCCGGCGGGAGCGGGACCGCATCGCTGGACGTGTTCAGCGCGCAGACGAACGTGGTGCCGGCCCTGCGGAACGCGAAGCAGCCCTCGGGGGCGCCGAACCACTCCAGCTCCTCGCCCTCGAAGCCAGGGTGGGTCTTGCGCAGCTCGATCGCCCGCCGCACCAGCGACAGCATGGACCCGGTGTCCTCGAGTTGCTCGGCCGCGACCAGCTTCCCGTAGTCGGGCGGCATCGGCAGCCACGGGTCACCGGGGGTGAACCCGTAGCCCGGGGCGCTGCCCTCCCACGGGATCGGCACGCGGCAGCGGTCGCGGCCCCGGCGGGTGTGCGCGGAGAGCTCCCACATCGGGTCCTGCAGCGCGTCGTCGGGCAGTTCGACGTCCGGGAGGCCGAGCTCCTCACCGTTGTAGAGGTAGACGACCCCCGGCAGCGCCAGCTCCACGAGGGCCATCGCCCTGGCCCGCGCGAGGCCGGTGGCGCCACCGCCGTAGCGCGTGACGGGCCGGGAGACGTCGTGGTTCGACAGGGTCCACGCCGGCGGGGCACCCACGTCGGCGACGGCGGTGAGCGACTGCTCGATCGCCGTCCGGATGGCGCCGGCATCGAACGGCGCTCGCACGAGGCGGAAGTTGAAGCCCAGGTGCAGCTCGTCGGGGCGGATGTAGCGGGAGAACCGGGCGCTGTCGCCCACCCACACCTCGCCGACGACGAGCCGGCCCGGGTAGTGGTCGAGCACAGCGCGGATCATCCGGTGCACGCTGTGGACGTCGTCGTGGTCGAAGCGCGGGTCCGGCTCGACGACCGAGGCGGCCCACCGCTCGCCGTCGGCGGCGGGCTCGCGCTCCTCGTGCGCGTCCGGGAGGTCCGGTGGCTTGCTCATGCCGTGGGCGACGTCGATCCGGAACCCGTCGACGCCGCGGTCGAGCCAGAACCGCAGCGTCTTCTCCAGGTCGGCCCACACCTCGGCGTTGGTCCAGTTCAGATCCGGCTGGTCGGGGGCGAACAGGTGCAGGTACCACTCGCCAGGGCTGCCGTCCGGGTCCTGCACCCTGGTCCACGCGGGCCCGCCGAAGACGCTCTGCCAGTTGTTGGGCGGTTCGTCGCCGTTCGGCCCGCGGCCGCGGCGGAAGTGGTAACGGGCCCGCTCCGGGCTGCCAGGCGCGGCGTCCAGCGCCACGCGGAACCACTCGTGCTCCCGGGACGTGTGGTTCGGGACGAGGTCGATCGTGACGCGCAGGCCGTGCTCGTGGGCGTCGGCGATGAGGCGGTCGAACGCGGCGAGGTCGCCGAACACCGGGTCGACGTCGCGCGGGTCGGCCACGTCGTAGCCGTGGTCGGCCATCGGCGAGGTGTAGAAGGGGGTCAGCCAGATCGCGTCCACGCCGAGCAGCTCGAGGTATCCGAGCCGGGCCCGGATGCCATCGAGGTCACCGATGCCGTCGCCGTCCGCGTCCGAGAACGACCGGACGTAGATCTGATACACCACGGCATCGCGCCACCACTGCACGGGACCGAATCTTGCCAAGCTATTGGGGACGGAGCGAGGGCTGTCCGTCACACCGGGTAGTAGTTCGCGCGGTTGGTGGACTCAGAAGGGGCTGTTCACCATACTTGCCGCCGCATACGTGAGGTATTGCCACAGCTGGTCGCGGTGGGCCGGATCCAGCCCGGCATCGTCGACGGCCACCCGCATGCACCGCAGCCAGGCATCGCGCTCGATGGGGCCGACCTTGAACGGGGCGTGGCGCATCCGCAGCCGGGGGTGGCCGCGCTGGTCCGAATAGGTGCGCGGGCCGCCCCAGTACTGCTCGAGGAACATCCGCAGCCGGTCCTCGGCCGGGCCGAGGTCCTCCTCCGGGTAGAGGGGCCGCAGCACCTCGTCCTCGGCCACCTGTTCGTAGAAGCGCCGGACGATCTTCTCGAAGACCGGGGCTCCGCCGACCTCGGCGTAGAAGTTCTGAGGATCGGTCACGGCTCCATCATCCCTCCCCTCCGGCACTACGGTATCGACGGGCGGGAGGAGTCTTGCCCGGGGAAGATGGAGGGCCGCGGGACGTTGGCGTCCTCGAAGGCGTCGGCGATGGCGGCGTTGAGCGCCCGCTGCACGGCGAACTGCTCGCCGGGCTTGACCTTGACGGTCAGGCGCAGCGTGACACCCTCCGGCCCGACGCGCTCGACGCCGAGCATCTCGGGTGGCTCGAGCACGGAGTCGGCCACGTCCTTCTCGGCGACGCGCTCGGTGGCGGCGCGCTCCGCGAGGGCGCTCGCGCTGGGGATGTCGGCGGCGTGGGCCAGCGGCAGGTCGATGACGGCGACCGCGTAGCCCTGGCTCTTGTTGCCCACACGCAGGATCTCGCCGTTGCGGACGTACCAGACGGTGCCCTGGTGGTCCCGCAACGTGGTGATCCGCAGCCCGACGGCCTCGACGACGCCGCTGGCCTCGCCCGCGTCGATGATGTCGCCGACGCCGTACTGGTCCTCCAGCAGCATGAACATGCCCGAGAGGAAGTCGCGCACGAGGTTCTGGGCACCGAAGCCGACCGCGACGCCGACGATCCCCGCCGAGGCGAGGATCGGGGCGAGCGCCACACCGAACTCGGCGAGCACCATGATCGCGCCGACCGTGAGGATGACGGTCGAGCTGATCGAGCGCAGCACCGAGCCGATGGTGCGGGCCCGCTGGGCGCGGCGCGGGGTGATCGGGCCGTTGCCGTTGGTGCCGCGCAGCCGCGGCGCGCGACCGACGAGGCGGGAGAGCCGGGAGTTGGTCGCGCCCTCGACGATGCGGTTGATCGTGCGGTGGATCAGGAACCGGGCCACCACGCCGAGCACGACGATCAGGGCCACGTTGAACGTCGTGGAGACGATGGTGTCCGCGGAACGGGCGAGGAAGTCGCTGTTGGTCACCTTGTAGAACTCCGCGCACCAGCTGCCTGCGTCGGCAGCGCAGGTGGGTTGATCGGGTACGGCGGCTGCGGGTAGGGCTGCGGGGGACAGCGGAGTGGTGGGCAGGGGAGCGGGGGTCACGACAGCTCCAGACCGGTGTGTGCGGCGAGGAAGGACAGCTGGTCGACCGCCAACGCGACGCTGCGGGAGACGGCGCGGGCACCGTGGCCCACGTCGGTCTCGCGGCGGATCAGGACAGGACGGGTGTGCGGGTCGCCGGTGCTGGCGTGTTGCAGGGCCGCGCACATCTTGCGGGCGTGCAGGGGGTCTACCCGCGAGTCGGAGTCGAACACGGTGAAGAGCACGGCCGGGTACGCCACACCATCGTGGACGTGGTGGTACGGCGAATAGTTCAACAGCCAGCCGAGCTCATCGGGGTCGGCCGCCGTGCCGTACTCGTCGTTCCAGGTGCGGCCGAGCGAGAACTCCTCGTAGCGCACCATGTCCAGCAGCGGCGCCGAGCAGACGACGGCCCGGTACAGCTCGGGGCGCTGGGTGAGCGCGGCGCCGACGAGCAGCCCGCCGTTGGACCCGCCCATGATCGCGAGCCGGTCGGCGGCGGTGTCGCCCGCGTCGATCAGGGCGGCGGCCGCTGCGTGCAGGTCGTCGAAGACGTTCTGCTTGTTGGCGCGGTTCCCGGCGAGGTGCCACTCCTCGCCCTCCTCACCGCCGCCGCGCAGGGACACCAGCGCGAACGTGCCGCCTGCCTCGACCCAGGCGAGCGCCGACGCGGTGTAGGCAGGCACCCGGCTGATGCCGAAGCCGCCGTAGCCCGTGATGAGCGCGGGCCGGGGGGCGGACGCGTCGGGTGGGCTGATGACGAACATCCGGACGGTCGTGCCGTCGGCCGAGGTGAACTCGCGGTGCTCGGTGCGCACGGCGGGCACGTCGACGGCCCCTGGCGCCGCTTCCTCGCGGAGCATGAGCCCTGTCGTCAGGTCGTAGCGCTGTACCTCGGGAGGGGTGACCAGGTCGGTCCAGCCGAGCCACAGCCGGCCGGCTTCGGCAGGGGTGTCGCGGTCGGCCACCGATATGCCGGTGAGCGAGCCGGTACCGGGCAGCGGGACGGTGCTGTGCAGGGTGCCGTCCGCGTCGTGCAGCGCCACCTCGGCCACGGCGTGCCGGGCGCGGGCGAGCGCGAGCAGAGGCGGCCCGTCCGGCCGTTCCAGGCGCCGCACGGCCTGCAGCACGGAGCCGGGGTCCTCGGGCACGAGCTCGCGCCAGTGCTCCCGGGCCGGTGTGCGCGGGTCGGTGACGGCCAGCCGCCAGCGGGGCGCACCGTCGGTGGTGTGCAGGTACAGCAGGCCGTCGCGGTCGACCCACGCGTGACACTGCACGTCGTCGGCCTGGGTGAGCAGCGGCGTCAGCGGGGGGATCTTGTCGCCGTCCCCCAGCTCGGCGATCCACACGCTGTCGCGGCGGGCCGTGCCGATGTTGCCGGTGACGACCAGCCAGCCGCCGTCCCGCGAGACGTGCACGCCGTAGTAGGTGTGCTCTTCGTAGAGCCCCGGCCCGTCGACCAGTTCGTCCTCGGTGGTGGGAGTGCCGACCCGGTGCCGCCAGATCCGGCGGTGGAACGCCTGCTCCCCGGCCGGCACCTCGTCCTCGGCGACCATCCGCACGAACACGAACTCCTCGCCGCCGGGCAGCCACGCGACGTCGGAGTAGCGGCAGCGGTCGATCGGCGCCTCGACGTCCTCCCCGCTGGCGACGTCCAGCACGTGCAGCACCGAGTGCTCGTCGCCGCCGCTGGAGAGCTGGTAGGCCAGCAGCCTGCCCTCCAGGTCGGGTACCCAGCCGTCGATCGTGGTGCGCCCGGTGGGATCGAGCGCGATGGGGTCGAGCAGCACCCGCTCGGCACCGTCCGGCTCCCGGACGTGCAGCACCGCGTGCTCCTGCCCGGGCGCGCGGCGGGTGGCGAAGCGTCGACCGGCGCGCCACAGCGGAGCCGACACCGACCCGGCCGACATGAGCTCGGTCAGCCGGGTCGCGAGCCCGTCCCGGCCGGGGAGGCCGTCGATGTGCTCCCGGGTCAGCAGGTCCTGCGCGGCCGACCACGCCCGCGTGCGCGGGTCGTCCGGGTCCTCGAGCCACCGGTACGGATCGGCCACGCGGTGGCCGTGCAGCTCCTCGACCAGGTCGAGGCGTTGCGCCTCCGGGTAGGGGGCAGTCGGATAGGGAGCGTCCACGCGAGCCGAGGTTACGTCACCCGGTCCAGTGGTCTGTTTCAGACGGCCGCCTGCCCAACGCTGCCGCGTCCGCGCCGGTGAGCGTGATGGGGGCGCCGGGCTTCCCGGTGGTCGAGTGGGGCCGGCGCCCCAGCGCCGGCGCGTATCGAGACCCCCCGACGGCATTCGTCGTCTCGACACGCGCCGGCCCTGGCGGGCCGGCGCTACTCGACCACCGGGATGGGGCGGTCGGCGACGTGGGTGGGCACCGAGGCGTCGGGCGGGAGCGTCGGGTCGGGCTCGGGGACGCCGAAGACCGTGCGTACCGGCAGCACACCCGCCCAGCGGCCACCCGCGGCGATGTCGGGCTCGTCGTCGCTGGGCGGGCCGGTGCGCACCTTCACACTCGCTTCGCCGAGGTCGATCGCGAACACCGCGGTGGCGGCGAGCTCGCGACGGTCCGGCTCGCGGGCGTGCTCCCACGACCCGGGCGAGAGCTGCTCGACGATGGCGCGCAGCCCGGCCAGCGCCTCCGCGGGGTCGGTGACGAGCCGCGCGGGACCGTGCACCACGGCGCTGCGGTAGTTCATCGAGTGGTGGAACACCGAGCGGGCGTAGACGATCCCGTCGACGTGGGTGACGGTGAGGCAGAGCGGGGCGCCGTCGGCGATCCGGAGCCAGCCCGCGCCGGTGGAGCCGTGCACGTAGACGGTGTCGTCGATGCGGCCGTAGCCGGTGGGCAGCACGACCGGGGCGCCGTCGCGGACGAGCCCGATGTGGCAGACGAGCCCCGCGTCGAGCACGGCGTGCAGGTCGGCGCGGTCGGTGCGGGCGCGCTCGCGGAGGCGGGTCAGGGTGGTGCGGTCGGTCGTCGAGAGGCTCACACTCCCATCCTCGGCCGTGAGGTGGCATCGTGGCAGGGCCACTTTCACCCGACTTCGGAAGGCCACTCGTGGACCTGCCGCCGCTGTCGCTGGATCGCACCGCTCCGCGCCCGCTCGCCGTCCAGCTCGCCGACGCCCTGCGCGCCGCCACCGCCGACGGCACGCTCCGAGCGGGCGACCGCCTGCCGTCGACACGCGCGCTCGCGACGACCCTCGGCGTCAGCCGCACCGTGACGAGTGCGGCGTACGACCAGCTGCTCGCGGAGGGCTGGGCGCAGGGCCGGCGCGGGTCGGGCACGTACGTGGTGGGGGCGCCCGCCGGACCTCGTGCCGTGCCGCGGGCAGCGGCCGCCCTCGCCCCACGGCCAGAGCGCACATTCGTCGACCTGACGGCAGGGACGCCGTGCGTCGCCGCGCTCGACCGGGCCGCCTGGCGACGCGCATGGCGGGCCGCCGCCGACCCCGCGCCCGACATCGGACCGGACTTCGTGGGACTCGACGCCTTCCGCGGCGTGGTGGTCGAGCACCTGCTGCGCCACCGCGGCCTGCCGGCCGACCCCGCCGACGTGCTCGCCACCGGCGGTAGCACGGCGGCCATCGGTGAGCTCGCGCGCACCCTGCCCGCGGGCGCCCGGGTGGCGGTGGAGGAGCCGGGCTACCAGCGCGCCGTCGACGCGCTACGCGACGCGGGACTCGACGTCACGAGCGTGCCGGTGGACGCCGCGGGCCTTGTGGTGGACGCGCTGCCGAGCGGCCTCGCGGCCGTCTACTGCACGCCGGCGCACCAGTACCCGACGGGCTCGCGGCTCTCTGCCGCGCGGCGGGTGGCGCTGGTGGAGCGGGCACGCGCAGAGGGGTTCCTCGTGCTGGAGGACGACTACGACGGCGAGCTGCGCTACGACGTCGCGCCGCTGCCGCTGCTCGCGGCGCTCGGGCCGGATGTGGTGGTCCACTTCGGCACGGCGAGCAAGTTGCTCACCCCGACGCTCGGCGCGGGCTGGCTGGTCGCCCCGCCCGCGGTGCGGGAGGCGGTGCTGGCCGCCCGCCAGCGCGGCGGCGGCCGTCCGGCGCGCGCGGGGCAGCGGGTCTTCGCCGCGTTCGGCGCCCACGGTGACCTGGCGCGTCACCTGCGACGGCTGCGGCGCGAGCTGGCCGGCCGCCGGGCCGCGGTCGTTGCCGCCGTCCGGGGCGCCGGGCGCGTCGTGGAGGGCGACGCGGCGGGCGCGCACGTCGTGGTCCCGCTGCCGGACGCGGCCACCGAGCGGGCGGTCGTGGCCTCGGCGGCGGCACGGGATGTCCGGCTCGACGGGCTCGCCCGCCACTACGCCGGAGCACCCGCCGCCGCGGGGATCGTCCTCGGCTACGCGGGCCCGACCGGCGACGAGCTGGAGCGCGCATTGGCGGTGGTGGCGGAGGTGCTCACCAGGCCATGATCAGGTGATGCTGCGCGCACGCATCATCGCCGAGAGCCTCCGCCCCGGCGCCGTGCTGGAAGTGCCCGACATGCGGGTCGTCCGGGTGTGGCGGGAGGACGTCGCGGCGTCCACCGGGCCGGGCCAACCGCCGATCTGGACGCTCTTCGACATCGAGGCGCCCGACGATCGGGCGGGCGAGCTCGCCGACGCGCTGGCCGCCGCCCTGCTCGCTGAAGGTGGCTGGTATGCGGACTTCGAGGTCGGGGCCGACCACGTCGTGGTCTTCGCCGGGCGCTCGTTCCGGTACCGGCAAGGGGACGGGCCCGCGCGTGCGCACGTCGTCGCGTACGGGAGGAGCGTCGGCGTGCCCGAGCACCAGCTCGACTGGAAAGGTTGAACCAATCGTGGACGTGCCCTAGATTGGTCGAACCAATCTGCGAGGGGGCGAGGCGATGGACCTGTTGTTCCTGGTCCGCCGTCTCGCCGAGCAGGCGGTGCCGGAGCCGGGCACCGGTCGGCTGCGGCTGCCGACCGAGCGCGAGCTCGGGGCGAGCCTCGAGGTCAGTCGCGGGTCGCTGCGGGAGCAGCTGTCCATGCTCGAGATGCTGGGCTTCCTCGACCGGACCCAAGGGCGCGGCTCGTACCTCCAGGTCCCGGACGCCGGCTTCCTGCGGCTCTACTTCGACCTCTCCCGCCAGCTCGGCCAGCTGACCCACGAGCAGTTCAGCGCTGCCCGGGAGATGCTGGAGATCTCGGTGGCCGAGGCCGCGGCGGAGCGCGTCACCGACGCCGACGTGGCCGAGCTGCGCGGGTTCGTCGACGAGATGGTGCGCGCGGTCGACGCGGGCGACCAGGATCGCGCGCTGGAAGCCGACCTGGCGTTCCACCGTCGCCTGTTCACCGTGGTGGACAACCCGATCTTCACCCTGATGCGGGACGGCCTCGCGCACGTCCTGCGTGGCGCTGTCGTCGACCGCAGGCGGCTGGCCGCGGAACGTGAACCCCTCGTCGACGGGGCAACGCGGCCCTCGGACGCCGTGCACTTCGACGTGGTCGAGGCGCTCGTCGCCCGTGACGGCGCCGCCGCGGGCGCCGCGATGCGCCGCCACTTCGTCGTCTGGCGCTCTGCGACCCATTCCTAGGAGGAGCCCATGTCAACCGTCACCTTCGTCGGGATCGGGGCCATCGGCCTTCCGATGGCTCGCAGGCTGGTGGACGCCGGCCACGACACGACCGGGGTCGACAAGCTCCCCGCCGCGCTCGAGCGGGCGGGCGCCGCCGGGGTACCCGCAGTCGGTGACTTCGGAGATGCGCCCCGCGCCGAGTACGTGGTCGCGATGGTGGCCACACCCGACCAGCTCGCCGGCCTCGTCACCGAGGCGCTCGCCGGGGACGTCGCAGGCCGGCGCTGGATCGTCATGAGCACGGTCGGACCGGAGTCGGTGCGTGCGCAAGCCGCACGGCTGACGGCGGCCGGCGCCTCGGTGCTCGACGTGCCCGTGACCGGCGGTGTCGCGCGCGCCAAGACCGGTGAGCTCACCCTCTTCGCCTCCGGCCCAGCCGCGGACGTCACCGCGGCGCGCCCGGTGCTCGACGCCCTCGGCGTCGTGCGCGAGGTCGGTGACGAGGTCGGCGAAGGACAGGCGATCAAGGTCGTCAACCAGCACCTGTGCGCCGTCCACATCGTGGCGGCCGCCGAGGCGCTCGCGCTCGCCGGCAAGCTCGGCTTGGACCAGGCCCAGGTCCTCTCGCTGGTGGAGCAGGGCGCAGCAGGCTCGTTCATGCTGTCCGACCGCGGCCCGCGCATGCTGCAGGGCACCGACGTCGACGTCACCAGCGCGATCTCGATCTTCGTCAAGGACAGCGGCCTCGTGGCCGACGCCGCAGGCGCGGTGGGCGCCCGCACCCCGCTGCTCGACGTGGCGCGGGATCGTTACGTGCAGGCCGCCGACGCGGGCCTGTCCGCGCGCGACGACTCGCGCGTCATCGAGACCTACGAGGAGAGGACGGCATGACCGAGAACGGACGTACCGCCGTGCTGACGGGCGCGGCCTCCCCGCGCGGTATCGGCCGCGCCACCGCCGACCGGCTGGCAGGCGAGGGCTGGGCGGTCGCGGTGCTCGACATCGACGCCGACCAGGCGCGGGCTGCGGCCGCCGAGATCGGTGCCGCTCACGGCGTGCCGGCGCTCGGCGTCGGCGTGGACGTCTCCGACCAGGCCGCCGTCGACGCGGCGATCGCGGAGGTGGAGGCCGGCCTGCCGCCGATCGTCGGGTTGGCCAATCTCGCGGGCATCAGCTCGCCCGTCCCGTTCATGAACGAGACGGTGGAGGGCTGGGACCGCGTCTTCGCGATCAACATGCGTGGCACCTTCATCGTCACCCAGCGGGTGCTGCACGGGATGATCGAGCGGAAGAAAGGCCGGGTCGTCAGCGTCTCGTCGGTCTCGGCGCAGCGCGGCGGTGGCACGTACTCGAAGGTCGCCTACAGCGCGTCGAAGGCCGCCATCATCGGCTTCACCCGCGCGCTGGCCCGCGAGGTGGGGGAGCACGGCATCACCGTCAACGCGGTGGCCCCGGGGCCGATCGACACCGACATCATGGGCGGCACGCTCACCGACGAGCGCAAGGCCGCGATGGCCGCCGACACGCTGCTGGGGCGGGTGGGCACGCGCGACGAGGTCGCGGCGCTCATCGCGTTCCTGCTCGGCGACGACGCAGGCTGGATCACCGCGGCGACGTACGACATCAACGGCGGGCTGCAGATCTCGTGAACGTGATCGAGTCCGAACTGCTCGCCGGCTACCCGCCCGAGGTCGAGATCGCGGCGCGCGAGGTGGCGGCGTCCGTCGTGGCATCGGGACGCACCCTCGTCGTGCTCGACGACGATCCGACCGGCACCCAGTCCGTCGCCGACCTGCCCGTGCTCACCCGCTGGTCCGCCGAGGACTTCGAGTGGGCCTTCGCCCAGCAGGCCTCCGCGGTGTACGTGCTCACCAACACCCGGAGCCTGGATCCCGCCGAGGCCGAGAAGCGCAACCGCGAGGTCGTGCGGAACGCCCTTTCGGCCGCGGGCGGGGAGGCGCTGGGGTTCGTCAGCCGCAGCGACTCGACGTTGCGCGGGCACTTCCCCCTCGAACCCGAGGTGATCGCCGACGAGCTGGCGCAGGCCTCCGGTGTGCACACCGACGCCGTGGTGATCGTGCCCGCGTTCCCGGACGCGGGGCGCGTCACGATCGGGGGCACGCACTACATGCGCGACGGTTCGGGCGGGCTCACGCCGGTGGCCGAGACCGAGTTCGCGCAGGACGCGACGTTCGGGTTCAGGTCGTCGCGCCTGGCCGAGTACGTGGAGGAGAAGTCCGGCGGCCGCTACCCGGCGCGAGACGTGATCGTCCTCGACCTGAACGTGATCCGCGGCGGGGCCGGTGCGATCGCGGACGCCCTCGACCGCGCGGCAGGCGGCGCGCCGGCCGTCGCGGACATCGTCACCGAGAACGACCTGCGCGCGCTCGCGCTCGGGCTCGCGGAGGCGGAGCGGCGGGGCAAGACGCTGCTGTACCGGGTGGGGCCGCCGTTCGTCAGGGGCCGGATCGGGCAGGAGGTCCGCGCGCCACTCACCGCGGACGAGGCGTTCGCGGGGCGGGCGCCCGGACCCGGCGGTGGGCTCGTGGTCATCGGTTCCCACGTGGGGCTCACCACCCGGCAGTTCGACGTGCTGCGCGCAGAGCACCCGAGCGCCCGGGTGGTCGAGCTGCAGGTCCGCGAGCTGATGCGCAACATGACATCGAGCGCGGGGATCGGCTTCGAATCGCTCGACCCGGTCGTCGCCGAGGTGGTCGCGGCGCTCGCGGAGGGCGACGTCATCCTGCACACGAGCCGGACGCTCATGCGGACGGACTCGGCGGCCGCGAGCCTGCAGATCGCGCGCACCGTCTCGGCCGGCCTGGTCCACGTGGTGCGACGCACGCTCGCGCAGCGCGCGCCGCGGTTCGTGATCGCCAAGGGCGGGATCACATCGTCCGACGTCGCGAGCGAGGGGCTGCAGATCCGCCACGCGATCGTCCGGGGGCCGATGCTGCCCGGCATCGTCTCGTTGTGGGAGCCGGTCGGCGGCCCGGCCACCGGCATCCCCTACGTGGTGTTCCCCGGCAACGTTGGCGACGACCGGTCCCTGCTCGATGTGGTGCGCGTCCTGGCTACCGTCCACCCGTGACGCTTCGTGCCGCGCTGACCAGCGTGCTGGTCCTGCTGATCGCCGCATGCGGACCGGCGCAGGAGGCGGGGCATCCGACGCCGGCGCCGGGCCGCTCGCAGACCACGGTGTCGGTGGAGGGCAGCCAGATCCTGGTGAACGGCACTCCGTCCACGCTGTTCGGGTTCCGGGTGGCCAGCGCGGCGATGCGCGACGACTGGACCGACGAGCTCATCTCCCAGCTCGACACGTGGCGCGACCACGGCGTGAACAGCTTCATCGTGTGGCTGCAGGGCTCGAGCGGTGGGTACACGCAGGTGTTCACGCCCGACGGCGACATCGACCACGACTCGAGCGAGATCACCTCGATCGTCGGGTTCGGGGACGACGATCAGCACACGTCGAACGGGTCCACCACCGGGCCGGAGGTCATCGAGCGGACCAGGCGGATCGTCCAGGCGGCCGATGCCCGCGGGATGGTGGCGATCGTCGGGCTGTTCTACCGGTCGGCGGCGGACGACGACTCACGGGACACACTGGCCGCCGCTGCGCGTACGGCGGCCACCGCCCTGAAGGACTACTCGAACGTCATCTTCAACGTCTTCAACGAGCCCGATCTGTCGAACTCGCTCACCTCGAAGCACAACCTGGAGAAGTACCTGGCCGCCGTGAAGGAGGCCGCCCCGGGCCGTCTCGTCGGTACCGGGACGGTGGAGGTCGACGACAGCGAGGAGATCGCCGACCTGGATGACGTCGACGTGCTGATGCACGACGCAGGGAGCGACGGCGGCAAGGCCATCGACGCGTTCGAGGAACTGAAGGACCACACCAGCAAACCGATCATCAACATCGAGTCGTTCGGTGGCAGCGGACAAGGCTTCCTGGACGACTCGTCGTCCGTGGCGGCCCGGGAGGGCTACTACATCGACTTCCCGGAGTGGCGTCGCATCTTCGGCGCATGGCGCGACGAGGACTACGTGAGCGGCAGCGCAGGCGCGATCGCCGGGAAGGACTCCTATCGACGCCTGATCGACTACGTCGGTCAGGACCCGCGCAAGCAGGTCCACCTCATGGTCCACGTGGCGGGCTGGTTCCAGGGTGCCTCGCGGGTGGGCACACCCGACCACCTCGGCGACCCGGGAACGCCGGAGCAGTGGAACAACGACTTCGACACCGGACCCGATGCGGCTGACGGGACGCCCGAGCACCCGGGCATCCGGTGGATCCTGGAGCGCATCGAGGCACACACCCGATAGACGAGCCCCGCGGCCGCGGGTACCTCCTCAGTCCTGGTGGGGGTAGCGGCTCGCGGTCGGCGGCACGAAGGTCTCCTTGATCGCCCGCGGGCTCACCCACCTCAGCAGGTTGTAGATCGAGCCGGCCTTGTCGTTGGTGCCCGACGCCCGCGCGCCGCCGAACGGCTGCTGGTTGACGATCGCGCCCGTTGGCTTGTCGTTGACGTAGAAATTGCCGGCCGCGAAGCGCAGCGCGTCGGTGGCGTGGTCGATGGCGGCGCGGTCCCGGGCGATCACGGCACCGGTGAGCCCGTAGGGTGCGCCGCGGTCGACGTGGCCGAGCACCTCGTCGAAGTCACCGTCGTCGTAGACGTGCACGGCGAGCAGCGGGCCGAAGTACTCGGTGCGGAACACCTCGTGGTTGTGGTCGGAGCCGACAACGACCGTCGGCCGCACGAAGAAGCCGACGGAGTCGTCGGCCGTGCCGCCCGCGATGACGTCGAGCGTGGGGTCGTCGTGTGCCGACCGGATCGCGCCCGCCACCTTGTCGAACGACCGCCGGTCGATCAGGGCGCCCATGAAGTTGCCGAAGTCGGCGACGTCGCCCATCGAGAGCGCCTGCACCTCGGCGACGAGGTCGTCGCGCAGCCGGGCCCACACCGAACGCGGCACGAAGGCGCGCGAGGCCGCAGAGCACTTCTGGCCCTGGTACTCGAACGCGCCGCGGACGAGCGCGGTGCGCAGCACGTCGACGTCGGCCGAGGCGTGCGCCACGACGAAGTCCTTGCCGCCGGTCTCCCCGACGACCCTTGGGTAGCCGGCGTAGTTCGCGATGTTGGCGCCCACCTGCTGCCAGAGGTACTGGAACGTCGGCGGCGATCCGGTGAAGTGGATCCCGGCGAGCGCCCGGTCGGCGAGCAGCACCTCGGAGATCTCGCGGCCGTCACCGGTCAACAGGTTGATCACGCCCGGCGGCAGGCCCGCCTCCTCCAGCAGCCGCATCGTGTAGAACGCGGCAAGGGTCTGCGTCGGCGACGGCTTCCAGATCACCGTGTTGCCCATGAGCGCGGGGGCCGTGGGGAGGTTCCCCGCGATGGCGGTGAAGTTGAACGGAGTGATCGCGTAGACGAACCCCTCGAGCGGCCGGTAGTCCATCCGGTTCCACGCGCCGGGGCCGCTGCTGGGCTGGTTCTCCAGGATCTGGCGGGCGAACGCCACGTTGAAGCGCCAGAAGTCGGCGAGCTCGCAGGCGGCGTCGATCTCGGCCTGGTAGCAGGTCTTGCTCTGCCCGAGCATCGTGGCGGCGTTCATCCGGTCGCGCCACGGCCCGGACAGCAGCTCGGCAGCGCGCAGCAGCACCGACGCCCGTTCGTCGAACGGCATCGCCCGCCACGCGGGCGCTGCCCGCAGCGCCGCCTCGACCGACGCCTTCGCCTCGCTGTGCCCGGCGTTCGCGGCCCTGCCCAGCACGTGCGCGTGGTCGTGCGGCGCGACGACGTCGAAGGGCGCGCCGCTCGCCATGTGCTGGCGGCCGTCGATGGTGACGGTCAGCTCGTGTCGTGTCCCGCCCAGCTCGGCGAGCGCGGCCTGGAGGCTCGCGCGTTCCGGCGAACCCGGTGCGTAGTCGCGCACCGGCTCGTTCCGCGGGACCGGAGTGGTCGTGATGGCGTCCATGGCAGGGGACTCCCCAGGGTCGGCGGTTGTTTGAACCCTAG
Organism: Pseudonocardia sp. DSM 110487; assembly: GCF_019468565.1. Taxonomy (NCBI): domain Bacteria; kingdom Bacillati; phylum Actinomycetota; class Actinomycetes; order Pseudonocardiales; family Pseudonocardiaceae; genus Pseudonocardia; species Pseudonocardia sp. DSM 110487. The sequence goes on from NZ_CP080521.1 coordinate 1,921,298, forward strand.
GAAGCCGGGCCGCTCGCGGGCTCGTCCGTCCCAACAACGATTCCGGTTCGCCGTTGTCCGGCCGGACGAGCCCGCCCGGCTCAGGCCAGCGTCACCAGCAGGGCGTCGAGCGCCGCGTAGCTCGCGTTGAGGCCGTGCTCCATGCCCGAGTTCAGCATGCCGTCACGTTCCTCGCCGGTGTGGAAGAGCGAAGTCGTCGTGACCTTCGTCCGCCCGTCGCCGAGGTCGGTGAACGTCGCGGTCTCGACCGCGACGTGGCCGGGCATGCCGTCCCACTCGAACGTCTGCACGACCCGCTCCTGGGGGACCACCTCGCGATAACGGCCCTCGAACCCGTCGGTGCCCTCCGGTCCGTGCACGACGATCCGCCAGTGCCCGCCGCGCTTCACCTCCATGCGCTCGATGGTCAGCTTCTCGCCGCCGCCCCACCACTGCGCGACGAGGTCCGGGTCGGTGTAGGCCCGCCATACCCGGTCGATCGGGGCATCGAAGACCCGCTCGATGTGGATCTCCCGTTCGGCCGGAGTGGTGATCGTCGCCTCGGTCATCGCTGCTCGTCCCCTTTCGTCCGCTCGAGGAACTCGCCGAGCCGATCCAGGCGGGCCTCGAGCATCTGCTGGTACCGCGCGATCCACGCGGTCTCGTCCTCCAGTCGGCGCGGGCCGATCCGGCACACCCGGACCCTGCCGACCTTCTCCGTGCTGACCAGACCCGCCTCCTCGAGCACGCGGACGTGCTTCTTCATCCCGGTCAGCGTCATGCCGAACTGCTCGGCGAGCTCGCTGATGGATGCCTCCCGCTTTCCGAGGCGCTCGAGGATCCCGCGGCGGGTCCGGTCGGCCAGTGCCCCGAAGGACTCGTCGAGCCCGCCGGAATACTGAACCATATGGCTCAGTGTTGCGGTGGTATCCGTGCGCTGTCAAGCCCGCTCGGCCCACCGGCTACACCGACGGGACGACCCCGCCCTTCTTGACGCGGAGCATCCGCCGGACAGCCTCGATCACGGCCTCGATCCCGGATTCCTGGAGGAGGACGGCTTCCCCGGGTTCGTCGTCGTCCTTGATGCCGACGATGATCGAGCTCCGGTCACCGCTGGAAACGATGATCTGAAACTCCCTGTGGAGGGTGCCGCCGAGCATGATCTGGTGGTGTGCCGTCGGGTCGAGCACGTTGATTGCGACCTCGGGCGTCGCGGTCGTCGTCGTCCGGACGGCAACGACGTCCGCGTAGTGGTACTCGTTGGTCTCTTCCTCTCGCCGCCGACCGGAGTCGAGGTCCAACACGCACTCGTAGATGCCGAGGTGATGCCCGGTCGGACAGATCACCATGACGTCGTAGCGCGTGAACCGCCATTTCCGATCGATGCCGATCCGGCCCCGCGCCTGGGCGGTCGGGCCGAAGACGGCGATGGGTCCCCGCCCCTGGTCGGCGAGTCGCTGGTGCCCGCCCACCGCAAGTGGGTCGACATCGCGGCTGCGTAGTTCCAGCTCGTCGAGGGTCAGCCCGAGTCGCTGAAGGGCTCGACCCGCGGCACGGCGGATGTCGTCACGGAGGAGTTGGTCCATCTGCGCGTCCGTCGGCTTCGGCTCGGCCGCCGCGTACCCGCGTCGATAGTCGCGCGCTGCATCAGTCCTTGCGAGAGCGCGACGAGGGCGAGCAGGCCAACGGCGACCCCGACGAACCACGGACCGTTCATCAGTACGACCACGGCGGCGACCGCGGCCACGCCGGCGAGAATCATGATGCGGATGGCGTTGCGCTCCTCGGAGGAGTCCGGTGTCTTCTTGAAGTACTTCCGAACAGCCTCCTTGCGGCTCTTGCTGCCGACGCCACCTATCGGCACGGTCACGATCATGAGGGCTTCCTCCGAGTCCGATCGAGCGCACGCCAGATTCTGGTCTCCGGAGCGGGAACGTGTACGAGAATGAGCTCGGCGCGCTCGGCGGACAGTTCCCGGACCATCACCGTGACGTGCTTCGGGATACGTCGAGGCGCCCGCTGCCATGCCAAGCGGTGGTCCTCCGCAATGAGCAGCTCGAGGACGTGCGCTTCGGGAAGAGTCGTCGAAGCGCGCAGATGACCTTCGATCTGTCGGATCGTCGCATCGCTGTGCAGGTGCGGCCGCCGGCCCTGCAGGAGTGACAGAGCCAGGCCGAAGTGTGCTTCCGCATTCCTCGGATCCCCGGTGAGCGCCGCCCTGAAGGAGCGCACCGCGTCTGGGTACACCTGACTGGCGAGCAGGACGTGACCAGCGCGGACGTGCTCCTCCGGCGACCGCTCCGGTGCGTTGTTGTGGATCACGTCCGCGATCTGCGCCACCTGTGCCTGCACATCACGGAACCGTCGATCGCTCATTGCGCACCGGTGATGGTGCGCGCGATGGAGTCGACGGATTCGACCAGGCCGGCGGAAGCGGTGAGCCCACTGGTGAGCGCGGTCATCCCCTCGACGATTGCGCGTAGCCTGTTCGGGCGGGGAGTGGGTTCGGCCAGTTCCCGCTCCACATCGTCCAGGGCTCGTCCCAACGCCTCGCCGGTCTCGACAGCAACCTCGCCGTGTGCCACGGCATCTGAAAGCTGTTTCCGCGTGTCGCGAAGGTCGACCACCAGCGGTTGGTTGTTGATGACGGTGTCACCCATCTGTACGACCTGTGCGTTGATGTTGCGGAACGAGTTCTTCATATGGTGGCCCCTTGATGAGCGCTTCCGCTCACTGCAGTTCACGGCAAGGAGTTCGTGTAGTCGCTCACGAATGCCCCGTTGTTCCGTGTTCCGCGCGAATTGAGCCGTCCGGACGCGCCATATTAGGGCGAACGTCCTATGAATGGCGTCCAGCTGCCAGCAGTTGCAGGTGGTGCACCAGCCGGGCCCGGGGATCGTCCAGCCGGAGTCCGGCGATCGCCGTGGCCCGCCGGACCCGGTAGCGCAGCGTGTTGGGGTGCACGGTGAGTCGTTCCGCCGCCGCACGCACGTCGCCCATCGCGTCGAGCCACGCCACCACCGAGCCGACGAGGTCGGTCCGGTGCTCTCGGTCGTAGGCCACGAGCCGGGCGACGCCGGGGTCGCGCAGGTCGGGGTTCGCCGCCAGCAATCCGAGGGTCTGGGTGAGCAGCACCTCGGCGCGGATCTCGCCGAACACCGCCACGTCCTGGGCCTCGCCCATGGCGTCGAGCACCCGGTCGGCCTCACGCCGGGAGCTCGGGACGCCGGCGAGCCGCGCCGCGGGCGACCCGATTCCCGCCTGGACCCGGATGTCGCTGCGACGCCGTGCGGCCGCCACGACCTCGGTGCACAGGGCCAGCGCCCCGTCGGTCCCGCGTACCTCCGGCAGGACCGCGTACACGCGCCCCCCGACCGCCGCGCAGAGTGCGGCCCGCCGGTGCGCCGCGGCGTGCACGGAGACCACCTCGAGGAGCTCGGCGACGACCAGTTCCTGGGAGGCGGCGTCGCCATCGCGCATGGCGAACGCGACGACCAGCGCGCCCGCGTCCTCGTTCAACCCGAACGTGCCGGCCACCAGGTCCGGGCTCGCCCGCTCGTCGAGCAGCCCAGCGACCAGGTCCCGCTCCCACCGCCCGCCGGGCGCCTGCTGGCTGCGCCTGCGCACGAGGTGGCCCGCTGCCACCCGGGCGGCGCCGACCAGCACCTCGGCGGCGCGCTCGGCGAACGGCTCCGCACCCTCCTGCACCCAGATCGTGCCGAGCTGGCGGTGACCGGCATGGATCCCGATCGCGAGCCTGCGTCGGATGCCCAGCTCGGCGTGCTCGTCGACGCGCACGACATCTTCGCCGTCCCGCAGCCGGTTGAAGACGCCCCACTCGCGCAGCATCCGCAGGTAGTCCGCGGGGCCTTGGCGGCCGAGGATGGAGAGCCTGCGCAGCTCGTCGACCTGCGCCGCGTCGGCATCGGAGCGGGAGTAGGCGAGCACCCGGCTCGCGGTGTCCTCGATGCTGACGACACCGCGGGTGAGCAGGGCGACCGTCTGGGCGAGCGAGTACAGGTCCCCGGAACCGTCGTCCCCTGCGGCGCCGCCCTCGTGAAGGACGTCGCGCGCGAGCGACTCGAGGCGCTCCCAGCGCACGTCCGGGCGCACGAGCAGGAGCGCGGCGCCCGCGTCGGTGGCGGCGGCCCGCAGCACGTCCGCCGGGCCGCCCGCCTTCACCGCCACGGCAGCCGCTCCCCGCCGGGCCGCGGCGCGCAGCGCGGCCGTCGCGGCCCGCCCCCGTACCCCGATGACCAGCACCAGCTGTCCGGGGTAGCTGTCCGGTTCGTCGTCGGGGTCGACGATCGCGAGCCCGGTGAGCAGGACGTCCAGGCCAGACGGCGCGGCGGCCACCTCCACCAGCGGCTCGCCGATGGCGGCGAGGAGCCGGCGGAGCGTGGTGTCCATGCCCGGCCTCCTCGCGGCGCTCGTCGGATCGGACGAGGGGAGTGGGCGCACTTTAGCCGGTCGGACCGTCAGCTGAGGTGGTCGAACTCTCCGTGTCGGGCGCCCTCAAGGAACGCAGCTATCTCCGCCCGGGTAAAACGCAGGTGCACCGCCGGGTCTTTGCTGTCGCGGAGGCGGATCACGTCGCCGTCGGCGGCAAGCTCTACACACTCGCCTATGCCGTAGCTCCGGCTCGCCTTGATCCACACGAGATTCCCGGGAGTGCCCTCTTCCACGTGTTCGCCTTCGATCAGGGCCGTAGCCCGACCGGAGCAGCAGAGTGGCAAACGGGCGAGCTGCCGGCGCGGGGGAGCGTGCGAGCTGCGCGAAAGTACCAGTGACTGCGGTCGCTGTGCAATCTTGTTGCCCCGTTCGGGCTAGTACGCCCATGGGCGTTCACTGGCCGCGATCGAGGCGGGCGATCGTGGCCGTAAGCAGGTCGCGCGTCTCGGAAGGCGTCAGCGCAACTGCGGAGAGGATGCGGAATGCGCGCGCGTAATGTCCGAGGTCCTCGGGCTTTTCGAAGTTGCGGAACCCGGACAATCCCTCCACATGGACGAGTTCTGGAGTGTGGTCCTCGCTCGTGCTGACGATGACGAACCGGCTGTCCACGCCGGGATGCGCACCGGCCTGGAAGGGGATTACCTGGATGGTGACGCGCGGGCGCTCGCCTGCGTGTTGCAGGACTTCGAGTTGTTCACGAAAGGCGGCAACACCGCCCGTCACTCGGTGGAGCACGGACTCGTCCAGAAGGGTGTGCACCCACGGCGGATCGGCCCTGTTGAGGACGTCCTGTCGCCGGAGCCGTTGCTCGGTCGCCGTGTTCCGAACGCCGGTATCAGCTTCGAACTGGGTACTCGCCATCGCCGCCTCGACATAGGCCCTCGTCTGGAACAAGCCAGGAATGATCGATCCGTAGGACGCGATGGACGTGGCGGCCTGCTCGACTCCGATGTACTCGCGAATCGGGCGAGGAATGAGCTTGTCGTCCCACCATGAGCCTTCGCGGCCCAGCGAGGCAAGTTGCCTCACCCGAGCCCGGGTCGCGAGGGGGACCTTGTAGACGTCGCAGAGACGCTGCGCGTTGGCGTCGCCCAGACCGCGCTGACCGCGTTCGACCCGGGAGAGGAAGCTCGCGCTGATCCCGGTCGCGCTACAGACCTCCTCGAGGGGGAGTCCATGCCCAGCGCGGAGCTCCCGCAGGAGCTTCGCGAGCTCTCGCCGGCTGGTGACCGGCGTTGGGCCTGCCGTCATGAGCCGCTTCGGCCGTTCGGACGGATCCGCTGCACGGCTCGTGACGGTAGCAGCTTCACCACTTGCGGTGAGGCAACTTGCCCCGCACTATTCAGTGTGTCGCCACGTCGATCGCGGGTGTCATCCGCGCGATCCTGCGGCGCCGGCCAGGGCAGGGGGTGGTCGTCAGGACACTATCTCCGCGAGACCGCGTGCCCGTTCTGTCGGGCGCGACGAAGCCTGGAAAGAGAGAAGCGCCGCATCCGGTGGTTGAGACCGGTGCAGCGCTTCCTCCGTGGGCGTCGAGGTGAGCGGCGAGCCCGCCTCGAACGCTTCTCTGGATGTCGCCCGGTGCGCCAACACCGCGCGACGTCTGTTCCTCGCTCGCCGTCCAGATGCACAGGCAAGAGGTGGAACGACATGGAGCCTACTAGCGCCTCATGCAATTGCAACAGTGGAGAGCTCGTCGAGCGACAGACGGTCGACAGGCCTGTCACCACGGCTGATGTCCGGCGCTTCTTTCCGCCGCTGCGGCGACGTCCGCTGCTGGTGGTCGTGGTCGCTCGGTGGTGGTACGAGCTGGCGATCGTGGCACTGCTCGGCGCCGCGTCATGGTCGGCGGTCGGGCTGCTGGGCGGCCCAGGGGCTGTCGCGCTCGGGCTCGGTGCAGGCGCGACGGCCGCGGTCGCTGCGGCGAAGCTCGAACCGGTCCGGGACGCGCTGTTCGTGGCAGCCCAGCGGGCGATCGTGCCGCACCGGCTGCGGCTGGGACTCGTGCGCGGCGGGGTGATCACACGGGACGGCCGGCTTCCCGCGATCGTCCGGACGCGGTGCCGGGTCGACCAGGCCCGGTTCTGGGTCCGGCTGCCGTCCGGGCTCCTCGTCGAGGATCTCGCCGCGGCAGTGCGGGTGCTCGCTGGCAGCTGTGGTGCCACCGATGTGGTCGTGTTCCGCGACGGGCCGAGGCAGGACCGCGCGATCGTCGTAGTGGCGCGACCGCGGTGGGGCTGGCCCGGCCGCTAGCTGTCGAACCGGACCAGGGTGCTGCGGAAACGTTGTCCGCTCGGACAAGCATGCGGGCGTCCTCGCGACTTACGGTCCTCGGCATGCTCCGCAGCACCCTGCTGGCGGCGGCCCGGTCGGGCGCCGTGCGCGCGGCCGTTGAGGCCGGGCCGTTCGATCCGCTGGTCGATCGCTTCATCGCCGGCACGACGGTCGACGCGGCGATCGTCGTGTCGCGCGCGATCGCGGCCGACCGGCTCGTCACGATCGACCATCTCGGCGAGGACACCACGGACCGCGTGCGGGCCGACGCGAACGTCTCCGCCTACCGGACGCTCCTGCGGCGGCTCGGGGACGAGGGGCTCGCCGACCGCGTCGAGGTGTCGGTCAAGCTCTCGGCTTTCGGGCAGCGGCTGCCGAAGGACGGCGAGAAGATCGCGCTGGAGTCGGCGCGGCAGGTGTGCGAGGCGGCGGCCGCCGTGGGCACCACCGTCACCGTCGACATGGAGGACCACACCACCACCGACGCGACGCTGACCACCGTGGGCGACCTGCGCCTGGACTTCCCGTGGGTGGGGGCGGTGCTGCAGTCGCACCTGCGCCGCACCGAGGGCGACTGCCGGGATCTGGCCGGGCCCGGCTCGCGCGTGCGACTGTGCAAGGGCGCCTACGACGAGCCGGAGTCGGTGGCGTACCGGAGCACCGCGGAGGTCGACCTGTCGTACGTCCGGTGCCTCAAGATCCTGATGGCCGGGCAGGGCCTGCCGATGGTGGCGACGCACGACCCGCGCCTGGTCGCGATCGCCCGCCACCTCGCGCAGCGGTGCGGGCGCTCGGTCGGCGACTACGAGCTGCAGATGCTCTACGGCGTGCGCCCGCACGCGCAGACCGACCTGGCGGCGCGCGGGCTGCGGGTGCGCGTCTACCTGCCCTACGGCACGGAATGGTTCGGCTATTTCATGCGCCGGCTCGCGGAGCGGCCGGCGAACTTGGCGTTCTTCGCACGGTCACTGCTGACCCGAGGCTGAGGAGGAGACATTGTCCCTACCGATGAACGCGTTGCTGCGGCGAAAGCCGATCGAACAGATTGACGAGGAGCCCAGCGGCCTGCAACGGACGCTCGGGCTGTGGCAGCTCACGGCGATCGGGATCGGCGGAATCATCGGGGCGGGGATCTTCTCGCTCGCCGGCGTCGTCGCCAACGAGAAGGCCGGCCCTGCCGTCGTCATCTCCTTCCTCGTCGCCGGTATCGCGAGCGCGGCGGCGGCGTTCTCCTACGCCGAGTTCGCCGGGCTGATACCGAGGGCAGGCTCGGCCTACACCTATGGCTACGTCGTGCTCGGGGAGTTCGCCGCCTGGTTCATCGGATGGGACCTGCTGCTGGAGTACACCGCGATCGTCTCCGTCGTCGCGATCGGGATCTCCGGCTACTTGGGCGAGCTGCTGAGCTATCTCGGCGTGTCGTTGCCTGCCTGGATGCTGGGTGCGCCGGGGACGGAGCCGGAAGGCGTCGCGCCCGGAACCTACTCCGTGGACCTGTTCGCTGCGCTGCTCTGTCTGCTGATCGCGTTCGTGCTGACCCGCGGGATGCGTAGCGCCGCGCGCTTCGAGACGTTCCTCGTCTACCTCAAGGTGGCCGTCGTACTGCTGGTCATCGGCGTCGGTGTCTTCCACATCAACACGGAGAACTACGACCCGTTCGCTCCGTTCGGGCTGACGGGTGCATTCGCCGGCGCTGCCGTCGTCTTCTTCGCGGTGTTCGGCTATGACGCGATGAGCACGGCGGCGGAGGAGTCGAAGGACTCGCAGAAGCACATGCCAAAGGCGATCATCTACTCGCTGGCGATCTCGATGGTGCTCTACGTGCTCGCCTGCCTCGTGCTCACCGGCATGGTCAACTATCCTGACATCAACACGGATGCGCCGTTCTCAGCAGCCTTCGCAGGCGTCGGGCTGCCGCTGCTGGGCGCGATCATCGCCGCTGGGGCGATCCTCGGCATCCTCACCGTGCTCTTCACGTTCCTCATGGGCGCCGCGCGCGTCGGGTACGCGATGAGCCGCGACGGGCTGCTGCCCCCGTGGCTGTCCAGAACAGACCCGGTCCACCGCCAGCCCACGCGGATCACCTGGACCCTCGGGGCCGTTGCGGCTGTGATCGCCGGATTCCTGCCCATCGGTGACGCCGCCGAGCTGACGAACATCGGCATCCTGCTGGCATTCATCGTCGTGTGCATATCGGTGATCGTGCTGCGCTACCGCCGGCCCGACCTGCCGCGGTCGTTCCGCTGCCCGGGGATGCCGGTGGTGCCCGCGATCGGCGTGGTGTTCTCGATCTGGCTGATCAGCTTCCTGGAACCGCTCACCTATCTGAGATTCGCCGGCTGGTTCCTGCTCGGGCTGCTGGTCTACTTCTTCTACAGCCGGCGCAAGTCGCTGCTCGGCCGGCGCTGAACCCATTGATCGCTGTTCGGTCGCCCGCGGATCGTCTGCGCGGGCGACCGAACAGCGGAGCTGTGTCAGTCGTCGCCGGCGCCCGGTGCCGTGGCCCCGGAAATGCAACCCGCGATGGCGCCGGCTCCGGCGCCGAGCGGATTCTGGGTGACGATGCCGGGGATGGCGCCGATCGCTCCTGCACGGTAGCATTCGCGTTCGCGGTCACTCATAGGCGCGGGCTTGCAGGTCTTCGGGCCTCCCTTTGCGATCGCCGCGGCACACCTGCGGTGCTCCGGTGTGTCGGCGTATGCGCCCGACGGCGAGGTGAACGAAACGCCTCCGAACACGACCATACCTGCCGCCGCGACAACCAATGCTCGACGAACCATTCTCGACATGTGTTCTTCCCTCCTGGTCGAGGTGGTGGCTGCGGCGGTGCGGCACGCCTCACGATTTCGTGGGGCGCGGGAAATTCTGTCGAACCGGCGCGGCCTGCACGCTTCTTCTCGGGTGTACGAGCGTGCGAGAAGACGGTCGCAGCTTCCCGTCGCCGTCTGAAGGAAGAGTTCTTCCTGTCGTTCGTCGCTGACGGTACGGCGGGTCACGCGTCGCGCAGCTCGAACACCGTGACGCGGTCGGCGATCGCGGCGAACTCGTCGGGATCGCCGGCTTTCACGAGCCCGAGGCGCACGAAGAACGGGACGCCGTGCGGCACTTCGGTGGGGAAGGCGCGCACGACGGTGCGGCGCAGGCCGGGGTCGGTGATCTCGGTGAGCGTGACCCGTCGCCGGCGTCGCCCGTATGCCAGCTCGCCCGTGCCCGCCGCGCGGACGTTGCGGGCCCAGTCCGACCGCGGCAACGCCGCGATCACGTACCGGCGGCCGCCGACCGTCAGCGGCGAGACCGGCGTCGGTCGTGGTTCGCCGGAGGCGCGGCCCGGCACGGTCAGGACGTGGATCGTGCCGAGCTGCAGCCCGAGGCGCTGCAACAACCTCACCAGGCGGTTCACGGCGGGGAGCCAGCGCGGCAGCGTGTGGGTCGCCACGGGCGATCCTTTCGATCGTCGAAATGATTCGGGACCAGGTTAGACTCCTTCGAGTGTCGAAGCAATCGGCGGTTGAGCGGGCGGCGCTGGCCGCGTCCGAGTTCGGAGACGCGGCGGATGCCGTGGATGCGGCGGCCGCGACCGTGCTCGGCGTCAACCGCACCGACCTGCGGATCCTCGGGACGGTGGTGAGTGGTCCCCTGACGGCGGGGCAGGTCGCCGCCGCCGTCCACCTGAGCCCCGCGGCCGCGACGACCGCGATCCAGCGGCTCGTATCGCGCGGATACCTCACCCGCGAGGCGGACCCCGAGGACCGCAGGCGTGCCGTCGTCGCGCTCACCGGGTCGGCGCGCGAGCTGGTCGAGCGGATCTACGGGCCGGTCGGCGAGGAAGGGGTAGCCGCGTTGCACCGCTGGACGGCGGCCGAGCTCGAGCTGATCGCCGATTTCCTGGAGCGCGGGCGAGCCCTGCAGCTCGCCCATGCGGATCGGATCCGAGCCTTGGGGCACCGGAGTGATCCATGATCGGCAGGATCGGTACATGACGCTCAGATATGAGTGTTATGTCCCTGATGTGCCGATCTTGACCATGTGACCCGCTAGTAGCCGACGGTGAACCGCCGCTGGACGAAACGGGGCAGCTCGACCTCGTCGAGCACGGCGACGGCGAGGTCGTCTGCCGAGATGTCGCTGGTGCCGTCCTCACGCACGAGGAGCTGGTCGCCGCCGATGCGGAACCGGCCGGTGCGCTTGCCGGCTTGGACGCGACCGGCCGACGGGCTGACGTAGGTCCAGTTGCGGTCCGACAGCCGGTAGAGGGCGAGCGCCTCGACGCCCGCGAGCACCGCCCTGGCGTAGTCGGCCGGTACGTCGAGCGCGGCGGGCAGGTTCTCGGCGAACCCCTCGACGTCGACGACCCGCGTGCCCGGCGCGACCTCCAGGCTCCCCGCGCCGCCGACGACGATCAGGCGCAGCCGCGGGAGCGACTCCATGGCCGTGAGCAGCGCTCGTGCGATCGCGGGGAAGGCGTCGGCGTTCGTGATCGTCTCGGCGACACCGTTGCCGGCGTTTGTCGCGTTGACGAGCACATCAAGGCCGGCGAGGTCGGTCGCCAACCGGCCGGGATCGCGGGGATCGGTGACCTCCCACCGGACCACGCCCGCCTCGGCGGGGATCCGCGCCGCAGAGCGCGTGAACGCGGTGACGCGGTGTCCGCGGTCGACCGCCTCCTCCACTACGCGGCCGCCGATCATCCCGGTCGCGCCCAGTATCCCGATCTCCACGGTTCTCCCCTGTTCGTTCTTTGAACGGCGTGTAGTAACTGCACAGGAAACTGTAGACGTACGCCGTAGAGTGTCAAGGTGGCCGGAGCAACGCAGCGCAGAAGGGAGCGCCTGCGGGCGGAGACGACCGAGGAGATCACCGCGACCGCGCTCGCGTTGCTCGCCGAGGGCGGTCCGGACGCGGTCACGCTCCGGGCGATCGCCCGCGAGATGGGTATGACGGCCGGGGCGATCTACGGCTATTTCCCCACGCGGGACGACCTGATCAACCGCCTGATCACCGACGTGTACACGTCCCTCGTGGACGCCGTTGAAGCGGCGCGCGATGCCCGTCCGCCCGACGACGCGGGGGGGCGCATCGTCGCGTGGGGCCGGGCGCTACGGGAGTGGTCGGTGGCCAACCCGGCAGGCTTCCGCCTCGTCTACGGCGACGGCGTGCCCGGCTACCGGCCGCGCGAAGGAGGGGTCGCGGCCGAGCCGGCGCACCGCGCCTGCATGGGGCTGACCCAGCTCGTCGCCGCGGTCTGGCCGGAGGCGGCACCGCACCAGCCCGCCGCCGACTGGTCCGATTTCGCGCCCGAGCTCGGCGCCGAGGTGCGCCGCGAGTTCCCCGGCCTCCCGGCTGCGGCGGTCGGGCTCGCCCTGCGCGTGTGGGGCCGGATGCACGGGCTCGTGGCGCTCGAGGTGTACGGCCACCTGCGTGGGCAGAGCACCGACCCCGCCAAGCTGTACGAGGCTGAGTTGCGCGACCTCGTGCGCTCGCTGGGGGCGCGGGTTCAGGAGGAGTAGGTGCCGTACACCCGCTCAGGCTCGACGAGCACGGCGACGCGGCCCTCCTCGCGCATGACGCGGTCGTAGGTGTCCCAGTCGTCGTGGGTGCCGCCCGCCCCGCTGAACACCGCCCGCAGCAGCAGGCGCAGGCCCTCGGCGTCGATGCCGTCGGCCGGGTCGTCGGGGCCGATCAGCTGGCTCACGCCGTCGACGCCGACCCACTGCCACCCGGCCCGCCAGAGGATGGACGTGGCCGGGCGGTCGCGCAGGTTGCGCAGCTTGACCGGCCCGTAGGTGACGTACCCGACGACCTGGCGACCGGTCGTCGGATGGTCGAGCACGCCGGCGTTGACCAGCGAGGCGTGCGGCGTGCCGTCGGCGCGCACGATGCTGACACTCGCGAGGCCGTTGTCGCGGGCGACGATGCTGCGGACGGGGCTGAGGTCCGGAGTGCTCACGGGCCCCAGTCTGCACCGCTACACCGACAGGATGCGGTGCACTCCGCCGCTCGTGCTGAGGTACACGCCCCTCAACGCGGCGCCCGCGCGGTCGCACGCCTCCCGCAACGCGGCCGCCCACTGCCGGTCGCCTGCCAGAACGGCGTCGCGGCCGATGCGTTCCAGGGTGAGGATGACGCTGCCACTGCCCACATCGGTGGTGAGGTCGACGCACATCCCCGCCATCACGGCGGCGAGGTTGTCGATCACGCGGGCTTCGGGGCGCAACGGGATGTCGGAGATCGGCATGATCACCGGTGCCTGCCGGCCGTCACCGTCGACGAACATGATCCAGAGTTGGCGGGCGACGGTGGCCTGGCCGACCAGCTGTCTCACGCGTTCGAGGACGTCGGTGTCGGTGAGCAGGAGCGGGGCGCTGGCGGGGTTCGGGATCGTCATGTGCGGAGCGTTGCCCAGCGAACCATGATCCCGTGGGCGTTCCGGAGAACCTGTGGACAACTCGACCTCCGCCCCACTTCGCGCCATCCTTGAACAATGCTGAGTACGCGGTTCACCGAGCTCGTCGGCTGTGACGTCCCGCTCCAGCAGGCACCGATGGGGTTGATCTCCCCGCCAGGTCTCGCGCTCGCGGTGGCGCGGGCCGGCGGCGTCGGGTCGGTCAGCGCGGGGCTCGGTGTGGAGCCGCAGGCGCTCGCCGCCCAGCTCGACAGCTGGATGGAGCCGGGGGCGGGGGCGCTTGCTGTCAACTTCATCACCGAGCAGGTCGATCCGGCCGCAGTCGCCGTCGCGGGTGCACGCGCGCGGATCGTCGAGTTCTTCTGGATCACCCCGCACGCGAAGCTCGTCGACGCGGCGCACGAGGGCGGTGCGCTGGTGAACTGGCAGGTCGGGTCGCTGCCCGAGGCCGTGCTCGCGGTCGAGGCCGGGGCCGACGTCGTGACGGTGCAGGGCCGGGAGGCCGGCGGGCACGTCCGCGGCGACACTCCGCTGCTGCCGCTGCTCGCCGCCGTGTTGCGCGCGGTGGACGTGCCGGTGCTCGCCGCGGGTGGTATCGCCGAGCCGCGGGCAATGGCCGCGGTGCTCGCGGCGGGCGCGGCCGGCGCCCGCATCGGCACCCGGTTCATCGCCACGTCCGAGTCGGGGGCGCACCCCGAGTACGAGCTGGCGCTGCTCGCGGCGGGCCCGGAGAGCACCGAGATCACGGACGGGTTCGCGGAGTGCCCCATGTGCGCCACGCTTCCGCGGGCGCGGGTGCTGCGCTCGGCGATCGCGGCCGTCGACGCGGTCGACGGGGAGACGGTGGGCACGGTCGGCGACGAGCCGGTACCGCCACGCGCGGGGATGTCGCCGCACAAGGACGTGCAGGGCCAGATCCACGCCATGGCGCTCTACGCCGGCAGCGGTGTGGAGCACGTGACAGCCGTGCGCCCGGCCGCGGAGGTCGTGCGGGAGCTGGCAGAGGGGGCGGAGGCCCTCCTGCGGGCGTGGTGACAGGCTCAGGCCGCCGTCACGCGCCGCACGGCATCGAGGAGCGTGGCCGCCCTGCGATCCGGCACCCCTTCCTGCACGTGGTTCATGACGTAGGCGAAGGCAAGGCCCGTCGCCGGATCGGCGAAGCCCAGTGATCCCCCGAACCCGCCGAAGCCGAAGGCGGTCGGGCTGTACCAGAACGCATCGGGGGTCGGCAGGCCGAATCCGGTGCCGATCCGGACGGGCACGCGCAGGACGCGGTCGACGCCGCTCACCCGTTCCGCGGCCGCGGCAGCGACGGTGTCGGCGGTGAGGATGCGGTGCCCGTCGACCTCGCCGATGAGCGCGGCGTAGAAGCGGGCCAGTGCCCGCGCGGTGCAGATGCCGCCCGTCGAGGGCATCTCCGCGGACTGCTCCTCGGGGTCGTTGTGGTCCAGCCGCGGCGTGACGAGGGTCAGCAGTGACCGCACCGTCAGCGACGTCGGATCGGCGAACGCGGCCATCATGTCGCGCGCGGGCTCGGGGAGGGCGTCCATGTCGATGCGGCTCAGCGCATCGGGGTCGGGCGGCGGGATGACGACCCGGCTGACGTGGTGGTGCTCGGTCTTCGGGAGCCCGATCCACAGGTCCAACCCGAGCGGGGCGGCGATCTCCTCCGCCAGGTAGGTGCCGATGGTGCGGCCGCTGACGCGGCGAACGACCTCGCCGACCAGCCAGCCGTAAGTGAGCCCGTGGTAGCCGTGCGCGGTGCCCGGCTCCCATGACGGGCGCTGGGCGGCCAGCGCTTCCACCATCGGGTACCACGCGATCGCGGCGGCACGGGAGATCGGCTGGTCGAGGGTGGGCAGGCCGGCCTGGTGCGTGAGCAGCCACCGGACGGGGATTCGATCCTTTCCCGCTGCCGCGAACTCCGGCCAGTAGTCGGCGACGGGTGCGTCGAGGTCCAGCTCGCCGCGCTGGGCGAGCAGCAGCGCGCACGTGGCCGTCACGGCCTTGGTGGTGGAGTAGACGACCTGCAGGGTGTCGCGCTCCCATGGGCGCCCGACCGCCGGATCGGCGATGCCGCCCCACAGGTCCACGACCCTCCGGCCGTTCACGTAGGCGCTGACCGCGGCGCCGATCTCCTGCCCACTGGCCAGGTTGGCCGCGAACGCCTCCCGCACACCTTCGTATCCCTGAGCCGTGTCGCCGCTGACTTCAGACATCCACCCCTCCTCGTGCTCGAATCAACGTCGTCTCTAACGTGGACATCGTATGGATGGGATCAAACGTTGTCCACTGTCGAGACGACGTTTTTCGGGACGGTGGTGGAAGGCGCCGGCTGTGTCCGCCGGACAATCTCCTCATGAGTGCAAGCAGCGCCGACGGTGGGACGGACGTGCCCGCCCGCCGTCCGGCTCGCCGGCAGGCCGAGATCGCGGCGTACGTCGTCCAGCACGGCACCGCCACCGCCCACGAGCTGGTCGAGGCGTTCGGCGTCAGCCTCATGACGGTGCACCGGGACCTGGACGCCCTCGAGCGCCAGGGTGTCGTGCGCAAGTACCGGGGCGGGGTCAGCGCTCAGCCGACCAGCGTGTTCGAGAGCAACGTGGCCTACCGCCTCAACACGGCGCAGGCGCAGAAGCACGCGCTCGCGCGGCGCGCCCGCGCCATGGTCGAGCCGGGCATGTCGGTGATGCTGGACGACTCCACGAGCGCACTCGCGGTGGTCCGCCTGCTGGAGGACGTCGCGCCGCTCACCGTCGCGACCAACTTCCTGCCGGCCGTCTCGCTGCTCACCGGGATGCCGGACGTCCGCCTGATCGTGCTCGGCGGCATCTACTCGCCCGCGCACGACTCGTTCGGCGGTGTGCCCTGCGCCGAAGCGGTCGAGGCGCTGCAGACGGACCTGCTGTTCTGCAGCGTCTCCGCGGTGTCACCGACGCACGCCTACCACCAGGAACAGGAGATCGTGCTGGTCAAGCGCGCGATGCTGCGCTCGGCGCGCACGCGGGTGCTCCTGATCGACAACGCCAAGCTGCGGCGCACCGCGCTCCACCGGCTCGCGCCGCTCACCGGCTTCGACCTCGTCCTGGTGGACGACCAGGCGCCCGCCGAGCAGGTCGCCGCGCTGCGGGAGCACGGGGCGAGGGTGGAGGTCGTGGAGGTGTGACGCAGGGTGCTCGCCGTGTGCAGGCGGGCGTAGGCCATGCCGTGGCCCGCCGCGGTGCGCACGCCGAGCTCGTGGACGACGATCAGCCGGAACGCGAGCCCGAGCAGCAGCAGCCGGAGCATGGCGGCGGCCGCGGCGTAGCCGGAGCCGAAGAGGGACAGGCCGGGCCCCGCGAGGAGCGCGCCCAGCGCCAGCAGCGGCAGGAAGATCACCAGCAGCCGCTTGCGGGAGGACGAGGTCAGCTCCGCGGCACGCCCGGGTTCGCGGGCCCAGCTCGCCGACAGGGAGTGCATGTAATAGTTGGCGGCGGTCTCGAGCACGACCGTGGCCTGCCACGCGATGAAGAATGCCGCGCCCGCCTCGGGCCCGAAGCGCAGGATCACCACGAGGGGCACCTGGTTGAGCAACAGCGTGTAGCCGACTTGGGCGGTCGCGGTCGGGCCGAGGAAGCCGAGCACGTCGGACCTGCAGGGCATCACGCCGGTGCCGCGGTCGGTGCGGGCGAACCGCCGCACGACGACCAGGAGGGCGAGGGAGCCGACGCGATCCACACGACGATGGGGCCGACCCAGGACAGGACGACCCCCTGGGCTCCGAGGGCACTGCCGAGCACGACGAGCAAGGTGATCCGGACGACGGCGAAACGGCCGTTGCGCCATACCGTCCACCAGGGCTTGCCGATGGTGACGAGGATGTAGTCGTGCACGACGAAGACGCCCCACCCGGCCGCGGCGAGGGCGAACAGGCACATGCCGAGCGCTAGCGGGCCGTCCGCACCGGCGGCGGTGCGGGCCAGGTCGGGCACGAACAGCACGTAGCCGAGCCCGGACACCGCGGAAAGGGGCATGATCAGCAAGAGGCTCCGCCACACCAGCGGTGGGGCGTGGCGGCCGGCGACCGGGAGCCACCGGATCAGTCCGAGGCCGAGGTTGAGCTGGGTGATCCCGGCGATCAGGATGAAGGCGGACACGACCGCGGCGGCGAGACCGATTCGGCCTGGGGGAGCAGGCGTGCGGCGATGAGCCAGCTGGCGAGCCCGGCGAGCGCACCGAGCGCGGAGCTGATCGACAGGGCGAGGCCTTCACCTGCCCCCGACTTCTTCTCGGCGTTCGCGGGTGCCCTCGTCGCCGGAGGCACGATCATCATCGGCTGGGTCTGCAGGTCGGCGAGCGCGACGTCGCCCCATCGCGCGCGGTTCAGGGCCGACGCAGGCGGCGCTGTCCGCATCGCCCCGTGGGCAGGCACGGCGATCGGAACCGTGCGGCACGCGTCCCGTTCGTGGGCGGGGAATCCAGGGCGCGTCATGGCATGGAATCCGGTCGCGAGGGCATGATCGGGGAGGAAGGGGCGGAAAGGGCGGTGGGGATGGGGAGCGACACCGGTGACCCAGCGGTCCAGGCGCTGGTCGAGTTGAAGGCGGGCTTGGAGCGCACGATCGCGGACCTGGGGGCGGCGGCCGCGCGCGCCGACGAGCTGATCGAGCGGCGCACGAGCGGGGCCACATGGCTGGACATCGTCTCGAAGGAGGAGCCGCCACTCGTCATCGAGACGATCACGCGGGTGCTGGACGAGCTCGGAGAGCTGGGCAGCCGGTTCCGCCGTGAGGAGGCGCTCGCCCTGCAGCGCGAGAACGTCAGCATCACGAAGATCGGTGAGCTGTTCCGCGTCAGCCGCCAGCGCGTGTCCACGCTGCTGCACGGCACGCGCTCGCGCGCCGAGGCCTGATGGCGGGCGAATGTCATCGGCGCCATCCGGCGCCGTTCAGGCCCAGCTCGGCGGGGCGGAGCGGATCGGGGCCTGCCGAGCTGGTCGGGACCTGCTCCCGGAGCATCCACGGCCGGTTCCCGGCCCGGTAGCCCGATTCGAGGGCGTGGCGCTCCTTCGCCGTGTCGGCGGCCTGCCAGAACCCGCGGTGTGGATGCGCCAGCAGCCTGCCTTCCTTCGCCAGCGGTGCGCAGGCGTCGGCGTCGCGCATCCGCATCCCGTAGCCCCCGCAGAACAGCACGACCTTCACGCGGCGACACCCCTGACGCCCATGCACTCCTCCATCACGGCCCGTGAGCGCAATACGGGTTCGACGTGACGGCCTGGCCGGTCCCCGACGCACAGGTGCTCGCCACCGCGGTGGAGTTGGCGGTGGACGGGCTCACCACCGACCATCCGGACCGGCTCCGCACCCTGGTGTCGTGAGTGCCTAGTGACCGACGGTAGCTTCGATGATCGACAGCGGGCTCACGGTGCCGACGATGCGGTCGAGGGTGAAGCCGTTCGTCGCCAGCAGGTCTCGATACTCATCGGCTTCGCGTTCCCGGCCCGGCAGTAGGCCGAGCATGGTCAGGTCGATCAGCTTGATCAGGTGCGGTTCATCGCCAGGGGGAACGACGCCCTCGATGATCAGCAGCCGGGCACCGGGCTGGGCGGCCGCACGGATCGACTGCAAGATGCGGCCGCAGGTGTCGTCGTCCCAGTCGTGCAGGATGAAGCCCAGCAGGTAGATGTCGGCGGTGGGAACCTTCTCCAGGAAATCCCCGGCCACGGTCTCGATCCGATCGGCGAGCCCGTCGCGCGCAATGGAAGCGTCGGCGGCCGGGGTGACCGCGGGGAGGTCGAAGACGATGCCGCGGCGTTCGGGCCGGTCCTTGAGCAGGGTGCGCAGGATGCTGCCGTCCCCGCCTCCGATGTCCGCGATTACATCACCGGTGGGCAGCTCGTAGTCGTCGAACATGCCGGTCCGCAACCCCGCGGTGACATCGGCCATGGCTCGGCTCATCACTTCAGCTCGGTCGGGATCGTCGGCGATCCATTCGAAGAACGGCTTGCCCAGATACCGGGTCGTTCCGACTTCACCGGTCCGAACGGTGTACAGCAGCGTGCTGAACGGCAGGTAGTGGGTCTCCATCCAGAAGCGGATGAGACCGTGCACCGACTCCGGATGATTGCGCGACAGCACGGCGCCCAGCGGTGTCGTGCTGACATCGCCGTCGCGGGTGGTGAAGATTCCGAGTGGCGCCAACGTACGGATCAGCCGGCGCAAGGCCGGCTGGTGTGCGCCGGTGCGTTCGGCCAGTTCCTGGACGCTCAGCGGCCCGTCGTCGAGCAGGGTGGCGATGTCGAGTTTCGCGATCACGTACAGCGCCTGGGACACCTGGAAGCCCGCCATCATCTGGGTCATCACGGCGGACGGCGATGGCGCCGCCTGGTCGGGCCTGAGGTCAGCTGTGGTCACGATGGTCCTCCGTTCGGTATGTCGAGGATTCGAGTGATGGCACGCACCCTCACCGCAGATCGGCTCGTTTCTGTCGCCGGCGCCACGTTCCCCGCAGCGCTCGACCGTGGTCCCACAACCGCGACCACAACCGGTGACGGTGGTGCGGGCGCTCGTCGGGCACCGTGAGCGCGACCGCGCGGGGCCGGGAATGGGCGGTGGCCAGCGGCCGGCCGTCCAGCAGCACCAGCCACGCCCCGCACAGGCAGCGGGCATAGCCGACCGCGCCCGCAGACGTTCGATGCATGGACCGGACCTGCGCCTTGTGCCCCCCGCCGATGATGATCACGTCATATGTCTCCAAGGGGCGTCTCCTCACGCTGGTGGGCCGTCGAGCCACCGCTCGAGCGCGCGCCCGGGGTGCGCCGCCGACGGCTCCGATGCGTCCACTCCGACCCACCGTCGCCGCACCGGCCGAGCGAACCAATCCCGTGCGTGAGGGGGTTCGGCCGCGACCGAGACCCCAGATGCGGGACCCCCTGGGCGGGGGACGAGCGGTGTGCCGGAACCGCGAGTCGACGGGATGGGTCTCGCCTGCGGCGGCGGCAAGAGTTCCCAGCGAGCCCGGCTACGTGGCCGGGACCGACCAGAGGGGGACTCGTGGGTTTCGACAACCGCACTTCCCGGAGGGAGTTGTTGCGGCACTTCGGCGCGGCGACCGGGCTGGCCGCCGCGAGCGCGCTGTCGGCTTGCGGCGTCCAAGGCGCTGCCGGATCGCCCGGTCTGCCGGCGTGGCTATCCGCCGTGGAGGCCCAGCATTCGGTCAGGGAGCTCGCCGACCGGGTACGGGGTCCGGTGCTGGTGCCCGGCGGTCAGGGGTACGACGCCGAGTGCGCGGGCTTCAACCAGAGCGTCCAGCACCTTCCGGCGTTGATCGTGGGCGCGACGGACGTGGCGGACGTGCGGGCGGCGGTGGAGTTCGCGGCGTCGCACAACCTGCCGGTCGCGGTGCAGACCACCGGGCACGGGCCGTCCGTGCCGGCCGACGGCGCGCTGCTGATCAACACTCGGCGGATGACCGGAGTGCGGGTGGACCCGGTCACCCGGACCGCTCGCGTGGCGGCCGGGGTGCGCTGGGAGCAGGTGATCCGGGAGGCGGCGGCCTACGGGCTGGCTCCGCTCAACGGGTCATCGCATCTGGTGGGCGTGGTGGGCTACACCCTCGGGGGTGGGATCGGCCCACTTGCCCGTGCCTACGGCTACGCCGCCGACCGGGTACGCGAGATCGAGGTGGTGACCGCCGACGGGCAACTTCGGCGAGCCTCGGAGGAGCAACATCCTGACCTGTTCTGGGCGTTGCGCGGCGGCAAGGGCAACTTCGGCGTGGTCACGTCGATGGAGTTCGACCTGGTGCCGGTGGGCCGGCTGTACGGCGGCGGGCTCTTCTTCCCGAGCGAGCGAGCGGCCGAGGTACTGCACGCTTACCGGGAGTGGACGCGGAGCATGCCGGAGGCGATGACGTCATCGGCGGCGCTGATCCGGTTTCCGCTGTTGCCCGAGATCCCGGCGCCGCTGCGGGGGCGGTTCGCGGTGCACGTGCGCATCGCCTTCCTGGGCGCGCCCGATGAGGGCGAGCTGCTGGTCCGCTCGCTGCGCGCCGTGGCGCCGAGGATCGTCGACACGGTCGCCGACATGCCGTACACCGACGTCGCATCGATCCACAGCGACCCCACCGAGCCACTTCCGGCCTACGAGCGCTCGCTGATGCTGGCCGAGTTCGGGTCCGACACGGTGGACACCTTGATCAAGCTCGCCGGCCCGGACAGCGACGGTTCACTGATGATGGTCGAGGTGCGTCACCTCGGCGGCGCGCTGTCGCGTCCGCCCTCGGTGCCGAACGCGGTCGGCAACCGCGATGCCGAGTACTTGGTCTTCGCGCTGACCGCGGCACCACCCGACCAAGCCGGCAAGGCGACGGCGGAAATCGACCAGTTGATCAATGCCATGACGCCGTGGGGCACCGGCCAGAGCTATCTGAACTTCATGGGCGGTCTCGACGCGTCCCGGGAACGGACTCGACGAGCGTACGACCCGGGGAGCTACGAGCGGCTCACCGCGATCAAGACCACATACGACCCGCAGAACCGGTTCCGAATCAATCACAATATCCCGCCGCGCCCCGGAACCGGTGGCTGACCGAGCGCCCAGCCGTCCAGCACTGTGACCCGGTCCGTCTGGCGTAGCGCTCGGCGAAGATCCTGGCCACGTAATCCCCTCAGTTGCGGGATGGCGCATCCTGACGCTCGCCGCCACTCTGGCTGAACATGTGCGCTTACGCTCCAGCCGGCGCCGACCTGATCGCCCGGGCCTGGCGAGCCGAGGACCTCGGGCAGCTGTTCACTGATGCGTCGGTCCGGCTGCACCGCATGCTGCCCTTCGAGGCAGCGGTATGGCGGGCCGCCGACCCGGTCACCGCGCTGGTGGCGGCTCCGGTACGCACGGAACACATCGGTGGGAAGCACTGCGCCGCCTACTGGGAGTCGGAGCTGCTGGACGAGGACGTCAACCGGTTCCGCGAACTGGCCCGATCGGTCAGCCCCGCCGCGTCCTTGCGCATCAGCACCGAAGACCGGCCGGGCCGGAGCGCCTGCTACCGGTACTTCATGCAGCCCCTTGGCCTCGGCGACGAGCTGCGTGTCGTGCTGCGTGCGGGCAACAGGCCTTGGGGCCTCGTCAGCCTCTTCCGGGAACGCGGCAGCCGACCGTTCAGCCAGGCCGACACCGAGTTGGTCGCGGCCCTGTCCACCCCGTTGGGCCGAGCGGTCCGCGCCCACCTCCAGAGCGGCTCGGGCGAGCCGGCCGACGCCGAGCCGGACGGTCCCGGACTACTGCTGTTCGACGCGGACGGCGCGCTGACCGGGTACAACGACGAGGCTCGCCAGTGGCTGGCCCAGATGCCGCGCCAGCCCACGGTGCCGAATCCATCCGCCATCGCCCTTCCCAGCTGGGTGATCGGCGCCGTCGCCCAGGCGCGCGCGATCGCCACCGAGCGCGATCACGGCCCGGCCCGGGTCCGGGTCCGAACGCGTGGCGGCCGCTGGCTGGTCTGCCACGCCTCCTGCGTGCGGACCTCGGCCGGTGAGACCGGCCAGACCGCCCTGGTGATCGAGCCGGCGGCGCGATCCGACATCGCCTCGATCCTGGCCGCCGCGCATCAACTGTCCTCCCGCGAGCTCGAGATCACCCGTCTGATCACGCGCGGTGTGCCCACCCAGGACATCGCGGCACAGCTGTTCATCTCCCCGCACACCGTCCGTGACCACATCAAAGCGATCTTCGACAAGACCGCAGTGCACAGCCGAGGCGCGCTGGTCGCCAAGTTCCACAGTGCCTGCGCTGCCCCGGAACGAGAGTGAGGCGAGAGGTCGGTCGAGGACACACCGGCAGTTCTCGGGTCATCGCGCGGCCGACACGCCGTGCCCGCGTCCGAGGGGCGGGCGGGTAGCGCCTACCCTCGGGCGCCATGACGCAAAAGGTGCGGGTGGCGGTCGTTTTCGGGGGTCGGAGCAGCGAGCACGCCATCTCCTGCGTCTCCGCCGGCGCCGTGATGTCGCACCTGGACCCCGAGCGCTTCGAGGTCGTCCCGGTCGGCATCACCCCCGACGGCGCCTGGGTGCTGGGCACCTCCGACCCGCGGGAGCTGGTGATCTCGAACCGCGCCCTGCCGTCGGTCGAGGCTGGAGGCACCGCGCTCGCGCTGCCCGGCGACCCGACCCGTGGCGGGCTCGTCGTCCTCGACCCCGACCGGGCGGGCGAGGTGTTCTCCGGCGTCGACGTCGTGTTCCCCGTGCTGCACGGTCCCTTCGGCGAGGACGGCACGATCCAGGGCCTGCTCGAGATGGCGGGCCTGCCCTACGTCGGGGCGGGCGTGCTCGCGAGCGCGGCGTCCATGGACAAGGAGTACGCGAAGAAGCTCCTCGCAGCCGAGGGCATCCCGGTGGGCGACCTCGTCGTGCTGCGCCGCGGCAGGGCCACGCTCACCCTCGACGAGCGGGAGCGGCTCGGGCTGCCGGTCTTCGTCAAGCCGGCGCGCGCCGGCTCGTCAGTGGGGATCACCCGCGTCACGGACTGGGCAGGCCTCGATGCCGCCATCGCCACCGCCCGCGAGCACGACCCGAAGGTGCTGGTGGAGGCCGCGATCGTCGGGCGCGAGGTCGAGTGCGCCGTGCTGGAGTTCCCCGACGGCACCGTGCGCGCCAGCGTCCCGGCGGAGATCCGGATCGTCGGCACCGGCCCGGACGGCCGTACACCCGAGTTCTACGACTTCGAGGCCAAGTACCTCGACGACGTCTGCGAGTTCGACATCCCCGCCAAGCTCGACGACGCGGTGGCCGAGCGGCTGCGCGCGATGGCCATCGCCGCGTTCCACGCCGTCGACGGGCAGGGCCTCGCCCGCGTCGACTTCTTCGTCGGGCCGGAGGGCGAGCTGACCCTCAACGAGGTCAACACGATGCCCGGCTTCACCCCGATATCGATGTACCCGCGGGCGTGGGCGGTCACGGGCATCGACTTCGAGTCGCTCCTGACGACGCTGGTGGAGACGGCGCTCGCCCGCGGCACCGGCCTGCGCTGATCGTCCGGTGGTCGAGTAGGCCGGCGCCCCAGCGCCGGCCGTATCGAGACCACCACCCCCCGAGACCGGCATGTGGTCTCGATACGCGCCGGCCCTGGCGGGCCGGCGCTACTCGACCACCGGAGGAGGGGGTAGGCGCTGCTCGATCTGCGAGTGTGCCGGGAGGGTTCAGAGGCCGAGGCGTTCGATGACCGCCGCGACCACCTGATCGGTGGTGGCGGTTCCGCCCACGTCGCGGGTGAGCACGCCGGCGCCGGTGGTGGCGTCGATGGCCTTGCGCAGCCGCTCGGCCTCGTCGGGTAGGCCGAGGTGGTCGAGCATGAGGGCGGCGCTGCCGATGGCGCCGATCGGGTTGGCGAGGCCATGGCCCGCGATGTCGGGTGCGGAGCCGTGCACGGGCTCGAACATCGACGGGAACCGGCGCTCCGGGTTGAGGTTCGCGCTGGCGGCGAGGCCGAGGCTGCCGGCGAGGGCCGAGCCGAGGTCGGAGAGGATGTCGGCGTTCAGGTTGGACGCGACGACGACGGACAGGTCCTCCGGCTTCAGCACGAACTTCGCCGACATGGCGTCGACGAGCACGCTCTCGGTCTCGACGTCGGGGTAGTCCCGCGCGACCCGGGCGAAGACCTCGTCCCAGAGCACCATGCCGTACTGCTGGGCGTTGGACTTGGTGACCGACGAGACTTTCCTGCGCGGCCGGGTGCGGGCCAGGTCGAACGCGAACCGCATGATCCGCTCGCAGCCCTTCTCGGTGAACAGCGCGGTCTGAAGGGCGACCTCGTTGCCGGGGCCGCGGCCCGCGAGGTTGCGCCCGCCGAAACCGGCGTACTCGCCCTCGCTGTTCTCCCGGACGACCACCCAGTCCAGCTCGGTGTGGTCGGCCTTGCGGAGCGGGGAGACGACGCCGGGGTGGAAGTGCACCGGGCGGACGTTGGCCCACTGGTCGAAGCTCTGACAGATCGCGAGGCGAAGACCCCACAGGCTGATGTGGTCGGGCACGGTGGGCCAGCCGACCGCGCCGAAGTAGATGGCGTCGAAGTCGCGGAGCGTCTCGAGGCCGTCGGGGTCCATCATGCGGCCGGTCTTCTCGTAGTAGCCGCAGCCCCACGGGAGCTCGGTCCAGTCGAAGGCGAATGCGCCGTGGGAGGCGTCCGCGAGGGCGTCGAGGACGGCCCGGCCCGCGGCGACGACCTCGACCCCGACCCCGTCGGCAGGGATGGCGGCGATCCGGAACCTGCGCTGTTCGGTCGGTGCTGGCATGGGAATCAGTGAAGCCGCCGAGATACGCTGTGTCCAAGATGCCCTACCGATCCCGCCGATAGGCCGCGCCTATCCGTCCAGCTCCACGGGGTTCTAGGGCTGTTGGTGGCCGTGCACCAGGCGCGTCAGGGCCGGGCCCAGCGCGTGGCGTTGTTCACCCACCCGCACCCAGCGGGGTCCGCCGAACGGGGCCTGCTCCTCAACGGTCAGTTCCACGCCGGGGTAGATGCCCAGCTCACCGAGGTAGCGCAGGGCGGCGCTGTCGCGGTCGGACACCCGGTCCACTCGGAACCGGCTGCCGGCGGGCGCGGCGTCGAGCGGCTCGCCCCAGCCCTCCTCGTGTGGGCCGTCGCGGGGCGGGATCGGGTCGCCGTGCGGGTCGTGCGTGGGATGGCCGAGCGCGGCGTCGATGCGTTCCTCGAGCCGGTCGGAGAGGGCGTGCTCCAGCAGTTCGGCCTCGGCGTGCACCTCGTCCCACGGCACGTCGAGCACACGGGCGAGGAAGGTCTCCAGCAGCCGGTGGCGGCGCACCACGCGCAGCGCGGCGCGCTCGCCGGACGCGGTGAGCTGCAGTGTGCGGCTGTCCGGCCGGGTGAGCAGGCTCCCGTCCTCCAGCCGTTTCACCATGGCCGAAACCGACGGCGCGGACACGCCGAGCTCGTGGGCGAGCTGTCCTGTGGTGACCGGCTCGCCGCGGTGGGCGAGGTGGTAGATCGCCTTGAGGTAGTCCTCGGTCGCCCGGGACATCGTCACCATGCCGGAATCGTATGTGGCGCTAGGTCAGCGCACAGCGACGGCCGTGGCGGGCAGCGTCTCGCGGATCACGTCGGACAGCTGCTGCAATGGCGCGCTGCCGGCGTCGACCGGGGTGGTGAGCGCGACGTAGACCGGTCGGTCCACCGCGATGTAGCTCACCTGGACGGGTTGGGGGAGTCCATCCTCGAGCTGTAGCCAGCGCACCCCGTTGACCTCGAGGAGCGCCGAGGTGGGGGTCAGCTCGGCCGGCCGGGGGAGCCCGCAACGGAGTACGGCTGGCCGGGGTGCCGCCGCCCACGCACGCACGCCGGGCAGGCTCGGGGCCTCGGCGATCGGGCGGGGCGGCATGGGACCGTCGGGGCCGTCCAGCTCCGCGGGGAGCGCGGCGAGCAGGGCGGTGCACTCCGGGCCGGTCGCGTCCGGCGAGTCGACCGGTGCCACGGCGAGCGGCCCGGTGTCGGGCGGGGGCGGCTCCCCGGTGCCGCGCACGCGCGCATTGATCGCGATCGCGGCCACCGCGACCGCGAGCAGCAGCGGAAGTGCGATCGCGATCACGACGGGCGGGGAGAACCGGGTGCCCACGAGCCGTCTATCTCAGGAGAGGTGCACCACCGGGCAGGTCAGCGTGCGGGTGATCCCGCTGACGCCCTGGACCTGCGCGACGACGAGCTGGCCGAGCTGGTCGACGTCCTCGGCCTCGGCACGCACGATCACGTCGTAGGGTCCGGTGACGTCCTCGGCCGACACCACGCCGGTGATCGCGGCGATCGCCGCGGCCACGGCGGCGGCCTTGCCGACCTCCGTCTGTACCAGGATGTAAGCCTGCACCACGGCGAGCCCCTTCCAGTTCGATCATCGGACGTAGGAGAGTCGGAAGCCGAACGTACCGGAGGTGACGCCCGTGACCACATCGCAACCGACCCCGACGGGCGAAGCGGAGGCGGAGAACACACTCGCGGGGATCGGTGAGTTCGGACTGATCGCCCGGCTGACCGAAGGCCGCGCCTCCGCGCCGGCCACGCTGCTCGGACCGGGCGACGATGCCGCCGTGCTCGCCGCGTCCGACGGTCGCGTCGTCGCGAGCACGGACGTGCTCGTTGCGGGCGTGCACTTCCGGCTCGACTGGTCCAATCCCGAGCAGATCGGGCGCAAGGCGGCGGCGGCCAACCTCGCCGACATCGCCGCGATGGGCGCGGTCCCGACGGGGCTGCTAGTGGGCCTCGCCTGCCCCGCCGACAGCCCTGTCGACGTGCTCAACGGGCTGACGGACGGCCTGTGGGCGGAGGCCCGGTCGGTCGGGGCTGGGGTGGTCGGTGGCGACGTGGTGTCCTCGCCGACGCTCGTCCTGTCGGTCACGGCACTGGGCTCCCTCGAAGGGCGGGAGCCGGTGACCCGGGGCGGGGCGCGTCCTGGCGACACGCTCGCCCTGGCCGGGCGCATCGGCTGGGCGGCCGCCGGGTGGGCGGTGCTGGCGCGCGGGTTCCGCTCCCCGGTGGCGGTGGTGTCGGCGCACCGGGTGCCGGAGCCGCCGTACGCCGCCGGGCCGCAGGCCGCCGACGCCGGCGCCACCGCCATGATCGACATCTCGGACGGGCTGCTCGCCGACCTCGGTCACGTCGCGCGGGCGTCCGGCGTGCGGATCGACGTGCGCACCGCGGCCCTGGCCGTGCCGGACCGGCTGGTCGACGTCGGCGCGGCGCTCGGGATCGACCCGATGCACTGGCTGCTCACCGGCGGTGAGGACCACGCGCTCGCCGCGACCTTCCCCGGCGACGTCCCCGATGGCTGGAGGGTGATCGGCACGGTGGCCGACGGCGAGCCGGACGTACTGGTGGACGGGCGCCGGTACGAGGGTGGCACCGGCGGCTGGGATCATTTCGTCCGCTGAGCGGAGCTTGCGGAGCGAGCATCGACGTTGACCTGCCCGGCACTGCGGGGCCACGGTGGGGTATGGCCGTGCAGATGTTCCCGCAGTTCGTGCGCCTGTTCGACGAGCTCCGCTACGAGCCGACCGCGAAGCGGATCCGGGCACTCGTCGACGGCGACCCGGTGGCCGACACGACGGGCGCCGTGGTCGTCTGGGAGCCGCACCGGGTGGTTCCGACCTATGCCGTGCCGGTGGCCGACGTCCGGGCCGAGCTCGTGCCCGCTCCTGCCGTCGACGTGCCGCGCAAGCCCGAGCGGCTGCGTGCGGGGTTGCCTACCGTGCTCACCCCGTCCACGGCCTTCGGCGCGCACACGACCGCGGGTGAGCCGTTGACCCTGAGGACGGCGGCAGGCGAGCGCGTCGGCGCCGCCTTCCGGCCGGCCGACCCCGACCTCGCGGGGTTCGTCCTGCTCGACTTCGCCGCGTTCGACTGGCTGGAGGAGGACGACGCGATCGTCTCCCACCCGCGGGACCCGTTCCACCGCGTCGACATCCGGCACGGCTCCCGGCAGGTGCGCGTGGAGCGGGACGGAGAGGTGCTCGCCGAGTCCGGCCGGCCGGTGCTGGTGTTCGAGACGTCGCTGCCGATGCGCACCTACCTGCCCCGGGGCGACGTACGGCTCGACCTGCTGGAGCCGAGCCCGACGCGGACGGCGTGCGCCTACAAGGGCGTGGCGTCCTACCTCGCGTTCGGCGGCAGGGACCTCGCGTGGACCTACGAGGCCCCGCTGCCCGACGCCCACGAGCTCGCCGGGCTGGTCTGCTTCTTCGACGAGCGGGTGGACGTGACGGTGGACGGGGAGAAGCGCCCGCGTCCCGTCACGCCCTGGTCGGACTGACCCTCACGGCGCGGGAAACCGCGCCGCGCGGACGCGTTGCAGCGACGCTGCCGTGCCCAGCTCGGTGCGGGCGAGGGGGTTCTGGTGGTAGAAGCGCAGCAGGTGGAACAGCAGCGCGGGACTCACCGCGTAATGCCCGGCGGGGAACTCGATCCCCGTCGCGTCCCGCCGTCGCCGGCCCGCCGTGGTCCAGGAGAACCGCTCGGCCCGCCTCCGCACGTCCCGCGCCCTGAGGAAGATGGTGCCCGTCGTCACCGCGACCACGGCCTCGATGTCGTCCCACGACGCGGCGAGCGACCGGCCGCCACCGCGGACATGCACCGTCTCCGGGCCGAGCCGGATCGTCGGCAGCGGGGCGCCCCGCAGGAGCACCACCAGCGGCAGTCCGGCGACGACGGCGCCGCAGCACAGGAAGAGGACTCCGGTGACCGCGCCCGCGGCCAGGTGCGCCGCCCCGAGCATCAGCCCACCGCCGCCGAGGGACAGCAGCCATGCACCGGCGGCCAGATGCAGCGCGCGGGGCTGGCGGACCCGCAACACCCGAGCCCCGTCGTCGTCCGTCGCGAGGTCGACGCCGCGGACCGCGGTCCGCGGCACCCTGCCCCGGACGATCAGGACGAAGAAGCCGCTGATCCCGACGCCGAGGAGGATGACGGACGTCGCGAACCACGTGCTGTCGCGCAGCCTGGGGATACTCGCCGTGATCATGATCAGACCGACCACCAGGGTCAGGACGGCCAAGCCGATATCCCGGAAACGGCTCGGCGGCGTCCACGCGGCCGGCAGGTCGAGCTCGCGAACGGACATCGCGCAGGTACCCCTCTCATCGGTGGCGCGAACCGTAGCGGGGGCGTCGGGGACCCGTCCCCGACAGTGATCAGGAAGACCCTTTCCCTCCGCCCGGGAGGACTGAGAGTCTCTCGGCGGATGCCGAGCCGCTCCGGGCAGCGGGGCGGCGGCATCCACCTCGAGGAGGAGGACGTCGGATGCGACTGTTCCGCGCGGTCACGGTCGCGTGCGCCGCCGCCATGGCGATCAGCGCCTGCGCACCCGGACAGCCCGCTGACGAACCGGCCGCCGCCGGACCACAGCAGATCGACTGGGCGAGCTTCCGTGGCCAGACCCTGGACTACCTGTACTTCACCGATGGTCCCGACGAGGCCGCCACCCGTGCCGTGATCGACCGGTTCACCCAGGAGACCGGCAGCACCGTCAACCTGCAGATCGTCCCGTTCGCCGACCTCGAGCGCACGCTGCAGGGGCGGATCGGCAGCGGCACGCCGCCGCACGTCGCCCGGGTGCAGACCTGGTCGCCCTACGCCGACTCGCTCGTCGACCTGAAGACCTACTTCGGGCCGGACTACCCCCAGCAGTTCACCCCGGGGCCGGCCGCCGCCGCGCAGGCCCCCGACGGCCGGATGCTGGGCGCCCCCAACGACCTGACGATGAACGGCCCGTTCGTCAACGTCGACGCGTTCAACCGCGCGGGGATCCCGCTGCCCACCGCCCAGGACCCGTGGACCTGGGACGAGATGGTGGCCGCGGCCACCGCCGTGCAGCAGGCGAACGGGATGGAGTCGGCGATCGCGATCGACAAGTCGGGGCACCGGTTGAGCACGGTGCTGAGCGCGTTCGGCACGGCGCTGATCGGGCAGGACGGGAAGGAGGCGCTCGACCCGGCGAAGGCCGAGGCGGCGCTGAACAGCCTCAACGGGCTGGTGCAGTCCGGCGCGATCCTCAAGGACTTCTGGCTGGAGCAGGGCAGCCGCTACCGCGGCGCCAACGAGCAGTTCCTCGCCCAGCAGGTGCCGGTGTACCTGTCGGGCAACTGGCAGGTCGGGCAGTTCGCGCAGAACGCGACGTTCCAGTGGGCCGCCGTGCCGAACGCCTGCGGCGAGCGCTGCGGCGGCTTCCCTGGCGGGAAGTACCTCGTCGCGTTCTCCGAGAGCAGCAACCCGGCGCTGGGTGCGGCGTTCGTCGAGTGGATGAACCGGGCCGAGGCGCAGCGCGCGATGTCGGAGCAGTCGTTCTGGCTGCCCACCCGCCGCGACCTCGTCGAGTCCGGAATCACCTACCCGTCCCGCACCGAGGACATGGGCGTCTTCCTCGCCGACGTCGCCGTCACACCTGAGGACACCTATGCGGCGAACGGCAGCCCGGCGTTCAACGGGTCGGCAAGGCTGTTCGTGGAGGAGATCAGCAAGCTGTTCGCGGGACAGCAGGACGCCGCGACGACGGTCACCGCGGTGAAGACGGGTGTGGCCGAGCTCGTCGAGCAAACCTCATGACCCGGAGCTGGACCGGTCCCCGGGTCGCCCCGTACCTGTTCATCCTCCCGAACATGCTGCTGTTCGGGGCCTTCACGATCTGGCCGGCGATCAACGGGTTCAACATCAGCCTGTACGACAGCGACAACGGCAGGACGTTCCGCTACGTCGGCACCGAGAACTACGCCGAGATCGTCTCCTCGGCGGAGTTCTGGCGGGTCGCCCGGCTCACCGTCGTGTTCGTGATCGGCCTCGTCGTGCTCACCACGGTGGCGGCCACCGCGCTCGCGCTGCTGCTGAACGCGCAGCGGCGCGGGCGCGGGGCGCTGCGGGCGGCGTACTTCGTGCCGTTCCTGGTGTCGCCGGTGGTCGTCGGGCTGATCTGGAACCTTGCCCTGGAGCGGCAGAACGGCCTGGTCAACACGGCGCTGCAGGCGGTGGGCCTCGGCGCGCCCGGCTGGCTGCTCGACGGCGGCCTCGCGATGGGCGTGATCATCGTGGTCGGGCTGTGGACGCAGGTCGGGTTCTACGCGCTGATCGTGCTCGCCGGGCTGCAGGGCATCGACAGGGGGCTCTACGAGGCCGCGCGGATCGACGGCGCCGGAACGTGGCAACAGCTGCGGCTGATCACCCTTCCGCTGCTGCGGCCCACCACGCTCGTCGTGGTGATCCTCGCGACGATCCACGCGTTCCAGGCGTTCGACTACATCTACACGCTCACCGGCGGCGGCCCGCTCGGTGCCACCACGCTGATCGTGCAGTTCATCTACGAGTCGTCGTTCGAGTCGCCGATCCGCTACGGGCTCGCGAGCGCGGCAGGCGTGGTGCTGTTCGTCGTGGTGTTCGGCGTGACAGCGCTCAACTACCTCGTCGGCCGCCGGCAGGAGGCGGTCTGATGGTGCTCGAACGCGCGGTGCCTGCCCCGCCGACGGGGGCCCCGCCGCGGCGGTGGACCTCGATCGGCGAGCAGCCGCCCGCGCCGGCCGCCGTCGTGCGGGCCACGGTGCTCGTCGCGGGTGCGCTTTTCGTGCTCGCCCCGATCGTCTGGGCCGTGCTCTCGTCGTTCAAGACGGCCACCGAGCTGGCGCAGCGTCCGCCGACGCTGATCCCGCAGAACCCGACCGGTGCGAACTACGTCGAGGCGCTCACGGCATTCGACTTCGGCCACTACTTCCTCAACAGCACCCTCGTCACGGTGCTGGCCACGCTGCTGACCCTCGCGGTGAACGCGATGGCCGCCTACGCGCTGGCGAAGTACAACTTCAGGGGCCGCGACACGCTGTTCCTCGTCACGCTGGCCACGATCATGATCCCGCTGCAGGTGATCTTCCTGCCGGTGTACCAGGTGGTGACCTCGCTCGGGCTGGTCAACACGCTGTGGGGGATGATCATCCCGGCCGCGGCGACGCCCACCGGGGTGTTCCTCCTCCGCCAGTACATGCTCAGCCTGCCCGACGACCTCATCGAGGCGGCCCGGATCGACGGGGCAGGCGAGTTCCGGATCTTCCTTCGGATCATCCTGCCGCTGTGCAGGCCCGCGCTCGCGGTGGTGGCGATCTTCTCGGTCATCTGGCGGTGGAACGACTTCCTGTGGCCGCTGATCATCGCCCAGGACGAGTCGGTGTACACGCTCCCGGTGGCGCTGGCGCGGTTCTCCGGGCAGCTGGTGGTGCCGTTCCACCTCGTGCTCGCGATGTCGGTGCTGTCGATCGTCCCGGTGGTCGTGCTGTTCCTGCTGCTCCAGCGCCAGATCATCGCCGGCATCGCCCAGACCGGGTTCAAATGACCGGTCGGACGGTCCACGCCCTCGACGCCGCCGGGTACGTCCGCGACTGGCTGGCGGGGCCGGCCTGGTCGACGCCATGCGACGATCTCGGGGAGGTGCTCGACGCCGACGGTGAACCGTGGGGTCCGGGCGGGCGGTGGGTGCTGACCAACGGGCCGGACGTCGCCCCGCTCAAGCAGCGCCTGTACGCCCGGCGGCCGCTGGTCGTCGACCAGGAGCTCCCGGACGTCGTCGAGGGCGGCGCGCTGTCGTGGGTGGCACCCGGCGCGGCACGCACCGACACCGGCACCTGGCGGCGGATGCGGACCGGACGCGACGGCCTCGTCGACTGGAGCGCGTTCTGCGCCACGCCGGAGTACCGGCACGCCGTGGCCGGCACCGTCCTCGAGGTCGACCAGGCCGAGTGGCGCACCCTCGAGGTCGCCTGCACCGGCCCGTTCGCGCTGTGGGCGGGCGACGAGCTGCTCGTCGCGCGCGACGACGTGTCCTACATGGAGCCGCTGCGCCACGAGGTGGCGGTGCGGCTGCGCTCGGGCACAACCCGGCTGCTGCTGGCCACATGGCAGGCCGCGTTCCGGGAGTGCCGGCACGTCGCCGCGGTGCGGGTCAGCGGCCTTCCGGTGCAGGTGGTGTTGCCGTCCCCTGGCGCCGACGAGTACGCCGCCGCGCTCGCCGAGCAGGTGCTCGACCGGGTCGCCGTGCGGTCATGGGCCGTGCCCGACGGGGTGGTGCGGCTGACCGGTCCCGCCGGTGCCGCGCTCACCGTGTCCGGCCCCGAGGGGGCCGTGACGCCGGTCGTCCTCACCGAGGGCCGCGCGGAGCTGCCCGTGGCGCGGCTGCGCGCGCAGGCAACGGCCGGGGCGTCCGTGCTGGAGACCGGCGAGAGGGCGCTGACCGTCCGCGTCGACGACCCCCGCTGCCCGGTACACCGCACCCTGCGGGTGGCGGCGTTGCCGGCGCGGCGGGCCGAGCCGATCGGCGACGATCCGGCGGTCTGGCGGGACGAGGTGCTGCGGCACGTCGCGGCCGGGGCGCCGGGGGTGGCCAGGGCGCTCGCCCGGCACGCGCTCGACGGGACCTCGCCGGTCCAGTCCGACCTCGCTCCCGCATTGCGCATGGTCGAGTCCAGGGCGGACTGCGCCGACTTCGAGGCTCTCGGGCTGCTTCTCCTCCTGCACCGCGTGCCCGGCGTCGACGAGTCGGTGGGGGATGCGCTGCGCGGCTTCAAGTACTGGATCGACCAGCCCGGCCTCGACGCCATGTGCTACTTCACCGAGAACCACCAGCTCGTCTGGCACACGGCTGAGCTGCTCGCAGGCGAGGCATGGCCGGACGCCGCCTTCCGCAACACCGGGTGGACCGGCCGCCGGCACGCCGAGCACGGGCGCGAGCTGGTGCTGGCGTGGATCCGCCGCAAGCTCGCCGGCGGGTTCAGCGAGTTCGACTCGAACGCCTACGTGGCGATCGACGCACTGGCGCTGGTGTCGCTGGTCGAACTGGCCGCCGACGACGAGGTGCGGCAGGTCGCAGAAGCACTGCTGGACATGCTGCTTCTCACGCTGGCAGCCAACTCGTGGCGCGGGATCCACGGGTCCGCGCACGGGCGCTCGTACACCCCGACGCTGCGTTCGTCCCGGCTGGAGGAGACGGCGCCGATCGTGTGGGCGCTGTGGGGGACGGGCGCCCTGAACGCGGCGGTGCTGCCGGCCACCGCACTGTGCCTTGCCCGCCACTACCGGCTCCCGCCGGTGGTACGGGCGGTGGCCACCGAGCTGCCCCCGCGGTGGAGCGGCCGCCAGGTCTACCGCGGCGAGCTGCGGTTCTCTTCCGACCTGCTCTCCCGCCCGTACGGCTCCGACCTGCACGTCTGGCGCACGCCCGACGCGATGCTCTCCAGCGTGCAGGACTACCGGCCCGGGCTACCCGGCCTCCAGGAGCACGTGTGGGGCGCGACCATCGGGCCCGAGGTGCAGGTGTTCGCGACGGCGCCGGCCGCCGACACCACCAGCTCGTCGGCCCGGCCGAACGCGTGGGCCGGGCAGCGGGTGCTGCCCCGGGTGCGCCAGCACCGCGACGCCGCTCTCGTGGTCTATCCGGAAGCACTCTCAACGCACCTGTGGTTCCCCGCCCCGCTGATGGACGAGGTGCGCACCCGCGGCCCGTGGCTCGCCGGGCGGGTCGGCGATGGGTACGTGGCGGTGGCCGCACCGGGCGGCCTGCGTCCGGTGACCGCTGGGGACGAGGCGCGGCAGGCCTGGCTCCCGCGCGGGATGTGCGCGGCGTACGTGGCGACGGTCGGGCGGCGGGCCGATGACCGGTCGTTCGAGGCGTTCGTCGCGGCACTCGATGATCCGGAGTTCGCCGACGCCGCCGACGGCCCGCTCGTCCGGTGGACGGCCCGGGACGGGCGGATGCTCGAGCTGGGCTGGTCGGGGCCGTTCCTCGTCGACGGCGCGGTCGTGGGGTTGGGCACCGATGGCCGTCCGGAGGAACCGCCGCTACTGGACAACCCCGCGGTCCGGCTGCCGCGCGGCGCCCCGCGGCTGGAGGCGAGCTGGGCCGGGCACCGGCTCGTGCTCGACCTCGGGAGCGGGCGCCGCCTGGAGCCGGCCAGCGGTGCGACTCGTCGATCCGCGGGATGACGATCCGTCGTTCACCGCAGCGACCGGACCGTGGTGTCGATCACGCCCGCGAGCTCGGCGGCTCCGTGGCCTGCCCTTGCGCGCACGCGTAGCCCGAGCACGAGGGTGAACAGTGACTCGGCGGTGGCGGTGACGTCGAGGTCGGCGCGCAGCTCGCCGTCGCGGAGCCCGCGTTGCAGGATCTCCTCGAGCGCATGGCGGGTGACGCCGAACGCGGCCTGCGTGCGCCCGTCGACGGCGGGGTCGTCCGCGCCGAGCTCCGTCGCCGTGTTGACGACGAAGCAGCCGCGAGCGGCGGCCCCCTCCTCCGGCATGTCGACCATCCGGATCAGCCACTCCCGCAGCACGTCGGGCACCGGGCCGGGGCGCAGCAGGTGGTCGCGCGCCTCCGCGGAGTCCGTGGCCCGGTAGTGGTCGAGGGCGCGCAGGAACAGCGCGTGCTTGTCGCCGAAGGTGCGGTAGAGGCTGCTCGCCGAGAGGCCGAGCGCTTCGCCGAGATCGCGCACGGACGTGGCGTGGTAGCCGCGGCGCCAGAACAGGTCCGTCGCGCGCGCGACGACGTCGTCCTCGTCGAACTCCCGTGGCCGCGGCACGGCCCGAGGGTACCAGTTGTGGAGCGTTCGCTCCCGTACTACGGTCTCGCCGGTATGGGAACGAACGATCCCAAATGGAGGTAGGACACGTGGCGCAGACTGTCGAGCGGGTCGGAGTGCGGCGGTGGGTCGCCGTGGCAGCGGTCGCCGTCGGGACGTTCCTGCTGGTCACGGCCGAACAGTTGCCGGTCGGACTGCTGACGCCGGTCGGCGCGGACCTGCGGGTGAGCGACGGCGTGGCCGGCCTCATGGTGACGATCCCGGGGATCGTCGCGGCGGTGGCCGCGCCGCTGGTGCCGGTGCTGGTGGGGCGGCTCGACCGCAGGGTGCTGCTCGGCGCGCTGATGGCGCTCATGACCCTGGCGAACGCGCTGTCGGCGCTCGCGCCGACGTATCCGGTGCTGCTCGGCTCGCGGGTGCTGGTCGGCGTTGCGATCGGCGGCTTCTGGGCCGTCGCGGGCGGGCTCGCCACGCGGCTGGTGCCC
The DNA here is from genome assembly GCF_019468565.1 of Pseudonocardia sp. DSM 110487. Taxonomy (NCBI): domain Bacteria; kingdom Bacillati; phylum Actinomycetota; class Actinomycetes; order Pseudonocardiales; family Pseudonocardiaceae; genus Pseudonocardia; species Pseudonocardia sp. DSM 110487. The sequence continues at coordinate 1,957,965 of NZ_CP080521.1, forward strand.
GAGCCGCACGTGCCGCGGGCGACGGCGCTGATCTTCGGCGGGGTGGCTGCCGCCAACGTGCTCGGCGTGCCGATCGGCACGCTGCTCGGTGACTTCGCGGGATGGCGGGTGGCGTTCGGCGCCCTCGGGGCGCTCGCCGCCGTCGTGCTGGTCGCGCTCTTCGCGCTCCTGCCGCCGCTGGTCGCCGACCGGCCGCTGCGGCCGCGGATGCTGCTCGCGCAGCTGCGCAACCGGGGTGTGGCCACCGGCATCCTGGTGACGCTGCTGGTGGTCACCGGCCACTTCGCCGCCTACACGTTCGTGAGCCCCGTGCTCCAGGAGCGGGCGGGCGTCCCGGCCGCGCTCGTCGGGCCGCTGCTGCTCGGGTTCGGCGCCGCGGGCATCGTCGGCAACTTCGTCGCGGGGTTCGCGGTGGCTCGCCGGCCGCACCGGACCGTGCTGGGAATCGTCGTCGCGCTCGCCCTCGTGCTGGCGCTCCATGCGCTGCTCGGCACGGGGGCCGTCGGCGGGATTGCGCTCCTGCTGCTGTGGGGCCTCGCCTACGGCGGTGTGTCGGTGAGCCTGCAGAGCTGGATGATCGTCGCGGCGCCGCGCGCCGTGGAGGCGGCCACGGCGCTGTGGGTGTCGGTGTTCAACCTCGCGATCGGGCTCGGCGCGCTGGTCGGCGGCCTCGTCGTCGATCGCGCGGCGCTGGTCGGCGTCCTGTGGCTGGCCGCGGCGCTGTTCCTACTGGCCGCCGTCGCCGTCCGGGCCGGCGCACGGGCGGCCTGACCGCCGCGAGCCGGTCCGTGCGCCGATCATTGCCATCTCAGATCCCGCGGCAATTGCGAGGAGTTCCGGATCAAGCCTTGAGCAGGGCCTCGGCCAGGCCTGCCGGATCGGTGAAGCAGGCCTCGTGGCTGCCGGGTGCGGGCTGTGCGGTGACGCCGAGCCGTTCCGCGAACCGGCTCCAGCCGTACTCGCCCGGCGGCAGGGCGATGTCGTCGACGCTCAGCACGTACGACGCCGGGACGCCGAGTGCCGGGTCGAGCGGCTCGACCGTCTCGGTGAAGTACTGGTACGGCTGCGGCACCAGTAGGTCATAGATCGCGCGCTGCACCGCCTCCGGCGCATCCTGCATGAAGCCCGACTGCCACACCTCGAAGGGCAACGTGACGGAGTTGTTGCCGGACGCGGCGGCCTGAGCGGCGAAGAGCTCCTGGTACGCGGGCGGGACCTCGTCGTGGAGCGATCGGCCGGCTGCGGGGACGAAGGCGCTCCAGTAGACGAGCTTGCGCAGGCGCGACGCCAGTCGTGGGGCCGCGGCCGTGATCGGGTAGCCGCCCCAGCTGTGGCCGATGAGCGTGACGTCCCGCAGGTCGGCGGCCTCGACGAACCCCACGATCGCGTCCGCGACGTCAGCCAGGGTGTGCCGCGTGGGGTCGTCCCCGTCGTGCAGGCCCGGGAGCGTGGGGGTCAGGACGCGGGCTCCTGCGGCCCGCAGGTGCTGCGCGACGGGCCGCCAGGCCCATCCTCCGTGCCATGCGCCGGTGATCAGCACAAACGTCTCGGCCATCGCGTCTCCTTCGACCGTGGTGGGAGAGGCCACATCGTGCTGCGTTGAAGCGACGGCCGTCAACTATCTGTCACATGTTGATCGGAATCGGTCGTAACGATCCCGTCCAATTCGTCCCGATCTTCGGCGCCTGGTCATACGCTCTCCCGATCGAGTCGACGACGCCTCGAGGAGCCACGTCATGCGGATCACGGAGTTCGACAGGCGACGATTCCTGCAGGCCACAGGCCTGGTTGCGCTCGGCGGCACGCTCGCGGCGTGCGGTGGCGGAGGTGAGGAGCCTCCGGGCGGCGTCGTGGAACCGACGAGGGCGGGGCCGCAGGGCACGTTCACGGATCCGGCATCCCGATTGTCCGGGGCGCTGTCGATCCTGATGTGGAGCCACTTCGTGCCGGCCCATGACGCGTGGTTCGACCCGTGGGTGCGGGAGTGGGGCGACCGGGTGGGCGTCCAGGTCACGGTCGACCACATCAACTACGCCGAGCTGCCCGCCCGCACGCAGGCCGAGATCCAGGCCGGGCAGGGCCACGACCTCATCATGCACATCGCCCCGGTGCCGCAGTACGAGCCGAGCGTGCACGACCTGACCGACGTCGTCACCGAGGCCGACAGCCGCCACGGCACGCAGCTGGAGCTCTGCCGGAAGTCCAGCTTCAACCCGACTACCCGCAAGTTCTTCGCGTTCACGCCGAGCTGGGTGCCCGACCCCGGCGACTACCGCACCAGCCTCTGGACGCCGGTCGGCCTGCCGAACGGCCCCAGCACGTGGGATGACCTGCTGCGGGGTGGCGCCGAGATCAAGAACAGCCAAGGGGTCCAGCTCGGGATCGGGATGTCCCAGGAGATCGACTCGAACATGGCGGGCCGGGCGCTCCTGTGGTCGTACGGCGCGTCGATCCAGGACGAGCGCGAGCAGGTGGTGATCAACTCGCCGGAGGCCGTCGAGGCGGTCGACTTCATGAGCCGGCTCTACCGCGACGCGATGACGCCCGAGGTCTTCTCGTGGAACGCCGCATCCAACAACCAGGGCCTGGCCGCCGGGCAGCTGTCGTTCATCCTCAACTCGATCTCGGCATGGCGGACCTCGCAGGAGACCGACCCCGAGGTTGCCAACGACATCGCGTTCACGCCGCCGCTGCGCGGTCCCGCGGACGCCCGTGCCGCCAGCCACGTCATGTACAACTGGATCGTCCCGACCTACGCCGCCAACCCGGACGCGGCGAAGGAGTTCCTGCTGCACTACACGGGCAACCTCGACCGCGTCGCCTGGGAGTCGCGGCTCTACGACTTCCCGGCCTACCCGGACGTCGTCCCCGACCTCGGCGCATGGCTCAAGGACGACCCGTACGGCGCGCAGCCCCCGGACAAGCTCGCCCTTCTCGAGAACGCCGTCGACTGGAGCACGAACGTCGGCTACCCCGGCCCGGCCAACACGGCGGAGGGCGAGGTGTTCGCGACGTTCATCATCCCGAACATGTTCGCAAGGGCCGCGCGCGGTGAGGTCACGGCCCAGCAGGCCGTTGCCGACGCGGAGGCCCAGATCCGCCCGATCTTCGACAACTGGCGCGCCAGGGGGTTGATCGGGACGGGCGGGACCTGAGAGGTGTACACGGTCGAGGTCAAGGACCTGCACAAGCACTTCGACGGGGTCCACGCGATCGACGGGATCGACCTCGCGACGAGCGAGGGCGAGTACCTGGTGCTGCTCGGGCCATCCGGATGCGGGAAGACCACGCTGCTGCGCACGATCGCCGGTCTGGAGGAGCCGACCAGCGGCGACGTGCTCATCGGTGGGCAGGTGGTCACCGGGCTGCCGCCGCGGGCGCGGCGGATTGCCATGGTGTTCCAGAGCTACGCGCTCTACCCGCACAAGACGGTGCTGGCCAACATCGTGTTCCCGCTGCGGGCGGCCCGGATGCCCCCGGAGGAGCGCGAGCGCAAGGCGAACACGGCCGCGGGGATGCTCGGCATCGAGCACCTGCTCGACCGCAGGCCGCGCCAGCTCTCCGGCGGCGAGCGCCAGCGGGTGGCGCTCGCCCGCGCGATCGTCCGGGATCCGACGGTGTTCCTGCTCGACGAGCCGCTGTCCAACCTCGACGCGAAGCTGCGGGCGAGCGCGCGCGACGAGCTGAAGCGCTTCCAGCAGGAGATCGGTACGACCACGATCTACGTCACCCACGACCAGAGCGAGGCGATGGGGCTCGGGGACCGGATCGCGGTGATGTCGCAGGGGCGGGTGCGCCAGGTCGGCGAGCCGGTCGAGATCTACGACGACCCGGCCGACACGTTCGTCGCCACGTTCATCGGGTCCCCGCCGATGAACCTCGTGCCGCGGGGCGACACGCTCGTCGGCTTCCGCCCCGAGCACCTGTTGCCGGTCGAGAACGTGCCCGGTGAGCGGGTGACGGCCACGCTCGAGGTGCAGCGCATGGAGTACCTGTCCGGTGACCGGCACGTCTACGGCATCGTCGACCTCGGCGAGGGACCGAGCCGGGTCATCGCCCGGCTGCCTGCCACCGTCGAGACGCCGATCGCGGTGGGCGAGCGGCACGACTTCGCGGTGCCGGCCGGGCGGCTGCGGTTCTTCGACGCGGCGAACGGGGAACGCACGGTGCCCGTCCGGCTGGGGCCCTAGTGTGATGTCCGCACCGGCACACCTCGCGCGCCGCCGTCTCTCCGACCGGGACGGCGTGCTGGCGTGGCTCTTCCTCTCGCCCGCCGTCGTCTACATCCTCGCGCTGGTCGGGCTGCCGTTCGTGCTGGCCATCGCGTTCAGCCTGTCCGACGTGACCGGCGGCGACCCGAGCTTCGACTGGGTGGGCCTGCAGAACTTCGAGCGGATCTTCGCCGACCCGGTGTTCTGGCGCTCGCTGCGCAACACGTTCGTATTCACCGCGGTGTCGATGCTCTTGATCGTCGTGTTCGGCAAGGTGCTGGCGAACGTCCTGATCGCGGACTTCAAGGGTCGCTGGCTGGTGCGCTTCCTCGTGCTGCTGCCCTGGACCACGCCGGTGGCGCTGTCGACGATCACATGGCTGTGGATGCTCGACTCGGTGTTCTCGCCGATCGACTGGGTGCTCCGGACCGCAGGGCTGATCCAGACCAACATGTTCTGGCTCGGCGTGCCGAACCTCGCGATGGCGTCGGTGATCGCCGTACACGTCTGGCGGCTGGTCCCGCTCGCGGCGGTGATCATGATGGCCGGGCTGCTGTCGATCCCGCGGGACGTGCAGGAGCAGGCCCTCGTGGACGGCGCGGGCTACTGGCGGCGGATGTTCGAGATCACGATCCCGCTCACAGCGCCCGTCATCGCGATCTCGGCGCTCTTCGGCGCGATCTTCACGTTCACCGACATGACCGTGGTCTACGTCCTCACGCGCGGCGGCCCGACCAATGAGACCCAGGTGCTCGCCAGCTGGGCGTTCTTCCGCGGGATCGAGGGGAGCGACATCGGGCAGGGCGCGGCGATCGCGCTGTTCCTGTTCCCGCTGCTGCTGGCGGCGGCGATCGCGATCCTGCGGGCGGTGCGGCGGATGGAGATCGGGTGATGGACGGTCTGGTCGTCACCGATGCCGACCGGCGGCGCTACGCGCGCCGGCACCGGGCCGGCCGGATCGCGCTCTACGCCGTCGCGGTGGTGTCCGCGCTGGCCGCGGCCGGGCCGTTCGTCTGGGCGGCGATCACCACGTTCAAACAGGACAGGGACCTCTACCGGCGGCGCAACAACCCGTTCGTCTTCAACGAGACGCCGACGAACGACCACATCGACCTGCTGTTCAACCGGACCGGCTTCGCCACCTTCGCGTGGAACACGCTGTGGGTCGGCGTGCTGGTCGTGCTGATCACGCTGGCGCTGTCGCTCCCGGCCGCCTACAGCCTGGCCCGGCTCGACCGGCCGTGGGGCGGCCGGATGGGCATTGCGATCTTCTTCGTCTACCTCGTGCCGCCCACCCTGCTGTTCCTGTCGCTGTCGCGGCTGGTGGTGGCGCTCGGGCTGCAGGACTCCACGTGGTCGCTCGTGGTGATCTACCCGACGATCACCGTGCCGGTCTCGGTGTGGCTGCTCATCGGGTTCCTCAAGACCATCCCGAAGGACATCGAGGAGCAGGCCATGGTCGACGGCTACAGCCGCCTCGGGGCCATGCTGCGGGTGGTCGCGCCGCTGCTGTTCCCCGGGCTCGTCGCCGTGGTCGTGTTCGCGTTCACGCTCACGGCGAGCGAGTTCATCTACGCGCTCGCGTTCATCTCGCCCAGCGCGGAGAAGGTGATCAGCACCGGGGTGCCCACCGAGCTCGTCCGCGGCGACGTGTTCTTCTGGCAGTCGCTCCAGGCCTCCGCCGTGCTCGTCGCCGTGCCCATCGCGCTGGTGTTCAACCTGTTCCTCGACCGCTTCATCGCCGGGTTCACGCAGGGGGCGGTGAAGGGGTGAGGAAATCGCCAACCTCCGCCACGACGGTTCCTGGGACGAGCAACTCTCGGCCGGCCAGGTGTAAGCCGGTGAACAGTTCCACGCAGGCGTGATGGTCATTGTCATCGACCAGGGCGGCGGCAACGATCGGTCCCGTGTCGCAGAGGATCACGCTGGGCGGCCGAACCCCTCATCCAGCAGCTCCTCAGACCGCGCTGCTGTATCCGTGCGCCCGGCGCGACCTGCGCCGAAGAACGCCGGTGGCCACGGTTGTGTCGACGCACTCTGCAGGTGGCGGCGAGCCGCAGCCAGCACCGCCGGCACCTGTTCATCAGGCAGGCGCTCGACCAGCTCGCGCAGCTCGTCACGCTCAGCACTCATGTCGACAGACTAGCCGTCGGGAATCAGCCCGCTGGGCTCCTTCGGCGTTCTCGGCGGAAGGCGTTGGGCTCAGCCGATCTCGAGCACCGCCTTGCCGTGCAACCGCCGCTCCAGCAGCGCGCCTGTGGCGTCGGCGACGTCCTTCCAGCTGCCGCGCCACGAGATCTGCGGGTCGAGCCGCCCGCCGGCGACGGCGCCCGCCAGCCATGCGAGGTCGGGGCCGACGTTCGGGCATTCCAGGAGGTAGAACGTGACGATCGAGCGGTCGTGGCGGCCCTCGTTGCCGAAGAGCGTGCCGAACGGGAACTGCTCGCCCTCGTCCGTCGCGTGCCCGACGGAGACCAGGGTGCCGCCCGCCGCGAGCCGCTCGTAGGCGGCCACCAGCTGCGGCCCGCCCACCATGTCGACGACGCCGTCCACCTGGCCTGCGAAGTCGCCGGGAGCGGCCACCACCTCGTCGGCGCCCAGCGCCCGCAGGCCGTCGCCGTGCCGCAGCGGGTCGCCCGTGCTCGCGACGACGTACGCGCCGCCGAGGCGTGCGAGCTGCACCGCGTAGCGCCCTACGCCGCCGGTCGCGCCCGTGACCAGCACGCGCCTGCCCAGCAGCGGCCCGACCCGGTGCAGGGCCCGCAGCGCGCTCGCGCCCGCCACCGGAACGGTGCTGATCGCGCGGAGGTCGGCGCCGTCCGGAACCACTCCCATCAGGCCGGTGTCGACGGCGCGCAGCTCGGCCCACGCCCCGGCAGGGGCGAGCGTGACCACCGGCGTGCCGGCCGCAGGCCCCGACCCGTCGGCGGCCGCGCGTTCGACGACGCCTGCGGCGTCCCAGCCCAGCACCGTGCCGTCCGGGGCGTTCTCGGGCCCGAACCTCACCTCGCCGTAGTTGAGGGACGTCGCGGTCACGCGCACCAGCGCCTGGTGCGGTGCGGGCACCGGATCGGGCGCGTCGCCGAGGCGCAGGCCACCGGGCACGGATCGGTCGACGAGAAGAGCACGCATGAACGCTCACTTTCACTGAGAAGCATCTGCCACTGAGTGGCGTAATACTACAAGTGGCGTTCGCGCCCGGGGTACACTGCGTGGCGATGGACACCCTCTCCCTCCCCGGGATGTCACTGCGGGAGCGCAAGAAGCTGCGTACGCGGCAGGCCCTCGTGGACACCGCGTTGCGCAGGTTCGCCGAGGACGGGTTCGACACCACCACCCTCGACGACCTGTGTGCCGAGGTGGAGGTCTCCAAGCGGACATTCTTCCGCTACTTCACGAGCAAGGAGGATGTCGCGCTGGCGCCCACGCACGACCTGTGGACGGCCTTCCTCGACGAGCTCCGCACCCACGAGCAGGGGGGCCGGGGGACGCTCCTGGAGCTCCTGCAGGCCGCGCTGCTCGCGCGCCTCGCCGGGATGCCCGACGACGGGTGGGCGGAGCGGGTGGAGGCCAGCTGCCGGCTGGCCGCGGTCACGCCGTCGATGAGCGCCCACGGCCTCCAGTTCTGCGACCGCACCACCCGCGCCGCGATCACGCTGCTGCGGGAGCGCTTCGGCTTCGCCGAGCACGACCTGCGCGTCCGGCTGGCGATCGACGCGCTGGTGGCCGCGTTCCACTGCGCGCTGGAGCAGTGGACGTTCCGACCGGGCCCGGCGAGCCGCGACGAGCTGAAGGCCCGCCTGCACGAGGCGTTCGCGGCCATCCCCGGCAGCGTGACCCTGGACCTCAGCGCATCGTCCGCTCCGGATCCGCGGTGATCCCGAGGCCGTCGAGCGCGTCGGCGGCCATGCCGATCTGGTCGATGTCGTCGGTGCACGGCATCAGCACCACGTCGTCGGCGCCTGCGTCGCGCAGCCTGCGCAGCTCGGCGTCGAGGTGCTCCGGCGTGGTGGGGGTGTCGGCCTTCACGAAGTCGGCGAAGTCGAGGTAGTAGTGCCGCAGCTCCTGCTCGGCGTGCTCGTCGGCGCCGGGACCGAAGCAGAAGTAACGCACGGTCACCACGCGTGGCCGCCCGGCGCGCCCGATGCGATCCCATTCCTTCCGGATCGCGTCGACGCCGTCGACCAGCTGCTGGATCCCGGCCGATGGCGCGATCCAGCCCTGCCCGACGGTGGCGGCCCGGGTGTAGGCCGCCGGAACGAGCCCTCCGAAGAGCAGGCCGGGGCGATCGCCCGGCAGCGCGGGCATCGGCCCGCTCGCGCCCTCCAACTTGCCGTTCCACACGTCCCGCATCGTCGCGACCATGGCGTCCATCACGGCACCGAGCCTGCGCTGGGGCACATCGCTGGCCTGGTAGTCCTCCGGCCAGCCGCCGAGGGCGAGGCCCGCGGTCAGCCGCCCGCCGGACAGCCGGTCGATCGAGGCTAGCTGCTTGGCGAGCACCACGGCGTTCTGGCGATAGGGGACGTTCAGGACCGTGGTGAGCAGCTCCACCCGCTCCGTGCGGGCCGCGGCGGCCGCGAGCGCGACGAGCGGGTCCAGGTTGTCGTAGACCAGCCGGTCGATCACGCCGAGCGAGCAGAAACCGAGCCGTTCGGCGGTGGCGGCCCACTCGCCGAGGGTCGTGGCATCGGCCTCGGGCACGGCGGCCGGCAGACCCATTCCGATTCTCATGTCGACACCTCCCGTATGTGAGACCCCGAGGATGACCGCGCCACCCCCACCCGGTCGTGAACGGATCGGACATAAGGTCGGCGGCATGGATCTTGCGAAGGGGCAGAACGTCGAACTCGGCGAACCCGGCGACACGGCGGTGCGCGTGAGCTGGTCCGGGGGGCCGACGGTCGACGTCTCGGCCCTGCTCCTGAACCAGGACGGCAAGGTCCGCTCGGATGCCGATTTCGTCTTCTACGGGCAACCGCAGCACCCGAGCGGATCCGTGCGGCATGCCGGTGGCGCACCCGGCGTGGACGGCCTCCAGATCCAGCTGCCTGCGGTCGAGGCCGACGTCGAGCGGATCGTCATCGGGGCATCGGCGGAGGGACGGCCGTTCGGCGAGGTCGCCGGCCTGGTCGTCGAGGTCGGCGCAGGCGGCACCGTTCACGCGCGGTACGCCGTGGAGGGCGCGAGCTCGGAGACGGCGTTCCTGCTCGGCGAGCTGTACCGCCGATCGGGCGCGTGGCGGTTCCGGGCGATCGGGCAGGGCTACGACTCAGGGCTGGCCGGGTTCGCGAGCGACTTCGGCGTCGACGTCGCCGACGAGACGGTCCCCGCGCAACCCGCTGCTCCTGGACCGGGCGCGGTGAGCCTGAAGAAGCAGAAGCTGATCGACATGGAGAAGCGGCTCGGTGCCGAGGCGCCCGGGCTGCTGGACCTCACCAAGCGGGCAGCGGTCAGCCTGGAGAAGCGCGGGCTCGGCGAGCACACCGCGCGGGTGGCGCTGTGCCTGGACATCTCGGCCTCGATGGACGGGCTGTACCGCTCCGGCAAGATCCAGGCCCTCGTCGAGCGGATCCTCGCGCTCGGCCTGCGCTTCGACGACAACGGCCAGGTCGACGTCTTCCTGTTCGGCGCGGGCGGCTACGAGGAGTCCGCTGTCGCGGTGGCCAACCACGCGACGTACGTGCCGGACATGATCCGGCGCCGCCGCCTCGAGGCCGGCACCAGCTACGGCGCGGCGATGCGGCTGATCCGGGAGCGCTACTTCGGGGCGGCGGGCCCGCGCTCCCAGCCGTGCCCCGACACCCAGCCGGTGTACGTCATGTTCGTGACCGACGGCGCGCCCATGGACCGCAAGGACGCGGAGGAGCAGCTGCGGTTCTCCTCGTACGAGCCGGTGTTCTGGCAGTTCATGGCGATCGGGAAGTCGAACAAGGCGGTGGACGCGGGCGAGAAGAAGAAGCGAGGGCTGCTGGCCCGCCTCGCCGACAGCCAGTTCGCCTTCCTCGAGCAGCTGGACGACCTGCCCGGCCGCTACCTGGACAACGCCGACTTCTTCGGGGTCACCGACCCGTCGAACCTGTCCGACGACCGGCTGTACGACCTGCTCATGACCGAATACCCGGGCTGGCTCGACGCCGCGCGCCGGGGCGGCCTGCTCAGCCGCTGACCAGGCTAGCTGCGCGGAACCGGCACGCCGCGGATCGAGGCGTCGAGCAGCTGGACCGGGTGCAGGAGTGGGAGGTCCTCGCCGAGGTGCTTGCCGATCTGCAGCAGGCAGCCCGGGTTGGCGGTGACGACAAGGTCGGGTTCCACCGACCGGACGTTCGCCGCCTTGCGGGCGCCGAGCTCGGACGCGGCCTCCGGCATGATCATGTTGTAGATGCCGGCCGACCCGCAGCACAGCGCGGCCTCTGGCAGGTCGACGAGCTCCAGCTCGGGGATCGAGCGCAGCACTTCGCGCGGCTGGCTGCGCACCTGCTGGGCGTGCCCGAGGTGGCAGGCGTCGTGGTAGGCCACCCGGCCGCGGAACGGGTGCCGCGGCGCCCGTGGGCCCAGCTCCGCGAGCACCTCGTGCACGTCGCGCACCCGCTTGCTGAACGCGGCCGCCCGCTCGGCCCACTCGGGGTCGTCGTCGAGGAGGTGGCCGTACTCCTTCATCGACGATCCGCAGCCGGCGACGTTCGTGACGATGTGGTCGACGTCCAGCTTCTCGTACACCGCGATCTCGCGCTTCGCCCGTGCCAGCGCGCTGTCCTCGCGGCCTGCGTGCAGCTCGAGCGCTCCGCAGCACCCCTGATCGCGCGGCACGAGCACGTCGCAGCCCTCGGCGGACAGCACCCGGACCGTCGCGACGTTCACGCGGTGGAAGAACACGTCCTGCACGCAGCCGGAGAGCAGCGCGACCCGCGCGCGGCGCTCGCCGACGGCAGGGGTGTGCACCGGCAGCCGCGCGAACGCCTCACGGACCGACACCGGCGGCAGCAGGGACTCCATCGCCGCGAGCCGTCCGGGGAGCTTCGAGGCCAGCTTCGCCACCGAGGGGATCCGGCGCAGCCGCTGGTAGAGCGCCCCCGGCAGGGCAGCGGCGCGCAGCCGTCGCTTGTACGGGAACAGCGCGAAGATCGCGTTGCGGAACCAGGTGTCCGAGCGCTCGCGCGGCACGTTGCGCTCGATCTGGGGTCGCACGGACTCCAGCAGCCGGTCGTACTGCACGCCCGACGGGCACGCCGTCACGCACGCCATGCAGCCGAGGCACCGGTCGATGTGCTCGGTGAACGGGCCCTGCAGGTCGATCTCGCCCTTCTGGGCGAGATCCATGAGGTAGATGCGGCCCCGCGGCGAGTCCATCTCCTCGCCCCACAGCTGGTAAGTGGGGCAGGTCGGCAGGCAGAAGCCGCAGTGCACGCAGTCGTCGAGCAGGTCGCGCTCGGGCGGGCGGCGCTCGTCGAAGCTGCTCGGCGCGGTCTGCGGGATGTTGGTGTGGGCGGAGCCGGCGGGTGTGGTCATCTCACATCCAGTCGTCGAAGCGGCCCGGGCCGAAGCGGCCCTGCGGGTCGAGCTCGGCCTTGACGGCGCGCAGCACGGCGATCGCGGACGGCGGCGGACCCCAGGCAGGGACATCCACCTGGGGAGGGCGGGAGCGCAGCACAGACGTGCCGCCCGCGGCGTGCACCCGCGCGTGCGTCGCCTCGACGGCGTCCGGCGGCAGCGAGACGGTCGCGACCCCGGTGCCGAGCCCTGCGGTGACGGTCTCGGTGGGCAGGTCGGCCAGCACGTCCGGCAGTCGCGACGGCCGCACCCCGATCCGCATGGTCGCGAGCCCGGGCGCCCCGCGCACGAGGGAGGCATGCCGCCCCCAGGCCTCGTTCCGACGAGCGGCGCTCTCGTCGGTACCTATCCGACGAACGCGCCGTTCGTCGGAAGGGGGCTCGGGGTCGAGGAGCTCGCCCGTGCCCAGCGCCGTGCGGAGGCGTTGCAGCCTCGCGTCCAGGGCCTCCTCGGTGCCTTCGATCCGGATCAGGAGCGTTCCGTCGGAGATCCACTCCATGGCCGCGGGCTCGTACGGGCCGCCCAGCACGGTGGCGGCGTGCTCGGCGGCCTCGCCGAGGGAGCAGTGGATCGCGAGCGTCGCGGTGCGCTTGGGCATCGGGTGCAGCCGCAGCACCACCTCGGCGAGCACGCCGAGCGTGCCGTAGGAGCCGTGCAGCAGCTTGGCCAGGTCGTAGCCTGCGACGTTCTTGATGACGTGCCCGCCGCTGCGCGCCACCGTGCCGTCGGCGAGCACGATCGTGACGCCGATGACGAGGTCGCGCATCGAGCCGAACACCAGCGCGGCGGGCCCCGCGTCGGCCGTGGCGATCAGCCCGCCGACGGTGGCGCCGTCGGCGACGCGCGCGGCATCGAACGAGAGGTGCTGGCCGTGCGGGGCGAGCTCCTCCTGGAGCTGTCGCAGTGGCGTGCCCGCGCGGAGCGAGACGGTCATGTCCCCGGGGTTGTGCGTGATCACGCCGGTGAGGCCGGTGGTGTCGAGCACCGCGTCTACCTGGGCGAGCGTGCCCGCCCAGCCCGCGGCGGTGCCGGCGCCCGCGATCCCGATCGTGCCCGCGGTGTCGAGCACCGCGTCCCGCAGGGATCGCAGGTCGGTGGGGCGGAGGGTCGTCCTGGTGCTCACAGGCGCTCGATCACTCCCGCTTCTTCGAGGGGGTGGGGGCGGTACTTGCCCGGACGCTCGCCGCAGAGGCGGGGTGTGGGCAACACCTTGCCGGGGTTGCACAGCCCGCGGGGGTCGAACGCCGTGCGCACCCTCGCCATGACGGCAAGGTCGTCCGCACCGAACATCTTCGGCATCGAGCAGGCCTTGTCGGTGCCGATGCCGTGCTCGCCCGACAGCGACCCGCCCAGTTCCACACAGAGCTCCGCGATCTCTCCCGAGAGCTTCTCGGCGCGCTCGGTCTCGCCTGCTGCGGCGCTGTAGAGCACCAGCGGGTGCAGGTTGCCGTCGCCGGCGTGGAAGACGTTCGCGACGCGCAGACCCGCGTCGGTGCCCATGCCTGCGATGCGGTCGAGCACCTCGGCGAGCCGGGTGCGCGGGACGACCCCGTCCTGCACGAAGTAGTCGGGGGAGATGCGGCCGACGGCGGCGAAGGCGGCCTTGCGCCCCTTCCAGATCTTCGCCCGCTCCTCCGGCGAGCCCGCGATGTGCAGCCGGGTGCAGCCGTGCCGGTCGCAGATCTGCTTGACCTGCTCGAACTGCACGTCGCACTCCTCGGTCGGGCCGTCCAGCTCGACGACGAGCGCGGCCGGCACCCCCACCGTGTAGCCGGCGTGCACCGCCTCCTCGGCCGCCTCGATGGCGAGCGTGTCCATCATCTCGACGGCGGCCGGCACGATGCCGGCGGCGACGATGTCGGACACCACCTCGCCCGCCGCGGCGATCGACGGGAAGTCGGCGAGCAGTGTGCGCACCGTCTCCGGCGTGCGCAGCAACCGGACCGTGATCTTCGTGGTGATGCCGAGCGTGCCCTCCGACCCGACGAACACGCCGCGGAGGTCCGGCCCGGCCTGCTCGCCGGTGTCGGAGCCGAGCGTGACGCGGTCGCCGTCGGGCAGCACGACCTCGCAGGACAGCACGTGGTTGGTGGTGAAGCCGTACTTGAGGCAGTGGGCGCCGCCGGAGTTCTCCGCGACGTTGCCGCCGATCGTGCAGACCTGCTGGCTGGACGGGTCGGGGGCGTAGTACAGCCCGTGCGGGGCCGCGGCCGCGGTGATCTCGAGGTTCGTGACGCCCGGCTCGACGACCGCGCGCCGGTCCACCGGGTCGACCTCAAGCACCCGCTTGAGCCGGGCCAGGCTGATCACCACACCGTCGGCCACCGGGAGCGCGCCGCCGGAGAGCCCCGTGCCTGCCCCGCGGGCGACGAACGGCACGCCGTGCTCGTGGCAGACGCGCACCGCGGCGGCCACCTGCGCCGCGTCGCGGGGGAGGAGCACCAGCTGCGGGATCACCCGGTACCCGGTGAGCCCGTCGCACTCGTACGAGCGACACCGGACCGGATCGCTGATCACGTCCTCCGGGGAGAGCGCGGTCTCGAACGCCCGCCGAACCACGCCGTCGAGACTCATGGACAGGCCCCCTTCGTCGCGGGTCCATGCCTTGCATGGAGACTACGTCCGCGATCCCCGGATCGCCCGGTCCTCATCGGTGTCCGGACCGGTCGCCCGCCAACGGAGAACGTTCGGGAGGTCGAAGCGGTGGGTCCACGCCGGAAGCTGCAGCTGGCCCTCGTGCTCGTGGCCGCTGTCGTCGTGGGGCTGGCGATGACCGGCGCCGTCGGCCCCGCGTCGGTCGAGCCCGTGCCCACAGCCGTCGTCACGCGCTGAGTGTCACTTCCGCGATGCGGAAGTTCAAGTCCGTCTGGTAAAAAAGTCGCCGGGCGGGTACCCGCCGTGCGTGCGCGACGACCGGAGGGTGAGAGATGAGTGAAGTGCAGATCGATCCGGCACTGCGGGCGTTCGTGGCCGATGAGCTGCTCCCCGGCCTCGACCTCGAGCCGGAGTGGTTCTGGTCAACCCTCACCACGCTGCACGATCGGTTCGACGGGCGGATCAGGCTGCTGCTGCAGCGGCGGGACGAGCTGCAGGCCCAGCTCGACGCATGGCACTCCGAGAACGGAGGAGGGGACCCCGCGGCGTACGAGGGGTTCCTCACCGAGATCGGTTACCTGGTGCCGCCCGCCTCACCGAAGGTGCAGGTCGACCGGGTCGACCCGGAGATCGCCGAGATTGCGGGCCCGCAGCTCGTGGTGCCGGCCACCGTGCCCCGCTATGCCTTGAACGCCGCCAACGCGCGCTGGGGCTCGCTCTACGACGCGCTCTACGGCACCGATGCCCTCCCTCTCGACCACGAGCTCGCCCGCGGCTACGACGAGAAGCGCGGTGCGCAGGTGATCGCGGAGGCCGACCGGCTGCTCGACGAGCTCTTCCCGCTGACCCAGGGCAGCCACGCCGACGCCACCGCCTACTGGGTGGAGAACGGGCGGCTCGTCGTCGCGACCGGCACGGGGGAGAGCGGCCTCGCCGACGCGGCGCAGTTCGCAGGCCACCGCAGCGGCTCCGACGGCGGTGGCGGCTCCGCGGGCGCCGTCTCGGCGATCCTGCTGCGCCACCACAACCTGCACGTCGAGCTGACGATCGACCCGGAGCACCAGGTCGGGCGCCAGCACCACGCCGACGTCGCCGACGTCGCCGTGGAGGCGGCGATCACCACGATCGTCGACCTCGAGGACTCCGTCGCCACCGTCGACGGCGAGGACAAGGCGCTCGCCTACCGCACCTGGCTCGGCCTGATGACCGGCGAGCTCGTCTCGACCTTCGAGAAGGGCGGCGAGACGATCGAGCGGCGGGTGAACGGCGATCGCCACTACACCGCGCCGAACGGTTCCCCGCTCACCCTCCACGGGCGGTCGCTGCTGCTGGTGCGCAACTGCGGCCACCACATGTTCACCGACGCCGTGCGCGTCGACGGGCGGCCGGTCGCGGAGGGCGTGCTCGACGCGCTCGTCTCCGCCACCGCTGCCCTGCACGACCTGCGCGGGCTCGGCCGATACTCCAACTCCCGCGCCGGCAGCGTCTACATCGTCAAGCCCAAGCAGCACGGGCCCGACGAGGTGGCCCTCACCGTCGAGCTCTTCGCCGCCGTCGAGGAGGCGCTCGGGCTCGAGCCGACCACCCTCAAGATCGGCATCATGGACGAGGAGAAGCGCACGTCGCTCACCCTCGACGCGTGCATCGCCGCCGCGCAGGACCGGGTCATGTTCGTGAACACCGGCTTCCTCGACCGCACCGGCGACGAGATCCACTCCGACTTCCTCGCGGGCCCGGTCGTGCGCAAGAACGACATGAAGTCCACGGCGTGGCTCCTGGGCTACGAGGACCGCAACGTGGACGTGGCGCTGCGCGCCGGCTTCGTCGGGCAGGCGCAGGTCGGCAAGGGCATGTTCGCCAAGCCCGCCGCCATGGCCGAGCTGCTCGCCACGAAGGGCGCCCACCCGGAAGCGGGTGCCAACACCGCGTGGGTGCCATCACCCACCGCCGCCACCCTGCACGCGCTGCACTACCTGCGGATCGACGTGGCCGCCCGCCAGCGCGAGCTCGCAGGCCGGGAGACCGTCCGGCGGCTGCTGCTGGAGGTGCCGCTGCTCACCGGCGAGCTCACCGACGAGGAGAAGCGGCACGAGCTGGAGACCAACGCCCAGTCGATCCTCGGGTACGTGGTGCGCTGGGTGGGCCTCGGCATCGGCTGCTCCACGGTGCCGGACCTGGAGGGCGTCGGCCTGATGGAGGATCGCGCCACCCTGCGGATCTCCAGCCAGCTCATCGCGAACTGGCTGCACCACGGCCTTGTCGACGAGGCGACCGTGCGCGAGACGTTCGCGCGGATGGCCGCGCTCGTCGACGAGCAGAACGCGAACGAGCCCGGCTACGCGCCGATGGCGAAGGACCTCGACGCCAGCCCGTCCTTCCAGGCCGCCCTCGAGCTGGTGTTCACCGGGCGCACGGAGCCGAACGGCTACACGGAGCGCGTCCTGACGACGTGGCGCCGCAAGGCCAAGGCCGCGTCGGCCGTGTAACCGACGAACGGCGCGCTCGTCGGAACCTATCCGACGAGCGGCGCCGTTCGTCGGAAACGCCGTGGCGCCGCGCGAGTGATCCGTAGGCTCGGGGCGTGCTCGAGCTGCGCCCCACCCCGTTCGACCACCCCGACTCGTACCGGCTGATCGCCGAGATCCAGCAGGTCTACCGCGAGCGCTACGGCAGTGAGGACGCCACCGAGGTCGACCCGCGCGAGTTCGACTCGCCCGACGGGCTCTTCGTCGTCGGGTACACCGGTGGGGAGCCGGTGGCATGCGGCGGCTGGCGGGCGCGCTACGCCCGGGAGGGCGGCCCGCTGCGTGACGGCGACGCCGAGGTCAAGCGGATGTACGTGGCCGCGGCCCACCGCGGGAAGGGGCACGCCCGAGCCGTGCTCGCCGAGCTGGAGCGAACGGCGTTGGCGGCCGGGCGGCGCCGCATCGTCCTCGAGACCGGCACGATGCAACCCGAGGCGATCGCCCTCTACGCCAGCGCGGGGTATGAGCCGATGCTCGCCTTCGGCGCGTACGCCGACTCGCCGACGAGCCGCTACTTCACGAAGCCCCTGGCCGCGGCGGCCAATCTGACAAGATCGCCAGAAGTGGTGTCGGAGCGACAGATTTGACGCTCTGGCGGGCCATGCGAGGACTTCACACACCCAACCTGGACTTCACACATGGCGGGCCCTTTGTGAAGTCGGTGCTGGGTGTGTGAAGTCAGCCTCCGGCGACCTGAGCCCAGCCCTCCGTCAGCTCCCGTTGCAGGGTCGGCAGGTCGGTCTGGTTGCCCAGGTAGCGCTGAAGGGCGGGGGTGGCGATCTGGTCCTTCCACTGCGGGTAGTCGGCCACGCCTTGGAACGGGGCGGTCGTGAGGTACTGCGCGCCGTCGAGGGTGGCCTCCCACCCGTCTCGGCCGCCGGTGGCGGCGTGCACCGCGTTGCGGGCGGGCTCGGAGGCGGGGATCAACCACTCGCCCTGCGCCAGCGCGGCCAGGTTCTCCGCGCGCATCACGAACTCGATGAACTCGGCGGCCTGCTCCACGTGCGGGCTGTCGGCGGGCACCGAGAGGGTCTGCGGGTTCGCGGCCTGGTTCGGTGAGGTGCCCGCGAGCGCGGGCAGCACCCGCCACGCGAAGCCGGGCGGAGCGGCCTCGGCGAGCTGCTGTGCCACGTAGCTGCCGGCGACGACCATGGCGTACCGCCCGGCGAGGAACGCCGTGATCACGTCCGAGCCGCTCTGCGTGAGTGAGGTCGGGTCCAGCGAGCGGTCGGCGTAGGCCATGTCGTGGATCCGCCGCGGTACCTGCAGCTCGGCGTCGCCGACCTGCAGGGTTGCCGCGTCCCCGCCGCCGGTGAAGAACGTGCCCCCGAAGCCCAGCCCCAGGCTCATGACGGTGGCGGTCGGCTGCCGCATGCCCCAGCCGAGGCCGGGGCGGTCCGGTGTGGTGGTGCGGCGGGCGGCGTCGGCGAGCTCGTCCCACGTCCAGGTCGGGCTCGTCGGGATGGTCACGCCCGCCTGCTCGAGCACGGTCGTGTTCGCGAACACGACGTAGGACTGCAGCAGCGTCGGGGCCGCGACCACCGTCCCGTCCACCGTGACCGCTTCCCACACCCCCTGCGGCACGCCCGACCTCGTGTCCTCGGACAGGTGCGGGCCGAGGTCGGCGAGGTAGCCCTGGCGGGCGAAGCCCGCGATGTCGGCCGACTCGTCGTGGATGACGTCCGGGGCCGTGCCGCCCTGGAACTGGGTGACGAGCTGGTCGTGCACGGCGTCCCACGAGCCCTGGGCGAGCTGCACCTGCACGTCGGGGTGCTCGGCGTTCCACGCGGCCACGATGCGCTCGGTGGCGGCGACGCTGGGCTCCTGGAACGCGAGGCTCTGGAACCGCAGCGTGATCGGTCCTGCGCTCTCGTCGACGTCGGGCCCGACGGGCGCGGTGGCGCAGCCGGCGAGCAGGACCGCCGCCGCGGCGAGACCCAGCCTCCGCAGGTGCATCGATGCTCCTATCCCTTGACGGCGCCGGAGAGCAGGCCGGAGGTCAGCCTCCGCTGGATCGCGGCGAAGAACAGCAGGCTCGGCACGGTGGCCAGCAGCGCGCCCGCGGCGAGCGCCCCGAGCTGCACCTGGCCCTCGGCTCCGACGAACCGGGCGAGCGTGAGCGGCAGCGTCACCTTGGCCGGGTCCTGGATCAGGACGAGCGCGAAGAAGAACTCGTTCCACGAGGAGATCATGGTGAACATCGCGGTGGCCACCAGGCCAGGGGCGAGCAGCGGTGCCACGATGCTCACCAGCACCCGCAGCCGGCCCGCCCCGTCGACGACGCCCGCCTCCTCGACGTCGCGCGGGATCGCGGCGATGTAGCCCTGCAGCATCCACAGCGCGAACGGCAGCGCGTAGACCGCATGCACGAGCGTCAGCCCGACGAGGCTGTCGACCAGCCGGAACTGGCGCAGGATGAGGAAGAGCGGCAGCGCGACGAGGATCACCGGGAACACCTGGCTGACCAGCACCCACGCGTTGGCCGCGATCTTCAAGCGCGTGCGGTACCGGGCGAGCGCGTACGCCGAGGGCAGTGCGAGCACGAGCACGAGCGCCGTCGTGCCGAGCGCGACGACGAGGCTGTTCGTCGCGGCCGTGATCAGGTCGGCGCGCCCCACCGCGTCGCCGAAGTTCTCGAACGTGGGGGAGAGCGGCACGACCCCGCCGGTGGTCAGCTCGTCGGGACCCTTCATCGCCGTGCCCAGCAGCCAGAGCAGCGGGAACCCGAGGAAGGCCACGTAGCAGGCCAGCGCGAGATACTGAAGCGGCCGCTTCACGGGGCCCTCCGCAGCTGACCGCGCAGGTAGACCAGCAGGAACCCGACGACGAGCACCACGAGCACGCCGCCCATCGCCGATGCGTAGCCGAACTCGCCGTAGCGGAACGCCGCGTTGTAGGCGAACAGCATCGGCAGCATCGTCTGCCCGCCGGGCCCGCCCGCGGTGAGCACGTAGACCAGCGCGAACGAGTTGAGATTCCAGATGAGGTCGAGCGTCGTGATGGCGACGATCACGGGGCGCAGCCCGGGCAGCGTGATGTGCCAGAACCGCCGCCACGCGCCCGCGCCGTCCACCGCGGCGGCCTCGCGGAGCGAGCCGTCGATCGTCTGGAGCCCTGCGAGCAGGGTGATCGTGGTCTGCGGCATGCCCGCCCACACGCCGATGACGATCACTGCGGGCAGCGCCGTCGAGAACTCGCCCAGCCAGTTCACCCCGCCCGGCAGCGCGCCGTGGTTGGGGTTGAGCAGCAGCCGCCACATGATTGCGATGATCACCGGCGGCATCGCCCACGGCACGAGCGCGAGGGTGCGGGCGAGCCACCGCAGGCGCAGGTCCTGGTCCAGGAGGAGTGCGAGGCCGAGCCCTGCCACGAACTGCAGCACCGTGACCGAGAACGCCCACACGATCCCGATCCGGAACGAGGACCAGAAGAGCTCGTCGGACAGCAGTCGCGCGAAGTTGTCGAACCCGGTGAACCGCGTGACGACGCCCCGGCCGGCCCTGGCGTCGGTGAAACCCAGGTACAGGCCCTGTGCCAGCGGGTAAACGCTGAACAGCGCAACGGGCAGCAGCGCCGGGAGCACCAGCGGCCACGCGTCGGCGCGCCCGCGGCGGGGGCGCAGCGGCCGGCCCGGGGGCGCCTCCACCACGCGTTCGACCGCGCGCGTCATCGAATTCCCCCGCTCGCGTCGGACGCCGTCGAGACGGTGGCATGACGCGCGTACGGAGGCAAGTGTTCATCTGTGGCGAGTGATACCCCGGACGTGGCGGCGCTCCGGGTGGCGGGATCGCGTAGAGCGGCGAATCATCCGCAGAGCGTGGCGGCCGGGCGAGAGAGGGGACCGTGGTGGCGGCTGAAACTGTGATGCTTGCGCAGACGGACCTGCGACTGGACACGATATGGATCGACTACGTGTTCGTCGTCTTCTACTTCGTGCTCGTGCTGGGCATCGGCGTGCTCGCCCGGCGGTCGATCGCGTCCAGCCTCGACTTCCTGCTGTCCGGGCGGGCACTGCCGGCGTGGGTCACCGGCCTGGCGTTCATCGCCGCGAACCTGGGTGCGATCGAGCTGATCGGCATGATGGCCAACGGCGCCCAGTACGGCGTGGCGACGTTCCACTACTACTGGATCGGCGCGATCCCGGCGATGGTCTTCCTCGGGATCGTGATGATGCCGTTCTACTACGGCAGCAAGGCGCGCAGCGTCCCCGAGTTCCTGCTCATGCGGTTCAACGCGACGACGCAGCGGGTCAACGGCATCACGTTCGCCTTGGCGTCGGTGCTCATCGCGGGCGTGAACCTGTACGCGCTCGGCCTGGTCCTCGAGGCGCTGTTGGGCTGGTCGATTGCGCTCGCGATCCCGGTGGCCGCACTCGTCGTGCTGAGTTACACCTTCCTCGGTGGGTTGAACGCGGCGATCTACAACGAGGTCCTGCAGTTCTTCGTCATCCTGGCCCTCCTGATCCCGCTCACGGTCGCTGGACTGGCCAGGGTCGGTGGGTGGGACGGGCTGCAGGCACAGGTCGTCGGTCTGCCGCCGGGGCCGGAGCAGGTGTCGTCGTGGCCGGGCACCTCGCTCACCGAGATCGCCAACCCGGTCCTCTCGGTGATCGGCATCGTCTTCGGGCTCGGGTTCGTGCTCTCGTTCGGCTACTGGACCACCAACTTCGCCGAGGTGCAGCGCGCGCTCTCGGCACGCAACATGTCGGCCGCCCGCCGCACGCCGATCATCGCGGCGTTCCCGAAGGCGCTGATCCCGCTCGTCATCGTGATCCCCGGGATGATCGCGGGAGTGCTGGTGCCGCAGCTGACCACGCTCAAGCAGGGCGGCGCCACCGACGTCACCTACAACAACGCGCTGTCGCTGCTGATGAACGAGGTGCTGCCCAACGGGATCCTCGGCGTTGCGTTGGCCGGGCTACTGGCTTCGTTCATGGCAGGCATGGCGGCCAACGTCAGCTCGCTCAACACGGTGTTCACGTACGACCTCTGGCAGGACTGGATCCGACCGGGCCGGCCAGACGACTACTACCTGCGGATCGGGCGCACTGTCACGGTGGTCGGCTGCGTGCTGGCGATCGGCACGGCGTTCATCGCCAGCACCTTCGAGAACCTGATGGACTACATCCAGGCGCTGTTCAGCTTCTTCAACGCTCCGCTGTTCGCGATCTTCATCCTGGGGCTGTTCTGGAAGCGGATGACCGGGACGGCGGGTTGGACCGGGCTGATCTCCGGCACGCTCGCGGCGGTGATCGTCGACGCGCTGGTGCGAGTCGGCGTGATCGCGGTGTCGTCGCAGGCGGGGTCGTTCATCGGAGCGAGCGCGGCGTTCGTCGTCGGCATCGGGGTCGCCGCCATCGTCACGATGTTCACCACGTCCAAGCCGGACTCCGAGCTCGTCGGGCTGGTGTGGGCGCTCACCCCCCGCGAGGGCCGCGGCAAGGTTCGCGTGGCGCCTTCGGCGGCAGGCGAGGTCCCGGCCGGAGTCGGCGCGCCCGGTGAGGCGCCGCGCCGCCACGCCGCGATCGAGGAGGTGCCCACCGCGATGCACGAGGAGGAGGGCGCGTGGTGGCAGTCGCCGGTGGTGATGGGCGCGATCGTGCTCGCGCTCACGCTCGTCCTGTACCTGATCTTCGCGTGACGCGGAGGGGAGCATCGTGACCGAACACGAGGAGACACACCACGCGATCTCGGAGAGCGCCGCGTCGCAGCTGTTCGACCTGCGCACCGTCATCGCCGTGCTGTTCGGCGTCTACGGGATCATCCTGACCGTCATGGGCCTGTTCTTCGAGGACGAGGCCCAGCTCGCGAAAGCGGGCGGGATCGACATCAACCTGTGGTCCGGCCTCGGAATGATCGTGGTCGCGGCCCTGTTCGTGCTGTGGGTGCGGATGCGGCCGCTGATCCCGCCGGGGGAGCGCAAGTAGCGCCCCGCCCCGGCGGCTGCGCTCAGTCGCGCGGTGTCGGGTAGCGCGGGTTGAACACGTCCAGGGTCCACGTGTCGAGGGCACGCAGGGCCCGGCGGACGGCGCTGGAGAAGCGCGTCGTGGTCATGCCGTCCTCCGTCGAGGGTTGGTTGCGGGTTCCGCCCAGTACAGCGTCTGGGCCTTCTGGATCGTTCCAGGAAGCGGCTGTGAGGCTGCGCACGCGCAGGATCACCGACTCGGCGCGAGGCCGGCCGTATTCGGTCGACCGCGCACCCAATTGGTGATCATCGTCGATGGACCGGGCTTGCCGGGAGGGCCGAGAGCAGCAGCTTCGTGTACTCGTGATCGGGTGCGAGCAGCACCTGCTCGGTGGGTCCGGACTCGACGACCCGTCCCTGGTGCAGCACCACCACCCGGTCAGCGATCGTCCACGCCAGCCCGAGGTCGTGGGTGATCACCAGTGCGCCCAGACCCGGGTCCGAGCGCAGCCGGAGCAGCAGCGCGAGGATCTCCCCGCGCACCGAGGCGTCCAGCGAGGCCACCGGCTCGTCGGCCACGAGGAACCGCGGCCGCAGCGCGAGCGCCCCCGCGATCACCACCCGCTGCCGCTGCCCGCCGGACAGCTCGCCCGGCAGCGCGTGGCGGAACCTGTCGGGCGGCCGCAGCTCCGCCTGCTCTAGCGCTCCGTCCACGAGCTCACGCTCGTCACCGGGCAGCCGGTGGACCCGGAGGCCCTCGGCCACCGCCTCGTGCACGCTGTGTCGCGGGTTCAGCGCGCCGGTCGGGTCCTGCAGGACCAGCTGCACGTGCCGGCGGTACTCGCGCAGGTCGCGGCTGGAGCGGGGCAGCGGCCGCCCGTCGTAGCGCACCTCGCCTGCCGTGGCCTGCTGCAGGCCGAGCAGGCACCGGGCCAGCGTGGTCTTACCCGACCCCGACTGCCCGACGAGCGCGACGATCTCCCTGGGCCGCAGCTCGAGCGACACGCCGTCCACCGCGCGCAGGCTGCCGCCCCCGCGCAGCGGGAAGTCGACGGTGAGCCGGTCCGCGGCCAGCGCGGGACCGACGTCCGGCGGGCCCGGTTCCACCTTCCGCGACGTCGGGTCGCCGACGGTCGGGAAGGCCGCGGCGAGGGCCCGCGCGTGTGGGTGGGTCGGGCGGCGCAGCAGCCGCGCCGAGGGCCCTGCCTCGACCACGAGGCCGTCCTGCATGACGGCGACCCGCCCGCACGTCGCGGCCAGCACCGACAGGTCGTGGCTGATCAGCACCAGCCCGATACCCCGCTCGGTGACCAGCGCGCCCAGCCGGTCGAGCACCTGCTTCTGCACGACGACGTCCAGCGCCGTCGTCGGTTCGTCGGCGATCACCAGGTCGGGCGCGCACGCGAGCGCCATCGCGATCATGACCCGCTGCCGCTGGCCGCCGGACAGCTCGTGCGGGTACGCGGACGCCCGAGCGGCCGGCAGCTCCACCTGGTCGAGCAGGTCCGCCACGCGCTTCTCGACCCCGGTTGCGTCCGGCTCGTGCAGCCGGATCGGCTCGGCGATCTGCGTGGCGATCCGCTGCACCGGGTTGAGCGAGTGCATGGCGCCCTGGAACACGATCGCGGCGCCGGCCCACCGCAGCGCGCGCAGGCGGCCCCAGGACAGCGCTCCCACGTCCGTGCCGTGCACGAGTACCTGGCCCCCGATCTGGGCCGTGCGGGGCAGCAGTCGCAGCGCGGCGAGCGCGAGGGTG
This sequence comes from Pseudonocardia sp. DSM 110487, assembly GCF_019468565.1. Taxonomy (NCBI): domain Bacteria; kingdom Bacillati; phylum Actinomycetota; class Actinomycetes; order Pseudonocardiales; family Pseudonocardiaceae; genus Pseudonocardia; species Pseudonocardia sp. DSM 110487. The sequence goes on from NZ_CP080521.1 coordinate 1,982,507, forward strand.
GACTTGCCGCAGCCCGACTCGCCTGCCAGCCCCAGCGTCTCGCCCGCGTCCAGGGCGAGCGAGACCCCGCGTACGGCGGCCTCGACGCCGCGGACGGTGCGGTAGGAGACAGTGAAGTCGCGGTACTCCAGCAGCGGGGTCATCGGCGGGCCTGAAGCGTCGGGTTGACGACGATCTCGAGTGCCCGGCCGACCAGCGTGAAGCCCAGCACGACGACCACGATCGCGAGCCCAGGCGGCAGCAGGTACCACCACGCGCCCGCGGTGATGGCGCCGGAGTCGAGCGCGGACTTCAGCATCCCGCCCCAGGACACCGTGGTCGGGTCGCCGAGGCCGAGGAACGACAGCGTCGACTCGGCGACGATCGCGCTGCCGACGGCCAGGGTGGTGCTCGCCAGCACGAGCGGGAGCACCGCGGGGAGCACGTGCCTTCCCAGCACGTGCAGGTGCCCGCCGCCGAGCACCTGCGCCCGCTCGATGAACGGTCGCGCCTCGATGGTCAGCGTCTGGGCGCGCACCAGCCGCGCCGTGGACGGCCAGGCCGTCACGCCGATCGCCACGATGATCGTCAGGACGCCGCGTTCCAGCACGGTGGACAGCACGATCGCGAGCACCAGCGACGGCAGCACCAGGAAGAAGTCGGTGAGCCGCAGCAGCACCGCCGACAGCCAGCCGCCGAAGTGCGCCGCAACCATCCCGACCACCGTGCCGATCACCACCGACAGCACAGTGGCGGCCACCCCGACCAGCAGCGAGATCCGCGTGCCGGTGAGCGTGAGCGCCAGCACCGACAGCCCGTTCTCGTCGGTGCCCAGCGGAAACTCCGCGCTCGGCGGTACGAGCACCCCGCCGGTCGCGTCGACGACCGAGAGGTGCTCCGGCGGCACCACCAGCGGCGCGGCGAGCGCCACGAGCAGCACCAGCAGCAGCACCGCGGCGCCCACCACGCCGGGCGGCTGGGCCAGGTAGGCGCGCGCGAACCGGCCGGCGGCGAGGCGGCGGCGCCGCCAGGCGATCGCGGCGGTCACGACGCCCGCACCCGCGGGTCGACCAGCCGGTAGCCGAGGTCGGCGAGGACGTTCATGAGCACGACGGCCACCGACAGCGTGATCAGCGTGCCCTGCAGCAGCGGGATGTCCGGCACCGCGAGAGCCTGGTAGGTCAGCAGGCCGAGGCCCGGCCACGAGAACACCGTCTCGACCGTGACCGCGCCCGCCACCACGAGCCCGACGTGCAGGAAGATGATCGTGATCGTGGGCAGCAGCGCGTTGGGCACCGCGTGCCGGCGCCGCACGAGGTCCTCGCGCAGGCCCTTGGCGCGGGCGGTGGTGAGGTAGTCGGCGGCCATCTCTTCCAGCAGCGAGGAGCGCATGACCATGAGGTACTGGGCGTAGACGACCGCCACCATCGTCAGGCACGGCAGCACGAGGTGGTGGGCGACGTCCAGCACGGCGGGCACGAACCCGTCGACCCCGCCGGGCGAGGTCATGCCGCCGGTGGGGAACAGGTCGAGGCCCACCGCGAACACCATGAGCGCGATCAGCCCCAGCCAGAACGTGGGCACCGACCACAGCACGAGCGCCGTGCCGGTGGCCACCCGGTCGAACACGCTCCCGTGCCGCCACGCGGCCCGGCTGCCCAGCCACAGCCCGAGCGCCACCGAGACCACGAGTGCGGTGCCGGTGAGCAGCACGGTCGGCCCGAGCCTGCCGAGGATGATCTCGGTGACCGGCCTGCTGTAGACGTAGGACGTGCCGAGGTCGCCGCGGGCCATGTCGGCCAGGTAGTCGACGAACTGCGCGGGCAGCGGCCGGTCCAGCCCGAACTCGGCACGTAGCCGGGCGAGCTGCTCGGGGTTGCCCGGCCGGTCCCGCGTCATCGTGCGGACCGGGTCGCCGGGCAGCACGCGGAACAGGAAGAACCCGAGGACGACGATCAGCCCGACGCTCACCAGCCCGCCGCCGAGCGTCCGCAGCACGAACGCCGCGGTGCCGCGGCCCCGGCGGGATGGCTCGGCGAGGTCGGCGGTCACCGCCGTCGTGGGCAGCTCACTCATGGCCCGGCCTCACCGGTGCTCACGACCAGGAATCGATCGCTCATGTGTCATTCGCGCTCGTCGCGGCTGCGCCGCCGGTTGCGGGCTACGAGGAACGCCCCGCCGCCGAGCACGACCACCGCCGCGAGCACCCCGGCCACGACGCCGGCGGCGCCACCACCGGAGCCCGCTGCGGCCTGGTCGGCGGCCACCGGCCTGGCGCCGTAGTAGCCCCAGTAGCCGGTCTGGCCGGTGATGACCCCGCCGTCCTCCGGCTGGGTGACGAAGCCGGTGAACCGGTCGGCGCGGTACGCCTCCAGCATCGCGTCGTGGGTCAGCACGATCGCGTGCACGTCGTCGTAGAGCATCGACTGCATCCGCCGCACGATCTCGCGCCGCTCGGTCTCGTCGATCGCGGCCTGCTGCGTGGCGTGGAGCTGGTCGTATGCGGGGTTGCAGTAGCCGGAGTCGCTCTCCGACGTCCCGTTGGCGGCGCAGGTCTGCTGGCCGAGCGTGGCGTCCGGGTCGGGGTTGACGCTCCAGCCGCTCACCGCGATGTCGAAGTTGCCTGCGACCGTGGCGTCGTCGACCTGGTTGGACGACATGATCTGCGGGGTGACGCCCACCCCGATCGCGGTGAACCAGCCGGCGAGGAACTCGAGCAGCTGCGGGTTGGTGGGCACCTGGTTCCCGGCGATCAGCCGGAGGGTGAGCGGCCTGCCGTCCGGGCCGGTGCGCACGCCGTCCGGGCCGGGGCGGTAGCCCGCCTCGTCGAGCAGGGCTCTCGCCCGCGCCGGGTCGTGGCCGCGGCGCTGGCCATCGGACGGCGTGAACGTCCAGTCCGGGTAGACCGGCGGGATGATCCCGTACCCCGGTTCCGAATAGCCCTGCTTGACCCGCTCCACGACCGCACCGGCGTCGACGGCGTGGTGCAACGCCTTGCGCACCCGCACGTCGCGCAGGGCCGGGTGGCCGTCGCCGAAGGGCTGCCCGTCCACGCCGCTCGGGTGCGACCAGTTGAGCAGCAGCTCCGTGTAGCGCCGGTTGCGGCCCTCGTTGCGGCCGATCGCGGGGTTGCCATCCAGCGAGTCGAACTGGGCGGGGGTCAGGTCGCGCACCAGGTCGACGTCGCCCTTGAGCAGGCCTTGCACCGCGGCGTCGACGTTCTCGTAGCGGACGAACTGGAGCGAGTCGAGCAGCGGGCGGCCGCGCCAGAAGCGGTTGTTGGCGCTGAGCGTGACCGACTGCCCCTCCTGGTGACCGGTGACGATGTACGGCCCGCTGCCCACCACCGGGAGCTCCTCGGCACCGGTGGCGGTGCCGATCTGCGCCACCCGCGAGGACCAGACGTGCTCGGGCACGATCGGGATGTCGGTGGCGAGGATCGAGGCCTGCGGCTGCTTCGTGGTGATCGCCACGGTGCGGTCGTCGATGGCGGTGACCGCGGCGAAGTTGGTGACGGCAGAGCCGTTCGCGTCCTGCGCCGCCGGGTTGGTCATGAGCTGGGTGTAGGTGAACGCCACGTCCCGTGCGGTGATCGGCGTTCCGTCCGACCACTGCGCATCACGGATCCGGAACGTCCAGGTGAGGCCGTCCGGCGAGGACTCCCAGCTCTCCGCGAGCCCGGGCTGCACCGCGTTGTCCGGCCCCACCATGGTGAGGTTCTCGTAGGTGAGGCGCATGACCTGCGTGGAGGACAGGAACACCGCGACGAACGGGTTGAGCGAGTCGATGTCCTGCGTGAGTGCGACCCGCAGCGTGGTGCCGCCCGGCGGTGGCTGGGCGTGCGCCACACCCGGCCCGCCGGCGGCGATCGTGGCCGCGAGCAGCGCGGCTCCCGCGCATGTTCCGAACGAGACCCTTCGCATGGCTTCCCCCCGAAGATGCGCCGTTGCGGTGGGCCGAACCAATCATCGTCACGCCCTGGCGTCAATGGGTTACGGACAGCTAGCCTGGGTGATCATGCAGGTGGTCGATCCGGCGCACGGCGTTGCCGACCTGTGCTCCGCGCTGGTGCGCATCGACACGACGAACCGGTCCCGCGGCGACGCGGTCGGCGAGCGGGAGGCGGCCGAGCTCGTCGCCAGGGTGCTCGCCGACGAGGCCGGGCTCGAGCCGGCGCTGCTCGAATCGGCCCCGCGGCGCACGAGCGTCGTGGCGCGCGTGGCCGGTCGCGATCCCGGGCTCGGCGCGCTGCTGGTGCACGGGCACCTCGACGTCGTGCCCGCCGACCCGGCCGGCTGGACGGTGCCGCCGTTCTCGGGGGCGGTGCGGGACGGCTACGTGTGGGGCCGCGGCGCGGTGGACATGAAGGACGCCTGCGCCAGCGTGCTGGCGGTGCTGCGCTCGTGGCCGGCTCGCGGCGTGCGTCCCCGCCGGGACGTGGTGGTCGCGTTCGTCGCGGACGAGGAGACCGGGGGCGCCTACGGCGCCGAGTGGCTGGTGGCGCAGCACCGGGGACTGTTCGACGGGTGCGCTGCCGCCATCGGTGAGGGAGGTGGGTTCCCGCATCCGGCGGGCGGGGTGCGGTTCTACCCCGTCGGCACGGCCGAGCGGGGCACCCTGCACCTGCGGCTGACCGCCACCGGGCGGGGCGGGCACGGCTCGCGGCCGAACCCGGACAACGCCGTCGTCGCGCTGGTCGAGGCGCTCGCCCGGGTGGCAGCGCACCGGTTCCCGGTGCGGCTCACGCCGACCGTCTGCGAGTACCTCCTGCGCACGGCGGAGGCCGTGGGCGTGCCCGCGGAGCTGGATTCCGACGCCGGCGTGGACGCGACGATCGCGCGGCTGGGCCATGCGGGCCGGCTGGCGGCCGGGGTGGTGCGTCACACGATGACGCCCACGGCGCTGGCCGCGGGCGGCGCCGTGAACGTGATCCCGCCGGTGGCCACGGCGATGGTGGACACGCGGGTGCTGCCCGGCGGGTTGGACGAGGTGATCGCGGTGCTGCGCGAGCTCCTCGGTCCACGGGTGCGGCACGAGGTCGTCGTGCAGGCCGATCCGGTGCAGGCGCCGTTCGACTCGCCGTGGTTCGCGGCGATGGCCGATGCGCTGCGGGCGGGCGATCCGCACGCCGTTGTCGTGCCGTACTGCCTAGGCGGGGGCACCGACGCGAAGGCGTTCTCCGCGCTCGGGATCCCGTGCTACGGATTCGCCCCGCTGGGGCCTGCCCCGGACGGGGACGGCTACGACCACCGAGCGATGGCGCACGCCGTGGACGAGCGGGTGCCGATCAGCGGTCTGGAGTTCGGCGCGCGGGTGCTCGACCGCTTCCTGCTGCAGGTCTGACCCATCTGTGAGAGGACCCACGGAGCGGCCATGGCCGGGCGGAGCGGGATGATCGGTAGGGTGGTCTTCGGGAGCCCCCGGCCCGGATTGTCCGCTTCTGCGGTGCGCACCGGTTATTTTCGCGGGGCTGGGAACGACGATCGGGCCGTTCCGGGTACCTCACGGGCGAGGGCGCGCATGGCCCGTCCGCTGAGCGAAGCTTGCGCAGCGAACAGACGACGCTGAGCGAAGCTCGCGCAGCGAACAGACGACGCTGAGCGGAGACTGCACAGCGCACCGACGACGCTGAGCGAAGCCCGCCCAGCGAACCGACATCGCCGAGCGGGGTCTCGGCGTGGCCGACCGGGAGGAGACCGCGTGCTCGCTCTCGTGGCGGCGCACCTCGTGGTCGCGGGACTGCTGCCACTCGTGTCGGCGCGCAGCACGCGGGCGGCGTTCGGCGTGGCGGCGGTGCTGCCCGCGGCCACGCTGCTGTGGGCGCTGGCGAACGCGGGTCCTGCGCTCGCAGGCGGTCTCGACGAGACCACGGCCTGGTCGCCCGCGCTCGGCCTCGAGCTGTCCTTCCGGCTCGACGCACTCGGGCTCGCGATGATCGTGCTGGTGTCCGGGATCGGCGCGGTGATCCTCGCCTACTGCATCGGCTACTTCGGGTCCGCCTCCCCGGCCGCCACGCGCTCCGCGGCTCTGCTGCTCGCGTTCGCGGGCGCGATGCTCGGCCTCGTACTCGCCGACGACCTGCTCACGTTGTACGTGTTCTGGGAGCTCACGTCGATCGCCTCGTTCCTGCTGGTCGGGCAGGGCGGCGAGAAGCGCGAGGAGCGAAGGGCGGCCGTGCAGGCGCTGCTCGTCACGGTCTTCGGGGGCCTGACGATGCTGCTCGGCTTCGTGCTGCTCGGTGAGGCGGCGGGCACCTACCGGATCTCGGAGATCCTCGCCGACCCGCCCCGTGGCGGCCTCGTCACCGCCGCGCTGCCGCTGATCCTGCTCGGGGCGTTCACGAAGTCGGCGCAGCTGCCGTTCCACCCGTGGCTCCCCGCCGCGATGGTGGCGCCCACACCGGTGAGCGCGTACCTGCACGCGGCGTCGATGGTGAAGGCGGGCGTCTACCTGGTGGCCCGGCTCTCGCCCGCGTTCGCCGACCTCGCGGTGTGGACGGTGCCGGTGCTCGTCGCCGGGGTGGGCACCATGCTCGTCGGCGGCTGGCGGGCCCTCTCCGCCACCGACCTCAAGCGGCTGCTCGCGTTCGGCACGGTGAGCCAGCTCGGGTTCCTGATGGTGCTCTTCGGTGCGGGCGGGCGAGTGGCCGCGATGGCCGGCATCGCGATGCTGCTCGCGCACGGCATGTTCAAGGCCACCCTGTTCCTCACGGTCGGTGCCGTCGACCACGCCACCGGCACGCGTGACGTGCGTGAACTGTCCGGCGTCGGCCGCGCCATGCCCGGCCTCGCCGTGGCAGGGGCGCTCGCGGCCGCGTCGATGGCCGGGCTGCCGCCGCTGATCGGCTTCGTCGGCAAGGAGGCGGCGTTCGAGGCGTTCCTGCACGGCACCGTGGAGAACTGGGCCGTCGCGGGCGGGCTGCTGTTGGGCTCGGTGCTCACCGTCGCCTACAGCGCGCGCTTCCTCTGGGGAGCGTTCGCCCGCAAGCCCGGCCGGGACGCCACGCCCGTGCACGGCCTCGGCCCCGCGCTGACCGTGCCGATCTGGCTGTGCGCCGCCGCCGGTCCAGTGCTCGGGATCGCGACACCGATCGTCGACGCCGAGGCGGCGAGCTACGCCGCGGCGCTCCCCGGTGACCCCGGCTACCACCTCGCGCTCTGGCACGGGTTCGGACTCCCGCTGCTGTTCTCCGCGATCGCGGTGGCCTGCGGGCTCGCGCTGCACGTCGCCCGCGCCCGGCTGACGGCGCTCGCGGATCGCAGCCCGCTCGATGCCCAGCGCGCGTACGAGAAGGCGATCGCGGGCATCGGCCGGGTGGCGGTCGGCATCACGGGCCGGCTGCAGGTCGGCTCCTCGCCCGCCTACCTGGCCACGATTCTCGTGACGTTCGTGCTGCTCCCGGGCGTGGCCACGGTGCTGGCGGGCGCGTGGCCCACGTCGGTGCCGCTCTACCACGACGTGATCCAGGTTCCGCTCGCGATCGTGGTGGTGATCGCGGCGCTCGCCGTCACAAGGGCACGGCGGCGGTTCACCGCCGTACTGCTCGTCGGTGTGATCGGCTACGGCGTCGGTGGCCTGTTCATCGTCGACGGCGCGCCGGACCTCGCGCTCGCCCAGTTCCTCGTCGAGACGCTCTCGCTGGTCGCGTTCGTGTTCGTGCTGCGCAGGCTGCCCGCCCACTTCACCGAGACCCGCCCGTCGCGGCGGATCCGCGTGCCGAAGGCGCTGCTCGGAGCGGTCGCCGGGTTCGCGGTGGCGGTCTTCGCGCTCGTGCTCTCCGCGGCGCGCACCGAGCCTGCCACCACGAGCGCCGAGCTCGCCCGGCTGGCACCGGAGGCAGGCGCCACCAACGTGATCAGCGCGATCCTCGTCGACTTCCGGGCACTCGACACCGTGGGGGAGATCGGCGTGCTGTTCGTCGCCGCGGCAGGGGTGGCGAGCCTCGTGCTGGCCACCCGCCACGACCGGCGGCGGCGCGGAGCACCGGTGGAGAGCGGGCAGAGCACGCCCCGCCACGAGGAGGACGTGCTCGGATGACCAAACCGTTCGAGGAATGGGACCGGCCCCGCCAGGCGTGGATGCTCTCCGGCGACTGCCGCGGCGTCCGCCAGCGCACGCTGCTGCTGGAGATGACCACCCGGGCGCTCTTTCCCACGGTGCTGGTGTTCTCGGTGTACCTGCTGCTCGTCGGGCACTACGGGCCGGGCGGCGGATTCGCGGCCGGGCTCGTGGCGGGCCTCGCGTTCGTCCTGCGCTACATCGCGGGCGGCAGCGACGTCGCCGTGCGCGTCCGCCCGCCCGTGCTCATCGGGCTCGGGCTCACCGTCGCCCTGCTCACCGCGCTGGCGCCCACCCTCGTCGGTGCTCCGGTGCTCGCCACCACCAAGCTCGCGCTCGACCTGCCGCTCGTCGGGCACGTCGAGACCCAGACCAGCGTGTTCCTCGACGTCGGCGTGTACCTGCTGATCGTCGGTGTCGTGCTCGACCTGCTGCGCTCGCTCGGCGCCGGGATCGAGCGCGACATGCGCGACGCGGGGGAGCCCCGATGACGACCGTCAACCTCGTGATGGCCGCCACCGTCGGCGTGCTCTACGGCACCGGTTTCACGCTGCTGCTGTCGCGCTCGCTCATGCGGGTGCTGATCGGCGTCGTCGTGCTGGGGCACGGCACCAACCTGCTCCTGCAGCTGGCGGGCGGGCCGCCGGGCAGGCCACCGATCCTGGGCGCGGCGTCGCCCGATGAGTTCACCGACGCCCTGCCGCAGGCGCTCGCCCTCACCGCGGTCGTGATCACCTTCGCGCTCACGACGTTCCTGCTCGCGCTCGGCTACCGCTCCTACGTCCTCGTCGGCCACGACGAGGTGCAGGACGACGTCGAGGACCGGCGGATCGCGCGGCAGAAGACGCCGTCCGCGCCGCTCGAGGACGACGGTGAGGACGAGGCGGATCCCCTCGCACCCGCCGAGCGCGCCGACGAGCACGTGGAGGCCGAGGCAAGGAGGGATGCCCCGTGAGTGCCCTTCTGCCGCTCCCCGTGCTGCTGCCGATGCTCGGGGCGGCGCTCTCGATCGTCGGCAGCCGGTCGGCGTGGCTGCAGCGCGTCGTCGGGATCGTCGTCCTCGCGGCCGTTGCCGTGTTGGCCGCCGTGCTGCTCGTCGCCGCCGACCGGCAGGGCCCGATCGTCGCCGAGCTCGGCGGCTGGCCCGCGCCCGTCGGGATCGCGCTCGTGGCCGATCGGCTCTCCGCGCTGCTGCTGCTCGTGTCCACGCTGGTCACGCTCGCCGTGCTCGTCTACGCGATCGACCAGCGCATCGCCGACTACGGCAGCGCCACCGCCAGCACCACGTTCCACCCGATGTACCTCATGCTGTGCGCCGGGGTGTCGCTCGCCTACCTCACCGGCGACCTGTTCACGCTGTTCGTGGCGTTCGAGCTGATGCTCACCGCGTCCTACGTCCTGATCACCCGGCGGACCGGCGCCAACCGGATCCGGGCGGGGATGACGTACGTGACGGTCAGCCTGCTGTCGTCGCTGCTGTTCCTCACGGCCGTGGCGATGGTCTACGCCGCCACCGGCACCGTGAACCTCGCCGACCTCGCGGGCCGGGTGGGGGAGCTGCCACCCGGGCTCCAGACGGTGCTGGCGTTGATGCTGCTCGTCGTCTTCGGGATCAAGGCGGCGATCGTGCCGCTGCACTCATGGCTGCCCGACAGCTACCCGAACGCGCCCGGACCGGTGGCGGCGCTCTTCGCGGGGCTGCTCACGAAGGTCAGCTTCTACGCGCTGCTGCGCACCCAGACGCTGCTCTTCCCGCGCGAGGAGCCGTGGACCCTCATGCTCGTGCTGTCGGTCGCCACGATGCTCGTGGGCGTCGTCGGCGCGCTCGCGCAGAACGACCTCAACCGGCTGCTGTCGTTCCTGCTGGTCAGCCACATCGGGTTCCTGCTATACGGGCTCGCGGTTTTCGACGCGGCCGGTGTGTCCGGTGCGGCCCTCTACGCCGCGCACCACATCACGGTGCTCGCCACGCTCTTCCTGGTGAGCGGGCTCATCACCCGGCGCACCGGAACGGTGGCGCTGGACCGGATGGGTGGCCTGCTACGCACATCACCTGGCCTCGCGATCCTGTTCGCCATCCCCGCCCTGACGCTCGCCGGGGTGCCACCGACGGCCGGGTTCGTCGCCAAGCTCGCGCTCCTGCAGGCCGGCGCGGCGAGCGGGCCCGCCGAGCGGGCCGTGGCCGGCGTCGTGATCGTCGCGAGCCTGCTCACCCTCTACGCGCTGGTCCGCGTGTGGGTGCGTGTGTTCTGGGGCGAGCCGCAGCCTCCGGTGCCCGACGTCGACCCCACCGACGAGGTGCTCGTCGGCACGGCGCGCACGTCCGTGCCGATGTACGCGGCCACCGCCGGGCTCATCGCGGTGAGCCTCGCGATCGCGGCCTTCGCGGGCCCCCTCGCCGGCGTGACCGAGCGGGCCGGCGTGGACCTGCTCGACCGCGAGCCCTACCGCATCGCCGTGCTCGGGGAGGGACCGTGACGCGCAGCTTGCCGGCCGTGCTGTGGCTGACCTTCGTCTGGGTCCTGCTGTGGGGCACCTTCTCGCCGGCGTCAATCGTGGGTGGCATCCTCGTCGCGGTGCTGGTCACGGCGCTGTTCCGGCTGCCGCCCGCCACCGATCGGCTGCCGGTGCGCCCGCTGCCCGTCCTCCGGCTCGCCCTGTTCCTGCTGTGGGACCTGGCGGTGTCCGGGGCCGAGGTGAGCTGGCAGGTGCTGCGGCACGGCCCGCGCGCCAGTGGCGCGATCATGGCCATGCCGCTGATCTCGTCGTCGGACCGGGTGGTCACGGTGATGGCCAACGCCCTCTCGCTGTCCCCCGGCACGATGGCGCTGCAGATCGACCACGACCACGACGTCTGGTACGTCTACGCGCTGGGCCCCCGCGACCAGGCGGGCGTGGAGCGGGCCCGGCGGCGCGTCGTGGACATGCAGCGGCGGGTGCTGGCCGCACTGGGCTCCCCTGGCGAACAGGCGGAGGCGGAGCGCGTGCTGGGGAGGATGTCGTGACGGTCGTCTTCGTCGTCGTGCTGGCGCTGCTGTGCGCCGCCGGTGCGCTCACGCTCGTCCGGCTGCTGCGCGGGCCGGACACCCTGGACCGGATCGCCGCCCTCGACGTGTTCGTGATCCTCATCGTGGCCGCCGCCGCGGTGTACGTCGCGATCCACCGCGACGGCTCCAACATCCCGCTGCTCGCCGCGGTCGCGCTGCTGGGGTTCGTCGGGTCGGCCACCGGCACCCGGCTGGCGGAGCGCAGGAAGGGGCACCGATGATCGACCCAGTTGCGATCGACATCGTCTCCGCGGTGCTGCTGCTCACCGGCGCCATGTCGTGCCTGCTCGGGGCGCTCGGGCTGGTGCGGCTGCCGGACCTGCCGAGCCGCATGCAGGCCGCCACCAAGCCGCAGACACTCGGGCTGCTGCTGATCCTCGCCGGCACCGCGCTGCGGGTGGAGCTGGAGAGCGCGGTGACGTTGCTGCTGGTCGGGCTGTTCCAGGTGATCACTGCACCGGTGATCTCGCAGCTGCTCGGCCGCTCTGCGTACCGGGCCGGCACCGTGCGCAGGGAGTTGCTGGTCGTCGACGAGCTGGCCGGGAAGATGCCTGAGGAGCGGTCGTCCTAGCGATCGCTAGGCTCCTCCGGGTGCCCGTCTACGCACTCGGTGAGGTCGAGCCGGATATTCATCCCGATGCCTACGTCCATCCGGACGCCGTCGTGATCGGCAACGTCACGATCGGGGCAGAGGCGTCGGTATGGCCGACCGCCGTACTGCGCGGTGACGACGGCCGCATCGAGGTCGGCGCCCGCACGAGCGTGCAGGACGGATCGATCATCCACTGCACCCCGCACGAGCCGACGATCATCGGGAACGAGGTCACCATCGGGCACAACGTGCACATCGAGGGTGCTGTGATCGGCGACCGCGCCCTCATCTCGTCGGGTTCCGTCGTGCTGAACGGTGCCCGCGTCGGTGCCGGGGCCGTCGTCGCGGCCGGCGCCGTCGTATCGCCGAAGACGGAGATCCCGGACAGGCGGATGGCGATCGGCGTGCCCGCTCGGATCCGGGAGGGCCACGAGGTGCCCGAAGGCTATTTCGACCATGCTGTTCAGAGCTATGTCCGGCGCGGCAAGCGGTTCCGCGCCGAGCTGAGGAGGATCGCCTGATGTCGGCACGACCGCTCGAGGAGGTCGTCGAGGCCGGATGGGCCGCGGCGCTGGCCCCGGTGGCCCCGGTGATCGCCGACATGGGGGCCTTCCTGCGCGCCGAGCTCGCGGCCGGCCGCCGCTACCTGCCCGCAGGCGCCAACGTCCTGCGTGCGTTCCAGCAGCCCTTCGACGGGGTGCGGGTGCTGATCGTGGGCCAGGACCCGTACCCGACGCCGGGCCACGCGATCGGGCTGTCGTTCTCGGTGTCGCCGGAGACACGCCCCGTGCCGCGCTCGCTCGCGAACATCTTCCGCGAGTACACGGAGGACCTCGGCCACCCGACCCCGTCCACCGGCGACCTCACGCCATGGGCCGACCAGGGTGTGCTGCTGCTCAACAGGGTGCTCACCGTCGAGCCGGGCAACCCAGGCTCGCACCGCGACAAGGGCTGGGAGAAGGTCACCGAGCAGGCCATCCGCGCCCTCGTGGACCGGGACGGCGAGCCGCTCGTCGCGATCCTGTGGGGGCGGGACGCCCGCAACCTGGCCCCGTTGCTCGCCGACGTGCCGTGCATCGAGTCGGCCCACCCGAGCCCGATGTCGGCCGACCGCGGCTTCTTCGGCTCCCGCCCGTTCAGCCGGGCCAACGCCCTGCTGGAGGAGCTGGGTGGGGAGCCGGTGGACTGGAAGCTCCCCTAAGCCGCGCCGGGTCTCCGCACTGCGACAGCCACGAGGCTGACGCACCGGCGTGTGGAAATGTGGCGTCGTGCGGACAATCGGTGTCGATCTCGCGGCACAGGCGAAGCACACAGCGATCGTCGTTCTCGACTGGGACGCCGGGTCAGCGCGGCTGACCGACGCCGGGATCCCCACCGACGACGACGCGGTGCTGCGCCGGTCGGCAGGCGCGGACAAGGTCGGCATCGACTGCCCGCTCGGCTGGCCCGAGCCCTTCGTCGAGTTCCTCGGCGCGCAGCGGACGGGCCCGCCCGAGACCGTGCCGGACTGGCGGTCGCTGGCGTACCGCCGCACCGACCGGCACGTGCACACGGTCACCGGCCTGACACCGCTGAGCGTCTCCACCGACCGCATCGGCCTCACCGCGATGCGAGCGGCGCGGCTACAGGGCCGGCTGATGGCGTGCGGACACGACGTCCGACGGAACGGTGCCGGCTTGATCGTCGAGGTCTATCCCGCGGCTGGGCTGAAGCTGTGGCGGCTGCCGCACCACCGGTACAAGGGGAGCGCGAACCGGGATGCGCTCGGCGCGCTCGTCGACGCGCTGCTGGGCGCAGCACCCTGGCTGGAACTCGGCGAGCACGAGCGGACCTGCAGGTTGAGCGACCACGCCTTCGACGCCCTCGTCGCCGCGCTGCTCGCCGGGGCTGCAGCGCGTGGCGCCACAGCGGCGCCGGACGACGGGGACCGCGCCGCTGCCGTCACGGAGGGATGGATCGCGCTTCCGACGGGCCGGCTCGTGGACCTCGCGAGCTAGTGCTCCCCACCGGAGGTTCGCCAAGGGGCTCGGCGGCCCAGCTCCACGCTGGGCGCACCGGCGGACAGCCCGAGTACAACCCGGTACGAGGGCTGCCCGCCGGCACGCCCAGCGAGAAGCTGGATCCACCGATACCCCCGACGAACCTCCGGTGGGAAGCACTAGCGCCCCGTAGGAAGTCCGCCGAGTTCAGACCGCAGCCGGACTTTCTGATCACGGGTGTCGATGCTGTCGACGAGAGGCCGGATGGTGGGTCGCGCGCGTGATCCGCGCTTTCGTCCATGGCTGCGCCAGAGGGTGTTGCCGAATCCGGTTGGGCCGCGTTGAGGGCTGGGTGGTTGGAACGGTGGTCTTGCCTGCTCGTGGGTGCCCGGGGCCTTCGGTGGCGCCGTACAGTGTGCGGGGCCGCACAACACCGGCAGGCCACGGGCCTGCCCTCCGGGCGCGCGGCGCCACCGAAGGCGGTCCCACGGGCAAGATCCAGGCTTCGGCGCGAAACGGCGAAATCAAGCCGGTAACGCGCCGAAACACCGATCAGGGCCGCGCCACACGCCGACGATCGGCGCGAGATGTGCACAGGTGCCCCGGCAGAGGTGACGGTGCGCATCTCGGAATGATCACCGCCGCTCACGCACCGGTTCTCGGCCCATGCGGCCCGTCGATGGGTCGCGTGACCCGACACGGGGTGCGCGAGGGCGTCACGGGCCTCGTGAGACTGGCCTCCTGGCGGCGCCGCTCCACGCCGCCGTGAGCTCGGGGGCCGAGCGCACGAGCTTCATCCGGGTCCGTGAGCGCCCGCTTCTCGGGAGAGCGCGGCGGACGCATCGCGGACGGCTGTCCGATGTGGGCGGCTCATGAGCAGCCGTGGCGGCTGTCGGCGCTGCGTCGCGTCACGCGACGTGCACCTCGTCCTCGGTGGATCGGTACGTCGTCTCGTCGAGGCCGGACTGGGTTGGGTCGTGGTCGACATCCCCGACGTCGTACATCGTGGTCATCCAGTGGTAGAAGTTGTCGCCGCGGTCCCGTAGCTGACGATAGAGACGCCGCATCAACAGCGTTCGGACCGGCGCCATCTCCGGGTGGTGGTAGACGTTCAACAGCTCGTCCGGGTCGTTCTCGAGGTCGTAGAGCTCGTTCGTCGAGTCCGGGTTGACCACCAGCTTGTAGCGGTCCTCGCGCAGCATCCGCTGCGGGTACGGGAAGTGGTGCCCGTGGAACTCGCAGACGATGTCGGGAGCCCACTCCACCTGCCGGCCCTCGACAAGCGGCACGAGACTGCGCGAGTCGACGGCCGCTGCCGGGTCGATGCCGGCGAGCTCGAGGATCGTCGCCGTGCAGTCGAGCAGGCTCACGAACTCGCTGCGCGCCTGGCCCGGCGGTGCTCCGGGGATCCGCACGATCCCGGCCGTGCGGTAGATGTCCTCGTACATCGCGGGGCCCTTGTCGTGCAGCCGGTGCGAACCGGTGAACTCACCGTGGTCGGAGGTGAAGAACACCGCGGTGCCGTCGGCGAGCCCGAGCCGCTCGAGCGCGTCCAGCACCCGGCCGACCTGCTCGTCGATCAGCGACACGTACCCCCAGTAGACCGCGATGAGCTTGCGCGTCACCTCGATCGGCATCGTGTCGAACGTCCAGTGGGCGCTGTAGTTGCGCTGCACGGGCGGCTTGCCCTCGAAGGTCTCCGCGATCGACTTCGGCAGCTCGACCAGTTCGGGGTCGATCATGTCGAAGTAGGAGTCGGGCACGATGTACGGAAGGTGCGGGCCGAAGAAGCTGAGCTCCAGGAAGAACGGGGTGTCGGGGGTCGCCGCGTAGCGTTCCAGCAGCTCGATGGTGCGGGTGGCGAGGTAGTGCTCGAACGTCGCCTCCACCGGCTGGTGGAGGCGGGCGGCGAGGAGGTTTCCCGGCCCGCCGTTGGGCAGCGTGCCCCGGATCCGGTCGCTGATCTCGTACGGCGGGAGCCCGTGCTCCCGCAGGTACGCGAGGTAGTCCTCGTTGTCGACGGGGTTGTGCCAGCCCGGCAGGTCGGGTCCGTCGAATCCGAAGGAGGCGGCGTTCTTCTCCGTACCCGCGTGCCACTTGCCCACGAGACCGGTGTTGTAGCCGTGCTCCCGGAGCGCCTCCACGAACGTGAACGTCCCGTCGGCGAGGTCCTCGCGGTAGCCGACGTTGCGTTCGTGGTTCGCGAGCACCTGGTGCCGGAACGGGGCCTGGCCGGTGAGCAGGCTCGCGCGCGCCGGTGTGCAGATCGCGGTGGGCGTGTACCAGCGGTCGAACCGGGTGCCCGAGCGGGCGAGCCCGTCGAGCACCGGCGTGGCCGCGTGCGGGTTGCCGTAGGCCCCGAGCGTGTCGACCCGGTGCTGGTCGGTCATCAGGAAGAGGATGTTCCGCGGGCTCATTCGCTGGCCTGCAGGAAGAGGTCGCCGGTGTAGTACTGCGCCGGGTCCACCGGTGCCTGCAGCTTGCCCGCGCCGACGAAGTAGTCACCGAGGCCGGCGAACCACTTGTTGATCGTGCCGTCGCGGGTCAGCCGGTCGAGCTCGTCGAGGGAGAGGACCTGCACGTTCGCGGCGTCGGCCTGCACCTGGGCCGGGTCGAGGGCGGAGAAGTCCGCGGTGAGCTGGACGGCCTGGGCCGGGTTCGCGGCGCGGGAGGCGATCGCCTCCCGCAGGACCTTGAGCACGCGCTCCACCTTCTCCGGCTCGCCCGCGACGACGTCGTTGCCCGCCACGAACGCCGTCGGGAACGCGACGGTCTCCTCGAAGTCCTGGTTCGTCGCCAGCTCGACGAGGTCGGGCACCCGCTGCTTCACCGTCGCCAGAGCCGGGTACCAGATGCCGGCGGCGTCGACCTGCTTCGACGACAGCGCGGTGATGATGGCGGCAGGCTCCATCGCCACGAGCTGCACGTCCGCCTTCGCCATCCCGGCCTTCTGGAGCGCGAGCGTGAGGATCATGTCGCCGGACGTGCCCTCCGGGACCGCGACGGTCCGGCCGCGCAGGTCAGCGATCGAGCCGATGCCCGGCTGGGCGACGACGCGGTCGGCCCGGCCGAGCGTGTTGACGGCGACGATCTTGGCCTGCCCGGACGCCGGGAGCCAGATCGCGCCCGGGCCGATGTAGCCGAAGTCCAGGTCGCCGGTGCCGAGTGCCTGGATCTGCAGCGGCCCGTTCGTGAACGACGTCGTCGTGACGTTCACCCCGTGCTTCTCCCACAGCCCTTGGTCCTCGGCGATCGCGAGCAGGCTCGTACCGTTGAAGTCTGGGATGAAGCCGAAGTTCACGTCGACGGGCGCCGTCCCGTCCGGGGCCGCGGGGGCGCCAGCGCCGCAGCCTGCGACGACCGCGAGGGCCAGGCCTGCGGCGACGGCACCGATCAGTCTTCTGGTGATCCGCATGGCGGTTCCTCTCAACGTCCGGCGGCGATGCCGGGAGCCTGGTGGTAGACCGAGTGCCACACGCGGTTGCGGAGCTGGGCGAACTCCGGGCTCAGGCGGGCTTCCTCGGTGCGCGGGTATGGCAGGTCGACGTCGATCACGTCGTAGATCCGGCCGGGCCGCGCCGCCATCACCACGACGCGGTTCGCGAGGAAGACGGCCTCGTCGACGTCGTGGGTGATGAACAGGACCGTGCGCTTCTCCCGGCTCCACGTGTCGAGCAGTTGTTCCTGCAACGTCACCCGGGTGAGCGCGTCCAGCGCGCCGAAGGGTTCGTCCATGAGCAGGATCGACGGGTTCACCGCGTACGCCCTGGCGATGGCGCAGCGCTGCTTCATCCCGCCCGAGAGCATCTTCGGCAGGGCGTCGGCGAACTGCTCGAGGCCGACGATGCGGATGAAGTAGTCGGCCCGCTCGCGCCGCTCGGGTGCGCCGAGGCCCGCGACCTTCAGCCCGAACTCGACGTTCTTCCGGACGGTGAGCCAGGGGAAGAGCGCGTACTGCTGGAAGATGACACCGCGCTCTGGCCCCGGGCCGACGACGTCCTCGCCGTCGACGAGCGCGCGACCCGAGGTCGGGGTCTCGAGCCCGGCGAGGACGTTCATGAGCGTCGACTTGCCGCACCCGGAGGGCCCGACGACGGTGACGAACTCGTTGTCGGCGATGTCGAGCGACACCCCGTCGAGCGCGACGAACTCCTCGTTCTTCAGGGGGAAGGTCTTGCGGACCTCCTGCACGGAGATCTTCGCGCCGGTCGTCGTGGTCATCGTCGTTCCTGCCATCCGGTGAGCCTGGTCTCTGCGAGGAGTAGCAGCCGGTCCATCACCAGTCCGAGAACGCCGATGGCGACGATGCTGACGAAGATCGTCGCGAGGTCGTAGTAGAGCTGCGCCTGCTGCATGCGGTAGCCCAGACCGGCGGGAGCGGCCAGCAGCTCGGCGGCCACCAGGGTGGCCCAAGCCGACCCGAGGCCCACCCGCATGCCGACGAGGATGAACGGCGTCGACGCGGGGACGACGACCTTGGCGAAGATCGTCGCGTCCTTCGCGCCGAGGACCCGCGCTGCGTTGATGAGCGTGCGGTCCACGCTCACGACGCCCTGGTAGGTCGAGATCACGCACGCCAGGAACGCGGCGAGGAAGATGACGAACACCTTCGGGACCTCGCCGATGCCGAGCAGCACCAGCACGAGCGGCAGCAGCGCGAGCGGCGGGATCGTGCGGAAGAACTGGATCCATGGCTCGAAGAGCCCGCGGGCCACGGTATACCACCCCATGAGGAAGCCGACGGGGATCGCGGCGGCCGAGCCGATGAGGAAGCCCACGAGCACGCGGGCCAGGCTCGCGAGGACGTCCTCCTGCAGGGTTCCGTTGCCCGCGAGCTGGACGGCCTTCGCGACGACCTCGGGCGGAGTCGGGAACTGGAAGCCGTTCAGGGCCAGGAGCCACCAGCCGGCGATGCCGCCGACGATGGACACGGCGTTCAGCAGGACGAGCGTGGAGCGCCGGGACCGCGTGCGCCGGGTTGCTCCCCGCGGTGCGGCGGCCGGGGGAGCGGGCGCCTCGACCTGCGACGTCGGAACGCTCACGATGTGCTCCTTTGCTGGCTGTGCGAGGAACCGGCCGGCGTGGAGGCCTCGGCGTATCCGGCGAGCAACGGCGACTGGTGGAACAGCGCGGCGATCGCACCGACGGCCCCGTCGCTGTCGCGCAGTTGCCCGGCCCGGACCACGACCGGCTCGGAGGCGGGGATCGAGAAGAGCTCGAAGCGCAGCGTGGCCGCCGCCTGCTCGACGATCACCGGTGCGACGTGCACGATCTCGCCGCCGATGACGACCTCGTCGGGGTTGAGCACCATGGCCGTCGCGCCGAGGACCCTGCCGAGGGTCGCGCCGACCTCGCGAAGCACCGCCTCGACGGCGGGGTCGCGCCCGGCGACCCTCTCTGCGAGGTCCTCGAGCGACCCCACGGCGGCGCCCCGCTCGCGGCACGCCCGCAGGATCGCCGGGGTGGAGGCGACGGTCTCGAGACACCCGCGCTTCCCGCACCGGCAGGTGGTGCCGTTCGGGTCCGCCGTGACGTGGCCGAGCTCACCGGCGAACCCGCGGCCGCCGGTCACGAGCCGGCCCGCGACGACGAGGCCGCCGCCGACACCGTCGGAGAGCCGCACGTAGACGAGGTCGCTGACGGCGGTCTTGTGCGAGATCGCTTCGGCGAGCGCCGCGAACCGCGTGTTGTTGTCCACGATCACTGCGGCGCCGAACCGCTCGGCGAAGGCCGTGTCGATGCCCTTGGGGGCGAGCCGGCGGTTCCAGCTGATCTCGGGCGCGCCGGGCTGGCTGCCGATGTAGGGCCCGGGAACGCCGATCCCCACGGCCTGGAGGGCGCCGAGGTGCGCTCCCGTCTCGCGGGCGAGCCGCTCGGTCAGCGCGAACGCGATCTCCAGCCGCTCGTCCCACGGTGTGCCATCGGCGTAGCGGCTGACGCCACCCGCGATGATCTCGTGCGCGGCGTCGGCCACCGCGACCTGCACGCGACGGTGCCCGAAGTCGACGCCGAGGAACTGTCCCGACGACGGATCGAGGCAGAGCCGCTCGGCCGGCCTGCCGCTTCCGACGCGCACCGCGGCATCGGTCTCGGCGACGATGATCGCGCCCCTCGCCAGCAGGTCGCCCGTGATCTCGGAGACGGTCGTGCGCGAGAGACCGACGCGCTCGGCGAGCGCGGCTCGGCTCATCGCGCCCCCGGTGCGGAGCGCGGTCAGCACGCGCTTCTCGTGCATGCTCCTCGTGAGCGCGTGGAGCCCGGTCCTCCTCGACATGGGATATGCCTAGCCGGGCCCATTTTTTCCGTCAACGGGCCGACAGAATTACGGCCACTCGCTCCGCGAGGCGGCGCCGCAAACGCAAACGGCACCCTCGTCCAGAGCTATCGGACGAGAGTGCCGTTCGTGCAGTGCTGAGCGCTCAGGCGCGCGCGACCTTGCCGGCCTTCAGGCACGAGGTGCACACGTTCAGGCGGCGGCGGTTGCCGCCGCCCGCGCTGGCCCGCACGGTCTGGATGTTCGGGTTCCAGCGGCGGTGGGTGCGGCGGTGCGAGTGCGAGACGGACATGCCGAAGCCCGGACCCTTTCCACAGACGTCACAGACGGCAGCCACGTCGAACACTCCTCGGGTAGACGATGAGGGTAAGCCGGGGTCGCCCCGGTCGCGAAGAACCAGGGTACCCGTGCCACCGAGGCATCGTGCACGGGCCCTGCCGCGAGAAACGCCCTAGGCTCGCGGACGTGCCCCCAACCCTCGACACCGCGCTGCTCACGGGCTGGGCACGGGCTGCCACCACGGCGCTCGAGCGGCATTGCGCGGAGATCGACCGGATCAACGTCTTCCCGGTGCCCGACGGCGACACGGGCACGAACCTGTTGCTCACCATGCGCGCGGCCGCCGACGCCGTGCGGCGGGTGGTGCGGGAGAACGGGGCAGGGCGTGGGGCGGCCGCTGTGGCGGCCGCGCTGGCACGGGGTGCGCTCGTGGGGGCCCGCGGCAATTCCGGGGTGATCCTCTCCCAGGTGTTGCGGGGGCTCGCGGAGGCGGTGGCGCCCGCCCCCCGACCGGCGGGCGCGGTGCTCGCGGACGCGCTGCGGCGCGCCCACCGGCTCGCCACGGCGGCGGTCAGCAGGCCCAAGGAGGGCACCGTGCTGTCCGTGCTCGCCGCCGCCGCGAGCGCGGCCGCCGACGTGGAGTCCGACCGGCTCGACGACGTGGCGGTCGCGGCTGCCGAAGCGGCGGGCAAGGCCGTGCAGGCCACCACCGGCCAGTTGCCCGAGCTCGCGCGGGCCGGCGTGGTGGACGCGGGTGGCCTCGGCCTCTACCTCGTGCTGGACGCCCTCGCCGCCCTGGTCACCGGCCGGAGCGGGGGTGAGCTGCCCCGCACGCCCGTGCCGGTGGCGCGCGGTCGGGAGGTGCTGGTGGCGGAGCGGGAGGCCGGCTCTGAGGAGCACGACTACGAGGTCATGTACCTGCTGGACGGCACCGACGAACCGCGCGTCGGCGAGCTGCGCACGCGGCTGACCGCGATCGGCGACTGCGTCGCGGTGGCGGGCGACGCCGACGGGCTGTGGAACGTCCACGTGCACTGCTCCGACATCGGCGCGGCGATCGAGGCGGGCATCGACGCAGGAAGGCCGCACCGGATCACGGTCGTGCGCTTCGCCGACCAGGAGGAGCAGTACTTACCCACCCCGCCGGCGGATCGGTTCTCCCGCGAGCGGGCGGTGCTGATGGTCGTCACCGGGGCGGAGGTGGCCGAGCTGGCCCGGTCCGCGGGTGCGGTGGTGCTGGAGCGCGAGCCCGGCCGCAGCGTCGACGAGAGCGAGCTACTGGCCGCACTGGCCGGCACCCGCGCGCGGCACGTCGTCCTGCTGCCCGACGACGCCGAGCTCGCCCCGGTGGCCGAGAGCGCGGCGTCCGTCGCCCGCAGGGACGGGCAGGAGGTGCTGGTCCTGCCGACGGCGTCGGTGCTGCAGGGCCTCTCGGCGCTCGCCGTGCACGACCCGGACCGCCGAGCGGGGGACGACGTCGTCGCGATGGCCGAGGCCGCGGCCGGCACCCGCACCGGCGGGCTGGTCGTCGCCGAGTCGGAGGCGCTCACCTGGGTGGGGCGCTGCGAGCCGGGCGAGGTTCTCGGGATCACCGACGGCGAGGTCGTGCTGATCGCCCCCGACCTGGCTGTCGGTGCACTGTGGTTGGCTCATCGCATGCTCACCGCGGGTGGTGAGATCGTCACCGTGCTGCTGGGGGATGCCGCCGACCCGTCGCTGGCCGACGGGCTCGCGGCCGACCTGCGCCGCACCCACCCAGAGGTCGACGTCGTCGTCCACCGGGGTGGGCAGACCGACTATCCGCTCGTGCTGGGGGTGGAATGAACGCGATCGACATGTCGAGCGCGCTGGAGCCGCTCGTCGGCAAGCGCACCGCACAGGCGCTCGAATCGCTCGACATCGCCACCGTCGGGGAGCTCGTGCGCCACTACCCGCGCCGCTACGTCGACCGCGGCAAGCTCACCGACATCGCCGGTCTGGAGATCGGCGAGCAGGCCACGCTCGTGGCGCAGGTGGAGAAGTCGGTGCTGCGCGACATGCGCTCGCGGCGGGGCAAGCTGCTGGGCGTCGTCATCCGCGACGAGAAGGGCGCCACGATCGACTGCACCTTCTTCAACGGCCACAAGGTGCAGCACATCATCAAGCCCGGGATGCGCGCGGTGTTCTCCGGGAAGGTCGGGGTGTTCAACAACAAGCTCCAGCTCACGCACCCGCAGTTCGAGCCGCTCGACGAGGCCGACGAGGTGCGCCCGTTCCTGTCGGTCTACCCGGCCACCGGCAAGATCACCTCGCAGCAGGTGGCCCGCTGCGTCCGGCAGGTCCTCGACCTGCTCGACGACCCCACCGACCCACTCCCCGAGCTGGTGAGGAGCAGGGAGAAGCTCGCGGACCTCGCGCGGGCGCTGCGGCGGATCCACGTGCCCGAGTCCGAGGCCGACATCCACGCCGCCCGCCACCGCCTCGTGTGGGACGAGGCGATGGGCGTGCAGCTCGCGCTCGCGCTGCGCCGCCAGGCCACCGCACAGCGCCCCGCGGCGGCCTGCCCGCCGAAGCCGGGCGCGCTGCTCGACGCGTTCGACGCCCAGCTGCCGTTCGCCCTCACCGCGGGCCAGCACGCCGTCGGCACCGAGATCTCCGCCGACCTCGCCCGCGAGCACCCGATGAACCGGCTCGTGCAGGGCGACGTCGGCGCGGGCAAGACCGTCGTCGCGCTGCGGGCGATGCTCCAGGTCGTCGACGGAGGCCGCCAGGCGGCGCTGCTCGCGCCCACCGAGGTGCTCGCCGCCCAGCACGCCCGCTCGCTGCGCGCGCTACTCGGCCCGCTCGGCAAGGCGGGCGAGCTCGGCGCGTCCGAGCAGGCCACGAACATCACGCTGCTCACCGGCTCGCTCGGCGCGAAGGCCCGCCGGCAGGCGCTGCTCGATGCGCAGTCGGGCGCCGCGGGCATCGTCGTCGGCACCCACGCCCTGATCCAGGACCACGTCGGGTTCGCCGACCTCGGCCTCGTCGTCGTCGACGAGCAGCACCGGTTCGGCGTCGAGCAGCGCGACGCACTGCGCAGCCGCGGCGAGCTGGCCCCGCACATGCTGGTCATGACGGCCACCCCGATCCCGCGCACCGTCGCGATGACGGTATACGGCGACCTGGAGGTCTCGGCGCTCCGCGAGTTGCCCAGTGGGCGCTCGCCGATCGCCACCACGGTCGTCCCGCTCGCGGAGAAGCCGAGCTGGTTCGACCGGGTGTGGCGCCGCGTGCACGAGGAGGTCGCGGCCGGCCACCAGGCCTACGTGGTGTGCCCGCGGGTCGGCGGCGCTGACAACGGCGCGGACGCCGAACCCGAACTCGTCGACACCGAGGATCCCGACATCGGGGCCGACTCCGACGACGGCCAGGCGAAGCGCCCGCCGCTCGCCGTGCTGGAGGTCGCACCCAAGCTCGCCGACGGCGCGCTGCACGGCCTGCGGATCGGCGTGCTGCACGGCAAGCTGCCGCCCGACGAGAAGGACGCCGTGATGCGGGCCTTCGAGCGGGCCGAGCTCGACGTCCTGGTGGCCACCACGGTCATCGAGGTCGGCGTGGACGTGCCCAACGCCACCGGGATGGTCATCCTCGACGCCGACCGCTTCGGGCTCTCCCAGCTCCACCAGCTGCGCGGCCGCGTCGGCCGCGGGTCGGCGGCGGGGGTGTGCCTGCTGGTCACCGACATGCCGGCCGGCACATCCGCGCGGGAGCGCCTCGACGCCATCGCGGGCACCACCGACGGCTTCGAGCTCGCGCGCCTCGACCTCGAGCTGCGCCGCGAGGGCGACGTGCTGGGCGCCCTGCAGTCCGGCCGCCGCTCCGGTCTGCGCCTCCTGTCACTGTTGCGCCACGAGGAGGTCATCTCCAAGGCGCAGGTCTACGCGGCACACATCGTGGCCGACGACCCGGGCCTGCGTCGCCACCCCGGGCTCGCCGCCCTCGTCGGCGAGACCGTCGGCGACGAGGAGCGCGCCGCCTACCTCGACAAGGTCTGACCGGCACCCGCGCGATCGACGACCGACTCCCGGTGTTCCGCGGAACGCATCCACGCCTATCGTGATGTGGGTGGCTGGGCACGATTCGGGTCCGCCGAACGGGGTATCCGGCCTTCGGTCGTCGAGAGGAATCAGCCGTGGGTGTGCTGACCTCGTCCCCGTTGCCAGCCGAGTCCGAACCGTTCCGGCACCCGGCGCTGTTCTACCGCGACATGGACGAGTACCTCGCCGGCACGCTGCCGTTCATCGAAGCCGGTCTCGACGCGGGTGAGCCGGTGGCCGTCGCCGTGCCAGGTCTCCAGCTGGAGGCGCTGCGGTCTGCACTGGCAGGTTCCGCCACGCAGGTGCGGCTGATCGACATGACGGAGGCGGGGCGCAACCCTGGGCGGATCCTGCCGGGCGTGCTCTTCGCGTTCGCCGACGACCACCGCGACGCCGAGTTGGTGCGGATCATCGGCGAGCCGATCTGGCCGGGACGTACCGACGTGGAGTACCCGGCATGCGTCCAGCACGAGGCACTGATCAACCAGGCGTTCACGGGCCGGAACGTCGAGATCCTCTGCCCCTACGACGTCGCGGGCCTGCCCCCGGACGTCCTCGAGGACGCCGAGCGCACCCACCCGACCGTGATCGGGCCCGCCGGGCAGCGCAGCAGCCCTCGGTACGCGCCCGACGAGGTGCTGGCCGACTACAACGAGGCCATGGCCGTGCCGCCCGGGGTGGCCACGCTGCTCGTCGACGCCGGGACGTTGCCGGAGGCGAGGGCGTTCGCGATGGCCGGGGCGCGCCGGGCCGGCCTGCGGCAGGACCGGGCCGACGACTTCGAGTTCGGCGTCAACGAGCTGGTCACCAACAGCATCGAGCACGCCCGCAGCTTGAGCGCGTTGCGGGTGTGGGTGGAGGACGGGCATCTCGTGGCCGAGGTGTCCGACTCCGGCCGGTTGGAGGACCCGCTGGCGGGTCGGCGGCCGGCCCCGCCCGAGCAGTCGCGCGGGCGCGGGCTGCTGCTGGTGAACCACCTCACCGACCTCGTGCGGATCCACCGGTCGGGGCAGGGCACCACGATCCGGATCTACATGAAGCTCTGAGCGGCCGGATCTACGCGACCACCGGGAACGGCACCTAGGCCGGCAGCTCGCCGCGCGCGGCCTCGTCGAGGGCGGCTCGGGCGGTGCGGGGCAGGTGGATCACGCCCGCGCGGTCGAGCTTGGCGAGTTCGCCGCGGGCGCGGGCGTAGGCGGCGAGGCGCTCGGGGTCGCTGTCGGAGTCGCGGGCCGTGGTGAGGAGCTTGATCACGCGCTCGACGGTGGAGCGCTCGGCGGGGGACAGGCCGGACAGGCGGATCCGATCGGCCGCGTCGATGGCGGCGCGCCACGCCCGCTCGGCGCGGTCGACCGCCGCCACGAACGACGCGGCGTGCTGGGCGGGCGGGAACGAGTCGGTCTCGAGGGCCTGCGCTTCGGCGAACGCGTCGACGAAGCGGGCTGTGCTGGCCACGGACACGTCGGCGAGCGCAGGCCTGCGCAGCACCTCCATCGGGTCGCACTCGAAGGCGGCGTACTCGGCCCGCAGCGCGGTGAAGCGTTCGCGGGCCTTCGCCCAGACGACCTCGGGGCGCGGCGGCGCGGCCGGGCGACCCGGTAGCGGAGCGGTGCCGGCGGCGATGGCGCGCCTGCGCCTGTTGCGCCGGGTGAGCGCGATGGCCGTGCCACCGACGATCAGCGCGGGGCCTGCGATCACCGTCATGGCGATGAGCATGGCGATGAGCGCGCCGATCGTGACCGCGGTGGTGCCCGCGACCGCCGAGCCGATGAGGAGGAGGACCAGCACGAGGGCCACGGGCGGCCTCCGATGGCCCCGGCGCGCCATTCGGCGCATGTGTCGCGCCCGGTGCATCTCGATGCGGGCCATGTGAGCCTCCATCCGGGCTTCGTGCCGCGCCCTGCGGCGCTGGGCGGTCTCCCGCAGACGTCGGCCTTCGGCGAACGCGGCGCCGTGCAGGGCCGCCGGGTCAGGACGCATGGCGGGCACCCCTCGGCTCGTCGACTTTCCTCCTTGGTACCGCAGGAGTGGTGTTCTTCGCACGGGTCCGATCGAGTGCCCGACGGTACGGTTCCCTGGTGACGAACGGGATGTTCCGCAAGGTGCTGGTCGCGAACCGCGGCGAGATCGCCATCCGTGCGTTCCGGGCCGCCTATGAACTGGGCGTGTCCACGGTGGCGGTCTTCCCCCACGAGGACCGCAACTCGCTGCACCGGGCCAAGGCCGACGAGTCGTACCAGATCGGCGAGCCGGGCCATCCGGTGCGGGCCTACCTGTCGGTCGAGGAGATCATCAAGGCCGCGAAGCGGGCCGGAGCGGACGCGATCTACCCCGGGTACGGCTTCCTGTCGGAGAACCCGGACCTCGCCGAGGCGTGCGAGCGCGAGGGCATCACGTTCGTCGGCCCGCCCGCGGAAGTACTGCACCTCACCGGCAACAAGGCACGCGCGGTCGCGGCCGCCCGCGAGGCAGGCGTGGCGGTGCTGGCGTCGTCCCAGCCGTCCGACGACGTCGACACCCTGCTCGCGGCGGCCGACGAGGTCGGATTCCCGATCTTCGTCAAGGCGGTCGCCGGCGGGGGCGGGCGCGGGATGCGGCGGGTGGGGCAGCCGCACGCGCTGCGGGAGGCGATCGAAGCGGCGATGCGGGAGGCCGAGTCGGCGTTCGGCGACGCCACCGTCTTCCTGGAGCAGGCGGTGGTGAACCCGCGCCACATCGAGGTGCAGATCCTCGCCGACGGTGACGGCAACGTCGTGCACCTCTACGAGCGCGACTGCTCGGTGCAGCGGCGGCACCAGAAGGTCGTGGAGATCGCGCCCGCGCCGAACCTCGACCCGGAGCTGCGGGAGCGCATCTGCAACGACGCCGTGGCGTTCGCCCGCCACATCGGCTACGTCAACGCGGGCACCGTCGAGTTCCTGCTGGACGAGCGCGGCAACCACGTTTTCATCGAGATGAACCCGCGCATCCAGGTGGAGCACACGGTCACCGAGCAGGTCACCGACCGGGACCTGGTGATCGCGCAGCTGCGCATCGCGTCCGGGCTGACCCTGCCCGAGCTGCGGCTCACCCAGGACCAGATCACGCTCAGCGGCGCGGCGCTGCAGTGCCGCGTCACCACGGAGGACCCGCAGAACGGCTTCCGCCCCGACACGGGCACGATCAGCGCCTACCGCTCGCCGGGCGGGCCGGGCGTCCGGCTCGACGGCGGCACCACGCACACCGGCGCCGAGGTGAGCGCTCACTTCGACTCGATGCTGGTGAAGCTCACCTGCTACGGCCACGATTTCCCGAACGCGGTGCGCAGGGCGCGGCGGGCGATCGCGGAGTTCCGGATCCGCGGCGTGTCGACGAACCTGCCGTTCCTCGCCGCCGTGCTCGACGACCCGGACTTCGCGGCGGGCCGGGTCACCACGAGCTTCATCGACGAGCGCCCCCAGCTGCTCGAGGCGCGCAAGCCCGCCGACCGGGGCACGCGGGTGCTGAACTACCTCGCCGACGTCACCGTCAACAAGCCGAACGGGCCGCGACCGCAGGTCGTCGAGCCGGTGGACAAGCTGCCCCGCCGCGACGTCGACGCCCCCGCCCCGGACGGGTCGCGGCAGCTGCTGCGGCAGTTGGGGCCCGAGGGCTTCGCGCGGTGGCTGCGGGAGCAGACCACCGTGCCCGTCACCGACACGACCTTCCGCGACGCCCACCAGTCGCTGCTCGCCACGCGAGTGCGCACCCGCGATCTGCTGACGGTCGCCCCGCACGTGGCGCGCATGGCGCCGCAGCTGCTGTCCATCGAATGCTGGGGCGGCGCGACGTACGACGTGGCGCTGCGGTTCCTCGCGGAGGACCCGTGGGAGCGGCTGGCGGCGCTCAGCGATGCGGTGCCGAACATCTGCACGCAGATGCTGCTGCGCGGGCGCAACACCGTGGGTTACACGCCATACCCGACCGAGGTGACCGACGCCTTCGTCGACGAGGCGGCGCGCACCGGGATGGACATCTTCCGCATCTTCGACGCCCTCAACGACGTCGAGCAGATGCGCCCGGCCATCGACGCCGTCCGCGCCACCGGCACCGCCGTCGCCGAGGTGGCGCTCTGCTACACCGCCGACCTGTCAGACCCCGCCGAGCAGCTCTACACACTCGACTACTACCTGCGCCTCGCCGAGCAGATCGTCGATGCGGGCGCCCACATCATCGCGATCAAGGACATGGCCGGGCTGCTGCGCCCGCCCGCCGCGCGCACACTCGTGACGGCGCTGCGCGAGCGCTTCGACCTGCCGGTGCACCTCCACACCCACGACACGGCGGGCGGCCAGCTCGCCACGCTCGTCACGGCGATCGACGCCGGGGTGGACGCCGTCGACGCGGCCGTCGCGTCCATGGCGGGCACGACGAGCCAGCCGTCGCTGTCGGCGCTGGTCGCAGCCACCGACCACACCGAACGCCCCACCGGCCTCTCGCTGGAGGCCATCGGTGACCTGGAGCCGTACTGGGAGGCCGTGCGGAAGGTGTACGCGCCGTTCGAGGCGGCGCTGCCCTCGCCCACCGGGCGGGTCTACCACCACGAGATCCCCGGCGGGCAGCTGTCCAACCTGCGCCAGCAGGCGATCGCGCTCGGGCTCGGCAACCGGTTCGAGCTGATCGAGGACTGCTACGCGGCCGCCGACCGGATGCTCGGGCGGCTGGTGAAGGTCACCCCGTCGTCGAAGGTGGTGGGCGACCTCGCGCTGCACCTCGTCGGGGCCGGCGTGGAGCCGAAGGACTTCGAGGCAGACCCGGGACAGTTCGACGTGCCCGACTCGGTGATCGGGTTCCTGCGCGGCGAGCTGGGCGACCCACCCGGCGGGTGGCCGGAGCCGTTCCGCAGCCGCGCGCTGGAAGGACGTTCCGCGGAACGCGAGAGCGTCGAGCTGTCGGACGAGGACCGCGCCGCGCTGAAGGACGACCGCAGGGGCACCCTGAACCGGCTGCTGTTCCCCGGGCCGACCAAGGAGTTCCTCGCCCACCGCGAGGCCTACGGCGACACGTCGGTGCTCTCGACGAGGGACTTCCTCTACGGCCTCGAGCCCGACATCGAGCACACCGCGCGGCTGGAGCAGGGCGTCACGCTGATCATCGAGCTGGAGGCGATCTCCGAGCCCGACGAGCGCGGCTTCCGCAACGTGGTCACCACGCTGAACGGCCAGCTGCGGCCGGTGTCGGTGCGGGACCGGTCGGTCGCCACGGACGTGAAGGCCGCCGAGAAGGCCGACCGGAACGACCCGAGGCACGTGGCGGCGCCGTTCGCAGGGGTCGTGACGCTGCAGGTCGGCGAGGGCGATCGGGTCGAGGCGGGGCAGACCGTCGCCACGATCGAGGCGATGAAGATGGAGGCCTCGATCACCACGCACCAGGCCGGCACCGTCAAACGGCTCGCGATCGGCAAGGTGCAACAGGTCGAGGGCGGTGACCTGCTGCTGGTCCTGCAATGACCCGGATCATCGCCGGCGCGGCGGGCGGGCGCCGCCTCGTGGTGCCGCCCAAGGGCACCCGGCCCACGTCGGACCGGGTGCGCGAGGCGCTGTTCTCCGCGCTCGACGCCGACCCCGGCCTCGACGGGGCAGCGGTGCTCGACCTGTGCGCCGGTTCCGGGGCCCTCGGGTTGGAGGCGCTGTCGCGGGGCGCGGCGCACGCGCTCTTCGTCGAGTCCGACCGGCGTGCCGCGGGCGTGCTGCGGCGCAACACGGCCGCCCTCGGCTTCGCCGACACCGAGGTGCGGGTGGCGCCCGCCGCCACCGTGCTCGCGGCGCCCGCCGACCGTCCGTACGACGTCGTGCTTGTCGACCCGCCCTACGACGTGCCGGCCACCGAGGTCGCGGGGTGGCTCGCGGCCGCCGCGGCGCACGGCTGGCTCGCCGACGGCGCCGTGGTGGTGGTTGAGCGTGCTGGGCGGGACGGGGCGTTCCCGTGGCCGCCCGCGTTGCGGGCCGCCCGGGAACGCCGCTACGGCGACACGACCCTGCACACGGCCGTTCTGGTCGCGGACCGGTAGCGTCCCCGCTCGTGACGCGCGCCGTCTGTCCCGGATCGTTCGACCCGCCCACCAACGGGCACCTCGACGTCATCGGCCGCACGGCGGCGTTGTTCGACGAGGTCGTCGTCGCCGTGCTCGTGAACAAGTCCAAGAAGGGCATGTTCACCGTGGACGAGCGCATGGCGATGCTCTCCGAGATCATCGCGCCGTACCCGAACGTCCGGGTCGACTCGTTCCACGGGCTGCTGGTCGACTACTGCCGCGCCCACGAGATCCAGGCGATCGTCAAGGGCCTGCGCGTGGTCACCGACTTCGAGTACGAGCTGCAGATGGCCCAGATGAACCAGCGGCTCTCCGGGGTCGACACGCTGTTCATGTCGACGAGCCCCGAGTACGGGTTCGTGTCGAGCTCGCTGGTGAAGGAGGTCGCCACGTACGGCGGCGACGTCGGCCACCTCCTGCCCGAGACGGTCCATCGGCAGCTGCAGGAGCGGATCGCGGAGCGGGGCTAGCCGGCCCCGGCCTCCTGCCGTCGCCGCCGCTGTCGGCCTCGCCCGCCGCAAGATCGCCGATTCGGTGCGCCGGCCGCGGGCCGGGCAGCTGTGGGTGCACCGGATCGCCGATCTTGAGGGCCCGGCGGCCTCATCGTCGGCGTGATCATCGGATCGGTGCGCGGCCGGTCATATATGGCCGTGGAGGCACCCATCTGGTGATCTTCGTGGTTGCAGCGGGCAGGCTGGTGCCCATGATCATCGGTTGGGTGCGTGGCTGGCCATATTTGGCCGTTCTTGCGCCGACGCCTTGATCATGGCCGCGAGACCGCCTTCGGTGGCGCCGCGCGCCCGAAGGGCAGGCCCATGGCCTGCCCGCTCTGCTTGCCCGGAGGGGTCGCAGAGGCTCACGGGTCAAGGGTCGCGAAGCGATCGCGCAGCGACGCCGTAGGCGCCCTTGAGGCGTGAGGGGCGGCCCCGCACGATGCGCGGCGCCACCGAAGGCCACAGCTAGCCCTGCATGGCAGCGGCGCCACCGAAGGCCACAGCTAGCCCTGCATGGCAGCGGCGCTACCGAAGGCCACAGCTAGCTTTGCACGGCATGCGGCGCCACCGAAGGCCCTGAGATTGATCTCCAGCCGCATCACTCGTTCGGAACTTGACACGCGCGGACCGCGCCGAATACAGGGCTGGGCCGATCGGCGGTGAGAGGATGCGCGCGTGTACCGGGTCTTCGAATCGCTCGACGCGCTGGTCACGGTCGTCGAAGAGGCTCGGGGTGTCCCGATGACCTCCAACTGCGTCGTGCCGCGTGGTGACGTGCTCGACCTGCTCGACGACGTACGCGAGGCGCTGCCTGGCGAGCTCGACGACGCCCAGGACGTCCTGGACCGTCGTGACGAGATCGTCGACGACGCAACGCAGGAGGCCGAGCAGACCCGCAGTTCGGCGCAGGAGGAGGCCGAGCGGCTGGTGTCGGACGCGCGGGCGGAGGCGGAGCGGCTGCTCGCCGAGGCACGGGCCGAGGCCGAGCAGACGGTGGCCCGCGCCCGCCACGAGGCCGAGCGTGCGGTGGCCGAGGGGCGTCGCCAGTTCACCGAGCTCACCGACCGGGCGAAGGTCGAGGCCGACCGGATCGCGCACGCCGGCCGCACCGCGCACGACCGGTACGTGGCAGACGGCCAGGCCGAGCAGGCGCGGCTCGTGTCGCAGGCCGAGGTCGTCCGGGCGGCGCACGTCGAGTCGGCCCGGATCGTCGACACCGCCGAGGTCGAGGCCGACCGGCTGCGCCAGGAGTGCGACGGCTACGTCGACGCGAAGCTCGCCGAGTTCGAGGACGCCCTCGGCAAGGCGCTGCGCACCATCAGCCGCGGCCGCAGCAACCTCTGGCGCGGCGCACCGCAGAACGGCGCAGCCGGTGTTGGGCTGAACGGGCGGTCCGGTACCGGCATGGATCTCATCGACTGAGTCGCTCGCACGTTTCTGATCGATCACCATCGGGGGACGCCGGCGACGCTGCGCGTTAGGCTCACCCCGTGGTACGCCGTCGGGTCGAGCCGGACCCTTCGATCTGGTGGGAGCGGTACGGTCATCGGCTGGAACCGCAAGCGCTGCGTCACATCGAGTGGGGACCCGACCAGCCAGGGGGTGCAGTGAGTTCGACAGGGTCCGCGTCTCCGCTCGGTCCTCAACAGGAGGATCCGGGCGGCAGCGCGGTGGCGCTCGACGCCGACGCGATTCTCAGGGCCCGGCCAGACGAGCCGTCGATGGGGTGGCGTCGCGCGTTGTTGCGGGCCACCGGCGGTGTGATCAACCCGGGGCCCAGCGCGGCGGAGGTGCGCTGGCGTGACCTGCTGCACCGCATCCGGCGGCCGCTGATCCAGTCCCACCGCATCGCCGTGAGCTCCATCAAGGGCGGGGTCGGCAAGACCACGATCTCCACCCTTCTCGGCCTCGTCATGGCCGAGAACCGCGGCGACCGCGTGATCGTGCTCGACGCCAACCCCGATGCCGGCACGCTTGCCGACCGGCTCACGGGCGAGTCCTCGGTCACGGTGCGGGAGTTGCTGCGCGACCTCGAGCGGATCCACTCCTGGACCGAGGTGTCGCGCTACACGAGCCTCGCGGGACGGCTGCAGGTGCTGGCGTCCGAGCAGGACCCGGCGTCCAGCGAGGCGTTCAGCCGCGAGGAGTACCAGCAGATCTGCGCGCTGCTGGACCGCTTCTTCAACATCATCATCACCGACTCGGGCACGGGGCTCGTGCACTCGGCGATGGAGGGCACGCTCAAGCTCGCCGACAGCCTCATCGTGGTGGGCGCGCCCACCGTCGACGGCGCGGGACGAGCGAGCAAGACGCTCGACTGGCTCCTGGCCCACGGCCACTCGGCGCTCGCCACGGAGGCGGTCGTCGTGCTGTCGTGCGACCGCACCAGCGCAGAGGTCGACCAGGACCGGATCCGCAAGCACTTCGCCGCCCGCAGCCGGGCGGTCGTCGAGATCCCGCACGACCCCCATCTGGCCACCGGCGGCCGTGTGGAGCTCGCCCACCTGCGCCCGGCCACCCGGGACGCGGCCTACGAGCTGGCCGCGCTGATGGCCGATCGCTTCGTCACGTGAGCGAGCTTGCGAGCGAACCAATAGATACAGCAGCGTCGCGCACGCGTCTGACGAGCGTCAGCGAGGAGGGCACGTGAGCGAGCTTGCGAGCGAACCAATAGATACAGCAGCGTCGCGCACGCGTCTGACGAGCGTCAGCGAGGAGGGCGCGTGAGCGAGACCAGCGAGGCGCTCGAGGGCAGATCAGGCGCGCTCACCGAGGACGCGATCGTCCGCTTCCGCGGTGAGCGCCCCGAAGGCGGCTGGCGTCGCCTGCTGTACCGCGTCACCGGCGGCCTCGTGAACCCGGGTCTCGGCGCGGCCGAACGGGCGCGCCGAGACCGGTTGCGACGCATTCGCCGCGCGGTGCCCGGCACGCACCAGATCGCCGTGAGCTCGATCAAGGGCGGGGTCGGCAAGACCACGGTGTCGGCGTGCCTCGGGCTCGTGCTCGCGGAGCACCGCGGCGACCGGGTGATCGCGCTGGACGCCAACCCGGACGCGGGCACGCTCGCCGACCGGCTCACGGGCGACACCTCGGTCACCGTGCGGCACATGCTGGAGAACCTCGAGTCGGCCTACTCGCTCGGCGACGTCGCCCGCTACACGAGCCTCGCGGGTCGGCTGCAGGTGCTGGCGTCCGAGCAGGACCCCGCGATGAGTGATGCGTTCGACCGGGCTGGGTACGAGCGCGTCTGCTCCGTGCTCAACCGCTTCTACAACGTCATCATCACCGACTCGGGCACCGGCCTCGTGCACTCCGCGATGGAGGGCACGCTCGCGCTGGCCGACAGCCTCGTCGTGGTGGGCGCACCGACCGTCGACGGCGCCAGCCGGGCCAGCAAGACGCTCGACTGGCTCGTTGCGCACGGCTACGAAACCCAGGTGGACCAAGCCGTTGTCGTGTTGTCCTGCGATCGCAAGAGCGCGGAGGTCGACCCCAAGCGCGTGCGCGGGCACTTCGAGTCCCGCTGCCGGGGTGTGGTGGAGATCCCGCACGACCCGCACCTCGCCTCCGGCAGCCGGATCGAGCTCGAGCGGCTGCGGCCGGCCACTCATGACGCCTTCCTCGCCCTTGGCGCACTGATCGCGGACGGTTTCGGCGGTCGTCCACCCGCACCGCTCCCAGGACGCTGACGGGCAAGGACCGTCCTGCCACTCGCGCGTCGCCCGAGATGACACGAGCCCCGCCGCACCAGGTGCAGCGGGGCTCGCGTGTCGCCGGGAAGGTCAGTCGTCGTCCCCGCCGCCGGAGCCGCCGTCGTCCGAACCGCCGTCGGAACCGCCGTCGTCGGAATCACCCTTGTCCGACCCACCGTCGGACTTGCCGCCGTCGTCGTCGCCGTCGTCGGACTTGCCGCCGTCGTCGTCGGACTTGCCGCCGTCGTCGTCGGACTTGCCGCCGTCGTCGTCGGATTTGTCGTTGTCGCCGCGGTCGTTGTCGCCGCGGTCGTTGTCGCCGCGGTCGCCCTTGTCGTCGTTATCGCCCCGGTCGTTGTCGCCGCGGTCGCCGTCGTCGTTGTCCCCGCGCTGTTCGCGGTCGTCGCGATCGCCGCGTTCCTTCTCGCGCTGGCGCTCGGCCTTGCCGCTCGGCTTCTTGCGGTCGTTGTCGTCGTCGGCGTGCTCGCCGTCGTCGTCGTCGTCGGCGTGCTCGTTGTCGTCGGCGTGCTCGTCGTCGTTGTCGTTGTCGCCGCGGTCGAACCAGGAGTTCGAGTTGTCGTCGTTGTCGTCGCCGCGGTCGTCGTCGTTGTTGTCGTCGCCGCGGTCGAACCAGGAGTTCGAGTTGTCGTCGTTGTCGTCGCCGCGGTCGTCGTCGTTGTTGTCGTCGCCGCGGTCGAACCAGGAGTTCGAGTTGTCGTCGTTGTCGTCGCCGCGGTCGTCGTCGTTGTTGTCGTCGCCGCGGTCGAACCAGGAGTTCGAGTTGTCGTCGTTGTCGCTGCCGCGGTCGTCGTCGTTGTTGTCGTCGCCGCGGTCGAACCAGGAGTTCGAGTTGTCGTCGTTGTCGCTGCCGCGGTCGTCGTCGTTGTCGTCGCCACCGCGGTCGAACCAGGAGTTGGAGCTGTCGTCGCGGTCGCCACCGCGATCGTCGTCGCGGTCGTTGTCGCGGCTGTTGCCCTCGTCGTTGTCGTCGTCACGCCCGGAGCCGCCGAGCAGGCCGCCGGCCACGCCGCTCACGACACCGCCGAGCCCACCGGTGCCGTTGTTGCCGTTGCTCTCGTCGTCGCCGCTGTTGTCGCCGCTGTTGTCGCCTTCGTCGGCGCGGGCCTCGCGCCTGTTCGCGCTCTCGTCCCGGTTGCTGGTATCGCTCTGGCCGAGCGCGCTGCCCAGCGCGCTGGCGACCGAATCGGCGGGGCCACCGGACCCGCCGTCTCCGTTCGAGCCCTCAGGGCCGTTCGAACCTTCGGAGCCGTTCGAACCCTCCGCGCCACCGTCGGTGTCGGAACCGGAGTTGTCGCCGCCGGAGGCGAGGATGTCGGGGGCGTTCGGACGCTCCGGGTCGGGCGGCGCGGTGGTGCCGACGTCGCCGCGCTCCTCGTCGTCGTCCTCGCGGCGCGAGGTGGCGGCGGGGTCGTGGTCGTCGTCGGCCTTGTGCTCCTGGTCGTCGTCCTTCTCGGCCGGGTCGGGGCGGCCCTCGGCGACCGCTTTGACCCGCTCGACGATCGGGGCCGTCTCGTCCTTCTCGGCCGGCAGCGGGGAGCTGAGGGCCTGGTCGACGCCATTGCGCAGGTCGGTGAGCGCCTGAGCGGCGTGGTCACGCTGCTGGCGCCGGATGTCGCGCTGGGACTCGAGCTGCCGCAGCGCCTGCTGGTAGTCCGGGGAGGCGGCGGTGGTGGTCGAATCGTTGAGGGTGCGCTCGACGGCATCGAGCTGGGCCTGCGCGGAGGTCAGCTCCGACGTGCGTTCCGGCAGCGCCTTGAACGCATCGAGCTGGGACATCAGGGTGGCGCGCTGCTGCTCCAGCAGCACCTTGCGGTCCTTGAGGGCCTGCACGGCCGCAGGCTCCTGCGCGCGGCGCTGCTCGGGGAGGGCGAGCCAGGTGGCCTCGGCCTGTGCGACGGCGTCGAGCTGGGTGCTGAGCGACGCGAGCACGACCTCCGCCTTGTCGACCCACACGTCGGCGTCCATCGACGGCTGGTTCGCGGCCTGGGGCGGCAGCGGGGTGGGGGTCGTCGGGATGATGTTCTCGGTGACGAAGTAGCTCGCGCCGCCGGCCACCAGGCTGGCGATGGCCACGCTCGCGATCGCGCGCCGCCGCATTTGGGAGGCGGCGTTCTTGCGATCGCCTGCCGTGCGGGCCGGCTTCTCCTTCTTGACGCGCTTCGAGGTGATCGTGCGGACCGTGCGTCCCGACGCGGCCTTCGGCAGCGTGGGTGGAGACACCGCCCACGCCGCCGCAGGGCTCCACTCACGGTCGGGAACCGGAGCCGGCTCGGGCTCCTCCTGACGGGTGACACCCAGCGGAGCGGGAAGCTCGGTGGTCGGCTGCTCGGACGGTTGGTCCTTCGGCGCCTGCACGATCGGTTGCGTGACGTCCGCCGCCGCCTGTTGCGGAGCGGCGCCGTCCAGCCGGGCGGCGTGGCGCATCTTGCGTGCCGCTGCCCTGTGGGCAGGCGAGCAGTACAAGCGCCGTGGACCGCCGTCGTCCGGCTGTTCGACGAGCTCATCGCATCCAGGCAGGGCACACACCTGTGGCCCGTCGGTCATGTCGTCCCCCCAAGGACAGCGCAGCGCTGCCGTGTGTCACGGCGAGCCTTCACCCGATCGTGGAGCAGCGTACTGCCAATCGGGTGTCCACACGATGGCGAGTCGACCTTGAACCGATGAAGTTGCTCTACGTGATCAATTCGCTTCGAATAGTCACATTCAGCCACGTCAGTCGTTCGATCGTTGTACGATCCTTCAAAACGCACATCCCGGTGCGCTCGAACCATCTGGAGGCGAGTTGACCGCCGACGCTCTGGCCGCCGACCGCGCGCTGCTGTCGCGGACGAGCACGGCCGAGCGGGTCGCCGCCATCCTGCGCACGCGCATCATCGAGGGCTACTTCCCGCCTGGCGCCCGGCTGGCCGAGGACGCCATCGGCAGCGCCCTCGGCGTCTCCCGCAACACGCTGCGCGAGGCGTTCCGGCTCCTCTCCCACGAGCGGCTGCTCACCCACGAGCTCAACCGCGGGATGTTCGTGCGGACTCTCACGGTCCCGGACGTCGTCGACCTGTACCGGGTGCGCAGGCTCGTCGAGTGCGGCGTGATCCGCACCATCACCGGCCCGCATCCAGGGCTCGCCGCCGTGGCCGCCGCCGTCGACGACGGGCAGGAGGCGCTGGGCAGCCGCGAATGGCAGGCACTCGGCACCGCCAACATCAAGTTCCACCAGGCGCTCGTGGCGCTGGCCGGCAGCCCGCGCGCCGACGAGCTGATGAGCGGCATCCTCGCCGAGCTGCGGCTCGTGTTCCACGTGATGGCCGACCCCAAGCGCTTCCACGAGCCCTACCTGGCGCGCAACCGGGAGATCCTGCTGCAGTTGCAGCGCGGTGACGGGCCCGGCGCGGCCGACGCACTCGACGTCTACCTGCGCGACGCCGAGAACCAGCTCGCGCAGGCCTTCGCCGAGCGGGAGACGTGATCGGGTCCGCGAACCGCTCGCGGGATGCCGGGGCAAGATAGGGACGTTCGCGGTCGGACCAGGGGGAACGGGTAGCGCATGCCGAAGCGATCGTTTGCACCGCCTGACTCGGGCACGGCCCGGCAGGAGCCGACGCCGCAGAGCCCACCGCCCGCCGACGTTCCGACGGAACAGGTGGCGGCCGCGGAGCCGGTGGAGCCGGAGCCTCCCCGCGAGGAGGCCGTGCAGGAGGCGCCACCGGTCGCCGAACCGGTTGTCCCCGCGCCGTTGCCGCCCCGGCCGGTCGTGGACGCACGGCCTCACACGGCGTCGGAGCTGACCGAGTACACGATCGTGCGCAGGCGGTCGGACAAGCCGGGTTCGGGATGGCGCCGCGCCGTGCACGTCGCGAGTGTCGGGCTGGTCAACCCCGGGATCGGGCCCGCCGAGCAGCGCAGGCAGGAGCTGGCGCTGCGCATCCGCTGCCCGCTGCCGGGGCCGCGGCAGATCGCGGTGGCGTCGATGAAGGGCGGCGTCGGCAAGACCACCGTCACGGCCATGCTGGGGCTGATGCTCGCCGAGCACCGAGGCGACCGGATCGTGGCCCTCGACGCCAACCCGGACGCGGGCACGCTCGCCGACCGGCTCACCGGCCGCACCGACTCGACCGTCCGCGACCTGCTCGACTCGCTCGGCAGCGTCGGCTCGCTGAGCGACATCGCCCGCTTCACCACGCTGTCGGGCCGCCTCCAGGTGCTCGCCTCCGAGCAGGACCCGGCCCGCGGCGAGGCGTTCGACCGGGCCGAGTACGAGCGGGTGTGCGCCGTGCTGTCCCGCTTCTACAACGTGGTCGTCACGGACTCCGGCACCGGCATGGTGCACTCGGCCATGGACGGCACGCTCGCGCTCGCGAACGGCCTCGTGATCGTCGGATCGCACACGGTGGACGGCGCGAGCCGGGCCAGCAAGACCCTGGACTGGCTGGTGGCGCACGGGCACCACGAGTTGGTCGAGCGGGCGGTCGTCGTGCTGTCCCAGGACCGCACGAGCCCGGAGATCGACGGGCAACGGCTCGTCGCCCACTTCCAGGCGCGCTCCCGGGCCGTCGTGCTGGTGCCGCGCGACCCGCACCTGGCCACCGGCAGCCGGATCGAGCTCGACAAGCTGCGTCCGACCACGTCGGACGCGTTCCTCGAGCTGGCCGCCCTCGTCGCGGACGACTTCGGCAACCCGCCGCCCGTCCGGCAGAATTAGCCGCACGCCGCGCGGATCCGGACCCGTGTGGCAGCGTCTGGAGGGCAACGGCACCATGCCCGCTGTGAAGATCTTGTGCACGCAGTCCCGAACCGCAGCGGTGCGGCTGCTCGTCGGCGTGGCGGCGGCCGCGCTGCTGACGGCGGGGTGTTCCTCGAGCGTCACGGGCGAGGCAACCCCCGCACCCGACGACCGGCCCAGCGCGAGCGCGTCGCCGTCGCCGTCGCGCTCGGCGGGCCGGCCCGCAGCAGGGACCTGCCAGATCAAGGTCTCGACGAATGGCTCCATCGTGAGCCGCGGCGCAGGCGGGCGGACGATCACGAGCAACGGCCGGACCTCCTTCTCCTGCGGACGGGGCGGGCCGTTGATCGCGATCGAGAAGATCGACTCGTCCGGGGTGACCTTCTCCGCGGACGGCGCGCCGGTCCTCGTGCCGCCGGGGGCGACCGAAACGGTCGGTGCGTACCGGGTCTCGGTGAGCACGGCGGACAGCTCGGGTGCCGAGTTCCAGGTCGAGCCCGCCTGATCACCGGCCGAGATCGCGCGCGGTAGCCTGCTCCCGTGCCGAGATCATCGGCGAGCGGCCGGGGCCGGGGGGGTGGACTGGTGAGCTCGCAGGACGCGGACCCGGGTCACGGGCTGGTTGATGGGATCCCCGAGTCGGGGGACCTCACCGCCGACACCATCGTCCGTCGCCGCGTCGACCGCCCGAACGGCGGCTGGCGCGGGGCGGTGTTCAGCGCCAGCCATGGACTGGTGAATCCCGGTGTCGGCCCCGAGGAGCACGCCT
Organism: Pseudonocardia sp. DSM 110487; assembly: GCF_019468565.1. Lineage (NCBI taxonomy): Bacteria > Bacillati > Actinomycetota > Actinomycetes > Pseudonocardiales > Pseudonocardiaceae > Pseudonocardia > Pseudonocardia sp. DSM 110487. The sequence goes on from NZ_CP080521.1 coordinate 2,022,518, forward strand.
ACCGGGAACAGGTGCGCCGCATCCGGCGCCCGCTCGGCAGCGCCCACCAGATCGCCATCACCTCGATCAACGGTGGTGTCGGGAAGACCACGGTCGCGGCGTGCGTCGGGCTGGTCCTCGCCGAGCACAGGGGCGACCGCGTGGTGGCGCTCGACGCCAGCCAGAACGCAGGCACCCTTGCCGACCGCCTCACCGGCGACACGTCGAAGACGGTGCGAAACATGCTTGGGGAGATCGACTCGCTCGGCTCCCTCGCCGACGTGTCGCGTTTCACGAGCCTGGCAGGCAGGCTGCAGGTTCTCGCCTCCGAGCAGGACCCCGCGATGAGCGAGGGGCTCGACCGGGCCGGGTACGAGCGTGTCTGCGACGTGCTGCGCCGCTTCTACAACGTCGTGATCACCGACTCCGGCAGTGGCCTCGTGCACTCCGCGGTCGGCGGCACGCTCGCGCTGGCGCACAGCCTCGTGATCGTCGGGTCCCCCACGGCGGACGGGGCGGGCCGGGTGAACAAGACGCTCGACTGGCTCCTCGCGCGCGGACCCGCCGAGCGGGTGGCCGACGCACTGCTCGTGCTCACGTGCGACCGCGCCAGCAAGCACATCGACACCGAGCGGGTACGCAGCCACTTCGAGGCGCGCTGCCGCGCCGTGGTCGAGGTGCCGTTCGACCCGCACCTCGCCACCGGTGCGCAGATCGACATGGACCGCGTCCGGCCTGCCACCCACGACGCGTTCCGCACGATCGCCGCCCACCTGGCCGACCGGTTCGACGCCACACCGGTGGGCGTGGGGGCGGAGATGGTGACGGCCGACCACATCTGACGGCCCCAGTGCTCCAGCGGTAGATCGGGTCTCGCCCGTTGTTGCGCCGACCCGCATGGTCGATTCGGGCCGGCCCGCATCGCTGCCGGGTCCGCAACGACGTGCTGCTCGTGGCGATCAATCGCGTGTGATCGGTCCGAGCGGCACGCCGCGACGACCGTGCCCATGATCCGAAGTATCGGTTGGTCATGGCTGTGGCGGCAGCCGTGTGCAACCGACACTTGTGATCTTCGCGTCCATGATCTGGAGTTTCGGGTGCTCATGGTCGTGGGGGCAGCCATGGACAACCGGTAGTTCGGATCTTGCCCGCCGCCGATCGGGCGCCTGGAGGTAGGGGCGCGATCGTGTCGGTCCATCGGGTCGGTCTGGTCGGTTGCCTGCCGGTGGGCGCGCTGTTCCCGGCCCGGGTCGCCCGGTACCCGCTTCGTGGTCCGGGCTTCGCGTGTGGTTCCGCCGGCTGCATCGACCCGGTCGCCTTGCGGGGGTGGCTGGGTTGGGTGCACTACCGTCCCCTGGGGTGGCGTGGGCGGCCGTCCCCGACGCGGGGGCACGGCTGTTTCGAGGAGACCGTTGCTGCGGGTGCCACGCGACTGGCTGTGGTCCCGACCCTCCACACCCAGCCCAGCTTCTGGATGATCACGGCCAGACCACCCCCAGGGTCAGGGCCCACGCGCAGATCCATGATCCGTAGGAACGGGGCACCAGCTGCAGGGGTGTCTCCCCGGTCAGAACACCAGCTCCAGGGGTGCAGGCCAGGTCCCGATTCCGCTGATCACACCCCAGATTCCAGGCGTGGCCGGTGGCGAGGACGGGACCACAGCCGGTCGCGCAGCACGCAACCGCGGCGGTCTCGTCGAGAACGGGCGTGCCCCCGCGTCGGGGACGGCCGCCCGAGCAACCACATGATTCGGTAGTGCACCCAACCCAGCCACCCCGGCAAGGCGACGCGGTTGAGGCGAACCGGCGGGAGCACTCCGGCAGCCGGGGGCTGGTGGGTGAGGCCGCAGGCTATCCGGGGCCGGGAACGGCGCGCCCACGAAAGCGTCCGGCACCGGGCCGGACCCCCGGGGGCCGCGTTCCGCACCCGCGACCCAAGGGGTGATCAGCGGCTCGGCGCGAAACCCGACGCCTCGCGTCGGGAAAGGCGCCAACTCGATGATCACAGGCTCGCCGGATCGCCCTACCCGGGAAGTGCGGAGCCCGGCGCGCTCGTTCTCGGCCGGCGCACCCGGTCGACGGGGTGCCTGACCTACGACGGGCTGCGTCGCCCGACACGGGATGCGCCGACAGCCCCGCCGTGCCGAGTGGCCGCCCGAGCCCGGCAACCAGAGGAATGATCACGAAGTTCGGCGGGACACTAGGTGTAGGCCGTGCGGAACCGGTCCCGGTAGTCGGACGGGGCGATGCCGACGATGCGGTGGAATGCCCGCCGGAGCGTCTCGCCGGTTCCGAACCCGTAGTGGCGCGCGATGCTCTCGACCGGGTCGTCACGCTCGGCGAGCGCGCGTTGTGCCGCTTCGATGCGGGCGCGCTCGACGTACACGGCGGGCGGCACGCCGATCTCCTTGGTGAACCGGCGTTGCAGGTGCCGTGGGGAGAGCCCGGCGATGGACGCCAGGTCGGCGATGCTGTGGCGGCTGCCGGGATTGGCGTGGATCGTGTCCACGACCTTGCGGAGCACGTCGCCGTCGGCCGGTTGGGCCGACCACAGCGGCACGCTGAACTGCGACTGGTTGCCCGGCCTGCGGAGGTACAGGACGAGCTCGCGCGCGACGTCGAGCGCCGCATCGCGCCCGAGGTCGGCCTCGACGAGCGCCAGCGCGAGGTCCATCCCCGCCGTCACGCCCGCGGTGGTCCAGAATCGGCCGTCGCGGATGAAGATCGGCTCGCAGTCGACCTCGATCGCGGGGTACTCGCGGGCCAACCTGCCCGCCTGCCTCCAGTGGGTGGTGACCCGGCGTCCGTCGAGCAGCCCGGCCTCGGCGAGCAGGAACGCCCCGCTGCACACCGAGGTCACGCGCGGGGCGCGAGCGGCCGCGGCGGAGATCCACGCGACGAGGTCACGGTTTCGCCTTGCGGACTGGACTCCGCTTCCTCCCACGACGACGAGGGTGCCGGTGGTGGCGGGGTCGGTCTCGGCGATCCCGCGCTCGGCGAGCACTGGTAGCCCCGTGTTCGATCGAACCTGGCCGGCCGCCTCAGCGACGACCAGTAGGTCGTAGCCCGCCTTGCCGAACACCTCGTACGGTCCGGCCAGGTCCAGCGTCTGGTAGCCGTCGAAGATCACGAACGTGACAGCACTCGGTGCCATTCCACGGAGCGTGCCGTGATGACGCGTAGTCGTCCACGACCTGCTCCCCACAGTTCGCGCCATGGCGCGATTCGTGTGCTGTGTGTCGTGGACGCGGCGGAGGCCGGTTCCCAGGGTTGACGGATGGCTGTCAAGCAGATCGGAATCGTGTTGTTCGACGGCGTGGAGGAGCTCGATGCCGTCGGACCGTGGGAGGTGCTGGCGTGGTGGACCCACAAGCACCCCGAGGACGGGTACGCGGTGACGACGCTCGCCCCGAACGGCGGCACCGTGACGTGCGCGGGCAGGCTCCGCATCGAGGCGGAGCACGCGTTCGCCGACGCTCCGGCGCTCGACGTGCTGCTGCACCCGGGGGGACGCGGCACCCGGCCGCTGTGCCGGGACGAGCCCTACCTGGACTGGATCTGTGAGCAGAGCAGGACCACGTCGTTGATGACCAGCGTCTGCACCGGATCGCTCGTTTACGCGGCCGCAGGACTCCTGCGCGGGCGGCCGGCCACGACGTACTGGGCGGCGGTCGGCGAGCTGAAGCGGCTGGACGACACGATCGACATCCGCGCCGACGACAGGTTCGTCGACGACGGCGACGTCGTCACCTCGTCCGGCGTCTCGGCCGGGATCGACATGTCGCTCCACCTCGTCGCGCGGCTGGCGGGCACCGAGCGGGCGCGGGAGACCCGCCGCGGCATCCAGTACGACCCCGAGCCGCCCGTCTAGGAGCGCGCTGAAAAGCTCTGGCCTACTGCGCGGCGCCCAGGCGGCGCCCTCGCCGCGTTGGACGATCGCGCCGATGCAACAGCGGTATCGGCGCGATCGTCCGCTTGCGAGGACACCACCTGGACGCCGCTCGCTACGGCCAGAGCTCTTCAGCACCCTCCTAGGCGCGATCCGTGGGGTGCGCGTCGTCGACGCCATCCCACGGTCGCACGAGCCTGGAGACGTGGACACCGGACTCTTCGCCCTACTCGCCCGCGGCCGCCGCGTGCGGCTCGCCGGTCTCGGTGCTCTCCTGGTCGTGAGCTCGGCGGCCCCGCTCGCCGGCCCGCAGCTGCTGCGCGCCTTCATCGACGAGGCCGTCGCGGGCCGGCCGCTGTCGCTGCTGGCGCTGATCGCCGCTTGCTACGTCGTGGTGTCGTTCGTCCAGCAGGGCCTCGGCGTCGCGGTGGCGCAGGTGAGCGGCCACCTGGCGTGGGGCGCCACGAACGACCTGCGGCACCGGGTCGCCCGGCACGTGCTCGGGCTGGACCTGTCGTTCCACGAACGGCGCTCGCCCGGCGAGCTGATCGAACGGGCGGACGGCGACATCACGGCGCTGGCGTCGTTCGTGTCGTCCTTCCTCGTGCAGGCGGTCGGCAGCGTCCTGACGCTGGTCGGCGTCCTGGTCGCCGTCCTCGTCGAGGACTGGCGGGTCGGGCTGGGCCTCGCCGGGTTCGCCGTGGTGGCCGGCGCGACGATCGGACGGCTGCGGCGATCGACCGTTCCGACGGCCACCGAACGCCGGGCCGCACTGGCGGCGCTCTTCGGCGAGATCGAGGAGCGCCTCGGCGGTGCGGAGGATCTGCGTGCGAACGGTGGTGGCGGGTTCGCGGTGCGGCGGTTCCAATCCGCGCTCGGCCACCTCGTCCGCGTCTCCCGGCGGGCCTCGCTCGCCTCCCGGACCAACTGGATCGTCACCCTCGCCGTCTTCGCGGCGGGCGGGGTGCTGAGCCTGGTGGCCGGAACCGCGCTCCTGCATGCAGGCGCGATCACGGTGGGCACCGTGTACCTCCTGTTCCGGTACACCGACATGACTCGCGAGCCGCTGGAACGGATCTTCGAACAGCTCCCGAAGGTCCAGGAGGCGATCGCCGGGTACAGCCGCGTCGGGCAGCTGCTCGCCGAACGGCCCGCGGTGCCCGACGACGGCCGGTCGACGCTGCCCGCGGGCCCGTTGGCCGTCGTGCTGGACGGCGTCGGCTTCGCCTACCGGAAGGGGCATCCGGTTGTCGACGGGCTCTCGCTGACCGTCGAGCCCGGCACCGTCCTCGGGGTCGTGGGGCGAACGGGGAGCGGGAAGACGACCCTGTCGAGGCTGCTGCTGCGGCTGCTCGACCCCGACGAGGGCACGCTGCGCATCGCCGGAACCGACCTGCGTGACGTGCGTATCGAGGAACTGTGCAGCCGGGTCGCCCTCGTCACGCAGGACGTTCAGCTCTTCGGGGCCTCGCTGCGGGACAACCTCACCGTGTTCGGAGCGCACGACGGCGGCGACGCCGAGATGGTCGACCTCCTCGACGGGCTCGGGCTCGGCCACTGGTACCGGGCCCTGCCGTCGGGCCTCGACACCTTTCTCGGGCCCGGCGGGGCCGGGGTCTCGGCGGGGGAGGCGCAGCTGATCGCGTTCGCGCGCGTGTTCCTGCGCGACCCGGGACTGGTGGTCCTCGACGAAGCCACGTCGCGGCTGGATCCGGCGAGCGAGGCGCGCATCGAGCGGGCCGTCGACCGGCTGCTCGTCGGGCGGACCGCGATCCTGATCGCCCACCGGCTCGGGACCCTCGACCGCGCCGACCGGATCCTGGTCCTGGAACGGGGCCGGGTCGTCGAGCACGGCGCGCGACGTGAGCTGGTCGACGATCCGGCATCCCGCTTCGCGGGGCTGCTCGCGATGACCTCGGGGAGCGGGTTGCGATGACCTCGACGTGGCGCCTTGCCGGTCACCTCGCCCGGTACCGCCCGTGGACCTTCCTGCTGTCGTTCGCGTTCTTCGCGGCGGCGAGCTCGTCGATGTTGCTGATCGGGTGGCTCCTGCAGCAGATCTTCGACGCGTTGACGGGCGGCCGGCCGGCCGGCGCCGGCGTCCACGGGCTCATCGCGGTGCTGGCCGCGGTGGAGCTCGCCCGCATCGCCGCCCACTGGGGCGGTGTGGTGCGGGTCTGCTACCTCGAACAACTGCGCGGGTTGCTGCGCCTCAACATGCTGCGGGCCCAGATGGCGAGCGGCGGTTCCCGTCCCGGGACCCTGCCCGCATCGTCCGGCGAGGCCATCAGCCGCTTCCGGGACGACGTCGACGACTTCGTCGGGTTCCTCGACATCGCGCTCTTCGTCGCGGGCGAGCTGCTGTTCGCCGCCGGGGCGGTCGCGGTGATGGTGACGATCGACCCCCTGATCGCGATCTCCGTCGTGCTGCCACTGGAAACGGTCGTGTTCTCCACCCGGATGGCGAGCCGGCAGATCCGCAGGCGCCGCACAGCCCACCGGCGCGCGACGGCGGCGGCGACGGGCCTGCTCGGTGAGATGTTCGGCGCCGTGCTCGCGGTCAAAACCGCGCACGCGGGCGACCGGATCGTGAACCGTCTCGTCGAGCACAACGAACGCCGCCGCCGTACCGGTCTGCGCGACCAGCTCGTCACGCAGCTGCTCGACACGTTCAGCCGCGTGACGGTCCACCTGAGCACCGGGCTGGTCCTGCTGCTGGCGATCCCCGCGATGCGCTCGGGCGGGTTCACCGTCGGCGACCTCGCGCTGTTCGCGAGCTACGTCGGGACGCTCGTGGCGATGCCGCGCTACACCGGCAAGCTGCTCGCGGGCCACCGGCAGGCGGGGGTCGCCGTCGAACGCATGGCCGCGCTCCTGCCGGCGACCTCGGCGGCCCCGCTGGTCACCCACCGGCCGCTGTTCGACGGTGAGCCGCCCGCCCCGACGCCCCTTCGGGCCGGCGGAGCGCTCCAGACCCTGGAGGTGCGGGGCCTGACCGCCGTGCACCCGGGCTCGGAGCGCGGGGTACGTGGGGTCGACATGACGCTGGTCCGGGGAGGTTTCACCGTCATCACTGGCCCGGCCGGTGCCGGCAAGACGACGTTGCTGCGTGCGCTGCTCGGGCTCATGCCCGTCCGAGGTGGTGTGGTCCGGTGGAACGGGGAGCCGGTCGAGGACCTGGCCGGTTTCCTCGTGCCGCCGCGGTGCGCCTACGTGCCGCAGGTGCCGCGGCTGTTCAGCGAGTCCCTGCGGGACAACCTGCTGCTCGGCATCGACGACGCCGACCTGGCGACGGCCGTGCACGACGCGGTGCTGGACGATGACGTCGCCGCCATGCCGGACGGGCCGGCCACCGAGCTGGGCCGCCGCGGCGTGCGGCTGTCCGGCGGGCAGGTGCAGCGGGCCGCGATCGCGCGGGCACTGGTGCGCCGGCCGGAGCTGCTTGTCCTCGACGACGTCTCCAGCGCGCTGGACGTGCACACCGAACGGCAGCTGTGGGACAGGCTGCTCGCGGGCCGCGACCGCACGTTGCTCGTCGTCTCGAACCGGCCGGCGACGATCGGCCGGGCCGACCAGGTCATCCACCTCGCAGGTCGAGTAGCGCCGGCCCTCTCCTCCGGTGGTCGAGTAGCGCCGGCCCGCCAGGGCCGGCGCGTATCGAGACCACATGCCGGTCTCGGTGTTGGTGGTCTCGATACGGGCCGGCGCTGGGGCGCCGTCCCTACTCGACCACCGGGCATCTCGGCGTGATCAGCGGTTCAGGTAGGCGAGCACGGCGAGGACCCTGCGGTGGCCGCCGTCGGACGGCGCCAGGTCGAGCTTGGTGAAGATGTTGCCGATGTGCTTGTGCACGGCGTTCTCGGTGACCACCAGCCGCCGGGCGATCGTGGTGTTGTCGTGCCCCTCCGCCATGAGGGCGAGCACCTCGCGCTCGCGCGGGCTGAGGCGTCCGATCGGCTCCCGACGGGGCCCGGCGAGGAGCTGGGCGACCACCTCCGGGTCGAGCGCGGTGCCACCCCCTGCCACGCGGCGCAGGGCGTCGGTGAACTCGCCCACCCGGCTGACGCGGTCCTTGAGCAGGTAGCCAAGGCCACCGCCCGGATCCGCCAGCAGCTCCCGCGCGTACTCCCGCTCCACGTACTGCGACAGCACCAGCACCGGGAGGCCGGGATGTCTGCTGCGTGCGGCCAGTGCGGCGTGGATGCCCTCGTCGCGGAAGGACGGCGGCAACCGGACGTCCACGATGTTGACGTCGGGCCGGTGGGTGTCGACGGCATCGAGGAAGGCGGCGCCGTCCCCGGTAACGGCGGCGACCTCGAACCCCTTGCTGGCCAGCAGCAGCTCCAGTCCGCCTGCCAGCAGGACGTTGTCCTCGGCGATCACGACCCGCACGGCAGCTCCACCGTCACGACCGTCGGCCCGCCCGCCGGGCTGCTGATCCGCGCGCTGCCGTCCAGCGCGGCTGCACGGTGGCGGATCCCGGTGATCCCGGTGCCGCGGGTCTCGTCGGCGCCGCCTGCCCCGTCGTCGGTGACCTCCACGGTCAGCATCCCGCCGGTGCGGATCATGCGGACGGTGGCGCTGGTGGCGTGGGCGTGCCTGGCGGCGTTGGTGAGCGCCTCTGCGGCCACGAAGTAGGCGGCCGCCTCGACCGCGGCGGGGACCTCGCCCAGATCCCCGATCTCGACGGCGGTCGGCACTCCGGCGCCGGTGGCCAGTGCGGTCACGGCACCGGCGAGCCCGCGGTCGGCCAGTATCGGCGGGTACATCGTGCGGATCACGCCACGGAGCTCGGTCATGGCGTCCTCGGCCCCTTCGTGGGCCTCCTTCAGGAGCCGGGCGACGAGTTCCGGATCGTCGGTGAGGGACTCGCGGGCCACGCCGAGGCGCAGCGCGATGGCGACGAGCCGGGCCTGCGTGCCGTCGTGCAGGTCGCGCTCGATACGGCGCAGCTCGGCGCCGTGCGCGTCCAGCACGCCGGCGCGGGTCGTGGTCAGCACCTCGACCCGCTTGGCGAGCGCCGACGGGGAGAGCACCGCGAGGCACAGCCGGGCGTGCGCGCGGGCCAGCGGCGGAACCAACCAGCCGGTGAGACCCCCGAAGACGAGGACCTGCGCCGGCCCCAGTACCAGGGCGGCGCCCCAGCTCGTGACCGGGATCTCCAGCAGCAGCCGCAGCGGGTCGCCGTCCGGGAACAGCCACCACAGGGGCGTCGCGAACGCGCCGACCAGTACGTTCCCCACGCCGAAGACAGCGGCGCCGCCGACCGCGCCGCCGGCCGCGACGTGCACCGGCAGCCATGCGAGATCGCGCGGCAGGCCGGGACACGGGCCGATGGAGGTGCTGAGCAGCCTGCCCGCCCGCTCCTGGTGCCAGCCCGCCCAGCCGCGCGCAAGCACGGGGATGGCCAGTAGCGGCAGCGCGACCAGTGTCACCAGCGCCGATCCGAGGCCGGCCAGCAGATAGCCGGTGCCGCGCCACAGGTCGCTCCACCGTCTCGCCACAACCCCGCAGTCTGGAGCAGCGGGAGCGGCCGGTCACTACAGCGGGCTGTACCACCGACCGGGCAGTGGACGGTATCGCCCCGGTCGCCGTGCCGCCCGACGCTCGTCGACATGAACATCTCATCGTGGGTGACGGCGATGCTGGTCGCCGCCATGACGGCCTGCGGCGTCGACCAGGACACCGATCAGCGGGCCGAGCTGCAGCGCGACGCCGACGCCATCCGCGACCTCGGCGTCACCGGCGTGCAAGCCCGGCTGATCATGGAGAACGGCGAGCACGTGGTCGTCACGAGCGGCGTCGCCGATACCGTCGGCAACGGGCCGGTCGACCCCGACGGGTACTTCCGGATCGGCAGCGACACGAAGCCGTTCGTGGCCACGGTGGCGCTGCAGCTGATGGGCGAAGGCAAGCTCGCCCTCGACGACACCGTGGAGGAGCACCTGCCGGGAGTGGTGTCCGGTAACGGCAACGACGGCAGCCTCATCACCATCCGGCACCTGCTGCAGCACACCAGCGGCATTCACGACGACTACCCCGGTTTCGACACGCCCGAGCAGTACCGGGAAGGGCGGTTCGACCCCTACCCGCCGGGGGAGCTGGTGGCGCGTGCCATGAGCCACCCTCCGGACTTCGTGCCCGGGACGCGCTGGGCCTACAGCAACACCGGTTACCTGCTGCTCGCGATGATCATCGAGCGGGTCACCGGTCGCCAGTGGCACGAGGAGGCCGACGCACGGATCGCGCGGCCGCTCGGCCTCGAGCACACGTTCTTCCCCGGCGACACGCCCGGTCTTCCCACCCCGCACGCCCGCGGTTACCAGCGGTTCGTGCCCGGCGGCGAGCTGGTGGACGTCACCGAGCTCATCGACTGGAACGCGTCGGGCGGTCTGATCTCCTCCACCGCCGACCTCAACCTGTTCTTCCGCGCTCTGCTGGACGGCACGCTGTTGGAGCCTGCGTTTCTGGCCGAGATGCAGCGGACGGTGCCGGTCGACGAGCAGGTGGAGCAGCTGTGGCCGGGCGGCCGCTACGGGCTGGGCCTGCGGATGCGGCCGCTGCCGTGCGGCGGTGTCTACTGGGGCCACGGCGGCGGCGGATCCGGGTACATGACCGAGGACGGCATCACGTCGGACGGGCGGCGCGGCGTGGTCGTGTCCATGTCCAGCACGCTCTCGGATTCCTTCGAGAGCCTCGTCCGCCAGCAGCAGGCTGCCGACGCGCTGGTCGAACACGCCCTATGTGCTTGATCGGGCCTCGGCGAACCGGAGCCGGATCCGGGCTCCGCCGAGCGCCGCACGCTCGACGTGGATCGTGCCGCCGGTCGCCTCCACCGCGTCGCGGGCGATGGGGAGGCCGAGTCCGGTGCCGCCGCCCATGCTCACGCCCCGGCTCAGCGCGGCGGCCGGGTCGGAGACGCCGAGCCCCGCGTCGTCCACGACGAGGCTGACCCACCCGGCGTGGCGGACCACCGTGACGGCGAACGGGGCGCCGGCGGGGGTGTAGCGGAAGACGTTGCCCAGCAGCGCGTCGACGACGGCGGCGAGGTCGTCCGCGGACAGCGCGATCACGGCGGGGGGTTCGGCGACGAGCGTGCACGGCCGGCCGCCGTGCTGGGCGAGCGCCGACCAGAAGGCCATCCGGCGCCGCACCACCTCGGCCACGTCGCAGCGGGCGGGCCCGTCGGTTGTGGGCGTGGCGCGGATGAGCGCGTCCACGTCGTTCTCCAGTGAGGCGACGGTCTGCCTCACGCGTTCCGCGGCCGGGCCGTCGCCGATCCCGCCCGCGTCGAGGGCCAGCGCGGTGAGCGGGGTGCGCAGGCGGTGCGACAGGTCGGCGGCCAGCTTGCGTTCGCGGCTGCGGGCCTCGGCGAACCGCGCCGTCAGCGAAGCGAGGGCAGTGGCGATGGCAGCGGTCTCGGGCACCGCCGTCGGACGGGGCGCCGGTGGATGGTCGTCGTCGTGCCCGATCGCCTCGGTGCCCGCGGCGAGCTCGGCCAGTTCGGCGACCACCGGACGCACCCGGCGGGCCGCCAGGACGGCACCCGCGGCCGCGGCCAGCGCGCCCACGCCGAGCAGCAGCGCCGCGAGCCCCAGCTCGGCCGACCCGGGCGCGAGGCCGGGCACGAACACCTCGACGGTGGCCGCGCCCGCGGCCCGGACCACCACCGTCCCGCCCTCGAACGGCACCTCGGCAGGTGGGATCACCGCCCGAGGAGCGAGCTGGGACGATCCGACCGTCGTGCCGTCGACGTGCACGGCGAGCCTGCCCTCACGGCCCGCCGGCGTGCGCGCGATGCCGCGCAACAGGGCCTCGCGGTCCGACGTGACCTCGGCGAGGCTGACGAGCGCCGCGAGGTCGGTCTCCGACGCGGTGCGCAACCGGTCGCGCTCGTCGAGCAGGTGCACGACCAGCGCCGTGGCCGTGACGGCCGCGACGGCGGCAGCGACCGTCGCGAGGATCAGGCGGACGACGAGGCGCTGCACGGATCGATCAGCTTGACGCCCACCCCGCGGACCGTGTGCACGTACCGCGGGTTGGCCGCGGTCTCACCGAGCTTGCGGCGCAGCCACGACACGTGCACGTCGATGGTCGGGTCCAGGTTCAGCCTCGGCTGGTGCCACACCTCACGGGCCAGCTCCTCCTTCGACACGACCCTCCCGCACCGGGCCGCGAGGTAGGCGAGCAGGTCGAACAGCCTGCGGGAGAGGTCGACCGGGTTTCCGCCCAGGGTCACGACCCGCCGGACCTCGTCGATGACCAGGTCGGCGACCTTGATCGGCTCGTCGTCGTCGGGCGCTGCGACCTTGGACCGGCGCAGGACGGCGCCGACCCTGGCGGTCAGGACGTTGCTGGAGAACGGCTTGGCGATGAAGTCGTCCGCGCCCTCGTTGAGCAGCTGCACGAGCGTCGCCTCGTCGGTCCGGGCGGTCGCGATGATCACCGGCACATCCTTGTTGACCCCGCGCAGCATGGGCAGTGCCTTGACTCCGTCCAGGTCCGGCAGGCTCAGGTCCAGCACGACGAGGTCGTGGTCCTTGCTGACGGTGCCCAGGGCGTCGAGAGCGGTGCCGACCGGCTGCACGACGTGTCCGGCGTCGCGCAGCGCCTCCGTCATCGCCCTCCGGACGGCGTGGTCGTCCTCGACCAGCAACACCAGCGCCATGTACGCACCGTAGACCACCTGCTACCCGCTTCACGCGGATCTACGGGCTCATTGAGATCGCCTTACGATGCGAGCCTCGGCGAGGTCGACGGGAGCATCGTGGCGGGCATCGAGTTGGACCGCGTCAGCAAGGTCTATCCCGACGGCACGCGCGCGGTCACCGACCTGTCGATCGACGTCATGGACGGCGAGTTCCTCGTGGTGGTCGGCCCGTCCGGCTGCGGCAAGACCACCGCGCTGCGGATGATCGCCGGGCTGGAGCGGATCAGCGACGGCGAGGTGCGCATCGACGGCGAGGTCGTGAACACGGTGCCGGCCCGCGACCGGGACGTGGCGATGGTGTTCCAGTCCTACGCGCTCTACCCGCACCTCACGGTGTTCGACAACATCGCGTTCGGCCTCACGCTGCGCAAGATGCCGCGTGACGTCGTCGAACGCCGCGTCCGCGAGGTGGCCGAGGTGCTGGAGCTCACCGAGCACCTGCGGCGCAAGCCCCGCCACCTGTCCGGCGGCCAGCGGCAGCGGGTGGCGATGGGGCGGGCGATCGTGCGCGAGCCGCGCGCGTTCCTCATGGACGAGCCGCTGTCGAACCTCGACGCGAAGCTCCGCGTGCAGATGCGTGCACAGATCGCCCGGATCCAGCGCGACCTGGGGGTCACCACGGTCTACGTCACGCACGACCAGACGGAGGCGATGACGCTCGGCGACCGGGTCGCGGTCATGCGCACGGGCGAGCTGCAGCAGATCGCGTCCCCGCAGGAGCTCTACGACGAGCCGGTCGACATGTCGGTGGCCGCGTTCATCGGGTCGCCCGCGATGAACATGGTGATCGCCGAGTTCGACGTCGACGACGACGGCCGGGCCACGGTCGCATTCGGCGGGCACCGGCTCGTCGTGCCGGAGATCGTGCTGCGCAGGCGGCCCGCGCTCGTGGGCTACGCCGGCAGGCGGCTCGTACTCGGTATCCGGCCGGAGGACATGGACGACGCCGCGGTCGTCGACGGCCCCGACGGCACCACACTCGACTCGGTGGTGGACCTGGTGGAGGCGATGGGCGCCGACGTGATGGTGCACTTCCCCATCGACGCCGAGCAGGCCCGCACCGAGGAGCACGAGACGCTCGACCGGGAGTCCGGCCGCCTGCGCGCGGCGGGCGGCGGGGCCCTGCTCGTCGGCCGGTTCAGCCCGCGCACCCGGATCTTCGAGGGCCAGCCGATCACGGTCCGCGTCGACACAGAGGGCCTGCACTTCTTCGACCGTGGCACCGGCCTCTCGATCCGGCGGTGACGGATGCGCGGGAAGAGGTGCCTCGCCGGGCTGGTGACGGCCGTCCTCGTCGCGGCGGGGTGCGGTGGTCCCGAACCGGTGTCTGCCCGGCCCGGCCCGCTCGCCGGGCAACGGATCGAGGTCATCGCGGTGTGGTCGGACGAGGAGCAGGCGGCGTTCGAGCAGGTGCTCGACGCCTTCGAGGAGCACACCGGCGCGTCCGTCACGTACGTCTCGGGCGGCGACGAGGTGCCCACTGTGCTCGCCACGCGGCTCGCCGGTGGGTCGCCCCCGGACATCGCGGGTATCGCGCAGCCCGCGCTGGTGCGCACGCTGGCCCGCGCCGGGTCGCTCGTGCCGATCGACCCCGGCACCGAGTCCGTGATCGACGCCCAGTTCGCGCCGGTCTGGAAGGAGCTGGGCACGGTCGACGGAAACCTCTACGGGTTCGTGTTCAAGGCCGCGAACAAGTCCACGGTCTGGTACGACGCGCGGCAGCTCGGACCCGGCTTCGTGCCGCCGCGGACGTGGGACGAGTTCGTCGAGACGCTGCGGAAGCTGTCCGACACCGGAGACACCCCGCTCTCGGTCGGCGGCGCCGACGGCTGGACCCTCACCGACTGGTTCGAGAACGTCTACCTCCAGACCGCGGGCGGCCCGATGTACGACCGCCTCGCGCGTCACGAGATCCCGTGGACCGACGAGTCGGTGCGCAAGGCCCTCCAGACGCTCGGCCGCGTGTTCCGCCCCGAGTACCTGCCCGGCGGGATCTCGAGCGCCCTGCAGACCGAGTTCACCGAGTCGGTCGTGGACGTCTTCGGCGAGGTCCCGAAGGCCTCGATCGTGTTCGAGGCCGACTTCGTGGCCGGGGCGATCACGGAGAGCACCTCGGCGAGGGTGGGGGCCGACGCCCGGGTGTTCCCCTTCCCGCGGATCGGGCCCGTGTCGTCCGTGGTGAGTGGCGGCGACACCCTGGTAGCCCTCACCGACGAGCCGGGCACACATGCGCTCATGCGGTTCCTCGCGAGTTCGGAGGCGGCCTCGATCTGGGCGGCCAAGGGCGGGTTCGTCTCGCCGAACCGGGAGGTCGAGCTGGGGGAGTACCCCGACGACAGCACCCGCGAGATCGCCGAGGAGCTGGTCGGGGCGGAGAACCTGCGCTTCGACATGTCCGACCTGATGCCGAGCGCGTTCGGCGCCACCCGCGGCGACGGCTTCTGGCGCGCGATGCAGGACTACCTCGCCGACCCGGCACAGATCGATGCGATCCTCGCCGAGCTCGAGGCCGAGGCCACCTCCGCCTACCAGCGCGGTGACTCGTGACGGCAAAACCGGCAGGCTCGATGTCGGGTGGCAGCCCCCGCATCGCCGCGCTCTTCCTGACGCCCGCGCTCCTGCTCGTGGTCGTCTTCCTCGTCTACCCGACGGCCTACTCGCTCGTGCGGAGCTTTTTCGACGCCCGCGGCACCGAGTTCGTCGGCGTCGAGAACTACGTCACCGCGTTCACTGACGACCGCACGCTCGTCGCACTGCGCAACAGCGTGATCTGGGTCCTCGTCGCCCCGACGCTCGTGACCACGATCGGGCTGGTGCTCGCCGTGCTCACCGAGAAGATCCGGTGGGCAACGGCGTTCCGGCTGGTGATGTTCATGCCGCTCGCGATCTCGCTGGTCGCGTCCGGGATCATCTTCCGGCTGGTCTACGAGGAGGACCCGGACCGCGGGGTCGTCAACGCGGTCGTGGTGTCGGTGCACGACGTGCTGACCCCGGCCTCGCGGTACCCGGGAGTTCGCCCACGGGAGGACGGCGGGCTCGTCGTCGGACCGGACGGTGCGCTCGTGACAGCCGAGCCGGTCGGCGCGCATGGCGCGGTCGGCCTGCCGATCACCGGCTTCGACCCCGTCGACCTGCCGAAGCGGGCCGCCGCCGCGGTGCCGCCGGAGCCCGGCGCGGGACTGCGTGGCCTGGTCTGGCTGGACGTCGGCGGAACAGCGGACCGCACCGGCGAGGTGGACGCGGGTGAGCGCGGGATGCCCGGCATCGCCGTCGAGGTGCTGGAGGGGGACCGGGTCGTCGCCACCACGACCACCGGTGACGACGGACGGTTCACCGTGCCCGACCTCGTCGGTGGGCCCTACGCCGTCCGGTTGCCGGCCGCGAACTTCGCCGAGCCGTTCCGGGGGCTGACCTGGCTCGGTCCCGTGCTGGTCACGCCCGTTGTGATCACGGCGTGGCTGTGGATCATGTCCGGCTTCGCGATGACGCTGATCGTTGCCGGGCTGGCGAGCATCCCGCGCGACGCCCTCGAGGCGGCGCGGGTGGACGGCGCCACCGAATGGCAGGTGTTCCGGCGCGTGACGGTCCCGCTGCTCTCGCCGGTGCTGCTCGTCGTGTTCGTCACGTTGGTGATCAACGTGCTGAAGGTGTTCGACCTGGTCTTCGTCATCGCGCCGGGCTCGGTGCAGGAGGAGGCGAACGTGCTCGCCCTGCAGGTGTGGCAGGTGGCGTTCGGGGCGGGCGGCGGCGACCAGGGGCTGGGCAGCGCGCTCGCCGTGCTGCTGTTCCTGCTCGTGGTGCCGGCGATGGTGTTCAACATCAGGCGGTCGAGGGGGGACCGCTCGTGACGAGACACGTCATCGCCCGGCTGGGCGGTCCGATCGTCAGGGGCGTGCTGGTCGCCGTCGCGCTCGTCTGGATGTTCCCGGTGGTCGGCCTGCTCGTGGCGTCCCTGCGACCGGAGGCGAACAACGCGCGCAGCGGCTGGTGGACGGTCTTCACCGCGCCCGCGCAGCTCACGCTCGCCAACTACGCCGACCTCATGGCCGACCGCGCCGTGCTCGGCTCCCTGTGGAACACCGTGCTGATCGCCGTGCCGTCCACCGCGCTCGTGGTGGTCTTCGGCGCATGCGCGGCGTACGCGCTGGCCTGGATCGAGTTCCCGGGCCGGGACGTCGTGACGATCGGCGTCGTCGCGCTGTTGGTGGTCCCCGTCCAGGTGGCGCTCGTCCCGGTGGCCAAGCTGCTCGGCGGCATCGGCCTGTACGGCTCGATCCCCGGGGTCGTGGCGTTCCACGTCGCGTTCGGGATGCCGTTCGCGGTGTTCCTGCTGCGCAACTCGTTCGTCGGGATCCCGCGCGACCTGCTCGAGGCCGCCCGGCTCGACGGCGGGCGCGAATTTCGCATCTTCTGGCGATTGGTGCTGCCGATCTCGCGGCCCGCCGTCGCGGCGCTCGCGACCTTCCAGTTCCTCTGGGTCTGGAACGATCTGCTCGTCGCGCTCGTTTTCGCCGACGAGGGCTCCGCCCCGATCACGGTGGCCCTCCGCAGCCAGCTGCGGCAGTTCGGCAGCAACGTCGACGTTCTGGCGAGCGGTGCGTTCGTCTCGATGATCGTGCCGCTCGTCGTGTTCTTCGCCTTCCAGCGCGCCTTCGTGCAAGGGGTACTGGCGGGGTCGACGAAGTGATCGCGGAACCCCTGCTGCACGATGATCCGAGCTCGCTCCCCGAACCATGGAGGTCCCGCTGATGTCGACCGGTCGTGTCTTCGCCGTCGAGCCGTGGGTGGTGCGGGAGCCGCGACTGGACCTGGACCGGATGGGCCAGGTCGAGTCGGTGTTCGCGCTGTCCAACGGGCACATCGGCCTGCGGGGCAACCTCGACGAGGGCGAGCCGTACGCGATGCCCGGGACGTACCTGAACTCGTTCTACGAGCGGCGGCCGCTGCCGTACGCGGAAGGCGGGTACGGCTACCCCGAGTCCGGGCAGACGATCATCAACGTCACCAACGGCAAGCTGATCCGGCTGCTGGTGGAGGACGAGCCGTTCGACCTGCGCTACGGGCGGCTTCGGCGCCACGAACGGGTCCTCGATCTGCGCGCCGGCACGCTGTCGCGGGACGTGGAGTGGGAGTCACCTGCCGGACGGGTCGTGCGGGTGCGGTCCACCCGGCTGGTGTCGCTCACCCAGCGCGCGATCGCCGCGATCGAGTACGAGGTGGAGGTCGTCGACGCGCCCGCCCTCGTCGTGCTGCAGTCCGAGCTGGTGGCCAACGAGCAGCTGCCCAGCCGCAACGAGGCCGACCCGCGCGTCGAAGCGGCGCTCACGGACCCGCTGGTCGCCGAGCAGCACGGGGGCGCCGGTGCGGGCGCGTACCTGATCCACAGCACCCGCCGCTCCGGCCTGCAGGTGGCCGCGGCGATGGACCACGAGCTGCACGGCCCGGAGACCGCCGAGGTCACCTCCGAGGCGGCCGAGGACATCGCCCGCACCACCGTGATCGCCCGCCTCGAGCCCGGCAAGCCGTTGCGGCTGGTGAAGTACCTGGCATACGGCTGGTCGTCGCGCCGGTCGCTGCCTGCGCTGCACGACCAGGTGCGGGCCGCGCTCGCCGCCGCCCGCTACACCGGCTGGGAGGGGCTCGCGGCCGAGCAGCGGGGCTACCTCGACGACTTCTGGGAGACCGCGGACGTCGAGATCGACGGTGACGCCGAGCTGCAGCAGGCCGTGCGGGTGGCCACCTTCCACGTGCTGCAGGCGGGCGCGCGGGCGGAGCGGCGGGCGATCGGGGCCAAGGGCCTCACGGGCGAGGGCTACGACGGGCACACCTTCTGGGACACCGAGACCTTCTGCCTGCCGGTGCTCGCGCACCTGGCGCCCCACGCCGCCGCGGACGCGCTGCGGTGGCGGCAGTCGATCCTTCCCCAGGCCTACGAGCGCGCCGAGCAGCTCGGGCTGGGCGGCGCCGCGTTCCCGTGGCGCACGATCCGCGGCCAGGAGTGTTCGGGGTACTGGCCGGCGGGCACGGCGGCGTTCCACATCAACGCCGACATCGCCGACTCCGTCCGCCGCTACGTACTGGCGACCGGGGACGTGGTGTTCGAGCGGGAGGTGGGCCTGGAGCTGCTGGTGGCCACCGCGCGGTTGTGGCGCTCGCTCGGGCACCACGACTCGGCGGGGGAGTTCCGCATCGACGGGGTGACCGGGCCGGACGAGTACACCGCGATCGTCGACAACAACGTCTACACCAACCTCATGGCGCAGCAGAACCTCCGCTACGCCGCCGACGTCGCCGCCCGCAACGCCCGCGCCGCCGCCCGCTTCGGCGTCGACGCGGAGGAGATGGCCAGCTGGCGCGACGCGGCGAAGTCCATGCGGATCCCGTACGACGACGTGCTGGGCGTGCACCCGCAGGCCGAGGGGTTCACCTCGCACGCGGTGTGGGACTTCGAGAACACGCCGCGGGAGAAGTACCCGCTGCTGTTGCACGTGCCGTATTTCGACCTGTACCGCAAGCAGGTGATCAAGCAGGCGGATCTGGTGCTGGCGATGCAGCTGCGGCCGGACGCGTTCAGTCCGGAGCAGATGCGGCGCAACTTCGCCTACTACGAGGCGCTGACGGTGCGGGACTCGTCGCTGTCGGCGTGCACGCAGGCGGTGGTGGCGGCGTGGACCGGGCACCTGGATCTGGCTTACGACTACCTGGCAGAGGCCGCGCTGGTGGATCTGGACGATCTGGCCGGTAACTCCGATCACGGGGTGCACATCGCGTCGATGGCCGGCACCTGGACGGCGGTGGTCTCGGGGTTCGGTGGGATGCGGATGGACGAGGCGGGGATCACCTTCGCGCCGCGGCTGCCTCCCGCGCTGTCGCGGATCTCGTTCGGGCTCCGGTGGCAGGGCCGGCAGTTGCGGGTGGAGATCCGGCCGGACGAGGTGGAGTACCGCCTGGTCTCCGGGCCGCCGATGCGCCTGCGCCACCACGGCGAGGCCATCGCGCTCGACGGCGAGCCGCAGGTCCTCCCGCTCCCGGCCCTCGAGCCGGTGGAGGCGGTGGAGCAGCCCCACGGCCGCGCGCCCCGCTCCCGGCGCTCCGGGAACGGCACCCGCCGCACGTTCCCCGAGATCGCGATGCCGCAGGCCGTGGTGCCGGGGGTTGCGGAGGAGCCGCTGCGGCAGACGGGGTGAGTCACCACCTGCGTGTCGAGATCCCCTTTGCTGCAGCTGCGGGGCCTCCTGGCGGCGCCGCGCATTGTGCGGGGCCGCCAGGAGGCGGTGTCGCCCGGATCTCCTTGGGCTCCCCGCACCCGGTGTGGGCTCACGCACCCGTTCTGGGTCCATGCGGCCGGTCGACGGGTCGCGTGGAGCGACAAGGGGCGCGTCAGCGCCGGTGATCATTCCGAGCTGCTCATAATCGTCCGGTCGAGGGCCGGGAGGTGCATCTAGCGCCGATCATGGGCCGTAATGGCCTCTTGATCGGTATTTCGGCGCGTTCCCGGTCGTTTTTCGCCCGTTTTCGCGCCGAAGCCTTGATCATGCCCGCGAAGCCGGCCTTCGGTGGCGCCGCGCGCCCTCCGGGCAGGCCTCCGGCCTGCCCGCGAAGTTTGCCCGGAGGGGTCGCAGAGGCTCGCCTGTCAAGGGTCGCGAAGCGATCGCGAAGCGACGCCGTAGGCGCCCTTGACAGGTGAGGGGCGGCCCCGCACGATGCGCGGCGCCACCGAAGGCCCTACGGAAGACCGCCACCGAGGGCCCTGCCTGTCACGGAACGGGTTCGAGCCGCCACCGCTGACAGTCGCCGTTCCAGTAGGGCCACGCATCGGCGTCGGCGCCAGGACCGGCGGAGCAGCCCCGGACGTCGAGAGCACGACCGCTGCCCGCCGGAGTAACCCGGTAGGAGCCGCCGCCGAGCGGGTCGAGGTACCAGCGTTGGCAGTCCCTTCCCGAGTACGTGCCGAGGACGACGTCGACACCGTTCGCGCCCGCGCACTCCGCGAGGTCGAGTGACTTGCCGCTGTACCGATCGGTGATCTTGTATGTACCGTCGGACAGGGCCTCGACGCGCCATTGCTGACACAGCATGCCGGAGTACCGCGACACCACGTCGGCGCCACCGGCGCCGTCGGTCGAACAGTCATTCACGGACAGGGCGTTGCCGGCGTTGTTCTCGGGCGTGAGGCGGTAATGGCCGTCGGGCACGGTGTCCGCACCGGGGTCGCCGGATGGCAGTGTGATGTTCTCCCAGGTGGCTGCCGGCACGCCGAAGTCCGGTGTGCCATCCGCGTTCCAGTACACCTTCTGGATGTGAGCGGTGCGCCGCTCCTCACAGTCGCCATCCGGCCGGCCGTCGGAAGTGGTGACGGCGTGATAGGCCGTCCAGGTCTCGGTTCCGTCCGGCGAGCTGAAGAAGCTGTTGTGGCCAGGGCCGAAGACCCAGTTCGCATCCGACCGGCTGAATATCGGCTCGGATGACTTGGTCCAGGAGTTCGGGTCGGTCGGCGGCCCGGCGTTGTAGGTGAGCAAACCCAGGGCGTAGTCCGGGGTGTCGCAGTTGCTACCGGAGTAGGTCACGAACAGCCGCCCGTTGTGCCACAGCGCCGCCGGACCTTCGTTGCCGGGCGCGTGTTTCCGTTCCCAATCGTATTCGGACCTGCTGATCACGCTGGGTGGGCCGCTGATCGTCCAGGGGTCGCTCATCGGCGCGATCAGGATCCGCTGCTCGCGGCCCGGCGGGACGTCCGACCACATCATGTACAGCGAGCCGTCCGGCATCCTCAACAGCGATCCATCGATGGAGAACCAGTTGTTGGTCTGCAACTCGCCCTTGAAGTGGTACGGGCCGAGCGGATCCGCGCTTTGGCTCTCCAGCACGTACATCCGCTGATCCCAGAGCCTGTCCGCGGAGGCGTTGTAGTACAGGTACCAGCGCCCGTTCACGAGATGCAGTTCGGGTGCCCAGATGTGCTCGTCACGGGTGGGGTCGTCGGGACGCCACACGGTGTGTTCCGGGGTTGCGGCAAGACCGGTGACCGACTCGTCTGTCCAGAAGGAAATGCGGTCGGTCTGCGTCGCAAGCAGATAGTACGCGCCCTCGTGATAGAACATGAATGGGTCTGGGGCATTGCTGCGGATCGGATTCCGAAACGTTGTCGGTGCCGCTGGTTGCGGCTCCTGCAACGCGACCGAAGCATGCGCGGGCGTAACCGCAAGAATGCTGGTCAACAGCATCAGCTCGACGATCACCACGATCTCGAGTCGACGCACAAAACTCCCCCTGAGTTCGGCTCGTACCGGCTGCGGCGCAACGGGGCAGACCGTAGTGGCGGGCGCATTGCCTCGCAACGCGCGGCGTGGCCACGGTGCTCAGCTCCCGCGGCGGCCCCTCCTGCGGCGCCGCTGCGGTTCCGGTTCTGGATCGGGTGGCGCCGGCGCGAGGGCCAGTTGCGAGGCTTGACGGCTCAGGACCTCGAGGTTGGCACGCACATCGCTGTGGGCGGGGTCGAGAGCGACCTGCTCGGCCACCTCCGCGGCCTGCGACACCGCGTCGGCGAACGCGGTACGGGCGGCGTCCAGGCGTTGGGCGATGCGCTTGGCCGGCTCCTCGCGCACCCGGAACCGGAACCACGCCGGCTCGATCGAGTCGCCGACGATCGCCAGCCTGCGCACGGCATCGAGCTCGACGTCGAGCCGCTGTGCGATCTCGCCAAGCCACGTGCGCGCGGGCCCGGCCGGCAGCGCGTAGGTGATCCGGCGGAACCGCGCCACCGATCCCGCGCAGTGGCCGACGTACCCGTTCCAGTAGCGGGACAGGCTGGGAGGTGGGGCGGAGCGTCGGCGCACGGTGACAGAGTGCCGCATGGGTATTCGCCCCACCGCGGGGAGTGCTCGGCTGAAACGGACGAACCCCGGAACCTAACCGACGAACGCGCCGTTCGTCGGAACCAGGTGCGCCTCGGGTGTCTGCGCCGTGAGCGTCGACCTCGTGACGGACGCGGCGTGCGGGGTCAGCAACGAGGCCAGGTGCGCGGCGGCGTCCGTGAGCCGCTCGGCCGGGACGTCGGCACTCACGCGCTCCAGCATGAAGACCGCGGCGGCCGTGTCCTCCCGCACCCGCGTGCGGTGGGCGTCGCGGTGGTTCCAATGCCGGGTGAGCACCTCGGTGCCCTGCGCGTAGACGATCTCCCCGGCGGCGGGTGTCTCCAGCTCGTCGGGCTCGCCGAGGGGCGTGAACCCGTCGTCGACCGTGGCGGGCCGGATCTCCACGTGCGCGTCCAGCCGATCGAGGTCGAACGCGCCCGCCGGCACCGCGAACCGCACGGACGTGGCGTTGTAGGCGTCGACCGCGCCGTTGACGCGGGGGAGCCTGCCCTGCCGCACCAGGCGGCGCAGCAGCGCGTCGACGCTGGGACGGGTGCGGCGCGGGTTGGTGCCGAACGCGCGGTAGGCCGCGTGCCACGACGCGATCGCC
Organism: Pseudonocardia sp. DSM 110487; assembly: GCF_019468565.1. Classification (NCBI taxonomy): domain Bacteria; kingdom Bacillati; phylum Actinomycetota; class Actinomycetes; order Pseudonocardiales; family Pseudonocardiaceae; genus Pseudonocardia; species Pseudonocardia sp. DSM 110487. The sequence continues at coordinate 2,045,559 of NZ_CP080521.1, forward strand.
GGGTCGTCCTCGGACCAGGTGATGGCACCGGCGGCGGCATCCGCCTCGGCGGCGGACAGCGCGGTCTCTGCCTCCGCCCACTGTGGAGCGTTGTCGAGGCCGGTGGCCACGACCAGCTCCACGCGCAGGTCGGGGAACCGGGCCTGGACATCGGTGTGCACGGCGAGGGTGGGCACGTGCCGACGCTACCGGGCCGCGCCTCGCAGCTCGTGGTGGCGGGCCTTGAGACCGGCGTCCTTGTTGAGCGGGTCGTGCGCCTCGTCGGGTTCGACGCTGTGCGCGATCCCGACGTCGTTGAGCACGCGGAACATCTTGACGAGGTGGGCGATGCGGGCCTCCTGTGCATCAACGGGGCGCTGTGCCCCGCTCGCCAGTGCCAGCGTGGCGTCGACGCAGCGCACCTCGCCGTGCAGGTCGGCCTGCTGCAGCACGTCGACCATCCGCCTGCGCAGCTCTGTCGGGGGTAGCCCGATCCACTGTGGGACCGAGCGCGCGTCGAGCGGGAAGAGGCTGCCGCGCTGCTCGAGGTAGATCAGCTCGACGGCGTAGAGGTGTCCGGTGGAGCAGTAGCGGCAGCCGTTGAAGAGCGAGATGAGGGTGCAGGCCAGATGGGTGCGCAGCGGGCCGAGGATGCGCAGCGTGCGTTCGTACCGTGGCATGTTGCGCACGAACCAGCCGAGCGCCGGCCATGCGCCCAGCCGGGCGACGATCGGAGCCATCAGGCGGGGCGGGAATCCCCACAGCTGTTGACCGATCCGCTCCAGCACGCGGACCGCGAATCGATCCGATCCACGCCCGGCCATGGCCCACTCCTGACTCACGGTGACGTGCATGTTACTCGCACGTGCACCTGCACGAGTGGCCTGTTTCGGTCCGTGATGAGCAGAATGCGCTGCGTGAAATGGCGGTAGAACGGTCAGGCCAAATGGCTCACCGCGCGGCGGGCGCCGATCCGGGCGGCGAGGTCGAACGCGTTGCGGATCGAGCCGGTGTTCGCCGCCCTGCGGCCAACGAGGTCGAACGCGGTGCCGTGGGCCGGCGTGCAGATGGGCACGCGCAGCCCGCCCGCCATGGTCACGCCGCCGTCGAAGCCGATCAGCTTCATCGCGATCTGCCCCTGGTCGTGGTACATCGTGAGGATCCCGTCGAACTCCTCCCGGCGCAGGAAGATCGTGTCGGACGGGAACGGGCCTGCCGCGTCCATGCCCTCGGCCTGCAGCTCCGCCACGGCAGGGGCGATGATGTCGATCTCGTGACGGCCGAACCGGCCGCTCTCACCGGCGTGCGGGTTGAGCGCGCAGACGCCGATGCGCGGCGCGGCGATGCCGGAGTCCCGCAGCACGGTGTGCAGCAGCCGTCCGGCGCCGAGCACGTTCTCGCGGGTGATGCCGTCCGCGACCTCGGCGATCGAGACGTGCGATGTGACCCGGGCCGTCCAGATCGTCGGCAGGACGTTGAGCTCGCAGGTGTAGGCCTCCGCCCCGAGGATCGACTCGAACCAGCGCAGCTCGTCCTTCTCCCGCATGCCCGCCAGGTGCAGCGAGGACTTGTTCAGCGGCGCGAACAGGATCGCGTCGACCTCGCCCGCGTCGGCCAGCCCCAGCGCGACCCGCAGGTTGCTCATCGCCCACCGCCCGCCCGCCTCGGTGGCGACCTTCCGTTCGAAGGTGCCGGGGCGCGCCGCCCCGTTGTCGTGCAGGCGGGGCAGGCCCGCCTCGCCGTAGGAGAACTCGACGCCCGCGTCGTCCTGCGCGTCTGCGAGCTCGCGCTCGTCGGAGATCAGCACGATGTCGGCCGTCTCCGTCGTACTGGGGTCGGCGAGCAGTCGGGCGACGAGCTCCGGGCCGATCCCGGCCGGGTCGCCGAGGGTGACGGCGATCCTGGGCTTGTCGGTCATGAGTTCCCTCCGGTCGGAACGGTTTCGCGGGTGCCGCGGCCACGGACGGCCGAGACGATCGGTGGGCCTGCCACCAGCGCCACCGCCGCCAGCAGGACGACGACGGCGGCGGGGCTCGTCAGCACGAGGCTCGCGACACCGTCGTCGCCCGCAAGCGCCGAGGTCTGCACGAGGGCCTTCTCGAACAACGGGCCGATCACGAGCCCGAGCACGAGTGGCGCAACGGGCAGGTTGAGGCGCTTCATCGCATAGCCCACCACACCGAACACGAGCACCACCCAGATGCTGAACATGCTGGTCTTCACCGAGTAGGCGCCGAGCAGGCTCGTGGCGATGATCAGCGGGTATAGGTAGGCGTAGCGCACGCGCAGCAGCTGCGCGAACACCGGCGCGAGCGGCAGGTTCAGCACCAGCAACATCAGGTTGCCGATGAAGAACGACACGAGCAGACCCCACACGAGCTCGGGCTGGTTCTCGAACAGCAGCGGTCCCGGCTGGATGCCGTAGACCAGCAGCGCGCCGAGCAGCACGGCCGTGGTCGCGCCGCCGGGCACGCCGAGCACCAGCGTGGGCACGAAGTTCGCGTTGGACGCGGCGTTGGTGGCCGCGTCCGGGGCGACGACGCCCTCGATCGCGCCCTTGCCCAGCTCCTTGCGGTGCTTCGAGAAGCGCTTCTCGGCGCCGTAGGCCATGAACGACGCAAGGGTGGTGCCCGCGCCGGGCAGGCAGCCCAGCAGGAAACCCACCACGGTGCCGCGGGCCGTCGGGGCGGCGGCGCGCCGCAGGTCGGCACGGGTGAGGAGCAGGTCCTTGAAGCGCGCACGGATCGGGGCGGCCATGCCGTGGTGGAGCTGGTTGAGCAGCTCGCCCAGCGCGAAAAGCCCGATCATCACCTCGACGAAGGGCACGCCGCCGAACAGGTCCACCTCGCCGAACGTGAAACGGGCGACGCCGCTGCCCACGTCCACGCCGATGCAGGCGATCAGGATCCCGCACAGGCCCATCGCCGCGCCGAGCAGCAGGTTCCGGCCGGAGAACACGACGATGGTGCTCAGGCCGAGGATCATGATCGCGAGCATCTCCGGTGGGCCGAAGTCCAGCGCCAGCCGCGCGAAGAACGGCGCGACGGCCACGAGCACCACGAGCGAGGCCATCGCGGCGACGAACGCGCCGAGCGCCGAGATGGCCAGCGCAGGCCCGGCGCGGCCCTTGCGCGCCATCTGGTAGCCGTCCAGCGTGCTGATCACCGACGACGCCTCGCCTGGCGTCGCGATGAGGATCGCGGTGATCGTCGCGCCGAACTGCGCACCGTGGTAGATCCCCGCGAGCATGATCAGGGCGGTGAGCGGCGAGAACGTCAGTGTGACGGGGATGAGGATTGCGACGCCGGTGGCCGAGCCGAGGCCCGGCAGGATGCCGATCACAGTGCCCAGCAGCACTCCGACGAAGCACCAGAGCACGTTCTCCGGCGTGAGCGCCGACTGGAACCCCAGCAGCAAGTTGTCGATCACAGCAGGCTCCAGACGGCCGGGTCGAACACGCCGTACGGGAGCGGCACCCGCAGCAGCACGACGAAGAGCAGGTGGCCGAGCACTCCGACCCCGGCGGCAACGCCCAGCGACCGCGGCAGCGGCTGGCGCTCGACCACGGCGCACAGGAACAGCGTGAGCAGCGCGAGCGTCGGCAGCAGTCCGGTGATCGGGATCAGCAGCGCGGCGGCGAGCATCGCCGCGAGCACGACGACCAGTTTGCGGCGGGTGCGTTCCGGATCGGGCTCCTCGACGCCCTCCACGACGCCGACCACCTCGTCGTCGCGCTCCGCGCCGGAGCGCACCTCCTGCACCACGAGCGCGACGCCCACCAGCACGAGCAGCAGCCCGGCCGTGCGCGGCAGCACGCCGGCGCCGATCGTGCCGTCGTCGCCCGACCAGTCGTAGGCGAACGAGCCGAGGAAGAACGCCGCGCCCACCGCGATGAGCACCACGCGGCTGACGAGCACCTCGCGCCGCGCCCTCACTTCTCGTCCTCCTCGCGGGGGAAGATCTCCTGCATCTCGCGGTCGTAGCCGTCGAGGAAGGCCGCGAACTCGTCGCCGCTGATGTCGGCGGGGATGAGCAGGTCCTTCGCCAGGTAGGACCGGTAGGTCTCCGACCGCATCGCCTCGTGGATGCGGGCGATCCAGTAGTCGCGCTGCACCGGGGCGATCCCGCCCGCGCCCAGCACCCCGCGCCACATGGTGACCTCGGCGTCCAGACCCTGCTCCTTCGCCGTAGGCACGGTGCCCAGCAGCGGGTCGTCGTAGCGCTGTGGGCTCATCGTGCAGAGCGCGACGAAGTCGCCGCTCTCCAGGTACGGCTTGGCCGCGGCCGCGCTCGCCGGTGCGATCGCGATCTGGCCGCCGAGCAGGGCGGTGAGCACCTCGCCGGTCGAGCCGTACGGCACAACGTCGATCGACGCCCCGGCCTGCGTCAGCTCGTGGACCACGAGCGCGTCGGCCCCGGTTTTGCCGCTCGACCCGGACACGACCCGCGTGCCGGCCGCGGCAGCGGCAACGACGTCGGTGCAGGTCCGATAGGGACTGTCGCGCGGTGCGACGACGATCCGCGAGTCCTTCGCGAACATGACGAGCGGCGTGAAGTCGCGGTAGGTGAACGGCACGTCGTAGACCAGCGGCAGCGTGTTGAGCGCCGTCTCGGCGACGAGCAGGGCGTTGCCGTTGCCCTCCTCGGACAGGAACGTGGCCCAGCCGACGGCCCCCGACCCGCCTTCCTTGTTCTCGACGTTGACGTCGAACCCGGCGTCGAGCTCGTTCAGCGCCTGTGCGATCACGCGGGCCGAGCGGTCGCTGCCGCCGCCGGGCGCGAACGCCACCAGCGCGGAGACCGAGCCCCTCGGGCGCCAGTCGTCGGGGACGGGTGGCCGGGCGCCGTAGAGCGCGCACCCGGAGAGCAGGACGGCCGCGGCCGCTGCCGCCAGCAGCCGCCCGAGCCGTCGGGGGTTGGGCGTCGACATCGTCGTCGGCCTTCCGATCAAAGATCCTATTTGATTCTTGGCCGACGGTAGGTCAGTGGCGGGCCGAGGGCAAGCGATCAGTCCAGACCGCGCGACCGGCTCGCGACCCCCGCAAGGTGCGCGCGCATCGCGGCGGCGGGCGCGGCAGGGTCGCCGGACTCGAACGCAGCGAGGACCGCCGCGTGCTCGGCGACGGCCTGGTCGACGTCGTAGATCTCGTGGTCGATCGTCTGGCGCAGCCGGTGGACGTGGGCGCTCAGCGATTCGGCCATCTGCAGCAGGTACCGGTTGCCGGACCCACGCATGATCACCAGGTGGAAGTTCCAGTCGGCGGCGAAGTACTCCCGCAGGTCGGTGAAGCCCGGCGGCGGCCCCTCCTGGCGCAGCCGCGTGATGCGATGCGCGCTGAGCACGTGGTGGGCGTGCGCGACGCGCAGGTCGGCCAGCAGGTCGGCGTGCCGGGCCACGGACTTCTCGACGGCGGCGAGCTCGATCGCCGCACGCGCGTCGACCAGCTCCTCCATCTGCTCGTCGGACAGCGGGTCGGCGACGCGGTAGCCCTTCAGCGCCACCCTGGACACAAGCCCGGTGTGCTCCATCTGTGCCAACGCCTCCCGGACCGGGGTGGGGGAGACGCCGAGCTGGCGGGCGAGCGAGTCGATGTTGAGCGAGCTGCCGGCCGGGCTCGACCCGTCCATGACGCGCTCGAGGAGCACCTCGTAGACGCTGTCGCGCAGCACGCGCCGGGCGACGGGCCGTCCCGCGGCGTTGGCGATGGCCGGATCTGCGCTCATGACGGGCCAGATTAGCGCAGCGCAAGCCCTGAAGGACGCCGTGCTGTTCCTATAGGATCGACGATCCTTAGATGGGCAGGACGTAGAGGCTGGCCGGGGTCGTGGCGACGGCGAGCGCGGAGAGGGCGATCGCCCAGCGGATCGAGCGGCGGATCGGCGGAGTCGTGCTGTCGAGGCGCGCGATGCGAAGGGCGATCGCGGTGTCCGCGGCCGCGATCGTTCCCGCGGGTGCGGAACGCGCGCCCAGCTCGTCGAAGCGCCGGAGCGCGGCCGTGAGCGGCGCGGGGCCGTGGCGGCGGGCGGCGCGGTCGTCGGCGCACATCTCCACGAGCAGCTCCACGGCCGCGGCCGCGCGGAGCACCGGGCGGATCGGCAGCACGCGGCGCATGGCGTGGAACGGCGCGAGGACGAGGTGGTGGTGGCCGCGCGCATGGGCGTGCTCGTGGGCGAGCACCGCGGCCAGCTCGTGCTCGGTCAGAGCCTCGACGGCACCGGTGCTGACCACCACGCACCCGGCGGGCCCCGGTACGTAGTAGGCCGCGGCGGCGGGGTGGTCGAGCAGGAGCGCGCGGCCATGTGGGGATTGAAACCGCGGGTCGGGTCGTCCGACGAGCCGCAACAACAGGCGATGGCGGGACCTCTGCCGCCACAGCTGCCACGAGCTGTGCGTCTGCGCGCCTACCGCCGCGGCCGCGAGGAGCAGGCCGGCGGCCACGGCGGAGACGTGCACTCCTGTGAGGGGCGGGGTCCGCCCCGTGGCGAGCGCGCCGAGTGCGGGGGCGATGCCGAGGCTGTACGGCTCGAGGCCGGCGCTGAGGAGTAGTCCGACCGCGCCGGTCACGGCGCTGACTGCCGTCGCGTGCCAGAGCAGCAGCGCCAGCCGCGGCGCGCGGACCTGCCAGCGACCCCTGGTAAGCGCCCACGCCGCGCCCGCGGCGATGGCGACGGTCGCGGCGTGGTGGACGACGTAGATCATCGGTCGGGTTCGTCGAGTGCGGCCCGCAGCACCTCCGCGTCGGCCGGGCTCACGGCGCGGGCGAAGCGCACGAGCGCGCCGTCCCGGTCGCCGGTACGGTCCAGCGCGCGCAGCATCAGCTCCGCGACGTAGTCGTCGCGCGAGGCCGCGGGGGAGTAGTGCCAGGTGCGGTCGATGTTGACGCGAGTGACGACCTGCTTGCGGGTGAGCCGTTCGAGCACGGTCTTCACGGTCGTGTACGCGAGCTCGGGGTCGCCGATCGAGCGCAGCACCACCCGCGCGGAGGCCGGTTCCTGGTGCGCCCACAGTGCGGTCATCACGTCCTGTTCGAGCTCGCCCCGTGCCCTGCCCACCGGATCATCCTCGCACCCCCTCCGTCGCACTTGCTTCTACATGTTGTAGTGCTACCTTTTGTAGCATGATTCGCACCCCATCCCCGTGCGGCCCGCCGCGCTGGATGTTCTTGCCGGACGGAGTCGACGGCTGGCTCGTCACCCGGTACGCCGACGCGCGCGCCGTGCTGGCGGACCCGCGCTTCGTCCGCGACCCGGCGCGGGTGGCCGGGCTGCGCGGGCTCCCGGCGCCCCGCGGCGGCCGGGCGCCGACCCTCCTGCACCTGGACGCCCCCGAGCACACCCGGGTGCGCAGGGAGGTGAACCCGGCGTTCACGGCCCGGCGGGCAGAACTGCACGGCTCGCTGATCGACGGGCTGGCGTCGACGCTTGTCGAGCGCTGCCAGGGATCGGGACGCGCCGACCTGGTGTGCGACCTCGCGGTGCCGCTCGCGGTGGCCGTGCTCTGCGAGGTCGCAGGCCTCCCGGCGGGGGACCACGCCCGGTTCGGCCCATGGGTCCGGCAGGTTCATCGGATCGACGGCGGGGCCGAGGCCGGCAGGCGGACCCTCGAGGCGATCGACGCGCTCGACCGCTACCTGCGGGAACGGATAGCCGACGGAGTCATGGGCGAGCTCGTGGCCGCGGAACGGCTCACCGAGGACGAGGTGCTCGCGCTCGGCCGTGACCTCCTCGTCGGTGGGTACGAGAGCACGGCGAACCTGATCTCCGGCGGGCTCGCCCTGCTGCTCGCGGAGCCGGACCGGTACGAGCGGCTGCGCCGTGATCCGGGTCTGGTCGACGCGGTGGTCGAGGAGTGCCTGCGCCAGGTGGCGCCGTTCCCGCTGCTGGAAGCGCGGTACGCGGCCGAGGAGGTGAAGATCGGGGGAGCGGTGTTCGCCCCCGGCGACGCCGTGGTGGTCGATGTTGCCGCGGCCAACCGCGACCCGGACCGGTTCGCCGCGGGGAGCGGCTGGGACCCGAACGGCGCCACCGGGCACCTGTCGTTCGGACACGGTGCACACCACTGCCTCGGCGCGGTGCTCGCCCGACGGGAGGCGCGGGCCGCGTTCCGGGCCGTGCTCGCCTTCTCCGACCTCCGGATCGACTGCCGGCCGGACGACCTCGTGTGGGAGCCCGGGTTCTCCCCGACGCTGCGCGCCTTGCCCGTGCGATTCACGCCCCGAGCCGATGCCTGATCTCCTCGCGTTCCCCGGGCCGGTGGCGTGCCTCGTCGTGCTCGTCCTGCTCGCGGTCGAGTCCGGCCTGCTCGTCGGGGTCCTGCTACCCGGCGACTCGCTGCTGTTCGGCGCGGGCCTGCTCGTGGGTACCGGCCGGATCGACGTGCCGATCGCCGTGCTGGCCGCGTCCGCGTGGCTCGGCGCCGTCCTCGGCGACGCTCTCGGGTACAGCATCGGCCGCTGGCTCGGCCGTCCGTGGGGCCACCGCGGCTGGAGCAGGCGGTTCGTCGATGCGGCCGAACGGATGTACGCGCGCCACGGCTGGTTCGCCGTGGTGATCTGCCGATGGTTCCCCGGCGTCAGGGCGGTCGTGCCGACCCTTGCAGGCGTCGGGCGGATGCACCTGGTCGCCTTCGCCCTCGCGAACGCGACCGGTGCCCTGCTGTGGGCCGTCGGGATGGTCCTGCTCGGCTACGCCGCGGCCGCGGTGCCGCAGGTGCGCGACGTCGCCCTCTGGGCAATGGCCGTGAGCATCGCGCTCACCGTCGCGTACGGCATCGCGGCCGCGGTGCGGGGCCGTCAGGCGAACACGTCGCTCACGTAGCGGGCGTGCTCGTGCTGCATCCGGTCCAGCCAGGCCTCGGCCTCCTCCGCGGACGCGCCCGCCACCTCGCGGTAGATCCGCACGCAGGTGTCGTAGACGGCGGGGGCCATGCGCCTGCCGTCGCCGCAGACGTAGAACGTGGCGCCCTGCTCGACCAGCTCGACGACGCGGTCGCGGTCGGCCCACAGCCGGTCCTGGACGTACGTGACCCCGTCGGTCGGGGCCTCCGAGTAGGCGGGGTGCACCTCGACGATGCCGTCGCGGGCCCACGTGCCGAGCTCGTCGCGGTAGAGGTGGTCGACGTCCGGGTGGTCGCAGCCGAAGAACAGCAGTGCGGGAGCAGGCGCGACGCCCTCGGCCTGCGCGCGCAGCGCCCTGTCCTGCAGGAACCCGCGGAACGGGGCGAGCCCGGTGCCGGCGCAGACCATGACGATCGGTGTCTCGAGGGACTCGGGCGGGTGGAAGCCGACGTTCGACGACCGGACGGTGACGGCCACCCTGGTGCCGGGCCGGGCCTGCGCCAGGTAGGTCGACGCGGCCCCCTCGAAGACGCCGTTGCCGGACAGGGCGGGGGCCTTGACCACGGCGAGGGTCAGCGTGACGTGGTCCGGGTTCCACTGCGGCGACGAGGAGATCGAGTACCGGCGCGGGGTGAGCGGGGAGAGCATCTGCAGGAAGGTCGAGAACGCGAGCTGGCTCGCCGGGTACCGCTCGAGCAGGTCCAGCACGCCGACCCGCTTGTCCAGCACGTCCGTCGTGTAGGCGGCGCCGGTGAGCGCCTCGAGCTCCTTCTTGTGCGGAGGGCACACGGTGGCGTCGGCGATCTCCGCGATCTGCGTGCGGGTGGCGGGCTGGGCCAGCTCGACGTAGCTGGACAGCAGCTCGCCTGCGCTCACCGGGGTGCCGGTGGGCAGGAACGTCCGCGTGCCCTCGCCGACCCGGATGACGACGTTGCTGTCGTAGGCGAGCCCGAACCGGGCCAGTGCCCGGTCGACGAGCGCCGCCGGGTTGAGCGGCAGGACCGCGAGGTAGTCGCCCGTGCGGTAGGTCATGTCCGCCGGGAGCGCGATCTCGACGTGCCGCTTGGAGCGCGCGTTCGGCGCGGACATGTCCACCAGCTCGCGGTTGGCGACCACGGTGCCCAGCTGCAGCTCGTTCTGGCGCAGGATCGGGTCGCGCACGGCGCCGACGAACTCGACCTCCAGCAGCGGGGACGGCGCCGGCGCCTGCGTGGTCTGCCCGAACTCCGCGCCGACGGGCCCCCAGAACCCCGCGTACCAGTCCTCGAAGTCGCCGAAGAAGTCGCCGCGCGCATTGGCCTCGCCGCGTTCGACCAGCCGCTTCGCGCCGGCCAGGGCAAGCTGCTCGTCGATGGCCTTCGGGATCGCCTGGTAGGTGCGGGCCCAGTCCTTGTTGCCGTTGCCGAACACCGCGTACCGGACCCCGTCGAGGGAGCCCGCGGGCAGGCCGTGCACCCACTGCACGAACGACCGCGCGTTGTCCGGCGGCTGCCCTTCGTACGAGGAACACACGATGATCACGGCGCCGTCGGTGGGCAGGTGGCCCGCGCTGCCGTCGAGGGTGTCCACGCCTCCGCTGTAGCCGCGGCGGCGCGCGTCGTTGGCGATGCGCTGGGCGAACGCCTCCGACGTGCCGGCGTTGGAGCCGTAGAGCACGCGGATCGGGATGCCGTTCGCCGTGGCTGCCGGGGCGCGTTGCCCCTGTGCAACCTCCTCCGAACGGCCGGCGTCGATGGTGGTGGCGCGGCGGCGGGCGTGGACGTAGAGGCCGTGGGGCTTGATGGTCAACGTCTGCTGGACGTCCAGCCGGTAGTTCGGGTCCGCCGCGGTGATGTCGAAGCGCTGCAGCATCATCGCGAGGAACAGCGTGGCCTCCTGCAGCGCGAACCCGCGCCCGATGCAGGAGCGCTGCCCGTTGCCGAACGGCTTCCACGCGTTGGGTGGCAGCTGCTCGGCCCGGTCGAAGGCGAACCGGTCGGGGTCGTACACCTCCGGCCAGTCCCACACCGCCGGGTCGCGGTGCAGCTGCGGGATCAGCACGAGCAGCGTCTCGTCCGTGCGGACCGGGTAGCGGCCGCCGATCACGGTGTCCTCGCGGGGCTGCACCGCGAACGCGGGCGCGGTGGGCCACAGCCGCAGCGACTCCTTCAGGATCCGGTCGAGGTGGTCGAGTTTCACCAGGTCCTCGAACCGGGGCGCCCGGTTGCCGAGCACCTCGTCGACGTGCGCCTTGGCCTTCGCCAGTACCTCCGGGTTCCGCAGCAGCTCGTAGATCGTGAACGTCAGCAGGCCGCTGGTGGTCTCGTGCCCCGCGATGAGGAACGTGACGAGCTGGTAGCGCACGTTCTCGTCCGATAGCCGTTCCCCGGTCTGCGGGTCGGAGGCCTCGAGCATCGTGTCGAGGATGTCGTGCTCACCGTCGGGCAGCGGGTGGCGGCGGCGATCGGCGATCAGCTGGTCGGCGATCTCGAACATCAGCCGCTTGTCCTCGTCGTACTGGTGGCGGGTGCGCAGCATCAGCTTGGTCTGCAGGGGAAGCCGCTCACCCCGCTCGCCCGACTCAACGAGTGACCGGACCATCGCCCCGACGAACGGGTGCATCTGGTCGCCGTACATGCTGTTGAAGCGGTAGCTGAACGAGCAGAGCGCGATCGTGTCGAGCGTGAGCCGGGTGGTGTTGTCGCCGACGTCGATGCGGTGCGCCGGGCCCTGCCGCTCCCACTTCAGCAGCAGCTGCTCGGCGATGTCGGTCATGCCGTCGAACATCGTCCGCAACGCGGCCGGGCCGAACGCCGGCATCAACACGCGGTGTGCCGCGCCCCAGTTCGGCTCCTGCGTCTCGGCCGTGAACAGGCCGTCCCCCGCGAAGTCGCGCACGTTCTGCAGCGACCGGTGCAGTTTCTTGTCGAACCGCCGCTCGTCGCACAGCTCGTCCACCAGTTCCTGGGAGCTCACCACCACCAGGTTCTCGCCGGGCAGCTCGAGGCGGTAGATCGGCCCGTACCGCTCCGCCAGCTCCATCAGGCCGAAGATGCCCTTGTCGGCATCGACGTCGATCAGGTTGCCGAGCAAGGGGAGCGGCCTTGGCTGCGGGATGAGCTCGGTCGGCGCGGACATCGGACGGAACCTCCGGACGGCGAGACGGTGTCACGGCCGAGTGTCCGGCGAACGAACGCCTCAGACTTGCCTTCAGGCGACAAGTGTTTACCTTTGTGCGACATGGGTTCAGTCGTTCGGGCCGCGGTGCTGCGCGGGTTCCCCGAGCTCGTCGACCGCCTCGGCGGCGACGGGAAGGCGGTGTTGGCGCGCGTCCGCGTGCCCGACGGCGCGATCGCCAGCGATGACGCACTGCTCCCCGCGCGGGCGGCCGACGCCGCGCTGGAGCTCGCGGCGACCGAGCTGGCGTGCCCGGATCTCGGCCTGCGGATGGCCGAGCAGCAGGACATCGGGGTACTCGGACCACTCGCCCTCGCACTGGAGAGCTCGCCCACCTTCGGGGAGGCGCTCGACTGCGCGAGCCGATTCCTGTTCGCCCACAGCCCCGGCTCCCGGGTGGACCGGATCCCGGATCCGGACGGGGTGGCCGGCGTGGTGGGGCTGCTCTACGAGCACGTCGGCGAGCCGCCGCGGCCACAGGCGGCCGACCACGCGCTGGGGCTCTTCCACCGGATCATCACGCAGCTGCACGACGGTTCCTACGGCCTGCGCGCGGCTCATCTCCCGCACCCGCCGATCGCGCCCGTCTCCCGCTACGCGGCGTTCTTCGGCGCCGATGTCCGGTTCGAGCGTCCCGCCGCCGTGCTGCGCGTCCCCGGCGGGCTGCTGGCCACACCGCTCCCCGGCGCGAACCGAGTGCTGCGCGACATCACCCTCGACTACCTCGCCACCCACTTCACCGGCCCCGGCCGGAGCGTCGGCGACGAGGTGCGGCTGCTGCTGACGCGGGCGCTGGGTACGTCCCCGATCACGATCTCCGCCGTCGCCCGCCTGCTCGCCATGCATCCCCGGACGTTGCAGCGCAGGCTGGCCGCCGAGTCGATCACCTTCGAGGCGATCCTCGACGACGTCCGCCGCGACGCGGCCCTGCGGCTGATCACCGAGACCGATCTTCCGCTGGCGCAGGTGACCGCCCTCGTCGGGCTCACCGAGCAGTCCGCCCTCAGCCGGGCGGGCCGCCGCTGGTTCGGGCAGTCCCCGCGCGCGCTCCGGCGGGGATGAGCGAGTACGCGCGATAAGCAAGTACGCGCGCCGCGTGGGGCCTTCGCAGAGCCCGCGGACCCTGCGAAGACCCCACGCAGCGCGCATTAACTCAGCAATTGAGCAGCTCCGGTTTCTGGTTCAACAGCTGCGCGCGGGGCGAGATGAATTCCTCGTACTCCGCGGTGGCATCCGGACGGAACAAGCCGACGCGGCAGCAGTTCTGGAATGCCAGCTGCACGCCGAAGTGGCGCTGCACGGCACCCCGCATGGAGTCGCTCCCGACCAGGCGGAAGACCTCACCCCAGGCGCGCTCGTCGGGCGGAACCTCCAGGTTCTGCGCGGACGGCGCGCCGCTCGCCTCCAGTTCCTTCGCCAGGCGCTCCACCATCGACCACGCGTATGGAAGTGACTCGCGGATGCAAGCCACGAATTCTTCGTCTTCGACTGTCCCTTCTTGAGCCTTCTCCAACAAGGCTGCCGGAACCGTCAGCGACACCGAACCTCCCGAGCTCGAGCGAACTGGACGCGGGCAAACGCTACGGCGTCCGACGGATCGTGAAAACACCCGATCAGGCGAGCTTCCGGAGCATGCACGAATTCGCACGTGGACTTATCCGACAGTCAGGACGCGTCCGTGATCCGTCGACGATCCTGCAGCTCATGCTCGCGGGCACGATCGACACGTACAGTCGGCCGCATGGCTGACACGGCGGGCGATCTGGTGATACGCGGGCGCCGGCCGGTGCGCGACCGCGCGCTGGTCATGGCGATCGTCAACCGGACCCCCGACTCGTTCTACGACCGGGGCGCGACGTTCGACGACGAGCCGGCGAAGGCCGCCATCGACCGGGCCGTCGCCGAGGGCGCCGACATGATCGACATCGGCGGCGTGGCCGCGAGCCCAGGGGACGACGTGGATGTCGAGGAGGAGATCCGCCGGGTCGTCCCGACCGTCGAGTACATCCGCGAGCGGTACCCGGACATCGTCATCAGCATCGACACGTGGCGGCACGAGGTCGGCGCCGCGGCCTGCCGGGCCGGTGCCGACCTGATGAACGACGCGTGGGCCGGGTTCGACCCCAAGCTGATCGACGTCGCCGCGGAGTTCGGTGCCGGCTACGTGTGCACCCACACCGGGGGCCGCGAGCCGCGCGCCGTACCCGTCCGGCCCGACTACGACGACGTCGTCTCCGCCGTCCTCGACTACACCGTGGAGCTCGCCGAGCTGGCCGAGTCCAGGGGCGTGCCGCGGGAGGGCATCCTGATCGACGCCACCGGGTTCGGCAAGAACACCACCGACCACCTGCAGCTGCTGCGTGCGGTGCCGCGGTTCGTGGAGACCGGGTGGCCCGTGCTCATGGCGCTGTCCAACAAGACGTTCGTCGGTGAGACGCTCGACGTCGGGCTCGGTGAGCGAATGGCCGGCACGCTCGCCGCCACCACCATCGCGGCCCAGGCAGGGGCCCGCGTCTTCCGGGCCCACGAGGTGGAGCCCACCCGGCACGCCCTCGAGATCGTCGCCAGCGTCTTCGACGGGCGGCCGCCCGCCATGGCGTCGGAGTGGATCGCCTGATGCGCCAGATCTGGCCGCCGCGGGAGGACGGCGAGCTCGACGACGAGCGCCTCGAACGGCTCTACACCTACCCGGCGAAGCGCTGGCTCTGCGTCAACTTCGTGTCGAGCGCGGACGGCGCCGTCTCGCTGCACGGGCGGGCGAAGGAGCTGTCCAACGAGCCCGACCAGCGGGTGCTGCGGCTGGGCAGCGACCTGGCCGACGTCCTGCTGGTGGGGGCGACCACGGCGATGGTCGAGGAGTTCCGCGGCGTGCACCCGGACGAGGAGACCGCGGCTCGCCGGGAGCGCCACGGACTCGCCCCGATCCCGCCGACGGCGGTGGTCACCACCGGCAGGTCCCTGCCGGAGGACGCGCCGGTCGTCACCGAGGCGGTCGTGCCCAGCTTCGTGATCACCACCGCGTCGGCGCCCGTGCGCAAGCGCGAGGCGTGGGCCGCGGCAGGCGCCACCGTCGTGATCGCGGGGGAGCGGGAGGTCGACCTGCGCATGGCGGTCGACGCGCTCACCGCGCACGGCCTCGAGCGCGTCGACTCCGAGGGCGGCGCGCACCTGTTCGGTGCGTTGCTCGCGGCGGATCTCGTCGACGAGCTGCGGCTCACCGTCTCGCCGACGCTCGTGTCCGGCGTCGTCGGCCGGATCGCCACCGGCGTCGAGATCGAGCCGGCCCGGCTCGAGCTGCTCTCGGTGGTCGCGGAGAGCGACACGCTGATGATGCGCTACGGCGTGCTGCGCTGATCCTGATCCACGGCGAGTGCCCTGCGGAAGAGCTCGCGCACCCCGGCCGAGAGCCGCTCGGTCTCGTAGGGCACGTCCTGGTGCCAGACGCGGTCGAACGCCAGGTGCAGGGCGCTGCAGAGCAGCATCGCCGTGAGCGGCGGGTCGGCCGTGTTGAACGCTCCGGCCTCGATGCCGCCTTCGATCACGTCGGTCAGGCTGTGGGCGAGGTCGCGCTCCGCGTGCACGCCCTTCGCGTCGTCGGGCAGGACCGGGTGGTGGAAGAGCACGTCGTGCAGCGCACGGTCGGCCGGGTAGTCGGCGAGCGCGGCGTCCACCCAGGTGTGGAGCCGGGCCGCCCAGCTCTCGCCCGCGTCCGCCACCCGGGCGTCGATGCGCTCCACCAGCCTCTGCTCGAAGTCGGCCTGCAGCGCGGCGAGAAGGTGTTCCTTCGAGTCGAAGTGCAGGTAGAAGGTGCCCTTCGCGACGCCGGCGCGCTGGGTGACGTGGTCGAGCGTGGCCGCGGCGACGCCCTTCTCGACGAACACCGCGAGCCCCGCGTCCAGCAGGTCGCGGCGGCGCTGCGCGGCGGGCTTGGTGCGCGGGCTGCCGGAGCGCTGCCGCGGCTGAGCTGGCAGGTCGGCTCGAGGCACGGTGCGATCGTAACGGCCGGGGACGGACGTCCATGATCGCGACGAGAAGGGGCGCCGGGGGCCGCTACGGCCGGCTGATGGCGCACCAGGCCGAACCGGGCATGGCGTCCGCGTGAGTCGCCTTCGTCCATCCGTCTCATCGTCGTCGGATACCGGTTCGCTCGGGCCGAAGGGGGAATCCGCTGCCCGTGGGCATCACCGTCCTGGTCAATGCGGGCCCGTGGCTCGCCGTGCCGCCGCCGGGTTACGGCGGGATCGAGAACGTGGTGGCGGCGCTCGTCCCGGAGCTGCGCAAGCGCGGCGTGCGCGTCGTGCTGGCGACGGTCGGAACGAGCACGCTGCCCGTCGACGAGCGCATCGGCGTGTTCGACGACGGGCAGTTCGCCCAGCTGCAATGCCCGTTCAACCGCGTGATGGGGGTTGCGGCGGCACACCTGCACCGGGTGGTGACCGAGCTGCGCCGGCGCGATGACATCACGCTCGTGCACGACCACCAGGAGGCGTTCGGGCCGACGGTGCTCGGTGCGCTCGGGCGGGACGCGCCTCCGGTGCTGCACACCCTCCACTGGGACCTGGGCAAGCATCCCGCGCTGTACGGGTCCATCGAGGGTGGCGGCGGGCTATGGGTGAACGGGGTCTCGTTCGCGCAGCTCGCCCGCGCACCTCGGGCGCTGCGCGCGCTCAGCGTCGGCCATGTGCACCTGTCCACCCCGCTCGCGGTGGACGCGGAGCGCCGGCCGGCGCCCCGCAAGGGTGACCACCTCGTCGTGCTCGGCCGGGTCACCCGGTACAAGGGGCAGGACGTGGCCGCCCGCATCGCCCATCGCACGGGCCGGGACGTCGTGCTCGCCGGCCCGGTCGGCCCGTGCCACCGCCCCTGCGAGGTGGCCGGCGCCGACGGCGACAACCCGGACGTCCGGTACTGGCGGGACGACGTCCAGCCGCTGGTGGACGGCGACCGCGTGCGCTGGATGGGCACCGTCGCAGGCGCGGCGCGGGACGAGCTCGTCGCCTCCGCCGCCGCGGCGCTGTTCCCGATCGACTGGGACGAACCGGGCGGTACCGCGGTGGTCGAGTCACTCGCGCTGGGCACGCCGGTGGTGGGGTACCGCCGCGGCTGCCTCCCCGAGCTGGTGGAGCACGGCCGTACCGGCTTGCTGGTCGACCCCGGTGACGAGGACGCGCTCGCCGCCGCCGTCGACGTCGCGGGCCGGTTGGATCCGGGCGAGTGCCGCCGGGAGGCCGCTCGCCGCTTCACGCCGGCCCGGATGGCAGAGCGCTACCTGCGGCTCTACGACAAGGTGCTGACCCGCGCCGGCCGTGCGCCCGTCAGCGCGGCGACGGTACCCGCGGGTTGACGACGGGCGCGCCCAGCGCGCGCAGCGCCGCGTGCATCAGCACCTCGTTGGCCGTCAGCACCGGCTTTCCGAACGCCTCCGCGAGCGGTTCGATGAGGTCGTAGGTCGGCACGTTGGTGCAGCAGACGAAAACCGCGTCGGCGTCCTCGTGATCCCGCACCCGCTGCCGCTCCGTCGCCTCGGCGAGCCGGGTAGTCGTGACCGCCTGCACCTCGTGGTCGGCGAGGAAGCCGGCCAGCTTGCGGGTGAGCGCGTCGCCGAACGGGGTCACGAGCGCCAGCCGGCGCAGCCCGAGGCGCCGCAACCCGTCGACCAAGGCGCCCGAGGTCGTGCAGGTGGCAGGCGCGCCGGCGCCGAGCATCGCCTCCCGCAGCGCGCCTTCCCCCGCCCTGCCGTTCACGAAGCTGCCTGCCGCGCACGTGTAGGCGACGACCTCCGGTCCCGGCGAGAGCAGGTCACGCGTGGCCCGCTCCACGGCACGCGGGTCCGCGAGTGCCCTCGCCCTCCCGACGTTGATCTCGCGGGCCGCGACGGGCAGGCGGGTGACGTGGAGCGACACGTCTTCGGGGACCCAGCGCCACAGCTCGCGATCGAGCCCGAAGTCGAGCGGCACGATCATCCCGATCCCGCGCTGGCGCGGAGGATCGACCGGCTCTGCCACGCGCTGCTCCAGCATCACCATCCGGGGTTCCCGCCGGCCACGGCCCTACTCGTCCACCGGGATTGACGGCTGTTCTGTACCTAAAGTATCTTTGCGCGCAAACATACTTTGTGGAGGTACACGTGACCATCCTCGTCACCGGAATGCACGGCAGCATCGGGAGCCGGGTCGCCACGAAGCTCGTCGAGGCCGGTCACCGGGTACGCGGCTCGAGCCGCACGCCCTCGTCCGCTCCCGCGGGCGTCGAGCCCGTGCGGCTGGATCTCACCGAGCCGCGCGGCGCGGCCGAGGTGCTGGACGGCGTCGAGACGGCGTTCCTCTATCCGGTGCGCGGGGGTTCCGTGGACGCGTTCCTGGAGGCCGCCCGCAAGGCCGAGGTCCAGCACGTCGTGCTGCTGTCCTCACCCGCGTCGTACGAGGTGCACGAGCACGACCGGATCATCGGGCTCGTGCACCGCGCCGTGGAACGCGCAGTGCAGGAATCCGGGCTGAGCCACACCGTGCTCTACCCGAGTTGGCTCGCCACCAACGCGCGACGGGACTGGAGCGAGCAGATCCGCACCAGCGGGCGGGTCGGGATCGCCCACCCGGACGCCCAGGTCAACCCGATCCACATCGACGACGTCGCGGAGGTCGCCGCCGATGTCCTGACGCGTCCCACGCACCGAAGCCGGATGCTCGTGCTCACCGGGCGGGAGTCGGTGTCCCAGCGCGGCATGGTCGACGTACTCGCCGAGGTGCGCGGCGCCCCGATCGCGATCGACGAGCTCACCCGCGAGCAGGCGCTGGAGCGACGCCCGGAGTGGATGCCCGAGGCGGTGCTCGAGGTGCTGCTGGACGTCACCGCCGCGGCCGTCGGTGTGCCCGCGACCGTCACGAACATGGTCGAGCGAGTCACCGGACACCCCAGTCGCACGTTCCGGGAGTGGGCGATCGCACATCGCGACGCCTTCCGCTGAGGACGATCCGGACACTTTGCCGTCCTCCTCGACGTTCTCCGGTCAGGCAACGGGAGGAGATCGGGATGTCCGCGATCGGAACACTGCTCGGCACGGTGCTGCTGCTCTTCCAGATCGTGCTGGTCGCACGGGCAGTGGTCGACTGGGTCGGGGTCTTGTCATCGGGCCCCGAACCCCAGTGGCGCCGCACCGCCCAGCGCGTCACGCACGCCGTCACCGAACCGGTGCTGGCTCCGGTGCGCAAGGTCCTGCCGCCGGTCCGCTTCGGTTCCGTGGGCATCGACCTGGCATTCATCGTGGTCTTCTTCGGCGCGGTCGTACTGCGCCAGATCGTGCTCTGGCTCTGACCCGTCACGACGCAGCGGTGGCCGCGGTTGCCGCCGTACGGAACGTGGCGGCCGCGACTGCGGTAGCCAGCAGGGTGAGGGCCGCGCCGAGCAGTGTGGCATGGCCGAATCCGGTGAGGTAACGACCTGCGTCGACGGCCACCGCGTGGTCGGCGAACTCGGGCGCGCTCGCCGCGATGATCGACCCGAAGATCGCGGCGCCGAGGCTGCCGGAGATCATGAGGACGGTCTGCTGGAGACCGGCGACCCGGCCTGCGACCGCGGGTGGCGCCGCGCTGATCGCGACCTCCACTGCCGTGGGTTGGGCGAGGCCGATCCCGAGGCCCATGGGCAGTACGCAGGCGAGCACGACGGGAAGCGGGGCGTCGGCGCCGAATGCGGACAGCCCGCACAGGCCGGCGCACAGCAGACCGAGCCCGCCGATGATGGGTAGGCGAGGGCCGTAGCGGCGGTTGAGGAGGCCGCTGGCCGGTGCGCCCACCGCGATGAGCCCGATCAGCGGCAGCAGCCCTGCGCCCGCCGCGACCGGCGTGAGCCCGCGGATCTGCTGGAGGTAGAGCGCGTAGTAGAACGCCGTGCCGAAATGCGCAAGGCCCGCCGCCATGATCACGGCCAGTGCGACGGTGAGGCGAGGGGTCCGGACCACGTCGGGCGGGAGCAGCGGGTCGCGCGCGCGGCGCTCGCGGAGGCCGAACGCGACCGTGAGGACCGCCGCGGCGGCCAGTGCGGCGAGAGGTACCGCGGACGACCAGCCGTCGACCTGGGCCCGGGTGATGCCCGCGACGAGCGTGAACACGGCGCAGGTGAGCAGGGCCGCGCCCGCGGCGTCGAACCGGGACGGGTGCGGGTGGCGGGCGTCGCGCGTGGCCGAGAGGAGCACGAGGGTGAACGCGAGGGCGCCGATGGGCACGTTCACGAAGAAGATCGCCCGCCAGTGCACGTACTGGACCAGCACGCCGCCGATGAACGGTCCGGCAAGGACGGCGACGGCGAGGCCGCTGCTCCACAGGCCGATGGCGACCTTGAGCCGTTCGGGGGTGAAGGCGTGCCGGAGCAGGGCCAGCGAGCTGGCGGCGAGCATGGCTCCCGACGCGCCCTGGAGCACACGCAGCGCGATGATCCACGACACCGACCCGGACAGGCCGACCAACAGCGAGCTGATCACGAACCCGGCCAGCCCGGCCATGAAGACGCGACGGTGGCCGATCCGGTCGGCGAGCGCGCCGGCCGGGACCAGTGCCATCGCCATGGCCAGCATGTAGCCGACGGTCAGCGCTTCCAGCGCCGGGAGACTGGCGTGCAGGTCGTGGGCAAGCACGGGGTTGGCCACCGCGAGTGCGGTGGCGTCGATCCCGTCCATCATCCCCGCGAGCGCGGTGGCGGCCAGCACCAGCCACGCACCACGCGTGACCGGTGCTGGTCGCATGTCCTGGTATTGGGACATCAGCGGCCCGGTATCGGCGCGCCTGCGGGCATGCCCGCGGCCACGTAGTCGTCGTAGAGCGGCTCCCACGGCTCGGCAGTGGCGCTGTGCGGCCCGTCGGCGATCGCCCCGGAGACGTGCTTGTCCAGTTCGGCGAGGCAGACCGTCCAGCCTGCTGCGTTGCGGGCGGCCGCGTCGCGCGCGCTCAGCACGTTGACGAACGTCAGCGTGCATCCGCCGGTGCCGGTGGGCTCGAGCCGGAAGTGCAGCTCGTCGGCGCCCCACGTGTAGGTGAGCAGCCGGGGCGGGTCGAACGTCACGATCCGGCCCGAGCTCGGCTCGACGTTCGGGTCTTCGCTGAACTCGATCGCGCCACCGGCGCGGGGCTCCAGCGACACCTTGGCGGGGAACCAGTGGGCGAGCTCGCCCGGTTCGGTGATCGCCGACCAGACGCGCTCGGGTGGGTGCCGGTAGGTGCGCTCGAAGCGGACCGCCGGCCGGCCGTCGAAATCGACGAAGGTTCCGTGGTCTGTCATAGCACCGAGCATGCCGCTTCAGGTATATAACTGTCAAGGCAAGTAGGGGCGAGAGTGCGGGCTCCGATCCCACGTGGACTGAAGCGAGGCTGGTGCCGGCCGGGCGAGCGGATTGATGCCTGCCACGTCGTCGGCGAGCGCCACCGGGATCATCACGGCGAGCGTGACGGCCACCGCTGCCGCCGCCACGAGCAGTTCGGTCGCTCGGAGGCCGGTGGTGGCGATGATGGTCCCCAGCACACGTTCGCGCACGTCCGCGGGGAGCGGCGGGGCGGGTAGGTCGAGGGTCCTCATGCCTGCTGATGGCCGGCACCGCCATGGTCGTTCCGAAGTGCGGCTCAGCGCCCCCTTCAGGGCGTTTCACCTTCACCTCGGATCGATCATTGGCGGTTGATCGCTGTGGGATGACGATGAACGCCCTCGGCGGGGCAATTCGCCGCCTCTCGGATGGATCATGAGGCACTGATCGTTGCGGGATCGCCCTAGTGCCCTGGTCGGGGCGCCTGCCCGGATCTCGGCAGAATGCATGGGTGACCACGAGCAAGGGGCGACGGGCGCCTGCCCCGAACGAGCGGCAGCGCGACCCCGAGCGCACCAAGGCCCGGATCCTCGAGGCCGCCACCGCGGAGTTCGCGGCCAAGGGGCTCGCCGGGGCCCGGGTGTCCGAGATCGCCGCGCGCGCCGGGGTGAACCAGCAGCTCATCGCGTACTACTTCGACAGCAAGGAAGGTCTGTACCGCGAGGTGGGCAGGCGGTGGCGGGCCTACGAGGCCGACGCGATCCCCGACGACACGCCCCTCGCCGAGATGATCAGGCGGTACGTGCTGGCGAGCGTCGAGCGGGGCGGGCGGCTACTGGCTTGGGAGGGGCTCGCCGACACCGGCGAGGACGACGAGGAGACGCGGGAGCGCGACGCCCGGCTCCGCCACGAGGTGGAGGCGATCCGCGAGCGCCAGCGGGCGGGCGAGATCGACGACCGGTTCGACCCGGCAGCGCTGCACCTCATCACGATGAGCGCGGCCAACGCCCTCGCCGTCTACCCGCACCTTGCCCGCGGCCTGTTCGGTGTCGACGCGAGCTCACCCGAGCTGGTGGAGCGCTACGCCGAGCAGCTCGCGCTGCTGATCAGCAGTCTCGGAAACACCAGTAGTGCACCTGCGGGAAAGAGCTGAGTGCAAGGTTCTTGCATTTCCGCGCTTTCCTTGCGAATTGCGAATGCGTCATGGAGATTCGAACCGTGGAAGGGCACGGGCACGGACATGGGCACGGGCACTCGTTCCGGGGGCGGGTGCGGGAGGTGTTGCGCCCGCACAGCCATGACGCCGCCGACTCGATCGACGCGGCGCTCGCGGCGAGCGCCGACGGGATCCGGGCACTGAAGATCAGCCTGCTCGTGCTGGGGGCCACGGCGCTTGCGCAGCTGGTGGTCGTGGCGCTGTCCGGCTCCGCCGCGCTACTGGCCGACACGATCCACAACTTCTCCGACGCGTTGACGGCGGTGCCGCTGTGGGTCGCGTTCGTACTCGGCCGCCGCGCGGCCACCCGCCGCTACACCTACGGCTACGGGCGCGCCGAGGATCTCGCCGGGGTGTTCATCGTGGCGATGATCGCGCTCTCCGCCGTCGTCGCCGGCTACGAGTCCATCCACCGGCTCCTGGAGCCGCGGCCCGTCGAGAACGTCTGGGCGGTGCTCGCCGCCGGGGTGATCGGGTTCGCAGGCAACGAGCTCGTCGCGGTCTACCGCATCCGGGTGGGGCGGCGCATCGGTTCGGTGGCGCTGGTGGCCGACGGCCTGCATGCCCGCACCGACGGCTTCACCTCGCTCGCCGTCGTCGCGGCCGCGCTCGGCGTGCTCGCAGGCTTCCCGCTGGTCGACCCGATCGTCGGGCTGCTGATCACGGTCGCGATCCTCGTGGTGCTGCGCGGCGCGGCCCTCGACATCTACCGAAGGCTGATGGACGCCGTCGACCCTGCCCTCGTCGACACCGCCGAGACCGCCGTCCGCGCCGTTCCCGGCGTCGTTGCCGTGGAGGAGCTGCGGCTGCGCTGGTCGGGGCACCGGGTGCGCGCCGAG
This sequence comes from Pseudonocardia sp. DSM 110487, assembly GCF_019468565.1. Taxonomy (NCBI): domain Bacteria; kingdom Bacillati; phylum Actinomycetota; class Actinomycetes; order Pseudonocardiales; family Pseudonocardiaceae; genus Pseudonocardia; species Pseudonocardia sp. DSM 110487. Next base: position 2,068,875 of record NZ_CP080521.1, read on the forward strand.
GTCGGGATCGCCGTCAACGCGGGCCTGGACGTCGTCGCGGCCCACGACATCGCCACAGCCGTCCAGCACCGGCTGCTGCACGACGTCCCGAGGCTCGTGGCGGCCACGGTGCACGTCGGTCCGGACAGCGCGGGCGACCACCACGCCGCCATCGCCCATCACCCCGGTGCGCTGGAACCGGGAGGCATCGCGCGCTGAAGGGTCAGTCCCAGCTAACCGGGAGCCGCCACACGCCGTACACGGCCGCGTTCTCGCGGAGCGGGATGTCCCTGGCCGGTTCGGCCAGACGCAGGGAGGGGAACCGCTCGAACAGCGCTCGGTAGCCGATGCGCAGCTCGATGCGGGCGAGTTGTTGTCCGAGGCACTGGTGCACGCCGTGGCCGAACGCGAGGTGGCGGCGGGCGTTGGGTCGTTCGAGGCGGATGCGGTCGGGTTCGGGGAACTCCGCGGGATCCCAGTTGGCGGCGGGCAGCGACAGCGTCACCGTCTCGCCTTCGGCGACCGGCCGGCCGTCCAGCTCCACGTCCTCCAGGGCGGCCCGGCTGGGCGCACCGAGATGGACGATCGACAGGTAGCGCAGCAGCTCCTCCACAGCGGTGTCGGTGAGGCCGGGGTCGGCGCGGAGCGCGGCGAGCTCCTCGGGGTGCAGCAGGAGCGCGAACGTGCCGAGGGCGAGCATGTTGGCGGTGGTCTCGTGGCCGGCGACGAGCAGGATGAGCGCGATGTTGGCCAGCTCCTCGTCGGTCAGCTCCGCCTCCCGGATCAGGCCGCCGAGCAGGTCGTCGGCCGGTCGGGCTCGCTTGGTACGCACCAGCTCGCGCAGGTACTCGGTCAGCCGGCCCATTGCCGCCGTGACCTGCTCCTGCGTGCTGTCCAACCTGACCATGGCGGTGGACTGCTGCTGGAAGAACCCGTGGTCGGCGTACGGCACGCCCAGCAGCTCGCAGATCACGAGTGAGGGGATCGGCAGTGCGAAGGCCTCCACGAGGTCGATCGGCGGGCCGGCCGCGGCCATCCTGTCCAGGCACTCGTCGACGATCTCGCCGACCCGCGTCTCCAGCACTCTCATGCGGCGGACGGTGAACTGGCCCGTGAGCAGCCGCCGGTAGTGGGTGTGCCGCGGCGGATCCATGTTGATGAACCAACCCGGGGCAGCCGGCTGCCGGGGACCACCTGGGCGCGCGACGGCCCCCAGCGCCGAGTGCTTGAGCTCCGGGCGGGTGCTGAAGCGGGCGTCGGTCAGCACGGTGCGCGCCGCGTCGTAGCCGGTGACCAGCCAGCCGATGTGACCGTCGGGGTAGGCCAGCGCGGTGACGGGATCGTCGGTGCGCAGCCGCGCCAGCTCCGCGGGTGGGTCGTAGGGGCAGCCGGGCGTGCGCCCGGTGGGCAGGGTGACCGGGGTACGTCCCGGGTGCTGGGCCGCTGACATGGATTTGAGGGTAAGCTCTCATTTGAGGGTTGTCTATCACTATCGGTCGCAGTGGACAATGAGCGCCGTGACCAGCACGCGGGGCGCTGCCGGGCTTCGGGAGCGCAAGAAGGCCAGGACCAGGACCGCGATCCAGCGAGAAGCCCTGCGGCTGTTCGGCGAGCAGGGCTACCACGCCACCACGGTGGAGCAGATCGCCGCGGCGGCCGATGTCGCGGCGGCCACGGTGTTCCGCTACTTCCCCACGAAGGAAGACCTCGCCGTTCTCGACGACTACTACTCGCTGGCCGAGGCGACCGCCCGGTCGCTCGCGGCGCAGCCGGCCGACCTGCATCCCGTTGCCGCGATCCGAGCCGCCGTGCGCGCGGTGTTCGAGGGCCTGTCACCGGAGGAGCGCGCCGCCCGCCACGAGCGGGACCTGCTGATGGTGACGGTCCCCGAGCTCTGGTCGGCGAACCTGGGGTTGATGCTCAAGGGCAGACGACTGCTGCGTGAGGTGGTGGCGGAGCGCGCCGGCCGGGGCCAGGACGATCCGGAGCTCCGGGTGCTCGTCGACGCGGTGTTCGGCGTCGGCCTGGGGGTGCTGTTCGACAGCGCGGATGCCGAGGGCGCGGACCCCTCGGGTCGCATGGACGAGGCCCTCGCCCGGTTGGAGGCCGCCCTCGGGTGAGCGGGGGTTCTCCCCACCCCCGGGACGCCGGTGCGCTCCAGAGATCTTCCCCCTCGGCGCGACCAGCATTGGCGGAGTCGCACACGGCCCGCTCCAGCTGGGGGATCCCTTGTCCATCACCGTCTCAGAGGTCCGGTCGTGGCACCGGCCGCTCATGATCATGGTGGCCGCTATGGCCTGCCTCGTCGCCGTCGCGGGTGTCGGCCTCGTCGTCGACGACCGCCAGCTCCTGAACGAGTCGATCTGGGCGAAGCCGTTCAAGTTCGGGGTGTCGTTCCTCCTCTACGGCGCGACGCTCGCCTGGATGCTGCCGATGCTGCGCAGGGCCCGCCGCACCATGTGGACGCTCGGCACCGTCTTCGCCGTCACCGGGCTCGTCGACGTCGCGTTCATCGCGATCCAGGCCGCGCGCGGCACGTACAGCCACTTCAACACCAACACCGACACGTTCAACGCGGTCGGCCAGGAGGTCTTCAAGTCCGGCGTGATCGGGTTGTTCGGCGCGAGCCTGCTGATCGCCGCCATGCTGCTGTTCCAGCGGGTCGGCGAGCGGGCGCTCACCTGGTCGCTGCGCGCGGGGATCGCGCTGGCCGTGTTCGGGATGGGCGTGGCGTTCTTCATCGCGGGATCGAGCGAGGGTGCCCGCACCGTCGAGGACGCCTACGGCCGGCCGGTCACGCTGTCGGGGGCGCACGGCGTCGGCGCGCCCGACGGTGCCGGGATGCCGATCACGAACTGGAGCACCGTCGGCGGTGACCTGCGCGTCCCGCACTTCATCGGACTGCACGCCATCCAGGTCTTCGTGCTCGCCCTGCTGGTGTTCACGGCCCTCGCGGCCCGGGTGACGTGGCTGCGTAGCGAGCGCGTGCGCGCGCAGCTGACCGGCGTCGTGATCCTCGGCTACACCGGGATCTTCGTCATCACGGCCTGGCAGGCGCTGCGCGGGCAGTCGCTCGTGCACCCCGACACCGCCACGTGGGCCGCGTTCGGGGCGACCGTGGCCGTGACCGCCCTGCTGGCGCTGCTCACCGTCGTGACCGCGCGCCGACGGGTCTCGTCCGGGGGCCGGCACGCGGTGGCCCGCCGCGAGTTCGCACTACACGCCGGATGAGCCGTGGACGCGGCCGACCAGCTCCCGTCGGCTGCGCACCCCGGCCTTGGCGAACACCGACTTGAGATGGGTCTGCACGGTGAGCGGTGAGATGAACAGGCGCTCGGCGATCTCGCGGGTGCTGCAGCCCTGCAGGACGAGCTCGACCAGCTCGCGCTCCCGTGCGGTGAAGCCGTACGCGGCGGAGATGAGCGGGGCGATCGCCGTCGGGGGCGTGGCCTGGATGACGACGGCGACGTGCCCCGGTTGCCCGCCGGTGGCGGGGGCGGCGTGCATCGACACCCATCGACCGGACGCTCCGACGAGGTTCACGCCGGTTCCCGTGTCGGTGCGGGCCCGCTCGGAGAGTGCGAGGACGGCGAACGGGAGCGGGTCGTGGGCCGGGTCGCCGGTGCCGAGCTCCTCCAGCCACCACCGTGCCGGCTCCGTGATCGACACGACCTGGCTGCGCTCGTCGAGCAGGAGGACGCCGGGCCACAGTGCAGCCCCGGCGCCGGACGACCGGGCGCGGACGCCTGCGGTACGCAGGCCCCGCCCCAGCAGAGAGGCGAGCTGGTGTGCGAAGTCCCGCTCGTCGAGGGTGAAGTCGCGAGGCGCCTCCCGGAACAGGGACAGGCTGCCCCAGCACGCACCGTCGATCACGAGCGCGGTGCGGAGCTCGCCCAGAACGTTGTTGGGACGCAGCAGCTCCCGGTAGCGCACGCTGCGGTCCGGCCGGCCACCCGTCGCGTCGGTGAGCACACCGCTGTGCCGCTTCCCGCGCGCCAGCCTGGCGTGTGAGTTGTAATCGTCGGGCAGGAACGCGAACCGGGCCACGCTCTCGTCGGCCGCGGGCATGTTCCTGGCCGCGAACCCGGTCTCGATCAGGGTGGCCGGGTCCATCGTGTGCCAGCACGCCGAGTCGTGGGGCAAGGCCGCGGCGAGCAGGGCGGTGGCCTCGTCGATGAGCTCCGACGATCCCAGGCCAGTGCCGACGAGTTTCGTCATCCGGTCGAACGCCCGCTCGCGGGTGCGGTGGTTCACCACCGCATGGTCACACGGGCCGCTCCCTCGGGAGAACACCAGGAAAGTGGTATGGCTGCCCACCGCCGCTCGTCCATACCGTCGCCGTCATGTCGATCAGAGAAGCTGAGACGGCGGGCGTCAGGTGCGTCCGGGCCGCGGACGGCGACGCCTTCTGGGTGGTGGGCGACACCTACACGGTCAAGGTGCCCGCGCAGATCACCGGCGGGGCGTACGGCCTGGTGGAAGCCTCGGTGCCACCGGGAAGCGGGCCGCCACCGCACCAGCACACCCGTGAGGACGAGGCGTTCTACGTCCTCGACGGGCAGCTCGAGTTCACCGCGGGTGAGCAGACGGTACTGGCCGGCACCGGCGACTACGTCTACCTACCGCGAGGCAACGTGCACCGCTTCACCAACCCCGGCGTGTTCCCCGCGCGTGCGTTGATCCTCGTCTCGCCCGGCGGTTTCGAGGGGTTCTTCCGCGACGTCGGCATTCCCGCCCGCTCTGGCGAGCCTTCCCCACCGTTCAACCCGGCCGACGCACCCCGCATCGCCTCGATCTCGGCCGGCTTCGGCGCCGAGATCCCCATGTGACGACAGGAGCCGAGCATGCCGAACGCCCAGACCGTCTTCCGCGCCGTCGACTCGATGGACCCGGCCGCAATTGTGCCCCTCCTCGCCGAGGACGCCCGCATGCGGTTTGGCAACGCCGACCCCTTCGTGGGCCACGAGGCCATCATCGCCGGAGCCACCGCCTTCTTCGGCGCGATCCGGAAGATCCGGCACTCCGTCCGCACCGTCTGGACAGTCGGTGCCGACACCATCGCCGAGACCGACGTCACCTACACCCGGCACGACGGCAAGGACGTCACGATCCCCGTGGTCTCGATCTGGCGCGTGGACGTGGACGACCGGATCGAGGACTACCGCGTCTTCTACGACGTCAGCCCGGTCTTCGCGCCGGGGTGAGATCCACATGAACCCCGTGGCGATCACAACCCCAACTTGTCGTGTAAAGCGCGGGCGCCGGGGTCGGTGAGGTCCAAGACGCGGCGCCTGTGGGTCGGCCTGACCCACTCGCGCTCGAGAAGCGCGTTGAGCAGCGCCGCCCCGAGGCGTCCGCCGAGGTGGTGGCGCTGCTCGCTCCAGTCGAGGCAGAAGCGCAGCAGCGGACGCCGGGAGGGCTGGGCGCGGAGCTGGTCGAGGTCGACGCCCAGGGCGTCGAGCACCGGCTCCGCCTCTTGCCCGAGCCGGTAGGGGTGGTCCGGCAGTGGCGCGGAGAGGGCGTCGCCCTCGCGGCGTCGGGTGTCGGGCACGCCGTCGGTGGTCTCGAGGGCACCGCGTTCGACGAGCGCAGCGGTGACCTCGACGCCGGCTCGCCCGGCGAGGTGGTCGTAGCAGGTGCGGGCGTTGCGCAGCGCGGCGGCGCGGGTGTGCTGGCGCAGTGACCGGATCGGCTGCGTGGGGGCGAGGGTGGCGAGCGCTTCGAGCGCCTCGGCGACCTCCGGGCGGGCGAGCCGGTGGTAGCGGTGCCGGCCCGACTGCTCGACGACCACGAGGTTCGCCTCGCGCAGCTGGGCGAGGTGGGCGCTGGTCGCCGAGGGCGACACACCCGCCTCGTCCGCGAGCACGGACGCGGCGAGCGCCCGCCCGTCGGCGAGTGCCATGAGGATGCGCGCCCGTGCGGGATCGCCGAAGAGCCGCGCGATCGCCGCGACGTCCCGCTCACCGATCACCTGGGTCATGGATCCAGTCTCGCCCGCCGACACTTCGGCCGCCGGTGAAGTGTCGGCGGGTCACCCTGGACCGATGGCTGTGCTTGCAGTGATGTGCGTAGGGATGTTCCTGGTGCTGCTCGACGTCACGGTCGTCAACGTCGCGCTTCCGTCGATCGCGAGCGGGCTGGGCGCCGACCCCGCGGCCACCGAGTGGATCGTCGACGCCTACGCCGTGGCCATCGCCGGCCTGCTGCTGGCTGGCGGCACCGTCGGCGACCGGGTCGGGCACCGCCGCGTGGTGCTCGCCGGGCTCGGGATCTTCGGGGTGTCGTCGGCTGCCTGTGGGCTGGCGACGGGGTCCGGCACCCTGATCGCGGCGCGTGCCGTGCAGGGAGTCGGGGCGGCCCTGCTGCTGCCCGGCAGCCTTGCGGTGATCACCGACGCCTTTCCCGACCGCGCCGCCCGAGCGAAGGCACTCGGGATCTGGGCGGGCGTGTCGTCGCTGGCGTTGCCGGCCGGGCCGCTGCTGGGCGGGTTCCTCGTGGCGTCCGGCGGGTGGCGGCTGGTCTTCCTTGTCAATGTCCCCGTGGTGCTCGCGGCGCTGGTCGCCGTGCCGCGGCTGGTCTCCGTCGGCGCCGGCCGGCCCGGACAGCGCTGCGACACCCCGGGCACCGTGCTCGCCGCGCTCGGGCTGGCCGCCGCCCGTGTTCACCGTCATCGACGCGGGCGAGCACGGCCTGCGCCCCCTGACGGTCCTGAGCGCTGTCGCGGCGGTGGTCTGCGTGGCGGCGTTCGTGGTGCGCGAGCGGTACGCGGGCGCCCCCATGCTCCCGCTCGACCTGCTGCGCCGGCCGGCCTTCGTCGGCCCGAACGTCGCGGCGGGCGCGATGAACCTCGTCGTCAACGGGCTGCTGTTCGTCACGACGCTGTTCCTGCAGGGCGTCCAGCACCGGGGGCCGGTCGCCGCGGGCGTCGCTCTGCTGCCGATGTTCGTGCCGCTGGCGTTCCTCGCGCCGGTGGCCGGGCGGCTGGCCGCTCGGTTCGGTCCCCGCCCGCCGCTAATCGGCGGGGCGCTGGTCGCCGCGCTGGGTGCCGCTGGGTTCGCGTTGGTCCAACCTGCGAGCGGCTACCTGGCGCTCCTTCCGGCCCTCGCCGGGATCGGGATCGGCGCGGGACTCTTCACCGCCCCTGTGGTGACGGCCGCGATGTCGGCCGTGCCCGCCGAGCGGTCCGGGCTGGCCAGCGGCATCAACAACACCGCGCGGCAGACCGGCACCGCGCTCGGCGTCGCGATGTTCGGCGCCGTCGCGGGCAGCACCGCGAATCCCGACTCGTTCGTCCACGGTGTGCACGTGCTCGCCGGGTTCGGCGCGGCGGTGTGGGGTGGCGTCACGTTCGTCGTCGCGTCGTCGCTCAGGCGATCGTCACCGACATCGACCCGATCCGGCTGATCGTCATGTCGAGACGCTCGCCGGGGGCGATCGGCCCGACGCCGGGCGGGGCGCCGGTGAACAGCACGTCGCCGGGCTGCAGCGTCATCACCGACGACGCGTAGGCCACGATCGCCGGCACCGGCGTGAGCATGTCCCGGGTGTTCACTTCCTGCCGGACAGTGCCTGCGCAGGTCAGCCGGATGTCGAGATCAGAGCCGTCGCCGATCTCGTCGGTGGTGACGAGCCACGGGCCGAGCGGGCTGAAGCCGTCGTAGCTCTTGCGGCGGGAGCGGTCGGCCGCGCTGCGCACGGTGATGTCCAGCCCCGCGGTGAAGCCGAGCACGGCGTCCATGGCCTTCTCGACCGGGATGTCCTTGCCACCGCTGCCGATCACGACGACCAACTCGGACTCGTGGTGCACCTCGTGGCCCGCGGCCACGGCGTCGGGCGGGAGCGTGATCGTGGCGCCAGGGCCGACGATCGAGGACGGCGCCTTGAGGAAGACGTCGAAGTTCATCATCCAGGCCTCGACGCCGCCGAGCGTGCGCTCCTGCACGTCGTGCATCTCGGTGACGTGCTCGCCGTAGTTCATCGCCGCGGCCAGCACCTTCGACGGTCCGAGGACGGGGGCACGCAGGACCACGTCGGCGAGCGGGCGCGGCGGGCCGGTCCCGGCCGCCGCGCGGAGCGTGCCGTACAGGGTCGCGAAGTCCCGGCACAGGCCGCGCCACCAGCCCGCGGTGAGCGGGTCGGGGTCGTGCGGGCCGGGCAGGGCGTCGGTGACGTCGACGATCGTCTCGTCGGCCGTGACGACGCCGAGCCGGTTGTCGTCGAAGAGGGCGAGCTTCACGGCGTCTCCCGCGGGGTGAACGCGGAGGTGACGGTCTGCGGCGCCGGGAGCGCCTCTTCCCGGTAGAGGCCGAGCGCGCGCAGCACGGGCGCGTCGGAGAGCACGAACAGCTCCGCGGGCTCGTCGGCCGCGTGCTCGGCGGCCGCCCACGATGGCACGGCGAACATGTCCCCCGGACCCCAGTCGAAGCGCTGCCCCTCGATGACAGACGATCCGTGGCCGCTGAACACGACGTGCACGGCGTTCCCGGTGCGGCGCACCGGCAGGCTCCGTCCCCGGATCCGCTGCGCCGAGCACGCGAGCGTCGGCATGACGCTCGCGCCGGTCTCCGGGTCGGCGTACTCGACCGATACCAGCGGCTCGTCCGATGCCGCGGCCAGCCGGTCGAGCCGCGCGGCGGTGTCGGCCCACCGGTACACCATCAGCTTCGAGTGGGCCGGGCTGAGCGCGCCGGTCACGGCGCCGTCGGCGTAACGGGTGCCGCCGGCGTAGGCGCGTTCGGAGGCGTTGTGCTCGGCGGGCTCCGGCTGGTTCTCGCCCGGCCCGGGGTAGGGCTCGAAGAAAATGCTGTCGAGCGCGGCGACCATCGGCAGGTCGAGCCCGTCGAACCAGAACATCTCCCCGTCGCCGCCGTTGACGTGGTCGTGCCAGTTCATCGACGGCGTGAGCACGAGGTCGCCGGGGTGCATGTCGCATGCGTCGCCGTTGACGGTCGTGTAGACGCCCTCGCCCTCCAGCACGAACCGGATCGCGCCGGGGGAGTGGCGGTGGGCGGGCGCGGTCTCGCGCGGGCCGAGGCACTGCAGCGCTCCCCACAGGGTGCCGACGGCGTAGGGCAGGCCGTCGAGCCCGGGGTTGCGGAGGCTGAGCACGCGACGTTCGCCACCGCGCTCCACCGGCACCAGCTGGATCGCGCGGCGGGCCAGTGGCTTCATCGCGGCGGCCGACCACAGCCACGGCACCGCCCGCGGCCGCGGGGTCGGGGTGAGCAGCTGCTCGGTGATCGTCCACAGCGGCTGGAGGTCGACGGCGTCGAGGTCGCGGTAGAGCTCCTCCAGTTCGGTGTCCACTCGAGTGGTCATCCGACTTCCTCCCTCTCGACGGGTGGCGTGCCGATCCCGAAGCGCCGCACGCTCTCCAGCAGCGACACGCGCCTGATGTATGCGCGGGCCCGCTCGGGGTCGGCCGCGATCGCTCGCATCTCATTCTGGTGCTGGCGCCGCACGGCGTCGTCGGTCTCGCGCAGCCGGTCGGTGTTGCGCTGGGTGTCGGCCTGCACGTACTCCACCGCCACCGTGCGCCGGACCCGGTCGTACGTCGCCAGCTCGGCCTCGACGTCGACGTCCGGTTCCGTCGCGATGCGGGCGAGGCGGCGCGCGGCGTCCATCGCGTCGTGGACGCCGGAGTTGAGCCCGACCCCGCCGATCGGGGAGTTGATGTGGGCGGCGTCCCCTGCGAGCAGCACCGGGCCCACCCGGAACGCCGCGGCGACCCGCTGGTGCACGCCGTAGACCTGGTGGTCGATCACCGGGTAGCCCGGCGCGTAGGGCGCAACGGCCTGCAGCCTGCGCTGCAGCCGCTCGGGGTCGATCGCCTCGTCCGCCGAGTAGCCCGCGGGCACGGGCCACACCACCCGCCACGACTCGGGCGTGCGGAGGATGAACAGCCACTCGCGGGGATCGGCGATGTAGTTGACGTGGCCGAGGTCCGGCACGAGCTCCTGCAGGTCCACCGGTGTGCTGGTGATCGCGAACCGCTCCGGGTAGGTGAACCCGTCGAACGCCACGCCGAGTGCCGAGCGCACCGTGCTGCGCGGCCCGTCGGCGCCGATGACGTACGACGCGTGGATCACGTCGGCCCCGTCCGGGCCGCTCACCGCGAGGCGGACGCCGTCGCGGCCGATCGTGAGACCGGTCAGGCGGGTGCCGAACCGCATCCGCACCCGTTCGTCACCGGCGAGGCGCTCGGCGAGCATGCGGACGAGGTGCTGCTGGTTGAGCTGCAGCCGGTACGGGAAGCGGGTCTCGTCGGCGAGCAGCCCGAAGTCGAACTCCGCGACCAGCCCGTCGCGGCGGTCGCGGAACTGGTACGTGGGCACGACAAGGCCCTCGGCGTGCATCCGGCCGGTGATCCCGATGGTCTCGAGCAGTTCCAGCGTGGCCGCGTGGAACGTGCTCGCCCGCCAGTCCGGCTGGGGGCGCGGCGAGAGCTCGACGAGGACGACGGGCAGGTCGGCCGCCGCCAGCGCGGCCGCGGCCGTCATGCCGACGGGGCCGGCGCCGACCACCGCGATCGGCCGGTCCCGGCTCACCGGCGCGGCGGTCGCGGAGTGCCAGCTCATGCACCGAGGCTAGAGGGGAATTCCATCAGCAGAGAAGCGGATCGACCGGAGTTCCGCCATATCGAACATGTGGTCTCGATACGGGCCGGCGCTGGGGCGCCGGCCCTACTCGACCACCGGGAAGCCACTGCGCCTACCAGGTGACCGGGAGCTCGTGGACGCCGTAGACCGAGGCGTCGTGCTTGAACTGGATCCGGTCCAGGCCGGTGGCGAGCGCGAGCGTGGGGATCCGCTTGTAGAGGGTGCTGTAGACGACCTGCAGCTCCACCCGGGCGAGCGGCTGGCCGACGCACTGGTGCACGCCGAAGCCGAACGCGACGTGGTGGCGGGCCTCGCGGGTGAGATCGAGGCGGTCGGGGTCGGGGAACGCGTCGGGGTCGCGGTTGCCGATGTCGTTCGGCATGATCACGCCCTCGCCCGCCTTGATGGTGCGGCCCGCGACCTCGATGTCCTCCAGCACGGCGCGGCGGCGGCCGTTGTGGGTGATGTTCAGGTAGCGCAGCAGTTCCTCGACGGCGTTGGCGACGAGCGCAGGGTCGTCGGACTCGCGGAGGAGGGCGAGCTGGTCGGGATGCTGCAGCAGGGCGAGCGTGCCGAGAGCGATCATGTTCGCGGTGGTCTCGTGCCCGGCGATGAGCAGCAGGATCCCCATCTGGGCGGCGTCCTGCCGGGTCAGCTCCCCGGCCTCGACGCGCCGCGCCAAGCCCGACAGCACGTCGTCGCCGGGATGGGCGAGCTTCTCGCCGACGAGGCGGTCCAGGTAGCCGAACAGTGCACCCGTGGCCGCTGTGCGCTCCTGCGCCGTCGCGTCCCGCTTGACGATGACCTTGCTGTTGTCCTGGAAGAAGTCGTGGTCGGTGTACGGCACGCCGAGCAGCTCGCAGATCACGAGCGATGGCACCGGCAGGGCGAACGCCTCCATCAGATCGACGGGCTTCGGCCCGGCGAGCATGTCGTCGATCAGGTCGTCGACGATCTTCTGGATCGCCGGGCGCATCGCCGCCACGCGCTTCGTGGTGAACGAGGCCGTCACCATCCGCCGCAGCCGGGCGTGCTCGGGGTCGTCCATCAGGATGAAGCTGATCTTCGAGCCGCCGCCGTCCGCCGCGACGGCATTCGGGTAGCCGGGGGTGGCCGGGTCGGCGCTCACCCGCGCGTCGGCGAGCACGGCCCGCTGGTCGGCGTAGCGAGTGACGAGCCACGCCGTGCGGTCGCCGTCGACGCCGACCTCGACCAGCGGTCCCTCCTCCTGCAGGTCGCGCAGCTGCGGCGGCGGGTCGAACGGGCAGCGCGCCGCCCTGGTCATGGGGAACTGGGGAATCTCGGTGGTCATCTCTTCTCCTCCGGGAATCAGGTGAGGGCGGGTGCCGGGAGCGCGTCGACGACGTCCTGTCGCCGGAGGCGGGTCTGCTTGGGCATGTTCCAGCCGAGGACGCCGGTGACGGTGCCGTTCCGCTCGTAGCGGGCGACGAAGCGGCGGCCGGCGAGGTTCCCCTCGACGACGCTCACCTCGGCGCCTGCCGGGAGCACGCCGTGGATCTGGAGCTTGGCGTCGAACTGGTCGGTCCAGACGTACGGGACGGGGGTGTAGGCACGGTCGGCGCCGAGGATGTTGGCGGCGACGAGGCCGGCCTGCTCGGTGGCGTTGGTGCGGTTCTCCAACCGGACGAGGGCGGCGTGGGCCTCGTGGTGGAAGCGGGCCACGTCCCCGACCGCGTAGATGCCGTCGGCGGCGCGGCAGCGGGAGTCGCACACCAGTCCGTCGGCGAGGTGCAGGCCGCTGCCGGTGAGCCATCCGGTGACCGGGGTCGCGCCGATGGCGACCACGACGAGGTCGGCCGGCAGTACGGCGCCGCGGTCCAGGCGGACGCCGATGACCCGCCCGTCCTTGCCGACGAGCCCGGCCACGCCGGTTCCGAGTCGCAGGTGGACGCCATGTGAGGTGTGCAGATCGGCCAGCAGTCCGCCGACCAGGGGGCCGATCTGGCCTGCCATGGGCGCCGGCTGCGGCCCGGCGATCGTGACGTCGAGGCCGAGCGTGCGCGCGGTGGCGGCGATCTCGGCGCCGAGCACACCCTCGCCGACCACGACCAGCCGTGACGCGGCCAGCAGGTCGGCGCGCAGCGCCACCGCGTCGTCGAGGGTGCGCAGCACGTGCACCCCGGCCAACCCCTCCTGACCGGGAAGCCTGCGCGGGGACACCCCGGTGGCGACAACCACGGCGTCGGCCGACAGCTCGCGCCCGGACGAGGTGTGGACGGTGCGCGACGCCACGTCGAGGCCGACGGCGGGGTCGGCGAGGACGAACTCGGCGTCCAGCGCGACCAGCGCCTCCGGGGTGCGCAGCTGTGCGCGGTCGGGGTCCCAGGCCCCGGCCAGTACCTGCTTGGACAGCGGCGGCCGGTCGTAGGGCAGGTAGTTCTCGGCGTCCAGCAGGGTCAGCCGGCCCGCGTAGCCCTTGCGGCGCAGCGCCTCCGCGGTCGACAGCCCGGCCGCGGAGGCTCCGACCACGAGCACGTGCCGGGGCACGCTCACGCGGCGCCGCTCAGCATGATCGCGGCCGCCGGGCACACGCTCGCGGCCTCCCGGACCGCCGCGTGCAGCTCCGGCGCGGGCGCCGCGTCGAGCAGGATCACGATCCCGTCGTCATCGCCCTGATCGAACACGTCGGGCGCGACCAGCACGCAGGTGCCCGCCCCGCAGCACTTGTCCGTGTCGACTTCCACCTTCATGGCCCTGCCTCCGATCCCTCGCCGAGGTACGTCCTCGGGCTGCCCTCAGTGAAGCGCTTCGGCAGAGCTAAGTCAAGCGACTGATTTAAATCGGACGAACTGCTCACCCGTCCCGGTCCGGCTCGAACCCCGCCGGATGACACCCGGATGAGCCGCGGCACATCGGCGTTAGGAAGCCGTCAAGGTGCCGGCAAACCCCCGATCGGGGGTCGCATCCTTGCGGCCGCCGCGACCGAACGGGTCGCGGCAGAGGAGGACCTTCAATGGCCGATCTGGCCTACGCGCTGCTGCTGATCGGCGGCTTCGCCCTGCTGCTCCTGATGGTGCGGGGGTTGCAGCGCCTGTGATCGTCGAGAACGTGATCGGCGGGCTGCTCGCGGCCGCGCTGATCGTCTACCTGGTCATCGCACTCGTTCGACCGGAGCTTTTCTGATGACGGAGCGCTTCTGATGTCCGTGACGACGGCCGGGCTGCTGCAGCTCGGCGTTCTCCTCGTGCTCCTCGCCGTGGTGTACATCCCGTTCGGGAACTACCTCGCGGCTGTCTTCACGAGCGGCAAGCACTGGCGGGTCGAGAAGGCCGTCTACCGGGTGGTCGGCGTCGACCCCGACGCCGAGCAGCGCTGGACCGGGTACGCCGCCGCGCTGCTGGCGTTCTCGTTCCTGTCGATCGTGCTGCTCTACCTGCTGCAACGGCTGCAGGGACTGCTCCCGCTGAGCCTCGGCCGCGGGGCCGTCGAGCCCGGCATCGCGTTCAACACCGCGGTGTCGTTCGTGACGAACACGAACTGGCAGTCCTACGTGCCCGAGACGGTGATGGGTCACCTGGTGCAGATGGCCGGCCTGACCGTGCAGAACTTCGTGTCGGCCGCGGTCGGCATGGGGGTCGCGGCGGCGCTGGTGCGCGGGTTCGTCCGCGCGTCGAGCGACCGGATCGGCAACTTCTGGGTCGACCTCGTCCGCGGCACCGTCCGCGTGCTGCTCCCCCTCTCGTTCGTCGCCGCGATCGTTCTGGTTGCGCTCGGCGTCACGATGAGCCTGCGGGCGGGAGTCGACGTCACCGGCGTGGACGGGGCGCAGAGCACGATCGCGCTCGCGCCGACCGCATCGCAGGAGGCGATCAAGGAACTCGGCACGAACGGCGGCGGGATCTTCAACGCCAACTCGGCGCACCCGTTCGAGAACCCCAACGGCGTCTCCAACATCCTGGAGATCTTCCTGCTGCTCGTGATCCCGGTGTGCCTCACCCGCGCGTTCGGCGTGATGGTGCGCGACACCCGCCAGGGCCACGTGCTGCTCGCGGTGATGGGCGTGCTGTGGGGCGGCCTGCTCGCCGTCGCGTGGTGGGCGGAGACGCACCCGAACGGCCCGGCCGCACTGCTGGCGGGGTCGGCGTTGGAGGGCAAGGAGGTCCGCTTCGGGATCCCCTCGTCGGTGCTCTTCGCCGTCTCCACGACCGGAACGTCGACGGGCGCGGTGAACTCGCTGCACGACAGTTACACCGGCCTCGGCGGCGGCGTCGTCCTGCTGAACATGCTGCTCGGCGAGGTCGCGCCGGGCGGGGTCGGTGCGGGCCTGTACGGGATCCTCGTGCTCGCGGTCATCGCCGTGTTCCTCGCCGGCCTCATGGTCGGGCGCACGCCGGAATACCTGGGCAAGAAGCTCGGCCGCGCGCAGGTGACGGCGGCCGCGATCGCGATCCTCGCGATGCCCACCGTCGTCCTGCTCGGCACGGGGGCCGCGCTCGCCCAGCCGGGCGAGCTCGAGTCCGCCCTGGCCAACAGCGGCGCGCACGGGCTATCCGAGGTGTTCTACGCCTACGCCTCGGCCGGCAACAACAACGGCAGCGCCTTCGCCGGGCTGACCGTGACGAGCCCCTTCTTCCAGTCCACCCTCGGGCTCGCGATGCTGTTCGGCCGGTTCGTGCCGATCTTGGCGGTGCTCGCGCTGGCCGGCTCGCTCGCTGCGCAGAAGCGCGTGGCGCCCGGCGCCGGAACGCTCCCCACGAACGGGCCGCTCTTCGGCGTGCTCGTCGGCGGCACGGTCGTCCTCGTCGCCGCCCTCACCTTCTTCCCTGCTCTGGCCCTCGGGCCCATTGCGGAGGCCTTGGCATGACCGTCATAGAAGAACGCTCGATCGTCGAGCGCCGCGAGCTGCACGCGCAGCGCACCGGCCGCACCGTCACCGCCGGCGCGTTCTCCCCGCGCCAGCTCTGGCAGGCGGTGCCGGACGCCTTGCGAAAGCTCGACCCCCGCACGCAGCTGCGCAACCCGGTGATGTTCGTCGTCTGGGTCGGATCGGTGCTCGTCACCGAGCTCGCGATCGCGCAACCGAGCGTGTTCGCGTGGCTGATCGCCATCTGGCTGTGGCTCACCGTGCTGTTCGCCAACCTCTCGGAGGCCGTGGCCGAGGGTCGCGGCAAGGCGCAGGCCGAGAGCCTGCGCCGCACGCGGACCGAGACGGTCGCCCGCAGGCTCCTGCCCGACGGGACCGAGGAACACGTCCCGGCTCCGACGCTGCGCATCGGCGACCGGGTCGTCGTGGAGGCAGGCGAGGTCATCCCTGGTGACGGCGACGTGGTGGAGGGCATCGCCACCGTCGACGAGTCGGCCATCACCGGCGAGTCGGCCCCGGTGATCCGCGAGTCGGGTGGCGACCGGTCCTCGGTGACCGGCGGCACCACCGTGCTGTCCGACCGGATCGTCGTGCAGATCACCACCGCGCCGGGCGAGTCCTTCGTGGACCGCATGATCGCGCTCGTCGAGGGTGCGGAGCGGCAGAAGACCCCCAACGAGATCGCGCTGACGATCCTGCTGTCGACGCTGACGATCATCTTCCTGCTCGCGGTCGTGGCGCTGCAGCCGATGGCCGGCTACTCCGGCGCCCAGCAGTCGTTGATCGTGCTGACCGCGCTGCTGGTGTGCCTGATCCCGACCACGATCGGCGCGCTGCTGTCGGCGATCGGCATCGCCGGCATGGACCGGCTCGTCCAGCGCAACGTGCTCGCCACCTCGGGACGGGCCGTTGAGGCCGCGGGGGACGTCGACACCCTGCTGCTCGACAAGACCGGCACGATCACGTTCGGCAACCGGCGCGCCACGGCGCTGCATCCGGCCCCCGGCACGACCGCGGCGGATCTCGCGGCGGCGGCCCGGTTGTCGAGCCTCGCTGACGAGACCCCCGAGGGGCGCAGCATCGTCGAGCTGTGCGCGCAGGATCACGACCTGCCCCCGGAGGAGGAGGTGGCCGGCGAGTTCGTCCCGTTCACCGCGCACACGCGGATGTCCGGGCTCGACCTGAACGGTCGCAGCGTCCGCAAGGGCGCGAGCTCGGCCGTCGCGCAGTGGACGGACGCCGGGTTGCCGCCGGAGGTCAGCGCGACCGTGGACCGGATCAGCGCCGACGGCGGCACGCCGCTCGTCGTCGCCGAACGGGACAACGGCGTGGCCCGGGTGCTCGGCGTGATCCAGCTGTCCGACGTGGTCAAGCCGGGGATGCGCGAGCGGTTCGCCGAGCTGCGGGCCATGGGCATCCGCACCGTGATGATCACCGGGGACAACCCGTTGACGGCACGCGCGATCGCGGAAGAGGCGGGGGTGGACGACCACCTCGCAGAGGCCACGCCCGAGGACAAGATGGCCCTGATCCGCAAGGAGCAGGAGGGCGGGCGCCTGGTCGCCATGACCGGTGACGGCACCAACGACGCGCCGGCGCTCGCCCAGGCCGACGTGGGCGTCGCGATGAACACCGGAACCGCCGCGGCCAAGGAAGCCGGGAACATGGTCGACCTCGACTCGGACCCGACCAAGCTCATCGACATCGTCGAGATCGGCAAGCAGCTGCTGATCACGCGGGGTGCGCTGACCACGTTCAGCATCGCGAACGACCTCGCGAAGTACTTCGCGATCCTGCCGGCGATGTTCGCGGTCCTCTACCCGCAGCTCGGGACGCTCAACATCATGCGGCTGGCCACACCGGAGTCGGCGATCCTGTCCGCGGTGGTGTTCAACGCGCTGATCATCGTCGCGCTGATCCCCCTCGCGCTGCGCGGCGTGCGCTACCGCCCGTCGACCGCGGCCCAGCTGCTGCGGCGCAACCTGCTGATCTACGGCGTGGGCGGCGTGGTCACGCCCTTCGTCGGGATCTTCCTCATCGACCTGCTCGTCCGACTCATCCCCGGGATCTGAAGATGTTGACCATGCTCAACCGCCAGATGGGCGCCGCGCTGCGGATGCTCCTCGTGGCGACCGTCGTACTCGGCCTCGCCTACCCACTGGCCGTATGGGCCGTGGCACACGTGCCCGGCCTCTCGTCGCGGGCGGAGGGCTCGATCATCTACAGCGCCGACGGCACGCCGGTCGGGTCGACGCTGATCGGGATCGACCCCGTGGCCGCGGACCCGGCGAACGACCCGTACTTCCACACCCGGCCGTCGGCGTCCGCTGAGGACGTGCTCGGCCCCGGCGACCCCTCCACGTCCGGCGGGTCGAACAAGGGAGGCTTCGACGAGGACCTCGTCGCGGCCGTCGAGCAGCGGCGCACCGTGATCGCGGAACGAGAGGACGTGGACCCCGACCAGGTGCCGGCCGACGCCGTCACGGCTTCGGCGTCCGGCGTCGACCCGCACATCTCCCCGGAGTACGCGGAGCTGCAGGTGCCTCGGGTGGCCCGCGTGACGGGCCTCGGCGAGGAGGAGGTGCGGCAGCTGGTCGCGGGGAGCACACAGCACGCGGTGCTGGGGATCTTCGGTGCCGACGGCGTGAACGTCACCGAGCTGAACCTCGCCATCGCGCGGTAGAGAGAAGATTGCGGCATGGGCAAGCGTGGCGAGCTGAGGATCTACCTCGGTGCGGCGCCCGGCGTTGGCAAGACCTACGCCATGCTCGGCGAGGCCCGGCGGCGCAGGGACCGCGGCACGGACGTGGTCGTTGGCCTCGTCGAGACCCACGGCCGCAAGAAGACCGCCGCGCTGCTCGAGGGCCTCGATGTCGTCCCCCGGCGGGAGCTTGCCCACCGGGGGGTGACCCTCACCGAGCTCGACGTCGACGCCGTCCTCGCCCGCAAGCCGCAGGTCGTGCTGATCGACGAGCTCGCCCACACCAACGTCCCCGGTTCGCGCAACGCCAAGCGCTGGCAGGACGTCGAGGAGCTCCTCGACGCCGGGATCACCGTGCTGACCACGCTCAACGTGCAGCACCTCGAGTCGCTGAACGACGTCATCGAGAAGATCACCGGCAGCCGGCAGCAGGAGACGGTGCCCGACGAGGTGGTGCGCAAGGCCGGGCAGGTCGAACTGGTCGACATCACCCCCGAGGCGCTGCGGCGGCGGCTCGCGCACGGCAACGTCTACGCGCCGGAGAAGGTCGACGCGGCCATGGCGAACTACTTCCAGCCGCGCAACCTCACCGCGCTGCGGGAGCTGGCGCTGCTGTGGGTGGCCGACCAGGTCGAGGTCGCGCTGCAGCGCCATCGCGCCGACCAGCGCTCCACGGATGTCTGGGAGACCCGCGAGCGGGTCGTCGTGGCCCTGACCGGCGGCCGGGAGAGCGAGACGGTCTTGCGCCGCGCGGCCCGCATTGCGAAGCGGTCCGGCTCGGCGGAGCTGTTCGCCCTGCACGTGCTGCGCGGCGACGGGCTCGCCGGGGCCACGGCCGCGGCACTGGCCAAGCTGCGGCGGCTCGCCGAGGACGTCGGCGCCTCGTTCCACACGGTCGTCGGCGACGACGTGCCGGCCGCCCTGCTCGACTTCGCCCGTGGCGTGGACGCCACCCAGCTGGTGATCGGCACCTCGCGGCGCTCCCGGCTCGCCCGCGCCGTCGACGAGGGCATCGGTTCCCGGGTGGTGCAGGACTCGGGCCCGATCGACGTGCACATGGTCACCCACGACGAGGCCGGCCGCGGCCTGCGGCTGCCGCGCCGCTTCAGCGCGGTGCCGGTCACGCGCCGGGCGATCGGCTGGGCGCTGGGCGTCGTCCTCCCGGTGCTGGCGACGGGGATCGGGGTCGTCGGCCGTGACCTCTTCGACCTCTCCACCGACGTTGTGCTGTTCTTCCTCGCCACGGTCGTCGTCGCGTTGGTCGGTGGGCTCGGCCCCGCCCTGCTCGCGGCCCTCGCCGGCGCGACGCTGCTCAACTTCTTCCTGACGCCGCCGCTCTACACGTTGACGATCGCCGAGCGCGAGAACGTGGTCATGCTCGTGGCGATGGTGATCACCGCGGTGCTCGTCGCGCTCGTCGTCGACCGCGCCGCCCGCCGGGCCCAGCAGGCCGCGGCGGCCGGCGCGGAGGCGGCGCTGCTGGCGTCGTTCTCCCGGACGGTGCTCACCCGGCCCAAGCCGCTCGCGCGGCTGCTCGACCGGGTGCGCGAGGCGTTCGGCATGACCACCGTGGCGATACTGGAACGCGTCGACGACCAGTGGGTGATCTCCGCCTGTTCGGGCCCGCCGGACTGCGGGAAGCCCGAGCATGCCGACGTCGACGTCGCGGTGGAGCCGGACGTGCACCTCGTCGCGCGCGGGCGCACGCTGCCGGCAGCGGACCGGCGGTTGCTCGAGGCGGTGGCGGGCCAGGCGCTGATCGCTCTGCGCAACCGGCAGATCGCCGACGAGGCCGCCGAGGCACGGCGCCGCGCCGACGCGGTCGAGCTGCGCAGCGCGCTGCTCTCGGCGGTCGGGCACGACCTGCGCACGCCGCTGACCTCGATCAAGGCCGCGGCCGGGACCCTGCGCGACGGTGACATCCGGCTCTCGAGCGAGGATCGCGGCGAGCTGGCCGCCACCATCGAGGAGTCCGCCGACCGCCTCACCGGCCTCGTCAACAACCTGCTCGACTCCTCGCGCCTCGCCACCGGCGCCGTCACCCCCGACCTGCGGCCCGTCGGCTACGACGACGTCGCGGTGCTGGCCATGCGCGGCCTCGACGGCGCGGGTCGCGTCGAGCTGGAGATCGACGAGCGCCTGCCGGAGGTCCTCGCCGATCCCGGGCTGTTGGAACGGGTCGTCGCGAACGTCGTCGACAACGCGCTGCGCCACGGGCGGGGCGCACCGGTCGTGTTGCGGGCCAGCGCCCACGCCGACCTCGTCGAGCTGCGGATCGTCGACTCCGGGCCAGGCGTATCCGTCGCGGACTCCGAGAAGCTCTTCGCCCCGTTCCAGCGTCTCGGCGACCGCGACCACAACGGTCTGGGGCTCGGCCTGAGCGTCGCGCGGGGTTTCACCGAGGCGATGGGCGGCACGCTCACCGCGGAGGACACGCCCGGCGGCGGGCTCACCGTCGTGGTCAGCCTGCCAGCTGCGCAGTCGACGGACGTGGCGTCGTGACGGCCGTGCTGGTCGTCGACGACGACACCCAGTTGCTGCGCGCCCTTCGGATCCACCTCGCCGCACGGGGCTACGAGGTGCACACCGCCGTCACCGGTAAGGCGGCGGTGCGCGCGGCCGAGGAGCACGAGATCGACGTGGTCGTGCTCGATCTCGGGCTGCCCGACCTCGACGGCACCGAGGTGATCACCGCGCTGCGGGCGTTCACGACCGTGCCGATCATCGTGCTGTCCGCACGGGCAGACTCCGGCGACAAGGTGCGCTCGCTCGACCGCGGGGCGGACGACTACGTGACCAAGCCGTTCGGCGTCGACGAGCTCATGGCGCGGCTGCGCGCCGCCGTCCGCCGCGCCGCGACCGTTCCCGAGAACGGCCCGATCGACGCGGGTGAGCTCACGATCGACCTGGCCGCGAAGATCGTCCGCCGGTCGGGGGAGGAGGTGCACCTCACGCCGACCGAGTGGAGCCTGCTCGATCTCCTCGTGCGCAACCGGGGCAGGCTCGTGGGCCGCAAACAGCTGCTGCGGGAGGTCTGGGGGCCGGTGGAGCGCAAGGAGACCAGCTACCTGCGCGTGTACATGGCGCAGCTGCGGCGCAAGCTGGAACGCGACCCGGCCCACCCGGAACACCTGATCACTGAGGCGGGGATGGGTTACCGATTCCGGGCATGACGTCGTCCGGGATCCGGAGCCGGGTGAGCACCGCCCGGTGATCGCTCCCGGCGATGTCCCGCACCTCGAACGTCTCGGCGACGATCGGGTCGGTGGCGAGCACGTGGTCGATCTGCGGTCCCAGCCAGCCCGGCAGCCACGTCGGCCAGGTCGGCGTCAGGCCATGGCCGCGCTGGGCCGCCGCGTCCCCGCACCCGGCCATGGCCGACCGGAACACCGAGTGGTCGAGCGTGGCGTTGAAGTCCCCAGCGATGATCGCCGGCTGGGGCCCGGCACACCACTGGGACACCAGGCTCACGTCGGACCGCCACTGCGGCACGTCCCCGCGGCGTGGGGCGAGGGTGTGGAACGCGACGAACCGCAGCTCCCCGAGGCCGCCGCCCTCCAGCTCGACGCGCGGGAACGGGGTCGCGATGTAGGTGCTGCTGCGCACGTCGCCGAGACGGTCGGCGACGACCGCCGTGACGCCGCCGAGGTCGCCATCGGGCTCCCCGACCGCGGTGACCAGGTGGTAGCCCAGCGGCTCGACCAGCGGGGCCAGCTTCGAGCGGAACGTCGTGCTCGCCTCGACGAGCGAGACCAGGTCCGGGCGCTCGTCGCGGATCAGCGCGGCGACCTCGCCGACGTCCGCACCGCCGCTGTAGGTGTTGAACGCGGCGATCGTCAGCGTGTGGCCGCCCGCGCGGACCGGTGTCGTCGACACGGCCCTCGGGGCGATCATGCCGGCCGCGACCACCAGCACGACGACCACGCCAGCGGCGGCGAGCACGGCCCCGCGCACCCGCCGCGCGAGCACCAGCAGCACCGGCACGAGGATCACCAGCCCGACCAGCAGGTACGGGCGGAGCGCGACGAGCTGCGCGAACGGAGTGACCACGTCGAGCCCGACCAGATCGGGCAGCGTCAGAAGGGCCACTCCTGCCACGAACAGCAGCGCCATCCAGCGGGATCCCAGCCGGCGATGCGGCCGTTCTTGCGTCACGAGCCGATCTTTCCCATGCCACCTGAATGGACGCTGAGGTCCGGCCCGGATGTCAGCAAGGCCACTTTGCTGACAGTGGGCGGGGCAGAGCGGCGGGGACGATCGCGGCCAGTAGCACGGCCGGGAGCAGGAAGCCGATCAGCGGGTCCGCGTGGTAGATCGGCGTGAACACCACCGGGCTCAGCGCGCCGCCGCCGAATCGCAGGGCCTGCACCACTGATACCGCGCCTCCGCGGTTCTCCTCCCCGCCGAGGACGAGCGTGTTGACGCCGACGAGCACGAGCTGGGTGGCCACGCCACCCACCGCCCACGCGAGCGCGACCATCCAGAGCGCGGGGAGCACCCCGACGGCGGTGACGGCGAGTGCACCCAGCCCGGCTCCGGCGAGTACGCCGGCGCGCGTGCCCATCCGGTCGACGCCGCCGCCCACGAGCCGGGCGGTGAGCATCCCGGCCACCCCGGCGGCGGTGAGCACCAGCCCGCGCTCCCCGGCACCGGCCCGGAACTGCTCGTCGAGCCGCAGCGCCACGAGGAAGCCGAGGCCGGCGAGGCAGCCCCAGCCGAGCGCAGCGGCCAGGCCCGCGCGGAGCACGGCCGGCCGCAGCGCACTCCGCAACCCAGGCGGCCTGGTCCCTGCTTCCGCCGGGATCCCGATCAGGGCAAGGGCGGCCGCCACCACCGCGACGCCCGCGAAGGCCAGCCGCCAGTCGGCTTCGGCCACGAGCCCACCGAGCAGCGGCGCCGACGTCGCCCCCGCCGCCTGCAGCGCCCCGAACCAGCCCAGCGCCCTGCCCAACCGGTCGCCCGCCACCGCGGCGGCGAGCGCCGCCATGAGCAGCGGGGTGGTGAACGCGTTCGCCGTGCCCAGCAGCGCCGTGGCCGCGAGGAAGAGCGGAAGCGTCGGTGCGAGCACGCAGGCCAGCGCGGCGAGCGCGTACACCCCGTACGCGGCGACGACGGTGCGCCGCCTGCCCCACCGCTCCCCGAGCGTGCCCGAGACGAGCATGACGGCCGCGAACGGCAGCATGTACGCGGTGATCGACAGCGCCGCGGTGCCCGCAGGCACTCCGAAGGCGGCGCCGAGCTCGGGCAGCATCGCCACCGTGAGCCCGCCGCCGAACGGACCGAGGAACCCACCTGCGTAGATCCCGGAGCGCGCGAGCGGGTTCATGCGAGCCGCTCGGCCAGCATGAGCGTGGGCAGGTTGGTGTTGGCCGATGGGATCGACGGCATGATCGAGGCGTCGATGATCGACAGTCCCTCGAGCCCGTGGACCCTGCCGGTGCCGTCGACCACGGACTGTGGGCCGTCGGCAAGCCCCATGCGGCAGGTGCCGATCGGGTGCTGATAGCTGCCGACGTTCTGGAGAACCGGTTCGGGTCCGTCGACCCCGAGGTGCCTCGACAGCCGGTGGGCGAGCCGGGCGCCTTCGGCGAGCTGCTCCGCGTCATCGGGCTCGCGGAGGTGGCCCGGGTCGATGCGCGATGGGCCGGCCGAGGTCAACCGCAGCGCACCCCGGGACCGCGGCGTCATGAGCGCGACCAGCAGGGTCAGGGTGTGCGGCTCGTCGGCGGTCGGGCCGCTGGGGAAGACCTGGATTCCGGCGTTGGTGGTGAGCAGGGACTGGCGCGGCGGGTCCGCGACCGAGAGGCCGTCGGCGTCGTACTGCAGCCGCAGCAGCGGGTGGTCCTGCAGGTTGCGGCCCACGCCTTGCAGGTCGTGCTCGACGGGAACGCCCAGCGCGGCCAGCTCGTCCGCGGGCCCGATGCCCGAGCGCAGCAGGAGGGTGGGGCTGCCGAACGCCCCCGCGCACAGCACGACCTCGCGGGCCCGGATGCGGTCGCCGCCGCGCAGCTGCACACCGGTCGCCCGGCCGTCCTCGACGAGGACGCGCTCGACGGGTCGCTCGGCATGGATGGTCAGGTTCGGCCGCTCCCGGGCGGCTCGCAGGTAGGTCAGGGTCGTGGACTGGCGCACCCCGTCGACCTCGTTCAGCGGGAGCGGACCGGCCCCGACCGCGCCGGGCGCATTGTGGTCGGCGATGCGCTCGTGGCCCAGCTCCTCACAGGCCCGCAGGAACGGCGCCTGGTCCGCCCCGGGCGGGCGGCGCACCGGGATCGGCCCACGGTCGCCGTGCCATGGCTCGTCCGGGAAGTCCAGGTCGCGCTCGAGCCGGACGAAGGCGGGCAGGACGTCCGCGAACGACCATCCCCACGACTCGTAGACCGTGGGGTCCCCGCGCAGCGCCATGACGTTGTTGGTGGCCGAGCTGCCCCCGACGATCCGCCCGGCGAACAGGGGGACGCCCGACGTGTCCGTGTAGCCCCAGTCGTAGCCGGTGCCGGTGGGGTCGGCGGCGTCGAGGATCTCGCCCGGCTGGGCGGCGGTCTCCGATCCGAAGTCGGGGCCCGCCTCGACGAGGACGACCCGGCGTTCAGCTTCTTCTGACAGCCGAGCCGCGACCACACCGCCCGCGGACCCGGCTCCGATCACGACGACGTCAGCGTTCATGGTCATCGGCTACCCCGTCGGTGAGCAGGAGAAAAGACCAACTTGAGACCCGGTGATACGGTTTGCGTCTCATGGAGCTCAGGCACCTGCGGTCGTTCATCGCGGTCGCCGAGGAGCTGCACTTCGGCAGGGCGGCCCGCCGCCTGCACATGGCGCAGTCACCGCTGTCCCAGCAGATCCAGCGGCTGGAGCGCGAGCTCGGCGTGCCGCTGTTCCGCCGCAACCGGCGCAAGGTCGAGCTCACCGACGCGGGCCTTGCCATGCTCGATCACGCCCGTCGCGCGCTCGACCACGCCGAGCGCGCCGCGAGCACCGCGCGGGCGGCGGGAACCGGCCGCGCAGGCCGCCTCGACGTCGGGTTCCTGGCCACCGCGGCGCTCGCCCTGCTCCCCGCCGTGCTGCCGCCGTTCCGGAAGGCGGCACCCGATGCCACCCTGCGGCTGACGGAGGCGGGCAGCCAGGACCTGCTGCGGGCGCTGCACCGCGGCGAGCTCGACGTGGCCTTCACTCGCCCGCCGGCACCGGCCGCCGAGCTCGCTTCCACGGTTGTGTGGCGCGAGCCGGTAGTCGCCGTGCTCCCGGCGGGCCACCCGCTCTGCGCCGGGCCTGACGTGCACCTCGCCGACCTGCACGGCGAGGCCTTCGTGACGTTCCCGCGCTGGTCGGCGCCCGAGTTCTACGACCATCTCGTGGCCGCGTGCCATGACGCCGGCTTCGCCCCACGCGTCGTCCAGGAGGCGCTCGCGATGCCGACGGTGGTCGGGCTCGTGGCCGCCGGCCTTGGCGTCGCGCTCGTGCCCGGCGGCATCCGCCACCTCGCGCTCCCCGGTGTCGCCTACCGCGACCTGCGGGGCGAGCCGGCACACGCCGAGATCGCGATGGTCCACCTGGCGGGAAACGACCGTCCCCTGCTGCAGGTCTTCACGAGCACGGTCCGCGCGATCCCGACGGTCTGACTCGCCACCGCTCACGCACCCCATGCGTAGGTGGCAGGAACCGTCCACCTCGTCACCGGCGCCTGTTGCAGGCGGTGCACCGACAACATGCAGCCCGCTACACGGAGCCACGCGGCGTTCATCACCAGCCGCTACGGTGGGACACGCCACGACAGGACGTGCCCCCGGGGTGCCACGGACGACGACACGGCGGGGGCCGCGAGCCAGGAGGCGGGCCGGGGATGGGCGACGACAGCGGCCGGATCGGAGCGACGGCCCGGATGATCCGGCGGCGTCGCGGGATGTCCCTGAGCGCTGCCGCCGGTCTCGCGGGCGTCAGCAAGGGCTACCTTTCCAAGCTGGAGAACGGCAAGGCGAGCTTCACCCGGCGCGGGCTGGTGGAGGACCTCGCCGCCGCGCTGGGGTGCTCCCCGATCGACCTGACCGGGCTACCGGCGGTGGCGCCGGACCGGCGTTCGATGGCGGCGGCGTCCGCGATCCCCGGCCTCACGGCGGCGCTGCACGACACCACGCTTGACGACGTACCCGAGGTGCCGACGCGTCCGTTGGCCGAGCTGGTCGACCTCGCGGATCGGGCGAATGCGGCCGCGGACCAGGTGCGGTACGAGATCGTCTCCGGCAGCGTGCTCGGGGACCTCATCACCGAGCTGCACGTGATCGGCGCCCGAGGTGACGGGGACGAGCGCCGGGAGGCGCTGCGCGCGCTGGTGACCGCGTGCATTGTGGCGCGGTCGCTGGCCTACACGATGGGACACGGCGAGCTGGCGGTCACCGCAACCCGTCGGGGATGGGACGCGGCGCGGCGCCTGGAGCGCGGAGACCTCGCATCGCTAATGGCGATGGGCCGCGCGATCAGCCTCAACCGGGTGGGTGCGCGGCATCGGGCCGGGGTGGTTCTCCGTGAGGCGCTCGGCGAGGCACAGGAGGCACCCGGGCCGACCGCGCGGGACACCTCGGCGGCCGAGGCACGCGGGATGCTGCACCTCACGGCGGCGCACCTCGCGGCCCGCGACGGCAACGTCGGTGACGCTGAGACGCACCTCGGCGAGGCCAGCGCGCTTGCCCGCTTTACCGGCGAACGCAACTTCATGCTCTACCACTTCGGGCCGTCGAACGTGGGCGCATGGGAGCTGGCGGTGGCGGTCGAAACCGACCGTGGACCAGAGGCGGCGGAGAAGCTCGCACCGGTGATCGACTTGAACACCCTCGGGTCGCCGGACCGCGTGGCGGCCGTGCACTTCGATCTGGCGCGCGCGTTCGCACAGGCTGAGGGCGCCCGCGACGCCGAGGCGTTGCGGCACATCGACAAGGCGGACCGGGTGGCGCCGGTGCGGATACGGCAGGACCCGCTTGCGCGGGAGCTGATCGAGCTGCTGGACCGGCGCGCGCGGCGCCGGGTGTGGGAGCTGGACTCGCTGAAGAACCGCGTAGGCATCGCCTGATCGTCTCCGCGCCACTGAGCGTTTCCACGCAGGAAACCCTTCGCTCGCGATCCCTCGTAGCTTTCTCCGGGTGATCAGGCCACTACTCGCCGCGATACGCGGACTCCGGGAACGCCAGGCAACGCCGGCTCGCCGTGATGGGCGCGACCTGTGAACCCGGCGGCGGGCGACCCCGCCCCGAGCGCGGCCGCTATCGCACTGGCGCCTATGGCAGAGGTGTGGCAACGGCTGCTCGCCGAGCACGTTCCCGACCGGCAGGGCAGGTGCACGATGTGCCGGTGGCAGACCCGGTCGGCCG
The DNA here is from genome assembly GCF_019468565.1 of Pseudonocardia sp. DSM 110487. NCBI lineage: Bacteria > Bacillati > Actinomycetota > Actinomycetes > Pseudonocardiales > Pseudonocardiaceae > Pseudonocardia > Pseudonocardia sp. DSM 110487. The sequence continues at coordinate 2,096,340 of NZ_CP080521.1, forward strand.
ACCGGTGGCCGTGCGCCGTCTATTGCCTGGCGGACGCGGCGCGTCGTGTCGCTCAGCACGTACACAGAGCTCAGCAAGGCCGCGTCCAACTCGAAGGACTATGACCATTGGCATTCGGATGGGGATCGTCGGCCGTATCCGTGGTGGTGACCGTCGTCGGCTCCAACGGGGCCGCGCCGGCCATCTACTACTCGAGTCTCTCCGTCGGAGACACGACAACGATCGCAGTGCCGGAGGGCACCACCGCGGTGATCCTCTCGGCATGCCCGCCAGCGGGTTCATCTCGGTGAGCGCAGACAAAGGCAAGCAGGAACAGATCGCGCCTGAGGGAAGGGAAGAAGGAGATGACTGTGTCCGTCGAACAATTCGCCGCTGACCCGCTCGCTCCGGTGAGCGCGCAACTCAGGGCCGGGCCCAGGCCTGTGATCAGCGGGAACGTGACATGAGCCGCGTGGGTGCGGCTGATGTCACGCTTCGGTCGATCATGGTCCGGGTTCCTGGGGTGGCCGGGGTGGGAACGGGACCACAGCCGGTCGCGTGGCACGCCGCCCGGGGCGGTCTCGTCGTGAACGGGCGTGCCCCTCGTCGGGGACGGCGCGTCAACGAAAGGCGCGGCTCCGCGGCCGCACCCGGGCGTGTTCCGCGGAACGCACCTGCGAGCCGTGATCAGCAGATCGGCGCACAACGGCCGAGATCCGCCGGTGAGCGCGTCAGCCAGAAGAGGTGTGTCTCCGTGCGGATCAGGCCGGCTCGAGCGCATCGGACAGTCGCGCTGCCGCTGCGAGGAGGGCGTCGCCGTAGAGCGCGCCGGGGCCGGCTTCGCCGACCCGCACCACCGGCGCCGCGACGCACACCGCTGCGACCGTCTCCCCGCCCGGCCGGCGGATGCCGGCGCTGACGGAGCAGAGACCGGGCGTTCGCTGGGAGATGCTCTCGACCCAGCGGGCGACCGGCTCGGTCAGGACGCGGGCCGCCGACCCGCCGGCCGTGAGCGGCAGGAGCGTGCCGACCGGCACGGACGCTCGCAGCTCGGCGGGGGAGTCGACGCTGGCCAGGCACAGCCGGTGCTCGCCGCGGCGGACCCAGATCTGGGCGGTCTCCCCGGTCTGCTGCTGCAGCTCCGTCAGCACCGACCCGGCCACGTGCTCGAGGTAGGGCACGGCGAACCGGTGCCCGAGCTGCAGCCGGCCGTCGTCGTCGCGGCTGAGGAGGCCGTGGGCCATCATCGACCCGACCAGCCGGTGAGCGGTGGGCACGGACAGTCCCAGGTGGCGGGCCAGCTCGGACGCCGTCATCCGGCGGGTCTCGACGGCGTCGAGCACGGCAACCACCCGGTCCAGCACCCCGACGCCGGTGGAGCGGATCACCGGCCCGGTCGCGGCGCCAGCCAGCGGATCGATGCCCACCGCGCCAGCGTAGGGCGCGGTCACATGGCGGCCCCTCCCGTGGCCGCACTATGTGTATCGGCGAGCTGCCGGTAGACGGCTGCGTTGGCGCGGTTGTGCTCGACCTCGGCGTCGCTCAGCTCGCGACGCACCTTGCCGGGCACGCCGGCCACCAGCGACCGCGGCGGGATGACTGCCCCCGCGGGGACGAGCGCGCTCGCCGCCACCAGCGACCCTTCGCCGATGACCGCCCCGTTCAGCACGGTGGCGTTCATGCCGATCAGGCAACCGTCCTCCACGGTGCAGCCGTGCAGCACCGCCCCGTGGCCGACGCTCACGTCGTCGCCGATCCGGGCCGGGAAGCCCGGGTCGGCGTGCAGGACCGCACCGTCCTGGATGTTGCTGCCGGCACCGACGGTCACCGACTCCATGTCGGCGCGCAGCACCGCGCTGTAGAAGACGCCGCTGTCGGGCCCGATGGTCACGTCGCCGACGACGGTGGCGGTGTCCGCGAGCCAGGCCGACGGGTCGACGTGGGGAGTGCGGTCACCGAGGGAGATCAGGCGCATCCCGTGATGAAACCTCACGACAGCGCGGGCGCGATGAGCGACGTGACGAACAGGACCAGCGCGCCGCCCAGCCGGTTGGTGAGCGCCGCGAACGGCATGAGGTGCAGCCGCCCCGCGGCGCTGAGCACCGACACGTCGCCGCTGCTCCCGGTGTCGGCCATCACCAGCCCCGGCGTGATCGCGGCCTCGACGAAGTGGAACTTCACCAGCCAGCCCAGCAGGCCCGAGGTGAGCGTGGCGACCAGCACCGTGACGATCGTCAGCCCGATGAAGAGCGGGCTGCTCAGGGCGGCCAGCACGTCACCGATGTCGATGTAGGTGACGCTGACCGCAACCAGCAGGGCCGGGACGAACAGCGAGAGCACCAGGTCGCCCCACTGCGTGCTGGCCTCCTCCAGCTCGCGGGGGAGCAGACCGAAGATCTTCACCAGCGCGGCCGCGATGATCGTCCAGGCGTAGGGGTGCAGCGCGGGGAGGACACCCCCAGCGAGGTGGCCGAACACGAAGAGCGCCGCGGCGACCAGCAGGCCCTGGCCGAGCGCGACGAACGTGGCGGCGTCGCGCGTGACGGCGGGCGCGAAGTCGTCCGCGCGACCCTCGACCCGCAGCAGCTTGCCGTGGCCGTTGAACCCCACGAACAGCTGGCGGCGCTTGCCGAGCCCGTTGTAGAGGCCCGCGACGAGGATGCAGATGATGTTGGCGACGACGACCGCGGACATCAGCTGCCCCATGAACGCTGCCGCGTCGTTCCCGGTGGCCGCGGCGTACATCTGCGACATCGGCACCGCGCCGACGCCGAGGCCGCCTGCCATGATCGGGGCGGCGATGAAGAGGATCGCCTGCACGAAGCCGAATCCCAGCGCGGCGCCCAGCAGGCCGATGAGCAGGAACGTCGCGACGAGGCAGCCGATGAGCGGCACCGCGAACCGCGGCCCTGCCTTCAGCAGCAGCGCCCGCGGCATGCCCAGGATGCTGCCCGCGATGATGGTGATGACGAGGAAGTCGAGGAAGCCGCTGTCCTCGACGAACCCGGACACGACCTCGGCGGCGGTCTGCGGGAAGAGGCCCGCGAACAGCAGGATCGCCGGCACGAACGTGCAGAGGATCGTGGGCAGCCCGAAGTCGCGCAGCACCGGCACGCGCTGACCGACCGTCATCAGCAGGCCGCCGACCAGCATCGTGACGGCGAAGCCGGACAGCAGCGACGAGGGCAGCGATCCGGTCAGCGCGGCGGTGAGGACGATCGCGGCGGCGACCAGGTACACGAGCACCGGCAGCCCGGCGATCCGGGGTTCCCGAGTGGTCGGTGGGGCGGTGTCGGGGATCGTGGACATCGTTGTCTCCCGCGGGTTGTGGACTAGCCGATCGGTTGGCCGTTGCGCAGTGCGTCCTCGACGACGACGACGGCCTCGGCGAGCAGGCCCGCGTCGATGCCGGTGTCGACACCCCGCTCGTGCAGGTGGGCGACGAGGGCCTCGGTGGCGAGGTTGCCGTGGGCGCCGGGCGCGAACGGGCATCCGCCGTAGCCGCCCGCGGCGGCGTCGAACCGCGTGACGCCCAGCTCGAGGGCGATGTCGACGGTCCGCAGCGCCTGGCCGAGCGCGTCGTGCAGGTGGAGGCCGAGCTCGGCGTCCGGGACCGCGGAGCGCACGGCGTCCAGGGAGCGGGCGACCTGCTCGGGCGCGGCCGTGCCCAGGGTGTCGGCGAGGCCGAGCCGGGTGATGCCGATGCCGGCGAACGCGCCGGCGACCCCGGCCAGCCGCTCGGGCGGGATCTCCCCGTCGAAGGGGCAGACGAACGCGGTGGCCACGCCTCCGGCGAACCGGACGTGCGGATGGTCGTCGGCCACGCCGGCGAGATCGTCGAGGGCGTCCTGCGCGGAGCGGCCCGCGTTGGCCCGGCTGTGGCCATCGCTCGCGGAGACGACCACGGTGACGTCGGTCGCCCCGGCCGCGACGGCCCGCTCGACACCTCGCCGGTTGAGCGCGAGCACGGTCCAGCCGACGCCGGGCGGGTGGGGCAGCGCGGCGAGGAGTTCCTCGGCACCGGCCATCTGCGGAACGCGCGCCGGGTTGACGAACGAGGCGGCCTCGATCCGGCGCAGCCCGGCGGCGACGAGCGCCTCCGCGACGCGGACGCGGTCGGCCATCGACACCACGACCGGCTCGTCCTGGAACCCGTCGCGCAGGACGACGTCGGTGATCTCGACCCGGGTCACGGTCACACCACCCCGCGCTCGCGGAGGGCGGCGATGTGCTCCCGGCCGAGGCCGAGCACGCTGCCGAGGACGTGGTCGGTGTGCTCACCGAGCTCGGGGCCGGCCCATCGGACGTCGCCGGGTGCGCCCGGCACCCGCGGGACGACGCCGGGGAAGCGGATCTCCTCCGGCTCGTCCTCGACCCGCACCTTCAGCGGGCGCAGCATGTCCCTTGCCGTGAAGTGCGGGTCCTCCGCGATCGCGGCCGCGTCGTAGACAGGGCCGACCGGCACGCCTGCGGCGCCGAGGACCTCGACCGCCTCCGGCGCCGTGTGCCGGCTCGTCCAGGCGCTGATGGCGTCGTCCAGCTCGGTTTCGCGGGCGGAGCGCGCGTCGCCGTCGGCGAGTGTGGGGTCGGCGGCCAGGTCGGCCCGCCCGACCGCGGTCATCAGCCTGCCGAACGCGCCGCTGGAGTTGCCCGCGATCATCACCGACTGCCCGTCAGAGGTGGGGTACACGCCGCTCGGCACGACGCCGGGCAGGTTGCCCGCCGTGCGTTCGCGCACCACGCCATAGGCATCGAGGTCCGGCACCAGCGACTCCATCGCCATGAAGACCGACTCGTACAGCGCCACGTCGACGAGCCGCGGCCCCTCGTGCGGGCGCCCAGTGGCCCGGCCCAGCAACAGCATCAGGGCACCGATCGCCCCGTAGAGCCCGGCGAAGGCGTCGCCGAGCGGAGCGGCGGGACGGACCGGGGGCCGGTCGGGATACCCGGTGACCTGGCGCAGTCCGCCGAAGGCCTCGGCGACCCCGCCGAACCCGGCTCGGTCGCGGTACGGGCCGGTCTGGCCGTATCCGGAGATCCGCACCAGCACGACGTCGGGGTTCGCCGCCGCCAGCTCGCCGGGGCCGAGGCCCCAGCGCTCCAGGGTGCCGGGCCGGAAGTTCTCGACGACGACGTCGGTGTGCCGGACCAGGTCGAGTGCGACGCCCCGGCCCTCGGCGCTGCGCAGGTCGAGCGTGACCGACTTCTTGTTCCGGGCGATGGTGCGGAACAGCATCGACGTGTCGCCACGGTTGCGCCGCCAGCCGCGCAGCTCGTCCCCGACCCCGGGCCGCTCGATCTTGACGACCTCGGCCCCGAAGTCGGCGAAGATCCGGCTCGCGAACGGGGCGGCGATGAAGTTTCCGAGCTCCAGCACCCGGTAGCCGGTGAGCGGAGGGGCAGGCATCGCGGCTCCTTCTCATACTTTGAGCATCAATGCTCAACTTACGAGAGAACCTAGGCGGCGGTGCGCGGTGTGGCAAGAGGTCGATATGATGAACATCAGTTCATTCAAACCGGAGGCGCCGTGCCCAGAAGCAGTGCCCAGTACGAGGCCATGCGTGCCGCGACCCTGGAGAAGGTGCAGGCCGCGGCGATCACGCTCTTCGCACGCCACGGCTTCGCGGCCACGAACATGCGGGACATCGCGCGCGAGGCGGGGATGAGCACCGGGCTGATCTACCGGCACTACGCCACGAAGGACGACCTGTTCGCGGCGCTGGCCGCTCAGGCCACGGACGGCCTGCGCCGGGTCGCCGAGCTGTTCAGCGGCGAGGGGTCGCCGAGCGCGATCCTCGAGGAGTTCGCCCGGGAGCTCGTCGACGACATCGCGCGCGTGCAGGGATCCGCCGAGTTCATGCTGATCATGAACCAGGCGTTCGTGTCGCGGCGGGAGTCCGCTCAGATCGACGCGCTGCTCGACCAGCACCTCGCGCTGGTCGACGCCACCGTGGCGCTCGTCCACCGGGGACAGCGGCTCGGCGAGTTCCGGCCGGGCGCCGCCACCGAGCTGGCGACGTGCTGGTTCGCGGCCGTGACCGGGCTGGCGACGCTGAAGGCCGCCCTCGGCGACCGGTTCGTCGCGCCCCACCCGTCGACGCTCACCGGATTCCTGACGAGGGAGCACACATGATCGAGATCGTTGCAGCCCGCGCGCTGGGCGAGGCCTACCGGCGGCCGATCACGGAGGTGTTCGTCGACGCCTTCGGCCAGGACTTCGCCTACTTCTCCAAGGATCCCGGCAGGCTGGCCGACGCGTTCGAGCACATGCTGGTGCTCGACGTGTTCCACGTCGCCCTGCTCGACGGCGAACCCGCCGGGATCGCCGCCTGCACGGACGGGCGGCAGCAGAGCGCGGTGCCGCAGGGCGGACACCTCCGCCGCCACCTCGGGCTCATCAAGGGGACGGTCGGCGCCATCGCGTTGAAGCGGGAGTTCTCGGGAGGTGTGCTCGGCCTCGCCCACGGCGCCGCGTCGATCGAGTTCGTCGGCACCGCCTCGCGGTTCCAGGGCAAGGGCGTGGCCACGGCGCTCATCACGCACCTGCTCGCCCTGACGCAGTACCGGGAGTACGTCCTGGAGACCGTCTCGGACATCAACACGCCCGCGCTCAACCTGTACCGGAAGCTCGGGTTCACCGAGTACAAGCGGGTTTCGGTGAAGCACACGAAGCTGTCGGGGATCAGCTATTACATCTCGTTGAAGCTCACGCAGAGCCGGTGAGCGTCATCACCACGATCAGCACCGCGACCGACGCGTCGAGCAGGAGGCAGAACTCGGCGAGGGAGCGGGTCACCACCCGGTTGGTGCGGTAGTGGTACAGATCCCACGCCGAGTGGGCGAGCAGGCCGGCCGCGACGAGGTACGCGCCCAGGTCGGTGTCCACGAACAGGGCGATCGCGGCGACGAGGCCGAAGCCGAGCAGCGCGACGGACTGCAGGGGCAGTCCGTAGCCGGGGCGGACGAATCCGCGCAACAGGCCGTAGACGCCCAGTGCCGCCCCGCAGCCCAGCACGATCAGTGTCGGGTCGAAGTCGAGGAGCTTCAGCACGGTGATGACGACGACGGACCCCAGGAAGATCGGCCACGCCGCACCGGGCTTCCGCAGCCCCGCACAACCGATGTAGACGGTCGCCGCCGCGGCGAGGACCGGCGCCTGCTCGACACCGTTGGCCATGCCGATGGAGACCAGCACGGCGAAGGCGATTCCGGCCAGTGCCGGCCAGCGGCGGCGCACCGCGCCGGCGACCACGGAAGACGTCATGGGTACACGGTCTTCGGGCCGGCCGGCCGCGACCATGGCCCGTCTGGAATTCTGCGATTCCGGTCCAGATCGAGGCGATTCAGACGTCGACGGCGGCGGCGGGACGGCGGCGGGACGGCACGGCCCCGCCGCCGCGTTGTCAGGCGCCGGGGGTGCGTGCCACTTCGGCGTCGTCCGCCCGCTCCCAGAAGGCTGCACCCTTGATATTCAGGGCGACCGGGTCGAAGGTCGGATCGACACCGGCCTTGGTCTGACGCTCGTAGTCGCGAAGCGCAACGAGGGCAGGCCGCTGGATGATCAGGATCGCGATGATGTTCAGCCAGGCCATCAGTCCGACACCGATGTCGCCGAGCGTCCACGCCTCCGTTGCCGTGATGACGGCGCCGGTGGCCGCCGCGACCAGGAAGAACGCCTGGAGCAGCCTCCAGCAGATGCGTTCGACGCGCATGCTCGCGACGTTGCGCATGAAGTAGTTCAGGTTGGTCTCGGCCATGTAGTAGTAGGCCACGACGGTGGTGAAGGCGAAGAACGCGATCGAGACGGCCACGAAGCTGGCGCCTGCGCCGGGCAGGAGGCTGTCGAATCCGGCCTGGGTGAAGGCAGGCCCGACCTCCACGTCGCTGCGGATTCCGTCGTAGAGCAGCGTGCCGTCGGTGGATCCCCCGTCCCACACTCGGTAGATCCCGGTGGACAGCAGCAGGAACGCCGTGGCACTGCACACGAACAGCGTGTCGATGTACACCGAGAACGCCTGCACGAGCCCCTGCTTGGCGGGATGCGAGACCTCCGCAGCCGCGGCGGCGTGGGGACCGGTTCCCTGGCCTGCCTCGTTGGAGTAGACGCCGCGGCGCACTCCCCATTCCACGGCCATGCCCACGATGGCGCCGAACCCGGCCTCCAGGCCGAACGCACTGGAGAAGATCAGCCGGAACACCTCGGGGACCTGCGCGGCGTTGGCGAACACGATGACGAGAGCGAGGACGATGTACGCCACGGCCATGAACGGAACCACCACGCTCGCGAAGGCAGCGATCCGCTTCACCCCGCCGAGGATGATGAACGCCAGCGCGATGACCAGGCCGATCGCGGTGACCCATGGGGGGATTCCCCAGGCGTTCTCGATCGAGCCGGAGATGCTGTTCGTCTGGATGCCGGGGAGGAGCAACCCCGTGGCGACGACGGTGACGCCGGCGAAGAGCAGGGCGTACCACTTCTGCCGCATGCACTTCTCGATGTAATACGCCGGTCCGCCCCGGTAGTTCCCGAGGTGGTCGCGTTCCTTGTAGATCTGGCCGAGCACGGATTCGACGAATGCCGTGGAGGCGCCGAAGAAGGCCACGGTCCACATCCAGAACACAGCGCCGGGCCCGCCGAAGGCGATGGCTGTGGCCACTCCCGCGATGTTTCCGGTCCCGATCCGGCCGGCCAGCGACATCGCCAACGCCTGGAACGACGAGACCCCGCCCTCGGATTTCTCGCCGGTGAAGGTCAGGCGCACCATGTCCGGGATCCGGCGCAGCTGAACCAGCCTGGTGCGGATGCTGAAATAGAGACCCGCGCCGAGGCAGAGGTAGATGAGCGGTGGGCTCCACACGATGCTGCTAATGGTGTCGAAAAAATCTGCCACGTCCATACCCTTCGTAAGGCTGGCGGGAGGATAGCGAGCGCCGAGCTACCCGAACACGAAGGGGTGATGTCGATGTCGTGTTCGAAACACAGATTTAACTGCGATGTGGCGGGTCAGAGGTCGGCGACGGCGCGCAGCGGAGTCTCCACGGCGTCGGCGACGAACCTCAGGAAGCCGCCGGCCGTGCCGCCGTCGCACACCCGGTGGTCGAACACCAGCGACAGCTGCGCGATCTGCCGCGGCACGACCTCGCCGTCGACGACCCACGGCCGCGGGATGATCCGCCCGATGCCGAGAATCGCGGCCTCCGGATGGTTGATGATCGCCGCGCTCCCGTCCACGCCGAACACGCCGTAGTTGTTCAGCGTGAACGAGCCGGAGGAGAGCTCGGCCGCGGTGGCCGTGCCCTCGCGGGCGGCGGCCGTGAGCCGGCGGATCTCGGTGTCCAGCCCGCGGATGCTCATGCGGTCGGCGCCGCGGACGGCCGGCACGACGAGCCCGCGCTCGGTCTGAGCCGCCACCCCGAGGTTGACCCCGTCGAGGTGGACCACCTCCTCCCGCTCGACGTCCACCCGGGAGTTCAGCGCGGGGAACTCGCGCAGCCCGGCCACGACGAACCGGGCCAGCAGGGCGACGAGGCCGGGCTTCCAGTCGCCGCGCCGCATGTCCTCCCGCAGCGCGAGCAGGGCCGTCGCGTCGACGTCGACCCAGGTGGTGGCCTCGGGGATCTCGGCGCGGCTGCGGGTGAGGGTCCGGGCGATGTGGCCGCGCACCCCGGTGAGCGGCACGCGGGTGAGCACCGGGAGCCCGGTCCGGCGGTCGACGCCCCCGGCCTCGACCTCCCCTGCCTCGACGTCCCGGGCGTCGGGTGTCCTTCCGGCCTCGATCGCCCGCTCGACATCCGCTCGGGTGATCAGTCCATCGCGCCCGGTGCCGACGAGCGTCGCCGGGTCGAGGCCGGCCCGGCGCGCCAGCTGTCGCACCACCGGCGAGACGATCTTCGGGCGCTCTGGAGATGCCGGTGTCACCGCCGTTGCCTGCCGGTGTCGGCGGCGAGCTGGCGCATCGGTGGTGCCGTAGCCGACGAGCACGTTGCCCGATCCGGCCTGCTTCTCCTCGACCGGGCGGACGGTGATCAGCGGCGCTCCCACCGCTATCGTCGAGCCCTCCGTCCCGTGCAGTTCGGCGATGATCCCGGCGAACGGCGAGGGCACCTCGACCGTCGCCTTGGCGGTCTCGACCTCGGCCACCGGTGCGTCGACGGAGATGGTGTCGCCGGGATGCACCAGCCATTTGACGAGCTCGGCCTCGGTGAGGCCCTCGCCGAGGTCGGGCAGCGTGAACACGGTCTCGCTCATGTCTCGTCCCACTGCAGGTCGTCGACGGCGTCGAGGATCCGGTCGACTCCGGGCAGGTGGTGGCGCTCCAGCTTCGGCGGGGGGTAGGGCACGTCGAACCCGGTGACCCGGCGGACCGGAGCTTCCAGGTGGTGGAAGCAGCGCTCGGACACCCGCGCCGCGATCTCGGAGGCGACGGAGGCGAACCCCGGTGCCTCGGCGACGACGACCGCGCGTCCCGTGCGCCGCACGGCCGCGGTGACGGTCTCGTCGTCGAAGGGGACGATCGAGCGGATGTCGACGACACCCAGGTCGCGCCCCTCTGCCGCGGCCTGCTCGGCGGCTGCGAGCGCGACCGGGACCGTCGGGCCGTAGGCGATCAGCGTGGCGTCGCCGCCCTCCCGGCGGACCACCGCGCGCCCGATCGGCGGCACCGGATCCTGGTCGAGCTCCTCGCGCGTGAAGTACTGGCGCTTCGGCTCCAGGAACACCACCGGGTCGGGGTGCTCGATCGCGGCCCGCAGCAGCCCGTACGCGTCGGTGTTCGTTGCCGGGGTGACCACGAGCAGACCGGGCGTGTGCGCGTAGTACGCCTCGGAGCTGTCGCAGTGGTGCTCGACCCCGCCGATCCCGCCGCCGTACGGCACACGGATGACCATCGGCAGCCGCACGCGCCCGCGCGTCCGGTTCCCGATCTTGGCGACATGGCTGACGATCTGCTCGAACGCGGGGTAGGCGAAGGCATCGAACTGCATCTCGACGACCGGCCGCATCCCGTTCATCGCCATCCCGACGGCCACGCCGACGATGCCCGCCTCCGCGAGCGGGGTGTCGAAGCAGCGGTTCCCGCCGAAGGTGGCGGTCAGCCCGTCGGTCACCCGGAAGACGCCGCCGAGCGGGCCGACGTCCTCGCCGAACACCACCACCGACTCGTCGGCGGCCATCGCGTCGTGCAGCGCCCGGTTGAGCGCCTGGATCATCGTCGGCTTCTCGGTCATGACCGGACCTCGTTCAGCTCGGCCGCGAGCAGCGCGGCCTGCTCGCGCAACTGCGGAGTCGGGGTCGAGTACACGTGGGCGAACAGCTCCGCCGGGTCGAGGGCGGTCTCCTCGCCCATCCCCGCGCGGACGTGGGCGGCCATCTCCTCGGCCGCCGCGGCGAACTCGGCCTCGCGCTCCGGGGTCAGCGCGCCGGTGGAGGTGAGGTGCGCTCTGAGTCGCAGCAGCGGATCGCGCGGGCGCCACTCGTCGACCTCGTCGTCCGTGCGGTAGCGGCTGGGGTCGTCCGCATTGGTGTGTGCGCGGATCCGGTACGTGTCGGCCTCAACCAGCGTGGGACCGCCGCCCCGGCGGGCGCGGGCCACGGCCTCGGAGAGCACCACAGTGAGCGCCGCGAGGTCGTTGCCGTCGACCAGGACGGCCGGCATGCCGTAGCCGGCTCCCTTCGCGGCGAGCGACTCCGCCGCAGACTGCCGCGCGAGCGGCACGGAGATCGCATACTTGTTGTTCTGCACCAGGAAGACCACGGGCGAGGCGAACACCGCGGCGAAGTTGAGGGCCTCGTGGAAGTCGCCCTCGCTGGTGGCGCCGTCGCCGCAGAGCGCCATGACCACCGTGTCCTCGCCCTTGAGCCGGGCCGCGTGCCCCACGCCGACGGCGTGCGGGAGCTGGGTGGCCAGCGGCGTGGCCTGCGGGGCCACTCGGGTGGCGAGCGGGTCGTAGCCGCAGTGCCAGTCGCCGCGCAGCATCATGAGCACGTCGAGCGGGTCCACGCCGCGTGCGGCGATCGCGGCGACGTCGCGGTAGGTGGGGAAGAGCCAGTCGGTGTCCGCCAGCACGGCGGCCGCGGCCACCTGGCAGGCCTCCTGCCCGTGCGAGGACGGGTACACGGCGAGCCTGCCCTGCCGCACGAGCGCCTCCGCCTGCGCATTGAGGCGTCGGGCGAGCACGAGCGCCCGGTACCCGTCGAGCAGCACCTCCGGCTCCGGCAGCCCGTCCCCGACGACCGCGCCCGTCTCGTTGATCAGCCGCATCGGCTCGCTCATCTTGGCCACCTCCGGGGAAGACATTCGGATCAAAGTGTCCGATTCATCGGCTACAGATCACCAGTTGAGAGCTGAAGATCGAGACGAACTGCCGATACTCTCGGCCATCATGAGCCGATCGACCGGGATCGGCCCTTTCCCGTGGGGAGTGGCGAGACAGGTGGCCGTGCAGCTCGACGACATCGACCGCCGCATCATCGACGCGCTCCGCCGCGACGGCAGGCTTTCGGTGCGCGCGCTCGCGGAAGAGGTCCGCGTCTCCCGGGCCAACGCCTACACGCGACTCGAGAGGCTGACCTCCTCCGGTGCGATCACCGGCTTCACCGCCACGGTCGACCCGGCCGCGATCGGCCTCGGGACCTCCGCCTACGTCACGCTCACCGTGCGGCAGAACTCGTGGCGCGAGCTCAAGGCGCGCCTGCAGGCCATCCCCGAGGTGCACCACATGGCCCTCGTCGGCGGCGAGTTCGACGTGATCCTGCTCGTGCGGGCCGCCGACAACGCCGCCCTGCGCGAGGTCGTGCTGAACCAGCTGCAGGCCATCCCCGAGGTGATCGCCACCCGCACGTCGCTCGTGTTCGAGGACGTGGAGAACGTCACCGCTCGTTGAATCACCACCCGCGAATCACCACCTGCGTGATCGCCGAATCGGTGCGAAAGCCGACGCCAGGTGTCGCCTTTCGCACCCGATTGGTGATCAAGGATCAGCCCTGGGCCGGGACCGGTCTCGTGGGCGCGCCGTCCACGGGGATGGAACACGTCGAGCGACGGGTCCTCGCTGAACTGCCACAGCGCGAACGGGCCCTCGCCGTCGAATGGAGGTGCTGCTTCCCGAGCCAGCAGCTCGGTCGGGTAGTCCCCTTCCATCAGCGCTCGCTCACGTCCCGCCGCGACAGACCGGCGAATCCCGCCACCGTGAGACCACCCGCCACCAGCGCCAGCACGAGCAACGCCCCGGCGAGACCTTCACCCACCGCGAGCGGGCCGAGCGTCCGCACGAAGGGGGAGAGCCCCATGACGGTCTCGTCGACGAGGCGGAACTCGCCGAGCAGGTCGATCAGCACGGTGAGTCCGAGCAGTGTCCACGTCACCGGTACCGCCACCCGTGGCGCCCATCCGAACAGGGCGACCGCCAGGCCGGCGAACACGAGGCAGGCCGGCGCGTAGGCCAGGGTCGTACCGACGAGGCCGAGCGAGGTGCCGTAGCCGATGCCGGCGGCGAGCCCGAGCACGGCGAGGCCGGCGACGACGCTCGTGGCGGCGATCAACGTGTGCCCTGCGGCCCACCGCGCGCGGGTCACCGGGGCCGCGAGCAGCGCGTCCGCCAGGCCGCCGGTCTCCTGCTGGCGCATCTGCAGCGCCGTCACGAGCCCGGCTGCCGTGACCACCTGCGCGAGCACGTAGAGGACGAAGCGGAAGAACACGTCGGCCGGGTCGCCGCCGCCGAGGGTGCCGGTGAGCTCGCGGAACGCCGGGGTGTCGAGCTGGGTGCCGACCGAGCTCATCGCCGCGCCGAGCAGCAGCCCGAGCGCGCCGGCCCCGGCCGTCCAGCCGAGAACGGCGGGGCGGTGCAGGCGCCAGGCCAGTGCGAGCGGGCTGCGCAGGCGCGGGTCGGCGGTCGCGGGGCCCGGTCGCGCCGGGACCAGGCCGGAGCCGACGTCGCGGCGCGCCGACAGGACGAACGCCACCGCGACGAGGGCCCCGATCGCCGCCACGAAGAGCAGCAGGACCGCCCACCGGTCTCCCGCGAACGCCTGCACCCGCCGGACCCAGCCGAACGGGGAGAGCCACACCAGCCATGAACGGCTGACGTCGCCGGTCGCGGCCACGGCGAAGAACGCCGCGAGGACGGCGACGGCGAGCGTCACGGCCGTGCGCGAGGCCTCGGCGACCTGCGCGGCGACCGCTCCGACGGCGGCGAAGAACATCCCGCCCGCTGCCATCGTCGCCCCGAGCGCGAAGCTACCGGCCGGCGGCAGGCCGCTCGCGATCAGTGCGGCGCCTGCCAGCACGGCGATCGCCACGTTCGCGCCGGCCACCACCGCGAGCGCGGCGGTGAGCGGCGCGTGCCGGCCGAGTACCCCGGAGCCCATCAGCTCGCGCCGTCCCATCTGCTCCTCGGTACGGGTGTGCCGCACGACGAGGAGCGCGCTCACGATGCCGCCGATCAGCGTCATCGACGACACCAGCGTCCACGCGGTGAGCCCGCCGACGGTGGCCGCGAAGACCGGGCCCCTCGTGGCGAGCTCCGCGGGGTTGACGGCGGCGTGCTCGGCAAACGCGATCCGGTCGGCCTCGGTCGGGTAGCCCCGCTCGGTGGCAGCGACGACCCCGGCCGGCAGTGCCGACAGCACCAGCACCCAGACGGCGAGCGGGGCCCGGTCGCGCCGCAGGATCAGCCGGACGATCTGCTCGAATCCCGTGATCATCGGGCCGATCCCACCGGAACGTCCTGGCGGTAGTGGGAGAGGAACAGCTCCTCGAGCGACGGCGGGCGGCTGGTGAGGCTGCGGACGCCGACGGCAGTGAGCGCGCGGAGCAGGCCGTCGAGGTGCTCGGGGTCGACGCGGCACGTAACCGCCTTGCCGTCGACGTCGAGGTCGTGGATGCCCGGCAGCCGGTCGAGGCCGAGCGGCTGCCCGGCGAGCTCGGCGGTGACCACCGTGCGCCGCTCCCGGCGCAGCTCGGAGAGGTGGGCCGCGCGCACGGTCCGGCCGCGCCGGATGATGCTGACGCGGTCGCACAGCGCCTCGACCTCGGACAGGATGTGGCTCGACAGCAGCACCGTCCGCCCACGCCGGTGCCCTTCGGCCACGCACGCCGCGAACACCGACTCCATGAGCGGGTCGAGCCCTGACGTCGGCTCGTCGAGCACGAGCAGCTCCGCGCTCGACGCGAACGCCGCCACCAGCGCGACCTTCTGGCGGTTCCCCTTCGAGTACGTGCGGCAGCGTCGGGTCGGGTCGAGCTCGAAACGCTCCAGCAGCTCGTCGCGCCGCCGGGCGTCGGTGCCGCCGCGCAACCTGCCGAGCAGGTCGATCACCTCGCCGCCGGTGAGCGTCGGCCACAACGTGACGTCGCCCGGCACGTAGGCGAGCCGCCGATGCAGTTCGGTCGCGTCGGCCCACGGGTCGCCGTCCAGCAGCGCGACCTCGCCCGCGGTGGCCCGCATCAGGCCGAGCAGGATGCGGATCGTCGTGGTCTTGCCCGCGCCGTTGGGGCCGAGGAAGCCGTGCACCTCGCCCGCGTGCACCTCGAGGTCCAGGCCGTCGAGCGCTCTGGTCGACCCGAAGGTCTTGACCAGTCCTCTGGCGAGGATCGCCGTGGTCATCGTGCTTCTCCCTGCTCCTGCTCGTATTTGTCGAGCCCGTCCCGGATCCGATCGGCGCCGCCGGGGATGATCTGAGGGGCGATGAGGTCGAGCGTCGCCCGGCCGGCCCGCGCGCCGCCCGTGCGGCTGAACAGCTCCACGCCCAACCCGCGGCTGACGTGCTCGTGAAGCACGGTGAGGCCCAACCGCATCGCCGCGAGGACCACCGCTCTGGTGTGCGCGTCGGTCTCCGCGGGGACGTCGACGAGGTACTGCTCCGTGATCGCCACGAGCTCGTCGAAGACCGTGGCCGCCGCGGGCGAACCGTCGACGAGGGCGCGGGCCAGGTAGCGCAGGATCGGCGGTGCCGATCCGTGGGTGGCGGCGATGAACGCGGGATCGCCGATCCGGTCGCGCGCGATCCCCTCCTCGACCCCGGCGCGCATGTAGTCGAGGACGTGCGCGTCGCACGCCGCCCGCAGCCCGTCCTTGGTGCCGAAGTGGTGTTGGACGAGCGCGGGCGACACGCCGGCCCGCTCGGCGATGCCGCGGATCGTGGCGCCCGCGATCCCGCGCGCGCTGAACTCGGCGAGCGCCGCGTCCCGGATCCGGGCGCGGGCCGTGAGGTCGGATGGTGGAACGGTCACGGCGGTGACCATACGCTTGTACAGGCTGCCGTACAAATGTACAGCGTGCGTGGATCGTGAGAGATCCGTGCGCGGCGGCGCCGAGGCTGGTCCCATGACCACGAATGAGAAGCCGGTGACCGTGATCGGCCTCGGGCCGATGGGCCAGGCGATGGTGCGCAAGTTCCTCGCTGCCGGGCACCCCACGACCGTCTGGAACCGCACCCCGAGCCGGGCGGACGCGCTCGTCGAGGAGGGGGCCGTGCGCGTCGCGTCGCCTGCCGATGCGGTGGCCGCCAGCGAACTGATCGTCCTGTCGCTCACCGACTACCAGGCGATGTACGACATCCTCGGCCAGGCCGAAGCCGCGCTGGCCGGCCGGGTCGTCGCCAACATCAGCTCGGACAGCCCGCAGAAGACCCGGGAGGCCGCCGACTGGCTGGCCGAACGGGGCGCGCAGCTGCTCGCGGGTGGGATCATGGTGCCCGCGCCGATGGTGGGGGAGGAGGGCGCGTACGTCTTCTACAGCGGGCCTCGCGAGGTGTTCGACGCCCACGAATCCACGCTGCGGGTGATCGGACGCCCGGACTACCGGGGCGAGGACCCAGCGCTCGCGCAGCTGTTCTACCAGGCTTTGCTGGCCGTGTTCCTCTCTACGCTGGCCGCCGAGCTGCAGGCGGCCGCGCTGGTCGGGTCGGCAGGGGTCAGCGCGAAGGAGCTCATGCCCTACGTGCGGGACAACATCGGTCTGGCGGCCATGTACGTCGAGGAGACCGGCAGGCACGTCGATGAGCGCTCCTACCCGGGTGACCTCAGCACGGTCACGATGATGGGCGCCACGGCGGACCACATCGTCGCCGCCAGCAGGGCCGCGGGCCTCGACACCGTGCTGCCTGAGGCGATCAAGTCGCTCTACGACCGCGCCATCGCCGCCGGCCACGGCAGCGACAACTGGACCAGCCTGTACGAGGTGATCACGCGCCCCAGTTCCCAGCGCGAGGACTGACGCGTTCCGCGTGCGCGCCCGCCGCTACAGTCCGTGACGTGATCGACTCGGCAGCGCGTAGGGCGCGCACGATCGTGGAGCACCGCGCCTTCCAGCCGACGGTGATCGCCGTCATCCTCGTCAACGCCGTGACGCTCGGGCTGGAGACCTCCCCGGCGGTGGTGAACTCCGCCGGCGGGCTGCTGCACGCCGTCGACCGGGCGGCGCTGGTGATCTTCGTCGCGGACATCGCGCTGCGGCTGGTGGCCTACGGGCGCCGGTTCTGGGGCGACCCGTGGAACATCTTCGACTTCCTGATCGTGGCGATCGCGCTGGTGCCGGCGTCCGGACCGTTCTCGGTGCTGCGGGCCCTGCGCGTGCTCCGGGTGCTCCGCCTGATCTCCATGGTGCCGAGCATGCGCAGGGTGGTCGGCGGGCTGCTGGCCGCACTCCCGGGCATGGCGTCGATCGCGGCACTGCTCGCGCTCATCCTCTACGTGGCCGCCGTGCTGGGCACGAACCTGTTCGGCGCCGTCGCCCCGGAGTGGTTCGGCGACCTCGGCACGACCCTCTTCACCCTGTTCCAGACGATGACGGGCGAGGGCTGGGGCGAGATCGCGCGGGAGGTCATGGCGGCGATGCCGCTGGCATGGATCTACTTCGTCGCCTACATCCTGGTCAGCTCGTTCATGGTGCTGAACCTGTTCATCGCGGTCGTCGTCAGCGCGATGGAGGGCCAGGTGATGGCGGAGATGCGCGCCGAGGAGGAAGAGCACGCCGCCGAGGAGCAGGTCGTGAACCGGATGATCCTGGAGGAGATCAGAGAGCTGCGTGCCGAGCTGGCGCAGCTGCGGCTGGAGCGGGCGGAGTCCTGAGCATCAGGGTCGCCTAGTGCTACAGCTCGACTTCGTGATCTTGCTGGTCGAGGCGGGGAACGTGGACTGCCACCGCGCGACGGGTGTTTCGGTGTTGTTGGCGGGTCCCGTTCGGTGGTGGCCGCGGCCCATGATCCGAAGTATCGGTTGCTCATGGTTGTGCCGGCAGCAGCCAGTCGTGTGGCACCCGAACTGCGGGATCTGGCACGGCCATAGTCGCCTGGCAAGCACGGACTGTTACGAGGCGTATGCGCTACGTTCACTCGCATCCCCGAGGAGCGCATGGGTGCCGATCTGAGCAATCGTCGCTGCCACGATCAGTGGCCTGACACCTGATGCGCTTCGCGACATCGGCAGTCGTTACGGCTTGGAGGCGTTGGGGCCCGCTGGCGGACTGATGACGGGCCGGTTCTAGCCGAAGGGGCGGACCGGGTCGCTGCCGTCCCAGCCGACAGACGCCCGGTGGAAGCTGCCGAACAGCTCCTCGAACGCGGGGGTCGCCGCGCACAGTTCGAGGAACCCGGGCTGGTCGGGTCCGCCGTCCATGTAGGCGACGTGCCCGCCGGTGGGGACGCTCGCCTTGAACGCCAGTACGTAACCCTTCGACTCCAGCTCGGCGATGCCGGCCTCGACGTCGTCGCTGGCCACGCCGAAGTGGTGGAAGCCGTAGCCCCTCGCCTCGATCGTCTCCTTGTAGACCGAGGGCTCGTCGTCATTCGGCTGGATCAGCTCGATCTGCATGTGGCCGGCGAATGCCATCGCCAGGTCCACAGTGGCCGTGTACTTCTCGCCGCGGTGGACGGCGTCGTCCCCGCCGTCGAACCCGTCGAGGCGGAACCACGGGCCCACCCCGAGGTCATGCACCCAGTAGTCGATGGCCGCGCCCAGGTCCTCGACGATGTACGCCATCTGGAAGATGCCGCCGCGGGGCTGGCCGAACACGAGCTCCGTCACGCCTGCAGCATCACACCGGCCGATCCGGCCCGGATAGCGGTCGTGCACTCACGCACGGGAGCCGTGCGCTGCGCGTCGGGATCGGCCACTCACGGTTTGCGCGCCAGGCCGCCGTGGTCGCCGGTGTGTTCGGCGAGCGAACCCACATCGGTCTCGTCCGGCCGCCAGCGCTCCACCGGCACCAGCCCGGGCTCGACCAGCTCGAGGCCGGTGAAGAACTCGGCCAGCTGCCCCACCGTGCGCAGGTGGTACGGGTCCACCCCGCTCTCGGCGTACCGGTCGGCGGCTTCGCGGACGGCCTCGCCGCTGTCGGTGTTGTCGCGCACGAGGAGGTAGCTGCCGGACGGGACCGCGTCCATCACGCGAGTCACGATCGACGTCGCCTCGCCGACGTCCGCCACGTAACCGAGGATGCCGAGGAACATCACGGCGATGGGTTTCTCGAAGTTCAGCACGTTCCGGGCGTCCGAGACGATCGTCTCGGGGGCGTGGACGTCGGCGTCGACGTAGGCGGTGACGCCTTCCGGCGTGGTGTTGGTGAGCAGCACCCGCGCGTGGGCGAGGACGATCGGGTCGTTGTCCACGTAGACCACTCGGGCCTCGGGCGCGATCGCCTGCGCCACCTCGTGCGTGTTCAGCATGGTGGGCAGGCCGGTACCGATGTCCAGGAACTGGTGCACCCCGAGTTCGCCCGCCAGCACCCGAACGGCGCGGATCAGGAACTGGCGGGACTGGCGGGCCAGAGTGACGATCTGCGGGTACGTTGCTGCAACCGCATCACCGGCGGCCCGATCCACGTCGTAGTTGTCCTTGCCACCCAGCCAGTAGTTCCAGACTCGCGCCGAGCTCGGTGTCCGTAGGTACCGGTCGTCCAGCATGGGCCGAGGCTAGGACGTCGCGTGCACCCCGTGGAAGGTTCCGCGCGATGTCGACGGATCACCTCGTTGACGGGCCGCGTGATCGGACGGGACGATGCAGGCCTCGCACTTTCTCGACGAGGAGAAAGTTCATGATCGAGCTAGAGTCCGTTTCGAAGATCTATCGCTCCGGTTCCATCGAGGTGCGCGCGCTCGATCACGTCGACCTGTCGATCGCGGAGGGCGCGTTCGTCGCGATCATGGGCGCGTCCGGGTCGGGCAAGACCACCCTCATGAACGTCCTCGGCTGCATGGACCTGCCCACGTCGGGCGTCTACCGCCTCGGCGGGGTCGATATTCGCTCGCTCTCCGAGAACCAGCTCGCCAGGATCCGCAACACGCGGATCGGATTCGTGTTCCAGTCCTTCAATCTCGTCCCGCGCACGAACGCGCAGGCCAACGTAGAGCTGCCGCTCATCTATGCAGGGGCTCACGGTCGCAGGCGCCGCGCCCGTACCGCGCTGGAACGGGTGGGGCTCGGCGAACGCTCGCACCACATGCCCAACCAGCTGTCGGGCGGTGAGCAGCAGCGCGTGGCGATCGCGCGAGCCCTCGTCACCGACCCGCAGATGATCCTCGCCGACGAGCCGACCGGCAACCTCGACTCCGTTTCGACGACCGAGATCATGGACCTGTTGTGCGAGCTCAACCACGAAGGGCACACCATCGTGCTGATCACCCACGAGCGCAGCGTGGCCGCTCTCGCCCGGCGGGTGGTCAGGCTCGAGGACGGCCGGATCGTGAGCGACAAGCCCGCGAGCGGTGCGCTCGTCGGCTGACGCTCAGCCGGCCACCACGATGGCCGAGCCGTCGCTGCGCGGGTCGGCCCCGGCGAGGACGCTCCCGTCTTCGGCAACCGCGATGGCGTGGGCGTGCCCCATCCGGTCGTCCGGCCCGGCTGTCACGCGGACATCGTGACCGGCGCGTTGCAGCGCGCCGACGACGTCGGCATCGGGCAGCGGCTCGACGTGCAGGACGTCGGGGTCGTCCTCGATGACGAACCGTCCATGCAGCACCCGTGGCCGGCTCACGGCCTCTTGCGGTGTGCCGCCGGCCAGCAGCTGCTGGAGAACCTGCACGTTGAACTGCGGCTGACCGTCGGCACCCATAGAGCTGACGACGAACCGCGGGCGGCCGTCCCGCAACGCCATGCTCGCCATCAGCGTGTGCATGGTGCGCTTGCCGGGTTCGAGCGTGTTGACGTGGTCCGGAGACAGCGAGAAGTAGTGCCCCCGGTTCTGCATGATGATCCCGGTTCCCTCCGGGACGAACATCGATCCGAAACCGTAGTAGACGCTCTGGATCGCGGAGCAGGCGTTGCCGTCGCGGTCGATGCTGACGAAGGCCACGGTGTCGCCGCCGACGGGATGGGTGGTGGCGGGGGCTTCCGGGGCCGGTAACGCGTCCAGCAGGTCCTCGGTGCTGATCGTCACGTAGGCGGGATCGGTGACATGGCGGTCGCGCAGCGCGAACGCGGTGCGCTTGGCCGCGACGAGGTTCGTGATGTGCTCGGCGGTCCCCGGTACGTCGCCCTCGGCGCCCAGTGCCTGCAGCGCCTTCAGCATCAACAGACTGGTGACGCCCTGGCTGTTCGGCGGCGGCACGTACACCTCGAGACCGGCGTAGGTGGCCTGCGTCGGGGCCACCCATTCCGGGGTGTAGCTGTCGAGATCGTCGAAGCGAAGCAGCCCGTCGTGGCGGCGCATCGAGTCGTCGATGCGGCGGGCCGTCTCACCGCGGTAGAAGTCGTCCGCACCGCGGGTGATGATGCGGTCGAACGTCGCCGCGAGCTCGGGTTGTCGCAGGACGGCGGCGCCGAGCAGGGGCCTCAGGCCGGGGCTGTGCCCGATTCCTTCGGCCTCTGCGGCGATCCACTTCGCGAGCCCGGGGCTCACCGGTGTGCCGTCGCGTGCCGCGGAGGCGGCGGGCTCGAGGAGGCGCCGCCATGGCAGCCGCCCGAACCGCTGGTGAGCCGCCTGCCAGCCGGCGACGGTGCCGGGGACGGTGACCGGCAGCGGTCCGCGCTGGGGGATGTGGTCGAGGCCGAGGTCGGCGAATGCGGCACGGGTGGCCAGCCCTGGCGCGGGTCCCGAGGCGTTGAGGCAGTGCACGGAGCCGGTGGCCGCCTCGAAGTACAGGAGGAACAGATCCCCGCCGAGCCCGCACATGTGCGGATACACAACGGAAAGCATGGCGTTCGTGGCGATTGCTGCATCGAGCGCGGTGCCGCCGTCGGCGAGCACGGCAGCACCCGTCTCGGTGGCACTGTGATGTGGTGATGCCACGGCTGCCGCGGTTGTTGCGCTCATGTAAACCCTTTCTTACATCGGCGACCGCTTCTTGTCGCACCGATTGCCGGTATACAGGATGATAGCGTGACGACAAGTTACTCGCCGGAAATTCCGCACAAGCACCTGCCGCCGGTCGGATACAAGGAGCTCCCGAAGCCGGTCAAGCTCGGCGCATTGCTCGGGCCCGGCGTGGTGCTCGCCGCCGCGGGAATCGGGTCCGGTGAGTTCGTGCTGTGGCCCAATATCGCGCAGCAGGTGGGCCTGGACTACCTGTGGGGCGCATTGCTCGGGTCGATCTTCATGTTCTTCATCGCCACCGAGGCCGTGCGCTACACCCTCGCCACCGGTGAGACGATCATCACCGGATTCGCCCGGCTGTGGCGCGGCTGGACGATCGGCTTCATCCTGATGGCATTGTTGCCGAACCTGTGGCCGGGATATGCCACCGGAGTGGCCACGCTGTTGTCGTTCATCTTCGGGCCGCTCGACATCGTGCTCGTCACGATCGGATCGTTGGTCGTCATCGTCGCCGCACTGCTCCTCGCTCCGGTGGCATACCGGATGCTGGAGATCTCGATGAAGATCATGATGGCCGTGCTGGCGGCGTTCATCGTGTTCGCCGCCGTCGCGGTCACGATCCTGGACGCCGGCGCGTGGGTGGATCTGATCCTCGGCCTGCGCCATGTGGGTCAGCTCCCCCCGGGTGACGTCGTGGACCTTCCCGAGTACGCAGGCGCGATCGCGTTCGCCGGTGCCGGTGGCACGGGGGTGCTGCTGGTGAGCAGTTACGTCCGGGACAAGAACCTCGGCATGGGCGCGCACATCCCCCGCATCGTCTCGCCGATCACCGGGCAGGAGGAGGCCGGTTCGAACCTCGGGTACACGTTCCTGCCCGACGAGGAGAACATGCGACGCTGGAACGGTTGGTGGCGCGTGATGAACCGTGAGCAGTTCCTCTCCTTCTTCCTCTTCACCGTTCTGTCGATCTTCGTCGTCGCCACTCTGGCCGATGTCACGCTCGCCGGTCGGGACGCCGGTTCAGGCTTCGACTTCATCGCGATCGAGGCCGGCGTGATCGAGGAGACCTTTTCGGGGGTTGCCCGGCTGTTCTTCCTCCTCGCCGGGATCGTCGCGCTGTTCTCCACCAACCTCGCGGTATGGGACATGATCGGTCGGATCACTGCCGATCAGCTCAAGGTGTACCTGCTGCGCGACAATCAGAAATGGACCGAGAGCAGGATATACGCGCTCACTCTCGGCGCGCTCCTGGTGTTCAGCGTCACCACGCTGTTCAGTGGCTCCCAGGCGCCGCTCCTGCTGCTCGTGATCGTGTCGTTCCTCAGCGGTGTCACCAGCTTCGTCTACACGATCCTGATCGTGATTCTCAATCGCCGGCACCTGCCCGCGTACATCCGGATGGGGAAGGTGCGCACGGCGGTGATGATCGGGGCCGTTGCCTTCTACGGATTCTTCTTCGTCGTCACCGTCGTGGACATGGCCGACCGTTACCTGTGATTCCGCGTCACAGCGCCGGGCGCCGGTCGAGCCACGCGGTGGCGGACTCGTACGCCTGCCCGACCGTCAGCAGCGTGGGCTCGGCGAACGGCTTGCCCATGATCTGCATCCCGATCGGCAGGCCACCCGCGGTGAACCCGCACGGCACCGACAGCGACGGCAGGCCGGTGACGTTGGCAGGGGCGGAGAATCGCACGTAGGAGTCGGTGGCGGCCTCCGTGGTGCCGTCCGGCCAATGCAGCACGAGGTCGTCGGCGCTCGCCGCGGGAGCAGCCACCGTCGGCGCGACGAGCACGTCGATACCGCCGAAGAGGTCCCGCCACGCCCGCTGGATCAGGATCCGCGCGCGCAGCGCCTTGATGTAGTCGGTGGCGAGGACGAGCTCACCGACCTCGAGGTACAACCGCACGTCCGACGTGTAGAGGTCGCCCTTCTCCCGCAGCATCTGCTGGTGGTAGGCGCTCGCCTCGGGAAGCAGGACGCCCCACTCGGTAGGGAGGATGTACTCCGTCATCGGGACCGTCACCTCGCGAACCTGCGCCCCAAGTTCGTCCAGCACGCCGACAGCGGTCGTGACCGCCGCCGAGACCTCGGGGTCCACCCGCTCGGTGAAGTAGTTGGTGGGCACGCCGACGGTCAGCCCGGCCACGCCCGCGTCGAGACCTCCCGTGAAGTCCGGCACCGGTACATCGACGCAGGCCGGGTCGGACCGGTCGTAGCCCGCGATCGCGTTCATCACGTACGCCGCGTCGCGCACCGTTCGGGTCAGCGGGCCGACGTGGTCGAGTGACCACGACAGCGACGCCACCCCGCGCCGGGACACCCGCCCATACGTGGGCTTCAGGCCGACGGTGCCGCACACCGACGCGGGGATCCGGATCGAGCCGCCGGTGTCGCTGCCCATCCCGACCATGCACTCGCCCGCCGCCACCGCGGCGCCGGAGCCGCCGCTCGACCCGCCGGGGATCCGTTCCAGGTCCCAGGGGTTGCGCGTGGTCGGGGTGACCGCGCCGTAGGCGAACTCGTGCGTGTGGGTCTTGCCGACCATGACGGTGCCTGCTGCCGCCAGCTTCTCCACCACCGCGCCGTCCTGCGCGGGCAGGTAGTCGGCGCGCACCGCCGAGCTGGACGTGGTCGGGATGCCGGCGGTCTCGTAGAGGTCCTTGATGCCCACCGGGATGCCGTGCAGCGGGCCGCGGTACCCGCCCGCGGCGATCTCCGCCTCAGCCGTGGCGGCCGCGGCCCGGGCGACGTCCGCGGTGACGGTGGCGAACGCGGTGATCTTGTCCTCGACCGCCTCGATGCGCGACAACACCGACTCGGTCAGCTCGACCGGGGACAGCTCCTTGGCGCGGATCTGCTCCGCGGCCTCGGCGATCGTCAGTTCGTAGGGCTGCACGGTGCTCACTCCCAGCGGGCGTCGAAGGCGGTGGCGGGCGGGGTCTCGCCCAGGTCGAGCTCGTCGAGGCGGTCGATCAGCGCGTAGATCGATTCCAGGCTCGTGCGCACTGCGTCCGCGCGGGCCTCGGGGATCTCCAACCGCGCGGTCAGCGCGGCGGTGTCCAGCGAAAAGGGTCGGGCCACGGTGTCCTCATCTCTCGTCGAGCGGTGGGTGCATGGCGTGCCACGGGGTACGGCGTTCGTAGGCCTGGCCGGCCTGGAGCAGAGTCGCCTCGTCGAACGGGCGGCCGATCAGCTGCAGGCTCACGGGCAGGCCGGCTGCCGAGAAGCCGCACGGGACGGCGAGCGCGGGCAGGCCGGCCGCGTTCGCGGGCGCGGTCAGCGGGTTGAGCGCCGCCATCACCGGCATCTCGACGCCGGCGACCTGCGCGGTCTCCGCGCCGAAGGGCGGCGCGGTGATCGGGAGGGTGGGCGTCGCGATGACGTCCACGTCGGCGAATGCGGCGCGGAAGCCGTCGACGATCAGCCGGCGGGCCCGCTGGGCGTTGACGTAAGAGGTGCCGCTGATGAGCTCGCCGGCCAGCAGCCGCTTGCGGGTGTCGGCCGTGTAGCGCTCCGGCACGGTCCTGATGTGCTCCTGGTGGATCGCGGCGGCCTCGACCCCGACGATCGTCGTGATCACGTCGCCGGTCAGCTCCACGTGCGGGACGGTGACGTCGACGAGCACCGCGCCCGCGTCGACCAGCACCGCGAGCGCCGCGCGCACCGCGTCGACGATCTCGGGGTCGACCCGCTCGAAGAAGAAGTTCGTGGGCACGCCGACCCGCAGTCCCACGACGCCGGCGTCGAGGCCGGTGAGGTAGTCGGGCACCGGCTCGTCGACCGAGCACCGGTCGGCCGGGTCGAACCCAGCGATGACCTGCAGGAGCACCGCCGTGTCCGCGACGGTGCGCGTGATCGGCCCGGCGTGGTCGAGCGACCAGGACAGCTCCGCCACGCCACGCTTGCTGACGCGTCCGTACGTCGGTTTGAGCCCGACCACCCCGCAGAGCCCCGCCGGGATGCGGATGCTGCCGCCGGTGTCGCTGCCCATCGCCGCCAGGCACAGACCCGCGGCCACCGCGGCGGCCGACCCGCCGCTCGACCCGCCGGGGATGGTGTCGCGGTCCCACGGGTTGCGAGCCGGCGCGGACACCACGCCGAAGGCGAACTCGTGCGTGACGGTCTTGCCCGTGATCACCGCGCCTGCGGCCCGCAGCGCGCGGGTGACCGTGGAGTCGGCGTCGGCGACATGACCGGCGCGGACCTCCGATCCGGCGAGGGTCGGCATGCCGGCGACGTCGAAGAGGTCCTTGAGCGCCACCGGGATGCCCTGCAGCGGCCCGAGCGACTCCCCGCGCGCGATCGCGTCCTGCACGGAGCTCGCCCGGGCGAGCGCGGTCTCGGTGAACACGTCGACGTAGGAGTCGAGGAGCGGATCGAGCCATTCGATGCGGGTGAGCACCTGCTTGGTGAGCTCGACGGGGGAGAGCGTCCCGGCGTTGACGGCCGCGATCGCCTCGGTGACCGTCGGCAGGGCCTCGAAATGCGGGGCCGTCATCGGCCCCACCGCGGTTCGAACGCGATCGTGGGCTCGATGCCGCCGGTCAGCGCCCGGTACCGGACGGAGGAGGCCGCCTCCTGGGAGACCGACAGCACCTCGCGCGCCTGGTCCTCGTCGACATCGATTCCGGTCGCGGCGAGCCGCAGTACGGCTTTCGCCACTTCGTCCTCGGTCATGCGGCCTCTCCTCTCGTCGGCACCACCGGTTCCAGGACGGCGTCCAGCAGCTGCCGGGTGATCTCGGACTGCGGGTCGCCGAAGAGGTCGTCGATCGCGCCCACCTCCACGAGGTGGCCCTGGTGCAGCACCGCGGCGTGGTCGCACATGCGCTGGACGACCGCCAGGTTGTGGCTGATCAGGATCAGGGTGAGGCCGCGTTCGGCCCGCAGGTCGTCGAGCAGGTCCAGGATCTGGCCCTGCACGGACACGTCGAGCGCGGACGTCGGTTCATCCAGCACGACGAAGTCCGGCTGCGCCGCGAGCGCCCTCGCGATCCCGAGCCGCTGGCGCTGCCCGCCGGAGAACTCGTGCGGGTACCGCCGTGCCTGGTCGGCGCGCAGCCCGACGTGTTCGAGCAGCTCCACGACCCGGTCGCGGATCTCCTTCTCGGGGTACAGCCGAAACTTCCGCATGGGGAAGGCGACCTGCTCACCCACCCGCAGCCGTGGGTTGAACGCCGAGCCGGAGTCCTGGAAGACGATCTGCATGCGCTGTCGCAGCTCGCGCAGTCGGGGACCGGCCAGTTGCAGCACGTCGTACCCGTCGAACTCGATGTAGCCGCTCGTGGCGTCGAGCAGGCGGAGCAGCATCCGGCCGATCGTGGTCTTGCCCGAGCCGGACTCACCGATCAGCCCGAAGGCCTCGCCCCGCTCGACCCGGAAGGTGGCCCCCTCGACCGCGACGAATTCGCTTCCCCGGCCGAAGAGCCCCGGCGTGCGGTAGACCTTGCGCAGGTCCCGCACGTCCAGGAGCACGTCACGCGCTGACACGGCGGACCTCCGCGCGCGGCAGACGCATGCGCGGGACCGCGCGCATCAGGCCCTGCGTGTAGGGGTGCTCCGGTGTCTCCAGCACCGTGCGGACGTCGCCGGACTCCACGATGCGCCCCCGGTACATGACGGCCACCGTCCGGCACATCCGCGCCACCACACCGAAGTCGTGGGTGATCATCAGGATCGTGGTGCCGAGCTCGCGGTTGAGTTCGAGCAGCAGGTCGATGATCTGCTTCTGCACAGTGGCGTCGAGCGCCGTCGTCGGCTCGTCGGCGATGAGGAGGTCGGGTCCGCAGGCCAGCGCCAGCGCGATCATCACGCGCTGCCGCTGTCCGCCCGAGAGCTCGTGCGGGTAGCTCGACATCCGCCGCCCGGCCTCCGGGATGCGCACGAGCTCCAGCGCCTCGAGCGCCCTCGCGCGGGCCTCGCGCTTCCCGACGTTCCGATGCAGCCGGATGATCTCCACGAGCTGATCGCCGACCCGGAAGAACGGGTCGAGCGCGGTCATCGCGTTCTGGAAGACCATGCTGATGCGCCGGCCGCGGATCGCACGCATCTCCCGGTCCGACCTGGTCAGCAGGTCCTCGCCGTCGAACAGCACCCGGCCGCCCGCGATCGTTGCGGTGCGCGGGTCGATCAGCCGCAGGATCGACAGGCCTGTGACGCTCTTTCCCGAGCCGGACTCTCCGACCATCCCGAGGATGCCGCCCCGCTCGATCGTGAAGTCGACCCCGTCGACGGCTTTCACCACGCCGTTCTCGGTCGAGAAGTGGGTGCGCAGTCCTTCGACCGCCAGTAACGGTTGCATGCTGCCGTCCTCCCTCACGCGGTTTGCTTGTGCGGGTCGAGGGCGTCGCGGATGCCGTCGCCGAGCAGGTTGAACGCCAGCGCGACGACCAGGATCACCAGGCCGGGCACGGTGGCCACGTGCGCGTATCCCTCGAGCAGCACCTGGCGGCCGTCGGAGGTCATCACGCCCCAGTCGGGAGCCGGCGGCGTGATGCCGACGCCGAGGAAGCTCAGGCCCGCGGCCAGCACGATCACCAGCCCGGCGAGCGTGGTGCCGTAGACGACCAGTGGGGACAGCACGTTCGGCAGCAGCTGTATGCGAAGGATCTCCAGGTGCGAGGCTCCGGCCGCCCGCGCCGCCTCGACGTACTCCTTCGCCGACTCCTGGACCGTGGCTGTGTAGACCACCCGCGACATGTAGGGCACGAGCGTGATCGCGACCGCCACCATCGTGTTCCCGAGCCCGGCGCCGAGCACCGCCGCGAGCGCGATGGCGAACAGCACGATCGGGAACGCGAACACGACGTCCAGCAGCCGCATGACGCCATCGCCCCACCGGCCGCCGAGGTAGCCGCCGACCATCCCGATCGCCAGCGACATCGCACCGGCGCAGAACACGGGGACGACCGCGACCGACAGCGAGTACCGCCCGCCCCAGATGAGCCGCGACAGGATGTCGCGCCCCTGTCCGTCCAGCCCGAGCAGGTGCCCGTCCGTGAACGGCGGCAGCAGCCGCATCCGGGGATCACCGGCGAGTGGGTCGTACGGGCTGATCAACGGGGCCAGGATCGCGGCGAGCGT
Organism: Pseudonocardia sp. DSM 110487; assembly: GCF_019468565.1. Lineage (NCBI taxonomy): Bacteria > Bacillati > Actinomycetota > Actinomycetes > Pseudonocardiales > Pseudonocardiaceae > Pseudonocardia > Pseudonocardia sp. DSM 110487. The sequence goes on from NZ_CP080521.1 coordinate 2,125,649, forward strand.
GACGAGCACGAGGACGGCGAGCGCCCCGACCGCGACCTTGTCCCGGCGCAGCGCCCGCAGTGCGAGTTTCATGCCTCAGGCCGCCTTCCGGGTGCGTGGGTCGAGCAGGGCCACCGCGACGTCAGTGATCAGGTTGACCACGACGAACACCAGCGCGATGAACAGCACGCCCGCCTGGATCATGGGCATGTCGCCCGCCGTGATCGACGTGTAGAGCTGGCCTCCGAGACCGGGCCAGTTGAAGACGACCTCGACGAAGATGATGCCGCCGAGCAGGTAGCCGACCTGCAGCCCGACGATGTTGACCACCGGTGGCATGACGCCACGCAGCGCGTGCTTCCAGATCACCAGACGCTCCGGCACCCCGCTCGCCCGCAGCATCCGGACGTGGTCGCCGTGCAGCGCCTCGACCATCGAGCCGCGCGCCATCCGGGCGATCACCGCCGTCGGCACGAGCGCCGCGGCCGTGGCCGGCAGCACCAGGTGGTAGAGCACGTCGCCGAACCCGCCCGGGTCGCGCGTGTCGTACATGCCCGACGTCGGGAACCAGTCCAGCTGCAGCGCGAAGATGCTGATCACGACGAGCGCGGCCCAGTAGACGGGGACGCTGGCGCCCGCGAGCGAGAGGAACATCGCGCTGCGGTCGAACCACGAGTACTGCCGCGCCCCGGCGATCACGCCGAGCGGGATCCCGACCGCGAGGCAGGCGACGAGGCTGCCGGCCGCGAGGATCACCGTGTTGAGCAGCTTGGGAAAAAGGATCGACGACACCGGTTGGCTCAGCACTAGCGACCGGCCCAGTTCTCCGTGCAGAACGCCGGACAGGAATCCTAGATACTGCACGGGAAGCGGGCGGTCCAGCCCGAGCTCGCGGCGGACCTCCTCCACGCGCTCGGCCGTGGCGCCCGTGCCGAGCATCGTGCGCACCGGGTCGCCCGGGACCAGCTGCATGATCAGGAACACCAGGATCGAGACGCCGATCAGCACCAGCAGAGTCCAGGCCAGGCGGCGGAGCAGGAAACCGATCACGAGAGCCAGACCGTGTTCAGGTCGTACCACTCCTCGCTGGCCGAGACGAAGCCCTGCACGTCCGCGCTGAGCACGTACGGCGCCTTGTCGTTCACGACGGGCGCGATCGCCGCGTCGTCGGTGACGATGCGGTTGGCCTGCTTCCAGAGCTCGACGGCCTGCTCCTCGCTCGTCGTGGTGATTGCCTGGGCCATCACCTGGTCGAGCTCGGGGTTGGAGTAGCCGCCCACGTTGGGCCCGTTCGGGGCGCGCAGGCTCGACGACGTCGCGATGTAGAGCCAGTACGGCGTGGTCATGCCCCAGGACTGCTGGGCCCAGCCGACGCCGGCCGGCGTGCCCTGCGCCCACTTGCTGAGGTAGGAGATCCACTCCGTCGTGTCGAGCGTGATCCGGATGCCGACCTTGGCCAGGTCCTGCTGGATGTACTCGGCCATCGGGACGGGAATGATCTGCCCGGAGCCGTCGACCGAGGTCATCATCGTCGTCTCGAACCCGTCCGGGTATCCGGCCTCGGCGAGCAACTGCTTGGCGCGATCCGGGTCGTAGCCGTAGGCGGCGGTGTTCTCGACGTAGGCGGCATTGGCCGGGGCCTGCACGTCGTAGGCCGGCTCGACCGTGTCGCGCAGCAAGGTGGTGGCCATGCCCTGCCGGTCGATGGCGAGGTTGATCGCCTGGCGCACGAGCTTGTTGCTCATGATCGGGTCGGCGAAGTTGAACGACAGATACCAGACGTGGGGCGGCACCCCGTCCGAGATCTGGAAGCCGGAGTCCTTCAGGCTCTGCACGCTGTCGGGCGGCGGCACCGCGATCATGTCGACCTCGTCGGCACGCAGCGCGGCGACCCGGGCGGAGGGGTCGGGGAGCGGCCGGAACACGACCTTGTCCAGGTAGGGCTTCTGGCCCCAGTACGCGTCGTTGCGCTCCAGCGTGATGCGCTGCCCGCGGACCCGTTCGGCGAACCTGAACGGACCGGTGCCGGCCGGGTGTTCGGCCACGTCATCGTTGCCGTAGGTGCGGATCGCGGCGGGGCTCATGATCCCGGTGGATCCGCTGCCACCCTGCGCGAACAGCCGGAGCAGCGGCTCGAAGGGTTGCTTCATCGTCAGCTGGACGGTCATCGGGTCCGGCGTCGATACCGAGCCCAGGTACTGCCAGACGAAGGTCGTCTGGGCGGCCGCCTTCGCGTCGTAGAACTCGAACGAGGAGTCCCACATCCGTCGGATGTTGAACTCGACGGCCGCGGCGTCCAGCGGTGTGCCGTCGTGGAAGGTCACGTTCGGGCGGATGTGGAAGGTGTAGACCGTGCCGTCGGGGGAGATGTCCCACGACTCGGCCAGACCCGGGCGCAGCGGCGGCACCGCGACCTCGGCGGAGGGCTTCGACAGGTCCTCGTCCACGAGCGGCTCGAACATCTGCCGGTTCACGCGCCACGACACCCAGCCACCGGCCCGCTGCGGGTCGAGGACGTCGACCTCCGACTCGATGCCGATCGCCAGCGTCCCTCCGGTCTGTGGAGCGCCGGTGGCTCCTGACCCCGAGGTGCCGGGACCGCCGCACGCCGCGACCACGAGCAGGGCGAGGACCGGGGTCAACACCGTGCGCCATCTCGACCTGTTGCCGCGCGAAACCATCTCGACCGCCGTTCCTCGGGACCGACCGTTCACGGGTCCGTACCGTAAGCAGGAGATGTTGCGATGAGCGCGCCGGAACGCCTCGAACCGTAACGATTGACCGGCGCGTGTTGCTGGCGTGTTACGGGCACGGTCCTGACCTGTGTGTTGTCATGGCTGACAACCATCCCGTCCGGGATGAACGTATTCACGATATGTCGATAAATGTGTCTGAAAAGGGGCTGATCAGGCCAGCTCGGTGATTACCGAGAACTCCAGGGCGTCGGCCTCGGCCAGGTAGATGCGCTGGGCGGAATGGCGGTGGCGCAGGTGTCGCACACCACGCGCACCCGTGTAGGACACGCCGTCCGAGATCGCCGTCATGGCGCGAACGTCGACGGATCGTGTGCGGTCGACCAACGCGTGCAACAAGTGGACGCCCTCGTAGCAGGACTCGCCGAGGTTGCCGACCGGCGGCGCGTCGACCCCGAACCGCCGGGCGTAGCGCCCGGCGAAGTCGAGACACTCAGGCGTGGTCAGGGACTCGAAGTAACCGGCCGCCGCGAACAGCCCCACAGTGGCCTCCGGACCGGAGGCGAGCAGCATGTTCTCGTCCATCAGCGTGGTGAGGCGCAGGCACCGGCGATGCAGCTCGCGCTCGGCGAATGCCCGGTGGAAGTGCACGGCATCCTGCCCGACCAGCAGCACCAGCACGGCATCGACGTCGGCCCGCTCCACACGTTCGACAGCGTCCGTGAAGTCGACGGTGCCCTGGGGGACGTACATCTGCGCGCAGATCCGGCCGCCGCACTCGCGCGCGAAGTGGTGTGCCGCTGCTGTCGTCACCCTGGGCCAGACGTAGTCGTTGCCCACGACGCACCAGCGGCGCACACGGAATTCGTCGGCGAGCAGCCGCATACCGGGCCGCAGCTGGTTGCTCGGCGTCTCGCCGGTGAGGAAGACGCCGGGCGTGCGCTCCCCGCCCTCGTAGATGGCCGTGTAGATGTACGGCACCTCCGGCGCGACGCGCGGCGCGAGCTCGCGTCGGACCGCCGACGTGTGGTTGCCGATCACCGCATCGACCAGCCCTCGCGTCACGAGCGTCGCAACCTCGTGCGCGACCACCCGCGGATCGGCCCCGCCGTCGACCGGAACGAGCCGAAGCTGCCGGCCGAGCACCCCACCGGCCTCGTTGATCTCCGCGGCGGCCAGCTCCGCGCTCAGCTCGCTGGATGGGCCGATGATGCCGAGCGGTCCCTGGCGGGGCACGACGAGGGCGGCGGTCACCGTCGTGTCGTCCGGCTGGAGCACAGGCATCTGCTGATCCTCTACGGTGTAGGCGCACCGTAGGCGCAGGCAGAACGGGCAGGCAATGTTTCCTCCGCACGCGACGCGTGACCTGTCCCACCTCGTCAGCCATGTGGAACGGCAGGTCACGGAGCACGTCGGGGCCGCGCTCCAACCCGAAGGCTGCGACCTCGACGAGTGGCGTGTGCTCAACCTCCTGTCGGAGGGCGCCGGGCTCCCGATGACCACCGTCGCCGACTGCGTCGGGACGAAGGCGCCTGCCCTCACCCGCCTGGTGGACAGGCTCGTGGCGAACAACCTCGTCTACCGCAGGATCGACCTCGCTGACCGCCGCCGCGTCCGCATCCTCCTGACCCCGCGGGGGAAGAGCCTGCACCGCCGCCTCGCCGTGCTCGTCGAGCGGAGCCAGGCCGAGCTGTTCGCGTCGCCGGAGGACGCCGAGCTCCTCCGCGACCTGCTGTGCCGGCTCGCCGGGGCAGACGAGGGTCTGCTCCCCGCGACTCGGACGTAGATTGCATGTAGGTCATTCAGCTTTAACAACACCGACCCCTGGCATCGGATCCCGCCTCGCAGACTGGGCCCATGGCTCCAGCAGCATGCAATCTTCGGGACCTCGGGCCTGAGGACCGGCCGTGCGATCCGGTGTGTGCAGGTCATAGGGGCAGAATCCAGCATGCAATCCGGCTGGTGCTGCGGTGACCGCACCATCGCCGACGTTGCTGGCCGCTCACGCCTACGAGCGGCTCCGCACCCGGATCCTCGACGGCGGGTTGGTCTCCGGCCAGGCCCTGAGCGTGCCTGCCCTCGCGTCGGACCTGGGCATGAGCCGCAGCCCGGTGCGCGAGGCCGTGCAACGGCTCATCCACGACGGGCTCGCCACCCACGTCGCGCACAAGGGCGCTGTGGTCGCCCGGGTCGACGCGGTCGAGCTGAACCACCTCTACGTCGTCAAGGAGCCGTTGGAAGGGCTGGCCGCGCGGCTCGCCACGGAGCGGCTCACGCTCGACGGCGAGCGGCGGCTGCGCACCCTGCTCACCGAGCACGAGGAGCTCCTCGCGGGCGGCGGGCCGGAGAGCGCGCACGTCCGGTTCGATCTCGAGCTGCACCGCACCGTGCACCTCATCGCCGACAACCCGGCGCTGCTCGGCGTGCTCGACCAGTTCGCCGGCCGCACGAACCTCGCGTTCCCCACGCTGTGGGGCGAGCCGGAGATGGCGCGGCTCGCGCTCGACGAGCACCGCGCGATCGTCGAGGCGATGGTGGCGGGCGACCCCGAGGAGGCAGACCGGGCGGCGCGCAGGCACGTCGCGCGCATCCGCATCCGCTGGGCCCGGCGCACGGGTGTGGGCCTGCCGGGCACCGGCGCATCGGCCGTCTCGTGAACCTCGATCACGTTGCGCTGGAGGAGACCGACATCGAGGCCGCCGTCGCGCTGCACGTGGACGTGCTCGGCTTCGCGCTGCTGCGCTGGGGCCGGCACGTCGCCACCGGGCGCCGGATCGCGATGCTCGCCGACCCCGACGGCGGAAAGGTCGAGCTCATCGAGGTCGAGGTGGTGACCGGGGAGCTCGCGCACATCGCCTACCGCACCGGCGGGCCGGCCGATCTCGACGCCGCACACGTCGCGCTGCTGCACGCCGGCTGCACCGAGTTGAACCCGCCGTTCCGGTTGGAGCCCGCCAAGGCCCGCACCTCGTTCGTGCGCGACGCAGCGGGCCGCCGGGTGCAGCTGATCGCCTACGACCCCGATTCCCCCGACCTGAGGAAGCCGTGACGCAGACGTCCCCCACCCGCCTCGACGACTTCGTCGCGCTACTCGGCGAGGACCGCGTGCTGCCCGCCGGGCCGAAGGCCAGCGGCTACCTGCGCGACTTCTCCTGGTACAGCCCCGTGCTGGAGAACGCGCTTGCCGACACGACCGTCGACGCCGTGCTGCGGCCGGGCAGCGTCGAGGAGCTCAGGGCGGTGATCGCGCTGGCGGCCCGGCACCGGACACCGGTGACCCTCCGCGGCGCCGGCACCGGCAACTACGGGCAGTCGCTGCCGCTGCGCCGTGGGTTCGTCGTCGACGTCAAGGGGGTGGCCGGGGTCCTGGACGTGACCGACGGCCGGATCGCGATGCTTCCGGGCACGATCATGCGCACGGCCGAGGACGCCGCCCGGGAGACCGGGCAGGAGCTGGCGGTCATGCCCACCACCTACCGGATCGCGACGGCCGCCGGGTTCATCTGCGGCGGGTCGGGTGGCATCGGTGCCGCCGTCAACGGTGACCTGTGGGACGACAACGTCCTGGCCGTGGAGCTCCTCACCGTCGAGGATGAGCCGCGGCTGGTGCGGCTCGAGGGCGACGATGTCCGGCCCGTGCTGCACACCTACGGCACGATCGGCGTGGTCACCCGGGTGGAGATGCGGCTGGTGCCGGCGCACGACTACGTGCCGGTGATCGCCGTCTTCGACCGTTTCGCCGACGCCGCCGCGTTCGGGTACGACGTGGTCTCCTCGCCCGTGCACGCCCGGCTCGTCTCACTGCAGCAGGCCCCGATCGGCAGCATGTTCACGCCGCTGGGCGGCGGGTTCGGGCCCGAGGAGCACGTCTCGTTGCTGTGGGTCGACGGCACCCAGCTCGCCGACATGGCCGAGCTGGTCGCGGCGCACCGCGGGCGGCTCGACCGGGAGTGGCCTGCGAGCACGCACATCAGCCAGTTCCCGTTCAGCCACACGATCCTCTGGAGCCGCAAGGCCGACCCCTCCTCGTCGTGGCTGCAGTGCGAGTACGCCGCCGACCGCGAGACGTTCCTGGAGCAGGTCGCCGCGCTATCGGCCCATTACCCCGGTGTCTTCCTCCAGCACGTCGAGTTCGCCCGCTCCGGCGCCCGCGTGCGCCCGCTCGGCATCCCGCCGCTCGTCGGGCTGCCCGACCACGAGCAGGCCCTCGAGGAGCTGATGGAGTTCTGCACGTCGATCGGCATGACCGTGCTGAACCCGCACAGCTACGTCGTGGAGGAGGGCGGGTTCGTCGGGGACACCGCCCGCGTGGTCGAGCTCAAGCAGTCATGCGACCCCCACGACATCCTCAACCCCGGGAAGCTCGGCGACAGCTTCTTCACCTCCCGGGGCCTCACTCCACCGAGCGCACGGACAGCACCCCGAGCAGGCAGGAGCGCCTCGTGACCAACCCCGTCCCCGTCGTCGACATCTCCGGCTTCCGCGACGGCACCGACCCGCACACCGCCCCGGCCCAGGTCGGCGCGGCCGCCACCACCAGCGGCTTCTTCCAGATCGTCGGCCACGGCATCCCGACCGCGCTCTTCGACGCCGTGTACGCGGTCGCCGCCGAGCTCGCCGCCCTGCCGCAGGGGACGAAGGAGGCGCTCGTCTCGCCGTCCGGACACCCCTACCGCGGGATGCGGCAGAACTTCGACCGCACCGGGCGGCTGGTGTCCGAGGGCTACACAGCCTCGCGGTTCGACGGTCCGCAGGACGCGCTCGACCATGGCGTGGCGCCCGAGCACATCGAGTTCTTCGCCGAGAACGTGTGGCCCGACATCGACGGGTTCCGCCCTGCCGTCCAGGCGCTCGCCGTGCGCACCCGCGATCTGGGGCGTCAGATGATGCAGATCTTCGCGGTGGCGCTCGACCTCCCGGTGGACCACTTCGATGCCTACACCGCGATCGACTCGACGACCTCGACCATCCGGCTCTACCCCGCCCGGCACGCCCCACTCACCGAGGATCCGACGGTCATTTTCGACGAGCACTTCGACGGCGGCCTGCTCACGCTGCTGCACCAGCGCGGCACCTACGAGGGCCTGCAGATCCGCGACCTCGACGGGGAGTGGTTCTCGGTGCCGGTCCGCGACGACGCCTTCGTGATCAACGTCGGCGAGCTGATGACCCGCTGGACCAACGGCAACTGGCCGGCGACGCGCCACCGGGTCATCGCGGCCGCCGATCCCGAGGGGCATCGCGCCACGTTGCCGACGTTCTTCAACGCGTCCCCGGACACCGTGGTCGCCCCGCTCCCCACTCAGGGGGAGCCGCACTTCGAACCGGTGACCGTCGCCGCGTGGCAGAACCGGCACATCGCGAAGAGCCACGCCGAACGGCGGCACACGACCTCCGGGGCGAAGAACGAGGCGTACGTGGCGCGGCTGGCCGGGGCGGACCAATGAGGAAGCGTGCGCTCGTCGCCGCGATCGCGGCCGCCCTCGTCGTCACCGCGTGCGGTTCGGGGGACACGGTCGCCACCCCCGCCGCGGGCTCGAACCTCATCGGCGCCGACCGGTGCGCCCAGAACCAGGAGGCCGGATCGATCACCTATCTGACCTCGTACGACCTCGGCGGCGCGGTCGGCGTGCTCAACATGGTGGCCGCCGATGCACTCGGCTACTTCCGGGACCTGTGCCTCGACGTGACGGTTCGCCCCAAGGCGGACAGCAATGCGCAGCTCGTGAGCGCGGGGACCGCCCAGATCGCGGGGGTGAGCAGCGCGAGCGATGTGCTCACCGCCTCCGACAACGGCGCCAAGATCGCCGGGGTGATGACCTACGGCAACGTCGGCCAGGTCGAGCTCGTCACGATGGACGACGGGTCGATCACCTCGTTGAAGGACCTCGAGGGCAAGATCCTCGGCTACAAGGGCGCGATGCCGGCGCAGCTCACGTCGATGCTGGTTGCGGCAGGGGTCGACGTCGGGCGGGTACAGCAGGTGTCGGTCGGGTTCGATCCGGCTGTCCTGCCGCAGGGCGCGGTGCAGGCGCTGCAGGTCTACAAGGACAACGAGCCGCGCCTGCTGCGCGGCCAGGGGCACGCGATCCGTGAGTGGAATCCCGCCGACTTCGGGGTGCAGGGCACATTCTCGGTGATGATCGCCAACACCGACTTCGGCCGCGAGCACCCGACCGCGGTGGAGGACTTCGTCCGCGCGTCGATCGCGGCGATGGAGTGGATCGACGAGAGTGACGCCAACCTCGACCAGGCGATCGCGTGGTCGCAGGAACGCTCAGCGGCCGGCTACAACGCCGTGAACGAGAAGGCGCGGTGGAAGGACGGCAGCGCGCTCGCGCGGGCCCACCTCCTCGACGGGCACGGCGTCGGCTTCCAGACCCCGTCGGTCTGGCAGCCCGAGGCCGACTCGCTGCTGGCCGCCGGGAAGATCAAGAAACCGGCGGACGTCACGGCGGCGCAGGCCAACCAGTACGTCGAGGCCGTCTACGACGGGGCGCGGTTGATCTGGCCCGCACCGGGAGGGACCGCCGGTGGCAGCTCCTGAGACAGACGTCAAGACCGACGTGATCGCGGTGCGTGGAGTCGGCAAGACGTTCCCACAGGGCCGCGAGCGCGTCGAGGTGCTCCACGAGATCGATCTGACCATTCCGCGCGGGTCGTTCGTGACGCTCTTCGGACCGTCGGGCTGCGGCAAGTCCACGCTCCTGCGGCTGCTCGCGGGGCTGCAGCAGCAGGACACCGGCGACGTGTCGCTGTTCGGCAGCACCCCGCGTGAGGCGGCCCGGCGCAAGGAGATCGCGTGGATCCCGCAGTCGTCGGCGGTGCTGCCCTGGCGAACCGTCCGCGGAAACGCGCTGCTGTCGCGCGTGGTCAACCGGCGGGGCGGTGCCGGCCGGGTCCCCCAGGACGTCGGCGGCACGCTCGGCGAGCTCGGGCTGGATCGGTTCGCGGGCTTCCTGCCGCGGCAGCTGTCCGGCGGGATGCGCCAGCGCACCGCGCTCGCCCGTGGCTTCGTGCAGGGCGCCCCGCTGATGCTGATGGACGAGCCGTTCTCCGCGCTTGACGAGTTCACCCGCGAACGCGCCCGCCGCGTGCTGCTCGACGCGTGGGAGCAGCACCGGCGCACGGTCGTGATGGTCACGCACTCCGCGATCGAGGCGGTGCTCGTCTCCGACCTGGTCGTCGTGATGACATCACGCCCCGGCCGCATCCGTGCCGTCGTGCCCGTCGACCTGCCCCGGCCGCGCGGGCACGACGTCGAGGACAGCGCGGAGTTCCTCGACATCGTGCGGCGGATCAAGGTGGAACTGCGGGCGGGGGAGGAGACCTGACCGGCCGGCGGGCCGGTGCCGTCGTCGCGCCGGTCGTCATGTTCGTGCTGCTCGGATTGGCCTGGCAGTGGGTGGCCGATGCCCTACCCAGCGTCGTCCCACCGCTCGGGGACGTCGCGGCCGACCTCGTCGACCAGCCGGACTTCTACCTCGAGAACCTCGCCGAGACCCTCACCTCGGCGGCGCTGGGCTTCGTCGTCGGGGTGTGCGGGGCGCTCATGCTGGCGGTCGTGGTCGTCCACGTGCCATGGCTGGCCGCGGCGGTGATGCCGGTCGCCGTGCTCGTGCACTCGACGCCGATCCTGGCGATCGCGCCCGCGCTGATCGTCGCGTTCGGCTTCAACCGGACGCCGCACGTCATCGTCGTCGCGCTGATCACGTTCTTCCCGATGCTGATCAACGGGATTACGGGGCTACGCGCCATCGACCCGGAGGCGCTCGACGTCTTCCGCGCCATGGCCGCCTCGCGCTGGGACGTGTTCGTCCGGCTCCGGGTGCCGAGCAGCCTCGGATACCTGTTCGCCGCGGCGAAGACCTGCGTGACGATGGCCGTCATCGGCGCGATCGTCTCGGAGTTCACCGGCACCAGCGAGGGCATCGGCGCGGTGATCGTGCAGTCGACGGTGTACCTGAACATCACGCAGATGTGGGGGGCGATCGCGGTGGCGGCGGCATGCTCCCTCGCCCTGCTCGGCGTGGTGACGCTCGTCGAACGGCTCGTGGTGCGCTGGTAGCGCTATCCCGCGAGCAGCGCCCGGGAGCACGGTCTCGGCCACCGTCTCCACGATGCGCCGGGACACGGCGGGCGGGTGGCCGAAGGGCAGGAAACCAGCGCGGGACGGCTCATCACGATCCTTTCGCGGCGATCCCGACTATCGCATCACAGCGAGGCGAGGAAGCCGCGTGCCTCGTCGAGGCGCTGCCGCTCGCGCTGCAGTAGGCGGCGCCGGTCGCCGGGCGGTTCCTGCTGCTCGATCACTGCCCTGGCGGCGAGGACGTCCAGCTCGACCGCCATCCAGTCCGCACACGCCGCGAGAACGGCAGGCCCGTTGGCCCGCCACGTCCGGGCTCGTGCTTCGAGCGCTTCGAACTCGGTACGACTGGCCTGCAGGCCCTTGCCGTACTCGTCGCTCAGCACCGCGTAAACGCGATCGCCGATGTTGCGCCCGCGATAGGCGGCCTCCAGCCGGGCCAGGAAGTTCTCGAACCTCATCGCGCCATCCCGGGCTGCGCGCAGCCGGCGGACGAGGTCCGGGAGCACGATGGCCGCCGCCACCCTGATGCCGATGACGCGCGCCGCGGCCTGCGAGATCTCTCCCGCGCACGCGCGGATGGTGGCGACCTCGAGGTCGAGGAGGATCTCGAGGGTCTCGATCTGACCGGACACCCGCGCCGTCTGGGCGGGCAGCTCCTTCACCCGGTCCCGGATCTCGACGAACGGGTGCAGCACCCACTCGCGCAGATCGCTGGTCTTGTCGGTGGTCCGGGTCTGGACGTCCTGGATCCGTCGCTGCAGTGACGCAGAGAGGCCGGACGGTCGAGGCGCGGGCTCCGGGGGAGCGGTGCCGTCGTGGATGTCGGCGCGCAGGATCGCGTCGACGAGCTGGCCCAGCCTCGCCACCCGCCCGAGGACCTGCTTCCACGCCCGCGTCTGCCACTGGGTCTGCTCGAGGATGTCGAGATCCTCGCGGACCTGTCCCGGGTCGTGCTCGGCCGAGCGATACCGCTGGGCGATCTGGTCGACGGCGTCCAGCTGGGCCACATAGGACTCGAACTGTGCCGACGCGTCGGAGACGAGATCGACCCATGTGTCGAGCGGGCTGTCCGTCTGCTGCTCGACGTACCTGCCCGCGAGCGCCTTCGCCGCTCGGACGGCGGCGAGCATCGGTAGGCCGACGAGGCTCGCCCCGCTCAGCCCGCCGTCGAGGGACTCGCTCTCGGTGAGCACGCTCAGGGCGTCGCTCAATGAGCTCAGCGTCTCGCAGATCGCCCCGCAGTCCTCCCGGACGACGTCGACGGTGTCCTTGATGGCGCCAAAGGTGATCTTCGCCGACTCGATGGACGGCGCGGTGAGGGCCTCGATACCGCCGGGTTCGTTCATGCTCGCGCCTCCGAAGGCTGGCGATCGGTTGATCGTTCCTGCCCTCGCTCGGTGGGGCGCCTCGCGTTACGGGTCAACGGGAAACAGCGGATTAACAAGGCTGTTTCCGCTCGCGCTTGACCGCCTTCCTGGCCCGTGGCACCGTACTCGAATCCATTAAACGAGCTAGTTACGAACATGGATCGTATTGGCGGCCGCATGCGGATGGTTCTCGGGCTCGTCCTGCACACGTCTCACCAGGCTCGGCTGGCGATGGCGAGCGGGATGCTCACCGGCGTCCAGCTGGAGCTGGTGGTCTACGAGCAGGAGCGCGAGATCCGGCCCAAGGTCGAGGCGCTGCTGAATCGCGTCCAGCTGGACGGGATGCTCCTCGGTCGCGTGCCCTACGACGCGTGCCGTGACCTGCTGCCGCCGGACCTGCCGCTGTCGATCAACCGGTACGCGGCGCTCGAGCTCACGCTCACGCTCGGCCGCGCCCTGCGGCAGGGCTTGGCGCCGGCACCCGTCAGCATCGACACGTTCGACCGCTCGGTCGTGGACGATGTGACCACGGCGCTCGGCATGCAGCCCGACCAGGTCATGTGCCTGCCGTACGCGGCGGACATCTCGTACCCGCAGATCATCGAGTTCCACGAGAGGTTCCTGGCCGAGCACCCGGACGGTTTCGTCATCACGGTCCGCAGCGAGGTGACGCGGGCGCTGGGGCACCGGGACCGAGTGCTCAACGTCGTGCCGCTGGAGACCACCGTGCGCGCGGAGCTGCACGAGCTCGTGCTGCGGATCCAGTCGCAGCGGGCCAAGGAGATGTCGTTCGCGGCGGGCATCTTCTCGGTGGTCGACTTCGAGCGGGACTCCAACCTCGACCGGGCCCGCGTCGGGCTGCTGAACATGCTGCTGAACACCCCGGAGTTCGCCGACGCGTGGGTCGACACCCGGGGCAGCCGCGGGGTGGCCGTGCTGGCCCACCGGGCGCTCTTCAACGAGGTCACCGGCAACTGGTCCTCGCTGCCGGTCGTCGGCACGGCGCTCGAGAGCCTCGGGATCCGGGTGGCGGCAGGCTTCGGGTTCGGGTCGTCGGCCCGCAAGTGCGTGATGCTCGCCGAGAAGGCCGTGGCGCAGGCCGAGCAGACCGGCGCGCCCTGCGGCTTCCTCATGGACGAGGACGGCCTGATGGTGGGGCCGTTGCGCCCCGGGGCCACCCCACTGCGCTTCACCTACCGCGAGCACGGGCCAGATCTCGAGCGGCTGGCCCGGCGCGCCGGGCTCTCCGCCGCCACGATCTCCCGGCTCGCGGCGCTCGACCGCACGCTCGGCGGGCGGCCGCTGTCGCCCGGCGACCTCGCCGCCGCGCTGCACATCACCGATCCCAGCGGCCGCCGGCTGATCCGCAAGTTGACCGCGAGCGGCCTGGCCGTGCCCCAGGGCAGCGCCCAGGCCAACCGCAGGGGAAGGCCGACCACTCTCTACCAGCTGACGATCGCCGCGGCGATCCGAGAGGACGAGCGATGAACCCCTCCTTCAGTCGTCGCCGGGTGCTGCAGCTCGGCGCGCTCACCGCGAGCCTGCCCGCGATCGGCTCGGTACTGGCCGCCTGTGGGGGCGGGGGCGGCAACAGCTCCGGAGCCGTGAAGTTCTCCGGCTGGGACTACGAGTCCGCGCTCGTCCAGGGGAACGTCGACCGCTTCGTGCAGCTCAACCCGGATGTCCCGGTCGAGTACACCCCGATCACCAGCGCGCAGTACGTGCAGAAGACCGTCGCGGAGTTCACCGCGGGCGGAGGGCCGGACGCGCTCTACGTGTACGACGACTCACTGGCCGGCTGGGTGGCCGCCGAATACCTGCAGCCACTCGACGGGCTGCCCGGCGTCGACGAGGTCTACGCGGGGATCTACCCGTCCAACGCCGAGGCGATGACGGTCGACGGCAAGCGCTACGGGCTGCCGTACTACACCGACTCGCAGTGCCTGATCTACAACGAGGCCATCCTCGCCAAGGCCGGGATCTCGGCGCCGCCCACGACCCTCGACGAGCTGGAGCAGCAGTCGCAGCGGATCAAGGACGCCGGCATCCTCGAGTTCCCGATCGGCCTCACCGCCCAGCTGCAGGACACCTGGTGGGCGTGGGTCTGGGGCCTCGTCTTCGCCAGCGGCGGCGACATGTTCGACGCGGCCGGCAACGCGGTGATGGACGGCGCCGACCCGACCGCGCGGGACGTCTTCGCGTGGCTGCACCGCGCCGCCACCGTCAGCAGGGTGATCGATCCCGCCGTGCTCCAGCTGCTGCCGGTGCCGCTCGACGATGCGATGAAGAACGAGCGGTACGCGTTCACGGTCGGCGCCCGGTACGCGCTGCGCGACTACAACGACCCGTCCCGGTCGAAGACCGCAGGCAACCTCAAGATCGCCTACATCCCCAGCCTCGACGGCAACGTGGTCGGCACCGTCAGCAACACGCGGATGTACGCGCTGAGCAAGGACAGCGAGGTGCAGGACAAGGCGTTCCGGCTGCTCACGTACCTGGGCGGCTTCACCGACGGCCAGCCGTACACGGCCAAGTACTGGTTCCAGAAGAAGGGACTCGGGTTCCCCTTCCGGGCACTGGAGCAGGACCCGGAGGTGCAGACCACGCTGGCCACGTTCGCCGACCCGACGATCTACTCCGGCCTCGCCTCGCTGGCCCGGCCGCGCACGGCGATCAAGCAGGCTTGGTACAGCGAGTACGAGAACGAGCAGCAGAAGACCGTGCAGCAGCTCCTCTCCAACCAGACCTCGCCGGACGACGCCGTCAAGGCGCTGTCCGCGACCGTGACGTCGCTCAAGCAGAAGTACTCGTGACGCTCACAGCACCCGACATCGAGAAGCCGCGCACCGAAACAGCGCATCGTCCGCGGCGGGGGATGGGCGACACCGCCCGTGCGTACCTGCTGAACGCGCCCGCGATGATCGTCATCGGGCTGCTGGTGGCGTACCCGATCGGCTACTCGTTCTGGCTCTCGCTGCACCGGTACAACCTGAAGCTGCCGGCGCTGGAACGGTTCGTCTGGTTCCAGAACTACATCTCCCTGATCGGCGATCCGGCATTCCTGAGCTCGCTGCGGGTCACCGTCGCGTTCGTCGTGGTGGTGCTCGTGCTGACGGTGGTGCTCGGGACGGCGCTCGCGCTCGTGCTGAACGAGACGTTCCTCGGGCGCGGCGTGCTGCGCAGCCTCGTGCTGCTGCCGTGGGCGATGCCCGGCGTGGTGAACGGCCTGATGTGGCGCACGATCTTCGACGCGAAGACCGGGGCGCTCAACGGCCTGCTGCTGCAGCTGGGTCTCATCGACTCCTACCAGGCCTGGCTGACCTCGCCCACCGGCGCGTTCTTCATCACCGCGTTCGCGCAGGTCTGGAACACGCTGCCGTTCACCGTGATCATCCTGCTCGCCGGGCTGTCGACGATCCCGAGCGAGCAGTACGACGCGGCCAAGGTCGACCGGGCCGGGGTTGTGCAGCGCTTCACGCAGGTCACGCTGCCGTGGCTACTGCACCCGCTGCTGATCGTGCTGATCCTGGAGACGATGAACGCCTTCCGGGCGTTCGACACGATCTACGTGCTGACCGGCGGCGGGCCGGGCGACGCCACCAACGTGATCGCCGTGCTCAATGTCCGCACCGTGCTGACCTACACCGACTTCGGCCTGGGCAGTGCCTACTCCTGGGTGATCACGATCGTCACGCTCGTGATCTCGATCGGCTACATCTCGACGCTGTACCAGAGGGGGCGGATCGAGGTATGACGCGGAAAGTCGTTCTGTACGCACTGGCGATCGGTTTCGCGCTCTATCTCGTGGTGCCGTTCTACTGGATCGTCAACATGAGCTTCATGCACGAGGTGGACGCCGCATCGGTGCCGCCGCATTTCCTCCCGAACAATCCCACCCTCGCGAACTACCTCGGATTCGTGAACCCGAGCACCAAGCAGGCCCTCGTCGGGTCCAACGCCGTCGGCGACACGCCGTACGCGCTGGTGAACAGCATGGTGGTGGCGCTCTCGACGGCGCTGGTGAACCTCGTGCTCGGCACGTTCGCGGCCTACTCGTTCTCGCGGATCCGGTTCCGCGGCAGCCAGGTGCTGCTGATCGTCTACCTGCTGACGCGGATGGTGCCGGGCATCGCGATCATCATCCCGTTCTACCTGGTGATGCGCACGCTCGACCTGCTCGACACCTACGGCGCGCTGATCCTCTCCTACACGACGTTCGCGCTGCCGATCACGATCTGGATCCTCAAGGACTACTTCCGGACAGTGCCGCGGGAACTGGAGGACGCCGCGCGCGTGGACCGGTGCGGCTGGTTCAGCATGATGTGGAAAGTGTTCCTCCCGATCTCCGCGCCCGGGCTCGTGGCGG
The DNA here is from genome assembly GCF_019468565.1 of Pseudonocardia sp. DSM 110487. NCBI lineage: Bacteria > Bacillati > Actinomycetota > Actinomycetes > Pseudonocardiales > Pseudonocardiaceae > Pseudonocardia > Pseudonocardia sp. DSM 110487. The sequence continues at coordinate 2,142,143 of NZ_CP080521.1, forward strand.
CGGCGATCTTCTCGTTCATGACGGCGTGGAACGAGTTCATGTTCGCGCTGTTCATGACCAGCAGCATCAGCTCGAAGACCATTCCGGTGATCGCCGCCAACTTCGCCACCGACGTGGAGACTCAGGTCACGCTGATGGCGGCGGCGGGGGTGCTGGCCGTTGTGCCGCCACTGGTGCTGGTGCTCATCTGCCAGCGGTTGATCGTGCAGGGCATGGCGGCCGGTTCGGTGAAGGGATAGAGATGGCCGAAGTCAGGCTGGAGAACGTGCAAAAGAAGTTCGGCGGTGTCGTCGCGGTCGAGGACGTCTCGTTGACCGTCGCCGACCGCGAGTTCCTGACGCTGGTGGGCCCGTCCGGTTGCGGGAAGTCCACGACGCTGCGGATGATCTGCGGGCTGGAACGCATGTCCGGTGGCCAGGTGTTCTTCGACGACGTGCCGGTGGCGCACCTGCCCGCCAACAAGCGCGACGTGGCGATGGTGTTCCAGAGCTACGCGCTCTACCCGCACAAGACCGTGGGGCAGAACCTCGGGTTCGCGCTGCGCAACCTGCGGGTGCCGAAGGCGGAGATCGCCGCCCGCGTGGACGAGGTTGCCGCGTCGCTCGGCATCGAGAAACTCCTCGAACGCAAGCCGAAGGAGCTCTCCGGCGGGCAGCGGCAGCGGGTCGCGCTCGGGCGCGCGGTGATCCGGGACGCGGGCGCGTACCTGCTGGACGAGCCGCTGTCGAACCTCGACGCCCAGCTGCGCGGCACGATGCGCGCCGAGCTGAAGCGCCTGCACGCCGACCTCAGCCGGACCTTCATCTACGTCACCCACGACCAGGTCGAGGCGATGACGATGTCGGACCGGATCGCGGTGATGAAGGACGGCCTCGTCCAGCAGTGCGCGTCGCCGGAGGAGATCTACGCCCGTCCGGCCAACCTGTTCGTCGCGTCGTTCATGGGGAGCCCGCCGATGAACTTCCTGACGGGCGAGGTCCAGCGTGACGGGGGGCGGCTGCTGTTCCGGCACGGCGCGGTTACCGTCGAGCTGCCCGAGCACGCGGGCGCGGCGGTCGACGAGCTGTCCGGCCGGGACGCGGTGCTCGGCATTCGGCCCGAGGACGTCCAGCTCTCGGACGATGGCGGCGCCGCGGCCCAGATCTTCGTGGCCGAGCTGCTCGGCGCCGACGTGCTCGTCACGGTGCGGCTGGGGGAGGAGCTCGTCAAGGCCCGCGTGCCGGCCCCGTACGACGGCCGCGTCAACGCGGGCGTCTCGGTCGTCATCGCACCGGACAAAGTGCACCTCTTCGATCCGTCCGACGGGCGCGCGGTGCTGGCCGCGCGGTCGGCAAGTGTGCTGAAGCAGCAGGAGAGCATGTGAACGTCCATCGGCCCGACGACTTCGACGACTTCTGGGACACGACGCTGAAGCAGGTCGCGCGGGTGCCGCTGCGGCCGTCGTTCGAGTACGTGCCGGAGCACTCGACCGACGACGTCGCGGTCTACGACGTGCGCTACGACAGTTGGGAGGGCGTGCGGATCTCCGGCTGGTACGCGGTCCCGCGCGAGGCGGGGCCGCACCCGGCGCTGATGCTGGTGCCCGGGTACATCTCCGAGCCGGTCATCCCGCGGAGCTGGGCGCAGAAGGGCTACGCCGCGTTCGCCGTGGCCCCGCGCGGGAAGCTCCGGTCGAACCAGCAGTACAACCCCGGCTATCCCGGTTTGCTGGTGGACAACATCGTGGACCCCAACACCTACGGCTACCGCGGGTTCTACGTCGACGCCGTGCGGGCGGTCGATGCGGTGCTCACGCGCCCGGAGGTCGACGCCGACCGCGTCGGCGTGCACGGCTCCAGTCAGGGCGGCGCGCTCACGATCACCACGGCCGCCTTGATGCCCGACGTCGTGACGTGCGGGGCCGCGGGCGCTCCGTACCTGTGCGGCTTCATGGAGTCGGCCCGGCTCACTCACTCCTACCCCTACGAGGAGATCAACGAGTACCTGCGGGACCATCCCGAGCATGAGCAGTGGGTCGCCGAGTCCGTCGGCTACTACGACGGCATCAACTTCGCACCGAACATCCAGGCACCGATGCTGGTGTACATCGGCCTCGAGGACGACGTCTGCCCACCGGAAACCGGGTTCGCGGTGCACGAGGCGATGAAGTGCGAGAAGGAGCTGCTCACCTACGAGCGCTGCGGCCACGACGCGGGGCACCACTGGGCGACGGAGAAGGTCGAGGCGTTCCTCGCCGGGCACCTGGGGGTGGCCAGGTGATCAGCGACGAGGAATTCGAGGCCTACTGGGCCGGGGTCGACGCCGAGCTGGCCGCGCTGCCGGCGCGTCCGGTGCTGGAGCGCATCCCGCGCCGGTGCACCGCCGACTTCACCGGCTACGAGGTGCGGCTCACGAGCATCGGCCCGTACCGGATCTTCGGCTATCTGAGCGTGCCGACGGGCGACGGGCCGTTCCCGGCGCTGCTCACCACCCCGCGATACGGCAGTGTCAACAACCCGCCGCACTACAACGACCGCCTCCGGTACGTGACCCTGACGATCGCGCACCGCGGCCAGCGCACCGCCGACTCGCCGTACGCCGCCGCGTACCCGGGCCTACTGACCGACGGGATCGCCGACGCGGCCGGCTACGTCTACCGCGGGATCGTCGCCGACTGCCTGCGTGCAGCGGAGTTCCTCACCGGCCTGCCCCAGGTGGACATCTCGCGGGTGGCGGTCGTCGGCGACGACCTGGCGCTGCTCACGGCGGCCCGGCGTCCGGTGTTCGACGCGCTCCAGCTCGCCGGTGCGCTGCTCTACCGGGGCGCCGAGCAGCCCGACGCGGACTACCCGGCGGCGGAGTTCGGCGACCACCTCAGGGCGCATCCTGGTGACGCCGACGCCGACGCGGTGCGCCGGACGCTGGCGTTCTTCGACGCGGAGCGGCACGCGCCCGCGGTGACGGCGGCAACGCGCGTCGAGATCCCCGGCCCGCTGTCGGTGCTGGCGGAGCGGCTCGGCGCGGAACGGTACGTCCTGACCCACCGCGGGCAGGCTGACAACGACGCGGCGGACGCCTGGCTGGCCGGCAGGTTCGGCGTGCCGGCGCTGTCCCGCTTCAGCCGGGAGGCCGGATGACCACCATCGAGAACCGGTACGCGAACGAGGTCTACGCGGAGCTGGGCGTGCGGCCGGTCGTGAACGCCGCGGCCACGCTGACGCGGCTCGGCGGTTCGCTGGTGGCGCCGCCGGTGCTGCCCGCCATGGCCGCGGCCGCGCGGAACTTCGTCGACGTCGTCGACCTCGGGCGGGCGGTCGGACGGCGGCTGGCGGAGTCCACCCGCAACGAGGCGGCGTACGTCTCCAACGGCGCGGCGGCACTGCTGACGCTCGGCGTGACGGCGTGCATCGCCCGGTCGAAGGGCGGGGGCCTCGTCGAGGACCTGCCCTATCTGGATCGGACCGGCGAGAAGACGGTCATCATGTACCGCGACCAGCGCAACCCGTACGACTACGCGGTGCGCCAGGTCGGTGTGCGGATCGTCGAGGTCGGGCCGGAGCCCGCCGAGCTGGAGGCCGCGATCGACGGCCGCACGGCGTGCGTGCTGTGGTTCGCGGGCGCGCATTTCGCCGCAGGGGCGCTGCCGATCGAGCAGGTGGTGGAGATCGCCCACAAGGCCGGGGTCCCGGTGCTGGTCGACGCAGCGGCCCAGGTCCCGCCCGTGTCGTCGCTGTGGCACTTCACCACGGAGGTCGGCGCCGACGGCGCGATCTTCAGCGGGGGCAAGGGCCTGCGCGGCCCGCAGTCGACCGGCCTCATGGTCGGCAAGGAGTGGCTGATCGCCGCGGCAAGGGCCAACGGGGCACCCAACCACTCGCTCGGCCGCGGGATGAAGGTCGGCAAGGAGGAGCTGCTCGGGCTGCTCGCGGCTGTGGAGTGGACCCTCCAGCAGGACGAGCCGGAACTGATCGCCTCCTACGAGGCGTCGGTCGAGAAATGGATCCTCGGGCTGTCCGGGCTCGACGGGATCTCCGTCAGCCGCGGCTACCCGAGCGAGGCCGGACAGCCGCACGGCCGGGCCATCGTCGAGATCGGGCCGGATTCGGGGTGGAGCCGCGACGAGCTCATCGGGGCGCTGTGGCGCAACGACCCGGCGATCGCGGTGGCCCCGGACGGCACACGCGCCATCGCACTCAACCCGCAGACCCTGCAGCCCGGCGAGGACGAACTCGTCCTCGCCGAACTCCAACGACTGCTGCGAATGAGAACCAAGGAGGAGCTCTAGTGCCCCCGACCGGGAGTCCTGCACGTACCTCGACGGCCCAGCTTCCCGCTGGGCGCACCGGCGAACCGGCCGAGTATGTCCGATACGAGGCCGGCTCGCCGGCACACCCAGCGGAAACCTGGATCCGCCGATCCACGCACAGCACTCCCGGTCGGGGGCACTGATGTCCGACATCGACGACAGGCTGAAGGCCGCCGGTATCGAGCTGCCGACCAAGGTGGCGCGCGGCGCAGGCCTCGTGCCGTGCGTGCAGCACGGCGACCTGCTGTTCGTCTCCGGCCACGGCCCGGCCGACAACGACGGGAACCTGCTCTACAAGGGGCGGGTCGGCTCGGAGGTCAGCCTCGAGGAGGCCTACGACGCCGCCCGCGCCACCGGGGTGCAGCTGCTGCGCAGCATCCGCGACCACCTCGGCGACCTCGAACGCGTCGACCGCATCGTCAAGGCCCTGGCGTTCGTCAACAGCGCAGACGACTTCCACGAGCAGCCCGCGGTCGTCCACGGCTTCTCGGACCTGATGGTGGAGATCTTCGGCGAGCGCGGCCGGCATGCCCGCTCGGCCATCGGCACCTCGAACCTGCCGATGAACCAACCGGTGGAGATCGAGTTGATCGTGTCTGTGCGGAACTGAGGACCCGCGTGTGGTGTCAGGGTCGAGAAGGGTCCTGACCAGGACGAACGTCCCTCTCGGTCGGGGTGGCGGGATGTGAACCCATGGCCCCTCGCTCTGCTGCCCTGCTCCGCGTCTGGCCTCCCGGGGCGCGAGCCAGGAGGACGGCCGCGGCGACGGTCAGGGGTATGACTGCTCCAACCGAAATGGCGTACTCCGGTGCGGCATCTTCCATCGCCAGCCATGCCGCCAGTAGTCCGTGCAGCGCAGAGATGACGACGAGCACCACGACCGCGGTCGACCTTCCGCGCGGGACCCGGCGCACGGCATCGGAGAACACGATCCATACCGTCAGCGCTTCAAAGCCCATCCATGCGGTGTTGATGCCCACAAGGAGCATGGCGGCGAACACCGAAGGGCCTTCCATGTCCGGAGGCGGCTCGAAGTTCAGCCATGCGACGGCAAGCCACACCACGTAGCCGGTGAGGACGACAGCCGCAGCTGCCGTGCAGCACAGTCCTGCCACCAGGGTGCGGTTGCGGCCGGTCGTCGGTGGCACAGCTCGCTCCTGTCGGGCTTGTCGGCACCTGGTCGATCTCACTCGGCTCCGTGAGGCCCTGGACAGGGTCGACTGGGAGATCGGGTGAGCATCAGTTGCTACCCAACAGGCGGCCGGAGCGGTCCGGAGGATCCTCCGGACCTGCCCTGACCTGGTCGGGGTGGCGGGATTTGAACCCACGGCCCCTCGCTCCCAAAGCGAGTGCGCTACCAAGCTGCGCCACACCCCGTCGGGGGGAGTGTAAGCGGCGCCTTCGGCGTCCGGACACCGGATACCGGGTGGCTCCGAGCACAGGCAGGGTGGTCAGGTAGCCTCAGGGGCATGCGGGCGTAGCTCAATGGTAGAGCCCCAGTCTTCCAAACTGGCTACGCGGGTTCGATTCCCGTCGCCCGCTCCAAGCCGCTGACCAGCGGAAACGGCCGCCACTTCCGATCAAGGAAGTGGCGGCCGTTTCCGTTCGTGCCAGATCCGTGCCAGATCAGTCCTCCGGCGGGCCCTCCGCAGCGGCTTCCTCGCCAGCCGCGCGAGCATCTCGAATCGGCGACCCATTGCGGTGGCGGCGGGCGGTATGCACGAACTTGCGGATTGACCAGCCCGTGTGGTCCTCGACGAATCTGGACACGGCGAGCGCGGCGAACAGTGGTGGGTCATCTTCCATCGTGGCGGAGGACGTACCAGGCAGCTCAGGCCGCGGCGCGTGCGGCCAGGGGCCGGCGACGCAGGCTCAAGTCCTCGAGGGCCGGCGGCTGGTAGGCCTGGTCGAGGGCACCGACGTCGGTACCGGGCGGGACGATCTCGTCGATGCGGTCGAGCACGTCGTCGGACAGGGTGACGTCCAGTCCGGCGAGCAGGTCGTCGAGGTGGTGTTGGGTCCGTGCGCCGAGGAGTGCGCAGGTGACGCCGGGGTGGGCGATGGTGAACGCCATCGCGAGGTGGGTCATGGGCAGGCCCGCCTCGGCGGCGACGGGGACGAGCTGTTCAACGACGTCGAGCCGGCGCCCGTCCGTGAGGTGCTGGACCAGGCCGGCGCGGCGCAGGTCGTTGTGGTCGCGGCGGACGCGGCCGGTGAGTAGTCCCTGGCCGAGCGGACCCCAGACCAGGGTGCCCATGCCGAACCGTTGGGTGGTGGGTAAGACCTCGCGTTCGATGCCGCGATTGAGGATGGAGTAGACGGGCTGCTCGGTGTGGAACCGCGCGAGGCCGCGCCGCTCGGCCACCCACTGGGCCTCGACGATGTCGGAGGCGGGGGTCTGGGAGGCGCCGATCGCGCGGACCTTGCCGCTGCGGATCAGGTCGGTCAGGGCGGCGAGGGTCTCCTCGATGTCGGTGTCGGGATCGGGGCGGTGCAGCTGGTAGAGGTCGATGTGGTCGGTCCGCAGCCGCCGCAGTGAGTTCTCGACGGCGGTGACGATCCAGCGTCGCGAGGCCCCCTGGTGGTTCGGGTCCTGCCCGGTCGGGCGGCTGAACTTGGTGGCGAGCACGACGTCGTCGCGGCGGCCCTCCAGCGCCTTGCCGACCACCTCCTCGGAGTCGCCGTAGGCGTCGGCGGTGTCGATGACGTTGATGCCGGCGTCGATCGCCTTGTGGATGATCCGCGCCGAGTCGGCGGGGTCGTTGCCCATGGACGTCGCGAACATGAGCGTGCCGAGGGCGTAGGGGCTGACCTTGATGCCGGTCCGGCCGAGGGTGCGGTGCTGCACGGGATGTCTCCTCTTCGTGCTGGTCGGCACGGCGGGGATGCCGTACCGTAAGTGGAATGTCTTTCCAGAACTATACGGAATGACTTTCCGGTTCCGCAAGACGAGGTGATGGAGTGACCCAGGACACGATGCCGGCGCCGCGCCGGCGCCGCGCGGACGCGCGGCGCAACGTCGACGCCTTGCTCGAGGCCGCGCGGGCGGTCTTCGACACCTCCGGCGTGGATGCGCCCGCGAAGGAGATCACCGACCTGGCCGGTGTCGGGGTCGGCACGCTGTACCGGCACTTCCCGCAGCGCTCGGACCTGGTGAAGGCTGTGGTGGAGAGCGGGATCGACGCCGTCGCCGATGCGGGTCCGGCGCTGGCTGCCGAGTACGAGCCGGCGGAGGCGCTCACGCGGTGGATCGACCGGTACACCGAGCTGCTCGGCACCAAACGCGGGCTCGCATCGGCACTGCACTCGGGCGACCCGGCGCTCGCAGGGCTGCCCGCCTACTTCATGCAGCGGCTCGGCCCCACGCTCTCGGCGCTGCTCGACGCCGCCGCGGCCGAGGGCGCGATCCGCGGCGACATCGGCGCCGAGGACCTCCTGCACGCCATCGCCCAGCTGTGCCAGCCCGTGCCCGGGCGGGGGCCCGAGCACAGCCGGCGGATCGTCGGCGTCCTGGTCGACGGCCTGCGCTGTGGAGGCGGGCAGGGGCCGCCGCAAGGAGACCACGGCAACGGCGGATCTTAGTGCGCAAACTCAGCTGATCCCACCCGCGAACCCGCAGGTCAACGCCCCGCCGCCCTCCGAACCGTCCGGATCGTCCCCTCCCGGCCGGCGTTCGTGCTCGACGAGCGCGGCCATCTCCTGTGCGATCCTGCGCTCCCGTTCGGTGCGCGTGCTGGTGGATCAGGGCCGCTCGCATCGACGCGTGCCCGCTCGCGCGGAAGGCCAAGGGTGTTCCTCGCGTCACACCGACTAGAACCTGACGTTGATGTCACGGATTAGCTTCGCGTCGTCCCCGGGCCGAGCGCCGGACGAGGACGGTGAGAAAGGAATCCGCAATGAGTACGGCCTTGGGGTACCGGACTTTCGGTGCAGCCGACGTCCAGGAGTTCTTCGACCGGCCCGATCCGTCGCCCGGTCCTGCCGAGGTCCTCATCCGTGTCGCGGCTGCGGGAATCAACCCGCTCGATCACCAGCTCCGGTCCGGATATATCCGCGAGTTGAACGGCCATGTGCCCTTTCCTCAGGTCTTGGGGATGGAGGCGGCTGGGACCGTCCTGGCGGTGGGTGACGAGGTGACCGGGCTGGCCGTCGGCGACCGGGTCACCGGGTTCGCTCTGACCGGAGCGGGCACGTACGTGGGGACGACTCTGCTGCTCGCCGAGTCCACGGCCCGCATCCCCGACGCGCTGCCGGAGACCTGGGCGGCGACCATCCCCGTCGCCGGCACCACCGCGCTCGACGTCCTCGACCAGCTCGCGTTGCCCGCTGGGGCGTCGCTGCTGGTCAACGGGATCGGCGGTGGCGTCGGAATCGCCGTGGCCCAGATCGCGCGGGACCGCGGCCTGGTCGTGGTCGGCACCGGCAGCGCGGCCAAGCGGGATCTTGCTACCAGGACCGGAGCGACCTTCGTCGACTACACCGCAGGCGATGTCGTGGGCCGGCTCCGGGCGCAGGCCCCGGACGGCTTCGACGCCGTGGTCGACACGGTCGGGGGTGACTCCTTGCGCGGCGTCGCCCCGCTGGCGGCGAAGCCGGACGCGCTCGTCTCCGTCGGGGAGCCGTCGGTGACCGAACTCGGCGGCGTGCCCGTCCATCGCCGCCTCGACCGGAGCGGCCTCGAGCGCGTCGCCGCGCTGATGGTCACCGGGCGGCTCGATCCGAACATCACGGCGACCTATCCGCTCGCGCGGGCGGAGGAAGCACTGGCACTCGTCGAGTCCCACCACGCGCCGGGCAAGCTCGTCCTCGACATGAGGCTCTGACCTCACGATGCGCGGTGAAGACCGCCCTCAGCAGGAACGGAACCACCCCGGCCCGCACCGATCCGGTGCCGGGTGCTCGCCTCGATCAGCGCATCGAGGACTGCAGCTGTTGGTGCCAGGTCGGTCGAGCGGCAGCCTCTCCGAGCACCTCCCCCTTCATTCGGCGGACGACGGTGCCGCCATCCGGCAGTAGCGAGCTGGAGACCGACGCGCGGACAGTGAGCGGGGTCACTCTGACGCCGAGGAGGGGCAATGGGTCAGATGTACCTGCAGAAGTTCGTCTATCGCGACGGCGCCGCCAAGGCGGAGATCGACGAGGCGTGGGCGACGGCCTTCAAGGCGTTCGCCCGGTCGGGCAACTGGGGAGGCGTCGACAAGGGCGTGTCGCATCAGCAGACCTATGGCACGGGGTGGGGAGGCTACGTCCTGCTCGACGTCGACGACCCGGACGCCTTCGGTGCCTACCAGGCGTTCCACCTCCAGAATTTCGCCCACGCCGTGCAGATCACCTGGGAACCCCTCTTCGACATGGACAGGGCGTTCGCCGACACGATCGCCAACCTGCGCTGAGCGACGTTCGGGCGGAGCCCGCACCGCGACTGCTTGGCATCAGTCGGCCTCCTCCACGAGGACCGTGCCCGCCGCGCCGTCGATCGTGATCACCTGCCCCGTGGTGATCAGCTGCGTGGCGTCCCGGACGCAGATGACGGCCGGGATGCCGTACTCCCTCGCCACCGTGGGCCCGTGGGCCATCGCCGCTCCGGTCTCGGTGACCAGCCCGCCCGCCGTCATGAACAGGGGGGTCCAGCCGGGGTCGGTGGTCGGGGCCACGAGGATCTCGCCCGGCTCGACGTGCGCGCCGGAGGGATCGAGGATCACCCGAGCCGGACCGGTCGCCGTGCCCGGCGCGGCCGCCATGCCGACCAGGGTGCCGTCGGCCGACGGCCCGGTGGGGGCGAGCGCTTCGGGGTTGGTGCCGTCGGAGAGCAGCAGCCCGGGCACGCTGCGGCGCCGCATCTCCCACTCGTACTCGGCCCGCCGGGCCGCGACCCGGTCCCGGAGCCCGTCGCCGCCTTCCACGGCCCCGAGGGCCTCCCGGAAGTCGAGGAACATGATGTCGTCGGCCCGGTCGAGCACACCGCGCTCGTGCAGTTCGGCGCCTGCCGCGAGGAGCTGCCTGCGCATCTCGGCGAACGCGTAGAGCCAAGCGAACTTCGGCAGCTCCCTCAGGCCTGCGAGCGCGCGGGAGCGGCGCAGGAGGAACCCGGCGAGCCGGGCCCGCGCCGGCCGCGTGCGGCGTGCCCTCGCCACCAGCTCGTCGATCTTCGCGACGGCCTGGGCCGCCGCCCGTGCGAAGCGCAGGTCGGGAGCCTGCTCCGGGTCGGTGACCCGAAGGTAGCCTGCGATCGCCGCGAACACCGGTGCCGGGTCCTCCGCCCACCGCGGCACGCCCACATCGATCTCGGCAGCGCCCCGGTGCCCGTAGGTGCGCAGGAACTCGCCGAGCCCGAACTCGGGCAGCTCGCCCGCGAGGTACCGGGTGGCGAGCTCGGCGGGCGGGGTGTTCAGCAGCAGGTCACGGTGCTCGCCCGCGGCCGTCGCCAGCCGCCACAGCGCGAGGTCCATCGTGGTGGTGACGTTGTTCGGCATCCCGCGCAGCGTCTCGTCGACCTCGCTCTCGGTGGCCACACCCGCGAGCAGTCCGATGGCACCCAGCCTCGCGAGCATGGAGGCGTAGAGCGGCGGCACCATCACCGCAAAGCCGGTGGTCATGAACGAGCCCTGGAGTTCGGCCGCGAAGCGCAGGCGCTCGGTGGTCGTGGTCAGGCTCTCGGGCGGGTGGACCCCGCGCTGCACGTCGGTGGCGGCGCGGAACGACCGCTTCCGGGCCCGCTTCGGGCGTGCCATCGCGCCCACGAGCCCGGCGACGAGGCCGGGCGCCACCCGTGCGGTCACCCCGATCGCCGTGCGCAGCCGGTAGGGCCTGCCCGGCAGCGGGGTGAACCGGGGATCGTCCAGCACCCGGTGCAACGCCGTGATCACCCGCGGCCCGTAGATCTTCATGGCCTCGGGCAGCCGCTTGCGCGCCGCCTTGTTCCGGACGTACGCGGTGAGGTCCAGGTACATGCGCCCGGCGACGGCGACCATGCCGGGATGGCCCTCGAACGGATCGGCCGGGACACCGATTGACCGGAGGTACATGGCCGATGCAACCTGCATCACCGACATGCCCATCGGCGTGAACGGCCGCAGCATGCCCTGCATGTGGCCGGCTTCGAAGTAGACGCGCGGTCCGGGACGGGACGACACCGGGAGCGGGAACAGCGTCGTGATCGCCCGTGACTGGAGCAGCCACAGCGTGCCGTCCCGGTCGAAGGCGAACTCGATGTCCTGTGGCGATCCGGCGCGCTGTTGCAGCCGGTCGCCTGCCTCGCGCAGTTGAGCGAGCTGCGCCGGGGTCAGGCAGCCGTCGGTGCGCTCGTCCGCCTGGCCGGTCAGCACGTAGTGATCGGCGGCGACGCTGCCGTCGACGACGACGTCCCCGAGGCCCGCGAAGGCGTCGACGACCATCTCGGTGCGGGTGCCGGTGATCGGGTTGGCGGTGAACAGCACGCCCGCGGCCGCCGGGTCGACCATTCGCTGGACGACGACTGCCATCCGCACCGGCGCGTCGCCGAACCCGCTTGATTCCCGGTAGGCGACCGCGCGCTCGCTCCCGAGCGAGTCACGGCACCGCTGCACCGCCTCGATCAGCGGGTCGGCACCGAGGACGTCCAGGATCGTCTCGTGCTGGCCCGCGAAGCTGGCGTGCGGCAGGTCCTCGGCCGTGGCGCTGGACCGGACGGCGACCGGTCCGCCCCCGAGCCGCTCGTAGGCCGCGATGATCTGCTGCCGCAGGTCGTCGGTGAGCTCGCCGGCCGTGGTGGCGATGCAGAAACCGTCGGGGACCCGCTCGCCTGCCTTGATCATCTCGGCGAGGCTCGTGGCCTTGCCGCCGACGAGCGCGATGCCGTCGGCATCCACGTCATGGAGCCAGATCAGCGGGTCGGAGGACGTGGCGGCCATGGTGCGCTCCATTCAGCCCGAACTCGACACGACGCCGACCAGGCTTCCCGGCACACCGATGGCGACTGTACTCCCGATCACGCGCAGGAAGCGGACCTTGTGGGCGGACCGCCCGCACTTTAGGGTCGCCACGCACCTGGATAGGTGAGCCTAACTTTACATGACCGGAGCGTGACGGAATGTCGATCGGCAGAAGGTGGGTTCCGGCCGTTCTCGCGGTGCTCCTGGCGAGCGGGTGCGCGGGCAGCGTGGAGCCGTCCGCCGGTGAGGGGCCGATCACGGCGGAGCGCCTGACGATCGCGGTTCCGGCGGCCATCGGCGGCCCGCTCAACGTGTTCGTCTCGTTCCAGGAGCAGATCAGCGAGCTGGTCTACGACAAGTTGCTCGCGCCGTCGCCGTATGTGGACGAGCCGCAGCCGTGGCTGGCGTCCGAGGTCCGGATGGTCGACCCGAGCACGTGGGAGGTCGCGCTCCGCGACGACGTGCGCTGGCACGACGGCGAACCGTTCACGGCCGAGGACGTCGCCTTCACCTTCCACTACGCCCACGAGGCGCCGACCGGGCGCTTCACCCACCACATCAACGAGATCCCCGACGTCTCCTCCGTGGAGGTGCTCGACCCCCACAAGGTGCGGTTCACCTGTGCGTTCGCGTGCCCCGACCTCGGCCCGGTCACCCTCGCCGACCTGCCGATCCTGCCCGAGCACGTCTGGTCGCAGGTGCCGCCGGCCGACGCGAAGAAGCACGAAGCGCTGCCGGTGGGCACCGGCCCGTATCGGCTGGTCGAGTTCGACCCGACCACGGGCTACCGATTCGAGGCCAACCCGGAGTACTTCGCCGGCGCGCCGGTCGTCCGCGAGCTGGTGATGCCGATCATCGCGGACCCGTCTGCGACCTTCACGGCGCTGCGGGCCGGTCAGATCGACGCCGCGTTCCGGCCCGTGTCGCCCGAGCTCATCGACGAGTTCTCGCGCTCGTCGGACGTCGGCGTGATCCAGACCCGGCCGCTGCGCTTCCCCGAGCTGCGCGTCAACTTCGAGCGCGCCCCGTTCGACCAGCCGCGCTTCCGGGAGGCGCTGAGCCTCGCGATCGACCGCCAGGAGCTGCTCGACACCGTCTACCTGGGGCAGGGGCGCGTCGCCGACAAGGGCTACCCGCACCCGGACTCGCCGTGGACCGACCCGACGCTCTCCACCCCGTCGGATCCGGCGCGAGCCGGCGCGCTGCTCGACGAGCTGGGCTACCGCGACGGCGACGGGGACGGCGTGCGGGAGGGCCCCGCGGGCCCGCTGCGGTACACCATCGTCACGTCGGGGGTGGAGCCCACGCAGATCCGCGCCGCCGAGATCGTGGCCGAGGAGCTCGGCGAGGTCGGCATCGCCGCCACTGCGCAGGGGCTCGACGCCGGGTCGTTCGCCGACCTGTCCACCTCGCGGGACTTCGACCTGCAGGTCACCAGCATCACCGCGCACGGGGTCGCCGACCCGACGCAGTTCATCATGTCCCACCGCTCCGGCTACCTCTGGGACGCGCCGGAGATCCCGTACGCGGAGTGGGACGCCCTGTTCGAGCAGTGGAAGGCCACCACCACGGTCGAGGACCGCCGCGAGGTCGCCTTCGAGATGCAGCGGATGTTCAACGCGCAGCCGACGTCGATCCCGCTGTACTACCCGGACGAGCACTGGGCGTTCCGCCCTGAGGCGTTCGCCGGCTGGGCCGAGTCGCCGGGCTTCGGGATCGTGCACAAGTGGTCGTTGCTGCCGCGCGACGTCGCGCTGCGGGCGAAGGCCGTCGTCGTCACCGGGTCGTGACGCTGCCGCGGGTCGTCGCCGCGAAGGCCGCCCAATACGCGCTGGTGCTGTGGGTGGCGGCGACGCTGAACTTCCTCCTGCCGCACCTCGCGCCGGGCGACCCGGTCCAGTACCTCTACGGCGGCGAGGCGCTCGGACTATCGCCGGAAGCGGCCCAGCAGGTACGGGCGGGCTACGGCCTCGACCGGCCGCTGCCCGAGCAGTACCTCGCGTTCTGGGGTGGCCTGCTCCGCGGTGACCTCGGTCGTTCGGTGCAGTTCAACCGGCCGGTGGTGGACGTGCTCGCGGAGTACCTCCCGTGGACGGTCGCGCTCGTGGGGGGCGCCACCGTGCTCGCGCTCATCGTCGGGGTCGGGCTGGGGGCGTGGGCGGCATGGAACCGGGGCCGGCGCCGGGACGCGGGCACGGTGGCCGGGGTGCTCGTCCTCGACTCCATGCCCGGGTTCTGGATCGGGATGATCCTGATCGCGGTGTTCGCGGTCGGGCTGGGCTGGTTCCCGTCCTACGGCGCGGCGGCGATCGACGCGGAGGGGGCGGCCTGGCTGGCCGACGCCGTGCAGCGCACGGTCCTGCCGGCCACCACGCTCGCGCTGGCGACGTTCGGCGGGTTCTTCCTGTTGACGAGGGCCGCGATGGTCACGGTGCTCGACGAGCCGTTCGTCCGGCTCGCGCGGGCGAAGGGGGTGCCGGAGGGGCGGATCGCGCGGCACCATGCGCTGCGCACCGCCCTGCTGCCCGTCTGGACGAACCTCTCCCTGGTGCTGGGCACGCTGCTGTCGGGCGCCGTGGTGGTGGAGACCGTCTTCGCCTATCCGGGCCTCGGTCGGCTGATCTTCGACGCGGTCAGCGCGCGCGACCACCCGTTGCTGCAGGGCGCGTTCCTGCTGGTCACGCTCGGCATCGTGGTTGCGAACGCGTTCGCCGATCTGAGCTATCCGTTGCTGGATCCCCGGGTCCGGACCGCGGGCGCGTCGTCGTGAGCCGGATCTCGCGCGGCCTGGCCGCGGCCGGGCTGGGCGTCCTCGCCGTCCTCGTCCTGGTGGCGGTGGCGGCGCCGCTGCTGGCGCCGTACGGCCCGGCCGAGCGTGCCGGTCGGCCGTTCGGGGCGCCGTCGGCCGCGCACCTGCTGGGCACCAACGACGTCGGGCACGACCTCCTCTCGGAGCTGCTCTACGGCGCCCGGGTGTCCCTGATCGTCGGGGTCACGGCCGCCGTCGCGGCGACCGTCATCGGCGCGGCCGTCGGTGTGTCGGCGGGGTATGCCCGCGGCCGGCTGGACCCCCTGCTGATGCGCCTCGTCGACGTCGTGCTGGCCCTGCCGGCGCTGCCCCTGACGATCGTGATCGGTGTGTTCGCCGGGCCCGGCCTCGGCACCCAGATCCTCGTCATCTCCATCGTCATGTGGGCCGGGGTCGCTCGTGAGCTGCGGGCGCAGGTGCTGTCGCTGCGCGAACGCGACCACATCCAGGCGCTGCGCGCGATGGGAGCCGGCCCCTGGCACGTCGTGCCGCGTCACCTGCTGCCCGCCGTCGCGCCGCTCGTCGTCCCGCAGTTCGTGCTCGCCACCAAGACGGCGATCCTGCTCGAGGCGTCGCTCGCGTTCCTCGGTCTCGGCGACATCACCGCGAAGAGCTGGGGCACCATGCTCTCGCTGGCGCATGCCCGCAGCGCCTTCCTCACCGACGCCTGGATCTGGTGGGTGGTCCCGCCGGGCCTGGCCATCGCTCTCACGGTGCTGGCGTTCGCGCTGCTCGGACACGCCTTCGAGGAACGCGCCCGTCCGTCGCTGCGCAGTCGCGCCCGCAAGGCGGTGCGCCGGCCGGCCGACCTGCGGCTCGTCGCGCACGCCGGCGGGCCACCGCTCGCGATCGACGCCCTGCACGTCACCTACCCCGGCGCCACGCCGGTGCACGCTGTCGACGGGGTCGACCTCGTGGTGGGAGCGGGTGAGCTGGTCGGGCTCGTCGGCGAGTCGGGGAGTGGGAAGTCGACCGTGGCGGCAGCGGCCGTCGGGATGCTCCCGCCCGACGTGATGACCGAAGGCGCCGTCCGGATCGAGGGCCGTGACCTCGCGACGATGCCGGCCGAGCAGCTGCGCCGCCTGCGCGGGGATCGGGTCGCGCTCGTCCCCCAGGAGGCGATGAGCGCGCTGAACCCCGTGCACACGATCGAGGACCAGCTCGTCGAGGCGGTGCGCGTGCACCGGCAGGTCGGTCGGGCCGCCGCCCGGAAGCGCGCCGCCGAGCTGCTGGAGCTCGTCGGGATCGACCCACGGCGGGGCCGCGACCATCCCCATCAGTTCTCCGGCGGCATGCGGCAGCGGGTCGTGATCGCGATGGCGCTGGCGAACGACCCCGCCGTGGTGATCGCCGACGAACCCACCACCGGCCTCGACGTCCTGGTCCAGGCCGAGGTGCTGGACCTGCTCGACGGGCTGCGCCGCCGGCTCGGGCTCGCCCTGCTCGTCGTCACGCACGACCTGCCGATGATCGAGCGGATCGCCGACCGGATCGCGGTGATGCAGACAGGTCGGCTGGTCGAGGTCGGCCCGGCGGCTGGGATTGTCGGCGCGCCGGAACACCCCTACACGCGCCTGCTGGTCGAGTCCGCGGCCCGGTTTCAGCCGGAGGTGGCCCAGTGACTGTGCCGGCGCTGGACGTCACCGGGCTGACCGTGAGCTACCGCAGCCGGGCCGGCCGGGTCGCCGCGCTGACCGACGTCGATCTCTCGGTGGCGCCGGGGGAGGTGGTCGGGCTCGTCGGTGGTTCGGGCGCCGGGAAGTCGACGGTGGCCCGCGCGGTCGCCGGCCTCGTGCGCCCGGACCGCGGCACGATCCGGGTCGCGGGGGCCGAGGTCGTCGGGGCCGGCCGGGCCGCGCTGCGCGGGCTACGGCAGACGATGCACCTGGTGTTCCAGGATCCGTACGCGTCGCTGCCGCCGACCCTGCGTGTCGTGGACGTGATCGCGGAACCGCTGGTCATCCACCGGATCGGCGACCGGGCCGCGCGCGCCGACCGGGCCGCGCGGGCCGCCACCGACGTCGGGCTGGACGCTCGCCATCTGGACCGCTACCCGCACGAGCTCTCGGGTGGTGAACGGCAGCGGGTCGCGTTCGCGCGGGCGCTGGTGTCCGAACCACGGCTGATCCTGGCCGACGAACCCACCCAGATGCTGGACGCCTCCCTCCGCCGGGATCTCGTCGACCTGATCGGCCGCCTGGCCGCCGAGCAGGGGATCGCCGTCCTGCACATCACCCACGACCTCGCGCTGGCCCAGCACGGCTGCGCGCGGCTGGTCGTGATGAACCGGGGGCGCGTGGTCGAGAGCGGTCCGACCGCCGACGTCCTCGCCGCTCCGCGTCACGACCACACCGCCGCGCTCGTGGCCGCCGCCATGCGCCCCTGACATCAGCACAGACCCCTGGAGGACCCGTGCGCGACATCGCGCTGCTCGACATGGACATCCGCGCACCCGAGCGGTCCGATCACGGCGACCGGGTGGACTGCTACGCCCTCGACCGCACCGATCTGAGCCGATACGCGTTGCTCGTCGTCCCCGCGACCGTCGACCAGGAGCACCTCGCCCGGCACCGCCACGTGATCCGCGACTACCTCGACGAAGGCGGCGTGCTGCTGTTCGGCGGGCAGCTGCATCGCGACTGGCTGCCCGGGGCGTCGTCGTTCGTCCCGTTGCCGCGGCCGTCCCTGGACGCCTATCGGGTCGCCTGGATCGCCGACCACCCGATCTTCGCGGGCGTCGAGCCGGACGACCTGACGTTCCGGCGCGGCGTCGCCGGGTTCTTCGCGCGCGGCCACCACCCGCTCCCACCGGGCGCCGAGGTGCTCGTGCGGCTCGCCGGTGGGGAACCGGCGACGTACGTCGACCGCACGTCCACGCGCGGCACGATCCTCGTTCACGCGAGCGGTGACCTGCTCGGCTACGACAGGGCGGACGGCACGTCGAGCCGGCTGAGCGGGCAGCTCATCGACTGGGCGCGGGCCGAGGCGCGGGCCCGGCGCGCGGAGCTCCCGGCGGCGCCCTCGCCCGCGCCGGCCGCTGCGCCCAGAGACCCCCTGTCGTCCAGGAGTGATCGCGGCCTCGCCGCGGTGTACGGCGGCTCCGCACCGCACCACCGGGCCCTCACCACCCCGAAGTACGCCCAGCACCTCGCCGGCGGGCTGCGCTACCTGCCCGAACTGGCGGAGACGGACCTCACCGGTCTCGACGGCCTGATCATCCCCGAGCGGCTGCACCACGACACCCTGAACGCCGCCGCAGGGCGGGTCTCCGATCTGCTCGACGCCGGCGGCACCGTGATCGCGTTCACCGGCGGCGAGCCCGTTCCGGAGTTCCTGCCCGGCGTCCGGTGGGAGCACCGCCCGACGAACTTCTGGTGGTGGCTCGAGCCAGGGGCCGACCTGGGGCTGCGCACGCCCGACCCCGAGCACCCGCTCTTCGACCACCTCACCCTCCGGGACTGCACGTGGCACTACCACGGGGTGCTCACCCCGCCCGACGGAGCGGAGGTGCTGGTGACCCTGCCGACCGGGGAAGCCCTGCTCTACGTCGACCGCGTCAGCACCCCGGGCACCCTTGTGGTCGCGACGCTCGACCCGATGCACCACTACGGGAGCCATTTCATGCCGGCCACCGAGCGATTCCTCGACGGCTTCCTGCCCTGGGTGGCAGCCGAGGCCACACGATGAGGGAGGCGACGATCGACGTGGTCGACGGTGGGCGCCTGCTGCGTTTCGGCCTCGCCGACCTGATGCGCTACCACGGTCCCGGGTACCCCGGCGGGGTCGCGCACGGGTTCACGGTGATGCGTCGGGCCTGGCCGCTGCTCGATCCGACCGGCCCGCCGGTCCGGCGGGAGATCCGCCTGGAGACCGCGTTCCCCGGCCCGGGGGCGCGGGACGCGTTCGAGCTGGTGACCAGGGCGGTCACCGAGGACCGGTACGTGGTCCGCCCGGAGATGGAACGCCCCGAGCTCGGCCGGGTGCGCGCCCGGTACGTGTTCCGGTGGACCTACCGCGACCGCACGGTGACGCTCCAGATCCGGGACGGTTTCGTCACCGCCGAGTTCATCACGCTGGCCCGCACGCCGAACCGGTCCGCGGCGCAAGAGGCGCACCTCGCGGTGCTCAAGCAGGAGATGGCCGACCGCCTGCTCGCCGTGCCGCCGGACGCGGTCTACGACGTCAGCGAGTCCTGACTCCGGTCGATCGTTCCGACGAGCGGCTCGCTCGTCGGATAGGTTCCGACGAACGCGCCGTTCGTCGGAATTGGTTCACGGGATCTGTCGATCCGCAGCGCGGCCGTTCGTATGGGGGGTGAACCACCAGGAGGAGGAGACGAGATGGCCCGATACATGCTCAGCATCTACCAGCCCGTGGGCGACCCGCCGCCGCCCGAGGTCCTCGAGCCGATCATGCGAGACCTGGACGCCGTGAACCAGGAAATGCGGGCCGCCGGTGCATGGGTGTTCGCCGCGGGCCTGCACGACCCGAGCACGGCCACGGTGCTGCGGGCCCAAGAGGGCGAGGTGCTCGTCACCGACGGGCCGTTCGCCGAGGGCAAGGAGCACCTCGGTGGCTTCACGATCATCGAGGCGCCCGACCTCGACGCCGCGCTGGAGTGGGGACGCAAGGTCGCGCGGGCGCTGACGCTCCCGATCGAGGTGCGGCCGCTGCACTTCGGCACCTGCTGACGGCCCGTGCTGTCCACCGCCGAGATCGAGG
Organism: Pseudonocardia sp. DSM 110487; assembly: GCF_019468565.1. Lineage (NCBI taxonomy): Bacteria > Bacillati > Actinomycetota > Actinomycetes > Pseudonocardiales > Pseudonocardiaceae > Pseudonocardia > Pseudonocardia sp. DSM 110487. Next base: position 2,161,869 of record NZ_CP080521.1, read on the forward strand.
GCGTCTTCACCCGCGAGTACGGGCGGGCGGTGGCGGTCCTGACCCGCGTCTTCGGCGACATCGACGTCGCCGAGGAGGCGGTGCAGGACGCCTTCACGAGTGCCGTCGAGAGGTGGCCGGACAGCGGCCTGCCGCCCAGCCCGGCCGGCTGGATCATCACGACCGCCCGCAACCGGGCGATCGACCGGCTCCGCCGGGAGGCCTCCCGCGCGGACCGGCACGCGCAGGCCGCGCTGCTGTCCGCCGGTGACGAACCGGACGAGGAGCTCGCCGTGCGCGACGACCGGTTACGGATGATCTTCACCTGCTGTCACCCGGCACTCGCGACGGCCGCTCAGGTCGCGCTGACCCTGCGGCTGCTCGGTGGTCTCACGACCGCCGAGATCGCCCACGCGTTCCTGGTGCCGGAGCCGACCATGGCGCAGCGGATCGTCCGGGCGAAGGGCAAGATCCGCAAGGCCCGCATCCCGTACCGCGTGCCGGACGAGGCCGAGCTGCCGGACCGGTTGCGCGCGGTGCTCGCCGTCGTCTACCTCGTGTTCAACGAGGGGTACACGGCGAGCGGGGGCGAGCGGCTCATCCGTGAGGAGCTCTGCGCTGAGGCCATCCGCATCGGCAGGCTGCTGGTCGAGCTGATGCCCGACGAACCCGAGGCCGTCGGCCTGCTCGCGTTGATGCTGCTCGTCGAGTCCCGGCGACCGGCCCGCACCACGCCGGACGGCGACCTCGTTCTGCTCGCCGACCAGGACCGCGGGCGGTGGGACCGCGCGCTCGTGGCCGAGGGCCAGTCGCTGGTGCGGCAGTGCCTGCGCCGGGGGCGGCCGGGCCCGTACCAGATCCAGGCCGCGATCAATGCCGTGCACAGCGATGCGCCCACCGCGGAGGCGACGGACTGGCGTCAGATCGTGGCGCTCTACGACCAGCTGCTCGCGGTGGCGCCGAGCCCGGTGGTTGCGCTGCACAGGGCGGTCGCCGTCGCCGAGGTCGACGGACCCGAGGCCGGCCTGGAACTCGTCGACGCGCTGGACCTCGGCGAACACCACCTGTTCCACGCCATTCGGGCCGACCTGCTGCGCCGCACCGGCCGTGCCGCCGAGGCGGGTGCGGCGTACGACGCCGCGATCGCAGGGGTCGCCAACGCGGCCGAGCGCGCGTTCCTGCTGCGGAGGCGGGCCGAGCTCGGCTCATGATCACCCGGACGTGCCGCCCCGGTCGCCCGCGCGGGCGTCCACCCGTCCACCACACACCGTGACGACGCCGCGGCGGTGATCCACAGAACCCGCAGGAAACGATCACGAAGAGTGGTGAATGGAATTCCGCTTCCCGGTCCGCCGGGGTGGCAAACACGCCGTCTCGAATCGGGCACCCGATGGTGGGACAGCCATGGTAAAGCCCCCAGAAGCAAGGTTAGTTTTCTGGCTGTCAGTTGCGTCCGCTCGGTGATGAATCATTCAGGAGACGAAGGTGTGGAAGAAAGCAGGAATCGTCGTATCCGCGAGCCTGGCGGCCGTGCTGGCGCTCGCTCCACTTGCCCACGCGAGCCCATCGCCGGAGGGCGAGGAACGCGGGGACGATGCGGAACAGGTCATCACCGGCGACGACGCGCCGCAGGATGGCCTGATCAACCTCGGTGACCTCAACGTGCTGAACGGCTTGAACGTCTGTCCGGACGTGACGGCCGTGCTCGGGCTGGGCAACCTGCTCGGCATCCTCGGCAGCGGCTCGTCGGATCCGAACGTCGCGGATGCGCCGATCAGTTGCGAGGCGACAGCAAAGCGTTGACCCGTAATTCGGGAATACGCGACGAGAAACGGCACCCCATCCGGGGTGCCGTTTCTCGATTTGCCGGCCGGATCAGCGGGCCGGGAGCCACGCGGCGATCGAGCCGCGGCGCCCCCACGCGATGACGGCGGCGAGCACGAAGATGATGACCGGCGTGACGACCATCGCGGGCTCGTCGAGCACCACCGCCTGGGTGTAGCCGGCTCCGATCATCAGGGCCATCAGGCCGACGGCAGCGGGCCCGGCAAGTCGCGGCACCATCAGGCCGATGCCGCCCGCGAGTTCGACGGCGCCGACGAAGTACTGGAGCCACTGTCCGGCGCCGATCTCCGTGAAGATCTGCACGGCGTACGGGTCGCCCCAGAACTTGGGCGCGGCGGACGCTACAACGAAGAAGACCCCCAGCAGGACCTGCAGCACCCAGAGGCTGCGGTGGGCGACGCGGGAGGGGGCGGTCGGGGCGGCGGTGGTCATCGGGTTCCTCCGGGGTGGCGCGAACGTGTCGTCGGGGGTAGGACCGGGGCGCGCGGCAGAACTCATCGGTCGGGAGGGTGCGGCCATGGCGGGCGGGGCCTCCGAGCAGGGGCGGTCGGTGCTCGACCGCGCCCTCGCGGTGCTCGGCTCGTTCTCGGACGAATGCCCCGAGCAGACGCTCGGCGAGATCGTGACCGCCACCGGGCTCGCCGCGGCCACCGCGCACCGGTTGGTCGCCGAGCTCGTGGCGTGGGGTGCGCTGGAGCGCCCCGGCCGAGGGCGGTACCGGATCGGCATCCGGCTGTGGCAGATCGGCGCGCTCGCCCCGCTGGCCCGTGACCTGCGCGATTCCGCGCTCCCGTTCCTCCAGGACCTCGGGGCCGTCACGGGCCAGGTCGTGCACCTCGTCGTGCTCGACGGCCACCGTGCGCTGTTCCTCGAACGGCTGCCTGGGCACGCCGATGTGCAGGTGCGGTCCCGCGTCGGCCGGCGGATGCCCGCCCACGCCAGCGGCCCGGGCAAGGTGCTGCTCGCGTACGCACCCCCCGCGTTCGTCGCCGATGTGGTGGCGCGCGGGCTGCCCCGCATGGCATCGGGCACCATCACCGACCCGCACGAGCTGGCCGCCACCCTCGCCGAGGTGCACAGGGCGGGCTACTGCCTCTCACGCGACGAGATGACCGACGGCGCGGCCTCGGTCGCCGCGCCGGTCATGGGCCCGGCGGGCGATGTGGTGGCCAGCGTGTCGGTCGTGGTGCCGAGCAGCACTGAGAACCTGCAGCCCCTCGTGCCGGCGGTGCGCCTGACGGCGGCGGCCGTGGGGCGCGCCCTCGTCCCCGGAGCCGATATTCCGCTCAGTGCGAGGACCGGCTGACGGGTCCGCCGCACGGCGCCGATACTCCCGCGCATGTCCGCGGATCCAGCGCAGAATCCGATTCAGGCCCGGGAACACGCCGGCTGGGTGGCGCCGCTCGCATGGTCGTCGGTGGCGCTCGAGGGCTTCGACCTGGTCGTGTTGGGCGTCGTCCTGTCGCCCATGCTCCGTGACGGCGTCTGGGGGCTCACTCCGAACACCGGGGCGCTGATCTCGTCGGTGGGGCTCGTCGGCGTGATGGTCGGGGCGATCGCGATCGGCACCGTCACCGACATCATCGGCCGCCGCCGGGCGATGTTGTACACCGTCATCGGCTTCTCGGTGCTCACGCTGCTGTGCGCCGTCGCGCCGGACCCGTGGACGTTCGGCCTGCTGCGCTTCCTCGCCGGGCTCGGGCTGGGCGGCGTGCTCCCGGTGGCGATCGCACTGGTCAACGAGTACGCCCGCGTCGGGAAGGGTGGCGGCGCAACGACCGTGCTGATGACCGGTTACCACGTCGGCGCCGTGATCACCGCACTGCTCGGGATCGTCGTCATCCCGGCGCTGGGCTGGAGGGCGATGTTCGTGATCGGCGCGCTGCCGGCGCTCGTGCTGGTGCCGCTGATCCTCCGGTACCTGCCGGAGTCGGAGTCGTTCCTCCAGGACACGGCGCGCGAGCGGCACAACCCGATCGCGATCCTGTTCGGCGGCGGGTACCTGCGCGCCACGATCGCGTTCTGGGTGACCTCGTTCATGGGCCTGCTGCTCGTCTACGGCCTGAACACGTGGCTGCCCGAGATCATGCGGTCGGCCGGGTACGAGCTGGGCGCGGCACTCGCACTGCTGCTCGTGCTGAACGTCGGCGCGATCCTCGGCCTGCTGGTCGCGGGCCAGGTCGCCAACCGGATCGGCGTGCGGCCCGCCGTGCTCGGCTGGTTCACGGCCGCGGCGCTGTTCCTCGCCCTGCTGAGCGTCCGGCTGCCCGGGATCGGCGTGTACGTCGGGGTGCTGCTCGCCGGGGTGTTCGTGTTCAGCGCGCAGGTGCTCGTCTTCGCATACGTCGCCCAGCACTACCCGGCCGCGGCCCGCGGCACCGCGATCGGCGCCGCCAGCGGCGTGGGCCGCCTCGGCGCAATCTCCGGTCCGCTGATCGGTGGTGCGCTCCTCACGGCGGGCATCGCCTACCCGTGGGGCTTCTACGTGTTCGCTGTGGTGGCCGCGATCGGCGCGGTCTCGGTCGCCGCCGTCGGCGCCACGAGGGCCTCCGCGTGACCCGCACCGTCCGGGACGCCACGTTCGACGTCCTGCGCCGCCACCAGCTCACCACGATCTTCGCGAACCCCGGTTCGACCGAGATCGCGTTCCTCACCGACCTGCCAGACGACATCGCGTTCGTCCTCGCGCTGCACGAGGGCTCCGTTGTCGGCATGGCGACGGGATGGGCGACGGCGCTGGACCGGCCCGCGTTGGTCAACCTGCACACCACTGCCGGGCTGGGCAACGCGGTCGGGGCGCTGGCGACGGCCCGGGTCAACCGCGTGCCGCTCGTGGTGTTGATCGGCCAGCAGGACCGGCGCCACCTCGCGCTGCACCCCTTCCTCGCGGGGGAGCTCGAAGGGCTGGCCGGGAACTACCCGGTCTGGGTGCGCACGCCTGCGCGGCCGCAGGACGTGCCCGGCGCGGTGGCACGGGCCTGGCACGAGGCGCGCACCGGCCGCGGACCGGCGCTGGTGATCGTGCCGAGCGACGACTGGTCGGCCCCGGCCGAGGACGCGCGGATACCCGCCCCCGCGGTGCTGCACCGAGCGGACGCCGTCGACCCGGCCGTCGTCGACGAGCTCGCCGCCATGGTGGCCGGGTCGGCGTCGCCTGCGCTCGTGGTGGGGGCGGACGCCGACGACGCCGAGACATGGCGCGCGCTCGTCCGGCTCGCGGAGCGGCTGCGCTGTCCCGTGTGGCAGGAGCCGTTCGCAGCCCGCGCGGGCTTCCCGCAGGATCATCCGCAGTTCGCGGGGCACCTGCCCGCCGGGCGGGCCGGCCTGCGCGAGGCGCTCGCGGGCCACGACCTCGTGCTCGCGGTCGGCGCACCGGTGTTCCGGCAGTACCCGTACGAGGAGGGGCCGCTCGTCGTCGCGGGCACGGCGGTCGCGCTCGTCACCGACGACCCGGAGGACGCGCACCACAGTCCGGCCGATGTCGCGGTGCTCGCGAACCCCGCCGCGGTCTGCGCGCTGCTCGCCGCGCGGGTTCCGGAGCGGCCGGACGTCACGCCGCCCGCCGTCTCCCGTGCCTCGGCGCCCGCCGAGCCGAGCGACGGCGAGCCACTGCGCGCCGCGCACGTGATGGCGGCGCTCGCCGCGCGCGTCGCCGCCGAGACCGTGATCGTCGAGGAGACGCCGTCCAGCCGCCCCGACCTGCACCGGCTCCTGCCCGCCCGTAGCCCGCTCGGGTTCCTCAGCGCCGCAATGGGCGGGCTGGGGTTCGCGCTGCCCGCCGCGATCGGAGTGCGGATGGCGGCTCCCGGCCGCCCGGTGGTGGCGGTGGTCGGCGACGGGTCGTCGCTCTACGGGATCCAGGCGCTGTGGAGCGCCGCGCACTACGGCGTCGGCGTCCTGTTCGTGGTGCTCGCCAACGGCCGCTACGCGATCATGGACCGGCTTGCGGAGCAACGCGGGGGCAAGCCGCCGTGGCCGGCGTTCGAGGAGGTCAGTGTGGGCGGGCTCGCCGAGTCGCTCGGCTGCCCGGCCCGCCGCGTCACCGATCACGCCGGGCTCGTCGGGGCGCTCGACGAGGTGGTGCCCACGTTGGGCGAGCGGTCGCGGCCGCTCGTGCTGGAGGTGGCGGTCGAGCCGGGCTGAAACTGCGTACCTTGTATTCGGTACGGCGTACGCGCTAGCCTTCCGGTCATGATCCTGGTGACGGGGGCGACGGGGAACATCGGGCGGCTGGTCGTCGACGAGCTGCTCGCGGCCGGGGCGACGGACATCCGAGCGCTGACGAACAACCCGGAGAAGGCGGCGCTGCCGCCGGAGGTCGAGGTCGTGCGCGGCTACCTCGGCCGCGTCGAGACGCTCCACGGGGTGTTCGACGGCGTCGAGAAGATGTACCTCGCCCCGCTGGAGGCGACGGTCCGCGAGGTCACGACGCTGGCCGCGAAGGCGGGCGTGCGGCACATCGTCGACGTGTCCGGCCCCAAGGACTCCTGGTGGGCGCCGGTCGCCACCGCCGTCGAGGAGTCGGGCGTCGCCTGGACGCACCTGTCGCCGGGCGAGTTCATGGACAACTCACTGATGTGGGCCGAGCAGATCCGGACCACCGGGCAGGTGCGGGACGGCTACCCGGACTCCGCGAACGCCCAGATCGATCTCGGCGACATCGCCGCCGTCGCGGCCGTGGCGCTGCTCGAGGACGGGCACGCCGGGAAGGAGTACCTGCTCACCGGGCCCGAGACGCTCACTCGCGCCGAGAAGGTGCGGCAGATCGGCGAGGCACTCGGGCGCGAGATCCCGTACATCACACTGGACCACGACGACGCCGTCGCCGCACTGGAACCGTCGATGGGAGAGTTCGCGCGGTGGTACGTCGAGGGGATGCGCGACCTCACCGAGCACCCGCAGCAGGCCAACCGGGTCGTCGAGGACGTCACCGGGCGGCCCGCGACCACCTTCGCGCAGTGGGCGCGGAGGAGGGTCGACGAGTTCCGATGAGTCCGCCGGTTCGTCGCGGTCGGTAGAGCATGACAATCGCACCGGTCAACGGCCTGCAGCTCTACTACGAGGAGCACGGCAGCGGCCATCCACTGGTGCTGCTGCACGGCGGGCTGCACACGATAGGCCTGTCGTTCGGGGCGCTGCTCCCGCGCCTCGCCGCCTCCCACCGGGTGATCGCGGTGGAGCTGCAGGGCCACGGGCGCACGGCCGACATCGACCGGGTGCCGACCTACCCGGACCTCGCCGACGACGTCGTCGCCCTGCTCGACCACCTCGGCATCGAGCGGGCCGACGTGTTCGGGTTCAGCCTCGGCGGCCTGGTCGCGACCGAGCTGGGCCTGCGGCACCCGACCCGGGTCGACCGGCTGGTGCTGGCCGCGACCCACTACCGGCCGGAGGGCTACCACGACTTCTCCGACCCGGCCTCGGTGCGCATGCCCACGCAGGCGGAGTTCGCCGAGATGGAGCAGGAGTACCGGCGCCAGGCGCCCGACCCGGACCACTGGGACGACTTCGCCGCGAAGCTGAACGGCATCGTGCACACCGCCCCCGGGTGGTCCGCCGACGACATGCGAAGGATCGCCGCGCCCGTGCTGCTCGTGATCGGCGACACCGACTTCGTCCGCATCGAGCACGCCGCCGAGATGCTCGAGCTCATTCCGGACGCCCAGCTCGCCGTGCTCCCGGGGACCCGCCACACCGAGCTGATGCTCCGCGCCGACGTGCTGGCACCGCTGGTGGAGCACTTCCTCACCTCTGGGGGGTCGAGAGTGGATACGCGCGCCATGGCGCGCGTATCCACTCACGAGGCAGTCAGTCGCGGAGCCTGAACGGTTCCCTGCCTGGCACAAGCGCCACGTGGCCGATCCCGCCGTATGCGTTCGCGTAGTCGAGCGCGTGAGCGAGGTCGGTGACGCCGTTGGTGGCGCTGCCGTCCGTGAACAGGGTGGAGAGCACGCCGAAGGCGCGGCCGGCACCGTCGAGGTAGCCGCTGCCGGAGTCGCCGGGGCGGCCGGGGGGCCGGGTCTCCACCCGGTGGGCGAGCCCGCCGCCGCTCGTGCCGAGGCTGCGGCCCTGCTTGACGCTCGTGGCGCCGGTCTGCGGCTGGTAGCTGACCACCGGCTCGCCGAAGACCGTGCCGTCGGTGTCCAACCCGATGGGACCGCCGAACACCGGAACGGTGGGATCGACGCGCGGGACGTCGGCCGCGTCCAGCTCGACGAGGGCGAAGTCGTTGTGCAGGCACAGTCCGGGGTCCGACTCGCCTCGCTGCTGCATGGTGCCCCACGAGGTGTAGGCGAGGCGGCCCGACGCGCGGGAACCGTCTTTGCCGACGATCGTCACGCCGGTGCCGAGCGGGAGCGTCGGCTCCTTGCAGCCGGAGAGGCCCATCGACTCGCTCGCGCCCGCGCAGTGCGCCGCATACGCGAGATACGTCGCGTCGTCGCCCGTGAAGACGAACGCCGCCGTGCAGGAGCTCGTCACGCGGTCGTCCACCGGGCTGATCATCAGCACGCCCGGTGTGATCGTGGCGGCGGCGGGTGCGGCCTGCGCCGGGCTGCCGACGAGTGCCAACGCCGCCACGGCGATGCCGAGCACGGCGACACGGCGAAAGACCACGGATCAGCTCCCCGTCGGACGGCGGACGCGGCGAGCGTAGATCGACTTCTTGACCTGCGCCGTCCTTGTCGCGCGACGGGGTGACGGGGACCGCGCTGATGGTGCACAGGAGGTGTCTGGGAGGCTGGGTGGGCTCCCCGGCATGCAGCCACGCGCTCCATCGGGCGAGCGCGACCGAGAGGACTGCATTGTCGGACGTCCTGACCGTGTGCGACGCGGTCCTGCGCAGCTCATGGCTGCTGCCGATACTCGTCGTGATGATCGCGGTCGACGCGCCGTTCCCGGTCCTGCCCAGCGAGACCATCCTGATGTCCGCGGCCACCACCGCGTTCGGTGGCGGTGACGCGGGGATGGTGTTCGGGCTGTTCGTCGCCGCGCTCGCCGGTTCCGTGCTCGGTGACGCCGTGGTCTTCTGGCTCGGCCGCTGCTCGCACAAGCTGCTGTCCCGCACCGTCGACACCGAGTACGAGGTGTCGGCGTGGGTGCGTCGGCACATGCTGCGCAGTCCCGGCATTGCGCTGGTCGGGGCCCGGTTCGTGCCCGGTGGGCGACTGGTGAGCACCGCGGCCGCCGGACGCTTCGGCCTGCCGGTGCGCCGCTTCCTGCCCTGGTCGATCGTGAGCTCGGCGGCGTGGAGCGTCTACATGCTGCTGATCGGGCTGGCGCTCGGTCCGGTCACCGGGGGCGACCCGCTGCTCAGCCTGTTCGCCGGCGTGGGGATGGCAGTGCTCACGGCCGTGGGGTTCGCCGTGGTGTCGAAGCTGCGTCGCAACCGGGTCGCTGCGGCCTCCTGAACCGAGAGCGCTGCTCTTGACACGCGCCACCCTTTCTGGTGCGCTGTTCCTTGACAAGAGCAGTGCTCTCGAATTGGATCAGGAGATCGCGATGAACGCCCAGCGCTATGTCGAGGCCGGCCGCGGTACCGAGATGTTCAACACCGTGGTCCGCTGGCTCACCGCGCGCGGGCTGAGCCTCTTCGGCTCCCGGGTGCTCGCGGTGCGCGGCCGGAGCACAGGGGAGTGGCGGACCGTGCCGGTCAACCTGCTGACGCATGACGGCGCGCGGTACCTGGTGGCCCCGCGCGGCCACACCCAGTGGGTGCGCAACCTGCGAGCCGCGGGTGGGGCCGGGGAGTTGCGGCTCGGTAGGCGCACCGAGGCGTTCGTCGCCGACGAGCTGGCCGACGCCGACAAGCCCGATGTGCTGCGCGCGTACCTGCGGCGGTGGAAGTTCGAGGTCGGCGTGTTCTTCGACGGTGTCGACCACACCGCGTCCGACGAGACCCTGCTCGCGATCGCCCCCGGCTACCCGGTCTTCCGGCTGCGCTGAAAGCCGGGAGAAGAAGATCAACCGGTGCCGGCGGAGGCTCCCCATTCCGCCGGCCCCGGTCATGGGGCTCAACGCGCGATCCCCGGGCGGGTTGCGGGTGGATCTTTTTCGTCCGTCGAGTGGGCGATCACGATCGGTGATCGGCTCACGACGAGATCCGCGCCGAACGGTCACCGCCGAACGACGGACGGGAACCATCCAACGCCTCACCGCGCGCCTATCCGGCGGGAAGCACACGGCCTAGCCACGGAGACGGCGCAGGCGAAGGGCCAGTTGGAGTTCCAGGGCCCGATCCGGCTTGTGCCAGTCCTCGCCGAGGAGGCCTGCGACCCGTTCCAGGCGTTGGGCCACCGTGTTGACGTGCACGTGCAGGGCGCCGGCCGCGCGGGTCGGGCTCGCCCCGGCGGCGAAGTAGGCCTCGAGGGTGGCCAGCAGGTCGGTGCCGCGGCGGGCGTCGTGGGCCGCGACGGGGCCGAGCACGCGCTCGAGGTACCCCTCGACGTCGCCGGTGACGAGCCCGGCGAAGCCGAGGTCGCGGGCGGATCCCGCGGACAGGCCGAGCGCGGCGAGGGCGTCGGCGGTGCGCCGGGCGTCGGCGTACGTGTCGCGCAGGCCCGCCGCGGGCACGACGGGCCCAGCCGCACCCACCGGCCCGGCGTCCTTCCCCATCCGTCGGGCCATGTCGGCTGCCACGGCGGACGGGTCGCGCCCCGGCACGACGGCGACCATCCACCCGTCGTCCCGGCCCACGAGCCCGGACCCGAGACCGCGACCGGAACCAGCGCGGCAGACGGCGACGACGTGCGGGGTGCGCAGCCGCAGCCCGAGCAGCCGGCCGCGCTCGGCGAGCGTGGGATCCACGTCACCGGCCGGGCGGGCCAACAGGTCGGCGAGCAGGTCGGTGCGCACCCGCTGGTCGGCCTCGGCCTCACGTAGCCGGAACAGCAGGACCAGCGCCGTGACCATCGCCGCGCGCTCGACCGTGCGCACCTGCCCGTCGCGGAGCGCGGCGCGGCCGCCGAGCACGAGGGTGCCGAGGCGCTGGCCGGCCGCCCGTACGGCCACCGCGGACGTGCCGTCGACGGTCACCAGCCGAGCGGCGTCGGCCGATCTCCGCACCGCGGGAAGGTCGACGAGAGCGTCGGGCACGGTGCCGTGCGCCGCCAGCCGCTGGTCGTCGACGTCCAGCACCGCCACCCAGCAGCCGAGCAGCTCGCCGAGGGCGGCGGCGATGTCGTCGACCCCGCCGCCGGAGAGCACGACCCCGGCGAACCGGTCGTGCGCCGCGGCGGCCTGCTCGATCCCGGCGTGCGCGCTCGACAGGGCCGCGAGCGCATCGGCCGTCTCCGTCGCGCGGCGCACCTGCACGAGCGACACGGCGGCGAGCGCGGCCAGGGAGGCCAGCAGCGCCACCTCGGTGCTGGCGAACGGTCGGCGCGTCCGGTGCGCGGCGAACAGCACCCCGACGAACTCGTGGTCCACCAGCAGTGGCGTGCCGCAGATCGCGACGAGCCCCTCCTCCTCGACGGCAGCGTCGATCTCGGTGGTGTGGTCGTAGCGGGGGTCGGCCGGGTAGTTTGCGCTCCAGTACGGCCGCCGCGTCTGCGCAACCAGACCGCCGAGCCCCGCACCCAGGGGTAGCCGGAGCGTCTGGAACCGGGCGGAGATCGACCCGTCCGCGGCACGCATGTACGTGTCGCCCCGCTCCGGGTCGGCGAGGGTCAGGTACGCGACGTCGGCGCCGAGCAGGCTGCGGGCGCGGCGCACGATCGTGTCGAGCACGCCGCCCGGCTCCGGGAGGGACGCGAGGTCGCGGGCGATGTCGACCAGCGCCGACAGCTCCGCCTCCCGGCGCCGGTGCGCGTCGATCCCCGCCCGGACGCGCAGGGCGAGCTCGCGCGCGACCGCCCCGGACTCGGGGTCGGCCGCCGCGAGCGTCCGCGCCTGCTCCTCGATGCGCTCGGCGGGCGCGTCCTGGGCGAGCAGGCGCAGCAGCTCGAGCGCCGTCCGCGACACGGCGGTGATGATGCCACCGCTCACCGCCGGAGCTCCGACCGCTCAGTGCTGATGTTCGCTCCGCAAGCTCCGCTCAGCGGGGTGCGACGATCGCGTGGTCCTGGGCGAGGTCGCGCTTGTTCGTCTCGCCGTAGGAGGCCACGGCGATCAGCGTCAGCAGCGCGCTCAGCGCGACGTAGACCGAGACCGCGTACCCGCTGTCGAACGAGGTGTACAGCGCCACCGCGACGATCGGGGCCAGGCCGCCCGCGACGACGGACGCGAGCTGGTACCCGACGGAGGTGCCGGAGTAGCGCACCTTCGTGCCGAACAGCTCGGACAGGAACGCCGCCTGCGGGCCGTACATCGCGCCGTGGAACACCAGGCCGCCGATCACGGCGAGCGTGGTGAGGGCGAAGTTGGCCGTGTCGATCAGCGCGATGAACACGAACGCCCACACACCCACGCCCGCCGCGCCAAGCAGGTAGATCGGCTTGCGGCCGTAGCGGTCCGACAGCGCGCCCCACACGGGGATCGTCACCAGGTGGACGAAGGCGCCGATCATCACCGCGCCGAGTACGAACGAGCTGGACACGTCCAGCCGCTGCGTCATGTAGGAGGTGATGACGATCGTGAAGATGTAGTACGAGACGTTCTCGGCGAACCGGGCGCCCATCGCGGTGAAGACCTCGCGGGGGTAGCGCCGGAACACGTCGACGATCGGGACGACCTGCTTCTCCCCGGCGGCGGCCGCCTCGGCTGCCTTGGCCTGGGCCTCCTTGAAGATCGGCGACTCCTCGACCGAAAGCCGGATGTAGAGCCCGATCAGGACGAGCACCGCGGAGAGCAGGAACGGGATCCGCCAGCCCCACGCGAGGAACGCCGCCTCGTCCTGGACGGCGGCCAGCAGGAACAGCAGCCCGTTGGCGAGCAGCTGCCCGAACGGCACCCCCGCCTGTGGCCAGCTCGCCCAGTAGCCGCGCCGGGCCGGGTCGCCGTGCTCGGAGACGATCAGGATCGCACCGCCCCACTCGCCGCCGATGGCGAAGCCCTGCACGAGCCGCAGGACGATGAGCAGGATCGGTGCGGCTACGCCGATTGTCGCCGCGCCCGGCAGCAGGCCGATGAGGAACGTCGCGATCCCCATCATCAGCAGGCTGATCACGAGCAGCGTCTTGCGGCCCAGCTTGTCGCCGTAGTGCCCGAAGACCAGCCCGCCGAGCGGCCGGGCGACGAACCCGATCGCGAACGTGGCGAATGCGGCGACGGTGCCTGCGGCCGGGCCGAGCGCCGGGAAGAACACCTCGTTGAACACCAGTGCAGCGGCGACGCCGTAGAGGAAGAAGTCGTACCACTCGACGGTCGTGCCGGCCATGCTGGCGGCGACCACCTTGATGATGTTGCTGCTCGGTCGTTTGTCGGTGACCACGATGTCTCCGTTCGTTCGGTTCCTCAGTGGGCGGTCCAGCCGCCGTCCATCGACAGTGACGCTCCGGTGATCGACGCTGACGCCGGCCCGTAGAGCACGGCGGCGAGCTCCGCGACCTCATCGGGCTCGACGAGGCGTTTCACGGCCACCGGCTCGAGCATGATCTTCTCGATGACGTCGGCGGGTTCGATGCCGTGCGTGCGGGCCTGGTCGGCGATCTGCCGCTCGACCAGCGGCGTGCGCACGTAGGCGGGGTCGATGCAGTTGCTCGTGACACCGTGCTCCGCGCCTTCGAGCGCGATGACCTTGGACAGGCCTTCCAGACCGTGCTTGGCGCTGACGTAGGCAGACTTGAACGGGCTGGCGCGCAGCCCGTGCACGCTCGAGATGTTGACCACCCGGCCCCAGCCGCGGGCGTACATGTGCGGCAGCGCGCGCCGGGCCAGCCGGAACGGCGCCTCCAGCATCACCCGCAGGAGCAGCGAGAACCGGTCGGGGTCGAACTCCGGAATCGGGGCGACGTGCTGCAGGCCCGCGTTGTTGACCAGGACGTCGACGTCGGCCGGCAGCCTGTCGACGGCGGCGAGGTCGGACAGGTCGCAGGGCACCGCTTCCACGCTCGCCTCCCGGGCGAGGACGGCGAGCCCGGCCTCGTCGCGGTCGACGGCAACCACCTGTGCCCCGTCCGCGGCGAGCCGCCGTGTCAGCGCGGCCCCTATCCCCGACGCCGCGCCCGTGACCAGTGCGCGGCGCCCGGCGAGCGGCGGCGGCGTGACGGAGGTCATGCCGTGGGACGGTACGTCGGCCGGGCCCGTTTCGCTCTGTGTGCAGCCACCACAGATCGGCATCGCTCATGTGTGCCGAGCACACGCTCGGTCGGCGGCTGGTCCTCACACGCTGCGGTAGCCCGGATGGATCCCCGGGCGCAGGCCCTGGTCGGCGGCAATGCGGGAGAGCAGGTCGCGCAGCGTCTCGCGCTCGGCCGCGTCGAGGCTGCGGCAGAGCGCGTCGTCGTGCTCACGGCCGACCTTCCCGATCCGGACGAGCATCGCCCTGCCCTCGTCGGTGATGTGCAGCGCGTGCAGGCGCCGGTCGGTGCGGTTGCGCCTGCGCTCGACCAGTCCGCGGTCGGCGAGCGCGTCGACGAGGCCGACGAGCCGGCTCGGCGGCATGCCCAGTAGCTGCGCGACGGCCTGCTGGCTCTGCCCTGGCGACGCGTTGATGAGCCCGAGCAGGCCGACCTGTGGGGGTGTGAGGTCCAGGTCGGCGACGCGCTCGGCGAAGCGCGCGATGGCGTGTGAGCCGACCGCGGCGAGGAGGAAGGCCGATCCGGGTGGGTTCTCCAGTGCCACGCGGTGGACCGTACAGCCTTGAAACGGTACTCTCCAAATAATCGTTCAGAGTTGTAACGGTTCTGAGAGGTGGGGGAATGTCCGATCACAAGTTCCGGTTCGGGGTGGTGGCAACGCCGGAGGGTGGCGGAGCGCGGTGGGCCGCCACGGCGAGGCGGGTGGAGGAGCTCGGCTACTCCACCCTGCTGATGCCCGACGGCCTGCAGCTGCTCTCGCCGTTCCCGTCGCTCGCCGTGGCGGCCTGCGCGACGACGACGCTGCGCGTGGGCACGTTCGTGCTGGCCAGCCCGATGCGGTCGCCGCGAGCGGCCGCGTGGGACGGCCACTCGCTCTCGGTGCTCACCGAGGGTCGCTTCGACTTCGGCGTGGGCGCCGGGCGCCCGGAGGCGCAGCAGTTCGCCGAGGCGTTCGACAGGCCGTGGGGTACGGCCGGCGAGCGGTTGCGGCTGGTCGCCGAGTCGATCGAGCAGCTGCGCGAGCTCGACGGCGACGGGCACACGCCGGTGCTCGTGGCCGCAGGCGGCCCGAAGGCGCTCGAGCTCGCCGCCCGCACGGCCGACATCGTCACGCTCGCCGCGCCGCCGCTCACCGGGCGCGACCACCTCGCGGGGATGGCGGCCCGCCTGCGCGACGCCGCGGGCGACCGCGACATCGAGATCGCCCTGAACCTGTTCGTCGTGGGCGACGAGATCCCGCCGTGGACGCGGCACTTCATCGGTGCCGACCACGCCACCCTCGTCGCCCACGACTCGCAGACCCTGCTGCGTGGCACGCCCGCCGAGATGGCCGACGAGCTGCAGCGGCGCCGCGACGCGTACGGCGTGTCCTACGTCAGCGTCAACGGCGCGTTCATGGAGCAGCTTGCGCCGGTCGTGGAGCGGCTCGCCGGGCGCTGAGCAGCGCCAACGACGCCGGTAGTGGCTCGGTGTGTAGCGCGCCGAGCCGCTGGGTGGCCCGGGTGAGCGCGACGTAGAGGTCCGCCGGGTGCATCCGCTGCGGCTCCACGAGGAGGACGGTGTCGAACTCGAGACCCTTGGCCTCCCGCGGGGTGAGCACGGTGGCCCCCGGCACGTCGGCGAAGGGACCCGGGGCGATCACGGCGACCGAGCCGGGGCCGGTCATCTCGGCCCGCACCGCGTCCACCAGCTCGTCCGGCCGCACGCGCCGGGCCCACGGTCGCGTGCCGGTGCTGCGCGCGGCCTCCGGTGTGGCGCACCCGGGGTTGTGGGAGGCCAGCACGTCGGCCGCCACCGCCATGATCTCGGCGGGCGTGCGGTACCCGACGGTCAGCACGCGGTGGGTCCAGCGCCCTGGCGCGTGCCGTTCCAGCGCGCCGGCCCATGAGCGTGCCCCGGCCTCCGAGCGGCGCTGGGCGAGGTCCCCGACCACAGTGAACGAGCGGGTGGGGCAGCGGCGCACCAGCACCCGCCAGTCCATGTCCGACAGCTCCTGCGCCTCGTCGACCACCACGTGCCCGTACACCCACTCCCGATCGGCGGCCGCCCGCTCGGCGATCGTGCGGTGGTCGAGCTCCTCATGGCGTTCGGCGAGCAGGTCCGCGTGCACGAGGTCGGCCGCGCGGATCTCGTCGTCGTCCGCCGGTTCGAAGTCGAGCAGCCGCAGGACGTCGGCGGCGTAGCCGAGGCCATCGGCCGCGCGGCGCGCGACGCGTTTCTCGCTCGCCCGGACGACGGCAGGCGAGCCCAGCAGCTCGGCTGCCTCGTCGAGCAGCGGCACGTCCGACACCGTCCACGCGGTGCCGTCCTCGCGGGCGAGCGCCGCACGGTCGCCGGGCGGGAGCGCGGCTGCCGCTGTGGCGAGCCGTTCCGGCGACGTGAACAGGTTCGCGAGCAGCTGCTGCGGCGTGAGCTCCGGCCACAACGCGGCGACGGCGTCGTGCAGCTGCGGGCTCTCCCGCAGCTCCGCGCGCGCGTCCGACCGCAGCTGTGCGGCGAGCGCGGGGACCTCCCGCGGGGCGAGCCACCCCGCGCCGATCCGGTCGACGGCCTGCTCTGCGAGCGCGTCGAGCACGGCCGTGGCGAAGACCGGCCGGGCCGCGTTGTGCGGCCGGTGCCCGGCCCTCGCCCGCTCGCGCGCCGCTACCGCGATATCGGCGGTGATCTCGACCGTGACGTCGTCCAGCTCGACCGGTATCGGCTCGGCCGGCAGTTCCTGCCGGTCGGCCACGGCCGCGGCGAGCACGTCCACCATCGCGAGGGAGCCCTTCACACGCGCGGTCTCCGGGACGTCCTCCACGTCGGTGGCGAGGCCGGGCAACAGCTCGCCGGGGGTCGCGAACACGACGTCGGTCTCCCCGAGCGAAGGCAGCACGGCGGAGATGTACCGCAGGAACCGCGGATGCGGGCCCAGCACCAGCACGCCACGGCGGGCCAGCTGCGGATGCGTGTAGAGCAGGTACGCCACGCGGTGCAGCGCCACCGCGGTCTTCCCGGTGCCCGGCCCGCCCTCGATCACGGTGAGGCCGGTGTGCCCGAGCCGGATGATCTCGTCCTGCTCGGCCTGGATCGTGGCCACGATGTCGCGCATCGCCCCGGTGCGCGGCGCGTCGAGCACGGCAAGCAGCGCGGTGTCCGAGCCGGCATAGCCGTCGGCGCCGTCCCGGGTGAGGACGTCGTCGTGCGCGTCGAGCACGGCCCGCCCGCGCGTGTGGAAGTGCCGCCTGCGCACGAGGCCCTCGGGATTCGCGGCCGTGGCCGTGTAGAACGGGCGCGCCGCGGGCGCGCGCCAGTCGATCAGCAGCGGCTCCAGGTCGTCGTCGAGCAGCCCGAGGCGGCCCACGAACATCCGGGTGCCGTCGGCGGCGTCGGTGCGGCCGAAGCACAACCCGTCGCCACCGGCCCGCAGCCGGCCGAGCCGCATGGTCTGCGCGCGCACCGCGGTCTCCCGCAGGGCGCGCTCGCCCGGCGAGCTGCCCGACGCCCGCTGAGCGGCGAGCAGCTCCCGCTCCGCGGCGGCCCGCTCGGCGTCGAACCGGTCGTAGAGCAGGGCGATGTGGCGGCGGTCCGCATCCAGGCTCGACAATTCCTGAGCTCCTCTGGTAGAATTGCATCAGAAACGCGAAAGCCTTCAATAAACGGCAATCGCAACCTCCTTTTCTACCAGAGAAATTCGGTCTGTGGGTGGGGATATCCCCCCTTCCGATTCGGGGGTGCGCCGGGCGGTTTCCGGCCCCGCGGCGGCGAACACTTCGCGGCATGACCGCCGCCGTGCGCACCGCGCCAGCCACCGTCGAGATGTCCGTCGTGCTCTGGCTCGCCGCCATCGGCGCCGGGGCCGTGGAAGCGCTCGTCCACCTGCTGCTCCCCGAGCCGCCCACGCTCGCCCAGCTCGCCGCACGCTTCGGGATCTACGCCGTGCTCACGGTGCTGGTCCTCGCGTTGCGCACCGGGCGGGACGTCGTCAGGTGGACGGTGGCCGTGCTCCTCGGCGGGTTCGGCACCCTCTCGCTCGTGATCGAGCCGGTGTCCTGGCTGCTCGCGGGCGGCTCACCCGGCCTGTTCCTCGTGACGGCCGATGCGCCCGCGCTCGTCGCGGCGACCCTGCGGATCGCGCACCTCGTCGCGGTGTTCTCGGCGATGGTGCTCATGTTCCGGCCGGCCGCCAACGCCTGGTTCCGCGCCCGCTGAGGGTGTCATCCACAGGAGCCGCAGCGCCGCGTCGCTCGGGCTGCCGTGCGCCGCGGTGTAGGTGACGAGGCGGTGGCCCGTGCCGTCGGCCAGGTCGAGGGTTTCCAGCTCGAGGGTGAGCTCGCCGACCTCGGGGTGCCGGAGATGCCGAGTGCCGTAGGCGTGGCTCGCCACCGGGTGCCCGGCCCAGAGCGCCGCGAACTCCTCGCTGCGCATCGCGAGCTCGCCGATCAAGCTGGCCAGTTCGCGGTCGTCCGCGTCACGGCTCGCCGTGATCCGCAGGGTCGCGACGGCGCAGGCGGCCGCGACGTCCCATCTCGGGTGGAGGTCGCGGTAGTGCGGGTCGAGGAACAGCATCCGGGTGAGGTTCGGCCGGTCCGCGGGCCGGTCCGGGGCGTCGGCGTCGAGGTGACCGGCGAGCAGGAGGTGCCCGAGCCGGTTCCAGGCGAGCACTTCGGTGCGGCTGCCGATCAGCATTGCGGCGACGTCGTCCATGCGTGCGACGAGCTGCCGGGTGCCCGGACGAGCGGTGCCCGCCCGTAAGCGCCTGCGGGACCTCGTCCGCGCCGGTCTGGCCAGCTGGTGCACGTAGCTGCGTTCGTCGTCGCTCAGCCGGAGCGCGTCGGCCAGCGCCTCGATGACCGAATGCGACGCCTGGTGGCTCTGTCCCTGTTCCAGGCGCGTGTAGTAGGTGACGCTCACGCCTGCGAGCCGGGCGATCTCCTCGCGGCGCAGCCCCTCCACCCGCCGCGTTCCGTAGGAGACGATTCCGACGTCATCGGGCGTGAGCCGGCCTCGCCTGCTGCGCAGGAAATCGGCGAGCGTCGTGCTGTCCTGCATGAACCCATCGTGCCCGCGCGGTGGCCGGCGTGGCTGACCTCGTCAGGGGTAGGCAGAGCAGGGTGTGGCCGCCGTTCGCCGGTGCGGCGACGGTGGATCCGTGAAGTACTGGACGATGAGAACGACCGGCCGCGCCGAACTCGAACTGGCCGATGGTCCGATCCCCGTCCCCGGGGTCGGCGAGGTACTGGTGAAGGTCGGGGCGGTCGCCCTGAACTACCGCGATCGGCTGGCGATCGACCACGGCCTGACGATGATCTTCCCCGGATCGGGCCCGTTCGTGCCCGGCTCGGACATGGCGGGCACCGTCGCCGCCGTCGGGAGCGGGGTGAACCGGTTCCGGCCGGGAGATCGGGTGATCTCGGCGAGCCTTCCGGACTGGATCGACGGTCCCGGCCCCGGCGACGCCCGCCTCGGCGGGCCGGAGGCGCTGGGCAGCGGGCACCATCCCGGCGTGCTCGCCGAGTACGTCGCCCTGCACCAGGACTCGGCGGTCCGCGCCCCTGGCCGGCTCGAGCAATCTCAGGCGAGCACGCTGCCGATGGCCGGGCTCACCGCATGGACCGCGCTGGTCGAACGGGGGCAACTGCGCCCCGGCCGGACCGTCGTCGTGCACGGCACGGGAGGGGTGGCGATGTTCGGCCTGCAGATCGCGGTGGCGCACGGCGCCGAGACGATCGTCGTCTCACACGACGATGCCAAGCTCGTCCGGGCGAAAGGGCTCGGTGCCGCACACGGCGTCAACCGGTCCTCGCACGACTGGGTCGAGGCCGTCCTCGCCGTCACCGGCGACCGGGGCGCCGACCACGTCCTCGAGACCGTCGGCGGCGCGCACCTTGCCCGCTCCATCGAGGCAGCGGCGGTCGGCGGCCGCATCTCGCTGATCGGCATCCTCGACGGGTTCGAGCTGTCGGGCCATATCGCCCACTTCGCCCGCAAGAAGCTGACGCTCGACGGCATCCAGGTGGGCCATCGGCGTGCTCTCGAGGACCTCGTCCGGGCCGTCGACACGACGGGCATCGCCCCGGTCGTCGACGCCGAGTACGCCCTGGAGGACCTGCCGTCGGCGCTCGCGCACCTCGATCGGGGAGCCTTCGGCAAGGTCGTCGTCAGGGTGGGGTGAGCCGGTGCAGGAAGCCGCGCACGGTGGCCTGCGCGCGTCCGGCCGCCGGGCCCAGCCAGAACCCGAGGTGATCGTCTCCGTCCATCCAGTACCGCTCCGCGCCGGGGATGCGCTCGACGGCGTGCACACCGTCCTCGAACGCCACGTCGCCGTCGTGGGTGCCGTGCACGACCAGCGTGGGGGCGACGATCCGATCCAGCGGCGGCTCCGTCGCGGCCTGCACGGCATCGTTGCGCGTGCCGGGGCTCCGGTCGGGATACGGGAACGTGGTGTCCAGCATCGCCGTGAAGAGGGCCGGGTCGTTCATGATGAACGCCGTTCGCTCGGCCTTCTGCTCGTCGGTGAACGTGCTGGTCTCGTCCAGCGTCCCGGCCACGAGGGTGCGAGGGGAGAGGGTCGCGGTGAGGCGCACGAGCTTCTGGCCGACCGAGTTCAGGAACGCGGTGCGCACCGGCGAGCCGGGCTCGCGTGGCGGCCGAGGCCTGCTCACCCCGCCGATCGAGACCAGCGCCCACACCCGGTCCGGATGCCGGGCCGCGAACGTGTACGCCACCGTGCTCCCCGCCGAGACGCCGAGCACGCCGACCCGGTCGATGCCCAGCTCGTCAAGCAGGGCCGCGAGCAGGTCAGCCTGCTCCTGCGCCGTCCGGCCGCTCTCGAGCGGCGTTGCCAAGTAGCCGGGCCGGGACGGGCTGAGGATGCGGAAGTCCGCGCGCAGGAAATCGGCGAACAGCCTGCCCTGGTCGGCCCCGCCCAGCCCGGCGTGCACGGAGAGCACCACCGGACCGTGCATGCCGGCAAGGTCGTACTCGACCACGCCGAGCGGCGTCTGCACCTCTCGCAGGTCGAGCCGGACGCCGGGCAGCAGCTCGCGCCGCGGGTCGGTGTCGATGCCGCCGTCCCACACCAGCAGCGCGGCCACCGCGAGTGCGGCGACCATCAGCGCCGCGAGTGCGGTCCGCCGGACGGCCGTCATCGCGACAAGAGAGCCGGCGTCCGGGCGATCGTGACCGCCACGATCAGCAGCGCGAACGCGGCCACCGCCGTGGCCACCCGGACGTCGTTGAACATCCCCCAGACCTGCAGCTGCTGCTGGTAGTCGGCGGCGAGCGCGCCGGCGAGCCACTCCCGCATCTCCTGGTTGTACGGCACGTTGCCGAACCGGGTGACGAGGAACGTGGCCGCGGTCAGTCCCGTTGCGCCTGCGGCGAGCGCCCTCACCCGCCCGCCGGCGGCGATCGCGAGCCACACCGCGGAGACGAACGACACCGCCATCAACGCCTGCACGACCACGGCGTTCCGGTTCATCAGCTCGACGCGGAAGGCCAGGTGCACGTCCAGCGGCACGGCGGCGAAGGTCGGCGTGACGTTCGCCCAGCCGTAGAACAGTGCCCCTGCCAGCAACCCGGTGCCCAGCAGCGCCACCACCGACGCGGCGCGCTCGTTCAATGAACGTTCCATGCCGCCAGGCTGTCCCCGGCCGCACACAGATCGCACACAGCCGGCGTGCGCCCTGGCAGAGTTGCGGCGTGCAGGTGGGCATCCTCGGGCCGCTGGAGGTCCGCGCGGATGGCGACGCGGTCGCGATCGGCGGGGCCCGGCTGCGCACCGTGCTGGCCCGGCTCACGCTCGACGTCGGGCGCACCGTGCCGGCGGGCACGCTGGCCGACGCCGTCTGGCCTGCCGGCACCGACACCCGGCACGCGCTGCACTCGCTCATCACCCGGCTGCGCCGCGCGTTGCCGGCGGCGGGCGTGGTGCGTTCGGTGGCCGACGGGTACCGGCTCGACGTGGCGCCGGACGCGGTGGACGCCGTCCGGTTCGAGCGGCTCGCCCGCGCAGGCCGGGACGCGCTGCACGCCGGGCAGGCCGACGTCGCCGGGCGGCACCTGCGTGCGGCGCTCGCGCTCTGGCGGGGCGACGCGCTTGCCGACGTGCCGGACGCCCCGTTCGCGGCGGTCGCGGCGGCCCGGCTGGACGAGCTGCGGCTCACCGCGCAGGAGGACCGTGCGCAGGCCGCCCTGCTCGCAGGCGCCGACCCCGCTGGCCCCGTCGCGGAGCTGTACGCGCTGATCGCCGCGCATCCGGGCCGGGAGCGCGCGCACGCGCTGCTGATGCGCGCGCTGCACGCCGACGGGCGGGCAGCCGTTGCCCTCGATCACTTCGAACGGGTGCGTGCCGATCTCGCCGACCGGCTCGGTGTCGACCCGTCGCCGGAGCTGCGCGCCGCCCACGTCGCCGTGCTCCGCGCCGATCGGTCGCGCCCGCCGCCGCGGCGCGGAAACCTGCGCGCCCCGCTCACGAGCTTCGTCGGCAGGCAACGGGAGCGGGAGCTGACCGTCGACCGGCTCGCGGGCGCCAGGCTCGTCACGCTCACCGGTCCGGGCGGCGTGGGGAAGACCCGTCTGGCCTGCGCGGTCGCCACCGAGCTCGCGGGCGGGCTGCCGGGTGGGGCGTGGCTGGTGGAGCTGGCCGCCGTGACCGATCCGGACGACGTCGCCGCCACGGTGCTCGACGCGTTGGGCGACGGCGGCACGCGAGCGGTCTCCCGCGCCACCCTGCTGGTGCTGGACAACGCCGAGCACCTGCTCGATCCGGTCGCGGCACTGGCCGAGGAGCTGCTCGGCCGGTATCCGTCGGTGCGCGTGCTGGTCACGGCGCGGGAGCCGCTCGGCATCCAGGGCGAGGCGATCGTCCCGGTGCCGCCGCTGCCCGTCGCCTCGCCGACCGCGACGGCCGAGGAGTTGCGCGAGAGCCCGGCGGTGCGGCTGTTCGCCGACCGCGCCGTCGCCGCCAACCCGGGCTTCGCGGTCACGGCCGCGAACGTGGCCGAGGTCGCCGACATCTGCCGCCGTCTCGACGGGCTGCCGCTCGCGATCGAGCTCGCCGCGGCGAGGGCCCGGAGCGTGCCGCTCGACCACCTCGCCACCGTCGTCGACGACCGGTTCACGATGCTCACGGGCGGCAGCCGCACCGCGCTGCCCCGCCACCGCACGCTGGCCGCGGTGGTCGCGTGGAGCTGGGACCTGCTCTCCGACGAGGAACGACGGCTGGCCGAGGCCCTGTCCGTGTTCCCGGGCACGATCACGCCGTCCGCCGCCGAGCGCGTCGGCCCGCCCGGGGTACCGGTCCGGGCCACCCTCGCCTGCCTGGCCGACAAGTCGCTGCTGCAGCCGGTCGGCGGTCCCGGCCTGCGGTACCGCATGCTGGAGACGATCCGCGAGTACGGCACGGCCCGGCTGGCCGAGGGTGCTCCGGCCGCGCGGGCCGCCCACGCCCGTCACTTCCTCGACATCGCCGAGGCGGCCGCGCCCGATCTGCGGGGCCCCGCGCAGCTCGGCAGGCTGCCCGCCCTGCACGCCGAGCGGGACAACCTGCTCGGCGCCCTGCGGTTCGCCGTCGGCGCCGGGGAAGCGGACACCGCTGTGCGGCTGGCGTCGGCGCTGTCGTTCCCGCTCACGCTGTACGGCGACCACGCCGGGGCGGCCCGGCTCCTGCGGACCGCCCTCGAGCTGCCGGGGACCGCGAGCGCGGAGGTGCGCGCCCCTGCCGTGGCCGGCTACCTTCTCAACACCCTGATCTCCGGCGTCGACCCCGGTGACCTCGACCGCTTCCGCGCCGCGGCCCGCAGCGCGCACCCGTCGGCGTACTCGATCGCGCCGCTCATCGCCGCCCTGTCCGGTGCCCCCGCGGACGACCCGCTGCCCGCCGGGCCGCCGAGCCACACCACGCCGTGGGGCCGGGCGATGTTCTGGCTGCTCCGCGCGCTGCTGCGCGACCACAACGGGGACCTGGGGGAGACCGTCCTCGACCTGGACGCCGCCGCCCGTGAGTTCCGGGCCATCGGCGAACGGTGGGGTCTCGCCACGTCGCTCACCCGGCTCGGCATCGCCCGCGCCCAACTCGGCGACGTGGCCGGCGCCCACGACGCACTGAGCCGGGCCGTGGTGCCGGCAGGTGAGCTCGGCAATGACGACCACCAGCGCATCGGGCTCGCGGTCGTCCGGGAGTACGCGGGTGACACCGCCGCGGCGCGCGCCGAGCTGCACCGCGTGCTCGCAGGTTCCCCGCCTGCGCATCACACGGCGATGGCCCGGCTGCGGCTCGGCGACCTCGACCGCCGCGCCGGCAACCTCTCCGGCGCGGCGTGCGAGTACGAGCGGGCGGACCGCGCCGCGGCGCTCGGCGGCGAACCCGACCAGCATTTCCGAGCCCAGCGCCTCGCGAGCCGGGCGCTGCTCGCCGTCGCCCGCGAGGACCCCGGCGCGGCGCGGCGCGACCTGGCCGCCGGGTTCGTCGGCACCCCGCCGGCCACGGTCGCGGTGGCGCTCGCGGCGGCCATCGCGGCGGAGGGTGACCCCGCAGCCGCGGCTCGGGTGCTCGGCGCCGCGCACCGGTTGCGCGGCGCGGCCGACGCCTCGAACCCCGACGTCATCCGGGTGATGGGCGCGCTGCGGGCGCTCGGTGACGGCCTGACCGAACGGTACGAGTCCGGCCGATCCCTGTCGCGCGCCGCCGCGAGCGCCCTCCTCCACGCCGAGCTCGGCGCCGCCGGACGGCTCTAGGCCGTCAGCTCGCGCAGACGTCCTGACCCGCCTGCGCGAGCCCGCACCGCAGGGTGCGCAGCGCCCGCTGCCGGGTCGGGCCGATGCTCCCGATCGGCAGCCCCATCAGCCGGGACACCTCGGCGTAGTTGGGTTCAGGAGTCGAGAACAGCGCGCTGACCAGCGCGCGCGGCTTCACCGGCAGCTGGGTGACCGCGCGGACGACGGCACGCCGGGCCTCTTCCGCGAGCACCATCGCCTCCGGCCCAGGACCATCCATGACGAGCTGGTCGTCGGCGACCCCGGTCGGTGCCTCCCGGCGCGACCGGGCCAGCAGCGCGAGGCACTCGCGCCGGGCGACCGTGCTGAGCCAGCCGCCGAGGCTGTCCGGGTCGCGCACGGTGTGGAGCCGCTCCAGCGCACGCAGCCAGGTGTTCTGGACCGCGTCGGCGAAGTCCGCCTCCTGGAGCCGGTAGGAGCCGACGACCGCGCGCACGAGGCCTTCGTACCGCGACGCGAGTTCGGACCACGCTCCCGGCCGCCGGTCGCAGGCATCTCTGACCAGCTCGGCGGTGCTCGGTGTCGCTGGCGTGACGGAAACGGGGCTGACCATGGCTGCCTCCCCCAGAACGAGCAGGAGACACACCGTGGCGCGCGGCGCTTGCAACGGCCTTGCAATGGCCTAGACCGAGTCCGCTTCGAACACGCGCGCCGCGTCGGCGGCGACCCTGGCCCGCTCGGCGGGGTTGTCCTCCAGCCGGTGCTCCGCGACCTCGAGCACCGCGCTCATCAGCTTGCGCGCCCCGACGTGGTGCCCCGATGCGGCGAGCGCGATGGCCAGTCTGCGGCCGGCCAGCAGCGTGCTCGCGTGCTCGGGGCCCAGCGCGGCGTGGAAGATCCGCCGCGCCCGTGCCTGCGCCTCGACCGCATCGCCGATCCGGCCCGCGTCGGCGTAGGCGAGGCCGAGATTCGTGAGCGTCATCGCAACGCGCGAGTCGTCGGTGCCGAGGACGCGCACCAGCAGCCGCACGGCGCGCAGGTGCACCTCGACCGCCTCGGCCGCGCGACCGGAGAGCCGCAACGCGTAGCCGAGCTTGTCCAGGGTCTGGGCGGTGTCGGGGTGGTCGGGGCCGCACACCCGGGTGAAGACCTCGAGCGCGGTGCGCTGGAGCGCCACCGCATCCTCCAGGTTTCCGGTGTCCTGCTCGATCATGCCGAGGCCCGCGGTGGCGTGTGCCCACTCGCGGTCGTCGCGCCGTCCCTGCCCCTCCAGCAGCGTCCGTCCCGTCCGCAGCGCCTCGCCTGCCGGGCCGAGCCGGCCGGCGGCCCACAGCGTGTAGCCGAGGTCGACCTGCACCGGCGGCACGAGGTCGTCCCTGCCTGCCTTCTGCAGAGCGAGCAGCGCCCGCTCGTGGGCCTCGATCGCGGCGAGCGCGTCGTCGGCGCAGTTCAGGACGTGGCCGAGACGGTTGTAGGCGTGCGCGAGCACGACGTCGTCGGGATCGAGGGTCGAGTCGAGGATCCGTACCGCCCGCCGGTGCAGGTCGAGGGCGGGCGCGAGGTGCCCGGCGGCGTCGAGGACCTCGCCGAGCCGGCACACGAGCCGGCCGTGCAGCACGGCGTCACCGGCGTCATCGTGCAGGCGCAACGCCGTCTCCAGCACGCGCTGCGCGGCCGGGTAGAGCGCGCGCGCCGCCTGCCGGCGCGCCAGCTCCTCCAGCGCCTCCACCAGGCCGTCGGGCACCGTGGCGAGCGCCTCGGCGTGGGCGGCGATGCTCACGAGGTGTGCACCGACGTCGTCGGTGTCGGCGTCGGCTCCCGTGCAGGCCCGTGCGGCCTCGACGAGCCTGCGCCTGCGCGCACCGAGCGGCATCCGGGCTCGCACCACGTCCTGCACCAGCCGGTGCACCCGGACGATGCCCGCGTCGCGGTCGACCAGCGACAGCCGCAGCAGCTCCGCGAGCGCGTCCTGAAGATCGAGCTCGTCGGCGAACCCGTCGGGCCCCAGGCGACGCAGCGTCGCGACAGCGACCGAATCCGCGGCGAGGAACGCCATCGTCTCCAGGAGCCTGGCCGCGCGCGGCGACCGGCGGTACAGCCGGTCGAAGGCCAGGCCCCACGTGGTGGCGACCGTGGGCCGCGAGTCGAGCGGATCGCGCAGCAGCAGGCTCTCTCGCCGCTCGCGGAACAGCTCCACGTAGTCGGGCACGGACATCCCGGTCTGCTCGATGTAGGCGCAGGCCTGCTCCAGCGCGAGCGGCAGGTCGCCGAGCTGCTCGGCGAGCGTGTCCGCCTCGGCCGCGGCGTCGCCGGTGCGGTTCACCACGTACCGGATCGACTCCGTCCTCGAGAGCGGCGCCACCGTGACGGGCCGGGCGAGCCGCCGCCACGCCGGATTGCGCGAGGTGATCACCACGTCGCCGTGCCGGGCGGCGGGCAGGAACGGCTCCAGCAGGGCCGGTTCGTCGGCGTTGTCGAACACCAGCACCCAGCCGGGGGCGCGGTCGAGCTCGGCCCACAGTGCCGCGTGCGTGTCCTCACCCCGTTCGTAGGCGACGATGCCGAGGGCGGCCGCGAGATCGGCAAGGCCGGTGGCGGTGCCCGCCGGATCCTCGGCCGCGATCCACCAGGCGACCCTGCCGATCCGGCGTCGGCGGTGGGCCACTTCCAGCGCCAGCTCGGTCTTCCCCACGCCCGGGAGCCCGACCAGCGCCACAGCACGCGGCCGGCGCGCGTCGTCGTCGAGGACGGTGCATACATCGGCGAGCGCGTCCTCGCGCCCCACGAACGCGCGGTTGCGCGGCGGCAGGTTGGTCGGCAGCACCGAGGAGACGGCCGTGGGGAGCGGCTCCTGGGCCAGCACGGCGGCGTGCACCCGGCGCAGCTCTGGTGTCGGGTCGACGCCGAGCTGCTCGGCGAGCGCGTGCCGGCACCGCTCGAACGCGGCGAGCGCATCGGCCTGCCTCCCGGCCGCGTACAGGGCCCTGACGAGCCGGACGGCCACGGATTCGCGCAGGGGGTCCCGCTCGGCCAGCTCCTGCAGGAGCGTCACGTCCTCGCCTGCCCGCCCGCACCGGGCGTGCGCGTCGGCCAGCGCCTCCGCGGCCAGCACCCGCAGCCCCTCCCACCGCGCCGCGAGGGGCGCCAGGAAATGCTCCTCCCGCATCGGGCCGAACGCGTCCGGACCGTGCCACCGGGCGAGCGCCGCGTCGAGGATGGCCGCCGCCGCGCCGTCCGCGCCACGGCCGAGTGCCGCCCGGCCGCGGGACACGTCATCGACGAACAGGTCGGCGTCGACCGTGACGACGTCCCGGTCGACCAGGTATCTCCCGGCCCGCCGCGGGATCGCCTCGCTGCCCAGTAGCCGCCGCAGCCGCGAGACGTATGC
This sequence comes from Pseudonocardia sp. DSM 110487, assembly GCF_019468565.1. Lineage (NCBI taxonomy): Bacteria > Bacillati > Actinomycetota > Actinomycetes > Pseudonocardiales > Pseudonocardiaceae > Pseudonocardia > Pseudonocardia sp. DSM 110487. The sequence continues at coordinate 2,189,955 of NZ_CP080521.1, forward strand.
GTGCACGGACGCCACCGTCGAGTCGGCGGACTGCTCTCCCCAGACGTCGTCCACGATCTGCTCGGCCGAGACCGTCTCGTCGGCACCCGCGAGGATGCGCGCGAGCACCGCCTTCTGCCGAGGACCACCCAACGTCACCAACTGGTCATTGACGGTGACGGCGAAATCGCCGAGTACGCGCAGCACGACACCTGGGTCACGTGTGCTCGCGCCGTGGGTCACCGCTGTCGCCATTCCTTCGTGGGGGACGTGAGGGAGTCGTCATCCTGTGGAGAAGCGTTGCTGGCCCGGCTCGCCCGCGTCAATGACGTGCAGCTCTCGGGATCGACGTGTAACGGATCGGACACGCGCTGCGAGCGATTCCGGGCCGGAGTCGTCCGAACAGGGGGAGTCACCATGAACGCAGGCATCGTCCACTTCGCTCCGGATGCCTACCCTCGCGTCATCGCCGGGTCAGCGGGCTCGGGCACCCTGGACGTCCTGCTCCCGTTCCGCATCGACACCGGCGCGGGGAACGTCCCGATCGTCGCCTACCGGCTGCACGCCGAGGTGGACGGGCGGACCTGGACACCCCGCGCCCGGATGCGCCACATCCCCGACAACTTCGTGGACTGGATGCGCCACCAGATGCGGACCCAGGGCCAGTTCCGCTTCGAGCACCTGCCCTACTACGTGGGGCTCGACGGCGCGGAGCAGACCCGCTACCTGGAGGCGCGGCTGCCGGCCGTGCCGGTAGGCGCGCGGATCACCTACTCGCTCGAAGTGACCCTCTCCGGTGGCGGAGAGATCCGCTCGGCGGACTACACCACCGTCGCGGTCGCCCCCGACTTCACCCGCGACGACATCCGCCGGATATACATCCCGCAGCCGGGCGCCGCGCTCGACGCGTGGGTGCTCTACCACCGGCGCGCCGGTGACCGCGACGAGATCCGCGTCGACGTCGTGGACCTGTTCGCCCACCGCCACGACCGGCCCGACCTCGCGGTGCAGGTCGGCGACCGCATTATCGACCTGCGCACGGAGCACCCGGACATGCTGCCGCTCGTCGACATCTCCGCCGACTCGGTCACGCTGGCCGTACCGCGCTCGGGGGACGACCTGCCACCGGTGACGGTCATCCACCACGGACAAGCCGTCGATGTCGACCTCTCCGCGCCCGCGGACGTCGGGAGCGCCCGGGTCGTGTTCGTCAACTTCGCGATCCAGGGCCTCAACGACCTGTTCGCCACCGCCGACGACGACTACGTCCCGCCGCGCACCTATACGCAGGTGACGATGCGCGACCCCAACGCGAGCTACAGCAGCAGGCCCGGGAGCAAGGAGAGCAACACCGGCGACGGCTACGCCTTCACGCTGGACGCGCACCGCCACTACCGCATCCCGCAGATGTGGGCGATGAACGGCGGGCTCCTCGACCTACTCGCCCACGACTGCGCCGACGACCTGGAGCAGATGCGCCAGGACGTCCGCGACGGCCTTCTCGTGCCGGTCGTCGCCGGGTACGGGGCGCACCGGCTGCCCTACTACACGGCCGCCACGAACCTCGACGCGATCACGCTCGGCTCCGACGCGATGCGCGAGATCATGGGAGAGACCCGGCCGGTCTACTACCCCGACTCGCGCATTGTCACCGACCGGCCCAACGTCGTGGAGGCGCTGCAGAAGGCCGGCATGCAGTTCCTCGTCGTGGACGGCGGGGAGGGCGAGCACGGCGAGGAGGACGACGCCACGGTCGTCCGCAACGCCAGCCCGCCGATGGGCCGGGAGACCGACGGCCGGTGGGTGAACTGGCAGTACCTGTGGCGCGACCGCGTGGGCGGGCTCAAGGTGCTGTTCATCGACCCGGAGATGAAAGACCGGCTGCTGGGGGCCGACGACCACGACGCCGACCGCGGCAAGATCGCGCGCGACCTGCGGCGCAAGTTCATCGAGCTGGCCGCGCAGCCCCAGCTGCGGCGCGGCAACCTGCTCGTCTACTCCGACGACGCCGACAAGGCCAGCGGCAACGGCTGGTTCGACGGTGTCTACAACGGCAACGAGCTGCAGTTCAACCAGAAGTACCAGGCGGCGCTGTCGTGGCTGGCCACCCACCCGTGGGTGCAGATCGTCACCACCGACGACCTCGGCGACGCCGACTGCGTCGGCGAGCTCGACCTGGTGCGCGCGTCGGACCCGTACATCGAGAAGGAGTGGGAGCTGCACCTCGATCCGGTGCCGGGGCACGACTTCGGGCTGGCGTTCGACACCTGGTACACGGCGTGGGCCCGGACACCGGCCGCGTGGCTCGGGGAGGACCTCGAGGCGGTCTCGAAGCGGGCCGAGCGGGCGATCGCGTCCTGCCCCGCCGACTGCCGCAACCAGCTGTTCGACCTCGCCCGGCTGTACTTCACCCTCAACCTGCATGAGTCGCAGTGGTCGAAGCGCGCCCGCGTGGGGGAGTACGAGCCCGGGGGCCGGGAGGCCGAGGACTTCGTGCTGGCCGAGTCGCTGCAACTGCGCAACGCCCACGTCTACCTCGCCGCCGCGATCTGGGCCGGGTGGGCACAGCGTGCGCCCGAGGGCGCCTTCCGCGACGCGGGTCCCGTCGTCGAGCGCGTGGCGGAGCTGGAGGAGGTCGTCGATCGCGACGCGCCGCCCGCGTGGCGGCGGGAGCGCGGGTTGCACTGGGACCACGACCCGCTGCCGTCGGTCGTGCTCTACAACAAGCACGCGCTGGTGGTGCTCGATCGCAACGGCGGCCGCATCACCCACCTGTTCTCGCTGGTCGACGGGCGCCCGTACGCCGTGAGCGGGACGTGCAAGGCCTACCAGTTCCTCGACATGGACTGGGCGTCCAACAGCGGGGTGCAGTGCGACGGCATCGTGCTGCAGAACACCGTGTGGACGCCGAACCACGCCTACGTGGCCTGCGACGTCGAGCCGAGCCATGGCACCATCGGCACCAGCCCGGCAGGCGACCAGGCGTTCGACTGGTACTACCCGGACAACTTCAACGCCTACGACGAGATCGCGGGTCCCGACCCGCGCGCCGTCACCTTCGAGTACGGCGAGGGCGCCCCGCCCGCGGATGCGCCGGACAACCTCCATGCCCTCGACGCCCGGCTCGCCGAGGACCACCGGGCGAAGCGGGCGGGCGAGCGCGGCGTGGTGCTGCACGACGTCGAGGCGTTCGGCCGCTTCCGCAAGACGGTGCGGCTGGACGGCAGGGTCGTCCACGTCGCCTACTCCGCGACGCTCGCGGGCCACCGGGTGGCGAACGAGTTCTGCGTGGACCTGTGGGCCGCCGCGATGCAGGGGAAGGGCCAGACCGCGACCGTGGCCGCAGACGACCGCAGCGCCGAGATCGTCAACGAGGCCGGGCTCTCCGTCCGGGTGGAGCTGGGGTCGGGCTGCGAGTTCTCCGCCGCCGCCCGCGCGCCGCAGGACCCGCCGACGGTCGAGACACTGCGGCTGCACCGGGTGATGACGGACGACCTGGAGATCGTGGCGCCGGACGGCGGTGACTTCGACTACCGGATCGTCCTGCCGGGGTAGTTCCGCCGCGTCAGGCGGGTGCCAGCGCTCAGCTCAGACGGCCCGAGATCCCGGTGAAGCGGCGCTGAAACCCGCCTGCCCGACGATCGGCGCATGGAAGGACCGAGAACGCGGGACGATGACGTCATGACGATCACGCGACACCAGATCCTCGCGCCGCCGGAAGGAGCCACTGGACCGGTCGGCCCGATCATCAGCCAGGCCGTCACCCACGGCGATGTCGTCTACCTGTGCGGCGTCATCACCCCGCAGGCGTGGCGCGACCCGACGAACACGACCTTCGGCGACGTCCGGGAGCAGACCAAGGAGGTGCTGCAGCGCATCGACGAGCTACTCGCCGACGCGGGCACGGACAAGTCGAAGATCCTCACCGCGCAGGTGTGGCTGGCCGACATGGGGGACTTCTACGCCCACAACGAGGCGTGGAACGCCTGGGTCGACCCGGAGAACCCACCCGTGCGGGCGTGCATCGAGGCTCGGCTCACCCATCCGCAGCTGCTCGTGGAGGTCATGGTCACGGCTGCTCGCTGAACGGCGAAGGGCTTCCATGATCATCAGATCGGTGCACGGGCGGTCGCATGTGGCCGCCAGTGCACCCGATGGCTGATCATCGTGTCTGGCGGACATTCAGACGTGAGCGGGGTCCGGCGCCGCCGAACCCCGCTCACGTCTACGTCGAACGCCAGATCAGCGCGACGAGCCCGCCCGCCGCTTGTTGTAGATGTCGAAGGCGACCGCCAGCAGCAGCACGATGCCCTTGACCACGGACTGGATCGGCTGCTCGATGCCCATGAGCTGCATGCCGTTGCTCATGACCGCCATGATCAGGCCGCCGACCACCGCGCCCACGACGGTGCCGACGCCGCCGGTCACGGCCGCGCCGCCGATGAACGCCGCCGCGATCGCGTCGAGCTCGAACATGTTGCCCGCGCCCGGCTGGGCCCCGTTGGAGCGGGAGGAGAAGATGATCCCCGCAACGGCGGCCAGTACGCCCATGTTGACGAAGATCCAGAAGTTGACCGCCCGGACCTTCACGCCGGAGAGCGTCGCGGCCGACAGGTTGCCGCCGATGGCGTACACCTGCCGCCCGAACACCGAGCGCCGCGTGACCACGCCGTAGGCGAGCACGAGTGCGGCGAGGATGATCAGCACGACCGGCAGGGCGCGCGCGTTGGCGAGCTGCCACGCGAAGTACATGACCACCGCGCCGACCGCGACGACCCGCGCCACGAACAGCGGGAACGACTCGACCGGCTGCTGGTAGGTGATCCGGGCCAGGCGGGTGCGGAAGCCGCTCACCGCGTAGCCCACCACCGCGATCGCGCCGATGAGCAGCGTGAAGACGTCGTAGCCCGGCCCGCCGAGCAGGCCGTTGATGAAGCCGGTCGCCACCACCTGGTACTCGGCCGGGAACGGGGAGAGCGAGATGTTGCCCAGCACCTGCTGGGTGAGACCGCGGAACAGGAGCATGCCGGCGAGGGTCACGATGAACGCCGGGATGCCGACGTAGGCCACCCAGAACCCGTGCCATGCGCCGATCACCAGCCCGGTGGCGAGCGCGGCGAGGATGCCGACCCACCAGGGCATGCCCTGCTGGATGACGAGGACCGCCGAGACCGCGCCGGTGAGCGCGACGACCGACCCCACGGACAGGTCGATGTGCCCGGCGATGATCACGATGACCATGCCGATCGCCAGCACGAGGATGTAGGAGTACTGCAGGATGATGTTCGTGATGTTGATCGGGCTGAGCGACACGCCGTCGGTGAGGATCGCGAACAGGGCGATGATCGCCACGAAGGCGACGTAGATGCCGCTCTGCCGCAGGTTGCGGGTGAGCAGCTCGCGGATGTTGCTGGTCCCCGCGTGTAGCGCGACTGCCGTGGTGGCGCCTTCGGGCACCGTCTCCTCGGAGGGTGCGGTCCCGGTCGTCCTGGTCATGCTGCGGACTCCCTCTCCCTGGTCATGAGAGCCATCAAGCTCTCCTGGGTAGCTTCGGGGACCGGCATCTCACCGGTGATCCGGCCCGCGGACAGCGTGTAGATGCGGTCGCAGATGCCGAGCAGCTCCGGCAGCTCGGACGAGATCACGACCACCGCCTTTCCCGCCGCGACGAGTCGGTTGATGATCAGATAGATCTCGTACTTGGCGCCGACGTCGATACCGCGGGTCGGCTCGTCGAGGATCAGCACGTCGGGGTCGGTGAACAGCCACTTGGACAGTACGACCTTCTGCTGGTTCCCGCCGGAGAGCTTGCCGACCACGCTCATGACGCTGGGCGCCTTGATGTTGAGGCTGCGGCGGCTCTCCTCGGCGACCTTGATCTCCTCGTTGCCGTTGACCCAGCCACGCGTGGCGAGCTTGCCGAGTGCCGCGGCCGAGACGTTGCGCCGGATGTCCTCGATGAGGTTGAGGCCGTAGCGCTTGCGGTCCTCGGTGGCGTAGGCGATGCCGTTCTCGATCGCCTCCGCGACGGTGCGCGTGCGCACCTCCTTGCCGTGCACGAAGACCTTGCCGGAGATGTTGCGCCCGTACGACCGCCCGAAGATGCTCATCGCGAGCTCGGTGCGGCCTGCGCCCATGAGCCCGGCGATCCCGATGACCTCGCCCGCGCGCACCGTGAAGTTCGCGCCGTCGACGATCTTGCGCTCCTGCGTGGGGTGCCAGACCGTCCAGTCCTCGATGCGGAGCACCTCCTCGCCGGGCTCCGACTCCCGCTCGGGGTAGAAGCTCTCCAGAGGGCGGCCGACCATGCCGCGGATGATCCGGTCCTGCGTAGCGTCCGGGTCGCGCATGTCCATCGTCTCGACGGTCTTGCCGTCGCGGATGACGGTGGTGCGGTCGGCGATGCTGACGATCTCGTTCAGCTTGTGCGAGATCATGATCGAGGTGATGCCGCGGTCCTTGAGGGAGCGCAGCAGGTCGAGCAGGTGGGCCGAGTCGTTGTCGTTCAGCGCGGCGGTCGGCTCGTCGAGGATCAGCAGGCGCACGTCCTTGGACAGAGCCTTGGCGATCTCCACGAGCTGCTGCTTGCCGACCCCGAGCTGGCCGACCGGCGTGACGGCGTTCTCGTCGAGCCCGACCTCGGCGAGGAGCCGGGCGGCGTCGGCGTTCGTCCGGTTCCAGTCGATGAGGCCGCTGCGCCCCCTGCGCTCGTTCCCGAGGAAGAGGTTCTCGGCGATCGAGAGGTACGGCACCAGTGCCAGCTCCTGGTGGATGATCACGATTCCAACGTGCTCGCTGTCGCGGATCCCCGAGAACTGGACGGTCTCGCCGTCGTAGACGATCTCGCCCTCGTAGTCACCGGTGGGGTGGACGCCGGAAAGGACCTTCATCAGCGTCGACTTGCCAGCGCCGTTCTCGCCGCAGATCGCGTGGATCTCGCCGCGGCGCACGGCGAAGTTCACGTCCGACAGTGCCTTGACGCCGGGGAAGGTCTTGGTGATGCCGCGCATCTCCAGGATGTAGTCGTCCATGAACCTCGTGGTTTCTGCGTCGTGCGGTGCGGGCGCCCCCTGGCCCGATTGTCCGTGGTTCGGCGGGCCCCGGCAGCCTGTGCAGCCGGGGCCCGCCGCGCTCGGGTTCCCGCGTCAGCCGGACTGGCCGCTGGCGACCTCCTGGGCCGTCAGGTAGCCGGAGTCGACGAGCGCGGGCTGGATGTTGTCCTTGAACACCGTCTCGACCGGCAGCAGGTAGGACGGGACGACCTTGACGCCGTTGTCGTACGTCGTGGTGTCGTTGGCCTGCGGCTGGCTGCCGGAGAGGTACGCCTTCGCGGCGATGACGCCCTGCTCGGCCAGCAAGCGGGTGTCCTTGAAGATCGTCGAGCTCTGCACGCCGTCGTTGATCAGCTTGACCGACGCGACCTCGGCGTCCTGTCCGGTGACCACCGGCAGCGGGTTCGCGCCGCCGCTGAGCGTCGGGCCGTAGCCGGCGTTCTGCAGCGCGGTGATGATGCCGCGGGAGATCCCGTCATAGGGCGAGAGGACGCCGTTGAGCTTGCTGCCGTCGTTGTAGGCGGCGGTCAGCACGTCCTCCATGCGCTTCTGGGCGGTCTCCTGCAGCCAGCGCTGGATGGCGATCTGCTCGATGGCCGTCTGGCCGCTCTTGACGACGAGCGTGCCGTTGTCGATCAGCGGCTGGAGGACCGACATCGCGCCGTTGAAGAAGAAGAACGCGTTGTTGTCGTCGAGCGAGCCGGCGAACAGTTCGATGTTGAACGGTCCCGTGGCCGAGCCCGGCGAGCCGTCGGCATTCTTGATGCCGAGCCCCGTCAGCAGGGCCTCACCCTGCGCGACGCCCACCTGGAAGTTGTCGAACGTGACGTAGAAGTCGACGTCCGGGCTGTTGCGGATGAGCCGGTCGTAGGAGATGACCGGGATGTTCTGGGCCTTCGCGGTCTGCAGCTGGCTGGACAGCGCGGTGCCGTCGATCGCGGCGATGATCAGCGCGTCGGCGCCCTGGGTGATCATCTGGTCGATCTGCTGCGACTGCGTCGGGATGTCGTTGTTCCCGAACTGGAGGCTGACCTGATACCCGGCCGCCTCGAGCTGCTTCTTGACGTTGTCGCCGTCGTCGATCCAGCGCTCGGACTCCTGGGTGGGCATAGCCACCCCGACGAGCAGGTCCGCCGGCTGCTCCTGCTGGGCGGCGCCTCCACCGGCGCCTCCGCCCCCACCGGCGCCTCCGCCGGCACAGGCCGCGAGCACGAGCGCCATTGAGGCGCCCGCTGCGACCAATCCGAGCTTCTTGTGCACGTCTCCTCCTCGAGATGCCTGCCCGTGATGACTCGGGCCGTCCCGCGGTGGGCGGGCGACCCAATGTGAGCGCTAACAGGGTTCAGCGTCAACCCCTCTGGCGTACGCAGCCGTCACGGTCCGATAACGCACCCGCAACTGTCACCCGCTGCGCACCCGCCGTCACCGTAGTGCCTCGGGTGGGGATTACCCCCCGCACGATCCGGGTGTCTCCGCCAGTGATCACGCCGCCCCCGCCGACCACCCTTGAACCGGGTCGAGGGGGCTGGATGGACGTCGCACTGCTGCTTCACAGCGCATGGTTGCTGCCGGCGCTCGCGCTGCTCGTGGCGCTGGACGGGCCGTTCCCGGTGGTGCCGAGCGAGCCGTTGCTGATGACGGCGGCCGCGGTCGCGATCGGCGCGCACGACGTGCCGACGGCGCTGGGGCTGTTCGTCGCGGCGTTCGCGGGATCTGTGGTGGGCGACCACCTGCTCTTCGCGCTCGGTCGCACGTCGCGCCGTCTCGTCCGTCCCGGCGGCGGTGGCATCGCGGGCTGGGTGCAGCGCAACATCGGGCGCCGCCCTGCCGTCACGATCATCGGGGCGCGGTTCGTGCCGGCAGGGCGGCTCGTCAGCACCACCGCCGCCGGGCGGTACGGCCTGTCGCTGCGCCGGTTCCTGCCCTGCTCGCTCGTCAGCTCGGCGCTGTGGGCGAGCTACATGATGGGGGTCGGGCTGCTGCTGGGCCCGCTCACGGGCGGCGACCCCCTGCGCGGCCTGGTGGCGGGCATCGCAATGGGCGCCGTGACGGCTGGCGCCTTCGCGCTGGTGGAGCGCCTGTGCAGGCATCGGCGCACCCGCCAGGCCCCGGCGTCGGTCACGAGATCACGGGCGTGGATCACGCCACATCGGCCACAGGGACGGACCGCCGGGCAGCACGATCTCGCCGACGACCTGGCTGACGTCCATGGTTATGGACATGGTGGGACTCCTGTCGTGTTGAGCTCCTGACGACGGAGCGGGCGGGAGCCGGGGCCTTCCGGTCCTTCCAGCGCACGCACGGCCCTGCAACGTCGATCACCGGGGGCGCGTACTGACGACGGGGACCCCTCCCGGCCCATGCGTGGTGTGCTCCCGGCGGTACGACCTACTCGCCTTCCGGAGGTCTGCATGCCCGTGCTGAGGAGTCTCGCCCGATCGGCTCTGGCTCTGGCCGCCGCACTTGCGATCACCGTGTGCGGCGCCGCTCCCGCGGCGGCGATCGTCGTGGAGCCGGAGGAGCCGGCGGGATCGGAGCGCGCCGCCGCGACGGTGCACCCGGCGCTGGTCCGCGTCACCGGCACGTTCGTCGGGCGGGTGCACGACCGGGAGGGCGGGTACGCGAACAACGGCGAGCCGTACACGCTCGTCTTCATGTGCACCGGCTTCGGCGTGCATCCCGACGGCTACATCGCGACCGTCGGGCACTGCATCGACGCGAACGACCGGAATGTGCGGGACCTGTTCATCCGGTTGGCAGCCGAGGATGCGGCCGCGATCAGCCCTGACATCCCGCTCGACCAGATGCTCGAGGTGGGCCGGTCGGCATGGGACATCGAGGGCACGAGCCCCGGTTCACCCATCGGGAGCCAGATCCTCGTCACCGGCGTCGCAGGCGCCCCGCCGGAGGGGATGTTCGCGCGCGTCGTCGACAGCCGACCCAGCGGACAGGGCGACGTCGGTCTGCTGAAGGTCGACACCACCGACCTGCCCGCGCTGGAGCTCGCCACCGGGCCCGGGATCGCCGTCAGCATGCCGCTGCTCGCCGCGGGCTACCCGGAGAGCGTGGGTGAGCGCATCGGGCCCGATGCCACGCCGTCGTTCGAGAAGGGGGTCGTGGAGCAAGCCGGGACGGATGGGGGACGGCCCGTCTACCGGACGGACACCGCCATAGAGCTCGGCTTGGGCGGCGGGCCGGCTTTCGACGCCAGCGGCCGCGTGCACGGCATCAACAGCGTGCGCTTGTCCGGCGATCAGCAGGTGGTCAACCTCGTCGTTCCCGTCAGCGGGTTCACCGACCTGCTCGGCCGCAACGGTGTGCGCGCGGAGCTGGGCCAGCGCGACGTGCGGTACCGGGAGGCCCTCGACGCCAACGACCGCGGCGAGTACACCGACGTGATCGAGGCGATCGACCGGCTCGAGCAGGAAGGGTCGACGCACCCGCGGGTCGCCGAGCTGCGCAGAGACGCGGAGGCCTCCCGGGCGCTGCACGGCGACGCGTCCGAGAACCGCACGACGCAGATACTCGTATGGGGGAGTGTCGGAACGGGAGCGATCGTGCTCGTCGTGATCGGTGCGCTGCTGGTCGCGCGCAGGCGGCGGACGACGCCCGTCGTGATGGTGCCGCCCCCGGCGTTCCCGCGACCGCAGCCCGGCCCCCCGTGGCAGGGCGGCCCGTTCCCGCCACCGGCGCGTCAGCCGGCCCCTCCGAACAGGCCGTACGGCGCGGCCCCGTTCCCGCGACAGGCTGGGCCACGGCCACCGGCCGCAGCGCCCGGCCGTCCCGGCCCCGCCGCCCAGGCGCGCGGCGCCTTCGACGGCCCGACCCGGCAGATCAGGTTTCCCCAGCCCTCGCCGCCCGGCTCGGAGAACCAGACGACGGCGATCGCCGCTCCCGAGCCGTCTGCACCGGCGCCCGACAAGGACGACGCGAAGGATGCCTGATCAGCGCTGTAGGAGGAGTGCAGCGCTCACCGGATGACCGCTCGTCCGATGATCGCGATCACCCCCGCCACGCCTGCTACGAGGGCGGCCACGGAGATCATTCCGGCGAACGCTGCCACCGACGCGACACCGGCGATCGAGAGTGCGACGAGTTCGACGCGATTGGCCGCGGCGAAGCCGTTCGTCATGGGGGCCAGCACCGCGAGGATCGCGAAGCCGATCAGCGCCAGCCACAACACGACGATGTGGTGACCGCCGAGGGTGACGACCGAGGTCACCCGCGAGTAGTGGTCCAGCCAGTCGCCGGCGGCGATCATCCACGATGCAGCCATGACGTCGAGCGTCACGACCGCCCAGAGCAGCCGCCGGGCGCGGATCGGCAGTGGCACCTGCTGTGCGGACTTGAACTCGGTGGCTCGCTGGAGCATCGCTCACCACCGCCAGACCGCGAGCGGGAACCACAGGCTCGGCGTTCCGGGGACGAGTGGTGCCGGAGCGAGAACGCCGAACACGATGGGGTCGAGCAGCACGTCAAGGGCACCGGCGGCAGTGGCCAGCGCGGCGCCGCCGAACAGCGAGTCGAGCAGCCTGGCGGCCCGCACCACTCCCGGGTGTGCCGGCGCCGGACCGACCAGTTCCCGCGCGACCTCGTCCGTGCACGGCCGGGCGCCGTTCCGGAGCAGTGGCAGCAGCGAGCGCACAGGACCGTCGGGGTCCAGCTCGTGGGCGACGGCCACTCCGTCGAATCGGGGACCCGAAGCGGCAACCTCCTCGAGCTGTTTGCGCTGCCGGCGAGGAAGTACCGCCGGCCCGCCTTGGCCCATCAGCGGGTCGCGATCCACCGGTCCGTACAGCCAGGGAACACCCCGGTCCATGGCGACGACCGGGCGGTCGCTCCACTCGAGCGCGATGGGTGAGGGCAGCTGCGGCCAGTTCCGTCGAACCCCGGCCGCCAGTTGGGCGAGTTCCCGGCTCGAGGTGTCGATCGGCCCGTCGGCGCGGATGTCGAGTGCGAGCATGGTTCTCCTTCGTCAGACTTGGTCGGCGATGTGGGCCAGCAGGGAAACGGCCAGCGCGATGACCGCTGCGGTGATGACGAGCACGGCCACGATGCCGAGCAGCGAGACGGTTCCGGCGATCGCGGCGACGATGATCGCGGCGAGTTCTGGAGCGCCTGCGCGGGTCAGGCAACTGGTCACCGCGGCCGCGCCCAGCAGGGTCGTGGCGCAGGAGCCGGCGAGGATCAGCAGGAGGTCGGGGTTGCCGAGCGTGGCGACGGAGCACACCACGCCGCTGCACGCAGCGCCTCCGGCGAGCACGGCGATCAGCCATCCGCTCAGCGCCCCCGTCGTGACGAGGAGGACCCAGAGCGCGCAGGTGACCGGAGGGCTCAGCGGAACCTGAACGCGGCCCCATCGCTTCGTCCTCGCTGTGAACGCGCCCAATGCGTCCGGCTCGGAGTGCCGAGGGGACGATCCGGGCAGGTGGTCGATCGGAGCCAGCTGGGACAGCAGACGCCGGGGCCCGGCCGGCTCGAGGGGTCGGCTGCTCATCGATCCTCCTGGGTCCCGCGGATTGCGCGTCCGAATCCAGGCTGATGTACGTCGCCGCCGTAGTGGGGCAATGGTCCCGCGGGGGCACCACGAGAGGTGGCCGATGCCGTCGACCTTGCCGTTCCGGGAGGCGATCCATAGCATCCGCCTGCAGACCTGCCGGTGGCGCGACAGCACGAAAGTGGGGCGGCAGCGCTGAGCACCGGCGTGCAACGGCCGAACGAGCGGCTGCCGCGTGAGATCCGCGTACTCGTCGGCGCCGCGTTCCTGATCGCGATCGGCTATGGAATCGTGGCGCCGGCCGTGCCGGTGTTCTCCCGCAGCTTCGACGTTGGCGTCGCTGCCGCTTCCGGCGTGGTGAGCGCGTTCGCCGTGATGCGGCTCGCCTTTGCGCCGCTCGGCGGCCGAATGTTAGGCCGGATGGGCGAACTGCCCGTGTTCTGTTGCGGACTGTTGATCGTTGGGCTGTCCAGCGCGGCTTGCGCATTCGCTGCCGATTACGGGCAGCTTCTGGCTTTTCGCGCCGTCGGCGGTGCCGGCTCGACGATGTTCACCCTGTCCGCGGCCTCGCTTCTGATCAAGATTTCACCGCCCGAGATGCGGGGTAGGGCGTCAGGAGCGTGGGCGACCGGTTTCCTGCTCGGAAACATCGCCGGGCCGATCATCGGTGGAGCACTCGTCGCGGTGAGCCTGCGCGCACCGTTCCTGATCTACGCATGCGTGCTGTTCGGGACTCTGGTCGTGGCCGGCTTCCTGCTGCGCGGACGGATCGGCGCGGGCACAGGGCCTGAGCGGTCCGCCGCCGAATCGCTGACCTTCGTGGCCGCACTGCGTCACCCGTCCTTCCGCGCCGCGCTGACGGCGAACTTCGTCAACGGCTGGACCGTCTACGGGGTTCGGATCGCGCTCGTGCCCTTGCTCGTCGTCGACGTACTGCGACAACCGAGTAGCTGGGCGGGACTTGCGTTGTCCGCGTTCGCCACCGGCACGGCGGCCACGTTGCTAATCGGAGGGCGGCTGGCCGATCGGAGCGGTCGCAGGTTGCCCGTCCTGGTCGGTTCGGCGACCGTTGCGATCACATCGGCTTGGCTGGGGTTCACCACGACAGTGACGGGTCTGCTGGCCGCGTCCTTCCTGTCCGGCGCGGGAACCGGCCTGATGAGCCCGCCGGTGAACGCAACCGTCGCGGACGTGATCGCTGCAAAGGGTCGCCACTCCGACGGCGGAAGGGCGCTGGCCGGCTTCCAAATGGTCGGTGATGTCGGCGCCGTCACCGGCCCGGTGCTGGCCGGCGTGGTGGCCGAGACCGGCGGGTACCCGGCCGCATTCGCGGTGACGGCTGTGATCGCGGCGGTTTCGTTCGTGAGCTGGCTGTATGCCCCCGAGACGCTGCCTCGCTGACCTCGTCAGGGCTCGCATTCTGGCCCCAAGTCGAGGATGGTGGGCGGGGACGTGGAGGGGTTCCGCCGTCGATGTTGGGTGGACGTACCGAGTGGGGGCGAATGACCAACGCGGTACTCGTAACTCGCATCCTCACGCCGGCCGACTGGCCCGTGCTCCGAGAGACCCGGTTACGTGCGCTCCGCGACTCGCCACACGCCTACATGTCGCGCTATCGGTCCGAACTGCTGTGGGGCGAGCGCCAGTGGCGGGAACGGTTCGACGACGCCGCGTGGGCGGTGGCGGTCGATCGGTTCGCTGTCGTCGGACTCGCGGGGCTGGTCGGGGGCCAGCCCCTCGAAGCACACCACATCGAGTCCATGTGGGTCGCGCCAACCCACCGCCTCCGAGGGGTGTCCCGCATCCTCGTAAACACCATGGTCGACCTCGGTCGTGAGGCTGGACTCGACCATCTGCTGCTCTGGGTGCTGGAGGACAACATCACCGCCTGGCGGGCGTACGCCCGGCTCGGCTTCGTGCCGACGGGCGAACGGCAGCCGATCGATCCGGGAGGGTACCGGTTCGAGCGGCGCCTGCGGCTCGACTTCCGAGAGCCGAAGCAGATCACCTCACGGACTGCCAGTTCTTGATCCGCAGCCAGTCCATGGCGTCTCGCGTGCTGCCGAGGGTGCTGATCCGCGCAATGGCCCTTGCCCATTCGGAGGTGTCTCCGCGCCAGGCCTCGAGAAACCGTGCACAACGCTCGGCGTTGATCTGATCGCTTCCGTACCGGCCAAGAGCTTCATTCAGGGACTTGATTCCGTCGGTCACGGTGTCGCTGCCGCTGTCCCGGCCGGCGAAGGCCTCGAGGCGGGCCCGCGTGTCCTGCAGGTCGTGCCATCGGACGTCGATGAAGCTCGACCAGTACCTCTCGTTCGCGAGGTGTGTGACCTGCCGGAACGAACTGCCCGCCCCCTGATTCTCGATCAGGGCGTAGAGACCTTCGGCCAGTAGGTCGCCGAACTCCTCACAACCGGCGCGTGTCGGCTCGGCGAACGGATCGTACGGCGCCTGGTGCGCCTCGCCGGCCTTGACGAGGCGACGCCGGGCCGCGGCCTCGCCGACGAAGAACCAGTCCTCGTTGTAGACGTCGGCGAAGAACGGCATCGGCAGGTCACTGCAGTTCACGCCCAGCACGCCGCCGCTCACGAACACGTCCTGGTGGAGCTTCGCGAGTCGGCGCGCATGGCAGAACACGGAGTTGTCGGGAAAGTCGCGACAGGCCATGCCGGCGAACTGGTGGTTGTCGAGCTGGTGGCTGATCCGCGCGATGTCCGACTTGCCGAGTGTGATGTCGTCGTCGATGTAGACGATCTTGCGCCAGCCGCGTAGTCGAGCCAACAGCAGGCCGACATTGCGTTTGAGGCTCAGATCGCTGTTGCGCCCGCCGCTCGCGGCGGTGAAGTCGTCCGACGATGTCTCGAAGCCTGGGACGGGTAACTCGTATTCGTCGTCGATCTGCACGATCAATGCGCGAGCACGAGGAACTTTGCCCACACGCTCGGCAACCCGGTCGATCTTGGCCTGCCGGCTGCACAGGATCACGAGCTGGGTCTCGAGTTCGGCGGCCAGCTCGATGATCCCGGCCAGTGCGGACGCGGGCCGCGTCGCGGGCACGACGATCGCATCTGGGCGCCCCCGCCGGGACCTGCTCGATGGCGCTGGGGATGCCGAAACATCGTGCAGCAGGTTCGCGTGCGAGGGCAGGTGTTGAAGTGACGCGCTCTTCCCGACGGCCCTGCTGCGCCGCTGCGCCGCCCCTGGTGGCCTCATCTGCCCCTGCCCTCCGTGGGCGCCCATTCGTACCGTCTCACGTCGTCGTTCTTCAGATCCGGCGACAGCGCCTCACCCGCGACCACCGGCACGCGGAGCAACAGTGCGAACTGTCCGTCCGGGAACCGTTCGGCGAGGTATGCCTCGTTCGCGTCGCGCACGCGTGCGTCGGTCAGGCAGCGAACCGCTCCGAGCACGCCCCGGCTGTGGATTCCGTTGCAGATGGTGAGGGTGCGGCTGCTGTTGAACGGGTTCGGCAGGCGGGCCAGGAAAGCGACGTCCTCCACCAGCGGTCCTCGGCCTTTGTCGCCGACGGCATCTCCCCATGACGGAAGGTATCGCTTGTCGCCCACTGTGAATATCTCACCGGTTTCGACCTCCGGGTCTTCGACCTGCGTGACGGGAACCTGGCCGAGGGCCTCCTGGAATCGCTTCGTGACGGCGTTCCATGCGATCCCGCCCAGCAGGATGACGTGGGTCGAGAGGTCGTCCGCGCGGACGTCTCGGGTCACCCGGTGAAAGACGTCCAGGATGGGGTTCGACGCGCGCAGGTGCCCGTAGATCTCGATCAGTGCGTCCAGATCGGCGTACTGGTTCAGCTTGGTGAAGTTGGGGTTGTCCGCCGACGCCAGCGGGCTCTGTTCCTCCGAGGGCGACTCCGAGCAGATGACCGTCACGGGGCCGACGTCGAACGAGAGGGTGTTGCGTCGCGGCAGGTCCTTGGCGTGCAGGAGGTCGAGCAGCTCCTTCTCGAGCGCATGGAACCGCTCCCGCTCGTCCTCGGCGAGCTCATCTTCCGGGATGAGGTGCGGGCCGCTCTCCAGCGAGCGCCTCGTCGCGAAGAAGCGTGCGTATGCGCTGAGCCGAGCGGCCGTCGGCGTCTTCGGGCTACCGGCCGACTCCCATGAGCTGATCGTCGCGGGCGCGACGTTGCTCTCCATGCTGAACGCCGTGGCCAGCTCCACCTGCGTCAGATCTACATCGGGCCAGTGCGAGGCCCGGAGCTGCCTGAGTCTGCGCGCCAGGCGGCGGGCCTGATCGGGGTTCAACGCCATCGGTCACCTCCTCGCAAGATCGATGACGTCCGCAGGCTCGTCCGTGCATCGCACTACAACGCGGCGACTGTACAGGCGTGTTACCCAAGACTCGTGCAGGGGCCTGCCAACGTTACCTTAGCGCGTCTGAGTTGCTCTAAGCTCTGCGGCGATCTAGCATCACTACCACAACTTACGTAGAAATCTACCAAAGTTGCCCTAACTTCGGTAGAGATCCGACGGGCGGTGATCGGTGGTCGCGCGCGTAGCAAGTCCCGAAAGTGCTGCTGTTGTGGTCTCCTGCAGGAGGGTCTGCGCGGGGCCGACCGCCCGCGTTCCGGCCTCCATCGGTCACGTGGTCCACGGGTAGGCGTCGTGTGTACCGGCGGGGCGCTCGACGAGCTGCGGCACACGCTGCGGTTGCAGGTCGACGCCGTGGAGCTGGGGCACTGGCGCGCGGTTCTCCACCCGGATGCCGCACGCCCGGAGATGCGGGTCGTAGGCCCGAGGCGGCTCGTCATGTGGGGCGTCGTGCTGCGGATGGTGGCGCGGAGCATGCAGCTACAGGCTCAGGGGCGCGTGCATGACGCATGGGACCTGCTCGGCAAGGCCGCTACGCTCCTGCCGAGGGGGAGGCGACGGCCGATCGGATCGGGTGAGTTCGCACGTGCCGTGCTCCGGCCGCCTCGTGATGCATCCGTCGACGAGGAGCTGGCGTGGCGGATCACCCGGCTCGTCTGGCGTGAGCAGTTCGAGCTGGACCACCTGCGTGAGCTGTTCAAGTCCGGCGAGTTGAAGCCCCGGGGTGAGCTCACCGAGGCATGCATCGAGAACCTCAGCTGGGCCTACTTCGACCCGTTCGTCTGCTCCCGTCGCGGACCTGGTGCTCCGGCATGGGATGACGGCGTGTCCGTCGACCACGAGCGGTCGACGCTGTGTCGGCGCGGCACCCGCCTTCGCCATTTCGCGAATGTGACGAACCGCAAGCCCATCAGCAAGTCGGTGTGGGACGACATCGGCGGCTACCGCGGGTTGTGTGCCGAAGCCTTCGACCGGCTCGCGGACCGCCCTGCGCCTGCGCCGTGGTGCGGCACCGTCAGTACGTCGGACCTGAAGGTGCGCCTCGGGCGGCTGCGGGCGTGGGAGCATGCCCGCCAGTGGCGCGACGATGTCGGCTACTGGAGATAGTGCGGCCCGGATGCGATGATTCCGGGGCCTGGACGTGCGCGATTCGGTTTCGACGACTGTGGCGCGGGAGGGACTGGCTTCTCGGACGACGTCGGCGTCTCGGCTGCGATGGTGAGGCGATTCGATGACGGTCCCGGATGCGCGGTCCACCGGTGATGCCTTCGCCGGCCCGGAGGTACGTCAGGTGTCCCAGCATCGGGACGCTTCGCACACCCTGGCGTACGACGCGCATCTCGGGGCCGGTGTGCACGTGTCCGTGGACGTCATGTCCCCGGACCGCTGGCACGCGGTGTCGTTCTCCGTCCTGAACGACCACAGCCGTTCGTTGTTGCGGGGTCTGATCGGTGACGGAGCTGCCGACCGTCTTCGGGTCGGCAGGCGCTCCGGCTCGATCTCCCCAGGGCACGGCGTCGCCGTCGATCCCGCGCGCGCCGCCCCCTGGTTGCGGATCGCCTTCGTCGACGCGCTGGACCGCTGGTTGCAGTCTCCGCTGGAGCAGTCGCTCGTCGACGCCGAACGTGGCGTCAGCCGCGGGTATGCGGCGAGGACGTTGCCTGAGGGCGAGGTGCGGAAGCTGCTCGTCGGCGATGCGTTGCGGCTCGCCCGCCGGGCGTCGGACGGCGTCGCGGCATTCCTGCGCGGCCTTGCGCGGCGCTCCCAGCCGATCCCGAGCGGCCTCTTGCAGGCCTGCGTACGTCTGTACGACGGGTACGTGGACCTGCGCGACCATGCCGGCGCGCGGCATGACCGCGAGTTGAACGTGGTCATTCGCACCTGGCGGCGCAACTCATCCCGCCTCGGGGAAGCGGGTGCCGAGACGCCAGGCGATCCGCGCTGGGCGCCCGCCCGGCTGTCGCCTTCCGTCCCGTACCCGCTGGGGCAGCCGGCCGGCGTGATCGACCCCCGGCAGGTGCGCGCGCGGGTCTTTGCTCTGGCAGGCGACCCGGGCTCCGCCGAGGTCACGGTGCAGCTCATCGAGGGAGCGGGTCCTGATTCGGTGCTGGTCCGCGCACCGGCGTTCGGGTGCGGCGTCGATCCGGACGTCCGCTCTCGGCTGGCGGTGCGACTCGTCGACAGTCGATCCGCCACCCCGCGAGGCCATGCCCTGCTCAGCATGGTCGACAGCCGGCTCGATGCAGACGACGGTCCCTACTTCGAGGCGACGGTTCCGCTCTGCGGTCTGAGCGTCTCGGACGTACGCGCCGACGTCTTCGACGCGCTGAGCGATGTCCCGCCCGCCGGCGCGGACGGCGACCGTGCCTTGCAGGAGGCGCGCAGTGCCGTCGTGTTCCTCGCCGAATGGCGACGGCTCGCGGCTCTGGCGCAGGTGTCAGTGGTGGAAGCACCTGCTCGCAGGCTTCGCGACCTGGCAACCCGACTTCAGTCGCCTAGCCGTCCGGCGACCGACCGAATTTTCCCGGGCGGCCCGTCGGCCGCTGACCTGAATGAGCTCGCGGAGCTCAGCGATGACCTGCTGCTGAGCCGGCTGCGTGGCGACTGCGGCCCGGGAGCCGGCCTCTTCGCCGTCACCGGTGGCAGTGCGAGGTTGCTGGTCGCGGAGATTGCCGCCGCTTGCGAGCTCGCTGATCGCGCGAATGGTGCCTCCGCCGAGTGAGGTGCGGGATGATCTCCGGAAATGGTGTGAGGGCGACAGATCTGTCGCCCTCACACCACTCTCGATGATCAGTGCCGTCAGGCGATCGGGCGGTCCGTCGGCGCGATCGGGCGCGGCAGCACGTCCCGTCCGGTGAGGTATGCGTCCACCCCGGCCGCCGCGGCCCGGCCCTCCGCGATGGCCCACACGATCAGGCTCTGGCCCCGGCCCATGTCGCCCGCGGAGAACACACCGTCGACGCTCGTCATGAAGCTGGCGTCGCGGGCGACGTTGCCGCGCTGGTCCAGCTCCACGCCGAGGTCGGCGAGCAGCTTGCCCTTCTCGGGGCCCACGAATCCCATGGCCAGCAGCACCAGTTGGGCCGGCAGCTCCTTCTCCGTGCCTTCGATCGGCACGAAGCGGCCGTTCTCGTCGCGGCGCACCTCGATGATCCGAATCGCCGCCAGCTTGCCGTCGGAGTCGGCGACGAACTCGGTGGTGTTCACCGAGTACAGCCGCTCGCCGCCCTCCTCGTGCGCGGAGGCCACGCGGTAGACCATCGGGTAGGTCGGCCACGGCATGCCCGCCGTCCGCTTCTCCGGCGGCGTGGGCATGATCTCCAGCTGGGTGACGGAGCGCGCGCCCTGCCGGTGGGCGGTGCCGAGGCAGTCGGCGCCGGTGTCACCGCCGCCGATGATCACGACGTCCTTGCCCTCTGCCGTGATCGGCGGGGCGTCGATGTCGCCCTGCTGCACGTGGTTGGCCCACGGCAGGTACTCCATCGCCTGGTAGACGCCCTCGGCCTCGCGGCCCTTCGCGGGCAGGTCCCGCCACGCCGTTGCCCCGCCGGCGAGCACGACGGCGTCGTAGTCCTCGCGCAGCTGGTCGGCCGTGACGTCGCTGCCGACGTCGACGGAGGCGCGGAACTGCGTGCCCTCTGCCCGCATCTGGTCCAGGCGCCGGTCGAGCCGGTTCTTCTCCATCTTGAACTCGGGGATGCCGTAGCGCAGGAGGCCGCCGATCCGGTCGGCCCGCTCGAACACCACGACGTCGTGCCCGACGCGGGTGAGCTGCTGCGCGGCGGCGAGCCCGGCAGGCCCTGACCCGACGACGGCCACCTTCCTGCCGGTCTTCGTGACCGGGGGCTGCGGCGCGACCCAGCCCTCCTCGAACGCGTGGTCGATGATCTGCAGCTCGATCTGCTTGATCGAGACCGCGTCACTGTTGATCGCCAGCACGCACGCTGCCTCGCACGGGGCAGGGCACAGCGTCCCGGTGAACTCCGGGAAGTTGTTGGTGGCGTGCAGCCGCTCGATCGCCTCCCGCCAGTCGCCCCGGTAGACCAGGTTGTTCCAATCCGGGATCAGGTTCCCGAGCGGGCAGCCCTGGTGGCAGAACGGGATGCCGCAGTCCATGCAGCGGCTGGCCTGCCGCTCCAGCTTGCCGTCCGGGAACTCTTCGTAGACCTCCCGCCAGTCCATCAGCCGCAACGGCACGGGACGGCGGGTCGGGGTCTCGCGGGGGACCTTCAGGAAACCCTTGGGGTCAGCCATGCGCGGCCTCCATGATCGCCTCGTTCACGTCGCGGCCGTCGCGCTCGGCTGCGGCGCGGGCGCGCAGCACCCGCTTGTAGTCCTTGGGCATGACCTTGCCGAACCGCTCGACGGCGTCGTCCCAGTCGCGCAGCAGAGCGTGCGCGACCTCGGAGTCGGTCTCCGCGTGATGGCGCGAGACCGTGTCGCGCAGGAAGGCGCGATCCTCGTCGTCGAGCGGGTCGACGTCGACCATCTCGCCGTTGACCCGGTGCCGCGGCAGGTCGAGGACGTACGCGATGCCGCCAGACATGCCCGCAGCGAAGTTGCGCCCGACCTTGCCGAGCACCACGACCCGGCCGCCCGTCATGTACTCGCAGCCGTGGTCGCCCACGCCCTCGACGACGGCGAGCGCGCCCGAGTTGCGCACGCAGAACCGCTCGCCGACGACGCCGCGGATGAACATCTCACCCGAGGTGGCGCCGTAGCCGATGACGTTGCCCGCGATGACGTTCTCCTCGGCCGCGAACGGGGCCGACGGGTCGGGGCGCAGCGTGAGCCGGCCGCCGGAGAGGCCCTTGCCGAAGTAGTCGTTGCTGTCGCCGACCAGCCGCAGCGTGATCCCCTTGGGCACGAACGCGCCGAAGCTCTGGCCCGCCGAGCCGGTGAGCGTCACGTCGATCGTGTCGTCGGGGAGGCCCTCGCCGCCCCAGCGCCGGGTGAGCTCGTAGCCGAGCATCGTGCCGACGGTGCGGTTGACGTTGCGCACCGGCAGGTCGAGGCGCACCTTGTCCCCTGAGGAGAGCGCGCCCTCGCACAGCTGGATCAGCGTGTTGTCGAGCGCCTTCTCCAGGCCGTGGTCCTGCTGCTTCGTCCGGTGGCGCGCGGTGCCCGGCGCCAGCCGCGGCATGTGGAAGATCGGCGAGAGGTCGAGCCCCTCGGTCTTCCAGTGCCGCACCGCGTCGTCGGTGTCGAGCACCTCGGCGTGCCCCACGGCCTCCGCGATCGAGCGGAAGCCCAGCTGGGCGAGGTACTCGCGCACCTCCTCCGCGACGAACCGCATGAAGTTGACGACGTACTCCGGCCGCCCGTCGAACCGCTTGCGCAGCTCCGGGTTCTGGGTGGCGACGCCGACCGGGCAGGTGTCGAGGTGGCAGACCCGCATCATGATGCAGCCCGACACCACCAGCGGCGCGGTGGCGAAGCCGAACTCCTCGGCCCCGAGCAGCGCCGCGATGACGACGTCCCGGCCGGTCTTGAGCTGCCCGTCGGCCTGCACGACGATCCGGTCGCGCAAGCCGTTGCGCAGCAGCGTCTGCTGGGTCTCGGCGAGCCCCAGCTCCCACGGCCCGCCTGCGTGCTTGATCGACGACAGTGGCGAGGCACCGGTGCCGCCGTCGTGGCCCGAGATGAGCACGACGTCGGAGTAGGCCTTCGCGACGCCAGCCGCGACCGTGCCGACGCCGACCTGGCTCACCAGCTTCACGTGGATGCGGGCGCGCGGGTTGGCGTTCTTGAGGTCGTGGATGAGCTGCTTGATGTCCTCGATCGAGTAGATGTCGTGGTGCGGCGGCGGAGAGATGAGCCCGACCCCCGGTGTGGAGTACCGGGTCTTCGCGATCCAGGGGTAGACCTTCGCGCCGGGCAGCTGGCCGCCCTCACCCGGCTTGGCTCCCTGCGAGATCTTGATCTGCAGGTCGTCGGCGTTGACCAGGTACTCGCTGGTGACGCCGAACCGGCCGGACGCGACCTGCTTGATCGCGCTGCGTCGCGAGTCGCCGTTCGCGTCGATCACGTATCGGTCGGCGTCCTCGCCGCCCTCGCCGGTGTTGGACTTGCCGCCGAGGCGGTTCATCGCGATGGCGAGGGTCTCGTGCATCTCCTTCGAGATCGAGCCGTAGGAGATGGCGCCGGTCGCGAACCGCTTGACGATCTCCTCGACCGGCTCGACCTCGTCGATCGGCACCGGCGGACGCACGCCGTCCTTGAACCGGAACAGGCCGCGCAAGGTCATGAGCTTGCCCGCCTGCTCGTCGACGGCGCGCGTGTAGTCCTTGAAGACCTCGTAGCGGCCCTGGCGCGTTGAGTGCTGCAGCTTGAACACCGTCTGCGGGTTGAACAGGTGCAGCTCGCCCTCGCGGCGCCACTGGTACTCGCCGCCCACGGGCAGCGTGCGGTGGTTGGGCCGCACGTCGTCGGACGGGAACGCGCGGCGGTGCTGGATCAGCACCTCCTCGGCGAGCTCGTCGAACCCGACACCGCCCAGTCGCGACGTGGTGCCCGCGAAGCAGGAGTCGATGACGTCGGGGCCCAGCCCGATCGACTCGAAGATCTGTGCGCCCGTGTAGGAGGCGACCGTCGAGACGCCGATCTTCGACATCGTCTTGCGGACGCCCTTGCCCAGCGCCTTCACCAGGTTGTGCGCAGCCTGCTCCGGCGTGACGCCGGGGATGTCGCCGCGCGCGGCGAGGTCCTCGACGGTGGCCATCGCGAGGTACGGGTTCACGGCCGCCGCGCCGTAGCCGAGCAGCAGCGCGACGTGGTGCACCTCGCGCGCGTCGCCCGCTTCGACGATGAGGCCCACCCTGCTGCGGGTCTTCTCCCGGACCAGGTGGTGGTGCACGGCGCCGGTGAGTAGCAGCGACGGGATCGGGGCGAAGTCCTTCGTGACGCCGCGGTTGGACAGCACGATCAGCCGGGCGCCGTCCTCGATCGCCTCGGAGACCTCGGTGCAGATCTCCTTGAGCCGGCGGGAGAGCCCGAGGCCACCCTCGGCGGCCTTGAACACGCCCTTGGCCGTGACGCAGGCGAAGCCGGGCAGCTCGCCGTCGTCGTTGATGTGGATGATCTTGGCGAGGTCGTCGTTGCCGAGCACGGGGAACGGCACGACGACCGTCCGACAGTTCGCCGGTGTGGCGTCCAGCAGGTTCTGCTCCGGTCCGAGCAGGCTCTGCAGGGACGTGACCAGCTCCTCGCGGATCGCGTCCAGCGGCGGGTTCGTGACCTGCGCGAACAGCTGGGTGAAGTAGTCGAACAGCTGCCGCGGGCGCGACGAGAACGGGGCGAGCGGCGCGTCGTTGCCCATCGAGCCGAGCGGCTCGGCACCGGCGGTCGCCATCGGCTTGAGGAGGAGGTTGAGCTCCTCCTCCGTGTAGCCGAACGACTGCTGCCGGTGGGTGATCGCGGAGTGGTCGTAGATCTCGCGCTCGCGCGTCGGCAGCTCGTCGAGGTGGATGAGGCCCGCGTGCAGCCACTCGGCGTACGGGTGCTCGGCCGCGAGCGCGCCCTTGATCTCGGCGTCGTCGAGGATCCGGCCCTGCGCGGTGTCGACGAGGAACATGCGGCCCGGTTCGAGGCGACCCTTGCGCACCACGGCCGACGGCTCGACGTCCAGCACGCCGACCTCGGATGCGAGGACGACCGTGCCGTCCTCGGTGATCCAGTACCGCGCGGGGCGCAGGCCGTTGCGGTCGAGCACGGCGCCGATCTGGGTGCCGTCGGTGAACGCGACGAGCGCGGGACCGTCCCACGGCTCCATCAGCGTGGAGTGGAACTCGTAGAAGGCCCGGCGGGCCGGGTCCATCTCGTCGTGGTTCTCCCACGCCTCCGGGATCATCATCAGCACGGCGTGCGGCAGGCTCCGGCCGCCGAGGTGCAGCAGCTCGAGCACCTCGTCGAACGTGGCGGAGTCGCTCGCGTCCGGGGTGACGATCGGAGACAGGCGCGTGAGGTCACCGGGGATGACGTCGGACTCGAGCAGCGCCTCGCGCGAGGCCATCCAGTTGCGGTTGCCGCGCAGCGTGTTGATCTCGCCGTTGTGGGCCACGTAGCGGTACGGGTGGGCGAGCGGCCACGCCGGGAACGTGTTGGTGGAGAACCGGGAGTGCACCACGGCGAGCGCGCTCGTGACGCGCTCGTCGGACAGGTCCGGGTAGAAGGCCTCGACCTGCGGCTCGGCGAGCATGCCCTTGTAGACGATCGTGCGCGGCGACAGGCTCGGGAAGTAGACGCCGGTGGCGTGCTCGGCCCGCTTGCGCAGGCAGAACGTGCGGCGCTCCAGGTCGATGCCCGACTCGCCGGCCAGGCCCGCGACGAACAGCTGGCGGAAGCTCGGCATGGCCTCGCGGGCCATCGGGCCCAGATCGGCGGCGTCGGGGTCGGTGGGCAGCTCGCGCCAGCCCAGCACCTCGAGGCCTTCCTCGGCGGCGAGCTTCTCGATCTCGGCCACGGCGACGTCGGCATCGGTCCGCTCGGCGGGC
Source organism: Pseudonocardia sp. DSM 110487 (assembly GCF_019468565.1). Classification (NCBI taxonomy): domain Bacteria; kingdom Bacillati; phylum Actinomycetota; class Actinomycetes; order Pseudonocardiales; family Pseudonocardiaceae; genus Pseudonocardia; species Pseudonocardia sp. DSM 110487. The sequence continues at coordinate 2,215,303 of NZ_CP080521.1, forward strand.
AGGAACGCGGTGCCCACGGCGTATGCGCCCTCTACGGGCAGTTGGAACCCCACGACGGCCCGGAAGAACTCGTCGGGCACCTGGAGCAGGATCCCCGCGCCGTCCCCGGTATTCGCCTCCGCGCCTCGCGCGCCGCGATGCTCCATCCGCAACAGCGCCGTGAGCGCCTTGCGGACGATGGCGTGGCCGCGGCGACCGGCGAGATCGGCGACGAAGGCGACGCCGCAGGCGTCGTGCTCGAACTCCGGGTCGTAGAGCCCAGCCGAGGTACCCGCTGAGATCGCAGCCAAGAGTGCCTCCTGTGTCGTCTCGGTGCACCCCGACACCAGCATCGGGACGACGGCGTGACGAGTGTGTGGTGGTGGACGTTGCAGGGAAAGGGGAGTATCGGTCTGGTCCGCCTGCTCCGCCGGTTCTGGCGTTTCCTTCCGCGTGCGGCGCAGCACCGTGCGTCCGGACGTGGGTGAGCCTCGGACACCGGCACGACGACCGGTCGCCGTCGTGTGGCGTCGGCCGGGGTTCTACGCACGGTGCGAGCGCGCACGCGTCAGCGAGTGCGGTTTCGCGGGAACAATGTCGCACGTGGGAGCGGCGATTCGCCAGTGAGAGCCGCAGTGAACACAGTGACCGGCCTTGAACGCGCGAGATCGGCCGTACGCCCTGTAATGTGTACGGCCGGTTTCGTCAGCGTGACCCCGTGGCACCTCCCACCCTACTCGGCCGGTGATTGAGCGGGTGCAGGACGTGACGGGGGCACACTCCGGGGGTGGACGCGCGTTCCCTGCTCGCCGACGTGGCCGGGCTCGGCCCGTTCTTCACGTTCGCTACCGGCCCCGGCGAGCGTCCACTGCCCGACCCGGAGCCGGTGCGGGACCGGATCGCCCACGTCCGCGGGGCGCTGGCGTGCGATCAGCGGGTGGCGGCCTCGCTTGCGTTCCAGGGGTTCGCGGCGCAGCTGGTGTCCGCGCCGTACGCGGCCGCCGTGCTGCATCGGGAGGTACCGGAGGTCACGCCGTCCTCGGTGGGGTGGAGCCGGTTCGCGGACGGTGGCTGGGCGCTGTGCACGAATGCCACGGCCCTCGTCGACGAGGATGCGCTTCCCCCGCTGCTCGCGGGCCTGCTCGCGCCGCTGGTCGCGGCTTTCCGCGGGCAGGTCCACGTGGCGGAGCGGCTGCTCTGGGGCAACGCGGCGTCCACCGTCGCGGCGGCCAAACGACTGCTCGTGATGCAGCGCTCTGCTGTCGCCGGCAGAGCGGCCGATGTGGCCGAAGCGGTGCTCGTCCACGGCCCGTTCGCCGGGGCGGGGGAGCGGCTCTCCCCACGCGACCCCGATCTGGTCTGGACCTTCCGGCGGCACAGCTGCTGCCTCTACTACCGGGTGCCCGGCGGTGGCTTGTGCGACGACTGCGTCCTGTCCACCGTGCGCGGCTGACTCGTGGCCGGATCCGGACGCAGAGGTTGTCGGCCCGCGCTACCCGTCTCAGCCGACGCGATCCGTCGATGGGCCGCGTCCTCCCGATCGGGGTGCGTGAGCGGTATCGGGGTGCGTCGCCCGGCCCGTGTCCCGTTCCCGCCCGCCCCGGCCCGCCCGGGAACCGAGCGGCCGGACCCGTAGACTCGCGAGGACGACCGGCCGGTTGCTCGCAGGCATCCGTGGCCGGGACCGCGAGCGGACCATGTCGCCTGCGGTCCGCGCACATCCCAGTACAACCGAGGAGTAGTCCCCACCGTGAAGAGCACCGTCGAGCGGCTGAGCCCGACGCGAGTCCGCATCAACGTCGAGGTGCCCTTCGACGAGCTGAAGCCGGACTTCGACCGGGCCTACAAGAAGATCGCGCAGCAGGTCAGGGTGCCCGGCTTCCGCCCGGGCAAGGTCCCGGCCCGCATCATCGAGGCGCGCCTCGGGCGTGGTGTCGTGCTCGAGGAGGTCGTCAACGGCGCCGTTCCGGCCAAGTACAGCGAGGCCGTCACCTCCGCGGAGGACATCACCCCGATCGGCACCCCCGACATCGAGGTCACCGAGATCGCCGACGGCGACAAGCTCTCCTTCAAGGCCGAGGTCGACGTCCGCCCGCAGATCGACCTGCCGGACCTCTCCTCGCTCGCCGTGTCGGTCGACGACGTCGAGGTCTCCGACGATGACGTGCAGGAGCAGTTGGAGAACCTCCGCGCCCGCTTCGGCACCCTCGCAGGCGTCGAGCGGCCCGCGCAGAAGGACGACTTCGTCCTCATCGACCTGTCGGCCACCGTCGACGGCGAGCCCGTCGAGGAGGCCCAGACCACCGGCTTCTCCTACCAGGTGGGCCAGGGCGGCCTCATTGACGGCATCGACGATGCGGTCACCGGCCTGTCCGCCGATGAGGAGGCCACCTTCACCTCGAGGCTGGTAGCGGGTGAGTTCGCCGACCGCGACGCCGAGATCACCGTCAAGGTCACCGCGGTCAAGGAGCGTCAGCTGCCCGACGCCGACGACGAGTTCGCCCAGCTGGCCAGCGAGTTCGACACGCTCGACGAGCTCACGGCCGACCTGCGCGAGCGGCTCGGCCGCGTCCGCAGGATGGAGCAGGTCACTCAGGCGCGGGACAAGGTGCTCGACGCCATCGTCGATGCCACCGAGGTGCCGCTGCCGGAGTCCGTCGTCAAGGCCGAGGTCGACTCCGCCGTCCACGACGCCGTGCACCCCTTCGACCACGACGAGGCCAAGTTCGAGGAGTTCCTCGTCTCGCAGGGGAGCAGCCGGGAGCAGTTCGACACCGAGACCAAGGAGGCCGCGGAGAAGTCCGTGCGCACCCGGCTCGTGCTCGACGCGCTCGCCGACCGCGAGCAGACCACCGTGAGTGAGCAAGAGCTCACTGAGCGCATCGTCTTCCAGGCGCAGCAGTACCAGATGCAGCCCGAGGAGTTCGTGCGCCGCATCCAGGAGGCCGGCCAGCTGGGTGCGGTCTACTCGGACGTGCGTCGCAGCAAGGCGCTCATCGCGGCTGTGCGCGCGGCCAGCGTCACCGACAGCTCGGGCAGCGAGGTCGACCTGTCCGATCTGCTGGGCGAGGACGAGGACGAGGACGAGGGCGCGGAGACGACCGATGCCGCGCAGGCCGGCACCGAGCCGAGTGAGGACGCGCCTGCCGCTTCCGAGGAGAAGGCGCCCGCCTCTTCTTGAGGCGCGCCACGCCCACAGCGAACAACCTGGCCAGACGCGGCGAACGTGAGGTTCGTCCGCGTAGGGTCGCTATCGATGGACACGCGAGCCGAACCAGCAGAAGGCAGGGTGAAGTGAGGCCACAGGACATCGGCCCGCGTACGGCGGACCGACTCGTCGGAGAGACGATGCGGCGGGGTGGCGCGCCTGCGTCGATGACGCTGTCCGACTCGGTGTACGAGCGGCTGTTGCAGCAGCGCATCATCGTGCTCGGCCAGCAGGTGGACTCCGAGATCTCCAACCGCATCGCGGCGCAGATGCTGCTGCTCGCGGCGGAGGACGCGGAGGCCGACATCTCCCTGTACATCAACTCGCCGGGTGGCTCGGTGCCGGACGGCATGGCGATCTTCGACACCATGCAGTTCATCCCGTGCGACGTCGCGACGTACGGGATGGGCATGGCCGCGTCGATGGGGCAGTTCCTGCTCTCGGCGGGCACGCCCGGCAAGCGGTACGTGCTGCCGCACTGCCAGATCCTCATGCACCAGCCGTCGGCGGGCGTCGGCGGCACCGAGTCCGACATCTCGATCCAGGCGGAGCTGTTCAAGCGCCACAAGCGCGAGATGGCGGAGCTCATCGCCGAGCACACCGGCCAGACCGTCGAGCGGATCGTCGCCGACTTCGACCGTGACCGGTGGTTCTCCGCGCAGGAGGCCCTCGAGTACGGCTTCGTCGACCACGTGATCTCCAGCGCCAGCCAGATTCCCGACCCGAACCAGAACGGGAGCGCCCGATGAGCAACATGTGGACGCCGTCGGGGGGCCGTGCTCCCGAGCCGGCACAGTCCCGGTACGTGCTGCCGTCCTTCGTCGAGCGCACGAGCTACGGGGTCAAGGAGTCCAACCCGTACAACAAGCTCTTCGAGGAGCGCATCATCTTCCTCGGGGTGCAGATCGACGACGCGTCGGCCAACGACGTGATGGCGCAGCTGCTGTGCCTCGAGTCGGCCGACCCGGACCGCGAGATCAGCATGTACATCAACTCGCCGGGTGGGTCGTTCACGTCCCTGATGGCGATCTACGACACGATGCAGTTCATCCGCCCGGACATCCAGACGGTCTGCCTCGGGCAGGCCGCGTCCGCGGCTGCGGTACTGCTCGCGGCCGGCACGCCGGGGCGCAGGCTCGCCGTGCAGAACGCGCGGGTGCTGATCCACCAGCCCGCCACCGAGGGCTTCTACGGCCAGGTGTCGGACCTGGAGATCCAGGCGGCCGAGATCTCCCGCATGCGCAGGCTGCTGGAGAGCACGCTGGCCCACCACACGCACCGCACCCCCGAGCAGGTGCACGAGGACATCGAGCGGGACCGGATCCTCACGGCCGAAGAGGCCAAGGAGTACGGGATCGTCGACGAGATCATCCAGAGCCGCAAGCTCTCCGCGGTCTAGACAATTCAAGAGGCGCGGTCGGCGCCCGGCTTTTCTTCGCCGGCGTCGACCGTCCGCCGACCCGTCGCCGAATCTCCGGTGCACGAAGCTCCCCGGGGACCGGGTCTGACGGGTACCGTCCAGAGAGCGCGCCTCCCGGACCCGCCGGGGCAGCGCAGAGAAGGATTTGGGGTCTGCACTCATGGCACGCATCGGCGACGGCGGTGACCTGCTCAAGTGCTCGTTCTGCGGGAAGAGCCAGAAGCAGGTCAAGAAACTGATCGCCGGTCCTGGGGTCTACATCTGCGACGAGTGCATCGATCTCTGCAACGAGATCATCGAGGAGGAGCTGGCCGAAGCGGGTGAGGTCAAGCTCGACGAGCTGCCCAAGCCGGCGGAGATCCACGAGTTCCTCGACCAGTACGTCGTCGGGCAGACCCAGACGAAGCGCACGTTGTCGGTGGCGGTCTACAACCACTACAAGCGCATCCAGGCCGGCGAGCGCCGCGGTGGCGGCGACAGTGGCGACGGTATCGAGATCGCCAAGTCCAACATCCTCATGCTCGGCCCCACCGGCTGCGGCAAGACCTACCTCGCGCAGACACTGGCCAAGCTGCTCAACGTGCCGTTCGCGATCGCCGACGCCACGGCGCTCACCGAGGCCGGCTACGTGGGCGAGGATGTCGAGAACATCCTGCTCAAGCTGATCCAGGCCGCCGACTACGACGTCAAGCGCGCCGAGACCGGCATCATCTACATCGACGAGGTCGACAAGATCGCCCGCAAGTCGGAGAACCCGTCGATCACGCGCGACGTCTCCGGCGAGGGCGTCCAGCAGGCCCTGCTGAAGATCCTGGAGGGCACCACCGCGAGCGTGCCGCCGCAGGGTGGGCGCAAGCACCCCCACCAGGAGTTCATCCAGATCGACACCACCAACGTGCTGTTCATCGTGGCCGGCGCGTTCGCGGGTCTCGAGAAGATCATCGGCGACCGGGTGGGCAAGCGGGGTCTGGGTTTCGGTGCCGAGATTCGCTCGAAGCGCGACATCGACCCCGCCGAGAGCTTCACCGAGACCTTGCCAGAGGACCTCATCAAGTTCGGCCTGATCCCCGAGTTCATCGGCCGCCTGCCGATCGTCGCCTCGGTCACCTCGCTGGACAAGGACGCCCTCGTCAAGATCCTCACCGAGCCGCGCAACGCACTGGTGAAGCAGTACCGCAAGCTGTTCGAGATGGACGGGGTGGAGCTGGAGTTCACCGAGGACGCGCTCGATGCGGTGGCCGACCAGGCCATCCTGCGCGGCACCGGCGCCCGTGGTCTGCGAGCGATCATGGAGGAGGTGCTGTTGCCCTGCATGTACGACATCCCGAGCCGCGACGACGTGGCGAAGGTCGTCGTCACCGGCCAGACGGTGCGCAGCAACGTCAACCCCACGATCGTTCCTCGCACCCCGGCCCGCCGGGAGCGCCGCGAGCGTTCTGCCTGAGCTTTTCGCGAAACGACGCCGGTCCGCGCAACGCGGGCCGGCGTCGTTGTGTTGCGGGCGATTCGCCCCGCTCGTTCGCCGTTCGTCGACCGCCGGTCGCGATCGCATACCGTATGGCGTAGTCGCGGTTGCACCTGCACCTACCGTGATCTACGTTCACGCGGTCGTGTCCCGTGAGGTGGCGAGGGAGCTGCCATGGCCGTCGGGTTCCTGCAACGCGAGCGCATCATCGCGCCGCCCGGATGGAGCAGGTGGCTGATCCCACCCGCTGCGCTGTCCATCCACCTCGCGATCGGGCAGGCGTACGCGTGGAGCGTCTTCAAGAATCCGCTCGCCGCCACGATGCTGCAGGGCAACCCGGCTGCGGGCACACTCACCGCGCTCCCGTTCACGCTGGGGATCGTGATGCTGGGGGTGTCGGCCGCGGTGTTCGGCACCGCGGTGGACCGCAACGGCCCGCGCTGGGCCATGTTCATGTCGATGCTCTGCTTCTCGACCGGCTTCCTCGTCTCGGCCTTCGGCGTGTCCATCGGCCAGTACTGGCTGGTCATCGTCGGGTACGGCCTGATCGGCGGGATCGGGCTCGGCATCGGCTACATCTCGCCGGTATCCACGCTCATCAAGTGGTTCCCGGACCGGCCCGGCATGGCCACTGGGCTCGCGATCATGGGCTTCGGCGGCGGAGCGCTGATCGCGTCGCCGTGGTCGGCCTCGATGCTCAGCGGGTTCGGCGCCACCGGGGACAATCCTCAGGCGAGCGGGGTCGCGCTGTCCTTCCTCGTGCACGGGCTGGTGTACGCGGTGTTCATGTCGGTCGGGTGGCTGCTCGTGCGAGTGCCGCCCGATGGCTGGCGGCCTGCGGGCTGGCACCCTGACTCCGCCAAGACCGGAACGCTCATCACCACGGCGAACGTGTCGGCGAACAACGCGATCCGCACGCCCCAGTTCTGGTTCCTATGGGTCGTGCTGTGCTTCAACGTCACGGCGGGTATCGGCATCCTCGAGCGCGCCTCGCCGATCTTCCAGGACTACTTCCCGGACGCCGGCACGCAGATCGCCGCCGCGGCCGCGGGATTCGTCGCGATCCTGTCGCTGTCGAACATGGTCGGCCGGATCGTGTGGTCCTCGACGTCCGACATCATCGGGCGGAAGAACATCTACCGGGTCTACCTGGGCGTTGGCGCGCTGTTGTACCTGCTCATCACGCTGACGGGCAACGCCAACCAGGTGCTGTTCCTGATCGCCTCGATGCTGATCCTGTCGTTCTACGGTGCCGGCTTCGCCACCGTGCCCGCGTACCTGCGGGACCTGTTCGGCACGTACCAGGTGGGCGCGATCCACGGGCGGCTGCTCACCGCGTGGTCCACGGCGGGCGTGCTGGGGCCGGTGATCGTCAACGCGATCGCCGACGCCCAGATCGCGGCCGGCGTGCAGGGGCCGGGGCGGTACACCGTGGCGTTCTCGATCATGATCGGCCTGTTGATCATCGGCTTCATCTGCAACGAGCTCATCCGGCCGGTGCACGAGCGCTTCCACGAGCCGGTGGGGGAGCAGGCCATCAGCCCCGAGGGAGCGAAGGCGGCATGAGCGCGCACACCGAGTCCGCCGATGTCCGGTCCGGCCCGCCCGCGGTCGCATGGCTGGCCTGGGTCTGGGTGGTGGTCCCGTTCCTGTACGGCCTGTACCAGCTCGTGATCAAGATCCCGGCCCTGTTCGGCGGCTGATCCGCGCGGCGGCTGTGGTCCTCGCAGGCGCCGCGGGCCATGCGCGGACCGCACTCAGCGCGCGACGCCGGGATCGGGGCGCCCGGGCGGGCGCCGTCCCACGGGGTTAGGGTCGCGCCCGTGGCTGAGAGCAGCGATGCGCGCGCCCTGTCCGAGTGGGTCACCGCCGTGGTGCGGGAGCTGGGCATCGAGGGCGCCCTTGAACGCGAGGGCGTGGTCGACATGGTGCTCGACCTGACCTCCGACGTGGCCCACGGCGTCTCCCGGCCGGGAGCGCCGGTCACCGCCTTCCTCGTCGGGGTGGCGGCCGGTCGCGCCGACGACCCGGCCGTCGCCGCCCGCGACTACGCCCAGAAGATCGGGCGTCTCGCCGACGGGTGGGGCGCCGACAGCGATCGCGGCGCCCCGGCGGGCGACCAGTCCCGCCGCGCCTGACGGGACTAGCCGTTAGCGTCGTACGTGATCAGCGGATCGGCGCCAAAGCCGACGCTACGCGTCGGGAAACGCGCCAGTTCGATGATCAAGGGCTGGTTGTGACGCGACCGGCTGTGGTCCCGTTCCCACCCCGCTGACCACGCACACCGGCATGATCGGCCGGAGCGTGACCTCAGCCGCACCCACGCGGCTCATGTCACGTTCCCGCTGATCACAGGCACCGCCGCGGCCCGGTACTGGTGTCACCCTGGCTCTCCAGGAGAGGGATTGAGAGGTCAAGGCGAACCGGCGGGACCACACGAGAGGCCGGACCGCAGCGCGAGCACCCGGCGGCCCGAGCCGGGAACGGCGCGCCCACCGGCGTGCTGGCCGACCAGACCGACATGACGAGCATCGGGCCCGGCGGGCAAGCGGCCGCCCACCCAGGCGCTCGACAGCGCGGCGGCATGATCCGAAGTTCCGGTTGTCCATGGCTGTCGGCACAGCCATGGACAACCGAGACCGCGGATCATGGGTGCGACCACCGCCACCGGACGGGGTAGCGGGTCGTCCCGGACACGTGCACCCAGTCGCCGTCGACCACGGCGCGGGCGTACCCGATCTGCTCCTCGAACGTCGAGCCGCTGAGGATCGCGCGTCGTTCTGTCACGGGCAGGACGCTAAGTGATGGCCGCGAGTTGCTGCTCGCCGCCCGGCGCGTTCTCGCCGACCTCGCCGCCTCCCCGGGCCCTGTGAACCGCGCGCGATCGCGGCATCAGCCGGTGACGTCGAGGTCGGCGATCACGCGGGTCGGCCGTAGGCGCACCACGAGCTCGCCCGGCACGCCGTTGCGCTTCCCGAACTCCTCGGCCCGGTCGGCGCCCATGTAGCGACCGCCGATGGCGGTGGCGGTTCGCAGCAGCTCGTCCAGGTCGTCCGTTACCGTCGCGGTGCCTTGGACCTGCACGAACGCGTAGGGCGGCTCGTCGTGGTCGACGCAGAGCACGATCCGGGGATCGCGGGCGATCGCCCGTGCCTTGGGTGTGGTCGCACCGGTGTTGAACACCAGTTCGTCCCCGTCGACGACGAACCACACCGGCGCCACCAGTGGGCGGCCGTCCTTGGCGATGTAGCCCAGCTTCCCGGTGCGCGTACCGGTGGAGAGGAAGGCCCGGATCTCGGGCGTCAGGTCGGACACACTCGGCACTGTAGGCGCCGCCGTTCATCCCGGTACCGGCAATCGTTCACCCGGATGGTCTACACCAGGCGCATGCGCTCCCTCCGCATCGACCGCCGCTCCCTGCTCCGCGCCGCCGCCGTCGGCGCATTCGCCGCCCCCGGACTCGTCCGGGCCGACCGCCCCGTACTCACCCACGGCGTGCAGTCCGGGGACGTGGTCCGCGGGTCGGGCCTCGTCTGGGCGCGCGCGGACCGGCCGTCCCGAATGGTCGTCGAAGTGTCGGACGAACCCGGCTTCGCGCACGCGCGGCGGGTCGAGGGACCGGTGCTCACCCCGGACACCGACTTCACGGGGAAGGTGCGGGTACTCGGCCGCGGGCGCACGGTGCACTACCGCGTCACGGCGGAGGACCTCGACGGCCGCGTCGCGAGCGAGCCGGTGACCGGTTCGTTCCGCACGCCGCCCGCCCGCAGCGAGAGCGTGCGGTTCGTCTGGTCCGGCGACGTGGTCGGGCAGGGCTGGGGGATCGACCGCGACCGGGGAGGGATGCGGATCTTCCGCGCCATGGCCGAGCGCGACCCCGACTTCTTCCTGCACAGCGGCGACACCATCTACGCCGACGGGCCCCTCACCGAGACCGTCGCGCTGCCCGACGGGACCACGTGGCGGAACCTGGTGACGCCGGAGAAGGCGAAGGTGGCCGAGACGCTCGCCGAGTTCCGCGGGCAGTACGCCTACAACCTGCTCGACGAGCACCTGCGCGCCTTCGTCGCGGCCGTGCCGCAGGTGAACCAGTGGGACGACCACGAGGTCACGAACAACTGGTATCCGGGCGAGCTGCTCGCGGACGACCGCTACACCGAGAAACGGGTGGACGTCCTCGCCGGGCGGGCGTTCCAGGCCTATCACGAGTGGGTGCCACTCGACCCGCGCCGGGCGGTGGACGGGCGGGTGTACCGGCGGCTGCCGTACGGGGCGCACGTCGAGCTGTTCGTGCTCGACATGCGCACCTACCGGGACGCCAACAGCGCCAACACCGGTCCGCTCGAACGGATCCTCGGCGAGCGGCAGGCGCGGTGGCTCGTGGACGGGCTGGCGTCCTCGCACGCGACGTGGAAGTTCGTGGCCTCCGACATGCCCATCGGCGTGCAGGTTCCGGACGGGACCGCGTGGGAGGCCGTCGCGAACGGTGCCGCCGGTCCGCCGAGCGGGCGGGAGGCCGAGCTCGCGTGGGTGCTGTCGGAGCTGCGCAGGCGCCACGTCCGCAACGTCGTATGGCTCACGGCGGACGTGCACTACACGGCTGCCCACCACTACGCGCCGGAGCGGGCCGCATTCACCGAGTTCGACCCGTTCTGGGAGTTCGTCTCGGGGCCGCTGCACGCAGGCGCGTTCGGGCCGAACCCCCTCGACGCGACGTTCGGCCCCGAGGCCGTGTTCGTCAAGGCCCCGCCTGCCCCGAACACCTCACCCGCCGCCGGGTTCCAGCACTTCGGTGAGGTCGAGGTCGCCCCGGGCGGCGAGCTGCGCGTGACGCTGCGCGGGCAGGGCGGGGAGGAGCTCTGGTCGACCACGCTCCCGGCCGTGGCGTGACCCCGCCTGCGCGGGGAGTATCAGGGCATGCGGACCGTGGTCGGGGTGGCGTGGCGGATCGGGTCGCGGGTGGGGCGCTCGCGCGCGCAGCCGGAGCCGGCCGCACAGGTCCGGCCGCTGGCGGCCGGCAGGCGCCCGCTGCTCACCGACCGGCTCGGCGAGCAGCGGCGCGGCGGGGTGCGCCTCGACCAGGTCGACGGCACCACCTGCGGTAGCGCGGTGCTCATCGCCCTCGCCGCGTGGGCCGATCCGGCCGAGACGGCGCGCCTCGACGGTGACGAGGCGGCCGCCGCGGCCACGGGTGCGGGAGCCGGGGCGCGAGCGGGCGTCGCTATCGGGTTCGGGGCGCGCTACGACGCCCGGCAGAAGGAGGTGCACCGGCAGTCCACGCGGTTCTGGCCGCGGGCGCTGGGCACGACCCCGTGGGGGATGGTCGGCTGGCTGCGCCGGCACGCTCCCGCCGCCGGTCCGTACCGCGTGCGGCTGGTCGACGACGTGTCCGCGGCCGACGTCGACGACGCGCTCGCGGAGGCCGGAGCCGCGCTCGCCGCGGGCAGGCCGGTGCCGCTGCTGGTGGGATCGCTGGTGCCACGGCACTACGTCATGGGCCTCGGCGTGCTGGGAGACGGCCGGTGGCGGGTGTACGAGCCCACGAGCGGCCAGGTCCGCGCGCTGGACCTGCGGCTGGTCCGGGAGCGCAGGCTCGCGTCCGTGCTGGGGTTCGACCGGCTGCAGGCGGTGCTGCTGCCCGTCTAGTGGTTGAGAAGCGAGTGGCGTCTGCCGTACACCAGGTAGACCACCAGGCCGATGGCGAGCCATACGGCGAACCGCAGCCAGCTGAGCAGGTCGAGGTTCAGCATCAGGTAGAAGCAGGCGAGCGCGGCGAGCGCGGGCACCACCGGTGACAGCGGCACCTTGAAGGGCCGCTCCAGCTCGGGCCGGGTACGGCGCAGCACCGGCACCGCGATCGCAACGATGATCATCGCGCTGAGCGCCCCGATGGAGACCATGTCGGCCAGCTCGGAGATCGGCGTGGTCGCCGCGATGATCGCGATCACCACGGCGCCGATGATCGTCATCCGGTGCGGGGTGTGGAACCGGGGGTGGGCGGTGCCGATCGGTGTCGGCAGGAGCCCGTCGCGGCCCATCGCGAACCCGATCCGGCCGATGGTAACCAGCTCGACCATCATCACCGAGGTCAGCCCCGTGACCGCGCCGATCGAGATCAGCGCTCCGACCCAGGAGAGCCCGACCGCGTTGAACGCGCCCGCGAGCGGGGCCCCGGCGTCGATCTGGTCGTAGGGCGCCATCCCGGTCAGCACGAACGAGACCGCGATGTAGAGCACCGCGCAGAGGCCGAGCGCGCCGAGCAGCCCGATCGTCATGTCGCGTTCCGGTCGCCGGGTCTCCTCGCCGAGGTTGGCGAGCGCCTCGAAGCCGGTGTAGGCGAAGAACACGACCGCGGCCGCCGTGAGCATCCCGCCGACCCCGTACGCCGTGGCCTCCAGCCCGAACACGCCCTCGACGACCGGCTGTTCGAGGACCGAGCCACCCTCCGGCACGGGCACCGCGGGCGGGATGAACGGCGTGAGGTTGGCAGCGTCGACGAAGAAGATGCCGACGCCGATGATCAGCACGCACACCGCGAGCTTGATGGCCACCAGCACATTGGTGAGCCGGGACGACTGGCGGATCCCGAGCACCGCCACCACGGTGAGCAGGCCGATGATCAGGACGGCACCGATGTTGACCGGCGCGGTCTCACCGAACAGCACCTGCGGCAGCCCGAAGAGGTTCGCAAGGTAGCTCGACCAGCTGCGGGAGACGACTGCCAGGCCGAGCCCGAACTCCAGCAGGAGGTCCCAGCCGATGATCCAGGCGAACAGCTCGCCGAGCGTGGCGAAGGCGTAGGTGTAGGCGGAGCCCGCCGTCGGCACCGAGGACGCGAGCTCCGCGTAGCAGAGCGCGGCCAGCGCGGCGACGACCGCGCCGATGATGAACGACAGCGTGACCGCGGGCCCGGCGTGCTCCTTGGCCTCCACCCCGGCCAGGGTGAAGATGCCGGTCCCGATGATGATGCCGACCCCGAACCCGACGAGGTCGCGCCCCCGCAGCGTCCGCCGCAGGTTCTCGTCCCTGCCTCGTTCCAGGACGTGCTCGACCGGGAGCGTGCGCAGCACCGACATCCACCGCACGTTAGCCCGAGCCGCCCAGTCCTGCCGGGCTTAGGCCGTGTCTCGTGGATCTTGGCCGATGGGCTTCGAGATCTGGGCTCGAAGAGCGCGGTCAAGATCCGCGAGACACGGCCTAGTACCGGCCGCCCACCGGCTCACTGTCGGTCGCTCGTAGACTTTTTCGAGTGACCGACACCCTCCCACAGCGCACTGCCGACCTGCCCGCCCAGTGGAACCCGGGCGAGGTAGAGGGCGTGCTCTACGAGCGGTGGGTGGAGCGCGGGTACTTCGAGGCCGACAACGCGTCGGACCGGCCGCCGTTCTGCATCGTCATCCCCCCGCCGAACGTCACCGGCAGCCTGCACCTCGGCCACGCCATGGACCACACGCTGATCGACATCCTCACCCGGCGCCGCCGGATGCAGGGCTACGACGCGCTGTGGCTGCCGGGCATGGACCACGCGGGCATCGCCACCCAGAACGTCGTCGAGCGCAGGTTGGCCGGCGAGGGCCGCAGCCGCCACGACCTGGGCCGGGAGGCGTTCGTCGACGAGGTCTGGACGTGGAAGGCCGAGTCCGGCGGGGCGATCCTCGGCCAGATGCGCCGCCTCGGCGACGGCGTCGACTGGGCGCGCGAGCGGTTCACGCTCGACGATGGCCTCTCCCGCGCCGTCCAGACGATCTTCAAGCGGCTCTTCGACGACGACCTCATCTACCGGGCCGAGCGGATCATCAACTGGTGCCCGCGCTGCCACACGGCACTGTCGGACATCGAGGTCGACCACCACGACGACGAGGGTGAGCTCGTCTCGATCCGCTACGGCGACGGGGAGGACTCCGTCGTCGTGGCCACCACCCGCGTCGAGACGATGCTCGGCGACACGGGCGTGGCCGTGCACCCCGACGACGAGCGCTACGCCCACCTCGTCGGCCGCGAGATCGAGTTGCCGATCGTCGGCCGGAAGATCCCCGTGGTCGCCGACGAGCACGTGGACCCCGCGTTCGGCACCGGCGCGGTGAAGGTGACCCCGGCGCACGACCCCAACGACTTCGAGATCGGCCGCCGCCACGACCTGCCGATGCCCTCGATCATGGACGACGCCGCGGTGATCACCGGGTCCGGCACCAGGTTCGACGGGATGGACCGGTTCGCCGCGCGCGATGCCGTCCGCGAGGAGCTGCGGGCGCAGGGCCGGATCGTCGCGGAGAAGCGCCCGTACGTGCACGCGGTCGGGCACTGCAGCCGGTGCGACACGGTGGTGGAACCTCGGCTGTCGCTGCAGTGGTTCGTCCGTGTCGAGCCCCTCGCGAAGGCCGCGGGCGACGCCGTCCGCGACGGCCGGACCACCATCCACCCGAAGGAGCTGGAGAAGCGCTTCTTCGACTGGGTCGACAACATGCACGACTGGACGATCAGCCGGCAGCTGTGGTGGGGCCACCGCATCCCGGTCTGGTACGGCCCGGACGGCGAGGTCGTCTGCGTCGGACCCGACGAGCAGCCGCCAACCGGCGAGGGCTGGCGCCAGGACGAGGACGTGCTCGACACCTGGTTCTCCTCCGGGCTGTGGCCGATCTCGACGCTCGGCTGGCCGGACTCCACGCCGGACCTTGCGCGCTACTACCCGACGTCCGTGCTGGTCACCGGCTACGACATCCTGTTCTTCTGGGTCGTCCGGATGATGATGTTCGGGCTGTACGCGATGGACGGGAAGCCGCCGTTCGAGCACGTGTTCCTGCACGGGCTGATCCGCGACCAGCACGGCAAGAAGATGTCGAAGTCCAAGGGGAACACGATCGACCCCCTCGACCTGATCGACCGCTTCGGCGCCGACGCCCTGCGCTTCACGATCGCCCGGGGGGCCAACCCGGGTGCCGACATGGCGCTGTCGGAGGAGTGGGTCGCCGGCTCGCGCAACTTCGGCACCAAGCTGTGGAACGCCACCCGGCTCGCGCTGACCAACGGGGCGTCGGCGGACCTGGACCTGCCCGCCGACGTCGACCGCACCGACGCCGACCGCTGGATCCTCGGCCGACTCGCCGAGGTGGTGGAGCAGACCGACGCGTTGCTGGAGGACTTCCAGTTCGCCAAGGCCACCGAGGGCCTCTACCACTTCACGTGGGACGAGCTGTGCGACTGGTACCTCGAGCTCGCCAAGGTGCAGCTGCGCGACGAGCGCACCGCCGACGGCACCCGCGCCGTCCTCGGCCACGTGCTGGACGCGCTGTTGCGGCTGCTGCACCCGATCAGCCCGTTCGTCACCGAGGCGCTGTGGACGGCGCTGACCGGCCGCGAGTCCGTGGTCGTCGCGCCGTGGCCGACGGGCGTGGGTGCGCCGGTCGACGCGGCCGCCAACGGCCGGCTCGCCGACGTGCAGAAGCTGATCACCGAGGTGCGCCGGTTCCGCACCGAGCAGGGCTTGCCCGACAGCCGCCGCGTCGCGGCCCGGGTGGAGGGCCTGGTGGCCGCCGGACTCGGCGAGCCCGGTCCGGGTGGTGCGGCGGCCGCGCTGCGGTCACTGGCCCGCCTCGACGACCCGGGCGACGGCTTCGCGCCCAGCGCCACGCTGGACGTCCTGCTCTCCGGCGGGAAGGTCCACGTCGAGATCGACACCTCTGGCGCCATCGACGTGGCCGCCGAACGGGCCCGTCTCGGCCGCGACCTCGCCGCCGCCCAGAAGGAGCTCGACCAGGCGGACAAGAAGCTCGCCAACCCGAAGTTCGTGGAGAAGGCCCCGGCCGACGTCGTGGCGGGTATTCGCACCCGGCGCGAGGCTGCGGAGGCGGAGATCGCGAGGGTGACGGCGCGGCTGGAGGCCCTGCCCAGCGCCTGAGTTCGGATAGGTTCCTGGGCTCAGAACCGGTGGCGGGTGTGGGAGAACGTGCCCTTGCCGAAGGTCAGGACCTTGGCGGGTGCGACGGCGTACACCAGCGCCGGGCCGACCTCGTGCTGGAACGCGCCGTCGCGCGCCTCGAACTGCCAGCGTCCGTCCCATTTCGTGCGCCACGCGTCGGCGAGCCGCTTCAGCATCGCGTCGTCCGTGACTTGGACGGCGTCACCCTCGACGACGACGTCGAGCCCGCGGTCCCAGTCGTTGCGGCCGGTGGTCAGGACGACGTGCGGGTTCGCGCGCAGGTTGACGGCCTTCTGCTCGGCGGCACCGGTGCAGAAGTGGAGGGCGCCGTCGAGCCAGATCGCGGGCAGCGGGGTGACGTGCGGCCTGCCGTCGGCGCGGACGGTGGTGATCCAGAACAGCTCCGCAGACTTGATGGCTTCCACAGTGTCGTCCCACGAGGTCGCCGTGGCGGCCGGGTCGCTGAACCGGCTGTCGAGCGAGGTCTTCGGTGCACTCATGGAGAGTCCTCTCGTGTCAGTTCGTCGACGATCAACTGGTCGATGCGGGCCGCGGTGGTGAAGTCGCCGAAGCGGTTGCGCATCATCGCGACGGCGACGCCGGAGTCGATGTCGGCGAAGGCGGCGGAACCGTTCGCACCGAGCCAGCCGAACGTCGAGCCGGGCCGGCCGCGGCCGCTCGGGCGGAAGGGGCTGTAGCCGAACGCGCAGGACGCAGGGAAGCCCATCACCTCGTCCATCCCGGTGAACGCGATCGCGGCCATCGCGGTGCGCCGGCCGGGCGACACGAGGTCGACGCCGTCCACGTGCCCGAGGAGGGCGGAGTAGACGCGGGCGACGCCGCGGGCGCTCATGGTGCCTTCGGCGGGGATGTCGCTGGTGAGGAGGTCGGAGCGGTTGGCGTACTCGGCGTCCGGAACAACGCCGGGAGGCATCGCTCGGGCGAGCGGTGAACCGGGTTCGGGCAGTGCTGTGGCGGACCCGACCTGCCGAGCCACCCGCGGCAGCAGTGACTCGGGGACGCCGAAGTGGACCTCGTCGCCGACCCCGAGCGGTTCGGTCACGTGCCTGCGGAGCAGGGTCGAGATCGGGTCGCCGGTCGCGCGGCGGAGGGTCTCACCGAGCAGGAACCCGAACGTCTTGGCGTGGTAGCCGAACCGGGTGCCGGGCTCCCACCACGGCTCCGCATCGGCGATCACCCCGCACATGCGGTCCCAGTCGCACAGGTCGGCCGCGCTCGTGCCGGGCGGGAGGCCCGGGACGCCCGCGGTGTGAGTCAGCACGTGGCGCAGTGTCACCCGGTCCTTCCCGTGGGCCCCGAACTCCGGCCACACCTCGACGACTCGCATGTCATCGGTGAGGGCGCCCCGTTCGACGAGGACGTGCGCCACCGTGGCGGCGACGCCCTTCGCGGTGGAACCGGCCCAGAACAGCGTGCCCGGCTCGACCGGTGCGCCCGTGCGCGAATCAGCCACTCCCCGTGCCGCGTCGACGAGCGTGCGGCCGTGCCGAATGACGGCGACCTGCAGCCCCACCTCCGCTCCCGAGGCGACCAACTCGTCGAGCAGGGCATCGATCGCCACAGCAAGCCGCTTCTCGCGCACACCAGGTATGACCGTGGGCAGGCGCCACACTCATCGGTCACCCGGCAGCGTTGTGGCTCCACAGTGCTGCGGGAGGGGCCCTCAGATCAGCACTATGGCTCCGTGACGCGGTCCGGGAGGAGCACCTCCACCCGCGTGGGGCCTTCGTTGCGTTCCTCCAGCACCAGGTTCTGGATCCGGCCGGCCGCTCGCACGTCCGATTCGGCCATGGCCAGCGTGGACAGGACGGCGCCGGGGGCCGTCACCACCGTCTTGCTGACGTCGGCGCGCATGGAGACCTTCGCCTCCGACTTCGCCCTGCGCACGGCGGTGAGGACCTCGGTGGCGGCGGTGAGGACCTGTGGGTCGCCTGCCTGCGCGCGGAGATCGGTGGCCTCGGGCCATGGGGCGACGTGCACCGAGCCCTCCTGCCACCACGACCAGACCTCCTCGGTGACGAACGGCAGTACGGGTGCGAACAGCCGAAGCAGCACCGACAGCGCGGTGGCCAGCCCGGCGCGGGCCGAAGCGGCCGCGTCCTCGCCGTGCTCGCCGTAGGCGCGGGCCTTGACCAGCTCGAGGTAGTCGTCGCAGAAGTGCCAGAAGAACCGCTCGGTGACCTCGAGGGCGCGGGCGTGGTCGAAGTCCTCCAGCGCGGCGGTGGCGACCTCGACGGTGTCGGCGAGCTCCGCCAGCAGGGCCCGGTCCAGCGGTGCCGTCACCTCGCCGGGGACGGCTCCCGTCGAGAGCGCGAAACGGCTCGCGTTGAGCACCTTGATCGCGAGCCTGCGGCCGATCTTCATCTGGCCCGGGTCGAAGGCCGTGTCGGTGCCGGGCCGGGCGCCCGCGGCCCAGTAGCGCACGGCGTCCGAGCCGTACTGCTCCAGCAGCGCCATCGGCGTGACGACGTTGCCCTTCGACTTCGACATCTTCTTGCGGTCCGGGTCGAGGATCCAGCCGGAGATCGCGGTGTGCCGCCACGGCAGCGTGCCGTGCTCGGTGTGCGCGCGCAGCACCGTGGCGAACAGCCAGGTGCGGATGATGTCGTGGGCCTGCGGGCGCAGGTCCATTGGGAAGACCCGCTGGAACAGGTCGTCGTCGCTGCACCAGCCGGCCGCGATCTGCGGGCTGAGCGACGAGGTGGCCCAGGTGTCCATGACGTCCGGGTCGCCCGCGAAGCCGCCCGGCTCGCCGCGCTGTGCCTCCGTGAAGCCGGGTGGCACGTCGGTGCTCGGGTCGACCGGCAGCGCGGCCTCGGCCGCGGAGATCGGGCGGTCGTACACGGGCTCGCCGTGCTCGTCGAGCGGGTACCAGACGGGGAACGGCACCCCGAAGAACCGCTGCCGGCTGACCAGCCAGTCGCCGTTCAGGCCCTCGACCCAGTTCTCGTACCGGGCACGCATGTGCACGGGATGCCACGCCAGCTCGCGGCCGCGCTCGAGGAGCGCCGCGCGCAGGTCGGCGTCGTGGCCCCCGTTGCGCACGTACCACTGCCGGGTGGTGACGATCTCTAGGGGCTTGTCGCCCTTCTCGTAGAACTTCACGGCGTGGGTGATCGGTTTCGGCTCCCCGAGCAGCCTGCCCTTCTCCCGCAGCATCGCGACCACCCGCTCGCGCGCCGTGTGCACGGTGGCCCCGGCCAGCTGGGCGTACGCCGTGCCGTTCAGGCCGTCCGGCGGCTCGGACAGGAACCGGCCGTCGTGCCCGACGACGGTGCGCGTGGGCAGCTGCAACTCGCGCCACCACAGGACGTCGGTGGTGTCGCCGAAGGTGCAGACCATCGCGATCCCGGTGCCCTTCTCCGGATCGGCGGCGCGGTGGGCGAGCACCGGCACCTCCATCTCGAAGACGGGGGTGCGCGCCGTTGTGCCGAAGAGCGCGCGGTACCGCTCGTCGTCGGGGTGGGCCACCAGCGCGACGCACGCCGGCAGCAGCTCGGGCCGGGTGGTGTCGATCTCCAGGTCGGCGCCGTCGGCGCGGGTGAACAGCAGCCGGTGGAACGCGGCGGGCCGCTCGCGGTCCTCCAGCTCCGCCTGCGCCACGGCGGTGCGGAACGTGACGTCCCACAGCGTCGGCGCCTCGGACAGGTACGCCTCCCCTCGGGCGAGGTTTCGCAGGAACGCCCGCTGTGCCGCCACCCGGGCCGGGACGCCGATCGTGCGGTAGGTCATGGACCAGTCGACGGAGAGCCCGAGCCTGCGCCACAGCTCCTCGAACGCGACCTCGTCGTCGGCGGTGAGGCGCTCGCACAGCTCGATGAAGTTCCGCCGGGACACCGGGATCTGGCGCTCGCCCGCCCGCTCTGGCGGCTCGAACGCGGGGTCGTAGGGGAGGGCGGGGTCGCAGCGCACGCCGAAGTGGTTCTGCACCCGGCGTTCGGTGGGCAGGCCGTTGTCGTCCCAGCCCATCGGGTAGAACACCGCACGCCCGCGCATCCGCTGGTAGCGCGCGATCACGTCGGTGTGCGTGTAGGAGAACACGTGTCCGACGTGCAGGGACCCGCTCACCGTCGGCGGTGGGGTATCGATCGCGAACACCGCCTCGCGCGGCCGCGTCCGGTCGAACCGGTATACGCCCGACTCGTCCCATCGGCCGGCCCACGTCGGCTCGAGGCCGTCGATCGTGGGCCGCTCCGGCAGGGAAGCAGCAGGCGTAGTCATGTGGCAACGGTAGTGGTGACGGCGCGACGCCCGCCCCGGGTTTCGCCCCGTCCCGGCTCGTAGACTCGAATACGTGGGCGAGCTTGCGAGCTCACCATTCAACACAGCAGCGCCGCGAACGCGGCTGACGAGCGTCAGCGAGGAGGACGTGTGAGCGACGAGCGCGACGAGCTGCCCGAGGGCGAGGGCGAGATCTCCACGCCGGAGGACGCGGTGGTCTCGCACGTCCTCGACGCCATCCGCGGTGGCGACACCCCCGACGTGGTGCCCGCCGAGTCTTCCACGCTGGGCTTCGCTGAATTCCTCGCGGTCGAGCAGGAGCTCAACCGGCGGTGGCCGGAGACGGTCATGGAGCCCTCGCTCGACCGGATCGCCACGCTGGTGGACGTGCTCGGCGAGCCGCACCGCGGCTACCCGGTGGTGCACCTGACCGGCACCAACGGCAAGACCTCCACGGCGCGCATGGTCGACGCGATCCTCACCGAGGTCGGGTTGCGCACCGGGCGATACACCAGCCCGCACCTGCAGCGGGCCACCGAGCGGATCAACATCGACAACCGCCCGGTGACGCCCGAGCGGTATGTCCAGGTCTACCGGGACGTGCAGCCGTTCGTGGAGCTCGTCGACCTCAAGGAAGGTGTCGCGCTCTCGAAGTTCGAGGTGCTCACGGCAATGGCCTTCTCGGCGTTCGCCGACGCCCCGGTGGAGGCGGCGATCGTCGAGGTCGGGCTGGGCGGGCGCTGGGACGCCACCAACGTCGCCGACGGAACGGTCGCGGTGATCACCCCGATCGGCCTCGACCACGCGGAGTACCTCGGCACCGACATCATCGGCATCGCGCGCGAAAAGGCGGGCATCATCAAGCCCGGCGCCGTCGCCGTGCTGGCCGCGCAGGACAAGGCGGTGGCCGACGTGCTGCTGGAGCGGTGCGCCGAGGTCGAGGCGCAGGTCGCGCGCGAGGGCGTCGAGTTCGGCGTGCGCGAGCGGGAGATCGCCGTCGGCGGGCAGCGGCTCGTGCTGCAGGGCCTCGGCGGCACGTACGACGACGTCTTCCTCCCGCTGCACGGCGAGCACCAGGCCAACAACGCCGCGCTGGCGCTGGCCGCCGCGGAGGCGCTGGTCGGCGCGGGCCCGCAGCAGCCGATCGACGCCGACGTGGTGCGGGCCGCGTTCGAGCGCGTCCAGTCCCCGGGGCGGCTGGAGCGGCTGGCGGCAGGCCAGGGCGTTCCGACCGTGCTCGCCGACGCCGCCCACAACCCGCACGGGGCCCGTGCGCTCGCGGCCGCCCTCGTCTCGGAGTTCCGCTTCACCCGGCTCGTCGGGGTGCTCGGCGTGATGCGGGAGAAGGACGTCCGCGGCATCCTCACCGAGCTGGAGCCGGTGCTGCAGGAGGTCGTGATCACGGCCAACTCCTCGCCCCGATCCATGGACCCCGACGAGCTGGGCGCGCTCGCCGTCGAGGTGTTCGGCTCGGCCCGAGTGAGCGTCGAGCCGGTGCTGCGTGAGGCCGTCGACCAGGCAGGGGAGCTGGCGGAGGAGGGCGGTGAGTCCGGCGTGGGCGTCGTGGTCACCGGGTCGGTGGTCACCGCGGGCGAGGTGCGCACGCTCTTCGGTAAGGACCCGGCATGACCGTCCCCGACCCGATGAAGGGGCTGCGCGGCGTGTACGCCGCCACGCTCACCCTCGAGGCGATCGTCGTGGCGCTCGCCCTGCTCGTGCTGTCGAAGTTCGGCGAGGGCGCCACCCCGTTCGGCGTCACGGTGATCGTCGCGCTCGCCGTCGCGATGGTCGTCGCGGCGGGGTTGCAACGGCGGCCGTGGGGGCTGTGGTTCGCGCTCGGCCTGCAGGCCGTGATGATCGCCTGCGGGCTGCTGGTGCCGGCGCTCGGCGTGATGGGTGTGGTGTTCGCGCTGGTGTGGGTCGGGATCCTGCTGCTGCGCCGCGACCTCATGGGCAAGATGGCTCGCGGCGAGCTGCCGAGCCAACAGGTCCGCGAACCGTAAGGGTCTTCCCTGCTGCGGGTAGGGCACGGTTTGCGCCATGGCCACTCATACGCCGCTCCGCCGCCGTCCTCTCGTCGTGACCCTGATCGCTGCCGGCGCGGCGCTGGCCGTGGTGGCACTCGCGCTCTTCCAGCCGTGGAAGCTCGTGATCGACGACCGGGTGGACGAGGCCGTGCCTGCCGCTGCGCCGGCCGCGCCGGCCGCCCCCGATGCGCCGGCTGCGCCCGCCGAGCCGGTCGTCATCGCCCGCGGCGAGCTGATCAGCCACGAGCACGAGAGCAGCGGCTCCGTGGCCGTCCTGGAGCTCCCGGACGGCTCCCGCGTGCTGCGGCTGGAGGATCTCAACACGAGCAACGGACCGGACCTGCAGGTCTGGATCACGGACGCATCGGTCATCGAGGGCCGCGACGGCTGGCACGTGTTCGACGACGGCCGCTACGTCGACCTCGGCGATCTCAAGGGCAACATCGGCAGCTCGAACTACCCACTCCCACCCGAGGTCGACCTCGCGGAGCTCCCGAGCGTGAGCGTGTGGTGCCAGCGGTTCGCCGTGTCGTTCGCGGCGGCCGCCCTGGAGCCGGTCGCCGGGTGAGCCGCCGATACCCTCGTCCGCGTGACTGAACGCACCCTGGTCCTCGTCAAGCCCGACGGCGTGCAGCGCCGCCTGATCGGCGAGGTCATCTCCCGCATCGAGCGCAAGGGGCTCGACATCGTCGCCCTCGAGCTGCGCACCGTCCCGCGCGAGCTCGCCGAGCAGCACTACGCCGAGCACGACGGCAAGCCGTTCTTCGGCGACCTGCTGGAGTTCATCACCTCCGGCCATGTGCTCGCCGCCGTCGCGGAGGGCCCGCGGGCGATCGCCGCATTCCGCCAGCTGGCCGGCGGCACGGACCCGGTCGAGAAGGCCACCCCCGGAACGATCCGCGGCGACTTCGGCCTCGAGACGCAGTACAACCTCGTCCACGGCTCCGACTCGCAGGAGAGCGCGGCGCGGGAGATCAAGCTCTGGTTCCCGAACCTGTGATCGAGGGGCCGCGCCTCGTCACCGAGGCGCGGCCGGGCCTCGCGGCCGAGCTCGGCACGCTCTGGACGGCGGTCACGCGCGCGGACGGGGCCGTCGGCTTCGCGGTGGACGCCCCGGAGGCGGACATCCGGACGGCCGCCGACGAGCTCGTCGAGGACGTGCGGGCCGGTCGGCAGCAGCTGATCGCGATCGACGCCGACGGCGAGCTCGCCGGCACTGTCTTCCTCCGGCGTGGTGACCGGGCCGTTGTCCGGCACCGCGCCGACGTGCTCAAGCTGATGCTGCACCCCGACCTGCAGGGGCGCGGGTGGGGCAAGGCCCTGCTCGACGCCGCAGTCGCACATGCCACCACGATCGGGTTGGAGCAGCTGCTGCTCTCCACACGCGGTGGGACCGCCTTGCCCGAGTTCTACGTCAAGCAGGGCTGGACGCAGGTCGGGCTGTTCCCCGACGCGTTGCGCATCGGGCCCGGCGACCTGCGCGACGAGCACTGGTTCCAGCTGAGGCTCTAGACGTCCGCCCGGTGGCGCTGCAGCGCCCGCAGCTCCACCGGGTCGTGGGCGCTGAAGATCGTGATCTGGTCGCCGTGCTCCCGCACCAGCTCGCGCAGCCGTTCCTGGTTGGCGAGCCGCAGCCCGCGCGCGGTCTCCATCCGCGCCTGCATGTAGCGCAGGCCCGGCGGGCAGCCGGGAGCGACGGCGTCCATCTCGTCGTGGTGGAAGTACGCGTCGCCCGCGTGCAGCAGCCAGCCGCCGCCGTCGCGCACGGCCACCCCCGTGTGCCCGACGGTGTGCCCGATCAGCGGGACGAGCCGGATGTCCGCCGCGACGCCGGGCAGCTCGCGGACGGCCGCGAAGCCGAACCACTCGTCGCCCTGCGGGTCGTGCGTGACCCACTGCGGCCCGTGCGCCCACTGAGCCATCGGGTAGCGGGTGCGCTCGCGGGACGTGCGGGCCGCGCGCGCCGCCTCCAGCTCACCCCGCATCACGTGCACGCGCGCGTTCGGGAAGTCGCGCAGCCCGCCACCGTGGTCGAGATCGAGGTGGGTGAGGACGATGTCGCGGACGTCCTCGGCGTGGAACCCGAGCTTCTCGACCTGCCGCAGCGCCGTCTCGGACTCGGCGAGCACCGGCCGCGCCAGCCGCCGGAACGACCGGGTGAGCGACGCGTCCGGGTTGCGGACGTCGTCGGTGCCGTACCCGCTGTCGACGAGGACGAGCCCGTGGCCGGCCTCGATCAGCAGGCAGTGGCAGATCATCTCGGCGGTGGCGAGCAGAGGGCCGCTCCCGCTGACCAGGCGGCCACCGTAGGGGCGCATCGTGCCGCAGTTGAGGTGGTGGATCCTCATGCCGATCTCCGTTCGGGTGCGAGCAGGGCGCGCATGTGCGTCCCCACGGTCTGCAGTGGCGTGACGTCCCGGCGGGTGCGGGCGAGGAGGACGGCGCCCTCGATGGCGGCGACGAGCACGGTCGCGAGTCCTTCGGCGTCGTCGGCCCCGGCGGCGCGCAGGTGCCGCGCGACGACCTCCTCCCACGAGTCGTAGACACCCGCGCACGCGGCACGGATCGGCTCGCTCTGCGCGGCGGCGTCGAGCGCGACCGTGGCCACGGGGCAGCCCTCCCGGAAGTCGGTGTCGACCAGGTGCTCGCCGAGCAGCGCCAAGATCCGGTCGAGGGCGGTGGCGGGGTCCGGGGTGGCGTCGAGCGCGGCCGCGATCCCGTTGCCGAGCTCCTCGCCAGAGAGCCGCAGCGACTCGACGGCGAGCTGCTCCTTGCCGCCGGGGAAGTGGAAGTACAGCGAGCCCTTCGGTAGTCCGCCCTCGGCCAGCACCTGGTTGAGCCCGGTTGCGTGGTAGCCCTGGGCCCGGAACAGGCTCGCCGCCGTCCGGATCACCCGCTCCCGGGTGTCTGTTCGTCGCGGCACCGCCCGAACTATAGAGACCGGTCTACTACCTGTCCAGGCGTTCGAAGGCGGCCGCGAGCGCGAGCAGCGTCGTGTCGGTGCCGGGCAGGCCGTCGAACGAGAGCCCGACCGGCAGCCCGGAGGCCGCGCGGCCGGCCGGCACTGTGATGCTCGGGAGGCCGGCGAACGCGGTCGGGTCGGTGTTGCGCAGGTACGCCTCGAGCGTGCCGACCTGGCGTCCGTTGATCAGTACCTCGTCGTCCTGCCCGATCGGCCGCGCCGGGAGCCGGGTCGTGGGCAGCACCAGCGCGTCCAGCCGGTCCCGGCTGATGCAGTCGGCGTAGCGGGCCACGAGCGCGGGCCGGGCCCGTTCCAGGATCTCGACGTGGTGGGTGACCGGAACGGGGTCGCCCCAGAGCTGGTCGGCGAGCCACTTGCGCTCGACCGGCCCTGCCATCGCGTCGACGACCTCCTCGACCGTGACCGGACAGCGGTGGCGGGCGAGGTGCATCCCCAGCTCGCGGGGCCATTCGTGCAGGGTGAGGGCGAGCGAGTGGGGTCGGGTCAGCTCGTCGAGATCCTCGACCCGGGTCTCGACCAGCTCGGCCCCTGCGTCCGACAGCCGCCCGAGCGCGTCGTCGATCACCGCGGCGGTCTCGGCGTCGAGGTCGTCGTAGAAGTAGGCCCGTGGCACGCCTAGCCTGCGCCCGGCCAGCTCGACCGGATGGATGCGCAGGCCGGTGATCAGCTCGTCGACGAGCGCCGCGTCGGCGACGGTACGGGTGATCGGGCCGACGGTATCGCGCGTGGCCGACAGCGGGATCACGCCGTCGTTCGGGTACCGACCGGTCGTCGGGCGGAATCCCACGCACCCGCATAGCGCGGCGGGGATCCGGACGGACCCGGCGGTATCGGCGCCGAGGGACACCGGCACGATGCCCGCCGCCACAGCGGCGGCGCTCCCACCGCTGCTGCCGCCCGCGATCAGTCGCGGATCGTGCGGGTTGCGTACCGCGCCGTACGCGAGGTTGTTGGAGGTGATCCCGGCCGAGAGCTCGTGCATGCCGGTCTTGCCGACGATCACGGCGCCCGCGGCACGCAGCGTCCGCACCACCGTGGCGTCCGCCGCGGGCCGCCAGTTCCGCAGCGCAGGCGTTCCGCCGGTGCACGGGAACCCGGCGACGTGGATGCTGTCCTTCACCGCGATCGGCACGCCGGCGAGCGGGCCGCCGGACGTACCCGGTTCCGTTGCGTCGGCGAGCGCGACGAACGCGTTGAGCTCAGCCGTCTCGCTCGCGCGCTGCAGCGCGGCTTCGACCTGCTCGTTCATCGCGCTGCCCGTACCGTCAGGACGAGCGTGAGTGCGGCGAGCGATGCGAGGCCGAGCAGCAGGACGCTCGGCGCAACGATGTGGTCGACGGCGGCCAGCGGGACGGCCACGGCGAGGCCCAGGTACGAGATCGCCTGGTAGGCGGCGGTGAGCCCGGCGAGCTGTCCGGGCCGGGCGATGCGTTGCACCTCGGCGAGGCCGCACACCTGGCAGCACCCGTAGGCCGCGCCGAGCACGAGGACCGCCGCGACGACGAGGAGCGGGTCGGTCGTTGCGGCGGCGACGGCCGCGACCACGAGGCCGGCGACCACGGTGCCCAGTGCCGTGGCGAGCAGGCGGCGGCTCCCGCTGCGAGCGACCCGGCGCGCCACGGGGACCACGGCGATCCCTGCAGCGGCGCCGAGCAGGGTGACCAGCGTGCAGAAGAGCAGCACGTACCCACCGAGGCGGCGCTCGACCAGCCCGGGCAGGTAGGCGATGCCGACCGCAACCACGCCGAACACCCACGGTGCCAGCGGTGCGACCACGGTGCGGAACCGCCGCGACGACATGTCCGGGATGTGCACGCGGCCGTCGCCCGCGGTGCGGGTCTCCGGCGTGAGCCGCACGAGCGGCAGGGCGGCGACGGCGAGCAGCAGGTGCGGCAGGTAGGGCAGCACGGTGCGGGCAGGCGCCCACTGCGCCAGCACCCCCGCCACGAGCGGGCCGAGGCCGAACCCCGCGGTCATCGCGACGGTCGCCCGGCGGGGGCCGCGCTCGCCGTCGTCGACGGCGCCCGCGCTGAGCTCCCTGATCCAGGCCGCGCCCGCGCTGAAGCCCGCTCCGCTCGCGAACCCGGCGACCAGCCGGCCGGCGAACAGCCACCCGATGCCGTGACCGCCTGCGAGCAGCAGGGCGGAGGCGGCAACGGACGCGGCCAACGCCGCGAGGACCACGGGGCGCCTGCCGTACCGGTCGGACACGGGACCGCCGAACAGGAGCCCGGGGATCAACCCGACGACGTAGGTCGCGAAGACGGCCTGCACGGTGGCGGCGCCCACGCCCAGCTCGGCGCGGTACATCAACAGGAGCGGGGCGAACTGCTGGGCTCCCCAGCCCACTGCCGCCACCGCCGCTCCGGCTCCCCACCACACCCTGCCCCGCTGCCGCAGCAGCACTCCCGGTTCGTTCACGGCGGAGATGCTGCGCCGTCGCGGATCGCTCCACGAGTGACGGGAACGCCAACATGCGTACAGTTCCGGACATGCACACCGTCGCCCTCGCCGTGGCCGGAGGTAAATCGATGTTGGAGGTGGCCATCGCCCACGACGTCTTCGGGATGCACCGCTCGGGCCTCGCAGACCCCTGGTACGACTTCGTGGTCTGCGCGTCGGCGGGGGCGCGTATCGGTGGCTGGTTCCAGGTGAGCACGCCGTACGGGCTCGACCGGGTCATCACGGCCGACACCGTGATCGTGCCGTGGAGCCATGACGTCGAGCAGCCCCCGCCCGCCGACCTGGTGGACGCCGTGCGTGCCGCGCACGAAGCCGGTGCGCGGATCGCGTCGATCTGCACCGGCGCCTTCGTCCTCGCGGCGGCGGGGCTGCTCGACGGCAGACGGGCCACCACCCACTGGATGCACGCCGAGCTGCTGGCCCGCCGCCACCCGCGGGTGCAGGTCGACCCGGACGTGCTCTACATCGACCACGGCGACGTGCTCACGTCGGCAGGCAAGGCCGCAGGCCTCGATGTGTGCCTGCACCTCGTCCGGACCGATCACGGCAGTGCCGTGGCCAACGCGCTCTCTCGCCGCCTCGTCGTGCCACCGCACCGGGCGGGCGGACAGGCCCAGTTCATCCCGGCGCCCGTCCCGTCCACCGTGGACGGCGGGCTGGGTGCGCTGCTCGGCTGGGTCACGGAGCGCCTCGACGAGCCGCTGACCGTCACGGACATGGCCCGCGCGGCCCGC
Organism: Pseudonocardia sp. DSM 110487; assembly: GCF_019468565.1. Taxonomy (NCBI): domain Bacteria; kingdom Bacillati; phylum Actinomycetota; class Actinomycetes; order Pseudonocardiales; family Pseudonocardiaceae; genus Pseudonocardia; species Pseudonocardia sp. DSM 110487. The sequence continues at coordinate 2,243,740 of NZ_CP080521.1, forward strand.
ATGAGCGAGCGCACGCTCACCCGGCGGTTCCGGGCAGCCACCGGCACCACGCCCCTGCAGTGGCTGCTGACCCAGCGGGTGCACCGCGCGCAGGAGCTGCTCGAGACCACCGACCTCGGCGTCGAGCAGGTCGCCGCGCGCACGGGCCTCGGCACGGCCGCCACGCTGCGCAGGCACTTCCACCGCGCCGTCGGCGTTCCGCCGGACGCCTACCGCCGCTCCTTCCACGGAGGGTCCCGCCCGGCGGCTTAGGAGCGGTATCCGCCGGCCCCTCTTCCTGTGGTCGAGTAGCGCCGGCCCGTCAGGGCCGGCGCGTATCGAGGCCACCAGCACCGAGACCGGCATGTGGTCTCGATACGGGCCGGCGCTGGGGCGCCGTCCCTACTCGACCACCGGGAGCGCGGTGGCTCGCTCTCGAGCATCCGAAACGTCCACGCTTTCTGTCGGGGAACCCGGCTAGCGTGCTGGGTCGTGGGGGACGGACTGGTGCAGGCGCGCGGGCTGCGCAAGCGGTTCGGTGCGTTCGAGGCCGTGCGCGGCATCGACGTCGATGTCGCGCGTGGTGAGGTGTTCGGCTTCCTGGGGCCCAACGGCGCGGGGAAGTCCTCCACCATGCGCATGATCGCGTGCGTCTCTCCGCGCTCGGGCGGCGAGCTGCAGGTGCTGGGGATGAACCCCTCGGTCGACGGGCCGCGCATCCGCGCCCGGATCGGGGTGGTGCCGCAGCTGGACAACCTCGACCAGGAGCTCACCGTCCGGCAGAACCTGGAGGTCTACGGGCGCTACTTCGGCCTGTCCCGGGCCAACGTGCGGGCCAAGGCGGCGGAGCTGCTGGAGTTCGTCCAGCTGGCCGAGCGTGCCGACGACGAAGTCGAACCGCTCTCGGGCGGGATGAAGCGCCGGCTCACCATCGCACGATCGCTGGTCAACGAGCCGGAATTGCTGCTGCTCGACGAGCCGACCACCGGGCTCGACCCACAAGCCCGCCACCTGTTGTGGGAGCGGCTCTACCGGCTCAAGCGCGAGGGCGTCACCCAGATCATCACCACCCATTACATGGACGAGGCCGAGCAGCTGTGCGATCGGCTCGTCGTGATGGACGGCGGGCTGATCGTGGCGACGGGCTCACCCGCGGAGCTGATCGAGCGCTACTCCACGCGGGAGGTCCTCGAACTGCGCTTCCCGCCGGGCGAGGCGCCGTCGGCGGAAGATCTCGCGCCGCACGTCGAGCGGGTGGAGGCGCTGCCCGACCGGCTGCTGCTCTACACCGCCGATGGTGAGCACGCGCAGGCCGCGGTGGCGCAGGCCGGCCACCATCCGCTGTCGGCGCTGGTGCGTCGCTCCTCGCTGGAGGACGTGTTCCTCCGGCTCACCGGCCGGAGCCTCGTCGAATGAGCGCTCCCGTGGTCGTCACACGGTCCGCAGGCCGGGCACCGGGCGCGGCGCGGGGCGTGCTGCTCGTCGTCGAGCACTGCTGGGTCTGGTATCGGCGCAACTGGCGGGCCACCGTGGTGTCGTCGGTCCTGCAGCCGCTGCTGTTCCTGCTGGCGTTCGGTGTCGGGTTCGGGGCGCTGGTGCAGGGCGGGGCAGGGGCCGCGGCAGCCACCGGCGGGGTCGGGTACCTGGTGTGGCTCGCGCCTGCGCTGCTCGCGGTGTCGGCGGTGCAGACGGCCGCGTTCGAGTCGTCCTACCCGGTGCTGTCCGGCTTCAAGTGGAATCGGGTTTTCCACGCGATGACGGCGGGCCCGGTCTCGCCGGGCCAGGTCGCGCTGGGCCTCATCGCGTGGGTGGCGCTGAAGATCGCGGGCACCGGCGCGGTCTACGTCGGGGTGATCGCGGTGTTCGGCGGGGTGGCGAGCCCCGGCATCGTGGTGGCGCTCCTCGTCGCCGTGCTCACCGGTGCCGCGGTCGCGGCACCGGTCACGGCGTTCTCCGCCAGCGTGGAGAACGAGGGCACGGCGTTCAGCGTGCTGTTCCGGTTCGTCGTCATCCCGATGACGCTGTTCTCCGGCACATTCTTCCCGGTCGACCGGCTGCCGGGCTGGGTGCAGCCGCTGGCGTGGGTGTCCCCGCTGTGGCACGGCACCGAGATCGCGCGTGCCGCCGCGCTCGACCGGTGGCAGCCGCTGGCCGCGCTCGGCCACGTCGCCTACCTGCTCGCGCTGATCGTGCTCGGTGCGGCACTGGCCGCCCGGCTGTTCACCAGAAGGCTTCAGCCATGACCGCGGTCCACGAGCCGGCCGCGAGGTCTGCGGCGTCCTCGGTAGCGCTGGTGCGGCTCCTGGTGCCGGCCGGTAGCTACGCGGGCCGGTCGCACGCGTTGCTGATACGTTCGGCCACCGCGTCGCGCAGGGCATGGCTCGCGTTCGTGTCGGGATTCTTCGAGCCGGTGTTCTACCTGCTCGCGATGGGGCAGGGCCTCGGTTCCATGGTCGGCGTCCTTCCCGGCCCGGACGGATCACCCATCAGCTACGCCGCGTTCATCGCGCCCGGCCTGCTGGCGGCGTCGGCGATGAACGGCGCGGTATTCGACTCCACCTTCAACGTGTTCTTCAAGCTCAAGTACGGCCGCATCTACGATGCGATGCTCGCCACCCCGCTCGGCCCGGTCGACATCGCACTCGGTGAGATCGGCTGGGCCCTGATCCGGGGCGGCCTCTACTCGCTCGGGTTCCTCGCCGTCATGGGCGGGTTCGGGCTGCTCGTCTCGCCGTGGGCGCTGCTGGCGCTCCCGGCGGCGCTGATGGTGGCGTTCGCGTTCGCGGCCGTCGGCATGGCCGCCACCTCGTACATGCGGTCCTGGCAGGACTTCGACCTGGTCACGCTCGTGGTGCTGCCGATGTTCCTGTTCTCCACCACGTTCTACCCGCTCTCGGTCTACCCCCGGTGGCTGCAGATCGTGGTGGAGTGCCTGCCGCTCTACCACGCGGTCGAGTTGATGCGCGGGCTCACCACGGGCGCCGTGCACACCGGGATGCTGGGCCACCTGGCCTACTTCGCGGTGATGATCGCGGTCGGGGTGGTCGTGGCGGCCCGACGGCTGGACGCGCTGCTGCTTCGATAGCGCTCGGCGCGCCGACTGCGGTCTTCGCAGGGTCCCTGGGGCCTGTGAGGACCACAGCTGGCGCGCGTTCAGGAGTGGTAGCCTTCGCCGCGATATCTCACCGTGGGCCCTGAGCCTCGCCGATCAGCTTTCCCGTGTCCGATGGCACGAAAAGGTGGGAGTCACACGCACATCCCGAAAGGGTGTTCTGTGATGTCCCCGAAACGGCCGTGGTTCGTTCTCGGCATTCTCTGCATCGGCTTCTTCATGGCGCTGCTGGACGGCAGCATCGTCACCATCGCCGTCCCGACGCTGATCGGCAGCATCCATGCGTCCTACGACCAGGTGCTGTGGATCATTGACGCCTACCTGCTCGTCTTCTCGGTACTGCTGATCACCACCGGGCGGCTCGGAGACATCCTCGGGTACAAGCGCCTGTTCGTGGCCGGAGTCGCCACCTTCACCGTGGCGTCGGCGCTCTGCGGGCTTGCCGGCTCGCCGGCGCAGCTGCTCGCGGCGCGCGTGCTGCAAGGCGTGGGCGCGGCGATCCTCTTCCCGCAGGTGATCTCGACGATCCTGACCGTCTTCCCGCCCCAGCTTCGAGGTCGGGCGTTCGGGGTCTTCGGCGCGATCGTGGGATTCGCGCCGGTTGTGGGCCCGATCGTCGGCGGGTTCGTGCTCGCCCACCTCGGCTGGCGCTGGATCTTCCTGGTCAACCTGCCCATCGGGGTGCTCACCGTGATCCTGGCCGCGGTGTTCGTCCCGGATCTGCGCCCGCAGCGGCGGCACGGCCTCGACCTCACAGGCGTGGGGCTCGCCACCGCGGGGTTGGGCGGCATCGTCTTCGGCCTCATCGAGGGCGAGCGCCTCGGCTGGGGGACGACCATCGCGGCGAGCATCGTCGCCGGGATCGTGCTCGTCGCCCTGTTCGTCGGCTGGCAACACGTCCAGCGTCGCGAGCCGCTGATGCCGCTGGAACTGTTCACGGCCGAACGCAGCTTCCCACTCGGCAACGCGATCGGTTTCGTCTTCCAGCTCGGGATGATCAGCATCGCGCTGGTGCTCGTGCTGTACCTGCAGAACGTCCTCGGGTACTCGCCGCTGCAGACGGCGCTGGTGCTGCTGCCGGGTGCCGTCCTCACGGCGATCGGTTCGGCGTACGCGGGCAGGCTGTCGGACCGGGTCGGCGGGAAGGGCGTCCTCGCCGCCGGGCTCGCAGCACTCGCGCTCGGACTGGCGGTCATCGTGCTGGCGGTGCGTCCCGACGCCACCGCGTGGCAGCTCATGCCCGGCCTGGTGATCATCGGCATCGCCAGCGGCGCGACGTTCGCGCCCCTGCAGGCGGTCACGATGGCCGGCGTCGAGGCGCGGCTCGCCGGGGCGGCAGCGGGGGTCTCCGGCACCACGCGGCAGATCGGCGGCGTGCTCGGCACCGCGGCGCTGGGCGCCATCCTGTCGTCGACCGCGGGCTCGGCCGTGCGGTACGAGGCCGAGCAACGGGCTGGGGTGCTGCCCGCCGAACTGCGCACGTCGTTCGTCGAGTCCACCGTGGATGCGGCCCGGCAGTTCAGCCCGCCGGCCTTCAGGGAAGGCGACACCGCACTCGCCGAACGGATCGGCTACGAGGCATTCGCAGCCGGGTTCGTGAGCGCGATGCAGGTGACATTGCTGGTCGCGGCGGTGGCGCTCGTCGTGGCCGCGCTGCTGTGTTCCGGGTTGGAGAGCACGCCACGAGAAGTTCGCTCACCCGCTCGCGCATAGTGCGTGGAGCACTGCCCGGGGAGAGGGACAATGGCGGCATGACGGTCCTCTCGCCGGGCTCCACCCGGACCGATCTCGTACGGAACGTCGTGGTGGCGCTGCTCGCGATCGCGCAGGTCGTGGTCGCGGCGGTGGCCGGCGGTGCGCTCGGAGCGGTCGCGCGCGAGTACCCCAGCCCGCTGCTCGCGGCCGGCTGGGCGTTCGCGGTGTGGCTGCCGATCTACGTCGGGTTCCTCGGTTATGCCGCCTTCCAGGCGCTGCCGGGGCAACGCGCCCGCTACGTCCACCGCGCCACGGGCTGGTGGATGGCGGCCTCGGCCGTGTTCAACATCGGTTTTGTGCTGTCCTTCGGCGCAGGCTGGTTGCCGCTCGCGCAGCTGATGCTCATCGGGCTGCTGGTGACCATCACCCTCGTGTTCGGGCGGTACTGCCGGATACCCGCCGAAGGCGTGGTGGAACGCGTCGTCGCGCGCGGCACCGTCGCGCTCTACGCGGGCTGGGTGTCCATGGCCACGCCGATGGGCACCGCGGCCACCGGGGTGTGGATCGGGCTGCCCGGCACCGGGGCGCTGGCCGCGATCGCCGCGGTCGTGGTGCTCCTCGCCGTCACCGCCACGGTGTCGTGGGCGGTGCTGTCGGGCACCGCGGTGGTGCCGTTCGCGGTGGGCGCGGTGTGGGCGATCGTGGGCATCGCGCTGAACGACCCGCCTGCCGGGGTCGTGGTCGCAGGGGCGATCGCGATCGTGGTCGTCCTCGGGGCGACGGCGCGGCGGATCAGCACCGCGGGTTTCCCGGTGCGCGCCGCTTGGGGCTGAACGTCGGACGAACGGCACTCTCGTCCAGACCTATCGGACGAGGGTGCCGTTCGTGCAATGCCAATCCTCGTGCGTGACGGCCGCGAGTCGGCCGCGCTCCGCGCGGGGCTACCCTGGGCAAACATGACGGCACCGTCGATTTTCCCGGACCTCGAGCCGCTGCTCCCGCGCGTCTCGAAGCCGGTGCAGTACGTCGGCGGCGAGCTGAACGCGCAGGTGAAGGACTGGGAGGCCGCCGCCGTCCGGTGGGCGCTCATGTACCCCGACGCGTACGAGGTCGGACTGCCCAACCAGGGCATCATGATCCTCTACGAGCTGCTCAACGAGCGCTCCGACGCGCTCGCGGAGCGCTGCTACGCGGTCTGGCCCGACCTCGAGGCGCTGATGCGCGAGCACGGCGTCCCCGCGTTCACCGTCGACTCGCACCGGCCGCTCGACGCGTTCGACCTGCTCGGGGTCAGCTTCTCCACCGAGCTCGGCTACACCAACCTGCTCACGGCGCTCGACCTCGCGGGCATCCCGCTGCACGCCGTCGATCGGGGGATCGATCACCCGGTCGTGGTCGCAGGGGGCCATGCGGCGTTCAACCCTGAGCCGATAGCCGATTTCGTCGATGTCGCGGCGATCGGTGACGGTGAGGAGGTGGTCGGCGAGATCACTGACGTCGTCAAGGCATGGAAGGCCGCCGGCCGTCCCGGCGGGCGGCGGGAGCTGTTGCTGCGGCTGGCCGCCGTCGACGGTTGCTACGTGCCCTCGCTGTACGAGGTGAGCTACGGCGCAGACGGCGCGATCGCCGCCGTCCGGCCCGTCGACGAGCGGGTGCCGCGCAGCGTCACCAAGCGCACCACCACCGACCTCGACGCATGGCCGTACCCGAAGCAGCCGCTCGTGCCGCTGGCCGAGACGGTGCACGAGCGGGCGAGCGTGGAGATCTTCCGCGGGTGCACCCGCGGCTGCCGGTTCTGCCAGGCCGGGATGATCACGCGGCCCGTCCGCGAGCGGTCGCTGCGGGGCATCGGCGAGATGGTCGACGCCTCGGTGCGCGCGAGCGGCTTCGACGAGGTCGGGCTGCTGTCGCTGTCCAGCGCCGACCACTCCGAGATCGCCGAGATCACCAAGGGCCTGGCCGACCGCTACGAGGGCACCAACACCTCGCTCTCGCTGCCGAGCACCCGCGTCGATGCGTTCAACATCGACCTCGCCAAGGAGATCTCCCGCAACGGTCGCCGCTCCGGGCTCACGTTCGCGCCGGAGGGCGGGTCGGAGCGGATCCGGCGCGTGATCAACAAGATGGTGTCGGAGGAGGACCTCATCCGCACCGTCTCGGAGGCGTTCGCGCAGGGCTGGCGGCAGGTGAAGCTCTACTTCATGTGCGGCCTGCCCACCGAGGAGGACGAGGACGTCCTGCAGATCGCGGACATGGCGCACAACGTGATCCGCGCGGGCCGGGAGGCGTCCGGCCGCAACGACGTGCGCTGCACGATCTCGATCGGCGGGTTCGTCCCCAAGCCGCACACCCCATTCCAGTGGGCCGCGCAGGCTTCGCCCGAGGTGATCGACTCGCGGCTGCGCAAGCTGCGGGAGAAGGTCAACAGCAACCGCAAGCTGGGCCGCAACGTCGGGATGCGCTACCACGACGGCGAGCCCTCGCTGATCGAAGGACTGCTCGCCCGTGGCGACCGGCGCGTCGGGCGCGTGATCGAGCGGGTGTGGCGCGAGGGCGGCCGGTTCGATGGCTGGAGCGAGCACTTCTCCTACGAGCGTTGGGTGCAGGCGTGCTCGGCGGAGCTGGAGCCCGTCGGCGTCTCGCTGGCCTGGTTCACCACCCGCGAGCGTGACCGCGCCGAGGTGCTCCCGTGGGACCACCTCGACTCCGGGCTGGAACGCGAGTGGCTCTGGGACGACTGGCAGGACGCGCTCGCCGCCCGCGAGCAGGACGACTGCCGGTGGACCCCGTGCTTCGACTGCGGCGTGTGCCCGGCAACCGGCACCGACATCGAGGTCGGCCCGAGCGGCACCACGCTACTGCCGCTGACTGTGGTGAGTCCCTTGACGAGGGGGAACGCGGGCGCAGGTGGCTGAGGTCGCCGACTTCGGGCAACAGGTCGCCATCCGCGTGGCCGACGAGCGCGATCTCGGTGCGCTCGCTGGGCTGCGCCGCGCCTGGCTCGAGGAGCGCCTCGGCTACCCGGTCGAGGACCCGGGTTTCGAGGCGTCGTTCGCGCAGTGGTGGCGGGTGGAGCTGCCACGGCGCACGTTCTGGATCGCGGAGGTGGGGTCGCCGCGCAGCGGCTACACGGCGGTGGGCTCGATCAACGTGCTGGAGGTCGTCCACATGCCGCGGCCGGGCGCCAGGGGCGGGCGGATCGGGCACGTGGGCAACGCGTTCGTGCTCGCCTCCTTCGCCGACCGCGGCGTGCCGGCGGCGCTGCTCGAGGCCGTGGTCGCGCACGCGAAGGCCCGGCGGTACCGCCGCCTCCTCCTCGCGCCGACGGCGGGCAGCTCGCCGTTCTACCGCCGGGCCGGGTTCGCCCCCGCGGGGGAGGGGCTGTTGATGCTCGACCCGTCCACCCTCCCGCCCGCTTGACCTCCCAGCGCGCGCTGGACCTGGGCGGGTGACGACTGACGGGTGCGCATCCGTGGTAACCGGAACCAGCCGAGCCAGAAGGATGGTGCGCACATGATGACCGTCGTCACCCAGGTCACGCTGAAGACCGGTTGCGAGCCCGAGTGGGACGCCGCAATGCGCGAGCGTCTGGAGGCAGCGAGCGGGCGCCGCGGCTGGGTCGGTGGCCAGCTGCTGATCCCGCTCGAGGGGCACAACAGGCGGGCGGTGATCGGCACCTGGGAGAGCCGGGCCGACTGGGAGGCATGGCACGAGGACGAGCGGTTCGTCGAGTCCCGCAAGCGGATGGACGGCCTGCAGGAGGGCCGCAGCGAGATGACCTGGTACGAGGTGGTGACCGAAGGGCGTGGCGCCCGGACGGCGTCCGTCGGGCCTCCGCAGTAGCCGCCGGCCGCTCACGGGCTTCACGACCATGGACGACCGGCGCCGCGGATCACGTGCTCACGGCCTGGCCTCGTAGACGAGGTTGAACGGGGTCTGCAGGACGCGCCGGAACCGGGTGAACCCGGCATCGGTGATCACCTGGCGGATCGCGGTCTCACCCGCCTGCGTGCCCAGCGCGTAGCCCCCGGACTGGGACAACGCGTTCGGCGTGCAGAGGAACACGGACGCGTTGTAGTACAGCCGGCCCACCGGGTTGAAGTTCTCCTCGATCTTGTCCGACGCGTACGGCTCGACCAGGAGCCACGTGCCGTCGGGGGCAAGCGCTTCCCGGATCCGCTTGGCGGCACCGAGCGGGTCGCCCATGTCGTGCAGGGCGTCGAACATCGTCACGAGGTCGTAGTTCGAGCCGGTGAACGTCTGTGCGGTTGCCACCTCGAAGCCCACCCGGTCGCTGACCCCGGCCTCGGCGACCTTCTTGCGCGCCAGTTCGATCGACTCGGCGTGGTAGTCCGAGCCGACGATGGTGGTCGTCGGGTAGGCCTGCGCGATGAGCACCGAGGAGGAGCCGAGCCCACACCCGATGTCGGCGACCCGACCCCCGGCGGCGAGCTTCGCCTCGACCCCGTCCAGTGCGGGGATCCACTCCGGCACCAGTGCCGCCTCGTAGCCGGGTCGGAAGAACGCGTCGACCCCGACGTGCACGTCCTCGTGGTGCTCGTGCCATCCGATGCCCTCGCCGGTGCGGAAGGCCTCGGTGATGCGGGGCTCGGCGCGCAGATAACCCAGCCCGACGAGGAACGCAGCAGGCAGGTTGGGGCCGTTCGGGTCGGCCAGGCAGAACACCTGCTCCTCGGTCATGGAGAACTCGCCTGTCGCCGGGTCGTAGTTCACGTACCCGCCCGCGGCCTGGCCGCGCAGCCACTCGGTGAGGTAGCGCCAGTTGCAGCCGGTGCGCTCGGCGAGCTGCTCGGGCGTGGCCGGGCCCTGCGCGAGCGCGCGGTAGAGGCCGAGCCGGTGGCCGACCACGGTCAGACCGGCGGCACCGACCGCCGAGAAGTCGGTGATGACCCGCCCGAGGAACTCGTTCAGCTTGTCCTGATCCATGCTCTTTCCTTCCTGCTTCGGTACGAGGAAGGGTCGGCGCGTCCGCTGTCTCGGCTCGCGCACGCGCTTTCTCCGCGCTGACACGGCATGCTTGCCCTGGTGAGCGTGCGGGTGGAGGTGCTCGGGCCGCTGCGGCTGGTCGTCGACGGGGTCCCCGTGGACGTGCCCGGGCCGAAGCGGCGCGCGGTGCTGGCGTTGCTCGCGCTCGCCGAGGGACGGATCGTCACGATCGATCACCTCCGGGACGCGCTGTGGCCGTTCGAGGTGCCGGAGTCGGGGCGCCAGGCCCTGCACACGCACATCTCCCGGCTGCGTGCCCACCTCGGAACGGCGGCCGCCCGGCTGCAGACGAGGCACGACGGCTACCGGCTCGACCTCACCGCCGACGAGCTGGACGTGGCACAGGCCCGAGCCCTGCTGGCGAAGGCGCGCACCAATCACGACGCGTTCGCCGCGCTCCGCGAGGCCCACGGACTGTGGCGAGGGCCGGTGCTCGCCGACCTCACGGACGTCGCCCCGATCGCCACCGCGGTCGACGGCTGCGCGCAGCTGCAGCGGGACGTCACCGACGCCCTGATCGCCGCCGGGATCGCCGCGGGCAGGGGCGCCGAGGTCTGTGGCCTCGCCGCCGAAGCACTGGCGGCTGATCCGCTGCGCGAACCCGCGGTCCTGCTGCTGATGCGCGCGTTGGCAGCGGCAGGCCGGGCGGCCGCGGCGCTGCACACCGCACGCGAGTTCCGCAGGCGGCTGGCCGACGAGACGGGCCTCGACCCGTCACCGGCGCTCGGTGAGCTCGAGCGCGACATCGCCGGCGGCTCCGCCGGCCCTGCGCCGACCCGGCCCGACGCACCGGCGCGGCCCACGACCCGGCTGATCGGTCGCGATGACGAGGTGGCGGCGCTGGAACGGACGCTCCCGGGCGAGCGGCTCGTCACGATCGTCGGACCCGGCGGCGTCGGCAAGACCAGGGTCGCGCTCGAGGTGGCCGGGCGGAGCGACGCGTCGACCGTGCTACTGCTGGCGCCGGTCAACGATCCGGGAGCGATCCCGCACGCGCTGGCCGCGGCCCTCAACCTGAACGTGGTGCGGGGCGACGTCCTCACGGCGTGCGTCTCCGTGCTGGCCCACCGCGCAGGCCTGCTCGTGATCGACAACTGCGAGCACTTGGTCGACGCGATCCGCGACACCGTCGAGGTGCTCCTGGCCGGCTGCCCGGACCTGCGCATCCTGGCCACCAGCCGCGAGCGGCTCGGGCTGGCCGCCGAGTACACCTTCCGGCTCGCCCCGCTCCCGTTGCCCGGTTCGGACCGCGACCTCTCGCACGTCCCGTCCGTCGCGGTGTTCCTCGACCGGGCCGCCCGGGTCCGCCCCGGCCCCGCGCCGACGCCTGCGGAGCTGCGCACCGTCGCCGACATAGTCCGGCGCCTGGACGGGATGCCGCTCGCCATCGAGCTCGCCGCCGGCCGGCTGTCCACCTTCTCGCTCACCGACCTGCACCGGCGGCTCGATCGCTCGCTGGACCTGCTCGGCGGCAGCCGGCCGACCGCCGACGCGCGGCACCGGACCCTGCGCGCGACCGTCGAATGGTCCTACGACCTCCTCACCGACGACGAGCGGCGGCTGTTCCGGCAGCTGTCGGTGTTCGTCGACGGCGTCGACCTCGAGACCGCCGAGCGGATCGGCACCGAGATGGGGCTGCGTCCCGATCCCGGGACCGCCCTCGCCCACCTCGTCGACGCCTCCATGATCGATGTCGCGTTCGAAGGGGCCACCCGGTACCGCATGCTGGAGACGCTGCGGGCGTACGGCCTCGACCGCCTCGCGGAGGCCGGTGAGGACGAGGTTGCAGGCGAGCGCTTCGTCCGTTGGGCCGTCGAGCTGGCCGACTGGATCGGGACCGTCATGAGCACCGAGCGCGAACCCGATGCGGACACCGTCCTGCGGCGCGACCTGCCGAACCTGCGCGCCGCGTGGCGGCTGGCGCGCAGCCGGGGGCGGCTCGACGACGCCACCGCGATGGTCACCGCGCTGTACGAGGCGATGAGCTACCGCGATCTCATCGAGCTGCGTGGCTGGGCGGAGGAGCTGGCCGACGACCCGGCGATCGCCGCCCACCCGAACGCGGCCGCCGTCCTCGGCACGGCAGCGGAGGCCGCGTACCTCCGCGGCGACCACCCGCGGGTCGAGCGGCTCGCCCGCGCCGGGCTGGAGCGGGCGACCGATGACGCCGGGAGGTGGTTCTGCCTGATCCCGCTGGCGTGGGCGGCGCTGGCCCGCGGGGCGTACGCCGAGGTCGTCGAGCGCTGCCTCGCCGCGACCGCGCTCCCTCGCCGGGCTTCCGAGGCACTCGGCGGGGCTGCACTCGCGAGCGTCTACGCGGGCGATGATGACACGGCACGGGTGCTGATCGAGCGGGGACGCGGCGGGGCGACGTCGCCATCGGAGCGTGCCTGGATCGCCTACGTGTCCGGGGAGATCGAGAGCCGCACCGGCCACAACGACCTCGCCGAACGGCACTACCTCAGCGCCATCGAGCTGGCACGCAGGTCGGGCGCGACCTTCCTCGTCGGCGTCGCGACCGTGGGCCTGCTGACGGTGCGGGCCGGCGCAGGCCGCATCGGCGACGCGCTGCGCGGCTACCGCGAGGTGATCGACTACTTCGCCCGCACCGGCAACTGGACCCACCTCTGGGCCACCCTGCGCGATCTCGCAGGCCTCCTGCGCGCGCTCGGCGACGACGAACCGGCGGCGCTGCTCGTCGCCGCGGCCGCCGACGCGCCGGACGCCCCCGCGGCCGTGCCGCCGCCACCGCTCGTCCCCGGAACGCCGGTTCTCGACCGCGCCGAGGTGCTCGAGGTGGCGCGGCGGGCCATCGAGCGGAACCTTCAGGCCGTGGCGAACGACTCCGCGCCGACCCATGCCGTGTAGCGGCCCACGCCCAGCGCGGCGATGAGCCCTGCCGTCTGCGTCGTCTGGGCCGCCAGCGCCCTGACCTTGCGGTTCGCGGTGTGCTCGTCCAGCTCCACGTCGACCGCGAGGCGGTCGGCCGGGGTGATGACCGGGTAACCGGGCAGGTAGATGCCGAGGCTGTCGCCGAGGCTTTTCCAGCGCCTCATGCGCGGCTCCGACAGCGCGGCGTACAACAGCCGGGCGCCGGGCGTGGCGGCACGGTCGAATGCCTTGGTCGTCCATGCGGAGATCGTCTGGTGGTCCGGATGGCCGGTGATGCCGTCCGCGCCGAAGGTCAGCACGGTGTCCGGGCGGACCTCATCGATCAGCTCGCACAGCCGCGCGACCGCCTCCGACAGGGCGACATCGGGGCACCCGCCGTCGCGGTACCCGAGCCAGTGGTGCTCGGTGACGCCGAGGATCTCGAGGCAGCGCGCCAGCTCACCGGTGCGCTCCTCGGCCAGCCGCCGTGGCGGCCAGGCGTCCGGGTCGGGCGTGCCGAGCTCGCCGCGGGTGGCGGTCACGCAGACCACCCGCGACCCGGCGTCGCGGGCCAGCGCCATCAACCCGCCGGACAGGTACGCCTCGTCGTCGGGGTGGGCCCACACCCCGAGGATCGTGCCCAACTCGGTGATCATGACCGCGCCTCCCGTCCCAGGATCCCGTGCAGAACCAGGCCCGCGCCACAGCACATGACCGGGATGAGCCACAGCGAGCCGACGCCCACCCCGTCGATGACGCGACCGCCGAGCAGTGAGCCGGTCGCGAACCCGAGGTGGATCGCTGAGCTGTTCAGTGCGAGCAGCAACGGCGCAGGTCCCATCCCGGTCACGCGGTGGTGCTGCGCCGAGACGACTCCCCATGCCGCGAAGCCCCACGCGACCACGGCCGCCGGTGCCGTCTCGGCGGCGACGTGCGGGAGCGTCGCGAGTCCCGTCCCCAGCACGATCAGCATCGCCGTGACCACCCGGCGGCTGCCGTAGCGGTCGACCGCGGCACCGCCCCACCAGGTCCCCGCCACGCCGGCGAGCCCGAATACCGCGAGGTACAGCTCGACCGGCCCGCTCAGCAGCACTGCGACGTAGGTGTAGTTGCTGTTGGAGGCGGTCATCGCCAGGAACGTCACGGCGAGCGTCCCGGCGACGGCGGGGGAGCGCAGCGGGCGCAGCCGCTCCACGAGCGTCGACCGCGCCGGCGGATCGGACCCGAGGCTGCTGCGCAGCAAGCCGAGGACGGTGCTCATCGCCAGCACTGCGACCAGCCCGAACGCCGCCCGCCACGAGAGCAGCGACGCCAGCAGCACACCGAGCGGAGCGCCCATCACCATCGCGACCGCAGAGCCGGCCAGCACCACCCCGAGTGCGCGACCCCGCCGGTTCGCGGGGGCCGCGGCGACCGCCGCTGCCCCGGCGGCCGGTACGTAGGCCGACGCGGCGAGCGCGGCGACGACGCGGGCCGCGAGCAGCACCCCGAGGCCGGGCGCGAGCGCGCACACCACGTTGCACACGGTGAACAGCACCAGCGAGCCGATCAGCACCTGTCGCATGGGCCGGGCCGCGAGCAGGGCGCCCAGCACGGGTGCGCCCGTCGCATACGCCAGTGCGAAGACGGTCACGGTCAGACCGGCGGTCCCGACCGTGACCCCGAGGTCGGCGGCGAGGTCGGGAAGCACGCCTGCGACCACGAACAGGTCCGTGCCGATCGCGAACGCGCCGAACCCGAGCGGCGCGACCGCTCTCGGCTTCACCGTGCTGACAGGCATCTCGTCCTCCGGGCTCGTCGTGGGCCCCGAGGATCCGGCTGCGTGCTCACAGCGCGCTGGCACGGCGCTGACACCCCTCACCGCGGGCTGCCGCTACCGTGAAACGTGTGGAACGTTCCCGCACCGTTGTCTTCGATCTCGGCGAAGTACTCGTGCCCTCTGGCGGCGTGATACCGCGCCTGTCGGCCGCGCTCGGCGTCACCGTGGACGAGTTCATTCCTGCGTACTGGTCCGGGCGGGTGGCCTACGACCTGGGTGGCAGCGCGCAGGAGTACTGGACGGGCGTGCTGGCGGCGCTCGGGCGCGCCCCCGAGCCGGATCTGCTGGGGTGGCTCACGGAGATGGACTCGGTCAAATGGTCGACGCTGCCGCGGGTGAGCGTGGACCTCCTCGCACACCTGCAGGGCAGGGGAGTGCGGCTCGGGGTGCTGTCCAACGCCCCCGGCCCGCTCGCGACGGCGGTCCGTGCGGCGCAGTGGAGCGCAGGCATCGCCCATCTCGTGTTCTCGGCCGAGGTCGCGCTCGTCAAGCCGGACCCGCAGATCTACGCCCACGCCGACTCGGTGTACGGCACGGAGCCCGGCGACGTCGTGTTCTTCGACGACAAGCCGGAGAACGTCGAGGCGGCGCGGGCCCACGGCTGGGACGCGCACGTCTGGGCCGGCGCGGAGGCGGCACTCGCCACGCTGGGCCGGTGAGCGAACGCTGGCGGGCGGGGTCGCTCCGCTCCTTCGCGAGTCGGGGTCTGGGTGTACGCGAGTCGCGGTCTGGCGGCGACTGTGCATCGGGGGTTCGTTGATCTGTTACGCCGCTGACGTGGGTCTGCCGCCCGATAGTGGAACGTTCCCGATCATGTCTGGGAACGTTCCACATCCCTCGGTGAGCGAGCGATTCGCGGCAGCGCCCGCCGACCCCTACCGCTTCGGCGTCTACCTGCGGCCGGATCCGCACACCTGCATGGCGGTCACGCAGCTGACCGGCCAGTTGCGCGCGCAGTACGGCCTGGTGTCGGCCGCCGCGTTCCCGCCGCACGCCACGTTGGTGGGCAGTCAGCACCTGGACGTCCCGACGGCCGACGTCGTGAAGGCGGTGTCGGCCGCACTGGCCGGGTCGAGCGCGTTCCCCGTCCACAACTCGGGCATCGTGCCGATGGGGCACGGCTACGTCTACGACGTCCACCACCTGCCCGACGGCAGCCCGAACGATGCCTTCGTCGAGCTCGCGGCCGCCGTCGACGACGCGGTGGCCCCGCTCGTCACGCCCGCGCCCAACCCCGACCCGCACCTCTTCGACCGCGAGCGGTTCCGCGCCCACCTGTCGCTGGCCTCCCACGACCTCATGGTGCGGCCCGACCTCGTCGATGAGGTGGGCGAGTTCCTGCGCGGCCTGCCGGTCGAGCCGCCCGCGGCATTCGCCGGGGACGCCGTCGCGCTCTACCGCACCCGCAGCGACGACTGGACCGGGCGGTGGTGGACCACCCTCACCTGGGAGCACGTGCACACCTGGCGGCTTCCCTGACCCGTAGCCGGGATTCCACGGTCTCACTGGCGTGACGCACGTCATATCGCGTCACGTCTCGGTGATCGGTGGTGTCCCGAGGGCATGTCTGATCACAAGACCCCCACGAGGGTCGTCGTCCTCGGAGGCGGATACGCCGGCACGGTCGCGGCCAACCATCTGCTGATGCGTGCCGACGTCGACGTCACGCTCGTCAACCCGCGCCCGCGGTTCGTCGAACGCATCCGGCTGCACCAGTTCGTGGCCGCTACCGGCACCGCAACGGTCGACTACGGCACGTTGCTGGGCAACGGCGTCCGGCTGGTGGTCGACAGCGCCACCCGCATCGACACGGCCGCGCGCGCCGTGCTGCTGGCATCCGGTGGCGCGCTCGACTACGACTACGTCATCTACGCCGTCGGTAGCACGTGCGCCACGCCGGCCTCGGTGCCGGGAGCGGCCGAACACGCCTGGCCCATCGCGGAGTTCGAGCAGGCGCAGCGGCTGCGCGACGCGATCGGGGAACTGGATCCGTACGCCCCCGTCACGGTCGTCGGCGCTGGTCTCACCGGGATCGAGACGGCCGCGGAGCTGGCCGAACAGGGCCGCACCGTCACGCTGGTCTGTGGCGGGATGCTGGCCCCGTCCCTGTCCGAGCCGGGCAGGCGGTCGATCGCCAAGTGGTTCGTCCGCAATGGTGTCGAGGTACGCGAGACAGCCGTCGTGGCGGAGGTGCGGCCGGATTCCGTGGTGCTCGGCGACGGCACCGTGCTGCCCAGCGCGGTGACCATCTGGACGGCCGGATTCGGGGTGCCCGAGATCGCCGCCCGCAGCGGCCTGCGCACAGACCCGCTGGGCCGGCTGCTCACCGACGAGACGCTGACCAGCGTCGACGACGATCGCATCGTCGCGGCCGGCGACGCGGCGGCGCCGTCGGGACGGCCGCTGCGGATGAGCTGCCAGGCCGCCGGGCCGCTCGGGGCGCAGGCCGCCGACACCGTGCTGAGTCGCATCGCCGGAAGCGAACCGGCCCCGATCGACCAGGCGTTCGTGGCATCGTGTGTCAGCCTCGGCCGTCGGGCCGCGACGTTCCAGCTCGCCCGCAAGGACGACACGCCGCTGAACTTCTTCATCGGCGGCCGCACGGGTGCGTCGATCAAGGAAGCGATCTGCAAGAAGACGGTGCGGGCGATCGGTCACGAAGCACGCAAGCCTGGTTCCTTCGTCTGGCGCAAGGGCGGCAGGCGTCCCGGGCGGCCGGCGTTCGTTGCGCCGGCGGCCACGAAGCCGTGACCGCCGACGAGCACGCCGAGCGGTTCACCCTGCTGCGGCCGCTGCTTTTCACCATCGCCTACGAGATCCTCGGCTCGGCGACCGAAGCCGACGACGTGCTGCAGGACAGCTACCTGCGGTGGGCCGACGTGGACCTCGCGACGGTGCGCGACACCAAGTCCTACCTGGCGCAGGTGGTGACCCGTCAGGCGCTCAACGCGCTGCGGGCGAGCGCCCGCCGCCGCGAGGACTACGTCGGCCCGTGGCTGCCCGAGCCGCTGCTGCTCGACGGCCGCGATGGTGCCGCCGATGTGGTGCTCGCCGAGTCGGTGTCGATGGCCATGCTGGTGCTGCTCGAGACGCTCGGCCCGGATGAGCGAGCGGTGTTCGTGCTGCGCGAGGTGTTCGGCTTCGACTACGACGACATCGCGGGCGCGGTGGGCAAGTCCGTGGTGACGGTGCGTCAGGTGGCGCACCGCGCCCGCGAGCACGTGCGGGCGCGGCGCAAGCGGTACCGGCCGCTCGACCCTGCGCAGACCGCGAGGATCACCGAGCGGTTCATGACCGCCGCCGCCAACGGTGATCTGGAGGGGCTGCTGGCGGTTCTCGCGCCGAACGCCACCTGGACGGCCGACAGCGGCGGCAAGGCCACAGCGGCCCGCCACCCGGTGGTCGGCGCGGACAAGGTGGCCGCGATGGTCGTGGGTCTCTTCCGAATGGGCCCGCAAGTGCTGCCCGACCTGCGGATCGAGACGGTGACCTGCAACGGCGCGCCCGCGGTGGTCGCCTACAGCGCCGACCGGATCGAAGGCGTCTTCCTGATCGAGATCGACGAGGAAAAGATCACCAACTTCTACGTCATCCGCAATCCGGACAAGCTGGCCGCCGCCGCGATACCACGCACGATCAGCCGGTAGCCGCGGACAACCTGCAAGGAGGAACTCGTCCCATGTCGCTTCGAATGACCGAAACTCCTCGACACGCCCGCGACTGGAGCAGCATCCGCCCCATCGCCTTCTGGGTCACCACGTTCGTCATCGTCTTCGAGTTGGCTGCCGGATCCGTCTGGAACCTTCTGACGATCGAGTGGATAGAAGTCCAGATGCTCCACCTGGGATACCCGCACTACTTCGCCTAAATCTCCGGCTGGTGGCAGGCCGCTGCGGCTGCCGCGATCATCGTGCCCGGGCTCCCGCTGCTCAAGGAATGGGCGTACGCGGGCGCCTTCTTCCTGTGGTCGGGCGCCGTGGCGTCGCATCTGTCGGCCGGTGACGGTTTCGAGACGTGGTCGGCGCCGCTCATGTTCACCGCCGTCGGTATCGCGTCGTGGGCGCTGAGGCCGGCCGACCGCCGGCTCCCGGGAACGCGGCTCCGCCGGGACGGAACCGATCTGCCGGGAAACCGCCCCCGGGGTTGGGCCATGGCGGTGGGCCTCCTCGTCGTCCTGTATGTCGTTTCATTGCTGACGCTTCCCGTGGTCGAAGACGTCATGCACGAGCGGGCGGTCGAGCTCGGCTGGATCGACGGGTAGCGCTGCATGGCTGTCGGCAAGGCGCTCGTGCCCGCCGTCAACTCCGTTGTGGGCACGTCTGCTCACCCGATAGCTTCACGAACGTAAGGGGGAACCATGCGATACGCGGTGAACTTGCCTCCGTTCTCCTCACCGGAGGCCCTGGTCTCGCTCGCCGTCGACGCCGAACAGGCGGGCTGGGACGGGGTCTTCTTCTGGGATCACATGACCTGGCTGCCCGAGCTGCGGCTGAACGTGCACGACCCGTGGGTTCTGCTCGGTGCCGTGGCGGTCCGGACCGAGCGGGTGCTCCTGGGCACCATGGTCACCCCGCTGGCCCGGCGTCGACCGTGGAAGGTCGCCAAGGAGATCACGACGCTCGACCACCTCAGCGGCGGACGGGCAGTGCTGGGTGTGGGTCTCGGCGCTCCGCCCGACGCCGAGTTCGGGGCCTTCGGGGAGCCGGCTGCCGCACGCCACCGCGCGGACCTGCTCGACGAAGGACTGGCCGTCCTGGACGGCTTGCTGCGGGGCCCCGTCGACCACGGCGGCGAGCACTACCAGGTGCACACCGAACTGCTCCCCCGGCCGGTGCAGGATCCACGCCCGCCCATCTGGGTCGCGGGCGAGCGACCGCACCGCAGGCCGCTGGACCGGGCGATCCGCTGGGACGGCTTCGTCCCGCTGTCCGCGGACGGGCCCCTCACGCCGGACCAGGTCGCCGACTACCTCGACGGGGTCGAGCGGCCGCCCGCGTGGGACGTGGTCGCGGTGCACCCGGCCGGCGTCCCTGCCCGCGAGTACATGCAGGCGGGCGTGACGTGGCTCGTGGAAGGCATCTTCCCGGAGGGCAACTGGATCGACGATCTTCGGGCGTCGATCCGCCGCGGGCCGCGCAACTGAAGCGCGGCGATCGATTCGAGATGCCGGCGCTACTCGACCACCGGGGGAGCGCTGGCGGGCCGGCGCTACTCGACCACCCGATGGCTGCCTGTTCGCGCGACCTCTCAGGGCTTGCGGGCCACCGCGCCGTATCCAGCGACCTCCACCGCGTCGGCGTCGCCGCCCGCGATCTCGGCCCGCCACCGCGAGACCGGAACCAGGCCCGGCTCGACCTTCTCGAGGCCATCGAAGTAGCCGTCGATCTGTTCCGGGCTGCGCGGGATGTACGGCACGCCGCCGGTCTCCGCGTAGTCGGCGTTGGCGCGGACCAGGTCCTCGCTGGTGTCGGTGCCGTCCCACAGCGTGAGGTGGCTGCCGGACGGGGTGGCGCCCATGACCGTGGCGACGATGGAGCGGGCCTCGTCGTAGTCGGCGACGTGGCCGAGCACACCCATGAACAGCACGCCGATGGGCTCGGTGAAGTTCAGGATGTTCTTCGCGTCGCCCACGATCTGGTCGGGCTCGTGCATGTCGGCGGCGACGTAGGCGGTGACGCCCTGCGGCGTGGTGTTCACCAGGAGCGCGCGGGCGTGTGCCAGCACCATCGGGTCGTTGTCGACGTAGACGACGCGGCACTCCGGGGCCGCCAGCTGCGCCACCTCGTGGGTGTTGTCCATGGTCGGCAGGCCGGTGCCGACGTCCAGGAACTGGCGGATCCCAGCCTCGGTCACCAGGTACCGCACCGCGCGGACGAGGAACTGCCGGGAGAGCGTGGCGAGGGGGATGATCTCCGGGCACTTCGCGGCGAAGTCATCGCCAGCGTCCCGATCGATCTGGTAGTTGTCCTTGCCGCCCAGCCAGTAGTTCCACACCCGCGCCGAGTGCGGGATGGTGGTGTCGATCCGGCTCGCCTGCATCACGGGGTGGACGCTACTCGGACATCGTCGAGATCAGCGGGGTGAGAACACGGCGTCCACCTCGACCTCCACGAGCCAGCCCGGCACGGGGAGGCTCTGCACCTCCAGCGCGAACCGGCTCGGGCGCGCCGGGTTGCGCACGAGCGGCGCCGACGGTTCCGCGCTGCCCATCGGCACGAGCTCGGTGTCGCCGCTCTGCAGGTTCGTGTTGGCGAAGAACTGCCGGTAGGCGCGGTTCCAGCCGGCGTAGTCGGCGCGGTCGGAGCCGGGGGCGTTGTCGAGGAACACCCGCATCGTCGTGACGTTCTCCAGCCGCAGGCCCTGCAGTTCCAGGTTCTCCTGGATGGCGCGCAGCACGTTCATGCCCTGCGCCTCGGTGATGGTCACACCGGCCGGGAGGACGCCGTCGGCGAACTGCGCGGTGTCGATGAACGCCTCCGGCGTGCCCTCGGCCGCCGCCGCGTTGAGTTGGGTCGGGCCGATCCCGCTGGTCTTGTAGATCTCCGCCCCGGCGCCGAGCGCGACGCCCTGGGCGATCATCGGGTTGGCCTCGCCGTCCGGCAGGACCGCGCGGGCCGTGAACGGTGGCTCGGCCGGGGCGGCGTCGGCGGGGCCTGCGGCACAGCCTGCGACGAGCGCAATTGCTGGCAGGGCGTGGGAGATACGCATGTGAGGGCTCCTTCTACGGGTCAGTTGGTGCCGGCGACGCGGGTGTGGATGGCCTCGACGACCGAGCGGGCCGACGTGAAGGCGCCGTGCTGCCATGCGATGGCGTTGGACAGGTGGTCGCCCGCGAAGTAGATGCGCTGCACGGGCTGGAGGAGGAGCCGGTACTCGGGGCTGGTCTGGTCCCAGGTGGCCCACGCCGACTCGGAGTAGCGGGTGCGTGCCCAGCTGCCCGAGAACGACGAGACGATGTCCTTGCGGTACTTGTCGCCGTGGATCTCCGAGCCCTCCGCGAGAGCCTTCGCGAGGCGCTGCCGGTGAGTCAGCGACTCGAACGCCTGGTGGCGGCGGCCGGTGTTGTAGTAGCCGACCACCACGCCGCGGTCGGAGTGGAAGTGGTCGTAGGGGAACATGATCTGCGCGATGTCCTTGTCGGTGTTGCTGGCACCGCCGTAGATCCGCTCGTCGGTCTCCCACCACCGCCGCGAGTACTCGATCCCGAGCTTCCCCGACGACGTGCGCCCTGCTGACCCGAGCGCCGCGACGACGTCTGCGGGCAGGTCGTGGGCGAGCCGTGGCACGAGGTGCGGCGGGATCGTGCAGATCAGGTAGTCGGCGGTGAGCGACTGGCCACGCCCGTCATGGCGGAACTCGACGGTGACGCCGTCGGGCACGTTGCGCATCGCCGTCACCTCGGCACCGAACCGCACCTTCTCGGACCCGATCCGGTCGACGAACGCGGTGTAGATGCGGTCCATGCCGCCCACCGGGGTGAGCATGAGCATCGCCTGGTCGTACTCGAAGTCGAAGGCGAAGTTGCGGCCGATGCCGCTGCGGATGACGTCGGACATCCCGTGCGGCGGCAGCTGGGTGCCGTATGCGGTGCCGGCGCCGGGCTCGCTCGAGTAGCCGCGGCGGGTGGAGCCGACGTAGCGGCCGTCGGAGCCGAGGTCGCCGAACTCGGTGAGGAACTCGGCGAGCGCGTGCTTGTCGTCCGCGCTCAGCACGTCGTCGAGCGCCCCGCGCGATGCCGCCTTCTGCAGGAGCTCGGCGACGTAGCCGTATGTGTCGGCCTTCGCGGCGCGGTAGGTGACCGATGTCTTCGACAGGGGGGTGTCACTCGCGTAGTTGACCACCGTGTTGGCGTTCTGGTTGCCGAACGCCTGGAGCTCGACGCCCAGCTCGCGGCAGTAGTCGAGGGTGATGTGACTCTGCGGGATGCGGGTGGCGCCGATGTTGATGAAGTGGCCATCGGCGAACGTGCACCGCTGGGTCTCGCCGTTCAGGTCGGTCTCCTCGGTACCGCCGCGCACCGACCAGACCCGCCCGCCCGGGCGGCCGCGCGCCTCCAGCACCGTGACCTCGTAGCCGGCCTTGCCCAGCTCGTAGGCGGCGGCGAGGCCGGCGGGTCCGGCACCGAGGATCACGACCGAATGCCGACCGGGCGCCTGCCCGATGAGGTCGCCTGCGGACGGTGGCCGGAACGGCGCCGCCGTGGCGGCGGGCGCGAGCCCCACCGCGGCCATCGCCCCGTACATCATCCCAGCGCCCCCGGTGGCGCCGAGGCCCTTCATGAACGATCTGCGCGTGACGGTCACGGCCACCGATCGTGGGCAGCGGCTGCGACGGATCGGATAACCCGGCGCAACGTCTCGCCGCCGCGCGAGCGGGAGAGCGCGCGTGCGTTCCCACTTGGCCGGTGCCAGCCGACCCGAACCGGAAATCCGGCCGCAACATGATCGACCTAGCTTCCGATGCATGTCGGCGCTCGCGGACGCCATCGCCCGCTCGTTCTCCGCGGCCGAGCCCGATCGTCCCGCGGTGTCGCCGCTGCGCGCGCTGGGCCGGCGGCGGCTGTCCGGGGCCGAGGTGCTCGCCCAGTCAGTGGCCACCACGGCGCCCGCGGCATCGATGGTGGTGCTGCCCGTGGCGATGCTGCAGACCGGCGACCTGTTCACCGGCCTGCTGACCGTGGCAGGCGCCACGGTGCTGATCATGATGGTGGCCCTGTGCGTCACGCAGTTCACGCGGCGGCAGGCGGCCGCGGGTGGCCTGCACAGCTTCGTCTTCCAGGGGCTCGGGACCCCGGCCGCGCTGGCCACCGGGGTGGCGATCCTGGTCAAGTTCCTCGGCAGCGCCACGCTCACCCTCTACAGCGGGTCCCGGGTGGTCACCCTGCTGCTCGCGCACCTCGGGGTGGACGCGGGCGGCTGGATCGGCCACGCCCTCGTCACCGCGCTGGTCACCACCGTGCTGCTCGTCGTGCTGGTGCGGGGTGTCAGGGTCGGGGCGATCGCGATCCTCGCGGTGGAGCTGTGCTCGCTGCTGTTCATCGTCGGGCTGTCGGTGCTGCCCGCGGCGGGCACGGTGGCCCCGCCGCCGCAGCCGGTGGGCACCGCGCACGGCGTGCTCTACCTGGCCCTCGCCGCGATCTTCTCCCTGGCCGGCTTCGAGAGCGCCACGTTCTTCGGGCCGGAGGCGCGGCGCCCGATGGTGACGGTCACGCGCACAGTGCTGCTCACCCCGATGCTCTGCGGGGCGTTGTTCGTCCTCGCGGCGTGGGCGGCGTGGACGGGGCACAGCGCCACGCTGATCAACGCCTACCTGTACGGCACGGCCTCCGGCGTGCCCGCCGCGCTCGTCGTCGCGCTGGAGCTCGGTGTCTGCTGCTCGTGGTTGGCCTCGGCGACGGCGTCGGCCCACGCGGCGTCGAGGCTGGTCTACTCGCTCGGCGTCGAGCGGCTGCTGCCCGCCCGCATGGCCCGGGTGCACGCCCGCTTCCGCACGCCCCACGCGGCGATCGTGACGATCGTGGCGGCGGTGGCCGCGGGGGCACTCGTGCTGGCCACCGGGGAGCTCCTCGACGACGTGGTGCGCCACGTCGTCCGTGCGATGGTCGTCGCGGCGTACGCCCTGGTGGCGGCAGCGTCGGTGCGATTCATGCTGCGCATCCGGGAGCAGACCGTCCCGGTGCTGGTGGCCGGGGTGCTGGGTGCCGCGGCCGGCGTCGGGCTGCTCGGCTATCTGGTGGTCGCGGTCGTCCTCGACGGCCGGATCGGGACGGCCGCGGTGATCGTCGGTCTGCTCGCGGCCGGTCCGCTCTGGCAGCTCTACCTGCGGCGGCGCCCCGCGCGACTCGACGCGGTCGGCGCGTTCGACTGCGCGGAGTCCGCCGACGTCCTGCCGGGCGCCGGTGCCTTCGCGGCCGACGCAGCGGGCAACGTCGTCCTGGTGAGACGCGGCCGGACGAGCTGATGGCCGTGCGCGACCGCGAGCCCGCCGGGCACGAACCCGCCGCCGTGCGCAAGGCGCTCACCCTGTTGGAGGCGGTGGCGCAGCTCGGCTCCGGCGCGACGGCCAGGGACATCTCCCGGGAGAGCGGCATCCCGCCCGCCACCGCGTACCGGCTGCTCAACCTGCTCGTGGCCGACGGCTACCTGGTGCGGATCGCCGACCTGTCCGGCTTCGCGCTCGGGCGCCGCACCCGCGAGCTCGCCGGGGCGGTGCCGGAACCCGGCTTCCACCCGGTCGGTGCCGTGGTCGAGGAGCTGAGGGCGCGGGTCCGCTTCGGGATCTTCGTGGCCTCCTACGCGGACGGCCGGATCCGGCTCGTCGACCGCGACCCGGACCACGAGCTGACCAGCGAGGCCGCGATCCGCACGCACCTGCACGCATCGGCCATCGGGAAGCTGCTGCTCGCGCAGCACCCCGAGCTCGCGCCGGCATCGCTGCGGGCGGTGACGGCCCGCACGATCACCCGGCCGGACGCGCTCACGGCCGAGCTGACCACGATCCGCGCGAGCGACGTCGCCCGCGAGGTCGACGAGCTCAGGTGGGGCCGCTCGGCGCTCGCCGTGCCGATGCGCGACCGGAGCCGGGCCGTGATCGGGTGCCTCGTCGCGATCGGGCGGACCGGGCGGATCGGGGTCGACGACGCGGATCTCGCGCGGCTGCTGCGCGGCTACGCCGAGCGGGCCGTCTCGCCCAGGTGACTCTTGCCAGCTATCGACCGTAGGCGAGGATGGCCGGGTGACGGACGCGCAGCGGGACGCCGGTGAGGCAGCGGTGATCGCCGCCATCGGTTCGTCGGTGCGCAGGGCTCGGCGGCGCAGCGGGCTGTCGACCCGCGAGCTGGCGCAGCGGGCGTCGCTCTCGCAGCCGTTCCTGTCCAACATCGAGAACGGCCGCTCGTCGCCGAGCGTGTCCACCATCTACAAGCTGGCCGCCGCGCTCGGGATCGGAGCCACCGAGCTGCTCCCGGCGAGCGCCGACGAGGGCATCGTCGTCGTTCGCGCTGGTGAGGGGGTCGCGACGGGGATGGACGAGACGCCGGGGGTCGCGCAGTCCGCTCTACTGGCCGGTGCGCCGGGGCGGTTGATGGAGGCCCGCCGTGCCATGATCGAGCCAGGGCAGCCGGCGGGCAGCTGGTTCGACCACAGCGGTGAGGACTTCCTGCACGTGCTCGACGGGGTGCTGCGGGTCGAGTTCGGCACCGGCCGGGTCGAGGAGCTGCTGGCCGGCGACTCGCTCTGGCACGAGGGAGCCATCCCGCACCGCTGGCGGGTGGGGCCCGACACCGGTGCGAGCCTGTTCCTCGTCACCGCCCGGGTGCCGGGGAACGGGCATGAGTGATTCTTCTGAGGAATCGCAACATGCCGGAAACAAGGCGACACCCGACCGTGACGCGCCCGACCTAGCGTTCGGGCACTCCCCGAACCGAAGGACACCGCCGATGCGTTACTCCCACCGCTGGCGCACCGCGCTCGCCGTCACCGCAGCGGCCGCCCTGCTCGTACTCGCCGGTTGCGGTGACGCCGGCCGCCGCGACACCGCGCCGGCAGACGGCGGCGCGGCGGCGGCGTCGGACAAGCCGCGGCTCGCGATCGTCTACTACCCGCAGTTCCGCGACGGGTCATGGGGCGAGGCAGCGCTGAACGGTGCCCAGAAGCTCAAGGACGCCGGGACGATCGCCGACTTCGCCGTGCAGGAGAACGTCAATCCCGGGGCCGACGGTGTGCGGGCGCTGCGCGGCTTCGCCGAGCAGGGCTACAACCCGATCATCGCCCACTCGTTCAACTACGGCGACGACGTGAAGCAGGTCGCGTCCGAGTTCCCGAACACGATCTTCGCCTACGCGGGCGGCTTCGGTGACGTCAAGGACAACGTCGCCGACTACTCCCAGCCGTTCTGGGAGGCCACCTACCTGGAGGGCATCCTCGCGGCCGGGGTGACGCCCGGCGGGAACGTCGCGGGAGCGGGCGGGTTCGACATCCCGGTGTGCCGGGCGATGTACAACGCCTACCTGGAGGGCGCGAAGCTCGTGCGGCCCGACACCACCGGCTCGTTCGTCGCCGTCGGTGACTGGTCCGACGTGCAGAAGGCCAAGGAGGCGGCGCTCGCCCAGGCCGACCAGGGCGCCACGATGTTCGTCGGCTGCGGACAGGGTCCCACGTTCGGGCAGATCGAAGCCGCCACCGAGCGGGGTGCCGTGGCCAACGGGTACACCGGCGACATGTCGGGGCTCTCGGGGCAGGTGCTGGCGTCGTTCACCTGGAACCTCGACAAGGTCTTCGCGGAGATGGTCGCCGACGTCGCCGCCGGGAAGACCAATCCCACGCGCTACTACGAGGTCGGCATGACCAAGGACGGCCTCGACGTCGTGATCAACCCCGCGTGGCAGGGCCGGATCCCGGCCGAGGTGATGGCGACCTACGAGCAGAAGCTCGCCGACATCCGCAGCGGGGCGCTCACAGTCCCGATGAACACGCAGTGATCCAGGCGGCCTCTCTGCACGGCATCCGGCGCAGCTTCGGCGCCGGGGCGCCCGCGCTCGACGGCGTCGACCTGGAGCTGCGGGCAGGCGAGGTCCATGCACTTCTCGGCGAGAACGGGGCGGGCAAGACCACGCTGATGCGGATCCTCGCCGGCCTCGACAGCCCCGACGAGGGCACGGTCGAGGTGGCGGGGAGCCCGGTCGACGAGTTCAGTCCCCGTGCCCTGCGGGAACGCGGGGTGGCGATGGTGCAACAGCACTTCACGCTGGTCCCGACGCTGACGGCGGGGGAGAACCTCGCGCTAGCCCGCCCGTCGGGGCGGCTGCGCCCCGGTGCCCGGCAGGCGCGGCGCCGGGTCGAGGAGCTGGCCGAGCGCTACGGGCTCCCGGTGCGCGCGGACGTGCCCGTCGACCGGCTCTCGGTCGGCGAGGAGCAGCGCCTCGAAATCCTGCGCGCGCTCGACGCCGACGCCCGCCTGCTGATCCTCGACGAGCCGACCGCCGTGCTGGTCGACGCCGAGGCGGAGACGCTGCTGCGGGTGTGCCGCGCCCTCGCGGAGGACGGCCGGGCGATCGTGATCATCACCCACCGGCTGTCCGAGGTGTTCGCGGGCTGCGACCGCGTCACCGTGCTGCGCCGTGGCGCCGTGGTGTGCGCGGGCGAACCGGTGTCGGCGCACGACCGCGCCAGCCTCGCGACGCTGATGGTCGGCACGGCACCGACCGAGCTCTCCGTCTCAGGGCGTGACTCCGATGGGGACGTCCGTCTCCGGCTGGAGGGTGCTGCCCGTGGCCGGCTGCAGCCGCTCGAC
Source organism: Pseudonocardia sp. DSM 110487 (assembly GCF_019468565.1). Lineage (NCBI taxonomy): Bacteria > Bacillati > Actinomycetota > Actinomycetes > Pseudonocardiales > Pseudonocardiaceae > Pseudonocardia > Pseudonocardia sp. DSM 110487. Next base: position 2,271,513 of record NZ_CP080521.1, read on the forward strand.
CTGCAGGTCCGCGCCGGCGAGGTGCTCGGGGTCGCCGGCGTCGACGGCAACGGCCAGTCCGAGCTGGAGGAGCTGCTCGCCGGGATCGCCGCACCGGACGGTGGCAGCGTCACCGTCGACGGGAAGCCGGTGCCCGTCGGCGCGCCTCGGGACCGGGTCGCCGACCGCATCGCCTACGTCCCCGCCGACCGCTACCGCAGGGCCCTCGCCGGTCCGCTCACGCTCGCCGACAACCTGGAACTGGGCCGCGGCGACCGGCGCCGCGCGCCGATCACCCGGCGCGAGGAACGCGCCGAGCCGGTGCTCACCGAGTGGGACGTGCGGGGCAGTGGGCCCGGGGCGCGCGCGTCGAGCCTGTCGGGCGGCAACGCCCAGAAGCTGGTGCTCGCCCGCGAGCTCGCGGCCGGACCCCGCCTCGTCGTCGCGGCCCAGCCGACCAGGGGCCTCGACCCGGAGGCCGCGCGGATGATCAGCGAGCGGATCCTCGCCGCGGCTGCCGACGGCGCCGCCGTCGTCTGGTTCGGCGCCGAGCTCGACGAGCTCTTCGTGGTGGCCGACCGGATCGTCGTGCTCGCCGGTGGGCGGGCCACCGAGCCGTTCACCCCGCCGTACGACCGCGGCGCCGTGGGGCTCGCGATGGCGGGTGGGCACGCGTCGTGACCATGACCAGGACCCCCGCGCCCGCCTCCGCACCCGACGGCGGCCCCGACGGCGTGCTCTCCCGGCTGCTGCGCGGGCCCGACAGCGCGCTCGGCCACGTCGCCGTCCCGGTCGGAGCGGTGCTCGCCGCGCTCGTCGTCGGCGGCGTGCTCATGGCCGTGGAGGGGGTGGCGCCGCTCTCGGCGTACGGCGAGGTGGTGCTCGGCGTGTTCGGGCGCACCCGCGGCCTGATCGACACCGCGGTCATGGCCACCCCGCTGATCCTGCTCGGCCTCGGCATCGCCGTGGCCTACCGGGCGCGGGTGTTCACGATCGGCGCAGAGGGCCAGTACATCGCGGGCGCGCTCGCCGGCACGGCCTGGGTCACGGTCGGCCCGCCGTTGCCGGGGTTCCTGCTGCTGGTCAGCGGCCTCGCCGTCGCCGTGCTGACCGGTGCGGCGTGGGCCGGGATCACCGCGTGGATGCTGGCCCGGTTCGGCGCGAGCGTTGTGATCACGAGCCTGCTGCTCAACTACGTGGCGGCCGCGGGGCTGGCGTGGGCGGTGCGGGTGGGCATCCGCGATCCCGGCTCGTTCACCCCGCAGAGCAGGGCCCTCGGCGACGCCGCGCTGCCCGACATCCCCGGCACCGGCATCCACCTGGGCTTCTTCCTCGCCCTGCTCGCGGTGCCCGCGCTCGCCGCCGTGCTGCGGCGCACCCGCTTCGGGTTCCGGGTCGAGGTACTCGGCGCCAACCCCGAGGTACTCGCCGTCAACGAGGCCCGGCCGGCGCGCACCCGCCTCGCGGTGCTCGCGCTGGCCGGAGCGTTCGCGGGATTGGCCGGGTTCGTCGAGGTCGCGGGCGTGACCGAGCGGATGACGCCCGCGTTCGCCACCGGCTACGGCTTCACCGCGATCATCGTGGCCCTGCTCGGGCGGCTGCGCCCGCTCGGCGTGCTCGTCGCGGCGCTGCTGCTGGCCGGGCTCACGGTCGGCTTCGACGAGGCCGAGCGCGTGTTCATCATCCCGTCGACGACCGTCGGGGTGATCCAGGCGCTGATCGTCGTCTTCTTCGTGGCCGGTGACGCCCTGAGCAGGCGGGGGAGGCGCTGATGGACACCCTGCTGACCCTCGCGACCCTCGCTGCGGCGATCCGGCTCGCGATCCCGGTGGCCGTCGCGGCGCTCGGCGAGCTGATCAGCGAACGGGCCGGGGTGCTGAACCTCGGCCTTGAGGGCACCATGCTGTTCGGAGCGCTCGCCGGATACCTCGCCACCCTCGCCAGCGGCACCCCGTGGCTCGGGCTCGGCGGCGGGATTCTGGCCGGCGCGGCGTGCGGTGCCGTGCTCGCGCTGCTCATGGTGGTGGTCCGGGCCGACCAGATCGTCACCGGGCTGGCGTTCACGCTGTTCGCGGGCTCCGCCACCACGTACCTGTTCGAGCAGTCCTACACGATCGGCCAGGCGCCGCCGCGGATCCCGAGCCTGTCGATGGCGCCGCTCGTCGTGATCGTGCTCGTCGTGCTGGCCGGGGTGTGGTTCCTGCTCACGCGCACCACGGCCGGCCTGGTGCTCAGCGCCACCGGCGAGGCGCCGGAGGCCGTGGACGCGCTCGGGTACCGGATCCCGCGGGTGCGCACGCTCGCCACCGTCACGGGGAGCGCGATCGCCGGGCTGGCCGGGGCGATGCTCGTGTGCGGGCCGCTCGGGCTCTTCGTCCAGAACGTCACGGCGGGGCGCGGCTGGGTGGCGCTCGCGCTGGTCGTCTTCGCGCGCTGGCGCCCTGGCCGCGCGGTGGCCGGGGCGCTGCTCTTCGGGCTCTGCGACGCCGCCCAGCTGCGGCTGCAGGGCACCGCCACCGCGATCCCGTACGAGGTGTTCCTCGCGCTCCCGTACGTGGTCACGCTGCTCGCGCTCATGGTGCGGGCCCGCCGCAGCGGCACGCCCGCCGCGCTCGCGGTGCCGTTCGTCCGAGGAGGCACTTAGTGCTGGCCGACGTACTTCGTCCCGCGGAGGCCGAATGAACATCGATATCCGGATCGGGCCCGCGCTCGTCGTGCCCGTGACGGCCGAGCCGTTCACGGGGTACGTCGAGGTCACCGGCGGGGAGATCACTCACCTCGGCCCGTCGCCGACGGACACGCCTGCCGCGGAGACCGTCACGGAGCCGGGCCGGATCGTCATCCCCGCGTTCGTCAACACGCACTGCCACACCAGCCAGCAGCTCGGCAGGGGGCTCGGTGACGACGTCGGCCTGCTCACCTGGCTGCACGAGCGGATCTGGCCCTACGAGCTGGCGCTCGACGAGTCCGACAGCGAGCTCTCGGCGCTGGTCTGCGCGATCGAGCAGGTCCGCAACGGCTGCACGCTGCTCGCCGACCCCGGCGGCCGCCACGTCGACGGCATGGCGCGCGGGATCGCCGCCGTCGGGATCCGCGCGCTGCTCGGGCGCAGCGCCATGGACTCCGGCGACGGCCGACCCGAGGGCGACCGCGAGTCGACGGACGAGGTTCTGGATGCGCAGGACGAGCTCGTCGAGCGGTGGCACGGGAACGGGCTGCTGCGCTTCTCCTACACCCTGCGCACGATCTTCAACTGCTCCGACGACCTGATCACGGCGACGATGGAACGGGCCCGGAAGCTCGGCACCGTCGTGCAGATGCACGTGGCGGAGGTGCCCGAGGAGAACGAGCACTCGGTGGCGACGCGGGGTGTCACGACCGTCCGGCACCTGGAGCGGCTCGGCGCGCTCGGCCCCGACCTGCTCGCCGTGCACGCCACCTGGGTGGACGACGAGGAGATCGCGCTGCTGGCCGAGAGGGGGTGCCCCGTGTCGCACAACGCGGCGTCCAACCTCAAGATCCTCGGCACGCCGCGGATCGCCGACATGCTCGACGCGGGCGTGCACGTCGCGCTGGGCACCGACGGTGCGCCGTCCAACAATCGCATGAGCATGATCGACGAGATGTGGCTCGCCGCGATCGTGCAGAAGGGCGTGCGGCGCGACCCCACCGTGCTCCCGGCCGGGAGCGTGCTGCGGATGGCCACGATCGACGGCGCCACCGCGCTCGGCATGGGCGGGCTCGTCGGCTCCCTCGAGGTGGGCAAGCGGGCCGACCTCGTGGTGCTCGACCCGTTCACCCCGAATTTCGCCACCGCGGCCGATCCCGTGTCCGCGCTGGTGACCGCGTGCAAGTCCGAGAATGTCGAGTCCGTGCTCTGCGACGGCGAGTGGGTGCTGCGCGACCGGCGCTTCACCCGCGTCGACGAGGCCGCGGTGCTCGCCGAGGCGGCCGACCGGGCCGCGGCGGTGCGCCGTCGGCTGAAGATCTGAACATGGGAGGAACCGTGTCCGAAACACCGCCGCAGACCCTGCCCACCGTCGACGTCAGCTCGTTCGCGACGGGTGCGCCGCCCAGCCCCGAGCAGGACGCCGCCGCCGCGGAGATCGACCGGATCTGCCGGGAGATCGGCTTCTTCCTCATCGCGGGCCACGGCGTCGAGCCGGGCGTGAAGGCGGCGATGTTCGAGGCGATGCACCGCTTCTTCGCGCTCCCGGTGGAGGAGAAGCTGGAGATCGCGATCGGGAAGTCGGCCAACCACCGCGGCTACGTCGGGATCGCGGCCGAGAAGAGCGACGAGGAGGGCGCGGCCGACCTCAAGGAGTCGCTCGACACCGGCGGCGAACACGGCCCCGACCACCCCGAGGTGCAGGCCGGCATCCCGACGTTCGGGCCCAACCAGTGGCCCGCCGACCCGGCATTCCGGGAGGCGTGGGAGGCCTACCGCGCCCAGGGGATCGAGGCGGCGCAGCGCGTGCAGCGGGCGATGGCGCGGGCGCTCGGCCAGCACGACGAGTTCCTGCTCGACCGGCCCGGCGGCGAGGTCATGTACCACCTGCGCCACCTGCGCTACCCGCCGCAGGAGACCGTGACCCCGGGCCCCGACCAGCTCGGCTGCGGCGCCCACACCGACTACGGCACCGTCACCCTGCTCGCCGACGACGGCGTGGGCGGGCTGCAGGTGATGACGCGCGACGGCAGCTGGATCAACGTCGGCATCCCGGACGACCTTCTCGTCGTCAACATCGGTGACCTGATGGCGATCTGGACCAACGACCGCTGGGTCTCCAACCCCCACCGCGTGGTGAACCCGCCGCAGACCGACCGGTACTCGATGCCGCTCTTCGTCACCCCGCCGTTCCACGCGGAGATCAGCTGCCTCGAGTCCTGCCTCGCGCCGGGTGAGGAGCCCAAGTACGAGCCGCAGGAGGCCGGGCCGTACCTGATGAGCAGGCTCAACGCGACCCACACCTATCGCAATCCGCTCCTGGCGGCGGCCGAAGCGGTCTGACGGAGCGCACCGGGCGTGTGGCCGGTGTGGTGGCGGACCGTGCGCGTCAGGTGGGCCTGGTCGGCGAAGCCGAGGTCGGCCGCCAGCAGGGCGAGGCTGCGCTCGCCCTGCTCCAGGCGCTCCAGCGCGCGCCCGACGCGCACCCGGTTGCGGTAGCGGGTGAGGGAGACGCCGACCTCGCGGGGGAAGGACCGGCTCAGCCGGTAGGGCGAGACCCCGAGGTGGTCGGCGAGGGAGAACAGCCCTCCGGCGGCGGGATCGTCGGCGAGGATCGCCTCCCGGGCCGCCGCGACGAGCGCCCGGTCGCCGGTCGAGCCGGTCGGGAGCAGGCCGACCGTCGCCGACAGCAGCGCGAGCAGGCGCTCGACGAGCGCGTAGTCCGGATCGCTCCCGGCGGCCAGTAGCCGCCGGTGGGCGAGGTCGACGCGGGCGTCGACGTAGAAGTCCGCGCGGACGCCCGCGCGGCAGAGTGCCACCCACCGCGCGGGTGCAACCGAAATCGTCGTGCAGACGTCGCCGCCCGCCGGGTGGGCGAATCGCTCCTCCACGCCGGGCTGCGAGACGTATCCGAGCGTGGGATCGAGATCTCTGAGGCCGTGCGGGGTCGTCCGACGGAACCGGCCCGTGCGGACGAGCACGAGACGGTGCTCGCCCGGCACCTCCACATCGGACCAGCGGCGGTGGTGCTCCCGGCAGACCACCGTGCTCACCGTGACGTCGGGCCGGGTGGCGAGTGCGGCGACCGAGAGCACGGCGCGGACCGTACGCGCGGGGTCCGACAGCTTCGCAAGGATGTTCAAGACCTGGGCCGGGAGCGGAGCCAGGCTCGTGGCATGGCACTCCTGCGTACCGAGATCTCCATCGCCGCCGCCACCGCCGACGTCTGGGACGTGATCGGCGACTTCGCGGCAGGCCCGCTGCGCATGGCCCCGGGTTTCGTCGTCGGATGCGAGGCCGACGGGAACCTCCGGGTCGTCACGTTCGCCGACGGGGTGGTGGTGCACGAGCGGCTCGTCGCGGTCGACGATGACGAGCGGTGCGTCACCTACTCCGTGGTCGGTGGCAGCGTCCGGCCCGATCGCGACACCGCTCGGATGCAGGTCGTTCCCGAGGGCAGCGGCTGCCGCTTCGTCTGGACCCACGACGTCCGCCCCGACGAGCTCGGCCCCGGCTTCCAGGCGGCGATGGACCGCGGGGCCGAGGTCGTCAGGCGGACGCTCGAAGCCGCCGCATGCTCCCCCACGCCGCCGTGACCAGGGCCGCGAGGAGGACGAGGGCGAGGAAGACCTGGCCGTGCAGGCCGAGGACGAACACGGTGTCGTCGGCGAACTCGGGGTCGTAGGTGGCGGTGCCCGGGAACAGCAGCGCCCCGAGCATGCCGAGCCACGGCGTGGAGAGCAGCGCCGCGGCCCAGAGCAGTTGATTGCGGGCGACGAGGGCGAGGCCGAGCGCGCCGAGCAGGATCGACATGACGACGTACTGGGCGTCGTGGAACTTGGCGTGCGGCGGCCAGGCCGGGTTGAACGCGTGCTGGGCCGCCAGATCGGGGACCACCACGTCCGCGAGCAGCGCGCCGAGCGCGGTGATCACCGCGACGGCGCCGACGACGATCCTCGGCCAGGTCATCTCTTCTCCTTCTCGTGGGCGCGCAGGAAGGCGTCGACGACCTCCGGCACGTAGCCGTCGGGGATGGGCCGGTTCGCGACGAGGCGGCGGAAGAACAGCGGCCCGAAGAGCTGGTCGACCGCCAGATCGGTGTCGAGCAGTGCCGGGAGCTCGCCCCGCTGTTTGCCGGCGTCGACGATGTCGCGGAGCACCTGCGTGCCGGCCCGGTACAAGGCGTCCTTCATCTCGGCGAACGCCGCGTCCACTGCGGCCCGCTCGATGACGAGACGGAGCGCGCGGTCGCTGACGGGCTCGTGCAGCATCGCGCGGCTCGCCCCCAGCTCGGCGATCAGGTCGGCGCGGACGGCGCCGGTCGGCGCGGTGTGGGCGACCGCGATGTGGTGTTCGAGGGTGTCGCGGATCAGGGCCGGTGTGTCCGGCCAGTGCCGGTAGAGCGTGGTGCGTCCGATGCCGCTGCGCTCGGCGACGGCGACGTGCGTGACGCCGGGCCAGCCCTGCTCGATCAGCAGGTCCCGCGCCGCCGCCAGCGCGGCGGCCCGGCTGCGGAGTGCTCGCGGATCCACCATTCCCTCACTTCGGAACACTTTGTCCCATATCTGTGGGACAGAATGTACCAGAGTCAGGCGGCGACGTAGCCGAGGCGGCGGAGTTCGTACGCGACTGTCCGGGCGATCCGAGCCGGGTGGCAGTAGACCGTGTAGGCGTCGAAGCGCAGGATCGTCCAGCCGAGCCGGACGAGTGCGGCCTCGCGGAGTAGGTCCTTGTGCGCCCGGTCCTGCTTGCGGTGGTCATCGCCGTCGTACTCGATCGCCAGCTTCACCGAGGGGTAGGCGAGGTCGAGTCGGCGCACCCGGCCTGCGGCCTCGACCTCGAACTGGATCTCTGGGGCCGGTAGGCCGTGTTCGTGCAGGGCGATCCGGATGCGGGTCTCCATCGGGGACTCGGCCAGCGGGGTGGCAAGGCGCAGCACGGGAACGATGTGGCGGCCACCCCACGCGCCGAAGTGGAGCATTCGCAGCCGCATGACGTCATCCAGCGCGATCTTGCAGTGGTGGGCGATGGCGTCGACTGCGACGATCTTCTCCCGCAGCGTGGGCACCCAGCGGGCGAGGTCGAACGCCGTGCGGACGGGGTTCGTGACGCCGTACTGGCCCACCTCGGTGATCTCGGCGGGATCGACAGCGTCGCGGTGGACCCGCAACCCGGTGCATCGGTACGACTGGCCACCCATGCGCAGCAGCAGTACCTCCGCCGGAGCGTCGGCGGGGCCACACGACGCACCGAGCAACTCGGCGGCCGAGTAGCCGGCCAGCACTCCGCGCCCCTCGACCAGGACCGCCGCGGCGGCGGATCGGAGCGCGAGATCGGGCTCGAGGTCGGCGGGGGCGTACACGTCGGGGAACAACCGCTGGAAACGGGGCCCGCGCAGCTGACCTGAGGTGAGCAAGCCTGAGGCGACGGCGGCCGAGCCACGGAACGGGCGGGTGAGATCGATGGACATGCCCGGCACAGACGGCGCCGGGGCGCTCGCGGTTCCATGATCCGCGGAATCGGTTGTCTATGGTCGTGATCGCAGCCGTGGACAACCGATACTTCAGATCTTGAAGTGCATGATCCGAAGTATCGGTTGCTCATGGTCGTGGTGGCAGCTGTGGGCAACCGGAAGTTCGGATCTTGGTCCGCTCACTCGGCGCGGTGCAGCTCCCAGCGGCCGGAGTCGATCTCGAAGCGGCGGTCGGGCCCGAGCCAGCGGCCGATCATGGAGCGGCCCGTGGGATCGAGCACGAACTGGGCGATCCCGTGGTACACGGCGCCCCGGTAGTAGCCCGACGGCGACGTGCGCTCCGTCCAGCCGCCCGTGACCAGCATGCCGTCGGTGGAGAGGTCGAGTTCGAGCGTGCCCGTCTCCGTCGGCTCGCTCCTGCCGACGAGGCGGCCGCCCGCTGTGCGGAGCTCGATCCGGTGCACACCCTCCAGCTCTGCGCCTCGGCCGGTGCTGACGTAGGTGTACCGACTCGCCCACGGTCCGGTCAGTTCGTGGAGTGCCGGGCCTCGACCCAGCGCAGCGGGCGGTCGTGCACTGGCCCGGCCGGCCGCCACGGCGGCGGCGGTGCTCAGCTTGAGCAGCTGCGCGCGGCGCTGATCGCCGGGCAGCCGGTGGGGCCAGTCGGCAATGGCGCGGGTCAGCTGGTGGAGGTCGAGGTTGCCCACCTGCCACGCGAGTGTCTCCGGTTCGGTGCCGCCGTCGGAGCTCCGGCCGCCGCCGTGCTCACCCCAGCCGGCCAGTAGATCGGCGACGTCGCACTCGTAGATCTGCGCGAGCCGGTCCAGGACGTGCAGTGACGGCATGTGCCCGGTGGGGCTGGGCCAGTTCTCCCAGTAGGAGATGTTCTTGAAGGTCTTCGGCTCGTCGGGCCAGCGGCGGGTCCACGCCTGGGCCGCCTCGGCCTGCGTCCAGCCGTGGGCGATCCGCATCGCGACCCGGGCATTCAGGCCGTAGCGGGTGCGCAGGGCTGCGGCGATTTCGCTCCACGTCCGGCCGTCGCTCGCAACGACTCGGCAAGGGCGAGCTGCTCACGGAGCCGGGCGGAGCGGGCGACCATGGCCGCAACGTACTCCCCGCCCGACCGGGAATCACGGCACGAGATCGCGGCGTCACGGGGTGTCGACCAGTCAACCGCGACGCGACGCTCAATACGTGCTCGAGGACGAGGAGTGGGCGGCGGGAGACTGGCCCTTCGCGGTCGAGTTGGCCGCCATTCCCGAGGTGTGGGCGGCGCTGCTGGAGCTGCACGTCAGCGGCCGGGACGGCCGGTGCCTCGGCTGCCGCTCGCAGGTGCGGATCGCACCTCACTGGCCGTGCACGCTCTACCGTGCCGCGGCCCATGCGCGCCGCATCGCCGCTGGCAGGCAGTGATCCGCGGTATCGGTTGTCCATGGTCGTGGGCGCAGCCGTGGAGAACCGACACTTTGGATCTTGGCCCCCTGTTGCGCGCCGCGATCCGCGCCAGGACCGGGGCCCTTCCCTGCGGTCGATCGCAGCCCCGTCGAACCCCGTCTGCATTCGACGGCGTATCCGCAGGGTCCGGGGCCGGCGTGCGCCCCGCCAGTCGTGGAAGGAACCGACATGACCCGTCACGAGACCCGGAGTCGCTGGGCGGCCACCCTGCGAACCGCCCTCCGCCTCGGCCGTGAAGCCGGCCGGGCGCTCGATGGCCGGACAGGGGCGCGCTCCCCGGCGAACCCGATCGCCCGCGACGCCGCCCGCTGGCGGCACTGACGAGGACCGCCGGGAAGACGCGGGCCTGAACCTCGAAGCCCGCCTCCTACACTCCCGCCATGGCTCGTGTGCGTCCCGGTGAGGCCGCCAACCCCGCTCCGCCCACCGTCCAGCGGGTGCGGCTGCGCTTCGCCAAGCGCGGGCGGCTGCGGTTCCTCTCCCACCGCGACGTGGCGCGCAGCTTCGAGCGGGCCGTGCGGCGGGCGGGCGTGCCGGTCGCGCATTCGCACGGGTTCAGCCCGCACCCTCGGCTGTCCTGGATCGGCGCGGCTCCCACCGGCACGGCGAGCGAGGCCGAGTACATGGAGATCGGGCTGACCCGCCCGGTCGACCCCGCGGCGCTCGTGGCCGCCCTTGACGCCGCCCTGCCCGACGGGCTCGACGTGCTCGCGGCCGCCGTCGCGGAGGGTAGGCCGCTGGCCGAGCGGATCGAGGCCAGCAGTTGGGTCGTCGAACTGCCCGGCGTCGAGCCGGCTGCGCTGCGGGCCGCGCTGTCCGCGCTGCTCGATCGGGAGTCGGTTGTCGTCGAACGCGTCACACCGTCGGGTCGTCGCAAGATCGACGTGCGGGCCGCGCTCGTGCGGGCGGACGTGCGGGATCCGGCCCCGGACGATGCCGCACCGTCGGGTGGCGCGGGCGCGATACCCCCCGATCGGGCGGGAGTCTGTGCGATACTGACGGCGGTCGTGCGGCAGACGACACCCGCCGTTCGACCCGACGACGTGTTGGGTGCACTCGATGTTGTCGCAGGCCTCAGGCTGTCATCGCCCGCCAAGGCGACCCGGACGGCCCAGGGACTGCTCGACCATCGAGGCGACCTGGCCGATCCTCTCGGCTGAAGACCGGGTCACCACCCGGGCCTGATCCAGCGGACCGGCTCGTCGCCGAGGAGTGCCGCCCTCCCCGGGCGGAGCGAGACCAGAGGATTGCTCGTCGCGCAGCGCGGCGAGAGAGAACTGCACGTGGCCCCTGCGCGGCCGCCTCCGCACCGGAGGCGCCCGGGGGCGGAGGAGCTGGATGTCGAATACTGAATCGCCCGCCGGTACACCCGGCGGGCCAGTCACCGTACCCGCGCTGGACGACCTGCCGGAAAGGATGCGGGTGCACGCGCTCGCCAGAAGGCTCGCACGTACGAGCCGCGAGGTGCTCGCGGCGCTGGCTTCGTTGGGCGTCGAGGTGCGCAGCGCCCAGTCCAGCGTCGAGAAGAACGTGGCCGAGCAGGTAGCCGCCAAGCTCGGGCCCGAGCAGGAGCATCCCCCCGCGCAGGACGTGGGCGAGCCGGACCCGGGTGAGCCGTCCGCCGAACCCGGCGCCCCGCTTGCGCCGGTGTTTGCCCCGCCCACCCCACTGTTCCAGGCCCCCAGCCGGCCCAGCCGCCGGCCGGAGCCCGCCCCGGCCCCGGAGCCCGCCGCCGAGACCACCGAGCCCGCGGCCGGCGCCGAGGACGAGGGCGACGACTCCGACGATTCCGATGACGCCGCCGGTCGCCGTCGCAGGCGCCGCGGCCGTCGCGGCCGCGGCCGGGGTCGTGGCGCCGACGGCACCGACGACGAGACCAGCGACGACAGCACCGGCGAGTCCGGTGAGGGCGCCGCCGAGGACGAGTCCGGCGAGAGCGACACCGACAGCGGTGACGAGGCCGAGGACGGCGAGCAGGACGACGAGGCCCAAGGCGACGGCGAGGAGACGGGCACCGCGCGCAGGCGTCGGCGCAGGCGTCGCCGCCGCGGCTCGGGCGACGACGCGGCCGACGTCGGTGACGAGGCCGACGTGTCCAACACGGTCACCAAGGTGCGGACGCCGCGCGAGGTGCGCGACGACGAGGGCGACGGCGTGCAGAGCGTCCGCGGTTCCACCCGCCTCGAGGCCAAGCGCCAGCGCCGCCGTGACGGGCGGGACGCCGGGCGGCGGCGGGCACCGATCCTGTCGGAGGCCGAGTTCCTGGCCCGCCGCGAATCGGTGGATCGCTCGATGGTGGTTCGGGAGCGCGGCGACCGCGTCGAGATCGCGGTGCTCGAGGACGACATCCTCGTCGAACACTTCGTCAACACCACCGGCAGCCGCGACGGCAGCACGGGGAAGTCGCTGGTCGGCAACATCTACCTCGGCCGCGTGCAGAACGTGCTGCCCAGCATGGAGGCCGCGTTCGTCGACATCGGCCGGGGCCGCAACGCGGTGCTCTACGCGGGCGAGGTCGACTGGGACGCCGCCGGGCTCGGCGGGAAGCAGCGCCGCATCGAGCAGGCGCTCGCCAGCGGCGACAGCGTGCTCGTCCAGGTCACGAAGGACCCGATCGGCCACAAGGGCGCCCGGCTCACCACCCAGATCAGCCTTGCCGGCCGGTTCCTCGTCTACGTCCCGAGCGGCGGTGCCGCCGGGATCAGCCGCAAGCTGCCCGACGTGGAGCGCAAGCGGCTCAAGGACATGCTCAAGGAGATCGTCCCCAGCGAGGCCGGGGTGATCATCCGCACCGCGTCGGAGGGCGTGAGCCAGGAGGCCCTCGAGCGCGACGTCCGCCGCCTGCAGGCGCAGTGGGAGGTCGTGAAGGGCAAGGCCGAGGCCACCGGCCCGAACAAGCCCAAGGCGCCCGTGCTGCTCTACGAGGAGCCGGACCTGCTCATCAAGGTCGTGCGCGACCAGTTCAACGAGGACTTCTCCCGCCTGATCGTCGAGGGCGACGACGCGTGGGAGACGTTGGCCAACTACGTCGGGCACGTCGCGCCGGAGCTCACCGACCGGGTGCGCCGCCACGTCGGGCCGAACGACGCGTTCGCCGAGTACCGGATCGACGACCAGCTGCTCAAGGCGCTCGACCGCAAGGTGTGGCTGCCCTCCGGTGGCACGCTGGTGATTGACCGCACCGAGGCCATGACGGTCATCGACGTCAACACCGGCAAGTTCACCGGCTCGGGCGGCAACCTCGAGGAGACCGTCACCCGCAACAACCTCGAGGCGGCCGAGGAGATCGTGCGCCAGCTGCGGCTGCGCGACATCGGCGGCATCATCGTCATCGACTTCATCGACATGGTGCTCGAGGCCAACCGCGACCTCGTGCTGCGCAGGCTCACCGAATGCCTCGCCCGCGACCGCACCCGCCACCAGGTCGCCGAGGTCACCTCCCTCGGGCTCGTCCAGATGACGCGCAAGCGCGTCGGCGGCGGGCTGCTGGAGCACTTCTCCACCCCGTGCGAGCACTGCCGCGGACGCGGTGTGATCGTCAACACCGAGCCCGTCGTCGCCGCCGTCAGCCGTCCGGACCGCCTCGACCGGCCCGAACGCGAGGTGCGCCGGTCCCGCGGCGGTCGCGGGCGCCGGGAGGGCGACGATCGCAACGGCCACGACGTGCGCAAGCCGGAGCCGGTCGCCGTCGCACACGCCAACGGCAACGGCCGTCCGGACACCGCCGAAGCCTCCGTCGACGTCGGTGCGCCCGCCCCGGTCGTCACGCCCGCTGCGCTCGACCCGACGCCGGCATCGCCGGTGCCGCCCGCCGAGCCTGCGCCCCCCACGAGCAGGCGGGTGCGGCGCAGCGCGCGCCGCGGCGTGGTGGAGACCTCGCCCGCGGCCGCGCCGGTGGACGTCGCCTCCGACGTGGTCGAGGAGGTCGTCGTCGAGCGCTCGGTCGCAGCGGCGCACGACCGTCCCGAGGCGGACGCCACCGAGACGCCCGAGGTCGCTGCGCCCGAGGTCGCCGCGTCCGAGGTTGCCGCGTCCGAGGTCGCTGCACCCGCGGTCGCCGTGCCCGACGTCCCCGAGCAGGGGGCCGACGAGCAGGCCGTGAGCGAGCCGGAGGAGCGGCCCCGCCGTCGCCGCGGCCGGGTCACCCGCACCGCGGGAGCGCCCTCCGCCACGGCGGGTGACGCGCCCGTCGCCGCGGTGCTCACGGTGCCGGTCACGCCGGAGCCGGGTGCGGCTCCCGCGCCCGTTGCCGTGCCGCCGCAGCCCGAGCCCGCCCCTGCCGCCCGGCCCCGCCGGGCCCGCAGGGCGGCGTCGCGGCCTGCGGGTCCGCCTGCGGCGGAGGCCGGGGGAGACCCGGCATGACCGACCTTCGAACCCGTCCGGTAACCTGGGACATCAGTGCCGCGCTCCGAAGCAGTCGCGGCCCGCACAGGGTGCCCTGTGCTATGACCCCCGAGCTTCAGGAGCAGTGCGTCGATGTACGCGATCGTCAAGACCGGCGGTAAGCAGTACAAGGTGGCCGTCGACGACGTCGTCACCGTCGAGAAGATCGATGGTGATCCCGGCGCCGAGGTGAGCCTGCCGGCTGTGCTCCTGGTGGACGGCGACGACGTCACCACCGATTCCGCGGCGCTCGCGGCGGCCTCGGTCACCGCCACGGTGGTCGAGCACACCAAGGGCCCGAAGATCCGCATCCACAAGTTCAAGAACAAGACCGGCTACCACAAGCGGCAGGGCCACCGCCAGCCGCTCACCAAGGTGCAGGTCACCGGAATCTCGAAGTAGGAGGACGCAACCATGGCTCACAAGAAGGGTGCGTCCAGCTCGCGCAACGGTCGCGACTCCAACGCACAGCGTCTCGGCGTGAAGCGCTTCGGCGGCCAGGTCGTCAACGCGGGCGAGATCCTCGTCCGCCAGCGCGGCACCAAGTTCCACCCGGGTCTCGGCGTCGGCCGGGGCGGCGACGACACGTTGTTCGCGCTGGTCGAGGGCTCGGTCGAGTTCGGCTACGCGAAGGGCCGCAAGGTCGTCAACGTGGTGCCGGCGCAGGCCTGAGGCCTGTACCACCCGTAGAACCTGACAACGGCGGGCCGCCCCAGGGGTGGCCCGCCGTTGTCGTGTGAGGAGAGTCGATGTCGAAGTTCGTGGACCGCGTGGTGATTCACGCCACGGCGGGCGCGGGCGGCAACGGCTGCGCCTCCGTGCATCGCGAGAAGTTCAAGCCGCTCGGCGGCCCGGACGGCGGCAACGGCGGGCGCGGCGGATCCGTTGTGCTGGTCGTCGACCCCGGGGTGCACACGCTGCTCGACTTCCACCACCGCCCACATGCCATGGCCGGCAACGGCAAGCAGGGCCAGGGCAGCTTCAAGGCCGGCGCCAACGCCGAGGACCTGGAGCTGCGCGTCCCCGACGGCACGGTCGTGTTCGACCCGGACGGCGAGATCATTGCCGACCTGGTCGGCGCGGGCACCCGCTTCGTGGCCGCCGCGGGTGGTCGCGGTGGGCTGGGCAACGCCGCACTCGCCTCGTCGGCGCGCAAGGCGCCAGGGTTCGCGCTGCTCGGCGAGCCGGGCGAGACCCGTGATCTGGTGCTCGAGCTGCGCTCCATGGCCGACGTCGGGCTGGTTGGCTTCCCGTCGGCGGGGAAGTCCTCGCTGGTGGCGGCGCTGTCCGCGGCCCGGCCGAAGATCGCCGACTACCCGTTCACCACGCTCGTGCCGCAGCTCGGCGTGGTCACGGCGGGGGAGGACGTGTTCACCGTCGCCGACGTGCCTGGTCTCATCCCGGGTGCTTCGGAGGGCCGCGGTCTCGGGCTGGACTTCCTGCGCCACATCGAGCGCTGCTCGGTGCTCGTGCACGTCGTCGACTGCGCCACGTACGAGCCGGGCCGCGACCCGGTCTCCGACGTGCACGCCCTCGAGGACGAGCTGGCCCGCTACACGCCCGCGCTGGGCGGCGAACTGGCCGACCGGCCGCGGCTGATCGCGCTGAACAAGGTCGACGTGCCCGACGCGGCCGAGATGGCAGACCTGGTGAAGGCCGATCTCGAGGAGCGCTACGGCTGGCGGGTCATCCCGATCTCCACCGCGTCCCACGCGGGGCTGCGCGAGCTCTCGTTCGCGATGGCCGAGCAGGTCCGCGCCCACCGTGCGGCGCAACCGGTGGCCGAGCCGACGCGGATCGTGCTGCGCCCGCAGGCCGTCGACGACTCCGGCTTCACGATCGAGCCCGACCCGGAGCTGCCCGGCGGCTTCATTGTCCGCGGCGCCCGTCCGGAGCGCTGGATCCGGCAGACGGCGTTCGACAACGACGAGGCCGTCGGCTACCTCGCCGACCGGCTCACCCGCCTCGGTGTCGAGGACGCCCTCGCGAAGGCCGGCGCGGAGCCGGGCTGCCCGGTGACGATCGGCGATGTCACGTTCGACTGGGAGCCGAGCACCCCGTCCGGCGTGGCCGTGATGATGTCCGGCCGGGGCACCGACCGGCGCCTGGATCAGAGCGGCCGCATCTCGGCGGCCGAACGCAAGTCGGCGAAGGCGGAACGCCGACGGCACCACACCGACGAAGAACTGTGGCCGGGCGAGGACGAATGAGCGGCGCGCGAGCCCGGATCGCGTCGGCGCGGCGCATCGTCGTCAAGGTCGGATCGTCCTCGCTCACCAGCCTCGACGGCGGGCTCGACCCGTCACGCTTGCAGGCCGTGGTCGATGCGCTGGCCACGCGCCGGGAGGCCGGGAGCCAGGTGGTGCTCGTGTCGTCGGGCGCGATCGCGGCCGGGCTCGCCCCGCTCGGGCTCACGCGCCGTCCCCGCGATCTCGCCACCCAGCAGGCCGCCGCGTCCGTCGGGCAGCTGCTGCTCGCGGAGGCGTACGCCGCCGCGTTCGGCAAGCACGGGCAGCCGATCGGGCAGGTGCTGCTCACCGCGGACGACATGATCCGCCGCGCGCACTACCGCAACGCCCAGCGCACCCTCGAACGGCTGCTCGGGCTCGGCGTGGTGCCCGTCGTCAACGAGAACGACACGGTGGTCACCGACGAGATCCGGGTGGGCGACAACGACCGGCTCGCCGCGCTGGTGGCCCACCTGATCGGTGCCGACGGGCTCGTCCTGCTCTCCGACGTCGACGGTCTCTACGACGGCGACCCGCGGCTTGCCGGCTCCAGCCTGCTGTCCGAGGTGGATGCCCCGGCTGACCTGGAGGCGGTGCGGGTGGCGCGGGCGCGGGCCGGCTCGCTGGGCACCGGCGGCATGGCCACCAAGATCACGGCCTCCGCGATGGCCGCTGCCGCCGGCATCCCGGTACTGCTCGCGTCGGCCGAGGACGTCGTCGCGGCGCTGGACGTGGCCGAGGCGGGCCCGAAGGTCGGTACGGCGTTCCAGCCGTCGGGCCGGCGCATGTCGGCGCGCCGGTTCTGGCTGCGGCACGCCGCGGACGTGCGCGGCGCGCTCGACCTGGACGCGGGCGCGGTCGCCGCGGTGATCGACCGCAGGCGCTCGCTGCTCGCGGCCGGCATCCACGGCATCTCCGGCGACTTCGTCGCGGGCGACGTTGTCGACCTCGTCGGCCCGAACGGTGTGGTCGTCGCGCGCGGGGTGGTGGGCTTCGATGCGGCCGAGCTACCCGAGCTGATCGGCCGCCGCACCCGCGACCTGGCTCCCGAACAGCGCCGGGAAGTCGTGCACGCCGACGACCTCGTGCCCATGGCAGGCTCCTGACCACCGGGGTTGGCGGGTAATGCCCCGGGGCACCAGACTCGCCGTCGTGGACGCCGAGCGGGCTCGTAGCCGGATGGTCGACGCCCTGCGCGAGGCGGGCAGGATCCGCTCGGCCGCCGTGGAGGAGGCGTTTCGTGGCGTTCCGCGCCACCTGTTCCTGCCAGGGCTCGCCGTCGCCGACGCCTACGCCGACGAGGCGGTCGCCGTGCAGTTCACCGAGGGCGTGGCCACCAGTTCGGCGTCGCAGCCCTCGATGATGGCGATCATGCTCGAGCAGCTGGGCCTGCGGCCCGGTCACCGGGTGCTCGAGATCGGAGCCGGCACGGGTTACAACGCGGCGCTGATGTCCCGGATCGTGGGCCCCACGGGCGCGGTCACGGCCGTCGACATCGATGAGGAGCTCGTCGACCGCGCCGCCGTGCACCTGGCTTCGGCGCGGGTCTACGGCGTGGACCTGGTGGCGGCCGATGGCGCGAACGGCTACCCACCCGGCGGGCCGTACGACCGGATCGTGCTGACCGTGGGCAGCGACGACGTGCAACCCGCGTGGGTGGCGCAGCTCGCGCCGGGTGGGCGGCTGTTGCTGCCGCTCGCGGTGCGCGGCAGCCAGCTCTCGGTCGCGCTCGACCTGGGCCCGGACGGCGTGCTGCGTTGCGACTCGGTGCGCAGCTGCGCGTTCATCCGGTTGCGCGGGGCGGCCGCGAGCGCGGACGCGAGCCGGGTGGTCGGTGATCTGGGCATCGCGCTGCAGACGCCGGACGACGCCCCGGAACCGGATCCGGGCGGGGTCGCCCGCGTGCTGGCCGATCCGCGGGAGCGGCGCCCCGCGCCGGGGCGGCTGAGCGTGGTGGACATCTGGGACGGGTTCGGGTTGTGGCTCGCACTGACCGAGCCGGGCGTGTGCCGGCTGATCGAGGTGGAGCCCGAGACCCAGCTGCCCGACGACCTGTTCCCGCTCGGCTCCGAGGGCGGCACCGTGGCGCTGACGAGCGGGGACGGGGTGGCCGCCGTGGTGCTGGACGGGCCGCCGGAGCCCGGGCCGGGGCCAGTGGCCGTGCGCGAGTTCGGACCGGAAGGCGCCGCGCTCGGTGACCGCCTGCTGGCCGCGCTGGACAGCTGGGTCGCGGCCGGCCGGGCCGGCGCGGCGGACTGGCGCCTGACCGTGGTGCCGACGGGGACGGACGCGCCCGTCCTCACCGCGCCGCAGGTGATCGTCAAGAGACATTGCCGGGTGCTGGCCGAACTCCCCCGCCCCTCGAGCAGCGCTATGGACCCATAGCGCTGTTCTAGACGGTGCCTGCTTCCAGACCGAGGAGCACCTTGCTGCTGCCGGATGTGCGGTCGCCTGCGACAGCAAGTGCCTCTGCAGCCTGCTCCAGAGCGAACCGGTGGGTGATCACTGGGGAGACGTCGAGGCCGTCTCGCATGGCCCGCAGGGCGTCGTCGATCTCGTCGACGAACCGGTAGGAGCCCACCCAGGTGATCTCGCGGGTGACCAGGTCGCCCAGCACCGCCGACACCGCGCTCCCGGGCAGGTTGCCGACCTGCACGAGTGTGCCGCCGCGGGCGGTGGCCCGCAGCACCGGGCCGATGGCCGCCGCGGCGCCGGAGGCCTCGATCACCACCTCGACGTCCTCGGGGAGCGCGGACGTGGTGAGGTCGATCGTGGTGTCGGCGCCCATCGCGGCGGCGACCACAAGCGCGGACGCCGCGACGTCGGAGGCCACCACGGCGTTGGCGCCGCGGTGCTTCGCTGCGGCCACCACGAGCGACCCGATCGGTCCGGCGCCGTTCACCAGCACGGTCTTGCCCCCGACGTCGCCCGCCCGGTTCACGGCGTGCAGCGCGACGCCGAGCGGCTCGGCCAGCGCGCCGTGCTCGGTGCTCACCCCGTCGGGCAGGAGGCGGATCTGGTCGGCGCGGACCACCCGGTACTCGCTGAACCCGCCGTCCGTGTGCGGGTCGAGGGCGGCCGAGCCGAAGTAGCGCACGCACGGGTGCAGGTTGGTGCGCCCGGCGATCCGATCCGGCAGGTGCGGATCGCCGACGAGCGTTGCCGGGTGGACGGTGGCGGCGTCCCCCTCGGCGATCCCGTCGACGTCCGGCCCGATCGCGGCGACCCGGCCCGCCACCTCGTGCCCGAGCACTAGCGGGTGGCGGATCACGGCGGTGCCGGTGGCCCCGTGCCGGAAGTAGGAGATGTCGGAGCCGCAGATGCCGCCCCATTCCATCGCCAGCAGCACCTCGCCAGGGCCGGGCTTCGGGTCGGGGCGCTCGTCGACCCGGACGTCCCCGGCGGCGTGCACGACAACCGCTCTCATGCGGCGTCCTCCAGCTTCACGAGGTCGCGCCCGCGCGTCTCGGGGGAGAGCACGGTGGCGACGAGGGTGATCAGCGAGTAGGCGACGAGCATCGCGGCGATCGGCCACCAGCTCCCGGTGACCGCGGTGAGGGTGGCCGCGACGACCGGCCCGATCGCAGTGGCGAGGATCCCACCGATCTCCTTGGCCAGCGCGAGCTGGGTGAACCGTGTGCGGGCCCCGAAGAGCTCGGCCATCGTGACGCTCTCCAGCGAGAACAGGCCGAGCACCCCGATGTTGAGCGCGAGGATCATGCCGAGCACCAGCGCGACGGTGCTGCCGCTGGTGATCAGCAGGAGCAGCGGGAAGGCGAGCACGGCGGTCAGGACGGACAGCGCGACGTACATCGGGCGGCGGCCGAACCGGTCGCCCAGCAGCCCGACGATCGGCACCGTGGCGAAGCCGAGCAGCGAGCCGTACATGATCGCGTCGGTCGGGACCGACCGGTCGATGAGCAGCGTCGAGGCGATGTAGCCGACGAGGAACGTCTGGACGAGCCCCGAGTTTCCCGCCTGGCCGAACCGCAGGCCCAGCGCGAGGAAGAACGCCTTGCCCTTGCGCTGCTGGAGGCCGGCCTCCAGCACGCTTCCTTCCGCTTCGGCACGGCTGAGGGCCCGGCCGTCGACGACGTCGGCGCGCTCCTCGAACACCGGGCTCTCCTTGAGGCTCCTGCGCAGCCACACCGCGAAGATCATCAGCACGAAGCTGAGGAGGAACGGCAGGCGCCAGCCCCACTCCAGCAGCTGCTCGTCCGACAGCACGGCCAGCAGGAACGCCCAGAGCGCCGACGCGGCGAGCGTGCCGGAGTTCGTCCCGAGGGACACCAGCGAGGCGATCACGCCGCGGCGGCGCACCGGCGCGTACTCGGCGAGCATCACGGTGGCGCCCGCGATCTCCGCCCCTGCGCCGAAGCCCTGGATCAGCCGCAGGGCGACCAGCAGGATCGGTGCGAGGAGGCCGATCTGCGCGTACGTCGGCAGGAAGCCGATCAGGGTGGTGGACGCGCCCATCAGCAGGATCGTCAGGTACAGCACCCGCTTGCGCCCGATGCGGTCGCCCATCCGCCCGAAGTAGATCGCGCCCGCGAGCCGCGCGACGTACCCGACGCCGTAGGTGGCCATCGCGGCGATCAGACCGATCGCGGGACTGACGTTCGGGAAGAAGAGCTGGTTGAAGACGATGGCGGCCGCCAGCGAGTAGAGCTGGAAGTCCATGAACTCCATCGCCGTGCCGAGCCAGCCGGACGTGGCGGCCTTCGCCAGGTCGCGGGTCGTCCGGGTTGCCGGGCCCGCTTTCGTGCTCTCGGTCATCGATTCCTCATTCACCAGTCGTGCACAGAGCCGTCGAGCCGGCGGGCGACGGGCAGGTAGCGCGGTTCGTAGGGGAACCGGGCGGCGGCCTCGGCGTCGTACTCGACGCCCAGACCGGGCTCCTCGGACGGGACGAGCATCCCGTCGGCGAATCGCACGCCGGAGCGGAAGACCTCCATCGTCTCCGGTGCGTGCGGCATGTACTCCTGGATGCCGAAGTTGGGCACCGCGGTGTCGAGGTGCACCGCGGCGGCCAGCGTGACCGGCGACAGGTCGGTGGCGCCGTGCGAGCCGGTGCGCACCTGGTAGAGCGCCGCGAGGTCGAAGATCCGCCGCAGGTGGGTGATGCCGCCGGCGTGCACGACCGTGGTGCGCACGTAGTCGATCAGCTGCTCGGTGATCAGCTGTTGCACGTCCCAGATCGAGCTGAGCACCTCCCCGACGGCGATCGGGGTGGTGGTGTGCCGGCGGATCAGCCGGAACGCCTCCTGGTTCTCCGCGGGCGTCGGGTCCTCCATCCAGAAGAGCCGGCACTCCTCCAACCGCTTGCCGAACCGGGCCGCCTCGATCGGGGTGAGCCGGTGGTGCACGTCGTGCAGCAGGTGGAAGCCGAACCCGAAGCGCTCCCGCACCGCCTCCAGGTAGGTCGGTGCGAAGCCGAGGTAGGCCTCGGTGTCCCATGGTTGCTCGTCGGGCAGCGCAGTCGAGGCGGGCTCGTAGATCCCCTCGCCCTTGCGGACGCCGTAGGTGCCGCCGACGTCGGGCACGGCGGCCTGCGCCCGCACCGCGCGGTAGCCGAGGGAGAGGAAGCGCTCGACGTCGTCCAGCAGCGATGGCACGTCGGCGCCGCTGGCGTGCGCGTACACCATGACGCCGTCGCGGGACCGGCCGCCGAGCAGCTGGTACAGGGGCAGGCCCGCGACCTTGCCCTTGATGTCCCACAGCGCGGTGTCGACGGCCGAGATCGCGGTCATCGTGACCGGGCCGCGACGCCAGTACGCGCCCTTGTAGAGGTACTGCCACATGTCCTCGATGCGGGCCGGGTCACGGCCGGCGAGCAGCGGGACCACGTGCTCGCGCAGGTAGGCCGCGACCGCCAGCTCACGGCCGTTCAGCGTGGCGTCGCCGAGACCGGTCACGCCGTCCGAGGTCGTGATCCGCAGCGTCACGAAGTTGCGCCCGGGGGAGGCGACGAACACCTCGGCCCGTTCGATCCGGCTCATCCACAACCTCCTTGTCGCGTAGTACTGATATACAAGCAGATGTCGCGCACGGGGTGCAAGGGTCGATAGGCTGGCGCGGTGGCGCAGCCGACCCGGCGGACCAGCCGCAGAACGGTCTACGAGACCCTGCGGCGCAAGGTCCTGACCCTCGAGTTCCCGCCGGGATCCGCGCTGTCCGAGAACGAGCTCGCCGCCCAGCTCGGCGTCAGCCGCACGCCGGTGCGGGAGAGCCTGATCCTGCTCGCGGAGGAGGGCCTCGTGCAGGTCTTCCCGCAGGTCGGGTCGTTCGTCTCCCGGGTCGATCCGGCCCGGGTGGCCGACGCGCAGTTCCTCCGCGAGGCCGTCGAGCTCGCCTCACTCGAGGACCTGCCACCGGAGCTGGATCCCGACCTCGTGCGCGAGTTGCGCGAGAACCTGGCCGAGCAGCGGCGGCCCCACCTGGACGTCGAGGAGTTCTTCGCGCTCGACGAGGCCTTCCACCACGCGCTGCTGCGCCTGGCCGGGCATGGCAACGCATGGGCGACGGTCGTGTCGGCCAAGGGGCACCTGGACCGGGCCCGCAGGCTAGGGCTGCAGGCGACCGCGCCGCCCGCGTTCACCGACCAGCACATAGAGATCTTCGAGGCTGTGCTCGCCCGCGACGTCGGCGCGGCACGGACGGCCATGCGCGCCCACCTGCGGGCCGTCTTCGACGACGTCGAGCGCATCCGGCGGCGCTCGCCGGAGCTCTTCGCCCGCAACGTGGACTCGGTGCCGGTACGCCGCAACGTGGTGGTGTGGGAGTAGGCAGCGCCGATCAAGCGCCGATCAGCGCACGGCGGCGGTGAGAACGACCGTCGTGCCCCGGTTGTCCGGACCCGGCCGCACCTCGAGCCGCCCGGCAAGCGCTTCGGCGAGCATCAGCCCGCGGCCCTCCTGCCCGGTGCGGAGCGCAACGGCCGCTGGGCAAGGACCGCGGTCGGTGACCTCGCACCGCACCTCTCCGTTGACCGCCAGCGCCATGAGGTGTCCCTCGCCCCCACCGTGCAGGACCGCGTTGGTCACGACCTCGAGCACGGCGTGGACGAACGCGCCGAGCGCCGGTTCCCTCAGCCCGGCCCGCTGCAGCGTCGCGGCGAGCCGGACGCGCACGAGCGGCAGGTCGGGACGGGTGAAGCCGAGATCCAGCAGACGTTCCGTGTTCATGCCACGCCGGCTGCGCTTCCCGCGTCGCTCCCCACGACGAGTTCCATCTGCGGCACGGCGTCTGCGCCGAGCCCGCGCAGCACCATCTCCAGCGTCCGCGTGCAACGGATGACGAGCCGGTCGCCCGCGGGGAGCGACGCGGCGAGATCGATCAACATCCAGGCGCAGTGGGCGTCCAGGTAGCACATGTCGGCGAGATCGAGCTCGAAGTGGAGCGGCCCCTGGTCCGGGCGCCGGGCCAGCGCTTCTCCCAGGATCCGGGTGAACTCCGCGCGCGTCCCGAGCTCCGCGGACCCCGCGATCCGCGCGCGGCCGGAATGCCTGCTGACCTCGAGCGAGCCGAGGCGGTCGATCACCCGGATCGGATGGATCCGGCGCGCGCCGGCCAGCATGTGCTCGCTGAACCGCTCCCGGTCGTACCAGCACAGCGCCGCGAAGGGGAACGACGCGAAGAGCTGCTCCGCCGAGCTCTCCCACGCCATCAGCTGCTCGTCGCTCCAGCCGGCCCGCGGCGACCACCCCATCGAGATCGTGACCCGCAGCGCCCGGTAGCCCTCGTCGACGGCCTGCGTGGCCGTGGCGGCGTAGGCCTGCCGGGTGCGGTCGGCATCGAAGTGCCCGTCCGGGAAGTAGAGAGGCGTGTTGCGGGCGATGACGAACTGCCCGCTCTCCCGGGCGGCATCCGCGATGCCGGTGCCACCGTCGAGGCGGGCGATCGCCTCGTCGTCGTTCAGATCGTCCGGGTCGAGGATGAGCATCACCTTCTCCCTGCGTGCCAGCCCTAGCTGCGCGAAGGCAGTCAGCACCTCCCATCTGGCATCGACGTCGACGACGTCCATGCACGAGTGGTCGCCAGGACGCAGCAGCTCCACCGGGATGGACCGATCCGCAGGGTGCTCGATCACCGGGATTCCTCCCTGCTCACCGGCGTAGCACCGGCCGAGAGCCCCAGAGCGTAGCGAGCGCCGTACCCGGCTCGTAGCCCGTCCGGCGGCTCTCACGCGGATGGCGGCACCGCGCGGCTCACGAAGCCGCGCCGCTCAGCCGCGCTGGGCCAGCGCGAACGGCAGCACCGCCGATGCACCGGCGCGTCGCAGCAGGCGGGCGGCGACAGTGGCCGTCCAGCCGCTGTCGATCACGTCGTCCACCAGCAGGACCGGCCCGTCCGGCACCGGGAACGCGGGCGGTTCGAACGCGGACCACACCGCCGCGAGCCGCTGCGGGCTGTTGGCGTGCTCCTCGGGGCGAGGCCCGGCCGGGGCGAGGGTGCCGATGAGGGGAAGGCGGCCGATCTCGGAGATCCGCCGGGCCAGGTGGTCGAGCTGGTGGGGACGGGTGCGGGAGCCGATGCCGACCACGCCCACCGGTCGTTCCGCCCAGCCCCATCCGGCGAGCACGCGCACGCACGCGTCGAGCACGTCGCCGGGGACGGGCGCGTCATCGCCTCCGACCAGCTCGCGCAGCCGGGTGCCCCACCCGATGTCGGACAGGCGCCCGATCACCCGGCCCGGCGCGGCGAGCTCGCCCGCCGGGATCCGGCCCGACGCCGCGACGCCCAGCTCCGCCATGCCGCTCGGCCACTGTTTGCGCGGCGCGACCTCGACGCCCGGCCGGCTGATCCGATCTTGGGCCGCCGCGGCCGCGCCCTCGTCGACGTCGGTGCTCCATGCCGGGGTGGTGCAGGTGTCGCAGCGGCCGCACCGCTCGGCGGCCGGGTCGTCGAGCTGCCTGCGCAGGAACTGCATCCGGCAGCCGGTGGTGTCGATGTACTCGAGCATCGCCTTCTGCTCGGCGCGGCGCGCCTCCGCGATGCGCTGGTGGCGATCCCGGTCGTAGACCCACTCCTCGCCGGTGGCCACCCACCCGCCCTTGACGCGGCGCACGGCGCCGTCGCTGTCGAGCACCTTGAGCAGCATCTCCAGGCGGGTGCGGGACAGGTCGACGCGGGTCTCGACGGCCGCGGTGGACAGCGGCGCGTCACCCAGCACGGCCAGGGTCTGGCGCACGAGCGGCTCCGGCGGGAACGCGAGCGAGGCGAAATAGGCCCAGATGTCGCGGTCCTCCCGGCCGGGCAACAGCACGACCTCGGCCCGCTCGACGGCGCGGCCCGCACGGCCGATCTGCTGGTAGTACGCCACCGGCGACGCGGGCGCCCCGAGGTGCACGACGAACCCGAGATCGGGCTTGTCGAACCCCATCCCGAGCGCGCTGGTGGCCACGAGCGCCTTGACGCGGTTGTCGAGCAGGTCGCCCTCGGCGGCGAGCCGCTCCCCGGGGTCGGTCTTGCCGGTGTAGGAGGCGACGGGGTGGCCGCGCTCGCGCAGGAAGTCCGCCACTTCCTCCGCGGCCGCGATCGTGAGCGTGTAGACGATGCCCGCGCCCGGCAACGCGTCGATGTGGTCGGCGAGCCAGCCGAGCCGTTGCGCGGGCGTGGCGAGCGGGACGACCGAGAGGCGCAGGCTCTCCCGGTCGAGCGAGCCGCGCAGGACCAGCGGTTCCCCTGATGCGAGCCCGAGCTGCTCCGTGACGTCGACGACCACGCGGTCGTTCGCGGTGGCCGTGGTGGCGAGCACGGGGATACCGGCGGGGAGCTCGGCGATGAGCGCGCGCAGGCGCCGGTAGTCGGGCCGGAAGTCGTGGCCCCAGTCGGACACGCAGTGGGCCTCGTCGACGACGAGCATGCCGGCGCCCGCCGTGAGCCGCGGCAGCACCCGGTCGCGGAAGTCGGGGTTGTTGAGCCGCTCGGGGCTCACCAGCAGCACGTCGACCTCGCCGTCCGCGACCGCGGCGTAGGTGCGCTCCCAATCGCCGGTGTTGGCCGAGTTGACCGTGGCGGCGCGGATGCCGGCCCTCGCGGCGGCGTCGATCTGGTTGCGCATGAGCGCGAGCAATGGCGAGACGATCACCGTGGGCCCGGCGCCTTCGGCCCGCAGCAGCGCGGTGGCCACGAAGTAGACCGCCGACTTGCCCCACCCGGTGCGCTGCACCACGAGCGCCCGCCTGCGCTCGGCCACGAGTGCGTGGATGGCCGTCCACTGGTCCTCGCGGAGCCGGGCGCCCGGGCCCGCGAGCGTGGCGAGCACGGACTCGGCGCGGTCACGGAGATCCGAGGACACGGTGGAGGTCATGGGCCCATGGTGGACGAAGGGACTGACAGCCGTTCGCGCGGGCGAAGGTGGCCGGTTCGAGTCCTGTCGGTGTCCGGTGGTCGTTGCTAGCTTCGGATCACAGGGCCGACGGGGGTTCGGCCCTGGTTGGGGGAATCGGATGAAGGACACCGTGAGCACGCCCGCGTTCGGTACGAGGGTCACGTTCATGGGAACGAGGGTGACGTTCCACTAGGGGAGTCCAGCATCGAGGCACGGCGCCCGCGCCGCGGGCGCCGTGCCGCTGCCCGGGGGGAATTATCACCGTCTACCGCCGCGTCGTCGCGGCGTCGGGGCTCGCCAACCTCGGTGACGGCGTCCGGCAGGTCGCGCTGCCGCTGCTGGCCGCCGCGATCACGCGGGACGCCGTGCTCGTCGCAGGGCTCACGGCGATCGCGTACGTGCCGTGGATGCTGCTCGGCCTGCCCATCGGCGCTCTCGTCGACCGCAGCCGTCCCGAACTGTTCGTGCTCGGCGCCGCGGTGGCACGTGGCGTCTTGTTCGGCGCGCTCACGCTCGCCCTCGTGCTCGACGTCCGGTCGATGGCGCTGCTCTACGCCGTCGCGTTCCTGCTCGGCGTCGGCGAGGCCGCGTACGACAACGCGAGCCAGTCGCTGATCCCGCGCGTCGTGGACGACGCCGACCTGGAGCGGGCCAACAGCGCGCTCGTGAGCGTGGAGCGGCTCGGCCAGGACCTGATCGGGCCCGCGGTCGGCGGTGTCATGTTCGCCGCGGCGGCGTCGCTCCCGTTCGCGGTGAGCGCGGCGGCGCTGCTCGTCGCCGGGGTGCTCGTCACCGGGTTGCGGACGCCCGCGCCAGTGGTCGAGGGCAGGCCAACGCCACATGCGGTGCTGCGCGAGGCCGCCGAGGGGATGCGGTGGCTCCTTTCCGCCCGGTTCGTCCGCACGATCATCCTGACCGGTGCGGGCCTCACGTTCTTCACCCAGACCTGGGAAGGGCTGCTCGTCCTGCTCGCCGTCGGCCCGATGGGCACGTCCGAGACGGTGTTCGGACTGATCCTCGCCGGTGGTGCGGTCGGCGGGATCGTGGGCGCGATGCTCACCGCTCCGCTCGTGCGCCGGTTCCCGCAGCGTGCGCTCCAGATCGCCGCGCTCGCCGTGGCCGCGGGGGGCAACTTCGTGCTCGCGGCGTTCCCCACGCCGGTGCTCGCCGCCGTCGTGCTCAGCACCACCAGCTTCTCGTTCGCCCTGTGGAACGTGCTGTCGGTGACGATCCGCCAGCGCCTCGTGCCGGCCGCGGTGCTCGGCAGGGTCAACGCGGCCAGCCGGACGCTCTCGATGACGGCGGCGCCGCTCGGTGCGCTGGCCGGCGGCGGGCTCGCGGCGGCGCTGGACCTGCGTGCGCCCCTGTGGGTCAGCGGGCTGGCGATGGTGGTGATCACGGGGCTGTTCGTCGTGGCCACCCGGGACGTCGCCGTGGTCGGGGACCACAACTGACGGACACCGCGAACGTGTGGAGTCACCCGGACGGGGAATCCGATCGGCATGAGCAGCCCCCTATGGCCCTTCGCGGTGCGGCGGTGCACGCGATGCACGAGGGAGGCCGTCGTCGTGGTCGCCTCGGACGACGGATCCGGAACCGTAGCGGCCTGTTCGGAACACCTGGAGTGGGCGTTCTTCCTCGGCGTCGACGAGTGGAGCGGTCGCCGCGCGGCGTGACCTTCGCGTGCGGTGGAGGCACGATGGTCGGGTGAATCTGCCGCAGCCTGCGCTCTTCGGCTCGGTCGACGAGGTCGCCGAGCGCCTGGCGGGCGTCGGCTACCTCGCGTCGACGGCCGTCGCCACCACCGTGTTCCTCGCCGACCGGCTCGGCAAGCCCCTGCTCGTCGAGGGTCCGGCGGGCGTCGGCAAGACGGAGCTGGCGAAGGCCGTCGCCGAGTCCACGGGTTCCGGGCTCGTCCGTCTGCAGTGCTACGAGGGCATCGACGAGGCGCGCGCGCTCTACGAGTGGAACCACGCCAAGCAGCTGCTGCGCATCACGGCGGGCCAGGGGCACGAGTCGTGGGACGCAACCCGCGACGACGTGTTCTCCGAGGAGTTCCTGCTGCCCCGCCCGTTGCTCACGGCGATCCGGCGCACCGAGCCGACAGTGCTGCTGGTCGACGAGATCGACAAGGCCGATGTCGAGGTCGAGGGCCTGCTGCTGGAGGTGCTCTCCGACTACCAGGTGACGGTGCCGGAGATGGGCACGATCCGCGCGTCGCGACGGCCGTTCGCGGTGCTCACGTCCAACTCCACGCGCGAGCTGTCGGAGGCCCTCAAGCGGCGCTGCCTGTTCCTGCACCTCGACTTCCCCGACGCCGACCTGGAGCGGCGGATCGTGCTCAGCCGGGTGCCCGAGCTGCCGGAGGCGCTGGTGGACGCGCTGGTGCGCACGGTTCGCGTGCTGCGGGGGCTGGAGCTGCGCAAGTCGCCCTCCGTGGCCGAGACGATCGACTGGGGACGCACGTTGCTCGCGCTCGGGATGGACACCCTCGACACCGACGCGGTGCGCGCCACCCTCGGGGTGGTGCTCAAGCACAGGTCGGACGCGGAGCGGGCGGCGAGGGAGCTGCGGCTCGACTAGGGCGCGTATCGCGTTGTGATCAATGAGTACCGCAGCTTCCGGGCCGGGAGCCCCGTCGGGGGTACGGGGCCGGCGATCTGCGGCTGCGCCGTGTAGGCGCGAGCGACCCGGAAGCGATTCCGCAGGCAGGCAGGCAGCGGGGCCAGAGGACCCCGGCCGTGCCCCATCCGGGATGGTGCGTCAGAGCATGGCGAGCCGGTCCACCAGCAGCTCCGTCCTGCGCTCGGTGTCCTCTGGCGGGAGCCGTCCCGCTCGGGTCAGGGTGGCCAGTCCGTGCAGGGACGCCCAGAACGTCTCGGTGAACAGCTCCGGGCGCACGCCGTCCCCGGCGACTTCGCTGAGGCACTCCAGCAGCGCGGCGAAGGCGTCCTTCAACGGTTCGGGGGTGTCCTCCTGCGCGTACGCCAGGCCGCCGTCGAGCTGGAACAGGGCGTCGTAGACCGCCGGATGGCGTTCGGCGAAGGCGAGGTAGGCACGGGCCAGCGCGGTGACCCGGGCACGAGGGCCGACGGCGGCGGCGGTCGCGGCCCGCATCGCCACGGCCATCTCGGAAGCGCCCTGCAGAGCCACGGCGCCGATGATCTCGCGCTTGCCGCGGAAGTGGCTGTAGAGGACGGGCTGGCTGTATTCGATGCGATCGGCGAGTCGCCGGGTGGTGACTGCGTCCCAGCCCTGCTGCTCGGCGAGTTCGCGGGCCGTGGCCACGATGAGGCGCTCGCGGCTGACCCGTTCGCGCTGCTTGCGGTCCTGTACCGACATGATTCGATCCTAGCACTGCTAGACAATCGAGCGACAGCAGTGATAGCGTTGCGACATCATCTAGCAACGCTAGATCCCGGGAGGGGTCATCATGCTCAGTGCACTCGAGGTCGTCACCATCGTGGTCGTCGGCGTGATGGTGGGGGTGGAGTTCTCCGTCCCCTTCTTCAGCAACCCGATCCTCAACGCACTCCCCGGCGACAACGGCCTGCGCGGCCGCGTCCACGGGGCCCGACTGGGCGGCGCCGTGATGCCGTTCTGGTACATCGGCTCGCTCGTCCTCGTCGGGGTCTGGGCCGTCGCCGGATGGGACGACGATGGCGCCGGCCTCGTCGTGACCGCCGCCGCGCTGCTGATCGTCAGCGTGCTCATGTCGATCCTGGTGCTCGTCCCGATCAACAACCGGGTCAAGACGTGGACCGCCGGCAGCCGGCCGGCCGACTGGAAGGAGCAGATGAAGCGCTGGGACCGCTGGCACTACGTCCGCGTCGCCGTCATCATCGCCGCCTTCGCCTGCCTGGCGGCCGCCCTCACCTGAGCCCGCGGGCCGGTTGCGCACGTGTCATGAAGACGATCTACCGGGTCGAAGATCAGCGTGAGGGGAAACTCGCTCATTGATCGCGACCCGATACGCGCCCTAGGACTTCCCCGAAACCGCGCAAGCGCTGACCGACCGGGGTGCACCGCAGCGAGCGCGACGCGGCGGCCGCCCGCGTGCTGGCCGGGGGAGCCGACCGCGACGTGGAGCAGATCCGCGGCGAGATCCGCGACTTCAAGCAGGCGACCACGGCGAGCTTCAACGCCATGCGCGAGGGCATCGGCGACCTGCGAACCGAGATGCGCAACGGGTTCGGCGAGGTGGACCGCGGGTTCAACGAGATGTGCGGGCGGTTGGACGCCACCGCCGCAGGGATCGAGCAGATCGCCCGGATGCTGGAGCGCGGCGAAGGCGAGCGCTGACCCGGGTTTTTCACCCGAACGTAACTCCGATCGGCCCTGACCAGGCGACACTGGGTGAACCGCTCGGTTCAACCTGAGGAGTCGCCGTGACCGACCTCGACCTGGCCGCCTTCACCGACCTCGGCGTCTTCACCCCCGCCGACGGCCCGGACGCCGCCGAGGCCTGCTACCGCCGCTGGGGCTTCGTCGTGCTGCGCGACCTGGTGCCGCCCGAGCTGATCGACGAGCTGGAGGCGGAGTGCGTGGCCGCCCAGCGCGGCGTGCTCGCAGGCGACCTGGACGCGCGGTACGGCTCGACCAAGTACCTCGACGACGAGTCGAAGGTCGAGAGGTTCGTCAACTACGTCGAGCACGTCGAGGAGCTCGCCCCGACGATCGGCACGACCCTCGCCACCCCCGCGCTGGTCGAGCTGGTGGGCCGGATCCTCGGTACCGACTTCTGGCCGGGGCGGGGCGGCGTCGTCTACCAGGACGCGCGTCCGGGCCGCGAGTCCGGCTACACGCGGATCGGCTGGCACGCCGACTGGCAGGCCGTCCCGCACCTGGACATCTGGCCGGGCACCGCGTTCACGATCCACGTCGACGGCACCAGCCCAGCCAACGGCTTCCTGCGGGTGGTGCCCGGCAGTCACCTGTGGGCCACGGCCTCGCCGTTCGAGAACATCAACAACGTGGCCGTTCCCGACGGCACCCCGCCCTCCCGCGGCTACACCGAGGTCCCGCCACCGGCGCCGATGCCGCTGGGTTTCGAGAAGATCCGCGGCGAGATCCCGGTGTACGTCGAACGCGGCGACGTGATCCTGCACGACGCCTACTTGTGGCACTCCGCCGCCCGCGCCACGGACGACGACACGATGCGCCGCCACGTCCGAGGTGGCTGGCACGGTGGCGACCGGTCGCTGATGGACCGGGAGACGGGATTCGTGAAGAACGCGGCCCGCTGAACATCGGACGAACGGCACTCTCGTCCGATAGGCCTGGACGAGAGTGCCGTTCGTGTATCCGTACAACCTTGCGTTCACGGCGTGGAGCGTTGCACGCGTCGGGGCTCGTTGATCCACGTTGCGATGGACCGACGGTAGCCGGCGGGAATGTTCAACCCGTCGATCTCACCCGCGCGGAAGAGTCCGATCTCCTTGTGCTCGTTCGAGAGCACCGGCTCGATGTCGGTTTCCGGGAAGCAACCGTACGTCACGATGAAGACGTGCTTCTCGGCCACGTTGATGTAATACATCCACGTGTCGAGAATCGGACCCGTCCGCACTCTCCACCGCGTCTCTTCGAAGATTTCGCGAGCAACGCACTCCTCCGGAGTTTCGCCGATCTCGATCCTCCCGCCGGGTAACTCCCACTCGTCGCGTTCGTTCTTGAGCAGCAGCACCCTGTCGGCAGGGTCCAGTACAACCCCCTTGACGGAGATCGAGAACTCGGACGGGCCGGGCGGAGACGGCGACACAGCCGGTCACGCCGCCGTCGTCAGCCACTCCTCCACGTGGTCCACCGACTCCGCCATCAGCTCGGGGGGTGCGCCCGAGCCGACCAATGACGACCGCGCCAGCTGGGCGAGCTGCTCGTCCGAGAGGCCCATGGTGTCGCGCACCAGCTCGTACTCGGCGAGCAGGCCGGGGCCGAAGAGCAGCGGGTCGTCGCCGTTCAGCGAGCACCGCACCCCGGCGTCGAGCAGCTTCACGAGCGGGTGCTCCTCGATCGAGGGCACCACGGCCAGCATCACGTTGGACGTGGGGCAGACGTCGAGCACCACCTCGTCGGCGGCGAGGCGCTCCACCAGTGCTGGGTCCTCCACCGCGCGCACGCCGTGGCAGATCCGCCGCGCGCCCAGTGCGTCGAGTGCGCCGTAGACGCTGGCGGGGCCGGCCAGCTCGCCCGCGTGCGGGGCCGAGATGAGCCCGGCGTCGCGGGCGATGCCGAACGCCTCGGCGAACGGCTCCGGCGGGAACAGTGCCTCGTCGGCGGCGAGGCCGAACGCCACCACGCCGGACCCGGCGTACTTCGCGGCGAGCAGGGCCAGGTCGACGGCCTGGGCCACCTCGAAGTCGCGCAGCGCCGAGACGACCCACCCGCACCCGATTCCGCGGGCGGCGGCCGCGCGCTCGCCCTCGTCGATGACGATCTCCAGCACCTCCTCGGCGGAGCCGAGTTGCCCGGCGTAGCGCGGCGGGTAGAAGTGCGGCTCCACCCAGACCGCGCCGTCGTCGGCCGCGTCGTCCACCACCTCGCGGACCACGCGCCGCAGGTGTGCCTCCGTCTCGATCAGCGCCGACGCCGCGCGGTACAGCAGACCGAACTCCCCGAAGGAGGTGTAGCCCCGGACCGAGGGGGTGGGCACTCCGGCGTCCGCTGCCAGCTCGGCCAGCGTGGACGGCCGCATCGCGCCCTCCAGGTGCAGGTGCAGGTGGGCCTTCGGGAGCTGCCGGAGATCGCGAGGCATCAGATGGTCGACCTTCCCTGGAACACGGCATCGAGCACGCTGGTGTCGATAATGCGCGAAACGTCCGGAAGTGGGGAGACGCCGGCGGCGGCGTAGGCCGTGTACATCGGGCCGGAGATCCGTTCGGGGTCGACGCGGAAGAGGCCGTTCGCCTGCGTGAGCTCGCTCTGCGTGTACGGGATCTGCAGCTCGTTCTCCCGGGTCTGCTGGGCCAGGTCGAGGCCGAGGTCGGCGCCGTAGTTCTCGACGGCGAGCCGCGCCGCGACGGACGGGTCGGCGGCGTTGTCCTGCCAGCCGCGGATCGTGGCGCGCATGAAGCGCTCGACGACGGGCCGGTTGGCGTCCAGCCACGAGCGCTGGCTGCACAGCATGCTCGCGTACTGCGGCAGGCCCAGCTGTTCGTAGGTCGTGACGAAGAAGTCGCGGTCGGCGACCATGCCCTGCTGCTCCAGCATGATCGGCTGGTTGGTGGCGAAGCAGGTGTAGACGTCGCCCTGTCCCTCCACGAGCGGGCTGGGCTCGTAACCGACCGGGATGAACTCGTAGTCGGCGGCCACACCGGCCAGCCGCATTGCCGCCTCGACGTAGGGCTGCACGCCCTGCTGCCCGAGCACCCGCGCGCCGACGGCGTCCCGGGCGGTGCGGACCGGGCGTGCCGCGAGGGACAGCCACGCGGCGGGCGAGTTCTGGAACATCGTCCCGTACGCGACGAAGTCGTTGCCGTCGTTGACGGCGGAGATGAACTCCTGCATCGCCACGGGGATGGCGATCTCGGCGCCGCCGGCAGCGAGGGTCTGCGCCGTCCGCGGGGCGTTGGGCCCGCCGGGGAGGAACTCGACCTCGAGGCCCTCCTCCGCGTAGTAGCCGCGGTCGTCGGCGATCCAGAAGCCGGCGAACTCGACGTTGCTGATCCAGCCGAGCGCCACCCGCAGGGATGTGGTCCCGCCACCGCCGGTCGGCGCCCCGGTGTCACCGCCGCCTCCGCTGCAGGCGGCGGTGAGGCCGAGGCCTGCGAGGCCGGCCGTGTGCAGGAACCGGCGGCGGGACCAGGTGGGCATGCGATCTCCTCGGGGTGGGATCAGGTGAACCGGGCGACGCCCCAGCGCTCGACGGCGCGGGCGGCCACGAAGGAGGCGACGGAGACGGCGGTCGCGACGAGCGCGGTGCCCCACGCCCTGTCGACCTGGTAGAAGCTGACCGACTGCGCGAACAGCGTGCCGAGGCCGCGCCCGCCCATCAGGTACTCGGCGAGCATCGCGCCGAGCACCGCAGTCGACGCCGTCAGCCGGAAGGCCACGAGCATGCCGGGCACGGCGTGCGGGAGGAGCAGGCGCCGCAGCAGCGTGAGCCGGGAGGCGCCGAGCACGGTCATGAGGTCGGACGTGGCAGCCGGCGCGTCCCGCAGCCGGGCGCCGACCAGCACGAACGCCGGGAAGAACGAGACGACGCTCGTGATCACGAGCACGGTGGTCCAGCCGTAGCCGAACACCCTGGCCAGCACCGGGATCATCGCGACGACCGGCACCGAGCGCATGATCAGCGCGACCGGCGTCATCATCCCGGACACGACGCGAGACGACCACACCGCGACGGCCAGTGCGGTGCCGAGCGCCATCCCGACGGCGAGCCCTGCCGCGGCCATGCCTAGCGTCCACGCGAGGTCCGGCAGGTACACGCCGACGTTCGCCACGACGTCGCCGAACACGCTGACCGGCCCGGGCACGACGATCCGGTTGAGGCCGGACAGCGACGAGTACAGCTGCCACGCGACGAGCAGCGCGAGCACGGTCCAGTAGCGCGAGATCACGAGAATCTCCGGTTCACCACGCCGCGTAGCGCGACGAGCAGCACGTAGGCGAGCAATGAGACCGCGGCTGCGGTCAGCGCCGCCGCCCACAGCTGCTCGACCTGCAGGTTCTGCATCGAGCTGACCAGCAGCACTCCGATGCCGCGCCGGGCCCCGAACCACTCACCGATCACGGCGCCGAGCACCGCGGCCGGGGCCGCGAGGGTGAGCCCGTCGACGATCAGCGGCACGCCCGCGGGCAGCTGCAGCCGCAGGAGCGTGACCAGCCGCCCGGCGCCGAGCACGGTGAACACGTCACGCTGCGCGTCGTTCGTGGCGGCGAGCGCGGACGTGGCCGCGATGAACACCGCGAACCCGGCGGCGAGCGCGGCCACCAGCGTCGGGGTGGCGTCGCGGCCCGCGATCGTGATCAGGAGCGGGCCGACGGCGATCAGCGGCACGGCGTGGAGCACGGCGGCCAGCCGGTCGAGGCCCGGTGCCGTGCTCGGCAGCAGCGCACCGACCGCCGTGACCAGCAACGCGACGATCGTCCCGAGCGCGAAGCCGGCGCCAGCGGCCGCCCCGGTGGCTGCCAGTGCCCTCCCGAGCAGCTGCCGCGCCGGTGGCTCGGTCAGGAACAGCAGCACCTCGCTGATCGGCGGCCACCCGACCCCGCCCAGCCCGGTCCGTCCGATCACCTCGGCCAGCGCCAGCACCGCGAGCATGCCCGCAATGGCGAGCCAGCGGTCGGTGGCCCTCACTGCGCCGCCTCGGGGTCGTCGAGCAGCGCGGTCAGCTCGTCGACGATCGCGTGGAACCCCGGGTCGCGGGTGACCTCCGTTCCCCGCGGGCGCGGGATCCGGATCTCCTGGACGTGCCGCACCCGGCCCGGCCGTCCCGTCATGACGACGACGCGGTCGGCGAGCAGCACGGCCTCGTCGACGTCGTGGGTGACGAGGAGGGTCGTGATCCGCTGTTCGGCCCAGATGCGGGCGAGCTCGAGGTTCATCCGCCGCCTCGTGACCGCATCGAGAGCGCCGAAGGGCTCGTCGAGCAGCAGGACGTCGGGCTCGAGCGCGAGCGCGCGGGCGATGGCGACGCGCTGGCGCATCCCGCCGGACAGCTGCCGCGGCCGCGCGTCCTCGAAACCGCCGAGCCCGACGAGCTCCAGCAGCGCCGAGACGCGTTCGCGGTCGACCGCACGTCCCGCCACCCGGAAGGGCAGCGCGACGTTGTCGCGGGCGGTGGCCCACGGCAGGAGGGCGTGTTCCTGGAAGGCCACCCCGAGGCGGTGGCTGCGGATCAGGTCGGCAGGGCTGGCGCCCTCTACCGCCACTTCGCCCTCCGTCGCCTGTTCCAGGCCCGCGACCAGGCGCAGCACCGTGGACTTCCCGCAGCCCGACGGGCCGAGCAGCGCCACGAACTCGCCGTGGCCGATCTCGAGGTCGAGCCCGTCGAGGGCCCGCACCGTCTCGCCCCGGCGCAGCGGGAAGTCCTTCACGATGCCGGTCAGGGCGATCGCGGTGGCAGTGCTGGGGCGGGTGAGCATGCAGGCGGCTCCGGGGTGAATCGCGCGGTTCACGCCACGCTATGGAGCACTGGTTGCTGGCGTGTTGCGCACGCGGCGCCCGCACGTAACGCCTGCCGCCTGGATTACGGTGCTGCGTCATGGGCGGCGAACCGGAGCGGGACCGGCTGCTCCGGCTCATCGCGGACTACGTCCTCGAGCATGGGATCGCCGGCATGACGCTGCGCGGCCTCGGCAGCGCGATCGGCACGAACAACCGCATGCTGCTCTACTACTTCGGCTCGAAGGAGCAGCTGATCGGGCAGGCCCTGGGAGAGGCCGCGCAGCGGTTCCCGGCGTTCACCGCCGGGATGGCGGCCCTCGACGACCCCGCCGTCCCGCTCGTCGACCGCCTGCTCGCGGCGTGGCAGGGCATCGCGGCGCAGGAGAACCGCCCGTTCCTGCAGCTGTTCTTCGAGGTCTTCGGCCATGCCGTGCACAACCCCGGTCGGTTCGACGACTTCCTCGCCCGCGTCGGGCACGACTGGACCAACCAGGTGGCCAAGGCACTGCAGGCCGAGGGCATCCCGGCGACGGAAGCCGTCGCGCTCGCGCGGGAGATCGTCGCCGTATGGCGCGGGCTGCAGTTCGACCTGCTCTCCACGGGCGACGCGGCCGCGGTGGCGGCGAGCTACGCCGGCACCGCGGCCGCGTTCGCGAAGCGCTGTGAAGCAACCAAATCTGGTCAGCCCGCCAGTTGAGCCGGCGCCTTCGGCATCACGATGTCCAGCTCGCCCGCCGGCACCGCGACGGCGGAGCGGCTCCAGCCCCAGATCGAATAGAGCAGGCGTGCCGGGTCGGTGTGGCCGTGGCGGCCGTGGAAGAGCCGGTAGTTGTCGACGCACGCCATCTCGCCGGCCTCCAGCCGGAACCGCGGCCCGGTGTCGCGGGCGGCCGTCACCGCAGCCGTCCAGTGCTTCACGAACGGCCACTGCGCCGCCTCGTCCGGCCCCGTGACCGGCGCGAGGTACGGGTGGTGGCGCACCTGCGGGCGCCCGGCGGGCGTGGTGCGCAGGATCGGCGAGTAGGTGCCCTGCGGGAAGTTCGGCTCGGAGTGGTCGATGTCCACGGTGCGGCAGAACCGGACCATCTCCGCGTTGGCCGGGTCGCGGTCGAGGATGTCGAGCACCGCGACGCCGTCGACGAGGAACGACTCGCCGCCGGTTTCCGCCGGGCGCGCGCTGAACAGGAACAGCCGGTCCGGCGCGTAGTCGCCGAAGGCGAACCCGTCGTTGTGCGCGGGCATCGCGAGCGACGTGTCGGTGACGAACATGCGCTTGCGACCGCGGGCGTCGGCGGGCTGCTCCGCGACCTTCGCGCTCTCCTCCTCGCCCCGCTTCTTGGTGGCCTCGATCTGCCGGCCGATGCGCCGCAGGTCCTCGCCGAGCATCGCCCTGCCGAAGGCGATTGCGGCCTCCTCGTCGGCGATGCCGCCCACGATCGCGGCGCCATCGGCGTCGACGACCTCGCGGGCCTCTTCCGGGCTCGATACCCGGCGGGGCACCACACAGGCCTCGGCGAGCTCGGGACTCAGCTGCATGACGGGCTCCCTTTCGCTGAACCAAGCGGTTCAAGCGACTCTAGGGGGCCCGCATTGCCCTCGTGTTACCCGACCGTGACGGGCTCGCCGGGCGCGTGCCACGGGGGCATGATGGCCGGGTGGAGCCGGCGCTGACCGTCCCCGAGCACGGCCTGCCCGGGCACCTGGTCGACTTCGTCGGCGCGCTGCGCCGCCACGGGGTGTCGGTCGGGCCGGGGGAGACCATCGACGCCGCGCGCGTGCTCACCGCCCTCGACCTCACGCACCGCGAGCACCTGCGGGAAGGCCTCGCGGCCGCGTTGCTGCGCAGGTCCGGGCAGCGCGAGGTCTTCGACCCGCTGTTCGACCTGTACTTCCCGGCCGCACTCGGAGCCGGTGCCCGTCCGGTGGACGTGCCTCGGGTCGACGGCGGTCCGGTCGACGTCGACGCGTTGCGTGAGGTGCTCGCCGACCTGCTGCGGGACGGCGACCCGGCGGCCCTCGCCGAGCTGGCCCGCGCGGCCATCGACGCGCTGGGGCGCTCCGGCGCGGCGGGCACGGGGGTGCGCGGCGCGGCGGCGCGGCCCGGCTGGTCGGCCTACCAGGCGCTGCGCGCGCTCTCCCCGGAGACGCTGCTGGCGCAGGTCCTCGCCGGCCTGCGTGCCGGTGACGACTTCGCGGACGAGATGCTCCGAAGGGACGTCCGCGATCGCATCGCCGCGTTCCGAAGGATGGTCACCGACGAGGTGCGCAGGCGCACCGCCGAGATCCGCGGCCGCGAACAGGTCGCGCGCTCCGCGGTGCCGACACAGGTCGAGCAGGTCGAGTTCCTCTCCGCCCACGCCGAGCAGCTGGCCCGGCTGCGGCGCACGGTGCACCCGCTGGCCCGCCGTCTCGCGTCCCGCCTCGCGGTGCGCCGCAGGCACGCCAAGCGCGGCGAGCTGGACATGCGGCGCACGCTGCGCCGCTCGATGTCCACCGGCGGCGTGCCGATGCGCCCGGCCCACCGCAAGCGTCGGCCGGGGCGTCCCGAGCTGGTGGTGCTGTGCGACGTGTCCGGGTCGGTCGCCGGGTTCAGCCACTTCACGCTGCTGCTCGTGCAGGCGCTGCGGGAGCAGTTCAGCAAGGTGCGGGTGTTCGCGTTCGTGGAGCGCGCCGACGAGGTCACGCACCTGTTCGAGCCCGGGGCGGAGCTGTCCGGCGTGATGCAGCGGGTGCTGCGGGAGGCCGACCTCGTCACGTTCGACGGGCACAGCGACTACGGCAGTTCGTTCGGCCGCTTCGCCGAGCACTGGGGTGACGCCGTCGGACCGAAGACCTCCCTGCTCGTGCTGGGCGACGCCCGCACCAACTACCGCGACCCCAACCTGACGGTGCTGAAGCGGCTGGTCGGGCAGGCGCGCCATGCGCACTGGCTCAACCCGGAGCCGCGGCGGCAGTGGGGCAGCGGAGACTCCGCCGCCCTGCGCTACGCCGACGTCCTCCCGATGCACGAGTGCCGCACCGCCGCCCAGCTCGCCGACGTGGTCGAGGCGCTGCTGCCGGTGTGACGGCGGTAGCTTGAGAACGACCGTTCCCGTCCACGAGGACCCTGCGATGCCTTCGCTCGACACCGAGACCGCGCGTACCCGCCTGCTGGACGCCGCGGAGGAGCTGTTCTACGCCCGCGGGATCCAGGCGGTGGGCATGGACGAGATCCGCTCGTCCGCCGGCCTGCCCCTCAAGCGCGTCTACGCGCTCTATCCGGCGAAGGAGCACCTGGTCGAGGCCTACCTGCAGCGCCGCGACGTCCGATGGCGGGGGCGGCTCGCGGCGGCCGTCGAGGAGGTGGCGGACCCACGGGAGCGGATCCTCGCGGTGTTCGACTGGCTCGGCTCGTGGTTCCGGGAGCCCGGGTTCCGCGGTTGCGCGTGGATCAACGGGTTCGGCGAGCTCGGCGCGGTGTCGGCCGCGATGGCCCGGCAGGCCCGCGACCACAAGCGGGCGTTCGCCGGCTACGTCGCGGGGCTCGTCGCCGGCGCAGGCCTGCCGGCCGAGCTCGGTCCGCAGCTGGTGTTGCTCGCCGAAGGCGCCATGGTCACGGCCGGCATCCTCGGGACGGACGCCCCCGCGGCGCAGGCGCGCGGCGCGGCCGAGGCGTTGCTCCGGTGTTGATCGTTCCCGTAGGGTCGCGGGAGAACGCACGTTCTCGCCGCGAGGAGATCCGATGGCCGACCGCCCGCCGCTTCCCCCGT
Source organism: Pseudonocardia sp. DSM 110487 (assembly GCF_019468565.1). Classification (NCBI taxonomy): domain Bacteria; kingdom Bacillati; phylum Actinomycetota; class Actinomycetes; order Pseudonocardiales; family Pseudonocardiaceae; genus Pseudonocardia; species Pseudonocardia sp. DSM 110487. Next base: position 2,311,889 of record NZ_CP080521.1, read on the forward strand.
TCACCCTCGAAACCGCGAAGCGGAAGGTGCAGGCCGCCGAGGATGCCTGGAACACCCGCGACCCGGAGCGCGTGTCGCTCGCCTACAGCGAGGACTCGGTGTGGCGCAACCGCGACCGCTTCGTGTGCGGCCGAAGCGAGATCGTCGAGTTCCTGACCGAGAAGTGGGAGCGCGAGTTCGACTACGCGCTGCGCAAGTCGCTGTGGACCTTCGCGGACAACCGCATCGCGGTGCGCTTCCAGTACGAGTGCCACGACGCGGCCGGGGTCTGGTACCGCAGCTACGGCAACGAGAACTGGGAGTTCGACGAGCATGGCCTGATGGTGCGGCGGGAGGCCAGCATCAACGACCTCGTGATCGACGAGTCGGAGCGGCGGATCTTCGGGTCGCGTCAGGAGGGGGAGCGCGACCTGGAGATCCCGCTCCAGTAGCAGTGGCACGTTCCCGGCCCGCGAGCTCAGCCCGCGGGCGCGAGCGGCGCGGTGCCGTGGATCCCGGCTGCCGAGCGGACGAGTGACGCAACGGCCGGTGAGTGACTGCTCGGCGGCCAGGCGATCACCGTGGTGACGTCCGGCGCGTCGACGACGGGTACCGCGACGTGTTCGGGCCACTGCCAGGCACGGCTGGAGGCGGGGATGACGAGCAGCGTCCTGTCCAGCGCCACGAGCTGAGCGAGCTGTGACTGGGTGTGCACCTCCGGTCCGGCCCCCTCCGGGTAGGACCCGTCGAGCCGGGGCCATCGCGCGATCGGCAGGCCCGGCACGTCGCGGACATCAGCCAGCGTGAGCTGATCGCGTGCTGCGAGCGGATGCCCCGCCGGCAGGATCGCGACCTGGCCCTCCACGTAGAGGTCCTCGGTGTCGAACCCGGCGAGGTCGTCGAACGGGCGATGCATGAGTGCCACGTCGGCGCGCCCGTCGCGCAGCAGCCGTGCCTGCTCGCCGACCTCGCACAGGAGGACGTCGACCGGTGTCGCACCCGGCTCGCGCCCAAGCGAGTCGAGGAGCCGACGCAGCAGCTCGTGGGACGCCCCGGCCTTCGTCGCGAGCACCAGCGGCCGCGTCGGATTCCCGGCTCGGCGCGTCCGATGCGCGGCGGCCGCGACCGCATCGAGGGCCGCCCTTGCCTCGCGGAGCAGCACCCTGCCCGCGTCGGTGAGCGCCACTCCACGACGGTCGCGGTCGAGGAGCTGGACGCCGAGCCGCTGCTCCAGCTGGCGGATCGCGCGAGAGAGCGGCGGTTGTGCGATCCCGAGTCGAACGGCGGCGCGTCCGAAGTGCAGTTCCTCGGCGACCGCGACGAAGTACCTGAGTTCGCGGGTCTCGAGATCGCGCACCGACGAAGCCTACCGTCTGATACCCGGCGAGTATCACAGCGTACTGAATCGATCTTGGACAGCGAACGTGCGGCGCGCAGAGCATGGAGCGAGTGAACGACAGGACTGCGCTGGTCACCGGCGCGAACAAGGGAATCGGCTTCGCCGTCGCACAGGGTCTCGGAGCGATCGGCTTCACGGTTGCGGTGGGCGCGCGCGACGATGCCAGGCGCGAGCAGGCCGTCGAGCGTCTGCGCGCCGCAGGCGTCGGCGCGTTCGGGGTCGCCCTCGACGTCACCTCCGACGACAGCGTCGCCGCGGCAGCGGCGACCATCGAGCAGGCGGCAGGACGGCTCGACGTGCTCGTCAACAACGCCGGCATCTCCGGCCGGACCGACGGTGGCGCGCAGGACCCGACGACGCTCGATCTCGACGTCGTCCGCACCGTTCTCGACACGAACGTGTTCGGGGTCGTCCGGGTGACGAACGCGATGCTCCCGCTGCTCCGCCGCGCGGACTCGCCGCGCATCGTCAACATGTCGAGCAACATGGGCTCGCTGTCACTGCAGACCGGCCCGATCATGGCCGCGTACGCACCGTCGAAGTCGATGCTCAACAGTGTCACGGCGCAGTACGCCCGCCGGCTCGCCGACACGAACGTCATCGTGAACGCCGGCTGCCCCGGCTACGTCGCGACCGACTTCACCGGCTTCAACGCTCCGCGGACGCCCGAGCAGGGCGCCGCGATCGCGATCCGGCTCGCCACCCTGCCGGATGACGGCCCGCGCGGCGGCTTCTTCGACGACGAGGGCGCCGTCCCCTGGTGACTCGGACGGCCGCACGAGATCGTCATCGAACTGATGTTCGATCCGAGGTAGCGTGGCGGCATGGCCGCACCGGACCTCGCCTGGCAGCCCTCCCTGCTCGACGCGCCCGTGCTCGAGCTGGACCGGTCGTTCGCCGCGCTGCACCGCCGGGAGCTCGCAGAGGGGGCGTGGGTCGACCACGCGCCCGGCTGGTGTCGCGGGGCCGACGAGCTCTTCGCCCGGCTGCTGGCGGAGACGCCGTGGTCGGGCCGCGAGGTGCGCATGTACGACCGCGTCGTCCCCGAGCCCCGGCTCACCCATCGGTGGCGGCTCGACGAGGGTCCCGCGCCGCCTGCTGAGCTGTGCGAGATGGCGGAGGTGCTGAGTGCGCGGTACGGCGTGGCGTTCACGCAGGTCGGGGCCAATCTGTACCGGGATGGCGCCGACAGCGTCGCGTGGCACGGCGACCGCGTGGCCCGCGAGCTGCCGGAGGCCGTCGTCGCGCTCGTCTCGCTCGGTGGGGTGCGCCCGTTCCGCCTGCGACCCTCAGGCGGAGGCGCGTCGATCGGCTACCTCCCGGGTCCGGGCGATCTGCTGGTCATGGGCGGTTCGTGCCAGCGCACGTGGCAGCACGCCGTGCCGAAGACACGGGTGTCGGCGCCGCGGATCAGCATCCAGTTCCGGCACGCCTACGTCCGCTGAATGCGTGTTCCGCACGTCTCAGAAGATCGGTCGGACGATTCTTGACCGGGCGGCCAGTCAAGCGCATCATGGAGTCATCTCCTCATGAGGGAAGGGTGATCTACATGACCAGGACATGGCGCCGGTGGCAGGACTGGGCGGCAGTCGTGATCGGTGTGCTCACGCTGCTGTCGCCGATCGTGGTGTCCACCACCACTGCAGCACTGTGGACACTGATCGTGTTCGGCGTCCTGATCGCCGGCACGGCACTGTGGTCGCTCGCGCAGCCCGATTCGGTGGCCAGTGAGTACGTGCACGCGGTGCTCGGCGTCCTGTTGTTCATCTCGCCGTGGGTGTTCGGCTACGCCGACATGGCGGGCGCGGCCTGGACGTCCTGGGTCGCGGGTGTGCTGACGGTCGCGGTGGGGCTCGCTGCAGTGCCTGCGGCCCAGGCGGAGCACCGAGGCGGCCTGGCAGCGCACTGATCGACCCAGCACCGAAGACCACACAACGGAACACGCGCACGAGCACGGCCGCGGCCCCGGTTGGCCGCGGCCGTCCCGCGCTGCAAGATGGGCCGGTGAGGAGCACATGAGCGACGTCCCGCCGCCCGACGAGCCTGGAGCCCGAGAGCGGATCCTCGCGGCTGCCGAGGAGCTCTTCGCCGAGGCTGGTTTCGACGCCACACCGACGTCCCGCATCGCGGAACGGGCGGGCGTGCCGAAGGGCCTCGTCCACTACTACTTCAAGCGCAAACCGGACCTGCTGTCCGCGCTGATCGAGCGGCTGCCCGAGGATCGGATCGAGGCGGCGGCCCTTGTCGTCCCCGGCGACGTCGCATCCAGCCTGCATCGCCTCGTCGACGCGTTCGACACGGCGCTCGATTCGTCGGCGGTGTTGTCCCATCTGCTGTGGCGGGAGGCCGACACCCACCCGGCGGTGCTCCGCGCGCTGCAGGCGCGTTTCGAACGGATGGTCGAGCTGATCCGGCAGGTCGTCGCGGGCGCGCTCCCGCGCGGCGGCCCGGCTGCCGACGTCGACTGTGCCGCGCGTCTCCTCGCGTCGGTGGTCACCTACCGGCACTCGGTGGCCCGGCACGCCGCCGACACGCGGGAGGCCATGCACCGCGAGCTGCGCTTCCTCGCCGACGCGCTGGCCGCGGGAGCGGGCGCCCGCGCCGCGACGTCGTGAACGGCGGCTGAACCGCGGGCATCTGGCCGTGCCTCGCGGATCTTGACCGCGCTCTTCGAGCCCAGATCGCCCCTGGCTGCGTTGTCGGCCCGACCGGGTATTCCAATACAACGGCTCGGGCCTCCGCCTTGCCAGGGTCGATCTGGATCTCGAAGCCCATCGCCCAAGATCCACGAGGCACGGCCTAGTCTTCGGACGTGCACCGCAAGATCGGCGTCATGGGCGGGACGTTCGACCCGATTCACAACGGCCACCTCGTGGCGGCCAGCGAGGTGGCACACCGCTTCGGCCTGGACGAAGTGATATTCGTGCCGACGGGCCGGCCATGGCAGAAGACCGACCGCGCGGTGAGCCGCTCCGAGGACCGTTATCTCATGACGGTAGTTGCCACCGCCTCCAACCCGATGTTCTCGGTGAGCCGGGTCGACATCGACCGGCCGGGCCCGACCTACACCGCCGACACGCTCACCGATCTGCGTGCCGAGTACCCCGACGCGGAGCTGTACTTCATCACCGGCGCCGACGCGCTCGCCCAGATCCTCACCTGGCAGCGGCTCGACGAGCTCTTCCGGCTCGCCCACTTCGTCGGCGTGACGCGGCCGGGGTACACGCTCGACGACAACCACCTCCCGGACGGCGCGGTCTCGCTCGTCGAGGTGCCGGCGATGGCGATCTCGTCCACCGACTGCCGCCGGCGGGTGGAGGGCGGCCGGCCGGTCTGGTATCTCGTGCCGGACGGGGTGGTGCAGTACATCTCCAAGCGCCGCCTCTACCGGGACGAGAAGTCCTGAGCGGTCAGGGCGCCGGCGGTGGACCGATGATGTCGATGCCGTGAGCGGCGGCGATTTCGGTCAGCCGCGAAGGTGCGGGGATGCCGTCGCCCTCGCCGGACGCGGCCGCCGCGAACCGCTCGAACGCGGGCCCGTGGTGCATGGTCAGGTAGCGGGCCGCCGCGCTGGTGACGACGAAGCCGTGGGGGCGGCCCGCAGGTAGCACCGCGGCGCTGCCTGCGCCTGCCTCGTGTTCCTGCCCGTCCACGACGACCCGCAGCGTGCCCTCGAGGACGAGGAAGATCTCGCAGTCGTTGCGGTGCACGTGCATCGGGCTGCCGTGGCCACGCAGGGCCTCGGTGTCGAGCACCGCGAAGGTGCCGGCGGTGTCCTCGCCGGAGACCCTGACGCGGTACGACTGCCCGAGGAACGGAATCGCTCGCTGGGTCTCCTGGGTGGTGATCACCGGGGTCACGATGCGGGACGCTGGGCTCTGCTGCGTACCGGTCATGGTCTCGAGTTTGCGCCCGCGGGGGCGGAGTGGCGAGTCGGTGCGATCACTTTCCCAGCGGTGGCACCTTCGCGCTCGTCAGCAGCATCGTGGTGCCCTCGTCCTCCCGGGTCACCTCGATGGCGTCCATGCAGGAATGGATCATCAGGAGGCCGGGCCCCTCGAAGCCCTGTGGCTCGGGTGTCCAGTGCTCGCCGCCGGCGACCGCCACGAGGATCCGCCGCCCGCCGTCCGGCTCGGCGTACTGGCGGGCCGCCACCCTCACCTCCGCGCCGATGGCCGAGGGGTGGGTGTGCTCCACGGCGCTGGTCACGGCCTCGTTGACGGCCATCACGACGTCATCGACCTCGCGCGGAGGCCAGCAGAGCTCCCCGAGCCAGCGCCGGAAGCGTTCACGTACGACCGAGAGCGATACCGGATCGGCCATGAGCACCATGGAGATCACGTCGTCGGCTGGATGCGGCGGGATTCCCACGAGCGGCTCAGGCCGCGACGGCCTCGTCGAGGGTGCGGAAGAGCGACAGCACCTCGTCAAGGCCCATCGTGCGGATCGGCCGGATCACCGGCCGGGTCGGGTCGACGACCACCCGTAACGGGGCGCCCAGCTCCCGGCCGTCGTCGTGCAGGGCGACGAGCAGCCCGAGCCCTGAGGAGGAGAGGAAGTCGACCCCCGTGAGGTCGAGGACCACCGGCTGGTGCGCAGATTCGTGCAGCGCCGCGTTGCCGGCCTCCATCAGCCGCCCTCCAGTGCTCAGGTCCACCTCGCCGTGCACGACCAGCACCAGGCAGCCGCCTCGGTCGTCACGCTCGATCGTCATCAACTGCTCGGCTGGCGGTACCCCGCCGAGTGGGCCGTTCATGCTGGCGCAGCGTACAGCTGTCGTCGGCTCGCGGGGCCGCCGTCGTGGTGAGGCGGGTCGATTCACGCAGGACGCGATGGGCGAGCGCGACCACCTCGCGGAGACCACGCCGGTCGAGCAGGCGCGCGACGTCCCGGGCCGCCGCCTCCGCGACGTCCTCCGCGTGGGTCGCTCGGGACTGCACCCGATCGTCAACCGGAGCGCCGTCGATGACCTCGTCGGTCGCCTCGTTGGTTGCAGTCATCGGCCCTCGCAGCCCTCGGACGTCCGCACATGGACCCGGTTCCCGCTCCGCACACGCCGCAAACCACCTGTCGGCGGACCGCGTACGGGCGCCGCCGAACGGAACTGGGACAATGGGTGGGAGTAGGTGGGCGCGACCCGCCGGGGAAGGGGAACGGGTGACGGCGACCGACGACGCGCTCGACATGGCCCGCGTGGCAGTGGCCGCCGCGGCCGACAAGAAAGCGCAGGACATCGTCGTGCTCGACGTGTCCGACCAGCTCGTGATCACCGATTGCTTCGTGATCGCGTCAGCCCCCAACGAACGGCAGGTGCAGGCCATCGTCGACGAGGTCGAGGAGAAGCTGCGCCTGCACGGCGCCAAGCCGACGCGCCGGGAGGGCACGCGCGAAGGGCGCTGGGTGCTCCTGGACTTCGTCGACGTGGTCGTGCACGTCCAGCACACCGAGGAGCGTGGCTTCTACGGGCTGGACCGGCTGTGGAAGGACTGCCCGCGGATCGCGTTCCCGGAGGCGGTCATCGACGCCGGGCCGTCCGCCGACACGACGGGACCGACGGCGTGAGCCTGCGCAGGCTGGTCCTGCTGCGTCACGGCCAGACCGACTACAACGTCGGCGGCCGCATGCAGGGGCATCTCGACTCGATGCTCACCGAAACCGGAGTCGAGCAGGCGGCTGCCGTCGCACCCGAGATCGCCCGGCTGATGCCGGACCGGCTGATCAGCTCGGATCTGCGGCGCGCCGTGGACACCGCCGACCTCGTCTCGACAGCCTGCGGTCTGCCCGTCAAGTACGACGCGCGACTGCGGGAGACCCACCTCGGGGAGTGGCAGGGCCGCACGGTCGCCGAGATCGAGGAGAGCTGGCCAGGCGCGATCGCCACATGGCGCTCGGATCCCGGTTGGGCGCCGCCGGGCGGGGAGTCGCGCATCGAGGTGGTGCGCCGCTCGCTGCCCGTCGTCGAGGAGCTGGACGAGGAGTACGGATCCGATGGGTCGGACACGAGCGTCGTGCTGGTGGCCCACGGTGGCCTGATCGCCGGGCTGGTGTGCGGGCTGCTGGCGCTGCCCGCCACGGCGTGGCCCGCGATCGGCGGTATCGGCAACTGCCGGTGGGCCGCGCTGGCGCGCCGGGCCGACCACCCGCGATGGCGGCTCGCCGGGTACAACGTCGGCCTCGGTACCTGACCTGGCCGGCACCGCGGAGCGCCCCGTGCTGCTGGTGCTCGGCGACTCGCTCGCCTTCCACGGCCCGGAGCGACCCGAGCCCGCCGACGACCCCCGGCTCTGGCCGAACGTCGCCGCGGCCGCGCGCGGCGCCCGCGCCGAGATCGTCGCCGGAACCGGCTGGACAGCGCGGCACGCCTGGCACGCGCTGATCTCCGATCCGCGCGTGTGGGCCGTCCTGCCGGCCGTCGACGCGCTCGTGCTGGGCGTCGGCGGCATGGACACCCTCCCGTCCCCGCTGCCCACCGCGTTGCGCGAGCTCATCCCGGTGTTGCGCCCTGACGGGCTGCGCCGCCGTGCCCGTTCCGCCTACCTGCGCGCGCAGCCGGTGCTCGCGCGGGCCTTCGCCCAGGTTCTGCCGGGGGGCGGGCCGGTGGCGCTGCCGCCGCGGCTCACCGTGCAGTACCTGGAGCGATGCCGCAGCGCCGTGCTCGCGGTCCGCCCCGGCCTCCCCGTCGTGGCCGCGCTGCCACCGCCGCACCGCGCCGAGTGCTACGCGTCGGTGCATCCCGGACGGCTGCGTGGCGAGCGAGCCACCCGGGAGTGGGCCCGCGCGTCGGGGGTGGCCCTGCTCGACCTGCCCGCCCTCGTCACCGACCACGTATTGGGTGGCCACGGCAACCCGGACGGGATGCACTGGGGATGGGAGGCCCATGCCGCGGTCGGGGAGGCGTGTGCTCGGTTGCTGGGACGGTAGCGGGCGCTAGTGCACTAGGCTCCCGCGCCGTGCCTGTCGCCGTCGTCGTCACGGACTCCACCGCCTACCTCCCGAAGGGAGTGGCGGAGGAACGGGGGATCAGGGTCGTCGCGCTCGAGGTCCGGATCGGCGACCGGGTCGGACGCGAGGGCATCGACATCGACGCCGCCGAGCTGTCCGCGGCGCTGGCCGATCGGCGCCTCGACGTGCAGACGTCCCGGCCGACGCCGGCCGAGTTCATCGCGTGCTACCGAGCGGCGCTCGACGGCGGCGCCGACGAGGTGGTGTCGGTGCACCTGTCGCGGGAGCTCTCCGGCACGTGGGACGCGGCCAGGCTGGCGGCCGATGAGGTCGGTTCGGAGCGGGTGCACGTGGTCGACTCCAGGTCCACCGGCATGGGCCTTGGTTTCGCGGTGCTGGCTGCCGCCGAGGCCGCACGGGTCGGGTCGCCGGGCGTCGAGGTGGCGGCCGCGGCGGAGGCCGTCGCGGCGCGGTGCCGCCTGTTCTTCTCGGTCGAGACGCTCGACCGGCTCCGCCGCGGGGGACGCATCGGAGCCGCGGCCGCGCTCGTCGGCACCGCACTGGCGGTGAAGCCATTGCTGCACGTGGCGCAGGGCCGCATCGTGCCGCTGGAGAAGGTGCGCACCACGGCGCGCGCCGCCCAGCGGCTCGTGGAGCTCGCCGTCAAGGCGGCGGGGGACGGGCCGGTCGACCTCGCGGTGCACCACCTGGCCGCGGCCTCGCGGGCCGAGGAGGTCGCGGCCCGGTTGCGGGAGCGGTTGCCCCATGTGGCGCGGCTGCTCGTGTCGGAGGTCGGGGCGGTGATCGGCGCGCACGTCGGGCCCGGCCTGCTCGGTGTGGTCGTGGTGCCGAAGGGCTGAGTGCCGCACGGCACGCGGCACCGACAGTCCTTCCTGACGGGCGGCGAATTATCCACCTCGGGTATCGGCCATCCACAGCTCTCCACGACATCCGCTTCCCGGGCTCTCACTGACCTAGCGTCGATCCCATGACGCGATCCGAATCCCTCGTCCTGCCTGCGTCGCCCGAGCCCGCGGGCATACCCGAGGAGGACGTGCTCGGCCCCGGCGGGGTCTGGCCGCCGCCCCGACCGGCGGGCGGGCGGCTCCGGCTCGATCCGCCCACGGTGCCGATGCTGCTCGCCGGCGCGCCCCAGGCGCAGCCGCGGGCGGGCCCGCGCCGGCCCCTGGAGCGTCTCGTACCGGACGAGCAGCTCAGCGACGTCGGAGCGGACGATTCCTTCGCGCTCCCGCCGGAGCGGCTCGGTCGCGTCGGTGCGGCGCTGCGCCGGCTGGCGCCAGCGTCGTGGCGTGGGGCGCGCGTCGACCCCGGTCGTCCCGGCGCCACCGCGCTCGCGCTCGTGGCCGCGGTCGCCGCGGTGGCGGCAGCGGTGGGGGTCTGGTTCGAGCGGCCGCGGGCGGAGCCGGTGCCCGACCTGCCTGCGGTCACGGTGTCCGCCGCTGCCACCGCCGCGGCGGCGCCCACGTCGGCGGTTGCCACCACCGCGGCGGTCCCGACCGCACCGCCTGCCCCGCTCGTGGTGAGCGTGTCGGGCAAGGTCCACCGGCCCGGTCTCGTCGAGGTGCCGGAGGGGGCCCGCGTCGCCGACGTGCTCGACGCTGCAGGCGGGGCGCTCCCCGGCACCGACCTCTCGGCGCTCAACCTGGCACGCCGCGTCGTCGACGGCGAGCAGGTCGCGGTGGGGGTTCCGGCAGCGCCGGACGCCGCCCCGCTCGCGAATCCCGGCGCCCCACCCTCGCCGGCGAGCGGCGCACCCACGGGCAAGGTCGATCTCAACGCCGCCGCCGTCGAGCAGCTCGACGCATTGCCCGGCGTGGGTCCGGTCACGGCCCAACGGATCCTCGAATGGCGCACCCGCCATGGCCGGTTCACGCGGGTGGAACAGCTGCGGGAGATCGAGGGCATCGGCGAGCGCCGGTTCGCGCAGCTGCGGGAGCTGGTCATGGTGTGACGATCAGGTGTGACGATCAGCGACGGGCGTCCGCCGTGCTGCGACCCTCCACGAGCTCGGCCCTGATCTTCGTCACGCGGGGGTCGGGGGCGGGCGGGGAGGAGCGCAGCGCTGATGCGGCGGCTCGGCCCAGGTCCTCCAGCGGCACGCGGAGGGAGGTGAGCAGGCCTCCGGCGGCGGCGAGGTGGTCGACGGCGGCGATGCTCACCTCTCCCGGCACGTCCGTGCCGCGTTCCCGCAGGCCGATGAGCAGGCCGAGGGCGATGAAGCTGCTGTAGGCAACCACCGCGGTGACATCGGGGCCGAACGGCCACTGCGCGGCGAGGCGAAGCCCGGTGTCGAGCTCGGGCGTGGCGGAGCCGACCACCTCGACGCCGCCGCCTGCCGCGGTCGCGTGCCGCTTCGCCGCGGCGATGCGCAGCCGGTCCAGCGATGAGCCGTCGGGGCCGCCGACGTAGCCGATCCGGCGGTGGCCGAGGTTGTTCAGGTGGGTGACCAGCTGCCCGACGCCGCGGGGCGTGTCGGCCACGAACGCGGGCACGCCGCGCACGTGGCGGTCGATCACGACGAGCGGCATGCGGGAGGCGAGCTGCCGGATGTCGTCGTCGCCCGCCCGGGGCGCGATCAGGAGCGCGCCGTCGGCGTGCCCGAGGAGGCTGTGCGCCAGCTCGATCTCGCCCGTCCCACCGTCGGACGCGGCGATCAGCGCGTGCCCGTTCCCGGTGGCGAGCTCCTGCTGGGCGCCGGCCAGGATCGGGGCGAAGTAGGGGTTGGTCAGCGACGGGACGATCATGGCGAGGGCACCGGTCCGGCCGGTGAACAGGGCGCGGGCGGCCGGGTTGAGGTTGAGCCCCATCTCCGCGGCCAGCCGCTGCACCCGTTCCCGCGTGTCGGCCGCCACCAGGTCGGGCCGGCTCAGGGCCCGGGAGGCGGTGGCCTTGGACACCCCGGCGGCACGGGCAACGTCCTCGAGCCGGACCACGCCCACCTCCGCCGTGTTTCACCGCCGTAAAGACCGCCGGGCGAAATTGCGTTCCGCCGGGCGACAACTGTAGCGTCCTCGCCGCAACCGGTTTCAGCAACCCGTTGCAGCAACCGGTTTCAGCGCGTGGGAGGATTCCGATGCGGCGTGGGCTCGTCACCAGCGCGTTGCTGCTCCCCGCGGCCGTGCTGGTGATCGTCGGGTTCCTCTACCCGTACGTCACCATGCTCGTCGCGCCCGCCGCCGACCCCGATCCGGACGTGCCCGCCAGCCTCGCCGCGGCCGTCATGGACCCCTACGTGGTCGAGATCGTCGCCCGCACGGCCCGCGTTGCGGGTATCGCGACGCTCCTGAGCCTGCTGTTCGGCTTCCCGGTGGCCTGGGCGATCAGCAGGGCCGCGCCCCGCTGGCGGGCGCTGCTGCTGCTCGCCGTCACCTTCCCGCTGCTGCTCTCCACCGTGATCCGGACGTTCGCGTGGATCGTGCTGCTCGGCGGGGAGGGGTTGATCAGCCGCGCGCTGCAGGCCGTCGGGCTGGCCGCCGGACCGGTCCAGCTCCTGTACACCGAGACGGCGATGGTGCTCGGTCTCACACAGCTGTTCATGCCTCTGCTCGTGCTCACCGCCTTCAGCTCGCTCGCCGCGGTCGACCCGGCACTCGAGGACGCCGCGCGCGGCATGGGTGCCCGCAACTCCGCGGTCTTCGCACGCGTGGTGTTCCCGCTCGCCCTGCCCGGCACCGCCGTCGGCGCCATCCTGGTCTTCGCGGGCTGCGTCACGGCCTTCACCACGCCGTCGCTGCTCGGCGGCACGCGCAACCGCACGCTGGCCACCCTGCTCTACCAGGAGGCCAACACCTCGGTCGACTGGAGCGGGGTGAGCGCGATCGCGATCATCATGACGGCGATCGTGCTGGTCGTCGCCGTCGTGATGTCGCGGGTCTCGGCGATCGGGAGCCTGCGATGACGAAGCGACCGATCTTCACCCTGATCACCGCCGCGGCCGTGGTGTTCCTGCTCTTCCCGATCGTCGTGGTGGTCGGTGTGGGGCTGTCCGCGGGCACCGTGCTCACCTTCCCGCCCGAAGGGCTCTCGCTGCGCTGGTTCGCCGATGCGCTCGCCTACGAGCCGTTCCGGTCGGCCCTGTGGACCAGCGTTCAGGTCGCGTTCCTCGCCACCGTGCTCGCGCTCGCCGTGGGCGTCCCGGCCACCTACGCGATCCACCGCCGGTACCCGCGCGGGCGGCACGCACTGCAGCTGCTGTTCGTCTCCCCGCTGATCGTCCCGGAGCTCGTGCTCGGGTTCGCGCTCTTCCAGCTGTTGATGGTCGACGCCGGGGTCGACGCCCTCACCGCGCTCGTCGCAGGGCACGCCGTGCTGCTGCTGCCCTACACGGTGCGGGTCACCGGGGCGTCGCTGCAGCAGGCTGACCCGGCCCTCGAGGACGCGGCGGCCGGGCTGGGCGCGGGCCCGCTCACCACGTTCTTCCGCGTCACGGTGCCGGTGATCGCGCCCGGCGTGGTGGCGGCCACGATGCTGTCGCTGCTCACGTCGTTCAACAACGTGCCGCTGTCGCTGATGCTCACCTCGCGCCGGGTGGAGACGCTGCCGGTGGCAATGCTCGAGTACGTCCAGACCTCGTTCACGCCCATGATCGCGGCGGTCAGCACCCTGCTGCTGCTCCTGACGATCGGGATCGCGCTGCTGACCGAGCGCCTGGTCGGTTTCCAGAAGGTCTTCGGACGGAGCGCCTCATGACCACCTCGGCCACCGCCGCACCGGAGAGCGCCGTCGCGGCCGACGCCGTCGTGGCGCTGCGCGGGATCACCCGCGACTTCGGGTCCGGTCCCGTCGTGCGCGACCTCGATCTCACGGTGCGGCGGGGCGAGTTCATGGCGCTGCTCGGTCCGAGCGGCTGCGGCAAGACCACGTTGCTGCGGATGATCGCCGGCTACCTGGAGCCGACGGCGGGACAGATCCTGATCAACGGCAGCGACGCGGTGCGCACCCCGCCACGGCTGCGCAACATCGGCATGGTCTTCCAGTCCTATGCCCTCTTCCCGCACATGAGCGTCACCGAGAACGTGGCGTTCGGGCTGCGGATGCGGAAGGTCGCGCGGGCGGAGCGCGCCCGGCGCGTGCGGGAGGCGCTCGACCTGGTGGGGCTCGGCGACCTCGGCGATCGGCGGCCCGCGCAGCTGTCGGGCGGGCAGCAGCAGCGGGTGGCGCTGGCCCGCGCCGTGGTGCTGCGCCCCGACGTCCTGCTGCTCGACGAACCGCTGTCCAACCTGGACGCCCGGCTGCGGGTGCAGCTGCGCGACGAGCTCGCCCGCGTGCAGCGCGAGACCGGGCTCACCACCCTGCTCGTCACCCACGACCAGGAGGAGGCGCTCGCCGTCGCCGACCGGATCGTGCTGTTGCAGGGCGGCCGGATCGCCCAGGAGGGCAGCCCGCGCGCGGTATTCGAGCGGCCGCGGTCGCGGTTCGTGGCGGAGTTCCTCGGCTACGAGAACGTGTTCGAGCTGCCAGGGCGCGGGCTCGTCGCGGTCCGCCCCGAGCACGTCGAGGTCGTGCCCGCGGACGATCCGACGCCACCTCATGCCGAGGCGCTGGCCGGCACGCTCGTCGCCACCACGTACCGCGGCACCTACAGCACCGCCACCGCCGTCGTCCCCCTGCCCGGCGGCGACGTGCGGCTGCAGGGTGTCAGCGGGAGCCCGGAGCCGGCACCCGGCTCGGCGGTCCGGGTGGTCCTGCCCGAGGCCGCGATCGTCGCGCTCACCCCCGATCCCGAGGAGTCCGAATGATCAAGACGAGGGTCGCGCTCGCGGCCGCGGCGGCGCTGCTCGTCGCCGGCTGTGCAGGTGGCGGGGAAGGCGACACCGGCGGGTCCGGCGAGCTGGTCGTCTCCGGGTTCAGCTTCGGCGCCGAGGAGTTCGAGAAGACGGTGATCGCTCCGTTCGAGGAGCAGACCGGCATCCAGGTCACCTTCGACTCAGGGTCCAACTCCGACCGGTACAACCAGCTGCTGGTCAACCGCGCCCGCCCGGACGTCGACGTCATGCTGATCTCGGATCTGTTCGCCGCCGACGGCGAACGGGAAGGCCTGTTCTCCGAGATCGATCCGGCCGCCGTGCCGAACCGGGCCAACACGTTCGACTTCGTGCAGACCAGCGGCAGCTACGGCGTCCCGTACACGTTCACGCTGCTCGGCATGCTCTACAGCACGCAGGCGTTCCCGGACGCGCCCCCGACCGTCGAGTCGTTGTGGGACCCGCGGTTCGCGGGGAAGATCGCCGTACCGGACATCTCCGCCACCGCGGGAGTGCCGTTCCTGATGGCCGTGGCCGAGACGTTCGGCAGCGGGCCGCAGGACGTCGAGACCGCGTTCGCCAAGCTCGCCGAGCTCAAGCCCAACGTGCTGCAGTTCTACAGCAGCACCACCGAGCTGCTCAGTCTGCTCCAGCGGGGCGAGGTCGTCGCCGCGCCTGGGCTTGACCTGTTCGCCTACGACCCGGTCGAGGCGGGCAGCCCGCTCTCGTGGGCGCCGCTCGACCACGGCAAGCTGCTCTCCTACAACAAGGCCGAGGTCGTCGCCGGCAGCCCCAACCCGGAGGCCGCCGCGAAGTTCATCGACTACCTGCTCTCGCCGCAGGTGCAGACGGGCAACGCCACGGCGTTCTCGGACAAGCCGGTCAACCGCGACGCCACCCTGCCGCCGGTGATCGCGCAGGTGTCCGGGGGAGCGGCGAGCGACCCCGCTGCCGCCGGATTCGCCCCGCTCGACCTCGCGTTCGTCGGCGCCCACCGCGCGGCGTGGATCGACGAGTTCGCCCGGCGGGTGTCCGGATAATGCGAGAGCCGATCCCGGTCGTGATCGACTGCGATCCCGGGGTGGACGACGCGATCGCACTGCTGCTTGCGTTCCGCTCGCCCGAGCTGGAGGTCCTCGGCGTCACGACCGTGGCCGGCAACGCGGGCGTCGACGTGGTCACCGCCAACGCCGCAGCCGTCCTGGATCTCGCGGGCGCGCCCACCGATCTCCCGCTGGCCCGCGGTGCGGCCGGACCGCTGCGGGGCGGCCGGCGCGTGCCCGACGAGCCGATCCACGGGATCGGTGCGCTGGGCGGGGTCACGCTGCAGGCGAGCGCACGCCGCGTCGAGGCGGGTGCGCCGGAGCTGATCGCGCGGCTCGCCCTCGACCGACCGGGCGAGGTCGTGCTCGTCGCGATCGGCCCGCTGACGAACGTTGCGCGGCTGGTCACCGAACACCCGGACGCCGCGGCCGCGCTGCGCGGGATCGTGCACATGGGCGGCGCCGCGTTCGTGCCGGGCAACATCACTCCGGCCGCCGAGTTCAACACGTTCTGCGACCCCGAGGCCGCCCGGGCCGTGCTGACCTCAGGTCTGCCGGTCCGGGTGGTCCCGCTCGACGTCACGCGCCGCGCCGCGTTCCCCGGACGGCTGAGCGACCGGCTCGCTGCCTCGTCCGATGTGCGAACGGCCACGGCCGGGGCCATGCTGCGGGGCCTCACCGACCGGCACGAGGCGCGGCACGGGAAGCGGCTCTGCTACGTGCACGACGCCACCGCACTGGCCGCGGTGATCGATCCGGCGCCGTTCGGCTGGCACCGGCACGCGGTCGACGTCGAGTGCGCGGGTGAGCTCACCCGGGGTGCGCTCGTGGTGGACGTGTACGGCCGGACGCGCGGGCCGGCCACCGTCGACGTCGCGCTCGAACTGGAGCCCGCGGCGATCGAGGCGCTGCTGCTGGACGCGCTGGAGGGGAGTCGATGATCGAGGGCACGCTGCTGCTGGCAGGCGGCTCGGTGATCTCGGTGCACACGGGGGAGACCTTCCGGGCCGATGTGCTCCTCGCGGGTGACCGCATCAGGGCGGTCCTGGCTCCTGGCACGGCCGAGCTGGCGGCGCCGGAGACCGTGGACGTCACCGGCCGGCTCGTCGTACCCGGCTACATCGACGCGCACATGCATGTGGAGAGCTCGCTGGTCACGCCGGTGGAGTTCGAGGCGCTGACGCTCCCGCTCGGCACCACCACCGTGCTGGCCGACCCGCACGAGATCGTCAACGTTGCCGGCCGCGAGGCGATGGCGTGGATGATCGAGCAGGGCAGGGGGCTGCGGCAGGACATCCGGTGGGCGGTGCCGTCGTGCGTCCCGTCGCTGCACGGTTTCGAGACCGCGGGCGCCGACCTGGATGCCGCCGACATCGCGGAGATGCTCGGCTGGGAGGGCGTCACCACGCTGGGCGAGGTGATGGACTACCGGGCGGTGATCTCCCGCGATGCGCGCACCACCGCGATCATCGACGCCGCGAAGGATGCGGGCGTGCGCCTCGACGGGCACTGCCCGCACATCAGCGGCGCCGACCTGAACGAGTACCTCTGGGCCGGGATCGACTCCGACCACACCAAGAACTCGGCCGCGGTCACCGTCGAGAAGGCCCGGCTGGGCATGGTGATGATGCTGCAGGAGAAGTGCCTGAGCGATGAGCTCGTGTCGGCACTGCTCGCGCTGCCGGTGCTCCCGGACTTCTGCCTGGTCAGCGACGACGTCGCGCCCGACGCCGTGCTCGACCGCGGCCATCTCGACCACCTCGCGGCGGTCGCGCTGGCCTGCGGCATGCCGCCGCTGGTGGTGCTGCGTGCGCTCACCCTGCACCCCGCCCGGCGGCTCGGGCTCGACGACCGGGGCGTCGTCGCCCCCGGTCGCCGCGCCGACCTCGTGGTGCTGCGCGACCTGACCTCGTTCACGCCGGAGCTGGTGATCTGTCGCGGGCGTCCGGTCGAAGCGGGGGCAGAGCGTCCCCGCGTCGACAACCCGTTCGGCGAGTCGGTGCACGTCCCCGCCGACCTCACCGGTCTCGCCACCTGGCGGGCGGACCTGCCCGACGGCGACCACACGTTCCGCGCCCTGCGGGTCAACCCCACCGACACCTACACCGCGCCCGACGAGATCGTGCTGCCGGTGCGGGACGGGGTGGTCGGCTGGGAGGGGCGCTGCGCCGTGGTCACCGTCCTGGAGCGGCACAGCGGCGCGGGTACGGGGCAGACCGCGCCGGTGCTCGGATTCGACCTCGAGCCGGGGGCGTTCGCCACTACGTACGCCCACGACAGCCACAACCTCACTGTGATCGCCACATCGGCGGTCGCACTGGAGGAGGCGGCGACCCGGGTTGTCGCGCTCGGCGGGGGCATCAGCGTGGTGCGCGACGGTGCCCACCCGGTGGACCTGCCGCTGCCCGTCGGTGGCGTCATGTCGACCCGGCCCGGTGCCGACGTCGCCGCGGGCGCACGGGCGGTCCGGGCGGCGGTGCAGGAGTGGGGCTGGCGGCACGCGAACCCGTTCATGAGCCTGACGACCCTCGCGCTGCCGGTCTCGCCGCAGGTGAAGATCACCGACAGGGGCCTCGTCCGCGTGGTGCGGCGGGACTGGGAACCGGCGGTGCTGGACGCCGTATAGCTATCGCCACCAGGCCTCGACCGGCGCGATCGGGGCGGTGATGTCCATGTGGCGCTCCAGCAGCCGCAACGACCGTCGCGTGTCCGGATGATTCGGGCCCAGGACGGACAGCTGGTCGTCGATCACGAGCGCGAGGAGCGCCATCGCCCGCATCCGCTGCCCCCTGTGGAGCAGCACGTGGGCCAGGGTGGAGGTCCAGCGGAGCGTGAGCGGGTCGTTCGGCCCGGCCATCTTCTCCAGCTCCTCGACGTAGAGCTGCAGATCTATGGAGGCGTCGCGGAATCGGTGCGCCTTGATGGCCCTGCAGGCCCGCTTCATAATCCAGAAGTTCGTGACCCACTCCGACGCGGCGCCGACCAGGGCGAGCCCGACCACCACGGCGAGCCAGAACGCCGTCTCCCGCATCCACTCCGGGGTGGCATCGACACCCCCGACCAGGACCGCGATACCAACACCCGCCGTGTACAGCACCACCGCGGCAACGCCGATCACGACGGCTGGTGGCAGCGGCAAGGGCCTCCGGCGTCGAAACCGGTTCATGGTCTTCTGTCCTCCCGAGGATGCATCCGACACACCAGGTAGGACCGAAGAAGGAGCGCAACGGTTGGGGTGGTGCGGGCGCCGCCCCCCGGTGTCCAGCGTGGTCGAAGGGACCGACGGGTTCGGTCGCGCCGGTGCGCTTCGGCGGCGAGTTGTCCACCTCGGGGTTCGGCCATCCACAGGTTCGCGCGAACCCCGCTCGACGCACCGGATCGCTCGTAGCGTCGATCGCGTGACGCTCCCCGCTCGCTCGCCGATCCCTGATCTCGATCCGCCGCGGCCACCCGACCTGCGACTGGTGCCCGCCGCGCTCGCGGTGTGGGCCGTCGTGCTGCTGGGCATCGGGCTCGGGCCGATCGCAGGCGTGGCGATGCTGATCGGATGCGTGCTGCTCGTCGGGGTCACGGTGGTGCGGCGCCGTGGAGCACCCTGGGTCCTCGCCGCAGGTGGCTGTGCGGGGGCTGCCGCGCTCGTCGTCACCGCGCACGCGTTGCTGGTCGATCGGCACCCGCTGCGCGCTCCCGCGGAACGAGGCGCCGCCGCGGCCATGCGGGTGGTCGTCGCCGACGACCCGCGGCCGATCCGGACCGCCGGCTACGGGGCGCAGCCAGGGCGGGCGGGCCAGGTGGTCGTGCCGGCGGCGCTGGAACGGGCGGAGGTCGGCGCCGACGCGTGGGCCGTGGGCGGCCGGGTCCTGCTGATCGCGCCCGCCGACGAATGGTCGGTGCTGCTCCCCGGCCAGGCCGCCACCGCTCACGGGCTGCTCGCCCCGGCCGGGCGCAGCGACCTCACGGTCGCGGTGCTGCGGGTCCGCGGCCCGCCGGGGGAGGTCGAGCCGCCGCCGTGGTGGCAGCACGCGGCGGGCGGGCTGCGGGCCGGGCTGCGGGAAGCTGCGCAGGTGCTGCCGCCCGCGCAGGGTGGGCTGCTGCCGGGCCTGGCCGTGGGAGACACGAGCCTGCTCACCGCGGAAGTCGAGGCCGACTTCCGGGCGGCTGGGCTCAGCCACCTTCTCGCGGTGTCCGGGGCGAATCTCGCGATCGTGGCCGGTGCGGTCCTCGCGTTGCTACGCGTGCTGCGGGCCGATCCCCGGCTCTCCGCCGCCGTCAGCGCGGCCGCCGTGCTCGGGTTCGTGGTGCTCGCGCGGCCGTCGCCGAGCGTCGTGCGCGCCGCGGCGATGGCTGCCGTCGTGCTACTCGCGCTGGCGATCGGGCGGGGGCGGTCCGCGCTGCCCGCGTTGGCGGCGGCGGTGATGGTGTTGCTGCTGGCCGATCCGGCGCTCGCCGTCGATCCCGGATTCGCGCTCTCGGTGCTCGCCACCGCCGCGCTCGTGTTGCTCGCGCCGGGCTGGTCCGCCGCACTGCAGCGGCGCGGTGTGCCGCGGTGGGGCGCGGAGGCGCTCGCCGTGCCGGCGGCGGCGTTCCTCGCCACCGCTCCGTTGGTCGCGGGGCTGAACGCGCAGGTGAGCCCGGTCGCGGTGGTCGCCAACCTGCTCGCCGTGCCGGCCGTCGCACCGGCCACGGTGCTGGGCGTGCTTGCCGCGGTGCTCTCGCCACTCGCCGCGTTGCCGGCGCAGGTGTGCGCGTGGGCGGCCGGGCCGGCCCTCTGGTGGCTGGTGCTGGTGGCCGACCGGTCAGCGGCCGTGCCGGGTGCGGTGCTCGACTGGCCGGGTGGGCTACCGGGCGCCGCGCTGCTGGGCCTGCTGGTGCTGGGGCTGCTGTGGTTCGGCCGGTCGCCTCGGTGGCAGGCACTGCTCGTCGCCGTCGCGCTCGGGTTCGCGCTCGTGCTGGTGCCCACGCGCATCGTGCCACCGGGATGGCCGCCTCCTGGATGGGCGGTAGTCGCCTGCGACGTCGGCCAGGGCGACGCCGTCGTGCTCGCCACGGGCCGTCCCGGCTGGGTGGTGCTGGTCGACGCCGGCCCCGACCCCGGCCCGGTCGACGCCTGTCTCGACAGGCTCGGCGTGCAGGGGATCTCGCTGGTCGTGCTCAGCCACCTGCACGCCGACCACGTCGGTGGCCTCGCGGGCGCGCTGCGCGATCGCACGGCCGGGGTCGTCGGGGTCGGCCCGGTGCGTGAGCCGGGGTGGGCGCTGCGGGACGTCGCAGGCACGGCAGCAGACGCGGGCGTGCCCCTCGTGGCACTCGCCGCCGGCAACCGGCTGGAATGGCCTGCGCTCACCCTCGAGGTGATCGGCCCACAGCACCCCGCCGCGTTCGTCGACGGCGACGACGGCACGGCCGTCAACGACGGGTCGCTGGTGCTGCGCGCCCGCACCCCCGCGGGCTCCGTGCTGCTCACCGGCGACGTGGAGCTCGCCGCGCAGGCCGACCTCCTCGCGTCCGGCGCCGACCTGCGCGCCGACGTCCTGAAGATGCCGCACCACGGCAGCCGCTACACATCGGTGGCGTTCCTGAACGCGGTGGCCCCGCGGGCGGTGCTGGTGAGCGTCGGCGCCGGCAACCGCTACCGGCATCCCGATCCCGGTCTCGTCGGCGGTCTCGAGCGGGCCGGCGCCACGGTCCGCCGCACCGACCTCGCCGGCGACGTCGCTGTGGTCGGCGGCTCAGCCGACCTCGAGCTCGCGTCCCGCGGCTCACCGCTCCCAGCTCCGCGATGAGGACGGCCGGGGGCGGGTCCCTTGGCTGTTGAGGAAGCTGGCCGGCATGATTCACGGCGCCCCGATCGCCTCGAACCGGATGTGGGCGACGTCCTTCCGGGCGCGCCAGTAGCGCACGGTGTGGCCGAGACGGCCGGTCCCCATCTGCCGTGCACAAAATGAACAAAACGGTGACGTCAGTCACAGGCTCCGCAAAGGTTTGATCTGCACTGAGGCCGCACGAAGGACACCGCCGGTGAACCGGCCGGCGGGTACGCCGCAACGGCTCGGCGAAGTCGGCCCGATCGGGACGGATCGTCGACGTGCGAGGCGGACGCGGGCTGACGACCTTCGTCGGTACCGCCGTCAGCGCAACCCTACGAGTTGTAGGCCCACGGTTGGACACCTCCGCCCTGGGATCCTGCACCCATAGCCTGCAGGTTCCATTTGCGAAGCAGGAACATCAAGGAGCCGCATGTCCCTCTCTCCTCGTGGGCGCATCTCTGCCCTTGTGGCTGTCGCTGGCGTGGCTTTCGGATTGATGGCCACGCCGGCCTGCACTGCAGCAAACCCTGCACGCGTCGTGGAGACGGAGACCGGTGCCATCCGAGGGGCGTCCACACAGATCCCTGCAACGTCACTCGACGCCGAGGTCTTCCTCGGCATCCCCTATGCGGCGCCTCCGGAGGGCGCCTTGCGGTGGGAGCCTCCGACGCGGGCGGAATCCTGGCGGGAAGTGCGCGATGGCACCGTCGCGCCTCCCATCTGCCCGCAGGGCACCACTGGCACCGAAAACTGCCTGTACCTGAATCTGTATCGGCCTACCCACACCGCACGCGCCGCATCGCTGCCGGTCATGGTGTACGCCCATGGAGGCAACAACACGGGCGGGAGTGCCAACGGCTTCGATGGTGGGCGGATCGCCGCCGTCAACGGCGTCATCGTCGTCACCTTCAACTATCGGCTCGGCGCCCTTGGCTTCTTGGATCATCCGGCCATTGCCAAGGAATCCTCCACGGGGCAGGCAGGCAACTACGGCCTCATGGACTCCAAGGCGGCGCTCGAGTGGGTCCAGCGCAACATCACCGCGTTCGGCGGCGACCCGACCAAGGTGACGTTGGCCTCCCAGTCGTCCGGGGCGACGAACACCTGCCAATTGCTTGCCGACCCCACGACCAAAGGGCTGTACAGCGCCGCCATCTTGAGCAGCGATGACTGCCTCCACGACGTCGACACCCCGAGTCAGGCCCTTGCCCGCGCGGAGGATCTGGCCAAGAAGGTGGGATGCACCGAGTCGGCGAAGGTGGCGGAGTGCCTGCGGTCGAAGACGCCGGCCGAACTCACCGCGGCGGGAGGCAACTGGAGCCCTGTAGCCACACGGCCGGCCAACGAGAAGATCGCAGCGGGTGACTGGAACCGTGTCCCGATCATGCTCGGCAGCACCCGGAACGAGGGCCGGTCAGCCGGGACGGCCTTCACCACATTCACCGCTGCCGACTACAGGGCCTGGGTCACACGACTCGTTGGCCCCGACAACGCCGATGCCGTGTTGAAGGTCTACCCGGTCGACAAGTACAGCGGAGCGTATGCGATCCCCTACGTGATCGGCGACCTCATCACCGACAGCGGAATGCGAGGCCTGGGCGGCTGCACGAACGCTACTCTGGCAAAGAGCTTCGCGTCACAGACACCGACCTACTACTACCAGTTCGACGATCCGAACGTGCCGGCACCGAGCATTCTCGACGGCTACGAGTTCCTCGCATCGCACGGATACGACCTGGCGTACTGGTTCCCGGACAGCCGCGAGAATGTCTCTTCCCGCTTCACACCGGCGCAGTGGCAACTGTCCGACGAGGTGATCACGTATTGGGGCGAATTCACCAAGACCCACCACCCTTCTGGTCAGGGTCAGGCATCCTGGCCTCGGCTGACCGACACCATGATGACGCTCCAGCCGGGCGGCAGCCGTCTCAGTCCGATAGGCGACTTCATGGCGGAGCACGCATGTTCGTTCTGGTCGACCATGCCGCTCATTCTCGATCGCGGTGAAGTCTGAACCGCACACAATGGTTCAGCGGGGCACATAGGCCCGGGGCGATATGCCTTTCCAGCGTTTGAACGCGGTGGTGAAGGCCGGCGTGGCGGCATAGCCGAGGCGGCTGCCGATCTCTCCGACACTCAGCGCTCTGGTGGCCAGCAGTTCCTCGGCCAGGTGTTCGCGGACTTCATCGGCCAGCGCGCGGTAGGAGGTGCCTTCGGCGGTCAGGCGCCGCCGCAAGGAGCGGGAGCTCATGTGCAGCTCGGCGGCCACTGTCTCGATGTTGGGCATGGCCCCGGGCTGGGCCACCATGCGATCGCGCACTTTGCCGGCGATGCCGGCCCGGGCCCGCCGGTCTGCCAGCAGCCGGCGGCACTGGGCTTCGGTGACCGCTGCGGTGTGGGCATCGGCCTGCGGCAAGGCACGGTCGAGCAGCTCGGCGAGGACGATGGCGGCGTTGCCGGCGGCGTCGAAGGTCGGCCGCACGCCGAACGCCTTCACATACGGTGCGGTCGCAGCGGGTGCGGGGTGGCGGAAGTGCACCCCGATGACGGCGCTCGGGTCCGACAAGAGCTGGCGGGCCAGGTGGACGGCCGAGGCCAGTTCGCGTTCCACCAGGAAGCGGCGGACATCGGAGGGCAGGTGTGAGCCGTCGAGCACCAGTTTCATCCCGTTGTCCTGCTCGATGGCGGACATCCGGGTGAAAGCGAAGGTCAGGTTCACGAACCGCAGGCCGACGGCGATCGCGGTGCGCAGGGTGGGGCTGCTGGACAGCGCGAAGCCCCAGATGCCGTGCGTGGTCAGGTGGTAACGCATCCCTGCCTCGATGCCCAACGGCACGTCCTCGCCAACGGCTGTGAGCAGGTTGCGGATGATCTGCAGCTCCTGGTGGGCGGTCACGACGGTCCGGGGGTCACCGAGTGCGTCCGGGACCAGGCGGGTTCCACGCAAGCTGACATCCCGCGGCACTCCGTACTCCATGCCCAGTCCGGTCAGCACCAGTGCGCTGGCGGGTGGGCGAGGCAGATCCCAATCGGTCATCGACGCCTCCTTGAGCCTGTCCGGAAATGTTAAATCCTTGGCCACGGAGCGGCTCCCATGAACCGCCGGCGGTCTTTAGCGTCGAGGTCCTGGCAGCAGCCGACGGCCCCGTGGGTCCAAGGAGTGCAGCAATGAAGCGACACCGGATCTCCGGCAGTGGCGGGGTGAGGCTCCACGCCCGCGAATGGGGCGAGCCGGATGCGCCCACCGTGGTGCTCGTCCATGGCTACCCCGACACCTGCGAGGTCTGGAACCCACTGCTGCCGTACCTGACCGACCGCTACCACGTGGTGGCCTACGACGTGCGGGGGGCCGGTCGCTCCGAGCCGGGCTGGTCCTACGGCGGCTACGAACTCGGCCGGCTGGTCGGCGATCTCAAGGCCGTGCTGGACATCACCGCCCCGGGCAAGAAGGTGCACCTGGTCGGCCACGACTGGGGAGCCATCCAGGGCTGGGAAGCCGTCACCGGCACCCGCATCGCCCGCCGATTCGCTTCCTACACCGCCTTCGGCGCCCCGTGCCTGGACCATGCCTCCCGGTGGATCCGCAACAGCCTGAGCCGCCCCAACCCGCGCCGGCTGGCCACCCTGGCCGGCCAGGCGACCCGCTCCTGGTACATCTGCACCTTCCACCTGCCCGGGATCGTCCCGCTGGCGTGGCTGTCCAGGGCCGGACGGGCCTGGTTCGGCCTGATGCGCCGCCGCGAGGGCATCCGCCCCAGCCCCGAGTACGCCGGCCCGAATGCCGGAGACGCCAAGCGCGGTATGTGGATGTACCGGGCCAACTTCACTCACAAGCTGCTGCACCCCGGCGAGGGGCGTACCGAGGTCCCGGTGCAGATGATCATCGGCGGCCATGACCTGTGCGTGGCCCCGAGGATGTACGAGGAGACCGCCTCCCGGTTGCCCGACCTGTGGCGGCGGGACCTGCCCGAGGCCGGGCACTGGATCCAGCTGACCCACCCCGAGCGGCTGGCCGCCTGGATCACCGAGCTGGTCGAGGTCACCGAGGATCGCGCCCAGCGCGAGCAGGCCCATGCGCCGCCGAAGAAGCCGCGTCACGGCACGTTCCACCCGCTGCGCGTCGCGGAGATCGAGCGGTTGACCGCCGACAGTGTGGCGGTCACCTTCGCCGTGCCCGAGACGCTGCGTGCGGCCTACCGGTTCACCCAGGGCCAGCACATCACCGTCCAGACCGACCTGGGGGGCGAGGGCGTGCGCCGCAACTACTCGATCTGCGAACCGGTGAGCTCCGGTCGACTGCGCATCGGTATCAAGCTCCTGCCGGGCGGGACGTTCTCCACCTACGCGATGGAGCAGCTGCAGGTCGGGGACGTGCTGGAGATCATGACGCCCACCGGGCGGCTCTTCACCGAACTGGATCCGGCCAATGCCAAACACTACGTGGGCATCGCCGGCGGCTCGGGCATCACCCCGATCCTGTCCATCCTGGCCACGGTGCTCGAGGAGGAGGAAAAAAGCCGGTGCACGCTGATGTACGGCAACCGGACCTGGGATTCGATCATGTTCCGGGACGAGCTGGCCGCACTCCAGCGCCGCTACCCTGACCGGCTGCGTATCCGGCACTTCCTCAGCGACGAGCCGGCCGACAGCCCGATCCTCGCCGACCGGGAAGTGGCCGCCGGGCAGCTGACCCCCGAGCGCCTGGCCGGCTTGTTCGAGGAGTTCGTGCCGCCGAAGGACGCCGACGAGTGGTTCCTGTGCGGGCCGCAGCCGATGGCCCTGCCCGCCCGCGACACCCTGCTGGCCCACGGGGCCGATTCCACGCACGTGCACCTGGAGCTGTTCGTCGCCGGGTCCACCCGCCAGCCCGGGGTGGAAGAACCCACGGCCCCCGCAGGGGCGACGCCCAGCGAGGTCACCGTGATCCTCGACGAGGAGGAGACCGCGTTCCCGCTGGTGCCCGGTACGGAGACGATCCTGGATGCGGCGATGCGCATCCGCGGCGACATGCCGTACTCCTGCCTGGCCGCAGCATGCGCCACCTGCCGAGCCAAGGTCTGCAGCGGCAGCGTGGAGATGGCGGCCAACCACGCCCTGGACGACGACGAGATCGCCGAAGGCTACGTGCTGACCTGCCAAGCGCGGCCGACCACTCCCACCGTCGTCGTGAACTACGACCTGTGACATTCCCGCGTCGGTCGCTGACCCACCCCTGGAGACACTCCCATGAACCCGCCTGAAGACGCCCCGGTCCCCACCTCGCCGGCTGAGGACCACGCCGCGGTTGCCACCGTGCGCCAGGTCAGCTTCGACTGGTCGAACACCCCGCTGCACTGGGTCAAGGCCGACGATCCGTTCCCCGGCCACCTGATCAACGTGTTCCACATGCTGCTGCCCCCGCTGGAGCGCTGGTTCATCCACGACTTCCGGCAGATCCTGCCCCGGATCACCGACGAGCTGCTCCGCGAGCAGGTCCGCGCCTTCATGGGCCAAGAAGGCGTGCATGCCGTGGCCCACACCACCGCCTTGGACCACCTGCAGGCCCAAGGGATGGACTGCACGACCTACATGCAGCGCGCCGAGCACGTCTTCAGCCAGATCCTCAGCGACGACACCGCTCCGCGCGCCTTGCGCAACCGGTGGCTGGAGGCCCGGATCGCCGCCATCGCAGGTCTCGAGCACTTCACCGCGGTGCTGGGCCAATGGCTCCTGGATGCCGAGGAGCTGGATGCGGTCGGGGCCGATCCGGTCATGCTGGACCTGCTGCGCTGGCACGGCGCGGAAGAAGTCGAACACCGTGCGGTGGCCTTCGACACCTACCAGCACATCTCCGGCAACTACCCGCTCCGCCAGACCGTCATGATGACGCTGGTTTTCCCGAGCTTGATGAGGCTGCTGATCGACGGCGCGGCGTTCTTGATGCTGGCCGACCCCACCGTGGACGAGCCGACCAAACGCCGCTACCGCGGCAGGCTGCGTGACGTGCAGGTGCTGCGCGAGTGGCGCCGGATCGCCACCCAAGGGCTGCTGCCACGTCCGAAGTTGCTCTTCGGGGCCATCCCGGAGTTCCTCAACCCCAAGTACCACCCGATCGAGCACGGCTCCACCGCCCAGGCACTGGCGTATCTGGCGAGCTCGCCGGCGGCCCGGGCTATCAACGGCCCGCCGGTCGAGCCCAAGGAGATTCATGAGCCGTAAGGCCGTCTTCATCAGCGGGGCCGCCCGCGGCATCGGCCGCGCCACCGCCGAGCGCTTCGCCTCCGCCGGCTATTTCGTCGGCCTGTACGACATCGACGCCGATGGCGCCGCCCACGCCGCCAAGGAGATCGCCGCCACCGGCGAGGACACCACCACCTCCGGCGCACTGGACGTGGCCGACCCCGCCGCCTGGCGGGCCCGCCTCGAGCAGTTCTGGTCCGCATCCGGCGGGCGGCTCGACGTGCTGGTCAACAACGCCGGCATCCTCACCACCGGCGACTTCGCCGAGGTGCCCCTGGTCCGGCATACCGCCATCGTGGAGGTCAACTTCAGAGGCATGCTCAACGGCTGCCACACCGCCTTCCCGTACCTGAAGCGCACCCCGGGCGCGGTCGTGGTCAACGTGTGCTCGGCCAGCGCCATGTACGGCGTACCGGGCCTGGCCACCTATTCGGCAACCAAGGCTGCGGTCCGCTCCATGACCGAGGCCCTGGACCTGGAATGGTCCCGTCAGGGCATCCGGGTGTGCGATGTTCTGCCGACCTTCGTGGCCACCGACATGGGTGCGGTGTCCATGCCCGGCACCCGCATCAAACGGCTCTCGGGCAGCCTGACGGCCGAGCAGGTGGCCAAGGCCGTGTTCGCCGCGGCCGAGCATCGGCCCCGACTGCCTCACCCCCACCGCATCGTCGGCCGCCGAACCCAGGCCACCGCAGTGGTCAACCGGCTGGTCCCCTCCTGGGTGACCCGCGAGATGTTCAACAGACTCTCCCGCTGACCTGCATCCGCCCCCGAGTACCGGGCAACATCTCGATCAGGAGACCCTCGATGGCCGCGACCCCCACCGCCGCGCGCAAGCGGCTCAACCCCCTGCCCACTGCACCCCTCGTCGCCCCTCCGGCCCAGGCCCGCCCGCTGGCCATCCCCGTCCCGGATGTCGTCGAGCTGGGCGCGCCGATCACCACCTTGGAGCGCATCCACAACACCGAGGGCGGCCCCGGTGCGGCCCTGCGGATCGCCCGCACCGCCGCGGCCGACTTCAGACGTGAGTTCTCCGCCACCGGCACCCCCGCGCACGTGTCTACCCACGATCTGGTCACGCTGCCGTACCCGACCAAGTTCGGGCTGTGGCGCGCTCCGGCGTCCCCCTCGCCGTTCTTGTTCATCACCAACCGGTTGGTGATCGTGCGCTGGACCGACTCCGACGGCCGACGCCGGACCCTGTTGTGGGAGCCCAGCGACACCGAGCTGGATGGCAACACCCCCTACTTCGCCGCACTGGCGGCCCGCACCCCCAAACCGCTGCTGGGCACCATGGTCCACTTCAAGGCAACGGTGCTCGAGCGCCTCGCGGAGGTGGGCATCGATGCGGCCGAGGTGGACTATGTGGCCTTCGACCACCTGCACACCCAGGACGTGCGCCACTTGATCGGCACCACCGAGCCGCAGGCCGACATCTCGCCGGACGCGCCGGTGCCGGCCTGGCTGCCGAAGGCCAAGCTGGTGGTGCAGCGCACCGAACTGGAGGCCATGCGGGACCTGCACCCGCTGCAGCGGCCGTGGTATCAGCCGGAGACCTACGTCGATCTGGACCCCGAGCGGATCCTGGCCATTGACGGCGACCGGCTGCTGGCCCCCGGGGTGGCCATCATCCGCACCCCTGGGCACGCCACCGGCAACCAGACCCTGGTCCTCAACACCGACACCGGGGTGTGGGCGCTGTCGGAGAACATGATCGCCACCGAGTGCCTCACGCCGGAGCACAGCAAGATCCCCGGCGTGAAGGGCTGGGCCGGCACCTGGGGCCAAGAGGTGATCATCAACGCCAACGTGCTGGAGACCACAGCGGCGCAGTACAACTCCTGCGTGGTGGAGAAGACCCTGGTCGACCGCTCCGAGCGGGACAGCCGGTTCATGCAGTTCTTCCCCACCAGCGAGCTGACCGCCCGGCCGGTGCTCAGCCCTGGGACCAGCCCGACCTTCGTCCACGGCAGCCTGCGCCACGGCGCGTGATGCGCATCTTCATCTCCGGCAGGGGCGGGTCCACTTCGCATGTCGTCGAGTGCGACGCGCCGCGGGTGTTGGCGTGGGCGGTGGTGAACCCGGACGGAAGCGGCGTCGACACGCTGAGTTCTCTCAGGTCGGCCTGGCTCCGGGCCGGGTCAGGGGGACCACGCGATGGTCCCCGAAGGTGACCATCGCGTGCACCGGTGTGGCGCTGGCGCGCATGAGCGCCGCGACGCCCCGGCGGCCCTGCCGGCGGGCGAGCTCCGACCCCGCGCTGATCATCAGGGCGGTGAGGGCCGGCATCGGACGCCCGAAGAGCGTGATCTCCCTGATGTGTGCCTCGTCGTCGAGCCGCAGCAGTTGCGCCTCCTCGAACGGCTGGGATCCCACCCGCGCTCGGTAGACCAGCACGTACGTGTCGCCCTGGCCGGTCTCGGTGTGGAAGCGGATGTCCTCGACCGCGGTGAACGCCGAGGCCAGGAAGTCGCGCAGCTGGTCAGGTCCCTCGAAGCGGAACTGCTCGGTGAGCGGCGAGCTGAGCACGACGTCCTGGCTCAGGCACGCGACCGCGGCGTCGACGTCACCGCCTTCCCCGGCGGCGCGCCAGCGGGCGACGGTCGTGGCGGCGGAGTGTGAGGTGTCCAGCACGGGCTCTCCCGGTACGAACGGTGCGTTGGGGTTGTGGGTCGGGCGAGTGTCAGCCGGCGAGCTGGTTGAGCTTGCGGATCTGACTGTCGAAGGCCCAGGCGGGAACGAAGCGGCGCAGTGTGCTGGCGCGTCCGGCCAGGGTGCCGGCGGTGTAGCGCAGCTTCGGCTTCGGGGCCGTCGCCGCCGTGACGATCACCTTGGCGACGATGGCGGGGTCGTCGCCGTTCTTGATCGCGGCCGCCATCACGCGGCCGAAGATCTGGCGCTGCTGCGCGTACACCTGCAGCGGAGTGTCGGGCTGCGTGCTGTTGGCCTCGAAACCGGTCCTCGTGTAAGCGGGTTCGACGAGCAGTGCCCGGATGCCGTACTGGCGGACCTCGTGGTCCAGGGACTGGGAGTAGCCCTCGATCGCGTGTTTGGAGGCGCCGTAGACGGCCATGTAGGGCGCGGGGATGAATCCCTGTACGGACGAGAGGTTGATGATGCGCCCGCGTCCCCGGGCGCGCATGTGCGGCAGGACCTCCTTCACCATGCGCATGACTCCGAAGACGTTGATGTCGAAGACCGCTTGGGCCTGCGCGAGGGAGGTTTCCTCGGCCGCGCCGATCGAGCCGATGCCGGCGTTGTTGACCAGGACGTCGATCCGCCCGAACCGCTCGATCACCTGCTGGACTGCGGCGGTGGCCGAGGTGTCACTGGCCACGTCGAGGTCGAGGAACGTCACCTCGTCCAGCGGGGTGACGCGCGAGGTGTCGCGGCTGGTGCCGACCACGTCGAAACCGGCTTCGACCAGCGCGAGCGCGGCTTCCCTCCCGATGCCGGAAGACGCGCCTGTCACGAGTGCCACCGGGCGGGTCGTCGGCATCATGATCTCCAGAAGTGGTGTGTTGTGATTTCCTACTGACTGGCCGTACCGTAGACCAGTGAGTTGGAAATGACAACACACCGGGTTAGGGTGAGGTGATGACCGATCCCGACCCGCGCCCCGGCATCCGGATGGCCGAGCAGCCCCTGGGGGTTCGTCCCTGCTCACTCGCCGGCGCTCTGGAGGTCCTCGGCGAGCGGTGGTCGCTCCTGGCCCTGCGCGAGATCGGCTACGGCGTGCACCGCTTCGCCCGTATCGCCGGCTACACCGGGGTGTCCCGCGACATCCTCGCCGACCGGCTCCGCAAGCTGGAGGCTGCCGGCGTCGTCGAACGCCGGCTGTACAGCGAACACCCGCCCCGCCACGAGTACCACTTCACCGAGGCAGGCCGGGAACTGTTCCCGGTCATGCTCGCTCTGTCCCTGTGGGGCGACAGGTGGGCGGTGGACACCCCGGCCCTCACCCGCCGGCATTCCTGCGGCCAGCCGCTCCAAGTCGACCTGCTCTGCCACCACTGCGGCCGGCCGGTCACTCGCGACAGCGTCCACGCCGAACCTGCCGACGCCTGACCGGCGGCTCCGGCGGCCGGTTTGGAGCAGTTCCTGCCCCGAGCGAGAAGATGATGACCGAACGCAGACGGCGACGCAGGCCGCGGCGCAATGGCCCCGGTCGGGGTTGCCGGGGCGGGGCGGCGAGTACTCCGCGAGGGCCGAGAGCGCCACCGCCGAGAACGAGTCCAGCGGCGTCCGAACCGGGACCACCGCCGTCGTCGCCGCGGTCTGGCGTGAGCTTTTCGGGGTGCCACGGGTCGACCCCGACGACGACTTCTTCGCCCTGGGCGGGCATTCGATGCTCGCGGTCCGGATGTCGTCCCGATTGCGGACCGAGCTGGGGCTGCGTGTTCCGGTGCGCACGATCATGGAGAACCCGACGGTGGACGGCCTCTCCCAGCTGCTGGCCGAGGCCGTCGAGTCCGCCACCGATTCGGACAGCAGCTGAACTCACGAAGCAGTCCCGCCGTTCGGGAAGGCCGGCAACGCGAGGGCGGTGTGGGCCGGCCGTCCGGTTTCCGGTGGCAGGGTGGTGAGGCCGCGGAGCCGCTCGTTGCGTTGCGCGATGGCCTCGGCGGTGACCGGGAAGAGCGCCGCGCTGCCCTCGCCGATCTGCGCCTGGTTCAGCTCGACGAATCCGCGGGTGTCGCGTTCGTAATCGGATACTCGCCCCCGCGCACTCCGGGAGCTTTCTCCACCACCGTCACCGCGAACCCGTACCGGTGCAGCCAGTGCGCCAAGGCCGGGCCGGCGATGCTCGCGCCGGATACCAGGACCGTGCCCTTCGTCGCTGTTGCCATGTTCCTCCTCAACTCCTCGACTCCGAGCGGACCGACGGCGATCCGCGCACCAACTTGACGGCCAGCACCGCGGCGGCCGCGAACGCGACGGCGGCGATCACGATGCAGCCGAAGACGCCCGCGGCGGTGTTCACCGTGTCGCCGTCGACGACGGCGGTGGTGGACGTGAGTACCGCCGCACCCACGAAGTTCAGGACCACCGAACCGATCGCGATCACGACCATCACCAGGCCGGCCACGACGCCCTGCCGGTCGGGGCCCGCCAGGCTGCCCGCCATGTTGAAGCCGGCTGTCCCGAGCGCTCCGACCGTGAGACCCAGCAGGAACGCGGACCCGAGCGCGGCGGGCAGCTGGGAGGCCCCGAGGAACATCCCGAGGATGCCCGCCAGCCCGAGCAGCACGGCACCGGCCAGCGTCACGGCCGGCCCGATGCGCGCCGCGAGCAGACCGGACAGCGGGCCCCCGAGAGTGACGCCGATCGCGGGCAGGGCGAGCAACAGCGCCACCGATCCCTGGTCGGCGAGCCCGTAGCCGAGCTGCTGGCCCGCCGAGACGTCGGCGATGAGCGGGATGAGCTGCAGCACGCTCTGGTAGGAACCGGCGGCGAGGAAGAGGACGAGGAGCGTCAGCACCAGCGGTAGGCCGAGGTTCCGGACGTCGATCAGGGGTTCAGGTTTGCGGCTCGACACCAGGAACCACCGGGCCAGTGCCGCGGCGCCTGCGACGAGGAGCGCCAGCGGACCGACCGCGAGCCAGCCGAACTCCGACCCGAGGCTGATGTAGCTCAGCACCCCGGCCAGCCCGCTGCCGAGGAGCAGCGCGCCTGCGACATCGATCCGGCCCGGCGTCCTGACCCGGGATTCGGGGATGACGAGGACCACGCAGACCGCCATCGCGACCGCGACGACGGCCGCGACCACGAACAGGACCTGGAAGCCGAACTCCGCGGCCAGCCGCTCGACGAGGAACCTGGAAGCGATGTTGAGCACTGCGGAACCGGAGGTCACGACGCCCACGACGACCATCGCGGTGCGGTCCGCGAACACGTCACGCACGATCGCGACGGCGAGAAACATGGCGGCGACGGCCGCGCCCTGCAACAGGCGTCCCGGCACGAACACCCAGATGCTGGGGGCAACGGCGCACACGACGGCGCCCGCGCCGCTGACGAGCAACGTCAGCACGAGCACCTTGCGCTTGCCGTGGACGTCGGCGCTCTTTCCCAGCAGCGGTGCCCACATCACTCCCGCCAGCATCGCGCTGGCGTTGAGCCACGCCGCCTGATCGGTCGCGAAGTGGTCGAGCATCTCCGGGAGCACGAGCAGCGGGGCGGTGATCGCCGAGTCGACCATGAAGTTCACCAGGGCCAGGACGGCGACCAAGCCGACGAGACGCCCGTTCCATCCCGCGTGCAGTCCGGCACCGGTGCCGCCGGTTCTGCTCTCCTGCATGAAGGGCTCCTCACTGCGGCGGGCACTGAAATTGAAACTACACCGTGCAGTGTGGAAACACTGAGAATATGATGAGGGCGTGGCGACTCCGAGATCGGCCTGGCAGACACCGGGCCGGCGGCGGCGGGCCGAGACCAAGCGGGCAGCCATCCTCGACGCGGCCGAGGAGCTGTTCGTCTCCTCCGGATACGAGCTCACCAGCGTCGATGCCATCGCGGCGCGGGCCGCGGTGTCCAAACGCACCGTCTACGACCACTTCGGTGACAAGCAGTCCCTCTTTCGGAGCGTCGTCGAACGCGTCGACGACGCCTTGCTCGCGACCGTGCGCACAGCAACCCAGCAGGAGCTCACCGACGGGCGGGATCTGCGCGACGCCCTGCTCGCCTTCGTACAGCGGCTGACGACGGAAGCCGTCCCGTCGTCGACCTACGCGACCTTCCGGTGCCTGAATGCCCAAGCGGCGTCGGCGCCACGACTGCCGGACAGGTCGAGCGAGGAGCCCGAACGGATCCTGGAGGAGCGGTTCGCGCAGCTCGCGGCGGACGGCGAGCTCAAGGTGAGCGATCCGCGCCGTGCCGTGCAGCACTTCGTCGCCCTGACCATGCGCCTCGTCATCGATGCGATCGACCAGGATCCGGCGGGCGCTGTCAGCAGGTCGGAGATCCAGGAGATCATCACCGACGGCGTCGACGCGTTCCTCCGTGCCTACCGCTGAGCGATCAGGGCAGGCCCGGCTGCCGGCACGGTCACCACGTGAGAACGAGTTCCTCGACGCCGTGTACGGCAGTCAGGCGCCGGAAGGAGATGTCCTTCGGGTCGTTCGCCAGGCGAAGGTTCGGGAAGGATTCGAACAGCGCCGACAGGGCAACGCGCATCTCCATCCGGGCCAAGGGTGCGCCGATGCAGTGGTGGATCCCATGGCCGAAGGCGACGTGCGACGTCGGCTTGCGTTCGACGTCGAAGCTGTCGGGGGAGTCGACGAGCGATGGGTCCCGGTTGGCCATCGGCAAGGACGCCACGACCTGATCGCCGACGGCCATCGGCTGTCCGCCGACGATGGTGTCTTCCCGAACCGTTCGGGGGATACCTGAGTGCAGTGGCGTGAGGAAGCGGAGCAGCTCCTCGACGGTGCCGTCGATGCGATCGGGATCGTCGAGGAACTTCGCGAGCTGCGCCGGGTTCTCGAGCAGGAGCGCGGCGGCTGCGCCCAGTGTGTTCGCCGTCGTCTCGTGGCCGGCGATGAGCAGGAGCAGCGCGATGCCGACGAGCTCGTCGTTGCTGATGTCAGCATCGTGTTCCCGGATCAGCATCCCGATGAGGTTGTCGCCGGGCACCCGTCGGTGTTCTGCGATGAGGTCGGACATGTAGGAGCGCAGGTCGAGGAACGCCTCGTTCCGCTCCTCCGGGGACACGTTCACTTGCAGCTGAACCGCCGACAGGTGCTGGAACTTCTGCCGATCGGAGTACGGCACACCCAGCAACTCGCAGATCACCAGTGACGGTATCGGGAGCGCGAACTTCTGGACGAGGTCCACCGGCGGACCTTCCTCCTCCATGGCCTTGATCATCTCATCGACGATGGATCGCACCCGGGGCTCCAACGCGCGAATGCGGCGCAGGGTGAACTCCGGGGTCAGCATCCGACGGAGGCGAGTGTGTTCGGGCGGATCCTGGCCGACCATGAACGACGCCGCGTCCACGACTGGTGGCGCTGCTCTGCCGGCACCATCATTCGCCGACGGGGCTGCGGTCGATCTGCCTGCGCTGCTGAACCGGTGCGAGTCGCCGAGCACGAGGCGCACGTCCTCGTAGCGGGTCACCAGCCACGCGGGGTTGCCGGTCGCGGTCTGGATCCGCGTCGGTCGCTCTTCCGCTGCGTGTTCGACGAGGGTGCGGCCGGGGCCGTAGCGGTGTCGTTCCATGTTGACGGGCTCGGGTCGGTTCGTGGCTGCCACGGAACTCCAAATCATCGGGATCGACTTCGTCATGTGGTTCTTTTCACGCGGTAGATCATTGCTGCGGCAGTGAGTGCCAACACGGCGCAGACCAGGTAGTAGAACGTGTAGCCACCGAGTGGCGTCGCCGCTCCGAACGCGATGATCACGGGCGCGGTCGCGGGCGCGATCGACTGTGGCAGAGACGCGGCAGCGTTCAGCAGGCCGAGATCCTTCGCGGTTTCGTCGGTGTCCGGGAGCACGTCCGTCGCCAGTGCGAGTGCCACGGAGAAGAAGGACCCGGCACCGACACCGATGATCGCGTGGGAGATCAGCACCGTGGTGATGTTCGGGGCAGTTGCGAGCAATGCCAGGCCGATGGCGATGATGATTCCGGCCAGCGCGACGAACAGTCGGCGCTTGCGGAATCTGTCAGAGAGGAAACCCCCGGCCAGGCTGGAGACGATCATCGTGGCGAAAGTGATGGCGTTCGCGAGGAGGATCGTCGCGAGCGCAGCCTGCTCGTCGAAGCCGAACCGGTCTCTGAGGTAGTACGGGAGGTAGCTGGCGATGCTTCCGTAGCCGAACATGACGACAAAATGCGCCGCCCAGGTCCAGGCGAAGTCGGGATGCTTGGCCGGATTGAACACGAACGAGCCGAAGATCTGCCGAAGGCTCAGGCCGGTCGATGGCTTCTCGGGCAGAACGTGATCTTTGAGGGTGAAGACGAACCAGACGGTCAGTACGCTTCCGATGACCGCCGGCACGATGAAGCGCAACGCATCGTCATCGAGGAAGTTCACGATCGTGACACCGACGAGGACGCCGACAGGCGTCGCGGCGCCGATCATGCCGGACGCCAGGCCGCGATGGTGGCGAGGGACATGTTCGGGCAGGGTCGCGCTGGCGGCGGCCAAGGCTGCGTTGCTTGCACCCTGGACGACGCACCATGCGAGGAGGACGACCCATACCGATGTTGCGATGCCGACCACCCAGAGGCCGGCCAGTGTCACGACGGCTCCGCCGAGGATCCAGGGGCGGCGCATCCCCCAGGCCGAGGTCGTGCGATCGGACAGCCGTCCGGCGAGCGGGCTGACGATGAGGCCGACCATTGCTCCGACACTGATGACGAGCGCCAAATTCGCGGTCGCGTCCTCGGGGGAATCCGAGATGTGATCGATCTTGAATGCGAGGGTGACGACGAGCGGCGTCGTGGTCGCGAGGAAGACGCCGAGATTGGCAGCGGAGAGAGCTGCGATGAAACCGCGTGGACCCTTCTGGGTAGAGGTGCGAGATTCCGCGAACTCGGTCACGGTGGTGGACGGTGGCGATGCTGTCATGTCATCCTGTTGCTCGAATGCCGAATAGTCGTGAAGATGCGCCAGTGTGTGGCACTCGACTCAGGGAGCAGCGGGTCGAACCGGAGGGCTACTTTCGGGCAACTCCCATGCGCCGCCTCTGTCCTCCGACGCGAATCGCGCGGCGATATCGGGGATGTGCAGCGATGTGGCCAGGCCCGACACGGTGAGAAAGGCATTGATCGCCAGTCGGCTCTTGGGCAGGCCCAGTGCCAGCAGCCGTGGTTTCACCTCGGCCTGGATCTTGTCGACGAACGGCCGGAGAACGACGTCGTAGTTCTTGAACGCCGTCGGCAGGTCGTCGGGGTGCCTAGCGATCTCGCCGGCCAGGACGTACGCGCCGACCAGGCCACCGGAGACTCCCATGCCGCTGTAGGGGGAAGCGCAGTGCGCAGCGTCCCCGGCCAGGACCACCCGGCCCTTGGACCAGGTGTCGGTGCGGACCTGCAGGACCTCCTGGGAGTAGAAGCTGGCGGTCGTCTGCATCCCTTCGATGAACCGCTCGGTCTGCCAGCCCGCGTCCCGGAACTTCTCGGCCCAGAACATCTTCTGGGTCTCGACAGGCTCCCGGTGCACGGCTGAGGCCTCCGCGGAGGCCTCCCTCAGCACGAAGTACACCTGCGTCTCGGTCGGGTTGTGGCTCCTGCGCATGATCTGCCGGCCACCCGGGGCGAGATAGGTGTCCCGGATGTTGCTGTCCGACGCGATGCGCGGAACGAACCAGTACGACATGTGCATACCGACGCGCCAGTAGGGCTCGGGCGCGCCATCGGGCAGGACGGCGCGGCGGATGCGCGACCCTTGTCCGTCCGTCCCGACCAAGAGGTCGTACTCGTCGGACGAGCCGTCCGAGAGATGGGCGACGACCTTCTCCTCGTCCTGCTCGATGCGTTCCACGCTGACGCCGAAGACGTACTCGACGTCGTCCTTGGTCGCGTCGTTGAGGATGCGCACCAGATCTCCGCGCATGATCTCGTACTCGGAGGTGAGGGTCTGGCGGCCGCGGCCCGAGGTGTTGGCCATGATCGTCGCTCGCGGCTTGCCGCGCTCGTTGACGAAGGCGACTCCCGCCTCGTCGACGAGCTTGGCCCTGACCGCGTCGAGCAGTCCCATCCGCTTCAGCGCCTCGATGCCCTGACCGCGGAGGTCGACCTGGGCGCCCGTGGCGCGCAGCGCCGGGAAGCGTTCGACGACGAGCACGCGATGACCGCTCCGCGCGAGCCAGTAGGCCAGCGCCTGCCCTGCGATCCCGGCGCCGCAGACGAGGACCTTGACGGGGCGAGTTCTCGCTCCGGCTTTCATGACGAAGGCTCCAACCTATCGGTGATAGAGAACCCAAGAGTTGCCTATCGGTGATAGGCTGTCAAGGTGCCCAGACCTCCGAAACTCGACCGTGCGACCGTCGTCGGCGAAGCGCTCGATCTGCTCGACGAGGTCGGCCTCAGTGCCGTGAGCACGCGGGCACTGGCGAAGCGGCTCGGCGTCGAGCAGCCGTCGCTGTACTGGCACTTCCGCAAGAAGGAGGACCTGCTGGGCGCGATGGCCGAGGCCGCGATGGCCCCGCACTCGGAGGCACCGCTGCCCACCTCCGCCGACGACTGGCGCGCATGGTTCCTGGAGAACACGCGCAGCTTCCGGCGGACGCTGTTGCTGCGCCGCGATGGCGCACGGCTCCACGCCGGGTCGTTCCCCGGCGAGGCAGATCTCGCCAGGCTCGCCGCGAAGATGGCGTTCCTGACCGCGTCCGGTGTACCGGAGCGCGCCGCCCAGATGGCGATGCTGACCGCGAGCCGATTCACCGTCGGCAGCGTCCTGGAGGAGCAGAGCGATATGGGTCAGGCCCCCGGCGCCGACCGGATGCCCGACGTCCCACAGATCGACCACCAGTCGGCGTTCGAGGCCGGCATGGCGCTCATCCTGTCCGGGCTGGTGCAACAGGTCGAGCGGCAGCGGTGTGCCGTTCGACGGCTCGTGTGATTCCGACCGCGGTCGCGTGCAGCTGGGGCACCAGGCGTGCCACGTGCAGCCGGTTGATGGGGAGCGTTGCCGAGATCGCGGCGTAGACCTCGCTGTCCGACCCGCGGACGGGCACGGCGATGCTCCCGTAGCCGACCAGTGTCTCCTCCCGCTCGACCGAGTAGCCCTTCTTCCGGAACTCGGCCAACTGAACCTTCAGCTCACTCGGAGATGCCGCGCTTCGGGCGGTCGGGCGCGCAAGGCCGGTTTTCTCGAGCCGATCGAGCACCGCGGCGGATTCGGGGCGCACCGCGAGGAGGATCTTGCCCGTTGCCGTGCAGGTCGCCGGCAGCCGTCCGCCGACTTCCGAGTGGGTGCGCACGTTCGCTTCGCCGGCCACCTTCTCCACGTAGAGCACGTGGCCACCTTCGAGCACCGCGAGGTGGATGGCGGCCCGAGTGGCTGCGAAGAGGTCGACGAGCAAGGGGCGGGAGACCTTGCGCAGAACGGCCGAGACGGGCACGCGCTGCCCGAGCTCGAAGACCTTGATGCCGAGCTGGTACTGGTCGCCGACGCGCTCGAGCAGCCCCCACTGCACCAGCTCCTGTGCCAGCCGGTGGGCCGACGCCTTGGGTACGCCCGACCTGTGACTGAGCTCGGTCAGCCGAAGCCGGAACGCGCCGGCCCCGAAGGCACCGAGAAGGAGCTGGGCCTTGCCGAGGACGGACTTCGGGCAGCCGGGTTCGGGACTGTCGACGGCGAGCGAAGTCATGCGGGGACCTCTCGATGACTGTGGTGGGCTCACCGCATTGTGTGCTCGGGCCGGGTCAGCGCTGCGCGGGATTCCGTTAATCTCAGGGAACAGTTCGCGGTTCTGCTCAGCGGACCGAAGACTTCGGGCGCGGCCGGTCCGGGACCTAGCGTCGGAGCATGCCCGAACACACCTCGCCGCCGCCGCGGGTTCTCGACCTCACCGACGGACTCGCCTTCCAGGGGGCGCGCCTGCTGGTCGGCATCGGAGCCGATGTCGCGCGGGTCGACCCGGGTGAGGAGCTCGACGCCGCGGCCCGCATCCACTGGCACGCCGGCAAGCGGTGGGTGCGGCTGACGGGCGAGCGCGTGCTCGACGAGCTCGCGGCAGGGGCCGACGTCGTGCTGGAGAGCGGCCCGGTGGCCGCGCTGCGGGGCGTGCGCGCGGACGGCACGTCCCGCTGGCCCCACGCGGTGCACGTCGTCGTCACCCCGTTCGGGCTGACCGGACCGCACCGCGACTGGCTGGCCGACGACCTCGTCCTCGCCTCAGCCGGCGGGATGACGTGGCTCGGCGGACGCGCCGACGGTCCGCCGAAGCCGCCGCCGCGCGAGCAGGCCGTCCAGGTCGCGGGCACGCATGCGGCCATCGCCGCGCTGCTCGGTGTGGTCGCCCGCGACCGGAGAGGAGCGGGCCAACTCATCGACATCTCTGGCCAGGAGGCCGTGGCCGCCACCCTCGAGACGGGCGCGATCGCCTGGATCCACGCCGGCCGGTTCCCGGTCCGCAACGGTGGGGTCTTCGAGCACGTCGCGCACCGGATCTTCGCCGCGTCGGACGGGTTCGTGGCCGGCGGCTACTCCGGCAGCAACCGGATGTGGACCGACCTACTGGCGTGGATGGCCGAGGAGGGCGAGGCCGCCGACCTGGTCGACGAGAAGTGGAGCGATCCGGTCGTGCGCTGGCAGGGCCGGCCGTACGTCGACGAGGTCGTCACCCGGTTCGTCGCCAAGCGCGGCGCGGGGGCCGTCGCCGAGGAGGGCCGGGCGCGCGCCTTGCCGTGGGCCGAGGTCGTTCCACCGGCGCAGCTCACGGAGAACCCGCAGCTGCGCGACCGGCAGTTCTTCGTCTCGGTGGCGGGTGACGACCTGCCCGGTGTCGTCGAGGACGCCGGTTTCCCGTGGGAGGCGCCACGTGTGCCGCGTCCGGTGCGCTTGCACGCGCTGCACGAGACACCCGCCGGTCGGGCGTGGACGCACACCGAGCCGCGTGGGCGACGACCACGGCCGTCCGGTGCTCGCCCCCTCGACGGCGTCCGCGTGCTGGACCTGACCTGGGTGCTGGCCGGCCCGTACGTGACCAAGCAGCTCGCGGAGCACGGTGCGGAGATCGTCAAGATCGAGTCGAGGCACCGGCAGGACCCGACACGGTTCTCGCCGTCGATGCGGCTGCGGGAGAACGCGGGTCCGGACGACAGCGCGTACTTCCTCAACTTCAACCGCGGCAAGCGGAGCGTCGCGCTGAACCTGCGGACGGACGAGGGCGCGCGGCTGCTGCGCGAGCTCGTGCCGCACTGCGACGTGGTGGTCGAGAACTTCAGCCCGGGCGTGCTGGCGAAGTGGGGGATGGACTACGCGTCCCTGCGGGAGCTCAACCCGGACGTCGTCCTCGTGTCGATGGCGGGCGTCGGGCAGACCGGGCCGTGGCGGAACGCCGTGACGTTCGCGGACACGCTCGCGGCGATGTCCGGGCTCTCCAGCGAGACGCGAGACCCGGGCGGGTCGCCCCAGGGCCTCACGTTCGGGCTCGGCGACATGGTCGCGGGGAACGCCGCCGTCCTCGCGACGCTGACCCTGCTCGCCGACCAGCGCGGCGGGCACGTCGACCTCTCGCAGCTGGAGGCCATGGCCGCATCGATCGGGCCCGCCGTCGCCGAGGCGGCCTTCCCGCCCGTGGGGGCGGACCACCGCACGCCGGAGCACCCGAACCGCTCGGTCCGGGCCGTGCCGCACGGGGTGTACCCGGCCGCGGGCGAGGACCGATGGGTCGCGATCGCCGTCCTGGACGACGCCCAGTGGCGCGCGCTCGTCGGGGTCACCGGCGGACTCGGTGTCCCCGCCGCCGCAGACCTGGCCGCCCGCCGCGCGGCCGAGGACGCGATCGACGCCGCGCTCGCCGGGTGGACGGCGCAGCGCGACCCCGTCGCGGCGGCCGCTGCCCTGCAAGCGGCCGGCGTGCCGGCCGCGCTGGTCGCCACCGGCCAGGACCTGGTGGACCGGGACGAGCACCTCGCGGCGCGCGGCTTCTACCCGGTGCTCGAGCACCCGATCGCGGGCCCGGTGCGGCACGAGGGGATCGTCGCGCGGCTGGGCGCGACGCCCGGGGCGCTCACCTCTCCCGCGCCGCTGCTCGGCCAGGACACCACAGCCGTGCTGACCGAACTGTTGGGGCTCGACGAGACCGAGCTGGCCGCGCTCGCCGCCGCCGGTGTGACCGAATGAGGAAGCAATGAGGAAGCGATGACCGTACTTCGGATCACCCGTGACGGGAGCGTGGCCACGGTCCGGATCGACCGGCCCCCGGCCAACGCCGTGGATCCCGCGATGATCGAGGAGTTCCTCGTCGTGCTGCCGCCGCTGGCCGCCGACCCGGAGGTGCGCTGCATCGTGATCACCGGGACCGGCCGGTTCTTCGTGGCAGGCGCGGACATCGCCGTCATGCGCGACCTGTCCGAGGAGAACCAGGCCGCGATGCGCCGGTGGATCGAGGTGCAGCGGGCGATCGAGCTCGCGCCCAAGCCGGTGATCGCCGGAATGAACGGGCACGCGCTTGGCGGGGGCGCGGAGCTGTCGCTCGCCTGCGACCTGCGGATCCTGTCGAGCGCCGCGAGCTTCGGCTTCCCGGAGATCGCCCTGGGCCTCTTCCCCGGTGCGGGCGGCAGCCAGCGTCTTCCCCGGCTCGTCGGGCCTCACCTGGCGAAGCGCCTGATGATCGAGGGGGAGCGGCTCACGCCCCAGCGGGCCCTCGACCTCGGCCTCGTCGACCGGGTGGTCGACGCCGCCGAGTTCGACTCCGTGCTCGCCGCCGAGGCGCACCGCCTCGCCGCGAAGCC
This sequence comes from Pseudonocardia sp. DSM 110487, assembly GCF_019468565.1. Classification (NCBI taxonomy): domain Bacteria; kingdom Bacillati; phylum Actinomycetota; class Actinomycetes; order Pseudonocardiales; family Pseudonocardiaceae; genus Pseudonocardia; species Pseudonocardia sp. DSM 110487. Next base: position 2,354,455 of record NZ_CP080521.1, read on the forward strand.
GACGGCCGCGATCGGCGTGCTCAAGCGGGTCGTCGACGAGGGGTGGGGGCTCCCGATCGAGGACGCGCTGCTCTGCGAGGAGAAGGGCGTGCAGGCGCTCACCCGCACCGCCGATGCGGCGGAGGGCCTGCAGGCGTTCCTCGACAGACGCGAGGCCCGTTTCATCGGTCACTGAGGAGCCCGCGCGTCGCCGGCGGCTAGGTCATCAGCCGTGGCTTGCGATGAGTTCGAGCTGCACGCCGTCCGGGTCGCAAAATGTCACCAGCGACACCGGAAATCCTTCCATGTCATACACGCCGGAGTTGCGGACGTCCTGGCTGTGCAGATGTGCCACCCACGCATGCAGTGCCTCAACGGATGCGACCGCGAAGGACAGGTGGTCGAGGCCCGTCCGGGTCGCGTCGAAACGGTCTCCGGGATTCGCGGGATGGTGATCGAGGCCCAGGGTGAACGACGAGTCGGGCGGGCCGAGCACGATCGTGTAGCCGCCCGCGTCGCTTCGGAAGTGCCGTACCTGGAACTGGCGTCGGATGCCGAGTACTCGCTCGTACCAGACGGCGCTCGTCTCCAGGTTGGTGACCGTGATGCCGACATGGTGAATCGCGGTGAGTGCCGGTTGCACTGCTGGATCTTCGGTCGGCCTTGCTTCGGCGGTCGTCATGTCGATCCTCCTCGGGCTCGTACCGGCGGGACTTCTCATGCGGCCGGGCTGAGCCCGGCGACGATCGCGTCGAACGCTGCCTGGTCGGGCGGGTCGAACGGCGCGCCGGCGGGAACCGACCCGATGATCTTGATGAACTGGTCGATCGACCGGCCCGATGCGGCCGGCAGGTGGGAGCTGAAGACGGCTGTGGGTCGGAGCCGGGCGACCTCGCCGACCGCCACCTGGAAGCGCTCGTGATCGACGAGGTGGGTCCATGGCGAATCGAAGGCCGCCCAGCCGGCCATTCCGCCGACGAGGTCCGCCTCGGGCACGTCCGCGCAGTCCTGCGGGACGGACGGCAGGATCGCGCCGAAGGCGTCGACCGTGAACAGCGCACCGGTTCTGTCGTCGAGCAGTCCGGTCGACATGGGATTGTCGTACAGCGGTGGCCGCAGACCACGAAGGTGCCTGTCACCCACATCGATTCGGTCGCCTGGTCGGAGCGCGGTCACCCGGTCCAACGGCACCGGCCACCAGGTGGCCATGCGCAGTGCACCGAGACCGTGCGTTGCCAGTCGTGCCGCCGGCGCCAGCGACATGATCCGCTCGAGGTTGCCCGTGTGGTCGGCGTCGTCATGCGTCAACCAGATCCATCGAATCTCGGCCGGGTCGATGATCGACCGCACCGCGTGCTCGAACTCCTCGGCGTCGATGGCGAGACCGGTGTCCACGAGGACCGGTTGGGCGGCCAAGATGAGGTACGTGTTGACGACGAGCTCACCCACGCCCGGGAGCGGCAGGGTCGTCGGCAGGACGTAGACGTCGTCGGTGGCCCGGTAGACAGGGTCCATGTCCGTTCCCTCCTCGTACGGCACTACCGGCGCCTCGCGTCGGTCGTCGTAGGCCGGTCGTCCTGGATGGCGGACGAGATCTCAAGCCCGTGGTGCTTGGCGCTGCAAGCCATGATCGGAGTGGTGCCCGGGCCCCGTCATCGGGCAGACCCCCATATTTAGGTCATCCCGTCCCCACATGGTGGCGGGCCGCATAGGCGACCAACTCGGATCGACCCCCGACGCCCACCTTTGCGGCCAGGTTGGCGATGTGGCGCTCGACGGTCTTCGGAGAGAGATAGAGGCGAGCCGCGATCTCCCTGGTGGAGCGGCCCTCGGCGAGGAATGCCAGCACCTCCGCCTCCCTCGGGGTCACCCCCACGGTCGCCATCGTCGCCGGCAGGTCCGGGGCCGGGCGGCGGCGCCGCGGCACCGGCGCACCGGCCTGGCGGAGCAGCGATCGGCACGCCGAGGCCACCGCGGGCGGCCCGGACGGATCGAAGAAGGCCAGCGCCTCGGCCAGCCATCGCGTCGGGTCTCCCCAGCCGTCGGTGATGGCCGCCTCGGCCACCAATCGGCGGGCGTGGTGGCGGTACCAGTCGCACGGGGCGAGGTCGGCGTCAGCCCGGATGAAGGCCCCCTCGGCCGCCGCTACCTGACCTTGCCGGCCGAGGGTCACGGCCCGGGCATGGCCCACCCATCCTCGGATCAGCCAGTACGTCGTCAGTCCCGACGCCTCGACCTCGGCCACCGCCGCCTCCCCATCGCCGGCATCCAGGGCGTGGACGAGGGCCCACAAGCCCCGGCATGGCGCGGTGACCGGCGTGCCCCGCAACAGCGCCATGCCGGCGTCCAGCTCGGCCAGCGCCCGGGCGCGGTCCTCGCGGACGATCCACAGCAGCGCCCGGGCCATGAGCAGAGCCACCCCTCGGACCTCGGGGTGGCCGCCCGAGGCGGCGACGGCCTTGTCGATGGCCGCCTCCATCTCGGCCCGCTGATCCATCAGGGCGTGACCCACCGCTTGCAGGACGAACCCCACTCCTTCGACGAGGGGAAGCCGCAGCCGCCCTGCCTCCGTGGCGCAGGACCGACCGGCGTCCAGGGCCCCTTCCGACTCGGCATGGTTGGTGAACCACGCGGCCATCTGGAGGCTGAGCGTGGCCGCGGTGGCCAGCGCACCCACGTCGAGCGCTGCCCTGCGGGCCTGGGCGAGCCGATCGAGCGGGCCGCCGCCCAGCAGGTCGATGGTGCCCAGCTCGTGGAGGGCCCGCACCCGCCACAGCGTCAGGCCGTGCTGCTCGGCCAGTGCCAAGGCAGCCGAGAAGGCCCGCGCCGCCGAGGTGAGGTCACGCAGGCGTTCCCGTTGGCCCAAGACCGCGAGGGCCTCGCAGGCCAGCTCGTAGCGCCGACCTGACTCGGACATGGTCAACGCCCTCTCGGCGAGCGCCGCGGCGTCGTCGAGGCGGCCCTCGCCGAGCGCCACCTGAGCGGCCAGGACCTCGAACTCGCCGGCGCCACCGCCTGCCGCGAGCTCTCGGGCGTGGTGAAGCCGATCCAGGGCGCCCGCCCAATCGGCCGACACGATGGCCGTGCGAGCCAGCCACAGGTGCACCTGCGCCCGGCGCGCCGGCGGGGCCGCCAGTGCCGCCAGCCGGGAAAGCAGGCGCCGGCCGACCTCGCCCACCCGCTCGGCGTTGCCGGCCTTGACGAGCACCTCGCAGAGCACCTCGTCGATCTCGACAGCCAGTTGCCGGTTGTCGCCGACCAGCCGCCCGGCCCGCTCCAGGTTCGCCTCGGCGCTGGCCAGCGCTCCGCGCGCGAACGCCCGCCGCCCGGACTCGAGGTGCAACCGGGCCGCCCGGGCCGGCTCGTCAGCCTGGTCAGCGAGATCGGCCGCCAGCTCGCACCACTCCCCGGGCAGGCCGGGATGAGCGGCCTCGACAGCACGAAGAGCGCGCGCGGCAATGGTTGCTCGCTCCGGCGGAACGAGCTCCGCGAGGATGGCGTCGCGAGTCAGCGCATGGCGGAACCGGAAGCGGTGCCCGGGATCGGCGGCCTCCACGGACAGCAGCTGGGCGTCGACGGCCCGGTGGAGGCGATCGACCACCGCGGCGTCGTCCTGGCCGCTCATGCCCGCCAGCAGGCGCCAGTCGAAGCTTCGGCCGAGCAGCGCCGCCGCACCGAGAAGGTCCCGCGTGTCCGACGATGCTCCGAGACGTCGCCGCACGGTCTCGGCAAACGTGGCAGGGATCGCCAGCCCTGGTGAGCGGTCGAGGACCCAGCCGTCGGCCGTCTCGTACAACTCGTGGGCCTGGACCATCGCTGCCAGCAGCTCCTCGACGAGGAAAGGCAGTCCATCGGCCCTCGCCACCACGACCTCGGCAACCTCGCGGGGGACGACCGAAGCCTGCAGGCAGCCCGCAGCCACCGACACGACCTCCTCGTCGCTGAGGCTCCGGAGCTCCACCATGGTTGCGGAGCGCCGGGCAACGAGGTCGCGGACGCGCGACAGAGCCCTGCTGGGTTCGTCGCTGCGAAGCGAGACCACGCAGAGGACCGGTTCCCCCGCGATGTTGTCGGCGAGATACTCGACGACCTCGACAGTCTCGGCGTCGGCCCATTGGAGATCCTCGAGCACGAGCACGCAGCCAGCACCGCGGCCCAGAGTGGCGAGCAGCCTGATCACGGCTTCCCCCAGCACCACGAGCGACTCCTCCCCGGGTGCCTCGCCATGCAGACGCCACTCCGGGATGAGTCGGCCGAGGATGGGCAGGAACGGTGCGAGCTCCGGAACGTGCGGCGGTCCCGACCTGCGAAGGTGTGAGAACAGTGCCTCCGCGACGGCCCGGAAGGGGATCGGGCTGTCGCGCTCGACCGCCCGGCCGGTCAGCACGCGCGCTCCCCGACGAACGCCCTCCTCGGCGACCTCCCGCAACAGCCGCGACTTTCCAACCCCGGCCTCGCCGGCGACCACCCGTGTCGCGCCAAGGCCGTCGGCCAGGCGATCGAGGGCGCGTCGTAGCTCCTGCCACTCCTGGTCGCGGCCGACAAGTACGGGGCACAGCAGCTCCCGCATCAGACCAGCATGCCACCAGGTGTAGAGCGCATCGCGACGGATCAGAGTGCGGTGACCAGCGGCGTGTCGACTCCCAGGTCGCCGACGGACGCCGCTCCACCCGGATCGCCGAGCGGCGCGTCCCGCCCCGGCAGCGGCGTGGCGAAGAAGTCGATCGAGTCGGCGATGAAGACCGCCTTCTGCTCGTCCTTGCGTCCGGTCCGGTCGACGAAGATCGCGTCGACCGGGCACTCCGGTTCGCAGGCTCCGCACTCGATGCACTCGTTGGCGTTGATGTAGCTCTTGCGCTCGCCGACGTAGATGCAGTCGACGGGGCAGACGTCGAGGCAGGCGCGGTCGGTGACGTCGACGCAGTTGGCGCCGATGACGTAGGACATGGTGCTAGCTCCTCTCCGTGGAGTGGCCGGGGAAGAGCGTCAGCTCCGGGTCCAGCTCCACTGCGGCGTTGTTGACGGCGGTTGCGACCTCGCCGAACCCGACGGACATAAGCCGGACCTTGCCCGGGTAGTCGGTGACATCGCCCGCGGCGAAGACCCGGTGCACCGTCGTGCGCATCCGGGTGTCGACGACGATGGAGCGGCGGTTCAGCTCCAGGCCCCACTCGGCCAGCGGTCCGAGGTTGCTGACGAAGCCCAGCGCCGCCACCACGCTGTCGACCTCCAGCACGCGGTGCTCGGCCTCGCCGCGCACGCGGACGTGCGCCTCGCGGAGCAGCTCGTCACCGAGCAGGGCCTCGACCTCGGCGTCGGTGATGACGGTGGCGCCGCACTCGTGAACGGCCCGGACGCTCGCCGCGTGGGCGCGGAAGCCACCGCGGCGGTGTACGAGGGTGACCGAGCGGGCGATCGGGTGCAGGGCGAGCGCCCAGTCGACGGCGCTGTCGCCGCCGCCCACGACGAGCACGTCCTGGCCGTCGTGGGCGGCCGGGTCCGGCACGAAGTAGGAGAGGCCGCGCCCGAGGAACTCCTCGCCCGCGGGGAGCGGGCGCGGCGTGAACGTGCCGGTGCCCGCGGTCAGGACGACCGCGCCGGCATCGACGACGGTGCCGTCCGCCAGCGACACCTGCGGGCGACCGTCCGGGGAGTGCGCGAGCGCGGTGGCCTGGCTGCCCAGCAGGTACCGCGGACCGAACGCGTCGGCCTGCTCCTTCAGCGCGGCGACGACGTCCCGGCCGCGTGACCCGGGGATGCCCGCGATGTCCCGGATCTCCTTCTCCGGGTAGAGCGCGGCGATCTGCCCGCCCGCCTGCGGCAGGGCATCGACGATCACGGTGCGCAGGCCGCGGAACCCCGCGCAGTAGGCGCCGTAGAGACCGGTGGGGCCGGCGCCGACGATCAGGATGTCCGTGTTCATGCTCGCGGGCACGGCCGACCTCCGGTGGATGGTGGGGAAGGGAAGAAGACGAGCTCCCCGGCGCCGGGGGCGTTCCGGACGGTAGGTGCGCCCCCAGGGTGTGTCCCGCCCGCCGGACCGCTCAGCGAAACCGGGACCGGATTCCCGGGCGCGGTTCGGTCAGCGGAACCGTGACCTTGGAGGGCCCGCCGGCCGGTGTTGGACTGGCTTCATGAATGCGAATGGCGGAGCGACCGACACGAAGGCAGCGGCCGCCCCACGCCGCCGGCCGCGGCGCGCCGGCAAGCTCCCCGGACGCCAGGACTGGTCGAGCTGGCCCCATTACCAGGCCGCTGCCGCCGGTTTCCGCGGCTACTGGTACCCGGTCTGCTACGGGTCACAGCTCACCGGGAAGCCGAAGCAGATCACGCTGCTCGGCGAGAAGATCGTGCTGATCCGCGACGGTGTCAAGAACATGGGCACGGCGTACGCGTTGAAGGACCGGTGCCCGCATCGCGGGGTGCCGTTGAGCGAGGGCAACCAGCAGTTCCCCGGCACGATCTCGTGCCCGTACCACGGCTGGACGTTCGACCTCGCGACGGGCGAGCTGAAGGCGGTCATCACCGACGGCCCCGAGAGCCCGATCTGCGGAAAGGTCACCCAGCCCACCTACGAGGTCGAGGAACGACTCGGCATGGTGTGGGTCTTCGTCGGCGACGGCGAGGACGCGCCGCCCATCGACGAGCAGCTCCCCGAGGAGCTGGTCGGCAACGCTGCGGTGGTCGGGTCGCGGATCCAGCCCCGCGTGGGGAACTGGCGGTTCGCCTGCGAGAACGGCTACGACGAGGGCCACGCCAAGTACCTGCACCGCACGTCGCTCTGGCGGGTGTTCAAGGCCATGCCCGTGTGGAACGAGACCCGCATTGTCCAGCGGGGGCGCTGGATCTACCGCGTGCAGGACAAGCAGTACTGGACCGCGGAGTTCCCCGGTCTCGGCAAGTGGGACAACCAGTCCTGGTTCAAGCTCAAGCCGCCGAAGCAGACCAGCAACATCGGCAACACCGGCAGCCACCGCGAGGTCAACCCGGTGATCGCCGCCCAGGAGTTCCCCGGGTTCGCGTCGGTGAGCATGCCGGGGATCCTGCGGATCGCGTACCCGACGTTCATCCACTACGAGTTCTACGTCCCGGTGGACGCCGAGAACCACCTGTACGTGGGTGTGATGGCGGATTTCCGGAAGGGGTTGCGGACCCTGCCCTTCTACCTGAAGTACCTCGGATTCGTCCGGTGGCTGTTCCACGGCCAGTTCTCCGCGCAGGACAAGTGGATGGTCGAGGTGACCGACGCCCCGCCGGAGCGGCTGTACCGGCCGGACGAGTCGCTGCTCAAATGGCGCAAGCTCGCCGAGGACGTCACCGAGGAACGGACCGAACGGCTCAAGGCCGACGGGTTCGAGCCCGCAGGCCCGCCCGTCGAGAGCTGAGGACACATGGCGCGCATCGTGCTCGGAGTGGGTGCCTCCCACTCCACCCTGATGAACACGCACTGGGACCACGTCGTGCACACCGACCGCGCGGAGCGGTTCCGGGACGCGCTGGCCGAAGCCCGCGACGCGGTCGCCGGCGCTCGGCCGGACGTGGCGATCATCGTCGGGTCCAACCACTTCCGCGGGTTCTGGCTGGACATGATCCCGGCGTTCACGCTCGGCGTCGGAGAGGTGATCGGGGCGGGCGAGGCGGGCACACCCAAAGGTCCGCAACGCAGCGATCCCGGCTTCGCGCAGGCGCTCGCGGGTGAGCTGATCGAGCGCGGAACCGAGGTGGCCATCTCGGCCCGGCTGCAGATCGACCACGGGCAGACCCACGCGATCCAGTACCTCCTGCGCGACCTCGACGTTCCCGTCGTCCCACTGGTGATCAACGTGTTCGCCGCCCCGCTGCCCAGGGTCGACCGCTGCCTGCAGCTGGGCCGCAACCTCGCCGCGGCCGTCGAGGCGATCCCCGAGGACCTCCGGGTCGTCGTGATCGCGTCGGGCGGGCTGTCGCACCAGCTGCCGTGGCCCGCCGACTGGCGGGACCCGCAGAACACGGACGAGGAGTTCCTCGTCGAGGCCTGGCTGAACGGTCGCGGCGAGTGGGAGCGCTACGACAAGCGGCGGCGGGAGATCATCACCGCGGCCCGCCCGACGATCTTCGAGGACTTCGACGAGGCGTTCCTGGCCGATCTCGAGGCGGGAAAGCTGGAGCGCTACGCGACCTACTCCTCCGACGACATCGAGGGGCTCGCCGGCAACGGCGGCCAGGAGCTGCGGACCTGGCTGACCATGGCCGCGGCCATGGGCTTCGCGCCCGGGCGCCGCCTGGCGTACGCGGCGATGCCGGAGTGGCTGACCGGCATGGGGGTCGGTTTGATCGAACCCGCGACGGAGCGCGAGCCGTGATCGCGCCGACCGGCACGGCCGTCGCCGAGGAGGCCGTCGTCGACCGGCTGCTCGCCGCGATCAGCGAGGACCGGCTGCGCGCCGCCGCCCGCGCCGTCACCGGGATCCCGAGCCCCACCGGACGGGAGGCGCCGCTGGCGCGCTTCCTGGCCGACCGGCTCGCCGCGGCCGGGTTCGCGGCGACCGCGCAGCACATCGACGAGTTCCAGGCCAACGCCGTGGGCAGGCTGCGCGGCAGCGGTGGCGGCGAGGACCTGATGCTCTACGCGCCGATCGACACCCTCACCACGGGCGAGGAGGCGATCGACGTGCCGTGGATCGGGGAGCGCCTCCGTCCCGACATGCTGCCGGTGGCGCGCGACGAGGGCGCGTTCGTCTCCGGGCTCGGCGCGAGCAACCCGAAGGGGCACGCGGCCTGCATCCTTGTGCTGGCGGAGGCGCTCGGTGAGGTCCGGCCGGAGCTCGCGGGCGACGTCGTCGTCGCGTTCGGGGCCGGCGGGATGCCGACCAACGCCGTCAACGCCCCCGGCTACCCGCAGCGGGCCAACACCGGCCAGGGCGTCGGCTGCTCGTTCCTGCTGGAGCGGGGCTGGTACACCGACCACGCCGTGATCGCGAAGCCAGGCGATCTCGTGGCGCACGAGGAGGTCGGACTGGCCTGGTTCGAGGTGACCGTCCTCGGCGTCCACACCTACGTCGGCAGCCGGCACCGGATGCCCTACCGCAACCCGATCGTCACGGCCGCCGAGGTCGTCACCCGGCTCGAGCGGTGGCTGGCCGACTACCCGGTCCGGCACCGCACGCCCACGGCAGCGCCGCAGGGTGTGATCGGGTCGATCGCGGGCGGCTGGGAGCGGATGCTCGCGGTGACCCCGGCGCTCTGCCGGCTGCGGCTCGACATCCGCGTCGCGCCCGGGACGACACCGCTGCAGGTCAAGCGGGAGCTCGCGGGCTTCGTCGAGGAGCTGGGCCGGGACCTGGACGTCGATCTCGGTGTCGAGATGGTGCTGGCCGTCCCGGCGACGCACACGCCGCCCGACGCCCCGATCGTGCAGCGGACGGTTGCGGCCTGGGAGCAGACCAACGGCCGCCCCCACGAGCCGATCCCCGACAACAGCGGCGCCACCGACGCGAACATCCTGCGGGCGCGCGGCATCCCGACCGCGCGGGTCGGGATGCCGAAGGTGACGTCGGAGAGGTTCGCCGTCGATTTCGCACGCGGGATGAACACCGTCGACGTGCGTGCAATGCGCCGCCTCTGCGAGGTGCTGGCGCGTACGACGATCGCCACCACACGAGAGGAATCCTGATGGCGCCCCCACCGGAGAGCCGCTACGCGGACGGCGGCGGCGTCCGCTACCACTACCACGATCTCGGGAGCGGTCCCGACACCGTTTTCCTGCACGGTGGCGGCCCCGGCTGCACGGCGTGGAGCGACTTCGGGCCGGTCGCCCCGCTCTTCGCGGCCGACCGCCGCTGCCTGCTCGTGGACATCCACCAGTACGGCAAGTCCGAGAAGTCGCGCATCGACGGTCCGATGTGGGACCACCACGCGGCCACGACCGTCGCGCTCATGGACACGCTCGGGGTGGAGCGCGCGGACTTCGTCTGCAACTCGTGGGGCGGCACGATCGCGCTCAACCTGGCGGCGAAGTACCCGGACCGCGCGCGTTCGTTGGTCGTCACCGGGAGCATGCCGGTCTTCTACGGTCCGCTCGCCCCGCTGCCAGAGGGCGGTCGCCGCGGCCGCAACGCCCGCGACGTCTACTACGGCGGCGAGGGCCCCACGCGCGAGAAGATGCGCGAGCTGATCACCCGGCTCGAGTGGTACGACACCGGCGCGCTGCCCGAGGAGACCCTGGACCTGCGTTACGAGCAGAGCCTCGACCCCGGTGAGCGCGCGCTGGCCGGGATGTCGGACTCGCCGCGGGGGGAGTGGCAGGACCTGACCGCGGAGCTGGGGCGCATCGAGGCCCCTGTCCTGTTCGTCTGGGGCATGCAGGACGCGTTCCTGACGCCCGACTACCCGCTGATGCTGGCCCGGATGGTCCCGCGCGGAAACCTGTACGTGATGGACCACGCCTCTCACCACCTGCAGGAGGAGCGCCCGCAGGCCTACTACTCGGTGGTCTCGGGCTTCCTGGACTCGCTGCCGGCAGGCGGCGTGCCGGCAGGCTCGCTCGCAGGGCTTGGAGCCCGATGAAGGTGCGCCCGATGAAGATCCGCAGGCCGCTGGTCGTGCTGGCACTGGTGGGCGCCGTGTTCGCGGTGCGCAAGCTCGCCGCGCACAGCAACACACAGGTCCACCGCATCAACCAGAAGTAAGGACTCCCCGTGAGCATCTGGACCGAACTCAGCCCGATTCCGTTCCGCGTCGAGTACGTCGACGCCGCAGGCGTCCCCACCCGGGCGCTGCGCGCAGGCAACCCCGACGCGGAGTCGGTGGTGTTCCTGCACGGCACGAGCGGACACCTGGAGGTGTTCACCCGCAACGTCGTGGCGCACGCCGAGTACGACGTGCACGCGATCGACATGCTCGGCCACGGCTACACCGGCAAGCCGGACCGCCCGTACGAGATCGCGGACTACGTCCAGCACCTGGTCGACTACTTCGACGCGGTCGGGATCGCGCGGGCGCACATCGTCGGCGAGTCGCTCGGCGGCTGGGTCGGCGCCCGGACCGCCGCCACACACCCCGAGCGCGTCCAGAGCCTGCAGCTGCTCTGCGCGGGCGGGACCGTGGCCAACCCCGCCGTCATGGAGCGGATCAAGACCAGCACCCGCAACGCTGTCACCACCGACGACGTCGAGCTGACCCGTCAGCGGCTGCGGCTGTTGATGGCCGACCCGGAGGACGCCACCGAGGAGCTGGTCGAGGTCCGGCACGCGATCTACCACGCCCCGGACTTCGTGGCCAATGTCGACAACCTGCTGTCGCTGCAGGACATGGAGCGCCGCACGCGCAACCTGCTCACGCCGGAGGAGCTCGCCCGGATCACGCAGCCGACGCTGATCGTGTGGGGTCGGGAGAACCCGTTCGGCGAGGTGCCGGAGGCGTCCGCGATGCACGAGAACATCCCCGGCTCGCAGCTGGAGCTGTTCGAGCGGTGCGGGCACTGGCCGCAGCACGAGCAGGCCGAGCTCTACAACCCGATCAGCCTGGAGTTCCTCCGGAAGGCCGGGCGCTGATGCGGGCCGCGCGCTTCCACGCGTGGGGTGGGGCGCCGGTCCTCGACGAGGTTCCGCCGCCGACTCGCGCCGACGGCGAGGTACTGGTGACGGTCGACGCCGCCGCCGTCGCCCACCTCGACCTGACCATCGCGGGCGGCGACTTCGGGATGAAGCCCCAGCTGCCCTACATCGGCGGCGTCGAGGGGGCAGGGGTCGTCGCGGAGGCCGCCGGTGGTCTGGAACCGGGTACGCAGGTCATGCTTCGCGGGGGTGGGCTCGGGATGCTGCGCGACGGGACGTGGACCGAGCGGGTGAGCGTGCCAGCGAAGGCGGTGACCCCGCTCGCCGAGCCGCTTCCTCCCGAGGTCGCCGCGACGTTCTTCGTCCCCGCCACCACCGCCTACGTCGCACTCCACGACGTCGCGCGGCTGCAGCCGGGGGAGGAGGTCGTGGTCGTCGGTGCCGCGGGCGCGGTCGGGGCGATGGTGGTGCAGCAAGCCCTCGCCGCCGGGGCGACCGTGATCGGCGTGGTCGGGCGCAGCGACCAGCTGGACCTGGTGCCGGCCGGGGTCGAGGCGGTGGACGGCTCCTCGGACGAGTCGGTCGCGCAGCTCGCCAAGGCGCGCTCCGCGACCTTGCTCGTCGACACGCTCGGCGGCGAAGGGCTGGTCGGGCGCAGCCGGTGGGTCCGGAAGGGTGGGCGGGCCGTGGTGATCGGCTACGTCACCGGCACGAGCGTGACGATCGACCTGCCCTCCTGGCTGCTCGACGACGTGGCCCTCCTGCCCGTCAACATGATCCGGCAGGAGCGCCGAGCCCGCGAGGTGGCAGGCGAGCTCGTGCGCCGGCTCGCGGCCGGCGAGCTGGAGGTCGCGGTCCAGCCCTACGACCTGGCCGACACGAGGACGGCGATCGAGGACCTGCGGGCGGGCCGGGTGGCGGGGCGCGCGGTCGTACTCCCGTGAACTGCGGTCCACTCAGCGGACCGTGTCCGTTCCCCGGACCGGGTCTACTGGGCGACCCTGATCCGATGACGATGACGTCTGCCGCCCGCCAGGACCAGCCCGACACCGAAGCGAAGAGCGTCCTGGCGAAAGTGCAGCGCATCCTCGAGGCGTTCGGGCCCGACGACGAGCACCTGAGCTTGACCGAGATCGCCCGCCGGACGGGGCTCGCCAAGGCATCGGTCCATCGCCTCGCGCAGGAGCTCTTGCAGTGGGGCCTGCTCGAACGGCGTGGCTCGAGCTACTGGCTCGGCATGCGCCTGTTCGAGATCGGCCAGCGCGTGCCGCGCCAGCGGATCCTGCGCGACGCCGCCCGCCCGTACATGGAGGACCTCCACCACGCCACCAACGAGACCGTCCACCTGGCCGTGCTCGACGGGCTGGAGGTGCTCTACCTCGAGAAGGTCTCCGGGCACGGGCGGGTGCCATCCCGCGTTGCCGGCCGGATGCCGCTGCACTGCACGGCGACCGGCAAGGTGCTGCTCGCCTTCGGACCGCAGCGGCTCGTCGACGAGGTGCTGGCGAGCCCGCTGCGACGGCTCACCCCGTACACGGTCGCGGCGCCCGGGCTCCTCCTGCAGGAGCTGGCGAGGGCCCGCGAGCTCGGCTACGCCGTGGAGAACGAGCAGACGCGGGCCGGCTTCATGAGCGTGGCGATTCCGCTGACCGGCACGACGGGCGTGGTCACCGGGGCACTGTCCGTCACGGCACCGGTGTACCGGGCGGAAGTGCAGCAGTTCGCGGGGCTGCTGAACATGGTCGGGCGGCGGATCATGAAGTCGGTGGCGGCGCTGAGCCAGGGGTAGATGATCGAAGTGTCGGCGCGTCTTCGGCGAGATGAGGGTGTTGCCGAATCCGGTTGGGCCGTGTTGTGGGCTCGGTGGTTGGAACGGTGGCGCCCTTGGACCAGGCCTTCGGTGGCGCCGCGCAGTGTGCGGGGCCGCTCCTCACGCCTCAAGGGCGCTTCGCGATCGCTTCGCGATCGCTGCGCGACCCTTGACCCGTGCACCGGTTCTCGGCCCACGCAGCCGGTCGACGGGTCGCGTGCCCCGACACGGGGTGCGCGAGCCGACACCGGGTGCGCCAGGACGTCACGGACCTTGTGAGACCGGCCTGCTGGCGACGCCGGCCCCGCTCCTTCAGGGATGACTCCGAGGGGCGGCCCCGCACAATGCGCGGCGCCTTCAGGAGGCCCCGGCCGACAGCCGTGGGGCGGGACGCCGGGGCCTGGTCAGCGGTCTGTGCCTCTTGATCGCTGCTGACCTTGCGGGACGGGCACCCACACGCCTGATTCGGCAACACCCTCAGATCTGGCCGGTTCGGCGCCGAATTTCTGATCATGTCGACGGATTTGCCGAAACGGCCACGCGGAGCGTCCCCGACGCGTGATCCTTCCCGACATGGCCCCTCACTCCGCCGTCCTCGCGCCGCTGGCCCGGCAGGACGGCCGGATCTCGCCGAAACGCACCAGAGGTTTGGTCATGCCTCAAGAACGGAGGAACTCGCCGACCGCGGCCGCGAACTGCTCCGGCCGGTGGTCCACGGCCGGCACCCCGGTGTCCGGCAGCACCGCGCTGCGGGCTCCGGGGATCGCCGCCGCGATCCGGGGCAGGTCGGGCAGGGAGAACGTGTCGAGCTCGCCGCAGAGCGCGAGTGTCGGGGCCCGCACGAGGCCGATGCGCTCCTCCATGCGGTAGCGGTTCACCGCGCGGTGGCCCTCCTCGACCCGGTCGAGCACGGCGAGGGCGTCGCGCACGAGGCGGTCGAGCAGGTCGGGCCGGTCGGGCGGGTAGAAGCCGGCGCGGTTGGCCCACAGCTGCGCGAGGTGCGAGCCGTCCTCGGCGGGCACCACGTGGTCGATCGGCGGCCGGGACGTGGCGACCCGCTGCCGGCGTACAGCGTCGACGAACGGGGTAGCGGAGAGCACCAGGCCGTGCACCCGCTCCGGCGCGGCGGCCGCGACCTCGACCGCGATCACGCCGCCGGTGTGGTGCCCCACGACGGCGACGCTGTCGAGGCCAAGCGCGTCGCACAGGTCGACGACCCCGGCGGCGAACAGCTCGATCGTCCACGCGTCGGTCGGCCGGGCGGACGCCCCGAAGCCGAGGGTGTCCATGGCGATGGCCCGGTGGTTCGTGCCGAGCAGCGGCAGGACGTCGCGGTACTCGTCCCACGACCGCGGCGTCTGGTGCAGCAGCACCACCGGATCACCGGTGCCGTGCTCGACGTAGTGGACCTGGCCGCGGCGGGTGTCGGCGAACCCGTGCCGCAGACTGCTCACCGGAAAGCCGGGACGGTGGGCGCCTGGCCCATGAGGACGGCGCCCGCGGCGTCGTAGATCGCCGGGCTGAGGATCGCGTGTTCCTGCGGTACGAGGGCGTCGTTCAGCAGGGCGGGCAACGGGTGGTCCTGGCGGATGGCCGCGGTGCCGGAGAGCGAGACGACCTGGTGGACCACCTGTGAGGCCGTCCGCGCGAGGTGGGCCGCGGAGAGCCGCAGGTGGGCGCTCTGCACATCGCGCACCTCGCCGCCGTCGACGAGCGCCTGCCAGGCCTCGTCGGTGACCTCGTAGAAGTAGGCGCGCGCCGACCGCAACGTGGCCTCGGCCTCGGCGATACCGGCGCGGTAGTAGGCACGGTCGGCGAGCTTCGGGGCGCCGGTGATGCTCGCCCGGCCGCTGCCGACCTCACGCGGTCGCCGTGCCGAGCGCGGTGGCCGGCTGGGCGGATTCACCCTCGGTGTCCCGGATGGGCATGAGGACGGCGGCGATGAACGACACGGCCGCCATCCCGGCCATGTACCAGGCGATGCCCGCCCAGCTACCCGTGCGGCCCAGGATCGAGGTGGCGATAGCGGGCGCGAAGGCGTTGCCGGCGATCGTGCCGATCGTGAACCCGAGGGACATGCCGCTGTACCGCAGGGCGGGTGGGAACACCTGCGAGAAGTAGGCGGGGAACATGGCGTAGTTGGCCGAGTACGGCAGGAACAGCAGCACGAAGCCGAGCAGCATCAGCCCGTACTGGCGGGTGTCGAGCAGCGCGAACCACGCGAAGGGGAGGACCACCATGCCGGCTGCGCCGGCGAGGAACACCGTGCGGACCCCGATCCGGTCGGCGATCGGCCCGAAGAGCGGCGGGAACACGAGGGTCGCCACGACCGCGGGGAGCAGCACCGCCAGCATGGCGCTGTTGGTCAGCTGCAGCGCCTCTCGGCCGTAGGCCAGCGAGAAGACGGTCGTCATCGTGACGACGACACCTGCGCCGACCGTGCCGAGTGCCACCAGGATCACCCGCTGCCAGTCCGAGCGGAGCACGTCGAGGATCGGCAGGCGGCGCACCTCGCCGCTGTCCTGCACGGCGACGAACGCCGGGCTCTCGGCGAGCGTGACACGGGCGGCGACGCCGACGACGACCAGCACCGCGCTGATCAGGAACGGGATCCGCCAGCCCCAGCTCAGCAGCGCGTCCTCGGGCAGCTGCAGCACCGCGAGGAACGCGAGGTTCGAGGTCAGCGTGCCGACGCCTGCGCCGGTGTTGAGCAACGAGCCGACGAGGCCGCGGCGCCGCTCCGGGGTGTGCTCGACGGTCATCAGCACGGCCCCGCCGTACTCACCGCCGAGCGAGAGGCCTTGCACGATCCGCAGTGTGACCAGCAGGACGGGCGCCAGCACCCCGACGGTCGCGTAGGTGGGAAGCAGGCCGATCGCGAACGTCGAGGCGCCCATCATCGTGAGCGTCACGACCAGCATCGACTTGCGCCCGAGCCGGTCGCCGAAGTGCCCGAAGACGATCGCCCCGAGCGGGCGGGCGACGTAGCCGACGCCGAACGTCGAGAGCGAGATGAGGGTGCCGACCAGCGGGTCGAAAGCGGGGAAGAAGAGCCGGGCGAAGATCAGTGACGATGCCAGCCCGTAGATGAAGAAGTCGTAGAACTCGATGACCGTGCCGAGCCAGCTGGCGAGCACGGCCTTGACGGGGGTGCGCTGTGGATGCGTGGTGGTCATGGTTCCTCCGGAACCGCTGTCCGAGACCGACGCCGGGTGGCCACCCGGCGTCGGAAGAGTGGCCGTACCGTGTACGGTCCGCCGCACGGGGTCAAGGAGTCCGGTCCGGTGGCCGGAACGAGCCGTCAGGCGCGGACGTGCTGCAGGGTGCGGAGGGTGCCGTCGATGTAGGCCTCGAGGCCCGCGTCGAACTGCTCGTCGGACGGCAGGTCGGAGATGTCCCCGGCGAGTTCCACGACGTGCGGGAACTCGTCGATGGGCAGGGCCGCATAGAAGTGCGTGCGCTGGCGGCGTTCCTCGGCGCTCGCCGCCCGGCCGCTGCGGCCCCAGGGGCGGGGCTTCTGGTAGCTCGCGAAGCCGATCGCGTACGTCAGGAGGAAGCCGTAGCACCGCGCCGCCTGCGGGCCCGGGATCCCGGCGTCCACGAGGCGCGCCAGTACGGCCTCCATCGCTCCGCGCAGCGCGGCGCGGCTGCTCGTGACACGGGTCGCGAAGAGCCGCATGACCGACGGGTGCTCGCGCATCAGCGCCAGGAAGGCGTGACCGACGGTCCGCAGCGCGTCGGCGGGCCCGGCGTCCGGCTCGGGTGGCAGCCGCATCCGGCCGAGCACGTGGTCGGCCATGCCGTCGAGGATCTCGTCCTTGCTGCGGAAGTAGCTGTAGAGCGACATCGTGCCGACGCCCAGGTCGGCCGCGAGCCGGCGCACCGTGAGCCGGTCGATGTCGCCCTCCGCATCGGAGATGCGCAGCGCGGCCTCGATGATCCGGTCGGCCGAGAGCGCGGTCTCGCGCCCCGACCGCCTCGACTCCCTGGCCATCGGACCCCCTTGTGTCAGACCGTACCGTACGTCGTACGAGGAAGTGCTGACTCGAGGCTCGGCCTGCGCATCCCGCCCTGCGCCCCGGTGCCGGAGGTCGCCGCCTTCGCCCGGGAGTTCTGTCTCTACGGCACGCCGGCCGAGATCGTCGACCGGCTGACGACCGTGCGCGCGGCCGGAGCCGATGCGGTGTTACTGCAGCACGTCGGGTCCTACGACCTGCCGCGTGCCCTGCTGACCGAGGTCTCCGAAAGCGTGCTCCCGCTGCTTCGCGTCTCCCGGTGACCCGAGCCCGCCAACACCGAGGGGTGCAGGCCGGCGCCTCGCCCTCGCTGGTGTCGGGAGCCGCGCACTATTGCTGCAGGATCGGCGGCGAACCCTGGGTGGCGCATTCCGGCGGGGCGCTTGTCGCGGGTCGCCGCCGGTTCAGGCGATGTCAACGGAGCGAAGTGCGCGGGATATGCCCAGCGCGGCGGTGCGCACCGCGGGGGCGAGGCGGTGGGTGTGGAGGCGGTTGGCCCATCCGGTGATGGACAGGGCTGCGATGGCGTGGCCGTCGGTGTCGAGCACGGGGGCGGCGACGCAGGCGATCCCGCGCGTGGATTCCTCATGCTCCTCGGCGATGCCGTGGCGGCGGATGGTGTCGAGCTCGGCGCGCAGCAGGCCGGGGGCAATCACGGTGCGGGGGGTGCGGCGTTCGAGGCCCGCGGCGACGACGGCGGCGAGGCGCTCGGGTGGGCCGAAGGCGAGCAGGGCCTTCCCGACGCCGGTGCAGTAGGCGGGCATGCGTCCGCCGAGGCGGGACGGGATGTCGGGGCTGCCGCTGACGGTGAGTTTCTGGACGTAGACGACGTCGGTGCCGTCGAGGACGGCGAGGTGGACGGTCTCGCGGGTGGCCTCGAACAGGTCGGCGAGGAACGGTGCGGCGACGTCGAGGAGGTCGCGCTGGCGGGGCACGAGCTGGCCGAGCTCGAACAGGCGCAGGCCCAGACGCCAGGTGCCGGTGTCCGTGCGCTCGACGACGCCCCACTCGGAGAGCTCGCCGAGGAGGCGGTGGGCGGTGGGCTTGGCGATCGCGGTGCGGCGGCACAGCTCGGCGAGGCTGAGCTCGCCGTCGCCTGGGCGGAACGCGGTGAGCAGTGTGAACGCCCGCCCGACCATCGACAGCGTCGCACCGTTCCGCTGTACGGAATGCACGGCTCCATCCTGGCGGGGTGGCGGTGCGAGAGTCCAGCCATGACATCGGGCATGACATCAGCGAGCACGATCGACGCCGGGGTGCGCGCGGCGGAGGAGCGGTTGCGGCAGGCCCAGCGCACGCGGGTGCCCTGCCCGCCGGTGCGCGGCCTGCTGCCGGACACCTCGGTGGGCACCGGGTACGCGGTGCAGGAGCTGCTCACCCGCGGCCGGGTCGCGGACGGCGGGCGGATCGCCGGTCGCAAGATCGGCCTCACATCGCCCGCGGTGCAGGCCCAGCTGGGGGTGGACCAGCCCGACTTCGGGGTGCTGTTCGCCGACATGGCCTGTCCGCAGGACCGGCCGATCGACCGCGACCGCCTGCTGCAGCCGCGGATCGAGGCCGAGATCGCGTTCGTCCTCGCCGCCGATCTCGACGGTGACGTGGATGCCGCGGGCGCGCGTGCGGCGGTGGGTGAGGTGGTGCCTGCGCTGGAGATCGTCGACAGCCGCATCGCGGGGTGGGACATCACGTTCGTCGACACGGTCGCGGACAACGCATCCAGCGGCCTCTACGTCCTCGGTGACAGCGCGGGGCCGCTGGGCGATCGGGACCTGACCGCGGTCGAGATGACCATGACCCGGGCAGACGGGAGCGTGGCGAGCACCGGGTCGGGCGCGGCGTGCCTCGGGGACCCGGTCAACGCGCTGGTGTGGCTGGCCCGCACCGCGGCCGAGCTGGGCGAGCCGCTGCGCGCGGGCGAGGTCGTGCTGTCCGGGGCGCTCGGCCCGATGGTGCCGGTCACGCCGGGTGACGCGTTCACCGCGGAGCTGTCCGGCCTGGGCACGGTCCGGGCGAGCTTCACGTGAGCCGGACCAAGGTGGCGATCATCGGGTCGGGCAACATCGGCTCGGACCTGATGCTGAAGGTGATCCGGTTGTCGCAGACCCTGGAGATGGGCGCGATGGTCGGTATCGACCCCGACTCGGACGGGCTGGCCCGGGCGCGCAGGCTGGGCATCCCGACCACCGCCGGGGGCGTCGACGGGCTGGTTGCGCTGCCGGGTTTCGGCGAGATCGGGATCGTGTTCGACGCGACCTCGGCGAAGGCGCACGTGGCCAACGCGGCGACGCTCGAGTCGTACGGGAAGGTCCTGGTGGACCTGACCCCGGCGGCGATCGGGCCGTTCGTGGTGCCGGCGGTGAACCTGGGCGCGCACGCCGGCGCGCGCAACGTGAACATGGTGACCTGCGGTGGGCAGGCCACCATCCCGGTGGTTGCGGCGGTGTCCCGGGTGGCGCGGGTGCGCTACGCGGAGATCGTCGCCTCGATCGCGTCGAGGTCGGCGGGCCCGGGGACGCGAGCGAACATCGACGAGTTCACCGAGACCACCGCGCGGGCCATCGAAGCCGTCGGGGGAGCGGATCGCGGCAAGGCGATCATCGTGCTGAACCCGGCCGAGCCGCCGATGATCATGCGGGACACGGTGCTGTGCCTGGTCGACGGCGGCGAGCCGGACGCGATTCGCGCGAGCGTGGAGGGCATGGTCGCCGAGGTCGCCCGCTACGTGCCCGGCTACCGGCTCAAGCAGGCAGTGCAGGTCACACCGATCCCGCCGGACGAGCCGCTCGACACCTTGATCGGCCCTGGCACACCGCGGCCGGCGTGGCAGGTGACGGTGTTCCTCGAGGTCGAGGGCGCCGCCCACTACCTGCCGGCCTACGCCGGGAACCTCGACATCATGACCTCGGCGGCGCTGCGCACCGGTGAGCTGCTCGCCGCCCGACCCGTGGAGGCAGTGCTGTGACGAGGCTCTACATCCAGGATGTGACCCTGCGGGACGGGATGCACGCCATCCGCCACCGCTTGCGGCCCGACCAGGTCCGCGCCATCGCATCGGCGCTGGACGCGGCCGGGGTGGATGCGATCGAGGTCTCCCACGGCGATGGGCTCGCCGGGGCGAGCTTGACCTACGGGCCGGGCAGTAACACCGACTGGGAATGGATCGCCGCGGCCGCCGAGGTGGTTCAGAAGGCGCGCCTGACCACGTTGCTGCTGCCGGGCGTCGGCACGGTCGCCGATCTGCGCCGGGCCCATGACCTCGGGGTGGGGTCGGTGCGGATCGCCACCCATTGCACCGAGGCGGACATCGCCGCGCAGCACATCGCGACCGCCCGCGAGTTGGGCATGGACGTGGCCGGGTTCCTCATGCTGTCGCACATGGCGCCGCCTGCCGAGCTGGCGAAGCAGGCCAAGGTGATGGAGGAGGCCGGGGCGCACTGCGTGTACGTCACCGACTCCGGTGGCCGGTTGACCATGGCCGATGTGCGGGACCGCGTGCGCGCCTACCGCGACGTGCTCGACCCCGGCACGCAGATCGGCATCCACGCCCACGAGAACCTGTCGCTGTCGGTGGCGAACTCCGTCGTGGCCGTCGAGGAGGGCGTCACCCGCGTCGACGCCTCGCTGGCCGGGCAGGGCGCCGGTGCGGGGAACTGCCCGATCGAGGCGTTCGTCGCGGTGGCGAACCTGCACGGCTGGGAGCACGGGAGCGATCTGTTCGCCCTGCAGGACGCCGCCGACGACCTCGCCCGGCCGCTGCAGGACCGTCCGGTCCGGGTCGACCGCGAGACCCTCACCCTCGGCTACGCCGGCGTCTACTCCAGCTTCCTGCGCCACGCCGAACGCGCCGCGGCCGAACACGGCCTCGACACCCGCGCCATCCTGCTCGAGGTCGGACGCCGCCGCCTCGTCGGCGGCCAGGAAGACATGATCGTCGACATTGCGCTCGACCTCGCCAAGCCGTGACCGCCGTTTGAGCGGTGCGAGCCCTGCGAAAGTGGGTCAGAGCCTCCCTACGAGGCTGCTTCGGCTTCGGTGTGCAGGATCCGCCAGCACAGATAGATGCAGACGCCCGCCGCCGGCGCGCCCAGCAGGGTGCTGGCGATGGCAAGTGCGGTCACCTGCTCGGCCAGGTACAGCGGCAGCAGCACTGCGGTCTCGATGAGGCCTTTCAGGAGGAGTATCGCCGTGCACACCTGGTAGCGCCGGCGCCGGGCCCTATCCCGTCGCCAACTCAGCCGTTCACCGCGTGCCGCCCCGACCGCCAACCCGACCATCGGCCATCGCACCAGAATGGACACGAGTGACACGGCCGACAAACCGACGGCGGTCACCACGTCCACGAAGTAGAAGTCGACCGCGTACCCCGTGTTGCCGGCCCACAGCGTGGACAGCCCGACGATGACGAGCCCGATCAGCGCCGACCAGTACTTCCGGTCGGTGCACACGCGGACCACCGCGAACACCGCCACCGCCCCGACCGCGATCAAGGCGGACGGCACCACCTGATCGGTCAGGAGGTAGCCGACGAGGAACACCGTTTTCGACGCAACCGCCTCAGCGACCGTGCGCCAGCCGCCCAGCGCCTCGAACCAGGACAGCGACCTCCGGGTCATGATGGTGAAGCTCATGCGCCCGCCTCCGCCGTGCCGATACCGACCGGTTCGGCCGCTGCGCCGTCGCGGGGCTCCCGCGGCATGACGCGGCCGCCGAGGTCGGCGTGCGGGTTGCTGTCCCGGCGCATCGCGTCCTCGGCGGCGCCGATCGCGGCGAGCAGGCTCTGCTCGCCCCGTTCCGCCCGAACCAGCGCGTCCCGAAGGCGGTGCGCGTCCTGCATCGCCAGGTTTCCGCCGAACCCCGGGGCCAGGTGGATGGCGTCGCCGATCACGGTCACCGGACCGACCGGCCATTTCGGCACTGGCGGGATCACCCCGACGCGGATGGCGACCGTGACGTCCGGCCAAGCCTGCTCGACGACCGTCCGCAACGTCGGGTGCAGGTCCGCGGCGAGCTCCGTGGCGAGGGACCACACGTTGGCCGGCGCTTCGACGGTCCCGAGCTGCTCCTGCGTCACCGCCATCGCCCACATCACGTAGTTCTCCGCGCTGTCGACCACGCCGGCCGGCATGGCGGGCAGCCACCGTCTTCGCGCCGCCGTCGGCGGCTCGGCGAACCGGTGTATTCCCATGGCGACGGTCGTGTCGCCGACCTGTGCGGCAGCAGGGCTGTGGCCGATCAGCTCCGGCAGCCCGGTAGCGGCCACGGCGCGTAGCGGTGTGGCACCCATCAGCATGGGCCGGCCCGAGTCGACCACCCGCGCGTGCGGTAGGTACTGGCGGCGAACCGTCGAACCGACCCCGTCGGCACCGACCAGCACGTCCGCGATGTCTGTGGTGCCGTCGGAGAACCAGGCCCGCACGGTTCCGTCTGAGCACAGCTCGAACCGGGTGAGCGCCGCGCCGAACCGCACGGTGTCCTCCAGCCCGGTCAGCAACACCGCACGCAGCAGCCTCCGGCTGGCCTGCCGACCGGGCCGGACCCGGGTGCCATCGGCCGGCCTCGAGCCGACGATCGCGAGCTCGCCGTCGACCTCGGACAGGAGAAGGGTTCGGTTCCGCGGCCCGCCCAAGGTCGCTTCGGCCATCGCCCTGTGGCCCGGCGGCAGGCACGCGCGCAGGGCTGCCGTCCCCCTCTCATCGAGGTGCAGGCTGACGCCCTGTGGGCGGCCGTGTGCGCCGTCGCGCTCGTACACCGCGACGTCGATTCCCGACCGGCGCAGCCCTTGGGCCAGCGTCAAACCGCCGAGCCCGGCGCCCGCCACGATCACTCGCATCCCGTACCTCTTTCTTCATCGCTGATGAAGTTCACGGTAGCGCGGGTTCGCGTGAATCTCCACCAGATGATGAAGAATGAGCGGATAGACTCCATCGACCATGACCGACACCAGACCAGCGGGTCGCCCTGGACGTTGGCGATCCGGCGCGGAGAGCAGGCAGCGAATCCTGGAAGCGGCCCGCGCGCTGTTCCGCGAGCACGGCTACGCCGGCACCACGGTGCGTGCGGTCGCCGCCGAGGCACGGGTCGACCCGGCGATGGTCTTCTACTTCTTCGGCAGCAAGCAGGGGCTGTTCGGTGCGGCGGTCGAGATGGCGCCCGCCCTCCCCGAGACCATCGAGTCGATCTTCGTTGGCGGCCTCGACGGGATCGGCGAGCGCATGGTCCGCACGCTCCTGGAGAAGATGGACAGGTCAGAGCACGCCTCGCTCGCGATCATCACCCGGTCGGCGCCCACCCACGACCAGTCGGAGGCGCTGGTGCGCGAGTACGTCCATCGGGAGATCATCGACCGGCTCGCGGAGATGCTCGACGCCCCGGACGCGGGGCTGCGGGCGGGCATGGTGGCCGTGCAGCTCCTCGGCCTCGCGGCGGCGCGGTACGTGGTGCGGATCGAGCCGATCGTCTCCGCGTCGGTCGACGAGCTGGCGAGCCGGTTCGGTCCGCTCGTGCAGCGGTGCCTGACCGGGTAGGTCGTCGGGTCGGCCCCCGTTGGTCGAGCAGCCCAGGCGCCCCGCGGAACGTGTCGAGCCCTGTCCGCGAGAGCCGGAGTCGGCCGGTCTCGACACCGGCTCGCCTGAGCTCGCCCTGCCCCGCGTAGATCACCTGGCGGAGGCTGGAGTGGTCACGGGTCCGTGCGTCGGGATGCTCGGTGAGGTTCTTGAGGATCGTCGGCACTGCGAAGAGGTTGGTCACCTGCTCGCGCTCGGCAACGTCGACGTGATCTCACCCGGGCTCCACTCCCGCGTGGCGTACGCGGCAGGAGTGAGGCCGGTGCGGCTGCGGAAGAAACGACCGAAGTTGGCGGCATCGGTGAAGCCCAGATGGGCTGCGACGGCATCGGCCGTCCAACCCGCGAGGCCGAGCAGGCGTCGGGCTTCGAGGAGCCGACGTTCGTCGATCATCTGCCGCGCTCCGGTGCCGGCGGCGGCTCGGGTGGCACGGGTGAGGGTGCGTACCGAGTAGCCGAGCAGCCGGGCGTAGTCCTCCACGTGGTGCAGCTCGCGGAAATGCAGTTCCAGCGCATCCAGGAACTTCCGGTGGACCTTGGTGCGCCGGTCGTCGCCCGATGGGGCGGCGGTGTCCAGGCTGTGGGCGAGGCGGAGCAGCAGGGCCTCCAGCAGGCTGCGCCGCAGGGCGTGGTGGAGGGCCAGGGGCCGACGCCCCAGTGCGCGGTGCTCGTCGAGGAGCTGGAAGGCGGTGCGTTCGGCCCAGGGGGAGTCGTCGGGGTGCGGGGTCAGGACGGCGGATGCGTTATGGGCGGTGACGCCGGCGAGCAGGCGGGCGGTGTCAGCCGGCAGGACATCCGGCTCGAACAGGATGAAGGGGCCGCGAGCGGTACCGGGCGGGTGCCAGCACTGCGTACGGCCGGGGCGCACCCACAGCCACTGACCGGGGGCGACGGTGCGGGTGACGTGGTCGACATCGTGGTACAGCACGCCGGACGTCACGAGAATCATGTAGTGGAAGGTGGCCCGGCCGGGGCGGGCAGGGTTCCACGGCCAATCGTCGTGGTGGGCGTGGAAGTGCGGCGGCACCTCCACCGTCGGCCTGTCCGCCGCCACCCTCGCCAAGGACATGGGTGCGACCGTCCTGTCGACCACCCGAAACCCGGCAAGAACCGACTGGCTGTGCGAACGCGGCGTCGACCACCCCATCGTCGACACGGGACACATCGCTGACACCGTCCGTACCGTCGTCCCCGACGGCGTCGACAGCGCGCTGGAACTGGTCGGGATGGCGACGCTACGAGACACCCTGGACTCGGTCCGCCGGCACGGCACCGGGTGCTTCGCCGGCGCACTCGGCGGGAAGTGGACCGTCAAGGACTTCTCACCCTTCGGATACATCCCCTTCGGTGTCCGCCTCACCACCTACGGCGGCGGCGCCGACGACCTTCCGGCCGAGGTATTCGCGAAACAACTCGACGCGATCTCGCAAGGACGCCTCACCGCAATCATCGGGGGCGTCTACCACGGGCTGGACCAGGTACGGCAGGCGCAGGCCAACCTGGAAGCCGGTGACGCCCCGGGCAAGCATGTGGTCATTCTCGATTGACCCTGGTCTCGATTGCGGTCTGCGCGGTCCTCGGGTCAGTGAGCGTTCCTTTGCCACGGCGCAAGCGCCACCGCTGGCGTCGGCGGTTGTCAGACCTTCTCGACACGGAACACGGCGATCCGGTCCGCCGCCGCGGCCACCGCATCAGGTGTGGGTGCCTCGGCCAGCCCGTTGGTCACGTAGCGCCGTGCCGCGCTGGCCGGCTGGGTTTCCACGACCTCGCGCAGCAGTGGGCGACGCTCGTCCACCGGCACTTCGGTCAAGCGCACGGTGGAGCTGCGCCGACCCCGCGTCAACGTGACCGTCTCGGCGGCTCGCGCGTTGGCAACCCACGCGGCGTTCGGGAACGCCTGGACGATGTAGCGGCCGCCTGCCAGTGGAAGTACGGCGATCGGGAAGGTGCGCGGTTGCCCGGTGCGTCGCCCGGCGACGGTGAGCAGCTGCATCGGGCCGAACGCGATGCCGATCCGCTGGAGGCCGGTGATCACCTTGTTGATCCTCTTGACCATCCGTCGGTAGTTCTGTGCCTTCTGGGTGTCCTGTGTCATGAGATCGAACGTATCACAGATAATATGGATCTCGTACTAGTTGATGCTTCTGGCCTGCGCGGTCAGCTGAGCTCTGTGGTGGCGTCCTCGCCTGCGCGGGTTGCGCGGGTCAGGAAGTCGGCGATCGTTTCCAGCTCGGCGTCGGTGTATCGGTCGCAGATCTCGTCCATCGCGGTGCTCATCCCGGAGTAGAGCCGAAACAGTTCGCCCATGCGGTCGCGCATGGCTCTGACGGTCACGGCGCGGCGATCGGTGGCCTCCGGATCGCGTTCGCGGATGATCCACCCCCCGCGTTGAAGCCGGTCCAGGATGCCGGTCATCGTTGCGGGGTGCAGTCCGGCCCGCCGGGCGAGCTCGGTGGGGCCGAGGGGACCGTCACGGGCGATGAGCTCGAGGCAGTCCAGGTCGATGTCCTTCAGTTCCAGGCGCGTGACGACCCGGTGATTGAGCAAGGACAGCTGGTTGCGTAGATCGCGGAGTGACGCCTTGATCTCCGTGGCTAGTCGCCTGTGCCGACGGATTGCGTCTCGGTCGCCCGGCGCCGCCATTCCCATATGATATGATCTCCGTAGCATCTGGACTGCGATGAGACTAACAGGCGGGTGCGTCGATGCGAGGACTCGCGGCTACTCACCCTCCATCTCACGCTTGAGCGTCTCCCGGTCAGCCGGCCGCGAGGTGGTCGAGCAGGTCGGCGACAAGGCCTGCAGCATCCGTGCCGCCCTTGCCCTCCGGTGCGAGGTGGCCCGCCGTCTCCAGGTCGGCTGCGCCGTGGGCGACGGCCTGCAACAGGGCGGCCAGGCGCTCCGGCGGGCCCGCGGGCAGGGCGCCGCGCTCCTGGGCGGCCCGGACGACGCCCAGTAGCTGGTCCATCGCCGCGTTCGCGGCCCGGGCGAGCTCGTCGGACCCGGTGCTCCACGGCCCGAAGATCAGCCTGAACCGCCGCGGGTAGGCGAGGGCCCACCGCGCGTATCCCCCGAACACCGCACGCAGCGCGACCTCTGGTGGCGTGTCGGGAGCGAGCCCGCCCACGAGGGTGTCCCGCATGCGCAGCAGTTCCCGCGCGGCGATGGCGGCGAGGAGCGCTTCTTTGCTGGCGAAGTGTTTGTAAGGCGCATTATGGGAGACGCCGGCGCGGCGCCCGACCTCGCGCAACGTCACGGCCTCGACCCCGCCGGAGTCGAGCAGCGCCTCGGCGGCGTCGAGCAGTGCGTCGCGCGTTCCTGGCGGCATTCGCGCACCCTACCGTCGGTTGACGGCGTCAATCAGAGGCTGCTTCGCAGCCTGGCGGAAGCCTGTCGCGGCCGCCGAACGCGGTTGGTCGTGGCGGCCGACTGTCGGCAAATGTCCGGTTGACACTGTCCACCTCCATGGCTAGGTTGACGACGTCAACCTCGGTTTGGTCCGGGGCGGCCCGCTCGACGCACCGGGTGGAGTCGTCGATTCAGAGCACGCCCTCGGATCCGTGCAACCAATTCAGGTGGTATATCCGTGTATTCGTGGTTGGGCCGCTTCGCCTATGTGCGCAGGCGCCTACTCCTCATTGCGGCCGCTCTGTTCGTGGTGCTCGCAGGCGCCTGGGGCAGCGGGGTCTTCGGCGCGATGATCACCGATGGGTTGGGCCCTCCGGACGCGGAGTCCGAGCGCGCAACCGCGCTGCTGGAGGACCACTTCGGGCATCAGCCCGGCGACCGGGACGCGGCGGCGGTCTACACCGACCCCACCGGCGAGCTGACGGTTGACGACCCGG
The DNA here is from genome assembly GCF_019468565.1 of Pseudonocardia sp. DSM 110487. NCBI lineage: Bacteria > Bacillati > Actinomycetota > Actinomycetes > Pseudonocardiales > Pseudonocardiaceae > Pseudonocardia > Pseudonocardia sp. DSM 110487. The sequence goes on from NZ_CP080521.1 coordinate 2,382,201, forward strand.
CCTTCCAACAGGCGGTGACGGCGGCGCTCGCCCGGCTACCGGAGTCCGAGGTCCTCTCCTGGACCAGCTACTGGACCCCGGAGCTCACCGCGTCCGAGCGCGCCGAGTACGTCTCCGAGGACCGGTCCTCGACGATCGCCCTGATCACCCTGCAGGGTGCGGACAACCCCGAGCGCCTCGAGTCGTACCGCGAGATCGAGGACATGGCCCGCGCCGACGACGGCAGGCTGGATACCTACATCGCGGGCCAGTCCACCAGCGTCTACCACCTCCAGCAGGCGGCCCAGGAAAGCCTGGCCACCGCCCAGCTGATCTCGCTGCCGATCCTGCTGGTCCTGCTCCTGATCGTCTTCAGAAGCCTGGTGGCCGCCGCCATCCCCGTCGCCATGGGGATCCTGGCGATCCTCGGCTCGCTCGCGCTGCTGCGCTGCCTGACCTACGTCACCGACATCTCGATCTTCGCCCTGGAGATCACCACGCTGCTCGGCCTCGGCCTCGCCATCGACTACGGGCTTTTCACCGTCACCCGATTCCGCGACGAACTGGACCGCCGCCACGGCGACGTGAGCGGGGCGCTGGTGGCAACGATGAACACGGCAGGCCACACGGTCGCCTTCTCCGGCCTGGTCGTCATCATCGGACTCTGCGGGCTGCTGTTCTTCCCGCAGCCGATCTCCCACTCGTTCGGCTGGGCCGGCATCACGGTGGTCGGGTTCAACATTCTCGCCGCGCTCGTGGTGCTGCCCGCCACGCTGGCGGCGCTCGGCCCCCGGATCAACGCGGCGAGCCCTCGCTGGCTGCGTCGCCGGCCCGGCACCGTCACCCGGGAGGACCGCGCCTGGGCCGCGCTGGCCCGCTCCGTCACCCGGCGGCCCGTGCCGTGGCTGGCCGGCGGCCTGCTGACGCTCGTGGCCGCAGCGGCCCCGCTGCTCTCACTTGCGCCGGGCCAGACCAACCACCGTGTCCTGCCCGAGGACAACGAGGCCCAGGTCGTTCCCAGGATCCTGGACGAGGAGTTCGCCGCGGGCCACGCGGCCGAAAGCGGGTTCAACATCGCCATCTCCGGCCCGGTGCAGCAGCAGGCACTGGCGGACTACCTGCAAACCGTGGACGGCTTGGAAGGGGCGTACGATCCCGCCGTCCATCGCGCCGACGACGAGCTGACCTGGGTGATCGTTGACACCCGGGGTGAGGTCGACGACGCGGTCAACCTGGAGTTGGTGCGGGGCATCCGGGCACTCGACGCCCCGGCAGGCGCGGACGAGGTCCTCGTCGGAGGCGGCCCTGCGGTCGGCCTCGACAACAACGAGGCGACGACCGACTCACTGCCATGGGCACTCATCTTCGTCGGCCTGTCGACCCTGCTCCTGCTCTTCGTCTGCTTCCGGTCGGTGCTCGTGCCGCTCAAGGCCGTCGTCGTCGCCTTCCTCTCACTGGGAGCCTCGCTCGGCCTGATCATCTGGGGATTCCAGGAGGGCGGCTTCCAGGGCCTGCTGGACTTCCACCTGGTGGGAACGACCGACGTGTGGGGATTGGCGGTCATCGTCACCATCGCCTTCGGTCTGGTCACCGACTACGAGATGTTCCTGGTGAGCCGCATCCACGAGGAGTACCGGGCAACCGGCGACAACCGGCGCGCCATCCGCGTGGGCCTGCAGAGCACCGGTTCCGTCATCACCCGGGCCGGACTGCTCATGGTCGTCGTGCTCGCCGCGATGGGCTTCACCGCCACGTCGCTGTTCGTAATGACCATCGGAATCGGACTGACCCTGTCTGTGGTGATCGACGCCACCGTCGTCCGCTCGATCATCGTTCCTGCGGCAATGCAACTGCTCGGCCGAGCGAACTGGTGGCCGGGCCGGCCACGGACGTCGAGTCGACATCCGAGCCTCTCCGACGCGTTGCGGCCCGCCCCGCAGACCGAGGCCACGACCGAACCGCTCAGCCACTTCTGACGACGGGCCGGCACGGCCATAACGAGGGAAATCGCTCCGGGGACAAGGACCACCGAACTGCCCTTGCCGGCGGCTGAGATCGCAGGGATCTCGGTCGCCAGGCGAAACCTGGAGGTGCTGCGTCCGCTCCTGCGCCGTGCTCGCCGCGAGCGGCGTCACCAAGATGTCATTTTGGAGCAACGCACCTGCCACCCAGGAGGTGCTCGCCGTACGCCGGACGTAGGCACCCTCCACGTTGCCCTCGCTGGGATCGGCCGGTTGCTGACGACGTCGCAACGGGAGAGCGGCGGGGCGTGGTGTGGCTCGGGTCCGCCCGGCAGGTCGCTCGCCTCAGGCGCGACGTGTGTCGAGATTCGGTGCCTTGGATGTTCGCGTGCCCGTTCGTGGCCGTGCGTCCCTCTTGGTTCTGCAGTCCTCTTCCGCGCGCAGCGGCGAACTTCCTGGAGCTTTCGTCATGGGTCAGGTGTCAGTCCGTGAGGGTGAGGCCATCGCTCTCACCTTCCGCTCCGACGTCGATGCCGTGCGCCTCAGACTCTCACCGGTCGACTGGCTGTGGCAGGCGGTGCGCTGGGGGTGCACGCTCGCCGGCACTGTCGTGCTCCTCTGGATCGGGGCGGCCTTTCTGACGGCGGCCCCCGCGGCCGCGGCTCCGGCGGTGCATGTTGCGGCTGTCCAACAGGGCCTGGTGAAGGGAGGCAGCATCAGGCCGGCCGGCGGCGGAGACGGCGACTCGGGTTCGGACGGCGGGGAATCCGGCTCGGAGAAGTCCGACAAGGGCTCGGAGAAGTCCGACAAGAAGGAGTCGAGCAAGAAGGAGTCCGACAAGAAGGACTCGAGCAAGAAGGAGTCCAGCAAGAAGGAGTCCAGCAAGAAGGAGTCCAGTAAGAAGGAGTCCAGTAAGAAGGAATCCGAGGACAAGAAGGACTCGGACGACAAGAAGTCCAAGGACAAGAAGCCCGACAAGAAGTCGGACGATCGCAAGGATGATAAGTCCGGGTCCAAGAAGGAGTCCCGGGAGCGCGAGTCGGGCGACTCGGAGGAGAGCAAGGAGAAGAGCTCTCGGAACGCTCGAACCGCCTCGGAGGATGGCGACACTTCGGACGAGCGCCGGGAGGGTCGGCAGTCCGAGGACCGTTCTTCGGACGAGGACCGCGAGCATCGGAGTGAACGGGCAACGCGTCAGGAGAAGGACGGAGAGGAGTCCCGTCGAGAGGCAGGCGACCGCGACGCGGACCGGGAGTCGACCACCCGCACGAGCGCTCCTGAATCGGACGGCACCGAGGACGACGATGCCTCGAACCGGAGCGCCGAGAGCCGGGATTCGGCGGACCAGGACACTGCGAATCGGGACAAGGCTGAGCCGGAGAACACCAGCCAGGACCGTTCGCGGCGTACTGACGAAAAGAGCGACGGTGCGTCTGATCGGGCGCGGGACTCCGACGCGGAGGACTCCGAACGCGCCGAAGCGGGCGAGCGGGTCGCGGAGATCGTCCGGGATGTTCGCGACGGGATCGTGGACCGGGGCGACAGCGACGACCGTGACGAGAGCCGGGATCGTGAGCGTCGCGGCGACCGGTCGCCCGGAGCCGCTGACGAGGATGCCGACGAGACCGCGGATCCGAGCGTTGCCGAGGTGCGGCGCGGCGCCGGCGAGCGTGGGACTGCCCGCGATCCCGACGAGGACGACAGCGGTGCCGCCGAGGACGAGGTCGAGCTCAGACAGCGGGCCGGCGAGAGTTCGGTCGACGAAGACAGCGAGGAAGAGCGGCCACGCGCGGCGATCGCGGAACGCCGGCAGACCAGCGACCGCGAGGAGCGGGACGGGCGGGACTCCCGGGAGGAGTCGTGGGCGGACCTCGCCGAGGACCTGACGGGCGGGCGCTCCGAGCGTGACGGCCAGGGTTCGGCGCGGTCGCGGTTGCGCGACGACGACGAGTCCGAGGGCGCCGGCGCGGTACGGGAGGCCGTGCGGGAACGGATCAGCGAAGCCGTTGCGGAGCATGGCGAGGAGCGCGATCACGACTCGGACGCTGCCCGGGAGAAGGCGGACCGGGATGAACGGCGTGGCGACCGGGACGACGTGCGGCGCCTCGCTCGGCAGGCCGGCGATCTCATACGTGAGGTGGCGGACGGGGACGAGGACGTCGAGGGCGCCCTGACCGACCTGGTGGACGAAGCGTCCGACAGCGCAGGGCATGCCGTCGAACGTGCGGACGCGTCCGAGAAGAAGCCCCGCAGGACCGCGGATGCCCGCGGCCCTCCGGCCGACGACACCTCACTGAGCGTGCTGCGGTCGTCGAGGTCCGACGACGCGGACGAGGACTCCGATGAGGACGACGATCGGGAGCGCTCCGACGACGAGTACGAGGACTCGGAGGAGCAGACCGAGCGCGTGCTCGAAGGCCGGCTCGAGGTCGACAAGAGCGAGGAGCGGCTCGAGAAGACGGAGAAGGACGTCGCATCGGGCAAGGCGACGCGGGCGGACTACGACAAGCAGGCCGCTGAGCACGAGAAGCTGGAACAGGACTACGAGTCCGAGCGGGCGAAAGTGTCGACCGAGCGGGCGGAGCTGGTCGACGATGTCGTCGACGGACAGCGGGAGCTGTCGGAGCGCGAGCGGGAGCTCGAGGCCGAGGAGAAACAGGTCGCCTCGGGCGAGGTCACCGAGAAGGCGCACAAGAAGAACGTCGCGAAGCACGAGAAGCAGCGAGACGAGGTGTACGAGGCCACCGACGAGCTGATGGACGCCACCGGGCACGACCCGGACGCGGTGTCCGAGGACGACCTGGACGGGGAAGGCTCGGTCTCGGGCTGCGGGTCCAGCGGAGCGTTCGTCGAGTGTGGTGCCGCGACCGAGGACGCCGACGGCGACCGCGACTCGGATCGGTGCGTGGGGCTGTCCGCCTACGGGTGCGGTGCGTCGTCCAGATCAGGGGACAACGAAGCGTCGGCATCGTGTGACTCGTCCGGGAGCTGTGAGAGCGGAGCATCCAGCCGCGGCGAGGACGGCACCGCGACGCAGGCGTCGGCCCGCTGCAGCGGGGAGTGCGAACAGCGTTCGCGCGCGGCACCCGACCGATCATCGGCCGAATGTGAGAGCAGCGGGTCGTGCGAGAGCAACAGCTCCGGAAGCAGGCGTGACGAGAGCGCTGCCCGGATGGCGAGTACCAGCGGTGAAGACCGCACCACCGGCGGCGTGGGCAGCGGATCGGCGCGATGCGACGGCGGCTGTGCGGTGTCGAGTTCGGTGGAGCTGGACGAGGCCGATGACGTCCGGGCCGAGGCCGAGGTGGACTGCGGCGCGCCGTCGTGCTCCGGGAGCGGGACGACCGCGACGAGCGGGTCCGCGAGCGGCGTGTCCGCCGCGGCGAGCCGGGACAGCAGCGCCACGGCGTCGTGTGAGGTGCGCGGCGGCGCGTGCGGGGCGGAGAGCCGCACCGGGATCGAGTCCCCGATCGAGGAATCGGAGATCGAGGCCGGGTCGGAGCGGCTCGAGGTGCTGTCGGACGGCGATGCGCTGGTGACCAGCTCGGCGGCGACGAGCGTCGACTGCGCAGGCGGGGCCGGCTGCACGGGCCGGGGCACGACGAGCACGAGCGCAGAGGCGGCGAGCGGGACGGGCGTCCAGCGGCTCGGCGAGGGCTCGTCCAGCTGTGAGGTCACCGCCGGCAGCTGCGAGGCCGACAGCCACGCCGTCGCGGACAACGCCGCCGAGAACCTGGCGGACGGGCCGACCGCGACCGGCACCAACGCGACCGGTGCCCACTCGACCGGTACCGCGTCGGCGAGCGCCGTCGTCGACTGCGCCGGCGTCGTCGGGTGTGGCGGCAGCGGCTCCAGCGCCACCCGAGGCAAGGGCGTCGGGGCGACCGACGGCGCGCCTGCCCCGGTGCGTGAGACCACCGGTACGTCGAGCTGCAATGCCAACGCCACCGGCTGCGTGTCGGACTCCACCTCGCGGGTCAGCAACAACCACGAGCCGACGGCCGCCGACGGCTGGCTGGCCGCCCGCAACGCCGAGTCCTCCGCCCGCAGTGCGGCGGCCCGCGTCAACTCGGCTCAGAGCACCGATCCGCAGGCTCCGGCCCCCGCCGGGGAGACGGAGAAGACCACCACGACCGGTGACACCGGCCCGTTGATCGCGTGGAGCGAGGCGCACGCGCGGGTCGCCTGCCAGAGCGCCGACTGCTCCGGCCAGGCCAGCAGTGCCACGACCGGCTCCGCGTCCGGCGACGTTCCGTACCGCGACAGCGTGGGCACGACGTCCTGTGCAACCCACGGCGTCGGTGGTAGTTGCGCCGCGGACACGAACACGCTGGTGGAGAACCGGTCCGAGCCGGTGATGACCGCGCACGGGCCGGTGCAGGTCTCCGGGCCGGTCAGCGTCTCGCGTTCCAGTGCGCGTAGCAGCTGCCCTGTCGGCTCCATCTCGTGCGGCGGCAAGGCGGCCAGCGAGACGAACGCGATCGACCTCGGAGTGAGTGAGCGCCGGCGGGGCTCGAACAGCACGGCGGCCTGCACGGTCGCCGGCGGTGGTGGCTGCACCGGCGAGACGACCTCCCAGGCGTCCAGCGCTCCGGAGTTCGTCACCTACGACGCGGTCACGGAGCAGCCCGCTGCCGAGCAGCCGCGTAGCGGTCCGTCCGGCAACTCCCAGACCAGCGCGGTCCTCCTCGGATGCGGCATCGGGTGCACCGGCACGGTCAAGGAAGAGATGAACAACGGCGTCGGCAACGTCGGCGACGGCAACAACGGTGACTACAACGTCGGTCTTCTGAACCAGGGCGACCACAACGTCGGTGACCGCAACATCGGCAGCCACAACAAGGGTGACCTCAACCTCGGCGATCACAACACGGGTGATGAGAACGTCGGGACCCACAACGTCGGCAACCGCAACGTCGGCCACCGCAATCGGGGCGACCTGAACCGGGGCACCGGCAACAAGGGCGACCGCAACGTCGGAAGCGGGAACACCGGCACCGGCAACGTCGGCGATCGCAACAGAGGTGACCGAAATCGAGGAAGCGGTAACACCGGCAATGACAACACCGGCAGCGGGAACGTCGGCAACGCCAACCGGGGCAACAACAACAACGGCAACAACAACCAAGGTCACGGAAACCGTGGCAACAACAACCAGGGCAACCGCAACATCGGCGACAACAACCGCGGTAGCGGCAACCGCGGAAACAGCAACCGGGGCAACGGGAACACCGGGAGCCTGAATGTCGGCAACGGCAATATCGGCAGCCGGAACCGGGGCGACGGCAATCGGGGCAACGGCAACATCGGCAGCTTCAACGTCGGTGACGGGAACCTCGGGAGCTACAACCGCGGCAGCCACAACGTCGGCAACTCGAACACGGGGAGCCGCAACCGGGGTAACGGCAACGTCGGGAGCTACAACCGGGGCAACGGCAACGTCGGGAACTCGAACGTCGGCAGCTACAACCGGGGCAACGGCAACATCGGCAATTCGAACGTCGGCGACTACAACCGCGGCGACGGGAACGTCGGAAACCACAACCGCGGGAACTACAACGTCGGCAATTCGAACGTCGGCAACCACAACCGCGGCGACAACAACGTAGGCAACTATAACGTCGGTGACCGGAACATCGGCGATCGGAACATCGGGAACGACAACCGGGGCAGCGACAACCGCGGCAACGGCAACGTGGGTGACCGGAATGTTGGTGACCGGAACGTCGGGAATGACAACCGGGGTAACGACAACGTCGGTGATCGGAACGTCGGTGACCGGAACCGGGGTGACGACAACCGCGGTAACGACAACGTGGGTGACCGGAATATTGGTGACCGGAACGTCGGGAACGATAACCGGGGTAACGACAACGTCGGTGACCGGAACGTCGGTGACCGGAACCGGGGTAACGACAACCGGGGCAATGACAACGTCGGTGACCGGAATGTGGGTGATCGGAACCGGGGTGACGACAACCGCGGTAACGACAACGTGGGCGACCGGAATATTGGTGACCGGAACGTCGGGAACGATAACCGGGGTAACGACAACGTCGGTGACCGGAACGTCGGTGACCGGAACCGGGGCAACGACAACCGGGGCAATGACAACGTCGGTGACCGGAACGTCGGGGATCGGAACCGGGGTAACGACAACCGCGGTAACGACAACGTGGGCGACCGGAATATTGGTGACCGGAACGTCGGGAACGATAACCGGGGTAACGACAACGTCGGTGACCGGAACGTCGGTGACCGGAACCGGGGTAACGACAACCGGGGCAATGACAACGTCGGTGACCGGAACGTCGGTGACCGGAACCAGGGTAACGACAACCGGGGTAACGACAACGTCGGCGATCGCAACGTCGGCGATCGGAACCTCGGCAACGACAACCGCGGTAACGACAACACCGGCGACCGGAACGTCGGTGACCGGAACGTCGGGAACGACAATCAGGGCAACGACAACCTGGGTGATCGCAACGTCGGTGACCGGAACCAGGGCAACGACAACCGGGGCAACGACAACACCGGCGACCGGAACGTCGGCGACCGGAACGTCGGGAACGACAACCAGGGCAACGACAACGCCGGAAACGGGAACATCGGCGACCGGAACCAGGGCAACGGGCTGCGCGGCAACGACCAGCGGCAGGGCTGGGATCCCGGCGCCGCGCCGACCGTCACGGGTGTCGGCATCGACCTCGCCAACAACTACTACCGCGGGATCGGCACCTACAACGATGCGGCGACCCGGCACGAACGGGCCGCGGCGCGGGCGAGCACGCCGGAGGCCGCTGCCCGGCACCGGAGGCTCGCGGACTACTACCGGCAGGCGTCGAGCCAGCTGAGGGACATCACCCAGCGTCGGTTGCCGAGGGGCATCCACGGTCACATCCCCGAAGGCGCGCAGCGGTTCAGTGCGCGCACCGCCGCCGACGGGATCAACCGGGTGACCCAGCCGGACGGCAGCCGGGGGATGGGCGACAGCCGGTTCAAGGAGACCGTGCGTCGGGGGCTGACCAAGGTCACCGGAGCGAGCACGATCATCGGCGTGGGGATCGACGTCGCCTCGGGCATCTCGAGGGGTGAGGATCCGGCGTACGCGGTCGGCCGGGCCGGCTCGACTGCGATCGTCGGCGCGGCCGCGGGTGCCGCGACGCAGGCGGCGATCGTCGCGGCCGGGGCGGCGGCCACCGTCCCGGTCGCTGGATGGGCGGTAGCGGGCGGGATCATAGTGGGTGTCGGTGTCTCGATGCTGTTCGCCAACACCAACATCGACAACAAGATCGGGGAGGCTGCCGAGGGCGCGTGGAACGGGGTCAAGTCGGCGGGTCGCGCGGTCGGCGACTTCGTCGGCGGTTTGTTCTAGCGAGTGGAGGTGACGATGTCAGCCGGGCTGCTGCCCCCCGCACCGGACTCGTCCGGGCAACCGAGGCCGCCCACCGCACCTCGCGTCGACGGCCCGTGGCTGGGTGAGCGCTACCGGCTGAAGGTCGCTCACCACCAGGTCGGCGACCGGCTGTTCGTCTCCTCCACCGGGCAGGGGGCTCCGCTGCTGGAGAGCGTCGCGGCCCGCCCGCCGAGAGGTGGGCGGACTGCCGCGCTGGGCACGGTGTACGCCGTCCTGCCGGTCACCGTCGTGATCGCGGTCGTCGTGTGGATCACCGCAGAGGACCGGACGGCCGCGTACCTGATGTCGGCTGTCGTCGTCGCCGCTGTCGCCCTGCTCTTCTTCCTGCGCAACGCCTCCCGTTCCACCGTCGTGTTGCGGGCGGGCGCTCATGCTGTCGCCGAGGTGGACATCGACGGCGCCGGGACCGATCTACCGCTCTACGAGCTGCGCTCGATCAGCGTCGCTGACTCGCCGCGTGGGTTGGCGCTGCGGCTCGTCGGGCCGAACAAGCAGCGACTCACCCTCCCGTGCGGGCTGCTGGAGGCCAACCAGCAGCTCTGGGACCTGGTGTACAACGGCATCCGACACTCGGTGGTCGGTGGTGCCGAGATCGACGCTCGCACGAGGGAGCTACTTCGGTTGCCGTCCAGCGACCCCGGGTAGCGGTTTCGTGGCGCGTCGCGCCACGAGAACCGTCATGGTCGCAGCGACCCGTCTCCAGCGCGCGGGGGTCCACCAGGCCGGTGCGGGGTGCGCGCCGCCCCGTCGGCGACCGCAGCCAGCCCGGCCCGGTCCCGGATCCGGATCCGGCCCCGATGCAGCGATACCAGCCCGTGCTGGGCGAGCTCGCCGAGCACGGTCGTGGTGCGCTCGCGGGTCGCGCCGATCAACCCGGCCAGCTGGCCGTGGGTGAGCCGGACCGTTTCGGCGTCCGCCCCTGGAGGGACCGGGGCGGCCAGCACGCACAGCCGGTGCGCCACCCGCTCCAGGACCGACTTGCACGCCATATCGGCGAGCCGATCCTCCAGATCAGCGATCCGGGCGCCCAACTGCTCGGCGATCCGGGTGGCGATCCGTGCATCGGACAGCAGCATGTGACGCACGTCCGCCCGGCTCATCAGGCACAGGTCGCCGCCATCGAGCGCCTCCGCCCATGTGCCTCGCATCTTCAGGCCGAGCATGTCCATCTCGCCGAATATCGCGCCCGGTCCCGGCAGCGCGGTGGTCACGGCGTGGCCATCGGCGGCCGTCCGGAACAGCCGGAACCGGCCCCTCTTGACGATGAACAGCACGCTCACCGGCCGCGTCGGGTCGTAGACGATCTCGCCGGGCGGCACCGTGCGCATCGGCGCCGCCTCGGCCATTGCCGCCATCTCCCGGCGCGACAGGTCGCGGAACAGCGCCACCTCCGACAGGCAGAAATGGTCGTCGTCCATGTCGCCCACCCCGTCCGCTCGGCGGGCATACGCCCTCACAGCGCCGCCCCGTCCAGTGTGGCGGGCAAATCCTCCACCGTCGGGTTGCCCGGCGATACCACTGGCCGTTCAGGTCACGCCCGGACCGCGCGGCGGCGCAGCGGCGCCAGCACACCCGCGACGATCAGGCCGTAGAGGAGGTGGCCCAGCAGGCTCGTCATCGTTGCGCCCGAGAACATGAACAGCGGCATGCCCAGCATTGCCGGCATGATCAGCAGTGGGCCGATCAGCCACAACACGATCCCGTACACCGCGCCCGCGCCCACCAACGCGCCGGTCCCGAGGGTCGTGGGCACGATCAGCGCGAACAGCACGCCGTAGAACGCTGAGATGACCAGGTGCACCAGCCAGCCGACCGCGGTGCTGGACGAGCCGACCAGCATCGCGATCATCGGCATCATCCCCATCATCGCCATCAACGCGCCGAACACGATCCCGCCGGCCAGCCCGGACACGATCCCCTGCCAGATCCGAGTCACGAGTGCGCTCGACCCCACGCTCGTCGTCATGGCCGCCTCCGGATCCCGGCCCGCCCGTCGCGGGCCACCAGTCGTGAGGGTGACCCGGCCAGCGAGGGACATCGGTAATCCAGTTCACACAACGACGACCGCTCACCGATCCGGACGACGAGTACCGCGTCCGGCAGAAGGCATCCGGTGGGATTCAGTCCGGCCGGGGGCGCAGCCGGAGCTGGTCGCGGACGGAACGCTCAACCAGGATCCCGACGAAGTTCTGAACCGGCGCCCGCGCCAACGCCGCGGCCGCCTCCGTGACTGCCGAATGCACGAGCTGCTCGTCGATACCCGCGGAAACGGCGTCATGGACCAGCCGCTCCCGCACCTCGTGCAGCTGTCCTTCACCGGCGGCGGCTGGTTCCGGTTGCTGAGCAGGCGAAGCCGCTTGATCACCAGGGGCTGTCGTCGCGGCGTCTCGGGCTCTGCCTGCTTCGTCCATCTCCACCGTCCCGTGGTTGGGAACCGACGCAGCCACCGTAGGGGCTGATCCCTATCGCTGCTGGGGACGGCGCGGGGTGGTGGATCCTCGCGAGCAGGCTCCCGCCGTATGTGGGCCGCGGTCGGGTGCGTGCTGGTTCGCAGGCTGCGGCTCAGGCGACGGTCGCGGAAGCCATCGGTGCCTGCTGGGCGCGCGGACGGTCGGCACGCTGCCCTGTGCGCACGCAGAACTCGTTGCCCTCCGGGTCGGCCAGCACCACCCAGGGGCAGTCCGGGGCGTCGGCGACGATGCGGCCGCCGAGCTGCACGAGCCGTTCCACCTCCTCCTCGGGTGCCTTCCCGGCCGGGACGACGACATCGACGTGCATCCGGTTCCTCGCGGCCTCAGCCTCGTCCACCTGCCGGAAGAGCAGTTGTGGGCGGCCGAACGCCGGGATCGCACCGTCGAGCTCGACGCATTCCAGCCCGAGCGTGTCCCGCCATCGTCGGACGACCTGGTATTCGAGGGCGGCAGCCCAGAAGGCGCTCACCGTGTCAACGTCCTTGCAGCCCACCACGACTGCGAACACCCGACATGCCATTCGCTGCTCGTACCCCACACGGGTCGATTCATGCGGGGTAAGGGCTTCACCCGGAGGCGATGGTTCCCGGGTCCTCCAGATCACCCAGGCCGGAGTCGCCACGGTCGGCGGCCGGGCCTCGCGCCGCGTGGACGTCGTCCGGGTAGCCGGGCGGTGTCCGCTCCGCTCCGGTGCGGGGTCGCCGGTGTCGTCGGTCGGCCCGTCGACGCCGAGGTCACCGGTCGGAGCGCATGATCTGCAGTATCGGTTGTCCATGGTTGCGACAACGACCGTCTGCACCCGATACCGGCAGGTCAGCGTGGTGATCAAGGGCTGATGGTCGTGATCGGAGATCATCTAGCGACCATTTCGCCTTGATCGCCGAATTGTCCCTGGGATGGCGGCTTGATCAGTAGTTCGGCGCGTTCCCGGGTCATTTTCGCCCGTTCTCGCGCCGAAGCCTCGATCATGCCCGCCTGAACCGCCTCCGGTGGCGCCGCGCGCCCCGAGGGGCAGGCCCTTGGCCTGCCCGCGTCGTCTGCCTGAGGGGTCGCAGAGGCTCGCGAGTCAAGGGTTGCGAAGCGATCGCGAAGCGACGCGGAGCGCCCTTGAGTCGTGAGGGGCGGCCCCGCACACTGCGCGGCGCCACCGGAGGCCTTGCGGCCTGACGGCTTGCGGAGGGCCCGGCGCCATCGGAGGCCTGCGGCCTGGCGGCTTGATGAGGGCGGTGGTCACCGCACCAGTGGTGCGGCTCGACCCAGCCCTTCTAACGGCGGAGTTCGTACCCCCGATCGGAGCTGCTGAACCGTATCCGGCGCGGTCACGGTCTGTCGTGATGGATCCTTGGGCCTCGTGTCGCGGGAAGAGTTCCTCCACGATCCGGGCGCGCCGCGCGCGGAGCTGGTGTCACCATCGGTGTTCGCCGCCGTACGTGACGACCGCGGGTGGTTGTTGCTGGTGCGCCGGGTGGACAACGGAAACTGGGAGCTGCCCGGCGGTCAGGTGGATGTTGGCGACACGGTCGTCGGTGCGCTGCAGCGCGAAGTCGCCGAGGAGGCCGGCATCGTCATCGATGTTCTCGGTGTCTGCGGGGTCTACACCGACCCCGGTTACGTGATCCGGTCGGTGGCCGGACGGGTCCGCCAACCGTTCACGGTGTGCTTCCATGCCGCGCCCGCGTCCGGAACCACGGATCCCCGGCCGGACCATGTGGAGACCAGCGACGCGGCGTGGATCGATCCCGCCCGGCTCGACACCCTTCCGGTGCACTCCGCGATGCGGCTCTGGATCGACGACGCCCTTGCCCGGTGGTCGGGGCGCATCGGCGTCAAGTCCGAAGGTCTGTCCACGTAGGCGCGCTGTGCCGGAGCTGCGATCGCCGTGGGTGGTGGGTGGTCTCGATACGGGCCGGCGCTGGGGCGCCGGCCCTACTCGACAACCGGGAGACGCCGCCCGCCGCGTGGTTCAGACGCGGTGAAGGACACCTTCGCCAGTTCTTCTGAGACGCGCCAGATGCGCGCGGCGTCCTCCGTGCTGCGGAGCGGGCGGTAGAACTGCTGCTCGGCGGGAGCGCCGCTGAGATTCCCGAACCCGTCCGGCCCGTACAGCCGGCCGCCCCGGGCGTCGGGGGAGGTCGCGGCGTACAGGGCGGGAAGCAGCGCGGTCTCGACCGTCCCCATGACACCCCAGCGCGACAGCGTGCGGATCAGGCGGATCTGGGGGGCGGCCTGGGCGCGTCCCATCTCGGGTTGGGCGGCGAGCAGGTTCGTCGGGGCGACCCCGGGGTGGGAGAGGTTGCTGGTGATGCCCCAGCCGCCTGCCCGGCTGCGCCGGTCGAGTTCGAGGCCGAACAGCCCGAACGCGACCTTCGACTGGCCGTAGGCGCGGCGGGGACGGTACGAGCGTTCCCAGTTCAGGTCGTCCCAGTTGATGGTGCCCGCTCTCGCCGCGACGCTGATCTGCGAGGTCACGCGGGCGTGCCCGGCGCGGAGCATGGGCAGCAGGTGGGCGACGAGGGCGACGTGGCCGAGGTGGTTCGTGCCGAACTGCAGCTCGAACCCGTCGGCGGTGGTCTGTCGGTCCGGGGGGTCCATGACGCCGGCGTTGTTGATCAGGATGTGGATCGGCCTGCCCTCGTCGCGCAGGGTCTGGCCGAGCGCTGCGACCGAGGCGAGCGAGGACAGGTCGAGCTCGCGCAGCGACACCTGCGCTCCGGGGATCTGGTCGGCGATCCTGCCGATCGCGGCATGTCCCTTGCGCGGGTTGCGCACGGGCAGGACCAGTTCGGCTCCGGCGGCGGCAAGCCTGGTGGCGAGGCCGAGACCGACGCCGTCGCTGGCTCCGGTGACGACGACGCGCTTCCCTGACAGGTCGGGGACGGTGATGTCGGGTGGGGTGCGTGGCATGACGGTGCTCCAGGTGTCGTCGTCGGTGTGGTTACTCGGCAGGGGTGACCGCGGCCGACCGGCGGGCGGCGCGGCGGGCGGCGGCGACGGTGAAGGCGGCCAACGCGAAGGGCACCGGGATGACGGCGACCTCGACGACGGCCAGGGCTGCCAGCTGCTCCGTGACGTAGAGCACCACGCGGAGGACGAAGTTGACGAAGCAGATGCCGGCCGCGACCCATGTGGTGGTGGCGTAGACGCGCCGCAGCGGGGCGTGCTGACGCCAGTCGCGGGGCCCGCCGGCCAGGCGGTTGAGCACGATTCCCGTCAGCGGCCGGCCGATGAGCGCCGAGCCGGCGAAGAGCAGCGTCCACCCGGCGGGGAGCAGGGTGGGGACGAGGAAGAAGCCCCGGGCTTCCCCGGTGAGGGCGGCGACCAGCGCGCACACGGCGGCGATGACGAGGCCGATCAGTGCCGCCCTCGGGGATTCCCGGCGCGCGAGGCGCACCCCGAACGCCACCGGAGCGGACACCGCGAGGGCGATGAACGCCCACGTCAGCCCGCCGAGGGCGTTGGCGATGACGAACGCAACGGTGGGAGCGGCGGCGACGACGATCCCGGTCCAGCCCCCCGACCTCTCCAGGGCATGGCGGGCGGCCCCGGCGAGGCTCGCCGGCTCGTTCTCGACATAGAGCTCGCGCGAGGGCGAGGTGGCCGTCTCGTTCGTCATGTAGTGCTCCTCCGGTGAGTGGGCGGGTGCCATCGACGGTTCCTCGTCGCCGGGAGGACAACCAGGACCTCCCGATCCGTGGCTGACCGCGGCCACCGGCTGTAGTAAGGACGCAGCACCGATGACCAGGAGGCAGGCCATGATCGACCGGGCCGGACTGGGGGCCTTCCTGCGCCACCGCCGGGAGTCACTGCAGCCCGAGGACGTCGGCCTCCCACGTGGGCGGCGGCGCAGGACCAGCGGGCTGCGGCGCGAAGAAGTCGCCTCCCTCTGCCACATGTCGGCCGACTACTACGCGCGACTCGAGCGGGAACGCGGGCCCCAGCCCTCCGAGCAGATGATCGCCTCGATCGCCCAGGGCCTGCACCTCTCGCTCGACGAACGCGACCACCTGTTCCGCCTCGCCGGGCACCACCCACGCACACGGGGCGCGGACAGCGAGCACATCAGCCCCGGCCTGCTGCGCATCCTCGACCGCCTCGACGACACACCCGCGGAGATCGTCAGCGAACTCGGCGAGACGCTGCGCCAGAGCTCGCTGAGCGTCGCCCTCACCGGTGACACCACCGGACACACCGGACCCGCACGCAGCATCGGCTATCGCTGGTTCACCGACCCCGCCGCCCGGAAGCTGTACCCGCCCGAGGACCACCCGTTCCTCTCCCGGATGTACGCCGCGGGCTTGCGCGGGATCGTCACCTTGCGCGGGCCCGGTTCCCGCGCCGCGTATCTCGCCGACCTCCTCCTCGCGCAGAGCGAGGAGTTCCGGCGCGTGTGGGACGACCAGGAGATCGGCATCCGACCCAACGACACCAAACGCCTGATCCACCCCGAGGTCGGTGCGCTGGAACTGAACTGCCAGCGACTGCTCGACCCGCAGCAATCGCACGCCCTGCTCGTCTACACCGCTGTGCCGGGCAGCGAGAGCTATGACAAGTTGCGGCTGCTCTCGGTCATCGGGAGCCAGCCGGTCGGTTCGGACCTGCGGGACGAGGCGGCCCCGGGGCGGCCGGCGGGATGGTGATCCCGCGACCCGATCAGTCGCGCCGGTGGCACATGCCGTGCCAGAGCAGGTCGGTGAGCGCCTCGGCCTGCCCGCGCCAGTCGTCGTGGGGGTCGAGGTAGAACAGCCCGCCCAGCCCGCGCTGCACGGTCTCCGGTTCCAGATCGGCGCGGATGGTGCCCGCCTCGACGTTGGCCGCCAGCAAGGTGGCTACCGCGCCGGTGATGGCGTCGTAGGCCTTGCCGGTGACGTCCGCGTGGGAGCTCGGGGCGGCGCGCAGGGCTTCGGCGAGGCCGCGCTTGGTCATCATGTACCGGGCGAGGTGGTCGGTGATCCACACCCGGAACGCCTCCTCGGGGGACCGGTCGCGCAGCAGGGTGGGGACGACGTCGACGAGGTGCTGCACCTCGCGCCGGTAGACCGCCAGTATGAGCGCCTCCGGCGTGGGGAAGTGCCGATACACGGTGCCGACCCCGACCCCTGCGGCCTTGGCGATGGCGTTGAACGAGAGCTCGCCCGAGCCGGTCAGCGACTCGGCCGCCGCGATGAGGATGCGCTCGTTGTTGCGTCGCGTGTCCGCACGCCTCGGGCTTACCGATCCCGTCGTCACCGTCGTCACCTCCCGGCTGGTCCCGCTGAACGGTAATCCACGCACGGGTCGTGAGGACATTGCCGATCGGATAAATATCCGCTACGGTGCCTGGCATGGACCGGATTTTCATCCGGTTCCATCGTACGAGCTCGACGAGCCACCACCACAACGACGGGAAGAAGTCCCGTGGACATCTCACTCGAAGTCAATGGCAGGACCGAGACCCTCGACGTCGAACCCGGCGTCACGCTGCTCGACGCGCTGCGCGAGCGGCTGGACGTCACCGGTCCCAAGAAGGGCTGCGACCGCGGCCAGTGCGGCGCATGCACGGTGCACGTGGGCGGGCGGCCGGTGCTGTCGTGCCTGACACTCGCGGCAACCGTGCGGGAGCCGGTGACCACCGTGGACGGGCTCGCCACCGATGGCGAGCTGCACCCGGTGCAGCAGGCGTTCGTCGACCAGGACGCGCTGCAGTGCGGGTTCTGCACGTCCGGCCAGATCATGTCGGCCGTCGCAGCGGTCGAGCAGGACGTGGCGGACGTGCGGGAGTTCATGTCCGGCAACATCTGCCGGTGCGCCGCCTACCCGCACATCGTGGCGGCGATCGACCAGGTGAGGCGGGCCGATGCGTCCGTTTGAGCTGACCGCCCCCGCGACCGTCGAGGACGCACTCGCCGAACCGGGCACCTTCCTCGCAGGCGGCACCACCCTCGTCGACCTGATGAAGCTCAACGTGCTGACGCCGCAGCACGTGCTGGACATCAACGCGCTGCCCCTGCGTGGCATCGACACCAGCGACGGCCTGCGCCTCGGCGCGCTGGAGCGGATGAGCGACATCGCCCGGCACCCCGGGGTGTACCCCGCCGTGTCGCAGGCCCTGTTGCTGAGCGCGTCGCAGCAACTGCGCAACATGGCCAGCATCGGCGGGAACCTGCTGCAGCGCACCCGGTGCACCTACTTCCGCGACGTCGCGATGCCTTGCAACAGGAGGGAACCGGGCAGCGGCTGCCCGGCCCGCTCTGGCGCCAACCGGATGCACGCCGTACTGGGCACGAGCGACTCGTGCGTGGCGACGCACGCCAGCGACGTCGCGGTCGCCCTCGTCGCGCTGGACGCCCACGTCACCCTGGCCGGCGCCGACGGAACCCGGACGGTGAAGCTCGCCGACTTCTACCGGCTGCCCGGCGACACGCCGGAGGTGGAGAACGACCTGCGGCCCGGTGAGCTCATCACCGAGGTCGTCGTGCCGCGGCTCGACTTGGCGGCCAACTCCACCTACGTCAAGGTGCGCGACCGCCAGTCGTACGAGTTCGCGCTGTGCTCCGCCGCGGTCGCGCTGGACGTGCGCGACTCCCGCATCGTCGACGCGCGGATCGCCGTCGGCGGGGTGGCGACGGTGCCGTGGCGCCTGCACGGGGTGGAAGCGGCCTTGCGCGGCGCACTGGTGACCGAGGCGAACTTCGAAGCTGCCGCGGCCGTCGCGACCGAAGGGGCCACATCGCTGTCCGGGAATGCCTTCAAGCTGACGCTGCTGCGGCGGACGATCGTCAGGGCGCTGCTGGAGCTGACCGAAGGGAGTGCCGCATGACCAGCCGGATCGACGGTCCGCTGAAGGTCACCGGCCGCGCGCGGTACGGGCTGGACCACAACTTCCCAGGCATGCTCTACGGCTACGTCGTCACCAGCACGATCGCGAACGGCGAGGTCGTCGCGATGGACGTGACCGCAGCCAAGAGCGCTCCGGGCGTGGTGGCCGTCTACTCGCCGTACGACCCGCTGACGTTGCGCAGGCCGAACAGCCCGATGCTGGGCGAGACGTGGGTGCCGCTGCAGGACCGGGACGTCGCCTACTACGGACAGCCCATCGGCTTCGTCGTGGCGGAGACGTACGAGCAGGCCCGCGACGCGGCGATGCTCGTCGAGGTCTCCTACGACGAGCGACCCGCCCGCACGTCGCTGGCCGACAACCTCGACCTGGCGGAGGACGGGCCGCCCGCCATGGACGGCGCCCCGCCCACGCACACGGTGCTCGCCCCGGGTGTGGCATCCATCGAGGAGGCCCTGACCGCGAGCCCGGTCGTGGTCGAGGGCACCTACTCCACGGCCGCCCAGAACCACGCGGCGATGGAGCCGCACTCAGCGGTGGCGGTCTGGGACGAGGACGGCCTGCGGATCTACAGCGGCAACCAGGGGGCGAGCTTCCACCAGGAGGACATGGCGGCCGCGCTCGAGGTGGAGCGGTCGGCGGTGCACACGATCAACCCGTTCGTGGGCGGCGCGTTCGGCGGGAAGGGCAGCACGTCGGCCCCGGCGCTCTTGGCGGCTGCCGCGTCCCGGGTCCTCGGCCGGCCGGTCAAGGCGGCACTGAGCCGGGAGCAGGTCTTCACCGCGACCGCGAACCGCGCGGAGACGCTGCAGCAGATCGCGCTGGGCGCCGACCGGGACGGAACGCTGATCGCGGTGCGCCACGACTCGTGGTGCAGCGCGGCGACCGACCTGTCGTTCGTGGAGCAGACCTCGCACGCCACGTCCAAGGAGTGGTACCGCACGCCGAACCTGGCCATCACGCAGAAGGTGGTGCCGCTGAACATCCCGCGCACCACGTTCATGCGTGCGCCCGGCGAGGCGCCGGGGTCGTTCGCGCTGGAGAGCGCGATGGACGAGCTGGCCGTCGCGCTGGACATGGACCCGATCGAGCTGCGGCTGCGCAACGGCTCGATCGGACCGGTCGGCAGCGACCTGCAGTGGTCGAGCAAGTACCTCGAGGACTGCTACCGGATCGGCGCCGAGCGCTTCGGCTGGTCCCGCCGCTCTGCCATCGGCCGAGCGGAGGGCGACTGGCTGGTCGGGATGGGCATGGCGACGGCGGTCTTCCCGGCCCTGCGGTTCCCGGCCACGACCGAGATCACGCTGCGGTCCGACGACACGGCGGTGATCTCGGTCGGCGGCGCTGACCCGGGAACCGGGCTGCTGACCGTGATGGCGCTGATCGGTGGTGAGTCGCTGGACATCCCAACGGAGCGGATCACGCCCCGGCTGGGACTCTCGGCGTACCCGCCCGGCGGCCTGTCCGGCGGGTCCACCGCCACGGCCAGCGTGGGGTCGGCGATCATGATCGCCGCGTCAGCGGTGATCGGGGACCTGCAGGCGCTTGCGAGTGCGCCGGGCGCGCCGTTCGCGGGCCAGGACGTGACCTACGCCGACGGGCGGGTGCTGGGTGGCGGCCGGTCGATGACGTTCGGGGAGCTGCTGACCGCGCTCGGCCGCGGGTCGATCTCGGCCAGCGGCTCGTCGGCACCGGGGGAGGAGCTGACCAAGCACTCGTTCGCCTCGTTCGGCGCCCAGTTCTGCGAGGTCCGGGTGCACAGGTGGACGCGTGAGGCTCGCGTGTCCCGCATGCTCGGCGTGTTCGACGCCGGCCGGATCATCAACGAGAAGGCCGCCCGCAGCCAGCTGATGGGCGGCATGATCTGGGGCGTCTCCGCGGCGCTGCACGAGGGGCTGGAGATCGAGGAGAACGGCAGGCTCGCCAACGGTGACCTGGCCGGGTACCTCCTCCCGGTCAACGCCGACATCCCCGAGGTCGACGTGCACTTCGTGCAGCACCCGGACACGTTGCACAACCCGGTGGGCGCGAGGGGCGTCGGCGAGATCGGCACGGTCGGTATGGCCGCGGCCGTCGCCAACGCCATCCGCAACGCGACCGGTATCCGCGTCCGGCACATCCCGATCACGATCGAGGACCTGCTGGACTGACGCCGCGCCCCCGGTGGGCCTGGCCCACCGGGGACCGGCTCCGCGAGGAGACGCGGGGACGGCCTCAGAGTCCGCGCGCCGCCAGTGCCTCGCGCACCGCCTTGCTGGTGGACGGCACGGTGGCCGACGGGCCGATGTGGCCGGACACGGCGTCGAGGGTCTTGAGGCCGTCGCCGGTGATCAGGAGGACGGTCTCGGCGTCCGGGTCGAGCCTGCCCGACTCGATCAGCTTCTTGGCCGTGGCCACGGTGACCCCGCCCGCCGTCTCCGCGAACACGCCCTCGGTGCGGGCGAGCAGCCGGATGCCCTCCACGACCTCCTCGTCGCTGACGTGTGCCACCGCCCCGCCGGTGCGGCGCACGGTGTCGAGGACGTACGGGCCGTCGGCCGGATTGCCGATGGCCAGCGAGCGGGCGATCGTGTCGGGGCGCACCGGCTGCACGACGTCGTGGCCGTCCTCGAAGGCCTTCGCCACCGGCGAGCAGCCCGTGGCCTGGGCGCCGAACACCCGGTACGGGGTGGGCTCCACCAGGCCGAGCGTGCCGAGCTCCGTGAAGCCCTTGTCCACCTTGGTCAGCTGCGAGCCGGACGCCACGGGCACCACGATCTGCTCGGGCAGCCGCCAGCCGAGCTGCTCGGCCACCTCGTAGCCGAGGGTCTTCGAGCCCTCGGCGTAGTAGGGCCGCACGTTGACGTTGACGAACGCCCAGTCCTCGTGCTCGGCGGCGAGCTCCGTGGCGAGCCGGTTGACGTCGTCGTAGTTGCCGTCGACGGCGAGGAGGGTGCCGTCGTAGACGGCGGTGGTGAGCACCTTGGCCTGCTCGAGGGAGCTGGGGATCAGCACCACCGAGTCCCAACCGGCGCGGGCGGCCGCCGCGGCCACGGCGTTGGCCAGGTTCCCGGTGGACGGGCAGCACAGCACGGTGAAGCCGAGCTCACGGGCGGCGGCCAGCGCCACCGCCACCACCCGGTCCTTGAAGGAGTGGGTGGGGTTGCCGGTGTCGTCCTTGACCCACAGCGAGCGCACGCCCAGCGCGGCGGCGAGCCGGTCGGCCTTGATCAGCCGGGTGAGGCCGGGCTCGGTGTTGGGGTGGGACTGCACGTTCGTGGGCACGGGGAGCAGGTGGCGGTAGCGCCAGATGGACTTGGGACCCGCCGCGATCGACTCGCGGGTGACGGAACCGAACTCGTAGGCCACCTCGAGCGGGCCGAAGCATTCCGGGCAGGCGAACTCGGCGGCGAGGGGGATCTGGTGGCCGCATTCCCGACAGGACAGCGCGCGGGCGGGTCCGAGGTCGAAGGCGGTGGTGGTGGCGCTGCCAGCAGCCAGGGTCATGAGAGGACTCCTCATCTTTCCCGCACCGTGCGGGTCGGAATTGGCACCGTGTTCGAGCGCGAAGACTGCGCATCGCCGGTTGCCGGGGCTTCGTCGGGCCGTTCCCTCTGCCCCTCTGGATGAGCCATATGCGGTTGTGCCCAACACGTTACGACACGATCACCGCGGCCCCCAAGCTCGTCCCGTGATCTGGGAGCCGGGTCACGCGATGTCGGGGCCGTGCGCGAGCATGGACGCATGGCCGCGCCCGCCCCGATCCGCCTCGTCGTCGGCGAGGAGGAACTGCTCATCGAGCGGGCGATCGAGCAGGTGGTGGCCGAGGTCCGTGCGGGCGACCCCACGGCCGAGCTGCGCCGGGTGCGCGCCTCCGAACTCACCCCCGCCGACCTGGCCGAGAGCCTGAGCCCGTCGCTCTTCGCCGAGGGGAGGGTGCTCGTCCTGCTCGCGGCGCAGGAGGTCGGCAAGGAGCTGGCCACGGCGATCGTCGAGCAGTCGGCCGACCCCGCCGAGGGCATCGTCCTCGTGGTCGTCCACTCGGGCGGGGCGCGCAACAAGGCTCTCGTCGACGCCCTGCGGAAGGCCGGTGCCCCCGTCACCACCTGCAACAAGATCACGAGGATGGACGAGCGGTCTGACTTCGTGCGCGCCGAGGCCCGCCGCGTCGGCGGCAAGATCACGGGCGACGCGATCGGTGCGCTGCTCGAGGCGGTGGGGTCGGATCTGCGGGAGCTGGCCTCGGCCACCAGCCAGCTGGTGGCCGACACCGGCGGTTCGGTCGACGAGCGCGCGGTGCGTCGCTACCACCGCGGCCGGGCCGAGGCCACGGGGTTCGCGGTGGCCGACAAGGTCGTGGCGGGCGACCGCGCCGGGGCGATCGAGGCGCTGCGCTGGGCGCAGCTGCTCGGCACGCCGTCGGTGCTGATCGCCGACGCGCTGGCCGACGCGCTCCGCACGCTCGCGAAGGTCGGCTCGGCGGGCCGCGGCGATCCCAACCGGCTGGCCGGCACCCTCGGCATGCCACCCTGGAAGATCCGCAAGGCCCAGCAGGCGGTGCGCGGATGGGGCCCGGAGGCCATCGCGGAGGCGTTCGCGGCGGCGGCCGAGGTCAACGCCGACGTCAAGGGCGCGGCGGCCGACCCGGACTACGCGCTGGAACGAGCGGTCCTGCGCATCCTGGCAGCCCGGTCCCGCCGCTAGGGGAGCACTAGATACGCAGTTCGACCGTGGTGGCGCCGGCCGCGGTGCGGAACACCTCCAGGTCCGCCTCGGCCGCACGTAGCTGGGCTGCCGACAGTGGGACGAACGGCTCGACCCTCACTGTGAGCCGGTCATTGCGCGTTCTCGCCCGCCACACGCCGACGATCTCGCCATCCACCCAGACGATCCCGGGATTCGCGACGGCCTGCCAGATCTTGCGACGACGATCGGCGTCCGGCGCCAGCAGCTCGCGGTCGGCGAGCTCGGTGAGCGGGTCGTAGGGCGGCAGCAGCCGGATCCCACGGGCCGGCGGGGCGTCGGCGAGCCGGTCGACGTCGTCGGCGGGCACCCAGAGCTTTGCGTCCGCGACCCGCACCGGTCGCAGTTCGCCCGCCACGCGGTCCCACCACCGCCGGGCGGCGGCCGGGCGCAAGCCCAGCCAGGTGGCGAGGTGCGCCGGCTTCGCCGGGCCGAACGCCGCGAGGAACCGCCGCACCAGCTCGGCGCGGCTCTCGTCCGTGGCGGCCCGCGTTTCGTCGCCGGACCGGACGTAGCGGAACTGGCTCGCGAGCGCGAGGTCGACCTGCACCGTGAGGCCGGCGTGCAGCGTGGCGAGCCGGAAGAGCATGTCGTGTACGTGCGCCGCGCCGCAGCTCTCGCACCAGGGCGCCAGCCGGGGGTCGACGGCAGGGCTGATCGCCCCGCTCAGCTCGCCCTTGGTCCGCGGTGTGCCGTCGGCCATCACCGTGGCCATCGCGGCGGCGACCTCGTCGAGCGCCGCGGCGAACGTGATCCCGGCCTCGGCGAGCTCGTCGCCGAACGTCGCCATGGTCTGGCGTGCCCAGTCCCGTCCGTCGGCGACGTGCAGTGCTCCGCGGAGCAGGGCGAGATCGTCGGCCCGGTGCAGGTGCAGTGCGCCGCGCACACCGTGGACGAGCGCGAGACCGGTCTGCGGCCGGTGCGGTCCGGTCCTCAGGGTCAGCGAGGGGAGGGCGCTGCGGCCCGGTGGGTAGTCCTGCAAACCCACACCGAGGACGACGTCACCGGTGCCGGGCGCGACGAGGTCGTGGGCGACCGCGCGGTGAGCGAGCACGCGGTGCCGGTCGACGGCCGGTGCGGGCATGGACCGCAAGCTACGGCCCGTGCCCGACGTTCTCAGCCGTTACCGCTGGTGCGGCCCTTCTTGAACCAGGCACCGACCTTGTCGCCCAGGAGAGCGCCGCCGATACCGGCGAGGACAGCGGGGAGCAACGCGAGCAGGTCAACGAGCATCGGGGGAAATCTCCTCATGTCGGACGGGCGAGGGGAGCCACGTGCCCGCCGGCGAACCTCCACTCTCAGGGAGAGCCGCTGGGGCTGTCGACCGCGATGTAGGCCATCTCACGTTTGGGACGGCGCGGCGGTCGCAACCACGCGGTGAGCGGCGAGGGCGGTCGCGGCGAAGGATGACCGTGCACCCGCCGAGCGACGACACCACCCGGGCGACGCCGGCGACCCTGGTCGCCGGCACTGGGTAGCGTGCGGGTGCAGGTCCACTGACTCCGAGGGGAAGCGATGACCGTGCCAGAGGCGAAGAGCCGCATCGGTGTGACGGGACTGGCCGTGATGGGGGCGAACCTGGCCCGCAACATCGCGCGGCGGGGCACGCCAATCGCCGTCCACAACCGCACCGCGGCTCGCACGCGGGAGTTCATGGAGGCCTACGGCTCGGAGGGCGCGTTCACGGCGGCCGAGACCGTCGAGGACTTCGTCGCCGCGCTGGAGCGGCCGCGGCGGATCATCGTGATGGTGAAGGCGGGCGCTCCCGTCGATGCCGTGATCGAGGAGCTGGCGCCGTTGCTCGACGAGGGCGACATCATCATCGACGCCGGCAACTCGCATTTCCCCGACACCAAACGGCGCACCGATGAGTGCGCCGCGCGGGGCCTGCGCTTCATGGGCGTCGGCGTCTCCGGTGGCGAGGAGGGCGCGCTGCTCGGGCCGAGCATCATGCCCGGTGGCGACCCGGCCGCGTACGCCGAGGTCGAGGAGATCTTCAGGAGCATCGCCGCGCAGGTGGACGGCACGCCGTGCTGCGTGCACGTCGGACCGGACGGCGCGGGCCACTACGTCAAGATGGTCCACAACGGCATCGAGTACGCCGACATCCAGCTCATCGCCGAGGCGTACGACCTGCTCACGCACGTCGCGGGCCTCGACGCGCCGGCCATCGGCAACATCTTCGAGGAGTGGAACTCGGGCGACCTGGAGTCGTTCCTCATCGAGATCACGGCCGAGGTGCTGCAGAAGACGGACGCCGGCACCGGCCGCCCGCTCGTGGACGTCATCCTCGACGAGGCCGAGCAGAAGGGCACCGGGCGCTGGACGGCGATCGACGCGCTCGACCTCGGCGTCCCGCTCACCGGCATCACCGAGGCCGTGTTCGCGCGCACCCTCTCGTCGCTGAAGGGCGAGCGGAAGGCGGCCGCGGGCACCCTCGGCGGTCCGGTGCCCGGAGCGGGCGAGGACCGGGCCGACCTGGTCGACGACATCCGGCAGGCCCTCTACGCCAGCAAGGTGGTGGCGTACGCGCAGGGCTTCGCGCAGATGCGCGCGGCGTCGGCGGCCAACGACTGGAACCTCGACCTGGGCGCGATGGCCACCATCTGGCGGGGCGGCTGCATCATCCGCGCGCAGTTCCTCAACCGCATCCGGGACGCCTACGCCGAACACGGCGACGTCGAGAACCTGCTGATGGTGCCGTACTTCACCGACGCCGTGGCCAAGGCGCAGGACGCGTGGCGCCGCGTGGTGATCACGGCGACGCAGCAGGGCGTCGCGATCCCGGCGTTCGCGAGCTCGCTGTCCTACTACGACGGCTACCGGCGCGAGCGCGGCCCCGCCAACCTGATCCAGGGCCTGCGGGACTTCTTCGGCGCCCACACCTACCGGCGGATCGACACCGAGGGCGTGTTCCACACCCGCTGGGCCCAGGACGGCACCGAGGTTCGCACGGACGCCTGAACCACCCCCTGTCCGGTGGTCTCGATACGCGCCGGCCCTGGCGGGCCGGCGCTACTCGACCACCGGGCAGCTCTAGCCGCGGCGGCCTGCTTCGAGTGGGCCCGGCATCGTGATCCCGTACTCGCGGATCTTGCGGTAGATCGTGGCGCGGGACGAGCCGAGCAGGCGGGCGGCCTCGACCTTGTTGCCGTCGGTGTCGAGCAGCGCCTCGATGATGGCGTCGCACTCGATCGCCTCGAGCGGGGTGAGCACCCGCCGCGTGGTGATCCGGCACTCCGGCGGCAGGTCGCGCGCCTCCACCACACCGGAACGCCGCTTGGCCACGACCTTGCGCAACACCTGGTGCAGCTGCTCCACGTTGCCCGGCCACCGGCTGCGCATGAGCACGTGCATGGCCTCGGGGGAGCAGGTGAGCGCGCCGTGGGCGAGGCGGGTGAGCAGGTGCGGCACCAGCTCGGCCACGTCCTCGATGTGGTGGCGCAGCGGCGGCACCTCGACGGTGCGGGGGAAGCAGGTCAGCAGGCCCGCGAGGTCGGGGCCGCGTCCGCCGGGGTCGCGCGTGAGCGTGGCCACCACCCACGGCCGGTCGATCCCCGTGGCCTCGCGGTAGGGCTCGAGCGCGTCGGCGAGCGCGGCGACGCCGGCGGCCGGCAGCCGGTCGAGGTGGGCGATGACGAGGGTCCCGCCGTGCTCCAGCTCGCCCGCCACCTCGCCGATCCACTGCGGCCCGTATGCGTCGGCGTCGAGTACGCGGAGGTGGCCCGCGGGGGTGCGGTTCTGGTGCGTGGCGCGGGCGAGCGTGGCCTTGCCGACCCCCTGCTCGCCCTCCACGATGAGCCACTCCCTGGCCTGGAAGTGCCGGTCGACGGCTTGCCCACACTTCTTCCACGCGGTGCTGGACCCGACCGCGGTGGGTAGCGACACGGCGTACGACGATGCGGTGATGCTCCGCTCCGCCGGGCTCATCTGGGCGACGAGCTGCACCTGCAACACCCCGCCGGTCACGCCACCCTCGCTGAAACTCGGCCGGCAGTGCACCCGCGCCATGTGCCCGCTGGGGAGGTCGACCACCAGCCGGTGCTCGCGCCCGGCGCCGAGGGCCTCCACCGCCTCTGCGAGCAGCGCCGCCTGGTCCCGCGCGTCGAACAGCTCGCGCGCCCGGTCGTTCATCATCAACAGGTCCGCGCCGATCGCGAAGACGGCGCCTCGCCCGCGCCGGCAGGCCCTGAGGTAGTCCTGCAGCAGCAGGTGCTCCCGCCGCCCGGAGTGCTCGAGCACGGCCTCCTCGATCCGGCGCCCGATCGAGGCGACGGCGGCGGCCATCATCCCTCCGGCGTTGCGGCGCCAGCAGGTGAGGTCGATGACGCCCAGCACGCGACCGGTGTTGGGGTGCCGGACTGGGATGCCCGCGCATGCCAGGTCCTCGAGGTGCTCGACGTAGTGCTCGTGCCCGAACACCTGCGCAGGCCCGCCGCCCTCGAGTGCGCTGCCGATGCCGTTGGTGCCGACGTAGCGCTCCGCATAGCTGAAGCCGGGCCTCAGCAGCACCCGGTCGAGGTGCGACTCGAGGCTCGTGTCCGCGGTGCGCCGGTCGAGGACCACGCCGTCGGCGTCGCAGAGGATCACGCTCACCGGCTCGGTGGCGAACTGGTCGGAGACCTCGGACAGCACCGGCTTCGCGGCGCGGGCGAGCAGGCTCTCCGGGTCGACGTCGTCGTAGGGCAGCTCGATGTGGTCGGCGGGGACGTGCCACGCGACGGACCGGGTCCAGGACGCGAGGATCGGCTCCCGGACCACGCCGGACGTGACGGGCTCCTTCGAGAGGAACGACTCGCGGGCGCGCGCGAGCTCATCTGCCGCCGGCCCGGCCGGGGCCCGTGGTCCGTCTTCCGTTCGCGCGGCCAACAGGCCTCCTCGGAGCGTCGGCGATCCGTCAGCGGACCCAGCGTAGGTGGATGGACGCTGTGGCACACGTCTCATATTGAGACCGCGTACGGAGGCCGCACGGGGTGTGATCGGCGCCACGAGCTCCTCGACACCCGCGCCGTCGACGACTCGCCGCCAACCCACCACCCCAGGAGGAGATGACGTGAGTCGGCAGAGTCTGGCGAAGGCTCACCAGAAGATCCAGGAACTCGCCTGGGAGCCGCTGTACCACGAGCCGTACATGAAGTACGGCACGGACTACACGTTCCGGAAGGCCGCGAAGAAGGACCCGCTGAAGCAGATCCTGCGGTCCTACTTCCCCATGGAGGAGGAGAAGGACCACCGCGTTTACGGCGCACAGGACGGCGCGATCCGCGGCAACATGTTCCGCCAGGTGCAGGAGCGCTGGCTGGAGTGGCAGAAGCTGTTCCTGTCGATCATCCCGCTGCCGGAGATCTCCGCGGCGCGGTCGATGCCGATGCTGTTCCACACGGTGCCGAACCCGGAGCTGCACAACGGGCAGGCGATCCAGATGATCGACGAGGTCCGGCACTCGACGATCCAGCAGAACCTCAAGCGCCTGTACATGAACAACTACATCGACCCGGCCGGCTTCAACAACAGCCTGCGCGGATTCCAGGGCGACTACTGCGGCACCATCGGCCGCCAGTTCGCCGAGGGGTTCATCACGGGTGACGCGATCACCGCGGCGAGCATCTACCTGACGATCGTCGCCGAGACCGCCTTCACCAACACGTTGTTCGTCGCGATGCCGGCCGAGGCGGCCGCGAACGGCGACTACCTGCTGCCCACGGTGTTCCACTCGGTGCAGTCCGACGAGTCGCGCCACATCTCCAACGGCTACGCCACCCTGCTGATGGCGCTGTCCGACGAGGAGAACCACCAGCTGCTCGAGCGCGACCTGCGCTACGCGTGGTGGAACAACCACCGGGTGGTGGACGCCGCGATCGGCACGTTCATCGAGTACGGCACGAAGGACCGCCGCAAGGACCGCGAGTCCTACGCGGAGATGTGGCGCCGGTGGATCTACGACGACTACTACCGGTCCTACCTCGTGCCGCTGGAGAAGTACGGGCTCACGATCCCGCACGACCTCGTCGAGGAGTCCTGGAACCAGATCTGGAACAAGGGCTACGTCCACGAGGTGGCGCAGTTCTTCGCCACCGGGTGGCTCGCCAACTACTGGCGGATCGACGGCATGACCGACGAGGACTTCGAGTGGTTCGAGCACAAGTACCCGGGCTGGTACGACAGGTACGGGAAGTGGTGGGAGAACTACAGCCGGCTCGCCACCCCGAACGGGCACAACCCGATCGTGGCCGAGAACGTCGACTACGTGTACCCGCACCGGTGCTGGACCTGCATGGTGCCGTGCCTCGTCCGTGAGGACATGGTCATGGACCAGGTCGACGGCCAGTGGCGCACGTACTGCCACGAGATGTGCCACTGGACCGACAAGGTGGCGTTCCGGCCGACCTACGAGGGGCGCGAGACCCCGAACATGGGCCGGCTCGTCGGGCACCGCGAGTGGGAGACGCTCTACCACGGCTGGAACTGGGCCGACGTCGTCAAGGACATGGGCTTCGTGCGCGACGACGGGAAGACCATGACCGCGCAACCACATCTCGATCTCGACCCCAAGAAGATGTGGACGCTCGACCACATGCGTCGGCTGCCCAACCTGCAGAGCCCGAACGTGCTGCTCAACGAGATGAGCGACGCCGAGCGCCAGGCGTTCGCGGCCGACTACGTCCGCCAGGGACCCGCTGGGCGGCCCGCCCCAACCGACGCCTGAGCGCGGGTCAGGCGAAGGGGGAGGGCCGGCCGCACCGGCCTTCCCCCTGCCGAACCTGCCCTCTTCCCCGACCTTGGAGACACGTTGGGCGAGAAGCACGTCGTCCGGTTCGAGCCGGTCGGCATCGAGATCGAGGTCGACGAGGACCAGACCATCCTCCGCGCGGCCGCCGAGCAGGGCGTCCAGCTCATGCACGGCTGCAAGGAAGGGCAGTGCGCGGCGTGCAAGTCGTTCGTGCTCGAGGGCGAGGACATCGAGCTGGACCGCTACTCGACGTTCGCGTTGCCCGACTACGAGAAGGAGGAGGGGCAGACGCTGCTCTGCCGGGCGCACCCGTTCGAGGACCTGACCATCGAGCTCCTCAACTACGACGAGGAGATCATCCGTTCCGGGCTGCCGTTGCGGCGCGGCACGGTCGAGGTCGTGGCGATCGACGCCGTCACCCACGACATGCGGCACATGGTCGTCAGGCTCGTCGAGCCCGAGGAGATCAAGTTCTTCCCGGGCCAGTACATGGACTTCCAGGTGCCCGGCACGCGGGAGAGCCGGTCGTTCTCGATGGCGAACACGCCCAACCGGGACGGCCGCTTCGAGTTCGTCGTGAAGGTCTACCCGGACGGGCTGTTCTCCGAGCTGCTGGCCACCCGGCTGCAGGTGGGGGACCGGCTGGAGGTGGAGGCGCCGTTCGGCACCTTCACGCTGCGCGAGAGCCGCACGTCCGACCTGGTCTTCATCGGCGGCGGGGCCGGAATGGCCCCCATGCTCGGGCTCCTGCGTTCGATGGCAGAGCGCGGAATCGAGCGCAAGGTCGCCTTCTACTACGGAGCGCGGGGCGCACGCGACCTGTGCTTCGAGAAGGAGCTCGTCGGGTTGCAGGAGCAGCTGACCGGCCTCACCTACGTGCCGGCGCTGTCCGAACCGTCCGCCGACGACGAGTGGGCGGGGGAGACCGGTCTGATCACCGACGTCGTCGCTCGCCACGAGTCCGACATGGCAGGCAAGGACGCGTACGTCTGCGGCCCCCCGCCGATGGTCGACGCGGCGATCGCGGTGCTCACCCGGCTCGGCTGCACTGCCGAACACATCTTCTACGACAAGTTCACGACCACCGGTGATCCGGAGGACAGCAAATGACCACCACAGAACGCAGCGTTCCCAAACCCGTCTTCACCGACGCCGAGGCCGGGGCGCGCGAGTTCCCCGACTCATCGGCGAGCGCCCGGCGCTACAACTACTTCACACCCGCCAAGCGCAAGCAGACGCACTACGAGGACGTCACCGTCGAGGTGCAGCCTGACCCGCGCCACTACCTCACCCAGGGCTGGATCTACGGCTTCGCCGACGGCGAGACCGGCTACCCGCTGCACTGGACGAAGCTCAAGGCCTGGGGCGTCGACCGGCCGGAGCCGCAGCGCGGTCCCGGCACCGGCGGCCTGCCCGTCGAGAACTGGCCTGCCCATGGATGGCACGAGTTCCGCGACCCCAACGAGGAGTGGGAACAGACCATCTACCGGTACAACGCCAACGTCGTACGGCAGTTGAACCAGAACATCGAGAACGCGCGCAATGCGAAGTCGTTCGAGCAGTGGTCGACCAACTGGGTGCGGTTCGTCGAACGCCACGTCGGCGCCTGGATGCACATCGAGCACGTGCTGGGCCTCTACGTGTTCGCCGCCAACGAGCGTTCCGCGCCGACCAACATGCACAACACGGCGCTGGCCGTGAACAGCGCGCACAAGATCCGGTTCGCGCAGGACCTCGCGCTCTACAACCTCACGCTGACCGAGGAGATCGAGGGCTTCGACGGCACCGCGCACCTCGACGCGTGGAACTCCGACGCCGAGTGGCAGGGCGTCCGGAAGGTGTGCGAGGCGCTCACCGCGATCGAGGACGACTGGGGCGAGGCCCTCCTCGCGGCGAACATCGTGTTCGAGCCGCTGCTCGGGGAGCTCTTCCGCAGCCACCTGGTGATGCAGTCCGCGTCCGGCCACGGCGACTTCGTGACGCCGACCGTCATGGGGGCCGGCGAGTACGACTTCGCCCAGCGCGACCTGCGCTGGACCGTCGCCTGCCTCGCGCCGCTCACCCAGGACCGGGAGTTCGCCGAGCACAACAAGTCGCTCATGCAGGGCTGGCTGTCGCACTGGGTGCCGCAGGCCCTCGAAGCTGCCCGGCAGCTGCAGCCGCTGTGGTCGCAGCCCGACGCCAAGCCGCCGCGGTTCGAGGACAGCCTCGACCGGGCCAAGAACCGGTTCGCCGGGATCTGCCGCGATCTCGGTCTCGACACCCCCGAGGAGCTGAAGCAGTGACCACAACCGCCGCGAGCCGCTTCGAGTCCAACAGCACCGCCTCGAACATGTGCGGCTTCACGCTCATGAACAGCCAGGTCGGCGTGCTCATCGCCCACGTGCTCGAGCGGCTGGACAACGTCAAGGTCACGCACCTGCCCTCGATGATCCGCGTCGACGGCCATGGCCGGTTCGACGTCGTCTACGCCGACGTCGACGAGGAGGCAGGCGAGGAGGAGGGCTGGTTCAACGCGGCCGAGTTCGAGGAGGCGATGTCCACCCACTACGGCCGGATGGTCCACCTCGACGACCGCACGATCATGTTCGCCAATCCCGAAGACGCAGCTGAATATCTGGACTTCGATCTGAAGCCAGTCTCCTAGAGGTCGTGAGCGGATACGCGCGTCATAGCGCGCGTATCCACTCACAACCCTCGTTGATCCGCACCCGCGCGGCAGACCGACGTTTCCGCACATCCAGGAGGACCAGAACATGGCGAAGGAACTGCGATTCGGAGAGGAGGGCCGGCGGTTGCTCCAGGCCGGCGTCGACCAGTTGGCCGAGGCCGTCAAGAGCACGCTCGGGCCCAAGGGCCGCAACGTCATCCTGGAGAAGATCACGGGGTCGCCCGAGGTCACGAACGACGGCGTGACGATCGCGCGGGAGATCCACCTGCGCGACCCGTTCGAGAACATGGGCGCGCAGCTGGTGAAGGAAGCGGCGGTCAAGACGAACGACACCGTCGGCGACGGCACCACCACGGCGATCGTGCTCGCCCAGGCGATCGTCCGGCAGGGCATGACGGCGATCGCGGCGGGCGGCAACCCGGTGCTCGTCAAGCGCGGCATCGACATCGGAGTGCGGCGCATCGTCGAGCACCTGCAGCGGGTGACCCACCCGGTCTCCACCGAGCAGGACTACGCCCGGGTGGCGTCGATCTCCGCGAACGACGACGAGGAGATCGGCCGGATCGTCGGGCGGGCATTGCACACCGTCGGCGAGGACGGCGTCGTCACCGTGGAGGACGTCCCGCAGCACGGCGTGAGCGTCGGGTTCGTCGAGGACTTCGCGTTCGACAACGGCTACGTGACGCCGTACATGGTCACCGACCCCGGCCGGCTCGAGGCGATCGTCGACGACCCGTACCTGCTGTTCACGGCGGAGAAGGTCAAGGACGTCCAGTCCCTCATGCCGGTGCTCGACAAGATCATGCGTGGTGAGCGGCGCCCGCTCGTGCTCGTCGCCGAGACCGTCGAGGGCACGGCGCTGCAGATGCTCGTGCACAA
Organism: Pseudonocardia sp. DSM 110487; assembly: GCF_019468565.1. Taxonomy (NCBI): domain Bacteria; kingdom Bacillati; phylum Actinomycetota; class Actinomycetes; order Pseudonocardiales; family Pseudonocardiaceae; genus Pseudonocardia; species Pseudonocardia sp. DSM 110487. The sequence continues at coordinate 2,415,848 of NZ_CP080521.1, forward strand.
CCACGTGAACCGCACGTTCCAGGCGGTGGCGATCAGGGCGCCCGGCTTCGGCGAGAAGCGCATCCACCTGCTCGAGGACATGGCGGCGCTCTGCGGCGGCAAGGTGCACAGCAGGAGTTCCGCGTTCGCCCTCGAACAGATGACCACCGAGCACCTCGGGCGGGCCTCGCAGGTGCGAGTCACCAGCGACAGCACCACGATCATCGGCGGCGGCGGGGACCGGGCGGCCCTCGAACTACGGCTCACGCAGTTGCGGGCCGAGCTGGCCCGCGCGACGTTCGGCAGCGACGAGGACTTCCTGTCCGAGCGCATCGCGCGGCTGTCGGGCAAGGCCGCGGTGATCGGCGTGGGCGCGCCCACCAACGCCGAGGCCAAGGAGATCCGCCACCGCGTCGACGACTCCCTGCAGGCCACGCGCGCGGCCATCGCCGAGGGCATCGTCGCGGGCGGCGGCGTCGCGCTGCTGCATGCCGAGCCCGCGCTCGACGACCTGGACGTCGGCGGTGACTACCGGATCGGCGTCGAGATCGTGCGCGCAGCCCTGACCGAGCCGGTGCACCTCATCGCCTCCAACGCCGGCTACGACGGCGACGACGTCGTCAAGCAAGTCACCGCACTGGGTGTTGACGAAGGGTTCGACGCGTTGGAAGGTCGCTTCGGCGACCTGGTCGAGTTGGGTGTGATCGACCCGCTGCGGGTGGTGCGTTCCGCGCTGCAGAACGGCGCGTCCGTGGCCGGCCTGATCCTCACCACCAACTCGCTGGTGGCCGAGGAGGTGACCCCGTGGAACAAGTCGCTGATGACCGAGTTCGGGCCGCTCGACGAGGGGATCCCGCAGCCATCGCCGGACTCGAGCACCCCGCAGTCCCTTGGCCTCGGCCCGTCGATCGGTTGAGGAAGGGGACGAGATGAAAGCCGTACGTGTGCACGACTACCACACCGACCCGAAGATCGACGACATCGAGGAGCCGCGACTGCAGGGCCCGCTCGACGTGATCGTGAAGATCGGCGGGGCCGGCGTGTGCCGAACCGACCTGCACATCCTGGAAGGCCAGTGGGCCGCCGCGATGGCACCGCAGCTGCCGTACGTGATCGGGCACGAGAACGCAGGCTGGGTGCACGCCGTCGGCGACGGGGTGACCAACGTGGCGGTGGGGGACACGGTGATCCTGCACCCGCAGCCGAGCTGTGGGTTGTGCCTGGCCTGTCGGCGGGGCAACGACATGCACTGTTCGAACGCGTTCTTCCCCGGCCTGTCGGACAACGACGGGGGGATGGCCGAGTACCTGCGCACCACCGCCAGGGCCTGCGTGAAGCTGGACCCTGCGACCAACCCGGCCGACGTGGCGGCCCTGGCCGATGCCGGGATCACCGCCTATCACGCGGTGCGCAAGGCGGTGCCGGTGCTGTGGCCGGGCACCACCGCGGTGGTGCAGGGCGCGGGCGGCTTGGGGCACATCGGGATCCAGTGCCTGGCCGCGTTGACCGCCACCCGGATCGTGGTGGTCGACAAGAACCCGGCCGCACTCGAACTCGCCAAGGAGATCGGGGCGGACGAGACGGTGGTGGCCGACGGCTCCCACGTGGACGCGGTGAAGGACCTGACCGGCGGTGAGGGCGCGACGGTCGTGTTCGACTTCGTGGCCGAGCAGGGCGCGGAGAACCAGGCGTGGGCGATGGTCGCGCCGGACGGATTCCAGTACGTGATCGGTTACGGCGGACAGTTCTCGGCGCCGACGCTGGATTTCGTAGCCGGGGAGAAGAACGTGATCGGCAACATCGTCGGCACCTACACCGACCTGGCCGAGCTGATGGTGCTGGCGCAGGCCGGGAAGGTCACCCTGCACACGAAGCAGTACCCGCTGGATGCGGCGCTGGACGCGCTGCACGACCTCGACGCCGGCCGGGTCCGCGGCCGAGCCATTCTCGTTCCCTGACGCGAAAGGTCCCACCACGATGTACGAGAAGGACGGCGAGAAGTACTTCATCGTCGATTCACACAGCCATTTCTGGGACGCCAGCCGGGAGAACTGGAAGCCGGGCGCCGAGCAGTACGCGAAGGGCTGGATCGACTGCTTCTACGGCTACCACCAGCTCGGCCCGCCCGAGACCCACTGGGACTACGAGCACTACCTCAAGGTCACGCCCGATGACTTCGAGCGCGACATGTTCATCGAGGGCCACGTCGACCACGCGATCTTCCAGTCGACCTACCTCAAGGAGTGGTACACCGACGGCTTCAACACCATCGAGCGGAACGCGCAGCTGCTGGATCGCTTCGGCGACCGCCTGATCGTCAACGGCCGCTTCGACCCACGCGACGGCGACGCCGGGCTGAAGGAGCTGGAGGCGGACGCCGAGAAGTACGGGCTGAAGGGCGTCAAGCTCTACACCGCCGAATGGAACCACGGGTCACGCGGCTACAAGCTGTCCGACCCGGAGGCCTACCGGTTCCTCGCCCGCGCGCAGGAGCTGGGCATCAAGAACATCCACGTCCACAAGGGCCCGACGATCTGGCCGCTGGACAAGGACGCGTTCGACGTGGCCGACGTCGACCACGCGGCCACCGACTTCCCGGAGCTGAACTTCATCGTCGAGCACGTCGGGCTGCCGCGCATCGAGGACTTCTGCTTCATGGCGGTGCAGGAGCCCAACGTCTACGCGGGGCTGTCGGTCGTGATCGGTGGCCTGATGCACGCCCGGCCGAAGTTCTTCGCCAAGGTCATGGGCGAGCTGCTCTTCTGGGTCGGCGAGGACCGGATGACCTTCGGCGGCGACTACAACATCTGGGTGCCCAAGTGGCAGGTCGAGGGCTTCGTCGACTGGCAGATGCCCGACGACGACGCGTTCACCGACTACCCGCGGCTCACGACGGCCTCCAAGAAGAAGATTCTCGGGCTGAACGCCGCGAAGCTCTACGACATCCCGGTCCCACCCGAGTGCGAGCTGCAGACAACGGCCGGGGCACAGGACCGGCCGGGCGAGCAGCTGCTCACCGAGGCCGCGGCGGCCGGCACGCCGTGACCGCACTCGCCGCCGCGGTGTGGGCGGCGCTGGGCACGGTGCACGACCCCGAACTCGACGAGCCCATCACCGAGCTCGAGTTCGTGTCGTCGTGCACCGTGTCCGACGACGGGGTCGCGGCCGTCCGCCTGCGCCTGCCCACGTTCTTCTGCGCGCCCAACTTCGCGTGGCTCATGGTCGCCGACGCCCACGACGCCGTGACCGCCGTCCCTGGGGTCACCCGCGCCGACATCGTGCTGGACGATCACTTCACCGCAACCACCATCAACGAGGGCGTCGCCGCGAGGGCCGGGTTCGTCGCGGCGTTCCCGGGGGAGGCGCAGTCCGAGCTGGAGGAGTTGCGCGCGGTGTTCCTGCGCAAGGCCGCACTGGCCGGGCAGGACCGGATCGCCCGGCCCCTCGTCGACGCGGGCGCCGCGCCGGAGGACCTGGCCGCCACCCGGCTCGGCGACCTGCGGCCGTCACCGGACCTCGACCGGCTCCGGCAGCGGCGCGCCGCGGTCGGCCTGCCCCACGGCCCGGACGCTCCGCTGCTGCTGCATCCGGACGGCGCACCGGTGACCGCCGACCAGGTGCCATTGCACCTGCGCCGGGCCCGGCTCACCCGCGTCGGCATCGAGGCCAACGGCCACACCTGCCGCGACCTGCTGGCCGCTCGCTACCCCGAGGAGGTGGCCTCGTCGTGACCACCGCGAGCCGTGAGACCTACAACCCCTGGACGGTGGTGAACGTGGTGTTCGACCACCTCGCGGCGGCGGGCCTGCACCCGGTGCTCGGCGAGACGGGCGATCCCGCTGAGCCGGCGGCAGCGCTGCTGCGGGCACTGGGCGTCGAGCCGGGACGCGACGACGAGGGTCCCGCCGCGCCGGCGATGCAGGCCCACCTCGCCGAGCTCCGGGCCCGGATGTTCCCAGAGGTGCGACCGTGAGCGCGCCTCCCGCGTCCGTGCGCGAGCTCGACATGCCGAGCGCCACCGAGCTCGCCGGACTGGCCGCCGTGTTCGAGGACCTGCAGTACGCGCTGCGCTGCTGCGAGCACCTCGTGTCCCAGCTGGGCCGCCGCGACCCCGATTCCGTGCTGGTCGAGGCGCTGTGGACCGGTGCCCTGCTCGCCTACGTCCGCTGCTTCTCGCCACGCGGCGCCGTGCTCACCGCCGCCGACCTCGACGAGCTCGAGAACGGGGGCGAGTTCCGGCGGCTGCACGAGGTGCTGCTGCAGCTGCGCGACCACCTCGCGTCCCGGCACGTGAACCCGCGGGAAGCGTTCACCATCGGGGCGGCGCAGTCGAACGACGGCACCCCCACCGGGATCGCCGTCGTGTCCAGCCCACGCCCGCTGGTCGAGGAGCCGACGGTGCGCATGCTGGGGCGGCTCGCCTACCTCCTCGCGGGCCGGGTGGACGCGGGGATGCAGGAGCGGCAGCGCGAGGTACTGGGCGAAGCCGCGGCGCTGCCGCCTGCGAAGCTGGCCGCGTTGCCGCTGGTACACCTCACGGGCCACTGATGCGACTTGCGGCCCTTCGCTTCACACACCCAGCGCCCGCTTCACACAAGGCCCGCCCTGTGTGAAGAAGGGGCTGGGTGTGTGAAGTCCCCTCTAGCCTTGCAGGCATGGTGGGTGAGGGCGAACGGGTCGCTGCGCTGCTCGGGCTCGAGCCACTGCCCGACGAGGGCGGCCTGTTCCGGCGCACGCACATCGACGCGCACTCGTCGGCGATCTACTTCCTGCTGATCGCGCCCGACTTCTCGGCGATGCACCGGCTCACGGCCACCGAGACCTACCACTGGTACGCGGGCGCGCCGCTGCGGCTGTTGCTCCTCGGCGGTGACGGGCAGGTGTCCGAGCCGGTGCTCGGCCCGGACGTCGCTGCCGGTCAGCGGCCCCAGATCGTGGTGCCCGCCGGAACCTGGCAGGGATCCAGTTCCACGGGCGAGTGGACGCTCGTCGGCACGACCACGGCCCCACCTTTCGACTGGGAGGGGTTCGAGCTGGGCGAGCGGGCCGTGCTCACCACCGGCTACCCCGCCGCCGCGGAGCGGATCGCTGCTCTCACCCGCTAGCGGGCCACTGTTCGGGGATTGGCCGTGGCGGCCAGGCGCGCGGCCGGTGATCCTCCATGCATGACAAGCCGCCCGTTCGCCCAGGTCGACGTCTTCTCCGCGGTCCCGTACCGGGGCAACCCGGTCGCGGTCGTGCTCGACGGCGACGGCCTCACGACCGAGCAGATGCAGCGCGTGGCGAACTGGACGAACCTGTCGGAGACGACCTTCGTCGTCCCTCCGACCAGCCCGGCCGCCGACTACCGCGTCCGCATCTTCACTCCCTCGGAGGAGCTTCCGTTCGCGGGCCACCCGACGATCGGCACCTGCCACGCGTGGCTCGCTTCCACGTCCCACGGGAGCGACACGATCGTCCAGGAGTGCGAGGCCGGGCTGATCACGCTCCGGCGCACCGGCGACCGGCTCGCGTTCGCCGCCCCGCCCCTGCTGCGGGACGAGCCGGTCGACGACGAGCTGCAGGCGCGCATCGCGCGCATCCTGGGCATCGACCGGTCCGCTGTCCGGGACACCCGCTGGGTCGACAACGGCCCGGGCTGGGTCGCCGCCCTCCTCGACGACGCGAAGACCGTGCTCGCGGTCACCCCGGACGCCGAGGAGCTCAAGCTCGGGATCGTCGGCCCGTATCCGGCGGGGTCCCCGGAGGCCGTCGAGGTCAGGGCGTTCTTCCCGGCCGATCGCAGCAGTGTGGAGGACCCGGTGACCGGCAGCCTCAACGCGGGTCTCGCGCTGTGGCTGCTGCGGACCGGCCGCCTCCAGACTCCCTATGTCGCTTCCCAGGGCACGGCGCTGGGCCGGGCGGGCCGGGTGCACATCGACCAGGACGCCGACGGCACGGTCTGGGTCGGCGGCGACGCGGTGACGTGTGTGCGGGGCGAGATCGAGATCTGACCTCACCCCTCGCCCGCGGGCGCGAGGTGCGCTAAGAACGATCGTATGGTCCTCGCCTACGTCGTCGGGACGTTCGACACCAAGGGTGCCGAACTGGGTTACGCCGCCGAGCGCGTGCGTGCGGCGGGGGCTGAGGTCGTCACCGTCGACGTGTCCACCCAGGTGCGGGGCGCGCCTGCGGACGTATCCGCCGACGAGGTGGCTGGCCACCATCCCGACGGCGCGGCCGCGGTGTTCACCGGCGACCGCGGCACCGCCGTCGCCGCGATGGCGTTGGCCTTGGAGCGATTCCTGCTGAGCCGGTCCGACGTCGGCGGGGTGCTCGGGCTGGGCGGTTCCGGCGGCACCGCGCTGATCACGCCGGCGATGCGGGCGGTGCCGGTCGGCGTCGGAAAGATCATGGTGTCGACGGTGGCCTCCGGGAACGTCGCGCCCTACGTCGACGCGTCCGACATCGCGATGTGGTACTCGGTCACCGACGTCGCCGGCCTCAACCGCATCTCCCGCCGCGTGATCGGCAACGCCGCCCACGCGCTCGCGGGCATCGTCGCCCACGAGGTCCCCGCCGCCGCCGACCGGCCAGCGGTAGGGCTCACGATGTTCGGCGTCACCACCCCGTGCGTCACCGCCGTCACCAACCGGCTCGGCGGCACCGTCGACCCGCTGGTCTTCCACGCCACCGGCACCGGCGGCCGGGCGATGGAGAAGCTCGTCGACGACGGCCTCGTCGGCTCGGTCATGGACATCACCACCACGGAGGTCTGCGACCTGCTCGTCGGCGGGGTCTTCCCGGCCACCGACGACCGCCTCGGCGCGATCGCGCGCACCGGCGTGCCGTACGTCGGCACCTGCGGCGCTCTCGACATGGTGAACTTCGGCGCGAGCTCCACGGTGCCGCCGCGGTTCGCCGACCGCACGTTCTACGAGCACAATCCCCAGGTCACGCTGATGCGCACCACTCCGGAGGAGAACGTTGCGATCGCGCGGTTCCTCGCGGTCGGGCTGAACGCGTGCGAGGGGCCGGTGCGGTTCCTGCTGCCCACCGGCGGGGTGTCCGCGCTGGACGCGCCAGGCCAGGCGTTCTGGGACCCGGAGGCGGACGAGGCGCTCTTCGCCACGCTCGAAGCCGAGGTGCGACAGACCGACACGCGGCGGGTTGAGCGCGTGGCCCACCACATCAACGACCCCGAGTTCGCCGACGCGCTGGTGGACGCGTGGCGTGAGGTGCAGAAATGAAATTTGCTCGTGCCGAGCTCGTCGAGAAGTTCCAGGACATGGCCCGGCGCGGCGAGCCGATCGTCGGCGGTGGCGCGGGCACCGGCCTGTCGGCCAAGTGCGAGGAGGCCGGCGGCATCGACCTCATCGTCATCTACAACTCCGGCCGCTACCGGATGGCCGGCCGCGGCTCTCTCGCCGGCCTGCTCGCCTACGGCAACGCCAACGAGATCGTGGTGGAGATGGCCGCCGAGGTGCTGCCGGTCGTCCGCCACACCCCGGTGCTGGCCGGCGTCAACGGCACCGACCCGTTCATGATCACCGACCGGTTCCTGCGCGAGCTCGCCGACCTCGGCTTCGCCGGCATCCAGAACTTCCCGACCGTCGGCCTGATCGACGGGGTCTTCCGGGCCAACCTTGAGGAGACCGGCATGGGCTACGGACTGGAGGTCGACCTGGTCGCGGCCGCCCGCGAGGCCGACCTGCTCACCACGCCGTACGTCTTCTCAGCGGACGACGCCCGCGCCATGACCCGGGCCGGTGCCGACATCATCGTCTGCCACATGGGCCTGACGACCGGTGGTTCGATCGGCGCGGAGACCGCGAAGTCGCTCGACGACTGCGTGGCACTGGTCGACGAGTGGGCCGCCGCGGCCCGTGAGGTCCGCGACGACGTGCTGGTGCTCTGCCACGGCGGCCCGATCGCGATGCCCGACGACGCGGCCCACGTGCTGGAGCGCACGAAGAACTGCCACGGCTTCTACGGCGCCTCGTCGATGGAACGGCTGCCCACCGAGAAGGCCCTCACCGAACAGACCCGCGCCTTCAAGACCCGTCTCACCCGATAGGAGACCCATGCCCCGCGCCTACGCCAGTGGTGTCGTGCCCGCGTCTGCCGACGCCGTCTGGTCCCACATCCGTGACTTCAACAGCCTCCCCGCCTGGCACCCGGCGATCACGGCCAGCGAGCTGACCTCGGGTGCGGGGGCTGAGGTCGGTGCGCTGCGGAGGCTCACCCTCGGCGACGGCGGCATCGTCGTCGAACGGCTGCTGGTCCTGGACGACCCCGACCGAAGCGTCACCTACGAGTTCGTGGAGAACCCGTTCGGCGCCCGCCGCTACACCGCCACGCTGCGGGTGGCTCCGGTGACGGCCACCGGGGAGGCGTTCGTCGAGTGGTGGGCGGAGTTCGACGCGGAGGCGGCCGACGAGAAGGGGCTGACCGACTTCTTCGCCGATGCGGTCTACGGCGGCGGCATCGCGGCGCTGGGTGAGCTGTTCGCCGCGAAGGGCTGAGGTCGGCCGGACGGACCCCACATCCGAGCGGCGAGCGGCCACAGCGCGACCATCGCCGCGGCCGCCTGGACGTACCCCTGGACGACGAACAGCGGCACGAAGCGGCTGACCGCGAGTACGACGAGAGCGACGACGACCAGGCGGGTCACCCCCGGGCTCAGGATGCCGTGGCCGGTGATCCCCTTGGCGACGCCCAGCACCCCCACCGCGAACACGAGGGCCCCGATCGTCAGCACGGCGAGGAACCACGGCTGAAGGGCGCGCTGCGCCGCCTCAGGGTCACCGCCTGCGGCCACCGCGGCCAGCGGAGCGAACTCCATCCCGGGCAGCATCGTGTAGAGCATGCTGCCGATCACGATGAACGGCAGTCCGAGAGCGCTCCACCGGTCGTCGCAGCGCTCGCGGAGGAAACCGCGGACAGCGATGAAGGCGAGCACGACCGCACCGGAGGCGACTCCCGCCGCGAGATGTGCCAGGCCCCACCGCGTCGGGTCCTCGGCAACGGCCTCGGCGATGGCCGGGGCATTGGGCAGCCGACCGTGGAGGTGCGGGTGCCACACGAACGCGGCCAGCAACACCAGCGGCGCCAGCGCCGTGGCGACCGCTCGGGCGCGGGATGTCGTCGGTTCTGTCATGTTGATCAGTGCTCCTCCCACGCCCGCGTGTGCCGGGTAAGGGTCACCGTCCCGCGGCAGCGTCCGCATCGGCTGAATTGCCCATACCGACTGCTCTGCCCGGGTGGGTAGTTCCCTGCAGGAAGGGCCTACACGAGGTCGTGCTCGTAGGCGAAGGCGGTGGCCGCCGCCCGCGAGGAGACGCCGAGCTTGGCGAACATGTTGCTCACGTGCCGGGCGACCGTCCTGTCGCTGATCACGAGGTCGTCGGCGATGTCCCGGTTCGTCGCGCCCGTCGCGACCAGGCGAAGCACCTCGATCTCCCGGGGGGTCAAGCCGCATGCGCCGGAGGGCGCGGCACGACCCGTGAGCGCTCGCACCTGATCGAGCGCGGGCGCGGCGCCCAGCTGCTCGAAGATCCGGCGCGCGGCGTCCAGCTCCAGCTCGGCGGTGTCGTGGTCGCCCAGCTGGCGGCACGCCCGCGCCACCTGCAGCCGGACCCGTGCCGTCTCGTAGACCGCGTCGAGCTCGTGCCATGCGACCCACGCCCGGCGCAGGGCGCGGTTGGCGCGGCCCGCGTCACCGTCGGCGAGCAGCACGCATCCACGGGCGTATCCGACCACCGCGCGCAGGTACGGCGTGTCGAACGCCGCGACGACGTCGTCCAGCTCGGCCACCGCCATCCGGGCGTCCTCGTTGGCCCCGGCTGCGAGCGTGATCTCGACATACGCGGACAGCACCCTGGAACGCTCCACCACGCCCTCGGCCTCCAGCACGGTCCGCTGGATGGCGGCGACCGCGTCCTCGAGCCTGCCCTGCGCAAGCCGGAGCAGCGCCAGCCCCGGTTGCACGGGGTGTCCGCGGGTGCTGGCTTCGCGGTAGCACTCCTCGGCCCGGACGAACTCGCCGCGCAACCGCAGCAGCTCGGCCTGCTGGTACAGCGCCATGCCCAGCACCGGGTCGGGCGGGTCGGACAGGTGGGCGCACGCCTGCCGGACCTCCTCGAGGGCGTCGGCCCACTCGCCGCGCAGCGTCATGATCTCCGAGCGGTGCACGAGGCACTGGCCTCTGAAGGGCTTGAGGCCCTGCTGGGTGGCGCACCAGCGGCTCAGCGCCGCGGTCCACTCCTGCACGCGACGTACGTCGAACATCTGCCTGCAGGTGAGGATCATGGCGCAGTAGACGATCCCGGCGGCGACCGCCGACACCTCGCCGGTCGTCACCGCCACCATCGCCTCGTCCAGCATCGCCATGCCTTGCGCCGCTCGACCCTGCGCGACCAGCGACTGGCCCTGTCCCAGCCGGCCGAGCGCCTCGAGATCGGCGTCGCCGAACCGGTCGGCTGTCTCGGTGATCTCGACGAATGTGCGGTACGCGGACTCGGCGTCGCCGCCGCCCAGCGCCTGCAGCGCGGCGGGGAGGCGCAGGTATCCCTGTTCCACGCAGTCGAGCTCGCCGTCTTCCAGGATGTGCCGCGCCCGCGCCAGCCAGCCGCCACCCCGGGCGTGCTCACCGCGCAGGAGGAGCGTCAGCCCGAGCCAGAACGCACACCGGACGGCAGGTGCCTTCTCGCCTCGGTCCAGGAACGCGTGATGCGCTCGCTCCCATGTCGCGTCGGCCGTTTCGCGGTGACCGATGAGGTGGGCTGCCGTCGCCAGCCTGTCGAGGTCCTCCGCATCGAGTGCTTCGCGCCGGTCGGCGTCCGACAGGTGCTGGTACGCGTCTCGCCAGGCCCGCCGGAGGTGGGCTTCGCGGCCCCGCATCACGGCGTCATCGGCCGACGGCGCCTGCGCCATCTGCCGCAATCTACCGGTTGATCCCGTTCGGCACGAGCGCTGCGGTGCCGCCGAGGTCTGTGATCGAATAGCCGCGTGGACGCTGCTGCGGCGCGGATCGGGAAGCTGCTGCCCGGCCTGGCCGGCCGCGGCGTGCTGCTGGCCGCTCCGGCGGACGCCGAACACGTGCGGCGGATGCTGGTCGACGGCGGCTACGCGGTGGCGGAAGCGCAGGGGGACGCAACCGGGATGCGGGAGGCGCAGGCGGCGATCGCGCGGGCGTTGCGGCTGCCGCCGACGGCGGGGCGCAACCTCGACGCCCTGGTCGACTCGTTGCGGGACCTGGCCACCTGGTGGCCGGATGACGAGCGGGTCGCACTGCTCTGGCCGGGAGCGGAGCGGCTGGTGGAGGCGGATCTGCCCGGCTTCCTCACCTTGACCGAGATCCTCCGCGCCGCCACCGACGACCTGTGGCGCGGGGGAACGCCCGGCGACCGGCTGTTCGAGACGGTCGCCTTCGTGCGTCGCCACGGTGTGCGGGAGCTGGGGGAGGCGTCCGCATGATCAGGCGAGTGCTCGGCCTGCTGCTCGCCGCGTTCGCGCTGGCCGGCTGCCAGGCGGCGCCGAGCCCGGCGCCGCCCGCCAGCAGCCCGGCCGCCGCCGTGACGGACGCAGTCCCGGACTGCACCGAGGAACTGCCGCCCGAGGCGCACGAGGTGATCGCGGACATCGAGGCGGGCGGGCCGTACGAGTACCCGCGCAACGACGGCGTGACGTTCGGCAACCGCGAAGGCCTGCTGCCCGACGAGGAACGCGGCTACTACCGCGAGTTCACGGTCGAGACGCCCGGGCTGAACCACCGGGGCGCCCGCCGGATCGTCACCGGTGGGCCGGATGAGCGCGACCCCGAACACTGGTACTACACCGACGACCACTATGAGAGCTTCTGCGAGTTCCTCCCCGACGGCAGGTGAGACATGGATTCCCGACGGCTCGTGGTCGTCCGGCACGCGAAGTCGGCGTGGCCGGACGACGTTCCCGACGAGCAACGGCCGCTGAACCCGCGTGGCCGCCGCGACGCGCCGGTCGCGGGGCGTTGGATCCGCGAGCGCGTCGAACGGGTCGACGCCGTCGTCTGCTCGCCCGCCACGCGCACCCGCCAGACGTGGGCGCTGATCGCGCCTGAGCTGGGCGACGCGCCGGCTCCGGTCTTCGACGAGCGGGTGTACGCGGCGACGGTCGAGACGCTGCTCGCCGTGGTGCGCGGGATCTCCGCCGATGCCGGGTCGATGCTGCTGGTGGGGCACAACCCAGGGGTGTCCGACCTGGTCTTCTCCCTGACCGGTGAGCACGTGGAGCTGAAGACGTCCGCGATCGCGGTCCTCGACGTCACCGGCTCGTGGGCGGACGCGGCCCCGGGTCGTGTGAGACTGGTCGAGCACGCGACACCGCGTGGGTCCTGACCGCGAATTGGGCAGGGGCTACCGATGTCCGCGGAGGATGCGCCGACGAGAGTCTGGCCATGACCTCGACCAACACGCGGTACGCGCTCCGGCTCGATCCGGGAGAGCGAGATCGCTACCGGATGATGGCCGCCGCGGCACTCGAGGCGGAGGGCGCGGAGTGGGCCCGCGCGGGGATCGGACCCGGTGCGTCGGTGGCCGACATCGGGTGTGGGCCGGGTGCCGTCCTGCGGTTGCTCGCCGACGCGGTCGGTCCGGACGGGCAGGCGGTCGGTGTGGACGGCGCCACGGAGGCGGTCGAGGCGGCCCTCGCCGAGGTCGGGGAGCTGCCGCAGGCATCGGTGCGGCTCGGCGACGCCGCGGCGACCGGCCTGCCCGCCGCCGCGTTCGACGTCGTGATGTGCCGGCACGTGCTGGCCCACAACGGAGGCCGCGAAGCGCAGATCGTCGGGCACCTCGCCGAGCTGGCCCGGCCGGGTGGCGCGGTCTACCTCGTCGACGTCGACCACACCATGCTGTGGATGTCGCCACCGGATCCCGATGTGGCGGACCTGCACGGCAGGTACCTCGAATACCAGACCGGGCGTGGCAACGACCTGCAGGTAGGCCGGTCGCTCGGAGAGTTGCTCGAGGGTGCCGGTCTCACGGTCGATGCGTTCCGGGTGGCCGGACCGATCATCCGCGCACCAGCCGGTGTCCGCTCCCCGGCGTGGGCCGCGCGCGGTGAGCTGAGGGAATCCGGTCTCGCGACGGACGCGGACGTCACGCGCTGGGACGAGGCGTTCCGGCGGATGGACGCGCTCGCGCAGCGCCCGTGGGCATGCGTGACGACGGTGTCGGCCGTGGGGCGGAAGTCCTGATCCCCGAAGCCCCGCCGATACCTGCACGTCAGTCCGCGAGCCAGCCGTAGGCCGTCTGCCGCGAGATGCCGAGTGCCTTGGCCATGGCGCTGATCTCCAGCCCCTGCTGCTTACCTGCGGACAGGAGCTCCCGCTGGCGGCCGCGGAGCTCGTCGATGCGCTCCGCGACCTCTCGCATCTGCTCGAGCAGCGCTTCGGCCTCCGGGCCGGTGCCGGCCCGGCTGCGCCCGACACCCGGCCGCGGGTAACGCCGAACCTCGTCGGCGTCCCACTGTTTGCGGCCCTGCTCGTCGGGCTCGGGGAGCGGCTGTGGCGCCTGGCCGCGCGAGACGTAACCGAGCCACGTCCCCGCCTTCACGTCCCACGCGGCGGCGCACTCGGCGCTCGTCCAACGCTCCGTCACCAGATGCGCACCCGCTCATCCGGTGCGCGGTGGAGCGCGTCGCCCTCCCGCACGTCGAACGCCTCGTGGAAGGCGTCGAGGTTCGAGACGACGGCGTTGCAGCGCAAGTCGGGCGGTGAGTGCGGGTCGACGGCGAGCCGCCGGATCGCCTCGGCCTCGCGGGTGACGATCCGCCACACCTGCGCCCACCCGATGAGCACCCGCTGCAGCCCGGTGAAGCCGTCGATCACCGGCGCCTCCGCGCCGTCCAGCGCGATCTTGTAGGCCTTGATCGCGATCGTCAGCCCGCCGAGGTCGCCGATGTTCTCCCCGACGGTGAGCGCGCCGTTGACCTTGTGGTCCGGCAGCCCCGCGGGGGAGAGCGCGCTGAACTGGTCGATCAGCGCCTTGGCGCGGCGTTCGAACTCGGCGCGGTCGCCCGGCTCCCACCAGTCGATCATGTTGCCGTCGCCGTCGTACTTGGAGCCCTGGTCGTCGAAGCCGTGCCCGATCTCGTGGCCGATGACGGCGCCGATCCCGCCGTAGTTCGCCGCATCGTCGGCCGCCACGTCGAAGAACGGCGGCTGCAGGATCGCGGCCGGGAACACGACCTCGTTCATCCGGGGGTGGTAGTAGGCGTTGACGGTCTGCGGCGTCATCAGCCACTCGTCGCGGTCCACCGGCCGGCCGATCTTGGCGAGCTGGAAGTCGGTGAACCAGGCACCGGACCGCAGCGCGTTGCCGAGCAGGTCGTCGGCCCTGATCTCGAGGGTCGAGTAGTCCTTCCACTTCTCCGGATAGCCGATCTTCGAACCGAACTTCGCCAGCTTCGCGAGCGCCCGCTCGCGCGTGGCGGGGCTCATCCAGTCCAGCTCGCTGATGCTCTGCCGGTAGGCCTCGACGAGGTTCGCGACGAGCTCGACCATCCGCTCCTTCGCCGCGGCGGGGAAGTGCCGCTCGACGTAGAGCTTGCCGACCGCCTCCCCGAGCGCCCCCTGGACGACGCCGACGCCGCGCTTCCACCGCTCCCGCAGCTGCGGCGTGCCGGACAGGGTGCGGCCGTGGAAGTCGAAGTCCTCCTCGACGATCGCCTCGGTGAGGTAGTCGGCGCACGCGGATGCCGTGTGGATCGCGAGCCATTCCTGCCACTGCGACAGCGGCCGCTCCGCCCACAGCTTCGCGGCGGCGGCGACGAAGCTCGGCTGCCGGACGATGATCTCGTCGAAGGCGCCGTCCGGCGCCCCGAAGGCGGCGAGCCACGGCTCCCAGTCGAACTCCGGCGCGTTCTGCCGCAGCGCGGGCAGCGTCATGAGCGTGTAGGTCTTCTCGGCGTCGCGGTTGGTGACGCGGTCCCACGAGACGGCCGCGAGCGCGGTCTCGAGGTCCATCACGCGCTCCGCGAGCCCGGCCGGGTCGGGCAACCCGACGAGCTCGGCGAGGCGCGCGAGGTGCGCGACGTACGCCGCGCGGATCTCGGCGTAGGCGTCCTCGCGGTAGTAGGACTCGTCGGGCAGCCCCAGCCCGGACTGCTCGAGCTGCACCAGGTAGCGCGTGGCGTTCTTGGGGTCGGTGGCGACGAACGTGCCGAACAGCGCCGTGCGGGCCTCCCGCTGGCGGCGGCCCAGCACCGCGGCGAGCCCGGCGCTGTCCTCGGCGGCCGAGACCTCGTCGAGCAGCGGCTTCAGCGGTGCGGTCCCGAGCGCCTCGATCCGCTCGACGTCCATGAACGACGCGTACAGGTCCGCGATCTTCTTGGCGTCGGCGCCCGGCTCCCCGGCCGCTTCCTCGATGATCGCCCGCACGTCCTCCTCGGCCTTGTCGTACAGCGCGCGGAACGCGCCGTCCTGCGCGCGGTCGTCGGGGATGACGTGCGTGCGCAGCCACTGGCCGTTGACGTGGGAGAACAGGTCGTCCTGTGGACGGATGGCGGGATCGACCCAGCGCAGGTCGAGCCCCGAGCGGATTGCCGAGGTCGTCACGGCTCCCCATCATGCCCGTGTTCTGATGGGGAGGATGAACATCGATCGGGTCTCAGGCGTGTTGCTCGGCGTCGCGGTGGGCGACGCGCTGGGCGTTCCGTACGAGTACGGGAGCAGACCCCTTCCCGGGCCGGGCGAGCAGGCCCGCATGCTCGGTGGCGGGCTCGGCGGGTACGCGCCGGGGCAGTGGAGCGACGACACCGAGATGACGAGCGTGATCGCGCGGGTCGCGGCCCGGTTCACCGACCTGCGCGACGAGACCGCGCTCGACGCCGTCGCCGCAGGCTTCCTCGGCTGGCACGCCGCCGGCCCGGCGGACATCGGTGTGCAGACCAGCACCGTGCTCGGGGCGCTGCGGGGCATCCAGGAGTCGGGCGCGGCCTCCCGCATGCGCGTACAGGCCGCTGAGGTTCACGTCGTGACGGGCCGGAGCGCCGGCAACGGCTCGCTGATGCGTACCGCGCCCGTCGCGCTCGCGCACCTTGGCTCCCCGGCGGCGATCACTCGGGCTGCTCGCGCGGTGAGCAGCCTGACCCACCACGACCCTCAGGCAGGCGAGGCCTGCGCCCTCTGGTCCCTGGCGATCGACCATGCCGTCCGCACCGGTGAGATCGACGCGCGGGTCGGACTCGACCAGGTCGGTCCCGAGTGGGCGGGCCGGCTCGACGAGG
The DNA here is from genome assembly GCF_019468565.1 of Pseudonocardia sp. DSM 110487. Lineage (NCBI taxonomy): Bacteria > Bacillati > Actinomycetota > Actinomycetes > Pseudonocardiales > Pseudonocardiaceae > Pseudonocardia > Pseudonocardia sp. DSM 110487. The sequence goes on from NZ_CP080521.1 coordinate 2,432,075, forward strand.
CGGAGCAGGCTCCGCCCGAGAAGTTCTCGGGGGCGAACGGCTGGGTGGTCGCCGCGCTCCAAGGCGCCTGGTCGGCGATCGTGCACACGAGTGGCCTTGTGGACGGGCTGCAGGCCACGGTGAAGGCCGGTGGGGACACCGACACCGTCGCGGCGATCGCGGGCGGGCTGCTCGGCGCGGGGCACGGCGCGAGCGCGGTGCCCGACGAGTGGCGGGCGGCGGTGCACGGCTGGCCGGGGCTGCGGGGCGACGACCTCACGGCCCTGGCCATGGACATCGTGCACCGGCATGATCCCGGGAGTGATCACTGATCTCCGCGGCTACCTGCCGATCGTGGCGGTGGCGCTGGCCGTCGTGGGCGTGACGAGCTGCAGCGCCGCCCCTGGTCCCGCCCAGCAGGCCTTCGACCAGCGCTACCCGGGATTCGACGCCGTGACCTGGGAGCGGCAGCCCTACGGCTGGGAGGCCGCCTTCGGCGGCGACGACGGCGCGTACGAGGCGGAGTTCGACTTCTCAGGACAGTGGCTGGAGACGGAGGTCGAGGTCGTGGACGCGGCGGGCTTCCCAGCCGCCGTGCGCCAGGCGGTGCAGGCCACGACCCGCGGCGCCCACGTCGACAAGTGGGAGATCGAGATCACCCCGGCGGGAGAGTTCTACGAGGTCGAGGTCCTCGGTTCGGACGGCGAGTACTACTTCGACGCCGCCGGACGGCGGGCGGAGAACCGGTACGAGGACGCCTGAGCCCGCTATTGCGGCTGGTAGGCGTGGATCGTCGTCGAGCGTGATGGCGTATCCCGGAATGGGAGCAGGGTCCGCTCATGCATTGCCCACCCGTCCCTGCCGGACCGGATGGCGGTGCTGCCGGGTCGGTGCGTTGATCGTGCCGGTGTCCGCCCGGGACACGTGAGCAACCAGCTCCGTCCGCGAACGGAGGCCGAGCTTGCGGTAGACGGTGGAGAGGTGGCGTTCCACTGATTTGCGCGACAGGAAGAGCGCGGCCGCCACTTCGGGATTGCTCAGCCCTTTCACGACGGCGAGCGAGACCTGCAGCTCCTGGGCGGTGAGGTCGTCCAGCCCGGCCGTTCGGGGCGCATCGCCGGCCAGTACGGGCGTGCCGGCGATCGTCAGAGCCGCGCGCGCCTGCTCGACCCAGGGGGTAGCGCGCAGACGCTCGAAGGTGTCGAGCGCCTCGGTGATGTGCTCGCGCGCACGCCTGGGTTGCCGGCGGCGGCGGCGCAACAGACTGTTGCCCCAGCAGAGCTGGGTGCGGGCCCGGTCGAAGGCGATGTCGACTCGGTCGTGGTGGCGGATCGCTTCGGCGAAGTGCTCGTCCGCCGCATCCCCCGCTGTGAGGAGTGCCCGGCAGCGGTAGGCGACGGCGGCCGGCCAGGCCAGACCGGTGCCGGCGGCCTGGCGGTCGAGGTCGGCGAGCCTGCGCAGCGCCTCGTCGCGACGGTCGGTGCGGACGAGGGCCTCGATGTGGTCGGCCGCCCACGGCACCGTCAGCGGGTTCCCCAAGCCCGTTCCGTCGACCTGCTCGGCGACCCGGTCGAGCCAATGCACGGCAGCGTTGAAGTCCGACCTGCCGAGCTCGTAGCGGCCACGGATCGCATCGGCGTAGACGGGGATGCAGTCCACGCCACCGGGCCTGCCGAGATCTGTGGCCGTCGCTGCGGTCGCCGGTGCGGCCGGGTCGCCGCGGTTCGCCTGGATCCAGCCGAGCCGGGTCAGTGCGAAGGCCTCGGCGCCGGCTTGCTCGAGTTCCCGGCCGAGCCGGATGGACTCGGCTGCATCGGCCGCTGCGAGCGTCCACGAGCCGGTCCAGTAGCCGAGCTCGCTGCGATGAGCGAACACATTGGGCAGGGCTGCCGGCGCGCCCGCGGCCCGCGCGGCCTCCACGATCCGGTCGATCAGCTCGCCGGCCTGCTCGAACCGCTCCCCCCAGGTGTACGACTGCGCCGCGTGGCAGAGCGCCGGCAACCCCAACAGGTCCTCGTGTGGCATGAGGTCGAGGACGCCGTGGTCGAGGATGTCGAGGCCGGCGGCCACCTCCCCGCTGAGGATCATGACGTCCGGGACCACGGGCCATGGCAGCCGATGCGTACGCATCTCGTCGATGCTCACCAGCTGCACCGCCCGGGCGGCGGCCCGTGCCGCGTCGAGCGGACGTCCGCCCATGACCTCGAGCAGCGCCCGGTCCAGCAGAATCGCCGCGGCCCGAACCGGGTCGATGTCCTCGATGTGCGGCACGGCGTCGGCGAACACCGCACGAGCGTCGCCGAGACGCCCCGACCACATGGCCGCGCGGGCGTACTCGGCCCGCGCGTCGGCACGCAGGGCGGCACTGTCCGTCGCCGTGTACGCGGCACGGGCCCACGCTTCGCCCAGGTCCAGCCGGCCGGCGACGTGGGCGTCGGCGGCGGCCTCCAGCATGCGCCTCGCCCGCTGTTCGCCGGGCTCGGACAGCTCGGCGGCCCGCCACAGTGTGCGTGCGGCGGTCAGGTGGCCGCCGGCGCGCCGGGCTCGATCGGCCGCGTGGTGCAGGCCGGCGGCGACCGTCTCGTCCGGTGCCCGTGCCCCGGCAGCCCGGTAGAGGATCCTGACGTCCGGGGCCGCGGTGGCCGCGAGCGCGTCGAAGGCACCGGCCTTGGCGGTCGGCGATGCGGCGTCGACGATGGCGGAGCGCAGTAGTGGGTGGCTGAACTCCACGTATCCACCATCGAGGCGGACGAGGCCGGCGGCAGCGCCGTGCTCGAGGCCGTCGGGTGCACCGCCGGCAGCGATCACCGCGCGCTCGATCGTGGCCAGGTCGGCGTCGACGGAGATCGCGGCGACCAGCAGCGCGTGGCGGGTGGAGGGATCGAGGCGGGCGATCCTGCTGGACAGCAGCCCGAGGAGGGCGCGCCCCACAGCGCGTGGCTCGGGCAGCGGTGACCTGCCGCGCAGCTGGGCCGCCGACAGCTCCGACACCAGTTCCCGAACCGCGAGCGGATTGCCGTCGGCGGCGACCGTGAGCTCGGCCGCCACCCGCGGATCGATGCCCACCTCGCTGGTGAGCGCCATCAGCAGGACGCGGCTCTCCGCCGTGGACAACCGCTCCAGCTCCATGACCGGCAGCGCGGCGAAGCACTCCTCGACGCCCGGCTCGTGGGTGCGGACGGTCATCAGGAACAGCGCGGGATGCTCGGCGAGCCGCCGGGCGACGAAGGCGAACGCGTCGCGGGACGTCGGATCGAGCCAGTGTGCGTCGTCGACGGCGATGAGCAGTGGCTGCTCCTCCGCGACCAGCGTGATCAGGCTGTGCAGAGCGGTGCAGATCGAGTAGATGCCGGTCACCGGCGGCTGGTCCGCGAAGCCCAGCACCGCGCGCAGGGTCGCGGCCTGTGCCGCGGGCAGCAGCTCCACCGCATCGACGAACGCCCCGATCAGCTCACCCAGCCCCGAGCACGCGAGCTCGACCTCCGACTCCACGCCGCGGACGGCGACCACAAGGCACCCCTGCGCACGCTCGGTCGCGTCGAACACCAGCGCGGACTTCCCGATCCCCGGCTCCCCGCGCACCAGGAGCGCACCGCCGCGCCCCGCATGGGCCCGCCTGACCAGCTCGGCGATGCGGGCCCGCTCCACGGACCGCCCGACGAGAGTTCCGCTCCGGACGTCGAGTTCGGCGGCGAGGGTCAGATGCCGACGGCCGGGCCCGCGTTCGGTCATCGTTGTCGGCTCCTCGCAGGTCAGAGCACTTCGGCGAGCAGCGACGCCGCGCGGCCGGTGCCGTCGGTGGGCACCGGGAGGTAGGTGACGTCGCGGTCGATCTCGGTGGCGATGGCCGCGGCCAGCGACTCGGGTGAGACCTGTTCACGACGAGGACGATGCTAGGGAGCGCGGGCGCGGCCCACATCCGTAGTGACCACCTATTTCCCGCCGAGGACGCCGGCTCCAGCGCGATAGTGTCCCCCGCCGGAAGTCCGTCGACCGGCACACCCAGCGAGAACCTGGATCCACCGACCCACCCAACGGACTTCCAGCGGGGGACACTGGTGGCCCTGACGGCGGGCGGCTGTCCGCCGGCCGGTGGGCCCGCTGATCAGAGCCGAGCCTCGTAGACCATGTTGAACGGCGTCTGCGCGGCCATCCGGAAGCTGCGGAACCCCGCGTCGAGTGCCAGCTGCCTGATCGGCTCGGCGCCGGCCTGTGCGCCCAACGAGTACCCGCCGGTCTGGGAGAGAGCGTTCGGCACGCACAGGAACGTCGAGAACGAGTAGTACGCCCGGCCCACCGGATTCAGGTTCTCCGCCACGCTCTCGCCCGCACTCGGCTCGACGATCATCCACGTTCCCTGCGGCGTCAACGACTCCCGGATGTGCCGGGCGGCCAGCCGCGGATCGCCCATGTCGTGCAGGCAGTCGAACGTCGTCACCAGGTCGAACGGGCCGCCACCGAAGTTCTGCGCCGCCGCCACGTCGAACCGCACCCGGTCGCCCACCCCGGCGTCCTCGGCACGCGCGACAGCCTGGCCGACCGATCCGGCGTGATAGTCCGAGCCGACGAACACCGAGCGCGGGAACTCCCGCGCCATCAGGACGGTGGACGCGCCGTGACCGCAGCCGACGTCGGCGACCCGCGCCCCGGCATGCAGCCGGTCCACGACGCCCTCCAGCGCAGGCAGCCACTCCGTCAGCAGGTTGCCGACGTACCCCGGCCGGAAGAACTGCTCGCATCCGTCGAACACGTCGTCGTCGTGTTCGTGCCAGCCGAGCCCGGCTCCGCTGCGGAACGCCTCGGTGATCCGCGACTCCGCGCGCAACGCACCGAGCGCCATCAGGAATGCACCGGGGAGATACACCGGTCCGTCCGGGTTGGTGAGCGCGAACTCCTGCTCCTCGGACATCGAGTACGTCTCCGTCGCGAGGTCCACGGTGACGTACCCGCCCGCGGCCTGGCCGCGCAGCCATTCCGTGAGGTATCGCGGGTGGCAACCGGTCCGGTCGGCGAGCTCTCCTGCCGTCGCAGGCTTCTCGGCCAGCGCGCGGTACAGCCCGAGGCGGTGCCCCACCACGGCGCTGCCGGCGTGCATCGTCGCTCCCATATCGCCGACGAACGCGTTCAGCAACTCGGTCAACCGCGCGTCGTCCACAGCCATGTCTCTTCTCCTCGGTGTCCGAACTCGGGATCGTCGAGGGCACGGTTCAGCGCCATACGTGATCACGCCGGCACGATGTGCGGCCCCCTCGCCCAGCCATGACATCCCGCCCTGCCCGCGCGGGATAGCGAGAACTCCCTCGGGTTCGCTCGCGTCCGAGTGTCGGTGGCCGGGCGTACCGTCCGGGCGGTGGCGTACGACGAGGAGCTCGCGGAGCGGATCCGGGATGTTCTGTCCGGCGAGAGAGGTCTTGCCGAGCAGAGGATGTTCGGCGGGCTGGCGTTCCTGCTGGGTGGCAACATGGCGGTCTGTGCCAGCCGCGAGGGCGGGATCCTGGTGCGAATCGATCCCACGGAGCGCGATCACCTGCTGGCGTCCACCGCGGCGTTCCCGGCGGTGATGGGTGGCCGCACCATGAAGGGGTTCCTCCGGGTCGAGGCCGACGATGTCCGCACCGATGGTCAGCTCTCCACCTGGGTGCGGCGTGGCGCCGCCTACGCGCGCACGTTGCCCGCGAAGTAGCCGCAGGCCCGGGTGGCCTACGCCGCCGGGGGTACGTCAGCCTGCGGTGAGGTCGGCGAGTACGCGTTCCTCCTCGACGGCATGACCGGTGCTCCGCAGTTGTGGACATCGGTGTCCGGTGATCACCGGACACCGATGACGGGTTCTGCCTGCATACGATGCCGTCCTGGACATGAACCCGATCCACGCTGGCGCCACGCCGTCCCGGCGTCGGCTGCTGCTCGGCCTGGCTGCCGCGGCGGTGGTGGGGGCTGGAACGGCGGGCTGTGCACAGCACCGGCAGCGCTGGGTCCACGGCCTGGGAGGCCCGGTCGGTCTTGTGCCGGGCGACGGAGTCGTCTTCGCCTCGGGTGCGGACGATACCGGCAGGGTGTCGGCGATCGACGTCCGCAACGGCGAGACCCGGTGGACCTACGACCTGAGAGGGGCCCGGGGCCACCTCGTCACCGTCGACGACCTCGTGATCGTGGGCGACCGATACGGCGTCCACGCCCTGGACGCCGTCGACGGCACCCGGCGCTGGATGCGCGAGGAGGCGTGGGCGGTCGGGGCAGGCGAGGGGATCGCGCTATGCGGCCGGAGGCCCGCCCTCAACGCATTCGTGCTGACCGCCGTCGACGCCGCCAGCGGGGAAGAACGCTGGACAGTCCCGCTAGGCGGTAGCTCCTACACCCCCGTGGCCATCGCCGCCGGCCGGGTGCACCTCGGTGTGTACGACCTTCTGCGCACGCTAGACGCGGTCACCGGCGCGACAGTGTGGGAGCAGCCGCTGCGTGACTCGACGAGATCGGCGGGGATAACCGTCGGCGGCCCGGTCGTGTGCTGCGCCGAGGAGGCCCAGAGCGGGGTGTCCCTCGAAGATCGGGTGAAGTTCGGTTCCGTCTCCCAGGTCGGGTTCGACGCGGCCACCGGCCGGCAACTGTGGCGCCGCCCGGACGAGGGTGAATGGACCACCGCACATGCCGGCACCCACTACATCTGCGCGGGCTCCACGTCTGTGGTCGCATGGGATGCGGCCACCGGCGGGACGCGCTGGACGGCCTACTCGCTCGACATGACGCCGGACGCCGCTCCCGTCGTGACGGGCGATTCCTGCTACGTCGCCAGCTCCTGGGTCTCCAGGGACCGCATCTATCGCGACGTCCTCGAGATGCACCTCACCGTCGTCGCCCTCGCGGCCGACACAGGGAAACCACGCTGGTCCGCCGAAACGGACCTCGGCCCTTACCCCGGGAACGGCGACGAGGATGGTTCTCTGGCGCTCACGGTCGTCGGCGATACCGTGGTGGTCGGCGCGCCCACGGGAACAGTCGTGGGAATCGCCTGATGTTGCAGCGGTCAGGCGGGCACGAGGTCCGGCCGGGGTCTTCGTCTGGGTTGTCGGTCGGGGTCGATCCAGGCCGGTGGGATGAATTCCGGGAGCCCGTCGCGGAGGCGGACGATCCAGTCGCTGTGATGCACCAGGCGGTGGCAGGCCTTGCAGAGCATGACGCAGTTGCCGAGCTCGGTCTCCCCACCGATCTCCCACGGGATCACGTGGTGTACCTCGCACCAGGAGGGCGGCCGCAGCGGGCGCAGCCGCGGTCGCGGGCGGCCACGGCGCGGCGGAGCCCGTCGGGCACGGTGCGTTTCGCCCGGCCGACGTCGAGCGGTTGACCGGCGCCGTTCATCACGATCGGGACGACGGCGGCGTCGCAGGCCAGCAGGCGCAGCGACTCGGGCGAGAGGCGGCCGCCGAAATCGAGCATGGCGGCGCGGGCGCGACCTTCCAGGTCCTCGAGCCCGATGATCACGTTGAGGTGTGGGCGGCGGCCGCCCGACTCGGGGACCTCGCCGTGATCGAGCACGTATCCGCAGACCTCGGCGAGCGCTTCGGCCTGGCGTTGGGCGGCGCCGCGCTGGTCGTCACCGGTGCGGGGCGCGGCCATGGTGTCGATCAGGGTGGCGATGGCGTCGTGGAGGGCGTCGTCGTCGAACCGGCCCTTCAGCGATCCGCCCGGTCGGCCGCGGTGCGGCAGCAGGTGGAGCTCGTTGACCGGGGCCGGTGGGCGGTCGTCGGGTTCGGGGCCGTCGGCGTCGAGCTTGTCGATCAGGTCGGTGCCCCAGGACTGCAGCTGGGTCGGCGTGTACTGGGCGGTCTTCTCGGCGAGCACGGCCTCGGCGCCCGCCCACACCTCGGGGGACAGCCGGTGCGCGGCCGGGGAGTCGAGCAGCTTCGCGATCACCTCGACGTGCCGTAGGCGGGCGTGTCCGGAGGCGAACGCGGCCGCGGTGGCGGCGAGTCGGGGCGGGTGTTCGGTGCCGTCGAGCCCGATCCGCGGGCAGACGCTGTCGGCGGCGTGCACGCGGCGGCGGGCTTCGAACGTTTCCCAGCCGAGCAGATCGCTCAGCGCTGCCGCGGCGGACTTGTAGCCGCGTTCGGCGAACGCGCCGCGGCGCTGCAGCACCGACACGGTGGACGCGGTGAGGCGGTCCAGGCGCCGGGACAGGCCTTCGCAGACGGTGAGCACCGACAGCAACTCGGCGTCGGTGGCGCCGGTCCCGGCTGCCCGGGCCAGCGCGTCGACCGCCTCGGTGAGGAGGCGGTGCGCAGTGGCGACCGAGCCGACGGGCATGAAGCCGATTCTACTCGAACTAATGTTCGATCAGTGTCACTTGTCGCAGGTAGCGGACCTTTCGGCGCCGTGGTTCGCTACTCAGATGGACCTCGTCTATCGCGTCACCGAGATCGTCGGCAGCAGCTCGAACAGCGTGGACGAGGCGATCCGACACGGGATCGGCAGAGCCACCCAGACGCTGCGCAACGTCGACTGGTTCGAGGTCACCGAGATCCGAGGGGCGGTGCAGGACGACCAGCTGACCCATTTCCAGGTCGGCATGAAGGTCGGGTTCCGGCTCGAGGAGGGGTGAGCGGCGGGGGACGGCGGCTCAGCTCCCCGGACTCGGTTCCGACACGATGCCGACGCGGGGCGAGCGCGCCCAGAGCACCCCGACGGCGACCGCGAGCGTCACCACGGCGGCGAGCAGGCCGGCCACGCCGCTGCCGGTGACGCCGAGCAGGACGTAGCCCACGGCCGACGCGGCGGCTGCGACCAGCGCGAACGGTAGCTGCGTCGTCACGTGCTCGACGAGCTGGATGCCGGAGCCGATCGAGGACAGGATCGTCGTGTCCGACAGCGGCGACGTGTGGTCGCCGAAGATCGCGCCCGCGAGCACGGCACCGAACATCGGCAGGAGCAGCGCGGGGTCGAGGGCCACGGCGACCTCGCCTGCGATCGGCAGCAGCAGTCCGAACGTCCCGAACGTGCTGCCGATCGAGAACGAGATGAACGAGGCCAGTACGAACAGCAGGACCGGCAGCAGGGCGAGCGGCAGCGCGGCGTCGACGATCCCGGCCAGGTACTCCCCGATGCCGAGCTCGGAGATCACGCCTGCGGTGACCCAGGCGAGGAACAGCACCACGGCGGCCACCAGCATCGACCGCAGGCCCGCGACCGCGGCCCGGCCCACGAGGGCGGCCGGCGTCCTGCGCATCAGTAGCGTCGTGGTCGAGAGCAGGCACGCGGTGACCACGCCGACGAGCAGCGAGACGATGACGTCGGTGTTGGCGAGGACCTCCATGGGGGTGATCGGTCCCTCGGTGTTCGCGATGCCGAGCCACACGGCGCAGACCACGGTGACGCCGGTGAGCACCAGCACCGGCCAGAGCAGGTCGCCGACCCGGCCGTCGCCGCGCGCCTCCAGCGTGCGGTCGGTCTCGCCCGGCACCGGCCCGCGCGAGTGGTCGACGAGCAACCCGTCCTCGACGGCCGCGTTCTCGTGCCGCCGCATCGGCCCGAACGAGAGGCTGAGGACTGCGGTCGCGATCGCGAGGAGCAGCGCCGTGATCGCGTACAGGTTCATCGGTACCGACTGCAGGAACGCCTCGTAGCCGGTGATGCCGGTGATGCCGTTGGCGTCGAGGATCCCCGTCATCGTCGCGGCGATGAACGCCGCCCAGCCCGAGATCGGCACCAGGATGATGACGGGCGCCGCGGTGGAGTCGACGAGGTAGGACAGCTTGGCGCGGGAGATGCGGTGCTGGTCGGTGATCGGCCGGCTGATGTTGCCCCCGACCAGGCTGCTGAAGGCATCGTCGAAGAAGATCACGATTCCCAGTACGACCGGGACCAGCTGCGCCTGCACCCGCGTCCTGACCCTCGTGATCACCCACGCCGCGAAGGCCACGAGGCCGCCGGAGACGTAGATGAGCGACGTCAGTACGCCCAGGAGCAGCACGACGCCGAGGATGTAGACCTCCTCGGCCACCTCTCCGTCGTCGACGACGAGCCCACCCGCGACCTCGAGCACGAAGGCGCCCGCGGCGAGGACGTTCCCCTGGGCGTAGAGCAGGGCGCCGAGGACGATGCCGAGCGCCAGTGAGATCAGGATCCGGCGGGTGGCGATCGCGCACACGATCGTGACGAGCGGCGGGAGCAGGGAGAGCAGCGACGGTTCCACGGCGACTCCTCGTCGTTGGGGAGTGGTCCGATGGTTAGCCAGAAGACCTGCCGGGTCAAGGTTGGGGCGGTCGTCGGAGCGGGGTAGGCGCGTTCGGTACCCTCCCCGGCCGTGGTGCCGTGGCTGGACCGCGGGTCTCTGGGGAATCCCGCTGGTTCAACGATGGTCCTGCTGCCTGACAAAGGAGTCGGCTATGTCCATCGCCACCAGCTCCCGAATGGCAGTGGTTGCCACGGCAGCCGTGCTCGCGGCCGGGTGTTCCTCGGGCTCGGAACCGGCGGCCGGCGGGACGGGAACGTGCCCAGAGGTCGTCGCGGCGGCCGACGCCGCTGTCGCCAAGGCCCTCGACGTCGATGCTGCCTGGACCGGCCCCACGACGGGCCCGGCCGCCGCGGCCGACATGGCGATCATCTTCGTCGCTCAGACGATGGCAAACCCGGGCGTCGCGGGTGTGGCGGCGGGAGTCGAGGAAGCCGCGGGGGCGATCGGCTGGGACGTGCGGGTCATCGACGGCCATGGCGACTCGGCCGGCATCGCCGCTGCGATGGGGCAGGCGGTCGCGCTCGACCCCGACGGCATCGTCATCGGCGGATTCGACCCCGTGTCGGTGAGTGCCCAGGTGGACAACGCCGTTACGGCGGACATCCCGCTGGTCGGCTGGCATGCGACGGCCGATCCAGGACCGAGCGAGTGGCCGAAGCTGTTCACCAATGTCACAACCAGGGTCGAGGACGTCGCGATGATCAGCGCCCAGTACGTCATCGGCAAGTCAGGGGGCACTGCCGGTGTGGTCGTCTTCACCGACGACTCGATCACCTTCGCCGCCGACAAAGCGGACATGATCGAGCTCAACCTGGCGGAATGTTCCAGCGTCAAGGTCCTCGACATCCAGGACATACCGATCCCTGACGCCCGAGCCCGGACGCCAGAGGCGTTCTCCTCGCTGGTGTACAGGCTGGGTGACGAGTGGACCTACTCCATCGCGATCAACGACCTCTACTTCGACAACGCCGCGCCGGCGCTGCGCGCTGCGGGGAGGTCCGGTGATGGCGCCCCCTTCAACATCGGTGCCGGTGATGGTTCCCGTGCGGCGTTCCAGCGGATCGGCGCCGGCCAGTTCCAGTCCGCCACCGTTCCCGAACCCCTGCGCGAGCAGGGTTGGCAGATCGTTGACGAGTTCAACCGAGCCTTCAACGGTCAGCCGGCCAGCCGTTATGTCGCGCCGATCCACGTCACCGACCGCTCGAACATTGCGGGAATGACCGAGTGGGACCCGCAGAACGGCTACCGCGACGTCTACCGCCGAATGTGGGGTTCCGGCGGCTGAGCAGTCGATGCTCAGGCGGATACGGCGCGGCGTTCGACGTTCAGGTCGGCACGGTCGGCCGCCGCCCGACCCGCCTGCCAGCCCTCCCCGTTGCTGATCGACACCGATTTCCGCACAGTGCGGCTGTACATCTCCTGGAAGGTCTCGTCGACCACCCGTGAACGGTCGGTCAGCACGGGGAGCAGCCGATCGTTCGCCTGTGGGTCGACGGCGTGCGATGCGGCTTCTTCCAGCCGCTCCCCGATGCGGGTGGCGTACGAGACGAGGAACGCCTGCCGGAAGGACCGCGTGCGCGATGTGCCGGTGCGGCTGATCCGGCTGCCCTCGGCGACCATCGCCCGCGTGGCCTGTACCAGCAGCGACGTGGCCAGCAGTTCGGTGATGTCCAGGTCGAGCGGGTCGCCGACGAGGGCGACGAATCCGAGGTCGGCGTGAAACACCGACTTGCAGCGGTTGGCCGCGGCGATGGCGGCCACCAGGTGCGACTTCGCGTCGACGTAAGGGCTGTCGAGCCAGAGCCGGGTGGATGTGGCCGTCTGCGGCTGGTGCTCGTCGGCGTCCAGCAGCGCACGTTCGAAGGCGTGCCGGTTCATCAGCTCCTGCGCCTTGGCCGAGAGCGCCTCGGCCTCCGCCGGGAACTGGGTGGACTCGGCCTTGGCGAGCAGCGCGCGAACCCGCGAGAGGATCTTCTGGTCCACGCCTGCCGCCGCCGTGGTGGCGCGGCGGGCGGTGGTGCCGGGTGGCGGCAGGATCCGGGGCAGTCTCGGCAGCTCCACGAGCTGGGCGAGCAGGGTGATCGTCGCCAGGAGGGCCTGTTCGACGGTCAGTGCGTTGCGTCGCGCCCACTGCTGCAGGTGCGGCCGGTCCCGCTCCCACCAGATGTCGGCCTCGAGCTGCCGGACCTGCGCGGCCCAGCGCTCGTGGACCATCTGCTCCGCGTGCTGGGCGGTGTCGGCCGCGATCGTGTCGACGAGCAGGCTCGTGATCGTCGGGTCGGCGCGTCGTCGGGTGATCTCCCAGAGATCGGTGGGGAGCCAGCCGCCTTGCCACATGAACCCGAGCGTCCGGAGGAGCACCAAGCCCGCGGCCGCGCCGACCGCGTGCGGGTCGCGCGCGAAGTGGCCTCCGGCCAGCTCGGACGCGCAGGCCGATGCCTCGGCGGGGTCGCCGGTGCGAGCGGCGTCCAGCAGCGCGCGGCCGAGCAGTTCGACGGGCGGGACCGCGCCGGGATGGTCGCCGCACGTGCAGCCCGGTCCGTGCGGGCCGACGCCGAAGTCGGACCGCGGCGGGTTGGCGCCACGCTGCTGCCGGGCGCGCTTCTTCGCCGCACGCTTCTCGCGGTTCCGCTTGCCCATGTGTGCTCCCCCTCACCCGTCGGCGCGGCCGAGAGTAGGGGGCGGGTCCGACAGGACCGAACCGGCTCGCCGCGTTCGCGCGCATGAGCCGAGGTATCGGTTGGCCGTTGCTGTGGCGGAGGGTGTTGCCGAATCAGGTGTGGTTTGCAGCGGTCAAGGGGGCGATTTCTCGGAGAGGGCGCCGCGACCGCGCTCCGGGTTGTCGGTGGGACCTGCTGGCGGCGCCGCGCATCGTGCGGGGCCGCCCCTCTCGGGCCGATCACGGGAGCCCTCGCCCCGCCGATGGCCACTTCACACACCCAGTGGTTGCTTCACACAGGGCCGGCTTTGTGTGAAGTCCGTGCTGGGTGTGTGAAGTCGGCTGTGGCGGCGCCACGGGCTGGTGTGATCGGCAGTTCGGCGTGTTCCCGTGTCCTTTTCGCCCGTTTTTGTTCCGAGGCGTCGATCATGTGCGGTCGGACCGGCCTTCGGTGGCGCCGCGCGTCTGAAGGGCAGGCCCCGGCCTGCCCGCGTTGTGCCCCGCACGATGCGCGGCGCCACCGAAGGCCCTGGTCAAAGAGGAGACACCGAAGGCCCTGGCACGCGCGCGACCACACTTCCCGTTGCCCGGACACCTCACCGAAGGCGGCGTGACCGGATTCGGCAACAACCTCGGACGCAGCCATGGACACCCGGAAGTTCGGATCATGCCGGGCCCCGGTAGGCCCCGCGGAGCGGCTGCCGCGACGTCTACCGCCGGATCTGGGGACGCCGAGGAGTTCGCCGTAGCCTTGCGACCGTGAGTGGAGCCGCGGTCGGTGTGGCACCCCGCAGCAGCTCTGCACTGATGGTGGTGCTGACGGGACCGCCCGATGTCCGGCTGCTCGCCCGTACCCGCGCCGACCTCGTGGGCGGCGACCTGCCGGCGCAGGCCTACCACGCCGCCGCGGACCTTCCCTTGCCGGAGGCCGAGCAGCTCGTGCGGCGGTGGGCCGACGAGGCGACGGCTTCGGTCCGCACGTCCCTTGCGGAGGTCAGCGGGGTCGTGGCCGTCGGGATCGCAGCGGTCGTCCGGCAGGTGCCTTCCCTCGACGTCGTCCTGCGCTCGCACCCGCTTCTGCACATGGCGGAGGGCCAGCTCTCGCGCGAGGTGATCGCCGAGGCGGCCGCGCAGCTCGGGCTGCGGGTGCACTACCTCGATCCGAAGGGCAGGCACGACCCGGCGGCGGTGGAGCGGACGGTCGCGCTGGGTCGTGCCGCGGGCCCGCCGTGGCGCAAGGAGCACCGCATGGCCGCGCTCGCGGCGCTCGGTGCCCTCGGAGTCAGCTCACCTCGATGAAACGCCGCAACGCGTCGGCGGCCGCCGCCGTCTGCGGTCCCGGGGTGGCCGGGAGCGGCCTGCCGTCGATCGCGGACACCGGCTGGACCTCGCGCGTGGTCGACGCGAGGAACGCCTCCTCCACCTCGATGAGCTGGTCGCAGTGCAGCACCCGCTCCGTCGCCCCGGTGAGCGCGATGACGTGGCGCCGCGTGATCGAGTCGAGGATGTGCTCGGCCAGCGGCGGGGTGTGCAGGCCGCCGTCGAGCACGTAGAAGAACGCCGATGTCGGGGCCTCGAGCACGCGACCGTGCGGCGTCACGAGGAGCGCCTCGTCGGCACCTGCCTCGCGCGCGAGCCGGGACGCCAGCATGTTCGCGGCGTAGGACAGCGACTTGACCGCGTCCAGCACCCGCGTCGGCGCGAACCGGATCGTCGCGAGCGTCATGGCGGGCACCCGGTCCGGCAGTGGGCCGACCACGGCCACCCGCCGCCCGCCACGCGTGATCAGCAGCCGGAGCGCGCCGTCGACTGCTCCGACGCGCGCGAGCAGCGCGTCGACCTCGGCCAGCGCGGCGTCCAGGTCGAACTCCAGGCGGACGTTCGCCGCCGACCGCCTCAGGCGCGCGATGTGCTCGTCCCACGCGAACGGGCGCCCCGCGTAGAGCCGGGCGACCTCGAACACGCCGTCCCCGCGAAGGAGGCCGTCGTCGGTGACCGGGATCGTCATCTCGTCTGCCGGGCCGATGGTGCCGTCGACCGATGCCAGCTCGTCCACGGCGGGAAGCCTACGGATGATCGGCGATCACTTGCAGCTCAGCAGCAGCGCCCGGCTGCGGGCGCGCTCTTCGCTCGAGCCGAATGTGGCGCCCACGAACTCGTCGACGCCCGCGTTGCGCATCTCCTCGATCCGTTCCGCCACCTCGGACTCGGTGCCGATGAGCGCGGCGTTCTCCGGCCCTGCCCAGCCCTCGCGGTCGAGCATCGCGCGGTACGAGGGCAGCTTCCCGTAGATCGCGTAGTCGGCCGCGGCCTGCGCGCGGGCGGCCGCGGCGTCGTCGGTGACGCAGATCGGAAGTGCGCTGACGACCTCGACCACTCGCTCGCCTGCCGCCTCGCGCAGGGTCGGGCGGACGTGCTCGGCGACGGTGCGCGGCCCCGTCATCCACGTGACGGTGCCGGCCGTGCGCCTGCCCGCGAGCTTCAGCATCTGCGGGCCGAGAGCGGCGATGTAGACGGGTGGCGTCGGCGCGCCGGGGATCCGGAGGCCGCCGCGCGTGGACGTGAACTCGCCGGTGGCGTCGGCAGGCTCACCGGCGAGCAGCGGGAGCAGCCCGTCGAGGAACTCCGACATCCGCCGCACCGGTCGGTCCCAGGAGACGCCCCATGTGTTCTCGGCGACGACCTTGTGGCTCAGCCCGAGGCCGAGTAGAAGCCGCCCGCCGGAGATCAGGTTGACGGTCAGTGCGCGCTGCGCCAGCTGCATCGGGTGCTGCACCTGGATCGGCAGCACGCCGGTGGCGACCTCGATCCCGTCGACCTCGCGGGTGGCCACCGCCATGGCCGTGAGGAGATCGGGTTCGTGCGGCAGCTGCGCGGTCCACAGCCGCGTGAAGCCCTCGTCGCGTATGCGGCGGAGGTACTCGACGTACCCGTCCACAGGGGAGCGGCCACCCCCGTCGCCGATGAATCCGAACACGCTGATCCGCATGCCGCTCACTCTGCCACCCGGCTGGCCGCACCCGAGCAACCTCCCTCATAGGTGGCGCGGCGCCTCCTCCTTGCTCACGTGGGTGTCTCGTCCCGATTGGATGCTCGTCCCGCCTCGGACTGTCGCCCGCTGCGTGACGGAGCCGACGGCAAGCGAGGTCGGAGAGGGGTGCGCTGCGACGACGTGACCCACCGCCCGGACCAACTCCGGATCCGAGCGAAGAAGCGCCCGCAACGTCCCACGCCATTCGGCCTCGAGATCGTCCACACCCCGCCCCAGGTCGATCCGCCGCGTCGGCTCACGATGGCACAGCGGCGTGGCACCGCGGGGTCGTTCGAGAAGATCGCTGGCGGGTTGGAGGCCGCGGCACGGGCGCCGGAGCGGATGGCGGAGCTCGTGCCACCCTCGCCGTGAGCTGTCAGCGCGCCCCGAGCGCCGTCCACTGGTCGACGAGGGTGTCGAGCACGGAGTCGTATCCCTGGAACCCGTACGAGCCCACCGACTCCTGCGAGTTGATCTTCACGACGCGACCGGCGCGCACGGCAGGCAACGTCGGCCAGAGCGGTGAGCCCTCCAGCTCGGCGAGCGCGGTCTCGCCCGCGGGGCCGGTGTTGTGCATGACGACGATCGTGTCCCCGGTGACCTGGCCGAGGTTCTCCGGGCTGATCAGCACGTGCTCGTCCCCGTACGGCTCCCCGGTGGTCGACGCGATGTCCGGCACGAGCCGTCCGCCCGCTTCGGCCAGCCAGCGGGCAACGGACGACCCGGTCGGCTGGTAGACGCGGAACTGCTGGCCGCCGATGCCCAGCACCACCGACACGTTCCCGATCTCGCCGATCTCCCGCAGACGCGTGGCGCGGCGCTCGTCGAATGCCCTGATCACGGCTTCGGCCTCGGCATCGCGGCCGAGCGCCGCCGCGATCGCGCGGAGGCTGACCGCGGCGTCGGTGAAGTCGACGTCGACGGCCACCGTGGGCGCGATCGCCGACAGCGCCGCGTACTTCTCGTCGATGCCGCCGGTCCAGCCGATCACGAGGTCGGGCCGCATGGCGGCGACCGCTTCGAGGTTCGGGTCGTCGGCGTTGCCCGCGACCGGCAGGATCGCCACGTCCCGCGCCTGCTCGGCCACCAGCGGCGGGAACGGCGTGCCGATGATGCTCTCGTAGGTGAGGGCGGCCACCGGTGTGACACCGAGCGCGAGCAGGTGGGGGAGCGCGGCCCGGCGGTCGAGCGCCACCACCCGCGCCGGCGCCAGCGGCACCTCGGTCGTGCCGAGCGGGTGCTGGACGGTCCGGGTCGCCGGAGCGGCCGGCCGGTCCGCGGTGGTGCAGGCGGGCAGCAGGCCGGCCGCGGCCAGGATGGCGAGGAACTCCCGGCGGGTGGCATCGAGCACGGTCGAGGGCATGGCGGGAGATTAAGTAAGGCTGACCTTGCTTGTCGAGTCGGTCCGTCGTCGACCCCAGGCGACGAAGAGAGCGAGCGCCGCGAGCAGGACGTTGAACGGTGTGTCGGTGGCCTCTCCGCGGGAGAGGTGGAAGACGACGGCGCCCACCTGCAGCGCGGCGCACCCGAGCGCCGCGAGAAGGGTCAGCCCGGGCGCGATCCGAGTGACCGCGGGCAGGAGGATGCCGATACCGCCGAGGAGGTCGAGCACCGCCGTGGCGTGGAGGAACGGTGCGGGAACCTCACCCGCCCACGGGATCATGGCGGCGAGCTGCGGGATCGGAGTGAGCAGCTTCCACAGACCGGTTCCCGTGAAGACGAGGAACAGCAGGATCTGGACGGCCCACAGGACGACCCGCAAGGGTCGGGACGCGGTTTTCACACCGACCACTGCACCGCGGAGCGTCCGCCGCGCGCCAACACCTCTTCCGCTCATCCGATACCGCGCCGGTATCCTCGCTGGTGATGGACCTACGGCTGCTGCGCTACTTCGTGGCTGTCGTCGAGGAACGCCACATCGGGCGTGCCGCCGTCCGCCTCCACATGACCCAGCCGCCGTTGAGCAGGGCCGTCAAGCAACTGGAGACAGAACTCGGCACCCTGCTCCTGCATCGCTCGGCCGCCGGGGTCACCCCCACTGCCGCCGGCGCCGCGCTCTACGACGAAGCGCGCACGCTGCTCGCGCAGGCCGACCAGCTCCGCGTCCGCGTCGCCGCGGCCGGCGGCCCCGCGACCATCACGATCGGCACCCTCGCCGACAGCGCCGAGCAGGCCGGGACCCGCCTCGCCGCCGCGTTCCACGAACGCCACCCTGGCGTCGACGTTCGCATCCGGGAAGCAGGCTTCACCGACCCGACCACCGGCTTGCGGGCCGGCCTGGTCGAGGTCGCCCTCACCCGCGCCCCGTTCGACGACGCCGGGATCAGCACCGTCGTGTTGCGCACCGACCCCGTCGGGGTGGTCCTGCGCGCGGACGACCCGCTCGCCCGCCGGGACGCCGTGCGCCTGGGCGATCTCGCCGATCGCCGCTGGTTCCGGCTGCCGGACGGAACCGATCCCATCTGGCACACCTACTGGAACGGCGGCGAGCTCCGCGGCGATGGTCCCGTGGTGCGCACCGTCCACGAGTGCATGCAGGCCGTCCTCTGGAGCGGCACGGTCGGGCTGATGCCGCTCGGGCACACGCTGCCCGATGGGCTCACGGCCGTTCCGCTGCTCGACATGCCACCGAGCCGCCTCGTCGTCGCGTGGAACGAGGCGGACACCAGCCCGCTCGTCCGCTCGTTCGTCCAACTCGCCGCGACCCTCTACCGTCCCTGATCAGCGGTGCGGCGGGATGTTGTGGTTGCGGTGGAAGACGTTCTCCGGGTCGTAGGCCGTCTTGACCTCGGTGGAACCCGCGGGCGCAGGGCGTCGTCCATGCAGTCATGCCGAACCGTTCGATTGGATACCTGTCGCTCCTCGTCGGCGTCGCCGCTGCCGCGCTGACGCCGGCGGCCGCCGGCGGCGCGATGCCCTGCCCCGTGCCGACGGACGACCCCGCGAGATACGAGGGAGCGCACTCCCCGTTCCGCTGTCACTCCGCATTCACTGACGTGAACGGGCTGGTGGTCATCCTCCGGGAAGGGCGGCCCGCTGCCGCCGGCCCGGGTCCGTTCGGGCGCCAACACGCCGCGACCGACCGCGGTGTCGGCGCCGAAGTGATCGCGCGGGTGGTGAGCACCGCCCGGCCGACCGAGGGGCTGCAGCGCAGGCTGCACTACGTCGAGGAGATCCGGGAGGGCGCGGAGGCGGCGGAGGTTTGGGTGGTGGTCGATCGCGCGCCGTCGCGGCAGGCGCCGGATACGCGGCCGTTCGGGGTGATCACGGCGTTCTGCAGGAGCCCAGGAGGCGGCGTGCCGGAGATAGTGCCCCTCGTGGATGACCGACAGATCGGATTGACGTGCTTCCCCGATGGGCCCGCGTCGCGTCGGGGGAGCGGCAGGTGGGGCTACGAGCACGGGGACTGGTCCAACCGCATCCACTCGTTCGGGCTGACAACCTGCTCGCGGAAAAGCACACGATCCCCGGGTACACCTCGAACACAGCGTCACCCGCTGCTCGGTCGGCCTCGTAGTTGTCCTTGCCACCCAACCAGTAGTTGTGAACGCGGGCGGAATGGGGCACGTCAAAAATTGAGCCGTTCGGCAAGGTCGGGGTTCGGTCCTTGCTCTGCCTCAGCCACGCTGGTCCTCCCTGGGAGAATGTCGTCTGGCCCGCCCGAAGGCCGGCTGGACACCTAGGTTCTCACGCTGGCTGAACCCGCACGCCTGTTCGCCCGAACGCACGAATGGCACCCCGTCATGGACGAGAGCGCCGTTCGTGCGGTGCGCTGAGCGCGAGGTCAGGCCACGCTGACCTTGGCGCCGGCGTATGGACGTCCGAGGGCACCGCGTGCGCGCGCTCAACGGCGCAACAGACCAGGTGCTGGTGCTTCCGGTGTACGACCGCGACCCGGCCCAGCGGCTCAGGGGCCACGAGAGACGTGCTCGGAGGGAGTCAGCCGGGTTTCGCAACCACGCGATAGCCCTCATCAGCGAGCCACGCCCTGGCCCTGCCACGTTGGCGTTCGTCGGCGAAGACGTGCCACCTCCCGAACTCCTCCGGCGACCCGGAGAGGACGTCCTTGAACCGGCGGAAGGCACCGCGCCCCCGAATCGCGTCGCTCAAGCGCTCGGCGAGACGGGCATCGGACAGTGTGTCGATGAAACGCTCCATATCGCCGTAACCGCCCCTCGAACCTTCGCACCAGACGTGCAGCCACCGGTCCGGGTCCTGCTCCTCGTCGTCCGGCTCCTGACCGATCTCGACGAGGTACTCGAAGGTGAAGTCCGGAAGCACGTCACCATTGCGCAGATCGATCCGGCCGTCGCCCGACGTCGGGTCGCCTTCCAGCACCATGGCGAGCTCCTCGAGGTCGACGGCCAGCGGGCGCAGCATCGGTGTCGGAATCGTCCCGAGGCGGGATTCGAGCTGGTCGGCGAGTTCGTGGTCGCCCGTCCAGCCGCGGTCGCGCAGCCGGGCGGCCACGGCTGCGGCTACCTCGGCGGCGCCGTCCACCTTGTCGGTCAGGGCGGTGACCAGGCCGTCCCCGATCATCTGCAGAGGGTCGCCGTCGTCGAGGGCGCCTTCGGCCCGCACCAGTGCGACGAGCTGCGCGCCGTCGTGCTGGTGGATGGCGGCCCGCAGCTGAGCCATGTCGAACATCGGCGGAACCGTAGCCGCTCGGTGGGCACACGCCACAGAGGCTCGACGTTCGTGCCAGGCCGGCTCCCGGACGAATGGCGAGACGTGCTCGACAACTCGGCTCCGTGCAGTACCCGAACGGATGATCACGTGCTCCCGTCGAGCAGGTCCGACAGCACGGCCTCCTCGTGCACGGCGACACCGTGGTGGCGCATCGCCGCGCCCAGCTCAGGGTCCCAAGCCGGCTCCACCGGAGCACCGACGAGCGGGAGCGTGGCGCCTACGAGCCCGCGCTCGTAGTCGGCGGCCGACATCCGCCACGGTGCCACCCCGGCCTCGGCGATCAGACGGTTGGCGATCGCGATGCCCGGCCAGTCGAAGTCCCCGTGGTAGCGCAGCTCGGCGCCCCGCAGCGCGGCGAGCACGTCGACGACGACGAGCGCGGGCTGGCCGCTCGTGCACACGACGGGCATCTGGCCGCCCTGCTCGGCCACCGCCTCCAGGACGCGCGGGTTCTCGCAGACCAGGACGACTTCCGGTACCTGCAGCGTGCAGCGGCGGAGGTCCCACGCGGTGAGGTGCACCGGGTCGCCGGCATCGGCGGCGAGGTCGAGCCGGGCGGCGACGGATCCGCTGTGGCCGCGCAGGCCCAAGGTGAGGCAGGTGGCCGACACGAGGTCGACCCGGACACCGGAGCGCTCCCACAGGTCCCGGCGGGCGGACGTGGTGGTGGGCACCGGTTCCCCGGCCTGGACGGCCAGGGCGCGGAGCACCAGCGCGGCGGCCGTCGTACCGTCGTCCAGCGCGTGTGCGTGTCCGCCCGCGGCCACGGCCAGCTCGGTGCGCGACAGCCCGGGCCCGGGCAGGCGGGCCAGCGCCGCGGCCGCGGTGCGGACGGCGGCCGTCGCATCCGTCGCGCGGGCCAGCACCCCGGACCGGCGGACGTCCTGGATCCACACCTGGAGCCATGGCTCGCCCGCGAGCAGTGCGCGGGCCAGCTCGATGGGGGCCTCCCGCTGTGCGGCATTCCGGGCACGTTCGCCGGGCCGGTCCCGCAACGGGGTGCCGGTGGCGTGCTCGACAACCGCGACCAGCCCACCGACCCCGGACCGCGCCACGAGATCGGCGTCGAGTGCGGCGAGATCGACGCTGACCCGGTCGCGGGTGACGCCCCGCCCGAGCAGCCCGGCGACGGCGTGGCGCTCCTCGCGGCTGAGACCGCCCAGCACGACGCGCCCTTCGACGCGCAGGCCCCTTGCCTCGAGCCGCTCGCGCAACACCTCCCAGACCCGTCGCAGCCCGGGATCGTCGAGCCAGCCCGCACTCATCCGACCGCGTGCAGCCGCTGGCCGTCCCAGGTGTGGCGGTACTGGGCGATCCCGCGCTCGTTCGGGTCCCGCAGCGCCTCGTAGATGGCGAGCGAGGGCACGGTGTCGTGGTCGCCCCACAGCCGCTCGCTGGTGACGACGAAGTCCAGGTCGAGCTGCACGAGCAGGCCGAACAGCAGCGGGTGGGTGCGGATGTCGATCTTCGGAAAGGCGTCGTCGAGCAGTACGAACCGGGGCGAGTGCGGGGCGGCGCCGGCGAGCGAGCTGAAGTGCGCCGCCGCGGCGGCGAACAGTGGCAGGTAGCAGACGACCTTCTGCTCGCCCTGCGAGAGCGGCGAGCGCCGGTGGAGGTCGTGCCAGGTGCCGGCCGTCTCCGGGCGGGTGTAGCGGATGCGGAAGGCGAACCAGCGGCGGTAGTCCAGCGCGCGGGTGAGGTGCTCGGTGTAGGAGTCCTCGGGGGCGTCGGCGCGGGACGCCTCGATCAGCCGGTGCAGCGCATCGCGTAGCTCGCGGCGCTCGCCGGGCAGCAGCGCCCCGACCGGCCGGCCGAGCAGCTCGACGGCGCGGCGGGCGTCGGCGGACACGTCCTCGCGCAGGTTCCACCGCAGCTGTACCTGGATGCCCTGGCTGGTGCTGACCCCGCGCAGCTGGTTGTTCATCTCGGTGACCAGCTCCTCGGCCTCGAGTCTTCTGGAGCGCAACGACTCGCCGAGATCGCCGAGGATGTGCTCCTCGAACAGCCGCCGCTCCCGCTCCGTGAGCAGGTCGGCGTCGCGGGCGACGGCGGCGGCAAGGCGCTGCGCCAGCGCGCCGATGGGATGCTCGCCCGCGTCGTCGCGGCCGATCACGGCGAGCGCGACGCCCTCGTCGACCACCCGCGGATCGACGTCGCCTGCCGGCCCGCTGGCCGCCTCCTGCCAGGCCGCGAAGACGGCCGTGGTGGTGCCCGAGCGGGCGGGCGCGGGCAGCCCGGCGAAGCGGCGGGCAATGGCGAGGACCGACGCCGGGACCGGGCTGCCCGCGGTGAATCCGCGGGCGAGGCCGATGGCCGCGTCGGTGGGCTCGACAGCCCGCTCGTCGTCGGGCTGGTGGTCACCCGAGTCGAGCAGGCCGGGCACGTCGGCGAGGGCGGCGAATGCCGCGACCGCATCCGCCAGTACGGGTTCGTGCTCGGCGAGCCGATCCACCGCGTCACGGGACGCCTGCTCGGCCGCGCCGCCCGCGGTGAGCAGTTGGTCGATGCGCGCGCCGAGCTCGCCCTCGCGGCGCCGCAGCTCGGCGTCGCGCTTCTCGGCGAGCTCGATGCGGCGGCGGATCTCCCGCAGCGGAGCATCGACGGTGGCCTCCAGCTCGTCGGCCGCGGCTCGCGCCTCCGCGGCCCGACCGTCGGCCTCCTCCGCCTCGCGCGCCGTCTCCTCCGCCTCGCCGAGCAACGTCTCCCAGGCGGCCGCGTCGTCGGCCCAACGGCGCAACCGGGCGGCCAGTGCACCACCACGCTCCAGGTGAGCGGCGAGCGCGGTGTCGAGTGCCCGCAGTGCCTCCCGGCGGGAGGCGAGCGGCCCCGCCTCGGCGGGTAGGTCGTGTCGGACCGCGATCTCGTGCAGCTCACGACGCTTGCCGGTCTCGACCGAACGGGCGCGGGTGGCCGCGTCCTCGGCCTCGGTGGCGATCCGCTCGGCCCGCTCGGTGGTGCGCGTGCGCTCCTCCAGCAGGGTCCACGCCGCGATCAGCTCGTCGGTCGGCGGTGCGGCGGCGAGCCACTCCTCGACGGCGCGCGCCGAGTCGGCCGCCACCTGTTCGGCCGCCGCGGCCGTCTCCCGGGCCTCGGTGTGCACGGCGATCAGCGCGTCGAGCTCGGCGAGCCGCCGCGCCCGTTCGGCCGCTCGCGCGGTGGCGCCGATGTACTGGGCCACCGGTTTGGTCGCGCGGCCGGTGAGCGGCCCCAGCCGCCAGCTTCCGTCCAGCGCGACGGCCGCGGTCTCGGCCGGTTTCGGTGCGAGCGCGACCCGAGCCAGTACGCCCGCGACGACACCGGCGGTGACCGGACCGGACACGGGAGGGTCGGGGACCAGCACGTCCCCGAGCGACCGCCCGACGACCGCGGGCCCGGCGGGCAGCACCGTGTCGTTGCGGTCCGCGTCGAGCACGGCCCCGTCGGCCCGCACCCAGGCGTCGAGCAGGCCGGACGCCTCCAGCGCCGCCTCCACTCCGGCCCGCTGCGCGTCCTCGAGACCATCGACGAAGTCGATCAGGCGCCACAGCGGCGCTCCGTCGGCGCCGTCCCGCGGGGAGCGCGCCCATGTGGGCTCGGCCGGCGCGGGGTCGGCCTCGGCCAGGATCGCGGCGCGCCGGCGACCGGCCTCGTCGAGTGCGCGCTCGGCCGCCGTGCGGTTTGCGGCGGCGGTGGCCCGCTCCGCGCGCAGTCGTTCGAGGACCGGCTCGGCCGCCGCCCGTGCGATGGCCGGGACGGCGGCAACAGCTTCGGCCGTCAGCTCGCCGGGCAGCTCGAAGCCGACGGCCCTCGGTGCCGCCCGCCAGCCGTCAAGGGCGGCGGAGTAGGCCCACTCGGCACGCTCTGCGGTGCCGCGGGCGTCGGCGAGCCGTCCGCGCTCGGCCTCGGCCTGCTGCTCGGCCTTGGCCGCGTCCTCCTCGGCGCGTTCCCGGTCGGCGGCCGCCTTGTCGAACGCGGCGAGCGCCTCCTCGACGACCTGCACGGCGGCGCGCAGCTCGCCGAGCACCGGCCGCGCGGCGTCGACCGACGCCTTGTGCCGATCGACCGCCTCGACCACCGCGGCGGCGTCGGCCGCCGCGGAAAGCCGGGGCTCCTGGAGCCCTGGGGCGATCGCGAGCGCGGCGCGGGCGCCCACCCGGGACAGCTCGGTGGCGTGCCCGCCGGCGGTGCCCGAGAACCCCCGCAGGTCCTGGCCCAGCTGACCGGCGTCGGTGCGAACCCGGGTGCCCGCCTGCCCGGCGCGGCGCTGTGCCGAAGCCGCGGCCTCCGCGGCGCGCTGCGCGGCCTGCTGATGTTCCCCGGCGAGCGTCCGGCGGGCGGCCAGCTCGCGTTCGGTGCGCATCAGCGGGTCGGCGTGCAGCTCGGCGAGCCGGGCGCTGATCTCCGACCGCTCCCGCCCGGCTTCGGACCGCTCCCGCCTGGCCGACTCCCGCTCCGTGACGATCTCCGACAGCGCCGCGGCACACCGCTCGACCTCGCGGACCCGCCGGGTGCGCTCGGTGTGCGCGCCGGTGACCTCGGACCCGCGGGCCCGCAGTACCTCGCGGGCGTAGTCGGCGTACACCCTGGCGAACGCCGCTACCCCTTCCGCGCTGCGTCGCTGCCGGTCGAGCTGCTCGCCGAACGCCGCGAGCTCGTCGAACGTGTCGCCGGCCGAGCGGACGGCGTCGTCGTCGATCTGCGGGAGCGCCTGGACGAGCTGCTCGGCGAGGCGGGCCGGCTCGATGTCCTCGCCGACCTGCGGCTGGCGCAGCCAGTAGAGCAGCCGCAGCAGCTCGTCGTACTGCAACGGTTCGAGCCCGAACAGCGTGCGGCCGACGTGCTGCTTGTACGCCCGCGGCGAGTCGAAGAAGTGCCCACCGCGCTCCTCGACCGCCGCCCGCAGCCGCTCACGGGCCAGCGGGCCGGCGTCGTCCTCCAGCTCCAGGTCGACGCCGATCCGGCCGGGCAGGGTGAAGTACCAGGCCACCGCTTGGCGGGCGGACTGCGACGCCCGCACCCCGATGCCGCAGGTGAACGACTCGCTCGCGTTGGCGAACTCGACCCACAGGTACCCGGCCCGGTTCTGCCCGGAGTAGCCGTCGAGCATGAGCCACAGCAGGCTCGTGTGGTGGCGCCCGGACGCGGTCATGCGGGCCTTGTCGCCGTCGAGGACGAACGGCAGCAGCATCTCGAGCGTCTTCGACTTCCCGGCGCCGTTCGAGCCACGCAGCAGCAGCCTGCCGCCTGCGAACTCGAAGACCTGGTCGTCGTACTGCCACACGTTCAGCACGCCCGCGCGGGAGAGCCGGAACCGGTCGGTCATGCCTCCTCCTCGAACCGCGCCTGATCGGCCAGCGTCGCCGATACGGCGTAGCGGGCCGCGGCGGCGTGGACCAGCCACCCGCCGTCGGGCTCGACGCGCACCAGCCCGAAGTCGACCAGCACCTGCCGGGCCTCGGCGACGGCGGCCTCGGCGTTCTCCCGGTGCTCCCGCTTGAGCCCCGCACCCCAGTCGGCCATGACGTCCGCCGACGCCGACGCGACCAACTCCGGGCCGGCCCGACGCCACACCCGCTCGGGCGCGGCGACTTCGCGCGCGCTCGGCCGGAGCCGGGCGACCAGTGCGGCGAGCAGCAGCAACGCCAGGTGACGGCCGGAACCGCCGGCCGGGAACTCGACGTCGGTGAGCTCGCCGCTCGGGTCGATCGCGACCGCGCCCTCGGCGCGGAGCTCGACCTGCAGGCCGAGCCGGTCGGCGAACCACTCGCGCTCCCGGTTGCGGCCGCGCCGCCACCACTCGGCCTGCTCCTCGGTGAGCGTGTCGGCCGACAGGACCGGCGACTCGACGAGCCGGCGGCGCACCGCGACGCGGGCCCCACCGGCCGCGGACGGGAGCGCGGCGCGGTCGATCAGGTCGTCCGGCCCGTCGGCGCCGGCGAGGACGGCGGAGACGAGCAACCCGAGCCGGTCGCGGCGGACGTCGAGCAGCGAGGCGGTGCGCTGGTCGGCCCAGTGCTCCAGGTCGCCATCGCGCTCGTGCAGCACCCCGAGGTCGACCAGCGCCGACAGCGCCGCGTAGAGGGCGCGTCGGTCGGCGATGGCGTCGAGGTCGACGTCCAGGCCCGCGTCGACGGCCGCCGAACGCACCTGCGCCACCAGCTCGTCGACCAGCATCTGCGACTTCCCGCGGCCGAGCGCGGCCACCGTGAGGCAGAGCAGCGCGTACATGCGCGGCGTGAACGGCTTGCCACCGCGGCGGCGCAGCGGGCGGGTGGCGTCGCGCCCGAGGCCGGTCTTGAACAGCCGCGCAGCGCCCGGGTCGACGACGAGCCGATAGCCGAAGCCGTCGGCGAACAGCCGCTCCAGCTCCCCGCGGTGGCGGCGGACGAGCCGCAGGTCGTCTGCGCCCGGGCCGTCGGCGTGCAGCAGGGGAGTGCGCAGCAGGGCGCGAGCAGCGCGTTGGCGTTCTGCGACCGCCTGGACGTCCTCGGCCGGTGCCGGCCGTTCGATGCGACTCATACCAGCTCCTCGCTGGCGCTCGTCGCGGGCATTCGCCCAAGACGCTGTATCGATGATTCGCTCGCAAGCTCGCTCATCCCGTTTCCCGCTGCTGGTACTCGGCCTCTCGGACGGTGAGCGCGAGGTCGTGGAGCTCGAGCCGCCCGGCCGGGCTGACGATCGTGGTGCCCGCGCCGGGGGCGCGGCAGACCGTCAGCTCCCAGCCGCCCAGGTCGGCGCGCGCGACCTCGCCCGCGGCGAGTGGGCGGCCCCGTTCGACCAGCGCCCGGGAGTAGAGGCCGAGCAGCACGGCGCGGGCCTCGTCGGAGAGCCGGACGGTGCCGAGCTGCCCGGCGTGCGCCCGGATCTCGGCCAGCGCCGCGGCCCGGCGTTCCTCCGCGCGTTCCCGCTCGGCGATCCGGGCCGCCTTCGCCGCCGCGTAGTCCTCGCGTCGACCCGCCCGTCCGCGGACGGCGCGCGCGCCGGTGCGGCGGAGGGCGACCGGGACGTCGGCGACCGGGGTGCGCCACCAGGATGCCGTGGGCGGGATCGGGTCGGCGTCGTCGTCGGCGACGAAGGCGAGATGGCGGCACGAGTAGAGGCCGAAGGCGGCGGCCCACAGGGCGTGCGCCGTGTCGTCGTCGGCCTCGGCGAACCACCGGGCCAAGGTGAGGAGGTCGGCGTAGCGGCTCTGTTCCCGGCCGCCGGTGGCGATGCGGCGCAGGTTGACCAGCAGCGCCCGCATCGCGTCGGTGGCCAGGCGGCGGACGCCGGCGGCGTCGGAGTCGCGTCCGGCGCCCCCGATGAACCACGCGTGCAGGCTCGCCCAGTCGGCCGGGTCCAGCCCGGCGCTGCGCCGCGCCACCTCCCCGTCGACGCCGCGGAGCCGCTGCCCGGCGTTGGCCCGCGCGCACAGGGCCGGCACGTTCGACTCGACCCGCCCCAGCACGTCGGCGATCTGCGGCATGTGCCGGGCGATCTCGTCGACGAAGCGCTGCAGGTAGTCCAGCAACGCCGTCTTGAACACCGCGAACTCGGCCCGGTCGAGGTCGTAGCGGACCAGCACCTGCGACAGGTACGTGTAGAAGTCGCGGGTGGAGGAGACCAGGCGCTCGAACTGGGCGAACACGGTGCCGATGTCGCGGGCGAGCGTCTCCGGGTCGGCCGCCTCGATCGCCTCCCCGTCGAGCGCGGCCAGCGCGGTGAGCCCGTGCAGGATGCCGCCGAGCATCTCGGTGGACACCTCCCGGGCCGACTCGGTGTGCCCCAGCAGCTCCTCGACGAACCGGTGCACCAGCTCGCCGCGCTGGGTGAGCTGGTAGCGGGCCCGGTTCTGCAGGTACTCCCGCAGGCTCCGCGCTTCGGTCTCCCGCGGGCTGCGCGCGAGGTTGCCGTGCTCGACGAGGTAGGACAGCCGGTCGTCGACGGTCTCCCGGTCGACCTCGATGCCCAGCTCGGCGAGGCGCTCGGCGACCTCCGATGCGGACTGGTCGGACAACAGCCCGCTGATCTCCCCGGTGAACGTGCGCATGATCGCCACATACGTGGCCGACTCCTCGCCGGTGGCGTAGCGCAGCGCCTCGAGCCGGACCCGCTCGGCGTGCGTGAGGGAGGCACCCGGGGTCATGGCGGCGAGGTTAGCGAGGGGTGCCGACAGGATCGGGTTTGCACCTGCAACCGAGTTCCGCCGTTTCGCCGCGGGAAGCGCCTGGCTCCGCTGATCATGCGCGCATGGCGACCTACGCCTACGACCCCAGCACCCACCACCTCGTCGCCGTGTGGGACACCGGCATCGGAGCCACCGCCCGAACGGTCGCGCGCGTGAACCCCACGACGAACGAGACTGTCGGCCTGCACCTGGCCAGGGCCCTGACCCGGATGTCGGAGGCGGTCTGGCTGAGCTACGTCCGTCCGGAGATCTGCGACCTGCCGGTGGCCGACGCGCTCCAGGCGATGCGCCGCCCGCACCTGCCGGAGGCCGGACCTGCTGCGCGTGGAGCCGCACCCGGTGGTGGAGAGCGCGCACCGCATCGGGCGGGAGCTGCGTGAGGTGGGAAGCGCCGGCGTCAGCCGGGCTGTCATCGCAGATGTCGAGGAGGAGATCACCGCCGCCGGGAAAGCCGAACGCGGCGACCTCACGGGCCGCGCGCGGCAGGCCGTGATGCTCACCCGCGTCACGCCGTCACCGGCACAGATCGCCGTCGCCGACCGGCTGCCGCACGACGTGCCGATGGGCAGCCCCCGGCTCTACACGGAGGTCGAGCCGTCGGCCGCCGCCGTGGCCGCGATCCACTGGTTCCTGGCAGCGGTCACCGTGATGGAGCGCCTTGCCGAGACCACCGCCGAGGACGCCGTCGACCAGGCCGAGCAGGTCGAGTACTTCGATTCGGCGGTGGCACGCACCGTGCTGCGGATGGCGTCGTCCGAGCGGCCGGACCGGACGCCGCTGGGAATCGCGCAGGAGCTGCTGCAGATGGCGGTGCTGGCGTCGCGCGGGATGCTCCTCGCGGCGAGCGAGCCGGTGCCTGACGAGCCGTGCTTCACCGCCCTCGACCCGTCCCGTCCCGCGCGCTGCCTGCTCGACGGGCTCGTCGGCGGGATCCAGGCGCTGGCGGCGCTGCACGCCACGTACCTGGACCCCGAGCTCGACCCGTCGTGCGACGAGGTGGAGTGGATGGAGCTGGCCCGCAAGCACTTCGACGTGGCGGTCCGGGAGGAGGCGGCGGCGCGGGGGCCGGAGCGGATGGCCGAGCTCGTGGTGTCGTCGGCGTGAGCCGGGGCCCTGACCCGAATCAGGACGGCTCGGCCTCGAAGCTCGGCCAGTCGTACTCGATGTCCTTGACGTCCCGGTACGGCGGCCGACGCCCACCTCGCCGTGACGGGCAAGACGGCCGTCGAGGCGCTGCTCGCCGACCGGGACGAGGTGATCCGAACGCCTTCGGCTGAGGGTGGCACGCACTCAGGCGAGTTGCTGGAGGGCGCTCAATGTGCCTGCCGTCTCCCCAGCCGTGCCTTCGTCTCCTCGACGTCCATGCCGTGCAGCCGTAGCAGGTTCTCGCCGAGGATCTTGCGCTTGGCCTGGTCGGTGAGCTGCGGGTAGCCGTAGCCCTCGCACAGATCCTGCGGTATCTGGAAGTCCATGAACGCCCGCAGCGCCCACTGCGGCCGCCAGATCGGAGCCTCCGAGCCGTAGATGATCTTGTCCTCGCCGCACCAGAAGAGCAGCTTGCCGAGCGTCTCGGCGAATGCCCGCGGCGCCCGGTCGATGAAGTTGATCGTCGCGGCGATCGAGGCGTACAGGTTCGGGTGCCGGATGAGCTGCCAGCACACCTCGTCGATGAACGGCAGCCCGACGTGGAAGATCACGAAGTTGATGTCGGGGAAGTTCGCGGCGGCCCCGTCCATGTCCCAGGTCTGGGTCGCCTCGATCGGCTGTGGACCCAGCGGGAGGCCCTTGTGCACGCCGATCAGGTTGATCCCCAGCTCCTGTGCCTTCTCGAAGACGGGGAACGCGACGCGCGGGTCGTCCATCCGCCAGGGGAACGGCGAGCCGTAGTCGTAGCGCACGTTGTAGAACTTGAACGCCTTGGCATCGAACTCGCCGACCTGCCGCTCCATGAGGTCGAGCGCCCTGCGGCCCTCGAGCGGGTTCACCGAGCCCCAGAAGATGGTCCGGTCAGGGTCGCGGAAGGCGAGCTCCGCGCACTCCTCCCACGGCGACAGGCCGTCGCGGAACAGGTCGGTGAGAGGGAGTGGCATCGCGACGAGCATGTCGGTGTCGGAGCGGTCGAAGACCATGCGGTGGACGTCGCCCGGGGTCCAGGCCCTGAGGAAGTCGTCGGCGGCGAGCTTGGGCTCGTCATCCGGGGTCAGGGCCTGGTGGAAGGCGTAGACGTGGTTGGCGAACATCTCGCCCGCCCGGCCGATGGTGTTCTTGGCACTGAAGTTGAACAGGTGCGCGACCCCGTCGAAGACGAAAGCGTCGCCGATCATCTGCTGGCCTCCTGGGCGGCGATGTAGGCGTCCCGGTCCGGAACGGCGGTCGGGTCGGGCAGCAGGCGGAGCTTGCGGGCGGCGGATGCCGAGAGCCGGTCGGTCGTCCACGCCTCGTCCCAGACGACCTTTGCCTCAGCGCTCTCGACGCCGGAGTGCGCAACGATCGCGTCCTCGACGTCGCTGAGCACTCGGGACGCGAACGGGCACCATCCGGACGTGAGCACCAGCTCGATGCGGGCGTGCCGCTCGTTGACGGTGACCGCCCGGAGCAGCCCCATGTCGACCACCGAGATCCCCTTCTCCCGGCAGCAGGGGTCGTAGACGTCGGACAGCGCGCGGACGGCCCAGACCGGCGCATCCGGAGGGGTGGCCATCCCGTAATCCTGTGACCCGGGGCACAGCCCTCGAAAGGGGTCGGGTTTCAGATGGTGACGACGAAGGTCAGGCGACCCTCAGTTGCTGCCCACCAGGGCGAACGCGCGCGACACGCGGCCCGCCCCGGCCTGCAGGGCGCCCACCCAGTGTTCGCGGTCCGGGTACCGCGGCGGGACGACGATGCCCAGGGCGCCGGCGCCCGTGGCGGTGACGAACGGTACGGCGAGGCAGGCGACGCCGAGCGCGTACTCCTCGTCGTCGACGGCCACCGCACCGGGCGGTGGGAGCCGCAGCTTCCGGGGATCGACGACCGTGCGCGGGGTGAGGTCGTGCAGCGGATGGCGGGACAGGTAGTCGAGCCGCTCGGTCGCCGGCAGCTGGCCGAGGATGCACTTGCCCAGCGCGGTGGCGTGCGCCGCGTCGTGCAACCCGACCCACAGGTCGATCCGCGGGGACTTGGGGCTGTCCACGACATCGATGATGACGACCTCACCGTCGACGTGCCGGGCGACGTAGACCGCGCCGCCGATCTTGTCGCGCAGCCATTCCAACGCCGGGCGGGCCTGCGCCACGCCGCGCGCTGCCCGGCCCTGCCCGCGGATGACGTCGAGGCGGTGGCCGAGTACGTAGGTCCCGTCGTCGAGGCGCTGCAGCCAGCCCTCGTGGGTGCACGTGCGCAGCAGGTGGTAGGCCGTGGCGAGGGGGAGGCCCGCGGCCCGCGCGACCTCCTTCGCGGACGCCCGCCCCTCGCGCTCAGCAACGACCTCGATCACCCGCAGCGCACGCTGCACCGACTGGATGAGCGTCGGCCCGCCGCGCTGATGCTCCGAGTCGGAGATCGGCCCGGACCCTCGTCCAACCATCGGCTCTGCCATCCCCTCGCCCCATCGCGGTGGATTCCTCCAGCCTCCCAGAACGGGTTGGCAGGGGGAAGGCGTCGGCGTCGAGGTGCTTCGGCGGGTGCGGGGAGAGGAGTAACCAACGCGACGACTCGGCGCACGCCGAGGTCACGCAGCCGCCGTGCGCGTGCGGACACATCGGTGAGCAGCTGGACGACCGTCGCCGGCACCTCGTGTACGGCCCGTTCGTCAAGGAACGCCGCGCAAGGGGGGCGACGTCGACGACATCGCCCGCCTGACCTCCGGGACGTTCTACGCCGTGAGTGACCGGGGTGCGGTTCGACAAGGTCCGGATGCCGATGTGCCTGAGCCACCACCCGTCCAGCGCCCTGACCGAGGAGGAGGTGCTCCGGCGGGCGAAAGGGGAGTCGGACCGATGACTTTCGGCGGCGTGGCCGGTCTACACGGAGGACCCGTACGCGTAACCCGCCAGGAGGTCCGCTCATGAGCCTGCCCGAGATCGTGTCACGCAAGGAGTGGCTGGACGCCCGCAAGCAGCTACTGGTGAAGGAGAAGGAGGCCACGCGAGCCCGGGACGCGCTGAACACGGAGCGCCGGATGCTGCCGATGGTCGAGATCGACAAGGCGTACGCCTTCACCGGCCCGAGCGGCCCGGCCACGCTTCAGGACCTGTTCGAGGGGCGCCGTCAGCTCATCGTCCAGCACATGATGTTCGGCCCCGACTGGGAGGACGGGTGCCCCAGCTGCACCGCAGGGATCGACGAGATCGCGCCCGGGCTGCTCGCCCACCTGCACGTCCGGGACACCACGTTCGCGGTCGTCGCGCGAGCGCCGATCGAGAAGATCGAGCGGTACAAGGCCAAGCGTGGCTGGACGCTGCCGATGTACTCCTCGTACGGCAGCGACTTCAACTACGACTTCCACGTCACCTTGGACGAGTCGGTCGCACCGATGGAGTTCAACTACCGCACCCCCGAGGAGCACGCGCAAGCGGGCACCTCGTACTACGTGGAAGGTGATCAGCCGCTCGAACTGCCCGGCTTCAGCTGCTTCCTGCGCGACGACGACCGGGTGTTCCACACCTACTCGGTCTTCGCCCGCGGTGGCGAGATGCTCGGCGGCTCCTACGCCTTCCTGGACATGACGGCCCTGGGCCGGCAGGAGGAGTGGGAGGAGCCGAAAGGCAGGGCGGACCATGCCCGGGCCGCCATCCCGGACTTCGCCACCTGATCGACGTCACCGGCGAGCCGGCTCACGAGCGAGCGCCCGGCGTTCCTCCAGCCGTGCGGCGATGCTGGGCAGCAGTCCGCGCGGCATGAAGAGCAGGACCAGGACGAGCAGGAGTGCGTAGACCGCGTAGGAGAGCACGCTGGGGGCGTACGGCGGCATGCCCGGCATCGTTCCCAGCGCGTTCAGCGCCTGCACGAGGAGCGTGACGAGG
The DNA here is from genome assembly GCF_019468565.1 of Pseudonocardia sp. DSM 110487. NCBI lineage: Bacteria > Bacillati > Actinomycetota > Actinomycetes > Pseudonocardiales > Pseudonocardiaceae > Pseudonocardia > Pseudonocardia sp. DSM 110487. The sequence goes on from NZ_CP080521.1 coordinate 2,465,807, forward strand.
GTGGCCCCCACGACCGGCCCCCACACCGTGCCGAGCCCGCCCACCACGGCCATGACGACGAACTCGATCGAGATCAGAACCGGGAACGAGCCCGGCGAGATGTAGCCGAGGTAGAAGGCGTAGATCCCGCCGGCGAGCCCGGCATAGGCGGCCGAGAGGCTGAAGGCGGCGAGCTTGTAGCGGCCCACCGGGACGCCGGCCGACTTGGCGGCGATCTCCGTGGAGGCGAGGGCGCGCAGCCCGCGCCCCGGCCGGGACCTGATGACGTTGCGGGCGAGGAGCAGCGCGAGCGCGGCGGCCACCCACGTGACGTAGGCGTAGGCGAGCGAGCTGGTGAGCGTCGCGTCGCCGACGCCGAGCTGTGGGATGCCGCGCAGGCCGATGTCCCCGCCAGTGAACTCGAACTGGCCGACCAGCGAGAGCAGGATGAGCTGCACGGCCAGGGTGGCGAAGGCGAGGTAGTGGCCGCGCAGCCGCAGCAGCGGTATGCCGACGGCGGCGGCCACCGCGGCGGCGAACACCGGCGCCGCGGCCAGACCGAGCAGCGGGGGGAGGCCACCCACGGCCATCAGGCCCGCGGTGTAGGCGCCGATGGCGTAGAAGGCGCCCTGGCCGAGGGAAACCTGCCCTGCATACCCCATCAGCAGCGACAGCCCCGTGGTGACGATGATCGCCAGCCCCAGCAGGATGTAGATGGTGAGCTGGGACCTGCTCATCAGGAGCGGTACGGCGCACGAGCCCGCCGCGACGGCGCCGGCCACGGTGTAGCCGAACTTCGGTCGGGTCACGCCTCCTCCAGAACGCTGCGGCGGCTGGCCTGCCAGACCATGAGCGCCAGCATGATGGTGAGCGCGACCTCGGTCTGGAACGCCGAGTTGATGTAGCCGGCGACGAAGGACTGGGCCACGCCGAGGACGAGCCCGCCAACGAGCGCCATCCCGGGCCGCATGAGCCCGCCGAAGATGGCCGCGGCGAACCCGTTGATCGCCAGCGAGACGTCGGAGTCGAAAGTGACTGCCTGCAGCGGGGTGACGAGGACGCCGGCCAGGCCACCCAGGACACCGCCGAGGGCGAAGGCGATCAGGCCCATCCGGGTGACGTCGATGCCGACGAGCCGGGCGGAGTGCGGGTTGCTCGCGCACGCGGCGAGCCCCTTGCCGAGGTAGGTGCGGCCGAAGAACAGCTCCAGCAACGCGAACGTGACGAGCGCGACGACGATGACGAGGAAGTACTGCTGCTGGATGCGGGCCCCCGCGATCGTCAACGCGCCGGGGAGGCCGGGGAACGACACCGGCTGGTCGCCCCAGATGACGATCTCGACCGCGTAGGCGAAGATCGCGACGCCAAGGGTGATGACGAGGGAGGCCAGCGGCGGTGTCCCCGGCTTGCCGATCGCGATGACACCGACCACGAGCCCGATGACTCCGGCGAGGGCGACGGCGGCGACCTCCGCAACGCCGTGCGGAAGGCCGCCGGTGAGCAGGGAGGCTGTCGTCAACCCCGCGACCACGGGGAAGGCACCCTGCGCGAAGTTCACCACCCGGGTGACGCGGTGGATGACGACGAACCCGCTCCCCACGAGGGCGAACGCGCAGCCGAGCGCGAGCCCGGAGATCAGGTACTGGACGAATGCGCTCACGTGGCCGGCTCACCGTTCTCGGTGACGGGGCCGCCGAGGTACGCGCGTTGGACCGCCGCGCTGTTCGCCAGGTCCGAGCAGCTGCCGTCGGCGACGATGCGCCCCGCCTCGATGATGTAGGCGCGCTCGCAGACGTCGAAGGCCAGCCGGGCGTTCTGCTCGACCAGCAGGACGGCCATGCCGCGCTCCTCGTTGAGCGTGCGCAGGTGCTCGACGAGGTCGGCCACGACGAGCGGCGCGAGGCCCAGCGAGAGCTCGTCGACGGCGAGGATGTCCGGATCCGACATCAGCGCCCGCCCGACGGCCACCATCTGCTGCTCTCCCCCGGACAGGGTGTCGGCGCGGCGGTGGCGCAACCGGTCCAGGTCGGGGAACAGCCGGTAGACCCGGCCCGGATCGCGGTCGCCGGAGCGCCAGGCCCCGAGCCGCACGTTGTCCTCGACGGTGAGGTCACCGAAGAGCTGCCGCCCCTCGGGTACTTGGGCCAGCCGTCCCTCGATGCGCATCCGACCGGCAGCGGGTCTCAGGATCCCGGACAGCGTGTTCAGCAGCGTGCTCTTGCCCGCGCCGTTCGGCCCGACCAGCGCCACCATCTCCCGCGGCCCGAGCCGCAGGCTCACCCCGTCCAGCGCGGTCGCCGCGCCGTAGCGGACGACGAGGTCGTCCACCTCAAGCATCGGCGGACGCCTCGCCGAGGTACGCGGCGATCACCCGCTCGTCACGGCGGATCTCCGCGGGCGGGCCGTTCGCGATGACCTCACCGAGATCGAGCACGGTGATCCGGTCGGCAAGCCCGGTGACGAACGCGACGTCGTGCTCCACGAGCATCATGGTGAGTCCCTCCCGGTGCAGCTGCCTGACGAGTGCGGCGAGCTGTCCACGCTCCTCGGCGCGCAGCCCCGAGGCCGGCTCGTCCAGCAGCAACAGCTTCGGCTGCGCGCACAGGGCGCGCGCGATCTGCAGCCGCCGCTGTTGCCCGAGCGGCAGCGACTCGGCGTAGCGGTCGGCCCACGGGGTGAGACCCACCCGATCGATCGCCTCTCCCGCCCGCGCCCGGATCCGGGGCTCCTCCCGCCAGTACGGGGGAAGTCGCAGCGCGCCCGAGAAGAAGCCGTGCCGCGTCCACGTGTGGGCGCCGACCATGGCGTTCTCGAGGACGGTCATCCCGTGGAAGGTGCGAGCTCCCTGGAAGACGATGGAGATCCCGAGTGTCGCCCGTCGGTGGGGTGGCATGCGGTCGATGCGCCGGCCGCGGTAGGCGATGCTGCCGTGGTCGGCGCGCAGATGCCCGGTGATCAGGTTGAACAGCGTCGACTTGCCGGCGCCGTTCGGCCCGATGACGCCGCGCAGCTCGCCCTCCCCGATCGACAGGCTGACGTCACGCACGGCGAACACGCCTCCGAACGAGCGGGAGACCTGGTCGGTTTCGAGCATCGAACCGGGATCAGCCGAAATTGGTCATCAACTCCTGCCGCGCCCACTCCGTCGGCACGAACTCGCCGTTCTGGACCGTGACCACCGAGATGTTCTCGGGTACCAGAGCGTGGTGCTTGTCCGGCCCGAACTCCACCCTGCCCGAGGGGGTGACCATCGTCAGACCCTCCATCGCCGACCGGATCGCGTCCGCCTCCGTGCTGCCCGCCTTCTCGATCGCCGCGGCGAGCGTCCGCATCGCGGTGTACGCGTCGAAGGCGAACTGCGGCGGGTAGTAGCCGTGCTGCTCCTGGAAGGGGACGGCCATCTCCAGCACGGTGTTCTTGAGTTCGGACTCGGGCAGGTGGGGCCCGATGGCGCCGGCGACGCAGTCGAGGATGACCCCGTTGGCCGCCGGGCCCGCAGGCTCCGTGTAGAGCGTGCTGCACTCGGCGCCGGTCATGACCAGCGACATGCCGAGGTCGGCCTCGGCGAACTGCTTGGTGATGACCACCGCGGGCGCCCCGGTGACCCACACCATGAGAGCGTCGGCGCCGGACTCGCGGACGTGGGTGAAGAGCGCACTGAAATCGCCCGTACCCGTCTCGAAGGTCTCGTCGGCCACGAACTCCACCCCGTAGGGCGCGGCCAGCTCCTTGATCTTGGTGTAGCCGGTGACCGCGTACGCGCTCTGCGTGTCGTGGGCGAGCGCGATCCTCGTCATGCCCTCCGCCCGGAAGTGCTGCAGGTGCCGCTCGGCGACCTGGCTGGCCAGCGGCGGCGTCATGAACGCGTACTCGCGGATGGGTTCCACCTGCTGATCCGAGGCCGACGTCGACACGAACGGCATCTGGTTGCGCTCGGCAAGGGGGATGACCGCCAGTGACGAGTTGGAGAAGACCGGCCCGATGACAGCGTCCACCTCCTGGCCCAGCAGGTCGTTGAACGCGATGACCGCCTGGTCGGGGTTGGTCTCGTCGTTCCTGACGACGACCTCGACCTGGCGTCCGTTGATGCCGCCGTTCTGGTTGATCTGCGCGACCGCGAGGTTCACGCCCTTCTCGTCGTTCGTGCCCAGCGGCGCGTAGTTACCCGTCAGCGAGGTGATCAGCCCGATCCTGATCGGCCCTTCCTCGGCGCCGCCCCCGCCCCCACCGCCACCGCAGGCAGCGGCGCCGAGGGCCAGGGCCAGCAATGCGGCTGCGAGCTTGCGCACGGTGACCTCCACGTTGAGGGGCGCTTCCGACACCAGCCGAACAGCTGAAACGTAGCGGGTGCGCAGGCGATCTTTTAACGCGTTGACGCATAACGTTCCGGCAACGTGTTCATCGACGCCGCCAGTCCATGATCATCTCAGTGGCCGGCTCGCGCATGGTGGCGGAACGATCGCGAGCCGGTCCAGGCCGCGGAGCTGCACCTGCTGTGCGACCTGGTGGTGGTGATGCGCGTCGGCGACGTCGTGGAGGACGGAGTGCGTCTGCGGGCGTTCCTTGCGCGGACCTGTACCGGGCGAGTGATCAGCGCAGGCCGAGCTTGCGCGAGCACGCAGGCCACGCACCCCAGCCCTGGCCGTCGAGAACCCGCTCGGCGACGGTGATCTGCTCCTCGCGGCTGGCGTGGTGCGCCTGACCCTTGCCACCGAAGGCCCTCCAGGTCTGCGGCGTGAACTGCAGGCCACCGGAGAAGCCGTTACCGGTATTGATCGACCAGTTGCCGGTGCTCTCACACATGGCGAGCTTGTCCCAGACGCTGCCCGGAGCGGCGTTCGCGGTGCCGGCCATCGCGAGCGGGCCACCGATCACAACGGCACCGGCGAGGGCGAGACGAACAAGATTCTTGGTTACGGACATGCGGGGGCGGGGAGCCATTCTTCAGGTTTCTCCATCAATGCGGGGAGGGCGATTCGGGGGATGGGGTCGGATGCCCTGAGACCGACGGCAGCGACCGTACGTGCTGGTCCACCGGGTGCGTCAAATTCACTGGGAGGTGAGCAGAATCACGAAACAGACTTCCCGGAGTCGCTGCCCGCCCGTTTGTACAGCGCACATGGTGAATCGATCAGGAAGTCGATCCGAAAAGAATCTTCGATATCTTCTCGTGATCAGAGGCCTTGCTCACTGCGTGACAGCACCGGCACGGCTCTGGGTCCGGGCAACCCGCTCGCCCCGGCACCGGCGAAGCAGGCCCGGGCCACAAGCCGACGATCGATATGGTGCGCCCCGTGCCGGGAGGGCGTGGGGCGTGAGCGAGTACCAGTACTACGAGTTCGTGGCCATCGATCGGCCGCTGGACGAGCGTCAGCTCGACGAGGTTCGTGCCCTGTCGACGCGAGCGCACATCACGCCGACGAGCTTCGTGAACACCTACGAGTGGGGCAACTTCCGAGGTGACCCGCGGGTGCTGATGGAGCGCTACTACGACGCGTTCCTCTACCTCACGAACTGGGGCACGCGGTGGCTGTCGTTCCGGGTGCCCTCGCGGCTGCTCGACCTTCCGACTGCCCAGCGCTACTGCGTGGGAGACGCGGCGAGCGCGCGCGTCAGCGGAGAGCACGTGGTGATCGATCTGGTCTCCGGGGACCAGGAGACCGACGACTTCGAATGGGGCGGCGAGGGCTGGCTGTCGGGCATCGTGCCGGCGCGCGCGGAGCTGGTCTTCGGCGATCTACGGCTGCTCTACCTCGCCTGGCTGCTGTGCGTGCAGACCCACGAGGTCCCGGACGAGGAGGAGCTGCCCGTGCCGGCGGGGCTCGGGAAACTGACGGGGTCGTTGAAGTCGGTCGCCGAGTTCCTGCGCATCGATCCGGACCTGCTGGCCGTGGCCCAGCGCGCCTCGATCGCGGCGGCACCGGCGGAGGACATGGCCGCCTGGGTGGCGAGCCTCCCGGCGGCCGAGAAGGACGCCGCGCTGCTCACACTGCTGCGCGGCGACGACCCGCATCTGCGTGCCGGGCTGCTGCGGCGGTTCCGCGGCGCGGCCCCGGCTCAGCCCGGAAATCGCACCGCGGGTGAGCTGCGGGCGGCTGCCGAGGCCCGGTGGAAGGACCGGGTCCGCGCCGAGGAGGAGCGGAAGCGGCGGGCCGCCGAGGATCGGGAGCGCGAGCGCGCCGCCAAGCGCGCCCGGCGGCTGGCGGCGCTCGCCGCCGATGGCGATCGGGCGTGGACGCGCGTCGACGCGATGATCGAAACGAAGAAGCCTGCCGAGTACGACCGGGCCGTGGACCTGCTGGAGGATCTTCGGGAGGTGGCAAAACCGGCTGAGTTCGCGCGCCGAGTCGGGGAGCTGCGGGTTCGGCACGTGCGGAAGTCGAGCTTGATGGATCGCTTCGATCGGGCCGGGCTGTAGCGCTGGTGCCTTCGGCACGCTGGCCTCGACACGACGAGCCAGCGCCCCGTAACGCAGCGTCCCGCGCCGCCGACTGCTGAGGCAGCACGGGTAGGGGGACGGCCGTCACATCCGGGCCGCCGTGCCTCCTCGACACTCCGGCGACCCCAGCCGCCGGTGGCAGACGGGATGCGATGACGAACGACGAGGCCGGTGTGCCGCCGGCCGCTCACACAGCCCTGCATGTCCGCGGCGCCGAATCCGAGGCCGGATAGTGGCGCGGCTGCACGTCCTCGGCGACTGGCACGGTCCCGGGGAGGAGAAGGCGGCGCGCCGGCTGGCCGAGAGCCTGCCCGAGCGTTGGGACGTCGTCGCCGGGCGGAACGTGCCGAGCGGGATGGGCACGGTCGACCTCGACCTCGTGGTGGTCGGCGAGCGCGCGGTGTTCGTGTGCGAGGAGAAGGCGTGGGGCAAGCACGTCGTCACCGGTGAGGTCTCCTGGTACGTCAACGGCTCGCCGCGGCACAGCCCGACGAACCAGGTCGCGCATGCGGCGCGGGTCCTCGCCGGCCGGCTCAAGATGAAGGTCGCGGGCTGGTCGAATGCGCTGGGCCAGCTGCCGAAGGGCGTGAAGCCGGTGTTCGCCCACGTCGTCCTGTCGCACGATCACCTCGTGCTCGAGGACAACGCCGACCTGGGCACGCACTCGGTGCTGCGCCTCGACGACGTCGCGCCGGTCCTGACCGCTCTCGACGCCGGCTTCCCCGCCTCGATGGCACCGCTGCGCCAGCAGCTGATGACGTTCCTGCTCGGGCTACCGCAGCGCAGTGCCGAGATGCCGCCGGTGCAGATCATGCAGTACGAGGTGCTCGCCGAGCTCCCGCCGCAGGAGAACGCCCGGGTCTACTCGGCCCGCACGCCGGCAGGGGAGCAGGCGCTGTTGACGTGCGTGCCGATCGAGGGAGTCGCCGATCCGGAGCAGGCCCACGCGCGCGCCACCCGAGACCATGACGCGCTCGTCGCACTCTCGCAGAGGGACCGCACGTGGCGTGTCCAGAGCTGGTTCGACTGGGACGGCTACCGCGTCACCCCGGTCATCGTCGAGGAGCGGGCCAGCCTCGGTCGCCTCGCCGCTGCCGCCCTGCCACGACATGACTCGAGCGGTCGGGTGCCGCTGAGCCAGGGCGTACCTGTGGTGCGGGACGCCTTCGCCGCGCTGGCCGACGTGCACGATCTGGAGATCACGCACCGGGCTCTGCAGCTGCGCAGCATCGAGGTGACGCCCGGGGGTCGCGTGCGGTTCCGCGACTTCGGGCGCGCCCACCTGCCCTCGGCGGCGACCATCGCACCCGCGCTCGACGAGGAGCACGCCTCGGCCGGCTTCCGGCCGCCCGGGGTGCCGCTCGCGTTCCACCAGCCGACCGACGACGTCTACAGCCTGGCGCTCTGCCTCGTGCAATGGCTGCACGGCGACGCGAGCGACCTGCCGGACCACGACATCGCCCGCGAACGGGCGGCGGCGTATCCCCAGGTCGGAGACGTGCTAGCGCGGTGCCTCTCGCTCGACGCGGGCGAGCGCCTGACCGCCGCGCAGGCGTCGACCGCGCTCGTGCCAACACCGGGCCCCGGGCCGCGGGAGGACCGGCCGACGAGCGAAGGCACGGTGGTCGCGGGCCGGTACCGGTTGGTGCGCCAGCTCGGCGAAGGCGCGTGGGCCACGACATGGCTTGCCTTCGACGAGAACCTGGACGAGCACCGCACGCTGAAGTTCCTGCGTCCCGAGCGGGTGAGCACGGAGCAGGTCAAGGCCGAGTTCGACAACGCGCGGCTGCTTCGCAGCTACCACTGCGCCCGGGTCGACGACCGGCTGCCGCACCCGGAGCCCGGCGTGCTGGTGCAGGAGTACGTCCGCGGCCAGACGCTCCACGATCTCGTGGCGGGCAGCCGGCTGCTCGAGCGCGAGGAGGCGCGGCGGATCGCCGTCGACGTCCTCAACGGGCTTGCGGATGCCCACGGCCAGTCGCTCTACCACCGCGACGTCAGCCCGAACAACATCATCGTCCGGGACGACGGCCGCGCGGTGCTGATCGACTTCGGGCTGGCGGCGAAGGCGGACGCGGCGCAGTCGGCCGTCGGGTCGCCGCCGTACACCGCGCCCGAGGTGTGGGCGCGCCGGCAGTGGTCGCCCGCGGCGGACATCTACAGCGCGGCGGCGTCGGTCCTGCAGGCCATGCTCGGCCGGCTCCCGTATGCGGGCGCCGGGCTGGACGAGCGGCGCACACTCGTCCCGCCCTCGGCCGAGCACGTCCAGCGCTACGGGCGGGCCCTGCTCGACGCCCTCTACTCCGCAGTGGCCTACGAGCCGGGGGAGCGACCGCGGGACGCTGCGGCCTTCGCTCAGGTCGTGCAGCGGGCGAGCGACACGGTCGTCGCACCCGGGCGCCGCGTCGTCAACCCGACGGTCGAGGCGCTGCGCGGGTTGTACCGGGACAGCTCGATCGGGAACGCGGGCAACCGGGGCCTGGACGACGCGTTCGCCCGCGACACCTACGCGGCCACCCGGCTCGACGCCGAGCTCCTGCCGGCCATCGTCGCCGGCCGGCTCGATGTCGTGGTGCTGTCGGGCAACCCCGGCGACGGGAAGACCTCGTTCCTGGTGCGGGTCGGCGCCGCCCTCGACGAGGCCGGCGCAACCTCCGTCCACGAGGACGCCGCCGGCTGGCGCAAGCGCCTCCGCGGCCGGACCTTCGCCGCGGTCTACGACGCCTCGGAGTCGCACGGCGAACTGTCCTCGGACGCTCTGATCCGCCAGGCCCTCGATCCCGGCGACGGTGACGATCCGGCCCAGCGCACCGTGCTGCTCGCCGCCAACGACGGCCGGATCGCGCAGTTCTGCGCCGAGCACCGCGAGCGCTATCCGGAGATCACCGCGGAGCTCGACCGGCAGCTGCGTGGCGGCGGATCGGCGGCATCGGACGCGCGCATCGTGCTCGTCGACCTCAAGCGCCGCGCGCTCGCCCTGCCTGACCTCGACGGGCCTGCGCTGGGCGCCAACATCCTCTCCTCGCTCACCGCGTTGCACCGCTGGGAGATCTGCAAGGGTTGCGAGGCCCGGGAGGTCTGCCCGATGCGGGCCAACGCCGAGCAACTGCGTGCCGGCCGGGCCCGCCGCGCGGTGTCGGAGCTGCTACTCACCAGCCACCTGCGCCGGCGGCGGCGGGCAACCGTCCGCGACGTCCGATCCGCGTTCGCCTGGCTGGTCACGGGGGACACCTCGTGCGACGCCGTGCACGACGACGTCGAGAACGGGCTCGACCCCGCTGCCGGCCGGCGTGCGTTCGACCTCGCCTTCGACGCCGGGAGCGGCGACTACCTGGTGCGTGAGTGGGCCGAGCTCGACCCCGCGGTGCTGCCTGCGCCTGGCGCGGCCCGAGCCGCCCGCGGCCGGCGGGACCTCGTGCCCGACCTCGCGTCGCTCGACACCACCGCGATGACCGGGCTCAAGCGGTCGCTGTACTTCGGCGCCTGGGACGGGGCCGGCGCGCGGCCCGAGGTGCGCAGCTACCGCTACCTGGACGACTACCTCCACGCGTTGAGCGATCCGGGCGCCGCGCTGCCTCGGATGCTGCTTGGGGTGTCGCGTGTGCTCGCGTTCGTCGGCTACCCGGACGAGGGCACGCTCGCCCTTCGGGACCGGGTGTTCGACGACCCGGCCGTCCGGTCGATCGTCGTCATCAAAGAGCTGCCGGCGTCCGAGTTCGAGCTGCGGGCCGCAACCGCGGCCGCCCCGTTCGTCGAGTCCTTCCCCGACCAGCTCGAGCTGCGGCACCGCTCCGGAGCCCGGCTGCGGATCACGCTGGACACCGCCGAGCTGCTCTTCCGGTCCGCCGACGGCGAGGTGCTGGGCGACTCAGCGTCCGCCGCGCTGCGCCAGGAGATCGAGGGCTTCGGCAACCGGCTGCGATTGGAGCCGGCGCGGAGAGTCCGGATCGTCGACGGCTCCGGCAGCTCGGTTGTCGCCGAGGTGGCCGCCGGAGGCACGATCGTGCGGAGGCAGTCGTGAGCATCTCGCTACCCACCCCGCTGCGGACCTACCAGTACCGACCGCTCACGGTGTTCTCCCTGCTGGACACCGACACCGACCGCGTGCTGCCGCAGCTGTTCGAGATGTGCGTCAAAGGCGGCCGGTCGAGCCGCTCGCGCACGGACGCCAACGACTTCGCCGGCTACCGGAACGCAATGCTGGACGGCGGGTTCGTCCGCGGCTTCAGCACCGACCGCGACCTCGCCCTGTTGGACGGCTGGCTGCGGTCGTGCGTGGTCGACATGGGCCGGTCCGGGCGCGGCAAGACCGGCGAGCAGATGCTGGCCGTCGCGCCGCTGACGCTGGCGGCCTACCGCGCCGGTCTGCCCACGAAAAGGGACCGTCACCGCGGCATCGACGACGTCGTCTACGGCCTCCTGCTTGCCGAGCTGGAGCGCCGGGGCGCCGACGTGTCAGGGGCGGCGTCGGCGCGCGCCCAGTTGCGCGAGCTCGTTACGCGCACCGTCGGCCGAGGGCTCACGATCGGGCCGGAGCCGCGGTGGGAGCCGCGGCTGACCGACCCCGAGCGGCTCGACATCGGGGCCTTGCTGGAGTTCCGGTTCGTCGAGGGTTTCGCGATGGCCGATGCGCGCGAGCTCGACCCGAGCTCCGGCGACAGTTCGCTGCCCGGCGTCGCCGCCGATCTCGGCGCGATGCTGCTGGCCCATCTGCGCGCCTACGGCGACCGGTTGCCCGTGCCGTCGCTGATGTCGAGCTTCGCCGCGCTGCTGGCGCTGGGCGTGTTCGCGTTCAGCCTGCGCGCGGACGCCGCGGCGCGGGAGCTGCTCCGCACCGGCGAGCGGCCCGCCGACATGGTGCCGGGACCCGCGCCGGCGTCGCCGGTCGAGCTGTACTGCGACTTCACCGGTGACCTCGGCTCCGAGTCCGATCGCATGTCGCGGCGCTGCGTGGAGCGCGACCTCGACCGAGTGCGGCTCGCGTTCCGGGACCGCATGGCGTTCGTCGTGATCGAGCAGGCGCTGCCGCGCATTCCCGGCGAGGCCGAGCGGCGGGCCGGCCTGAGCCGCGCCGACCAGCTCGTGCACCTGGCGTCGCTGCGGGGCCACCCGCGCGTCGAGACCTACGCGATGGGACGGATCGACGACATCGTCGCCGAGGCCGCGGCATCCGGGGAGGCGACCGAGCCGGAGCTCGAGTTCCTGCAGCGCGTGCAGGCCGGCGCGGACAGTGAGCTCGACAAGCTGCTCGACATCCTCGAGCAGGTCAACCAGGCGAGGGCCGTGAAGAACGCGGTCAACTGGTTCTGGTCGGTGGGCGGCCTGGAGAAGCCCTACGGCATTCTCCGCGGCTCCGCGCGCAGCCGACGTTCTTGGCGCTACGCCCCCACCGACGAGCAGCTCACTGCCCTGCTGCTTGGCGTGTTCGTCGAGCCCGACGGCGTCACCACCCGCACGACGATGCCACTGCGCGAGGTGCTCGACGTGCTGCGGCACCGCTTCGGCATCCTGGTCGACCGTCCACCCGCGTTCCTGGACGGCGCCGAGGCCCGGGCCGCGGCGACCGCGAATCTCGACGCGTTCACGCTGCGCCTTCAGCTGCTCGGCTGTTTCGACAGCCTCTCCGACGACTTCTCCGTGCAGGTCGTCCGCCACCCCCTCGGAGACTTCTGATGGCCGCGCCCACCCTGCTGCCGCCTGTGACGAACCAGCCGCGGCTGCCGGAGCAGGTCGTCACGGTGCTCGCCCGGCTGCTGGCCCAGCGCCTGGAGGACCAAGGCGTCGGGCACTGTCTGCGGGTCGACAGCGTCCGCCGCGGTGACGCGGGCCGGCTCGCCACCGCGCTCTACGAGCTGCTGCCGCCCGGCTCGACCGACGTGCACGTGCTGGCCGACCACGCCGATCAGGTCGACGGTGCCGTGACGATCCCCGCCGAGCGGGCGATCGAGCTGCGCAACCGCAAGCGGCGCCGGCTCGTCCTGATGGTGCCCGTCGGGAGTGGCTCGGCCGCCAGCTCGCTGGACAACAGCTTCGCCCGCGTCGACATCACCACCCTCCTCGGCGACGCGGGCGAGGAACTGCTCGGGGCACTGGCCGACAGCGAGGTGGCCGACGGCGTGCGCCGCGTCGCGGGCGAGCTCGGACGGAGCCGGCCGGTCGAGGCATGGGCCCGCTACCTCGCCACCGTCGCCGACGACCCGACCTGGACGACTGCCGGTGCGGCCCTCTGGATCGTCGGGCTCGTCCCGGACCTGGGCGGACCAGAGCTCGTCGGCCGCCTCCCGCGCAATGTCGCCTGTGTGCGGGCGATCTCTCGGCCGAGTCGTGCGGTGGCCTCGGTGGCCGACAGGCTGACCAACGCCGAGCTGCAGGAGGGCGAGGCTCGCGACCGGATCACGCGGTACCTCTCCCGCCCGGACGTCGACCTGTCGGACGCGGCCTCCTGGGCCGCCCCGCTCGTGGCGTCCCTGCCGGAACCGTTCGGTGCGCTGAGCTTCGAGCACTGGCCGCTCGTCGAGCCGGTGACCGTCGATATCAACAGCATCCGACTCGACCCGTTCCTCAAGGATGACGGCACCCTGCGACCAGGCACGCGCCTGCAGCAGGAGAGCGCGGGCGACCTGCCGTACGTCGAGACGGGGGAGGGGTCGCCGGGCTCGGTGACCCTGACGTGGCGCACCGACCCGGCGAAGACCGACGCCGTCGACCGGTGGCTGCTCGAGGCGCTGCCGCCGGAGGACCTGCGTGAGCCGGACACGGAGCCGCTCGCCAAGCAGATGGTCAAGGGCGACAAGCGCCGCGGCACCGTCCGACTCGACATCGCTGAGGAGGACCTGGCCGACGGCGCCCTGCTCGTCGTGCGCCTCACGGCGCTCAACGAAGACGGCCAGCCCGTCCTGCTGCGGCAGGGCGATGAGGCCGTCGACGAGAGCCAGCAGTTCGCCGTGCGCTGGGAGGACGACCCGGTCGACCCGTCGACTCGCCGCGCGTCCAGCCGATCGCTGGCGCAGGCCCGCCTCGACGCGGCCCTGGAAGGGCAGGACGACCACCGGGAGGGGGCGCCGAGCTGGGCGGGCGGGAGCTTCTCGCTTCGCCTCGGCGGGCGGCGCACCGTCCAGCTGGCGCTGAGTCCCGCGCTCACCGAGCTGCAGCGGCGGTCGCTCGCGGAGCGCGGGCGGGTGATGGCGTGGGAGGCGGACGGCCGGCTCGGCGAGGTGCTCGACTCCGCGGCCTTCATGCCGCTGAACGGGATCCTGCCGCCTACGTTCGCCGAGCGCCGCCGGCACCTGTTCGGTCGCCTCGCCGCCCGTAAGCCGCGCGACGTCGTCGAGACGCTCGCGTGGGACGACGAGCTGCGTCAGGAGGTGGTGGGCTACTGCCAGTCCTACCGGCGGGCGCTGGACTCGACCACCGACCCGGACATCCGCAGCGGCCTGCTCGCGCTCGATACGGTGCGGCTGTCCGTCGACACCGTTGGGCACCCGCCGATCGCGGCCACGCTCGTGCTGCCGCTCCACCCGATGCGGCTGGCGTGGGCAGCTGAGCTCGACGCCACCCTCACGAGGTGGGCCGGGGAGCTCGCCGACGTGGGCCGGTCCACCGTCCGGCGCCGGCAGTCGGTGGACGCGCGGCTCGTTCGCCGGGTCACGCCCGCCAACCTGCCGTTCGCCGTGCGCGGGGTCGACGGGCTGCCGTTCGTCTACGTTCGCGAGGCCACGCTCGGCACCGGCGTGTACCTCCATGCTGACGAGGCCGAGCCCGGCGCGGCGGTGCAGGCCGTCTTCGAGGTGCTCGGCTTGGACCGCCGCGATGTACCGGCCGATCTCCCGCCGTCCGCTGTGGCCGAGCGGGTGGCGGCGTACCGCGCCGCCAACCCCGGCCAGGACGCGTTGCGGGTGCTCGCGTACAACGCCGGTTCGGGGGAGCTGCTGGCCCGCGCGCTGGCCGAGTCCGTGCTCAGCGAGTCCGATGATGAGGACGGGCTGCCGATGGCGCCGGCCCGACTCGATCTGACCGCCTACAGCCGCCGACCGTCCTTCACCGACCCGGTGCCCGCCCTGACCGATCTCCAGCGGGCCGTGGCGTCCCAGGAGGTGCGCGGCGCGCGTTCGCACCTCACCCCGCCGCTCGGCGTCAGCGTCCGACCGCACGAGCGGCTGGCGTCCGACACCGGGGCCGCGCACCTCGGCGTCGTCTCCGACCTCGCGGTCACCGAGCTCCGGGTGGACGACGGGGCCGCGGTGGACGCCGCCACCTCGTTCCGCAACCTGCTGACCCCGGCACCGACCAGGCGGGCGACCGGCTCGCCGGTGTGGCGCACGGCGCCGGCGTTGCGCGCGCGGAACCGGGAGGGCGCCGCCGACGTGGTCGAGGCGCACCGGGCGTACCAGACCGCCCTCGCCGCGGCAATCGATCGGCGCGATGGCATGCCCGCGCTGGTCGCGCGCCTCGGCGCGGGCGAATTGGCGTCGCTGCGCGCCGCCCACGAGCGCGCCGACTGGGTGCTCACGCTCGACCGCAACCTCGGCCTGGACCTCTACACCAGCGGGCCGGAGTACATCCTGGACTACGCGCCGGACTTCCTGGACGGGTTGGGCCCGCGGCTTACCGTGACGACAGCGCACCGCGGTGAGGTCGAGCGGCTTCTCGCCGACGCGATGGGCGGGCTCGACTTAATGGCCGAGGAGAGCTCCGTCCGGTCGGTCCTCGACCACCTGCAGGTGGTGTCCGGCCGGCTCGCGCTGCGGCTCGTCGCCCGGTCCAGCCTGGCCACGGAGGCCGTGGGCCTGGCCGTGCTGATGGCGCACCTGCGCCGGCGCGGCGAGCTCGACGGCGCGATCGTCGTGCCGGTGGACGCCCACCAGGAGGTCTTCGGCGACAACCGGGCCGGCGACGCCGGCGTCCGGCGCTGCGACGTCCTGCTCGTCCGGACAACGGCGCGGACCGTGCGGATCGACTGCGTCGAGGTCAAGACCCGCCGCGCCACCGCCCTGCCGATGGCGCTCGTGGACGACATGGTCGACCAGCTCGACGCCACCGTCGACATGCTCCACACAACCTTCTTCCGCACCGATCCGCCGCGGATCGACGCGGAGCTGCAGCGCGCCCGGCTCGGTGGCATCCTGCGCCACCACGCCGACCGCGCCCTCGCCATGGGCCTGCTCGACGACCGGAGGCGGACCGATGTCGAGCGGCTCGTCGAGCGCATCGAGGACGGCGCGCTGGTGCCGGAGATCGCCCGCCGCGGGTACGTCGTGAACCTGGGAGACCGCGCCGGGTTGCCGAGCGAGCACCGGGGTGTCCCGATCCACGTTCTGTCCGCCGCCGACCTGGGGGCGGCCGGGTTCACGCCGAGTCGCAGGGAGGGGGTGCGGGTGGCTCCGTCGCCCCGGCCGCGCCCGGTCGAGCACGTTCGAACCCCATCGGTCGCTGCTGCCTCGGCGCCTTCGCCAGCACCTGCGCTCCCTTCTTCCGCAAGTGCCGTGGGGCAAGAGGCCGGCCGCGGTGCCCGCGAGACCGCTGGTCCACCGCAGCCGTCGCCGTCGTCCGGTGCCTCGGAGACTTCGCCGCTGCCGGTGGTGCCGCCTCGCCCTGCCGCATCGGCTGCTGGGAGGCAGCCCAGCGACCCAGGTGCGGAGCCACCGGTCGCACCGCTGGCCCCGGTCCGGCCGTCGCCGCACCCGCGAGTGCCGGCCGCTGGTTCGGAAAGGCCGCCTGGTCCAGTGGCCTCACCGAGCACTGGGACCGCGGGACCTACGGGCGATACGACCGTGGCGCCGCCCGGTCTCGACACCGGGCTGCCGGAAGCTGTCGACGTGCTGCTGGGGCAGGACGCCCACGCCGCCGACGTCCGCTGGCGGATCAGCACCGCCGGCAGCCCGCACCTGTTCGTGCTCGGCATCCCCGGCCAGGGCAAGTCGGTGACGACCCGACGGATCCTCAACTCCTTCGCCGAGCAGGGCCTGCCCGCACTTGTCCTGGACTTCCACGGCGACATGGCCGCCGCCCCCGCCGGCGGCGCAGCCGTCCTCGACGCCTCCCAGGGCCTGCCGATCTCCGCGTTCGAGCTCGACAACCCCCGCCGCTACCGAGAGGCGGCCTGGGAGCTGTCGGAGGTCATCGGCTACGTCTGTGGGCTTGGGGAGATCCAGCGCAACCTGGTCTACGAGGGCGTGCGCGCGGTGTACGAGAAGCACGGCTATGGCCGCCTCGCCGGCCCCACCGGCCAGCCGACGATGGACGAGCTCGCCGCGGCCGTCGCCGAAGCCGAGAGCACGGGCCGCAGCCGCAACGTCGTCGCCCGCCTGCGCCCGCTGAGCGACTTCGGCCTCTTCACCGACGACCTGGGCCAGGCCTTCGCCGACCTGCTGCGCCGAGGTGTCGTGCTCGACGTGCACGGGCTGATGGAGCAGGTCCAGCTCGCCGTTGGCGCGTTCGTGTTGAGGAAGGTCTATCGGGAGATGTTCCGGTGGGGACAGACCGGGCAGCTGCGCCTCGCTGTCGTGCTGGACGAGGCGCACCGGTTGGCCCGCGATGTGACCCTTCCGAAGATCATGAAGGAGGGGCGCAAGTACGGCGTCGCTGTTGTCGTCGCGAGCCAGGGGGTGGACGACTTCCACAAGGACGTGCTTAGCAACGCCGGGACCAAGGTCGCGTTCCGGTGCAACTACCCGCAGAGCCGGACAGTCGCTGGATTCCTACGGGGGAGGGACGGGCAGGACATGTCGGCGGCGCTGGAGCAGCTCGCGGTCGGGCAGGCCTACGTCTCGACGCCGGAGCAGGCGACGGCGCGCAAGGTGTTCATGGCGAGGGATTGATTTTGAACCGGCTGCCTCATTGCCCTGATCGGAGGATCTGATGGCCCGCACCTCCAGCCTCAGTAGCGATCTGCCCGAGTGGACCGCGGTCGATGGTGAGCTAGCGAGGAGCGTGTGGGACAGGCTGAGCGAGAACGCCCGATCGATCCTCGTGATCCTCATGGAACGCCCCGGTACTGAGCACATAGGCGCCGAGATTGCAAGGATACTTAAGTTGCCCTACGGCAACCAGAGTGTCCACTCAACACTCGGGAACCCTGGGCGGCTATGTCGGGAGGCTGGCCGCACCCAGCTATGGCGATACAGATACCCGACGCGAGACCGCGTTCACTACTCGGTGACGCCGATCGTGGCCGATCTGCTCAGAAGGGCCGCTGGCAGCGCCGTTTGATAGCAACGGCCTCTCGGCGCCCAGCCGCCTGGGCGCCGAGGTGAAGCGTGTCCACCCTGGTCACGGAGTGACTCCGACTACCTACCGGCGATCTTCCCCTTCGATGTCGTGGTGCTGGACCTCGTGCGAGAGGTGACCAGCGTTGTCGAGCCTCTGTTCGCGAGCATCCAAACTGATTATTCCGGCGGTAGTGGCCACCAGTGGGCGGTCGCCTTCCGCGGCGAGACCCGGCTGGCCGACCACCCGCATCGACCAACACGGCGCTCGCGGCGCCCTGGGTGCGGGCCAGCTCACCAAATGACGAGTTCGACACCATCGGGCTGGGGCGCTACCGGAGCAACCGCCTGTACCTCGACAGGTATTACGACCCGGCGTAACCCCGGCCAGTCAATACCCATTGTTGGGGAACCGGCAGGTAACGGTGACGTCCAACCACACGAGATTTCTAGCCATCCCTGACAACTTGAAGTCACGCGGGTCCTGGTCGTTCAAACGCGGCGCGCCTGGACCTGACCGCCGCCCTGGCCCTTGGCGAGTTCGACGGCGTCCAGGAACACCTCGCGTCGATCCTCGCTGCTCGCCCGACGAATGTGGCACCGGGTCAGCCAGGTCCGGACGCCGTCGGCGGGAACCTCTGTTCGTTTCGCACGATCTTGGCATGCGCTGCCGCAAGTAGGTCAATCGCGCATACGTCCGCGAAGCGGACGAGGTAGATCATCATATCGGCGACCTCATCCAAGACGCGCTCGCGCAACCCGTCGTCCCAGGCGGCGGGATCAGCTTGGACGTCGGAGTGCCATTGCAGCTCCGACACCAGTTCGCCGACCTCGCCAGAGAGTGCCATGAGCAGGTTCTTCGGCGTGTGGAATCGCTGCCAGTCGCGCGAGTCGGCGAAGGTGCGCAAGCGCTCAGCCAGGCCATCGACGTCGGACACGCGAACACGCTACGTCAGCTGCACATGCGCTCGAGAAACCGCTGCGTCTCCGGATCGGTGGAGTGCACCGCCGTGGCCTTCATCCCGCGGGTGAGCAGCACCTTGTAGGTGTTGCGCACCAGCGCGGGGAACTCCTCCTGCGACGCCCGCCTGACCTGGCCGTCATGCGATCGGTCGCGGCGAGCGAGCCACCCGTCGCCACGGCGGACGAAGTCGTCGCCGAAGATCACGCCCGACCAGTCGTACTCGAAACCCTGGGCCGTGTAGATGCAGCCGACCTGCCCGAAGCCGCGCGGGTCACTGGCCCAGAAGTGCGATGCTGGGACGTCCGGCACCGGCTTTTCGGGCTTGGCATTCCACGGTCGACGCCAGTTGCCGATGGCAACGTCGTCGACGAGAGCCTTGCCAGTGACCGTCCGGACGGGATCGCTCCACGGCCAGCAATAACCCGCCGCGATGCGCGCAGTGTCGCCTCCGCCCGGATTCTGCATAGTGAGCCAGGACTCGAGGGCTTCCGGTGATGGCAGCGCTGCGACGCGATACGTCTCGTCGGTGTCCGCGATCAGCGTCGACCACTGAACCGGTGGCAGGGAGGAGAGGCCGAGCAGTCGCAGCACCCACTGGTCGTAGTGCTCGGAACCGCCACAGCGGAACTGACCATGAACGACCCGCACCTGGCACCGGGCAGCCTCCGCGGCAGAGCGGATCTCCGCCTCGGTCCCCATCTCGCCCGGTCGTACGACCTGGTGCTCGTCGAGGAGGAAGACCGGCACTCGGGCGACATCGATCAGCTCCTCGACTTGGCGTTTCGCCGCTGCGCGCTTGTCCGCCCTCGTGAACCGGTTGACGCTGGTCTCGCGAATGCGGTGCGCCTCGTCGCAGATAAGGACATCGAGCGCGTTCTTCCGCTCTCCGATGAAGCTGTTGAAGTACTTGAACACCTCCTGGGCACGGGCGCTGCGCGACCCGACAACGATCTTGCGCAGGGTGTTCGTGAATGAGTTGGAGCCGGTCGCGTGGAGCACCCTGCGGCCCGACCGGGAGAGGTTGCCGAGGAGGCTCAGCGCCACGACGCTCTTCCCAGAGCCCGGACCGCCGAGGATGATCACCACGGTCTTGGTGTTCTCGTCCTCCGCGAGCTCGACAGCCTGCTCGACGATCTTGAACGCGACCTGTTGCTCGTCCAGGAGAACGAGCTGCTCCCGATGCTTGACCTCGTTGGCCACGTGGTCGAGAAGCTGCTTGGACGGCTCGGTGCGTGCGCGGAGCAGGTCGTCGGCCACTCGCCGCGCGTCCGATCGGGGTCCCCGCGTCCGTGCTGAGCAGCCGGACCAGCTCGTCGAGCAGCTCCTGGCGCTCGTCCCGGGTGTAGAGCCGGCCGTACTCGTCCAGCTGGTACCGGCGCATTCGCCAGCCCTCCGCGCTGGCGTTGTGCAGGTAGGCGATCCCGTATACGTCGTTGGAGCCTTTCGCGAGGGCGGGCGTGAAGTCCACGAGCTGCTGGCAGTAGCGGCGCACCTGCTCGGTTGGGTGGAGTACAGGCTGGCCGTAGTGGGGAACGTAGACGAGGTCGTCGCCAATCGACTCGGCATTCGTCCATTGCTTCAGCTCGACAAGGACATACGACGGCTTCTGCGTCTTCGGATGCACGCCGCAGAGCAGCGCGTCGACCCGCTTCGGTGAGTACGGCAGCTTGTGCTCCAGCAGCACCTCGACATGCCCGAGCCCGGCTTCCTGCAGATCGGTCAGGAACGCTGGGAGGCTCATCTCCCACGACCGAACCTCGCTGCGGCCGGTGGCGGCATCGAAGCGGATCCGGGCCTGCTGCTCGAGCAGTGTGTGCAGCTCCTTCGCCTCGGCCTTGGCCAATAACGCCTTGGCACTGTCACGGACCAGAGCCACCCGAGATCCCCCACCTGCGCACACGTCATCGACGTGCGGGTGGGGGCAGCTACAAACTCACGTTCGGTGCCCGTCGGGCCGCGGGGATCACTCTAGAGGTGCTCTCACCGATCCGGCAGCGGGCCGCAGTTCGACCGGCGAAGACCCTCGTCGGGCACGGCCTCGCCGGCGGTCATGACGACGTCGAGCGGCGGCTGTGGCTCAGGCCGCTGGGCTAAAAGATCAGCCGATGAGACTCTTCAGTCCGCGGAACGTGCAGCCCGAGGTGCAGGTCTCGCGAACAGTGACTGCTGAAAGCCCGGGCAGCGACGGTGTCAGGCGAGCCCAAATCCATTCGGCGAGAACTTCGCTCGTGGGGTTTTCGAGCCCCGGGACCTCGTTCAGATAGTAGTGGTCGAGTTGGGCGTCCAGTGGCTTCCATGCGGCCTTGAGATCACCGAAGTCCTGGACCCAGCCCAGCTCCGGGTCCAGTACCCCCTGGACGTACACGATCACGCGGTACGAGTGGCCGTGTAGCCGTGAGCACTTGTGGCCCGCCGGCAGGTTGGGCAGGCGGTGGGCGGCTTCGAACGTGAACTCTTTGAATATCTCGTGCACGTCACTCACGGAATCCCGAGGTACTTGTGGGTCTGAAGGCTCAACATCCAGCGGGGGTGTTTGAGGCAGTACTCGACCGCGGAGGTGGTGTTGTCCTGCACGTTGGGGCCGTCCATGGGTTGGAGGCGCATCGACTGGAAGTCGAGATGCTCGAACTGCGCTGGGTCGCCGCCGGCCTGGGGGTAGACGAGCTTAAGTTCGTCGCCTGCGGTGAGAACGAGGTCGGCGCCGATCTTGGGGCTCACACAGAGCCAATCAATCCCCGGCGGGGCGACGCGGGTTCCGTTCGTCTCGACGGCGACGTAGAAGCCGCGCCGTTGCAACTCAGCGACGAGCGCGGCGTCGACTTGCAGAAGCGGTTCCCCGCCCGTGAGCACAACCATGCGGTGCTCCTGCCCGGTGCCCGGCCAGGTGGCGGCGACGGCCTCGGCCAGTTCACCGGCGTCCGCGAACCGCCCGCCGCCAGGTCCGTCGGTGCCGACGAAATCCGTGTCGCAGAAGGTGCAGATGGCGCGGTGGCGATCCTCCTCGCGGCCCGTCCATAGATTGCAGAGGCTAAACCGGCAGAACACGGCCGGGCGTCCGGCGTGGGTGCCTTCGCCTTGCAGCGTGTAGAAGATCTCCTTGACTCGGTACATGGTCACCGGGTGCGGTAGGGCAGGGGGTCGTTTGCGCCGGCTTCGCTGAAACCCTTGAGACGGAGTAGGCAGGAGTCACACTCGCCGCAGGCGACCGGCACCTCGCCGCACGCGGTCGACTCCGCGGCAGGGTCGTAGCAGGACCAGGTCATGGAGTAGTCCACGCCCAGATCGAACCCGGCCTTGATGATGTCGGCCTTCGACATGCTGATCAGTGGTGTGTGGATCGTGGTGCGGGCACCTTCGACACCGGCCCGGGTGGCCAGGTTGGCGAGGTTCTCATAGGCGGCGATGTACTCGGGGCGGCAGTCGGGGTAGCCGGAGTAGTCGAGGGCATTGACCCCGATGAAGATGTCAGAGGCCTCGACGGTCTCGGCGTACGCCAACGCGAACGACAGAAAGATCGTGTTGCGGGCCGGCACGTATGTGACGGGGATGCCGTCGTCGGACAGGTCCCCAGCGGAGGAGTGCTTCGGCACCTCGATGTCGGCGGTGAGCGCCGACCCGCCGAAGGCGCGGAGATCGATATCGGCGACAACGTGGCGGGCGACGTCGTATGACGTAGCGACGCGCCGGGCGGCGTCGAGCTCGATGCTGTGGCGCTGCCCGTAGCGGAACGACAGGGCGTAGGGCTTGAAGCCCTGGGCCTGGGCGATGGCCAGCACGGTGGTGGAGTCCAGGCCGCCGGACAACAGTATGATCGCTGGCTTCGACATGCGGTCTCCCTGTGTCGGTGGGGTGAGCTAGCGTTCACCCTAGACCGAAACTACGATCCGACTGCGTCAGGGCGCGCTGCAGTTTCCGGCGGATGAGGGGGAGCAGTTTGACGAAACTGACCGTCGTCGTCACCTGCTCCGATCGGAAGTCAGAGACTCCGCAGGTCGGGCTGCGGGTCCGTGACTTGCCCAAGGCGGGTCTAGACGTGCGGTCGGCGATGTGGCGCTCGCGGCTTGGCGGTGCCGGCGGTGCCCGGCTACTCGCCGGGCTCTACCGCGGCGAGAGTTGGAGCCTTGTGCCGGACGTCATGGCTTCGGCGCAACAGGCAGGGTTCACGCCCCGACTGCTGGTGGCATCGGCCGGGCTTGGCCTTCGGGACGCGAACTCGCTTGCGCCGGCCTATGCCGCGACGTTCGCGTTGAGGCAGCAGGACAGTGTGGGCGAAACTGCCGCTGACCTGCGCGGATGGTGGCACACACTGCATGCGGCACCTGGTGCACTGGATCCGGACAGGGAGTTGCGTGGCCCGCTGCTCCTCGTGCTTTCGCACGCCTACGCCGCGGCGATGTCGGCGGACCTCGAGGCGCTCGGCCGCCGTAGTGACGATGTGCTGCTGGTCGGTGGAGCCGGCGACATCCCGGGAATTACGCGTCTGCCAGCCGATCGTGGACTGCGCGCGGCCTTGGGCGGTACTTCTACTGGTCTGACAACGCGGATGGCGCATCGTTGGCTCGCCGGGCTCACGCGTCCGTCTCTGACGTGTTCGGCGCGGATGGGGGAGTGGCGGACCTGGGCGGACGACGCTCGGCGTGACGAGTCCTGGGCCCGGCAGCCGCTCGACGACCTCGAGGTGCTGCAATTCATCCGTGAGGCGCGGGCGGGCGACCCCGGCATGTCGAGAACCCGGGCACTGCGGAAACTGCGTGACAGCGGCAAGGCCTGTGAGCAGAGCAGGTTCGCCGTGCTGTACCGGAGGGTCGTGAGCGAGTCGTGACGGGCCATCAACAGCGCAAGCCCCTGGAGCGCCGGGCACTGCGAGTCATGCAACACGAGAACGTGCCGCTCTACCTGTTCACCCTGGCGGCGGAGGAGATCGAGCAGGTGGCCGACATCGCGCGGATCTCCCGGGACGAGGCGGGCAAACTCATCGGCTACCAACGGAAGGAGAAGAGGCAGCACGTCCGTCAGATCCAGGACTACCTGGACTCCGCCAATGTCCTCTTCCCCAACGGATTGATCATGGCCTTGCCCGCTGAGGTGAAGTTCAAGTCCAGCCGCGGACCCACTACCTCCGACGCGCTCGGGACGACCGCCGGCATCCTGGAGATCCCGACTGCGGCCGGGCCGGACGAGCCGCGGCCGGCATGGATCGTGGACGGCCAGCAGCGCAGCCTCGCGCTTGCTCGCGCTGCCAATCGACGTTTCCCCGTTCCTGTGGCGGGTTTCGCCTCATCCGATCTTGAATTGCAGCGCGACCAGTTCATGCGTGTAAACAGCGTCCATCCACTGCCGACTAACCTGGTCACTGAACTGCTCCCCGAGGTGGTTGCGGCACCGTCCCCGCGCCTGTCGGCCCGCAAGTTGCCCTCCGAGTTGGTCGACATGCTCAATCAGGATCCGGCGTCGCCCTTCCACAACTTGATCAAGCGAGCCTCGACCGAACCGGAGGAGTCCCGCCAGCGCGTGGTGACTGACAACAGCTTGGTGGAAGGGCTTCGAGAGTCACTCAGGTCGTCGTCGGGCGCGCTGTACCTGTACCGGAACATCACCGCTGGGACGACGGACACCGCGGGCATCCGCCTGCTGCTGATCACGTACTGGACAGGCGTCCGCAATACCTTCCCCGACGCGTGGTGTCGCCCGCCGACGGAGTCGCGGCTGATGCACGGCGTCGGTATCCGCGCGATGTCCCGGCTGCTTGACCACGTGATGGTGCATGTGAACCTGCGTGGCAAAGACCCCGTTGCCGCGGTCGAACGCGAACTGGCCCACATTGCGCCCATATGCCGATGGACCGACGGCATATGGGAAGAACTCGGGCGACCCTGGAATGCGCTGCAGAACACAACGAAGGACATCGGTGAACTGGCGAACTACCTGATGCGGGCATACACGGACGCGCGACGATGAGATTCTATTTTCCGGACAGCCAGGATCTCATCTCGCCGACCTATGACTTCCTCCATGACGAGTACAGTCCGCTACGGGTGCGACAGCGCGATGACCTCTACGCCCACGAGGTTCTCACCCAGATTCCTTACGACGGGATCCTGGTATCCAAAGCGATAGTTGATGGTTCGGTCAACGGAGCCGGCAAGTACACCCAGTCCCAGCGGCAACGCCTGTACCGGCGCGGTGTGCGGAGCTTCTTCCGGCTGCCCGACAGCATCGCCACCATCGGTGACTGCGGCGCGTTCAACTATGTCAGCGAGCACGAACCGCCCTACACCGTCAACGAAGTCATTGACTTCTACGAAGGGTGCGGCTTTGACGCCGGTATCAGCGTCGACCACGTCATCCTCGGCTACGACGCCTCCGCGACGGACGAAACCGTCGACCCGGCCTGGAAGGATCGGCAGAACATCACGCTGCGCTTGGCGAATGACTTCCTCGAGGCCGTCGACAGCCGAAGGTGCACGTTCGAACCGGTGGCTTCGGCACAGGGGTGGTCACCGCAGAGCTATGCCGACTCCGTTCGCACACTGCAGGAGTTGGGCTACCAACGTATCGCGCTCGGCGGGATGGTGCCGCTGAAGACGCCAGACATCCTCGCCTGTCTGGAGCACATCGAAGGCGTCCGCCGCCCGGGGGTGGAGCTTCATCTACTCGGCATCACACGGGTCGCCTCGATGGAGCTCTTCGCGAAATATGGCGTGACCAGCTTCGACAGTACGAGCGCCTTTCGGCAGTCGTTCATGGACGATCGCGACAACTACCACACCGAAGTCGGGACCTACGTCGCGGTGCGGGTGCCACAGGTCGAAGGCAACGTGACATTGAAGCGTGCCATCTTAGCCGGCCATGTCTCTCAGCGTGACGCCTTGCTTACTGAGCGCGAATGCCTCAACCGGCTTCGCTGCCTGGACGAAGGACAAGCGACTGTCGATGAGGTCATTACTGTGCTCGCCGACTACGAGGCGATCATCGGTGTCAAGAAGTCCCGGATCGACGCGTACCGCCGGACGTTGGAAGACACGCCATGGCGCTATTGCCAATGCGGGCTGTGCGCCCAGCACGGGGTGGAGATGATCATTTTCCGCGGCACAGAACGGAACAAGCGCCGAGGATTTCACAACTTGTCGGTCCTCGCCGCGAAGATGCATGCACTTCCCGCGTTCGCGGTGAACCGGAAAGCGACGACCCAGGGGAGCGCCCGTGGCTGACCAGTATGTCCTGCGTGTGCCGGCGCTTCGCCTCACGCAAGGCCGGCACAGCATTTACGTGTTCGGAATCGACGGCAAGAAGCTGGCCGACTTTGCTACCGTCTCCCGGGCCCGACGTGACGGCGCCGACGACTTGCACGGCTATCAACGTCCAGAGGTCGTATCGCACATCCGCGCGATCCGCCGCTACCTCGAGTCCGAGGGCGCGATGCTACCGAACGCGATTGTGCTCGCCTTCACCGATCACGTGCGGTTCGAGGCGGTTCCACTGATGTCCGAGCGTGAGCCGGTTAGCTACTCTCAACCCGGCGAGCTGATCATTCCGGTCGACGAAACCCAGGAAGATTCAGAGAAGCCCGCCTGGCTCGTGGACGGTCAGCAGCGGACCGCGGCAATTCGCGACGCCGACGTCGCCGAGTTCCCTGTCGCTGCTGTCGGGTTCATCGCCTCAGGCGAGGAGGAGCAGCGCTCCCAGTTCATCCTCGTCAACAACACGAAGCCCCTGCCGAAGGGCCTGATCCACGAGCTGTTGCCGGAGACCACGGGGCACCTGCCGGCCCAGTATGCACGCCGCCGGCTGCCGGCGTCCCTGCTGACCAGGCTCAATACCCACCCGGACAGCCCATTCCGGGCGGCCATCGCGACCCCGACGACGCCAGGGGGCTACATCAAGGACAACAGCGTCCTGAAGATGATCGAGAACAGCCTCTACGAAGGATCCCTGTACCGGTACAGGGATCCTCGCACCGGCGAGGGCGACGAAGGCCAGATGCTGCTCCACCTCACGCGCTTCTGGAACCGAGTCCGCGAGCGCTGGCCGGCAGCCTGGGAGTTGCCGCCGCGCAAGTCCCGGTTGACGCACGGTGTCGGCGTCCAGTCCCTTGGCTACATCATGGACATGCTGACTTCGGAGCGCGAGGCATCGGAAGTTTCGGCTGATGAGATCGATGAGAGCCTCGCTGTATTGGATCCGGTCGTGGCCTGGACCGAAGGGACATGGTGCCTGTCGCCGGGAGACGAGCGGCGCTGGAACGGCCTGCAGAACACACCGAACGACGTTCGCAAGCTCACGAATCTGTTTGTACAGACCCTCAACGCCAAGGACGGCGCATTGCAATTGCCACTCCCGTCGACGTGAGTCCAGCGCGAACACCGCCCCATTTGGAAGGGCTGAGCGCCATGGTGTTGTTGACGTCCACTCTCTCTCGCCTTACCGCTTCGGAGCGGTTCACGCACGCGGGTTCGTTGTAGCGCTGATCTGCGACACCGGTCGCCCCGCCTCGAGCATTTCGCCGCTGCCGTGTCGCGCTCGCCGACATGCTCGATTCACACCGAGTCGCTCCGATGCGGGCCGTTGGGCCGATCGTCTCGCCGGCGGCCGTGTCAGCGGTTTTCAGTCCATCGTGTCGGGCTCGGGGCGATCTGCGCGGCGCGGTACGGGCGGTCAGTCGGTCTCGGCCGTGGCAGTGCCCGGATTCTGCGCCTGAACCGGTCGAGACACCTTCGCGCACGCTGCGAGAGCACTGCGGGTAGCCCGTGCCGGCAGGAAATGCCGGTCACGGGCTATCATGGGGTGTTGGCCTCCTCGTCTCAGGCCATGTGGTCACGGATCAGGTGGGACAGCACCACGATGACGGTCCCGAGGATCCTGCCGATGTCTACCAGGACGGACAGGATCCTCGGGCCGTCGCTGCGGACACCTCGGTTTGGCCGGCGACGCCGGCTTCTTCGACCCATGTGTTCACCTCCTCCCCCGCTCGAGGCACAAAAAAAGACGAGCGGGCACAAGTCGCCCGTCCGTCGATATCGAGAGTACTCGTCAGGTGATCGGGCACCTAACCGGGGGTGGTCCTAGTGGATCGGCGGGCTCACCCCAACGATCGTGACAAGCCGGCGATCGCCGCACGGAGCAGCGAGGCCGAACCGCTGCCATCGGCCTCGCTCACGATGGCGTGCGCGCTCGCGTTCTTGCGGATACACCCAGTCGCGGCGTGTGTAGCGCACCGGGTCGCGAGAACGATGACGTCGGCACCGCGGGCCTGCTGGCGCATCCGTGGACTGCCGTCGGTCTCCGAGTTGACCACGACGCGCACCTGCGGAGCGAGGTGGCCCAGGGTCGTGCGCGTCCGGTCAATGGCGCCCTCGTCCAGTGAGTACAACAGCACTGTCCCCGTCACCGAACGGAGGCGGTCCTCGCCGTCGTCGGCCTCGGCGATGGGGGGCCAGTCGACCGCTGCGTCCAGTTCGGTCGACAGCATCACGGCGAAGGCGAGTTGATCGGCGTCCAGCAGCCCGGTGTGCCGGCGCAGCGGATCGAGCAGCACCGTCACCAGGCCCAGCCGGGCATCGTGATCCGGGCACGCGTGCCGGGCGAGCAACTCCACCAGATCGAGCAGGACGGTTGCCCGGTTCGGTGCCATCCAGCGCGCCGCGTCGGCGCCCAGGTCGTTGAGCAGGTCGATGTAGTCGGTCCGAGTGGGAGCCACGCGCAGCACGATGTCTGTGAGCGCAACCATGGCCGCCAGATCGCCCGGTGAGTACCTGCCGTAGGTGATCGCGTTGGTGACGAACTCGCGAGCCGAGGCTGCGGCCGTGTTCTGGTATCCAACGGCGTCGATGAAGGCGCCGACGGCCCGCCAGGCGCGCTGGGCGCCCACGTCATCGAGGGTGGCGAGCGCGTCCGCCAACTCCCGGTCCTGGTCTGCAGGCCGGGGCCAGTCACGCCAGCGCTCCTCGGCGAGCGTGGTACGGGCCGCCTCGGCATCAACGGCCAGTCCGTCGATCAAGTCGACCCAATCACTGACCGCGGCCGGGGCTGGCACTTCGGGTACCACGGGCGGTGGGCCCGGCTCGCCGTCGGCCGCCGCCTGCTCCAGGTCGGCCACGACTGCCGGGGCCACCCCGGCGATGCCCGCGCGGACCGGATCGTCGCGCAGTAACCTGCGCAGGACCGGCAGGTCGTCGCGGATCCGTGCGGCAAGCGCGAGAACGGTCGCGGCCTGCGGGCTGAGCCGGGTGGCGTCGTTGTCCAACAACGCTGGCACTACCGCGCCGCGGTCCACGAGTGCGGCACGGGCGGCAGCGGGGTCATCGGCCGCGAGGGGATCGGCCAGTGCGACGGTGAACAGCGCGGTCAGCACGGCGTCGACGACCGGCAGCGGGGGACCGGTCACCATTGTGTCGGTGAGACCGGGCAGTCGCAGCAACTCCGCGTCGCGCCCGAGCCGTGCCAGGCGCTTGATCCGCAGGTGGGCGAGGTTGGTCGCGGATAGCCCGCTGTTGGTGGCCAACTGCTCCAGCAACTCCGCTGATGCCGTGCTTTCGCCCGCGGCCAGCGCCGCCTCGAACTCGCCGAGCAATCGTCCGACCGGCTTGGGCACGGTGGTCAGCCGGGCCGGGCGGTCCGCCACTGCGCGCTGCATGGTCGCTAGCACCGTCCACATCCGTCGGTCCCGAGCCGGGCCGGGTGCTGATAGGACGAATGCGAGCCCGTCACCGACCAGATCCAGCACCGCCCGGTCCACCGGGTCGTGCGGATCCAGATCGGCCGGTCGACCGATGAACGATGAGTAGCTAGGCCCGATGAACGCCGTCAGCAACTCGGCGACTTCGGTGGCGTGGCGCCGGTCCCTGGCCAGCACGTAGGCGGTGCGCCGCCCGTCGTCCTCGGGTCGCTTGCGCGGCAGGACCACTGGCACGTCTGACGGCGTGCGCAGGGCCTGCAGCGACGGCGCCAGCCAGGCGCCCACCGGGCTGGTCGGGTCGGGGTCGAACTCGACGTCGTTGCCTGCGCCGAAGAAGGCCAGCAGGAACGCGTCCACGGCCTCGGGGGTGCGCGTTCCGGCGTCGGTGACGTCCGCGGTTTTGATCACAACTGCCCCCAGCGCCGGGTGAACTCCAGCCGTGCCTGGGCGGCGGCGGTGGGATTCAGCTGGTAAGACATCGCCTCGTCGTTCACCTGCATGCCGCGCAGGGTGAAGTTCATCGAGCCGGTCAGCAGCCAGGTCTCCCCGCACAGTGTCTTCTCGTGCACGTCAGGGTCTTCGACGACTCGGATCGGACGGGTCGTCCGGCGCTCCAGCACGCTCCGGAAGCGTTTGTTGTGCGCGTCCGGGCGGGTCACGACTGTCACCACTGCGCCCGACTCCGCCAGCGCGGAGAGCATGTCGGATAGCCGGTACGTTCGGGCTGCGGCCTCGGGGACCAGGCTGTCATAGCCGCCACGGCTGTTGTCCAGCACCGCGACGTCGCTGATCCACGGCGAGACCAGCCACAGCCTCGGCCCGGGGGACAGCAACTCGGCCAGCAGCGCCGTGCTCAGCACCGGTTCGATCCGGACACCGGTGGCGCGGCCCGTCCGAACCGTCCGCTCCCGCGGGATCACTGGAGTACCTCCCGCATCTCGATCCGGACCCGCAGAACGGCGCCATCCTGCACCACGTGGCGGGCCTGTCCGTAGATACGCAGTACGTCGTGGTCCACCGCCAGCAGTGGGACCGCGCGGACGGCCTCGGCGAGGTCGCCGCGCCGCTCGGCGGGCGCGACCAGGTCCACCGCCCCGTGGCGCGCTAACTCTGTTCGGAACCTGTCGGTCCAGTCGGAGACCGTGACGTCGACCTCGGGCAGGTGCAGGTCGTGCGCCGCCTCGACCAACCGCCGGTCCAGCAGCGGCGGCGCGCCGTAGGGCTGGTAGTGGTATAGGTGCCGCACCTCGGCTCCCGCACCGCGCGGCCAGAGCAGGCTGAACACCTGATCCGCCGTAAGGGCGACTCCGGGTACCGCTAGCCGCCCGGAGCCCACAAGGTAGGCGATGACCTGGGCGTCGAGTTCCACTCCGAGCCGCCGTTCCAAGCCGTCCCACGCCCGCACGGTCTCCAGAGCGGCCTGGTCGGTGCCGGCGTCGCTGCCGGGGCGCAGCATCCTGGTCGCCAGCGCAGCTACAACTGCGTGCGGCGGGTGCCCGTCCAGGGCCGCCCACGCCCCGCGCAGGTCGTCCAGCGCGGCGGTGGCCGCCTCGTTGGTCCGGGCGGTTCGCAGCGCCGACATCGCCCCCGTGACGGCGCCCGCCGGCTCGGCCGCGATGTGCTCCAGCAGGCGCCGCAGTCGGATATCGACGTACTCGTAGGGCCCGGGCTGAAGGGCGCTGTCCACCAGGCCCCAGAACCGGCGCGGGTCTGCAGAGTAGAAGCGCACCAACTGCTCGATGACGCCAGTTCCGCCGATCGCGGTCTCGCCCAGCCACACCATGGTCAAACCGTCCGGATCGCGCCGCGACTCGACGTCGATCAGCAGGTCGGAGTCGCGGGCGTCGGGGCAGGCCCGCAGCGCGGCTACGCGGATCGCCGCGGCAAGTGTCTCGTCGTAGGCGCGCTGTGCCAGCCCGGTGGTGCGCGCGGCCACGTCGTCCGCCCACAGCAGCGTGGCGTGCTCGTCGAGGCGTGCGGTAATCGCGGGGTCGTCGCTCAGCGCCGTCAGGCCGCTGACCAGCCGGTCCTGGTTGACCGCCGGTCCGGCGCGATTGTCGCGGTACAGCGCGCGCAGCACGTCGCCGAGGTGGCTGCGCCATGCCCCGCCCGCCAGGGCGGCGTGTGCCTGCTGGCCGGATCTCCCGTCAAGCCCAAACAAGGCGAAGGAGGTCAGATAGACCTGGGCGAGCCAGCCGCGCTGGAACGTGGTTGCGGCCTCGGCCAGCACCGGGTCCTCCGCGACGGCGGTGCGGAAGGCGAGAGTGCGCCAGCCCGGCGAGGTCAGGTGCTTCGCGACCGCAGCCGTCGTCGCGTCGAGCCGGGTGACGCCGAAGAGCGCGGCGTCGGCGCTGAGCTGGAAGCCCATGGCGGCGGGCCGGTCGTCGATCCGGTAGCGCACGGTTCGTCGCTCGCGCTTGCCGCCGCTGCGCACGGTTTCGCACTCCGCGCCGACGGTCATCCGACGGATGGTCGTCGGGTTGCCGTTCGCGTGGGTGGCGAATCCGGCCGAGGCGATCCGCGGGCGCCACGGCGACGGGTTCGGGACGTCCGCTTCGGCGAGCCCGGCCACCGGGAGCACCAGGTGCGACATCCACATCGGGACACCCTGCGATTGGGTCTCAATGTCTGGCGGCGGCTGCTGCAGTCCCAGCCGCAGCGGGCGCAGCACCTCTAGTTCCGGTCCCTCGGCGGTGCGCCATCGACCCTGACGGCTGAAGTCCGCGTCCAGCGTCGCCAGGTCCAGTGCCGGCTCCTGCGCGGGGGGCAGGGGCAGCCAGGTTCGGTCCTCGCTGTGTTGATGGCCGAAGCGCATGCTGACGCGCCCCGGCACCGCCTCGCGCAGGGCGCGCTCGATCGGCATCCCCTCTGTGCGGTCGGGGTCGAAGGGCAGCCCGAGGGCGACCTCAGGCAGATTGAGCGGCTCGAACATCGAGCGGGTGAGGAACTCGGGCAGCAGGGCGGCGGCCCCAGGATCCGCCTCCGCCGGTCCCCCCAGTTCGCGGGCGCGGACCCGGAGCCTGCGCAGCGCCGTGGGTACCACCGCCAGCAGCAGGGAGCGCGGCTGCTCCCACAGCAGCGCGGTGGCTTCGTCGGCGCTGATCTGCAGCGCCCGGCGCAGGTGCCGGTGCAGGTCGTCCTGCCGGTCGGGGCGGTGTAGCAACTCCTCCAGCACGTCGACCACATCGCCGTCGTCGGAGTCGGACTCGTTGCGGGCCGGCCCCAGCACCTGGCGGGGGTCGATGTGTCGGCGGCGGGCCGCGAGCGCGGCGCCTAGCCAGTCCAGCAGCGCCTGGGTGCCCTGGATGCGCAGCACGTTGCGGTTGCCGACCGGCAGGCGCCGGGCCGCCAGTTCGGGCGAGAAGAGTTGGTCATAAGCCTGGTAGGTGAGCCGATCGCGGCCGTAGTCGGAGAGCGCGACGACGGTCCACGGCCGGGACCCGCGCTGGCGACCGGCCCTACCCCTGCGCTGCAGGAATCCGCCGGTGTCGTAGGGCGCCTTGTGCTGCAGCACCAGCCCGACCCGCGGATCGTCGAAGCCGACCTCCAGCGACGCCGTGGCGACGATGAGGTCCGCGTCCAGATCGACCCCGGCGTCCTGGGAGGTCGTCCGACCGATCCGCAACTCACCGGCATCCGCTCGGGACGGCAGCGTCCGTCCGATGCGCTGCACGACGTCCCACGACTGCCCGTCGCGGTACCGGTCGGCAGCGAAGTCCGCGTCCGGGGAGCGCAGGGCCGCCAGCACCCGACCCGGCCGGCCGGCGCTGCGACCGCGACGGTCCTGGGCCCCTTCGGCGTCGCGCAGGTCGTCGTAGAACCGGTTGGTGACGTCGAGGTCGTCGGTGAACAGGAAGCCCGTCGAGCCGTGCAGGTACTCGTTCTCCGGCGGGTCGAGCACCCGGCCGAAGAGCATTGCGGCCTGGATCGAGGTGGACAGCAGGCTGGCGCCGGAGATCGGGTCGCCGCGCAAGGCGAGCGCGTACTCGCGGCTCTCGGCTCGCATGTCCGCCTGTGCCGGCGTGACGTGGTCGACCGCGGCCACGTCCAGCCCGGTTAGTTGGGCGAAGAAGGTGTCCGCGGCGCGCAGTGTCGCGCTGAGGCCGACGAAGGTGACTGGATGGCGCACGGCGTCGCGCCAGCGCCGCAGCAGCAGCGCAACCTGCGCGCCGTGCGTGTCGGCGTAGGTGTGCACCTCGTCGAGCAGCACCAGCTCCGGTGGCGGTCCGCCGGCCCAGCCCATGATCCGACCTAGCGCTGCGGTGGCGGTGCGGTTGAGCATCTCCGTGGTGGTGAACAGCAGGTCGGGAGGCTGCTGGCGCAACGAGGACCTGGTGAGCACCAGGTCGTCCATGACGAGGTCGCAGGACCGGCAGCGCAGCCGCTCGCGACGCCCGTCCGTTGCTCGCCAGACCAACTCGCCCCGGCAACCCTTCTCGTCGGTGCCAGGGCAGGGCAGATACGGGCAGACCAGGTCGTTCCCGCGCCGCTGCCAGCCGCCCTTGGCCACGGGCCGCGCCGCAGTCCCGCGGTTCTCGGGTGTGTCGGCGTAGAGCACGCCTATCCGGACTGCCCGCCGCCGGGCGTTGCGCAGCGTCGGAGCCAGCGTCTGGGCCACCGACACCGCTTCACGTAGCTGGTCGCGCAGCAACTCCTTGCGCGGGTAGATCGCCATAGTGTGCACTCGACCGGGCCGCTCCGACTGCAGGTTCTCGGCCATGGCCAAGAACGCCGGCAGGTAGAACGACAGCGTCTTGCCGGTCCCGGTCCCGGCACCGACGATCACGCCGCGGCCCAGCCGGTCGGTCACCGAGGCCAGTACCGCGCGGGTGGTGTCGATCTGGAACCGGGCGAGTTCGCGCTCGCCGATGTAGGCACCGGCCAGATCCGACTGCAGCGGTCCCCAGCCGGGCACGTCGGCGAGTTCGGCGCGCACAGCGTCCAGGGGTTGGTCGCGGCACGGGTACCAGCGCGGGGCCACGTGCACCCGGTAGTCGGCGACCAGTCGGCGGCCCTGCTCCCACCACGTCGGAGGCGCCGGGGCGTCCATCCGCCCGCGCTGCCACCAGAACAGTTGCCGCAGCCGCGCGGCCAGTCGCAGGGCCTCGGCCATCCGGGTCCGGAACCGCGGCGGCGAGGAGGCGGGCTCGCGGACGAGCAGGGCGTGCTCCAGCAGGTGCCGCTGGGCCTGGACCGCGGTCACGCTGTGGGGGTTGCTGCGTTGCGCGAGCACCTCGGCGATGGTGGCGCGCACCTCGTCCTCGGTGAGCGCACCGCTGGTCACCCCCCACGACAGCAGCGGCAACTCGCGGTCCTCTAGCGCCGTGAGCAGCGCCGAAGTCAGCTCGGGGGAAAGCGTCACGTGCGTCGTCTCCGCACTTCGATCTGGTCGCCGACCTGGCGCAGCAGCGTGATCTCGCGGTCGTCGAGGCGACTCAGCGGGACCGGCCCCTGCTCCAGGAGTTCCAACAACAGTCGCAACTCGACGGGCGGTTCGGCGACGGCGTCGAGCGCGGCGGCCAGCACTGCGCGCGACTCGCCGAAGCGCTGCATCTGGGCGACGGTGGCGGTGGTGCGCTGGGCGAGGCCGCGCAGGGTCCGCTCCTCGTCGCCCGCCGCCGCGCGGGCCTCCGCGGGCAGCACGGCGAGCCGGTGCAGCGGCAGGTCGCGCATCGCCTGGTCGGTCCACCGCGTCCAGTTGTCGGCGACCGCCTCCCGGACCGCGCCCGTGGCCGCGCTGATCGCGTTCCTGGCCCGGTTGAACACCGTGTCCGGTGGTCGGCCCGTGGAGAGTTGGGCGAACGACTGCAGCCCGCGGGTGGCGCCCGAGGTGTCGATCGGGTTCCCGGACAGCGTCTCCAGCGACTCGGCCAACTGCACCGCATCGGTGAGGTCGTCGAGCGCCCGCTCCATCTCGCCGATGCGCTTGAGCACACGTTCGGCCTCGGCACGTTCCCGCTCGCCGGCCACCAGTCGGTTCGCCGCCGCGGTGAGCGCCAAAGCCCTGTCCACCAGCGATGGGGTATCCGGATCCGAGTCCGTGCCCGGGCCGGCCGGGTCCTCGGCTGCAATGGCTGCGCCCAGGGGCGCATCCGCGGTCATCGTGCCGTCCCGATCCGCTTCCAGCGATCCACGATCCCGGCCAGCGCGTGGTCGATGTCGTCGGCCGTGCGCGGGTCCTTCTCAGCCCGGCCGGCGGCGTAGCTAAGCCATTCATCCGCGTCCGCCAGCAGGCGGGTGATCCGCGGGAGGTCGGCACCCCGGTCGCGGATCGCGGCCCGTGCGACGGCCCGGTTGAGGGTCCCCTCCGCGGTGGCGCGCTGGGCGTCGGCGACATCGTCGTGCAGCAACCGCAGCGCGTCCCACCCCCAGTCGGTCGCGGTGTCGAGGGTGTCCTCGATCGCGGTGAGCTCGCCGACCAGCAGGCCGGCCGCGACCGCGGCCTCGAACGCCTCCCGCAACCGGGCCAACAGGGTGCGGTACGCGGTCCCGGCCGGCATCGCCCGCCGGATCGCCATCGCCGTCGACTCGACCTGCCGGAACTGGTCGGGAACCAGGGTGTCCCAGGTTGTGACGGTGGCCGCGATCGGGCGCACCCAGTCTGGGACGTCGGCCGCGGCCGGGGCGCCCCAGGGTTCGGCCGCGGCGAGGCGCAGCAGTCGGGTCGCCCGCACCGCGTCGATCATTCGAACGTCACCGCGCCCGCGGGAGATGCCGACCGCCCGCCGGATCCGGTCGACCAGTTCGGGTCGTTGGGCTCGGTGCCGCCCCCACGCCTCGCGCCAGGCTGGGGTGCGCAGTTCGGCGCCGCGGCATACCCAGCCCGCGCCGTCGTTCAGGGCCGCGGCGAGCAGGGTGGCCTCGTCGGCGCCGGGCCAGACGCGCCCGGCCAGCGCCGCGCCGAGCAGTGCTACCCGCAGCGTCGGGACCAACTCGGCATCGGTGGACCCGGTTTCCTCCTGAATACGCCGGATGAGCGCCGGGCGGTGCTTCTCGGCGAGGTCGGCCAGCCGACGGACAGCGGCGGGGTTGCCGCGCGCGTCACCTCGCGCGAGCGCTAGTAGCCCCTGCAGGAACTCGGCGTTGGCCGGGGTTCGGTCAAACCTGATCGGGGCCTGGGCGGTGCGCGGATCGTTCTCCGACTCCGCTTCCTCGATCGAGACCACGCTCGACCGCACCGGCCACACCCGGTCGAGGGTGGCACTGAGCGGCTCGGCCATCAGCGGGTCGAGCCATAGCGTGCGTTGAACCACCGCGGTGCGCACGATCCTCCGCAGATCACGGGCGACGTTCGTTGGGAGTTGCCGCTGGCGGGCACCCCAGTCCTCGATCTCGGAGGTCTTGACCGTAGTGGACGCGGTCCGGGCCGGGCGGCTGCCCGGTGCCCTGCTCGGGGAGGTCTTCGCGGGCGGTGTGGATTCCGGGGCATCGTCGAGGCGCAGCGGCGGGATGCCGAACGCGTCGTGAATCACCGGGTCGAGGTTTGTCACCTGGCCCGGTGCGTCGCCCCAGAACTCCAGCAGCGCGGCGCGGCGCGGCGCGTCGGCCGGCGAGAGCCGTTCGAGTTCGGCGCTGACCGCGACCGGCAGCACCGGCAGGTCGAGTTCCTGGGTCGGGAACCGCTCGGTGAAGCGCTCGTCGGGGAACGTCCCCTCGGTAATCGCCGATGCGTGCTCGAGCAGCACGCTCCGGATCACCTGGCCGATCACTGCGCGGGGGTTGAACGCGTCGGGGCGGCCCTCCGGTGCCCTGGCCAGGATCGCGCGGTGCAGCGCAGGGCGGTTGAACGGGTACAGGCCGTAGCCGGGTTCTTCGCCGCGCTCGACGGGGTCCGCGGTCGAGGCGCCGAAGCCGGCGTGGCACGGCGCGCGCAGTTGGCAGTCTTTGCAGGCGTTCGGCACCTTGGCATCCGGGTCGTCGCCTGCGGCGTCGAGCACGGTCCGTCCGAGGCGGGCGGCGTTGAGGTAGCGTCCGACGAAACCCTCGACCTCGTCGAGCCCCGCCGGGGAGCCGTCGAACTGGACGTCGAGGTCGTAGACGTACGGGGTGGCGGCCTGCGCTCTGGTGAGAGCAGTGTCGACGAGGTTGCGGTAGTAGCCGGTGGTGACCGCGAGCAGAGTGCGGATCGGCGCGTACTCGGTGCGCCCGCCTCGGATGCCGGCCTCGATGACGGCCTCAAGCAGTTCCCGTTGGACGCCCTGGATCAGCGCGAAGTCCTCGACCAGCAAGACGATCTCCCGGCCCTCCGCGGCCAGTTGGCGCCGGACCTGCAGCAGCGCATCGCTGAGCCGGCCGGATCCGAGGTTCGCCGCGTTGGCCACGGCGCTGCCGAGCGCCTGGTTGAGCAGCGCGACCGCCAGTTGCTGGGGCTTGTCGCCGGTGCGCAGGTAGACCAGCATCCGCTGGGTCGCAGCCGCCGCTTGCCGGACGTCGGATAGGTCCAGCGGTAGGTCGTCGACGGTGAACTCGAGCGGCCGGTCGTGGGCCTCCGCGGCGCCGTCAGTGAGTTGGCTGGCGGCCATC
This sequence comes from Pseudonocardia sp. DSM 110487, assembly GCF_019468565.1. Lineage (NCBI taxonomy): Bacteria > Bacillati > Actinomycetota > Actinomycetes > Pseudonocardiales > Pseudonocardiaceae > Pseudonocardia > Pseudonocardia sp. DSM 110487. Next base: position 2,503,591 of record NZ_CP080521.1, read on the forward strand.
CGCGCGATCAGGCCGTCGGGCTGCAGCATGTGCTCGCGCACGTACGGGTCGAGCAGCAGGGTCTCCAGCCGGCCGGGACCGGCGAGCCGGCGCATCTCCGGCGAGGTGGGCTCCGCGGCCACCACGGCCTCCTGGAGGCCGTTGAGCAGTCGCTGCTGCAGCGCCGCCCGGTCCATGCCGGAGGTCATCGAGGCGACCTGGTCGCGCAGCGCGGCCAGCGGACCATCGGTCCGGTCGGCGAGCAGGTTGGTTAGCAGGCTCTTCAGGCTGGTGCCCGACTTCGGCAGATAGATCACGTGTCGCCGGTCGGATTCGGGCATCCGCTCCTTGACCCAGCGAACCAGATGCGACTTCCCGGTGCCGGACTGGCCGATCACCGGCATCAGCAGCGCGCCGTTCACCGGGTCGCGGGTCAGGAAATCCCTGGCGACCTCCGCCTCGTCGACGGTCGGGCCCGGGGTGTCCGACCGGACGCCGTCCTTGCCGGTGCGCTGGATGCGCAAGGGGGTGTGGGTGGCGAAGAAGACTGGTTTAGACGGGCTCACCGCCTCGGTGGCGATCGTCGCCGTCACCTGCTGCCGGTCCCAGCAGACGACCCGGCGCAACTCGCGCGCGTCACCGACTGGCGAGCGGAGCAGGGCGGTCACCGGGTCAGCCATCCTGCGGCCCCCAGACCGTGATCTCGGAGAACCGTCGCACTCCGTCGGCGCGCCCCGGGTCGGTCAGCAGGACGGTGCGGGGGGCGTCCGCGGGGTTGTCGAGGCGCCACCAGGCGGCTTCGCCCCCGCGTAGCAGCGCGAACGACAGGCTGGGGGCGAGCACGTCGGCGACCGGGAGCCCCAACTCCCGGCTGTAGCGCCCGCCGGGGAGCACGGGGAGGTCCTGCCAGATCGCCTCCAGCACCTCGCTGAGGTCGCGGGTCTGCCGATCGGCGTAGCGGGACAACATGCACTGGCGGACCGCCTCGGTGCAGTCCGGGACCAGCTTCGTCCGCTGCTCGCTGGGCACCAACTCCGTCGCGGCGAGCCCGAGCGCGGGGGCCCAATAGGTGAACCGGTTCCACCGGGTCTCGTTGACCAGCGCGCGGCCGACGTCATCGGCGAAGGCGCCGCGCTGCCGCTGTTCGATCTCCACCGTTCCCAGCGCCGGTTCGAGGGGGTCGAGGGCGAGGAACCAGGCCAGCGCCCGGACCAGATCGCGTGGGCCGGACTGCGACTTGGAGGTGCCCAGGTCGGTGTTGCGGGCGGGGTCGAGCACGGCTCGGCGCAACTCGCGCCGGAAGCCGTCGAGGTCGTCCGGGGCGGCCCCGGCTAGCGCCGGTCCCAGGCTCAGGTGATCGTCGTCGTCCTCGACCAAGCCGAGCCCGGTCAGCGTGGCGATGGTGTTGTCGAACGTGGGATCCAGCCTGGCCGCGTCCGGGGCCCGCAGCGGTTCCGGGCAGAGCAAAGCGCGTGCCGTGATCGCTGGGACCGGCCGGTCCGCGTCGGCGAGGTAGCGGACTACGCCCCACATGTAGGCCGGGATCGAGGCCGGCTCGTTAATCAGCACCATCAGAGGATCTCCAGGGCAGTCGTCACTGGGAGGACAGCGGAATGGATCTCGCTCAGGGCAATACCGGGCCGGTTGTGATCGCCGAGTGTAGCCGGATGCACCAAGTAGGTGACGTCGGGGGAATCGAGGCGTTGCACAACCGCGGGGTCGGGCGGGTCGCCTTCGAGCAGCCAGACGACGGTACCCCGGTAGCCGTCGACGAGGTCGTGGTCGCGGTCGACGACGATCGGTGCCGGTCGCGCCGCCGCCTGCAGCGCGGTCGCGGTCGCGGCGTCCAGGCCGGGGCCGCCGAACACTGCGACGCCGCGCCGGGCCAGCCGCTCCAGCAAGTCGGGGACGAGATCGGCGCGCTCCCGCTCGTCGCGCCAGTGCAGGCTCAGCCACGACGACGCCCCCCGTGCCCCGGCGAGCGGATCGGGTGCCTTCGTCATGGCCGGCAGCGGGGGGTTGGGCGCGGGGGCCACGCGGTAGAGCGGTGGCAGGTCCGGCTCGCCGTGCGGTCTGCGGGTCGCCCGGCAGTCCGGGCAGCCGCGGCAGGTGACCCCGGTGCCCAACCGATCGTCCTCCCACTCGGAGGTGTAATAGCCGGCGAGAACCTCGCCGATGCAGCGCCCCCCGTCGAGCACGTCGAGCATCTCAACGATGGCGGCGTCCTGCGCGCCGCGCTTCTCGTCGCGGCGGATGCCCATCGCCGTGCCCCACGCCTCCTCGTCGTTGGCCTCGGCCTTGACGATCTTCACGACGACCATGTCCCGGCCGTGCTGCGCGTCGTCCCCGGCGCGGTCGGCGGACGCACCGGAGGGATTGTTCGAGCGCAGTTCGATCAGCCCGGCCTGGGCCATCAGGTGCAGGGTCCGGCGGTTCCACGCTCTGTTGTGCTGGGTGTCGAGCGAGTAGTCCGCCTGCGTGGCGGTTAGCGGTACGACGCCGACCCGTCCGTCCCATGTGCCGGCTCGGAACATGCTGCGCCAGCGCTTCCAGCCGCGCTCGTCGCCGATGAGGGTCTGCCTGTTGAGGCCGTAGGCGACGGCCCGGTCGTCCGGGCCCTCGGCGAGGTAGGACAGGCACGGCCGGCCGTCCCGGCCGCCCCGGCCCACCTCCTGGTAGTACCGGTCGATCGTCTCCGGGACGCAGGCGTGCAGCACGGTACGCACGTCGGGTACGTCCAACCCGAGACCGAAGGCCGACGTGGCCACGACCACGTCGTAGCGGGTCGCGCCGCTGGCGCCGGGGTAGCCCCGCCAGCCCTCGAGGACCTCGGCGCGCCGGGCAAGGCCGTCGTCCCCAGTGATCTCCGCGACCCGGCGATAGTTCCGGCCGCGCAGCCGGTGCGCCCACAGCGCAACGTCTGCCCTGGTCGACGCGTAGAGCACCATCGGCCGGGGCAGCAGGGCCGCTGCGGTGAGCACAGCGTCGACGCGGTCGTCATCACAGGGGAAGGACGCCAGGTAGTAGCTGGTCTCGGGGCGCAGGTTGGACGCCCAGACGAGTTCGGTCGGCTCGCCGGGGAACATGCCGGCCAGCGTGTGCACCTGGTGGCCGGTCAACGTGGCGCTCATTGCCACCGTCACCACCCGCTGCCCCGCAGGGGCCTGCTCCAGCCAGGTGCGCCGGTACCCGGCGAGGTCCTGGTAATGCGGGCGGAAGACCCCCCACTGCTCGACGAGGTGAGCCTCGTCGATGATCAGGTGACCCAACCGGCCGGCGCGCGCGGCGTGCTGCAGAGCGGTGCTCAGACCGGTCGCGACCGCCTCCGGCGAGGTGACCAGGATCCGCTGACGGCCCTCGGCGACGGCCTGGCGGATAGCCGCCTTGGCCGACTCGTCCATCTCACCGACATAGGCCAGTCGTCGCCCGATCGTGCGGTGCCCGCGGGTCGCCAGCAACTCCTCCACCCGGCGCTCCACGTCCAGCGCCAGCGCCACGGTCGGCACGACGATCACCGTGACCGCCCTGCGCGACCAGTCCAGCAGGGTCGGGGCGAAGGCCACCCACGTCTTGCCCTGGCCAGTCGGCAGGCTGACGATCACGGTGCCACCCGGGGGAGCGGTGACGACCGCGCGGGCAGCCTGGCGCTGGCCCGTCGACCGGTACCCCCGCAGGCCGGAGGCGGTGGACCAGAACGGGTCCGCCGGGATCGGGGCGGCAACGGCCCGGTCGGGCCGTGCGGCGAGGATCTGCCGCAGGTCCTCGGCCGCCGCACTCCGTTGAGCGGTGGGGGTCGGGGGGTGCCACGGGCGCGCCGCGACCGAGAACCCGCGGGCCGTTGAGATCACGTCGCACCGCGCGGCGGCCCAGTCCTGGCGCCGGGGTAGCCCCGCGCCGTCCGGGACGGCGAGCCGCCCGGTCTGCCCAGTGGCCGCGTCGGTCTGCAGCAGCACCTGCCGGACCAGCGCCGTGATGTCGCCGCGCCCCGATCCGTCCGCAGGCAGGCCGGCGAGGGCGTCGGCCAGGCGGCGGACGACGGGGTCGTGCGGGACGGCGCCCACCGGCGGGTCGGGCCATTTGTCGAGCAAGAGTTGTGCTTCGTCGTCAGTTCTCGGCACGTGGCATCCCACTTGGTCCGCTGCGCACGATGCACGTTGCGCCGACCGGTCGTATCGTCGGTGTGCCGAGATCGGTCAGGAACGCCTCGGTCAACTCGACGTCCAACGTGTAGGCGTCGGCGTCGCCGACCAGGTCCCCGGCCGCGCGGCGGGCCAGCGCCTGCGCCCGCAGCACCTCAATCTGCCCTCGGCCCCGCTCCGCGGCCGCCGCACTGCGCTCGGCCAGGTCGGTGACGCGCACCAGGTCGCGGCGGGCGATGCCATCGGAGTCGCGGGCGGCCTGCGCGAAGCGTTCGCGGGTGCCGAACAAGTTGATCAGGGCGGGGATGCGTGTCGGGTTGAGGTTCAGGTCGTTGCGCGACCTGTCGAAGGGCTGGTCCAGCCAGTCGATGCTGTGCTGGTCCGAGACGGCGGTGCCCGCGCCCGCGCGGACCCAGGCGCGACCGACGAACGGCGGGAAGAGGCCGTCGGCCTGCCGGCGCAGGGCGTGCAGCGCACCGGGGTGGGCCTGGTCGACCAGTTCGGCCGCCGAGCGGAAGGAGGCTTCAACCAGGAAGTCGACGGCGAAGTAGACCTCCGGGTCACCGGTGTGCGTGCGGTCGATCCGCCAGAACGCGGCGGCCTGCCCACGGTCGTCGACCTCCATGACGGTCGCCAGTAGGTCGACGAACGGGTGCCCGATCCGGAACACCCGGGTGCTGGGCATGCGCAGCGCGACACTGCGGTTGAACGCGCCCTCGCGCAGCGCGTCGGCGGTGACCACGTGCCCACCGCGAGCCAGTAACCGGGGCGGCATCAGCGGCTCGTGGCCACCCAGTCGGAAGCGGACGACCCGCGTGCCGTCCACCTCCGTGCGGGCCAAGCGCAGCCCGTCATCGGCGTAGGTGACGACGGTGGACTCCACTGTGCGCCAGTCGACTTCGAGGGCGTCCACCGCGGCGGTCGTCGCGTCGGCCTCGGCGGTGGTCCCGAACACCGACTCGATCAGATCGGCCGCCTCCACGGCCTTCCGCTCCCCGTCCAGCCGGTCGGCCACGGCTTGGGCCTGGACGGTGAGACCTGCCGGTCCGCGTTCCAACCCGGCCGCCCACACGTCGTCGAGACCCACCTCGACTGCGTCCTGCAGCGACGACAACGAGCTGTCGAAGATCCGGTAGCCGTCGCCGAGCAGTTCCACCCACGCCCCGGAGATGGTGGAGAGGCCGTCGGCCTGGGCGAGCACGAACTGCACGGCCGGCCCGGTCGGCGCGCCCGGACGCACGCTGACGTAGCGATCCACCCGGCCCAGTCGCTGCTCGAGCACGTTGGGCGAGCGCGGCAGTCGGCAGTGCACGACGACGTCGGCGATCTGCAGGTTCAAGCCATCCTCGCCGGTGCCGTCCAGCACGAGCACGCCGCGTCCGGTCGTCCAGTCCTGGACAGCCTGCTCGGCGGCCGCACCGCCCACCTCCGCGGTGTGCTCGCGGACCCGCCGGTCCACCGGCAGGTGCCGGTGTAACTCGCGGGCCAGCGATCGGGCGAGGCCGCCGGGGCCACAGAAGACGACCGCGCGCTGCGACCTGCGCAGCAGAGGGACGAGGGACGCGGCGAGTTCGGTCGGGCCGTCGCCGCGGGCGTCAACGAGCGCGGCGAGCGCCTGGTGCTCGACCGCAGCCACGGCCGGCGCCCGCAACTCGGCCCGCTCGGTCGCGGTCAACCCCGCGCGATCGGCCGCTTCCGCGTCGTGTTGGATCCGCCAGGACAGCGCGGCGACGAGGTCATCGACGGGTCCGCCGGCGCGCGCGGCCAGTACCGCGAGGATCTTCCCGTAGGCGGGGCGCTCGTCCGTTCGACCTTCGTCGAGCAGCACGTCAGCGATTCCGCCCTGCCAATCGAGCAGCACTTCTTGGGCCGCGTCGTGCTCGCGGGACCGGACGGGGATTGACTGGGCGCGGCTCCGGCCGCGGATCTCGTAATGGTTCGACTCGTCGCTGCTGGTGAGCGCGGCTGACCGGCGATGCCGGATCATCCGGCGGTGCAGTCGGTAGGTCTCGCCGACGTGGGCGCGCAGCGCGGCGATGGCGTCGTTGAGGCCACCGCGGGTGTCGGCGTCGGCCAGTTCGCCATCCTCGTCCAGCAGTCCGAGGATGTCCGCGGTCCGCGCCTTGAGGAGCGGGTCGTCGGGGACGATTTCGCCGATCTGCTGCAGGGTGGGCTCCAGCAGGAAGGTGAACTCGCCGTCAAGCGCGAAGAGGGCGTCGGCCAGTTGCTGGCGGGTCTTCAGGCGCCGGGCGAAGGCCGCGCGGTCGTCCCAGCGGTAGATGCTCGGCGCGAGGAGGTGTAGCAGACCCAGGTGGGTGTCAGGGTGCGCGGTCGCCGGGGTCGCGGACAGCAGCAGGATCCGCGGGACGGAGTGCGCCAACGCGGCCAAATCCCGGTATGGCGACGTCCCCGGGTCCCCGCCCTGGACGATCCGATGCGCTTCGTCGATTACCACCAAGTCGAACCCGTGGTAGTCCGACCACTTCGCCGGCATCTCGTGGGCACCGATCCGGAGGGTGGCGCGGGGGAAGTCGTCAATGAAGAACTTCTCACGCAGTTCGCGCTGCCACTGGCGGCGCAGTAGGTCCGGTGCGATCACCGCGATGCGGGTGTCCGGGCGGTCCAGCATCGTCTGACGGACGATCAGCCCGGCCTCGATGGTCTTGCCGAGTCCGACCTCGTCGGCGAGGAGGTAGCGCTGGACGGGGTCCTGCAGGACCTTCATGACGGTGTGGAGTTGGTGCGGGTAGATCTCCACCGCCGCCGACAGCACCGCCGTCATGCCCGCGCACGCCGCGCGCTGGCGGACCAGGTCCCGCAGCAGCGGGATGCGGGCATCGCGCAGTACCGGGGTCTCGTTGGCGGTCGAGGCGAGCACGTCCACCGGGTTGCGGATCGGGCGGTCCCAGCGAACCCGGAGTTCGGCCTCGTCGATCGGGAGATCCACATCAGAGTTGGGGAACCTGACGAAGTAGCGCGGCGACTGGCCACCGGCGATCCGGCCTGGCGTCCATTCGCCCGTCTGACCGTTCAAACGGAAGACCCGGGTCTGCCGCTCCAGGCGCGCCGGACGGCACTCGGCGAGGGGGAGCAACGCGGCGTCGGCGACGGGTTCGGCGACCGACTCGAAGTGCTCCACTCTGATTCGGTCGCCGTCGATGCGGGCGACCCGTCCAATTCCGGGCGAGTTGACGTACTCGACCAGCGATCCCAACCGAAGTGTCATCCGAGCGACCAAGGGGCTGTCACGGAGGCCGCCCTGATGTCCGCGGTGCCGCCGGTTAGCTGCTCAACTGCTCGGCGGGCTGTCGAGGTGAAACGGTGTGCGTCGCGCGGCAGAGGTGCCACCCGACACCAGCGCTGCAAGCACCGAAGTAGCCTGCTGTCGCGGGTGGCGACGAACGACCGTTGGTGGGCGGCGTCGAACCGAACATAGTCCATTTCGAGCAGCGTTTCTCGGGTTGCCATAGCTGCCGCGCCAAGCCCTAGTGGACCGACGGTGCAGGACTGCTCGTCCAAGGACCACAACGCCGTCACGAGCCTACCGTAGCGCGAGGGACCGACACTGAGGCGGCGGTGCCAGCTACTCCCGGGGCCCGCCGAGGACGCCGGGATGATCAACGAGGAGCGGAACGCCGGTAGGAGTAGCGGGCAGCGGCTGATGGTCGTGCCGAGGATCCGGGCGGAGCGGCCAGACCGCGATCTGCTGGACGAGCGCTACACCGCCTTCCGGTCAGCGGGCTGAGTGGCGCCTTGTTCCCGGACCCGAACCTGGGAGTTCTTGGGAACTTTGCGTCCGTTCGTCTTGCGCCTTTGCCCGCTTAGTGCGAGTTCAGCTGTGAGTGCCTGCTTTCTCATTCTTGAGCCTGTGCACGATGCGAAGGAGGTTTCCGTTGTCCTTCTCGAGGTTTGCGATTCTGTTTCTCTGGCGAGAGACTGTTTCCTGAAGCTCTCGAACGGTGCTGGCCGGATCAGTCTTCGGAGTCTTGATCGAGGCGAACAGTCGGCTGAGCTTTGACATCTTGTGAGCTCTCTTCCGGGGTGGACGCCGCCCGGCGTGGGCATGAGGAGCAGACCCGGCCGGTACGGCTGGGCGACTTTCAAGGGTATGGCGGTTGTCGTTGTGTCGGTCGTTCACATCCTCGGAGTACGAGGCCCAGCCCATGTGCCCACCCCTCGGTTCGGCCTCTGATCGACTGTGGCCAGTTGGTCGAGTGAAGATCTGGCAACTGACCGTCCGGGCGCAGTTCGTTGCAGCCCGCCAATCCGTTGCGGTCTGCGCAACGTGACAACGTGGTGGCGCCGTCAGAGTGGTAGAAGCGATGAAGGTGTCGCGGGTCCATCTCGCTCAGCGAGTGGCGTCGCCGCTGTGCCGAGGCGTGATCAAGTCCGATATCAACCATGTTCGAAGGGCCCGGCAAGGTCTGCAGGTGCTCGACGACGACGCGGTGCTGATGGCGCAGCGAGTGCTGGTGGGGAGCCACACCGGCTGCCGCTGGTGGCGCATCGCCGGGAGGCTGGGTGCTACGGCGAGGACAATGCCGACAGCTTCGGATCTAGGGGCGCGCTCCCGTTGTGCCACGATCGATCCGTGCCCGAACCAATCGGCCGCCGCATCGCCCTCCACCGCCGTCGCCGTGGCCTGAGCCAGGTCGCCGTGGCCGGGCTCGTCGGTCGCTCGGAGTCGTGGCTGTCGCAGGTGGAGCGTGGTCTTCGCGACGTCGACAGCTACACAGCCCTCCGCGACCTCGCCCGTGTCCTCCGAGTCGACATCGCCACCCTCACCGCGACCGGTGAGGCCAGCCAGCCAGAGCGATCCGTACGCGATGTTGACGTAGCCGCGATCGAGCGGGCGCTGCTGATTGGCACCGCGCCCGAGGAGATGCCCGACGTCGTGGCGGCCGTTCCAGAGCTGCACGCCGCCTACCAAGCTGCCCGCTACGACGAGGTACTCGCGGCCCTCCCGAGCCTGATTGCAGCCCTCGAGGGCCAGCACTCGGGGTTGACCGCAGCCGGCTACACCGTCGCAGCCAAGATGCTGACGAAGATCGGTTCGCACGACCTCGCGCTGATCGGGGCGGACCGTGCCTGGTACGCGGCGCGCCGGAGCGGTGAACAGGCCGATGTCGGCATGGCCGTCAACCAGGTCGTGTGCGCGCTGCTTCCGACCGCTCGGGCAGTGCTCGCGGAGGAGCTCGCTGTCGAGATGGCGACGAGACTCGATGGCGAGGACCCAGCCGTGCTCAGCGTCGCCGGCGCGCTCTGGCTCATCGCGGCGGTTGCGGCAGCTCGTCGAATTGATGCTGCAGCAGCCGAGGAACGCCTGGACCACGCCCGGCAGCTCGCGGACCGGCTGGGCGAGGACGCCAACCACCGCTGGACCGCCTTCGGCCCGACCAACGTCGCCATCCACCGGGTCTCGGTCGCGGTCGAGGTCGGCGATGCTCCCGCCGCGTTGGCTGCCGCCGCAGCCGTCGACCTCGATCGGCTCCCGGAGGGCCTGCACAGCCGCCACGTGCAGGTGCAGTTGGACATCGCCTGGGCGCAGGCACAGCGGCGACGTGACGCGGAGGCGTTGGTGGCGTTACTCGAGATCGAGCGGGCGGCGCCGCAGGTCGCCCGACGCAACGTGGTCGCCCGCGACACCATCCGGCAGCTCCTCGCCCGGGCCCGCGGCACGAACGGGGCCGCCGTGCGCGGCTTGGCGCACCGGGCCGGGGTCGCCGTCTGATGGGGGAGCGGCACCTGACGCTCGTCGTGTGCGGCGCCCCCCTCGCCGCCCGGGCCAGAGACGTCGCGGACGCGTTGAGTACACGGTGGAGCGTCTCGATTGTGGCCACAGACGCGGCGAGTCAGTGGTTCGACGAACGCTCGGAGCACGACCGGCCGCGGCCCGACGCCGTTGTCGCCTGCCCGCTCACGTTCAACACGGCCAACAAGGTCGCGACGGGGATCATGGACACCAGCGCGGCCGGCGCGCTCTGCGATGCGCTCGGAGCGGGAGTGCCGGTCGTGGCGGTGCCGATGGTCAACAACCGGCTATGGGGCCACCCGGTGTGGTTGCCGACCCTCCAGACTCTCTCCGGCGCGGGCGTCAGGTTCGTCGATCCGCAGTCGGGGCGGATCGGTGACCCCGCGCCCGTGCAGTCGGGGACAGGACCAGAGGTCGTGGCCGCGTTCGATCCGGCGTGGGTGGTCGCCGCGGTCGGCTGAACCCGCACGATTGTGCGGGTCGCATGGGCGGACCGGGCTGCAGCCCTGATTCCCGGTGTGCTTGCGCAGTGATCAGTCGTGTTCTCGCTGAAGGAGATCCGCTCGTCTGGCAACGACTGCTGCGCGAGCACGTGCCCCGGGCGGACGGCCGATGCGCCCTGTGCTCGCTCGGGGGAGAGCACGGGCGGCCGCATTGGTCGTGTCGGCTGCACGACGTCGCGGCGGCCGCCGCCGAGCTCGTTCGGATCCGGGCCTCAGCCCGCAAGTGACACGAGCACTCCCGAAGAGAACATCGAATCGTGCAGCTCGATGTAGGTCGGTGCGACGCCTTCCGGAACGTCGAAGACGAGCAGGCCGTTGACGCTGTTGCCCGGGTTGATCGTGGTCAGGAACGACTCGCTGTCGGGCACACTCATCATCGCCGCCGCCGTGTCGGCATCGAACTCCCGGCCCTGCGCGTCGAAGAGCGTCTGGTTGGAGCCGGTGAAGAGTTGCGATTCGGTGCCGATGTTCCGCACGGTCACGTGGACGAGCACGTAGCTGCCCTGTGCCTCGGTACGGAGGTAGCTCTGGCCGAGGGACTGCACGCCGGTGTCGACCTTCGTGACGGTGAATGCGAACGCCCCGTCCTGCACTTCGGTGCCGATGCCGACCTGTTCGGCAGAAGCGGTGGGGGCGGTTGCAGTGGCAGTCGGCGTGCTCGAGACCGCTGCGCTGAAGGCCGCCGCGTAAACGATGCAGATCAGCAGGCCGAACGCGGCACAGGCGAGGCCGGCGATCGCCAGGCCACGGTTGGTCGCTCGGCCGCTGCCCGCCTTGGCGAGGCCGATGCCGCCGAACACCAGCGCCAGCAGCACCAGCGGCCAGGCGATGACGCCAATGATCGGGATGAACGAGAACAACAGGCCGAGCAGCCCCAACACGAATGCCGCGGTCCCAAAGCCGTTCTGCGGCGGCGAAGGCGGCGGGTAGTGCGGTGGGTACTGCGGCATGTACTGGGTCACGGGATGCCTTCCGGATGGAGGAGTCGCGCACCCACTCGCTGACCGGCGACCGCCCGTTAGCACTCGCCCATTCGTGTGGTCCGCTCGGCAGGTCGTGACGCTCGCGCCGTCGTTGCCGATCAATGAACGGCGGGAGGGGGACCGGATGCCGACAGCTGCCAAGGCCACGATCGGCGCCGTCCGCGACTTCGCCAAACGCGCCACGGCCCTGCTCAGCGCACCGCAGGCCCTCCGCGACAGCGCCCGCCAGCAGATCGAGATCCTCAACGGCGACCAGGTCGTTGCGCGGCTGCGTGAGATGCCGCTCGCGGCGTTGAAGGAGGTCGCTGGGCGGGGCGTGCGGCTCGGGGCGCTGGAGCAGTACGGCTTCCGGACCGTCGCCGACATCCTGAACACGCCCGACCATCGGCTTCAGCAGGTGCCTGGGGTCGGGGCGACGACGGTGCAGGAGGTCAGGCGGACCGCGCGCACGGTCGCGGTGCGGGTGCACGGCGACGTCCGGTTCCGCTTCGACCCCGACCGTCGCGACCCCGCCCAGACCCAGCTGCTCGCCACCCTCGCCGCGACGCGGGCCGCCGACGCCGCCGCGACGACGCTGCACGGGCCACTCCAGGCGTTCCGCATGCAGGTCGCGCCTCTGATCGAGGACGCGGACCGTGCCGGGTCGCGCTGGAAGATGGCCTTCTCCCGCCGGTCCAAGAAGGACGCGGCGCTCGACGCGCTCGCCCGGCTGGACGCGATCCTCGCCGACCCGCAGGTCCGCGCACTGCAGCAAACCGTGCACGCCCGCGAGCAGGCCGTCGACCCGCGCAGCTACGAGCCGCCGCAGCTCTGGCGGGACTACCTGTCCGATGCGGCGTCAGTCAACGCCGTTCTCTCGACGGTCGGTGGCGCGGCGGAGGATGAGGAGGCGGCGGGCGGGTTCGTCCCGGACGAGCTGCGGCAGCGGATCAGCGCCGTCCCGCTGGACACGTCGAAGCTGACCTCCACGCTGCGCGGCTACCAGGTCTTCGGTGCGCAGTACGCGATCCACCAGGAGCGCTCGATCCTCGGAGACGAGATGGGCCTCGGGAAGACGATCCAGGCGCTCGCCGTGCTCGCCCACCTCGCGGCGAAGGGGCAGCGGCGGTTTCTCGTCGTCTGCCCGGCCAGCGTGCAGATCAATTGGCTGAACGAGACCGCCAAGCACAGCGAGCTGGCCGCGCACAGCCTGCACGGCGCCGACCGCGACGGGGCCGGTCGCCGGTGGCTGCGCGAGGGTGGGGTGGCCGTCACGACCTTCGGCACGCTGGCACGGCTGCCGGACGAGGTTCGCGAGGCCGATGTCGCGATGCTCGTCGTCGACGAGGCGCACTTCGTGAAGAACCCGGACACGACTCGGTCGCGGGTGGTGCGGGACGCCGTGCAGCGGTCCCAGCGGACGCTCTTCCTCACCGGTACGCCGATGGAGAACCGCGTGGAGGAGTTCCGGACGCTCGTCGGGTACCTGCAGCCGCGGGTTGCGCGGAACGTGAACGCGACAGACGCGGTTGCCGGCGCCAAGGCGTTCCGCCGGGCCGTGGCTCCGGTCTACTTGCGGCGCAACCAGGTCGACGTGCTCACCGAACTGCCCGACCGGATCGAGACCGAGTCCTGGGTGCAGCTCGGCACCGCCGAGGAGGCGGCGTACGAGGCGGCGGTGTCGAAGCGGAACCTGATGGCGATGCGGCAGGCGCCGTTCGGGGCGAAGCTCGAACGGCTGGTGGAGCTTGTCGAGGAGGCCGCCGAGGACGGGATGAAAGTCGTGGTCTTCTCCTACTTCCTCGGCACGCTCGAGCGGATCCACGAGAAGCTCGGGGACGCGGTGGTCGGGACGATCACCGGTGCCGTGCCGCCGCCGATTCGCCAGCGGATCGTCGACGAGTTCACGGCGCGGTCCGGGCACGCCGTGCTGCTCGGGCAGATCGAGGCCGGTGGGGTCGGGATCAACATTCAGGCGGCGTCGGTCGTGATCCTCACCGAGCCGCAGTGGAAGCCCAGCACCGAGGAGCAGGCAATCGCGCGAGCGCACCGGATGGGGCAGGTGCGCACGGTGCAGGTGCACCGGCTGCTGGCCAAGGACTGCATCGACGAGCGGATCTGCGAGATCCAGCAGGGGAAGCGTCTGTTGTTCGACGAGTTCGCACGCAAGAGCGAGGCGAAGGACGCCGATCGGAGGGCGGTGGACACCTCCGACCACCGGCCTGAGGTGCTCGACGACGAGTCGGTGCCGGTGGGGCAGCGGGTACTGGCGGCGGAGCGGCACCGGCTCGGCCTCGACGGGACGCCCGGCCAGTGACCGATCCGTTTCCCGAAGGCGTGTACGAGACCCTGCGGACCCGGCGCCTCGACGCCGCCCTCGATCGGCTCGTGGACCTCACGCCGCGCTTCCTGCCGGTCGAGAACGCCGACCAGCCCCACGTGCTCGCCCGGCACGTGGCAGCCGCCGTGGAGCGGGCGCTGATCAACGAATCCGATCCGGACCGGCGGCTCGAGCTCGTCAACGACCTGCTGGATCGGGTTGCTGCCCAGGACGATCAGCTCGCCGCGGCGGTGCAGCACCTCGTGGTGCTCACCCGCGAGGCGGCGCCCGGAGTGCACCGGCTGGAGCCGCCGGTCACGCCGCTGTCGTCCGCCGCCCTGCTGACGAACGCTCCGGAGGAGCCGTCGTTGGGCGCGGAGCTGCGTGCGGAGCTCGTGTCGGCCGACCGTGTCGATCTGCTCTGCGCGTTCATCCGATGGCACGGTGTCCGAGTGCTGGAGCAGCAGCTCGACGTGCTGCACAGTCGTGGCGTGCCGTTTCGGGTGATCACCACGACGTACGTCGGGGCGACCGAGCAGCGGGCGGTGGACGCGCTGGTGCGGAAGTTCGGCGCGCACGTCAAGATCAGCTACGAGACGCGCACGACCCGGTTGCACGCCAAGGCGTGGCTCTTCCACCGCGCATCAGGCTTCGACACCGCGTTCGTCGGCAGCAGCAACCTCTCCCGGTCCGCCCTGCTGGACGGGCTGGAGTGGAACGTGCGGTTGTCGTCGGTGGCCACCCCGGACTTGCTGCGCAAGTTCGCGGGGACGTTCGACAGCTATTGGGCCAGCCCAGACTTCGTGGACTACGACCCGGACGACCCCGACGACGTCGAGCGGCTGCGGCAGGCGCTGGGTCGCGACCGCATCGCGACGGCGGGACAGTTCGTCTCCGGCCTCGAGGTTCGTCCGCGTTCGTATCAGGACGCGATCCTCGAGGCGCTCGAGACCGAACGGACCGTGCACGACCGGCACCGCAACCTCGTCGTCGCGGCCACCGGGACCGGCAAGACCGTCGTTGCGGCGCTGGACTACGCGCGGCTGCGCACGAGCCTGCCGCGCCACCGACTGCTGTTCGTGGCGCACCGCAAGGAGATCCTGGAGCAGTCTCGGCGCACCTACCGCGAGGTGCTGGCCGACGGTGCGTTCGGCGAGGTGTACGTCGCCGGAGAACGCCCGGAGCGCTGGGAGCACGTGTTCGCCAGCGTGCAGTCGCTCGCTGCGTACGGGGTACAGCGGCTGCCGGCGGACCACTTCGACGTCGTGGTCGTCGACGAGTTCCACCACGCGGAAGCCCCGACGTACCGGAGGCTGCTCGAGCACCTGCAGCCGCGGGAGCTGCTCGGGCTGACCGCAACGCCCGAGCGGGCCGACGGCATCGACGTGCGGCAGTTCTTCGACGGGCGCAGCGCCTACGAGCTGCGCCTCTGGGACGCCCTGAGCGCTGACCTCCTGGTCCCGTTCCACTACTTCGGCGTCGCAGACGACGTGGACCTGCAGGGCATCGAGTGGAAGCGCGGTGCATACGACGTCAGCGCGCTCGACGCGGTCTACACCGGAAACGACGCCCGGGCGGCCAAGGTCATCCGCGAGACGCGGGACAAGGTCACGGACGTGCTCGCCATGCGCGCTCTCGGCTTCTGCGTGTCGGTGGCGCACGCGCGGTACATGGCCGAGGTGTTCTCTCGCGCCGGGATCCCCAGCCTCGCCGTCGCCGGCGAATCCCGTCGTGACGAGCGGGCCGAGGCGCTGCAGCGGCTGCGCGCTGGGGACGTCAACTGCCTGTTCGCGGTCGACCTGTTCAACGAGGGCCTCGATGTCCCCGAGGTCGACACGGTGCTGTTCTTGCGTCCGACGCAGAGCGCGACGGTGTTCCTGCAGCAGCTCGGGCGCGGTCTGCGTCGCGCGCCGGGGAAGGCGGTCCTGACCGTCCTCGACTTCATCGGCCAGCACCGCCGCGAGTTCCGCTTCGACGTCCGGTACCGCGCGCTGACCGGCAGCACGCGCAAGCGGCTCGAGGCCGATCTCCGCCACGGGTTCCCGTTCCTCCCGTCCGGGTCCCAGCTGATCCTCGACCCCGTTGCGCGGGACATCGTTCTCGACAACGTGCGGCACCAGCTGCGGCTCTCCCGCCGCGAGCTCGTCGCCGACGTCCGTTCGCATGGTGACCTCCCGCTGGCGCGCTACCTCGATGAGGCAGGGCGTGATCTGCCGGACGTCTACAAGCAGAAGGGCTCGTGGACGGCGCTGCGTCGCGAGGCCGGGCTCCCGACGGCGCCGGCCGGGCCTCACGACGAGGCACTCTTCCGGCGAGTCGTGATGTTCGCTCACGTCGATGATCCCGAGCGGGCGGCGGCGTACGCCCAGCTCGCCAACCCGGCTGGTCCCCCCTACGCGGCATTGACCGAACGCGACCAGCGCCTCGCGCGGATGCTGTTCTTCCTGCTCTGGCCGGACCGCGGTGGACACGTCTCCTACCAAGCCGGCCTCGACGAGCTGCGCCGCCATCCGGCCGTCTGCGCCGAGATCCGGGAGCTGGTGGCGCTCGGGCTCGACCGGGCACGACACGTTCCGCACGGTCTCGGGGAAGGCGTGCAGCACGTGCCGCTGCAGAGCCACGCCCACTACCGGCGCGAGGAGATCTTGGCCGCGTTCGGCTGGGCGTCGTTCGACCGGAAGGCGTACGGGCACGCGCAGGGCGTGGCGTGGGCGCCGGACGTGCGCACGGACGCGCTGCTGGTGAATCTCCGCAAGACCGAGCGCGACTTCTCGCCCACGACGATGTACCGCGACTTCGCCATCAGCCCGGAGCTCTTCCACTGGGAGTCGCAGAACAGCACATCGGTCGCCTCGGAGCCGGGGCATCGGTACCTCCACCACCGCGAGCGGGGTACGCACATCGCGCTGTTCGTGCGCGAGGCGCCGACGGACGACCTCGGGTCCGCTCCGTTTCTGTGCCTCGGACTGTGCGACTACGTCGAGCACAAGGGTGAACGGCCCATCGCGGTGACGTGGCGGCTACGGCGGCGGATGCCGGGGGAGACGTTCCGGGCCGCGAGCGTGGTGGCGTCCTGAGCAGCCTGTTGGGCTGATCGGGTGTGGAGCTCGTACCGCGCGCCGTCGACATCGTGCTCGAGGGAGGTATGGGCCCGTGGCCTCGAAGCCGGTCTCACTCCGAAAGATCTCTTCGGGAGAGCTCTACAAATGGCAGCGCCGCTGCCTCCAGCGTAGCTGGATGCGTCCCTGGGCTCCACGCAGCAAAATCACACGGTGATCCGGCGGCCTGATCAGATACTAAAATGTTCGGGAGTCAATCCGCGACGATCGGCCAGGGGGCGCGGGCGAGGAAGTCCGAGAGCACCGACCGCACCTCAATGGCCGTTGTCTCCCATGAAGGAGGGTAATCCTCATAACGTTCCGCGAGCGCGGTCATCGGCGCGATGAGGCCGAATGGATCGTCGGGTTCGTGGAACGCCTCGGTTGCGATGTGCCGGGCGGCGCGGTACGGCGTCTGAACTCCTTCGGCGAGGGAGTTCGCCTCGTTCCAGCACAGCAGGTGGAACGGCCAACCAGGACTCGCTTCGCCAAGGATCGCCATCGGCGGGATCCACAACAGTGGATCGCGTGCACGCTCCTGTTGCTCGAACGGCACCTCGGCGGCGTCGCGCTCGGCCACGTCGCCGATGAGGGGGCGGAGTTGCTCGACGCACGCGAGGGAGCGTGTTTCGAAGTCGCTGCCGGTGCGTAGCTGCTGGGGATCGTCCAGGAGTGCCAAGACCTCCCGGTATCGGCGCAGCACGGTGGTCATCGGGTGGTCGTGATGCCATTGCCGGGCGCACAGGTTCACGAAACTGGTGAGATGCACTCGCAAGGCCCGGTCGGACCACGAGTGCACCAGGTCCCACTCCCTCTCCTGGAGCTCCCGTACGCGCTGGCGCACACCCGGTGGTCGCATACCCGGAACTATAGGGCGTTCGCACACCCGGTCCAATCGTTGCTCACCGAGGTGTAGATCGTGGCGACGTCACCTGTCGTATCGTTGACCACGACTTCAGCTCGGTTGCTCGTACCGTTGTACTGGTAGATGAGTCGGGTGTTCCCCGGGTCTCCCTTGCGGGGGAACCCGTAGCTCACGACCTTGTCGACGCATCGCATGAAGTCCGGGATGTTCTCGTACGGATCGTGTGCTGGTCTGTCTTCGTCGTCGAGGAGCATGTGTCTCAGGGAGCTGCACCTCCATTGTCGTTGATCGCCCGTCCGTACGTTCAGCCATCCCATCAGGATCTCACCCGGCCCGATCCGATACTCCATGCACGAATCCATGCGAGCCTGGAGCTTTGCCGGGTCGAAGGCGAAGCCCGGCATCGGATCGGCTGTCGCCGTGGGTGCCGTGGCGACTGCGGTGAGCATGATGGCGCCGAGAGTGAGCAAGACGCGTTGGAGTCGCGTGCGCATACAGGGCTCCCCTTGAAAGGGCCCTCCGCATCCGTACGCGGAGGGCGGATGCGCCCGATCATGCAGAGCCCGCTGTCGAAGGAAGGCCATTTGCCCCGAATCGTTCGCACTTGTAAACGCGGTCGCATGGTCCGGACCTGCTCGTCGTTTCTGCCACCGAGCAGGTGTGGGCAAGGCGCGACGAGTCCGCACCGCAGTCCGCGAGTCAGGGGAGACGAGTCGGCACCCGAGTGCAACTCCGACGTCGGACGCATCCGTGGATTCCCACAGATTGATCCGAGCCCTATCGCTGTCATTCAGCGGTCGTATACGTCAGGGTTGACGTCCGGATCCCCGGTTCGGCTCCGCCTGGACCGAGCTTGCCGTTCAACCTCGCGGGACGTCGAACAGCCGCCATGCCGGGTACCGCAGTGCGGCGCTACCGTGATCGCCGCCGTCCAGCAGTTCGCGGCGGCGCAGCATCAAGCGGAGGTGACGTGCCGCATCGGTGCCCTGATTCGGAGCTCGGTCGAGCAGGACCGCGAGGGTGGCGCCGTCGGCGTTGCGCACCACCGCGTCGGCCGGGTGGCCGTTGACCTGCTCGCCGAGCGCCACCGTGTGGCCCGGCTGCCAGGACAATGTCTGATAGAGACGCTGCAGCAGACCGTCGCCGTTAGCCTGTGGGGCTTGGGATCCGCCGCCGCCGCCGGCGGCCTCGAGCAGCGTGGCCGCTACCCCTCCCCGTGCACGCCACAGCCCTGCGTCGCCTACCACGATGAGATGCGTGCGAGCCCGCGTGATGGCGACGTTCCAGAGGTTCAGCTGGCGGTCGACCCAGCTGATCGCTCCCTTGTGCATTCCGGTCCCGGCCACGAGCGAGAACACCATGACGTCGCGTTCGCCGCCCTGGAAGGTGTGGACGGTGCCGATGCGGACCCGGTTCTCGTCGTGTCGGCGGAGGCGGTGACCGAGCGCCTCGGATTGGCCCTTGAAAGGGGTGACCACCCCGATGGTGGCTTCGGCCGGCAGGCGCCTCACCAAGCTCTCCACGATGCCGTCCACCCGGCTGATCTCGTCCTCATTGACCCATGATCCGCCGGATCTGGGGCGGATGGCCCGCCCCGCGACGTTGCTCCAGGAGATCGGACGCAGCGGGAGGGAGGGTCGGTTGCGGACGTCGGTGAGGACCGTGAGCCCGCCGTCGTAGAAGAGCTCGTTGGAGACGGCGGCGATCGTGGGGTGGCAACGGAAGTGCTCGTCGAGGAGGAGGGTTCCGCCGGTGGAGCGCTCGGCGGCGTGGAATGCCGAATGCCGCCGGAAGGCGAGGCGATATTTCTCCAGCCAGTCGGCGTGCAGTCCGGTCTTACGCCGGATCGCGGCCTCCTTCGCCGGGCTGATCTCCGCGATGTGCGGCAGCTGCATGGCGTCGCCGATGATCAGTGCACGCCGGGACCGGAAGAGCAACGGCAGGACGTGCGGGATCGCGCATTGGCTCGCCTCGTCGACGATCACGAGATCGAAGAGGGCCGGCTCGGGCGGGAAACGCCGCGCCGAGTGGCAGGTGACGGCCCAGCCCGCGACCGCGGGCACAGTGCTCGCCCCGCGGCCCCGTCCCAGGACTTCCTTCACCGCAAACCAATCGCTGCGGTCGCCGTCCCGTGCGCTCAGCAGACCGAGGATGCGCTGCCGTCCGCTACGAGCGTTCGTCCGGACCACGCTTTCCAGGAGATCGCGCGAGGTCCCCTGGACGTGGATCTGCGCGCTTGCGAGTGCGGCGGCGAGTTCGCGGTCCCGGTCATGTCCCGCGTGCTCGTGTGCTGCTCGCCAGGTGGATTCCGCGGCCGCGAAGTCGGCGAGCGCACGGCATACCTGGGTAAGGTCGCCCTCGTACCGGGGAAGCCCGAGCGAACCCAGGAACCATCTGCGCCGCAGTCCTCCGAGGACGCGGGCTCGGACCAGGCGCCTCGCCTTGTGGGCCACCCGATCCGGGTCGGTCAGGTGACGGATGAGCTCGGGCACGGGCATGTGGAGCGCCGCCGCGTGCATCTCCCGTGCTTCGCCAGTCTGGCGCAGAACCCGCTCAGCGGCGGCGACGCGGGCGAAATCCTGGTGAATGCGTTGTAGCTGGCCACGAGTCGTATCCACGCGCGCGACGGCCGTGGGCCCGTTGTGGGTGGGCGCTGGTGCCGCGCGTAGTGCCCGGAGGCCGGCGCCTTCGGTCTCGGTGTAGTCCCTCTTGCCCCCGGCGGAGCCGGTGCGTACCACGCTGCCGGGGACGAGCTTCTCGCACCGTTCCCAGACCTCGTCCACCGCTGCGTTGTTGGTGGAGGCCACGAGCACGGTCTGCCCGTTCGCAACCGCGGTGGCGACGATGTTCGCCACGAGTTGGCTCTTGCCGGTGCCGGGCGGGCCGGTTGCCACGGTGAGGCGGCGGGTCATGGCCGAGAAGATGACCTCGTTCTGCGCCTCGTTGCTGGCGAGCGGGGTGACGGGACGTGCGGGCGGCGGATCGGTGTGCGCGAGGGCCTGGGTCCGTTCTGCCGGATCGGGGGAGAGCACGGATAGCGCTGTCGACCGGATGTGTGCGGCCTGCCTCCCGATGTCGCCGAAGTCGTCGATGAGCTTCTTGGTCGCCCTGTTGTTGCGAGGCGCCAGGAAGAGCACCGCGACATTGCGAGCGCCGTGACCGGGCGTGCGGACGTCGATGTGGTCATCGAGGTTGTCGGGGCGAAGCTCCTGTACGCAGGGCAGTTCGAACTCGTGCATGAGGAGGTTGCGCGCTTCGACCGCCATGCGGTCGTGCTGGCCGCCGTACCAACTCGACTGGTACGTCTCGGTCAGCTGCGCGGCTTCCTCCTCTCCCAACCAGATCTCGGCCAGACGTGGATGGGGATGGACCGGGCCGTAGGGCTGCAGTCGGATCTCGCCGCCCGTGTCGGCGACCTCGACGCGGCGCACGAGGAGTGGCGCGAACTTCGGGTGGCGCCACGGCTGCCCGCCGCGCGGCCCGGTGAGGACCACCGCCGGGTACCCCGCCCAGAGCTCCGCGTCCTGCGCGGCCGCCGTTTCGACGAGCGGAACTGCCCCCGCGGGCAGGGCGGTGCAGTCGTCCTCGTCCACCTCGCCGCTCAGGAGGCGCTCGGAGCCCCCGAGGCAGACGTAAGCCGTGCCGCGGGCTGCCACGGGCATCAGCGGTGTCTCGGTGCCGTCGGCGAGCAGGCAGTCCCGGTAGTAGTCCAGCAGGCCGGCCCAGGACGGTTGCCTGTCAGGGGAGTGTGCTGCTGGCTTCGGCTCGGCCGCAGGCCTGTGGCT
The DNA here is from genome assembly GCF_019468565.1 of Pseudonocardia sp. DSM 110487. Lineage (NCBI taxonomy): Bacteria > Bacillati > Actinomycetota > Actinomycetes > Pseudonocardiales > Pseudonocardiaceae > Pseudonocardia > Pseudonocardia sp. DSM 110487. The sequence goes on from NZ_CP080521.1 coordinate 2,524,994, forward strand.
CAGCGGAGCGAGGATCGGGGCGCTGCCGAGCGGACAGCTGGCGATGATGATGCGGTCATCGACACCGAGCGTCGAATGAACCGGGACCTGGCGTGCTCCGCGGTTTCGCATGCGTCGGTTGACGTAGTCGAACAGGTCGCTCATCGACACGTCGCCGCTGCCGTCCTTGCCGACCTTCCCGGTGCGCAGGGCTTCGACCAGCTCACCCGTGAAGTCGGACGGCTTGAGGTCCTCGGCGCTCGCCACCGCGGCGTACGAGGGCTCGCCCGCGCGGGACGAGGACAGCACGAAGACGCCGCGGCTGGTGAGCGGGGATTCCTCACCGGACTTCGCCACCGATCGGGGCTGACTGTCGGACGTGCGCAGGCCCACGGCGAAACCGCCGCTCTGACAGCAGTCGATCATGACAACCTTCTGCGACGCCCACGACTGCTCGAGCAATTCGTTGACGAAGCCGGCGCCCACTCCGGTGTCAGCGACGCGGTCGAAGTCGGTGTCCGTGGCGACGAAGAAGAACTCGCCCCCCATGTGGCTCACCCGATCGCCGTGCCCGGACACGTACAGGACAGCCAGTTCATCCTGCGCGCAGCCTCCGAGGAACTCGGTGATGGCCTGCCGCATCTCGTCGGCGGTCAGATCAGCCAGGGTCGTTGCGGAGACGAAGTTGCCGATGTTGCGGTGCAGCAGGACCTGGTTCAGCGCCCAGATGTCCGCCTGGGTCGACGGCAGTGGCGGGAAGCGGCCGTCGTCGTAGCGTGCGTTGCCGATCAGCAAGGCCTTGCGCCGGATCAGCCGCGTCATTCGGCCTTGCCTTCCGTGCCGGCGCTCACCTGGTTCAGGAAATCGCGGACCATCCGCCTGCGCTGCGTCCGGCCGACCCGTGATCGTGATGGAGTGCTCCCCGTGCACGACGTTCACCGTGCGATGCCGATCCTTGGCGCACCATTCCTTGATCAAAGTGATCAGCACGGGGGAGGCCGGAAGCGCTGCCGCGGCCCACAGCACCACATCAGTGACACCCGCGCCCTTGTGGCCGGATTCGACTGCCTCCTTGTCGGTCTCGAACCCGACTGTGATGCCGCCTGCCCCGTGCAGTGCCTCGTAGAGGTCGCGGGTCAGTCGTTCCTGCCGCAGCGTGTCGCCGCCGGTGGGCACGACAAGCCGCCACCGGTTTCCCCCGTCATGCATCGACCACTCCCCGGAATCGGACGCGATCCGACCGTAGGGATGCGGTCTGGCGTGCGGTCCCGATCGGGATCAGGTCACCTGATCGGACGATCGCCACCGCGTGGACAACTCCGAGGCTCAGGCGTGGCGGTCGTCTCCGCGAAGTCGGGGCGTCCTCATGACGTTCGGCAAGTTCCCGTCATCAGCGGGACGAGGCCGAATGGATCGTGGGGTTCGTGGAACGCCTCGGTCGGGGCACGCGCGGTGCGGCCCGTCCGGGAAGGTGGTCGGCGCCTCGTTGTCGGGCACTGGCAGGTTCGCCGGCGTCTGGGCCGGGCCGCTCATGGTCGACTCCTGGTGCGGACGGACGCGTCCGCCGGGGCGGCGGCCGAGAGAGCGAGGCGCCGCAAGGGCGGCAGCGCGAGCAGGACGGCGACCGCGGCGGTCACGACCGCTAGACCGGTGAGCGGGACGGCGAGGCCGGCATCTCCGCCGATCGCCGACAGCAGCAGCGGCACGCCGAACCCGAGGTAGGCGCACGCGTAGAAGGTGCCCGTGAGAGCGCCGCGCTCCGCAGGGTGCAAGCAGTCGAAGATCATCTTGCCCATGTCGGGGTTCCCTTCGTGCGGACCGTGACGCGCAGGACGCCGATGAACGCCCGATCGCGATCGCATGACGGCTGCGGCGGCCAATGCCCGGTAGCAGAGCGACTGCGGTGGAGGTAGCGGAGCTGCTCGCGATGGACTCGTGGCGGCAACGAGACTTCGCGGCGCTTGATCTCATCGCCGACATGCCATGGCCGCGGGTACGCCGCAGACGTTCGCGCGACCGGCGCTTCAGGGCGACCGCGTGGAGCTGACGTCGATGGTGGCGCGCCTTCGACGACGGTGCGGACGTGACGTCTGATGCCACCACCGCTCCCCGAAAGTGCGGTACACCTGATCCGTTCGACGGATCGGAGCGGTGGATTGACCGGGCGCTGGTGGACGTACATAGAGAACGACGGGCTGCTCCTGCGCACCCTGCTACCGGCGGACGCGGAAGGCGTGCTCGCCGTCCATGGCGATCCGCGCGTCTACACCTTCGACCCGCACGAGCGGCACCCCGACCTGGCGCACTCGCAGAAGTTCATCGCGCCGATGGTCGCGCACTGGGCGACGCATGGCTTCGGCTACTGGACGGTGCTCGTGCCGCGCACCTGGTGGCCGTCCGGCGTCCCCGGTCCGGAGCCGCGCGACGGCGAGCGCGTGCACGCCGGGCTCGGTGGCATCCAGCACCACGCGATCGGCGGCGAGCCGGTGCTCAACGTGTACTTCCGGCTGGCGCCCGGCGTGCAAGGTCGCGGGATCGCCGGGCGGATCCTCGCCGACTGCGTCCGGGTGGCGCCGAATGTGGCGAGCGGCGTCGACATCGTCGTCCGCACGCGCCCTGCGAACACCGCCGCGCGCCGCGTGGCCGCGCGGGGCGGGTTCGTCGACGAAGGGCTGGAGCCGGGGACGACGGACATGCAGCTGCTCCGCATGCGCGCGCCCGACCCCATGTAGATCAGTCGAAACGCCGAGCTGATCCCGCACCCCGTCGACGAGGTCGGTCCTGGGCATGGTGCGATCGGGCGCGTGTCGCTAGCCACCTACCTCGCGACCCTCGACGTCGACCGGCTGGAAGCGCTGCTCCGCCGCCGGCCCGACGTGCTGATCGACCCGGCTCCACGCACCGTCGACGAGCTCGCGATGCGGTTGAACGGCATCGAATCGCTGACGCGCGCGCTGGAGCTGCTGAACCGGGACGAGATGATCGTTGCGCGGGCGGTTGCGCTGATCGGCGAGCCGACACCGGCCACCCTCGCAGGCCGGCTCGGCGTGCCGGAGGACCAGGTCCAGCACCTGATCGACGGCTTGTGCGCGTACGGGCTCGCCTGGCATGTCGACGGCCGCGTCGGGCTGCCGGCCCGGTGGGCCGAGCAGCTCGCGGAGAGCGTCGCACGTTTCCGGCCGCTCGCGGTCATCGCGCGGCAGGCCAATGTCGAGCACCTCCGAGCGGCGGTGGCCGGCCTCGGCGGTGAGCCGGACGGGCTGCGCAAGCCTGACCTCGGCGTGCGGCTCGAGGAGCTGATCGATGATCCTGCGGTGATCGCGCGGGCCGTCGCCGGTCTGTCGGGGCGGGGGCGGCGCTATCTCGATCAGGTGTGCCGCGGTTCCTTCGTCTACCTCGGGTTCCGGTCGGAGAATCGCGGCTCGATCGCGGACCTAACACGCGCGGGGCTGCTCGTCGACGGGCCGTCCCGCGTGCCGGAGCTGCCCCGGGAAACGGCCGTGATGCTCCTGCTGCTCGGCGAGGATGGCGGCCTGACCGGCGCGCCGCAGCTGCCGGCGGCGACATCGGAGCTCGACGACGGCCGGGCCGGCGCCGAGGGGGCGTTGCGCGCGGTCACCACGTTGCTCGACGAGGCCAGGATCCGTCCGCTCGCCGCCTTGAAGAAGGGTGGGGTCGGCACGCGGGAACGCGCGCGGATCGCCCGGCTGGGGCTCGCCGAGCCTGCCCTCTGGATCGACATCGCGGCGGCGGCCGGGTTGCTTGCCCTCACACCGGAGGGCTACCCGGCGACGAGCGCGTTCGACGAGTGGCGGGACGAAGACCCGGGCGTCCGCTGGGCCCGGATCGCACTCGCCTGGTTCGGGCTCGCGCTCGCGCCGACCAGCCGAGAGATCGACGACGGCGAGGTGCCGCCCCCGCTGCCGCTCGAGTCGTTCGGAGGGCTCATCCGGCGTGCCCTGTTCCGCGCCGCCGCGGGAGGCCGCTCGATACGCGCCGTTGGCGAACAGATCGACTGGCTCTGCCCGCTGCACCACTACGACGCGGCAGGTCGGGCGCGCAAGGTGGCGGCGGCGGTCCAGGAGGCGACGCAGCTCGGGCTGGTGGCCGGCGATCGGCTCACAGCGCTCGGGGAACAGCTCGCCGCCGACGCCGATGGCCCGGATGCCGAGGAAGAGCTGGCTCGGCGCGCCACCGAACTACTGCCGGCGACCGCAGGTTCGCTCGTGCTGCAGTCCGACCTCACCGCCGTTGCGTCCGGGCAGCTCAGCGCCGCAGCGAGTAAGTTGCTCGCCGGCACGGCCGTCGCGGAGAGCCGTGGCACGGCGGCCATCTGGCGGTTCACCCCGGACAGCGTCCGCGGTGCGCTCGACGACGGCTGGAGCGCCGACGAGTTGCGGGCCGCGCTCGCGGCCGCGTCCGACCGCCCGTTGCCGCAACCGCTGGACTACCTGATCGGCGACGTCGCCCGCCGGCACGGCAGCGTGCGGGTGCGCGTCGTCCGGTCGTGCGTCACGGGGGAGGAACCGGAGATCAGCGAGATCCTGCACACCCGCTCCCTGCGTCGCCTCCAACTGACCCGGCTCGCCCCGACGGTGCTCGCCAGCCCGCTCGAAGCCGGCGACCTGCTGCCCAAGCTGCGTGCGGCCGGATTCGCTCCGATGCCGGAGGACGCCGAGGGCGTCGTGACGGTGCCGCAGAAGGAGAACAGGTCGGCGCCCTCACCCCGTACGGCGCGGGCTCGGGCGCGGGTGGACCCCTGCGACCTCGCCGCCAGGCTGCTCGCTGCCCGAACCGTCACGGCACCTGCGTCCAAGACGGAGGCCGAACTCGCGAGCCTGGCACCAGGGCTCGATGTGGCGGAGGTTGCCCTGCTGGCGGACGCGCTCGAACGCGGCCGCGACGTGAAGATCGTCTACCGCAACAAGGAGGGCAACCGCACGGCCCGCGACATCCGCCCGGAGCAGCTGTACGGGCGATGGCTGAACGCGTGGTGCCATCTGCGGTCGGCGGAGCGGGAGTTCACGGTCGCGGGGATCGAGTCGGTCGGGCCGGTGGGCTGAGCGCTCGACCGGGCCCTCTGCCCGCCCTGACCGGTCTACCAGGATTGCCGGACACCCCGGCGCCACACGTCGACGATCGAGCGGGTGGCGGTGATGTCTCTGGTCGGGTCGCCGTCAACCAGTACGAGATCGGCACGCAGGCCGGGGGCAACCCGGCCGCGGTCGGTCAGCCCGAAACAGCGGGCCGGCACGCTGGTGGCGGCGGCGAGGGCCTCCTCGGCGGTGAGCCCGACCCGGGTCAGCAGCGCCAGCTCGTGATGCATGCTCGCGCCGTGGCCAGGCGTGAAGGCTGTCGCGTCGGTGCCGGCCAGCAACGGCACACCGGCACGGTGGAGCGCGTCCGCGGCACCTGCCGCGTTCGTGGCGCCGTTCGGATGTGCTGAGGCTCCGGTCGCGTTTCCACTGAGCCTGGCCCTCGCCTGTTCGGACAGCCGTGACGCGATGCGTTCGTCCTGGATGAGCTCGGCGCCGCCGCGTTCCCCGGCGAGCACCTCGATGTAGCTGAGCGTGCTGGTCACGAACACGTTCCGTTCGGCGATCTTGGCCGCAAGCTCCTCGGCTGCCGGATCGTTCGGGCCGACATCGGAGAACACGTGCGCCAAGCCGTCGATGCCCGCGTCCAACGCGATTGCCGTGGTCTTCGTCGTGGCCACGTGAGCGATCGTCTTCAGCCCGGCGGCGTGCGCGGCCTCCACCAGCGCGGCGACGGTCTCGGGGGAGAGCGTGGGTAGTGAGTTCCCGGACAACGCGCCGTCGTCGATCACGATCTTCAGGTAGTCGATGCCTTCGGCACGCCGGGCGTCGACGAACGCCTGGGCCTGACCCGGAGCGGCGACGGTGTCGAACGGGCCGACCGCGTCACCCAGCACCGCGGCCAGAGCCGGTGTGATGATGTGGCTGGGGTGCCCGTTCGGGGCGGTGGCCAGGGTGCCCGCGCTGCGGATGTCCGCCACGTCGTCGCGCTCGGCGGCCAGCCTGCGCTGTCGCTGCAGGTTCGCCGGCAGGCAGAACATGTCCAGTTCGGTGGTCACGCCGAACCGCAGTGCCTGCGCGAGGTCGCCGTCGAACGCGTGGGTGTGCGCGTCGATCAGGCCCGGTAGGAGGGTCTTCCCGGTGCCTTCCAACTCGACGTCCACCCGCCGTCCGTCGTACTCGGCGATCCGGTCGTCGGAGATCAGGACGTCGGCGCGGGGGATCGTCCGGACGCCGTCGAAGACGCGTACGTTTCTGATCAGGGTCCGCATCCGGGCCGGCTCGTCGGGTTGGGAACAGCCGGCCACACCCGTGGCCGTGGCTGCCGCCGCCAGGCCGGCCAGACCGAGGACGTGTCGTCGGGAGACCGTCACCGCGTCGTCACCTCGGTGCGGCCGCCCTGCCAGAGCGGGTGCTCGATGAAGTGATTGTCGAAGCGCTCCTGCGAGTTCAGGATCTCCTCGGGGCCGGCTTCCCCTTTGAGGACGCGCACACCGAGCCGGAAGTATTCGAACCGCTCCTCGATCCCCGGTGCAAAGACGACAAGCAGGTCGGCGCCAACCTCCGGTGGCGTGGCGAAAGCGTGCGGGACGTTCCGGGGAACCATCAGGAAGTCGCCCTCGTCGAGGGTGACGACTCGGTCGCCTGCGAGCACCCGCAACGAGCCACCGAGCACGAAGAAGATCTCGGCGGATCCGGTGTGATAGTGCGGCGGCGGTCCGTCGGTGCCCGGCTCGAGGATCGCCCGGTTGGCGTTCACCGCGCCGCCCGTGGCGTCGGCGTCCGCGAGCAACCACATCTTGGTTGCGCCGACGTTCAGTACCTCGGCCTCGTCGGCCCTGGTGAGTAGCGCGGCTGGCTTGATCAAGGACATGTTCAACCTCTCGTGTTGGAAGCTTGCGGAAACCAAGAGGTCGTCGTCCGGACCGAGTGTGATGCGGCGTGATGTGCCTCACGTGCGGTCACGTTCGGGGGCGGGGGAGGACTCATGGCTGACGTGGACGAGCCGACCCAAGTGTTTGTCGAGCACCGTGAACTGCTGTTCGCCTGCGTCTACAACATCCTCGGCAGCGTCGCTGACACCGAAGATGTGCTGCAGGAGACCTGGCTGGCCTGGGCTGCGCGGAACAGGAACCCGGAGGCGGAGCCGGTCGAGAACAACCGCGCCTACCTGGTGCGGGTCGCGGTGCACCAGGCCCTCGCCCGCCGCGCGGCGATCAGCCGCAGGCGGGAGACCTACGTCGGGGAGTGGCTGCCCGAGCCGCTTGTCGGTCCCGCCTACTCAGACGGCGACGCGGCGGAAGCAGCGGATCGCGTCGAGTCGTTCTCGATGGCTCTGCTCGTGGTGCTGGAGTCGCTCACGCCGCTCGAGCGCGCGGTCTTCGTGCTGCACGAGGTATTCGGCTATCCGCACACGGAGATCGCCGACATCCTCGGTCGGAATCCGTCCGCGATCCGCCAACTCGCTCACCGCGCCCGCGAGCATGTGCACGCCCGGCGTCCGCGCTACCGACCAGACCCCCGGGAGCAGCGGGAGGTGACCGAGCGTTTCCTGGCCGCCGCGCTCGGCGGCGATCTGGAGGCGCTGCTGCGCATCCTCGCCCCGGACGTCACGCTCTGGACCGATGGCGGGGGCAAGGGGCCAGCGTGGAGTCCACGACCTGTACACGGGCGCGACCGGGTGGCCCGGCTCTTCGTTCGTCACGTCCGGGACGCTCGGAAACTGGGTGTCGACTACCGAAGGATCAACGGTGAGCCGGCCGCGGTGCTGTTCCTGGACAGGTCCCCGTTTGCCGTCTTTGTGCTCGACCTGACACCCGCTGGTCAGGTTTGTGGGATCTACTCCGTGACCAATCCCGACAAACTCACCCGGGCCCGCTGACGAGCAGTGTCCCGACCGCGTACTCGGCAACGGCGCGTCTGGCCGTTCCGTTCATGGTGCGGAGGGGCGCGTCCGCGGGCCGGCGGCGGAGAGAGCAAAGCGCCGCGAGGGCGGCAGCGCGAGCAGGCACGCAACTACGGCGGTCACGACCGCCAGACCGGCGAGCGGGGTACCGAGGCCGCCGTCCCCGCCGACCGCGGACAACAGCAGCGGCACGCCGAACCCGAGGTAGGCGCAGGCGTAGAAGGTGCCGGTGAGCGCGCCGCGCTCCGCGGGTAGCGCCAGCTGCGCCACCATCGTGAGGCCCGCCGCGAGGCACAGCCCATACCCCGCGCCGAGCAGCACAGCGGCTGGCAGGAGGACCGGCCAGGCGTCCAGCCCCGCGGCGACCAGGCTCAGTGCCAGCCCGGCCGCGCCGGCCGCCAGCCCGATCGGGCCGGAACGTCCGGCTGCGAGCCGACGATGCAGGGGCTGGGTGAGCACCCCGGTCAACAGGGTCACCGCCGCAACCAGCCCGGTGACCACGACGGCGATCCCCGGCAGGGCCGGGATCAGCAGCAGCGGAAGCACGGTCACAGCGGTCGACGGGAACGTGAACACGCCGACCGCGACCGGCAGAACCACCAGCGTGAACGGCCATCGGGCCGATCTCGGCACGCCCAGGTTCAGTACCGGGCCGTCCCGGCGCCTGCGCGAAGGCGGCAGGGTCTCAGGCACGCCGGGCAGCAACAGGAGAGCGAGACCCATCATCCCGACGTGCACGAGGTAGGGCAGCACGGTGGGCGCGGGAAACCACTGGCCGAGAATCCCCGCGGTCAACGGGCCGAGTCCCCACCCAGCGCTCAATGCCGCTGTGGTGAGCCGCGCCGCACGCTCGGGCGCACCGATCAGCTCGCCGAGCCACGCCGTGCCGACGCTGAAGACCACGCCGGACACCGCACCCTGCAGGAACCGCCCGGCGAAGAGCGCGACGACCGACGATCCCGCGAGGAGGAACAGCAGCGAGGTCAGCACGGCGAGCAGGCTGGCCGGAACGACGAGACGGCGCCGACCGAACCGGTCGGACGCCGGACCGGCCAGCAGCAGCGCCGGCACCAGACCCGCGGCGTACATGCCGAACGCACCGGTGAGCGCGTTGGCGGACAGGTCGAGCGTGTCCCGGTAGACCAGCAGCAGCGGGGTGGGCACGTTCGTGCCGAACGCGACGACGAACAGCAACACCCAGAGCGCGGTGGGGCCGGAAAGGTGCCGGCGCATCATCTGTTCCCTACTCCCGGCCGTTGCGGATCACGGGTCGTTCCGGAGGCGGTGGACCCCGCGATGGTGGTTACGCGCTCGAGGACTCCGAATCCGGTGGCCTCCAGCATGCACTCGGCAACGCCGGGAGTGGCAATGTCCTTCAGTAAGTGCGAGGTGGTGCGTGCCAGGCGACGGCCACCCGGAACGCCAGACACCGCCGTTCCGGGTGGTCCGTGCCGGTCACGACTCCGACGGCGCCGTCTCGAGATAAGGCGTCAGGCGAAGGTGATGTTCTGCGCGCCGTTGGCGAGCGCCTCGAAGAGCGAGTTGTAGCCCTCGAGCTGGGGGAGCACCCACTGCCGCGGGCCCTCCATCTCCAGGATCGGCCGGTGGTCGGGGTTGTCCCAGTCCATGGCGAGCAACTGCTCGACCCATGGCCCGCCTGATCGGTCGCGGATGCGTGAACTCGGTCCGCGCCCCGAGGCACACGCTCAGCGGCGTGGACGTCGTCGGCCCGGGCCCTTCGCCCCGCGCGTTCGCGCGAACTCGCTGCGCTCCCCCGACCTGCGCGGGCTGTGGGTCATGGATCCCGAACTGCAATCGAAGGGTTGCACATAGGCAAGTGATGTGCAATCGTCTAGTTGCACACCACCTGGAGGGAACGTCATGAACGACACCACGTACACCGAGGCGGAGCTGGCCGAGCTCGACAGCATCGCTCGCCGGATCGACATCGACGCTCCGGCCGATCGAGTGTGGGAACTCATCGCGAGGCCCGGTTGGTACGTCAACGACGGCACTGTCGGAGCCGAGCCCGACCTGCGGTACGAGGGCGACGTCGCGGTCGTGACGCAGCCGGGACTCGGGGAGTTCCGGTTCCGGACGGTGCAGCTGGACAAGCCGCGCTATGCCGCGTTCCGTTGGCTGGGCACACCGTTCCGCGCCGTCTCCGAGGGGACGCTCGTCGAGTTCTGGATCGACGATCGCGCCGGCGGCGGGGTGACGCTGCGCGTCCTCGAGAGCGGGTTCTCCACCCTCTCCGACGACCCGGCGACCTGGTTGAAGGAGCGCGAGGGCAACGACCGCGGCTGGATGGAGGAGCTGGCCGCCGCGAAGGCGTTCGTCGAGTCAGGGGCGGCGCCCGCAGACACGGGGTCATGAGCGCGCCGGACCTCCCGACCATGTGCGCCGCGCTGAGTGACCCGACCCGCTGGGAGATCCTCACGCGGCTCGGGCAGGGCGCGATGTCGGCCTCCGCCCTGGCCCGGGTCCTCCCGGTGAGCAGGCAGGCGATCGGCAAGCACCTCGAGGTGCTGCGTGAGGTCGGGCTCGTCGAGTCGGAGCAGCGCGGACGCGAGGTCGTCTATCTCGTCGTCGGCGCCCGGCTGAGCTCGCTCGCCCGGGAGCTGGACCGGATCGGCCGGTCCTGGGACAGCCGCCTGCTGCGGATCAAGCAACTGGCCGAGCAGCCCGACCAGGACCCGCCGCCTCGGCCCTGATCGCCACACCCACCTACGACAACGGGCGTCGCTGCGTCGAAGCCGCATGCGCTTCGACGCACGACTCCGCATGCCGCAAATTCCTTCCACGACAACGAGATCGGCAGGTACCAGACACGTTTATCCAGGCGGTCGAGACGAACATCGACCCCCCACGGAACCACCGGAAATGGACAGCCTCACCGGACGCAGGAAGGGACTGCGGCATCATGACGACGACGATGGACGCGCAGGCAAAGATGACCAGCCGGCAACGGCTGATTGTGTTCTTACTGCTCGGCACACAGTTCATGCTCTCGGTCGACTACTCGATTCTGAACGTCGCGCTGCCCCACGTCGGTGCGGGCGTCGGCCTCGGGTTCTCCGGCATGGCATGGGTAATCACGGCGTACGCGCTGCCCGCTGCCGGATTCACATTGCTGTTCGGACGGATCGCGGACCTGCTCGGCCGGCGACGAATGTTCCTCATCGGCCTCACGCTGCTGGTCGTGGCGTCCCTCATGGGTGGGCTCGCGACGAACGCCACGGTGCTGCTGACCGCCCGCACACTGCAGGGTCTCGCCACCGCGATCGCCACCCCCGCCGCGCTGTCGTTGCTGATCACGTCGGTCAGCGACGAGAAGCAGCGGGCGCGGGTGCTCGGGCTCAACGGCGCATTGTTGTCCGCTGGGTTCACCGCCGGCGCACTGGTCGGCGGCACCCTTGTGGGCACACTGGGCTGGCGCTGGGCATTCCTGATCAACGTGCCGGTCGCGTTGCTCATCCTCGTGGTCACGCCGCTCCTGGTGCAGGCGAGCAGCGCCGCCGCGAAGGTCAAGCTGGACGTGCCGGGCGCGATCACGGTGACCCTTGGCCTGCTGGCGTTCGCGTTCGGTGTCACCAACCGGAACCTGTACGCCCTTGTTGGCGGCCTGGCGTTGCTGGTTGTGTTCTGGCGGATCGAGAAGCGGGCGAAAGACCCGCTGGCGGCCGTGAGCATCCTGTCCCGGCGCACCGTGAAGTGGGGCAACATCGCCGGTCTGGTCGTGTTCTCTATGGAGAGCGCGCTGATCTTCCTGATGACGCTGTACCTGCAGGACATCCTGGGCTTCACGCCGATAACCACTGGTCTGATCTTCGGCGTGCCCGGCCTGGCCTCGGTAGCCGCCGGCATCATCGCCGGTCGCCTCATCGGTCGGCACGGCCAGCGCAGGGTGCTCACCGTTGGCCTGCTGGTGCAGGCCGGCTGCACCCTCCCGCTGGTCCTGCTCGGCACCAGCGCCGCGTGGCTGTGGCTACTGCTTCCCGCACTCTTCATCGGGTTCTTCGGGCACGTGGCGGCGATCGTGGCCTTCATGGTGACCGCGACCTCGGGCTCGGGCCTGCCCGACTCCGAGCAAGGTTTGGCCACCGGCCTCGCCACGCTCACCCAACAGGTCGCCGTCGCCATCGGCGTCCCCATCCTCAGCGGGGTCGCGGCTACCCAGGTCGGTCTGCTCAGCGGTATCCGCGTGGCGATCATCTTCGACGTTCTGTTGACGGTGACCGTCATCGCACTCGTCTGGAACGGACTGCGGACCCGGCCGCAACCCGCGCCCAGCGAGGTGGATGACGCGGACGTCGCAGCAACTGGATTCGCACGGTCCGCCGTGCGGGAAGGAGAGATGTCATGAACGGGGAGTCCTGCTGCGGTGGTTCGGCACGCGTCAGCTCGTCCGGGACCGGCAGCGGCGGCGAGGCGGCGAGCGCACTGCCCGAGCCGGCGGTCGTCGACCGCGCCACCTTCCAGACCGAACTCGACGAACTGCGGGCTCGGGAGAAAGCACACACCCGGGAAGGCGACGCGATCGCCGCGGCCCGACGGCGCCTCCCCATGGTCGAGGTCGATCCCAACCTCGAGCTGATCGGGCCAAACGGGCCGCTCACCCTGCTCGATGCGTTCGAAGGGCGCCGGCAGCTCATCGCCTACTACGCAATGTGGTGGCCCGGCCGGCCCGCGCCCGAGCAGTGCGAAGGCTGCACGTTCTTCCTCAATCAGGTCACCGAGCTGTCCGCCCTGCACTCCCGTGACATCACCTACGCGGTCTTCAGCCAGGGCCGCAACACCGCGTTCGGCCCCGCCGACCCACAGGTGTCGTACGCCGAGAGCCTCCGTTACCGCGACTTCATGGGCTGGGACATGCCCTGGTATTCGGCCCAGCCCTCCCTCGACGCGCTCCTCGTCGGTCGCGAGAAGGGCTTGTTCCACCTCGTGTGCTACCTACGGGACGGCGACCGCGTGTTCGAGACCTACTGGACGAACCGCCGCGGCGTGGAGGCCATGGACTACAGCTATTCGCTCATGGACCGCACCGTCTACGGACGCCAGGAACCCTGGGAGGACTCACCCACCGGCTGGCCACAACACTGCTCCATGAGGTGTGACGGCGGCCCGCCCACGTGGCCGCCGGCATCTGAGGAGTGGGGCGGACGCCCCATCGCGCAGTGGGCACGTTTGGAAGCGGGTCATTCCGACGACCTCACCGCTAGGCGGCCCTGATCGGCGGGGTCGAGCTGATCGCCGACATGCCGTGGCCATCGGGATCCCCCCGGGTCCCTGCTCCCGGTGCCCGAACGTGGAAGTATCGGGCCGGCGCTGATGGCCGAGCGGCTGCCGTCGATGAGGTCCCGCGCGTTCCGCTGAACGCGACGTTCTCCAGAACGATGACCATAGGGTGACCGGACGGCTACGGTGCTCCTCGTGCGACGGCTGCTCGGTGCGGTACTGGCGGTTCTGCTGACCTCTGCGTGTGCCGTCCAAGGGGCGGCGAGCCCCGTAACCCCATCGACCTCGGCGGCCGCCCGGCCGGGCGGCGCGATCGAGCTGCCATCGCGACCGCGGGAGGTCCGGCTGGACCGGGTCGACCCGTGCTCGCTGCTGACGGAGGAACAGCGGGCGGAGCTGGGGTTGGACGGTCGGCCGGTGTTCTCGGAGGCCCCCGTGGGTCTGTACGGGGGAGCCGACGTGCCGCTGTGCACCATCGGCGGGTTCGAACCGCGGGCGGTGACGGCCGGGCTGAGCCTGGTGACGAGCATGGGGATCGAGCGGTACACCTCCGGGGAGCTCGCGGCGGAACTCCGCCCGATCACCGTGCGGGGTTTTCCGGCCCTTGTGGCGGTGCCGACCCGGTTCACGGATTACTGCACCGTGGTCGTGGACGTCGCACCGGGCCAGTTGCTGGACGTGCAGTTCGCGTCCGGGGGGCGGCGGCCGCCGATCCCGCAGCCACAGCTGTGCCAAGACGCGCAGAGCGTGGCGGCCGAGGTGATGGCGACACTTCTGAACGGCTGAGGCGCCACCGAGGCGTTCACGATCGCACACGATCTTCGCTCGTCGGCCCGCTGATGTGCCGCGGCGGGTCTACCGTCAGATCAATCCAGTGCTGATCCGAGGAGGGCACATGTCCGGCCCGCTATCGCCCGCAGCCCTGCGAATCGAGCCTTCTGCGATCCCAGCAGTTCGGGCCGCTTTCGACGCGTCGATCGCGGAGCTCAAATCACACCTCGTCAGGCTTCGCCAGGAGGGCTACATCTCCCAGCCCTGGCTCGGCGACCCCGTGAGCGCCGAGGCCGCAACCGCGTACAACGACCGCGTGATGGACGCGGCGAACGGGTCGTACGCGGCGATGGTGGCGTACGAGGCGGAGCTGCTCAGGGTCCGCGACTCGCTGCAGGCCATGGAGGACCATTACCGGCGCACGGAGGGCGAGAATGCGGCCCTGTGGGGGCGGGCCTGAGCGACGCGAGAGGCCGGTCGGGATTGCTCCGGTAGCGATTGCGCGTGCCGCGCCGAGGATGGTCGGGCCGGGGCGGCCTGGGCAGTGGAACAGCGCGGGACACCACCCGGGCCACAGGCGCGGCCACCAGCCCGTCCGCGGCCGGCCGCAGGTGCAGTCACCGACGTCCAGCGCCCGACATCCTCGCTGACCGGTACCACAGGTCGCCTCCGTGGCCGGGACGGGCAATCGCTGCCGAGTGACACGACTGCCGCGCGAGGACGCACGGGAACCCTGTTGGCGGATGGTCGCGTAGAGCTCCGTTGCGGATCCCGCGAAGGAGCCGGACTACGCCAGGTCGAACTCGCCGTCCTTGGCCCCTTCGATGAAGGCCAGCCATTCGTCGCGGGTGAAGACGTGCGCCGGCCCCGCGCCCTTGTCCTTGCTATCGCGCAGCCCGACGCGCCCGCCCCCGAGGAAGGCGACCTCCACGCAGTTGGCCTGGCCGTTGCTCCGGCTGCTCTTGAACCACCTGGCCGTGGCCAGCTCGTCGCTGCTCATTGGTTGAACTCCTCTACTGTCTTCAGGATCAGGTCCCGTGATGCCGCCTCGTCGACGGCAGCGGTCCAGATGTCGGCGAATGCGGTGCGGTAGCGCGCGATCTCTCCGGCCTTGTCCAGGAAGAGTGAGCCGGTGAAGCCGTCCACGTAGACCGTCGGGGGCTCGCTGGCGCGCCCATTGCCGCTCACCGGGAACTCCAGCACGACGAACGGCCCGGACATGATTCCGGCGTGCATGCCGATGTCGAAGGGCAGCACCTTGAGTGCGACGTTGGGCAGGTCGCTGACCTCGACGAGCCGCGCGAGCTGCGCGCGTATGACGGCCGTGCCGCCCACGGGGCGGCGCAGGATCGACTCGTTGAGCACGACCCGCAACTCCGGTGCGGCGGTGACCCGCGTGATGAGCGACTGGCGCGCGATGCGCAGCTGGACCCGACGCTCGATCTCGTCGTCATCCACTCCGGGATTGTCGGCGCGGATCAGTGTGCGGGCGTAGTCCGCGGTCTGGAGCAGCCCAGGCACCAGCTCGGCCTCGTACCACAACAGGCGGGAGGCGGCCTCCTCCAGGCCGATGTAGACGTCGAAACCCTCGGGGATCACATCGCCGCCATAGCTGAGCCACCAGCCTTTGGCCTTGGTCTCCTTGGCGAGCGCCATCAGCCCCTCGGTGAGGTCGGCCGGTGCGTCGTAGATGCGGCACATCTGCTCGACGTCCAGGGAACGCATCGAGGTCTGCCCCGTCTCGATCCGCCAGATCTTCGCCTCCGACCACTCCAGCGCCTCGGCCGCCGCCCTGACCGTCAACCGGGCCTGTCCGCGCAGGTCGCGTAGGTAGCGCCCGAGCTGCCGCCTCGGCACGGTCGAACCCGTCGTGCCCTCGGTCATCCCCCGCTGCCTCCTCGCTGTGAAGGGATCCTATCACTCGATTTGAAAGACTCCGAGCGCTCGATATGAAAGGAATTCGCGCGACCGGATGTCGTATTTCGAGTGTCTCAGGTGAGATCTTGCATTGCGAGTCTTGGGGGTATTCACTCGGGGCATGCAGCGAGTTGGGCAGCGATCCCCGATTGATGCGGCAATCGAGTTCGTGGCGATGCGGCCCGACGTCGGGGCGCGGATCCTCGCGCGGCACTACGCGCTCGGGAATGGAATATGCGCCGGATGCGCCGCCTCCGCGACCCGGCACCCGTGCCTGGTCCAACGCATCGCGGTGTTGGCGGGCAGGCGCCCGACTCCGCCACCTCGTGAGGGGGCGGAGTGAACTACTCGGCTTACGCCACCCTCGTCACCAGCCAGTTCGGGGAGCGGGCGGCCCATCAGGTCCTCGACTGGCACGCCGGTGACAGGACCGGTCTGCTCCGCACCGTCTGCGGTCGATTGATCGTCCCCGCCCCCATGGTGGCGCCGATCGGGACGCCGTGCACCGCCTGCACGGCGCTGGCTCCGGGCCGGCCGCCGGCTCGCGGTCGGGGACGCCGATGGCGGATCCTGCGCCGTGGCTGACGCATTCATATCCTTCCAGGGGGAAGGGCCGATGATCGGTCACCGCGCCGCATTCGTGCGGATTTCCGGGCATCGGGGGAGCGATATCGCGGCGTGGCTGGAATGCCAACGGGTCGACCTTCTCGTCCTCACCGGCGATGAACCACTGCGACAGCAGCAAGCGTTGGTGGAGCTGGCCCGGTCGGTGGGGACGTCCGTGCGGCTACTCGTCGAGACGCAGGGCACGATCACGCCCGCTCGGGAGGTCGCCGAGCTGGTGGACGTGTTCGTGGTCAACGTGAAGCTCGCGCATTCGGGTGTCGCGCGCACGGCGCGGATCGTGCCCGAGGCGATCGCGGCGTTGGCGGTCACCGGGAAGGCGCACTGGAAGTTCGTGGCCAGGACGATCAGCGACCTCGGCGAGATCGCGGATCTGGTCGAGGAGTTCGCGCTGCGGCCGGTGTGGGTCGTGCCGTACGGGACGACGCCCGCCGCCGTGCTCGACGGTCAGCGGCGCCTGGCCGACGCGGTCCTCGGCCGAGGCTGGAACCTGAGCACCCGGCTGCACATCCTGCTGTGACCGGTCAGCGGTTCCGGTGCTTCATCAACGCCTTCCGCGCCGCCTTCGACACGGCCTTCGCCGGGTGGCGCGCACCGATCACCTCGAGCACCTTGCCGACCCGGGGATGATCCATCCGCCAGAGGGTCTCCATCGGCTCGGGGAGCATGTCCTCCTCGTCCTGCAGGATGTCGAGGACGTCCTCCGGTTCGCCGAGGTCCAAGGTGGCGGCGAGAACGTCGACCAGCCCGCCGAGCAGCCGGGCCGGTTCCACCGACTGGGGGTCGAACTCCGCGTTGTCCGACAGCCAGTGCAGGACCAGGCCGTCGTGCGGGCCGCCCATCTGACGCCGGACCGCGGGCACCGCGTGCTGCCCGACCACGTCCGCCACCGCCTGCAGGCCGAGCAGCACGGGTGGCCGGCTCCCGGTGTTCGGCGGTGATCTCGGTGACGAGCGCGTCCGCCGCCTTCGCCCGGTCGGGCTGGGCGGCGAACCAAACCTCCGCGTCGGCCTCCCACTCGGACGGCGGGATCTCTCCGATCAGGCCGGCGATGTAGGCCGCGTCGGCACCGGCGAGGTCGGCGCGGACCGCCACCGGAATGCCGGCCTCCCGGACCAGCTCGACCGCGACCGGAATGCCGGCGGCGGTGAGCGTCGCGATCCGGTGCCGCTCCTCGCAGCCGGGGCACTCCTCCTCGGCGTCGGCGAGGGTGAGGACGCCCAGCTGCTCGAGCCGATCCAGCTGGGCGTCCAGCCAGATGCGGACCGCGCGACGGCTGCTCGGACCTGACGCGCGATGGCACCCTGGAAGACGATCTTGGCCGGCCTGCCCGATGGGGAGGGGCACGCGACGCCCGGGGAGTTGCATTCCCCTCGACAAAGGGGATAACGCCAGGCCGGCTTGTCGCGTTGATCAAGGTATGGGCATGACGAGTACCTGGTGTGTGGCCGCGCTCGCGGTCGTCACTGGCGTGCTGTCGGTGCCGGCGCCCCAGGCCGCTGAGCCGGTAGTGCTCAGCGGAACGATCTGGCGGGACGCGAACGCCAACGGCCTGCGCGACCCTGGGGAGCCGGGGATGCCCGAGGTCGGGATGGGTGTGCTCAAACCGGACGGATCGCTGGCCGACTCCGGGTACACCGCATCGGACGGTCGTTACCGGTTCGAGGGCATGCCGCCGGACACCTACCGAGTGGCCATGCTCGTTCCTGTCGGCGAGACCCTGGTCCGCCCGAACGCGGGTGACGACGCCGCGGACTCCGACCTGGGCTGGACCGACGCGACCGGTGAGCCGCTGTCCTGCACGGGCGGCGACTGTGCGGTCGTCGATGCGGGGCTGGTCCCGAAGGCGACGGACCTCGTCCTGTCGGCGGAACCGCGCGAGATCCGGCTACCCCAGGGCAGTCGCGCCGAGGTCACGATCGTGGTGCGCAACTCCGGCAACGAGCCCACGCCAACCCGCATCACGATCCGGGAGACCGAGGCGGGCCCGGTCGACCTGGGCACAAGTCCCGTTTGGGGCTGCGTGGGGAAGGGATCCGCCTTCTTCTGCACCCACGAGGGTCTGCTGGAGCCGGGCCAGTCCACCCCCGAGCTGAGGATCCCGGTGACGGTTCCCGCGCAGCCCGACACCCTGAACCTCAACGCGCCGGCGTCCGAGGACGTCAATCCCGCCGACAACGAGATCGATATCACCATCACCCCATGAGAGCAGCGATGATCCGCACGAGGGCCCTGGTCGCGGTGGCGCCGCTGGTCTTGCTTCCGGCGCTCGGCCCGGTGGCCGATGCCCCGGAACCGGTCAGCATCAGCGGCACGACTTGGTTCGACGCGAACTTCGACGGGATCCGGCAGGACACCGAGGGCGAGCTGTGGAAGTTGCCGGTCCGGGTCGAGCGCGCCGACAGCCCCGACGTCGTCGCCACGGGCGAGACCGGCGTCGGCGGGCGGTACGAGTTCACCGACCTCCCGCCCGGCCGGTACAAGGTGATCATCAGGGGTGCCTCGGAGCGCGGGCCGACCCGCCAGGACGTCGGCGACGACCGCACCGACTCCGACATCGACCAGCTCTACGGCCAGTCGAACGCGCTCGACTGCACCGGCGGTCCCTGCACGGTGGTAGACGGCGGGTTCGCCGAGTCCCACCTCGATGTGGGCATCGAGGTCGACCCGGCCACGGTGAAGCTTCCCCCGCAGGGCAGGGCCAGCGTGAAGGTGACCGTGACCAACACTGGCACCCGGCCCTGGTGGGCATCGGTCTACCTTCCGCCGCAGGGTGTCGCGGTGGAGAACCCGGGCGGCGAGGGCTGGGTCTGCAACACCGTCGACCCCCGCCGCCCGAACTGCTCGCGCTTTGGCGAGTTTTTGATGCCCGACGAGACACGGCATCTGTGGTTCGACGTCGTTACCGTTGGGGCGCCCTCGGGCACCGTCGACGTGTCGGTCCTGCCGGGCAACGACGACAACCCGGCCAACAACCACGGACTGGTCCACGTCACCGCGAGATAGATGTGGTGCTGACCGTGCGCCGTTGCTGCCGGGTGGCGGGTCGTCTGCGGGCGATTCGTCGGGTGATGGTGTTGATCGCGGCCCAGCGGATCATGGCCTCGGACACGGCGGGGTCGCGTTCGTAGTCGCGGGCCAGGTGCGGAGGGCGGCGCGCGCGAAGGTGATCCCGTGGGGTGTCGGACGCTCGTCTCGCCGGTACGAGTCGCCGGTCAGCGCGTCCAGCCGCCGGAGCATGCTCCTGGTGGCCCATGCAGCGTGGCCGGCGTCGCTACCGGTGATCGGGCTGCCATCACCCCTCATCCAGCCGATGGCGTGCAGCGACCGGGCGATGATGGCGTTGACGTCCTCCGTCAAACCGGCCGCGACGCCGATCAGCAGGATCATGCCCGCCTGGGTTTCGCAGCGATCGCGGGACTCGGGGGGAGTCCGTTCTGCGACGTGCCACCACAACTCGACGGGGTCGGTGCGCAGCCGGCGTCCGCGGGTGGTGAGCAGCAACTTCCCGCGGTGCTTGCGGAGGAGCCCCATCTTCTGCGCGGACTCCCGCAGGTCGAGCACCGGCATCGTGTGGCTCTCGCGGTTGTGCTTGCCGATCCACTCGTCCGCCAGCCCGAGCTCGGCCGCCGCGGCTTCCACGTGCACCGGTGGGAGGTAGCCCGCCCCGGTGAGTGTGATGCCCTCGTCGCCGACCCGGTCGAGCAGCCACGTGTACGGGCGAACCATGCGTGCGGCGGTGTCCGCGTCGATCTCCGTGGGTTGGTCGAGCGTGGCGTCGCTAATGAGCTTGCGCAGCCGGATCTGCTCCCCGGTGTCCCGCAGCGTGCGTACGAGCTCCGCGAGCGGCTCGGGCAGGCCGCCCACCGACTGCGGTGGGAGACCCGCCAGCTCTTTGTTAATCTCGTCGATGGCGAAGGGTGTCGGTGCGACACCGTCGGGTTCGACCTCGGGTCCGTAGATGCGGGCGATCTCGGCCCGCGCATCGGATTGGTCCGGGCGGGTCGGGTCGGTCGCCGCGCTGAACAGCTCGTAGCCGGTGACGCCACCGCAGTCCTCCGGCGGGCCGGGTCGTCGCCCGCCGCTGCAGATCGCCCGCGGTGCGCCGTCGGCACGGGGCAGTACGGCTTCGAGCCGCAGGGTGTGCTCCCAGTCGTCCCCGAAGTCGTAGACGTAGAAGAGCTCGTCGTCGACGTCGGCGAGCACCTCGTCGAGGCGGACCTCGCTCTCGGGGATGCCCTCCTCGCCTTCCTCGACCTCGAACGGGCAGAGGTAGAGCTCGCCCGCGCTGAACCGGTGCAGGTGGCTGTCCGTCCAGCCGAATGCGATCTGCAGGACGTCGTGCAGCTCGTCGAGGCGCATGTCGGAGGCGAGCTCGAGGCGGCGCCACAGCGGCGGCGTGGTGCCGGTCAGTTCGACGCGGACGCGGTAGGTGACGACATCAGCACGGGGCTCACGCCGGCGGGATGGGCCCGTCCGCTCGAGGGCGTCGGCCCCACCGAAGCCGCCGGCCAGGCGGTTCAGGAGCGCTTGCATGTCGGCCGGCCCCATGCCGGCGAGCTGGGCCTCGAACTGCGTCAGTTGCTCAGCCCCCGCGGGCTCGTCCATGGGCGATCCAGGTCGGGACATCGCACAACGCTACGAGGCGGTTCGCCGTCGGTGTACCGCGCGGGTGCACATGTCGCACCTACGCGTCACCACTCCGCCCGCCGCACGATCTGTTCGAACGCCGCCTGGTCGGGCACCGCCTGCGCCGGATCGTCGGGCCACTGCTCGACCTGGCCGGCCGCCCACTCGGCCCACTGCGCCACCATTCGGTAGAACTCCGTGAGAAATGCCCCCGCGAGCATGTTCTGCGCCGCCCGGTACTGGAACGGCCCGCGGCCCTCGAGGTAGGCCCGGCCGGTGGCGAGGTTCTCCTCGTTGCGCTCCTTGGCCCATTCGTTCGCGGCCGCGATCGTGGCGAGTGCGTCGGCCTTCGTCCCGTGCTCCGCGAAGGAGATCTTGAGCAGCTGCTCGAACTCGAGCACCGGCCCGGCGCCCGGTGACCGCAGCCATTCCGCCAGTGCCTGCCTCCCGGCCGGCGTGATCGAGTAGACGGTCCGCGGCCGCCTGCCGACGCGTTCGGTCGTCGCCTCCGCCAGCCCGTGGTCGACCAGCTTCTTCGGCTCTTCGTAGAGCTTGCTCTGCGCACGCGGCCAGAGCCGGCCAAGGCTGCGGTCCATCTGCCGGGTCAGCTCGTAGGTGCTCCACGGTTGCACCGCGAGCAACCCGAGGATCGCGAAGGACGTCGTCGTGAGCGGGCCCCTTGACACATCATCCCCTTGGGAGTATCTACGGATCGTCCCATTGGGAGTATAGGGAGGCGTGTCATGGTCAGCACGCGCCAGGTCGACCCCGCGAACGCCGAGCAACTGCGGGCGTGGGACGGGTCCGAGGGGGCCTACTGGGCGGCCCACGCCGAGCGGTTCGAGCAGGCGCTCAGGGATTACGACGGGCCGTTCTTCGAGGCCGCGGCCATCGCGCCCACGGATCACGTCCTGGACATCGGATGCGGCACCGGTGGGAGCACCCGCGCAGCCGCCCGCCGTGCGAGCGCCGGTTCGGTGCTCGGCGTCGACCTGTCCTCGGCGATGCTGGAGGTCGCGCGCAGAGCGGCGGAGCGCGAGGGGTCGACGAACGTGTCGTTCGAGCAGGCCGACGCGCAGATCCACCCCTTCGGTGAGGTTGCGTTCGACGTCGCGATCAGCCGGACGGGGGCGATGTTCTTCGGCGACCCGCACGCCGCGTTCACGAATATCGCGCGGGCATTGCGTCCCGGCGGACGGCTCGTGCTGCTCGTCTGGCAATCGTTCCCGCGCAACGAGTGGGTCGTCGAGATCATGGGCGCGCTCGCCGCCGGCCGGGAACTTCCGGCGCCCCCACCCGGCGCGCCGGGCCCGTTCTCGATGGCCGACCCCGACCGCGTGCACGCCCTCCTGTCGTCGGCGGGGTTCGACGACGTGTGGGTGTCCGGGTTGGAGGAACAGATGTGCTTCGGGCTCGACCCCGACGACGCCCACCGGTTCGTCTCCGGCCTCATGCACTGGATGCTCGACGGGCTCGACGACGTGGCCCGGGCCAGCGCGGTGGACGCCCTCCACCGCACCATGCGCGCACACCACGCGGCGCAGGGCGTCACCTTCGGATCCGCCGCTTGGCTCGTCACCGCACGGGTGCGCCAGGCTCCGCCGTAGATCAGCCGCCTACTGTTGCTGTCCATGGAGTGGACCTTCACCGCAGACGTCTTCGCCTGGGACGAGGACGGGCCGTCGTGGCGCTTCCTGCGGCTGCCCGTTGAGGTCGCCGACGAGGTCCGGGACGTCGCGGGCGAGCCAGCGGGGTTCGGCTCGGTGCGGGTGCACGTCCGTATTGGCGAGACGGTGTGGGCGACGTCGGTGTTCCCGGAGAAGGCCAGCGGCAGCTACCTGCTGCCGGTCAAGAAGTCGGTGCGGGAAAGGGAAGGCTTCGACGCAGGCGACAAGGTCACGGTCCGGCTCGACCTGACGATCTGACGGCCCAGCTCGCCGCCCGGACCGGCCCACTTCCGCCACGACGACAGGGAGCCCCGTGCCGGAGTACCGCGCCTCCTTCGACGCCGTCATCACCTTCAGCAACGGCGGTGACCTGACGGTTCACGGCTTTCGGGTCGACGTCCCGTCGGCCGATGTCGACGAGGCCGAGATCGCCGCGCTGTTCGTCGCTTCACTCGGCTTGCTGATGACGGAGTCCGTCCGGCTCAGCCAGGTCACGATCTTCGCTGAACCGCACAAGGGGACGTGGCGGGCAGCTCCGTCGAGGCGCCTTTCCACCGCTACGCCGACCTCACCGCCATCCCGCTGGCCCGGACCGTCGACCTACCGGCGGTGGTCGCACGGCTGACCGGTCTCGACCAACTGCGCCCACCGGCGTCCGCTTCACCGCCGTCCCCCTCCGCATCGAAGGGATGGGCACCATCCCCGTTCGCGCCTTCGCCAGGTTGCCCACGGGCGCACAGCCCACCTGAGCACAGCGGCCCGGAGCCGGACCCGGCCGGCTACAGGGGCAGGCAGATCGCCGTCGGGTCGCCGATCTGGTCCTTGAAGTCGCCGACGGCGTTGCCGCCCTCGTTGGCGGTCATCACGTTGCCGCAGATCTTCCCGTGCGGCCCGAACTCCTGGACCTTGATGCCGCCGCGGGCGTTGTCGGTGATCACGTTGTTGTGGATGTCGTTGTCCACCGCGTCGCCGGGCAGGTCGCCGCCGATGCGGATGCCGGCCGCGGCGTTGTGGTGGATGTGGTTGAACCGGAAGGTGTTGGACGGCCCGCGGGACTCCATCGCTCCCGAGTTCCCGTTGCGGGGGAGCTGGCCGGTGCAGGTGTTGAACTCCACCACGTTGTCGCGCGCGGCTTCCTTGATGTCGACGCACTCCGCGCCATTGGTGTCGATCACGTTGCGCGCGATCCGGTTGTCGTTGGACAGGTCCGGTTCCGGAGAAGGGTTGTTGGCGAGTTGCTCCGGCGCCGTGCCGATGTAGATGCCCTCACCGTTCTGGCCGGTGGTGGTGTTCGGGACGGCGAAGTCGTGCACCCCGCACGGGCCGATCTGGTTGCCCTCGATGGCACTGCGGGTGGCGAAGTACTTCATCCGGATGCACTCGCCGCCGAGGTTCGACAGGCGCATGCCGGTGATCTTCGTCCCGCTGACCCCGTCATTCGCAACCGTGCTGACGACGTAGATCCCCTTGTCGCGATAGCACGCCTCGACGAGGTCCGCGCAGACCTTGCCGTCGATCGTGAAGCCTCGCAGCGTCGTGTCGTCGTGGTGGACCTGGAACACCCGGGCGGCGCCGGCCCCCTGGAGGACGGCACTGCGCGGGCCGGACACCGTCACACCGGGACGCACGGTCTTCACGTCCTCGGCGTACGTGCCCGGGCGCAGGAGGACGGACTCACCCGTCTGGGCGAGCGCCAACGCCTTGTTGATGGTTCGGAACGGGCGTCCGGCCGAGCCGGTCCCCGCGACGTCGTCACCGCGGGCCGGATCCACCTCGTAACGGCCTGCCACCTGGGGTTCGGCGGCCGCGGCCGGCGAGGCGATCAACCCGCAGAGCGTGACGGCGACTGCGATGACCCCGGTCCTGATCTTCACTCGATCAGGCTATCCATGATCCTGAGACATCCCTCAGTCGGGGTATGCCATGACGACTTGTGGACAACTCCGGTCCGCTCGCCCGGCACCGTCGGTGCGCCGGGGCACCGTCGGCGCCATGACGAACCTCTTCGACGACCTGCCATGGCACGAGAACGACGACCTGGACGACCTCGAGCCGGACGGCCCGGAGCTGAGCCTCTCGCTGGACCAGCAGGCCGCGCTGGCCGATGCGGTCCAGGAGCGGCGGCGTTCTTGTGACGGCACGCTGAGCGCCGCCCGGGAATGGGCCCAGCGTGCCGGGGTCGACTGGCCGCCGTTGCGACGCGAGCTGGAGGAGAACGGCGGCTACTGCGACTGCGAGGTCGTGCTGAACGTGTTCGGCGGCGATTTCGACCGGATCTTCGACCTCGGAGACGCCGAGCCGGACTGACCGGCCCGGCGTCGGCTACCACCGTCCTCGAACGGCTACCCGCCCCCGAGCAGCGCGAGCGAGATCGCCGGGACGTAGGTCACCAGGAACAGCGCGGCAAGCAGCACGATGGCCGTCGGTATCGCCGCCCGCGCGACCTGCAGCACGGTCATTCCCGACATCCCGCTGGCCACGAACAGGTTCAGGCCCAATGGCGGCGTGACCATGCCGATCTCCAGGTTCATCACCATGATGATCCCGAGGTGGATCGGGTCGACGCCGAGCTCGAGAGCGATCGGCAGCAGGATCGGGGCGATGATGAGGATCGCGCTGGACGTCTCCATGAAGCACCCGGCCACCAGCAGGATGACGTTGACGAGCAGCAGGAACGTCCACTTGTCGAGCTCGTAGCCCAGCAGCAGCTCGGTGATCTCACCCGGGATCCGCTCCGAGGTGAGCACGAACGAGAACAGGATCCCGTTGGCGATGATGAACATGATCATCGCGGAGGTGCGGGACGACGAGAGGAGGATCCCGCCGAGGTCCTTGAGGTCCAGCTCCTTGTAGACGAAGACGGACACGATGACCGCGTAGAACACGGCCATGGCGGCCGCCTCGGTCGGGGTGAACACGCCGCCGTAGATCCCGCCGAGCACGAGTGCCGGAAGGGCGAGGCTCAGCACCGCGTCCCGGAGGGCACGGAGCTTCTCGGCCGTCGTCATGTCGATGGCGTGTTCGCCGGTGCCGTAGCCCTGTCGGCGGGAGATCACGAACACCAGGCCGAGCAGCATGAAGCCGGCGAGGAGGCCGGGGAGGATGCCGGCGACGAACAGGTCGCCGATCGACTCCTCCGTCGCGATCCCGTAGACGATCATCGGGATCGACGGCGGGATGAGGATGCCGAGCGAGCCGGACGTCGCGATCAGGCCGGTCGAGAACCGCTTCGGGTAACCGCTCGCGATCATCGCCGGGATGATCAGCGTGCCGACGGCGACCACCGTGGCCGGGCTGGACCCGGAGATGGCGGCGAAGAACATGCACGCCAGCACGCCGGTCATCGCCAGGCCGCCGCGGAAGTGGCCGACCACCGCGTTGCACGCGGTGATGAGCCGCCTGCTGATCCCGCCGCGGCTCATGATGCTCGCGGCGAGCACGAAGAAGGGGATCGCCATCAGCGGGAACGTGTTCAGGGAGTTGAACAGGCGCTCCGGCACCTGGGTGAGGGGGATCGTCGTGAAGTAGAAGAAGTAGGCGAACGACGTCAGGCCCAGCGCCACTGCGATCGGGGTGGAGGAGAACAGCAGCGCGAAGAGGATGACGACCAGCGCGATCGAGGCCTCCGTCACCGGTCGTTCTCCTCGGGGTCGTCGCCGATCTCGCGGCGGGTCCGCTCGACGTCACGGACGTCGGTGCCCGAGGCCTCCGCCTCGATCTCGAGGAGCGAGCGGCGCGCCTCGGCGAAGGCGTCGACACCGCGCGCGTTGCGCACGAGGATCTCCAGCGCGCGCAGGAGCATCAGCGTCAGGCCGATGGGCACCGCCGCCTCCACCACCCACAGCGGCAGCTTGAGCGATGGCGTGATCGTCGAGGTGGAGAACGGCTCGAACAGCAGCAGCCACGCGAAGAAGCCGATGCACACGAGGTACACGACGGTGATGGCGGCGGCGAGGACGGCGAAAGCGCGCTTGCCGCGCGCCTTCAGGAAGGCGCCGAAGACGTCGACGTTGACGTGCTCGTTGTGCCGCAGCGTGATGACGGCACCGAGGAAGGTCGAGTAGATGATCAAATAGATGATCGCCTCCTCGGACCAGAACAGGAAGATCCCGAAGAGGTACCGGAGCAGGACGGCGACGATGGCGATGATCGTCGCCAGGCCGAGGGCCGACGCGGCGAGGACGTTCTCGATCCGCGTCAGCACCCGGTCGAATCGCTGCACCGAAGGGCGCTGCACTACTGGGCGTTCTGCTGGGCGAGCAGGTCGTTGACGAGCTCGGGCCCGATGACGTCCGCGTACTGCTGCCAGACCGACGGCACCACGCGGTCCTTGAACGCCTTGCGCTCCTCCGCGGTCAGTTCGGTGATCGTCGTGGTGCCCGCCTGCTCGATGGTGGTGCGGGCGTCCTCGTTCAGCTTCGCGGCGACCTCACGGTTGTAGGTGCTGGCCTCGTCGGCCGACTCCTGGACGACGGTCTGGAGATCGGCGGGCAGGCTCTCGAAGAACTGGTTGTTGATCACCAGCACGTACCCGATGTAGCCGTGGTTCGAGGCGGTGATGTGGCGCTGCACCGTGTGCATGTTCTGCGACTCGATGTTCGAGTACGGGTTCTCCTGGCCGTCGACCACGCCCTGCTGGAGTGCGTTGTAGACCTCGGAGAACGCCATCGGGGTGGAGCTGGCGCCCCAGCTCTCGAACTGGCTGCGCAGCACGTCGGACGGCTGGATGCGGAAGCTCAGGCCGGCCAGCGACTCGGGCGTGCGCATCTCGGTGTTCGACGAGAGCTGCTTGAGGCCGTTGTCCCAGAGACCCATCACCTTGATGTTGTTGGCGGCGAGGGCCTCGTTCTCGTAGATCGCCTTGCCCGCCGCAGAGTCGGGGGAGACCACATTGGGGATGTCGTCAACCGTGTCGAACAGGAACGGCAGGTCGAGCACCTGCAGCGCCGGCGCGATCGTCGTGAACTTGGCGCTGGCGGGCGCCAGCATCTGGACGCTGTTCGACTGCAGGGCCTGCAGCTCGTCCTTGTCGCCGTAGAGCTCGGAGTTCGGGTAGACCTCGACGGTGATGCGGCCGCCCGAGCGCTGCTCGACGATCTCCTTGAACTTCACCGCGGCCTGGCCCTTCGGGGTCGCCGGGGTGACGACGTGCGAGAACTTGATCGTGAAGGTCTCGCCGCCCGCCGCATCGCCGCCACCCGCGCCCGCTCCGCGCATCCCGCACGCGGCCATGGCGACCGCCCCGATGAGCAGCAGCACCGCGAACTGAGCACGACGTCCTTGTCGTCCCATGATGTCGTCCTTCCCCACGCCGGGCGGATCGAATGATCCGGATACTCGTGCAGGACATCCGGCTTGGGAAGGTCCCGTCGCTAACGGTCCGATCCCAGCTTCCCCGCCCGGTGGGCGCCAACTCACCTCGATTGCTCCATGTGACGCACGATCGCTGGTTCAATCGATCAGGGGAGCACGAACGGGGGACGGATGGCTGCGGATTGGTCGACGGACGTCGTCGCGGCGGTCGAGCGATGGGCCGCCGTCGAGGGCGGGCCGGGCCGCACCGCCACGTGGGTCGACCTCGGCACGGCGGTAGCGCACGGCGACGGCGACGGCCGGCTCGTGGTGGACGCGCGTGACCGGCGGGTCGCCGTCCTCGACGCATGGCTCGCCGGCGCGCAGGGGCCCGAGCGCGAGCGGGTCCACCCGGTCGACGAGCTGCGCGACGAGGCCGGGGTGCTCGTCGTGCGTCCGTCGGTGGACGGCGTGCCGGAGCAGGGCACACACCTGTGGGGGCAGGCAGTACCCGTCGTCGGTTCGCTCCTCGACGGGCTGCGCGCCGCCGGGCCTGCGCCACTGGCGCAGGCACTCGCCGAGAAGCGGCCGGCCGGGAAGCCCACCTCGGAGGCGAAGGCACAGGGGCTCGACGACGAGCAGGTCGAGGCGTTCCGCGCGTGCCTGAGTCCCGGTCTCCGGCTGGTCTGGGCTCCGCCGGGCACCGGAAGGACCCGGGTGCTGGCGCGCGCGATCGAGGCGCTGGTGCACGACGGCAAGCGGGTGCTGCTCGTCTCGACGGTCGACGAGCTGCTGGATGCCGTCACCGAGCAAATGTCACTGGAGCAGGGGGCCGCTGTCCGGATCGGGTGGGGGCCCGTTGCCGCCGAGGCGTCCCGAGAGGTGGACGAGGAGTGCGCCGCCGTCGCCACCGAGCTGCGGACGATCGAGGCGCTCGCCCCCGAGGCCGAGCGGCTCCGTGCCGATCTCGGCGACTTCGACGAGCCCGCCTACCGCGTCGCCGTCGCCCGCATCGTCGCCGGTCGCGCCCTCGAGGAGCTCCGACTACGGCTGCGGGACGCCGAGGCCGCGGCCGACGTGGCGCGGCGGGGGGTCGTCGTCGCGGCCACCGAGCTGCGGGAGGCGCTCGACGCGCAAGCCGCGATGGCCCCGGTGCGGGATGCGCTGGAACACCACCGGCTCGCGGTCGAGGGCCTCGCCGCGCTCGCGCAGCGGCAGCGAGCCCTCGAGGAGGAGCGCGACACGGTCACCGCGCCGGAGACGCCGGGCCGGCGCGCGCGCCGGGAGCACCGCCGCCTCGTCGAGGTCGCCGAGGCGGAGCTGCGACGCTTCACCGGCGCGGCGGCGGAGGGGCGGCGGCGCTGGCTGGACGTGCTGTTGCGGGCGCGCGACGTGATCGGTGAGCACACCCAGTCCGAGGTCGACGACGCCGACCAGCGTGCCGCGAACGCCGAGGACCTGGTGGCAGCCGCCCACGAGGGGTTCCGGGAGGTCCGTGAGCTCCTTCTCAGGATCCGCGGCGAGATCGACGCCGCCGAGGCGCGCGGGCAGCCCACCGAGGACGATCACCGGCTCGTCGTCGACACCGAGGCGCGCGGGCTGCCCGGCCTGCATGCCCGCCTGCAGGAGTTGGTGGGCCGGCTGAACGGGGTGGCGGCGCTCGACGCGCGCTACCGCGAGCTGGTCGACCGGGCCCGGGAGCTGCGCGCCGACGCCGAGGCGCGGCTCGTCCGCGAGGCGCGGGTCGTCGCGACGACGCTCACCCGGTCCCGCGTCCACCCCGCGCTCGCCGACGCCACGTTCGACGCCGTCCTCGTCGACGAGGCCGGTGCCACGCCGCTGGCCGAGGTCCTGCTCGCGCTGTGCCGGGCCACGACCACGGCCGTGGTGTTCGGCGACTTCCTGCAGTCCGGGCCCGCGGTGCCGGACGACCCGGACACGGGCTTCCAGCGGTGGGTCCGGGCCACCTGCTTCTCGCACCTGGGGATCGAGGCTCCGGCCGACCTCGACGCCCGCGAGGGCTGCATGGCGCTCACGCACCAGTCCCGGTTCGGCGCCGGCCTGCGCACGCTGGCCGACGAGACGCTCTACGAGCGGCTGCGCAGCGCCCCTGATGCCGCCGAGCCGCACACCGACATCGTGTTGATCGATGTCTCCACGATCCCGGAACTCGCCGCGGCCCGCCCCGGGGCTGTTGACGGGAGGTGGTCGGCGGCCGGTGCCGTGCTGGCCCGTGCGCTCGCGGAACGGCATCTGCGTGACGGACCGGTCGGCATCGTCGCCCCTGACGTCGTGCAGGCGGACGTCACGCTGGCCGCGCTCCGGGATCGCGGCCTGGTCGGTGGCGTCGCGATCGGCCCCCTGCCGGCGTTGCACGGCCGCGAGTTCTCGACGGTCGTCTTCGATCTCGCAGCGGGAGATCACGGGCCACGCACGCTCGGCGCAGGCATCACCATGGCCCGGGACCGGCTGTACCTCATAGCCGACGGGGTGGACGGCCCGCTCCGGGCGGCCGTCGAGCGCGGTGACGTCCGGACGTGGAGTGCCGCCGCGTTGCTGGGCACCGCGGAGCCGCCCGCCGACGATCGGACGTTCACCGAGGTGCGCGAGCTGCTCCGGACCGATGTTGACGACGGGCGAGACCTGGAAGGGTGCCTCACCGCGGCACAGCGGTCGGTGTGGATGTGGGCGCCGTGGCCGGGGGAGGTCGACGCGCCGCTGCGGCACGCCGCCGATCGCGGGGTGCGGGTGCGCGTGTTCGCCCGAACCCGCGAGGACGCCGCGGCGGGCACCGTCATCAGATCCGACCACGGTCACGGCGGGATCGTCGTCGTCGACGAGCAGGTGGTGCTCCTCGGAGCAGGGGAGCGCACGATCGCGATGACCGGGACGGCGTTCGCCGGCCGACTGCTCGCCGAGCTGCAGGCGGAGTGGACCGGCGAGCCTCGGACGTGCGGCGGGTGCGGCGAGCCCCTGGAAGTCCGGCGGGGCGGTACCGCGGACGTCCAGTGGCAGTGCCCCGGATGCCACGTCGGCATCCCCGAGCAACGGCACGAGGCAGCGGCGAGCCCGGCGGTCAGCTGACGACGTCGTCCCGGGCGGCCGTCACCGTTGCGGCGAGGTCCTCGAGCACGGCGGCGAAGCCGCCTGCGGACAGGCGCGCCTCGGCGCTCCACCTCCCGACCTGGCCGGCCTGCACCGCGGGCAGTGCGATCCAGGTGGGGTAGGCGGTGAGCTGGTCGGGCTGCAGGCTGAACGCGCGGGTGTCGTGGAGGATGAGGTCCGCCGGGTACCGGCCGGCCTGCTCCCAGCTCAGGGTCTCGTAGTACTGCTCGCCGCCGTCGGGCTCCACGAGGTCCAGGCCGAGCGCGCGGAAGCTGAGCAGGTCCGGGAACTGGCTCGGCCGGGCGATCGACAGGCCTTCGGAGTCGGCGTAGGTCACCAGGACGCGCAGGTTCGGCTTGGCCGCGACGGCGGTCCGCGCGGCGGTGGTGGCCTGGTTGAGCCGCACCCTGGCGTTCATCAGCTCCGGGGTGTGGGTGTCGGCGCCGAGCAGCCGGGCGAACCGCTCGTAGCCCGCGACGATCTGCTCGGCCGGTGCGCCGTAGCCCTCGAGCGCCACGAGCGGCGCGATCCCCGTGACGCGGTCGACGGCGTCGTCCCCGATCACCCACATGACGTTCGGGCTGGTCATGCCCGTGACGACCAGGTCG
This sequence comes from Pseudonocardia sp. DSM 110487, assembly GCF_019468565.1. Classification (NCBI taxonomy): domain Bacteria; kingdom Bacillati; phylum Actinomycetota; class Actinomycetes; order Pseudonocardiales; family Pseudonocardiaceae; genus Pseudonocardia; species Pseudonocardia sp. DSM 110487. The sequence goes on from NZ_CP080521.1 coordinate 2,556,765, forward strand.
GGCCGGAACGCGGCCAGCGCCTCGAAATCGAGGGCGTCGTAGCCCTCACCGGCCGATCCGACCGAGGTCAGATCGATGCCGCCGACTGTGCTGTCCGGGGAGCCGTCCTCGCGGCGCTGCGGCCCGAAGATCCCGACAGGGCGGACGCCGTAGTCCCAGAGGACCGCCGCTACGCCCGCGTACGCGACGACCCGCTCGGGGCGCCGCGGGAGTTCCACCTTCACCCCACGCGCATCGGTGAAGCTCCAGCCCGGTGCCGGGGCCGCGGGCGTGGCCGCCTCGTCGGAGCCGCAGGCGGGAAGGCCCAGCAGTGCGCCGAGGGCGGCCGAACCGGCGAACAACCGGCGCCGGCTGATGCCGGCGGCGTGCGTCGTGACCACGGGTGACCTCCGGGGTTCATGCTGGGTTGCCTACCCTAAGTTGCGGGAGCGATCATGGAAAGCCTGGAATTTAGTGACCTGTGGTAACTAATGTGGGAGCGTGACCTTGCTGCGACGTCGGACGCTGCTGGGATACGCAATCGGCGCGGTCGTCGCCGGCTGTGCCGGGCCTCCACCATCGGCGTCAGAGCGGACCGTCGATTCCGCGCACGGACCGATCGCGGTCCCCGAGCGCGCCGAACGGGTCGTCTGCCTGGATCTGTCCAAGATCCAGCGCATGCTGGACGTCGGTTGCGTGCCGATCGGTGTGCTCGACGGCTGGCAGCCGGTCGCCGAGCACGCCGCGTGGTACGCGTCCGTCGCGCGGACCGGCACCCAGTCCGCTCCCGACGTCGAGGCGATCGCCGCGCTGCGTCCCGACCTCGTACTCGGCAGCCCTCAGGGAGTCGACGACGCGCTCTACGGCCGTCTGTCCGCGCTCGCCCCGACCGTCGTGCTGGCGGCCCGCGGGCTCGGCGCGGGCTGGAAGGAACTGTCCGAGGCGGATGCCATTGCCGCGGGCCGGCAGGACGGCCTTGCGGCTGTCCGCGAGCGCTACCTGGGTCGGGTCGCCGAGCTGCGCACGACGCGTGCCGCGGCGCTGCGGGAGCGTTGGATCGGCTTCTACGGGATCCCCGGCGGTGCCTACGCCCTCCTGCCCGAGTCGGGCCCCGGCGTCGTGCTCACCGACCTCGGTGTTCCGCCGGTCGGGCAGGTGAGCGGGATCTTCCAGGAGGTGTCGTACGAGGAGCTCGGCCGCTACGCGGGCGCCGGCCTCGTGCTGCTCGATGCCCAGGCCGACGGCTCCCTCACGCCGCCGACCGCCGCGCTGCGTGCGCAGCCCACGTTCGCCTCACTCGCGGACAGGGCCGTGGCCGCCTCGCACCTGCTCGTCTTCTCCTACGGGGAGGCGCTCGCCCTGCTGGATCAGCTCGACGTCGCGCTGCGGTGAGTGGCCGACCGGGTCCACGGCCAGGTCAGCAACGCCCACGCGCCGAGCCCGACCACGAGTTCGACACCGAGGTACCACGGCCATTCCCCCATGAGATCGAGGAGCGAGGGATTGTCCGGCCTCCTGCTGACGAACAGGTAGTTGGTGCCGGCGGCCTCGTTGAACGCCAGCATCGCGAGACCCCAGGCGACCGTGACCGCGGCGGCGATGGCGAAGCCGCGCCAGGTCGGCCGCATCCCGGCCCACCAGGTCAGGTACACGGCCGCCCATACCACGAGCAGGTGCTGCCCCCAGAAGCTGACGAAGTCGATGCTCAGTGCCTCCGGGCCCTCGAGGGCCGGCGTGATGAGCGCCTGCGGGACCAGCGTGAGTCCCCAGTAGTAGGTCAGCGCGTAGGCCCAGTGCCGCTGGGACCACAGCGCGTAGGCGGCCGCCATCCAGGCGAGGTCCGAGATCTGGAACGGGAGCGAGTGCTCGATGTCGAACCGGGCAGGCGACAGGTCGTAGACCAGGATCGGAACGTGGAAGGCGACCAGAACGAGGGCGAGCACACGGCCGACCGTCCGGACGGCGGGCGTGCCCCGGTAGCGGGAGCCCAGCACGGCGAGGACGAGTACGCCAACGGCCAGGACGATCAGGACGATCCAGTGGGAGGCGCCGTAGGCGGCGAACGATCGCTGTGCCGCCAGCGGGTTCACCGATCCAGGCTAGTACCCCTGCGCCGGTGCGGTGAGCCGCGCGAGAAGTTAGCCTAGGCAAGTGATCCTCACGCGTCGGCGCCACGTCGACCACTGCACGCAGCGCGCGGCGGCCTGTCGACCCTGACGACCCGCCGGCCCACCCCTGCGTACCCGAGGTTTCGTCGTGACGACCACCGCCCCTGCTCGCTCCTTCCTCACCCCCGCGCCCACCTGCGCGGCCCCGCCCGTCCCCGATCCCGCCGCGCCGGGGCAGTGGCGCCCGCTCGCCTCGATCGGTGTGCTCGGCGCCGCGCTCATCACGTACGTCGGGCTGGCGCACGGCGCCCGGCAGGCCGTCCTGCTCGCGCTCGGCGTCGGGCTCGGTGTCGCCCTCTTCCACTCGCGTTTCGGCTTCACCTCGGCATGGCGCCAGCTCGTGGCCGTCGGCAACGGGGCGGGCCTGCGCGCGCACGCCGTGTTGCTCGGCACGACGGCCACGCTGTTCGCGCTGGTCATCGGCACGGGCACCGGACTGTTCGGCTCGGAGCCCGCGCCGTCGGCAGGGTCGCTCGGGGTGGGACTCGTGCTCGGCGCGTTCCTCTTCGGGATCGGGATGCAGCTCGGCGGGGCGTGCGCATCCGGCACGCTGTTCGCGGTCGGGTCCGGGCAGGGCACCGTCGTGCTCACGCTCTTCGGTTTCATCGCGGGCTCGGTGCTCTACACATGGGCCTACCCGCTGGTCGCCGACCTGCCTGCGTTGCCGGCCGTCGTGCTGTCCGAGCACATCGGCTGGTTCGGGTCGTGGGCCGTCACGATCGTGGCGCTGCTGGCCGTCGTCGCGATCAGCCGGGCCGTGCAGGCCCGCCGCAACCCGCCGCCCACCGGCGTGCCACCCACGGCGCGCGGCGTGGCCCGGATCCTGCGTGGTTCGTGGCCGATGTGGGTCGGCGCGGTGACGCTCGCCGTGCTCGGGGCCGGCGTGCTCGTGGTCTCGGGCGGCGCGTGGGGGATCACGAGCGCGTTCGCGCTGTGGGGTGCCAAGGCGTTGCAGGCGATCGGCCTGCACCCCGAGACGTGGGCCTACTGGCAGCAGCCCGCGCAGGCCAAGTCACTCGCCGGCCCGGTGCTCGCCGACAAGACCTCGCTCACCGACATCGGGATCATGATCGGCGCGGCAGTCGCGGCCACCGCCGGTGGCGCCTGGGTGATGCACCGCTCCATCCCGTGGCGCACGGCGCTGGCCGCCGTGATCGGCGGGATCGTCATGGGGATCGGCGCCCGGCTGGCGAGCGGCTGCAACATCGGCGCCTACCTGGCCGGCATCGCGTCGGGCAGCCTGTCCGGCTGGATCTGGGGCCTGGCGGCGCTGGCCGGCACGTGGGTGGGCCTGCGTGCAAGGCCCCTCTTCGGCCTGGCGAACCCGAAGCCGTCCGACTCGGTCTGCTGATTCCGACGAACGGCGCGTTCGTCGGAACCTATCCGACAAACGCGCCGCTCGTCGGAACGTCAGTGGGCGACGGGGCGGTCTGCGCCGTCTGAGGGCTTGCCGGAGCGTAGGAACAGCGCCAGGAACACGCCGACCAGCGTGAGCGAACCGGCGATGAAGAACCCGCTGCCGTAGGCGGAGGCCTGGACCTGCCCGGCCACCTCCTCGTACAGCGGGAGCACGCCGGTGAGCCCCTGCTGCTGCACCTCGGTGAGCTGTGGGCTCGATCCGGCTTCCAGCAGGGTGGACCGGTCGGCCATGTACTGCGCGCTGTTGTCCTGGACGAGCGCGGTCATCATGGCGAGGCCGAGCGCCGCGCTCACGCGCTGTACCAGGGTGTTGAACGCGCTGCCGCTGTCGGCGACCTCGGGCGGGAGGACCGAAAGGCCGCCGGTCATGATCGGCATCATCCCCAGTGCCATCCCGGTGGCCATGACGACCATCCCGAGGATGAGCTCGCCGCGGGTGATGTCGACGTTGATCCGGGACAGCAGCAGGATCCCGGTCCCGACCAGCGCCAGCCCGACGACGGCGGGTATCCGAGCGCCGATCTTGTCGTACAGCACCCCTGCGAACGGCATGAGCAGCATCATCGCGAGCGCCTGCGGCAGCAGGGTTATGCCGGTGTTCAACGGTGTCCAGCCCTGCGCGTCCTGCAGGAAGGACGGCACGTAGAACAGCACCGCGAACAGGCCGATCGACATCGCGCTGATCAGCATGAGCGAGTTGACGAACGGCCAGTACTTGAAGATCCGCACGTCGAGCACGGGGTGTTCGACGTGCAGCTCGACCACGATGAAGAGCGCCATGAACACGGCCGCGGCGATGAACAGCATCACGGTGCGGTAGTCGGTCCAGCCCCAATTGTCGCCCTCCTCGAGCGCCAGCAGCAGGGAGAACAGGCTGGCGGCGATGCAGAGGAACCCAATGAAGTCGAAGGGCTTGCTCTTCTCGGCCGGGAACTTCGTCAGCCAGAGGGCGGCCGCGATCGCGCCGAGGATGCCGACCGGCACGTTGATCAGGAAGATCATTCGCCAGTTGGTGTGCTCCACGAGGTAGCCGCCGAGCGTGGGCCCGATGCCCGGCGCGACGACGATGCCCAGCCCGTACATGCCCATGGCGGCGCCGAGCTTCTCCTTGGGCACGATGCGGAACAGGATGGTCATGCAGGTGACGGGGAGGACGCCGCCCGGGATCGCCTGCAGGATCCGGAACCCGATCAGCCCGCCCAGCCCGGTGGACACGGCGCACAGGAGCGACGCGATCGTGAAGAGCACGATCAGCGCGACGTAGAGGCGCTTGAGCCCGAACCGCGCACCCAGCCACGCACTGGCGGGCACCATGACGCCCTCGGTGAGGCTGTACGCGGTGCTGATCCACTGGACGCTCTCGATGCTGGCGCCGAGGTCCCTGCGGATCGACGGGATCGCGACGTTCACGATGCTGAGGTCGAGCACCGACATGAACATGCCCGTGATCAGCACGGCGAGCGGGAGACCCCACCCCGTCGCGGCGGGAGCGGGCGGCAGCGGATCCCCCACCGGGGTCTTCCGCGGCGGGGCCGGGCGGGAGTCGCCCGCGCGCCGCTCGTCCGCGCCGGCATCCGCGCGCACGAGCTCGTCGTCCAGCGACTTGGTCATGAACTTGCCCCTCGATACCGGAGGTGTTGCCGCGCGACACTGCCCGACAGATGCGGGGGTCATTCCCCGGTGAACTGCGGACACTGTACCCGCAGAATCGGAGGGGCTGCCACGCTTTGTTGATATAATCACGGATGATGTCTGCTCCCTCCGGCGCCCGCCCGGGCCTGCGCAGCGACGCCCGGCGCAACCGCCGTCGCCTGCTCGAATCCGCCCGCGAGGTGATGCGCGAGCAGGGCCTCGATGCCTCGCTCGGGGAGATCGCGCGCCGCGCCGGTGTGGGCAACGCCACTCTGTACCGGCACTTCCCGACGCGGGAGGCGCTGTGCGAGGCGGTCTTCGCGGAGTACGGCAGCGAGCTGGAGCGGATCCGTGAGCGGGTGCTGCGGATCCCCGACCCGTGGGACGCGCTGACGAGCTGGCTCGAGGAGAGCTGTACCGCGTTCGCCACCGACCAGGCGTTCGCGGACCTGGTCATGCGCGGGATGCCGCAGTCGCCCGCGCTCAACGACCTGTGCATGCGCGCGATCGGATTCGCCGAGACCCTCTTCCGCGACGCGCAACGCCGGGGTGCGATCCGCTCGGACGTCGAGCTGACCGACCTGATGGTCATCATGTACTCGTTGCAGCAGATGGTCGCCGCCACGGCACAGGTGGCTCCCGACGCGTGGCGGCGCCATCTGGCCATCACCCTCGACGGACTCCGCCCGCGCGCGGGCGCTGTCCTGCCGCCCGCCGCGATCACGTTCGAGCAGCTCCTCGCGCTCGGGGAGTGTCCGCAGCCGCGCCGCCCCATCGAGCACGTCTTCGATGCCGAGCCCCGTCTCCCGGTTGGCGAGGGTGAGCGCGGCCCTGCGATCAGCGACGAGCTGTGGGAGCTCATCGAGCCAGAACTCCCGTCGAGCGCAGGGCGCAGGGGACGGCCGTCGCGGGACCACCGCCAGACCCTCGAGGCCATCCTCTGGCGTTACCGCACGGGGTGCCCGTGGCGGGACCTGCCCGCCGAGTTCGGCCCGTGGCAGACGTTGTGGAAGCGCCACCACCGCTGGTCCGCCGACGGCGTGTACCAGCGGATGCTGGAGCGGCTAGTCCAGAGCTGACCGCCTGGCGTGGTGGCGGCTCGCCTTCGCCCGGTTGCCGCAGCGGCGCATCGAGCACCACTGCCGGTTGCGGCCGGGTGAGCGGTCGAGGAACCGCAGCCCGCACCGCTCGTGCGCGCAGACCCGCACCTGCTGCGCGACCGCACTGGCGGCGACCAGCGCGACGGCGTCGGCCGCGATGAGCGCCAGCGCGCGCTCCGCGCCGTCGGCGCCATGAGGAACCTCCGCGTGCACGCGGCCCGCCTCGTCGAGCCGGAGCCGAGCCGGTGGTGGGACGGCGCGGCGGCCCCACCCGTCGACCAGTGCGACGTCCTCGGGGCGCGGCCGATCGTTGCGGAGCACCCGGTCGAGGGCCTCGCGCAGCTCGCGCGCCCGCGCCAGCAGCTCGGCGTCCACCTGCGGAGAGCGGTCGACCAGCTCGGCCGCCTGCAGCCACTCCGCGAGGTCGGCCGGCGCGGCGAGCAGCTCGCGCGGCGTGGCCGACCAGCGCTCCCGCAGGGTGTTGACCAGGTCGAGGCACGGCCGACCCCCGTGCCAGATCCAGTCCTGTCGCATCCCGCCATCCTCCTGCTAGCTTCTAACCATCTTAGAGGGTTAGGAGGCCGGGATGGGGCAGGTAGCGGTCGTCAACGGGCTGCGGATCCACTACGAGCACGCCGGCTCGGGTCCGCCGGTCGTGCTGCTACACGGCTGGCCGCAGACTTCGCACTGCTGGCGGCACGTCATCCCGCGCCTCGCGGAGCGGCACACCGTGATCGCCCCCGACCTGCGCGGATACGGCCTCACCGACAAGCCGGTCGGTGGCTACGACAAGCGCACGATGGCCGTCGACGTGAGCGGGCTCGTCCGGGCCATGGGGTTCGAGCGGGTCGCCGTGGTCGGGCACGACAGGGGAGCCCGGGTGGCGCACCGGTGGGCGCTCGACCGTCCTGACGAGATCGACCGGCTCGTGCTGCTGGACATCGTCCCGACGCGGGCGATGTTCCGCCGTGACATGACCGTGGCCCGCGGCTACTGGCACTGGCTCTTCCACCTGCAGCCCGACCTGCCCGAGGTCCTGGTCGGCGACCGCGTCGAGGAGTACCTGCGGTGGTTCTTCGAGCGCTGGACGGTCGACCGCTCGGGAGTCGAGGAGGCCGTCGAGCACTACGTCACCGCGTTCCGCCGGCCGGGCGCGTTGCGCGCCGGGTTCGACGACTACCGGGCCACGTTCCCCGACGACATCCCGCACGACGACGCCGACGCCGAGCGGGGCAACCGGCTACGGGCGCCGCTGCTGGTGCTGTGGGGCGAGGCAGGCCTGCCGGCGGGTCTGCCCGTGGTGGAGGTCTGGGAGGAGTACGCCGACGACGTCCGGGGCGAGGTGCTGGCGGGGTGCGGGCACTTCGTGCCAGAGGAGCGGCCCGACCTGCTGGTCGAGCACCTGCTGGCGTTCCTCGGCGGCGGGGTCAGTTCGGAGCGCAGACCGTCCAGCGGTCTCGTTCCCGGCGCAGGCTGAGCGTTCCCGGTTCCCGTCCGGGTGTGGTGATGAGCGCCGTGGCGCTCTGCCCGTCGGGCGTGATCCGGACGTCGGTGACGTCGAATTCGGGCACCGCGGCGTCGACCGGTTGGGCAGCCGGGTCGTAGTCGTCGTCCTCGGTGATCCCGGTGGCTTCCTCCGTGCAGAGCAGATCGAGCAACACCGGATAGTCCTGCCGTTCGACCGAGGTGGCGAAGTCGGTGACGACACGGCGGATCTGGGCCTCGTCGGTGTTGCCGAGCCCGAGGTATACCCCGCCACCTGCGACGGCGATGAGCAGCACGGCAGCGGCGGCGACCATGCGGTTGCGCAGTCTCGATGGTGCCTGCTGTGCGATTTCCCGCCATGGCTGGGTGGTCATCCGAGATCGAACCTTTCCGCCATGAGCTGGTCGAGCTCGCGCCCGATGTCGGCCTTGACATCGATGTCGCCCTCGTAGACGAGCGCGACGCTTCCCTGTGGGAGTTCCGGCGATACGCAGTAGTGCAGCAGGCCGCTGTCCCGGGTGACGAACATCAGCTCGGTGGACGGGATGCGGCCGTCGTCGTCCCAGCCGGGGATCGGGCCGTCGAACCCGGCCCACGCGGCATAGGTGAGCATTCCGGCGGGGCGCGTGAGCCCGTAGGACTCTCCGTCGGGAGCGGTGAATCCGGCGTGCACGTCGACGAGGAACGTGCGCAGCGGTTCCGGAAGCGTCTCCCAGAAGACGGGACGGGACGCGCCGAAGCTCGCCGGATCCCACCCGATCCACGTGATCTGCTCACCGGTACGGGCCGCCGCGATGTAGGCGAGCGCCCAGTCGCCGCGCAACCGGCACACCCGCACGTCGATGAGGTTGTCGGTCAGGCCCCCGCCGAATGCCGGCACAGCGGCGAGGAATTCCGGGTTCCACAACGTCAACGCCGCCTCACGGCGATCCGCGTCCTGAGCTGCTTCCGCGATCGGTCGCCATGCGGGCGGCAGCTGCGCCAGCCCGGTGGTGCCGGGCGCGGGGAATTCGACCGGGCCGTCCCCGGCATCGGCCACGATCTTGTCGAGGTCGGGCTCGCTCATATCGCCTCCTAACGTTCTCCCTGGCTGTACACCAGGAAGGTGATGAGATCCCGCAGCTGAGCCCGCACCTCGTCCTCCAGCGCCCGCTGGTCGCGCTTCCATTGCGCGTCGGCCCATGGGATGTCGGCGGCGCTGCGGGAACTCTTCGCGACGTTGGCCCGTCCGGACAACCACTGCAGGTTCAGCGGCGCGTTGGCGACCGCGTACATGTTGTCCGGGCTCAGCAGGGTGAAGCCAGGCGTCTGCACCAGCTCGGCCAGCGAGATGATGTGGTCGGGCGATGCGTTGACGCTCCCGGTAGTGCGTCGACCCACGGTTGACCCGGGGTCGGCGGGGTCGGGATCGTCGGCCCGCGGACGCGGCACCCCGCGCAGCCGCACGTCCCCGATGTCTCCGGGATTCCTCTTGCGGAGGACGTCGTACATCGGTCTCACCGGCGAGCTCGCGTCGACCTGCCAACGGTCTCCCGGGGCGGGAGCAGGCGGCGGCATCCAGCCGGGACGCACGTTCCGCTTGGCCTCGTCGAGCTGCCGGCGGACGTTGTCGGGGGCGGTGGTCTGCACCGGCGGTCCGTCGGGTCCCGCACCGGCGAGTGCCGCGAGCGCCCGGGTGCGTGCGGCGTTCTGCAGGCAGATCTCGAGGTTTGCGACCGCGGTCTGCTGGGCCGAGTTCAGCTGTCCGGCTTCGGCGTCGTATGCCGCGGCCTGGGCAGCCTGCGCGGGCAGCCGGAACAGGTGCGGCCGCGCGTTGTGGGCATCGATCCGCTGCTTGACCGCGAGCAGTGCCGCGTGCTGCGCCTGGCATTCCGGCGGCGGTACGAACTCCGGCGGAGGCGGTTGGTTCGGCGCCGCACGCGACGGCGGCGCGGCGGTCGCGGCCGGCTCTGCGGCCGACGCCATCGACGGCACGGGCTGGCCGACGACGAGAAGCGCGGCGGTCAGCAGCGCCGAGACGAGCCCCGCTCGGGGCGGGCCGGTCGTGGCGGCGATCTCGGTCGCCCCTGCCGGCGGCTTGCGGCGGCGTCGGCCGATCAGCATGTCGTCCCCCTGGGTCGGCGCCGTGTCTCATCGGCTCTTACGAGCCCCGGCGGACGCAGGGGGTTGGGGTCGACTTCCGGGAATCCCCGTCAGCTGAGGTGGTGCCTGCATGCGGGTACTTCGTGCCCGAGGAGCGGCCCGACCTGGTGGTGGAGCACCTGCTGGGGTTTCCTGGGTTAGCCGGGCTTGCGGGCGAGCAGTACGCCACGGTCGCCTGCCGTCGGCCGGTGCTCGACGTCGACGAACCCCGAGCGCTCGGCCATCTCGGCCAGCTCGCGCACCGACCAGCACTTGCCCGGGGTCGAGTGCATCAGGAGTACCGAGTACTCGGCAACGGCGAGCGGCCCACGCTTGTCGGCGTCGACGTGGGTGTCGTGGTCGATCAGCCACCCGCCGGGCGGGAGCGCCGTGAACGACGCGGCGAGGAGCCGCTCGACGCGGGGCGCGTCCCAGTCGTGCAGGACGTGCGAGTACAGGTGCGCGTCGAACCCGCTGGGGAAGGGGTCGGCGAACATGTCGCCGCCGATCACCTCGATGCGGTCGGCGAGCCCGCGGGCGCGCAGGAGCGTCCGCGCGGCCGTGTCCACCGGCGAGCGCTCGAACACCGCGGCGCGCACGTCGGGGCGGGCGGCCAGCACGGCGGCGGCGTAGCCGCCCGAACTGCCCGCGACGTCGAGGAGCGCCGTGATCGGAAGGTCGGGGATCGCCGCGGCGAGGGCCGGGGCGAGGAAGGCGCCTCGCGCGTCCATCGCGGCGGTGATCCGCTCGGCGAATGCAGGGTCGTCGAGCCGGCCCGACCAGTCGGGCTCGTTGTGCGCGCTGGACCATGCCGCGGGCGTGCCGGTCCGCAGCACCTGTGCCAGCTCACGAACGGTGGGCCGTTCGGCCAGTGAGCCGTAGTAGGCGCGGAGGTCGAACGGCGAGCCGGCGACCAGGTGCAGGCGGCCGAGCTCGGTGAGCGCGATCCGGTCGCCCGCGTCGAGGTCGCGGTCGACGAGGCCGAGCGCGGCGCAGTAGGTCAACAGCACGTCGGCAGGGCGCTCGGCCAGCCCGAGCCCGGCGCACACGTCGGTGGCGGGTGCGGGGCCGTGCGTGGCCAGCCAGGTGAAGAGATCGAGCTCGGCGACGGCGGCGATGAGGAGGTCGCCGGCGTAGACGCCGTCGCGCAGGCGGTAGAGGACCGTCGGATCGGGGATGTCGATCATGCCCGCAGGCTATGTGGCGGCCCGCAGCTCCGCGTGGCGCTTCTTGAGCCCGTGGTCCTTGTTGATCGGGTTCTGCGCCTCGTCCGGCTCGACGCCCGCGTCGACGGCGATCTCGTTCATCCGGCCCAGCATGCGGACCAGGTGGGCGATCCGGGCCTCGTCCGCGTCGACGGGCCGGGTCGTGCCCGCGGCGAGCGCGAGCGTGCGGTCGACCCAGATCGTCTCGGCGTGCAAGCCTGCCTCCCGCAGGACCCCGCGCAACCGCTGCGCGAGCTCGCGCGGTGGCAGGTCCTGCCAGCCGGCGAGTGTGTGGGCGGCGACGGGGAACAGGCGCCCGCGGTCGCGCAGGTAGATCAGCTCCAGGGCGAAGGCGTGGCCGTAGGCGCAATACGTGCAGCCGTTGTGCAGTGAGATGGCGGCGGCGGCCAGGTGCGTGCGCAGCGGGCCGAGGGCGCGCATGGTCCACAGCAGGCGGGGCATGTTGGCGGCGAACCAGATCACCGAGTGGCCAGGACCCAGGTTGCGGACGATGTGCGGGATCATCCGTGGCGCGAACCCCCACATCACCCGGCACAGGGATTCCAACATCCGGGTGACGAACCGCTCGAGCTCGTCGCGCGACATCCGAGCTCCTCACGACAGGTGATCGGCAGACTACCGAACGACAGCAATCGCAGGTAGACCGCCGGTCTCGGGATCCCGCACTTTCCGACGAACGGCGCGTTCGTCGGATAGGTACCGACCAACGCGCCGTTCGTCGGAACGGGCTGCGCCGCGCCGGGCGGGGTGTGGGAGAGGTGGGGCCGCCGGTCGCTATCGTCGACCCGGCTGTCCGAGCCTTGGAGGAGCCCTGTCCGACGCATCCGCCCCCGCCGTCGGCCGTGTGGTCGGCACGGAGGACTCCACGCCGCTGCAGTTCAGCGTGGCGCTCGCGCCCGAGCAGTACCTGCAGCTGGACGACGTCGTGGTCACCGTGCGCCCGGTGCCGGGGATCGGGCCGGTGATGACCGCGGGCGTCGTCACGGAGGTGCGGGCGCGGCACGAGGGCGCGACGTTCGGCTCCGACGTCTTCCTCATCGCCGACGGTGTGCTGCCCGCGCAGGTGCAGGAGATCGCCGAGATCACCACCACGCGGGTGGAGCCGGAGTGCTACGTGCCGCCCACGCCCGGCTCGATCGCCTCGCGGGCGACGGGTGAGGAGCGGGCGCGGGCGCTCTACTTCGACCAGATGGACCTCAAGGTGCCGGTCGGGCTGGGCCGCGACGGCTCCCCGATCTACGTCAACCTCGAGTTCCTCGACGGCACGCGCGGCGGGCACGTCTCGATCAGCGGCATCTCCGGTGTCGCGACGAAGACCAGCTTCGCGCTCTTCCTGCTCTACTCGATCTTCCGCAGCGGGGTGCTCGGACGCCGGTCGGTGAACGCGAAGGCGCTGGTCTTCAGCGTCAAGGGCGAGGACCTGCTCTTCCTCGACCACGCCAACACCAAGCTGGACGAGGACCTGGTGTCGGCGTACGCGACGGTCGGGCTGCCCGCCGGACCGTTCTCGTCTGCCGGGTTCTTCGCGCCGCCGACGCCCGACGACCTGTCGGGGCGCCCGTTCGTCTCGGGGCGCACCAGCGGCGTGAGCGCGTTCTGGTGGACGCTCGCCGAGTTCTGCGCCGAGGAGCTGCTGCCCTACGTCTTCGCCGACGCCGAGGACGAGCGCAACCAGTACACGATGGTGATCCACCAAGTCGCGGCCCGGCTGCGGCGGGAGGCCACGCCGGTCGGCGACGGGGGAGTGGTCGTCGGCGGCCAGGTGCTGCGCACCTACGACGATCTGATCGAGTTCGTCTCGGACCGGCTCACCGACGAGGACGAGCGGCGCGACTGGGCGGGCCCGGTCACCGGCACCGGCACGATCAACGCGTTCCTGCGTCGGCTGCGGTCGAGCCAGCGTCCCCTGCGCACGATCGTCCGCGGCGATCTGACGGACTCACCGGGCCGCCGGGTCAGCACCGACGCCCACCAGGTCACGGTCGTCGACCTGCACAACCTCCCCGAGCGCGCACAGCGCTTCGTCGTGGGTGTCGTGCTCGCGGCCGAGACCCGCAAGAAGGAGGCCGCCGGGCCGGGCGGGCTGCTCTTCACCATGATCGACGAGCTGAACAAGTACGCCCCGCGCGAGGGCTCCAGCCCGATCAAGGAGGTGCTGCTCGACATCGCGGAGCGCGGGCGCTCGCTGGGGATCATCCTGATCGGCGCGCAGCAGACGGCGAGCGAGGTCGAGCGGCGGATCGTGTCGAACTCGTCGGTGAAGGTCGTCGGGCGGCTCGACCCGGCCGAGGCCGGGCGGCCCGAGTACGGGTTCCTGCCGCCGTCGCAGCGCCAGCGGGCCACGCTGGCCAAGCCGGGCACGATGTTCGTCTCGCAGCCGGAGATCCCGGTGCCGCTGGCCGTCGAGTTCCCGTTCCCGGCATGGGCCACCCGGCTATCGGAGTCGGCAGGGCCGCCGGTGGCGGCGAGCACCAACGGCTCGGCCCCGCGCGACCCGTTCGCCCGCCTCCCCGCCGCCCCGGCGGACGAGGACGACGACGCGCCGTTCTGACGGGCAGTCGTGAGTGGATACGCGCGCTATGGCTCGCGTATCCACTCACGACCAGGTCAGGTGGTCTCCCAGAGGCCGAGCGTGTTGCCCTCGGGGTCGGTGAAGTAGGCGTACGCACCCATCCCGGGGATCTCGGTCCGCTCCTTGACGGTCCGCCCGCCGGAGGCCTCGACCTGCTTGAGCGCCTGGTCGATCGACTCGACGTCGATCGTGAGCACCGGCGACGGGGTGTCCTGGCTCCGGCGCATCAGGCCGCCGTTGATCGCCCCGGGCGCGGTGGGCATCTGGTTCTCGTCGACCGCGGTGGTCTGGACGATCGTGTACTCCATCTCCGGCATGTCCTGCAGCTGCCACTCGAAGACGGACCGGTAGAACTCCTTCGCCCGTGCCACGTCATCGGCTGGGATCTCGAAATGCACGACGCTGCGCATGCCGTCGCTTCTACTCCTGTCGCGCGGCGTTGAACAGGCCCGTTCAGCCCTTGACGCCCCGGCCGGGGTTCGTCCCGCTACCGACACGATCGGGTTACCGCTGCTCAGAGCGGTTAACGGCGGTGGGGCCACCCGCGAGTTTCCTGCGCACCATCCCTGTGGCCGAAGGGACCGCCATGAAGTCCGTCTACCGCGTGCTCGCCTACCTGATCGCGCTCGAGGTCGTGATCCAGGCGTCGGTGATCGCGTTCGCCATCGCCGGTCTCGGCAAGTGGATCCACGAGGGCGGGGTGCTCGACGCCGCATCGATGGAGAGCGAGACGACGGATTTCACCGGCGTCGCCGGATTCATGATCCACGGCATCAACGGCCAGATGATCGTGCCCCTGATCGCGCTGCTCCTGCTGATCTCCTCGTTCTTCGCGAGGATCCCGGGCGGCGTCCTGTGGGCCGGGCTCGTGCTGGCGACCGTCGCGGTCCAGGTGCTGCTGGGGATCTACAGCCGCGGCGGCGAGCCGGTGCTCGGGCTGATCCACGGTGCGGTGGCGTTCGTCCTGTTCACCTTCGCGGTGATCGCGGCCCGCAAGGCCGAGGCCGCGCTGGGCGGGCTGGAGCGCAGCCCGGCGCGCGGCACCGCGGGCGTCGCATAGACCGGTGCTCGCCCCTCCCGAGGCCGCCACGGCCCCTCCCGTGGCCCCGCGGCGGCGCGAGCGGCGACGTCTGATCGTGGGCGTCGCCGCCGCGCTCGCCGTGCTCGCGCCGCTCGCATGGCTGTGGCAGGCGAGCCTGCTGCCCGACACCTACTCGGTGACGGACATGGGGCTCGTCGACGACGGGCGGGGCGGCGGGCACGCGGGGCACGGGGTCGCCACCGGCGGTCGCGGCGTGGACGCGCTGACCGAGCCGTCCACCGCGCCCGCCGACGTCCGGGTGGAGCTGGTCGCGCGCGAGGGGTCCTTCCGGCTCGCGTCCGGCGAGGAGGTGACGGGTTACACGCTGAACGGCACCTCGCCGGGCCCTGCCATTCACGCCGAGCTCGGCCAGCTCGTGGAGGTGCACCTGGTCAACGAGTCGGTGCCCGACGGCGCGACCCTGCACTGGCACGGCCTCGACGTGCCCAACGCCGACGACGGGGTCGCCGGTGTCACGCAGGACGCGGTGCCGGTCGGCGGCTCGTTCACCTACCGGTTCCGGGCGGATCAGGCGGGCACGTTCTGGTACCACTCCCACCAGGTCTCGCACGTGCAGGTGCAGCGGGGGCTCCTCGGCGCTCTCGTGGTGACGCCGCCGGGCGGGGTGGGCGCCACCGACGCGCTCGCGCTCGTCCACCTCTACGAGGGCACGCGCACCGTGAACGGGCGCAGCGGGGAGACCCGGGTGGAGGCGGCGCCGGGCGAGCGGGTGCGCGTGCGCGTGGTGAACACCGACAACGCGCCCATGTCCGCATGGGTACCCGCCGCGCCGTTCCGGGTGCTCGCCGTGGACGGCACCGAAGTGCACGAGCCCGGACCGGTGCGCGACGTCGCGGTCGAGGTCACCGGCGGGGCACGGGCCGACCTGGAGGTCGTGGCTCCGGCCCGGATCGAGCTGGGTGGCGCGTCCGTGCTGGTCGGCGAGGCGGTGCCCCCACCGGCGCCCCGCCCGGCCGCCGCGCTGGACCTGCTCACCTACGGCACGCCTGCCCCGCTGGGCCTCGACCCGGCCGCGGCCACCCGGTCGTTCGACTACGTGATCGGCCGCAGCCCCGGCTTCCTCGACGGCGTGCCCGGCATGTGGTGGACGGTCAACGGCCGCATGCACCCGGACGTCCCGATGTACATGGTGGCCGAGGGGGACGTCGTGCGGATGCGGGTGGAGAACCGCAGCGGCGAGGGACACCCCATGCACCTGCACGGCCACCACGCCGTGGTGCTCTCCCGCGACGGCGTGCCTGCCACCGGCAGCCCGTGGTGGATCGACTCGCTGCAGGTCGGCGACGGCGAGACGTACGAGATCGCCTTCGTCGCCGACAACCCCGGCATCTGGATCGACCACTGCCACAACCTGCCCCACGCGGTGGAGGGCCTTGTCGCACACCTGATGTACGAGGGCGTGACGACGCCCTACCGCATCGGCGGCCCCAACACCCCGGAGTAGCGCCGGCCCCGCTCCCGGTGGTCGAGTAGCGCCGGCCCGCCAGGGCCGGCGCGTATCGAGACCACATGCCTGTCTCGGTTGTAGTGGTCTCGTCGGGGGTAGTGGTCTCGATACGGTCCGGCGCCGGGGCGCCGGCCCTACTCGACCACCGGGGCGGCCTCTCGGCGCACGCGAACGTCTGTTCGGCCGACGCGCCGACGCGCGTCCCCGGGACCGCCGGGCATCACCCTTACGATCCGCTCGATGCGACTGCTGCACACGTCCGACTGGCACGTCGGCAAGACGCTCAAGGGTCGCTCCCGGCTCGACGAGCAGGAGCAGGTGCTCCGCGAGATCGTCGGCATCGCGCGGGAGCACGAGGTCGACGCGGTGCTCGTGGCCGGCGACCTCTACGACACCGCGGCGCCGTCGGCGCAGGCCCAGCACCTCGTGGTCCGCACCTTGATGGGCCTGGCGCGCGACGGGGTCAAGGTCGTCGCGATCGCCGGCAACCACGACCACCCCGCCGCCATCGACGCGTACCGGCCTCTCGCGGGCGCGGCCGGCATCACACTGGTCGGCACCGTGCGCACGGCCGCCCGCGGTGGCGTCGTGGAGTTCACCGCGAAGTCGACGGGGGAGCGGGCCACCCTCGCCGTGCTGCCGTTCCTGTCCCACCGCTACGCGGTGCGCGCCGCCGAGCTGGTGGCCAACACGCCCGCGGAGAACACCAACGAGTACGACCAACACCTGCGCGACATCCTCGGCGCGCTCACCGCAGGCTTCCGCGACGACTCCGTCAACCTCGTGATGGCCCACCTCACCGTGCTGAACGGCGTGTTCGGCGGCGGCGAGCGGGCCGCCCAGTCGATCTTCGAGTACGCGGTGCCCGCCACGATCTTCCCGATCGAGTCGCACTACGTCGCCCTCGGGCACCTGCACCGCCGCCAGCGCATCGACGCCCCGTGCCCGGTGCACTACTGCGGCGCGCCGCTGGCCATCGACTTCGGCGAGCAGGACAACACCTCCGTCGTCTGCCTCGTCGAGGCGTCGCCGGGCACGCCCGCGCAGGTCACCGACATCCCCATCACGTCGGGGCGCAGGCTGCGCACGCTGCGCGGCACAGTCTCGGAGCTGGCGGCGCTCGCGGAGAAGGTGGGCGACGACTTCCTCCGCGTCTGGGTGCGCGAGCCCGCCCGCGCAGGGCTGCGCGAGGAGGTGGTCGCGTTGCTACCCAACGCCCTCGAGGTGCGGATCGACCCCGAGTTCGCCGCGCCCGTCGCCGCGTCCCGCCCCGCCGCGGGGCCCGAGCGCACGCCGTCGGAGCTGTTCCGCGAGTACCTCGGCACCCGCAACGTCGCCGACCCGCGGGTCGAGCAGCTGTTCGCCCGGCTGCACGACCGCGTGACGGGAGCGAGCTGATGCGTCCTGTCCTGCTCGAGATTGCGGGCTTCGGCTCGTTCCGCGAACCCACCACCGTCGACTTCACCGGCGCCGACTACTTCGCCTTCGTCGGCCCCACCGGCGCCGGCAAGTCCACGGTGATCGACGCGCTCACGTTCGCGCTGTACGGGTCGGTGCCGCGGTGGGACAACAGCCGCACGGTGGCGCTCGCCCTCGCGCCCACGGTCAACCGCGGTACCGTCCGCCTCGTCTTCGACGTGGGCGGCGCCCGGTATGTCGCGGCGCGCGAGTTGCGGCGGGCGGCCAGCGGCGGCGTGTCGGTGCGCGGGGCCCGGCTGGAGAAGCTGCGCGATCCGTCCGGCCTCGGCGGCCCCGACGAGGAGAGCGAGCCGCTCGCCGACGGCGCCGGTCCGGTCACGAAGGCCGTCGAGGAGCTGCTCGGGCTGCCGTTCGGCGACTTCTGCACGTGCGTCGTGCTGCCGCAGGGCGAGTTCGCCGAGTTCCTGCACACCGAGCCGCGCAAGCGCCAGGAGAAGCTGGTGCGCATCCTCGGGCTCGGCGTCTACGACGTGATCGCGCGCGAGGCCAACAGCGAGGCCGCGGCGCAGCGTCAGCGTGCCGAGGTGCTCGGCGAGCAGCTCGCGGGCTACGCCGACACCACCGACGAGGCCGAGCATGAGGCCGCGGCGCGGGTCGCCGAGCTCGCGGAGCTGGCCGAACGCGTCGACGCGGCGGTACCGGAGCTCGCGGCGGCGTCGGCGGCCCTCGACGTCGCCGAGGCGGGCGCCGGGCAGCTGCGCGCCGAACGGGAGCGCCTCGCCGCGCTCGCCGTGCCCGACGGCCTCGCCGACCTGGACACCCGCCACCGCAGCGCGGCCGAGCGACGGACGCTCGCCGCAGAGCGGGCGGGCGCCGCCGAGACCGCCGACACGGCCGCCCGCGAGCGGCTCGCCGCCGCCCCCGCCCGCGGGCCGTTGGAGCAGGCGCGCCGCGACCACGCCGAGCTCGCCACGATCACCGCCGAGCTGCCCGGGGCGCGCGAGCGGCACGAGAAGGCCGCCGCGGCCTACACCACCGCCGCGAACGACGCCGCCGACGCCCGTGCGGGCATGGAGGAGAAGCGGACGGCCCGCGACTCCGCCGCCGCACTGCTGGCCGAGCGGCAGGACGCCGTGCGCAGGCTCGTCGCGGAGCGCGACGCCCTCCGCGCGCTCACCGTGCCGGCCGGGCTGGACGCGCTGCAGCAGCGCCGCGCGGCCGCCGACTCCGCGCTGGCCGATGCCACGTCCGTGGTGCGGGCCGCGGAGGCCACCGACGCCGCGGCCCGCGCCGCGCTCGCCGCCGCCCCCGCCCGCGGTCCCCTCGAACAGGCGCTGCGCGACCGGCGCGAGCTCGACCGCGCCGTGGCCGAGCGCGCGGCCGCGGCGGCGCGGGCCGCCGAGGCCGAGCAGGTGGCGCAGGCGGCAGTGGCCGCAGTCGCCGAGGCGAAGCATCGGCTCGACCACGCCCAGGAACGGCACGCGCGCGCCCTTCGCGCCGATCTCGCCGCCTCGTTGCGGCCCGCCCTCACCGTCGGCGACCCGTGTCCGGTGTGCGCGCAGGCGGTGGCCACCCTGCCGCCGCCCGCGGAGGCCACGGGCGACCTGGCTGCCGCGGAAGCCGCGGTCGCCGAAGCCAACCGCGCCCACGACGAGGCGCGCCGGGACGAGGTCACCGCGATCTCCGTGCGGGACCGCGTCCGAGGCGAGGTGGAGCGGCTCGACACCACCTCCACACGGCTGCGCGCCGCACTGGCAGGCGCGTACCCCGCTGAGGACGGTGGGCTCTTCCCGGTGACGACCGACGGGCCGAGCGACCCCACCGCGTCCCTCCCGACCGCCGAGCTACCCGCCGTGGCCGATCTCGAGGCGGCCCTCGCCGACCTCACGCGCATCGTGCACGAGGCCGACGACGCCGCCGAGGCCGTTCGCGTTGCGCGCCGGGCCCGGGACGCGGCAGCCGCCGCGGTCGAGGAGCTGCGCGGCGAGGTCGCCGCCGCCGCGGCGGGCCTGCGCGCCGCGCGCGACCCGCTCGTCCCGTTCGGCGCCCCGGCACCGGCTGACACCGACGTGCTCGCCGGCTGGACCGCGCTCGTCGACTGGGCCCGCGCCGAGGGCGCCGCCCGCGAGACCGCCCTGCCCACCGCTCGCGCTGCCGTCGCGGAGGCCGAGGGGCAACGCGACACCACCGAGAAGGCGTGGCGAGCCGCCGAGCGCGCCGCCGCAGAGCGCCACCGCGACGAGACCGCCGCCGCACGGGCCGAGCAGGAGGCCCGCAGCGCCGTCGACGCCGCGGAACGGCGGGCCGCGCAGCTACAGGCCGTGCTGCGCGACGCCCCGTCCGACCACGATGCCGCGGCGTCACTGGAACGGCTGGACGCGCTCGAGGCCGCCGTCCGCGAGGCCGACGCCCAGCTGCGCACAGCCCGCAGCGCATTGCGTTCCGCGGAACGGACCGCCGCCGACGTCGCCCGCGAGGTCACGGCCGCATGGGACGCGTTGCGCGCGGCCCGCGACCCGCTCGTGCCGCTCGGCGCCCCCGCCGTCGGCGGGGACGAACTGCTCGTCGCATGGAGCGAGCTCATCGGCTGGGCACACCGGGAGGCCGAGGCCCGCGCTGCGCGACTGACCGGCGCGGCGACCGCGGCGCGGGACGCCCGTGCGGCCCGCGACGCCGTCGAGCGCCGGATCGCCGACGACCTGGACGCCCACCACGTGCCCGCCGCCGCCCCGCTGGGTGGCACGGCACCGGCGGCCGTCGCCGCGGCGCTCGCCAGAGCGCGTTCGGCGCAGGAACGGGTGGCGGAGCGGCGGGCCGCCGCGGCGCGGATCCGCGCCGACCGCGACGAGGCCGAGTCGGCCCAGCAGGTCGCGAAGCTCCTCGGCAGCCTGCTGCGCTCCGACGGCTTCCCGCGCTGGCTCGTCGCGTCCGCCCTTGACGCGCTAGTGGCCGATGCGTCGGAGAGCCTCGCCGAGCTGTCGGGCGGCCAGTTCGCGCTCACCCACGAGGGTGGGGAGTTCCTCGTCATCGACCACGCCGACGCCGACGCACGGCGCCCGGTCAAGACCCTCTCGGGCGGCGAGACGTTCCAGGCGAGCCTCGCGCTCGCGCTGGCGCTGTCCGCGCAGATGGCGGGGCTGGCCGCGCAGGGAGCCGCCCGCCTGGAGTCGATCTTCCTGGACGAGGGCTTCGGCACCCTGGACGAGGCCAACCTGGACGTCGTCGCGAGCACCCTGGAGAACCTCGCCACGCGCGGTGACCGGATGGTCGGCGTGGTCACGCACGTTCCCGCGCTCGCCGAGCGCGTGCCGGTGCGGTTCGTGGTGAGCCGCGACCAGCGCACCTCCTCCGTCATCCGGGAATCCTAGTGCCCCCCGCCGAAAGTCCACCACGTGTCTCGACGGCCCAGCTTCCCGCTGGGCGTACCGGCGAACCGGCCGAGTACGCCCGGTACGAGGCCGGGTCGCCGGCACACCCAGCGGAAACCTGGATCCGCCGATACACGCACCGGACTTCCGGCGGGGGGCACTGGTGAAGTTCGCCGTCGACCCGTGGGACCCGACCTACGGCACGAGCCTCGGCACCGAGCTCGGCGAATCGGCAGCACAGGTCGCGCTGGACGTCGAGCTGCCGTCCTCCGAGTGGCAGCCGATCGACCCTGATCCCTGGGTCGTCCCGCCGGACGCCGTGCTGTTCGTCGACGGGGTGCGCCGGGTCGACGCGCAGGTCTGGGTGGACGACGGGGGCGCGGAAGCGGCGCCCGCGTTGTGCGCCTCGTACGCGGCCGGCGTGGTCTGCTGCTGCAAGGACGGAGCTCACCTGCTCACCGCCGACGTCCGCCGCGGCCTGTTCACCACCGCCGACGCCGCGGACGATGTCCGCACCACGGCCGGGACGTACCGGGCCACGCGCACGGCGCCCCACCCCGATGTCGCGCCCGCGCAGCTGCTCAGCCTCGCCTTGCAGCGCGAGCTGGCCGACACCGAGCTGGCCGCCGCGGCCGCCGCCCGCGGCGGGCACGACAGTGTCCATGGCGGGGCCGACGACCTCCTCGTCATCGACGGACCGCTGCGGGGGCGCCAGCACCTGCCGAGGGCGATCGGCTTCGTCAAGTCCCACCGCAGCGACTACCTGCCGCCCCAGCTGGGCGGGGTGGTCGCCGCGCTGCGCACGGGGCAGCGCACGCCGGTGTTCCGGCTGGGCAGCTCGTGGGAGCGGCACACCTGGTACCTGCGGCTGCCCTGCCGGCCGGGGGCGCCGTGGGCGGGCGTCGTGCGGGTGGAGTGCAGCGCCGACCTCTCCGCCGGTGAGGCCGTCGGGCACGCCGCGCGCAGCCAGGCGACCCTGCCGAGGTTCGCCTCCACGGAGTACAAGGACTCCCGCGCCCCGCAGAACCTCTATCCGATCGCGGGGCTGGAACGCGAGCTGCGTCGCCGGTTGGGTGAGCCGAACCTCCTCTACCGAGCGCTCCGGAGGGCCGCAGCTGCCTGACGCCGGTTGACGCGGCGTGCCGGGCGGGGAACCGTGGTGTCCGGAGCCTGGAAGGGCCCGGAAGGGGGTCACTGTGCAGGAGATGCGAGTGGTCGCGCTCGGCAGGGACCCGATGGCCGTGCAGCCGGTGCTGCTGCTGCAGGAGACCGGTGGCAGGCGACGCGTGCTGCCGGTGTGGGTGGGCGTGCCCGAGGCGACGGCCATCGAGCTCGCCCGCCGCCGCGTCGAGCTGCCGCGCCCGCAGACCCACCAGCTGATCCTCGACGTCGTGCGGTCCTTCAAGCGGGAGCTGCAGCTGGTGCGCATCACGATGCTGCGCGACAGCGTCTTCCACGCCGAGCTCGTGTTCGACGGCGACATCCGCGTGTCGGCGCGGGTGAGCGACGCGGTGGCGATGGCGCTGCACGTCGACGCCCGGATCGAGGCGGAGGACGCCGTGCTCGACGAGGCCGCAGTGGCTGAGGTGGGCATGGTCGGCCCATCCGGGGAAGACGACGTGGAAGGCGAGACCCCCTCGGAGCACGAGGAGCTGGAACGCTTCCGCCGCTTCCTCGACAACGCCTCACCCGAGGACTTCGGCAGCTCCAGCTGACCGTTCGCCGCCTGCATCCGGCAGCGGTGTATCGCGCGCGGACCCCGGCGGGTCAGTAGTGGCGACCCAATGGTGCCTTCGGGGGCGGTGTGGGCGATGGCAGATCATCGATCTGCGGTGGCGGGCGATCGGTTGAGCTGGGTGTTCGCCGGCACGCTGCTGGTCGCGGCCGTCACCGGGGCGGTCGCGCTGCTCGCGCCGCATCTCCACGGGGCGCTGGGCATGCCCGTGCTGTACCTCCTCGCGATCCTGCCGATCGCCTACAGGTGGGGATCCGCGGCAGGCATGGTGGTGGCAGCGGCGAGCACCATGATCTTCGGGCTCGTCATCGTCTCCCCGAGGCTGGGGTTCGTCGTCGACGGCGGGTACGCCGTCTCGCTGGGTGCCTTCCTGCTCACCGCGTGCGTGGCGGCGTACATGGCATCGTGCCCGCCGTGGGAGGCCGGCCGGCTGCTCGAGGAGCAGGCCGCGGTGCGGCGGATCTCCAGGCAGGTCGCGCAGGGCGCGTCTGTGGAGGCCGTGTTCGCGTCCGTCGCCGACGAGGCCACCCGCCTGCTCCAGGCCGACGTGACGCTCCTCGCTCGCGTGCACGACGGGACCGGCACGTTCGTGGCGATCGGCGGCTGGGCGGGTGGTCCGGTCGGTGCGGACTTCGCGGTCGGCCAGCAGTGGGGCACCAGCGCGATCCGGATCGACGACGTGCCGATCGCGGCCGTCGGCATCCCGCTGCGCAGCAGCGTATGGAGCCCGGTCACCGTGGCGGGACGGCACTGGGGCGGGATCGTCGTCGGCCTGCTGAACGGCCTGTTGCCCGCCGACACCGAACAGCGGCTCGGCAGCTTCGCCGAGCTCGCGGGCCCCGCGATCGCGAGCGCGCAGAGCCACGCCGAGCTCGCCGCGCTGGCCGAGCGGTACCGCGCGCTCGACGCGAAGGTCGATCGCGACGGCGGCCCGGAACGATCTATCGGCCCGGGGCTCGCGCAGTGACCGTTCCGTCGGCGTGGATGTCCACCAGCCGGTCGCCGACCCGCAGGTTCCTGAGTACGGCACCGGGGTCGACGAGCCGCACGCAGCCGTCGACCGAGAGCGTCCCGTCCAGCCGCGGCCGCGCGCCGAAGAACGACTCGATCACCAGCGTGACCCACGCCCCGGCCGACGAGCAGGCCCAGTCGAGGATGTAGGGCAGCTGCGGGGGCGCCTTCCGGGCGCCGCCGTCGATCGCGGGCTGCGCCTCCTCGACGAAGTGGCCCTGGCCGGGCGGGCCCTGGTTCGCGGACCGGACGAGGCCCTCGATCCAGCCGGCCGCCACGTCCGGTGCCCCGAGCGCGACGAGGGCGCGGGCGGCGTCGGCGGGCCATGCCGGGTACGCGCCGTTCCACTGGTGGTCGGGCCGCACGCTGTAGCTCGCGTCCGGGTCCCACGGGGAGAGCGCCCGCATCCAGTTCGGGGTCTGCAGCTCGCGGCGGAAGAACTCCACCATCTCGGAGCGGATCTCCGCGGGCACGTCCGCGGCGATCGTCGAGCCGACGATCGCGAAGTCGTAGCAGTGCCGCACCGGCAACCGGGAGCCGTCGGGCTGGCGGGCGGCGAAGAAGCCGGAGCCGGGCTCGTACAGGGCGAGGACCTCCGGGACGAGCGCCGCCGCCTCGTCGCGCAGTGCCTGCGCCGCGGCGGTGTCGCCTGCGAAGTCCGCGGCGTCGGCGGCGACTCGCATTGCCCATACGTTCGCCGCGTTCAGGCTCGCCACCTCGTGGGTGTAGGAGCTCACGCACTCCAGGAGATTGTCGATCTCGCCGTAGTCGGCAAGCGCTGAACCCTTGCGCCGGTCCCGCCACGCCGTCGCCCACCCCCGCAGGTGTTCGCCGACCTCCGACAGGTAGTCGGTGTCGCCGGTGAACCGGACGTAGTCCGACACCAGCCGCGTCATCGCGTAGTCGTTCACCGAGTACCACCGCCCCACCGGGCCGCCCGTCAGCGAGGAGGTGCCGAAGTGGGTGCCGGTGTCGCTCGCGATCCAGTGGTCGATCTGGCGGCGCATCGTCTCGGGGTCGAGCAGGGCGTGGGTGAGCGAGCTCAGGCTGAAGTCCCAGATGAAGGTGGTGGTGGCCCAGTAGTTGGGCATCAGCGTGTCGTAGCTGCGGCCGAGCTCGTTGCCGGGGAAGTCGCGCCGGAACCACAGCACGCCGAGCGCGCCCCACCAGTACAGCCGCCGGAGGGCCTCGGACGAGGTCTCCAGCACCGGGAGGTGGCCGGAGAACTCCGCGTTCCCGGGGGTGAATGCGGCGGCGAGCTGGTGGTCCCAGAACTCCTCCGCGGCACGGACGGCCGCGGGCACGTCGGCGACCACGCGCTCGTACGCGGCGGTCGCGGCACCCGCCGACGTGTCCACGGCGTGGACGTAGCCGAACCGGCCGCTCGCGCCTCCCGCGATGTCGAGTGCAACGGTGATCTCGCCCCCGCGCCCGGTCCCGCCGATCCCGGCCTCGAACCCCTCGGCAGGCGTGGGTGCCACCCCGGCGAGGTGCACGGCGGCGTCCGCCGCGTCGACGCCCTGGACGCTCCACCCCGTGCCGCCGTCGAACGTCAGCCGCCCCGGCCCCGCGGTGGCGGTGTTGGTGGCGCTCGGCGACTCCGGCTCGAGCCACGCCTCGCCCGTCACGGTCGCCCGCGCGTTCAGCGCGAGCGTGAGCGGCACGGCCCGGGGTTCGGCGCCGGTGTTGTGCACGGTGATGTCGATCGCGACCGCGGGCTCGCCGGGCACGCAGACGGTGGTGGTCTCGATGCGCAGGCCGGGCACCTCGGCCGAGCGCACCACGCGGTCCGGGCGCCACGCGTGCGTGACCGGCACGCCGTACGACTCGAACACGCGGCCGTCGACGAACAGCACGGCCGTGGTCGTGCGGCCCTGGGCGACCGGCGGGAACGTGACGGCGCCGATCGCGGTCAGGTCGTGGCCGACCAGCACGGTCCCGAGCAGGTTGGTCAGCCCGGGCGCGGCGATCATGTCGTCGTAATGGTGGGTGACGGGGTCGGCGGCGAGGTCGTCGACGGTGGGGATCACTGGTCTCCTAGTACTGGCCGAGTGCGAGCCCGCGCGCGAAGAAGCGCTGGGTGCACAGGAACAGCACGACGGTGGGGAGCGACACGACCAGCGCGGCCGCGAGGATGACCGACGGCTGGGCGCCGCCGTAGGTGTTCTGCATCGCGGCCAGGGTGGTGACGATGGGGCGCACCTCGTCGGTCTGGGTGAGGGTGAGCCCGAGCAGCAGGTCGTTCCAGATGAACGTCGCCTGGAGGATGAACACGGCCGCGAGCGCGCTGGTGGCCATCGGCAGGTAGATCCGCGTGAAGATCCGCCACGTCGTGGCGCCGTCGAGCACCGCGGCCTCGAACACGCTGTGCGCCACGCCGGAGAAGAAGTTGCGCATCACGAACGCCGAGAACGGCACCGAGATCACCGTGTAGACGAGCAACATGCCGGCCCGCGAGTCGTACAGCCCCGTGCGGGAGAAGCCGTCGAAGAGCGGCAAGAGGATCATCTGCAGCGGGAACACCGTGCCGCCGAAGATCACCACGAACCACGCGAACCCGTGGCGCAGCCGTAGCGCGACGATCGCGAATCCCGCCGCCGCGCCCACGAGCACGGCGAGCGCGGGTGCCACCAGGCTGTAGATCACGGTGCTCACCAGGCTGTCGGCGAGACCGGTCAGGCGCAGCGCAGCCAGTACGTTCGGCACGAGGGCGAAGCCGTCCGGCAGCCACGCCTCGCGCGTGTCGTAGTCGGTGGGCGCCTTGCTGCCGTTCACGGCCAGCACGTACACGGGCAGCAGCCAGACGATGCCCGCGACGGCGACGACGGCGGTCCGGAGGGTTCTCACGGCTAGACCTCGAGCTTCTGCGACAGCTGCCGGCGCAGGTACAGCACGGACGCGAGCAGCGTGACGATTGCGAGCAGCAGGGCGATCGCGGACCCGAGCCCGTAGTCGCTGTTGACGAACGTCTCCTTGTACATGGTCAGCGCGAGGGTCTCGGACGCCCTGCCGGGCCCGCCCTTCGTCATGACCTGCACGAGGTCGAAGGTCTTGAGGCTCGCGACGATCGAGAGCCCGACCACGACGGTGGTGAGGGGGCGCAGCATCGGCCAGACGATGCCGGTGAACAGGCGCAGGCCGGTGGCGCCGTCGAGCCGGGCGGCCTCGAGGGGCTCCTTCGGGATCGAGTGGAGCCCGATCGTGAACAGCAGGGCGTTCACCCCGACCCCCTGCCAGGCGGCCGCGACGATCATGACGATCGTGTTGAGCGGCGCGTCGACCAGCCAGCGCGGAGGCGCCTCGATCCAGAAGAGCCCTCCGAGCGCCTGGTCGAGCGCACCGCCGCCGGACAGGATGAACGACCAGACGGTGGCGACCCCGACCCCGGACACCGCGTAGGGCAGCAGGAACGGCAGCTGCAGCCATGCCCCGCCCGGCAGGTTCCACGTCAACAGGGCGAGGACGAGACCCAGCCCCACCGGGATCAGCAGTGTGCCCGCCACCCAGAGCAGCGTGTTCCCGAGCGACCCGAGGAACCCGGGGTCGGCGAACATCTCGCCGAAGTTGTCGAGGCCGACCCACTCGGGGTCGCCGAGCCCGTCGTAGGAGGTGAAGCTCAGGAAGACGGTCCAGAGCAGCGGCAGGTAGAGGAGCACGGCCACCAGCAGCACGCCCGGGGCGACGAAACCCCGGGCGGACCACTGATAGCCCCGACTCCGCCCCGTCGGCGCGGGAAGGGGCCTGACCTCGGGCCTCGTAGCCGTGAGCGCCATCAGCGCTGCTCGGCCCAGTACTTGTCCGCCTCCGCCTGGATCGCCTCCAGGTACGGCATCGGGTCGGACGGGTTGGCGTTGAACGCGCCGAACTGCTCGAGGGCCACGGTGAGGATCGGGGTGGGGGTGGCCTCGTAGTAGCGCTCGACCTGGCGGTGGCCTGCGCTCACGATCTCCTGCCCCAGCTCCGCGAGGCGCGGGTTGGCGACCTGTGCCTTCGGGTTGAACGGGACGTCGCCGCGCGCGGCCGACCACGCCGTCTGGGCGTCCGGCGACATCCACCACTTCGAGTAGGCGAGCCCCATCGACTTCTGCGCCGATCCCTCCGCGACGCAGAGCGGGCCGGACTCGGTGGCCACCGGGGTCACGCCGAGGTCGGGGTTCTTCGCGGGGATCACGAAGAAGTCGTAGTCGACGCCCTGCTGCAGGCCCGCGCCGTCGAGGGAGCCGTTGTAGAAGCTCCCGAAGATCATCATCGCGTACTCGCGCTGCTTGAATCCGACGGCCGGGTCGACGGTGCTGCCGGCGTCGCTGAACCAACCCTTCTCCTGCTGCTGCAGCCACTCCTGCATGACCGCGACGATCCGCGGGTCGGTGTAGGAGACCTGGCCGGTGGCGAGGCCCTCGAAGAGGTCGGGGTCGGTGCCCATGACCATCTGCTGGAACCACGGGAACGCGAACAGGATGCTCGTCTGGTAGTACGGCGTGACGCCAGCGGCCTCGAGGGTGGCCGCCACGGTGTCGAGCTCGGCCCACGTCGCCGGCACGGAGATCCCGTGCTCGTCGAAGATCTTCTTGTTGTAGTACATCACCCAGTAGGCGATGTTCATCGGCACGCAGTACTGCTTGCTGTCGTAGGTGTAGCGCTTGCGCAGCTCCTCGCTCACCCAGCCCTGCGCGACGGCCTCGGTCCAGATGTCCGTGGTCTCGGCGACCAGCCCGTCCTCGACGAGCGCGGCGAGCGTCGGCCCGGTCTGCCAGGTGAACAGGCCCGGGCTCTCCTTGGTGCGGAACGACTGCTTGATGAACGCGTCGTACTGGTTGGCGTCGGAGTAGCCGGTGGTTTCCAGGGTGATCCCGGCGCCGGGCTGCGACGCGGCGTTGAGCTCGTCGAAGTCCGGCTCCCACGCGGCCTTGTTCGTGAAGAACTTCAGGGTGCCGGTGGTGGCGCCGGTGTCCTGCGCCCCGCCGGAGCAGGCGGTGAGCAGGACGGCGAGGGCCGCGATCGCCGCGAATCGTCTTCTCATCGTGAACTCCCTTGTTCAGTGCCCCGTTGTTCTGTCCCTCGGACGGAGGCCTTGACGGTGGCGAAGCGCTCGCTCGCCGACGCCGGCGAGCGGCGGATCACGTACTCGCCGACGGCGGCCGGGACGATGAACGTCTCGGCGTAGTGCACGGGGAAGGGCGCGAAGGAGCCGGTCGGGCTCACGACCTCGACCTCGTCGCCCTCCACGAGGTTGAGGACGTTCACGGTGCCGCGGGTGTGGTGGCGGGCCTCTTCGGTGAACCAAAGCCTGCGTACCTCGATGAACTCCAGCTCGTGCAGCCCGGTGCGCTCCTCGCGCACGCCGTCGGCCTCGGAGATCAGCTCGGGCCCGCACAGCAGGTTCTCCCGCACCCACGCGGTGTCGCGGTCCCACTGGATGTTGCGGGACCCGTGCTCCAGGTGGACCGGGCGGGGGACGCCGTCGAGGCCGACGCGGCCCCAGTCCCACAGCTTGAAGGTAAAGATGTACGGGGTGGCCGAGATCTCCAGGACCATCGAGTTGGCGCCCGAGCAGTGCACGGTGCCCGCGGGGATCGAGAAGTGGTCGTGCTTGCGGGCAGGGAACGCGTTGACGAACCGCTCGGCGTCGAACGCCGGTCCGCCCGCGGCCGCCGTCTCGAGGGCCTTGAGCATCTCGTCCGGGTCCGTGCCGTCCTTCAGACCCAGGTAGACCACCGCGTCGTCGCCTGCGTCCAGCAGGTAGTAGCTCTCGTCCTGCGTGTAGTGCATGCCGAAGGTGTCCTGGATGTACCCGGTGAGCGGGTGCACCTGCAGCGAGAGGTTCCCGCCCTCCATCGTGTCGAGGAAGTCGAACCGGATCGGGAACTCCGGGCCGAACCGCGCCTCGGTGAGCGCGCCGAGCAGGGCCGTCGGCTGCATCAGCACGAGGTCGAGCGCCGGGATCTCGACGATGCCTCCCTCGCCTTCGAGCAGCAGCGAGTTCTCCTCCGGCACGCAGTCGAAGCACCATGCGTAGTTGGGCGCCGACGGGTCGAGGCCCAGCTTCCGCTTCATCCACTGGCCGCCCCATACGCCGGGGTCGAAGAACGGGACGACCCGCAGCGGCGCCCGCGTCGCCGCGTCGAGCGCGGCGCGGAGGTCGGCGCCCTCGACCATCCCGCCCGCGTTCCCGTCCAGCAGGAAATCGACGACGCCGAGGAGGCGCCGCTTGTGCCGGTCGGCGATCCGCCACTCGACGAAGAACCCGCGCTTGTACTTCCGCAGCGGGTCCTCGTCATGGTTGGCGCAGCGCCAGTTCGGCGCTCCGGCGCGCTGGCGCTGCTGCAGCTCCCACCTGGCCATGTCCACCACGACGAGGGCGTCCGGCTCCGGAGCGGCGAGTGCGGCGCCCCAGCCGACGAGGACGGTCGGCGCGACCGCGGCGCGCACCCGGCCCGACAGCGCGGCGAGCGCGTCGGGGGAGTAGAGCGCGTCGATCGTGGCGTGGCTGAGCACGCCGAAGACCCGGTCGTCGGTGAGGTTGTCGGCGAACCGGCGGTCGATGTCCTCGATCGGGAGCGCGGCGGCCTCCTCGACGTCGACGATCTCGTGGCCGGGCAGGGCCGCCGCGATCTCGGCGCGCAGCCAGGCGAGGTCGGTGCCCGGGTAGGCGTCGACCACGACGACCGGTGCCCGCTCGCCCGCGCGCCGCGCGGCCAGCGCGGCGACGGCGTGCCATGCCGCGGCGCCGTGGCGGACGACCGCGCCCGCAGGCAGCGGCACCGTCGGCTGCCGGTCGTACGTGGGCTCAGGCATCGAGATCCTTTCGCGCGATCACGGCGAGGCCGCGGAGCACGGACAGGTCGGGGCGGTCGGGCACGACGACCTGCGGACGGTGGGCCGACGACCACATGTGCCGCTCCAGGTGGGCGGTCAGCCCCGGGACGATCGCCTCGCGGGCGGCGAGGACGCCGCCGGAGACGATCGCGACGGCCGGGTCGTAGGCGTGGCACAGGGTCACGAGCGCGGCACCCCACACCCGGACGAAGCGGTCGAGGACGTCGCGGGCGCCGCGGTCGTGGCCCGCCGCCTCGACGAGGGCGCGCAGATCCGGATGGGTGCGCAGATCCGGATGGGTGCGCAGGGCCCACGTGCTGGCCAGCGACTCGGCGCAGCCGACGTTCCCGCAGTTGCAGGGCCCGGCGTCGACGTCCACCGTGACGTGGCCGCCGAGGATGCCCGCGTGGTCGGTGGCCCCGCGCAGCACGATCCCGTCCATCATCGCGGCGGTGCCGATGCCGGTGCCGATCGTCATCAGCACCGCGTCGCGGGCGCCTGCGGCGACGCCGTGCACGGTCTCGCCGACGAGCGCCGCGCGCGCGTCGTTCTCGATGGCGGCAGGCGCGCCGAAGGACTTCTCGGCCCACGCCCGTACGTCGACACCGGCGAGGGAGGTGTACTTGTCGTGGGCGCGCACGAGGGTCCCTGCGCGCCGATCGACCACGCCGGGCAGCGCGACCCCGATGGCTTCCGGCCTCGTCCCGGCGATCAGCTCCCGCGCGGCGATCTCGGCGCGCCCGAGCGGATCGCGGCGGTCGACGGGGATCTGCGTGGTGGCGAGCGGCGAACCGGTGTCGAGAACCCCGATCTTGACGGCCGTCCCCCCGAAGTCGATGCACAACTCGGTCACGGGCCACCCTTCGTTGGTAACGTTACCTGAACGCTGACACCGGCCTTCCCCGCACTATGGAGCCATCGCGCCCCGGTCCGGAGGGCGCAGGCGTACCGGGAGTTCCAGGGTTCTCGCCGCGGCCGGGGCGTCCGCGGCCAGGCGCTCGAACAGCAGCTGTGCCGTCTCCCTGCCGAGCTGGCGGGCGTCGTGGTCGAGCACGGTGACCGGGACGGGCATCAGGCCGGACAGCTCGAAGTCGTCGAAGCTCACGATGGCCGGGAAGCCGGCGGCGTCGGCCCCGTGGCGCATCCGGCGCCCGATCTCCTCCAGCGCGCCGATCGTGTTCCGGTTGTTGGCGCAGAACACTGCGGTCGGCGGGGTGTCCAGGTCGAGCAGTGCCCGCATCGCCGCCCGCGCCGAGGCGACGTCCTGCTGGCCGCGGTGCACCAGCCCCGCCTCGGGGGTCAGGCCGCGCTCGGCCAGCGCGCGCTCGAACCCCTCGTAGCGGCGCCGCCCGGTGAACACGGAGGCGGCGTTGCCGAGGTAGGCGATGCGGACGTGACCCGCGTCCAGCAGCGCCGCCGTGCCCCGGTAGGCGCCGCCGACGTCGTCGACGAGGACGGTGTCGACGTCCAGCCCGTACACGCGGCGGGAGGCGAGGACGAGCGGGGTGGTGCCGAGCCGCTCGGGGCGCAGGTGGTCGGACGCGCCGCCGGACGGGACGAGGATCAGCCCCTCGACCTGGCGACCGATGAAGTCGTCGATGAGCTGCCGCTCGCGCGCCGGGTCCTCGCCCGTGTTGCCGAGGATGATCCGCTTGCCGTGGGCGGCGGCCACCTCCTCGATCCCCAACGCGAGGTTGCCGTAGTAGGGGTTCGCGAGGTTGGTGATCGCCACGCCGATCAGCCCGGTGGCCTGGCCGGGGCGGAGGCTCCGCGCGTTCTCGTTGCGGTGGTAGCCGAGCTCCTCGACGGCCGCGAGCACCTTCTCCTGCAGCTCGGGGCGCACGTTCGCGCCGCCTGCGAGGGTGCGCGACACCGTCATCGGGCTCACGCCGGCCAGGGAGGCGACCTCCCGCACCGTCGGCTGCCGCGGCCGACGCCCTGCCTGCGTCACGTTGGTAACGTTAGCAACGCCTCACGAGCCGACGAAACCCCCGTCCACCGGGAGAATCGTCCCGGTCACGTACGTCGCGCCGATCACGTAGCTCACGGCGCGGGCGACGTCGTCCGGCTGCCCGATCCGACGGGCGGGGATTCCGGCGACGGCCGCGTCGAACTGGCTCTGCCGCTGGTCGTCGGGCAGGAACGACCACCACGGCGTGTCGATCACGCCGGGCGACACCGCGTTGACCCGCACCGGGGCGAGCTCGGCGGCGAGCGGCGCAACCATTCGCTCGATCGCCCCGTTCACGGCCGCGAGCGCGACCGTCCCCGGCAGCGCCGCTCGTGCGCTCGCCGCGGAGATCAAGGTGATCGAACCGGTGACGCGTGCGTGCCGGATCGCCGCGAGGTAGCCGAACAGCTTGCCCTCGAACGCGGCCCGGACGGCGGCGGGCCCGGTCTCCCGGATCGGACCCACACCGATCGACCCGGGGCTGAACGCGAGCACCAGGTGGTCGAACTCGCCCGTGCGCTCGAAGAACGCGGCGAGCTCCTCCTCGTTGGTGCCGTCGACCTGCTCGGCGGCGGACACGCGGTCCTTCACCGCCGCGAGCTTCTCCGGGTCCCGCCCCGTGACGACAACCGTCGCGGCGCCCTCGCCCGCCAACCGCTCGGCGGTGGCGAGCCCGATGCCCGATGTGCCTCCCATGACCACGACGCGCACGCCGCACCTCCCATTTCAAGACGTTGCGTCTCGATACTAAACCAAGACGTCGCGTCTTGTAAATTGCTCGCATGACCGGAGACCGACGGCCGGGCCGACCGCGCAGCGAGGCGACCCGGAGGGCGATCGAGGCGGCGGCCCTCGACGAGCTGCGGGAACGGGGCTACGCGAGCCTCACGATCGAGGGCATCGCGGCCCGGGCGGGCGCCGGGAAGCAGACGATCTACCGCTGGTGGCGGTCCAAGGCCGACCTCGTGCTCGACGCCATGACCGATTTCGCGGACGCCACCGTGCCGATCCCCGACGAGGGATCGCTGCCCGGCGACCTGCTCGCGTTCCTCGTCGCGTCGTTCCGCCAGCGCGGTGCCCGCCCCGCGCTCGTCGGCCTGATGGCGCATGCGGTGCTCGACCCGGAGTTCGCCCCCGCGTTCCGCGAGCGGTTCCTCTTCGCCCGGCGCGCGGCGCTGCGCGGGATCCTCCAACGCGCCGTGGCTCGCGGCGAGATCGACGAGGCCGTCGACCTCGAGCTCCTCCTCGACGTGGTCTTCGGGGTCCTGTGGTACCGGCTGCTCGTCGACCACGCTTCGCTGGACGACGCGGCCGCGCGCGACCTCGCCGCACTTGTCGTGCGCGCCGCTTCCCTCAATCAGGTGGCCGCTCAGTAACAGCCGGTCATCGCACAAGGTCGAGTCGGATCGGTCGGCGGTTGTACGGTGCGGGTGACGCACCGTGACAACGGGAGGCCACCGCCGTGACCGATGCCCAGTCTGCATCTGACGACGTGACGGCGAGGCTGAACATCGAAGTGCCCCATTCGGCACGTGTGTGGAACTACTGGCTGGGGGGCAAGGACAACTATGCCGCCGACCGGGCAACCGGCGACAAGGTGCGCGAGACGTATCCCGGCGTCGTCGACGTCGCGCGCCAGGCGCGTGCCTTCCTCGTGCGGGCCGTGACGTACCTGGCCGGAGAGTGCGGTGTCAGCCAGTTCCTCGACGTCGGGACCGGGTTGCCCACCGCCAACAACACCCACGAAGTCGCGCAGGGCGTCAACCCTCGAGCTCGTATCGTCTACGTGGACAACGATCCCATCGTCCTCGCACATGCCCGGGCGCTCCTCACCTCGACGAACCAGGGAGTGTGCGCGTACATCGACGCAGACGTGCGGGACCCCGGTTACATCCTGGAGCGGGCCGGTAGAACGCTGGACTTCACTCAGCCGGTCGGGCTGATGATGCTCGGCATCCTCGGCAACATTTCCGATTACGGCCAGGCGAACGCCATCCTCAAGATCCTTCTGGACGGGGTCCCTTCGGGTAGCTACCTCGTCCTCAACGACGGCACGAACGTGATCCGGCCCGAGGCTGCGGCGGAGGCGGCCCGCATTCGCGCGGAGGCGGGCGACCCGTACTACCTGCGTACCCCCGAGGAGATCACAGGGTTCTTCAGTGGCCTGGAACTGCTGGAGCCCGGCGTGGTGTCCACCTCCCATTGGCGGCCCGGCCACCTGTGGGGCGAACAGTTGCCGCCACCTGTGAACTCCTACTGCGGGGTAGCCCGCAAGCCGTGAGCGAGATCGATCCGACCGTTCAACACCCTGCCTGGTACTCCAGCCGGACTTCGTGATCATTCGTCTGGTCGCAGGGCTCGGCCACATCTCGGCGCGGCGGAGCCGCTGACGCATCCCGTGTCGGCCGACGCAGCCCGTCGCAGGTCAGACACCCCGTCGACCGGGCGCGCCGCCCGAGAACGAGCGCGCCGGGCTCCACGGTGCCGGGCTGGGTGCCGGACGCTTTCGTGGGCGCGCCGTTCCCGGCCCCAGCCACCCCCGCAAGGCGATGGGTCGAGGCAACCGGCGGACACGCACGCGAAGACCGGATCACGCGGTGGGCGCCGGCTGGCCTCGGCGGGGAACGGCGCGCCCACCGGCCGGTGCCTGACCGGGCCGACCCGATGGATCGACACGATCGTGCCCCGACAGCGCAGCCGCCCGACCGGCGGCGGTCAAGATCCGAAGTATCGGTTGTCCACGGCTGCTCTCACGACCATGAGCACCCGCTACGTCGGATCATGGGCGCGGCCACCGCCGAACGGGACCCAGCGGCAGCGCCGAACACCATGATCACAAAATCCGGCTGTAGGACTAGCCGAACTTCCGCACCGAGGTCGTTTCGCTCGTCAGCGGCCGTCCGTCCGCGGCCACGGCGACGACCTGCGGAACGACCGCGCCGTGCTCGTCGACGAGGACCGAACGGGTCTCACCCGCCTCGAAGGCGTGGCGCTCGCCCCATTGCCGAAGCGTGACGATCACGGGGAACAGGTCCTTGCCCACCGCGGTGAGCGTGTACACCCTGCGTTTGCCCGACGGGGCCTCGACCTGGGCGATCAGGCCGTGGTCGACGAGCTTGCGGAGCCGGTCGGCGAGGATGTTGCGGGCGATGCCCGTGCGCTGCTGGAAGTCGGTGAACGAGCGGGCCCCGTCCATCGCGTCCCGGACGATCAGCAGGCTCCACCGATCGCCGATCACGTCCACGGCTCGCGCGACCGGGCAGTTCGGGTCCGTCCACGACGCGGCGTCGCGTGCCATCACCCCTCCAAAGAGTTGCGCAATGAAACCATTCTGGCCTAGCCTCCAAAGAGTTGCAATCTGCAACCAAACGAGGAGGTGCCCGTGGGCCGAGGGACGAGACTGCTGCTCGCGGTGGTGTGCGGGGTGGCGGTCGCCAGCGTCTACGCGGGGCAGCCGCTGCTCGGACCGATGGGGCACGACCTCGGCGTTCCCCGCGATTCGGTCGGCTGGTTCGTGGCCGTGGGGCAGCTCGGCTACCTCGCAGGCCTGGTGCTGCTGGTGCCGCTGGGCGACATGGTCGACCGCAGGCGCTTGATCGCGGCCCACCTGGGGCTGGTGGCGGTCGGCCTGGCGGTCACCGCTGCCGCACCGGTCGCCTGGGTGGCGTTCGGCGGCCTCGCCGTCGCGGGCGTGTTCGCGGTGGTGGTGCAGACCACGGTCGCCTACGCGGCGTCGATCTCCCCGCCCGGCGAGCGCGGACGCAACCTCGGCGTCGTCACGTCCGGTGTGGTCGTCGGCATCCTCGGCGCCCGGATCGTCACCGGCGCCATGGCGGACGTGTGGGGCTGGCGCAGCAGCTACCTCGCCCTCGCGGTTCTCGCCGCCACCGTCTGCGTGCTCGGCCTCGCGGTGCTCCCGGCGGACGTCCGCGCAGGCACCGAACGGTACGGGCAGGTCATCCGATCCCTCGGCGGGCTGTTCACCCAGCCGACGTTCCTCGGCCGCGGGCTGATCGCCTTCTTCCTCTTCGCCTCCTTCGGCACCCTCTGGAGCGGCATGGCGCTGCCACTGGCCGTGGAGCCGTGGCACCTGAGCGAAGCGCAGATCGGGCTGTTCGGCATCGCCGGGCTCGCCGGCGCACTGGGGGCCGCTCGATCCGGCCGCTGGGGCGACGCCGGGCACCCCAGCCGGGTCACCGGCATCGCGCTCACCCTCCTGCTCGGCTCATGGCTCGCGATCGGGAGTCTCGGCTGGTCGCTGCTCCTGCTGATCCTCGGCGTGATCGTGCTCGACTTCGCCGCCCAGGCGGTGCACGTCAGCAACCAGCACATCCTCACCACCGCATACCCCGACCGCACCAGCAGCACGATCGGCGGGTACATGGTCTTCTACTCACTCGGCTCCGCGTTCGGAGCGATCGCGACCACCGCGTTGTTCGACGCCGCGGGGTGGACGGGCCCCACCGTCCTCGGCGCGGCACTCGCGCTCTGTGCACTCGTCACATGGGTGCTCGCCGACCGCGTCGGGATCTCCGCGAGACGTACGACCCCGCGGCGAGGTGCTGCTCGCCAGGACGTCTGCGCCTGACGGTGGTTGCGGCCAGACTGGTGGGGTGCCGGAGCTGCCAGAAGTGGAACGCGCACGCCAGGCGATCGAGGCTGCGCTCGACCGCGAGATCCGGGCCGTCGCCGACGGCGACGAGTGGGTCTGCCGCCCGCACCGGCCCGGTGACATCGCGCAGGTCCTCGTCGGCGGGCGGCTCGTGGCCGCCCACCGGCGGGGCAAGACGATGTGGTGCGACACGGCCGGGGCGGACGGCGAGCCCGGTCCGCGGCTCGGCGTGCACCTCGGGATGGGCGGCTGGATCGTCGTGGAGTCCGACGACGGCGAGCACGTCGGCGGGGAGCCCGACCGCCCCGAGCCGGACGCGGTCCGGCCGGAGTGGGAGCGCTTCTCGATCACCTTCGCCGACGGCGGGCGGCTGCGGTTGCTCGACAAGCGCAGGCTGGGCCGGGTGCGCCTCGAACCGGACCTCGACGGACTCGGTCCGGACGCCCTGACGATCTCGAAGGCCGAGTTCCGGGAGCGCGTCGGGCGCGGCAAGGCGCCGGTGAAGGCGCGGTTGCAGGACCAGGCCGTGCTGGCGGGGGTGGGCAACCTCCTCGCCGACGAGGTGCTCTGGCAGGCCCGCGTCGCGCCGCGCACGCCGGTCGACCAGCTCGGCGACGAGGCGCTCGACCGGCTGCACGCTGCGATGCGGCGCACCGTCGAAGCGGCGATCGCGAACGGCGGCGCGCACACCGGGGAGGTGATCCCGTTCCGGAAGGCGGGCGCCACCTGCCCCCGCTGTGGCGCGCCGATGGAACGGGGTCAGGTCGGCGGGCGCGCTACCTGGTGGTGTTCGGCGGAGCAGTCGTGAGGCGGTCGAGCTGGACCTGGAGCCCGTCGAGGAGGTAGTCCAGGCCGACGGTGTAGCTGGTGTCCCAGTCGTCGTCGTAGAGGTAGCCGCCCGTGGCCAGCGTCGGGTAGCGGTCCTGGTCGGCCTGGAGCTGCTGCTGGCCCACCCGGCGTTCCTCGTCGGAGATCCGCAAGGCGGCCTCGGAGGCCGCCGACCCCATCACGTGGTTGTAGAGCGCCCACGTCGCGGCGGACCGGTCGGTTCCGCCGAACCCGGCACGGGCCAGCGTGGCCTGCAACAGTTCCATCCAGGCTAGGAAGTTCGGCCCGAGCGTGGGCCGTTGCCTTGCCGGTACGGCGGTAGCCCAGGGATGGCGCAGCATCGCGGTCCGCCACGCCGCGAGCACGGCGCTGACGTCGTCGCGCCACTCGGCGGCTGACCCGACACCGGGGGGTACCTCGCCGAAGATCGCGTCGACGGCGAGGTCGATCACGTCGTCCTTCGTGTCGACGTGCCAGTACAGCGACGGGGCGACCACGCCGAGCCGCTCGGCGAGCCGGCGCATGGTGAGCCGCTCGATCCCCTCCTCGTCGAGGAGCGCGACGGCGGCCTCGACGATCCGGTCGCGGGTCAGCGGGGGCTCGCCCCTGCCGGTTCGGCGCGGCCGCAGCCAGACGCTGCGCACCCCGTCGCTCGCGACCTGCGTCACAACCCACCACCTAGATCGTCCGGACCGCCCCGCCGAGTGTAGTACGTTGATCGTCGAATCGAACGACGTTCGGGAACCTCAAACAACGTTAGGGAGGCCTGGTGGACGACTCACGGCGGTGGTGGACGCTGCCGGTGGTGAGCGCGGCGCAGCTGCTCGTGGTCCTGGACGGGACGATCGTGAACATCGCGCTGCCATCGGTGCAGCAGGCGCTGGGCATGTCCGACGCCGGCAGGCACTGGGTCGTCACTGCGTACGCTTTGGCCTTCGGCGGGCTGCTGCTGATCGGTGGGCGGGTCAGCAGTGCCCTCGGCCACCGGCGCGCCTTCATGATCGGGCTGGTCGGGTTCGCCGCCGCATCGGCGCTGGCCGGGGCCGCGGCCGGTCCAGGGATGCTGTTCGCGACGCGGGCGTTGCAGGGCGGGTTCGCCGCCCTGCTCGCACCGGCCGGCCTGTCGTTGCTGACCACGACGTTCACGGAGTCCCGCGAGCGCGCCCGCGCCTTCGGCGTGTTCGCGGCGGTCGGCGCCGCGGGTTCGGCCGTCGGCCTGGTGCTCGGCGGCATGCTGACCGAGTACACCAGCTGGCGGTGGTGCCTCTACATCAACGTGCCCATCGCGCTGCTCGCGCTGCTCGGCACCACGCTCGTCCCGCGCGACCGGCGCGCGCCATCCCGTGACGGGCGGCTCGACGTCCCGGGCGCCGTGCTCAGCTGCGCCGCGTTCGTCGCCGTGGTGTACGCCTTCAACCAGGCCGAGCCGCTCGGGTGGGGTTCGCCGATCGTGCTGGCGCTGCTGGTCGTCGGCGTCCTGTTGCTCGTGGGGTTCGTCGCCGTCGAACGGCGCGTGTCCCACCCGCTGCTGCCGATGCGCGTGCTCGCCCATCGGGTCCGTGCGGGCGCCTTCGTCGCGATCACCCTCATGTTCGCCGCGATGTTCGGCTTCTACCTGTTCATGAGCTACTACACGCAGACGGTGCTCGGCTACTCACCGGTCCAGTCCGGGCTGACGCTGATCATCAACGCGCTGGCGGCCCTCGTCGGCTCGATGTTCATCGCCGGGAGGCTCCACGGTCGCGTCCCGCCGGCGGGGTTGATCGTGTCCGGGCTGATCGCCGCCGCCGCGGGCGTGGCGATCGTGACGCTCCTGACGCCGCAGAGCTCGCACGTGCTGCCGCTCTACCTCGCGCCCGCGCTGGTGCTCACCGGGCTGGGCCTCGGCTGTGTCATGTCCCCGACCGCGAGCCTCGCCACCGCGGGCATGCCACCACAGGACATCGGGGCCGCATCGGCGAGTTACAACGCCGCCCAGCAACTCGGCGCGGC
Source organism: Pseudonocardia sp. DSM 110487 (assembly GCF_019468565.1). Classification (NCBI taxonomy): domain Bacteria; kingdom Bacillati; phylum Actinomycetota; class Actinomycetes; order Pseudonocardiales; family Pseudonocardiaceae; genus Pseudonocardia; species Pseudonocardia sp. DSM 110487. The sequence goes on from NZ_CP080521.1 coordinate 2,596,748, forward strand.
GCTCGGCACCGCCCTGTTCAACACCGTCGCGACGAGCGCCGCCGCCGCGCACATGGCGACAGCCACGCGCTCCGCGGCGTCCGTCCACGGCTACACCACGGCGCTCACCGTCGGCGCCGGAATCCTCGTCGTCACCGCATGCCTCACCGCGGTGCTGATCACCGTCCGCACCACCGTTCACCGAGAAATGGAGAAGGACGCATCATGACCGTGACCGTCGTCGACGGCTTCGTGCCGGTAATCGACCTGTCCTCCCGCGGCAGCGCACACGGACGCGCCGCCATCGCCGACGCCATCGGACGGGCCTGCTCCGGTTCGGGCTTCTTCACGATCGTCGGCCATGGGATCCCGCAGCCGCTGGTCGAGCGCATGTACGCCACCACGAATGCGTTCTTCGGACTGTCCGATGCGGAGAAGGACCTCGTCGCGAGCCGGCCGGGCGCATCCGGGTTCCGCCGCTCCGGCGGGACGACCGCGCAGAGCATCGACCAGAAAACCCCTCCGGACCTGTGCGAAGCCTTCGGCGTGCACGTCACGGGCGAACTGGGTGAGCACGAACGCGGGGAGCTCGGCGACTACTGGGCGCCGTGGAAACTCGCCAATCTCTGGCCGACCCGTCCCGAGGACTTCGCGCCCACGTGGCACGAGTACATGGCGGCGATGGCGCGGCTGGCGAGTGACCTCACGCGGCTGCTCGCACTCGCGCTCGGGTTGGACGAGGACTTCTTCGGCGACAGGTTCGACCACCACACGTCGTCGCTCACCGCCAACTTCTACTACCCGCAGCTGAAGCCGCCGCTGCCCGGGCAGCTTCGGAGAGGGCCGCACACGGACTTCGGCGCGCTGACCATCCTCTACCAGGAGGACGACCTCGGCGGCCTCCAGGTGCGCACCCCTGACGGGGACTGGCGCGACGTTCCCGCGCTCCCGGGAAGCTTCGTGGTCAACATCGGTGATCTGATGGCCTTGTGGACCGGGGGACGCTGGGTGTCGACCATGCACCGGGTGATGAACCCGGAACGCGGGAACACGTCTTCGCGCCTGTCGATCCCGTTCTTCTACCAGCCCAACCACGACGCCCCCACCACTCCCGTCCGGTCGGTCGACGCGGGGCGGTGGATCGCGACGAAGATGCAGAAGCTCTTCGCGCCTGCGTCATAGCGCACCGCGGGCCGGGCCTCCAGTGGAGGCCCGGCCCGCGACACCCCCGCGCTACGGGACGAGGACGATTGAGTTGATCGGCGTCAGATCCTTGTTCACGAACGTCTTCGGGCCCATGAGGCCCTGGCAGTCACCCGTGCCGTTGAAACCGGTGCACGTGCGCGCCTTCGCGCCGTCTACCTGGTTGTTCGAGACGACGTGCATCCCGAACTGGTTCTCGATGTTGTGGGCGCCGTAGCTAAAGAAGGCGTGGGACGGGCGCCCGGAGTTGAACCCGGCGTCCTCCGGGTAGATGCACACGGCGCCTGCCGGGCAGCCCTCCCACGTCTCGACGGCCTGGGCGCTGGTGGCCCCCAGCATCACCAGCACTCCCGTGACGAACGCGACCGCGGCCAGCCTCCGGAACTTGTTCATGATCATTTGCTGTCCTCCCCCGAGGATACGAACTGACACCGGTACACACGGGCGTCAGCGGCAGGGGGTTCAGGAGCGAGTGGCGGTGACCTCGTCGTCGAGGAGGCGGTCGAGCGTGCGCCTGCCCAGGCTGCTCATGCTCGGGTTGGTGTCGACGTAGTACCAGACGAGACCCATCGCCTGCGCGAACGCCCACGCCTTTCCGCGTTCCCACTCGAGGTCGTCGCACCCGAGATCGGCGCGCAGCAGCGGGCGGGTGCCCGCGTCGAGCAGGTGCCATGCGCCGACGAGGTCGAGGGCCGGGTCGGCCGCCGCCAGGCCGCTGACGTCGAGGATCCCGGCCAGCCGCCCACCCGAGACCAGCACGTTCCCCGGGATGAGGTCTCCGTGGTTCATGACGTCCGGTGCGGAGCGCGGCAGCTCGCGAAGGCGGCCCCAGAGCCTGCGCAGCCGGGGGACGTCGAGCAGGTGCCCGCTGCGCTCGAAACAGGTCTGCATCCACGCGTCCTCGGAGCGCAGGTCACCACCCCTGCCGTGCCCGGGGAACGTCCGGCCCCGCGTGTCGATGCCGCGGACGTCGGCGATGAACTCGGCCAGATCGTGGGCGAACCCCTTCGAGTCGCCCGGGTCCTCGTCGGTGGCGGTGGTCCCGGGCAGCCAGGTCTGCACCGACCACGGGAGCGGATAGCCGTGCCCCGGCAGGCCCAGCGCCACCGGCTCGGGCACCGGGAACCGCGTGTGGCGAGCCAGCTCGGCCGCGGCGTCCGCCTCGGCCACGAGCATCCGCCGCGTCCCGTCGACGTCGCCCGGCCGGAGCGGGAACCGCGCCGCGAGCCGGTCACCGACCCGGAAGATCGCGTTGACCGTGCCTTCGGAGACCACTGCTGTGATCGGTAGCCGCGCCCACTCGGGGAACTGCTCGTGAACCAGCGCGCGGACCGTCTCTGTCGGCACGGCCAGCTGGTCGGCGTGCATCGGCCGGCGGGGGTCCGCGGCCGGTACACCCTTGCTGCTGATCACCGAGCCATCATCGGGGCTGATCCTGGAGCTCGGCCAGCCGGTTACGGCACGGCAGGGAGCCCGACGGCGACGCGGTGGCGGTGCGTTCCGGGGCCCAGCGGTTGCGAGGGCTCGCCGTCGAGATCCAGCACGCCGGTCGTGCCCGTCGGCAGCTCCGTCACCACCGTCAGTTCGCCGTCGACCAGCTCCCAGCTGATCCCGACCATCCCGTACGGCGAGCGGTGGCGGGCCTCGGCGCGGGTGAGGCCGCCGCCGGGCCGAGGGGCGAACCGCACCTCCCGGTAGCCCGGGGCGGCGGGAGTGAGGCCTGCGACGACCCGGTGCAGCCAGTCGGCAACCGCGCCGAGGGCGTAGTGGTTGAACGACGTCATCGAACCCGGGTTGACGCGGCCGTCGGGCAGGAGGCTGTCCCAGCGCTCCCAGATCGTGGTGGCACCCTGCGTCACCGGGTAGAGCCACGACGGGCACTCGCGTTCCAGCAGCAGGTCGTAGGCGGTGGTCAGCTCGCCGGTGGAGCTCAGTGCGTCGGTGACGAGCGGGGTGCCGACGAAACCGGTGGCGATCCGGTTCCCGGCCGCCGCCACGAGCTCGGCGAGGCGCGCCCCTGCGGTGGCGCGGGCCTGCGCGGAGGGCAGCAGGTCGAAGCCGATCGCGAGCGAGTAGGCGGTCTGGGAGTCGCTGACCATCCGCCCGCCGGGCAGTACGTACGCCGCGCAGAACGCCTCGGCCACGGCGTCCGCGAGCTTGCCGTAGCGGTCGACGCCCTCCTCCCGGCCGAGCACCGCCGCCATCCGCGCCACCGCCCGGCTCGACGCCGCGAAGTACGCGGTGGCGACGAGGTACTTGTCCGTCATCCCGGCGGCCGGGTCGTCAGGGGGCGCCGACGGGTCGAGCCAGTCGCCGAGCTGGAATCCGGTGTTCCACAGGTGGTCGTCGCCCGCCAGTCGATCGACTAGGTCGACCCACGCCCGCGCGGACTCGTACTGGGCCTCCAGCAGGCCCGTGTCGCCGGTGCGCTCGTAGAGCGCCCACGGCGTCAGCGTGGCGACGTCACCCCACGCGGCGCCCGGCCGGATCGGCGTCCACATCTCGTGGGCCGGGATGACCGGCACGTACCACGGCACGGTGCCGTCGGGCAGCTGTTCGGCCGCGACGTCGCGCAGCCACGAGGAGAGCATCCCGGTCACGTCGTGGAGGAACGCGGCCGTGGGGGCGAAGACCTGCAGGTCACCGGTCCAGCCGACCCGCTCGTCGCGCTGCGGGCAGTCGGTCGGGATGTCGACGAAGTTGCCGCGCATGCTCCAGACGACGTTCTCGTGCAGCCGCTCGAGCAGCGGGTCGGAGCAGGAGAACCAGCCGGTGCGCTCCAGGTCGGAGTGGTAGACGCGGGCGATCGCGTCGAGGTCGTCCGGCCCCTCGATCTCGGCGTAGCGGAAGCCGTGGAAGGTGAACCGCGGTTCCCACTCCTCGCCCTCCGGACGGCCGGCGAGGACGTAGCTGTCGGTGGACCGGGCATCGCGCAGCGGCCGCTGGTACAGCTCGCCGTCCTGGAGCACCTCGGCGGTGCGGATCACGACCTTCGCGCCGCGCTCGCCGCGGACCCGGATGCGCAGGCGCCCGACCAGGTTCTGCCCGAAGTCGAGCACCCGCTTCCCGCTCGGCGTGGCCAGCACGGCGACCGGTGTGATCTCCTCGGTGCAGCGCACCGGCGGGCCCGTCGGGGCGACGAGGGTGGCAGGGTCGCGCTGGCGCACGGCGACCGGCGTCCAGCCGACCGGGTCGTAACCGGCGCTCGACCAGCCGGCCCGCTCGTCCCGCGCGTCGTAGTCCTCGCCGTCGTAGTTGCCAGTGCGGACGATGGGGCCGGTGGCGGCGAGCCAGTCGGCGTCGGTGGCGACGGTCTGCGTGCGCCCGTCGGCGTAGTGGATCTCCAGCTGCGCGATGAGGGAGAGATCGGGGCCGAACAGGTTGCGGAACCCGCCCCGCCAGCCCAGCCGGCCGCGGTACCAGCCGTCGCCGAGCCAGCCGCCGATCACGTTCTCCCCGCCGCGGAGCAGGGCCGTGACGTCGTACGTGTAGTAGCGCAGCCGCTTCGGGTAGACGGTCCAGCCAGGCGAGAGGGCGTCGTCGCCCACGCGGGCGCCGTTGATCTCCAGCTCGTAGAGCCCGTGGGCGCTGGCGTACACGCGCGCGCTGACGATCTCGCCGCTGACGTCGAACGCGCGCCGCACGAGGGCGGGGCGGCGGTCGTCGGAGTCGGGATCCTCGGGCCATGCGCCGCCGACCGGCCGCGCCGACCAGTCGGCGGGATCCAGCAGCCCGGCCTCGACCTCGGTCGGCGGGCTCCACTCCGACCGGCTCCCGTCCGCGCCCTCCACCCGCACCCGGATCGTGGCCCGCTCCCGGGATGCGAGGGGTTCCTCCGGCCATGGCAGGAGGATTTGCTCGGCCGACCGCACGACGTGCGTGCGGATCTCCGAGCCCCGGACGATCTCCAGCTCGTACCCGGCCTGGCGCCACCAGGGCGGGGCTGAGATCGTCCAGGAGATCCGGGGGCGCGCCTCCCCGATGCCGAACGGCTCACGGTGGTGCTCGACGACGGGGCGGGACGGCGGGAACGCCAAGGGGCACCTCGATCCGGCGAGAATTGACACGATTCAAGCGATCCTAGCCGCAAGGAACGGTCACTGTTGACACGTTTCAAGGAAGGATCGAGGATCGGTCGCATGCGCATCGCCGTCACGGGCAGCAGCGGCAAGCTGGGGCGCGCCGCCACCGCGCGGCTGCGGGACGACGGCCACGACGTGGTCGGGTTCGACCTCGACGGGGCACGCGGCCCGGGTTTCACCCGCGTCGAGCTGCGGGACTACGGGCAGACCCTGGACGCGCTCCTCGGCGTGACCGCACGCCACGACGGCGTGGACGCCCTTGTCCACCTCGCCGCGATCCCCGTCAACGGGCTCGTACCGGACGCCACCACCTTCCACCACAACATGGCGGTGTCGTTCAACGTGCTCTACGGCGCCCACCGGGCCGGGATCAGGACGATCGTCTACGCCTCCAGCATCACCGCGATGGGTTTCCCTTTCGACGAGCCGCCGCCCTACCTGCCGCTCGACGAGGAGTACACCGCCGCCAACAACACGTACGGGCTCGTGAAGGTCCTGGAAGAGGCGATGGTCGGGCAGCTCGTGCGGTGGGACCCTGCCTTCTCCATCACGGCGCTGCGCTTCACGAACATCGTCGACGAGTACTCCTCGTTCGTGCGGGCGGGCGAGCCGGACTATCGGCGCGACCTGCTCGGCTCCTACGTCGACGTCCGCGACGGGGCGCTCGCGATCTCGCTCGCGCTGGCGAACGCCACCCCCGGCTTCGAGGTCTACACCGTCGCCGCGTCGGACACCGGGCTGACCACGCCGTCCGCCGAGCTCGCCCGCACCTGGTTCCCCGGCGTTCCGCTGCGCAAGGCACTCGGCGAGTTCGAGACGCTGCTGTCGATCGACAAGGCTGCGAAACGGCTCGGATACGTGCCCCGACACCTGTGGAGGGACCAATGACGGAACGCTGGGGCGTGTTCGAGGCGCGCTTCCCGGGGCCTGCGGGTGCCGGCTTCGAGGCCCGCTTCACGCACGGCGACCGGGCCGTGCGCGTCCCCGGCTTCTACGACGGCGACGAGACGCACGTCGTCCGGTTCTCGCCCGACGTCGAGGGGGAGTGGGCGTACTCGACGACGTACGGGCACACCGGGACCTTCGACGTCGTCGCGCCGACGCCCGGTAACCACGGGCCGGTCGGCGTCTCCGGCACCTTTCACTTCGCGTACGCGGACGGCACGCCGTACCGGCCGGTCGGCACCACCGTCTACAACTGGTTGCACCAGCCGGAGGACCGCTACCGCGAGACGCTGAAGGCGGTGGCCGCGGCCGGCTTCACCAAGCTGCGCTTCCTCGTGTTCCCGCAGGGCGGCAACCACGTGGGACATGTCCCGGACGCGTTCCCGTTTGCGAGGGACGGCGACGGGTGGGACGTCTCGCGGACCGACCCCGCGTTCTTCCGGAAGATCGACCGCGCCGTCCGCGACCTCATGGACGTGGGCGTGCAGGCCGACGTCATCCTCTTCCACCCCTACGACTCCGGGCAGTTCGGCCTCGACGGCCTCACAGCCGGACAGGACGACGTCTACCTGCGCCATCTCGTCGCGCGACTGTCGGCGTACCGGAACGTCTGGTGGTCGCTCGCCAACGAGTACGACATCCTCGACCGGCCCGAGGAGCGGTGGGACGGTGCCTTCCGAACGGTGCAGGAGGCCGATCCGCACGGGCGGCTGCGCTCGATCCACAACTGGATCCGGCTCTACGACCACAACAAGCCGTGGGTCACGCACGTTTCGCTGCAGAACGGTTCCGCGGTGACCGAGTTCGGCCGTGCCCTGCTCTACCGCGACGCCTATCGCAAGCCGATCGTGCTGGACGAGATCAAGTACGAGGGCAACACCGCCGAGCGATGGGGCAACCTGTCGGCCCGCGAGCTCGTGCACCGCTTCTGGATCGCGACGGTGAGCGGCACCTACGCCAGCCATGGCGAGAGCTTCCTCGTGGACGGCGGCACGCTCTCGATCGTCGCGGGCGGGCAGTTCCGCGGCGAGAGCCCGGCCCGCCTCGCGTTCCTGCGCCGAATCCTCGATGAGGTCGGCAGGGCAGGCCTCGACCCGATCGACAAGTGGGACGACCCCACCTACACCGCCGGCATCCCACGGCAGGTCTACTTGCAGTACCTCGGCCAGGATGCGCCTTCGTCCTGGACGTTCCGGCTGCCCCAGGGTGTGGTGGGCGAGCGCCTGCAGGTGGGCGACCGGTTCGTCGTCGACGTGATCGACACCTGGAACATGACGGTGGAGACGGTCGATCGTGAGTTCATGCTGACCTCCGTGGAGCGCAACACGGCCACCGCCGATGCGGAGCCCGTGGAGCTCCCCGCAGGCGCGGCACTGGCGCTGCGGATCCGGCGGGCTTGACCTCGACTCGACCCGAGGGTCGGCCCTCTGATCGCAGGGCTCGGAGAGCATCTCGCAGGGCGGAGCCGGGGCGGCGGCGCAACCAGTGCCGGTCGACGCACCTCGTCACCGGTCAGACACCCCATCGACCGGGTGCGTCACCCGAGAACGAGCGCGCCGGGCGACACAGGCGCTGGGGCACCGGGCTGGCGGCGGGCATGATCCGAAGTACCGGTTGCTCACGGCTGTCGCCACGACCATGAGCACCCGTAACTCCGGATCATGGAAGCGAAGATCGCACACAGCGGTTGCTCATGGCTGCCGGCACAGCCATGAGCAACCGCTAGTTCGGATCATGGGCGCGGCCGCCGCCGAACGGGCCCCGGCAAGAGCGCCGAACACCCATTCGCGTGAACGGTCCGCCCCGTGCCGCACAGATCGATTGTGTCGTCCCCGATCGCGGACGCAACCCGACCTGCGCCGCCCGGTGGGCGACCGGTTCGTCGTCGACGTGATCGACACCTGGAACATGACGGTGGAGACGGTCGATCGTGAGTTCACGTTGGTGTCCGTGCAGCGGAACGAGGCAACGGCCGACGCGGAGCCCATCACGCTCCCGAGGGGCGAGGCGCTGGCGCTGCGCATCCGTCGGGTCGACGTCGACGCGGGTTGAAATTCGACCGCGCTCAGGCGTGGGTGTCGTCGTAGGCCAGCTTGCCGCCCAGCTTGCGTGAGGCCTCGGCCTGGGCGAGGAGCTCCCGGGCCTTGGCCTGCCCGGCCTCGATGGCGTCCGCGCCGGCGATGAAGCGCTGCAGTGGCTTTTCCTGGTCGGCGATGGCCAGCAGGGCGCGGGCGAGCTTGGCCGGGTCGCCGGGCTGACGGCCGTTCATGCTCCTCATGCCCTCGATCCTCGGGGCGGTCCGCGGGGCGTAGTCGTCGATTGACAGCTCGGGCCATGTGGTGGAGCCGTCCACGAGCAGCTCGGTGCGGAAGTAGCCGGGCTCCACGACGGTGGTGTGGATGTTGTACGGCTCCACGTCGTGGCGCAGGGACTCCATCCAGCCCTCTTCGGCGAACTTGGAGGCGGCGTAGGCGGCAGTGAATTCCATGCCTACGAGGCCGGCGGTCGAGGTGATGGTGATGACGTGGCCGGCACGCTGTGCGCGCATGAGTGGCAGGACGGCGCGGGTGACGTTCATCGGGCCGAAGAGGTTGGTCTCGAACTGCTGGCGCATCTGAGCGGGCGAGATCTCCTCGAAGTAGCCGGTGAAGAGGTTCCCGGCGTTGTTGATCAGGACGTCGATGCGGCCGAAGCGGTCGACAGCGGCCTGTGCGGCGGCCTCGGCGTCCTCGAGGCTTGTGATGTCCAGCTTGGTGACCAGCAGGTTGTCCTGAGGTCCGCCCAGGGTCTTCTCGACCTGTTCGGGGCGGCGGCCGGTGGCGACGACCTGGTGGCCTGCGGCGAGGGCCTCGCGTGCGATGTCCGTGCCCAGACCACGTCCGGCACCGGTGACGAGAATGACCTTGCTCATGGGGTTCCTTCTAGGCCTGCTCGGTGGGCATGATCCACAGCTCGCTGATGGAGGCGTGGCGGGGCCGGGTGACCATGTAGGCGACGCCGTCGGCGATGTCGTCGGCGGCGAGGATCTCGGTCGTCTCCACGAAGGGGGTGATGATCGCGGCCTGGATCTCGGAGTTGTTGTGCGAGCCCAGTTCGGTGTCCACACCGCCCGGTTCGAGGACACCGACGCGGACGTGCCGCCGGGTGACTTCCTGGCGCAGGCTCTCGGTGAAGCCGTTCACGCCGAACTTGGTGAGGTTGTAGACGCCGTAGCCGTTCCAGGCGACGCGGCCTGCGATGGAGCTGATGTTGACGATGTCGGCGACCCGGCGCGGACCGTCCTCGGCGGCCTCGAGCAGGTGCGGGAGGGCGGCGCGGGTGGTGGACAGCAGGCCCTGGACGTTGACGGCGATCATGCGGTCCCACTCGTCGGCGTCCGCGCCGACGATGGGGCCCAGGAGCATCAGCCCGGCGTTGTTGACCAAGGTGTCCAGCCGGCCGAAGCGCTCGACGGTCTGCTGTACGGCGTCCTCGGCCTGGATGCGGTCGGTGATGTCCGCCTCCACGACCAGCGCGGTGCCGCCTCCCTTCTCGATCTCGGTGGCCAGGTCGAGCAGCCGGTCCTTTCGGCGGGCCACGAGCGCTACGGCGGCGCCGTGTTCGGCGAGCCGGCGAGCGGTGGCGGCGCCGATACCGCTGCTCGCGCCGGTGACGAGCGCGACGGTGCCGGTCAGGGTCGATGCCATGGGGTGGGTCCTCTTTCCGTCAGGCATGTGCGTCGTCGTGTGCGAGCGACGAGGACAGCGCTCGGTGGGCGTCGACCTCGGCGATCAGCCGCTCGGCCTTCTGCTCGACGGCCTCGACGGCGTCGGCACCTGCGACCCAGCGCAGCGGCGGCTCGTCCTGACCGGCGAGCCCGACCAGCGCCGTGGCCAGCTTGGCGGGGTCGCCGCCCTGCAGCCCGTTCATGCCGTTCCAGGTGGTGACGGTCTGCGTGGTGCGCTCGGCGTAGTCCTCGATCGAGGGCTCGGCGTAGCTGGTCGACTCCGGGGTGAGCAGTTCGGTGCGGAAGAAGCCGGGCTCGACGAGCATCGTGCGGATGCCGAACGGGGCCACCTCTGGGGTCAGCGACTCGATCCAGCCCTCGACGCCGAACTTCGACGCGGCGTAGGCCGAGACGAACTCCCCGCCGACGATGCCGGCCGTCGACGAGATCGCCACCACCAGCCCCGATCGTTGGGCGCGCATCACGGGCAGCACGGCGCGGGTGACGTTCAGCGGGCCGAACAGGTTGGTCTCGACCTGTGCCCGGAAGTCCTCCGCGCTGATCTCCTCGAAGAACCCGGCGTAGAAGTTGGCCGCGTTGTTGACCAGGACGTCGATGCGGCCGAACCGGTCCACGGCGGCCCGGACCGCGGCCTGCGCGTCGGCCGGGTCGGTCACGTCGAGCTGCACCGCAAGCAGGTCATCGGACTCACCGACCGCCTTGGCCACCTTCTCCGCGTCACGGCCGGTAGCCACGACCGCGTGCCCGGCCGCAAGGGCCGCCTGCGCGATGTCCGCGCCCATCCCCCGGCCGGCACCGGTGACCAGCCAGACCTTCTTCTCAGCCATGTCCTCTTCTTCCATCAGGTTCTCGAGTGCCGCGTCAGCGGCGTCGAACCTCATGCAACCCGGCGCCGGAACCGCGAAGAAGTTGCTGCTGAAAGGCGTACTGGCAGCACACCCCTCGTCCTCGGATCTGCGCCTAGCCTTCAGAGGTGGACAACCGCGCCGAGGTCAAAGAGTTCCTCAGCTCCCGGCGGGCCAAGATCACGCCGCAGCAGGCAGGCCTGGCGATCTTCGGCCGCAACCGGCGCGTGCCGGGACTGCGCCGCAGTGAGGTCGCCGACCTGGCCGGGGTCAGCGTCGAGTACTACGCCCAGCTCGAACGGGGCGACCTCCGCGGCGTCTCCGACAGCGTGCTGGAGGCCCTGGCCCGCGCCCTGAAGCTCGACGAGGCCGAGCGGGCGCACCTGACCGACCTCGCCCACGCCGCCGGCCCTGCGCCCCGCACCCGCCGCAAGCCCCCGACGCAAGCGGTCCGGCCGAGCGTGCAGCGGATCCTCGACGGCATGACCGAGGTGCCTGCCTTCGTCCTCAACGGACGCCTGGACGTCCTCGCCGCCAACCCACTGGCCGTGGCGCTGTTCGCACCCGTGTTCGCCGACCCTGCCCGGCCGGTCAACCACGCCCGGTTCAACTTCCTCGACCCCCGGGCCCATGACTTCTGGATCGACTGGGAACGCGCCGCCGACGACGCCGTGGCCACGCTGCGCACCGCAGCCGGCCGCAACCCCTACGACAAGGAACTGACGGACCTCGTCGGCGAACTGTGCACCCGCAGCGACGCCTTCCGCGTCCGTTGGGCCGCCCACGACGTCCACCTGCACCGCACCGGGATCAAACACATCCGGCACCCCGTGGTCGGTGAGCTGCACCTGTCCTACGAGGTCATGGAACTGCCCGCCGACCCGGGCCAGGCCCTTGTCGCCTTCAGCGCCGAAAAGGGCACGCCCGACGACGACGCCCTCCGGCTCCTCGCCAGCTGGGCCGCCACCCACAACCCGGCCGACGCGCTGGCGCCACCGGCTACCCCTTGATCGAACCCGCCCTGAGGTACAGCGATGCGGGTTCCGCAAGCTCGCCGAAGCGCACCTCGCCTGTCCCCTCGCGGCTCAGCCTTCCGGGTGGTCGACGCTGCGGGTGAGGCCCCGCCACTCGTCGAAGGCGGCCCGCAGGGAGTCCAGCCGTGCCGCGGCGATGTCGTACGCGGCCGTGCCCAGCAGCAGGCGCAGCGGCGGGTGCTGCGCCCCGACCGCGGTGATGAGGTGTCTGGCGGTACTTCTTCGGCCTGAACACCCGGGTCCGGCACACCCCGGAGGCCGAGGGGCCGTTCAAGGCCGCCCTGGTGGCCGACCTGCGCGCCGCCGCGGGCCGGTACCCGGCCGATCAGGCGCTGCGCCGGCTGGTCGCGGAGTTGCGCGCGAACAGCGCCCGGTTCGCCGAGCTGCGGTCGAGGCGATCATGGTCCGCTATCCGCGCACCGGCCCGGTGGACTCGCGCACGGTGAGGTGGGTCGGCAGCCGCTCCTGACCCCGGCTCCCGGAGCGGCCCGTGCCGCGTCCGAGCAGGTCCAGCAGCATGTCGGTGGCAACCCGGCCGGCCCGTTCGATGGGTGCGGTGAGGGTGGTGAGCGTGGGGTGGCAGAAGTCGGCGCCGAAGATGTCGTCGCAGCCGACCACGCTGATGTCGGCCGGCACCCGCAGCCCGCGTTCGGCCAGGCGCTTGAGCATGCCGATCGCGAGCAGGTCGTTGAACGCGAGCACGGCGGTGGCGTCCGCGTGCACCGCGGCGTCGGCCGCGGCGGCCCCGGAGTGGACGAACGGGGTGAACGGCCCGAGGCGCACCGCCGACAGGCCGAGCCGCTGCGCGGTGGACCGCACAGCCCGCCAGCGCCGTCCGTTGGACCACGAGCTGGTCGGGCCCCCGGCGTAGGCGAGACGGCGGTGGCCGAGCGACGCCAGGTGCTCGACGGCCTGCGCCGTGCCGCCTGCGCTGTCGATCAGGACCGCGCTCACGCCGGGGATGCTGCGGTTGAGCGCGACGAGCGGGATCGTGGTCGCGGCGCGTCCCAGCTCCGCGTCGGGCAGCCGGGAGGCCGCGAGGATCAGCCCGTCCACCGACTTCCGCAGCCGGTCGATGTGGCCGGCCTCCACATCGGCCGACTCCTCTGTGTCCACGAGCAGCTGGGCGTACCCGGCCGCCGCGCTCTGCTGCTGGGTGCCGCGGATGACGTCGAAGAAGAACGGGTTGGTGATGTCGGGGATCAGGAGGGCGATCGTCTCGGTGCGTCCCGACAGCAGCGAGCGGGCCCGCGGGTTGGGCTGGTAGCCCAACTCCTCCGCGGCAGCCACGACCCGCAGCCGGGTGGCCTCGCTGACCCGACCGGGCCGCGTGAGGGCCCGCGAGACCGTCGAGACGGCGACGCCGCAGCGCGCGGCGACGTCGCTGATGGTGGGCGACCGGCTCGGGGACGCCGGTCCGTTGGCGGGGGCCATCGATCCCTCCCCTCGGGCCCGCAGGATGCCAGCCCTTGGCAACTCTTGGCAAAGGGTTGCCACGCTCTCGGGTGAGTCCTAGCGTTCCGCCAACGACAGCGGTGTCGCCGGACAAGGAGGTCCAGATGGGTGCGAACCGGAGAACCGTCGTGCTGGCCGTCGGCGCGGTCTTCTCGCTGCTCGCGCTGGCCGCGTGTGGTGGAGGGGGCGGACAGGGCGGCGGCTCGGGCGGGGGCGGCCAGCTGGACGTGCTCGTCGGGGCCAACTCGAACTATCCCGAGCAGCAGCAGGAGTGGTTCACACACATCCAGGACGCTTTCCGCGCGCGCACCGGTGCCGAGGTCCGGTTCGAGACGTTCGCTTCTGCCGCCGACGAGCAGAAACGGATCCAGACGGCGGTCGTCTCCGGCGAGGGGCCCGACGTCTACTCGCTCGGCACGACGTTCACCCCGGTCGCACAGGCCACCAGGGCTTTCGTCGAGCTCGGCGACGCGGAGTGGGCCGCGATCGGTGGGCGGGAGCGGTTCACCCCCGCGACCCTCGCGATGTCCGGGCCGGACGCCACCCACCAGGTCGGAATCCCGTTCCTGTCCCGGCCGTTCGCGATGGCCTACAACACCGAGCTCTTCGCGCAGGCCGGCCTCTCCGGCCCGCCCACAACCTGGGACCAGTTCGTCGAGTACGGCAAGCAGCTGACCAAGGACGGGGTGTACGGGGCCGCGATCGCCTACTCGGACGACTACGACCCGTGGAAGTTCATCTGGATGTTCGCCAACCAGTACGGCAACAAGCTGGTCGACGGCGACCGGGTCCGCCTCGACGACCCCACCGTCCAGCGGGCGTACCAGGAGTACTTCGGGTTCCTCACCGAGGACCGCATCGTCTCGCCCGAGGCGGTCGGGTGGAAGAACCCGCAGGCGCTGGCCTCGTTCGCCGAGGGCAAGGCGGCGATGATGCTGATGACGACGCCGACGTCGATCCCCACGCTCGAGAAGTCCGCCGTCGCCGGGAAGTTCGCGTACGCGCCGATGCCGGCCGTGCCACCCGGGGAGAGCGCGCTTGCCCCCGGTGGCGTGCCCGCGACGACGATCGTCTCTGGCGACAACATCGCCATCGCCGACTACTCCGACAACAAGGACCTCGCGCTGCAGTTCGTCGAGCTGGTGACGAGCGAGGAGGAGCAGCTGCACTACACCGAGGTGTTCGGCGACCTTCCGACCAACGCCGCGGCGGCACAGAAGGTCACCTCGTCGAACGCGCAGCTGGCCCCGATCCTGCAGGCAGGCGCCACCGCGGTGCCCACGCCGTTCACCGGCGCATGGTCGGAGGTGCAGCTCGCGCTCACGAACGTCACCGTGCAGTCGCGCGCCGAGCTCGCCGCCGGCGGGGTGCCGCCGGAGGTCATCGCCGCCCGGCTCGCCGAGGCGCAGGGGACGTCACAGGCCGCTCTCGACCGGGCCGGGCAGTAGGCGGGGGAGAGGCCGTGACGAGCGCCGCAACCGCCCGCCGGGGACGTCCGCTGTGGCTGATGGCCCCCGGCGGCGCCTTGCTCGTGGTGATCATCGCCGTGCCGGCGGTGCTGGCCGTCTGGATGTCGCTGCTCGCCCTCGACCAGTACAGCCTGCGCGAGTGGCTCGCCGCGCCGTTCATCGGAGTGGAGAACTACGGCGAGGCGTTCACCGGAGGGCGGCTGCTGCACGCGGTCTGGGTGAGCGTCGCGTTCGGCGTGCTCACGACGCTGCTCACGCTGCCGCTCGGGGTCGCGGCGGCGCTCGCCGTGCACAACCGGTTCCGCGGACGCGGGCTGGTGCGCTCGATCTTCCTCGTGCCGTTCGTGCTCCCGTCGTTCGTCACGGCGACGATCTGGCGAACGTTGTTGCAGCCGAGCGGCGCGGTGAACCACACGCTCGGCGCCTTCGGCGTGGACGGCGGCATGTGGCTGATCGGCGAGCGCAGCTTCTGGACGCTGGTGCTGGTCGACACGTGGGCGGCGTGGCCGTTCGTCTACCTGATGGCCCTCGCCGGGCTGCAGGTGATCGACCGCGAGGCACACGAGGCCGCGGCGCTCGACGGCGCGAGCTGGTGGCAGAAGCTGCGCTGGGTGGTGCTGCCGTACCTGCGCGGCCCGCTGGCGCTCGCAGTGATCATCGCGACGCTGCACCACATCAACAACTTCACGCTGCCGTTCGTGCTGTTCGGCAGCCCGGCGCCGCGCCCGGTGGAGGTGCTGCCGATGCTGACCTACACCACGTCGTTCGAGACGTTCCGGTTCGGGCTGGGCTCGGCGATGGCGATCCTGTCGATCGTCCTCATCGCGATCCCGCTCTTCGTCTACCTGCGGGCCGTCCGGCTCGACACCGGTGAGCGGGGTGCGTCGTGACCGCCGTCGACACGCCGAGCCCACCCGCGACGACCGCGCGACCGCCGGCGCATGTGCCGCGCTACCGCCAGCCCGACGTCACCGCCATGCTGCCGCGCTGGCTGCGCGCCGCCGTGCTGGCCCTGCTGCTCGCGCTGGTGCTCGTGCCGGTCGGCTACATCGCGCTGGCCTCGTTCATGCCCGACGTGGACGTCGCCAACGGACAGGTCGTGCCCGACGAGATCACGGTCACCAACTACGTCGACATGTGGACCACCGTCGACCTCGGGGGCGGGCTCGCGAACAGCCTGCTCGTGTCCGGGGCGGTCGCCGTGGTCTCCGCGCTGCTCGCCGTCGTCACCGCGTACTGCCTCGTGCGGGTCGCGTTCCGCGGCCGGCTCGCCATCCTCCGCGCGCTCGTGGCGCTGCAGAGTGTGCCCGGCACCCTGTTGCTGCTGCCGATCTTCGTGCTGTTCTCCTCGGCGCGCACCTACCTGGACATCACGATCGTCGGCACCCGCTTCGGCCTGATCGTCACGTACCTGACCTTCGCGCTGCCGTTCTCCAC
Organism: Pseudonocardia sp. DSM 110487; assembly: GCF_019468565.1. Lineage (NCBI taxonomy): Bacteria > Bacillati > Actinomycetota > Actinomycetes > Pseudonocardiales > Pseudonocardiaceae > Pseudonocardia > Pseudonocardia sp. DSM 110487. Next base: position 2,612,924 of record NZ_CP080521.1, read on the forward strand.
CTGGGTGATGGTCACCTACCTGCGTGGACTGCCCCGAGAGCTGGAGGAGGCGGCGATGATCGACGGGTGCACCACGATCGGGGTGCTGCGCCGGATCGTGATCCCGCTCAGCTGGCCGGGGATCATCGTGGCGGCGGTGTTCGCGTTCCTGCTCGGCTGGAACGACGTGTTGTTCGCGTCGGTGATGACCCGCCCGGAGACCCAGACCGCCGCCGTCGTCCTGCAGGTCTTCGGGCAGACCCAGGAGGGCGGCGCGCTGCCGCTCTACGGCCAGCTGATGGCATCTGCGCTGGTCTGCGCGCTGCCCGTCGTCGTGCTCTACCTCGTCTTCCAGCGCTACCTCGTCGGTGGCCTCACGGCAGGAGGAGTCAAGTGAGGTTCTCGGTGTTCACGGCCGCCACCCCGGACTGGACCCCGGAGGAGGCAGTGACCCGGCTGGCCGACCAGGGCTGGGAGGGCGTCGAGTGGCGGGTGGTCGACCAGCAGGACGCCCCCGAGCCGGGCTTCTGGGCCGGCAACCGCTGCACCTGGCCGCTCAGCTCGCTCCGCGGCGACGTCCCGCGCATCCGGAAGCTGACCGAGGAGGCAGGCCTGGCGATGTCGGGTATCGGCGGCTACGCCTCCTGCCACGAGCGCGACGACGTCGAGACGCTCCTCGCCGCCACCGCGGAGCTCGGCGCAGGCCGGGTGCGCGTGCGCACCCCCGGGCTCGACGGGACGCCCTACCCGGAGCTCTTCGACGGCGCGCGGCGGGCGTTCGCGTGGGTCGCGGAGCGGGCCGCCCACCACGGCGTGAAGGCCCTCGTCGAGCTGCACCACCAGACGATCGTGTCGAGTGCGTCGGCCGCGCTGCGGCTGCTGGACGGGCTCGACCCGGCGGCCGTTGGCGTCATCCACGACCTCGGCAACCTCGTCATCGAAGGCGGCGAGGACAACCGCGCCGGGCTCGAGATGCTCGGGCCCTACCTCGCGCACGTGCACGTCAAGAACTGCTCGTGGTACCCCGTCGAGACCGGCGACGACGGCACCGTGCGGTGGGAGCACCGCTGGGACGAGCTCCCCACCGGGCAGGTGGACGTGCACGGCTACCTGCGCACCCTGCGGGAGGTCGGCTACGACGGCTGGGTCACGCTCGAGGACTTCTCCACGGCCCGGCCGCTCGCCGAGCGCACCGCCCGTGATCTCGCCTACCTCCGCGCCGGGTTGTAGTCCATCTTCGTGGGTTCACTGCTGGAGCGCGGCGCGGAGAGCCGAGTCCAGGTCGGGGTGGCGGAACGTGAAGGCGCTCCTCGTGAGCCGGTCGGGGAGGACTCGCAGGCTGCCGAGTACTTCGGGTGCGACCTCGCCCATGACGAGGCGCAACGGCCAGATCGGAAGCCGGAGCATGGCCGGCCTGTCCAGTTCGCGGGCTAGGGCGGTGGCGAACTCGCGGCTGCGCGCCGGGTTCGGGGCGGTGATGTTGTACGGCCCGCGCGCCTGGGGATCCGCGGCCAGGAAGCGGATGGCACGGATGGTGTCGTCCAACGAGACCTGGCTCCAGAACTCGCGGCCAGAGCCGATCGTGGCTCCGAGCCCGGATCGGAACCACGGCAGGAGCTGCGGCAGGACGCCGCCCTCCCGGGAGAGTACGAGGCCCATGCGGAGGTGACACACCCGGACGCCGGCATCCTGCGCCGGCCGAGTTGCCGCCTCCCAGCGTTGGGCGACGAGGGGAAGAAAGCCACGTGAGACGGGGGCGGATACCTCGGTCAGCGGTTCGTCGCCCCGGTCGACGCCGTACCAGCGCATCCCGGAAGCGGAGATCAGCACGGCGGGGCGGGCCTCGGCGCACAGCTCGGCCAGCGCGGCGGTCGTCTCGATCCTGCTGTCGAGCAGCACCTTCTTGTAGGAGGGCGTCCACCGGCGGTCGCCGAGGCCCGCGCCTGCGAGGTTCACGACCAGGTCGGCGCCGACGAGGTCGTCCTGCGTCGGCGGCCACCGGACTTCTCCGGGCGCCCGCGGCGCGCGCCGGACCAGGCGCGTGACGACACAGCCGTCCCGCTCCAGCGACCGGCACAGCGCGGTGCCCAGCAGGCCGCCGGCCCCGGCGATCACCACGTTCATCCGGTGCTCACGCTCAACGTCGTCAGGAAGGCCGCGCCGACGAGCCCGAGCATCGTCCACGCGAGCTGTCGGAGGCGGCGTTGGAAGCCCGGCAGCTCCTCCGGCAGCGCGAACACCCGTGCGGGCCAGTGCCGCCAGGACACGTGGACGAACACGGCGCCGGCGAGCAGGTACAGCACGAGCGCGATGCAGTAGCCGAGCCGGACCTCCGGTCGGCTGACCAGCACCGCCAGGTCGGTGGTCAGCAGCGCCGCGACCAGTGCGACCACCGGACGGCGGTTCCCCTGCGCCAGGGTCAGGAGGAACTCCTCGCGGTGCACGTGGTCGGGGAAGAACCGGTCGACGCGGGGTTGCACGACCGTGAGGCTGTAGATCATCGACCCGAGCCAGACCGCTGCCAGTGCCAGGTGGGCGACCGTGACCGCCGTCGCCACGGCGGCGGTATCGATCATGGACTGAGATTAGCCGGGCTCGAGCCGGCGAGCACGAGCACCCGGACTCGTGCGCGAGGTATGCCGGCCCGAGCCGGGAACGGCGCGCCCGACGACAGTTTCATCGCACGGGAAACCATCCACAAGCTCGAGATCGACCTGAGGGTTCTCGGTCGAAGATCGAAAAGCCCTGAGGTCGACGTCGACCGTGTGGATGGTTTCCGCGGCCGGTCACCGATGAAAGGCGGGAACGCGTCGACCACCCCTCACCCACCATGATCCAGACTGGTCTCGGTTGCTCATCGCTCTCGCTGCGGCCATGAGCACCCGATACTGAGGACCTTGCAAGGCGCGACCGCTAACCCTTGATCGAGCCAGCCGTGAGCCCCTGCATGATCCGCTGGTTGAGGAAAAGGTAGAGCACGAGCACTCCGGTCACCGTGATGCAGATGGCCGCCATCAGCGGGCCGTAGTCGAGGGCGCCGTACTCGCCGCTGAAGTTCAGCAGGCCGGCCTGGATCGTGTTGAGCTCGCGGCGGTTGGCGAAGGTGATGGCGAAGAGCAGGTCGTTCCAGATGAGGAAGAACTGCACGAGTGCGACGGTGAGCACGGCGTTGCGCACCATCGGGAACCCGATGGAGAAGAAGGAGCGGACGATGCTCGCCCCGTCGATCGTGGAGGCCTCGAAGATCTCGCGCGGGATCGCGCGGAAGTAGGTGGCCATCATGAGGATCGTCAACGGGAGGCCGTGGGCGGTGTAGGTGATGATCAGCGGCCACAGGGTGCCCGTCAGGCGCAGGTTGAAGTAGATCGTGAAGAGCGGGAGCAGGATCATCTGTCCGGGGATCATGATGCCGGCCAGCACGGTGAGCAGCACCGTGTTGCGGCCTTTCCACACCATCACCTCGAGCGCGAACCCGGCGGCCACCCCGAGCAGGATGATGAGCAGGAGCGAGGGGACGGTCGCCACGACGCTGTTGCGGATCGTCGTGGCGAGCGAGCCGGTCTCCCACGCCGTCGCGTAGTTGTCCCAGCGGAACTCGGCGGGGAGTGCCCACGACGGCGTGCTGATGAACTCCTGGCTGGACTTCAGCGAGTTCATGAACAGCCAGAACAGCGGGTACAGCTCGATCACCAGCAACACGGCGATGCCGATCGCTACCGGTACGCGCCGCACCAGCTCGCCCACGCTCCGGCGCCTGCGCCGGTTCCGGACCGGCTCGGCGGTCAGGGTGGGCCGGGGATCGGTCAGGGTGGCCACGTCTCCTCCCCTCAGGCCGTGATGTCGCGTCGCGCCGAGCGGAAGACCACGACCGTAACGGCGAAGCACATGATCGTGAGTAGCAGCGCGATCGTGCTCCCGTATCCGTAGTCGCCGTAGGCGAAAGCGGTGCGGTACATGTACAGAGTCAATGGCGTGTTGCTCGTGCCCGGTCCGCCGTTGGTGAGCGCGAGCACGGAGTCGAACACCTTGATGGTGCCGTTCAGGCTGAAGATCACCGACGACAGCAGGATCGGCAGTGACAGCGGCAGCACGATGTGGCGGAAGAGCGACCAGCGACGTGCGCCGTCGAGCCTCGCCGATTCCAGGATGTCCTCCGGGATGTCGAGCAGCCCCGCGTAGATGAGCACGCCGTAGAAGCCCATCGAGCGCCACAGGTCCATCACGATGATGACGATGAACGCGGTGTCGCCCGCGCCGAGCCAGTCGACGCCGCCGAGGCCGACGTTCACGAGCAGCTCGTTCACCACACCGTCGCGGGGCGCCGACTGGAACAGCTTCTGGTAGAGCAGCGCGATCGCCACCGTCGGGATGACGACCGGGAAGAACACGAGCGTGCGGACGAACGACGAGAGCCTGCGCAGCACGAACACGTAGAACAGCGCGAGGGCGTAGCCCACCACCACCTGTCCGAGTGACATGAGCGCCGCGTACTTCACGGTGAACGCGAACGCCTCGTGCACGTCCGGATCGGCGACGAGCCGGGCGAAGTTGTCGAACCCGGCGAACCGGAAACCCTCGAGCGCGTTGCCCTTGAAGAACGTGTAGCCGAGCGACCACACGACCGGCACGAGCATCGCGAGCGTGTACACGAGAAGGGCGGGGCCGAGCAGGATCGCAATGGCCCTGCGGTCGCCGAGTACGGATCTCATCTCAGCCGGCGTCGAGGTCCGTCTGGAGCATCTGCATGAACTCCTCCGGCGACAGCTGGCCCGTGACGAGCAGCGGTGCGTTGTTCGACGAGTCCTGGCCGGCCTTCGCGTTGAACAGGGCCTCGAACCACAGCACGCTCTCCGTGCTGTTCGAGATGCGCTGCTGGACGTCCTGCGTGATCGCGGGCTGCTCGGGGACCTCGCCCTGGATCTTGAACCCGGAGATGGTGTTCTCCTCGACGAGCGAGCGTTCCCCGAAGTTCTCGGTCATGCACTTGAGCCAGTCCGCGACCCGCGGGCTGAAGGTCTCCGAGCCGAACGTCGACGGCAGGCCGACGTTGGAGGGGTACTGGTCGATGGACCCGGCCCCGCCCTCCACCGCCGGGAACGGCATGAACCCGACGTTGTCCAGGCCGATCTGGTTCTTCTCCGGGTTGTTCACGGCCGACAGCGCCCAGGTGCCCATGTAGTACATCGCCGCGTTGCCGTTCAGGAACTCGTTCTGCGCGCTGTCGAAGTCGAGCGACGTGACGTTCTGCCCGAGGTAGCCCTTTCGGCCGAGATCCGCGATGACGGCGGCCGCCCTCACGTACTCCGGATCGGTGAGCTTCGCCGTGCCATCGGCGACGGCCTGCAGGGCGTTCGGGCCGAGTGAGCGGTAGAGGTAGCCGCTGATCAGGCGAGTGATCGGCCAGCCCTGCTCGCCGGAAGCGGCAAAGGGCTGGATCCCCTTCGCGGCGAAGGCGTCGGCGATCCGCATCAGCTCGCCCCACGTCTTCGGCTCCGAGAAACCGTTCTCGGCGAAGTAGGCCTTGTTGTAGAAGATGCCCTCGATGTTGAACTGGAAGGGCAGGAAGTTGAACGCCCCGCCGTAGAGCTTCTTGATCGTCGAGATCGCGGCCGGTTCGATCCGGTCGAGCACGCCCAGCTTCTGCAGCTCCTGCTCGAAGTCGACGAGCTTGCCCGCTTTCCACAGCTTCACACCCTCGGCCGGCGTGCCACCCGCGGCGAACATGACGGGGAGCGCGTCCTGGCCCGCGAGCAGCTGGATCTGGGCGTCGAGCTCACCCTGCGGGATCGAGCTGATGTCGAGCGGCAGCGCCGCGTTCTGCGCGGCGCACTTGTCCTGGGCCAGCGACTCCAGCACCGGCGCGATGTTGCCGTTCTCGACGTTGTAGAGGTACGTCAGCTTGCCCGGGTCCTGTGCGGCCCCGCCGCTCTCGCCGCCCCCGCCGCAGGCGGCGAGCAGTACGGCGGACGTCATCGCCGCGCCGACGACGATGCAACGACGCCATGGGCGCCGACGATGAGCCGTGGTCACAGTTCCTCCTCGAACGCGACGCGCCGCTTGAGACGTTTCAAACGAGGGGAGGTTATCCACGGTGCAAAGGGGGTGTCAAGGCAGGTGGGGCCCACCAGGCTCGCGTTCTTCCGACGAACGGCGCGTTGGTCGGAACCTATCCGGCGAACGCGCCGTTCGTCGGAAAGGGTCGGTTACCTGGGGCTATGAGCTCGTGGGGTCGATCACGGCGCCCGCGGCTGTCGACACGGCCACGGCCGTCGCGCTACCGTCGTTGAAACGTTTCGAGAGCCGAGGAGGACTCGTGGGCTCGTTCGGCGGGAGGCGGGTGCTCGTCACGGGTGGGGCGGGGGCGCTGGGGAGCGTCATCGTCCGCTCGTTCGTGGCCGCGGGCGCGGACGTCGCGATCCTCGACCTCGACGCGGGGCGAGCGGGGGCGCTCGCCGACGAGCTGGACGGGAACGGGCAACGGGTTCGACCGGTCGGGGCCGACCTCACCGACCACGACGCCACGCTGGCGGCGATCACACCCGTGCTCGACGGATGGGGCGGGATCGACATCCTGGTCAACGCGGCGGGCGGCGGCACCGTGAAGCCCTTCGCCGAGATGGACGCGGCGACGTGGCGCGTCCAGATGGCCCGCAACCTGGACTCGGTCTTCCACGCCACGCGCGCCGTGCTGCCCGACATGCTGGAGCGCCGCGACGGGCGCATCGTCAACATCGCCTCGGTGGCCGCGATCGCGGGTGGCCGGCTGGTCCGCGGCGCCACCGCGTACGCGACGGCGAAGGCGGGGGTCGTCGGGCTCACGAAGGCGCTCGCCATCGAGGTCGCGGAGCGGGGCGTGACCGTGAACGCGCTGGCACCGGGCGCGCAGGCGACCCCTGGCCGCGACAACGACACCCCAGAGCGGCGGGAGGCCCTGCTCGCGCAGATCCCCACCCGGCTGCTGGGGGAGCCGCAGCACCTCGCCGACGTGGTGCTGTTCCTGGCTTCAGCGTCGGCGGTCAACATCACCGGTGTCGTCCTGCCGCTCGATGGCGGCCACTCGATCTGAGGAGAGGGCATGACTGAGCGGCTGGAACGCGGCAGGCGGTGGTTCGAGGAGGTCTACGGCCCCGGCACGTCCGACGGTCTCCTCGAGATGCAGCAGGGCGTGGCCAAGGACCTGGCCCGGTTCGGTGTCGAGTTCAACTTCGGCGACATCTACTCGCGGCCGGGTCTCACGCTCCAGCAGCGGGAGCTGCTCTCCCTCGCCTCGCTGGTGACGATCGGCGGGCTGGAGCCGCAGCTGCGCGGGCACACCCGCGGCGCGATCCGCGTGGGCTGCACCCCGACCGAGATCCTCGAGACCGTCATCCACGTCGTGCAGTACTGCGGCTTCCCCAGGGCGCTGAACGCGATCCGGGTCGTCACCGATCAGCTCGTCGAGCTGGGCCTCGACATCCCGCCTGCGACCGGCCGTGAGGCCTGAACCGTCGCGGTGCGGATCCGGTAGAGGCTCGTGCTCGCGGTGATGTAGAGATCGCGTCCGTCGTCGCCGCCGAAGCACACGTTCGATACGACCTCCGGTACGGGGATCTTCAGCAGCAGTTCGCCCGCGGGGGAGAGGACCTGGACGCCGTCGCCGCTCGAGGTCCAGATCCGACCCGCCTCGTCGACCCGGAACCCGTCGCTCGCGCCCGGCTCGACGACCGCGAACACGCTGCCGGCCCCGCCGGCGGCCGGGTAGGCCTTGAGGTGCCGCGGCCCGTCCGGCACCTGCAGGAACCCGGTGTCGGCGACGTAGAGCACCGACTCGTCGGGGGAGAACGCAATGCCGTTCGGGTGCACCATGTCGGTGATCACCGGCTCGGTGTCACCGGTGGTCTCGTCGTGCCGGAAGACGTAGCAGGCGCCGTAGTCGGAGACGCCCGGATGGCCCTCCCGGCCGCTCTCGTGGATCCCGTAGGGCGGGTCGGTGAACCAGATCGCGCCGTCGGAGGCCACCACCACGTCGTTCGGCGAGTTGAACCGGCCACCGGCCCACCGCTCCACCACGGGCGTGACCACGCCGTCGTGCTCACGCTCGATCCGGCGCAGGCCATGCGAGCACTGCACGACCCGTCCGTCGAGATCGACCGTGCGGCCGTTGACGAACTCGACCCCGGATCGGTGCACGGCGGTGCGCCCCGTGGCCGGGTCGTACTCGAGGATGCGGTCGTTCGGGATGTCGCTGAACCGAACACTCCGGGTGGAGGGCAGCCAGGCCGGCCCCTCGCCCCACTCCGTCCCGCTGAACAGCCGTTCGAGCTCCGCCCCCGGCTCGACCAGCGCGTTCATGTCGTCAGCGTGCCAGAACACCGGCTAGATTGAAACGATACGACGGCGCGAGGAGATCAGAATGGGCCGCGTGACGATCCGCGACGTCGCGCTCCACGCCGGGGTGGCGGTCGGCACCGTGTCGCACTACCTCAACCACCCCGACAAGGTGTCCGACGAGAAGGCGCAGCGCATTCGTACCGCGATCGACGCGCTCGGCTTCGTCCGCAACGACGCGGGCCGCCAGCTGCGCCTCGGCCGGAGCACGGCGGTCGCCTACATCGCGCCCGACGTGAGCAACCCGTACTTCGCGGCGATCGCGGAGGGCGTGGAGCAGCGGGCGTCGGAGCGGGGGCTCGCCGTCTTCATCGCCAACTCGCGCCGCAGCCGGGAGCGGGAGGACGCCTACCTGCAGCTGTTCGAGCAGCAGCAGGTGAGCGGCATGCTGGTGGCCTCGCACGGGCCGATCGAGGACCGACTGGCCCGCATCCGGTCGCGCGGCACACCGTCGGTGCTCGTCGGGCAGGCCGCCCAGTCGCCGGAGCAGCCATCCCTGTCGATCGACGACGTCATGGGCGGGCGCCTCGCGGCCTCGCACCTGATCGGGCTGGGCAGACGCCGGGTGGCGTTCGTCGGCGGGCCGTTCGGGGTGCGGCAGGTCGCCGACCGGCTGACAGGGGCGAGCGACGCGGTGCACGCGAACCCCGAGGTCACCCTCGAGGTGATCGACGCGCGGGACCGGACGATCCGCGGCGGAACCGAGGTCGGCAAGGCACTGCTCGCCCGACCGGAGGCCACCCGGCCCGACGCGATCTTCGCGGTGAACGACCTGCTCGCGCTCGGCATCATGCACGTGCTGGTGGCGGGCGGGGTCCGGGTGCCGGAGGACGTCGCGCTGATCGGCTACGACGACATCGAGTTCGGCGAGGCGTCGCTGATCCCGCTCAGCTCCGTCCGGCTGCCCCACGAGGCCTTCGGCTTCGCCGCCGTCGACCTGCTGCTGGACGAGATCGCGGGCACGGTCGGCGAGCGGCACCTCGTGTTCGACCCGGAGCTGGTGGTTCGGGCGAGCTCGGTGGCGTCAGGCCCGTGATCACACGTATGGAGGGTGCATGACGAGGGACCCAGGAACGGTGGAGCAGGCAGCCGGGATCGAGGTGAATCCGGTCGCCGGGTACATCGGGGCCGAGATCACGGGCGTCGATCTGGCGGACGACCTGGACGACGCCCAGGTCGCGGCGATCAGGGCGGCGGTGCTGCGCTGGAAGGTCGTGTTCTTCCGGGGGCAACGGCTGGACCACGCCGGGCACGTGGCGTTCGCGCGGCGGTTCGGGCAGCCCGTCGCGCTGGGCAGGCGCGGGAGCGCGTCCCCTGCTGACTTCCCGGAGATCGAGACCACCGCCGACCGGTTGGAGCTGGGCGGGCGGTTCGGCATGGAGCACGACGAGTGGTTGGAGCGCCGCAGGCACACCCTGCTGCGCGGCTGGCACTGCGACCACGGCGCTCGGGTCGACCCGCCGGCCGCAACCATTCTGCGCGCCGAGGCGGTGCCGCCCTACGGCGGTGACACCATGTGGTCCAACCTGGCGGTGGCGTATGCCGGGCTGTCCGCGCCGGTGCGGGAGTTCGTGGCGGGCCTGAGGGCCGAGCACCGGCTCGGCGTCGGCTACCAGCCCCGACCAGGCGATGACGCCTACGCCCGCCACCTGCTGGACCACCAGGTCGCATCGGTGCACCCGCTGGTGCGCGTGCATCCCGAGACCGGGGAGCGGGTGCTTCACGTCAACGGCTACTACGTCGAGCGCATCGTCGACGTCTCGCGCGCGGAGAGCCGGGCCATCCTGGACATGCTGCTGGAGCAGGCCGTCCGGCCCGAGTACACGGTCCGCTTCCGATGGGAGCCGGGGAGCGTGGCCTTCTGGGACAACCGCGCCACGATCCACCTGGCCCCCAGCGACCACGCCCACCTCGGTGCCCCGAGGATCATGCACCGGGTGATGCTGGCCGGTGAGGTGCCCGTGGGTGTCGACGGCAGGCCGTCCGAGCCGATCATCGGCAGCGAACCCGGGTGCTGGTGACTAGGGAACCCGGAAGTCACCTGCCCGCCGCGTCAGCAGGTACACCGCCATGACGAGGACGATCAGCAGCGTCACGACGCCGGTCTCCGTCGTCGTGTAGGCCATCGCGGCGGGTGAGGTGGCGATCACCACCCGGGGACCGCCTTGGAGGACACTGTTGAAGGCGCTGTGGGCGTAGCTCACGGGCCAGATGGAGCCCGACCACAGCCGCAGCCAGCCGTACCAGACTCCGGCGAGCGTCAGCGTCGCCATCACCATCGGCACGACGATCCACCGGCTCCCCTCCGCCTGGTACGTCGTGGTCAGCGTCAGCAGCGGCAAGTGGAAGGCCGCCTGGCAGGCGCCCGTGGCCAGTACTGCGCGGCGGCCGGACATGACGGCACCGAACCTGAGCAGCAGGAACCCGCGCCACCCGATCTCCTCGCCGAGGAGGACCACCCCGAACACCACGAGCGTGAGCACCAGCTCGAGCACCCAGCCTCCGATGCCGCCGTCCGGGGCCGTGAAGCGGACGACGCCGACCGCGGCGGCGATCGCGTAGCTCAGGGCGAGGACGGCCATCGTCCCGACCACACCGACGAGCATCGATCGCCATGGCGGGCGCCCGAACCCCACGGCGGCCCAGGCCGCTCGCCGCTCACCACGGGGGAGCATGACGGGCACGGTGATCGCGACCGCGATGACCGGCACGAGGATGCTGATCAGCGGGGCGATCCCGGCTCGGGGAAGCGCGAGCGCGATCGCCAGCGCGAGCGCGTATGCGATCCCGAGGAAGACCCCGGCCTCGCGGAGGGCGGACGAGCGCGTCGACGAGCCGGACCGGGTCATGCGGGGTAGCTCGGTGCGGCTGGTGGGTTGGTTAGCTCAACGCTTTCCGGACGTGACCGCCCGCGGCCTGCAGGCGGACGCGGGCGGCCGGCGGGTCGTCGCCGCGCACCAGCATCACGAGGGCCACCGCCGTGTCACCCGAGGCGGCGTCGAGCGCGCCGGCCGCCCGGTCCGCGGTCACGCCGGTGATCTCCTGCACGATCCGCGCGGCCCGGCGGCGCAGCTTGTCGTTGCCTGCCTGTACCCCGACCATCCAGGCCCCGTAGGTCCGGCCCCGGTGGATCATCGCCGCCGTCGACAGCACGTTCAGTGCGATCTTCTGCGCCGTGCCTGCCGTCAGGCGGGTGGAGCCGCCGACCACCTCGGGCCCGGTCAGCAGCTCGACGCGGTGGTCTGCGTCGCGGGCGACGGGGGTGCCTGCGTTGTTCGTCACGGCGATGGTGCAGGCGCCCGCCGTGCGGGCCGCGGCCAGTGCCTCGACGACGAAGGGGGTGCGTCCCGATGCCGTGAGCCCGACGACGACGTCCCGGTCGGACAGTCGCAGCTTCGAGAGGCTCTCCCGAGCGGCCTCGGCGTCGTCCTCGGCCTCCTCGAGCGCCCGGCCGGCCGCCTCCACCCCGCCTGCCACCACGGCCACGACGGTGCCGTCGGGCACGCCGAACGTCGGCCCGCACTCCACGGCGTCGAGCGCCGCGATCCGGCCGGGCGTGCCGGCGCCGACGTAGACCAGGCGCCCGCCCTGTCCGAGTCGCTCGGCGATCGCCGCCGCCGCGACGGCGAGCTCGGCCCTGGCGGCGTCCAGCGCTGCTGCGACGCCTGCCTCGGCGGCGAGCAGCTCACCGACGACGTCGTCGACGGGCCGGATGTCGAGGTCCTCCAGGCCCGGCCGCACCTGCTCGGTGGGCAGCAGGTCCAACGCGACGGGGTTGTCCATGAGGCTCCTAGGTATAGACCTGGTTAGCGGTGCCGCCCACCTTAGAGCACGACAGTTGCTTGCAGGTCTAGTCCAGATCCTGCACACTGCCGCAAAGCGGAGAGGGGTGGACGGATGGCGTTCAAAGCAGGCCTCGGCCGGTGGGGAGTGGCCGCGTCGGTGGTGCTCCTGGCGGGGTGCAGCGCGCTGACCCCCGGCAGCAACTCCGCGCAGAACGGTGCGAACGAGCCCGCGCGGGCCGTGTCGACTGTCCTGCCGAACGAGCCGGTGACGCTCCGGCTCGCGTTCACCGACGGGCCCGAGATGGTCGAGCGGCTCGTGGCGGCGTTCGAGGCGAAGCACCCGCAGGTGACGATCGAGCCGCAGTACACGGAGTTCAGCGACTACACGAAGAGCATCAAGCTCACGATGACGTCGAACTCGCCGCCCGACATCGCGCAGTACAGCGTGGCGATGAAGGACCTCATCGGGAGCGGCCACATCCTCGGGCTCGACGCCTACCGGGACGCCTACGGCTGGGGGGAGAAGTTCCCGCCGAACGGTCTGAGCCAGTTGACCTCGGACGAGAGCGGCAAGGTGGCGGGCACCGGCAGCCTCTACGGCGTCCCCGCCGGCCTGTCGCTCACCGGCGTCTTCTACAACAAGCAGCTCGCGGCGCAGGCCGGGATCAGCGCCCCGCCCCGTACCCTCGCGGAGTTCGAGCAGGCGCTCGCCAAGGCACGGGACGCCGGGCTCACCCCGCTCGCCGTCGGGGCGCTGGACTCCGGCGCCCTGCACCTCTGGGCCGCCCTGCTCAACGTCATGGTGCCGACGCAGGAGTACCGCGACTGGGTCAACGGCCAGCCGAACGGATCGTTGACCGGGCCTGCGGCGCTGGCCGCCACCGAGAAGGTGGCCGAGTGGGCCCGCAACGGCTACATCACCGAATCCGCCAACGGCACCGGCCAATCCCAGTCCACCGCCTCCTTCGCGAGCGGCGACAGCGTGTTCCTCATGAACGGCAACTGGGCCGCGGCGCAGATCGCCGCCGAGCTGGGCGAGGGCGCCGGGTTCTTCCTGATGCCCGGCCAGAGCCCGGACGAGCCCGCCACCGGGTCTGGCTTCAGCGTGTCGTACACGATCTCGCCGGCGAGCCAGCACCCCGATGTGGCCGCGGCGTTCCTCGACTTCCTCGCCTCTCCCGAGGCGGCGGCGATCGAGAGCGCGGGCGGGTTCCTGCCGCCCAACGTCGACGCGGCGCCCGCGCAGACCGGGGTGCAGGGCGACCTGCAAAACGCCTATGCCCGCGTGATCGAGGCGGACGGCCTCAACGCCTACCCAGACTTCGCGGCGCCCGCCGCCTACGACCGCATGGCATCAGGGCTGCAGGCGCTGATCGCGGGTGAAGGGGACCCGCAGGCGTTCCTCACGCAGGTCCAGGAGATCCGTGACGACTACCAGGCGAAGTAGGCCCGAGGTCAGAGCCGCGCCGCCGGTGGCCCGCCGCCGGTCGCCGCGCGGCTACCTCTTCGTCCTGCCAGCCCTGCTGTTCTACGTGACCTTCGCGATCCTCCCCGCACTGCATACGGCGTACCTGTCGCTCTTCGACTGGGACGGGATCACCCTTGCCACGTTCGTCGGGCTGGGCAACTACCTGGAGGTGCTCACCGACCCGGACCTGCGCGCGGCCGTGGTGCACGCCCTCGTCCTGGTGGTGTTCTTCTCCTGGATCCCGATCGTGCTCGGCATGCTGATGGTCGGCCTGCTCGCCCGGCACCGGCAGCGGGGCATGACCGCGTTCCGGGTGCTGTACTTCCTGCCGCAGATCGTGCCGCTGGTGGCCGTCGGCATCACGTGGCGCTGGATGTACGGCGAGGACGGCGTCGTCAACCAGGTGTTGCGATTCGTCGGGCTCGACGCCGTCACGCGCGCCTGGCTGGGTGACTTCGACGCCGCGCTGATCGCCGTGGGCCTGGTCGGCACCTGGGCCATGAGCGGGCTGTGCATGATGCTGTTCCTGTCCGGCGTCCAGAAGGTCGACACCAACCTCTACGAAGCCGCGCGGCTCGACGGCGCCGGGCCGGTCCGCGAATTCGTCACCGTGACGCTCCCGGCGCTGCGCGGCGAGGTGGCCGTCGCCATGACCGTGACGACGGTGGCGGCCCTGGCCAGCTTCGACATCGTCTACGTCACGACGAACGGCGGGCCTGCCGACCGCACGACGGTGCCCGGGCTGCTGGTGTACCGCCTCGCGTTCACCGAGAGCGAGGTCGGCCTCGCCGCGGCACTGGCCACCGTGCTCGCCGCGCTGATCCTCGTGGTCGTCTTCGCCATCACCCGGCTGTCGAGGTCCGAATGAGCTCCCGCGTCGAGCGATACAGCGGTTTCGCCATCCTGGTGGTGCTGGCGACCGGCATCGTGATCCCGTTCCTGTCCATCTTCCTGGCGTCGATGCAGCCGTCCGGGAGCGCGGTGACCGGGCTGTCCTGGCCAGAGCAGTGGAGCCTCGAGAACTACCGGCAGGCGTGGACGGTGGCCGGCTTTTCCGGGCTGCTGCAGAACAGCCTGGTGGTCGCGCTGGTCGTCGTGCCGGTTTCCTTGATCATCTCGACGCTCGCGGGCTACGCGCTGGGAACGATGGACCTCCCCGGCGGCAACGCCGTGTTCCTGTTCTTCGTGGCCGGTCTGACGATCCCGGTCGAACTGATCGTCATCCCGCTCTACTTCGACCTGCAGCTGGTGGGGCTCACCAACTCGCTCTGGGGCGTGGTACTGGCCGAGATCGCCCTGTTCATGCCGTTCAGCGTGTTCTGGATGCGCACCCATTTCCGCGCCACCCCGAAGGAGCTGATCGAGGCCGCCCGGATCGACGGCGCGTCGGCGGTGACGATCCTGCGCCGCGTGCTGCTGCCACTGGCCCGGCCGTCGCTGACGACCCTCGCGGTGCTGGTGTTCATGTGGTCGTGGAACCAGTTCCTGCTGGTCCTGATCCTGATCCAGGACCCGGATCGCCGCACCGCGCCCGCCGGGCTGGGCTTCTTCGTCGGCCAGCACACGACCGACATCCCGGTACTCTCGGCCGGCACGGTGATCGTGATCCTGCCGATCCTCGTGCTCTACCTGGTGTTCCAGCGCAGCTTCATCGCCGGGCTCCTGCAGGGAGCGCTGAAGGGATGAGCGCGCGTGAGCTGCTGGAGCGCGTGCTCGGTCCGCGCGCGGACGAGTTCGACGTCGAGATCACCGACGGCCCGGACGCGTTCGAGGTCGAGGCATCGGGTGGCCGTGTTCTGCTGCGAGGCACCAACGGAGTCGCGATCGCGTCGGCGCTGCGGCACTACTTGAAGGCCTGCGGCTGTCACGTCACCTGGGACGACCCGGTGCCTTCGTTGCCGGCACGGCTGCCGCCGCTGCGAGCGCAGGTCACGAGCCCGTGGCGCTACCGGTACCACTTCAACTTCTGCACCTTCGGCTACTCCACCGCGTTCTGGAACTGGGCGCGGTGGGAGCGCGAGATCGACTGGATGGCGTTGCACGGGGTGAACCTGCCGCTGGCCGTCGTCGGGCACGAGGCGATCTGGCTGCGGGTGCTCGCGAGGTTCGGCCTCGACGACGCCGCGGCGCGGGCGCACGTCGGTAGCCCGGCGTTCTTCCCGTGGACATGGATGGGCTGCGTCCACGACCACGGCGCGCCGGTCACCGACGCGTGGGTCGACGCGCACGTCGAGCTGGGGCACAAGATCCTGGAGCGCCAGCGCAGCCTCGGGATGATCCCGGTGCTGCCCGGGTTCCCCGGGTACGTGCCGGCCGCGCTGGCCGGCGACCGCGGCGTCGACGTCGACTGGATGGGTTTCCGGAACCGCGCGCTGTCGCCCCGCGACCCGCTGTTCCACGAGTTCGGACTCGCGCTGCTGCGCGAGCAGGAACGCGAGTTCGGCTCGGACGGCTTCTACGCGGTCGACCCGTACATCGAGGGCTCCCCGCCCGACGGCGACCCGGCGGCGATCGCCGACCTCGCCGGCGCGATCGCCGCCACCCTCACCGCCCACGACCCCCGCAACGTGTGGGTCCTGCAGGGCTGGCCGTTCGGCTACCGGGCCGACTTCTGGGACGCCGAGCGCATCGAGGCATTCCTCGGTGCGATGCCGCGCGATCGCACGCTCGTACTGGACCTGTGGGCCGACCACGAACCGGTCTCGGGATCCTTCGCCGGCCGACCGTGGCTGTGGTGCATGCTGCACAGCCTCGGCGGCCGCCCCGGGATGCACGCAGGGCTGGACGCCGTGGCCTCCGAGCCCGGTCGGCTCTCCGCTGGGCTCTCGGGCATCGGGGCTACCACGGAGTCGCTCGACCGCGACCCGGTGGCGTACGAGATGGTTGCCGACGTCGTGTGGCACGGCCGGATCCCGTCGATCGACGACTGGTTCGACGAGTACGCGCGGCTGCGCTACGGCCGGCGCGACGAGCGGCTGGAGAAGGCGTGGCGGCTGCTGGCCCCCGCGCTCTACCTGCGCTCGGACCGGCCGGGCCCGGCGATGTCGATCGTGATGTGCCGGCCCCGCCTCGATGACGACCTGCGCCCACACCGGCCGGTGAACCTCGCGGCGCCGTTCGGGTCGCCCGACCCCGCGTTGGTCGAGGCCTGGGACCTGATGGTCGACAGCGCCGTCGAGCACGGCGCGTCGCCCGGCCTCGCCCGTGACCTCGTCGACGTGGGGCAGGAAGTGCTCACCCGCCTCGCGAAGAGCGCCTACGACGCCGTGGTCGCGGGCTCCCGGTCCGGCGCGGACTTCCTCGCGTGCCTCGAGTTGATCGATCGGCTGGCAGCCACCCGCCGCGACTACCTGCTCGGCACGTGGGAGCGGCAGGCTCGCGCGTGGGGCGGCCCGGCGCTGCAACAGGACGCGCGCCGGTTGCTCACGTCCTGGGTCGAGCCCGGCCACGTGCTGCAGGACTACGCGGGCCGCCACTGGGCCGGCCTGGTCGGCGGGTACTACCTGCCGCGCTGGCGCCTCTGGTTGCGGGCGTTGGAGGAGGGCTGGGACGTCGCGCGCTTCGAGGCCGGGCTGCGCGCGTTCGAGGAACGCTGGCTGGCGGACCCGCGGCCCTCGCCGGACGAGCCGCTGCCAGACGCGGTCGCCGTTGCCGCGGCGGTGCGGGACCGGTACCACCACCTGGCGGCGGAAGCGCAACACTGAACGCGATGGCTCACACGACGAAGCACCAGGAGGTGCGCGAGCGGGTGCTCGCCGAGGTCGTCGCGACGATGGCCCCGGACGACATGCTGCCAACCGAGCGCCAGCTGTCCGAGCGCTTCGGGGTGAGCCGCATGACCGTGCGGCAGGCCCTGAACGGGCTGCGCGCCGACGGCGTGCTGCGCTCGGTGCGCGGGGTCGGCACGTTCGTCGCGCAGCCGCGGCTCTCCAAGGGCCCCGCGCTGACGTCGTTCTCCGAGGACCTGAAGTCCCGCGGGTACCAGCCGACCACCCGGGTCATCGCGGGCGAGGAGATCACCGCCGAGACGCACGTGGCCATCGAGCTGGGCATCCCGCCCGGCGCCCGGGTGCTGCGCATCGAGCGGCTCCGGCTCGCCGACGGCAGCCCGATGTGCCACGAGGAGGTGTTCCTGCCCGCCTCCCGGTTCCCCGGCCTGCTGACCGAGGACCTGACGCACTCGATGTACGCGGTGCTGGACGCGAAGTACGGCGTGCGGCTGCGGCGGGCGCAGCAGCGGATCCGCGCCATGAACGTCGATGCGCGGCTCGCCGAGCTGCTCGGCGTCGAATCGAACTCCGCCGCGTTGCTCGTGACCCGGATCAGCACCGACGAGGCCGGCCGGATCGTCGAGCGCGGCCAGTCGATCTGCCGGGGGGACCTCTACGACTTCTCCTTCGTGGTGACCCGGCCCGATTAGGCCGTGTCTCGTGGATCTTGGGCGATGGGATTCGTGATCCTGGCCGTCCCTGGCAAGTGCGAAGGCAGATTTGTTCCCATACGCTCTAAGGTATGTCAGTAGATCCGGAGGTTAGTGCAGGTCAGGCGCCCGCGTCGCCGGTCTTCGACTCCTACGGGCGCGTGTAGTTGCGACTATCACTGGTTCGCCAGGGCTTGAGCTAACGCGCACGAGTACTGCCTGCACGGCTGTAGAGATCGAGATCAGCGAGAGCGATCTCAGCTCGGTCGATGCAGCCGCTACATAGAAGCAAGGCGTTATCGGCCGGCGCCGTTCCGATGCTCGGGGCACACACGTAGGCGCCGCACGTCCCGCACGTTACTAACGCACTGTCGGCATCTCTGGTGTCATCGCGAACGCACCACCGGCCTTGCGGCGGCTCGTCTCTCGTGCGACGTCCTCGCGAGGGCTCCTGGCCCCGCGTCACCTGCGTACCGGTCAGGACATGCCCTCGCCGGGCCGACAGATCTCGGGGATGCCAGGGCCTGTCGGCATGTGTGGCTGTGGCCGGTCGGGTCAAGGACCGGTCGGTCCCTGCGGAAATCCACGCCGCGCCAACGGCAAGGAAAGTTCGCGGGCAGCGGAAGCCAAGCTCTGATCACTGCCTTCTAGCACTCGAACGAGTGCATCGCGCACTCGAGCCGAGAGATCACCGAAGAGTCTTAGCGGTAGGAGATCGGTAAGAACGGCCGCCCACAATCCATGACGCCTCTCTTCTCCAAGACCATCGATCTCCATCAGTCGGACTAGTAGGTCCTCCTCCAAGTGACTCTCGCACCGGACAAATAGGAGTCGCAGAATCTCAAGATCCGGTGAACCCCAGTTCTTACGGATCGAGAACATCGCAATTCCGGCCATTCTACACTCCGGATCATCACTCTTGCACAGTTCCCGATGAATCTCTGCTAGACCACTAAATCGAGGCGGCTTCAGTGAGCGTTCAAAAGCGAACGGGAAGCAGATAGCTCGCACCAATCGCAGCGCTCCCCGTCTCACATTCTCATCGGCGGAAGATCTGCCATAATTCAGCAATTGCCGAAAAATGGCCGTTGTCGATCTCGATCCGCTCGCCAAGGGTGCATACTGAAAGCGAGGTGATTCCTGACCGATCAGTCGCAACCCATCTTCCACCAGGCCGGTTTCCCGAGCTGCCGGTCGACCGAGAAGGACGACCAGTATCGCACGGATCAAGTTTGAATCAGTCCGATGTAAATCAGACTCAATCAGGCGCTTCAGTACGTCTTTCTCCAGGTCTACGCCGGTATCATCAGTCCATCGAGCCGCCCAGAACTTGATCAAGTTGCGCTTAGCTTCTGTTGCGTATGGCGTCGCAAAGAGGGCACCGACAAACTCATTGTGAGACTCGAACAACTCTATAGCACCCGGAGGATAACCATCGAGCGCGTAGAAGAGTAGATCGATGTCTCCGGCCCGCTCGGCTAGCTCTGCATGGCGACGCGCCCAGTTGTACGACCCGCGAATTGATTCATCGTTGTGCCGCGCGCCACGCTGGGCTCGTCGTGAACGCATAACGCCTTCTTCGACGGACCGCCTTACATGGTTCGCGAAGTCGGCCCACTGGCGTGTTCCCGAAAATCCGCACCAACGGCTAACACTGTGCATAATCGACTCGACATCGTCGTTGTTCTCGAGTCGAGATGCCACGTAGTCAGGAACTGGAGTTAACCCGTTTCTAAAGCGTAGCATATATGGAACTGCCTCAACGCTGCTTGTGCGCCCTTCTTTGAAGTAAGCCAGTGCACGAGTAATTGTCTCGGTCGTGCAATTGCCAAGAAGAAGGTGCAGCATCCAGAATGGCCCGAGGAGCGGATGCGAAATAGAGGCCAAGCCTGCAATTTTCGCGAATTCGTGCGAAGTGCCTCGCAGAATCGCAGGGTGCAGCCGTTCTCGCATCAAATCAAGCACGTCCCCCTTCTCGGAGTCCGAAAAGCGGCGCCTACCTGAATCGAAGCTTGAGATAAGAGCGACGACCGAATGCGCCGTGCGTAACAGCAGCTCCGGACCGGTCTCGACCCAATCACGAGGCCAGATTGCACGGAGGCCTCTACCGGTCATTGCCCTATCAGGGTAGTAGGTGCTGGCTAAGGCACTGAGTAGATCGAGATGAACAGTATTCGGAACATCGAGCCGCAGAACGAGCTTGATGATACTGGCGATCTCGCGGAAATCACCGCGACCCATCCGCACAATCTCGTCGCACAGTTGCTCGACTGTAAGCTGGCTGATTAGATCGGGAATCAGGTCCTTTGCCTCTGATTGAGATAGTGCGGTGCGCAGCAGAGGTGCAGCGGCCGCTTTGCAAAGGTCCAAGTCCGCTGACATCATTCGTCGAAATGCTGGCACTAGCTCGGCGTTCGTTTGGTCCAAAGTCGAAAGCACTAGTACGCTGTTATAGAGCCGTTCCGGGGCGAGCGTTTGCACCCTACGCTCAAGGATGGGAATGATGTGATCAGAAATGTCTTCATCAGGCATCTCAGAGATAACGTCTCTAATTTTCTCCAGACGCTCTTCCGACAGCGGCGCGTCGAGCATTTCTAACGCGAACTCAATTACGCTGTGCTGGAGCCAGCGGTCCGGGAGAAACGCGCGGTCAAACGCTATATTCAATGCGAGTTGGGCGCCGCGTCGGATGTGAACATCTGGCACAGTTCTATCAATTCTACGACATACCTCGATGATCGCCGCAGCTTCACCCTGGAAGTTGCGGCCGACTCTTCCTGCAAAGAATAGCGCTACGTTCTGCCAATGTGGCAACCGTGCAATTGCCTCAAATCTACGGTACCGCTGATCAGTATTTCGTGAGGTATCAACCAGGTGGCAGGCCGCAAAAAATTCTTGTAGAGAGCGGAGTTCAAATCCGAACCGACCAGAGTATGGCTCGACAATCAGGACTAGTCGCTCTCCCGCCTCGACCGTTATCGATTTGAGCCGGGCGGCGCGCTTCAACTCAGACGAAAATGGATCATTCCAGTCGAGGAACTCTTCGACGAGCTGGGTGTAGTCGGCCTCTGATAATGTAGCGTCCGTTGCAGATGCGCGAGTTGCTCGCTCTTGAAGTTCGTACCCGATGTACTTGTGCAAGTCAACGAGCAGTTCCTTGCTAGTTGTCAGAATATCTATACCCTTGTTCTGTTCCCGCTTGTAGATGACCTCAAGGTATTGATTGAACAGGCCTTCCCGCTGCCTAGGAGGAGTACCGCCGGAAACGACAATCAGTACAAGAATTGTAACCTGCAACGGAGTGTTCATTAATAGTTTAACTTGCCGATCGCTTAGACAGTCCTCGATCCCTCGCTTCAGTCGTGCTGTGCGAGCGTCATCAAGCTTACGGGCAGTCGCATACCGGTGAACAAAACTGCGAATCTGCGGTGGCTGTACGTCGGAAAGCTCAAGATGCACGTACGACTCAGGATTGAAGTGGTCGTTGTAGCCGTTAGGTCGGGTCGTGGCCAAGACTTGGAGATCTGCCTTGAGAACACGCTCAGCTCGGTCGATGAACTCTTCAGCGCGATCTGTCACGTCCTTCTTGAGGACAGGGTCTGTAATTTCGTCGAGCCCGTCGAGGATCAGAATTGCAGGATTCTGTTTCATCACGTCATGAAGAACATCCGGCGTGATGCGGCGTGACGTAGCCTTGAGAATCTCGTAGCAGATGTACTCTTCTAGTGTTGTCGAACCGTGATGCGCGGAGTGTTGCTCCGATACCCACTGTCCAAATTCTCTTAGAATGACCCGAAAGGGTAGGCGAGGAAATGCCGGCTCGTACTCTTCGGATATTGCAACTCTTGCGGCGTCGCCGAGAAGTTGAGCGCGATGAAGTTGCGCAAGGTACTGACCTGCGGTCGACTTCCCTTCGCCCGGCCCTCCAACAAGGACCGTCCGTATGCCTGGTAGATCCAGAAACATTTGCACTACCGGCACGCGTGCCTGACGGCTGGCTGCCTGCATTCCAGAAGCTTTGCGTGCGTACGCAAGAACCAATTCAGAAGATTTGCTTAAATCCACGCGATCGTTGTACGCTCGCAAAGTCGGCTTAGCGTGAAGCTCAAAGAAAACCTGTTGCAACTTGACAGGCTCCTCGGACATGTCGCCAGCTTGATCGAGTTGGGCGTATTGCTCTCGAGTAAACGTACTTCGCAAATAGGATTCGATTGTCGTGGCGGTGGCGTCGTATTCTCTCTGCTGTTGGTCCAGGAGGGCGCTGATTAGGTCTCCGGCTACAACTAGATGCAGGTAGGAGGTTCGAACACTTCTGTACTTCTCCAGTAGGCGGTTGATATCATCCGCACCCCAGATATGGAAATTTCGACCTTCCGAGTCGAACTTCCTGAACAACTTGCTGATGACGTCGTGTGTGCCGGATTCGTGAACGCCAGAAAGCGCAACGTTCGTTGCGAAGATGTAGTTCTGAACGTCTCGATTGTATTTGTTGAAGGTCTTGTCGAGTTCCTCCTCGATGTCGTTGATCAGAGACTTCCGGCATTTATCGATTCCCTGCAGCTCGATATCGTGAAACTTGACCTGGAATACCCAGTTTCCGCTCCACCGTGTAGAGTCGCTCGGGTACGATGCAGTACCGCTAAAGGTGGCTTCTCTGCCGCCATCTGCCCCTGCGCCGAACGTGATTGTGCCGTCTCCGACAACTTCCTTTAGTAGCGCCTGGATCAGGTTCTCGAATTCAGCGGCGCCAAGGCGATTGAGTTCGTAGCGCGGCACAATCGATTCCTTCCGGTTCTACATATCGCTATTCGGTCACAGCCAAGCGCGATGACGTGGTGCCTGGCGAAGGTGCTGCCAATCCTGTCGCTCATGGTGTCGTTGTTGTTACGCCCTGGATTTCGGATAACCAGCTGGGGCGGGGCCGGACTGCACTGGACGGCGATGCAGGGGCTCGCTCTCGCTCCGCGCCGCACCGATGTCGGTGCGGGCCCTCGGCTCGTGCGGATCTGGAACATCGGTACCACTGCGGGGGTTGGCCCCTCCGAGATCCTGGACGTGGGACGCGTCGAACGCCGGTTGATCATGGCCGGCACAGGCATGCGGCGTACGAGCTGACCGGTGGTTCGAACCACGACGCGCCATCGGTCCCCGCGCGCTGCCCCCCTTTGGTGCTCCGCGCGAATCTGAACCACGCCGGCGGACCGTAGCCGGAGGCGGGAGCGGCTCGGAGCCCGACCGCGGTAGAACAAATGGGTCATACCTAGGCGGGAGGCCCGAGCCGTTGTATTGGAATACGCGGTCGGGCCGACAACGCAGCCAGGGGCGGCCTGGGCGCGAATACCGCGGTCAAGATCCGCGAGACACGGCCTAGCTACCAGGTGGCGAGCCTGCGCTGGAAGTCCGGCTGGAAGCGGCGCATGTAGCCGGTGTCGTCGCGGCGGCGCAGCCCGCACCGCAGGTACTGCTCGTGCAGGGCGGCGAGCGCGTCCTCGTCGACCTCGACGCCGAGCCCCGGCCCGGACGGCACCGCGACGGCCCCGTCGACGAACTCCAGCACGCCCGGGCGCACGAGGTCCTCTGTCTTCCATGGCCAGTGCGTGTCGCAGGCGTAGGTGAGATTCGGCGTGGCGGCGGCGAGGTGCGTCATTGCGGCGAAGGAGATGCCGAGGTGGGAGTTGGAGTGCATCGACAGTCCGATGCCGAAGGTGTCGCAGGTGCCGGCCAGTAGCTGCGAGCGGCGCAACCCGCCCCAGATGTGGTGGTCGCTGAGCACCACCTGGACGGCGCCGGCCGCGACGGAGGACGGCAGCTGGTCGAACGCCACCACGGCCATGTTGGTGGCGAGCGGCATCGGTGCCTCTGCCGCGACCCGGGCCATGCCGTCGATGCCGGGCGACGGGTCCTCCAGGTACTCGACGAGCCCATCCAGGGCCTTCGCCACGCGGATGCCGGTCTCGGGGGTCCACGCGGCGTTCGGGTCGAGGCGGAGCGGCACGCCGGGGAACGCGGCGGCGAGCGCGCGGGTGGCCTCGATCTCGTCGTCGGGTGGGAGCACACCGCCCTTCAGCTTGATCGCCGGGAAGCCCCAGCCGTCGATCATGCGGCGGGCCTGCGCGACGAGCTGGTCGGGGGTGAGCGCCTCGCCCCACTCGTCGGCGTCGGCTCCGGGGTGCGCGGCCCACTTGTAGAACAGGTACGCGCTGTACGGCACGGCGTCGCGCACCCGGCCGCCGAGCAGGTCGACGACCGGCCGCCCGATCGCCCGGCCCTGCACGTCCAGGCAAGCCACCTCGAACGGCGAGAACACCCGGTCCACCGCGCTGGCGCCGGTGATCATGCCGGCGACGCCGTCACCCCCGTCCGTGCCGGACCCGAGGACGCTGACGACCACCTGCCGCAGGCGCCCGGTCTCGAACGCGTCGTGGCCAGGCAGCGCGGCCGCGACGGCGATCAACCGCTCCAGGTGGACGTCGTCGGCGTACGTCTCGCCCCAGCCGATCAGGCCCTCGTCGGTGTCGACCCGCACGATCGCTCGCAGCGCGAACGGCTCGTGCACGCCGACCGAGTTGAGCAGCGGCGGGTCGGCGAACGCGACGGGGGTGACGGTGACCCGGCTGATCCGGGCGGTGGCACTCATGCCGACGATCCTGTCACCCGTCCCGCCGCGGAAAGAAGACCGCCGAGGCAGGATAATGATCTCCGGAAGTGGTGTGGCAGCGACAGATCTGTCGCCCTCACACCACTTCCGGAGATCATGCCGCGGGAACGGCTCCCCGGCTACGCCGCTGCCGGGTTGACGGCCGATGCCTTGGGGTCCGGCCCGTAGGAATTCGAGCCGACTGCGCCCGGGGTCGCGAGGAAAACGATGAGCACAATCGCCCCGACCAGCGGGATCAACCCGATGAGCAGCCACCACCCGGTACGGCCCGTGTCGTGCAGCCTCCGGATGCTCACGCCGAGGCTGGGCAGGAGAACTGCCAGGGAGTAGATCAGGCCGAGCACCCCGGAGCCGGGGATGACCGCCAGTCCTAGCAAGTTGTCCAGTACGGCGAGCACGATCGCGATGATCACGCTGACCAGCGTGAACATCCAGTACTCCGTGCGCCGGGCACGGCCGGTGAAGACCGTGTACTGGCGCAGCACGTGCAGATACCATTGCATGACCTGCATGACGACCCCCCAAATGGTCAAAGCGGTCGGTTCGTTCGACCGCGGGCGAGATCATGGCATACGGGATCGGTGGGTGATGACACGATCGGGTATCGGTTTTTTCGTCCGCGATGTTCGGGTGCAAGGTGGCGAACAAATGGCTGATACCTGACGCATCCGTGAACTGTCCTAGCTCCCAAGCCGGTGGCGGAGGCCGCTGGCTCGGCTGACCGGGCGGGCCACTGCGGCGCGCACCGCCTCTTCGGTGCCGACGACCCGGACGAACTCGGGGGCCCGGGTGACCGCCGTGTACAGCAGCTCCCGGGTGAGCAGCGGGGACTCGGCGGGCGGCAGCACCACCGTGACCCGCCGGAACTGGCTGCCTTGGCCGCGGTGCACGGTCATCGCGTGGACGGTGGCCACCTCGGACAGCCGGGCCGGCGGGTGCAGGGTGGGCACCGCGCCGCGGGCGAGCTCCTGCGACCATCTCCCGGAGACCACGTACCGCGATCGTCGACGCCGTGGCCCCACGGGGATCGGACAGCTGATCGGATGTCGATCCGGCGGTGTCCCGATTGTCGAAGGGGCATGACCCCTTCGAGGCATCCCACTCCCATACCCGAGCTGAACGAGGCGTTTAGCGAGCCGGACGTCGCCGCCCCGTCGTGGAGCGACGTCGAGGCTGAGCTGTCGGCGGCGGAGATGTTCTGGCTGTCGACAGTCCGCCGCGACGGGCGACCGCACGTCACACCGCTTCCGGCGATCTGGCTGGAGGGGGCACTCCACATCTGCGTCGGCCGACACGAGCAGAAGGCGAAGAACCTCGCACGCGATTCCCGCTGCGTCCTGACCACGGGCACGAACCGGCTCCGGTCCGGGCTCGACGTCGTCGTCGAAGGCGCGGCAGAACGCGTGACCGACCGATCCCGGCTGCTTCGGCTGGCGGAACTGTGGCGGACGAAGCTCGACTGGCACTTCGAGATCGGCGACGGAGCGTTCCGCGACCCGGCCGGCCGGGAAGGGCTGGTCTTCCGTCTCGCCCCAGCAAAGGTGCTGGCGTTCGGGAAGGCGCCCTTCACCCAGACCCGCTACCGGTTCCCGGCCTGACCTCGACGATGCGACGGCGATGTTTCCCGGCCGCCCGAGCCCGGGTCGTGGCGTTCCACGGAACGCCCCGAAAGGCACCGCCGTTGCTCGCCCGGGATCATGTGACGTGGGTGGACGCGAGCCGGTGGCGCAGGCCGCTGGCTCGGCTGACCGGGCGGGCCACCGCCGCGCGCACTGCCTCCTCGGTGCCGACGACCCGGACGAACTCGGCGGCCCGGGTGACCGCCGTGTACAGCAGCTCCCGGGTGAGCAGCGGGGACTCGGCGGGCGGCAGCACCACCGTGACCCGCCGGAACTGGCTGCCCTGACCGCGGTGCACGGTCATCGCGTGGACGGTGGCCACCTCCGACAGCCGGGCCGGCGGGTGCAGGGTGGGCACCCCGCCGCGGGCGAACGCGACCCGCAGGCCCTCCGGCATGGCGACCGCCACGCCGGTGTCGCCGTTGAACAGGCCCACGTCGTAGTCGTTCGCCGTGACCAGCACGGGCCGGCCCGGGTACCAGGGCCCGGCCGGCGCGTCCGGCAGGGCGGCACGCAGCCACCGCTCGATCTCCGCGCTCCAGCGCGTGACGCCGTACGGGCCCCTGCGGTGGGCACACAGCACGCGGTGGCGCTCCAGCGCGGCGAGCGCGGTGGGGACGTCGCCGCGCAGCGCCGCCTCGGTGAGCTCACGACCGGCGGCCACGACGTCCTTGCGGGTTCCGTTCACGTCGTCGGGTTCGACGAACTCCAGGTCGGGGTGGCCGCCGCGGAGCAGGGCGACCGCGGCGTCGGCGTCGGCGGCCTGCACGGCCCGGGAGAAGTCTGCAATCGCGCCGCCGAACCGCCACACGTGCCGCAGGGTGACCACGCCGTTGATCACGGAGCCGCCGACGAGGCCGCCCGGCACTCCCGCGGCATCGAGTGCGGCGTCGAGGCTCGCCTCCGGCCGCCCCGGAGCGCGCGCCAGGTCGCCGAGGACCGCGCCCGCCTCGACCGAGGCCAGCTGGTCGGGGTCGCCCACCAGCACGAGCCGGGCCTCCGGCCGCACGGCCTCCAAGAGCCGGGCCATCATGGTGAGCGACACCATGGACGTCTCGTCGACCACCACCACGTCGAACGGCAGTCGTTGGGTGCGGCCGTACCGGAAGCGCCCACCCGGCCGCCAGCCGAGCAACCGGTGCAGGGTGGCCGCCTCCGGCGTGCTGGACCGCAGTTCGGCGGGCAGCTCGGCCGCGACCGCCTCCTGCAGCCGGGCGGCCGCCTTGCCGGTGGGCGCGGCGAGCGCCACCCGCGGCGGCGGGCCCGGCTGGTCGTGCAGCAGCGCGAGCAGCCGCGCCACCGTGGTGGTCTTGCCGGTGCCCGGACCGCCGGCGAGCACCGTGACCCGCCGCAGAACGCTCACCGCGGCCGCCAGCTTCTGCCGCTCCGAACCCGGCGCCGAGAAGTACCGCTCCAGCCCGGCCCGCAGCCGTGCGACGTCGACCTGGGGCGGAGCGGCCGCGGCCCGCTCCGTGAGCGAGCGGCGCACCACCTCCTCCTCGCCCCAGTAGCGCGCGAGGTAGAGCAGCCCGTCGACGAGCCGCAGCGGGCGCCCGCCCGGTTCGTGCGGCCCGTCGGCCACGACGGTGCTCGCCGCGCACGCCGCGAGCCAGCGCGGCGGGTCGGGCCACGGGAGCGCGGAGACGTCCACGATCTCCTCGCCCTCGCCGAGCACGGTGTGGCTGACCGAAGCGAGGTCGACGCACACCGAGCCGAGGCGCACCGCGCGCACGGCGAGCGCCACCGCGAGCAGGACGTCCTCGTCGGTCTCACCGCCGAGGCGCCCGATTCGCGTGGCCACGTGCACGTCGGCGGGATCGAGCACGCCCGCGGAGTTGAAGACGCCGAGCAGGCCGTCGGCCGCGCGGGCGAGCCTCACATCGCCGAGATCGACCGTCATATCGCACCGTCCAGCAGCTGCGAGAGCTCCACCACGAGCGGGGCGGGCGGCGCCCAGCTGAACACCCCGCACGGCACGCCGTCGACCACCGGGGTGTCGGGGCCGCACATCCCGCGCACGAACAGGTACAGCACCCCGCCGAGGTGGCGCTCCGGCGCGTATCCGGGCAATCGCCAGCGCAGGTAGCGGTGCAGCGCCACGCTGTAGAGCAGCGCCTGCAACGGATAATGGGCGGCGATCATCGCCTCGGCGAGCCGTGGCGGCGTGTAATGGGCGGACGTGAGCGGCTCGCGTCCCTCGGGACCCATCGGGCCGAGCCAGTTGGTCTTGTAGTCCACCACCGCGAACCGCGAGCCGGGCAGCCGCAGCACGGCGTCGATGCTGCCGGTGAGGTAGCCGCGCAGCGGCTGCTCGTCGAGCCCGTCGAGCGCGTCGGGGTACGGGTGCAGCGGGTCGTCGGCGGGCAGGTGCGTGCGCAGCAGCGGTGCGACGGCGCCGAGGGCGACCGGTCGGCCGGGGGTGTCGCCGCCTGCGAGGGGGAGCTCGAAGTCGAGCTCGGCGAGCCGGTCGCGCGGCGCGATGTCGGCGAGGCGCAGGCCACCGGCAAGGGGGCCGAGCGGCGTCTGCACGGCCGGGAGCAGTGCCGCCCCCAGCTGCTCGGCATCGACGCCCGGCACCGGGTGGTGCACGACTTGCTCGCGGGCGCGGGCGATGAGCTCGCCGGGCAGGTCGGCGGCCGTGAGGTCGGCCGCCTCGAAGATCCCGTGCACCAGCGTGCCGAAGCCGGCCCCGAGCGGCAGCTCGGCCATCGGCGACGGCACGCCGGCGAGGTCGGAGCCGGTCTCCAGCTCGACCGCGGCCTCGTCGTCGATCCCCGGTGCCTCGGGCTCGCTGCCGACGCCCGGCCCGTGACCGTGGCTCGCGCTGGCCGTGAGCGCGCTGTAGGACGTGCGCCGCCATGCGATGTCGAGCCGGCGGGAGAACCGCGCGGCACGCAGCTCGCCCCCTACCGGCTCGTCAGCGGAGAACGTGAGCGCGCTCCGCGAGAACCCGATCTCCTCGACCGAGATCCTTTTGGCTGAGATCCGGCTCCCGGCGAGCTCACGCAGCGCGTGGAGTGCCGCGTTGTCGGCGGGCACGCGGTAGACCTCCGCGGGGTCGCGGCCCGCGGGGGGCCGCCCGATCAGCAGCCGGTGCAGCGGCGACGTGGCCGTGGTGGTGGCGGGCACCCACCAGGTGACCACCTGGCAGCGCGCCCGCGTGAGCGCCACGTAGAGCAGCCGCAGGTCCTCGCCCGCCTCCTCAGCGCGGTGCCGAGCGACCCGCTCCTTCCACCCGTCGCCGGACTCGCCGCCCACGTCGAGTACCCGGGCGCCCGTCTCGTCGTGCAGCAGCGGAACGTCCGGGTCGCGGACGTTGCGATCCCACGCGAACGGCACGTAGACGACGGGGAACTCGAGGCCCTTGCTGCGGTGGATCGTGATGATCTGCACGGCGTCCGCGTCGGACTCCAGCCGCCTGCTCCGCTCGACCACGACGTCCTGGGCGGCGTCGGCGATGCGGTGGCGCAGCCACTCCACCAGCGCGGCCGGGCCGAGGTGCTCGGACACCGCCGCGGCGTGCAGTGTCTGGGCGATGTGGCGCAGGTCGGTGAGCAGCCGCTCCCCGTCGGCGACGCCGAGCAGGCGGCCGGGCAGCCCGGTGCCGGTGGTGATGGCCTCCAGCAGCGCGGCGATCCCGCGCTCGTGCAGCACCACGGCCCACGCGCGCAGCGTGGCGCCGACTTCGTCGAGCAGCGCCTCGGCGTCGGGCCCGCAGAGCTCGGCGACCGTGTGGCCGAGAAAAGGGGTGAGCGCGGCGGCCCGCACCCGGGCGGCCCGCGGCTGTTCGAGGGCCTCCAGCAGCGTGAGCCACTCCCCGGCGACCGGGGTGCCGAACACGCTCGCGGTGCCGGACAGCACAGCGGGCACCCCCTCGGCGGCGAGGGCATGGCGGATCATCGCGCCCTGGTCGTTGGTGCGGACCAGCACAGCGACGTCGCCGGGCGCCACCGGCGCGCCCTCGATCGTGGCGGCGCTCGCGAGCAGCGCCGCGATGTCGGTGGCCGCGTCGCGGGCCACGAGCTCGCGGGCCGGGCCGACGATTGCGAGGTCGCGCCGCGGCGCCTTGGGGAGCCCGGCCCGCGATGCCACCCGCAGCCGCAACGGCGTGTCGACGGGTGCGCCGCGCAGCCGGCTGCCGGGGTGGGCGGACTCCACGGGATGCACCGTGATCCGCGAGTCGCCGAGCGCCGCGCCCGCGAACACCGTGTCGAGCGCCTCGAGCAGCGGGGCGTCGCTGCGCCAGTTGCGGGCCAGGGTGGCGTGGTGGTCGGCGGCGTCGGTGGCGTCGAGGTAGCTGACGACGTCGGCCCCGCGGAACGCGTAGATCGCCTGCTTCGGGTCGCCGATCAGCACCAGGGTGGTGGACCCGTGGAAGGCCTTGCGCAGGATCTGCCACTGCACCGGGTCGGTGTCCTGGAACTCGTCGACCAGCACCACCCGGTAGCGCGCCCGCAGCCGCGCGGCCGCCCCCCGCGCCGGGTCGGCCAGCGCGTCGGCGAGCCGGGTGAGCATGTCGTCGTAGGTGTAGATGCGCCGCACCCGCTTGCGCCGCGCGACCTCGGTGCGCACGGCCATGGCGAAGCGGTAACGGACGTGGGCGGCGGTGCCCGGCTCGGCGTCGCGCGGTTCGAGCCGCGCCTGCCCGTCGTGCACGGCCCGGCGGGCGAGGGCGAGGGCCTCGCTCCGGCTGAACGCGGGCGTGCCGGCTCCCCGTGCGCCGTACTTGCGGACGTAGAAGTCGTCGACGACCTCCGTGAGGACGTCGTCGATCGACTCCACGAACACGGCGTCGCGATCGCCGTCGCCCGCCACGCCGAGCCCGGCGAGCATCTGCTGGCAGAACTGGTGGGTGGTGGCGATGGTGGCCGCGTCGAACTGGATGATCGCGCGGGCCAGCCGGGCGCGGCGGGCCGCGACCTCGGGATCGGGCGCGTCGGCGAGCAGCGCGACCACCGAGTCGCTCCCGGCGCGGGCGGCCACGGGGTCGGCCAGGCCGCGCTCGGCGGTGACGAGGCGCTCCCGCACGCGCTCGCGCAGCTC
This sequence comes from Pseudonocardia sp. DSM 110487, assembly GCF_019468565.1. Taxonomy (NCBI): domain Bacteria; kingdom Bacillati; phylum Actinomycetota; class Actinomycetes; order Pseudonocardiales; family Pseudonocardiaceae; genus Pseudonocardia; species Pseudonocardia sp. DSM 110487. The sequence goes on from NZ_CP080521.1 coordinate 2,644,263, forward strand.
CTGGGTGGCCTCCCGGCCGAACGTGACGAGCATGAGCTCGGGCAGCGCCGCGTAGCCCTCCGCGACGTAGCGGGTGGCGAGCGCCGCGATCGTGAAGGTCTTGCCGGTGCCGGCGCTCGCCTCGAGGACGGTGGTGCCGGTGGGCAGCTCGCCGCAGACGTCGAACGCGGCGGGTGCGAGCACCGGGGCGGGGAACGGGATGACGGTCACAGCCGAACCACATCTTCTGCCGCGAGCAACGGGGACCAGACCTGCAGCGCGAGCGTGCCGAACCGGGTGGGTTCGCCACCGGGTGGTCCGGCCGCGGTGAGCACCTCGGGGCCTGCGGCCGGGCCCCATGCCTTGACGTGCGCGGTGTCGGCGCGCTCGGCCCCGGCGCCGCTCGTCCACTTGCGCAGCGCCTCGTCGAGCGCGCCCGCCGGGTCGGCACCGCCGCGGCGGACGGACGCGTAGGTGTGGCCGGCGACGGTGGGCAGCGGCAGCGGCTCGCGCAGCCCCGAGCGCCGCAGCGCCACCAGTTCGGCGAGCTCGGCGGCGGCGCGGTCGGGGTCGAGCGGGCCCGCGGTGGCCATCTGGAGGCCGAACTTCTGCCCGCGCCCGATCGTGACCGCGCGCCATGGCTCCCGGGTGGCCGCGGTGAGCGCGAGCAGCCGCACCCAGGCCCGCACCCGCTGCTTGGCCGCGAGCCGGGAGAACTCGACGCGAAGGAGCACGTTCCCGTGCAGCCCGCCGATCGTGCCGACGACGCGGGTGCCGTCGGGCAGCGTGACGTCGACGTCGCGGTCGCCCGCCTCGCCCGCGAGATGGGGCTGGGCGGCGGCGACGATCGGCTCGACGTCGTCGAGCACCCGGAAGAGCACCTGCTCGCCCAGCGCGCCCGGCGGCAGCTCCCCGCGGCGCCACTCGGCCTGCCTGCAGAGATCAAGGGGCCGTCCGGCGAGCCGGTCGCGCAGCAGCCGGTCGCCGATCGACCAGATCGCGAGCCCGTCGAGGTCGACCGGCAGCGAGTCGGTGTCCTGCTCCTCAGCGGTGAACAGCGAGAGCCCCACCCGTTGGCGCAGGAACTCCTTCACCGGGTGCTCGACGAACGACACCAGCTCGTCGAGCGCGATCACACCGTCGTCCCCGGCAGGGGGCAGCGGATCGACCAGGAACGGAGCGGGCGGGGCCTTCGCGTTCGTGGCCGCCACCGCCCCCGCGAGCTCGGCTCGGTCGAAGCTGAACGGCGCCGGCCCCGCGAAGTTGCGCGGGTCGAAGGGCTGCAGCGGGTGGCGCACCACCACCTGGTCGAGCGCCTCCGCGCCCGCGGTGGCCGCGATGGCGTCGAGCAGCTCCCCGAGCGGCACGGCCGGTGGCCTGCGGGCGCCGGTGCGCTCGTCGGCGCCGGAGTGCACCACGACGAGGTGCTCGGTGGCGGCGCGGATCGCGTCGAGGAAGAGCTGGCGGTCCTCGCTGCGCGGGTCGCGTTCGCCGACGAGCGGGTCGCGGGCGAGCAGGTCGTCGCCGTCGGGCACACCGGCCCGTGGGAAGGCGCCGTCGTCGAGGCCGAGCAGGCAGATCACGCGGTGCGGCACCGACCGCATCGGCACCAGCGTGGCGACGGTGAGCGTGCCGGTGCGGAAGTTGGCCCGGGTGGGCCGGCCGCGCAGCCGCTCGGCGAGCAGCCCGCGGACGTCGGCGAGCCCGAGCTCGACCGTGGCGGCGTGCGGCCCCGCCGCGCGGACGGCCGCGGCGAGCTCGGCCCGCGCCTGCGTGCCCTGCCACTCGTCGGTGCCGGTGACGAGGGTGAGCGCGTCGAGGCCGTGCTGGAGCACCGCGACCCACCGGTCGAGTGGCTGCTGCCCGGCCAGGTCCGCCAGAACGGCCGCGACCCGCTCGACGAACTCCGCGAGCCGCCCGAGCCGGGCGACGTCGCCGGACTCGACCTCGTCCAGCGGCAGTGCCGTGCCGAGCCACTCGTGGTCGGCGCCGGACATCGCCACGCCGAGCAGCAGCCGATCGAGGCCCGCGGACCAGGTGTTCTGCGGGAACCCGTCGAGCTGGAACGGCGCCCGGTGCGCGCCGTCGAGCCCCCACCGGACCCCGGAGCGGACCACGAGCTCGCGCAGCCGCTCGAGGTCGGCGTCGTCGAGGTCGAAGCGCCCGCGCACCGGCGCGCTGGCGAGCAGGTCGAGCAGCTGCGAGGTGGTGGCGCGGGAGTCGGCCAGCTCCAGCAGCTGCGCCACCGTGTCGAGCAGCGGGTTGACCTGGCGCAGCGCGCGGTCGGCGATGCGGACCTGCAGGCGCTGGCCAGGGTGGGCGTCGGGCCCGTCGGCGAGCCCGAAGCAGGCCGAGACCAGCGGCGCGAACGTCTCGACGTCGGGGCACATCACCAGCACGTCGCGCGGTTCGAGGGTGGGGTCGGCCTCGAGCAGCCCGAGCACGATCTCCCGCAGCACCTCGACCTGCCGGTCGGGGCCGTGGCAGGAGTGCACCTGCACGCTGCGGTCGCCGGGCGCCACCACGAACCCGCCGTCGGGCGCGCGGTCGTCGCGCAGGTCGGCCTGGAGCCGCTGCAGGAGCGTGACCGGCGGGCCCTCGTCCGCCGCGTGGTGGGTGTCGACGCACTCCGCGGGGAGCCGGAGCTGCAGCTCACGGGCGTCGCGGCCGAGGGAGCCCAGCAGCGGGTGGCGGGGTGTGGCGGCGGTGGGATCGGCGCGCCGGAGCGGGATCTCGGGCGGCGCCACGACGGCGGCCCACAGTGCGGGGGAGGGGTGGGGCAGCCACAGGTGCACGTCGCGGCGCTCGGCGAGCGCCGCCAGTACCGCGAGGTGCTCGGCGGGCAGGCGGGTGGGGCCGAAGATCGACACCCGGGCCGGCAACGGGACGACATCCGGGTCGGCGCGCAGGACCGCGCACGCCGCCTCCAGGCGCTCGGCGGGGGAGGGGGCGCCGATCCGCTCGCGGAGCCGCCGCCACAGCTCCGGTTGCCACGCGAGGTCGGCCGCGCCGCCCTCCGGATCTCCGGCGCCGGCCAGCCATGCGGTGAGCAGCGCGGGCCGGTGGGTGGCGTAGGCGGCGAAGAGATCGGTGAGGTGGCGCGCGACGGCGTACCGGCGGCCCCGCCCCGCGTCACCCACGTGCGCACCGAGCGGGGCGCACCACTCCTCCCCGACGCTCGCGTCGATCACCTCCAGCAGCGGCCACACCGCTCGCTCCGGCTGCCACGGGTCGTCGTCGGGAGCCAGGCCGGTGGCCGCCGCGACGACCTCGGCCACCACCGCGGCGGGCGAGGGGAAAGCCACGCCGGCGCACACGCCGTCGCCGCCTCCGTCGGCCGACCCGAGCCGGTGAGCGAGCCGCTGTGCCAACCACCGCTCCACGCCCCTGGCCGGTACCGCGACGACCTCGGCGGCGAACGGGTCGGCCGGCGGCTCACCCAGCAGCTCGCCCAGCGCGCGGGCCAGCGTGTCGGCCCGTTCGGCCCGGTGCAGGTGCCACATGGCTGTGCCCCCCTCGTTCACGTTCTGCGCACACGCTAAGGGCGGGCGGTGACAGACCCCGACGGGGGCGCGCCGGTTGTCCACAAGTCACGCTGCGCGCGTGAGATGCCTCGGTGGCGCGAATCAGCAGTGGGACCGGTCCTTCCACGGACGCGGCGAGACGCTGGGTGATCATGCACCGGCCCGGGCGCTACCGAGCGTGATCAAGTCCGAGAATCAACACGATGGTGTTATCCCGATTCCGCTCCGCTAACGGGAAGCTGGGACCCGCGCGATCACCGGGTACAGGACGCGGAGGAGGGATCACGTGAACGCCGACAGGAACGACGCGACGACCGGACCGATGGTGCCGGAGCAGCGAGGCGTGCGTGACCAGGCCCGGGCCGAGGTCCTCTGCCGCCACGCCCGCCTGACCAAGGCCGGGCGTCCGATCTTCTGCCGGCCCAGCCGTGCCGAGATCGAGGGCTGGGCGCCACCGCGCCAGGGGCCGGGCTCCGACGGCAAGGTGATCTACTCGACGCGCGAGGACGCCGAGGCCGCGGCGCGCGAGCTGGAGGCGCTCGGCGCACGGCCGCTGCGGTCCTACATCTGCGCTCGATCCCGCGGAGGCCACTTCCACCTCACCACCGACTCGACCCAGCGCACCGGGCACCTGCCGCTGCACCTGCGCATCCCGCAGCAGCGCATCCCGCTCTCCGCGTAGGTTGACCTGAAGCCAAGTTGAACTCCTAGCGTCGTCCGCGACGAAAGGAGTTCAACTGTGACGACACTTGTCACGGGCGCCACCGGGAACACCGGCCGCCATGTGGTGGCCGAGCTGGTTCGCAGAGGCGAGCGTGTTCGCGCGTTGACCCGGAACCCGGCCGCGGCCGCCTTCCCGGCCGAGGTGGAGACCGTTGCCGGTACGCACACATCGCCTGCGGAGCTGGGGTCCGCACTCGACGGCGTCAGCCGGCTGCACATCACGGTGACGGCGGGGCTCGCCGAGGTCGGGCCCGAGCTGGTGCGCCGGGCGGTCGATGCGGGGGTACGGCGCATCAGCGTGGTGTGGGGTGGCTGGGTGGGGCCGGTCGAGCAGGCCGTTGCGGAGTCGGGCGTGGAGTGGACCCGCCTGGAGCCGCAGGAGTTCATGTCCAACACGCTGACGTGGATCGACTCGATCCGGACCGAGGGGGTCGTGCGGGAGCCGTACGACTTCCCCAGCGCGCTGGTGCATGAGGCCGACATAGGCGAAGTGGCAGCCGTGGCCCTGCTCGAGGACGGCCATGCGGGACGCGCCTACAACCTCACCGGACCCGAATCGCTGACCACGCGGGAGAGGATCGCAATCCTGTCCCGAGCGATCCGCCGCGACATCACCTTCGTCCCGATCACCCACGAACAGGCCGTCGAGAGGCTGATGGCCACGGGCGTGTCCCGGGCGGATGCCGACTACGTGATCGGCTGGTACGCCGCTCCCACCGATGACGCCACGACCGTCGTCGACACCGTCGAGAAGGTGACCGGCCATCCGGCGCGCACGTTCGCGCAATGGGTGGCCGAACACGCGCAATGCTTCGCGACGCCCCGCGTCACGGCGTGATCCGCGCGTTCCCGGTGCGCTGATAGTCACTTCACAGACCCAGTGGCCACTTCACACAAGGCCGGCCTTGTGTGAAGTCCGTACTGGGTGTGTGAAGTCGGTCTGTGGCGGCGCCACCGAAGGCTCTGGTGAAGCGGCCGACTCCTGCACGGAGCTGCGGCTGCGCGCCTGCCGTCCGCGGTGGCAAGGTGACCGGGAACCCGCCGCAGCACCCCGGGAGCGCGACATGCCGAACCACCCCCGTGCCGGAACGCCCGCGCAGCCCGAGGACCTCGTCGATATCGGGGCCCTGCTCGCCGCGTACCACGACCGCACGCCGGATCCGGACGACCCGGCGCAGCGGGTGGCGTTCGGGACGTCCGGCCATCGCGGCTCGTCGTTGCGCACCACGTTCAACGACGCCCACATCGCCGCCACCAGCCAGGCGATCTGCGAGTACCGGGCATTCCAGCGCACCGACGGGCCGCTCTTCATCGGGCGCGACACGCACGCGCTGTCCGAGCCGGCGTGGGCCACCGCGATCGAGGTGTTCCAGGCCAACGGCGTGCACGTCCTCGCCGACGCGGACGATGCGTTCACCCCCACGCCCGCCGTCTCGCACGCGATCCTCACCCACAACCGCGGCCGGACGGGCGGGCCCGCCGACGGGGTCGTCGTCACGCCGTCGCACAACCCGCCCGCGGACGGCGGGTTCAAGTACAACCCGCCCAACGGCGGCCCGGCCGACACCGACGCCACCTCCTGGATCGCCGACCGGGCGAACGAGCTGCTGCGCGCCGGTCTCGCGGGTGTGCGGCGCACGCCGCTCGACCGGGCAGGGCTCGCCCGCTACGACTTCCTCGGCGCGTACGTCGCCGACCTGCCCTCTGTGGTGGACCTGGACGCGATCCGGACCGCGGGGGTGCACATCGGCGCCGACCCGATGGGCGGGGCGAGCGTGGCGTACTGGGGCGCGATCGCCGAGCGGCACCGGCTCGACCTCACCGTCGTCAACCCGGCCGTCGACGAGCAGTTCGGGTTCATGACGCTCGACTGGGACGGCAAGATCCGGATGGACTGCTCGTCGCCGTACGCGATGGCGTCGCTCGTGCAGCGGCGGGGGGAGTTCCGCATCGCCACCGGCAACGACGCCGACTCCGACCGGCACGGCATCGTCACCGCCGACGGCCTGATGAACCCCAACCACTTCCTCGCCGTCGCGATCGGCTACCTGTACGCCCACCGCGCGGGCTGGTCACCGGATGCGGGCGTGGGCAAGACGGCCGTCAGCTCGTCGATGATCGACCGGGTCACCGCCGACCTGGGCCGCAAGCTCGTGGAGACGCCCGTCGGGTTCAAATGGTTCGTGCCCGGCCTGCTGGACGGCTCGATCGGCTTCGGCGGCGAGGAGAGCGCGGGCGCGTCGTTCCTGCGCACCGACGGCGGCGTGTGGACCACCGACAAGGACGGGATCATCCTCGCGCTGCTCGCCTCGGAGATCACCGCGGTGACCGGTCGCACGCCGAGCGAGCGCTACCGGGAGCTCACGGAGCGGTTCGGCGAGCCCGCCTACGCGCGCACCGACGTCGCCTGCAGCCCGGACGACAAGGCGAAGCTCGGCAAGCTCTCCGCCGACGACGTGCGCGCCACCGAGCTGGCGGGGGAGAAGATCACCGACCGCCTGACCAGCGCGCCGGGCAACGGTGCCCCGCTAGGTGGGCTCAAGGTGGTCACGGAGGGCGGCTGGTTCGCGGCCCGCCCATCTGGCACCGAGGACGTCTACAAGGTCTATGCCGAGAGCTTCCACGGCCAGGAGCACCTCGCCCGGATCCAGGATGAGGCCCGCGAAGTGGTGGCAGCGGCGCTGAGCTGACTGCGACGTCCGCAACAAGATCTTTTCAGAACGCTCGCCGTCCTCCTAGACTCGCCGCCGCTGCGCCGCTCCCCGGTGGTTCTGCCGGCCTGCGCGATTCACGATGCGGAGGCCGGAAAGCCTGCTCAGGTCTCGTCCTGCCCGTGTTGCGGCAATGCGCCCGTCCCGACACCAGGGACGTTGTCGACATGGGGGGAATCCATGATGAGCAAGATGCGTAGATGGTCGTTGGCGGTCGGGCTGGGAATGGCGCTGACCGTGTCGATCCCGGCCACGGCGGTGGCCGCGCCGCCCGCCGGGGAGGCAGCCGACGTGGTGACGACCAGGGTGCAGAAGGACACGCCCGACAACATGTGCCTGACCGCGAGCGGGGGCACCGGAAGTCAGGTGTACCAGGACCCGTGCGGCACCGAGGAGGCCCAGTACTGGGAGTTCGTCGGGCCCTACTACGCGGCGCAAGGTGGCCTCTACTACCTCATGCGGAACCGGGCGACCGGCCTCTGCCTCGAGGAGATGGCCGGCAGCGAGACGGGCTCGCCCGTCGTGCAGCAGACCTGCGACACCGCTGAACCGCCTCGCAACTCGCAGGCATGGGGGATCACGAGCGGCGACTTCCAGATGATCGGGAGCCGCACGTCCGACCTGCAGATCAGGTTGCCCGGTTCGACGCCCGGCGCAGGAGCCGTCTACTCGGCGTTCGTGGAACCGCACGACGAGCTGGCGTACAAGTTCCTCGACGAAGCGCCCGAGTGGTAGGTCCCGCACCGTCATCCCGACGCGCGGGAGTTCCCCCGGAATCGCGTCGGTGAGATGCCGACCCAGGCCACGATCGCCTGCCGGAGCGACTCAGCGGAGCCGAAGCCGCACCGGCGGGCGATCGTGGTCACCGGCTCGCGCGTTCCGGTGAGCAGCTGGGAGGCCGCCTCGAGCCGGCCGACGCCGAGGTCGCCGTCGAGGTTGCTGATCACGTGTTCGATGACCCGCCGGACCAGGACCTGGTCGGAGTGCGGGATCGTGGTGAACAGGCTGATCTGCGCCTGGCTGCCGGGCCGTTGCAGGTAGGTGACCATGGCCAGGGCCACCCGCCGGGCGATCTCGGCCCCGTGATCCTCCTCGATGAACGACAGGATGAGATCGAGTGAGGCCGTGATCCCGCCCGACGGGACCGCGCAGTCCCGCACGAAGATCGGCGTGGGATCGACCTGCACCCGCGCCCAGTGGATCGGACACCCGATGCGGCCTGTCCGCCGTGTGTTCGCCGGCGCGTCCGGCAGACTCCGGCCGGTGAACCGGAACGGATCGGAGCTCGTCCCCGCATGGGCGCGGCGGACGCGCGGCGAGCACCGCTGGCCTGCCGCGGTGGCCGTGGCCGGAACGATCGGGCTCCAGCTGCTCATGCCCGCGGAGGTGGTGCCCGAAGGCCGCTACGTCCTCCCGGCGCTCGAACTCGCCGTGCTCGTCGGGTTGCTGGTGGTCAACCCGTTCCGGGTGGATCGTGAGTCGACCGTGCTGCGCACGGCCGGCCTCGTCCTGACCGGGCTCGTCGCGCTGGCGAACGGGTGGTCGGTCGTGCTGCTCGTCAGCGACCTGCTCACGGGACGTCCGGCGACGCCCGCCGAGCTGCTCGGCGCGGGAGGCGCGATCTGGCTGACGAACGTGCTGGCGTTCGGGCTCGTGTACTGGGAGCTCGACCGCGGCGGGCCGGCGGCGCGGGCGGTCGCTGCCCACGACCGACCCGACTTCCTGTTCCCCCAGATGCAGATCCCCGAGATCGCGGGCCGGGACTGGGAACCGGGCTTCGTCGACTACGCCTACCTGTCGTTCACCAACGCCACGGCCTTCAGCCCCACGGACGTGCTGCCGCTGTCGCGGTGGGCGAAGCTGACGATGGCCGTGCAGGCGGGCGTGTCGCTCGTCGTGGTCGTCCTCGTGGTCGCCCGCGCGATCAACGCGCTCGGCTGAGCAGCCGGTACTCCCGCAGGACCAGCACGATGACCAGGACGTCCAGCGCGGCCAGGAACGGCAGCACGAGCGATCCGGTGCGGACCGCGCGCAGCAGCTCGTAGCCGACGAACACGCCGAGCACGACGGCCGCCACCGGGTAGGCGGGGCGCCACTTGCGCAGCAGCGCCCACACCAGTGCGAGCTTCACGACGCCGTGCAGCCCGAGGTAGACGAGCACGAAGGTGCGGTTGCCCGACGCGAACTCCGCGGTACCCGCCACGAGGTGACGGGTGAGGAAGCCGTCGGGCGGGCCGAGCAGGTCGCGGCTCACGACATCGGCGACCAGCCGGTGCACCGTTGCGGCCGGGACGAGCAGCAGCGCCACGGCACCGAACAGCTCGACGGCGCCGTCCAGGCCCTTCACCAGCAGCGCGGCCTTGAACCACCGTTCGGTCCGGCGCGCCCTGACATCGGCCATGGACGACTTCTACCAGCGTGTGCGACAGAAACCGCAGCGATCTGGACAAGTTGCTACCACCGCACCCCCGTTCCCCCGATGCTTCGGATGTGCTCGACAGGACCAGGTGGCCGGACATGCGGGAGTGGCACCGCCCACTGCTGCTGGTCGCGGCCGCCACCGCGCCGTTCGTCGTGGTCTCGCTCGCCGGCATGCTCCTCGACGGGCGCGTGCTCGTGGGGGCGCCGATCTGGTTCAAGCCGTTCAAGTTCGCCGTGTCGATCGTGATCTACGCGGTGACTTGGGCCTGGCTGTACGCCTACCTGCCACGGAATCGCGCCGTGCGCTGGTCCACCACGATCATCGCGGCGATGCTCGCCATCGAGTACCTGGTCATCCTCTGGCAGGTGGCGCGCGGAAGGCAGAGCCACTTCAACGTCGCCACCGTGCTCGACGCCGCGCTATGGGCCACCATGGCGACCTCGATCGTCGTGCTCTGGATCGCCAACCTCGTGGTGGCCGGGTACCTGCTGGGCCGGAAGGTCGGTGGGCCGTCGCTGACGTGGGGCGTCCGGGCCGGAGCGGTCATCTCCCTGTTCGGCGCCGCTGTCGCCTTCATGATGACCCGGCCGACCGCCGCGCAGCGGGCGTCGTTCTCCGACGGTACCTTCGCCGGCCTCATCGGCGGACACAGCGTTGGCGTGGTCGACGGTGGGCCGATCATGCCCGTCACGGGGTGGAGCACCACCGGCGGCGACCTGCGGATCGCCCACTTCGTCGGCCTCCACGCGCTGCAGGGGCTGCCGCTCGTGGCCGTACTGCTGGCGTTGCTCGCCGGTCGGGTGGCGCTGCTGCGCGCCGAGGCGGTCCGCACGCGGCTGGTCGTCGTCGCGTCGGCGGGGTACGCGGCGCTGACCCTCCTCTCGCTGTGGCAGGCGCTGCGCGGTCAGCCGCTGACCAGCCCGGACGGGCTGACGGTCGTAGCCACCGGCCTGCTGGTGGTGCTCGTCGTGGCCGCGGCGGTGGCCGTGCTCGTCACGAGCCGCCGCGGATCCCAGCGCTCCCCGGAGACAACTGGCTGATCACGTCGGTCCGGAACCGGCCAGGGGGGTGGCCGGTGGTGCGCTTGAACGCACGGGCGAACGCGAACTCGGAGTCGTAGCCCACGCGGTGGGCGACCTCCCGCAGCGATCCGCGCTCCTCGCGCAGCAGCCGCGCGGCGACCGACATCCGCCAGGCCGCGACGTACGCCATCGGTGCCTGGCCGGTCAGGGTGCGGAAGCGGCGGGTGAAGGTGGCGCGCGGGGCGCCGGCCGCGCGGGCCAGCAGGTCCACGCTCCATGGCCGGGCCGGGTCGTCGTGGATCAGCGCCAACGCACTGCCCACCACCGGGTCGTACAGGGCCCGCACCCACCCCTCGCCGGACTGGTGCTGCTCGGCCAGCCAGGCGCGCAGGATGTACACGAACAGCAGGTCCAGCAGCGACGCGACCACCGCCGGTGCGCCGGGGTCGGCGCGCTGGACCTCGCAGGAGAGCAGTTCCACCGCGGCGGCCAGGCCGCGGTCCCTCGCCTGCCCTGCGCCGATGTGCACCACGGGCGGCAGGATGGCGGTCAGCGGGTGCGGCGGGCCCGGGGCCAGCACGAACGCGCCGACGAGCAGCCTGGTTACCGGACCGTCCCCGTCGATCGCCAACCTGCGCGGCATGCCGTCCCCGAGCGGACCACCGATCAGCTCCTTCAGCGGCCGCGCCGCCCGGCCGGGCTGGTCGGCGCAGACGTGGGCGACGCCGGACGGCAACAGGACCACGTCGCCCTGGACGAGCTGGACGGGCTCGAGGCCCTCCGGCATCAGCCAGCAGGTGCCGGAGGTGATGACGGTGACCCCGGCGACCCCACCTTCCTCCAGCCCGATCGCCCACGGAGCGCGGAATCCGGCGACGCAGTAGAGGGGGCTGCCACGCCGGACGGTGGCGACGACGTCGGCGACGATGTCGGCGACCGCGTCACCTGAGCCGGACGGGACGGCCGGGAGGTCGAGATCGGTGACGGTCATGCTCCGACGCTACGCCGCTGTCATGTCCAGATGACAAGCGTCGTGAGCCGATCGGACATGGATCCGCGCTGATCTGTCATAGCTCATCTCGGCACCGTCTCCCTAGGGTCGATTCATCCGAGGAATCGATCGACCGGCCGTCACGATGACCGTCCTGGTGACGGGCGCGACCGGCAAGACGGGCCGCCGGCTTGTCCTCCTGCTCGTCGAGCGCGGCGTGACCGTCTTCGCGGAGTTCGCCGATGCCGCCGCCAACGCCTGGCGCTGATCACCCTTCATCCCCACCAACCCACGGAGATCACTCATGACCGCGACAAGCTCCTCTCCCGCCGCCCTCGTCACCGGCGGCACCACCGGCATCGGTCTCGCCACCGCCCGCGTCCTGCACGAAGAGGGCTTCGGGGTGCTCGTCACCGGCCGCAACCCCGACACGCTCGCCGAGGCGCGGCGCAACCTGCCGGAGGAGGTCGCCGTGCTGCGCGCCGACGCCCGTTCGGTCGAGGACGCCAAGCTCGTCGCCGACGAGCTCGCGGAGCGGTTCGGCAAGGTCGACGCCGCCTTCCTGAATGCGGGCGTCGCCCGGGTGACGCCACTGGAGACCCTTGACGAGGTGCTGTTCGACGAGCTGTTCGACGTCAACGTCAAGGGCCACCTCTTCACCCTGCAGGCGATCCTTCCCCTGCTCGGTGAGGGCAGCACGGTGGTGTTCACCAGCTCGACCGCCGCCCGGCGGGGCGTGCCCGGCCAGTCGGTGTACAGCGCCACGAAGGCGGCGGTGAACTCGCTGGTCCGCTCGCTGGCGGTCGAGCTGGCGCCCAGGGGCATCCGCGTCAACGCCGTCAGTCCCGGCCCGGTGGAGACGCCTGCGCTCGGCAAGCTCGGCATATCCGAGGATCAGCTCGAGGCGGTCCGGACGCAGATCGTCGGCCTGCTCCCCATGGGCCGGTTCGGCTCCGGCGAGGAGATCGCCCGCGCGGTCGCCTTCCTCGCCTCACCGGCCGCGAGCTTCATCACCGGGGCGAACATCGACGTCGACGGTGGCATGGTCGCGCAGTTCGGTTCGCGAGCATCAAGCTGAGAGGCCGGGCGAACAGCTGCCCCTGTCGGCGCGCGTCAGCGGGCGCCGAGCCGGGCCAGGTCGCGGCAGGTCGCGGCGAGCAGGTCGCGCAGGAGCGGGCCCGCAAGCGCCTCGTGCACGTCGATCACGGGACGGCCGGCGCGCAGGTCCTGCTGGTAGCGGTCGCGGTCGGCGACGTAGGGGAGGGCGGTCAGCGCGGCGACGACCACGGTCTCCCCGCCCCGTTCCGCGACGGCGACGGCGTGGGTGCGCAGCACCGTCTCGTCGGCGTGGCCGATCCAGCCCGCCTTCACGGCGACGGACGCCGCGGGAACCCCGAGGGTGTCCGCCACCGCGTCCGGGATCCCGAACGCCTGCTCGGGGGCCACGGCGCGCATCCAGTTCACGACCCGCGCCGCACCCGGATCGCGCGCGAGCGCCCCGTAGGCGGTGACGAGCTCGGTGGCGCTCACCTCCACCCCGCCGAACCAGTCCGGGTCGGCGCCCGCCGTCCGCCAGCGCACCCCGGTGGCGCCGGCCAGCCGGTCGAGGAGCCGGGGCGGCGGGCCCGCGTGCCAGATGCGGTTTGTGGCTGCGTTGTCGGAGAAGCGGATCGCCTGCTCGCCGTCGTCGGTGCGTCCGCTGCCCGCCACCCACACGATCAGCGGCTTCAGCACCGACGCGCAGCGCAGGCGGGCGCCGCCCCTGCGGGCGGCGACGGCCCGCAGAGGTGCCCCGCCGTACTGCGGTGTGCCGAACACCTCGCCCGCGACCTGCGCGGACGCGCCGTCGGGGAGCCCGGCGAGCACATCAGCGGCCGTCACAGGTCGATCCCGATGCGGCCCGGCTCCAGCTCGTAGGCGTCGGCACGGTCGGTCCGTTCTGTCATGCGGTCCCCTCGTGGGTGCGGGTGGCGTTCGCCCGCACGAACTCCTCGTCGACGTCGTGCCCGAGGCCGGGGCTGTCCCACGGCACGGCGACGATGCCGTGATCGGCGCGGATCGGCTGCGTCACCACGTCGCGCGCGTAGTACTTGTCCGAACCGGAGACGTCCGACGGCAGTACGAACCCGGGGAGGCTGGACAGCGCGACGTTGGCGGCGCGGCCCACGCCGAACTCGTGCATGCCGCCGCACCACACCGGGATGTCGTGCTCGCGGGCGACGTCGTGGGCGGCGACGGCGGCCGTGAGCCCGCCCATCCGGGAGGCCTTGATGTTCAGCACGCGGCATGCCCCGACGGCGAGCGCGGTCTCGAGGTCGTGCCCGTCGACGATCGACTCGTCGAGGCAGATCGGGGTGTCGATCACCGCCTGCAGCCGGGCGGCCGCCATGAGGTTCCGGGGCGCGAACGGCTGCTCGATCATGACCAGCCCGGAGCCGTCGAGGGCGCGCAGCGCGGTGAGGTGCTCGTCGTCCTCGGTGTAGGCGCCGTTCGCGTCGACGTGCAGCTGCAGATCGGGGAACGCGGCGCGCACGGCCGTGACCGGCTCGACGTCCCACCCGGGCGCGATCTTGAGCTTCACCCGCGGGTAGCCGGCGTCGACCTGCCGGGCCACCTGCTCCACCAGCGCGTCCACTCCTGCCTCGATGCCGAGGCTGACGCCCGCGACGACGGTCTGCCGTTCCCCGCCGAGCGCCCGGGCCAGCGGTACGCCCTCCACTACGGACCAGAGCGCCCAGCACGCCGCGTCGAAGCCTGCCTTGGCGAACTCGTTGCCCCGCACCTTGCCCCACAGAGCAGGCGCATCCCGTGGGTGCTCCCACGAAGCGCCCACCAGCGCCGGCACCAGGTACGAGGAGCCGATCGTCCAGCACGTCTCGACGGTCTCGGCCGTGTAGAACGGACCTGATGGCGAGGCGACCTCGCCCCAGCCGACGGCCCCGTCGGCGTCCTCGACGCGCACGAGCACGTGTTCGAGGTAGGACTTGCGGTGCGAGCTGGTCTCGAACTCGTGCACCAGCGGCAGCCGCACCTGCAGCAGCTCGATCCGATCGATCCGCACTTATCGGTCTCCGTCCGCGTAGATGCCCAGCCGCGCCGTGAGCACGTCGCGGCGCGCGAGCCGCCTCCGCGCGCCCTTCGCGCTGGCCGCGGCGAGGGTGGCGATGATGTGCACGACGGCGGCGACGGCGGTGGGGGAGTCGGCGTAGGACGCGCTGTCGGTGCTCACCACGACCGCGACGTCGGCTACCCGCGCCACCGCGCCGTCCGCGTCGTCGGTGACCCCGACGACGGCGCCGCCCGCCGCGGCGAACTCCTCGGCCGCGGCGATCGTCGAGCGTGCGTAGCGGCGCAACGAGAACGCCACGAGCACGTCGCCCGGCCGCACGTCCGAGAGCACGTCGACCGCGCGCACCACGGTGCCGTCGATCAGGGTGACGTTGGCCATGCTGGCGGACAGGTCGGTGGCGAGCAGCGAGGCGTAGGACCACGACTTGGACCCGCCTGCGACGAACCGCCGCTTGGCCGCGACGATCCGGCGGGCGGCCTGCTCGAGCGAACCGTCAGCCTGCAGGCGCTCCAGGGTGGCGGACAGGTTGGCGGTCTCCTGGGCGACCACCTGCTGCAGCAGCGCGGTGGCGGTCGAGCGGCGCTGGAGGCGGGCGCCGTAGCGCTCGTCCGGGGTGCTCAACTGCTTGTTGTCCGGGATCACCGATTCCCCAGGCAGTACAGCGCGGTGCGGTCGTCGACGCGCCGGCACGACAGCAGCGCCTGGCCCGACCCGAGGAGCCTGGCGAGCTCGTCGGCGACGCGGTCGCGCACCTCGACGGCCCGGCCGGTGCGCCGAAGCTCGTCGCCACCGACGGGCACGGCGAGCCAGCCGACGTCGCCGTCCGCACGGCACTCGCCCCAGTCCGGCACATCGGGTGGCAGGGGCGGGACCGGGACCGGGGTCTGCGCCTCGAGGACCCACTCGACGACCACGCGATCGGTACGGCCGTTGTGGTCCTCCATGTCGTAGAGGTCGCGGTGGAACCAGCGGCCGACGGCGCCGAGGACGTCGAGGTTGAAGTGGGCGTTGCGGGCCTGCAGCGGGTCGTACGCCCAGCGCATCGTCCGCACGCCCGTGCGGCGGGCCACCTCGGCCTGTGCCCGCTTGAGCTGCCGGCCCACCCCGCGGCCCTGCGCGGCCGGGTCGACCGCCGCCGTCTGCGAGTAGTGGTAGGGCGTGCCCTGATCGAGGCCCACGAAGCCGTAGGTGAAGCCGATCAGCCGCTCGTCCTCGTCGAACGCGCCGAGGGCCGACCCGCCCGCGTGCTGCAGGGCCGCCAGGAGCTTCGGCGTGAACGCGGGGTCGTCGCCTGTCAGTCCGAACACCACCCGGTACAGCCGGACGGCGGCGAGCCGCTCGGCGGTGGTGGCGAGGGGCCGGGTGGTGCTCCCGGGCATGCTGCTCCCAACGGTGATACGCAACGTATGTGTGAAGGTCCTACCGCCGCAGAAGCAGGGTGTCAACACGAGGTTGCGAAAGATATAGTCCGTATCCATGTCCGACTTCTCCGGCGCCGCAGCCGCTCTCGCCGACGACGCGGTGGGGCGGCTGATCGCTTACGCACGGCACGAGACGCCGACCGGCGACGCACCGGCGCTGAACGCACTGGCGGACGTCCTCGAGGAGCGCTACCGGGAGCTGGGCGCGCGCATCGAGCGCGTCGCGCAGGGGACGGGTGATCACCTGGTCGCGCGGTGGGGCGATGCCGACGCACCGCACGTGCTGCTGCTCGGCCACCACGACACGGTCTGGCCGACCGGCACGCTCGAGTCGATGCCGCTGACCGAGGCGGACGGCGTGCTGCGTGGCCCTGGCGTCTACGACATGAAGGGCGGACTGGTCGTCGCCGAGCTGGCGTTCGAGGTCCTCCGGCGCTGTGATGCCGCGCCCGCCCGGCCCGTGCGTCTCGTCGTGGTGGCCGACGAGGAGGTCGGCAGCCCCACGGCGCGCCCGCTCGTCGAGGCGCACATGGCGGGCGCCGTCGCGGTGCTGGGCCTGGAGTCGCCGCACCCCGGCGGCGCGCTGAAGACCGCGCGCCTGGGCAGCACGCGCGTGCGGATCGAGATCGCGGGCCGCGCCGCCCACGCCGCGCTCGACCCGGAGTCGGGGGTGTCGGCCGTCGACGAGCTGGTGGACCAGCTGCTCGCGGTCCGCGAGATCATGGCGAGCGAGCCCACGGTGCTGTGCAACGTCGGGACCGTCGACGGGGGAGGCCGCACCAACGTCGTGCCCGACCGTGCGGCCGCCGACATCGGCCTGCGGTTCACCGACGTCGCCACCCAGCAGCGGGTGCTCGGCGCACTGGGGCGGCTCACCCCCGTGCGGCCGGGGGCCGAGGTCGTCGTGCGGACGCTCACCAGCAGACCCGCGTGGTCCGACCCGGCCGACGACCTGCTCGCCCGGGTGGCGATGGCCGGCACCGCCGTCGGGCAGGAGATCGCCGGCCGCCCGGCCGCGGGCGGGGCCGACACCAACATCGCCGGTGCCGCCGGCATCCCCACGCTCGACGGCTTCGGCCCCCTCGGCGGGGGCGCCCACGCGCCCGACGAGCGGATCGAGACGGCGACACTGCCGGCGCGCGCGGCCCTGCTCGCCGCCATCCTGACGACGCTCTGACCCCCAGCGGGCCGCCCGAAGCGGCCGGGCCGGCCGTGCACACCGTGAGGCCGGCGTGCACACGGTGTGCGGTGTGCACGGTGGCCAGCCGGTGTGCGCGGTGGACCCGTCAGCTGTCGTCTCGGTGCCGGGCACCGGGGCGTCGGGCGAGGGTGAGGACGAGGCCGGCAAGGGGGAGCGCCGCGAGCACGGCGAGGGCCACCGGCACCGGCACGATGCCGGACAGGCCCGCGACGGAGGCCGGCCCGATCCCGCCACCCAGGAAGATCATGAAGTTGAGCAGGCCCTGCGCGGCGTCGGCGTCCTGCGCGGCGACCAGCTCCGGTGCGAGGCCCGCCAGGACGGCCTGGGCGCCGGCGAACCCGCACACGGTCAGCGCCGTGCCGACGACGACCGGGATCGGTCCGGTGAGCACCGCGACCACGAGCACGCCGACGACGGTGAGCGCCGCGAGCCCGGCCAGCACCTGCCAACCGGCGAATCGGCCGGCCCACCCGACCAGCCGCCCCGCCAGCACCGAGCAGGCGGCGGCCGGGACCAGCAACGCGCCGGCCTCGAGGGCCCCACCGCCCGTGGCGTGCTCGATCAGGGACGGGGCGATGAACAGCACCCCGTAGTAGCCGGCGAAGACCGACGCGCCGACGAATCCGGCTGCCATGAACCCGCGGGTTGTGATCAACCGGTGGGGCACGAACCCGTCGGGCGTGTGCCGCACGCGCCGCCACAGTCCCACGGCGGCGATCACCCCAGCGGCGCCCACGGCGAGCGTCACCGGACCGGGTAAGCCCACCGAGTGGGCCTGCAGCAACGTGATCAACGAGCCGGCGAGGACCGACAGCACGGCCGCGCCGAGAACGTCGAAGCGCCCGCTCGAGCGGTCGCGCCCGGTCGGCGGGAACGTGCGCCTACCCGCCGACGCCGTCAGTAGGAGCGGCAGTGCGAGAAGGGGCAGTGCGAGGACCGGAACCGCGAGCACTGCTCGCCACCCCAGCCACGTGGTGACCGCCCCGCCCAGGAGCGTGCCGCACGCGGACGCCGTCCCGCTGGCGGCCGCGATCATCCCCAATGCGCGCAGCCGTTCCCGCCCGGGAAGGGCAGCGGCCGCGGCGAAGACGGCGATCACGGTGGCGCCCGCCCCGACGCCACCGATCAGGCGACCGACGATCACGATCGGCAGTGTCGGGCCGACCGCCGCCACCGCGGAGCCCGCGGCGAGGGCAATCACTCCGGCGACGAGTACCCGGAAGGCGCTCCACCGGCCGATCAGTCGGCCCGCGATCGGCATAGCGAGCGCCGAGGTCAACGACCACGCCGTGAGGATCCATGCGGTGGCCCCGAACGGCACCCCGAGCGCGCGGCCGATCTCCGGGAGCGCCACCGACGGCGCCCCCAGCGCGACGAACATGGGCAGCACTAGCGCCCCCAGTACCAGCCCCAGCCGGCGTCCGTCCGGGGCGTCCGTGGATGCGCCGCTCGGGGCTCCTGCGGACGGAACGGTCTGCGGCATCGTCGTCTCCACCGAAGGTAGGCTGTGACACGTGACAGCTGATATGGGTGTCACGCTACGGACGGGCGAGGAGACACGTCAAATGCTTGATGCGTGTTACGGATCACCGGCGGTCGAGACGGCGGTCGATCTCGCCAACACCCTGAAGCCGATCAAGGGCGAGGACGCGCTCGAGGCCGTGGAGCAGCTCAGGGCCTTCCTCGACGGCCATTCCTCGGCTGGACCGGACGAACGTCGGCGTCTCACCCGCGCCGACCTGGAGGAGGTACGGGCGGTGCGCGAGACGGTGCGTGGCGTGCTCGAACGGGCGAGCACCGACGCGGCCGCGGCCGCGGCCCTGATCAACGACGGTCTGCGCCGCAGCCGCGCCACTCCGGTGCTGCGCCACGACAACGACCGCTGGTGGACCGAGGTCACCTCCGACACCGGTAGCTGCGCGTCCCACCTGGCCGCGACCACGCTCAGCGCGCTTGCTGCCGTGATCGCCACGCTCGGTCCGAACCGTCTCGGCGTATGCGCCGGGCCCACCTGCCGGTCCACATTCGTGGATCTCTCGCGCAACGGCTCCAAGCAGTACTGCACCCGAACCTGTGCACACCGCGCCAGCGTCGCGGCCTACCGGAGCCGGCAGACCGCGCGCTGAGAGGTCCTGGACGTCACCTGATGATGCCGATGCCGGCGGTGACCCGCCTCCTGGCCCATTGCCACCCGATCATGACGGCCACGATGCCGAGCGACACCCAGATGCCGTTCGCGGAGATGGTCTCGGCGAGGTCGACGGCCGGCTGCCCGATGGCGTACCCCATGCCCGCGTAGATGCTCGCGCGGACCAGCGACCCGATGCCGTCGAGCACGAGGAACGTGCGCAGCCGCATCCCGGTCCACCCCGCCGCGGCGTAGATCAGCGACGACGGGATCGGCGTCCACGGCGCCATCGCGACGGCCGGCCACAGCATCCACGGGCTGAGCGAGTCCGCCTTGCCGGCGAACCACATCGCCCACTTGCTCCTGCGCGCGAACTTGTCGACGATCCCCGCGCCCCAGAGCGTGCCGGCCCACCAGATGATCGCGTCGAACTTCATCATCCCGACGACGGCCGCGGCCACCGCGACCACGAGCGGAACCGAGCCGACGCCCGCGAACGCTCCCGCCGCGATGACCGACTCCTTCGAGCCGGTGAGGATCTCCAGCAGCACGGGGTTCGAGCCGATGAGGAGCGGTCGCACCGGCCACATCGCGGTGTAGAAGACCGCCATCCCGGCGATCGCGTACCAGCAGAGCAGGTCCTCGCGTCGGGGGCTTCCGTCCCACGGCACCCAGCGGCTGCTCGTCATGATCGCCTCCGTTCGTCGCTGAGTCCATGCTCAGCGGCGCCGGTGCGCGCCGGTATGGCGATCTGTCACGGTCGACCCGGGCGGTTCGCACGGGTCGAGGGTGCTTCCCGAGCGTGGCGGCACGCGTCACACCATGGCCAGCGTGGCCACGAGGGGGACGGTCGCGACGCTGGCCAGCGTGGAGAGCACGATCACCGTAGAGACCTGATCGGCGTCGGCCGAGTAGCGCTGCGCGACGACGTAGACGTTCCCCGCTGTGGGCAGCGCGGCCATCAGCACTCCCGACTGGACCCAGAAGGGATCCACCCGCAGTAGGTGGGCCAGCACGAACCAGACCAGCGCGGGGTAGGCGAGGAGCTTAGCCGTTGTGACCGCGGCCGCGGAGGCGACGGTGCCGCGGTCGATGTGCTGGGTGGCGAGCGCCCCGCCGAGCGCGAAGAGGGCGGTCGGGCCGGCCGCGCTGCCCAGGAAGCCGAGGAACCGGTCCAGCGGGCCGGGCACCGCCAGTCCGGTGGCGGCGAGTGCGGCGCCCATGAGGATCGCCATGACGATCGGGTTCAGCACGGTTCCGCGGAGCACGAGGGAACCGACTCCCGCGCGATCACCGTCCCGGGCCGCGCTCATGATCACGGCGCCGACGGAGAGCAGCACCATGATCTCGGCCAGGATCGCCATCGCGAGGGGGCCTGCGC
This sequence comes from Pseudonocardia sp. DSM 110487, assembly GCF_019468565.1. NCBI lineage: Bacteria > Bacillati > Actinomycetota > Actinomycetes > Pseudonocardiales > Pseudonocardiaceae > Pseudonocardia > Pseudonocardia sp. DSM 110487. The sequence goes on from NZ_CP080521.1 coordinate 2,664,836, forward strand.
CGCGTTCGCCGAAGAAGGTCAGCATCAGTGGCGGCCCGAGGAAGCCGAGGTTGCTGACGGTGGCCGCGGTGGCGCGGGCGCCTGCGGTGGCAACGGCGGGCCGATCGAGGATCCGCGAGAGGATGAACGCGAACGCGAAAACCAGACTGCCGCTCAGCAGGTAGCCACCGTAGAACGCCGGGTTGAGCGAGCCGGCGAGCGGCTGGCTGCTGACGAGCCGGAAGACCAGTGCCGGCAGGGCGAACCGAAATGCGAACGCGCTGAGCGCATCCAGTGCCGTCGGGGGCGTGAGGTGGGTCCGGATCGCCGTCCAGCCCAACGCGATGACGCCGAAGATCGGGAGGGTGAGCTGGGCGATCTCGCTCACCGTTCGCCCCGATGATGCGCTCGCCGACGCTCGCTCACCCGAGCGCGGCGGTCCGTTGTTCGATCGCCCGGATCACGGCGACCATGTCGGTTGCCCCGAGGCCGAGGGAGTGGGCCTCGCCGAAGAGGGCACGGCAGACGTCCAGCAGCGGCGAGGCGATGCCGGCCTGTCGCGCCGCGTCCGCGATGGGATCGCAGTTGTTCTCCAGCACATCCGCGATCGCGGCCTGAACCCGGAAATCCCGGTCCACCAGCTTGCGCACCTTCACCCGCGACACGCTGCTGGCCATCGGACCCACGTCCAGCACACCCATGAACTGCTGCATGTCCAGGCCGTGCCGGTCGGCGAAGTGCGCGGCTTCGGCCAGGCCGGTCACCATGGTGACCAGGAACAGGTTGACCGAGTACTTCATCAGCAGCCCGTTCGGCACGGGCCCGCACACGATCGTCTCGCGGCACATCGGGCCGAGCACCGGGCGGACGTCCCGCACCGCGGCGGGCTCGCCGGCCAGCATGGCCACGAGCTCCCCCGCCTCGGCCGGTGTCCGCGAGCCGGAGACAGGGGCTTCGACGTACTTCCCGCCGGCAGCGCGAACGTCGGCTTCCAGCCGACGCGAGAAGCCGGGCGGAGTCGTTCCCATGTGGACGATCGTGCGCCCGGCGACATCGACGTCGAACCCGGCCGGACCACGTCCCAGTGCGGAGTCGATCGCGTCCCCGCCGGCCAGCATGAGGAGCACCACGCGGGCTTCGTCGAAGACCTCGGCGGGGCTGATCGCCACCTTCGCCCCGGCCGCACGCAGCGGATCACACTTCTCGGCCGAGCGGTTCCAGACCACGAGCGGTGTCCCCGCCTCTGCCAGGTTGAGCGCCATGGGTCCGCCCATGACGCCGAGCCCGAGGAACCCGATGCTCATCGTCACCTACTATGTCGTGTGTCATACAGGTCGTCTTTCGGAGAGCGGGGTGCGCCATGCCCAGCCCGGAGCGCCGCCCTCGGGACCGCATGGTCTACAGCGCGGCCCAGCTGATCCGCGCTCGCGGAGTGACGGCAACGGGCGTGCGCGACGTGGTCGAACACGCGAGCGCCCCGCGCGGTTCGTTCCAGCACTACTTCCCCGGCGGGAAGGACCAGCTCGTCGGGGAGGCCGTCGCGTGGGCGGGGGACTTCGCGGCACGGTGGGTGGCCTCCTACCGCCGGGCCGAGGCCGCACCGTCACCGGACGGGCTGTTCGCCCACGTCGTCCGGCCGTGGAAGGACGAGTTCTCCGCGCGTGGATACGAGCGCGGGTGCCCGGTCATGGCGACCGCCGCCGACCTGGCGGGCGGTGAGTCCGCGGTCAACACGCAGCTGCGGCGCGCGCTCGGGCAGTGGGAGCACGCCGTCGCCGACGAGCTCGTGGGAATGGGCGTGCTGCCGGCTCGCGCCCGCAGCCTCGCCGTCCTGATGATCAGCGCTCTCGAAGGCGCGATCATGTGGGCCAGGGTGGACCGCGACACGACGCCACTGGACATCGTCGTCACCGAGCTCGCGCCACTGCTGCAGGCGGCTGGGCGTGAGGCGACCCTGTCGGGTTGCCACGACGAGGGGGCGCCGGGTGGAACGCTACCGGGCGAGCCGGCCGAGGACGTCACCCGACATTGCTAGCATGACAGCTGTCATAGCGGAAGCCGCAACCCGGTCCAACCGCCACCCCAACGTCGAACCGAGACTTCGCACGGATCGTCCGCGATCCGGGTATGTACGGGTATGGACACGGCGAGCATCACCATGACGTCCGCGCCGGCGTGCACCGAGCCGCCACCGGTGCCGCCGCCCGAACCGGAGCCCGCGCCTCCGATCCCGCCACCCGGCCCGGACCCGGCGCCACCGATCCCGCCCCCTGGCCCGGGTCCGATCGACCCGCGGAGCTAGGCCGAGCACGACAACGGCGCCGGACCCGAAGGCCCGGCGCCGCTGTGGAGAGATCCGAAGATCAGTCGTCGATCGAGGCGCTGTCGCCCGACTTGGCGGCCGCCTTGCAGGAGTCGTCGATCGTGTTGTCGCCGTCGGAGTCGGCGTCGGTGTCGGCACTACCCGCCGCGCCGAGGCCGAGCGCACCGGTCAGGTCGGCGAGGATGTGCGTGCCGTTGAGCGGCACCTGGACGCCCAGGACGTTCACCGGGACCTGGTTGTCACACGCGTTCACCGGCACCGACAGGTTGTTGCCGGCGACGTTGAGCAGGCCGCCGTGGTTCGAGCCGTCGATGTGGTTGACGTCCTCGACCTTGGTCTTGCCGTGGTCGTCGCCTGCGAAGGCGAGCGGGCTGACCGCGAGCAGACCAGCGGCGGCCGCAGCCACGACGATTCCAGCCTTCTTCAGCACAGTTGTCTCCTGATCAGTGAATTCAATGTCAGCGTCGATGACCGGGGAGCCCGCACTGACTGCGAATAAACCTAATGGGTCACGCCCGGTCGGAACAAACCGCATGCCCCTATCTGGTGAATCGATTGCACGGCGTTTGGTTACGCCCCCTTTCGGGTGACATGCGGATCGACTTGGAAGCGCCTCGCGAATCTCTTCGTCACATGCAGTTAGAGTTGATCACTCGGTTGTGTGCGTATCCTTTCGCGCCGCCGGTGCCGGTCACCTCCGCGGGGCGCGCTCCGTCATACCGGTGACGACCTCACCCAAGGAGGACCCGATGACCGTGCAGATCGTCCGCTTCACCGCCGACCCGACCGACGTCCCCGACATCGAGGCCGCGATCGAGACGATGATCGCCGCCATCCACCGCGAGCGCCCGCCCGGTGTCCGCTTCACGTCGTGGAAGCTCGCCGACGGCGTCACGTTCCTCAACGTTCTCGAGCTCGCGGACGGGGTGGAGAACCCGATGCCGGCGATCCCGGAGTGCCGGGCGTTCCAGCAGAAGCTCGCGCAGTGGGTCGCGGAACCGCCGAGGCCGCAACCCGTGACCGTCGTCGGGGCCTACGCCTGATGCACACCGCATACGTGGTGGTCACGCTGCTCGCAGTCGTGGCCAACCTCGCCATCGCGCTCGCGGACGTCCTGCGCGCGAAGTTCGTGCTCGCCAACTCCGCGAGCGTCGGGGTGCCGGAGTCGTGGCTCGTGCCGCTGGGCCTGGTCAAGGCGGCCGGAGCGGCCGGCCTGGTGCTGGGTCTGCTGGGAGTGCCGCTGATCGGCACGGTCGCCGCGGCCGGCCTCGTGCTGTTCTTCGTCGGCGCCGTGCTCACCCACCTGCGGGCGCGCAACTACGCGTTGGGGTTCCCGGGCGTCTTCCTCGCCCTCGCCGCGGGGGCGTTCGTGCTCAGCCTGGCGTGATCACGCACTCTCCCGCACGACGAGGCGGTGCGGGGCCGTGAGGTGCCGGGGCGGGAGGGTCGGGTCGGCCAGCCGGGATGTGATCATCTCCAGCGCCGACCCGACCACGAACGCCCTGTCGATCGCGACGGTGGTGAGCGGGGGAGTGGTGAAGCGCGACTCGGGCACGTCGTCGACCCCGACGACCGCCACGTCGTCGGGCACCCGTCGCCCGTGCCGGTGCAACGCGCTGAGCGCGCCGATGGCGAGCACGTCGTTGGCGGCGAAGACGGCGTCGATGTCGGGGTGCTCGGCGAGAAGCGCGTCGACGGCGTCGGCGCCGGGTTGGCGGTTCCACTCGGACACGTCGCGGATCAGGGCGCGGTCGACCGGCAACCCGGCCGCGCGCAGTGCCTGCGTGTAGCCGAGCATCCGCTGCTGCATCACCGGCAACGGCCGGGCCTTCTTGTAGCCGATCATCGCGATGCGCCGCCTGCCCGCGGCCGCGAGATGGGTGGTGGCCAGGGCGCCGATGGCGACGCTGGCGATGGTCACGTGGTCGACCGCGGCCCCACCGCCGTGCTCCCCGATCAGCACCATCGGCGTGTCGTGCCGCGGCGCCTCCAGCTCCGACGGGGGCATCGAGAGCGGGCTGAAGATCAGCCCGTCGGCGAACCGGACGGGGAAGCCAGCGGCCACCTCGCGCTCGCGTTCGATGTCGCCGTCGGTCTGCTCGACGACGACCGTCAGCCCCCGCTCGCGGGCCGCGCTCACGAGCAGGGCCGCCAGGTCGGCGAAGTAGGGCACGTCGATGTGGGGGACGGCGAGCGCGATCGCACCGGTGCGTCCCCGGCGCAGCTGCCGGCCGACCGCCTGCGGGCGGTAGCCGAGCTCCTCGACGTACCGCCGGACGAGGGCGCGGGTCTCGGGCCGGACGTGCACGTAGTCGTTCACGACGTTGGACACGGTCTTCGGCGACACGCCCGCGGCGAGCGCCACGTCGCGCATCGTCACCGGTCGTCGCTGTGTCCCCACCCCTGCAGTCTCCCCAACCCTCCCCCTTGACAGGCAAGCGCCTTCCCGCAAGGGTTTTACCACGATGTAAAGGGGGAGTGGTCGATGACGACCTCGCACCGCCTCTCGCGCCGCACCCTGCTGCGCGCAACGGCCGCCGCCGGCGGCGCCGCCCTCCTGTCCTCGTGCGCGGGGGGCTCGGGGAACGCCGTCGACCTGGCGTACTGGAACTTCTTCGGAGGCAGCGACGGCAAGCTCATGGTGGAGCTCGTCAACCGCTTCCGGGCGGAAGCGCCCAACGTCCGGGTCACGGCCACGACGCTCATGTGGGGCCCGCCGTATTACACGAAGCTGGCGATGGCGTGTGCCGGCGGCCGGGCGCCCGACCTCGCCACGATGCACGGGTCCCGGCTGTCGACGTTCGGCCGTGACCTGCTCGACGAGTGGGACCTCGACGAGCTCGCCGCGCGCGGCGTCTCGCTGGACGAGTTCCCGCAGCCCGTCCTGGACCGGGTGCTGGTCGACGGCCGGTTGATGGCACTGCCGCTCGACACCCACCCGCTCGTCCTCTACTACAACACCGACATCTGCGAGAAGGCCGGGCTGCTCGCCCCGGACGGCACGCTGGCGCCGATCCACGGGGCGGAGCAGATGCTCGACGCGGGGAGGCGGGCAGCCGAGGTCACCGGCGCCATCGGCATCGCGCTCGGCTCGCTCCACGAAGCGCACATCTGGATGCCGTTCTGGTCGGGGTACCGCCAGCTCGGCGGGCAGATGCTGCTGCCGGACGGTGGCCCGGCCGAGGTGGACCGGGACGCGATGGTCGGTGCGATGACGTTCCTGCGCGACCTGTGCGATGGCACCATCTGCTCACCGAGCCTCGACGGCCAGTCCTCGCCCGCCGCGTTCGCCAGCCAGCAGGCCGGGTTCCTGTTCGTGGGCCCGTGGGAGGTGACCTCCGCGCGCACGGCCGAGATCCCCTTCTCGATGACGCAGTTCCCCGCGCTCTTCGGCGACACCCCATACGTGCGGGCCGACAGCCACAGCTTCGTGCTGCCGACGCAGGCCCAGGTCGATCCGGCGGCGCGCAGCGCCGCCTACGACATGGCGGTGTCGATGCTGCGCAACAGCCTCGCATGGGCGGCGGGCGGCGGCCACATCCCGGCGCTGTCCGCGGTGGCCGACAGCCCCGAGTACCTGGCCGAGAAACCGGTGTCCAACTATCGGGGGGCGGCGCAGGTGGTGGCGTTCGACCCGGAGGCCTACTTCTCCGGATCCGGATCGACGTTGATGGCGCGGGCCGGGCAGAGCCTGCAGGGCGTCACGTCGCGGGCGCTCACACCCGAGCAGGGGGCCGACGACCTGATCGGCTGGCTCGACGACCAGCTCACCCTGGGGAGCCCGCTATGAGCGCCGGGACGGTCGCCGCGCCGGGTCGCGTCGAGCAGCCCACCGCCCCGCGGCGAGGGCCGAGCCTCGTGGGCGGGCGCGGCGGGATCTGGTTCGTCCTGCCGTTCATGGCGGTCTACGCCGCGTTCGTGCTGTGGCCACTGCTCTACGGCCTCGGCCTGAGCTTCTTCGACACCAGCCTGGTGCGGGCCGAGTCGCGGTTCGTCGGGTTCGACAACTACGTGCGCCTGTTCGCCGATTCCGAGGTCTGGCGCACGCTGGGCATCACGGTCCTGTTCACGATCGGCAGCACGATCCCGCTGGTCGTGATCGCGCTGGTGATGGCGCTGCTCGTGCAGACCGGGGTGCGGGGCCAGTGGTTCTGGCGCTTCGTGTACTTCGCGCCGTTCCTGCTGCCGGTGGCCACGGTCGTGCTGATCTGGCAGTGGCTGTTCTCCGGCGACTACGGCTTGATCAACGCGGCGCTGACGGGGATCGGGCTGCCCGAGGTGGGGTGGCTCACCGATCCGGCCGTGGGTCTGTGGTCGGTCGTCCTGCTCACCGTCTGGTGGACGATCGGGTTCAACTTCCTGCTCTACCTCGCCGCCCTGCAGGCCATCCCGGCCCAGCTGTACGAGGCCGCCGAGATCGACGGCGCGGGCGGATGGCGCCGGCTGTTCGGGATCACGCTCCCACTGCTGAACCGCACCACCGGGCTGGTGATCGTGTTGCAGGTGCTGGCCTCGCTCAAGCTGTTCGACCAGGCCTACATCCTCTACAGGGCGAACGGGGGGCCGGGCGGGTCGGCGACGCCGATCCTGCAGTACGTCTACGACACCGGGTTCACCGACTACCGCTTGGGGTACGCGTCGGCCATCTCCTACGTGTTCTTCGTGCTGATCATCCTGATCGCCCTCGTCCAGGCCCGGCTCAGCCGCAGGAGCGAATCGTGACCACCGCGAACACGACAGCCGATCCCGCCACGGCGCCCGTCCTGCCCCGGGCCCGCCGGTCGCGCGCCCCCGAGGGGGCGGACATCCGGCGGTACACGCCGCTCGCCCGCGCCGGGCTGATCACCGCGCTCGCGGTGCTGGCCGTGCTCTGGCTGGCCCCGCTCTTCTGGGCGGTGGTCACATCGCTCAAGCACGAGGCCGACACCACCGTCGTGCCGCTGGAGGTCGTGCCCGACCGCGGGTTCACGCTCCAGGCCTATGCCTCGGTGCTCGCCGACGGGAACCTCGTCACGTGGTTCTTCAACAGCACCCTGGTCACGGTGGTGATCACGGTGCTCACCGTCGCGCTCTCCGCGGCCGCGGCCTACGGGTTCTCGCGCACCCGCTTCCGGGGCCGGAACGCGCTCTTCGCGCTGACGATCGCCGGGATCATGGTGCCGCCGCAGATCCTCATCGTGCCGCTGTACCGGCAGATGCTCGCGATGGGCCTCGCCGACACCTACGCCGGGATCATCCTGCCGCAGCTGGTGCTGCCGGCGATGGTGTTCATCCTCAAGAAGTTCTTCGACGGCATCCCGCGCGAGCTGGAGGAGGCCGCCCGCGTGGACGGCGCAGGCCAGCTGCGGATCTTCCTGCAGATCGTGCTCCCGCTGTCGCGGTCGATCCTCGCCGCCGTGTCGATCTTCGTGTTCATCCACGCGTGGAACAACTTCCTGTGGCCGTTCATCATCACCTCCGACCCCGGCCTGATGACACTCCCGGTGGGGCTCGTGCAGGTGCAAAGTGCCTTCGGGGTGCGGTATGCACAGGTGATGGCCTCGGCGATCCTGGCGGGGCTGCCGCTGATCGTCGTGTTCATGCTGTTCCAGCGCCAGATCATCCGCGGGGTCGCCACCACCGGCCTCGGCGGGACGTAGAGAGAGGACGCACTTGCCCCGCGCACGCCTGACCATCGACCCCGACTTCACGATCGCACCGGTTCCCCGGCGCCTGTTCGGCTCGTTCGTCGAGCACATGGGCCGCTGCGTCTACACCGGAATCTTCGAGCCCGGCCACCCGAAGGTCGACGCCGACGGCCTGCGCACCGACGTGCTCGACCTGGTGCGGGAGCTCGGCCCCACCGTCGTGCGCTACCCGGGCGGCAACTTCGTCTCCGGCTACGAGTGGGAGGACGGCGTCGGCCCGAAGGACCAGCGGCCACGGCGCCTGGACCGGGCGTGGCGCTCGATCGAGACCAACGAGTTCGGGCTCGGCGAGTTCGCGCGCTGGACGAAGGCGGCCGGCGTCGAGCCGATGATGGCGATCAACCTCGGCACCCGCGGCATCCAGGAGGCGTGCGACATCCTGGAGTACGCCAACCACCCGGGCGGCACGAAGTACTCCGACCTGCGCCGCGCCCACGGCAGCGCCGAGCCGTTCGACGTCAAGCTGTGGTGCCTGGGCAACGAGATGGACGGCCCGTGGCAGGTGGGGCACAAGACCGCCGCCGAGTACGGGCGCCTCGCCGCCGAGACGGCGCGGGCCATGCGGCTGGTCGACCCGACCATCGAGCTGGTCGCCTGCGGAAGTTCCAACTCCCGCATGCCGACGTTCGGCGAGTGGGAGCGGGTGGTGCTCGAGGAGACCTACGACCAGGTCGACTACATCTCCGCCCACGCCTACTACCAGGAGCACGACCACCCGGGCGACTTCCTCGCCTGCGCCCGCGACATGGACGTCTTCATCGAGTCCGTCGTCGCCACCGCCGACGCCGTGCGCGCCCGCGGCAAGCACCGCAAGCGGATCGACGTCTCCTTCGACGAGTGGAACGTCTGGTACCAGTCGCGCCACCACGACTCCGCGATCGCCAAGGGCGAGAGCGGGTGGGAGGTGGCGCCGCGGGTGATCGAGGACGAGTACTCGATCACCGACGCCGTGGTCGTCGGCACCCTGCTCAACTCCCTGCTTCGCCACGGCGACCGCGTCACGGTGGCCTGCCAGGCGCAGCTGGTCAACGTGATCGGGCTCCTGCGCAGCGAGCCCGGTGGGCCGGCGTGGAAGCAGTCGATCGCGCACCCGTTCGAACAGGTCCGCAGGCGCGCAACCGGGGAGATCCTGGACGTCCGGGTGCACAGCGACCGCTACGAGACGCCCCGCTTCGGCGACGTCGACCTGGTGGATGCGTCCGGTACGTGGGACGCCGAGAACGGGGTGGTCGCGCTGTTCCTGGCCAACCGCGACCAGACGGATGCGGCCACGGTGGAGGTCGGCGTGCGCGGCTTCGGCGAGCTGCGCGTGCAGCACGCCGCGGTGCTCGCGGCGGCCGAGGGGCAGGACCGCCACACGACCAACGACGAGCAGCACCCCGACCGGGTCGGCCTCCGCCCGCTGGACGGCGTGGAGGTCGCGGACGGGCAGGCGACGATGACGCTGCCGCCGCTGTCGTGGGCGGTGGTGCAGCTGTCCCGCGCCTGACGATCGGACGAACGGCACTTCCGTACCGCTTTATCGGACGGAAGTGCCGTTCGTACAACTGAGGTGCGGGAATTGGTGTCACACGACCCCGGCTGTGGGGGCAGGATCGCCGCTGTGGTGGAGATACGCGAGATCGAGGCGCTGATTGCCGTGGCCGAGGAGCTCCACTTCGGTCGGGCCGCTGCACGGCTGCGGTTGGCCACCGCGACCGTGAGCCACACGATCCGCGGCCTGGAGCGCCGGGTCGGCGGACGGTTGTTCGAGCGGACCAGCCGCCGAGTGCGGCTGACCCCGCTCGGCGAGCAGCTTGTCGGCGATGTGCGCCCTGCTCACGAACAGCTGCGACGGGCGTTCGCTGAGGCGCGGCAAGCCGCTGCGGCACGTACCCGGGAACTGCTGATCGGATTCAGCCGCTCCATTCCGCCGTCCCTGATCGAGGCGGTTCGGGTCAAAGTCGAGAAGATGCAACCGGGCACCCGAATCGTTCAGGTGGACGTCACCCAGTTGGACGTCCTCCAGTACCAGAAGCGGGTCGGGCTCGGCTTGGACGCTGTTGTCGGCTGGTTCCCACCGGGCACTCGCGACCGTCCAGCCACCGGAATGCGCGCCGGCCCGATCATCGCCCTCGACGAACCCGCCGTGCTCATCCACCCGGCCCACCCGCTCGCATGCAGCAGCCCGCTGAACATCGAGCAGCTGACCGACCTGACCTTCATCGACGTGACCGGCATGGAGAGCATGAGTGCGCCCTGGGTGCCATATACCACACCCGCAGGCCGACCGATCGAGCGTGAGCACCGCGACCTGCGCTACAACGAGGAACTCTTCGTCCACCTCGTCCGCGAGCACGGCCGCCTGGCGCACCTGACCACCCAGGGCCTTTCAGCTGCCTGGCCACTCGGTGAGCTGGTGCTCGTGCCGGTTGACGGCTGGAAACCATTTGAAGCCCGTACGATGTGGCCGGCTACCGCCGAAACATCCGCGATCAAACAGTTCGCGCAACTGGCCGGTTCCATCGGCCGAGGATCGCACCAGTCCTGATCCCGCGGCTGAACGGCGAGGTGGCGGCAGGCCGCCGGCCTGACGCGCTCGATCAGGTCGGCGGTCTCCGCGCGGCTTCGGGAGATCAGTCAGGCAGAAGCGCCGTGCATTTGATCTCGGCGAACAGTCCCGGCATGGCCAAGGCGGCCACGCCGAGCGCGGTCCAGGTCGGCAGCCGGTCCGGATTCGTGAAGAACCGATCCTTCACGTCGATGAAGAGCTGCAGGTCTCGCATGTCCGTGTGGTAGCTGATCATGTCCACGACATCGTCGAACGTGGCCCCGGCCGCACTGAGGACCTTCTCGACGTTCTCGAACGCCTGAGCGAACTGCGCCTCCTTGTCCTCGACCACGTTCAGGTGTTCGTCGCGCCCCAGTTGGCCGGCCATGAACAGGAGAGGCCCGGCCTTCACGCCGGGCGAATACCGAAAACGCTCATGAACGTCCTTCATGTCCTCGGGAACGACAGTCTCTCGTCCGGGCATTTCTCTGGTTTCCCCTCCGTAGTGCAGCTGACGTCATACAGCGCGCGCAGATCGACGTTGTGATCAACGGCGGTGAGCTATTGACACCCTTCGTCAACGCCCTGGCCCTCCCGCGAGCGTCGGCGTGCAGAATTCGGCGATTCGGTCCAAGCCCGGCACGTACGGGGGCCTCATCGTTCTACGCGGGTTGCGATCGCTCGATCAATCATGACTGCCCGCACAATCGCGATCAACGGTCAGTGGGCTCACGACCGTACGACGACATCTAACGATCTGAGGGACACCGGTGGGCCCGGGTAGGCTTCAGCTCATCTGAGATCGATCATGAGCGCGGCGGTGCAGCCGTCCCGCGCCTGACGGCACGGGCGCACCCCGTTCCGGCTCACGCCCCTCGTCGACGGGGTGGGTCGGCCGACACGGGTTGCGGGCCCGCAAGATCGTTCCGAAGTGCGACCCAGGGGCCCGGAAGGCTGTCCCGGGCGTGCCGCGAGCGATCCGGGCCTCAGCCGCCCAGCCGGAGCACGTCGAGCAAATCGACCCGGCGGTCTCGCTCCGGGATCAGATGGTGACGAGGCCTTGTCCGTGAGGGCCGAACACAGCGGTCCGGACGGGAGTTGCGTGCGAGCGCCTCGATCTGAGGCTGGGACTGCTCGTGGGTGGTGAGTCGGTACAAGTCAGATGCCGGCGCGGCGACGCGTCTCGGCCAGCGGCTCGTCGGCGGGCACTTCGTGGCCGGTGAGGCGTTCTGCCGCGCGACGGGCGATGGAGGCGAACCGCGACGGGTCCCGCTGCAGCAGCGCGACACGTCGCCAGCGCTCCAGGCACGCGAACAGGTCGGTGAGGTCGAGGTTCTCGCGTGCGGCGGTCAGCGCTGAGGCGTAGGCCTCGTCGAACGCACTGGCATCTACGGGGAGCAGCGGCGGGCGACCCGACAGTGAGATCGCCCGCAATCGGCGGGCGCAGGATCGGCCGATCGGGGCGGGCCGTGGTTAATTGTCGCCGTGAGTGCCGAGGAGCTGATCAAGCGGTACGAAGCGGGCGGCGGGCGGCTCGCCGCCGCGAGCGCCGAGGGGCTGGCAGTGCCGCCGTCCCTCCACACGGCGGTGGTGACGTGCATGGACTCCCGGATCGACGTCTTCGCCCTGTTCGGCATGAACATCGGCGAGACGCACGTGCTCCGCAACGCGGGCGGCGTGGTCACCGACGACGTGATCCGCTCCCTCACGATCAGCCAGCGCAAGCTGGGCACGCGCGACGTGCTGCTCGTCCAGCACAGCGGCTGCGGTCTGGCCACGTTCACCGACGACGAGTTCTGCGAGGAGCTGGCGGCCGAGACCGGGATGCGGCCGTCCTGGCGCACCCACGCGTTCCGGGAGCCCGCGCAGAGCGTGCGGCGCGACATCGCCCAGCTGCGTCACGATCCCTTCCTGCACCCCGACACCCGGGTGCGCGGGTTCGTGCTCGACATCCAGGCGTTCGTGCTCGACGAGGTCTTCGTCGACTGAACCCGGCCGATCAGGCCTTCTCGCACTCGACCGTGATCCGGAGGATCTCCGTCTTCCCGGTGAACTCGGGCTGCACCTGGACGCCGGTGCCGTCGGCCTTCTCCCTGGCCTCGGCCACCAGGTCCTCGTCGTTGACCTTCCAGTCCCGCATCATGTCGTCGTTGTGGCAGCTGACCTCGATGACGTCGTCCTCGACGGAGGGCACGATCCGCGGATCGCCGTTCACGTAGGTGAGCTTCCACGAGCGGCTGATCACGTACGTCTCGTCGTCGGCAGCCGCTGCCACCCCGTGCAGCAGGAGCGTCGAGGCGGCGGCGACGAGCAGGGCGACGATCGTCCGCATGACCACCTCCAGGGTTCGCACCTGATTGTGATCCCCGTTACAGGGGATTGTGAACCTGGTCAGCGGAGGGATGTTCCCTGCGCGGGAGGTGTCTCGGGGCTCGTCATCGCGCTTCCCGTGCCGATGACGATGAGCGCCGCGAGGGCCACCGCGAGCGCGATCGCGGCCACGGCCAGCTCGCCGCGCGAGACCCTGCCGGGCTCGCCGCTCTGCTTGCCGCCCGCCGCGTCGAGCTCGTCCGGTCCGGGTGGGCCGTTGCGTTGCGCCGGGACGTGTACCCAGTGCTTCGGCGCCCCGGACCAGTGCTGGTAGGGGTCGGGCGTGGCCACGTCGGGCTCCTTGTCTCGGCGCTCCGGCTCTCGGCGCTCGGGTCGGATGCTGCTATTCGCATCCGTAGTCGCGCGGCCGCGCCACGCCGTCACAGTGTGGCAGCGGTGTCACCCGATCGTGTGGAGAGGATGGCTGCCTCCGAAGCGGCGGTGAAACGCCAGTGAGAGGCCCGTTCCCGAGCATGGTCCACGTCATCACGACCGACCATTCGAAGGGGACGACGTGTCTCGTTCAGCGCGAATCGCCGCAACGATCGTGGGCCTGGTCGTCGCGAGTCTGCTCGCCACAGGCGTGGGGCTGGCCGTCGCGGCCGACGGCAACCACATCTCGCTCGGTCCGTACGACGAGGAACTGAGCTGCCTGATGGCCGGCAACCGGGGGTTCGAGGACAACGGGTGGTCGGACTACGAGTGTGTCGGCGGCCCCGGCGCCTGGTACATCGAGCCCGTCCCGGTGGAACCCGTGCCTTAGTGGAACACCAGTACCGGAGCGGTCATCCTCCTCATGGGAGGCCCCGCCCTGGGATGGGTCGTGGTGTTCGCGCTGGCGCGGCTCGTGCCCGTCGGCTGGGCGTTCGGGTCCAGTTCCGGCAACGATCCGGCCCTCTCTGGCGGCGACGGCGGAGATTCCTCCGACGGCGGCTGGAGCTTCTGGGGCGGCGAAGGTGGCGGAAGCTCCGGGGACGGTGGCGGCGGGGGCGGTGACGGCGGAGGCGGAAGCTGAACCGCGAAGCCGCGCCGCGGTTGCGATCAAGGACCGCTCAACCGGCGTCCGCCGCTTGACCCGATGATCTGAGGTTGGGGTGCTTCCTCAGGGCCGCGCGAGCCGCGCGTCGCACTCGACGCGGGGCTGGGCGCCGCTGGACGGCGCCCGCAGCGCGGCGCTCACGCGGGCCCGCCAGCGGCTCGTCTCCCGCCCCGGCGCGCCGCAGCGCGACAGCGCGAAGAGCGCCAGCTCGCGGTGGACAGGCACCTCGACCCGCTGCAGGTAGCGCATGATCTCGTGGCTCGCCGTCCGGCCGGAGCGGGCGCGCACCCATGCGGCGAGCTCGGCCTCGGCCACTTCCCGGCTCAGGCCGGCCATGCGCACGCACACGTACTCGATGTCCTCGTCGGCGAGCTCGCCGACCAGCGGGGCGTGCACTCCCCGCTCTACGAGCATCTCCCGCACCGCCCAGATCCCGATCGGCGTGAGCGCGACGAGGGTGGGGTCGGGGTCGTCCCGCCCGGCGAGCGCGATGAGCTCGGCCATGTCCTCGCCGTCCTCCACCCCGGCCGTCTCCGACAGCTGGACGGCGCCGAGCAGCTCGAGGGCGTCGAGCAGCGCGGTGACGTCGCGGCGCCACAGCCGGTGCTCCACGTCGCCCGCGAGGTCGTCGACGACGCAGCCCATCCGCTCGTTCACGGTCTCGCGCACGGCCCGGTGGAACCGCTCCACCGGGATCGGCTCTCCACCCGCGGCGTAGAGCTGGTACAGCAGGATCGGGTAGGCCTCGCCGAGGCTCATCCCGAACAGCGACGGCGCCCCGAACACGTTGCTGCCGCCGAAGTGCTCACCGATCCCGCCGACGGCCTCGAAGGCGCGCTTCCACAGCTCGATCGGCCGCGACAGCAGCGGCGCGGCGCTGCGGACCTGCACCAGTCGCCCGCGCACCACCCTGACGAGGCGGGCCTGACGGGCCCAGTGCAGGAGCAGGCTGATCTCGGGCATGTCGTCGCTGGTGCGGGCCCGGTCGCGGGAGAAGTGGTCGAGATCCAGCGCGTCGGCCACGGCGCGGGCGTCGGTGAGCAGCAGCCGTCCCTCGCGGGTGAGCGCGCGGCCTGCGCGGACCCACCGCGTGAACGCGCGCAGCCGGGCGAGCGCGACGGACGAATCGGCGGCCGCGAGCATGTGTGCCGCGCTCGGCGGGAGCACCGGGGGCAGCTCCGGCTGCGGCGGCTCCTGCCTCTCGTCCGCGTGCCGGCGCTGGATCTCCTCCAGCGCCCCGCGGTCGATCTCCAGCTCGCCGGCGTGCACCTGCTGGAGGAACCGCGCGACGGCCGTCGGATCGGCGGTGGCCACGCCGTGGCGCAGCATCTGCACGGCCCAGAACGTGCCGAGGTCGTGGTTGCGCTCGTCGTCGAGGGCGTCGTGGAGCGCGGGCGTGGAGTCGCGGATCTGCTCGTGGAGCTCTGCCGCGGGCGCCGAGCGCGAGTCCAGCCAATCGTGTTCGTCGAGGAAGCCGACGAGGGCGTGCAACGCGGTCGGAACGGCGTCGCGGTCGTCCTCGAGCAGCGCGACCGTACGCGGGAACCACACGGCCAGCGCATCGGCGACGTGCCGGCGGGTCCAGTGCCCGAGCCGGCCGTCGACGCTGTGTTTGTGGTCCAAGGCTGCCGCTACGAGCGACGGCTCCACCGCGATGCCTCGCCTGCGGGCCCACGCGACGATGTGCAGCCGCAGGCGGTCGCGAACGGCGGAGTACTCCTCCAGATCGTCGGGGCCGAACACGAGTCGCACTCGGCCCACCTTGGCAGGTCCGAAAGTTCCCGATCGAGGGGGGCCCCGCAAAGATCGCTCGACCGTGATGTGCTGAGCGTAACGCGCCGCTCGCCCTGAGCGAGAACTGCTGCGCAACCCGGCCGCTGGCCGGTCGCTCCCCGTTTGCATCACGTCCACCGTCCCTTCATGGGACGGCGCGTCGTGCTGCCCAGATCCAGGAGGTATCCCGTCATGGCAGCGAAGTGGGTCGGTGGTGTTGCCGCCGTGGTCGCCGTCCTCGCCCTCGCCGCGCAGTGCGGCGGCACCGACGCGCCGGTGTCCGGCACCGCGCAGATCGCCCCGACCACCGGTCCCGCGCCGATTCAGCCGGCGCTCGCCGCGCCCGCCCCGACCACCGCCGCAGGCGCGACGACGGCCCGGCCCGCGCCAACCACGACACGTCCCGCTCCGACCCCAACGCCGGGCCCGCAACCCGCACCGCGTCCGCAGCCCCGCCCCCAGCCCCAGCCCGCTGCCGAGGAGCGCGATGACGACGAGGACAGCGGCGGCGGGCCCGTGTACTACAAGAACTGCGACGCGGTGCGCGCTGCGAACGCCGCTCCGATCCGGCGGGGCGAGCCCGGCTACGCGTCCCACCTGGATCGGGACCGCGACGGCACAGGCTGCGACCGCGGCTGATCCAGCGAGCAGCCGGGGCCGAGATGGCCGTGAGCGCGGTTAGGGGAAGATCGGACAGCGCTGGATGCCATCTCGGCGGGTGCGCGGGGCCACCGAGCTGGGGGAGCCCTCGCGGAGGGAGGGCAGGATGATCATCGCGGTGTTCGCCCGACGGCTGCGGCCAGGGGTGTCCGTCGAGCAGTTCGTGACGGCCTGGGCACCGGATGGGGGTGAGCCGTACCCGGCGGGAGCCGAGGTCGCGCTGGATCCCGCTGACGATCGCCGGATCCTGACCGTCATCCAGTTCAACGGCGGGATGTCGGCGTTCCGGGCGGCGATCCCGCGGCTGATCCACCCCGAGTCGCGGGCGCGGCTCGCAGAGCTCGTCGAGTCGACCGAGTTGGAGGGCGTGTACGAGACCGTGGACGTCGCCCCGTGACGGCAGGCGGCCACCGCGACACCGAACTGGCTCGTCTCGAGCGGTCGGGGTGGTGTCGCATAGACCCGCTGTCGGAGGCGCTGGCCGGCATCGATCCGGTCACGTTCCTGCGCGGCCGCCCCCCTGGGCGTGCTCGGTTGAAGATCCGACGTACCGGGTGCTCATCATCGCAGGGGTAGCGATGAACGACCGATACTCGCGACCACGGCCGGCGTGACCGCGGTATCGATCGTCCACGGCTGTCGCGGGGTGGTTACGAGCCCGGGGCGACGGTCCGGCGCACGCCCAGGTCGCCGCATGCCTCCAGTGCCGCCTCCCACTTCGCGGGATCGACGCCGTCGGGCGCAGGCGGCGCGTTGCGCGGGTCACGGGCGCGCCCTGCTGCTGGCCCGGCTCGCCAGGACCGGGGCCGGTGATCCTCGTTCCCCCCTGTGGTGCCGGCACCCCCTGCTCCGTCATGCACTCGGCGAAGGCGTCGGCCGATGCCGTCGAGGTCGGGTCGGTGGCCGGAGCCGTGCTGTCGCCGCCGCCGCACGCGGCCAGTGCGACCAGGCCGGCCGCGGCGAGGGGTACGGGGAGCCACCGACGGCCGGTCCGCAGAACCAACATGTCCTTCATCTCCTGATCCGGCCGCGGTCCCTCGCCGCGGCCGGCGCTGACCTTGTCGGCGGTAGCTGGGAACGAGCTGTCGATCCGATCTGTGGGAGCTGGGCGTTGACGGATATGTAATCAGGTTATATAACTGACTCATGTGTTCTCGGACTGCAAACCTCCTCGGCGCACTGGGCATCGCCCTCGCCGACGCGCAGATCGCCGAGCTCGCGGCGTCGTCCGGTCTCGCACCCACCGACGCGGCGGCCCTCAACGCGGTCGGGGTGGCACCCGGCTGCAGCATCGGTGCCGTACGGGTCGCGCTCGGGATCACGCATCCCGGCACCGTGCGCACCGTCGACCGGCTCGCCGCGGCCGGGCTCGTCGAGCGTCGCGCCGGCGTGGACGGCCGCACGGTCTCGCTGCACCTCAGCCCCGCGGGGGAGGAGGTGTGGCAGCGGCAGGCCGACGCCCGCATCGACGGGCTGGAGCGCACGATCGAGCGGCTCGCGCCCGCCGAGCGCGCTGACGTCGAGCGGATCGTCTCGGCGCTCCTCGTCGCGGTCACCGGCGACGAGGAGTCGGCGGAACGAATCTGCCGGCTGTGCGACGAGTACCGCTGCCCGCAGGACCGGTGCCCGGTCACCCTCGCGATCGGAGCGGGCGCGTGAGGGCGGGCGGGCCGCTGCTGATGGTGGCGAGCGCCGCCACGTGGGCGGCGGGTCTGGTCCTCACGAAGGTCGCGCTCGACGTCACGGGGGCGGCGCCCGGCTCGGCGCTGGTGGTGCAGCTGGTCGCCTCCGTCGGCGTGCTGGCCGTCGCCTGCGCGGCCACGGGCGCCGGGCTCGCGGGTGCATGGAGGCACGGGTGGGTCGGGCTGCTCGAGCCCGGGATCTCCTACCAGTTCGCCCTTGCAGGGCTCGCGCTCACCAGCGCGACCAACGCGAGCGTGCTGGGGAGCCTCGAGCCGGTGTTGGTGCCGCTCATCGCTTGGGCCCTGCTGCGCCAACGGCCGCGGCCGCGGCTCCTCGTCGTGATCGCCGCTGCGACCGTGGGGTCGGCGCTGGTGTCGTTCTCGGCCGGCGGGGGCAACGGGTCGTGGGCGGGCGACGGGCTCATCTTCGCGGGCGTCGTCGCAGCCGCGCTGTACGTCGTGGTGGCCTCGAAGCAGGTCGTGGCCGTCGAGCCGCTCCCCGCCGCGCTCACGCAGCAGGTGTGGGCGCTCGGCTTCGTGATCGCCTGCCAGTTCGTGCTGGCCGGGCCGCTGCTCTCGGCGACCCCTGGTCAGCTCCTGCTGATCGCCGCGGCCGGCGTGCTCAACTACGCGCTGCCGTTCTGGCTCTACCTCACCGCCCTCACCCGGATGCCGGTCGCGCGGGCGGCCACCTACCTCACGCTGATCCCGGTCTTCGGCGTGCTCGGCGCGGTGCTCGTGCTGGGGGAGCGGCTCACGTGGCTGGACTTCGTCGGCGGCGCGCTCGTGGTCGGCAGCCTCGTTGCCGACGCACGGTCCGCTCCCGCGAAGGACGACGTGGCGGAGGCGCGCCGGTGACCACGTACGGGATCCTCGTCTTCGACGGGGTGCAGGAGCTCGACTTCGTCGGACCGTGGGAGGTGTTCCACGGATCCTCGCGCCGCCGCGGCCGCGCCGACACGGTGGTGCTCGTCGCCGAGCGTCCTGGCCTCGTCCGGTGCGCCAACGGGATGCGGGTGGTGCCCGATCACACGCTGGCCGACCACCCGCCGCTCGACGTGCTGCTCGTCCCCGGTGGGGCGCATTCGCGGATCGAGGCGGAGATGGCCAACCCCGCCGTCATGGGCTGGATCACGAGCACGGCCGCGACCGCCGAGTGGGCCACGAGCGTGTGCACCGGCGCGTTCCTGATGCATGCCGCCGGCGTGTCGCGTGGCCGCCGGGTGGCCACCGAACGCGCCCTCGAGGACGAGCTGGAGCGACTCGGGGACATCACAGTCGTACGCGACGCCCGGTACGTGGTCGACGGCAACCTGGTGTCCAGCCAGGGCGTGTCCGCGGGGATCGACATGGCGCTGTGGCTGGTCGGGCGCATCCACGGCCGCGAGCACGCCCGGGCGGTCATGCGGACGATCCAGTACGAGCCTGCTCCGCCCTACCTGGCCGACGAGCCGGCCTGACCACTGCGCCGAGTACGTCCAAGGTCGGATGGAGCGTGACATGGGATCGAGGGAGCGCCGCCGGTTCAGCGCGGTGCCGGGCCCGTCGAGTCGCGCACGATCAGTTCGTGGCCGGTGTTCTTGCGCCTCCTGCGGGCCGAGGGCGGTTTGAGCGCCATCGTCAAGGCCAGCTCGCCCATCTCGGTCATCGGGAGCCGGACGGTGGTGAGGCTGGGGGCGAGGTCGGCCGCGACCGCGACGTCGTCGATTCCGGCCACGGACACCTGCCCCGGCACGGCGATCCCGCGGGCGCGCAGCGTCGACAGCACCCCGATCGCCATCAGGTCGTTCAGCGCGATGAGCGCGGTGAGGTCGGGGTGCTCGGCCACGAGCCGCTCGGCCCCGGACGCGCCGCCGTTGCGGGTGAAGTCGGTGTGCAGCACCGGCACGTCGTCCAGGGTGAGCCCGTGGGCGGCGAGCGACCGTCCGACGCCGGCCAGCCGGTCGGCCACCGTGGTGAGGATGGGGGGACCGGCGATCACCCCGATCCGGCGGTGGCCGAGTTCCAGCAGGTGTGCGGCCGCGGCGGCGCCCGCCGCCTCGTTGGCGGGGCGCACGGCGTCGGCCGCGAGGTGGTGGCGCCCGATGACGGCCACCCGCCCGCCGGACTCCTGGAACGCGCTGAGCACGGCGTTCGACTCCGCCTGCATCGCGGGCTCGGTGTAGCCGGACCCGGCCACGATGATCGCGTCGGTGCGGTGGGCGATGAGCGTGCGGACCTGGTGCAGCTCGTTGCGGGGGTCGCGCCCCGAGTGGCAGATCTGCACGGAGAACCCGCGCTCCGCCGCCACACCGATCACGCCGCTCGCGATCTCGGAGAAGTACGGGTCGCCGATCTCGTGGACGATCAAGCCGACCGTGGACGTGGCGCCGCCCGCGAGCGTACGAGCGTGGACGTTGGCGACGTAGCCCATCCGCAGGGCCACCTCGCGCACGTGCGCGGCGACCGTCTCGCTCACGCCCTCGCGGCCCGCGAGCGCCCGGGACGCCGTGGCGATGGACACGCTGGCGCGTGCCGCGACGTCGGCGAGGCGCGGCGCCGACCGCGGTTTGGGCATCGGTGCCTCCCTTGCCAGCCCGCTAGGCCGACCGTAGTCTACGCAAGCGCTTACGGAAAGCGCTTACGTTCCTCGACGAGGAGGAGATCCCCACGATGAACGCCCGCACCGCACTCCGGCTGGGATGCCTCGCCGGCGTCTCGGCGCTGGTCCTCACCGCGTGCTCCGGCGGAGGTGAGACGGGTGGCGGCAACCCGTCAGAGCCGATCAGGGTCGGCATCTCGCTGCCGCTCACCGGGGATTTCTCCGAGCCCGGCAAGGGGGTCCAGCGTGGCTACGAGGCGTGGGCGGCCGCGGTGAACTCGACCGGTGGCCTGCTCGGCAGGCAGGTCGAGCTGCGCATCCTCGACGACCAGTCCAACGCAGACCGCGTGGTGGCCGACTACGAGCAGCTGATCGCCCAGGACCAGGTCGACCTCGTGTTCGGGCCGTTCTCCACCCGCCTCGTCGTGCCGTCGGGGCGCGTGGCGAAGGAGTACGGGATGCTTTTCGTCGAACCGGCCGGCGCCGCCGCCCAGGTGTTCGAGCAGGGCTTCGACAACCTCTTCTACGCCGCCCCCGCCGTCGCGAACGACCACTACAACCACCTCGCCGAGGCGATCACCGCGATGCCGGAGGGCGAGCGTCCCCGCACGGCCGCCTACGCCGCCATGGACGACCCGTTCGCGCAGGGCACGGCCTACGGGCTGAAGGAGAAGCTGGAGGCGGCCGGCGTCCAGACCGTCGTCGACCTGGTCTACCCGCCCAACACCACCGACTTCAGCGGCATCGCGGCGCAGATCGCCAACTCGCAGGCCGACGTCATGGTGGGCGGCACCCAGTACCAGGACGCGGTGAACATGATCGTCGCGCTGCGGCAGCTGGGCTACCAGCCGAAGCTCGCCGCGTTCAGCACGGCGCCGACCAACCCGGAGTTCCCCAACGCGATCGGCGGGGCCACCGAGGGCATCGTCTCGCCCACCGGCTACACGCCGGAGGCGCCGTACCCGTCGAACGTCGACTTCGTGCAGCGCTACACGGCGCAGTTCGGCTCCCCGCCCACCGAGGACGAGGCGAACGCGTACACAACCGGGCAGGTCGTCGCGGCCGCCGTGCAGGCCGTGGGGTGTGCCGAGCAGGGCGACTGCCAGCAGCGGCTCGTCGACTGGCTGCGCACCGCCACCGTCGACACCGTGGTCGGCCCGCTGAACTGGGACGCCCAGGGCCGCCCGCAGAGCGCCCACCTCATCCAGCAGTACGTCGACGGTCAGATCCGGATCGTCCTGCCGAAGGAGACCGCTGAGGCGGAGTTCACCTACCCGAAGGCCCCATGGTGACCGGTTCCCTGTTCTTCCAGAGCCTTGTGCTCGGCATCCTGCTGGGCGGGCTCTACGCGTTGCTGGCCGCAGGGCTCACGCTGTACTTCGGGGTGATGCGGGTGGTGATGATCGCCCACGCCGCGTTCCTCGTGCTCGCCGCCTACCTGGCGTGGGACGTCCACCAGCGCTTCGGCATCGACCCGCTGCTGTCGCTGATCGTCACCGTGCCGCTGTTCTTCCTCGCCGGCGTCGGGTTCCAGCGGCTGCTGATCTCCCGGCTCCGCCCGGCGACGGTGACGATGATGTCGGTGCTGCTGACGTTCGCGGTGGCGCTGGTCATCGAGGGCATGCTCGGGTTCGTCTACTCCGGCACCCAGCGGCGGGTGCAGCTGTCCTACAGCGCCGCGAGCATCCAGGTGTTCGGCGCGCAGGTGGCCGTCGTCAAGCTGATCGCGTTCGGGCTGGCCGCGCTCTCGCTGCTCGCGCTGTTCCTGCTGCTCACCCGCAGCCGGTTCGGACAGGCGCTGCGGGCGACGATCCAGCACCCGCAGGCGGCGCGGCTGATCGGCATCGACACCGACAAGGTGGCCGGCTACGGCTTCGGGCTCGGCCTGGCCACCGCCGCGGTCGGCGGTGCGGCGCTCTCGCTCGACTCCACGATCTACCCGTCGTTGCACTGGCACTGGATCGGCCCGCTGATGGCGATCATCGTGGTCGGTGGGCTGGGCAGCATCCCGGGCGCGGCGATCGCCGCCATGGTCCTCGGGATCATGCAGAGCCTCCTGCAGCTGCCGATGGGCACGACGTGGGCGCAGACGGTGTTCTACCTCGCGCTCTTCGCCACCCTGCTGGTGCGGCCGCAGGGCTTCTTCGGAGGTCGCCTTGCGCAACGTTTCTAGGCTCGCTGCTTTTAGGCTCACTGCGCTGGTCGTCGGCGCCGCCGCGGTGCTGTCGTTCCCGCTCTGGAGCCCGAACCCCTACATCCTGTCCGCTGGCATCGTCGTGCTCTCGTACGCGGTGCTCTCGACGTCGTGGAACTTCGTCGGCGGGTTCACCGGCTACATGTCGCTCGGCCACGCGGCCTGGTTCGGCCTCGGCGCGTACGGCACTGCGCTGCTGATCGCGCGGGCCGGGGTGCCGAGCTTCCTCGCGCTCGGGCTGGCCGGCGTGATCGTCGCGGTGCTCGCGGTGCCGATCGGCATCGCCGCGCTGCGGGTGCGCGGGGCGTCGTTCGTGATCGTGTCGATCGCGCTGGTGCTCGTGCTGCTGCTGGTGTTCCAGAGCTGGCGGGACTTCACCGGCGGGTCCGACGGCCTCACCGTCCCGAGGCCCTTCCCGGACCTGCTGCGGCCCCAGCACCACGCCGTGTTCTTCTACCTCTTCGCCGCACTGCTGGGCCTGGCGCTGCTCGCCTGGTGGACGATCGACCGGTCGCGATTCGGGCTCGGGCTCAAGGCGATCCGCGAGGACGAGGACAAGGCCCAGTCGCTCGGCGTGCCGACCTTCGCCTACAAGCTCGTGGCCTTCGTCGTGTCCGCGACGTTCACCGCGCTCGGCGGCGGGATGTACGCGCTGTGGTTCGGCGACCTCGACCCGATCTTCCAGTTCTCGATCCTGATCGGCTCCTACATGGTGCTGATGGCGCTGCTGGGCGGCGTGCGGCACCTGTTCGGGCCGCTGCTCGGCGCTCTGGTCGTCGGCACCGCCATCGAGTACTTCAAGGTCTCCTACGGCGACACCCAGTTCCACCTGGTCGCCACCGGGCTGCTGCTGGCGGTCGTCGTGCTGTTCATGCCCGACGGCGTGATCCCGGCGGTGGCCGGCCTCGTCGCCCGCTTCCGCCCCCAGCAGGGGTCGATCCGTGAGGAGACGGCCGCCGAGCTGCTGGAGCGGGACCGCTCGTCGGCGTCGCCGCCAACGCAGCGTCAGAACCGTGCGGAGGTGCGGCGGTGACCATCACGACCACCGAGCTGGGCATCGCGACGGTCGGCCTCACGAAGGCCTTCGGCGGGGTGCGCGCCGTCGACGACGCGAGCGTCGAGTTCCGGCACGGGAAGATCAACGCGGTGATCGGGCCGAACGGCTCGGGCAAGACCACGTTCTTCAACTGCGTGACCGGGATGATCCGGCCCGACTCCGGCACCGTGAGCTACCGGGGCCGTGACGTCACCGGCAAGGCGCCGCACCGCATCGCCGCGGCGGGCATCGGGCGCAGCTTCCAGCTGTGCCGCATCTTCCCGCGCATGACGGTGCTGGAGAACGTGCTGGCCGCCTCCCGCCCCCGCGGCATCGCGGCGCTGCTCGGCTCGGCACGTGGAACGGCGGAGATCAAACGGGCCCGCGGGTGGTTGCGCCGCGTGGGCATCGACCACCTGGAAGGCGTCGAGGCGCGCGACCTGTCCTACGGCCAGCAGAAGCTGCTCGAGCTGGCAGGCGTCCTGATGGCGGAGCCGGAGACGATCATGCTCGACGAGCCGGCGGGTGGCGTGAACCCCGCCCTGATCGAGCGGATCGCCACGCTGGTGCGCGAGCTCAACGCGGAGGGCCGGACCTTCATCGTCGTCGAGCACAACATGGAGCTGGTGATGAGCCTGTCCGACCACGTGGTCGTGTTCGACCGCGGGCGGCCGATCGCAGAGGGTCCGCCGGACACGGTCCGGGCCGACCCAGCGGTGCTGGAGGCGTATCTCGGTGTCTGATTCAAGGGCGGCTGAACCCCTTCTGGAACTGCGCGACATCGAAGCCGGCTACGGCCGCGCCGCGCTCGTGCTGCGCGGGCTGTCGGTCAGCGTGCCGGCGGGCACGGTCGTGTGCCTGGTCGGCCCGAACGGCGCAGGCAAGTCCACCGTGCTCAAGGTCGCGAGCGGGCTGCTCGCGCCGCGCTCGGGTGCCGTCCGCGTCGACGGGCAGGACGTCACCGGGCTGTCCCCGCAGCGGATGCTGGCCGCTGGCGTCGCCCACGTGCTGCAGGGGCACAGCGTCTTCCCCGAGATGACCGTGGCCGAGAACGTCACGCTCGGGGCGTACACGGTCACCGACAAGGCCCGGATCGCCGAGCGGGTTGCGTTCGTGCAGGGCCTCTTCCCGGTGGTCCGCGAGCGTTGGCGCTCGCTCGCAGGCCTTCTGTCGGGTGGCCAGCAGAAGCAGGTGGAGTTCGCCCGCTCGCTGATGGTCAGCCCCAAGGTGCTGCTGCTCGACGAGCCGTCCATGGGCCTGGACCCCAAAGCCACCGCCGTGGTGTTCGAGCAGGTCGTCGCCATGCGCGAGGCCGGGCTCGCGATCCTGCTCGTCGAGCAGAACGCCCGGCGCGCGCTGGAGACCGCCGACCTTGGCTGCGTCCTCGACCTCGGCCGCGTGCACATCAGCGGCCCCGCAGCGGAGCTCCTCGCCGACCCGCAGCTCGCCGAGCTGTACCTCGGCGGGCGTCCCACCGTCACAGAGAGAAAGTAGGAAGTGCATGCGCATCGTCATGAACGGCGTGACCGGGAGGATGGGCTACCGCCAGCACCTCGTGCGGTCCATCCTCGCGATCCGTGACGACGGCGGTGTGCTGCGCCCCGACGGCACCCGCCTGCAGGTCGAGCCGGTGATCGTCGGCCGCAACCGCGAGAAGCTCACCGAGATCGCCCGCAAGCACGACATCGAGACCGTGCACACCGATCTCGACGCCGCCCTCGGCGAGGACGACGCACCCGTCTACTTCGACTCGCTCGTCACCAGCGAGCGCAAGAAGACGATCCTGCGCGCGATCGCCGCCGGGAAGCACGTGTTCACCGAGAAGCCGATCGCGGAGTCGGTGGCCGAGGGCGAGGAGCTGGTGGAGGCCGCGAAGGCCGCCGGCATCGTCGACGGCGTGGTGCACGACAAGATCTTCCTGCCCGGGCTGATCAAGCTGAAGCGGCTGATCGACTCCGGGTTCTTCGGGCGGATCCTGTCGGTGCGCGGCGAGTTCGGCTACTGGGTGTTCGAGGGCGACCTGATCCCCGCGCAGCGGCCCAGCTGGAACTACCGGGCCGAGGACGGTGGCGGCATCGTCCTCGACATGTACTGCCACTGGAACTACGTGCTCGAGCACCTGTTCGGTGGCGTCGAGGCCGTGATGACGAAGGCCGTCACCCACATCCCGGAGCGCTGGGACGAGAAGGGCGAGCCCTACGAGGCCACCGCCGACGACGCCGCGTACGGGATCTTCGAGCTGGCCGGTGGCGTGATCGCGCAGATCAACTCGTCGTGGGCCGTGCGGGTGGACCGCAAGGAGCTCGTCGAGTTCCAGGTGGACGGCACGCACGGCTCCGCCGTCGCGGGTCTCTTCGGCTGCCGCGTCCAGCACCGGGTCCGCACGCCGATGCCCGTCTGGAACCCGGATGTGCCCACCGACCAGGACTTCCGCGGGCAGTGGGAGCAGGTGCCGGACAACCAGGAGTTCGCCAACGGCTTCCGCGCGCAGTGGGAGCAGTACCTGCTCGACGTCGACGCCGGGCGCCCGCACCCGTACGACTTCGCCAGCGGCGTCCGTGGGCTGCGGCTGGTGGACGCCGCACTCAAGTCCAACGCCGAGGGCGTCCGGGTGGAGCTGGGGTCGTGAGCGGATACGACGGCCATGGCGCGCGTATCCACTCACGACCTATGGGGAGGAGGCCCTGATGACCGCCGTTGACACATCCATCGAGGTGCCCGCCGCCGGAGGGGGGTGGCGGACCGTCGAGCTGGCGCCGCCGCGGGAGTGGGCGGCCCACCCCGAGCCGTACCGCAGCCGGGTGGCGTTCGCCGCCGCGCACGTCGTGGGCGACCCGTGGGGCGAGAACGTGCCGGGCGCGCCCGCCGTCGTCGACTGGGAGTCGACGCTGGCGTTCCGCAGGCACCTGTTCTCCTACGGCCTTGGCGTCGCCGAGGCCATGGACACCGCGCAGCGCAACATGGGCCTCGACTGGCCCGCCGTGCAGGAGCTGGTGCGCCGCAGCGCCGAGCAGGCCCAGACGCACGGGGCCCGCATCGCGGCAGGCGCGGGCACCGACCACCGCACCGACCTGACCACGGTCGACGACGTGCTGGCCGCCTACACCGAGCAGGTCGAGTACGTCGAGGGCACCGGCGCGCAGGTGATCCTGATGGCGTCGCGGCAGCTGGCCGCCGTCGCCGCGGGGCCGGACGACTACGTGCGCGTCTACGAGGCACTGCTGCGTCAGGTGCGCGAGCCGGTGATCCTGCACTGGCTCGGGGAGGCGTTCGACCCCCAGCTCGCCGGCTACTGGGGCTCCGCCGAGGTCGCCTCGGCCACGGACACGTTCGTGCAGCTCGTCGAGGCGCATGCGGCGAAGGTCGACGGGGTGAAGGTCTCGCTGCTCTCGGCGGAGCACGAGATCGGCCTGCGCGCCCGGCTGCCCGAGGGCGTGCGGCTCTACACCGGCGACGACTTCAACTACCCCGAGCTGATCCGCGGCGACGGCACGCACCACTCCGACGCGCTGCTCGGCGCGTTCGCCGCGATCGCCCCTGCCGCATCGGCGGCGCTGGCCGCGCTCGACGATGGCGACCTGGAGCGCTACGACTCCGAGTTCGCGCCCACCCTCGAGCTGTCGCGGAAGGTGTTCGAGGCGCCGACCTTCTACTACAAGACCGGGATCGCGTTCCTGTCGTGGCTCTGCGGCCACCAGCCAGGGTTCACGATGGTGGGCGGGCTGCAGTCGGCGCGGTCGGTGGTGCACCTGTCGGAGGTGTTCGCGCTGGCCAACGAGGCTCGGTTGCTGCCGGACCCGGAGGCGGCGGCTGCGAAGCTGCGCAGCCTGCTCACCGTGGCCGGGGCGGTGCGGTGACCGTTCTCGACATCCCCAGCGGGATCCCGGCCCACGTCGACACCCCCGCCCCCGGCGACCCGCGACTGGCCCGGCTCTCGCTCAACCAGCGCACCACCGCGAACTGGAAGCTGCGGGAGGCGGTCGACGGCGCCGTCGGCGCGGGGCTGCCGGCGATCGGGCTGTGGCGCGAGCCGGTGGCCGAGGTCGGCGTCGACGTGGCCCGCCGCATCGTGGACGACGCGGGCCTGCGCGTCTCCTCGCTGTGCCGAGGTGGCTTCTTCACCGCGGCCGATCCGGCCGCGCGCGGCGCGGCGCACGAGGACAACCTGCGTGCCCTCGACGAGGCCGCCGGCCTCGGCACGACGGCGCTGGTGCTCGTCCCCGGCGGGCTGCCGCCGGGCGACAAGGACCTCACCGGCGCCCGCACCCGCGCCGCCGAGGCGATCGCCGCGCTCGTCCCGGCCGCCGTCGAGCGTGGGGTGACCCTCGGTATCGAGCCGATGAACCCGATCTACGCCGCCGACCGCGGCGTGATCTCCACGCTCGCGCAGGCGCTCGACATCGCCGAGCGGTTCGCGCCGCACGAGGTCGGCGTCGTCGTCGACACCTTCCACCTGTGGTGGGAGCCGGGAGTCCACGCCCAGATCGCACGCGCGGGGGAGCGGATCGTGTCGTACCAGGTGTGCGACTGGATCACCCCGCTCCCCGCCGACTCACTGCTCGCCCGCGGGATGATGGGCGATGGCCACATCGACTTCCCGGCCTTCACCCGCGCCGTCGCCGCCGCCGGGTACACCGGCGACGTCGAGGTGGAGATCTTCCACGCCGACGTGTGGGCGGCCCCTGGCGAGCAGGTCATCGCCACGATGGCCCGCCGCTACATCGAGCTGGTCCAGCCCCACCTCTGACTCAGTCACCCCGACACGGCCGCACCCAGAGCGCGACTCGCGTGCACGGAGACCGCGACTCGCGGGGTGAGCGCGTCAGAGGTCGTAGGCGACCGGGTGGCGCGGCTCGTAGATCGACAGGGGAGTGCCGCTCGGCAGCCTGATCGACGCGAGGACGCCCCACCCCTGGTCGCTCGCCGGTTCGACGACCGCGACGCCTTTCGCCGCGCACTCGCTGAGCACCTTCTCGATGTCCGAGCACATCAGGTAGAACTCGTGCTTCGGCTCCGCGTCGGTCGGGTGCACGGCGACCTCGGCGGGCGGGAGCCTGAAGATCAGCCAGCCGTCGCCCGCGTCGACGTGGGGGAAGGCGAGCGTGTCGCGGAGGAACGCCCGGTCGGCGTCCGCGTCGCGGCTGTAGAGGATCACATGTGCGCCGTTGAACATCATTCCTCACCATGGATGGGTCGGCGGGCCTCGTGGACGATCGCGGGCGGAACGTTGCGCCACACCGTGCGACTGGTCGTCACCTCGGCGAAGTGGGCCCGCAGGTCCGCGAGCTGGCGCCGGGCCGGTGGGGCCCAGCGGGTCCAGGTGTACCCGAACTGCGTGAACACACCCGTCGGCGCGAGGACCTCGGTGATCACGGCGTGCAGGCCGCGGCCGTCGGGTCCGGGGGTGTATGCCACCCATGGCAAGCCGCTCACCACGGCGTCCACGGCGGTGATGCCGCGGTCGGCGAGCAGGCGGGGCAGCTCGCGGGCGTCGGCCTGCACCACGTCGACCTCGGGGTGGCGCTCGGTGAGCAGCCGCGCCCACCGCCCGTTCAGCTCGACAGCGACGTGCCGCGCCCGCCCGCCGGTGCGCTCCTGGATCGCCCGGGTGAACGCTCCGGTGCCGGGCCCGAGCTCGACGACGACCGGTGCACCGGCCGCCGGGATTGCCCGCACCATCGCCGCGGCGAGCGCCCGCGAGCTCGGCGTCACGGACGCCGTGTGAAGGGGGTCGCGCACGAACTCGCGAACGAACCGGCCGGTGTCCACCCATGCCGTCACGGCGCAAGGGTAGGGCCGAGGGCTTCCCCAGCGGAGGGTCGGCGCTTACGGTCAGTGGTGATGCCCGTCACGTGAGGGGGACCGCCGTGCATCCACACCGGCTGCAGCAGCTCGTGGGGTCCGTGCCGGACACCATCGACGCCGATCAGCGCGCCAAGCTGCTCGCCCACGTCCAGGCCTCGGATCGCTGCCGGGTGCGGATCGAGCGCGTGAACGCGGAGCTGGACAGGCTCCTCGACGGCGTCGGGAGCTCGGATCGGGCCGTGGACCTCGCCCGCGAGCTCGACGGCCTCGAACGAGTGCAGCAGCGCATTGACCGCAGGCTCACTGCACTCGTGGAGGAGCTCACGAGCGCGCCGCGCGCCGTGACCTACGACGACGGCGTGCCCGCCTGATCACACCCGGAGGAACGCCCGCGCCGCGGCGGCGCCCGCGGCCGGGTCCCATCCGGTCGGGCCGATCACCGCGCGCACGTGCGCCTCGGTGACGTCGGCGTCGGCGGCGATGAGCGCGTCGACAGCACGAGGGTCCGGCTCCCCACCGGCCAGGCCGGGTGCCTCCTGCGTGAACTCGACCACGAGCTCCCGGCACCGCTCGTCGTCGACTGCGGGGAGGCCGACGGACGCGAACCCGTCCGACACCTCGTACTCGGCGCGGCGCCAGACGCCGTGCTCGTAGCCGTACACGAACCCGACCCACAGGCCCCGGTCCATCGCCGCTCGTGCCGGGGGTGCCCACCAGCCGGGCGCCTCGGCCAGCAGGTCGGTCTCCGGCTCCTGGAAGTACTCCGCGGCCGCCGCGAAGTAGGTGTCGGAGTACTCGTGGTCGTGCCCGACCAGCACGGCCCGCCCGCCGTCGACGTGGTGCAGGTCGGCCCAGTTGCCGCCACCGTCGTCGAAGTGCCACACGGCGTCGGTGGCGTGGCAGCCGCGACCCCATCCGCGGGCGGCGAGTACGGCGGCGAAGGCCGCCCACCGGCCGCGCATGTCCCGCGGCTTCGGAAGGTCGAGCGTGACGAGTCCCATCCCGGCCCCTTCGAATCCGCCGTCGCGGGCGTCATGCTCGCACGGCGGTCCGGGCCGCCCGCAGGCAGTAGAGGGCGACGACCGCGGCAACGAGCCCGAGCGCAGGCTGCACGACGAGCAGCACGGCGCTGAGGACGCAGGACGACACGGTGAGCAGCCGCCACGTCGACGCCTGCCGCGGCCGCGCCTCACCCTGCGCCCCGGGTGCCGACCGGAACCTGGCCCCGAGGACGACCTGTGCGAGCGCGGCGAGGGCGAACACGCCTGCCCACACCCACGACCCCTCGACGGCCCGCATGCCGGCGAGCACGAGGAAGCAGCACGCGGCGAGCAGATGACCTGGGCTCACCGCAGCACCCCCACGTACTGGAGGAGCGCGACGAGCCCTGACCCGAGCAGCACCACCGACGACACGGCGACGAGCACGCGCGCGGCAGGCCTCGTGCGCAGCGCCGCGGGGAACACCCGCCGCTCCAGCACGAGCAGGCCCAGCCCGTAGATCCCGCAGGCCACCGTGCCACCCACGATGTTCGCCGGCGTGATCAGCGAGACGAGGTCGGCGCCGGTGAGGATCAGCGCGGTGCCGCCGAGCAGCACGTAGGCGTAGACGACCGTGCGCGTCGTGCCGATCCCGGCGTTGCGGACCCTCGCCGAGACCGCGGACAGCGACTCGTACGCGGTGCGGGAGTAGACCTCCCAGATCGCGTACATGGTGCCGAAGAAGACCATGATGATCGCGACGACGTAGAAGTAGCGGAACACCGGGTGGATCACCCCGAGCACGTCGCCCTGGTAGGTCAGCACGTTCTGGCCGCTCGGCACGTTGTGCGCCGCGCCGAGGATCTCCGTGCCGGTGATCACGAACGCCACCGCGGTGAGCGCCATCGCCGCGAAGCTGAGCACCACGTCGCCGAGCGGCGCCCGCGACCACCCGCGGACCCGCACCCGCTCCTCGGGGGTATCGGTCAGCGCGAGCGGCTGGGCCACCGCCCGGTCGCGCCCCGGCAGGCCGAGCGCGCCCCACCGCTTCTCGCGCATGAGGCCGGCGTAGCCGATGTAGTCGTACATGCCGCCGCCGAGCCCGCCCATGAAGACGACCGCCTCGATCCACACCGACCGGTTGGCGATCTCCGGGTACTCGGTGAAGACGAAGGGCGCGTAGCCGAAGCCCTGCGGCACGAACCCGGCGATCACGTCCAGCCACTGCGGCTGGGCGGCGAACACGGCGACGACCACGAGGGCGACCTTGATCGAGACGATCGCCACCTGGGCGCGTTCCAGCAGCGCGTACCAGCCGAACCAGGCCAGCGCGGCGGCGAGGACCAGCAGCACGAGCCCCCAGGCAACGGCCGGGCCGCCGAAGACGATGTTGAGGTAGCTGCCGATGCCGGTGGCGAGCGCGCTCGCGACGAACGGGAACGACAGCACCGCGAGGGCCCCGATCAGCGCGGGGAACCAGCCGCGCGGCCCGGGGATGGCCCGCGCGAGGCCGCTCATGGGGTGTTCGCCGGTGAGCACGATGTAGCGGTTGGAGGCGTAGATGATCGCGGCTTTCGTGACCGCGCCGACCACCACCAGCCACAGGATCGCGTAGCCGAACACGGCACCCAGCCGCGAGGCGAGCACGGTCTCGCCGCTGCCCACGGTGAGCGAGGCGATGATCGCTCCCGGGCCGAAGAACAGCACGATCGTGCGGAGACTCAACCGCCGCCTGGACAGCTCCCGCGGCACCTCGGGCAGGAGGGGCGACCTCGGCCCGGCTTCCTCTGGACGCACCATTGCAGACCCTTCTTCTCGTGGACGTGCCTCAGGTCCCCGCGGCGATCGTGCGCAGGAGACCGGAGTGGTCGAGCTCGCCGTCGCCGGCGGCGACCATCCGGTGGAACTGGTCGTGGAGCAGCGCCGTCAGCTCCGACGGCGCCTCGGCCGCGTTCGCGGCCTCGCGGGCGAACCGGAGGTCCTTGAGCTGGTTGCGCGCGCTGCCACCGCCGGTGAAGTCCTCACGCAGCCACCGCTCGCGCTTCTGGTCGAGCACCGTCGATCCGGCGAGCCCACCTGCGAGCGCGGCCAGCAGGTCGGCACGGGACAGGCCGTACCGGTCGGCCAGGCAGAGCGCCTCGCACAGCGCCGCGATCGTCCCGGCCACCACCACCTGGTTGCACGCCTTGGCGAGCTGCCCCGAGCCGCTCGGACCGAAGTGCACGACGGTGGACGCGATCGGGGCGAACACCGGCGCCAGCGCCTCCACGTCCGCCGGGTCGCCGCCGACCATGAGGCTCAGCTCGCCCCGCTCCGCGCCGGGAACGCCGCCGCTCATCGGGGCGTCGACGACGCGCACCCCGTGCTCGCGCCGGAGCCCCTCCGCGAAGGTCCGCATCGCGACCGGGGAGACCGTCCCGTGGACGACGAGCACAGGCTCCGGCATGCGGTCCCGCCGCCAGCCGGCGAGCAGCCCTTCCCGACCGTGCAGCACCGACTCGACCTGCGGCAGATCGGGAAGCACTGTGAGCACGACGTCGGCGGCGGCATCGGCGGGGGACGCGGCCCGCCGGGCGCCCAGCGCGACCACCTCGTCGGCCTTCCCTGGCGTGCGGTTCCAGACGGTCAGCGCGCCGAGCCCGCGGACGAGGTTCGCCGCCACGGGAGCGCCCATCGGTCCCAGGCCGAGCAGGGAGACCTTCACGGCGTGCCGAGGAGGCGCTCCGTCTCCCGCCGGAGCTCGAGCACCTGGCCGAACGCGGCCTCGTCCAGTTCCACGTCGTCCCAGGTGACGATCGCGCCCTTCTGGACGTCGCGCTTCAGCTCGACGTGGTGGGCCAGCGCGATCGGGAGCGCGCCGCGCTCGACCGACGCCCGCGCGGAGATCAGCTTCCCCCACACCGTGTAGCCGCCCTCGCCGTCGAGCACGTCGCCCGCCGCAAGGTCCTTCTTCGCCGTGGCCACGACGTCGGCGGAGAACCCCTTCGGGGCGCCGGTGGGGATGCCGCGCAGTACGGCGTTGGCGATCGACATCCCGAGCTCGAGGCCGACGTAGTGGTAGGGCCGGTACAGCGCGGCGTACTGCTTTGTGGGGTCCGGGTGCCACGGGTACTCGGCGAAGCAGCCGGAGACGTAGGAGTTGGTCGCTTTCACGACCACGAACACGCCTTCCTGCGTGTTGTGCGGGATCCAGTCCCCGTCGCGCGTGACGCTGGACATGACGTCCACCGACCCCTCGTGGGCCAGCACACCACCCACCTCGCGCGGGCGGCAGACCGTGGCGATCTGCTCGACGTCGCCCGGGGTGAAAGTCAGCCCCTCGTCCGACGGCACGAGGCAGGCCGCGTTCGCGACCGCCGCCATCTCGATCGCGGCCTTCGTGCCGTCGCGGAACGCCGTGTGCATGCGCGGGTTGAGCTGGCCGGAGTCGGTGAGCTCCTTCGAGAACTCCCAGTGCTCCCACACGTTGTCGGGGTTCATCTCGTGGTAGTGCTCGAGGTACTTGGCCCCCTTGCCTGCGCACACCACGTCGAAGCCGGACGTGCGGGCCCAGTCCACCAGCTCCATGATCAGCGCGGGCTGGTCACCGTATGCCATCGAGTACACCAGCCCGCGCTCCGCGGCACGGCGCGCGAGCGCGGGGCCGACCACGGCGTCCGCCTCGACGGTCACCATGATCACGTGCTGGCCGGCGTCGAGCGCCGTGAGCGCGTGCGACGTGCCGATGATCGGGTTGCCGGTGGCCTCCACGACGACGTCGATGGCGTCGGTGAACAGGGGTGCCGCGTCGGGGAGCACCGCGGTGGTGCCGCCGGCCAGCGCGGAGCCGAGGTCGTCGATGACGGCGTCCTGCGGCCAGTCGACGAGCTTGAGGGCCTGGTGCGCCCGGTCGAGGTTGATGTCGGCGATCGCCGCGACGTGGATCCCCGGGGTGTTGCGCGCCTGGGCGAGGAACATCGTCCCGAACCGGCCTGCGCCGATGAGCCCGACCCGGATCGGGTCGCCGTCGCGTTCACGGGCCTGCAACAGGTCGTGCAAGTTCACCGAGGACTCCTCGACTGGTAGAGTGGTACCGGTACCAGTTTTGTACCACGGGCGTTTCGGCAAGGTCAACGGTCGGGATGGGGTTAACTGACGCCTCGGTGGAGGGGGGAGCATGAAAAAGGCGGCCACCATCCGGGACGTCGCCGCTCGCGCGAGGGTCTCCGTCTCGGTGGTGTCGCGCGTGCTCAACGGCACGGGGCCGGTCGCCCCGGCGAAGCGCGCGCAGGTCCTCGATGCGATCGAGGCGCTCGCCTACCGGCCGCGCGCCGCCGCACGGGAGCTCTCCCACGGGCGCAGCGAGACGATCGGCCTGCTGCTCGCCGACCTCACCAACCCGTTCTTCGCCCGCCTCGCCGACCGCGTCGTCGCCGAGGCGCGCTCGCGTGACCTGCAGATCCTGCTCATGACCACCCAGGAGGACCCGCACCTGGAAGGGCAGGCCCTCGACACGCTGCTCGACCGCTCGGTCGGCGGCATGATCGGCACCCCCACCAGCCACAACGTCGCGCGCTGGGAGAAACTCGCGGCCCTCGACATCCCGGTCGTCTTCGTCGACCGCGCCATCACCGACCTCGACCAGGTCGACGTCGTGAGCATCGAGAACGTCGACTCGGCCGCCACCGCCACGCGGCACCTGCTCGACCGCGGGCACACCCGGATCGCGATCGTCTCAGGGCCGCTCGACACCACCACGGGCGTCGAGCGCGTGCAGGGCTACGAACAGGCCCTTCGCGAGCACGGCGTCGCGCGCGACGACCGGCTGGTGGGTCCCGCGCCGTTCCGCGGCGACCGGGGCGCCGAGGTGGTGGCCCAGATGCTCGCGCTCGACGACCCGCCCACCGGGCTCGTCGTCGCCAACACCGCGCAGGTGCGCGTGGTCCTGCGGATGCTCTCCCAGGCCCGCATCGCGATCCCGGACGACCTGTCGGTCGTGGTCTTCGACGACAACCCGTGGACCGAGCTCATCCGGCCCCCGCTCACCGCCGTCCGCCAGCCGATCGACATGCTCGCGTTGCACTCGGTCGAGCTGGTGCACGCCCGGATGCGCCAGAAACTCCCGCCGGGCCCCCGGCGGGTCAGGGTGGCCGCCGAGTTCCTGGAGCGGTCCAGCACCGCACGAATCTGAAGGAGAGACATGCCAGTCGTCGTAACCGCCGTCTTCCGCCCGCTCCCCGGGCGTCACGGCGACGCGCGGGCGGCCATCGAGGGCGCGCTCCCCGGCGTCCACGCCGAGGACGGCTGCCTGCTCTACGCCCTGCACGACGCCGCGGACGGCACGCTGGTGCTGCTCGAGAAGTGGGAGTCGCAGGAGCTGCTCGACGCGCACTCCGTCGGCGAGCCGGTCAAGCGGCTCGGCGCGGCGCTCGACGGGCTCCTCGAGTCCCCCGCGGCCGTCGTGACGATGACGCCGCTGCCGGCCGGCGACCCGGTCAAGGGCCGTCTGTA
Source organism: Pseudonocardia sp. DSM 110487 (assembly GCF_019468565.1). NCBI lineage: Bacteria > Bacillati > Actinomycetota > Actinomycetes > Pseudonocardiales > Pseudonocardiaceae > Pseudonocardia > Pseudonocardia sp. DSM 110487. Next base: position 2,700,965 of record NZ_CP080521.1, read on the forward strand.
GAAGTTAGGGTCCCGAAGAAGGGACGGCCGACGAAGGGGTCATCGGGTGCGCGCGGTGCAGGTGGTGCGGTTGGACGGGCCGGCGGCGGTCGAGGTGCGCGACGTGCCGGAACCACATCGGGAACCCGACCAGGTGCTCGTCGACGTGCGGGCGTCCGGGGTCAACTTCCCCGACGTCCTGCAGTCCAAGGGGCTCTACCAGTACAAGCCGGACCTCCCGTTCACGCTCGGGTCCGAGGTGGCCGGTGTCGTGCGCGAGGCGCCGGACGGCTCCCCGCTGCGCGCGGGCGACCGCGTGGCCGCGTTCACGACCACCGGCGCGTTCGCCGACGTGGTGGCGGCGCCCGCGGACGTCGTCCTTCCGCTGCCCGACGGGATCGGCTTCGCGGCGGGCGCGTGCCTGCCGATGAACTACCTCACCGCTCACTTCGCTCTCCTCGTGCGCGGTCACCTGCGCGATGGCCAGACGGTGCTCGTGCAGGGGGCCGCGGGCGGGGTGGGCACGGCGGTGATCCAGCTCGCCGTGGCACTCGGTGCTCGGGTGATCGCCGTGGTGTCGACCGAGGAGAAGGCGGAGGTGGCCCGCGCCGCAGGCGCACACGAGGCCGTGCTCGCCGACGGGTTCAAGGACGCCGTGAAGGGGCTCACCGGCGGCGCGGGCGTCGACCTCGTGGTGGACCCGGTGGGCGGGGATCGCTTCACCGACTCGCTGCGCTGCCTCGCCCCCGAGGGGCGCCTGCTCGTCGTCGGCTTCACCGCGGGGGAGATCCCCACCGTGAAGGTGAACCGGCTCCTGCTGGGCAACATCGACGTGGTGGGCGTCGGCTGGGGCGCGTACGCCTTCGCCCGTCCCGGCTACCTGCAGAAGCAGTGGGCCGAGCTGGAGCCCTACCTGCGCTCCGGCGCCCTCGACCCGGTGATCGGCACCACCCTCCCGCTCGACCGCGCCGCCGAGGCGCTCGCGATCATCGACGAGCGGCGCGTCACCGGGAAGGTTGTGCTGGAGACGGTCTAGCGCGCCCTCTCCTGGTTCGCGGGGATGGTGCGAGCCGTGATCAGCGGTCCGGCGCGAGAACGGGCGAGATCCGCCCGTACTCGCGCCGGCTTACCGATCATCGCGCCGCCGGCCGCCGCCGGGGACATGACGAGCTACGGCTGGAGGTTAGGTCTGCTCACCCGCGTCCGTGCGCGACGACTCTCCGCTGCGCGGCGCGTCCGGGTGCGGCTTGACGGCCACCACGAACTCGTCGCCGTAGGTCTTCGTGCCGTGGTCGACGGCCTGCTCTACGGCCGCGGCCGCGCGCCGGTCGCGGCGCATCAGCGGGTCGTCGTGCAGGTCCTTCGCCAGCGCGATGCAGAGCGCGACCATGACGAGGGCGAACGGGGCCGCCGAGATGATCGTGATGTCGCGGATCCCGTTGAGCGCCTCGTCCTGCTCGCCCTCGCCGGCCTGGGCGGCCCCGATGGCGAGCATGATCGCCGCGATCGCGCCCATCACCACGCCCCAGAACACCACGACCCAGCGGGTGGGCCGGATCGTGCCGTGCTGCGAGAGCGTGCCGGTGACCACGGACGCCGCGTCGGCGCCGGAGACGAAGAAGATCGCGACGAGGACCATGGCGATGACGCTCATCACCCCGCCGAGCGGCATCGAGTGAAGCAGACCGAAGAGCTGCCCCTCCGTGTCGGCCGACGCGAGGTCGGTGCCACTGCGCTGCGCCTGGATCGCGGCGCCGCCGAAGATGGCGAACCACAGCAGGCTCACCAGGCTCGGGATGAGCAGCACCCCGACGACGAACTGCTTGATGCTGCGGCCGCGGCTGATGCGGGCGATGAACATCCCGACGAACGGCGTCCAGGAGATCCACCAGGCCCAGTAGAAGACCGTCCACCCGGACAGCCACTCCGCGGTGGCATCGCCGCCGGTGGCCGCCGTGCGCGCGGCCATCTGGGCCATGTCCCCGAAGTAGTCGCCGATGGAGGTGGGGATCAGGTTGAGGATGAGGATCGTCGGGCCGGCGACGAACACGAAGAGGGCCAGGATCCCCGCGAGCACCATGTTGATGTTCGACAGCCACTGGATGCCCTTTGCCACCCCGGACACCGCTGAGGCCACGAACGCGATCGTGAGCACCGCGATGATGCCGAGCAGCAGGGGAAGCTCTGCCGGCGGCAGACCGTTGGCCTGCAGACCCGCGCCGATCTGCAGGGTGCCGAGGCCGAGCGAGGCCGCCGAGCCGAACAGGGTGGCGAAGATCGCGAGGATGTCGACGAACTTGCCGAACGCGCCGTCGGTGCGGCGCTCGCCCAGCAGCGGCGCGAACGCCGAGCTGATCAGCGACCGGCGGCCGCGACGGAACGTGCTGTAGGCGATGGCGAGCCCGACCACCGCGTAGATCGCCCACGGGTGCAGCGTCCAGTGGAACAGCGTGGTGGCCATGGCGACGTCGAGCGCCTCGGGCGTGCCGGCGGCCACCGTGCCCGGCGGCGGGTCGGTGAAGTGCGTGAGCGGCTCGCTGACGCCGTAGAACATCAGGCCGATACCCATGCCGGCGCTGAACATCATCGCGATCCACGAGACCGTGCGGAACTCCGGCCCCTCGTCGTCGCCGCCGAGCGGGATCTTGCCGTAGCTGCTGAACGCGAGCCACAGCGCGAACACGACGAAACCGCTTGCCACCAGGACGAACGCCCAGCCGCCCGCGTTCATGATGCCGGCGAGCACCGCGGAGGAGACGGCGCTCAGGGTGTCGACCGAAGTGACGCCCCAGATGATGAACGCGACGACGAGGCCCGCGGCGATCCCGAATATTGCCCAGTCGACCGGCTGGCGCTGCTCAGCGGTGGTGATCGGTGCCGCTGGATCCGGTAGCGGCGTGTCGATTGTGTTGTCTTCCTTGTGAACGGTCATGTGGTGTGACTCAGGCGTGGGCCCGAGCCTGCCCCCTTCCCACGACGCACGATTGGGGCCACCATCGATCCACGGGGCCTCTGCGTCAACTCGAAAGGGCAGATGGGGACCGCCTCGTTACCCGCGCGATCTGCGGCGATACCCGGAATCATGATCAGACCCACACTGTGGAACTGATCAAGCCCCGCGAGGACCGAGCACGGGTTGGCCGCCCCGCCGACCGCGGAACCCGCGCTCCCACGGCCACCCGCCGTGGTCGTCGGCCCACACCACCTGCAGCCCGCGCACGTGCGGCCCGTACAGAGCGAGCGCCGTGAGCAGGTGGACGTCCGGATGCTCGACCGGCACGAACTCCACGAGCGGTCCGTCGATCAGCTGCATCCGCTCGCCGGATGCGGGCGTCGCACCGCGGAGCAGGTGTGCCGCCATCCTGTTCAGCAGGTTCGCGGAGCGGCGCAGCGGCAGCCCGGTGATCAGCAGTTCCGGCCGTCCGCGTGGCGTGAGGCCGACCGTGTAGGCCCATGGCGGGCGGTGCCGCTCGCGCTCGATCCCCTGCACCGCCCAGCCGTACTCGTCGGCGGTGCGTGCCATCCTGGCCAGGTACTCGGGGTAGGTGAGCGTCGGGTCGTCGCAGAACGCACACATCGATGTCTCCTCGGTCGTGGATCCGACCGGGAAACCGTCACCCAGGGCACCGACACGAGCGGCGTGCTGACGGCGAGTTGTCCACAACCCGCCGGTAACCGTCAGGAGGGCCCGTTGTCGTCCTCTCCGCGGAGGAATCGCTCCACCTCAGCGGCGAGCTCGTCCGCGCTGGGCAGCTCGCCCGACAGGCCCATGCTGGAACGCTCGGCACGGCCGGAGGCGACCATGTCGTACTGCTGTTCGAGCGCTTCGACCACCTGCCTCACCTCGTCCGAGCCCGCCACCTGCTCGGCGATCTCCGCCTCGGTGCGCTCCGCGGCCTTGGTGATGGACTCGGTGGGCAGGTACAGCCCCGCGGCGAGCCCGACGTGGTCCAGCAGCACCCGCCCTGCCTGCGGGTACTCGGCGCGGGCGAGGTAGTGCGGCACGTGCACGGCGAACCCCATGGCGTCCAGCCCGGCCTCACCGAGCCGGAACTCCATCAGTCCGACCGCGCTCCCCGGCACGTGCGCCGTGGTGAACCAGGCCTCGTGGCCCTCGGTCAGGTCCGGGCGGGTGCCGTGCGCCGTGACGCCGATCGGCCGCGTGTGCGGCACCGCCATCGGGATGGCGGTCAGGTTGATCACCAGCCGCACCCCGAACCTCCGCACGATCTGCTCGACCGCCGCGCAGAACCGCTCCCACTGCATGTCCGGCTCAGGGCCGGCGAGCAGCAGGTAGCCGGTGTCGCCGGTGTCGGTGAGCGCCACGACGTCCAGCTCCGGACGGCTGTACGCCGCCCACCGATCGGTCTCGAAGCGCAGCGGCGGGCGCCGGGAGCGGTAGTCGATGAGCTGGTCGACGTCGAAACGCGCCACCAGGCGCTGCTCCCGTTCCTCCACGAGAGCCTCGGCCGCCAGTCGGGCCGCGCCGCCCGCGTCCACGAACCCGTCGAGCGCCACCAGCAGCACGGGTTCGTCCAGCTGTGGCGCATCGGGCGCCACCTCGTACAGGCCGGCCGGATCCAGCACGACACACCTCCGCCTTCCGACGGGGCCCTCGGCCCCGCCCGTCGCACATCTGTCCGGGTGCAACGTGAGTCTGCCCGCACAGCATCCCGTTTCCGTGCCCACGGGGGCACCATGGGTTCGAGATGAAGATGCATCATCGCCTGTGGCTTGTCTGGTCCGTCGGTCTGGCTGCCTACCTGGTGGGGGTGATGCACCGCACGTCGTTCGGCGTGGCAGGGCTCGACGCCGCGGCGCGCTTCCACGCCGCCCCGGCGGCGCTCGCCGGGTTCGTGGTGCTGCAGCTACTTGTCTACGCGATCCTGCAGGTCCCGGTGGGTGTGCTGCTCGATCGTTTCGGCGCCCGCAAGCTGATCGTCGTCGGTGCGTTCACGATGGCCGCCGGACAGCTCGTGCTGGCCGTCGCCACCGACCTGCCGCTCGCGATCCTCGCGCGGGTGCTGGTCGGCGCGGGCGACGCCCTGACCTTCATCAGCGTCCTGTCGGTCGTCACGAGCTGGTTCCCGCCGCGGCGGGTACCCGTGATGACCCAGCTGACCGGCCTGATCGGGCAGCTCGGCCAGGTGCTGTCCGCCGTACCGCTCGCGGCGGTGCTGCACGGTCCCGGCTGGACCCCCGCGTTCGTCTCGGCCGCGGCGCTCGGCGTGGCGGTGGGGCTCGCGGCCCTCGCCGTCGTGCGCAACCGCCCGCCCGGCGTGCCCGCCCCGTCCCCGGCGGCGTCGCCCCGAGAGGTGTTGCACGGGCTTGCCTGCTCATGGCGTGAACCGGGCACCCGGCTGGGCTTCTGGACGCACATGGCCACCCAGTTCTCCGGTCAGGTGTTCGCGCTGATGTGGGGTGTGCCCTACCTCGTGGCCGGGCAGGGGTTCTCGACGGGTGCGGCCGGCGCGATGTTGACGCTGCTCGTGGTGGCAGGGATCGTCGCCGGGCCGCTCTTCGGCGAGTTCACCGCCCGGCACCCGTTCCGCCGCTCGTGGCTCGTGCTTGCCGTGATCGGTACGACGGTCGTCGCGTGGACGGCCGTGCTCGCCGTTCCGCCGCCCACGCCGCGCTGGCTGCTCGCCGTGCTCGTGGTGGTGCTGGCGCTCGGCGGGCCCACATCGATGATCGGCTTCGACTACGCGCGCACCTTCAACCCCGGCCACCGGCAGGGGGCCGCGGTCGGGATCATCAACATGGCCGGGTTCACCGCGACGCTCACCGTGTCGCTCGCCGTCGGGGTGGTGCTCGGGATCGCCGGGCCGGGCGGCTACACGCCGGAAGCGTTCCGGGTGGCGTGGACCGTGCAGTACGCCGTGTGGGCGCTCGCGCTGGGCGGCGTCCTCGTCGCGCGCAGGCGGGCTCGGCGCAAGATGGCGGCCGAGGGCGTCGTCGTGCCGTCCCTGCGCAGCGCGCTGGCAGCGCGGCGGGCCACGCCCATGCGTTAGGGCGAGTTCCACTCGCTATCCAGGGACGCCCAGAAGTCGATGAGGGCGCGGGCGCCCCGGCCGGGGTCGTGCGTCATCCACCAGTGGCCGAGCCCGTCGAGGGTCGCGACCCGGGCACCGGCTCGGCGGGCGGCGCGGCATCGCTGCTCGACGGTCCCGCCCACGTGGTCCTCGGTGGCGAGCACCGCGAGTCCCGGCCGCCCCGCCGCGCGTTCCAGGTCGCGGCCGAGGTCGGCCATCACCGGCTGCACGGCGGAGCGGTAGAGCCCGAGCACCGCCCGGCCCATCGTCGCGTCCTGGCCATGGGCGACCTGCTCCGCCACCGCCTCGCCCATCCCGCGCTCCACGAGCGTGGCGACCCTCTCCGCGACGGGTGCGTCGAACCGCGCGGCCACATCGGCTTCTCCGACCCCCGGCGTCTGCCACCGCTGGGCGAGCTCGTGCCAGACGTAGTCGACGTCGAAGATCCCGATCGCGTCGCTGACCCAGCTCCGTACGAGGTCCGGACGGCTCATCACCGCATTGAGGACGTGCCCGCCGCCCCAGTCGTGGCCCACCAGGTCGACGGGCTCGGCGAAGCGCGTCAGCTCGTTGATCAGCCAGTCGCGATACTCACCGACGGTTGCTCCGAACCCGGCCGGAAACGGCGCACCGAACCCGGGCGGGGACAGCCGGATCAGGCCGGGCCGAGCCGCACCGGCGTCCTCGAGTTCGGCGATCAGCAGATCCCAGACCGCCGCCGTCTCGGGATTGCCGTGCACGAAGACCGTGGGCATCAGGCCGCGACGCCCGTGAGCGGCACGGTCGGCTGCAGGACCGACTCCACCAGCGCCGCACTGCGGAAGTGGGACACCGCCCGGTATTCGGGGTCGCGGATCATGGCCGCGAACGCCTGCCGGCTCGGGTAGCGCACCAGCACCACCATGTCCCAGGCCTGGCCGTCCTCGGCGACCAGCGCCCGTTCGCCGTCCCCCAGGTACTCCACCTGCCCCCCGTACCGCGGGTTGATCGCCGGCCGGAGCGCCTCGGCGTAACGCTGGTAGCTCTCCCGGCCACCGTCCGGACGGAACCGCAACAGGTTCAGCATCACGACGGGTCCACCCGGGTCGTCGGCCAGCAGGGCATCCAGGGCGCGCTCGTCAATCTCGATCATCGGAACCTCCACTCGGACAACGACAACAGCCTCGCACATTTGTTGGTCAGCTGACAAGTTTCTAGTAGAGTGCTCCGCATGACCACCGTCCGTCGCACCCAGAAGGAGCGCCGCGAGCAAGCCGAAGCCGCGTTGCTCGGCGCCGCCGCCGAACTGGTCGTCGAGCAGGGAGTCCGCTCGTTGACGCTGGCGCGCGTCGGTGAGCGGGCCGGCTACAGCCGCGGACTCGTCACCCACCACTTCGGTTCCAAGCAGGCGCTCCTCGAACGGCTGGCGCGCGCGTCGCAGGCCGGTTTCGTCCCGGGGGTCCACGGCCTGCCGCCCGGCCTGGACCGTCTCCTGCGGCTCATCGACGGATACGTTGGCGCGCTCGGCCAGGTGGGCGTGCTGAACCGCGCGTTCCTGCTGTTGTGGGCCGAGGCCACCACGGCGCCGGATCTGGCCCCGATCTTCCGCGAGCGGGACGCGGCGTTTCGCGCCGATCTGCGCGAGGACGTCGCCGCCGGGATCGCCGACGGCACCATCCGGCCTGACGTCGTGCCCGACGAGGTCGCGATCGCAGTTGTCGGGCAACTCCGCGGAGTCGGGCTGCAGCGGCTTCTCGATCCCGGGGTCATCGACACGGAACGGTTGCGGCGGTCGGTCACCGAGCACTGGCGTCGGGCGCTGGCGAGATCGTGACCCGTTCCCATCACCCAATAGTGGCAATGATTATCATCTGCCCTGGGTTTCCGGCGGAGGCGAGAGGAGGCGGCGTGCGCATCGCGTTCGTCGGCAAGGGTGGCAGCGGGAAGACGACCTCGGCGGCGGTGTTCAGTCGCTACCTGGCCGAGCTGGGCAAACCGGTTCTCGCGATCGACGCCGACATCAACCAGCACCTCGGTCATGCGCTGGGGCACGACGGGCGGCCGCCGCGCGCGCTCGGCTCCGACCTGCCGTGGCTCAAGGACCACTTGCGGGCCACCAACCCGCGCATCGCGAGCGCCGACGCGATGATCAAGACGACACCACCCGGCCGCGGCTCGCGCCTGCTCGACCTCGAACCCGAGGGTGAGCTGCTGGCCCGCCACTCGGCGGTGGCCGGCGGCGTGCGCTACCTCGTGACCGGCGAGTTCGACGAGGCCGACATCGGTGTCTCGTGCTACCACTCGAAGACCGGCGCGGTGGAGCTCTACCTCAACCACCTCGTCGACGGCCCCGGCGAATACGTGGTGGTGGACATGACCGCGGGCGCCGACGCGTTCGCGTCGGGCCTGTTCACCAGGTTCGACCTCACCGTGCTCGTCAGCGAGCCGACGCGGCGCGGGATCGGCGTGTACCAGCAGTACGCCGAGCACGCCCGCGGTCACGGGGTGGAGCTGCGGGTGCTCGGCAACAAGGTGGCCGACGCCGACGACGTCGCGTACCTGCGTGAGCAGGTGGGCGATGCGCTCCTGGGGTGGTTCGGCCAGTCGGCGTGGGTGCGGGCCGCGGAGCGCGGCTCGGTGGCTCCGGTCGGCGCCCTCGAGCCCGAGAACCTCGCCGTGCTCGACGCCGTGCTCGTCGCCCTCGACGCGCGCGAGCGCGACTGGGACGCCTACCACCGCGGCACCGTGGAGTTCCACCTGCGCAACGCGGCGGCATGGGGCAACCGCGCGGTCGGGGCCGACCTGGCTGCCCAGATCGACCCCGACTTCGTCCCGGGGATGCCCACGGTCCGCGCGTGACAACTCGTGAGCGGCTACGCGCGCTAGCACGCGCGTAGCCGCTCATGACCCCCCTTTTTTACTCGGCCAGCAGGCGGTAGATCGCCTTGCGGGCCTCGGTGATCGTGGCGGTCGCCGTCGCGATCTGCTCCGGCGAGCCGGCCGACATCACCTGCGCCGCGGCCGCGTGCAGCTGGCCCAGCTGCTCCCACAGCTCCACGGCGCCCTCGTCGTCGGCGTCCCGGCCGACCGACGCCCAGACGGCGTCCAGCTCCTCGCGGTGCTCGTCGACGTAGCGCGTGCCCTCCTCGGTGAGGTGGACGACGCGGCGGCCTTCGGCCTGCTCGACGCGGACCAGGCCCTCGTCCTCGAGCTGCGAGAGCGTGGGGTAGACCGAGCCGGGGCTCGGCCGCCACGCGCCGCTGGTGCGGTCGGCGATCTCCTGGATGATCTCGTACCCGTGCCGTGGCTGCTCCGCCACCAGCGCGAGCACCGCCGTGCGGATGTCGCCGCGCGACGTCCGGCGGCCGCGCCTGCCGCGCGGGCCGGGGAAGCCGCGCATCCCGGGGCCGAAGGGCGGCCCGAAGCCGGGGCCGAACGGGTGCCTGCGGTGGCGATGCCCCCGCAGCGCTTCCTCGCCCTCGGCGGGGCCGGCGAACGGCGGCACGGGCGGCCCGTCCGGACGGAACGGCCCTCGGCGTGATCCTCGTCGGCCGCGGAACCCGAACTGCGGGCCGGGCAGCCATGGAGTGTTCTGCTCGTTCATGTCGAACTCCTTGTTCGTAGATGAGCCTGACTGGCTCGTGTGCCATCACGATATATCGCGATAGTCGAGTTGGCAAGTCTCGGCGTCAGGCGGGAACTTCGCGGGTCGCTCGCACGTCGGATCGGTGAGGCGAGGAGGCAGGGCCGATGGTGCTGAAGGTTCTCGGGGGCGTGCTGCTCGTGTGGCTCGCGTTCACCGTGCTCGGGGCGCTCTTCGAGTTCCTCACGTGGGCGCTCGTGATCGGCGCCATCGTGTTCGTGGGCGCAGCCGCCTACACGGCCGTGAAGGGCCGCAACCGCCGCGCGCTGGGGCGGTGATTCAGCGGCGGGTGCTGGTGGCGCCCGTGCAGTTGCGCTCGACGTAGGCGCGCACCCGCTCGCCCGCCCCCACGAACTCGGGGGAGTTGAGCCGGTTCACCAGGTCGGTGTCGCGGGAGAGCGCCGTCTGGTCGCCCCCGTTCTCCACGAGCACGTCCAGTTGCATGTCGAGCGCTTGCACCGTGCGCTCCACATCCGAGCGAATGTCGTCGGGAGCGGCGAAGACCATGTCCTGCCCTGCCCTGCGGACGGCGGCCACGGTGTTCGCCAGCTCGTCGCGCGGCACCTGACCCTGCGCCACGAGCCCGTTGAGCGGGCGGATCGCCTCGAGGTTGGCCTGGGCGGCGGCGCAGAAGGGGTTCGCCGGTGCGGGGGCCCTGCGCGTGGGATCGGGGGCGTCGGCGTCGGCCACCGAGCCTCCGCCGCACCCGAGCAGCACCGCTCCGATCATGGCGACGAGGGCGGCCGACGCGCCCGCGCGCGAGATGAGGCCCATCGGATGTTCCCCCGAGATGCGTCGTGGTGCTCTGACTCGACAGTAGCCCGTGCTCGCATGGGTAGCTCGATCCGGGCATGCCGGAAGGAACTTCGCGCGGCCCGCCCGCGTTTTAGGGAACGTGGCGAGTATCGGGCCGCGTCGAATCGCGGCGTTCACCGCGCTGTGGCGCGCAGTGTCGCAGTTGCGCCGTCCAGGGGCGCCGGGCGTGTCAGAGCGGCTCCGTGCGGTCCCGCGGATGCTGGGAGGCGCCGTCACGGGCCGCTACCCGGCGCTGTCCCGCGGCCGGCTCGGGCTGATCGTGCTGGGGTTGGCCTACCTGGTCTCGCCGATCGACCTGCTGCCGGAGGTGTTCCTCCCGCTGATCGGTTTCGCCGACGACGGTGTGATCGCGCTGTGGCTGGGTGGGGCCTTCCTGGCCGAGACCGAACGCTTCCTCGCGTGGGAGCGGCAGCAGCCCGCCGTCGTGGACGCGCCGTCGCGCTAGGTCGACCCAATCGCAACATCACGGATCTTGTTCGGCCACCGGCCGCTCCATACGGTGTGCGCATGCCGGTCCTGGAAGTGCACCTCGTCGAAGGGCTGCACACACCCGCTCAGCACGCGGAACTGCTCGTCGCCCTGAGCACCCGCTACGCCGAGGTCACCGACGTGCCTCTGGACCGGGTGCGGGCCCACGTCACGCTGCACCGGCCCGAGCTGTGGGCCACCGGTGGCATCCCCGCGGACGGGCGGTCGGCCCCGTACTTCACGGCCGTCCTGTTCGCCGATCGCCTCGCCGAGCTGCGGCGCCGGTTGCTGGGCGCGCTCACCGACCTGATCGTCGACGTGCTCGGCGTCGATCGCAGGCTCGTGCACGGGGAGGTCATCCCGGTGCAGCCCGACGACTGGGCCATCGGCGGCGTGTCCGCGCGAACCTCCCGGCGGGCCTCCTAGCCCTGCGGTTGGGTGCCGCCTAGTGCTGCCGGGAGGCGACACCGAGGCGGGGGGCGGTCCAACCGGCCCCGAACCGCAGCCACGTCCAGAGTCCGGCGGCCGCGACGAGGTAGACGCCGAGCACGACGCCGAGCGCTCCCGCCCTGTCGGCGACCGCGTCGGCCGCCGGTCGCACCGCGAGGTGCACGAACGCGAAGCCACCGGTGCAGGCGAAGAGCGCCCACAGCCCCGGTGACCAGCGCAGCAGCGCGGCACCGGGCAGGAACGAGTGCGGCACGAGCGCGAACAGCAGATTGGCCGCGGCGCTCACCGCGGTGGCCGTGAGCGCGGTGGCGACGACGTCGGCGAGGAACGTCCCCGGCGCGCCGGCCGCGGCGACGAGCGGCTCGCGCACGATCCACGCCGTGCCGCCGAGGGCCGCGAGCGCGGTTGCGGCGAGGGCGACCGCGGGACCCTCCTCGTCGGCGCGCAGCGGGCGGGCCGTGCGGAAGGCGATCAGCGTGCCCAGCACGAGCCCGGGCTCGAGCCCGACCGCGCGGGAGAGCACGACGCCGACCGCGCCGAGCAGGAGGAAGCCGGGAACCGGCCCGACGTGGCAGCGCACCCCCCACCAGCGCGCCACGTACAGCAGTTGGGTGCCCTGCTGCGCCGCCGTCACCAGGAGGAACGCGACGGCGAGCCCGACGAGCAGCGCGGGCGCCGACGTGTCGAACGGGAACTCCGGGGTGAGGAACCCGAGCATCACCGCGCCGGCCACCGCCGTGATCGCGACGGCGGTGAGGAACGCCCCCGGTGCGGGACGCCCGGTGCCCGGTGGGACCCGCAGCCGTGCCAGCAGGGCTTCGACCCGGTCGGGTTGCTCGGCGGCGGCGCGGTTGATCAGGCCGACGGGGAGCGCGAGCGCGGCGAGCAGCAGCAGCGTCAGCGCCAGGCTCGGCAGGACCGCTCCGACGTTCCAGCGTGCCTCGATCGGTGAGGGGAACGACGTGGCGAACGCGACGGCGGCCAGGTCTGCGGTGCGCTCGGTGGCGGCGGGCGGGGCCGGCGGCACGGGAGGCGCGACGACCTCCCGCGCGGGTGTGTCGTGGACGGGCGCGGGGCGCGGCTCCTCCGGAGCGGCGGGGCGGCGCGTCTCGAGGGCGCCGGTCCAGTCCAGGCCGGGGGACTTCTCGCGGTCGACCGCGTTGCCGACCCCGGGGAGCATCGCGGCGCCGACGGCCGCGCCCGCACCGGAGCTCTCGGCAGGGGCCTGCCCGGTGCGCGCTTCGGCGTCCTTCGTGCCGGAGTCGTCCGTGTCGTCGTCGGAACCCTCGACGGCGGCCGCCGCGGTGTCTTCGGAGTCGGAGTCGGCGTCCCCGGACTCGTCCGGCGCCGAGTCCTCGGAGTCGGCATCTCCGGAGTCGGCATCGTCGGAGTCGTCGGAATCCTCGTCGGATGCGTCGTCCGACTCCTCGTCGGGCTCGTCGTCCTCGTCGTCGAGCCCCGGGTAGTCGGGGAAGTCCGGGAACTGCGGGTTGAGCAGGCTGCCGGGGGTGAGAACCTGGTCCGGCTGCTCCTCGGTGCAGTCCCGGCCGTGCAACAGCGCCTCGACCGGCCCGACATCGGGGCAGCTCGCGTCGCCATCGCCTGCCCCGGCCAGTGCGGGGGCCGTGACGCCCACGGCGATCAGGCAAACCACCGCACCGGCCAGAGCAGCCCTGACCAGCGTGGCACTGCGCACCGTCATCTCCACCCGATCGACGTTCCCTCGCCCGGTTGGCCGAGCCACCGGCGCCCGCACGGGGTGCAACGAGCAGGACCGGAAGGAGTCACGATTCACTCGAAAGAGATCTTCTTCGTTCGGCGAGTACGCTTGCAGGCGTTCCTCCGTCGATGGTTCCGGCGCACCGCGAAGCGTCCTGCCCCATGAACCGGAATTCGTCCCTCGCCCGCGGGAGCCACCCCGCCGCGCGGTGACCCGCCCCGGCGCGCCACGGGCGCGCACCCGCTCCGACCTGCGCCAGCAGCGCAGACCTCGCAGCCATCACTGCTGGGACCACATCCTGCTCGCCCCGCTCTGGCCGAAGCACGACGCGAATCTCGGCACGCTGTTGCGCACCTGCGACGCGGTCGGCGCCTGTCTCGTCGTGACCCGGCAGGCGTGGGTACGGCGCGCGCTCGAGAAGGGCAACACCCTGCGGCGGAGCAGCTGCGTGCACCGCGTCGCCGACCCGCTGCACTGGCTCGAGGCCCAGCGCAACGCCGGCAGCAGGCTGCTCGCGGTGGAGCTCGCCGACGAGGCGATCCGCGTCGGTGACCTCCCCGCGGCCCGGCAGCGGACCGTGGTGATGCTCGGTCACGAGAGCGACGGGGTCCCACCGGAGGCGCTCGCGCTGGCTGACGACGTCGTCGAGATCCCGATGATCGGCACCGGGCTCAGCCTGAACGTCGCGGTCGCCGGCTCGCTGGTGGCGTACAAGCTGGCCGGGATGCTGTAGCGGTCGGTGCAACAGCGGTCGGTGCAACAGCGGTCAGTGCAACAGCTCGAAGACCGACGGGTCGACGAACGCGTACACGTGCTCGATTCCTTCGGTGCTGACGTCGAGTACCTGCAGGAACGCAGGTCGAAGGGAACCGTCCGGTTCCAAGGTGTAGGTGGCGAACGCGGGCTGGGCGTTCATCTCGACCGGCACCAGACTCGCTTGGCCCGGCCGCACCGGGCAACGGTCGGCGAGGTGGCGGCCGATGTGCTCGGCTCCCCGGTACCACGCGGCCAGCGGCGGCATCTCCCAGACCGCGTCCTCGGTGAACAGCGCAACGATCGCGGGGACGTCCTTCGCCTCCCACGCGGTGACGTACCGGTCCAGGAGCCGGCGCCGCTCCGGCTCGGTGGGCTCCGAGACCGGCTGTGCACGGATCGCCTGCTCGCGGGCGCGACGCACCCCGCTGTTGACCGCGGTGGTGGTCGTGTCGAGGATCTCCGCCGTCTCCGCGGCGGTGAAGCGCAGGACGTCGCGCAGCAGCAGGAGTGCCCGCTGACGAGGGGGAAGTGTCTGGAGCATCGCGACGAACGCGAGGCGCAGGCTCTCCCGTTCTATCGCCGCTTCCTCAGGGCTGACCCCGCCGATCCGATACGTCGGGAGCGGCTCGAGCCACGGGACGTCGGTACGCTCGGTCGGCTCGTCGCTCGGGACGGACGGCGGCCAGAGCTGCATCGGAAGCGCCCGTCGCCGCGCCGCGTCCACGGCATTGAGGCAGGCGTTCGTCGCGATCCGGTAGAGCCACGTCCGCATCGAGGACCGGCGTTCGAACGAGCCGAGCGCTTGCCACGCGCGCAGGTACGTCTCCTGCACGAGGTCCTCGGCGTCGTGCGCCGAGCCGAGCATGCGGTAGCAGTGCGCGAACAGCTCGTGCCGCAGCGCTTCGGTCTGCGCCACGAACTCCGCGTCCGGCGACTTTCGGGGCCCGGGGCTGTCAGTACGGACGACACCCACCACCCTTCGGAGGATAGCCAGATGGATCGCAAGCTGTTCCTGCAGATCAACATGACCGTCGACGGCTATGTCGAGGACTCGAACGGCGACATCGACTGGCACTTCGCCGACGACGAGTTCGACGCGTTCATCCTCGACACGTTGCGCTCGATCGACGGCATGGTGTTCGGCCGGGTCGCGTTCGAGAAGCTCGCGACGTACTGGCCGACCGCCGAGCAGGCGGCGCAGAGCGCTGCCCAGCGCGAGACGGCGGTGCTGATGAACGAGCTGCCGAAGTACGTCGTCTCGCAGACGCTCACCGGCAGCACGTGGCGCAACAGCCACATCGTCGCCGGTGGCGTGTCGGCGGCGATCCAGCAACTGAAGGCCCGGCCCGGCAAGGACTTCGCGCTGTTCGCCGGTGCCGCCGCCGCTCGCTCGTTCGTCCGGCTCGGGCTCGTCGACGAGCTGCGGCTGATCGTCAACCCGCTCCTGCAGGGTGGTGGGACTCGCCTGTTCGATGGGGAGGACGAGCCGCGGCGGCTCACGCTGACGAGCGCACGACCATTCACCAGCGGCGCCGTCGTGCTGACGTACGCACCGGCCTAGTGGGGCCGCCCGTCCGTCCGGAATATCGGACGGACGGGCGGAGGCCTTCCGGCAGACTGCCGGACGTGCTCCTGACCCTCACCACGACGGCTGAACCTGCAACCGATCTCGGCTACCTGCTGCACAAGCACCCCGACCGGGCGCAGACGTTCCCCGTCGCGGCCGGGTCGGCGCACGTGTTCTACCCGCGGGCCGAGCCGGAGGTGTGCACGGCGGCGCTGCTGCTGGAGGTCGACCCGGTCGCACTGGTCCGCGGCAGGTCGGACGCCTTCGCGCTCGGGCAGTACGTCAACGACCGGCCGTACGCCGCCGGGTCGATGCTCGCCGTGGCCCTCGGCGCGGTGTTCTCCTCCGCGATGAAGGGCCGCTGCACCGCCCGTCCGAAGCTGCCGTCGCGAGCGATCCCGCTCACCGTGCACGTCCCGACCCTTCCCTGTCACGGTGGTGCGGAGCTCGTCGAGCGGCTCTTCGCCCCGCTCGGCTGGCGGGTCGAGGCGGCACCGGTGCCCCTGGACCCGCAGATCCCCGAGTGGGGCGACTCGCGCTACCTCGATACCACGCTGACCGGGGAGCTGCGCCTCGCCGACGCGCTCACCCACCTCTACGTCCTGCTGCCGGTGCTCGACGGCGCCAAGCACTACTGGGTGGACGCCGCCGAGGTCGACAAGCTCCTGCGCGCGGGCGGCGAGTGGCTGGCCGCCCACCCGGAGCGGGAGCTGATCACCAGGCGCTACCTGGCCCACCGCGGCGCCTACGTCCGCACGGCGCTGGAGCGCCTGGCCGAGGCCGACGACACGGAGGTCGAGGCCCTGGACAACGCGCTCGAGGCCCCGGTCGTCCAGCCTGACGACCCCGAGAAACTCGTTCCGCTCGCCCTGCAGCGGCGGGGGAGCGTGATCGCCGTCTTGCGGGCCGCCGGGGCGCGGCGGGTGCTCGACCTCGGGTGCGGCGGCGGGGCGCTACTGCGCGACCTGCTCGCCGACCCGCGGTTCACCGAGATCCTCGGCGTCGACGTATCGGCGGGTGCCCTCGAGGCCGCGGCCCGGCGGCTGCGGCTGGACCGGCTCCCGGAGCGGCAGCGGGAGCGGATCGCGCTGCGCCAGTCCGCGCTCACCTACGCAGACGCCTCCCTCGCAGGCTACGACGCGGCCGTGCTCATGGAGGTGATCGAGCACGTCGACGAGGTGCGGTTGCCTGCGCTGGAACACGCCGTGCTCGGGGTTGCCCGGCCGGGCACGGTCGTCGTCACCACGCCGAACGTCGAGTACAACGTGCGCTTCGAGACGCTCGAACCCGGCCGGTTCCGGCACACCGACCACCGGTTCGAGTGGACGCGCGCGCAGTTCCGCGAGTGGGCGGCCGCCGCCGCGAGCCGGCACGGCTACCGGGTGCGGTTCCTGCCGGTCGGCCCGGACGACCCGGAGGTCGGTCCGCCCACCCAGCTGGCCGTGTTCGAGCGGGAGGTGGTGTCATGAGCATGTTGCGCATCCCGGACATGGCGCTGGTCGTGCTCCTCGGCGCGTCCGGGTCCGGCAAGTCGATGTTCGCGCGCCGGCACTTCCCGGCGACCGCCGTCCTGTCCAGCGACGCGTTCCGCGGCCTGGTCGCCGACGACGAGAACGACCAGTCGGCCACCGGCGCCGCCTTCGAGGCGCTGCATTTCGTGGCGGGCAAGCGGCTCGACGCCGGCCGGATCACCGTCGTCGACGCCACGAGCGTGCGGCGCGAGGACCGGGCACCGCTCGTCGCGCTCGCCCGGGAGCGGCACGTGCTGCCGGTGGCGATCGTGCTCGACCTTCCCGAGTCGGTGTGCCTCGAGCGCAACGCGGCGCGGGCCGACCGCGACTTCGGCCCGCACGTCGTCCGCCGGCAGCGCGACTACCTGCGCCGATCGCTCGGCTCGCTCGGGAAGGAGGGTTTCCGGCGCGTGCACGTGCTGCGCTCGGTCGATGAGGTCGACGCCGCGACGGTCGAGATCGAGCCGCTCCTGAACGACCGGCGCGGTGAGACCGGCCCGTTCGACCTGATCGGTGACGTCCACGGCTGCCGCGCCGAGCTGGAGGAGCTCCTCACGGCGCTGGGCTACGCCATCGCCCGCGACGGCGAGGGGCGACCGGTCGGCGCGCGGCACCCGGAGGGCAGGCGCGCGGTGTTCGTCGGCGACCTCGTCGACAGGGGGCCGGACACGCCCGGCGTGCTGCGCATGGTCATGGGCATGGTCGGCGACGGCGAAGCCCTCTGCGTCTGCGGCAATCACGAGCAGAAGCTCGTCCGGGCGCTGGCCGGCCGCCAGGTCCGCGTGTCCCACGGGCTGGCCGAGTCGCTCGCCCAACTCGCCGCGGAGCCGGAGGAGTTCCGCAAGCAGGTCCACGCGTTCTGCGACGGCCTCGTCGCGCACTACGTCCTCGACGGCGGCCGGCTGGTGGTCGCGCACGCCGGGCTGCCCGAGCGCTTCCACGGTCGCGCGTCCGGGGCGGTGCGCAGCTTCGCGCTCTACGGCGACACCACCGGCGAGACCGACGAGTACGGCCTTCCGGTGCGGCTGCCGTGGGCGAACGACTACCGCGGCAGCGCCACCGTGGTCTACGGGCACACGCCCACCCCCGACGCGGAGTGGGTCAACAACACGATCTGCCTCGACACCGGGGCCGTGTTCGGCGGCAAGCTCACCGCACTGCGCTACCCGGAGCGGGAGCTCGTCGACGTCCCGGCACAGGAGGTCTGGTACGAGCCGGTGCGCCCGCTCGCCCCGGCCCCCGATACGAGCCGGCACGGTGACGTCCTCGACATCGCCGACGTCACCGGCAAGCGGATCATCGAGACCGGGCACCACGGCAGGCTGACCGTGCGGGCCGACCAGGCGGCCGCAGCGCTCGAGGTGATGAGCAGGTTCGCGGTCGACCCGCGCCTTTTGGTCTACCTGCCGCCGACGATGGCGGCCACCGCGACGTCCACCCGCGACGGCCTGCTGGAGCACCCCGCTGGGGCGTTCTCCGGATACCGGGCCGACGGCGTGCAGCAGGTCGTGTGCCAGGAGAAGCACATGGGCTCGCGGGCGGTCGTGCTCGTGTGCCGGGACGGCGGGGCGCGCCGCTTCGACGGGCCGGGCACCGTCGTGACCCGCACGGGCCGCCCGTTCTTCGGCCCTGAGCTGACCGAGGCGCTGCTGGCCCGCGTGCGTGCCGCGGTCGACGCGGCGGGGCTGTGGGATGAGCTCGCGACCGACTGGCTGCTGCTCGACGCCGAGCTGCTGCCGTGGAGCGTCAAGGCCGGCGCGCTGATCCGCGACCAGTACGCCGCCGTCGGCGCTGCCGCGACCGCGGGCCTCGCCGCCGCCGACGCGGCGCTGAGTGCCGCCGGGAACCGCGGCGTCGACGTGGGTGACCTCGCCGCGCGCGTGCGCAGGCGAGCCGTCGACACGGCGGCGTTCCGCGACGTCTACCGCCGATACCGCTGGCCGACCGACGGCCTGGCCGGGGTGCGGCTCGCCCCGTTCCAAGTGCTCGCCGCCGAGGGTGCGGCATTCCACAACCGCCCACACGACTGGCACCTCGCGCTCGCCGACCGGCTGCACACCGCCGACCCCGAGCTGATCCGCCGCACCTCGACGGCGATCGTCGACACCACGGACGACGAGTCCGTGGCCGCGGCAACGGCGTGGTGGGATGAGCTCACGGCGGCCGGCGGCGAGGGCATGGTCGTCAAACCGATGGCGGGCCTGGTGCGCGGCACGAACGGGCTGGTGCAGCCCGGGGTGAAGGTGCGCGGCCGGGAGTACCTGCGGCTGATCTACGGGCCGGACTACACCGCACCCGAGCACCTCGACCGGCTGCGGCAGCGCGGGCTGGGCCGCAAGCGCGGCCTCGCACTGCGGGAGTACGCGCTCGGTGTCGAGGCCCTGGAGCGACTGGCGCGCGACGAGCCGCTCTGGCGGGTGCACGAGTGCGTGTTCGCGGTGCTCGCGCTGGAGTCGGAGCCGGTGGACCCGCGGTTGTGACAGAGACTATCCTGAAGTCATTCCACGGGCAGGAGTCCTCAGGACATGACCGAGCAGATCGGCGTCGCCGACGCCAAGCGACGGTTCTCCGAGCTGGCCGACCGGGTCGGGAACGGGGAGTCCTTCCTGATCGTCAACCGCGGGCGACCGGTGCTCGCCCTGGTGCCTCCACAGCGGCTGGCCGAGGACGAGGTGCGCCCGGTGGGGCTCGCGGCCTTTGCCGGTGCGCTCGCCGGGGAGTGGGACACGGTCGAGGACGACATGGAGGAGATCGTCTCCGCGCGCCAGTACGTCGCTGATCGACCACCGCCCGACATCTCGTGACGGCCTACTGCTTCGACACGGACATCATCAGCGCGACGATCAAGCCAACGCCACCGCTACATCTGATCCGCAGGCTGGCCACGGTGCCGGCGGCTGATCAGTTCACGACGTCGATCACCGTAGCGGAACTGGTCTACGGCGCCCGGCGATTGGGACGGGATGCGCTCACTGCGCGGGTCGAGGCTGTGGTGAGGGGGGCGCAGGCAGTGCTTCCGTTCGACACCACCGCCGCCCGCAGGTTCGGTGAGCTCAAGGCTGAGCTCGAGCGGTGCGGGGAGCGGTTGGCCGAGCCCGACCTGCGCATCGCGGCGATTGTGGTGTCCCGTGAACTCACACTCGTCACACGGAACGTCCGGCACTTCCGGCGAGTCCCGGGGCTCGTCGTCGAGAACTGGATCGACGACTAGACGATCTCTGCCGGCGCGTTCCGTTCGAGGAACCGGAGCAGCGCGTCCGCATTGGCGTCCGGGCGTGGGGCGACGATCAGGCGGTCGGCGCCCGCGTCGGCGTAGGCCCGCACGGTGGCCGGGTCGAGCCGGCGTTCCGGCGTCACCGAGACGTGCAGCGGGCGGTCCCGGCCGGCGTCCGCGGCGGCCTTGCGCAGGGCGGCGACCTGCTCGGCGGTCGACTCCGGCGAGTGCATGTAGCCGTACCAGCCGTCGGCGTCGCGAACCGCACGCCGGTGGGCCGCCGGGGCGCGGCCGCCGATCACCACGGGGAGGGGACGTTGCACGGGCCGCGGATGGGCGTCGACGCGGGCGAAGCGGACGTGCCGGCCCGTATAGGCGGGCGCCTCGGACGTCCAGAGCGCCCGCATCGCAGCGAGGTACTCGTCGGTGCGTGACCCGCGCTCGGCCATCGGCACGCCGATCGCCGTCAACTCGGGCTCCAGGTAGCCGGCGCCGATCCCGACCACGAGCCGGCCGCCGGACACCACGTCGAGGCTGACCAGCTGCTTGGCCAGGACCAGCGGGTTGCGCTGCGGCAGCACGATCACCCCGGTGCCGAGCCGCACCCGTGACGTGTGGGCGGCGAGGTGGGCGAGCAGGACGAGCGGGTCGAGGATCGGCTCGTCGGGCTCCATCGGAGACGGCGCAACGCGGGGACGGGGCACCACCACGTGCTCACCGGCCCAGAGCGAGTCGTAGCCGAGCTCCTCGGCGTGCCGGGCCACCCGAACGGCGACCGCCGGGTCGGACTGGACGGCGGCGTTGTGCAGGAACAGACCGATGGTCGGGGCACTCACACCGCCTACGGTAGGCAGCGGCGACGCATGCGAGTAGCGACATCTCGGAAGGGCTGGCATTCCCGATGGACATGGATCCGGCCGATCTGCGGTTGCTCGTCGCCGTCGCGCGGCACGGCTCGTTCACGGCCGCGGCCGGGCGGCTCGGGTACACGCAGTCGGCCGTGTCGCGCCGGGTCGCCGCGTTCGAGCGGGCCGCGGGTGTCGCCCTCTTCCAGCGCGACGCCCGCGGTGTGCGGCTCACGGCCGCGGGCGCGGTACTGCACCGGCACGCGCAGATCGTGCTGCGGGCCATGGACGATGCGGTCGCGGCGCTCGGCGCGGTCCGCGACGGCACGGCGGGGCCGCTGCGGCTCGGCGCCGTCCCCACGGCCAACGCGACGCTGGTACCACGGGCCCTTGCGCGGCTCCAGGCGGACCACCCGCAGGTGGAACCGCGATTGCGGGAGGGCGGCAGCATCGACCTGGCAGGTGCCGTCGCGACGGGCGACCTCGACATCGCGGTCGTGTTCGCCGTTCCGGTCGAACCCGCCCCGGCAGGCGTCGAACTGGTCGACCTGGTGCGTGACCCGCTGCTCGTCGCGATGCCGCGAAGCCATCGGCTGGCGGGCGCCCGCGAGGTCTGGCTCGCGGACCTGGCCGGCGAGCGCTGGGTGCAGGGCACGCCCGACATGGCCGACGAGCTGTTCGCGGTCGCGGAGCCCGCGCCCGAGCACGTGTTCCGGGTGCGCGAGTGGACCGCGAAGCAGGGGTTCGTGGCCGCGGGGCTCGGCCTCACCGTGGTCGCGTCGCTCGCCGCTGAGGGCGTGCGATCCGACGTCGTGCTGCGCCCGTTGCGCGGCGCCGGTTCGGCGCGCAGGGTGGCGGCGGTGCTCCCACGGCCCGCACCGTCCGCCGCGGCCGCACGCATGCTGGAGCTCCTGCGCGCGGTCGCCGCGGAGCTGGAAGCGATGCGCTAGCGCGAGGTCGAGGCGGCCGCGTCGATGTACCTGGTGAGGGCCTCGCGGTGGTGGGCGAGCTTGTCCATGCGCGCCTCGATGTTCTCCAGCACCTCCTGCAGGAGGACGGAGAGGCTCGGGCACGCGTCGAACCGGGGAGGCTTGCCCTCCGCACAGGGGAGCACCTCGCGGATCACCTCGGTGGGCAGGCCGGCGTCGAGCAGAGCCCGGATCTGACCGACGATCAGCGGGGCGTCCGCGGCGTAGGCGCGGTAGCCGTTCGACAGCCGCGCCGAAGTGAGCAGCCCCTGCTGCTCGTAGTAGCGCAACAATCTCGGGCTCACCGCCGTGAGCCGGGCGAGCTCACCGATCAGCATGTGACCCACTCCACGGCCGGAACATTGGACGTTGGCATCAATGTCAGAGTTTAGCGTCGGCCGCATGCAGTACACGTATCTCGGCAGAACCGGGCTGCAGGTCTCGCGGCTCGTGCTGGGCACGATGAACTTCGGACCGGACACCTCCGAGGCCGACAGCCACACCATCATGGACCGCGCACTGGACCTCGGAATCAACTTCTTCGACACGGCCAACATCTACGGCTGGAAGCTCGGCGTGGGCTGGACCGAGCAGATCGTGGGTCGCTGGCTGGCGAGGTCGGGGCGGCGGGACGAGATCGTGCTGGCCAGCAAGGTCTACGAGCCCATGGGCGAGGGGCCGAACACGCGCGGTCTCTCGGCCCGGCACATCCGCCAGCAGGTCGAGGGGTCGCTGCGCCGGTTGCAGACCGACCACCTCGATCTCTACCAGGCCCACCACGTCGACCGGCACACGCTGTGGGACGAGTTCTGGCAGGCGATGGACACCCTGGTGGCCCAGGGAAAGGTGCTCTACGTCGGGTCGTCGAACTTCGCGGGCTGGCACATCGCACAGGCGAACGAATCGGCCCGGCCGCGCAGTTCGCTGGGTCTGGTCAGCGAGCAGCACCTCTACAACCTGGCCGAACGTTCCGCGGAACTGGAGGTGTTGCCGGCCGCTCGGGACTACGGCTTGGGTTTCATCCTGTGGTCGCCGCTGTACGGCGGAATCCTGGGTGGAATCCTGCGGAAATCCCGCCGCCGCGACAGCGGCGCCGATCTCACCGCCACCCGCCTCGCCGCGAACCGGGACCGCGTCGAGGCGTACGAGTCGTTCTGCGACGAGATCGGGCACCATCCCGCCACCGTCGGACTGGCCTGGCTGCTGCGGCAGGACGGCGTGACCGGTCCGATCGTGGGCCCCCGCACGGTGGAGCACCTCGAGCACGCCCTCACCGCGCTCGACGTCGACCTCGGCCGGGCCGAGCTCGCCCGCCTCGACGAGATCTTCCCCGGACCCGGCCCGGTGCCGGAGGCCTACGCCTGGTGAGGTTCCGAGATCGGCGCAGTGAGTTCGGCGCAGTGAGATCAGCGCAGCGGCGGATGGCGGTGGAGGGCGCTGCGCGCCACCGCCAGCTCGTGCGCGACCTCGGCGGCGATGAGCTCGGCATGGAGGGCCGACTCCTCGGCGGCGTGCAACCCGAGCGCCCGGTGGCGGCGCACCAGGTCCTCGAGGGAGTTCAGCAGCCGGTCGGCGACGGAGCGACGGATGGAATCACGGGTCGGGCTGGACACGGGTGCCTCCTGGGCGGGGTGGGATCGGCCGGGGTGGAGCGAGCCGCGCGACAGCGGTCGCTCGCGTCCCGGCCGTGGTCCCGGTCCCGGCGCCTGGTCAGCACCCGTTCCCCCCTCAGTCCCGCGCCGCGACGGTGGCCGGTTCGGCGTCGGTGGCCTCGGCCGGCTCCTCGGCGGCCGCCTGCCGCAGCTTCGCGACGGCGATGGCGACGGCGGCGACCCAGATGCCGACGATCGCCAGGTAGATCGGGGTGCGGGCGCCGTCGGCGACGTCGAGTGCGCGCAGGATCGAGCGGGTGTTGGTCAGGACGATCAGCCCGCCCACCGCGGTGCCGAGCACCGGCGCGGGGATCTTGGTGACCAACCACGCCGCCACCGGGGCGGCGAGCACGCCGCCGAGGAGGAGACCGCCGATCGTCCAGGGGTCGAGCACCGTGGAACCGAGACCGAGGAGGAAGCCGATGCTGGCCGCGACGGCGACCAGGAACTCCGACGTGTCGACGGAACCGATCACGGTGCGTGGGGCGGTCTTGCCCGCGGTGAGCAGCGCGGGGGTGGCCACCGGGCCCCAGCCGCCTCCGCCGGACGCGTCGACGAACCCGGCGATCAGCCCGAGCGGTGACAGGAACTTGGAGCGGTGCGGCGAGACCCGCGCCGTCGACACCCGCGGCGGGCGCACCGAGAACCGCACCAAGATGTAGACGCCGAGCGCGAGCAGCACCCCGGACATGTACGGCGCGGCGTCCTCGGTGGACAGCGCGGACAGCACGGTGGCGCCGAGGAAGGCGCCGATCGCGCCCGGCACGCCGAGGCGCAGCACGAGCTTCCAGTCGACGTTGCCGAACCGCCAGTGCGACGCCCCGGCGGCCAGCGTGGTGCCGACCTCGGCGAGGTGCACCGACGCGCTGGCGGTTGCGGGGTTCGTGCCGGCGAGGAGCAGCAATGACGTGGACGTGACGCCGTATGCCATGCCGAGGGCCCCGTCGACGAGTTGGGCGCCGAAGCCCACGAGGGCGAAAACGATGAGGGTGCGCATGCGAAGGGGCTCCGGTGGGAGGTGGGCTGTCGGGGGAGGCAGGGCGCGCGAATACACACGGCCGCACGGCGGCCGGATCAGTTCGGCGGAGAGGAGCTCAGCAGCGACAGAACTCGTCGAACGCGTGGCAGCGCCGCGAGGGCCAGAACCGTTCGAGGTCCGGCAGGAGGCTGGCCGTCATCGACGACTCACCCGCGGAGCGAGCGGGCGGCGCAACCTGCGCGGTCGATGACACCACTCCATCGTGCGTCGTCGTCTGATCGACTACAAGCTGGTGTCCGCGCTGCGGGACCAGCCGAGAAATGTCCGGACTTCTGCAAACGCACAGGTCGGGCCGGGGTTGAAGGTCGTGGTCGACGGAAGGTGACGAGGCTCTCGCGCTCGGGATTGCAGCAAAGCCACTTTCACGCAATGAGATTGCGGGAAAGTGGCTTTGCTGCAATCTGGGCGTCGTATCGGGCGAGGATCGCGCGGGCTACATCGGGGTCGGCGCCCAGCGCGGCGGTGACGGAAGCCCCTGCCGCCGTGGCGTCGCGGATGATCCGATCGGGCAGTAGGCCCGGCGCGAGGATCCACTGGGCGACGGCGACCCGGCGGGCGCCACTGGCGCGGAGGTCGGCCACCGCCTGGGAGACCGTGGGCGCGGTCGTGGTCGCGAACGCGGCGCTGCCGCCGTGCCAGCCGAACCGGCGGGTCCAGCCGGCCACGAGATCCGCCACGGCGGCGTTGGCCGGTGCGTGCGAGGACCCGATCGCGGCGAGTACGACGCCGAGGCCCGGGTCGTGCAGCGGGCCGGTGACCGCCGACCTGCTTGCAGGGTCGGCCATCAGCGCCGCCGACCTGCTTGCAGGGTCGGCCATCAGCGTCGTCGACCTGCGTGCAGGGTCGGCCGTCAGCGCGGCGGAGAGGCGGCGCAGAGCGGCCGTCGAGAGGCCGCGGTGCCCGCCGAGCACCGGGCTGATCGTGATGTCCAGGCCGGGCAACCGGGCCGCGGCCTGGGTGACCGCGCCCGGCACGTCGACTCTCGCGTGGAACGCGTGCCCGAGCAGCAGCGGCACGACCACGGCGCTGCGGTGTCCGTCGGCGGCCACCGCGTCGAGGACGTCCGGCAGCCGGGGCGCGGACAGATCCAGGAAGGACAGCCGCACATCCAGCCCGGGCCGCTGCCGGCGCACCTCGTCGACCAGCGCGGCCACCGTGGCGGCCGAGCGCGGGTCGCGGCTGCCGTGTGCGACGGCGACGAGTGCTGAAGACATGCCTGGCGCCTACGGCGTCACCGCGAGCGGCGTGCCCACCAGCCCGGCCGCGAGGGTGTTGCCGGTGGGCGGGTCGATGAGCAGGAAGCTGCCGGTGGCGCGGATGTCGGCGTACTCGTCGACGGGCAGCGGGTCGGCCGTCCGCAGCGACGCATGCGCGATGTCGTTGATCCCCAGCTGCTCGGGGGCCGGCTCCCATGCCGGGACCTCGGAGTCGAGCGACAGCCGCTCGCCGACCGCGCCGACGATCACCGGCGTGGTGCGGGTGCCGTGTTTGAGCAGCAGCCGGGCGCCGGGGCGCAGCGGCTTCTCGGCGAGCCAGCAGAGGGTGGCGTCCAGCTCGTCGGTGACCCGCGGCGGCTCGGCGGCCGAGGCGATCACGTCGCCCCGGGAGATGTCGATGTCGTCGTCGAGCAGCACGGTGACGCTGCGGCCCGCGCTCGCAGCCGGTAGCGGCCCGTCGGCGGTCTCGACGGCGGCGACCGTGGTGCGCGCGCCACCGGGCAGCACGACCACCTCGTCGCCGGGCGAGACGGTGCCGGCCGCGATCTGACCCGCGTAGCCGCGGTAGTCGTGCAGCTCATCGCTCCTGGGACGGATCACGTACTGCACGGCCATCCGGAACGGCGCGCCGACCTCGGGGCCGGTGACCGGCACCGACTCCAGGTGCCCCAGCAGCGTGGGGCCCTCGTACCACGGCGTGCGTTCGGAGCGCTGCACGACGTTGTCCCCGACCAGCGCCGAGACCGGGATCGTCACGACGGCGTCGTCGCCGAACCCGAGCGAGCGGGCGAGGCCCGCGAAGTCCTTCGCGATCGCGTTGAGGACGCCCTCGTCGTAGTCGACGAGATCGATCTTGTTGATGGCCAGCACGAGCCGGGGGACGCGCAGCAGCGCGAGCACCGCGGCGTGCCGGCGCGTCTGCTCCACCACGCCGTTGCGAGCGTCGACGAGCAGTACGGCCAGCTCCGCGGTGGACGCGCCGGTGACCGTGTTGCGCGTGTACTGCACGTGGCCGGGGGTGTCGGCGAGGACGAACTCGCGCTTCGGGGTGCCGAAGTAGCGGTACGCGACGTCGATCGTGATGCCCTGCTCGCGCTCGGCGCGCAGCCCGTCGACCAGCAGCGACAGGTCCGGTGTCGACAGGCCCTTGTCGACCGAGGCGCGCTGCACGGCCTCGATCTGGTCGGCGAGCACCGACTTGGTGTCGTAGAGCAGCCGTCCGACCAGCGTGGACTTGCCGTCGTCCACGCTGCCCGCGGTGGCGAAGCGGAGAAGGTCGCGTGCCACCTCAGAAGTACCCTTCACGCTTGCGGTCCTCCATCGCGGCTTCCGACAGCCGGTCGTCGGCACGGGTGGCCCCGCGCTCGGTGAGCCGCGACGCCGTGACCTCGGCGATGATCTCGTCGAGCGTGGTGGCGGTGGACTCGATGGCCCCGGTGCACGAGCCGTCGCCGACCGTGCGGTAGCGCACCGACTTCTGCTCGAGCGCCTCGGCGCCGCGCGGCCCGCCCCACGGCCCCTCGGCGAGCCACATCCCGTCGCGGCGGAACACCTCGCGCTCGTGGGCGTAGTAGATCGACGGCAGCTCGATGCCCTCGCGCTGGATGTAGCGCCAGACGTCCAGCTCGGTCCAGTTGGAGATCGGGAACACGCGGACGTGCTCGCCGGGGGCGTGCCGGCCGTTGTAGAGGTTCCACAGCTCGGGGCGCTGCTTGCGGGGGTCCCAGCGGCCGAACGCGTCGCGGAGGCTCATGATCCGCTCCTTGGCCCGCGCGCGTTCCTCGTCGCGGCGCCCGCCGCCGAACACGGCGTCGAAGCGGTGCTCGTTGATCGAGTCGAGCAGTGGAACGGTCTGGAGCGGGTTGCGGGTGCCGTCCGGGCGCTCGACGAGCCTGCCGTCGTCGATCCAGTCCTGGACGTGGGCGACCTCGAGGCGCAGGCCCAACCGCTCGACGAGCCGGTCCCGGAAGTCGATGACCTCCGGGTAGTTGTGGCCGGTGTCGACGTGCAGCAGCGCGAACGGCACCGGGGCCGGCGCGAACGCCTTGACGGCGAGGTGCACCAGCAGCGTGGAGTCCTTGCCGCCGGAGAACAGGATCACCGGGCGGTCGAACTCGCCCGCGACCTCGCGGAAGATGTGGATGGCCTCGCTCTCCAGCGCGTCGAGCGCGTCGAGAGCGGGGGCAGTGGGGACGGGCAGCGTCGCGGTCATGAGACGTGCAACCCGCACTCGATCTTGCCGGTGCCCGCCCAGCGCCCGGAGCGCTTGTCGGCGCCCGGGGCAGGCTTCGCCGTGCACGGCGCGCAGCCGATCGACGGGTATCCCTCGGCGACCAGCGGGTTCACCAGCACGTTGTGCTCGGCGATGTAGGCATCCATCTCCTCGTCGGTCCACGCGGCGATCGGGTTGATCTTCACGAGGCCGAACTTCTCGTCGTAGGTGACGAGCGGGGTGTTGGCCCTGGTCGGCGCCTCGACCCGGCGCACGCCGGTGACCCAGGCGTCGTAGCGCGCCAGGGTGTTCTGCAGGGGCGCGACCTTGCGCAGGGCGCAGCACTGGTTCGGGTCGCGGGCGAACAGGTCCTTGCCGAGCAGCGAGTCCTGCTCGGCGACCGTGTGCTCCGGCGTCGCGTTGACGATCCGCACGTCGTAGACGGTCTCGACCGCGTCGCGGGTGCCGATCGTCTCGGCGAAGTGGTAGCCGGTGTCGAGGAACAGCACGTCGACGCCGGGGCGGGCCTTCGCCGCCAGCTCGACGAGCACCGCGTCCTGCATGTTCGACGCGACGATCAGGCGGTCGAACGTCGTGGCGGCCCAGTCGAGCACCTGCTGTGCCGTCGCGTCCGGGCCGAGCTCGGCGGCGCCACGCTCGGCGAGCGCGCGCAAATCGACTTCCGTGGCCACGCTCATCGACTGACCTCCGGGATTCCGATACCGATCATCTTCAGCGAGAAGGTGCGCAGGCACGCCGCGCAGTACCAGGCGCCGTGTGGCACGCGCTCGGTCTGCTCCGCGGGCCGCAGGTCCTCCTCGCCGCAGTACGGGCAGTAGAAGGGCACGGCGCGCTCAGACATTCCGATTCACTTGAGGTCCTCCTCGGCGGCCCGGGTGACCCACTGCGCGAACCGCTCGCCGTCGGTGCGCTGCTCGAGGAACCGGCGCACGACCCGGTCGACGTAGTCGCCCAGCTCGGCGCTGGTGACCTTCAGGCCGCGCAGCTTGCGGCCGAACCCGGCGTCGAGCCCGAGGCCGCCGCCCAGGTGCACCTGGAAGCCCTCGACCTGGTTGCCCTCTGCATCGGTGACGATCTGGCCCTTGAGCCCGATGTCGGCCACCTGGGTGCGGGCGCAGGCGTTGGGGCAGCCGTTGAGGTGGATGGAGATCGGCACGTCGGGGCTCACGTCCGCGAGGCGCTTCTCCAGCTCCTCGACCAGCCGGATCGCCCGCTCCTTGGTCTCGACGATCGCGAGCTTGCAGAACTCGATGCCGGTGCAGGCCATCGTGGAGCGCCGCCACGGCGACGGGTCGGACTGCAGGCCGAGTTCGTTCAGCTGCGCCTGGAGGGTGCGTACCTTCCGGTCCGGAACGTCGAGGACCACGATCTTCTGCTGCGCCGTGAGCCGCACGCGCCGGGATCCGGCGGCCTCGGCGGCGTCGGCGAGCGCCAGCAACGTGGCGCCGGAGACGCGGCCCGCCGCGGGGGCGACGCCGATGTAGTTGCGGCCGTCCTTCTGCCTGTGCACGCCGATGTGGTCGACCGGTCGCTCCTGTGCCGGCGGCGGGGGCCCGTCGATCAGCTTGCGGCCGAGGTACTCGTCCTCCAACACCTGGCGGAACTTCTCCGCGCCCCAGTCGGCCACGAGGAACTTGATGCGCGCGCGGTGACGCAGCCGCCGGTAGCCGTAGTCGCGGAAGATCGAGATGACGCCGGCCCAGACCTCGGGGACCTCGTCGAGCGGCACCCAGGTGCCCAGGCGCTGGGCGATCTTCGGGTTGGTGGACAGACCACCGCCGACCCACAGGTCGAAGCCGGGGCCGTGCTCGGGATGCACCACGCCGACGAACGAGATGTCGTTGACCTCGTGCGCCACGTCCTGCTGCCAGGAGATCGCGCTCTTGAACTTGCGCGGCAGGTTGGAGAACTGCGGGTCGCCCACCCACCGCGAGACGATCTCGTCGATCGCAGGCTTCGGGTCGATCTCCTCTTCGGCGGCGATGCCGGCCACCGGGGATCCGAGGATCACGCGCGGGGTGTCGCCGCAGGCCTCGGTGGTGAGCATGCCGAGGCCCTCGAGCTTGCTCCAGATCGCCGGCATGTCCTCGATCTGGATCCAGTGGTACTGGATGTTCTGCCGGTCGGTGACGTCTGCGGTGCCGCGGGCGTGGTCGACGGAGATCTCACCGAGCGCGCGCAGCTGCTCCGTGGTGAGTGCCCCACCGTCGAGGCGGACCCGGAGCATGAAGTAGCGGTCGTCGAGCTCCTCGGGCTCGAGCACGGCGGTGCGGCCGCCGTCGATGCCGGGGCGGCGCTGGGTGTAGAGCCCCCACCAGCGCATCCGGCCCCGCAGGTCGGCCGGGTCGATCGAGTCGAAGCCGCGCTTGGAGTAGATGTTCTCGATGCGCGCCCGGACGTTGAGGCCGTCGTCGTCCTTCTTGGTGCGCTCGTTGGGGTTGAGCGGCTCGCGGTGGCCCAGCTTCCACTGGCCTTCGCCGCGCTTGCGCTTCGCGGGTGCGGTGGTCGCACGGTCGGACGTGGTGGGGGGCAAGGCTCAAGCCTCCGGATCGCAGCCCGGCCGCGCCGCGCGGGACAGGGCGGCAGGGCTCGGCGCTGAGGTGGTGGGGTCGGGGGGCGCGAGATCAGCGAGGCCGACAGAGCGCGCTGCTCACCCGGCGCAGATCCACGTGGCGACGAGCCACGAGTCGCAGGGTCAGCGCATGCATACGTGCAAGGGTGCCACTTGTCCGGTCCACGATCCATCGGCGTCCGCATCCTGGGAGCGGGCTCACACGAGTTCAGCCGAACCGGCCCGCTGCGACCCCCTCTCGCCCTACGCTCGATTGTCGTGGCGCCGAACGAGATCGACCTCAGGGCTCGCACCCGATCCGCGCGCATCCTGCGGTCGATCGGCCACGTGTTCGCCCTGCTGGTCGCCGCGGGCTGCCTTGCCTCGTTCGTCGCCGGACCGGAGGAGATGGCCGTCCGGCTGATCGCCGGCGCCGCGGGCCTGGTGATCGCGCTCCTCTACGTCTGGGCCGTGTTCTTCCGGCGAGGGCTGCCCCGCCGGATGGTGGTGGACAACGAGGGGATCCGAGTGCTGGACGGGCGCGGGAGAAAGCTCGTGCGTCTGGCTTGGACCGAGCTTTCCGGTGTGGGCGTCATGACGAACCAGGTCGCGCTCTTCCGCAAGCGGTTCGCGGACAGCCTGGACGGGGTGGGGCCCAGCGCGGCTTCGGTCTCGATCTGGCTGGAGCTGTACCCGGCGGACGCCGACGCGGTGGCCCGGCATCCGGAGCTGAACTGGGCGTGGGGACTCGGTAAGGGCACCGCTCCGGGGGAGAAGCAGCGGTGGCTCGTGCGCATCGGTGACACGCTCGGCCAGGACTTCCCCATCGGCGATGCCGTGGAGCGGTGGCGCCCCGGCCTGTGGCGTGGACACCGATCGGGATCGCTGACGTTGGGCAGCCACGAGGCGTGGCTCTCGTACATCGCGGGGCAGGAGCGGCGGGCCGAGCCCGACGGCGAGAGCAGGTAACCAGAGACCGTTCGGGCGCGACCCTTCACCCGGGAGGCGGGATGAGGTGGATCGCGATTCGGGCGGCGATGCTGTTCGACGGCACGGGACTGGTCCGGGACCCGCTCGTGCTCGTGGGCGACGGCCGGATCGCCGAGATCGTCTCCGGGCCGCGGGCCGTTGCCCCGCCGGATGCAGAGCTGGTGGACCTGCCCGGCGCCACGCTGTTGCCCGGGCTCGTGGACACGCACGAGTGCCCTCCGGGCGTGGTGATGGGCGGACCGGCGGCGAGGATCGTGGGCAGCGGGCCCGGTACCGCGCCGTCTCGCAACTTCAGCGCGAGGTAGGCGCGGTCGCCGAGGTCGCGCACTTCCTTGGCGGCGAGGCGTCCGGCGTCGACGGCGTGCGCGCCGCGGTGCGGGAGCGGGCGGAGCGGGATGTCGACGTCGTCAAGGTGATGGCGAGCGGTGGCGAGCTGACGCCCGGTTCGATGCCGTACGAGCCCCAGTTCACGCCCGACGAGCTGTGCGCGCTCGTCGACGAGGCACACCGGTGCGGCCTGCCCGTCACGGCCCACTCCCACGCGGTCGAGGGGATCCGGAACGCGCTGGCAGCAGGGGTGGACGGCATCGAGCACTGCGTCTTCCGCACCAGCGATGGCGTCGAACCGCCCCCCGAGCTCGTGGCTGCGCTCGTGGAACGGCAGGTCGTGGTCGGGTTCACGGCCGGGATCGCGCCGTCGGACGTGCCGCCACGGCCGGAGATCCTGCGGTTGATCCCCGCGTTCACCGCGCTGTTCACGCGGCTGTGGCGGGAGGGCGTGCGAATCGTCGTCGGCACCGATTCCGGGATCGCCCCCGTCAAACCGCACCCCACGCTCCCGTACGGGGTCGCGCACCTCGCCTCGCACGGCGTGCCGGCGGCCGACGCGCTGCGGACGTGCACCGCGACCGCGGCCCAGGTGTGCGGCCTGGGGGACCGCAAGGGCCGGATCGCGCCCGGCTACGACGCCGACGTCCTCGTCGTTCCCGGCGACCCGCTCGCCGACCTCTCCGTGCTGCACCACCCGCTCGCGGTGTTCGCCCGCGGCGAGCGCGTTCGCTGAGCGACGCTTGCGGAGCGAACAGACAACGCTGAGCGACGCTTGCGGAGCGAACAGACAACGCTGAGCGACGCTTGCGGAGCGAGCCGACAACACCGAGGTGGCAGACTTGTCGTTCGTGCCGCCCTTCGGGATATATGTCCACGTGCCGTTCTGCGCGGCGCGCTGCGGCTACTGCGACTTCAACACCTACACGGCCTCGGAGCTGGCTGGGTCCGGTGCATCGCCGGACGGGTGGTTCGCCGCCGTGCGGCGGGAGCTCGACATCGCCGTCCGTGCGGTCGGGCGGCGAGCCGTCGACACCGTGTTCGTGGGCGGCGGCACGCCGTCGCTGCTTGGCGCCGCCCGGCTCGGCGAGGTGCTCGGCGCCGTCCGGGACGCATTCGGGCTGGCGCCTGGTGCGGAGGTCACCACCGAGTCCAACCCCGAGTCGACGTCGCCGGAGTTCTTCGCCGAGCTGGCGGCGGCCGGGTTCACCCGGGTCTCGCTGGGCATGCAGTCGGCCGCGCAGCACGTGCTGCGCGTGCTGGAACGGCGACACACACCGGGGCGGGCGGTGGCGGCGGCCATGGAGGCGCGCGCGGCCGGGATCGCCCACGTCAACCTGGACCTGATCTACGCAACCCCCGGTGAAACCGACGACGACCTGCGTGCGTCGCTCGACGCGGTGCTCGCCGCCGAGGTGGACCACGTCTCCGCGTACTCCCTCATCGTCGAGGACGGCACCGCCCTTGCCCGCCGGGTGGCGCGGGGCGAGCTCCCCGCCCCCGACGACGACGTGGCCGCCGCCCGCTACGAGATGATCGACGACCGCCTCACCGCAGCCGGCTTCGACTGGTACGAGGTGTCGAACTGGGCCGCCTCGCCCGAGGCCGCCTGCCGGCACAACATCGGCTATTGGCAGGACGGCGACTGGTGGGGCCTCGGCCCCGGCGCCCACTCCCACCTCGCGGGCGCGCGGTGGTGGAACGTCAAGCACCCGGCGCGCTACGCGTCCCTCCTGGCTGCGGGGGAGTCGCCGGAGGCCGACCGCGAACTGCTCACCGACACCGAGCGGCACACCGAGCGGGTGATGCTGCAGCTGCGGCTCGCCACCGGTCTCCCCACGCACCTCCTCGACGGCCTTGGCACGGCGGCCGCCACGCGAGCGGCGGCCGACGGCCTGCTCGACCCGGCCGCGTTGGCGGCGGGCCGGGCGGTGCTCACCCGGCGGGGCCGTCTCCTCGCTGATCGGGTGGTGCACGACCTGCTGGCCGGGGCCTCTGTCTGACAATCGGGCCACCCCGTGCGCTGAGACCAAGGCCGGGCAGTGATGTCGGGCAGTGATAAGGCCTAGGATCGCGCCGGATGGGACTGATCTTCAACGCCGTCGCCGGCGAACTCCCGCTGGTGCAACGGGTGTGGTCGGCGAGCTGTGACGCCGCGACCGGCTTCACCTCGGCGGCCAAAGCCTCATCCATGATCGCGTTTGCGTGGAGCGATGGCCGGTTGACGGTGCACCTCCGCGGACCGGAGACGATGGGCACATCGCTGACCTGCCCGGAGGGCTGTGAGTTCTTCGGCGTCGAGCTGCGGCTCGGTGCTTATCTGCCGCTGTATCCGCCCTCCGGTCTGACCGACCTCAACGATGCGCTGTTGCCGACCCTGCCGGGTGGCCGGATCTTGCTGGACAACCGGGACTGGGAGATGCCGACCGAGCAGAACGTCGACGTCTTCCTCAACCGGCTGGTGCGTGCCGGTTTGTTGATCTTCGACCCGCTCGTCGACGAGATCCGGCACGGCGAACGACCACGCGGCATGTCGGAACGGATCGCGCAGATCAGGTTCCGCCGGGCCGTCGGGATCTCGCACCGCAAACTCGTCAGCATCGAACAGGCACAGCACGCCGCGCAGCTCCTCATGGCGGGGAGATCGATCGCCGACGTGGTGACCGCCAGCGGTTACTACGATCAGCCGCAGCTCGCGCGGGCGATGCGGTGGGCGACCGGTCACACCCCAGGCGGGTTGAGGTCCGGCATCTCGTTTCTGGCGTTGTGATGCGGGCTTCGGTTCGGTACAAGACGAACTGATCAGCCGGATGGTTGGCTCCCGGGCGTGCGAAAACTGATCGAATACAACCACCTCTCGATCGATGGGAGGTTCTCCGGCGACGACTTCTGGGCCGGGCAGATGAAGGTCGCCCCCAACGACAACCAGTTCGCCTATCAGCTCCAGCTGCTGTCCTCGGCGGTCGGCCTCGTGCTCGGCCGGGTGACCTACGAGGGCTTTGCCGGAACCTGGCCGACCATGACCGGTGATCTCGCCGACAAGATCAACTCGCTACCCAAGCACGTCGCCTCGACCACGCTGACCGAGACCACGTGGAACGCCGAGGTGCTTCCCGGCGATGCGGTCGACGCCGTCGCCCAGCTCAAAGACTCCGGCGACGGCACATTGGTGAAGTACGGCAATGGCCCGTTCAGCCGGGCTCTGGTCGAGGCGGGTCTGCTCGACGAGTTGCATCTGAGTATCTCCCCATTCGTCGCTGGGTCCGGTGAGTCGATGCTGTCCGGCATCCGCACTACCGCCATGGAACTGACGGGAGTGACTGAGATCGGCAACGGCGCGGTGGTGCTGACCTATACACCGAGTCGGTAGCCGGGCACCTCGAAGCTGGCGGCCTCGGCAGGTTCGATCTTCTCGACTTGGATCGATCTATGGCAGACAGGCGGTGACTCCCGCACCGCTCAGAACGGTGGCTCCTCCTCGGTGTCGGGTTTCGGTGGTGGTGGGGCCGGGTTGTTGCCGTCGCGCCACAGGATGCGCAGCTGGTGTGGGTTTCCCGGCTCGGTATCGGGGTCCTGGCGTTGGTCGGTTCCTTCTGGTGGTGGGTCCGGGTCGGGTAGGTCGGGTCGGATCGGTTCGCCGCGGGTGCGGTAGGTGCGTCCGAGTGGGGAGATCCACACGAAGTGCCCCGGTCGCGGCTGGGTCAGGGTCCAGCCGCGGTCTTTGTCGGGGTGGTGGCGCCAGCAGCCGGGTCCGATGTTGGCCTGCACGGTGTCGCCGCCGTGGGCGTGGTCGATGGTGTGGTCGAGTTGGGAGCGCCGTGCCGGGCGGTCGCAGCCGGGTCCGACGCAGCTGCGGTCGCGGATCCGGACGTGGTCGGCCAGGGCGCCGCGGGCGAACCGGGCCCGTGGATCCTTGCCGAGTTCGCGCCACGTGCGGTGGCGGTCGGCCCACTGGTCGGCGATCTCGGCGATCAGCCCGGTCCAGTCCCCGGTCAGGTCGGGGTCGGCGGCAAACCGGCGCAGCTCGGCCAGGGTCAGGTGCAGCTCGACCACCCCGCCGCGTACCCGGTCCGGCGGTCCCGCGCCGGGTGGGTGGCCGGGTCGTGGTCGGCGCCGCAGCGGCCCGGCCAGTAGCAGGTAGCCGTGGGTGTCGAGGATGGCGAAGTGCCACCGCGCGCCTCGGCGTTGCCGGGCGGCCACGGTGCGGGCGGTCTCGGCGTCGACCGGGCCCAGGCCGGGGATCTCGGCGGGGCGCTGGTCGCAGCCCAGCATTGTGGCCAGTCCGACCCGCAGTTCAATTCCTTGGCGGATGCCGATCCGCTCGCCGCGCCAGCGGTCCTCACCGGTGCGGGGCGGCATCGCCGCGGTCCCTGTCGCGCCGGTCCCTGTCGGGCTGGCCGACTCGTCGCCGGTGGACCTTTCGCCGGTCGGGCTTTCGCCGGTCGGGCTCTCATCAGCCCGGTTCCGACCGCCCGGCTCTGCGTGGCCTGGCTCTGCGTGGCCTGGCTCTGCGTGGCCTGGCTCTGCGTGGCCTGGCTCTGCGTGGCCTGGCTCTGCGTGGCCTGGCTCTGCGTGGCCTGGCTCTGCGTGGCCTGGCTCTGCGTGGCCTGGCTCTGCGTGGCCTGGCTCTGCACCCGTCGACGCTGCGCCGCTCGACGCTGCGCCGGTTGGCTCCCACCCCGCGCCGGCCTCGGCGTCGGCAGCCTCGCTGCCGCGTTCCGAGTCGCTGGTGTCCCCGATGCCGGGATCGGTGTCGTCGCGGTCGTCGGGCCGGCGGCTGGTGAGCAGCCGGTCGAGGATCTGCGCCTCGGTGAGCCCGTGGAACGCCCCGTCCAGCATGCCCAGGTATAGGTCGGCGGTGATCTGGCCGAGCCGCCCGGGGTGTCCGGCCCGCTTCGCCGCCTCCGCCAACCGATCCAGGCGGGCGGCCGCGGCGGCCGCCTCGTCCGGCGGGAGGCCGTCCCCGGACAGGGTGGCGGTGCCGTCCCGGTTCAGGAACAGCACCACCCCGCGTTCGCGGAGCCCGCGCCGGTAGCGGCGGCGGTGGTAGTCGGGGTCGATGGCCTGGATCGCGGCCAACAGGCGTCGGGACAGCTGGCGGGCGGTCCACCGGGAGGCCAGCGGCACGAACCGTTCGCACAGCCGCCGGATCTGGGCCGGGGTGAGTTCCCTCCGGGCCGGGTCCAGGTGATCGCAGAAGATCTGCGCTTTGCCCCGGTCGATCAGGCCCTGTTCCAGGGCGGTGAACACCAGCGGCAGCCCGCGCAGTGTCAGGGCGAAGGCCAGTTCGCGGTCGGCGGTGGTGGGGGTCCAGGTCAGCGCGGCGGCGATCTCGTGGGAGGCCCACTCAAAGTCCTCGTCGGTCCGGGAGACCGCCGCGTCGGGCAGTCCGGTGACCGGGGTGGCGCGGGCGATCTCGGCCATGCCGGCGAACAGGCACGCCTGGTCGTGGGCCAGCTGCCGGGATCGGGCCTGCAGGACCTCGACCAGCCGCGCGTTCGGCACCTGATTCCACGGCAGGTCGGCGAGCAGGGTGGCCAGCCGGGGACCGGGCGGTAGGTCCACCGCCTGGTCGATCAGCTCCGCCACTCCCGGCATGATTCGAACATACGATCGACCCCCGACCGTTTCGGCTCGCCTGCACGCGCTCCCAGCGAGATCACCGGAATGGCCCAACCGTTGGCTCGGCTTACGTCGATATCAAGGAGGCGCCGCGAGACTGCGGCAGCGCGCGCCATAACCCCCGACTCGGACACGGACCCCCAATCACATGAGCCCAACTCTCACGATGAAGAACCGCCGAACGATCGCGATCGTGGGGATGGCGGTCGCTGCGATCGTCATCCTCCTGCTCTTCGTGATCTTCTCGAACAGGGGTGGATCGGTCCCGGACCTGTCTCCGGAGCCGGAGCCGGGAGCTCAGCAGCTCTACGTGAGCCCGACCGGCGCCGACGGGAATGACGGCTCGCAGGGCGCGCCGCTGCGCACCATCCAGGCTGCCCTGGACGAGGTGGAGGCGGGCGGGGTGATCAACCTCGCGCCGGGAGAGTACCGCGAGCAGCTCACGACCCAGCGCGACGGCGAACCCGGCGCGCCAATCACGATCAGGGGCCCGGAGAACGGGAAGGACCCGTCGGGGCGCAACCAGGCCGTGCTGTACGGCACGGGTCGCATCGTCAACATCGATCACAGCCACTACACGCTCGAAGGGTTCACGATCGACGGGCAGGAGCGGCTGACCGCCCAGCAGCTGCCCGCCGACCTCGGCGCGGTCGACGCGTTCAAGAACGGCGCGCAGCCGCAGATCGAGGACAGCAAGCTGATCTACGTCGGCTCGGCCGACACGGCCAGGGACGTCACCGGCATCACGATCCGCAATATGTTCCTCACCGAGGCCGGCACGGAATGCGTGCGCATGCGCAACAATGCGAACGGCAACACGATCGCGGACTCGGTGATCCAGTACTGCGGCCTGCGCGCCGGGAGCACCGGCGGCGACGACGATGACGACGACCGGTTCCCGTACCACAACGGCGAGGGCGTCTACATCGGAACGAGCCCGAACTCGGACAACCAGCCGATGGCCGACAACGACACCAGCTCGAACAACACGGTGACCGGCAACGTCATCCGGACCTTCGGCTCGGAATGCCTCGACGTCAAGGAGAACGCGCACGACAACGTGTTCGAGAACAACGAGTGCTCCGGCAACACCGAACCCCGCGAGTTCAACGGCAGCAACGTCGAGCTGCGCGGCCACGGCAACATCGTCCGCGGCAACGTGATCGCCGACAGCGCCGGCTGGAACATCAAGATCCAGGCCGACGACGAGGACGACTACGACAACGGCGGGAACGTCCTCGAGAACAACACGCTCTCCGGGGCGGCGGCGGAGCCGGTGCGCATCGGCTCGGACGCCCAACAGGGGGCGTTCTGCGGGAACCGGGTCACGGCGCCCGTGCCGGTCGACGGCCCGTCGCCCGGGGACATCGCCGCGCCGTGCCCCTGAGGCCACCCACCGGCTGATTCGTCGGGCTTGTGCTCGCTCCATACGGCCGGCCACGCACCCCAACCGATGATCACTGGTCGCTGCCAGAGCTCGTGATCAGCGGAAGTGGTGCCAGAGCGTCAAATCTGTCGCTCCGACACCACTTCAGGCGATCACGATCCGTGGGTCCCGGCGTGGACGTGGGCGACCCGCTCGCTGTGGCTGTAGACGTTCATCCGCCCGTCGCGGACGAACCCGGCCAGCGTCAGGCCGCACTCGACGGCCAGCTCGACCGCGAGCGAGGACGGGGCGGAGACGGCGGCGAGCACGGGCACCCCGGCCATCACGGCCTTCTGCGCCAGCTCGAACGACGCGCGCCCGGACACGACGAGTACGGATCCGATGGCCGGCACCCGGCCCTGCATGAGTGCCCAGCCCATGACCTTGTCGACGGCGTTGTGCCGCCCGACGTCCTCGCGCACCACGAGCGGCTCGCCGGTTGCCGTGAACAGACCGGCGGCGTGCAGGCCGCCGGTGCTGTCGAACACGCGCTGCCGGTCGCGGAGGATGTCGGGGAGGGCCGTCAGCACCTCGGGTGCCACGCGCATCGGATCGTCCGCGGGGGAGTACCGGGAGCGCAGCCGCACCGCGTCCAGCGACGCCTTGCCGCACACGCCGCACGATGACGTCGTGTAGAAGTTCCGCTCCACGCCCGGCGCGGGGGCGGGCACGCCCTCGCTGAGCCGGATGTCGAGCACGTTGTAGGTGTTGCGGCCGTCCTCGTCGCGGGATCCGCAGTAGCGGGCGTCGCGGACGTCCTCGACGGCGCCGATGACACCCTCGGTGAGCAGGAAGCCGTGCGCCAGCTCGACGTCGTGACCCGGCGTCCGCATCGTCACGGCGAGCGCGCGGCCGTCGACGCGCAGTTCGAGCGGCTCCTCGACGGCGAGGGCGTCCGGCCGGCGGCTCGCGCCATCGGGGGTGAGTCGCAGGACGGGGCGGCGGGCGATCAGACGGCCCATGGACGTGCTCCCGGGTCGAGGGGGAGGAGGCGGGCCGCGATCGCGTCCGCCGGGCCGGGGTCGACCACCGCGAAGGCGTCGGCGGCAGCCGCGCCCCGCAGCATCGCCGATCCCGCGTGGCCCACCGGCACGGCCCCGGACGGGTCGACGGCCACCGGGACGAGCCGGGTGTGCAGGGGATGCCGGGCGATCCCGCCAGGGATCGGCACCGCCATCAGCCCCGGGAGCGGTTCCCCGCGCAGCCCCGCCAGTGCGGGGACGGCGACGGTCAGGAACGCGGCGAGGGCTGCGAGCGGGTTGCCCGGCAGGCCCACCACGAGGGTGTCGCCGAGTCGAGCCAACGCCTGTGGATGTCCGGGGCGGCAGCGGACGCCGTCGACGAGGAGTTCGGCGCCGAGCTCGGTGAGCGTCGCACGCAGATGGTCGGCCGGGCCAGCCGCGGAGGATCCCGAGACGAGCACCATGTCCGCAGGCTCGCCCGCACCCACTGGAACCCCAGGCGCCCCGAGAGCCGGGCCGACATCGCCGTGGACCGGCATCCCGGCCGCCGCACCCAGCGCGGCGCGCAGGAGGCCGCGGTCGTCGGGGACGGCAAGCGGCTCCGCGGGCCGAGCACCCGCGCGCGCGAGGAGTCCGGGGAGCATTGGCCCGATCGCGTCCCGGACCTGGCCCGGCCCGGGACGTCCGCCGCTGACCAGCTCGTTCCCGGTGACGAGCGCGACGACGCGCGGCAGCGGCCGCACGAGCAGGCTGTCGTAGCCCAGTGCGGCGGCGAGCCCGAGCGCGGCCGGAGTGACAAGGGAGCCCGCTGGCAGCACCTGCTCGCCTGCCGCGCACTCCTCGGCGACGGGGCGGATGTGGCGCC
The DNA here is from genome assembly GCF_019468565.1 of Pseudonocardia sp. DSM 110487. Classification (NCBI taxonomy): domain Bacteria; kingdom Bacillati; phylum Actinomycetota; class Actinomycetes; order Pseudonocardiales; family Pseudonocardiaceae; genus Pseudonocardia; species Pseudonocardia sp. DSM 110487. Next base: position 2,741,797 of record NZ_CP080521.1, read on the forward strand.
CCGGCGGCGCCGCGCCGCTCAGCAGATCCCCGTCCCGGACCGCGTCCTCGTCGGCCAGAACGGCCGTCGTGCGCGCCGGCAGGGGCGCGCCGGTGACGACGGCGCACGCCTCGCCCTCGGCCAGGCTGCCCAGCCACGTCGTTTCAGCAAAGCCACTTTCGGGCAACGTGCTTGCGTGAAAGTGGCTTTGCCGCAATTCGGGGGTGAGCACCCGCCATGGCGGCGCACCGCACACGGCGTAGCCGTCCATCGCCGAGCGGGGCACCGGTGGGTGGTCGGCCACCGCGACCAGCGGCGCCGCGAGCACCGTGCCGTCCGCGTCGGCGAGGGCGACCTCGCGGGGCGGAAGCGGCGTTGCGGCCGCGTGTGCGACCTCCCGCGCCGCGTCCCACGCGAGCGTTCCGGTCCTGGCCGCCGCGTGCCGCACGTCCGCACTGGTCATCGGACACCGGCCGGGCGGAGCAGCTCCGCCGCCTGCAGGGCGATCGGGTCGAGCCCCGCGCCACCCGCGGCGAGGTGCTCGAGGAGCGCGGTCCGCATCCGCGGGTCCCAGAACGTCCGCACATGGGCGGCAACGGCGTGGGCGGCCTCGTCGAGCGGCCGGTGTGCGAACTGCACCGCGATGTCGTTGGCCAGCCGCACGTAGGTAGGCGTGCCGTCCATCACTCACCCGCCGCGGGGACGGGCCTCGCGGCGAGCTCCTCGCGTACCGCGGCCTGTTCCGGTGCGAGCGCGACCTGCACCGCCGTGACCTTGTACTCGGGGCAGTTGGTGGCCCAGTCGGAGTTCTCGGTGGTCACGACGTTGGCGCCGGTGACGGGATGGTGGAAGGTCGTGTAGCAGACCCCGACCGGCATGCGCTCGGCGATCACCGCCCGCAGCGTCGTGCGGCCGACCCTGCTGGAGAGCACGACCATGTCGCCGTCGCCGATGCCGCGCACCTCGGCGTCGTGCGGGTGCAGCTCCAGCAGGTCCTCGGGGTGCCACGCCACGTTGGCGGTGCGCCGGGTCTGCGCGCCCACGTTGTACTGGGACAGGATCCGGCCGGTCGTGAGGATCAGCGGGAACTTCCGGGTGCTGCGCTCGCGCGTCGGCACGTACGTGGTCTCCACGAACTTGCCCTTACCCCGTACGAAGCCGTCTACGTGCATGATCGGTGTGCCCTCTGGGGCGTTCTCGTTGCACGGCCACTGCACGCTCCCGACCTTGTCGAGGTGGTCGAACGACACCCCGGCGAACGTGGGGGTGGTGAGCGCGATCTCGTCCATGATCTGGGCGGCCGAGTCGTAGTGCATCGGGTAGCCCATCTCCTGGGCGATCTCGCTGACGATCTGCCACTCGTGCTTGCCGGTCTTGGGCGCCATCACCGGCCGGACCCGGTTGATGCGGCGTTCGGCGTTGGTGAACGTGCCGTCCTTCTCCAGGAACGACGTGCCGGGCAGCAGCACGTGCGCGAACTTCGCCGTCTCGTTCTCGAACAGGTCCTGCACGACGAGCAGCTCGAGCGCGGCGAGCGCGGCGTGCACGTGCTGGGTGTTCGGGTCGGACTGGGCGATGTCCTCGCCCTGCACGAACAGGGCGCGGAACGATCCGTCGATCGCGGAGTCGAACATGTTGGGGATGCGCAGCCCCGGCTCGTCGAGGATCGGCGTGCCCCACAGCTGCTCGTAGATCTCCCGGGCGCCGTCCTCGGAGACGTGCCGGTAGCCGGGCAGCTCGTGCGGGAACGACCCCATGTCGCAGGCGCCCTGCACGTTGTTCTGGCCGCGCAGCGGGTTGACGCCGACGCCGTCGCGGCCGATGTTGCCGGTGGCCATCGCGAGGTTGGCCATGCCCATCACCATCGTCGAGCCCTGGCTGTGCTCGGTGACGCCGAGGCCGTAGTAGATGGCGGCGTTGCCGGCGCTCGCGTAGAGCCGGGCGGCTGCCCGCAGCTCGGCGGCGGGTACCCCGGTGATCTCCTCGACGGCCTCGGGGCTGTGCTCGGGCCCGGCGATGAACGCCTCCCACTCCTCGAACCCCTCGCAGCGGGCGGCGACGAACTCGCGGTCGGCCAGCCCCTCGGTGACCACCACGTGCGCCATCGCGTTGACGACCGCCACGTTGGTGCCGGGGGCGAGCTGCAGGTGGTGGGCGGCCTCGATGTGCGGGGACCGGACGAGGTCGATGCGCCGCGGGTCGAGGACGATCAGCTTCGCGCCCTGCCGCAACCGCCGCTTCATCCGGGAGGCGAACACCGGGTGCCCGTCGGTCGGGTTGGCCCCGATCAGCAGGATCACGTCGGCCTTCGCGACGGACTTGAAGTCCTGCGTGCCCGCCGACGTGCCGAAGGTCTGCTTGAGCCCGTAGCCGGTGGGGGAGTGGCAGACGCGGGCGCAGGTGTCGACGTTGTTGTTGCCGAACACCGCGCGCACCATCTTCTGGACCGCGTAGACCTCCTCGTTCGTCGTCCGGGACGAGGTGATCGCGCCGATCGAGCCCGGCCCGTGCCCGGCCTGGATCTCGCGGAGCCGCCGTGCCGTGAACGAGATGGCCTCCTCCCACGACACCTCGCGCCAGGGGTCGGCGATCGAGTCGCGCAGCCGCGGCGTCATCACCCGGTCCGGGTGGCTGGCGTAGCCGAACGCGAACCGGCCCTTCACGCACGAGTGGCCTTCGTTCGCGCCGCCGTCCTTGTACGGGACCATCCGCACGAGCTCGTCACCGCGCAGCTCGGCCTTGAACGAGCAGCCGACGCCGCAGTAGGCGCAGGTGGTGACGACGCTGCGGGTGGGCATGCCGAGCTCGACGACCGACTTCTCCTGCAGGGTGGCGGTGGGGCAGGCCTGCACGCAGGCGCCGCACGAGACGCAGTCGGACTCCATGAACGACACGCCGGCGCCCGCGGCCACCTTCGAGTCGAATCCGCGGCCCTCGATCGTCAGGGCGAGGGTGCCCTGCACCTCGTCGCAGGCGCGGACGCAGCGTGAGCAGGCGATGCACTTGGAGGCGTCGAAGTCGAAGTAGGGGTTGGACGTGTCCTTGAGCAGATCCATGTGGTTCGCGCCTGCGTCCACGCCCGAGCCGTAGCGCACCTCGCGCAGCCCGGTGACGCCCGCCATGTCCTGCAGCTCGCAGTCGCCGTTGGCCGAGCAGGTGAGGCAGTCGAGCGGGTGGTCGGAGATGTAGAGCTCCATCACGCCGCGGCGCAGCTTGCCGAGCTTCTCGGTCTGCGTGCGGACCACCATCCCGGGGGCGACCGGTGTCGTGCACGAGGCGGGGGTGCCGCGCGCCCCGTCGATCTCGACGACGCAGAGCCGGCAGGAGCCGAACGCCTCGAGGGAGTCGGTGGCGCACAGCTTGGGGATGTCGAGGCCGGCCTGCTTGGCCGCCCGCATGACGGACGTGCCGGGCGGGACGGCGACCGCGACCCCGTCGATCGTGACCTCGACGGTGGCGGCGCCTTCGCGCGCCGGGGTCCCGAAGTCCGGTTCCTTGAGCAGACTCATTTGGCGAAGTCCTCCCCGAAGTGGCGCACCGCGCTGCGCACGGGCATGGGGGTCAGCCCGCCCATGGCGCAGAGCGACCCGTCGGTCATCAGCTCGCACAGGTCCTCGAGCAGCACGAGGTTCTTCTCCCGCTCCTGGCCGGTGCGGATCCGGTCGATCGTCTCGACGCCGCGCACCGCGCCCACCCGGCACGGCGTGCACTTCCCGCACGACTCCTCGGCGCAGAACGAGAACGCGAAGCGGGCCATCGCGGCCATGTCGACGGTGTCGTCGAAGACGACGATCCCGCCGTGCCCGAGCATCGCCCCGGCCGCGGCGAACGCCTCGTAGTCCATCGGCAGGTCGAACTTCTCCACGGGCAGGTAGGCCCCGAGCGGGCCGCCCACCTGCACGGCGCGGGCCGGGCGGCCGGACGCGGTGCCCCCGCCGAGGTCGTCCACCAGCTCGCCGAGGGTGATCCCGAACGCGGTCTCGACGATCCCGCCGCGCGCGATGTTGCCGCCGAGCTGGAACACGCTCGTGCCCCGGGAGCGGCCGACGCCCAGCGCGGCGTACGCCTCCGCGCCGTCGGCGAGGATCGCGGGCACCGAGGCGAGCGAGAGCACGTTGTTGACGACGGTCGGGCGGCCGAACAGGCCTTCGAGGGCCGGGATCGGAGGCTTGGCCCGCACCTGGCCGCGCTTGCCCTCGAGGCTCTCCAGCATCGAGGTCTCCTCGCCGCAGATGTAGGCCCCCGCCCCGACCCGGACGTGCAGGTCGAAGGTGAGGTCCGAGCCGAGGATCCGTTCGCCGAGCCAGCCGCGGGCCCGTGCGGCCTCGATCGCCTCCGTCAGCGTCTCGACCGCGTCCGGGTACTCCGAGCGCAGGTAGACGTAGCCCTCGCTCGCGCCGACGGCGTGCGCCGCGATCGTCATGCCCTCGATGAGGGTGAACGGATCGCCCTCGATGAGCATCCGGTCGGCGAACGTGCCGGAGTCGCCCTCGTCGGCGTTGCAGCAGACGAACTTGATGTCCGCGTCGGCGCCGAGAACCGTGCGCCACTTGATCCCGGTGGGGAAGCCGGCCCCGCCGCGGCCGCGCAGGCCGGAGGTGACGACCTCCTCGACGACGTCGGCCGGGCTCATCCGCAGCGCGGTCCGGAGGCCGGCGAGGCCGCCGTGGGCCTCGTAGTCCTCGGGCGAGCGGGGGTCGACGATCCCGACGCGGGTGAAGGTCACCCGTTGCTGCCTGCGCATCCACGGCAGGTCCTCGACGACGCCAATACTCTCGCCCTGCCCGTCCAGCAGGCCGGCCGCGACCAGCCCGTCGACGTCCTCCGGGGCCACCGGCCCGTACCCGACGCGGCCGGCCGGGGTCTCCACCTCGACGAGGGGCTCCAGCCAGAGCATGCCGCGCGAGCCGGTGCGCACCACCTCGGCACCTGCGGCGGCGATCCGCTCGGCCACCGCGTCGGCGCCGACGGAGCGGGCCGCCGAGTCCCGAGGGACGTAGACGCGGCGCTTGCCCGCACTCACCCCGCCGGCTTCCATCCCCCTCATCGGGCCACCTCTCCGAGCAACGCGTCGAGCCGGGCGGGACTCACCCGGCCGTGCAGCCGGCCGTCGACCTGCACCGCGGGTCCGAGGGCGCAGTTGCCGAGGCAGAAGACCTCGTCGAGGGTGACCGCCCCGTCGGAGGTCGTCTCGCCGAACTCGACGCCGAGCCGGCGGCGGGCGTGCGCGCCAAGCGCTTCCGCCCCGACCGCTTGGCAGGCCTCGGCCTGGCAGATCCGCATGGTGGCGCGCCCGCCGGGGGCGCGGCGGAAGTCGCGGTAGAACGTGACGACCCCGTGTACCTCGGCGGCGGAGAGGTTGAGCACCTCCGCGATCACCGGGACGTCCGCCTGATCGATGTGGCCGAGGTCTTCCTGGACCGCGTGGAGTATCGGGATCAGGGGGCCGCGCAGGTCGCGACGTGCAGTCGCGATCTCGCGGATCCGCTGCACCCGCACTGCGGCGAGATCGGTGACGTCCGTCGTCATACTGTAGACAATCACGACCTGACCTCAGGTGGGTCAAAGCAATCTTCGTGATCCCTTGATAAACGACATCTATCAGCCGCGGCGATACGCCCGCCCGCGCGGCGAGAGCCGGTAGCCGACCTCCAGGCTCTCGGTCAGTCCCAGCTCCTTGAGCTTGCGGACGTCGCGCTTGAACGGCAGCGTCTCCCGGCCCATGCGGGCAGCGAGGTCGGGGGCGCGCACGCCCGGGTTCTCCGCGATCAGCTCCAGCACCGCGGCTGTCCACGGTCCGTGGGGCGCGGTGCGGTCCATCCGCGCCAGCCGGGTCTCGATCTCGGCGCGGTCGGCCTTCGACAGCCGCCGCTTCGCCCGCAGCGCCACGCGCGGGTCGGGTCCGGCCAGCCGTAATCCGATGCGGTAGAGCACGCCGTCGCCACGCTGGGCCCGCTGCAGCGCGGCGAGATCGGCGAATCCGGCGGCGCCGGCGTCCTCGGGCGTCAGGCCCGCCTCGTCCACCGGATCGACCGAGGTGATCTCCAGGACGCCGACCTGGGTGCGCTGCGTGCCGCCTACGCGCACGCGCGGCCGGTCCCACCGCCGGAACACGCACGTGACCGTCCCGGCGGCGATGGCGTCGAGGACGGGGCGACGGATCAGCACACGCACATCGTGCCTGCGCTGCCGACAGGGCAGAACACATAGACTGGGGGAAGTCCACCGGAAAATCGCGGGGAGGAGCGCTGCCGTGAACGCCGACGAGCGTCGCTTCGCCGTCCTGCGGGCGATCGTCGCCGACTACGTTTCCACCCACGAGCCCGTCGGTTCCAAGATGATCGTGGAGCGGCACAACCTGGGCGTCTCCAGCGCCACCGTGCGCAACGACATGGCGGTGCTGGAGGACGAGGGCCTGATCGCCCAGCCGCACACGAGCGCGGGGCGCGTGCCCACCGACAAGGGCTACCGGCTGTTCGTCGACCGGTTGACCCAGGTCAAGCCGCTGTCAGGGCCGGAGAGGCGCGCCGTGCAGGCGTTCCTCGACGGCGCCGTCGACCTCGACGACGTGCTCCGGCGCAGCGTGCGGCTGCTCGCCCAGCTCACCCGGCAGGTCGCGGTGGTGCAGTACCCCACGCTCACCCGCTCCACCGTGCGCCACTGCGAGGTCGTCTCGCTCACGCCCGCCCGGCTGATGCTGGTGCTCATCACCGACAGCGGTCGCGTCGACCAGCGGGTCGTCGACCTCGGCGACGTGATCACCGACGACGACGTGGGGCAGCTGCGCACCCTCGTCAACGGCGCGCTGGTGGGGCGGCCCCTCGCGGCCGCGTCCGCCGCCGTCGCCGAGCTGCCCACCACGGTGCCCGCCGACCTGCGCGACGCGATGATCGCAGTGTCGACGGTACTGATCGAGACGCTCGTCGAGCACCCGGAGGAGCGGCTGCTCCTGGGCGGCACGGCCAACCTCACCCGCAACGTGGCCGACTTCCCGCACTCGCTGCGCCAGGTGCTCGAGGCCCTCGAGGAGCAGGTCGTGGTGCTCAAGTTGCTGGCGTCCGCCCAGGAGCGGGGCACGGTCACCGTGCGCATCGGCGAGGAGAACGAGGCTGAGGAGATGCGCGACACCTCTTTGGTGTCCATCGGCTACGGGCCGGGCACCGTGCTCGGCGGTATGGGGGTCGTGGGACCCACGAGGATGGATTACCCCGGTTCGATCGCCGCGGTGCACGCGGTGGCCCGATACGTGGGTGAGATCCTGGCTGGACGCTGACGCGCGGCGAAGAGCCGCATCCGGAGCAGTACTGATCGAGAAGGACCATGGGGAACGCGCACGTGGTACGGGATTACTACGGGACACTCGGCGTCGCGCCAGACGCCGGCCCTGACGAGATCAAGCGGGCCTACCGCAAGCTGGCGCGTGAGCTGCACCCCGACGTGAACCCGGACCCGGAGGCGCAGGAGCGCTTCCGCGAGGTCAGCGCCGCGTACGAGGTGCTGTCCGACCCGGAGAAGCGGCGCATCGTCGACCTTGGCGGCGACCCGCTGGGCAACGGCAGGGGCGGCGGGGCAGGCCAGGCCGACCCGTTCAGCGCGTTCGGCTTCGGCGACATCATGGACGCCTTCTTCGGCGGCCAGGGCGGTCCGCGCGGCCGTGGCCCGCGCAGCCGGGTGCAACCGGGTGGCGACGCGCTGATCCGGATGCGACTCACCCTCGAGGAGTGCGCCACCGGCGTCACCCGCGACCTCACGGTCGACACCGCCGTCCTCTGCAGTGAGTGCAGCGGCTCGGGCTGCGCGCCCGGCAGCGCTCCCACGATGTGCGACATCTGCAACGGTCGTGGCGAGGTGCAGAGCGTGCAGCGCTCGTTCCTCGGCCAGGTCGTCACCTCGCGGCCCTGCCCCAACTGCCGCGGTTTCGGCGAGGTGATCCCCGAGCCGTGCCGGCAGTGTGGCGGCGACGGGCGCGTGCGCTCGCGGCGCACGGTCGGCGTGCGCATCCCGCCGGGTGTCGCCGACGGCATGCGCGTCCGGCTGGCCGGGCAGGGCGAGGTCGGTCCGGGCGGCGGTCCCGCGGGTGACCTGTACGTGGAGGTCGAGGAGGAGCCGCACGAGCTGTTCACCCGCGACGGCGCCGACCTGCACTGCAGCGTGCCGCTGCCGATGACGGCCGCCGCGCTGGGCACCACGCTGCCGCTGCCCACCCTCGACGGCGCCGAGGAGCTGCACATCGAGGCGGGCACACAGGCGGGCACCGTGATCACGCTGCGCGGCAAGGGGATGCCACGGCTGCGGTCCACGGGCCGGGTCGACGGCCATGGCGATCTGATGGTGCACGTGGACGTCGTCGTGCCCACCAAGCTCGATGCCCGGCAGACCGAGCTGCTGCGGCAGCTCGCGGAGCTGCGGGGCGAGGAGCAGCCGGATCTCGCGGGTGGCAACCGCAACGGGCACGGGATCTTCTCGCGGCTGCGCGACTCGTTCGGTCGATGACGGGTTCCCTCGTACCCGGATCCTTCGTCACGGTCGGCGGGCACGCCACCTGGCACGCCGAGTACGGCAGCGGGGAGCCACTGGTCTACCTGCACGGCGGGTTCTCCAGCTCGCGCGAGTTCGTGCCGGTGCGGCAGGCGTACGCGGAGCGGTTCCACGTCTTCACGCCCGACCGGCGCGGCCACGGCCGCACCCCTGACGTCCCCGGCCCGTTCAGCTACGAGGTGTACGCGCGGGACGCCGTCGCGTTCCTTGAAGAGGTCGTCGGCGGTCCCGCGCACCTCGTGGGCTACAGCGACGGCGCGATCACCGCGCTGCTCGCGGGGCTCGCCCGCCCCGATCTCGTGCGCCGGATGGTGCTGATCAGCGGCCAGTTCCACCAGAGCGGCCTGCTCCCGGCATTCTTCCACGGGCCGGACGCGGTGACCGAGCTACGGGCGACCCCGCTCGCCGCCTGGTACGCGGAGGAGTCCCCGGACGGCGGCGAACACTTCCCGGTGGTCGCGGCGAAGATCATCGAGAGCGCGCTCACCGGGCCGACGCTCACCGCGGAGCAGCTCGCGGGCGTGCCGGCGCGCACGCTCGTCATGTCGGGCGACGACGACGCGGTGGCCCTCGAGCACACGGTCGAGATGTACCGGTCGTTGCCGGAGGCCGAGCTGGCGGTGGTGCCCGGCACGTCGCACCTGCTGTGCATGGAGAAGCCCGCGCTGGTCACGCAGCTCGTGCTCGACTTCCTGACCAGGGACCCCGTGCCCACGATCATGCCCATCCGTCGCGCATGAGCCCCCCTGTCATGAGCCCCCTGTCATGAGTACAGCGCCACTCTTCCTGCTCGACACCCTGCCGGCCGCCGGGGCCGCCCGGCTGGAGGGGCCGGAGGGCCGGCACGCCGCCACCGTCAAGCGGCTGCGGCCCGGCGAGGCCGTGCTGCTGTCCGACGGCCGTGGCGGGCTGGCGCACGCCGTGGTCGACGCGGCGGGTCGCGACACCGTCGACCTCACGATCACGGGGCGGGCCGATGCCGACCCGCCCAGCCCTCGGGTGCTGCTCGCACAGGCTCTCGTGAAGGGCGACCGCGGTGAGCTGGCCGTCGAGCTCGCCACAGAGGCCGGCGTGGACGGGATCCTGCCGTGGCGCGCCGCGCGGTGCGTGGCCCGCTGGGAGGACGGGCCGCGTGGGGAGAAGGCACTGGCCCGCTGGCGCGGCACCGTCCGTGAGGCCGCGAAGCAGGCCCGCAGGCCGTGGCAGCCGGTCGTCGAGGAGCCGGTCTCCACGGCCGTGCTCGCCGGCCGCGTCGCCGCGGCCGACCTCGCGGTCGTGCTGCACGAGGCCGCCTCCGCACGGCTCGCCGACCTGCCGCTGCCACCGCGCGGGGAGCTGCTGCTCGTGGTCGGTCCGGAAGGCGGGATCACCGACGGCGAGCTCGAGGCGCTGGTCGCGGCCGGCGCGCGGCCGGTGCGGCTGGGCCCCGAGGTGCTGCGCGCATCGACAGCGGCCGCGGTGGCGCTGGGCGCATTGGGGGTGCTCACCGCGCGCTGGGGGTGACGTGCCACCGTCATCCGGGTGAGACCGGGTTCGCCCTGGTCGCGGCGGGGGTACCTTTCGCCTATCACGGATCGTGCCGCGGGTGTTCGCACCCACGGGGCCGCCGGCCTGTTTCCCCCAGCCGGCGGAGCCACGCCGTGGTGGGTGTACCCCCCACGTCCACCGCGGCGTGGCAACCAAGTGCGATGCTGGCCGCGTGCCGACTCCGCTCCGGATCGCCTATGGCGACCACCCCAGCCAGTTCGGCGAGCTCACCCTCCCTGATGGCGATCCCCGCGCCGTCGTCGTGGTGGTGCACGGCGGCTTCTGGCGCCGGCGCTTCGGCCTCGAGCTCGGCAGGCCCCTCGCCGCCGACCTCGTCGGCGCGGGCTACGCGGCCTGGAACATCGAGTACCGGCGCGTCGGCGGGGACGGTGGCTGGCCTGCCACGTTCGACGACGTCGCGGCGGCCGTCGACCTGCTCGCCGAGCGCGATCTGCCGCTGGACCGGGTGGTGGCCGTCGGGCACTCGGCCGGCGGGCACCTCGCCGCATGGCTCGCGGCGCGTCCCGGGCTGCCGACGGACGCTCCCGGTGCCGCTCCGGCCGTGCGGCTGCACGGGGTCGTGAGCCAAGCAGGCGTGCTCGACCTCGTCGACGCCGAGCGGCGCGGCGTGGGCAACGGCGCCGTCGCCGACCTGCTCGGCGGCGTACCGGACGACGTACCCGACCGGTACGCCCTCGCCTCCCCGGTGGAGCGGCTGCCGCTCGGCGTTCACGTGGTGTGCGTGCACGGCACCGCCGACGTCAACGTGCCGATCCGGCAGAGCGAGCGGTTCGTCGCGGCGGCGGGCGACGAGGCGGAGCTTGTGGCCCTGCCCGGGGTAGAGCACTTCGCGGTGATCGACCCGGCGACGCAGGCGTGGCACGTGTGCCGGGACGCGGTGGAACGGCTGTGCCGAACGGCGTGACCCGATCGCTACTGAAAGGAATTGGTTCGACACATAGGGCAAGCGACGCACCGGTTTACCTTAAAGATTAGTGGGTTACCTTAGAGCTTTGTGACAAGGCGCGCCGTCCGTGCCAAGCTCGAGGTGTGAATCAGCCTTTCCGGAGCTCGAACCATGAAGAGCTGTTCGGGCCATACCGCCTCGAGGCACTGCTCGGCCGCGGCGGAATGGGTGAGGTGTTCCGCGCTTTCGACACCGAGTACGAGCGGGTCGTCGCCCTCAAGCGGTTGCCCGCTCGACTGACGGATGATCACGAGTTCCGCGCCCGGTTCGAGCGGGAAGCGCAACTGGTAGCCGGCCTGCGCAACCCGCACATCATTCCCATTCACAGGTTCGGTGACCTCGACGGATGCCTGTTCGTCGACATGCGCTTCGTCGACGGCCTCGACGTCGCCGATTTGATCAAGGCGGTCGGGCCGGTCTCGCCCGAGCGGGCCGTCGCGATCACCGAGCAGGTGGCCAGCGCACTCGACACCGCGCACGCCGGAGGGCTCGTCCACCGCGGGGTCAAGCCGTCGAACCTGTTGATCGACCGGAATGTCGCCGAGTCGTTCGACGAGTCACCCAGCGGCCACGTCTATGTAGTGGACTTCGCAATCACTCACGCTGATGCCGCCACCCGGAGCTATTCGTTGGGCCATACGGACGCATTTCTCGGCGGCTTCGAGTACATGGCCCCCGAGCAGTTCGACGGCGTGATCGACAAACGTGTCGACATCTACGCGCTCGCGTGCGTGCTGTTCGAACTGGTCACCGGGCAGAAGCCGTTTCAAGCCACCGGATCCGGACTTCCTCAGTGGGCACATGCGCATCTCCACGTCGCGCCAACCGTCCCCTCGCAGATCCGGCCAGAACTGGGAACGGGGCTCGACGAGGTCATCGATCGTGCGCTGGCGAAGAAGTCCGAGGATCGGTACGAGAGCGCAGGCGAGTTGGTCGTCGCAGCCAGAGAGGCACTTGCCGCGACCGGAGAACCGTCCACCGAGGTGGCAGTAATCGGGCTTGACAATCGGGCGGACGAGTACGCCGACGTCGCAGAATGCGCGGAGCGCAAGCCCATCGAGCGGGCGGCCGGACTCGACGTGCTCGAGGACGGTGCCTCGCCGGATCCGTCGGCCGCGACGGTGCGGGTCGCCGATCTTCCTCGTCAGTGGGGCGACACGTCGGTCGAGGTGCCCGGGGCGCTCTTCATCCCGGCCGGCGACGAGGAGGCCCGGTCCGCAACAGACTCGGTGATCGAGATCGTGGACGACGCCGAGAACTACGAGGCACCACCCGCCGGCACCGTGGTGTCCGGCGAGGAGGCTGACCCGCAACCGGGCAGGGCAGAGCAGCGGGCGGCCGCGGACGACCGGCGGGAGCCGCAGGCCGGCGCCGCTGAGAATGTGTTCGAGAAGCGCGGAGCGGCCCGCCCAGGACAGCCGGGACCTGCTGGATCACCGGCGTCTGCTGCCCACAGGCTGGTTTCGCGAACACGTTCGTCCGCACGATGGTGGCTGGCGGTCGTCGCGGTCATCGGCGTTCTGGCCGCTGGGGTCGGAACCGTCGTGACCATGTCGGAGGACGACCCGGCCGATGCCGCCGAGTCGGCCACGCCTCCTGATACGCCCGAGGCGATGCCACCGGAACGGGTCGCTCCGTCCGACGCCACCGGCCCGACGGTTCGGACGGTGGTGCCGGTCGGGCAGGCTCCGCAGGGTCTCGCCGTCTCCACGCGCGGCGGGCCGGTGCTCGTCGCCAACGTCGGCTCGCGGACCGTCTCGGTCATCGACCACGATGTCGCGGCCGTGTCCGCAGCGATGCCGATGCCCGGCACGCCGCGCTACGTCACGGTCAGCCCGGACGGACGCCGCGCGTACGTCAGCATGTACAGCGGCGAGGGCGCCGACAGCGCGGTGGCGGCCGTCGACATCGCCAGCGGCTCGGTCTCGGCGCTGGTGCCCAGCAGCCCGGAGCCGTACGCCCTTGCCGCCGCCCCGACCGGAGACGTCTACGTGCCGAGCCACGGCTCGGCGAGCGTCGCGATCCTCGACGGGCAGACGCTGGAGTTCGGCACGTCCGTGACGGTCGAGCCGAACCCGCACAGTGTCGCGTTCTCCCCGTCCGGAGGGCGCGCCTACAGCGCGAACCACGAGTCCGACAGCGTCTCCGTCATCGACGTTGCCTCGAACACCGTGGTGACCACGGTCGACGTCGGGCGCAGCCCGCACGCCCTGGCGGCCTCGCCCGACGGACGCCTCGTGGCGGTCGCGAACTACGACGACGGCACCATCTCGTTCGTCGAGACCGTCGACAACCGGACGACCATGACGGTTCCCGTCGGCCCGACGCCGCAGCATCTGACGTTCTCCGCCGACAGTCGGCGCCTGTACGTCGTCAACGAGGACACCGATGCGCTCACCACGGTCGACGTCGCGACCGGCGCGGTGGTGGCCACCACGCCGGTGGGGCGGAGCCCCCGTTTCGTCGTCGCGACATCCGACGGCACGTTGTACGTGTCCAACAGCGTTGACGGGACGGTGAGCGTCCTCGACGTGTCGTGACATGCGCGGTTTCCCATAAGTTGGGCTCGTCCACTGCGCAGAGCCCCGGGAGGAACCCATGTCCGTGCTGTCCGACCTGCTCGCCGCGCTGCGCGACCGCACCGTCGAGGTCGTCGACCTGACCGCCCCGCTGCAGGCGGACACCCCGGTGCTGCAGCTGCCGCCGCCGTTCGCCAACGCGTCGGCCTTCGGGCTCTCCGAGATCAGCCGCTACGACGACCGCGGCCCGGCCTGGTACTGGAACGACATCCACACCTCCGAGCACACGGGCACCCACTTCGACGCGCCGATCCACTGGATCACCGCGAAGGACGGGGAGGACATCGCGCAGGTCGCGCCGCAGAAACTGCTGGCGCCGGCCGCGGTGCTCGACTTCGCCGACCAGGCGGCCGCGAATCCCGACTTCCTGCTCGAGATCGAGCACGTGCGGACATGGGAGAAGGAGCACGGGCCGCTGCCCGAGGGTGGCTGGCTCCTGTACCGCACAGGATGGGACGCCCGCAGCGAGAACGCGGCGGCGTTCCTGAACGCTGACGACACCGGTCCCCACACCCCGGGCATCTCCGTCGACTGCGCGAAGTGGCTGGCCGAGGAGTCGCCGTTGATCGGCCTGGGCGTCGAGACCGTCGGCACCGATGCGGGCACTGCCCATTCCTTCGACCCGCCGTTCCCCTGCCACAGCTTCCTGCTGGGCGCCGGCAAGTACGGGCTCACCCAGCTGCAGAACCTGGCCCAGCTGCCGCCCACCGGGGCGGTGGTGGTGGCGGGCCCGCTGCCGATCGTCGGCGGCTCCGGCAGCCCCGCGCGCGTACTGGCGCTGGTGGAGCGGTGAGGCGCGCCGACGTGATCGTCCCAGCGGAGGCGCCATGAACACCGCGGAGCTGGTCGGACGAGCGCTCGCCGACCTGGGCGTCGGGCATGCCTTCGGGGTGGTGGGCAGCGGCAACTTCCACGTGACGAACGCGCTGCGCGCGGGCGGCGTCCCATACGTCGCGGCGCGGCACGAGGGTGGCGCCGCCACGATGGCCGACGCGTACGCGCGCATCAGCGGGCGCGTCGGCGTGCTCTCGGTGCACCAGGGCTGCGGACTCACCAACGCGCTGACCGGCATCACCGAGGCGGCGAAGAGCCGCACCCCGATGATCGTGCTCGCCGCCGCCACCGGGGCGGGGGCGGTCCGGTCCAACTTCTTCATCGACCAGGACGCGCTGGCCCGCTCGGTGGGCGCGGTGGCCGAGCGGGTGCACTCGCCCGCGACGGCGCTCGCCGACGTCGTTCGCGCGTACCGCACCGCGGTGGAGCAGCGCCGCACCGTCGTGCTCAACCTGCCCCTCGACGTGCAGGCGGCGACCGTGGACGCCGGGCCGGTGCCCGCCGTGCAGCCGCTCGCCCCGGTCCGTCCCGGTGCGGACGCGGTCGAGGCGCTCGCCGGGCTGATTGCGAGGGCGGAGCGGCCGGTGTTCGTCGCAGGCCGCGGTGCCCGGGGTGCGGGTCCGCAGCTGCGGGAGCTGGCGGCCGCCTCGGGGGCGTTGCTCGCCACCTCCGCCGTCGCCGCGGGACTCTTCGCCGACGATCCCTGGTCGCTGGGCATCTCCGGTGGTTTCGCCACCCCCCTTGCCGCCGAGCTGATCTCCGGCGCCGACCTCGTCGTCGGGTGGGGCTGCGCGCTGAACATGTGGACGATGCGCCACGGCGCGCTCATCGGCCCGGAGGCCACCGTCGTACAGGTCGACCTCGATGCCGATGCGATCGGCGCCAACCGGCCGGTGCACCTGGGCGTGCTCGGCGACGTCGGTGCGACGGCGGTGGACGTTCGCGCCGCACTCGACGGACCGCGCACCGGCTACCGCATCCCCCAGGTCGAGACCGCGATCGCCGAGCGCGGCCGCTGGCGCAACGAGCCGTACAAGGACCTGACCGGCGCCGACGGCATCGACCCCCGCACCCTCACGATCGCGCTCGACGACCTCCTGCCGACGGAGCGGACGGTCGCGGTGGATTCGGGCAACTTCATGGGCTACCCCAGCGCCTACCTGCGGGTCCCCGACGAGCACGGCTACTGCCTCACCCAGGGCTTCCAGTCGATCGGGCTGGGGCTGGCCACCGCGATCGGCGCCGCGTGTGCCCGGCCGGACCGGCTCGCCGTCGCGGCGCTGGGCGACGGCGGCGCCCTGATGTCGGCGGCCGAGCTGGAGACCGTCACGCGCCTCGGCCTCGCAATGGTGGTCGTGGTGTACGACGACCGCGGCTACGGCGCCGAGGTGCACCACTTCACGGGGGAGGACCACGCCACGGTCGCGTTCCCGGACACCGACATCGCGGCCATCGGCCGGGGCTACGGCTTCGACGCGGTCACCGTGAACGCGCCCGCGGACCTCGACGCCGTGGCGCACTGGGTGGCCGGGCCCCGCGACGCGCCGCTGCTGGTGCACGCCCGAATCGCCTCCGACGGCGGCTCGTGGTGGCTGGCGGAGGCATTCCGGGGTCATTGAGCCCTAGTGTCGAGCCGGCGGGGCAGCCGTCGGATCCGGTAGCCGTCGTCATGGACGAGGCGGTGATGAAACCGCAGATCAGGTGCGGCGTTCTTGCTGCTTGCGCCACCCGTAGCGGGTCAAGCCGCGCGGCTTGAAGACCGATAACACCGCGGCCGTGAGCAGTACCAGCAGCCCGCCGGCGGAGTGCACCAGCGTGCTGGGTAGCTCCCGTGGGTCGGCCTGTGCCACGGCGAGAGCGGCGAGGCGGCCGACCACCGACGCCTCCTGCAGCAGGATGAGAGTGGCCATTACCGTGAGGACCAGCTTGGCCAGCACCCAGTAGTGCCGAACCAATCCCCACGTTGTGCCCAGCGCGTTGATCGTTCCGATCAGCACGGCAGCCAGCGCGAGCGGGATGATCGCGTATCGCACGATCAGGTCCATCGCGATGTAGGCGCCCCGGACGGTGGTCATGTCCTCGCCTGCGACCGCCACGACATCGAGAGCGAGGTAGGCGACGACCGAACCGAGCCAACCGACCGATGTGGCGACATGGGCGGTGAGTACGGCCTTGCGCAGCCGTGGAGGCATGATCATCCGGCGTCACCGGCCGCTGTGGCCGTCGGTACCGGTTCGGCCAAAGCGTGACGTCCCGGGCCGTGCTGCACCCCGAACAGGGGCAACACGACGAGCAGCAGCAAGAGCAGGGCCCCGATGACGATCAGGGACCATTTCACCCAGCGTGGCATCGCAGGCGGCGATCCACGATCGGCGGCTGCGTCAGCATCATCCGGAGAACGGGGCGGATCAATCACTCGCGACACCTCGCATTCGCAGTTATCGGATATCGCTCGCAGTCCACTCACCCGCTCGTTGGAACGGCGCTAGGCAAAACCCTCACAACGCCCTAACAACACAGCCGGCCATGATGAGCCGGTGCGGGTGCTGGTCGTGGAGGACGAGGCGTTGCTGGCAGACACCATCGCCGGCGGCCTGCGCCGGCACGCCATGGCCGTGGACGTGGTCTACGACGGCGACACCGCCCTCGAGCGTCTCGCAGTCAACGACTACGACGTCGTGGTACTCGACCGCGACCTGCCGATCGTCTCCGGCGACCGGGTCTGCACGGAGCTGGTGAGCTCCGACAACACCACCCGCATCCTCATGCTCACCGCCGCCACAGCGGTCAGCCAGCGCGTCGCCGGGCTCGGCCTCGGCGCCGACGACTACCTGACCAAACCATTCGCGTTCGCCGAGCTGGTCGCGCGCATCCAGGCACTCGGGCGCCGTGCCCGGCCGGCCGCGCCGCCCGTCCTGGAGCGCGGCGGCGTCCGAATGGATACCCACCGCCGCCATGTCCTTCGAGATGGCCAGCCGGTGACGCTGTCGCGTAAGGAGTTCGCGGTCTTGAGCGAGCTCCTGCGTGCCGATGGCGGTGTCGTCTCGGCAGAACTGCTCCTGGAAAAGGCCTGGGACGAACACGCCGATCCGTTCACCAGCGTCGTACGGTTCACCATCATGAACCTGCGGCGCAAACTCGGCGATCCACCGATCATCGAGACCGTCGCCGGTACGGGCTACCGCATCCCATGAGCGTCTGGCGGCGCCCGCTGCCCTCCACGATCCGGGCTCGCATGACGGTGCTCTACGCCGCAGTGTTCTTCGTTGCCGGGGCGGTGCTCGTCGCGCTGATGATGCTCTACCTCGCACACGCCCTCGACGGGCAGATGGCCGCACGGATCGGTGCCGCGGAACAGGCCGTGGAACTCCCGCCACCGGTGCAGCAGGAACTACGCGTCCAGTTCCAGCGGGACCGAGATCACGTGCTCGCCGCCATGCTCACGGCCTCGCTCGCCTCCCTGGGCGCCATCGGAGTCATCGCCGCTGCGCTGGGCTGGTTGGTCGCTGACCGCGCGTTGCGCCCGCTGCAGCAGATCTCCGCAACCGCCCGCCGCACCGCCGATCGCAACCTCCACGAACGAATCGCTCTGACCGGCCGCGACGACGAGATCAAAGATCTCGCCGACGCCATCGACGCCATGCTCGATCGGCTCGACCGCTCGTTCGACAGCCAGCGCCGGTTCGTCGCCAACGCCTCCCACGAACTCCGCACGCCGCTGACCCTCAACCGCACCCTCATCGAGGTCACGCTCGACGACCCACACACCTCCGAGGCCGTCCGGCAGCTGGGCACCACGTTGCTGGCCGTCAACGACCGTCACGAACACCTCATCGACGGCCTGCTCACCCTCGCGAGCAGTGAGCAGCGCATCGCGCAACCCGCCCCTGTCGACCTCGCCGAGATCGCCCGGCATCTCACCAGGGAGCGGCAGGCCGACGCCGACCGCGCCGGCATCGACATCAGTACCGACCTGCGGCCTGCGCCGGTCACCGGCGATCCGGTCCTCTTGGAACGCCTCGCACACAACCTGATCGACAACGCGATCCGCTACAACCGGCGCAGCCACGGCGTGATCACCATCGCGACCGGCACGGTCGATGGCCGCGCCCGCCTCACCGTCGGCAACACCGGCCCAGCAGTGCCCTCCTACGAGATTCCGACGCTGTTCCGGCCGTTCCGGCGGCTTCCCACCACCGAACGACTCGCCGAACCGGTGGGCTCCCGCCACCGCGGAGCGGGCCTCGGCCTGTCCATCGTCGCCGCGGTGGCGCACGCCCACGGCGGCGACGCTCACGCCCAACCCGGCGACGACGGCGGGCTCACGATCCGGGTGGAGATTCCGACCGCGCCGGATCCCTTGGCGGCACACTGATCGCCGTTCTCGCGCAGTTGCAGCCGCTGGCTCTGTTCCGCGATCAGCCGGCGTGCCCTTGGTGATCGGATGTCTGCGCAGCGAACCAGTCGTGCAGGGCATCGAGGACGGCCGGGTCGTCGGTCCGGTACCGGAGTTCGCCGCCATCGGCGCGAGTACCGAATGTGACGTTCAGCCGGGCGAACCCGGCTCGCAGCGTCGCCAGGCCCGGCATCTCCGCTCCGTGGATCTGCGCGGGGTCGCCGAACTCGCCGCGCCCGAAGGCGGCCGCCTCGTCGCGCATGTGCTGCTGGATCAGGTCGATCTGCCGGCGATCAGTGGGATCGTCGGCGACCACGGTCTGCAGCCCGCCATCCGATGTTGGCTCGAAGGTGTGAGTGGTGGCGGCGAGGTCGAAGGGCATGACCTCGGCACTGCGTTCCGCGATGAGCTGCTCACGGCTCGAGCCCGGACTCACAGCGACGACGACGGCCGCGGCGCCGACGATGACCGCTCCAGCAGCGAACAGCACGAGTGCGACGCGACCTGGTCGCCGCCGCAGCAGTGGCAGAGCTGTACTCACGTCAATCCTCCATGCTCCCGGGCTGCGAGGGTCAGCAGCCGAATCGCGTCGACGACCTCGTCCCGCCGGTCGGCGGGCACCGCCTCGAGCAGGGCGGCGAACCGCTTCGCCCTGGCGTCGGCGACATCTGCGGCGACCCGCCGCCCTGCGGACGTCGGAAGGAGTCGCACCGTGCGCCGGTCCGGCCCGTCCGCCCGCTCCACCCAACCCCGCGCGACCAGCCGATCGACCAGGCGGCTCACCGAGCTGCGGTCGAGGCGAAGCCTGTCGACGAGCTCGCGCTGGGTCAGGCCACCGTCGGACACGATCTCGGTGAGGGCGTGCGCATCCGACGGCGCCAGCGGCTGCCCGCACGGCGTCCGGTCGGTCGACAGCAGACCGAATGCCCGAATGAACCCGATCACCTCCTGCTGCAGCCGGGCGGTCGGCGGGACCTGGTGCTCGACATCCACTGATGCAAGGTACATCAGTTGCATTGCACACCGCTAGGCTGACGCCCAACCCTCGCTCCATACGGGTAGGGGGCATTGCGAAGATCGGGTGATTCATCGGCCTGCACCGGACATGACCCTGCTAGTCTTCGCGCCGGATACCCCTACAGGGTATAGGTAGAGGCACCGGCAGAGTTGCTACCGACGGAGAGAGGCTTTCGATGTCGCTCGAGGACCGCGCGCCCGCCCCGCGGGCGGGCCGGCGGGAATGGCTGGGCCTGGCGGTCCTGGTGCTCCCGTCCACGCTGCTGTTCATGATGTTGACGATCCTGTTCCTGGCCATCCCGCACCTGGCCCGGGAGCTTCAGCCGAGCAGCGCCCAACTGCTGTGGATCCTCGACATCTACGGGTTCCTGATGGCCGGCTTCCTGGTCGCCATGGGCACCCTTGCGGACCGGATCGGGCGCCGCCGTCTGCTCATGGCCGGGGCGGCTGTGTTCGGCATCGTCTCGGTGGTCGCTGCCTACACGAACGACCCCGGAATGATGATCGTCTGGCGGGCGGTGCTCGGTGTCGCGGCCGCCACCCAGATGCCCGCGACCCTCGGCCTGATCTTCGCGATCTTCCACGACGCGCGCCAGCGCGGTGTCGCCATCGGCGCGTGGGCGGGCGGCATCTCCGCCGGGGTCGCCCTCGGGCCGCTGCTCAGCGGGATCCTGCTGGAACTGTTCTCGTGGCGGGCAACCTTCCTCGTCGCCACTCCGGTGATGGCAGTGGTGCTCATCGGAGCACCACTGCTGCTGCCCGAGCACCGCGACCCGAATCCCGGCCGGCTCGACCTGATCAGCGTCCTGCTCCTGCTGGCGACCGTGCTGCCGTTCATCTACGGCATCAAGTCGATCGCTCAGGATGGCTCGGTGCCGGTCGCGCTCGCGTCGATCGTGGCGGGTGTGCTGTTCGGGGTGCTGTTCACACTGCGGCAGCTGCGCTCGGCAAGCCCGTTGTTGGACGTGCGGTTGTTCGCCAACCGCACGATCCGCGGTGCGCTCACCGTTTTCGTCCTTGCGGCCACCGGGCTGGGCGGGGTGTATTTCCTGTTCACCCAGTACCTGCAGCTCGTCGTGGGACTGTCGCCGATGCAGACCGCACTGGCGATTCTGCCCGGTGCGCTCGTGCTGATCGCCGTCTCCACCTTCTCTCCCGTCTTGGCGCGCCGCGTGCGACCGGGAAACGTGATCGCGATCGGGCTGGGTGTGCAGGTCATCGGGTACCTGCTGCTCACGCTGGTCGACAGCACGTCCGGGCTCCCGCTGCTGATCGCCGGGTTCGTCGTCCTCTACCCCGCCGTCGCACCGTCGATGGCGCTCACCACCGATCTCGTCGTGGGCTCGGTCCCGCCGGAGAAGGCCGGCGCCGCGTCCGGCCTGAGCACCACCGCGAGCGACCTGGGGATCTCACTCGGTGTTGCGGTCATCGGCAGCATCGGCGCGGCTGTCTACCGCGGCGCGATGGCGCAGTCGATGCCCGCGGGGCTGCCGCCGGAGGTCAGCACGTCAGCCGGTGACACGATCGCCGGGGCTGTGGAGGTGGCTGGCCGCCTCCCGGCCGACGTCGCCGGCGAGGTCGTCGCCGCGGCGCGCACGGCGTTCACGAGCGGGTTGAACGTGGGCGCGGTCACCGCCGCGGGGATCGCCGCCGTCGCGGCGGTGCTGGCCGCGACGCAGCTGCGCCACGTGGCACCTACCGGATCCCCCGCACCCACCGGCGGGGCACCCGCGAACCGCAAGCCGACGCCGCACCGGCAGGAAGGGTGACCGATGGAGACCGCCGTGGCCTTGCGTCTGGGTGCCCGATGCGTCCACATCGTGTCGCACCCGCCGGCGGAGCCCTTCTACCGGTCGCTCGGCGCACTGCGGGTGGGCGAGGTGGTCCCGTTCGGGCGGATCGCCTGGCCCCGCCCGCTGCTGCGGCTCGACATCGCGCCGCCGGGTATGTCCGGCTTCATCATGACGAAGTAGGCGTAGCGTTCGTCCAGCTCGTCCTCCGGAACCAGTTCGACGTACCGGGGCTCGAACCCGCAACGCACGGCCAGCTCCCAGAAGTCGTGGATCGGGTAGGTGGTCGTGTTCCCGGGGCTGAACCGGTAGGACAGCCGGCGCGGGCGGGTACGCCAGGCCCCGGTGTCGTACTTGATCTGGACCAGCGCCAGTCCGCCGGGAGCGAGCAGCTCCTGCGCGATGTGCAGGATTCGTTCCCCGTAGGCGGGACTCGGGATCAGCTCGAAGACGTAGACGCACAGGAACACGTCGCACGGCTCGGTGATGTCGCGGAGGGCTGCCTCCGGATCCCGCACGTCCACGAGCACCGGGCGGAACGGTGTGTCGCATCGAGCTGTGACCTGCCGGGCACATTCCTGGAGGCTCTCGGACGACACATCGACACCGATGAACTCCCGAGCGACCGGCGCGATCTGCACGGCGTTCGCGCCGCCGCCGCATCCCCACTCCACGACCCGGCCGAAAGCCGGTTCCGCATCGAGCAGTCGGGCCGCCCGGCGCAGCATGCCGAGATGGCGCACGCCGATCCGCGTCCACAGGTCACCTTCGGCGAACCTGGCGGTGCTCTTCCAGTGTGAGCCGCGGCCATGGTGCGACTCGGTCCAGTAGCGCTGCGAGGCGGACTCGATCGCCGCCTCGGGCTGCCGGACGCCCATGCTCTGCAGGACTCGGAGGAGACCTCCGTGGGCGGTCCTCCACGCTGCCTGGATGGACGGTGTCAGCCCGCCGGTCACGCGGACCACCTGGCCAGGTATCGGTCCCCGCACGTACCGGTGACATGGCAGAACGTTCTCTCGAGAGTCATCGTCGTCGTCCCTGTGAACAGAACGCACGCAGCGGGCACGACGTGGCAAGCACGAGGTGCACGGCGTGCGCGGAGCGGATGGAGGCTCCCCCGCGCACGTGGGCAGGGCGCGTTCAGCGACCGCGCGGCGAGGAGGAGGTGTCAGGCAAGCGCGAGGTTCGGCGGACCTCGTCGCGCCGCCTGGATGCTCCAGCCGCACCAGCGCAGCATCGATCCGTGGCGCCGGCCGGACCGGCGGGCCGGGGTGCGCACGTGCGCCGGGGGCGGTGGCCCGGAGACGAGCAGCAGCCGCACGGGTCGGCGTAGCGCGGTGAGCAACAGTTGTGCGATGCGCCCGCTCGTTGCGACGGCGATGACGATGGCCGCGGACACCGCGAGCTGCATCGCGGTGCCCGGTCCGTCGGTGAGGAGCATGTGCAGCAGCCCGCCCGACGCATGGTGCGTCACGCCCGTGTCGAGCTTGGCCGTCGCGTGCAGCACGGGCTGCGCCACGACCGCGCCCGACACGACCGACACGAGCCCCTCGCGCCGCCCGCCGAGCTGCAGACGCAGGGCGGCCACCGCGAGGGCCACCAACGCGAGCGCGACGGTGTGCGTCGGGTGCTCGCCGGCGAGCACGTCGAACGTGATCGCGGCGACGAAAGTGACGATTGCGCCGATCACGAGCGGCAGCCGACTGCCGATCTCGGCCCGACCGGGCCGGGCACGACGCGAGGCGTGGCGCGCTACGGCCATCCGCCTCGCCTCCTCCGAACGTGGACCCCGGATGGTTCCACCGTCGGAGCGAGCATGCACGCGCTGCGCTGTGACGAGGCTGAAGCAGCCGCACGGGGCGCGCGGATGTTCAGGCGCAGGCCTCGGCGATCGCGGCGGTGTCCCAGTAGAACGGCCAGACCTCGGCGATGCGCCCTTGGGCGACGCGCACCGTCTGCAGGATCGGGAACTCCAGCTTCCGGCCGGTCGCGCGGGCCGTGGCGCGCACCTCGGTGCGCACGACGACGACGTCGCCCGCGGGGTGGAACTCCTGGTCCAGCATCTCGAACGACTCCCAGGCCGCGCTCATCGCCACGAAGAACCGCTCCATCCCGGCGTGCCCGCGCCACGTCCCGCCGTAGGGCAGCGCATCGGCCTGGTGCAGCACCACGTCGGGGGCGAAGAACGGCGCCAGCGGCTCGAAGCTCGCGCGCCCCGGCCCGCCGGCGTCCAGGTAGACCTGCTCGGCCGCGTACATGCCCTTCAGCACCGTCAGTGCGTCGTCGGTCATGCGGCCGAGTCTCGCCGTCGGAGCCCGCGGCGGCTGGCGGAGTTCAGCCCTTGATGCCGGTCTCCGCCACGCCCTGCACGAGGTAGCGCTGCAGGAACACGAACACCAGCACCAGCGGCACGATCGAGATCAGCGCGGCCATGAACACCTGGTGCAGGTTGATCGTCTGCGCCGTCATCAACGTCGAGAGCGACACCTGCACCGTCCACATCGACCGGTCCTGCCCGACGACGAGCGGCCACAGGAACTGGTTCCACGAGGCGATCACCGTGATGACCGAGATGGCCGCGAAGAACCCGAGCGAGTTCGGCACGACGATCCGCCAGAACACGCCGAGGTAGCCAAGGCCGTCGATGCGGCCTGCCTCTTCCAGCTCGCGCGGGAAGTTGAGGAAGTACTGGCGGAAGAGGAACGCGGTGAACCCGCTGAACAGCACCGGGACGATGATCCCCTGGTAGGAGTTCACCCACCCCAGCCGGGACACGATGATGAAGCTCGGCACGAACGTCACCGCGGGCGGCACCATCAGCGTCAGCAGCACTGCGTAGAAGATCGGCGTCGCGTACCGGAACGGGATGCGGGCCAGCGCGTACCCCGCCATGGACGAGAGCAGCACCGTGCCGGCCGTCTGCGCGACCGCGATGACCGCCGAGTTGAACAGGCTCCGCGCGAAGTTGGCCGACGAATCCTCGAAGACCTCTTCGACGTTGCCCCACCGCAGCGAGCCCGGGAAGAGCGTCCAGTCGACGCCGGTGATCTCCCGGTCGGTCGCCAGCGCGTTGCGCAGCATCAGGTAGAACGGCAGCAGGAACAGCACGGTCGCGACGACCAGCGCGCCGTACCGCGCCACGGTCACGGAAACCCGGGACTGCCTCATGTCTCGGCCTTCCCGAATCCGTAGATGCGGCTCTGCGCCAGCGTCACCAGCACGATCAGGGCGGCGAGGATCATCGCGCCCGCGCTGCCGTGGCCGTAGTCCTGGTTGCCCTGCGCGGTGTAGTAGAGGTAGACGAGCGGCGGCCGGGCGAGCGAGCTGTTGCCAAGCAGGTTGTAGAACTCGTCGAACGCCTGGTAGGCCGCGACCAGGTTGAGCAGGAGCACCGCCACCGACGTCGTCCGCAGCTGCGGCAGGGTGATGTGGCGGAACGTCTGCCAGCCGGCCTTGGCCCCGTCGACGTAGGCGGCCTCGTAGAGCTCGGGGGAGATCCGCTGCAGCCCGGCGAGGAACAGGATGATGTAGAAGCCGAGCTGCAGCCACAGCCGCACCGTGGCGATCACGAGCCAGTACCACGGCGGGCTCACCGACGACAGCCACGCGATGTTCTCCACCCCGAACACCGAGAGCACCTGGTTGGCCAGCCCGAACCGCACACCGTTGAAGATCGACAGCTTCCAGATCAGCGATGCCACCACGTAGGAGCACGCGGTGGGCAGGAAGAAGGCCGACCGGAAGAACGCCCGCGCCACCGTGATCTGGTTGAGCAGCACCGCGAGCAGCAGCGACAGCACGAACGTCAGCGGCACGATGATCGCGGCGAAGATCGTGAAGGTCCAGAGGCTGTCGAGGAACGGGCCGGGGCCGAGCAGGTCGAGGTAGTTCTGGATTCCGATGAACTCGCGCGGCTGCACCGTGTTCTGCGCCCGGTTGAAGCTGAGAACGAAGCTCCAGGCGATCGGCAGGTACACGAACACGACCAGGCCCGCGAGGAACGGCCCCATGAAGAGCCAGAACGCGGGCGTCGCCCCCATGCTCCCGCGGCGTCGCAGCCGGGCGCCGGCCGCGTGACGGGGCGCAGGCGGTGCCTCGACGGAACTCACGCCGAGAGGCGGGCCAGTTCCGCCTCGACCGCCTGCTGCGCCTTCGCGAGCTCGGCGTCGATGTCGCCGCCGCCGCGCACGATGGCGGTGGCGGCATCGGCGAACGCGGACTTCATCTTCGGGGTCCACATCGGGTTCGGCGCCACCGCCGACTCGTTGAAGATGCGCAGGGCCTCAGCCGCGACCCCTTCCTGCAGCTTCTGGGCGCGCGCAGCGAGGCTCTTGCGCGGCGGGATGTGGAAGCCGTACGAGAGGTTGAAATCCTCCTGCGCCTCGGCGTTGTCGATCCACAACCACTTGACGAAGTCCTTGGCCAGGTCGACGTCCCGCGCCTTGGCGCTGACGAAGGAGGTCCAGCCGCCGAGGAAGGTGACCGGCTTGCCGACGGTCGCGCTCAGCGCGGGCCACGGCACGATGCCGAAGTCGTCTCCAAAGGCCTCTTCGATCTTCGGCATCGCCCAGAGCCCGCACCACTGCATGGCGGCGAGCTCCTGGGTGAATGCCGACGGGTCCCAGAAGTCGGTGGGCGCCCCGAGCAGGATCGAACCGCTCTCGGCGAGCTCGCGCAGCTTGCGGAAGGAGTCCTTCGCCTCCGGCGTGGTGAAGCCGATCTGGCCGTCTGCGGTGATGTTCGCCGTGCCTGCCGACCACAGCACGAGGTCGAGCAGCGCACCGCCGCCGAACGCAGGGGTAACCCCGGCGTCGTTGCCGATGAACAGGCCCTTGACGCCGTCCCGGTTCAGCGCGCGGGAGGCGTCGATCAGCTCGTCCATCGTGGTGGGTGGCTGCACGCCCGCCGCGGCGAGGAGGCTCTTGCGGTAGTAGAGGAAGCCGGTGTCGTCGACGATCTTCACGCCGTAGATCGAGCCGTCGAGCGACGTGGCCGTGATGTCGGTGTCGGTGTAGTCGCCCCGCACCGGGCCGACGATGTCGTCGAGGGGGACGATCTGCCCGCTGCGGACCATGTCGACGTTGAGCTGGTACTCGAAGACGTCCGGGCCGCTGTCGGACAGCAGCCCCGACGACAGCTTCGACTCGTAGTCGCCCGGCGTCCACTGCACCTCGACGGCGGCCCGTTCGTAGCCCTGGGCGTAGCGCTGCACCGCCTGTTCGGTGCCCGACTCGCCGTAGAGGTGGTACCACTGCTTGAGCGTCGGCTTCCCGCCCCCGGACCCGCCGCCGCTGTCCAGGCCGCCGGTGTCGCCTCCGCACGCCGCGAGCGCGCCGCCGACGCCGAGCGCACCCACGAGGGACAGGAACGTGCGGCGGGTGGACACCGGCAGGTGGGACATGTCCGCAGGCATGCGTGGACCTCTCGTCGTCGCTGACGGGGGGCGGAAAGCCTTTACTGGTGATCGACGCTATGACCGCCGTCACACGGGTGTCAATGGGTCATGACCGGCGATACCGGAGCGTGACGATCCGGAACGGGCGCAGCCGCAGCGTGCCGTCGGCGGACAGGGAGACCGGCTCGGTGAGGGGTCGCTCCATGAGGTCCGTCTCGACCACCCCCGAGTGCTCGAAGCCGGCCGTGATCCGGGCGCTCGCCCGCCCGCCGTGCGCCTCGTAGAGCCGCACGACGACGTCGCCGCTGCCGTCCTCGGCGAGCTTGACGGCCTCGACGACCACGGCCGGGGAGTCGACGCTCACGAGCGGGGCGATCGGCGAGCTGCCGCGGACGGTGCGCAGCGGCAGGTTCAGCCGGTAGCCCTCGGCGACGGCATCGGCGATGCCGGCGCCGACGCGCAGGGACACCCGCAACCGGTGCTCGCCCTGGTCGGCGGTCGGGTCGGGGAAGAGCGGAGCGCGCAGCAGCGAGAGCCGCACCACCGTGGTCGTGCCCCCGTCCGGTCGCGTGGAGCGGGTGACGTCGTGGCCGTAGGTCGAGTCGTTCGCGACGGCCACGCCGTAGCCGGGCTCGCCGACGTGCACCCAGCGGTGGGCGACGGTCTCGAACCGGGCGGCGTCCCACGAGGTGTTGGTGTGGATCGGCCGGTGCAGGTGCCCGAACTGGATCTCCGACGTCGCCCGCTCGGCGTGCACGTCGACCGGGAAGGCGAGCTTGAGCAGCTTCTGCCGCTCGTGCCAGTCGACATGCGTGTCGACGTCGATCGACGCAGCCCCTGCCGCGAGCGACACGACCTGCGTGATCGTCGACGCGCCCGCCTTGCGCACGATCCGCACGGCAGCCCGCTCCGGCCCGCGCTCGAGGACCGACAGCTCGGCGACGTCGACGAGGTCGCGGCCGTGGCGGCGGTAGTGCTCGTCGATGTCCCACGCGTCCCACTGCGTGGGGGTGTCGCGGTGCAGTTGCAGCAGGTTCGCGGCCGCGCCCGGCGGTACCAGCTCGCGGTCGGCGGCGACGTCGTACACGGAGGTGAGCAGGCCCCGCCGGTCGATCACGGCGCGGACGACGCCGTTGTCCAGCACCGTGCCGTCGCTCTCCTCGACGCGCACCGGCGTGGCGACCGCGGTGATCGAGCCGCCGCCCAGTGCGGGCACGCCGTCGACGGGGTACGGCCCCGCGTTGACGGCCACCGCGCCGTCCCCGTCTCCTGCGAGGGCGGCGAGCGAGCGGGCGATCACACCTTCGAGCTCCTCCGCGACCCGGGCGTAGTTGCGCTCGGCCTCCTGGTGCACCCACGCGATCGAGGTGCCGGGCAGGATGTCGTGGAACTGCTGCAGCAGCACCGTGTGCCAGCAGCGCTCCAGCACGTCGGCGGGGTAGGGCAGGTCCGTGCGGACGGCCGCCGTCGTCGCCCACAGCTCGGCTTCGCGCAGCAGGTGCTCGCTGCGGCGGTTGCCCCGCTTCGTGCGGGCCTGCGACGTGTAGGTGCCGCGGTGGAACTCCAGGTACAGCTCGCCCGTCCACACGGGTGGCCGCGGGTACTCGGCCTCTGCGGTGGAGAAGAACTCGGCGGGCGTCGTCATCCGGACGGTTGGTGAGCCCTCCAGCGACTTCGTGCGAGCCGCGGCCGCGAGCATCTCGCGGGTGGGCCCGCCGCCGCCGTCGCCCCAGCCGAACGGCACGAGCGAGGTGTTGGCACGCCCCTTCTCGGCGTACTGGCGTTGCGCGCGGGCCAGCTCGTGCTGGGACAGCTCGGAGTTGTAGGTGTCGATCGGCGGGAAGTGCGTGAACACCTGGGTGCCGTCGATGCCCTCCCAGCGGAACGTGTGGTGTGGCATCACGTTCGTCTCGTTCCACGAGATCTTCTGGGTGAGGAACCAGCGGGACCCGGCGGCCTTGATGAGCTGCGGGAGCGCGGCGGTGTAGCCGAAGGAGTCGGGCAGCCACACTTCGAGGGGCTCGACGCCCAGCTGCTCCATGAAGAACCGCTTGCCGGCCACGAACTGGCGGGCCAGTGCCTCACCGCCGGGCATGTTGGTGTCGGACTCCACCCACATACCGCCGACGGGCACGAACCGGCCCTCGGCCACGCGCCGCTTGACGCGCTCGAACAGCTCCGGCTGGTGCTCCTGCAGCCACGCGTACTGCTGGGCCGATGACGCGGCGAACACGAACTCGTCGTCGGTGTCCATCAGGTCCAGGACGTTCGCGAACGTCCTGGCGACCTTGCGGACGGTCTCGCGCACCGGCCACAGCCACGCCGAGTCGATGTGGGCGTGGCCGACCGCGTGCAGCCGGTGCGCGCTCGGCCACGCGGGGCTCGCCAGTACGTCCGCGAGCTCGGCGCGGCCCAGCTCGGCGGTGCCCGCCACGTCGTCCGGGTCGACGGCGTCGACGGCCCGCTCCAGCGCTCGCAGCACCTCGGCGCGCCGCGGCAGGTCCGCAGGCAGCTCGGCGACCAGCCCTGCCAGCGTCCAGACGTCCTGCGCCAGCTCCCAGACCGGCACGTCGAGGAGCGCGATGTCGGCGGTGACGAGCCGGTAGAGCGGGTCGTCGCCCGCCGTGGCCGGATCGCCCATCCTGGTCGGGGCGTAGGTCCAGTCGGCCGCGACGCCCGGGTTGGACGCCGCCTCGACGTACATGTCGACGGCGGATCCCGGGCCGCCCGCGATCCGGACCTGCGCGTTGCGCGGCTCGACAGCGGCCACGACCACACCGTCGGGGGTGTAGGCGAGCCCTTCGGACTGGAACCCGGGCTGCACGCCGGCGAACCCGAGGTCGATGGCGAGCTCGGGGCGCGTGCCCGGGTCGGTCCAGCCGGCCGGCACCGTGCCGGTGGCGTGGAACCAGACCGTGCCCCACGGCCTGCCCCACGGCGAGCCGACGTCGAACGGCGTGAACTCCTGCCGCACCGCATCGGCGAAGGGCACCGGTTCGCCGGGCGCCGTCCACGCGGTGACCTCGAGCGGCACTCGCTCGCGGTACATCGCCGGGACGAGCCGCTCGCGGACGAACCGGGCGATCCGCTGCTGGACCAGCTTCGAGTCATCGTGCACGGGATTAATCCCATCTGTGGAGTAAATGCGCTGTCAAGAGCGGAGCGGGGAAACGGCAGGCGTTCTGTCGGGTTCAGGCGGTACCATCGATCGCGTCCCACCGGCAGAGGCAGAAAGCAGGCGGCACACCCCTTGACCCATCCGGATTCCGTCCAGTCCCGAATGGCCGTTCCGGACGCCGCTCTGCTCGCGCTGCTGGGCTCGCGCGACGAGAGCCTGCGCGTCGCCGAGGAGATGCTCGAGGCCGACGTCCACGTGCGTGGCAACGAGCTCACCCTCACCGGGATCCCGGCCGATGTGGCCTTCGCCGAGCGCGTCTTCACCGAGCTGATCATGCTGGCCGAGCGAGGCCAGCAGGTCTCGCCCGACGCTGTTCGGCGCACCGTGCAGATGCTCGGCGACGGTGAGGCCGACGAGCGCGCCCGCATCGGCGAGTCGCCTGCCGAAGTGCTCTCGCTCGACATCCTCTCGCGGCGCGGCAAGACGATCCGGCCCAAGACGCTCAACCAGAAGCGCTACGTCGACTCGATCGACGCCCACACCATCGTCTTCGGCATCGGCCCCGCGGGTACGGGCAAGACCTACCTCGCCATGGCCAAGGCCGTGCAGGCGCTGCAGGCCAAGATGGTCAACCGGATCATCCTCACGCGCCCGGCCGTCGAGGCGGGGGAGCGGCTGGGCTACCTGCCCGGCACGCTCTACGAGAAGATCGACCCGTACCTGCGTCCGTTGTACGACGCGCTGCACGACATGCTCGACCCGGAGTCGATCCCGAAGCTCATCGCCGCGGGCACCATCGAGGTGGCGCCGCTTGCCTACATGCGTGGCCGCTCGCTGAACGACGCCTTCATCATCCTCGACGAGGCGCAGAACACCACGCCCGAGCAGATGAAGATGTTCCTCACCCGGCTCGGCTTCGGCTCGAAGATCGTGGTCACCGGTGACATCACGCAGGTCGACCTGCCCGGCGGCACCCGCTCCGGGCTGAACGTCGTCCGCGAGATCCTCGGCGACGTCGACGACGTGCACTTCGCGCAGCTGACCAGCACCGACGTCGTGCGCCACCGGCTCGTCGCCGACATCGTCGACGCCTACGCCCGCTGGGACGCGAGCAGCGAGCGCCCCAACCTGCGGGCCGCGGCGCCGCGCAACGGCCCGCCGCAGGACCACCGCAGGCGCAACCGCCGCTGACCGGAGGTCAGCGGCGGTCGGCGGGCGGACTCAGTTGCCGACGCCGAGGCCGGACATGAACGCCGACGGGTAGCGGTCGCCGCGCGCCGCTCCGGCGGGCACCGCCTTCTCGATCTCGGCGAGGTCGTCCGCGGTGAGGTCCAGCTCCGCCGCGGGCAGCGCCTCCGTCAGCCGCTCTCGGGTGCGGGCGCCGACCAGCGGCACGACGTCGCCTGCGTCGGAGCCCTGCGCGGCCACCCAGGCGATGGCCAGCTGGGCGACGGTGCAACCCTTCGCCTCCGCGATGCGGCGCACCGCCTCCACCAAGGCGAGGTTGTGCTCCACGTTCTCGCTGGAGAACCGCGGGCTGATGGCGCGCATGTCGCCGGGGCCTGCGACGTGGCCTGCGCTCCAGTGCCCGGAGATGAGGCCGCGGCCAAGGACCCCGTACGCGGTCAGGCCGATGCCCAGCTCCCGCAGGGTGGCAGGACCTCGGCCTCCACGGCGCGGGACAGCAGCGAGTACTCGACCTGCAGGTCGGCCACCGGGTGCACGGCGTGGGCCCGACGGATCGTCGCCGCGTCGACCTCCGAGAGGCCGAGGTGGCGCACGTACCCGGCGTCGATCATCTCCTTGACCGCGCCCACCGTCTCCTCGATCGGCACCGCCGGGTCCAGCCGGGCCGGGCGGTAGATGTCGATGTGGTCGACGCCGAGTCGGGTCAGCGAGTAGGCCAGGAAGTACCGCACCGCCTCGGGGCGGTTGTCCTGCGGGCCGATCACGTACCCCGGCCCGCGCATCTGGCCGAACTTGACGCTCAGCACGTAGCTGTCCCGATCCCGCCCGTGCAGTGCTTCGGCCAGCAGCAGCTCGTTGTGGCCCATGCCGTAGAAGTCGCCGGTGTCGATCAGCGTGACGCCGGCCTCCAGTGCGGCGTGCACGGTGGCGATGCTCTCCGCACGGTCGGCCGGGCCGTACGCGCCCGACATGCCCATCGCGCCAAGGCCCAGTGCTGAGACGACCGGACCGGTGCGGCCGAGGGTTCGTGTCTGAATCATGTCCCCACTGTGTGCGGGTGGGACGCGTCGCGGGAGCGGAGCGTTCATCATGGGAGAGCCGCTCCCTGGATCGGGCCGCCTGTCGCGGGGAGCATGGGGTCGTGCAGCGTGACCAGCTCGCCGACTTCCTGCGCCGCCGCCGTGAGGCGATCCGCCCGGCCGAGGTCGGCATCGCCGACGGCCCGCGCCGCCGCACCACCGGTCTGCGTCGGGAGGAGGTGGCGATGCTCGCCGGCATGTCCGTCGACTACGTGGTGCGCCTCGAGCAGGGACGCAGCAGCCAGCCCTCGACCCAGCTGCTCGGCGCGCTGGCCAGGGCCCTGCGCCTGTCCGAGGACGAGCGCGACCACCTGTTCCACCTGGCAGGCCACCGGCCCCCGCCCGCAGACGGGGCGGCCCGTCTGGCTCGCGCCGGCCTGCTGCGGATGCTCGACCTGCTCGGCGACACCCCGGCGCTGGTGGCGTCCGACCTGGGCGAGGTGCTCGCCCAGAACCGGGCGGCCGTGCTGATGGCCGGAGACCACGCCGGCTTCTCCGGCGATCGGCGCTACCCCGTGTACCGGTGGTTCACCGAACCCGCGGCTCGCGCAGGCCGCCCGCCCGAGGAGCACCAGCACCACGCCCGTTCGCTCGTGGCCGACCTGCGCGTAGCCGCGGGCCGCCGGTCCGGCGACGCCGACGTCGCCGGGCTCGTCGAGCGGTTGCGAGCCGCGAGCGCCGACTTCCGCCGGCTCTGGGCCGAGCACGAGGTGGCGGTCCGGCGCGCCGACCGCAAGACCTTCCTGCATCCACGGGTGGGTCCCTTGCTGATGGACTGCGAGACCCTCGTGACTCCCGACCATGGTCAGCAGCTGCTGGTGCTCACTCCGGCGGACGCCGATACCCGCGAGCGGCTGGAGCTGCTGCGGGTGCTCGGCGTCGAGGAGTTCCCTCCGAGCTTCACAGCTTGAGCAGGCGTTCTGCGTTGGTGTGCGCGATCTTCGCCCGGTCGCCCTCGTCGATCGGGGCGGTGCGCAGGAACTCGGTCGCCACGTCCATCTCCTCGAACGGGTAGTCCGTGCCGAACAGCACGTGGTCCGGGCCGAGCGCGGCCAACGCGCACTGCAGCGGCGGAGCGGAGCAGACGCCGCTGGTGGTGATGTAGAGGTTGTGCCGCAGGTACGCCGAGGGGAGGCCGCGATGCAGCTCGATGCCGTGGTGGTTGTGGAAGCCCCACCGCGAGTCCAGCCGCCACAGCACGTAGGGCAGGCCCTCGCCCATGTGCCCGAGCAGCAGCTTGGCCCCGGGGAAGTCGTCGAACACCCCGCCGAAGACCAGCCGCAGTGCGTGGGATGCGGTGTCGGTGCCCCAGCTCCACATCGGGCCGATCAGTTCGGGGTGCCCGGACAGGACGTGCGCGGCGTCGACGCCGTTGGCCGGGTGCAGGTACAGCGGGACGTCGAGGCCCTCGGCGTGCTCCCACACGACGCGCAGCGCTGGATCGTCGAGGTAGCGGCCGTGGGTGTGGGCGTTGACCAGCGCGCCCCGGAGCCCGAGCTGGGTGACCGAGCGCTCCAGCTCCTTGGCCGCGGCCTGCGGGTCCTGCAGGGGTAGCGCGGCGAAGCCGGCGAACCGGCTCGGGTGTGCCTCGATCGTCGCCGCGAGCAGGTCGTTGACGGCCGCGGCGCGCGAGACGGCGACGCCCAAGTCCGGTTCGGCCTGGATGCCCGGCGAGTTCAGGGACAGGACCTGGACGTCGAGACCGGCTGCGTCCATCGCCTCCAGCCGCTCACCCGTGAGGTCGAGCAGCCGTCGCGAGGCCTCGGCCCACCGGCCGGGCTGCGCGACGGTCGCGGTGCCGGCCCCGTACCCCTCCAGTTCTGGCGTGACGAAGTGCTCCTCGAGACCGATCGTCCGCATCCTGATTCCCTTCACCATCGTGCATTGACTTCACGAATGATGAAATCTACCGTCCTCCCCGTCAAGGCTCGTCGGCGAGTGGAGGTGGGCGGTGGGCGCGACGGATCAGGCGGACGTCGTGGTCGTCGGGTACGGCCCGGTCGGGATGGCGATGGCCGCGCTGCTCGGGCGGGCCGGGCACCGGGTGGTCGTCCTCGAGCGGTACTCGGGGCTCTACAACCTCCCGCGTGCGGCGATCTTCGACGACGAGACGATGCGGACCTTCGCCACACTCGGCATCGCCGACGGCCTGCTCCCGAAGCTGCACGTCCAGCGGAACTACGAATGGCGCAACGGTGCGGGCGAGCTGCTCATCGAGCACGACTTCGCCGAGACGGGCCGCTGCGGCTGGGCCGAGTGGTACATGATGTTCCAGCCCGAGTTGGAGGACGCCCTCGACGGCGTCTGCCGGGCGATGCCGCGGGTCGAGGTCCGGCACAACAGCCCGGTCACCGCCGTGTCGCAGGACGCGGACGGGGCGACGCTGACCGTCGACGGCGGCGGGCGGGTGACCGCGCCGTTCGTCGTGGCCTGCGACGGGGGCAACAGCTTCGTGCGCGAGCACCTCGGGGTTGCGGAGCAGGACTTCGGCTTCGCAGAGCCGTGGATGGTGTGCGACTTCCGGTTCCGGCGCCCGGTCGCCGTGCCGACGGCTCGGCAGGTCGGCGACCCGGATGGCCCGACATCGATCATCTCGCTCGGGCCGCGCCACCACCGGTTCAGCTTCATGCTCGACTCGGCGGAGGACTTCGGGGTCCAGTGCGATCCGGACAAGGTGTGGGCGCGGGTGCGCCGCTACCTCGACCCGGAGGACGCCGAGCTGATCCGGGTGGCCACCTACACGTTTCGCTCCCGGGTGGCCGAGCGCTGGCGCGTCGGCCGGGTGTTGCTGGCCGGGGACGCCGCGCACCAGATGCCGCCGTTCCTCGGCCAGGGCATGTGCTCGGGCGTGCGGGACGCGCAGAACATCGCGTTCAAGCTCGACCTCGTCCTGCGGGGACAGGCCCACGAGACCCTGCTCGACACCTACCAGACCGAGCGCGATCCGCACGTGCGTGCCGTGATCGAGAAGGGCATCGAGCTCGGCAGGCTGCAGACGATCCGCGACCCGGAGCGCGCCGCGGCGCGCGACCGGGAGCTGCTGGCCCGCCGCGCCGCGGCGGTGGCGCCGGACAAGATCCGCTTTCCCGGGCTGGGCCCCGGCATGCTCGCCGCCGGCGGCGGGTCGTTGTCGGTTCAGGGCATCGTCGACGACGGGCGGCGTCGCGGCCGGCTCGACCAGGTCGTCGGCACGGGGTTCCAGCTCCTCGTGGCTCCGGCCGCGCTCGACCGCCTCGGGGACCGGCTGGACGCGCTGCGCCGCGCGGGGGTCGCGGTCGCCGCTCCCGGCCGGCAAGCCGGGCCAGCCCCGCTCGTCGCCGACGTCGACGGCAGGTACGCGACCTGGTTCGCCGAGCTCGGGTGCGACGCGGTCGCCGTCCGGCCCGACTTCTACGTCTTCGGAACCGCGAGCGGAACGGGCGTCACCGCGCTGGCCGAGGACCTGCTCGCCGCCACCGGTCCGCTCGCGACCATCACCCGCCGCACGGCCTGACCACGACGCTCCCACCTGGCAACGAAGGCAGGAACAGATGACCAACCAACGGATCATGCTCACCCTCGCGGCGCTGTTCGCCGCGCTCGAGGGTTACGACCTCGCCTGCTACGGCGTGACCGTCCCGTCCCTGCTCGCCGACGGTGGCATCGGCGCCGACAAGGTCTCCGCCGGCACCGTCGGGTCACTCGTGGCCGTCGGCATGCTGGTCGGCGCCGCCACGTCGGCCGCGCTCATCCGGCGGTTGGGCAGCCGCCGGCTGTTGTTCGGCGGCGCCACCGTCTTCTCCGCCGGGATGCTGGTGTGCGCCGTCGCTCCCACCTTCGCGCTGTTCGGCGCCGCGCGCCTGGTCGTGGGCATCGGGCTGGGCATCGTCCTGCCGACAGTCACCGCCTACGTCGCCGACCTGTCCGCCCCGGAGCGGCGCAGCCGCAACATCGGGATCATGATGGCCGGCTACGCCGGAGGCGCCCTGTTCGCCCCGCTGCTGGGCGCGGCGATGCTGCCGGAGAGTTCATGGCGGTGGATCTACGTCATCGGCGCCGTCCCCGCCGCCGTCCTGATCCCCGCCGCGATCCGGCTCCTGCCCGAGAGCCCTGTCACCCCGTCGCAGGCCACGGCCCGCACCGAGGGCGACCTGATGGGATTGCGTCCGCTGCTGGCCCGCGGGGTCCGCGGGGCGACGCTGCTGTTCTGGGTGATCTCCTTCTGCGGGCTGCTGCTCGTCTTCGGGATCAGCACCTGGTTGCCGACGATCATGCAGACGGCCGGGTACTCCCTGGGCTCGTCCCTGTTGCAGACCGCCGCGATGTGGGTGGGAGCCGGGGTCGGCATGGTCGCGGGCGGCCGGGTGGCCGACAAGGTCGGCGTCAAGCCGGTCGTCGTCGTCGCGTTCCTCGCCGGCTCGGCCGGACTGCTGCTGATGAGCGCCCGGCCCGCGCTGGCGGTCCTGTTCCTGCTGATGTTCGTCAGCGGACTCGGATTCATCGGATCCCAGGTGCTGACCAACGCCTTCGTCGTCACCCGCTACTCCGATGCGCTGCGCGGACCGGCGATCGGCTGGGCGCTGTCGGTCGGCAGGCTCGGCGCGATCACCGGGCCGGTGCTGGGCGCCTGGATCCTGTCCTCGGGTCTGGGCGTGCAGTGGAACTTCTACCTGTTCGCGGTCCCGGGTGTGCTCGGCGCGACCCTCGCGGCGCTCGTGCCGATCATCCGGGCGCCCCGCGCCACCCCGGCGGCTGAGCCCGGCTACGTATAGTTCGCCCGTGGTAGCCGGGGACTCCGACGCGAGGCAGGGCATCCAGTCGGTCGAGATCGCGATGACCGTGCTGCAGGCCCTCGAGCAGGGGCTGGGGCCGATGAGCCTCACCCAGATCGCCGCGGCCGCCGGCATGGGCGCGAGCAAGGCCCACCGCTACCTGGTGAGCCTGAGCCGGGTCGGTCTCGTCAGCCAGTCCCGCAGCTCCGGCCTCTACGACCTCGGCCCGTCCATGCGGCGGCTCGGTATGGAGGCTCTGCGCCGCATGGACGAGGTCGGGCTCGCATCGGAGTTCCTGCCGGGTCTGCGGGACCGCACCACCCACGCCGTGAACCTCGCGGTGTGGGGGGAGGGCGGCCCGGTGGTCGTGCGCTGGGACTACGGCGCTCACGCGCTGCCGATCACGGTGCGGGTCGGTGCGACGCTGCCCATGCTGTCCTCGTCGGTCGGTCGGGTGTACCTCACGTACCTTCCCGAGATCCTCACCGGACCCGTCGTCCGCGGCGAGCTCACGTCGGGAGGACACGCGATCCCCGCCGAGGACGAGCTGGACCGGATCCGCGCCGAGGTCCGCAGCACCGGTGCCGCCGTCACCTCGGGCGGGGTCATTCCCGGCGTCACCTCGGTCGCCGCGCCCGTGTTCGCGGCGGGCGAGTCACTTCCACTGGTCGTCGCCATCGCCATGCCTGCCCGGCAGGCGACCGAGACCGTGCTCAGGGACGTGACCGCCGAGCTGATCCACACCACGGCGACGATGTCGGCCGAGCTGGGACACGCAGGCCCCACCAGCCGGGCGAGCGGCGCCTGACGCCGATGTCGATCGTGTCCAGGATCTGAACACGCACCGCTGCCAGATGCCGGGAGGCTCTCCCGCAACCGGTCAGCGAGCACGGAGGACATGTCGATGAAGACGACCGCGGCAGTGCTGTGGGAACGCGGTGGGCCCTGGAGTGTCGAGGAGGTCGACCTCGACCCGCCCAAGGCAGGCGAGGTCCTTGTCGAGTTGGGCGGCAGCGGGCTGTGCCACTCCGACGAGCACGTGCTCACCGGCGACCTGCCATGGCCGCTGCCGATGATCGGCGGGCACGAGGGCGCGGGCACGATCCTCGAGACCGGCGCCGGAGTCGACTGGCTCGAGCCGGGAGACCGCGTGATCTTCGGGTTCCTCCCGTCGTGCGGCCGGTGCGCGGCGTGCTCGACGGGCATGCAGAACCTGTGCGAGCTCGGCGCGCACCTCGGTGCGGGCACCCAGATCAGCGATCACACCGCCCGCCACCACGCCCGTGGGCAGGACCTCGGCCTGATGTGCCTGCTGGGCACCTTCGCCCGGCACACCGTGGTCAGCGAGGCCAACTGCATCAAGATCGACGGGGACGTCGCGCTGGACAAGGCGTGCCTCCTCGGCTGCGGAGTTGTGACGGGCTGGGGTTCGGCGGTCAACGCGGGCGGCGTGAAACCCGGCGACACCACCGTGGTCGTGGGCGTTGGCGGCATCGGCATCAACGCGGTGCAGGGCGCGGCGCTCGCCGGCTCCGAGTTCCTGGTCGCCGTCGACCCGGTCGAGTTCAAGCGGCAGAAGGCGATCGAGTTCGGCGCCACCCACGCCGTCGCCACGAGCGAGGAGGCGACCGAGCTCGTCGCCGGGCTCACCCATGGGCGCGGTGCCAACGTCGTGGTCAACACGATGGGCGTCGGCACCGGCGAGCAGATCGCGAAGAGCCTGGCCATGACCGCAAAGCGCGGCACGGTCGTGGTGACCAACCTGCACGAGGCCACCGAGACGACGGTCTCGATGTCCGCGCTCGACCTCGTCCTGATGGAGAAGCGGGTGGTCGGTTCGCTGTTCGGCACGGCGAACCCGCGTCGTGACATCCCACGGCTGCTCGACCTGTACCGGCACGGCAAGCTCAAGCTCGACGAGCTGGCCACCCGCAGTTACAAGCTGGAGGACGTCAACGCCGGCTACCAGGACATGCGGGACGGGCACAACCTCCGCGGAGTGATCACGTTCTAATATTTCTTCACGCGGCGCGCATCTTAAGTAGAATGTGCGGACCCTGTCCAGGGACGAAGGGGTCCGCCATGGGAGTCGCCGGTCCGCAGCTGAGGCCGGTGATCGCCCTGTCATGGCGCCGGGCCGCGATGAGCGGCCTCGACCCCGGCGCGCCGGTCGGCCACCTCGGCATCGAGGACGTCGACCGGCGCAGCCGGCTCATGACCGCCGCCACCCCGGTGCTCGACGAGATGGCGGAGGACCTGGACGGCACCGGCTTCGCGGTCATGCTCGCCGACCGGCGGGCGCGGCTCGTGGATCTCCGCTTCGGCGATCCGGCACTGCGCCCGCGTGTCGAGCGGGTGGGCGCCGTCCCCGGCTACCGCTTCGTCGAGCAGACGACCGGCACCAACTCGATCGCCACCACGTTCGAGGTGCGCCGCGGTGTCGCCGTCCACGGCGAGGAGCACTTCATCGAGTCGCTCAAGAAGTTCAGCTGCTACGGCCACCCCGTGCTGCACCCGGTGACCCGGCGCCTGGAAGGCGTACTGGACATCACCTGCCTCGCCGAGCACGACAACCCGCTGCTCGCACCGTTCCTCCTCCGCGCGGCGGCGCGGATCGAGGAGCGCCTGCTGTCCGGGGCCCGCGAGGCCGAGCAGCGGATCCTGGCCGCCTTCCAGCACGCCCAGCGGCGCGGCCGCTCGGTTCCCGTGGTCGCGGTGGGTGACGACCTGCTGCTGGCCAACACCGCCGCGACCGAGCTGCTCGACGCCGCCGACCAGGCCATGCTGCGCGGCGCGGCCGTCGACGCGTCGGCGGGCCTGCCGGTATCGCGCCGGCTCACGCTCGGCACCGGACAGGAGGTGCTGGCCTCGATCGAGCGGGTCCCCGGCGGTACAGGTGCGGTGTTCGTCCTCGAGCCCGTCGCCGTCCCGTGGTCAACGACGGTGCCTCGCCGGGGGAGCGCGCCCGTGCTCGTCCACGGCGAGCCCGGGTCGGGCCGCACCACTGCCGTGCACGACATCGCCGGGGGCGAGCCGGTGTCCGTCCTGGACGCGGGGGACGTGCCCGTCGTGGGTGGGCGGGTCTGGCTGGCCACACTGGACGACCTCCTGGCGACGGCGCCGCTGGTCGCGGTCGAAGCCGTGCACCTGCTTCCCGAGGCGCTGGCCCGCCGGGTCGCCGCCGCGCTGCCGAAGGCCACCGGGCGGGTCGTGCTCACCAGCGGTCCCGTCGCCGAGCTCAGCGGCGAGCACGCGGGCCTGGCCGGTCACTGCGCGGAACGCATCGAGCTGCGGCCGCTGCGCCATCGCCGGGACGAGATTCCCGCGCTCGTCCGCTCGATGCTCACCGCGCTCGGCGCGCCACGGGAACTGCGGTTCACGCCGGGCGCGCTCGAGGCGCTGGCCGGGCAGGACTGGCCGGGCAACCTGCGTGAGCTGCTCGCGGTGCTGCGGCAGGTGGCCGAGACGCGTCAGGTCGGCGACGTCGTCGTCGGCGATCTCCCGGAGGCCTACCGCGGCAGCGCGCGGTGCCGCCTGCTCACCCCGATGGAGCGGGCGGGACGCGACGCCATCGTCGAGGCCCTGCGCGCCGCGGGCGGGAACAAGAAGGACGCGGCTCGACGTCTCGGCATCAGCAGGACCACGCTCTACAACGCGATCCGCGCGTTCGGCATCGTGGCGCCCGTGTCCAGAAGTTGAACACCGCCGCGATCCGAGGTTCGCGACGATCTCCTTCGAGCGCGACGTCGAAGGAGCCGCTGTGGACCTGCACTACGAATCGTTGCTGATCGGCGGCCGGTGGGCCGCACCTCGCTCTGCCGGCCGGATCACCGTGGTCTCGGCCAGCACCGAGGCCACGATCGGCTCGGTGCCGGAGGCGAACGAGTCCGATGTGGACGCCGCCGTGGACGCCGCGCGCGGCGCCTTCGAGGATCCGCACGGCTGGGCGCACTGGGCGCCGGCCGACCGCGCCGCGGCGA
Source organism: Pseudonocardia sp. DSM 110487 (assembly GCF_019468565.1). Taxonomy (NCBI): domain Bacteria; kingdom Bacillati; phylum Actinomycetota; class Actinomycetes; order Pseudonocardiales; family Pseudonocardiaceae; genus Pseudonocardia; species Pseudonocardia sp. DSM 110487. The sequence continues at coordinate 2,782,935 of NZ_CP080521.1, forward strand.
TGGAGCGCCTCGCCGACATCATCGAACGCGACGCCGAGGAGTTCGCCCAGCGCGTCGGCGCGCAGAACGGAATGCCGGTCGCGGTGGCGCGCCAGCTCGAGGGCGCCTTCCCCGCTGTGCTGCTGCGCTACTACGCCGGCATCGCGCGGGAGTCGGCGTTCGAGGAAGCCCGGCCGGGCCTGTTCGGCGGGCAGACGCTCGTGCGGCGCGAACCGATCGGCGTGGTGGGCGCGATCGTGCCGTGGAACTTCCCCCAGACACTGGCCGCGTTCAAGTACGCCCGCGATGGCCGCGGGCGCGACGGTCGTGCTCAAGCCCTCTCCCGAGACCGTGCTGGATGCATTCCTCCTTGCCGAGGCCGTGGTGGAGGCGGGCATCCCCGCCGGCGTGATCAACATCGTCCCGGGTGGCCGCGAGATCGGCGCGTACCTGGTGTCCCACCCGGGCGTCGACAAGATCGCCTTCACCGGGTCGACGGCAGCGGGGCGCTCGATCGCCGAAACCTGCGGCCGTCTGCTCCGGCCGGTCACCCTCGAACTCGGCGGCAAGTCCGCCGCGATCGTGCTCGACGACGCGGAGCTGGAGCTGGAGAAGATCGCCGAGCAGCTGTTCACCGCGACCCTGCTCAACAACGGCCAGACCTGCTTCCTCGGCACGCGGGTACTGGCCCCACGGGCCCGCTACGGCGAGATCGTGGATCTGTTCACCGGGTTCGCCGCGGCGCTCAGGGTCGGTGACGCGCTCGACCCGAACACGCAGATCGGCCCGATGGCGAGCGCGCGGCAGCGGGAGCGGGTCGAGAGCTACATCGCCAAGGGACGAGCCGAAGGCGCGCGGGTCACCACCGGCGGTGGGCGCCCGGACGGCCTCGGTAAGGGCTGGTTCGTCGAACCGACGATCTTCGCCGACGTGGACAACAACCACACGATCGCGCAGGAGGAGATCTTCGGGCCCGTGCTGTCGGTGATCCCGTACGGCGACGAGGACGAGGCCGTCCGCATCGCCAACGACTCCGACTACGGGCTGGGCGGCACCGTGTGGACGAGCGACCCGGAGCGCGGCGTGGCCGTGGCCAAGCGGGTGCAGACCGGCACGATCGGCGTCAACACGTACCTGCCCGATCCGACCGCGCCCTTCGGCGGAGTCAAGGCCAGCGGAATCGGGCGCGAGCTCGGGCCGGAGGCGCTCGCGAACTACCAGCAGCTCAAGTCCGTGTACCTCGGCACGGCCTAGTCCTACAGCCGGATTTTGTGATCATGGGTGTTCGGCGCTGCTGCCGGGTCCCGTTCGGCGGTGGCCGCGCCCATGATCCGCAGTATCGGTTGCTCATGGCTGTGGCGACAACCGTGTGCAACCGATACTTGTGATCTTCGCGTCCATGATCTGGAGTTTCGGGTGCTCATGGTCGTAGCGGCGGCCGTGGGCACCCGATAGTTCGGATCTTGCCCGCCGCCGGCCCGGGCGCCTGGCGGCCCGGGGTGCGATCGTGTCGGTCCATCGGGTCGGTCTGGTCGGTTACCTGCCGGTGGGCGCGCCGTTCCCGGCCCGGGTCGCCCGGCGCCCGCCCCGTGGTCCGGGCTTCGCGTGTGTGTCCGCCGGCTGCATCGACCCGGTCGCTTTGCCGGGGTGGCTGGGTTGGGTGCACTACCGATTAGTGGGGTTGCGTGGGCGGCCGTCCCCGACGCGGGCACAGGCCCGTTGCGACGAGACCGTCCTGCCGGGTGCCACGCGACTGGCTGTGGTCCCGACCCTCCACCCCCAGTGGCTCTCCTGGATGATCACGGCCAGACCACCCCAGGGACAGGGCCCACGCACAGGTCCAGCAGGAACGGGACATCAACCGCAGGGTGCCTTCCCGGTCAGAACACACCGGCTGCCGGGGTGCAGCTCAGGTATCGATTCCGCTGATCACCCCCCAGATTCCAGGCGTGGCCAGGGGGCGCCGACGGGACCACAGCCAGTCGCGTGGCACCCAAACCGCGGTGGTCTCGTCGAGGACGGGCGTGCCTCCGCGTCGGGGACGGCCGCCCGAGCAACCACATGATTCGGTAGTGCACCCAACCCAGCCATCCCCGGAAGGCGAAGGGTTGAGGTGAACCGGATCGCTACGACGGCAGCCCCCGCGGCTGGTGGGGAGGCCCGGGGGCTACCCGGTGCCGGGAACGGCGCGCCCACGAAAGCGTCCGGCACCCGGCCGTATCCCCGGGGGGCGCGGAACGCACCGCGACCCAGACGGTGATCAGCGGCTCGGCGCGAAACCCGACGCCCCGCGTCGGGAAAGGCGCCGACCTGATGATCACAGACTCGCCGAGCCACCCAGCCCGGGCTCTGTGGAGCCCGGCGCGCTCGTTCTCGGCCGGCGCACCCCGTCGACGGGGTGTCTGACCTGCGACGGGCTGCGTCGGCCGACACGGGTTGCGCCGGCGGCTCCGCCGTGCCGAGCGGCGGCCCGAGCCCTGCGATCAGAGGAATGATCACGAAGTCCGGCTGCTAGGTGGCTGGTGTCTTTCGCGTGGTGGTCCGGCCTCCGGTGGCCCTGATCACCAGAAGTGGTGCCAGGGCGACAGATCTGACGCTTTGGCACCACTCCTGCCGATCATGCGAACCTTGATCACCCCGAGTGGTCCCGGGACGACAGATGTGTCGTCCCGCCACCACTTCCGACGTCACGAGCCTCTGGCGGACGCGGGGGCCGACACCGGCCGCCGCGGAGGCTGCCCACGCACTGAACCGGGTGCGGGACGGCCCGGGGAGATCCGTGAGACCGCCTCCTGGCGGCGCCGCGCGCACCACCGGCAGGCCCCGCACCATGCGCGGCGCCGTCAGAAGGCCGGTTCATGTCCAGGACACCAACCACCGAAAGACACCAGCCACCTAGCGTCCCCCCGGCGGCAACCGTCAGCCGCCCTCGGCGATCTGGACGGTGCGCGCGACGGCTTCGGTGGTCGCCCCCAGTGACTCGGATACCTCCCACGCCACCGCCCGTACGCGCTCGCCGAGCTCGGCGGCTCGCCGCTCGTCCATCCGCACCTCGGGCACGGAGGTGCCGAGCGCCCCGACCACGTTGCCGGTGTGGTCGAAGAGCGGGGCCGCGACGGCCCAGATGCCGGGATAGCGCTCGGCGTGCGACTCCGCCCAGCCGCGGGAGCGGATCGTGGCGAGCTGGGCGCGCAGCTCGCCGGGGTCGGTGACCGTCCGGGGCGTGGCGGCCGGGATCGGCCGGGAGAGCCAGCGCTCCTGCCGGTCGGGGGGCAGCATCGAGAGGATCGCCTTGCCCGGGGCGCCGTGCGGCAGGGCCAGCGGCACGCCGATGTCGGTGTAGGTGCGCCGCAGCGACTGGTGGCTCTCCACCTGGTCGATGACGGCACGTTCGTCCGTGGGTAGCAGCTCGTGCACGGCGACGGTCTCGTCGATCTCGTCCCGCAGCGCACGAAGGAACGGGAGCGCCGCGTCGCGCAGCGTGGTGGGCACGGCTCCGCTGCGCGCGAGCTGCACGAGCAGCGGCCCGAGGCCGTAGCGGCGGCCCGGGGTCTGGCGCACCAGGCTGTTGCTCTGCATCGCGGCGAGCAGCCGGTGGGTGGTGCTCGTCGACAGGCCCGTCATGCGGGCGATCTCGCTGATACCCAGCTCGGGGCGGCGCGCGTCGAAGCAGCGCAGGATCGCGACCGCCCGGTCGATCGACTGGACGCCTGCCCGCGTGGGGGCGTCCGCTGCCTCCGTGCTCACCGCTCCTCCGCTGCCCGAGCCTTGACCACGTCCAGGACGGATCGTAGGGTTTCCATAACACGGGATGATATCCCGTGATACGGGAAAGGCGGTAAGGTGCTCCCGCTCGACGGATTCCGCGTCCTCGACCTGACCCGGTTCCTCTCCGGGCCGTACTGCACGATGGTGCTGGCCGAGCTGGGCGCCGACGTGATCAAGGTCGAGCAGCCGGTCACGGGTGACGACTCCCGCAGGCTCGCGCCGAAGGTGGAAGGCGAGAGCTACCCCTTCGCGATGCCCAACCGGAGCAAGCGCAGCATCTCGCTCGACCTCAAGACCGACCGAGGGCGCGAGCTCTTCCTCCGCCTTGCCGCGGGCGCCGACCTGGTGATCGAGAACTTCCGCCCCGGCGTGGTGCGCCGCCTCGGCATCGACTACGCGGCCGTGAAGGCGGTCCGGCCCGACGTCATCTACTGCTCCATCAGCGGCTTCGGCCAGACCGGGCCGTACCGCGACCGCCCGGGCTTCGACATCATGGCCCAGGGCGCCGTCGGCCTCATGCGCATGACCGGGGAACCGGGAGGCAGGCCGGTCAAGGTCGGCATCGCGATCAACGACATCGCGGCCGGAGCCACCGCGATCTACTCCGTGCTCGCGGCGCACCTCCAGCGGTCCCACACCGGCGAGGGGCAGTACCTGGACATCTCGCTGGTCGACGCGGGCCTCGCATGGACGGTGTGGGAGTCGGGCGCGTGGTTCGGCGGGGGCGAGGAGCCCGCGGCCACGGGCACCCGGCACCGGCGGTCCACGCCGTACCAGGCGTACCGCACCGCCGACGGCTACGTCACGATGGGCGCCAACAACGACCGGCTCTGGCAGCGCCTGGTCACGGGCGTGCTCGACCGGCCCGAGTGGCTCACCGACCCCCGGTTCACCACGCTTCCCGACCGGATGGCGCACATCGACGAGCTCGAGGTCGAGATCGAGCGGATCACCACCGAGCTCAGCACCGATGAGTGGATCAAGCGCCTCGACCGGGCAGGCGTGCCGGGTGGCCCGGTGCTCACCTACGCCGAGGCGCTCGACGATCCGCACGTCATCGAGCGGGGGATGATCGTCGAGCAGGAGCACCCGATCATCGGGCCGATGCGCACGATCGCGCCGCCCACCAAGTTCTCCGGCCTCGACTTCCGGGTGCGCGGCCCCGCGCCGTGGCTCGGCCAGCACACCGCGCAGGTGCTGCGCGACAGCGGGATCGGCGACGCCGAGGTGGCCGAGCTGTTCGCGAGCGGCGTGGCCTACGACGCCCACCCGGAAAGGCAAGCATCCTGATCATGTCCGACCAGATCCTCATCGAACGCGCCGGGCCGGACGGCGTCGCCACCGTGGTGCTCAACCGGCCCCAGAGCCACAACGCGATCACCATCGACATGTACCGGGAGCTCCCCGGCCTGCTCGCCGGGCTCGACGCCGACCCGGACGTGAAGGTCGTCGTGCTGCGCGGCGCCGGGCAGAAGGCCTTCGCCTCGGGCGCGGACATCGCGGAGTTCGAACGCGAGCGCGGCGACGCCGAACGCGCCCGCCGCTACAACGAGCACGTCGCGGCGGCCGAGCGCGCGCTGGACGGCATGGTGAAGCCGACGATCGCGATGGTCCACGGCTACTGCATCGGCGGCGGGGCAGGGCTCGCCCTCGCTTGCGATCTGAGGTTCGCCGACGACCGCGCCCGCTTCGCGATCACCCCCTCCAAGCTCGGCCTCGTCTACAGCCTCGAGTCGACGCGGCGCCTCGTCGACCTCGCCGGGCCGTCGCGCGCCACCTGGATCCTCGTCTCGGGCCAGCAGATCCCGGCCGATCGTGCGTTGCAGCTCGGCCTGTTCGACGAGGTCGTGCCCACCGACGACCTCGCCACCACCACCTACGCGTTCGCCGAGGTCGTCACGACGCGGGCGCAGTACAGCGTGCGGAAGGGCAAGGAGATGGTCCGCCGGGTCGTGGCGGGCCAGCTCGCCGACGACGCGGAGACCACGGCGATCCGCAACGGTTCGTTCGACACCGCCGACTACGCCGAGGGCGTGCGCGCGTTCCTGGAGAAGCGCCCGCCGCGGTTCACGTGGACGTGAGCACCGACATGACGGCCGATCCCGCCGTGGCACGGGCCGCGGAGGCGGCGGCCGAGGCCCGTCCCGAGTTCGGCGCCTTCTTCCTGGCTCGCTTCCTCGACCTCGGCATCTCCTACGACGACGAGGCCCGGACCTGCACCGTCGTGCTGCCCTACGCCGCCCACCTGTGCAACCCGCAGGGCTCGATGCACGGCGGCGTGATCGCCACGGCGATGGACGTGTCCATGGGGCACCTGTGCCACCACTTCCTCTCGACCGCCGTGACGATCGAGATGAACCTGCGGTTCTTCCGGCCGCTCACCGGCCCAGGCCGCTGCACCGCCGCGATCCTCAACGCCGGTCGCAGGCTCGTGCACATGGAGTCCCGCCTCACCGACGACGAGGACCGGCTCGTGGCGTTCGCTGCCGGTTCGTGGCACCGGCTCGACCCGAATCCCAGCACGTAGACCCCGCACTCCGGCACCGGCGCCGGGAAGGGAGATCGTCATGTTCAGGACTTTCCTCCGAAGGGTGCTCGCCGCGGCCGCTGTGCTGGCGATGGCCGCCTGCTCCGGCGTGGGGACGCGCGAGTCCCCGGAGCAGTACCCGTCGCAGGACCTGGACTGGACGATCGCCTTCGGACCGGGCGGCGGGAACGACATCATGGCCCGCACGATCGTCGACATCCTGCAGAAGCATCGGCTCTACCCGCACGACATCGTCGTCGAGAACCGGGAGGGCGGCAGCGGCGCCACCGGGTGGGGGCAGGTCTTCAGCGACGCGGGCAGCGGGTACTCGATCTCGACGACGTCCGGCTCGTTCATCACCACCCCGCTGCAGGCCGACACCGGGTGGCACCCGCAGGACTTCACGCCGGTCGGGCTCTTCGCCACCGACGACTCGCTGTTCCTGGTGCCCGGCACGAGCCCGATCGCCGACTGGGCGAGCTGGGTGGAGCACGCCCGCGGGAAGGGCACCGTGGTCGTCGGTGGGATCGGCACCGTCAACGTCGACTTCATCGTCCAGGCGATGCTCGCCGACCAGGCCGGCTACCAGATCGAGTACGTGCCGTTCAACGACGAGGGCCAGATGCAGACGGCCATGCTGTCCGGGAGCCTCGAGGCGATCATCTCCAACCCGGGCACGGTGCTCGGCCAGGTAGAGGCCGGCCAGCTGCGGGCGCTGCTCACCACCGCGGCCGAGCCGCTGCCGGAGATCCCGGACGTGCCCACCGACGAGTCGCTCGGCTTCACCGGCCTCCCGTCGATGCCCCGCGGGCTGATCCTCCCGCCCGGCGCCCCCGACTACGCGCAGCAGTGGTGGATCCGCACGATGCAGCAGGTGGTCGAGACGCCCGAGTGGAAGTCCTACGTCGAGAGCAACCACCTGTCCCAGGACCTGCGCTGGGGCCCGGACTTCACCGCGTTCCTCGAGCAGACGCAGGCGGACTTCAAGCGCATCCTCACCGAGCGGGGCGCGCTGTGACCGCCGTGCAGCCCGAGGTCGTTCCGGTGGCGGTCACACGGCGGTTCCACGTCAGCGCACGGGCGGTGTTCTTCGGGATCCTGCTCGTGGTCCTCGCCGTCTACTTCCAGCTCGCACTCGGCATGGAGTGGCGCACCGCCGCGGGACGGATCGGGCCCGGGTTCTTCCCGCGCATCATCGGCGGGATCGGGATCGTGCTCACGATCGTGGCGCTGGTGGGCAGCGTGCGGCGCGCGGATCCCGCCGCCGACGCCGACCGGGAGACCGACGCCGGTGCCGCGGACCTCGGCCGGCACCCGGGCACCATGGCGATCGTCGTGGCGGCAAGTGCGGCGCTCGCGGCCGCCTTCACGCTGCTCGGGGCTGCCGTCGCGGGCGCGTTGTTCCTGCTCGGCTGTCTGTGGCTGCTCAACCGCGAGCACCCGGTGTTGAACGCCGTGCTCGCCGTCGGCACGGCCACCGGGCTGTACCTGCTGTTCCAGACCCTGCTGGACGCGGGCCTGCCGGCCGGCGTGCTGCCGTTCTAGAGGAGCCGGGGGACGACACCGTGGACGTCTTCACCGACCTGGGCCAGGGGATACTGGCGCTGCTCACCGTGCAGAACGTGTTGCTGCTCGCGGCCGGTGTGATGATCGGGATGGTCGTCGGCGTCATCCCGGGCCTCGGCCCGTCGGCCGGCCTCGCGATCCTGCTGCCGCTCACGTTCGGCCTCGACCCGACCGGCGCGATCATCATGCTGGCCGCGGTCTACTACGGCGCGATGTACGGCGGCACGATCACCTCGGTGTTGATCAACACGCCAGGCGAGTCGGCCACCGTCGCCAGCACGTTCGACGGCTACCCGCTCGCGCGGCAGGGGCGGGCGGGTCCCGCGCTGATGATCGCCGCGGTCGCCTCGTTCGTCGCCGGCACGGTCGGGGCCGTCCTGATCAGCATCGCGGCGCCGCTCATGGCGTCGGTGGCGAGCAGCTTCGGCCCGCCGGAGCTGTTCCTCGTCGTGATCGCCGGGCTGCTCACGCTGATCGTGATCATCGGCAGGAACTGGTTGCTCGGCGCGCTGTCGGCGCTCATCGGGTTCGCGCTCGCCACCGTCGGCGTCGACATCGGTGGCGGTGCGCAGCGCTACACGTTCGGCTCGACGGAGCTGATCAACGGGATCGACTTCATACCGGTCGCGATCGGCCTGTTCGGCATCGGCGAGATCCTGCACACCCTCTGGCGGGGCGGGCATCTGGAGCGCATCGGCTACTTCACCGTCGGGTCGCGCGGGCGCGCCTTCTGGCCCGATCGGGAGGATGTGCGCGAGTCGCGCGGCCCGATCCTGCGTGGCTCCTTCCTCGGCTTCCTCGTGGGCACGGCACCGGGGGCGGGCGCCACGGTCGCGTCGCTGATGTCGTACAGCCTGGAGAAGTCGATCTCGCGGCGCCCGGAGCGGTTCGGCAAGGGCGCGATGGCAGGGCTCGCCGGGCCGGAGGCGGCCAACAACGCCGCCTCCGCCGGGGCGATGGTGCCGTTGCTGACGCTGGGCATCCCGGGGTCGGCGGCCACCGCTGTGCTGATCGGCGGGTTCCTGATGTGGGGGTTGCAGCCGGGGCCGCTGCTCATGGAGCAGAACCCCGAGTTCGCGTGGGGCCTCATCGCGAGCATGTACCTGGGCAACGTGATGTTGCTGCTGGTCAACGTGTTCTGCATCCCGGCGTTCGCGAGCATCGCCCGCGTCCCGTTCCGGGTGCTGGCGCCGGTGATCATCCTGCTCTGCATCACTGGGACCTACTCGGTGAACGGGAGCATCGTCGAGGTCGGGATCATGCTCGCCTGCGGCGTGCTGGGGTTCTTCATGCGCCGCTACGGCATGTCGCCCGCGGCGCTGGTGATCGCACTGGTGCTCGGCCCGCTCGCCGAGGAGACGCTGCGCCAGACGATGATCATCTCGGGCGGCGATTTCACGATCTTCCTGGAGCACACGGCGTCGCGGGTGCTGCTCATCGCGATCGTGCTGCTCGTACTGCTGCCGACGGTGGTGCCGCGCATCCGCCGGATGATCGCGGCCCGGCTGGCCGCCGTGGGGCGGCGACGGGCCGCAGCCGCCGAACCCGCCGACTCGCCCGCGCCCCGTCCGTGAGACAACTGGAGCATGAGCATGCGCCTGGCCAGCATCCGTGTCGACGGGACCGAGGTGCCCGCCGTCGTCGACCCCGCCCGCGGCGTCGCCCGCGTGCCCGAGCTGCTCCCCGGGTTCGACGGGGACATCAGGGCGGTCCTCGTCGAGGAACGCGTGGCGGAGCTGGCGAAGGCGGTGGAGTCCGCGGCCGAGGCGCTGTTCGTACCGGAGTCGTCGGTGGAGTTCGGCGCGCCGTACCGGCACCCGCGGCTGATCTGGGGCATCGGGCTGAACTACGTCGACCACGCCGCCGACCTCTCCGAGCAGGTCCCCGATGAGCCCGCGTCGTTCATCAAGGCCGACCACACCGTGATCGGACCGGGCGAGGAGATCCCGATCCCGCCGCAGAGCAACCGCACCACCGCGGAGGCCGAGCTGGGCCTCGTGATCGGGCGCTACTGCCGCAACGTGACCGAGGAGGACGCGCTCGACCACGTCTTCGGCGTCACGACCGTGCTCGACCAGACCGCCGAGGACATCCTGGAGCGCAACCCGCGGTTCCTCACCCGCTCCAAGAACTTCCCGGGCTTCTTCTCGTTCGGGCCGCAGATCGTGCCGCTCGCCGAGGTGGGCGACCTGGCGCCCGTGGAGGTGAGCACCGTCCTGGACGGCGCGGTGCACCGCAGCAACACCGTCTCGCGCATGCGCTACTCACCGCAGTTCCTGGTGAGCTTCCACAGCGCGGTGATGCCGCTGTACCCCGGCGACATCATCTCCACGGGAACGCCGGGCGCGGTGCACATCCGCCCCGGCACGGTGGCCGAGTGCCGCATCCCCGGCGTCGGGGTCCTGACGAACCCGGTCGTCCAGGGGTAGCAACCGGCGTGTGACGCACACCACCGCCCCATCTGCGGCGGTGGTGACGGATTCTGCTCCGGCGGCTGGTCTTGATAGGTACCGACCAGCCTGCTCCAGGAGTCCTCGATGCCGTCGAATTCCGAGTTCGCCGCCCAGACCGAGCAGTTCCGGCCGGAGCTGCTGGCTCACTGCTACCGGATGCTCGGCTCGATCCACGACGCCGAGGACCTGGTCCAGGAGACCTACCTGCGCGCGTGGCGCGCCTTCGGTGGCTTCGAGGGCCGCTCATCGGTGCGGCGCTGGCTGTACAAGATCGCCACCATGGCGTGCCTCACGGCGCTGCAGACGCGTTCGCGCCGGCCGCTTCCCTCAGGCCTCGGGGCGCCCGCCGACGACCACCGGGTGGCGGTGGCACCCGGTGAGACGTCGGTGGCATGGCTCCAGCCGGCCCCGGACGCGCTGTTCGGCTCGGACGACCCGGCGGTCGTCGTGGCGAGCCGGACCGGGGTGCGGCTCGCGTTCATCGCCGCGCTCCAGTTCCTGCCCGCCCGGCAGCGGGCCGTGCTGACGCTGCGCGACGTGCTGGCGTTCCGGACCGCCGAGGTCGCGGAGATGCTGGACACGACGACCGCGGCCGTCGACAGCACGCTGCGCCGGGCCCGTGCGCAGCTGGCGGCGGCAGGCCCGATAGAGGACGACATGGTCGAGCCGCGCGAGGACGTCCGGCGGGCCCTGCTCGACGGCTACGTCGAGGCGTTCACCCGCGCCGACCCCGGCGCGCTGGTCGACCTGCTCCGGGCCGACGTCGAGCTGGAGATGCCGCCCATCCCCACCTGGTTCACCGGCCGGCCGGCCGTCGTCGGGTTCCTGGCGAGCCGCGTGCTGCGCCGCGATGGCCAGTGGCGGATGGTCCGCACGAGCGCCAACGGCCAGCTCGCGGCCGTCGCGTACGAGCACACGGCCGACGGCCGGTACGAGGCGCACGGCGTCGAGGTCCTGACGCTGATCGGGGACCGGATCGCCCGCATCACCGCGTTCAACGACCCGAGCCTGGTGCCGACGTTCGGTCTCGCGCAGGCGCTCGCGACCTGACGCACCGCTTCCACCGCGTTCCGGCCCACTGGCGGCCGGAGCGCCATCGAGACACGGCCGCCGTCGATCCGTCGGCGCCCAACGAATTCATGACGTGACTAGGAAAGGTGTACATGAGCACCCAGCGGGTTGGATCGAGTACCGGCAGGGCGAACCTCGTCCTGACCACCCTGTTCCTCGGGATGTTCGTACTGGGTACCGCCGAGCTGCTCGTGGTCGGCGTGCTGGACCTGATCGCCGCCGACATGCGGGTCTCCATCCCCGCAGCCGGCGCATCGGTCACCGGATACGCGCTCGGCCTGGCCGTCGGCGGCCCGCTACTGGCCGCGCTCACCATCAGGCTGGACAAGCGGACGGTGCTGGTGGGCGCGCTCGTGCTGTTCATCATGGCGAACCTGGTCACGGTGCTGACCGCGAGCTACGGGCTGTTCCTCGTGGCACGGGTCGCCACCGGCGCGTTCCAGGGCCTGTTCATCGCCGCCGCGTTCGGGGTCGGCATCTCGGTCGTCCCGCCGGAGCGCATGGGCCGGGCGATCTCGGTGGTCGTCTCCGGCGTCACCGTGTCGGCCGCGCTGGGGGTGCCGCTGGGCACGCTCGTCGGCCAGACATTGGGCTGGCGCGGCTCGTTCGCCGCGATCGTCGCGCTCAGCGTCATCGCACTGATCGCCACGCTGGCGCTGGTCCCGTCCGTGCCCGGCACCGCAGGCGGCGCGGGTCGCCAGGCCAGGTACGCGTTCGCGCCGCGGGTGCTCGCCGTGCTGGTCCTGCACACCCTGGTGTTCGCCGCGGTGTTCGCGGCGCTGACCTACATCGTGCCGTTCCTGCAGATCGTCACCGGCATCTCCGGCGCATGGGTCAGTGCGTTCCTGCTGGCCTACGGGGTGGCGACGGCGGTGGGTTCGTTCGGCGGTGGCCGGTTCGCCGACAAGAACGCCGCCCGCACGCTGATCGCCGGAACCATCGGGGTGGTGGTCGCGCTGGCGGTGCTGCACCTACTGGGCGCGATCGCGCTGCTCGCCGCGATCGCGGTGCTGGCACTGGGCCTGTTCGGCATGGGCATGGCACCTTCCCTCCAGTACCGCGTGGTGAGCCTGGCCGGGCCGGGCGCAGCGCTGGCGCAGTCGCTGCCGGCCTCCGCGGTCAACGTGGGGATCGCGCTCGGCTCGTTCGCCGGGGGTGTGGCGATCGAACGCTCCACCGCATCGTCCACGGTGCTCCCCGGCCTGGCCATCGCCGTGATCGCCGTTGGGGTCGCTTGGGCCACCAGGAACTTGGCGCCGCCGGTGGTCGATGCGGCGGACGCGGCCGTCGAGCCCGCGCAGCCGGGTCCGGCGTCCTTGACAAATGATACGCATCTGTAGACGATATGCATGTGTCTACGATTGCCGCTCGCGCGGCCGCACTGCTGCCCAGCCGGGTCTGGATCCCGTGGGAGCCCGGCCCGGAGGCGGCCACGGCCGGGCCGGTGGTCGTGAGTCTCACCGACTTCACCATGCACTCGCTGCGGTCGCTGCCGGGTATCGCGCGGACCGGACGACGCCTCGGCCTGGGTTGGTACGCGGTGCCGGGAGCGGTCGGCGTGCATCTGTGGACCGACCCGCTCAGGCGCAAGGTCGGCTCGTTGTCGGTGTGGACCGACCTCGCAGCGATGCGCCGGTGGGTCGGGCTGCCCCTCCACGTCGCGACCATGCGCCGCTACCGCACCCACGGTTCGGTCAGCTCGACGACGTGGCACGACGAGAGCTTCGACCGCGAGGCGACGGTCGCAGAAGCCACGCGGATCCTCGACGGTGGTCAGCGGGGGAGGTAGGTCTCCAGCATCGCGTTGCGGAACTTGCCCTCCGGGTCGTGCTTCAGCGTGAGGGTGGCGAAGTCCGTGAGGTGCGGCCAGAGCGACGCGACGGTCGCGGGCGCGGTGCCGAACACCTTGCCCCAGTGCGGCCGGGTGCCGAACTCGACGAGCGCCGACTCCAGCGCGGCCACCGCGGGCAGCACGGCGTCGGTGTCGGGAACCCAGGTGAAGTGCAGTGCCGCGGTGTCGCGGCCATGGGCGGGGGAGAGCCACAGGTCGTCGGCGGCCACCAGGCGGATCTCCGAGACCTGCAGCACCGGCCGCAGGTGATCCCGGACGCCGTCGATGGCACGCAGGGCGTCGGCGAGGGCGGCGCGTGGCACGAAGTACTCCGACTGCAGCTCGTCGCCGCTGCTCGGGGTGAACGCGAGCCGGAAGTGCGGCAGGCGCTCGTGCCACGGGCCCGGCTCGCCCAGCTGCGGGGTGCAGTGCTGCGGGTCGACGCCGGGCACCATGTGCACCGGCGCGGGTGCCCTCGTCGCGCCGAGCCAGCGGACAGGCGGCTCGGGGTCGGTGTCGAGCTGCTTGAGCCACACCTGCTCGAAGCCGTCGCCCGCCCAGTGGGTGAACAGGCTGACGCTGTAGCCCGCGACGAGGGCCTCCTCGGCGTCGTCGAGCGCGAGCCCCTCGTAGATCCACTGCCGGATGCCGAACGTCGGGCGTAGATCCAGCGTGAGCGCGGTGACGATGCCGAGCGCGCCGAGCGCAACCACCGAGCCGGGGAACTCGTCGTCGCCCCTGCGGACGGTGCGCAGCTCGCCGTCGGCGCCCACCAGCTCGACGGCGGACACCGCCGTGCCCAGCGCGCCGTTGCCCTGCCCGGACCCGTGCGTGCCGGTGGCGCAGGCGCCGGCCACCACGATGTGCGGGAGCGAACCCAGGTTGGGCAGCGCGAACCCGGCCTCGTGCAGCTGCCCGGTGAACTCGCCGTAGCGCAGGCCGGCAGAGACCCGTGCGGTCGCGGCGGCCGAGTCGATCTCGACGACGGGCGGGAGCCCGGCGAGCGTGACGTGCTCGCCGTCGGTGTCGGCGATCCGGCTGAACGAGTGCCCCGAACCGAGCGCCCTGACCCGGTCGCTCCGCGCGACCAGCTCCTGCAGCTGGGCCATCGAGGCGGGGCGGTGGACCTCCCGCGAGGAGAAGACGACGTTGCCTGCCCAGTTCGCGGTCACCATGGAGCTGAACCTACCCACCCGGCGGGACCGTCTAGGCTGGTTGTCCGGTAAGCGAGTGGAGCAGGGGAAGTCCGTGTCGATCGAGGTGTGCAACGAGTCGGGCGTGCCCGTCGACGAATCGCTCGTGGCATCGGTGGCGCGCTTCTCCCTCGACGCGATGCACGTCAACCCTGCGGCCGAGCTGTCGATCCTCGTCGTGACCGAGGAGGTCATGAGCGAGCTGCACGAGCGCTGGATGGACGAGCCGGGGCCAACCGACGTCCTGTCGTTCCCGATGGACGAGCTGGTGGAGGAGTCGCGGCGCCCTGACGCCCCCGACACCGGCCCCGCGCTGCTCGGCGACATCGTGCTCTGCCCCGAGTTCGCCAAGGCTCAGGCCCGCAAGGCAGGCCACGGCCTCGCCGACGAGATGCACCTGCTCACCGTGCACGGGGTGCTGCACCTGCTCGGGTACGACCACGCCGAGCCGGAGCAGGAGCGGGAGATGTTCGGCCTGCAGGCCAGGCTGCTCTCCGACTGGCAGGCTGCGCGCAAGAAGGCCGCCGCCCAGGTCGCGCGGCAGCGCAGCGACTCCGCGGTACTGGGCACCGCAGGCCTCGAGGACGACTGATCACCCCGATCATGGACGGCACCCTCCCGCTGATCGTCACCGCGATCCTGCTGGTCCCGCTCGCAGGGCTGTTCGCCGCCGCCGACGCGGCCCTCAACACCGTGTCGCGCGCCCGTGTCGACGCGCTCGTGCGCGCCGGCCGCCCCGGCTCGCGCGCGCTCGCCGCCGTCGCCGCCGACCGCCCCCGGCACGTCAACCTGCTCCTGCTGCTGCGGCTCGCCGCCGAGACCGCCGCCACCGTGCTGCTCGCGATCGCGCTGATCCAGATCTACGACCGGGACTGGGCGGGCGGGCTCACCGCAGGCGCGATCATGGTCGTGGTCAGCTACGTGCTCATCGGTGTCGGCCCGCGCACGCTCGGCCGCCAGCACCCCTACCGCATCGGCATGCTCGTCGCGGCGCCCGTCCGCGCGCTCGCCACGCTGCTCGGCCCGCTCACCAAGCTGCTGATCCTCGTCGGCAACGCGATCACGCCCGGCCAGGGGTTCCGGCAGGGCCCGTTCTCCTCCGAGGTGGAGCTGCGCGAGCTCGTCGACATGGCGAGCACGAGCGGCGTCGTCGACGAGGACGAGCGCCAGATGATCCACTCCGTGTTCGAGCTGGGCGACACGCTGGTGCGCGAGGTGATGGTGCCGCGCCCCGACGTCGTGTGGACCGACCGTGACACGCCCGTCGACAAGGTGCTGCGGCTCGCCCTCAAGAGCGGGTACTCCCGGATCCCGGTGCTCGGGGAGAACATCGACGACATCATCGGTGTCGCCTACCTCAAGGACCTCGTGCGCGCGCAGGTCGAGACGCCGGACGCCCCGCTGGCCGAGGTGATGCGGCCCGCTGTGCTCGTGCCCGACACCAAGCGGGTCGACGAGCTGCTCAAGGAGATGCAGGCGGCGCGCAACCACATGGCGATCGTGGTGGACGAGTACGGCGGCACCGCGGGCGTCGTCACCATCGAGGACATCCTCGAGGAGATCGTCGGGGAGATCACCGACGAGTACGACACCGAGGAGGTGCCCGACGTCCAGGAGCTGGAGGAGGGACGCCTCCGGGTGTCGGCGCGCCTGCCCGTCGAGGACCTCCTCGAGCTCTTCGCAGGCCCCGACGGACCGGCGGGGCAGGAGGACGACCTGGGCGAGGTGCTCGCCGCCGCCGACGTCGACACCGTCGGCGGGCTGCTCGCCCAGCAGCTCGGCCGCGTGCCGCTGCCCGGGGCAGAGACCGAGGTGGCCGGGCTGCGGCTGCTGGCCGAGGGCGGCAAGGACGCCCGCGGCCGGGTGCGGATCAATACGGTGCTCGTGGAGCCCGTCGACAAGCCGGCGCCGGACGACGCCGAACAGCGGGAGGAGAGCGATGCCCGACCAGGGTGACCCTGTGACGCTTGATGCCGAGGACGCAAAGATCGTCACGCTGGCGCGGTCGGCCCGGGCGCGTACTGGCGCCGCGGAGGGGGCCGCCGTCCGTGACACGGACGGGCGCACCTACGCCGCAGCCACCGTCGCGCTGCCGTCGCTCACGCTCACCGCGCTGCAGGCCGCCGTCGCCGCCGCGGTGTCCAGCGGCGCACCCGGGCTGGAGGCGGCCGCCGTCGTCACCGGGGGCGGGACCGTCGACGCGGCCTCGCTGGCCGCCGTGCGTGACCTCGCTCCGTCCGCATACGTCCTGCGTGCTGACCAGTCCGGCACCGTCGTCGAGATCCACACACCGGAGACCGCTTCATGAGCACCCCCTCGTTCGACGTCGTCGTGGTCGGCGGCGGCATCGTCGGCCTCGCCACCGCTCACGCCGTGGCCCGCACCGGGCGTTCCGTCGCCGTCGTCGAGCGCGAGCCGCAGCTCGCCCGCCACCAGACCGGCAACAACTCCAACGTCATCCACTCCGGGCTCTACTACGCCCCCGGTGGCTACAAGGCGCGCCTCGCGGTGGCCGGGTGCGCCGAGACCGTGGCGTTCTGCCGCGAACACGACCTGCCGCACGAGGTCACCGGCAAGCTGGTGGTCGCCACCGATCCGGAGGAGCTGCCGCGGATGGCGGAGCTCAAGCGGCGCGGCGACGCCAACGGCGTCGAGAACCACGAGCTGGACCAGGCCGGCATGCGCGAGCACGAGCCGCACGTCCGCGGCATCGCCGCCCTGTACGTCCCGTCGACCGGCATCACCGACTACCGCGTGATCGCGGAGAAGATCGGCGAGCTCGTCGCGAAGGAGGGTGGCGAGATCCACCTGAACCGGCCGGTGCTCGGGATCGCGCGCCGGGCCGACGACGTCGTGGTGCGCACCGCGACCGGCGATCTCCTCGGCAAGCAGGTCGTCGTGTGCGCCGGGCTGCGCTGCGACGAGGTCGCGAAGGCCGCGGGCGCCGACCCGGGTGTGCGGATCATCCCGTTCCGCGGCGAGTACACCGGCTTCAGCGACCGGGCCGCCGACCTCGTCAAGGGCCTGATCTACCCGGTGCCCGACCCGGCGTTCCCGTTCCTGGGCGTGCACGCCACCCGCGGCATCGACGGGCACGTGCACGCAGGCCCGAACGCGGTGCTCGCGCTCGCCCGCGAGGGCTACTCATGGGGCGTGGTCAAGCCCAAGGAGTTCCTGCAGACGATCACCTACCCGGGCATGATCAAGGTTGCGCAGCGGCACTGGAAGTACGGGTTCGGCGAGATGCACCGATCGCTCTCGCGCAAGGCGATGGTCAAGCAGATCCAGCGGATGCTGCCCGACGTCCGCGCCGAGGACCTGCACCGCGCGGGTGCCGGCGTGCGCGCCCAGGCGGTGAAGGCCGACGGCACGCTCGTCGACGACTTCCTGTTCGTCGAGCAGGGGTCGGGTGCCGGCTCCGTCCTGCACGTGCTGAACGCCCCCTCGCCCGCCGCCACCGCGGCGCTGCCGATCGGCCGGGAGATCCTCGAGAAGCTCACCGGTGAGAAGCTCGCACCCCTGACGGCGTCGTGACCGGCTTCGCGCAGGTCCCGGACGGCTTCCGGTCCGGGTTCGCCTGCTTCGTCGGGCGGCCCAACGCGGGCAAGTCGACGCTGACCAACGCGCTGATCGGGCAGAAGATCGCGATCACCTCCAGCCGCCCGCAGACCACGCGGCACGCGATCCGCGGCATCCTGCACCGAAAGGACGCCCAGCTCGTCGTCGTCGACACGCCGGGCCTGCACAAGCCACGCACGCTGCTGGGCAGCCGGCTCAACGACGTCGTGCGCGAGACGTGGGCGGAGGTCGACGTGATCGGCTTCTGCGTGCCCGCCGACCAACCGGTGGGCCGCGGTGACGAGTTCATCGTGAACGAGCTGCGCTCGGTGGCGGCCCGCACGCCCGTGTTCGGCATCGTCACGAAGACGGACAAGGCGCAGCCCGACCAGGTCGCCGAGCGGCTCACGCAGATGGCGGGGCTCATGGAGTTCGCGGAGGTCCTGCCGTGCTCGGCCGTCCGCGGCTTCCAGGTCGACCTCCTCGCCGACCTGCTCGTCGCCCGCCTCCCCGAGGGCCCGCCGCTCTACCCGGACGGCGAGCTCACCGACGAGCCGGAGGAGACGCTCGTCGCGGAGCTGATCCGCGAGGCCGCGCTCGAAGGTGTGCGCGACGAGCTGCCGCACTCCATCGCCGTCGTGATCGAGGAGATGGTGCCGCGCGAAGGCCGGGACGACCTGCTGGACGTGCACGCCAACCTCTACGTCGAGCGGTCCAGCCAGAAGGGCATCGTGATCGGCAAGGGCGGCGCGCGGCTGCGGCAGGTGGGCGCCGACGCGCGCCGCCAGATCGAGGCGCTGCTGGGCACGAGGATCTACCTCGATCTGCACGTGAAGATCGCCAAGGACTGGCAGCGGGACCCGAGGCAGCTGCGCAAGCTGGGCTTCTGAGGCGGGCGCCCCCGCGAGTCGCGCTGTTAGTGCACGCGAGTCGCGCTGTGAGTGCGGCTGAGTCGGGCTCCTGGCTCAGAGCGTGACGGGCAGCGCGGCCAGTCGCCAGGTGCCGCCGTCGGGCGCGCGCTGCACGTCGCCGGCGAGGGCGAGGCCGGGGGCGCGGCGCAGGAGCGCCGTGAGCGCCACCTGCGTCTGCACCCTGGCGAACGAGGCCCCCAGGCAGAAGTGCGGCCCGTGGGCGAAGCCGAGGTGGGCCGCGGAGCCGGTGCGGGTGATGTCGAGCGTGTCAGGGTCGGGAAACACCCGCGGGTCCCGGTTGGCCGCCGGGATCACGGCGGTGACCAGCCCGCCCTTCGCGATCGGCACGCCGGCCAGCTCGACGTCCTGCGCCGCGATCCGGGGGATCGTCAGCAGCTGAGGGCTGCACCACCGGATCAGCTCGTCGACGGCCTGTGGCGCCAGGCCGGGATCGGCGCGGAGCGCGGCGAGCTGACCGGGGTGCGCGAGGAGCGCCTCGACGGAGTTGGCGATGAGGTTGCTCGGCGTCTGTCCGGCGAGGACGAGCAGCCAGACGAGGGCGACGAGTTCGACGTCGGTGAGCCGGTCGCCGTCCGCGGCGTGCGCGCGGACGAGGTCGGACACGATGTCGTCGCGTGGCTCGCGCCTGCGAGCCTCGACCGCGGCCTTGGCGTCGCGGACGATCTCGGAGAACGCCGCGGCGAACTCCGCAACCGCACCGGCCGAGATCGCCGCGCCGTACCGCAGCCACCGCGGACGATCTTCGTCGGGAATGCCGACGAGCTCGCACATCACCGCCATCGGCAGGGGCTGCGCAACATGGGTGAGCAGGTCGGCGGCGCCGGCCGTGGCCTGCTTGGCCAGGTCGTCGAGGAGCTCCTCGACGATCGGTTCGATCCGGGGCCGGAACTCGGCCGCCCGCCGCGCGGTGAACGCCGGTGCCACGAGCTTGCGCAGCCGAACGTGATTGGGGCCCTCCATTTCCTGCACGGTGTGCAGGTAGGGCAGCAGGTCGTCGGAGACCTCCAGCCGGAAGGCGTAGCTCGCGGGGCTGAGCGCGAAGCGTGACGGGTCGGAGAGCATCGCCCGCGCCTCGGCGTGGCGCAGCACGCCCCACATCGGCGGCATCCCCGGGGCGTGCAGCCGGGCTATCGCTGAGCGCTCCCGCGCCGGTCCGTAGGCGGTGAAGGGGTCGTTCAGTACGGCTGGGTCGGTGAGGTCGATCTCGGGCAGGTCAGGCAACGGATCTCCAGATGCTGCTATCAGATGTTCTCGTCATCTGAATGATGACCGTAGCATCGCGGCTCGAGTTGCGGCAACGACGGGAGGGCGATGGCTCGCCTCACGAGGGCGCAGGCACAGGAGCGCACCCGCGAGCGGGTGCTGGCGGCTGCCCGCACCGAGTTCGTCGAACGCGGCTTCCGCGACGCCAAGATCGACGTCATCGCCGAGCGCGCGGAGCTGACGAGGGGCGCGGTCTACTCGAACTTCCCGGGCAAGCGAGCCCTCTACCTCGCCGTGCTCGCCGCGGAGGCGGAGCGGGCGCCGATCCCGGAAGTGGTCGCGGGCACGACGGCGCGCACCGCGCTCGGCGCGTTCGCGAGGGCATGGGCCGGGCGGATGCCCCTCCCGTCGGACGACCCGGACGGCACGGTCCCGCTCGGCGCCGACCTCCTGCCGGAGGTATTGGCCGACGAGCGCATGCGCACGCCGTTCGCCCAGCTCATGGCCCTCGACGCGATCCTGCTCGGGCTCGCTCTCGAGCAGATGCACGGGCCGTCGGCGGCAGGCCGCCGGGTGCGTGCGGCCGAGGTCGCGCTCACCACGCTGCACGGTGCGAGCCAGCTGGCTGCCGCCGCTCCGGGGTTCGCCGACCCGTTCGACGTCGTCAGCGCCTGCGAAGGGCTCTCCGACCTCGAGCTCGGCAGCGGGCGGGGGGACGAGTGGGCCCCGCCCCACCTGCCGTACGTGCCCCGCGCACGCCCGGCAGGCCGGCCGTGGGAGCCGCCCGCGGCGATCGACGCCGTACGGGGTACCGCGGCCCGCCTCACCGGCGACGGCGTCGTCGCGGTGCTCGGCCTGCACCGGCTCGTGGCCGTCGAGGAGGCGGTGCGGGCCGCGCCGCCCGGCTCGGTCGTCACCGCGGTGCTGGTCTCCGGTGAGCCCGGCGAGCTGGCCTCACTCGCCCGGCTCGTGGTCGCGGACGTCTGCCGCTGCATC
This sequence comes from Pseudonocardia sp. DSM 110487, assembly GCF_019468565.1. Lineage (NCBI taxonomy): Bacteria > Bacillati > Actinomycetota > Actinomycetes > Pseudonocardiales > Pseudonocardiaceae > Pseudonocardia > Pseudonocardia sp. DSM 110487. Next base: position 2,804,012 of record NZ_CP080521.1, read on the forward strand.
CGGCTCGCGTTCCCCGAGTCGGCGTGGCCCCGGCTCCAGGTCGTGCACGACGAGACGGGAGCCGTGGCGGCGGCCGCGGGGGAGCGGGTCGTCAGCGACGCCACCGAGGTCGCCGTCCGCGTCGCGGGCCGCCGGATCGTGGCCCACGCCGAGGGACGGGGAGCCTGCCACGCCGCCGCCTCGGCGTGACGTTGTTCACGCCGTCTTCACCATTCCGCCGTCGATCACCAGGTCCGACCCGCTCATGTTGGGCACGCGCCCGGAGGCGAGCAGCACCACGAGCGCCGCGATCTCCTCCGGCTCGGTGAACCGGCCGGTCGTCACCCCGAGCATCGCCGGGAGCCGGTCGGGGACGTCCTCCGGTGCGATGCCCGCCCGCCGCGCGAGCGCGTCGCCGGGGCCGCCCTCGGCCCGCCACACGTCGGTCAACACCGGGCCGGGGGAGATGGTGTTCACCCGCAGCCCGCGGCCGGCGAACTCCTCGGCGAGCGCCTTGCCCAGGTTCGCCAACGCCGCCTTGGCGGCCGACAGGGCGACCAGGCGCGGCTGCGCAAGGCGGGCGTTGATCGAACCGATGTTGATCACCGCGCCCCTGCGCTCGAGGAGGCTCGGGAGCGCCTCTCGCGTCGCGCGGACGGCCGACAGGAACGCCAGGTCGAACGTGTGCCGCCACGCGTCGTCGTCGAGCTCCAGGAACCCACCGGCGGGTGTCGAGGTGCCCGCGACGTTGTTGACGAGCAGGTCGACTCTGCCGTGCCGGTCGATCGCGTGCCGCACGAGGAGCGCGGGCCCCTCCGGGGTCGAGAGGTCCACCTCGAGCGCCTCCGGTGTGGCCACGCGCAAGGCGTCGGTGACGGTGCGGCTGCCGGCGACCACCGTGAACCCGTCGTCGACGAGCGCCCGCACGATCGCGAGCCCGATCCCCCTCCCCGCCCCGGTGACCACCGCCAGGCGCGCACCATTCGTCGTCACCACGATCCTCCAACCGCTCGCACATGATCTCTTCCACAGCGAGCCTGCAGGTTGAACTACGGTTCACGTCAATGGCCGGACTGTCGATCTCCGAGCTGCGGGCCCGCACCGGGTTGGCGGCGTCGGCGCTGCGCTTCTACGAGCGCAAGGGCCTCCTGCGTGCCACGGGGCGCGTGGGAGGCAAACGGTTCTACGACGAGGGCGCCGTCGAGCGGGTCGCGTTCATCGACCTGCTCAAGCTGGCCGGGTTCACCCTGTCCGAGATCGCGGCGATCGTCCCCCCGGCCGGCGGAACCGCACCCGGCTGGCGAGCGATCGCGGTGGAGAAGCTGCGGCAGCTCGACGACCGCGTCCGGGAGATCGAGCGGGCCCGGACGGCGCTGCACGCCATGCTCGAGGCGCCGCACGACCGTCTCGACGAGTGCCCCGAACACCACCGGATCCTCCGCGCGCACGCCGAGGAGCTCGCCACCGCGAAGCGAAGCTAGTGTCCCGAACCGGACTTCCGGTTCTGGATACGAGGAGCTGTTCGGGAAGTCGGGGTGCGGGCTCGGCGGTACTGCAGCGGGATTTCGTGATCGCACGCGTTCGGCGCTGGCCGGGAACATGATCCGACGTTGCGGGTGTTCACGGTCGTGGGGACAGCCGTGGGCAACCGCTAGATCGGATCATGTCCCGCCGGGGCAGTGGTGCTGGTGGTGACCAACGCCTTCTAAGGATCGATCTTTTGCCAGGTGAAGCGTTGCTGCCAGGCGTTGTCGTGGCGGGCGAATCCGGTGAACGCGGTGATGACCTCGTCGAGGTCGGGGACCTCGGAGCGGAAGTGCTCGTCCGCGGAGCCGTGGCGACGCTCCAGTGCGTACCAGCCGGGACGGGTTCCGGCCTGCTCGCCGTAGCCGACCTGGACGTACGTGCCGCCATGCTCGAGAACGGCGAACCAGTTGTCGCGGGACAAGGTGCGCAGCATGCGCTCGATCGAGCTCGCACCGGGGTCATCGGCCTGAGAGCCGTCGCAGGTCGACAAGACCGAGTCGGGCTTGGTCCGCATGACGTCCGGGTGGTGCACCGATCGGTTCTGCGGGTCGTAAAGCACCAAGCCGTGCTCTTCGGCCAGGCTCCTCACGTAGGGCGCGACTTCGTCGACCCGGGACCAGCTCATCGGCATGACAACGGCGTCGGTCGTCACCGTCAGCCCGGCGGACCAGGGTGAACGCTCGTCGTCGGCCGGCAGGCTGTCCAGCTCCGGATACCGGCCTGTCAGCTCCCTGTGGAACGCCGTCACCTGCGGATGCGCCGGACCGGTTCGCTCTGCAGGCTCCTCGCAGAGGTCGGTGTACTTGCGGGTCGCTTCGTGTGCCGCGATCCCGGACGATTCGTACCAAACGGCGAGGTCGTAGCTCACCCGGTCCCCCCTGAACGGCTGTCCTTCAGTCCACGCTCAGAGCGTAGGGGCGGGGTTAGGCGGCTCGCGCCCGCCCCAGCAGCTGGATCATCGCCTTCCGGACGGCGTCCGGGGTGTCGGTGCGCTCGTCGAACGGCAGCCGCACGGCCGTCTCCTGGCCGCCCGGCTCGTCGGCTGCGAGTACGGCGAAGCCGTAGCGGTCGACGCCCACCATCCGCGCCTCGGCCGTGTCGGGCCGTTCGGCGAAGCGGCGGCAGAACAGCACGAGCGCCTCGGCGTGGTCGTCGTTCATGTGGGCGATGATCCGCTCGGCGTGCGGGCGCAGCGGGTCGGGCTCGGCGTCGGCGTAGCTCGCGGCGTCCACCCAGCTCATCCGGCCGAATCCGCCGACGTAGCGGACCGACTCCACCTGCAGGCGGTAGAGCCGGAAATCGGCGAACCCGGCGTAGAACGCACCGGGCTGGGCGGCCTGATACATCTCGAGTGCTGCCGCGCGCTCGTCGCCCGCGAGCTCCCCGACGCGGCCGATCACGGTGACCCGCGCAAGCGCGAGCGGGTCGCCTGCGCCCGCCTCGGTGGCCATCAGCGACGCCCTCGGGTCGGCGGCGAGGTTGCGGCTGTGCTCGGCGAGGTCGCTGAGCAGCAGCAACGGTCGGCCGACCGCGTCGACCGCGTGCGACACGAGCGAGCCGAACGGGAACCCGCCCTCGCCGATAGTGGCGAGCGAGCCGGTGCGGACGGCGGCGATCAGCGTGCGGGAGCGCTCGGCGTCGCTTGGCTCGCCACGCACCCCCGGTGTGGCCGCGAGAGTGCGTTCGGCCGCATCACGCTGATGCTCGGGCACGACGTGGGTCACCTGGTCTCCTCGGATCGGGGTTAGGGTCACCTCACCCGGTGTGGGATGGAGGTGTCAAGCGGGAGCGGCCGTAGGCTTGGGCGGTGACCCTGTGGCGTGACACCGGCCTCGTGCTGCGGGTGCAGAAGCTCGGCGAGGCGGACCGCATCGTCACGCTGCTCACCCGCCGCCGCGGCAAGGTGCGCGCGGTGGCGAAGGGCGTGCGGCGCACCCGGTCGCGCTGGGGTGCGCGGCTCGAGCCGTTCAACCACGTCGATGTGCAGTGCTACACCGGCCGCTCCCTGGACATCGTCACGCAGGCCGAGACCGTCGACGCGTTCGGCGCCGGCATCATCGGCGACTACAGCCGCTACACGACCGGCTGCGCGATGCTGGAGACGGCCGACCGGCTCGTCGCGGAGGAGGGCGAGCCCGCGCTGCGCGTGTACCTGCTGCTGGTGGGTGCCGTGCGGGCACTGGTCGGCCATGAGCGCGACCCGTCGCTCGTGCTCGACGCGTTCCTGCTGCGCGCGATGACCCACGCCGGGTGGGCACCAGCGATCTCCGAGTGTGCCCGCTGCGCCGAGCCCGGCCCGCATACCGCGTTCAACATCGCCGCGGGGGGAGCGGTGTGCCCTCGCTGTCGCCCGCCCGGCTCGGTGCGCCCATCGCGGGAGACGTTCGCGCTGCTCGACGCGCTGCTGCACGGCGACTGGGACACCGCAGACTCCGCCACCGGCGTGACCCGCCGCGACACCAGCGGGCTCGTCGCCGCCCACCTGCAGTGGCACATGGAACGGCAGCTGCGGTCGCTGCCGCTGGTGGAGCGGCGGGTTACGACCTGATCCCGGCCCGCCGCGCGAACGCAGGAGCGTGCTCGGGGCGCAGCCCCACCCCGATGAGGTAGGCAGGCACGAACGACGCCGCGGGGATCGCCTTCAGCAGCGCGACGATGGGCTTCGGTGGGCCCTGCCGCTCCCCGTCGATGATCGGTTTCACGACGGCGCGGTGCAGGATCCTCTGCAGGGTCTGCACGGCGATGGTGGGCACCAGCCTGCGCCTGCGGACCTTGGCCAGCACGTCCACGCCGACGGCGCCCCGCCGCAGCGGCTCGGCCAGCAGGGTGGCCGCGGCGACGGCGTCCTGCACGGCGAGGTTGATCCCGACCCCGCCGATGGGCGACATGGCGTGTGCGGCGTCGCCGATGCACAGCAGCCCGTCGACGTGCCAGCGGTCGAGCCGGTTCAGCCGGACGTCGAGGTGCTTGACGTCGTCCATCGACGCCAGCTCGTGGACCCGGTCGGCGAGCCACGGCACGGCCTCGGCGATCTCCCGGCGGAACCACTCGATCCCCCGCTCGCGGAGCTGGGTGTCACCACCCTTCGTGGCGAGGTACGCGATCTGGAGGAAGTCCTCGCGCGGGATCACGAGCACGAACCGTCGGCTGCTCGCGACCGGTGTCAGCGCGGTCGGGTCGCCTGGCGTGCGCGGCAGCCGGAACCACCAGGTGTCGATCGGGACCGGCAGCTCCTTCGGCCGCAGCTCCGCCTGCGCGCGGGCGATCGACCAGCGGCCGTCCGCGGCCACCGTGAGGTCCGTGCGCAGCTCGTGCAGCTCGCCGTCCTCGGTGCGGTAGCGCACCCCGCGCACGCTCCCGGACTCGCGGATCAGCTCGGTGACCTCGGCATGCATTCGCAGCGTGTACGCCGGCTCGTGCGATCCGGCCTCCGCGAGCAGGTTGAGCAGGTCCCACTGCGGCACCATCGCGATGTAGGGATGGGCCACTTTCAGGCGGCTCAGGTCGCCGACGACGACCCGGCTGCCGTCGGGGAACGGGAAGGCGATCTCGTGCAGCTCGCTGTGCGGGAGCTCGGCGAAGCGCGGGCCGAGCCCGAGTTCGTCGAGCAGCTGCAGGGTGGACGGGTGGACGGTGTCCCCGCGGAAGTCGCGCAGGAAGTCGCCGTGCTTCTCCAGGACTGTGACGTCGACTCCTGCCCTGGCGAGCAGGAGGCCGAGCACCATGCCGGCCGGGCCGCCGCCAACGACAGCGCAGGTCGTGCGCTCGGTCATCGCGATCCTCCTTTTTCATCGGTTGATGAATAGAGGAGACGGTACTCCGCGGCAGGGGCAGCGTCCAGGTTCACGACCCCAGGTAGCGCAGCACCGCCAGCACTCGCCTGCTGTAGCCCGCCGTCTCGGGGATCCCCAGCTTCCCGAAGATCGAGGCGACGTGCTTCTCCACGGCGCTCACCGACATCCGCAACCGCTCCGCCGTGCCGGCGTTCGTGAGGCCCTCGGCCATGGCGTCGAGCACGTCGCGTTCGCGGGGCGTGAGGCGGGAGAGCGGGTCGGCCCGCCTGCCTGCGGCGAGCAGCTGCCGCACCACCTCCGGGTCGAACGCCGCACCGCCCGCCCCGACCCGTTCGAGGGCGTCCAGGAACTCCCCGACCTGGGCCACCCGGTCCTTCAACAGGTAGCCGACGCGGCCGCCGTCGTCGCCGATCAGCTGCGCCGTGTGCCTGCGCTCGACGTACTGCGACAGTACGAGCACCCCCACCCGCGGCCACCGGCGCCGGATCTCCAGCGCCGCGACCACACCCTCGTCACTGTGGGTCGGCGGCATGCGCACGTCGGCCACGACGACGTCGGGCTGGTCGCGCTCGACCGCCCCGAGCAGCGCGCGGGCGTCGCCGACCGCGGCCACCACCTCGTGGCCCTCGTCGACGAGCAGGCGGACGAGCCCCTCGCGCAGCAGCGCGGAGTCCTCGGCGATCGTCACGCGCACGGCAGCTCCGCGGTGACGACGGTCGGCCCGCCCGGCGGGCTCTCGACGGCGAACTCGCCGTCGGCGGCTGCGACGCGGCGGGCCAGCCCGGCGAGGCCGCCGCCTGCGGGGTCGGCGCCGCCGCGGCCGTCGTCGCGAACGCTGGCGTGCAGCCGCCCGTCCACCATCGCCACCTCCACGTCCACGCGCAGCGCCCCCGAGTGCTTGGCCGCGTTCGTCACCGCCTCGCTGATCACGAACCAGGCCGCGGCGCGCACGGTAGCCGGCGGCTCGACGGGCAGGTCGCAGCGGATGCGGACCGGCAGGGGAGCCCGCTCGGCCACCGACTCCAGCGCGGTTGCCAGCCCGCCGGTGTCCAGCGCCGCCGGGTAGACCCGCCACGACACGTCGCGCAGCTCCACGAGCGCGTGCTGCGCCTCGTCGTGGGCCTGGGCGACGAACTCGGCCGCGCGGTCGGGGTGGCGGCGCGCCCTGCCCAGCAGCATGCCGAGCGCGACGAGCCGCTGCTGCACGCCGTCGTGGAGGTCGCGCTCGATGCGGCGGCGCTCGTCGTCGACGGCCGCGACGATCGCGTCCCGGGTGCGCGAGAGCTCCTCGACGCGCTGGGTGAGCCGTTCCTCGCGCGAGGGTGCGAGCATCCGGGCGAGCAGGCTGCGTTCCCAGCGGGCAACGCCCGCGGCGCCGGCGAGCGCGAGGTAGAGCAGCACGGCGCCGGGAATCGCGTAGTACGCGACCAGTGCACCGCTGACGACGACGGCCGGATCGCGCTCCATCACCCACGGGGTCTGGGTGACCCACGAGAGGAGGAGCGTGGCGGCGAAGGTCAGGCCGATGCCGAGCAGCGTGAGCACCGCGCCACCCAGCAGCCCGACGGGAATCCGCGCCGCCAGGTAGCGCAGCGCACGGGCCGACGGTGGCTCGGTACTCGCGTCCGTGCCGCCGAACAGGACCGCGATCCGGCGGCGCTCCAGCGCGGCGACCCGCCGGACCGCCACCTCCGCCTTCGGCCGGAGCGCGGGCGCGAGCAGGACCGCGGCGACCGGGAGCGCCAGCAGCAGGTGCACCGCGGCCGAGCAGGCCCCGATGGCGAGGCCCGCGCCGGTGCGCGCCCAGGTCCGCACGGCGCTAACGCGATGACCGGTGCGGCGGCGCGTCGGGCCGGACCACCGGGAGCCGCTGGGTGGGCTGCGCCGACCACTCCGTCGACGACGGCTCGGCCGACCATTGCCGCACCGGCTCCTGCGGCCGGACCCGGATCACCGGGATCTGCTCGGTCGGCGCGTCGTCGAGGTCCGCGGGAACCTCATTGCGCTTGCGCCTGATCCGCAGCACCACGAAGACCACCACCGCGATCGCGACCGCCACGAGCACGACCCTCGAGAGGATGCCCGCGTAGCTCTCGACGATGTGCCAGTTCTCGCCCAGCTGGTAGCCGGCGACGACGAACACCGAGTTCCAGATCAGGCTGCCGGCTGCGGTGAGGGCGAGGAACAGCCCGATGTTCATCCGCTCGACCCCGGCCGGCACCGAGATCATGCTGCGGACCAGCGGCACCATCCGTCCGAAGAACACCGCCTTCGCGCCGTGCCTCGCGAACCACGCCTCCGCCTTGTGGATGTCGCCGACGTCCACGAGCGGCATCTTCTCGGCGATGGCGCACAGCCGGTCACGGCCGAGCGCGGCGCCGATCCCGTACAGCGCGAGGGCGCCGACGACGGAGCCGATCGTCGTCCAGACGATCGCGGCGACGAGGCTGAGCTCGCCTCGGGAGGCGGCGAACCCGGCGAGTGGCAGGAACACCTCGCTGGGCAGCGGTGGGAACACGTTCTCGAGCGCGATCGCGAGACCGACGCCGGGCGCGCCGAGCGTCTCCATCAGATCGACGACCCAGCCGACGATGCCGTCGAGCTGCGGGGCGGTGGTCATGATTCACACGGTAGAGGGATGGGCGGTATGCCCGGACTGGGGTGCTCGCCGGAGGGACCCTGAGGTTTCCCGCACCCCGCCCCCTAGGGTTGGCTCGTGAGCCGCCGGTTCCAGCCTCCGCCGCCGCACCCGTCGGGCGCGCGGCCCCCGGCGATCCCGCGCGAGCTGGTGCCGAACCACGTCGCGCTGGTCATGGACGGCAACGGCCGCTGGGCCAACGCCCGCGGGCTGCCCCGGATCGAGGGGCACCGCCGCGGAGAGGCCGCCCTGATGGACGTGGCCCGCGGCGCGATCGACATCGGGGTCCGGTGGCTGTCGGCCTACGCGTTCTCCACCGAGAACTGGAAACGCAGCCCCGACGAGGTGCGCTTCCTCATGGGCTTCAACCGGGACGTGATCCGCCGCCGCGTCGACGAGATGGACGCGATGGGCGTGCGCGTGCGCTGGGCGGGCAGGCGTCCCCGGCTGTGGCGTTCGGTGATCAAGGAGCTGGAGATCGCCGAGGAGAAGACGAAGCACAACGACGTGCTGACGCTCACCATGTGCGTCAACTACGGCGGGCGGGCAGAGATCGCCGACGCCGTGAAGCAGATCGCGCGCCAGGTCGCGGAGGGCCGGATCAAGCCCGACAAGATCGACGAGCGGACGATCGCGCGGTACCTCGACGAGCCGGACATGCCCGACGTCGACCTGTTCGTGCGTTCATCGGGGGAGCAGCGCACATCGAACTTCCTGCTCTGGCAGTCCGCATACGCGGAGCTGGTCTTCCTCGACACGCTCTTCCCCGACTTCGACCGCCGCCACCTGTGGCAGGCGATCGAGATCTACGCACGGCGCGACCGCCGGTTCGGCGGCGCGCTCGACACCCCGGAGGCCGCCTCGTGACCGGTGCCATCGCCGACCAGCTGGCCGTCGCGAAAGCCGCGCTGGAACGCTTCCACGACGTCACCGTCGACGAGGACGGCGCCCTCACCTTCGCCCACGGCGGCGTCGTCTGCGCGCTGCAGGGCCTCGACATCGAGGATGGCCTGCCGGTCCTCAACCTCACCTGCGTGGTGGCGTGGGACCTGCCCGCCGAGTCCGACGTGCCCACGCAGGTGGCGCTCGGCGTGGGCGAGGGCCTGTTCGGCACCGCGCGCGTGATTCGCGGCAGCGCAGGCTGGGACGTCACCTGGCGCTACGCGTTCCCCGCCGCCGGTCTGGACGAGAAGGCGATGGGAACGCTGCTGATGCTCGTGGTGAGCGGTGCCTCCAGCTTGCGAGCGGAGCTCAGCCCGGCGACGTGACGTGTGCGCCGGCGCCCGGCTGGAAGACGGACTCGTGGCCGTCCTGCCAGCGCACCCGGTAGCAGGTGCGGTCGCCGGAGCCGATCACTTCGAGAATCTCGCCCTCGCGTCGCGCCTGGTCGACGATCGTGCCTTCGACGACGATGTGGTCGCCCGTCTTGGCCTCCATCGGCAGGTCATCTCCCTTCCGGTTCGGGCTCTCCACGATGCTCCCGCAGCAGGCGGCCGGGGTCCAGGGCTGGCCACGATCGGACGGTTCCGCGCTGATCGTCAGCGGGCGGCGCCGCAGTCCTTGCAGAGGCCGAAGACCTCGGCCGTGTGGCTCAGCTCCACGAACCCGTGGGTCTCGGCCACCCGCCGCGCCCATGTCTCCACCGCGGGACCCTCGATCTCGACCGTGTGGCCGCAGCGGCGGCAGACGAGGTGGTGGTGGTGCTCCGCGGAGGCGCAGCGGCGGTAGACGGCCTCGCCCGAGCCGGTGCGCAGCACGTCGACCTCGCCGCCGTCGGCGAGGGTCTGCAGCGTGCGGTAGACCGTGGTGAGCCCGATTCCCTCGCCCGCGCGGCGCAGCTCTTCGTGGATCTCCTGAGCGGAGCGGAAGTCCTCCAGCCGGTCCAGCAGTGCGGACACCGCCGCCCGCTGCCGGGTGGCGCGCAGCGCTCTGGTGGTGGGCGCCTGCCCGTTCACGTCGGTGTTCATCGCCCCTCCTCGACGTGTGCGACCGCGTCGACCACGATGTGCGCGAGGTGGTCGTCGACCAGGGAGTACACCACCTCCCGGCCGCGGCGCTCGCCGTGCACCACGCCTGCCGACTTCAACACCCGAAGGTGCTGGCTGATGAGTGGCTGGGCGACGCCGAGCGCGTCGACGAGGTCGTGCACGCACCGGTCGGACACCAGGAGCTGCAGCACGATCGCGATGCGTACCGGAGCGGCGAGCGCACGCAGCAGGTCGCCCGCTGCCGCGAGCGTGCGCGGGGTGCGTACCGGCGCCGGCGTGGACCGCGGGTGCTCGGCGTGATCGTCGACGGGCAGCACACCATCGGCGGTGGTCGGGCCGGAATGCCCCGCACCTGCGACGATCGACATCTGCGTCCCCATCCCCGGGAGCGGCGGCCGCGCTCCCCGGCGGTCGATCCGTGCGGGCCGCACCCCCATCGTAGGCGTGTGCTGGAAGGGTGGGGGCGTGCTGCTCGTGTGCCGGTTCACCACCACCCCCGATCTGCTCGCCCGCGCCCGCACGGCGCTGGAACTGCTCACGGCCGCGGACGGGTGCCTCGGCGGTGAACTGGGCCGTTCGGTCGACGAGCCGAGCCGCTGGGTGCTGACCGTCCGCTTCTCCTCGGTGGACGCCTACCGCCGCGCCCTGTCCCCGTTCCCGGTGCGCGAGCACGTGGTGCCGCTGCTGTCGGAGGCGCTGGCCGACGAGCCCGCCACGTTCGAGACGCTGGTCACGGCGGAGGCGGGCAGGGCGAGCACCCATCCGAGCCTGCTCGCTCAGATCCCGGTGGTCGAGTAGAGACGGCGCCCCAGCGCCGTCCCGTATCGAGACCACGATCCTGCAGGTGGAGGTGGTCTCGATACGCGCCGGCCCTGGCGGGCCGGCGCTACTCGACCACCGGGAGTGCCGGGTCTCAGGCCCGGAGTTCGGTCTGCAACGGGGCCGGGAAGCGAGGAGTGAAGCGGACGTCTCCCAACAGGCGCTCCAGCTCGTGGGCCGTGCGCTCGACCTCGGCGTGTCGCTCGGCGCCGATGTCCTCCAGCACCCGCAGTGCGATGGTGCCGTCGGCGCGCTGCACCCATCCGCCGACGATTCGGCCGTCCACCCAGATCGTCGGGCCGCCGTTGCCGTTGCGGTCGAACAGGAGCGGGACGTGGACGGGGTCGAGGTGGAAGCCGCGCTGCTTCCAGCCCATCGTGGAGGGGTCGAGCCCGGGCAGCAGCGCCACGGACGGCTCGGCGGAGGCAGCCGGGTCGACGTCGTCGGGCAGCACGTAGCCGGGCCCTTCGGCGAGCTCGACCTCGACGGCGCCGACGTCGGCCAGCGCCCGCTTCGTGGTGGCGACCGTCCAGCCGGCCCACCACTGCAGGTCGGCCCTGGTGCCCGGGCCGTATGCGCGCAGCCAGGAGCGGGCGAGCGTGGCGGCCGCGGCGTGCGGGTCGACGGGCTCGGAGAACACCCGTGCCCAGGCGTGGGTCGCTGCCCACCGGTACTGCCCGTTGATCCACGTGCCGGTGGGCTGGGCCCGCAGCACCCTGCCCTCGAACCCGAGCACCAGCAGCAGCCGGGAATGAGCGGCCAGCACGGTGGCCTGCCGCCCGGTGCCGATCGTGATCGGCACGGCGAGGTGCGGTACCAGCTTTCCGAGTTCGCGTGCGCTCACCGGCCCCTTGTCGGCGAGCACGGCGAGGATCTCGGTGGACGCGGCGCCGACCCAGCGCTCTGCATCGGGCCCGAGGCCCGCGCCGGCGACGGCGTCCAGCAGCATCTTCCGCTGCCGCGCCAGCAGCGTGACGGTGGACGAGTGGTGGGCCGCCCGCGCGAGCTCGTGCCCGAACACCCAGAGCGTGCGCCGCATGGCGTGGTGGCGCACCAGCGACCGCTCGGCGTAGAGCGCCTTGTCGACGGCCGGCAGCACGGGGTGGCGCATCCGGGCCGCCACCGACAGATGCACGGTGACGGGGTCGCTGGAGTGCAGGCCGGACAGCGCGTCGGCGATGGCGACGACGTCGTCGGTGCGGCCTGCAGGCGTCAGCAGGTGCCGAGCCGCGAGCCGGTTCCGCCGCTCGGCGACGTCGATGAAGCGCACCTGGGAAGCGTGCCAGACGGCGCGCGGGGTGCGGTCCTCGCAGACCCCCGGGCTCCTGCGAGGACCGCAGCGAGCGCGTGGTTCAGGCGGTGTACGCCTCGACCGTCCGGTCGGCAGCGGCCCGGGCGGCCTCGGGGTCGGCGCCGCCCGCGACGTCGGCCTCGTACCAGCGCTCCCCGGACGCGGCGAGGTACCGCTTGCCGTTGTCCGACGCCCAGAAGCCGGCGTGCTCGGTGTCGTTGGTGGTCCCGCCGGTGGACAGGTGCAGCGCCAGCGCGGCGAGGGCCATGTCGTACCCGAGCCCAACGGCGCCCGGCCCGTACTGCTCCCAGTGCTCCTCGGGGTGGGCGGTGTGTTCGAGCTCGAAGCGCGAGCCGCCGCCGGGCTCTGGCGTGAGGCGCACGTCGACCCAGCTCACCCCGCCGCCGAACTCCCACGTGAGGGAGAAGCTCTTGGGCGGATCGCAACTCTCGACCGTGCCGCTCGCATTGCCCTCGATCTGGTAGCGCCCGCCGAGCCGCAGCTCGCCGGACACCGGGGCGAACCAGCGCCCGAGGCGCTCGGCCGTCGTGCAGGCCTGCCAGAGATCCTCGACGTCGGTGTCGTAGGCCTGGCTGATCGTCACGACCTTGGCCTCGCGGCCGTCGCGCTCCCGACTGCCGACCGCGCGGTTCACAGCGCTGATCTGGGGGTCGATGTCGAACATGTCACTCCTCGGGGTGGGTGTCGTGTCGCCTGCGCTCCCGCTTGCCGCGCTCGATCTCGGTGGCCAGTGCGGCCAGGCGCGGCGTCCAGAACCGCCGGAAGCGCTCCAGCCACACGTCGACGTCCTGCAGCGGCTCCGGCCGCACCGCGTAGAGCCTGCGGGTGCCCTCGGGGCGCACGGTGGCGAAGCCGCTGTTGCGCAGCACCTTGAGGTGCTGGGACACCGCGGGCTGCGAGATGCCGAACTCCGCGCGGACGACGGCGGTGACCGCTCCGGAGGTCTGCTCGCCCTCGGCCAGTAGCTCGAGGATCCGGCGGCGGACCGGGTCGCCGAGGACGTCGAACGCGTGCACAGGGCCAATGTACAGCCTCCACTTATATAAGTACAAGCTGTATATGGAGGCGTGCGGAACCGGGGTCGGGCAATGCGGTGGATCGCGCCGGATACCCTGGGAGCTCACCGTCCGTCCACCTGGAGTCACCCGTGGCCAGCAAGCCCTCGTCCGCAAAGATCGACACCATCGTCGCGCTCGCCAAGCGGCGCGGCTTCGTCTTCGCGTCGGGGGAGATCTACGGCGGTACGCGGTCGGCGTGGGACTACGGTCCGCTGGGCGTCGAGCTCAAGGAGAACATCAAGCGGCAGTGGTGGAAGGCAACGGTCACCAGCCGCGAGGATGTCGTGGGCCTCGACTCGTCGGTGATCCTGCCGCGCCAGGTGTGGGTGGCCTCCGGCCACGTCGGCGTGTTCACCGACCCGCTGGTGGAGTGCCTGTCCTGCCACCGCAGGTTCCGGGCCGACCAGCTCGCCGAGGAGTACTCCGAGCGCACGGGCAAGGAGGTGTCGGAGGACGATCTGTCCGACGTGCCCTGCCCCAACTGCGGCACGCGCGGCCAGTACACCGAGCCGCGCGACTTCAACATGATGCTCAAGACCTACCTCGGCCCGGTGGAGTCCGAGGAGGGCCTGCACTACCTGCGTCCGGAGACGGCGCAGGGCATCTTCGTCAACTTCCTCAACGTGCAGACCACGTCGCGCAAGAAGCCGCCGTTCGGCATCGGCCAGATGGGCAAGAGCTTCCGCAACGAGATCACGCCCGGCAACTTCATCTTCCGCACGCGCGAGTTCGAGCAGATGGAGATGGAGTACTTCGTCGAGCCCGGCTCCGACGAGGAGCTGCACCAGTACTGGATCGACGAGCGCACGGCCTGGTACGTCGACCTCGGCATCTCGCAGGAGAACCTGCGCCACTACGAACACCCCAAGGAGAAGCTCTCCCACTACTCGAAGCGCACCGTCGACATCGAGTACCGGTTCGGCTTCCAGGGGCAGGAGTGGGGCGAGCTGGAGGGCATCGCCAACCGCACCGACTTCGACCTGTCCACGCACTCCAACCACTCCGGTGTGGACCTGTCGTTCTACGACCAGGCCACCGACACCCGCTACCGCCCGTACGTCATCGAGCCTGCGGCAGGCGTCGGCCGGTCGATGATGGCGTTCCTCGTCGAGGCCTACGTCGAGGACGAGGCGCCCAACGCCAAGGGCGGTGTCGACAAGCGGGTGGTGCTGCGGCTCGACCGACGGCTGGCGCCCGTCAAGGCCGCCGTGCTGCCGCTCTCGCGGAACGCCGACCTCTCGCCGAAGGCCCGTGACCTGGCCGCTCAGCTGCGCAAGCACTGGAACGTGGAGTTCGACGACGCGGGCGCGATCGGCCGCCGCTACCGCCGCCAGGACGAGATCGGCACGCCGTTCTGCGTCACGGTTGACTTCGACACCCTCACCGACCAGGCCGTCACGATCCGCGAGCGCGACTCGATGGCTCAGGAGCGTGTGGCGCTGGACCAGGTGGAGAGCTACCTGGCGACCCGCTTGCTCGGCTGCTGAACGGAACGCCCACGATCGGCCCGCCCGAGGACGATGATCGCGGAGTGTGGTCACAGAGCCGCACCGGTGCGGCCGGAGAACCGCAGGTGCTGATCATCCTCGGGCTGCCGGTACCGAGATGGCACTGAGCGTCCTTCAGGCGAAGACCTGACAGCGCAGGGTGCCATCTCGGCGGGTGTGCCCCGCGCCATGATCGCCAGGAACGGGACATCAGCTGCAGGGGTGCAGCTCAGGTCCCGATTCCGCTGATCACACCTCAGATTCCAGAGCTGGCCAGGGGCGACAACGGGACCACAGCCAGTCGCGTAGCACACAAACCGCGGCGGTCTCGTCGAGAACAGGCGTGCCCCCGCGTCGGGGACGGCCGCCCGAGTAACCACATGATCCGGTCGTGCACCCAACCCAGCCACCCCCACAAGGCGACGCGGTCGAGGTGAACCGGCGAGAACACGACGCAGCCGAGGGCCGGTGGGCGAGGCCGGGGGCTACCCGGGGCCGGGTACGGCGCGCCCATGAAAGCGTCCGGCACCCGGCCGCACCCCCCGGGGGGTGCGTTCCGCGGAACGCACCGCGCCCCAGGCGCTGATCAGCGGCTCGGCGCGAAACCCGACGCCCCGTGTCGGGAAACGCGCCAACCTGATGATCGCAGGCCAACCTGTGTCGCCGGCGCGCTCGTTCTCGGCTGACACACCCGGTCGACGGGGTGTCTGACCTACGACGGGCTGCGTCGACCGACACGGGCTGCGCCGGCGGCGAGGTCCACGATCACGGCGCCGGAACGGTCTCCGGGTTGCCCGCCACGGCCTTCTCCAACAGCGGCACGAGGTTGTCGAGCACGTACGGCAGGCTCAGCGGGGTGGTGAAGTAGATGGCCCCGGCGAGCGTGGCGTCGGTGAACACCAGGTGCCCGTCGCGCACCGGTGTGAGCTGGCGGTAGAGCGGCTGCGCCTCGAGCGCGGTCCTGGCCTCCGCGTCCTCGGTGGCCCAGATCAGAACCTTTCCCGCGTTGAGCACGCTCAGCTGCTCGAGCGGGATCGGCGCCTGGCCGAAGACGTCCCCGTTGGCCGGAGCGAAGCGCTGCACCTCGTCCGGCACCACGAACCCGAGGTCGGTCAGGAACGCGGTGGACAGGCCCTCCGGGTAGGCGAGCGCCGCGCCCTCGTAGTACGGGGCCTGCAGGAAGATCGCGGGCGTCCCGGCGAACTGCGGGTGCGCGGCGGCGACGGCCGCGAACCGCGCCTTGATGCCGTCCACGAGCTCCCGCGCGGCCTGCTCCTTGCCCAGCGCCCTGCCGATCTGGACGGTCTGGGCGTCCCACGGCGAGAAGAAGGCGGTGGCCCCGGCCGGCTGCGCGATGGTGGGGGCGATCGCCGAGAGCCGGTCGTAGCTCGCCTGGTCCACGCCGGCGTTGGTGGCCACGATGAGGTCGGGACGGAGCGCCGCGATCCGCTCGTACTGGAACCCGTCGTTGATGCTCAGCACCTCCGGCCGGGCGTTGCCCAGCTCGTCCTGCGCCCACGGCCAGGTGGCGGACGGGTGCTCGCCGTACCACTCGGTCACCCCGATCGGGGACGCGCCGAGCGCCAGCACGACGTCCTGCTCGGTGTAACCCGCCGTCACGATGCGCTGCGGCGCCGCGGGCACCACCGTGGCGCCGAAGGCGTGCTCGACCGTGACCGGGAACGCCCTGCCCTCTACCGGCGCGGCGGGCGGCGGTGGGGCGGGCTGCCCGGCACACCCGGCCAGCAGCGCGGCCACCATCAACGCGACGGTGACTGCTCCCGACTTCCTTCGCCCCACGGCTGCTCCCCTCAACGACGTCGGGTGGAGCTTAGGCTGACCTTCCTCGCCGGTCAGCGTGACCTTGGCGGCACGGTCTACGCGGGTGCGGGCAGCAGCCGGTCCAGCAGGTCGTGCAGCGTCACGAGGCCCACGACCGCGCCGTCGGACTCCACGAGCGCGATCTGGTTGCGCTCGGCCTGCATGGCGGACAGGGCGTCGTGGATCGGCAGGTCGGCCGGGAGCCTGCGGACCGGGCGCATGAGCTCGCCCGCCGTGGTGGTGGCCGGCACGGCCAGCGCGTCGCGGACGTGCACCACGCCGACCGCGCGCCCGTCGCCGTCGCCGACGACGAGCCGCAGGTGGCCGCTCGCCCTCGCGGCGGCGCGGATCGCGGCGGCGTCGGCGCTGCTCGGCACGCCTGCCACCTCGGGTCGCACCACCTCGCGCAGCGGCGCGCGGTCGAGCTCGAGTGCGGTGACGATCTGGTCGCGCCGCTCGGGGTCGAGGGCACCCGCGGTTGCGGAGTGCTCCACCAGCTCGCGCAGGTCGTCCGGGTTGCGCCCGCCCGCGAGCTCGTCGACGGGCTCGACGCCGACCCGGCGAAGGCACCAGTTCGCCATGCCGTTCAGGCTGACGAGCACCGGCCGCGTGAGCAGCATGAACGCCCGCATCGGCAGCGCCAGCATCGTGGCGGAGCGTTCGGGGTGGGCGATCGCCCACGACTTGGGCGCCATCTCGCCGACGACGAGGTGCACGAATGTCACCACGATGAGCGAGAGCACGAACGAGACGACATAGGTCCAGGGGTCGCCGAGGCCCGTGAAGAGCGGGTGCAGCAGCTCCTCGACGGCAGGCTTGCCGATCGCGCCGAGGCCGACGGTGCAGAGGGTGATGCCCAGCTGCGAGCCGGCGAGCAGCATCGACAGGTCACGGGCAGAGCGCAGCGCCGCCCTGGCCGCCGCGCTCGTTGCGGCCGCCTCCTCGAGGCGGTAGCGGCGGGCGGCGACGAGCGCGAACTCGATCGCGACGAAGAACGCGGAGAGCGCGACGAGCAGTGCGGAGACGCCGAGCGCAACGCCGATGCTCATGACTCCACCTCGAGGTCGGCCCAGGCCAGCCGCACCGAGGACGGCACGTGCCGCTCGACGGCGAGCACGGTGAGCACGAGCGTGCGGGGTGGCTCGCCCTCCTCCGACAGCGACGGGTTCTCCAGCGTGAGCCGGACGCCGTCGCCGGGTTCGGGGAGCCGCTGCAGCTCGTGGATCAGCAGGCCGCCGATGGTCTGGTACTCGCCTTCTGGCAGGTCGGCGTCGAGCAGGCGCTCGACCTCGTCGACGGAGAGCGTGCCGGGCACCGTCCAGTCGCCCTCGTCCTCGCCCGCGGCGAGGCCGTCGGTGCCGGCGGGGTCGTGCTCGTCGGTGATCTCGCCGACGAGCTCCTCTGCGATGTCCTCGACCGTGATGACGCCCGCGAGGCCGCCGTACTCGTCGACGACCACGGCGAACTCGTCGTCCGCCGCGCGCAGCCGGTCGAGCACCGTGGGCAGCGGCAGCGACGCCGGCACGAGCACGGGCCTGCGTGCCACGTCGATGACGCGCAGGGTGGCGAGGTCGGCGCGGCCCTCGATGGCGAGGACGTCCCGCAGGCAGATCACGCCGACCACGTCGTCGGGGCCATCCCCGATGACCGGCAGGCGCGAGTGGCCCGATGCCATCACCTCGACCAGCTCGGGCACCGTGGCGTCGGCGCGGATCGAGGTGACCCGCGGCCGCGGGATCATCGCCGCCCGCGCGGTGCGGTCGGTGAAGTCGAGCACGCGGTCGAGCAGGGTGGACAGGTCGTCGTCGAGGTCGCCGCTGTCGCGGGACTCGTCGATGATCGCCTCGAGGTCGCGCGGGGTCGCCGCGTGCTCGACGTCGTGCACCGGCTCGATCCGCAGGGCCTTGAGCAGCACGTTCGAGGCGGCGTCGAAGAGCCGGATCAGCCAGCCGAACGCGGTCAGGTAGATCGACGTGGAGAGCGCGAGGGCACGGGCGACCGGTTCGGGCCGGGCGATCGCGAGGTTCTTCGGGAACAGCTCTCCGAACACCATCTGCACGACGGTGACCACGGCCAGCGCCACGACGGCGCCGACGGCGATGCCGACGCCCTCCGGCACGCCGGTGCCGCCGAGCAGCGCCGCCAGACCGTCGCCGATCATCGGCTCGGCGACGTAGCCGGCCAGCAGGCCGGTGACGGTGATGCCCAGCTGCGCGCCGGACAGCATGAACGAGGTGCGGCGGGTGATGCCGAGTGCGCGCCGTGCGCCCACGTCGCCCGCCGAGGCGCGGGCCTGGAGCCGGGAGCGGTCGACGGCCATGTAGCCGAACTCCTGGGCCACGAAGTAGCCGGTGAGCACGGTCAGGGCGGCGACGGCCAGAACGCCGAGGAGGATGGAGAGGATGGTCACGGGCGAGCCGCCCGTTCAGAACGCCGTCCTGCGAGGACGGCGCCGGTACTGTCTGCGGGATCCATGATTCCTGTGCCGTAGGTATAGAGGTTCGTCTCTCCCAACGTCGGAGATCATTGGTGCGTTCCACAGTCGCCTGCGGATCACGTCACACGATCGGCGCGTTCGGGCAGCGGTTCCGTCGGAACCGGTCGCTACCCTGGGCCCTGTGACGGAAGCGGGCGCGGCCCCGGGGCTCAGGGAGCTCGGTGCGGCATTGCGGAAGTGGGCACCCGACGGCATCGGTGTGGTGCGTGTGCTGGCTCGTCACGGTTTCGGCACGGTCGAGAGCGGGCAGCTCGTCGCGGGCACGGCGGATGGCTCGGTGGCCGGTGCGCTCTACCGCGGCACGCTCGACGACGCGGTCCTGCCGCTGGCCGCCGCCGCGGTGTCCGGGCCGGACACGCGCGATGCGCACGTCGCGGAGGCAACCGCCCTCGACGCCGGGCTCGCCTGCGCGGGCGGCGCCACGCTGCTGGGCCACCCGCTGCCCGCCGAGCAGGCGGTCGCGCTGGGTGAGGCGCTCGAACGTGGCGCTCCGGCCGCGCTGGTCTCCACCGTGCAGGGCGCGGGCGCGGTCGTCCTCACCGGGCCCGAACTGGAGTCCGTGCACGGGTCGCTGGGCACGCCGGAGCTCGATGCGGAGGCCACCGGAGCGGCCCGCGGGCTGCTGCGCCGCGGGGCCACCGCCACCGAGCGCGTGCAGACCGATGCCGGCGAGCTGCTGGTCGACATCTGGGTGCCGGTGCCGTCGGTGCTGGTCGCCGGGGCGGGCGCCATCGGCGAGGCGCTGATCGCGCAGGCCGGGTTGCTCGGCTGGGCGGCGCGTGCCGAGACCGATCTCGACGCCGTGCACAGCGCCGTCGCCGCGTTCACCGACGCCGACGTCCTCGTGCTGCTCGACCACGCGCCCGCCTTCGACGTCGTGCTGGTCGACGCGCTCCGGCGGGGCCGAGGGTTCGTCGGCGCCCTGGGCTCGCGCCGCACCCAGGCCGCGCGCCGCGGGCGGCTGCTCGCGGCCGGCCTCACCGAGGCCGAGCTGGCGCGGCTGCACGGGCCGGTCGGGCTCGACCTGGGCGCGCGCACCCCGGCGGAGACGGCGGTGTCGATCGTCGCGCAGGTGGTGGCGGCCCGGTCCGGGCGTGCGGGTATCGCACTCGCCGCCGGCGACGGCCGGATCGGCTGATGACCGCCCGCCACGATCTCACGCGAGCGCTTCCCACCGCAGGCCCACCGCGCCGCGTCGCGGATCTGGTCGGGGCGGAGGCACCCACCCTCCCGCTGCGCGACCTCCCCCCGCCGCCCCGGAGTCGCGGCTGGGTGTTCCGGCTGATCGTCGGCGCGGTGCTGATAGCCGCGCTCGTGGTCGGTGGCACGGCCTTCCGGGTGTGGCAGGTGGCGCGGGTCGACGACCGGCAGCCCGTCGACGCCGTGATCGTGCTGGGGGCAGCGCAGTACGACGGCGAGCCCAGCTCGGTCTTCGCCTACCGGCTGCGGCACGCGGAGGCCCTGTACGAGGACGGCCTCGCCCCACGGATCGTCACCACCGGCGGCGGCCGGGTCGGCGACGCCTACACCGAGGCCGAGGCCGGGCGGCGCTACCTGATCGAGCGCGGGGTGCCCGCCGAGTCCGTGATCGCCGTCGCCGAGGGATCGGACACACTCGGCAGCCTGCAGGCCGTGGCGGCGCGGGCCGAGCAGGACGGCTGGTCGAGCGCTCTCGTCGTGAGCGATCCGTGGCACTCGTTGCGGGCCCGCACCATGGCGCGCGACAGCGGGCTCGACGCGTGGACCTCGCCCACCCGCAGCGGCCCGGTGGTACAGACGCGGGAGACGCAGCTGCGCTACATCGTCCGCGAGACCGCGGCACTGCTGTACTACCAGCTCACCCACGCGTCCGTGGACACCGAGTCCACGGGGCTCGGGTGATGTCAGCCGAGTACTCCGCGCACGATCGAGCCCGTCCGGCGCCGGAGTCCCCGAAGGGCGCGGGCAGGGAGCGGCGCAGCCCGTTCGCCCGCGACCGCGCCCGGGTGCTGCACTCGGCCGCTCTGCGCCGCCTTGCCGGAAAGACCCAGGTCGTCGGGCCGGGGGAGGGCGCCGAGATCAGCGGCGTGCCGCGCACGCGGCTCACCCACTCGCTGGAGGTCGCGCAGATCGGGCGCGGGATCGCCGAGGAGCTGGGCTGCGATCCGGACGTCGTCGACACAGCCGGGCTCGCCCACGACATCGGCCACCCGCCGTTCGGGCACAACGGCGAGCGCGCGCTCGACGGGTTCGCGGCCGACTGCGGGCTCGACGGTGGTTTCGAGGGCAACGCGCAGACACTGCGCATCCTCACGAAGCTGGAGCTCAAGATCGACGGGGTTGGCCTCAACCTCACCCGGGCCTCGCTCGACGCGTCCTGCAAGTACCCGTGGGTGCGGCGGACCGGCGACCGCAAGTACAGCGCCTACCCCGAGGACGCCGACGTGTTCGCGTGGGTCCGCGAGGGCGGCCCTCCGGAGCGGCGCTGCCTCGAGGCAC
The DNA here is from genome assembly GCF_019468565.1 of Pseudonocardia sp. DSM 110487. Taxonomy (NCBI): domain Bacteria; kingdom Bacillati; phylum Actinomycetota; class Actinomycetes; order Pseudonocardiales; family Pseudonocardiaceae; genus Pseudonocardia; species Pseudonocardia sp. DSM 110487. Next base: position 2,825,410 of record NZ_CP080521.1, read on the forward strand.
AGATCATGGACTGGTCCGACGACGTCGCGTACTCCGTGCACGACGTCGAGGACGGCATCCTCGCCGGGCGCATCGACCTGGCCGCGCTCGGCGCGCCGGGTGAGCGCGCCGCGCTCGTGGACCTCGCGGTGCGGTCCTTCGGGGGCGAGGCGGGTGCGCTCGCGGAGGCCGCCGACGCGCTGCTGGCGCTGCCGGTCGTCGCCGCAGTACGCGGCTTCTCGGCCGCTTCCGCGTCCGCAGGCGACCATGTGGCGCTCAAGCGGCTCACGAGCGAGCTCGTGGGGCGGTTCGTGCATGCCGCCGTCAACGCGACGAGTGCGGCCCACGGCGACCGCCCGCTGTTGCGCTACACCGCCGACCTGGTCGTCCCGGACCGGGCAGCAGCGGAGGTAGCGCTGCTCAAGGCGGTGGCGCTGCGGTACGTGATGAGCGACCCCGGCCGGCTCGCCATGCAGGCCCGCCAGCGCGAGCTCCTCGTCGAGCTGGCCACGGCCTTGCGCGACGGCGCACCGGACTCGCTCGACCCGGTGTTCGCCGCCGAGTGGAAGGCCGCCGCCGACGACGCGGCCCGGCTGCGGGTGGTGCTCGACCAAATTGCGATCCTCACCGACCAGCAGGCCGTCGCCCGCCATCGCGCCGTCGCCGCCTACCAGGGGCGCTGACCCCGCTGCGGGATGCCGGCGCGTCCGTGGAGGACGAGTGCCCAGAGGAGGCACCCGAAGGCGGCAATGGTGGCGACGGTCCGGACCGCGTGCCAGTTGGCCCAGCGGGTCTCGTCGAAGGCATCGCGTACGGCCCCGAGGTCGGTGATGCGGTCGGGATCACCCGCGGCCACGAGTGCGTCGTTGAGCGGGACGTGGACCACGACGGTGATGACGAAGGCCACCAGGTAGAGGCCGAACGCCGCCGCGACCCACGGCAGCGGCGCGCGGTCGTCGCCGCGCATGTGGAGGACCGCGGCGACGGCGGTGAACGCCAGCGCGCCCATGAAGGCGAGCATGAACGGAGCGTTATTGATCGCCTGCTCGAGGGCCTGGAATGCGCCGACGAACGTGCGGTCGTCGGTGGTGTGCAGGCCCGGCATGATCGTGAGCGCCCAGTCGCCGAACAGGCCGGCCATGAGCCCCATCGTGACGGTGGCGCCCATCAGGGAGGCGAGGCGCCAGTATCGCGTGGTCCTGCCGGTCGCACCCATGAGCGCCGGTCGGTTCTCGGCCATCTCGGTCCCCCTCGACGTGGCGGTGATGCTGGCAACGATCGGCCCCGGAGCGGCGACGAACAACGGCGGAGTGCGCAACGACCGTTAACAGAGAGGTTCACGAACGAGCTGCTGTCACGAACTCCCGGGCCGTCTCGTCCTCCCTGTGTCGATGACATCGAGGAGGACGACATGCCACGCATTCCCGCGGTTCCCGAGTCGGAGGCCGGCTTCTTCGCCCGGCTGGTGTACCGCTATGCCCGGCGACGGTTCGGTGCCATGCCGGAGCCGTTCGCGGTGGCCCTGCACAACCGGCGCTTGTTCTGGGCGTCGCTGGTGGCGGACGGCGTGCAGGAGTGGGCGCCGCGCGTGCTGCCCAAACGGGTGCGCGAGCTCGCCGTGTATCGCACCGCCACCGTGGTGGGGTGCTCGTGGTGCGTCGACTTCGGCACGATGCTCCAGCGCCTCGACGGGCTGGACGTCGAGCGCCTGCGGCACATCGACGAGTACGAGACGAGCCCGCTCTACGACCGGGCCGAGCGGCTCGCGATCGCCTACGCCGACGCGATGACCGCCCAGCCGATGACCGTGACCGACGCGCAGGTGGCCGAGCTGGAGGCCGAGTTCGGGCGGGCTGGGCTCGTCGAGCTCACCCACTCCATCGCACTGGAGAACATGCGCGGCCGGGCCAACCACGCCCTCGGCATCACCGACCAGGGGTTCGACGCAGCGTGCCGGGTGCGCCTGAATCCGGCAGGTGCGTCAGCTTTTCGGGGTTGACGACCTGGTAGACGGCGGCGATCCGGCCATCGCGAACCGCGAAGACCGCGACGGCGCCTGCCGGCGACTCGACGGCAGGCGTGCGCAGGCCGAGCTCGCCGTTGACCTGTAGCACCGATGAGCGGTGCAGCATGTCCTCGCCGTAGGTCGCGAGCAGCCCGAGCAGCAACCGGGCCACCTTCTCCGCGCCGACGACCGGGCGGCGGGCGGCCTTCGCCCTTCCGTCCGAATCGCTCACCCAGACGACGTCCGGGTGCAGGAGCTCCACCAGCGCGGCGCCGTCGGCCCGCGCCATCGCCTCGGCGAAGCGGGCCAGCAGGGCCTCCTGCTCGGCGGTGGCCGCCCGCGGCGGCGGGTCGGCGTCGGCCACGATCTTGCGGGCCCGGGCCGCGTGCTGGCGGGCGGTGGCCTCCGAGCAGCCGAGCACCTCCCCGATCTGCGCGTACGGCAGGGCGAGGGCCTCGTGCAGCACGAACGCCACCCGCTGCGGCGGGGACAGGCTTTCCAACACCACCATCGCGGCCATCCGCACGTCCTCGTGGCGGACCACCGCGGCGAGGGGATCGTCGGCGTCGCCGCTGGTGAGCAGCGGTTCGGGCAGCCACGGTCCGACGTACCGCTCGCGCCGCGCCGCCGCGGAGCGCAGGCGGTCGAGGCACAGCCGCCCGACGACGGTGGTGAGCCACGCGCGCTCGTCGCGGATGGCCGCCCGCGCCGCCGCGTCGAGCCCGGCGATGCGCAGCCACGCCTCCTGCACGGCGTCCTCGGCGTCGGCGACGCTGCCGGTGATGCGGTACCCGACGCGGAGGAGATGTGCCCGGAGCTCGGAGAACACGCGCTCGTCGGTCAGCACGGCATCGACGCTACGCGTCACCGCTGACGGCCAGCGGTGCGGTCCGCTCGGCCGGGCGCCGGGCGAGCACCCGGATCCGGGCCCCGCGGTGCGGGACGAGGGTGATGTGCTTCGCGCGCTGGCGCTCGGATCGGGCGCTGCTGGGGGCGAGCTCTACGCTGCGCAGGATCTCGCGCAGCACCACCCGCATCTCGACCTGCGCGAACGTGGCGCCGAGGCAGCGTCGTGCACCCCCGCCGAAGGGCAGCCACGTGGTCGGGGTGAGGGTCGCGCCGAGCATCCGGTCGGGGTCGAAGCGCAGCGGGTCCGGGTAGTGCCGGGCCGAGCGCTGCACGAGCCCGATGCTCGGCGCCACCGTCACCCCGGCGGGAATCCGGTGGCCGCCCAGCTCGACGGGCTCGGTGAGCTTGCGGGCCACGTCGAAGAGCACGGGACGCACCCGCAGGCTCTCCTTGACGATCGCCTCCAGGTACTCGTCGTCCCCGTCGTCGGCCGCGCGAACGGCACGGGCGAGCACGTCCGGGTGGCGCACGAGCCGCTCGAGGGTCCAGGACAGCGCGGTGGCGGTGGTCTCGTGGCCGGCGAGCAGGAGCGTCATCAGCTGGTCGCGCAGCTCGTCTTCGCTCATGTCCGTCGATCGGACCAGCATCGCGAGGACGTCGGTGCGCTCGTCCAGTGCGGGGTCGGCCTTCCGGTCGGCGATCTCGGCCCGCAGCAGCCGGTCGGCCTCGGCGCGGGCCCGGCGCACCCCGGCCCACAGCCGGTTGTCCAGCAGGCTCGGGCGGATCATGGCGGCGGCCGTCATGAACCCCGAGTTCACGACGGGCGGCAGAGCGCGGCGCAGCGCGTCGAGGCGGTGCTCGTCCCGGGCGCCGATCACGACGCGCAGGATGACCTCGAGCGTGATCGCCGCCATCCGCGGTGCCACCGGGAACTCCCGCCCCACCGGCCACGTCGCGACGTCCGCGGCCGCGATCGCGGCCATCTGCTCGACCTGGCGGCGCACCGCGTCCCTGTGGAACGGGGGCAGCATCTGCCGGCGCCGCTCGCGGTGCTCCTGCCCGTCGAGCAGCAACACGGAGCTCTCGCCGACGAGGCCGCCCACCACGGTGTTCCCCTCGCCTGCGCGGTAGATCCGGGGATCGCCTGCGAACACGGCCTTGATGTCGTCGGGGTCGGCCAGGAAGACGACCGTGCCGAGCGGAGCGCCCCGCACGGCGAAGACGTCGCCGTAGCGGCGGTGGCAGCGGTCGAGCCACCAGCGGGGGAGCCCCCAGGCCAGCGCGGTCTGGAGGGCGGACGGAAGGCGGGGACCGGGAACCGTCTGCATGCCGGTCAATCATACGTATGTATAGATCGGGTGCCTAGGATTATCGGGTGGGACATCGAGAGGACCTGCTCGCCGCGGCACGCCGCTGCCTGGAGAAGCGCGGGTACGCGCGCACGACCGCGCGGGACCTGGTTGCCGACTCGGGCACGAACCTCGCCTCGATCGGCTACCACTTCGGGTCGAAGGAGGCGCTGCTCAACCAGGCGCTGGGGCAGTCGTTCCAGGAGTGGGCCGAGCGGGTCCGCTCGCTCGCCCTCGCGGTCGAGCCCACCGCCGACCGGAGGGCCATGCTCGCGGCCTCGTGGGACGCGATGATCACGTCCTTCACGGAGTACCGCGGGCTCGCGGTGGCCTTCACCGAGGCGCTCGCGCAGGCCGAGCGCCAGCCCGAGCTGCGTGCCCAGCTCGCCGGGATCTACGAGCAGAGCCGCGCTGCCGTCGCGGCGATGATCACCGAGATCATCGGTGTGCCGACCGGCCCGGCGAGGGCGCTGGCGACCTTCCAGATCGTGGTCTGCGACGGCCTGCTCGTGCAGTGGCTGCTCGACCCGGACGCCACTCCGTCCGGGGCGGAGCTCACAGATGCGTTCATGCTGGCGTTGGGACAGGACCAGGGATCCTGATGCTCCCAGCCGGACTTCGTGATCATTCCTCTGGTCGCAGGGCTCGGGCCGTCGCTCGGCACTGCGGAGCTGTCGGCGCATCCCGTGTCGGCCGACGCAGCCGGTCGTAGGTCAGACACCCCGTCGACCGGGCGCGTCGCCGGAGGACGAGCGCGCCGGGCTCCACAGTGTCCGGCTGGGCGGCTCGGCGGGCCAGTGATCATCAGGTCGGCGCGTTTCCCGACGCGGGGCGTCGGGTTTTGCGCCGAGCCGCTGATCATCGCTTGGGTCGGAGGGCGTTCCGCGGAACGCCCCCGGGGGGCGGCCGGGTGCCGGACGCTTTCGTGGGCGCGCCGTTCCCGGCCCCGGGTAGCCCCGGGCCTCACCCACCGGCCCCGGCTGCCGTCGTGTTCTCGCCGGTTCGCCTCAACCCCCGCACCATGGCGAGGTGGCCGGGTTGGTGAACTACCGGATCATGTGGTTGCTCGGGCGGCCGTCCCCGACGCGGGGGCACGCCCGTTCTCGACGAGACCGCCGCGGTTTGGGTGCTACGCGACTGGCTGTGGTCCCGTTGTCGCCCTGGCCAGCCCTTGGATCTGGGGTGTGATCAGCGGGATCGGGACTTGGGCTGCACCCCTGCAGCTGGTGTGTTCTGACCGGGGAGGCGCCCCTGCAGCGGGCAAGATCCGAACTATCGGTTGCCCACGGCTGCCCCCACGACCATGAGCACCCGAAATTCCAGATCATGGAAGCGAAGATCGCAAGTAGAGGTTGCACACGGCTGCCGGCACAGCCATGGCCAACCGATACTTCAGATCATGGGCGCGGCCACGCCGAACGGGACCCAGCAGCGGCCCCGAACACCCATGATCACAAAATCCGGCGTAGGACTAAGACCCCGGGATACCCGAGTCGGGTGGCAGTTCCTGTCCGGGGCACGCGCTCAGCACGGCGGCGATCGCGTCCCGTTCGGCGGAGGTGACCCACAACCGGTACTTGGTCTTCACCGCCACCTGCCGCGCCACGTAGTCGCAGCGGTAACCGCGAGCCGGCGGGAGCCAGGTCGCCGCGTCACCGTCGCCCTTCGACTGGTTGACCACCCCCTCGGTGGCCATCAGGTTGAGCGGGTCGTTCGCGAACCGCTCGCGCGCCTCGACGTCCAGCTGCTGTGCCCCGGTCTGCCACGCGTTGCTCAGCGCCACGACGTGGTCGATCTGCACATCGTCGCTCGTGTCCTGGCCGCGCCGGAACCGGAAGGTGTGGCCGGAGTACGGGTCGGCGAACATGCCGGCCTGCACCACGCACGAGTGCGTCCCCGGCCGGTACTCGACCTCGGCGAGGTCGCGGGCGAGCACGTCGTTGCGCTGGTCGCAGCCGTTGCGGTCGATGTCGCGCCAGCTCTGCCCGAACTGATCACGGTCGTACCCGGTGCGCGGCGCCCTGCCCTTCACCGGGATCGCGACGAGTGCCGTGGCGGCGTCCCCAGTGGGGAGCGGGACGGGGTCGATCCGCACCTGCAACTCGGCGCAACCCGTCAACAGTGTGAAAAGAAGGACGATAGGGATGAAGTCAGACCATCGCCCGTTACGCACGGTCATATGATGCATGTGGTGCGTGGTTCGCATCTGGCCGGAGCGGCTTCATCGGCCGAACGGCCGAGTGCCCACGCGGAATCCATACCTCCGGCTGAGGTGGCTCTCCGTATGCCGGGCGGACCGTGGGGGCATGACGAACTTCGCAGAGGTGCTCACCGTGCTGGCCGCGGGCGGCGGGCTCGCAGTGCTGCTGGTGATGGCAGCGGTCCCGTTGATGCTCGATCGCGACCCCACGCCGGAGCGCGTGCCGGTGCACCGGGCCGGTGGCGCGCCGGCCCGTCGGTAGGCGCGCCTACACTCCCCATCGTGGCGGGCCGGATCCGGGACAGTGACATCGCAGAGGTCCGCGACAGGGTCCGGGTCGACGAGGTCGTCGGCGAGTACGTGGCCCTGCGCAGGGCCGGGGCCGGGTCGCTGAAGGGCCTCTGCCCCTTCCACGAGGAGAAGACGCCGTCGTTCAACGTGCGGCCGAGCCACGGCACGTTCCACTGCTTCGGCTGCGGCGAGGGCGGCGACGCCATCGCGTTTCTCATGAAGATGGACCACATCTCGTTCGTCGAGGCGGTGGAGCGGCTCGCAGAGCGGGTCGGCTTCCGGCTCACGTACGAGGGCGGCGGCAGCTCGGTGCAGCGCGACCGCGGCACGCGTTCGCGGCTGCTGGAGGCCAACAAGAAGGCCGCCGAGTTCTACGCCGCGCAGCTCAAGACGCCCGAGGCGGCCACGGCCGTCCAGTTCCTCACCAGCCGCGGTTTCGATGTCGCGGCGGCGCAGCACTTCGGCTGCGGGTACGCGCCCGCCGGGTGGGACGGGCTCACCCGCCACCTGCTCGCGGCCGGGTTCACGCTCGACGAGCTGATGAAGGCGGGCCTGTCCAAGGAGGGCAGGCGCGGGCCGATCGACCGGTTCCACCGGCGGCTGGTGTGGTCGATCAGGGACCTCGGCGGCGACGTCGTCGGGTTCGGCGCCCGCAGGCTGTTCGACGACGACGGCATCGAGGCCAAGTACCTCAACACCTCCGACACGCCCGTCTACCACAAGACGAAGGTGCTGTTCGGGCTCGACCTCGCGAAGCGGGAGATCGCCAAGCGCCGCCAGGTGGTGGTCGTCGAGGGCTACACCGACGTGATGGCGATGCACCTCGCGGGCGTGCCCACCGCCGTCGCGTCCTGTGGCACCGCGTTCGGGGCCGAGCACATCTCGGTGATCCGCCGCCTCATCGGCGACGACTCGTTCGACCTCGGCGAGGTGATCTACACATTCGACGGCGACGCGGCGGGGCAGGCGGCGGCGCTCAAGGCGTTCGAGGGCGACCAGAGCTTCGCGGCGCAGACCTTCGTCGCGGTCGCGCCGGACGGGCAGGACCCGTGCGAGCTGCGCCAGGCCCACGGCGACACCGCCGTGCGCGACCTGGTGGCGCGTCGCGAGCCGCTGTTCGAGTTCGCGATCCGCAGCATGTTGCGCGACCACAACCTGGACACCGCGGAGGGCCGGGTCGCCGCGCTGCAGCGCACGGTGCCGCTCGTGGCGCGGATCAAGCGCGAGGACCTGCGCGACGAGTACGCCCGCCGCCTCGCAGGCTGGACGAGCTGGGACGACATCGCGCTGGTGGTCCGGCGCGTCCGGGAGGCGGCAGGGGCGCCTGCCGAGCCGGTGCGCGGCGCCCGCAACGGGCGCCGGGAGCACGCCGCGCCACCGCCGACGGACGACCCGCGGCTGCACCTGCAGCGCGAGGCGCTCAAGGCGGCGCTGCAGATCCCGGCCGTGGCCGGGCCGAGCTACGACGAGCTACCCGAGCAGGTCTTCGTCCACCCGGCGTTCGCCGCCGTGCACCGCGCCATGCAGGCCGCCGGCGGTGTGTGCAGCGGCCGGGATGGCCACGCGTGGCTGGAGGCGGTGCTCGCCGAGTGCCCGCAGGAGGCGCGCGGGCTGGTCACGGAGCTGGCCGTGGAGCCGCTCGAGCTGCCGAAGCGCAACACCGACGAGGCCCGCTACGTCGGCAGCGTCATCGCGGGGGTGCGACTGGCGCTGGTCGAGGCGCAGGTGGCGGAGCTGAAGGCCCGGCTGCAGCGCACCAATCCGGTGGAGGAAACCGATGCCTACCACCAGCTCTTCGGCGACCTCGTACCGCTGGAGCAGTACCGGATCGCGCTGCGGGAGCAGGCGGCGAGATGAACCTGTTCCGCAAGCTGCTGGGGCGCGAGGAGGCGCCCGCCGACATCGCGGGCCGGCTCGCCACCGACGAACGCGTGCTCGCGGTCGCCGCGGTTGGTGACGACGCGCATCTCGTCGTCACCTCCCACGGGCTGTGGCTTCCGGGCGACGAGGGTCCGCGGCTGGTGGGGTGGCACCTGGTCAGCAAGGCCACCTGGGGAAATGGCGCCCTCACGGTCGTCGAGGCGGAGGAGACCGAGACGATCGGAGGCGCCGTGCTGCTCACCGACCTGCCACCGCGCCGGCTACGGCTGGCCGAACCCGGTCGCGTTCCGGAGACGGTGCACGCCCGGGTGGAGGAGTCGATCCGCAGCCGCCACCACCGCGACCTGCCCGGGGGCGGAGCATGGTTCGTGCAGCGCAAGATTGCCGGCGGCGACGGCATCGTGCTGCAGGTCCGGCCCGACCCGGGCACCGACGTGGCGCTCGTGCGCCAGGTCGTGGCCGACGTCGAGCGCACCCTGGGCCGCGCATGACCGCGCCCACCTGGGATCCCGCGCTCTACCTCGACTTCGACGACCACCGCTCGCGCCCGTTCCGCGACCTGCTCGCGCGGGTGGGTGCCACATCCCCGCGCCGGGTCGTCGACCTCGGCTGCGGCCCTGGCCACCTCACGGACCTGCTCTCCGCCCGCTGGCCGGAGGCACAGGTCACCGCACTCGACTCCTCTCCGGACATGGTGGCGGCTGCCCGGGAACGCGGGGTCGCCGCGGAGCTCGCCGACGTCGTCGACTGGACGCCTGCCCCCGACACCGACGTGGTGATCACCAACGCGGTGCTGCAATGGGTGCCGTCGCACCCGCGGCTGCTGCCCCGCTGGCTCGAGGCGCTGCCCTCGAGGGCGTGGTTCGCGATGCAGGTGCCGGGCAACTTCGACGCCCCGTCCCACGTGCTGATCCGGGAGCTGCTCGCCGAGCCGCGTTGGCAGGGCAGCGTGCAGGTGCGCGCGGAGACGACGGTGCCGGAGCCCGCCGAGTACGCGGAGATCCTCGCCGCGCACGCGGTGCACGTCGACGTCTGGGAGACCACCTACTTGCAGCGGCTCACCGGCGACGACCCGGTGCTGCAGTGGGTGAGCGGCACCGCGCTGCGTCCCGTCCGCGACGCGCTCCCCGCCGACGACTACGCGGCCTTCCGCGCCGAGCTGGCACCGCGGCTACGAGCCGCATACCCCGTGCGGGGAGACGGCAGCACGTGGTTCCCCTTCCGCCGCATCTTTGCCGTGGCGCAGACGGGATAGCCAATTCGCGGGTGCGCCCGGCTCCCGGCTGGTACACCTCTCCCGTGGAGGAGATCACCAAGGGCCTGCTGAACTGGGCGTCGATCCTCGAGGACGCCACCCGTGAACAGGCTCTCCAGACCGCCCGGATGCCGTTCGTACGCCCGCACGTCGCGCTGATGCCCGACGCGCACCTCGGCATGGGATCGACGGTCGGCAGCGTGATCCCCACGGTGAAGGCGGTGATGCCGGCGAGCGTCGGCGTCGACATCGGCTGTGGCATGGCGGCGGTGCGCACCCAGCTCACGAAGGACGACATCGCCGAGATCGGCGAGCTGTCCGCGCTGCGGAAGGCGATCGAGGCCACCGTTCCCGTCTCCAAGGGCGGCTACAACCGGAAGCTGACGGACACGGCAGAGGCCCGCGTCATCGAGCTGGAGGCGCTCGCCGAGCGGGCACAGTTCGACCCGGGTTCCTACGCGGGGAACTGGCGGCTGCAGCTGGGCACGCTCGGCTCGGGCAACCACTTCATCGAGCTGTGCCTCGACGAGGCCGACCGGCTGTGGGTGTTCCTGCACTCCGGCTCGCGCGGGGTGGGCAACAAGATCGCGCAGCGGCACGTCCGCACCGCGCAGCAGCTGTGCGAGCGGTGGTGGGTCGAGCTGCCGCACCGCGACCTCGCCTACCTGCCGGAGGGCATCGACGAGTTCTGGCACTACATCCGCGAGCTGCGCTGGGCGCAGCGCTTCGCGCTGGAGAACCGCGCCGAGATGCTCGACCGGATCGTCGGCTGCATCGCCGAGTGGGCCGGCCGGGAGATCGAGCGCGCCGAGGACGTCCAGTGCCACCACAACTACACCGAGCAGGAGCGGCACTTCGGCACCGACGTCTGGCTCACGCGGAAGGGCGCGATCGATGCTTCCGAGGGGCGGCGCGGGCTGATACCGGGCTCGATGGGCACGCGCTCGTACGTGGTGACGGGGCTGGGCAATCCGGCCTCGTTCAACTCGGCGCCGCACGGGGCGGGGCGCAACTTCTCCCGGCGGGCCGCGCGCGCGAAGTTCACGGTGGAGCAGCTCGCCGAGGCGATGGCCGGCATCGAGTGGCGGGCCACGAACGCCGAGGCGTTCCTCGACGAGATCCCGGATGCCTACAAGTCCATCGACGTCGTGATGGAGGACGCGAAGGACCTGGTCGCGGTGGATCACACCCTGCGCCAGGTCCTGAACGTGAAGGGCGACTGATGGCTTGACCTTGACACGGATGTCAGCCCTTACGTTCGGGATATGAGCAATTTCGTCGTCCACCGCAACGGCCGCCCGGCCACCACAGAGGACCTGGCCCCGCTCGCATTCGCGGGCTACGCGCACTTCACCGCCGCTCAGGTGCGCGGGGGCCGGGTCCGCGCGCTCGACCTGCACCTCGAGCGCCTGCACACCGCGTCGGTGGAGCTGTTCGGCCGGGCGCTGCCCGACGACCAGGTGCGGTCCTACCTGCGGGCCGCCGTCGAGGCGGGCCCGGCGGACGCGTCCTTGCTGGCCACCGTGTACCAGCCGGCGGGGGAGTTCACCGCAGGTGGGAGCGACCTCGACGTGCTGGTCCGCACGGGGCCACCCGCGTCCGGTCCCGAGGGGCCGCTGGCCCTCACGGCCGTGGAGCACGAGCGCGACCTCCCGGCCGTGAAGCACGTCGGAGAGGTGGCCAAGACCTACCTGCTGCGCCAGGCCGTCGCGCAGGGATTCGACGACGCCGCGTTCGTCGACCGCGGGGGCCGGCTCAGCGAGGCGACGATCTGGAACCTGGCGTTCTGGGACGGCGCCGCCGTGGTGTGGCCCGTCGCGGACGTGCTCCGGGGCATCACGATGGGCATCCTGCGGCGGCAGCTGGACCGCCTCGGTGTGCCACAGCGGGAGAAGGAGGTCACGCTCGGCGACCTGCCGACGCTGCGCGGCGCCGTCGTCATGAACTCGTGGACGCCGGGGGTCGCGGTGCGCCGGATCGGCCCGGTACCGGTGCCGGATGCGCCCGACTTCATCCAGCTCCTCCACCGGGCCTACGACGCGGAACCGCTCGTCGCGCCCTGACTACTGGGTCGCGGACTACTGGGTCGCGGACTACTGGGTCGCGGACTACTGGGTCGCCGGCCGCAGCGCGGCGGCCTGCGAGTAGCGGCAGTTGGGGTCCCACAGGATGAACGAGCGGATGCCGTTGGCCTCCGCTGCCTGGATCTGCGCGCGTACCTCGGCCGGCCCGTAGGCCACCTTGAGGCTGAACGCCTGCAGCCACGGGATCACCGAGGTCGGCGTGCCGTGCGTGAGTTTCACGAAGTCGGCGAGCGAGCGGGCCGTGATGTCGTAGGGCGCCGACTCCGGGCTGGCCACACCGTATTCGCCGCGACCCCAGTGCGACGGGTACACCATCGGCGCCACGTAGTCGGTGTACGGCGCCATCAGCGTGATGTCCTGCGCGATTTGGGTGGGGCGAGTGGCCGCTATCCCGAAAACGGACGCGCCGAGCAGGGTGCCGTGCTTGCGCACCTCCGGGCGGGTCTCCGCGAGGAAGTCGGCAATCGACTGCTCCGGGGTGGTCGTGAGCCCTTCGAAATGCATTCCGCTGACGGGACCGTCGGGCCGGCGGACGTAGTCGTAGAGGATCTCGTCGAACCCGAGGGCGGCTGCTTCCTCGGCGAGCGCCACGTTGTAGGCGCGTACCTCGGGATTGGCGAAGTTCGTGAACGAGTACTGACCGTAACCACTCGTATAGGGGGTGCCGTTGGCGTTCTGCACGAGCCGTTCGTGCTTCCCGCCGCGCCACGAGGCCGCCCCGAGCACCGGGTCGCGGAACGCCACGATCCGACCGACTACGCGAATTCCGGCCGCGTGCAGCTGGTCGAGGACGGCGCGGGGGTCGTAGTAGCCCTTGACCGCCCCGATCTCCACGGCGAGCGGCACCTGGGAGGCGTAGCCGACCTCACCACTCTCGTCCTTGATGTCCAGCTGGATCGTGTCGATCGCGCCGTCCTTCGCCAGCTGCAGCACCGGCTCGCGCAGCGACGGTGCGCTCCACGCCTGCCCGGTCATGTGCACCGCGCGCATGCCCGGGTGCAGGACCGGGATCGGTACCTTCTGCGCCGTCGTGTTGCCGGCGGCGTCCCGCGCGAGCAGGTCGACGTCGGCGGCACCTGCCGGCTCCGTCACGGAGAAGGCGCCGTCATCGTCCAGTTCGTACGGCGTGCCGTTGACGAGGAGCTCGTCGGCGCCCTCGACCCTGCCCTTGACCTCGGCGGACGCGTCGAGCGCCGTCGGCGGCACCGGGTCGACGAACAGGGCGGGCGCGGTGGCGTCCACCGTGAAGTCGATGTTCGTGCCGAGCCCCGGCAGCGGCATGGCCGCGTCGGGGGAGCTGACGGCGAGGGTGTGCTCGCCCTCCGGGAGCGCGGACGCGTCGAGCACGAAGCGGGGCCCGTCGCGGCGCACCGGGGCCGGGGCGCCGTCGAGCAGCACCTCGACCTCGGACGGGTCGGCGAGCGCGGTGATCTGGACGTCACGCAGGGCCGCGGGGGTGAAGGACCCGCCGTCGGCCACGCCGCTCACGGTGACGTCCGGCTGCAGCCATGCCACGACCAGAACCAGCATGCCGGCGACGATCAGCGCGATCGCACCTGGCACGAGGAACCGGTGGGGGGCGGACACCGGACGATCCATCGGAACTCCTTCGACACGGTGGAAGGTGATCACTCTCGCAGTACCCGGACCGTCCGTGTGCCGGAACAACACCATGGTGTGATCAAGTAATGATCCGGGTGGTCCGCTGGGTAGCGTTTCCGCATGCCTCGGTTGCGTATCGTTGCGGCGTCGGTCGCCGTGCTTCTCGCCGCCGGTTGCGGAACGGATTCCGGCAGCACTCGATCCGTTTCCGCGACCCCGGCCCCGGCTCCTGCGCCGGTCGATCCCGCGCAGGTTCAGGCCAACGAGCTCGGCCGCATTCCCGTGCTCATGTACCACCGGGTCATCGCCACAACCACATCGGTCTACGACCGCACGCCGGACGATTTCCGGGCCGAGCTGGAACGCCTCGCGCGCGAGAACTACGTGCCCGTCACCACGGCCGATTTCGCCGCGGGGCGCATCGACATCCCGGCCGGCACGCACCCCGTGGTGCTGACGTTCGACGACGGCGACCCGACCCAGATCACGCTCGGCCCGGATGGCAGGCCCGCGCCGGGTACCGCGGTGCGCACGCTGCTCGACGTCGCCGCAGCGCATCCCGGGTTCCGGCCGGTGGCGAGCATGTACGTCAACGCGGAGCCGTTCGGCGGCGGCCCGGGAGGCGCGGCGGCCCTGCGCTGGCTGCGCGACAACGGCTTCGAGATCGGCAACCACACCTTCGGCCACACCAACCTGCGCACGGCGTCGGCGGAGAAGGCGCGGCAGGACATCGTCCGGGGTGACCAGGCGATCCGGCAGGCGGTGCCCGGTTACCAGCCCGCGACGCTCGCGCTCCCGTTCGGCGCGCGGCCGCGGGACCCGGAGCTGCCGGCACGCGGAGACGGGTACGACTACTCGGGCGTGCTGCTCGTGGGCGCGAACCCGGCCCCGTCGCCGTTCGCCGAGGAGTTCGCGCCGCGGGCCATCCCGCGGATCCGCTCGCAGGGCCCGACCGGGAGCGAGGCCGAGTTCGGGTCGTCGGTGTGGCTCGACAAGATGGCGGCGAGTGCAGGCACCCGCTACACGTCCGACGGCAACCCGGCCGTGATCTCCTACCCGACGGGCAAGGCCGCCCCGGCCGCCCAGTACGCGGCGGCCGCCTCTCCCTACTGAGCGGCCTGTCGCGCCAGCCCGGACCGCAGCGGGGCGAACTTCGCGATGCTGTCGTCCAGCCCGCCGGGGCGGGCGCTGAGCAGCCAGCACACCCGCTGCTCGACGAGCAGCGCGTCGAGGCGGTGCAGCAGTTCGGTGGCTGCCGCCGGCGTCAGCCGGTCGACCCCGCCCGCGGCGATGAGCGCCGCCGAGAACCGGGCGAGCGCGATGGCCTGGGCGGTCTCCCGCACCGCGACATCCCCGTCGGCGGCGGCCGGCCGGGCTCGCGCGAGCGCATCGGCCGCGGCCGAGAGCACCCGCTCGGCCTCGGCCACCGCATCAGGGGCCACCGCGGGCGCGGTCCCGAACAGCCCGGCGAAGAGCACGGAGCCGTTGAGGAGCGGCGCGTCGACCAGGTCGGCGACCGAGCCCGCCGCGGTGAGCACCGCACCGATCCCGGGCCCGTCGAAGACCACGCGGTCGAGCGCCGCGGCGAGGTCGATGTCCCGGTTGCTGTCGAGGCACCAGCTCACGGCGGCCCCGAACAGCAGCCCTGGGTAGGTCACGGTCGGCGGTTCGAGGTGGCCGTGGTCGCCCCACGACGTCACCACGTAGCCGCCGGCACCGTGCTCGCGGCCGATCTCGGCGGCGTCGAGGAGGTTCTCCACCGCGTTGTCGAGCCGCCCGACGATCGAGTTCCACGCCGCGGTGCCCGGCGCGACCCAGAACGGCCGACCGGCCGAGGTGAGCGACTTCGCCCGCGCCCGGAAGCCGCCTGCGAGCGCCTCCATGTCGAATCCGTCGGCCGCCCACTGCCGGTGCTGCGGCGGGGTCGCTCGGTCGAGGGCCGCGCGGGCGTGCGAGGGACCGTCGTACTGCCACACCACCGGGATGAGACCGGCCGTCGGCAGCGCCTCGGCGACCTCGGGATGGTCGGCCAGGACGTCGGCCCAGAACAGGACCTCGTAGCCGTCCTCGAGCAGCGGGGTGGCCACGCGCAGCAGGTGGTCGAGGTACACCTGGCCGAGGCCGCGCTCGGCGGCGTCGTCAGCGCTCCGTCCCTTCCCCAGCTCCCACGGCTCGTCGGCGCCGATGTTCACGCGGCGGGAGCGGACGGTGGCGGCGAGCTCCCGCACCAGCTCGACGGCGAACGCGGCGTTCTCGGGCGTCGGCGCCAGCGTGCTGGGCCTGCGGAGCCGGCCGTGGATCGTGAAGCCCTCCGGCTTCTCGGCGCGCTCCCGGTACGGCTCGTGGGCGAGCCAGCGCTCCATGTGCCCGAGCGTGTTCTGGTTCGCCACCAACGTGATCCCGTGCGCGGCGCACAGTGCGTCGAGCCAGCGCATGTCGTCGGCGGTGAGCGGGCTTGCCCCCGCCCACACCGTCGAATGGTCGGCGTAGGCGAACGTGTGCTCGGTGTAGAGCTCCAGCTGGTTCATCCGCGCGGCGGCGAGGAGCTCGACGTAGCGGCGCAGGGTGCGGCGCGTGGGCACCCGGTCGCGGCTGACGTCGAGCATGAAGCCGCGCACGGGGAAGTCCGGCCAGTCCCGCACCCGCACGGCGTGGCCTGCCAGGCCGGGGTCGGCGCGCACCTGATCGAGGGTCTGGCGGGCGTAGCGCAGCCCGGCGTCGTCGCGGTAGCCGATCCGCGTGCCGTCGCGGTCGCGCACGAGGCTGTAGCCCTGCTCTGGCAGGTCCGGGTCCTGGCGCACCTCGACCGGGGCGTTCGGCCCCGGTCCGGGCCCGGCGAGCACCTCCAGCGAGCGGGGGACGGGGAACAGGGGAGCGGTCGACGGCAGCACCCGATCATGGTGCCTTGTGGGGAGCCGGGCGGGCCGAGGCTCGGCGGAAACGTCGATCTGTCGGGTGGCGCCGGCCGGATCGCGGAGGCCCGGGTGGGGCGGGTGCGGTGCTGCGGTAGCGGTGCCCGGTTACCCGATCAAGGCTCCGTGACAAGCCACTGGCCCGATCTCATCATTTCGGTGGAGCGGTAGACGACCTGAGGGCGATGCCGTCCGCTGGCTCGGCGCGCAGCCTGATGCACATGCCACGCGTGGACACGCAGCCCGAAGCCACAACGTCACGCGCCTGGTGGTGCAGCCCTTCGGCGTGGGGCGTGCTGTTCGCGGTCGGTGTCTGGCATGCGCGCCGATCACCGGGCCGCCCCGCATCGTCTCGGCGCGGCACGCTCCCGCCCGGACAGCGACGAGTGGACGGCTTTCCGCGCTTCGGCACGCACCTGTCCGATCCACCGCCTGTGGTCCCGCCGACCCCGACCATCGACGTCACCGGTGCCATCCAGGCCCCGCTCACCGTCGCGCTGACCGACCTCGACGATCTGCCGCCGGTCGATCAGGTCTCCGACTTCCACTGTGTCGCGGGCTGGTCGGCCACCGGACTGCGTTGGGAGGGCGTCTCCTTCTCCACCTTCTACCGCACCCTGATCGCGCCCCGGCTGACGCCCGGAACGACCGTCACGCATCTCGTCTTTCGTGGGTTGGACGGCTTCGCGTCGGTCGTCCAGCTCGACGACGCGCTGGCCGACGACGTGCTGATCGCCACCCGACTCGACGGGCGGCCGCTCAGCGGTGCACATGGTGCGCCGGTCCGGCTGGTGAGCCCGAGACAGTACGGATACATCAACACGAAGCATCTGTGTTCGATCGAGGTTCATCCGAGCGAGCCGCGTCTCGAGCACCCGCTCAGCCGGTTCCAACTGATCGCGTCGCACCCACGTGGCCGGGTGTGGATGGAGGAACGTCACCCGACGTACCCGATCGCTGTCATCGGGCCGATCTACCGCGCGATCGGCCGTGCCGGGCTATGGCTGATCGCCCGCCGCGCGCGCTGAGGGTCGCGGCGACAGCAGCGAGCCCGGGGCTCGGCGGCGACCACCTCGGCGTCGGCGTCGTGGTCGGCTACTGCGTACGGCGCGCAGAGCACCTCGCGCTGCCGTAGAACGACGACAGCGCATCCCTGCACGTGCTCGAACCGTCGCCGGCCGTGGTTGGCCGAGCCGGGAGCGGCGCGCGACCGGACAATCCTCCCCTCCGGGGTGACAGTGGCAGTGATCGATGTCACGCTTTCCGGCATGACCGCGGAGAGCGAGCGCGTTCGCACCGACGTCGACAAGGCCCTGCTCGGGCACGCCACCTATCGCAGCCTCGGTGAGCAGAAGCTCTCGCCCGCCGAGGAGCGGTTCGAGAAGGGGCGCCGCACCATCGGGCTCTTCCTCGCACCGCTCGTCACGATCGTCTTCCTGCTGTTGCCGCTTCCCCTCGAACCGGCGCAGAAGACGCTCGCGGCGGTGCTGCTCGGCGTCGTCATCCTGTGGGTCACCGAGGCGGTGCCGATCCCGATCGGCGGCCTCCTCGGGGTGGCGGTGGTCGTGTTCCTGCAGGTCGAGCCGGCCGACGACGTCCTTGCGCGGTTCGGCTCGTCCACGGTGTTCACGTTCATCGGGGCGTTCATCCTCGCGCAGGCGATGCTCAAGCACGGCGTGGCGCGGCGGTTCGCGTTCTTCATCCTGGCTCTGCCCAGGGTCGGGCGCTCCACTGCCGGGGTGATCATCGCGTTCGGCGCCATCACCTGCGTGCTGTCGGCGTTCGTGTCGAACACCGCCACCGTCGCGATGCTGCTGCCCACGGCACTGGGCATCCTCGCCGTGATCGCCAAGATGCTGCAGGACCGCGGCATGGTGGCCGTCGACTTCGACCCGCTCCGGTTGCGCGTCGGGGCCGCGATCATGTTGATGCTGGCCTACGGCGCGAGCGTCGGCGGCCTGCTCACGCCGGTGGGTAGCCCGCCCAACCTGATCGGCCGTGGGCTGATCGAGGAGGCCACCGGGCAGCGCATCAGCTTCGCGGCCTGGATGGGCATGGCGATACCGGTGTGCGTGCTGATGTTCGTGGCGCTCGCGGTGGTGCTGCTCCTGCTCAACAAGCCGGAGATCAAGCAGATCGAGGGCGTCGAGGAGTACGTCGCCCAGCAGCGCGCCGAGATGGGGCCGTTGTCGCGCGCGGAGAAGAACACGCTGATCGCGTTCGGCATCACGGTCCTGTTGTGGATCTTCCCCGGCATCGTGGCGCTCGTCGCCGGTACCGAGTCCGACTTCTACGGCGCGGTGTCCGACCGGCTCGACGAGGGCATGGTCGCCGTGCTCGGCGCCTCGTTGCTCTACCTGCTGCCCGTCGACTGGCAGGCCCGCGAGTTCACGCTGCGCTGGCGGGACGCCGCCGAGATCGACTGGGGCACGATCGTGCTGTTCGGCACCGGCATCATCTTCGGCGGGCTGCTGTCGTCCACCGGGCTCGCCGAGACGATCGGCAACGGGGTGTCGAGCGGGTTGGGGCTCACCAGCATCATCCCGATCACGATCTTCGCCGTGCTGCTGGCGATCATCGTCTCGGAGACCACGAGCAACACGGCGTCGGCCGCCGTGGTGGTGCCGATCGTCATCCCGGTGGCGATCGCGGCGGGCGTCAACCCGTTCGTTCCCGCGCTGGCGGCCACGTTCGCGGCCTCGTTCGGCTTCATGCTGCCGGTGTCGACTCCGCAGAACGCCGTGGTCTACGGCTCGGGCGCGGTGCCGATCACCACGATGATCCGGTCCGGGTTCTCGTTCGACATCCTCGGGGCGATCCTCATCATAGTGATCCTGCCGCTGATGGTCGCCGTGATGGGATTCGGTATGTGAGCAGCATTGCCGTGATCCCCGGGGACGGGATCGGAACCGAAGTCATCGAGGCCGCCCGCACCGTGCTCGACGCCGCCTGCGCGCGGCACGGCGTCACGCTCTCCTACACCGAGTTCGACTGGTCCTGCCAGCGCTACGAGCAGGAGGGCGCGATGATGCCGGCCGACGGCATCGAGACG
Organism: Pseudonocardia sp. DSM 110487; assembly: GCF_019468565.1. Classification (NCBI taxonomy): domain Bacteria; kingdom Bacillati; phylum Actinomycetota; class Actinomycetes; order Pseudonocardiales; family Pseudonocardiaceae; genus Pseudonocardia; species Pseudonocardia sp. DSM 110487. Next base: position 2,844,869 of record NZ_CP080521.1, read on the forward strand.
CTGCGCGGGTTCGACGCGATCCTGCTCGGCGCCGTCGGCTGGCCGGGCGTGCCCGACCACGTCTCGCTGTGGGGCCTGCTCATCCCGATCCGGCGCGCGTTCCGCCAGTACGTCAACCTGCGCCCGATCCGGGTGTTCGAGGGCGTGCAGAGCCCGCTGCGGGTCGCCGACGACGTCGACTTCGTGGTCGTGCGGGAGAACAACGAGGGCGAGTACTCCGAGGTCGGTGGCCGGGTGAACCGCGGCTTCCCGGACGAGCTCGCGGTGCAGGAGTCGATCTTCACTCGGGTCGGGGTGAGCCGGATCGCCGACTACGCGTTCGAGCTGGCGAAGGCCCGGCGCGGCTACGTCACGTCGGCCACCAAGTCGAACGGGATCGTGCACACCCTCCCGTTCTGGGACGAGGTCGTGGCCGAGCGCGCGGCGCTGCATCCGGACGTGCGGTTCGACAGCGAGCACATCGACGCACTCGCGGCGAAGTTCGTGCTGCAGCCGCGGCGGTTCGACGTGGTGGTGGGATCCAACCTGTTCGGCGACATCCTCTCCGACCTCGCCGCCGCCGTCGCCGGCTCGATCGGCATCGCCCCGTCGGGCAACTTGAACCCGGAGAAGGAGTTCCCGTCCATGTTCGAGCCGGTGCACGGCTCGGCGCCGGACATCGCAGGGCAGGGCATCGCCAACCCCGTCGGCGCGGTGTGGTCGGCCGCGATGATGCTGGAGCACCTGGGCCACGGCGCGGCGGCCGCCGACATCCTGCGCGCGATGGAGACGACCCTGGCCAAGCCGGAGACCCGCACGAGGGACCTGGGCGGCACGGCAACCACGACGGAGGCGACCCAGGCCCTGGTGGCTGCGCTGGGCTGACGCCTGAACTCACCCGGAGGCGAGGACCTTGCCAGGGTTCAGGATGCCCAGCGGGTCGAACGCTTCCTTGATCTTGCGGTGCAGGCCGAGGCTCAGCTCGCCCAGTTCCGTCTCCAGCCAGTCGCGCTTCAGGACGCCAACGCCGTGCTCGCCGGTGATCGTGCCGCCCAGCGCCAGGCCGAGCCGCATGATCGCGTCGAACGCCTTCTGGGCCCGCTCGACGGCGGCGGGGTCGCCGCGGTCGAAGATCACGGTGGGGTGCATGTTGCCGTCGCCGACGTGGCCGGGGCAGGACACGAGGACGTCGTGCTCGACGGCGATCGCCGTGATGCCGTCGAGCAGCTCCACCAGCCTCGCGCGGGGCACGGCCACGTCGTCGATGAGCGTGGAGCCGAGCTTCTCCACCGCGAAGTGGACGATCCGGCGCGCCTGCATGAGCATCTCCGACTCCGTGGCGTCGGAGGCCACGGCGACGTCGAGCGCGCCCAGCTCGGTGCAGATCGCGCCCATCGCCTCGACGTCCTCGGCCGCGCGGGGGCCGCGGTCGGACTGGGTGAGCAGCAGCGCGCCGGCGCCGGTGGGCAGGCCCATGTCGCGGTAGTCCTGGATCGCGCGCACCGTGACGCGGTCGAGGAACTCGCACAGCGACGGCTGCAGGCCCGCGGCCATGATCCGCGTGACGGCCGCGAGCGCGTCGGCGGCCGACGCGAACGCCGCCGCCATGGTGAGGGCCGCCTCGGGCGCGGGACGAAGGCCGAGCGTCGCTCGAGTGATCACGCCGAGCGTGCCCTCGGAGCCCACGATCAGTTTGGTGAGGTCGTAGCCCGCCACGCCCTTTGCGGTGCGCCGCCCGGTGCGCAACAGCTCCCCGGACGCGGTGACGACCTCGAGGCCGCGCACGAAGTCGGCCGTCACCCCGTACTTCACGCAGCACAGCCCGCCGGCGTTGGTGGCGAGGTTGCCGCCGATCGTCGACATCTCCCACGACGACGGGTCGGGCGGGTAGTACATGTCCTGCTCCAGCACCGCGCGCGACAGCACGGCGTTGAGCACGCCCGGCTCGACGACGGCCACCTGGTCGACCGGGTCGATCTCCAGGATCCGGTCCATCCGGGTCAGCGAGAGCACGATGCCGCCGTCCACGGCGTTGGCGGCGCCGGACAGGCCCGACCGCGCACCCTGCGGCACCACCGGCACCCGGTGCGCCGACGCGACCCGCAGCACGTGCTGCACCTGTTCCGTCTCCGTAGGACGCACGACCGCGAGCGGGGCACCCGCCGCGCAGAAGCTCGCCTCGTCGAAGCGGTAGGCGTCGGTGCTCGTGGAGTCGGTGATCAGCGCTTCGGCCGGAAGGCCTGCGGCCAGCTCATCGAGAACCGTCATGGGTCTCCTCCCTGAGACGGGCGTGTGACAGCTCCAGGTGTTCCCGCATCGCCTCCGCCGCAGCCGCAGGATCGCAGGCGAGCACGGCGTCGGCGACCCGCCGGTGCTCGGCGAGCGCCTGGGGGCCGATGCCGCGGTGGTAGTACTGCCGGTAGATGTGCAGGTGCCAGTTCGTGCGCTGGAACGCCTCCCGCACCTGGTCGCTCCCCGCGAGCTCGGCGAGCAGCAGGTGGAAGCGGGCGTCGTGAGCGGAGAACGCGCGGTAGGCGGCGTAGGTGTCCGACTCGGGGGCGTCGGCGGTGGCGAGCTCGGCCTTGAGCCGGGCGCGGCCGGCCGGGGTGGCTCGCTCCGCGGCGGTGGCCGCCGCCCACGGCTCGATGAGCAGCCGGAACCGGTAGAGGTCGGCCAGCTGGTCGGCCGTGAGCAGCGGCGTGGTGCGGTAGCCGCGCAGCGGTTCCTTCACGACGAGCTGCGCCGACTCCAGTCTCGCGAGGGCCTCCCTCACCGGGGTGGGGGAGACGCCCAGTTCGCGGGCCAGCCCGTCGATGGACACGCGAGCGCCCGGCGCGATCGCGTGATCCATGATCCGCGCCTTGATGGTCTCGTGGACGTCCTCGACCAGTCGCCCTGGCAACACCGGCAAGATCCTATAGGATCCGGGAGCAGCACTGACGCGACGGACAGGAGCCGGTGGAGAACATGGAGATCGTCCGCTACGTCGAGCAAGGGGCAGCGCAGCCGCGGGTGGGGGTGCGCCGGGACGGGAAGATCGCCCCGGTCCGCTTCGGCTCGGTGGCCGAGCTCCTGCGCGAGCCGCTCGACGCCCTGCGCGCCGGGCTCGAGCCCTCCGGAGCGGAGGTGGACGTCACCACCGTCACCTACCTGCCGCCGGTCGACGGGCGCACCGAGGTGTGGGCGTCCGGCGTCACCTACGAGCGCTCGCGCGAGGGCCGGGTGGAGGAGAGCGTCCAGGCCTCGGTCTACGAGCTGGTCTACGACGCGCCGCGCCCCGAGCTCTTCCTCAAGGCGGTGGCCTGGCGGGTCGTCACCGACGGCGAGCCGGTGGGGGTGCGCGCCGACTCCGAGATCGACGTCCCCGAGCCGGAGCTCGCGGTCGTCGCCAACAGCCGCGGCGAGATCGTCGGCTACACGGTCTGCAACGACGTGAGCTCGCGCTCCATCGAGGGCGTGAACCCGCTCTACATCCCGCAGGCGAAGGTCTTCAACGGTTCCTGCGCGCTGGCCACGGGTATCCGGCCCGCGTGGGAGGTCGACACCTCCGACCTCGCGATCACCATGAAGGTCGTGCGCGGCGGCGCCGTCGTGTTCGAGGGCGAGACGAGCACCGCCCGCCTGCACCGCACGCTCGAGGAGTTGGTGGAGGTGCTCTACGCCCCCAGCGACTTCCCCGACGGCGCGATCTTGTCCACCGGCACGGGTATCGTCCCCGAACTGAGCTTCTCGCTCACCGAGGGCGACCGCGTCGACATCGAGATCGCGCAGGTCGGAACCCTGTCCAACCCCGTCGTACGGGGCCGCGAACCGTTGTCATGGCTGGTGGACGCCCTCGAGCGTCCGGCGGCCAGGAGGAAGGGCCAGCAGTGACCGTCACCGATACCACCCCCGAGGAGCTCGAGCGCGTGCTCGCCGCGGCGGCGCAGGCCGCGGGACCGCTCGCCGCGCTGCGTCCCGCCGAGCGCGCCCGGCTGCTGCGCGCGGCCGCCGACGCGCTCGACGCGGCGGCAGGCGAGCTCGTGCCGATCGCGATCGAGGAGTCGGCCCTGCCGGAGGGGCGGCTCACCGGCGAGGTCGCGCGCTCCAGTGGCCAGCTGCGGCTCTTCGCCGACGCCCTGGACGAGGGCTCCTACCTCGAGGTGATCCTCGACTCCGCAGACCAGGACGCGAAGCCGGTGCCGCGCCCTGACCTGCGCCGGATGCTCGTGCCGGTCGGCCCGGTGCTGGTGTTCTCCGCGAGCAACTTCCCGTTCGCGTTCAGCGTGCCCGGCGGCGACACCGCCTCGGCGCTGGCCGCGGGCAGCCCGGTCGTCGTCAAGGCGCACCCCGGTCACCCCCGGCTCTCGCAGCGCACCGGTGAGGTGCTGGTCGAAGCGCTGCGCGCGGCAGGCGCCCCGGAGGGCACGTTCGCCGTGGTGCACGGCATGGAGGCCGGCACGACCGCGCTCACCGACCCGCGGATCAAGGCGGGCGCCTTCACCGGCTCGGTGAAGGGCGGGCTCGCACTGCTGGAGATCGCCACCCGCCGCGAGGAGCCCATCCCGTTCTACGGCGAGCTGGGCAGCCTCAACCCGGTGTTCGTCACGCCCGCGGCGGTCTCGGCCCGCGGTGCCGACATCGCCGACGGCTACGTCGGCTCGTTCACACTCGGCACCGGCCAGTTCTGCACCAAGCCCGGCCTGCTGTTCCTTCCCGAGGGCCACGGCCTGGAGGAGCGGCTCGTCGAGGCGGTCCGCGGCACCGCGCCCGCCGGCATGCTCAACGACCGGATCCGCTCCGGGCACGCGCACGAGCGTGACCGGCTCGAGGGCCTCGGCCCGCTGCGCACCCTCGTGCACGGCGCCGACAGCGACTCCGGCGTGGCGCCCACGCTGCTCGCCACCACGGCCAAGGAGCTCCTCGCCGACCCGGACCCGATCCTGCAGGAGTGCTTCGGGCCCACGTCGATCATCGTCGAGTACGCCGACGGCGACGAGATGCTCGCCGCGGCCGAGACGTTCGGCGGCAACCTCACCGCCACCGTGCACGCCGAGGAGGCCGACGCCGCCACGCTGCCGCCGCTGGTCGACGTGCTGCGCGACCGCGCGGGCCGGCTGGTCTACAACGGCTGGCCCACCGGTGTGGCCGTCGCCCACGCGATGCACCACGGCGGCCCCTTCCCGTCGACGACGGCGTCGATCCACACGAGCGTCGGCACCACGGCGATCCGCCGCTTCCTGCGCCCGGTGTGCTACCAGAACACCCCGCAGGCCCTGTTGCCCGAGGCGCTGCAGGACGGGAACCCGCTGGGCCTGCCCAGGAGGGTCGACGGCGTCCTCACCGGAGCCTGATCCGTTCCGACGAACGGCGCTGTCGGTCGGACAGGTTCCGACGCCATGCATGTCTGAGGGCTGCGCGCGCTGCGGAGCAAGCGCGGAGCCCTCAGTGGCACGACAGCGCCGCTCGTCGGATTCGGGACGGGGCAGTAGGTTCGAAAGCGGAGACCGCCCCCATCCGGGCGGACCGCCGTCCCGCTGGAGCCTGCATGACCACGATCGAGCCCCGCTCGACGAAACCCGTTCTGATGACGGTCGACGACGACCCGGGTGTGAGCCGCGCCGTGGCTCGCGACCTGCGCCGCCGCTACGGCCAGGACCACCGGATCGTCCGCGCCGAGTCCGGCCGCGACGCGCTCGACGCGCTGCGCGAGCTCACCCTGCGCGGCGAGCCGGTGGCGGCGATCCTCGCCGATTACCGGATGCCGGAGATGAACGGCATCGAGTTCCTCGAGCAGGCCATGGACATCGCCCCGCACGCGCGCCGCGCCCTGCTCACCGCCTACGCCGACACCGACGCGGCGATCCAGGCGATCAACCTGGTCGACGTCGACCACTACCTGCTCAAGCCGTGGGACCCGCCGGAGGAGAAGCTCTACCCCGTCGTCGACGCACTGGTCGAGACGTGGCGGGCGGTGGGCCAGCGCCCGGTCGACGAGATCCGGATCGTCGGCCACCGCTGGTCGGCCGAGTGCTTCTCGGCCCGCGACTTCCTCGCCCGCAACTCCGTGCCCTACCGCTACTACTCGATCGACGAGCCGGAAGGCGCGCGCCTGCTGGAGGCTGCAGGCGCAGGCCCGGAGGACGTCCCGGTGCTGATCACCGCCGACGGCACGGCGCTGCGCTCGCCCACCGATGCCGAGATCGCCGCCGCGTGCGGGCTCACCACCGACCCGGTCTCCGACTTCTACGACCTGATCGTGGTCGGCGGCGGCCCGGCAGGACTGGGCTCGGCCGTGTACGGCGCGTCGGAGGGCCTGCGCACGGTGCTCGTCGAACGCCAGGCCACCGGCGGTCAGGCCGGGCAGAGCTCCCGGATCGAGAACTACCTCGGCTTCCCCGACGGCGTGTCCGGCGCGCAGCTCACGGATCGCGCCCGGCGGCAGGCCGCCAAGTTCGGCGCCGAGGTGCTCACCGCCCGCGACGTCGTCGGGCTGGAGGCGCGCGGCTCGGCGCGCGTCGTGAAGTTCGGCGACGGCAGCGAGATCGCCGCGCACGCCGTGGTGCTGGCCACCGGCGTCGCCTACCGCAGCCTTGACGCGCCCGGGGTCAACGAGCTCACCGGCCGCGGTGTGTTCTACGGCTCGGCCGCCACCGAGGCGCCTGCCTGCCGCGGCGAGGACGTCTACATCGTCGGAGGCGCCAACTCCGCTGGTCAGGCGGCCGTGTTCTTCTCCAAGCACGCCGCCACCGTCACGCTGGTGGTGCGGGGGCCGAGCCTCGAGGCGTCCATGTCGACGTACCTGATCAAGCAGATCGAGGCCATCGACAATGTCTCCGTGCGCACCCGCTGCCAGGTCGTGGAGGCACACGGCGACGACCACCTGCAGTCGATCACGCTCTGCGAGGGTGACACGCGGGAATCGGTGAAGGCCGGTTCGATGTTCGTATTCATCGGCGCGGCACCGCGCACGGACTGGCTCGACGGCTTCGTCCAGCGCGACGCCCGCGGTTTCATCCCCACCGGTCCCGACCTCGTCGTCGACGGGCAGCGCCCGCCGGGGTGGACGCTGGACCGGGATCCTTACCACCTGGAGGCGAGCGTGCCCGGAGTGTTCGTGGCGGGAGACGTGCGGTCCGACTCCGTGAAGCGCGTCGCGTCCGCCGTCGGGGAGGGTGCCATGGCCGTGACCCTCGTCCACCGCTATCTGGCGGAGCAGTGATGACCACACTCGACGAAACCACTCCCGCCCGGCTCACGCCGGAGGAGCTGCGCACGCTGTTCCTGTTCGCCGACCTCGAGGACCACCAGGCCGCCTGGGTGATCGAGAACGGCGATGTCGTTCCCTTCCCGGCGGGGGAGAACATCGTCAGCGAGGGCGAGCCTGCGCGCTGCTTCTACGTGCTGCTGTCCGGCGCGATCTCGATGTTCAAGCTGGTCAGCGGCGACCCGGTGGAGACCACCCGCACCGAGCAGCGGGGCGTGTACTTCGGCGCCACGCAGTTCTACCTCGACGACGACACCGCTCTGACCTACCCGGCGTCGGTGCGCGCGGTCACCGACTGCACGGTGCTCGCCCTCCCCGCGAAGGAGTTCGCGCGCGCGTTCGCGTCGTGGTTCCCGATGGCGGTGCACCTGCTCGAGGGCATGTTGATGGGGTTGCGCCGCGGCAACGCGCAGGTGGCCGAGCGGGAACGGCTGCTCGCGCTCGGCAAGCTGTCCGCGGGGCTCACCCACGAGCTGAACAACCCGGCTGCCGCCGCGGGCCGCGCGGCCGACGCGCTGCGCGACAAGGTGTCCGGCATGCGGGCGAAGCTCGCCATGATCGCCGACGGGAAGATCGCGGGCGACCAGCTGAAGAAGCTGGTGATGGCGCAGGACGAGTTCGTGAAGAAGGTCCGCTACGCGCCGACGCTGTCGCCGCTCGAGGCCACCGACCGCGAGGACGAGCTCGGCGACTGGCTCGACGACCACGGCATCGGCGGCGGGTGGGACCTCGCCCCGGTGTTCGTGGCCGGTGGGCTCGGCGTCGAGGACCTGGACGCGGTGGACGCGGCCGCGGGCGAGACCACGCTCGAGGGCGCGATCCGCTGGCTCGCCTACACCGTGGAGACCGAGAGCCTGCTGCGGGAGATCCTCGACGCCACCACCCGGATCTCCGACCTGGTGCTCGCCGCCAAGCAGTACTCGCAGCTCGACCGCGCGCCGCACCGCTTCATCGACGTGCACGAGGGCCTCGACGCCACCCTCGTCATGTTCGGTCGCAAGCTCGCGCCCCCGGAGTCCGGTGCGGAGGCCGGCATCGCGATCGTCAAGGAGTACGACCGGACGCTGCCCCAGATCCCGGCCTACCCCGCCGAGCTCAACCAGGTCTGGACGAACATCATCGACAACGCGATCGACGCCATGGGCGGCACGGGGACGCTCACCGTCCGCACCGGCCGCATCGACGACGACTGCATCTTCGTGGAGATCGGCGACACCGGGCCGGGCATACCGCCCGACGTCCGGCGGCGGATCTTCGAGCCGTTCTTCACGACGAAGCCGGTCGGGCGCGGCACCGGCCTCGGGCTGGACGTGAGCTACCGGGTCGTGGTCAACCGGCACCGGGGCGACATCACCGTCACGTCCGAGCCGGGCGACACCCGCTTCCGGGTGCGCCTGCCGATCACGGAGGAGCCCGCCACGTGACGATGCAGATCCCGCTCGCGTCGGCCGGCGCCGTCCTCGCGTCCGACGCAGGCCGGGCCGTCGGCCTGAAGCTGGGGCCGCACGAGGTCACCTCCGATCACGCCACCTCCGGGGCGGGTGCCGGTCCGACCCCGCTCGAGCTCATGACCGGCGCGCTCGCGGCGTGCAGCGCGATGTCGGCGCGCACCCATCTCGAGCGCGACGGCGATCCGGGGGACATCGAGGTGATCGTCACCCTCGACGCGGGCCCGCCCACGTTGCTCTACCGGCGGGTGCTGCTCGGGTTCCGGCTCGACCGCGACGAGGCGCATCGCCTCGCCGACGCGCTCGAGCGCACCGAGGTGACGATGATGCTCAAGCCCGCGTTTTCCATCCGGACGCAGATCGAGCATGCCGGGGAGCCGCTCGCGTAAATTCCATTGAATTAGGGCATGCTGGCCGGCATGGGTGTTCTCTATGTCGGTTCCGGTCCCTATTGCTACGCGAATTCTCTCGCGATGGTCCTCGGTGTGGACGGCCCGCCGCCGTCGGCGATCGAGGTGCTCAGCGGCTCGCCGTTCGGGTTCCACCCCGGCGGCGGGCTGGCGTGGTTCGACCCGCTGGGCTGGGATCCGGACCGAGGCGTCGACACGGCCCTCGACCTGCTGGGATGGACCTGCGAGCGGGCATCGGGTGGCTCGGCGGCCGACGCCGTGGAGCGGTTGCGGGCCGCCGACGGCCCGGTGTTCGTCGGACCGGTGGAGTTCGGCCTACTACTGCACCACCCGGGATCCGGGCAGGTCCTCGACTCCGACCACTTCATGGTCGTCACCGCCGTGACCGACGGTGTCGTCCATTTTCACGACCCGCACGGATTTCCGTTCGCCACGCTACCCGTCGACGAATTCGTGGCGGCCTGGGAATCGGTCACGTTCGAATATCCCGCCGAGCCGTTCACGATGCGCTCGCGGTTCCGTCGCGTCCGGGAGGTCCCCGTCACCGACGCGCTGCGCGCATCCCTGCCCAATGCGCGACGCCTGCTCGACGACGGGAGCGCAGGCGCGGCCGTCGAGCGGTTTGCCTGCCTCGTCGCCGCCGGGCTGAGCCCGCGGCACGAGGCGCACCTCGTCCACTTCGCGGTCCGGGTCGGCGCCCGCCGCCTCGCCGACGCAGCGGTGTGGCTCGGCCGGCTCGGCCTCGCCGGTGCGGCGGTTGTCGCGGAGGAGCAGGCGCGGCTCGTCGGCGGCCTGCAGTACCCGCTGGTACGGGGCGACCGGGAGCGCGTGATGGAACTGCTCGGTCTCCTCGCACCAACCTACGCCGCGCTGTGCGCGGAGCTCGCGGTCGCCGACGGCGTGACCACATAGGGCTCGCCGAGCGCGGTCGTCACTCGTGCGAGATCGGTAGGGCGTCGGACAACGGGGTACGAGGCCGGAACGCGCGCCGAGTGGCGATGGAGAAGGGGATGGGTCGGATGGTCGAGATCACGGGGAGTGCAGCGATCGAGCGGGATTCGACCGAGCGGCTCGAGCGGAGCCTGCGGGAGCTGCTCGCCACGCTGATCGACCGCGCGTTCGGGCTCGCCCTGGACGCCGTGGAGGGCCTCGCCCGCCAGCTGGACGAGGTTGCCGCCCGGGGAGGGCTCCCACTGAACGCACTGCTCGGCGGGGCCGTAGCCCTCTTCGAGGGGCGTAGCCCGCTCTGGGGCGCGGTCAGGGGCGCGTTCGCGGCGATGAGCCCGGCGGCGAAGGGTGCTTCGATCGCCGCCCTGATCCTCGCGCTGCTCCTGGTGCCGCTGACCGTCGTTCTCCTGCTGCTCGCCCTGATCGGCCTCGCCGTGTGGGGCGCGATCAGGGCTGCCCGGCGGTGATCCTCTCTCCTCCATTCAGCCGGATTTGCCGCAGCATTCGGAGCAAGAGTTGCCGACCAGCGGGCGCTCAGCGTGAGCTGTCACCGAGCGGTCCAGGAGTCGGACGCACAAGCTCGCGGCGCTCGGGCCGATGATCATTGCCGCTCGCATCCAGGGAGCGGTCGAGACGAACCGATGGCCCCCCAGCCTGCTCCGAACGGCCTAATTTTCCGACGATCCCGACGGCGGCGCGTGTGAGATCAGTGCCCGGGGTAATCGCTGGACGCGGCCGTCGGGGACGTGCATTGCGAGAACCACATGGTTTTTGCGATCGCGGAACGGTCGAGCGCCCGACAACCGAAAAAGGAGTTCCAGTGAAGTGTGGGGCACGAGTGGCCCTCGGCGTTGCCGGCGGCTATTTACTCGGACGAACGAAGAAGATGAAGCTCGCATTGATGCTGGGTGGGATGGCCGCGGGTCGACGGGCCGGAGGACCGGGCGAACTCCTGAGCCGAGGTACCAAGCTCATCGACGCCTCGCCGGAGTTGTCACGCCTCGTGGGCGAGGTGCGAGGGCGGCTCCTGGAGGCGGGCAAGGGTGCTGTCGTCGCTGTGGCCACCCGGCAGGTGGAGTCCCTCACCGACCGCGTCGGCAAGCGGGTCGAGGCGCTCGGCGAGACCGGCGATCTGCGGCGGCGCCGGACCGAGAAGCCCGGTCGTGACGAGCCGGAGCACGCCGAGGAGCAGGCGGACGTCGAGGAAGGCGATGCCGAGGAGGCAGAGGCCGAGGAGAGGGACACCGAGGACAAGGACACCGAGGACAAGGACACCGAGGAGAGGGCCACCGAGGACAAGAACGCGGCGCCGCGGGACACCGAGCGCGCTCGCGCCACCGACGGCCGGGAGGAGCAGGGAGCCCGCCGCGCGAGCCGCGCCCCCGCGGCGAATTCTTCGCGCGGTCGCGGCGGCCGGAGCACGTCGGGGACCGCTACCGTCCGGCGCACCGCCTCCGGTGCCGGGAGCCGCAAGCCGCGCGCTCGGCGGGGTGAGGGCGATGGCTGAAACGACGACCAAGAAGGTCAAGGAGGCCGCGCCGACCGACGCGCTGCGCGATGCCGGGCAGCAGTTGCTGGCGCTGCTGGTACAGCGGGCGGCCGAGGCCGCGACGGAGCGCGTGACCGGTCTGTCGGAGCGCCTGAGCGGGGTTGCGGAACAGGGCCTGGGGTTGCGCGAGGCGCTGAACTCCAACGGGAACAACCGCGGTGGCGGCGGTGGCTCCGTCGCCGGGCTGCTGTCCCGCGGGGTCGGTGCGGTCGCGGACCTCGGTGCCCGGAAGGGGCTCGGGGCACTCAAGGAGAAGGTGCAGAGTGCGGTCGGGTCCGTCGGCGGCGCGGGCCAGAAGCTCAAGGTCACGGTGATCAGCGAGGATCTGGAAGTCGGCCTGCCGCTGCGCACCACCTACGACCTGTGGACGCGGTTCGCCGACTTCCCCAGCTTCATGAAGAAGGTGGAAAGGGTCGAGCAGACCGACGACGTGACGACCACATGGACGGCGCAGGTGCTGTGGTCGCACCGCACCTGGGAGTCGACCATCGTCGAGCAGGTGCCGGATTCGCACATCGTGTGGCGGTCGGAGGGGGCGAAGGGGCGCGTCGACGGCGCGGTGACCTTCACCGAGCTCGGACCCAACCTCACCCGGGTGCTGCTGGTGCTCGAGTACCACCCGCAGGGGCTGTTCGAGCACACCGGAAACCTCTGGCGGGCCCAGGGTAGGCGGGCCCGGCTGGAGTTCCAGCACTTCCGCAGGCACGCGATGAGGCACGTGTTGATCCATCAGGACGACGTCGAGGGTTGGCGTGGCGAGATCCGCGACGGTGAAGTGGTCAGGACTCACGAGGAGGCGATCGAGGAAGAGCGCCGCGAGCAGGAGGAATACGAGGAATACGACGAGGCCGAAGAGCCCGACGAATCCGACGAGGTCCAGTCCGACGATGAGGGGCCGGACGACGAGTATTACGCCGACGACGAATTCACCGATGAGGAGAAATCCGCCGACGAGGAGCTCGAAGAGCCGGTACCGGCTTCACGAGCACGTCGGCCGGCCGCGGCGAATTCGACGGAACGGGGGAAGTAGGCGATGACCACATCCGTACCGGCAGGAGGCGGCGGTGGCGTCGAGCGACCGTCGCCCACTGGTCTGGCCGACGTCATCGACACGATTCTCGACAAGGGCCTGGTGATCGATGCCTACGTGCGTGTCTCGCTGGTCGGGATCGAGCTGCTGACGATCGACGCAAGGATCGTCGTGGCGAGTGTCGATACCTACCTGCGTTTCGCGGATGCGGTGAACCGGCTCGACATCTCGGAGACGGAGCACAAGGGCCTCCCTGAGCTCATGGAGGACGTCAACCGCACGGGATCGCGGAGCAAGGCGAAGGGGGCCATCGAGGCGGCCGGTGACGCGCTGCGCGATTTCCTCGGTGAGGACGAGCGGGAGCCGGCGCGCCGGCGGGGGGAGGGACGCTGATGTCTGCCGGGCTCGGTCACCGCGAGGAACAGAACGTGCAGCAGGGCGAGAAGGTCGTGTACGTGTACGGCATCGTCCCGGCCGACGTCGAGGTCGAGCCGGACGTACGCGGCGTGGGCGATCCCCCTGACGAGGTCACGATCATCCGAAAGGGACAGATCGCGGCACTGGTGAGCTGTGTGTCACCGGACAAGCCGCTGGGCACGCCGGAGGACCTGGCAGCGCACGCGCAGCTCCTCGACGCGACAGCGGCGGACGCACCGGTCCTCCCTCTGCGGTTCGGGGCGGTGCTCACGGACGAGCGGGCTGTCCAGGAAGAGCTCCTCGGCGAGCACCACGACGCGTTCAAGAGCGCGCTGGATCAGCTCGAGGGACGCGCCGAGTTCATCGTCAAGGGGCGCTACGAACACGACGCGGTTCTGCGCGAGGTCGTGGACGAATCCGACGACCTGGCGCAGCTGCGCGAGCAGATCGGCGGCCAGCCGGAGGAGGCGACCCGGAACGCCCGGATCGCGCTCGGCGAGGCCGTGTACAACGCGATCGAGGCGAAACGCGAGCGCGACACGGCGAAGCTGACGAACGCTCTCACGGGGACCGTCGTGGAGGTCAACGTGCGTCCAGCGACGCACGAGGAGGACGCCGTCCACCTCGCCTGCCTTGTCGAAACCGATCGCCAGGGCGAATTCCAGAGCGCGGTCGACGAGATCGCTCGGGAGTGGGATGGCCGAATCGAGATGCGCGTGCGCGGGCCCCTCGCTCCCTACGACTTCGTGGTCACGCAGACGCCCGGGGAGTGAGGAATGGGTTTGCTGTCGTTCGTGTTCGGTCTGCCGTTCGCGCCGGTCCGTGCGCTGATCTCGCTGGCAGAGGTCATTCAGGAGCGGGTCGAGCAGGAGCTGCACGACCCGGCCGTCGCCCGGCGAGAGCTCGAGCAGGTCGAGGAGGCGAGCGCGCGTGGCGAGCTCTCGCCGGACGCGGTCGCCGAGGCCGAGTACCGGGTGACCGGTCGGATGACACAGCAAAGTACGGCCGGCGCGATGGCGGCGGAGAGCGAACATGAACGCTGAGCGGAGCTGGCGGAGCGACGATGAAGGCTGAGCGGAGCAGGAGTCAGGATCGCGATGACCGGCCGAGCCGGGTTCGGTCCGAGGAGTCGGAGCCGGCGCTCGCAGCCAACGAGATCGGTGCCATCGCGCTGGGGCGCGTGCGCGAACTGATCTCGAGGGAGCCGGTCGCCGCCACGGCCGTCGAACCGTCCGACGACGGGTGGGTGGTCGACGTGGAGGTGATCGAGGAACGGCGGATCCCGTCGTCGTCGGACATGCTCGCGTTGTACGAGGTCGAGCTCGACCCCGGCGGCGAGCTGATCGCTTACCGCAGGACGAAGCGGTACGCGCGGGGCAGCGCGATCAACGGACGAAACGGGGCATCGTGACATCCGCGTCGGGCCCACCCGGAAATGCGGTCATGAGCCAGCCGCACGGCTCGCCCGGGCATCAACCCGCCAACGTCGGCGACATCCTCGAACGGGTCCTGGACAAGGGACTGGTCATCGCCGGCGATATCCAGGTGAACCTGCTGGACATCGAGCTGCTCACGATCAAGCTCCGGCTGGTTGTCGCGTCCCTCGAGACGGCGCGTGAAGTCGGGATCGACTGGTGGGAGCACGACCCGTGGCTCACCGGCAGGGACGGGAAACTCGAGCGCGAGAACCGCGAGCTGCGCGCCCGTGTGGCGGAGCTCGAGCAGAGCACCCGATCGGATCGCTCACTCGAGGCAGGCGAACCGAGCGGGGCGAGCGATGACGCCTGACGAGCAGGCGGTGTGGGCCTACGCGGTGACCCGGTCTTCCGGGTCCGGTGACCTCGCCCGTGACCTTCGGGGACTCACCGGGGTGGACGGAGAGCCCGTACGGATGGTGCATCAAGGAGATCTGGCCGCGATCGTCGGTTCCGTCGACGGTGAGGTGTTCGCGGCGCAGGCGCTGCACCGCAACTTCGAGGACCTCGACTGGCTCGCGGGAACGGCGCGGGCGCACGACGCGGTCGTGTCCGCGGTCGCCCGCCACGGTGCCATGGTTCCCCTGCGGCTGGCCACGATCTTCCGGGACGACGAGCGGGTCCGCGACATGCTCGCCGACCGTTGGCCGGACTTCGATTTCGCGCTGCTCCAGGTGACAGGGCGGACCGAATGGGGGGTGAAGGCGTACGGCGACCGCGCCGTTCTCGCGGGTCCGGCCGAGCCGGAGCCCGCCGCGGCCGGCGCAGGAACCGCGTACCTCATGCGGCGCAAGGCCCAGCTGTCGGCGGACGTGGAGACCGAACGCCGTGCCGTCGGCGTTGCGGAGCACATCCACGCGACCCTCGCCGGTGTCGCGACCGCGGCGCGGCGGCATCGGCCGCAGGACCCGCGCCTGTCCGGACGGTGCGAGTGGATGCTGCTCAACGGTGCCTACCTCGTCGACGACGACCGGACCGACGATTTCGCCGACGTCGTCGCTGCCCAGGACGGTGCCCACCGCGGCATCCGCCTCGAGCTGACCGGCCCGTGGCCCCCGTACTCGTTCGCGGCGACGGAGGCGGACGGATGACCCGGCAGCCCGCCCGGTACGACGATCGGCGGGTCGCGCTCGTGGATCTGCTCGATCGGGTGCTGGCCGGTGGTGTGGTCATCGCGGGGGACGTGACGATCGGGATCGCGGATGTCGACCTGGTGCGCGTCTCCCTGCGCGCGCTCATCTGTTCGGTGAGCGGTGACGAGAGGAGATCTCCGTGAGTCGGCCGGTGCCGGAGCATGCCGAAGGCGATCCGTCGGACCGGCGCCTTCGGCTTCCCGAGCGGATCGACGCCGACCCCGAATCCGTGGAACGGGACCTGGCGTGCCTGGTGCTCACGATCGTCGAGCTCGTGCGCCAGCTGATGGAACGGCAGGCGCTGCGTCGGGTGGACGAGGGTGATCTCACCGACGAGCAGATCGAGCGCATCGGCGCAACGCTGATGGCCCTCGACCGGAGGATGACCGAACTGCGTGCCCACTTCGGGTTGGACCCCGAAGACCTTGACATCGATCTGGGACCGCTGGGACACCTGGTCTCGACGGACTGAGCGTCGAGCGCGGGGCAGAGGAGGCGCCGACGTGCACGTCGACGACTACAGGACCGCGACCGCGACGGCGGCCGGCGCCGGATTGACCATGAGGCTCGCTCGGCACGGGCAGGCCAGGGTGCTGCGCATGCGGGGAGCGCTCACCTGCGACTCCGCCGCCGCTGCGCGGGACGCGGTCATCGAGCAGCTGGCGCTGGTCCCGGCCGTCCTCGTCCTCGACCTGTCCGGGCTCACGTTCGTCGACCGGGCCGGCGCGGAGAGCCTGTGGTGCGTGGGAGAGCGCGCGGAGCGGGCGGACATCGACCTGCGGTTCGTCGCTTCCGGCCTGGCGTGGATGCATCTGTCGACCGCCGCGGTGCACGCGCTCGGACCGGTGTACGCGACCGTCGAGGAGGCGCTCGACCGGTCGGACCGGTGAGAAAAGGGTGCGTCCGGGCCGTACGCGACCCGGACGCACGCTCGGCGTGGTCAGCCCCTGAGACCGAACCGGGATCGACGCCGTCCGTACATGCCTGCCACCAGAGCCACGCCGATGGCCGCGACCACCACCTGCACGATGAGCTCCAGCCAGTCGATCCCGCCCGTCACCGTCGGGATGCCGAGCGCCCTGGCGATGGCGGTGCCGATGAACGCCGCCACGATCCCGACCACGATCGTGAGCCAGATCGGAATGTGCTGCTTGCCCGGTACGACCAGCCGGCCGAGTGCGCCGATGACGATTCCGACGAGTAGTGCACTGATGATGCCGGTGATGGTCATTTTTCCTCCAACCATCAACTGCCGGATGATTTGTCGGAATACCCGGGCGCGAACCTTCTCAAGCGTTGTCGGAGTGGAATTCACCCCACCCGCTCGGCGCCCGCGGACGGCTCGGTGGCGCGGATGTCCGGTTCGCGGTAGCCGGCCGACGCGAACGCCGCCCGTACCGCTCCCGACACCGTGTCGGCGCCGTCCGCCGGCACGAGTGCGATGGCGGAGCCGCCGAACCCGCCGCCGGTCATCCGGGCGCCGAGGGCGCCCGCGGCCCTGGCCGTGGAGCAGGCCAGGTCGAGCTCGGTGCAGGACACCTCGTAGTCCCCGGCGAGCGAGGCGTGGGAGGCGTCGAGCAGCGGGCCGATCTCGGCGAGCCGGCCGGCATCCAGCAATGCGACCGTGCGGCGCACCCGGTCGATCTCGGTGACGATGTGCCGGGCGCGGGGGAGCAGGTCGGCGTCGAGTGCGGCGAGGTCCTCGAGGGTGGCCTCACGCAGACTGGGCCTGCCGAGCGCGTCCGCAGCCTTCTCCACGGAGGCGCGGCGGGCGCCGTACTCGTTGTCGGCGTGGCTGTGCCGCACCTTGGTGTCGATGACGAGCAGGGTGAGCCCGTACTCCGCCGGGGCGAACGGGACCTGGCGCGTCGACTCGTCGTGGGTGTCGAGCAGCAGCGCGTGCCCCGCCGTCCCGAGCAGCGACGCCGCCTGGTCCATGCCGCCGGTCTGGGCGCCGACCACATCGTTCTCCGCGCGGCGGCACGCGTCGACGAGCACCTTCCGGCCATCGGCCGAGCTGCCGAGGCCCAGCCCGAACAGGTCGTCGACGGCGAGGGCCGCCCCGCACTCGAGCGCCGCGGACGAGGAGAGCCCCGATCCGAGCGGCACGCTGTCGGTGACCAGCAGGTCGATCCCGCCGACCGCGTGGCCGGCCTGCCGCAGCGCCCACAGCACCCCGGCGACGTAGCCCGACCAGCCGTCGGGCCGGCCCGGCCCGACGTCGGTGAGCTCGCCGTCGAACCCGCCTTCCTCCGAGAGGCTGCGCAGCCGGAGCCGGTCGTCGTCCCGCTTCGCGACCTCGACGATGGTGCGCTGCGCGATCGCGAACGGCAGGCACAGGCCGTCGGCGTAGTCGACGTGCTCGCCGATCAGGTTGACCCGGCCCGGTCCGGCCCAGCGGCCGTCCGGCTCGCGTCCGAAGAGCTCCGCGAACGTACTCACGATCCGACCTCCCGCAGCCGCTGGGCGATCCGCTCCGGCAGCGCGTCGTTGATCCAGGCGCCGGCCCCCGACTCCGAACCGGCGAGGTACTTGAGCTTCCCGGGCGCGCGGCGCAGCGAGAACAGCCGCAGGTGCAGCCGGGTGAGATCGCGCCCGGTGTGCACGGGCGCCTGGTGCCAGCCCGCGATGTACGGCGGGTGCGGCGCCTCGTCGAAGTACACCTCGAACCGGTGCAGCAGGTCGCGGTACAGCTCCGCCAGCTCGGCGCGCTCCTCATCGGCGAGGTCGGCGAAGTCGCGGACGGGCCGGTGCGGCACGAGGTGCGCCTCCACCGGCCAGCGCGCCGCGGCGGGCACGAAGACCGTGAAATGCGTGCTCTCGCGGACGACGCGGGTGCCGGCCTTGCGCTCGGCGGCCAGCACGTCGTCGTGAAGGTCCCGGCCGGTGCGCTGGCGGTGCTCGGCCGCCCGGTTCAGCAGCTGGGCGGTGCGCGGGGTGACGAACGGGTAGGCGTAGATCTGCCCGTGCGGGTGCTCGAGGGTCACGCCGATCTCGGTGCCGCGGTTCTCGAACGGGAACACCTGCTCCACGCCGGGCATCGCCGACAGCGCGGCCGTGCGGTCGGCCCACGCCTCGATCACCGTGCGCACCCGCTCCACGGGCAGCGCGCCGAACGAGGAGTTGTGGTCGCTGGTGAAGCAGACGACCTCGCACCGCCCGACCGCAGGGCGCTGCGGCCACAGGGGGTCACCGTCCACCTCGGGCGGAACGTCGGTGGCGACGTCCTGGGCGAACGACGGGAAGCGGTTCTCGAACACCACCACGTCGTAGTCCGATGCCGGGATCTCCGACGGCGCGCGGCCGGGCCGAGTCGGGCACAGCGGGCACGCGTCGGCAGGCGGGAGGAACGTGCGGTCCTGGCGGTGCGCCGCGATCGCCACCCACTCGCCGGTCAGGACGTCGTAACGCATGATCGACCCCGTCTGCACCTTCGGCAGGTCACGGGTGTCGGGTGGCGGCACGCGGTCGGGCGTGACGTCGTCGAAGTAGATCAGCTCGCGCCCGTCGGCCATCAGGGCGGTCGTCCGCCGGATGTTCATGCGGCCAGCACCAGCCGTCCGCAGCTCTGCTCCAGGACCTGGCGGGCCTCCGGATCGAGGCCGTCGTCGCTCACGACGACGTCGGCCTCGTCGAGGGTCGCGATCGTGCTCAACCCCACTACTCCCCATTTCGAGTTGTCGGCCACCACGGCCACCTGCCGGGCACTGTCGAGCAGCGCCCGGTTCGTCTCCGCCTCCGCCAGGTTCGGGCTGGTGAAGCCCGCACCGACGTCCATCCCGTGCACCCCCATCAGCAACCAGTCGACGTGCAGCCCGCGCAGGGCCGCCACCGCGACCGGCCCGACCAGCGCGTCCGACGGGGTGCGCTCACCGCCGGTGAGCACGACCGTGAGGTCGGGGCGCGGCGCCGCGTGCAGCACCTCGGCCACCCGCAGCGAGTTCGTGACGACCGTGAGCCGCGGGATCCCCAGCAGCACCGACGCGACCGCATGCGTCGTCGTACCCGCCGACAGCGCCACCGACGCCCCCGGCTCGATGAGCGCGGCGGCCGCCTCGGCGATGGCCTGTTTCGCGGCCATGTGCAGCGTCGACTTGGCCGCGAAGCCGGGTTCCTCGACGCTACCGCCCGTTGCGGTGGCGCCACCGTGCACGCGGGTGACGAGCCCACGCCGGGCGAGCTCGTCGATGTCGCGGCGCACCGTCATGTCCGAGACGTCGAGCCGGTCGACCAGCTCCGACACCCGCACACCGCCCGTGGCACGCACGGCGTCGAGTATCAGCTCCTGGCGCTGGCGGGCCAGCATCAGCCCTCGTCAGACTCGACGACGGCCGCGGTGCCCGCCGCCACGCGCACCTCGCCGTCGGCGCGGTCACCGGTGAGCAGGTCGACGCCGGTGGCCGGGACGCTCGCCGGCAGGTCGCCGCGGTTGAGCACGAACACGTACCGGCCGCGGCGCACCACCTCCAGGCCCGGCTGCGGCGCCTCCAGCCGCGTGACGCCCGCCTCGCGGGTGAGCCGGTCGGCGAGCGCGGCCGTGGCCTCGTCGTCCAGCCACGTGGCGAGATACCAGGCCGCGCCATCGCCGACGGCACGCCGGGTGAGCGCGGGCGTACCGGGCAGCGGCCCGTCGGTGTAGCTCGCGACGACCTCCGCGTCGCGCGCTTCGAGGAGCTCGGTCCAGACGTCGGCGGTGCTCCCGTCGTCGAGTGCGACGGTGACCCCTGGCATGAGCGGCGCGAACTCCTCGGTGCGCACGCCGAGCAGGTCGCGGAACGCTCCCGGGTAGCCGCCGAGCCGGACGTGGTCGTGCTCGTCGACGATCCCGGAGAAGTACGTGACAAGGACGTGCCCCCCGTCATCGACGTACGCCCGCAGCGCGGCCGCCGTCTCGTCCGTGCACAGGTACAGCGTCGGGACGATCACCAGCTTGTAGCCCGACAGGTCGACCGAGGGGTGCACGACGTCGGCCGTGGCGCCCAGCTCGGTGACCGCGCGGTGCCAGCGCAGCGCCGCGTCCATGTAGCGGACCTTGCAGCTGGGGTGGGAGCCCAGGTCGCAGGCCCACCAAGCCTCCCAGTCGACGAGGAGCGCGACGTCGGCCTCCACCCGGCTCCCGGCCACGTCGCCGAGCTTCCGCAGCGCCGCGCCGAGCTCCACGACCTCGCGGAAGCGCGCCGAGTCCGGCCCGGCGTGCGGCACCAGTGCCGAGTGGTACTTCTCGGCGCCCGCCTTCGACGCGCGCCACTGGAAGAACCCGACGGTGTCAGCGCCGCGGGCGACGTGGCGCAGCGAGTCGAGCAGCAGCTCACCCTGCTTCTTCGCCGGGTTCACCGGCTGCCAGTTCACCGCGCTCGTGGCCGACTCCATGAGCATCCACGGCTCGCCGCCCGCCACGCCCCGCGTGAGGTCGTCGCTGAACGCCTGCTCGGCCCGGGGGCGGGGCAGCCGGGTGTCGATGTAGTGGTCCTGCGAGACGAGGTCGAGCTGCGGCGCCCAGCTGAAGTAGTCGGTGCCCGACTGCCGCGGGTTGACCATCAGGTTCGTGGTGACGGGCACGTCCGGCGAGAGCTGGCGCAGGACGTCGCGCTCCGCGCGGTAGTAGTCCAGCAGCGCGTCGGACGAGAAGCGGGAGAAGTCGAGCTCGTGGCTCGGATTGGTGATCGTGGGCGTGAGCCGGGGCGGCAGCACCTCGTCGAACGAGGAGTAGCGCTGCGACCAGAACGCCGTGCCCCACGCGTCGTTCAGCTTCTCGATCGAGCCGTAGCGGCCCACGAGCCAGCGCCGGAACGCCGCGGCGCTCACGTCGCAGTAGCACCTGACGACGTGGCACCCCAGCTCGTTGCTGACGTGCCACAGCTTCACGGCCGGGTGGCTGCCGTACCGGCGGGCGAGCTCGCCGACGAGCTGGAGCGCGTGGTCGCGGAACACCGGGGAGCTCGGACACCAGGACTGCCGGCTGCCCTGCCACAGTGTGCGCCCCTCGGCGTCGACCGGCAGCACCTCCGGGTGCCGCATCGTGAGCCACGGCGGCGGCGAGGCGGTGGCCGTGGCCAGGTCGACGGCGATCCCGTTCGCGTGCAGCAGCTCGAGGACCTCGTCGAACCGCTCGAAGTCGTACTCGTCGGGTGCGGGCTCGAGCCATGCCCACGAGAACACCCCGAGCGTGACGAACCCGACCCCGGCTTCCTTCATCAGCGCCACGTCCTCGCGCCACACCGAGGGGTCCCACTGCTCGGGGTTGTAGTCGCATCCCATCGCGATGCCGGGGAAGGGGAGCACGTCGTCCTCTCGTCGGGTGACTCGCACACAAGACAACACTTCCGAACAGAAACCCAAGCGACCCTGGTGTGATGTCCGTCAGGTGTCAAGACCGGACGGGTTCCGCCCGCCCGCTGCGCCGAACGTACCCATCAGCGATCGTCCGGTTTCGACGCTCCCGGCTGGGGCACCATGTTCGGACGGGGGACGGCTCGATCCGGGGAGACGAGATGGTGAAGTTCCTGCTGGGTGCCGCCGTCGGTTACGTGCTGGGCGCCCGCGCCGGCCACGAACGCTACGAGCAGCTGCGCCGCACCTACCAGCGCATCGCCGACCACCCCGCCGTCCAGGGCGCCGCGGGCGTCGTCCGCGCCCGCGTGGAGGAGGCGGTGAACGGGCACAAGCACGAGGAGGGCCATGGGGAGGGGGTTCGCAGGCGCGCGGCGGCCGTGCGCTAAGGTTTCTCCTGCCAGCGGGGGCAGCGCCCCCGCACCCGTACGGTCCTCCGTAGCTCAATTGGCAGAGCATGCGACTGTTAATCGCAGGGTTGTTGGTTCGAGTCCAACCGGAGGAGCATCATCCCAGGTCAGCCGCCTGACTGGGACTCCGAATCAAGATCATCCCCCGCTTTACCCCCACTTTTCAGGGCGACTGAGTTGCGATCGAAGATCGCCAGAACCTCGGCTGCGCCCGTCCGAGCGGCCTTCCGGCCCAAGTAGTTGTCCTGCGTCATCGACACCTTCGCGTGCCCGAGCTGGTCGGCTGCCTGACGTGCGCTCAGCCCCAGGCGACGGGCGGCGTAGCCGGTCGGGTGTCGAAGAACCAGGCCATCGTTCTCTCACTGGACTCCGCGCAGTTGGATCAGTCATGCGCAGGGCAGCGGAACCACGGTGATGGAGGATGCCGTGTTTGCACCCGTATGCCTCGCGCTCGGCGCCGTAGCAGGTGTGGTCATCAGTACCTGCCCTGGCAACTGCGGGGTTGTCATGAGGGTCTCGGAGGAAAGTCCGTGGGCTCCCAGGCCGGCAGAGTTGGCCGTCGCACCGGCAGCGGCCCGCTCCGCCCCTGCTCCTGGTGGGTGAGGGGATTTATTAAGGACCGTCGGATGACGGCCGGAAGGGAACGCTAGGCGCTCGTTGGGTTCGTCACCCCAGTCCTGAGATCCGCGTCGCGCCGGAGCGTGGTCCTCAGCTTCAACCAGTCGTGCGCTGGTCGAGCTGAGGGCCGTTGAGGATCCGCTCTCTCGACCAGGAGGAAGCGGAGGGGTCTCAGAACGGTGAGCTACTTTCTTGCTGTTGGCGGTTCCGTCGCGGTAATCGTGGGTGTGATCACAGGGCTGAGTCGGATTGTCGTCGTCTGGCTTGCATTGCGTGGCTCTGAACCGCAGGATCGTCCTGCAATCCTGCGGGCAGTTGCTGACGTGTTCACCACAAGGCATACGGGTCGGCTTGGCAGGCGAGACCGCTGATGTGCTCTTGGTTGGCTGCGGGTGGCCTGCCCGGGCCGGTTGCTCGTCGGGCAGGGCTTGCGCGCGATCTCGTGCGCAGTGCCACGTCCCCGTCAGGTGGCTGTGCGTGCCGAGGACCGTAGTCAGGACGCGAGGGTGGGCGCCCCTGCTTTACCCCCACCTTTCAATAGCAGATGTCGGCAACAGACGCACATGAACGGGCGATCGCGCCCGAATTCCTGCCCAGCTCATAGGGAACACCGGCACATAACCAGCACCTACGAACGTAGTGGATCGTGTTTCGCAGGGTTGTTGGTTCGAGTCCAACCGGAGGAGCCCACCCCGGGTCAATTGCTTGACCTGGTCGGACGGCGTGTCCTTGGGTGTCTGTGTTCAGCGTCCCCTTCCTTGTTCAAGGCGGCGCCGCGGCCGGGCGGCGCCGCGGCCGGGCGGCGTCGAATGCCGGGTGCCATGCGGCGCCGGGGCGTGCGGCCTGGCCGCCGGTTCCCGTCGCCGCGCGCCCGGCAGGAAGGGCGGACCCGGCCGCGGCACCGCGAACAGCAGCGCGCGCACGCGGACATGAGTAGGTGGGCCGGGAGAGGGCGTGGCATCCCGTCGACCTCCACAAGGGCTATCACGCCGCGGACGGAGGGCAAGGCTGGCATCGTGGTCGGGGGTACGGTGGCTGATCTTCGCGGGATGTTGGCCTCCGTCCGCGGCGTGATCGGGCTACGCCAGGTCGACGGGATGCCACACCAAGCCCCCTCGTTACGGAATGCGCGCGGTGGTTACTACGACGCGGGACGGGCGCTCACGTGAAGATACCCGCAACGTTGACCAGGACAGCCGGCCCGCGAATGTTTAGGTCTTCTGCGCTGACGGTTCGATTGGCGATCTGTGGAGCGCCGCTGATCATCTTCTCAAGGCCATCAGCGCCCATCATTCGCCGCATTGAGCGGTTCAGGCCAGGCACCAAGAACTTCTCCAGCGAGTAACTGGAGCCTTCGCGAATGATGCGCTCTGCGAGTCCGAAGATGGCCATGTCGCCAACGAGATCATCGCTCGACGAGTCCAGGTAGTGATCCGCCTTGAGGATCATGTAGAAGTCACTGGAAGCGCCCTCTACCTCCGCCTTCATCACCTGCGGCACTGACTCGTGTGAACCATGGAAGAACTGCTGGGCCAGCTGCTCGTTCGAAGGCCGAAAGTCCGTCTGCCCGCGAGCCAGCGCGTCGAGCATCAAGGGTAGGAACTTCCCAAGTAGCTCGCCGATCTCACTTGCTGGCGCGAGTTCCAGTTCGCCCTCGAAAAGAACCGGGGAGCGGTGGATTAGCTGCTGTCCCGGATCCTGCGTCAGATCGCAAGCCCGGCCACTGACTACCAGCTCATCGATGATGTCATTGAACAGCTTGACCGGCCGCAATTCGGACTGGTAAATCTCAGTCACTTCTTCGCTCGCCGTGCGGTCACGATGCCCTTTAGCGACCTTATCGAACCCGACGCCGCGATCAGTTGATTCTACGACCTTGCGCGTAATCTGCGCGTCATGCGGAACGGGGATATCGTAGTAGTCCGCCATCGTGCGAAGAAGCGGGACGTCCAGGTACTTCGGGGAGCGCATCGCTGGACCTCCTCTAGGAGGGCGCTGAAGAAAGCCGATCTCGATGGGTGCGGGACGGGCAGGGTCTCTCAATGGGCCGTCGTTGCGGCGTTGGAGTCGAGCGCCCGTGGGCGTGACTACGAGCTCACCCTGCCCGTCGCGGGTCAGCGTGGAGGGCTGGGCGGGGCTGGTCAAGCCCGGTTCGGGTTAGGCGATCGCCCAGGCCCCGTCGGTGCGGGTGAGGCCGAGGGTGAGCAGGCGGCGCAGGTTGAGCGCGGCGAGGCGGTGGTGCAGCCACAGGTCGTTGAGCGCGGTTCCGCGGAACCGCAGTCGCCGGTTCCCGCCGGCGACCAGCCAGGCGATCGAGCGTTCGACCATCGGCCGGTGCTGGCGGTAGCTCGCCTGGAACTCGGGGTCTTGGGCGCGTTGTCGATGCGTGCGTTGGAGCGCGTCGTGAGGATGGAGCCGAAGTGTTCTTCCCGATGCCGAGGTGGTGCAGCGGGCGCGTAGCGGGCAGTCCCGGCAGGCCGCCCCGAAGATCACGTTCCGGGTGCGGGTCATCGAGCGGGTGATGCCGTTGGGGCAGGTCACGGTGCCGGCGTGCTCGTCGACGGTGAAGTCGTCGAGGGTGAACCCGCCCTCGACCGCGGGGCGCAGCGGCCACGGCTTGATGATCGGGGTGTGCCCGCCCTGCTGCGCGGCGTCGAGCATCTCCCCGCTGCCGTAGGCGGAATCGGCCAGCACCTCGGCCGGGTCGTCGGTGCCGGCGAGCAGATCGATCCCGACCGCGGCGTCGCTGTTCTCGGGCCCCGAGGCTGGGGTCAGCGCGGCGTCGGTGACGATCCCCGTCTCGGGTTCGACCACCAGATGCGCCTTGTAGCCGTCCTGGCGCCGCGAGCGGGTCTTATGCGCATGCCGCGCCTCGGGATCGACGGTGGAGATCACCCGATCCGGGGCCACCCGACGGGCGATCCGCCACCGCCCGTCGGTGCCGTCCGAGTCCTCGACCGGCTCCACGTCTTGCCCGGCGACCAGCGCCAACAACGCCACCGCCTCCGCCGCCTTCGCACCGAGTTCCTGCTCGGGCAGATGCCCCAACAGTCGGTGCGCATCGCCGACCAGGGCGTCGACCAGCTGCTCACGGGCAGCCGGGTCGTCCCAGGCGATCGACGGCTTCCCCGGCCGCGTGTAGTCGTGGGCCCGGCACTGCTGCGCGATCACGGCGGCGGCGCCGGGCACCTCCCGGGCGACCCGACGGACCGCGGCGATCAACTGGGTGATGGTGTCCTGGGTGGCCACCGCGTCATCCAGCACGGTGGAGTCCAACGCCCGCCGAGTCTTCCCGGTCAACGTCCCGGTCTCGGCCACCACCTGCCGGACCGCGTCGAAGATCCGATTCGGCCGATCCGAGCGCGCGAGCCGGCGCCGCCAGTAGGTCAACGACGTCGGGTGGAACGCCTTCCCCGTCACCGCCAGCCCACACGCGGCCTTCCACCGCAGATCAAACGTCAGCGCCTCCGCGGCCTCCCCGTCCGAGAGCCCGTGCAGGGTCTGCAACACGATCGCCGCCGCGATCACATCCGCCGGGATCGACGGCCGCCCCCGACCGGAGGCGAACAGGTCGACGAACATCTCGTCCGGGAACAACTCGCGGCGGTGCGCGGCCAGGAACGCGAACACCCCACCCTGCGGCAGCAGATGCCCCGCGACCGACTCCACATCCAAGATCTCACGCTGCGGATCAGCCCGTCCCTGCACCAACCGATCGTCCCAACCCGATCACGAACCCAGCGGGACCGACACCGCGATTTTTCAGGGGTCTCCTAGGGCGGCCCGCGGGGTCGAGCCGCATTCAACTTCAACGCTCCGCGTCGACACGAGAGGTTTCCACCGAGGTATGCGGTTCCGCGCCGAACGGACTACGGCAGTAGGCGAACGGCTGTTCGAGCTGTCGCGACCAGTCGCATCCGATCCGGCTGAGACGGTCGGGACGAGTCGCAGCAGCTCGTGATGCTCCCGCCGGTACTCCTGAGACACCGGGACGGCCTCCGCCTGACTCTCATAACCCAGAGACGGTGGCGGTGATCTGGCTCCCCGGGCGGGGCCGTCCGGGCGGTCACTGGGCCGTGGGAAGTTGCCCAACAACGAGAAACCAGTCGATCTTGCTTCGCAGAGTTGTTGGTTCGAGTCCGATCTAACCGGAGGAGTAGAACGCAGGTCAGTCGCCTGACTGGTAATGCGAGCCAATATCGGCCCCCGGGTTGGCCTTCTTGGCTGCGCGCTCGATCTTCGCGCGATGGTTGGCCCGGAAGTCTGCGTCTCGCTCATGAAGGTTCGGCCTCTCGGCATCCGTTCGTATTGCGCCGTCAAGTTGTTCGCGCAGGATGTCGGCGTGGCCGGCGTGCCGGTTGGTCTCGGTGAGCACGTGAATCGGAATGTTGAACAGCTGCACCTCGGGGCGGGCCACCAGGGCACATGGCCGGGTGAGTCGATGTCGAGGTCGGCGATCGTCGAGTCCGCGTGCTCCCATATAGGCCGACACCGGTCAGGTCAGGCCGGTGACGTGCTGGCCCGCCTGAGGCCTCGATGATCGCCGGAACTGGGACATAACCCCCACATATGAGCGTTATGTCCCAGTTCTGCTGATCATGGGCGTCGGTGCGGATGTCGGGACTGGCTCATCGGCGCTCGGGTGGCGTTCCGCCCAGCTTCGCGGCCGCTTTGTGCCGCCAGAGACAGGGTGCACGGAGACTTCATCCGTCCGGACGACGGCGCTCCAGCTGGACAGCGTGGGCAGCGGCCGTCCTGCGCCGCAGCGTGTTCGGCGAGGATCTTCACGGCGGAACCGGGCGGCGCTCTGGGAGCGCCTGTGGGTGGTGGCCGCGCATGGAAACGAAGCCGCGGAGTTGATCCGCCGACTCGGTGCGCCGACTTGAGTTGAGCCTGGAGTGCCTCGCTGCAGATGCAGCCTGAAGGCCGTGTGCGTGAGGTTCCCGGCTCCTGCGTCAGTCCCGTCCGCCGAGCCGGTCGACCGTCTCCTTGGCCTCCCGCAGATCTGCGCCGGTGGCCTCGCGGTAGGCCTTGATCGCCTGGATGGTTTTGCCCTGCCCCAGCAGGACCTCGACCTGCTCCATATGCGGCTCGGGCACCTCGACGCCGAGGTGGTCGAGCACCGCGTCCAGCTTCCGCTCGACGAGGGCCAGCCGCCGCATCTGCCGGCGCTCCGCCTCCCGCCGGCCGGTCGAGGCGGTCACGGCCACCAGCGCGATGACGGCGACCCCCAGCCCGAGGAGCGTGTAGTCCACGCCCGCACCCTATCCGCGGGTCAGCCGGCGGCGGTCACCGTGAGCTCTACGCTGCCTCGGTTGTTCCAGTAGTACCCCCACGCCTCGTTCGCGAAGGCGTACAGGTAGCCGGGCCGGTCGATCCGCTGGGTCGTCCCGGCGCCGATCGGGATGCGCTCGTGCCCGCACCCGGGCCGGATCCGCCCCGACTTGTCGCGCATCTCGTTGGCCACGTACCCGACCAGCGACATCCACGGCAGGTCGTGCTCCCTGCGGCCACCGATGACGCTCGGCGAGTCGTTCTTCACCACCGACCGGATCAGCCCTTCCACCCGGCCGATCGCCGAGCCGATCAGGTTGACGGGGGTGCGCGGCCGGGTGCCGCCGGCAGGGCCCACCGACGTCCCCGCACTGCTCCAGCTCCCCGCGGCCGTGAACGTGTAGGTGCCGGGCTCGAGCCACAGACCCGTCGCCGCCCAGCCGCCGGTGGCCGGCACGTCGACCGTCGCCGAACCACCTGGGGCGAGTGTCCGCGTCGGACGGTACGGCCCGCCGGGCAACGACGTGGCGGCCTGTCGCGCGTATGCGGATGCGTGGACGTTCGGGTCGGGCTCGTCGGCGCGGACCGGTGGAGTGGCTCGGGGCCACGGTTGGAACCCGAACTCGGTGAGCGGCGAGGTGAGCGTCTCCGCGTAGCGCAACAGGTGCGGCGATACGGCGAGCGGTTCTGCCCGGAACCGCTCACGCATCCGGCTGTCGAACTCGATTCCGACAGTCGACTCGGCCTCGTCCATCATCCAGAGCAGCGCCCCGTCGCTGAGGCCCTTCGGGTACCAGCCGCCGCCGACGTCGAGGTGACCGCCGGGAAACCACACCTGCTCGACGTCCTGGCCGGGAGCCGGGTCGGACCAGAGCGTCGGCGCGAACGTGCCGCGCAACTCGTCCAGCGCGACCGCGTGCCGGGCGTGCCGGATCTGCGGATCCAGCGCCACGTCGTGGAACTCGTGGTAGTCGCGGTCGAGTCCGTCGAACAGGTCGAGGTGATCCGGTATGCCGAGCGCACCGACCGTGTCCCAGACCCCGATGAAGTGGACGGGGATCGGGTCCGGGCCGTCGGGCTCGTAGACGAAGGACAGGCCGGTGTGCCACGTGACGTCGTCCGGGTCGTTCACCCGCTCGCGGTAGCGGCGGTAGACGCGGGCCACGCGGGTCTTGACCTCGGTCGGCCCGGTGGCTTCGAGCAGTCCGCAACGGCCGATCATCCCCGCGAGACTGCGCGCCGTGTAGGCCCCCCGGCTGAACCCGAACAACGCGACGAGGTCTCCCGGTCGGTACACCTGAACCAGCCACTCGTACGCGGCCATGATGTTCGACGAGAGGCCTGCTCCGGCCAGGCCACCGGGCAGCCAAGACGCGACGCTCGTGCCCACCCCTTGGATGTACCGGCACTTCTGCTCGACGCCGGTCCGGGTCGTCGCGGCGAGTGCCCTGTGCAGCCGGGCGACGTTGCTGTCGCTCGCGGCAGCCTGCCAGGTGCCGTCGCAGCAGATGATCAGATGCCGCACTTCTCCTCCCACCAGCCCGTTCCACGAGGTGTACCAGTCTCTCGGATCGCGGATTGACGTGCCCGAATTCGGCGGGATGATCTGACGATGATGACCGGCGACGAGATCGTGCTCGGCCCGCTGCCCAAGGGCATCACCCTCGCCAAGGAGGGGATGCGCAAGAAGGTGTGGAACATTCTCGGCCACACGTACTGGATGAAGGCGGCGAGCGACTCCAGCTTCGCCTTCGAGACCTACGACCCGCCGGGCACCGGCGTGCCGCCGCACGTCCACCCGCTCCAGGACGAGCACATCTACATCCTGGAAGGCGTGTTCACGCTCTACCTGGACGGCGAGTGGACGACGGCGGGGCCGGGCGACACCGTGCTCATGCCGCGCAACCTCCCGCACGCCTACTACAACCGCAGCGAGGCGCCCACCCGCGGCCTGTTCTGGGTGAGCCCGGCCGGAAAGCTCGCGGCGCTGTTCGACCACCTGCACAACCTCACCGACCCCGAGGAGGTCGTGCGCCTCTCCGCCGAGCACGACGTCGACTTCCTTCCGCCCGGTTCCGTGGAGGGCGCCTGACCCGCGCAGCGAACGGACCCGGCCAGTAAGAACCCTTCCGTCGTGAGCGGAGCCCGTTGACGACGCAGGCGGCATGGGGAGAGCGTGGTCTCCCACCGACGGCAGGGAGACCCATGGTCGAGCAGACGGTCGTGCGAACGCGACGCGGCGCGGTGCGCGGGGTGCAGGCGGGCGGCGTCGCGGCGTTCCGCGGCATCCCGTTCGCGGCACCTCCGGTCGGCGCGCTGCGGTTCCAGGCGCCGCGGCCGGCCGAGGCGTGGGACGGGGTGCGCGAGGCCGACGTGTTCGGGCCGCCACCTCCGCAGGCCCCGCTGGCCCCGCCGCCGCCGATGCCCGTGCCGACCGGCCCGATCCGGCACGACCCCACCGACTGGCTCACCCTCAACGTCTGGACGCCCGACCCGGGCGCGGCGGGGCTTCCGGTGCTGGTCTGGATCCATGGCGGCGCCTACCGCATGGGCTCGTCCGCCGACCCGGGTTACGACGGCTCGGTGCTGGCCGGCACCGGTGCCGTCGTCGTGACGGCGAACCACCGCGTCGGCATCGAGGGGTACGCCCAGCTCGACGGCGCGCCCGCCAACCGCGGTCTGCTCGACGTCGTCGCGATACTGCGCTGGGTCCGGGAGGAGATCGCGGCGTTCGGCGGGGACCCCGGTCAGGTGACCGTGTTCGGTGAGTCCGCGGGGGCGGGGGCGATCGCCGCGCTACTGGTCATGCCGGCGGCCGATGGCCTCGTCGATCGGGCGATCGCGCAGAGCGTGCCCGGCACGTTCTTCGCCCCGGCGCTGGCCCGTGACGTCAGCGCCGAGATCGTCGCGCCGCTGGGGCTCGCACCGACCGCGGCCGCGCTCGCCGATGTCCCGCCCGAGCGGCTGATCGGCGCGCTGGGCGATCTGGACCGGCGGATGCCGACGATCGACCGCTGGGGCCTCGTCGCCCACACACCCACCCCGTTCTCGCCGGTCGTGGACGGTGAGGTGCTGCCCACGAGCCCGTGGGCCGGGCTTGCGGCCGGCGCCGGGCGGGACGTGCCGCTGATCGTCGGGCACAACCGCGACGAGTGGCGGCTGTTCCTCGTCCCCGGCGAGGCGATCAGCGAGGAGATGGCGGCGAGGGCGATGCGGGCGTTCGGGCCCGGCCCGGGCGCCGAGGAGCGGATCCGGGCGGCGTTCCCGGACGCGGGTGCCGAGGAGCTGCTCGTGGTCTCCTGCTCGGACCGGATGTTCCGCATGCCGAGCGTGCACCTCGCCGAGGCCCACACCGCGGGCGGTGGGCGGAGTCACCTCTACGAGCTGACCTGGCCCACCCCCGCCCTCGACGGCGCGTTCGGTGCCTGCCACTTCCTCGACGTGCCGCTCGTCTTCGGGGTGTTCGACAGCGGTCTGCCGCTCCAGTTGCTGGGTGCCCCGCCCCCACCGGAGGCCGGCGAGGTGTCGGCCGAGATGCAGGGCGCGTGGACCGCGTTCGCCCGTGACGGCGACCCCGGGTGGGCGCCCTACGACGGGCGGCAGCTCACCCGCGTGTTCGACGTGGGCGATCGCGGTGGCGTGCGGCCCTACCCCGAGGAGGCCTCGTGGAAGCTGTGGGCCGACGCGCCACCCGAGGTGCTCGACCTGCGTTGATCATCCGCGGGCTGCCGCCAGGTGGTCCCGGGCCGCCTGTTCGAGGTGCACCAGGTCGCACGCGACGCTCACGTAGGTGAAACCCTGTGCCAGCCGGCGGGCGGCGGTGGCGCCGTCGGGGCAGTGGATGCCCGCGACGATGCCGGCGTCCGCCGCTGCGGCGAGCACGGTGGTGAGGGCCACGTCGAACTCGGCGTCGAGGTCGGGGTCGGTCGAGGTCTTCCCGCCGAGGGCGAGGCGCAGGTCCGACGGGCCCACGTACAGGCCGTCGAGGCCGGGGACGGCGGCGATCTCCTTGACGTTGCGCAGGCCGTCGGGCGTCTCGATCATCACGAGGCAGGCGATCTCGGCGTCGGCCTCGGCCGGGGTGGGGCCCACCCGCAGCTGGGAGCGCATCGGGCCGTAGCTGCGGCGGCCCACCGGGGGGTAGCGGCACGCGGCGACGGCGGCCTCGGCGTCGGCGACGGTGTCGACCATCGGCACGATCACACCGCGGGCGCCCGCGTCGAGGGCCTGGC
The DNA here is from genome assembly GCF_019468565.1 of Pseudonocardia sp. DSM 110487. Lineage (NCBI taxonomy): Bacteria > Bacillati > Actinomycetota > Actinomycetes > Pseudonocardiales > Pseudonocardiaceae > Pseudonocardia > Pseudonocardia sp. DSM 110487. The sequence continues at coordinate 2,877,368 of NZ_CP080521.1, forward strand.
CGATCCAGAACTGGTCGTTCGCCTGCACGCGCACCAGCGTCGGGACGTCGTAGGTGTCGATCGCGGTGGTAGCGGCGAGGATCGCGCGGTACTCGGTGAGGCCGTGCTGGGCGTCGATGCAGACGTAGTCGTAGCCGGTGCGGGCGATCCGCTCGGTGCCGACGGGGTTATCCAGCACGACCCAGTAGCCGATCGTGCGCTGCCCGTCGCGGAGCCGTTGGGCGAAGCCGGTGGCGGTCATCTCTTCCCTCCGGGGATCAGCGGTTGTAGGCGGGGACGGGGCCGCGCAGGTCGGCCCACACCTCGTCGCAGCGCGCGACGACGTCCGCGTCGAGGGCGCCGCGTTCGGCGGCGGCGATGTTGCGCTGCAGCTGCTCGACGCTCGACGCCCCGACCAGGACGGCGCCGACGGTCTCCCGCGTGAGCAGCCAGCGCAGCGCGAGCTCGGGCAGGGGGAGCCCGGCCTGGTCGGCGATGGCGGCGAGCCGCTCGACGGCGTCGAAGAGCTCGGCGTTCCAGTAGCGGTCCCGGTACATGGTGGCGAGCTTCGAGCTGCCGAACCGGCCGTCGGTGGGGACGTCGTCGAAGCGGTGGCGGCCGGTCAGCAGGCCGCCGCCGAGGGGGTTGTAGACGATGTCGAAGAGCCCGGCGTGGGCGCTGAACTCGACGTACTCCTCCTCGACGCGGCGCGCGAGCAGGTTGTAGAGCGGCTGGGAGAACACCGGCGTCGGCGCGCCGGTCTCCGCGGCGACGCGGCGCAGCTCGGCGATCTGCCACGCGGCGAAGTTGGAGACGCCGAGCGAGCCGATGGTTCCCGCCGCCACCAACTCGGCGATCGCGGAGAGGGTCTCCTCGAACGGGGTGGCCCGGTCGGGCTGGTGCAGGTAGTAGATGTCGACGCGGTGCATGCCGAGCCGGGAGAGGCTGCCCTGGATGCAGGCCTGGATCGCCTTGGCGGAGAGCGGCGGCGCACCGCCCGCGTCCGGGTGCGGGATGCCGACCTTGGTCGCGACGCCGAACCGCTCGGGGCGCAGCGTCCCGAGGATCTCCTCGCAGCGCGACCCCGCGTAGCCGTTGGCGGTGTCGAGCATGGTGATACCGGCTTCCGCGGCAGCGTCGAGCATGCGGGCCGCGGTGTCGGCCTCGACCGTGTCGCCGATGTTCATCGTGCCCAGTACCAGCCGGGACACCGCGAGGCCTGCGACCTCCGTGCTCTCCATGACTCTCCTTCTCATGCCCTGACGGGATTGTGCGGGCGCTCGCCACGCAGCACCCGGGCGATGTCGCGGACGACGGTGGTGCCCATCGCCGCGTTGGCATCGTCGCTGAACGCGCCCATGTGCGGCGTGAGCACGACGTTCGGTGCGGTGAGCAGTGGGCTCCCGCTCGGCGGTTCGGTGGCGAACGCGTCGAGCCCCGCGCCCGCGAGCCGGCCCGACGTGAGCGCGTCGGCCAGGGCACGCTCGTCGATGAGGTCGCCGCGCGCGGTGTTCACCAGGTAGGCGCCCGGCTTCAGCAGCGCGATCCGCTCGGCATCGAGCAGGGGAGCGCCGCCGGTGCCGGGCACGTGCAGGGTGACGGCGTCGGCCCGGCGCAGGCATTCGTCGAGGGGGAGGGGGTGCCCGCCGAGCTGGGCGATCCGCTCGTCGGGCACGAACGGGTCGTGCGCCACGACGGTCATGTCGAAGCCCGCGGCCCGCCGCGCAACGGCCTGGCCGATCCGGCCGAACCCGATCACCGCAAGGGTCCGGCCGGCGAGCTCGGGGCCGTAGAGGCGCTCCCAGCGCCCGGCTGCCGTGGCGGTGTGCGCGGGGACGATGTGGCGGACCGTTGCGAGCAGGAGCGCGAACGCGAGGTCGGCGACCGCGCCGGTGTTGCTGCCGGGGGCGTTGAGAACGGTGACGCCGCGTGCCGCGGCGGCGGCCACGTCGATGTTGTCGACACCGACCCCGTGCTTCGCGACCGCTCGCAGCGACGGCGCCGCTGCGAGGACCCTCGCATCGACCCGATCGAGCCCGACGATGAGCGCGTCGGCGTCACCGACGACCTCGGCGAGGTCGGCAGCGGAGAGTGGATGGCGCTCGGTGTCGGTGCGCACCACCAGGCCTTCCTCCTCGAGCGTTGCCCACGGCGCGTTCGACCGGGCGCCGAAGCTGGGCGTGCTGACCAGCACGGTGCCCGTCATCCGCCGACCTCGATTCCGAAGACGTTCAGGACCGAGTACACGGCGAGCGCGGCGACGGCGACGCTGCTGAATACCAGTGCCGCCGTGAGGGACGGGTTGGCCCGGAACCGGCGGTCGACCTCCACCGTGCGCAGGTACCACACGGCGATCACCACCGCGGCCAGGAAGACCCCGCCCGCGATCCCGCCGATCTGCACCATCAGGACCGGCGACTGGATCAGCAGGAACCCGAGCGCCCACACCGGCGGCATCGCGAAGGTCAGGATGCGAATCATCCGCTCGCGGGAGGCCTGGTCGGCCCAGTCGAGCGCGCCGAGCAGCCCGAGCGTGTGCGTCCAGAGACGCGGGACGGCCGCGGCAGAGGCGACGAACGTGGAGTAGAGCACGGCGACGGCGCCGATCAGGAACGCGTACTGCGCCCATGACCCGAGCGTATCCGTGTACATCCGCGACAGCGTGGTGATCATCGCGTTGCCCGAGGGTACGAGGCCCTGCGGATGCAGGACGGCCGCGCCGATCACGTAGAACGAGAGCGTGCAGAGCGTGCACACGACCCACGAGACCAGCACGTCGAGCCGCATCACCGTGAGCCAGCCCTCGGCGCGCCGCGCGCGCTCCTCGGTGCCGTCGTCCGGGCCGGTCCAGCGGGCGTAGCCCTTCTCGAGGCACCAGTACGTGTAGGTCGTCATCTCGTCGGCGCCCACGCCGGTGATGCCGAACATCGCGACGGCGAACCCGATCGTGCCGGCGGGGATGGCGAACGTCAGCCCGGATGCCAGGTCGTCGCCGCCGTAGGCGAACGGGGTGAGCGGCAGCCCGAGCGCGAGCCCCACCGTGGCGAGCGTGAACAGCACCACCGCGACGAAGCACGCCTTCTCGACGACGCCGTAGCCGTTGGTGCGCAGCATGAACAGGACGCTGGCGACGAGGAGCACCGTCCACACGACCATCGACGGCATCGACAGCGGTTCACCGACGATCGGGAACAGGATGCTGAACGCCGCCGCGGTGCCGCCGATGATGCCGCCGCGCTGCAGGATTTTCGCGCCGTCCATGAGGATCCACAGGACGTTGATCCAGCTGAGGCGGCCGATCCGCGGCGGGACGTGTGCGAAGCCCTCGAGGGCTGGTTTGCCGGTGAGGATCGCCCAGCGGGCCAACTCCATCTGCACCCAGACCTTCACCCCGGTGCTGACGATCACGAGCCACAGCAGGACGAACCCGGCCTTCGAGCCCAGCGCGGTCGTGGTGATCAGCTCCCCGGACCCGACGACGGCGGCGGAGAGGATCAGCCCGGGGCCGAGGCAGCGCAGCCTGCCCCGCAGGGTCGTGGGCGGGGTGCGGACGTCCGCGGGGTCCAGGGCGTACGGGTCGCCCGTCGCAGCGCTTCGGACAGTCGTCATCGACACCTCACCTTTTCGACCGGACGCGTGGGGCGCGCAGTAACGTCGCACATCTGCGCGGTACGCGCAACGGCAAGGATCACGTCGCGCGGATCGCGCAAGTAGCGCATGATGGACCCAGCCACGGAGGGGAGGAACGGTGCCGACCGAGCTGTTCGTCATCGCCGACGACCTGTCCGGCGCCGCGGAGACCGCTGCCGTGCTGGGCCCTACCGCGCTGGGCGCTGCCGCGCGTGTCGTGCTCGCCGGTGGTGGGCGTCCGCCGCGCGTGGCTCCCGGCCTGACGGTGGTCGATCTCGACAGTCGGAGTGCCACGCCCGCCGACGCGGCCCGCGCCGTGCGCGACGCCATCGCGGCCGCGCCCCCGGGGGCCCGGATCGTCAAGAAGATCGACTCGCTGCTGCGCGGCAACCTCGCGGCCGAGATCGGGGCGCTGGCGGCCGCCCGGCCCGTCGTGCTCGCCCTCGCCCTGCCGGTGGCCGAGCGCACCGTCCGGGACGGGGTCGTGCACCTGTCCGGGATCCCGCTGCACGAGACGAACGCGTGGCGGATCGAACCGGTACCCGCCCCGTCGAGCGTCGCGGCGGCCCTGGCGCCCCTGCGCACCACCGTGCTCGGCCTCGACGCGGTGCGGGGTGACGTCGCCGGGGCACTGGCGACGGCATTGCGGCAGGCGCCGGTCGTGATCTGTGACGCCACGACCGACGCCGACCTGGACGCACTGGCCGCGGCCGCGCTCGCCCGCCCCGACGTGGTTCTCGCCGGGTCGGGCGGGTTCGCCGCGGCCATCGGAAGACACCTCGTGAGCGGATACGCACGCGATGGCTCGCGTATCCGCTCACGACACTCCTCGGTGCTCGTCGTGGTCGGGTCGGCCGCCGAGATCGCCGCCCGGCAGGTGGAGCGGCTGCTCGCCGACGGGGCGCGCGAGATCCGGCTGCCCCTCGGCGGGGAGCGCCTCGAACCGGGGGTGACCGTCCTGCGGCCGGCCGCGGTCACCGGCGCGGATCCGCGGGTCGTCGTGGCCGAACTGGCCCGCGCCGTCGCCGACCTCGATCCCGGACCAGACGGCGCCGACCTCGTTCTCACCGGTGGCGAGACCGCGCGTCGGGTACTCGACGAGCTGGGGATCGACGAGCTCGAACCGCTCGCCCAGATCGGGCACGGCGCCGTCCGCAGCCGCACGGCGGACGGGCGCCACGTCGTCACCCGGCCGGGCAGCTTCGGCGGGGTCGATTCATTGCGCGACATCGTCGCGGAGCTGCTGCCACACCCGCCCGAAGATCAGGAAGGCGCTATGACCATCACCGCAGGGACCGCATCGACCGACGCCCGGCCCCTCGTCGCTGTCACGATGGGCGACGGCGCGGGAGTCGGGCCAGAGGTGATCGTCCCGGCCGTCGTGCACCCCGACACCCTCGCCCGCTGCCGGCCCGTCGTGATCGGCGACGCCGCCAGGCTCCGCAAGGCCGCCGGGATCCTCGGACAGCACGTGGAGATCGTCGCGATCGACGAGCCGGCGCAGGCCGAGTTCGGCGCGAACCGGATCAACGTGATCGACCTCGGGCTGCTCCCGGATGACCTGCCGTGGGGCGCGGTGTCGCCGGTGGCGGGGGAGGCCGCGTACCAGTACATCCGCGTGGCGGCGGAGCTCGCGGTCGCGGGCGCCGTGCAGGGGATCTGCACCGCGCCGCTGAACAAGGAGGCGCTGCACGCCGCGGGGCACCGATTCCCGGGCCACACCGAGCTGCTCGCGCACCTCACCGGCACCGAAGAGGTGTCGATGATGCTCACCACCCCGAAGGTCAAGGTCATCCACGTCACCACGCACATCGGGCTGATCGACGCCGTGGCCCGGATCGAGCCGGGGCTCGTCGAGCGGACGGTGCGGCGCGGGCACGAGGCGCTGGTGCGCGCCGGGATCGCCGAACCGAAGATCGGGGTCTGCGGCATCAACCCCCACGCGGGCGAGAACGGCCTCTTCGGCTACGGCGAGGAGGAGGAGAAGATCGTCCCCGCGCTGAAGGTGCTGCAGGCCGACGGCATCGACGCCCGCGGCCCGCTGCCGGCCGACACCGCGTTCTTCCTGGCAGGGCGCGGCGACTACGACCTGATCGTCGCGATGTACCACGACCAGGGGCACGGGCCGGTCAAGGTGCTCGGCATCGAGTCCGGCGTCAACATCACCGTCGGGCTGCCGGTCATCCGCACCTCGGTCGACCACGGCACGGCGTTCGACATCGCCGGAAAGGGTGTCGCCGAGCCCGGCAGCATGGTCGAGGCGCTGCGTCAGGCCGCCGAGCTGTCGTCGCGGCCGGTAGCCTGACCCAGCCCACCGGAAGACGCAGCCCATCCCGACGAACCTGGAGACGCGCCGATGCCGGCACGCGGATCGCAGCGGCGGCGTGACGAGATCGTGCGGCTCGCCACCACGTCGGGGCTGGCCAGCGTCGACGAGCTGTCCGAGACGTTCGGGGTCACCGCCTCGACGATCCGGCGCGACCTGGCGCTGCTGACCACACAGGGCCGGCTCGCCCGCACCTACGGCGGCGCGATGGCGCTCACGGCGCACCCGGAGACGTCGCTGCGCCAGCGGATCGGGGAGGCGTTCGGGGCCAAGCGCGCGATCGCGCGGGTGGCCGCGGCCGAGGTCGGCCCGGGGGAGACCGTGCTGCTGGACGCGGGCTCGACGGTCGGGGCGCTCGCCCACGAGCTGCGGTCGGTACCCGGCCTCACGGCCGTCACGGTAGGCCTGACCGCCCTGCAGGAGCTCAGCGACGCCGAGGGGGTCACCGTCCACTGCCTCGGCGGCACGCTGCGGCCGCTGAGCCAGGGCTTCGTCGGCCCCCTCGCGGAGGCGGCGCTGGAGCGGGTGACGTTCGACCGGGCCTTCCTCGGCGCCGACGGCGTCACGGCCGAGGGCCTGTGCGAGGCCGACCTCGCCCAGACCCGGCTCAAGGAGCTCATGGCCCGCCGGGCCACGGACGTCTACGTGCTCGCCCACGGCGCGAAGCTGGGGCGGTCCCCGTTCCACGCGTGGGCCCGGCTCGAGCCCGGATGGACGCTGATCACGGATGCGAGCGCGGAACCCGCGAGCGTCGGACGGCTCCGCGGCGCGGGGATCACGGTGGTGGTCGCCGGGGTGGCCGAGGGCGTCGAGTCGTCCGCCTGATCTCGCTCCACCTCGGCGCTCAGCTTGATCGTTTCATCCGAGCGGAGCAAGAAATGCAGACGTCGGGCACTCGCTGTAACAGTCGCAGGCAAGTGGTCGAGTCCCAGTCGGCTGTTCGCGTGATGCATGGCCAGTTGATCGCTGTCCTTGCTAACGTGTCGTCACCCCCGGTTACAGCTCCCTGCAATTCGACCAAATGCCAGCGTGTTTCGGCTCGCCGTATGCTCCGCCGTGTCATCCAGCGGACCAGCGGGCGTGCCGGGTGTCGCGCTGCGCTGGAGGATGCGCATGCGTCGCTCGATCTGGGCTTCCCTCGCCGGTCTGTTACCTCACGGCTATCAGCTGGCCGACGCCGACTGGCAACGACGGCACCGGCTCCTGCAATGGGTGCTGCTGCTGCACGTGCCCGGGCTCTACCTGTTCGGCCTGTTCCTGCGCACGCCGCCGGAGGGCGTGCTGTTCGCGGTGACGGTCCCGGCTGCGTGCCTGCTCCTCGGCTGGCTGCTGACAGAGCACCGGCGGGTGGCGGCGTCGTTCGTCACCTTGGGGCTCGTCTACAGCTCGGCGGCGCTGGTCGCGCTGACCGGGGGCACGATCGAGGCCCACTTCCACTTCTTCATCATCATCGGGTTCATCGCCCTCTACCAGGACTGGGTCCCGTTCCTGCTCAACGTGATCTTCACTGTGATCAGCCATGGGGTGGGATCGGCGTGGCCGCAAACGCTGATCTTCAACCACCCGGCGGCCCAGGGGAATCCGTGGCTGTGGTCGTTGATCCACGGCGTCGCGGTGCTGTTCGCCTGCGTGGGGATGGCCCTGTTCTGGCGGATCACCGAGGACTCCCAGCGGGAGAAGGACATTCTCCAGCACCGGCTGGCCCAAGCCGAGATCAATCGGCGGCAGTTCACCTCCGACCTGCTGGTGAACCTGGCCCGGCGCAACCAGAGCATGTTCTACCGGCAGCTGGAGATCATCAACCAGCTGGAGGAGTCGGAGCAGGACCCGGACGCGCTCGCCGAACTGTTCAAGCTCGACCACCTCGCCACCAGGGTGCAGCGCAACGCCGAGAGCCTGCTCGTGTTGTCCGGCGAGCAGCAGCCGCGGGTCTGGCGGGAACCGGTCGCGCTGCGCGACGTGGTGCGCGCGGCCATCGCCGAGACCGAGGACCTCGACCGGGTGTCGACGCTCGTCGACGAGCGCCCGGCCATCGCCGGGCACAGCGTCGCCGACGCCACGCACCTGCTCGCCGAGCTCATCGAGAACGCGGTGCGGTTCTCCCCGCCCGACAGCCGGGTACGCATCAGCCTGATGCCCGACCGGCGCCACGCCGGCGGGCAGCTCCTCACCATCGAGGACTGGGGTATCGGGATGAACGCCGAGGACCTCGCCACGGCCAATTTCATCCTGGCCGAGGCCCCCGACATCGACCTGGCCGTTGCGCAGCGTCTCGGGTTCCATGTCGTCGCCCGGCTCAGCGCCCGGCACGGCATCCGGGTTTCGCTGTCCCCGACACCCGGCTCGGGCACGACGGCCGTGGTCGCCTTACCCGTCGAACTCTTCGACGGCAACCCGAACCACGATCCGAACCGCGACGCGCCGAGCGGGACGACACCCGGGGCCACCGGGAACACGCAGCGCCTCCTGCACCGCGGCGCGACCCCGCCCACAGGAAATCGCACCGACACCGCCCAGCCGGTGATGATGGCGCCCACCAGCGGCGGCGGAGCCCATCGAATCCGGTTGGCGGCCGATGACACCCTCCCCAGTTGGTGGACAGAGGCCAAGGTCATCGCCACCGACCAGCTGGTGCCGGCGCAGCGTTCCGCGCCGGTGGACGACGTGGAAGACGGGGAAGACGGAAAGGCCGAGGTTGCCGGGCTGCGTCACCGGGTCCCGCTGGCCCACATGGCGCCGGAGCTGAGGACGCCGAACCAGGCCGACACCGGCCACACCGCGGTCTCGCCCACTCGGGCGGACGGGGCGGCGATCGCGCGCTTCCACACCGGCCGTCCCGACGCGCCCATCGTCGACAGCGGTCAACCTGACGTGCCGCCGGACAGCCCCAACTCAGAAATCCCCGAGCCCGATGTCGGCGTGAGCGCCTGGTTCGAGCCGACCATCCAGCCCGACCCCGACCCCGACCCCGACCCCGACGTCGAACCCGAGGCGGGGCAGCGGTGAGTACCCAGGCGTACCGATGAACGAAGCGGAGCCACCCCGGCATGCCGCCAACGGTCCGTCGCCCCGGCGGCTCGTTCCGATCTACGCCGTCACCGGCGGGCGCACCCGGTCGGCGGGCCGTGAGCTGCCGATGGAGTCACTCGTGAGCGTGACCGAACGGGCCCGCTGGGCCGGGCACCGGCTCGAGAACGAGTACCGCACGATCCTCGAGCTGGCGCGCCGACCGGTGGCGCTGGTCGAGATCGGCGCCGCGCTCAACGTGCCGGTGACCGTGGCACGCGTCCTCGTCAGCGACCTCGTCGGCGACGGCTACCTCGACGTCCACGCCCCACCACCGGTGTTCGCCGACGGCCGCCCAACCTCCGCCGTGCTCACCCAGCTCCTGGCGGGTCTGCGGGCACGCTGAGGATCACTCGACCGAGCTCGGCACCGACGGGTGCCGGGCTTCAGGTGAGGTGGTCGAAGTCGCCCCGCACCCAGCCGATGTACCGGTCGGCCGACCGGCGGGTGGCCGCGCGGGCGTCCGTGTCGACGGTCTTGCCGAAGTTGTCGTAGAGCCGGTCGAACTCGAGCACCTCGACCGCGCGGGTGATCCGATCCACCACGGCCGCGGAGAGGGGGATGCGGTTCGGGTAGCTGCGCATGAAGGTGGTGGTCGCCCGGTCCGGGTTGGCCTGGATCGTGTCGCCGCCCAGTAGCACCCCGTTGCCGCCTGCGCCGGCCGCCCAGTGGGCCACCGCGCTGCCGGGGAAGTGGCCGCCCAGCTGCAGGAGCCTGACCCCGGGCACCACGTCGAGGCTGCCCGACCACGTGCGGATCACCGGGTCGGGCCGCGCCACCCACTTCTGGTCCGCGTCGGAGACCAGCACCGGCGCATCGCCCAGCGCCCGGCTCCACTCCACCTGCACGCCGTACATGTGCGGGTGGCTGGCCACGATCGCGGCCACCTCACCCAGCTCCCTGACCTGGCGGGCGGCATCCTCGTCGACGTAGCCCACCATGTCCCAGATGACGTTGCCCGCGGGCGTGCGCACGAGGTGGGCCTGCTGGCCGATGCCGAGCTTCGGCTCGACGGTGATGCCGAACAGGTCCGGCTCGAGCTCCCGCACCCGCACCTTGTGCCCTGCCGCGGCCAGCTCGTCCAGGTTGGTCCACTGCTGCCCGTCCGCGGGCACCCATTGCCGCTCGTCGGAGCAGATGGCACACACCTCGACCGCTTGTTCGTGCTCCACCGCGCAGGTGCTGCAGATGTACACGTTCTACCGCCTTGATCTTGTACTATCGTTTGTACAGCCACTGAACAGCAGTGCGCACGGTCGCGTCAAGGGGTGCCGGTGCCAGCAGTGCCACCCCGCCGGGTCACCTTGAAGGACATCGCGCGGGACTCGGGCGTCTCCGTGACGACCGCCTCCCGCGCCCTCCACGGCGCGACCGGCGGGGCGCGGGCGCCGTCGGAGGACACGGCCGCGCGGGTACGGGCGGCCGCGACCCGGCTCGGCTACTCCCGCGACCAGCTGGCCAGCGGCCTGCGCACCCGCCGCAGCTGGCTGCTCGGGATGCTCGTCCCACGCCTGTCCGATTACGTGCTGGCCACGATCTACGAGGGGGTCGAGGAGGCCGCGCGGCTCGCGGGGTACGGCGCCGTCGTCGCGAACACCTACGACGACCCGGACGAGCAGCGGGCCCGCGCCGAGGTCGTGCTCGACCACCGCGTCGAGGGACTGATCATCGGCGACGCCTCCGAGCGCGGCAACCTGCTCGACGACCTCGAGCGAAGGGGCGTCCCGTTCGTGCTCGTCAGCCGGCGGACCGGCAGCCACCCCGCGGTGACCGGGGATGACCTCACGGGCGGTCGTCTCGTCGCGGAACACCTCCTCGACCGGGGCCACGTCCGGGTCGCGGTCCTCGCGGGCGAGGCCTACGCCAGCACCGGCAGGGACCGGACGAGGGGGTTCCTGGAGCGCTGGTCGGCAGCGGGGCGGACCGTGCCGGCGGATCGGGTGGTCCACGGGCCCTTCGACGCGGCCGGTGGGCGCGAGGCGATGCAGCGAGTCCTGGACACTCCCGGGCCGCCGCCGACCGCGGTATTCGCCGTGAACGACTTCGCGGCGATCGGGGCGATGGGCGCCCTGCGCGACGCCGGGCTGCGCGTCGGCCGGGACGTCGCGCTCGTCGGCTACAACGACGTGTCCCTCGCCGCGGAGCTGCCGATCCCGCTGAGCACGGTCGCCACCCCGAACCTCGAGATGGGGCGCAGAGGGGTGGAACTCCTCGTCGAGATCCTGGACGGCGGGCGGCCCGGCTCCGTCCTGCTGCCGCCGGAGCTGCGCATCCGGGCGTCGAGCGGCCCGGGTTGACCCCGCTGGCTGGGGGATCGCGGTGGGAAGGGGTGGTGATCACCCGAGCAGGTGGGCCGCCTGGACGCGGTGCAGGTGGATCAGGATGTCGTGGGTCCTTCCGAGCGCGATCGGACGGTCTGGCTGAGGCCATGCGGTGCCGATGGAGCGGGTCGCCCGAGGCTCCGCCAACCAGGCACGCGCCGCGGCCGGCGCGCTACGCAGGTCGAGCAGGTAGTCGCGCAGCGCCACCTCGTCCAACACGTACTCGTTGCTGCCCGCGCCGGCTGGACTTACCGCGAAGGTGCCGAGCTGGTCGTTCTCGTCCTCGGCGTTGAACGACCCGTGGTGGAACGTGAAGCCGACACTGACGTAGCCCGCGCCCAGCCGGTCGCGCAGGAAGGCGCCCTGCATCCTGGGGTACTGCTCGGGTTCGTGGGACTCGTAGCCGACGTGTCCGTTGTGGGCGGACACGAGGATCTTCGCTCCGGTCTGCTCGTGCCACCAGGCGGTGTTTTCGGCCATGACCTGGTCCCGGTAGAGCATGGCGTCCCGGACCTTCGCGGGGTCGTCCAGGTCGAACGAGTACAGCGTGGCGACCTGTGCGATGGCGCGCGCGTGCTGGACCGTCCACGTGAACTCCTCGCTGGTGGCATGCGTCGCCGCCAGCGCATCCATGGCCTGCTGAGCCGTCCTGGCGACCGCTTGCCGTTGGCCGATCGGTAGCCCCGGATAGGTGGACATCCAGGTGCCGGCGTCCGTGGTCGGGCGCAGGTCCCGGTACGCCTCCATGAACTGCGCCAACAGCGTGGGGTGGTGCGCGCGGACGTACCCGGTCACCCGGTCGAGCAGCTCGGGGCCGGCGTAGCCGAGGTCGTTGCCCATGAACTGGACCTGCGTGGCGTGCCGGGAGTTGTAGTCGCGCATCCACTCGATGAAGTCCCGGTACTCGGTGGTGCGCCAGAACCGGTACGAGTCCTGCAACTCTTCCTGCATGATCTGGTCGAGATCGCCCGTCCCGTGCCGCACGTACTCGTTCAGGCGGACCCCGCCGCTCCAGCCGGTCTCCAGCGAGAACGTGGTGAACCCCTTCTCCTCGACCAGGTAGCGGAACACCCGGTGCTTCATCGTGAAGAACTCGCGCGAACCGTGTGTGGCCTCGCCCAGCCCCACCACCTGGGCGTCGGCGACCATCGCGCCGAGCGGGCGAAGGTCACGCAGGTCGCCGTGCGGCTCGATGGAACGCAGGGCATGCGCGTCACGGCCTAGCGCGGCAACGGGATCGTCCGCGTCGGCGGGTGCCGAAGCGGGCGGGGCCGCGGACGCGGCGACGGCCGACGCGGCGGCGCCCGTGCCTGCGACGCCGAGCCCGAGGGCCAGCAGCGCGCCCACTACACATCGTCGGTAGCTCGCTGTGGCTCGTGTCATCGCCGCTCCGTCCGTCGATCGGGCCTTGACCGTAGAAGCGGAATCGGGGTCAGCGCGGTGTCGCGGTCCCCCGAGGAGTGGGTGGTGCCAGCTGCACCCCCGGTGCAAGGTGAGCTGCACCTACGGGCGGCAGACGGAGCATTGTGCTGTCGCCGCTTCGCTGTTAGGCAGGACTGTTCCGGCATCACGACGAACGGCCGGGTGCGCCCGACCGTCGGTCACGAGGGCAGAGGAGGTCCCCATGACCCAGCCGACCGTCGACCCGACGTTCTACCGCTCGGCGGCCGAAGCCGCCGCCGCCCCGGCCGAGCAGCTGGCCTACGTCGTCGCGTTCGACCGGGCCGCCCAGAAACACGACGCGATGACCGTCGTCGACGTGAACCCGTCGTCCGGCAGCTACGGGCAGGTCGTCGGCTGGACGGACGTCCCGGGTGTCGGCCACGAGCTGCACCACTTCGGCTGGAACGCGTGCTCGAGCGCGCTGCGGCACGAGGGCCACGGCCACGAGCTCTCCCGGCGCTACCTGCTCGTGCCGGGCCTGCGCTCGTCGGACATCCACGTGCTCGACACCCAGCCGGACCCGCGCGCCCCGCGGCTGGTCCGGACTATCAGCGGCAAGGAGCTGTCCGACAAGGCCGGCTACTCCCGCCCGCACACGATGCACTGCGGCCCGGAGGGGGTCTTCATGACGTGCATCGGCGGCCCCGAGGGCGACGACGACGGCCCCGGTGGGATCGCGCTGCTCGACCACGCGACGTTCGACGTCCTACGGGCCTGGGAGACCGACCGCGGCCCGCAGCACCTCGCCTACGACGCCTGGTGGCACCTCAACCAGAACACGCTGATCTCCAGCGAGTGGGGCAGCCCGTCGATGATCGAGGACGGCATCGTCCCCGAGCTGCTCCTCGGCGGGCGCTACGGCCATGCCCTGCATTTCTGGGACCTCGCGGAGGGCCGGCACCTGCAACGCATCGACCTCGGCGCGCAGCACCAGATCACGCTCGAGGTCCGCCCGTCCCACGACCCGGATGCGACGTGGGGGTTCGCCGGGGTGGCGATCTCCACCGAGGACCTGTCCGCCTCGGTCTGGCGGTGGTTCCGGGACGGCGGCGAGTGGAAGGCCGAGAAGGTCATCAGCGTCCCCGCCGAACCCGCCGACCCGGACCGGCTGCCACCCGCGCTCAAGCCCTTCGGCGCCGTGCCGCCGCTCATCACCGACATCGACCTCTCGGTTGACGACCGGTTCCTCTACGTCTCCTGCTGGGGCACCGGGGAGATGAAGCAGTTCGACGTCTCGGACCCGGCGCAGCCCTGGCAGACGGGTTCGATCCGGCTCGGTGGCATCGTGGACCGGGCCGCGCATCCGGCCCGGCCGGACCTGCCGCTCGCCGGTGGACCGCAGATGGTCGAGGTCAGCCGCGACGGGCGCCGCGTCTACTTCACCAACTCGCTCTACGGCGCGTGGGACGACCAGTTCTACCCCGACGGCGTGGGCGCGTGGATGGCGAAGCTCGACGCCGACCCGGCCGGTGGCCTCGCCGTGGACGAGCGGTTCTTCCTGCACGGGGACGACTTCAGGGGCCTGCGGCCGCACCAGGTCCGGCTGCAGGGCGGTGACGCGTCCTCGGACTCCTACTGCTACCGCTGAGCGTGGGGTCCCACTCCTCGCGCAGCAGCACGCACACCGCGTACGGCGCGTCGTCCTGCTCTCCCGCAACCCCTTCGACGATCCCGCGGCTGCGGATCTCACCCGCGTACCGCATGCCGACGCGCTCCATCACCGCCCGCGAACGCTCGTTGTGCCGGACCGTGCACGACACCACTGCGCGCACGCCGAGGACGTCGAACGCGAACGCCAGCCCGGCGCGGGCGATCTCGGCCGCGTAGCCGCGCCCCCAGAACTGGTGCCGCAATGCCCATCCGATCTCGAGCCAGTTCGCGTGCGCGGTGAACGGGCGGCGGACGTCGTGCGCGACGCGCACCCACGGTTCCGCCGGGAGGAACGCGTAGAGCTGACCCCAGTCGTCGTCGACCGGCGTGCGCGACAGCCCGCCGCGACCGACGACCTCGCCGCTCACCCGGTCGTACGCGATCCACTTGTGGACGCCGTGGAAGCGCCACGACTCGCCCATGAACCTCGCGCGCCGCTCCGCCTGCTCGAGGCTCGGCCTCTCGTCCTCGTACCACGGCCACACCTGGTCGTCGTTGTGCACGGCCCAGAGGTCGGCTGCGTTGGCGGGACCGACCGGTTCGAGCCGCAGGCGCGTCGTGAACCGAGCGGCCGGGAGCGGGTCTTCCACGTGGCGCAGTCTGCTCGCCCAGCCGATCACCCGGAGCGCGTGCTCCCGGGTGTCTGCCACTCGGGTGGGTGGTAGCGCAGGGCCACCTCGACGGCGCCGGGGGAGCGCCAGGCCAGGTAGAGGCGGGTGCCGCCGAGCGCGTCCGTGCCCCCGGTGACGGTGTAGGCCTCGCCGGGCCGGTAGACCGGGGGCCGATCGGGGCCGGAGCCAGCGCCGGGACCGATGCGGAGCGTGGCGCCGTCTGCGGTGTAGGTCGCCGTGCCCGCCACGAGTTCGAAGCGGTCGTCGCCGAGCGGCACGGCTCCGGTCAGCTCACCGCCAGGGGACAGGGCGATCTCGAGGGCGTGGGCGGTGGCGGGGCCGTCGGTCGTGACGGTGAGGTCGGCCCCGTCGGAGTGGAGGCGCACATCGACCGTCGTCGTCAGCGTGACGGGGTCGCGGGAGCGCTGACCGAAGCTCATCCGGGCGGCGAATCGACCCTCGTGCTCCAGGGCGTAACCCCCGTCGTCGTGCCGGGCGGCCGGGGGGAGGGGCTGGTAGTACGCGGCGCTCACCGTCTCGCGGAGCACGATCCGGTCGCCGCTCACGGACATCTCCTCGGCGCGGAACGGGCCGAGTCCGAAGAAGTCGCGGGAGAGCCGGACCGACTCGACGGCCACGGCGCCGGCGCGCATCCGCAGGAATGTGGGGTTGCAGGCCAGCCCGGACGCGATCCGCCCTGCCGCGGGGACGTCCGAGCCGCCGTAGACGGTGAACTCGGTGTCCTGCCTGGTCTCGCGGAGCAGGCGGGCGTCGCGGAAGAGGCGCCGGACCCGTCCCGGGCTCGTCCCGGCCGGCAGCGGCGCCGCGAGCGACGGGTCCAGCAACCGCTCGGCGAGCACGTCGACCGCGGGAACGCCGGGCGCATCGGCCGCCCGGCGGGCTCCGTCGGCACAGCGGGCGCAGGAGTGGTGCAGCGCGGCACGCGTGAGCTGACCGAGGAAGGGGCCGAGGGGGAACGGGTCGTGCTGGTCCTGGCGGCGCGAATGCAGCGTCTCCACCGTGCCGTCGCGGCTGGTGAGGTCGAGCTGGGCGTGCAGGTTGCGGTGCACGACGTCGAGCAGGTCGGGCCGGTCGAGCAGGTCGGCGAGGACGGTCAGCGACGGGTTGGAGACGCGCGAAGCGTAGTTCGGGCTCCGCTCGCTGTAGAGGCCGTCGGCGTCGACGTCGATCCCCTCGGAGAGCCACTCCCGGGCCCGGTCCAGCAGCGCGGGGGCGTCGAGCACAGTGCCGGACCGGGCCAGCGCGGCCGCCAGCTCCCACCGGTGGTTGGGCGTGTGCACGCCCCCGGCCAGCAATGCGGGAGCGGCGGCGCGCACGATGCGGGTCAGCCGCTCGTGCAGGTCGTCGGGCCATGTCACGTCCCGCAGGAGGCGGACGGTGAGGGCAGCGTCGTTGATCGTGAACGCCGAGTCGGGCGGCGAGGCCAGGTTGTCGCCGCCCGCGAAGAGCCCGTCGTCGGCCTGGAGGGCTTCGAGCTCCGCGGTCCACTCGCTCGCCGCGCGCACGACGGCCGGGTCGCCGACCTTCGGCGAGTCCGGGTGCAGCGCGAGGACGACGGCCTTCTTGACCGCCCTCATCACGCCCCGGTGGCCGTCGAGCCGGGCGTCCTCCGCCTGGGCGGCGCGCGCCAGGTGCATCAGTCCTTTGCCCCTTTAGTCCTTCAGCCCCGAGTTGATGTCGGCGCTCATGATCTGGCGCTGGAACACGAGGAACATCACGACCATCGGGATCAGCGAGATGATCGAGGCGGACAGCAGCACCGACCAGTCGATGTTGTCGGCCCCGACGGTGTTGCGCAGCGCGACCTGCAGCGTGTAGCGGTCGGGGTCGCGCAGGATCAGCAGTGGCCAGATGTAGTCGTTCCACCGCCATTGCATCGAGAAGATCGCGAGCACCACGCAGATCGGTTTCGCCAGCGGCAGCATGATCTGCAGGAACAGCCTGATCTCCCCGACGCCGTCGATCCGGGCCGCCTCCATCAGCTCGTCCGGCACGGTCGTGAAGTACTGGCGGAACATGAAGATCCCGGTCGCGGTGATGATCGAGGGGACGATGATGCCGGCGAGCGAGTCGTAGAGCCCGAGGTCACGGACCACCGCGAAGGCCGATGGCATGATCACCTCGGTGGGCAGCATGGTCGTCGCGAGGATGCACACGAAGAACACCCGCAGCCACCACGCCCGGTACTTCGCGAACGCATAACCCGTCATGGCGCTGACGAACACCGTGAGCACGGTCGTGACGACCGCGACGATGCTGGTGTTGAGGAAGTACTTCTGGAAGTCGAACCGCGTCCAGGCCGCCGAGTACCCCGACGTCGTCCAGGTCTCGGGGAAGATCGACAGCGGCAGGCTGAACAGCTCCGACCCGGGCTTGAACGAGCTCAGCACGAACCAGAGCACCGGGAACAGGTAGACCACGGCGAGCAGCCACAGGATCGCCGTGCTCGGTAGCGCGCGGACGGCCCTCACGAGAGCGCGCTCTTCTGCTCGAACCGCAGCTGCACCACGGCGATGATCACGAGGATCACCATGAGGACCATCGAGACGGTGCTGGCGTAACCGATGTTCGCCCGCTCGAACCCGGTTTGGTAGATGTACTGGACGACGAGCATGTTCTCGGTGCCGGGGCCGCCGTTGTTGAGCGCCTGGATCAGCGCGAACTCCTTCATCGAGCCGATCGTCGTCAGCAGCACCACCATGAACGACGTCGGGCCGAGCAACGGCAACGTGATCTTGAAGAACCGCTGCCACGCGTTCGCGCCGTCGATCTCGGCTGCCTCGAGGTAGGAACGCGGGATGTTCCGCAGGGCGGCGATGAACAGCAGCATGTTGAACGCCGTGCTCGCCCACGTGCCCGCGACGAGGATGACGAGCAGGGCGAGGGTGCCGTCCGACTCCCATGCCATCCGCCCGCCGCCCAGCGCCTGGACGGCGAAGTTGACGAACCCGAAGTTCTCCCCGAAGAGCCAGCGCCAGACCACACCGGTGACGATCGGCGAGATCAGCCAGGGGAAGAAGAAGATCATCCGGGCCGCGGTCTTGCCGGTCGCCGTGGTGCTGGTCAGCAGCACGGCGATGCCGAGCGACACCACGTAGTGGGCCGGCACGGCGAGCACGGTGTAGAGCGCCGTGCGGGAGAGGGCGGCGTAGAACGCCGGGTCGTCCGCGAGCTCGACGTAGTTGTCCAGCCCGATGAAGTCGAGCCTGCCCACGCCGGAGTAGTCGGTGAACGAGTAGACGAGGGCGAGCGCACCCGGCCAGAGGAAGAACAGCGCGAACAGGACCACGGCCGCCGAGATGAACAGCAGCGGGGCGAGGCCGGCGGAGGTCGTCCTGCGACGGGCCCGTGCCGGCGCGCTTCGCGGTGCGTTCTTCGGGGGAGACGAGACGGCGGTCATCACGGGTGCGGGCCGTGGCCCTCGGTGAGCTGCTGCGACACGTTGGCGATCGTCGTGTCGACGTCCTGCTCGCCGTTGAGGTACCTGACCGTCTCGTCGCGCAGCGGATCGGGGCCGACGATGGCCTTGCCTGCCGCCTCGTACGCCAGCTCCTGTTGCTTGATCTTCGACACGATCGGTGCGGACGCCGCGATCTCCTCGTTGTAGACCGCGAACGCGTCGGCGTGCTCGGGGTAGGTGACCTCGAGCCCCTCGATGGCCGGGAGCATGCCGGACCTCTCCGCGAGCTTGCGGTAGTTCTCCGGCTGGTACATCCACTTCAGGAACGCGACGGCGGCGTCCTCCTGGCCCGTTCCGTCGAACACCACGGAGGAGGCCGCGTTGCCGTACTGGGCTGCGCGGACGGGCTGCTTCGGCAGGCGGACCGACGCCCACTCGAAGTCCTTGATGTTCTTGGCGAAGTCGGCGATCTGCCATGAGCCCGAGTAGTAGGCGACCACGTCACCGCTCTTGAACAGCGCGTTCGGGTCGGCCTTCGTCAACCAGACCGAGCGCGGCATGAACGAGTCGTCGTTGAGCGCTTTGAAGTACTCGAGCGCGGCCTTGGTGTTCGGGTTGGTCTGGAACGTGCCGCTCGCGTCCGGCTGCCAGTACTCGGACCCGAACTCGTAGAGGAGCGACTTCAGGCGGTGCGACGACCGGTCCATCACCATGCCGTAGGTCGTGCCGGTCTTCTGCTGCACCTCCTTGACCTTCGCGACGAACTCGTCCCAGCTCCAGATGTCGTCGGCGCTGGTCGGGTAGGTGACGCCCGCCCGGTCGAAGAGCGACTTGTTGACGTAGAGCCCGACGGCCGTGATGTCCGTGGGCAGGGAGAGCACCTTGCCGTCCTCGTCGATCGCGGCGAGGTCGCGGCGGATGTTGCTGCCGTCGAGGATGCTCTTGAGGTCGACGGTGGCGTCCTGCCAGACCGGGTCGAGCGAGCCGATGCGCGCGAGGGCCGGCAGGTCGTTCGCCTGCGCCGCGTTCTTCAGCTTGGGCTGGAGGTCGGCGTTGGCGATGTCGACGATCTCGACCTTCACGCCCGTCTCCTGCTCGTACTGCGCCGCCAGCGCAGCGATCCCGCCGCCCTGGTTCGCGTCGCCGGAGAGGAAGAACTGGAGCGGCTCGTCCGGTGAGGCCGAGCCGCCGCCTCCGCCGCACGCGGCCACGAGGCTCAGCGCGAGGCCGGCAGCCACGATCCCGATGGTCCTGCGGGGAGTCGCCATGCCTGCTCCTTCTCGGGCCGCGTCGTCGAGGCGACCCCGTCGTCCTGCCGTGCGTCGAGTTCGGCCGCTCGTTCGGGGGGAGCGTGAGCGCTCACATGAACAGCGGTGACATTGAACGGGCCAGGTCGAAGGTATGTCAAGACATACGGGGCAAGCGCTTACCCTTGGGGCGCGTAGCGGCTGGCGTGCCCGGCATGCGGCCTGCACCGTGCATTCCCCTTGCCGCACCGGGCGCGGGGCGCGGATCGGCCGCGCACCCCCGGCTCATCTCGTCAGTCACGGGTCGGCGTCAGCACCTGCCGTCCACGGCATGCGGCGGTGTGTGCGCTGGTCGTCAGTGGGATGCGCCGGAGAGGCGGGGAGTGAGCCGGAACGCGATGAAGGCCGGCGCCGTGGAGAGGCGTGCGTAGGCGTCGGCGTCGCGCTGCGCCATCTCCTCGACGGGGCGGGGCTCGAGCAGTTCGCTGATGAGGAAGCCGGCTTCGCGGAACTCGGCACACATGGCCGTCAGCGATCGATGCCAGAACCGCACCTGCCAGTCCCGTTCCGGGTGCAGGGACTCCGTCACGACTCGCTCGGTGAAGTACGACCCACCGAGTCTCAACCAATCGCTCGTGGGGTGGTGCGTGGAGAGGACGACGGCCCCACCTGGTGCGAGCACGCGGCGGAACTCGCGCAGCAGGGCTACCCGGTCGTCGATGTAGTGCAGCGTCAAGGCGCACACCACGAGGTCGACCGAATCATCAGGCACCCACGTCAGCGGCTCGGACAGGTCGTGGACGCGGAGATCGGCGGCACCGGCGGTGCGCTCCCGGGCGCGGGATACAAGAGCCGGGCTCTGATCGCACCCCATGACCTGGGCTCCTGCGCGGATCAACGCCTCGGCGTAGAGCCCGGGCCCGCAACCGGCATCCAGGACGCGCAGGCCGGCGACGTCGCCGGCGAGCCCCATCACCGCAGGCCTGTCGTACAGCGAATTCCACGGACTGCCGACCGCATGCTTCGCGTACTCGTCGGCGAAGCCCTCGTAGGTGAGATCCTCGGTCATCCAGTCATCGTGCCAGCGCAGGCCACATCGATGAGCCGGATATCTGGGCCTGGGTGCAGCCATTTGTCGCCGGGATGGTGCGACACGCATTGTTCTGCAGGCGCGTTAGCGGCCCGCCACGACCGCGGGCCCGTGGCCTTGGATCCAGGGCAATCGCTTCCCGGATCAGAACGGTGGGGGTTCCGCGTCGTCGGGTGGGACGGTCTCGCCGTTCCAGAGGGCGGTGGCGCGTCGGTTGCGGTCGATCCGTTCCAGGCGTGTGGCGAGGTCTTTCGGCAGGCCCTTTCGCGTGGTTGCTTTGTTGGGGGGCAGGTCGTTGTCGGTGCGGTAGTCGTAGGGGTGGCTGTGGTAGCGGTGCCCGGTGGGGGTGATCCATTGGATGCGTCCGTCGGGTAGTGCGCGGACGGCCCAGCCGGGGGCGTGTTTCATGCGGTGTTCGTGGCCGCAGCAGCCGTGGATGTTGGTCTCGTTGGTGGGGCCGTGCGGGTAGGGGGTGATGTGGTCGAGGTGTCCGTCCAGGGTGCGGCGGCGGCAGATGGGGCTGCGGCAGTAGACGTCGCGGGCGCGGACGTGGTCGGCGAGTGCGGTTGGGGGGCGGTAGGTGGTGCGGCCGTGGTCGAGGATGGTGCCGGAGAGTGGGTCGTACACCAGTCGTTTGAGGGTGGCGTCGGTGGCGATGTGGCGGGCGTGGTCGGCGGTGATGGGGCCGTGTCCGACCAGTTCGCAGGGGTGGTTGTCGGCGCCGAGCAGGGTGGTGAAGGGGATCAGGACCTGGACGAGGGGTTTGCCGGGGTTGACCGGCCGCGGTGGGGCTAAGTGCCCGCCCGCACCGTCGCCGGGCGCATCGGCGTTGCGGGCCGTTGTCGGCGACTGCGGCGCGGGGTCGGTGTCGTGCTCGTCGGTCTCGTCGTGCTCGTCGGTCTCCTCGTGCTCGTCGTCGATGCGGCTCTCGGCTCCGGTCGCGCTGCCGGTTCCACTGGACGTCGAGGAGCCGGTCGGGGCGTCGGTCGGAGTGTCGGTGGGGGTGTCGGGTGCGGCGTTGGTGAGTCGCCCGGACAGCAGCCCGGCGGCCAGGTCGGCGCGGCGGGCGTCCATGCTGCGCGGATCATCTCGGCCGCAGCCGAGGGCGAGCCGGGTCAGCCACTGGTAGCTGGCCTGGGCGTCCGGGGCGGTCATCAGCGCCCACAGCGACGCCATCCCGTCGGGTTCCTCGGTGATCGACACTCGCCGGTCCCGCCGGGCGGCCTGGTGCCGCTCCGCAGCACCCTCGGGGTCGACCGCGATCACCGCGCGTTTCAACGCCGCCTTCAGCTGCCCCACCGTCTGGTCCGGTGCCCGGTCCAGGATGCGTTGCTGCACCGCCCGCGCCTTCTCCACCGACAGGTAGTGGGTGGCCTCGCAGATCGCGGCGACCCGACGCTCGTCCAGGCGGCCCCGCTGCCACAGCGCCAGGGTTTCGGGCAGCACCTGTTCCAGCTGCACCGACCGCCCGATCCGGGTCTTGGCGGTCAGCCGGGCCAGCTTCAGGGCGAGCCCGACCTCGTCGGGGGCGAACCGGCTCATCGCGCACGGCTTGTCGGTGGCCACCATGGTCGAGTCGTCACCGGGACGGCGGCGGGCGAACTCCGCCAGAACCCGGGCCTGGCGGGCCTGCGCCCACGCGGCCAGGCGTTCGAACCCGACCATCGCATCGACCAGCTGCGCATCCGACAGGCCGGCCACCTCACGGGTGTCGGAGTCGATCTCCAGGGCGAACAACCCGGACGGGGCGGTGTTGCCCCAGGTGCGGTCCTCCACACCGGACCGCAGCCCACGTTCGATGGCCAGCCAGTCGAAGGCGTCCTCGAGCTGGGGATCGACGGGATCGCCGACCTCCACCTCGCAGACGCTATCGAACATACGTTCGATCATACGTGGATTGAGCCCGCTTCGCAATGGGTCGATCGGTGACCTCTTGCGTGATCAGAAACAGGTGGGCGCGAAAGTCAACGCCCCAGAGCCTTGATCACTACATCCCCAGGATGGAGGCCCGGACGAATTCGGCAGCCACGCGTTGCGCCACCCACTGTGCTCGGACCGGCGGCCGTGCCGGCCAGGGGAGATCACGAACTCCGGTCGTGGCAGTGGACCCGGCGGCCGCCGCTCAGTTCGCGTCGCCCCGCTCCCAGAGCGCCGCGAGTGCCTCATTGACGGCGGCCGGCTGCTGGACCTGCGGGTAGAAGCCGGGCACCGTGAGCAACTGCGCCCCGAGCCGTTCGGCGATCACCTCGGCCGTGATCATCAACGGCTCGCCAGCCATGCGCCGGTACTCCGCGGGCGCGCCGGACCAGTCGCCGCGCACGACGAGCACCGGGAAGCCCGCATCGGCGATCGGGTCGAGCGGAACCGCCGCGTCCCAGCAGGGTCGCTCGTGCATGGTGGCGTGCGCTGCCCGCAGCCGATCCGCCGTGGGTTCTGGCGCGGGCATGCGGACGGACTCCGTCGACAGGCGCAGGTAGCGCTCCGGGGTGAGGTCGGCGGGCAGCTGTGCGACGGCGGCGCGGTTGCGGGCGAGGACCTCGGCGATCGCGGGATGGGAATCCGCCGCGCGCAGCGAGCCCGGCTGGATGAGGGACAGCGATCGGACCAGGTCGGGACGCGCCGCGGCGGCGAGCATCGCGGCGACCGCGCCGTAGGAGTGCCCGACGAGATGGGCGCCGTCGCCGAGCACTTGCACGACGTCCTCGGCGTCGACCTCGTAGTCGCTGCGGTACGGGCCGGGCGGGAGGTCGGGGCTCGTGCCATGGCCCCTCCGGTCCATGAGCAGCAGGCGGCGGTCCGTGGCGAGTGGCCGCTGCGCACCGAACCCGTACTCGTCGTCGGTTCCCCAGCTGAGCACGCCGTGCACGAAGACGGCGGGTGGGCGCTCGGTGTCGGCCCCGAGCGCGGTCACTGCGACAGGATTGAACACTGCTCAATGATACTGAGCACTGTTCAACGCTAAGGTGCGGCGGTGGCCTCCTCGATCTGGCTGGACGAGTCGAAGCCTGCGAGCTCCGGCCTCAGCAGGGAGTCGCTCGTGCGCGCGGCCGTCGCGCTGCTGGATTCCGATGGCCTCGAGCGCATGTCGATGCGCCGGGTCGCCGCGGACCTCGGCGTCACGGTCGGGGCCCTCTACTGGTACGTCGCGACGAAGGACGAGCTATTGGAGCTGGTCCTCGACGACGTGCTGGGCGAGGCGCAGGCGCCGGACGACCAGGGGGAGTGGCGTGGCGCGCTCGTGGCGCACGCGGGGCGGATGCGGCAGGTCCTGCTGCGACACCCATGGGCGCTGCCGCTGCTGAGCAGGCTGCCGAACATCGGGCCGAACGCGGTGGCGCTCGCCGATGCCGCACTGGGCGTCGCCGTACGCGCCGGGTTCGCCGACCCGCCCGCCGTGGTAGCCGCGCTGCACGACCAGGTGGTGGGCGCCGTGCTCGCCCAGACCGGCCTGCGGCACGCGGCGGCGGTCTCGGGCGAGCTCGGGACCCATCTCGGTGCGGCGGCGGAACGGCACCCGGTTGCGGCGTCGGCGATGCGGGCGGGCGCGGGCGAGGACATCGCAGCGCGCTCCGACCGCCGCTTCGAGTTCTCCCTCGGCTGCTTGCTCGACGGCCTAGCCGCCCGCCTGCCCGAATAGCTTCCGACGAACGGCCCGTTCGTCGGACTCCCGCCCCGCGCTCGCGGCTCGCCCTCAGGGGGGCAGGAGCCCCACGTCCGCGTACCGGCTGAGAGCGTCCGGGTCCAGGTCGATTCCCAGGCCGGGGGCGTCCGGGATGGGCAGCATGCCGTCCTCGTCGAGCCGCCAGGGGGCGGCGACGATGTCGTCGACGTACGGCGAGCCGGTGAGGTACTCGACCAGGTCGGTGTCCGGGAGTGCGGAGGCGAGCTGGAGGTCGGCCGCGAGCCCGACCGCGGTGTTCCACCCGTGCGGGATCAGCCGGACGCCGTGGTCGTGCGCCGCCCAGCCGATGCGCCGCTGCTCGCTCAGCCCGCCGACCTTCGTGACGTCGGGCTGCACGACGTCGAACGCCCCGGCCTCCAGCCACGGGTGGAAGCTCTGCCGTCGGGTCAGCACCTCGCCACCGGCGATTGCGACGGGCGCCTCCCGCCGCAGGGCGGTGTAGTCGGCGAGCGCGTCCGGTGGCAGCGGTTCCTCGAACCAGGCGACCTCGTAGCGCTCGAGCATGTGCGCCGTGCGCAGCGCCCACTTGTAGCCGTGGGACCAGGTGGAGTCGCTCGCACCGGCGTCGACCATGAGCAGGGCGTCCGGCCCGACGGCGTCGCGCGCGGCCGCCACGATCTCCTCGTCCAGCCGCGGGCCGACCCGGCCGAACGGGCCCCACCCGATCTTGAAGGCGGTCCAGCCCCGGTCGAGGAGCCCGCGCAGCTCGGCGGCGAGCCTGCCGGGCTCGTCCATGAGGAGCGAGGCGTAAGGGCGGACGCGGTCGCGGTACCGGCCGCCGAGCAGTCTCCCGACCGGCTGGCCGGTCGCCTTGCCGAGCACGTCCCACAGCGCGGTGTCGATGCCGCTGATCGTGTGCGTGATCGATCCGCCGCGGCCGAGCCAGAACGTCGTCCGGTGCAGGCGTTCGGCGACGCGCTCCGGTTCGAGGGCGTTCTCCCCGATCAGCAGCGGCGAGAGCACGTCCAGCGCGGCCCGCACCAGCGCCTCGCTGGTGAACACGCTGCCGACCCCGACGATCCCCTCGTCGGTGTGCACGGCGACGAGCGTGTGGACGACGTCGTCGCGCTCCAGCTCCTCGGTCCAGCCTCCCGCAGGCGTGGCGCCGCGGAGGCCCGCCGCGCGAACGGCACGGATCTTCATCGGGTATCTCCCCTCGTCGGGAGCGGACCGTAATCGCCACTTTGGCAGATGGTCAACCATTTGCCATGGGTCGAACGCGTCGCCTACGGTGACCCGTCCCCGTCGACAGGAGGACCGTGAGCACGTCAGCCCCGAGCGGCGCCGTACCCGAGTCGCGTCGCGAGTGGATCCTGCGCTGGCTGCGGCAGGTGATCGCGTCAGGTGAGCTGCAGCCGGGCGAGCGCCTGGTCGAGCGCGACATCTCGGCCCGGTCCGGCGTGAGCCGCGGGCCGGTCCGGGAGGCGATCATGATCCTCGAGCAGGAGGGGCTCGTCGTCTCCCACCCCTACCGCGGCGCGCAGGTCGCCCCCGTCTCGGGGTTCGAGGTGCGCGAGGTGCTGGTCCCCATCCGGCAGACGATCGAGCGGTTCGCCTTCGGGAACGCCGCTGGAGATCCGGACCTGCTCGGCAGGCTCGACGGGATCGTCAGAGAGATGCAGTCCGCTGCGCAGCGCGGCGACACCGACCGGCTGGCCGACCTCGACGTCGACTTCCACGAGGCCGTGATCAGGGCCGCCGGCCACCCGCAGACGCTGCAGATCTGGCGCACGATCCAGCCCCGGGTGCGCGCCTACTTCCTGCGCGACACTCCTGCCCACCCGGATCCGGACGAGATCCCGCGCCAGCACGGTGAACTGCTCGACGCCCTGCGCACGGGCGACCCGGCCACCGTGGACCGCGCCGTGACCGCCCACATCGGGCTCCACCTGGACCGATGATCGTGGTCAGGTGAGCGCGCGACGCAGCCAGCCGGCCACCCCGTCTATGTGCACGGTGGCGCGGGCGGCCACCAGCGCGGCGTCGCCGCGGGCGAGCGCGTCGACGATCAGGCGGTGCTCGGTGAGGGTGCGCTCCGTCGAACCCTCCTCGGAGAGCCCACGCCAGATCCGGGCGCGCAAGGTACTGCTGGAGAGCGTCTCGAGCAGGCTCGTGAGGTATGAGTTGCCGGCGTGCTCGGCGATGCGGCGGTGGAACACCTGATCGTGTGCCACGAGCTCGTCGACCGTCGGGGCGTCGCCCAGCGCGGCGAGCAGGCCCCGCAGCTCCTCGACGTCGGCCGCCACGACGTGCGCCGCGGCCATCGCGGCCGCCGCGGGCTCGAGGATGCGGCGCACCTCGAACAGCTCCAGCAGCGACGAGTCCTGGTGGATGTCGACCACGAAGGACATGGCGTCGAGCAGGGTGTCCGGGGTCAGGCTGGTGACGTAGGTGCCGTCGCCGCGGCGGACGTCGAGCACGCGGATGATCTCCAGTGCCTTGACGGCCTCGCGCAGCGAGCTGCGGGACAGGCCGAGCGCCTCGGACAGCTCCTTCTCGGGCGGCAGCCGGTCGCCAGGGCCCAGCTCACCGGAGCGGATCATCTCCTTGATCTTGCCGATGGCCTCGTCGGTGACCGCCATCAGCGGATGTCGAACCCGACCGCGGGCGGCGCGGCGCGGGGAGGCAGCTCCACGGCGATCCCGGCCGGATCGGCCTGTGCCGGGACGGGGGTGCCGTCGGCGAGAGCGGCGGAGGCGAGGCGCAGGCGGTCGGCGCGGGCCGGCAGGAGCACCCTGCCGGCGGCGGCGTCGACCACGGCCCACGCCCGGTCGCCGCTGCGGGTCCACCGCACCCACGGCTCGTCGGACGCCTCGGCGATGCCGGGATCGAGCGGGCGGGAGCCGTGGACGACGCCGGCGTGGGTCGCCATCCAGTCGGCCAGCTCCTCGAGGGTGCTGCGCTGCCCGTCCGGGATCAGACCGCTCGCCGTCGGACCGACGTTGAGCAGCAGGTTCCCACCCCGGGAGACGACGTCGACGAGGTGGCGCACGAGCCGCGGCCCGCTCATCAGGTGCCGGGAGTCCTCCACCTGGTTGTAGCCGAACGAGAGCCCGATCCCGCGGCAGTTCTCCCACGCGGGCGCGCCCTCGGCGTCGAGGTGGTGCTGGTACTCGCTGGTGCGGAAGTCCCAGTGGGTGTCGCCCCAGCGGTCGTTCACGACGCCGTCGGGCACGGTCGCGTAGAAGTGCCGGAACAGCTCGGCGAGGCCGAGTGCCCCGTCGTGCTTGCCGGCGTCGGGCCATTCGATGTCGTTCCAGAGCACGTCGGGCCGGTACTTCTCGACGAGGTCGCGCACGTGGACGTACGCGTAAGTGGCGTAGGCCGCGTCGTTCGGGCGCAGCGCGCGGACGTTAGCGGACGTGTCGATCACCGGGAGGTCCGGCGTGACGCTCCAGTCGAGCCCTCCGGAGTAGTACACGCCGAACCGCATCCCGGCCGCCCGTACGGCACCCGCCAGATCACCGATCAGGTCGCGGCGCGGGCCGCGGTGCACCGTGTTGCGCGTGGCCGTGCCGGGTGCGTCCCAGAGCGCGATGCCGTCGTGGTGCTTGGTGGTCGGCACGACGTAGCGCGCCCCGGCCCGCGCGAAGAGATCGCACCACTCCCGCGGGTCGAACTCCTCGGTATGCCATGCGTCCAGGAAGTCGTCGTAGGGGGCGTCGCCGTAGGTTTCCTGGTGGTGCTTGCGGGCCGGGCTGTCGTCGAACCGGATGGTGTTCCAGTACCACTCGGCGTACGCGTTGTGACGGAACCACGTCCGCTCGTCGACGGCGCCCAGCTCGCCGGTCGGCTCCGCCCACGCCGGCACCGAGTACGCGCCCCAGTGGATGAAAATCCCGAACTTGGCGTCGGCGTACCAGTCCGGGAGGGGGCGTTGGAGCCGGCTCCAGTCGACGGTCACGAGGTCCTCCCGGGAGGTCACCGGCCACCGAGGCCGGACAGGGCGATGCCGCGGACGAGGTGGCGCTGCAGCAGCACGACCATGACGACGGTCGGCAGCATCGAGATCGCCGCCGCGGCCATGAGCAGGTGCCACTGGTTGCCGTTCTGGGAAAGGAACAGGTTGAGCCCGAGCGGCACCGTCGACATGTCGCGGCTGTTCACGACGATCAGCGGCCACAGGAAGCTGTTCCAGTAGTTGATGAACGTGAACGCGGCGAGCACCGCGATGGCCGGCCGGGCGATCGGCACCACCACCTGCAGCAGGATGCGGGTCCGGCTCGCGCCGTCGATCGTGGCAGCCTCCTCCAGCTCCCGCGGGATATTGAGGAAGAACTGGCGCAGCAGGAACGTGCCGAACGCGGTGAACGCCCACGGCAGGATCAGCGCCGCGTAGCTGTCCACCCAGCGGAACTGCTGCATGAGGATGAACATCGGGACCACCGTGACCTCCTGCGGCACCATCAGCGTGCCCAGGTACAGCAGGAAGATCCGGTCCCGGAACCGGAAGCGCAGCCGCGCGAACGCGTACGCCGACAGCACCGACGTCACGCACACCACGACCGTGCCCGCCAAGGCGACGAACAGTCCGTTGAACATGAATCGGCCGAACGGCAGGTAGCTCCACGCCTCGGCGAAGTTGGACCAGCGGATCTCCGACCCGATGAGCCCGCTACCCGCGCCGAACACCTCGGCGGGCGGCTTGAGCGCCGTCGCGATCATCCACATGAACGGCATGAGGAACAGCAGGAGCACGGCCGTGAGCAGCACCTGCGACACCACGGTGCGCGTGCTCGCGTGCCTGCGCGACGGACGCCCGGGAGCCCGGTCCGTCGTCGTGGGGCGGGGGAGGGTCTCAGTCGTCATAGTGCACCCACCGCTTCTGGCCGAGGAACTGCAGCGCGGTGACCAGCATGATGATCATGAAGAGGAACCAGCCGATCGTCGACGCCGTGCCGAGGTCGAACTGCACGAAGCCCTGGCGGTAGAGGTGGAGCACCATCGTCTCGGTGGCGACGCCCGGCCCACCCGAAGTGAGGGCGTATGGCTGGACGAACACCTGGAACGAGGTGATCAACGTCATGATCATCGCGAAGAACATCGACGGCGAGAGCATCGGCAGCGTGACGCTCCAGAACCGGCGCAGCGGCCCGGCCCCGTCGATCGAGGCCGCCTCGTGCAGGCTCTGCGGGATGGCGTCGAGTCCGGCGGAGAAGACCAGCATGTTGTAGCCGAACCCCTGCCAGACCGACATGAGGATCACCGCGGCCATCGCCCAGCGGTTGTCACCGAGGAAGTTGGGCGCCGGCATGCCGAGCACGGTCTGGAACGCCTGGTCGATCGCGCCGCCCGGCTGGTACAGCAGCCGCCACACCAGCGCGTTCGCGATCATGGGCGTGACCGTCGGGATGAAGAACAGCAGGCGGTAGATCCCGCGCCCGCGGATGCGGGGCGAGATCCACAGCGCCAGCCCGAGCGACACGACGATGTTGAGCGGCACGTAGATCACCACGAACACCAGCGTGTTGAGCATGATGCGCTGGAAGATCGGGTCGCTCAGCAGCTCGACGAAGTTGTCCACCCCGACGAACCGCCGCCGCCCGAGCACCGGCCACGCGAAGAAGCTGATGGCGAGCGACCCGACGAGCGGGATGAGCGTGAACAGCAGGAACCCGCTCGTGCTCGGTGCGAGGAATCCCAGTGCCGCGCGTCCGTCGCCGCGGTGGACCCCGCCACCCGGTGCGGCGACGGGTCCGGTGGCCGGTGGCGCGGGAACGGTCAGCGTCACGACGCCGTCACCCCGCCTGCTGCTGCACCGTGTTCAGGAAGTCCGGCACGCTCTGCTGGCCGTTCACCGCCTCCACGCCGTACTGCATGAACAGCTGGTTGACCTGGGTGTAGTTCTCGGTGGCGGGCGCCGGCACGCCATTCGCGATCGCGGCCTGCAGGCCGTCCTTGGCGCCGGCGAGCTCCGGGCTGAACCACGACTCCTGCTGAGCGGTGCGCGACGGGAAGGCCCGGCCCTGCTCGGCGAGGTACTGCAGCGCCTCGGGGCCGGTGAGCACGGCGATGGCCTGCAGCGCCTTGTCCGGGTCCGGACAGGTCTGCGAGATCCCGAACCCGGACCCGGCCACCTGGCTGTGCGAGCCGGAGTCGCCTGCCGGGATCGGCGCCACGCCGACCTCGAACTGCGCCTGGTCCATGACGTTGACGAGCTGCCACGGCCCGTCGACGACCATCGCGGCGTCGCCCGCGATGAACGAGTTCAGGGCGGGCGTGGCGTCGTTGGTGGCCACGACCGGGGGTGCGACCTTGAGCTGGGTGACGAGGTCGGCGTACCACTGGACAGCCTTGACGAAGCCCTCCTGCGTCAGGTCCAGCTCGCCTTGAGCGTTGAGCGGCCCCGTGCCCTGCAGCGAGAGCGACCACGGGGTCACGCTGTCGATCGTGGGGTAGACGGCGAAGCCGTGCTTCCCGCCGCTGGTCAGGGTCTGGGCCGCGGCGAGGAAGTCCTGCACAGTCCAGCTGGTGGTCGGAATCGGCACGCCGGCCTCGCGGAAGCGATCGGCGTTGTAGAACATGAGCAGCGGCCCGAAGTCGTACGGCACGGCGAGCTGCTGGCCGTCGACCTGCAGCGCCTTCCAGATGGACGGATCGAAGTCGGCGCCGTCGATCCCGGCCCCGGCCAGCATGTCGTCGAGTGGCACGAGCAGCTGGCTGATGCTCGGCGCCCGGTACGACTGCACACCGAGGATGCAGCCGGCGTCACCGCCGCTCGCCTGCGCGGCGAGCTTCGTCCAGTAGTCGTTGAAGCTGCTGGTCTGGAAGTCGAGGGCGAGGTCGGGGTGCTTTGCCGTGACCATCTGGGAGAGGTGGTTCCACGCGTCCACCTCGGCGGTGGAGCCGCTCCACATGTTCCAGACCATCGTGGTCTTGCCGTCGCTGGTGGTGCTGCCACCGCCGCCACCGGAGCCGCAGGCCGCCACGCCCAGAGCGAGGGTGGCGGCGGCGGCCACCGCGAGCGCGCGCTTCCGAATCGTCTTGACCGTCATGGTGCTCCTCGGCATTGAGTGAGACATCCGATGTTCGTGCCACTCTGGCGCGCAATACACGGCCAGTCAAGGGACCATGCCGACGAAAGGTCAGATGTCAACCGAGTTTCTCGAAGAAGAACTCGTGCTTGAGGAACGAGACGTCGTATTCGTGCCCCGGCTGCGGCGGGAGGAGCTGCGAGGCCTGGAAGAGGCGCCAGCCGTCCTTGAGCGCGTCGAGCCCGGTTTCGTACGGGGGAAGGTCGCTGTCGCCGGTGGTCGGGGCGGTGTCCCCCGTGCCGTCGTAGCTCGACCAGCCCACGACCTTCGCGTCGAGGGCGGACGAGGCGAGGTAGAGCACCAGCACCTTCTGCCGTGCCGTCGTCATGCCATCTCCTGGACCGGGGCGGGGGCGTGGGGGTTGAGGCTGCGTCCCGCGACCACTCGCGTCGGCCGGTTCGTCACGCGGGTCACCCAGTAGTCGGGGTCGTAGCTGTCGTCGCCGATGAGTGCGCGCCACAGCAGCACCCGGTTGTAGATCTCCAGCCGCCCAGTTGCGTGCTCGTACCAGGGAAAGCGCGTGGAGAGCTCCGAGGCGACGGCCGGGTCGTACAGGTCGTCGGTGTTCCACAGCCGCAGCTGCCGGACCGTCGGGTTGAAGCGGATCTTGAACATGTAGCGGTCGACGTCGCTGTCGTTGCGCCGCCCGCCGTGCCAGATCCCGTGGTGCAGGAACACCACCGTTCCCGCGGGGCAGACGAGGCGGGTCTGGCCGAGGAGGTTCTGGTAGCGGCCGGTGTCGGACTCGTTTGTGCGCCGCAGGTGGCTGCCCGGCACCGACAGGGTG
Organism: Pseudonocardia sp. DSM 110487; assembly: GCF_019468565.1. Classification (NCBI taxonomy): domain Bacteria; kingdom Bacillati; phylum Actinomycetota; class Actinomycetes; order Pseudonocardiales; family Pseudonocardiaceae; genus Pseudonocardia; species Pseudonocardia sp. DSM 110487. The sequence goes on from NZ_CP080521.1 coordinate 2,909,655, forward strand.
CCGCCCATCTCCAGGGTGACCTCCTGCGGGTAGTACATGAGCTGCACGTCGAACGCGTCCGGCCGGACGTCGATGATCGCGTCGCCGTGCAGGTTCTGGGCCGTGCCCTCGTGGGCCTTCCGGATGTGCACGGCGTGGTGGTCGACGGCCGGGTCAGGGCCCACGAAGCTGTGGATCGCCCCGGCGACCTCGGGCAGCCGCACGAGCCGCTGTGCGAACGAGCCCTCGGCGAACGTCTCCGAGAGCGGGGTGCCATACGGCACCGCCGGGATGCCTGCGCGGAGGACGTCAATCGCCTCGGCGTTCATGTCATGCGGCACGACGCCGTCGATGCGGTGCGAGCCGTACGCGACGAACCGGGCCATCTGCACGGACGTCAGCAGGTGTTTGCGGTGCACGTTCCTCCTCGGAGCCGAGTGGTTCTCGCGCACCGAGGCTAGGGCGGGAGCACGGCGCAGCGCGTGGGTCTGACTCGCCACTGGTGGTAATTTCTCACCATGGAGGTGGAGCGCGTCCCCCTGCGCCTCGCTCGGCCGCCGGTCGTGGCCAACGCCGGCGTCGGGGTGCACGGCGTGCGCAGCCTGCACGACGTCTTCCGGCTGCCCGACCTCTGGCAGGTGCACCTCTACGGCTACTCGGCCGACGTCACGATCGGGGGTCGCACCTATGAGGTGGCGCCCGGCTGGGTGAGCTTCGTGCCGGCGGGCGTGGAGGTGCGGTTTGACTACACCGGCCGCTCCGAACACCTCTTCGCCCACTTCCGGCCGGAGGAGTGCGGCGAGCCGTCGACGGTGCCGGTCGCGCGGGACGCGGGCCCGGCCGCGGCCGGGCTCTCGGAGCTCCTGCGCGCGGCGATCTCCGCCTCGCCGGGCGGGTCGGCGCGCACCGCCGCCGAGGTGTGGACGGCGCTGTGGCGCATCGCGCAGCTCCCGGAGCCCGCCACGGGCCGGACGCATCACACCGCCGTCGCCACGGCCATCGCATACGTCGAGGCCAATCTGGCGCGCCCGCTCGCCGTTCCGGACATCGCCCGCGCGGCCGGGGTGTCGCACAACCACCTCACGCGGCTCTTCCGCGCGGAGACCGGCCTTCCCGTGGTCGGCTGGATCCGGCAGCGACGGATGGCCAGGGCCCGCCACCTGCTCACGGCCACGACGATGTCGATCCCGGCCGTCGCCGCCTCGGTGGGGATCAACGACCTGCAGGCGTTCAACAAGGCCTGCCGGCGGGAGCTGGGGGGCTCCCCGCGCGCGGTGCGGGCGGGTGCCTGACGGCCTTCAGAGCGAGAAGACCTGCAGCCATTCGCCGCTTCTGGGTACGTATCCGTGACGCACACCGAGATGCTTCACGAGCGGCGCGACGTGCGCAGCGCCGTACACCACCGCGACGTTGATGTCCTCTTCGCACCGTTCGGTGTGGATCCGCGTCACGGCGTCGCAGAGGAGGACGTCGCGCTGGTCGGTGATGATCTCGACGAGCTCGAGCCCGCTCGGCTCCTCGATCGCGAGCGTGTCGCTGTCGAGCTGGAGGTGGCTCGCCACCATCTCGCGCGAGGCGAACACGTCGAGGTACAGCCGGAAGGCCGGCGTCATCGTGTACCACATCGCGCGTTCCGGCAGGCCGATCGCGCGCCAGCGCCGCTCGAGCTCGGGACCGGTCATGTCCGGCGTCACGACGGGGATGCCGACGTCGTAGAGGTCTTGTGGTTGCAGCTGCAGCCCCAGCCGGCTCCGGAGCTTTCTCGAGGTGTAGACCTGGGTCATGAACGTGGTCGTCGGGCTCGGGCCGATGATCCCCTCCGCCACGATCAAGTCGTGCCTGGCCAGCCGGGACGACACCTCCCGGTAGAACGACGCCTCCCCGAGATGGATCATCGGGTAGATCGTGAAGCGGCAGGGTGTGCCCTTCCTGCGCAGCTCGAGCACGACCGACCGAACACCGATGTCATTGACGTTGATGATGTCCATGGCGCCCCCCTGCTCCGAGTGAAGCCCGTGCAGGTACCGGCGCGATCTCGGAAGGGCGTCAGTTGGGGAGGGCGAGGCGAGGGACGGGGGCGTCGGCGTCCATTTCGGCCTCGGCGCCGAGGGGCACCGTCAGCTGCCCGCGGCAGTGCCCGAAGCCCAGCTCCTCCACCAGAGGGACCCCGAGCCCGCCGAGCCGATCGAGCACCACGTCGCGCACCTCTTCTGGCGGGCCGCACTCCTTCCACGACCCGAGCGCGATGCCCGCGACGCGGTCGAACCAGCCTGCACGCAGGAGCTGGGTGAGGAGGCGGTCGATCCGGTAGGGCGACTCGGTGACGTCCTCCAACAGCGCGATCGCGCCGTCCGGTGGAGGCGGGAGACCCGGCGCGCCGAGCGCGGAGGCCAGCAGGCTCAGCGTGCCGCCGACCGTCACGCCCGCCGCCCACCCTCCGACCAGGGCCATGGCCCGCGGTCCGCCCCGCAGCTCCGTCGGCGGGTCGAACAGCGCGCGACGCAGTCCTTCCCGCGCGTCCGGGTCGGCAGTGACGGCCGGGGTGGCGACCATCGGCCCGAACAGCGTGACCAGCCCGCACCGGGCGCCGAGCACGGCATGCAGCGCCGTGTTGTCGCTCGATCCCACGAAGTGCTTCGGGCCCGCGGCGGCCATCGCATCCCAGTCGAGCAGGTCGAGGACGCGCAGTGCGCCGTAGCCGCCGCGGGCGCACAGCACAGCGTCGATGTCCGGGTCGCACCACGCTCGCTGCAGCTGCTGGGCGCGCACGTCGTCGTCGGCGGCCAGGTACGGGAGCCGTCCCTCCTGCGCCGCGTCGAACGTCAGCTCCACGTCGAGGCCCCATGACTCGAGCACGGCGACGCCCCTGGCGAGCAGGCGCGGGGATACGGGCCCTGCCGGGGCCACCACCGCCACCCGGTCCCCTGCCCGCAGCGGCCGCACGGCCCGGCGTGTCGACGTCCCCACGCTGCGCCCTCCCGGCTCGGCGCCCGTCAGCACCTTGCCGACGAACGGCGCTGTTGTGCCACTGACGGCTGCGCGCTTGCTTCGCGGCGCGCACACCGTCAGACATGCATGGCGTCGGAACCTATCCGACGAGCGCGCCGTTCGTCGGAAAGGAAAGGGCCTCGGGGCGGCTACGCTGCGGGCGGGATCGGCCGAGAAGGAGATTTCCGTCAGCATGCATATCGCTGCCATGGCCGTGCTCTCCGCGAGTTTCCTCGCGATGGGTGCGGTGGCGTGGCACAAGCACCCGCGCAGCCGCGTCGGTCCGCTCGCGGCGGCCGTCGGGGTGCTCGTGCTGCTGGCGCAACTGCCTCTACCTCCCCTGCCGCACCGCCTGTGCGCGGCCGGGTGGGCCGCCGTGCTGATCCACCTGGTGGCGTCGCTCCCGACGGGACGGCTGGCCTCGCCCGCCATGCGGGGCGTCGTCGGGCTCGCCTATCTGAACAACCTCTTCATGCTCTCGCCCCTCCTGGTCGGCGGGCTGCCGGACGAGCTGGCCAAGGACGTCGGCTCCTCCATCGCGGTGCTCGTCGGGGCCGCGGTGACTGTCATGCAGTGGCTGCGGTGGCGGCGCACCAGCGTGCCGGGCCGCCGGTCCCTGACCCCGGTGCTCGCCGCGGTGGCCGTCGTCGTGGTGCTGCTGCTCGCCGGCAGCCCGCTGTGGACGCCCGAGGAGTCGCTGCTCGACATGGGCCTGCTCAAGGTCGGGCTGGTGGCCGTCCCGCTGGCCTACCTCGCCACCGAGCTGCGCACTCGGATCGAGCGTGGCGGTGTGGCCGACCTGGTGGTCCAGCTGGGCAGCGCGCCGGCGCCCGCGGGCCTGCGGGCGGCGCTCGCCAAGGCGCTGCACGACCCGACGCTCACCGTGGGCTATTGGGTGGCCGAGTCCCGCCAGTACGTCGACGCGGACGGGCACGCCGTGAGCCCGCCGCCCGGTCGCGTGGCGACCCGGGTGGACCGGGCGGGCGAGCCGGTCGCGCTCCTGATGCACGACCCCGCGTTGCTCGAGCAGCCCACGCTGATCGAGGCCGCGTGCACCGCCGCCGCACTCGCCCTCCAGAACGAGCGCCTCACGGCCGACCTGCGGGCGCGCGTGATCCAGCTCGCGGAGTCGCGGCGACACGTGGTGCAGGCGGCGGAGGCGGAGCGGCGGCGCCTGGAACGCGACCTGCACGACGGCGTGCAGCAGCGGCTGCTCTCCATCCCGATGGCGCTGAGCGTCGCCGAGTCGTCACTCCCTCCGGACGCCGGACGGGCCCGCGCCCTCATCGCCGAGGCGAAGGACATGTCGCTCGCGGTGCTGGACGAGCTGCGCGCGCTGTCGCAGGGCATCCACCCGACGATCCTCACCGAGCGCGGCCTCGACGGGGCCGTCCGGGAGCTGACGCTGGTGGCGCCGGTGCCCGTGGCGCTGACGGTGGACGTGCCTGCCCGGCTCTCGGCCGAGATCGAAACCACCGCCTACTACGTGGTGGCCGAGGCGCTCGCCAACGTCACCAAGCACGCCGACGCGAGCCGGGCCGACGTCCGGATCGAGCAGGCGGGCGGCCGGCTGGTCGTCGAGATCTCCGACGACGGGCGCGGCGGGGCCGATCCGGACGGGTCCGGGCTGCGCGGCCTCGCGACGCGGGCGGGGGACAACGGCGGGATCCTGCGCGTGACCAGCCCCGTCGGCGGCGGTACAACGGTCCGGGCGGAGCTGCCGTGCGCGTAGTGCTCGCCGAGGACAACGTCCTGCTGCGCGAGGGCCTGGCGCGCCTGCTCGCCGAGGCGGGCCTCGACGTGCTCTCGGGTGTCGAGGACGCCACGGCGCTGCTCGCCGATGTCGGCCGTCACCGGCCGGACGTTGCGATCGTGGACATCCGGCTGCCACCCACCCGCACCGACGAGGGGCTGCGGGCGGCCAGGGAGATCCGTAGGCGCTATCCGGGAACCGGGGTGCTCGTGCTGTCGCAGTACGTGCGCGTGAGCTACACCGTCGAGCTGCTCGACGGCGGCGCGACCGGCGTCGGTTATCTGCTCAAGGACCGGGTCACGAACATCGCCGAGTTCACCGAGGCGGTGCGGCGCGTCGGCACGGGTGGCTCCGCCTTCGACCCCATCGTGATTAACCAGCTCGTGCAGCGCAGGGCAGGCGTCGACGACCCGTTGCACGCGCTGAGCGATCGCGAGCGGGCGGTGCTCGCGCTGATGGCCGAGGGGCGGACCAACCAGGCCATCGCCGACCGCCTCGACATCGCCGAGCGGACGGTCGAGAAGCACTGCACGAGCATCTTCACCAAGCTCGGCCTGACGGCGAGCCCTGACGACCACCGCCGCGTGCTGGCGGTACTGCGTTACCTGAACGCTTAGGTACGGGTAGCCGCACCCGACGGGCGCGGCTGACCGTCCCCGGCCTGGGGGTCGGCTCGCTGTCGCCGATCCCGAACCGGCCGCAGGCTGTCTCCCGTGAGATGGATCGGCGGCCTGCTCGTGGTGGCGGCCGGGATGCTGGCGAGCGCCACCCCGGCGTTCGCGCACGGCGGGGTGGTCGGCGTCGACCTGCGGATCGCGGCGTCGCTGGGCAACCGGGAGCTGACGGTGATCGTCCGCCGGGTCGAGGCGGTGCCGGGGCCCCTGCGCGTCGACGTCGTCAACCACGCCGGCAGCCCTGGCGGGACGCTCCGGGTCGGTGCAGCGCCCGACAACGGAGTCCCGGGCCCGGCCGCCGAGCTGCGGTTGACCGACGGCGGCGGTTCGGCGGGGATCGACCTGCGCGTCGACCGCGTGGGCGCGTGGGAGCTCGTGGTCGACGACGGCAGGGAGGTGGCCCGGTTCCCGTTCGTGGTGCCCGACGACGCGCCGCCTGCGGCGGAGTGGGCCAGCACCGTCGGCTTCACCGCCGCCGGTGGCCTCCTGCTCGCGGCGCTGGCCGCGGCGGCCGTCGGGCGATGGTCGTGGCCGCCGCTCGTGCTCGGCGGTGGGGCGGCGGCAGCCGTGGTGGTGGCGACGACGGCCGCGCTGCTCTCGTCGAGCCTGCCGGCGCCGCAGGAGATCGATCCCATGACCGGGCGCCGGCAGAGCACCGGCACGACCGAGCCGGGCAGGCCGCACGTCAACCTGCTGGCCGCCGCGACGCTCGTCGCCGGGGAGCGGTCCCCGCTCGACCTCCGGCTTGTCGACGGTGCCACCGGCCGCCCCGTAGACGACCTCGTGGTGCACCACGACGCGCTCGTCCACCTCCTGGTGATCGGGCCCGGCGGGCAGTTCGCGCACCTGCACCCCGTGCGGCTCGCGCCGGGGGAGTTCCGGGTCTGGTTCCGGCCGGCGTCGGGCGGCGAGCACCGCGTCCACACGGAGCTGGAGCGCAGGGGAGGGGGCGTGCAGCTGCTGGACGCCACGGTCACGGCGGCCGGCCCGCCGGTGGCCGAGCCGGTCCCCGGCGGGCCGGGCGACCACCTCGCCGGAGGCATGACCGCGCGGGTCGCGGCGGCGGGTCTCGTCGCGGGTGAGCCGTCGGTGCTCACCGCCGAGTTCAGCGACGGTGCGCCGGTTCGCGACCTCCAGCCGTGGCTGGGCATGGCGGGGCACCTGATCACCGCCGGTCCGGACGGCACGGTGGGGCACGTCCACGCCATGCCGGATGCGTCGGCCGCGGTTGCGGACGAGACCGTCGCCACCGGCGGGCCGCGCGTCGAGTTCGTCTACACCTTCCCCACGCCCGGCCGGCACCGCATGTGGTTCCAGGTCGAGCGCGACTACGAGGTGGTCACGGTGCCCGTCGAGGTCGACGTGGCGGCGCCGGAGGACGGGTCGTGACCGTCCGCGGCCGGTGGGCGCTCGCGATCTCGGCGCTGGCGGCCGTCGCCGCGCTCGCGCTGCTGTTCTGGCCCCGCCCGCTCGAGCCGGCGGACGTGGCAGGGCAGGCCGGGGCGCACCAGGTCCGCATGGTGATCGAGTCGCCGAGCGTCGGCGCGCGGGACGTCACGGTCGACGTGACCGGCGACGTCGGGCGGCTGGTGATCGCCCCGACGATGGCCGAGATGGGCCACGCGAGCCCGCCGGTGACCGCGACACCCGGCGCGCCACCCGGCCGCTTCACGGCCTCCGGCGTCGAGTTCTTCATGACGGGCCGCTGGGACGTGACCGTCACCGTGCACGGCCCCGACGGCACCGAGGACGTCGTCCTGCCCGTGCTCATCGCTCCGAGAGGAAGAGAATCATGATCGACAGACCGTGGGTCCCCGCGTGGATCCTGCTGCTCGGCTCCGCGTCGACACTTGTCGGACTGGCCTGGGATCTGCAGTGGCACAGCGACGTCGGGCCGGACACCTTCTACACGCTGCCGCACCTGTTCATCTACGCGGGCGCGGCCGTGTCCGGGCTGGTGAGCCTCGCCGTCGTGCTCGCCGCCACCGGCGCGACGCGCTCCGGCCGCGCGGTGGACACCGCCGTCGGCGGTCGCCGGGTGGCGGTGCTCGGCGTGTTCCAGGCGCCGGTCGGCTATCTCGTGTCCGGGGTCGGGTCGGCGCTCTTCCTGCTCTACGGGCTGTGGGACGAGTGGTGGCACGGCCTGTACGGGTTCGACGCCGTGATCGCCTCGCCCCCGCACGTCGGCCTGCTGACCTCGGTGATGCTCGCGATGCTCGGTTCCGTGATGACGTGCGCCGCTGCTGCCGGGCAGCGCTGGGCGGGCCCCGCCGTGGTCGCGAGCGTGGCGATCCTGCTGGGCTTCTCGATGGTCGTGCTGGTCGCGATCCCGGACACGAGCGTCCTCGACGAGCGCACGGTGACGGTGTCGCTGCTGTCGATGGCGGCGCTGGCCTGCGTTGCCTCGTTCACCGGAGGCCTGCGTGCCGTGCTCGCCGCGGCGGTGGCGCTGCTCGTCGCGCAGGTGGTTCTCGCGCTCTTCAGCCCGTGGGCCACCCGCCTGTACGCGGCGTCGGAGGGCTTGCCGCTGCGGGACTACACCAACGAGCTGCCGCGCATGTCGCTGCTCATGCCCGCCACGCTCCTGCTCGGGGTCGCGGGTCTGGCGCTCGCCGGTCGCTCTCGATCGTCGGTGCTCGGCGGCGCACTCGGCGGTGCGGCGCTCGCCGCCACCTTCCCGTGGCAGGCGCTCCTTCTCGGTGCCGCGGGCGAGTCGCCTTCCGCTGCCACGATCGTCGCCGGGGCGGTGCTCGGAGCGGTGGGCGGTCTCGTGGGCGAGCGGCTGGGCGGAGCGCTCCGGCTGCTCGTGCCCGCTCGCATGCCGGAGGTGGTCTGAGTGCGGCGCCTCGCGGTCGGCCTCGTCGCCCTCGGTCTGCTGCTCGGGCTCGCCGCCCCGGCACAGGCCGCCACCACCCAGGACTACGCGCCTGTGGCGATCGTCCACCAGGAACACCTCGCCATCGGTCCCTACGAGCTGACGATCGGGTTCAGCGAGTGGCCGGTGCGCGCGCAGCAGTCGCTGGACTTCACCTTCGAACCCACCGGAGGCATCGACCGGTTCACCGGAACGCTCGTCGTCGTCTCGCCCGCGGGGGAGGAGGCGAACCTGCGCCGCCCGCCCGGCGTCGACGGGTTGGCACGTCATCCGCGGCAACCCGACGTGTGGGGTCTCGACGTGTTCGCACTTGACGAGCCCGGCGACTGGACCTTCACGTTCGGACTGGACGGCCCGCAGGGCCCCGCGACCGCCGCGATGACGGTCCCGGTGCTGGAGCAGCCCGGTCCGCCGCTCGGGCTGAGCTGGCTGATCAGCACCCTGCCGCTGTTCGTGATCGTCGGACTGCTCGCGGCCGCGGTCGTCAGGGGCGGGAGGCAACCGGTTCGGACGCGGTAGCGGGCCCCCTGAAAGGTCCGACTCCCTGAGACGGGTGACGGCTGTGCCGCCGACCGAGTGAATCCCCCCATCACGGCGATGCTGTTCGTAATGGGATCCCCTGATCGGGCGATGGCAGATCAGGGGGACGGATCACCGAGTGGGGCTCGAGCCCGTCCCGGCAGGCTCGGGGGAAGGACGACGACATGACCGCAGCCGGTCCACCAGGATCCGGGATGGCCGGACTCCTGCGGCCGCACACCCTGGCGTGGGGGGCGCTGTGGTTCGCGGTCGTCGTGCTCTTCACGGCTGGGGTCGGTGTCATCCAGGCGGCCGGGGCCGCGGGCCAGATGCCGCCGCTCACCTCCGGCGTGGAGGCCGTTGTCCGCCCGGTCGACCCGCCCAGCTCCGCCCCGGAGCCGCCGAGGGTGATCGACGTCGATCGGTCCCGCTGACCCGTCACCCGGTCACGAGACCGCTCCCGCGGGGCTGCCGGCACGCTGCAGCAACCGGTTCACGACGCGCGCCAGCGCGGCGGCATGGTCCGGGTCGGCGAGTGAGCCGTCCGCGGTGAACGCGCTGTCCGCCATCCCGATCGGCAGCTCGTCGTCGAGGACGTCCGCACCCGCGGTGTGCAGCACCTTGCGCAGCTCGGCCTGCGCCCACACCGCCCCGAACAGCCCCGTCGACGCTCCGACGACCGCGGTGGGGCGGCCGCGCAGCGCGTTGTCAGGGAACGGGCGCGACGCCCAGTCCAGCGCGTTCTTGAGCTGGCCCGGCACCGAGCCGTTGTACTCCGGCGTCGCGAACAGCAGGCCGTCCGCGTCCGCGAGCGCCGCACGCATCCGCTGTACGGCGGAGGGTGCGCTCTCGTCCTCGATGTAGGGCGGGATCTCCGCCAGGCCATCGAACACGCGCAGCGTGACCGACGACGGCAGGCACGCGGCGGCCGCGTCGAGCAGCTTGCGATTGTGGGAGCCGCGCCGCAGGCTCCCGGACACGCCGAGGAGCAGCACCGCTCAGGCCTCCTCGACCAGCTCGAGGTGCGCCGTCAGCCGCACCTCGTTGCCGAGGGCGTCGCCACCGGCCGGGAGCGGCGCCTGCCAGTCGATGCCCCAGTCCCTGCGGTCGACGGTGGCGGTGAGCTCGAGGGCGCCCCTGCGCTGACCGCCGAGGCCCTCGATGGGCGCGTGGTAGGTGCCGGTCGCGATGACCGATCGGGTGACGCCGCGGATCGTGAGGTCGGCCCGGAGGGCGGCGGTGCCGTCGGCGTGCAGCGCGACGTGGTCGGCGACGACCGTGATCTCGGGGTGGTTGCCCGCGTCGAAGAAGTCGGCGCCGTTGACGACGTGCTCCCGGAACTCGCGCGGGCTTCGGATCGAGACCGACTCGACCGGCGCCGACCCCTCGAGCCGCACCTGCGCGTCGCCGGCCACGAGGCGGGCCGAGAGCTCCTCGAACCGGGCCCGGAAGAGCGAGACCCCCATGTGCCGGACGGCGAACTCGACCGTCGAGTGCACCGGGTCGACGACGTAGGTCCCGACGAACGGGCGCGTGCTGACCGTCATGATCATCCTCCGTAACTGGAATGTTCTCCGATTCGGCTGTGACACTAAGCGGAGAACTCTCCGATTGCAAGGTGGGTCCGGTAGTGTGACGAGCGGAGCGGGAGGGGTGCGGCGATGGCGACCACGGCGGCGAGACGCGTGCTGCTGCCGGTCGTCGGCCAGGAGCCCCCTGAGCGCGCCGACGCGGCGCGCAACCGGCGTGCGCTACTCGCCGCTGCGCACGGGATCATGGTCGAGAGCGGCATCGACGGGCTGACCATGGACCGGGTGGCGGCCGCGGCCGGAGTCGGGGTGGGCACGGTCTACCGGCGGTTCGGCGATCTCGGCGGCCTCGCCTTCGCGCTGCTCGACGACGAGGAGCGGGAGTTCCAGAGCGCCTACCTGTCCGGTCCGCCACCGCTGGGGCCCGGGGCCCCGGCCGCCGAGCGGATCCGGGCCTTCCTGCACGCGACGGTGGACCGGATGGAGACCGCGGGGGAGTTGCACTCCCTCGCCGAGTCCCGGTCGCGGATCGCGCGTTACACCAGCGGTGCCTACCGCACCTCCCGCACGCACCTGCTCACGCTGCTGCGCGAGGTGCAGCAGCACGACCCGGCCTACTGCGCCGACGCGCTGCTCGCCGTCGCCGGCACCAACCTGATCCTCCACCAGCGCCGCGAGCTCGGGTTCTCGCAGGCTCGTATCAAGGCCGGGCTGGACTGCGTGCTCTCCGCGCTGCTGAGCCGGGGTGCCTGCCCCGGAGCGGGGCTGCCCGGCTGATCGGCGGGTGCGGAGGAGGTGTGGATCCCGCACCGTCCGGGCACTCCTGCGCCGAGGCCGGCACCAACCTGCGCCGGCTGTTGCGCTACAGCTGAGGTTCGCGCGATGTCGTCCAGCGTCCACGTCGATGTACGCGGGGACGCCGAGCCGAGCCCGCTCGCTCGGCAGTTCGCGCTGCTCGCCCCCCGGCTGATCGTGGCATCCACGGCGTCGGAGGTGCTCACGCTACTGGCGGAGGCCGCGCTGCGGCTGTTCCCCGCGGCCGACTCCGTCAGCGTGACGGCGCGGGTCGGGGGCGGCGCCCTGCACACGCAGGTCAGCATCGGCCCGGCCGCCGCGGAGCTCGATCGGATCCAGTACGACGCGGGGGAGGGTCCCTGCGTCGACGCCTCGCGCATGATCGGTCCGGGCATGGCCGCCAGCTTCGACCTCGCCACCACGCGGGCATGGCCGGTCTTCGGGGCGGCGGCCGTGGCGAAGGGGTACGTCGCGGTGGTGTCCGCCGCGCTCGCCCCCGATCCGGGGGTGCCCGCGCTCGGTGCGCTGAATGTCTATGCCCGGCGCGGGCCCGCGCTCGCCGCCACCGACCACGATGTCGCGCTGCTGCTCGCCACGCACGGCGCGCTCGCGCTGGCGCACGCCCAGGCCCTCTCCTACGCCGAGGTCCAGCACGGCCGCCTGGTCAGGGCGGAACATCCCCGTTGACGTGCCTGGGATCGTCATCGGCGTGATCGAAAAGCGCGAGGGCGACAACCTGCACCCGACCTCCGGATACCACCACGTGACCATCGCCAGTCCGGGCCGGCTCGCCTTCCTCGCCGGTCAGATGCCGATGGACGGGACGGGAACGCGGGTCGTGGGCGTCGGCGATCTCGATCGCCAGGTCGACGTCACCGTCGAGCACACCCTCAAAGCGCTCGCGACCGCCGGTGCGCGTCCTGAGGACGTCGTGCGGTCGGTCGTCTACGTGGTGGGCGGCCAGGAGGCGGCCGCCCGTGCGTGGCACCGCTTCGCGGAGTCGTCGATCGGCGCGGCGTTCACCAGCGCAAGCACCCTGCTCGGGGTGGCCGCGCTCGGTTTCCCGGATCAGCTGGTGGAACTGGAGCTGACCGCGGCTCTTCCCTGATCAGGCGCAACGGCCTTGCGCATCGTGCGCAGGCAGAGGGCGAGGGCGTCGTGCTCGGGCACGTCGTTGTCGCGGGCGTGCATCCACGCGGCGTAGAGCAACGACCACAGCACGTCCTGGACCCACTGCGGGGTGAGATCGGGATCGATCGTGCCCTCGGCGTGCCCGCGTTCCACGAGCCGCAGCAAAGCCCGATCGGGCTCGCTTTCCGCGTTCCAGGCCGGGTCGGTGAACAGGTGCGGCTCGTTCAAGGTGAGCAGGAGCCCGTCGCCGAGAGCGAAGTAGGCCTGGCACAGTCGCTCCAGCGCGGCCACGGCCGATCCCGACTCCGGGCGGGCGCGCTCGGTGGCGGCGGCGACCTGTTCGAGGAGGTCGTTGCTGATGCCGGTGAGCAGGTCGGCCCGCTCCGGGAAGTAGCGGTGCATCGTCGTGCGCCCGACGCCGGCCGCGGCGGCCACCTCGGAGAGCGACGCGCTCGTGTGCTGGGACAGCACCCGCACGGCCGCGTCGAGGATGGCGCGCCGCGTCCGGGCGCGCGTGTTGCTCTCCGGAGCGGCGCCCGGCTCGTCGACCACGGCCGGAAGAGTAGCAATGGCCCCAGAACGGAACCAGCTTGACGAAAACGGAACAGTGATGCTCCACTGCTGAGCATGAGCACTCCGGTCCCCGCCTCCGGGTTGAGCATCCTCCGGTCGTTCGCCCGGCCGCACCTGGGCACGCTCGCGCTGGGGCTGGTGCTGGCGCTAGCCGGGTCGGCGATGAGCCTGGCCACGCCGCTCGTCACCAAATGGGTGCTGGATTCCCTCGGCGCGTCCGGGTCGCTCGCCGGTCCGATCGGCGCCCTGCTCGCGCTGCTCGTCTTCGGCGCAATGATCTGGATCGGGCAGTGGACCCTGCTCGGCACGCTGGGCGAGCGGGTCGTGCTGGAGGCGAGGGAGTCGATGGTGCGCCGGTTCCTGCGCGCCACGGTTCCGGCGCTCACCCGCAGGCCGGCCGGCGAGCTGATCACGCGGGTCACCTCCGACACGGTGCTGCTGCGCGAGGCGGTCTCGTCCAGCGTGATCGGGCTCGTCAACGGGGTCGTGATGCTCGTAGGCACGCTCGTGCTGATGGCGGTGCTCGACCTGGTGCTGCTGGCCACGACGGTGGCCGCGGTGCTCGTCGTCATCGTGCTGTTCGCGGCGCTGATGCCGGGGATCGCGAAGGCGCAGGAACGGGTGCAGGAGCACGTTGGGCGGCTCGGCGGCGTGCTGGAGACGGCGCTGCGGGCGATCCGCACGGTGAAGGCGAGCCGCGCCGAGGAGCGGCTGGCCACTGGCATCCTCGGCCATGCAGGGGAGGCGATGCGCCACAGCGTCCGCGGGGTGCGCCGCGAGGCGGTGGCCTGGACGATCGCGTGGTCGGGGATCCAGCTGGCGATCATCGTGATCCTCGGCGTCGGCGCATGGCGGGTGGGGCTCGGGCTGCTCGAGGTCTCCACCCTGATCGCGTTCCTGCTCTACGCGTTCGGGTTGATGGAGCCGATCACGGAGCTCAGCCAGAACCTCACGGCCCTGCAGGCCGGGATCGCCGCGGCCAAGCGGATCCGGCAGGTCGAGGAGCTCGAGCTGGAGACCACCGGGGGAGCGGTGGCGCACGTCGCAGCGCCCGTCAGTGAGGGGCCCGTGCTGGAGCTGCCCGTGCTCGAGTTGCCCGTGCTCGAGTTGCGCAGCGTCACCGCCGCCTACGGGCCCGGCCGGGCATCCGCCGTGCAGGACGTCGACCTGGTGATCCCCGCGCGCGGGCACACCGCGATCGTCGGCCCGTCGGGTGCGGGCAAGACCACGATGTTCGCCCTGCTCCTGCGGTTCCTCGAACCGCAGGCGGGTGAGATCCGGCTGGCCGGGCGCCCGTATCGCGAGCAGACGCCCGACGAGGTGCGCGCCCGCCTCGCCTACGTCGAGCAGGAGACACCGGTGGTGCCCGGCACCATCGGCGGCAACCTGCGCTTCACCCACCCCGACGCCACCGACGACGAGCTGTGGGCGGCACTGGAACGGGTGCGGCTACGGGAGGCGGTGGAGGCCCTCGACGGCGGGCTCGACGCGGCGCTGACCTCGTCATCGCTCTCCGGCGGGCAGCGGCAGCGCATCGCGCTCGCCCGCGCGCTGGTGCGTACCCCGGAGGTGCTGCTGCTGGACGAGGCCACTGCCCAGGTCGACGGGCTCACCGAGGCCGCCGTGCACGACGCGATCCGGGAGCAGGCCCGCCTGGGCGCGGTGGTCACGGTGGCGCACCGGCTGTCCACCGTTGTTGACGCCGACACGATCGTCGTGATGGAGGGCGGCCGCATTCGGGCCCGTGGGACGCACGACGAGCTGCTGGCCTCCGACGACCTGTACCGCGGCCTCGTGGCGGCCCTGCGGATCGACCCGCAGCTCGTGGTTGCCGGGTGACTCCTCAGCCCGTCTCGCCGGTGTCTGCGTGCGCGGCGCCGACCGGCTTCGACTCCGGTGAGCCGCGCTGGCGCAGGTAGACCGCGAGCACGGCCATGGAGCCCACCGCCAGCATCTCCGACTGCCAGTTCTGCAGGGTGCGGTTCCAGAAGTCGGGCTCGCCGAGGTAGGCGAGCCACGTGACCGGGTCCTCCCGGTTGCCGAGCTGCTCGGAGTTGTAGGCCGCCCAGCCGGCCACCGACTGCGCGAGCCAGGACAGCACGAAGATCGTGCCCATCACGATGCCCAATGAGCGGGAGAACAGCGCGCCGCGCCAGTCCTGGCGACGGGCCCACGCCGGGGAGTCGTCCCTGGCGAACGCTCCCGTCTTCTGGTCCTGGTCCGACTCGGGGCCGACCTTCTCGATGTCCTTCGACTCCGCCGAGCCGCGCTGCACGAGCCAGACCGTGAGGAAGATGTAGAGGAAGAACTGCAGGTACTCCGACTGCCAGTTCTCCACGACGTCCACGGCGAACGTCGAGGACGTCACGTACTGCAGGACCGTCACGGGCTCTGCGCCGTACGCGGCCTGCTGGTCGTTGTACTGCGCCTGTCCGGCGAACGCCTGCCCGGCGAGCGTGAGCAGGAACAGGGCGCCGAAGCCCAGGCCGACGCCGTTGTCGCGCAGGATGCGCCGCACGCCGCTCACCGCCCCAGCAGCCCGAGCAACGTGAAGTAGCCCAGCCCGATGCCGATCACGGCCAGGTAGGCGACGAACAGCGCACGCACGGCTCTCACGGCCCCTCCACGCGGCACTCGTAGGGCAGGTCGCCGTTCGGCGCGCAGCCGGCGGCGGCGATCTTCCACCCGCCACCGGTGCGGGTGAGGAACAGCGTGTCGCCGGACAGCCGGACCTGGGCTTGGTCACCCCACACCGAGGTCTGCAGCACCTGTGCGCCCGACGGCACCGACGGGCCGACCACGGCCATGCACGGCCCGTCGCGTTCCACGGCCGCGAGGGTGGCCGGCGCGAGCAGGGCGCAACGGGCGGTGGGATCACCCGAGGTGAAGTCGGCGGCGACCCGCTCCACGTCGGGGCGCTCCGTCGCGGCGCACCCCGCGAGCATCGCGACCGTGGCACCCAGGACGAACGCCCGGATCACGCTCATGATCGGTGCTACCCGTGGGCCCTGGGGGTGAAACGGCACCGCTCACCGGATCGGATGCCTGCGGGACTCCTGAGGGTGAACCATGCCGTGCCGCACTGCCTCCCTCCTGGGCGTTCATGATCCTATCCGGGCCAAGGAGATGGGGGGTGACCTGCGGTGATGGGAGCGGTTCTCGCCGTGGTGCTGGCGTTCAGCACCGGCGTCGGCGATCCGCCGCCCGAGCACGGCGCCGAGCGGGCACTCGCCGAGCTCGGGGCGCGGACCCAGCTCGCCCCCGGCGTCACGCACCGCGGCCTCCGCACCACGGCGGCGGCCGGCCAGGTGCTCGGCGACGTCGTCGAGGTCGACCTCACCGACCCCACCGTGCACGCCGATCTGATCATGCCCGGGGCGATCGCCGCCCGTAGCCCGGTGGCGGACATGGCGAACCGCTCCGGTGCCACCGCGGCGATCAACGGCGACTTCTTCGACATCGGCCGCACCAACGCGCCGTCCGGCCCCGCCGTTGCCGACGGCCGCCCGCTGAAGTCCGCCGTGCCGCCCGGGCGCCGGATGGGGCCGCTCGTACCCGGCGCCGAGATCGACTCCGTGTTCACCGTCGGGACGGACCGGGTGGCCCGCATCGACCGGCTGCGGCTCGAGGCGAGCGTGCACGGCCCGTCCGGGACGCACGAGGTCGTCGCGCTCAACCAGTACGCCGTGCCGGTGAACGGGATCGGCATCTTCACCCCGGCATGGGGCGACGTGGACCGGGCCCCCACGCTGTGCGGCACCGACGGCGACCGCACTGCCCCGTGCGCCGTCGAGCAGGCCGAGGTGCTCGTGCGCGACGGCACCGTCGTGCACGAGGGGCGGCCGGGCCGCGGCCGCATCCCCGACGGCGAGCTGGCACTGACCGGCCGCGAGAAGGGGGCGGCGGTGGTGCGGTCGCTCGAGGTGGGCGACCGGGTCGACGTCGAGTACGAGCTGGTGCCGGAGAGCGGGCACTGGCCCGAACTCGCCGTCGGCGGCAGCCCGATCATGTTCGACGGCACGCCGGTGCGCGGCCTCGACGACCGCGAGCGCGCACCCCGCAGCGCGGTCGGGACCAGCGCCGAAGGGCGCCACATGTGGCTGCTGACCCTCGACGGACGCCAGTCCGACAGCGTCGGGGCCACCCTGCACGAGCTCTCGAAGCTGCTGCGCGAGCTGGGGGTGGACGACGCGGTCAACCTCGACGGCGGCGGCTCGTCGACGCTCGTGCTGCGCGATCCCGGTGCCACCGCGGTGACGATCGTCAACGATCCGTCCGGCCGCTCGCCGCGCCTCGTCCCCAACGGGATCGGGATCTACACCGGATCGAGCGAGCTGGCCTTCAGTCCTGCCGGGTACTGGTCGTTGACGTGGGGTGGAGGTGAACGAGGGTGTCCATGGGAGTGTCCAGCCGTACCGAGTCCAGTAGGGCCGTCGGCATGACGTGGCAGCGTGCCCGGTCGCGTTCGGACGACCGCGCTGCGCGGCTGCTGCAGGCGGCGGAGCAGGACGCCGAGGTCGCCGCCGCCCGTTACCGGGCGCTGAAGGAGGCGGCTGCCGCACCCCCATCCGGCGACGGGGCCCGGCACCCGATGCCCAGCTGGCAGCAGATGCTGCTGCTCGTCGTGGGCGGCGGCCTCCTGTTGGGGCTGCTCGTCATCTGGCTGCTCGCCACGGCCTACCTCGGTCCCGCCGCGCTGCTCGCACTTCCGGCCGGGGCGGGGCTCGTGGCCGGCTTCGTCGCGCTGCGGCGACGCAGGCCGCCGCCGGTGGCAGCGCGGCGTCGCCCGCTCGTTGCGGACCTGGTGCGCGCGGCACAGGAGATGCACGACGCCGAGGCGGTGCTGCAACGGCTGCGGCAGGAGTGTCCCTGACCGGTGGTACCAGACACACCCTAGGGCCGCTGGACACGATGCGTTAGATTCACCGCGCACGAATACCCCGTTCGGGCCCTGGCCCTCACCCGGTCAGGTGTCTTTGCTCCCCAGGAGTGCGCAGGGTGGACACGCACGGTAACAACTCGGCGACGCCGGGCGCGGCTCGCCCTCAGCGTTCGCGGCGGGGCGGAGTCAGCGTCGAGTCGCTGCTGAGCCGCGAGTCGGGTAGCACCACCACCCGCCCCGCGGGCGCCCACCGGCGCGGGGCCGCTCTCGGCATCGCGCCGGCCCCGCTGCTCGCGGCCACCGCCGTGGCGGGTGCCGCCGCGGCCAGCGTGTCCTCGGTCGTCGTGCTCTCCACCGGGAACGCGCCGATCGACCTCGTGCACGGCGAGGTGCAGGCGGCGGGGAACGTCACCGACGACCGCTACCCGAGCCTCTTCGCCGCCGGGGCCACCGACACCGGGGCCAGCGTCGATCACGACGTCACGGACGGCAGCCGCATCGCCGCGCTCGCGCAGCTCGCCGCCAGTGCCCCGACCGTGCTCGCCTCCGCCGTGTTCCCACAGCTGTTCCAGGGAGCTCCGCAGGAGCCACTCGCAGCGGCGCCCATTGCGGCCGCGCCCGTCACTCCGCCCGCGTCCGCCGTCACCGACCCGACGGTCGTGCCGACGACCCCGCCCGCGGGCGACGACCACTCGTCCTCGTCCGGCCGGTCCGGCGACTCCGGTGACGACTCCGGCGGTCACAATTCCGGCGGTCACAACTCCGGCGGTGACGACTCCGGCCGGGGCGACTCCGGTAACGACCACTCCGACCACGGTTCGCGCCCGTCCGACCCGCCGAGCTCGCGCCCGGACCCGAGCCCATCGCCGGACCCCGACCCCACGCCGTCTCCAGGCCCCGCACCGTCTCCGGACCCGACGCCGTCCCCCGATCCCGAACCGGACCCCAGCGGCCCGCCCACGGATGACCCGGGCGACGACGACCCGAACCCGCCCGGCGATGGTGGCTCGGGCGGCGGTGGCTCGGGCGGCGGTGGTTCGGACGACGGCGGGTCCGACAGTGGCGGTGGTTCCGGCGGCTCCGGCGGCGGTGGTTCCGGCGACGGCGGCGGTTCCGGCGGCGGTGGCTCCAACGACGGTGGCTCCGGCGGTGGTTCCGGCGAGGGCGGTTCCGATGGGGGCGGCTCGGATTCCGGAGGCTCTGACAGCGGTTCCGGCGGCGGTTCCGGCGGCGGTGGTTCGGACGACGGTGGCTCTGGCGGAGGCGGATCTTCCGACGGTGGCGGCTCGGACGGTGGCGGCTCGGACGGTGGCGGTTCCGGCGGGGGAGACTCGTCCGGAGGCTAGCGCTCCAGCCGGACTTCGTGATCATTCCTATGGCCGCGGGGCTATGGCCCCCGCGCGGCACGGCGGAAGCCGTTGGCGCATCCCGTGTCGGCCGGCGCAGCCCGTCGTAGGTCAGACACCCCGTCGACCGGGCGCGCCGGCCGAGAACGAGCGCGCCGGCGACACGGGGTGGGCCTGTGCGCCCGGGTGCCGGACGCTTTCGTGGGCGCGCCGTTCCCGGCCCCGGGTAGCCCCCGGGCCTCACCCACCAGCCGAGGGCTGCCGGCGTAGCGATCCGGTTCACCTCGACCCCGTCGCCTTCCGGGGGTGGCTGGGTTGGGTGCACTACCGGATCATGTGGTTGCTCGGGCGGCCGTCCCCGACGCGGGGGCACGCCCGTCCGGGACGAGACCGCCGCGGTTTGGGTGCTACGCATCTGGCTGTGGTCCCGTCGGCGCCCTCTGGCCACGCCTGGAATCTGGGGTGTAATCGGGGCCTGGGCTGCACCCCTGCGGCTGGTGTTCTGACCGGGGAGACACCTCTGCAGCGGGTGTCCGGTCCTGCTGATCATGGACCTGCGCGTGGGGCCCTGTCCCTGGGGTGGTCTGGCCGTGATCATCCAAGCGCGGGGCTGGGTGTGGAGGGTCGGGACCACAGCCGGTCGCGTGGCACCCGGCAGGACGGTCTCCTCGGGAACGGGCGTGCCCCCGCGTCGGGGACGGCCGCCCACGCAACCCCAGGGGACGGTAGTGCACCCAACCCAGCCACTTCCGCAAGGCGAAGGGGTCGAGGCGAACCGGCGGACACACCCGCGAAGCCCGGATCACGGGGCGGGTGCCGGGCGGCCCGGGCCGGGAACAGCGCGCCCACCGGCAGGCAACCCGACCAGGCCGACTCGATGGATCGACACGATCGCACCCCGGCCGCCAGGCGCCCGATCGGCGGCGGGCAAGATCCGAACTATCGGTTGTCTATGGCTGCTCGCACGACCATGAGCACCCGTAACTTCGGATCATGGACGCGAAGATCGCGAGTATCGGTTGAGTCAGTGCAGCCAGCGGTCGCTGCTCGGGAGCAGCGCCTCCAGCTCCGGCCACAGCTCGTCGGGGATCGGGGTGCCGGCCTGCACGACGCATTCGTCGATGCGCTCCGGGCGGGAGAAGCCGACCACCGTCGACGCGATCCGGGGATCGCGCAGCGAGAACTGCAGCGCCGCCGCCGCGAGCGGGACCCCGTGCCGCGCGCAGGCGGCCTCCATGCCGCGCACCGCTTCGAGCACCTCCGGGTGTGCCGTCCGGTAGGCGTATCGGTCCGATCCGGCGCTGCCCTTCACCAGGATCCCGCCGCCGAAGCAGGCCGCGTTCACCACGGCGACTCCCCGCTCCACGGCGGCGTCGATGAGCCCGCCTGCCGAGCGGTCGAGCAGGGTCCAGCGGTTGTGCGTGATGAGCACCTCGAACGCGCCGGTGCGGACGTAGCGCTCCATCAGCGCGGCGGGGCCGCCCGCGACACCGACGTGCTCGGCGAGCCCCTCGTCGCGGATGCGCAGCAACTCCTCCACCGGCCCGCCGGGCGCCGTCGCGTCGTCGAACGAGATCCGTTCGGGGTCGTGCAGGTACAGCAGCGGCACGCGGGACATGCCGAGCCGGTCGAGGCTCTCCTCGAGCGAGCGCCGCACGCGGGCGCCGGAGAAGTCGTCGCCGTCCGGGTCGACCTTCGTGGCCACCACGAAACCGTCGGGCACCCCACCGGCCGCTGCCAGCGCCGCCCCGACCCGCCGCTCGCTCTCGCCGTCGCTGTACCCGTTGGACGTGTCGAGGCAGGTGATCGGCCCGGCGAGCACGCGCGTGACCGTGTCGATCCCGCGCTGCGCAGGCACCTCGTAGCCGAACGCCCCCGGCATGCTCCCCAGCACGCCGGTGCCGGCGCACACGGCCGACACGGTGAGCCCGGTGCTGCCCAGCGGCCGCTGCCATTCGATCATGCGGCGACCGTACCCGGCGGACCCTCGGGACTCCTCAGCTCGCCGGGCGGATCCGCGGGGCGGTCGCCATCGTCGCCGCCGCAGCGAGGGCGTCGAGGCCGGCCGCGATGTGCGGCTGGGCGCGGCAGCCGCGGCGGGTGCAGGTGAGCAGCCGTCGACTCGGGGTGACCGCGCCGGCGAGCGGTACGGCCACCACCGGCAGCTCGGCCGGCACCCGCACGAGCCGCGGCTTGAGGCACACCCCCAGCCCGCAGGCGACGATCGCGGCCACCGCGGGCCAGTCCATCGCCTCGTGCGCCACCTTCGGGGTGAAGCCGGCGGCGGCGCAGGCGGCCGCGGTGATCTCCTGGTGGTCGCAGGTGTCGGGGGCCGGCAGGATCCACGGTTCGTGCGCGGCCTCTTCGAGGGCGACCTGCCCGACGCCCGTCAGCCGGTGGCCGCGCGCCACGAGGAGGTCGAGGGGCTCGTCGAGCAGCGTCTCCTGCTCGAAGCGCGGGTCGTCGAGCGGGGGACCGCCCTGGTTGGGCAGCGTCACCGCGATGTCGATCTCGCCGGTGAGCAGCCTGCCGAACGCCGAGGCGGTCTCCACTTCCATGATCCGGACGCTGAGGCCGGGCTCCTGCTCGCGCAGGTGTGCCACCGCGGGGACGACCAGCGTCCGCAGGCTGCTGGTGAACCCCGCCATCCGCAGGACCGCCGGGGCACGACCGGCGCCCGCCTGCAGGTCACCCCGGGCGGCCTCCCACCGGGCAGCGATCTCGTCCGCGTGGCGGAGCAGCGTGAGCGCGGCCGGGGTGAGCCGGACGCGGCGGCCGTCGGGCTCGAGCAGCGGCACGTCGAGCTCGTGGGCGAGCTGGCGCAGCTGCTGCGAGACGGCCGACGGCGTGAGGTGCAGCGAACCCGCCGCGGCCGTGACCGTGCCCAGCTGGTGGACGACGCGCAGGACGTGCAGGCGGCGCAGGTCGAACATGTAGCTGGATTGTACGGTCACCTGAAAGAACGTGAAATGGACGTGACGGATCGGCCGCGCGACCCTGGACGCATGGATCGCCGTACCGACGACTTCTGCCCGTGCTGCGGATGGCCCACCGCCGAGCCCTACCAGGTGGTCTCGCGCCACCAGACGTCCGAGGGCACGATCATCTGGAGCCGGTGCGCGTGCGGCAGGCTGCAGGTGCACCGGGGCGCGACCCTCGTGCTTCGCGCGACTGCCCGGCCCTGATCGGCGTCAGGTGTCCTGGTCCACCGGCTGGTCGTGGTCGTGGATGTGGGCCTCGCCCGCGTGCTCGCTGTCGAAGTCCACGTGCGGCACGTGGGAGTGAGTCAGCTCGGCGTGATCGTGCGGATGGCTGTGCTTGGACGCGAGGTGCTCGAACGTGCCGGCCGTCTCGCTCCAGTTGTGTGTGACGTGCCAGTGCTCGTGGTCGTGCACCAGCGACTCGTGCGTGTGCTGCTCGAACTCGGTACCCGCCATCTCGCCTCCTCGGTCGGCTCCTCGGTCGGCTTGGTCACGGGGTGCCCGCTGGTCCGGCCCGGCAACCTCGGCGGTGAGCGCGTGCCGCTCGCGCCCGATGCCGGCACAGGCGGGGTCGGTGCACTCGAGCGTCCCATCGGCGTGCAGGACGAGGGTGCCGTGGCAGTGGTCGAGCGTGCCGACGCACTCGGCGCAGGTCACGACGCCTTCCGGCGTCGCTGCGGCGCCGCCCCCGATGCCGCGGCGATCGCCTTCTCCAGCTTCGGCCTGCTCATCGAGGAGCGCCCCTTGATGTCGAGCTCGCGGGCCATCGCCGCGAGTTCGCTCTTGCTCAGCTCGGACAGGTCGGGCGCCCCGTCGCTGGTGGCCTTCCCCTTCTTCCCCTTCTGCGACTTCCCCCCGCCCCTTGCATCGGCGACGCTGCGCTCGAGAGCGGCGATCAGGTCGGACATCGCCGTCGGCTCAGGCGGCTCCGCCTCGGTCACGATCTCTCGGCCCTTCCGCTTGTCCTCGATCAGCTTCTCGACGCGCTCGGTGTAGGTGTCGCGGAACTCCTTCGGCTTCCACGCCTCGCTCATCGCCTCGATGAGCCCGGTCGCCATGTCCAGCTCCTTACCCTTGGGCTTGGTACTCCCGGGGAGGTCGAGGTTCGAGCGGTCCCGGATCTCGTCGGCGAAGAACAGCGTCTCCAGCGCGAGCACCTCGCCGTCGGCCCGTAGCGCCGTGAGGTACTCCTTGCCGCGCATCACGAACGTGGCGATGCCGGCCCGGTTCGTCCGGGTCATCGCCTCGCGGAGCAGGGCGTACGGGCGCTCGTACCGCTCGTCGGTCGGGGCGAGCCAGTACGTCTTCTGGAAGAAGATCGGGTCGATCTCGTCGAGGTCCACGAACGTCTGGATGTCGATCGTGCGGGACCGGCCGGGCGCGATGTCGGCCAGCTCGTCGGGCTCCACGAGCACGTACTCGCCGTCGCCCACCTCGCGGCCTTTCACGATGTCGGAGTACTCCACCTCTTTGCCCGTCCGCTCGTTGACCCGCTGGTAGCGGATGCGGTCGGACGTGCCGCGCTCGAACTGGTGGAAGTGGACCGTGTGGTCCTCGGTGGCGCTGAACAGCCCGACGGGGATGGAGACCAACCCGAAGGAGATCGCGCCTGTCCAGATAGCCCGTGCCATGGGGCAGTGGTACCCGTAGGAGAAGATCGTTGATCGCGTGCGCTCCGCGTTGTTCCGGCAGCGCTGAGCGCACCGGATCGGCGATCACCGGAACCGGCGAGCGGCCAGCAGCGCCGGCGTTGCCCCGGTCTCGTCGTGCGGCGCGGACAGCTGGATCCCGCCGAAACCACATGGCGGCGCGGCTGCCGGCTCACCACTCCGGTGCGCACGGCGTTCGACCTCGCCCGCTGGGCTCCGACGCTCGTCGAGAAGGTGGTCGCCGTCGACGCGCTCGCGTACCGGCACCGGTTCACTGTCGATGTCGTCCGCGAGTTGGCACGGCGCCATTTCGGCGTGCACGGGAGCGCCGACCTGCCTCGCGTGCTGGCGCTCGCGAACCCGCTCGCGGAGTCGCCGATGGAGACCCGCATCCGCGTCGCGCTCGTCCTCGCCGGGCTTCCCGTCCCCGCAGTGCAGCACCGCGTCAGGGGATTCGGCCGCTCCCACCGGCTGGACCTCGCGTACCCGGACGTCCTGCTCGCGATCGAGTACGACGGCGCCAATCATCTCGACCCCGGCCGCGCTCGCCGCGACCTCGCCCGAGAGGCGGTACTGACCCGCTTGGGGTGGACGGTGCTGCGATTCGATGCCCACACCGTGCTCCACGATCCGGACCGGGTGGTCGCGGTCGTGCGAGCTGAACTCCGGCGTCGCGGAGTGGACTGCTGATCGTCGATCGAGTGCGGTCAGCGCTGCCTGCACCGCGCTGATCGCACTCAATCGCTGATCACACCCGCACGACGCCCGCCGCTCCGTCCAGCGTCACCTCGTCGCCGGTCGTGATGCGGGTCGTCGCGTCCGCCACGCCCACCACCGCCGGGATGCCGTACTCCCGCGCCACCACCGCGCCGTGGGAGTTGGGGCCGCCCATCTCCATCACCAGCCCGCCGGCCGTGAGGAAGAGCGGGGTCCAGCCCGGGTCGGTGGACGGGGCGACGAGGATCTCGCCCGGCTCCAGGCGCGCTCCCACCGGGTCGAGTACCACGCGGGCCGGCGCGGTGACGGTGCCAGCGGAGGCCGCCGTGCCGGTGAGGGCGCCGTCGGTGACCGTTCCCGGGCGGGCCACGGCCTCCGGCTCGGTGCCGTCCGACAGCAACACTCGGGGGACGCGCCGCCGCCGCAGCTCCCGGTCGTACTCGGCGCGGCGGTCGGCGACGGTCTCCCGCAGGTCCGCGCCGGCCAGCGCGGTTCGGGACTCGGCGAGGTCGAGGAAGAACACGTCGTCCGGGCGGTCGAGCAGGCCCCGGGTGGTGAGTTCGCTGCCGACCGCCGTCAGCAGCGCCCTGGCGTGCGTGAAGATCCGGATGAGGTAGTCCTTGTGCTCCTCCCGCAGGCCGGCGAGCCTGCGCACCCGCCCAAGGGCGAACCGCACCGCGACGGCGCGCAGGCGGGAGCGGGCCCGCACCCGGTCGACCACGGCCGCCACGGCGGCGTCGGCCGCCTCCGCCCCTCGGGCGAACACGGCGTCCGGGGCGAGGGCGCTGTCGTCGAGGCGCAGGTAGTTGGCCAGCACGCCGAGCACGTGGGTGGGGTCCTCCGACCAGCGCGGCATGCCGATGTCGATCTCGGCGACCGCGCGGTGGCCGTAGCGCAGGAGGAATGCGGCAAGGCCGCTCTCCAGCGCAGGCGGCAGCACGCCGTCCCGGTAGCGCCGGGCCAGTTCCCGGGGCGGGGTGCCGCGCAGCACGGCGGCGGACGCCGGGTCGCAGCGCAGCTTGCGGGCGAGCGCCCACAGCCGCAGGTCCATCTCGGTGGTGCTGTTGTGCGGCAGCGACCGCAGCACGTCGTTCACCGCGTCGGCGTGCAGCTCGGCGCCCGCGATCTTCCGGGCCGCCCCGAGCATGGCGAAGCCGGCGCCGGCCGCCGGCACGGTCAGGGGCAGCATCGGGAAGGCCTGGCGGAGGACGTGCACCGCGCGCTCGAGCCGCTGGTCGGCGGTGAGCTCCTCGGGTGCGTACGTGAGCGCGCGCACCCGGTCGCCGACCCGCTCGACGCGCCGTCGCGCGGCATCGGGCAGCGCCAGCGCCAGCGCCATCAGCACC
Organism: Pseudonocardia sp. DSM 110487; assembly: GCF_019468565.1. Lineage (NCBI taxonomy): Bacteria > Bacillati > Actinomycetota > Actinomycetes > Pseudonocardiales > Pseudonocardiaceae > Pseudonocardia > Pseudonocardia sp. DSM 110487. Next base: position 2,935,392 of record NZ_CP080521.1, read on the forward strand.
GGCACCCGGAAGCGAATCAGCGTGCGCACCAGCCTGCGGACGAACGGCGCCCATGACGTGGTTGTAGGCGCCAGCCGCGGGTCGTCGAGCAGCCCACGCAGCACGACGGCCGACCGCGACTCCATCATGTCGAGGGCCCGGGGCAGGATCGCCCGGCCGGGGGCGCTGCGCAGCGCGGGCGTGATGTCGATGAACGCCCGCCCGCCCGCCGTCCGCAGGGCGGATGGTCCGGCGACCGGGTCGGGGACCGGCGCGCCGAACGCGAGCGCGGACGCCGTGGCGGCCAGCACCTTGATCCCGGACAGGCCCATCGGGGTGACGGGCCGGGTGAGCCCCTGCGCGAGGGTCGCGCACAACAGGACGCGCAGCCCGTCGCCTGCCGGGGCAGGCAGCGGGTGCAGGGTCGTGATCGGCCGGGCCTGCGTGAGCCACAGCTCGCCGTCGCCGTCGATGGCCCACTCGATGTCCTGCGGCGTGCCGAAGTGCGCCTCCACGCGTCGCCCGGTGGCGGCGAGCGCGGTGGCCTGCGCGTCGGTGAGGCACGAGCCGGCCGCGTCCGTCACCGGTACCTGCTCGACCCCGCCACCGGGAAGCGGGCGCACCTGCACCGCCTTGTCGCCGAGGGTCACGTGGACGGTGTCGGCGTCGACGACGATGTGGTCGGGATTCACCGCCCCGGACACCACGGCCTCGCCGAGCCCGGGGCTCGCGTCGATCACGCTGCGGCCGCGGGTTCCGATCACCGGGTCCGCCGTGAAGAGCACGCCCGCCACCTGCGAATCGACCATCCGCTGCACGACCACCGCGATGTGGACTCCCCGGTGGTCGATGCCCTGCGTCTCGCGGTAGCTCACCGCACGGTCGGTCCAGAGCGACGCCCAGCAGCGCCGGACGGCGTCCAGTACGGCGTCGGCGCCGACCACGTTGAGGTAGGTGTCCTGCTGCCCTGCGAAGCTCGCCCACGGCAGGTCCTCCGCCGTGGCCGAGGAGCGCACGGCGACGGGGACGTCTGCGCCCAGCGCGGCGTACGCGGCCCGTACGGCCTCTGCGGCCGCAGCGGGCAGCTCCGCGCCCGCGAGCGCGTCCCGCGCGCGCCCCGGATCCGAGAGGTCGAGCGTCTCCGCAACGCGCCGGTACGCGGCGGTGGTGACGGCGAATCCTGGCGGCACCGGGAAACCGGCGGCGAGCAGCTCCCCGAGGTTCGCGGCCTTGCCGCCCACCCGCGGAAGCGCCTGCGCGTCGAGCGCCTTGAGCTCGACGACGAAGTCCTCGTTGGCCATGGACGGCACGGTAGACCGGTTCGACGGATAACTCAACAGCTGATGAATATCGACCGAACGGCTCACCGTGTACTCCACGAGGGAGGTGGTATTCCTCCATCAGCGCAGGATCGGCATGGCGCTCGCGGTGCTCGTGGACGCCACGGTGATTCGCGGCGTGTTCGTCCCGGTCGCGACGCGCTCGCCGGGAGGGGCTACGGGGCTGCTGCGCCGCCTGCACGAGCGGTCGGACTGCGTGAGGAGGCAGCATGGTTCCTGCCAGCAGGAATTCGCGGAGCGTGATCGGGTTTTCCACGTGTGGTCGCTGGTAACAGGGGGCCGATGGGTGTCAGATTGTCGGATGCCCCGACGCGCTCCCCTCACCATCGGAACTGCTCCGCTCACAGCGCTGGAGGTCGTCGCCGTCGCACGGGACGGTGTGCCCGTCACGCTGTCGGCGGAGGCGCTCGCGGAGATCGCGGCGAGTCGCAAGGTTGTCGAGGCCCTCGCCGACGACGTGGAACCGCACTACGGCGTCTCCACCGGTTTCGGGGCGCTCGCCGTGCGTCACATCCCGGTCGAGGCGCGGGTCCAGCTGCAGCGCAGCCTCGTGCGTTCCCACGCGGCGGGCAACGGCTCCGAGGTCGAGCGCGAGGTGATCCGGGCCCTCATGGTGTTGCGCCTCGCGACGCTCGCCACCGGCCGCACCGGAGTGCGCACCGAGACCGCGGTCGCGTACGCCGACATGATCTCCGCCGGGATCACGCCCGTCGTGCGCGAGTACGGCTCGCTCGGCTGCTCGGGCGACCTCGCCCCGCTGGCGCACTGCGCACTCGCGTTGATGGGGGAGGGTGAGGTCCGGGACGCGGACGGAGTGCTGCGGCCGGCGTCCGAGGCGCTCTCCGCCGCCGGGATCACGCCCGTGGAGCTGGCCGAGAAGGAAGGGCTCGCGCTGATCAACGGCACGAGCGGGATGCTCGGCATGCTGCTGCTGGCCTCGGCGGACCTGCACCGGCTCCTCGCCACCGCCGACCTCGCCGCCGCGATGAGCGTCGAGGCGCTGCTGGGCACCGACGCCGTGTTCGCCGCCGACCTGCAGGCGCTGCGCCCGCATCCCGGCCAGGCCGACAGCGCGGCCAACCTGCGCGCGCTGCTGAAGGGCTCGGCGATCATGGCGGGCCACCGCGCGGAGGCCACCACCCGGGTCCAGGACGCTTACTCGTTGCGCTGCGCCCCGCAGGTGCACGGCGCGGCCCGCGACACGCTCGCCCATGCCGACACGGTCGCGGGGCGGGAGCTGGCCGCCGCCGTCGACAACCCCGTCGTCACCATCGACGGGCGGGTGGAGAGCAACGGCAACTTCCACGGCGCCCCGCTCGGCTACGTGCTGGACTTCCTCGCGATCGCCATCGCCGACGTCGCGTCGATCAGCGAGCGGCGCACCGACCGGTTCCTCGACGTGGCCCGCAACCACGGGCTGCCGCCGTTCCTCGCCGACGACCCAGGGGTCGACTCGGGCCACATGATCGCCCAGTACACGCAGGCGGGGATCGTGTCGGAGCTCAAGCGACTGGCCGCGCCCGCGTCGGTCGACTCGATCCCGTCCAGCGCGATGCAGGAGGACCACGTCGCGATGGGCTGGGCCGCCGCGCGCAAGCTGCGCCGCGCCGTCGACGGGTTCACGAGGGTGGTGGCGATCGAGCTGCTCACCGCGGCCAGGGCCCTCGATCTGCGTGCCCCGCTCGCCCCGGCTCCGGCGACCGGCGCCGCCCGCGACCGCCTGCGTGAGTCCGTCGCCGGTCCCGGTCCCGACCGCTGGCTGGCGCCGGAGATCGAGGAGGCCGTGAAGCTGGTGGCCTCTGGTGAGCTGCTCGCCGCCGCCGAGTCGGTGACGGGCCCGCTGCACTGATCAGTCACGACCAGCGGCCGGGCGCACGGCCCACAGCCGGACCGTGACCACCACCGCGGCCGCGGCCAGCAACGCCGATGCGGCCGCGGCCGCGGTGGTGAAGCCCGCCGTGAAGGCGCACTCGGCGGCGCCGAGCACCGCGGCGCGGAGTGGGTCGGGGAGCCCGTCGGCGATGGCGACGGCGCCGCCGAGGGTCTCCGTCGCGGTGTCGGCGGCCGCGGGCGGCAGGCCGGTGGGCAGGGTGTCGCGGGCCTGTCCTGCGTAGATCGCGGCCGCGACGCTGCCGAGGACGGCGATGCCGAGTGCGCCGCCGAACTCGGCCCCCGTCTCCCCGAGCCCGGCCACCGAGCCCGCCCGGTGGGCCGGTGCGGTGCCGACGATCAGGTCGATGGCCAGCGGCGCGACCATCCCGGTGCCGATCGTCACCACGGCGTAGCCGGCCATCAGGGCGGCGGGGCCGGTGTCCACGCCGACCCTGGTCAGGAGGAGGAACCCGACGGCGGCGACGAGGAGGCCTGCCCCTGCGAGCACGGCGGGGCGCACGAACCGGGCCAGCACGGTGGCCAACCCGATCCCGAGCATCGTGCCGGCGACCGCGGGCAGCTGCCACAGCGCCGCCGCGAGCGGGCGCAAGCCGATGACGACCTGCAGATACTGCGCGGCGAGGAAGCCAAGGCCTGCGCTGGCAAGGACCATCACCACGTAGGCGCCGAACGCCGCGGTGAAGGCGCTGCCGCGGAACAGCGAGACGTCGACGAGCGGGTCGGCCATCCGGGCCTGCCGCCGGACGAAGACCACGGCGAACGCGAACCCGACGGCGATCGCGAGCAGCGCGGGACCCTGGGCCGCGCCCGCGTGCACCAGCTCCTTCACCCCGTAGATCACCGGGAGCACGGCCGCGATCGACAGCAGTGCGCTGACCGGGTCGAACCGGGCGGGACGGGCCTCTCGGGACTCGGGCAGCAGGATCGGCCCGAGGATCAGCAGCAGCGCCATGACGGGCACGTTGATCAGGAAGATCGCGCCCCACCAGAAGTGCTCCAACAGGAGCCCACCGGCGACGGGACCCACGGCGAAGCCGCTGGTGAACGCGGCGGTCCAGACCCCGATGGCGAGCCGGCGCTGTGCTGCGTCGGGGAACATGCCGCGCAGCAGCGCGAGGGTCGACGGCGCGAGCGTCGCGCCGCCGACCCCGAGCAGCGCCCTCGCCAGGATGAGCAGCTCGGCGCTCGGCGCGTACGCGGCGAGCACGGAGGCGGCCCCGAACGCCGTGGCCCCGATGAGCAGCAGCCTGCGCCGCCCGATGCGGTCGCCCAGCGCCCCCATCGTGAGCAGCAGGCCGGCCATCAGGAAGCCGTAGGCATCCATGATCCACAACAGTTGCGGGCCGGTCGGGGCGAGATCGCCCGCGAGCCATGGCGCGGCCATGAACAGCACGGAGAGATCCATGGAGGCAAGCAGCGCCGGGAGGGTGAGCACGGTGAGGCCGATCCACTCGCGGCGTCCGGCCCGTATGTCGGTTGCGGTCACGCCGGTGATGGTACGAGCGTCCTAAACAGTCGTCTAGGACGTACGTCAAGGACGCTCGTACACGGAGATCGGGTAGGGTGCCTGCATGGGCAATCGGGAGGCGCTGCTTGCCGGAGCGAAGCGCTGCATCGCCGAGAAGGGCTATGCCCACACCACGGCCCGCGACATCGTGGCGGCGTCAGGCACCAACCTGGCGTCCATCGGCTACCACTTCGGCTCCAAGGACGCCCTGCTCGACGCGGCCATCCTCGACTGGTTCAACGACTGGGACGGCGACGTCGAGGCGGCCCTGCGCGATCAGCACGACGGGTCAGCCGTCGATCGGCTGGCGGCGTTCCTCGACGTCGTGATCGACAACACGCGCACCGAGCGCTCGCTCGCCGCCGCGAGCCTCCAGTGGGTTGCGCAGATCGAGTTCTCCGACCAGGTCCGAGGGCGGCTCGCGGAGACGTACGCCCGCGCCCGGCGCGACTTCGCCGCGATGCTGCTGGGTGTCGCCGAGGACGAGGTCGACGACGACACCGCGCGAACGCTGGGTTCGCTCGGCCTCGCGCTGGTCAACGGCGTGGTGCTGCAGGCGCTCATCGACCCGGACCGGGCGCCCTCCGGTCGGGACGTCGCCGCCGCGGTGCGCGCAGTCGTCCTGCCCGCCTCAGTGGCTCGCCAGTGAGCGGGCGATCACCAGTCGCTGGATCTGGTTGGTGCCCTCGAAGATCTGCATCACCTTGGCCTCGCGCATGTACCGCTCCACCGGGAAGTCGCGCGTGTAGCCGTAGCCGCCGAGCACCTGCACCGCGTCGGTGGTGACCTTCATCGCCGCGTCCGTGGCCACGAGCTTCGCGACGCTCGCCGCCCGGCGGTGATCCCTCCCGGCGTCGCGGCGGCGGGCGGCGTCGAGGTAGGTGGCACGCGCGGCGTCGACGGCGGCGGCCATGTCGGCGAGCAGGAAGCCCAGCCCCTGATGGTCGACGATCTTGCGACCGAACGCCGTGCGCTCGTTCGCGTACGCGGCGGCGGTGTCGAGCGCGGCCTGGGCGAGGCCGGTGGCGACGGCGGCGATGCCGAGCCGTCCGGAGTCGAGCGCGGCGAACGCGATCTGCAGGCCATGGCCCTCGGTGCCGATCAGCCGGTCGGCCGCCAGCACGGCTCCGTCCCAGTGCGCCGTGGTGGTGGGGATCGCGTGCAGGCCCATCTTCTCCTCCGGCCTGCCGAAGGAGAGCCCGTCGGCCTGCCCCGGTGCGAGGAAGCAGGAGACGCCGCCCGGGCCGGGCGCCGTGCGGGCGAAGAGCGTGTAGCAGCCCGCCCGGCCGCCGTGGGTGATCCAGGCCTTGGTGCCGGCGATGCGGTAGCCGTCGGGAACGCGCTCGGCCTTGCAGGCGAGCGCCGCCGCGTCCGAGCCCGCTTGCGGCTCGGACAGGCTGTAGGCGCCCACCACCTCGCCGGCCAGCATGTCCGGCAGCCAGCGCTCCTGCTGTTCCGGCGTGCCGAACGTCGCGAGCGGGTAGCACGCGAGCCCGTGCACGCTCACCGCCACGGCCACGGCGGCCCAGCGCGCCGCGAGCTCCTCGAGCACCTGCAGGTAGACCTCGTACGGCTGGGCTCCGCCGCCGTGCTCCTCCGGGTAGGGCAGGCCCAGCAGGCCCGCGGCGCCGAGCGTGGCGAAGAGCCCTTCCGGGTAGGTCTCGGCCCGCTCGTGCTCGTCGACGCGCTGCGCGAGCTCCTTGTCGGCGATCTCGCGGGCGAGCGCGATCAGGTCGGCGGCTTCCGTGGTGGGCAGCAGGCGGTCGACGGCCATGGCCGCTCCCTCGTATCGGTACTGAGAAAGGAACGTCAGTACCAGATAGAATAGCCGATATGAGTGTGGTTCGGCGTGGTGCGGTTCGCCGGGAGGAGCTCTTCGACGCCCTTGTGGCCTTGCTGCTCGCCGAGGGTTTCGCGCACCTGACCCTCGACGACGTCGCCACGCGCCTGCACTGCTCCAAACGCACGCTCTACGCGCTGGCGGGCAGCAAGGAACAGCTGGTCCGCGCCGCGGTGGTGCACTTCTTCCGCGGTGCGACCGAGCGGGTCGAGGCCGCCGTCGCCGACGGGGCCGAGGCCGCCGAGCGGGTGGGCGCGTACCTGCGCGCCGTCGCCACGGAGCTCGCGCCCGCGTCCGCCCGGTTCTTCGACGACGTCGCGGGCTTCCCACCCGCGGCCGAGGTGTACGAGCGCAACACCCGTGCCGCGGCGGCCCGGGTGCAGCAGCTCGTGGCCGACGGGGTCGCGTCCGGGGCGTTCCGCGACGTCCACACCGGCTTCGTCGCGGACGTCGTGACGGCGACGATGGTGCGGATCCAGCAGCGGCAGGTCGCTGCCTCGACCGGGTTGGACGACGCGGAGGCATATGCCCGCCTCGCCGAGCTGCTGCTGCACGGCCTCGCCACCGGCAGTGATGTGCCCTCCGCCTGATCTCGCTGCGCCGATCGGGTGAAGCACCGTCGGAGCGTGCCGCGCCGGGACGATGAAGGGACGTGAACAGCAGCGGGAAGGTCCGGCCTGACACCGGTGCCGCGCTGCTCGACCTGTACGACGAGGCACTGCCCGAGGTCTACGGCTACCTGCTGGCCCGCTGCGGCAGCCAGTCCCTCGCCGAGGACCTCACGGCGGAGACGTTCCTCGCGGCCGTCGCCGCCACGCGCAGACAGCCACCGCCGCCGGCGTCCACCGGCTGGCTGATCGGGATCGCCCGGCACAAGCTCGTCGACCACTGGCGGACCACCGAGCGTGAGCAGCGCGGGCTGCGCGCCGTGGAGGCCGAGCCGGATCCGCCCGACGACCCATGGGACCAGCGGCTCGACGCGCTGCTCGCCCGCGAGGTCCTGGAACGGCAGACCGGCGCCCACCGCGCCGCGCTCACCCTGCGCTACCTCGACGGGCTCCCGGTTCCCGAGGTCGCCAGGGCGCTCGGCCGCACCGTCCACGCCACCGAGGCGCTGCTCGTCAGGGCCCGCGCCGCGTTCCGCCGCAGCTACACCGCACTCGGGGAGGGAGGATCGCGATGATCGACCCGTTCGACGCCCTGCGCACCCCGCAGGCGCCCGTCGCGCCCGACCCGGAGTTCGCGCGTGCCCTGCGTGCCCGCATCGAGCGCGCGCTGCTCGCCACCGACGAGGAACCCGCGCCGTCCGAGCGCGTGGCCCTGCACGCCGTCACCCCCTACCTGACCGTCGCCGACGCCACGGAGGCGATCGCGCTCTACGTCGAGGCGTTCGGCGCCCGCAGCCGCGGTGAGCGGATCCTGATGCCGGACGGGCGGATCGGGCACGCGGAGATCGTCATCGGGGACAGCGTGCTGATGCTCGCGGAGGAGTTCCCGGAGATGCACCTGCTGGCTCCGGTCCACCGCGGCGGCGCGAGCCAGTCGCTGCACCTGGAGGTGCCCGACCCGGACGCCGCGGTCGAGCGCGCCGTTGCCCGTGGCGCCGTCCTGGAACGGCCGGTCGCCGACGGCCCGCACGGCCGGGGCGGCGTGGTGCGCGACCCGTCCGGCCACCGCTGGATGGTGTCCGCCCCCTCCGGCCCGCGCCCCGGGCAGATCACCTACGCGGCCCTCTGCACGCGCGACATCGCGCTGGCCGAGCGGTTCTACGCACGGGTGCTCGGTTGGAGGACGGTCCCGGGCCCGATTCGGCAGGTGCGCGACCGAGCCCTCCCGCTCGGACTCCGCGGCGCCGACCGCCCGCCGACGCTCGCTCCCTACTACGCCGTGCCCGACGTGGACGCGGCAGTCGCGCTCGTGCGGGCCGCGGGTGGAACTGCGGACGAACCGGCCGACCGCGCCTATGGGCGGGCCGCCGACTGCGTCGACGACCAGGGGCTGCCGTTCACCCTCGTCGCGCCGACCGGTCCCGGCCCTGGACGGCCCGACGGGCCGGGCGAGCTCGACTACGTGCTGCTGCGGGTGCCGGACACCACCCGGGCCCGTGCTTTCTACGGCACCGTCCTCGGCTGGCGCTTCCGGCCCGGCGCCGGACCGGGCTACTGGCACCCGGAGCCTGCGGCCGGCCCGACCACCCCCGGGTTCGGGCTGGAGGGCGGGCACGCCGACGCGGTCGCCGTGCCGTGGTTCCGGGTGCCGGACCTGGACGGCGCCCTCGCCGCCGTGCGGGCCGCGGGCGGCCGCGGCGTCGGTGCGGTGCGCCACCAGCGCGGCGGTCCCCGCGCCGAGTGCGCCGACGACCAGGGCGCCCGGTTCGGCCTCGCACAGCTCTGACCCATCTCCGAAAGGTCCGCCCGTGTTCGTGCGGCTGCTTCCGCTCTCCCTCGCCCTGTTCGCCGTCGGTACCGACGGGTTCGTGATCGCGGGTCTGCTCCCCGCGATCGCCCGCGATCTCGACGTCGACATCCCCGCCGCGGGCCAGCTCGTCACGGCCTTCGCGCTCGCGTTCGCGGTGTCGGCGCCGGTGCTGGGCGCCGCGACCAGCGCGCTCGACCGGCGCCGGACGATGTTGATCGGGCTGGCCGGGTTCTCGGTGGGCAACGCGCTCACGGCGCTCGGGCCGACCTACGCGGTCGTGCTCGGCTCCCGCGTGTTCACCGCCCTCGGTGCCGGCCTCATCGGCGCCGCGGCGTTCAGCACGGCCGCGGCCATCGCCCCGCCCGAGCGCCAGGGCCGCGCGCTCGCCACGGTCATGGGCGGGCTGAGCATCTCCATGGCGCTCGGGTTGCCGGCCGGCACGCTGATCGGCTCTGCCGACTGGCGGGTGACGCTCTGGGCGGTCACGGCGGTCGGCCTCGTCGCGGCCGCGGGGGTGGCGTTCGGGGTGCCGCCCGTCTCGTTGCCCAGCACGTCGTTGCGCGCACGACTGCGCCCGCTGCGCGACCCGTCGGTGCTGGGCATGCTCGCGGTCACGCTGCTGGCGCTCGCGGGCACCCACGTGCTCTACACCTACATCGGCCCGGCACTCGAGGGTGCAACCGGCGGGTCCGCAACGACCCTCACCGTCGTCCTGCTCGCGTGGGGCGTCGGGAACGTCGCGGGCAACGCCCTCGGCGGCGCGCTGTCGGACCGCCACGCGCCGAGCCGCGTCGTGCTCGCCGGGCTGGTCGCCGCCGCGCTGGTGCTCGCGGCCGCCCCACTGGCCGCAGGAGCGTTCGTCACCGCGGTCGTCTGGGCCATCGCGTGGGGCGTTTTCGTCTCGATGCCCATCGTCCCGCAGCAGCACCGGCTGGTCGCCCACGCGCCGGGCGCGACCCCCGTGCTGCTCGGGTTGAACAACTCGGCGATCTACGCCGGGGTCGCCGCGGGTGGCGCGCTCGGCGGGATCCTGCAGCAGGCGATGCCGGTCACCCTCCTCGGCCTCGCGGGAGCGGCACTGAGTGCTGCCGGCGCGCTGCTCACGTGGGCAAGGTTGCCTCAGGTGCGCAGCCAGCTCAGGAGCTGCGTGTAGACCGCGTCGTGCGTGAGCAGGTCGCGATGATGCAGGCCGGGGATCGTGCACCGGCGGGCCGGGGGCGTCGGCGCCAACGCGCTGGCGGTGGGGATCAGCAGGTCGCCGACCCAGTCGGACAGCGGACCCGGCGCGCGCCAGGCCGTTGCGGCGAGGTTGCTGTGTTCGACACCGTCGGGCGGGCGGTAGGGATGCCGCGAGGAGGCGGGGTGCAGGGCGTCCGGATCTCTTCCGTGCCAGTCCTTGCGGTGGAGGCTCCCGTGCCGCAGGTCCTTGATGCCGGCGCTCCGCCCGGCGAGCAACGCGGCGATCGGGGCGGACTCGTCGAACCCGCCGAGCACCGCGGTGAGGATGTTCGCTCCGCGTTCCAGCGGTGCGCCGGTGTGCGGCGAACCGAGGCATACCAGGTGCCGGGTTCGGCCGGACCAGGCGAGGTGCCGCGCGTACGCCTGGTGGAGCGCGCTTCGCGCGACGAGACCGCCCATGGAATGCCCGACCAGTGCGAGTTCCCGCACCGGCACCGGCCACGCGGTGACGAGCCGCTCGAGCAGGTCGGCGAGATCGGCGCCGTTGTCCGAGATGTGCCGCCCGCTGTTGTAGCGGACGTGAACGCTGCTGCAGCCCAGATCGCGGGTCAGTCGCGCTCCGAAGTCTTGGGAGATCGCGGCCGGATCGGCGGCGTGCGCGCGGGCCGGGGTGTTCCACCACTCCTCGGTCTCGATCACCCCGTGCACGAACACCACGACCTTCCCGGTCGCTGCCGGGAAAAGCCGGGGCAATGTCGCGACGTCGGGTTCGGCATCCACGCCGTCGACGCGGATGCGCATCGGGCTCGCCAGCCCCGGGTAGTGGTCGTGCAGCCGGTCGCCGACCGCGCCGTTGAGCACTCCCGCGAGATGGCGGCCGCGCGGTGTGGTCGTGAACGGCCGCGCGGTCCGGGTTCGCTCCACGGAGTCCAGCACCTCCACCACGGCGGTGCCCACGACGGTGATCCCCGCCCACACGAGGCCGTAGACGCTCGCCGTGACGATGTCCTGCACCGCGCGCACCGGCGCCGGGAGGAACCTGGCGAACCCGCGGCGGGCCACGGCGCGGTGGACCCGCTGCGTCGTGACCGTGAGGTGGCCGAGGAGGTCGCTGACGATCTCGGCCGACGTGGCGACCTCGCCGAGTTCGTTCGGGACGGCGGCCACGGCCTCGCCCTCCCACCAGCACGCGCGACTACGGCTCCCGACAGTATCCGCTGTTCTCAGGCATGGCGGGAGATCGCCAGCTCGGACCGCGGGTCGTGGGGGATGTCGGGCGCGCCGGACACGATCAGCCCGGCCCGCTCCCACGGCCGCTGCTCGGCCTGGAACGGATCCTCGGCCGCCTGCCACTCGGCCCAGAAGCCCGCCGCGTCGGCGCCGTCGCGGGCGAGTCCACGGCGACGGGCCTCGTCCTCGTCGGTCTGCACCCAGAGCAGCGCGTCGACGTACGCGGAGAGCTCGCGGCGGCCGATGCCGACGCCCTCGACGATCACCAGCGGGCTCGCCGCGCTCGCCGTGATCGCGCCGTCGCGGCCCCGCTCGTCCCACGCAGGCGGGCGGTACGCGACGTCCTCGCCCGCGCGCAGGGGAGCGAGGATCCCGTCCCGCATGAGATCGGCCCAGTCGAAGAACGCGTGGTACCAGGCGACGTCGTCGGTGTGCAGCACGATCGCGCCCGGTACGGCGGCCGCGAGCCGCCGCGCAACGGTGGTTTTTCCGCCGCCGGAGCGCCCGTCGACGGCGAGGACGCGCGGGCGCCCGAGCAGGGCGAGGACCTCGGTGACGGGAACCGCCCGCCATCTGCCGACGGCGGGTTCCCCGGCGTACAGCCGGGTCACACCAGGAAGCGGTACGCGGTGGTACCCGGCGCGATGTGCTGGATCTTCAGCGGACTGGCCTCCATGCGCTTCCACAGCGGCTCGTAGCCGTCGCGGCCGGCCAGCTCGATCCCGACGAGCGCCGCGCCGGTCTCGCGGTTGTCGCGCTTGACGTACTCGAACAGCACGATGTCGTCGTCCGGGCCGAGGACCTCGTCGAGGAACCGGCGCAGCGCGCCCGGCTCCTGCGGGAACTCCACGAGGAAGTAGTGCTTGAGCCCGCGGTGCACGAGCGAGCGCTCGATCACCTCGGCGTAGCGGCTCACATCGTTGTTGCCGCCCGAGAGCAGGCAGACGACCGTGGCGCCGGACGGCAGGTCGAGCTCGTCCAGCGCGGCGGCGGCGAGCGCCCCCGCGGGTTCGGCGATGATCCCGTCGACCTGGTAGAGGTCGAGCATCTCCGTGCAGACGCGGCCCTCGGCCACCGTCGTGAGCTCGGCGCCGCTGTCGCGGACGAGCGGGAAGCTCACGTCGCCGACGCGGCGCACGGCTGCGCCGTCGACGAACGTGTCCAGCTCGGGCAGCGTCACCGGCTCACCCGCGGCGAACGCGGCCGTCATGCTCGCTGCGCCAGCGGGCTCCACCCCCACGACCCGGACCTGCGGGTGCCGCTCCGCGAGGAAACCGCCGACGCCTGCCAGCAGGCCACCGCCGCCCACCGGCACCACGACGACGTCCGGTGCGCGGTCCAGCTGCGCCACGATCTCCGCGGCCACCGTGCCCTGCCCGGCGATCGTGCGCAGGTCGTCGAACGCCGGGACGACGGTCGCCCCGGTACGGGCCGCGTGCTCGGCGGCCGCCGCGGCGGCCTCGTCGTAGGTGTCGCCGCCGACCACCAGCTCCACGGCGTCGCCGCCGAGCGCGGTGATCCGCTCCCGCTTCTGCCGCGGTGTCGTGCTCGGCACGTGCACCCGGCCGCGGATCCCCAGCCTGCGGCAGGCGTACGCGACGCCCTGGCCGTGGTTGCCCGCGCTCGCGCACACCGCCCCCGCCGCCCGCTCCGCCGCGCCGAGCTGGGCCAGGAGGTTGTACGCGCCGCGCAGCTTGTACGAGCGCCCGACCTGCAGGTCCTCCCGCTTCAGCCAGACCTGCGCCCCGGTCGCGGCCGACAGCCGCTCGCTCGGCTGCAGCGGGGTGGGGAGCGCGACGCCCTCGAGCCGTGCGGCGGCGGCGCCGACGACGTCGGCGAGGGATGGGGCGAGCGGAGCCGTGCGGGAGACCACCCGTCGATCCTGCACCCGCCACGGCGCGTCGCCGCGGTTGGGGCGTGTCGCCCGATCCGGGGTCAGCGATTCTCGAGGATCTCGAGGATCCGGTCGAGCTTCGCGCCCTGCTCGGCGAGGGCCGCGGTCTGCTGCGCCTGCATACCGACGAGCGCCGCCAGTGTGGTGGTGTGCTGCACCGCAACGCTCGCGAACTCGTCGACCCTGGCGCTGTGCTTATCCTGTGCGGCCGCGATCGCCGAGAGATACGCGTAGATCGCCATCGGGTCAATGCTCCGCTGGCGTGTCGGTCTGTCGTCCCCCGCAGCCGTCATGCCGGCGAATCTAGCGACTGGAGATCCACCGCGGGGTAATTTCAGACAACCGGCGCCGAACGCGGTCGGAGATCGAATCCCGCTGCCCGGTAGCAGTCGTCGATCAGCTCGGCGGTGGCCACGGCATCATCGGCGTCGGTGGGGACCGGTGCCCCGTCCCGGACGGCGGCGGCGAACGCCTCCAGCTGGTAGGCGTACGACGGGCGCAGGCCCGGCCGTTCCTCCCGCTCGGTGCCTCCTGCCGTGACCCAGACGCGGTCGTCGCGGTGGGGGAGCACGAAGTTCGCGGCGCGGACCTCGCCCGTGTCACCGACGAGCCGGGCCGTCATCCGCACCTCGTCGGCCGCCATGGAGCTGTGCAGGACGCCGGTGGCCCCGCCGGGGAAGGCGAGCTCCGCTCGCACCCACTCGTCCACGCCCGGGCTCGCGGCTCGCTCGCGACCCTCGGCGCCGGTGACGCGCGGGGCACCGCCCGCGAACCGGCCAAGCACCCGGAGCAGGTGGATGGCGTAGCAGCCGACGTCCATCAGCCCGCCGCCCGCGAGCGGGAGCGACCAGCGCAGGTCGCCGTCCGGCGGAGGCGGGATCTCCATGTGCACCTCGACGTGGCGCAGCTCGCCGATCTCGCCGGAGCCCACGACCTCCAGCAGCCGCTGGGCCACCGGGTGGTACAGGTAGTGGAAGGCCTCCATGAACACCACGCCCGTCCGCGCGGCTGCGTCGCGCACCTCCCGGGCCTCCGCGGCGTCGCTCGCCGAGGGCTTCTCGGTGAGCACGTGCTTGCCCGCGGCGATCGCGGCGAGGTTCCATGGGCCGTGCAGGCCGTTGGCGAGCGGGTTGTAGATCGCCTCGACCTCGGGGTCGGCGAGCACGTCGGCGTAGGAGCCGAGCACCCGCTCGACCCCGTGCTCGGCGGCGAAGGTCTCGGCCCGGCCGCGGTCGCGGGCCGCGACGGCGACGAGCCGGGCCCCGGTGAGCTGCGCCGGGGCGACGATGGCGGCGACGGCGATCCGGGAGGCGCCGAGGACTCCGATCCGAAGAGGTTCCACGGGCACGATCATGCCCTGCCGGCCCTAGTGGATGTGGGCGCGCCAGTCCGCTGGGACCCGCTCCGCCGGGCCGGGGACTGCCTGGTCCAGCGGGCGGTGCTGGGGTTCTGGCAGATCGGGGCCGTCCAGCATCTCGTTCGAGCGGTAGTCCCAGTACCAGCTCTCGCCCGGCTCGAAGCTGCGGACGATGGGGTGGCCGGTGGCGCGGAAGTGTTCGGTGGCGTGCTGGGCGGGGGAGGTGTCGCAGCAGCCGACGTGGCCGCACTGGGCGCACCGGCGCAGGTGCACCCACCAGCCGCCGACCTCGTCGCACTCGCTGCAGCCTGCACCGCTCGGCACGGCCGCCATGTTGATACCGGCGTCGATCCCGTCCGTCATGCGCCCATCATGGCGCTTCGGGAGCGCGCGGTGACGATGCGCCAGGTCGCGAACGCCAGCGCGAGCAGCAGCGCGGCGGCGAACGCGTACAGCGCGACCGTCACCGGGAGGCTCTGCGCGGCGAACCCGAGGCCGAGGACCGGCACGGTGAGCCCCACGTACGCGGACAGGAACAGCGCGGCGGCCGTCTCGCCGCGCCGGTTCGCCGCCGCGGTGGCGAGCACGGTGGACATGCTGCCCTTGAACGTGATGCCCGCGCCCGCTCCTGCGACGGCCCCCCCGGTGAGGAACAGCGCGAGCAGGCCCAGGTTCACCGCGAGGACGAGCACGACGACCCCGGCGGCCATGACGGCGAGGCCGCTGACCAGCTGCCGGTGCGGGGTGAGGCGGTGCAGCGGGATCTGGGCCGCGGCGGCCGAGCCGAAGGCCAGCAGCGCGGCGAGGCCCGCCATGACGCGGCTCCCGCTGTGGAACAGCGTGCTCAAGACGATGGGCGCGAGCGAGGTGAACAGCCCGAAGACCGCGAAGGCGACGACGGAGGCCGTCGCGGCGCCGACGAACGTTGGCCGGTGCTCGGGAGCCACGGCGGTGCGTTGCGGGCGGTACGCCGGCATCGGGTCGGGGCGTTGCACGGTCTCCGGGACCACCGTGAGCGCGGCCAGCCCGATCGTCAGCAGCACCACCGACACGACGTACGGGACGCGCAGCGGGGAGCTCGTGAACTCGGCGAGCAGGCCGGAGATCAACGGGCCGAGGCCGAGGCCGCCCAGGTTGGCCGCGGTGGCGACCACCTCGGCGCGTCGCAGGCCTTGGCCGGGGCGCGCCCGGCCGTTCAGGTCGGCCAGGTGGGCGGTGGCGGTCGCGGTGACGAGGCCGACGCTCAGCCCGGACAGCACCCGGCCGGCGATGAGCGCGGGCAGGGCGGTCGAGACGACGAAGGTGATGCCGGACGCGATGCCGGCCAGCAGCCCGAGCGCGAGCATCCGCCTGCGGCCCACCCAGTCGGAGACGTGGCCCCCGAGGAACAGCGCGGCCAGCACGCCGACGGCGTACACGGCGAACACGACGGTGACCATCAGTGCGCCGAAGCCCTCTTCGCGCTGGTAGAGCGGGTACAGCGGGGTCGGAAGCGTCGACGAGGCCATCGCAACCGTGAACAGGTACGCGATCAGCCAGAAGCCACGTCCGTGCCTGCTGTTCGTGCGCGGAGGCGCATACGAGGTCTGCACGCCCCTACCAACATCGGGCGACGGACCCGGCTTCCCCTGTCGGCGCGATGATTGGAGATATCGGTTATCTCCAACGAAGATAGGCGCCGTGGAGCTCCGGCAGATGCAGGTCGTCGTCGCGGTGGCCGAGGCGGGTGGGTTCTCGGCGGCGGCGAGGCGGCTGCGGCTGGTGCAGTCGGCGGTGTCGGCGACCGTGCGCGCGGTCGAGCGGGAGCTCGACGTGCCGCTGTTCGACCGGACGACCCACCGCGTCGTACCCACCGCGGCAGGGGAGGCGTTCGTGGCGGCGGCGCGCACCGCCCTGTCGGCCGCCGACCAGGTGCGGGGCGCCGTCGATGCGGCGCGCGGCGTGCTGCGCGGCCAGGTCACGGTGGGCGTCATGCAGGGGCTGCTGGGCCGGCTTCCGCGGGCGATCGGCGCGCTGCGGAGCGCCCATCCGGAGGTGGTGGTGCGCCTGCGCCAGGCCCCCGCCGACCAGATCGTCGACGCGGTCCGGGAGGGCACGGTCGACATGGCCGTCGTCGCGCTGACGGGACGGCGGCGCGGGCTGGTCAGCGTCGAGCTGATCCGAGACCGGATGGTCGCGCTCGTCGGCCCGCATTCGGAACTCCCGGACGCTCCGGTGACGCTCCCGGAGCTGGCGCGCCATCCGTTCGTCGACTTCGTGCCCGGTTGGGCGGTCCGGCAGGAGGTCGACCGCGCGTTCCGCGCGGCGGGCGTGGAGCCGGCTCGGGTGTTCGAGACGAACGACGCCATGACCGCTGCCGAGCTCGTCCGGGCCGGTCTGGGCGTGACGATCGTGCCGACCACGCTCGCGGCCGGGTTTCCCGACCTGCGGTCCGTTCCGATCGCCCGGCACGCTCCGACGTGGACGGCCGGGGTCGTGCACCGCCGCGCCCCGCTCGTGCCCGCCGCGGCCGCGTTGCTCGAGCACCTGCGCTCGAATGTGTTTGAGAAGCCCGCATGTGGGCCGCCGGCTCCGCTGATCCAGCATGTCCCGGCTGCCGAGGGGCGGCCCGCTCCGCGCTTCTCAAACACATTCTCAGGCCGGTAGGGCGGCTCCGGGGATCGCGTCGAGCAACGCGCGCGTGTACTCGTCCTGCGGGTCGTCGAAGACATCTGCGGCGCTGCCGTGCTCGACGATCCGGCCGCGCCGCATCACCAGGACGTCGTGGGCGATGAGGCGCACCACGGCGAGGTCGTGGGCGATGAACAGGTAGGACAGGCCCAGGTCGCGCTGCAGCTGGGTGAGCAGCTCGAGGATCTGGTCCTGGACGATGACGTCGAGCGCGGACACGGCCTCGTCACAGATCACGAGCTTCGGCCGCAGGGCCAGTGCCCTCGCGATGGCGACGCGTTGCCGCTGCCCGCCCGAGAGCTCGACGGGATGGCGCTGGGCGGCCCCGCGGGGGAGCGCGACGTGGTCGAGCAGCTCCGCCACCCGCTGCCGTCGCGCCGCGGTGTCGCCGATCCCGAAGACGCGCAGCGGCTCGTCGATCAGCCGCTCCACGGGGAGCACCGGGTCGAGGGAGCCGTACGGGTCCTGGAACACCGGCTGCATCTCGCGACGGATGGCCCGCCGCCCGCTCCGGTCGGCCCCGCGGAAGGTCCGCCCCGCGATCGCGATGTGCCCGGACGTGGGCTGCTCCAGCCCCAGCACGAGCCGCGCGATCGTGGTCTTGCCCGAGCCCGACTCGCCGACGATCGCCGTGGTGGTGCCCTCCCGCACGGTGAACGACACCCGGTCGACCGCGCGCAGCGCCTCGCGCTGCCCACGCACCTTGTAGGTCTTGACGAGGTCGGTGACCTCCAGCGCGGGGACGGGATCAGCCGCGGGCGGCGGTGCGGGAACGGCCCGGGACCGCGCGGCCACCGACGGGGCCGCCGCCACCAGCCGCTGCGTGTACGCGTGTTGCGGGTCGCGCAGGATCTGGGCGGCCGGACCGGTCTCGACCACCCGGCCCTGCCACATCACGACGACGTCGTCGGCCCGCTCGGCGGCGAGCCCGAGGTCGTGCGTGATCAGCAGCAGCGACGTGCCGTGCGCCGCGATGAGTCGCTCCAGGTGGTCGAGGATCTGGCGCTGCACGGTGACGTCGAGCGCGGACGTCGGCTCGTCGGCGATGAGCAGCTGCGGCTCGCAGGCCAGCGCGATGGCGATGAGCACGCGCTGGCGCATCCCGCCGGAGAACTCGTGCGGGTACTGCCGGGCGCGCCGCGCGGCGTCCGGAATGCCCGCCTCGGTCATCAGCTCGACGGCCCGCTCCCGCGCCGCCCGACCACGCGCCAAGCCGTGCATCACGAGCGTCTCGGCGATCTGCCGCCCGACCCTGGCCACCGGGTTGAGGTTCGACATCGGGTCCTGCGGCACGAGGCCGATCTGGCGGCCCCGTAGCCTGCGCAGCCGTCGCTCGCCCGCCGCGGTGACGTCCTCGCCGTCGAACTCGATCGCCCCGCTGGTGACGCGCCCGGTGCCGGGCAGCAGCCCGATCGCGGCGGCCGCGGTGGTCGACTTCCCCGAGCCCGACTCACCCACGATCGCGACCCGGTGCCCGCGCCGCACGGTCAGGTCGACGCCGTGCAGCACGGGGGCGTCGTAGGAGACCTCGAGCCCGTGGATGCGCAGCAGCGGCGTGCCGGTCATCAGCGCCCCGCCGCGTAACCCTGGGCGCCTCGCGGGTTGGCCGCGGCGGTCATCACCCCGGTCTCGGGGTCGCGGCCCACGCTGGAGAGCCGCCCGAGCTCCCAGTCGCCCGCCCGGGTGACCTGGTGCCCGCGCCGCTCCAGCTCGCTGATCACGTCGTCGCCCAGCCGGTTCTCGACGACCGCGCCGCCGGGCGTCCAGGTGCGCGGCCAGAACGAGCCGGGCATGGACGTGGTGTGCATGGCCGGGGCGTCGATGGCCTGCTGCGGCGAGTAGCCGCCGACGAGCGTGCGCAGCAGGTAGAGCAGCTGCCACTGGTCCTGCTGGTCGCCACCGGGGGAGCCGAGCGCGCCCACCGGCTTCCCGTCGCGCAGCAGCAGTGTGGGCGTGAGGGTGGTGCGCGGCCGCTCGCCCGGCGCGAGCGACGACGGCGCGCCCTCTTCGAGCCACGTCATCTGCAACCGGGAGCCGAGGCAGAACCCGAGCTCGGGGATCGTCGGGGAGGACTGCAGCCAGCCGCCGGACGGCGTGACGGCGACGACGTTGCCCCACTTGTCCACGACGTCGACGTGGCAGGTGTCGCCGCGGGTCTCCCCGGACAGCACGACGGTGGGCTCACCGACGCCGGCGGTCGCCGCCTCGTCGGGTTCGGCCATGAGCGGAGGCAGGAACGGCTCGCGCCCGCCCGGTCGGCCGGGCCGGAACTCGTGCGAGGCGTCCTTGCCGATCAGCTCCCGGCGCTCGCTCGCGTACTCGGGGGACAGCAGGACGTCCAGCACGCCGTCGGCGATGGCCTCGCCGTAGTGCGCGTCCCGGTCGGCGAGGGCGAGCTTGAGCGCTTCGAGGACGTGATGGGCGCCCTCGGCGGTGGACGGGTCGAGGGCCTCGTCGGGGAGGCCGTCAAGGATCATGAGGGCCTGCAGCAGGATGGGGCCCTGGCCCCACGGCCCGGTCTTGGCGATCGTCGTGCCGCGGAACTCGGCCGTGACGGCGGGTTCGAACGATGCGGAGAACGAGGCGAAGTCGGCCACGTCGATCACGGCGGCGTGGTCGGCGCCGGACGAGTGCCGGTGCGGGGTGCGCAGGAACGCGACGGCCTCCCGCGCGACGAACCCCTCCTTCCACTCCCGGCGCGCCGCTTCGATCCGGCCGCGCCGGTCGCTGGCGCCCGAGCCGGCCTCGAGCAGGCGGTCCAGGGTGCGCGCGTATGCCGGGAGGCGGATGATCTCGCCCGCGCGCGGCGGGCGCCCGTTCGGCATCCACAGCCGCGCCGACGTCGTCCAGTGCTCGGTGAACAGCTGGGCGACGGTCTCCATGGTGCTGCCCACCCGCCCGACGACCGGGTGGCCGTCGCGGGCGTAGCCGATGGCGTAGGCGAGCACGTCGGCCAGCTCCCACGTGCCGTGCTCGGCGAGCAGGAGGAGCCACGCGTCGACGGACCCGGGGACGGCGGTGGCGAGCCCGCCCGCGCCCGGGACGAGGTCGAGCCCTTCTCCGCGGTAGTGCGCGATCGTGGCGGCGGCGGGTGCTGGGCCCTGGCCCATGAGGACCTGCGGGGTCGGATCGGTGCCCGTGGCGAAGACGCCGGTCAGGTCGCCGCCAGGGCCGTTGAGGTGCGGCTCGACGACGTGCAGCACGAACCCGGCCGCCGTCGCGGCGTCGAACGCGTTGCCCCCGCGCTCCAGCACCGCCTGCGCGGTGGCGGTGGCCAGCCAGTGCGTGGTGGCGGACATGCCGAACGTGCCCTGCAGCGTGGGGCGGGTGGTGAACTCGGGCGGCGGGACGAAGCTCACGAGGGGTCCTTTCCTCCTTCAGCGGCGGGAGCCGGGGCTCAGCACGTCGCGCAATGCGTCACCGAACAGGTTGAAGGCCAGGCAGATCACGACGATCGCGAGCCCGGGGAAGAACGCCGCGTACGGCGCGCGGACGATGTACTGCTGGGCGTCGGACAGCATGATGCCCAGGCTGGGGGTCGGCGGCTGGATCCCGAGCCCGAGGAACGACAGCAGCGCCTCGCCGATCACGGCAACCGGCATGATCACGGTGGCCTGCACGATGATCGACGAGAGCGCGTTGGACAGTACGTGCGTGGCCAGGATGCGCACGCCGGACGCGTCCATCGTCCGGGCGGCCAGCACGAACTCGTGGCCCTTGAGCCGCAGCGTCTCGGCGCGCACCACCCGGATCATGGTCGGTACCTGGGCGAGGCCGAGCGCGATCGCGGCGTTCGTCAGGCTGGCTCCGTTGATCGCGGCGAGGCCGACCGCGACGATGAGGAACGGGAACGCGAGCAGCAGGTCGGTCAGCCGCGACACGAGCGCGTCCAGCCAGCGCCAGTACCCGGCGAGCAGCCCGAGCGGGGTGCCCACCACGATCGCGAGCGCCACGGCGAGCGCGCCGACCTGCAGCGACGCCCGGGTGCCGTGGAGGATCCGGGAGAGGATGTCGCGACCGAGGTCGTCGGTGCCTAGCGGGAACCCCACGGTGCGCGGCAGCTGGAACGGCGTCTCGAAGTGCACCTCGTCGGGCGGGTAGGGCGCGATCCACGGGGCGAGCAACGCGGCGAGCACCACGACGAGCAGCAGCCCGCCGCCCACGACGCCGAGCCGGTGGCGCAGCAGGCCGGACAGCACGCGGCCGCGGCGGGTGCCGAGCTCGTCGTCGGTACCGATCTCCGGGGTGATCAGGGCCATCAGGCGTTCCCTCCCGCTGCCACCCGGATCCGTGGGTCGATCACCGAGTACAGGACGTCGACGGCGAGGTTGATGAGGATGTAGGCGAGCGTCACCACTAGCACGACCCCTTGGATCACCGGGTAGTCGCGGGTGAAGACGCTGTCGAGGGTGAGTTTCCCGAACCCGGGGAGGGCGAAGATCCGCTCCGTCACGACGGCGCCGGAGATCAGCCCGCCCAGCTGCAGCCCGACGATCGTCACCACGACGATCAGGCTGTTGCGCATGGCGTAGCGGACCAGCACGGTGCCGCGGGACGCGCCCTTCGCCCGGGCGGTGCGCACGTAGTCGGCGGCAAGCTCGTCGATCATCGAGGAGCGGGTCTGACGCATCACGATCGCGGCGAGGCCGGTGCCGAGGATCAGCGCGGGCAGTGTGAGGTGCCACAGCGCGCGCAGCGGCTCCTCGGTGACGGCGACGTAGCCGGACGCGGGGAACCAGCCCAGCCCGACGGCGAGGTAGAGGATCGCGAGCAGCCCGAGCCAGAAGTTGGGCACCGACAGCGACAGCAGCGACACCCCGCCGACGGCCAGGTCCGGCCAGCGGCCACGGTTGGCGGCGGCGAGCGCGCCCGCGGCCATCCCGAACACGACGGCGATCACGATCGCGTAGAGCGACAGCCACGCCGTGACCGGGAGCGTGGTCGCGATCAGCTCGGTGACGGGCGTGCCGGTGCGCACCGAGTCGCCCAGGTCGCCGGACAGCGCGTTGCCGAGGAAGCGGAAGTACTGCACGACGATCGACTGGTCGAGCCCGAGCTGGGCGCGAATCGCGGCCAGGGTCTCCGGGCTCGCCTCCTCGCCCGCCATCGCGAGCGCCGGGTCCCCGGGCAGTGCGCGTACCCCGGCGAAGACGACGATCGAGGCCAGGAACAGCGTCACCGCGCCCTGACCGAACCGGATGAGCAGGTAGCGGGCCAACTCAGTCGCCCTCCTCTGCCAGGAATCCGGCTCGTCCCAGCCGCACGACCCCGTCGGCGTACGCCTCGATGCCCGCCACGTTCGTGGTGTACGCGGTCAGGTTGCGCAGCCGGTAGACGTAGAGCAGGGGCAGGTCCCGCTGCACGATCTGCACGACGCGGCCGTAGGTCTCGGCGCGTGCCGCCGGGTCGGTGAGCTGCGCGGCTTCGCGCAATAGCCGATCGACCTCCGGGTTGCTGTAGCCGGAGTAGTTGCTGGAGGCCTCGGTGGTGAGGAAGTTGAACATGTTCCCGTGCGGGTCGATGCGCCCCGACCAGCCGAGGTGCAGGACCTCGAAGTCACCACGCTCCTGCACGTCGAGCAGCGTGGAGTACTCGACCGGCTGGATGGCGATCTCGAAGCCCCCCGCGCGGACGCTGGCCTGCAGCGCCTGGGCGAACCGCAGGTTGTCGGCGTCGTTGCTCACGAGCATCGTGAGCCGGTACGGCGTGGGCACACCCGCCTCGGCGAGCAGCTGCTGCGCCCTCGCCGGGTCGTAGGGCTGGCAGGCCTCGCTCGCGGGCGTGGAGAACGGGCTGTCCGGGGAGATCGGCGAGCACGCGGGGTCGTACCAGTTGTTGAACACGGAGTAGACCAGCGCGGTGCGGTCCATCGACAGCGCGAACGCCTGCCGGACGCGCGGGTCGGACGCGATCGGCGTGTCGATCGGCTGCGGTGGCTCCCCGGTGCCGTCGACGTTGCCGACGTTGAACGTCACGGCCTGGTAGCCGAGCGAACCGATCTGCAGCACGCCGATCCCGTTCTCCAGCTGGAGCGCGTCGACGTCCTGCGGCGAGATCCGGTCGGCCACCTGGACGTCGCCGGAACGCAGGTTGGCGGCGCGGATGTTCGGTTCGGTCATGATCCGGTACGTGATCGAGTCCAGGTGGACCTGGTCGGCGGCGTAGTAGTTCGGGTCGCGCACCACGGTGATCGACGTCTGCGGCACCCGCTCCGCGAACCGGAAGGGCCCCACGCACACCGGCGACCGGCCGAAGTCCGCGCCCAGCTCGGCGATCGCCTTCGGCGACATCATCATCCCGGCGCGGTCGGCGAGCGAGGCGGTCAGTGGCGCGAACGGCCGCTCGTAGCGGATCACCACCGTGCTCGCGTCGGGCGCCTCCATGCCCGCGATCGGCCCCAGCTCGCCTCGGCGCGTCGAGCCTTCGAGGGTGAGGTGGCGCTGCAGCGTGGTGACCACAGCCGACGCATCGAACGGGGTGCCGTCGGCGAACCTGATGCCGGTGCGGACGGGGATCGTCACCGTGAGCCCGTCGGGCGAGATGTTCGGAAGCGCCGTGGCCAGCTGCGCGACCAGGTCGCCCTCGGCGTCGATGTCGTAGAGCTTCTCGCACATCGTGTTCATGACGTAGCGCGTGTAGAGCGACGACGACGTGGTCGGGTCGAGCCGGTCCGGCTCGCTGGACAGGGCCATCACCAGGTCGCCGCCCTGGCGGGCCGGACGGCCGTCGAACGCCACGCCCGGGACGTCCGGGCGGGGCGGCGCGGGCACCACCGGCTGCACCGGGATGCAGGCGGCGAGTGCGATCGCCAGCAGGCCTGCGATGGCCCCGGCGGCCGCGCGGCGGAGGGGGTGGGACACGGGGCGGCCCTTCGGCATGATCAATGGACCTCAGATGTATACAAAGCGGCCGCGGGCCGCAAGGTTTCCGCCGAGTTAAGCCCACTGTGAGCGTGACCGCATGGCGGCGATGAACATCGGCGGCGGCGGGAGTCCTACGGATGTGAACCGAAAACTCGTGATCACCCAGAACGTGACCCTCGACGGCTCGATCGAGATGCTGGGCGACTGGTTCGACCCGCAGGGGCAGGCCGACGTCGACAACTCCGACCTGATCGCGGAGCTGCACCGGCAGGACAGCACCGCCGACGCGTTCCTGACCGGCCGGCAGACGTTCGAGGACATGCGCGGGTACTGGCCGAAGCAGGAGGACGACGCCACCGGCATCACGGACTACCTCAACCGCGTCCAGAAGTACGTCGTGTCCTCGACGCTGACCGATCCGCAGTGGCAGAACTCCACGATCCTGGCCGGTGACCCGATCGCCGAGGTGAGTGCCCTCAAGGAGCGGCCGGGCCAGGACATCGTGGTCACCGGGAGCATCACGCTCTGCCACGCCCTCGTCCGGGCCGGGCTCGTGGACGAGTATCGGCTCTTCGTCTACCCGGTGGTGCAGGGCCGCGGCCGCCGCCTCTTCCCGGACGGCTACGAGCTGCCGCGGCTGCGGCTGATCGAGGCGAAGTCGTTCCGCGGGGGCATCACCTACTTGCGTTATGCCGCCCGGTAGCCGCGGTAGACGCAGGCGCCTGCACGAAGACCGCGACTCGCGCGCACGGAGACCGCGACTCGCGCGCACTCACCCCGCGACTCGCGGAACGTGGGGCTGCGCCCCGTCCGCGAGTCGCGCTCTGGGTGCACGCGAGTCGCGCTCTGTGTGTACGCGAGTCGCGGTCTGAGTGCGCGCGAGTCGGGGTTCCTACGGGGGCGAGCCCGAGCGCCGCTCGTCCAGCAGGCCGGCGCGGCCGGCGAGCGCGGCCGCCTCGGTGCGATTCGCGACGCCGAGGGTGCGCAGCAGGCCGGCGGTGAGCCGCTTGACCGTGCGTTCGGACACGTGCAGGGCCCGCGCGATCTGCGCCGTGCTGGCGCCGCCCGCGATGAGGGTCCACACGTGCCGCTCCTTGCCGGTGAGCTGCGGGCCCGTCCGCTGCGGCGCGGGCCGCGTCGCGGCGCCGGTGGCCGCGAGCAGCGACGGGACCAGCCCCGCGGGCGAGCGGGTCCGCAGCAGCACCCCGCTTGCGCCGGCGCCGAGGAACTCGAGGACGCCCTGGACGTGCCGGGTGAGCGCCAGGACCGGCAGGCGCGGCTGTGCCCGTCGGATGGCGGCGAGCGCGGCGAGCGGGCCCGGCGTGTCGAGCTCGAGATCGACGATCACGACGTCCGGCTGGTGGCGCCGCACCAGCATCGCGGCGGAGTCGGCGCGGTCGGTGCCGGCCACCACCCGCACCCCGCCGTCGCTGGCCGCCGGCAGCGCCTCCTCGAGGCCGCGGCGGAACAGCGGCTGTTGATCGACGATCAGCACGCGGACCACCATGCTGCCGGGTTCCCGGCACGCCGCGATTCCTATCGGTGTGCCGACCGATCGGAGGACGGAGCACGCCCGCTCGTGGTACCGACCCGCAGCGCGACGGGCAGCATGAGGCTCACCGGGTCGCCGCCGTCCACGAGATCCATCGCGGCCCGGGCCGCGGCCCTGCCCTTCTCCTCGCTCGGCTGCACGACGGTCGTGAGCCGGGTCGGGGCGAGCCAGTGCAGCTCCGCGCCGTCGAAGCCAGCGACGGACAGGTCATCGGGTACTAGGAGCCCGAGCTCGGCGGCGGCCTGGACCACACCGGCGGCGAGCACGTCGCTCTGGGCGATGATCGCGGTGGGCCGCCGGTCGGCGGGGACGTCCAGCAGGATGCGTGCAGCGGCGGCGCCCTCGTCCACGGCGTTGCTCGAGGTCTCGTAGATCGGGACCGGGCCGAAGACGTCCTCCACGCCCTCCATGCGGTGGCGCACGTCCCGGTAGTGCGCCCGCGCCCGCCGCTGCGGCGTGACCGGGCCGCGGGTGCCGTCGAGGCGCAGTGGCATGGCGATGACCTCGACCCGCCGGTGCCCGAGCTCGTACAGGTGACGGGCGAGGTCGCGGGTGCCGCCGCGGTCGTCGATGTCGATCATCGCGACGCCTTCGACGGCGGGCCCCTCCACGGCGACGATCGGCACGCCGCGGGCCTGCAGCTGCGCGAGCGCGGGATCGTCCTCGAGCCCGCAGGTGGCGAAGATCGCCGCGTCGAGCGGGATGCGCGCGATCTGGTTCGTGGACGGGCGCCCGATGTCGCCCGCGAGCAGGAGCAGCCCCACGTCGTGCGCGCTGAGCACCTCGCTGATCCCGTCGAGCAGCTGCAGGGCGACCGGGTCGCGGAATGCGTAGAGCAGTCGCTCGCCGATGAACGCGCCGACCACGCCGCTGCGGCCGCGGCGCAGCGAGGCCGCGAGGGGGTCGGGGCCGCCGTAGCCGAGCTCGGCGGCGGCGGCGAGCACCCGCTCGCGGGTGGCGGGCGCGACGCGGGGGCTGTCGGCGAACGCGAGCGAGGCCGTCGACGAGGACACGCCGGCGCGGGCCGCGACGGCGGCGAGCGTCGGACGGGTGGACACCCGGGAACCGTAGCGGGCACGGGACGAACCTGGTTGAGCCAGGCGCCTCCGTCGCGTAGCCTTAAATCGAATCGATTCGACACCACTGATCCGACACTGCGACAGGAGCCGATGTGACCACGACAGGGGCGCTGCCCTCCGCCCAGCTGCTGAGGGCGCGCACGGCCGTGGTCGTCGCCTTCGTCGCCGCGGGCCTCGCGTTCTCGTCGTTCATCGCGCGCACGCCTGCGCTGCGCGACACGCTCGACCTATCCACGGCGCAGCTGGGCCTCCTGCTGCTGTGCATGTCGGGCGGGGCGGTGGCCGGGCTGCCACTGTCGGGCCCGATCGTGCACCGCCTCGGGCCGGGCCGTGCGGTGCTCGCAGGCGCGCTGTCGATGACGCTCGGGCTGGCGCTGCTCTCCATCGGCATGTTCGCAGGGCTCGTGCCGGTCGCGGCGGTCGGCCTCGTCGCCGCCGGCCTCGGCACCGGCGTGTGGGACGTGGCGATGAACGTCGAGGGCGCCGACGTCGAGCGCAGGCTCGGCCGCTCGCTCATGCCCCGCCTGCACGCCGGGTTCAGCCTCGGCACCGTGGGCGGCGCTGCGCTCGGCGCGGCCTGCGCGGCGCTCGGCATCCCGCTCCCGGTACAGCTGATCGGCGTGGTCGTGCTGCTCCCGATCGTCGTCGCGGTGGCCGTGCGGCACTTCCTGCCGGTGCCCGAGGTCACCCCCGGGGAGGCGAAGTCGAGCTCGGGAGTACTCACGGCGTGGCGGGAACCGCGCACGCTCGTCGTCGGGCTGATGGTGCTCGCCTTCGCCTTCACCGAGGGCTCGGCGAACGACTGGGTCGCCATCGCGATGGTCGACGGCCACGGCACGAGCGAGACGGTCGGCGCGATCGCGTTCGGGTTCTTCGTGGCAGCTATGACGGCAGGCCGGATGGTCGGCGGCACGGCACTGGAGCGCTTCGGGCGCGTCGCGGTGGTGCGTGCCACCGCCGTCGTCGCGCTCGCCGGGCTCCTGCTGATGCTGCTGGGCGGGTCCGTCCCCATTGCGCTCAGCGGGGCCCTGCTCTGGGGGGTCGGGGCCTCGCTGGGCTTCCCGGTCGGCATGAGCGCCGCCGCCGACGACCCGGCCCGCGCGGCCGCCCGCGTCTCGGTGGTCAGCTCGATCGGCTACACGGCCTTCATCGCCGGCCCACCGCTCATCGGCCTCCTCGGCGAGCACGCCGGCATCCTGCGTGCCCTGTTCGTTGTGCTGGGTGCGCTGCTCCTCGGCTTGCTGGCCGCGGGCTCGGCCCGCCCCCTGCCCTCGCGTCCGCTGGACTGAAAGGCTGATTGCAGCAAAGCCACTTTCATGCCATCTGGTTGCATGAATGTGGCTTTCCTGCAACAGGAGAAGCCACCGCTTGACGTCCGGCCGTTCGCGAGGACGATCGGCGCGTGCACAGCCTCTACATCGACGGGACCTGGACTTCCGGGTCCGGCGGCAGCGCCGAAGTGATCAACCCGTTCGACGCAGGCGTGATCGAGACGGTCGACCAGGCCGGCCCCGACGACGTCGAGCGCGCCGTGGCCGCGGCCAGGGCGGCCTTCGACGGCGGCCCGTGGCCACGGACCTCCGCCGCCGAGCGGGGCGCGCTGCTGCGCCGGGTCGCCGACCTGCTGGTGCGCGACAAGGAGGAGATCGCCCGCGTCGAGACCCTCGACACCGGCAAGACGCTGGTCGAGAGCCGGATCGACGTCGACGACGTGGCCGCCGTCTTCCGCTACTACGCCGATCTCGCGGGGCATGACGCGGGCCGGCTCGTCGACACGGGCAACCCGGCGGTGGTCAGCCGCATCGTGCACGAGCCCGTCGGCGTCTGCGCGCTGATCACGCCGTGGAACTACCCGCTGCTGCAGCTGTCGTGGAAGGTCGCGCCCGCGCTGGCGGCCGGCAACACGGTGGTGATCAAGCCGAGCGAGGTCACCCCGCTCACGTCGGTGCTGCTCGTGCGGCTGCTGGAGGAGGCGGGCGCGCCGCAGGGTGTGGTCAACATCCTGCTCGGTGACGGCCGGTCCGTCGGCGCCCCGCTCACGGAGCACGATGCCGTCGACATGATCAGTTTCACCGGCGGTCTCGCCACCGGGCAGGCGATCATGCGAGCCGCCGCAGGCACCGTGAAGCGGGTCGCGGTGGAGCTGGGCGGCAAGAACCCGAACATCGTCTTCGCGGATACGGACTTCGAGACCGTCGTCGACAACGCGCTCACCGCCGTCTTCCTGCACGCGGGTCAAGTCTGCTCGGCAGGCGCCCGGCTGATCGTCGAGGACGCGCTGCACGACGACCTGGTCGCCGAGCTCGGCAGGCGCGCCGACCGGATCCGGCTGGGCAACGGCCTGGACGAGGGCACCGAGTCCGGCCCCCTCGTGTCGGCGGCCCAGCGGGCGAAGATCGAGGACTTCGTCGCGTCGGCCCACGCGGAGGGCGCGCGCCTCGTGGCAGGCGGGCACCGGCCCGAGGAACCCGACCTGCAGAAGGGCTTCTTCTACCGGCCGACGGTGTTCGCCGACGTCCGCCGCGACATGCGGGTGATCCGCGAGGAGACCTTCGGGCCGATCCTCACCGTCGAGCGCTTCACCACCGAGGACGAAGCGATCGCGCTCGGCAACGACACCGAGTACGGGCTGTCCGGTGGAGTCTGGACCGGCGACGCGGGGCGGGCCGAGCGGGTCGCCCGCGCTCTGCGGCACGGCACGGTGTGGATCAACGACTTCGGCCCGTACGTGCCAGGGGCGGAGTGGGGCGGCATGAAGCGCTCGGGCAACGGGCGCGAGCTCGGCCCCACCGGACTGGCCGAGTACCAGGAACACAAGCACATCTGGCACAACACGCAGCCGGCCCCAGCCGGGTGGTTTGGCGCTGACACCGGAGGTGGCACGTGAGTACGACGGAGCATCGCGCGGGCGACGACGGGATGGCCGAGTTCGGCTACTCCCAGACGCTCGACCGCAGCATCGGCAAGTTCGCGAGCTTCGCGGCCGGCGTCAGCTACATCTCGATCCTGACCGGCACGTTCCAGCTCTTCTACTTCGGGTTCGGCACGGGCGGGGCGGCCTACTGGTGGTCGTGGCCGCTCGTCTTCGCCGGGCAGATCATGGTGGCGCTGTCGTTCGCCGAGCTGGCCGGGCGCTACCCGGTGGCCGGCTCGGTCTACAACTGGTCGAAGCAGCTGGCCGGTCCCGCCACGTCGTGGCTGGCGGGCTGGATGATGCTCACGGCATCGATCGTCACGATCACCGCCGTCGTGCTGGCCTACCAGCTCGTGCTGCCCCAGATCTGGTCCGGTTTCCAGGTCATCGGCGACGCGGCCGATCCGACGGCGGCAGCAGCCAACGCCGTGATCCTCGGCGGGCTGCTCATCGTCTTCACCACCGTGATCAATGCGATCGGCGTCAAGCTGATGGCCCAGATCAACAGCACGGGGGTGTTCATCGAGCTCATCGCGGCCGTGCTGATTATCGTGCTGCTGGCGTTCAACATCGTGAACCCGCCGTCGGTGCTGTTCGACACCTCGGGCTTCGGCGAGGGCACGAGCATGGGCTACTTCGGCGCGTTCCTGGTCGCCGCGCTCGCGTCCGCATACGTCATGTACGGCTTCGACACCGCCAGCTCGCTCGGCGAGGAGACCGTCGACCCGCGCCGCACCGCCCCGACAGCGATCCTGCGCGCGGTCATCGCGTCGTTCGTCATCGGCGGGTTGATCCTGCTGCTGCTGATCCTCACCGCCCCCGACCTGAGCAACCCGGACTACGGCGTGAAGTCCGGCGGCGGCCAGCTGATCCTGCTCCAGGTGCTCGGCGGCCCGGTCGGCACGGTCTTCCTCGTCGCGATCGCGATCGCGATCACCGTGTGCGCGCTCGCAGTGCACACCGCGGCGATCCGGCTCATGTTCGCGATGGCCCGCGACAACGCCCTTCCCGAGGGCGCTCGGCTGGCGAAGATCGACCCGGTGCACAAGACGCCGGTCATCCCGTCGATCGTCGTCGGCGTGCTCGCGCTGATCATCCTCGTGGTGAACATCGGATCCCCTGAGGTCTTCACCGCGGTCACCAGCGTGGCCATCATCATGATCTACATCGCGTACCTGCTGGTCACGGGTCCGATGCTGCTGCGAAGGCTGCGCGGTCAGTGGCCGGATGCGGCTGCGCGAGGCAGCGGGTACTTCTCGCTCGGCAAGCTCGGGCTGCCGGTGAACATCCTCGCGGTGCTGTGGGGCGTCGTGATGTCGATCAACCTCGCGTGGCCTCGCGAAGCCGTGTACGGCGCCGGGTGGCTGGCATGGAGCGCGTTCATCTTCATCGGCGCGATCATCGTCGTCGGCCTCGCCTGGTACGGGCTCCGCGGCCGGCACCGGGTCGGCACGCTGCCGGAGCACATGGCGCAGCAGCTGGAGGAAGCGCACGAGGTGGATCCGACGCTGCCGGCGCCCGGCCCGCGGCCGGAGGGGAGCCAGGCATGACGGACCCGGGTGACGCCTTCGACTACGTCGTCGTCGGAGGCGGGTCGGCGGGCTGCGCGCTCGCCGCCCGGCTGTCCGAGGACCCCGCGGTCTCGGTGTGCCTGCTGGAGGCCGGCCCGTCCGACGTCGACGATCCGGCGATCCTCAAGCTCACCGACTGGATGGCCCTGCTCGACTCCGGCTACGACTGGGACTACCTGGTCGAGCCGCAGGAGCGCGGCAACAGCTTCCTGCGCCACGCCCGCGCGAAGGTGCTCGGCGGCTGCTCGTCGCACAACTCGTGCATCGCGTTCTGGCCGCCGCGCGAGGACCTCGACGAGTGGGCCGCCATCGGCTGCGACGGCTGGAGCGCCGACGAGTGCTGGCCGCTCGTCACGCGGCTGGAGAACAACGACGGGCCGTGGGACGGACACGGCCGGTCCGGCCCCGTCTCGATCATGCAGGTGCAGCCGGACGACCCGTGCGGCGTCGCCGTGCTCGAGGCGGCCGCCGTCGTGGGGCTGCCGACCGTCCGGTTCAACGAGGGCGCGACGGTCTGCGAGGGCGCCGGGTTCTTCCAGATCAACCGCGAGCCCGACGGCACCCGCGCGTCGTCCTCCCGGGCCTACCTGCACCCGATCATGGGCAAGCGGCCGAACCTGGAGGTCCGCACGGGGGCGTGGGCCTCGCGGGTGCTGTTCGCGGGCCGGCGCGCCACCGGCGTCGAGTACCAGCAGGACATCGGGCCGGGCCGGCGCACCGTCACCGCCCGCCGGGAGGTCGTGCTCAGCGCGGGCGCGATCGACACCCCGAAGCTGCTGATGCTGTCGGGCATCGGGCCGTCCGAGCACCTGCGGGAGTTCGGGATCGACGTGCTGGTGGACGCGCCCGGCGTCGGGGCGAACCTGGACGACCACGTCGAGGGCCTGGTGATGTGGGAGGCGGCGCAGCCCATGGTCACCCGCTCCACGCAGTGGTGGGAGATCGGCCTGTTCACCCGCACCCGGGACGGCCTGGACCGGCCGGACCTGATGATGCACTACGGGTCGGTGCCGTTCGACCTGAACACCGTCCGCTGGGGCTACCCGACCACCGACAACGGCTTCTGCCTCACGCCGAACGTCACCCGCGGGCGCTCCCGGGGCACCGTGCGGCTGCGCACCCGCGACTTCCGCGACCGGCCGCGGGTCGACCCGCGCTACTTCACCGACCCGGACGGCCACGACATGCGGGTCATGCAGACCGGTGTGCGGCTGGCCCGCCGCATCGCCGAGCAGGAGGCGCTCAAGGAGTGGGTGGCCCGCGAGCTCACCCCCGGCCCGGACGCCGTCACCGACGACGAGCTGGCCGACTACATCGCGAAGACCCACAACACCGTCTACCACCCGGCAGGCACCGCGAAGATGGGCCCGGCGAGCGACCCGGCCGCCGTCGTGGACCCGCAGCTGCGGGTGCGCGGCGTCGACGGGCTGCGGGTGGCCGACGCGTCGATCATGCCGTTCCTGCCGGCGATCAACCCGAACATCACCTGCTACATGATCGGGGAGAAGGCGAGCGACCTGCTCACCACCGAGAGGTGACAACGGGGAGGATTGCCGGCGTGGGCGACATCGTCGGCTTCCTCCGCGCACATCCGCCGTTCGCGGCGCTGGACGCCGCCGAGCTCGCGGCGCTGGCGGCCGTCGCGGAGCCGGAGGAGCACCCCGCGGGCGCGACGATCCTCGCCAAGGGCGGCCCGCCGGTCACGCACGTGCGCGTGGTGCGCACCGGCGCCGTGGAGATCGTGCTCGACGGGCGGATACTCGACCTGCTCGGACCCGGCGAGCTGTTCGGTCACGCGTCGATGCTGTCCGGGCTACCGCTCGGGTTCGCCGCCGTGGCCGTGGGTGCCACGACGTGCCTGCGCATTCCCGCCGACGCGATGCGCCCGGTGCTCGGCCGGCCCGCCGGACTGCGCTATGTGACCCGGTCGCTGATGTCCTCGGCGCTCCTCGACCCGGCGGGCACCGAGGATCGCGCCGCCGACTCCGCTCAGCGCCCGGTCCGTGAGCTGCTGCGGACACCGCTCGTCCGGGCGTCCCCCGCGCTGCCGATCCGGGAGGCCGCACAGCGGATGACGGCGTGCCGCGCGTCGGCTCTCGTCGTCCCGCTCGACGGCGGACGGCTGGGCATCCTCACCGACCACGACCTGCGTCGCGTGATCGCCGATGGCGTGGACACCGCCGCGCCCGTCAGCGCGGCGATGTCGGCGCCCGCATGGACGGTCGCCGCCGACCGCCTCGGCGGCGAGGTGCTGCTCGACATGCTCGACCGCGGCGTGCGGCACGCCCCGGTGCTCGACGCGACGGGGGAGGTGCTCGGCGTGCTCGCCGACGTCGACGTCGTCGCCGCCACCACGCGCAGCAGCTTCGGGCTGCGCGCGGCGATCGCCCGTGCCGGCTCGGTGCCGGAGCTGGTGACGGCGGCCGCAGGGCTCACCCCCACGGTGATCGCGCTGCACGACGCGCGGGTGGCGGCCACCGACATCGCGGGCATCACCTCCGTGGTGGTCGACGCGCTCACCCGGCGGCTCATCGAGCTGGTCGCCCCCGGCCCACCGCCGCGCCCGCTCACCTGGCTGGCGCTGGGCAGCCTCGCGCGGCGCGAGGCCGTCCCGTCCTCCGACGTGGACAGCGCGCTCGTCTGGGCGGGGGATGGACAGGGTCGTGCGGACAACGCCGCCGAGTACGCCCACGCGCTGGCCGAACAGGTACTGGCCGGGCTCGCGGCGTGCGGGTTCCGGGCCGACGCCAACGGGGCGGTGGCGACTAACAAGCTCTTCGCCCGCTCCTACGACGGCTGGGTGGCCGCCGCCCGCAGCTGGCTCGCCGACCCCACCCAGGAACGCGCCCCGATCCTCGTCTCGCTCGCGGTGGACGCCCGCCCGGTGTGGGGCGTGCGCGCGGGCCCGTCGGTGGCCGACGTCTTCCGCGACGCCCGTCGCCACCCCGACCTGCTACGGCTGCTCGGGCGCTACGCGCTCGCCCACCGGCCACCCACCGGCTTCCTGCGCGACTTCGTGGTGGAGCACTCCGGGCGGCGCCGCGGAAAGCTCGACCTCAAGCGCGGCGGCCTCGTCCCGATCGTCGACCTGGCCCGCTGGGCGGGGATGGCGGCCGGCGTCACCAGCGCGTCCACCCCGGCCCGGCTGCGCGCCGCCGCGGCTGCGGGCACCCTGGACGCCGGGCCGGCCGCCACCCTGGAGGAGGCATTCCACCTCGTGCTGCAGCTGCGCATGGCCCACCAGGTGGAGCAGCTGCGCGCCGGTGCGGAACCCGACGACCTGGTGCGGCCGGCCGACCTCAGCCCGGTCACCCGGGTGTCGCTGCGCGAGGCGTTCCGGACGGTCGCGACGGTGCAACGGCGGATCGACCGGGAGCTGCAGCTCGGAGTGCGGTGAAGGCAGCTCGCGCCGCACCCTGACCGGTTGATGCCGTGCGGGAGACTCTCGGCCGTGAGTACCGAGAGCGGGGCGCCGCCCACGAGCCCGTCGGTTGTGCTGCTCACGGTGGCGCACCGGATCGAGTCCGAGCTGGGTGCCGCGCTCGCCCCGCTCGGCCTCACGGTGAGCCGGCTGGGGTTGCTCGGGCACATCTCGGGGGTGCCGGGCGTGTCCTTCAGCGATCTGGCGCGGATGTCGGGGATCAGCGTCCAGAGCGTGCACACGGCGGTGAAGGCGCTGGTCGCGGCCGGGCTCGTGCGCGACAGGACGGCGCGGGCCGGGGCCGCGTCGACCATCGAGCTCACGCCGGAGGGTGCCCGCCTGCTGCGGGAGGCGATGGCCGCCGTGGACGCCGTCGACACCCAGCTCTTCGGCCCCGACGCCGATCCGGCTCTCCGGCAGGTCGGCGACGCCGTGCGTGCCGCCTTCTCCCGGCTCTAGCACTACATCCTGCGGTCGCCTTCAGGGCTACTGAAGGTCCTGCTAGCCTTCATGCAACCTGAAGCTTTGGAGGTTCCGTGGAAGGTCTGCTGCTGTCGGTGCACGTGCTCGCGGGCATCGTCTTCGTCGGGGGCTCGGCCGTGGCGGCCAGCCTGTTCCCGCGGTACGCGCCAATCGCGGCGGCGGCAGTGCCGGCCGGCGCTCCCGCATCCGGCGAGCCGGCGGGGGAGCGCAATGAAGCTGTGGCGGTGCTGCTGCACCGCATCACGCGGGTGTACGGCCTGCTCGGCATCGTCGTACCGGTCGTCGGGATCGTGCTGGGCGTCGTCCAGGGCCGCATGGCCGAGATCTGGATCAACATCGCGATGCTCCTCACGGCGGCAGCGGGCCTGCTGCTGGCGCTCGTGATCTACCCGAGGCAAAAGGCCGCGCTCGCCGAGCCGGACGGCGGTGCCCGGCTGCGCTCGCTCGCCATGTACGCCGGGATCTACAACCTGCTGTGGGCGGTCGTCGTGGTGCTGATGATCGTGCGTCCGGGCGCGGAATAGTGCGCTGTAACATCAACTTCGGGCGGTGCGATACGCCGGTATCGCGCCATCCACGGGGGTGGCGTGTGGAATATCGGGGGAAATCCATGCGCAAGATCGCCACGTTTCTCGCCGTAGTGGCGGGGATGCTTCTCATGACGGGCCTCGCCGAGGCTGCACCGCGCACCTATGAGATCAGTCGGACGTGGTCGCTCCAGAACGTGAACGGAAGCCCGACCATCGTCCCGCGCATCCAGGACGACTATGTCGAGGTCCGGTGCAAGCGTGCGGACCAGGTGGACGACTACTCGGTGAGCAACCAGGACTTCGTGGCCTGGGAAGGCGTCACCACCAACGGTCGCGCCGTTCAGGTTCAGCCTGATTTCCAGGAGTTCGGCCAGCGTCTCACGCTCACGGTGACCTGCCGGCGGGTCTGAGCTCGGCACAACAGTGCGGATGGTGCATTCACTCCTTTAATGAATGCACCATCCGCACGCTGCACTAATGGCATGCGGCATGACAGGGCTGCGGCTATGGTCGTGGCGCTGTAGATGCGGTTCGGTCGGGCACGGACGCGAGCTCGTCAGGATCGGTGACCGCGCCCCGGACGAACTCCTCCGCGAACTCACCCTCACCGAGGGCGGCGGTGGCCACTGCCGTGATCCGGTCGACGTCACCGCGCTCGGCGGGCGGCAGCGGCGCGCCGACGCTCTCCCGCGCCGCCGCGGCAGCCCCGAGCAGCCGTGCGGCGTGCCCGTGCACCCCGGTGAGCGCGATGGCGCCCGCGAGCCCTTCCAGCGCGAGCGCAAGTGCGCGCGGGTCGCCGCTGCGCCGGGCGACGGCGTACCCGGTGAGCTGGCGTCGCACTGCGCCATCGGCGTCGCCGCGCAGCTCCGCGACGAACCCCAGCTCCGCGTGGATCAGCGTGGTGGCGATGTCGGCGCCCGCTGCGACGTGCCAGTCGAGCACCTCGTGCAGGTGCCGCTCGGCCGCGTCCAGCTCCCCGGTGCGGCGCTCGCCGAGCGCGAGGCCGGTGAGGGCGTAGATGCGGCCGGGCGCGAAGCCGTGGGCGACCGCCATGTCGACGGCGCGCCGGTGCAGATCCTCCGCCTCGGCGAACCGGCGTTCCAGCAGGGCCACCCGGCCCAGCCAGGACAGCTGGTAGGAGACCTCGGCCCACAGGCCGAGCTCCTCGGCCATCCGCAGGCCTGCGCGGTGCTGCTCGGCGGCGTCGGCGTACCGGCCCGTGAGCTCGGCGATGGCGCCGAGCGCGAACGTGGTCTGCACCTGGCCCCAGCGGTCGCCCACCTCGCGGAACAGCGTGGCCGCCCGCTCGGCCTGCTCCCGGGCGCCCGCGTAGAAGGACTGGCTCACGCGGTCGGCAAGCGCGGCGGCGATGCCCCACCGGTCGCCCACGGCCTCGAAGGTGGCGAGGGCGGCGCGCGTGAGCGCCGCGGCCCTGGCATCGGCCACGGTGCTGAGCGCGTAGCCGAGGAACCACTGGGTGCGGGCCTTCGCCACCGGGTCGGCGATGGCGGACACATCGAGCGCTGCGTCGTCGGGCCGCTCCCCGTCGAGCACGCGCAGCGCGGTGAGCCAGGCCGCGGCCTGCGCGCGGGCGCCCGCAGGCGCTGCACCAGGCACGGCGAGGGCGGCGCGCAGCGACCGGACCGCCTCCCCGGTGCGCCCGCGCAGGAACCAGTACCAGCACAGCGCCTGCACCAGCCGCAACGCCTGCTCCGCGCCGTCTGCCTGCTGCACGAGGTGGTCGACGGCCGCGCGCAGGTTGGCCGCGTCCGCGTCGAGCCGTTCCAGCCAGCGCTGCTGGTCGGCGCCGCGCAGCTCCGGCTCGGCCCGCTCGGCGAGCGCGAGGTAGTGGGCGCTGTGCCGCTGCCGCACGCGTTCGAGCTCGCCCGCATCGGCCATGCGTTCGAGCCCGTACGCCGCGACCGTCTCCAGCAGCCGGAACCGTGGAGGCCTGCTCACCACAAGGGAGCGGTCTACGAGGCGGGCGAGCAGGTCGAGCACGTCGCCGGGCCGCACCCCGTCGCCCGCGCAGATCGCCTCGGCCGCCTCGAGGTCACAGCCATCCGCGTGCACGGCGATGCGCCGCAGCACCACTTGCTCGGCGGGGGTGAGCAGCTCCCAGCTCCAGTCGATCACCGCGCGCAGCGTGCGCTGCCGGTCGGGCGCGTCGCGCGGGCCGCCCGCGAGCAGCGCGAACCGGTCGTCGAGCCGGGCCAGCACCTCGTGCACGCCCAGCGCCCGCACCCGTCCGGCGGCGAGCTCCAGCGCGAGCGGCAGGCCGTCGAGCCGTCGGCAGATGGCCGCGACCGCGGGGGCAGTGCCGGCGTCGAGGACGAACCCGGGCGCCGCCGCCGCGGCCCGCTCCGCGAACAGCCGCACCGCGCTCGACGCGCGCATCGAGGCATCGTCGGCGCCTGCGGGCAGGTCGAGCGGCGGGACCTCGTGCAGCACCTCGCCCGCCACCCCGAGCGGCTCGCGGCTCGTGGCGAGAACCCGCAGGCCGGGCACGGCCCGCAGCAGTTCTCGGGCGACCACGGCGACGGCCGCGACGACCTGCTCGCAGTTGTCGAGCACTAGGAGCAGCCGCGAGCCGGCGAGCGCCTCCGCGATGCTCTCGACGAGATCGCCCGAGTCGCGCACCCCGAGCGCGGTGCCAACGGCGGCGACGACCCAGTGCTCGGCAGGGCAGGCGTCCTCCGGGCACACCTGCCG
The DNA here is from genome assembly GCF_019468565.1 of Pseudonocardia sp. DSM 110487. NCBI lineage: Bacteria > Bacillati > Actinomycetota > Actinomycetes > Pseudonocardiales > Pseudonocardiaceae > Pseudonocardia > Pseudonocardia sp. DSM 110487. Next base: position 2,973,824 of record NZ_CP080521.1, read on the forward strand.
GTCGAGCCCGGCGAGCTCGACGAGACAGGCGCCTGCGGAATCCGACTCGGCGTGCTCGCGCGCCACGGCCACCGCGAGGCTCGTCTTGCCGACCCCGCCGGGCCCGGTGAGCGTGACGAGCCGCGCGGTGCGCAGCTGCTCGCGCACCCGCGCGACGGTCTCGTCCCGGCCGACGAGCTCGGTGAGCGGGGCCGCGATCGCGTGCCGCCGCGGCGCGGGCGGGCCCTGCAGCTCCGGGTCCTGCGCGAGGATGGCGCGCTGCAGAGCGGTGATCTCCGGACCGGGTTCGAGGCCGAGCTCGGAAACGAGCGCCGACCGAAGCTCGGCGAACCCGGCGAGCGCCTCACCCTGCCGGCCCGAGCGGTAGAGCGCGCGCATGTGCAGCCCGCGCAGCCGCTCACGCAGCGGGTGGCGCGCCACCAGATCGCCCAGCTCGGCGACGAGCGGGCCCAGCTCTGCGCCACCCAGCGCGAGCAGCGCCTCGGCGCGTTCCTCCTCGGCGACCAGCCGCTCCTCGTCGAGCCGCTGCGCGGCCGCGACGGCGAACGGCTCGTCGCGCACGTCGGCGAGGGCCGGGCCGCGCCACAACGCGAGCGCGTCGGAGAGCAGCGCGACCCGGTCGGACGCGTCGGAGGCATCCCTGGCCTGCGCGGTGAGCGCGCGGAACCGGTGGACGTCGAGCGCGCCGGGCTCGAGACGCAGCAGGTATCCCGGCGGCTGGCGGACCACCGCATCGTTCCCCACCGTGCGCCGCAGCTGCGAGACCTTGGTCTGCAAGGTGTTCAGCGGGTTGCCGGGCTCCTGCCCGCCCCACAGGTGCTCGACGAGCCGCTCGACGGCCACCGGACGCCCTTCGTGGACGAGGAGGTCGGCGAGCAACAGCCGGACCTTCCGCTCGGGCACCCGCACCGGGCTGCCGTCGTCGGCCCACACGGCCACCGGCCCGAGCACCCCGAATCGCACAGCGGCCACGGTATCCGCCCGCTCCGACCATTTCCGACGAGCGGCGCGTTCGTCGGATAGGTACCGACGAACGCGCCGCTCGTCGGAATCGTGCGCGGAGCGTGCGGGAGCCGTGCGCGGCGCCTCCGATGCTCGAGGCATGGCAGAAGACAAGGCCGTGACGGTGCTCGGTCTCGGCGCGATGGGATCGGCACTCGCGGGGGCGTTCCTCGCGACGGGCCGGCCGGTGACGGTGTGGAACCGCACCCCCGGCAAGGCGGGGGACCTGGTGGCCGGCGGGGCCACCGAGGCCGCGACGGTGGGGGAGGCCGTGGGGGCGAGCGGCCTGGTGGTGGCCTGCCTGTGGGATCACCGGTCCGTCCACCAGACGCTCGACCCCGTGACGGGCGCGCTCGCCGGGCGCGTGGTCGTGAACCTGACGAACGGCACCCCTGGCCAAGGCCGCGAGCTGGGCGAGTGGGCGGGGGAGCACGGGTTCGCGCTGCTCGACGGCGGCATCATGGCCGTCCCCCCGATGATCGGAGGGCCGGGGGCGTTCGTGCTCTACAGCGGCCCGGAGGAGGCGTTCGAGGACCACCGGGAGACCCTCGACGCCCTCGGTGAGAGCCGGTACGTCGGCACCGACCACGGGTTGGCTGCGCTCTACGACATCGCCCTGCTCAGCGCCATGTACGGCGCGAGTATGGGGGAGCTGCACGCGTTCGCGATGGTCCGCTCTGCGGGCGTCGAGGCGGTCGAGTTCGCGCCGCTGCTGCGCCGCTGGATGGCTGCCGTCGGCGGGTTCCAGGAGCGCACCGCCGAGCTCGTCGACGCCAGGGACTACGCCCGCGACGTCGTCTCGAACGTCGGCATGCAGGCCGCCGCCTACCACAACCTGATCGACGCGGCCCACGAGCAGGGCGTGAGTCCCGAGCTGCTCGCGCCGCTCTACCCGCTGATGTTGCGCCGTACGGCCGAGGGCCACGGCCACGAGGACAACGTCGGCCTCATCGAACTCCTCTTCACGAGACGGAGCACCACTTGAACATCACCATGATCGGCTTGGGACCGATGGGCCAGGCCATGGCGCGGGCGTACCTCGCGGCAGGCCACCCGGTCACGGTCTGGAACCGCACGGCGAGCCGCGCCGACGAGCTCGTCGCGGCGGGTGCGACCCGGGCCGCCACGCCGGCCGAGGCGGTGGCGGCGGGCCCGCTCGTGCTGCTCAGCCTCACCCACTACGCCGCCATGTACGAGATCCTCGGCGACGTCGGCGACGCGCTGGCCGGAAAGGTCGTCGTCAACCTGAGCTCAGATACGCCGCAGGCATCGAGGGACGCCGCGGCCTGGCTCGCCGAGCGCGGGGCCGAGCTGCTGGTCGGCGGGATCATGGTGGGCGCCGACACGGTGGGCACGGAGGACGCGTACGTCTTCTACAGCGGGCCGAGGTCGGTATTCGCCGACCACGAGCCCACCCTCCGGGTGATTGGGCGCCCGGACTACCGCGGCGCCGACCCGGCACTGGCTCAGCTGTTCTACCAGGCACTCGTGCACGTCTTCGTCACCACGTTGGCGGCGTTCGTGCAGGGTGCGGCGCTGCTCGGCACGGCGGGTGTCGCCGCGCGCGAGTACGCGCCGCTCGCGGACGAGCTCGTCCAGCTGGCGCGGTCGGCGTTCGGGATGGCGGCCACGAACATCGACGCGGACGACCACCCGGACGATGGCGCGTCCGCGCAGATGATGGCGGTGGGCGTCGACCACATCGCGGGCGCCGTAGCGGCCGCGGGCCAGGACGCGGCGCTCCCGGATGCCGTGAGGTCGCTCTACGACCGCATGATCGCGGCCGGCTACGGAAAGGACTCCTGGACCCGCATGATCGACGTGATCAGGCCGGCTTGAGCGGGTCGTGCCCCAGCGACATCAGGCGGCGCCGCCATCCGGCCTGGCCCGCCGTCGGCTCCAGGTCGTCGCGGCGCTGGGCGTGCACACGGTCCACCACGCGGCGCATCACGTCGGTGTCGTGCGGGGTGAGGTCCTGGCGGCGCTTGCCCAGGATGGCGAGCACCTGCTGCCCGGTCGGGGTTCCGGCCTGGTCGGGCAGCTCCTCGCCCTCCTCGCCCGCGTCGCGGGTGCGCAGCCACTCGGACAGCTCGCGCGAGGTCATGTTGACCACCCGGTGGAACTCGTCCCACAGCTCGTCGTCGACATCGGCCATGCCCATCGCCTACCCGCGATGGGGTGGGTCGACGCCTCAACATCGGCCGGCGTTACATCCGGGTGCGGGCCGCTCCCACCGGCGACGGTGGCGCGGCCGCTGATCACCGCCGGTCGCGGCGCGTTCCGGGGTTCCAATACGCAGGACTCGACCGCGCAGCAGCCGCACGACCGGCTCGCGGCTCGGGTGGCAGAGCCTAGGATCGGCGCCGTGACCTGGACCGACCGCCTGGATCGGTGGATGCGGGCACACCCGGTCGTCCCGGACACCCTGCTCGCCCTGGCGATCGCCGCGGTCGTGGGGCCGCCTTCGCTCGACATCCTCCAGGCGGCCAGGTCCCCGGCCTGGGTGCTGTGGGTGGCCGGTATTTGCGGGTCTGTCGTGGTTGCCACTGTCGCGATACGACGGATCGCCACCGGGGCCGCGTTCTTCCTCGCCAGCCTGGCCATGGTGGTGACCGTTGCGCTACCGAACACGATGGTGAACCCGGCAGGGCTGGGTCTGGCAGGGGCGAGCGGGAACATGGAGATCCCGCTGTTCTTCCTGCCGTCGTCGGCGGTCTACCTGGTACTCCTGTACGCCGTCGCCGCGCAGCGCCCCCGGCCCAAGAGCCTGCTCGCCCTCGGGATCGGCGTGACCGGAGCGTTGCTGTGCACCGCGAGAACGGCGACGGGCTACGGCGCCCTCCCCGCAGGGTGGCTCACGTTGCTGCTGGCTGTCCTCGCACTGGTTGCGGCGGTGGCCGGCACGTGGGCCGTGGGCTGTTCGCATTTCGACCGGCGGCAGCGCCTGGTCGAGGCGGCTGCTCGAGCCGTCGAGCGCGCCGCGGCCGACGAACGCCAACGTATCGCCCGCGACATGCACGACATCGTTGCCCATTCCTTGGCCGTCATCGTGCGACAGGCCGAGGGCGGCTCGGCCATCGCCGCCAAGTCACCGGAGCGTGCGGCGCAGGCATTGTCCGTCATCGCCGGCGCCGCCCGGGAGGCTCTGGCCGACATGCGCGGCACGCTGCAGGTGTTGCGGGAGGCGGCTGCTTCCGACGGTGTGCAGCCCTCGCTCCGAGAGGTGGTGGCCTTGGTGGAGCAGGTACGTGCGACAGGTATCGATGTCCGCCTGGTCGAGCGGGGTTCAGCTCATGCCTTGACCGGGGGCGCGGGCGTCGCGGTGTACCGCCTGGTCCAGGAGTCGCTGACCAACAGCATCAAGCATGCGGGCTCGCATCCCACGGTCACGGTCACGGTCTCGCACGGACCGGATGCGTCGGTCGTGGTTGTCGAGGACGACGGTGGGGACGCCGAGGATCAGTCGGCGGTCCCCGGAACGGGGGCCGGTCTGCGCGGTGTCCAGGAGCGTGTGCACGCTGCGGGCGGTAGGTTCGAGGCCGGTCCCCTCGATGGCGGCGGCTTCAGGGTGCGTGCGGAGTTTCGTCGGCGACAGGGAGCTTCGAGATGACGATCAGAGTCGCCCTTGTCGATGACCAGGAGCTGGTCCGTGTGGGCCTGGCCATGGTGATCGACGCCACCGACGACATCCAGATCGTCATGCAGGCCGCCGACGGTGCGGAGGCGGTCGCGAAGCTCGCCGACACACCGGTTGACGTCGCGCTGATGGACGTACAGATGCCGCGCATGAACGGCGTCGACGCCACCAGGTTGGTGACTGCCCGCGAGAATGCGCCCAAGGTGATCGTCCTGACGACGTTCGACCTCGACGAGTACGCCTTCGCCGGACTGCGCGCCGGCGCGAGCGGGTTCCTGCTCAAGGACGCGTCGGCCGCCGAGGTGCTCCACGCGATCCGCGCCGTCCACGCCGGCGATGCCGTGCTCGCGCCCTCCACGACCCGTCGCATGCTGGACCACCTCGCGACCACACGGCTCGCACGCGACGCTTCTCCGCTGCTGAAGCGGCTCACCCCGCGCGAACGCGACGTGCTGCTGGAGATCGCTCGAGGCCACTCCAACGCCGAGACCGCGCAGCGGCTCTTCCTCTCCGAGGCCACCGTGAAAACCCACGTCGGCCACCTCCTGGCCAAGCTCGAGGTTCGCGACCGGGTGCAGGCGGTGATCTTCGCCTACGAGAACGGGCTCGTTCCTCCAAGCTAGCGACGAGGTCGGTGTGGAGACCTCGCAGATCACCAGTGGAGCGACTACGGGCGCCGCCGGGCTCGCCTGCGGGCGATCCAGGCCAGCGGGTAGAAGAGCCAGAACCCGGACTGGGGGTCCAGCGCGACGCCTACTGTCCCCATGCCTGCGAGGACGGCGGGCAGGACTGCAGGCAGGGTGCCTCCGTTGCGCTCGGCGTGTCCGGTCATCCACCCGAACGCGGCGATCGCGACCCCGGCCATCGCATACCAGAATCCCGCTTTCCGCACGGGCATCGCGCTGGGCTCCGCGCTCAGGGTGCCGAGGATCCGGCCTTTGACGATGCTCCGCACCGACTCGGGAAAGAACACCGGCGTGGAGGCGACGTGTACGACACCGAGAGCCGTGATCAGGGGGCCGACGCGCCTCGCACGCCGCTGCAACTCGGTCATGAACCAACCATTCCATTCTGTATTGTCCGGTTTGAGCGCACGGCCCGTCGAATCGGCCCCGGCGGCAGCCTCGAGCAGCGTGATCACGAATTCCCGCTGCGGTACTAGGGATTCCGCTTCGTGTCGACGTAAGGCCGCAGGGTGCCGCGGCGGACCCCGATCAGGAGCAGGATGTTCGCAAGCAGGATGATCAGCCATTGTGCGGGCAATGGCCCGGACCCGACGATGTCGACCACGGTCCACATCCCGAGGGTCCATGCAATGAACCGTGGCGGCGTGATGCCACGGCGGTCCAGCCACAGCACGGTGAGGCCGACCACGATGAGTGGCACGCCGAAGCTGTTGACACTCAGCCAGTACGCGCTCATGGCCGGGCTCATGGTGACGAGGTCACCTCCCCACAACCCTCCGCTGAACCACACCCCGGCGTGGCCCGCGGCGCCCAGCACCGTCAGGGCACCGAGTGTGTGCGCGGCTCCGTACAGCGTGATGAGCCAACCCGCCCACCGGATCATTCCGACTCTCCATTCTTTACGCTGGGCCGGGTGGCTCCGTCTGGGATTGTCTCCGCGGCTCGCCAGGCGCGTTCCCATTGCCGGGTCAGCGCGGGGTAGACGATCAGATACCGAAACGGCTTGATCGCGGCCATGTACAGCCGTCCGAGCAGGCCGTTGGGCCTGACCAGGGCCGCCATTCGCAGTTCGTGCTCGCCGTCGTCGGCCGGCACCCAGCCCAGGTGGCAGATGGTGTGCACGGTCTTGTTGACCAGCTCGCTGACGCACTCGTCGGGCAGCTCGTACACCATGGTGAACGGGATGTTCGCCATTGCGGTACCGGTCCCGTCCTGGCGGAGGTCAGGCGGCAGCCGATCGCACAGCGACTCGACCCGCCTCGCGAGGCCTGCGTCGGGCCCGTCCCAACCGAACAGGGCGCCGAGCTTCCAGCGCAGGGCGAACAGGAAACGGACCAGCGGCGGGTCCCGGTTCAGCCCGCCGGCCGCCCGCAGTGCAGAAAGCATGACGGGAAAGTCGTCCGGCCCGGCACCGGGCGTGTGGAACGCCCAGACGTCCTCCACCTGGAAGTCGGGCGCGATCTCGTGGATCCGCCACGGGCGGCTGGTGTGCTCGGTGGCGGGAAGTCTCATCGACATCACGGCCTCCCCGTCACCGCGGCATGACCCAGCCGAGTGTGACCGACCGCAGCGAGGAGCACGCCGGGCGTTGCCATGAGCAGAGCTGCCGGTCCACGACAACTCCATGCCCAGCTCACGTGGGGTGGGTACGGTCGGCCGGTGCTCGGCGGGCATTCCAGCCGCCGACCGCCAGCAGCACGCCGATGGACAGCAGGCTGATCGATCCGGAGTCGAAAGTGCCGAGCAGCCCGAGCAGGACGGCCCACGCGGCGACGCCGCATCCCACCCATCCGGGCACGCGTACCCCGCGCCGGGTCAGCCCGGTCACGAGAGCGCCGAGCAGGAGCAACGGCACGCCGAAACTACCCGGGCTGAACCAGTACGCCTCCGCCACGGCGAGCCGGTCGGCGGAGGGGTCCAGCGTGACGGTGTTGAAGAATCCTTCGTCGACGATCTGCGCCCAGACTTCGTAGCGCTCCAGAGCGGCGACCATGGTGTGGAAGAAGCCGCCGCAGACCGCGAGGAGCCCACCCCATGCGGAGAGGTTGCGCCACCACGCACGTGACGTCGTGGCCTCGGGATGCGTATCGATGAGTGGCATGTACGCCAGCCTGGGCGCGGAGCCGGCGGAAATCGTCGACCTCAGGTCGTCGGCCTCTCCACCGAAATGATGAGCGAAGGCTCTGTATGAAGCCACCGGCGGGCAGCCTTCGCCCCATGAGTGATGCTGGCTACTGGTGGCAGCTCACCGGCCTTGGCTCTGAGAACGGCCCTCGCCGCGTTGGACAATCGCACCGATACAACAGCGGTATCGGCGCGATCGTCCGCCTTGCGAGGACACCACCTGTACGCCGCTCGCTACGGCCTGAGTTGTTCAGGACCTCCTAGCAGTTGTTCTCGATCTCCTGCGCCATGTCGCAGGCATCGGTGCGCTCGTCGCCGGTCGCGACGGCGACCCGCTGCAGGAGGGTGCGCAGGGTGTCGCGCTCTTCAGGGTTGAGCGGCCCGAGCACGTGTTCCTCGACCCTGCGCAGCCTGCGTTCGACGTCGCACAGCCGGGCCGTGCCGTCCTCGGTGAGCACGACCCGTCGGGCGCGGCGGTCGGCGGGATCGGGCTTGCGCTCGACCAGCCCGGCCTTCTCGAGATCGTCGAGGAGGTAGGTCATCACGGTGCGGTCGACGCCGAGGCGCTGGGCCATCGCGAGCTGGGTGCCCGCATCGCCACGGGCCGCGGACGAGAGGACCTGGTAGCCGCGTGGCCCGCCGGGGACGTCCGCCACCGCTTGCGCGGCGATGCGCAGGTAGGAACGCGTGATGGTGCCCAGCACCCAGCCGAGGTCGGACTCGACGTTCGGGGGGCTGGTCACAGGCCGATCGTACCGGGAATGTGGTCCGTGAGACGCTCTGTTGACACGATCGTCTGAATCACAGACGATCTGGGTGGCAGCACGCATCTCTTGGGAGGAATCCTCGATGACCTTGTTCCGTGTGGACAGCAGCATCCAGGGCGACGCGTCCGTGAGCCGGGCCGTGGCCGACGCCGTGGAGCACGCATGGCGTGACCACCATCCCGAGCCGAAGGTGGTCCGCCGCGATCTCGCCGCGCACCCGGTGCCCGCCGACGCGTGGCAGCTCGCGGTGTCCGGGTTGTTCACCCCCGAGGCCGAACGCACGCCGCAGCAGCGGGCCGCGGGCACGCTGGCCTCGTCGCTCGCGGACGAGCTGCTCGACGCCGACGCCGCCCTCATCGCCGCGCCGCTGTACAACTTCGGCGTCTCGCAGCACCTCAAGACCTGGATCGACCTCGTGCTCACCGACCCGCGTTTCGCTCCCGGCTCGGCCCCGCTCGCGGGGCGGCCGGTCACCGTCGTGGTCTCGCGGGGCGGCGGCTACGGTCCCGGCACCCCGCGCGAGGGGTGGGACCACGACACGCCCTACGTGCGGCGGATCTTCGGTGACGTGTTCGGCGCCGACGTCACGGTGGTGACCGCGGAGCTGACGCTGGCGGCGATGAAGCCGGAGATGGCGCACCTGCGCGAACTCGCCGCCGCATCCCGCGCCAAGGCGATGGAGGACGCCGCTGCCAGCGGTCGGGCCCTCGCCGAGCGCGTCGCCCCTGCAACCGCCGCCCGGTAACGGACGAGCGGGGGGCTCGTCGGATAGGTGAGGCGCGCGCGGGGTACCGCGAGGAGATGGTGGCCTTCGGATACTCCCTGCTCTGCGAGCAGCGTGGACCACGCGAGCTCGTGTCCGACGCCGTCGCGGCCGAGGACGCGGGCTTCGACTTCGCGGTGATCAGCGACCACTACTTCCCATGGCTCGACAGCCAGGGGCACGCGCCGAACGCGTGGCCGGTGCTCGGGGCGGTGGCCGCGGCCACCGAGCGGATCCCGCTGATGACGTACGTGACGTGCCCGATCATGCGCTACCACCCCGCTGTCGTGGCGCAGAATGCGGCGACGGTGGCGCTGATCGCGGGCGAAGGGCGCTTCTGCCTCGGGCTCGGGGCGGGGGAGAACCTCAACGAGCACGTGATCGGCGCAGGCTGGCCGCCGGTGAACGTGCGGCACGAGATGCTCGGCGAGGCCGTCGAGATCATCGGGGAGCTGTTCGCCGGCGACTACGTCAACCGCAACGGGGCGCACTACCGCGTCGACTCCGCGAAGCTGTGGGACTGCCCGGACGGCGGAGTGCCGATCGCGGTCGCGGTGTCCGGAGACCAGTCGGTGGAGTCGTTCGCCCGGGTAGCGGACGCGATGGTCTCCGTCGAGCCGCTGCCGGAGCTGGTGGGGCGCTTCGACGCCGCCGCGGGCACCAGCCTGCCCAAGATCGGCCAGCAGCCGATCTGCTGGGGGCCGAACCGCGACACGGCGATCGCGCGCGCCCACGACCAGTTCCGCTGGTTCGCGGGCGGCTGGAAGGTCAACGCCGAGCTGCCCGGCACGGCCGCGTTCGCCGCGGCCACCCAGTTCGTGAGGCCCGACGACGTGGCGGGTGCCATCCCGTGCGGGCCCGACGTGGCGGCCCACGTGGAGGCGGTGCGCCCGTTCGTCGACGCGGGGTTCACCCACGTCGCACTGGTCCAGGTGGGCGGTGACACCCAGCCCGACTACGTGACCTTCGCGGAGCGCGAGCTGCTCCCCGCCCTGCGGGAGGAGTACGGCAAGACGGAGGCGCCCGCGATCCGGGTGCGGTGACGTTCAGGAACGCCATGTTCCTGTCCTGCAGGTTCGCCGAATGTGGCGTTCCTGAGCCGCACCAATCGCTGGAAAGGATTGCAACGCTTACATCGCGAGCGTCGCGCGGGAGATCGACTCTCCTGGAAGAGGGGGGTTGACGAGGGCCGTAAACGGTTTCAGACTTCCGCACGCAACAGCCGACCAACGACGGAGGCTCCGTGGCGCCCACGATCCGCGACGTCGCCCGTGCGGCGGGGGTCTCGCAGGCAACCGTGTCGCGGGCGCTGTCGATGCCCGACCTGGTGCGACCGGCCACGCGGGTGCGGGTCGAGGCGGCGGCGCGCGACCTGGGCTACCGGCCCAACCGCGCGGCCAGGGGCCTGATCACCGGACGCACCGGCAACCTCGGGCTGATCGTCCCGGACCTCTCCAACCCGTTCTTCGCGGCCGTGGTCAAGGGCGTGCAGGCCGCGGCGCGAGCGGCGGACCACTCGGTGTTCATCGCCGACACCGACGAGGAGCCCGGCGTCGAGGCAGACCTGCTGCGGGCGCTCGCCAAGCAGGTCGACGGCCTGATCCTCTGCTCGCCGCGCGCCCCCGACGAGGAGCTCGCCTGCGTCGGCTCGGACACCACCGTCGTGCTGATGAACCGCGAAGCGGGGGAGCGGCCCAGCGTCACCGTCGACAACGCCGACGGCATGCGGCAGGCCCTCGAGCACCTCGCGGCGCTCGGGCACCGCCGGGTCGCGTTCGTTGCCGGGCCGCGCACGTCGTGGTCGAACGCCCAGCGGGAGAAGGGGCTGCACCGCACCGCGGAGGCGGGCGAGATCGACCTGGTGCACCTCGGGCACTTCCCGCCGCAGTTCGAGGGCGGGGTCGCGGCAGCCGACCTGGCGATCGCGTCCGGCGCCACCGCCGTGATCGCCTACAACGACCTCGTCGCGCTCGGCCTGCTCAGCCGCCTCGGCGCAAGGGGCATCCCGGTGCCGACGGCGATGAGCGTCGTCGGGTGCGACGACATCGGGATGTCCGCCATGAGCCACCCCGCCCTCACCACGGTGTCCGTGCCCAAGCGTGCGGCGGGCCGGGCCACCGTCGGATTGCTGCTGTCGCTGCTCGACGCGGGGGCGGACGCGGGCCCGATGCACCGCGAACTGCCCACTCAGCTCATCGTGCGCGGCACGACCGGGGTCGCGCCCAACTCCTGAGACGAAGGGAACCAGCCGATGACCATGCACTGGCGCAGGGCATTCACCGCGGGCGGGATCAGCGCGATCCTGCTGCTGGCAGGCTGCGGGGCGCCCGAGGGGCCCGGCACCGCCCAGGTGCCGGCCGGCGACGTGCCCGAACGCCCGTCCCAGGCGGTCACGCTCAACATCCTCGACGTCGCCGGGAACCTGCAGCTCACGCAGGGGATGATCGACGACTTCGTGGCGAAGAACCCGGACATCGTCTCGCGCGTGACCACCGAGAAGGCGGCGGCGCCCGAGATGGCCGGCAAGATCAAGGCGCAGCAGGACGCGGGCCGGCTCGGCATCGACATGGTGCTCACCGGCACCGACGGCTTGTCGGCCGGCTCCGAGCAGGGCCTGTTCACACCGCTGCTGCCGCAGTTCGCCGACCGGCTCTCCAACATGGACAACTACCAGGAGCCGGCCGCCGCGATGCAGGAGCTGGCCGCCGACCACGGCGTGGTCGTCACCTACTACCCGTCGGGGCCGCTCATCGAGTACGCGCCGGACCGGGTGCCGAAGCCGCCGAAGACGGCCGAGGAGCTGCTCGCCTACGCGCAGGCCAACCCTGGCAAGGTCGGGTACGCGCGCCCGTCCAACTCGGGGCCGGGGCGCACGTTCCTGATGGGCCTGCCCTACATCCTCGGCGACTCCAACCCGAAGGACCCGATGGGCGGGTGGGAGAAGACATGGGCGTACCTCGCCGAGCTGGACAAGACGATCACGTCCTACCCGTCGGGCACGTCCGACACGATGAAGAACCTGGCCAACGGCACGTACGACATCATCGTCAGCACCACGGGCTGGGACATCAACCCGCGCGCGCTGGGCACCGTTCCCGCCGAGTACGCGGTCGGCACGCTCGAGGGCTTCACGTGGGTCACCGACGCGCACTACGCCGCGATCCCGAAGGGCGCATCGGCCGACAAGCAGGCCGCCCTGCTCGCGCTGATCCAGTTCATGCTCACCCCTGAGCAGCAGGCCAAGGCCTACGACAAGGGCTACTTCTACCCGGGGCCCGCGGTCGAGGGCGTCAGCCTCGACATGGCTCCGCCGGAGTCGCAGCAGGTGATCCAGCAGTACGGCCGCCCCGAGTACGAGGCGCTGATCGCGAACCACCCGAAGGCCACCCCGCTCGCCACGAAGGACATGGTGGCGGCGTTCGACCGCTGGGACCGCGAGATCGGCGGGGGCAACTCGTGACTTCGGATTTCCGCGAGCTGCGGCTCGACGGCGTCGGGCGGCGGTTCTCCGGCAAGGACGCGCTCGCCGACCTCGACCTCACGATCCGGGCGGGCGAGTTCATCGCCCTGCTCGGGCCGTCGGGGTGCGGCAAGTCGACGGCGCTGAACTGCCTGGCGGGCCTGCTGCCGCTCACGGCCGGGAGCATCTGGCAGGACGAGAAGCGGATCGACGTGCTGCCGCCGGAGAAGCGCGGGTTCGGCATGGTCTTCCAGAGCTACGCCCTCTTCCCGCACATGTCGGTGCGCCGCAACGTCGCCTTCGGGTTGCAGATGCGCAAGCTGGCGCGCGCGGAGGTCGCGCGGCGCACCGAGGAGGCGATCCGCCTCGTCCAGCTCGAGGAGCACGCTGCCAAACTGCCGGGCCAGCTGTCGGGCGGGCAGCAGCAGCGGGTGGCGATCGCCCGCGCGATCGTGCTGGAGCCGTCGCTCGTGCTGATGGACGAGCCGCTGTCCAATCTCGACGCCAAGCTGCGGCTGGAGATGCGCACCGAGATCCGGCGGCTGCACCAGTCGCTCGGGCTCACCACCGTGTACGTCACCCACGACCAGGAGGAGGCCTTGTCGCTGGCCGACCGGCTCGTCGTCCTGCGGGCCGGGCGCGTGCAGCAGGTCGGCACGCCGGAGGAGCTGCACACCCGGCCGGCGAACTGGCACGTCGCCGATTTCATGGGCTTCCGCAACATGATCGAGATGACCGCGGTTCGTGCATCGGGTGACGAGGTGGTGCTCGAGGGCGAGGGCATGCGGCTCGTCGGCACTGCGATGTCCCCCGTCGAGGCGGGGGCGGCGGTCGTCGCTGCTGTGCGGCCCGATGACGTACGGGTCGTCGGCGTCGACGCGGAGAACCGGATCGACGCCACCGTCGAGGTGGTCGAGTACCAGGGCCGGGAGCTCGCCGTGGAGGCTCGTACAGCGGGCGGCCGGGCGCTGCACCTGCGCACCGAGCAGCGGCTTGCACCCGGCGACGCCGTGACGCTCGCGGTGCCCCCTGAGCGGTTGCTGGTCTACGAGAGGTCCCCCACAGACAAGGCCCCTGCGGAGCTGGCGGAGGTGACCCGATGAGGCACCGGTATCCGGACGCCAGCAAGGTGGCCTTGCTGCCATCGGCGCCAGGGGGCGGCGCGTGACCGCCACCCTGGAGCGGGCCGAACGCACTCCGCAGACGCCTGCCCTGCGCCACCGGCTCGCCGAGCGTGGCGTGGACCGCCAGTTGCTCCTGCTCGCCCCGGCCGTGCTGTTCGTCGCGCTGCTGTTCCTCTACCCGTTCTTCTACGGGCTGCAGCTGTCGTTCGCGCCGGAGGAGGGCGGGCCGCTCGCCAGCTACGCAGCGTTCTTCACCGACCCGTACCAGCGGAACACGATCTGGATCACGCTGGGGCTGTCGCTGCCTGCGGCGCTGCTCAACGTGCTGGCGTCGGTACCCATCGCCTACCGGATGCGGGGCAGCTTCCGCGGCAAGCGGCTGCTCACGACCGTGCTGGTCGTGCCGATCACGCTCGGCACCGTGCTGACCGCACAGGGCCTGCTGAACTTCCTCGGGCCGGCCGGCTGGTTCAGCAAGATCCTGTTGAGCCTCGGGGTGGACGATCCGGTGCGGCTGGTCGGCAACTACTGGGGCGTGTTCTTCTCCCTGGTGATCACCGGGTTCCCGTTCGCGTTCCTGCTGATCCTGTCCTACCTGTCGGGCATCGACCCCACCCTCGAACAGGCGGCGGCCACGCTGGGCGCCGACTGGAAGCAGCGGTTCCGCCACATCACGCTGCCGCTGCTCGCGCCAGGGCTCGCCACCACGTTCTGCCTTGCGTTCGTGCTCGCCTTCAGCGTGTTCCCCTCAGCCATCCTGGTCGGGAACCCGGCGGGGGAGACGCGCGTGCTCGCCATCGCCGCCTACCAGGCCCAGTACGAGCAGTACAACTACTCGCTCGCAGCGGCCATCGCGATGGTGATGGGGGCGGTCGAGCTGATCGTCATCGCCGTGGTGCTGCTGTGGCGGTCGCGGCTCTACACCGGCTCGACGGGAGGCAAGGGCTGATGGTCGCGCTCCAGCCGGGAAAGCGCCGGATCGTCGCGAGCCCTGGTGCGTGGCTCGTGTGGGGCGTGGTCGCGTTCTTCCTGGTCAACCTGGCGGGCGTGGTCGGGTCGGTGCTGGTCAGCTCGTTCGGCACGCGCTGGTTCGGCACCTGGGTGCCCGAAGGCTTCACCGTGCAGTGGTACGCCGACGCATGGCGCAGCTTCGGGCTGCTCGACGTCGTGATCGTCACGTTGCAGGTGTCGCTCCTCGTCGTGCTGATCTCGGTACTGATCGGCCTGCCCGCCTCGTACGTGCTGGCCCGGCGCAGCTTCCCGGGCAAGCGGCTCGTGTACTTCGCGTTCCTGCTGCCGATCCTCATGCCGCCGATCACCTACGGCATCCCGCTCGCCACCGTGCTCTACAAGTACGGGTTCGCCGGCAACATGTCCGGCGTCGTCCTGGCGAACCTGGTGCCGTCGGTGCCGTTCGTGATCCTGACGATGACCCCGTTCATCGAGCAGATCAACCCGAGCATCGAGTCGGCCGCCCGGATGTGCGGGGCCGGCATGCGGGCGCTCTTCCTGCGCGTGCTCGGACCGCTGCTCGTCCCGGGGATACTGGCGGCGTCGATCCTGGTGCTGGTCCGGACCGTTGGGATGTTCGAGCTGACCTTCCTGACGGCGGGCCCGGACTCCCAGACGCTGGTCGTGGCGCTGTACTACTCGATGTCGGCCGCCGGGATCAGGGCGCAGCAGTCGGTGGACGCCATGGCCGTGATCTACACGTCCACGATGCTGGTGTTGCTGGTGATCGCGTTGCGGTACGTCAACCCCACCCAGCTCGTGGCGCGGGTGAAGGAGGCGCCGGAGCCCTGACGCAATGACAGCGCCCGTTCCCCGGAACGCAGGGTTCCCGGACCCGAATCGTAGGACAGGCAAGCGCGGATCAGAGGGTGCTCGGTCGCGAATTGCAGGAGCCTCGAGCGCCGCGCCCATGATCCGAAGTATCGGTTGCTCATGGTTGTGCCGGCAGCAATGAGCACCCGATACTCGCGATCTTCCCGTGCATGATCCGGAGTTTCGGGTGCTCATGGTTGTGGGGGCAGCCGTGGACAACCGCTAGTTCGGATCATGCTCGCCGCCGGTCGAGCGGCCGGGGTGGCGCGATCGCGTCGGTCCATCGGGTCGAGTCTGGTCGGGCGGCTGCCGGTGGGCGCGCCGTTCCCGGCCCGGGCCACCCGGCGCCCGCCCCGTGAGCCGGGCCTCGCGCGGGGTTCCGCCCGTTCACCTCGACCCCGTCGCCTTGTGGAGGTGGCTGGGTTGGGTGCACTACCGAACCCTGGGGTGGCGTGGGCGGCCGTCCCCGACTGGGGGGCACGCCCGTTCTCGACGAGACCACCGCGGGTTGGGTGCCACGCAACCGGCTGTGGTCCCGACCCTCCACACCCCAGCCCTCTCCCGGATGATCGAGGCGAACGACCCTGGGGCAGGGCCGCGGGCAGGTCCGTGATCAGCAGGAACGGGATGCCACCCGCAGGGGTGCCGCTCAGGTCCCGATCCCGCTGATCACGCCCCAGGTTCCCGGTGCGGCCAGTGGGCGAGAACGGGACCACAGCCAGTCGCGTGGCACCCACACCGGCGGTGGTCTCGTCCGGAACGGGCGTGCCCCCGCGTCGGGGACGGCCGCCCGCGCAACCACATGATTCGGTAGTGCACCCAACCCGGCCACCTCCATGAGGCGGGGGTTGCGGTGAACCGGCGGGAACTCAACGGCGGCCGAGGGCTGGTGGGTGAGCGCCGGGTGGCCCGGGCCGGGAACGGCGCGCCCACGAAAGCGTCCGGCACCCGGCCGCACCCCCTGGGGGCGTTCCGCGGAACGCAGCGCGACCGGAGCGGTGATCAGCGGTTCGGCGCGAAGGCCGACGCCCCGCGTCGGGAAACGCGCCGGTCTGGTGATCACAGGCTTATGCCGGGTCGGCCAGGGCCCTGTGTCGCCCGGCGCGTTCGTTCTCGGCTGGCGCGTCCGGTCGACGGGGTGTCTGACCTGCGACGGGCTGCGTCGACCGGCACGGGTTGCACCGGTGGCGGCTCCGCCGTGCCGAGATGCTCCCCCAGCCCTGCGATTCCACGACCGGGATCGGGTGCACGCCTCCGCGGCCCTGCCCAAGGTCTGACGGCCGTTGGGCGGTCGCACGCCGCCGCGGGGTTCAGCGAGCCGCGGCGACCGGTCCGAACGCCGAGAGCGCGACGTCCTGCCAGCGCTCCCACTCGGCGATCCGCGCCATGTGCTCGTCGCGCACCGGCTCGAAGGACCTGCCGAAGAAGACCCGCAGCGGCGGCTCATCGGCGTCGACGACGGCGAACAACGCCGAGGTCGTGGCCTCGGGGTCGCCGATCTCGAAGGCGCCGGTGTCGGCGCGGAGCGGGTCGTACGCGGCGATGGGCGGGCTGTGCCGCGAACCGACGGCCAGCCAGTCGGTGGCGTACGGCCCGGGCTCGACATTGGTCACCCGGATCCCGAGGTCACGCACCTCCTTGTCGAGGGACTCGCTCAGCCCTTCAAGTGCCCACTTCGACGCGTGGTAGGCGCCGATGCCGGGGTAGGCCCGGACCCCGCCCTCGCTGGTGACGTTCACCAGGTGCCCGGAGCCCTGCTCACGCATGATCGGCAGCGCGGCCTGCAGGACCCAGAGCGCGCCGAAGAAGTTCGTCTCCATCTGGGCGCGGATCTCGGACTCGGTGAGCTCCTCGACCGCGCCGAAGTGCCCGTAGCCCGCGTTGTTCACCACCACGTCCAGCCGGCCGAACCTGTCGGCGGTCCGGCGGACCGCCTCGAACACCGCGCTCCGGTCGGTGACGTCGAGGCGCAGCGGCAGCAGCGCGTCGCCGTGGGTCGCGACCAGGTCGTCGAGGGAGCGAGGATCGCGCGCGGATGCGGCCACGAGGTCCCCGCGCCGCAGTGCCGCCTCGGTCCAGATGCGGCCGAATCCGCGGGATGCGCCGGTGATGAACCAGACCTTCTCGTTCGTTGCCATGCACCCACCCTCCGTCCGTACGAGGTGTGCGACAAGCGAGGGTTTCGCACGTTTGCCATTACCGATTCGCATATGCTCTGGCCATGGCCGAGATGACGCTCGTCGGGCTCCGCGTCGTGCACGAGGTAGCGCGGCGGGGCTCGTTCAGCGCCGCGGCGCTCTCACTGGGCTACACGCAGTCCGCGGTGTCCCGCCAGGTCGGGGCCATGGAGTCGGCCGCGGGCACCGCGTTGTTCGAACGCCTTGCGCGTGGCGTGCGGCCGACGGCGGCGGGACAGGTCGTGGCCCGGCGCGCGGCACGGATCCTCGGCGAGGTCGACGGTGCGCTGGAGGAGGTCTCCGGCGTCCGCAACCGGCTGGCCGGGCGCCTGGTGGTCTCGGGTTTCCCCTCCGCAGCAGCGGTCCTGCTGCCACGCGCGATCGCCCTGCTCGGGCAGCGACATCCCGATCTCCAGGTGGAGCTGCAGGAGGCGGCGAGCCCGGTCCAGGTGCGGCGCTTGCGGTCAGGGCGGATCGAGGTCGCGCTGATGGCGACGGGGGAGGTCGTGCCGGAGCGGGACCTGGCCGGGCTGCGCCACGAGGTGGTGGCGATTCCACGCGGCCCTGGGATCGCCGTGGCGATCGGCCACCGGCTGGCGGACCTGGAGGTCGTCACCGTCGCCGACCTGGCCGACGAGACCTGGATCGTGGGGACCGGCCCGGTGGGCGAACCGCAGTTCGGGCCGTGGCCAGGGCTCGACCGGCCTCGGATCGGCCACGCGGCGCGGAACTGGGCCACCCGGTTCGGACTGGTCGCCGCCGGTATGGGGATCACGAGGGTCCCGGGACTGGCGGCGGACTCCGTCCCGGCCGAGGTGCGCTGGCTTCCCGTCCACGACCCGGTCGTGACCTCGAGCGGATCGCTCGAGGTCGTCACCGCGGAGTCGCCGTCAGCGGCTGCGCGGGCGGTGGTGCAGGCCGTTCATGCGGAGGCCTCGCGAATGGTGGCATGAGGCGCTGCTGCCCACGGGTGATCCCGGCGGGCTACCGTGACACGGTGACCTGGGCGCTCGGTGAGTTCCTGCGCAGCAGACGGGACGAGGTGCGGCCGGACGAGGTCGGCCTGCCCGCTGGCCGGGCACGGCGGGTACCGGGGCTGCGGCGCGAGGAGGTCGCCCTGCTGGCCGGGGTGAGCGTCGACTACTACGTCCGGCTGGAACAGGGACGCGAACGCGGTCCGTCGGCGCAGGTGCTCGACGCACTGGCGGAGGCGCTGCGGCTCGACGACGACGCCCGCCACCACGTGTTCCGGCTGGCCGGGCTCGCGCCGCGCCCGGTGTCGGCCCGCCCCGAACACGTGTCCCCGCACCTGCTGCAGCTCATGGACGGTTGGCCCGACAACGCCGCGCTGGTGATCAGCCGCTGCTACGACGTGCTGGCCCGCAACCGGCTGGGCGCCGCGCTGTTCGACGCGTTCACCTACTCGGACAACCTGCTGCTCAACGTGTTCCGCGATCCGGCGGCGCGGGCGTTCTACGCCGACTGGCAGCACGCGGCCGTCAACACGGTGGCCGGGTTCCGCCTGTCCACCGGGCCCGCGCCGGACGACCCGCGGACCCTCGCGATCGTCGAGGAGTTGCACGCCTCCAGCCCCGAGTTCCGCCAGATCTGGGGCCGCAACCAGGCCCGCGGCAAGAGCGCCGAGGTCAAGGCGTTCGTCCACCGGGATGTCGGCCGGATCACTGTGAGCATGCAGACCTTCGACATCCGGGAGGCGCCGGGCCAGCAGCTCGTCGTCTACCACGCCGCGCCGGGGTCGGCCGATGCCCAGGCCCTTGCCCTGCTGGGCAGCATCGCCGCCACCCGCGAGTCGCTCGCCTGATCCTGGGTGTGCCGCACCCAGGAGGTGCGCGGCCTCCTCCACCGGCCCGGTCCCAGCCAGTCTGGAGACCGACCCCAGAGGAGGAGCAAGAAATGAGCAAAGTGGTTGCGGTGACCGGCGCGAGCAGCGGCATCGGGGAGGCCGCCGCGTTGCGGCTGGCCGCCGACGGACACCACGTCGTGCTCGGCGCGCGGCGCGAGGACCGGCTCACGTCGCTTGCGGAGAAGATCCGTGCCGCGGGCGGCAGTGCCGACGTGCGGCGGCTCGACGTCGCCGACCGGCACGACGTGGCGGCGTTCGTCGACGCGGCCGTGGACGCACACGGCCGGCTCGACGTCCTGGTCAACAACGCCGGCCTGATGCCGCTGTCGCGACTGGACGCGCTGCTCGTCGACGAATGGGACCGGATGATCGACGTGAACGTCCGCGGTCTCCTGCACGGCATCGTCGCCGCGCTGCCGCACTTCCAGCGTCAGCACAGCGGCCACTTCGTGACCGTCGCCTCCATCGCCGCCCACACCGTGTCGCCGACCGCCGCGGTCTATGCCGGCACCAAGCACGCCGCGTGGGCCATCACCGAGGGCCTGCGCCAGGAGGCCGACCCCAGCATCCGGGTCACCACCATCTCGCCCGGGGTGGTCGAGTCCGAGCTCGCCGGCACCATCACCGACCCCGCCGCACAGGCCCTGATGGTCGGCTACCGCGCCAACACCATCCCCGCCGCCGCGATCGCCGACGCCATCGCCTACGCGATCGCCCAACCCGCCGACGTCGACGTCAACGAGATGATCATCCGTCCGACCCGCCAACGGTGACCTCAACGCGCACGCCGGTCACCGCGGCGTGGCGAGGTAGTCGCCGTGCTCCAGGTCGTCGAGCAGCGTCGGATGGGTGGGCGACCAGCCGAGCAGTTCCTGGGTGTAGGAGCTGGAGGCGGGCGCGTCGATGCCGTAGACGGTGGCCATGAAGGGGCTTTCGAAGCCGCCGACAGCTGAGGCGGACCCTCCTAGTCCAGGTGGCTGGTGTCTTTCGGTGGTTGGCGTCCTGAGCCTGAACCGGCCTCCTGACACAGCGCCGCGCATGGTGCGGGGCCGCCCCTCACAGCTCGAGGGCGCTCAGTGTCGCTTTGCGAGCCGCTTCGCGGTCCCTTGATCCGTGAGCCTCTGCGGCCCTCGGGCATGCGTCGGGGCAGTCCGGGGCCTGCCTTTCTGGGCGCGGCGCCGCCAGGAGGTGGTCTCGCGGATCTCCCCGTGCCGTCCCGCACCCGGTTCAGTGCTGTGTGGACGCCCCTTTTCGGCCCACGCGCCCCGCCAGTGGCTCATGATCGTCGGAAGTGGTGTGGGGACGACAGATCTGTCGTCCCCACACCACTCGCCGTGATCACCGCCCTAGCGGCGTCCCGGTCACGACCGGTTCCGCCCGCTTTCGCGCCGAGGCCTTGATCATGTGCGTCGGACCGGCCTCCGGTGCGCCACCGGAGGTCCTACCGAGACCACCTCCGGAGGCCGGACCGCCACGTGAAAGACACCACCCACCTAGGGAGCCAGTGCGGCGGGGAGGGTGCGCGCTGCCTCCGTCAGGCTCGGGCCGTACCAGGTCAGGAGCCGCCCGCTGACCAGCGCCGTCGGCACCCCGGGGAACGCCTCCGGCCCGTCGTCGGCGGTGAAGAGGTACGGCTCGTCGGGCAGCACCACGAGGTCGTGGGGCGGCAGGTGCTCGGGGTGGATGCGCGGGTAGCGCTCGTCGGCGTCGGCGAGCACGTTGTCGACGCCGAGGCGGTGCAGCACCGCACCCGTGAACGTGTCGCGGCCGACGGCCATCCACGGCCTGCGCCAGATCGGCACGACCGCCTGGCGCCGCACGGCCGGCTCGGGCAGTGCCGCCCACGCGGCCTCGGCGTCGTCCAGCCATGCCGGCCGGTCGAGCCCGCACGCCGCGAGCATCCGGCTCAGTGACGCGAAGGCGCCGTCCAGGGTCCGGATGTCCGTGACCCAGACGGCGATGCCCGCGGCGCGCAGCGCGTCGAGGTCGCTCGCCCGGTTCTCCTCCTGGTTCGCGACGACCAGGTCGGGCGCGAGCGCGACGATCTTGTCGACGTCCGGGTTCTTGGTGCCGCGCACGCGCTCGACGTCGAGGCCGGGCGGGTGGGTGCACCAGTCGGTGGCGCCCACGAGCAGTCCCGGCGCGGTGACGGCCACCGCCTCGGTGAGCGACGGCACGATCGACACGACCCGTGTCACCCGCTCGGGCACGGCGACGGTCGTGCCGAGGTCGTCGATCATCGCGGGTCGCCTGCCAGCACGGACATGACCAGCTCGTCGTGCCACTGCCCGTCCCAGAGCAGGGTGTCGCGCAGGCGGCCCTCCAGCACGAAGCCGCACTTCTCGTAGACCCGCCGGGCGCGCGGGTTGAAGGCGTAGACGCCGAGGCTGAGCCGGTGCAGGCCCACTCCCAGCGCGTGGTCGACGACGAGCCGGGTGATCTCGGTGCCGTAGCCGCGGTCGGTGTAGGGGCTGCCGAGCAGGATGCGGTAGT
Source organism: Pseudonocardia sp. DSM 110487 (assembly GCF_019468565.1). Classification (NCBI taxonomy): domain Bacteria; kingdom Bacillati; phylum Actinomycetota; class Actinomycetes; order Pseudonocardiales; family Pseudonocardiaceae; genus Pseudonocardia; species Pseudonocardia sp. DSM 110487. Next base: position 2,995,745 of record NZ_CP080521.1, read on the forward strand.
TGGCGGAGGCGTTGTCGACGTCGAGCAGGTTGATCACGGCCTCGCCGAGGAACGCGCCGTCGGCGATGCGGACGGCGGCCCAGTCGGCCCGGTCGTGGTGGTCCTGCCGGGTGGCGAGCCACCACTTCACCTCGTCGGGGTCGACGGGCTCGTGGCTGCCGGTGAGCCGCTGCACCTCCGGGTCCCGCAGGGTCGTGAGGTAGTCCTCCTGCACGGCCTGGGTCAGCGGCTCGAGCCGGACGCGCTCGCCGGTGAGCGTCTGCTGGTCACGGAACACCTGGGCGCCGATCACAGCGTCCAGCATGCCCCAGCCGCTCAGGGCCGGGGCCGGGGCCGGGGGAGTGGCCCTCGTGGGCGAGGAGGTAGACGATCACAGTAGGCCGGAGAAACCGCTGTTCAGGGCCCCTCCGGCGGCGCGAGCAAGGTCGGGCCGGACCGGCGCAGGAAGTCCCGGAACACGCGCACGGCCGGGCCTGCCGGCCGGTCGGCAACCCAGACCAGCCCCACGGTGCGGGTGGTCCGCGGTTCGGTGACGGCCAGCTCGACCACGCCGGGCGTGACGTGCGTCGAGGGGGCGAGCAGCGCCACCCCGAGGCCGGCGCCGACGAGGCCGCGCAGCGTCTCCCCGTCCTCGCCCTCGAACGCCATCCGCGGCACGAAGCCGGCCTCCCGGCACCAGGCCTCCGTGAGGCTGCGCAGCCCGAACCCCGGCCGGTAGCCCACGAACTGGGCGCCCGCCGCGGCGGACAGCGGCAGCCCGTTGCGGTGGGCCGCGAGCGGGTGGTCGGCGGGCACGACGAGGCGCAGCTCCTGCTCGTACATCGGGGCGCTGACGAGGGCGGGGTCGGCGGGCAGCGGCGAGGTGACGCACACGTCGACCTCGCCTGCCCCGAGCCGCTGCATGATCGCGTCGTTGCCGCCCTGCGCGAGATCGAACCGCACATCCGGGTGCGTCCGGCGGAACTCACGGAGCAGCCGCGGCACCGCCTCGGCGCCGAACGTGTGCAGGAATCCGAGCGCCACGCGGCCGCGCACGGCGTCGGCGTCCGTGACGATCTCGCGGGCCGCCGCGTCGAGCTCGGCGACCGCGCGCTCGGTGTGCCGCAGCAGCGTGCGGCCCGCGCGGGTGAGCCGCATGGTGCGGCCGGTTCGGACGAACAGCGCCACGCCGAGGTCGTGTTCGAGGCGGGCGATGCCGCGGCTGAGCGTGGACTGCGGCACACCGACCGCGTCGGCGGCGCGGGTCATGTGCTCGGTGCGGGCGACGGCGGTGAACTGGCGCAGCCGGGGAGCGAGCGCGGCCAGCAGCTCTGACTCATCCACTTCTTCATCGTATGGCAAGCAAAGATGCATTGGACGCATCAAAGGCACGCTCCTACCGTGGTGAGCGATGACAACGACTGCCCCGCCACGCGCCGGCCACGAGCGCGGCACGCCCACCTACCGGCGGCTCGGCGCCGCGATGTGGTGCGCGGGGCTGGCAACGTTCGTGCTGGTCTACTGCGTGCAGGCGCTCCTGCCGACCCTCGCGGCCGAGTTCGCGGTGTCCTCGTCGGCGGCGAGCCTCGCGCTGTCGGCGACCACCGGGACGCTCGCGCTCGCGATCGTCCCGCTATCCGCGGTGGCCGAGTCGTGGGGCCGCACGCGCGTGATGACGGCCGCCCTCGCCGCGTCCGCGGTGCTGGGGGTGCTCGCCCCGCTCGCGCCCACCTTCGGCGCGCTCGTCACGGTCCGGGCGCTGCAGGGCGTCGCGCTGGCCGCCCTGCCGGCACTGGCAATGGCACACGTGACGCGCGAGGTGGCCCCGCGCTGGCTCGGCGGCGCCGTCGGGCTGCTCATCGCGGGCAACACGATCGGCGGCCTGTCCGGGCGCCTCGTGGCGGGCGCCGTCGCCGACGTGGCGGGCTGGCGGGTGGCATTGGCCGTCATCGGCGGGCTGTCGCTGCTGTGCACGGTGGCGTTCCGGCTGCTGCTGCCGCCCGCACTCGCCCCGGCCCCGGCGCGCGTGCGGCTGCGCGAGTTGGGCGGCCCGCTCCGCGCGCAGCTGGCCGACCCCGGCCTGCGGTGCCTCTTCGGCATCGCGTTCCTGCTCATGGGCGCGTTCGTGACGGTCTACAACTACCTGGGCTTCCGGCTGCTCGCGCCGCCGTTCACTCTGCCGGCCGCGCTGCTGGGGCTGGTCTTCCTCGGCTACCTCGCCGGCACGTGGGCGTCTACGGGGGCAGGGCGCCTCGGTGACCGGTGGGGCAGGCGCCGCGTGCTCTGGGCCGCGGTGCTCGTGGCGGTGGCAGGGGCATGGGCGACGCTGCCCGACTCGCTGCCCGTGGTGCTGGCCGGGCTAATCGTCGTGACGGTCGGATTCTTCGCCGCCCACTCGGTGGCGAGTAGCTGGGTGGGCAGGCGCGCGTCGATGCTGCCCGCGGGCTCCCCTGCCGTCGCGTCCTCGCTCTACCTCTTCGCCTACTACCTGGGCAGCAGCGTCGGCGGCGCGCTCGGCGGCATCGCATACGACCTCGGCGGTTGGCCGGCCGTGGTGGCGTACGTGACGGCGCTGTTCGCGGGGGCACTCGGCCTCGCGCTCACCCTCCGCCGCGTCACCGCCCTAACGTGACACAGCCCTAACGTGACACCACCTCGTCGTGCGCGAGCGCGATCCGCGGGGCAAGGGCGCCGGAGGCGGCCGTGATCAGGGCGATGACCACCAGCAGGAGCGCGGCCGACCAGGACTGCCCGTCGCTGACCGTGAGCAACGCGGTGGCGAGCAGCGGGACGAACCCGCTCACGATGCCCGCGACGTTGGCCGAGAGCGCCACGCCGCTGTAGCGCAGGCGCGCCGGGAAGAGGTCGGTGAGCAGCGCCCCGGACACCGCGTACGGGATCGAGAGGCACGCGACGGCGAGCGTCACGCCGATGATCACGAGCGCCGGGTTCGTGGTGTCGATCATCCAGAACGTCGGGAACGCGACCAGCGCCGAGACCACCCCGCCGATCAGCGTGATGTGCCCGGGCCCGAAGCGCTCCGCCATCCGCCCGCCGACGACGAGCACGACGATCTCGACGGCGGCCGCGACGAGCGTGGCGGTGAGCAGGAGCGACCGGGGCATGCCGAGGTTGGCCGTGCCATAGCTGATCACGAAGGTGGTGATGAGGTAGAAGCCGCCGATACCGAGGAACGCGGACCCGGCGCCCACCAGGAGCTGGGGGAGGGCGTGGCGGAACACCTGGGTGACGGGGGAGCTGGCGAGCTCGTCCTCCTTCAGCAGCTGCTCGAAGAGCGGCGACTCCTCGACCCTGCGCCGGATCCACAGCGCGATGTAGAGCAGCGGGAACGCGGCGAGGAACGGCAGCCGCCAGCCCCACGCGTCGAAGCTCTCCGGCGGCAGCAGCGAGACCAGCAGGAACGCGCCCGAGGACAGCAGCGTGCCGATCGGGGAGCCGATCTGCGGCATGGCGGCGTAGCGGCCGCGGTGCTCCTTCGGGGCGTGCTCGACGGCGAGGGTCACCGCGCCGCCCCACTCCCCGCCGACCGCGACGCCCTGCAGCAGCCGCAGCAGCGTGAGCAGCACCGGAGCGGCGACGCCTATCGAGAAGTAGGTGGGCAGGAGCCCGATCGCACCGGTGACGAACCCGATCAGGGCGACCGTGATGATCAGGCACTTGCGGCGCCCGATGCGGTCCCCGAGGTGGCCGAACACCGCCGCGCCGAGCGGGCGCGCGAGGAAGCCGACCGCGAACGACGCGAAGGCGCCCGCGGTGGCCACGACGACGTCGTCGCTCGCGAAGTAGAGCCGGTTGAAGACGAGCGACGCCGCTGTGCCGAAGAGGAAGAAGTCGTACCACTCCAGCGCAGTGCCGACGAACGCGCCGAACGCGACCTTGCGCGCCTCGGCTTCGGTGACGGTGACCGCCATGTGTCATCCCTCCTGGTCCAGGGCCAGCTTCTCGGCGCCTGTTTCTTCGGCGCCGTGGGTGCAGCGCCCTCCGACGAACGTGGCGACGACGCCGACCTCGCCGATCCGGTCCGTTTCGACGGCCGTGACGTCGTCGGTGAGCAGCACGAAGTCGGCGAGCTTGCCGGGCGTGAGGCTGCCGCGATCCCGCTCCTCGCCCGCGATCCACGCGGCGTCGAGGGTGTAGGCGCGCAGGGCGGTGGCGGCGTCGACGCGCTCGTCGGGGCCGATCACGGCCCCGTTCGACGTCCGTCGCTGCACCATCGACTGCATGCCCAGCAGCGGCGCACCGGCCGCGACCGGCCGGTCGGAGCTGCCCGGCACCCGCAGCCCCGCGCGCAGGAAGCTCGCGTGGCGGTACAGCCCGGCGGCCCGGTCCGGCCCGACGGCGGCGGCCATCGTGTCGCCGATCTCGTACAGGAACCGGACCTGCGGCACCGGCGTGACGCCCAGCTCCGCCATGCGCGCGATCTGCTCGGGTGCGGTGACGGCGGCGTGCTCGATGCGTGGCCGGGCGTCGGGGCGCAGGTATGTGCGCTGCATCTCGGCGAACGCGTCGAGGGCGAGGTCGATCGCGCGGTCGCCGATGGCGTGCGCCGCGATCCGCCAGCCTGCGGCGTGCGCGCCGAGGATGCGGGAGCGCAGCAGGTCCGGGTCGTCCTGGAAGTAGCCGTGCGAGTGGCGGTCGCAGAAATCCTCGTGCATGGCGGCGGTGCGGGCGACGAGCGAGCCGTCGGTGAAGATCTTCATCGGCCCGATGCGCAGCCGGTCGTCGCCGAAGCCGGTGCGGATGCCCAGATCCAGGCCGATGCCGTCCGGATCGCTCGCGTGACCCGCCACCGGGTGAAGGGCGTCGGCCACCGGCATGAGCTGCACCCGCACGGTGAGCGTGCCCGCCTCGCGGGCCTGGTGGTAGGCGGCGAGCTCGCGCGGGGAGCGCCCGACCCAGCCGCCGCCGATGCCGCACTCGGTGACGTGGGTGAGCCCCTCGGCCGCGTACACCGCGGCCGCCTTGCCGATCGCACGGGCGAGATCGTCGGTGGCGTACGGGACCAGCAGCGCGCTCGCCAGGTTCTGCGCCTGCTCCTCGAGGGTGCCCGTGGGACCGTCGTCATCACGCACGACGACCCCGCCCTCGGGGACGACGGCCGTTCCGTCGAGCACGCCGATACGGGCGAGCACCGGACTGTTCACCGTCGTCACATGGCCGGAGCGGTGCTTGAGCACGACCGGTCGCCCGCCCGCGGCCCGGTCCAGCTCGCGGCGGTGCGGGTGCCCACCGATCGCTGTGTCGTCGTAGCCGGCGCCGATGACGAACGCGTCGGGAGCGAGCGCCGCGGCGCGCTCCGCGACCCGGTCGTAGAGCGTGGCGAGGTCGGTCAGGCCGGAGAGGTCGACCTCGTCGAGCGACGACCCGAACCACGCCATGTGGTTGTGCGCGTCGCCGAACCCTGGCACGAGCGCGGCGCCCTGCGCGTCGATCTCGACCCTGCCCCGCAACCCGTCGGCATCGAGGGCGAGCACCCGGCCGTGGTGCACGGCGAGCGTGTGCGCGCGGGGCACCGCGTCGTCGACCGTGACGATCACGGCGTTGCGAACGACCAGATCGACGTCCATACCCCTCATCCCAGGTGGTGCAGCCGCGTGAGCGGCAGCGTCGCGGACCGGTGCAGCGGGATCTCCCGGCCGTCGACGCGCACCGGGATCGGCTCGGGCGCCACCTCGACGTCCGGGGTGGCGGTGTTGTGCAGCATGTCGGCGCAGGTGAGACCGCGGCTGTCGGCGATGGGGGAGTACGTGCGCCCCGCCGGTAGCGCGGCAGGATCGGCCTGCCCGGACACGAACACGTGCGCCAGCCGGGCCGGTGCGCCGCCGTGCCCGCCGTAGAAGGCGCGCATCCGCCGCGGCTGCGTGAGCCGGGTGGAGCCGGAGCCGGACCCGGCCGCGCCCCACGCCACGAACCCGGACTTGATCACGAGCTCGGGCTGGGCGCCGAACCACGCCGGGTTCCACAGCGCGATGTCGGCGAGCCTGCCCGGCTGCAGCGAGCCCACGTGCGCCGCGATCCCGTGTGCGACGGCGGCGTTGTGGGTGAGCTTGGCCAGGTAGCGCAGCACGCGCACGTTGTTCGCGACCTCCGGGCCGGTCTCGCCGGCGAGCGCGGCCTGCACGGACGCGAGCTGCCAGGTGCGTCGCGCGGTCTCGGCGATGCGGCCCATGCCGAGCGCGTCGGAGTTGACGATGCTGATCGCGCCCTGGTCGTGCAGCCAGTTCTCGGCCGAGATCGCGTGCTCCCGGATGCGGCTGGCGGCGATCGCGGCGTCGCTCGGGACGTGGGCGTGGCCGCGGTGCACGGTGAGCGTCATCGGGCCCAGCTCGGCCACGGTGGACGGGGTGAGCGGGAGCGTCGGGGTCGTCGAGCTGGTGAGCACGTTGGGCCGGGACACGATCGACAGCAGGTCGGGGTGCCCGCCGCCGCCCTCCACGTGATAGGCGTGTACGGTGCGGCCGCCGACGGCGTCGAGGGTGTCGGCGAGGTAGCCGGACTCGTTGAGCGTGTCGGTGTGCAGGGCGACCGGCAGGTCGGCGGACTCGGCCACGCCGAGGCAGGTGTCGATCACGTCCGGGGTGGCGCCCCAGTCCTCGTGCACCTTGAACCCGGCGCAGCCGGAGAGGACCGCCTCTTCGAGGAGCCCTGCCGACGTGGACGACCCGCGGGCCAGGAACGCGGCGTTGACCGGCACGTCCGCCCAGCCGGCGATGAGGGAGTGCAGGTTGTGGCGGGGGTTGGCGCCGACGTCCCACACGCCGCCGATGCCCATCCCGACGATCGTGGTCACGCCGGCGGAGAGCGCGGCAGCGGCGAGGTCGGCGTTGGACAGGTGGACGTGCGAGTCGACGATGCCCGGCGTCGCGAGCAGGCCCTCCCCGGTGATCATCGCGGTGTGCGCGTCGACGTCGAGGGTCACGCCGTCCAGGACGTCCGGGTTGCCGGCGCGTCCGACGCCGACGACGCGGCCGTCCTTGATCCCGATGTTGGTCTTGCGGATGCCGAGCACCGGGTCGAGCAGCACGACGCCGAGCACGATCATGTCCAGCGCGGAGGAGCGGTCGGCCGAGCTCGAGACGAGTGCGCCGTGGCGGGCGGTCTTCCCGCACCCGCCGAGCAGTTCCTCGCCGGCCTCGGTGTCGTCGGCCTCGACCTCGACCCAGAGCTCGGTGTCGGCGAGGCGGATTCGGTCTCCCGTGGTGGGCCCGTAGCGGCGGGCGTATTCGGCGCGGTCCATCGCGGTCACGCCGTGCCCCCGATCCGGACGACGGCGACCTCGCGCTCCGCCCCGGCGTCCACCCGCACCGCGGTGCCCGCCGGGACGTCGAGCCGGTAGCGGCCTTCTGGCCCGTGGATGTGGAGCGCCGGGTTCAGCTGATCGAGGGGTACGTGCGAGGAGACCCAGATCGGCAGGTGGCCGGTGTTGCGCAGCACCGCCGTGGCCCGCTCGCGGCCGGGCGCCAGCTCGACGTCGCCTGCCGCGGCGCGCACCGCGCCGGGACCGTCGGTGGGCGGCGGCCCGAACGGGGCGTCCACGTGCACCAGCACCGAGCCGTGCGGGAACAGCGCCTCGACCTGCAGCGCGGGCACCGCGGCCGGGACGCCGTCGACGAGCTGCCCTGGCTCGATCAGCTCGCGGGCGCGGGCGACGACCTCCTCGTGCGACAGGCCGTCCCACGCGAGCTCGCAGATCTCGTCGCACACGAGCGCCACGGCCTCGGGCGCCCCGAGGAGGGCGCCGCGAGCGAGGCGGCGACGGGCCAGGTCGGCACCCGCGGCCAGCAGCAGTCGCTCGTGTTCGCGGGGCGTCAGGTGCATCGGCCCTCCGAGGTCGGCGTTCCGCACAGCATGGTGGCCACTCCTCGCCCAAGAAAGCCGGATGGCCCACGAGATCTGCCTCCCGAACTGTGCATATGCACAACCTTGATGTACGAGTGACTCAATCAAACAGTTGGATGATAGGCTGCGGGCATGACTCGCATCCTGATCAGCGGTGGTGGCATCGGCGGCTTGGCGCTCGCGCAGGCGCTGCGCCGTACGAGCCTGGACGTGGCGGTGTACGAGCGGGATCCCTCGCCGGAGCTGCGCAACCAGGGCTACCGCATCCACATCGACCGCGACGGCAACGCCGCGCTGGCGGCGTGCCTGCCGCAGGAGGTCCTCGACCTGGCGCGGCGCACCAGTGGCGTCAACGGCGACCTCGTGGCCGGCTACACGCACCAGCTGGAGCAGCTGATGGCGCAGGTCTTCACCCCGACCGACGACGAGCTCACCTGCGTGGACCGGTACACGTTCCGGCAGGGTCTGCTGACCGGCATGGCCGACATCGTCCACTTCGGACAGACCGTGGCCTGCTACGAGGTGCTGGCGTCCGGGCGGGTGCGCGTGGACTTCGCCGAGGGCGGCAGCGACGAGGGCGACCTGCTGGTCGGCGCCGACGGCGTCGGGTCGGCGGTGCGGCGGCAGCTGCTCCCGCACGCCACCGTGCGCGATATCGGCGTCCGCTGCCTGTACGGCCGGATGCCACTCACGGGGGCCACCGACCCGCTGGTGCCCGCGGACTTCGACCGCGGGTTCTCCTGGGTGGCCGACCGCACCGGGTACGGCGCGGGGTTCGCGCCGGTCCGGTTCCGCACGCCGCCCGGGAACGGCGCGTCCGACTACCTCATGACGACCCTCACCGCCACGCCCGAACGTCTCGGAGTGTCGGACGAGAAGCTCTTCCGGATGGCGCCGGAGGAGCTCTGGAGGCTCACCATCGACGCGACGGCGGCCTGGCACGCGGACGTCCGCGAGCTCTTCGCGCACGCCGACGCGAGTACGTTCTTCCCGATCACGATCCGGGCAGGCGAGCGCGTCGAGGCGTGGGAGCCCGGCCCGGTCACGCTGCTCGGCGACGCGATCCACACCATGCCGCCGACCGGCGGGGTGGGCGCGAACACCGCGCTGCGCGACGCGCAGACGCTCGCCGGTGAGCTGACCCGCGGCTCGTCGCTCGTCGACGCGGTCGCGGCGTACGAGCGGGTCATGCTCCCGCGCGGGTTCGAGGTCGTCGACAGCTCGCTGCGGATGGCCGGTCAGCTGTTCGGGACACCCAGCGTCAGTACGGGCGGAAGCCGGTGATCAGCCAGCCGCGCCCGCCGTAGGCGGGCGGGCATCAGGGGTCAGGCGGCCGCCCGGCTCGGGTGAACGGCACCGACCACGGCAGCCACGACGAGCAGAACAGCGCGATCGCCGCCTACGTGCGCTGGCGCAACGCCCGCGCCCGCCCCAAGTCCAACTTCGCGGTCGGCTCACCAATCCGGATCTGGACCAGCTACCCGGTCAAAGCTGCGTGACAAGCCATCAGTGACACCTGCGGTCCCCTTCCTGGCGCCCGCAGTCCTCCTGTGCGCCCGCCGTCGTCCGTAACGTTCCAGCACGATCACGCAGACGATCATCGGTGAGGAGGGAGCAGGCCATGCATGCCCGTACGCGGCAGAGCCACCTGACTTGCCTGGACGAGGTCTTCCTCGCCCTCACCGACCGCCCGGCGACCGCCGAGGTGCACGAAGAGGCGGCAGCATGAGCAGTGCCGCCGAGACCTCCCACACCGACGACCTCGCGCCCACCACGCCGTTCCGCAGAAACGAACACAGTGAGGCCATGAACATCACCGACAGCCCTGACCGGTCCGTCGCCGAACACGTCCGCCGCTACCTCGCGACGGACGGCCGGGACGGCTACCTCGAAGGCGGCACCACCAACCTGATACTCACCACGACGGGAAGAAAGACCGGCAAGCTCCGCCGCACGGGACTGTTCTTCGGGTCGGACGGCGACCGCTACGTGCTCGTGGCCAGCGGCTCGGCGTTCGGTCACCCCGAGCTACCCAATTGGTATTACAACCTCGTCGCCAATCCCGAAGCGGAGGTGCAGATCCGCGCAGACCGCTTCCGCATCCGAGCCCGTACGGCAAGCGGGGCCGAACGGGTACGGCTGTGGGACCTGATGACGGCGCAGGCGCCCGTCTACCACCGCTACGCCCGGATGGCCGAGCAGGAGATTCCCGTCGTCGTGCTGGAGAAAGTGTCATGACCGAGTTCAGCGAGATCAGGGAGGCATTCGACGCCTACGTCGGCGACATCGTGTACGCCACCATGACCACAGTGGACGCGAAGGGACGACCACGGGCCAGGGTGCTGATCCCGGTGTGGGAGGTGCTGGACGGGCTGCCACTCGGCTGGCTGGCCACCTACCGGACCCCGGTGAAGGCGGCCCATCTGGCGGGCAACCCGCACACGACGTTCTCCTACTGGTCGCCGCGCCAGAACGCGGTGAGCATCGACACCGTCGCGGAATGGGTCGAGGACCTCGACGTCAAAGCCCGGGTATGGGACCTCTACCGCACAGGCAGCCCACCCGGCGCGGGCTACAATCTGGGAAAGTTCTGGAAGAGCCCCGCGGACCCCGAACTGCACGTTCTCCGCCTGGAGCCCTGGCGAATTCAGGTGATCCGCGGCAGCGACATCAACAGCCGAATCTGGCGCAGCCCCGCGGGTTGGGCTGCTCGGCGCTTCGGCGCGGAGGCGGGGGAGAGCACTAATCGATAGCCTCGCCCGGTGGCTTACGTCCGGAAGGTGAAGACGGCTTCCGGTGCGACGGCGGTGTGGTAGTGACCGGCTCGGCCAGCGAGGTCCTCTGGCACGTCTTGGCTCGATGCCTACCGCCGGCTCGGAGTCGATGCCGTCGCCGACGAAGCCTTCCGGGCGTTGGTGCTGGCAAGGATCGTGGAGCCGACCTCGAAGCTGGCCGCGGTCGGAGTGCTCACCGAGGTCGGGTCCCGGCGCCGCACCGCTACACCGTCACTGCAGGACGCCACCGGGGCCTCGATCAAGAAGCTCGTCCGGCCGCTTCGGACCGTCCACATCGACGTCGGCGGGCGCCCGATCACCGCCGCCCCGCAGATCATCGGCGACGCCCGCGCCCTATTCGACCGGCTCCTCGCCATCACCGCGCCGGGGTGAACCTGTGCAACTCGGGTCAGAACGGACGGCCGCCGGGCCATGGCCGTACCAGCGGTGAACGGCGCGGCGTAGCGCGCGAGGGTCGGAGTAACCCACTCGTGCGGCGATCGTTTCCACGCTCAACGAGCTCGCCCGCAACATCTGATCCGCTCGCTGCTGTCGGAACCCGTCCACTTCCTCGCGCCAGCCCGTGCCCTCCTGGCGCAGGCGGCGCTGGAGCGTCCGCGGGCTCATGGCCAGCCGGTGCGCGACCTGGCTCAGCTCAGGAGGGCCGGCGGCGAACGCGCTCTCGAGCACGGCGTGGAACCGATCCAGCCAGCCCAGCACCCGCCGGGCGGTGGCGACCGTGCGCTGAGCATGGCTGCTCAGAATCCCCGCGAGTACCGGGTCGGCTCGCGGGAGCTGCGCCTCGGCATCGGCTGCCGAGAAGGTGATCGACGGACGGTCGGAGTCGAAGTCGATGCGGCGGGTGCCGTACAGATCGATCAGCCGTCGATGCCGGGCCGGGGCACGGTGCGGCAACTGCACGCTCACGGGTGTCAGCGGGCGCCCCGCACCCCAGGCGGCTGCCGTGAGCAGCATGGACGGCACGAACTCGGCGATCAGGGGGTAGGAGACGTCGTCCCGGTACGGTCCGTCCCAGCCGAACGTCACGCCTTCGTCATCGCGGACGACGGTGACCTTGTCGATGGGGTCGGCGATAGCGTCGAAATGACGAGCGCTGGCGCGCAGCGCGTCGCCGAGTGTGTCGGCGGTGGCGAACAGGTAGTCCCACACGCCCAAACTGCCTGGCCGCCACAGCTCCATCGCCCGCCCGCTCCCGCCCGCATCCCGCAGAGGCACGGACACCAGGTCCCAGGCCCGCAAAATGGCGGCGGTGGGGATCCGGACCGAGTTCCAGTCCTGGAGTGTGAGGCCGGGAACACGTGCGATCGCCGACCGATCCAGACCGGCGGTGACACCCGCTTCGAGCAGCAGCCGTGTCAGATGCGGCGAGACGGTGTGCCTCGCCGACGGCGTCGGTGCGCCAGCATCGCTGGTCACGACCCGCTTGGAGGGGTGAGTTGTGCGGTCGAGTTCACGCCCTCCTCCCTCCCATCAGAAGAGTCTGCACGATAGAACCTCTCATCCGTCGGCCCTATGGACATCGTCGACGAGACGTGTTCGAGGACCACCAGCCGGTACTCACGAGCCTGGGGAACGCGGTGCACCTCGGCGCGGACCCGGGATTGGCGTCGCTCTACGACGCCGCGCTGTTCGGCGTCGCGTGGGGGGCTCTCGACTACTACCACCGCCTAGCTTGCTGGGGAGCGCCAACGGGTGGTCGGCGGCGGCCGGGTGAATCGGGCGATCACCCCTTCCCGCGGAACGTGACCCAGAACACTCTGGGAGCTTCCGTCGAGCGAGGAGGCGCGCCAGATGACCCAGACCGCCGAGACCCCGAGCTTCGTCGGGCAGAGCGTGCCCCGCCGCGAGGACGCCGCGCTGATCACCGGCCGGGCCACGTGGACCGATGACATCGCTCCGGCGGGCACGCTCCACATGGCGGTCGTCCGCAGCCCGCTCGCGCACGCCCGGGTCCGCGGTGTCGACACGGCCGCCGCCCGTGCGTTGCCCGGCGTGGTGGCCGTCCTCACCGGCGAGGACCTCGCGGGCGAGTTCGCGATCGGGCTGCCCTGCGGGTGGCCGGTCACGGAGGACATCAAGATCCCGGAGCACCCGCCGCTGGCGCGGGGCGAGGTCAACCACGTCGGCGACGGGGTGGCCGTCGTGCTGGCGACGAACCCGCACACCGCGCAGGAGGCGCTCGGCCTGGTCGAGGTCGACTACGAGGAGCTCCCCGCGGTCGTCGACATCGAAGCCGCCCTCGAACCGGGCGCCCCGCTCGTGCACGAGGATCTGGGCACCAACCACTGCTACACGTGGCCGCTCGCCGTCGGCGACGTCGACGAGGCGTTCGCGCAGGCCGACGTCGTCGTCGAGGGCCGGTACCTGCAGCAGCGGGTGCTGCCCTCCGCGATGGAGCCCCGCGCGGTCGTGGTCGTCCCGGAGCCGGTGGGCGGCGCGTTCACCGTCTACACCTCCACCCAGGTGCCGCACTTCGTGCGCGACCTGCTCGCCCTGATCTGCGGCGTGTCCGACAGCAAGATCCGCGTCGTCGCCCCGGACGTCGGCGGCGGGTTCGGCTCCAAGCTCAACATCTACGCCGAGGAGGCCCTCGCGTTCGCGCTGGCGCGTCGCATGGGCAAGCCGGTGAAGTGGACCGAGACGCGGTCGGAGAACCACATCGCGACGACCCACGGACGGGGCCAGGTCCAGAAGATCGCGGTCGCGGCCACCCGCGAGGGCAAGATCCTCGGGATGCGGGTGCGGCTGCTCGCCGACATGGGCGCCTACCTGCAGCTGCTCACACCCGGCATCGCGGTGTTCGGCGCGTTCACCTACTGCGGCCTCTACGACTTCGGCGCCTACTCCTTCGAGTGCAAGGGCGTGTTCACCAACCTCACCCCCACCGACGCCTACCGCGGCGCCGGTCGCTCCGAGGCGGCGTACGCGCACGAGCGGATCATGGACGACCTGGCGCGCGAGCTGGGGCTGGACCCGGCGGAGGTTCGGCTGCGCAACCTCATCCCCCCGTTCTCCGAGCCGCGCACCGCGCCGTCCGGCGTCATGTACGACTCCGGCGACTACGAGGCCACGATGCGCCGGGCGATGCAGCTGGTCGACTACGAGTGGCTGCGCGCCGAGCAGCGCGAGCGCCGCGACTCGGGCGACACCGTGCAACTCGGCATCGGCATCGGGAACTTCACCGAGAGCGGCGGGCTCTCGCCGTCCAAGGTCGCGGCCGGGGTGCGGCTGCAGAGCGGTGGCTGGGAGGCCGCGACCGTGCGCATGACGGTCGGCGGCAAGGTCGAGGTCGTCACCGGCACCTCGCCGCACGGTCAGGGCCACGAGACGGTGTGGGCGCAGATCGCCGCCGACGCGCTCGGCGTGCATCCCGACGACGTCGAGGTGCTGCACGGCGACACCGCGATCGCCCCGTTCGGCCGCGACACGTACGGCTCGCGCAGCCTGCCCGTCGGCGGGGTCGCGGTCCACGTGGCGGCGGGGAAGGTCGCCGCGAAGGCCCGCGCGATCGCCGCGCACCTGCTCGAAGCGGCCGAGGACGATCTCGAGTTCACCGGTGGCCGGTTCTCGGTGGCCGGGACGTCCGGGCCGGGGATCACGATCCAGGAGGTCGCGCTCGCCGCGTCCCTTGCCAACAACCTGCCCGAAGGGATGGAGCCGAACCTCACCGCCGACCACCACTTCGACCCGCCCAACTTCACGTGGCCATTCGGCACGCACATCTGCGCGGCCGAGGTCGACACGCACACTGGGCGCGTCGAGATCCGCCGCTACGTGGCCGTTGACGACTGCGGCCCGATCGTCAACCCCGCGATCGTCGAGGGCCAGCTGCACGGCGGCATCGCCCAAGGCGTGGCGCAGGCGCTCTACGAGGAGGCCCTCTACGACGCGGCGGGCAACCCGAAGACCGCCACGCTCGCCGAGTACCACGTCCCGACCGCGATGGACCTGCCGAGCTTCACCCTCGACCAGACGGTCACCCCGTCGCCGACCAACCCGATGGGGGTGAAGGGGATCGGCGAGTCCGGGGCGATCGGTTCGTCACCCGCTGTGGTGAACGCCGTGATCGACGCCGTCGCCCACCTCGGGGTCACGCACCTCGACATGCCGATCACTCCCGAGAAGGTCTGGCGGGCCGTCAGCGGGGCGGGTCACACTGCCAGGGCGCGCCAACAATGACGGGAGTCCGACAATGGTGGCGATCAACTGCGACATGGGTGAGGCCTTCAGCATCTACCGCTGCGGCGACGACGAGGGCCTGATGCCGTGGATCACGCTCGCGAACGTGGCCTGCGGGTTCCACGCCTCCGACCCCAAGGTGATGCGGCGCACGGTGGCACTCGCGAAGGAACACGGTGTGCGCGTGGGTGCGCACCCGTCGCTTCCCGACCGCGAGGGCTTCGGCCGCCGCGAGATGAAGATGGAACGCGACGAGCTGACCGCGGCCGTGATCTACCAGGTCGGCGCGCTGGCCGGCTTCCTGCGCGAGCAGGGGATGGAGCTCAACCACATCAAGCCGCACGGCTCGCTGTACGGGATGGCGGCCCGCGACGAGCAGGTGGCCGAGGCCGTGGCCGACGCGGCGGCGGTGTTCGGCGTGCCGCTGATGGGCATGTCGGGCACCGTGCACGAGCGCGTCTGGGGGTCGAGCCCCGGCGGGTTCATCTCCGAGTACTACGCCGACCTCGACTACCGCCCCGACGGCTCGCTGATCATCACCCGCGAGCACGCCGCGTTCGACCCCGCCTCGTCGGCGCGGAAGGCGCTGCGCGCCGTCACCGACGGGGTCGCCACGGCCGTCGACGGTACCGAGATCCCGGTGCGCGCCGACTGCGTCTGCGTCCACTCCGACACCCCCAACGCCGTCGACCTCGCGAAAGCCGTTCACGAGGCGTTGCGTCCCCACCTGTCCTGATCCCCGACGGGGTCGTGAGTGGCAACGCGCGCTCCAGCACGCATAACCACTCACGACCCGAGAGGAGCCCACGTGAGCCGCCGCCATGAGGTCGTCTCGCCCATACCCGGCGTCTTCTACCGGAGGCCCGACCCCGACAGCGACCCGTTCGCAATCGAGGGCCAGGTCATCGGGGCCGACGACACCGTCTGTCTGGTCGAGGTCATGAAGTCCTTCCACCAGGTCCCGGCAGGCGCGGCGGGCACGCTCGTGCAGTTCCTCGTGGAGAACGAGGACGTCGTCGATGCGGGCCAGCCGGTCGCGGTGATCGAGGCAGGGTGAAACGGCTCCTCGTCGCCAACCGCGGGGAGATCGCGGTGCGGATCATCCGTGCCGCGCGGGACCTCGGGATATCCACGGTGGCGGTGCACAGCACCGCGGACGCCGAGGCCCGGCACGTCCGGCTGGCCGACACGGCCGTGGAGATCGGGCCGCCGCAGGCGGGCAAGAGCTATCTCGTGATCGACGCGATCCTCGACGCCGCGCGTTCGGCGGGCGCCGACGCCGTGCACCCCGGGTACGGGTTCTTGTCCGAGCGGGCCGGGTTCGCCGCGGCCGTCGCCGACGCCGGGCTCGCCTTCGTCGGCCCGGACGCCGCGGTGATCGATCAGATGGGCGACAAGGTCCGCGCGCGGCAGGTGGCCATGGCCGCGGGCGTGCCGACGGTGCCGGGCACACGTGGCGGCGTCGAGAACGTCGAGGCGGCCGTCGCGGCAGCCGTTGAGATCGGCTACCCGATCATGCTGAAGGCCGCCGCGGGCGGGGGCGGGCGTGGCATCCGGGTCGTCGAGGACGAGGCCGGGCTGCGCACCGCGTTCCCGGCCGCGTCCCGGGAGGCGGCGAGCGCGTTCGGGGACGGGCGGATGTACCTCGAGCGCTTCGTGCGCCGGGCCCGGCACGTCGAGGTGCAGGTGCTCGGCGACGGGAGCGACGCCGTGCACCTGTTCGAGCGGGAGTGCTCGCTGCAGCGGCGGCGGCAGAAGGTGGTGGAGGAGGCACTCGCCCCGGGCATCGACGCCGCGGTGCGCGACGCGATGACGGCCGCGGCCGCTCGGCTGGCCCGCGAGGTCGGCTACCGCAGCGCGGGCACGGTCGAGTTCCTGGTGGACGACCAGACGCACGAGTTCTTCTTCATCGAGATGAACACCCGCATCCAGGTGGAGCACCCGACCACCGAGCTCGTCACCGGGATTGACCTTGTCGCCGAGCAGCTGCGGATCGCGGCGGGCGAGCGGCTGCGTCACGCGCAGGACGGCATCGCAGCCCGCGGCTGGGCGATCGAGTTCCGGGTGAATGCGGAGGATCCGGCGCGGGGCTTCCTGCCCTCGCCGGGGAAGGTCGGGCGGGTGGAGCTGCCTGCCGGGCCGTGGGTCCGGGTCGACACCTGGCTGGAGCCCGACGTCACCGTACCGCCGTTCTACGACTCGCTGCTCGCGAAGGTCGTGGTGTGGGGCGAGGACCGGGAGTCGGCAATCCGTCGCTCCCGCCGCGCGCTCGCCGAGTTCGCCGTCGAGGGCGTCCCGACGACGGCCGGGCTGCACACCGAGATCCTCGACCAGGACTGGTTCGCGGCGGGGGAGTTCCACACCGGGACGCTGGAGCAGTGGTTGTCCGACCGCGAGGAGGCAACGCCATGACCGTCATGAGCGAGGTGACGCCGGCCCGGTACAGCTGGGGCGGCGACGAGTTCATCTTCGTCGAGCTGGCCGAGGAGATGAGTCTGCAGGCCAACTTCCGGGCGATGGCCATCACCAAGAAGCTCTCCGACGCGCGGCCGGACGGGGTGCTGGAAATCTGCCCGGCGAACGCGTCCTACCAGGTGCGGTTCGACCCGGACGTGTTGGAGCCGGCCGAGCTGCTCGCGCTGCTGCAGGATCTGGAGCAGCAGGTTGGCGACGCGCACGAGCTCGCGCTGCCCACCCGGGTGCTGGAGATCCCGGTGCTCTACCGCGATCCGTGGACCACCGAGACCCTCATGCGGTTCCGCGACCGCCACCAGGACCCGAACGCCACCGACATCGAGTACGCGGCGCGGATCAACGGCTACGCATCCGTGGACGACTTCATCGGCGCGCACTCCGGCTCACCGTGGTTCACCTCGATGGTCGGGTTCGTGGCGGGGCTGCCGTTCCTGTTCCAGATGGTGCCGCGGGAGCGGCAGATCATCGTGCCGAAGTACCTGCGGCCGCGTACCGACACCCCGAAGCAGACGGTCGGCTACGGCGGCTGCTTCGCCTGCATCTACTCCGTCCGCGGCGCGGGCGGCTACCAGATGCTCGGCATCACGCCCGCCCCGATCTACGACCCGACGCAGACCCTGCCGGACTTCACCGAGTTCATGGTGCTGTTCCGCCCGGCCGACATCGTGAAGTTCGCGCCGATCGATCGCGAGCGCTATGACGAGCTCCTCGCGGAGGTCGAGGCCGGGAGGTTCCACGTCAAGGCGCGACCCGTCGAGTTCCACCTGCAGTCGTTCCTCGACGACCCCGACGGCTACAACGCCCGTCTTCTGGAGGTGCTGAAGTGATCGAGGTCGTCAAGCCGGGGCTCTCCACCACCGTGCAGGACGGCGGCCGCACCGGCTACTACCACCTGGGCATCCCGCCGTCGGGCGCGCTCGACCAGTACTCGCTGCGCGCCGCGAACCTGCTCGTCGGCAACCCGGCGGGCGCCGCGGCGCTCGAGGCGGTCTACATGGGACCGGAGCTGGCGTTCACGGCCGACGCCGTCGTCGCGGTCGCGGGCGCGAGCATGGTGCCGAAGGTGAACGGCGAGGAGCGTCCGCAGTGGGAGTCGTTCGCCGTGTCCGCGGGGGACGTGCTCGGGTTCGCCTACCTCACCGCGGGGGCCAGGGCGTACATCGCGGTGTCCGGCGGGATCGACGTCCCGGAGGTGCTCGGGAGCCGCTCGACGTACGCCCTCGGCGCCCTCGGCGGCTACTTCGGTCGGCCCCTCGCGGCGGGGGACCGGCTGCCGGTCGGCTCCGCCCCGGGTGCGGTGCCCGGCCGCAGCGTGCCGGCCGACCTGCGGCCGAACCTGGCCAAGGACGTCGAGGTGCGGGTCGTCATGGGGCTCTACGACCACCGTCTCAGCGAGGCGGGTCGCGCGGCCTTTCTCGACACCACGTGGGACCTCACGCCGGTCGCCGACCGCATCGGGTTCCGTTACGCGGGCCCGGAGCTGGAGACGGTGCCGCGCGAGCCCCCGTTCGGCGCCGGGCAGGACCCGTCGAACATCGTGGACGCGCCGTACCCGATCGGCTCGATCCAGGTGCCGGGCAGCGTCGAGCCGATCA
Source organism: Pseudonocardia sp. DSM 110487 (assembly GCF_019468565.1). Lineage (NCBI taxonomy): Bacteria > Bacillati > Actinomycetota > Actinomycetes > Pseudonocardiales > Pseudonocardiaceae > Pseudonocardia > Pseudonocardia sp. DSM 110487. The sequence goes on from NZ_CP080521.1 coordinate 3,014,628, forward strand.
TCCTGCACCGCGACGCCGTCTCCGGAGGCGGCTACATGATGATCGCGACGGTGCTGTCGGGCGACCTCGACGTCGTCGCCCAGTCGGCGCCGAAGACCCGCACGCGGTTCGTCGAGGTGGACCTGGACGGCGCGCTCGCCGCCCGCTCCGACTACCGCAAGCGCACCCGCCGGCTCGCGGAGGCGCTCGGGGGCTGAACCTCGCGGTGGTCCCCCCTTTAACGTGTGCGGATGCAACAGCCGTTGGACGGCACGGGGGCCGCGCGGTGGGCCGCGCTCGTCGGGCGGCTCCGCGCGGACGCCGACGCGCTCGTCACCGAGTTCGTCGATCGGGTGCGCGCGATCGGCCCGTACGGGCGCGGCGTCGTGCCGGCGGAGGTCCTCGAAGCCGACGCCGACCGCACCTTCGACTACCTGCTGCGCCGGGTGGCCCGGCAGCCCGTCCCGGAGCGGTTGCTCGACATCGGCCCGTCCATCGGCCGGGACAGGGCGCGCCGAGGGGTTCCGCTGAACGACCTGCTCACGGCCGTGCGGCTGGACTTCCGGGTGCTCTGGGCCGGTCTGGTCGAGCGCGCCGAGCCTGCCGACGAGCCGCTGCTGGTCACCCACGTCGAGGACGTATGGGCCGCGGTCGAGGACTACACCACCCAGATCCAGGTGAGCTACCAGGCCGAGGCGGCGCTGCTCGCCCGCGAGCGGCAGGGCGAGCGCACGATGCTCGTCGCCTCCCTGCTCTCTGGCCATGACCCCGACCCCGACGAGGTGGAGCGGCTGGCCGTCGCGCTCGACGTGGACGTCGACGCCGACCTGCTCGTCGCGGCGTCGGCCGCCGCGGCGGGGCCTGCCCTGCGGAGGGCGGCCGACCGGCTCGGTGCCGACGGGCGGATGGTCCACGTGCAGTCCACAGGCCGGCACGTCGTGCTGATCGCACGCTGGGAGGGCGGGACCGGTGCCCCGGTGCGGGCCGTGCTCGCCGGAGCGCCCTGCGGGGTCGGCCCGCTGGCGCACGGCCTGGCCAACGTGCCGCGCAGCGCGCGGATCGCGGGCGAGATCGTCGACGTGTCGCCCGGCGCGGACGGCCCGCGCGAGCTAGCCGACGCCTGGCTGCCACTCGCCGCCGCGCGCATGGCCGACACGGCCGCCGAGCTCGTGGGCGCCGAGCTCGGCGGCCTCGCCGACGTGCCTCCGAGGGAACGGGACCGGCTGCTCGCGGCCGTGCGGGCCTACACCGCCACCGGCTCGGTGGCGCAGGTCGCGGCCAGGCTGTACTGCCACCGCAACACCGTGCGGGGTCGCCTGCACCGGTTCGCCGAGCTCACCGGGCGCGACGTCACGGTCCCGACCGACGCGGCCGTGGTGCTCCTCGCCCTGCAGTGTGCGGAGTGACACGTCCGGCCAGGAGGGCGAGCAGCAGGGCCGCGACCGCGACCGACCCGAGCGCGATGCGCAGCCCGACGAGACCGCTGAGCGCGCCGATCAGCGCAGGCGCGGCAATTGATCCGCCCGGCATCTGTGCGATTTCCACGACCGAGACGCCCTCGCTGGCCGTCAGCTTCTGCTGGTTGCCGGCGAACGTGTAGACGAGCGGGTTGACGCACGCCGTGCCGATGCTGAGGAGCGCGAACCCGATGATCGCCGCAAGTGGGCTCGTGATTGTGAGACATACGCCGAGTCCGATAGCGGCGAGCAGCGTGGAGGCCCGGAAAAGGCGTATCGCACCGAATCGGTGCGTCGCGCGGTCGACGAGCAGCAGTGCCGCGATTCCGGCCGCGGTGGCGGCGGTGTAGGCGACTCCTCCGAGGATCGGGCCGCCGCGCAGGGTGTCGGCGACGTAGATCGAACTCCAGAGGATGGTCGCCTCCGTGATGTACGCCGACAGGAACGCCATGGCGGCGACGGGGAGGATCTGCCGGTCGAACCTCCTCCACGGACGGGTCGGCGGGGCCGGTGGATCATCGGGCAACCGTCGTGCGACCGTGATCAGCGCCAGTGCGAGGAGACCGCTGGTGACGGACAGTTGGCCCACCGGGTGGACGCCGAGCGCCGCGGACCCGGCGCCGGCCGCCCCACCGGCCAGCACTCCCGTGCCGAAGCACATGTCGAAGCCGCCCATGATCGGCCGGCCGCACCGGCGCTGGGCCTCCAGCGCCATCGCGCCCATGGGGACGGCCATGACGTAGGCGGCGAAGGCCCATGTCGTGAGCCCGAGCACCACACCGGTGAGGCTGGTCGACGCGGCGGTGAGCGGTGCCGAGAGCAACACGACCGCGGCTGCGGATGGCGCGAGCACCGTGCCCCGGACCCGCCCGACGAGAAGAGCGATCACGCAGATTCCCATCGCGTTTCCCGCCGCCGGAACCGAGTTCGCGAGACCCCATTGCTCGTCGTCCGCTCCTATCTGCCGGCGCATTTCCGGTACGCGCGCCGCCCACCCTCCGATGGGCGCGCTCATGCTGAGGTAGAGCACGCCGACGGCAAGTCGGGAGCGCCGGATTTCGGGCACGACGAAATCGCCTCTCGAGAGGGAGTCTCTCATTCGGAATCGGTTGCACATGACGCTACGAGTGGGGCCGCGGCCCGTCAAGGAAAGCCGTTCCAGGCCGTGAACTGCCCGTGGCAGCGAGCGCCTCTGGCACGTCGCCGACCTGTCTGGGCTACTCGGTCTCCCCTGAGCGCGCCGGGCGTGCCAGGCTGGCGCCATGGACCCCGAGAACCGCTCGGACGAGGACGATTCCGGACTCCTCGAACCGGAGGACAGCCTGGACGACCGCGGCGTGGGCGACGTGCTCGACGAGGGCTACTCGCCGCCCGAGAAGCCGTGGGCGAGCACCGGCTGGGGCACCACCGCCCGCGAAGAGGCGGGTGACGAACCCCTCGACGCGCGGCTCGCCCGCGAGCTCCCCGACGGCGACGCGTGGCTGGGCGACGGGCTCGGCGACGCGTCCGACACCGACGGAGAGCTGCTCGACGACGAGGTCGGCGACATCCGCGCCGGCCGGCTCGTCGCGGCGGGTGGCGCGTTCGACGACGACGAGGAGCTGTACGCGCTCGACGCCGGCATCGACGGGGGTGCGGCGTCGGCTGAGGAGGCCGCGGTGCACGTGGTCTCGGAGGAGCGCAGGCTGAACGACTGATCACCGCGTACCGTCACCGGCATGAGTGACGTGGAGGCCACCGACACCGCTTTCTGGCATCCGTTCGCGGCGATGGGCGCCGTGCGCAGTTCCGAGCTCGTGATCACGCGGGGCGAGGACGTCTGGCTCTGGGACGAGGCCGGGCGCCGCTACCTCGACGCGACCGCGAGCCTCTGGTGCGTGAACGTCGGCCACGGGCGGGCCGAGATCGCCGAGGCCGTCGCGGCGCAGATGCGCGAGCTGGCCACGTACCACACGTTCACCGACTTCGCGAACCGTCCCGCGCTGGAGCTCACCCGCAGGCTCGCCGGGCTCGCCCCGGTGCCCGGGGCGAAGATCTTCCTGGTCAACGGTGGCGGCGAGGCGATCGACACCGCCGCCAAGATCGCCCGCGAGTACCACGTGCGCACCGGGCAGCCCGAGCGCACGGTGCTGATCAGCCGCCGGCACGCCTACCACGGAACGCACGGCTTCGGCACCGCGCTCGCCGGGATCCCGGCCAACCGGCTGGCCGCCCCGTTCGTGCCCGACGTCGTGCAGGTCGAGTGGGACGACCCGGAGGCGCTCGAGGCGGAGATCGAGCGGATCGGCCCGCAGCGGGTGGCCGCGTTCTTCGTCGAGCCGGTGATCGGCGCGGGCGGCGTGTACCCGCCGCCGCCCGGCTACATAGAGCGCGTGCGCGAGATCTGCACGCGGCACGGGGTCCTGCTCGTCATCGACAGCGTGATCTGCGGATTCGGCAGGCTCGGCGACTGGTTCGGCGTCGACCGGTTCGGGATCGTGCCGGACCTCATCACCTTCGCCAAGGGCGTCACCAGCGGATATGTGCAGCTGGGCGGGGTCGTTGCGCACGAGCGGGTGGCCGAGCCGTTCTTCGCGGACGGGGCGGCCCCGTTCCGGCACGGCGCCACCTACTCCGGCCACCCGACGGCATGCGCCGCCGCGCTGGCGAACCTCGACGTGATGGAGAACGAGGGCCTGCTCAAGCGGGCCGACGGGCTGGAGCTGCCGCTGCACGAGGCGGTGCAGTCGCTCGCCGACCACCCACTCGTCGCCGAGGCCCGTGGCGGCACCGGCGTGCTCGCCGCGGTCCAGCTCGACCCGGAGCGACTCGCCGCCAACCCGGGGTTGCCGGCGGTCGTGGCCGCCGGCGCGCGCAAGCGCGGAGTGCTCGTGCGCCCGATGGTCTCGGCGGTTGCCGTGTCGCCGCCGCTCACGTTCACCGAGGAGCACATCGACCTGCTGACCGACGCGCTCAGGGGCGGCCTGGACGACGCGGGCTGACCGGCCCCGCGCGGCCACTCGGCACGGGCCGGCCGGCTGTGATCGCCAGAAGAGGTGTGGCGGCGACAGATCTGTCGCCCTCGCACCACCTGCGCTGATCATGGGGTGTCGGGCAGCGGACCGCGTCGGATAATCGCTACCGATTCGGCGGCTTGCGGCGTCAGGATCGCGGCCGTGGTCCTCGACCCGAACCATCGGCTGCAGTCCCTGTACGTCCCGGTCGGCGATGGCGTACGACTTGCGGTCGACGTCTGGCTCCCGGTCGAGCGGATCGCCGCAGGCGAGGCAGTTGGTGCGGTGGTCCGGACCACCCGCTACTACCGCGCGGAGGAGCCTGCTCGCGTCGGCCCCGAGTTCGACACCAACCGGGCGGAAGGCGAGCTGTGGACCGCCGCGGGGTTCGCGTTCGTCGTGGCCGATGTGCGCGGCACGGGCGCGTCGTTCGGGGCCCGGAGCAGCGAGCTCGGTGAACGCGAGATCGCCGACTTCGGGGAGTTGATCGACTGGGTGGCGGCGTGGCCGTGGTCGAACGGCCGGGTCGGCGTCTACGGCACGTCCTACGAAGGCCAGGCCGCCGAGCTGGTCGCGCGGCTGCGCAACCCGCACCTGGTTGCCGTCGCGGCATTGTTCAGCCCGAACGACCCGTACCGCCAACTCTTCTATCCGGGCGGAGCCGCCACCGCGGGCCGGTTCGCGCGGTGGATGTGTGAGAGCCAGCTCAAGGACGGCGTGGTCGGGGCTCGCGAGCGACTCGGCGAGATGCAGGGGCTGCCAGCGGAGTCGATCGAACCTCCGACGCCGGTCAAACCCGTCGACGGACCGGACGGCCGGGCGCTGCTGGCCGAGGCGGTCGCGGAGCACCAGTCGAACACCGACGTGCACGAGCTGATGGACCAGGTGCCGTTCCACGACGACCGGGTGGAAGGGCTCGACTGGGCGATCACCACACCGGCCGCCGCTCACGAGGCGATCGCCTCGACCGGCGTCCCCATGTTGGTGCGCGTCGGCTGGGTCGACGGCGCCTTCGTCGCCGGCGCTCTGACCAGGTTCGCCACCCTGCCCAACCATCAGACGGTCGAGATCGGGCCTTGGGGACACGGCGGTCGCACCTACGCCGACCCCCTGCTGCCCGCCGGTCCGCTCGACGACAGTGGTTTCGCAGGCCCCGAGGCCCAGGACCGCCGCCTGGTCGAGTTCTTCGCGCGATACCTCGAAGCGGATTCGGCGCCGCCGGCCGGAAGCGGCACGCTGACGTACAGCACGCTCGGCACGGATCGGTGGCGAACCGTGGACGCATGGCCGCCCACGAACCTCGAGGTGCTCCGGCTGTATCCGGATGCGGACGGCGAGTTGGCGGACGATGCGGGGCGCGAGTCGTCCGTGCGGTACGTCGTCGATCCCGGCTCGTCGACCGGTCCCACCAATCGATGGCTTGCCGGCGAGATCGGCCAGGGTGCGGCCTACCCGGATCGACGGGCCGCCGACGAGACGCTGCTGACCTTCACCTCCGCACCGCTCTCGGCCGGCATCCACGTTCTCGGCTTCCCGGTGGTGACGCTCCACCTGGCGACGAGTGGGGCCGACGGCGTGGTCTACGTCTACCTGGAGGACGTCGCTCCTGACGGTTCGGTGACCTACCTGACCGAGGGCTGCCTGCGGTTCCTCCAGCGTGCGACGGCCGGGCCGGCCGAGCCCGCGGGTCTGGGCGTACCGCGCAGCTTCGCCCGCGCCGACCGTCTCCCGGTCGAACCTGGAGAGAACCTCGATCTGGTCGTCGAGCTCCTACCGGTGTCGGCATCGCTCCGTTCCGGTCACCGGCTCCGGATCGGGATCGCCGGTAACGACGCCTCGTGTTTCTCCTACCACGGCTCGCCGGGTGAGACCTTCACCCTCACCCTGGGCGAATTCACGCACCTGGACCTTCCCGTCCTGCGCCGCGGGCGCCACGAGGGTGTCGGGGTGTGAGCAGAAGGAGGCCCGCGGATGTGGGTCAGCTGCTCGGTTCGAGCCAGGCCGTCGTGTCGGACGGGAGCAGGCCACCCCGCAAAGGGCCGCTCGACAGGACCACCCGCCCGGCCGGGAGCGGCGCGGGCGCCTCGCCGAAGTTGGTGACGCACGTCCAGCCACCAGGACGGCTGAACCGCACGACGTCGTCGGGGCCCTCGGCGTGCCACTCCAGCGCTTCGGACGACTGCAGGCGGCGCCGCTCCGCGAGCGCGCGGCGGTAGAGGGAGAGGGTGGAGTCCCCGTCCGCATCCTGGCGCTCGACCGACAGCTCGGCGAAGCCCGCGGGCTGGGGGAGATGCGCCGAGCCGGGCCCGAAGCCGAACAATGGGCCGGTGGCCGTCCACGGCAGCGGCACCCGGCAGCCGTCGCGCCCCTTCTCCGTGCCCTCGGAGCGGACCCAGGTGGGGTCCTGCAGCTCGTCCGCAGGCAGGTCGGCGACCTCGGGGAGGCCCAGCTCCTCGCCCTGGTAGAGGTACGTGGACCCAGGGAGCGCGAGGGCGAGCAGGGTGGCGGCGCGGGCGCGGCGCAGCCCGCGCTCGGTGTCGGCGGGCGGGTTCGCGCCCTGGCCGAGGAGCCACTCCTTGAGATCCGTGCCGGGCGGCAAGGCGTAGCGGGTGGCGTGGCGCACGACGTCGTGGTTGGAGAACACCCACGTCGACGACGTGCGGGCCGACCGGGCGAGCGCCAGGTTCTCCGCGATGATCTTGCGGAACTCGGTGGCGTCCCACGAGGCGAGCAGCAGGTCGAAGTTGAAGGCCTGGCCGAGGCCCTCCGGCGATGCGTAGCGGGCCCTGCGGTGGGCGGAGCGCACCCAGGCCTCCGCCACTGCCGTGCGCGGCGGGTCGTAGGCGTCGAAGAGCTCGCGCCACTCCTTGTAGATCTCGTGCACCTCGTCCCGGTCGCGCAGCCGGTGCACGCCGTCGGGCAGGTCCTCGGCGTCCAGTTCGGCCTGGCTGGGAAGCGGCGGCGTGAGGTCCTTCGCGAGCGCGTTCGCGACGTCCACCCGGAACCCGTCGACCCCACGGTCGGCCCAGAACGTCAACGTCTTCAGGAAGTCGTCCCTGACCTCGCGGTTCTCCCAGTTCAGGTCCGGCTGCTCGGGCGCGAACATGTGCAGGTACCACTGTCCGTCGCCGGCCGGTTCCCACGCGGGCCCGCCGAAGGCGGCTGTCCAGTCGCTCGGCGGCCGCTCGCCGTGCAGGCCCTCGCCGCGGCGGAAGACGTATCGGTCCCGCTCCGGCGAGCCGGGTGGGGCCGCGAGCGCGGCGCGGAACCACTCGTGCCGGTCCGAGGTGTGGTTGGGGACGATGTCGACGATCAGCCGGATGCCGGCCGCCTTCAGCGCGGCGACGAGCTCGTCGAACTCCGCGAGGGTGCCGATCTTGGGATCGATGTCGCGGTGGTCGTCGACGTCGTAGCCGCCGTCCGCGAGCGCGGACGGGTAGAAGGGCGAGAGCCACACCGCGTCGACGCCGAGGTCGCGCAGGTACCCGACGCGGCTCGTGATCCCCGGCAGGTCGCCGATGCCGTCGCCGTTCGAGTCGGCGAAGCTGCGGGGATAGATCTGGTAGACGACGGCCTGCCGCCACCACGCCGCGGGGTCCGACACGGTCGCTCCTTTTGTTCAGGCGTTAAATCTAAGCTCCGGCCCGAACATAGGCAGCTCCCTCGGCGGTATCAAGCGGATCGCGCGCCTCGCGAAACCACCCGTTCCGGGCATTCCGCCATCCGGACGCATCGATTGCGGCCGGACAGTCGAACGCGCGGTGTCCGGTCGACCCGACCGGGGTGACCGGAGGTGACGAGAGGGGTACAGACCGCGTGACCTGCGCGTACCTGGTGTGACCGACCTCACTCACGCGAGCGTCGTGACGCGGGTGACCGCGCCTTCCCCGTGATCCGCTCGTTGTACAAGCACGGCAAGGAACTGTTTTGGGGGACGGGAGCGAGCGATGGCCGGTGAGGCGGTGAGTGGGCGCTACGGCGCAGCGCGGCATGCCGTGGCGGACGGGGGCGGACCACGGCACCCGGCCTCCGATGACCGGTCGCTGGTCGACCGGTTGCTGGCCGGGGACGGTGAGGAGCACGCCTTCGACTGGGACTGGGGGGACTCCGCCACCGGCGACCTCGTCTCGGATCGGGAGCCGCTGCACGACATCCCCGAGCTCTGGGGGACGGACGAGCGCCCCGCGCGGGGTTCCGGCGAGGCGGAGTGCGCCGAGGAGAAGCCCTTCCCGACGCCGCGTGCGCACGACGAGAACTCCCTCGACGAACGTCTCGATCCGGACGGTCCCGGCTCCCGCGCCGACGACCGCGACTGGTCCGACCGCAGCCCGGCCGACCGGGGCAGCGACGACCGGGGCAGTGACGACCGGGGCAGCGACGACTGGGGATCACCGGCCCTCGGCAGCGAGGACCGGCGTCCCGGCCGCGGCCCGTTCGCCGACCGTGAAGGTGAGGACCGGGAGCACGGCGCGGGCGACCGTCGGTCCGACGGTGGCGCGCTGGGCGGTGACCCGCTCGATCGTGACCCGCTCGACGCCCTCTCGACAGGACGGGTCCACGCCGAGAACGGCCCGCTCGGCGACAGCGGCCGCGACCAGGACATGACGGACCGCGGTCAGCAGCACGATGTCCCCATGGACGGTGACCACGTCGGTTCCCGGGCCGGTGCGGACTCGCTGGAGCGATCGCCGCTCGCGCCACCGCTCCCGAAGCGCGATCCGCTCGACGGGGAGCGGCTGAGCTTCGAGCCATTCGGCCGCGAACCGGGGGCGGACCTCGACCGGGACCCCCGCGACCACGAGCAGGTGTACCGCGGGTTGTTCGACAGCGGCCCCCTGAACGGCGACCCGCTGGGTCAGGACCCGCTGAATCCCGACTCGTCGGACCGCGGCTGGCCGGAGCGGGACCAGCGTCCTGCCGGCGGCGCGTCGGCCGGTGACTCCGCCGACCACCTGTCCCCGCATCGGGATCAGTTCGAACGACCCCGGACCGACGACGACCGGTTCGCGGTCGGCCCCTCCCACGATCTTGATCGCTTCGAGCGGGACCACGAGGAGCGCGGTTCGGCCGACCGCGACGCCATCAGCCCCGAACCGCCGGACCGGAAGCTGGTGGACGTGGACCCGCGGCTGCGCCGCTGGGCCGATCGCGATCGGCCCAGCGGCCCGTCCCGCGCCGACCGACCTGCCACGCCGGCGCCGTCCGTCGACGGGAACACCGCATCCGACCCGCTCCGCTCGGACGCCCTCGCCACCGGTCGCGAGGACCGGGCCGGTGACGCTCTCGGCACGGACCGGCTCGGCTCGGACCGGCTCGGGCCGGACGCGTTCGGCTCGGACCAGTTCGGCGCTGACCTGCGCGGCGCCGGCCCGGACGAGCGGGATCGTTCCGACGCGGGACCGGCTCAGCGCGACGCGGACCCGTTCGCCGAGTCCGACTCCACCGAGAGCGTCCTCACCGGGCGCATCCGCGTCGCCGACGCGGACGGTCCCGGCCCCGATCGCCCCCGGCAGGAGCCGGCCGGCGGCGACCCGGCGGGCCGGGATGTCCTCGGCCATGCACCGTCGCCGGTCCCCGGCCCGCTCGACGTGACACCGGATCCCACCACCGCGCTCCCGGTGATCGCCCCGCCCGCGCGCCGCGCCGCTCCGGAGGAGCACGCGCTCCCGCTGGAGGAGTACGCCGCGCGGCGCCGCGCCGCCGAGCAGGCGGCCGCGTCCGCGGAGGAGGCGGCGTCGTTGGCCGCCGAACGCGCGTCCGCGGCCATCGCCGCCGCGGCGGCGGCCGCCGAGGAGGCCGAGGCGGCGGCCGAGGCCGCGGCCAAGGCGGCCGAGCAGGCCAACGAGGCGGCCGATGTCGAAGTGCGGGCAATCGCCGACGCCGTCGCCCGCGGTGACGCGCCCGGCCAGCAGGACGCGCGCGCCGATGCCCCCGAACCGCCCACCCAGGCCGTCCCGCTGATCGCGCCGGCCCGCGCCCCCGGCAGGCGGCCCCCGCCGCGCCGCCCGGCCGGGCCCCCGCCCCGCGCCTCCCGGCCCGACGAGCCAGGCCGCCCCAGCGGACCTCCGCCCCGTGCCGCCCACCAGAACGGCCCTGCGCGCGGAGGTTCGGACGGGGAGGCCACCGCCGTCCTGACCGGGCTGGACGCGCTGCGCGACCCGGTCCGTCCGCGGCGCAAGGAACCGGCATCCGCCGAAGCGACCGCGGTCACCCGTCGCCGGCCCCCCGCCGAGCCCCTCCGTGTGGCGGACGACGTCGACGACGTTGATGACGCGGAACCCGACAACGAGCCGGAGGAGCGGGGCCTGGTCGGCCGGCTCACCTCGCGGCCGGTCATCGCCGCCGTCGGGGTGGGGGCGGTGCTCGTGATCGCCGCGATCGTCGCGATCTTCACGACGTCCGAGCCCGAGGCGGCGCCGGCCGAGGCCACCCCGGCGGCTCTGAGCGCCCCGGTCGCGCAGCAGGCCGAGCCGACCGCTGCCGCCGTCGACCTCCAGAGCAAGAAGGCGGTCGCCTTCCTCACCGCGCTGCGTGACGCCGACATCCCCACGAGCAGCAGCGGCCAGGCCGAGGTCGAGGCCGCCGACGCGATCTGCTCCCAGCTGGACCAGGGCGCCGACGAGGCGCAGCTCGCGCGGTCGGTGCCCGCGGTGCTGCCGAACGTCACGCGGGGTCAGGCGAGCGACGTCGTGGACTTCGCGCAGCAGTTCTACTGCTGATCCAGGCACCGCGCGGACTGTCCTCGGGCCGGGCGCCCCGGCTCCCGGCGGTCGAGTAGCGGCGGCCCGCCAGGGCGGGCCGGCGCTGGGGCGCCGGCCCTACTCGACCACCGGATACTGGTGTCAGGGCGGGCAGAGGGTGCCGGAATCGGGCATCACGCCGTCGAGCAGCATCGAGTCCACGACGCCGGAGATGCACGGGGTGCGCGGGTAGGCCCCGGTGCCCGCGCCCTGCCAGCTGATGAACCGTGCGGTGGCGAGGGAGTCGGCCGTGCGCCGGGAGCCGTCGAGCGCGCCGCGCGGGTCGGCGGCCGTGCCGATCACGAGTATCGGCGGCGCGGCCTCGGCCTGCCCGGTGAGCGGGCCCTCCCGCCCGGTGGGCCACGGCGCGCACGCCAGCAGCCGCAGCGCGAACGTCGCGCCGAACGTCGGATACGCGGCGGTCCACCGCTGCGCGACTTCCTCGACCTCACCGGGAGCGAGGCGCCGCTGGGTGTCGTTGCAGGTGGTGGCGAGCATCCCGTCGTACAGGCCCCGCGGACCCGTGATCGGCGCGAGGATCGTCAGCATCGGCACCGGGTCGCCCGCGTTCGCCGCGGCCAGTGCCGCCGTCAGCCCCGGCCACCGCCGCGGTTCGCCGAGCCCGGACAGCAGCGCGGTGACGGTGGCGCCCGCGGTGAGCCGGCTGCCGTCGGTAGTGACCAGCGGCTGGCGTTCGAGCCGCCCGAGGAGCGCCGCCACCGTGGCGCGCGGATCCGGTCCGAGCGGGCAGTCCGGGCGCGCGGAGCAGGCCACCCCGAACGCCCCGAGGGCGGCTTCGGCGGCCGCCGCGCGGCTGTCGGTGAGGTCGGGCTCGTCCTGCGTGGGGTGCGGCGGTCCGTCGAGCACCAGCCGCCCGACGGAACGCGGCGCCGACCTGGCCCACATGGCGAGCGCGGCCGCGCCGTCGCCCACGCCCACCGCGGACAGCCGCTCCACGCCGAGTGCGGCGCGCAGCAATTCGACGTCGGAGGCGCTCGCGGCCGTCCGGTAGCTGCCCAGGCCGCCGTCGAGGGTGAGGTTGCACTCCTGCACGACCGCGCGCGCCCGTTCGAGCAGCAGGGCGAGGTCGGCCTCGCCTGCGGATTCGGTATCGGCGTCCACGAGGGCCGAGCGGGCGATGTCGGGCGCGCAGTGCAGGATGTCCTCGCCCGCGCCGCGCCGGTCGAGGCCCACGAGCGTGTAGCGCTGCAGCAGGGCCGGGTCGACCTGCCCGGCGAGGATGGCGGCGTGGCGGGTGGACGGCTCGCGGGTGCTGTCGCCGAGCACGAGCAGCGGCGGCCGGTCGGCGGGTGCTCCGGCCTCACCGACGCGGATCACCCCGAGGGTCACCGCGCCGAGCGACGGCTGGTCGGGATCGGCGGGCACGGTGAGGTCCCCGCAGTCCACCTGGAGGTGCCGGTCGGCGGGCACCGGCTCCACGAGGGTGACGAGGGTGTCCTCGGTGCATTCGAAGAACGGGATGCTCGCCCGCTGCGGCTCAGGTTCCGGGAGGACCGGATCGGCGGTTGGCCCGGGCACGCCGGGCGCCGCCGGGACGTTCTCGCCGCGCACGGCCACCGGCGGACGTTGTGAGGGGCCGACCGTGCAGGCGGCGAGCGCGGCGACGAGGCAGAGGAGCGCCACGAGACGGGGGAGAGCCGCCGCCCCGACCGCATGACGCGGTGGTCGTGCCACTTGCCCCTCCCGGTCGTGCTGGATGCGAGAACAGCGTGCCGCACACCCGGTGTGAGGGAGGTGAACCCTAGGAGCGCCGAAGCCAGCCGCGCACCGTCGCGGGATAGCCTGACCCGAAGATCGTCACGGTGGCGGCGCCGACGACACGGTCGGCACGACTCGCCCGGCACCATCCAAGATCTGCACGCTCAACGGCACCAACCCGGCACTACGTCGTCATCCTGAGCGGCGGTCCACAAACGGGCGACCACCACGGGCCCTCACCCGGCTCTCACCGGCACCCAACCACGAACCTCCCAACGAAGCCCGCAGCAAGGAAGGTCCACCAGTGACCACCGCAAGCCAGGTCCTCGCAGGCATCGCCGTACTCGCCAGCGCGTGCATCTATGGCGCCGATCTCTTCGCCGGCCTCGTGCTGCGGGCGGCCCTCTCCCACCTCGACGACCACACCCTGACCACCACGATGGGCTATATCCACCGCTACGGCGACCGCCGCCTGCCCGCCCCATTCCTGATCGGCCTCGCAGCCACCATCTTGACGACGGCGACAGCAGCCCTGGACGGACGCACAACAGCCGCGGTCGCCGGCGGCATCGCCGTGACCGCCTTCGTTGTCTGGATCGGGCTGTTCTTCCGAGTCAGTGCGCCCATCAATCGCGAACTCATCGCCGCCGCCCTGGCCGGCGAGACACCGGCCAACGTGCGAGCCCTCCAGCAACGGTGGGATCGCATCATCCCCATCCGCTTCGGCCTCCAGACAATCGCTCTCGCCGCGCTCTGCACCACACTCGCTCTCGCCTGACCCCAGCCGCGACGATGATGATCCGGTGCTGGCCGGGACGGCGTGGCCGACGCGATCGCGGCGGTCACTGCCGCCGCTGCGGCACGCCGCTGAAACCCTTGCTGAGCTGCGCCAACTTCGTCGAGCCCTGCGAGAACACCACCTGGACGCCGCTCGCTACGGCCTGAGTCGTTCAGGACCCTCCTAGGCGACACGCGGTCCCGGCTGGAGGTGATCGAGCTCCAGCCGCACCGCCGCGGGCAGGTCGGTGAGACCGAGGGAGCGGCGGGCCGTGGTGAGCACCTCGGAATCGAGGCGGGCGAGCACGTCGCGGACGTCGGCGTCGTCGGCGAGCCAGAGCGTGACGCGTACGGCGGGCGCGGCCTCGGTGCCGACGAGCCGGGCCCGTGCCCTGCCGACCCCTGGCAGGTCCGCGGCCTGCGCGGCGACGGCCTCTGCGGCGGCGTGGGCGCTCACGACGATCGAGGTGTCCCCGCCTTCGAGTGTGCCGCCTTCGAGTGTGCCGCCGTCGAGCACGAGGTCCGGCCGCCGCTCCGGTCGCAGGGCGTGTGCTGCCCAGACGAGCCCGAGCACGGCGAGCAGCAGGCCGCCGACGATCGCGGCGAACCGGCCGATGAGCGGTTGGGTGCGCAGCGCCTCGACGATCATCGGGTCCAGCAGCGGCCTGCCGGCGCGGCCGGTGCCGAAGACCCCGTATGACAGGAGCGTGACGAGGGTGCCCGCGGCGAGCAGGACGAACCCGGTCACCACGGCGAGCGTGCGCTCGCCCGCGGTGGAGCGTGCGATCGCCGCCGTCGCCCTGCGGCGTAGCGCGGCCGAGCCGGCGGCGGTGGACTTGTTCAGATCGACGGTCACCGGGGCCCCTTCCGGTCCTGCACGGTCACGGTGACCCGCGGTCGGTGGTGCAGCGGCACCTCGTCGAGCAGCGCTTCCACGCGGGCGCGCACGCTGTCGGCGAGTTCGGGACCGGCGTCGTTCCAGGCTTCCGCGGCCACCGACACCCTGCGTCGCGATGCCGTGACGGACGCGGCGGCGACGTCGTCCGCGGCGCGCACGCGGCGGCCGACGAGGCGCGCGAGCACGCGGGGCGATGTGGTGACGGTGATCTCGGGGGCCGGCCCGTCGACCGCGATGTCGGGGCGCCGGGCCAGCAGCCCGACGAGCACGAGCAGCAGCCCGAGGACGGCGGTGCCGATCGCGATGGCCGGCACCGGGCTGTCGGACCACGCGGTCCGCCCGAGCGTGGCGTACCAGTCCGGCCACGGCACGACGAGCCCGTCGCCCTCGTCGGGCCGCACCCAGGCCGCGACCACCTCGAGGAGCACGAGCACCCCGACCAGCGCGACGGCGAGGCCGAGCAGCGGGGCGAGCACCCGCAGCAGCACGCGCACGACATTCCTCCTAGCTCACATGCAGCCCAGTGCAGCCGGTCAGTGCGGCCGGTCAGTGCAGCCGGGCTGCCGCGGGACGCGCCGAACGCAGGCCTGCGATCGTCACGGTCATGGCGCGCACGCGGTGCCCCGCGACGCGCGCGAGCTCCTCGCCCACCTTGGCCCGCACGGCCGCGACGACGGTGCGCACCGGGGCGGGGTACTGGAGCGTGAGCTCGAGCCGGATGTCGACGGTGGGCGGATCGCCGGGCCCGGTGGTGATGCGAGCGCTCGCCCCGGCCTCGCCGATGCCGATGTCGATGCCGGCGAGGCGCCGCTCGTGGCGCAGCGTGCCGGGCACCTGGTCGGCGGCGTGCTCGACGATCTTGCGCAGCACGGCGGGATGGATCTCGAGCCGGCCACGCTCCTCGACGGCCGGGAGCTGGGTCACCGGTCGCGGCCCCGTCCGAGCAGCGCGTTGAGGTCGAGCCGGCCGTCGAGTGCGCGGCCGACGATCAGCCCGATCGCGCCGAGGACCAGCACGATCAGGAATGCGCTGAAGCCCCCGAACGCCGCCGCGAGCCCGAGGGCGAGGCCTGCCAGCAGGCCGGTCTGAGTGGCATTCATCCGGTTCTCCTCCGGGACACTTAAAGAACTCTCTGGTTGCGCCTGCGGTGCCAGGTGCGGATCAGCGCGACGCCGACGCGCACCGGGAACGGCATCGTCCGCACCACCTCGACGGGAGCGTCGAAGCGGGGATCGTCTGCAGCGGGCTCCGCCTCCTGGAACCGCGCCAACCCGGCGACGAACACCTCGGGATCGCCACCGCGGTCCGGGTGGTTCTCGCGCACGAAGGCCCGGTAGGCGGCCCGCTCCTCCTCGTTCACGGCACCTCACCCGGCAGCGCTCTGTCGTCGGGTAGGGCGATGTCGCCGGGTAGGGCGATGTCGCCGGGTAGGGCGATGTCGGCGACGGTGATGTCGACGGCCGCCCCGCCGCAGAGCCGCGAGACCTCCCTGCGCAGCGACCGCACCGCCTCCGGGATCGGCCGGTCGGCGCGCAGCACGACGGCCACCTCGACGGGCTCGTCGCCCTCGCCGATGCGGACGCCGATGAGCCTGCGCCCTGGCAGGTAGGTGGTCACCGAGCCGTAGATGCCGCCGTGCATGCCCGCGACGGCGGGGTGTGCTGCGACGGCGGCGGCCACCCGTTCGGCCAGCGCGACCGGGTCGGGTGGGCTCGGCACGACGGTCGTCATCCGATCGGGAGCGGTCACTCGACCCGCGCGGACTGCACGGGCGGCGGCGCGTCCTCTTCGACGGCCAGCGGCAGGTGGATGTCGTTGACCGCGATGTTGACCTCGATCACCTCGAGGCCGGTCATGCGCTCGACCGCCGTGATCACGTTGCGGCGCACGGCCCGCGCCAGCTCGACGATCGACGCGCCGTACTCGACGATGATGTCGAGATCGATCGCGGCCTGCTTCTCGCCGACCTCGACCTGGACACCCGAGATGTTCGCCGCGCCGACGCCCCCGCCCGGGATCCGCTCCCGGATCGCGCCGAAGGCCCGGGACATCCCGCCGCCCATCGAGTGCACGCCGGAGATCTCTCGCGCGGCGATGCCGGCGATCTTCTGCACGACCGAGGCGGCGATCGTGGTCTTGCCCTGCGAGGTGTCGTCGGCGAGCCGGGCCGGCGACGAGACGGTGGTGGTGGGTGTCGTCGTCGTGGGAGTCGCGGTGCTCTCGCTCATGCGGTTGATTCTTCTCCATCGGCGGTTCGCCCGCGCGTATCGGCAGAGTGTTGGCCCGCGACGCGCGGATTTGCGGGCCGGCCCACCCGGAAGTCGTCACTCGATCGGGGTATCGCCACGGATGCGGCGGTACCGCAGCAGCAGGGTGTCGTTCTCGTGCAGGACGTCGGCGAGCTCCATGCGGCGCAGGTGCTCGCCAGCGGGCCCGGACGCGATGCGGCCGGCTGGGCCGCCGACGAGCAGCGGCGCGACCGAGAGGCACAGCTCGTCGACGGCGTCCGCCGCCACGAGCCGGCCGAACAGGTTGGGCCCTCCCTCGCAGAGCACGCGGTGCAGACCGCGGCGCGCGAGCTCGGCGAGCACCACGTCGGGGGTGAGCCGCTCGAGCACGACCACGTCGGCGCCCGCGGCGGCGAGCCGCTCCCGGCGTTCGGGTGGCGCCTCGGGGAGGGTGAGGATGATCGGTGGCACCCGGGTGTCGGTGAACAGCCTGCCGGCCGGATCGAGCTGGGCCGATCCGGTGACGACCGCTATCGGGGGAGGTGTGTCCCGGCCGAGGGTGGGCCTGCGGGCTCCCCGGTAGTCCTCGGCGCGGACCGATCCCGCGCCGACCAGTATCACGTCCGCGAGCCGGCGTAGCAGCAGGAACACCCGCCGGTCGGCGGGTGAGCCGAGACCCTCGGAGCGGCCCTCGACCGATACCGCACCGTCGGCGCTCGCCACCAGGCCGACACGCACGAACGGCGCGCCAAGGTTCTCCGGGTAGGCGTAGCGGACCGCGAGCTGCTCGTCGTCAAGGGCGTGATCGGCGGATAGCAGCGCGTGCACCGCGCCATCATCTCCTCTTGGAGCGCGCTGAAGAGCTCCGACCTACTGCACGACGCCCAGGCGGCGCCCCGATCCGGAACGCTGGCGAAGGCGGCCGAGGCGAAGAAGCCCTCGAGCCGCTGTTGCGTCGCCATCGAACCGACCCATTTGGACATCAGGGTGCCGTGGCGGTGCGCGTCCGGTGTTCGCGGATTTGGCTGTGGTGGTCCGCGACCCATGTGATCAGGGACGTGACGATCTGGTGGAGGCTGCGGCCCATGGGGGTGAGGGCGTACTCCACACGCGGCGGCACCTCCGCGTAGGCGGTCCGGGTCACCAGGCCGTCCTGCTGGAGCTGGCGCACGGTGAGGGTGAGCATCCGCTGGGAGATTCCGGGGACTTCGCGCTGCAGGTCGGTGTAGCGCAGGGGGCCGGCCTCCAGCACGGCGATCACCAGCATGCTCCATTTGTCGCCGATCCGGTCCAGTATCTGCCGGACGAAGCCCATCTGCTCAGCGGGGATGGCGGCACACGGCCCTCGGCCTGCGGCGGTATCGGGTCGGTCTGGGGTGTCCATGGCGCACATCCCCCTCCGGCACGGACATCGATGTGCCTTTTGTACGGGCTTCCATACTGGTCCATCATGGCGCTACGCACAAACAGTAGGAATTGGAGCCGGCTACGCCGCCCACGCCTGATCCACACGCCTGATCAACCCGCCTGCCGGGCATCTCCGCATGTCCCGGCGGTCACGACACGGAAGAGATCTGACTGTGCCCACTCTCGCCATCGTCGGCGCCGGCCCCGGCATGGGCCTGGCCATCGCCCGCACCTTCGGCAGCCGTGGCTTCGACGTCGCTCTGATCGCCCGCACCAAGGAGAAGCTGGAGACACTGGTCGACCAGCTCGGCCAGGAAGGCATCAAGGCCGCCGCGTTCCCCGCCGACATCCTCGACCGCGCCTCACTGACGGATGCCCTGGACGCGGCCAAGGCCCGCTTCGACGGCATCGACGTACTGGAGTACTCGCCGGCCCCGCACTCCCCGGTGCCGGGCTTCACCTTGGCCGCTCCCTCGGAGGTCACGGTGGACAACCTGCAGCTGCAGATCGAGTACAGCTTCTACGGTGCCGTCACGGTGGCCCAGGCGGTACTGCCCGCCATGCGGGAGGCCGGTGCCGGGACCCTGTTGTTCACCACCGGCGGGGGCTCCGTGGACCCGGTACCGATGCTGGGCAACGTCAACGCGGCCCAAGCGGCACTGCGCAACTGGGTGATCAACCTGAACAAGGAGCTGGCCGGCAGCGGCGTGTACGCCGGCCACGTGGCGGTCAGCGTCTGGATCGGCGGGGGTGCCGTCGCGCGCGACGGCGCCCCGGAGGGCTTCCCGACGGCCACGCCCGAGCAGATCGCCCCCCTGTACTGGGATCTGCACGAAAAGCGCGACCGCCCCGAGGCAATCTTCAGCGCCTGACCTGCACCAACCTCCGGTTCTGGGGCCGGATCTCCGAGCGTGCCGGACAGTCAGCACGCGCCTCGGTGTAGGAGGCGGCTCGCGCGTCTCGCTGGTGAAGAGGGTTGTTCCTGGTCAGGAGCCCTTCTCCCAGCGGTCGGCGAACTCCCCGGGCCGGGGCGGCGGGCCGGGCAGGGGTGCGTGCTGGGGCGGAGTGCGCAGGGAGTCGAGCAGGAGCGCCAGGTAGCGCTCTCGCAGCTCCGCCGTCCGCGCCGGCGAGCCCCGGCGCACCGTGGACAGCTGCTCGAAGAGCAGGCCGAAGTCGGTGTGCGTCACGTCGGTTCGCAGGACGCCTGCCGCGTGCGCCTTATCGATCACCGTGCGCACCTGTTCGTCGCAGCGCCGGGCCAGTTCCATCAGCTCCGGGGTCGGGGTGAACGTGCCGGCGAGGGAGATCGTCATCGCGTGCGTGTCGGCGGCCACCACCGCGCGCGCGAACGTCACGAACGTGTCCCATGGCGGATCCGTGCCGGCCAGCGCGGTCTCGGCGATCCGGATGTAGGTCGCGAGCCCGTCGGCGCACAGCCGCCGCAGCATGTCCTCCTTGCTGCCGAAGCGCCGGTAGAGCGCGCTGATCCCGACCCCGGCCCGCTCGGCGACGGCGGCGATCGGCGCCGTCGGATCGGCCACGAACACCTCGCGCGCGGCGTTCATGATCAGCTCGTCGTTGCGGGCCGCCTGCGCGCGGCGGCCGCTCATGGGTGCGGCTGGCATGAGCCGAGACTACCACTTGACCGGAACGTTCCGTTCCGCTACCTTGAAAGGGAACAGTTCATTCCGTTCCGCGAGGAGTCCGATGACCGCGACGCTCGACCGGCCGCTCCCGGTTGCTTCCCCCGCCGCCCGCTCGACGCGCTCGTCGTGGCTCGGCTTCTCCGCCGTGCTGGGCGCGGCCCTGATGAACCTGCTCGACTCGACCGTCGTGTCGGTCGCGGCCCCGGTCATCCGCGACGAGCTGGGCGGCACCAACGCCACGCTGCAGTGGACGACCGCCGGCTACACGCTCGCGCTCGCGGTGCTGCTGATGGTCGGCGGCCGGCTCGGCGACATGGTCGGCCGCCGGAGGATGCTCCTGATCGGCACCGTCGGCTTCACCGCCGTGTCGATGCTCTGCGCCTTCGCGTGGTCGCCGGAGGTCCTCGCGGGCGGGCGGGTCGTGCAGGGCGCGTTCGCCGCACTGATGCTCCCGCAGGGCTTCGGCCTGATCCGGGACGCGTTCCCGCCCGCCGAGATGGCCAAGCCCCTCGCGGCGTTCGGTCCGGTGATGGGCATCGGCGCGGTGCTCGGCCCGATCGTCGGCGGCTTCCTGGTCGACGCGAACCTGTTCGGCACCGGCTGGCGGATGATCTTCCTGATCAACCTGCCGCTCGGTGTCCTCACCGCCGTGCTCGCATGGGCGCACCTGCCGAAGGTCGCCCCCACCGCCGCGGGCACCCGGCTGGACTGGATCAGTGTCGCGCTCTCGGCCGCAGGCACCGTGCTGCTGATCCTCCCGCTGGTCCAGGGCCACGAGCTGCACTGGCCTGCGTGGACGATCGTCTCGCTGGTCGCGTCGGTGCCGGTGTTCATGATCTTCGTCCGCGGCCAGTCGCTGCTCGCCCGCACCGGCCGCTCCCCGCTCGTCGAGCCCAGCCTTGCCGGGAAGCGCTCCTACGTGGCGGGCGTCGGGTTCGCGACGATCTTCTTCGCGGCCATGGGTGCGATGTTCACCATCGGCATGATGCTGCAGATCGGTCTGGGCTACTCGGCGATCGGCGCCAGCCTGATGATGGCGCCGTGGGCGTTCGGCGCGCTGGTCGGCTCCGGTGTCTCCGGGGTGCTGATGGCCAAGCTCGGGCGCACGCTGCTGCACGTCGGTCTAGCGCTGATGGGGGTGGGCGTGCTCGGGCTGGCCGCGGTCTACCAGGTGGTGGGCGTCGAGCTCGGGTTCGCCGCGATGGCGCTGCCGCTGCTCGTCGGTGGTACCGGCATGGGGATGATCTTCGTTCCGCTGTTCGACATCGTGCTCGGCGGAGTGGAGGACCACGAGGTCGGTTCCGCGACGGGCGCGCTCAGCGCGATCGAGCAGCTGGGCGTCACGCTGGGCATCGCGATCCTCGGCACGGTGTTCTTCGGCATCATCGGCGCTGAGCCCACCGCCCAGTCGGCAGTCGACGCCGGCAGCGTGACGGCACTTGTCGCGGCCGGGCTGATCGCGATCGGGTTCGTGATCGGGTTCGCGCTCCCGCGGCAGGCACGCGCAGGCGCGCACGGCTGATCAGCACGGAATGCCGAGGCCGGGTGGCACATGCCACCCGGCCGGGCATGCATGGCCACTATGGAGTGAAGGTCAGCCTCACCTATGGTGTGTCCGTGTTGACGACGCCTGCCGCTCCCGCCCCCGCGGTCGGCGGCCTGCGCAGGCGCCGGCTCGCCGGGCTCGCCCTGCTCGCGGCCTTCCTGGTGGCCGCCTGCCTCGCGAGCATCGCCGTGGGCGCGAAAGCCATCCCCCTCGACGGTGTGTGGCACGCCCTCTTCACGCCGACGGGCACCGAGGACGACATCGTCGTGCGCTCCCTGCGGATGCCCCGCACGCTGCTCGGCGTGCTCGCGGGCGGCGCGCTCGGCCTCGCGGGCGCGCTGATCCAGGGCCACACCCGCAACCCGCTCGCCGACCCGGGGCTGTTGGGCGTGAACAACGGGGCGGCCTTCTTCGTCGTCATCGGGATCTACGCGTTCGGCGTCACCAACCTCTACGGCTACGTCTGGTTCGCCTTCGCAGGGGCGCTCGTCGCGAGCGTCGCTGTCTTCGTGCTCGGGTCGGTCGGCCGCGGCGGGCCCACCCCCGTCACGCTGGCGCTCGCGGGCGCGGCCGTATCGGCGCTGCTCGCCGCGCTCACGTCGGCCGTCGTCCTCATCGACGTCCAGACCCTCGACGCCTACCGCTTCTGGGCCGTCGGCTCGCTCGCCGGGCGCGAGGTCGAGATCGCCGGGCAGGTGCAGTGGTTCCTGCTCGCGGGAGCCCTGATCGGGCTGGCGAGCGCCCCGGCCCTCAACGCGCTCTCGCTCGGTGACGACGTGGCCCGCTCGCTGGGGCACTCGGTGCGCCGCACCCGCACGATGGGCGTCGTCGCGATCACCCTGCTCGCCGGGTCGGCCACGGCGGCGTGCGGGCCGATCGCGTTCGTCGGGCTCGTCGTCCCGCACATCGTCCGGTCGTTCACCGGCCCGGACTACCGGTGGCTGCTGCCCGCCTCCGCGCTCGCGGGTTCCACCCTGATGCTCGCCGCCGACGTGGTCGGCCGCGTGGTCGTGCGCCCCGGCGAGTTGCAGGTCGGGATCGTGCTGGCGCTGATCGGCGGCCCGTTCTTCGTCTGGCTCGT
The DNA here is from genome assembly GCF_019468565.1 of Pseudonocardia sp. DSM 110487. Classification (NCBI taxonomy): domain Bacteria; kingdom Bacillati; phylum Actinomycetota; class Actinomycetes; order Pseudonocardiales; family Pseudonocardiaceae; genus Pseudonocardia; species Pseudonocardia sp. DSM 110487. Next base: position 3,037,099 of record NZ_CP080521.1, read on the forward strand.
CCGGCGCCGCAAGATGGTGGCGATCTGATGGCGGTACTGGAGAAGCAGCGCGTGGCCGGACGTCCCGCGCTGCGCACGCGGGGTGTGTCGCTCGTATGGCGGCCGCGGTACGTGATCGTGCTCGCGATCGGCATCGCCGTGCTCGTGCTCGGCATGGCGGCCAACATCGGTCGCGGCGAGTACCCGATCAGCATCCCCGAGGTGCTCGCGGTGCTGATGGGCGGCGGCGACTCCGGGCAGCAGTTCATCGTCCTGGAGCTGCGGTTGCCCCGCTCGCTCACCGGCGCGCTCGTCGGCGGCGCGCTCGCCGTGGCGGGCGCGATCACCCAGTCGATCGCGCGCAACCCACTGGCCAGCCCCGACATGATCGGCCTCACCGCGGGCGCCAGCGCCGCCGCGGTCTTCGTCATCGTGCTCGGGGGAGGGTTCGGCGCGGTCGGCGGGTTCCTCGCTTCCGCGGGTCTCCCGATGGCCGCCCTCATCGGAGGTCTGGTCACCGCCACCCTGATCTACGGGCTGGCCTGGCGGCGCGGCGTGCAGGGATTCCGGCTCGTGCTCGTCGGCATCGGGCTGCAGGCGATGCTGCTGGCCATCGTGCACTGGCTGCTCGTCGTGGCGGAGGTGTTCGAGGCGGCCCGGGCCTACGTGTGGCTCAACGGCAGCCTCAACGCGCGCGGCTGGGAGCACGTCCTGCCCGTGTCGGTCGCCCTCGCTGTGCTGCTGCCGGCGGCGTTCCTGCTGGCGCACGTTCTCGGCGCACTGCAGTACGGCGACGACACCGCCCGCGCACTCGGCGTCCCCGTCAACAAGGCGCGGTCCCTGCTGCTCCTCGTCGCCGTCGGGCTGGCGTCGGTCGCCACGGCGAGCGCAGGGCCGATCGCGTTCGTCGCCCTCGTGGCCCCGCAGATCGCGCAGCGCCTCGTCGGGGGAGCGCGCCCGCCCATCGGGATGTCGCTCGTCGTCGGCGCGGCGCTCACCGTGATCTCCGACGTCGTCGCCCGCACCGCGTTCGGCGCCACCGAGCTGCCGGTCGGCATCGTCACCGCCGTGCTCGGCGCGCCCTACCTGCTCTACCTGCTCGCCCGTTACGGCCGGGAGGCTCGTGCATGACCCCGCTCACCAAGACCGACGCCGCTCCGGACGGTGCCGCCGCCACCACCGACCCCGCCGTCCGGCTGCGGGCCGAGCACGTCCGGCTGGCCTACGGCGAGCGCACCGTGGTGGACGGGCTGGACCTCGACGTCGTCGCCGGCACCATCACGGCCGTGATCGGGCCCAACGGATGCGGCAAGTCCACCCTCCTTCGGGCGCTCGGCCGACTGCTCAAACCGACCGCGGGGCACGTCCTGCTCGACGGCAGGCGCATCGACAAGATGCCCACCCGCGAAGTCGCCAAGATCCTCGGGTTGCTGCCGCAGGCACCCACCGCCCCGGAGGGCCTCACCGTGGCCGACCTCGTGGCGCGCGGCCGGCACCCCCACCAGGCGTGGTACCGGCAGTGGTCGGCCGACGACGAGGAGGCCGTGGCACAGGCCCTCGAGTGGACCGGCATCGCCGACCTCGCCGAGCGCCCCGTCGACGAGCTGTCCGGCGGCCAGCGGCAGCGGGCGTGGATCTCGATGGCGCTCGCCCAGGGCACCGACCTGCTCCTGCTCGACGAGCCCACCACGTTCCTCGACCTCGCCCACCAGGTCGACGTGTTGGAGCTGGTCCGGCGGCTGCACCAGGAGGCCGGCCGCACCGTCGTCATGGTGCTGCACGACCTGAACCTCGCCGCCCGCTACGCCGACCGGCTCGTCGCCATGCGGGACGGCAGGATCGTCGCCGCCGGCAAGCCCTCCGAGGTCGTCACCGAGTCCATGCTGGCCGAGGTGTTCGGACTCGCCGCCCGCGTGATCCCCGACCCGGTGGCAGGCACCCCCCTTGTCGTGCCGGTCGGCGGTCACGCTCAGTCGTCCTGAGCTTCCCGCGCGTCACGTGTCACCATGTGACCTGCGACGGCCGGGAACGAGCGAGAGGAGGCCGCAGTGGATCACTCCCTCTTCGGCCATGAGGGCCCCTGGACCGAGGCCGCCTACCTCGCCCTGAGGCACGACGGTCGCGTCGAGGTCGTCGACGGCACGCTGCTCATCGGCCCCGGTGCGGGCCCGCGGCGGGCACGGGCGATCGAGCGCATACGGGCGGTGCTGGCCGCCGCGCTCCCGGACGGGCTGGTCGTGCGCGGCCCGCAGCCGCTGCGCCTCGGCATGGACTGCGTGCTCGTGCCGGACCTGATCGTCACGGCGGCACCGGCATCCGACGACGACGCCGAGGAGGCCGACGACGCCGAGGAGGCCGACGGCGACGGCGTCGACGAGGCCGCGGAGGAGGAGCCCTCGGCCGAGGACACGGACCCGGACACGGCGGTTCTCGAGACCGTTTCCGAGACCACGGCCGTCGAGACGGCTGTACTCGACGCGGCCGCCGCTCTGATGGTGATCGAGGTGGTCGGCTCCGACCACGGCGCCGCCGACCGGAGCTTCAAGCTGCAGCTGTATGCCCGCAGTCGCATCCCGTACTCGCTGCTGATCGACCACGACAGCCCGTTCGCGGTCGCGGACATGATCATCGGTGGCCGCTATCACGAGTACGCCCGCGCGGGGGGCGAGGAGACGCTGCTCATCGAGGAGCCGTTCCGGCTCGAGCTCGACCTCGGGGAGATCACCGCACCAGAGCAGTCCCAGCCTCCCGCGTCATCCGCGGAGTCGTCCGCGGCCGAGGCCGCACCGACCCAGGCGCTCCCGGTGGTGCCGACCCAGGGGCCGGGCGTCAAGACCTGACGGCCCCGGCCGACGCGCCCCGTCGTCGCTCGCTCGACCGGTCGACGGGTCGCGTCCGTTGATTCGGGCTGCGTGAGCGAACCCCTTGACGGAAGATCAGCGGCGACCTACGGTCGGACATCGTATATGAGATATGAGAGGCAGCCGTGCCGCTGACCGACGCCGGGCTCATGCCCTCGCGCACCGCGCGGGTGCTCGAGATCATCCGAAACGCGATCCTGAGCGGGGAGCTCGCGCCCGGGAGCGCGCTCGTCGAACAGGAGCTCGCCGCGCAGCTGGGGGTGTCCAAGACGCCGGTTCGCGAGGCGCTCAAGACGCTCGAGGGCACCGGGCTCGTGGTGATGGTCCCGTACCGGGGCGCCGCGGTCCGGGAGCTGACGCGCGCCGACGCCGTCGCGATCTACGACCTGCGGCTGCTCCTGGAGCCGGAGGCCGTGCGGCGGAGCGTGGCCGCAGGCACGGATGTCTCCGGCGCCGCGGAGTGGCTCCGGAAGGCACGCACCGCCGCGGGCAACGCCGAGCGGAGCATCGCCAACCGCGAGTTCCACCGGCTGCTCTACGCCGGGTGCGGCAACGCGCTGCTCGTGGTGACCCTCGACGGGCTGCGCGACCGCACTGCGCTCGTGTCGGCGGCGTCATGGGCCAAGAGCGCCACATGGGAGACGGAGGCCGACGAACACGAGGCGATCCTCGCCGCCGCGGCGACGGGCGACGCCGACACCGCCCGCAGGCTCACCGCGGAGCACGTGGCGGGTTTCCTGCAACGACTTCCCTGACCGGGAAAGCACAAAAGGAGTGTGGCCCAGCCACCGCCAAGCGTCCAGGCCACACTCCCCAACCGTCACTCACGAGGAGCAACGATGCCCTACCCTAGCACGGCCAAGACAATTCACGATTCATCTGCCGCGCGGCAGCGCAGCCACTTCAGATGGACGATCGTCGCCTTTTCCGCGCTCGGATTGACGATCGCATATCTCGACCGGGCCGCATTGAGCGTGGCCCTGCCGTTCATCAACCGCGAATTCGAGATCAGCCCGGCCGTGCAGGGTGTGGTGCTCTCGTCGTTCTTCTGGAGCTACGCGGTCTTCCAGGTGCCATCCGGCTGGCTGCTCGACCGGTTCGGCCCGCGAGTCATCTACCCGGTCGCCGTCGGCTGGTGGTCGATCTGGACGGCGCTCACCGCGTTCGCGGGCGGCGTGGCCAGCCTGATCGTGTTCCGGATCGGCCTCGGCATCGGCGAGGCACCGGTGCAGCCGGCGAACATCAAGGTCGTCTCCAAGTGGTTCCCGCGCAGTGAGCGGGCGTTCGCCTCCAGCCTGTTCGACATGGGGCAGCAGATCGGCCTCGCGCTCTCGGTGCCGGTGGTCACGGTGCTCGCCGTCTCGGTGGGCTGGCGCGCCGTCTTCATCGTGATCGGGGCCGTCGGCCTGCTGTGGATCCTCGGCTGGCTGCGGATCTACCGCGCGCCGGAGCAGCACCCCCGCGTCAGCGCGGCCGAGCTCGCGCACATCCGCTCCGACCAGGCGGAGATGATCGGCGACGAGACGGCGCACGATGCCCGCAGCTGGCTCCCCCTCCTGCGCAACGGCCAGGTGTGGGCGTTGCTGTCCGGCTACGTGTTCCGCTCGCTCGCGGGCGCCTTCTTCCTCACCTGGTACCCGAGCTACCTGCTCGACGAGCGTGGATTCTCAGAGGCCGATTTCGGAATGGTGGGTGCGATTCCGGCGGTCATCGGAATCGGCTCGACCGTTCTGGGTGGAATCGTCTCCGACCGGATGCTCGCATCGGGGATCTCCACGAACATCGCGCGGAAGGTGCCGATCATCACGGGCCTCGGGATCAGCGCGTGCATCGCGTTCACGCCGTTCGTGGAGAGCAACCTCGTCGTCATGATCCTGCTGACCGTGAGCAGCGCCGCGCATTCGTTCGCGGGTGCGGCGATCCTCAGCCTGCCCGCGGAGGTGGCCCCGTCGCCGGACGTGGTGGGCTCGATCGCGGGATTCCAGAACTTCGGCTCGCAGCTGGGCAACATCATCAGCCCCATCGCTATCGGCCTGTTCCTGACGGTCAGCGGCGGCTCCTACCTCGGGCCGCTGGTCTTCGCAGGTGCCAGCTGCATCATCAGCGCCCTGATCTACGGATTCTGCGTCCGCATCAAGCCAGTCCGCACGTTCGAGGAGCGCAAATGAGCCTGGTGGAGCGCCTTGCCACCGCGGTCGTCATCCCGGTCACGCCGTTCGCCGAGGACGGCAGCGTCGACGCGAGCTGTTACACGAAGCTCGTCACGCGGCTGCTCGACGGCGGCGTCACCGCCGTCACGCCGAACGGCAACACCGGCGAGTTCTACACGCTGACCCCGCGGGAGCGGCAGATCGTGCTCGAGACCTGCACGGCTGCTGCCGCCGAGCGCGCGGTCGTGGTGGCCGGGGTCGGCCTCGACGTGCACACCGCCGAGGCGGAGGCGCGGGCGGCGCGCGACGCGGGCGCACACGCGATCATGATCCACCAGCCGGTGCACCCGTACGTCTCCCCGGCCGGCTGGGTGGACTACAACGTCGCCGTCGCCTCGGCCGTCCCCGAGCTCGGCGTGCTGCCGTACCTGAAGAGCCGTGCGATCAGCGGCGGGCACATCGCGGAGCTCGCCGACCGCGCGCCGAACGTGATCGGGCTGAAGTACTCGGTGGACGACCCGGTGCTGTTCGCCGCCGTCCGCGCCGACGCGGGCGGCGACCGGCTGCTCTGGATCGCCGGGCTCGCCGAGCCGTACGCGCCTGCGTACTGGCAGGCGGGCGCGCGGGGGTTCACCTCCGGCCTGGCGAACGTCGCGCCGCGGGTCGCGCTCGACCTGCTCGCCGCGCTGCGAGCGGGGGACGGCGTGGAAGAGGCGTGGCTGCGGGTGCGGCGGTTCGAGGAGCTGCGGGCCAGGGGCGGCGCGGCCGACAACGTGGCCGTCGTGAAGGAGGCGCTGCACCAGCGCGGGCTGTGCCGGCGCGACGTCCGGCCGCCCGGCCACGTGCTCGGGCCGGAGGCCGCGGCGGAGGTGGCCGCCGCGATCGCGGGATGGCCGTCGTGAAGATCGCCCGCCTCGAGACGTTCATGCAGCGGGTCGGCGACCGGCCGCGGCTGCTCGTCAAGATCACCACTGACGACGGGATCAGCGGCTGGGCCGAGGCGTACAACCACGGCCCTGACCGCGCGCTCGTCCCGCTGCTGGAGTACCTGTTCGCGCAGATCGAGGGGGTGGACGCCCGGCGGGTCAGCTACGTCAACCAGTACCTGCTGCAGTCCTCGCGCTTCCCGCCCGGCGCGCTGGGGCTCGCCGCGATCGCGGCGATCGACCACGCGCTGTGGGACATCGCGGGCAAGGCGGCCGGCCTGCCGGTCTACCAGTTGCTCGGTGGGGCGGTGCGCGACCGGGTGCGGGTCTACGCAGGGCTGTACTCGGCGCCGGACCTGCCGCGGCTGGCCGAGTGGACCGCCGAGCTGAACGAGCGGTACGGGTTCACCGCCTTCAAGCTGAGCCCGTACCGCGGGGACATCCACGGCACCCGCTGGGGCAAGGTCTGCCGGGACATCGGTGAGTACTTCGGCGCCGTCCGGGAGCGGCTGCCGGACGCCTGGGAGTTCGCCTTCGACGCCCACGCCTGCATCTGGGAGCCGGGGCAGGCGGTGCAGCTCGCCGCGGCGCTCGCGCCGAACGAGCCGCTCTTCCTCGAGGAGCCGATCCGTCCCGAGCACGTGCCGGCGTGGGCGCGGATCCGCGGCGAGATGCGGGTGCCGCTCGCGACGGGCGAATCGCTCTACACCCCGAACGAGTTCCTCGCGCTGCTCACGGCGCAGGGCGCGGACATCGTGCAGCCCGACATCTGCGTCGTCGGCGGGCTCACCCAGATGCGCAAGATCGCCGTGCTGGCCGAGGCGCACTACGTCGGCGTCGCCCCGCACAACCCGATGGGCCCACTGGCCACGGCCGCGAACCTGCACTTCGCGGCGGCCACCACCAACTTCGACATCCTGGAGCTCAAGCCCGACGACACCAGCTGGTGCGTGGACCCGTACCTGCCGCAGGACGGATACCTGCAGCTGCGCCCCGACCGGCCCGGATGGGGGTTGGAGATCGACGAGTCGGCCCTCGCGCGCGACGACTACGTCCACTGGGAGCGGCGCGTGCCACGACGTCCGGACGGGTCGACGGCCTACATGTGATTACGCTCCCGGCATGGGGAAGTCCGTGCGCGAGACGTTCCGGGTGCCGGTTGACCAGCTCGACCCGCGGGCGCGGCCGCTCGGGCCGCGGGACAAGGCCACCGCCGCCGAGGAGATGGTCGAGCTCGGCGAGCGCCTCGACCAGCTGCAGGAGGCGCTCTACGCCGAGGCCATCGGCGGGGGCAGGCGTGCCGTGCTGCTCGTCCTACAGGGTATGGACACCTCCGGCAAGGGCGGGGTGATCCGCCATGTCGGCGGCCTCGTCAACCCGCAGGGCCTGCACATCGCCACGTTCAAGAAGCCCACCGACGAGGAGCTCGCGCACCACTTCCTGTGGCGGATCCGCCGGCAGGTCCCGGTGGCGGGCCGCATCGGGATCTTCGATCGCTCTCACTACGAGGACGTCCTGATCGCCCGCGTCGACGAGCTCGTACCCGAGGACGTCTGGCGCGGCCGATACACCGAGATCACGGCGTTCGAGTCGGAGCTCGCCGCGCAGGGCGTCACGATCGTGAAGTGCATGCTCCACATCTCGGAGAAGGAGCAGGCCGAGCGGCTCGTCGCGCGCCTCGACGACCCGGCGAAGCGGTGGAAGTACAACCCGGGTGACCTGGACGCCCGCGCCAAGTGGCCCGCCTACCAGGAGGCGTACGCAGAGGCACTGCGGCGCACCGACATCGACGCGGCCCCCTGGTACGTGATCCCGTCGGACCGCAAGTGGTACCGCAACTGGGCCATCGCGGCGCTGCTGGCCGAGACCCTCACGGAGCTGGACCCGCAGTTCCCGCAGCCCGACTTCGACGTGGACGCCGAACGCGCCCGGCTCGCGGCGAGCGGGGTGTCCTGAGGCTGAGATGGCAGTCCCGCGCGACGGTTCCCGGATCCGGACTTCGACGTCGAACGGGCCTGAGGGGGTGTTCGGTACGGCCGCTGGCGGGAACAAGGGTCGCAACGAGCAGCGGCCGAGGAGCATCCATGACCGAGTCCAAGATCGCCAAGCGGGTCGAGTTCTACGTCAACGCGACAGGGACGACGGTCTTCAGCGTGGAACTCGACCCGGATATCGTCTACTTCCCCAACGACGAGATCGAGCTCCCGACGGTCGGCATCTTCCGCATGGTCCAACGCCGCTGGCACGTGGACTCCGAGTCGCGGGTGCTGATCCTGCAGCTGGAGGAGCTGCACTGACCGGGGGCCGCCTCGGCGCTACCCCAGCAGCTCGCGCCCGATGATCTCCTTCATGATCTCGTTGGTCCCGCCGAAGATCGCCTGCACGCGCGAGTCGACGAAGGCCTTCGCGATGGGGTACTCCAGCATGTAGCCGTATCCGCCGTGCAGCTGGACGCAGCGGTCGACCACCCGCTTGAGCACGTCGCTCGCCCACCACTTGGCCTTCGCCGCGTCCGCCGCGTCCAACCGGCCGGCCACGAGCTCGGTGATGCAGCGGTCGACGAAGGCCTGGGTGACGTCGACCTCGGTGGCGATCTCCGCCAGCTCGAAGCGGGTGTTCTGGAAGGTCGACACCGGGCGGCCGAAGGCGGTGCGCTCCTTCGTGTACTCGACGGTCAGTTCGAGGGCCCGCGCCGCGCCCGCCGCGCAGCCGACCGCGATCGAGAGCCGCTCCTGCGCCAGGTTCTGCATCAGCGCGATCAGCCCGCCACCCGGTTCGCCGAGCACGTTCGCGTCGGGCACGTGGACGTCGGTGAACGAGAGCTCCGCGGTGTCCTGTGCCTTCAGCCCGACCTTGTTCAGGCGGCGGCCACGCTCGAAACCGGGCATCCCGCGCTCCACGACGAGCAGCGTGAAGCCGCGGCTGCCTGCGTCCGGGTCGGTGCGCGCCACCACGATCACCAGGTCGGCCATGATCCCGTTGGTGATGAACGTCTTCGCGCCGTTGAGGATCCAGCCGTCGTCGCCGCGGCCGGCGTTCGTCTGGATCCCCTGCAGGTCGGAGCCGGTGCCCGGCTCCGTCATCGCGATCGCAGTGATGATCTCGCCGGAGCAGAACCCGGGCAGCCAGCGTCGCTTCTGCTCGTCGCTGGCCAGTCGCAGCAGGTAGGGCGCCACCACGTCGTTCTGCAGCGGGAACCCGACCCCGCTCGCGCCCGCCCTCGTCAGCTCCTCGGTGAGCACGGCGTTGTAGCGGAAGTCGGAGACCCCGCCGCCGCCGTACTCCTCGGGTACGTCGGTGCCCAGCAGCCCGGCCTTGCCCGCCGCGAGCCAGACGTCCCGGCTCACCTGGCCGTCGCGCTCCCACTGCTCGTGGAAGGGGGTGATCTCCTTGGCGATGAAGGTCCGGGCCAGGTCGCGGAAGGCGTCATGTTCGGCGTCGAAGATGTCGCGCTGCATCGCCGGAGTCTCACATACCGGCCGGTAACAAGAAATGGGCTAGTAGTACGACGAGGGTGCCGCGGCCGCGAAGAAGACGAAGAAGAACAACACGAGGGCCAGCGTCGCGACCCCGATCCAGCCGAGGACGATTCCCGCTGTCGCCAAGCCGTTGCCGGACTCACCCCGCTGCCTGATCTGCTGCTGGGCGATGTATCCGAACACCAGCGCCATGATGCTGCCGACCCAGTAGAGCCAGAGGATCCCGAGGATGAGCGACGCGATCGCCATGCCGTTCGTGGGGGCGGTCGGCGCGTACCCGCCGTAGCCCGGGGGTGGGTACCCGCCGTAGTTCTGCGGGCCATAGTTCTGCGGGCCATAGTTCTGGGGGCCGTAGTTCTGGGGGCCGTAGCCGGGCGGGGGGCCGTAGGGGGACTGGTAGGCGTTCTGCGGGCCGTTCGGTGAGACGGGTGGTGGGCTCAGGGGGAGACCGGTCCGCGGGTCGTACGCCTGACCGGGCAGCGGTTCGTAGGGCAGTGCTCCCTGCGAGCCGTACGTCGGCGCGGTCGGCTGGTCGTAGGACGACGGGCCCTTGTCGAAGGACACCGTCGCCGACTCCTCCGCCCGGTCCGGCGGCGGATCGGACGGCTGCTGTGGACCCGGTGTGCTCACCTTGTTTCCCCCCTTGACAGAGCAAGTTTCCCATGGAGATCGTTCCCTCTCCGCCCCAACCGGGTGACGGCGGGGTTCGGCGGGTGATCGGTAGCGTGTCGCCCCGTGGACCTCACCGCCGCCGCGGTCAACCTCGTCGGCATGGCGCGCGGCGGAGTCGCCGACCTGCGCCGGATGCCGCGGGAGCTGGTGGACGACGGGCCGCGCGGCGCCCTGTACCGGTACCTGCCGATGTCAGGTGTGACGCCTGCGAGCGGCGAGCCGGTGCTGCTGGTTCCGCCGCTCGGCGCGCCCGACTTCGCCTACGACCTGCGCCGCGGCTGCTCCCTCGTGGAGCACCTGCTGTCCGAGGGTCGCCTGGTGTACCTGATCGACCACGGCCCGAAGTCGTTCGCCGACCGCCGCCTCGGCATGGAGCACTGGGTGGACGACGTCGTGCCGTGGGCCGCGCGGCTCACCGCCGAGGACGCCGGGCCGGACGTGCACCTCGTCGGCTGGTCGCTCGCGGGCATCTTCTGCTCGCTCGCCGTCGCCGCGGGGGCACAGGCGGGCGAGCCGCTCCCGGTGCGGACCCTCACGATGATCGGCAGCCCCGTCGACGTGTCGGCCGTGCCGTTCGTGGCCCCGCTGCGACCGCTGGCCGTGGCGACCGGCGGGCGCGGCCTGTCGACGGTCTACCGCGCGATCGGGAGCTTCCCCGCGCCCGTGGTGAGCGCGGCGTTCCAGCTCGTTGCCGTCGACAAGCTGGTGACGAAGCCGCTCACGGTGCTGTCCCAGCTCGACGACCGCGACGCGCTCGCCCAGATCGAGGCCGTCGAGTACCTGATGCGCAACATGCACGGCTACCCGGGCCGGGTCTTCGGCCAGATCTTCCACCTGATGCTGCGCCGCAACGACCTCGCCGACGGCGAGCTGTCACTGGGCGGGCGGGCGATCCGGTTGGCCGCCGTGCAGGTCCCGGTGTTCGTCGTGGGCGGGCGGGGCGACGTGATCGCGCCGCTGCCGGCCGTGCAGAAGGTGCTGGGCCTGCTGACCGGCGCCCCAGAGGTGCGGTTCACCACCGCACCCGGCGGGCACCTCGGCGTGCTCACCGGGCGCGGGGCGCGCACCACCACGTGGTCGGCGCTGGACGAGTTCCTCGCCGACCACGGCTGAACCCCTCGTGAGTGGATACGCGAGCTATAGCGCGCCTATCCACTCACGACTCAGAGGTGCGTGCGGAGGAACTCCAGCGTGCGGTTCCAGGCGATCCGCGCCTGCTCGGCATCGTAGGTGCCGAGGTGGTTCTCGTCGTTGAAGAACGCGTGGCCCGCCGGGTAGATGTGGAACTCGGGCTGCAGGCCGGACTCGGACTCGATCCTTCCGGCGAGCGCGCGCACCGCATCCGGGTTCGCGTAGTCGTCCTGCTCGCCGAAGTGGCCGAGGAGCGGCGCGGTGAGCCCGGAGAAGCTCGGGTAGTCCTCGCCCAGCACGCCGTAGAACGGCACGGCCGCGCCGATCTTGTCGCCCTGCTGCGCGGCGAGCACGAGCACGAAGCCGCCGCCCATGCAGAAGCCGACGGCGCCGACCTTCTGCGACGTGACGGACTCGTGGGCGAGCAGGTAGTCGACGGCGCCCGCGAGGTCGCGGGCGGCCTGCTGGACCGGCAGCTTCTGCATGAGCTCGCCGGCCTCGGCGGCGTCGTGGGTGGTGCTGCCGCCGTAGAGGTCGGGTGCCAGGGCGACGAAACCCTCGGCGGCCAGCCGGTTGGACACGTCGGCGATGTGGTTCGTCAGTCCCCACCACTCCTGGATGACGACGACACCCGGGCCGCTGCCGGACGCCGGAACGGCGAGGTAGCCGTGTGCCGTGCCGCCGTTGGAGGGGAACGTGACGTTCTGGAGTGGGTTCTCGGTCACGGCCGACATCTCACCACGGCCGAAGGGGCGCCGCCGGATCCCCCACATCGGGACGATCCGGACGGTGTGACGAATGGTGCTGGTCGGAGGCTTGGGCGAGGCGAGGAAAGCGGACTAGCGTCGCTTACATGACCTTGACGCCCAGCCGGCACGACGCAGCGGTGGCCGATCTGGTCGGTCGATACCGGGCGCTGCCGCCTGACACGCGGGTGCGGCTGGCCAAGAAGACCTCGAACCTGTTCCGCTTCGGCGATGCCCAGCCCACCGGCCTGCTCGACGCGTCCGCTCTCGCGGGCGTGATCTCCGTCGACGACGTGGCCCGCACGGCCGACGTGCAGGGCATGACCACCTACGAGGACCTGGTCGAGGCCACCCTGCCGCACCGGCTGATGCCGCTGGTGGTGCCGCAGCTGAAGACGATCACGCTGGGCGGGGCGGTCACCGGGCTGGGCATCGAGTCCACGTCGTTCCGGCACGGGTTGCCGCACGAGTCGGTGCTCGAGATGGACATCCTCACGCCGGAGGGTGAGCTCGTCACGGCGACGCCCGACGGCGAGCACGCCGACCTCTTCGCCGGCTTCCCCAACTCCTACGGCACCCTCGGCTACGCGCTGCGGTTGAGGATCGAGCTGCAGCCGGTCTCCCCGTACGTCCGGCTGGAGCACCGGCGGGTGTCCACGGAGGACCTCGCCGCCACGATCACCGAGGTCTGCGGCCCTGACGGGCCTGACTTCGTCGACGGCACGGTCTTCGAGCCGGGGGAGCAGTACCTCACCCTTGGCACGTTCACCGAGGATCCGGGGCCAGGGGTGAGCGACTACACCGGCCAGCAGATCTTCTACCGCTCGATCCGCGAGCGCGCCTCCGACGTGCTCACCGTGCACGACTACATCTGGCGCTGGGACACCGACTGGTTCTGGTGCTCCCGCGCGCTCGGCGTGCAGCACCCCGTGGTGCGCCGGTTCTGGCCGCGCCGCTACCGCCGCTCCGACGTCTACCGCCGCATCGTCGCCCTCGACCGGCGCTACGGGGTCTCCCGGCTCGCCCACCGCGTCACGCGGACTCCGCAGGAGGAACCGGTGATCCAGGACGTCGAGATCCCGGGCGACCGGCTCGCCGAGTTCCTCGACGCGTTCCACCGCGACATCGGGATCCGCCCGGTGTGGTTGTGCCCGCTGCGGCTGCGCGGCGAGCGGACGTGGCCGCTCTACCCGATGCAGCCGGACGAGTTGTATGTCAATGTCGGCTTCTGGTCGGGCGTGCCGCAGGTCCCCGGTCGACCGGACGCGCACAACCGCCGGATCGAGGAGCTCGTCGCGGATCTCGGCGGGCACAAGTCGCTGTACTCCACAGTGCACTACGACGAAGGTGAGTTCTGGAAGCACTACAACGGGCCCGCCTACCGCGCACTCAAGCAGCGCTACGACCCGCACGGCAGGCAGCCCGATCTGTACTCCAAGGTCACCAGGTGAAGGGGGCAGTCATGCAGGTCGCAGAGATCATCTCCGACGTCCTCGGCCAGGATGTACCGATCCGGATCGAGGCCTATGACGGCAGCAAAGCCGGGCCGGACCGCTCGGACGTCGCGCTGAAGATCCTCACGCCACGAGCACTCGCCCGGCTCGCCACGGCACCAGGAACGCTCGGGCTCGCGCGTGCGTACGTCACGGGCGAGCTCGAGGTCGACGGCGACGTCTACGACGTGCTGAACGCCATGGCCGACCTCACACTGCACGACCTCACGCGCAAGGAGCAGCTGCAGCTCGCGAGCAAGCTGTTCCCGGTGTGGCTGCGCCACCGGCAGCCGCCGCCCGAGTTCGAGTACCGCCCGCCGGGCCGGCTGCACTCGAAGTCTCGCGACAGCAAGGCGATCTCGCACCACTACGACGTGTCCAACCGCTTCTACGAGTGGGTGCTCGGCCCGTCGATGGCGTACACGTGCGCGGTCTACGCCACCGAGGACGCCACGCTCGAGGAGGCGCAGGCCGCCAAGCACGAGCTGGTGGCGCAGAAGCTGGCGCTGAAGCCGGGCATGCGCCTGCTCGACGTCGGCTGCGGCTGGGGCGGCATGGTGATGCACGCGGCCGCCGAGCACGGCGTCAAGGCGCTTGGCGTCACGCTGTCGCGCAACCAGGCCGCGTGGGCGCAGGCCGAGATCGAGCGCAGGGGCCTGTCCGGTCTCGCCGAGGTGCGCCACCTCGACTACCGCGACGCGCCCGAGTCCGAGTTCGACGCGATCAGCTCGATCGGGCTCACCGAGCACATCGGGAAGGACAACCTGCCGAGCTACTTCTCGTCGTTGTACGCCCGGCTCAAACCGGAGGGGCGGCTGCTCAACCACTGCATCACCCAACCGCGCACGCCCACCCGCAAGCTCGACGCGTTCATCGCGCGCTACGTGTTCCCCGACGGACAGCTGGAGCCGGTCGGACACCTGATCTCCGTCATGAATGACAGCGGGTTCGAGGTCCGGCACGAGGAGAACCTGCGCGAGCACTACGCGCTCACCCTCGCGGGGTGGTGCCGGAACCTCGAGGACCACTGGGAGGAGGCCGTCGCCGAGGTCGGGCTCGGCCGGGCGCGGGTGTGGCGGCTCTACATGGCGGCCAGCCGGCTCGGGTTCGAGCGCGACAACATCCAGCTGCACCAGGTCCTCGGGGTGAAGCTCGGTGAGCGCGCGAGGTCCGGGTTCCCCCTGCGCGGTTGGTAGCCACTCCATCGCTGAGCGGATACGAGTGCTCCGGCGCGCGTAGTCGCCACGGGCGCGGGAACCGGGAGAATGGCGGGGTGGTCGACCGCCTTTCCCCGCTCGACGCGTCGTTCCTGTTCGCCGAGCACCGGACGGCCGCCATGCACGTCGGCGCCGTCATGACGTTCGCGCCGCCGGAGAACGGCCCGTTCGATCCCGACGCCTTCACCGAGCTCATCGGACGCAGGCTCGCGCTCGTGCCGCGGTACCGGCAGAAGGTGCGCGAGGTGCCGGGCGGGCTGGGGCTGCCGGTGTGGGTGGACGACCCGGACTTCGACCTCGCGTTCCACGTCCGCCGGTCCGCGCTGCCGGCGCCCGGTACCGAGGAGGAGTTGCTCGACCTGGTCGGGCGGCTGCTCGCAAGGCAGCTGGACCGGTCGCGGCCGCTGTGGGAGGTCTACCTGATCGAGGGGCTGGCCGACGGCCGGTTTGCCGTGGTCACCAAGACCCACCACGCCATGGTCGACGGCCTCGCGTCCATGGACATCGGGGCCGTGCTCCTCGACCTCACGCCGGAGCCGCGCGAGACCCCCGAGGACGAATGGGAGCCCGCGCCAGAGCCGTCCGGGCTCGAGCTCGCCGCGTCCGCGGCCGCGCACGCCCTGCGCAGGCCCCGCGACGTGCTCGACGTCGCCGGGCGGGCCCTCACCGACGTCCGCGAGGCGGTGTCCACGGTCGGCAAGACCGTCGAGGGGGTGCTCGCCGCTGGGCGCAGCGCCGCCACCGTCCGGCCGGTGCAGCCGCTCAACGCCGCCACCGGCCAGCAGCGGCGCTACGGCATGTGCCGCACCGCGCTCGCCGAGCACCGCGCCGTCCGCAAGGCGCACGGCGGCACCGTCAACGACGTCGTGCTCGCGGTGGTCGCGGGCGCCCTGCGCCGCTGGCTGATCAGTCGGGGCGAGCCGCTGACGGCCGACACCTCCGTGCGCGCGATGGTGCCGGTCAGCGTGCGCGCCAGGGCCCGCGGCGGGTCGGGGGCCGGCAACAGCATCTCCGCCTACCTCGTGGACCTGCCCGTCACCGAGGACGAACCGCTCGCCCGGCTCGCGGTGCTGCGCGACGCCATGGAGGTGCACAAGCGCAGCGGGCAGGCGGTGGGCGCCGCGAACCTGATGAAGCTCGTCGGGCTCGCCCCGCCGATCGTGCACAGCCTCGGTGCGCGGCTGGCCAGCCAGTACTCGAGCAACTTCTACAACGTGCTGGTCACCAACGTGTCCGGCCCGCCCCGCCCGCTCTACGCGATGGGCGCCCGGATGCTCGACATGTACCCGGTGGTGCCGCTCGCGGGCGGTCAGGCGGTGGCCATCGGCATCACGTCCTACGGCACCGGCATGCACTACGGCCTCACTGCCGACCGCGACGCCCTCCCCGACGTCGACGTTCTCGCCGGCTACGTCGCGGATTCCCTGGCTGAACTCGTCGACCTCTCCTGACGCCGCGCTCGACTCGCCTGCACCGAGAGCGCGACTCGCGCAAGGCGGGGATCTCGGCTGTCGGGTGGGCCAACCGGATCGACCGGGTGGCGGAGGCGCATTAGTGCCTGGGTTGTCTCTGCTTCCGTTGATCGCGTCCAGTCGACCATCCATCCGATCCGGTTCGGAGTCGGTGAACTGCGCGGTGGGAATCGGCCGTGGTCCACGGTGACGCGTCCGATACTCGACTGGCTGACCGAGCAGAAATGAGCAGCGGTGTTCGAAGGTTTCAGCAAGGCGTTTGTCCGCGAGGCAATCAACCGCAGTGCCGAGAACGACGTAGACCGAAGAAGATTCCTGCGGGTCGCTGGACTCAGCACGGCCGGCGTCGTCGGCGGTGGCGCGCTGGCCGGCGGCGGGCTGTACGCCCCACCCTCAGCGGCCGCGATCCGCACCGTGTCCGAGGTGGCCGATGACGCCGCGATCAGCGACGCCGCCGTGCTCAACTTCGCCCTCAACCTGGAGTATCTCGAGGCCGAGTTCTACCTGCGCGCCGTCACGGGTGAGGGCCTCGACGACAACCAGATCGACGGTGTGGGCACCGTCGGCGGGGTCATCGGCGGCCGCCAGGTGGAGTTCAGGGACAACGTGCTGAAGGCCAACGCGACCGAGATCGCGGCCGACGAGCGCGCCCACGTCGATTTCCTGCGCAGCGCGCTCGGGGACGCCAAGGTCGCCCGTCCGGCGATCGACCTGGACGAGGCCTTCACCGCCGCCGCATTGGCCGCGGGACTCATCGCGGAGGGGGAGAGTTTCGACGTATTCGGCAGCGAGGACAACTTCCTGCTCGGCGCCTTCGTGTTCGAGGACGTGGGGGTCACCGCCTACAAGGGCGCCGCTCCGCTGATCGAGAACAAGACATTCCTGGAGGCCGCGGCCGGAATTCTTGCGGTCGAGGCGTACCACGCGGGCCTGATCCGCGCGACGCTGCAGGCGCGTGGGGCCGAAGACGCGACGGTCGCCATCTCCGACGCCCGCGACGGACTGGACGGCGAGGCCGACCTCGACCAGGGCCTCGTGCTCGACGGGGTAGCGAACATCGTCCCGACCGACGACAACGCCATCGCCTTCAGCCGCAGCGCCGGACAGGTCCTCAACATCGTCTACCTGAACCCGGACAGCGTGACATCCGGCGGCTTCTTCCCGGACGGCGTCAACGGCGACATCAACGCCAGTGACGACAACGCCTGACCCTTCCGGTGGCTCTGCGGGTGGCGGCCTCAGCTGGCGAGGGCCGCCACCCGCTCCGCGCGGGTGACCTTGGTGCTCATCGGTGCTCGTCGTCCGAGCGTGCGGACGCGACGAGAGCGGCGCCGGGGATCGCGTAGCCGCCGTCGGTCGCGAACGGTGCCAGGGCGTGTTCGAGGGCCGCGGCGAGGTCCACACGGTCGGGATCGGACAGTTTCTGCAGCACGACGGCGAGCGGGCCGGCGGTGTCGGCCATGAAGCCGAGGTAATCGTCGACGTCGTGGAAGCGGAACGCCAGCGGGATCTCGACGACGGTGATCTCGTCGAAGCAGGCGGCCTCGAGCAGGGATCGCGTGCGGTCCGCGTCCGCCATGCTGAACGGGTTCGGCACGCCGTCGGGTGGCCGGGTCACGTGCCCGCGCTCGACGAGGGTCACGGCGATGACCGCGAAGAACGGGTTGCGTTCCGCGGCGGCCCACACGGCCAGCGCGACGCGCCCACCAGGTCGGAGCACCCGGCGGGTCTCGGCGAGCGCGGCGGCGGGGTCGGCCACCAGCATGTAGCCGAGCCGGCACAGGACGCCGTCGACCGAGGCGGTGTCGAGGTCGAGGCGCTCGGCGTCCATCACCCGGAACTCCACGTTCGTGATGCCGAGTTCGGCTGCCCTGGCGCGGGCCACGTCCAGCATCGCGGGCGAGAAGTCGGTGCAGATCACGTGGCCTGCGTCCGCCGCGGCGGCGAAGCCCGTGTCGCCTGCCCCCGCCGCCAGTTCGAGCACCGTGTCTCCCTCCCGGGCCGCGAGCTCGCGGACCATCCACTCCCGCACCGGCGTCATCGCCGTCTCGAACTGCGACCGCCTGCGGGACCAGCCGGGCGCGATCGCCTGCGAGATCTCGTAGCTGGTGCGGCGGTACTCGTCGATCGGTGTCGTCGTCATACGGGTCGAGACACCCCGGAACCCGGAATCGGACCGGTCCCCTTCGCCTACGCTCGGTGTCATCACCGATGTGGAAACCCAGACACTCGCGCTCGCCCGCGCGGGCGACGGCGCGGCATTCGGCGAGCTGGTCGAGCCCTACCGTCGCGAGCTCCAACTCCACTGCTACCGCATCCTCGGCTCCCTCCAGGACGCCCAGGACGTGCTCCAGGAGACCCTGCTCGCCGCGTGGCGCGGGCTCGAGGGTTTCCAGGAGCGCGCCTCGGTCCGCGCCTGGCTCTACCGCATCGCGACCAACCGCTGCCTCAACGCCCTGCGCGACCGCGGCCGCCGCCCAGCCGTCCGCCAACCGATGGCCGAGCCGCCGGAACCCACCCGGCGCGCTGAACCGATCTGGCTCCAGCCCTACCCCGACGCACTGCTCTCCGACCTCCCCACGACAGCGCCCGGCCCGGACGCCCGCTACGAGACCACGGAAACGGTGGGGCTGGCGTTCGTCGCGGCTCTGCAGCACCTGCCCCCGCGCCAGCGGGTGGTGCTCGTGCTCCGCGACGTCCTCGGGTTCACCCGGACCGAGGCGGCGGCCATGCTCGGCACGAGCGAGGCGGCGGTGAAGGCCGGCCTGCAGCGGGCACGGGCGACGCTCGAGGCGAACCGTCCCACCCGGCCGGCCGCGCCGCGCTCCGCCCGCGAACTCGCGGTGGTGGGCCGGTTCGCCGGTGCACTCGAGAACGGTGACATCGACGCCCTCGTCTCGCTGCTCACCGACGACGCATGGCTGACGATGCCGCCCGAGCCGTACGAGTACCAGGGCCCCGCCGCGATCGCCGGGTTCCTCCGTTTCCGGGCCTCGCTGCTCGGCGGCCGCCTGCGGCTCGTGCCCACCTGGGCCAACGGCCAGCCCGCGTTCGGGTGCTACCTCCCCGAGGAGGACTACGGGCTGCTCGTGCTGGCGGTCGAGGGCAGCCTCGTCTCGGCCATGACCTGGTTCGGTGACCGCAGCCTGTTCCAGCACTTCGGCCTTCCGGTGGTGTACTCGCCTCCATGAGCGAGGACCGGCTGGCCAGCCACCTGCGCTCGTGGCTCGGCCAGTGGCCCGGCACGGGTGTGGGGCTCACGGTCGTCGGCTCACCCGCCCGCGACGAGCCGGCGTGGGACGGCGGGCTGCACCGCGTCATCGGGGTCGCCGAGCAGGGGCGCGGGGTGCTCTCCGTGCCACCGCCGGTCGCGGACGTCGTGACGGCGTGGCTAGACGCCGGTGGCGCTCGGACGCAGATCCCGGGCGTGGCGGGGCTGCCGGGGGCCTGGTTCGACGGGGTGTTCCGATGGACCGACCGGCCCGCGTCGCTGCCGGACGCGGGGGAGTGGATCGCCGCCGACCACCCCTCGGTGCCGCTGTGGCTGCGCCGGTTCGGCGGCGATGTGCTGGTGGCCGTCGACGATGACACGGGCGAGCACCTCGCGGGCGTCGGGGTCAAAGAGCACGACATCCATGGCCGCGAGCTCGCCGTGGTCACGGCGGAGGCCGCGCGCGGGCGCGGGCTGGCCCGCAGGCTGGTGGCGCAGGCTGCCCGCCGCGTCCTCGACGAGGGCGCGGTGCCGACGTACGTGCACGCGCGGGGCAACGCCGGTTCGGCGAGCGTCGCGACGGCCGCCGGTTTCCCGGATCGCGGGTGGTCCTTCCTCGCCGTCGACCCCCAATAGTGGCGATCTGGAGTAACCCCGCCGTCCGTTCAGCGCAGTGGCACGGCATCCTGCCCACGTGGACATCGAGGTTCGGCCGCTCGAAGTGGCCGACGTGGACGCGGCGGACGACGTCTTCCGCGACGCGTTCTCCACCGTTCTCGGCGCGGGAATACACCGGGACACCGAGCTCGTGCGCACCCGGTTCCGGGCGCAGCACACGACTGCGCTCGCCGCGTTCGTGAACGGTGAGGTGGCCGGTTCGACGATCGTCACGCGCTGGGGCAGCGTCGCCTACTTCGGCCCGCTGTCGGTGACCCCGAAGCTGTGGGGCCACGGGATCGGCACCCGGCTCGTCGCAGCGGCCGTCGAGGTGCTCGACGGGTGGGGCGCGGGGCACCAGGGGCTCTTCACCTTCGCCCAGAGCCCGCAGCACCACGGCTTCTACCAGCGGTTCGGCTTCTGGCCACGGTTCCTCACGGCGATCATGTCCCGGCCGCTGACGGGCGCGGAGCCGGAGCTGGGTTGGCGCCTGTCGGCCGTGCCACCCGCCGACCGGGCGGCGCTCGTGGCGAGCTGCGCCACCGTCACCGACGCGATCCAGCCGGGTCTGGACGTGAGCGGCGAGATCGCATCCGTGCTCGACCAGGGCCTCGGCGACGTCGTGCTGATCGGCGAGCCGGACGCGCCACGCGGTTTCGCCGTGTGCCACGCCGGGGCCGGCACGGAGGCGGGCAGCGGGGTGGCGTACGCCAAGTTCGCGGCGGTGCGTCCGGGGCCGGGCGAGGCGCAGGCCTTCGACTCCCTGGTGGCGGCCTGCCAGGGGTTCGCCGCGGACGCGGGGGCGGTGCGGCTCAGCCTCGGGGTGAACACCGCGCGCCACGAGGCCTACCGGCAGCTGCTCGCGGCCGGCTTCCGAACCGACAGCCCCGGAATCACGATGCACCGCCCCAACGAGCCGGGCTACGACCGGGAAGACGTGCGGCTGCTGGACGACTGGCGCTGATCCCGGGTCAGGCCGCGCGCAGTGCCGCCCGAGCCGCGGAGATCGCTTGCGCGGCGTAGCCGGCCCCGAACAGCACCACGTGCACGAGCAGCGGGAAGAGCTGGTGCAGTGGGACGCGGTCGCGCCATCCGGCCGCGAGCGGCGCGGCCTCGTCGTACGCGGCGAGCACGGTGTGCAGGTGCGGGCAGCCGAACAGGGCGAGCATCGCGAGGTCGCTCTCCCGGTGCCCGCCGTGCGCCGCCGGGTCGATGAGCACGGCACCCTCTGCCGACCACAGCACGTTCCCCGACCACAGGTCGCCGTGCAGCCGCGCCGGTGGTTCCTCGCGCCCCGCGAGCGCGGGCAGCCGATCGGCCACCGACTCGATGATCCACGCGGCATCGCCGGTGAGGCTGCCCGCGTCGCGGGCGGTGCGCAGGTAGGGCATGAGCCGGTCGGCCGCGTACCACTCGGGCCAGCCATGGGCGGGCTCGTTGCGCATCGGGGCGGCGCCGATGCGGGCGTCCGCCGGACCGCCGGGTGGCGCGGCGCCGAACGCGGGCGCACCGGCGGCGTGGGTCCGGGCGAGCGCGCGCCCCAGTTCCTCGGCCGCCCGAGCGCCGGGGGCGCCGCTCTCGACCAGCTCGGTGACCAGGCGCCCGCCGGTCACCTCGAGCACGGCGGGCACCGGCGCCCCGCCCGCCTCACCCAGCCAGCGCAGCCCCGCCGCCTCGGCCGCGATGGCCTGCCCGTCCCCGTCCTTGACGACGACGGTCCGCCCGTCGGCGAGCCCGACCCGCGCGGCCCCACCCCCGAGCGGCACCCGCTCGAGCACGGGGACGCCCATCACCTGTTCTCGCGCACCCACTGGATCATCCCCGGCATCGCGGCCCTGATCATCTCCAACACGGTGGTGAAGCCCTCGTCGTCGCCGTAGTACGGGTCGGGCACCTCGGCGCCTTTCGGCGCGTCGGGGTCGAACGAGCGGAGCAGCCGCACCCGGTCCGGCTCGGGCACCAGCGACCGCAGCGCCCGCTCGTGCGAGCGGTCGAGCGCGATGATGAGGTCCGCTCCGAGCTGCTCCGCGTCCACCTGCCGTGCGACGTGCGCGAACTTGTAGCCGGCGGCCAGCAGCACGGCCTCCGCCCGCTCGTCGGCGGGCGACCCGACGTGCCAGTTGCCCGTGCCCGCGCTCGACACGTGCACGGCATCGGTGAGACCCGCCCGCTCCACCTCGTGGACGAACACCTTCTCCGCGATCGGCGACCGGCAGATGTTGCCGGTGCAGACGAACACGATGGACAAGCGGTGGTCGGTCACGCTTGCAGTCTCCCGGACGTGGTCCGCCACGACTTCACACACCCAGCTCGCACCTCACACAAGGCCCGCCTCATGTGAAGTCCGCACGGGGTGTGTGAAGTGGCGGCGAAACCCGCTTTCGGCGCCGCCGTACCCTTCCCGCCATGGATCTTGCGTCCTTGCGGCATCACGGGGACGTCGATGCCGGCCCGGGGTTGCTGGACTTCGCCGTCAACGTTCAGGGGAGTGGGCCGCCGCCGTGGTTGCGGGATCGGCTCGTCGTCGCGCTCGACGGGATCGGGCGTTACCCGGCCGCCTCCCATGACCTGCTGGCGCGGGAGGCGGTGGCGCGGCGGCACTCGCGCCGGCCGGAGGAGGTGCTCGTCCTCGCGGGGAGCGCAGAGGGGTTCGCGCTGCTCCCTGCGCTGCGGCCGCGACTGGCCGCCGTCGTGCACCCGGGGTTCACCGAGCCTGAGGCGGCGCTGCGGGCCGCCGGGGTCGAGGTCGTCCACGTGCTCACCGACGAGGCCGACGGCCACCGGCTGCACCCCGACGCCGTACCCGCCGAGGCCGACCTCGTCGTGATCGGCAACCCGACCAACCCCACGGGCGTCCTGCACCCGGCCGCGGACGTCCGCGCGCTCGCCGCCCCGGAGCGCGTGCTGCTCGTCGACGAGGCGTTCGCCGACGCGATCCCTGGCGAGCCCGAGTCCCTCGCGGGCGCCGCCGACGTGCCAGGGCTGCTGGTCTTCCGCAGCCTCACGAAGACATGGGCGCTCGCAGGCCTGCGCGCCGGGTACGCGCTGGGCGATCCGGAGCTGCTCGCACGGCTGGCCGCGCCGCGCCCGCCCTGGCCCGTCTCGACGCTCGCGCTGGAGGCCGTGATCGGGTGCTCGATGCCGTCGGCGGTGGAGGAGTCCCGCAACGCGGCGGAGCGGCTGGCCGATGCGCGGGCCGAGCAGGCCGAGCGGCTGGCGGACGTCCCGGGCGTCACGGTGCTGCCCGGCACCGCGCCCTACCTGCTGCTGCGGCTGCCGGACGGGCAGGGCGAGCGGGTACGCGCGGCGCTGCGCGCGGCCGCGATCGCGGTCCGGCGCGGTGACACGTTCCCCGGGCTCGGGCCGGACCACATTCGGGTCGCCGTGCGTCCCGCGACCCAGGTCACGCGCCTGGTGACGGCGTTGACCGAGGCGCTCGCGGCGGTGGCGGCGTGACCGCGACCGTCGGCGACGTCATCGCCGCGCTGGAGGCCGCCTACCCGCCCGCGCTCGCGGCGGAGTGGGACGCCGTCGGGCTCGTCTGCGGCGATCCGGCCGAGCCGGTCGACTCCGTGCTCTTCGCGGTGGACCCGGTGCCGGAGACCGTCGACGAGGCGGTCGGCCGCCACCAGCTGCTGGTCACCCACCACCCGCTGCTGCTTCATGGCGTGCACGGGGTGGGTGCCGACACGCCCAAGGGCGCCCTGCTGCACCGGCTCATCCGGGGCGGCACCGCGCTCTTCACCGCGCACACCAACGCCGACTCGGCCGACCCCGGCGTGTCCGACGCGCTCGCCGCCGCGATCGGGCTGGACGTCAGCGGCCCGCTGGTCAGCGAGCCGTCCGAGCCGCTCGACAAGATCGTGACGTTCATCCCGACCGGGCCGGTGATCACCGCGGTGCACGAGGCGATGTCGGCGGCGGGCGCGGGCCGGATCGGCGACTACAGCCACTGCTCGTTCGCGACCGCCGGCACCGGCCAGTTCAAGCCGCTGGAAGGCGCGAACCCGGCGATCGGGACCGTCGGCAAGCTGGAGCGGGTGGCCGAGACGAAGCTGGAGATGGTGCTGCCCCGTGCGCGCCGGGAGGCGGTGGTCGCGGCGCTCCGGGCCACGCACCCCTACGAGGAGCCTGCGTTCGACGTGTTCGAGCTCGCCGACCTGGCGTCGTCGCGCGGCCTGGGCCGGATCGGCACGCTGCCCGGGCCCGAGCCGCTGTCGGCGTTCGCGGCGCGGGTGCGCGCGGCGCTTCCCGAGACGGCGTGGGGCGTGCGCGCGGCCGGTGACCCGGACCGGCCGATCCACTCGGTCGCGGTCTGCGGCGGCGCGGGCGACTCCGCGCTGGATGCGGCCACCCGCGCCGGCGTCGACGCCTACGTCACCGCGGACCTGCGCCACCACCCCGCGTCCGAGCACCTCCTCGCCGGCACGGTCGGCCGCGCGACCCCCGCGCTCGTGGACGTGGCGCACTGGGCGTCGGAGTGGCCATGGTGTGCGCAGGCGGCCGGCGTGGTGCACGCGGCGCTCGGGGACCGCATGGAGGTCACGGTGTCCACGCGCCGCACCGACCCGTGGAGCATCGGCGACGCCGGCTGACGGCACCGGGGAGTTCATGACGGTGCTGCTCGTCGCCCGCGACCAGATCGGCACCCGCGCGGCGGCGAGAGTTCATCCGGCTCAGAACGGACGTGGAACGCCTGTTGCACGGTTCCGCGACCGGAGGCGTTGCAGCCATCAACTCCGAGAGACTGCCAAACGTGACGATCGGCGCGCCCCCTGGCACCGTGGAACCGGAGTAGGCTGGTATGGCACGGGACTTTCAGCTGCGGCCTCCGGATCTGCGTCGGAGTTCTGTGTCGGTAGATTCGATCATCCTCGGGACCGAGAAGGGGGAGCGCCGACAATCGTCGGCCCTCGATCGCCTCATCCGGTCCGTTGTGACGCGCCGTCATCGACCGCGCAACACCCGCGGCCGGTAGGCGGTGTCGACTTCGGACGGCGTCGGCGCCTCGTCCGATCCCGAGCTGCGCCAGGAAGGAACGGCAGCGATGATCACGTTTTTCGGGGCGATTATTTTCGCGACGGTCATCGCCATCGGCGCGCTCGACCGCAACAGCGGCCTGCGCCTCCTTCAGAAGTATGAATCACCGTGGCGTGCACATTCCCGACCTCCGCGACGTAATACGCCCAAGTCGGTACGGCGAGGTCGAGCCCGCGACTCCTGAGTGTTCTGTCCACAGCGCCCCGCAATCGAGCGGTCATCGCAGATACTGGCGGCCGACTCACATGCTTGCGTGTTGGCATGGACCGTCGTTGCCTTCGGCCTCCGATGGCCATGGATCAACTGTTCTAGGTCCTGCTCTTCACTACGCCGGCGACGGGGTGCAGGTCTCGCTCGAGAAGGGCGTACGCCTCGGCGAGGTCGCGAATTCCTGCCGGGCTGTTTCCCACGTTCGGAGCTGACTTGATGATCGCCTTGAGGACGGCCTCGCGGGCTTGCTCGCTGAGATTCTTGTCGACCATGAGGGCTGACGCTACTCGTCGGCGCAGGTCCGAGCACGATCGTGGAGATCGTCCGTGGACGTCGAGTGCCAAGATCGGTTCGCAGAGACGCCGGAGGGTCGCACTGAAGTCGAGTACCGGGGCCGAGCCGGGGTCAGTGAGCTGCCGGCTGGTGGAGGCCGAAGCGGACGCCTTGGTCGTCGCGACACGCGGTGAACCGGCCGAATCCCTCAGCTTCCGGGCCCGGGTCGTCGGCCTGACCACCGGCCTGGCGGACCCGGGCGATGGCGGCCTCGATGTCGGGTACCGCGAAGTAGATCTCGATCCTGTGCTCGGGATCGTCGTCGTGGATCCCACCGCGGGCGCCCGGTGTCTCGATCCAGGACATGTCGCTATCAGGCCATGCGTGGAAGGCCCAGTCGAAGACGTGAGAATAGAAGGTGCGCGCACGTGTGGCGTCCGGGACGCCGATCTCGAAGAACGATGGTTCACCGGCCATGGCTGATTCATCTCTGCTCGTGGTTTGTCTCCACGATGAACCTACGCGCGGGATGGCTGCGGCGTATTGGACGTTTGGGTCGCCACGATCGGCGTAACGACTGACCCGGGCCTGAGAGTCAGTAGGGGCCTGCGCGCCGCGGGCGGTGACCCAGTGGCTTGCTGGTCAGGACCCGCTTCGCATCAGCCGACCACTTCGATCTCGCGTGCCGGCGCACCGGACGGCTGGTCGAACTGGGTGTGGTGCAGCTCCGCGTAGCGGCCGCCGCGGGCGAGCAGCTCCGTGTGCGTGCCGCGCTCGACGATCCGGCCCGCCTCCAGCACCAGGATCTGATCGGCCGCGCGGATCGTGGAGAGCCGGTGTGCGATCACGATCGAGGTGCGCCCGACCAGCGCCTCGGTGAGGGCTTCCTGCACGGCCACCTCGGAGGTGGAGTCCAGGTGCGCGGTGGCCTCGTCGAGCACGACGACCCGAGGCCGGGCGAGCAGCATCCGGGCGATCGCGAGCCGCTGCCGCTCGCCACCGGAGAGCCGGTAGCCGCGCTCGCCGACGACCGTCTCCAGGCCGTCGGGAAGCGACGCGATCATGTCGGCGAGCCGGGCGCGGCGCAGCACGTCCCACAGCTGCGGCTCGTCGGCCTCGGGCCGGGCCAGCAGCAGGTTGGACCGGATCGACTCGTGGAACAGGTGCCCGTCCTGGGTGACCAGGCCGAGGGTGGCGCGGATCGTGTCGAACGACAGTCGGCACACGTCGACCTCGCCGATGCGGATCGCCCCGGCGTCGACGTCGTAGAGGCGCGGAAGAAGTTGCGCGATGGTCGACTTGCCTGCACCGGAGGATCCGACGAGTGCGATCAGCTGCCCGGGCTCTGCCCGGAACGTCACGTCGTGCAGGACCTCGTCGCCGCCGCGGGCGTCGAGCTGAGCGACCTCCTCCAGCGACGCCAGTGAAACCTTGTCCGCTGCCGGGTAGCCGAAGCCGACGGCGTCGAGCTCCACCGACAGCGGACCCGCGGGCAGCGGCAGCGGGGTGGCCGGCTCGGCGATCAGCGGTGGCAGGTCGAGCACCTCGAACACCCGCTCGAAGCTGACCAGTGCGCTCATCACCTCGACCCGGGCGCTGGCCAGTGCGGTGAGCGGGGCGTAGAGGCGGGTGAGCAGCAGCGCCAGCGCGACCACGTCGCCGGCGGCCAGGCCGCCGTTCAGCGCGAAGTAGCCGCCCAGGCCGTAGACCAGGGCGAGCGCGAGCGCGGAGACGAGGGTGAGCGCCGAGACGAAGATCCACTGCACCATGGCGGTGCGGATCCCGATGTCGCGCACCCGCGCGGCGCGGGCGACGAACTCGCGGGTCTCGTCGTCGGGTCGCCCGAACAGCTTGATCAGCGTGGCGCCGGGCGCGGAGAACCGCTCGGTCATCTGCGTGCCCATCGCGGCGTCGTGGTCGGCCGCCTCGCGTTGCATGCTCGCGAGCCGTCGGCCCATCCGCCGCGCCGGCAGGACGAACACCGGTAGCAACACCAGCGCGAGCAGCGTGACCTGCCAGGACAGGCTGAGCATCACGACCAGGGTGAGTGCCAGCGTGACGACGTTCCCGACCACCCCGGACAGGGTGTCGCTGAACGCGCGCTGCGCGCCGATGACGTCGTTGTTGAGCCTGCTGACGAGCGCGCCGGTGCGGGTGCGGGTGAAGAACGCGATCGGCTGGCGTTGTACGTGGTCGAACACCGCGGCGCGCAGGTCGAGGATGAGGCCCTCGCCGAGGTGGGATGAGAACCAGCGCTGGACGATCCCGACGCCGGCCTCGGCGACCGCAATGGCCGCGATCAGCACCGCGAGCCCGACCACCGCACCGAGCGGGCCGCCGTGCACGATCGCGTCGACGACCCGGCCCGCCAGCACGGGGATGGCGACCGCGAGGACCGCCCCGACGACGCTGACCACCAGGAACGCGGCCATGCGGCAGCGATGCGGTCGTGCGAACGCCGCGATCCGACGCAATGTGGCCATCGAGAACGGGCGTTGCTCCTGGTGATCGTTCGCGGCCCGGTACATCGAGTGCCACGCGACCATCTCCATGCTCATCGCTGACCCACCTGCTCGCTCGCCGTGCTCGGATCGGAGTGCGCGATGTCCGGACCGGCGCCCGCCCGGCGCAGCACGATCGCGGCGACGACGGCAACGCCCGCGAGCGCCACCGCGGACACGGCGGCTGCCAGCTGGAGACCGTCGGTGAACGCGTTCCCGGCGGTGACGAGCAGCCCCGGCGGCAGCTGGTCGGCCACCCCGGTGGCACCGCCGAGGGTGTCGCGGGCCGCCTCGGCGGCCTCGGGGGTGACGCCCTCGGCGACCACGTCGAGCATCTGGCCGCGGTAGACCGCGACGCCGATGCTGCCGAGCAGGGCGATGCCCAACGCCAGCCCGAGCTCCTGGGTGGTCTCCGACACGGCCGACGCCGCTCCCGCCCGCTCCGGCGGGGCCGAGCCCAGGACGACATCCACGCCCAACGCCGAGACCGGCATCAGCCCGGCGAAGACGATCGTCAGCCCGGCCACGACCGCCGTGAGCCCGGACGCGGCGTCGGCCCGGCTCACCACCGCGAAGCCGAGCGCTGCCAGCGCCAGGCCTGCGGCCATCACGAAGCCCGGACGAACCCGGCGCACGACCAGCGGCGCGAGCAGCATCGCCAGGATCCCCACCCCCAGCGGGGGCAGCATCCACAGGCCCGCGTGCAACGGTGAGAGCCCCAGGACCAGCTGCAGGTACTGCGCGACGAGGTAGCTCACCCCGCCCATGACGATCGCGCCGAGGGTGAGTGCCCCGAGCGAGACGCTGAACGTGCGCGCCGCGAACAGCCGCAGGTCGATCAACGGGTCGGCGAGCGTGCGCTGCCGTCGGGCGAACGCGACGCCGGCGACCAGCCCGGCGGCGATCGCCAGGGCGGGGAGCAAGCCGAGGCCGTCGGCGGCGATCTCCTTGAGCCCGTAGATCACGCCCAGCACGGCGGCCAGCACCAGCGCTGCGCTGGGCAGGTCCAACCGGCCGGCGTGGCGGTCGCGGTACTCGGGCAGCAGGATCGGCCCGGCCACCAGCAGCAACACCATGACCGGTACACCGATCAGGAACGCCGAGCCCCACCAGAAGAACTCCAGCAGCGCACCGCCCACCAGCGGGCCGAGCGCCGCGCCGGCCAGGAAGCTGGTGAACCAGATCGAGATCGCCACGGTGCGCTGCTCGGGATGGTGGAACATGTTCCGGATCAGCGCGAGGGTCGACGGCGCAAGCGTCGCGCCGGCGACGCCGAGCAGTGCGCGCGCGGCGATCAGCATCTCAGCGCTCGTCGAGAACGCCGCGAGAACCGACGCGACGCCGAACGCGGCGGCACCGATGAGCAGCAGCCGGCGGCGGCCGACGCGGTCGCCCAGTGTGCCCATCGTGATCAGGAACCCGGCGATCATGAAGCCGTAGATGTCGACGATCCACAGCAGCTGTGAGCTGCTCGGCATCAGGTCGGCGCTCAGGCTCGGCACCGCCAGGTGCAGCACGGTCAGGTCCATCGACACCAGCAGCATCGGGAGTGCCAACACCGCGAGTCCCCACCACTCGCGCCGCCCGGCCCGGGTCTTGTCGATCGCTGCGTGGTTCGGATGCGGCTCCATGCCGGCTCCCAAGAGTTGGGTAGTGCCACGTTGGCATCCGGCCGGGATGTGCGGTCGTTCGAGGCGATGAACCCACGCTCGCACTGCGAACCTGGCGACGGCGGCCGCGTGGTGGCAGCCGGCCCAGGAGCGGGTCTCGTGAATCGACTTGCCGGCGGGGTCTCGACCGACCGGGTGCTGCGGATCCGTGGAGACCCGCCGCCTACCCGTGACGGTACAACCTGAAGCTAAGTTGAGGTCCAGACCGAGTCGTGGAACCCGGCATCCTGGGGGAGGCGGGGCGACCTCGGAGACCAAACTCTCCGGGCCGCCCCTTGATCCAGATCCTCGTGAGCGAGGACATGGACCCACATCGAGTATGCCCCGGTCGGTCCGACCCCACTCAAAGCCGTCTCGTCACGGCTCGCACTTCCTCGGCAGGCGTTGCTCGATCTTGGCCGTGCCATCGCGATCACCGGAGTTGACGGCCCGACGCCGGCACCGTTGACTGCTCACGGCGTCACCGGGCGTTGCGGATCACTTCTGCTGCCCCGCGGACCCGACCTGCGAGGAAGGGCATGTACCGATGGCAATACCAACGAGCCCGAGTGCTGATCAGACCGGCTTCGCGCTTCCCAGCAAACACCTTCCCGCGGTCACGGTCCGGGACATGCCCGAGCCGCCGGTGCAGACGTGGAAGATCATCGGCCCCGGCGTCGTCGGCGCCGGCATCGGGCTGGCTTCCGGTGAGTTCATCCTCTGGCCCTACATCGCCTCGCAGATCGGCCTGGTGTTCCTCTGGGGCGCGGCGATCGGGGTGCTGACCCAGTGGTTCATCAACATGGAGATCGAGCGCTACACGCTCGCCACCGGCGAGACCGCGCTCACCGGCTTCAGCCGGATGTGGCGGCACTGGGGCCTCGTCTTCGTCGTGATGACCTACTTCGCGAACCTGTGGCCGGGCTGGGCGACGAGCTCGGCGACCTTGTTCACCTACCTCTTCGGCGGCGGCGACGCCAACCTCATCGCGATCGGCATGCTGCTCGTGATCGGCGCCTCGCTGACGCTGGCGCCGGTGGTCTACGTCATGGTCGAGCGCGTCATCTTCCTCAAGGTCGCGGCGATCGTGGTGTTCGTCGTCATCGCGGCCGTCTTCGCCATCACCGCCGCCACCTGGCAGAGCCTGCCGTCCGCGGTCACGAGCTTCGGCCAGGTACCGGCCGGGGAGCTCGGGTGGGCACTCGTGCTCGGAGCGGTCGTCTTCGCCGGAGCCGGTGGTGGTCAGAACCTGTGCCAGAGCAACTGGATCCGCGACAAGGGATTCGGCATGGGCGCCCACATCCCGCGGCTGGTGAGTCCGATCACCGGGCACGAGGAGGCGGCCCCGTCGACCGGTTTCGTGTTCGAGCCCACCGAGGCGAACCTCTCCCGTTGGCGCCGCTGGTGGCGGTTCGCCAACTGGGAGCAGATGCTCACCGTCCCGGTGATCACGATCTTCACGATTGCGTTCATGTCGATGCTCGCCTCGTCCACCGTCTTCGGACGCGAGGACCTCCCCAACGGCATCGGTTTCCTCGACATCGAGGCTCAGGTGCTCGGTGAAACGGTCGGTCCGTGGTTCGGCGCGCTCTTCCTCGTCATCGGCGCCTTCTCCCTCTTCGCGGCTGCGATGGGCATCGTCGACTACACCAGCAGGCTCGCGGCCGACCAGCTCAAGACCTCATACCTGCGCAAGTCCACGATCAGCGAGAGCAAGCTCTATTTCGGGCTGGTGTGGGGCCTGGTGGGGATCGGGATCCTCGTGCTGCTGGCCGGCCTCGACCAGCCGCTCGTCCTACTCGTCATCTCGGCTTGCGTCGGCGGCGGGATGATGTTCATCTACTCGATCCTGCTGCTGGTTCTCAACCGGCGGACGTTGCCCGCGCCGCTGAAGATCCGGTCCTACCGGATCGCCGCCATGGTCTGGTCCATCCTGCTGTTCGGGGTGCTATCCGTCATCACCGTCATCCAGCAGGGCCAGAAGCTCTTCGGCGGGTAGCGAGAGATCATCTTCGCCCCTACTGATCGCGATCGGTGGCTGTGCCGGGCACGATCTCGGTATGGCTGCCATCAGGTCCGGCTCCGACCTCGACCTCGACGGGCTTCGATTCGCGATGGTGTCGTCAACGGCGAGCGAGGTCGATCCGGCATCGCCCACGATCTTCGACTACCACGAGCGCGACGGGATGATCTGGGGCGAGTACGAGGGCGACACGGTACGCATCGGCCGCTTCGTCGGCACGCGTGCGGACCGGCGGATCTCGATCCAGTTCACGCACGTCGTCGCGGCCACCGGTGTGATCGTGAGTGGCGCCGCGGAGAGCCGCATCGAGCAGCACGACGGCGGGCTGCGGCTCGTGGAGGAGTT
Source organism: Pseudonocardia sp. DSM 110487 (assembly GCF_019468565.1). Classification (NCBI taxonomy): domain Bacteria; kingdom Bacillati; phylum Actinomycetota; class Actinomycetes; order Pseudonocardiales; family Pseudonocardiaceae; genus Pseudonocardia; species Pseudonocardia sp. DSM 110487. Next base: position 3,069,134 of record NZ_CP080521.1, read on the forward strand.
CCGCACGGCCGACGGCGACCAGGTCAGTATCTGCGCGCAGATCGGCCCTGGTCGTGCCGCCCATGGACACCGCTCGCCCGGATGACCCGCGTCGTGCACGAGCACTACGCAGCAGCTCATCGAGCGCTACGCGGCCGTCAGGGGTCATCAGACCTGTTGACGGCCGCAACTCCGGCTAGTCGGACGGGTCGGTGGTGTGGATGCTGGCGAGTGCGGCGGTCGCGGCGGCAACCGATGTGGGGTTGTGCTGGCCGTGGTGCACCAGACGACGGTCGTGAGTCCGGCGGAGCCGCTCCTCGAGTTTGCCGGCCGCGAGCTCGAGAGCGGCGGAGACGTCGGGGCCGTACGCTTCGGCGCGCATCGTCGGGCCTCGTCCGCTGCCGGTGATCTCGACCCGGTGGCTCGTCTTGGGCCGGCGCGGGTTCTTCTCGTGGTCGATCACGACGTCGAAGTGGACGACGTGGCTGCTGTAGCGCCCGAGACGGGCCAGTCTGTGAGCGATGTGCGCGCGATACCGGTCGGGCGCATCGATGTTGCGCCCCGTCACGACGATCTCCATGCCGGTGTCGGGGGTGTCCTGGAGCTTCCTCGGTTCCATGTGACTCCGATGCTGTGGTTTGGATGTTCTGGCGTGGGATGAACGACGCCGGCTGACGACCTCACGGTCCATGGGCGATTCGACACGTCCAGCATCGCCTGCGCGATGAGCGACTGTCCGACCGGCGCTGTGTCGATTTCGACGCTCCCGCCGTCGGTTCCTAGCGATTGACCGGATCTGGCTCGGCTGGCCGCGGAACCGGTTGGTGTGGTGTCGGAGCACCGGCTGCGATCGCGAGACAGGCGAGCGCAAGAATCGTGGCGGTGTCAGAGGGAATCATCATCAGGTCGAGTCGCGAGCGGCGTGAGCCGATCAAGCTGATCGTGTGTGCGTCCCGCTCACCGAACCAGTCGAGCCGAACTTCCCGACCCTCGATGCCCATGATCATCTGGGGCCGACCGTCCCATGCCGCGGCGTTCAGTGTGATCCGGCGCACCGGGTCCAGCCGGTCGGTGACAGCGGCGACGAGCGCCGGCAGCTCCGTCGCCGGATCCCGGCTCCGCGGCCACCAACCGCCGTCCGGGAGTCCATCGGCGGTCGGCGAGCGTGGAAACACCAGCCGCAGGTCGTCGTGCGCGGACGTGATGCGGAGAACCGCTTTGTGCAGAGAATTCCCGAGAACCGACAACACGTCGGCGCTCCCGCCTCCGGTCTCGAACCGGCTGCCTGCGCTGGCGACGACTCCGACGTGGACGTCGGCGCTCGATGTGCCGCCAGTCACCGCACCCTACTCCCATCCGTTCGCTCCGAGTGCCGGAAATACCGCAGCGCGCGTATCCACTGATCACCTGGCCGGCCGACCTGTCTTCACACGTTGTTCTGGGCCGTCGCCGCCGAGGGCTCGCCGCCGAGATGGCCGAAGGACCATCCCGAGACCTCCGACATCCGGCCGCGCCAGTACATCCCCGCAACCGGCAGCGGACTGACACCGGGAGCAATCACGCGAGCTTCGCGCAAGTGGATGTAGGTGTTGCGGTCCTCTTGGGCGATGAGGCGCGTGTAACGGTCGGGGAGGTGTTCAGTTGCCTCCCGGGCAGCCCGATGCTCGTCACGAGCCTGCACGAGTGACTCCGCGACGCCCTCGAACAGGCTTGCCCAACCACCGTGCTCGTCGTCGATCGAACCGCCGGTGTGAACGACGAAGGCGGCCCGGGCCGTGTGCTCCACCTCATCGAACCACTGCCAGTCCGGGATGACCGACCCGCTGACGATCAAGCCACCCAAGGTGAGTACGACACCCGGACCGTCGTCCTGGATCTCACTCATGTCATTGATCGCCCCGACGACGGCTGCGAGCGCTCGGTCGACCTGCGGTGCGCCACCACTCTGAGCCATGCTGCGGATTGTCCTCTCCGCCGGTCCGCGTCGGGTCCGGTCCCGGACGCCAGCCAGATCGGCTCGCCCGGCTCCGCCGCTTCAGTGCTGGGTGCCGGAGGCTTGTCAGCCGGTGAGCGTCGCTTGCCGGTCCACGTCGGGTTCGTCGGGGCCGGTGGCTTCGGGTTCGCTGGTGTGCACGTCTTGTGGACGGGTGTGCCGGTCGGCGTCGCTGCGCAGCGAGCGGATCGCGGAGTTCAGCACGGCGAGCAGCGGCACGGCGAGCAGCGCCCCGGCGATGCCGGCGGTGAGCAGCCCTGCCGCGATGGCGAGGATCACGGCGAGTGGGTGGAGCTTCACGGCCCGGCCGAGCAGCAGGGGCTGCAGGATGTGGCCCTCGAGCTGCATGATCCCGACGATGATGGCCAGCACGATCAAGGCCGATACCGGGCCATGGGCGACGAGGGCGATGAGTACGGCGACCCCGCCGGTGACCACGGCACCGATAATCGGCACGAATGCGCCGAGGAAGACGAGCGCTGCGAGCGGGACGGCGAGCGGGATGCGGAGCACGGCCAGCCCGATCCCGATGGCGACGGCGTCGACGACCGCGACGACCGCGGTTGCGCGGATGTAGCTCACGAGCGCGGCCAGGCTGCGACGTCCGGCCACGTCCACCCGGGTGCGGACTTCTGCTGGCGCCGCACTCAGGAGGAACTCCCAGATGCCTCGCCCGCTGTGCAGGAAGAAGATGAGGGTGAACACCACGAGCAGGAGCTCGGTGACCATCTGCCCGATCGTCGCCGCGGTGGTGAGCGCCCCGACGGTGATGGACGACTGGTTGGCGCTCAGCGTCGCGAGCACCTCGTCCTGGGCGCCGCGCAACTGTTGCTCGCTGAGCTGCAGTGGACCCGTGGTCAGCCAGGTCACGATGGTGTCGACGCTGGTGGAGAGCTGGTTGCCCAGCTCGGGAAGACCGCGGATGAAGGTGATGATCACGAACGTGAGCACGCCGCCGAGTCCGGCGAGGCCGCCCACCATCACCAGTGCGGTCGCCAGGGCCCGGGGTACGTGGTGCCGGGTGAGCCGGCCGACGGCGGGTGACAGCAGCGCGGCGAGGAGCAGGGCGATCGCGACGGGGACGACGATCGCCGCCAGGTAGGCCACCACTGTGCCGATCACGGCCAGCGCGGCGACGACGACGAGCAGCCGCCAGCTCAGGGCCGCGCTGATCCGGAGGGTCCTGGGGACGGACGCTCGGATGTCGTCCGGTGGATCGGACCGGGTTCGGTCGTCTCGGGCCGGCCGGGAGCGCGGTGGTCGAGCGGTAGCGGCCGGGTCGCCTGGAGAAGGCGCTGGCGGGGGTCTTTCGGTGGTCGCCATCGCGTCTCCCTCATCGTGCTCGCGGGTGGCGTACCCACTGGCGGCCCAGCCCATGTGCTCGAGACAGGCGGCGCAGGACCGGACGCTGCGGACTCGTCGACTGAGCCGGTTGCGTGGGCGACATCGTCGGCTACGCGGCATTCGTCGGGTCGGCTGTCGATCAGATCGATGGACCTGACCTGCCGCCTGTCGCCGAATCCCGGCTGCGACACCAGGTGTCCGCGTCGCCGCCGCGTGAACTCGGTGTCCCCGGGGCCGGTGCTCGCCCCGTGGTGGACCGATGAGGGCGGCGCTGCGGACATCATCGCCGCGAAGGCGGGAACGGACAGGGACAGCGTGCTGAACAGAGTCGGCCCGGAGATGATGGGCCTGGCCACCGGCCGGCTCGTCGATCCGCAGGAGATCGCTGACGTGGTCGCGCTGCTCGTCTCGCCGCGTTCGGCCAGCACGACCGGATCTGAGTTCGCGGTCGACGCCGGGTTCCTCAAGGAGCCGTGACCGCCCGACAGCCGTCGTGCACCGCCCGGGCATTACGAGCGTGGGCGCGCTCGCGGTCCGCTACATTGGGCAGTAGTCGCGGTTCTCGCGATGTGGCTCCGCCCGAGACCCCGGTCGCCATGAGGTGCAACGAGGGGATCCCGAATGGAGCCGCCCATTCCTCCGGTGATGCTCGACGTGAACCGGCGATCGGCCGGCGTTTTCGCCGAGCTGGCCCAGGTGATCCGGCAAGCTGGCTGCACGAGCAGATCTTCCGCGGACGGCGGGCCAACGACGCGGTCGGGCGCCGTTGCGCGCTTCGGCGCGGTGAGGCCATGAGACAAGCGCCCGCCGGGATCCGCCACCACCAGACGAGTCAGGAACAGAACATGCCCATGATCGACGCCCCACCAGCAGCCGTCCCATCCACCGGAGGACGGGCCGATCGCGCCTGTGCCGCTTGCCCCCACGACCGGGATGCCCACGACGCGATCGGAACGAGATTCTGCTCGGCAACGAGCGCCCGCGGGCTGCACCGCGGCTGCGTCTGCGTCGGCGTGGCTCTCGCGTCCGGGCAGCGGGATCGCTGAGCACCGTCATTCCGCACAGATCCGTGACGTGCTGTCGGACTGCCGGTCTCCGCCGGACAGGATGGCATCAGCCCACCGCGTGGGCGCCCCGAATGTCATGGACGCGGGCCGCAGCCGGTCCCGATTTGATCCGAACGGGGCCCCGATCCGCGGTATCGGCGTGAATCGCAGCCAACTGGCGCGGGTGCGCTGGCCATGCCCGGTGAGCGAATTCGACTCGGTCCGCGATGGAGTGGCTCATCTGTGGTCTCCCGGCGGGATGTGTCCCCGCGCATCGGTGTTCGTTCGCACCGGGGGGCAGGGGTGAGTGGCGCCGGACCAGGCACCTTCTGCTTTCCCGGACATCGGGTCTCGACCGGTTGTCTCCGGTCGAGACCCGGCGCCTGTGGGCAGCGGGATCTCGCCCCCGCAAGACAGTGCCACCAGCAGGTGGGGTTCCGGTTGGTCCGGGGAAGCGCGACATCGTCGATACGCCCACCCGGAACTGCACTACGCGTGAAAGCGGGCACCGGGGGTCGCGCCTAGACGGCGAGCCGTCCGCCGTACAGCGCCGATCGGTGGGCGGCGGGAGCGCGGGATGGGCGTGGGGTGGGCCGGCCACCCGAAGTCGCTACTCGTTCGGCCGGCTCGGGTCGCGCAGCGCGGTCCGTCAACCCGCGGACTGAGACGATCAGCCCGTCGTCGCCACCGTGAGGACGACGACGGGCGCGTCGAGCTGTCGCGACCGGTGGTTGAGTCAGCTCGTGACGTCTAGCTTCGCGAGGCGGGTGGGGGTGGGCCAGCGCACGTCGCGGGCCCAGCCCAGCTTCTCGAACGCCCAGATCAGGCGGGCGGACAAGTCGATCTGACCGGGTCGCACGCCGTGGCGGGCGCAGGTGGGGTCGGCGTGGTGCAGGTTGTGCCACGACTCGCCGAGGGACAGCAGCGCCAGCGGCCAGAAGTTGGTCGCCTTGCCCTGCGCGGCGAAGGGGCGCTCGCCGACCATGTGGCAGATCGAGTTGATCGACCAGGTGACGTGGTGCAGCACGGCCACGCGGACCAGCCCGGCCCAGAAGAACGCCGTGACGGCGCCCCAGAACGACATGGTGATCAGGCCACCGAGCAGGGCGGGCGCGAGCAGGCTGATCGCGGTCAACAGCGGGAACAGCCGGCTGATCCGGGCGATGTCGCGGTCGGCGAGCAGGTCGGGGGTGAAGCGCTCTGCGTTCGTGCGGTCCTTGCCGAACAGCCAGCCGAAGTGGGCGTGGAAGAAGCCCTTGGCCAGCGCGGCGGGAGTGGTGCCGAAGAGCCACGGGGAGTGCGGGTCGCCTTCCTTGTCGGAGAAGGCGTGGTGGCGGCGGTGGTCGGCGACCCAGGTGATGACGTCGCCCTGCATGGCCATGCTGCCCGCGACCGCCAGTCCGCTCCGTAGACCTCGGTTCGCCTTGAACGCCCGGTGGGTGAGGTGGCGGTGGAAGCCGACGGTGACGCCGAAGGCGGACAGGAGGTAGAAGCCCACGGCGAGGCCGATGTCGGTCCAGCTCAGCGCCCAGCCCCAGGCCAGCGGTATGGCCGCGAGCAGGGCGAACGTCGGGATCAGGGTGAAGGTGTAGACGAGCACCCTCTCGCCGGGCGGGCGTTGACCGGCGAGGACGGGTTTTGCGCCGCCGCGCCGTGAATCGCTTGTGGGCGGTGCGCCGCCGCGGGCGGCGGACGCGGGGGTCAACGTCGTCATTTCGGATTCTCCTCTGTTGTCGGATGTGCAGCAGCCGTCTGGGTGGCTGGGGAAGCCCTGCGGCGTGACGTCCGCGGGCGTCCCGGGGCGTCCATCAATGGGTTACCCGGGGATCGTCAGCTGTAGCGCTACGGTTGGAACTACGATGTAGCGCTACGATGTAGACTCTACGGTCTAGCAGGCAGATCTTCTGCCGATGGTGGGGCAACACACGATGGCGAGCACGGAGGTGAGTGAGGTGGACGGTGACGCCGACCGCGGCACAGCGCTCGACAGCACGACAGTCGGGCGACGGGTCAGGCGACGCACCGGGCTGTCCCGCGCCGACGTACTCAGCGCGGCGTTGGCGCTGGTCGATGCCGACGGGGTCGAGGCGCTGTCCATGCGGCGGCTCGGCAAGTCGCTCGGCCGTGATCCGATGCGGCTGTATCGCCATGCGCCCAGCAAGGACGACCTGATAGACGGGGTCGTCGAGTTCGCGCTGGCCGAGCTGCCGGTTCCCGCGATGCCCGAGAGCGGCGACTGGGAAGAGGCGCTACGCCGCGCCGCGCACGCCTTCCGCGCGCTCGCCCTCGCCCACCCGCATGTCGTGCCGCTGATGGTGACCCGGCCGCTGGCCACCCCGCTGGCCATGCGCCCGCTCGGCACGTTGCGCCCGCTCGAGGCCCTGTTGGACCTGTTCGTCGAAGCCGGATTCGACGGATGCGGCGCGCTGCACGCCTACCGGCTCTACGTCGGTTTCCTCTACGGACACGTGCTCAACGAGCTGCAGGAGCGCGTGCACGACCCGGACGAGAGAGACCACCTGCTGCGGCTGGGCCTCCACCGGCTGCCTGCCCGCGAATTCCCGTGGTTGCGCGCGCTGGCCGGTGAGCTCGCCGCATACGACGGCGAACGGGAGCTCGACGAAGGCCTCGACATCATCCTGGAGGGCCTGCGTTCCCGAACGACGCAGTGCGAATGAGCTCGTCGAGTTCCTCTCCGCGAGGAGCGCGAGCGACATCGCCGAGAACACCCAGGCGAGGTAATCAGGTGTACCGTTCGCAGTGTCGGGTTCTGTCAGCACACGGGCGTTCGAGCTCATGTCGTCCTCGGCGAAAGTCCATGCCGGGCGTCCGCGTCCGAGGACGGAGCACCGACATGGCGTCGGTATCCATCATCCGGAGCGTTTCTCCGATCGGCGACCACCAGAACGTCCGACTTCAGTTGAAGCCGCACGAACCGGCCACGGGTTTCGTCGACGGTGGGTGGTGGCCCCATTCACGTGACCTTCCGGTCGAGTTGCCGGCCCTGCTGGCCGGGCTCGCGGTCGGGCTGGGTCCGGTCGAGAGCGTGAGCTACAACCTCGACGCCTGGGACCCCGCACCGCGCAAGATCACAATTGGCGGTCGCATCATCCGGCTCGCCGGCTACCGCTCGCAACATCCCGCCACGATCGACGTCCTCAGTGCAGGCCACCGCGTCACCTTGCTGGTCGTACCGCCCGAGGCCACGCCGGAGGCCGCGCACGGCACGCTGATGGCGGCAGGCCATCGAGGCAACGCCGACGGCATCGACGCGCTGTTGCTCACCGGCTCTGCCGACGAGGTGGCGCAGGAGCGGCGGGAGCTCGACGGGGCACCCGTGCGCATGCACGCCGTCGGCAGCCGACCGGTCCGCGCCCCGGACGCCTGACCCGTACAGCCCACATACCGACCGCCCAGATATCGACCGCCGACACCTCACGGAAGAGTGAATCATGGACACCAGCACCAGAACCCACATCTCGCTCTACGAGCAGCGTCTCCAGCTCGTCGCTCATGCATTGACGGAAAACTCGAAGCTCAGTGAGAAGGTCGCCTCGGATCTCGCCGTGCACGTGCTGTACGCCATCGACCACATCCCGGAGAAGGTGCGATAGATCCATCGAGCCGGATCGCCCAAAGCCATTACCGACCGCGTCATTCGGCGGTAGACTGACCGGCGACGGGCGGGGTGAACTCGTCGTTGCACCCACTTACGGGTGCTGAATGATCGCCGCGTCGACGGCATCGAGATGCCCTGTCCGTCCCGAATCCCGCCCGAGCGCACACGATGCGTGACGGCTCTGACGCGGACGAGATGTTCCGGCTGTAGAGCGCCGAGGCCCAGGCGTCCCGAGCTGTGGGCCGCCGCTGACGAGCGCCACCCGCTCAGCGGGACGCGCCGTGATCTCCCGCTGTCGCTGGTGGCCCGTCGTTGACCAGTTGCTCGAGGAGGAGCGGCACGTCGACGACGGCGAACCGCACGCATGCGTCGCTCGCGCCGTACGGCAGTAGGAGCCGGTCGCCGTGCAGGAGGGCGCCGCAGGAGTACACGACGTTGGGCACGTACCCGTCGCGCTCGTCGTCCCGCGGGCGCATGAGCGGCTCGCGAAGCGCGCCGATCACCCGGCTCGGATCCTCCAGGTCGAGCAGCAGGGCGCCGATGGAGTACTCGCGCATCGGCCCGACGCCGTGCGTCAGGACCAGCCATCCCTCGTCGGTCTCGACCGGCGAGCCGCAGTTGCCCGTCTGCGTGAGCTCCCACGCCCGGCTCGGGACGTGCAGCGTGCGCGGTTCCCCCCACACGAAGCCGTCGAGGGACGTGGCGATCGCGTTGGTCTCGCGGTCCCATCGGGACAGGGCGACATGGCGTCCCCCGACCGTGCGGGGGAACAGGGCCATCCCCTTGTTCTTCGCGGCCGGCCCGGCGAGCTGCGACATCCGGAATCGCTGGAAGTCGGAGGTCTCGATGAGCTGCGGTGCGATGTGGTCACCGTCGAACGCGGTGTAGGTGGCTCGGTAGGTCGCGGTGCCGTCGTCGAGGACGACGCGGACGAAGCGAGCGTCTTCCATGGCGTGTGCCTCCGACGGGCCGTGCGGCCACAGCACCCGCTCGGCGATCGCCGACCGCGGCGAGAACACGACCTCGTAGCCGCACCGGGCGATGCGCCGGGCCCGCTCCGCGGTGCGGACGCCGCCGTGCCGGGTGACCTGCTGCCTCGCCAGCGCCTCGATGGCCCGCTCCAGCTCGTCGTCTCCGAATCGCGCGGGGAGGCTGCCGACGAGGAACGACGTGCTCTCCGTGTCGGAGCCGTCCTCGGCGAGCAGCGCCGCGAACAGCGTCGTGTCGTGGACGGCCGGCCCGGGACGGCCGGTCTCGACGTGCGGGCCGGGGTCGTCGAGAAACAGCTCGTGTCCGTCACCGAATACCCCGGTGCGGAACTCCACCGACGACACGTGGCCCTCGCCGACCGCGCGCAAGCTCATGACGAACCGGAGGTGGCCTGCCGGGAGGTCGGACTGGTCGGGGTGCGGCACGATCGACGGGTTGAACAGCGCGGCCGCTTCGATCGCGTACTCGTGGGTGAACCACGCGCCGATCAGGGTGCGGCGCTCCTCGGTCAACGCGTCGTCGCCGGGCACGCGGTGGGCGATCTCCGCGTAGTGAGCGGCGAGCGTGCTGCGCAGGTCCCGATGCCGCCTCGGGTAGCGGTCGAGGACGCCGCGCAGCGTCGAGCGGACCTCGTCCTCTCCGAGTGCGAGGATCCGCGCCAGCACGCCGGTGGCCCGGGACTCCGTCGCCCCCACGAGCTCGTGGCCGGGGACGAAGAGCCGGGCCAGCACACGGGCCGGGTCGGCGGTCAGGGCGGCGTCGAGTCGCGAGACCATCCCGGTCTTCCTCATCCGATGCCGTCCGACGTCAAGAGTGCGCGAGCGTGCTGCAGGGTCGACATCAGTGCCAGGGTGGACTCCGCGCCCTGGTTCTCGTTGCGTCCGTAGCGCTCGAGGCCGTCGCAACCGCCTCCGCTGACGGGGTCATAGAGGGCCCTTGCGGTGTCGTTGGCGCCGAGGAACCAGTCGGCGGCGCGGGAGATCCCGTCGAGCCATCGCTGGTGTCCGGTGATGCGGTACGCCCGCGCGCAGGCATCGGCGAGCGCGGCCGCCTCGATCGGCTGCTGGTCGTAACCCGGCCCGCGGTCGGACGGCCCCCGGCCGGCCGCGGGAACCAGCGAGAGGTGGCCGTGGCGGGTCTGCACCTCGACCAACCAGGTGAGTAGCCGCAGCCCGTCGGCGATCATCGTGGACACGTCCAGCGCGGCGCCCGCCACCAGCAGTGCCTCGGGCAGCACGGCGTTCGCGTAGGCCAGGCGTGGTTCAGGCCATGGCCACTCCGCACCGGGGGCGGGTCTCCCGATCGCGATGGCGGCAGCGGCGAGCAGGTCCAGCGCGCCGACGTGCGCCGGTTGGACGGAGAGCACCTCCGCGGCGCCGAGCGCGGCGAAGGCCATGGTGCGTGGCGACGTCGAACGCCACCGCGCACCGCGGTCGAACGCAGCGAGTGCGCGCGGGTCCTCTGCGGCCGCGCCGAGTGCCCAGAGGGCCCGGCCCCAGCAGTCCTCGACACAGGGTGCGCCTCGGAAACGCAGGTCCGTGCCCCGGCGGTTGCGGAACCGGCCGTCCTCGGCCTGTGCGGCGAGCACGAACGACAGGTAGTGCTCGCGAAGGTCGTCGTGCTCGGGTCCGCTCTCGCGGCAGACGACCACCAGCGCCCGCGCCACGTCGTCGAGGCAGTAGCCGTGCTCGCGACGCGGGGTGGTGCCGCGGGCGTGCTCGTAGACACCGCCGGCGTCGGTGAGCCGCCTCAGGTGCGTGAAGGGCGGGGACGGGATGTGGTCGTAGCGGGCGGCGCGTGCGCCGGTGGGCGCGCTCATGACGTGGACACCGGTGCGGCGACCAAGGACTCCGCGATCTGCTGGTAGCGGGCAGCGACGGCGCCCCACAGCAGGTCCGGGGCCTTCCGTGCGGCTCGTTCCGCCAGCCCGTCGGCGAGCCCTGGTTCGCCCAGCGCCCGGCGCAGCGCCGCCTCCATCGCGGCGGCGTCGCGCTGCGGCACCACCAGCCCGGTCCCGTCGCCAAGGAGTTCGACGGCGTGCGGGAAGGCAGTGGAGACAACGGGGCGGCCTGCCGCCACCGCCTCGATGAGCACCCCGGAGGTCACCTGCTCGTGCGAGTCGTACGGAAGGAGGACGACATCGGCGCGCTGCACGAGATCGGCGAGCTCGCCCACCTCGAGGTACCGGTCGTCGAGCTCCACGACGTCGGCCACGCCGCGGTTGTGCGCTCGCAACGCCAGGCTCTGGCGGTACTCCTCGCCGTCGCGTTCGACCACCTTGGGGTGCGTCTTGCCGATGACGAGGTAGTGCGGTCGGAGATCCTGCAGGCCCGGCAGCGAGTCGATCGCCCACTCGATGCCCTTCCCCGGCCCCAGCAGCCCCCAGGTGAGGACGAGCGGCCGATCGGCCGCGAGCCGTTCCGCCCTGGCCGCCTCGAGATCGAGCGGGCCGTGGTCGTTGGCACCGTGCGGGATGACGACGACCGCGTCGGGGTTGGCGCCGTAGCTCGCCACCAGTCGCTGCCGCGCGGTCTCGGTCATGGTCACGACGATGTCGGCCGATTCGACGAGCCAGCGCAGGATGCGGCGTTGCCGCGAGGTGGGCTCCTGCAGCACGGTGTGCAGGACGATGATCGTCGGTACCGTCAGGCCCGCCACGATGTCGATCACGTCGCAGCCGTCGGCCCCGCCGTAGATCCCGTACTCGTGCTGGACCACGACAGCCCCGAACCCGTTCAGGCGGCGCACCGCGTCGACGGCGCTGCTGGGGGAGCCGTTCACCATGTGTGCCGCGACCTCTGCCCCCGGATACGGCTCGGCCCGATCGACGATCCGGACGACACCGGCGGTGCCCGCCCCTCGGTTCAGCTGCTCGGTGAGGGCGGCGCTGAACGTCGCCAGGCCGCACTGGGTCGGCGGGTAGGTGCTGAGGATCCCGATCGTCGCCGGTCGCGACGCGTCGGCGGGCAGGCGGGGAGCCGGTACCGGGGGCCGCTGGATGGTCGTGGGCACAGGTGCTCGTGACGTCGACGGAAGGTGCGGGGCGCCGCGGTGTGCCGAGCCGTCGAGACGGCGGTGGCAGCGGCGGGTCGAACGTCGTTCGCTCAGGATCAACGAGACTGGTGCGTGGACGCCGGGGCGAGGCCGACGCAGACGCATCCCCGGCTCAGACCGCCGGCGATCGTCGCCGTGCAGAACCTGGTGCCGATCGGGTCGTGCGCGTCCCGATCGTGTGGACATGCGGCACAGCGGAGATCCGTATCGGCCTCCGGAGCATGGGCGGTGGACGACGCGGGCGCCGTCGGTGGAGCATCGATCGAAGGAATGCGCTGTTCCTGACTCATGTGGTGGCGAACCCGGATACCGGGGCGTGCAGGAAAGGGCGGGCGACGGTGCGGCTACTGCTCCGGCCGACGGGCCCGGCGGGGCGCTCCGGGCACGAATCGCTCGTCGCTCATCGGAGCCACCTCCCCCTGCCGTCCAGCGTACGGCAACGCGGCGTGCGGACCGCGCAGATCGCTTCGCCACCGGCCCCGCGGATCGAGGTCAATCGCCGGGGGCGAGGATCTTGCGGATCTGGCTGCCTGCCCACCGGAAGTCCTCGTCGAGCTGCTCGGGGGTGGCGGTGAACCGGCCGGTGGCCTCGGAGGAGGCGAACCCGAGCACGAAGGTGGACACCAGCCGCTCGACACGCGGGATCGCCGATTCGTCGACGCCGGCATCGCGCAGCGCGCCGTAGACGGCGTCGCGGGCGCGCAGGGCCCCCGGAGTGGCGGCCGGCCGTTGCAGCAGCAGCGGGAAGACGCGCGGGTGCTTGCGCGCAGTGGCGCGCGTCGCAGCGGCCAGAGCATCGAGTCGCGCATGCCACGGCAGCGTGGGCTCGGGCAGGGGGAGCTCGAGGAGTAGATGTTCCACGAGCCCGTCCATGAGCTGGCTCTTGTCCCCGACGTGGCGGTAGAGCGCCATCGGGGTGACGCCGAGCCGGGCGGCGACGGCGCGCATCGACACCGCCGCCAACCCCTCCTCGTCGGCGAGGGCGAGCGTGGCGTCGAGAACCGCGGCGCGGTCGATGCGGGCTGGACGTGGCATAGCGGCAAGGCTAGTCTACGGCGTATATATACAGCGTAGAGTTTAGGGGACCCCGATGAAGGTGCTGCTGTCCGACGGATCGGGACTGACCGCCCGCCAGTGCGCGACGCTGCTCGCACGGGCCGGACACGAGGTCGGGGTGCTCGCTCCGGGGCCGCTCGTCCTCGCGCGGGCGACCACAGCGGTGCGCCGTTGGCACCGGGTGCCCGTCTTCGGGCTCGACCCGCTGGCGTGGGCGGACGCCGCGCTCTCGGTGCTCGACACGGGGCGCTACGACGTGCTGCTGCCCACTCAGGAGCAGGTCACCGTGCTCAGCCTGATCGTCGACGAGATCACCCGCCGAGGGGTCGCCACCGCGGTGCCGCCGTTCGCGGCGTTGCGCCGCGTGCAGGACAAGCTCTCGGCCGAGGAGCTGCTCACCGAGGTCGGGCTGCCCAGGCCAGGCGCGATCGTGGCCCGTACCCCTGACGAGTTGCTCACCGCGGTCCCCCCGGTCTACGTCAAAGCCCCGATCGGGACGGCGAGCACCGGCGTCCGCCACGTCACCTCCGAAGCGCAGCTGCGCGACGCCGGCCGGGCCATGCAGGCGCTGGACGCCTACGAGCTCGGCGGCGTCCTCGTCCAGCAGCCCGTGCCAGGCCCGCTGCTCATGGTGCAGGCGGTATTCGAGTCCGGCCGGCTGCTCGCGGCCCATGCCAACACCCGCGACGTGGCCGGCGCGGGCGGCGGCGCCAGCCACAAGACCAGCGTCGCCGTCGACCCGGTCCGGCCTGCCCTCGAACTCATCGGCGCGGAACTCGGCTGGCACGGCGCGCTCTCGTGCGACGTCATCGACGGTCCCGACGGGCCGGTCATCATCGACGTCAACCCCCGGCTCGTCGAACCGGGCAACGCCGCCGCAGCCGGGCTGGACCTGGTGGCCGTCCTGCTCGACGTCGCCACCGGCCGTGCACCCCGGCCCGGTCCGCAGGCCCGCCCGGGGGTGCGGACCTATCAGCTCCTGCTCGCGCTGGCCGGCGCCGCCCAAGGTGCCCGCCCGCGTCGGGCGCTGCTTCGTCAGCTCGGCGCGGCGGCCGCCCGCACCGGCGACTACCGCGCCGGCCACGAGGAGCTCAGCCCGCTCGCGCGTGACCCACTGGCCATGGCCGCACTCGCGGCGCTCAGCGCGGCACTCCTCGTCGCGCCGGTGCTGCACGCGCGGCTGGCCAGCAGTTCGGTGGCCAACTACGCCATCACCCCGTCCGCGTGGAGCCGGCTCACCCAGGCGTGGGACGCGCCGGAGCCGAACCGCGGGCGACCGCACGGCCATGGACGACGCGCGGGGCGGTAGCGTCGGCGTCTCAATACCGCCGGAAGGACCGCTTCGTGAAAGCCGACCCCGCCGTCCAGCGCCGGCTGCTCGACCTGGCCGAGGTCGACGCCGAGCTGTCGCGCCTCGTGCACCGCCGTCGCACACTGCCCGAGCACGCCGAGCTCGCCGCCGCCGAGGCCGCCGTGCGGGAGGCGAAGGACAAGCTGGTGGAGGTCGAGACCGCCGCAGGCGACCTCGACCGGGACATCCGCCGCCTCGAACGCGACGTCGACGGCGTGCGACAGCGCACCGAGCGCGACAACAAGCTGCTCGCCGGGGCCGGGATCGGCGCGAAGCAGGCCACCGACCTGCAGCACGAGCTGGAGACACTGGCGCGCCGGCAGTCCGTGCTCGAGGACGAGCAGCTGGAGATCATGGAGCAGCGCGAGGCCGTTGGCGCGGACGTGGAGCACTCCCGCGTCGTGCTGGCCACAGCCGAGCATGAGCTGGCCGCCGTCACCGAGCGCCGCGACACCGCTCTCGCCGACATCGACGCCTCCGAGACCGGCCGTCGCCGGGCCCGCGAGGAGGTCGTCGTCACGATCCCGGCCGACGTGCTCGGCGCCTACGAGCGGCACCGCGAGCAGCGCGGTGTGGGCGCCGCAGCGCTGATCGCGCGGCGCTGCCAGGCGTGCCGGTTGGAGCTGGACCGCACGTCGATCTCGGAGCTGAAGGCCGCACCCGCCGACGACCTGGTGCGTTGCGAGGAATGCGGCGTGATCCTGGTGCGCACTGAGGCGTCAGGGCTGTGAGGGTTGTCGTGGAGGCTGACGGCGGCTCCCGGGGCAACCCCGGACCCGCGGGCTACGGCGCGGTCGTGCTGGACCCCGACACCGACGAGGTGCTCGTCGAGCGGGCCGAGGGCATCGGCGTCACCACCAACAACGTGGCGGAGTACCGGGGCATGATCGCCGGACTGCGCGCCGCCGTCGAGCTGGGAGCCACCGACGTCGACGTCCGGATGGACTCGAAGCTGGTGGTCGAGCAGATGAGCGGCCGCTGGAAGATCAAGCACCCCGCGATGCGGCCACTCGCACAGGAGGCCGCCGAGCTCGTCCGCGAAATCGGCTCGGTGCGGTTCGAGTGGGTCCCGCGGCTGCGCAACTCCCGCGCCGACGCGCTCGCCAACCAGGCGATGGACGCCCAGGCCGCCGCGCAATGACGTCCGCCTCCTGGACCGGCCAGATCGGCACGCCGACTCGCTTGCTCCTGCTGCGGCACGGGCAGACCGAGCTCTCGGTGCAGCGCCGCTACTCGGGGCACGGCGACCCGGAGCTCACCCCGCTCGGCACCGCGCAGGCGGCCGGTGCGGCCGCGCGGCTCGCGCGCGTCCCGGACATCGCCGCGGTGCTCACCTCCCCGCTGCGGCGGGCCCGCCAGACCGGGGAGGTGGTGGCCGCCTCGACCGGCGCCCCGCTCGTCGTCCGGCAGGGGCTGATCGAGACCGACTTCGGCAAGTGGGAGGGCCTCACCTTCCCCGAGGCGCGGGCCCGTGACCCGCAGCTGCACGCCGAGTGGCTCGGCTCGGAGGAGGTCGCCCCGCCCGGTGGAGAGAGCTTCGCGGCGGTCGGCCGGCGGGTGACCGCGGAGCTCACCGACGTCCTGCGCGAGTACCCGGGGGCCACGCTCGTGCTGGTCACGCACGTCACGCCGATCAAGATGCTGCTGCGCGACGCTCTGCAGGGTGGCCCCGGCGTGCTCTACCGGCTGCACCTGGACCTGGCCGCGCTGTCGATCGTCGACTTCTACCCGGACGGCGGCGCGAGCGTGCGGCTGGTCAACGACACCAGCCACCATCCCGATCGCTAGCGGGCCAGCCGTGCGGCCTTCGCCTCGAGGTAGCGCTGCTCCGGCGCACTGAGCGTGAGGCGGGCGGCCAGCCGGAACTCCACGACGGCGGCGTCGAGGTCCCCGGCCGCTTCCAGCATGTGGGCGCGGACGGCGTGCAACCGGTGGTGCCCGGCGAGCGCCGGGTCGGTGGCCGCCGCCGTGAGCTGTTCGAGCGCTGCCCGCGGGCCGCGCACCTCGGAGACGGCGACGATCCGGTTGAGCGTGACCATCGGACCGGGCGCAAGGACCTGCAGGTGGTTGTAGAGCGCGAGGATCTGCGGCCAGTCGGTGTCCTCGGCACGCCCTGCCTCGTCGTGCACGGCCGCGATCGCCGCCTGCAGCTGGTACGGGCCGATCGGCGCGGCGGCCAGGGTCTCGCTGATCAGCGCCGTGCCCTCGGCGATCGCGGTGGCGTCCCACGCCTGCCGGTCCTGCTCGGCGAGCGGCACGAGGCTGCCGTCGGGAGCGGTGCGCGCGGTGCGGCGGGCGTCGGTGAGGAGCATCAGGGCCAGTAGCCCGGCGACCTCGCCCTCTCCGGGCAGCAGGGCGCGCAGCTGCCGGGTGAGCCGGATCGCCTCCTCGGTGAGCTCGACGCGGCCCAGTTCCGCGCCGGAGCTGGCCGTGTAGCCCTCGTTGAAGATCAGGTAGAGGACGTGCAGCGCGGAGGCGATCCGCTCGGGCCGCTCGGTGGGCGTAGGCATCCGGAACTCCGCGCCCGCGGCCTTGATCCGCTGCTTGGCCCGGCTGATCCGCTGCGCGACGGTGGACTCCGGCACCAGGAAGGCGCGGGCGATCTCCGCCGTGGTGAGCCCGCCGACCGCGCGCAGCGTGAGCGCCACCTGCGACGGCGGGGTGAGCGCGGGGTGGCAGCACAGCAGGAGCAGGGTGAGGGAGTCGTCGACGGCGGGCGCCGGGTCCGGAGGGGGCGGCGCCAGCGCGAAGACGGTCTCCTCCCGCCGTTGCCGCGCGGAGTCCGAGCGCCACATCTCGATCCGCCGCCGGGAGGCGGTGGTGATCAGCCAGCCCTTCGGGTTGTCCGGCACACCCTCGGCCGGCCACTGGACGGCGGCGGCGAGCAGCGCCTCCTGCACGGCGTCCTCGCAGGCGTCGAACCCGCCGTGCCGCCGGACGACGGCGACGAGCACGTGAGGGGCGAGCTCCCGCACCAGCCGTCCGACGTCCGTCGGCGTCACCACTCCGCGAGGTCCAGGCTCCGGGCGGGCCGCACCTCGACGAGGCCGAGTGCCGCCTCCGGGACCTGCGCCGCGATCTCGACGGCGCGTTCCTCGCTCGCGACGTCGAGCAGGTAGAACCCGGCGAGGTGCTCCTTGGCCTCGGCGAACGGGCCGTCCGTCGTGAGGGTCCGGCCCTCGTCGACCTGCACGCGCTTGGTGGTCGACGGGTCGGCGA
Source organism: Pseudonocardia sp. DSM 110487 (assembly GCF_019468565.1). Lineage (NCBI taxonomy): Bacteria > Bacillati > Actinomycetota > Actinomycetes > Pseudonocardiales > Pseudonocardiaceae > Pseudonocardia > Pseudonocardia sp. DSM 110487. Next base: position 3,086,785 of record NZ_CP080521.1, read on the forward strand.
GCGCTTCGGATACGACGAGCTCTCCGGACGCCTCGAGCTCAGCGGTGAAACGCGCGTAGTAGGCGAGCCCCTCGCCACGCTCGGTCTCGGAGAACTGCTCCCACAGCTTCCGCGACTCGGCATTGCTGTAGATCAGGACGACGTACTTCACTGCTCAGCTGTCTCCTTCTCGGCGACGGCGGTGATCGTGCGCAGGGTCTCCTGCATGCCGCGGTGCAGGTCGGAGCGGCGGTCCTTCCCGCCGAACAGGGTGCCGATGATGAACCACCCGATCCGGGTGATCGGCCTCGTGACCTCGTAGCTCTCGGTCAGCCGCGTGCCGACGCCCTCCGGCTCCAGCCGGTAGCGCCAGACCAGGGTGCCGGCGAACGGCTCGGTGCGGCTGATCGCGAACTCGCGCCCAGGGTCGGCGGCGATCACGATCGGGGTGTTCTGCCACGGCGGGCGCCGCGGGAGCTGGTTGGTGGCGCGGAAGCGTGCACCGACGGCCGGCTGGTCCGCGCCGTCGAGCCACACGCACCGGCGGATCTCCGGGCTGAACTCCGGCATCCGGGTCACGTCGGACACGAGGCGGTAGACGGTGGTTGGCGGCGCCTCGATGTGCACCGTCAGCTCGTCACGGTCCAGCGTCTGCATGATCGGCTCCTTCCGCCGGGGGAGAGGAGCGTTGCGCCGCACCGCCTGCGCGTCAAGCCGTCACGAGCAGGTAGATCCCGACGGTCATGCCGAGCAGTACCACCGCTGCGCGCAGCACGGCCTCCGGCGAGCGGCGGGCGATGCGCGCTCCGATGTAGCCGCCGACGAGCGTGGTCGGGGCGAGCACCGCGACCGCGGGCCAGTACACCGGCGCTCCGATCGCGAAGTAGACGACGGTGACCGTGGCCACCACCAGCGACAGCAGGCCCTTCAGGGCGTTGAGCCGCACCAGGGAGTCGTGGGCGAACAGCGAGAGCGTCGCGATGAGGATGACGCCGAGCGCCCCGCCGAAGTAGCCGCCGTACACCGCCGCGAGGAACACGGTGGGAAGCAGGGTGACGAGCCGGTCCGGCGCGCCGGGGGTGGGCGCGGTCCAGCGCCGGATCAGCGGCTGCAGCGCGAACACACCGCTGGCCAGCAGCACCAGCGCCGGCACGACCGCGTCGAACACGGAGCTGGGCAGCACCAGCAGGAGCGTGCAGCCGACGGCCGAGCCGACGGCCGACACCACCGATGTGAGCAGGACGCGCCGCCCCTGGCCGTGCAGGTCGCGCCGGACTCCCGCGACGATGCCCAGGTAGCCGGGCCACTGGGCGATCGAGTTCGTGACGTTGGCGGCGAGTGGGGGCAGGCCCACCGCGAGCAGGGACGGGAAGACGAGCAGGGAGCCGCCGCCGGCAGCAGCGTTCACCGCGCCGGCCACCAGACCGGCGACGAGGAGGAACGCCAGCGAGCCCGGCGACGTATCGATCACCAAACCACGGTAGTTGCGGTATGCAGCGAATCCGGCGATACGCGGTCCGCGTCACCAGTGGTGCGCACGACACTCGAGAGGGCGCACGATGGAGTCGTGTCCGAGGGCGACGACAGCGGTGATGCGGTGTGCTGGCTCGGCATGCTGTGCCCGGAGTGCGGTGCCATGCCCAGCGACGGCGACGAACGGTGCTGGCGATGCGGCGCGCCGCCGGAGCGCAGCGGAGGCGCATCGATACCGCGGCGGCGTGCCGAGGAGCGCGAGGCAACCTGAGAGTGGGCGGGACGTCCTCAGGTAAGACGCCCGAGGAGGCCGCCATGTCCCGCACCCTCCGTCACCTGCTGACCGCCGTGCTCGCCCTCACCGCCGTCGCGCTGCCAGTCGCGGCTGCCACGACCCCCTCGCCGGTGCCCGTCGCGGCGACGTCCTGCGCCACTCAGTGGGGTAGCACGCCCGAGTGGGTCGTGCCGCTTGGCGCCGCGCAGCTGACCGCCGTGCGGGCCGGCCGGCACGACTGCTTCGATCGCGTGGTGTTCGACCTGGCAGGCCCCGCCGCCGGATACCGCGTGGAGTACGTCGACCAGGTGTTCCAGGACGGCTCGGGCGCCGTGCTCCCGGTGCCCGGCGGCGCGCGCCTGCTCGTCAACGTCAACCACCCGGCCTACGACGACGCAGGCAACCCGACGATCGCGACGAAGGACGTCGACGTGCGCGGCTATCGCACGCTTCGGTCGGTGGTCTTCGGCAGCAGCTTCGAGGGCGCCACGACCTTCGGCGTCGGGGTGCGCGCCCGGCTCCCGTTCCGCGTGTTCGTCGTGGACGGATCGCGCGTCGTCGTCGACGTGGCGCACGGCTGGTCCTGATCGGGCCCGAGTAGGCTGTCGGGGCGGACGAGCTGGCCGGGCGGCCGCGTCGACGGGCAACCGTCGCCGAGGAAAGTCCGGACTCCGCAGGGCAGGGTGGTTGTTAACGGCAACCCGGGGCGACCCGCGGGAAAGTGCCACAGAAAGCAGACCGCCCCGCGCAACCGTGCGGGGTAAGGGTGAAACGGTGGTGTAAGAGACCACCAGCACCCCGGGTGACCGGGGTGGCTCGGTAAACCCCACCCGGAGCAAGGTCAAAAGGCTCCCGCGCGCGGGAGCTGCGCAGGCGTTCGAGGGCGGCCCGTCCGAGTCTGCGGGTAGACCGCTCGAGCCCGCCGGTGACGGCGGGCCTAGATGGATGGTCGCCGAACGGAGCGCCGTGAGGCGCCCGGGAACAGGATCCGGCTTACAGGCCAGCTCGTCCGCCCCACGCCTGTGAGCTGGGCGGACACTATCTGCTGTCCGGCGTCTCCGCGAGATCCTCCCTGGCTACAGCGGCTTGGTCCATGCGATCGTGTGGCGGAATCCGAGATGGTGCCGTATGGCAGCACCCGGCATGACCTCAGCGACGAGTTTCCGTAGATCGTCGAACGACATCGTGGGCTCCTGAACGGGAAACGCAGGCGGCTGGGGCTCATTCTTGCTCGGCCAGGGGTGCTTGACGTAGCCGATGATCGGATTGGTCAAGATAGATGCGAGGTCCCACATATGGTCACGGAGGCTGCAGGGAGGGGCGAGGCCGACGGCTAAGAATCGCCCGCCGGGTACGAGAAGCTTGCGCACTTCCCGCAGGGCGTCAGCGACTTCAAGGTGATGCAGGACGGCAATCATAGTTACCAGGTCGAACGGACCTGCAATATTCGTCCAGGCTCCGTCATGGATCGTCACGTTGGATAGACCGGCGCAGCGATTCGCGGCATACTGACGCATCGTCAGGTTCGCGTCGTTCCCGAACACTCTCGCAAAGTGGGGTGACAGCGTAGCGACCAGCTCGCCACGGCCGCAACCGACGTCCAAGGCCGCATGGCGCTGCTCGGGTAGGTTCGCCATGATCCAGCTGTGAAAGTGGTCGTTGTGGCTCCAGGGGTGGCGGGCGTTCAATCTCGCCATCGCCGTGGCCAGCGTCCCTCCTGCACATGTCCTCGCCAATCGCCGAAGCATCATGGCCCACATTCTGCTGACCGTCTTGTGAGCCGCGGAAGACTCCCCACACACACCCGCCGCGAGTCGCACGTGAAGGCACTCTGACGCACGGACCGAAGGGGCGAGGCGAGGTTGACCTGCCGGACGGGTGCAGTCTCCGGGTCTGACAGTGCGAACTGATAGCAGCGGGTCCGAACGAACCCTCGCCTCGGTCAGGGTGGCCAGCTTCGCGCCGGACGTCTGCCCGCTGTCGTCGATCGCGGCCGACGCGAGGGCGTTGCACGCCGCGTCCGCCTCCGCGTCGCCGGTGAGTGGTGCGGGGCGCAGCACGAGCGCGAGCGTGACGGCCACGACGGCGACGAGCACGAGCGCGCCGCCGCGGATCGGGTACATCCGGAAGTAGGTCGCGATCGAAGATCATCCAGCGACCATCTCGCCTTGATCGCCGCGTTGCCCCAGGACGGAGGCCCGGCCGATTCAGCAACACGCTCGATCGAGGTTCCGGGTTGCCACCTCGTGATCATGTAAAGGTCGGCCAGGATTGTGGGAATGACGCACAAATTGTCAAGCACCAATCGGGTGGCGCCTGTTCCAGAGCGTGCGCGGCCATCGGGGCGACGCGGCACAACTGAACTGTCGTACCCCGTCCGTACGATGGCGAGCATGAAACCACAAGCGAACGCCCTTGCGCTGATCGTCTCCGACATCGCGGCATCGGTCGACTTCTATCAGCGGCTCGGCCTCGACTTCGGAGACGCGACCGGCGGCCACATAGAGTGCGAGCTGTTGCCGGGGTTCAGGCTCATGCTCGACGACGCGACCATGGCCAAGTCGTTCTATCCGGACTGGACCAAGCCGAGCGGAGGTGCCCACACCGCACTCGCATTCGAGTTCAGCACGCCATCCGAGGTCGACGCGACCTATCGAGAACTGACGGATGCGGGATTCGCCAGTGCCCATGAGGTGTTCGACGCCCCATGGGGACACCGGTTCGCCACCGTGCGCGATCCCGATGGCAACAACGTCGACCTCTACGCCCGACTTCCCGGAGGCTGATCGCCGGTGCGATGCCGCGAAGGTCCGGTCCGACTCAATAGGCTGGCTCACCCCTGCCGATCAAGGGCAGATGGTCGCTAGTCGATCTTCAACACTAACCATTTCCCCTTGGTCACCGACCCGCGGGATCACGCCACGGACCTCATGCCGCGAGCCCGGTCGCGCGGGAGACGACCGGGCTCGCGGGAGTTGCGGGAGTCAGAGGGCGGATCGCAGGCCGGCACCGATCTCGAGCAGGCGGGCCGCGTGCTTGCGGGCGTGGTGTCCGCAGAAGTGGAGCTCGCCACCGCTGGTCAGCGTGACCTTGACCAGCGCCCCCGCGCCGCACCGGTCGCAGCGTTCGAGCCGGGTGAGCGGCGCGGGAACTGCAAGGTCGCGGTTGCCCGCGGGCGTCGTGGTGTTCATGGTCGGCCGCCTTCCGGTCAGCTCGCCTGTCCGTTGCCGATAAGGGTCCGCGCCGCGCGGACCTCGGGCCATCCCGCTGGCACTACGAGCGCCTGGGGCCATCCCGCCGATGTCGATGGGGGCTGACCCCACCAGGCGCTCATCCGGCCGGACCTCGAATCCGTGACGATGACATCCATGACGGCCTCCCTCCCTCGGTGCGACGCTCGGCGGCGGACCGGCCGGTGTTACGCGCGGGTGATCCGCAGCGTCAGCCACAGTCGGCCGGGCAGCGGCACGGGGTGCACTGGCCCGCACGGTGCCGGGGAGTGCCACCGGGCATCGACGCGGTGACCTACTCAGCCGGGCTGCGTCGGCACAGCAGGTGCAGGAAGAACGGCCGGTGCAGCGCCGACGCGAGCCTCGGTTCTGCCCGGACCGCCGCCTCATCGGGGCGCGGCTCTCGCAGCGCCTCGATGACGAACCCCGCTCGTTCCAGCGCGCGGGTGTAGTACTCGAGGGGCCGGTCGATCGACTCGAAGGTCATCGTCAGCCCGTTGGCCTCGACCGGGTCTGCGGCCCGCTGGTGCTCGAAGTAGTTCGCCAGCCGGTCAGGGGGCCGGTTGAGCGGGTGCACGATCGCGGCGCAGAGGCAGCCACCGGGTTCGAGCACGCGTGCGCACTCGTCGATCGCGGCCGCTGGGTCGTCCATGTCGTGCAGGCTCATGAACGCGACAACCAGGTCGACGGCGTCGTCGTCGAGTGGGATCGCGCCGGCATCAGCGACGTGCACGCTGTCGTAGTGACCGGTATCGCGCGCCAGCTCGGCGAGCGTCGGTGATGTGTCGAGCCCGACCAGCCGATACCCGCGAGGGTGCAGCAGTAGCCCCGCGCGTCCTTCGCCGCAGCCGAGGTCGAGTGTCAGCCGGCCAGGTGGCGGCAGCAGCTCGTCGAAGCCAGGCCAGTTGAGCAGCGTGAAGTGGACGTCGTTCCCCGGCGTGCGCACCCACGCCTTCCATGCGGCGGCGCGCCGTTCCCACGCCTCCCCAAGCGGAACCTCCACGGCGCCAGAGGGTACCGCGCGATTCGGGGTAGCGGTCCGGTAGCGATGGGCCGGCCGGCGGTCTTCGTCGAGCGTCGCTCGACCGGAGAACGGCTGCCGCTCGCCGTCCGGACCTGATCACACCAGGTCGGCCGGCAGCACCGGTTCCGTCAGGAGCCGGCGGACGCGCGCGTTCCGGTCCGGGTGGTCGAGCCACCGCCGCAGTAGCTGCCAGCCGTGGACGTAACCCAGCACGTAGGTACGCATGGCGGGGGAGCGGAGGAAGTCGAGCGCCCACGCGGTTTCCGCATCGGTGAGCAGGGCCCAGCGCGTCAGGTGGTCGGCCACCTCGGCGTCGGGTCGGCCCGCATCGGTGAGCAGGGCGGCGTTGCCCCACGCGCCCCACAGCGCGTTTCGGGCGTCGTGGATCGCGGCCAGATCGCCGTCCACCGCGATCCCGAGCTCGGCGGCGAGCCAGTGCTGCGCCTCGTGGCCGGGGAACCCCTCGTGCGCGACGACGGAGAGCAGGTCCGCGCCGTTGAACGGCTGGGCGTCGCTCACGTGGAGCGTGCCCCGGTTCCCGCCGGCGTAGTGCCCGCGGTGCGGGCCCGCGTCGAGCCGGACGTCGAGGTGGATCTCGCCCGGGAGGGCGACGATCGCGCGCGTCCGGGCGACGGTCTCGGCCATCGCGCGCCGGACCAGCTCCGGGACGTGATCCGCCGGGACCATGTGGGTCTGCTGCCATGCGTGCAACTGCTCGGCCAGCGATCCGGACCCGGGCGGGAGTGCGGTGGCGAGCCGGGAGTGGGCGTCGGCGAGCAGGTCCTCCGGCGTGGGTTCGATCGGCACGCCGAGGCAGCGCCGGGCGTGCTCGGCGAACGGGATGCCCTCGTCGGTGAGCCGGCGCGCCGTCGCGTGCATCGCGGTGAGCTGTGCGGCGAGGAACGTGCCGCGCTCGCCGTCGACGGGGATGTCCTGGCGCAGCGCCTCGCACTCGTCGGCGAGCGTCGCCGGCGGGACGGGTTCCTCGGCGGCGACCGCGGCCCGCCATTCCGCCGGACCGTCGTAGATGAGCGCCGTGCCGTCCAGGTGCCGGTCGATCCGGAGAGCGAGGGTGGCGTAGGAGCGCAACCAAGGTTGAGTCAGCACGACTCAACTATGGCTCACGGTGCCCAGAGGTGCGGGTGGTACTTCGGGCAGATGCAGTGCGGGTCGTCGACGGGCGGGTCGATCACGGAGGACGTGAGAGTGCCGAGCGCGGCCTCGATCGTGATCGCGGAGTCGACCGCCCGGGGGGTCACCTCGTACGGCTCGTCGGGGTCGGACAGGCTGATCTCCAGGCGGCCGGGCCGGGTCCAGACGTATGCGCGCTCGCCCGCGATGTGGACGTGTCCGAGCCCAGTGATCCCGAGCGTCCCGAGAACGGCGGCCAGCTCTTGCTCGGTCTCGGCCCGCAGCGCGAGCCGGAGAGCGTCGCCGTCGTTGTTGTGCGCACCGAACGCCCGGCAGAGCCGGAACCACCGCAGGCGGGTCACCCAGTCACGCACCTCCCGCGGTGAGTGCCTGCGGTAGAGGTAGGCGTTCCATCTGGGGTCCTCGTCGGTCATGCGGGCAACGTTCACAGGAGCTGGTCTCAGCGGCCTTTCAGCGACGTCTCATGCCGGTCACCGACGGGAGACAACTCGTGGGAACCGAACGGCCGTCCTCCACGACAAGGCGTCCCATGACGATCGCGTTGGGCGGGCTGAGCATGGGTTACCTCCTGCACGTCGCCGGGTCGGGTCCACCCGCGCGGGTGTACCGCGAGACCGTCGATCTCGCCGTGGCGGCGGAGGAGCTCGGCTTCGACTCGCTCTGGGTGGCGCAGCACCGCGGCACGGCGGCGGGCGGCATGCTGCCCGCGCCGCTGGTGATGCTGGCCGCGATCGCCGAACGGACCTCGACGATCCGGCTGGGCACCGCCGTGATCGCGGCCGCGCTGGAGGACCCGCGGCGGCTCGCGGAGGACGCTGCCGTCGTCGACACTCTGAGCGGTGGCCGGCTGGAGCTCGGGTTCGGGGCGGGCAACGACCCCGCCGCGTCCGCCGCGTTCGGGCGTGACCACGCGCGACGGCACGAGGACTGCACCGCCGTTGTCGACGAGGTCTGCCGCCTGCTGGACGGGACGGCGCTCGTCCCGGCCGCGCCGGGGCTGCGGGATCGCCTGTGGTGGGCGACCGGCTCGGCCGAAGGGATCGACGTGGCCGCGACCCGCGGGATCGGCATCCTGTCCGGGCGCCCCGACGGCGCCGCCGAGGGCCTCGCCCGGTACTGGACGCGGGCCGCGGGCTCGCCCCGCGTGGCGGCATGCCGCCTCCTGCGAGCCGGAGAACCGCTGGATGCGTTCCCGGAACGCTGGCGGACCGACCCGGTCCGGGAATGGGCGACCCATCTGGTGGTGCAGACCCAACCGCCGGGCGCGACGTTCGAGGAGCACCTGAGCACCCTGCGTGGCATGGTGCGGTGCACCGAACGGGCGAATCCGGGCGTGCTCCGGAACCACGAGGCGGTCGCGGGCGACCTGCTGATCCGACCGCTCCGCCCTCGAACACCCCTGTGAGGACGTCATGCGCCACATCGCCACGTTCTGCGGCCAGTGCAACTGCGGCTGCCCGGAGCTGTACCTCGACGACGCCGCCGCACCCGAGCGCCGCGTCGTGATCACCGACGACTTCGGCCAGCGCATCCAGATGAGCATCGAGCAGCTCGCCGACCTCGTCGCCGACGTGCGCAAGGGCGTGCTCGACGACGTCGTCGCCCCGGTCTGATCCGCCTGATCAGACCACCTCGAAGTTCGCCATCATCATCATGTCCTCGTGCTCGAGGTTGTGGCAGTGGAGGACGTACTTGCCGCGGTAGCCCTCGAACCGGACCAGCAGGTCGGCCCGCCCGCCGTTGTCGAGGTTGACCGTGTCCTTCCAGCCCCGCGTGTACGGGCCGGGCTCGTTGCCGTCCTGGCGCAGGACCTGGAACGGCGCGAGGTGGATGTGGATCGGGTGTTCGACGTTCTGGGAGCGGATGATCCACCGTTCCGTGGTGCCGAGGCGGGGGCGGGCGAGGATCGTGTCGGGGCTGAACGGCTGGTCGTTGACCGTCCACAGCGTGGTCCCGTGCGCCTGCGCGCCGCCGCGGGCGAACACGAACACGCGCTGCTCCACCACGTCGTCCTCGGAGAGCGTCTCGACGTCGGCGAGGCGGGCAGGCACCGTGCTGGTGTCGGTCTCCCGACGGCTCACGACGAACCGCATGACCTGCGACGTCGTGCCGCGACCGTGGTCGTTCACCATCGTGATCTCGTCGCCCGGTGAGTGATCGGTGAAGTCGACGACGACGTCGAACCGCTCGGCCTGTGCGATGTCGAGCTCGTCGTGCGTGACGGGTGCGGCGAGCAGGCCGAGGTCGCTGCCGATCTGGACGAAGGGCGGGCCGCCCTCGAGGCGCAGCCGGTAGCGGCGGGCGTTCGAGGCGTTGAGGATGCGGAACCGGTATTTCACCGTCGCGACCTCCAGCACCGGCCACGGTGCACCGTTGACGAGGATGCAGTCGCCGAGCACGCCGCTCATGTAGTCGTCGTGCACGCCCGGCGTGCCGGTGAGGGACGGGTCGACCGACGGGTAACGGAAGGATCCGTCGGCGGCGAACGCCCGATCGGTGATCATCAGCGGGACCTCGCGTTCCCCCGACGGAAGGCCGAGCCCGTCCTCCACGTCGTCGCGGACGAGGTGGAAGCCGGCGAGCCCGCGGTAGACCTGCGGGCCGGTGAAGTCCATCCGGTGGTCGTGGTACCAGAGCGTCGCGGCGGGCTGGTCGAGCTCGTAGACGTAGTCCCGGCCGCCGACGACCGAGGCACCGGAGTGGCTCGCATGGCCGCTGCCGGCACCGGCCGCCGGCATGATCAAGTCGGTCGGATAGCCATCGTGCTCGGGTGCGGTGCGACCGCCGTGCAGGTGGACGGACACGGGAACCGGCAGCTCGTTGCGGTGGTGGACCACGGTGCGCCTGCCACGCCGGGAGACGATCGTCGGTCCGGGGAAGATGCCGTCGTACCCCCAGATCTCCGTCGCGAGCCCCGGCAGGATCGCGGCCCGCCCGGCGCGCTGGGTGATCTCGTAGAAGTCGGTGCCGCCGTCCCGGCGCACCGGCTGGAGGACCGGCGGGATCGGCAGCGGCGCCCGGAACGGCGACGGCAGCGCGGTCTCGCTGGTAAGTAGCTGACCCGCGCTGCCCTGCGTGCTGTTGTTCCCGCCGCCGCTGGGCAGTAGGCCACCGGCCGCACCGCAGCCGGACAGGACGGCCAGCACGGCCGTCGTCCCGCCCGCGGCGAGGAAGCGGCGCCGGTTCATCGCGCCGAGCCCGCCCGTGCCCGGCGGACCAGCAGCGCGATCACCCCGGTGATCAGCCCCCATACCGCGTTGACGGCGAGCACCGGGATGATCGCGAACGGCATGGCGAGCGGGCCCTGGAGCTGCCCGGTCAGGATCGGGGACAGGATGCCGGACAGGACGATGGATGCCGCGCCGTAGACGACTCCGGCGCACACCAGGGTCAGCACGGGGTGCGAGACCCTCGTCAGGCCGACGACCGCGATCCAGATCACGGAGATCACGAGCGTGAGGGTGATGGCGGTCGCCGGTGCGTCGGACGTCCCGCTGGGATCGGTGACGATCCGGATGAGCGGGCGGACCAGCGCCAGCGCGCCGAGGCCGAGCACCAGTGGCCAGTGCAGGTTCTTGAGCGTTTCCACGTCATCGGACGCTATGAGCGGGCCGACGTGCGCGAATCGGCCCGCGATCTCGGCTCGAGTCGCTCCGGAGCGACATCGGGATACGTCCGGGAGCGCATGCCGGGCGCCCGCTCCGGCCATACGCTGATCGCCGTGACATCGGCAGACGAACGGGTTCCACCGGTCGTGGTCGACGCGCTGTTCGGCACCGCGGTGGCACTCGGGATCGCGCTCGTCATCGCCGCCGCGCGGGGTGGTGACCGGCCGCCGGACCTCGGCGCGTACCTGTTCGCGGCCGGCTTCGGCCTGCTGATGCTGCTGCGCAGACGCACGCCCCGCACGGTGCTCGTGCTGACGACGCTGGGGCTCTTCGCCTACTACGCCTTCGACTACCCGCCGATCGGGATCGCCCTCCCGGTGGTCACCGCGCTGTTCTCGGCCGCGGACCTCGGCCGGACGCGCTGGGCCGTCGGAACCGGCGTCGTGCTGCTGGTGGTCTCGTTCTACTTCCGGATCAGGGAGGGGGACTCACTCGGCGCCCTGATCGGGTACGAGGCGGTCTCGAACATCGCGCTCATCGCGGCGGCGACGGCGCTGGGCTACAGCGTCCGCAGCCGCCGCGAGATCGCCCGATTGACCGCGGTGCAGCTCGAACGGGAGGCCGAGTGGCGGGTGCAACGTGAACGCGAACGCATCTCGCGCGACCTGCACGACACCGTCGGCCACACGATGTCCGTGATCTCGTTGCAGGCGGGCGTGGCCGCCGAGGCCGTCGAACCAGGTGGCCCGGCCGCACAGGCGATCGAGCGCATCAGGGCGGCCAGTGGCCAGACGCTGCGGGACCTGCGGTCCATGGTGCGGCTCCTGCGTACCCCGGACGGCACGCTCGAGGTCCTCTCGCTCGCCGCGGTCCCCGACCTCGTGGACGCCACCCGAGGCGTGGGCCTCGAGGTCACCACACGCATCGACGTCGACGGGCTCACGCCACAGGCGGACGCGGCGGCGTACCGCATCGTGCAGGAGGCGCTCACGAACGTCGTCAAGCACGCCGGCGCCCGGCACGTCGAGGTGGTGGCCCGGCTGCACGAGGGCGTCCTGCACGTACGCGTGTCCGACGACGGTCGGGGTTCGACGGACCCCGCCGACGGCCACGGCCTGGCCGGGATGGCGGAACGGGTGCGGCTCCTCGGGGGGACCCTCGAGACCCGGTCCGGTGACGGGTTCACCGTCGAGGCGCGGATCCCTGCGAGGCCGGCCGCGTGATCACGCTCGTGCTGGTCGACGACCAGGAGCTCGTCCGCACCGGGCTGCGCACCCTCGCCGAGCGCGACGGCGACATCACGGTGGTCGGTGAGGCGGCCGACGGCCGCGGCGGTCTCGGCGTGGTGCGCCAGTACCGGCCCGACGTCGTCCTGATGGACATCCGGATGCCGGTCATGGACGGGATCGCGGCGACGAGGGCGATCGTCGACGACCCGGTCCTCGCCGGGGTGCGGGTGGTCGTGCTCACGACGTTCGACGAGGACGAGAACGTCATGAACGCGATCCGGGCGGGGGCGGCAGGCTACCTGCTCAAGGACGTCTCCCCGGTGGACCTGCGGGAGGGGATCCGGCGCGTCGCGGCGGGCGACGCGCTGCTGTCCCCGGCGATCACGGGGACCGTCATGCGTGCGCTCGCCGGGCGGCTGAGCCGCAGCACCCGGCCTGCGCTCGTCGAGGGGCTCACCGAGCGGGAGCGGGAGGTGCTGCAGCGCGTCGCGCTCGGGGAGTCGAACGCGGAGATCGGCGCGGCCCTCCACATCAGCCCGGCGACGGCGCGCACCTACGTCGGCCGGCTGTTGACCAAGCTGGGCGCCCGCGACCGGGCGCAGCTCGTGGTCATCGCGTACGAGTCGGGGCTGGTTTTGCCCGGCTCGTGAGCTGCGGCGACGCGCTGATACTACGTAGTTCTTCCACCTACCCCGGCCGGCGTGGAGGACGGATCCTCGCACTGGGTGGGCTCGGCCGTCGCGCGAGACCCCTGGTCCACGTCACGCGACGAGGGATCCGGGTCGTGTGATGCGATGCCCAACGTTCCTGGGCCGCTGGCGGGAGCGGTCGTTGCCCTCGCAGCCAGGGCCGAGCGGTCGGTCGACCAGCGGTTGGCCGATGTCGGTCATCGATGCCTGGAGCGGCTGCGGGCACCGCTGTCCATCGCGCTGGTCGGCCGCGTCTCGAGTGGGAAGTCGACGCTGCTGAACGCCCTCATGGGTAGCAGGGTGGCGCCGACCAACGCGCGCGAGTGCACCAAGATCGTCTACAAGTTCCGGTACGGCCCTCGCCCGACGGCCACGCTCGTCCTGCGGACCGGGTCCGGACGCATAGCGGTCGACCTCGACGACTCCCGTCTTCCGGCGGATTTCGGCCGCCCGGCGTCCGAGATCAGCCACATCGACGTGACGATGCCACTGCCCCTGCTCCAGGAAGCGGTCCTCATCGACACACCGGGGCTGGCCTCGGCGCAGACGGAGAACGCGGCCGCGACGGAGCGGATGCTGCACGACACGGGGGATTACGCGGCGAGGGCGGACGTGATCCTCTTCTGCATCAACGGCCCGATCACGCAGGACGAGGCCGATGCCGTCCACACGTTCGCCCGTGGCAGCGGCGGGAATCGCCTCAACGGCGCCACCGCGGTCGGGATCCTGACCAAGGCCGATCAGCTGTCGGGGAATCCGCTGACCTCCTGGAAGGCGGCGACGGAGATCGCCCGCAACACGGCGGCCGGGCATGCGGACCTGTTCTGGACGGTCGTCCCGGTCGTGGGGTTGCTTGCCGAGACCGCCCGGACCGGCGCTCTGCGTGACGTGCATGCGCGTGCATTGGGCGCGCTCGCGCAGGCGTGGAACCGCGATGTCGCTCACGCCGTGCTCCGGCACAAGAAAATGTTCCTCGGCGCGGAAGGACCGGTCGACACCCCGGTCCGTGCTGAGCTCCTCGACCTGCTGGGCCGGTTCGGTGTCGGTGAGCTGCTCGATCAGATCCGAAGCGGAACCCGCCCGGATGTCGCTTCGCTGAGCCGGGAATCGGCCGTGGCCTCCGGCATGGCCGCGGTGTCGTCGGAGATCCACGGGTGTCTCGCCGGCCGCAGCGATGCGCTCAAGGCGGCGGGGGCGCTCGACGAGCTGGTACCGGCCGCCTACTACGCGGGTGATCGCGCGCTTTATGAGGACGCCAACTCGATGCTCGACTGGCCGCAGATGTTCCCGGTGAAGGTGATCGGTATGGGCCAACAGCTCGCGACCGGGAGGGTCCGGCCGCCGGCAGGGCTCGTCGACGAGGCGTGGAGGGCCGTCCGAACCGGACTGCCCGGCGCTACCTCTGGGGAAGCGGCCAGGGCCGCCGGCGAATGGAAGCGATGGGCCTTGCTGACCGACGGTGCCGGGCGCCGGATGGCCGACGTGATGGTGCGCGCTTGGCAGTTGGCAGCCGAGGAGGGGCGACGGTGAGCGGCACCCGCGGAATTGCGGGCGCAGCCGGTGTGGGTTTCGCGCTCCTCGGGGGAACCGCCGCCTTCCTGATCTCCTGGTTGATGGCGCCCACCGCCCCGCCCGTCACGGAGCCCGGCGTCCCGCCCTCGGTGAGCGAGAGCGCGTGGGAGGTGCCGTTCGTGACGATTGCGACCGTGCTGACCGGCATCGTCGCAACCGTCGTCGTCCTGTGGCTCGGGCGGCGCGACGACTCCACGATCAGGATGGAGCACGTTGCCGGTCCGGCCTGTGCACCTGATCCCCGGCTCGCCGAGCGGGAGACGGCGATCCGGGAGCTCGCCGAACTGGTGGGCAGGCTGCCACCCGAGTTCGAATGGCAGGCGGCCAACGTGCTGCGCTCGGCGGGAGCGGATCAGATCCTCGCCGACGGCAACCGGTTCGATCCCGCCGTCCACTTCGCGGTCGGGACCGAGTCCGCCCCTGACCCCACCCTCCACGACGTCGTCGCCCGCACCATCAAGCCGGGATGGGCCGATCGGGGGCGGGTCGTCGTCCCGGCGCGGGTCGTCGTGTACGTCGCCGCGTCCGAGCACGAGGTGCTGCCGTGAATCCAGGCGCGGGTGACCCGCTCGCGGTCGAGCGGCTCCGGGAGCGGCTCGCCGCGGAAGCGCGGCGCGTCCGGCGCGACGATCTGATCCAGATGCTCGACGACCTGCCCGCCGTCGACGAGGCGGGACCGATCCGGGTGGTCGTCGTCGGCGAGACCAAGCGCGGCAAGTCGACGCTGCTGAACACGCTCGTCGGACGTCCGGACCTTAGCCCGGTGGGGGCCGACCTCACGACCTCGTGCTGGCTGGAGGTCGGGTACGGGGACCGCGACGAGGCCGAGGTCGTCCTCGCCGACCCGGCGGTACCGGGCGAGCTCGTCCGCCGGGCGTGCCCGCTCCGGGACGTGGAACGGTACGTGGCCATCGGCAAGGTGACCGAGCCGGTGATCGGCGTCCAGGTGCGGATCGCGTCGCCGATGCTGCACGGCATCACCCTCGTGGACACGCCAGGGGTCGGCGGCCTGGACAGCGGTCACTCCCGGACGACGCTCGCCGCCCTGCGGGCGGCCGATGCCCTGCTCCTCGTGTGCGACTCGCTGCAGCCGGTGCTGAAGCCGGAGTTGGATTTCCTGACCGAAGCGGCGCTCCGGGTGCCGACGGTCGTCGTGGCGGTGACGAAGTGCGACATCAATCCGGCGTTCGAGGATGTCGTCGACGCGACCAGGGAGATCATCACAGGCAGGGCAGGGCTGGAATCCGTGCCCGTTCTCCCCGTCGCGCCGCCGTTGGCTGACGACGCGGCGCAGATGGAGGACACCGGGCAAGCGCAATGGATGCAGGAGATCTCGGGGATCCCCCTGCTCGTCGACACCCTGCGCGAGTACAGCGCAGCGGGCGCGGCCGCCACCCGCCTCGCCAACGCGGCGCGCGTGCTCGCACAAGTCTGCCGGACGCTGCGGAACCGATCCGACGAGATCGTCGACATGCTCGACGGCAACGCGGACCGTGAGCGCGAGGTGCAGCGGGAGATCGCGGCCGCGCGGACGTTGCTCGACGACTTGCCGCGGCTTGCGGGGCCCGTCCACCAGGGCCTGGACCAGCTCCGCGATGACGCGGCGACCTCCTTCGACCAGGCGCTCGACGCCCTGTGCCGCCGGTACCGCTCTCGCGTCGACGAGGCATCGGCCGGGCTACTGTCCGAGCTCCCGTCCCGCCTTACTGCCGACATCACCGCCGCCGCGGTCGCTGTCCTCGAAGACGCCGCCGAGCGCAGTGCGTGGATCATCGCAGGTCTCGGACCGCGACTCGACGGTGCGGACCATCGGCGCGTCACACCCGAGCGGTTCGTGATCCGGATGCGGCCGGCTGCCCGGCCGGACGCGCAAGGCGGCTGCATCGACCTACCGGCGTCGGCGCAGCTCTTCACCACCCTCGTCAACCTCCTCGCGGGAGCGGCAGGCGTCCCGTTCCTCCCCGGTCCTGTCGTGGTCGCGGCGAGCCTCGCGCTCGCAGGCGGTACGGGGTGGCTGACGTCGAAGGGCAATGCCGAGCAGGAGCAGCGCGCGAGGCTCGCGGCGTGGATCGACGACGCCACCGCTGAGGCGGGCGTGACGTTCCGGGCCGCGATCGGCAACCGGATCCGGGAAGCGGAGCGTCGCGTCTCCGAGCTCCTGCCGGCGCTCGTCGGCGCGCGAGAGCGTGAGTTCACCCGGCTGTCCGAGGACCTGGCCACAGTGAGGTCGACTGCCAAGGATCTCCGGCGCGCGCTCGACGAACAGCGTGCCGTGGCGGATGGGCTGCGGGACGTCGAGCGGGAGATCGACGTCCTCGTGTCACGGACGGTGGCCGTCCACCCATGATCGGGAACGCCTCGTCGCCTGCCTCGCCCGAAGTGGACGAGCGGTGGGTGCTGGCCGTCGACTTCGGCACGACGAATACGGTCGCCGCGATCGGCGACGACACCGGCGTGCGGACGATGACGATCGACGGAAAGACGATCATGCTCTCCGCTGTGCTGCTGGACGCCGGGCCCGGACGCCCCGACAGATGGATCGTCGGCGAGCGCGCGGTCAACATGGCCCGGCGGCGTACGGAGTGGTTCGACCAAACGCCGAAGAAGCGCATCCCGGACGGCTCGCTGTTCCTAGGCGGTCGCAACGTGCCGGTGGTCGAGGTCGTCGCGGAGGTGCTCCGGGTCGTCGTCGACGAGGCGGCGAAGCAGCAGGGCTCCCGGCCCCCGGAGACGTTCGTGGTGACGCATCCCGCGAGCTGGCCGCAGGCCCGGATCGCGGTACTGGAGGAGGCCGCGCGAACGGCGGCGTCGACCCACGATGGATGGCCCGCGCCGGACACGTTGCCGGAGCCGGTCGCTGCGGCCGAACGGATGCTCGAGGTGGCCGCGGTGCCGACCGCGGCGCGGATCGTCGTCCTGGATCTCGGCGGTGGCACCGTCGACGCCGCAACCGTCGACATCGCGACACCCGAACCCGTGGACGACGGCAGACCCGAACCCGAGCTGACCGTCGTCGGCTACCCAACGGGAATCGAGGACGCGGGCGGGGAGGACTTCGACTACCGGCTCGCCGTCGCGATGGTCGAACGGGCGGGGGCGCCGGATCTGTACCCGCAGCTGGTCGGGTCCGACGATCCGGAGGAGCGGGAGCGGGCCTTCGAGATCCTCTCGCTCGCCAAGAACGTGAAGGAGGAGCTCTCGCGGAAGACGGACATTCCGGTCCCACTGCCGAAAGTGCCTCCACATCTCCCCGAGACCAAGTCGGTGCAGGTCACCCGCACACAGCTCGAGGAGCTGATCAAGGGCGGTCCGGGGAATCCCCCCGGCCTCGCGAACGCGGTCGACCTGGCGAAGGCAGCGCGTCGGGACGCGCCCAGCGGCGGCCCCGCATTCGCCGGGGTATACCTCGTCGGCGGGTCGTCGCGCATCCCGATGCTCACCAGGCTCATCCAGGAGCAGATCGGCCGGCCACCGATCATGGGTGGCGATCCGAGCACGACCGTCGCGGACGGCGCCGCCCGACACGCGCTCCGGCTGCTGCCCTCGGTTCCCTCGCGCCCACGTACTCGATGGAGGGGCATCCTGGCCGGCGTGGTCGCCGCCTTGCTGGTGGTGGGAGTAGTGGCGGCCACGTTGATCCCGCCGCGTCCGCCCACGTCGCCGCAGCCATCACCTACCCCGGTGCCGACGCCGAGCCGGATCGCGGACAGCGGGGATCCGATGCTCACCACCTGCCCGACCGCCGGGGAGGGGGACTGCTCGGCGAAGATCCTCGCGGTAGCGCACGCGGCGTGGCCGATGCTCCCCACGGCGGGCTGCACGGTCCACGACTCCCTGTTCGGGATCGACGCCTACTCCGTCGAGTGCCGGACGAGCGAAACGACCCATCTCGTCTTCTGGCGCAGGTCGGGATCCGTCGTGTCCTCCCTCGCGGGCCAGATGATGATGCCCACGACCGCGGACTTCGTGCTCCCGGGTAGCTCCGAGCGACTCGGGAGCCAGGTCGGAGGAACCCGGCCGACATCGACCGGGAGCCGCTACACCTGCGCATGGGAGTACGAGGCCTACCCGATGACCATGGTCATCGACGGACCCAACGACAACGCGACGGTCGCACTGTGCAGCACGGCGACGTTCCTCGACACGGCAGGGCTGCACAGCGCTCTGGAGGCACGGTGATGGACCGGCCGGCCCGGCGTCGCTCCGCGCGGATCCTCGGGAGCCTGGCGACCCTGCTCATCACGGTGGTCGTGCTAGTCGTGGCGTCCCCTGCGTTGACGCGGCTCGCGAGTGGTGGTTCCGAAGACGTCGTACAGACGGAGGCCGCCGACTCGCTCGGAGCGGTCCCTGCGTTCATCCCGCAGGCCGGAGTCGCCGCCACCCCCCTGCGACCGCTGCACACCGCGGGCCACGTCGTGTCCGGCGACGCCCCCGGTCTCTACGGGGGCACCGCGGCGAACTCCTGCGACATCGCCGCGATGCAGGCGTTCCTGGCGACACAGCCGGATCACGCCGCCGCATGGGCGGATGCCCTGATGATCGCGCCGTCCCAGATCGACGCGCACTTCGCCTCCCTGACCCCGGTGGCGTTGCAGACCGACACCGCGGTTACAAACCACGGCTTCGACAACGGGGTCGCGACCCCGTTCCACACCGTCCTGCAGGCGGGAACCGCTGTTCTGGTCGACGCCGTCGGGATCCCCCGCGTGCGGTGCTACTGCGGGAATCCCCTCCAGACCCCGGCGCCCCGTCAGAACGTCCGCTATGTCGGCGCGCGCTGGAACGGCTTCGACGCGCAGTCGGTGACCGAGATCCACACGGCGCCGACGGTGATCCAGCAGTTCGTCGTCGTCGAGCGGGATGCGGACGGGGATGTCGCCGAGGTGGTCAGCCGGCCACGGGCGACGCGGGGAGAGCAGGACGAGGACGTCGACGCCACCGTGGAGAACGACATCCGGCTCAGCTTCAGGCTTGGGTTGGTCGGGCCCCGTGAACCGCCGTCGACCCCCGGACCGTCGAGCACCCCCAGCACGCAGAGCACCACCAGCGCTCCGAGCACGGAGTCCCCGAGCACCTCCGCGTCCCCCGGACCTTCGTCGACGGCCACATCCGTGGTTCCACCCGAGACCTCGATCGCTCTGACTCCGGCTCTCGTCACGACGCCGACGGCTCCGCCGGTGACCAGCGACCTCCCCGTCCCTCCGACGTCGGTGATCCTCGAGAGCCTCCCGATGACCGAGCCGGGCGGTCCCGCGACGACGGAGCCGAGCGGCGACCCGGGGCCCGAGGTGGAGGACCCGGGGCCCGAGGAGGACGAGCCGGCGCCCGAGGAGGACCCGGAGAGCGAGGAAGGCGACGCGGACACTGAGGATTGATCGCCCCGCCGCGCCCCGCCGGCTCATGGTGGCCTGCGGGCGTTACCGCCCCGCCGCTGTCCGGGCCCCGCGGAGCCGAGGGACGATCACGTGGTCGAGCCCGAACCGCCCGGAGCCGGTCACGGCGAGGACGAGGCTGAGCAGCGCGATCATGATGACAAGCTCCGGGCCGTTGTGATCCATGGAGAACAGGGGGCTGGTGTGCACGAGCACCCATGCACCCACCATGTTCAGCGCCATCAGCACGCCGACGATCGGTACCCCGACGCCGACGATCATCGCGACGCCGCCGACGAACTCGAAGAGGACGTTGGCCGGTCCGGTGATCGCGGGCAGTGGCACGCCGGACTGGGCGAAGAGCGGGCCGACGCCGACGATGCTGCCGCCGGCGAAGTCGTACATGAGCTTCGCGTGGGCGATCATGATCACACCGAGGCCGATGCGGGCCAGTAGGAGTACGAGGTCCCGGGTAACCCGGATGCCGGTGGAGTCGGCAGTCGTCATGGTCATTCCGCTTCCTAGCGTGAGTGGTGGGCCGATACGAGCTTTGACCGTCGACCTGGCAAGAACTCATCGGTCCGGTGTCGTGGCGACCGCATCTCGGCGACCGGACCCGTGTTCAACGCGGTGCCCAGCGACCCGCGGTCGCCAGCGGCCCATGCCGCGACGCCGTCGGGGCGGATCAGTTGAGCGACCCCGCTGGTCGAGTAGCGGAGGCGCCCTGCGCCGGAGCGTATCGAGACCCCTCTGTTTCTGGGGTCAGCCTTGGTGGTGGGTCTCGATACGGGCCGGCGCTGGGGCGCCGGCCCTACTCGACCACCGGGTATCTGCCGGCGGTCAGGCGGCGCTTACCGGGGCGAGACGGACGCCCGGGACGTCGACCGTCCGGTCGCGGTCGGCCAGCGCGCGGGCGGCGGCCGTGATCGCTTGGTGCATCGCGATGCGGGCGTCGACGAGTGCGGCGGCAGCGTGACGCGCGCCGGTGTCGGTGAGACCGATCCGGGCAGCGTCCTCCGCGGCGGCGTTCAGTGCGTTGAGCAGGTGCTGGATCGGGGTGTCGATCTGCTGGTTGGCACACATCGCGTAGCTGCGTGGCTCGGACGCAGCCTGTGGGTCTCCGGGAGTGCACCGCATGGCGACGACTCTGCTGCCCCGGTCCGCCACGGGCCATGGGGGAGACCCCCGACCCGACCCTGGACAACCCCCGAGGTCATCTGCGGCGGGCTTTCCGGAGGCGATCCAGGTCCCCGTCGGCCAGTGCCGACCAGAACCGCAGCGCCGCGTGCTCCATCTCGAGCCCGAGCTCGAGGGTGATCATGCGCGGCTGGGCGTGCGGGTCGTCGCCGAAGCGCTCGACCATCGCCTCGTACACCGCGATCCGCTCCTCGTGCTGCGTGATCTGGTCGTGGGCGAGCGCGGGAACGTTCTCCGGGTCGCCCGCCTCGTTGAAGAAGAGCTTGAGCTCGGCGATGTCGCGCATCTGGAAGTGCTCGTGGGTCGGGGAGGCGAGCCAGCCCTGCAGGGCGGTGCGCCCCGCGTCGGTGAGCGAGTAGGTCTTGCGCCGCCGCCCGCTCTCCTCGACGGTGAGCTCCAGCAGGCCCAGCCCGGCCAGCCGATCGGGCTCCGAGTACAGCTGGGCGTGCGGGAAGTGCCAGAAGTAGCCGACGGAGCGGCCCACAGCGCGCTTGAGCTCGTACGGCGTGGACGGACCCCGCAGCGCGATCATCCCCAGCACGACGTACGACGTCGGGGACAGCCGCACATCGCCCACTGCTCGCTCCTCCCGTTCCGGAACAGAGTGTGGAGGGTGTCACGTCCGCTGCGTCTGTCTCGTGCGGTGTCCGGTCAGGGCGATCACCGCTCCCGCGAAGCACAGGACCGCCGTCCACGCCACCGTCGCACCGGTCGAGGTGTGGTCGGCGACGATGCCGGCGATCCAGGGGCCCGCGGTCTGGCCCGCCGCGAAGAGCGTGGTGAACGCCGCGATCGTCGCCGTCCAGTCGGCCGGTGGGGTGGCGTCGCGGACCCGCGCGGTGACGGCGGCGGGCACGCTCATGAACGACGCCCCGTAGAGGACCACGGACGCCAGGATGACCGGGAGCGCTGTCGATACCAGGGCCAGTGCCGCTCCGGCGGCGAGGATCGCCAACAACGCACCGAGGGCCGTGCCGCCGGGCCAGCGGACGACGGGGCGGCTCCACAGCGCGGGCGCCGCCATCACGGCCAGCCCCATCACCGTCCAGACGAGCGTCACCTCCGGCACCGAGGCATGGCGGTCGGCGAGATATGCGGACAGGAACGTGATGTAGGTGATGTAGCCGGTCGCGAACAACACGTACGGCACGGCGACCCACCACAGCGGGAGCACGAACGCCCGGCCGGCGGTGGCTGCGGGTGCCTCCCCTTCCGCACGAGCGGCCGTCCAGCTCACGAGCGCGGCGACACCAGCTGCGGCGGCAAGGCCGACCCATCCGGTACGCCACTCGGACCCGAGTGCGGGGATGCTCGCCCCGCCGGCCGCGATGCCGAGGCCCGACCCCGCGAAGAAGATGGTGAGGGGGACGCCGGAGGAGGAGCGGGCGGCGATGCGCGCCGCGATCACCCCTCCGGCGATGAAGACCACGGCTCCGGTCACCCCCGCCGCGGCCCTTGCGGCGAGCAGGATCACGAAGTCGCCGCTCAGCGCCGTGGCGGCGAGCGCAACCGCGGTGAGGACCATGCCTGTGCGGAAGGCGGCCGCGGTGCCGATCCTGCGCACGACGGCGGCCGCCAGCATCGCGCCGAGCAGGTAGCCGAGCCCGTTCGCGGTGTTCATCGCCCCGGCCTGGGCGAGGCTCCAGTGCAGGTCCTCGCGCATGGCGGGTAGGAGGAGGCCGTACGCGAACCGCGCGAACCCGAGCGCCGACGCGGTGCCGAGGGCCAGCCGCAGCGCCTGGATCATCAGACGCGCTGCAGGAAGCCCATGACCGTGCGGGCCAGCGTCACACGGTGGTCCGACAGCGCGTGGTCGGTCGCGAAGACGTGGTGTTCGAGGTGTGCGTCCGCGTACGCCGCGACGAGCGGGTCGTGGTGCAGCTCGTGGGGGCTGACGGCATCGCGCCCGGCGCCGACGAGGAGCACCGGTCGGTGCGCCAACATCGGCGCGAGCCGCGCCAGCCGCCACGACTCGCCCGCCGCCTCCATCTCCGCGACGAGCGCATCCCCGCTGGTGCCCCGCAGCGGGCCGAGCGAGTCGTCGAACGCCTCGACCCATGCGGCGCGGACGTCCTCGTCGGCCCGGCAGAGCGCGGCGACCGCACCGAAGTCGAAGCCGGCGATCGACGCGACCGCGGCCACCGACGGGTCGGCGGCCGTGGTCATCAGGGCCGCGAAGCCGCCGAGGCTGTGACCGACCAGCGCCGGTCGGCTCGGATCGAGCCGGTGGGTGGCCGCGAACCCCGGGTCACGGAGGGCGGCGAGGACCGCCGCCGCGTCCTCGAGCACGTGGGCCCACGACCACGTACCGCCCACGCCCCACGAGCCGCGGTAATGGAACACCAGCGACGCGAAGCCCGCGCGGCGCAGCACCTGCGCGAGATCGAAGTTGCGCTCGTTGCCCGGGAACCCGTGCAGTAGCACGACGACCGGGTGCGGCCCGCGGCCTGCGGGCACGTGCAGCACACCCAGCAGCGTCTCGCCGCCGCTGACGAACGTCACCGCGGGAGTGGTGGCCGGGAAATCCGGGTCGGGCGGGGGATCGGCGGCAAGCGGGTCCATCGGGCTCCTAGATCGAACCGATCGGTACGGCCGTGACGGTAGCACCCATCGAACCGACCGTTACTATCTGCCTGTGCCGGTTCCGAAGGGCTCCACGATCGATCCCGCACGCACACGCAGCGCCATCGTCGAGGCGGCGACCCCGCTGCTGTACGAACGCGGGCTCGACGGCGTCGGCGTCGCCGAGCTGTGCGCGCGGCTCGGGGTCTCCAAGGAGACGCTCTACCGGCACTTCGGCACGAAGGACGGCCTCGTGCGGGCCGTGCTGGAGGCGCGGAGCGAGCGGGTCCACGCCTGGATCGGAGCCGCCGTCGCGGCGGCCGGTGACGATCCGGCGGACCAGCTGGCCGCCGTCTTCGACGCGTTGGGCCGGTGGTACGCCGAGCCCGAGTTCCGCGGCTGCGCGATGGTGAACGCGGCCGCCCAGCACCACGTCGAGCCCGTGCGCGCTCTCACGGAGCGGCATCTGAACCGCCACCTGGACCTCCTCACCGACATCGCCGCGCGCGCCGGAGCGTCCGACCCCGTCGCCCTCGGCAGGCAGCTGCTGATGCTGGTCGAGGGGGCGACGGTCGTTGCCGCCCACCACAGCGTGGTCGACGCGGCGGCACAGGCACGTACCGCCGCCCTCGCCCTGCTGGCAGGAAATCAGGCTCGGTCGCCGCTGTAGGCGGCCTGGTAGAACTGCCGCTCGGGTTCTTCGCGGACCTGGCGGCACTGGCGCAGATGGACATACCGGAGGGCGAGGGCTGCGTGGAGATCCCGGACGGCGCGATCAGCACGCGCGACGCCGAAAGGGTGGGCACGAGGAGTTGCCCAGGTGCGAGGTGGACGGCGCGGTCGAGTTCTTCGCCAGGCATCTCGGCCGGATCGGCACGTCACCGGCCTGACGGCAGTTATCCGGCCGTGGTCAGAACGGTGCCGGGTCGTGCGGATCGGGTGGAAAGGCGTTCTCGCCGTGCCAGAGCGCGGTGACGATCTCGTCGCGCTGTTTCGCGGTGAGCCCGTTCGGCCCCTGAGGTGGCGGTGGATCCGCTGCCGTTGGGGGTGGCGCTCCGTGGTCGGGTCGGTAGTCGTGCGGGTCGCTGCAGTACCTGTGCCCGGTGGGCGTGATCCACTCGATGCGCCCACCCGGGCGGGTGCGGACCCTCCAGCCGGGGGCGTGCTTGGCGTGGTGATCGTGCCCGCATCCGCCTATCAGGTTCGTCTCGCTGGTCGCGCCCTTCGGGTACGGGACGATGTGGTCCAGCTCGGAGTCAAGCGCCCGGCGGCCGCAGATGGGCCCCCGGCAGTGCACGTCACGCGCGCGCACGAAGTCGGCCAGCGCGGCAGGCGGCCGGTACGTGGTGCGCCCGTGGTCGAGCAGCGCGCCCGAGAGCGGATCGAAGACCAGGCGCTTCAGGGTGGCGTCGGCGGCGATCTCCCGGGCCAGCTCGGCCGGGATCGGGCCGTGCCCGGCGAGTTCACACGCCTGCTCGTCGAGCCCCAGCAGGGTGGTGAACGGCATCAGCACCTGCACCAGCGGCTTGCCGGGATTCACCGGCCGCGGCGGCTCGGTGCGCACCCCAGCTGCCGAGCCGAAGCCAGGGGAGGTGTCGGCGCTCTTCGCGCCGGTCTCCGGGGCGCGGCGCTCACCATCGCCGGTGGCATCCGTGCCGCCGGAGCCGGAGCCGGAGTCGGCGTTGTCGACCTCGTCCGCGTCGTCGGTCTCGTCCGCGTCGGTGGTGGCGTAGGTGAGGGTGCCGGTCAGCAGGCTGACCATCAGGTCGGCGCGGCGGGCGTCCATGCCGCGGGAGTCGTCCTTGCCGCAGCCCTGCGCGAGCCGGGTCAGCCACTGGAAGCACGAGCGCGCGTCGGTGGCCGACAGCAGCGCCCACAGCGAGGCCATGCCTTCCTGCTCTTCCCCGACCGCCACCCGACGGTCGCGGCGGGCGGCGCGGTGGCGCTCGCGGGACCCGTCGGGGTCGGCGTGCAGCACCGCGCGCTTCAACGCGGCCTTGAGCTGGGCGAGGGTCTGCTCGGGCGCTCGGTCCAGCACCCGCTGCTGCACCGCCCGCGCCTTCTCGACCGGCAGGTAGTGGGTGGCGTCGCAGATCGCGGTGGCCCGCCGCTCATCCAGCTGACCCTGCTGCCAGGCCTGCAGCGTCTCGGGCAACACCTGTGTCAGCTGCACGGCTCGCCCCAACCGGGCCTTGGCCGTCAACCGGGACAACTTCAGCGCGAGCCCGACCTCGTCCGGAGCGAACCGGCTCATGGCACACGACTTGTCGGTGGCCACCATCGTGGGGTCGTCGCCGGGGCGGCGGCGGGCGAACTCGGCCAGCAGCCGCGCCTGCCGGGCCTGGGCCCACCCGGTGAGGTGCTCGAACCCGACGATCGCCTCGATCAGGCCCGCATCCGACAGAGCGCCGGGCTCGGCGGTGGCCGCGTCCAACCCGACCGCGGACTCCTCACCCGGAATGGCGGAGCCCCACGGCCATTCGTCCGGGGCGAGGCGCACCCTCGGCTCCGGGTCGAGGCTTCCGGGTGGGCCCAGCAGCTCGTCGAGCTCCAGCTGGTCGAGCAGGTCGAGCTCGTCCTCGCCGACCCAGCCCGCCGGCCGGTCGATCTCGACGAACGCCGACTCGAACATGTGTTCGATTCTACGTGAGTGGGGGGTGGACTGCAAGCCTCACGGGTTCGGCCAAGGGCTGAAGACCTTCTCGGCTCGAATTCGCACGCTGATCCATTGCGGGTTCGGTCCAGCGAATCCGGGATACGGCCCGCCCGTGTACTTGTGCGACAGCTCGTCGATCAGCGTGCCGTCCGGATCGTCCTCGATGGACGCGGTGCCCTGCACCTGGACGCTCTCGTAAGGGCTCGCGGGATCGAAGATCGCCACGGCCGCACGGGGGTCGCGCCGTAAGTTGGCGGTTTTGCGGCGGCTCTTGGGCAGCGCGAACAGGAGGTCATCTCCGTCGCGCTTGACCCAGACCACCGTCGAATGCGGATTTCCGTCCGGTTCGAGCGTGGAGAGGACGGCGAAGTTCGTGTTGTCGAACAACGCGCCTACTTTGCCGGTGAGCTGTGCCATCGATTGCTCCCTCCGGGGATGCTTCTGTGACTCAACACACGCTACGTCGTCCCTCTGACATTTCGGGGCGTTCCGCGGCCGCCGGACGCCGCTTAGCCTGGCGTTGCTTCCCCGGGGTCGGTCCGGGCGCTCGAAGGAGGGGACATGGCTGTTCGCAAGTTCGTGCAGTTCGAGGAGCAGGTGCACGCGGAGTCCGGGCTCCCGGTGTCCCCGCCCCTGACCCGCGTGGTGGTGGGCGCGGTGGCGCCGAACCCCCTCGCGGGCAAGCCGGCGCCGACGGACATCTCGCCGCTGGTGGAGCTGTCGGAGACGCTGGGGGAGCAGCTCACGACCCGCGCACTCGACCGGATCGGGGACCCGGCGGGGATCCGCGCCTACGGCAAGGCGGCCCTCATCGGCACGGCGGGCGATCCGGAACACGGCGCCGCGTCCCCGATGGCGGTGGCCACGTTCGCACCGATCGTCGAGCTCCTCACGCAAGCGGGCGTCGTCGCACCCGGCAGCACCACCTTCGACGTTCGCCGGCGCTGATCCACCCGAGGCTCGGCATGGCCATGCGCGCGACCCTGCGTCGCGGGCGGATGCTGATCCCGGGCAACGCGAAGATCGGTGCGGCCGGCACACCGATCGACCTCGTCTTCGGTCCGCTCGAGGAGAGCTGGGACCTGGACGCGATGGACACGCTCACCGTCACCGTCGCGGATGCCCCTCGCCCCGACGAGCTGCTCCTGCTCGTCGGCTACACCACCGGCGCGCGCCCGAACGCCCGCTCGAAGGGCCCCACCCAGGACGAGGTGGACGCCCTGCTCGCGTCGTTCGGCTGATCTAGTGTCCCGAACCGGAAGTCCGGTGCATAAATCGGCGGATCCTGCTAGCGGCCGGTCGGCGCCGCCACTGAGGCCGCGGCGTAGCTCTTGACGATCGCATCCAACTCGGCCGGGTCGATCACGTCGTCGAGCCGGTCGAAGCCGTCGGGGGCGCGGCGCTCGACCTCGTCGATCACCATCTCCGGGCCGCCGGCCCGGTTGCGCAGCACGATCTCGCGGGTGGCGGGCAGCCGCTCGTCCTGGTAGGCGGTCAGCGCGGTCTCGGGGTCGGCACCGGAGGTCAGGTGGCGGGTGAGGGCGACGGCGTCGAGCACGGCCTGGCCCGCGCCGTTCGAACCCATCGGGTACATCGGGTGGCCGGCATCTCCGAGCAGGGTGACGCGGCCGTGGCTCCAGCGGGGCAGTGGGTCGCGGTCGCACATCGGGTACTCGTACATCGCCGGCGTGGCCGCGACCAGGCCGGCCACGTCGACGTGCTGCGTGTGGAAGCGCGCGATGTGCGGCGCGAGCTCCTCCGGGTCGCCCGGGCGGGACCAGTCCTCCCGGCGCGGCGGCGGGTCGCCGGGCTCGCCGGTGCGGGCGCAGATCGCCCAGTTGGTGAGCACGGTGTCGGGCGAGCCGCCCCGGCCGATCGGGTACAGCACCAGCTTGGCCGGGTTGCCCCCGGCGATGATCATCGAGCGCCCGGTCAGGAACGGCGGCCAGTCGGTGGCTCCGCGCCACATCATGACGCCGTTCCAGCGCGGCGGGCCCTCGTCGGGGAAGAACGTGGCGCGCACGGTGGAGTGGATGCCGTCGGTGCCGATCAGCACGTCACCCTCGCGGTCGCCCAGCCGAGCGCCCGCCGGGTCGGTGAACGTCGCCCGGACGCCGTCGCCGTCCTGCTCGAACCCCACGAGCCGGTGCCCGGTGCGCACGGAGTCCTGCCCGAGGCGCTCGCGGACCGCCCGCAGCAGCACGCCCTGCAACCGGCCGCGGTGCACCGACAGCTGCGGGACGTCGAACCCGGCGTCCATGCCGCACGGCCGGTGCATGATCACCTGGCCGAGGCGGTGGCAGTAGAACAGCTCCTTCGTGCGGACGGCCACCTCGTCCAGCGCGTCGAGCAGGCCCAGCCCGGCGAGCGGCCCGACGGCGAGTGGCAGCGCGTTGATCCCGACCCCCAGCTCCCGGATCTCGGGACTGCGCTCGTAGATCTCGCACTCGATCCCGGCGTCGTGCAGGAACAGGGCGGTGGCCAGCCCGCCGATGCCGGCCCCGACGATCAGCACCTTCACATCCGGCGACGCTAGCGGCGCCGGGCGGTCGGTGGAACCCGGATCACCGGCACAGAACCGCCTAAAAACCGACATCGCGGATGGGAGCCGTGTCCGGATCCCGGCGGTCTCGCCGCCCGGCACGCACCTCGTGCCGGCTCGCGCACCCGATCCGGGCTCGCGCTACCGCTCGACCGGGCGCGTCGGCCGACCCGAGGTGCGCCGGCCGCGGGCGGCGGTCCGGCGGGTGCCCTGACGTGTGGTGGGCGCCCAGTGCCGGGGGCGGGGGAACGCCGGCGGGAGCCGCGTGTCGGCGTCGCCCCGGGCCGCCGCCAGCTGGGCAGCGGTGAGGAAGAGCGTGTCGCGCAGGTCGGCGCCCGCGAGGTCGGCGCCGCGCAGGTCCGCGCCGAGGAGATCGGCGCAGCGCAGGTCGGCACCCCGCAGGTCGGCGCCGACGAGCAGGGCCCCGCGCAAGCTCGCCCGGCGCAGGTCGGCGCCGCGCAGCCGGGCGCCCAGCAGCTGCGCCCCGCGGTGGTCGGGCCCAGGGCTGCCGGCCCTGGCGAGGTCGCTCACCCTCCCCAGCAGGTCGGCGACCGACCGCCGGTGCGCCTCCACGTCGAGCGCGGCGAGCTCCTCGGGCGTGCCGGCGGCGAGCCGATCGGTCTCGGCGAGCGCCGCGTCGAGCGCGTCGGAGAGCACTGCGGCCGCGGGGAGCGCCCGTGCCTCGCTGAGGTACCGCAGCAGCTCGTGCAGCACCCGGACCACCGGGAACACCGCGAACATCGACCCGGCGACCTCCGGGTGGTCGCGCCAGTTCCGCCCGCCGAACGTCACCTGGACGACCTGCTGCCCGGCGCCGAAGCAGTCGTAGACCGTGCAGCCGGGATAGCCGGCCTCGCGCAGCCCGGCGTGGATGCCGCAGCTGAAGTCGGGCTGCAGGTGCCCGCACGGCGTGCCCGCCGGCTTGTCGACGGCGAAGTCGGCCGACGCCGCGAACGGGAGGGCGACGCAGCAGAGGCCTGCGCAGCGAGAGCAGTCGGCGGTGAGGCGGTCGGGGGCGGACACCGCACCCATTGTCCTCGGCCGCCGGGACCGCCCGAAGTTCAGGAACGCCACGTTCCTGTCCTGCAGGTTCATGAACGTGGCGTTCCTGAACTCCAGGGCAGGTTCAGTGGCCGCAACCCGGCAGCGCGGCGCCCGTCGGGCTGCCGATGCCGAGGGGGTCCGTCTCGCGCGGGTCGGGCACGGGGCTCCAGCGCCCGTCGACCACGGCGTAGTCCCAGCCGGGGCCGTCCGTGACCAGCCACTCGACCGCGTCGACGAGGCGGTCCACGTCGTCCACGGTGGTGCCGAGTCCGAGGCTGGCGCGCACCGCGCAGTCGTCGGGCGTCCCGGCGAGGCGGGAGAGCAGCGGGTGGGCGCAGAACTTCCCGTCGCGCACGCCGATGCCGTGCTCCGCCGACAGGTAGGCCGCCACGCGCCCGGCAGGGTGGCCGTCGACCACGAACGTGCAGACCGCGACCCGGTCGGTGCTGTCCGGCCATATCCGCAGCGTGCGGACGCCAGGCAGCGCGTCCAGGCCGGTCTCGAGCCGGTGCAGCAGCGCGGCCTCGTGGGCGGGGTCGAGCGCGCCGGGCAGCACACGGCAGGCCTCGGCGAGCGCTGCGGCGCCGAGGACGTTCGGGGTGCCTGCCTCGTGCCGGTGCGGCGCGGGGGCCCAGGACACCTCGGTGGCCCCGCCCTCGTCGGGCGCGGTGACGGCGTGCACGGCACCGCCGCCCGCCAGGTACGGCGTGGCGACGTCGAGCCAGTCGCGGCGCCCGACGAGCGCCCCGGCGCCGTAGGGCGCGTAGAGCTTGTGCCCGGACAGGGCGACGTAGTCGATGCCGGTGGCGGCGATGTCGACGTTCCGGTGCGGGGCGAGCTGGGCGGCGTCGACGACCACGCGGGCGCCCGCGGCGTGGGCGAGCGCGGTGATCTCGTCGAGGGGCAGCAGCTCGCCGGTGACGTTGGACGCCCCGGTGACGGCGAGCAGCGCTGGCCGGTCGGCGAGCAGGGCGTAGCGCAGGTCGGCGAGGGTCTGCTCGACCGTCGCGGCGGCGCGCAGCACCCGGCCGGGGCCCCATGCGAGGAGGTTGGCGTGGTGCTCGACGTCCAGCCGCAGGACCGGGCCGGGAACGCACCCGGCCAGCAGGTTGAGCGCGTCGGTGGTGTTGCGGGTGAACACCACGACGTCGTCGGCGCGGGCGCCGACGAACCGGCCGACCGTCTCCCGGGCCCGTTCCAGCACGGCGGTGCAGACCTGCGACGCGTAGCCGGCGCCGCGGTGGACGCTGGCGTAGTAGGGCAGGAGCGCGGCGACGTGATCGGCCACCGCGGTGAGCGCGGGAGCGCTCGCTGCGAGGTCGAGGTTGGCGTAGCGAACGTGCTCGCCCGTGACGAGCGGGACCCGCAGGTCGACGCCGGTGACGGTCGCAGGCGTACAGACGCCGGGGCGAGCGGACAGCACAGTGGTCATGGAGGTCCTCCGGACCCACTCTGTGGACCCGGACGGATGTCGGGTCCGCGCTTGCCTGCCGTGGTTGCACGGCGGCCTGGTCGTCACCCGGAGCACCCCACCGCGGAGGAGGGTTGCCGGCCAGCGAGCCGGGGCTTGACGCTGGCGCTCTTGACCTGAGGGGGAGGTTACGGGCGGGTGGAGTGATCGGTCAAGCCGATCTCCGGGTGTGCCGTGAGCGCGGGTACGGCGAAGCAGCCGCGGGTCACGACGGTGACGACCGGCGCGGCCGGGTCGGTGGCGAGGGCGGCCGGCCCGGCTCCGGTCAGCACCACCCGGGCGGCCGACAGGGTGATCGTGTGGGTGCGGACCAGCGCGCTCCCGGCGGAGTGGTCGATCGCGACGACCTCATCGCAGTGGCGCAGGCGCGCGCCCCACGCGGTGGCCGCGGCCGTGAGCGCGGCCGTCGCCTGGTCGGCCCGCACCTGGCGGACGCCGTCGACGACGTGCAGCAACGCGGCCCCAGTGGCCTGCTCGACCTGCCTCCAGAGCCGGACGGCGAGCCCGCTGGACAGCCCGGTGTCCGCCCACGGGGCCGGCCCGGCCGCCCGCCAGACCACGCCGGCGGACCTCTGCTCGAGCAGCGTGACGCTCAGCCCGCGGCGGGCGAGGTGCCACGCGGTCGCGGCGCCTGCGGCACCCGCGCCGACAACGGCGACGTCGATCGTGAGCGGCGGGGCGTCGGTGGGCGTCGGGTCCAGCAGGCTCGGTGGACAGGGCACGGCGGCCTCCAGCTCTCCCGGTCAGCGGATCAATACGGTAGGCAGCCGCGCCCGTTCCGTGTCAACGAACGGACATTTGCCGGTCATTCTGTCCGGTCATTTCCTTCGACAATGGCGCGCACCACACCGCTTGAAAATGGATGTGGTAGCTACGTAAGTTCGAAGTGCAATCCAGACGCCATCCAGAGCGGCCGAGAGACCCGGATCGACGACGCCGCAGCAACCCCCTGTGTGAGCGGGAGCGGGTGCTACCGCCGGGAGCGATGGAGGTCGCCGTGCCGGGTCCGGAACGGATCGAGCTGCGCACCACGTGGCATGCGTGGCGCCATCACGTCGATCTGTGCCGCACCTGCGCGGCGCTCTGTCGGGTCTGACGAGCCGACCCGTTCCCTCCACACCGCCGCCGAATGCGGCGGTGCCCACGCCTGTGCGTTCTCCTGGATGAAGGACCACTCTCATGCCTCGACCCCTTGCATCGTGGCTCGTCGCCGCCGTCGTATTGCTGAGCGCATGCGGCTCGACGCCGACGGCGAGCACCGCCGACCCCGGCGTCCCGCAGCCGGGCGGCACGCTGCGCTTCGCGGTGAGCAGCGACCAGGGGTGCGTCGACCCCCAGCAGGTCGGCAGCAACGACACGATCTTCTCGCTGCGCCAGGTGGTCGACTCGCTGACCGACCAGGACCCGGCCGGCGGTGAGCTGCGGCCGTGGCTCGCCACGAGCTGGGAGAGCAACGCCGACGCCAGCTCCTACACGTTCACGCTGCGCGAGGGCGTGACGTTCAGCGACGGCACACCGCTCGACGCCGCGGCGGTCAAGGCGAACTTCGACGCCGTGCAGAACCTCGGAGCCCGCGGCACCCTGCCGAAGGGCTACCTGGCCGGCTACGTGGGCACCACGGTGGAGAGCCCGACCCGGCTCACGGTGGCGTTCGACCGCCCGAACGTGCAGTTCCTGCAGGGCACGTCGACGCACAGCCTGGGCATCCTGTCCCCGGCGACGGTGGCGAGGAGCGACGACGACCGCTGCGCGTCGGTCGTCGGGTCCGGGCCGTTCGTGATCGAGTCCTACACCCGGGACGAGTCGATCGTGCTCGCCAAGCGGGCCGGGTACGCGTGGGGCTCGTCGCTGTGGCGGTCGCAGGGTGAGGCCCAGCTGGACCGGATCGAGTTCCGCATCGTGCCCGAGTCAGGAGTGCGCGTCGGCAGCCTCGCGTCCGGCGAGGTGGATGCCATCGGCAACATCGCGCAGCAGGACGAGGCGCTGCTCACCGCGGCCGGTGCGCAGCTGCTGGGCCGGCCCAACCCGGGCATCCCGTTCGGGATCACGTTCAACCAGGCTTCCCCGCTCGGCGCGGATCCCGCGGTGCGGGAGGCGGTGTCGCTCGCGATCGACCGCGCGGAGGTCGTCGCGACGGTCTACACCTCGCAGACGAAGCCGGCCACCAGCCCGCTCGCCTCGACGACGCCCGGCTACGCCGACCAGTCCGCGTTGCTCCCGTTCGACCCGGCCAGGGCGGGGTCGGTGCTCGACGCCGCGGGCTGGCTGCCCGGTCCGGACGGCATCCGGGCGAGGAACGGCACGCCGCTGACGGTGGAGCTGACCTGGTACGCCAACTCGCCCGCCAACCGGGCGGCCGTCGAGCTGATCCAGCAGCAGGTGCGCAAGGTGGGCATCGATCTGCAGCTGCGGGAGAAGCCGATCTCGGAGAACACACCGACGCTTCAGTCCGGGCAGTACGTCGCGAACTGGGGCAACACCACCCGGGCCGACCCGGACATCCTGCGCAGCACCTACTCGACGGCAGGCAACAACTACTACCGGCTGCCGTCCGGCCCGCTCGACGAGGTGCTCGCCCAGCAGGCGGCGCAGCCGGACGAGGCGGCTCGCGCCGCCACCGTCGCGCAGGCGCAGCAGCTGCTCGTGCGGGAGCACCAGACGATCCCGGTCGTGGAGCTGACAACGGTGTTAGGCGTCGCGGCCGACGTCCACGGTGTGGCGTTCGACGCGAGCTCGCGCATCCAGCTGCACGACACCTGGAAGGTCCAGCCGTGACCGGTCGCTACCTGCTCCGGCGGCTATTGGCTGCGGTGGGGGTGTTGTGGGCGGCGTTCACGGTGTCGTTCGTGGTGCTCTACCTGCTGCCGGGCGACCCGGTGGCGACGATGGCGAGCGGCGGCCTCGACGGCGAGCCGCTCCCGCCCGAGCAGCTCGACGCGCTGCGCGCCCGCTACGGGCTGGACCAGCCGGTGCTCGTGCAGTACGGCCAGCGGCTGCTGGCCGCGCTCACCGGCGACTTCGGGACCTCGATCCAGAACGGGCAGGACGTGCGCTCGGCGATCCTCGAGGCGCTGCCGCCCACGCTGCAGATCTCGGCAGCGGGGCTCGCCGTCGCGGTGCTCTTCGGCGGCTCGGTGGCGCTCGTCGCCACGTACACGCGCGCGTTCTGGCTGCGGCAGCTGCTGATGGCGCTGCCCTCGCTCGCGGTGTCGCTGCCGGTGTTCTGGGTCGGGCTCATGCTCGTGCAGGTCTTCGCGTTCGGGCTCGGCCTGCTGCCGTCGGTGGGCGCGAACGGCCCTGCCGCCCTCGTGCTGCCGGCGGTGACGCTCGGGCTGCCGACCGGAGCGCTGCTCGCGCAGGTGCTCGCGAAGAGCCTGTCGCATGCGCTCGGCGAGCCGTACGTCACCACGGCGCGCGCCAAGGGCGTCGGCCGCGCCAGCGTCCACCTGCGGCACGCGCTGCGCAACGCCGCGCTGCCCGCGCTCACCGTGTTCGGCTACATCGTCGGCAACCTCATCGCCGGGTCGGTGGTGGTCGAGACGGTGTTCACCCGGCCGGGGCTCGGACGGCTCACGGTGGCTGCGGTCGGGGTGCAGGACATACCGGTCGTGCAGGGGGTCGTGGTGTTCGCCGCGGCGGTGTTCGTGCTGGTCAACCTGGCGGTGGACCTGATCTACCCGCTGCTCGACCCGCGGATAGGGGTCACGTCGTGACGGAGCTGCTGGTACGGGAACCGATCGGGGCTCCCTCGATCGACGAGGCGCCGCCGCGCCGGGAGGGCCGCGTCCGGTTCCTGCTGCGCAGGCCGGGGCTCGTCGTCTCGTTGGCCTATGTAGCGCTGGTTCTGCTCGCGGCGTTCGCGCCGCACGTACTGGCGCCGGGCGACCCGGCCGTCGGCGTGCCCGCGGAACGCCTGCAGCCGCCCGGCGCGGCGCACGTGTTCG
Organism: Pseudonocardia sp. DSM 110487; assembly: GCF_019468565.1. Classification (NCBI taxonomy): domain Bacteria; kingdom Bacillati; phylum Actinomycetota; class Actinomycetes; order Pseudonocardiales; family Pseudonocardiaceae; genus Pseudonocardia; species Pseudonocardia sp. DSM 110487. The sequence continues at coordinate 3,121,803 of NZ_CP080521.1, forward strand.
GCACCGACTACCTCGGCCGCGACGTCTACACCCGCGTCGTCCACGGCGCGGCGCTCTCGCTGCAGGCCACGCTGATCGCGGTGTCGGTCGCGCTCGTCGTCGGCGGGCTGGTGGGCGTGCTCGCCGGGTTCGTCCGCGGCTGGCTCGACGAGGTGCTCATGCGCGGCGTCGACGTGCTGCTCGCGGTCCCAGCGGTGCTGCTGTCGCTCGCGCTGATCACGGCACTCGGGTACGGCACGGTGAAGGTGGCGATCGCCGTGGGCATCGCGAGCGTGGCGAGCTTCGCCCGGGTGATGCGCGCGGAGACGTTGCGCGTGCGGCAGTCCGTCTACGTCGAGGCGGCGCGCTCGGTCGGCACCCGCTGGCACGTCACGCTGCTGCGGCACGTGCTGCCGAACGCGGCCGGGCCGGTGCTGGTGCTCGCCGTGCTGGAGTTCGGGCTCGCGATCCTCGCGGTGTCGTCGCTGTCCTTCCTCGGCTACGGCGCGCCGCCACCGGCGCCCGAGTGGGGTTCGCTGGTGGCCGAGGGCCGCAACTACATGGCGGTGGCCTGGTGGCTGTGCGCGGTGCCGGGCGCCGCGATCGCGGCCGCCGTCCTGGCCGTGAACCGGATCTCCCGCGCGCTGGACGGCGCCCGGTGACCGCGCCACTGCTGGAGGTCGAAGACCTGCGCGTCTCCTACGCAACGGTCTCGGCCGTGCGGGGCGTCTCGCTGACCGTCGCGCCGGGCGAGGTCGTCGCCGTCGTCGGCGAGTCCGGCTCGGGGAAGTCGACGCTCGCGCACGCCGTCGCCGGGCTGCTCCCGGGGACGGGCCGGATCGACACCGGCCGGATCACGCTCGCGGAACAGGAGCTCACCGGGATGTCCGACCGGGCATGGCGCACGGTGCGCGGCCGGCGGATCGGCCTCGTGCGGCAGGACCCTGGCGTCGCGCTCAACCCCGTGCAGCGGGTCGGCGCGCAGGTCGCCGAGGCGCTGACCGTGCACGGCCTGGCCGATCGCCGAGGTGCCCCGGCCCGGGCCGTCGAGCTGCTCGCCGAGGCCGGGCTGCCCGATGCCGCGGCGCGCGCCCGGCAGTACCCGCACGAGCTGTCGGGCGGGATGCGCCAGCGCGTGCTCATCGCGATCGCGATTGCTGCACGCCCGCAGCTGCTCGTGGCCGACGAGCCCACCAGTGCCCTCGACGCCACCGTGCAGCGGCACATCCTCGACCGCCTCGACGAGCTGGTCCGCGCGTCCGGCACGGCCGTACTGCTGATCACCCACGACCTGGGCGTTGCGGCCGACCGCGCCGACCGGCTCGTCGTGATGCAGGCAGGGCGGGTGGTGGAGGAGGGGCCTGCGCGGGAGGTGCTGGCCGCGCCGCGGGATCCGTACACGCGGCGGTTGCTGGAGAGCGCGCCGGGGCTGCGGCGGATCGAACGGCCGACTCGCCGTGTCGCGCCGTCGGACTCGCCGGTGGTGGAGGTGCGGGACCTGGTCAAGGAGTTCCCGCTGGGGCGGGGGCGGATCCGGGCCGTCGACGGGGTGAGCTTCTCGATCGCTCGCGGGGAGACGCTGGCGCTGGTCGGCGAGTCGGGTTCGGGCAAGTCGACCACCGCCCGGCTGGTGCTGCGGCTCGCCGACCCCACGTCCGGCACCGTGGAGTTCGACGGCACCGACATCACCCGCGTGCGCGGGCGGGCGTGGCGGGAGCTGCGGCGGCGTGCGCAGTTGATCTACCAGAACCCGTACGCCTCCCTCGACCCCCGCTTCTCGATTGCCGAGGTGATCGCCGAGCCGCTGCGTGCGTTCCGGGTGGGGGACGGCCGGTCGCGCCGGGCGCGGGCCGCCGAGCTGCTGGATCGGGTCGCGCTGCCGGAGTCGGTGCTCGACCGGCGGCCCGCTGAGCTCTCGGGCGGGCAGCGCCAGCGGGTGGCGATCGCGCGTGCGCTGGCCCTCTCACCCGACCTCGTGGTGTGCGACGAGCCGGTGTCCGCCCTCGACGTCAGCGTGTCGGCGCAGGTGCTGGACCTGCTCGCGGAACTGCAGGTCGACGCGGGACTCACCTACCTGTTCATCTCCCACGACCTCGCCGTGGTGCGCCGGATCGCGCACCGCGTGGGCGTGCTGCGCGCCGGGAAGCTGCTCGAGCTCGCACCCACCGAGCGGCTCTTCGCCGACCCGCAGCACGAGTACACGCGCGAGCTGCTCGCCGCGATCGCGGGACGCCGGTTGGAGGAAACGGCATGAAGATCCTCGTCCTCACCCTGATCACCAACGGGCCGGACCCGGTCACCGGCCGCACTCCGACGCCGAACGCCCGCCTGCACCGGGTGGTCGACAATGCGGTGCTCGCCGAGGAGCTGGGGTTCGACGGCTACGCGGTGGGGGAGCGGCACGAGCGGCCGTTCCTGTCGTCGGCGCCGCCGGTGGTGCTGTCCCACATCGCAGCGCGCACGTCGCGAATCACGCTGTTCACCGGCGTCACCACGCTGTCGCTGCTCGATCCGGTGCGCGCCTACGAGGACTACGCCACCCTCGACCAGCTCGCCGACGGCCGCCTCGAACTGATCATCGGCAAGGGCAACGGCGCGGCGCAGGCCCAGCTGTTCAACGTGACCACCGACGACCAGTGGGACCGCAACGCCGAGGGCTACGAGCTGTTCCGCAGGCTGTGGCGCGAGGAGCGCACGACGTGGACCGGCCGGTTCCGCCCGCCGCTCGTCGACGCCGAGACGTGGCCGCCGCCCCGCCAGCACCCGATCCGGGTCTGGCACGGCAGCGCGACCAGCAAGGAGTCGGTGGAGGTTGCCGCGCGCTACGGCGACCCGCTGTTCTCGGCCAACGTCACCAACCCCATCGAGCCCTACGCCGAGCTGATCGCGTACTACCGCGAGCGCTGGGCGGCGCACGGCCACGACCCGGTCGACGCGCTCGTCGGCGCCGGCACGGCGGCGTTCCACCTCGCCCCGACGTCGCAGCAGGCGATCGAGGAGTTCCGGCCCGTCTACGCGGCGCGGCTCGCCGTGGCCGAGCGGTTCGGGCTGCCGACCGTGTTCGGCGACGTCGAGGACTTCGTGGAGCGTTCGTCCGCGCTCGTCGGCAGCGCGGCGCAGATCGTCGACAAGGTGCTGCGCTACCAGGCTGTGTTCGGCCACGAGGTGCTGCACCTGCACCTCGACGGTGACGGGCTCACCCCGCGGCGGCAGCGGGCGATGCTGGAGACGTTCCAGGCCGAGGTGGCCCCGGCGCTGCGGGCCGCCGTGCCGAGCCGGGCACTGGCCGGGGCCGTACCCCGCGACCCGGACGACGCGCGGCCCGCGGACTCGACAGTCGGGGTGGCGTCATGACGATCCCCCTGTCGATCCTCGATCTGTCCCCGGTCCCGGCCGGCGGCACCGCGGCCGACGCGCTGCGCAACTCGGTCGACCTCGCCCGGGTCGCCGAGCGGGCGGGCTACCGGCGGTACTGGGTGGCCGAGCACCACCTCGCGTCCGGGGTGGCGTCGTCGTCCACGCCGGTGCTGGTGGCGCTGATCGCCGCGGCCACGTCCCGGATCCGGGTCGGCTCCGGCGCGGTGCAGCTGCCGGTGACGTCGCCGCTGCAGGCGGCCGAGCAGTTCGGCACCGTCGCGGCGCTGCATCCCGGCCGGGTCGACATGGGCCTCGGCCGGTTCGACATCCACAAGATCCTCCGGCTGGCCGGCACGGCTCCACAGCCGGACGCCGAGCCGCCGCCCGTGCCGCCCTCCCGGGTGGTGGACGGGCTCCTGATCCCGCCGCCCGCCCGGTTCCGCGGCGACCTCTCGACCTACGTCCACCTCGCGTGGCTGCTCGGGATCCGCGAGGACGACCCGACCCCGGACTACGACACCCAGGTCGGCGCGATCCTCGACTTCCTCTCCGGCGCCGCCCACCGCCCGGACGGGCAGCCGATCACGGTCCCGGCGGCGGAGGGAGCCGACCTCGACGTCTGGATCCTCGGCTCGAGCCCGGGCGAGAGCGCGCAGGTCGCGGGCGCGCGCGGCCTGCCGTTCGCGGCGAGCTACCACACCTCCCCGAGCTCGGTGCTGGAGACCGTCGACGCCTACCGCCGCGCGTTCCGGCCGTCGGGCCGGCGCGCGGCGCCGCACGTCGTGGTGTCGGCGGACGTGGTCGTGGCGGAGACCCAGCAGCGGGCCGACGAGCTGGCCGCCCCGTACGCGCAGTGGGTGCTCGACATCCGCACCGGCGTCGGCGCCCGGCCCTACGTCACCCCGGAGCAGGCCAGTGCCCGGGAGTGGACGCCGGCCGAGCGCGCGATCGTCGCCGACCGGGTCGACACCCAGTTCGTCGGGTCGCCGGACGCCGTCGCCCGGAAGCTCGCCACGCTCGCGCGGGTGACCGGCGCCGACGAGCTGCTGGTCACCACGATCACCACCGACCACGCCGATCGCGTGCGCAGTACGGAGTTGCTCGCCGCCGCATGGGCGGAACACGCGGGTGAACGGGTGGGTTTCACCTCGAAGGAATCGAACAAGCCGAAAGCGAGCGTCATCCGATGAGTCCCTTTACCGAGGCGCGGATGCACCTCGCCGTCGAGCTGAGCGCGGCAGGCCACCACCCGGCCGCCGCGCGCTGGGCCAGGCTCGACCCGGCGGTGCTGCTGTCGGCGGTCCACCACGCCGGGCTGGCGCGCACTGCCGCCCGCCGTGGCCTCGACCTCGCGCTGATCCCGCACACGTTCCATCCCGACGGCGGGCCGCTGCTCGACGCCGTGTCGCTCGCCGCGCGGATCGCGCCGGTGGTGCCGGGGATCGGACTGGCACCCACCGCGACCGTCACGCACACCGAGCCGTTCCACGTCTCCAAGGCGATCGCGACGCTCGACATGGTGTCCTCCGGCCGCGCGGGATGGGAGCCCGCCGTCTCCCGCACGCAGGTCGAGGCCGACCTGTTCGGCCGCAAGCCCGCCGCGCCCGCCGACGTGCTGTGGCGCGAGGCCGCCGACGCCATCGAGGTGGTCGTCCGGCTGTGGGACTCGTGGGAGGACGACGCGGTGATCCGCGACGTCGCCACCGGCCGCTACATCGACCGCGACAAGCTCCATTACGTCGACTTCCAGGGCGAGTTCTTCTCCGTCAAGGGACCCTCGATCACACCCCGGCCGCCGCAGGGCCACCCGCTCGTCGTGTTGCGGGCCGACGAGGAGGAGGCGATCCCGGTGGCCGCGCGCTGGGCGGACGTCGTGCGGATCTCGGCGCCGGACCTGCCGGCCGCCGCCGACGCCCGCGACCGGATCCGGTCGGCCGTTGCGGATGCCGGCCGGGACCCCGATGACATCACCGTGCTGCTCGACGTCGAGGTGCACATGGGCGCCGACCGCGACCGGGCCCGTCGCGACCTCACCGAGCTGGACCGGCTCGCCGGGGCCGAGCTGCCGGCGTCGTCGGTGCGCGTGCTCGGCCCGCCCACCGACCTGGCCGATCTCATCGGCACCGCCGTGCGGACCCGAGCAGCCGACGGCGTGACGCTGGTGCCGCTCGTGCTGCCGGCCGACCTCGACGTCGTGGCCGACCAGGTGGTGCCGCTGCTCGCCGGGCGCGGGCTGCTGCGTACCGGGTCGGCGGGCGGCTCGCTGCGTTCCCGGTTCGGGCTGCGCAGGCCGGCCAACCACTTCGCTGGAGCGACCTCGTGAAGAAGCAGATCCACCTCGGCGCCCACTTCCCGGGCGTCAACAACACGACCGTCTGGAGCGACCCCCGCTCCGGCAGCCAGACCGACTTCGCCTCGTTCGTGCACTTCGCCCAGAACGCCGAGCGCGGGCTGATGGACTTCGTGTTCCTCGCCGAGGGGCTGCGGCTGCGCGAGCACCGCGGCCGCATCCACGACCTCGACGTCGTGGGCAGGCCGGACACCTTCACGGTGCTGAACGCGCTCGCCGCCGTCACCTCCCGGATCGGGCTGGCCGGCACGATCAACACCACCTACAACGAGCCGTACGAGCTGGCCGTGCAGTTCGCATCGCTCGACCACCTGTCCGCGGGGCGCGCGGGGTGGAACATGGTCACCACCTCCGACGCGTTCACCGGGGAGAACTTCCGGCGGGGCGGGTTCTTGCCGCGCGAACAGCGGTACGAGCGGGCGGCGGAGGTCGTCGCCGTGACCCGCGCCCTCTGGGACTCGAACGGCGCCGAGATCGAGCACAACGGCCCGCAGTTCGACGTGCGCGGCCGGCTCCCCCTCTCGCCGCCGCTGCCACAAGGCCACCCGGTGCTCATCCAGGCGGGCGACTCCGCGCAGGGACGAGACTTCGCGGCCGCCACCGCCGACGCGATCTTCACGTTGCACGGCACGCTCGAAGCAGGGCAGGCGTTCTACGCAGACGTCAAGGCCCGGCTCCCGCAGCACGGTCGCAGCGCGAACGACCTCAAGGTGCTGCCTGGCGTCACGTTCGTGCTCGGCGACACCGACGAGGAAGCGCAGGCCGAGGCGACCCGGATCCGGCACCAGCAGGTCTCCCCGCAGACCGCGATCGCGTTCCTTGAGCAGGTGTGGGGCCGCGAGCTGACGGAGTACGACCCGGACGGCCCGCTGCCCGACGTGGAGCCCGACGTCGACAACGTCGACATCACCCGCGGCCGGGTGCGGCACGCGCGCGACCCGCGGGCCGTCGCGCAGGAGTGGCGCGACTACGCCGACGCGCACGGCGGCCTCTCGATCCGCGAGGTCGTGATCGAGAAGACGGGGCGGCAGTCGTTCATCGGCTCGGCCCGGACGGTCGCCGCACAGATGGACGAGTTCGTGCAGCGGGATGCCTGCGACGGATTCATCCTGGTACCGCACCTGACGCCCGGCGGCCTGGACCGGTTCGTCGCCGATGTCGTTCCCGAACTGCAGGACCTCGGCAGCTACCGCACCGAGTACTCCGGCCCCACGCTCCGCGACCACCTCGGCCTCAGCCACCCGCACGCACCGCTGACCCGCAAGGAGTCCGCATGACCACCACCATCGAGTCCCCGCTCCAGCAGGACTGGGAGACCTGGCACCGCGACCGCGAGGAGCAGCTGCGTACCCCGCACGGCTGGCTCAGCCTCACCGCGCTGCACTGGCTCGACGGCACGGCCCGCGCCTTCGACGACCTCCCCGGCACCTGGCGCGTCACCGGCGACGGCGGCGTCGAGCTCACCGCCGACGGGGAGGCCGCTCTCGACGGCACGCCCGTCACCGGCGCCGTCCGGCTGGAGCCCGTCGACGGGCAGCCGGGCGTGCTCGTCGAGATCGGGGACCGACGCGTCGAGGTGATCCGCCGCACCGACGACTACGCCCTGCGCGTGCGTGACCCGCGGGCGATCACCCGCACCGCGTTCACGGGGGCGCCCGCGTTCGACGTGGACGAGCGCTGGGCGGTCGAGGGCCGGTTCGAGGCCTACCCCGAGCCGCGCCGCCTCACCGTCGGCGCCGTGGTGGACGGGCTGCAGCACTTCCCGACCGCCGTCGGCGTGGTCCGGTTCGCCCTCGGCGGGTCCGAGCACGAGCTCGTCGCCTTCCCGGGCAAGACCGGCGGCCTGTCCCTGCACTTCCGCGACGCGACGTCCGGCACCAGCACGTACGGCGGCGGGCGCTCGGTGGCGCTCCCGGACCCGGACGCCGACGGTCGCGTCACGATCGACTTCAACCGCACCGTCAACCTGCCCTGCGCGTTCACCGCCTACGCCACCTGCCCGCTACCACCGGCGGAGAACCGGTTGGCGGTGGCGGTGGAGGCGGGGGAGCGCACCCCGCCGCGGCCCGACCTCTCGGCGTGACCGTCGCGGTCGAGCCCGCAACGATGCGGGAGGTCATGGGGCACTTCGCGTCCGGCATCGTCGTGGTCACGGCGGCCGGCCCCGACGGCGACGGGCCGCTCGGCTTCACCTGCCAGTCCTTCGCGTCGCTGTCCCTCGATCCGGCGCTGATCAGTTTCTCGCCTGCCCGCACGTCGTCGACGTGGCCGCGGATCCGCGCGGCCGGCGCGTTCTGCGTCAACGTGCTCTCCGCCGACCAGCAGGACCTGTCCGCCGGGTTCGCCCGCTCGGGTGCGGACAAGTTCGCCGGGGTGGACTGGTCGCCCGGCCCGGAGGGCGCGCCGGTGCTGGACGGGGCATGCGCGTGGATCGGCTGCACGCTGTGGCGGGAGTACGACGGCGGCGACCACACGATCGCCGTCGGGCGGGTGCGCGGCCTCGGCGCCGACGCCGCCCGCACCCCGCTGCTCTACCACCGGGGCCGCTACGGTCTCGCCGCACACTTCGAGGAGGACCATTGACACGCGTGCTGGGTGTGGTCGCCGGGCCGGAGCCTGGCGGGCGCACGGCAACGGCCGTCGCCGGGGTGCTGGCCGGCGCGGAGAAGGCAGGCGCGGCGACGTCGCTCGTGGAGCTGTCTGAGGCGGGCGCCGCATCGGTGATCGCCGCGTTCACCGATGCCGACGCGGTGGTGTTCGGTAGCCCGGTCTACCGGGCCACCTACAGCGCCCTGCTCAAGGACCTCCTGGAGCGCACCGAGCGCGGCAAGTGGGGCGAGTCCACGGCCCCGCTGCAGGGCAAGGTCGCAGCCACCGTGCTCACCGGGGCGAGTGGCCACCACTACCTCGCCCTCGGTGACCTGCGCGACGTGCTCGCGGGCTTCTTCGCGGTGCAGCTGCTCTCCCCGGGCCTGTACCTCGATCACGGCGGCTACGTCGACCGCACCACCCTCACCGACCAGAGCGCCGAGCTCGCCGCGGCGCACGGCGCGGCGCTGGCCGACCTGGCGGCGGCGGTCAGGGCGTCCGCGGCGCTCCAGGCGATCACGCCGCAGATCTGACTCGCCACACCTGGTCGTGAGCGGGTATGCGCGCTGTAGCACGCGTATCCACTCACGACCTAGGACAGCACGACGACCTTGCCGGTGGCCTGGTTGTCCTCCATGTACCGGTGGGCCGCGGCGATGTCGTTCAGGCCGAAGACACGGTCGACGTTCGGTCGGTAGACGCCGGCCTCGACCTGGTTGACGACCCGCTGCAACACGGGCGCGCCCGCGTTGCCCTTGAGGGTGTCGCTGTGGAAGGCGGTGAGCATGGTCCCGGACGGGATCATCGCGATGGGCTCGAAGTCCGGGATCAGCCACCCACTGAGCGAACCTGCCACGCACACCCTCCCGCCGCGACGCACGAGGCGCAGCGAGTCCACCGCCGTGCTCGCGCCGACGAGATCCAGAACGCGGTCCGGGCCATCGGGCCAGATCGCGTGCACGCTCGCGCATTCGATCCCGAGCACACGCGGGAACGTGACGTTCGGGGAGTGGCCCTGACGGGTCCGCAGCTCCGACCGGTTCAGACCCGCGCCCTTCACCCGCACCAGGCTCCAGCCGTCCCGGGCGGCCGGTACCGGCCGCTCACGGATCTCCAAGACTTCCGGGCCACCCGCCCGGACACACACCGCGGCGCGCATCGTCGTGCTCATGCCTGCACTGTCGTCACGCTGAGGGGTGGCCGACCACCGGTAGGCTGCCACCTTGTGCCCGTTGGCCGCCAATCCGCCCGGTCGCGGCTCTGGCCGACCGGGGGAGCGCATCTCTGGTCGTCGGGGGAGACGAGCTCCGTGCACTCGCACGCACGGGAACACCTGGTGTACGCGGCCCGTGGCGTCCTCTCGATCCACACGGAGCGTGGCACGTCGATCGTCCCCGCCAACCGGCTCGCGTGGATCCCCGCCGGGTGCACGCACCACCACTGTGCCCACGGTGAGACCGACATGCGGATCGAGTTCCTGCCGGCGTCCCTGGCCCGGCTCGTGCCCGGTCACCCCGCGGTGTTCACCGCGTCCGGCCTCGTTCGCGAGGCCCTGCTCACCCTCACCGGCCCCCGCAACCACGAGCGCGGGTACGACCGGGCCGCGCGGGCCCGCCTCCGCCGGGTCCTCGTCGACGAGCTCCACGAAGCGCACGAGCAGCCCCTGCACCTGCCGGAGCCGCGCGACGACCGGTTGCAGGCGATCGCGGAGCACCTGTACGAGAACCCCGCGGACACCACCTCGCTGGCCGGGCTCGGCCGGGCGATCGGCGCCGGCGCCCGCACACTCAGCCGCCTGTTCCACGACGAGCTCGGCATGACCTTCTACGAGTGGCGCAGCCAGCTGCGCATCTTCCACGCGCTCGTCCTGCTCGCCGACGACCACGACATCACCCACGTCGCACACGCGTGCGGATGGGCGAACCCCAGCAGCTTCATCGCGGCCTTCACCGCGATCATGGGCACGACACCGGGTCGCTACCGGACCAGTTCGCCCCGGAACGTGCGGCGGTAGCTCGCCGGGGTGACGCCGACGACGAGGCGGAAGTGCATCCGCATCGAGGCGGCCGTCGCGAACCCGGCCCGGGCGGCGATGCGCTCCACCGACTCGTCGCCTGCCTCGAGCATCCGCCGGGCGCGGTCGACGCGCTGCTGGACCAGCCACTGCACCGGCGTCAGCCCGACCTCCGCGCGGAAGCGGCGGGAGAACGTCCGCACGCTCATCCCGGACTTCGCGGCGAGCTCGGCGAGCGTGATCGGGCGGTCCAGGTGCGCGAGCGCCCACTCCCGGCTGCCCGCGGTGGAGGTGTCCGCCGCCGCGGGCACCGGGCGCTCGACGTACTGGGCCTGCCCGCCGTCCCGCCACGGCGGCACGACGCAGCTGCGCGCCACCCGGTTCGCCACCGCGGAACCGTGGTCGCGGCGCACCATGTGCAGGCAGAGGTCGACCCCGGCCGCGACGCCCGCGGACGTCAGCACCGCGCCCTCGTCGACGAACAGAACGTCCGCGTCGACTCGGACCTGCGGGAACTCGCGCTGCAGCGCGCCGGACTCCCGCCAGTGGGTGGTGGCCCGCCGCCCGTCGAGCAGTCCGGCCGCGGCGAGTACGAATGCGCCGGTGCAGATCGACGCGACGCGGGTGGTCGCGGGCAGCTCCCGCAGCGCGCCCGGCACGCGCTCGTCCACCTCGCCGGCCGGGACGCGGGACGGCGGCACGATCACCGTGTCCGCGCTGCGCAACGCCTCCAGCCCGTGCCGGACCCCGAGGTGGAAGTCGTCCGCCGTCGTGACGAGCTCCCCGCCGGGCGCGCACGTCACGACGTCGTAGAGGGGCAGGCCCGCAGCGTCGGTGGCGGCGCCGAAGATCCGCGCGGGGATCCCCAGCTCGAAGGGGATGACGCCGTCCAGTGCGAGAACCGCCACCCGGTGCATGGCCAGATCCTGCCACTACGTGGCTTTCTGGCCACTGTGCCCGGGTGCTGCCGCCGCAGAGGCTTCCTGCACCGCGGGCGTCCGACCCGCGGTCGGAGGTGACGAGGTGGGAGACACGATGCGGGCCGTGGTGGTGCGCGCCTGGGGCGGGCCCGAGCAGTTGGAGCCGGCAGAGGTGCCTCGACCCGATCCGGCGCCGACAGAGGTGCTGGTGCGGGTGCATGCCGCAGGCGTCAACCCGACCGACTGGGTGTCGCGCGCGACCGGTGGCCTCGGCTTGTGGGGCGATCCGCCCGTGCTGGGCCACGACGTCGCCGGTGTCGTGGAGGAGGTCGGGCTGGGCGTCACGGTGCACCGCCCTGGCGACCTGGTGCTCGGCATGCCGCACTTCCCGCGCCAGGCGGGCGGCTACGCCGAGTACGTGGTGGCGCCGGCGCGGCAGTTCGTCGCGGCACCGCCCGGGCTGGACCACGTGCACGCGGCCGCCCTGCCGCTCGCCGGGCTGACGGCGTGGCAGGCGCTCGTCGACACCGCCGGGGTGCGTCCAGGGCAGCGGGTGCTCGTGCACGCCGCGGCGGGCGGGGTCGGCCACCTCGCGGTGCAGGTCGCGAAGGCCCTCGGTGCGGAGGTGGTTGCGACGGCGAGTGCGGGCAAGCACGAGTTCGTGCGCGGTCTCGGCGCCGACGAGGTGATCGACTACCGCGCGGTCGACTTCGTCCGGGCAGCCGGTCCGGTCGACGTGGTCGTCGATCCGGTTGGCGGGGCGTACGGGGAGCGCTCGCTCGACGTGCTGCGGCCCGGTGGGGTGCTCGTGTCGCTGTTGCCGGCCGACGACAGGTGGGCACCCGTGGCCGCCGCCCGCGGCCTGCGCGCCGGGTTCATGCTCGTCGAGCCGGACCGTGCGGCGCTCGCCGCGGTCACGGCACTGGTCGCCGAGGGCCGCCTGCGGCCACACGTCGCGCACGTCCTGCCGCTGGAACGGGCCGCTGAGGCGCACCAGCTGGGCGAGGCGGGCGGCCTGACCGGGAAGATCGTGCTGGTCGTCTGAGGGTCGTGAGTGGATACGCGCGCTCCGGCACGCGTATCCACTCACGACCTCTCACCAGCGGGTGCCCCTCGTCCAGGCGGGCCGCCAGCCGATCCAGCGCGGCATGGCCGCGACCGCGGCGAAGCTGATCACGGCCGTGACCGCCAGGTAGCCGGCCGCCCACCACGGGCTCCCGCCGCCCGCGGCCAGTAGGGCGGTCAGCACCATCGGGGTGAGGCCGGAGGCCCAGATACCGGATCCCTGGAACACCAGCGACATGCCGGTGTAGCGGACGTCGGTGTCGAACAGCTCGGCGAAGAGTGTGGACTCGGCGCCGGTCATCAGGCCGTACCAGAGCCCGAGCTGCAGGAGCAGGACCGCGACGACGAGCGGCTCCGAGCCTGTCTGCATCGCGAGGAACGACGGGATCACCGTGATCCCGAACCCGGCGGCGCCAGTGCCGAACACGAGCCTGCGCCCGTAGCGGTCGGCGAGCACGCCTGCGACGGGGGCGACGGCGGCCATCAGCAGCGCGCCCGCGGTGACGGCGAGCAGGACGACCACCCGGTCCATGCCGACGGTGGCGGTGGCGTAGGTGATGGCGAAGACGCCCCATGTGTTGAAGGCCGCGCCCTCCGCCCAGCGCGCGAGCATCCCGGCGGCGATGCCGCGACGGTGGGCCCGGGTGCGGAAGACCTGGACGACGGGCACCTTCGCGGTGGCGCCGCTCTCGCGCAGCCGCTGGAACTCCGGCGTCTCCATGATCCGCAGCCGCACCAGCAGCCCGACGGCGACCAGCACCACGCTCAGCACGAACGCGACCCGCCAGCCGATCGCCAGGAACGTCTCGTCGTCGAGCACCTCGCCGAGCAGCGCGAACGCGCCCGTGCCGAGCGCGAGGCCGAGCCCGAGCCCGATCTGCGGGACGCTGCCGTAGCGGGCGCGCTTGCCGGGCGGCGCGTTCTCGACGGCGAGCAGTACCGCGCCGCCCCATTCGCCCCCGACGGCGAGGCCCTGCAACACCCGCAGCACGACCAGCAGCACGGGGGCCGCGACGCCGATCGTCGCGTACGAGGGCAGGAGGCCGATCAGGGCGGTGGCCGCACCCATCAGCAGCATCGTGGCGACGAGGGTGCGCTTGCGGCCGATCCGGTCGCCGACGTGCCCGAACAGGATCCCGCCGATGGGCCGGGCCACGAACCCGACCGCGAACGTCCCGAACGCCAGCAGCGTGCCCACGACCTCGTTGCCGACCGGGAAGAACAGCTTCGGGAACACCAGGCTCGCGGCCGTGGCGTAGAGGAAGAAGTCGTACCACTCGACGGTGGTGCCGATGAGGCTCGCGGTGAGGACGGTCCGCGTTCCCGTGACGGGAGCGCGCTCCTCGACGAGAGCGCTCACTGTGCGGCGGCCGCGAAGGGAACGGTCCGCGACGGCGCGGGCACGAGGTCCGCTCCGCCGGGCGGCTGCCAGAGGCCTCGCCGCTGCAGGATCGGCAACACGCCCTCGCCCACCCACCACGCCTCCTCGAGGTGCGGGTGGCCGGAGAGCACGAACTCGTCGATGCCCAGGGCGTGGTACTCGGCGATGCGGTCGGCCACCTCGCTGTGGCTGCCGACGAGTGCGGTGCCCGCGCCGCCGCGCACGAGCCCGACCCCGGCCCACAGGTTCGGCGACACCTCGAGGCTCGCCGTCGAGCCGCCGTGCAGCGCGCGCATGCGCCGCTGCCCTTCTGACTCGCTCCGCGCGAGCCCGGCCTGCACCTTCTCGATCGTGGCCGGGTCGATCGCCGCCAACAGCGACTCGGCGTGGGCCCACGCCTGCTCGGAGGTGTCGCGGGTGATCACGTGCAGCCGGATACCGAACCGGACGCTGCGGCCCCGCGCGGCGGCGAGCGCGCGGACGGCCGCGATCTTCTCGGCCACCTGGGCGGGCGGCTCGCCCCAGGTGAGGTAGACGTCGATGTGCTCGGCCGCCACCTGCAGGGCGGCCGGCGAGGAGCCACCGAAGTAGAGCGGCGGCACCGGGTCGGGCAGCCGGTCCAGGTGGGCGCCCTCGACCTGCACGTGCTCGCCCTGCAGGTCGACCTTCTCCCCACGCCACAACGCCCGCACCACCTGCAGGAACTCCCCGGAACGCCGGTAGCGGGCGTCCTTGTCGAGGAAGTCGCCGTACGCGCGCTGCTCCGACGGCTCCCCGCCGGTGACGACGTTGAGCAGCAGCCGTCCCTCGGAGTGCCGCTGGTAGGTGGCGGCCATCTGCGCGGCGAGCGTGGGGGAGACGAACCCCGGCCGGAACGCGACGAGGAACTTCAGCCGCTCGGTCTCGCCGACCAGCATCGCCGTGGTGAGCCATGCGTCCTCGCACCACGCGCCGGTGGGCGTGAGGGCGCCCTCGAACCCCACCTGCTCGGCCGCCCTCGCGACCTGGGTGAGGTAGCCGATCGACGCCGGGCGGACACCGCCTGCGGAGCCGACGCCGACGCCGTGGCCGCCGCCGACGAGCTGGCGGCCGTCGCCGTAGGTGGGCAGGAACCAGTGGGCGGTCAGGGACACGGGAAGTTCTCCTCGGGGAACGGGCACAGAAAGCATTTCCAGCGCAGCACGCCGGCGCCCGAAATGCAAACGCGCGGTAATCGTCCGGACAATTCGTTCCCAGCGATTGGGCGGCGTGAGTGGTTGTCCCGACAATTCGGCGTGATGTCCATCGCAAAAACGTCGGAGCTTTGATTGTGCGGGCTGGTTTCTCTACCGTTCCCGGCGGCATCTGGGGACACGACGTGGAGGAGGACGGCATGCGCACCCCGCTCGTCCGCCGCCACCACGTCGACTTCTGCCGCACGAGTACGGCGGTCTGTCCGGCCTGACGCCCGGCCTCGCCCCATTCGCCGCTCGTCCCCGGAGTCCCGCATGCCCTCGCCCCTGCTGTCCCGCCGCCTGCTGCTGCGTTCCGCTCTCGGGGCGGGTGCTCTCGGTCTCGGCCTCGCCGCGTGCGGTGAGGGAACGGCCACCTCACTGCCGGCAAGCGCGCCCGCCGACCTGACCGGCGTCACGATCCGCGCGATGGTCAACCAGCCGCACGTGCTGGCGTTCACGCAGCTGCTCGCCCCCGCATTCGAGCGCGAGTTCGGTGGAAAGCTCGAGACCACCGCCGTGCCATACGACCAGCTCACCAGCCAGCAAATCCTGGACGTGCAGGGCGGCGCCGGGCAGTTCGACGTGTTCGACTACTTCTACTTCGGCCTCGGCGCGCTCGTCGACGCCGGTGCGCTCGTCGATCTGACGGACCAGCTCGCGGCCACCGACACCTCGGACTACCTGCCGTCGGTCTACGACGCCTACACATTGCTCGACGGCCGCCGCTACGGGGTGCCGTTCGACGGCGACGTGCACGTCCTCTACTACAACCGCGCGGTCTTCGAGACCTACGGCCTCGCGCCGCCCGCCACATGGGACGAGTACGACGGCGCGGCGCGCACGATCACCGAGCGCAGCGGCGGCTCCGTCTACGGCGCGGTGGTCGAGGGCCAGCAGGTGCCGATGATCCTGGGCTGCTCGTTCATCAACCGACTCGCCGGCTACGGCGGCGCGCTGGTCGGCCCGGACGGTGGCCCGACGCTGACCTCCGACGCGGCGCAGGCGGCGCTGCAGCACCTCATCGACGTCAACCCGTACGCGCTGCCGACGCCGCTGCAGATCGGCTTCGACCAGGCCAACTCGGCGTTCCTGTCCGGCCAGGCTGCGATGCTCGACACCTGGACCGACCTGGGCCTGAAGGCCCAAGATCCGGCGAGCTCGAAGATCGTCGACAGGTGGGGCGTGGTGCCGCTGCCGGTCGGCGGTTCCAACACCGAACACCGCACCGCGCTCAACGCGGGCTTCGGGCTCGGCGTCTCCACCGCCGCGGCCGACCCCGCGAAGGCGGCCGCGTTCATCACATGGGCGACCGACCCCGCTCGGAACCTGCTGCTCGCGAGCACCACGGGCTCGGGCATCGACCCGGCCCGGCGCAGCACGCTCGAATCCCCGGACTACGCCAAGGTGAGCGCACCGGCCACCGCCGTGATCACGGCGGGCCTGGAGGGCTCCCCGCTGGTCTGGCCGAAGGACAAGGACGCGCCGCGGCTGCTGCAGGACCTCGTCGACCAGCTGGCGCTCGCCATCGCGGGCACCCAGACGCCCCAGCAGTCCCTCGCGAACGCGCAGGCGAGCTGGGAGCGGGCGCTCGCATGACGGTGACGGCCGTCCGGCCCGCGGCCCGCCCGGCGGTGACTCCCACGCCGCAGGCTCGCGGGCGCAGGCGGGTCCCGCAGTGGCTCGCCCTGCCGGCGATCGGGTCGCTGATGGTCACGGGCGCCTACCCGGCGGTGACGGGCATCGCACTCGCCTTCACCGACTCGTCGCTGGCCCGCCCGCTGAGGGAGGTCGTCGGCTTCCAGAACTTCGTGGCAGCGGCCGAGTCGGTCGCGTTCGCGGGATCCCTGCTGCGGTCGGCGCTGTTCGCCCTGCTGGCCACCGTGCTCGCGGTGCTGGCCGGCGTGGTCGGCGCCCTCGCGCTGCACGCCCGCGGGGGCCGGTTCGGGCTGCTCGGCGCCGTGTTGCTGCTGCCGATGGTCACCCCGCCGGTGTCGGTCGGCGTGGCGTGGAAGCTGCTGCTCGCTCCGGTCGGCGGCGGGCTTACCGGCTTGTGGGACGCACTCGGCATCGCGGGCTTCAATCCGCTCGGCACCGGGGCCGGGGCATTCGTCACGCTCGTGCTGATCCATGCCTGGCAGTGGGCGCCGCTGGTGCTGCTCCTGGTCTACGCCGCGTTGCTCGGGGTGCCCGCCGAGCTGTGGGAGGCCGCCGCGCTCGACGGCGCGGGCTGGTGGCGCACCCTCCGCTCGGTGGTGGGGCCGGTCGTCGCGCCGACGGTCGTCGCTGCGGCCGTGCTGCAGCTGGTGATCGCGTTCAAGGTGTTCGACCTGGTCGCAGTGGTCACCGCGGGCGGGCCGGGCCTCTCCACGATCGTCGCGAGCTTCGAGGTGTTCCGCACCGCGTTCCGCGGCAGCTTCGAAGTGGGTACTGCCGCCGCCGAGACGATCGTGCTGGGCCTGCTCGTCGGCCTGGTGCTCGGCGCAGCGGGTTTCGCCACCCGCAGGGCAGACCGATGAGGCGCCTGTTCTCGAGGGGCGTGCTCGCGCTGGCCGCGGTGCTGGCCGTCGCGCCGGTGGTGTTCCTGGTGTCGCTCTCGCTCCGCGGCGTCGACGACGTGCAGAACGGCGGCTGGCTGCCCGAGCGGGTGCGCTGGGACAACTGGCCCGCCGCGTTCCAGACGGTGCCGCTCGCGCAGATGCTCGCCAACTCGTGGACGGTGGCGATCGGCGCCACCGTGCTGACGGCGCTGATCGCGGTGCCCACCGCGTACGTCACCGCTCGCGCGGGGCGATCCGGGAAGCGCCTGTACTCGGTGCTGCTCGCGGCGTACTGCGCCCCGCCGGTCGTCGCGGTGCTGCCGCTGTACTTCCTGCTCAAGGGCGTCGGGCTGACCAACTCGGTGGTCGGGCTCGCGCTCGTCAACGGCCTGGCGAACGTGCCGGTGGCGGTGTGGCTGCTCGACGGGTTCGTCCGCCGGGTGCCCGCCGAGGTGGAGGAGGCGGCATGGGTGGACGGGCTGTCCGTCGCGGCCGGGCTGCGCCGGATCGTGCTGCCGCTGATCGTGCCGGGGCTGGTGGCGGCGTCGCTCGTGTGCTTCTTCCTCGCCTACAACGAGTTCCTCTTCGCGGTGTCGTTCGCCCAGTCGCCGTCGGCGCAGACGCTGACGGTCGGCCTCTCGCTCTTCCAGGGCGACCGCACCGTCCAGTTCGGGCAGCAGGCCGCGGCGTCGCTCGTCGCGATCGTGCCCGTGTACGTCCTCGCCGTCCTCGCCCAGCGCGCGCTGGTGGGCGGCCTCTCCCAGGGAGCAGTCCGATGACTCGCCGGATCCACCTCAACGCGTTCGACATGACGTGCGCGGGGCACCAGTCGCCCGGGCTGTGGCGTCACCCCGAGGACCAGTCCCACCGCTACCGCGACCTGCGGTACTGGACCGACCTCGCCCAGCTGCTGGAGCGCGGCGGGTTCACGAGCCTGTTCATCGCCGACGTGCTCGGGATCTACGACGTCTACCGCGACGGCCCGGAGACCGCGATCCGCGACGGCGCGCAGGTGCCCGTTGGCGAGCCGACTCTGGCTGTGCCTGCGATGGCCGCGGTCACCGAGCACCTCGGCTTCGGCGTGACCGTGTCGCTGACCTACGAGAAGCCGTATGCGTTCGCCCGCCGGTTCGCCACGCTGGACCACTACACACAGGGCCGCATCGCCTGGAACGTCGTGACCTCCTACCTGGAGTCGGCCGCGCGCAACCTCGGCCTGGAGCACCAGGTGCCCCACGACGAGCGCTACGAGGTGGCCGAGGAGTTCATGGAGGTCGTCTACAAGCTGTGGGAGGGCTCCTGGGAGGACGACGCCGTGCGGCTGGACAAGGCCGCCGGGGTCTACGCCGACCCGGAGAAGGTGCACCCGATCGGCCACCACGGCCGCTACTTCGACGTGCCGGGCATCGGGCTCACCGAGCCGTCTCCGCAGCGTACGCCGGTGATCTTCCAGGCGGGAGCCTCGCCGCGGGGGCGCCGGTTCGCCGCGGCGCACGCCGAGGGCATCTTCACCACCGCCACCCGCCCGGAGATCCTCGGCCGCTCGATCGCCGCCACCCGGGCGCTGGCCGCCGAGCTGGGCCGCGACCCGCGCTCGATCAAGTTCTTCTCCCTGATGACGGTGATCACCGCGCCGTCGGACGAGGAGGCGCAGGCCAAGTACGAGGAGTACCGGCGGCACGTGAGCCTGGAGGGCGCGCTCACCCTCTACGGCGGCTGGAGCGGGCTGGACCTGTCCACGATGGACCCCGACCAGCCGCTGCGGTACGCCGAGACCGAGGCCGTGCGCAGCGCCGTCGAGGCGTTCACCACCGTCGACCCGGACCGGGACTGGACGCCCCGCGACATCGCCGAATGGGTCGGCATCGGCGGCGTGGGCGTCGTGGTGGTGGGGAGCCCGCAGACCGTCGCCGACGAGATGGAGCGCTGGGTCGAGGTCGCCGACGTCGACGGGTTCAACCTCGCCTACGCGATCACGCCGGGCACGTTCGTCGACCTCGTGGAGCTTGTCGTGCCCGAGCTACGCCGCCGCAGGCTGCTGCCCGAGCACTACGCGGGCCGCACCCTGCGCGAGGAGCTGTACGGGCCGGGGCAGGTGCGGCTGCGCGAGGACCATCCCGGCGCCCGCTTCGCCGCGAAGGCGGTGACCTCGTGACCACGACCGCAATCCCTGTGATCACCGACGACGCCAAGGCGCTCGCCGTCGCCCGCGACTTCGCGGCCGACCTCGCCACCGGCGACAGTGAGCGGGACGCCCAGCGCAGGCTGCCCCGCACCGAGGTCGCGGCGCTCGCCGCATCCGGCCTGCTCGGCGTGACCGTGCCCCGTGAGCACGGCGGCGCCGACGTCTCGGCGCGCACGATGGGCGAACTGATCGCGACCCTGTCCGAGGGCGACGCGAGCGTCGGGCAGATCCCGCAGAACCACTTCTTCTTCGTGCAGGTGCTGCGCGAGGCCGCGAACGCCGCCCAGCGGGACTTCTTCTTCGCGGAGGTGCTCGCCGGGCGGCACTTCGGCAACGCGCTCTCGGAGCGGGGCACCCGCACGCCAGGGGAGTACGCCATCCGGTTCGAGCCGTGCCCCGGCGGCGACGTGCTGATCGACGGCACCAAGTACTACGCGACCGGTTCGCCGTTCGCGCCGTGGATCCCGATCTTCGCCACCGATCCGGACGGCCGGAAGGTCGCGGCGTGGGTGCCGGCCGCCGCGCCCGGCGTGACGGTCGAGGACAACTGGCACGGGATGGGGCAGCGCACCACCGGCAGCGGGACGGTGCGGTTCGAGCAGGTCGTGATCCCGTCCGACTGGGTCGTACCGGTCTGGACGATCTTCGAGCGACCCGAGGTCTTCGGGGCGTTCGGCAACTACCTGCACGCCGGGATCGACCTCGGTATCGCCCGGGCGGCGCTGCGCGACGCGAAGGACCTCGTCCGGCGCATCGCCCGCCCCGGCGCGGAGTCCACGGCGGCCCGCCCCGCTGAGGACCCGCTGGTCATCCAGGAGTTCGGCGAACTGGCCCTGCGGGTGCGCACCGCCGGTGCCCTGCTGCACGAGGCGGGCGACGCGATCGACGCCGCACGTGCGGACCTGACGGCCGAGTCCGCGGCGGAGGCGTCCCTCGCCGTTGCTGCGGCGCGGGCCGAGACGGACCGGGCCGCCGTCAGCGTGGCCGGCGACGTGTTCGCGCTCATCGGGAGTCGGGCCACCGCGAACGACCTCAACTTGCACCGCCACTGGCGCAACGCCCGCACCCACACCTTGCACGACCCGCGCCGGATGAAGATCCACCACATCGGCAACCACGCGCTCAACGACGTCCCGCCGCCAAGCAGCGGCCTGGTCTGAGGAGATCGGACATGACCACCCACGACCAGGCGGTCGACGCGGCCCGCGGCGTCGCCGCCGTCCTCGCCAAGGACGCCCTCGAACGCGACCGGGCGAACGCAGAGCCGCTCGCAGAGGCGCAGCTGCTGCGCGACGCGGGTCTCCCCGCCCTGCTGCTGCCCACGACCGTCGGCGGCGCGGGCCTCGGCTGGACCACCGCGTTGCGCGTGGTCCGGGAGATCGCGGTCGCCGACGGCTCGATCGCGCAGCTGCTCGGCTACCACTACGTCAACCTCGCCAACCTGTGGTGGGTCGGCGGGATCGAGCGGTGGGGCCCGCCGACCGCGGCGGGGCAGTGGATGTGGGGCGACGCCGTCAACCCGACCGACCCGGACCTCGTGCTCGTGCCCGACGGCGCGGGCTACCGGCTCTCCGGGCGCAAGAACTTCGCCACCGGCGTGTCCGTGGGGGACGCCTCGGTCGTGTCCGGTGATGCTGACGGCGAGCACCTGCTCGTGGTCGTGCCGCGAGACGCGCCAGGCCTCGTTCCGGGCGGCGACTGGGACAACCTGGGCCAGCGGCTCTCGGCCAGCGGGAGCGTCACGTTCACCGACGTCGCCATCGGCCCCGACCAGGTGCTCGGCGGCCTCGGCCACGACGCGGCGACCCCGCGCTCCTCGCTGGTGACGCCCGCGATCCAGGCCGTGTTCGGCGCGTTCTACCTCGGCGTCGCGCAAGGGGCGCTCGCCACCGCCCGCGACTACACGCGCA
The DNA here is from genome assembly GCF_019468565.1 of Pseudonocardia sp. DSM 110487. Lineage (NCBI taxonomy): Bacteria > Bacillati > Actinomycetota > Actinomycetes > Pseudonocardiales > Pseudonocardiaceae > Pseudonocardia > Pseudonocardia sp. DSM 110487. Next base: position 3,143,304 of record NZ_CP080521.1, read on the forward strand.
GCACCTCGCGCCCGTGGATCCTGTCGGACAGCCCGAGCGCCACCGCCGACCCGTACGTGCTCGCCACCTACGGCCGCCTCGTCGCCGCGACGCGGGCCGTGGAAGCCCTCGCCGACGCCGTGGCCGACCACCTCGACCGCGCCGACGCCGCGGGCGACGCGCTCACCTGGGACGCCCGCGGCGAGCTCGCCGAGCACGTCGCCGCCCTGAAGGTGGTGGCCACCGACGTCGCGCTCGACGTCACGAACACGATCTTCGAGGTGACCGGCGCCCGCGCCACCAGCAATGCCGTGGGACTGGACCGGTTCTGGCGCAACGTCCGCACCCACACCCTGCACGACCCGGTGGCGTACAAGCGCCGCGAGGTCGGCGACCACTTCCTCAACGGCACGCACCCGCCGTTCAAGCTCTACACCTGATCTGATGGGATGACGCGCCTGGAGCACGGGGGGCGGATGTGAGGCGGCGGCAGGAGACGCGCACGGCGTACCTGCTGCTCGCCCCCAGCCTGTTCGGCATCGGCGCGTTCCTCGTGCTGCCGATCCTCGTCGTTGCGGTGCTCGCGACGCAGCGCTGGGACCTGATCGGGCCCCGCACGTTCGTCGGGTTCGACAACGTCGTCGCGGTCGCCGCCGACGGGCGGTTCGTCCGCTCGCTGCTGATCACCGCCGGGTTCGTGGCGATCGTGATCCCCGCGCAGACCGTGCTCGGGCTGGTCGCGGCGCTGCTGCTGAACCGCGGGCTGCGCGGGTCGGCCGCCTTCCGGGTGCTCTACGTGCTGCCGTGGATCTGCGCGCCGCTCGCGCTCGGCGTCATGTGGAGCTGGGTGCTCGCCCCCACCGACGGCGCCCTCAACGCGCTCATCGGCAGGCGTGTCGAGTGGCTCGCCGACCCCGTCCTCGCAATGCCGTCGGTGGCGGCGGTGACGGTGTGGACGCAGGTCGGCTACGTCGCCCTGTTCTTCTCCGCGGGCCTGCGCGCGATCCCGGACACCGTGCACGAGGCCGCGATGCTCGACGGCGCGAGCCCGTGGCAGCGGTTCTGGCGGATCACGCTCCCGCTGTTGCGGCCCACCACGTTCTTCGTGCTGGTCACGCAGATCATCGCGACCTTCCAGGTGTTCGACTCGGTGTACGCACTCACCCCCGACGGCGGGCCGCAGGGCGTCACCGACGTCGTCGCGGGCCGGATCTACTACGAGGCGTTCGAACAGCGCGCCGTCGGGCAGGCTGCAGTGATGGCGCTGGTGCTGTTCGTGCTGCTCGTCGCGGTCACCGTCGTCCAGCAGCGGTGGTTCGCCCGCCGCACGACCTACGACCTTTCGACATGAGAACCGCCGGCACGTACCTCCTACTGGCGCTGGGCGCGGTCGCGACGCTCGCGCCGTTCCTGCTCAGCGTGGCGACGGCGTTCAAGTCGCCGCGGCAGTTCGCGTCCGAGCCCGTGCTCACCCCGCCCGACCCGCCCACGCTGTCGAACTTCGCCGAGCTGTTCGGCGAGCGGTACGACTTCGTGGCACCGACCGCGGTCACCGCGCAGGTCGTGGTCGTGATCCTGGTGGGGCAGCTGGTCTTCTCGGTGTTCGCCGCGTACGCCTTCGCCCGCCTGAGCTTCCCGGGGCGCGACGCGCTCTTCTGGCTGTACCTGGCGACGCTCATGGTCCCGCAGGTCGTCACGATCATCCCGCTCTACGCGGTGTTCGCCGACCTCGGCATCCGCAACACGTTCTGGGCGCTCGTGCTCCCGTACGTATTCGGTTCGCCGTACGGGATCTTCCTGCTGCGCGAGTACTTCAAGGGCATCCCCGGCGACCTGCTCGACGCCGCGAAGCTCGACGGTGCCGGCACTCTGCGGACCATCTGGCACGTCGTCGTGCCGGTGAGCCGGCCGATCCTCGCGACGCTCGCGATCATCACTGTGGTCACGCACTGGAACAACTTCCTGTGGCCGTTGGTGATCACCAGCGGGCGGCAGTGGCAGGTGCTGACGGTGGCGACATCGGCGTTGCAGTCGCAGTACAACTCCAACTGGACGATCGTCATGGCCGCCACCACGATCGCCATCCTGCCGCTCATGATCGTGTTCCTGGCGTTCCAGCGGCACGTCGTCCGCTCGATCACGATCACCGGTTTCCGGTAGGAGTTCTCCATGAGAATGCGCCCACTCGTCGCGGCGGCCGTCGCCGCGCTCGCACTGGCTGCCTGCTCGCCCGCCGGCCCGGACGAGGCACCCGCAGGCGACGGTGCCACCACCGTCACCGTGCGCGTGTGGGACGAGCAGGTGGCCACCGCGTACGAGCAGTCGTTCGACGAGTTCACGCGGGAGAACCCGGACATCCGGGTGCAGGTGAACGTGGTGCCGTGGAAGGACTACTTCGTCCGTCTGCCCCTCGACGTCGCCGGTGGCACCGTCGACGACGTCTACTGGATCAACAGCTCCAACTTCGGCGCGCTCGCCGACGGCGGCAAGCTGATCGACGTCGGCCGCGAGCTCGCCGACCAGCAGGGGAGCTGGGCGCCGGCCGCGGTGGAGCAGTACTCGCGCGGAGGCACCCTGTGGGGCGTCCCGGCGCTCACCGACGGGCGCATCGCCGTCTACTACAACAAGGCCATGGTCGAGGCCGCGGGCGTCGACCCGGAGAACCTGACCTGGCACCCGGCCGACCCGGCCGCCGACACGTTCCTGCCCGCCGCCCGGAAGCTCACCCGCGACAGCGCAGGCCGCACCGCCGACCAGCCCGGCTTCGACCCGGGCGCGATCACCCAGTACGGCTTCAACGCCGCCCGCGACCTCCAGGCGATCTACTACAACTTCGTCGGGTCCAACGGCGGGAGCATCCAGGCGCCGGACGGGACACTGACCCTCACCGACCCGAAGACCGCCGAGGCATTCGCCTACCTCGTGAAGCTGGTCAACACCGATCACGTGGCGCCGTCGGCAGCCGACACCAACGACAACCCCGACTTCAGCCGCGACCAGTTCCTGCAGGGCAAGATGGCGCTCTTCCAGTCGGGCACCTACAACCTCAAGAACGTCGGTGACGGGGCGACGTTCGAGTGGGGCGTCGCGCCGCTGCTCGCCGGGCCGCAGGGCCGGGTCAGCGTCGTCAACAGCGTGATCGCCGCCGGCAACGCCGACAGCCCGCGCCGCGACGCCATCCTGAAGGTGCTGCGCTGGCTGGGCTCGGAGGACGGCGCGTCCTACGTCGGCGAGGAGGGCGCCGCGCTGCCCGCCGTCACCGCGGCGCAGCAGGCCTACTACGACTACTGGGAGGGCCAGGGCGTCGACACCACGGCCTTCGGCGACGCGGGCGGCACGGCGACGATCCCGGCCCCGTTCGGCCCGAAGTTCGAGGCGGCCTCCACGGCGTTCAACCCGATCCTGAACGAGGTGTTCGCCGGCCGCACCCCGGTGGCGGAGGGCATGCAACAGGCGCAGGACGCGGGCAACGCGGCGCTGCGCTGACGAACTTCAGGAGGGGCCCGCGAGTGCCATCCGGGTCGACTCGGCGCATGCGTAGGTGGCGCCGTCGTCGGGGTTGCCCTGGCCATGCCAGCGGGCCACCGTCGGGTAGGGGCAGATCGGGCGCGTTGCGGGAGCGACTCCGTTCTCGTCGAGCCGCTCGCCGTCCAGGATCGCGGGCGCGTTGCCGTTCTCGACCCAGTCGACGAGGGCTTCCAGGGGGTCCGCGGGCTGCGCACCGGCGCCGCCGCGGCAGTGCCCGACGCCGGGCGCGAGGAAGAGGCGCACGAACTCCTGGGTGCGCTCGGCCCCGAGCGTTGCCTGCACGCGCTCGTAGTAGTCGACCGTGCCCTGGAACGGGACGCCGAAGTCGGCGGCGCCGTGCCAGAGCAGCAGCTTCCCGCCGGACCGCTCGTATGCGGACAGGTCGGGGTCGGCGGCCCCGAGCACGTCGTCGTACTGCCGGACCGCCTGGTCGAAGAAGGCTTCGAACGAGGCGGGTGTGAGGGTCTTCCAGTCCCAGTTGCGGTCCTGGGCGAGGAACAGGCCGATCCACCACACGTCGTACTGGAACGGCTTGCCCTCGAGCCGTCCGTCGACCTCGACCGTGTCGTGCAGGCCGGCGAACGGCGCACCCGGCGCGAGTCCGTACCAGAGGAAGCTGCCGTCGACCCGGCGCGGGCCCTCGCCGATCCGACGGATCACGTCGACGTCCGCCGCGGTGATCGGGCCGCACGGCGTCGCGCGGCCCACCAGCGTGCCCGGATCGAACCGGCAGGCGAGCGGGTCGCCGATCACGCCGTCCCGCACGTTGTCGCCGAGGGTGTCGCAGGCCTCGATCGTGGCCGCGAGGGCGGCCTCGAACTTGCACGGCGCGACCGGGTTGCCCGAGTTCAGCATCGCGACCTGGCCCCAGATCTGGCCGGTCTGCAGCTCCGGGAAGTTGATCACCGGCGCGCCGGCGACGATCCCGTCGTACTCGTCCGGGAAGCGCTGCGCCTCCATCACACCCTGCCGGCCACCGGTGGAGCACCCGTTGAAATAGGAGCGGGCCGGGTCGGTGCCGTAGTACGCGCGGACGACGTCCTTCGCGGCGAGGGTCATGTCCTGGACGCCCTCGTGGCCGAAGTCCTCGATCGCGGGCCAGCTGAGGTCGCCCGTGGCATCGAGCGCGAAGTCGGCGGTCGGCCCGGTGTGCCCGGCGTCGGTCGCCGCGGCGGCGTAGCCGGACCTCACCGGGTCGAGCAGCCGCTCCGCGTCGCCACCGAGGAAGCCGCCGCCGCCGACGCCCTGGAACCGGCCGTTCCAGCCGTCCACCGGCAGGTACACCCAGACGGTGACGGCGCCGTCGTCCACCGGGTCGGTGACCGTCAGCGTCACCCGGCACGACCGGGGCGTCGTGCCGTCGCCGGGATCCTCGCGGGCCTCCGTCACGATCGTCTCGGGCCGGGACATCTCGCGCAGGCCGTCACAGGTGCGTGGGGGAGTGGGGGCGGGCTCGGCGGCGCACGACGCCGCCACCCAGATCGAGACGACGACCGCCGCCACGGTGATCATCCGGCGCCTTAGCACGGGCCGAACGTAGGTCGCGGTGGATCACGCCCGCCATGCGCACTTGGCCTGCAGGAGGCGCGACACTTGACCCGGTCAGGCGGCCCGCACGCAGGTGTCGGGGCAGCGCGGCTCGATCCGGTCGGCGAGGCGGCGCAGGGCCGTGCCGGTCAGCCGACGGATCGCATCGCCGCGCTGCCGTGGCGGGCGCTCGGGCACGCGGGGCGCCGTCGGGCGGGCGGAGAGCACGTGCTGCTTGGTCGCGTGGTCGGCAATGATCATTGCGAGTGGGTCGAACATCGGGTGCTCCTTTGTAGCAACTGTTCAGTTGCTACTCAAGCTATGGCAATCCATCGGTTGCGTCAAGCCTGCCGGGCGAGCGCACGCCCGATCACGTGCGCGCCGTCGGGGAAGCGTTCGGGAGAGGGGCCGGTGTAGTTGAGGCGGATGTAGGGGCCCGCGGGTTCGGCGGGGAACCATTCGGCCCCGGGCGCGATCAGCACGCCGTCGGTCTCGCAATCGCGGGCGAGCCGGTCGAGGTCGGTGCCGTCGGGCAGGCGGGCCCACAGGTGCAGTCCGCCGCGGGGTACGTGGTCGAGCTGTGCTTCCGGGACGTGCTCGGTGATGCTGTCGATCAGCAGGTCGCGCCGGGCCCGCAGCTGCTGGGCGAGGGTGCGCAGGTGGGTGAGCCAGCCGCGCTGGGTGACGACGTCGAGCGCGGCGGCCTGCAGCAGGTCGCTGACGTACATGGCCTCGGCGCCGTGGTCGGCGAGGATCCGGTCGCGGGACGGGCCGCGGGCGATGACCGCGGCCACTCGCACTGCCGGCGAGACGCTCTTGGTCAGCGAGCGCAGGTAGACGACGTGGCCGGTGTCGTCGAGGGCGGCGAGGGGCCGCGCGGTGGTGTCGATGCCGAAGTCGTGGGCCCAGTCGTCCTCGACGAGAAACGCCCCGTTGGCCCGGACGACGTCGAGCACCTGGTCGCCGCGTTCGTGGGACCACTGCGCGCCCGTGGGGTTGGCGTAGTTGGGCTGGGCGTAGAGCAGGCGGGCTCCGGTCTCGGTGAACGCGCGGGCGAGTTCGGCGGGGTCGGGGCCGTCCGGACCGCTGGGCACGGGGACGGCGCGGACGCCGGCCTTGGCCGCGGCGAGGATGGCGCCCCAGTAGGTCGGGGACTCCAGCAGCACCGGCCGGCCGGGGCCCGCCAGCGCTCGGAAGATCGAGCTCAGCCCGCTCTGGCTGCCGGGCACGATCACGACGTCGCGGGCCGCGGGCGGCGTGACGCCGACGGGGGTGGCCTCGGCGAGCTCGGCGGCGAACCAGGCCCGCAGCTCGGGCAGCCCGGCCGCGTCGGAGCGCACCAGTGCGGTGGCGCCGCGGGCGGCGCGGGTGAGTGCGGCGCGCACGAGGCGCTCCGGGAGGAGCGTGCGGTCGGGGTAGCCGGCGTGCAGGCCGATGGCGTCGGGGGAGCTGCTGCGCAGGGGGGTGGACAGGGTGGGGATGCGCGCCCGCGGGGCCCCGAGCGCGGCGGTCTGCCAGCCGTAGTCGAGCGGGCGGGCGGTGCGCACGGCGCGGACGAACGTGCCCACCCCGGGCCGGCTCTCGACCAGCCCCAGCGCGCCGAGCGTGCGCATCGCCTTCTGGACCGTCACCGGGCTCGCCCCGTACCGCGCCATCAGGGCCCGGTTGGAGGGCACCTGCGCGCCCGGCGCCGCCTGCGCGATCCAAGCGCGCAGTCCCGTCACGATCCGAGCACTGCTATCGTCGGACATGTCAGTAGACAGTAGCGTTACTCGTCAAGACGCCGTTGCGTTATCGCCCGGGCTCTGGTGGGGTCTCCTGGGCGTGGCGTCGTTCTCGTTGACCGTGCCGTTCACCCGGGTCGCCGTCGGCGGGCTGTCGCCGCTCCTCATCGGGGCCGGGCGGGGCGTTGTCGCCGCTCTGCTGGCCGCGGTCGCACTCGTCGTCACCGGGCAGCGTCTGCCGGTGGGGCGCCAGTGGGTGCGGCTCGCTGTGGTGGCAGGCGGCGTCGTCGCCGGTTTCCCGCTCTTCACCTCGTATGCCTTGATGACGGTCCCGGCCGGTCACGGCGCGGTGGTGATCGCGCTCCTGCCGGCGGCGACCGCGGTCGTGGCCGTGCTGCGAAGCCGCGAGCGGCTGCCCCGGCCCTTCTGGATCATGGCCGCGGTCGGCGCCATCGCCGCGCTGGTGTTCGCGTCGCTGCAGGGCGGCGGGTTCGGGCAGCTCCACGCGGCGGACCTGCTGCTGTTCGGTGCCGTCGTCGCGGCCGCTATCGGTTACGCGGAGGGCGGGCTGCTCGCCCGGGAGCTGGGCTCATGGCAGACCGTCTCCTGGGCGCTGGTGCTGTCCGCGCCGCTGATGGTCGCCATGGCGGCGGGCTCGATGCTCCAGCAGCCACCGTCCGCCACGCCGGTGCAATGGGCGGCATTCGCCTACCTCGCGGTGGTGAGCCAGTACCTCGGCTTCTTCGCCTGGTACCGGGGACTGGCCATCGGGCCGATGGCTCAGGTCAGCCAGGTGCAGCTGGTGCAGCCCGTGCTCACGATCGTCTGGGCGGCCCTGCTGCTGGGCGAGGAACTGACCTGGCCGACCGTGCTGGGCGGCCTCGCCGTGATCCTCTGCGCCGCCGTCGCGGTGCGCATTCGCCTCGGCCGCACGATGGCGGGCGGCGCGATCGCTCGGACGTAGCGCGCGGAAGTGCCGCTCGCTCCGCAGCGCGGGTCACCGCACAAGGGCGAGCCACGGAGCCGGGAGTTCCGAGAACAGTGCGAGTTCCTCCGCACACCGGCGCATCGTCTCGGCCGCGTCCGTCACGACCGGGCGGCCGTCGACCTCCCGCACCGCGCCGGGTGGGAGCGGGCGGGCCGGGCCGTCGCCCCGGACGGCGTCCACCAGGTGCATGAACGGCGCGCACGATGCCAACGGAGCCAGCAGCGGCACGGCCGGGTCGGCCAGGTGGGCCACCATGTTGTCCAGTAGGACGGCGCGGCCCGGCGGTCCCGTGACGGGTGCGCCGTCGGCGGTGCGGCCGGCCAGGGTGTCAGTGGTGTACTCCAGCTCCAACCGGCCCCGCTCCCCGTGCACGACGATCAGCGGGGGCCGGTGCTCCGCGGCGCACAGGGTGACGGCCACGACGATCGGCACCCCGTCCACGGTGAGCCGGGCCGCCGCGGTGTCGTCGCTCTCGGGGGAGACGACCCGGTAGCGCTCCAGCTCCACGGTGACGTCGGCGTCGTCGGGCACCCCGGCCACGCGCAGTGCCGACGCGGTGGCGTGGGCGAACGGGTTGGTGAGGGCGCCGTCGGTGACCGGCACGCCGTCGAGCTCCATGCGCCCCGCCCATGCGGCGCGGGTGAAGTAGGCGCGCTCGCGCACCCATGCGCCGTACACCCCGATCCCGCGCACCCGCCCGACGGCGCCGTCGGCGACGAGCCGGGCCGCGTGCGCAAGCGCGTGCGACCCGAAGGACTGGAAGCCGACCTGGCATACCCGTCCGGCCGCGGTGACGTCGGCGGACAGCTCGCGGAACTGCTCCATCGACGCCGTGGGCGGCTTCTCGAGGTACAGGTGCGACCCCACCCCGAGCGCGAGCCGGGCCAGTGGGAGGTGCGTGTGGATCGGGGTCGAGACGATCGTGATGTCCGGGCGCACCTGTTCCAGCAGCGTGGCCGCGTCGGCGAGCACCGGCACGTCCGCGCCGCCGGGCAGCGCCCGCACCCGTTCGAGGGCATCGGGCTCGGCCGGCCGCGGGTCGGCGAGGCCGGCCAGCCGCACGGCGCCGGTGGCGGCGAGGCGCAGCAGGCCGTCGAGATGCACGCGCCCGAAGCCGTGCACGCCGAGAAGGGCGACGCGCGGGGTCCCGTCCACGCTCATGGTCCTCCCAGGGAAAGCGATTGCCACCCTACTTCACACACCCAGGAGGGACTTCACACAAGGCCGGCCCTGTGTGAAGCATGGGCTCGGTGTGTGAAGTGCCCTCGTGCGGCACCGTCGAGGGACGCGATGTGCCCACCGCCATCCCTGAGAGGACCGCATGAGCACCATGCCCCCGCCCGAGCTGGCCGAGCTCGTGCCCGGCGTCTTCGCCTACGTACAGCCCGACGGCAGCTGGATGATCAACAACACCGGCGCGGTGGCCGGTGGCAACGGGCACCTGCTCGTGGACACGACGTCCACGGAAGCGCGCAACCGGGCGCTGCTCGCGGCCGTCGCGACGGTCTTCCCTGGGGAGGCGCGGGCGCTGGTCAACACCCACCACCACGGCGACCACACCTACGGAAACTGGCTCATGCCGCGGGAGACGCCGATCATCGGGCACGTCACCTGCCGGGAGGACGTGCTGGCCGCGGGGCTGGTGGCCGCGCACGTGCTCACCGGGCCCGACTACGGCCACCTCGAGGTCCGCCCGCCGGACGTCACGTTCACCGAGACCATGACCCTGCACCTCGGCGACCGCCCGGTCGAGCTGATCCACGTCGGGCCCGCCCACACACGCAGCGACGTGCTGGTCTGGCTGCCCCATGAGCGCGTGCTGTTCGCGGGTGACCTCGCGTTCGCGGGCGGCCAGCCGTTCCTCGTCGAGGGGAGCGTCGCCGGTTACCCGCCCGCGCTGGCGCGGATCCGCGCGCTGGAGCCGGAGATCCTGGTGCCCGGGCACGGGCCGGTGCGCCGCGGCGACGAGATCCCGGCGCTGCTCGACGACCTCGCGGACTACGCCGCCTTCGTCGACGCCGTGGCCCGCGAACACCACGGTGCGGGGCACACGCCGATGGAGGCGGCCACCGCGGAGAAGGACAACCGGTTCGCCACGTGGCAGGAGAGCGAGCGGCTCGTCGGCAATCTGCACCGCGCGTACAACGAGCTCGACGGCCACCCGCTCGGTACGCGGATCCCCCTCGACAAGGTCTGGCCGGACATGGTCGCCTTCCACGGCGGCCCGATCGGGTGCTTCGCCTGATGCGCTGGGTCACTTACCGCTCGACCGACGGCACCGAGCGCGCTGGGTTGCTCGAGGACGGTCGCGTGCACGGGCTGGACGCGACCCTGCTGACGCTGATCTCCTCGGCGGGCGGCCTCGCGGCCGCGGCCGAACGGGCGCTCGCCGAGCCGGTCGAGGTGGTCGACCTCGCCGCCGTGCGACTCGCCGCGCCCATCCCGCGCCCGCCGTCGGTGCGCGACTTCCTGTCCTTCGAGGAGCACCTGCGCAACGCCGTGCGCGCCCTCGGGCGCAGCGAACCGCCGTCGGTGTGGTTCGAGCAGCCCGTCTTCTACTTCTCCAACCCCGCGGCGATCTACGGGCCCGACGAGGAGATCCCGATCTCTCCCGGCTGCGAGGCCTTCGACTACGAGGTGGAGGTGGCCGCCGTCGTCGGCCGCGCCGGCAGCGACCTCACGCCCACCGAGGCCGAGGCGCACATCGCGGGCTACACGATCTTCTGTGATTGGTCGGCCCGTGACGTGCAGGCCCGTGAGTCGACGATCGGGCTCGGCCCGGCCAAGGGCAAGGACGGCGCCACCAGCATCGGCCCGGTCCTCGTCACGCCCGACGAGCTCGAGCCGTATCGCGACGGCAAGGGCTACCGGCTCGCGATGCGCGCGTCCGTCAAGGGCCGCGACCTCGGCGGCGGCAGCTGGGCCGACATCCACTGGTCGTTCGGGCAGATGCTCGCCTACGCCTCGCGCGGCACGCGGCTGCTGCCCGGCGACGTGATCGGCAGCGGCACGGTCGGCACGGGGTGTCTGCTGGAGCTGTCCGGCCTGCACGGCTCGGAGCGGTATCCATGGCTGCGGCCGGGTGACGTCGTGACGATCGAGGTGGAGCGACTCGGAGCGATCACGGGCCGGATCGTCGCGGGTCCCGCGGTGGTGCCACTGGCCTGACCGCGCCTTGACGCAACCAATCGGCTGCTATAGCTTCAATGGCAACCCACTGGTTGCGATTTGCGGCGGAGGCCCGGATGTTCCCGACCCTGGCGTTCACGGCGATCTTCACCGTCACGGGGCTGCGCTCGCTGGCCCGGCTGGTCGCGCGGCCCGCGGGCGGTGACCGGACGGCCGAGCTGTCGCACCTGCTGATGAGCGTCGCGATGGTGGGGATGGCGTGGGGGTGGCCCGCCGGGACGGACACGGCTGGTGGCCTCGCGCAACTCGTGGTGTTCGGCGTGCTCGCCGTCGTGTTCGTCGCGCGCCTGCTGGACCCGGCGGAGCAGCGGCCGGCCGGCAGCGCCTACCAGCTGCTCATGCTGGCAGCGATGGTCTGGATGCTCCTGGCGATGCCCTCCTCCCACGGGCACCACGGTCACGGCGCTGCTCCCGCGTTGACGCGGCTGGTCACCGTCGCCTTCGCGGTGCCGCTGTGCGCGGCGGCGGTTGCCCTCGCGTCGCGGGCTCCAGTCCTGGTTCCGGCCGCCGCGCCGCCCGGGGAACGCCGTGCCCGGCGGCCCGATCTCGCCGGGCACGTGCTGATGAGCGGCGGGATGGCCGCGATGCTCCTCGCGATGCTCTGAATCCGGCCCGTGGGCGGCGTGGCCTCACATTTCGAGGGGCCACGCCGTCGTACCGTCGAGGAGGTCGTGATGCTGAAGAACCTGATGTTCGTGACGATCTACGTGAGCGACCAGGACCGGGCGCTGGCGTTCTACACGGAGCAACTCGGACTGGAGATGGGCTTCGACAACCCCACTGCCGAGGGCCGATTCCTGACGGTCGCGCCGAGCGACAAGTCGGTGCAGATCGTCCTGTGGCCGGGCAATCCGGGGCTGGGTCCGGTCGGCCTGGCGCCGGGCCCGGTCTTCATCGCGTCGGACGACTTGCGCAAGGAGTTCGAGGTGCTCCGGTCGCGCGGCGTGGAGTTCGTGGACCCGGAGCCCGTGGACTACGCGTTCGGAATCCGCGCCACGGCGCTGGACCCCGACGGCAACCGGATCGAGCTCCGGCAGCCGAAGCGCAGCTGACCAAGCAGGGCAGGCGCTACCGGCCGTGCTCGGCGTCGTGGGGCTCTGCGAAGCTCCGCTCGCCGTGCACGGCCAGCTCGGCCAGCACTGCCTGGGGGTCACCCGCCTCGATCAGCTCCAGCAGGTACCGGTGGCGCCGGACGTGCTCGACGAGGTTCTCGTAGTGCTTCTCCCGGGCGTCGAGGTTGCGGGACATGCAGAGCAGCATCTGCTGCTGCACCGACCGGTAGATCTCCGACAGCCTCCGGTGGCCCGCGAGCCCGACGATCGAGGCGTGGAACGTGTAGCCGTTCTCGACGAGTGAGCCGCGGTCCTCGTCGCGGGCGTTGCGTTCCATCCGTTCGAGCGCCGCGTGGCAGGCGGCCAGCCGGCTGCGGTCCTGCACCGGCACGCCCAGCTCCACCGCCATCCGCTCCAGGCCGGTGCGCAGCGTGAGGATCTCGAAGACGTCCTGGTCGGTGAGCGTGGCGACGGTGGAGCCGTAGCGCGGGCGCGTGACGACGAGGCCGTCGTTCTGCAGCAGGCGCAGGGCCTCCCGCAGCGGAGGGCGGCTGATCCCGAGCTGCTCGGTGAGCCGCTCCTCGATCAGTCGCTCCCCGGGTGCGTACGCGCCGGACAGGATCATCTTCCGGATCGACTCGGCAGCCAGTGCCACCAGGCTCGGCGGGTCGATCCGCTCGCCCGACCCGATCTGGCCGGCCGCATCGACGCTGGTCATGTCGCCCTCCTGTGCTCCTGTCGTCCCAAGCATCCCGCACCCGGCGACCGCGACGGCTGGGCTCCGGCATCTTGCGCGTGTCTTTTGACTGTTGTAGACAATAGCCGACTCCCTTGAGGACCAGTCGAAAGGCGTTCGATGACGATCGCGCAGGACCGTTCTGCCCCGCCGCAGGCGGACCCGGAGAACCTCGGCTCGCTCTACCGGCACCTGCGGGTCGCCGACGTCGCCGACGCCCTCGACGGCATCGGCTACTTCGACCTCACGCTGATGTCGCCGGAGATCCGGCCGCTGTGGGAGGGCATGCGGTTCTGGGGGCCCGCGGCGACGATCCGGTGCGTCCCGGCCAACAAGCCGATGTGGAAGCTCGACACGACCGAGGAGATCGTCGGCGCCCACGGCATCTGGTTCGGTCGGTACGGCCACAAGCGGCTGCCGGACGACCTCGAGCCCGGCCACGTGGTGGTCACCGACTCCGGTAGCGGCCGCGAGGTGGGGTTCTGGGGCTCGGAGAACTCGATGGGCGCGGTCGTCAAGGGCGCCAACGGGATCATCACCGACGGGTACTGCCGCGACACCGACGAGGTCATCCGCCAGCGCACGCCGATCTGCACCCGTCGCCGCGGCCGCACGATCATCCCGGGCCGCATCGAGGTGGTCGAGGTCCAGACGACGATCGCGTGCGGCGGCGTGCAGGTGCGGCCCGGCGACATCGTCGGCGCCGACGGCGACGGCTGCATCGTCGTGCCCGTCGAGGTCGCCGACGAGGTGGCGACGCACGCCCGCGCGATCCTGCTCGCCGACATGAACGCCCGGCGCAAGCACTACGCCGCGCTCGGCCTCCCCGCCGACAGCACGGTCGACATCGAGGCCGTCGAGGCCTACTACGCCAGCCTCTGACCCTGCAGGAGCAGCCATGGACGTCTCGCCCCGGTCGACGACGATCGGGCTCGCGGGCCTCGGGAACCTCGGGCTGCCGCTGGCCGGCACGCTGGTGCGGGCCGGTTGGGGCCTCGCCGTCCACGACACCGTCGGCGAGCGCGCCGAGCCCGTGGTGGCGCTCGGTGCCAAGGCGGTGCCGGACGCGGCCGCGCTCGCCGAGCGGGACGTGCTGGTGCTCGCCGTCCCGGACGACGCCGCCGTCGAGCAGGTCCTCGACGTCTACCTCGCCGCCGACCGGCCGGGACGGGCGGTGGTCGTGCACAGCACGGTGCTGCCGCAGACCGCGACCCGGCTGGCCGAGGTCGCGGCCGCCCGCGGCGTCGAGCTCGTCGACGCCCCGGTGAGCGGGGGAGCGGAGCGGGCGGAGTCGGGCACGCTGACCGTGATGGCCGGAGGTGAGCCAGCGGCGGTCGCGCGGGTGCGTCCGCTGCTCGACACCATCGGCGACCCGGTGCTGCACGTCGGCCCGGTCGGCGCGGGCGCGGCGGCCAAGCTGGCGAACCAGCTCACGATGTTCGCGAACCTCGCGGGTGTCTACGAGGCGATCGACTTCGCGACCGCACACGGCGTCGCCACCGAGGCGCTCCTCACTGCGCTGGAGACCAGCCTCGGCGACTCCTGGATCGCCCGGAACCTCGACTTCTGGGACCGCACCGCCGCCGCGTACGACCGCAGTGGCACCCCGGTCCGGGACCGCCCCTGGAGCAAGGACCTCGCCGAGGTCGTGCAGGCCGCGCGGGCCGCCGACGTGCCGGTGCCGCTGGCGGGCTGGCTCGCGCAGACCGTCGCCGCGCGGGTCGAGGCGCGCGCGGCGTCGGCGCGATGACGGCCGGGACCGCCATCCCGGTCGCGCCGCCCGTATCGGCGCCGGCGGCGGCCCGGACGAGCCGGCGCACCCGCGAGGCGCTCGCGGCCTACGGATTCCTGTCGCCGTGGATCGCCGGGATGCTGCTCCTGACCATCGGCCCGATGGTCTACTCGCTCTACCTGTCGTTCACGCGGTACGACCTGATGACCCCGGCGCAGTGGGTCGGCTTCGACAACTACGTGCGGATGTTCACGGCCGATCCGCGCTACCTCGCGTCGGTGGACGTCACGCTGCGGTACGTCGCGATCTCGGTGCCGCTGTTGCTCGTGGTGTCGCTGCTGGTGGCGATGGTGCTCAGCAAGGGCATGACGTTCCTCGCCGGCTACCGCGCCGCGTTCTACCTGCCCTCCCTGATCGCGTCGAGCGTGGCGATCGCGGTGCTGTGGCGCCAGGTGTTCGGCCAGGACGGCATCGTCAACGAGGTGCTCGCCCTCGTCGGCATCGAGGGCGGGAGCTGGATCGGCAACCCCGGCACGGCGCTGTCGACGCTGGTGGTGCTACACGTCTGGTCGTTCGGCTCCACGATGATCATCTTCTTGGCGGGACTGCGCCAGGTGCCGAGGGAGTACTACGAGGCGGCGGCGGTGGACGGCGCGGGGGCGCTGCGCCGGTTCGTGCACATCACGCTGCCGATGCTCACGCCGTTGATCTTCTTCAACCTGCTGCTGTCCACCGTGAACGCGTTCCAGGCCTTCACGCCCGCGTACGTGATCTCCGGCGGGGAGGGCGGGCCGCTCGACTCCACCCTCTTCTACACGCTCTACCTGTACCAACGCGGCTTCGCGAATCTCGAGATGGGCTACGCGTCGGCGATGGCCTGGACGCTCGTGGTGGTGCTCGCGCTGTTCACGGCGGGCCTGTTCGCCAGTGCCCGGTTCTGGGTCCACTACGGGGACGAACGATGATCTTCGGACGCAGGCGTTCGCGCAACCCGCTCGTACTCGCGCTGGCCCGGCACGCGCTGCTGGTGGCGATCCTGGTCGTGATCCTCTACCCGCTGCTGTGGATGGTGGGCGCGTCGTTCCGGCCGAGCAACGAGGCGTTCGGGACCCTGTCGGTCCTGCCGGGCAACTTCACCACGGAGAACTACGTCGAGGGCTGGAGCCTGGGGAACCTCAACTTCTCCCGGTTCTTCCTGAACTCGCTGGTGATCACGCTGCTCGCCGTGGTCGGGAACGTGGTGGCCTGCTCGATGGCCGCCTACGCGTTCGCGCGGCTCGCCTTCCCGTTCAAGAAGACGATGTTCGGGTTGATGCTCGGCACGATGCTGCTGCCCTACCACGTCACGCTGGTGCCGCAGTACGTGCTGTTCAACGAGCTGGCGTGGATCAACACGATCCTGCCGCTCGTGGTGCCGAAGTTCCTGGCCACCGACGCGTTCTTCATCTTCCTGATGGTCCAGTTCATCCGGACCCTGCCCCAGGAGCTGGACGACGCCGCGCGCATGGACGGGTGCGGGCACGTCGGGATCTTCCGGCGGATCGTGCTGCCGCTGTCGATCCCGGCGCTCGGCACCACGGCACTGTTCACGTTCATCGCCACCTGGAACGACTTCCTCGGCCCGCTGCTCTACCTCGTCCGTCCCGAGACGTGGACGGTCGCGCAGGGGCTCAACGGTTTCCTGGACGCCACGGGCGAGTCGGCGTACGGGCCGCTCTTCGCCATGGCGACGCTCTCGCTCGCCCCGATCGTCGGGTTCTTCCTCGTCGCGCAGCGCCTCCTCATCGAGGGCATCGCGACCAGCGGGCTGAAGTAGGAAAGGAACAACGATGTTCACACGCTCGCTCTCGGCCGGAGCGCTCGCGCTCGGCCTGCTCGCCACCGGCTGCGCAGGCGGCACCTCGATCGGCGCCAACCCGAACGAGGGCGCCACGGGCACCGGTGAGGTCGCAGGGAACGTCCGCATGGCGTGGTGGGGTTCCGGCCCGCGCAACGAGGTGACGAACGCGGTGATCGACCTGTTCAAGGCAGCGCACCCGGGCACGACGGTGGAAGGCGAGTCGGCCGACTTCCAGGCCTACTTCGAGCGGCTCAACGTGCAGGCCTCGAGCGGGAACATGCCCTGCGTCACCCAGATGCAGGGCCGCCAGCTCAACGACTACACCACGAAGAACGTGCTGCTCGACCTGCAGCCGATGATCGACGCCGGGACGATCGACGTGTCCGCCGTCCCTGCCGAGGTGCTCGACACCGGCCGCGGCCTCGACGGGAAGCTCTACATGATCCCGTACGGCGCGGCCTACGACGCGATGACCGTCAACCGGACCCTCGCCGAGCAGGCCGGCGTCGGCCTGCCGCCGGAGGGCTACGACTGGAACGCCTTCGCCGACTGGGTGACGCGGGCCCAGCCGGGTCTGCCGGAGGGCATCCCGGCCGTCAACCTCGGCGGGTCGCTGCCGAACAACTTCATCTCCTACGCGGCCGGGCGTGGCGAGTCCCTGTTCGCCGACCGGCAGCTCGGCTTCTCCGAGGACCTGCTGGTCGAGTTCTGGGACATGTGGGAGCGGCTGCGCGCGGCCGGCGTCACCACCACGGCCGAGGCCACTGCCGAGGAGCCGAACCAGACCGAGCAGCGCTACGTCGCCCAGGGCCGGGTGCTCGTCGACAACCTGCCGGGCAACGCCCTCACCCCCGCGCAGAAGACCCTCGACGGCACGCGGCCCGGCCAGCAGTTGGTGACGCTGCCGCAGCCGACGGGGCCGGCCGGTCCGGGGAACGTGCTCTTCACCTCGGGCTTCTCGATCCCGACCACCTGCGACAACATCCCCACGGCCGCCGCGTTCGTCGACTTCTGGATGAACGACGACGCCGCCGCGAAGGCGTTCCTGTCGGCCAACGGCGCCGTCACGAACACCCGGCACCTGCAGCAACAGCTCGACGACCCGGACCTGCCGGCGCTCAAGCATGCCGAGCTCGACCTGTACCAGCGGATCGTGTCGCAGAAGCCGGTCAGCGTCGTCTACCCGCCCGGCTACCACGCGAGCTTCGAGGGCGCTTTCGTGCGAGCGTACGAGAGCGTGGCGTTCGGGGGTACATCGACGAGGGACGCAGCGCGCGCCTTCATGACCGAGGTCAACGCGGCACTCGCCACCACCTGAAGGGAAACGTATGGATGATCACGATGGTGCACTGGCCGGCATGACCGTCCTCGACCTCACGCAGGTGATGGCGGGCCCGTTCTGCACGATGATCCTCGCCGACCTCGGAGCCGACGTCGTCAAGGTGGAGAACCCGGAGTCAGGCGACCAGACGCGCTCGTCGTTCGCGCACCCCGGCGCGTTCCTCGCGCTCAACCGCAACAAGCGCAGCGTCACCCTGGACCTGAAGTCCGACGAGGGGCGCGCGACGTTCCACGAGCTGGTGCGCTCGGCCGACGTCGTGGTGGAGAACTGGCGCCCAGGCGTGGCGGCGAAGCTCGGCGTCGACCACGAGACGCTCGCCCCGCTCAACCCCGGCCTGATCTACGCGAGCGTGTCCGGGTTCGGCCAGACCGGCCCCTATGCCGAGCGGCCCGGCTACGACCTGATCGCGCAGGCGATGGCCGGGATCATGAGCGTCACCGGGGAACCGGGGGACCGGCCGGTGAAGTCGGGCATCCCGGTGGCCGACCTCGGAGCGGGCCTCTTCACGGCGGTCGGGATCCTCGCCGCATGGGCGTCCCGGCAGCGCACGGGGGAGGGCCAGTACGTCGAGACGTCGCTGTTCGAGGCGGCGGTCGCGTTGTCGGTGTGGGAGTCGACGGAGTTCTGGGCCACCGGGCAGGCCCCGCAGGCGCTCGGCTCCGCCCACCGCATGTCCGCGCCGTACCAGGCGCTCGCCACGCGCGACGGGTTCATCACCGTCGGGGCCAACAACGAGCGGCTCTGGCAGCGGCTGTGCCGGGCCCTCGACGCCGAGGAGCTGGCCGACGACCCGCGGTTCGCCCGCAACGACGACCGGATGGCCCACCGCGCCGACCTGGTGGTGGAGCTGGAACGGCGTCTCGCCGCCGACGACACGGCCGCGTGGGTGGATCGGTTGCTCGCCGCGGGCGTGCCGGCCGGGCCGATCCAGGACTACCAGCAGGTCCTCGAGGAGGACCCGCACGTGCGGGCGCGGGGGATGGTCACGACCGTCGAGCACCCGGTGGAGGGACCGGTGCCGGTGCTCTCCTCGCCCCTGCGTCTCTCCCGCACGCCCGCCTCGGTGCGGACGCCCCCGCCACTGCTCGGACAACACAACGAGGAGGTCCTGGTCGTGAGTGGTAAAGCGAGCCATAGCGCGCGTATCCACTCACGAGGGGAGGTGCGTAGCAGGCGCGACGGGCCGGTGCTGCACGTGGAGCTGGCCAACCCCTCCCGGCGCAACGCCCTGACCTGGGAGATGTACGACGACCTCCAGAAGCTCTGCGTCGCGGCGCGCACCGACCCCGGCCTGCGCGTCGTGGTGCTGCGGGGCGCGGGCGAGGCGTTCGCGGCCGGTACCGACATCGCCCAGTTCACCGAGTTCTCTCGCGCGGCCGACGGCCTCGACTACGAGCGCCGGGTCGGCGCCGTGATCGAGGACCTGCTGGCGGTGCCGGTGCCCGTGCTCGGCGTGGTGGACGGGCCGGCCGTCGGCGGTGGCCTCGCCCTCGCCGCGTGCTGCGACGTGCTGGTGGCCACCGACCGGGCCGTCTTCGGCGCACCGATCGCGCGGACGCTCGGCAACTGCCTCGCCCCGGCCGTGGTGGCGCGGCTGCAGCGGAGGCTCGGCGTTTCCCGGACGATGGGCATGCTGCTCACCGCCCGCAACATCGACGCCGCCGAGGCCGCGGCCGCCGGGTTCGTGCACGCCGTCGTGCCGCCCGACGAGCTGGACACCGCAGCCGCCGAGCTCACCGAGCGGCTCGCGTCCGGCGCGCCCCGCACGCTCGCCGGGTTCAAGGAGATCGACCGGCGTCTCGGCTCGGTCGACGTGGACGCCGACGACGTGCTCGCCGACTGCTACGGCAGCGCCGACTTCCGGGAGGGCGTGGCCGCGTTCGTCGCCCGCCGGGCGCCCCGCTGGAGCGGATCGTGATCGACACACATCACCATTTCTGGCGCACCGCCCTCCAGGAACAGCCGTGGCGCAGTCCCACGCACACGCAGCTGGCCGTCGACTTCGAGCCCGCCGACCTCGCCCCGCTCCTGGAGGCGTCCGGCGTCGAGGCCACCGTGCTCGTCGAGTCGGTCGACACCCCGGAGGAGAACGACCGGCTCGCCGCATATGCTGCGGCGTTTCCGCAGGTCGCTGGGGTTGTCGGGTGGCTGCCGCTCGCCGACCCGGCCATTGCCCGCGCCGAGCTCGCCCGCGCCGACCGATCCCAGTGGTGCGGCGTGCGCTGCCTCGTCGCCCGGGACTCACTCGACTGGCTCGACCCCGGCCTGATGACGACGCTGGCCGCCGCCGACCTCGTGTGGGACGTCGTCCCGGTGACCGACGCGCAGGTCGCCGCGGTGGCCGGGCTCGCGCGGCGGGTGCCGGAACTGCGCATCGTCGTCGACCACCTGGCCCGTCCGCCCCTCGAGACCGGCGATCTCGACGCATGGGTGAATCGGCTCGCCACCCTCGCCGCCTGCCCGAACGTGGCGTTGAAGCTCTCGATCGGGATCGACCTGCTCACCACGTGGCCGCGCTGGGATCCCGCCGCGATCGCCCCGGCCGTCGCCCACGCCGTGGCGGCGTTCGGCCCCGAGCGCCTGATGTTCGCGAGCAACTGGCCAGTCGTGACGATCCGCGCCGACTACGCCACGGCCCTGCGCGACCTGGAGGCCGCGGTCGTCGCGGCGGGCGTCGACGACGCGGGGCTGGCCGAGGTGCGCGCCGGCACCGCCACCCGCTGGTACCGCCTCCCGCGCAGGCGCTGACCGACCACCGGAGGGGCAGCTATTCGCGCGGTCTCTCTGCCCCTTGCGGTGACGGCGCCGGGGCGCGGCGCAGGAGGAGCCATGTGCCGGTGAGGGTGGCGACCGCGGCCGCGGCGATCGTCGTCGCGCCGACGCCTGCGAGAGCGGCCGCCGTACCGGCCGCGAGCGGTGCGACGGCGAGCCCGGCGGTGTAGGCCAGGTTGTAGAGCGCGTACGCGGCGCCGTATGCGGGTGGCTGGATGTGCTCGGCCAGCGCGCCGATCAGCACGAGCGTGGGCGCGAGCACGAGCTGCGCGCCGACCCCGACCACGAGCACACCGGCGATCGACGCCCCGGCCACCGGCAGCCCGCACAACACGAACCCGGCGGCCGCCACCAGCGTGCCGAGGGCGGCCACCCGGGCCGCGCCGAGCCGGTCGGTCACCATCCCGGCGAGCGGGGCCGCCAGCCCACCGAGCAGCGCGGACGCACCGAAGACCAGCCCGATTCCGGTGGCGCCGAGCCCGAGCGCGGACAGGTGCAGCGGCAGCACCGGCTCGGCGAACGCGATCGCCGCCGCTCCCAGCGCGGTGAGCCCGATCAGCAGCCCGGCCCGCGGCCCGCGCGCGACCACCCGCAGCGGCGCCGACGCCGGTGCGTCGGCGGTGGGCCCGACCCAGAGGATCCGGGCCACGGCGTCGGCCGCCGCCAGCGCCGCGACCAGAAGGAACGGGGCGCGCGGGCCGAACGCGTCTGCGAGGAAGCCGGATACGGCGGGCCCGAGGAGCACGCCGAACCCGATCGCGGAGAGCGCGAGCCCCATCACGGTGCCGCGCCGCTCGGGCGGGTGGGTGCTCGCGATGAGGGCCAGCCCCGCCGACCAGCTCGCCGCGGCGGCGACGCCCTGCGCGGCCCGCGCGAGCGACAGCACCGCGAGCCCGACCGTGCCGGGGACGTCGACCACGGCCGCGAACAGCACGGTCGCGGCGGCGAGCGCGATCAGGCCGGCGAGCAGGGGGGCACGCGGGCCGCTGCGGTCGACCCACCGGCCCACCACCGGCGTGGCGACGAGCATCGCCACCGCGTACGCGGCGAAGAGCAGCCCAGCCGCACCGGTGGAGCCCGCGACCGCGGGGAGTACCGGCAGCAGCGGCACGAGGCTGCCGTACAGGAACATGTCGACGACGAGCGCCAGCGTGACGACCGCAACCGCGGCGCGCGGCCGGGTCGGTCCGCGAGATATCACGGGAGGATCCCTCCGAGTAGGGGCCGAACGCCACTCGCGTCGGCCGGGGGAACGAGTGCGGGGTCGTGGCCGGCGAGCAGCGCGGTGCCGCTCAGCCAGGCCAGCAGGTGCGCGGCGGCCGGGTCCGGGGTGGCGAGCTCGGAGCGCAACGCCGCCCGGAGCCGGTCGCGCCACGCCCGGAACCCGGCGGCCTTCTCCGCGAGCCCGCCGCCGGTGCCCGCCGCCCGCAGGCTCACCGTCATCAGGGCGGCGAACCGGCGGTCGGAGCGCAACGCCGTGAGCCAGGCGAGCGCGAACGCCTCGATCCGGGCGACGAGCGGGGTGCCCGGCGTGTCGAGGGCCGCCCAGATCGGTGCCGCGACCACGTCCCATGTCTCGCCGAGCACGGCGCCGAGCAGCGCGTCCTTGTCGGCGAAGTGGTGGTAGACCGCACCGCGCGTGACGCCCGCCGCCTCGGCGATCCCCGCGAGGGTCGCCCGGTGGATGCCGTCGCGGGCGAAGGCGAAGAGCGCCGCGTCGACGAGAGCGGCGCGGGTGGCCGCTGTGTCCTCGGCCGTCCTGCGCATGTGTCTTTCATACATGCGTGTATGTATGAAAAGCAAGCGATCGACTACGGTGACGCCGTGGGCCCTCCCGAGCAGGTCGTGCTCCTGGACGACGACGGGCGCGCCATCGGCGTCGCCGACAAGGCCACCGTGCACGGGGCGACCACACCGCTGCACCTGGCGTTCTCCTGCTATGGCTTCGACCGCGACGGCCGCCTGCTCGTCACGCGGCGCGCGAAGCAGAAGGTGACCTTCCCGGGTGTGCGCACCAACACCTGCTGCGGCCACCCGGCGCCCGGCGAGGCGATGGAGGACGCGGTCCGGAGGCGGCTGGCCGACGAGCTCGGACTGGGCGCCGTGGACCTGCGGCTCGTGCTGCCCGACTTCGCCTACCGCGCCGCGGCGGGCGGAATCGAGGAGAACGAGCTCTGCCCCGTGTACGTCTGCACGCTGGTCGGCGAGCCGCGGGCGCGGCCCGACGAGGTCGACTCGGTGGAGTGGTGGACCTGGGAGGCGTTCCTCGCGGCGGCAGGCACGGGGCAGCTCTCCCCGTGGGCGCAGCTGCAGGCGCCACTGCTCGACGCGCGCCGCCGAGACTGGAGGACCCGATGAAAGAGATCACGATCTTCAGCGGCTCGGCCCACCCGGAGCTCGCCGCCGCGATCTGCCACCACCTGGAGGTGCCGCTCGCGCCGTCGCGGCTCACCCGGTTCGCGAACGACTGCCTCGAGGTCCAGCTGCAGGCCAACTGCCGGGAGCGGGACGTGTTCATCGTGCAGCCGCTGGTGCAGCCGGTCCAGGAACACCTCGTCGAGCTGCTCCTGATGCTCGATGCCGCCCGCGGCGCGTCGGCCGCGCGGATCACGGTGGTGATGCCGCACTTCGCCTACGCGCGCTCGGACAAGAAGGGGGCGCCGCGGATCTCCATCGGTGCCCGGCTGATGGCCGACCTCATGCAGACCGCGGGCGCGAACCGCGTCCTGACGATGACGCTGCACTCCCCGCAGGTGCACGGCTTCTTCGGGGTGCCGGTCGACCACCTGCACGCGCTGCACGAGCTCGCCCGCCATTTCCGCGGCGGGGACCTGTCCAACTCCGTCGTCGTGTCGCCGGACCTCGGCAACGCAAAGGAAGCCTCGCGCTTCGCACGGCTGCTCGGCCTGCCCGTCGCGGCGGGCGCGAAGGAGCGGATCTCCGACGACAAGGTCGTGATCAGCTCGATCATCGGCGACGTCCGCGGCAAGGACGTCGTGGTGCTCGACGACGAGATCGCCCGCGGCAGCACGATCGTCGAGCTGCTCGACCGGCTCGTCGACCACGACATCGCCTCCGCGCGCGTGGCCTGCACGCACGGCCTGTTCAGCGACGGCGCCCTCGAGCGGATCGGGCAGCGCGACGACGTCGCCGAGATCGTGTGCACCAACACCGTCCCGGTGCCGGGCGCCGAGCACGCCCAGAAGCTCACGGTGCTCTCGATCGCCCCCGCGCTGGCCGAGGCGGTCCGGCGGATCCACAACGGCGAGTCGGTGAGCGTCCTGTTCGACGAGCACTGATTTCCCGCGAGTCGCGCTCTGGGTGTGCGCGAGTCGCGGTCTCCGTGCACGCGAGTCGGGCTCTGGATGCACTCGAGTCGGGATCAGGCGCGCGCGTGCTGGTCGAGCCAGGCCACGATGTCCGCCATCGGGAGCTCGTGGATGGGTCGAAGATCGTCATCTGCGCGGTCGACGGCCGGTCCGAGGGAATGCCCGAGCCCCGGATACATCCGCAGGGTGCCGTGCTCGCGCAGGGCATCGTCGAGGACGTGTGCGGAGGCCGGCGGCACGTTCCCGTCGTGCTCGCCCTGCAGCACGAGCACCGGGAGCCGCAGTCCCGGTGCCTGCTCCGTGACGGATGGCAGGCCGCGGCGGCGGCCCCAGCTCGCCAGCGGGCCACTCGGCGCGAGCAGGGAGTCAACGAAGGCGGGCACGGCTGCACGCCACTCCGAGTCGAGCTCGACCCGACCGTCCTGATCCGGATCGAACTCCCGGCCCGGGATGAACGAGCCGCTCGCCGCGCCGGGAGCCACGAAGGTGATCCACTCCTTGACCTGCAGACCGCCCGCGCCCAGCCAGGCGCGACGCAGCCCGTCCGCGTCGAGCGAACCGTCGCGGGCGTACCGGCGAAGGTGAGGCTCGGCCACGTGCAGCGCCTGGTCCACCAACCCGTCGTACCACGGCACGTTCACGCTGCCCTGCAGGATCAGCCCGGCGATGTCGCCGTGCCGGACGGCGTACTCGGCCGCGACGGCGGTGCCCTCGCTCCAGCCGTACACGAACACCCAGTCCGGATCTACGTGCGGGTCGAGCTTCGCGGCACGTACCACGCTGTCGACGTCCGCGACCTGCTCCTGCTGGGTGAGCCGCGCGAACCCGGCAGCGTCTACGGAGTCCGGGCCGGTGACATGGCGCTTGTCGTAGCGGACGACGGCAATTCCGCGGGCAGACAGATACCGCGCGAGATCCGCGAAGATGCGCGAGCGGACCGTGCCGTCGTATCCGCGGACGGTCTGATCCATGTCTCGTGGGCCCGTTCCGTGCACGAGCACCAGGGCGGGCACCCGGCCGGCCGCCGGCCGGTCGATCCGCGCTCGTACGGGGAAGTCGCCCAGCCATACCTGGAAATCGTCGTGCTCGGGTGGGGCCGATCCACAGGAGACCGTCGACGCGGCGAGGGCGAGGCCGGCGAGGAATGTGGCAGCGATGCGCACGGATCGCATGAGCAAAGCCAAACCGACCGCGCGCTCGTCCCGTAGCCGGCTGCCCTCCGTCCCGGCCTGGGGTATCCCCCCGCCGCCGGTCGGCGTTTCGCGGCCGGTGGGGCGGGAACGGGGCGGGCATGGTCAGCAGGCTGATCGCGGTGGCCGTGGACTGCCGGGACCCTGAGCGCTGCGCCACCTTCTGGTGCGCCGCGCTCGGCACCGAGGTGGACCGGCGGTGGCGCGACGCCCACGGCGTCGAGTACGTGCAGATCGGCACGGGAAAGGGTCCGGTGCTGCTCTTCCAGCCGGTGCCCGAGGAGCGGTCCGGGAAGAACCGGCTGCACCTGGACATCGCGCCCGCCGTCGGCACGCAGGAGGCGGAGGTCCAGCGGCTCGTCGACATGGGCGCCACGCGGATCTCCGACGAGCCGGAGCTGCCGTGGGTGGTGCTCGCGGATCCGGAGGGCAACGAGTTCTGCGTGCTGCCGCCCAGCGGTTGATCGGTTCGAGAAGGACCTTGGTGCGGCGGCGACCGCGCTGGTGCGCTTCTCGCGCCGACGCCCGCGAGCTGGGTGTCGCCCGCGGCACGATCCCTGGTATGGATCACCAACGGGGTGATCACGCCTGAGTACACGACCCCGGGCGGGCACCACAGATGGGTCCTGGAGGACGTCCGGCGTCAGCTCCGGGATGCGCGGCAGCGCGACGAGTAGTCCCGCGTGCTGCCGTCCGGCGGATAGGCGTCGAGGCGGCGCGGCCATAGCGTCCTCGTGCATGACTCCCGATGCCCGGCTCGCCAGGCTCACCGACGGTTACGTCGTGACCCAGCTGCTGTGGGTCGTGGCCGAGCTGCACGTCGCCGACGAGCTGGCCGATGGCCCGCGTACCGCGGAGGAGCTCGCCGGCAAGGTCGGCGCCGACGCGGGGAATCTGCGTCGGGTGCTGCGCGGCCTCGCCGCCGAGGAGGTTCTCGAGGAGCTGCCCGGGGGCAGGTTCGGGCTGACGGCCACCGGCGAGCTGCTGCGGGAGGGGGTCGAGGGCTCCCAACGCGGGGCGGTACTCGCCCGCGGCGGGCTGTACTACGCCGCGGAGGCGGGGTTGCTGGACGCGGTGCGCGACGGCGGCGTCCCGTTCGAGCGCGTCCACGGCAGGACGCTCTTCGAGTACCTCGACGCGCACCCGGTGGAGAGCGCCCGGTTCCAGGGCTCGATGGCGGTGCGCGCCGCGCGCGAGGCGGCCGCGGTGGTGGAGGCGTACGACTTCCGCCGGTTCCGCACCCTCGTCGACGTTGGAGGGGGAACGGGCGTGCTGTCGCGGGAGATCGTGCGGGCCGTGCCGCAGCTGTCGGTGACGCTGTTCGACCGGCCCGAGGTCGTGCGGGAAGCGCAGTTGCCGGCCGTCGCCGGCGACTTCTTCGCCGAGGTTCCCGCGGGGGCGGACGCCTACGTGCTCTCCCGCGTGATCCACGACTGGTCCGACGACGACGCCGTCGCCATCCTGCGGACCGTCCGCCGCGCGATGCCGGACGAGGGCACGCTCCTGCTGGTCGAGGCCGTGCTCCCGGAACACGCGGCCGACGACCCCGCCGCCGTGCGGATGGACGTGCACATGCTGACGCTGCTGGGTGGCCAGGAGCGGACGGCCGAGGAGTTCGCCGCACTGCTGGCCGCCGCAGGCTTCCGGCTCCACCGGGTCCTGCCGACGGGCCCGGGGAGCGGCGTGAACGTCCTCGTGGCCCGCCCGGAATAGGTGGCGTCCCTAGTGACGCGCGTCACGTCATGTCACGCGGCGCGAGCCGCGGGCGTCTCGTGCACATGACATCGACCCCGCACATCGTGGTTCTGGGCGCCGGCTACACCGGCCTCACCGCCGCGAAGCTGCTCGCCCGCCGCGCCACGGTCACCCTGGTCAACAACCGGGACCGGTTCGTGGAGCGGATGCGCAACCACCAGCTCGCGACCGGCCAGCGGCTCCGTGACGTGCCGCTGCGCGACCTGCTCCGGGGCACCGGCGTCCGGCTGCTCGTCGACCAGGTCACCCGCATCGACCCCGATCAGCAGCAGGTGGAGCTGGCGAGCGGCGCGGAGCCGGTGCGCTACGACCTGCTGGTGTACGCGTTGGGCAGCCAGGCCGATCTGGACGCCGTCCCCGGCGCGGCCGAGCACGCCACCGCGATCGCCGACGCCGAGCGGGCCGCCCGCCTGCACGAGCGGATGCGCACCGCTTCGACGGTCGCCGTGGTCGGCGGTGGGCTCACCGGCATCGAGGCCGCCACCGAGCTGGCCGAGACCTACCCGGACCGGACGGTGCGGCTGGTCACCGGCGACACGCTGGGCCCCGCGCTGTCCGAGCCCGGCCAGGCCCACCTGTATCGCGCCTTCGACCGCCTCGGCATCCGGCTCCACGAACACGCGCCCGTGGCCAAGGTCGCCGCGGACGGTCTCCTGCTGGAGAGCGGTGAGCACGTCGACGCCGACGCGGTGGTCTGGACCACCGGCTTCCGGGTGCCGCAACTGGCGCGCGAGGCCGGGCTGGCCGTCGGCGACAACGGGCGCATGCTGGTGGACGGCACGATGCGGTCGGTGTCGCACCCCGACGTCTACGCCATCGGGGACGCCGCGGCCACCCACAGGCCGGACGGGCGGGAGCTGCGCATGGGGTGCGGGCCCGGAGGGCTGGCCGCCGCGTGCGCCGTCCGCGCGATCGGCGACCGCATGGCCGGTCGCACCCCGCGCCGGCTGCGCGTCGACTTCGACGGCCAGTGCATCAGCCTCGGCCGGAAGGACGGCCTCGTCCAGTACGCCGGCTCGAACGACCGCCCGATCGGGCCGATGCTCACCGGGCGCATGGCCGCGATGGTCAAGGAGGGCATCGTCCGCGGGGCGGGCGGGCTGGGTCTACGCCACCCCGCCCTTGCCCTCGTCGCCGGCAGCCGCGCGCTGGCCTGAGGGGTCAGGGGGTGTAGGGCGGCGCCTCTCCCCAGCCCCAGCGCGGGGCCGGGTAGTCGGTGGGCGGGTTGGCGCCAGGTGCGGAGTTGGCCTTGGCGATCCGGGTGCCCCACTCGACGTACGCGACGAACGCCGAGCGGAACTCCGGGTCGTCGGGCAGGCCGGCCTCGTCGGCGCTCTGCGCGATCAGCCGCGCCCAGCGCGCCCGCTGCTCCTCGGTGATGGCAAGGCCGATGTGGTGGGAGAGCATCGCCGGGTAGCCGCCGAGGTGGTCGGTGTAGTCGGCGGGCCCGCGGAACACCTCGCCCAGCCAGCGGGCCACGTGGTCCTGGTGGTCGGGGCTCATGTTACGGAAGATCGGTTCGAGCAGTGGGTCGTCGAGCACCCGCTTGTAGAAGACGTCGGTGAGGCGGCGCAGCGCGGCGAAGCCGCCGCACCACTCGTACAAGGTGGGAACGGTGTCGGTCACGGGAAACCCCTCCGGGATTACGTGATTACACCCTATCGGGACCCGGCGAGCTTCTGAACCGCCGACTGACGCAGCAGCGCGGTCTCGGACATCAGCGTGAAGAACGTACAGCCAAGCCGTCCACGACGTCCGGGGCGAGATCGAAAGCGTTCACGCCCGGAACTCTGCGAGGCTCACACCACCTTGCGCGCGGACCCCATGTACCCGGCCACCTCGGTCATGTACGCCGCCTGGGCGGTGTAGTCCATGGTCGCGAACAACCAGGGGTAGACCTGGCGCGCCTGCCCGGCGGGCGTCCGCGCGAACGTCGGCTGCGCGAGGATCTGCTCGGCGGTCATGTCGTCGATCTGCGACTCGAGCACGATGTCGGCCGGAAGCGAGCCGACGTTCTCCCAGCTCACGATCTGCCAGTAGTAGCCGGTACCGCCCGGGTCGACGAACCGGACCCCGAGGTCGGCGAACGCGGTGAGCGTCGGGTCGTCGGGGGCCTTCGCCACGTAGAAGCCTTCGGCGGGGTAGGCGGCCACCACCAGGACCTGCAGCCCGGAGGCCGCCGCGGTGCGCAGCCGATCGGCCGCCGTGTCGTACTCGGCGCGGGCGCCGGTGACCACGGCCGGGTCGGCGCCGAGGGCGAGCGCCAGCTGTGCGGTGCGGTCGATCACCTGCACGGCCGAACCGTCCATCGTGACCGCGACGATCGGGGCGATGCGGGAGGCGGCCTCCTGCTGGGCGAGGTCGGTGAACCCGTATAGCGGGGCGTTCGGGTCGATCGTGCCCGCGACGTCGACGGGGTAGGCGTGCGTCACGATCAGGTCGGGGTCGGCGGCCGCGAGGGCCTCCAGGTCGATCTGCCCGTACATCGGCCCGAGCTCGGTCACGCCGGAGAGGTCGCGATCGGCGAACCGCTTGTCCTGGCTGATCCCGGTGTAGCCGAACGCGGCCACCGGCTTGATCCCGTAGTTCCACAGCGACGCCACGACGTCGGTGAGCCCGGCGATCCGCGTGGGACGCTCGGCGACCGTGACGGTGTTGCCGAGGTCGTCGGTGAACGACCAGCTCGCGGTGCCGGTGGACTCGGGCGCCGAGGTGGAGCAGGCCGTCGCGGCCAGTAGGCCGGCGAGGAGCAGGCCGAGCAGTCGCATCGAAGGTCTCCCAGACTAAGGAAGCCTCACCTTACTTGCGGGTATGGCCTCGGTGCTCCGAACTGTGCGCATGCGCACGGCCCCGGACGTTCCGGAAACTCGGGTTAGTCCTACTGCTCTCCCGGAAGGCGGGGCGCCGCGGGGGTCGCTTCTGAGCGACCGGTTGCGAAGCGGCTCGGGCGGAACTCCGCCAGCAGGGGCGATTCCGTGCCGAACAGCTCGCCGCTCACCAGGTCGCCCAGTAGCGGGGCGAGGGTGATGCCGCTGTGGGTCGCCACGGCGTAGAAGCGGCGGTCCGGGTCGGCGAAGCCGGCGATCGTCAGGCCGTCCGCCGGAAGGGGGCGCTGCCCGACGCGGATCTTCTCCAGTCGGGTGCCCTCCGTGAGCGCGAGGACGGCGGGCAGGCGGCCGACGATCTCGGCGGCGAGCGGACCGTCGGCAGGGGGTGGGGCGGCCGGGTCGGCGGCGCCGTCGAGGTCGAGGGCCTGCAGCAGCAGCCGCCCGCCGCCGTCGGGTCGCACGTTGAGCCGGGAGTCGGTGAGGGGCCGCGACAGCCGGGCGGGCACAGGCTCGGTCGTGGCCAGGAACCCGACGGTGGCCGAGCCGGCCAGGTCGGGGTCGAGCAGCGGCACGTCGAGGCCCGCGAGCGCGGCCACGGGCGTGCTCCACCGTCCCGCGCAGCTCACGACGACGTCGGCGGTGTGCGAGTCGCCGCGCGCGGTCGTGACGGCGGGCGTCCCGAGGTCGATGCCGGTCACCTCGGTGTGCGGAAGGACTGTTGCGCCGCGGTCGCGGGCCTCGCCGAGTAGGCGGGCGAGCAGCAGGCCGGGCAGGGTGTGGGCCTCCTCGGGGTAGAACACGAACTCCGTGTCCGCTGGCGCGACGAGGTCGGGCTCCAGTTCGAGGGCCTCGGTGCGGGTGAGCCGCCGCAGGGGGTAGCCCCGGTCCTGCAGCTTCGGCAGGCGGGCGGCCAGCAGCGCGGCGTGCTCGTCGGTGGTCGCCCACTCCAGGTGCCCGGTGGGGAAGAACCATGGCGTGGGCCCGCCGGCCAGCGCGTGGTGCGCGGCGATGCCGGCGTTGTTGAGCTCGAAGTACGGCAGCGGGTCTTTCTTGTTGGCGTTGACCCACGCGAACGACGTCGCGGTTGTGCCCGCGCCGGGGCGGCCTGCGTCGAGCACGGTGACCTCGGCGCCGCGCCGGGTCAGCCCGGCTGCGACGGCCGCGCCCACCACTCCGGCTCCGATGACGATGACGCGCACGGAACTACTCCGATCTCCAGCGGCCGGCCCGGCTGTTCGGTACGACGGCCAGCAACACCATCAGCGTGCCCACGGGGGTGACCCTGGGGTCGTAGTTGTACCGGAGGTGGTTGAAGATCCGGACGGAAGCGTCTGCAGGTCGGTGGTCACCACGAAGAGGGCGACGGTGAGGTCGTCGAACGAGGTGATCAGCGCGAAGTACGCCCCCGCGACCGGCGAGCCACGGCCTCAGCTCACCGGCTGGACATCCGGGATGCCGTCGGCCGGAGGCTGGGCCGGCTCCTCGGTAGCTTCCGTGATCGGGGCGTCGCCGTTGTCGGTGACCAGTACCGGGGTGAGGTTCTGCGTCGTGCCCCCGGTGATCCGGGTGACCTGGACGCCCGAGATGCCGGCGTGCCGCTCGGCCGAGTAGCGGAACGGCGCCGCCCACGGCCCTTCGAACGTGGCGCCGGAGCGCTCGACCGCGTCGACGATGCCTTCGCGCGTGGGGTTCGGGCCCGCGGCCTGCAGCGCCTGCACGAACGTGTACGCCTCGGCCATCCCGTAGACGCGGTAGTTGGTGAGCTCGCCCTCGCCGCCATGGGCGTCCCACACCCGCTGGAACAGCTGCATCCACGGGTTGTCCGGGTTGTCGACGCCGGGCAGGTACTCGGTGGTCAGCACGCCTTCGAGCAGGCCGGCGTCGGTCACGGCGCCCTCGGAGAAGCGGGCGAGCAGCGAACCGACGAGCGCCGGGTCGGAGCCGATGTTCGAGTAGATCCACTGCGGCCGGTAGTTCAGCCGCAGCGACTGCAGCTGCGACAGCGCCGTGTAGGACGGCACGTTGAAGCCGATCACCAGGTCGGCCCCGGCCGCCTGCAGCGCGGCGATCTGCGGGGCGACGTCGGTGTTGCCCGGCGTGTACCGCTCCGCGGCCACGATCTGGCTCTCCAGGTAGCGGCGGGCGCCGATCTCGGCGTCCCGGCCGAGGTCGTCGTCCTGCAGGAACAACCCCACCCGCGCCTGCGGGAAGTTCTGCGCCACGTACTGCCCGATGATCTTCGCCTCGATCTCGTAGTCGGGCTGCCAGCCGAACGTCATCGGGTTCTCCTGCGGCTGGTCCCACAGCAGGGAGCCGGAGGAGACGAACAGGTCGGGCACGCCCTCGCTGTTGAGGTAGTCGAGCACGGCGGAGTGGGTGGGTGTGCCGAGCCCGCCCGTGATCGCGAAGACCTGGTCCTGCAGCACGAGCTCGTTGACGACCTGGCTGGTCTGCGTGGGGTTGTAGGCGTCGTCGCGGAAGACGTACTCGATCTGCCTGCCGTGCACGCCACCGGCGGCGTTGACGAAGTCGAAGTAGGCCTTGGTGCCGGTCGGGATCTCGCTGTAGCCCGGCGCGGCCACCCCGGTGAGCGGGAAGTGGGCGCCCACCTTCACCGACGTGGCGGTGACGCCGACCTGCGGTTCCGTCCCGCCGCCCTCCTGCGGACGGCCACCCGCGCCGCATGCGCTGATCAGCAACGCCGCCGCCAGTGTGGCGCAGAGATTCCGGACCTTGGGAGCCCTTGCCTTCATCGTGTCCTCCTCCGGCGACCCGAGACCTTCTTCAGCACGCCGACCGCCCCCGTCGGGGCCAGCAGCATCACGAGGATCAGCACCACGCCGTAGACGAACGGCGCGAGCTGCGCGGCCTGCGTGCCGTCCAGCCCGGCGCCGATGCCGAGGTTGGTGACGGCGGGCGGCAGGAACACCAGCAGCGCGCTGCCCAGCAGGGCACCGGTCAGGCTGCCGAGCCCGCCGACGACCACCGCCGTGAGCAGCGAGAGCGAGAGCACGATCGTGAACCCGCTCGGCGCCGCGAGCCGCACGACGACGCCGAGCACCGCACCCGCGAGCCCCGCGCACGCCGCGCTGACCACGAACGCCAGCACCCGCACCTGGCCCAGCCGGATCCCGGCGAGCTCCGCGGCCACCTCGTCGTCACGCACCGCGCGCCACACCCGCCCGACCCGCCCGGCCATGAGGTTCGCGAGCAGCAGCAGGACCAGCAGCAGCGTGCCCCAGCCGAGGTAGGCGAGGTACTTCGCGCTGGGCGTCTCGTGCGCGAACAGGAAGTAGATCGTGGCGTCGAACCAGCCCGGCACCTCGGGCGACGCGATGCGCAGACCCTGCTCGCCGCCGAGCGTGTGGTCGAAGTAGATCGCCAGCCCCGGCACGGCGACGGCCAGCGCGAGCGTGGCGCCCGCGAGGTACGGCCCGTGCAGCCGCGCGGCCGCGGCCCCCACCACCGCTCCGACCAGCGCCGTCACGGCGGCGGCGATCAGCATGATCAGCGGGAGCGTCAGGGCGCCGTCCCCCTCGGGGCCGAGCAGCAGGCCGGTCGTGTACGCGCCCACGGCCATGAGCGCGCCGTGGCCGAGCGAGATCTGGCCGTTCAGCCCGGTGAGCACGGTCAGGCCCGCCGCGGCGATCGCGTAGTAGGACATCGTGGCGAGCTGCGAGTTGCGGAACGGGCTGGTGAGCTCCAGGACGAGCACCACGGCGACCAGCGCGACCAGCACGGCGAGCCCGTGCCGCCCGAACGTCGAGCGCGGGCGCCACCGGAACCGGCGCTTGCGAACCGGAACGGCGCGGGTGGCGGGCCGGTCGGTCTGTTGCACC
This sequence comes from Pseudonocardia sp. DSM 110487, assembly GCF_019468565.1. Taxonomy (NCBI): domain Bacteria; kingdom Bacillati; phylum Actinomycetota; class Actinomycetes; order Pseudonocardiales; family Pseudonocardiaceae; genus Pseudonocardia; species Pseudonocardia sp. DSM 110487. The sequence continues at coordinate 3,176,654 of NZ_CP080521.1, forward strand.
ATCAGACCCTCCGCGCCGCGGTGCGCGCGAACAGTCCCTGCGGCCGTACCAGCAGCACCGCGACCAGGATCGCGAGCGCGGCCAGCGCGACGAGCTCGCTGCCGAGGTAGCCGCTGACGTAGGACAGCAGCAGCCCGATGGTCAGCCCGCCGACGACGGCGCCGCCGGGGGAGTCCAGCCCGCCCAGCACCGCGGCCACGAACCCGTAGACGATCACGGCTTCCATGTAGGCGGGGAACACCAGGCTGCCGCCCGCGATGAGCAGGCCGGCGAGCGAGCCGACGACCGCCGCGAGCGCCCAGCCCAGCGTCAGCATCCGCCCCACCCGCACGCCGAGCAGCCGGGAGACCTCCTGGCTGAACGCGGCGGCGCGCATCTTCAGGCCGAGGTCGGTGAACCGGAAGAGGGCCACCAGCCCGAGCATCACCACGACCACGGCGACGATCACGTAGATGCTGTTCGCGGTGAACGCGATGTTGACGTCTCCGACGGTGAACCCGCGCAGGTCGAACGGCGCCGGGAACGAGCGGAACGTCGAGCCGAAGAGGATCGCGGCGAGCGCCTGCAGCGCCACGAACAGCCCGAGCGTGACGATCACGGCGTTCAGCTCCGGCCCGCCCTCGACCGGTCGGATGACCAGCCGCTCGATCACGGCGCCGAGCACCAGCCCGGCCACCAGCGCTACGGCGAGCCCTGCCCAGTAGGACTGCCCGGCCTCGATCAGCGTTAGCGCGAGGTAGGTCGTGAACATGCCCATGGCGCCCTGCGCGAAGTTGACGATCCGGGTGGAGCGCCAGATCAGCACGAGGGCCAGCGCGAACGCGGCGTAGATAGCGCCCTGCCCGAGACCGGTCAGCGTCACGTTGAGGAACTGCTGCATCACGCTCCCTAGAACCCGAGGTAGGCGTGCCGGAGGGTTTCGTCGGCTGCGAGGACTGCCGCGGCCTCGCGGGCCACCACCCGGCCCAGGTTCAGCACGATCCCGACGTCGGCGATGGACAGCGCGCTGCGCGCGTTCTGCTCCACCAGCAGCACGGTGGTGCCCTCGGCGTCGACGAGCCCGCGCAGCAGCTCGAAGATCTGCGAGACGATCCGCGGCGCCAGTCCGAGCGACGGCTCGTCCAGCAGCAGGACCGACGGACCGGTCAGCAGCGCGCGCCCGATCACGAGCATCTGCCGCTCGCCGCCGGAGAGCACGTGCGCGTACTGGCGGCGGCGCTCCGCGAGCGGTGGGAACATCTCGTAGACCTGCTCGAGGCCGCGCTCGGTGCGGCGCCGGGAGGCCCCCAGCATCGCCCCGAGCCGCAGGTTCTCCTCCACCGTCAGCTCCGTGATCACCCCGCGCCCCTCGGGCACGTGCGCGATCCCGGCGCGGGCGATCTCCTCGGTCCGGGCCCGGGTGAGGTCGGCGCCGTCGAGCAGCACCTGCCCGGCGGACGGCCGCACGAGCCCGGAGATCGTGCGCAGCAGCGTGGTCTTCCCGGCACCGTTCGCCCCCAGGACGGCGGTGATCTGCCCCGGCTCGGCGATGAGATCGACCCCGTCCACGGCGACAACGGCCCCGTAGGTGGTGGTGAGCCCTCGCACCTCGAGGCTGCCGGTGCTCACGCCGCTCTCCCGGCGCGACAAGTCATTTCCGCGCCTCCTCGCCCAGGTAGGCATCGATGACCGCCTGGTCGTCGCGCACCTCGTCAGGGGTGCCCTCCGCCACCACCCGGCCGAAGTCCAGCACGGTGATCCGGTCGCAGACGCTCATCACCAGGTCCATGTGGTGCTCCACCAGCACCACCGACATCCGGGCCGTGAGCCCGCGGATCAGCTCGCCCAGCTCGGCCATCTCGTCGGCGCCGAGGCCGCTCGCGGGCTCGTCGAGCAGCAGGAGGTCGGGCTCGGCGGCGAGCGCGCGGGCCAGCGCCACCCGCTTCTGCACGGCATAGGGGAGGCTCCCCGGCAGCCGGCCGGCGTAGCCGTCGACGCCCAGCGCCGCCAGGGCAGCCATCGCGCGCTCGCGCAGCGCGGCCTCGTCGCGGTCGGAGCGGGGCAGCGCGAAGAGGCTGGCCGCGAACCCGGCGCGGCGGTGCCGATCGGCGCCGACCATCACGTTCTCGGCCACCGTCAGCCCGCGGAACAGGCCGACGCCCTGCAACGTGCGGGCGACGCCCATCGCCGCGAGCCGGTGCGGGCGCAGGTCGCGCACCGTGCGGCCGTGGCGCAGCACCTGCCCGTTGTCGGGGCGCACGAAGCCGCAGCAGACGTTGAACAGGGTGGTCTTGCCCGCGCCGTTCGGCCCGATCACGCCGTGCACGGCGCTCGGGGCGACGGCGAGCGAGACGTCGTCGAGCGCCACCAGCCCGCCGAACCGGACGCCGACCCCCGCCACCGCGAACACCGGGATCTCTTCTGCGGACGGCTTCACGACAGGGCGTCCTCCCCGGTGGCAGCGGTGACCCCGTTCACACCTTGGGCGCAGCGCCCAACAGATTCCATGGGCGCAGCGCCCAACATCCGGTGCGCTGAACTGGGCAGTGCGCCCGGTGGGTCTGGACGGAGCTGTGCGCGCTGCTGCAGAGTGCCGGAATGCTGCCCATCGGGCGCCCTGGCCGCCGGCTGCGGCCGGCCGCCGACGAGGCGCTGCGGGTGCTCGGCTCCGCGCTGCTGGACGACGTCGACGGCCTCGCCGATCGCCTCACCGTGCTGGTGCTGCAGCGCGAGCCTGCCTACGCCGAGCGGGACATGATCGAGGAGCTGCGCGCCGCGTGCAGGGCCAACCTTGAGCGCGGGGTCCAGGTGATCGCCGACCAGGTGCCCGACGGCGTCGACCCGGAGGACACGTCCTGCGACACCGGGCGGCGCAGAGCCCGCTCGGGTGTGCCCCTCGAGGTCGTGCTGCGCGCCTACCGCCTGGGTGGGCGGGTGCTGTGGGAGGCGCTCTTGGAGGTGTCGCGGCGGCGGTTCGCGGGCGGGTACGACGAGGCGCTGCTGGACGCGGCGAGCTACGTGTGGCGGGTCAACGACAGCAGCTCGTCGGCACTCGTGCAGGCATACCGGCAGGAGGAGCTGCGCGCACACAGCCACGACCTGGGCCGCCGCCACGCCGTCCTCGACGGCCTCATCGAGGGCCGCGGTGGCGACCCCGCCTTCCTCCGCGACGCCGCGACCGTGCTCGGGCTCCCCGAGACCGGGCCGGTGCTGTGCGTCGTCGCGCCGGTGGACCCGTCGGGGGAGGAGGCACTGCGCGGGCCGCAGGAGGCCCTTGCCGCCGTCGGCGTCGCGTCGGCCTGGTTCCTGCGCCCTCGCGACGAGGTCGGCGTCGCGGCGCTCGGTCACCGCGCTCCGCGGATCGCCCTGGACGCGCTGCGCCCGTGCGCGGCAGGCAGGGTGGGCGTCTCCCCGGTGGTGGACGGGCTGGCCGCCCTCGACACCGGCTACCGGCTGGCCCACACCGCCGCCCGCACCCTGGGCGGGCCCGGCCTCGCGGTACTGGACGAGCGGCTCCCCGAGGCGCTGCTCGCCGACAGCCCCGAGCTCGCCCCGCGCGTGCTGCGCGCCGGCCTCGGCGGCCTCCTCGACCTGCCGCCCGCCGACCGGGACACGCTCCTGCAGACCCTCGAGCAGCTGCTCGCCGCGGGCGGCTCACCCACCCACGCGGCCAGCGCGCTCTTCTGCCACCGCAACACCGTGATCTACCGGATGCGTCGCATCGAGGCCGCCACCGGCCGCTGCATCGGCGACCCGCGGGACCGCCTGCTCCTCACCCTCGGCGTACTGGGGACCAAGATCCTTCCGAAACCAGGCTCAGCGCCCTGAGCAGGGCGGAGACCGCGATCTCGCAAGGATCGATCGTTCCGGGATGCGCCGGATCGTCCCCGCGAGGGCGACGAGCCGGATCTCGGAAGGATCATGCCCGGGGCTGCCGATCGGAGGTCGGATACCGTGGTGCGCGCCCCGCCGAGGAACCGGCCGCACGTCGTGGACGTTGACCCGATGCCCGCCGACGCGACTGCCGGGCGCCCACATCAGAGAGGATCCGGCATCCATGGCCCTGGTACCGCTGGTGACCGCGCTGGTACGCCCGCTCGTCCCGCGGAGCCTCCGGCCCATGGTCGCGGAGAAGGTGTACACGGCCCAGGCGCTCGCGCGAGGCGGTCCGGCCACGTTCACCGCGGTCGCGCAGGCGTGGCGTCCGCACGTGGCGGCGTCCTTGCTCGCCGGGGCCGCGCTGCTGGCCACTCGCGCCCGCACCCGTCCGCTCGCTGCCGGCCTCGCGGCGGCGGGGACCGCCGCCGGTGCGTCGATCGTCCACCGCGCCTCCCGGCGGCCCGCCGCGGCGCCGGGGCCGGCCGACGTCACCGTGCTCACCGCCAACGTGTGGCACGGCAGCGCCGACACCGCCGCGCTCGCCGCGCTGGTGGCCGACGAGCGCCCGGACTTCGTCGTCCTGCCCGAGGCCGGGGCCGACTTCCGCGACAAGCTGATGCCGCTGCTGGCCGGGCTCGGCTACCGCGCATGGGTGGCGTCGGGCGGTGGGCGTCGCGACGGCTACGACGTCGTCCTGCTGGTCGGTGAGCGCGCCGGTGACGTGCGGGTGCGCCGCGGCCGCGGGATGCGGCTGCCGCACCTGGAGGTCACCGGCGGCATCCTGGGCGCGCGCACCCTCTACGGCGTACACCCCACCGCGCCGATGTCGGGGCATGGCACCACATGGTGGCACGACGAGCTGGCGCTCATCGGGAGCTGGTGTGCCGCGCCGGTGGCACCGCTGGTGGCGGGCGACCTCAACGCCACGTTCGACCACCCAGCCCTGCGCGCCGCGCTCGGCCGCTGCCGCAGTGCCGCCGAGGGCACCGGGCGGGGCCTCGTCGGCACGTTCCCGGCCGGTGTGCCCCGCTGGCTCGGCATCCAGATCGACCACGTGCTCGTGCCCGCCGACGCCGAAACCACCCGGTTCGAGGTGCTCGACCTCCCCGGCACCGATCACAGGGCGGTGCTCGCCAGGGTCCGCCTAGCGAGCTGACGCCTCGCGCCGCGCGGGTTCCGGCGTGAACCGGTACTGGGCGGCCAGCGACCGCACCGCGAGCGCAGGCGGCACCCGGCGCAGCAGCGCGTCCCGCAGCCTGCCCCGCCATCCGGTGAGGCCGAGCAGCCGGTGCATGCGGCGGCACTCGCGTTGGAGCGCGGACGTGCGGGGCCGCCGGAGCGCGTCGTAGTCCCGCAGGGCGGCCGCCACGTCGGCGGCTGAGGCGCCGTCGAGCACAGCGCCGAGCGTCACGGCGTCCTCGAACGCCTGGCAGGCGCCCTGCCCGAGGTCGGGGGTCATCGCGTGGGCCGCGTCGCCGAGCAGCGCGACGCGGCGGATGGCCATGGTGGCGAGCGGGTGGACCAGCTGCTCGGTCTCCACGACGTGCACGACGTCGGCGGGCGTCGCGTCGATGAGCGCGACGGCCGCCGGATGCCACCCGGCACGGCGCTCGCGCAGCCAGCGGTGCCGTTCGGCGGGATCGGCAGGCGACGGGCCGTGCCACGTGGCGTACCAGTACACGCCTCCGTCGGCGAGCGGCATGCAGCCGAAGCGGTCGCCGGTGCGGTGGTCGACGGACTCGCCCACCGGCAGCGGGAGACCCGGCGGCGCGGCGGGGGCGATCGCGCGCGCCGCGTGCTCACCGGAGCCCGCGAGTCCTGGGTGCTCGGGCAGCAGCGCGGCCCGCAGCCTGCTGTGGGCTCCGTCGGCGACGACCACGGCGTCGGCGTGCACCGGACCGCCGCCCGTGCGGAGCTCGACGTGGTCCCCCGCGTCGCGCAGCGCTGTGACGGGCATACCGGTGAGCACCGTCCCGGGCGCGAGCGCGTCGGCGAGCAGGCTGTGCAGCCATGACCGGCGGACGACGACGAGCGGTGCCCCGACGCGGTTCCGCACAGCGGCCATGTCGGCCGTGAGCAGCGGCTTCCCGTCCCGGTCCCGCATCCCGCTCCCGGCGTCGAGCGGGCCCGCCTGCGCCCGCACCGGCTCCCCGAGCCCGAGCGCGTCGAGCGCAAGCACCCCGTTGGGCATGATTCCGATTCCGGCTCCGGTCTCGCGCAGCGTGGGCGCCCGCTCCAGCACGGTGACGGTGTGCCCGGCCCGGTCCGCGGCCACCGCGGCGGCCAGTCCCCCGAGGCCCGCGCCGATCACGACGACGTGCATGCCGTCCCCCTCCTCTACGTCTGTAGAGTCGAGCGTAGCCCACTCGGCTCGACAGATGTAGAGGGACGATGCCGGACCGCAGAACCGAGATCCTCGACGGTGCCCTGCACGTGCTGGCCGAGCACGGCATGCGGGGGCTCACCCACCGCGCCGTCGACGCGGCGGCCGGCATCCCGCTGGGCAGCACGTCGTACTACTTCCGCAGCCGCTCGGCGCTCGTCGAGGGCTGTGTCGAGCGGCTGCTCGAGCTGGACCTGGCCGTAGAGGCAGCGGCCATCCCGGCGGTCGATCTGGACGCCCACGTGCTGGCCGACGCCCTCGTCGACGTCGCCGTCGGAATGGTCACGACGCAGCGGTACCGCACGGTCGCCCGCTACGAGCTGACCCTCGCCGCGACGCGGGACCCGCAACTCAAGGCGTTGTTCGTGCGTGCGGGGGACACGATCAGGGCGTTCGCCGCGGGACTGCTGCGCGCGGCAGGCGCACCCGACCCCGACCGCTCGGCCGAAGAGCTCGCGGCCACGTTCGACGGCTTCCTCTTCACCGCGCTCGTCAGGGGCCCGCACGAGCCTGCCGCGCTCACGACCGCGCTGCGGCGTTCGCTGGAGCGGGCGCTGCGGTCGCACTTCGACGCGCCCCAGGACGTGGCGCGGGACACAAAGGAGTCGTAGGGTCCGCGAGATCGTCCCAGTCGCTCCGGAGGGCCGGCGTGAAGAAGCTGATCAACGATCCTGCCGACGTCGTCACCGAGGCCTTGAGCGGTATCGCCGCGGCCCATCCCGACCTGAGGGTCGACCTCGACCACAAAATCGTCTATCGGGCCGACGCGCCCGTACAGGGCAAGGTCGGGCTGCTGTCCGGTGGCGGGTCGGGGCACGAGCCGCTGCACGGGGGCTTCGTCGGGCCAGGAATGCTCGACGCCGCGTGCGCGGGCGAGGTGTTCACCTCACCGGTGCCCGACCAGATGATGGAGGCCACGCGCGGCATCGACGGCGGCGCGGGTGTGCTGCACATCGTGAAGAACTACACCGGTGACGTCATGAACTTCGAGATGGCCGCCGAGCTCGCCGCCGCCGACACCGGCGTCGAGGTCGTGTCGGTCGTGACGAACGACGACGTCGCGGTGCAGGACAGCCTCTATACGGCGGGCCGGCGGGGCGTGGGCGTCACGGTGCTGGTGGAGAAGCTGGCAGGCGCCGCTGCGGACGAGGGCCGTGACCTCGCGGGCGTGGCCGCGATCGCGCGGCGGGTCAACGACGCCGGGCGCAGCATGGGCATGGCGCTCACGTCGTGCACCGTGCCGGCCGCCGGGCAACCGACGTTCGACCTGCCCGAGGACGAGATGGAGATCGGCATCGGCATCCACGGCGAGCCGGGGCGGCGACGGGTGCCGCTCGCGCCCGCGCGCGAGGTGGCGGAGATGCTGGTGGAGCCGATCCTCACCGACCGTGACTTCACCGGCGACGGCGGCACGCTGCTGTTCGTCAACGGGATGGGCGGCACGCCGCTGCTGGAGCTGTACGTGATGTACCGCGAGGTGTCGCGGATCCTCGCGAAGGCCGGCGTCTCCGTCGCGCGGTCGCTGGTGGGGCCGTACATCACGAGCCTGGAGATGGCCGGCTGCTCGGTCACCCTGCTGCAGCTGGACGACGAGCTGCTGCGGCTCTGGGACGCGCCGGTCCGGACGCCCGGCATGCGGTGGGGCGTCTGATGGCGGGACCCGACGAGTTCGCCGTGATCGACGCGGCCGCGGTCGAGCGCTGGATCCGCGCGTTCGCGGCCGCCATCGCCGAGCACGAGCCGGAGCTCACCCGCCTGGACTCGGCGATCGGCGACGCCGACCACGGCGCCAACATGAACCGCGGCTTCAAGGCGGTGATCGCGAAGCTCGACGAGGCCTCCACGTCCGGTCCGGCCGCGATGCTGAAACAGGTCGGCATGACGCTGGTCAGCACGGTCGGCGGCGCCAGCGGCCCCCTGTACGGCACGTTCTTCCTGCGGATGGCCACGGCGATCGGCGACACCGACACGGTCGACCAGAAGCTGTTCGCCGCGGCACTGCGGGCGGGTGTCGACGGCGTCGTAGCCCGTGGCAAGGCTGAGGCGGGCGACAAGACGATGTACGACGCCCTCGCGCCTGCCGTCGACGCACTCGACGCCGCACTCGGCGGGGAGGACGCGTCCGGCGCGCTGAGTGCGGCCGCCGACGCCGCGGCGCAGGGCCGCGACGCCACCACGCCGATGCAGGCCCGCAAGGGTCGCGCCAGCTACCTGGGCGAGCGCAGCGTCGGCCACCAGGACCCGGGGGCGACGTCGGCGGCCCTGCTCCTGCGGACAGCGGCGGACGCGCTGGGATGAGCGAGCTTGCGAGCGAATCAATGTCACAGCGCCCGCGCGAAGCGCCGGCCGAGCGCTAGCGAGGCCGAGCAATGAGCGCGCTCGTGGGGCTCGTGGTCGTCTCGCACAGTCGCGCCCTGGCCGACGGTGTCGTGGCGCTGGCGCGGGAGATGGCGCCGGGGGAGCTCGCGATCGAGGTGGCCGCCGGGCTCGACGAGACCACGTTCGGCACCGACGCCGTCGCCATCGCGGCCGCGATCGGAGCGGCCGACTCGGGGGCCGGCGTCGTCGTGCTGATGGACCTCGGCAGCGCCGTGCTCTCCGCGGAGCTGGCCCTCGACCTGCTCGACGACCCCGACGATCGTGAGCGCGTGCTGCTGTGTCCCGCGCCACTGGTCGAGGGGCTCGTCGTCGCGGCCGTCACGGCGGCGGGCGGGGCCGATCGGGAGGAGGTCGCCGCCGAGGCGGCGGCCGCGCTCGGTGGGAAGCAGGCGCAGCTCGGCGGCCCGTCGGACGCGCGTCCGGCCATGGCCGGGGATGCCGGAGCCACCGCCGAGTTCACCGTCGCCAACCCGCACGGGCTGCACGCGCGCCCCGCCGCACGGCTCGCCGCCCTCGTCCGGAGCATGGACGGGACGGAGGTGCGCGTCCGCAACGCGACCACCGGATCGGACTGGATCCCCGCGGCGAGCCTCGCCGGGCTCACCGCGCTGGGTGCGCTGTCCGGGCACCGGGTCGAGGTCGGCGCGACGGGGCCGGGCGCCGGTGCCGCCCTCGAGGCCGTACTCGGGCTCGCGTCCCGGCACTTCGACGAGCCGCTCACCGCACCCCCTCCGCAGCCGGTTGCGCACCCGTCCGGTGGCGGGCCACTCCCGGCGTCGCCCGGGATCGGCATCGGGCCCAAGCGCGGGGTCGAGCCGCCCGCCCCGGTCGTGCCGGACGAGCCCGCGGCCGACCCGGCGGTCGAGCGTGACCGACTCGACGCGGCGCTGCCCGCGGTCGCCGCCGAGATCCGGGCCGGTCGCGACGTCGCCGCGCGCGAGCTGGGGAAGGAGGAGGCGGCGATCTTCGACGCCCACCTCCTGCTGCTCGACGACCCGGCCCTGCTCGCCGACGCCCGCTCCGAGATCGCGGCCGGAGCGGCCGCGCCGCGGGCATGGGCCGACGCGGCGGAGCGAGTCGCAGCCGCGTGGGAGGCGGTGCCCGATCCCTACCTCGCGGCGCGCGCCGCCGACGTGCGGGCCGTGTCCGCCCAGGTCCTGCGGGTGCTCGTGGGCGGCCCGGCCCTCGTTCAGCCGGACGACGGTGGCCCCGCGGCCGTCCTCGTCGCGAGGGACCTCACCCCGGCGCAGGCCGCGGCGCTCGACCCGGAACGGGTGGCCGGGGTCGTGCTCGCCGGGGGCAGTGCCACCGCGCACAGCGCGATCCTGCTGCGCGCCAGGGGGGTGCCCGCGATCGTCGCGGCCGGCGCGGGCGTGCTCGACGTGCCGGACGGCACCCCGGTCGTCCTCGACGGCGCCGCGGGAGAGCTGGTCGTCGACCCGCAGCCCGAGGTGCTGGCCACCTTCCGCGAGCGGGCCACGGCGCGCGCGGAGCGGGAGGCGCGGGCCCGTCGGCAGGCGGCGGCACCGGCCGCGACGCGGGACGGCGTCGGCGTGCTGGTCGGCGCCAACGTCGGCTCGACCGCGGACGCGGCGGAGGCCACTGCGTCCGGAGCGGACCTCGTGGGGCTCCTGCGCACCGAGTTCCTGTTCCTCGGCCGGACCGAGGCCCCGGACGTCGACGAGCAGGAGGCGGCGTACCGCGAGGTGGCCGCGGCGCTGGGCGGCCGCCGGGTCACGCTGCGCACGCTCGACGTGGGCGGCGACAAGCCGCTGCCCTACCTGCCGCTCCCCGCCGAGGCGAACCCGTTCCTCGGGCTGCGCGGCATCCGGCTCGCCGAGGGGTTCCCCGGCCTGCTCGCCGACCAGCTGCTGGCCGCCGTCCGGGTGGCGCACGAGACGCCGATGAGCGTGATGTTCCCGATGGTGGCCGCGCTCGACGAGCTGATCGCGGCCCGGCGGGCCCTTGACGCCGCGATCGCCGCCGACGGCAGGGGGACACCGCCGGGGCTGCAGGTCGGGATCATGGTGGAGGTGCCCGCGACCGCCCTCAAGGCGGCCGCCTTCGTGCCCCACGTCGACTTCTTCAGCATCGGCACCAACGACCTCACCCAGTACGCCATGGCCGCCGAGCGCGGCAACCCGGCCCTCGCGGCACTGGCCGACCCGCTCGACCCGGGCGTGCTCCGCCTCGTCGACGCCGTGTGCCGGGCGGCGGGGGATCAGACCCTCGTCGCGGTCTGCGGTGAGGCGGCTGCCGACCCACTGGCCGCGGAACTCCTCGTCGGCCTCGGCGTGCGGGAGCTGAGCACGGCCCCGCCGGCCGTCCCGGCCACCAAGCAGACGGTCCGGGAGCTGGACGCCGCACAGGCCGCCCTGCGCGCGGCCGAGGCCCTCACCGCCGACGGCCCCGCCACGGTCCGCCACAACCCCTGACACCCCGACTCGCGCGGACTCACACCCCGACTCGCGCGCACGGAGACCGCGACTCGCGTGGTGTGGGCTGTCAGGCCTGCGGTGGGTCGGCGGTGACGCCGTAGCGGCCGCGGTAGTACAGGAGGGGGAGCCGGTCGGGGGTGGCGCCGAGGTCAAGGACCCGGCCGACGGCGACGGTGTGGTCGCCGCCGTCGTACTCGTTCCACAGGGTGCAGTCGATCCAGGCGCTCACGCCATCCAGCACCGGCGCGCCGGACGGGCTCGGACGCCAGGGAACGCCTGCGAACTTGTCCACGCCGTCGCCCCCGGAGCGGGCGAAGCCTGCGGAGAGCTCCTGGTGGTCGGCGGCCAGCACGTTGACGCAGAAGGTGTCGGCCTCGCGGATCCGCGGCCACGTGGTGGACGTGCGGGCGGCGGCGAAGCTGACCAGCGGCGGGTCCAGCGACAGCGAGGCGAACGACTGGCAGGTGAAGCCGATCGGCCCGTCCGGGCACATGGCGGTGACCACGACGATGCCGGACACGAAGTGGCCGAGCACCTCCCGCATGACAGCGGGGGAGACGGGTCCGACGGGAGCACCCATGCCGCGAGCCTAGGTCAAGTGCCCCCCTACTCGTTGGGGTGAAGTCGGAACAGCGCCGGTGCGCCCCGGCCGGACTGCGCGCGCCGGGACGGTACACAGTGCGCTGGCCGGCGCCACCCGGCTCGCGGGGAGCCCTCGGGTGGCGCCGGCCAGGCGTCTCGGTCTGTTCAGGTCGGCCGGTTCAGCTGGCGTAGGCGCGCAGCCGGTCGGCGCGCTCACCGATCCGCAGCTTGGCCATGACCTCGCGCTCGATCTGGCGCACGCGCTCCCGGGAGAGCCCGAAGCGGCGGCCGATCTGGTCGAGGGTGCGCGGCTGGCCGTCGTCGAGGCCGTAGCGCATCCGGATGACCGACTGCTCGCGCTCCTCGAGGGTGCCGAGCACGCGGCGCAGGTCGTCGTGCAGCAGGTGCGAGATGACCGTGGTCTCGGCGTCGGTGGCCTCGCCGTCCTCGATGAAGTCGCCGAGCGGCGCCTCCTCCTCGGACCCGACCGGCATGTCCAGGCTCACCGGGTCGCGAGCGTGGTCGAGCAGGTCGGCGATCTTCTCCTCGGCGATGCCCGACTCGGCGGCGAGCTCCTCGTGCGTGGCGTCGCGGCCGAGCTTCTGGTGCAGGTCACGCTTGATCCGCGCCAGCTTGTTGACCTGCTCCACGAGGTGGACGGGCAGGCGGATGGTGCGGGCCTGGTCGGCCATCCCGCGCGTGATCGCCTGGCGGATCCACCACGTGGCGTAGGTCGAGAACTTGAAGCCCTTGGTGTAGTCGAACTTCTCGACCGCACGGATCAGGCCGAGGTTGCCCTCCTGGATCAGGTCCAGCAGCGGCATGCCGCGGCCGGTGTAGCGCTTGGCCAGCGACACGACGAGGCGCAGGTTGGCCTCGAGCAGGTGGTTGCGGGCCCGTCGGCCGTCGCGGACGATCGCCCGCAGGTCGGCGGCGTACTGCTTGTCGAGATCGCCGGGCGCTGCCTCGTCGAGCACGTGCTGGGCGAACACGCCGGCCTCGATGCGCCTGGCCAGGTCGACCTCCTGCGCCGCCGTGAGCAGCGCGGTCTTGCCGATTCCGTTCAGGTAGACGCGGACCAGGTCGGCCGCTGGACTCTGGGCGTCGAGGTCCTCCGCGGAGATCTCGGGGGTGATCTCCTCGGAACGATCGCCGATAGTGGTCTCCAACGGGTCGGAGTCGGTACGCTGGCCCGGGATGGCGGGCCGGGCGGTCTTCGGCCCGTTGATGGTGGGCGCTGTCATGTGGTCCTCCCCTTACGCGACCCGGGCGGGGCGTTGGCTTCAGCTGCCGCCGGGGCTCTCATGGGGGTCAACGCGCCCTGCGCTCATATCGTTCCCGGGTCGCCGGTGTGCGCTCGTGCACTCTCAGCGTGCCCTCAGCGGCCCGGATTACACCTCCACGAGCACCGTGAACGGGCCGTCGTTCACCGACTCGACGGCCATCATGGCGCCGAACACCCCCGTGGCTACCGGGGCTCCACGCTGACGCAACTCCGCCACCACGGCCTCGACCAGCGGCTCCGCCCGCTCCGGCGGGGCGGCCGCCGACCAGGAAGGGCGCCTGCCCTTGCGGGTTTCCCCGTAGAGCGTGAACTGGCTCACCACCAGCAGCGGTGCGCCCACGTCGGAACAGGACAGCTCGCCGGGCAGGATCCTCAGCTCGTGCAACTTGCGGGCCATGAGCGGCACGGCCGATGCGGTGTCGTCGCGGTGCACGCCCAGCAGCACCAGCAGGCCGGGGCCGGTGATCTCGCCGACCACCTCGTCGTCGACGCGCACCGCCGCCCGTGCCACGCGGGCCGCGACGGCCCTCACGCGGGCACCAGCACGCCGTGGCGGACGAACTCGCGCACGGCCGGGAGCGCGGCGGCCACCAGCTCGTCCGTGGGCCGGTCGTGCGCGACGGCGAGGAGTTCGACGAGCTCGCCGAGCGCGAGCGCGCCCTGGCAGCCGGCCAGCAACGCGGCGGCGGGGCCGTCGACCTCGTGCCGCCAGCGCGGGCCGTCCAGCCGGGCGACGGCGGCGCCGACCTCGGTCCACCCCTCGGCACCCGGTTCCGCGTACGTCTCCAGCACGACCGAAGACGCCACCGTCAGCGGCGCGGCGAGCAGTGCCTCGTCGCCTGCGTGGGCGCGCAGCCAGTCGATGCGGTCGAGCCAGCCCGCGGTCTCCGGGCCGAGCGGGTCGGCGACGTCCCCGAGCAGGTCCTCGAACACCACGGTCGGCTCCCCGTCGGTGCGCCGCACGGTGAGGAACCCGAACCCGACGGCCTCGACGTTCTCCCGCTCCATCCAGTCCAGCCACGCGCCCGCCTGCTCACGGGCATCGGGCGAGGCGAGGTCGAGGCCAGCGTCGCGCTGCCACGTGCCGACGTGCAGGGCGGGATCGGACACCTCCCGCTGCACGATCCACGCGTCGACGCCCGGTGGCAGCCACGACCGGACGCGGTCGGGCCAGTCCTCGCGCCGCACGTGCAGCCACGAACCGAGCAGCTGGGCCACGCCGCCCGGTTCCAGGTGGTCGGGCAGGGCGCGCAGCAGCGCCGCGAGGGCGGCGTCGCCGTCCTGGCCCGAGTCGCGGTAGACGTAGTCGACGCGCGCGGGTCCCGGCACGAACGGCGGGTTGGACACGATCTGGTCGAACCGGCGGCCCGCCACCGGCTCCAGCCACGGCCCGTCGAGGAGCTCGACGTCCATATCGTTCAGGGCGAACGTCGCCCGTGCCATCGCGAGCGCCCGCGGGGCGACGTCCGTTGCCGTCACCGCCCGCGCGTGCCGCCCGGCGTGCAGGGCCTGCACACCGCAGCCGGTGCCGAGGTCGAGCAGCGACCCGACCGGGCGCCGGACCGTTGCGGCGGCGAGCGTCAGCGACGCGGCCCCGACCCCGGTGACGTGGTCGCGCTCATGGCGTCGGGCGTCGAGGTCGGACAGCACCCACCAGTCGCCGTCGTCGTCCCCGTAGGGCCGCAGGTCGAGCGCCGCCCGCCAGCCCTGCCCGGACGGCGTGAGCAGGCCTGCTGCGGCCGCGTCGGCGGGCGCAAGCGGCGCGAGCGCGGCCGCAACGGCGGCGTCCGGCTCAGTTGCGCCGAGCAGGAGCAGCCGCACGAGCACACCGAGCTCGCCGCCGTCCCGGCTGGCGCGGAAGGCGGGCTCGATCTCGCCGCGCCCGAGCGCGGCGTGCGCGGACGGGCCGAGCAGCTCGCGCACGCCATCCGTGGTGTAGCGGGAGCGCGGGAGCGCGGTGCGCAGCGCCGATGCGGCGCCGGGGGAGAGGTGAGGAACCACGGCGACAGTCTCGCCTGCCACCTCGAGGCCCGATCCTCGGCGGTGACGATCGGGCCAAGGGCGGCTGCTGCATGGCTGATTGCTGCCGCCCCTTCGATGCCGGAGGCTCGGGTGCCGGCGCCCGACGGCCACGTCCGCAGGAGGCGATCCCATCCTCGACCCCGTGCGCCCACCCGGCATCAGGACCGCGGGTGTGGTCGTGCTGCGCATCCTCGCCCTTGCCGCCGCCTACTACCTCGCCGCCAAGGTCGGACTGCTGTTCGAGATCGTGCGCGGGCAGGTCACGCCGCTGTGGCCGCCCACGGGGATCGCCCTGGTCGGGCTGTTCGTGTTGGGCCTACGGGCGTTGCCGGGAATCACACTGGGCGCGTTCCTGATCAATGCCCCACTCGGCCCATCGCTGCCCGCCGCCGCGGTGATCTCCGTGGGCAACACGCTTGCGCCGTTGTGCGGCTACCTGATGCTGCGCCGCGCCGGGTTCCGCACCCAGCTCGAGCGGCCGGCGGACGTCCTCGCCCTCGTGGTCCTCGGCGCGCTCGCCGGCACGCTGGTCAGCGCGAGCATCGGTACCGCCGCGCTGGTGCTCGCCGGGGCGGTGCCGCCGCAGGCGTACTGGCCGACCTGGTCGGTGTGGTGGGCAGGCGACGCGATGGGTGTGCTCGTCATCGCGCCGGTGCTGCTGGTCGGCCGCACGCGCCCGCGCGCGATGCCGCCCCGCCGGTGGATCGAGGCGATCACGTTGGTGGCCGGCACCGTCGCCGTCACGTCGGTCATCGCCACCAGCTCCCTCGCGGTGCTGTTCCTGGTGTTCCCGTTCCTGATCTGGGCCTCGTTGCGATTCCACCAACGCGGCGCGACGCTGTGCGTCCTGATCGTGTGCGTGCTCACCACCTACGCCGCGGCCACCGGCGCGGGCGGGTTCGGTCAGCGCGACCTGTTCGGCAACATGGTGATCCTCCAGGCGTTCAACGGCTGCGTCGCCCTGACGGCGCTCCTGCTCTCGGCGCTCATGCACCAGCGTGACCAGGCGCGCCGTGACGTCGAACAAGCCTGCGCGCAACTGGGCGGCCTGGTCGCTCGCCTCGACACCGCACTCCGCACCCGGCGCAAGGTGGACGCCCGCCGCGAGCGGGACGGGTCGCCCGGCGCCGGGGGGCAAGGGAGCTAGGAGGGTCCTGTTCAGGGCGCTCGTAGGTGGCTGGTGTCTTTCGCGTGGCGGTCCGGCCACCGGAGGCCGGTTCGACGCGCATGATCAAGGCTTCGGCGCGAAATGCGGGCGGAACCGGCCGTCACCAATTCACCGCCGGGGCCCTGATCACCGCGAGTGGTGCCAGGACGACAGATCTGTCGTCCCGACACCACTTCCGACGATCACGAGCCACTCGCGGGCACGTGGGCAGAGATCGGAGCGCCGGCTACAGCTCGGCGGAGCTGCAGGTCGCCCCGTCGTCCGCAGGGTGGGAGATGAGGCGGTCGAGGTGGGTGTCGAGGATCGTGCACGCTTCGGCCACGGTGAGTACTCCGACGAGCACCTGGCCTGTGAGCCCGTCCACGAGGGCGACGAAGGCTCGTGCCTCCTGCTGCGGATCGAGATCGGGCTCGGCCTGGCCGAGCGCCTGCGCCGCCGCGATCCCATGCGCGATCTCTCGGTGGCTGTCGAGGTAGCGCGCGCGGATCGGGTTTGCGAGGTCGGGGTCGAGCGATGCGCGCGCCATGAACGCCAGCCACACCCGTTGCTCGGCGATCGTGTCAGGACGACCGGGCAGGACCTCTTGGGCGATGGTGCCAAGGGCGCTACGGATGGACGTGCTCTCGCCCTGCCGGGCAGCGTGCCCGGCGATCCGCTCATCCATCAGGTCGAGAGCGTGGATCAACGTCTGCTGCAGCATCACGTCCTTCGTCGCGAACTCCCGCTGCACCCAACCCAGGGACCGACCGGCCTCGGCCGCGACCGTCCGCATGGAGACGGCGTCGAGCCCGTCGCGGGCCACGATCCGCAGCACTGCCTCGGCGATCTCGACCTGGCGCGGACCGAGCCGGCGGCAGCTCTGCCCGGGCGCGCCTTCTTCCGACGAGGAGTCCACGAACCTTCCTTCGTGCCAGTCGCACTGCCAGTCTGATACGTTCGTATCAACCGTTCGGTGGGCCGATCCCGGCCCCCTGATCGAGGAGTGCCGATGGCCTCACGACCCGATCCCCGCGGCTGCGTTCCTGTCCGCTGCGCTCGGCGATCGTCTGTGTGTGGCTCCGGGCGATACCCGCACCACGTCCTCGTCGTCGAGTTCGGCGTCCCGATGGACGGCGTGGCCACTGCTGTGGTCATGGCATACCCGGGCGATCCGCAGTGATGGAACAGTGGGCTCCACTGCGTCATCGCCGTCTTCCGCATCGAGGTGGGGGTCGTGGTGCCGCCTGCACTCCCGCGACCGTCGTGGGTGCACGGCTGTCGCTGGCGGGCGCGTCGGACGATACCCCCGTCCGGCGCACGGATCGTCGGCCTCGGGGTCCCGCGGCCCAGACGGACCCCACCAACTCGCTACCGCCCGCAGCACGTCATGTCGCGACCGGGAGGTCATGGTGATGGATTTCCGCGCGCTGGAGACGTTTCTGGTACTGGCCGAGGAGCTGCACTTCGGTCACGCCGCCGAGCGCTTGTTCCTCAGCAAGGCCCGGGTGAGCCAGATCATCCGCTCCCTGGAACAGGAGGTTGGTGCACCGCTGTTCGACCGCACCTCTCGGCGGGTGTGGCTGACGCCGGTTGGTGCACGTTTCCGCCAACGGGCGAGCCGGGGCATGGAGGAGCTGCGGGCCGGTATGCGGGAGGCGAAAGCTGCGACCCGGGAGGTGGGAGGACTCGTCCGGCTCGGGTATCTGCCCTCCATCGGTCCGGAGTTCGTGCAGCAGCTGGTTCGCGAATTCGAGGAC
Source organism: Pseudonocardia sp. DSM 110487 (assembly GCF_019468565.1). NCBI lineage: Bacteria > Bacillati > Actinomycetota > Actinomycetes > Pseudonocardiales > Pseudonocardiaceae > Pseudonocardia > Pseudonocardia sp. DSM 110487. The sequence goes on from NZ_CP080521.1 coordinate 3,194,505, forward strand.
CGGTATCCGCGCTGCCGGGCGTCGTTGTCCGTGGCCGCGCTGGGGGACTTCGATGCGCTGCAGGCGGGCCTCGTGGACGTGCTGCTGACCTGGCTCCCAGGTGGGCTGACGGCGCTGGGTTCGGACCGACTCGCGATCGGCCCGGTGCTCGCCATGGAAGGCCGGGCGGTGCTCGTCCCGTCAGATCATCTGCTGGCGCAGAAGGCGGCGGTGAGCTTGGACGACCTGGTCGAATACCCGCTGCTCACCGACACGTCGGTTCCGAACCCTTTCCGCGAGGCCTGGATACCGTCTGTGACCCGTACCGGGCGTCGGCTGCGGCACGTCGATCAGGCGAGACGCGGCGATGCGAGGGTTCGGTTGACGATGGTGCAGGACGCGATGATGGCCGTTGCGCGGGGCGAGTGTCTCCACCTGACCGTTGAATCGCTGCTCCGCCAGGTTCCTCAGGCCAATCTCGCGTTGGTGCCGATCACCGACATGCCGCCCTGCGCGATCGTTCCAGTGTGGCGGCGGGGGAACGAGACGGCGACGATCCGCGCATTCGTCGACAGCCTGCGATCGGAGACCCCGATCACCGTTCACTGACGCTTGACGGTTCGTGCAGCTATTGGTGATTGGAATCCCGCTCCGCGACGTCGAGACTCGATCACGCACGAAGCCGACCCGGCGCGGCTACTCCTGGAATCTCGTTGCAGCTACGGGTTCGTTGCCGTCGACCGCAACGAATCAGCGGAGGGATGGCATGGCCACCACCAGCAAGATCCTCATCACGGTCACGAACACGCGCGAGTACGAGAAGGTCGGCTATCGCACCGGCCTGTGGCTCGGCGAGCTGACACACTTCTACGACTGCGTCCACCAGCACGGGTACGAGGTGGACATCGCCAGCCCGAGCGGGGGTCACGTGCCGATCGACCCCGTCAGCATGGCCCCCGAGCACCTGGACGACTCGACGGGGCGGCGCTACCGCGACCGTGGTTTCATGAACCTCCTCACGGACACGATGAAGGCCACCGGCGTCACCGCCGAGGACTACGACGCCATCTACTTCGCCGGCGGGCACGGGACCATGTTCGACTTCCGCGGCGCAGCCCTCGGCGCGGTCACCGCGAAGTTCTACGAGTCCGGACGGATCGTCTCCGCTGTCTGCCACGGCCCCGCCGCACTGCTGGACGTCCGGCTCAGCACCGGTGCACCCCTGGTCGAGGGCAAGAACGTGACCGGGTTCTCCTGGCCGGAGGAGGAGATCGCGGAACGGGCCGATGCCGTGCCGTTCAGCCTGCAGGACGAGCTGAGAAACCACGGCGCGAACTACAGCACGGCACAAGAGCCTTTCGGCACGTACGTGGTCCAGGACGGGCGGCTCATCACGGGGCAGAACCCCGGCAGCGCGCGGGCCGTGGCGGAGGCGGTGGTCGTGCGCCTACGCGCGCAGTGATACCGGGAAGGGCAGCACGCGGTTCGGAACGTGGGTTCCGCAGGCCGCGTCCAGTGTGGAAGCGGGAGGAGAACCGATTCTGATGAATCGGCAGGAAGCGGTCGTGCGCTGGGCGGTGGCGCTGGCACCGTTCATGGCGTTCGCAGCCTTTCCGCTGCCCATTCCAGCGTTACCTGCGATCAGTGCTGACCTCGGGGTCGGCACGGCCGATCTGCAGTTGCTCATCAGCGGATATGCGTTGGGGCTGGGCGCCCTGCTGATCCCCTGCGGCGTCCTGGTCGACCGGTACGGGCCGGTCCGCGTATGGATCGCAGCGATGGCGGGGTTCGCTCTGTTCGGTGCGCTGGGCGCGGTGGCTCCCGGCGCGGAGTTGCTGGTCAGCACGCGGATCGGACAAGGAGCCGCCGGCGCAGGTCTCATGGCCAGCTCGCTGACTCTGGTGGCGACGGCGCTGCCGCGTTCCCACCGTGCCGGGGCGACGGCGCAGTGGGGTGCTGCGATCGGTGCTGGGCTGGTCGTCGGTCCACTGGCCGGTGGGTTGGCGCTGGAGTTCGGGCACTGGCGCCCGGCCTTACTCGGGTTGGCGATCGTCGCGCTGGGAGCGGCCGGGCTGGGCTTCTTCCTCCGGGCCGTCGGGGGAGGCGGCGGCTCGGCGCGGCTGGATGTCGTCGGCACGGCCACCCTGGCGGGCGGGATCGGTGCATTGATCTTCGCGATCAGCTCGGCCGGTACGAGTGACTGGGGCTCGCCCGGGGTGGTGCTGGGCTTGATCGCTGCCGTCGCACTGCTCGTCGGATTCGCGCTGGGCCAGCGTCGGAGCGTCGAGCCGATGATCGATGTCGTCGTACTGCGCCACCGGGAGTACGTGGGCGGCCTGGTCGCAGGGCTGGCCTTGGCGATGTCCGCGCTGTCCATGATGGTGGTGATCGGCCCGTACCTGCAGGTGGTCGTCGGCGCATCGGCCCTCGTCCTGGGGTTGTGGTTCCTGCCGTTCACCGGGCTGGCCTTCCTGGTGGCGCTCCTCGGAGCCCCGCTCGTCCGACGGCTCTCGCTGCGTTCCCGGTTGGTGGCCGGGCTGGGGTTGTCGGGCGCCGGGATGGCCGCGCTGCTGCCCATCGACGCGGGCTGGACGTGGCCGTTGCTGCTTCCCGGGATGGCACTGGTCGGCACCGGAGTCGGGCTGGCGAACCCGGCGTTGGGGCTCGCCGCGATCCGCTCCGTTCCGCCGCATCGCAGCGGGATGGCTGCTGGAGTGGCGAACACGGCGCGGCAGCTGGGGAACGCACTCGGAATCGTCGTGCTGGGCGCAGCTCTGCAGGCGGCCGCACTCCACACGGCGCGCGCGGACAGTGCCGGAGGGGAGGACGCGGCGGCCCACGTCCGCATCGCCGAGGGCGACCTGGCGGGCGCGCGGTCGCTCGGCAGCAGGGCCGGCGGCGACATCGTGCAGCTCTACCAGAGCGCGCAAACGGCGGGCGTCAGGGTGGCGCTACTGGTCGCGATCGCCATGGCCGTTGCCGGAGCCATCGGCACCGCGTGGCTCATGCGCCCAGCACCGGCCCGTCCTACGCGGGGTGACGCATCCGCGTCGGTGCGCGAAACCTGATCTGCCATCAGTGCCGTTCGGCCGAGCGAGGAGGCTTCGTGGATTGGTTCCGCACCGTGTCACTCTGGGCAGCAACGATCACGATCGGGCTGGTCGCGGGCGTGTTCGTGCTCTACGCGCACACGATCATGCCGGGATTGGCACGAACCGACGACCGGACCTTCGTCGCGGCGTTCCAGGAAATCGACCGAATGATCATCAACCCGTGGTTCATCGGCGGGTGCTTCTTCGGGGCCGTCGTCTGCACGGTCCTCGCGGTAGTGACGCAGGTCGGCCGGAGCGCCCTGCCGTGGATCGTGGCCGCGCTCGTCCTCTACCTCGTCACGGTTGGCATCACGCTCACCGTCAACGTGCCGCGGAACGACGCGATCAAGGCGGCCGGACTCCCTGAGAGCGCCACCGAGCTCGCGGCGATCCGGGCTCGCTTCGACGAGGTGGGCTGGAGAAGCTGGAACATCGTGCGGGTGATCGCCTCCACCTTCGCCTTCGGCCTGCTCTCGTGGGCGCTGGTGGTGCACGGCAGGTCGAGCGGCGCTGCGTTGCCGAACGGGTCTGCTCGGCGAAGGGCCGTTGGACCAGGGAGTTAGGGATGTTCCTCGAACGTCTCAGGCAGGAGGTTCCACATGCAGCAGCTCACCGGTGTCGCCAGCGGGGTGCCCTATGTCGCTCTGGCCCCCGAGCGTGAATCCGACCGCGGGACCCATGCCACGCCGCTGGTGGTGGTCTGGCACCTGGCCGACCCGCCGCGGACCGAGACCGCCATGGCGGCGGCGCTGCCGCTGGCCGGGCTGGAGGCATGGCGGGTGTACCTCGGGCTGCCCCTGCATGGCAGCCGCATGCCCGACGGTGGCCTGGACGCCTACTTCCAGCTCGGCTACGAGGACGCCGTGCTCAAGGTGTTCGACCCGGTCTGCCGGCAGGCGGTGGAGGAGTTCCCGCCGGCGCTCGCCGCCCTCCGCGACCAGCTGCCACTTGGCGACGGCCCGCTCGGACTGGTCGGCGGCTCCATCGGCGCGCTGGTCGCCTTGAGCGTGCTCGCCGAGATCGACTTGCCCGTGCGCGCGGTGGCTCTGGCCAGCCCTGCAATCAGGCTCGCCTCGGTGGTTGCGGCCAACGAGCGGCGGTTCAGCGTCACCTACCCCTGGACCGAGCGGTCCCGCGCGGCTGCCGATCGGCTGGACTTCGTCGCCCGTGCCGACCAGATCGCCCGACGTGACGCCGCCATGCAGTTGATCGTCGGCGCGCGGGACGACGAGGGCTTCCGGACCCCGGCCGAGCAGCTGTGGCAGGCGCTGTCCCGCCACACACCAGAGCGCACCGCCCTGACCACCATCCCGGAGATGGGTCACCTGCTTGCCGAGGAACCCGGGCTGGATCCCGCGCCCCAGACCCCCCACGCCAAACGGGTTGACGCCGAGATGGCCGGATGGTTCCAGCGCCACCTCACCAGCGCCAGGCCAGCCTCATGACCACTCCACCACCGGCCCCTCTTCTTGTTGTCTGCGTGCTGGGTCTCGATCTTCTCCAGCCCACGCGTGTCGGGCTCCAGGACACCACCTGGACGCCGCTCGCTACGGCCTGAGTTGTTCAGGACCCTCCAAGATCGGAAGCGCGACCTGAATGGATGTCCCCCGCTGTGGCGGGGTGGTCATCCTGATCTCCCCGCCGACCGCCCCGACGCGGTCCTCGAGGGTGATCAGCCCCGATCCCCGCTCGGGCCCGGCCCCACCGACGCCGTCGTGCTCGACTGAAATCCTCAGGAACCCGCCCGACGCGTCGGCGTCGACACGCACCACGGACGCGTTCGCCTGACCGGCGTTCACGAGGGCCTCCGACACGACGTAGTACGCGGCGACCTCGACCCGCTCCGGGACCCGGCGGTCGATGCGGACGCCGAGCTCGACCGGGACGGCGGAGCGGCGGGCGAGCACTTTGAGAGCGGCTTGGAGCCCACCCTCGGACAGGACCGCAGGGTGGATGCCGCGGGTCATCTCGCGGAGCTCGTCGATGATGCCGGCGAGGCTCACCTCCACCTCCGAGAGCTGGGACCGGAGCTCGGGTAGCGCCGGGGGCGCCGCCGCGGCGGCGGTGCGCAGCACGAGCGCGAGCGACACGAGTTTGTGCTGGATCCCGTCGTGCAGTTCCCGTTCGAGCGTGCGCCGCGCGTCGTCCGCGGCGGTGACAACACGCGCCCTCGACGCGGTGAGCTGGGCGCGGGCGTCCGCGTTCGACACGGCCGTCGCGATCAGGTCCGCGAGGTGGGCGAGGCGTTGCTCGGCATCGGCCGGCAGCCCCGTCCCCGCGGGAGGCTGCCCCATCGCGACGGCCACGCCCCACAGGCGGTCGCCGACGACGATCGGTGCGCCCACCGCGTCATCCCCGATCCGGGCTGGCCGGCCGGTTCGCCGTACCACCGCCGCCACGCCGTCATCCACGCTCCGGACGGAGGCGGTACCGAACGCCGCGACAACGGTCGTCGTGGCGTCGGCATCGAAGCGGATCACCAGGCCCACGTCGATGCGGAGGATCCGGGCGATCTCCTCGGCGGCGCGAGCCAGGATCTCGCTCGGTGCCACTCCCTTGGCCACGAGTGTCGCGAGCCGCCGCAATGCCGCCTGCTCCTCGAGGAGCTGCTCGAGGAGGTCCTGTTGTTCGGTCAGCACGTCGATCGTCCGGGCGATCTCGCTCACCTGGCGCCGGCTCTCCTCTCGCGAGGCATCGAGCAGGCGCACCATCCGCAACGTCATCGATCTCACGGCCGACCACCACAGCGCCATCGGCATCCCTCCGGGACCGGGACCCAGACTGGCTTCCCCTGGCTCCGGCCGGCAAGGACTTTGGTCCTCGGACCGTCCTGATCCGGCGCCGAAGCGGTTGACGGTGTGTGCGTGGCCGCCGCGGAGAGGCCGGCGGCGCTACCCTCCGGTCGTGGCCCTCTGTCTCGCCCAGGACGCCGACGCCGACGCGCTGCTCGACCGCGACCCACTTGCACTGCTGATCGGCATGCTGCTCGACCAGCAGTTCCCCATGGAGCGGGCGTTCGCGGGCCCCGGCCTGATCGCCCGGCGGCTCGGCGTCACCGAGCTCGACGCCCGCGAGCTCGCCACCTACGACCCCGAGGCGCTCGTCCAGATCTTCCGCGGCCCGCCCGCCGTGCACCGGTACCCGGGCTCGATGGCGGGGCGGGTGCAGGCGCTCGCCGCCGCGATCGTCGAACGGTACGACGGCGACGCGTCCCGGATCTGGAGCGACGTCGACGACGGGCGGGAGCTCTTCAGCAGGCTCTCCGCCCTCCCCGGCTTCGGTACCCAGAAGGCGCAGATCTTCACCGCGCTGCTGGGCAAGCAGCGTGGCATCACCCCGGCTGGCTGGCGGGAGGCAGCGGGCGGCTACGGCGAGGAGGGCGTCCACCGCTCGGTGGCCGACGTCGTCGACGCCGCGTCGCTCGTGCAGGTCCGGGAGTACAAGCAGGCCAAGAAGGCCGCAGCGAAGGCGGGGGGATAGTGCATCGGGTGTCCGCAGCCCGCCGAGACGCGCGGGTGATCGATCCCGACCAGGTGTGCGACGCCGCGGCCGTGCTGGCCGACGCCGCGCAGCTGCAGCACTCGGCCGCCGTGCTCGACGCGCTGGGCGACGTCAACCGGCTGAGCATCCTGCTCGCCCTGCACCACGCGGGCGACCTGTGCGTCTCCGATCTCGCGTTCGCCGTCGGGATGAGCGACAGCGCGGTGTCGCACGCGCTGCGGCTGCTGCGCGCGCACGGGATGGTCAGCGCCCACCGGCAGGGCAGGCTCGTCCGCTACCGGGTCACCGGCGAGCTCACCACGCGCCTCCTGGACGTGGTGTCCGAGGGTGTCGTCGGTGACGTGGTGCTGCACGCGCACGGGCGGGATCACCGCTAGAACGCCCGTCGGCGCGCAGCGCCGGCACTAGAACGATTGAATGACTGTTCAGGCTTGAAGGTGATCGCGGCGGCGGCTTAGGGTCCGCCGGTGCACATCGCCGAGGGGTACCTGCCGCCGTTGCACGCCTTGGCCTGGACGGCAGCGGCCGCCCCGTTCGTGGTGCACGGCGCGCGCGCCGTGGTCCGGCAGGTGCGCGAGGAGCCCGAGACCCGGCTGCTGCTCGGCGCGGCAGGCGCGTTCACGTTCGTGCTCTCGGCGTTGAAGCTCCCGTCCGTCACCGGTTCCAGCTCGCATCCGACCGGCACCGGTCTCGGCGCGATCCTGTTCCGGCCACCCGTGATGGCGGTGCTCGGCACGATCGTGCTGGCCTTCCAGGCGCTGCTGCTGGCCCACGGCGGGATCACCACGCTCGGGGCCAACGCCTTCTCGATGGCCGTGGTGGGGCCGTGGGTCGCCTACGGCGTATACGTGCTGGTCCGCCGCCTCGGTGGCGGGCTCTCGGTGGCGGTGTTCCTCGCAGCGGCGCTGGCCGACCTGTCCACCTACTGCACGACCGCCGTGCAACTCGCGCTCGCCCACCCGGACGCCACGTCCGGTGTGTCCGGGGCGCTCGCCGAGTTCCTCGCGATCTTCGCGGTGACGCAGCTCCCTCTCGCCGTCAGCGAGGGCCTGCTGACCGTGCTCGTCGTCCGCCTGCTCACCCGCGTCAGCCCGGCCGAGCTCGCCCGGCTCGGCATCCGCCCGGCCCGCCAGGAGGCATGAGTGTCGCGCTTCAGCCTGACCAACTGGCTGCTCGTACTCGGCGTCGTGGTGCTCGCGGCGGTTCCGGTGCTGTTCATCGGCAGTGACACCGAGTTCGGCGGCGCCGACGGCGTGGCCGTCGAGCGCATCGACGAGAGCGGCTACCAGCCGTGGTTCGCGCCGCTGTTCGAGCCGTCGGCGGAGACGGCATCGGGGCTGTTCGCGCTGCAGGCCGCGATCGGCGGGGCGGTGCTGGGCTACGTCTTCGGGGTGGCGCGCGGCCGTCGCCGGAACGTGGACCCGCCGGCCTGATGCCCACCCTGGACGAGGTGGCGTGCACCGGGCCGTGGCGCCACCGGCACCCGGGGGAGAAGGCCCTCCTCGCGTTCGGACTGCTCGGCTGCGCTGTCGCGTTGCCACCGTGGCCGGGTGCCCTCGTCGCCGGCACCGCGGCGCTGGCGCTGCTGCTCGGCCCTGCGGGGCTCGGGGCTCGCACGTTGCTGCGGGCCGCGCGGGGCCCGTTGGTGTTCGTCGTGGTGGGCGCGCTGCCGCTGCTGTTCTCGGTGGGCGGCCCGATGCTCGTGCGGCTCGATCCCGGTGGGGTGGGCGCCGCGCTCGCGCTGGCCGGGCGCGCCACGGCGGGCCTGCTGTGCGTGCTGCTGTTCGCGGCGACCACGCCGCTCGCCGACACGCTGCCCCGGCTGGCCCGCCTGGGGGTGCCCCCGGCGGTTGTCGACGTCGCCGGCCTGGTCTACCGGCTGCTCTTCCTGCTGCTCGACCGCATCGCCGCGGTACGCGCCGCGCAGGCGGGGCGGCTCGGGTTCCGCTCCTTCCGCACCGCGTTCCGGTCGGTGGCAGGGCAGGCAGGGGCGGTGTTCGTGAGCGCGTTCGACCGGGCACGGCGGATGGAACAGGGCCTCGCCCTGCGCGGCGACCCGGGCTCGTTGCGGGTGCAGCTGCCCCCGCAGCGGCTCTCGCGACGGTTCCTGGCGGCGACCGGCGTGCTGCTCGCGGCGGTCGTGACCTTGTCGCTGGTGCTCGCGTGACGCCCCCGGTGCTGGAGGCCCGCGGCCTGCACTTCGCCTACGAGCCCGGCCGTCCCGTCCTCACGGGTGCCGGCCTCGCGCTGCACGCGGGACGGCGCGTCGCCGTACTCGGGCCGAACGGCGGCGGCAAGACCACGCTCTTCCGGCTGCTCGCCGGGGCGCTCGCCCCGGACGCGGGCGAGGTGCTGCTCGACGGGGCGCCGGTGCGGCGCACCCGGGCCGGCCGGACGGCGCTGCGCACCCAGGTGCAGCTGGTGCTGCAGGATCCCGACGACCAACTCTTCGCCGCGACCGTTGCCCAGGACGTGTCGTTCGGGCCCGTCAACATGGGCCTTGACGAGGCCACGGTGCACGCGCGCGTCGACGCCGCCCTCGCCGCGCTCGATCTCACCGCCGTCGCGGACCGGCCCCCGCACCTGCTGTCGTTCGGGCAGAAGAAGCGGGTGGCGATCGCGGGCGCGGTCGCGATGGCGCCCCGGCTCCTCGTGCTCGACGAGCCGACCGCTGGCCTCGACCCCGCGGGCGTCGAGGCACTGCTCGGCACCCTCTCCGCGCTGGAGGCGGGCGGCACGACGCCGGTGCTCTCGACCCATGACGTCGACCTCGCGCACCGCTGGGCCGCCGACGTCGCCGTGGTCGTGGACGGGCGGGTGCGGACCGGCCCCGCGGACGTCGTGCTCGGCGACCCGGACCTGCTGCGGACCGCGCGGCTCGGGCCGGCATGGGCGCCCGCAGTGCACCGGCTGCTGCGCGCGGCGGGATCCGCCGCCCGCCCTCGCAGCGCCGCGGAGCTGCACGCCGTGCTCGACGAGCAGGTCGTGAAACCGGCACCCGGGTAGGGCAGACGTTGCGGCCCCCGAGTGGCACGATGGGGTGTCTACCGAGGGAGTGCATGCAGTCGTGGCAGATCCGCAGCGCCCAGCCGACCCGGTGCTCATCACCGACGCGGCCCGCTCCTACGAGGAGGATCTCGCCGTCCGGAAGCGGCGCTACAAGATCATGATGGGGATGCGGATCCCGTTCATGCTCCTCGCCGCGGCGTGCTACCAGATCCCGTGGCTCGCGGTCACCCTGCTCGTGGTGTCGATCCCGCTCCCATGGGTGGCCGTGCTCGTCGCCAACGACCGGTTGCCCAAGAAGACCGAGAAGACCAACCGCTACCGGCCTGACCGCCGCCAGATCGAGCAGCGCGAGCACCCGATCATCGACGGCTAGTACGGGTGCAGATGGTCGTTGTCCCCAGGATGGCACGGTTCAACCGCCGTTGAAGCGTCCTGCAGATACGGTCCACCCGTGACGGGAGAGGCCGATCTCGCGCGGGTCGCCGCGCTGCTCGCCGATCGGACGCGCGCCGCGATGCTGCTGGCGCTGCTCGGCGGCCGCCCGATGTCGGCGTCCGCGCTGGCCGACGCCGCGGGTGCGTCCGCTTCGCTCGCGAGCGCGCACCTGCGCAAGCTCGTCGACGGAGGGCTGCTGGTCGTCGAGCCCGCCGGAAGGCAGCGGATGTACCGGCTGGCGAACGCGGTGGCGGACGCGATCGAGGCGCTGCTGCTGCTCGCGCCACCGGACCGGGTGACGTCGCTGCGCGCGGCGGTCCGCGGGCAGAACCTGCGGCGGGCGCGGATGTGCTACGACCACCTGGCCGGCACCGTCGGCGTCACCCTCACCGAGGCGCTGGCCGGGAAGGGGGTCCTCGTCGAGCGCGACCACGGCTACGCCGTGACGGCGGCGGCCCCGGCCGTACTGGCCCGGATCGGCGTGCGGATCGAGCAGCTCGACCGCCTGCGCCGCCCGCTGGCCCGCCGCTGCATGGACTGGAGCGAACGCCGCCACCACCTGGCGGGCAGCCTCGGCGCCGCCGTCACGAGCCGGCTGATCGAGCTGGACTGGTTGCGGCTGCCCGAGGCGAGCCGGATCGTGCGCGTGACGGCGGAGGGGCAGCGGGGTCTCGGCGAGTGGCTGCAGGTGGACCTGGGCGGCACGTCCTGACGGCTCACCGCGGGCGCGCGCCCAGCCTGCTCACCGCCGCCGCGCCGGCGGCGCAGCCCGCTTCGAGGGCGGCCGCCGGGCCCGACCCGCCGAGCCATGCGACGAGCAGGCCCGCGTCGAAGGCGTCACCCGCACCCGTCGGGTCCACCACATCGGGGTGCGGAGGCACGGCGGTCCACGTCCCGTCCCGATCGGTCCAGCGCGCCGGGGCCGCGCCGTCCGTCGCCGCGACGGCCCCCACGACGTCGAGCACCCGGTCGACACCCCCGAGCGCCGCCAGCTCGTCGGCGTTGGGCAGCAGCAGGTCGACATCGCGCACGTCGTCGACGAACCCGGGCCCCAGCGCGGGCGCGACCTGCGGGTCGACCGACGTGGTCAGCCCGGCCGAGCGGGCCTGGGCGAGCGCCGCCCGCCCTGCCGTCCGCGACGCCGGGTCGAGCAGGACGTAGCCCGAGAGGTGCAGGTGGTCGGCCCCGCCGAACGAGGGCAGGTCGGCGGGCGCCAGCCGGGCTGCCGCGCCCCGGTCGGAGAGCATGGTGCGGTCGCCGTCGGCGAGCAGCACGACCACCGTGCAGGTCGGGTGGCCGGGATCGACGGTGAGGGCGGTGCGGACCCCGGCCGCATGCAGGTCGTCGGCGGCCGCGCGGCCCGCCGGGTCGTCGCCGACGCGCGCCACGAGCGTGACGTCCGCGCCGAGGTGGGCGAGCCACGCGGCGGTGTTCGCCCCAGCCCCACCCGCGCGCGTCCGGATCCGGGCGGGCACGTCCGCGCCGGCGACAGCGGGGGAGCGGGGTTCGACGATGACGTCGACCGCGATGTCGCCCACCACCACGACCCGCGGCGGCCTCACGAGCTGAGGGCGGCCGCCACCTGCGCGGCGAGCTCGGCGTTGGCCAGCACGAGGGCGAGGTTCGTTCTCAGGCTCGCGCCCCCGCTGCCGGTGTGGAAGTGCTCGAGCAGCACCGGCGTCACGTCCTTGCCGGTGACGCCGCGGGAGTGCAGCAGCGCGATTCCCTCGTCGAGCAGCCGATCGTGCAGCACGACGTCGAGCTCGGCGTCGGCCGGCACCGGTTGCGCGAGTACGGCGCCCGACGTCCCGCCCAGCGCTCGGTGCGCCAGCCAGACGGCGGCGGCCTGGGCGGGCGTGTCCACCCTCCACGGCACCGGGTGGCCGGAGTCGCGCCGGTAGAAGCCGGGGAAGGCGTCGGTGCGGTAGCCGAGCACCGGCACCGACTCGGTTTCGAGGACTTCGAGGGTGGCCGGCACGTCAAGGATCGACTTCACGCCCGAGCACACGACGAGCACCGGAGTCGCGGCGAGCGCGGCGAGGTCGGCGGACACGTCCCAGCTCTCCCGCGCGCCGCGGTGCACGCCACCCAGCCCGCCGGTCGCGAACACCCGCACGCCGGACGCGTGGGCCAGCGCGGCCGTGGCGGCCACCGTCGTGGCGCCGTCGCGGCGCAGGCCGACCGCGGCGCCGAGGTCGCGGGCCGACAGCTTCGCGAGCCCGCCCGCGCAGACGCGGTCCAGCTCAGCCGCGCTGAGCCCCACCCTGGCCACTCCGTCGAGGACGGCGACGGTCGCCGGGACGGCGCCGTGGGCGCGTACGGCCGCCTCGAGGTCCTCGGCGGCGGCCCGGTTCTGCGGCGCCGGCAGGCCATGGGCGAGCAGCGTGCTCTCCAGTGCGACGACCGGGCGGCCGCCTGCGACGGCGTCGGCGACCTCGGGTGAGGTCAGTAACGGATCAGGTGGGGAGACGGGAACGGACACGTGGGGCATCATGGACGACATGGCCACGCAGGTTCTGCCCGACGTCGACACCCGGCCCGAGGGCACGGACACCACGGGCGACGACACGCCCAAGATGTTCCACTACGTCAAGAAGGCCAAGATCGCGGAGAGCGCGGTGCTCGGCACGATGGTGGTGGCGCTCTGCGGCGAGACATTCCCCGTCACCCGATCGCCGAAGCCCGGCTCACCGGTGTGTCCGGAGTGCAAGAAGGTCTTCGACTCGTACCGCAAGGACGACGGCAATGACGGCGGCGGAGACTGAGCGGCCACCCTGTTGACTGACCATCCCGCCGGGGTACCCGGCAGCATGCCGTCCCCGGCCCGGGTCCCCCTGCGCAGCGCGGTTCGCGCGTGGGTCTACGACCGCGTGATCGCCGGAATGACGGCCACCTGGTACCGGAACGTGCTCGCGCGGCTCCCGCACGGTGCCCGCATCCTCGACGTCGGCATCGGTACCGGGGCCGCGCTGGCCCGCTGTGCCGACGTCGTGCGGGCCAAGGAGCTGTCCGTCGTCGGCCTCGACATCGACCCCGACTACCTGGCGTGCTGCCGGGCCGCGCTGGGCCGCGCAGGCCTCACCGAGCACGTCACCCCGGTGCTCGGCTCGGTCTACGACCACCGCGGCGGCCCGTACGACGCCGTGTACTTCAGCGCCAGCCTGATGCTGCTCCCCGACCCGGCCGCCGCCATCGCGCACGTCGCGTCGCTGCTCTCACCGAACGGGCGGCTGTACAGCACGCAGACGTTCCACCATCGCCGATCCGCGGTGCTGGAGTGGGCGAAGCCCCTCGCCCAGCACGTCACCACGATCCACTTCGGGCGGGTCACCTACGAGCACGAGTTCCGCAAGGCCTTCGCCGACGCGGGCCTCGAGCTCGACGAGCTCACCACGATGCGCGGCACCCGCCGCTCGTCCTACCGGCTCGCCGTCGCGCGGGTGCCCGACGCCGCCTAGTGTCACGTGCGAGCACGGTCGATGTCGGACGTTCGGTACTCGTCCTCCGGGACGCCCGCGAGCCGCGACGGCTGCAGCTGCGCTCCCAGCCCGTAGAACCGCTGGAAGCTCATGATGAGCGGGCGCCATCGATCCGGGTCGATGCGGTTCTCCGACCCGGTGGCGCGGATGTCGTCGTGCACCCACACGCGGACGACGCGCACCTCGATGCACTTCGCCTTCCGGACGCCGATCCCGTGTGCGGCCTCGACAACGGCCTCCATGGCGACCGGGCACTCCGCGGCCCGCGGCGCCGACACCACCTCGGACGGCACCGGCGTGAGGCCGGCCCATCCGAACTTGTCGGCGAGGTGGCGGTAGCCGCGCTGCCGCTTGTGGTCCGGCACGGGGTCGGAGCCCGTGGTGAGCGCGATCCGGTCAACGGCGTCGACCTGGTCCGCGGAGGGCAGGTTGAGCACGCACTCACCGGTGCGCATCAGGTTCTCCGTCGTCCTCGAGGTGCCGTCAAGGCCGAGGATGCCACGCCAGCCCAGCCAGAAGGCCGACGACATGGGCGCCAGATTCGCGGCGCCGTCGACGTTGGTGGACGAGACGAGCACGACCGGGGTACCGAGGTAGAGGATGCTCGGCTCGATCGCGGTGTGGCAGTCCAGCGGGGCCGCTGTCGTCGTCATGCACTCCACGGTGCAGCGCGCACACCGTCGTTTCTGGCGGGAATCCGTCGCTCACAGGCCGGCGTCTAGCGGCCCAGCACGTACGCGCCCGGCGCGGGTGCCAGCGCGTGCATCCCGCGGCCGCCGAGCTCCGGCGGGGCGTCCTGCAGCGGGCCGCTACGTGCGGCCAGCCACGTGAGGTGGTCGGTCCACCAGGATCCCGGCTGATCCTCGGCCTCGGCGAGCCAGCGACCGGGCTCGCCGGGCACCGCGCACGCCGCCCGGAAGCCCGCCCCGACGCCGCCCGGCGGGCTCACCAGCGACGCGGCATGCCCGCCCGTCGCGAGCACGAACCGGCAGGTGCCCCCGAACAGCCCGGCTGCCGCGTACGCGTCACGCCATGCCGTGACGGGGTCGGCCGCGCCGGCCACCAGGTAGCAGTCGCGGTCGACCTTTGCCAGGTCCAGCGGCGTGTCGAGCAGGCTGGCCGCGCCCGGCACCGAGAGCGGCGCCCGCAGCGCGACGTCGACGAGGTCGCGGTGCAGGCCGGCGGGCGCACGGGTGGTGTCGGTCAGCCAGAACAGCACCTCCGACGGCGGAGGGTCCTCGCCGCACAGGTACGAGCGCACGGCCTGGGGCCACAGGAGGCTGTCGGGCGCCCGCAAGGCCAGCTCGGCGAGCAGTGGACGGGCGTCAAGGTGACCGGAGCGCTCCGACTCCGCGACGGCCGCCTGTGCCGCGATCGGGTTCGGCGGCACGGAACGGGCGTCGAGCACGGTGCCGGCCAGGGTCACGGCCGCGACCCGGTGCTGGCCACCCGTGGCGGCCAGGTGGGCGAGCAGCATCGCGGTGATCGTGCCGCCCGCGCCGAACGCCATCAGGGACGAACAGTGGGTGCGGGAGACGTGCTCGGTGGCGTCCATCGCGTCGAGCAATGACTGGCCGTACGTGTCGACGTCCCAGTGCGCGTGGGCGCCCTCCGGGTTGCGCCACGAGAGGGCGAACACCTGCACACCGGCCTGCACCAGGTGCTCGACGATGCTGCGGCCGGGCGCGAGGTCGGCGAGGTAGAAGCGGTTCAGCACCGGCGGTACGACGAGGAGCGGCACCTCGTGCACGAGCTCGGTCTGGGGCAGGTACTGGATGAGCTCGAAGACCGGCGTGCGCAGCACGACGGCGCCCGCTGTCGCACCGACGTCGGCGCCCACCTCGAACCCGCCCGCGGCCGCGGGAACGGGGGTGCGCGGCGCGACGGCCATGTCGCTGACGAGCTTGCGGACGCCGCGCACCGCGCTCGTCCCGCCCGTGTCGACCGCCGCGCGCCACACCGCCGGGTTCAACGGGGACGTGCTCGGGGACAACGCGCCGGACAGCACCGCCACGGCGGCGCGCAGCCGGGCCTCGTCGGCCGTGTCGAGCCCGGCGTCGGACACGAGCGCGTCGGCGGTGGCGCTCGCCGCGAGGTGTGCCTGTGCGAGTCGGCGCAGGAGCGGGTTGCGCGTCCACGCGGGGTCGGCGTAGCGCTCGTCGTCCGCTTCCGGCACCAGCCGGGAGCGACCGGCGCCGATCCGGGCCAGCTCGGCCGCGAACCCCACGCCGTGGCGGGCGATCGCCGCGGGCCGGGCCGCGAGCGCCGCGGCCATCCGCAACGCCGAACCCCCGGACAGCAGCCCCAGCGGGCCGGGGTGCCCTTCGGCGATCAACGCGTCCAGCCCGGTGGCCGCCGCCTCAGCGGCAGCCGGCGCGGGCGGGTGCGGGTCGGTCATCGTGGACTCCTCGGTACCGGCAGGGGGCTGCCGGAGCATCGTCCCAGCTGAAGTCCCGGGGGCAAGTCATCGCTCACCCGGTCAGGGGGACACCGGCGGCCGCTCCCAGGATGCACCATCGGCGGGTCCCCCCGGTCCCGTGGGCGGCGACCGTTAACCTGATCGACGCCCCCGCTGCCGCCCCGCGCCATCAACGGTGACGCCGCGGGTCCCCTCGGTGCAGGGCCGTTCCCGAGCAGTCGAGACGTCAGGGAGATGTGTGTCCGCGCCGACCCCTCAGGCCCAGCAGATCGCTCCCTCCGCGCGGCCGCTGCGCGCCTGGCAGCGCAGTGCACTAGCCCGCTACCTTGCCGCCGCACCGAAGGACTTCCTCGCCGTCGCCACGCCCGGCGCGGGAAAGACCACGTTCGCGCTGCGCGTGGCCTCCGAGCTGCTGAGTGACCGCGTGATCGACGCGATCACCGTGGTCGCGCCCACCGAGCACCTCAAGCACCAGTGGGCGGGCGCGGCCGCCGGCGTCGGCATCGCGCTGGACCCCGACTTCCGCAACTCCACCGGCGCTACGTCGTCGGACTACCGGGGCATCGCCATCACCTACGCAGGCGTGGCCTCCCACCCCCTCCTGCACCGTGCCCGCACCGAGAACCGGCGCACGCTGGTGATCCTCGACGAGGTGCACCACGCCGGCGACGCCCGCTCGTGGGGCGACGGGGTGAAGGAGGCCTTCGACGGTGCCACGCGGCGGCTCACCCTCACCGGGACCCCGTTCCGCAGCGACGACAACCCGATCCCGTTCGTCGACTACCTCCCGGACTCCGACGGGAGCCTGCGCAGCCGCGCCGACCACTCCTACGGGTACGCCGAGGCCCTCGCAGACGGCGTTGTGCGGCCGGTCGTGTTCCTCGCCTACTCCGGCACGTCGAGCTGGCGTACGAGCGCAGGCGAGGAGATGAGCGCCCGGCTCGGCGAGCCGATGACCGCCGAGCAGACGGCCAGGGCATGGCGCACCGCGCTCGACCCGGCAGGCCAGTGGATCCCGGCGGTGCTGAAGGCCGCCGACCGGCGGCTCACCGCCCACCGCAACGGTGGGATGCCCGACGCGGGCGGACTCGTGATCGCCTCGGACCAGACCACGGCGCGCGCCTACGCGGAGATCCTCACCCGCGAGACCGGCACCGCTCCGGTCGTCGTGCTGTCCGACGAGCCCGGCTCCTCGGCGCGGATCGAGCGGTTCTCGGAGTCGGACGACCGCTGGATGGTCGCGGTCCGGATGGTCTCCGAGGGCGTCGACGTGCCGCGCCTCGCCGTCGGCGTGTATGCCACGAGCGCATCCACCCCGCTGTATTTCGCCCAGGCCATCGGCCGGTTCGTGCGGTCGAGGCGGCCGGGGGAGACGGCGTCGGTGTTCGTGCCGAGCGTGCCGGTGCTGCTGGGCCTCGCGAGCGAGCTGGAGGCCCAGCGCGACCACGTGCTCGGCAAGCCACACCGGGCCGACGAGCAGTGGGACGACGAGCTGCTCGCCCGCGCCCAGCGTCAGGAGGACGAGCCGGGGGAGGACGAGAAGTCGTTCACCGCCCTCGGCGCGGAGGCGGAGCTGGACCAGCTGATCTACGAGGGCACGTCGTTCTCCGCCGACGAGGAGGACTACCTGGGTCTGCCCGGCCTGCTCGAGCCCGAGCAGGTGCGCACGCTGCTCAACCAGCGGCAGAAGGAGTGGATGACCCGCTCCCAGAAGAAGGCGCCCGCGGTGCCCCCGCCGCCTCCGGCCGAGCGCCCCCAGCTGACCGTTCGCGAGCAGCTGAACAAGCTCCGCAAGGAGCTCAACACCTTGGTGGCCCTGTACCACCACCGCACAAACAAGCCGCACGGTGTGATCCACAACGAGCTGCGAACGGCCTGCGGCGGCCCGCCCACCGCCATGGCCAACATCGAGCAGCTCGAGGAACGCATCGCCACCCTCCGCTCCTGGCGCTGACCCCGCGAGTCGCGCTCTGAGAGCGCGCGAGTCGCGGTGGGGGTGGAGGTACGACGACGGGGCGGGGACCGTGTGGTCCCCGCCCCGTCGCGGCGTCGGATCTGGCCGGCCGGAGCCGGCCTGGTCAACTGCCGGACTGCACGTCGATTTCCAGTTCGCGGAGCTTGTCGGCGTGGGCCCGCGCGTGGTGACCGCAGAACAGCAGTTCGCCGCCCTTCGGCAACACGGCCCGGACCTTTGCGGCCGCTCCGCACCGGTCACAGCGGTCAGCGGCGGTCAACGCGGGCCGGGTCAGGGTTCCTGGCTGCATAGCGGTCTCCCTCCGTCTCGACCCCGGGCGGTGGACCCAGGATCGCTAGCTGTGACGACCGCTTGCGCGGTGCGCCCACTCTCCCAGACGTTCAGCACCCCTGCACGTGTTCCCGTGGCGCGTCGCGACGGACATCACGCTCGACCGAGTGACCGAGACATCCTCGCGGTGGCGCTGCGGTGGCTCCTGCAGATCCAGTTGACTACGAGTGAATGATGCGTCCCCTCACCGGATGCCGCAACACGACCCGTGTAAACACTTCTGACGAGCTGACTACGCTGAGCACACGTGCGTAGTGGTGTGGCAACCCGGGTCCCGGCGCCCGTCCTGTTCGTCGTCGGCGCCCTCTCGATGTACATCGGCGCCGCGCTCGCCGTCGCGCTGTTCGAGCGGCTGCCGCCCGCCGCCGTCGCTGTGCTGCGTCTGCTCGGGGCCGCGGTGGTGCTACTGGCATGGCGGCGGCCGCCGCGGTCGGCGTGGCGCGGGGTCCGGTTCTGGCGCGCCGCGGCGTTCGGGCTCGCCACCGCGCTGATGAACGTCGCGTTCTACGAGGCCATCGCGCGGCTGCCGCTCGGCACGGCCGTGGCCATCGAGTTCTGCGGCCCGGTGGCCGTCGCGGCGGCGGCCTCGCGCCGCCCACGGGACATCGCCGCGGTGCTGTTCGCCGCCGTCGGTGTGCTGCTCATCGCGGATGTGCGCTGGTCAGGCAGCCCTTCGGGGCTGCTGTGGGCGCTCGGGGCGGCCACGATGTGGGCCGCGTACATCGTGCTGGGCAAGCGCGTGGCGTCCGGCGGCAACGGCCTCGACGACATGACGGTCGGCTTCGCGGTGGCGGCCGTCGTGCTCTCACCGCTGCTCTTCGTGGGCGGGACGGGGCCGCTCTCCGCGCTCGCGGACCCGCTCGTGCTCGTGCTCGCGGTGGGCGTCGGGGTGCTGTCCAGTGTGGTTCCGTACGTGCTCGACCAGGTCGTCCTGCGCCGTCTGGGGCAGGCGCGGTTCGCCGTGCTGCTCGCTCTGCTGCCGGCCACTGCGACCGTCGTCGGCCTGATCGGGCTGGCACAGGTCCCGACACCGCTGGAGTTCCTCGGCATCGCGGCCGTCGTTGCCGCCGTCGCACTGCGGTCCCGGGACGGGGACGCACCGGAGACGGTGGGCCGAACGGGAGGCTGACCACGCTCCGTAGTGGCCGCGCTCTCACGATCCGTCATGCGGTTCCGCCTGATCGAGTGACGGGGAGACGGTCGGGTGAATCTCGATCGCGCCCGTGACGCGGCGGTGTCCGGTCACTCACGGGTTGTGCGCGGAAGTGCGTCCGCGACAACAAATACGGGTGCGTGAGACCGAAATGTGACCCTTCGCCGCCAACTGTAACGATTCAGTGTGCTTGGCGCCACCCTGATCGGGGCCATACGTTGTCGGTCACAACATTCCCCGCAGCTGTGGAAGGACGACCATGCGCATCAGGAGAACCGCGCTCGCGGCCGCAGGGCTCGGTCTTGCCCTCGTACTCGCCGCATGTGGTCAGAACGTTGCCGCCCCCTCGGCGCCCGCCCAGAGCGAGGCGCCGGCCGGCGGGGTCAAGGTCGGCGTGATCCTCCCGGAGACCGAGAGCTCGGCCCGCTGGGAAGGCTTCGACAAGCCGCTCCTGGAGGAGGCGATGCGAGCCGAAGGCCTCGACGCCGACATCCAGAACGCCCTCGGCGACGAGCAGAAGTTCTCCACGCTGGCCGACAGCATGATCGCGAGCGGTGTCAAGGTCCTCGTGATCGCCTCGATCAGCAGCGAGTCGGGCTCGACCGTCGCGGCGAAGGCCAAGGCGCAGGGCATCCCGACCATCGACTACGACCGCCTCAACCTCGGCGGCTCCAGCGACTACTACGTGTCGTTCGACAACGAGAAGGTCGGCCAGCTGCAGGGCGAGGGCCTGGTCCAGGGCCTGGCGGCCAAGGGCGTGGCGAACCCGCAGGTCATCGAGCTCGAGGGCGCCCCGACCGACAACAACGCCACGCTGTTCTACAACGGCCAGCAGCGGGTGCTCGGGCCGAAGTACCAGGCCGGCGAGTACAAGCTCGTGCAGAGCCAGAAGACCGAGGACTGGGACAGCCAGATCGGCGGCACCCTGTTCGAGCAGATCCTCACCGGCAACGGCGGCAAGGTCGACGGCGTCGTCGCGGCCAACGATGGCCTCGCGGGCGCGGTCATCACCGTCCTCACGAAGTACGGACTCAACGGCCAGGTCCCGGTCACCGGCCAGGACGCCACCCCGGACGGCCTGCAGGCGATCCTGCGCGGCGACCAGTTCATGACCGTGTACAAGCCGATCAAGCAGGAGGCCGAGGCCGCCGCCAAGCTCGCCGCCGCGCTCGCGAAGGGCGACACCGCCGCCGCCGACGCGCTCGCCACCGACTCGGTCGACGACCCGCAGGGCAACCGCCAGGTCAAGTCGGTGCTCCTCGAGCCGCAGCTGATCACCCGGGACAACGTCAAGAAGGTGATCGACGACGGCCAGGTCAAGGGCTCCGAGATCTGCGTCGCCGAGACCACCGCGGCATGCCAGGAGCTGGGGATCAGCGCCAGCTGAGAAACGACGGTCGTGAGTGGATACGCGTGCTCCAGCACGCGTATCCACTCACGAGCACCGGAGGTGCACCATGAGTGAACCGATCCTGCAGCTGCGCGGGGTCAACAAGAGTTTCGGCGCCGTGCAAGTGCTGCACGACGTCGACTTCGACGTGCGGGCGGGCGAGGTCACCGCGCTCGTCGGCGACAACGGGGCTGGCAAGTCGACGCTGGTCAAGTGCGTGGCCGGGATCCACCCGATCGACAGCGGCGAGATCCGCTTCGCCGGCGAGCCGGTGGCGATCCACGGCCCGACCGACGCGTCCCACCTGGGCATCGAGGTCGTCTACCAGGACCTCGCGCTGGCCGACAACCTCGACATCGTCCAGAACATGTTCCTCGGGCGGGAGCGGGGCAAGGCGTGGCTGCTCGACGAGGCCGACATGGAGCAGGCGGCCCGCCGCACGCTCGCGTCGCTGTCGGTGCGCACCGTCACATCGGTGCGGATGCCGGTGGCGGCGCTCTCCGGCGGTCAGCGCCAGACCGTGGCCATCGCCAAGGCCGTTCTGTGGGACTCCAAGGTCGTGCTGCTGGACGAGCCGACGGCCGCGTTGGGCGTCGCGCAGACCCGGCAGGTGCTCGACCTGGTCCGCCGGCTCGCCGAGCAGGGCCTGGGCGTCGTGCTGATCAGCCACAACATGGCCGACGTGTTCGAGGTCGCCGACCGGATCGCCACGCTGTACCTGGGCCGGATGGTCGCGCAGGTGCAGACGAAGGACGTGACGCACGGCCAGGTCGTCGAGCTGATCACCGCGGGCCGGTCGGGCGACCTCGGCCTGCAGCGACCCGAGAGCGTGGTCGTCTGATGCCATCCGAGAAGATCAGCGCAGAGAAGATGCCCGTGGAGGAGACCCAGGTGGAGAAGTCGGCCGGGGCCGCGAGTGCTGCGGAGCGCGCCGCGCCCGCATCGGCGCGGGCGGCCGACTTCGGCATCGACACGACCGCCAGGAGCACCGACGAGGCCATTCGCGCCTATCTGCGCAACCTGCGCAACGGCGACCTGGGTGCGCTGCCCGCCCTGCTCGGGCTGGCGGCCCTGTTCGTGCTGTTCACGGTCCTCGACTCGGGTGGCACGTTCCCGAGCCTGCTGAACCTGGCCAACCTGCTGCAGCAGGGCGCGGGCCAGACGATCATCGCCATGGGCCTGGTGTTCGTGCTGTTGACCGGTGAGATCGACCTCGCCGCCGGCACCGGGTCCGGGCTCGCGGCGGCCGTGATGGCGCTGCACCTGGTGAGCAGCGGCAACCTGCTCGGGGGCATGGGCACAACCGTGTTCCTGCTGTTCCTCGTGGTCACCGTGATCGCGATCGCGCTCGCGCTGATGCTGCGCATCTGGTTCGGCGCCGTGCTCTCGGCCGTGGCGCTGGTACTGATGCTGGTCGGGTTCCCGCCGAACCCGTGGCTGGAGATGCTGCTGGCCGTGTGCGTCGGCGTGACGATCGGCTGCCTCACCGGGTTCGCCGTCGCGAAGCTCGGCATGCCCTCGTTCGTGGTGACGCTCGCGCTGTTCATCGCGTGGCAGGGCGTGATCCTGCAGCTGATCGGCGACGGCGGCACGCTGGGCCTGCGCGACCCGGTGATCATCGCGGTGGCCAACGGCAACCTGTCGACGCTCGCCAGCTGGCTGCTGTTCGTGATCGGTGCGGGCGGCTACGCGGCCGTGCTGCTGAACCGGCAGCGGTCGCGGCGCAAGCTCGGGCTGGTGGCCCAGCCGACCGGCCTGGTGTTGCTCAAGGTCGGCGCGGTCGTGGTGCTCGCCGCCGTGGCGACGTTCCTGCTCACGCTCGACCGCTCGCCGGGCACCACGGCGATCGCGGGCGTGCCGTACGTGGTACCGGTCGTGCTCGTGCTGCTCGTGGCCGGCACGTACGTGCTCGACCGGACGCGCTTCGGCCGGCACGTCTACGCGGTCGGCGGCAACCGGGAGGCCGCGCGCCGGGCGGGCATCGACGTCACACGCGTGCGGGCGACCGTGTTCGTGATCGGTGCGGCGTGCGCGGCGATCGGCGCGATCGTCTACTCCTCGAAGGTGGGTTCGGTGTCCCCGGCCGCCGGTGGCGGTAACACGCTGCTGTTCGCCGTGGGCGCCGCGGTGATCGGCGGCACGTCCCTCTTCGGCGGGCGCGGACGCGTCAGCAACGCCGTGATCGGCGGTGCGGTGCTCGCCACCGTGAACAACGGCCTCGGCCTGCTCGGCCAGCCGGCGTCG
The DNA here is from genome assembly GCF_019468565.1 of Pseudonocardia sp. DSM 110487. Lineage (NCBI taxonomy): Bacteria > Bacillati > Actinomycetota > Actinomycetes > Pseudonocardiales > Pseudonocardiaceae > Pseudonocardia > Pseudonocardia sp. DSM 110487. Next base: position 3,217,511 of record NZ_CP080521.1, read on the forward strand.
GTGGTTTTCCTCGTCAACGGCCTGGTTCTCCTGCTCGCCGCGGGTGTCGACGTGCTGTCGAGGCGGCGGTCGGCGGTCGCCGGCAGGTGAGTCGCACGTGGGGCGGTGACGGTGGCGGCGGGGCGCCTGCCCTCACGGCAGGTGCCCGGCCCGACGAGGCCCGTCGGCACAACCGAGCCGCCCTGCTCCGGCGCCTGCACGTCGCCGGGCCCTGCACGCGTGCCACGCTCGCCGCCGAGCTGGGGCTCAACCGCAGCACGATCAAGGCGGTGGTCGACGGGCTGGCCGAGGCCGGGGTCGTCACAGAGGCGGTGCCCGCGCAGCGCAACGGGGCGGGCCGCCCGTCGCTGATGGTGCTGCCCGAGCCGGAGGCGGCCGTGGTGCTCGCGATCGACGTGCGGGTCGAGCAGGTGGCGATGGCCATGGTTGGCATCGGCGGGCAGGTGCTCGGCCGGCACAGCTGGAACCTGCACCACCGCACCCGCACCCCGGGCGAGGTGATCACGCACATTGCGGAGTCGGCGCAGCTGCTCGCCGACGAGCTCGCCGTGGCCGCGCGCGGGGCGGCGGTGTCGGTGCCGGGCGTCGTCCGGCGGGACGACGGGTTCGTGCACGAGGCGCCCAACCTCGGCTGGCGCGACGTCGCGCTCGGCACCCGCCTCGGCGCGGTGCTGCGGATCCCGGTGCAGGTGGCCAACGACGCCGAGCTCGGGGCGCTCGCCGAGCACGTCAGGGGCGAGGCGCACGACGTCGACGACCTCGTCTACATCTCGGCCGACCGCGGCGTCGGCGGCGGGGTGATCGCCGCGGGGCGGCCCATGCGCGGCACCCGCGGCTACGTCGGCGAGATCGGCCATCTCGTCGTCCGGCCCGGCGGGCGGGACTGCTACTGCGGCAACCGCGGCTGCTGGGAGACCGAGGTGGGGGAGGCCGCGCTGTGCCGGGCGCTCGGCCTGCCCGAGGACACCCCGCGGGGCGTGATCGTGGCGGAGCTGCGCTCGCTCGAAACGGCTCCGCTGCCCGGCCCGCTCGACGAGTTCGCCGAGTGGCTCGCGACCGGTCTCGTCACGGTCGTCAACGTGACGGCACCGGACCTCGTGGTCCTCGGCGACCTGTTCACGGCGCTCCCGCCCGCGGTCGTCGACCACGTCCGGACCCAGGTGCACGAGCGGAGCCTGGTGAGCAGGGCCGTCGGCGGCACCCGCATCGAGATCAGCCCGCTCGGCCGCGACGCCAAGCTGGTGGGGGCGGCCGAGCTGGCGTTCGAGCCGGTGCTGGGTGCGGTCTAGTGCGGTGACCACCAACCATCCCCGTTCCTGACGCGAGCCTGGCCGCACCCGCGCCGACACCATGATCCGGCGTATCGGTTGTCCATGGTCGCGACAGCGACCATGGACAACCGATACCGGCAGGTCAGCGCGGCGATCAAGGGCTGATGGTCGCGATCGTAGATCATCTAGCGACCATTTCGCCTTGATCGACGCATTGTCCCCGGAATGGCGGCTTGATCAGTGGTTCGGGGCGTTCCCCGGGTTGCTTTCGCCCGTTTCCGCGCCGAAGCCTTGATCATGGCCGTGAATCCGCCACCGGAGGCCCCTGCGGCCTGGCGGCATGCTGAGGACTCCTCGCCACCGAAGGCCCCTCCCGAGCTCCCGCCTCGACCGAGCGGACCAGATCGTCGTCCGGTGGCGGCTTGGCCGGAGGCTCCTCGGTGAACAGGTCCGGCGGGATCTTCACGGCGCCGACTACACTCTGCTGATACTGTTGGTGCCACCAATGTTGGCGCGACCATCAAAGGAGGCGTCGTGTCCGCTGCCACCCGGATCGCCGACCGCATCGAGATCGCCGACCTGTTCGCCCGCCTGGCCGACCTGCTCGACGAAGGCCGTCATGACGACGCCCACACCGTGTACCACGACGACGTCGTGGTGCGCTCGCCGCGCGGCGGTGAGCTGCACGGCATCGGCGAGGTGACCGCCTACCTGGAGCGGAGCCGGGTCGAGGGGGAGCGCACTCAACACGTGCACGCCGGCGTGCTGGTGGATGTCGACGGGGACCGCGCGCGGGCCACGGCGAACGAGCTCGTGTACTTCTACCGCGACGGCGCACCTCCGCACCGGACGAGCGGCCTGCGCGCGGCCTGCGCCGCGGTGCGGACCCCTTCGGGCTGGCGATTCAGCGAGATACGCATCTCCCTCGCCTGGACGCAGGAGAAGTGACGGCCGACCCCCGATGCGGGACTAGGCGGCGTCCCGGCGGCGCAGGGCGTTGCGGGCCTCGATCTGCTGTGCCGTGGCGATCCGCTCCGCCCGGCCCCTTCCCAGGAAGCTCGCCACCCAGTGCATCAGCGTGGTGACCTTGTTCTTGAAGCCGATCAGGTAGAACAGGTGCACCCCGAGCCACATCAGCCAGCCGAGCAGGCCGCTGAAGTGCAGCTTCCCCACGTTCGCCACGGCGGAGAAGCGGCCGATCGTGGCCATGTTGCCCTTGTCGAAGTACCGGAACGGCGTCGTCACCGGCCGGCCGGTGAGCCGTCCCGCGGTGACCCGGGCGGCGTAGCGGCCGCCCTGCATCGCGACCTGTGCCACGCCGGGCAGGTCGAGGGCGGCCATGTCGCCGACCACGAAGATCTCGGGATGACCGGGGATCGTGAGGTCCGGCTCGACGCGGATCCGGCCGGCGCGGTCGGTCGCGGCCCCGGTGGCCTCGGCGAGGTGGCCGGCCAGCGGAGGGGCCGCGACGCCGGCCGCCCAGATCTTGGTGTGCGCCTCGATGCGTTCCCCGCCCTCGAGCTCGACGCCGCTCGCGTCCACGTCCACCACGCGGGTGGCGAGGCGCACGTCGACGCCCATCCTGGTCAGCTGGCGCCGCGCGTTCACCGATAGCGGCCGGTCGAACGCCGGCAGCACGCGGTCCGCCGCATCGAGCAGGACGACGCGGGTCTCGGCCAGGTCGGCGTGGCGGTACTGGCCCTTCAACGCTCGGTGTGCGAGCTCGGCGATCTGCCCGGCCAGCTCGACGCCGGTCGGGCCCGCACCGATCACGACGAACGTGAGCCAGCGGCGGCGGGCCTCCGGGTCCTCCTCGAGCTCGGCCATCTCGAACGCGTGGAAGATCCGGCTGCGCACCTCGAGGGCGTCGTCGATGTTCTTCAGCGATGGCGCGTGCTCGGCGAACCGCTCGTTGCCGAAGTAGGAGTTGCGGGCGCCCGCCGCCACGATCAGCGTGTCGTACGGCACCCGCCGCTCACGGCCGTCGGGCGCGCTGACGAGCACCGTCCTGTCCTCGACGTCCACGTCGGTGACCCAGCCGAGCCGGACGTCGAGGTCGCGGTGGCGGAGGATCTCCCGGATCGGGGGGGCCACCTCGCCCTCGGACAGGATGCCCGCGGCCACCTGGTAGAGCAGGGGTTCGAAGAGGTGGTAGGTGGTGCCGTTGATCATGGTGACGGCGGCGGGCGCCGAGCGCAGTGCCTTGGCGGCGAACAGTCCACCGAAGCCGGCGCCGACGATCACGACCCGATGCTCTGCGTGTCTCACGTATCAAGGACGGGATACGGCTGCTCGATGTGACAACGCACGCGAATCGAGTGACCCAGGTCAAACGCAACTCGCGTGCACTCACAGCGCGACTCGCGGATGGGGGTGGGGGGTTCTCCCCGTCCGCGAGTCGCGGTCTGGGTGCACGCGAGTCGTGGTCTCGATGCGTGGGCTATCCGCGGTCGGCGACCACGTCGGCGTTCTTGTTGCCGCTCACCTCGTTGGCGTTCGGCGGGGTCACCGGGTCGCCGGTGGTCATGACGCCGGAGCTGTTGTCGGTGATCGTGTTGCCGGTGAGGTCGACCGCACCGCTGGTGTCGACGTACACGCCGTACCGGGCGTTCTCCGCGATGATGTTGTTCTGCACGGAGGTGGCGGTCGACTCGCTGACCACGCGAAGGCCGTCCTGCTGGTTGCCGCGCAGCTGGTTGCCCTCCACCACGTTGCCCTGCGCCAGCTGAGTGATCCCGACGCCGGTCTCGCCGTTGTCGTACACCTCGTTGTTGCGCAGCGTGTTGCCGCCGGACTCGTTGATGTTGATGCCCTGGGACTGGTTGCCGAAGGTCTCGTTGCCCTCGACGAGGTTCCGGTCCGAGCGCAGGTACAGCACGATCCCGTGGTGGGCGTTGCGGTAGACGACGTTGTCGCGGATCACGCTGTCGACGCAGTCCTCGGCGAGGATGATCCCGTGCTTGCCGTTGTCGTGCACGACGTTGCGCTCGATGTCCAGCTTGGTCGATCCGGTGTGCGGGTCGATCCCGTACAGGACGTTGTTGCGGAACTCGTTGTCGAGCACGGACAGGCCGCTCACCTCGTAGGTGTAGAGGCCGTAGTAGAGGTTCGACACGAGGCTGTCGCTGATCCCGCCGCCGGTGCCGGCCGTGCGCCAGGACAGTCCGTAGGACTCCACGTCGCCGTGGCCGAGGTAGTGCAGCTCGGCGTGGCTGATCGTCATCTGGGCGCCGTCGCGGGCGAGCAGGAAGCTGCGGCCGTCGTCGTAGCCGGTGTCGACGGTGCCCTGCGCCTCGTTCCAGGACGTGACGCAGGAGCCGGTGATGTCGAGCTTCCCACCGAGCGCCTCGACCGAGACGAACCGGCCCGGCTCGCTCGCGAGCTTGAGCCACCGGACCTGCGGTGCGCTGATCTGCAGCTCGGCCCCGCCGCGCACGACGAGGTCGGCGCCGAGCTGCCACTCGCCGGGGGCCACCTCGCGCAGTGCGGCGGGATCTCCCACGGCGGACGCGATCGCCGGGAGCGTCACCCCGGTGCCGCCGACGACGTCGATCAGGTTCGTGCTGCGGTCGTACCGGACGTCGAGGCCGGCCGGCGCGGGTGCTGCCGGGGCGTCGGCGGCGGGGGCCTCCTGCACGCACGGCTGCCCAGGGTTGTCGGTGACGGCCGCGGGGACCTGGCGGCGCTCCAGCGGCGGCGGTGTGGGCGCACCACACCCCGCGAGGAGGACCGCTGCGACGGTGCCGGTGACGATCACCTGCACCGCCCGACGGAGGGCCTTCATCACGCCTCCAGCGGGAGTGGTGGGCGGCGGCGCCGGGTGGTGCCGCCGAGACGGCGCTGGCGGTAGGTGTGCAGTTCCTCCAGCACCACTGCGAGGACGATCAGCGGGACGCCGATCGCGCCGAGCAGGTTGAGCGGGGGCAGGCTGAGGTCGTTGGCGCCCTGCTGGTTGATCACGCCGCGCACCGACTCCAGTGCGTGCACGTTGGAGTTGACGAGCGTGAACGGGCTGCCCTCCGCGGTGTTGACGCCCAGTTCCGTCGTGTCGACGGTGACGTCGGACACGTAGACCTGCTCGGGGGAGCGGGAGCGGATCCCCTCCCGGGCGGCGGTGATCGTCGAGTTCGTGATCGTGGCGCCCGCCGCGAGGTCCAGCCCGGTGCCGCCGCCGCTGATCTGCGCGTCGGTGATGCGGGCGTCCGGGGTGAAGCTGCGCACGCCGTCCGACTCGACGTCGTTGACGGCGAGGTCGGTGACGACGAGACCGGACGTGCCTGCCGCGGTGACGAGCCCGTCGTGCCCGCCGTCGAGGGTGAGCCCGGTGAGGCGGACGTCGTGCGCTCCGCGGTCGACGCGCACGCCGGACCGGGAGTCGGACACATGGACGCCGTTCAGCGCGATGTCGGTGCCGTTGACGGCCACGCCTGCCACGCGGGCTCCGCTGAACGTCGAGTTCCTCGCCTCGAGCGTGCTGGTGCTCTTCTCGACGACCAGCCCGCGGGCGCCCCCTGTGGTCTGGACCCCGTCGAGCACGATCCCGGAGCTGTGGACGTGGGTGAACACGCCCATGCGCTGGTCGGTGGCCGTGTAGCCGGTGACCGTGATGTTCGTGGAGCGGGAGATCCGCAGCCCGCCCGCCTGGTCGGCCACGGTGTCGACAGCCGAGACCTCCGTTCCGGTCTCGCCGACGACCGCGACGCCGAAGGCCCCGTTGGCGTTCGTGCTGATGCCGGTGATCGGGCGCCCGCCGCTCTCCCCTGAGACGAGAACGCCGTTCTCGCCGTTGCCGGTGGCGCGGATCCCGCTCATCGCGGTGCCCTGGTCACCGCCCAGCACGAGGCCGTTCTCCGCGGAGTCGGCGACCGTCAGCTGGTCGAGGTGCACGCCCTGGGAGTGGGACAGCTGCACCCCGGTGCTGCCGCGCGCCACGGTGGTGCGCACGAGCGATCCGGTGCTGCCGGTGCGGAACGCCACGGCGGCGGTGCCGCGGTCGTCGGCTCCGGGGGTGTCGTCGGACACGGCGCCGAGGTCGTTGAGCGTGCTGTCTGTGACGTCGAGGCGGCCACCGCCGTTGGCCACGATCGTCGGCCGGCCCTTCGCGGTGGCGGGCAGCGGTTGACCGGTGGCGGGGTCGACCGAGGTGACGGTGATCCCGTTGAGGGCCACCCGGCCGCCGCCGGTGTGGATCGAGGCGGCATCGGACGCGGTGGCGCCACCCACGAGCTGCAGGGTGCGCACGGGGCTGCCGGGGCCGCCGAACTGCAACGCGGTGCTGCGGGTGAGGACGAGAGCGGCGTCGAGCGTTGCGGTGCCGTCGGTGACCTTCAGCCAGTCCGCCGGCAGGGCGCGGTCGAGGTCGGAGATGGTCACGGTGCCGCCTGCCCGGCCGATCTGGCGGGTGACGCGGCCGTCGACGGCCAGGTCGATGCGGAAGTCCCGCACGATCGCCATCCGGTGCGGGCGGCCGCGGGACTCCCACGCCCTGCGCACCGAGGCCGTGGTATCGGGGGTGATCACCTGGGTCGGCTGGGCCGCCGCCTGGGTCGCTGCGGTGTGGGCCACCGCGTGGGTGACGGGCGCGGCGGCCGCGGCCGGGGCGGCCAGCGCGGTGCCTGCCGCGAGCCCCAGTCCGACGGCGGTGGTCATGCCCGTCGCGAGGATCCGCCCGACCCACCGCTTGCTGGTGGTGCCGGTGTTCATGCCGCTGCCCTCCGGAAGGGGATGACGTTGTCGTGGTGGTCGTTGTCGTGGTGATCGTCGTCGTGGTGGTCGGTGCCGGGCTGCTCGACCGAGGTGCGCACGACCTCGCCGTTCTCCACCGCGACCTGGCGCGTGAGCCAGGCCTGCTTGCGGATTGTGACCAGCGCGGTGATCTTGATGATCGCCATCAGCCATGACACGGCCACGTAGCCCAGCACGAAGAAGAAGCTGGACGGCCTGCGCCGGATGTGGGGCGCGAGCTTGGCCGCGCGGCTGACCTGCCACCAGAGCAGCAGCACGCCCGCGAGGATCCAGTTCTGCGTGACGATGGCGAACACCATCGCGGCCGGCCCGAGCAAGAGCGTGAAGCTGCTCAGACCCTTGTCGATCATGGTGTAGGCGAGGAACGGGTGGCGCCACACCCACGGCTTGGACAGCGCCCGCAGGTCCGAGCGCCATGTGTTGCGCGCCCAGCGCAGCCGCTGGCGGAAGAAGGTGCGCCAGCGGTCCGGGAACGTGGACCAGACCTCGGCCGTGCGCTGCATGTAGGTGAGGTGGCCCCGCTCCAGGATCAGCGTGGTGAGCCGCTTGTCGTCGCCGGAGAGCGACTGGACGCCCCAGAACGTCTCGTTCATGAAGTCGTCCTCGATCTCCAGCAGGAGCTCGCGCCGGTAGACGGCGGTGCGCCCGGAGAGACAGGAGACGGCCTTGCCGAGCAGGCTCTGGCTGGCGTTCTCGTCGAAGTAGCGGTGGTCGAGGAACATGTCCGTGATCCGGGCGAGGAAGCCCTTCGACCCGTACACGGACTGCCGGGTGCCCACCCCGCCGATGCGCGGGTCGGCGAACGGCTTGGCCACCTGGGCGGCGACGTCGTCGGCCCAGATCGTGTCGGAGTCGACGAGCGCGACGAGCTCGGTGCTGGCGGCCCGCCACCCCCTGCGGAGGGCGTCGCGCTTGCCCGGCACGTCGGTGATGACAACGGTGACGGGGTAACGGGCCGCGACGTCCTGACAGGTGGTGTCGGACTCGTCGATGACGAGGATGACTTCCTCGACGTCGTTGGCGAGCCACGACTCGATCGCCGCCGCGAAGATCTTCGGGTCTTCCTGGTAGACCGGCACCACGATCGAGATCGGCAGCCGGTGGTCGTTGATCACCGGCTTGTACAGCACCGCGGGGATGCGGCGCACGAGCCATGCGCCCCAGCGGATCAGGCCGAGCACGCCCAGTGGCGTGCCCAGCACGTAGTAGTAGAGGGGCAGGTTCATGCCGACTCGCGCTCCGCGCCCGGGATCGAGCTCTGGCCGCGCAGCTCGCTCGCGTCGGCGTGCGCGACCTTCTCGATCTCGTGGTCGACGATCGCGGCGAGGCGGTCGTTGACCTCCACCACGGCGGACAGCAGCGGCATGTCCACCCCGACGGTGCCGGCGAAGCCGAGGAAGCCCTGGGTGTCCTTGGGCAGGCAGACCCCGCCGTAGGGGGCGCCGCCGCGGATGCCGTACTCGGGGTTGATGGACCCCTCTGCCGAGCGGGCCACGGTGGCGGCGATCGGGTCGAGGTCGAGGCCGATCTTCTGGGCGACCAGCCACATCTCGTTCCAGAAGCTGATCTTGGTGGCGTTGTAGATGTTGTGCGCGGCCTTGATGAACTCGGCCTCGGCCGGGTTGGTGAAGGTGCGCAGCTCGCCGCCGAAGGGGGACAGCAGGGAGCGCAGTCGCTCGACGTTGCGCGGGTCGCGGCTGGCGATGATCGTCATCCACGGGTTGGCGAAGTCCTCGGCGGCAGAGGCCGCGCGCAGGAACTCGGGGTTCGACGCCAGGCCGAAGCCCTCGTTCGCGACCTTCCCCGAGCTCTCCTCCAGGGTGGTCTTGACCAGGCCCTCGGTGGTGCCGGGCGGCACGGTGGAGCGCACGACGACGATGTGCTCGGCCGACGCGTCGGCGATCGCCCGGCCGACGGCGGCGGTGCCCGCGGTGAACGCCGACAGGTCGTAGCGGTGTCCGTCGTTCGGCGTCGGCAGGGTCAGGAAGATCAGTGACTGCGGCTCGTCGGCGAGGTCGATCGCGGTGCGCGCGTCCCAGCCGCGGTCGCGCAGCTCGCGCACCCGGACCTCGTTGATGTCGACGAACGTGACGTCGTGGCCGGCCTTCAGGAAACCTTCACCGGTCGCGGCGCCCACGACACCGGAACCCATGATGAAAATCCTGCTCATTGCTAATTGTCCCCTCTTGACGGGCGACCCGAGGGCAGGCAAGGTTTGCCTCGGATCCGATGGGTATGGCGGAACGTCGGACGTCGTCGTCCGCCGGGATCAGTTCGACCCGTGGTCGTCATCGACCGGGCACACCGGCGTGCTCGAACAATCCGTGGGCGACGAGTGCTCGAGCACATCAGTGCAGGTCAAAGCCGATCCTCGGTGCGGCCGTTGCCAGCTCCCGATGAAGTCGTCCGGTGTTGCGCCCCCGCCGGACGGCCCCCGCCACCGGGAGTCGAGGTCGGTCGTAACTTCTACCGCTGACCGGCTGTTCGCCGGTGGAACCCTACGCGATAAACACTATCTCAACGTCCCCTGAGATTGTCTCAGATTTGTGGTCACGCTGTGTCCGGCAAGGGTCACCGGCGGCGACTCGAACGGGTCATTTCGGACCCGTTCCGACGGTTCCAACGCCGCGAGGAGCAGGAATGTTCCCCCGGCCGGGTGAGTGCAGCCGGGTGACGGGGAAGGTGTGATCCGCCGCACGGCGACCGCCCACCTCAGTGGGCAGGCCGCGGCGCGAGCACGTATTCTCGCCCGAAACCCACGGGAGCCTCGCGATCCGAGGCTGAGAGGGCGGCAGGACCGGCCGCCGACCGTTCGCACCTGACCCGGTTAGTACCGGCGTAGGGAGGAACTCGTGAGACCCGTTCGCGCATCCCGGATCCTCGCCGCCCTCGGGGCGGCACTCGCCCTGCTGGTGGCGGGTTGCGGATCCGGAGGCGGCCCGGAGCCGATCCGCGTGGCGCTCGACTGGACCCCGAACACCAACCACACCGGCCTATTCGTGGCCCAGCAGGAGGGCTGGTTCCGCGAGGCGGGCCTCGACGTGCAGTTCCTGCCGTACAACAACACCTCGCCCGACACGCTCGTGTCCTCCGGCGCGGCCGAGTTCGGCGTCTCCTTCCAGGACTCGTTCACGTTCTCGAAGGCGGCGGGCGCCGAGATCACATCCGTGATGGCCGTGCTGCAGCACTGGGCCACGCAGATCGCGGTGCGGGCGGACCGCGCCGACATCACGTCCCCGCGCGACCTGGACGGCAAGACGTACGGCGGGTTCGGCGCGGCGTACGAGGAGCCCAAGATGCGGGCCGTCATCCAGGACGCGGGCGGCACGGGCACGTTCCGGACGGTCGTGCTGGGCACGGCCGCGTACGAGGCGCTCTACGCGGGCGAGGTCGACTTCACCGAGCCGTTCATCGCGTGGGAAGGCATCGAGGCGGAGCTGCGCGGGCAGCCGCTCAAGACGTTCTCCTACACCGACTACGGGTTCCCGGACGCCTACAACGTGCTGCTCATCGGCAACTCGCCGTGGCTCTCGGCCCACCCCGACCTCGCGGCGAAGTTCGTGCAGGCCGCGCAGCGCGGCTACCAGCTCGCGGCCGACGACCCGGACCGCGCCGCCCAGCTCCTCATGGATGCCAACCCGGGCGCGTTCACCGAACCGGAGCTCGTGACGCGCAGCCAGCACATGCTCGCCGAGCGGTTCCTGCGCGACGAGAACGGCCGCGTGGGCACGCAGACGCCCGAGAAGTGGGCGGGGTACTCGGGATGGGTGTTCGACTCGGGCGCGCTCACCGGACCCGACGGAGCGCCGCTGACCCAGCGTCCCGACTTCTCCACGTGGTTCACCGATGCCTACCTCGCCCCGCCCGCCTGACCGGGGCGACTCGCCCGGACCGACCGCGGGACTCGCCGGGCCCGGCCGCGCGACTCGCCAGGCTGGGACGCCGGACTCACGGGTGTGGGCGCGGGTGGGCCCGCCGGTGGTGCTCGTGGGCCTCGGGCTCGTGGTGTGGCAGTGGTACGTGACCGCGACGGACGTTCGGCCGCAGGTGCTTCCCTCGCCGTTGCGGGTGCTGGAGCAGGGCTGGGCGTTCCGCGACCAGATCTGGGCCAACACGGTGCCGACGCTGCAGGTCACGGCGGTCGGGTTCGCGGTGTCCTTGGCGTTGGGCTGGGCGATCGCGATCGCGGTGGACTTCTCGCCGTGGCTGCGGCGTGCCCTCACGCCACTGCTCGTCGCCTCGCAGACGCTGCCGATCATCGCGATCGCCCCGCTGCTGATCATCTGGTTCGGGTTCGGGCTGTTCCCGAAGGTCGTGGTGATCGCCCTCGTCACGTTCTTCCCGATCACGGTGGGGCTCATCGAGGGGTTCGCCGCCACTGATCGGCAGGCCACGAGCCTGCTGCGCAGCATGGGGGCGTCGCGCTGGCAGCAGTTCCGCTACGTGCGGCTGCCCGGAGCCATGCCCCGGTTCTTCACGGCGCTGCGCATCGGCATCACCTACGCCGTCACGGGCGCGATCTTCGCCGAGTACGTCGGGGCGACGGCCGGCCTCGGCATCTTCATGAGCCTGCAGAAGAACTCCTTCCGCACCGACCTCGTGCTCGCCGCCGTGCTGGTCACGGCCCTGTTGTCGGTGACGCTGTTCCTGCTCACCTACGCCGTCGAACGGCTCGTCGTCCCCTGGTATCGCCGTGGCTGAGGCCAAGCTCGTACTTGACGGCCTGCGCAAGGCGTTCCCCGGCCCACTACAGGTGCTGGACGGGGTGGAGTTCGACGTCGCGCCGGGGGAGTTCGTCTCGGTGATCGGGCCGAGCGGCTGCGGCAAGTCCACGCTGTTCAACGTGATCGCCGGGCTGGACCTCCCGGACGCGGGCCGCGTGCTCGTGGACGGTGAGGACGCCACCGGGCGCGTCGACCACGTCGCCTACATGCCGCAGCGGGACCTGCTGTTCCCGTGGCGCACGGTGCTGGACAACACGACGCTCGGTCTTGAGGTGGCCGGGATGCGGCGGCGGGCGGCGCGGGAGCGGGCCCGCGCGCTGTTCGCGCCCTTCGGCCTCGAGGGTTTCGAGTCCGCGCGGCCGCACGAGCTGTCGGGCGGGATGCGCCAGCGGGCCGCGCTGCTGCGCACCGTTGTGCAGGACAGGGCGGTGCTGCTGCTCGACGAGCCGTTCGGCGCGCTCGACTCGCTCACCCGCACCGACATGCAGACCTGGCTGGAGGAGGTCCGGGCCCGGTTCGGGTGGACGGTCCTGCTGATCACCCACGACATCCGCGAGGCGGCTTTCCTGTCCGACCGGGTCATCGTGCTCGGGCCGCGGCCCACCCGCGTGCGGCGGGAGGTGGCGGTGGACCTGCCCCGTCCCCGTCAGGTGGAGCTGATCACCTCGACGCGGTTCACGGAGGTCGAGGCGGAGCTGCTCTCGGCGTTGCGCGGCGCGCCGTCCTGAACGACGCTCAGCATCTCCTCGTGCAACGCGACGGTGTCGGGGTGGTTCGCGCCGAGCAGCGCGGCCGAGTCGTCGACGGCCTGCCGGTACGCCGCGAGGGCCTCGTCGCCGCGGCCGGCCGCCGCCAAGCAGGCGGCGATGTTCGCCCGCAGCGCGATCGAGTGCTGGCTCCGGGCGCCGTGGGCCTGCTCGGAGTCGTGCAGGGTGACTTCCAGGAGCGTGAGGGCCGCCATCACGTCCCCCGCCGCGGCGCGGGCGAGTGCCATGCCCATCCGGGACACGAGGGTGTCGGGGTGGGCGGGCCCGAGGATCCGCCTGCGGTCCGCTGTGACGCGGTCGGACAGCGTGATCGCCTCGTTCACCTCGCCGACCAGTCGATACGCGCAGGCCATGGCGTCGGCTGCGGTGAGCGTGCGCGGGTCGGCGTCGCCGAACACCCGTACCCGGTCGGCCAGGTTCGCGGCCATCAGATCCAGCCCACGCCGCGAATCGCCCGCGGCGACGCACGCCGCGGCCAGGTTGCCCGCGGCGGTGAGCGTGTGGGGGTGATCGGCGCCGAGCGAGGCGAGACACCCCTCGTACGCGTCCGCGAAGCGCGGGATCGCGTCGGCGGCGCGTCCCACCGCGAAGTAGCTGACACCGTCGGCGTTGCGCGCGGCGAGCCCCGCGACGTCCTCCTGGCCACGCGGGCGGGCGGATCCGCGATCGCGTCCCTCGCGCGACCACCACGCCATCGCCGCCCCTTCCCCCGATTGGTGCGGCCAGACGCTACCGATACGCCTTTCGGCCTCAGAAGCGGGTCCCCACATGCGTCCGGATGCGGCTCGGCCGCATTCGTGGCAGCTACCTCTGACGCAGGCGGGTGGACGCGCGCACCACGAGCTCGGGAGCGAACACCACCTGCTGGTGCTGGTGGTCATCCGGTGCGCGGCGCTCCTCCAGCAGCAGCTCGGCCGCGGTGCGCCCCAGCAGCTGCCGCGGCTGGCTCACCGACGTCAGCGGCACGGCGGCGGCCTCGGCGAACTCGATGTCGTCGTAACCGACGATCGCCAGGTCGTCGGGGACGCGCAGCCCGAGCCGCACCATCTGCTGCAGCAGCCCGAGCGCGAGCAGATCGTTGGCGCAGAACGCCGCCGTGGGGCGGCGCACCGCCGGCATCCCGGCGATCCGCTCGCCCGCCCTGCGGCCCTCGGCGACGTTCAGTGCGGCGGTCTCCATGATGACGAGCTCCGCTCCCGGCGAGCGGGCGACCGCCTTCTCCGCGCCGGTGATCCGGTCGGCCACCTGGCCGATCGCGCGCGGGCCGCCCACGAACGCGATGCGCTGGTGGCCCGTTTCCAGCAGGTGCGTGACGGCGAGGTCGCCGCCCAGCACGTCGTCGACGGCCACCGAACAGCCGTCTGGACCCGCACCCCTGTCGACGATCACCACCGGTGTGCCGCGCCCCGCGAGCGCGCCGATTCGCGGGTCGGCCACGTCGACCGGTGTGATCAGCACGCCCTCCACCCGCTGCTGCTCGAGCAGGTCGAGGAAGCTCGCCTGGCGGCCGGCGCTCTCGGCGCTGTTGCAGAGGAAGAGCGCGAGCCCCGCGCCGTCCGCGGCCTCCTGCACGCCCTCGGCGACGTCGGTGAAGAACGGGTTGGACGTGTCCAGCACGACGTAGGCGAGCGTGCGGCTGCCCCCGCCGCGCAGCTGACGGGCCGACTCGTTGCGCACGAAACCGAGCTCGGCGATCGCGGCCTGCACCCGCTGCCGGGTGCGCTCGCTGACCAGCTCGGGACGGTTGAGCACGTTGGACACGGTCCCGAGCGAGACGCCGGCGCGCAGAGCCACGTCTTTCATGCTCGGGGCGCCCCGAGGGCTCGTCCCCGCCGTCACGCTCGTCGCCTCCCCGGGCCGCTCAAACGGATGGAGTGTAGTGCTCTCCAGCTCACGGGCCTGCCACTAGCGTCGATTGCATGAGCGAACGAGTGATCCGGCAGGCGGTGGTGACTGGCGGCGGCACCGGGATCGGCCGGGCGATCGCCGCGCGCCTGGCCGCCGACGGGGCCGATGTGGTGATCGTCGGCAGGAGGGCCGATGTGCTCGCCACCGCGGCGAAGGAGATCACGTCGCGCCCGGTTTCGTGCCCGACACTGCGTTCACCCACCCCGCCGGCTCCGCAGGCTGCCGTCCCCCGGTGTTCTGAGCCGACCGGCTCACCGAGGGCGTGATGGCGTCGCGCCTCGCCCAGATCCCGATGGCAGGTCGGGCACGCCCGCCGAGGTGGCCGCCGCGGTCGCTCACCTCGCCGCTCCCGACGCTGGGTGGACGACCGGGCAGATCCTGCAGGTCAACGGCGGAACGTTGGTCGGGAGGGGGTGAGTCACGGGGAGTCCCCGTGCCGTCGCAGCACGACCGGCCCGAGCAGGCCGGTGCGCACCTGGCCCGCGTAGACACCCGCTGTGGGGGAGGCGTCGTCGAGGTAGCCGGCGAGGGTGCCGCGCACGACCACCTCGATCTCGTTCTCGCCCGGCCGAAGGTGGTCGGTGAGCTCGGCGCGCCACGGCCCCCACACCAGCCGGGCGGCGAGCGTGCCGTTCACGCGGACGTCTGCGGTGCCGCGCACCTCGCCGAGGTCGAGCACGGTGCGGCCACCGGACGGGGCGCTCACGCTGGTCCGGTAGGTCACCTGCCCGCCCAGCGCACGTAGCCCCAGCTCCTCCCACGGCACGAGCGGGACCTCGGCCTCTGTGACCTCCAGCTCGACGGGACCGTCCAGCAGCGCCCCGCCCCGCCTGCCGTCGCGGGCGGTGACGCGCAGCAGCACGTCGGGGCCGTGGAGCGCGGGCAGCCGGACGACCCCGTCGACGGGGGTGATCTCGACGCCGTCCACCACGGCGACCACCGGCAGCCGTGTCGGCACCCGCAGGGCGAGCGTGCCCGGCGGGACGCGCAGCCGCAGCCACTCGGCGCGCTCCGGGCCGGGCGCGATGTCCGGCACGACCGGCAGCACCACGCCGTTCCCCGCTGCCGCCGGGTCGAGCCATGCGGCCCCGGGCAGCGGGTGGGGGCGCGTCCGCGCGCAGACGAAGCCGGGGTCGAGTGGGTGGCGGCGGCGCAGCAGCAGCGGCACGGCCGCGCCGCCCCGCACGGCCGTCCAGCCGGGCCCGCTGCACACGCCGAGGTCTGGTGAGTCGAGGGTGGCGGCCGTGGGCTCGCCGCCCTGGTTGGTGACGCGCAGGACCACCTCGTTGGCCCCGGCGCGCAGGTGCGGGCCGAGGTCGTAGGCGTGCACGCGGACCTCGCGGTGGCCGGGGTAGGGCTGGAAGTCGCCCTGGCGGCCCACCTCGATGCCGTTCACGAGCACCTGGCACGCGCCGTCCGAGCCCACGTGGACCCGCGCGTCCGCGGGGACGGCATCGAGCGGCAGGTCCAGCACCAGGTCGGCGGACTCGCCCTCCACCCACTCACCGCCCGGCAGCATCCACTCCGGCCGCCCGTACGCCTCGGCGTCGGTCACCACGGCGAACGCGGCGCGCAGCGGGCCGTCCCGCTCGGCGGTCAGCTCGATCTCCACGGCCACCGTGCGCGCGGCAGGGAGCGGGCTGAACGACAGGTGCCCCGTGCCGTCCACCGGCGCCTCGACCCCGTCGACGAGCACGCGGCGGGGCGCGCCCGCGCCGACGGCGAGCAGCAGCCCTCGCCGGTCGGGTAGCGGCAGGTGGGTGCGCACCGCCACCCGCTCGCCCGCGCGGACGTGCCGCCAGTCCAGGAACTCCTCGGGCACGTGGCCCTTCGGCCCGAGGGTCTCGGCGTGCGCGGGGTCGTCGCGGATGCCGCGCGAGAGCGACCACTCGGCGGGCCGCCACCCCGGCGGCTGGCTTTCGCTCCACGGCCCTCGTACCTGCGCGAACGGGCCGAATCCCGCGGTGACGGGCCTCCACCCGTCCTGCGGCGGGCCCATCGGCGGGAGTTCGCTGGCGGGAGGAACGCGGGACTCGCCGTGCTCGGACGTCGGGCCCGCAGGGGAGGAGACGTGTTCCAGGCGCCAGACCTCGATCGGGAGGATCCCCGGGCGGTCGGCGGCGGCGAGGTCGCCCCAGCGGTTGTCAAGGGTGGACTCGGCGAGCGCCCGCCATGGCCCGTCCAGGGCGATCGTCTCGACCACCGGGCCGAGCGGCTCCGCGGTCGGTTCCGGAAGATCGGGGCCGAGAACGACCAGGGCGACGGCGCCGTCGTCGAAGGGCACGGCGAACTCCCATGCCCCCTCGGCGGCGGTGACGTCCAGCTCGGTGCGCCGGCCCGTGCCCGGTGACCAGCTCTGCGCCCTCGGCCGCTCGTTCCCGGTCACGCGCACCCGCGCGACCCGGTCCCCGGGCGGGCGGAAGCGGTAGCCGGTGGTGCGGAGGGCGTCGTTGTAGCCCTGCCATGTGAAGCCGCTCTCCAGCCACGACCCGTGCAGGTCGAGGATCGGCGCCTCGGTGCCGGTGTGCTCGTCGTGCGCCGTGAGCGCGATGACGTGCGCGTTCCCGTGCCGGCGCAACAGGAAGGGGGCGTCGGCGTCCACCTGGACCGGGCCGCGGTGCACGGCGGACGGAACCTCCTGCGCGCTCGGGAGGACCGTGATCGTCCCGTCCGCGACGGCGGCCGCGAACCGCTCACCGACCCCCGGGTCACCGCCGAGGAGGAGCTCCGGCGCCCGCTCGACGCAGAGCACCCGCCCGCCGACGGCCGCGAACTCCAGCAGCCGCTCCGCGGCGTCTCCGTGGAGGGCGGACACCGCGGGCAGCACGACCGTGCGGTAGGTCTCCGCGCCGATCCGCAGGCCGTCGGCGTGCACCTCACCGGTGGCGAGGGTGGCCTCGTCGAGCGCGTCGTGGTCGACGTTCGCGCGCTCGAGCACGCCACGCCGCTCGGAGAGCCACGAGTTGACGCCGTTCAGCTCACGGAACACGCGGTTGACGCGCTCTGCGTCCGGCAGCGGGCCGGCGAGGGTGACGTGCGCCTGCGCGGTGGTGGTGGGGGACAGCAGCAGCACGTCGGCCACATGGGTGCCGGCCGTCAGCACGGCGCACAGGCGGGATACCGCCTTCGCGAACACCGGGTAGGACGGCCAGTACGGCTGGCGCCAGCAGGTGGACGGCGGCGCCCACTCCCACCAGCCGCCGACCGTGGCGTAGTAGACGGCGTGGGGGTCGTAGAGGGTGGCGCCGCGGCGCAGGAACGCCGAGAGCCAGTCGTAGGTCTCCTCGAGGGTGCCGCCCCAGCCGGATGAGTGGAATGCCTCGATCCACGTGCGCTCGTGGCCGTTCGCATGGGCGAGCGAGCTGTGGACCTTGGCATCGCCCCAGTGGTCGCTGCCCGGGGCGCCGTAGCCGCGGTGCAGGCCGAGGTAGTCGCCGTAGGTGTGTACCCCGCCGACCGGGTCGCCCTCGCGGGCCGGTGAGGCCTGGTCGAACCCGCAGACGAGGCCGCGCTCGGCGAACCAGGCGTCGTGCTGGTCGAAGAAACCGCGACGGGCGAGCCAGGCCCGGTGGGCGTGGTAGTCGCGACGCACCCGGGCGGCCTCGGGAGAGATGTCCGGCTCCCACAGCGCCCACAGCAGGGGGAGCAGGTCGTAGCCGTACGCCTCGGCGAAGGTGGCGGCGAAGTCGCGGCCCCATGTCGGCATGGGCGGCAGCTCGTCCTGGAAGAAGCCGCCGATGGTGCGGCCGAACCAGTGCCCGACCGCCTTCTCCATCGTGCCGTGGACCTGGTCGAGCAGCGCCGCGCAGGCCTGTGTGGAGAAGTAGTCGAAGCCGCTCGTGCCCGCGTGAACCAGCGTGACGCGGGCCTGCGGGCCCGCCCAGCGGGCGACGCCGTCCACGAGGGGGATGGCGACCCGGTCACCGTCCTCGACCACGGGGGACGGTAAGCCGGCGGGGTGGGTGAGAACAGCGTAGGCGGCGAGCGGGTCGTGCCCGGCCGGCGCGGTGACGGAGACGTCCGTGCCCTCGCGCTCGGTCCGGAACAGGGCCTGCCCGGCGAACCCGGGCTCGGCCGCGATCAGCCTGCCCTGGAAGTTCGCGCCGGAGAAGCCGATCTGGTCGTAGAGCCACAGCGTGAAGCCGAGCTCCTCTGCATCGGCGCAGGCGGCGTCGAACAGCTCGAGCCACTCCGGTGAGAGGAACGGCGGGTCGTCCGCCACCGAGCCGAACATCGGCCCGGTGGGCGCCAGGCAGAGCACGACGGCCTGCCGGACGCCACCGGCCACGAGCTGCTCCATCTGCCAGCGCAGCCGTTCCCGGGTGACTCGCGCGCCGCTCCACCACCAGATCGGCAAGGGGCCGTACTGGGGGCCGGGGTCGGTGAACCGGGAGAGCAGGTCCTCGACCCCGGCCGTCATGCCGCGGCCCGCTCTGCCTCGATCTGCTCGAGGGACTTGCCGACCGTGTCGGGCATCCAGAAGAACCCGATGATGCCGCTGATGAGGAGGAACGCCGTGAGCAGCAGCGCGACCGGGCCGATCTCCACGGCCGCGAGGATCGGCACGAAGAACGACCAGACGCCCAGCAGTGTGCGGGCCACGCCGAACGTGAAGCCCTGCGCGGTGCCGCGCAGCATCGTCGGGAACAGCTCCTGGCTGAACACCTTGTACGTGGGCTCGCCCGCGAGCGATGCGCCGATGCCGAAGAGCACGATGTTGGCGATCACGACGGGCACCGTGAACGGCAGCACGAGGTAGATCGCGTACGCGGCGACCTGGAACAGGGCGCCGATGCCCCACATCATCCGGCGGGTGCGGTAGCTGCGGTCGTTGTAGCGCATGAACACGAAGACGGTGGAGAAGATCGTGATCACGAACCCGGCGCAGGACAGCGCGACACCCGCGGCCTGCGTGCCCGCACCGAGCGTCTCGACGACGTAGGGGGTGAAGATGCCCGCGGTGCCGGCGGCCAGTCCCCAGAAGGTGTAGATCGAGGCCGTCCACACGAGCGCGCGCAGGTTGGCGCCGCGGAAGAGCGCGCCCACCTGCTCGCCGACCGATCGTGCGCGGCCCGCGGCCGCGGTCCAGCGGGCCGACTCGACCATGCCGCGGCGCAGCGCCCACGTCACGAGCGCGACGATCGCGAGGTGGATGAACACGATCCGCGTGCCCAGCAGGCCGATCGGGCTCAGCACCAGCGCCAGGATGAGCACGACAACCGGGCCGAGGCTCCACGCCACCTGGGTGAGCCCGATGAGTCGGCCGCGGCCCTTCGCCGGGGCGAACTCGCCCACCAGCGCGAGTGACGTGGGCACGTCCGCGCCCACCGCGACGCCGACGATGAACGTGCCGGCGAACAGCATGATCGGGTCGACCGAGAACGCGATCAGCAGGATGCCGAGCGCGTACACGAGCAGGTCCCACTTGTAGATGCGCTTGCGGCCGAGCTTGTCGCCGAGCCGCCCTCCGACGAACGCGCCGATCGCGCATCCGATGGCGTTCGGCCCGATCGCCGCGAGCGCGCCGACCCCGAAGCTCGACAGGCCCAGCTCGGCCTGGAACAGCGTGAGCCCAGCGCCCAGCGCCACGATCGAGCCTGCGTCGAGGTACGACGCCATCGCGGCGAGCACGGACCACTTCCACTGCTGCTTGCTGATCGTGCTGTCGTCCCCGCCGGGTTCGACCCCCACGGCATCGGGTGCGGCCATGACCTTCTCCTCGTCTTCGTCGACGGCTTCGCACACGCGGTCCCCGGCTGTACCGCCGCCGGTTGAAACGTATTAAGGGGGGAGGCTAGCGGCGGGGCGGACGCGCAACAAGCCCGAATCGTAACGATTCTGTCTGTGATCATCTCAGATATGTGCGGGATCGAGCGGGCTGTATCGCGACCTGATTCGCCGCTCGGCTTCCCGTGAACGACCGGTGAGGTGCGACGGGCCGGCTCCCGCCCTCGTGCGGGCGCCTGAGGCCGGGAAGTGGTGGGTCGCCCGTTGACGGCCCTTGCGACGTCTCCTACAGTGCATTGAAAGGTTTCATTCCGTCGTCGATGTCGCCGTATGGGGGACCGAGCGCCGATGCGCTACTGCTTCCTGCTCCAGGTGCGGCCCGACCGCCTTGACGAGTACAAGGAGCGCCACAGGCAGGTCTGGCCGGAGATGCTCGCTGCGTTGCGCGACACCGGCTGGCGGAACTACTCACTGCACGTCCGCGAGGACGGGCTGCTCGTGGGGTACGTCGAGTGTGACGACCTGGCCGCCGCACAGCGCGCCATGGCGGAGACCGACGTGAACGCCCGCTGGCAGGCAGAGATGGCGCAGTATTTCACCGGCCTCGCAGGCCGGGCCCCGGACGAGGGGTTCCTCGTCCTCGAGGAGGTCTTCCACCTGGAGGACCAGCTGTCCCGAACGGAGAACCACAGGTGAGTGACGTCCGGGCCGCCCTGCGGCAGCAGCGCATCGAGACCCCGTCGTGGGCCTACGCCAACTCCGGCACCCGGTTCAAGGTGTTCGCCCAGCCCGGCGTCCCCCGCAACCCGGAGGAGAAGATCGCCGACGCCGGTGTGGTCCACCGGCTCACGGGGGTGGCGCCGACGGTGGCGCTGCACATCCCGTGGGACAAGGTGGAGGACTACGCGGCGCTCGCCAAGTACGCCGCCGACCAGGGCGTCGGGATCGGGGCGATCAACTCCAACGTCTTCCAGGACGACGACTACAAGCTCGGTTCGGTCACCAACCCGGACCCGGCGGTGCGTCGCAAGGCCACCGACCACCTGCTCGAGTGCGTCGACATCATGGACGCCACCGGCAGCCGCGACCTCAAGCTGTGGTTCTCCGACGGCACCAACTACCCGGGCCAGGACTCGATCCGCGCCCGGCAGGACCGGCTCGCCGAGGCGCTGCGCGAGGTGTACGACCGGCTCGGCGACCACCAGCGGATGCTGCTGGAGTACAAGCTCTTCGAACCGGCGTTCTACACCACGGACGTGCCGGACTGGGGCACCTCCTACGCCCACTGCATCGAGCTGGGGCCGAAGGCCACGGTGTGCATCGACACCGGCCACCACGCCCCGGGCACGAACATCGAGTTCATCGTGGCGTTCCTGCTGCGGGCCGGGAGGCTGGGCGCGTTCGACTTCAACTCGCGCTTCTACGCCGACGACGACCTCATGGTCGGGGCGGCCGACCCGTTCCAGCTGTTCCGGATCATGCACGAGATCGTCTCCGCCGACGCGCTCGGCGAGGACGCCGGCATCGCGTTCATGCTGGACCAGTGCCACAACATCGAGCCCAAGATCCCGGCGATCATCCGCTCGGTGATGAACGTCCAGGAGGCCACCGCCAAGGCGCTCCTGGTCGACGCCGCCGCCCTCGCCGCCGCGCAGCGGGCCGGTGACGTGCTCGGCGCCAACGCCGTCCTGATGGACGCCTACAACACCGACGTGCGCCCGCTGCTGCGCGAGCTCCGCGAGGAGATGGGCCTCGACCCGGACCCGATGGCCGCCTACGCCCGATCCGGCTACTTCGAGAAGATCGTGGCGGAGCGGGTGGGCGGCGAGCAGGCAGGCTGGGGCGCGTGAACTCGTGAGTGGATACGCGCGCTATAGCTCGCGTATCCACTCACGACCCCCACACCACAGAACCCGGAAGGGACCATGACGAACCCCACCGTCCAGGAGCTCATCGCTCGGAGCAACCGGCTCGGGGCCGATCCGACCACCACCAACTACGCGGGTGGCAACACCTCCGCGAAGGGCTCCGAGACCGATCCGGTGACGGGTCAACCGGTCGACCTGATCTGGGTCAAGGGCTCCGGCGGCGACCTCGGCACGCTCACCGAGAAGGGCCTCGCGGTGCTCCGGCTGGACCGGATGCGGGCGCTCGTCGACGTCTACCCGGGCGTGGAGCGCGAGGACGAGATGGTCGCCGCGTTCGACTTCTGCCTGCACGGCAAGGGCGGGGCCGCGCCGTCGATCGACACCGCGATGCACGGGCTCGTCGAGGCCGACCACGTCGACCACCTGCACCCGGACGCCGGTATCGCCATCGCGACCGCCGCCGACGGCGAGGCGCTCACCAAGGAGATCTTCGGCGACCGCGTGCTGTGGGTGCCGTGGCGGCGCCCCGGCTTCCAGCTGGGCCTCGACATCGCCGCGGTGAAGGCGGCCAACCCGCAGGCGATCGGCGTGATCCTCGGCGGCCACGGCATCACCGCGTGGGGTGCCACGAGCGAGGAGTGCGAGCGCAACTCGCTCGACATCATCCGTACCGCCCAGGCCTACATCGACTCCCGGGGTGCGGCGGAGCCGTTCGGCCCGGTGCGCCCCGGTTTCGAACCCATTCCCGAGGACGAGCGGCTTGCCCGCGCCGCCGCGCTCGCGCCCGTGATCCGCGGGCTCGCCTCCACCGACCGGCGCCAGGTCGGGCACTTCACCGACGCAGGTGTCGTGCTCGACTTCCTGTCCCGCGAGAAGCTGGCGCACCTCGCCGCGCTGGGCACCTCCTGCCCCGACCACTTCCTGCGCACCAAGGTCGCGCCGCTCGTGCTGGACCTGCCGGCCACCGCCCCGCTGGACGAGGCGATCGCCCGGTTGAAGGAGCTGCACACCGCCTACCGCGAGGACTACCGCGCCTACTACGAGCGCAACGCGACGCAGGACAGCCCGCCGATCCGCGGTGCCGACCCGGCGATCGTGCTCGTCCCGGGCGTCGGCATGTTCAGCTTCGGCGCCAACAAGCAGACCGCGCGCGTTGCGGGCGAGTTCTACGTCAACGCGATCAACGTGATGCGCGGCGCCGAGGCGGTCTCCACCTACGCCCCGATCCCCGAGTCGGAGAAGTTCCGCATCGAGTACTGGGCCCTCGAGGAGGCCAAGCTCCAGCGGATGCCCAAGCCGAAGCCCCTTGCCACCCGGATCGCGTTCGTCACCGGCGGCGGGTCCGGCATCGGCAAGGCGATCGCCGAGCGCCTTGCCGCCGAGGGCGCCTGCGTCGTCGTGGCCGACCGGGACGCCGACGCGGCCGCCGCCGTCGCCGCCGAGCTGGGCTCGGCCGACGTGGCGGTGCCGGTCACCGTCGACGTCACCGACGCCTCCGCGGTCGCCGCGGCCGTGGACGCCACGGCGCTGGCGTTCGGCGGCGTCGACCTCGTGGTCAACAACGCGGGCCTGTCGATCTCCAAGCCGTTGCTGGAGACCACCGACGCCGACTGGGACATCCAGCACGACGTCATGGCGAAGGGCTCGTTCCTCGTCTCCCGCGCCGCGGCGAAGGCGATGCTGGCGCAGGGCATGGGCGGCGACATCGTCTACATCTCCAGCAAGAACGGCGTGTTCGCCGGCCCGAACAACGTGGCGTACGGCGCGGCGAAGGCCGACCAGGCCCACCAGGTGCGGCTGCTCGCGGCCGAGCTGGGCGAGCACGGCATCAAGGTCAACGGGGTGAACCCGGACGGCGTCGTGCGCGGCTCCGGGATCTTCGCGGGCGGCTGGGGCGCCCAGCGCGCCGCCGTCTACGGCGTGCCGGAGGAGGAGCTTGGCAAGTTCTACGCCCAGCGCACGCTGCTCAAGCGGGAGGTGCTGCCCGAGCACGTCGCCGCGGCGGTCTTCGCGCTCACCGGCGGCGACCTGACCCACACCACAGGCCTGCACATCCCGGTCGACGCCGGGGTGGCGGCGGCCTTCCTGCGCTAGTGTCCCGAGCCGCGATCGGAGGAACGATGACGTCCCTGCTCGAGAGTCCCGCCGCGCTCCGGCGCGTGACGCCGCGTCGCACCACCGTCGGGCTGGTGGCAGGTGGGCTCGGCGCCTACTGGCCGCAGTTCCCCGACCTGCTCCCGCAGCTGCAGCGCTCCGCGGCGCGGGTCTCGGAGCGGCTGCGGCAGGTCGGCGACATCGATGTCGTGGACGTCGGTTTCATCTCCGACGCCCCCGAGGGCGCGGTCGCGGCGGAGAAGCTGCGGTCCGCAGGCTGCGATCTCATCGTCGGCTTCCTGACGACGTACATGACCGCGTCGATGCTGCTGCCGGTTGCGCAGCGCAGCGGGGCGCCCGTGCTGCTGATCAACCTGCAGCCCACCGAGAAGATGGACCACGAGACCTTCGACACCGGTGCGTGGCTCGCCTACTGCGGCGCCTGCCCGCTGCCGGAGATGGCCAACGCGTTCGAGCGCGCGGGCGTGGAGTTCCGGTCGGTGTCCGGCTACCTCGAGGACGAGCGGGCCTGGGCGCGGATCGAGCGCTGGGTGAAGGCGGCGGGCGTGCGCGGGGCGCTGCGCCACGGGCGGCACGGGCTGATGGGCCACCTCTACCCGGGCATGCTCGACGTCTCCACCGACCTCACGTCGGTGTCGACCCAGCTCGGTGGGCACGTCGAGGTGCTGGAGTTCGACGACCTGCGGGTGCGCGTGGAGGACGTCACCGAGGCACAGGTGCGTGAGCGCGTTGGTCTCGCCGAGGAGGTGTTCGAGCTCGACGACACCGTCAACCCGGACGACCTCGCATGGGGCGCCCGCGTCTCCGTGGGCCTGGACCGGCTCGTCGACGACTTCGCCCTCGACTCCCTCGCCTACTACCACCGCGGCCTGAACGGCGAGCAGCACGAGAAGCTGGGCGCGGGGATGATCCTCGGCGCCTCGCTGCTCACGGCCCGCGGCGTGCCGGCCGCGGGGGAGTACGAGCTGCGCAACTCCATCGCGATGCTGGTCATGGACCGGCTCGGTGCCGGCGGGTCGTTCACCGAGCTGCAGGCGCTGAACTTCGTCGACGACGTGGTCGAGATGGGCCACGACGGCCCGGCCCATCTGGCGATCAGCTCGCGCAAGCCGCTGCTGCGCGGCCTGGGCGTGTACCACGGCAAGCGCGGGTGGGGCGTGTCCGTCGAGTTCGACGTGAAGCAGGGCCCGGTCACGACGTTCGGGATCGGGCAGCGCCGCGACGGCCGGTACGTGATGGTCGCCTCGGAGGGCACGGTCGTACCCGGCCCGCTGCTGCGGATCGGCAACACCACCTCCCGCGTCGACTTCGGCTGCGACCCCGGCGAGTGGACGGACGCCTGGAGCGCCTCCGGCGTCGACCACCACTGGGCGCTCGGCATCGGCCACCGCGCCGCCGAGCTGAAGGCCGCGGCCGAGCTGGTGGGCCTCGAGTTCGTGCAGGTCCGGGTATGAGGGCTCCTGCCGTCCGGGTTGGGGCCGTCGACCTCGGAGCGTCCAGCGGCCGGGTGATGGCCGCCGAGGTCGGAGCCGACCGGCTCGAGCTCACCGAGGTCGCGCGGTTCCCCAACGGGCCCGTGCGGCTGCGGGACACGCTGCACTGGGACGTGCTCGCCTTGTACCGCGGCATCCTGGACGGCCTGCGCGCCGCGGGGCCTGAGCTGGACTCGGTGGGCATCGACTCGTGGGGCGTCGACTTCGGCCTCCTCGACGCCACCGGCGCGCTGCTCGGCAACCCGGTGCACCACCGCGACGCCCGCACCGACGGCGTGGCCGAACGGGTGAACGGGATCATCCCGCCCGCCGACCTGTACGGGGCTACGGGCGTGCAGGTGATGCCGATCAACACGATCTACCAACTGGTCGCGGCGCTCGGCACGCCGCAGCTGGCCGCGGCGAGGGACCTGCTCCTGCTGCCCGACCTGCTCGCCTACTGGCTCACCGGCAGCCGCCGTGCCGAGGTGACCAACGCGTCCACCACCGGGCTGCTCGACGTCGGCGCGCGGAGGTGGGCCGACGACGTCGCCCGCCGCGTCGGCGTCGACCCGGCCCTGTTCGCGCCGCTCATCGAGGCGGGGGAGCGGATCGGGGAACTCTCGCCGCAGGTGCTCACCGACACCGGCCTCACCGGCCCCGTGCCGGTGATCGCGGTCGGTTCGCACGACACGGCGTCGGCCGTGGTGGGCGTGCCGGCCGAGGGGGAGCGGTTCGCGTTCATCTCCTGCGGCACGTGGTCGCTCGTCGGGGTGGAGCTGCCCGCGCCCGTGCTCACCGAGGCGAGCCGCGCCGCGAACTTCTCCAACGAGCTGGGCGTCGACGGAACGGTGCGCTACCTGCGCAACGTGATGGGGCTGTGGCTGCTCCAGGAGTGCCTGCGCGCCTGGCCCGGCGCCGAGCTGCTGCCACTGCTGGACGAGGCCGCGCTGGCCCGGCCGTTCGGCGCGGTGATCGATGCGTTCGACCCGGCCTTCCTCGCCCCCGGCGGGATGCCCGAGCGCATCGTCGACACCTGCCGCAGGCTGGGGCAGGACCCGCCGGCCGGCCGGCGCGAGATCGTCCGGTGCGTGCTGGAGAGCCTCGCCCTCGCCCACCGGCGCGTGGTGCGCGAGGCATCTGCGCTGTCCGGGCGGGACGTCGACGTCGTGCACGTCGTGGGCGGCGGGGCGCGCAACGCGCTCCTCTGCCAGCTCACAGCCGACGCATGCGGCCTGCCCGTCGTCGCAGGGCCGGTGGAGGCCACGGCGCTGGGCAACGTCCTGGTGCAGGCCCGCGCCCTGGGTGCGGTGCAGGGCGACCTGGCGGCGCTGCGCGCCCTCCTGCGCGACACGCAGCCGCTGACGCGTTACGAGCCGCGAGGCGACGAGGCCGCGTGGGTGGAGGCGGAGCGGCGCCTGGAGCGCACCCCGGCCCGCGCCTGAGCTGGTTCACGGCTTGCGGCCCACCGCCCAGCAGCAGCCCGACGGGCCGGTCGAGATCCAGCGTCGCGCGCTGCGGGGCCCCGAGAATGGACTCCGGGTCGCGCATGTCGGCGTTGATGTACGCCGTACGCCCCTCCGGGGTACTCGGTGGCGATGGTGGCGGCGAAGCGCTCGGGCGTGGGCGAGCACGATCGGATCGTTGTCGACGTAGACGATGCGGGCGTCGGGTGCGACCGACTGCACGACCTCGTGCAGGTTGGGCTTGGTGGGGATTCCGGTGCCGATGTCGAGGAACTGGCGGATCCCGCGCTCCGCGACCAGGAACCGGCCGACCCGATGCATGAACGCGCGGTTGGCCTGCATGTGGATCCGCAGGGCCGGCCACACCTGTAGCGACGCGTCGGCGGCCTGCCGGTCCAGCTCGTAGTTGTCCTCGCCGCCGAGGATGTAGTCGTAGATGCGGGCACCGTGCGCCCGGTCCAAGTGGAGGTCCAGCTCCTCGAGCGGCCTGGTCATGCTCACGCTCCGTCCACCGTTCCACCGGAAGGAGTGGTCGTCGGACCGATCGTAACCGCCCCTCGTCGTCCTTGATCGCGGGCCAAGCAGGTCCGATTCGTTGCTGCGGGAGTCCCCGCCGAGCCATGTACTGACAGAGGACCCCACGCCGCCACGGTGCGGCCTAACGTCGATGCCGGGGGACTCTTACGTCCGCCGCCCGGAAGGAGACCATGGCACGCATCCTCGTCACCGGCTCGGCCGATGGCCTCGGGCGGGCGACCGCTCAGACCCTTCTGGAGGCCGGGCACCACGTCGGGTCCATACCCGGAACCGGGGACGGCTCACCGCCGTGCGCGAGCTGCTGGACCGAGGTGCCGATGGTGTTGTCGGTGATCTGGCGGATCTGCGGCAGGTACGTGATCTCGCCGAGCAGGTGAACGCGCTGGGCCGGATGGATTCCCTGGTCCACAACGCCGGGGTGTACACCGGCCAGAGGATCCTGCCCGTCAACGTCGTCGCCCCGTACCTCCTGACCGCTTGCGTCGACCGCCCGAAACGGCTGATCTACCTCACCAGCGGCATGCATCGCGGCGGCCGGGCCGTCCTCGACGGTATGGACTGGAGCGGAGCGCGGACGACGGGCACCTATTCGGACAGCAAGCTGTTCGTCGCCGCGCTCGCCGCTGCCGTTGCGCGGATCCGGCCCGACGTGCTCAGCAACTCCGTCGACCCGGGGTGGGTGCCCACCAGGATGGGTGGACCCGGCGCACCCGACGACCTCCGGCTCGGCCACCTCACCCAGGAATGGCTTGCCACCAGCGACGATCCCGATGCACGCACCAGCGGCGGCTACTGGTACCACCAGCGGCTCCGGGCACCCCATCCCGCCGTTCACGACGAGCGCTTCCAGGACGACCTGATCGATGCGCTCGCACGGTTCACCGGTGTGCAGCTCGCATAGGGCCGCGATCGCGTCGTCCTGCCAGCGGGAGCCCGCGCTTGTGACCTTGCGTCCGTAGCGTGGACCCGCGTGATAGCTGATCTCCTCGTCGAGGCCGTTCCGTTCGATCACCCGGATGCCGTCGCGCTCCGCGTTGCTCAGCGGGCCGAGCTCACCGAGCGCTACGGCACACCGGACAGCGAGCCCGGACCCGCGCCGACGGCCGCCGACACGACGGTGTTCCTGCTCGCCCGCGACGCCGCTGGTGAAGCCGTCGGCTGCGGGGCGCTGCGCGCGCTGGGCGACGGGGTCGGCGAGGTCAAGCGCATGTACGTGGTGCCGGCGCGGCGGCGGTCCGGCATGGCAGGCGTGGTGCTCGCCGCCCTCGAGGCGGAAGCCGCGCGCCGCGGCTGGGACGTCCTGAAGCTGGAGACGGGCACCGAGCAGCCTGACGCGATGGCCTTCTACGAGCGCCACGGCTACCGGAGGATCCCCAACTTCGGCCACTACGCCGACTCGGAACTCTCGGTCTGCTACGAGCGCACACTCACCCCGAACCCGACGAACGGCGCGCTCGCCGGATAGCGCGCGCCGTTCGACGGGTTCGTCAGGCGGGGAGACTGCTCGGTCGACCGAGTGCGCGAGCACCCCTTTCCGTCCTCCAGTGACACAAGATCGGCGTAAGTGGTGGGACAGCGACAGATCGAGGGTGTTGCCGAATCAGGGGTGTCGGTGCCCCGTGCAGCAAGGTCTGCAGTTGGTCAAGGGGTGCAGACCTGTCCGCGCCCCATGGCTGTCGGTGGGTGGCCTCCTGACGGCGCCGCGCAGTGTGCGGGGCCGCCCCTCCAAGCTCAAGGGCGCTACGCGTCGCTCCGCGATCGCTGCGCGACCCTTGACCTCGGAGCCTCTGCGACCCCTAAGGGCATGCCTTGTGGGCAGGCCGGGGGCCTGCCCTCTGGGGCGCGCGGCGCCGCCAGGAGGCCGGTCTCACGCCGCCCGTTGTGGCCGTCCCCGTGATGGCCGTCGCGCACCCGATGTCCGCTCGCGCACCCGGTGTCGGGTCGCGCGGCCCGTCGACGGGCTGCGTGGGCCGAGAACGGGTGCGTGAACCGCGGTGATCACTCCGACATGCGCACCGCGGCCCCCGCGCGGACCGTGGGGCGCATCTCGCACCGATCATCGGGCCGTTCTGGCCTCTTGATCGGGTTCCAGGTGCCCGCGACGTGCCCACCAGTGGCTCGTGATCGTCGGAAGTGGTGGTGGGGCGACAGATCTGTCGTCCCACCACCACTCGTGGTGATCAAGGTTTGCGTGATCGGCAGGAGTGGTGGCAGGGCGTCAGATTTGTCGCTCTGGCACCACTTCCGACGATCACGGCCCAGCGGCGGCATGGTCACGGCCGGTTCCACCCGTTTCCGCGCGAAGCATGATCATGTCGGTGAGACCAGCCTTCGGTGGCGCCGCGCGCCCAGAGGGCAGGCCCGTGGCCTGCCCGTGTTGTGCTGCCCGTAGGGGTCGCAGAGGCTCCGAGGTCAAGGGTCGCACCGGGGGATGGTCAGCCGGCAGAGCTTGCGGAGCCGGCGGGGGCGGGTGGACAGAGCGATCGCGAAGCGACGCGTAGCGCCCTTTGAGCTTGGAGGGGCGGCCCCGCACACTGCGCGGCGCCACCGAAGGCCCCGGCACCCACGAGCAGGCAAGACACCTCCCAACCGCCCAGCCCACAACGCGGCCCAACCGGATTCGGCAACACCCTCGATCTGTCGCTCTCACGCCACTTCTGGCGATCACAACAGGCCGGCCCAGCCCGCCCGTTGCTGGAGCGCTCGACATCGGCGGCAGGGACGAAGCCGCGCGGCTCGCGAGCCGCCCGGAACAGGGCGTCGAACTCGGCCAACGGGCCGCGCCTTGCGGGAACTCGCATGACAACTGTCGGGGGTGCTGCTTACCGTCTCTTGACGTGGATACAGGTATGGGGCGCACCGGGCTGGTGGACGTCACCGTCACCTACGGCGGCGAACCCGCTCTTCGCGGTGTCACGCTGCTTGCCGAGGCAGGCGAGGTGCTCGCGGTCGTCGGGCCGTCGGGGAGCGGCAAGACCACTGCGCTGCGCGCCGTCGCGGGGCTGCAGCCGCTGAGGGTCGGGCGCGTGCTGGTCGCGGGGCGCGACGTCACGGGCATCCCGGTCTCCCAGCGCGACGTCTCGATGGTCTTCCGCTCCACGACGCTCGTGCCGTTCCTCGACGTGGCCGCCAACCTGGCGCGCTCGGCAGGCGCGTTCGGGGTGCCCGAGCCGGAGGCCGCGCGGCGGGTCACGTCCCGCAGCAAGCTGCTCGGGCTGGTCCGCCTGCTGCCCCGGCTGCCCCACACCCTCTCCGCGGGCGAGTCCGGCCTCACCGGCATCGGGCGCACGCTGGTCCGCACGCCACGGGCATTCCTCTTCGACGAGCCGCTCGCGCACCTCGACTCGGCAGAGCGCGCCCGCACCCGCCGCACCATCGTCGACGCGGTCCGGAAGGCGTGCGTCGGCGCGCTCTACGTCACGCACGACCAGGCCGAGGCCATGGCCGTCGGCGATCGACTCGCCGTGCTGCACGAGGGCCGCATCCGGCAGATCGACCGGCCGCGCCGCGTGTACGAGGCGCCTGCCGACACGTTCGTCGCCGAGTTCGTCGGCGCGTCCGGGATGGGTCTGCTCCCGGCCCGGTTGGTGACGTCGGGTGGCTCGGCCGGCTTCCGGGTCGGCGAGCGCACCATCCCGCTGTGGGGTCCGGTGCCGGCCGCGCTCGCGTCGCGCGTCGACTCGCAGGTCCTGCTGGGGCTGCGGGCGGAGGACGTCGCGGAAGCCGGCCCCGACGCCGATCCGGCGGCCGTGGCGGTGCCGGTGTCGGTGCGCAGCGTCGAGCGGCCCGGCCGCGACGCCGTGGTGAGCGCCGAGGTCGGCCTGCCGGGCGAGGCCGACGGCGCGCGGCTGGTCGCCCGCATCCCCGGCGGCACATCGTTGCGGAAGGGGGCACACGCCCAGCTGCTACTGGACGCGCGGCGCGCCCACGTGTTCGACCCGGCGACGGGCCGGGCGCTCATGCACCCGAATTAGTAGTGGAAGCGGGTCGGCGAAAGCGCGAGGCCAGGTGTGTCAGTCGCCCAGTTTGTCCCGCCACGCCACCCAAGCGCGGACCGTGGACAGATCGAAGTCGGGCCCATGCACTTCCATGGTGAAGGTGGTGACGCCCTGCTCCAGCAGCGCTGACCCGTTCACCTCGGGATCGCCGCTCACGCCTGCCGACAGTTCGATCTCGCCCGGATCACGGCCGATCTCCGCGCAGCGCTCGGCCAGCACCTGCTTCTTGCGGGCGAACTCCTCTCCGGAGGAGAACCAGTGCCAGATGTCCGCATGCCTGGCCACCAGCCCCAACGTCTTCTGCTCGCCGCCACCACCGATCAGCACCGGCACCTTGCGGACCGGCGGCGGGTTGAGCTTGGCGAACCGCTGCTCGATCCTGGGCAGCGCCTCGGCCAGCGTGCCCACCCGGCTGCCGGGCGTGCCGAACTCGTAGCCGTACTCGGCGAAATCCCGTTCCATCGCGCCCGCGCCGATGCCCAGGACCAGCCTGCCGCCGCTGATGTGGTCGACGGTGCGGGCCATGTCCGCGACCAGGTCCGGGTTGCGGAAGCTGATGGCCGTCACCAATGGGCCCAGCTGCACCCGCGAGGTCTGCTCGGCCCAGGCGGCGAGCATGGTCCAGCATTCGAAATGCTTGCCGTGCTGGTCCCCGGAAATCGGCAGGAAGTGGTCCCAGTTGAAGATGATGTCCACTCCGATGTCCTCGACCTGCGCCGCGGCATGGCGGATGGCCGAGTAATCGACGTGCTGTGGGGCGATCTGCACGCTGATCCGAACCGGACGGGAGTCTACGGTTGCCATGATCGGCAGCCTAACGGGATCTTTCGTCGCGAGCCGGCACGGTTTCTTGCGGTTTCAGCACGCTAAGGGAGTGCGTCCAGCAGCTTGTCCAGCGTGATCGGCAGCTCGCGCACCCGCACGCCCGTGGCGTGGTGCACCGCGTTCGACACGGCTGCCGCGGTGCCGACGATCCCGATCTCGCCGATGCCCTTCGCGCCCATCGGGTTGACGCGCGGGTCCGGCCGGTCCAGCCAGTACGCCTGCACGTCGCCGACGTCGGCGTCGACCGCCACGTGGTATTCGGCGAGGTCGTGGTTCACGACATGGCCGAACCGCGGATCGAGGATGCTCTCCTCCTCGAGCGCCATCGACAGCCCCATCGTCGTGCCGCCGATGAACTGGGAGCGGGCGGTGCGCGGGTTGACGATCCGCCCGGCGTCGAACACGCCGAGCAGCCGGGGCACCCGGATCTCGCCCGTGTCGGCGTGCACGCGCGCCTCGGCGAACTGCGCGCCGAACGCGAACATCGCGTAGTGCTCGGTCTCCGGGTTCGGTCCGATGGCCGCGTCCATCTCGTCGCCGTCGTCGGGGTCGGTGCCGAACTTCTCTCGGAACGCGCGCGCGGCCGCCACCAGCGCCGATCCCCAGCTGGACGTGCCGGACGAGCCGCCCGCGACCGATGCGGCCGGGTGGTCGGTGTCCCCGATCAGCACGTCGACGTCCTCGGTCGGCACACCCAGCGCGTCGGCGGTGATCTGCGCGAGCACGGTCCATGCGCCGGTGCCGAGATCGGCGGCGCCGATCCGGGCGACGTACCGACCGGCGTCGAACCGGATCACTGCGCTGGAGCGCTGGCGCATCGCCGGGTAGATCGACGACGCGACGCCCGTGCCGACCAGCCAGTCGCCCTCCCGGCGAACGGCGGGGCGAGGGTCGCGGCCGCCCCACCCGAACCGCTCGGCGCCCTCCCGCAGGCATTCCACGAGGCCGCGGCTGGAGAACGGCTTGCGGGACTCCGGGTCGGCGTCGGGCTCGTTGCGGATCCGCAGCTCGATCGGGTCGATGCCCAGCTCGTTGGCCAGCTCGTCCATCGCGACCTCGGGCGCGAACATCCCGGGACACTCGCCGGGCGCCCGCATCCAGGACGGCACCGGCACGTCCAGCGCCGCGAGCCGGTGGGTGGTGCGCCGGTGCGGCGCCGCGTACATGTGGCGGCTCGGCACCGCGGTCTGCTCGGCGAACTCCTTGATCCGCGAGGTCTGCTCGACCACGTCGTGCGCGAGTGCGACCAGGTGCCCGTCCCGGTCGGCGCCCAGCTGGATCCGCTGGATCGTCGGGGTCCGGTAGCCGGCGAGGGCGAACATCTGCTGGCGGGTGAGCGCCAGCTTCACCGCGCGCCCGGGCACGGCCCGCGCCGCGAGTACCGCGAGGACGACGTGCGCGTGCGGGGTGCCCTTCGATCCGAAGCCGCCTCCCACGTACGGGCAGATCACGCGCACCCGCTCCTCGTCGAGGCCGAAGACCTTGCAGACGCCCGCGCGGTCCGGGTGCACGCCCTGGGTGGAGTCCCAGAGCGTCAGCGTGGCGCCGTCCCACAGGGCGGTCGTGGCGTGCGGCTCGATCGGGTTGTTGTGGTACATCGCGGTCGTGTAGGTCTGCCGCACCGTCACCGGCGCTTCGGCGAGTGCGGTGTCGACGTCGCCCTCGCCCCAGTCGGTGGGGAAGGTCGGGTTGACCACCTCAGGGGCGTACAGATCGTCGCGGTCGGCGGTCAGCGTGACGTCGTGCGGCTCTACGTCGTACTCGACCCGCACGAGGTCGGCGGCCCGGCGCGCGATCTCGGACGTCTCGGCGACCACGACCCCGATGAACTGCCCGCGGAAGGCGACCTCGGTGTCCTGCAGCACGGCGAGCTCGGCGTCGTCGGTGGACGCGAGGCGCTCCGCGGTGGCCGGGGTGAGCACGGCGAGCACCCCGTCGAGGACCTCGGCCGCCGTCGTGTCGATCCAGCTCACCCGGCCACGGGCGATCGTCGCCTGTACCGGGTGGCAGTACGCCGGGTTCGGCACCGGTGTCTCGTAGGCGTAGGGGGCGATGCCGCGCACCTTGTCGGCGCCGTCGCGGCGCACGATGTCGCGCCCGACGGCCATGGTCTCGAGCAGTTCGGTCATCAGGACTCCTCGGCGAGCTCGCGCAGGACCGCCACGAGCGTGCGCGTGAGCAGCGGGATCTTGAACGCGTTGCCGCCGTCTATCCCGTCCTGCGGGCGGGCGTCGGCCAGCTCGGCCTCGGCGGCTGCGCGGTAGCTGCGGGTCTCGGCCGTCGTCCCACGCAGCACGTCCTCCGCGCGCCATGCGCGCCACGGCTTGTGGGCGACGCCGCCGAACGCGATCCGGCAGTCGCGCACGACCCCGTCCGCCACGTCGAGCGCGGCGGCCACCGAGACCAGCGCGAACGCGTACGAGGCGCGGTCGCGCACCTTGCGGTACCGCGAGCGGCGCGCCAGCGGCAGCGGCGGCAGGTCGATGGCGGTGATCAGGTCACCGTGCGCGAGAACGGTGTCCTGCTCGGGTCGATCCTCGGGTAGCCGGTGCAGGTCGACGAACGGGAGAGTGCGCTCGCCGTCGACGCCGAGCACGTGCACCTGTGCGTCGAGCGCGGCGAGGGCCACCGCCATGTCGGACGGGTGGGTGGCGATGCAGTGTTCGGAGGCGCCGAGCACTGCCTGCCCGCGGGTGGCACCCCCGATGGCCGAGCACCCCGATTCGGGCTCGCGCTTGTTGCACGGCGTGGTGACGTCCTGGAAGTAGACGCACCGGGTGCGCTGCAGCGGGTTGCCGCCACTCGTCGCCATGTTGCGCAGCTGCCCCGAGGCGCCGGAGAGCAGCGCCTCCGCGAGCACCGGGTACCGCTCGCGGACGCGCCGGTCGGCGGCCAGGTCACTGTTGCGGACGCCCGCGCCGATGCGGAGGCCGCCGTCGTCGAGGTCGGTGACCTCGGCGGACGTGAGCGCCGTGATGTCGACGAGCAGGTCGGGTTCGGCCACGCCGAGTTTGAGGTGGTCGACGAGGTTGGTGCCACCGGCGAGGAACGCCGCGTCCGGGTCGGCGCTCACCGCCTGCACCGCGGCGGCCGCGTCGGCAGGGGTCTCGAAGGTGAAGGGCTTCATCGTTGTTCTCCCGCCGAGGTCACCCCAGCCGACGTGACCGCCGCGACGATGCCGACGTACGCCCCACAGCGGCAGAGGTTGCCGCTCATCCGCTCCGCGACCTCGTCGTGGTCCAGCCGCGGTTCGCTCCCGTGCGGCGTCACGGCGCTGGCCCACCCGGACCCCAGCTCGTCGAGCATGCCAACCGCGGAGCAGACCTGGCCGGGCGTGCAGTAGCCGCACTGGAGGCCGTCGTGGTCGAGGAACGCCTGCTGCACCGGATGCAGCTCGCCGCCCCGCGCGAGCCCGTCCGCGGTGGTCACCTCGTGGCCGTTGTGCGCAACGGCGAGCGCGAGGCAGGCCAGCGTCCGTCTGCCGTCGAGCAGCACGGTGCACGCGCCGCACTGCCCGTGGTCGCAGCCCTTCTTCGGGCTCGTCACCCCCAACCGCTCGCGGAGGGCGTCGAGCAGCGTCGTGCGGGTGTCGACGGTGACGGGGCGCGGTACGCCATCGACGATCAGCGTGATGTCGGCGTCCATACCGGAGCTGTTCCCGGCACCGGCCCACTCATGCCCGGATGCGGTCGAGCCACTCGGCCAGCAGCGCCTTCTCCCCGGCGGTGAGCGCGTCGACGTGGGGCAGGGCGGCGCGCAGGGCGACGGCGGCGGTCACCGGTCCGGGCTCGCGTCCGATGGGCTGGTCCGTCGTGATCGAGGCGATGACCGCTTCGCGGGCGGCGGTCGACAGCGCCGGGTCGCGCTGGTCTTCTGGGGTGGCGATGAGGGCGAGGGTCGTGCCGGAGCCGACGGCGCGAACGAGGTCGGCGGCGAGCGCCTCGGGTACGCGCAGGCGCCCCGCTTCGGCGATGCGCTGGATGTGGCCGGCCAGGATGTCGGCGGCGGCCCGGGCGGCCGGTGACGCGGCGGCGCGCGGCCGGCCGTACATGAGCGCATAGAGGGCGGGTCTCGCCAGGCCGAGCTCGACGTGCAGATCCCATCCGCGGCGCAGGTCGGCCACGGGGTCGCCGGACGGCGGAACGGCGGACTTGGTTTCGAGGTAGGTGCGCAGGCCGTGGGCCGCGACCGCGTCGAGCAACCCCTGCTTGTCGCCGAAGAAGCGGTAGATCGTCGGGGGCTGCACCCCGGCAGCGGCGCTGACCGCTCGCGTGGAGACCGCGTCCTCACCGCCCTCGGCGAGCAGATCCAGGGCCGCGGCGATGATGCGCTCCCTCGGGGGTGCCGCCTCGCTGGTGTCCACGAATCGACGATAACACGGTCGTGTTTCCAGTGTAGTTATCAGTGGTATGGTGATCGTGATTCCACTGATAACGAGGAGCGGCGATGATCATCGTGACCGGAGCGAGCGGGCAGCTCGGCAGCGCCGTCGTGGACGACCTGCTGCAGCGGCTGCCTGCCGAAGAGTTCGGGGTGAGCGTTCGCGACCCGCGGAAGCTGGCGAACCTGGAGCAGCGCGGTGTGCGCGTGCGTCGCGGCGACTTCGCCGAGCCCGGGAGCCTGCAGGAGGCGTTCGAGGGTGCGTCACGCGTGCTGATCGTGTCGGCCGCTGCCACCGGCGACGCGGCACTCCGCCTGCACCGCAACGCCATCGACGCCGCCGTGGCCGCGAGGGTCAAGCGCATCGTCTACACGAGCCACATGGGTGCCGGCCACTCGTCTCCGTTCGCGCCGATGCCCGACCACGCCGCCACCGAGGACGCCCTGCGGGCGGCGGGTACGGCCTTCACCTCCCTGCGCAACGGCTTCTACGCCTCGACCGTCCCGAGGCTGCTGCAGCACGCCCTGCACACCGGTGAGCTGCGCGTTCCGCAGGACGGAGCCGTTGCATGGACCGCACACCGCGATCTCGCCGAGGCTGCGGCGCGCACCCTCGTCGACGAGTTGTTCGACGGCCCCACCCCGCCGCTGACCGGCCCGGCGGCGATCGACATGGCCGGCGTCGCCGAGATCGCATCGCGCGTCCTCGGGCGCGAGATCCGGCACGTCGTCATCTCGGACGATGACTACCGGGACGACCTGCTCACCGGCGGCGTGCCGGCACAGGCGGCGGACATGCTCGTCGGCCTGTTCGCCGCGAGCCGGCGCGGTGACTTCGGACCGGCCGATCCCGCATTGCCCAGTCTTCTCGACCGTCCTGCGATCACGCTCGAGGAGTACCTGCGTACGTCGCTCGTCGCCTAGAAGGGAACCGCACGGACTGGCGGTAGCGTGATCGGATCATGACAGTCCTCGTCGTTGGCGGTAGCGGATTTCTCGGCAGGGAGGTTGCCCGGCAGTCATTGGCTGCGGGGCATCAGATGGCCGCGACATACCTGACCCGACCGACCGACGTGGCCGGCACGACGTGGCACGCCATGGATATCCGGGACCGCCAGCAGGTCGCTGACCTGGTAACTGCGATCAAGCCGGACTTGGTGGTCAACGCAGCTTTCCAGAAGGCCGACTGGGCGAGCAGCGCCGACGGCGCCGCGCACGTTGCCATCGCTGCCGCCTCGGTAGCCGCGCGACTGGTTCATGTATCCAGCGACGCGGTGTTCTCCGGTACGGCGATCCGCTACGACGAGACGTCAGTACCTGACCCGACCACCCCCTACGGCGCCGCCAAGGCCGCAGCCGAGACCGCGATCAAGGCCATCAGTCCAACCGCGGTGATCGCCCGCACCTCGTTGATCATCGGCGACGGCGGCTCTCTCCACGAGCGCCGAGTGCATGCCCTGGCCACCGGCCAGGTCACCGGGGTGCTGTTCACCGACGACGTGCGCTGCCCCGTCCACGTCGCCGACCTGGCCGCAGCACTTCTCGAACTTGCGTCATCCGACCATGCCGGCATCCACCATGTCGCGGGAACCGATGCGGTGAGCCGCCACGAACTGGGAACCCTGATCGCCCGTCGGGACGGTCTCGACACCGCCGCATTACCGGCCGGCCGGCGAGCCGACGCCAACCGGCCCGGGCCGGTCGACGTACGCCTCGATTGCACCCTCACCCAGCAACGCCTACGTACCGAACTGCGCGGCGCCCGCCGGTTTCTCAACCGCCATACCGGTAGCGCGATCGACCAAGAACGTACGTTTGATCGCGAATCGGCCATCTAACCTCGACGGGTGCGGATCGCCTCGCTGCTCCCGGCCGCCACCGAGATCGTGGCCGCTCTCGGGCGGGCGGACGACCTCGTCGCGGTCACCTACGAGTGCGAGGCGGCGATCCGGGAGCGCGTCCCCGTCGTCGTCGACACCGCGCTCCCGCCCGGGCTGGAGCCCGGCGAGATCGACGCGGTCGTCCGGGACCGGGCCGCCCGCGGGCTGCCGATGTACGAGCTGGACCGCGCCGCGCTCGCCGCGCTGCAGCCCGACCTGATCCTCACGCAGGACCTGTGCGCGGTGTGCGCGCTGCCCGCGGGGACCGTGGCCGATGCCCTGGACGCCATCGGCTGCCGGGCCGACGTGTTGTCGCTCGATCCGCGGTCGGTGGGGGACGT
The DNA here is from genome assembly GCF_019468565.1 of Pseudonocardia sp. DSM 110487. Taxonomy (NCBI): domain Bacteria; kingdom Bacillati; phylum Actinomycetota; class Actinomycetes; order Pseudonocardiales; family Pseudonocardiaceae; genus Pseudonocardia; species Pseudonocardia sp. DSM 110487. The sequence goes on from NZ_CP080521.1 coordinate 3,256,535, forward strand.
GCTCGGCGCGATCACGGCGGTCGGGGATCGGATCGGAGCATCGACCGAGCTCGTCGGCGTGTTGCGGGCCCGGCTCGACGCCGTCGCCGCCGCGGTCGGTGAACGCCCGCGGCCGCGCGTGCTGGTGCTGGAATGGGTCGACCCACCGTTCCTCGCCGGGCACTGGGTGCCCGAGCTGGTGCGTCGCGCGGGCGGCGAGCCGATCGGGGCGGTGGAGGGTGGCCGCAGCGTGACCGCAGACTGGGCCGAGCTCGCTGCGCTGGCCGCCGACGTCGTGCTCGTGGCGCCGTGCGGCTACGGCCTCGACGCCGCCACGGAGCAGGCGGCCGTCGTGCGTGAGCGGTTCGCGGGCGCGGCGGTGCTGGCGATCGACGCCGACTCCTACGTCGTCCGCGCCGGCCCGCGGATCGTCGACGGGATCGAGGCGATCGCGTGGGCGCTACACCCGGGAGCCATGCCGCCGCCCCCGCCGGGCCGGATCACGTGGTGTGCGCCGGCGCGGTGAACCAGCCGGTGTAGGCGAGCACAAAGGCCGAGCGCCGATGTAGGCAGCCGCTGCCGATGACGGGGCGCATCCCGTTCGCTACATCTGGACGGCATGACCACACGCCTGTCCGAGGAGACGCGGTGAACGCCCAGGGACTTGTCCGCCTCCAGTACAACGCGATAACCACCGGCGACCCGGAGGCCGCCGCGGCATCGGTGGCGCCCGACTTCGTCAACGACGAGGCCGCCGCGGAGCCGCCGGCCTGCGCATTGCCCGGGCCGGCCGGGCTGCTCGCCACCAGCGCATGGTTGCGCTTCGCCTTCTCCGACCTGGAGGTCGTCGAGCACACCTCGCTCGCCGACGCCGATCATGTGCTCTCACACGTCACGTTCCGGGGTACGCACACCGGGCCGTTCACGCAGTTCGCGGATGGCCGGCTCACGCAGGTGGTCCCGCCGACCGGCCGGGCCTTCGCGGTCGACCAGGTGCACCTGTTCCGCGTGCGGGACGGCGAGCTGGTCGGCCATGCCGCAGTGCGCGACGACCTGGGCCTCATGACCCAGATCGGGGTGTTCCCGCCGACTCCGGCGGTCGGCCTGCGCATCGCGTGGTGGCGGCTGACGGGCCGGGCGGCAGCCGCTGGACGGGCCGTGGTCGCGGCGAGTGAGGAGGCCGCGGCTCGTCGCACCCACCGGCGCCCGCTGACGGAACCTCGGATCAACGAGTGGGCCGGACCGGTGCCGTGATCGGCCGGTCGAAGATCAGATGGGTCTGGGCGTGGCCGACCTCGGGCCGGGTGGTGAGGCAGGCGATCGCGTGGGTGCTGCACCCGGACGATGTGCCGCCGCCCCCGCCGGGCCGGATCACGTGGTGCGCTTCGGCGCGGTGAACCAACCCGCGTAGGCCAGCAGGAGGCCGAGCGCGCCGAGTGCCGCGAAGAACCCGCGGGCCACGATCGTCGCGGTGGGGGAGAGCATGGTGGCGTCGACGCCCGCCTGGATCGTCGACGGTGTGGCGATGAGAAGGAATCCGCGGATCGCCACGAACCAGCCGAAGAGCGAGATCGTCACGGCGAGCGGGCCGCGCCAGTTGCGGTGCAGGCCGATGACGACCAGCCCGGCGGCGAGCATGAGCGCGCCGAGCATCAGCACGTTGAAGGTCTGGGCGAAAAGATCGCCTACCAGGCCGTTCAGGTCGGGCAGGCGGATCGCGTACACGATCCCGAAGGTCGCGACGTAGGGCCCGATCACGCGGGCGAACGCCCGGGTGCGCAGGGCTGCGTCGTCAGTGCGTTGCATCTCCTCGTCCCTCCGGTCGGTAGCCGGCGTGGTGCAGCACGGCGCGCAGGAACCGCTCCACGTCGGCGGGTGTGCTCGTGTCCGGGCGGGACCCGAGGTGCTGCCAGACGGCCCCGGTGAGGACGTCCAGCAGGACGTCGGGATCGGTGTCGGCGGGTAGCTGCCCGCGGTCGCGGGCTCGTGCGAAGACCTGCCGGCGGGCCTGGTCGCGGTGCTCCCCGAAGCGGGTGCGGTACGCCGTTGCGAGCTCCGGGAGGTCGTCGGTCGCCGCGTAGAGGCGACGCAGTAGGCGGCGCTGGCGCGGGTCGGCGAGTGCATAGGACCACCCGGTCAGCAGGTGCTCGACGTCGCGGATCTCCGGTGCGGCCGGCGGGCTGCCGCACGCGGCCTCCACGGTGGCGACGAGCAGCTGGGTCTTGTCCGCGAAGCGCCGGTACACGGTGGCGCGCGTGACCCCGGCGCGCCGGGCCACCTGCTCGATGCTGGTGGCCTCGATACCGCGTTCGAGCAGCAGGTCGAGCGCGGCCGCCAGGATGGCGGCGTCCGCCTCGAGGCTACGGGGACGACCGGGCACGACGATTACAATACAGTACTGCTCTGTATTGAATCAACGAGTCGGTCGGACCGGTGCCGTGATCGGCCGGTCGAAGATCAGATGGGTCTGGGCGTGGCCGACCTCGGGCCGGGTGGTGAGGTGGTCGACGATCAGGCGGTGCAGGTGGGCGCTGTCGGCGACGGCGACGTGGAGGAAGAAGTCGTCCGGGCCCGACACCGTGTAGAGCGCGAGCGTCTCCGGCAGCGCGAGCACAGCGGCCGTGAACGCCTCCACGAGTTCTCTGCGGTGCGGGCGCAGCTGCACGGCCACGAACGCCTGCAGACCGCGGCCGACGGCGGCCGGCTCCACCACCGCCCGCACGGCCGTGATCACGCCGAGCACCCGCAGCCGTCGCACCCGCTCGTGGCACGAGGATGTGGGCAGGCCGACCCGGGCGGCCAGCTCCTTGTTCGTGATCGACGCGTCGTCCTGCAATTGCTGCAGGATTCGCCAGTCCACCGGATCCAGATGGCGCTCACCAGACATGGGACGGACAGTATCCGGACTCGGTTGCCGAATCTCGGACGATACCCGAGATTGGCGAGGTGCCTCCCCGCTGTGTCCTCGTCCTCGACCCCGCTTCTCCGCGCTGGCTGATCGCCAACGCCTCCGCCGTGCTCGGCGCGTCCGCGGGTGCCGCGGGCGCCGCCGTGCTCGGGCCCGACCTGACCGACGCGTCCGGCGGCCGCTGGGCCGGAATCGCCGAGATCGTGGTTCCCGTTCTCGCCGCATCGCCCGCCGAGCTCGCCGATCTGCGCATCGCGGCGCAGGAGGCCGGTGTCACCGCGATGGCCTTCCCCGATCTCGCGCAGGCCTCGCCCACCTACGCCGACTACACCACTGCGGTGGCGAGCACCCCGACCTCCGACATCGGCGTGCACGCCCTCGCCCTGCTCGGGTCCGGCAACGCCGTCCGCAGGCTCACCCGGCACCTGCCCGCGCTCGCCGACCCCGTCCCGGTCCCATGACCCCGGAGCGTTGGACGGCGTTCGTCGGCGTCCTGCTCGTGGTGGTGTTCACCCCAGGACCGGACTTCGCCGTGGTGCTGCGGCACGCGCTCGCCGGCCCGGCACGGGGTGTGCGAGCCGCCGCGGGCAACGTCACGGGCCTGGCCGCGCACACCACTGCCGCGGCGCTCGGCCTCTCCGCGGTGCTCGCCGCCCGCCCGGACGTGCTCACTGCGGTCCGCCTCGCGGGCGCCGCCTATCTGGGGTGGCTCGCCGTGCAGGCGATCCGGGCCGCGTTCGCCCGCCACGAGGCGGCCGTGCACCCGGCGCGCGGGCGCAGCGCACATCCGTACCTCGACGGCCTCGCGACCAACCTGCTCAATCCCAAGGCGCTGCTGTTCTTCCTCGGCCTGATCCCACAGTTCGTCGTGCCCGGCCCCACCGTCACCACCCAGCTGCTCCTGCTGGCCGGCACCACCGTGGTGGCGGCGGTGCTGTGGTGGGCCGTGGTGATCCTCCTCGCCGCCCGCGGCCGCGCCGTGCTCGGCCGATCCCGCGTGCGGCGGGCCGTCGACGGGGTGGCAGGGGGCGTGCTGCTCGCCGTGGCGGTCGGCATCGCACGCGGGTGACGCGCCCGGCGTAACATTTCCGCGTGACCGGCACCGCTGATCTCCCGGTCGGCCAGGTGCGCGCCCACACCGTCCTCGCCGACGCCGACGGCACGCCGTACTCATCGCTGCGGCAGCGGCCGGTCGACCGGTCGGAGCGCTACGCGCTCGGCAAGGCGCTGCGCAAGCGGGTGCCGCGTTCGTCGCTCGGTGAGTGGAGCCCGTCCGCCGATCGCCCCGACCCGATCCACCTGATCAAGGAGAGCCACCTGGGCCGAGTGGACCGGCTGATCCCGGTGCGCGTCGGGCGGATGATCGACTCGCCCTACGGGTTCCTGCGGGGCACGGCGGTCGTCATGGCCGAGGACGTGGCGCGGCTGCCCGCCACCGGGATCACACCGGTGGTCTGCGGCGACGCCCACCTGGGCAACTTCGGCTTCTACGCCTCGCCGGAGCGCGATCTCGTGATCGATCTCAACGACTTCGACGAGGCCCACCCCGGCGGCTGGGAGTGGGACCTGCGCCGGTTGGTCGCGAGCATCTGGGTGGCCGGGCGGCAGAACGGCTCGAGCGAGGACGCCTGTGAGACCGCTGTCACCGCGTGCGTCGCCGCGTACCGGGACGAGGTGCGTTACCTCGCCGACCAGCCGCTGCTCTCGCGCTCCTACCAGCGCCTCGACGTCGACCGGCTCGCGCAGGAGAGCTCGAAGCCACTGCGCGCCGAGGTCGAGCGGGCCGCGAAACGGGCGCGCAACCGCACCAGCGACCGCGCGCTGCCCCGGTTCACCCAGGAGGTCGAGGGCAGGCGCCGCATCGTCGAGGAGCCACCGCTCATCACCCGCGTGCCGGACGCCGAGGCCGAAGAGCTCGCCGCGGCCCTGGACGAGTACCTCCTCACGCTCGCCTCGCACTGGCGACGCGCGCTGGGCGGCTACACGATCGTCGACATCGCGCACAAGGTGGTGGGCGTCGGGAGCGTCGGGCTGCGCGCCTACGTGGCGCTGCTGGAGGGCTCCTCTCCGGACGACGTCGTGTTCCTGCAGCTCAAGCAGGCCCGTCGGTCCGTGCTGGCGCGGCACGTGCACGGCGAGTCGGCATGGCACGCCCACCAGGGCCAGCGGGTGGTGGAATATCAGCAGGCACTCCAGACCGTGAGCGACCCGCTGCTGGGCTGGGCCACCGTGGGGGAGCGGCAGTACTACGTGCGGCAGTTCCGGGACATGAAGGGCACGGTGGCGCTCGACGCTATCGATGCGGCCGCGCTCGCCGACTATGCGGGTGTGCTCGGACACCTGCTCGCGAAGGGCCACGCGCGCACCAGCGGCGCGTCGATGATCGCCGGATACGCCGGTGGCTCCGACAACCTCGACAAGGCCATGGTCCGGTTCGCCCGCGCCTACGCCGATCAGACCGAGGTCGATCACGCCGCCCTGGTCAAGGCCGTCGAGCGCGGGCAGCTGCCCGCCGAGCGGGGGGTGTGAGCCGGTGACCGTCGACCTGCCCGTAGTCCCGTGGCACCGGGTGCGGCGGATCGTGCGCCACGTCGGGCGAACGCTTCCTCCCGCGCTGGGCCTCACGGCGCCCGCGCTCGTGCGTCACCCCGTCTGGCAGGCGGCAGCGGCCGACGGCGGTGGCACCGGCGTGGTGGTGACGCCCGGGTTCGCAGGCGCCGACGCGTCCATGGGGATGCTGCGCCGGTGGCTCACGCGTCGCGGCTACACGCCCACCGGCGCGGGCCTGGGGATCAACGTCGGCTGCACCGAGGAACTGGTCGACCGGCTCGAGCGGCGCGTGGGGGAGCATGCCGAGCGCACCGAAGGACCGGTCGTGCTGGTCGGGCACAGCCGAGGCGGGATGCTGGCGCGCATCGTCGCGGTCCGGCGACCCGACCTGGTGCGCGGGCTCGCGATGCTGGGCAGCCCGGTACTCGACCCGCTCGACGCCGGCGGGCTCGCCACCATGGTGTTGCCGGCCGTCCTGCGCCTGTCCGAGCTCGGCGTGCGCGGCCTCGTCGACGGCGACTGCCTCACCGGGCCCTGCAGCACGGCCGCTGCGGTCGGGCTGGCGGCGCCGCTGCCCGTGCCGGCCGTCTCCATCTACTCCCGAGACGATGGTGTCGTCGGCTGGCGGTCCTGCCAGGACCCGGAGGCCGAGTGGGTGGAGGTCGCGAGCAGCCACACCGGCATGGGCACGGACCCCGCTGTCTACACCGCGCTCGCCCCGCGCCTCGCGGCGTGGGTGTCCGCGGCCTGACCGCGACTCGCGCACACGGAGACCGCGACTCGCGGTCAGGTGTCGAGGTCCTCGACCTTTCCGGCCTCCGACGTGTCGTAGCCGCCGAGTGCGGTGACCGCGGCGCGGGTGGCGGGGTCGAGCAGGGCGGCCACGAGCGCGGCCGCCGCGTCGAGGGCGGCGCCCGGGAGCACGACGTCGTACTCCTCCGACACCAGCGGCACGAAGCCGAGGTCGAGGTCGCGGGCCACCGAGCGGACCGCGAGGCCCGTGTCGACCACGCCGGACGCCACCGACAGCGCGGTCTCGAGGTGCGAGCCGGTCTCCGGGCCTGCCAGTGCGTCCGGGTCGAGGCCTGCCTCGCGCAGCAGCCGGTCGAGCAGCACGCGGGTGCCGGTGCCGAAGCGGCGCTTGGCGACGCGCAGCCCGGCAAGGTCGGCGGCGGACGCGAGGTCACGCGGGTTGCCAGGGGGTACGAGCAGGCCTTGCTCGCGGCGCCACAGGTGGATGAGGTGGGGCCGCAGCCCGTGCAGCAGCCCGCGGGCGAACGGGGCGTTGTAGCGGCCGTTGTGGTGCAGCAGGTGCACGGCGGCGCCGTCGGCCCGGCCCTGCCGAACGGCCTGGAGCCCGCCGAAGCTGCCCTCCGTGCCGATCGACCGGACCGCGCGGCCGAGGCCGCGGAGCACGACGTCGAGTGCCGGGTCGTCGCTGCCTGCCAGCCGGAACACCCGCTCGCCGTGCAGGAAGCGGCGGGCGGCCACGGCCCCACCCGGGGCGACGCGGGTACGGCGCCGGTCGGCCGTGACGATCACGCCCGCGTCCGCGAGAGCGCGGACCGCCCGCCCGATCGTCGACGCCGTGGTGCCGAACCGGTGCGCCAGCTCGCGCACGGCGGGCAGCTCGGCCCCCTCTGCGAGGTCGCCCGCGCCGATCCGGCCGGCCAGTTCGGTGCAGATCTCCCGGTACCGGGTCACGGCGCAGGACCCTATAGTCCCGGTCTGTGCCAGCACAGATGCGAGCAGCGGTTGCGGTCGTCGTCCTGCTGGTGCTCGCGGCGTGCGGCGCGCCCCCGGCCGGGGCGTCCGCCGAGCGGTCACTGATCCTCGCCACGACGACGAGCACCCAGGACTCCGGCCTGCTCGACGACCTGCTCCCGGCGTTCACCACCGCCACCGGCTGGGCCGTGAAGCCGGTCGCGGTGGGCAGCGGTCAGGCGATCGAGATGGGGCGGCGCGGCGAGGCCGACGTGCTGCTGGTGCACTCGCCTGCCGCCGAGGAGGAGTACGTCGCGGAGGGCACGGCGGGACGGCGGATGCTCGTCATGCACAACGACTTCGTGCTGCTCGGGCCGGAGTCCGACCCGGCGGGAGCGCGCGGGGCGGCAGTCGACGAGGCCGTGCGCCGGATCGCCGCCGCGGGGGCGGTGTTCGTGTCCCGGGGCGACGAATCCGGCACGCACGCGCGGGAGAAGTCGCTGTGGGAGAAGGCGGGTGTGCAGCCGGGCGCGCCTTGGTACCACGAGACCGGGCAGGGCATGGGGGCCACGCTGCGGGTGGCCGCGGAGAAAGCCGGCTACACGCTGTCGGACCGGGCCACGTACCTCTCACAGCCCGACGGGCTCGCGCTGCTCGTCGAGGGCGACCCGGGACTGCTCAACGTCTACCACGTCATCGAGGTGACGAAGCGGGCAGGCGAGCGCGTGCAGCCCGAAGCCGCTGCCGCGTTCGCCGACTGGATCACGGGCTCGGACGCGCAGCGGCGGATCGGGGAGTTCGGCCGGGAGGAGTACGGGCACCCGCTGTTCGTGCCGGACGCGGGTAAACCGGACCCCACCGGCGCCTGAGCATCGATATGGACGTCCTGTTCGACGGCGTGGCGCAGGCGTTCTCGCTGCTCTTCTCCGGCGACGCGGAGACCTGGGCGATCACCCTGCTCACGATGCGCGTCTCGCTCGGTGCCACAGCGATCGCGGCGCTGGTCGGCGTGCCGCTCGGCGCGGCCATCGCGCTCGGCTCGTTCCCCGGGCGGCGGCTGCTGCTCGCAGCGGCGAACACCGGGATGGGGCTGCCGCCGGTGGTCGTGGGGCTCGTCGTGACGGTGCTGCTGTGGCGCAGCGGGCCGCTCGGCGGGCTCGGCCTGCTGTACACGCCCACCGCCATGGTGGTGGCCCAGGCCGTGATCGCGACGCCGGTGGTGGTTGCGCTGGTGGCGGCGGCGTTGCGGCAGGTCGACCCGGAGTTCCTGGTGCAGATGCAGGGGCTGGGCGCCACCCGGCTGCGGGCGCTGCTCGCGCTCGGGGCCGAGGCGCGGCTGCCGCTGCTGGCCGCCGCGATGGCGGCGTTCGGCGCCGTGGTGAGCGAGGTCGGGGCGGCGCAGATGGTGGGCGGCAACATCGCGGGACAGACCAGGGTGCTCACCACCGCGGCCGTGCTCGCCACCAGCCGCGGCGAGTTCGGGCTTGCCATCGCGTTCGGGCTGGTCCTGCTCCTGCTCGCGTTCGCGGTCAACCTGGTCGTGACGCTTGCCGGTCGGCCATGAGCGAGCTTGCGAGCGAATCATCGATACCGCGCTCGCGGATCGGCTGCCGCGACCTGCGCGTGCGCGCGCACGGCCGGGAGCTGCTGCACGTCCCGACCCTCGACGTCGCGGTGGGTGAGGTGCTCGCCGTGCTCGGGCCGAACGGCGCGGGGAAGTCGACGCTGCTTCGCGCGCTCGGGCATCTCGGCGGCCTGCACCGCACCGGCGAGGTGTTGCTCGACGGACGGACGGCCGGGTCACGGGAGCTGCGATCGGCGATCGCGGCTGTGCTGCAGCGGCCGATCCTGCGCCGCGGCACGGTGGCGGCGAACGCGGCTGCGGGCCTGCGGCTGCGCGGGGTCGGGAGGGCGGAGGCGCGGCGCCGGTCGGCCCCCTGGTTGGACGCGTTGGGTGTCGGGCACCTCGCGGCGCGCTCCGTCTGCACGGTCTCCGGCGGCGAGGCGCAGCGCGTTGCGATCGCCCGCGCGCTCGCCGTTGCGCCGCGGGTGCTGCTGCTCGACGAGCCGTTCGCCGGCCTCGACGCCACCACCCGCGCCGACCTGCTCGCCGACCTGCACGGGGTGCTCGACGGGCTGGGAACCGCCACCGTGCTCGTCACGCACGACCGGCACGAGGCCATGGCGCTGGCAGGGCGCACCGCGCTGCTCGTCGCGGGGCGGATCCGCCAGCTCGGGCCGACCGGGCACGTGCTCGACCAGCCGGTCGACGTCGACTGCGCCCGGCTCGTCGGGTTCACGAACCTACTGCCACCCGCAGTGACCGGCCGCGGGGCGCTCCTCGCCGCGCGGCCCGAACACTGCTCGATCGGCGAGACCGACGGGCTGCGGATCCCCGGCACGGTACGGCGGGTCGTCCCGCTCGGTGGCGCCACCCGCGTGGACGTGGACACCGCGGCGGGCACCCTCGCCTGCCGGGCGCCCGACGCCGAGGGAGTGGAGCTCGGCCGCGCCGTCACGGTCGCGGTAGCGGAGGCCGAGCTGCGCACGATTCCGACGAACGGCGCGTTGGTCGGATAGGTTCCGACGAACGCGCCGTTCGTCGGAAGGGTCAGGAGAGTGCGCGCGCCTCGGGCTCGCTCGTGAGGTCCATCCGGGACGTCTCTCCCAGTGCCAGGATGCAGCCGACGCTCACCAGGCAGCAGGCCGCGATGATCGTGGCGACCACAGCAGGGTTCCCGGTTCCGGCGAGCACCCCGGCGAACACCACGGGTGCGAGCCCGGCGCCGATGCCGGCGATCTGGTAGCCCAGCGATGCCCCGGTGTAGCGCGATCGGGTGGGGAAGAGCTCGCTGTATAGGGCGGCGAGCGGCCCGTACATGGACGCGTGCACCACGCCCTGCCCGATCACCACCGCGAGCACCAGCAGCGCCGTGGAACCGCTGTCGATCAGCGGGAAGATCAGGAACGCCCATCCGGCCATCGCGACCGCACCGGCGAGCACGATCGGACGTCTCCCCAGCCGGTCCGACAGCGCGGAGAACCCGATGATCCCGAAGATCGCGACCACCGACGAGACCGTCAACGCGTTCAGCACGGTGGGACGGGCGAAGCCGGCCTGCACCGCGTAGGAGATCACGAACACCGTGAGCGTTCCCTGCGCGACGAACGCGCCGAACCCGATGCCCACCGAGAGCAGGAGGGCGCGTGGGTGCTGGGTCAGCACGTCCAGCAGAGGCGGGCGCGCCGACGCGGCCGCGGCCGCCGCGGTGAACACCGGTGTCTCGTCCACCCTCGCGCGCACGAACAGGCCGATCGCGATCAGCACGGCGCTGAGCAGGAACGGGATCCGCCAGCCCCAGGCCAGGAACTGCTCCTCACCCGTGGCGGAAGCGGCGAGCGCGAGCACCAGCGTGGAGAGCACCATCCCACTCGGCGCGCCCGCGTTGGTGAAGCTCGCCCACAGGCCTCTGCGGGTGGTGGCGTGCTCGGCCGACATCAGCACGGCCCCGCCCCACTCGCCGCCGACCGCGACGCCCTGCGCGATGCGCAGCACGACGAGCAGCACCGGCGCCAGCGCCCCGACCTGCGCGTACGTCGGCAGCAGGCCGATGAGCACGCTCGCAACGCCCATCAACCCCATCGTGAGGATGAGCATCCGCTTGCGGCCGAGCCGGTCGCCGTAGTGGCCGAACAGCACACCGCCGAGCGGCCGGGCGAGGTAGCCGGTGGCCAGTGTGCCGAAGCTCGCGACCGTGCCGACCAGTGGGTCGAGCGCGGAGAAGAAGACCTTGTTGAAGACGACCGCCGAGGCGGTGGCGTAGAGGAGGAAGTCGTAGTACTCGATGACGCTGCCCAGGTAGCTCGACGCCACCGCGCGGCGAAGCTGGGTGCGAGAGCGTGGTTCGGTCATGCGGGGGCCTCCTTGCCGCGGTCCGCTGGGGCGAATGTAAGCATTCCTGTCACGGCGGTCAATAATGTGCCCAACATCGTTGCGCATCTACGCTTCCCCGATGTCGTCAGAGGAGCAGCCGGACGCAGCCCGGCCGCAGTCGCTGCTGCTGACGTTCTTCGGCGGGTACCTGCTCGGCCGCGGCGTCCACGTGGCGACGAGCGCGGTGATCGACGTGCTGGACCGCGTCGGTGTCTCCGAGCACGCCACCCGCTCGACGCTCTCCCGGATGGCGCGCCGCGACCTGCTGCACCGCGTCCGCCGGGGACGGAAGGCCTACCTCGGCCTCACCCCGCGCTCCCGCGAGGTGCTCCACGACGGCGACGTGCGTATGTGGCGCACCGAGGTGGTGCACGACGGGTGGGACGGCACCTGGACCCTGCTGTCGTTCAGCCTGCCCGACTCATGGCAGCGGCAGCGGCACGAGCTGCGCTCCCGGCTGCTCTGGGCCGGGTTCGGCCCGCTGCAGGGCGGGCTGTGGATCGCCCCGTCGCCCGTCGACTTCGCCGTGATCGGCGCGGGGCTGGAGGCGGCGGCGCACGTCAAGGTGTTCGCGGCCAGCGCGCTGCCGCCGACCGATGTCGACGCCCTCGTGCGGGACGCGTGGGACCTCGACGCGATCGCAGGCCGTTACCGCGGTTTCCTGGAGCGGTGGTCCGACCCGAGGCGGCGCCCCGCCTTCCCCGACGCCCTGGCCACCCAGCTCGTCCTGCAGACCGAGTGGCTGCAGGTGATCCGCCGCGACCCCAGGCTGCCCGCGCAGCACCTCCCGGCGGGCTGGCCCGCCGAGCCCGCGTGGCGGCTGTTCCGCGCGCTCTACGCCGAGCTGGACCCGCAGGCGCGGGCCGCGGTGGCCGCGCTCGACGTCATCCCCGACGAGGAGGCCGGGCGGAGCTGACGGGCGTACGTCGCTCGGCGACGAGCGCGCCCGTTCGTCGGAAGGGCCCGGCTACCGGGCCGGGCCGTCGGCCAGTGCGCTGCGGCAGCGGTTGAGGTAGTCGCGCAGCTCGGCGCGCTCGCCGGCCGTCAGTCCGTCGAGCATCCGCTCCTCGAGGGCCCGTACCTGCGACTCCATGCGCTCGAGCAGCTCCTGCCCCGCGGGTGTGAGGCTGATCAAGAGGCGGCGGGCGTGGCGGGGGTCGCGGTGGCGGGTCACGAGGTCCCGGCGCTCGAGCGCGGTGACCATGTCGCCCATCGACTGCGGCGTGACGAACGCGTTGCGGGCGAGCTCGGCGCTGGTGAGCCCGTCGCGGCGGGCGAGGACGGTGAGGGCGGTGTACTGCAGCACCGTGGTGCCGGACGGTCGCAGCAGCTCGTCGAGGTGGGCCCGCACGGCCAGCTCGACCTGCTTGACGGCGTAGAGCAGTGACGGGCCCTCCGCCGGATCGGCCGTCATACCGGACAGCGTATGTGCACGCCTGCCTCGCATGATCGGCCGTCCCGCCCGGCGCGGGGTAGGGTCAGCGGGTCAGGTCGGGCGGGCACTCCGTGTGCGCCTCGTGCAGATCGCCGCCTGACGCACGGTCGCGCCGACACGCTCTGGCCAGTGCAGGCCAGCTCCGGCGGGACGATCGAGGGAGCACGGACGCATGCGAAGGACCGGAAGCTCTTCCCATCCCCACGAGAACGGCAGGTTCGCCGCCGCACAGGCCGCCGCCACAGTCGAGAACGATTTGCAGAACCGGCGAGCCGCCCGCGTCGTCGCGGGCCGGGCGATCGACGCCATCGACTGCGCGGAGATGCTGGCGATGCTCGGTCTCGACGGCAGCCCGGAGCGCGGCAGGCGCTGAGCTTCCTTCTCGTGCCGCGGGCGCCGGCGCTACCGTCGGCGATCATGAAGGCCGTCGTGTACGACCAGCCCCGCAGCTTCACCGTCACCGAGGTACCCGACCCGCATGCGGGCCAGGGGGAGGTGCGGCTGCGGGTGGTGCTCGCGGGTGTCTGCGGCACCGACGCCCATCTGCACGACGGGCAGTTCGACCCGGTCTACCCGCTCACGCCGGGGCACGAGATCGTCGGTGAGGTCGACGAGGTGGGCGATGACGTCACCGGGCTGCGGGTCGGGCAGCAGGTCGTGCTGGACAACATGCGGTCCTGCGGCCTGTGCAGCAGCTGCCGGCGGGCCCGTCCGGCGTTCTGCCACGCGCTTGTGGCGCAGGGGGTGAACGCGCCGGGCGGGTTCGCGGAGTACATCGTGGCGGCCGCAGGCAAGTGCCATCCCGCCGACGACCTCGCGCCCGCGGCCGCCGTGCTCACCGAGCCCACGGCGTGCGTCATGCACGGCCTGGACGTGCTGGAGCTGCCGCCAGGCAGCGACGTGGTGGTCTTCGGGGCGGGCCCGACCGGATTGCTGCTGGCGCAGCTGCTGCGCCACGCGGGTGCCAACCGGGTCACGGTGGCCGCGCCGACCGTCGCGAAGCTGGAGCTCGCCGCCCGGCACGGCGCCGACGAGACGGTGCGGATGGACCGCGAGCGCCCGGACGCGGCCCTCGCCCGGTTGCGGGAGCTGGCGCCGGAGGGGTTCGACGTGGTCGTCGACGCGACCGGCGCCGTCGGCGTGCTCGAGCAGTGCCTGCCGCTCACGCGCGACGGCGGCACGGTGTTCGTCTACGGGATGACCGACGAGAAGGACCGGCTCACGGTGTCGCCGTACGAGGTGTTCCGCCGCGAGCTGATGATCAAGGGCTCGTTCAGCCAGGCGTACAGCTTCGATCGCGCGCTGCAGGCGCTGCGTACCGGCCGGGTGGCGACCGACGGCATCGTGACGCACACGTTCGCCCTGGACGACTACGCCGACGCGCTGGCCGCGCTGGGCGACCGGGGATGTGTGAAGGCGGTCGTGCGGCCCTGACGGTCAGCGGAGCGAGCGGGCCAGCCTCGCGCTCGCCGACTCCATGTGGGCGCCCATCGCCGTCGCGGCAGCATCGGGGTCCTTGCGCGCGACGGCCTCGAACACCGCCACGTGCTCGGCCAGGGTGGCCGTCGTGTCGCCGTCGGCCCCGACCGCCCGCTGGATCCACACCCGCAGCAGGGCGCGCACGCTGTGCAGGATGTCGCGAAGCACGGTGTTGCCGGCGATCCGGGCGACCTCAAGGTGGAACTCGACGTCGGCCTCGATGAACGCCGGGACGGACTCCGCGGTCTCCCGCATCCGGTCCAGGCATGCGTGCAGACGGGCGACGTCGTCGTCGGTGGCGCGCTGCGCGGCCAGCCGGGCGGTGACCGTCTCCAGGTGCTGGCGGGTCTCGACGAGGTCGCGGGTGTGGCGCTCGCCCAGCATCAGGCCCCAGTCGATCGCCTGGGGGAGCAGGTCGGAGATCGTCCCGCGCACGTAGGTGCCCGAGCCGACGCGCACCTCGACGAGCCCGAGCACCTCGAGCACGGCGATCGCCTCGCGGATGGCCGACCGGCCCACCCCGAGCGACTCGGCGAGCCGCCGCTCGGACGGCAGCCGGGAGCCGGCCCGGCCCGCCGTCACCTCCTCGAGGAGGCGGCGGGCGACCTGGCTCACCGGACTGTCGCGCCGGATCGGCGCCGGGCCGTCGAGCACTCGTCAGCCCTTCGCCGCCGACCGGATCGCCGTGAGCCCGGCGGCGAGCGCCTGCTGGTAGAGCCACAGGTCGCCGTTGTAGGCCAGCAGCGAGAAGCCACGGCCGATCAGGTCGGTGGCCTGCTCGACCGACGTCGGCATGAACCCGGCGATCGTGCCGGTGTCGGCCGCGGCCTTCGCGACGCGGTCGAGCGCGGCGAGGTAGTCGGGGTGGTCGAACTGCCCGGGGATGCCCATCGAGTTGGTGAGGTCGAAGTGCCCGACCCACACGACGTCGACGCCGGGCACCGCCGCGATCTCGTCGACGGCCTCGAGCCCCGCGACCGTCTCGATCTGGCAGATCACCACGTTGTCGCTGTTGGCCTTGCGCATCGTGGCGACGTTGTCGCCGCCGCGGTAGTCGTCGTGCGCCACGCCGAAGGCGGCGCCGCGGCTGCCGTCCGGCGGGTACTTCGCCCAGTCCACGAGCTGCGCGGCCACCTCGGCGGAACCGACCATCGGCGCCATGATCCCGCTCGCCCCGACGTCGAGGGCCCGGCTCACCGTGGTGCGGTCGAACGCCGACGGGATCCGGATCCAGGCCGGGACGCCGGTGGGACGGGTGGTGGCCACGAGCCCGCCGAGCGTCTCCCAGCCCCAGCCGGTGTGCTCGGCGTCGTAGAGCACGAACTCGGCGCCCGCGTGCGCGGCGAGCCGGCCGATGCCGTTCGTGGCGAACTCGAACACGAACGTCCCGAGCGCGAGCTCGCCCGACCTGGCCTTCTCGATCACGGGCAGGGTCACGGGTGTCCGCCTTCCTCTCGTCGGTGAGTGCCCGGCCAACTTAGCAACCGGTTGACCAATTTCCGAGGCCCTGGTTACGGTCGCCGCGACCCACCACCGAGAGGACCAGCTGATGGCGAGCACGTTCCAGGTCGGGCTCACGGGGGACTTCCGCACCCCGGACGGGCGGATCGGCTGGGGCGACATCGGGTTGTCGCTGCTCGCGGACGCGCCCGGAGTGGCCTACCGGTTCCTGGACGTCACGGCGGGGGAGATCCCGCCCGAGCAGCTGGCCGGCCTCGACGCGCTGATCGGGCTCCTGCCCCGCGTCACCGCGCGCTCGGTGGAGAAGGCCGACCGGCTGCGGGTCGTCGCCCGGTTCGGGGTGGGTTACGACAACGTGGACGTCGCCGCGCTCACCGCGCACGGCACGTTGCTCACGATCACGCGTGACGCGGTGGCGCGGCCGGTCGCGCAGGCCGCGCTCGCCCTGATGCTCGGGATCTCGCACCGCCTGCTCGACAAGGACCGGCTCGTGCGCGAGCACCGCTGGCAGGACCGGCTCGACTTCATGGGCACCGGCCTCACCGGGCGCACCGTCGGGTTCGTGGGCTGGGGCAACGTCGGGCGCACGGTCAGCGGCCTCCTCGCGCCGCTCGGGATGCACCAGACCGCCCACGACCCGTATGCCGACCCCGCGGCAGCCGCCGCGGCGGGCGTCGAGCTCGGGGACCTGCACACCGTGCTCGGCGGGGCCGACTTCGTGGTCGTCACCGCGGCGCTCACCGACCAGACCCGCAACCTCGTCGACGCGGCGGCGATCGCCCGCATGAAGCCGTCGGCGTTCCTCGTCAACGTCGCCCGCGGGCCCATCGTCGACCAGGACGCGCTGGCCGCCGCGCTGACGGAGGGCCGCATCGCAGGAGCGGCGCTCGACGTCTTCCGCGACGAACCGCCCGCGGCGGGCGACCTGATCCTGACGGCGCCGAACACGCTGTTCAGCCCGCACGCCACCTGCTGGACCGACGAACTCGGGCTGGCGAACGGCACGAGCGCGATCCGGGCCGTGCTCGACGTGCGCGACGGCCGGCGTCCCGCGCACGTGGTCAACCCGGAGGCGTACGCCCACCCGGCCCTGAGCGATCTCCGCTAGGCGGTGACGGTCGCGACAGCGACCATCTACACCCGATACCGGCTGGTCAGCGCGGTGATCAAGGGCTGATGGTCGCGATCGGAGATCATCTAGCGACCATTTCGCCTTGATCGCCGCATTTGTCCCCGGAATGGCGGCTTGATCGGCAGTTCGGCCCGTTTCCGGGTCGTTTTCGCCCGTTTTCGCGCCGAGGCCTCGATCATGTCCGTCGGACCGCCTCCGGTGGCGCCGCGCGCCCATCTGGGCAGGCCTGTGGCCTGCCCGTGCTGCTGCCCAGAGGGGTCGCAGAGGCTCGCCTGTCAAGGGTCGCGCAGCGATCGCGAAGCGACGCGGAGCGCCCTTGACAGGGGAGGGGCGGCCCCGCACGATGCGCGGCGCCACCGGAGGCCCTGCGGCCCGGCGGCTTGCTGAGGGCCCGCGCCACCGAAGGCGCCCACAACCACGGCGGGTCTACACCCCGCCCGACCAGGCTCGGCGAACGAATGTGGCCACCGCACTAGCGATGCCCACCTCCGAAGCTAGAGTCTCGATACGCTCCGGCGCGGGGCGCCTCCGCTACTCGACCAGCGGGTTCTAGAACACGATCTTCTCGAACGGCCACGGCCGGAGCGGGAAGACGGGCGTGCCCTCGGCACGCATGGCCGCCGGATCCAGTTCGTCGGGCCACGAGTACTGGTAGACGTCGTAGCTGTTGGTGGTGGTGCCCGGGTCCGTCGGCGTGCCGTCCAGCGCCAGCGGGCTGGTGTCCGCCATCACCGCGTAGGCGGGCAGCAGGGTCTGCGGGTCGACGAAGTACCGCATCGTGCGGCCCTGCGTCTCGTCGAAGTCGATGCTGTACGGGTAGTCGTACGGGTTGTTGCCGGTCTGCGCGAACGCGGCGTTGAGGAACGCGCCACCCATCCTCGTCTCGCCGTCGCCCCGCGGGTCCTGCGGTCGCAGGGCGACGTCGAGCTGGATGTATCGCCTCCCGTCGCTGCCCTCCACCGTCGTCGGCGGCGACACCTCGATCAGGCCGGGCACCCCGTCCAGGTAGGAGATGAAGGCGTTCATCTGCTCCGCCGAGAGGCCCGCGGGGGCGATCCCGTCGCCCGCGAACGAGTTCGCGACGAGCTTGCCGGGCCGCATCCGGTCGGCGCAGTTGTCGTAGCCGTCCGGACCGGCCGCCGACCTCACGTCCCACCTCGCCGGGAAGCCGAAGACCTCGTTCTCCGGCTGGTACGACGCGTACTGGTCGTTGCCGAGGCACCGGAGCAGGACGTAGTCCGAGTCCGGGGTTCCGTCCCCGGTGATACCGGACGACTCGTCGATGAAGGCCTTGGTCCGCCAGTCGATGCCGATGCGGTGGGTCACGGGGTTCGCCGGGAACGCGTCCTCGTACTCCTCGGCGGTGCTCCAGTTGCGCGCGACCATGTCGGTGACCGGGCGGGTGCCCTGCCGCGCCAGCACCGCCCAGTACAGCTGCCGGGCGTCGACCGTGGCCAGTGCCGCGTCGTCGACCGTGGGGCCGGGGGTGAGGCCCTGCACGTCGGTGGGGTACTCGTCGACGTCCCCCGCTGCGACGTGCACCCGCCATCTCGCCGGATCCGTCGCCGAGCCCGAGCCGAGGTCCTTCGTGCCCGCGCTCTTGAGCGCGTCCGCCACGACGGGGGTGCCGACGATCGCGAGCAGGATCACGGCCGTCGCGGCGATGATCCCGGTGCGCTTCCTCCGGGGCGGTGGCGGCAGCGGTCCGTAACCGGGGGGCAGCGGGAAGTAGCCGGGACCGGGTGGCTGCCCATGCCCCTGCGGCGGTTGCGGATACATGGGCGTCGCCCCCGACGTCGTTAGCCCGATCGGGGGAATAGTAGCCGCCCGATCGGGGAGGGTCAGCGCAGGGCGAAGCCGCCGTCGATCAACAGCTCGGTGCCGCAGCAGAACCCCGAGTCCGCGCTGAGGAAGTACTCCACGGCCTTCGCGATCTCCCACGGCTGGGCGAACCGGCCGAGCACGGTCTCGCGCATCCACTGCGGGTGCAGGTCGGTCTTGGCCATGGTGAGCGGGGTCTGCACGTAGCCGGGGGAGACGGCGTTGATCCGCACCCCGCGCGGCCCCCACTCGACGGCGAGCGACCGGGTGAGCGCGCTGACGCCCGCCTTCGAGGTGTTGTACGCGCACTGGCGCTGCGGCTGGTTGACGATCGCGTTGCCCGACATCGAGGCGATGTTGACGATCGCGCCCCCGCCGCGTGCGAGGAGCTCCCGGCCGAACTCGCGGCAGGTGAGGAACACCCCGCGCAGGTTCACCGAGAGGATCCGGTCGAACTCGGCGAGTGGCATGTCCTCGGCCGCGACGTTCTCCACGATGCCTGCGCTGTTCACCAGGTCGACCGGGCGGTCGTCGTCGGCGTAGAGCGCGCGGACCGCGGCGACCACCGACTCCTCCGATGTCACGTCCACCGGGTGGCCGCTGACGCCCGCCGGGAGATGCTCGAGGCCCTTCAGATCGAGCCCGTGGACCTGGGCGCCCTGGCCCGCCAGGCTCTCGCAGATCGCCAGCCCGATCCCGCCGGTCGCGCCGACGACGGCGATCCGCCGCCCCTCGAAGCGGTTGGTCACGCTCGCCTCCCCGTGTGGTGTAGTGGGCCGATGGCCCCGGAGTCCGATGTTCTCACCGCCGTGGCGGCGCTCGCCGTCGTGCCCGTCGTCGAGATCGACGACGCGGCTACGGCCGTGCCCCTCGCGCGCACCCTCGCCGAGGCGGGCCTGCCGGTCGTCGAGATCACGTTCCGAACGCCCGCGGCCCGCGACGCCGTGGCCGCGATCGCGGCGGAGCTGCCGGACTTCCTGCTCGGCGCGGGCACCCTCGTGCTGCCGGACATGGTCACCTCCGCCGTCGAGGCGGGCGCGCTGTTCGGGGTGTCGCCCGGGTACTCGAGCGCGTGCCTCGCCACCGCGGCGACGGCGCGGCTGCCGTTCGTCCCGGGCGCCGTCACCCCGAGCGAGGTCGGCGCGTGCCTGGAAGCGGGCGCGCGGCACATCAAGTTCTTCCCGGCAGGCGCCTACGGCGGCATCGCCACGTTGACGGCACTCGACGGCCCGTTCGGCTGGACGGGCGCCCGCTTCATGCCCACCGGTGGCGTGCGGCCGGAGAACGCGGCGGAGTACCTCGCGCTGCCCAATGTCTTCGCGGTCGGCGGCACCTGGATCGCCCCGCGCGCCGACATCGCTGCGGGCCGCTGGGACGCGATCGCCGAGCGCGCCCGCGCGGCCGCCGCCCTCGGCGCCCCGGGCGCCGTCACGCCCTGAGGCTCATCGCCTCCAGCAGCTCGGGGAAGATCTGCGTGTTGGCCATGCCGCCGTGGAACGCCTCCGCGCCCGGGCCGCCTGCCGCGATGGGGACTGGCGAGTTGGTGGGCCTGTTGCGGGTCCAGCGGAGCCAGAGCTGCTGGTCGGAGTCGGCGGCCGGGTACGGGCCGTCCGACCCGGAGCGGGTGGTGCCCGGGTCGGTGGTGGTGAAGCTCAGGCCGCCGGTCTCGTGGTCCCCGGCCACGACGATCAAGGTGCCGGGGTTGACCGCCTGGAAGTCCCGCGCCGCCTGAACGGTCGCGTCCAGCGCGCGGCCCGCTTCCAGCACGAGCGCACCGTTGCCCTCGCGGGCCATCGCGTCCATGCCGGCCTCGTCGACGACGAGGAAGAAGCCGGCCTCGCGGCGGTCGAGTGCGGCGAGCGCCGCGCGCGTCATGTCGGGGAGCGGCACGGCGGGCAGGTAGAGGCCGTCGCCAGGCCGGCCCGGATCGAACATCGGTCCGTCGGCGAAGAGCCCCAGCAGCCGCTCCGCCGAGGTCGCCCGCAGCCCGACCGCGTCGGACACCGTCGTGTAGCCGAGCGACCTGGCCTTCCCGGCGAGGTCCGTCCACAGCCCTGCTCCGCCGCCAAGGATCACGTCGACCCGGGTCTCCTCGAGGTACTGCCGGGCGATCGCGCGCGCGACGGCGCCGTCCTCCTCGTCCTGCTCGTCGGGATCCGGGAGGGGCGGCCGTGGCGCGACGTGCGCCGCGAACGCGGCGGGCGTGGGATCGGTGACCTCGCCCGTGGTCACGATGCCGATGGCCTTCCCCGCGTTGCGGGCGTGCTCCAGCACCGTGGTGAGCGACTCGCCGTCGGCGTCGACCCCGATCGCGCCGGGTCTCGTCGGCATGCCCGTGGACAGGGTGGTGGCTCCCGCGGCGTCGTCGGAGACCGGGTCCACAGGCGTCACCGAGCCGGTGGAGCCGAGCCGGTCCATCGCGAGCAGACCCGTCGGCCCTGCGATCGCCAGCTGCAGGAAGTCGTGCTGTGCCCTCCCCATCCCGCTGGCCAGGATCAGGATGACGTTGCGCGCCACCTCCTCGCGTGCTGCCTCCTCCGGGGCGTCGGCGGGCACCACGCTGCAGGCGGCCAGCGCGCAGGCCAAGGCGCCGGCCGCAAGGGCCCTCGCCACGCGGGAGCGGACGGGCGCAGCCACCGGCGGGAGACCTCCTGGCGAGTCGGAACCCGGGCAGCCTAGGACGCCAGTCGCGGGGCTCAGCGCTCGGTGGTGCGGGCGACCGCCATGACCAGCTCGGCGGCGACGTGACGCAGCTTCGTGTTGCGCTGCTGCGACACCTTGCGCAGGACGTCGAACGCCTGGTCGGCCGAGCACTGCTCCCGGCCCATCACGATGCCGATCGCCTGGTCGATCACCGAGCGGGACGACAGCGCGATGCGGAGGTTGTCGGTGAGGCTGACTTGGTCGTATGTGCGCAGGGCCGCGGTCAGCGCGACCGCGGCATGGGCGGCGAGGACCCGCGCGAGCTGCTGGTCGCGCTCCTCGAAGCCGGTGGTGGCCCGGGAGTAGAGGTTGAGCACGCCCACCGCGCCGTCGCGGACCATCAGCGGGACGGCGAGCACGCTCGTCATGTTGTGGCTCAGCATGACCGTGTCGAACCCGCCCCACCGCCGCTCGCGGCGCACGTCGGCGACGTGCACGACGGAGGCGGTGCGGAGTGCTTCCAGGCACGGGCCGGTGCCCCGCTCGTACTGGTGTGCGTCGATCTGCGTGGCGAGCGGGTCGGCGGTGGCCACGGTGATCACCCGGCCCCGTTCGGCAAGCGTGATGCTCGCCGTCGACGCTCCGGCCACGAGCTGGACCGAGAGTTCCGCCACACCGCGCAGCAGGTCGTCGAACGACTCCGTGGACAGCAGCAGCGCCGCGAGCTCCGCCGCGGTGTCGTCCCGCTCTGGACCTTCTGTCATGTCCGTGCCCGTCCCGCAACCACCGGAACGCGCCGGTCAACGTCGTGGAGTCGCTCCTGAGCGTGGCATGAGAATGCGCGTTCCGCATCGGCTGATAGGCCGTACCGATGAACGGTGACCGTCCAGCGCGTGCAGATGCACGCACAGTGGGCACGCGGCAACCAGCGGTTGCCGTCGTCGACACCGCTCTCGTAGCATCCCCGACGGTTGGACCGACAGCCGCTGCGTGAGCGCACGCGCTGGCATCGTCGTGGTCCTGGACCCCCGGCCGCTGATCATCCAGCGGTGCGCTCCGCGATTTCGCGTCACGGCAGCAGAGGGGAAAGTATGCGCGGAGCCGTGCAGTCGGAGCAGTACACCACTTCTGAACCGACGAGGCTGCGGATCATGTCCGTTCAGCCCGACCGAGAACACGCCTTCGTCGAGGTGATCGGCACCTGCGGGCACGAGGGTGTCGCCGAGTTGCGGCAGCGAGTGGACGGGCTGCTGATCGCAGGCGCGCGTTTCGT
The DNA here is from genome assembly GCF_019468565.1 of Pseudonocardia sp. DSM 110487. Lineage (NCBI taxonomy): Bacteria > Bacillati > Actinomycetota > Actinomycetes > Pseudonocardiales > Pseudonocardiaceae > Pseudonocardia > Pseudonocardia sp. DSM 110487. The sequence goes on from NZ_CP080521.1 coordinate 3,278,854, forward strand.
GCTGGTGGATCTGACGGCGGCTGGCGAGGTCGCGCCCACGACGAACGCCGCGCTCGCCTCCGCGGGTCGGCAGCTGACCCGGCGCAACGGGTGGCTCAGGACGGTCGGGCACGACTCGTCGTCCGCGGCGCGGTACGAGGCCTCGCTGCTGGACCTGTTCACGATGTACCAGGCCGCCGTGCGGAGGGGTGCGGTCCGTGGTGCCGGTGGTGAGACAGCGTGATGAGCACCGAATGGAGTTCCGGCACGGGCAGCGCGCTGCTGCATCGGGAGCGCGCCCCGGTGGACCTGTCGGAGCTCGTGCCCTCCCCGCGGAGGGAGAGCCGCATCCCGGATCGGGACGAGCCGCTCGACGTGCGGCTGCACGCGCCGACACCCGACACCGTGATCGTGCGCGTCATCGGCCCGCTCGAGGCACACAGCTGCGCGACGCTGGCCATCCGGGTCCGCCAGCAGCTGCACCGGGCGCCGGACGTCATCCTCGACCTGTCCTCGGTGACCTGGATGGACCTGCAGGTGGCGACCGTGCTGCGGGCCCTGCACGCCATGGCCGTCGACTGTGGCACCCACCTGCACATCGCCGCCGAGAACGACCGGGTCCTCGAAGGGCTCCGGCGGATCGATCTGGGCGAGCGCGTCGTTCCCGGCACGGCCGACGCGGTTCTCGCGTGCATCGCGCCCCGTAACGGTTGAGGCACGCGCGGCGACCAGCCTGCCGGGGCGAGTGGACCGAGGGGACACCGGTGGGGCCGGAGACTGCGGGGGTGGACATCGGCGTCGAGCTGGCGGCACTGGTGGTGGCGACGTCGTCGCTCGACGAGCTCCTCGTGGGGATCGCCGAGCTCGCGGCAGGGGCGGTGGCGGCCGCCGTGTCCGCGAGCGTGGCGCTCACGGCACCCGCGTGGAGCGGGCACGCGATCGCGGTCGACGAGCGCGCCGCCCGGCTCGAGGCCGTGCAACGGCGGCACGGCGCGGGTCCCGGGACGGACGCCTTACGGGCCGGGAACGCGATCGAGGTGGGCGACCTGCGGACCGAGCGGCGCTGGCCCGCGTTCGCCAGTGCCGCCGTCGGTGCCGGCGTGCACGCGGTCCGCGCCGTCCCGATGCGCGTCCGCGACGGTGCCCCGATCGGCGTCCTCACCGTCTACGGGACCGCCCCGGCCGCGTTCGACCCGCCGGGCCGCGGGCTCGCCGACCGGATCGCCGGCTTCGCCACGGTGGCCGTCACGGGGACGATGCGCAGCTACGACGACACCACGCTGTCCGCGCGCCTGCGCCAGGCGCTGGTCTCCCGATCCGCGATCGACCAGGCGATCGGCATCGTCATGGCCGAGCAGGGGTGCCCGGCGGAGAAGGCCCTCACGGTCCTGCGCATGGCGGCGAAGAACCGCCGCGCGACGCTGCAGGCGGTCGCCGCCGAGGTCGTCGCCCGCACCGAGGAACCCGCGCTGAGCCGGCCTTGACCAGGGCCGCCGGCACGAGCTGACCATGGCCTTGCCGGCCTGCATCCGCCGAATTGACCTCGAGTCGGGCCGAGGTTCGATGATCGTGCGGTGCGAGCGATCAGAGTGACCCGGTTCGGCACTCCGACGTTCTCGAACCGACCGACCTACCGGACCCGGAACCCGCGGCGGGGAGATGCGTCGCCGCGAGCGTGCGCGCCGGTTCGTCGGGAAGAGCCTCCTGCTCCTCTGGCGTGAACCACCGTGATCATCGTGGTGCCAGAGCACAGACCTGACGCTCTGGCACCGCTCCGGTGATCATCAGCTCGCGGTCAGCCCCACTTGCCGGGCTCGTAGTCCCCCGCGGGCATCCGGGTGATCGCGTTCATGCGGTTGTAGGCGTTGATGAGCGCGACGAGGGAGACGAGGGCGGCGAGCTGATCGTCGTCGAAGTGCTTGCGGGCCAGCTCCCAGGTGTCGTCGCTCACCCCGCCCGCGTCGTCGGCGATGCGGGTGCCCTCCTCGGTGAGGGCGAGCGCTGCCCGCTCGGCGTCGGTGAAGACGGTCGCCTCGCGCCAGGCGGCGATCATGTTGAGCCGCACCGGCGTCTCACCGGCGTGGGCGGCGTCCTTGGTGTGCATGTCGAGGCAGAGGGCGCAGCCGTTGATCTGGCTGGCGCGGATCTTCACCAGCTCCTGTACGGCGGGCGGCAGGGTCGAGTCGCCGACGACCTTCCCGGCCGAGTTGATGTAGCGAGCGAACTTCGCGGCAACGGGGTTGGCGTAGTAGTCGATGCGGGCTTCCATGACGTCTCCTTCGCTGATGGGTTCACGGCTTTGACACGGCGCGAAGGGCAGGTGTGACAGCCGCGGATGTGAGCTGGGTCTCACACCGGTCTGCGATGATCGGAGCGTCAGTCCCGCGGGGCGGTCAGGGCCTCGATCCAGTACTCGCGGGCCAGCGCGTCGACACCGGCCGGGGAGACCCCGCGCAGGCGCACGACGGTGCCGTCGGTGCCGGCAACGCGCCCGTGCTTCTGCAGTTCCAGCACGTGGTAGCGCTCCGGCGGGAAGTCCAGCACGACGTCGACGGGGAAGCGGCCGCGCTCGTCGGGCTCGGCGCCAACGCCGGGGCCGGCCTTGCCGATCGCCTGGACGGAGAGCCAGCCCTGGTAGAGCAGCACGAGCAGGACGACGACCGCGATGCGGCGCAACGCGGGGCTCCGGGCAGCCCTACGCAGTGTCGGCGACGGCATGGGCCTCGTCCCCCGCGAGCAGGTCGGTGATCCGGTTGCGGATGGCGCGGAACCGCGCCAGCTCGCCGGTGGTGCGCCATGCCCGCGGGCGCGGCAGGTCGACCGTGACGATCTCGTGCACCCGGCTGGGCCGTCCGGTGAGCACGACGACCCGGTCGGACAGGAACACCGCCTCATCCACGTCGTGGGTCACGAAGAAGACGGTGGGCCGCCGCTCCTGGAAGATGCGGGTGAGGTCCTCCTGCAACCTGCGGCGGGTCTGGGCGTCGATGCTCGCGAACGGCTCGTCCATGAGCATCACGGCGGGCTCGTTCGCGAGCACGCGGGCCACCCCGAGCCGCTGCTGCATGCCGCCGGACAGTTCGTGCGGGTACCGGTGTTCGGACCCGGCGAGGCCGACGAGCCGCAGGTACTCCGCCGCGGTCGCCTCCCGCTCCGCCTTCGCGACGCCGCGCATGCGCAGCCCGAACGTGACGTTGCCCTGCACGGTCTTCCACGGGAACAGCGCGTGGTTCTGGAAGACGACGCCGCGGTCGGGTCCTGGGCCGCTCACCGGCTGTCCGGCGACGGTGACCGTGCCGCCGGTCTGCTCGACGAAGCCCGCCACGATGTTGAGCACCGTCGTCTTGCCGCACCCGCTCGGGCCGAGGACGGAGACGAACTCGCCCTCGGCGACGTCGAACGACACGTCGCCGATCGCGGTGACCTCGTCGCCGGTGTAGCCGTCGACGTAGGTCTTGTGGAGGTTCTCGATCCGGAGTGCCGTCATCTCGCCGCCTCCCGACGGACCAGTCCCCAGCGTTCCACCGTGGCGCGTTCGAACGGCGCGAGGAACAGCGCGTCGAGCGCGTACCACAGGATGCCCAGCACGATCATCCCGAGGAAGACCTCGGCGACGTCCCCGACGCGGCGGGCGTCGAACATCATGAACCCGATCCCGCTGGTCCCGACGATGATCTCGGCGGCGACCAGCGCCCGCCAGCCGTAGCCGAGCCCTGTACGAACGCCGCTGGCCACCGACGGCAGCGAGCCCGGCACGATCACCTCGACGAACACCTGGAACCGGCCCGCGCCAAGGCTGCGGGCCGCCCGCACGAGCTCCCGTGGCACCTGCTCGATCCCGGCCACGATGCTGAGCACGAGCGGGAAGACGATCGTGTAGACGATCACGAACGTCACCGCGGTGAGGCTGAACCCGAACCAGACGATGACGATCGGCAGCCACGCGATGTCCGCGATGGCCTGGAAGAACAGCAGCAACGGCCACGTCAGCCGCCGCGCGAGCCTCGACATCCCGACCACGAATCCGAGCGGCAGCCCGATCAGCAGGCCGAACAGCACGCCGTACCAGAGCCGGGTGAGCGAGTCGGACAGGTACCCGGGCAGGATGCCGCGCTCCAGCAGGCCGCCGAGCTCGGCGAGCACGACGTCCGGTCCGACGAAGAACGCAGGCGGGAAGACCTGTAGCCGCGCGATCAGCCACCACAGCGCGACCACCGGCACGAACGGCCCGAGGGTGCGCACGATCGGCCGGCGGGCCAGCGTGCGCCACACCGCCGTCATGACGGTGCCTCCGTCATGCCCCAGCGCTGCACCGTGCGCCGCTCCAGCGGGGCGAGCAGCAGCCGGTCCATGGCGAGCCACAGCACGCCGATGATCACCATCGAGGCGATGATGACGTCGGTCGAGAAGGTCTTCTGCGCGAGGAACAGGGCGTAGCCGAGGCCCGCGCTCGTCGCGATGATCTCCGCGGCGACCAGCCCGCGCCAGCCGTAGCCGAGCCCGACGCGCAGGCCGGTCACCACGCTCGGCAGCGCCCCGGGAAGCAGGACCTCCCAGAACATGCGCACCCGTCCGGTGCCCATGCTGCGCGCGGCGCGCAGCAGCGGGAGCGGGATGCGGCGCACGCCGAGCAGCGTGTTGTAGGCCAGCGCGAAGAACATCGCGTTCCATACGATGAAGATCACCGCACCGTCGCCGTAGCCGAGCCACAGCGTCGCGATGGGGATCCACGCGATGCCGGCGAGCGCAACGGAGAACCGCAGCAGCGGCGCGAAGAACGCCGACAGCCGCGGGCTCGCCCCGAGCGCCACGCCGAAGGGGAGCGCCGTGCAGACGGCGAGCGCCGCGCCGATCAGCACCCGGCGCAGGCTTGCGGCGAGGTGGTCGAACAGCTCGCCGCTGGCCGTCATCCCGGCCAGTGCCCGCGCGACGTCGGTGACCTGCGGGAAGATCCGCATCGGCACGCCGGTGGCCGCCACCACCGCGGCCCAGACGCCGATGAGCGCGGCGAACGGGGCGAGGAACCAGAGCACCGACCGCGCCCGCGACGCCCGGGGAGCGCTCACGTCGCCGGGCACGCCGCCAGAGCGGCGTCGCGGTCGTAGGCGAAGCCCGCGTCGACGCGGGCCGCGTCCGGGATCGGCGGGAGGTCGTCGAACAGCTCGGGCCGCTCGGTCATCACGGTGGTGATCGGGCCGGGCAGGAACCGGTCGCCGACGGTGAACCCTGGCTGCGTGACGCCCTGCTCGGCCAGCATCTGCGCCACGGTGTCGAGCGCCGCGTAGTTGCAGGCGGAGAACCGCGGGTCGAGCTGAGCCACGTTGTACTGCATCGCCTCCTGGGCCACGGCCGGCTCGGTGCCCGGCAGCCAGCGCGTGGCCGCCTCCGCCGCCTGGTCGGGGTTGTCGCGCATCCACCGGTCGGCGGCGGCCCTCGCTGTGAGGAACCGCTGGACGATGTCGGGGTTCTGCTCGACGAACTCACGCATCGCCACGATGTAGCCGACGTAGGGGATGTAGCCCCCGCCGCGCACGATCTCCTCGCTGCCCTGCACCTGCTGCCGGATGGTGATCGGCCACGGGTCCCACCCGATCGCGGCGTCGATGCCGGACGTCTGCAACGCCACCGGCATGTCCGGTGGCGCCGTGTTGACGATCTCCACGTCGCTCACCGGGATGTGCAGCCCCTGCAGCAGGCCGATCAGGTAGAGGTGGTTGATCGAGCCGACCGACACCCCGACGCGCTTGCCCCGCAGCGTGCTGAGGTCGGCGCCGCTGATGCCCGAGCCGGGCCGCGCGACGACGGCCATCGTGTCGTCGATCGCCCGCTGGCTCGCCGAGCCGGAGTAGTTGCCGAGCAGGACGACGTCGAGCCCGCGCTGCGCCGCGCCGATCGCGGGTGTGCCGACTTGGATGAAGTCGACCTCGCCCGCCTGCAGCGCGTTGAGTGAGTCGACCCCCGTCGGGAACGGCTGCGCGAGCCGCACATCGAGTCCCTGCTCCTCGAACGCGCCGATCTCCAGCGCGACCGGCAGCCCGATCTGGTCGACGGCCGAGACGTAGCCCGCGTCGACCGTGACGAGCTGCGGGGCCGCACCGCCGCTCGCATCGTCGTCGACCGTGGAGCCGCCACCGCACGCGGCGAGCAGGACCACGAGGGGCCCGCCCGCCAGTGCGGCGACGCGGCGTGTGCTCAGGTGGTTCATCGTCGAACCTCCGATCCTTTGTCAGCGGGCGAGCCAACCCCCATCGACCGCGAGGACGTGGCCGTGGACGTAGTCGGCAGCGGGCGAGGCGAGGAAGACCACGGACCCCGCGACGTCCTCGGGCTCGGCCCAGCGGCCTGCCGGGATGCGGGCGAGGATCTCGGCGCTGCGGGTGGGGTCGCCGCGCAGTGCCGCGGTGGTGGCGGTGGCGACGTAGCCGGGGGCGACCGCGTTGACGTTGACGCCGTGGGGCGCCCACTCGTTGGCCAGTGCGCGGGTGAGCCCGGCGAGCGCATGTTTGCTCGCCGTGTAGGAGGGCACGAGGAGCCCGCCCTGGAAGCTCAGCATCGACGCGAGGTTGACGATCTTCCCGGAGCCGCGGGCGACCATCCGCCGCCCCGCGGCCCTGCAGAGCTCGAACGCGGCGTGCAGGTTGACCTCGATGACCCCGTACCAGTCCTCGTCGCTGAACTCGGCGGCCGGAGCCCGACGGATCAGGCCGGCGTTGTTGACCAGGATGTCGACGGCGTGGGCGTCGAGCAGGCGTTCCGCGGCGGCGCGGCGGGCGGGCCGGTCGGCGAGGTCCAGCACCTCGGTGGCGACCGTCGCGCCCACGGCCTTCGCCTCGTCGGCGACCGGGCCAAGGTTGTCGCGCTCGGACAGCAGGAGCAGGTCCGCGCCCGCCGCGGCGAGCCCGACTGCGATCGCGCGACCGATCCCGGACCCCGCGCCGGTGACCATCGCCAGCCGGCCGTCAAGGGCGAAGGGGGAGGTGGGGGCCACGGGGGCGACGGTAGGAGCAGCAGGGCGCGCCGGTGAAGAGCGACTTCCGGATCGGCCTATTCGGATCCCGGATCTGACGCCGGCTCGGTGCCGTCGGGGCGGGGCTGCGCGACGATCTGCTGCAGCAGCGTGCGGGCCGCGGCGGTGAGGTGGCGCGCGGAGTCCCAGTGGACGGCCACGCGGCGGCCCGCCCCGCCCTCCAGCCTGCGCACGCAGACGCCGGACGTGTCGGCGACCCGCGCCGCGAGCGAGTTGGTGACGCCGACGCCGAGGCCGTGGCGGACCAGCGACATGAGCGTCTGCGGCTGGTTGGTCGCCTGCACCGGCTCCAGCTCGTACCCGCACTCGCGGAAGCGCTGGTAGGACTCGAACTCGCCGGTCTCGGGCGCGTCGAGCCTGCCGATGGACAGCAGGGGGTGCGCGGCGACCTCCGCAACCGGCAGCGGATCGGGCAGTTCGGAGAGGGGGTGGCCGGGCGGGTGCAGAGCGACGAGGGGCTCGGCCCACAGGACGTGCCAGCGCACGCTCGCCCTGGCAGGCGCCGGGCTCACCGGCCGGATGCACAGGTCCAGCTCGCCGGCGGCGAGCGCCTCGTCGAGCTCGAGCGTGGAGCGCTCGACCAGCACCACACGCACGTCCGGGCTGGTGCGCGCCGCCTCGCGCAGAACGTGCGGCACGAACGCGGCGCTGGCGCTGGGATGGCTCCCGAGCGTGACGACCCCGCGGGCGCCGCCGCGCCACGCGGCCATCGAGGCCTCGGTGGCCTCGACCTCGTGGAGGATTGCGCGGGCGTGGTCGGCGAGCGCCTTGCCCGCCTCCGTGAGCTCGACGGGCCGCTTGCGCCGGTTGAACAGGGGGATGCCCACCCCGCGCTCCAGGGCGGCGACGTGCATGCTGATGCGGGGTTGGGAGCGGTGGGTGGCCTCGGCGGCGGCTACGAAGCTGCCCGTGTCGACGACGGCGAGGAACGAGACCAGCCACTCCAGCCGCATGCCATGGCACCCTACGAGCGTCGGCTGCCCGGCGCACGATCAGCAGCGCTGATGCTGGCATCCGAGAAGCGCGGTTCACGAGAGGCGGAGCGCGGGGTACAACCGGGCGATGACCGAGCACGCGCCCGACTTCCTCGTGCAGAGCGCCGACATGCCCTGGGTTCCGCAGGGTTCGAACAACGTCTGGTTCAAGCCGATCCGGATCAACCTGGAGAAGGGCACCTGGGTCAACCTGCTCAAGGTGGCCAGGAGCGGCGTCGTGAACCGGCACCGCCACCTCGCCGAGGTCGAGGGCTGGGTGCTGCAGGGCAGGTGGCACTACATCGAGCACGACTGGCAGGCCGCGCCCGGCGCCTACGTCTACGAGCCGCCCGGTGACGTCCACACCTTGGTCGCCGACGTCGAGGACGAGGAGCACCCGATGCTCACCCTGTTCTCGATCCACGGCCCGATCGAGTACATGGACGCCGACGGCAACCTCGCCTACGTCGAGACGGCCGAGACGAAGCTGAAGCGCTACACCGACTACTGCAAAGAGGCCGGGATCGAGCCGGCGGACATCGTCTTCTAGTGTCCCGCGCACCCGTGGACGGGGCACGTCGCGGTCCTGGCGGTGTGGCCTCCTGGCGGCGTCGCGCATTGTGCGGGCCGCCGCATCGTCGGCATGATCATCGGATCGGTGCATGGCCGGCCACATGCGGCCGTGGGGGCACCCATCTGGTGATCTTCGTGGTTGCTGCGGGCCGGGTCGATGCCTGTGATCGTCGCTTGGGTGCATAGCCGGCCGTATTTGGCCGTTTTCGCGCCAGCGCCTCGATCATGGCCGCGAGACCGCCTTCGGTGGCGCCGCGCGCCTTCCGGGCAGGCCCTCGGCCTGCCCGCGTTCGTCCGGGCGGCCACGGCCGTCGCCGACCGTCACACCACGTCGAACGCCCGCGCGACGGCGAGGCTGTCCTCGTAGATGTGGTAGCGGGTGATCAGGCCGTCCACGACCGTCAGGTGGAGCGCGAACGCCGCGACGTACGGCCGGCCGGTCGGCTTCGCCGTGTGGGCGACCTCGCCCAGCACCACCGCGTCCGTCCCGTCGACGAGCACCGCGTGCACGCGAGCGTCGCTCTCCCCCGGCACGTGGTGCTCGGCGATCTCCCGGAAGTTGCCGGCCGCGTCCGCCCTGGTGCTCCGTCGGCGGATCCACGGCACGGTCTGCGTGTAGTCGCCGTCGGGCCAGTCCAGCTTCCAGTCCACCTCGTCGGCGAACAGCTGCCCGATCCGTTCCGGGTCGCCGGCCGCGATCCGGCGCAGGAGCTCGTCGACCGTCTCTCGCGTGTTCACACCGACCAGCCTCGCCGCCCGCCGCGGCAGGGTCGATGACCTCGCGGGTAATAGTGGCTCCATGGAGACCGCCGACGCCGTCGTGATCGGGGGCGGGCACAACGGCCTCGTCGCGGCCGCCGTGCTGGCCGACGCAGGCTGGGACGTGTGCCTGCTGGAGGCCACCGACGTCCTCGGAGGCGCCGTCCGCTCGGCCGAACTGCACCCGGGGTTCACCGCCGACCTGTTCAGCGCGTTCTACCCACTCGCGGCCGCCTCACCGGTGCTGCGAGCGCTCGACCTCGCGAGCTGCGGGCTGCGCTGGGCCCACGCCCCGGCCGTCCTCGCCCATCCGGCGCGCCCCGACGGCGCCCCCGCGGCCGTCCTGCACCGGGACCGCGAGCGCACCGCCGCCGCGCTGGGGCCGCGCGACGGCGAGGCGTGGCTGCGGCTGTGCGTGCAGTGGGACGCGGTCGGCGACACGGTCGTGCGCTCGCTCTTCACCGCGTTCCCGCCGGTGCGCGGGCCGTTGCGGCTGCTGCGCCGCATCGGAACGGCGGACGCGCTGCGGCTGGCCCGGTTCCTCACCTTGCCGGTGCGGCGGATGGGGGAGGAGCTCTTCGCAGGCGAGCCCGCCCGGCTGCTGCTCGCGGGGAACGCGGGGCATGCCGACATCCCGCCGGACGCGCCGGGGAGCGGCGTGTTCGGGTGGCTGCTCGCCATGCTGGGCCAGCACCACGGCTTCCCGGTGCCGGAGGGAGGGGCGGGGCAGCTCGCCGCGGCGCTCGCCAGGCGGGCCACGGCGGCGGGCGCCCAGCTGCGCACGGGGGAGCGCGTCGAGCGGATCGACGTGCGGGGTGGGCGGGCTGTGGCCGTGCACTGCGTCACGGGCCGCACCGTGCGGGTCCGCCGCGCCGTGATCGCCGACGTCGCCGCGCCCGTGCTCTACCGCCACCTGCTCCCGGCGGCCGCGGTGCCTGCGCGGCTGCGCGCCGACCTCGAGCACTTCGCGTGGGACACCCCGGTCGTCAAGGTCAACTGGGCGCTGCGCGAGCCGATCCCGTGGGGCAACCCGGGGGTCGCGGGGGCCGGCACCGTGCACCTCGGCGCGGACGAGCGGGGCCTCGTGCGGTGGGCGGGCGACATCGAGTCGGGGACGGCGCCTGCCTCCCCGTTCATGCTCTTCGGGCAGATGACCACGGCCGACGCCACGCGGTCCCCGGCCGGAACCGAGAGCGCGTGGGCGTACACGCACCTCCCGCGCGACGTCGCCGACGACGGGATCGCCGACCGGCTGGCCGACCGGGTCGACGAGGTCGTCGAGGAGTTCGCCCCTGGCTTCCGGGAGCGGGTGCTGCACCGGATGGTCCAGCGGCCGGCGGACCTGCAGGCGGCTGATGCGAACCTCGTGCACGGCGCGGTGGGCGGCGGCACGATGCAGCTGCAGCAGCAGCTCGTGTTCCGGCCGGTGCCGGGGCTCGGCCGGGCGGACACGGTGGTCGACGGGTTGTACCTGGGCAGCGCGTCGGCGCATCCCGGCGGCGGCGTGCACGGCGTGTGCGGCTGGCTCGCGGCGCGTGCCGCGCTCGCCGACCATGGACCGCTCGGCGGGCTGCGCCGCCGCGTCGTGTCCGCGGCGCTGGAGCTGATCTACCGGGACTCGCCCTCCGCGAGGTAGGCGAGGCGGCGCAACGTCTCGGCGTGCCGCGGGCCGAACAGGACCGACCGGGCGCCCGCGGGCAGCAGCCGGGCCGGACCGCCGCGCACCTCCTCGGACAGGACGACGTCGCATCCGTCGGCCCGCTCGTCGAGGGTCAGTCGGAGCTCGGTCTCGCCAACGGGCCACGCGCGGCCACGCAGCACGAGCTCCCGCTTCGGGACGCACGCGAGCACGGTGACGGTGTCATCCAGCAGGAGGGGCCAGGTGCCGACCGAGTAGTGCAGCTGCGTGCCCACCCCCGGCCACGCCGGGTCGACCTCCCGCATCCGCGTGGCCCCCACCACCCACGACGGGTACAGCCAGCCGTCGGCGAGCACCGCCCACAGTGCATCGACGGCGGCGCCGACCTGGCGGCGAACGGTGACCACGGCGGAAGGGTAGATCCGCATGCGATGACGCCCTCCATGAGGCCCCCGGACAACACCCGCGCTGTGCGAGGTGGCCACCCGCTGTGTGAGGTCGATCGTCGGTGCCTCTGGCGCGATCAGCCGTCGTCGGAGCCCTTGTCGTCCGATCCCTTGCCCTTGCCGCCGCCTTTCCCGCTGCCGCCTTTGTCCGCGCTGCCGCCGTCGCTGTCGTGGCCACCCTTGTCGCGCTTGCCGTTGTCGCCGCTGTCTTTCTTGTCGCCGCTGTCTTTCTTGTCGCTGCCGCGGTCCTTGCTGCCGTTGCGGCCGCCGTCGTTGCCGCCGTCGTCGTTGCCGCCGCTGTCGTCACGGCCCTTGTCGTCACGGCCCTTGTCGCTGCTGTCGTCGCCCCGCTCGCGGGTCTGCTTCTTCCCGCCGCTGTGGCCGGAATCGTCGTCGGCCGCGGCCGAACGCTGGGTGGTCTTCCCGTTGGAGCGGCTGTTCTCGCTGGATCGCGCGGACTTCGCGCCGGAGTCGGAGTCCGCAGCAGTCGTCTTGGTCTTCGCGCCCGTGCGAGCCGTCTCGTTGCCGGCCGACGGCGGGTCGCCGCGGTGCTCGCCACCGGCTCCACGTCCTTGCGAGCCGCTGGACGAGGTACTGGCGGGGGTATCGCTCGGTGACCCGTTGCCGGGTTTGTCGCCTGCGTGCCCGTTGCCCGGCTTGCCGTCGGAGCGTGCGCCGGCGGGTGTGTGACCGGGCGGGCCGTTGCCCGGTGTGCCGGCGGGTGGTCCGCCGCCGGCGGTGCCGTGGGACTTCGCGGCGGCGGGGGTGCCGTCGGGTGGCCCGTTGCCTGGTTTCTCGGTGGCATGGTTCTCGGTGGCATGGCCGTTGCCGGGGGCGCCGTCGGAGCGTGCGCCGGCCGGTGTGCCGCTCGGTGAACCGTTGCTGTTGGAGCGCGCGGCGGCGGGGACGGTGCTGGGTGGTGCGTTAGCCGCGCCGTTCGGCGGAGACGTGGTCCCGTATGTCTGGGCCGCGTATGACCACGTCCCGCCCGGCGGGGTGCCGGCTCCGCCGGGCGGGACGGTCCCGGACTCGGGCGCGGCCGTCGGGTCGGTGGACCCGGCCGATGCCCTGTCCGGTGTCTGGACGTGCCTGACAGCGAGGTACTGGCTTGCGGCCGCCCGCAGGCTGGCGAGCCGGTCGAACGGTGGGCCGCCCACATCGGACGGGATGCCCTCGGCGAAGGCCTGCCGCAACGCGGCGAACACCGACTCGTCGTCGGGCGTGGGGCCCGTCAGATCGAAGTTGCCGGACCAGCCGAATCCCGCGGACAGCGGCGCGTCGCTCGGCGGGAGCGGGAACCCCGCGGCCTGCCCGGCGATCGAGCGCCCGGCCGCGTCCTCGACGACGGAAGGTCCGAGCACAGCAGTGGCGGCGAACAGGGCGCCTGCCGCGACCGCCACCTTCCGAACGCTGCGGCGGGGTGGCTCGGGAGGCGGCGGCGCGATACGGGCGTGCCCGCGGGGCACCAGCGGCCGGTCGGCGACGTGGGGACCGCGGCCCTCCCTGCGCAGCAGTGCCGCAACGGACACCGCGCCATCCGGTCCCATCGGCGGCGGAGGAGAGGTGGGAATCCCCGCACAGCGGGTGATCAGCTCAGCGACGGTGACGGTGCCGCTCGTTCTGGAGCGGGGGCCGTGTGAGCAGGCGGGCGATTCCACAGGTCACGTCTTCCGGGTGGCGTACGTGCACGTCCAGGGCGGTGTGATGTCGTTTCCTACCCGCGCCCGACGGTGGACGACCAGACTCAGTTCGCCCGCTCGTCGCACGTCACCTGAACAGCCCCGAAGATCGTCACCGTGTCGTTCAACGTCTCAGAAGTACCGCCCACCGATCAGGACGCCGATGTATCGCGCCAATTGGCGGCGGCTATCACCGCCGAATGGAGCAGTGCTTTCCGAATCACGATCCGCAACGGTCCAGCTACCAAGAGCGAGCGTGTGACCGTGGGTAACGCCTCTCACCCGGACGGTGCTGTCCGATCGGACCACTGGCGTTCGGGCAAGCGGCCGATCACGGATTGCCGGGCGGCCACGCCCGGGGTCACGGTCGGGGAGTGGACGCGAATGTCGGGCGGCCGAACGTCGCCGCCACCCCGGCGCTGAAGGCCACGTGGTCCGGTGGCCGCCGCGCGAGGTCGCCGAGGCCGGCCGCCGCGAGCAGCCCGTCGTCGAGCTCGCGTGCCTCCGCCCGTCGCAGCGGCCACGTGACGTGCGTGTTCGGCAGGTACCAGGTGCGCCCGATGTGGGCGACGTGCAGACCCCAGCGCGCGGTGAGGAACCGCTCGAGGGGGCCGTCGACGGCGGGGCCGACGGGCGAGACGGTCACCCGGCTGCGGACCGGCGGACCCGGCCGGAGCAGCTGGGCGGAGTAGGTACGCGACTCGCCCTCGTGGCGCAGTCCCATGCGGGCCCACCGGTACGGCAGCCCGAACACCGCCCGGCCCGCGGCTACGGCGGCCGCGCGCTGCGCGGCCATGCTCAGGAACACGACGCCGCGCCGCCCCGTGGCGTCCACCGAGTACAGCCGGACGTTGGTCTCGAGGAACGTGCCGGCCCACGGCACCGGCGGGCCGCCGACGATCGCCGTGCCGACCAGCCGGAACGGCACCAGCCCGACGTAGGTGTGCCCGTCGAGCACGTCGGGCGCCACCCCGGCAGGGAGGAGGTGGCGCACCGCGTCGGGGTCGACCGCCCAGTGCAGGAACGCCACGTCGAGCCAGCGTTGCGAGAGCAGGTGCGGGCGCGGGAGCGACGGTGGGTCCACCCGCACGGGCTCGATCGGCGTCGGCACGCGCCCATCGTCGCGCAACGCTGCGGGCTCCCGGACGTCCTCCTGGTACGGGGAACGGGGGTCGGGATGCGTGCGATACGACTGGCAGGCGCTCTTGCCGTGCTGGTGGTGCTGGTCTCCTGCGGGTCGCCCGCCGCGCCGGTCCGTGGTCCAGTGCCCATCGCCGTGCGGGACATGCCACCGCTCCCGGACGAGGGCCGGCACAGCACGGTGGCCGAGTTCACGGACTGGATCACCGACCCGGCGCCGGACCGGGCGTGGCTCCTCGATCCCTGCTTGCCGACCGCGTACCCGACGGACGGGCAGCGTGTCGACTTCCGCACCGTGAGCCGGGAGGGTCCCGAGGCGTTCGACGCCCGACAGCTGGGGGTGTACCCGACGGCCGAGGTGGCTGCCGAGGTGCTCGCCGGCTTCCGCCGGGTGCTCGCCGCCTGCCGCACGGGGCAGCTGGAGGGCGGCGCGCGGTGGACCTGGGTGACCGCGGACGCCCCGGACCTCGGCGACGACGGATTCCTGGCCGCGTCCACGTTCGTGGCGCCGGAGTACGCGAGCCACGGCGCCCGCATCGCCGTGACGCGGGCCGGGAGCTCGGTCTTCCTCGCCCACGCGGGCGGCGAGTACTACACCGCGGAGATCGACGATGGGGCGCGGGCCGTACGCGAGGTCGCACAGCGCTTCCTGGACTCGCTCTGACGCACACTCACGCGGGCGCCTCGACCCCGCCCGGCCTGCGGGGCAGGCCGAAGATGCCGGTGATCGCCCGCTCGCGCGGCCCGGCAGGGAGGCCGGCGAGCAGGCCGACGCCGCGGGCATCCGCGCTGGTGTAGTACCGCCGCCGTGGGCGCGGCGCGTCGACGGCCCGCACGACCACCTGCGCGGCCTTCGTCACCGATCCGAGGCGTTGCCGCGCGGTGGCGGCGTCGACGGCGTCGAGCTGGGCGCGGTAGAGCGTGAGCTGCCGGGGGTCGACGCCGTGCAGCGCGGCCTGCGCGGCGGTGGCCGCCTTGGTGAAGATCTCGGTCTCCAGCGCGCCCGGCACCACCACGACGACCGGGATCCCCCAGGGTGCGAGCTCGATCCGCGCTGCGTCGGACAGTGACTCCAAGGCCGCCTTGCTGGCCGACAACGGCCCGAGGAAGGGGAGTGCGACGCGCCCGGTGGCGGCGCTGATGTTGACGACCCGCCCCGGTGCCGTGCGCAGCAGCGGCAGGAACGCCCGCGTGACGCGCGCCGGGCCGAAGACGTTGACGTCGAACTGCCGCTGCCACTCCTCGGCAGGCAGCAGCTCCTGCGGGCCCTGCACGATCACGCCGGCGTTGTTCACGACGGCGCGCAGACCCCCTGGCTCGGCCGCCCCGACCTCCTCCGCCGCCGCGGCGACGCTCGCCTCGTCGGTGACGTCGAGCCGCAGGACGCGGACCCCGGGAGCGTCGAGCTGCGGGTACTTGCGCGGGTCGCGGACGCCCGCATGCACCTGGTAGCCCTTCGCTGCCAGTGCCTGCGCCGTGGCCAGTCCCAGGCCCGCGCCCGCCCCGGTGATGAGGACAGCCTTGCTCGCCATTCCTGCACCCTCCGTCGCGACATGTAGGATCGAACATGTTGAAGCCTACATATCGGCCTCCACCTGTCAAGGTCCACCGTCACGTAGGGTCGCTGCCATGTCGCTCCGGTACGGCGTGCTCGGGCTGCTCGCCGGCGAGCCCGCCAGCGGCTACGACCTCGCGCGGCGCTTCGAGGAGGCGCTCGGCTCGATCTGGCCCGCCAAGCACCCGCAGATCTACGGCGAGCTCACGAGGCTCGCCGATGAGGGCATGATCGAGGTCGCCGAGGAGGGGGCGCGGGGGCGCAAGGTCTACTGCGTGACCGAGGCCGGCCTTGCCGACATCCGCGAGTGGCTGGCGGCGGGCGACGTAGACCACACCGTGCGCCTCGAGCCGCTGCTGCGGTCGTTCTTCTTCTGGCTGGCGCGGCCGGAGGACCTGCAGCGCCACCTCACCCGCGAGGCGGCGTACTACCGCGAGACGGCTCAGCGCTACCGCGGCTACGCCGATGCGAAGGATCGGGGCGAGTTCGGCGACAGCCCGCAGACGATGTCGTTGCGGGTGGCGATCGAGGCCGGCATCAGGCTCTACGAGGCGCTCGCCGACTGGGCGGAGTGGGCACAGACGGTCCCGCCGGCCAGATGAGACAGGTGCTGGTGGTCACCGGCGGCAGCCGGGGGATCGGCGCGGCGATCACGCGAGCGGCCCATGCGCGCGGGTACGCAGTCTGCGTCGCATACGCGCGTGATGACGGCGCGGCCGACCGGCTGCGCGCCGAACTGCCCGGCGTCGTGGCAGTCCGGGCCGACGTCGCCGACCCGGCTTCCGCGACCGCGCTCTTCGATGCAGCGGAGGAGTCGCTGGGCCCGGTCACCGGGCTGGTCAACAACGCGGGCGTCACCGGGCCGCTTGGCCGGTTCGTGGACGCCTCGGCGGCGACGCTGCGCCGGGTGCTCGACGTCAACGTCCTCGGCACGATGCTCTGCGCGCACGAGGCGGTGCGGCGCTGGGAGGCGCAGGGTGCGGCGGGCCGGATCGTCAACGTCTCCTCGAGGGCGGCCGGGCTCGGCTCGCCCGGCGAGTACGTGCACTACGCCGCGAGCAAGGCGGCCGTCGAGACGTTCACGCTGGGGCTGGCCAAGGAGGTCGCGGCGCAGGGGATCCGGGTCAACGGCGTCGCGCCCGGCATGATCCGCACCGACATCCACGCGACGGCGGGCGACCCCGGCCGGCTGGAGCGCGTGGTCGGCCGGGTGCCGATGGGGCGGGCCGGGGAGCCTGCGGAGATCGCCGCTGCGGTGCTGTGGCTGCTCTCGGACGAGGCGTCCTATGTCACGGGTGCGGTGCTCCAGGTCGGCGGCGGGCTCTGACCGTCCCTCCCTGAGGTCGGTGGTCGGCGACACAGGAAAATCAGTTGTAGAGGCCAACTAACTGCGTATAGTTGTTGGTAGCAACCAACTGGGAGGCTCCTGTGATCACCACGGCTACCGCGGGCGAGCTGCTGGAGCTCCTGCGCACGATCATGCAGGCGAACCGGACGGCGCGACTCGGTCCCGAGGCGGAGGGCATGCCCGGCTGGAAGTTCGCCGTGCTCGGCCTGCTCGCCAGGGAGGGCGAGCAGCGCCTCGGCCAGGTCGCGGCGCACCTCGAGGTCGACCCCTCCGTGGCCAGCCGCCAGGTGGCCACCCTGGAGCAACTCGGGTACGTCACGCGCCGCCCCGACCCCGCGGACGGCCGCGCGCAGCTGCTCGCCGTCACGCCCGCGGGACTTGCCGCCCGTGACGGGTACCTCGCCCTGCGGGCCCGTTGGGTGGCCGATGCCCTCCACGGATGGGACGACGCCGAGGTCGCCCACCTCGTGGCGAGGGTGAAGCAGCTCGTCGACGAGCTGCACTGCGCGATCGCCGCCCACCAGCGACCGGCCGTGCGAGCGGCTCGACCCGCCTCCTGAACCACCACCACACGCGTGCCCGAGCAGAGACCCGAGCATCGGCCCGAGGAGAAGGATTGACCACCACAGCGGAGGAGACGCTGCCCGTCGAGGCCGCCGTCGCCCGCCGACCGGCCGCCGCGGACAGCGGCCGGATGTCGCGCCGGCAGACCCTGGAGGCGCTCTCCGGGATGCTGCTCGCGATGTTCACGGCGTTCCTGTCGTCGACGATCGTGTCGAACGCGCTGCCGACGATCATCACCGACCTGCACGGCACGCAGAGCCAGTACACCTGGGTGGTCACCGCCACCCTGCTCGCCTCCACGGCCACCACGCCGATCTGGGGCAAGCTCGCCGACCTGTTCAGCAAGAAGCTGCTGGTCCAGGCCTCGATCACGATCTTCACGGTCGGCTCGATCCTCGCCGGGTTCTCCCAGTCGGTCGGCACGCTGATCGGCTGGCGGGTGCTGCAAGGGATCGGCCTCGGCGGGCTGCAGGCACTGATCATGATCGTGATGGCGGCGATGATCAGCCCGCGGGAGCGGGGCCGCTACACCGGGATCATCTCCACCGTCATGTCGGTGGCGCCCGTCGCGGGCCCGCTGATCGGCGGCCTCATCGTCGACACCGACTGGCTGGGCTGGCGGTGGTGCTTCTGGGTGGGTGCGCCGCTGGCGGTCGTCGCGCTCGTCGTCGTGCAGCGCACGCTCAACCTGCCGGTCGTCAAGCGCAAGGTCAGCATCGACTACCTCGGGGCCGCGCTCATCGCCGGTGGCGTGTCGGCCCTGCTGATCTGGGTGACGCTCGCCGGCAACCAGTTCGCATGGGACTCCACCGCGTCGTACGCCCTCGCAGGGCTCGGCGCCGTGCTGATCGTGCTCTTCCTGGTGGTGGAGGCGCGGGCGACGGAGCCGATCATCCCGCTGCGCCTGTTCCGCGACCGCACCACCACGCTTTCCATCCTCGCGAGCATCGCGGTCGGCGTGGCCATGTTCGGCGGCGCCGTCTTCCTCGGCCAGTACTTCCAGATCGCGCGTGGCTACTCGCCGACCGTGGCAGGCCTGCTCACGCTGCCGATGATCGCCGGATCGATGATCGCGGCGACCGGATCCGGCATGCTCATCACGCGCTACGGCAAGTGGAAGATCTACCTGGTCCTCGGCGGGATCTTCCTGCTCGCCGGCTTCGGCATGCTGTCGACGATCGACCACAGCACGAACGTCGTGTTGCTCGGGGTCTTCCTGTTCGTCCTCGGCCTCGGCATGGGCATGTCGATGCAGAACCTCGTGCTGGCCGTGCAGAACTCCGTGGCCGCGGCCGACCTGGGCGCCGCAAGCTCCACCGTCACGTTCTTCCGCTCGATGGGCGGCACGATCGGCGTGTCGGTCCTCGGCGCCGTGCTCGCCTCCCGGGTCAGCGAGCTGACCTCGGAGGGGCTCGCCGCCGCCGGGGTGGGCGGGTCGGCCGACGGCGTAGGCATCGGCAGCCTGAACGAGCTGCCTCCCGCGATCGCCGGCATCGTCCGCGCTGCCTACGGCGACGCCACCGCGCTGATCTTCATGATCGCCGGTGCACTCGCGATCGTCACGTTTCTCGCCGTGCTGGCCATCCGCGAGGTGCCACTGCGCACCGATACGGGAATGGAGCGGGAACGGGCCGAGGCCCAGGCGGCCGCTGACCGGATCTCCCCGAACGGCACGGGGGCTCACGAGTGGGAGCAGGCGAGCAACGGTCACCGGCCCTCGGGTGGGGAGGCGCGGTACGCCGCTGCCGCCCCCGCGCGGCCGTCCCCGCGGCCGCGCTCGACCGGTCCTGGCGTGCACGGCACCATCTCCCGGGCCGACGGTGCGGCGCTCGACGGGGCCGTCGTCGCCGTCACGGACCAGGGCGGGAAGCAGGAGGGCAGCACGACAACCGGCCGCGACGGCGGCTACCGGATCACGCTGCCGACCGGTGGCACCTACCTCGTCGTCGCCGCATCCGGTGCGCTGGAGCCGCACGCCGCGCTGGTGCCGGTCGTCGACGAGCCCGTCCGGCACGACATCGTGCTCGCCGGGAGCAGCGGGGTGCGGGGCGCCGTCACGAGCGGGGACGCGGCGCCCGTGCCCGACGCGTCCGTCACGCTGATCGACGTGCGGGGCGCCGTCGCCGGCGCCGGCCGCAGCGACGGCGGCGGCGGCCGGTACCGCATCCCCGGAGTGCCGGAGGGCCAGTACACGCTGGCCGCCACGGCGCCCGGCCACCCACCGGTTGCGGTGAGCGTGCGGCTGAACGACGGCCGGTACACCGAGCGCGACCTCGCGCTGCCCACCCGCGCCGTCCTGCGCGGCACGGTCGTCGCGACCGGCGCCCTCGTCGGCCACGCGCTCGCCACGCTCGTGGACGCAGACGGTGGGGTGGTCGCGTCCGCGGTCACCGGCCCCGACGGCGCGTTCGAGTTCGCCGACCTGCCCGCCGGCACCTACACGCTCACCGCCCGCGGCTACGACCCCGTGGCGCAGGTCGTCCACGTGGCGGCCGGGACGACCGCCACCGCGGTCGTCGAGCTCGTGCCGCCGTCCGTCGAGGCCGAGCGGGTGACCCGGTGAGTGGGGGAGCGGTGGCAGGTCGGCTCGCCACCCCCGACGGCCGGCCGGTCGCCGGGACCCTCACCGCGGTCGACGTCGCGGGCGCGCAGGCGGCGCTCACGTCGAGCGGCGACGACGGGCACTTCCTCCTCGACGGGTTGCCCGCGGGCGGCTACACGCTCGTGGTCGCCGCGCCCGGCCGGCAGCCGCGCGCCAGCACGGTGACGGTGGCCGACGACCGGATCACCCCACTCGGAGTGCTCGAGCTCGCGCCCGAGGGCGGAACCGTGCTGCCCGCTCCGGGCACGTGGACGATCGACCCGCAGCATTCGAGCATCCGCGTGAGCGCCCTGCACCTTGGCATGAGCCGCATCCACGCCCGCCTGCCGCGCTTCACCGGTCACATCGAGGTGGCCGACCCGCTCGAAGGCAGCTCGGTGGAGGTCGCCATGGACCCGGCCGCCGTCGACTCCGCCGAACCGGACCGCGACGCCCACCTGCGCGGCCCCGACTTCCTCGACGTCGCCCGCTACCCGGAGATCCGCTACAAGAGCGAGGGCGTGCGGCGCATCGACGCGGAGCGCTTCACCCTCGACGGAGTGCTCACCCTCAAGGACGTGAGCGCCGCCGTGCCATTGCACGTCGTCTACGGCGGTACCGGCCCCGATCTCGCGGGCGGCGTACGCGCCGCGTTCTCTGCGACCGCGGAGATCTCCCGCGACGACTTCGCGATCAGCTGGAACCAGTCGGTGCTCGCCGGCGTGCTGGCCGTCGGCCGGACCCTGCGCGTCGAGATCGACATCCAGGCCTTCCGCGTCGAAGAGACCGCGCGAACAGGCGTGCCACCGGTGGTCGAGTAGGGACGGCGCCCCAGCGCCGTCCCGTATCGAGACCACAATCCCCGAGGCGGCTCCGGTCTCGATCCGCGCCGGCCCTGGCGGGCTACGGACGCGTGCCGGCGCCCGTGGCCACCTCCCCGGCCCGCAACGGCCCGCTGGTGGCAGGGGCGAGCGGAGGCGTGTCCATTCCCGCGCCGTCGCGGAGCCCTGCGAGGAACTCAGCGAGGGTGTCGGTGGCACTGTGTCGCGGTTGCCAGCCGAGCTCGGTTCGGGCGCGCGCCGTGCTCATGATCGGCAACCGGAGCATGGCGTCGAACAGGTGGGGCGCGGCCGGGTGCATGCGCAACTGCCACGTCGTGGCGACCGCTCCCCGCACGACCGGGAGCGGCAGTCGCACCGTGCGTGCGCCGAGCAGGCGGGCGAGCTCCCGCGCGTCGATCGGCGGGTCGGCGGCGAGGTTGAACGCGCCGCGCACGTCCCGGACCACGGCCTGCCGGAACGCCGCTGCGGCGTCGAGCGAGTGCACCACCTGGAAGCGCAGGCCCGGCAGGCGCGGCACGACCGGGATCAGCCCCGCCCGCACGAGCCGGTTCGGCAGGAGCGGTCCGATGAACAGCCTGCGCTGCTCGGTGCTCGCCTCCCGCTTGAAGATGAAACCTGGCCGGATCCGCACGACGCGCGTCTGCGGCTGCTCGACCTCGAGGTGGTCCAGCACCCGCTCCATGTAGGCCTTCTCCCGCGTGTAGCCGGCGGTCGGCCACCCGTGCGTGGGCCAGCTCTCGTCGACCTCCGTGTCCTTCGGGCCGGGCGAGTAGGCCCCCACCGACGAGGCGTACACGAGCGTGCGCACCCCGGCTTCGACCGCGGCGCGGAACACCCGGATCCCGCCGAGGACGTTGACCCGCCACGTGAGCACCGGGTCGTGCGTGGGCTGGATCAGCCAGGCCAGGTGCACCACGGCGTCCGCTCCCCGCAGGTGGGCGGCAATGTCGTCGGAGGCGATGTCAGCCGCCGCCCACTCGACGCCGTCCGGGTGCCACCCCGGCAGCCGCCGGGCGAGCCCGAGCACCGAGGTGACCTCGGGTTCCGCGGCGAGCGCTTGGACGAGACTGGTCCCGACGTTCCCGGTGGCACCCACGACGACGACGCGCATGCCCGAGGGTGACCCAATGCGGTCACGGCAAACGGGCCGCGCGTGTCAGCAAAGTGGCTTTACTGCCACGACGTGGCGCGAAAGTGGCTTTGCTGCAACCGCCGCCGGTGTCGCGAGCCCGATCTCGGGTAGCCGATGGGGACGACCCGTGAGCGACAGCAGTGGAGGCGAGTGCACGTGGCCGACTCAGTGGGTGACTACGTCCTGCGCAGGTTGCGGGAGTGGGGTGTCGATCAGATCTTCGCCTACCCGGGGGATGGGATCAACGGCCTGGTGACCGCGTTCGGGGCGGCGGAGGACCGGCCGCGGTTCATCCAGTCGAGGCACGAGGAGATGTCGGCGCTGCAGGCCGTCGGGTACGCGAAGTTCTCGGGCAAGGTGGGCGTCTGCATGGCCACCTCGGGCCCGGGCGCGATCCACCTGCTCAACGGCCTGTACGACGCGAAGCTGGACCACGTGCCGGTGGTCGCGATCGTCGGGCAGACCGAGCGCAGCGCGATGGGCGGGTCCTACCAGCAGGAGGTGGACCTGCAGTCGCTGTTCAAGGACGTGGCGAGCGAGTACCTCGTCGAGGTCAACGTCCCCGAGCAGCTGCCGAACGCGGTGGACAGGGCCTTCCGGGTCGCGCTGACCCGCCGGGCGCCGACCGCGATCATCATTCCGAGCGACCTGCAGACCGAGCCGTACACGCCGCCGCGGCACGCGTTCAAGCAGGTGCCCTCCAGCGAGCCGGGTCTCGTGGCGCCGACGCTGGTGCCCGCCGACACGGAGATCGCCCGTGCCGCCGAGGTGCTCAACGCGGGGCAGAAGGTCGCGATCCTGGTCGGGCAGGGGGCCCGCGGCGCGGCACTCGAGGTCGAGCAGGTCGCCGACGTACTCGGCGCCGGCGTCGCGAAGGCGCTGCTGGGCAAGGACGTGCTGTCGGACGAGCTGCCGTTCGTCACCGGATCGATCGGGCTGCTCGGCACGCGCCCGAGCTACGAGCTGATGCGTGACTGCGACACGCTGCTCATCGTCGGGTCCAGCTTCCCGTACAGCCAGTTCATGCCCGAGTTCGGGCAGGCGAGGGCCGTGCAGATCGACCTCGACGGCACCATGATCGGGATGCGGTACCCGACCGAGGTGAACCTCGTCGGCGACGCGCGGGCGACCCTGCGAGCGCTGCTGCCGCTGCTGTCAGGGCCGACCGACCGGGCGTGGCGGGAGAAGGTCGAGGAGAACGTCGCGCGCTGGTGGGAGACCATGCGGCGGGAGGCGATGGTCGACGCCGACCCGGTGAACCCGATGCGGATCGTGTGGGAGCTGTCCGAGCGCATCCCGCAGAACGCGATCGTCACGTCCGACTCGGGGTCGGCCGCCAACTGGTACGCCCGTCACCTGCGCATCCGAGGCGACATCCGCGGCTCGCTCTCGGGCACGCTCGCCACGATGGGCGCGGCGGTGCCCTATGCGATCGGGGCGAAGTTCGCCCACCCGGACCGGCCGGTCATCGCGATCACCGGCGACGGCGCGATGCAGATGAACGGGATGGCGGAGCTGCTCACCATCGCCCGCTACGCCGAGCGCTGGTCCGACCGCCGGTGCGTCGTCTGCGTGCTGCACAACAACGACCTCAACCAGGTCACGTGGGAGCTGCGGGCGATGGGCGGGGCGCCGAAGTTCGAGGAGTCGCAGATCCTGCCCGACGTGTCCTACGCCGACTTCGCCCGAGGCATCGGCCTCGAGGCGATCACCGTCACCTCCCCGGACGAGCTGGGGCCGGCATGGGACCGGGTGCTCGCCGCCGACCGGCCCGCCGTCCTCGACGTGTACTGCGACCCCGAGGTCCCGCCGATCCCGCCGCACGCCACGTTCGAGCAGGCGAAGTCGGCGGCCCAGGCCGTGCTGAAGGGCGATCCCGAGGCGTTCCACCTCGTCGTCGAGGGCATCAGGACCAAGCTCCAGGAGGCCGTTCCCGGCCGTGGGAGGTGAGGTGCGATGACAGCCAAGGATCTCGTCGTCGGGGTGGACGGCACGGCCGCCGGCGTCGCGGCGTTGCGCTGGGCCGCGGACCAGGCACGGGGCACCGGGGCGCGGGTATCGGCGATCGCGGTGACCGAGCGGCCGCTGCCCGTGGCGGGCGGACCGGAGATCGGCGGCGGGTTCGTGGCGCAGCCCGTGATCGACGACGAGCAGCTCGCCGCCGCAGCCGACGCGTGGCTGACCGAGGCAATCGCGGCCCTGCCGGCCGACGCGAGGCAGGTCGTGGACCGTCAGGCGCGGCACGGCGACGCGGCCACCCTGCTGCTGGAGGCGGCGCGCGACGCCGACCTGCTGGTGCTGGGTAACCACGGTCGGGGCGGGCTCGCCGGCGCACTCACCGGATCCGTTGCGCAGCGCTGCGCCCACCACGTCACCTGCCCTCTGGTACTCGTCCCCGGTCCGCAGGAGGACGTTCCTGGGTAGCAGGTAAGGAGGACGTGCCCGCCCTACTCTCGAACCGTGTCGGGAGAGGCCGAGAAGGGGGCGCCGGTGCAACGCGATCTTCGGACGTCGGATGCGGAGCGGCAGGCCGTCGTCCGGCGTCTCGAACGGGCCTTGCGGGACGGGCGACTGACCGTCCTCGAGTTCGACGAGCGGACGCGCGCCGCCTATGCCGCGCGCACCCGGGGCGAGCTGGAGGACCTCACTGAGGATCTTCCTCCTGACCTCTGGTGAGTGCGTCCGGCTCACGGTCCTTGGCGGCCGCGGTCTGCTGACCGCGTGCGTCGGTGACGCTCTCGAAGAAGCGGAGCAGCTCCACCGGCAGCGGCATCACGAGCGTGCTGTTCTGCTCGGATGTCACGTCGGTGACGGTCTGCAGGAGCCGCAGCTGCATCGCGCCGGGGGTATCGGCCATGACCCGTGCCGCGTCGGCGAGGCGGGCCGAGGCCTGGAACTCGCCGTCGGCGGAGATGACCCGGGCGCGCCGGTCGCGCTCGGCCTCGGCCTGGTGCGCCATCGCGCGGCGCATGCCCTCCGGCAGGGCGATGTCCTTGATCTCGACCCGGTCGACGGTGATCCCCCAGTCGTCGGTCGGGGTGTCGATCACCGCGCGCAGCTCGGCGTTGACCTGTTCCCGGTCCGACAGCATGGTGTCGAGATCGGCGCGACCGATCACCGACCGCAGCGAGGTCCGCGCGACCTGGGAGATGGCACCCATGTAGTTCTCGACGTTGACCACGGCCTTGACCGGGTCGGTGACGCGGAAGTACACCACCGCGTCGACGCTGAGCGTGACGTTGTCCTTGGTGATCGCGCCTTGGGGTGGGACGTCGAGCACGATGGTCTGGACGGGCACTTTCACCATCCGGTCGGCGACCGGGATCATCAGCTGCAGGCCCGGCTGGCGCACCTCGGTCAGCAGCCGCCCGAAACGCAGGACCACGCCGCGCTGGTACTGCTGCACCATCCGGACGGATCCGGCGACGAGCAGCGCGATCAACGCGACGACCACGAACAGGACGGTCGTGACCATGGATCCCACCTTCTGCGTTTCGGAGCGTCAGCCCCGAGTCTGGTCGGTCTCGTACACGTCGGGTACCCCGGCGGCGTCGGCGTCGCGTTCCTCCTCGGCGCAGGCCTTCATTGTGGGGACAACGCGGCGATCAAGGCGAGATGGTCGCTAGATGATCTTTGATCGCGACCAACAGCCCTTGATCGCCGCGCTGACCTCCATGCGGGACGGGGTCGGTGTGAAGTCCATATGAAGGGGGTGAAGTGCAGGGCCGCAGGCCGGTCACGAATATTGCGGAAGTCGTGCGCGGGGGCCTGCCGACGGGCACACTCGTGGGCATCAACGAGTACGACTACGCGGGGCGAGCGGGCTCCCGGTACCGGGCGTGGACGGGAGTTCGCCGGGGGGCGGACGCTGCCGATCGGAAGCCGGGGCGCGCGCGTCCTACTGAGCACGAGCCCATGGGGGGAACTGAAGCGTGAGACCCGTTCGGAAGGTGTCCGGGGCACTGGTGGCGCTGGCCGCCATCACGGTGTCGGTGCTGCTCACCGGCGCCACCTCGGCGCGAGCCGACGAGCCGGCGACGGAGCCCGCGCCGCCGCCGTTGAATGGCCTCATCGACCCGGGTCTGCTGGAGTCGGTCCAGCAGTCGATCGTGGGTCTGGTCGTGATCTGGGAGGAACCGCAGGACCCGTTCACCTTCGCGCCGCCGCCCGCGCCAGCCGGGGACGAGCTGCCGGTCATGACGATCTGCACCGGCTGGTTCGACACGCCGACCACGATCGTCACGGCTGGCCACTGCGTCGACCCGGAAGAGGGCAGGCGGGCGCTCGACAGCCGCGCCGGTCCCGCGGTCGATCCGACCACCGGCGCACCGATGCCCAGCCAGCCGGCGCGTCCAGAGCCGAACCGCACGGTCTGGGCCTTCCAGCCGCGTGAGCTGCAGGGCGCCGTGATCACGGCACCGGTCATCGTTCGGGTCGACGGCTTCCGTCCGGCCGACGAGGGTGACACCGCGAAGCTGGAGATGTATGGCCTCCCGCCTGCGAAGCCGCTGGCGGTCGCCCCCGACGAGCCGCAGCTCGGGGAAACCGTCACGTCGATCGGTTTTCCAGGGCTGAACATCGACGAGACCGACGGGGTGGATGTCCAGGGGTTGGTGAGCGGCGGCAAGACGCCCGCCGAGGTGCTGCAGGACTCCCGGCTCCAGCCCGTGAACACCAGCGGCACGATCACGGCCCGCCAGTTCCGCCAGGGTGTTGCCGTCTATCAGATCAACGCCGACCTCGCCGAGGGCATCTCCGGCGGGCCCACCATCAACGCGCGCGGCGAGGTCCTCGGCATCAACAGCCAGATGACCGTGCCGTTCCTCGGGCAGAACTTCAACGTCATCACCGACACCGGGATGCTGCGGGAGTTCCTCGGGCACGGCGCGCAGCCCGGAGCCGCCCCGCCGGGCGAGCCGAGCGAGGTCGCGATCGAGAACACCGCGGGCGGAGGCGGGCAGGCCGCACCCCTGACGGTCGTGATCGCTCTGCTCGGCGGCGCGATCATCGGCGCGATCCTCATGTGGCTCTTCGCCCGCCCCAGGGCGGCATCGAGAACGACGGGATCACCGGCGGAGCCCGAGTGACTCCCGCATGATCCTTCCGAGGTGCGCTTCAGCGTCCGGTCCAGGACGCTGAGGCGCGCCTCGGATTGATCGATCACGCCGAGATCGTGGTTTTCGCCCCGGCGAGGGCGCTGAGCCGGATCTCGCGACGATCATGGGCGTCACCGGGCAGAGGGCCGGCGGCCCGTCGTCTCCCGGGGGATCAACCGGTGGGCCAGCACCGTGGTGGTGCTTCCCTCCGGCGGTTCCGCGTCGATGACGCGGCGGGCCGCCATCGCGCCCATTTCGTAGAGCGGGAGGCTCACCGTGGTGAGGCCGACGAACCGGGCGATCCGCAGGTCGTCGATGCCTGCCACGGACACCGCGCCCGGGACGTCGATGCCGGCCTGGCGGAGCGCGCCCAGTGCGCCGACGGCGGCCTCGTCGTTGGCGCCGAGCACGGCGTCGGGCAGCGGCGGGCGCGCGATCAGCCGCATCGCGGCGGCGTGACCGGCCTCGAAGTCGAAGCCTCCCGCGTGTAGCTGCGCGGCGTCGGCGAGGCCGGCGTCGCGCATGCAGGCGAGGAAGCCGTCGCGGCGCTGCCGGCTCGCGACCATGCCGGGCGGTCCCTCGACGAACGCGATCCGCCGGTGGCCGAGGCCGACGAGGTGGTCGGTGGCGTCGTAGGCGGCGGCCTCGTTGTCGGCGGTGACGATCGGCCCGCCGATGCCGCGGACCGTGAGCGACACCGTGCGGATGCCCTGCTCCTGGGCCCGCCCGACCGCCTCGGCGAGCGCGGGCTCGTCCGGGTCGTCGACGTAGCCGCTGCCCGCGAAGATCACGCCCGCCGCCCGGTAGTCGCGCATGGTCTGCACCCGCGCGATCTCCGTGGTGGTGCGCCGGTCGACGTTGAACAGCATGGTGACGTAGCCGGCGCGGCTCGCGACGTCGTCGACCCCGCGGGCGATCACGGAGAAGTACGGGTTCACGATGTCGCTGACCAGCACCCCGATCAGCCGGCTGCTGCGGGAGACCAGCGCGCGGGCCAGCGCGCTGGGGGAGTAGCCGAGCTGCTCGGCCGCCGCGATCACCCGCGCCCGGGTGGCGGTCGAGATGGGGTGGCTGGAACCGGTCAGCACCCGCGACGCCGTGGACACGGACACGCCGGCGAGCCGGCTGACCTCCGCCAGTGAGCTCACTACCCCTCCGAGGAGAACGTTTGCCTAATCGTGGCACGTCTCGGATGCACTGACAAGAAATCCCTGCTCGTCCGACTCTTGACGAACCGGCGCCTCGGGCCTCTACTCTCCCGGCAAGGCAAACGCTTGCCTTGCCCCGACGGCCTTCGCAAGGGTGCGTCGTCCGAGGCCGGCCAGCCCGGCCGAGCTGGAAGGGAGAGGCCATGAACGTCGGGACTCATGCCACGCGCCTCGCCGCGCTCGCGGCGGCGTTCGCGCTGGTCGCCTGCGGTGGGAGCGCCGGTTCTGATGACTCGTTCACGGTGGCCGTCATCGAGCCGGATATCACGACCGTGCCGATACTTGCCGCCGTCGACGCCGTGCGGGCGGCAGGCCACCACGTCGAGGTCGTCGAGCTGGCGGAGCCGGAGCTGGCCATCGAGGGGCTGGCCAAGGGCGACTACGCGATCTCCGCGGAGGCCACCAGCCCCGCGCTGATCGCCATCGAGCAGGACGCCCCGATCAAGATCATCGCCGACGTCGTGGCGAACCAGTGGGCGGTCTACGGCCGGCCCGGAGTCGCCACCTGCGACGACCTGAACGCGCGGCCGTTCGGGATCTTCAGCGAGGGTGCGGTGGCCACCGCGATGGCCAAGGAGTGGGTGCACACCGATTGCACTGCCGGCAGCCAGCCGACCTACCTGACGATCGGCGGCTCCGATGTCAGGGCGCAGGCCCTCCTTGCAGGCCAGATCGACGCGACGCCGCTGGAGATCTCCGACGTCGCCGCGCTGGAGTCCGCGGCGGGGGCGGAGTTCGTCCGGGTCGTGGACTTCGCGCAGCGCATGCCCGACCTGCACCCCCAGACCGTCTACGCCAACGGTGACTTCCTCGCCGAGCACCGCGACCTCGCGCAGGCGTTCGTGAGCGCGCTGGTGCAGGAGCACGTGAAGATCAACGCCGACCCGCAGTACCTGGTGGGGTTGGTGCAGAAGTACCTGCCGGACGACGCCGACGAGAACACGGCCGCGATCGCCGAGCGCTACGTCGAGGCCGGTCTCTTCGACGCGGCCGACCTGACGGAGCAGAACGTCCAGGTCACGATCGACTTCTTCGTCCGGGCGGGCGTGCTCCAGGGCGGGATGACCGCCGCGGACGCCGCCGACCTGTCGTTCCTTCAGGGGCCTGCATGACCGCGGTGATGGCCCCGCCGCGAACGGCGAACCCGCGACCGGGGGTGAAGCGCCGGATCCTCGACGCGAACCTGTCCTACCAGGTGCTGACGTTCGTCGTCTTCGCAGCGGCGTGGGAGATCTACGCACGGGAGTGGGGCGGCCTGCTCATCCCCACGTTCACCGAGACGGTCGCGGCGACGATCAGCCTGCTGGGCAGCGCCGAGCTGTGGCAGGCCATGTACGTGAGCAACCAGGCGCTAGTGGTGGGGTTCCTGATCGCGGTCGTCGTCGGGGTGCCGGCGGGCATCCTGCTCGGGCGGTTCCGCACCCTCGAGCGGTTCGCCGACGTCTACCTCAACATCCTGCTGGTCACGCCGATGGCGGCGATCATCCCGCTGCTGATGATGTCGGTCGGGTTCGGCCTCGCCTCGCGCGTGATCCTCGTGACGATCTTCTCGATCGTCATGGTCGTGGTGAACAGCCGCACGGGCGTCCGCCAGGTCGACCCGTCGCTGATCGAGATGGCGCGCTCGTTCGGGGCCACCGAGCGGCAGGTCTGGACGCGGGTCCTCCTGCCGGGCGCCCTGCCGGCGATCATGACGGGGATCCGGCTGGGGCTCGGGCGGGCGGTCACCGGCATGGTGATCGTCGAGCTCCTGATGGTGTCCGCCGCGCTGGGCGGGTTGATCCTGGAGTACCGCGGCCTGTTCAAGGCGCCGCTGCTCTACGGCACGATCGTGATCATCCTGGCCGAGGCACTCCTGCTGATCTCCGCCGCGCGGTGGTTCGAACGAAGGCTGACTGGCTGGGCTGGGAGCAAAACATGATCGAGATCCGTGGGTTGGGCAAGAGCTTCGTGGGGCAGGACGGGAGCACGGTCCAGGCCCTGCAGGACGTCGACCTCGAGGTGGGGGCGAACGAGTTCCTCACCGTGCTGGGGCCGAGCGGGTGTGGGAAGACCACCTTGCTGAAGGCCATCGCCGGGCTGATTCCGTGGAACGACGGCGAGATCGTCATCGACGGGGCACCGGTGCGCGGCCCCGGGCCGGACCGCAGCATGGTCTTCCAGAACTTCGCGCTGCTGCCGTGGGCCACTGTGCTGGACAACGTCGGCTTCGGGCTGCGGATGCGTGGCGTCGGTAAGGCCGAGCGCGAGGAGCGGGCCCGGTCGCTGATCGAGATGGTGGGCCTCGCGGGGTTCGAGACCAAGCGGCCGGGCGAGCTGTCCGGCGGCATGCAGCAGCGCGTGGGGCTCGCACGGGCACTCGCCGTCCAGCCGCGGGTGCTCCTGATGGACGAGCCGTTCGGAGCGGTGGACGAGCAGACCCGGCGCCTGCTGCAGGAGGAGCTGCTGTCGATCTGGGAGGAACACCGGCTGACCGTCGTGTTCATCACCCACAGCATGGAGGAGGCCGTGCTGCTCGGGGACCGCGTCGTGCTGATGAGCGCCCGGCCCGGCCGCATCGCCGAGATCGTGCCGGTGCCGCTGCGCCGCCCTCGCTCGACCGACGTCGGCGCCACCGAGCGTTCGCCCGAGTACGCCGAGCTCACGGCGTACCTGTGGGACCGGCTGCGGGACATGCACGAGGAGCACCGGCGCGAGGCCGCCCGATGACGGTCGCCGCGCACCGGGGGCGGCGCCTGCCCGCCGCACCGATCAGCCTGGCGGCGGGCGCCGTCGCATGGGAGGTGGTCGGGCACCTCGCGGGCGTCGCGTTCTTCCCGCCGCTGAGCACAGTCCTCACGCGCCTCGTCGAGCTCGTGTCGAGCGGGCAGATCGTGAGCAGCGTCGGAGACAGCCTGGTCAACCTGGTGATCGGGTTCGCGATCTCCCTCGGCCTCGGCGTCGTCGTCGGGGTCGCGATGGGGCGCTACCGCAAGGTGGAAGCGGCCCTCGGTGTGTACGTCAACGCACTGCTCACCGCGCCGTCGCTGGTCTTCGCGCCGATCTTCTTCTCCCTGCTGGGTGAGGGGCGCGGCTCGATCATCGCCGTGGTGGTCATGTACTCGACGTTCATCATGATCATCAATACGACGTCGGCGATCCAGACGGTTCCGGCGCACCTGGTCGAGATGGCGCGTTCCTACGGCGCGAGCGAACGCCAGATCCTCTTCCAGGTGATGCTGCCCGCCGCGGCCCCGATGATCATGGCTGGTGTCCGCCTCGGGGTCGGGCGCGCGGTCACCGGCATGATCAACGGTGAGATGTTCATCGCCGTCGTCGGGCTGGGGCGCATCGTCACGCAGGCGGGCGGGCGGTTCGACGGCGCGGGCGTGCTGGCCGTGCTGCTGGTCATCATCGCCGTCGCGCTCGGAGCTGTGGGGTTGGTGCAGGCGGTCGACCGACGGATCACCCGGTGGGTGCCGACGACAGCGAGGGGCGAGAAGTGAAGATCGACGCGTACAGCCACATCCTGCCCGCCCGGTATTTCGAGCGGATGCGCGAGCTGGCCGACCCGCGGCCGCTCAAGCGCTGGCTGGAGCTCCCGGCCCTGCACGACGTCGACGCGCGCCTGGAGATGATGGACGAGTTCGGCGACGACTACCAGCAGGTGCTAACCCTGTCCTCGCCGCCGATCGAGCTGCTCGCCGGCCCGGACAGCTCGCCCGACCTGGCACGCCTGGCCAACGAGTCGATGCGCGAGTTGTGCGACAAGCACCCGGACCGCTTCCCCGCGTTCGTCGCGTCGCTGCCGATGAACGACCCGGACGCGGCTCTCGACGAGCTCACCAGCGCCGTCGACCATCTCGGCGCCCGCGGCGTGCAGGTGTTCACCAACGTCAACGGGAAGCCTCTCGACGACCCGGAGTTCGAGGCGATCTTCGCCGAGATGGCGCGACGCGACCTGCCGATCTGGATGCACCCCACCCGCAGCGCCGCGTTCCCCGACTATGCCGCCGACGACACGTCCAAGTACGAGATCTGGTGGGCGCTGGGCTGGCCGTACGAGACGAGTGCCGCGATGGCGCGGCTCGTCTTCTCGGGCCTGTTCGAACGACATCCCAACATCAAGATCATCACCCATCACATGGGCGCGATGATCCCGTACCTCGAAGGCCGGATCCGGCTCGGCTGGAGCGACCAGCTCGGCAGCCGCACCGCAACCGAGGACGCGGCGCACCTGCGCCGGGACCTGTCTCGCCCGCCGGTGGACTACTTCCGCCGGTTCTACGCCGACACCGCGCTCTCCGGTTCGGCCATCGGAACCCGCTGCGGCCTGGAGTTCTTCGGCGCCGACAACGTGCTCTTCGGCACCGACTGCCCCTTCGACCCCGAGGGCGGTCCGATGTACATCCGGGAGACCATCCAGGTGATCGACGGCCTCGACATCCCGGCCGACGCGCGCGAGCGGATCTACCACCGCAACATCAGGCGGCTGATGAAACAGTCGGCCAGCTGACCCGCGCCGGGAAATCCGGTGCATGATCGGCGCGAGCAGCACCTCCGGGCCGACGACGCTCGCGGCGACGTTCCAGGCCGACGACGCCGTCACCGTCATGGCGCCGGCCGGTGCCGTTCACCTCCTCCGGATCGGCGGGGCGTGGATCCGGAGAGCCTGGCGTGCGCGGCGCCACATCCGGCCTGACCAGGAGCGGCGCGGCGTTCACCTGATCAGAGTAGTTCAGGCTCACCTTCTCTGTGCTTAGGGTGCCCTTGGTGTCCCTGACGCGAGGAGTGACCGAGTGGCTACGAACCCCTTCGACGACGAGGAGGGCGAGTTCGTTGCCCTCGTCAACGAGGAGAAGCAGTACTCGCTGTGGCCCACGTTCGCGCCCGTGCCGGACGGCTGGAGCGTCGTGCACGGCCCTGCGGCCCGGGCCGACGTGCTCGCGTACATCGAGTCGGTCTGGACCGACCTGCGCCCCGCCAGCCTCGTTGCGCGGATGGACGGGGTACGGGGGTGATCGAGGCACCCGACGGCGACAGCGTCGCCGGCCGGTGATGGGCGACCGGTTCGCGGGGACCGAGGAGCCGCGGACGTGACGATCATGACTCGGGACGGCGTCCGGATCTCCTACGACGACTTCGGCGGGACCGGCCCGCTCGCCGTGCTCGTGATGGGTACCGGGAGCCCGGGGCGGGTCTGGCACACCCATCAGGTGCCCGCGCTGCGCGCCGCGGGGTTCCGGGTGGTCACCGTGGACAACCGTGGTGCCGGCGCCAGCGACGAGTGCGCGGCGGGATTCACGATCGACGACATGGTCGGTGACGTCGCCGGCCTTGTGGCGCACCTCGACGCCGGGCCGGCCGCCGTGGTCGGCACCTCGCTGGGCGCGCGGATCGTGGTCGAGCTCGCGCTGGCCCGTCCCGACCTGGTCACCCGCGCCGTCGCGCTCGCCGCGCACGCCCGCCTCGACCCCGTGCAGCGGGCGTTCACGGCGGGCGAGATCGCGCTCGCCGACGAGAAGATCGTGCTGCCGCTCGGCTACCACGCGTCGGTCGCGGCGACGCAGTACCTCTCACCTGCCACGCTGCGCGACGATCAGGCCGCCCAGGACTGGCTCGACCTGCTCTCCTTCGCCGGCTCCGGGGTCGGGCCCGGCCAGCGCGCGCAGCTCGCCGTGTCGGTGGCGCTCACCGACCGGACCGCCGCCTACCGCGACATCGCGGTTCCCCTGCTGGTGGTCGCCTTCGCCGACGACGCCACGATCCCGCCCCGCCTGTCCCGTGAGGTGGCCGACGCCGTGCCGGGGGCCCGCTACGTGGAGATCCCCGACGCGGGCCACTACGGCTACCTGGAACGTCCGGACGAGGTGAACCGGGTGTTGGTCGACTTCATCGCCCCCCGCACGAGAGGATCTTTCCCAGGTGCCCCATGACGATCATGTCCTCGATGTCGTGGGGGTCGGCTTCGGGCCGGCGAACCTTGGCCTCGCCATCGCCGTCGCCGAGCACAACGTCACCGCCGAGCGACCGATCACCGCGCTCTTCCTGGAGCGGCAGGAGGCGTTCGGCTGGCACCGCGGCATGCTCATCCCCGACGCCCGCATGCAGGTCGCGTTCCTCAAGGACCTCGCCACCCTGCGCAACCCGACCAGCAACTTCGGGTTCATCAGCTACCTCGCCGCGCGCGGCAGGCTCGTCGACTTCGTCAACCGGCAGACGTTCTTCCCCACCCGCCTCGAGTTCCACGACTACCTGTCATGGGCCGCTGCGCACTTCGACGACGACGTCTCCTACGGCACCACCGTCGAGAAGATCGAGCAGACGGGCGACGGGCTGCTCGCCGTGACGGGGCGGCGCGGCGGGGAGTCGGTCAGCGCCGTCGCCCGCGCCGTCGTGATCGCCACGGGGCTCGCGCCCGCGCTGCCCGATGGCGTGGAGTCGGGGGAGCGGATCTGGCACAACAGCCAGCTCGTGCCGGGCGTGGCCAAGCTCGCCACCGGCCCGGCGCCCCGGCGCTTTGTGGTGGTCGGGGCCGGGCAGAGTGCCGCCGAGAGCGTCGACTACCTGCACCGCAGCTTCCCCGACGCCGACGTCCACGCCGTGTTCAGGCGCTGGGGCTACAGCCCTGCCGACGACAGCGCCTTCGCCAACCGCGTGTTCGACCCCGACGCCGCGCAGGAGTTCTACGCCGGCTCGCCGGAGGTGCGCGGGCGCGTCACGACGCTGCACCGCAACACCAACTACTCGGTGGTCGACCCGGACCTCATCGAGTCGCTGTACGAGCGGCACTACGCCGAGCGGGTCGAGGGCCGCGAACGGCTTCGGTTCGACAAGATGTGCACGGTCGAGGCGTGCGAGGACCTCGGCGACCGGGTGCGGGTGCGCATCCGCAGCTCCCTCGACGGCACGGCACGGGACCTCGACGCGGACGTGATCGTCTACGCCACCGGCTACCGCTCGGGCGACCCGACCCGCTTCCTCGCGGGGCCCATCGCCCGGCGCGACGATCAGGGCCGCGTCCGCATCACCGCGGACTACCGGCTCGAGCTGGACGGCTCCGATGCGCTGGTCTACGTGCAGGGCGCGACCGAGCACACGCACGGACTGGCATCCACTCTTCTGTCGAACATCGCCGTGCGCACGGGCGACATCCTGGCCTCCCTGGAGGCGCGGATCGTCTGACGCGGCATGGTGCATCATGATGCATCGCGGGTATTCTCTGATGCTGTGCGCACCACGATCACCATTGACGAACACCTGCTCGCCGAAGTGCGGCAGGTCGCTGCCGCGCGACGGCAGACCGTCAGCCAGGTCATCGAGGAGAGCGTTCGTGCGAGCTTGCTCCGGCGGGAGCAGGAGAGTCGCGAGCCGTTCGAGCTGCGGACCTTTCACGCCGGCGGGTACCAGGCGGGCGTTGATCTCGACGACAACGCGGCGCTGCTCGAGCTCATGGACGGGCACCCGTGATCTCGTGCGACGTCAATGTCTTGATCTACGCGCACAACGCTGACGATCCGCGGCACGGCGAGTATGCGAGATGGCTGCGAGCCGCGGTCAACGGCGATCGGCCGTTCGGGCTGTCGTCCCTTGTCGCGAGTGCTTTCGTGCGAATCGTGACGCACCCCAAGGTGCTCACGAAACCGCTGGACAGCAAGCAGGCCCTCGCGGCCATCGAGCCGCTCCGCTCCGCACCGGCGGTTGTCGCGATGGAACCGGGGCCTCGGCACTGGTCGCTCTTCGCCACGCTGTGCCAGCAGGTCGCCGCACGCGGCAACACGGTGTCGGACGCGTATCTCGCCGCGTTGGCGATCGAGCACGATGCGGAGTGGTACTCCGCCGACCGCGGCTTTGCCCGGTTCCCCGGGCTGCGCCACCACCATCCGCTCGACTCGCCGGCCGACGAGCCACCGGGTTCGTCGCAGCCGACCGTGCCGCCCGCACGCCGGCCGTCGTAGCCGCTACCAGCGGCCCCGCTGGTTCGGGATCCGCATCGCCAGGACCACGGCTCCGCCCATCACCACAGCCAGGGCGAGGAAGGCGACGGTGTTGGCTGCCGCGGGGTCGGCCGCGGCCGAGGTCACGGCCGTCACCACCGAGACGGCGATGATCGCCCCTGCCTGCCGGAACAGCACCCGGAGGCCCGATACGGCCGCTGCCTGCTCCGGCACGAGGTGCAGCCCGGCGTTGGCCGAGGATGGGGCGGCCAGGCCCATCCCGACCCCCATCACCGCGGCGCCGAGGGAGAGCCAGAGCTCGGGGCCGCTGTGCACGGGCGGGATCCCGGTGAGCAGCAGCGCGATCGTGATCGCGGCCATCCCGGCGAGCAGGAGCGGCCGGTGCCCGAGCCTGCGCAGCAGGCCGACGGCGATCGCGGACAGGGCGATCATGAAGACGGCGCGGACCGTGAGCAGCCCGCCGGAGGCGATGGGCGTCATCTGGTAGCGGATCTGGGCGTAGTGCGGCAGCAGCGCGGAGAACCCGATCACGGCGGCGCCGAACAAGACGTTCATGACGTTCATCAGGCCCAGCCGCCGCCCGGTCAGCAGCCGGGGTGGGACGATCGGGTCGGGGTGCCGGTGCAGGTGGCGCAGCAGGAACCGGCCGGCCACCAGCGCGACGACGGCGGCACCCAGCACCGAGGCCGGCCCTGTCCACCCCTCGCCGAGCGAGCCGATCCTGGTGATCGCGACCATCCCGGACAGCAGCAGCGTGGTGAGCCACGCGATCCCGACGAGGTCGACGCGGGCCACCGCCTTCCGCGGGGTCTCGCGGATCAGCGCCCGCCCGAGGCAGATCAGCGCGATCCCGACCGGCACGTTGACGAAGAAGATCTCCCGCCACGACGCGAACGTCAGGATGAGCCCGCCCGCGAGAGGGCCGAGGATCGCGCCGATCGGGAACGCGGTGCTGAAGAGCGCGATCGCCCGGTCGCGGTCGCGCCCGAACTCGGCCGAGACGATCGCGGTGGCCACCGGCAGCAACGCGCCGCCCGCCAGCCCCTGCAGGAACCGGAAGACGATCAGCTGCGCTGTGCCCGACGAGAGCCCGCAGAGCACGGATGCCACGGTGAAGGCGGTGACGGCGATCAGGTACACCCGCCGGGCGCCGAACCGGTCGCCCATCGGCCCCGCCAGCGGCAGGACGAGGATCTGCCCGACGGCGTAGATCGTGATCGTCCAGCCCGTCCACGCCAGGCTCGCGCCGAGGTCGCTCTGCATCGCGGACAGTGCCGTGGCCACCGAGGTCTGGTCGATGGCGTGCATCAGCATGGCGAGCGCGACGGTGGCGAACACCAGCCAGCGGACGAGCGCAGGGCGCGGCGCGGCTGCAGTGACTGTGGCGCCGACGGGCACGGCCACCGGATCCCCTCCCCGCTAATTGCTTGTCGGCAAGCAATCTAACACCGGGCGGCGGTCCATGGCGCCGTCTGCCCTGGTTTCATTGGTAGATGCAGGGCGCAGGGTTCGAGACGGCCTTCGACACCGACGCCGCAGCACGGCTGCGGCGCGTGATCGGCAAGCTGGCTCGTTCGATGAACGAGTCAGCGTCGAGCGAGGAGCTCACCCCCACCCAGGCGTCGGTCCTCGGAGTGGTCGTCGCGCGCGGCCCGATCCGGATCTCCGCGGTCGCCGAGCTCGAGGGCGTCAACCCGACGATGCTCTCGCGCGTGATGGGCGTGCTGGAGCAGAAGGGGCTGATCGAGCGCTCGTCGGCCACGTCCGACCAGCGGGGCGTGGTCGCCGAGGCCACCGATGAGGGCCGCGCGAAGAGCAGGCGGATCATGGAACGCCGCACCGCGATCCTGCTCTCGGTCGTCGAGCGGCTCCCCGCGGAGACCGCCACCGCGCTGCTGGCCGCCCTGCCCGCGCTGGAGGAGCTCACCGCCGCGTTCGCCGCGCGGAGGCCGACCCTCGCCGCGGAGGGCTGATCTCTCGGTCCGAGAAGTGCGGCAGGGCTGCGATCAGCGCGGTGCTGTCCGCTTCGCGACGATCATCAGCCGCGCGTGCCGTCGACGGCCAGGTCGACGCGGAAGATCTCGAACGTCCCGACCGGCTGCGGGCCGCCCATCTCGGCGAAGTGGGCGTTGAGCGCGTACACGGCGCCGTCGCGGAGCGCCGCGGTGGTCGTGGTCGGCCCCGGCGTCGTGGGGTGGCGCCGGGTCACCCGCGCCGATGACCATCCGTCGTCGCTGCGCAGCTCCAGCACGGCGGGGTGGAACGGCGCGGGGGTCACGACGGCGCCGTCGGGGAGGAGCAGGAGGCCGTCGGCTGCCAGAGGTTCCGACAGGCGTCGAACTCGGCGTCGGTGCGGCCGTCGCCGGCAGCGACCGGGTGAGGGAGACCGTGTCGGTCGGGGTGCCACCAGGCGTCCCGCCGGACTGGCTCGTGGAGACGGTGCGCGCGATCGGTGCCGACGTGCCGGTCTGCACGCTCGCGCTCGTGGAGGCGAGCACATCCGAGCAGCTGCGGTCGCTGCAGCGGGGCGAGCTCGACGTCGGGATCGTCCACCAGGCGCCGCCGTCGGGCTACATCGGCAAGCTGCTCTGGACCGAACCCTTCGGGATCGCGCTGCGCCCCGGCCACCCGCTCGCCGCAGCACCGGCTGGCCGACCTCGACGGCCTGCGCATCCTGGTCCACTCGCGGGGACAGGTGCCCGACCAGCAGGACAGCCTCCTCGCCGCCACCACGACCGCGGGCGTGCACCCGACCTGGATCTTCGCCCGGTTCGTCGAGCACGCGCTCGCCGCGGCCGAGGCCCATCGGGCCGATGCGGTGGTCGTGGGGTCGCGTACCGCACGGAGGCAGCTGCGCGGCTGGTGCTGGACCCCCTTGCGCGATCTCCCGCTCACGCTCACCACGTGGGTGGTGCGTCGGGCCGACACGAGGCGGATGGTCAAGGCAGTCGCGGACGCGCTGGGCGAGCGACCGGAGCCGCCCGCTCCATAGCCGCGTCCGGAGCGATTCCTTCTCCGGGGTCGGCAGGTCTACCTGTCATGGTCTTTCCTGACGTCATGCCCGACTCCCGGGACTTCGCCGCCCGCACCGAGCCGTTCCGCCGCGAGCTGCTCGCGCACTGCTACCGGATGCTCGGGTCGCTGTACGACGCCGAGGACGTCGTACAGGAGACCTATCTGCGCGCGTGGCGGTCCTACGGCGGGTTCGAGCAGCGCTCGTCGGTGCGCACCTGGCTCCACCGGATCGCGACCAACGCCTGCCTCACCGCGCTCGAGCGCAGGGGTCGCCGGGTGCTGCCGTCCGGGCTCACAAGCCCGTCGGACGACCCGTACGCGCCGCCGGTGCCGGCCGGGCCCGAGGTCGACTGGGTACAGCCCTTCCCGGATGCGCTGGTGGAGGGGGATCCCGCGGCGGCCGTGGTGGCGCGGGAGGACCTGCGGCTCGCGCTGATCGCCAGCCTGCAGCACCTGCCCGCCCGGCAGCGGGCGGTGCTGCTGCTGCGTGACGTGCTGGCGTTCCCGGCCGCCGACGTCGCGGCCGTGCTCGACATCAGCGTCGCGGCGGTCAAGAGCGCACTGCAGCGTGCCCGGGCCCGGCTGGAGGAGGTGGCGCCCAGCGCCGAGGCACTGGCCGAGCCGGACGAGCCGCGGGCCCGCGCGCTGCTCGACCGCTACATCGCCGCCTTCGAGAACGCCGACGCTGCCGCGTTCGAGGAGGTGCTGCGCGCCGATGCCGCGTTGGAGATGGTCGGCTCCCGCACCTGGTTCTCCGGGCTGCGCACCTGCCTGCCCTACATCACGAGCCCGCAGGTCCTCGGCTCGCCGGGGGAGTGGCGGATGGTGCCGACCCGCGCCAACGGGCAGCCGGCGGCCGTGGCGTACCACCGCGGGCCCTCCGGCGTCCACGAGGCGTTCGGGGTCGCGGTGCTGACCGTCGCGGAGGACGGGATCGGCCGCATCGTCGTGTTCGCCGACCCCGCCCTCGTCACGGCTTTCGGTCTCCCGCCGGTCAGGTGACGCTCATCGTCCGTCGACCCGGTGGTTCAGCACCACGACACCGGATCGCCGGGAATGGGTACCGACGAGCGAGAGCGGGGTCTTCGGGCCGCCCCCGACGACGACCGGGTGCACCGCGAAACGGAACCGGTCCAGGAGTCCGTGCTCGAGCAAGGTGCGTGACAGCTGCCCGTGCCCGAAGACGACCAGGTCCCCGTCGCCGGATTCCTTGAGCGCGCGTACCTCCTCGACCGCGTCGCCCCGTACGACGACCGAGTTGTTCCACTCGGCCCGTTCCAGGGTCGACGAGAAGACGTACTTCCGGATCCCGTTGATCGCGTCCGCGAAGTCGCCCTTCTGGCCGGGCCACCGCCAGGACAGGTCGTCGTAGGTCCCGCGACCCATCAGCATTGCGTCGCAGCCCTTCAGCAGTTCGTACGCCTCCTGCAGGAACTGCTCGTCGAAATAGTCCAGCGCCCAGGAGCCGGGATCGTCGACGACCCCGTCGAGGGAGATCAACGTCGACTCGACGATCTCACGCATGTGAATTCCTTTCCGCGGCCACGGGGGGCCAGAAGTAGAGCTTCTCGGGGTGGACGCGCACGATCACGCGTTCGGCGTCGGGCTCGGGAGGTGGCGTCGCGCCGTTCATGTGGCGCTCGTACATCTGGTGGAGCAGGGTCTTGTCCGGGTCATCGGTGATGTCGACGCGGCCGCGGATCTCGACGTACCTCCCCGGATGCGCGAGCACGAGCAGGCTCACGCGGGGGTCGCGTTCCATGTTCCGGGTCTTCAGGCGCCCGCGGATCGTGCTGAACACGACCGTGTCGCCCGACCGCGTCACGAAGATCACGGACGACTGCGGGTGACCGTCGCGGTTCGGGGTGGCGAGGACCGCGGTGTGCGGTCCGTCGATGAGTTCTCGGGCGGTGTCCGGTAATGCGAGGGGCATGCAGGGGTAGACCCGGACGCCCCGCGAGAGGAATCGGTCCGGCGGCACGAGGCCGCCGCCACGGCGCTCCGGCCGCGACGGGAACCTTGGTGAAACCTTTCTCGTTCGCTCGATCTCTGCTGTCCGGGCCCTGCATACGCGCCGTCGATCGTGGAAAGCAACCACCCCGACAAATGCAGGGAGAACTAATGCGAGGCGTTGGTCGCCTTTCTCTGATCGCCGCGGCATCGGCTGCTGTACTGGCACTCGCCGGATGCGGCACCTCCGCCGCGGCACCGGCACAGCCTGCCCAGATGCCGACGGAACAGCAGGTCGCCGGGCTGTTCGACCAGTGGAACCAGACCCTGGCCACGGGCAACCCGCAGCTCGTGGCCGACCGTTATGCGCCGGACGCCGTGCTGGAGCCGACCGTCTCCAACGTGGTCCGCACCGACCGGGCCGGAATCGTCGACTACTTCGAGCATTTCCTGGAGAACAAGCCGAAGAGCCAGATCCTCGAATCGCACATCACGGTTCTCGGCCCGACCGCGGCGGTGGACGCCGGAACGTACCGGTTCGATCTCACCACCGACGGGCAGCAGCGCACGGTGGACGCGCGGTACACGTTCGTCTACGAGAAGGTCGGCGACGAGTGGTTGATCGTCAACCACCACTCGTCGGCGATGCCGGAGTCCGCAGGGCGATCCTGACCCGCAGGCCTCCCGCCTCGGCGTCGTGCAGGCTCACCGTGCCGCCGTCGTCGGTGACGAGCTGCTTGACGATGGCGAGGCCGAGGCCCGAGCCGCCGCTGCCGGTCAGCCCGCGGCCGCGCCAGAACCGGTCGAATGCCCGCTGCCGATCGGCGGCGGGCATTCCCGGGCCGTGGTCGACGACCTCGATGATCGCCTTCCCGTCGTCCCGGAAGGAGCGCACGGTGATCGTCGCGTCGTCCGGGGACACCTCGAGGGCGTTGGACAGGACGTTGTCCAGCACCTGCTCGAGGTGGCCGGGGCTCGCGAGCGCACGCAGGTCGGGCTCGGTGGGCTCGTGGCGCAGCGTGACGCCGCGCTCGTCGGCGACGGCCCGCCAGCTCTCGAATCGGTCGGCAACCGCGTCGGCCAGCTTCACCGGTTCCGGGCTGGTGACCGCGGCCTCGGCCCTTGCCAGGGTGAGCAGCCCGTTCACCATCCGGCTCATCCGTACGACCTCGGCGGTGGCGCGCTCGACGTCCTCGCGCACGTACGGGTCCTCGACCTCGTCGGCGATGTTGTCGAGCGAGAGCCGCAGGGCGGTGAGTGGGGTGCGCAGCTGGTGCGAGGCGTCGCCGATGAACGCGCGCTGGGCGCCGACGAGAGTGTCGATCGTCCCCGTGGCCGTGTTCAGGGTGCTGGCCAGCGTGCGGGTCTCGGCCGGGCCGGTCTCGGCGGCGCGGGCGGTGAGGTCGCCGTCGCGCAGCCGGCTCGCCATCCGGTTCAGCTCGCGCAGCGGTCGCGTGAGCCGCCGGGCGAGGAGCACGCCGCTCGCGGCGGCGATGGCCAGCACGATCACCGCGAGGATGGCCCGGAACCCCCAGATCTCCCACAGCCGGTCGGTCAGCGGCTTCGACGGGAAACTGACCCGCACCGCGCCGACCACAGTCCCGTCCGGGGCGCGGGCGGGCAGGGCGATGACCAGCCCGTCGGCGCCCAGGGCGTCGGCGTGACCCCACCGCAGGTACTCGCGGC
Organism: Pseudonocardia sp. DSM 110487; assembly: GCF_019468565.1. Classification (NCBI taxonomy): domain Bacteria; kingdom Bacillati; phylum Actinomycetota; class Actinomycetes; order Pseudonocardiales; family Pseudonocardiaceae; genus Pseudonocardia; species Pseudonocardia sp. DSM 110487. Next base: position 3,321,984 of record NZ_CP080521.1, read on the forward strand.
CATCGAGGGCCTCGGTGAAGGCGGTGTCGTCCGGTGCGACCGGCGGCCCGCCCACGGCGGGCAGCACGTCGAGGCGGCCGGGCGTCTGCTGGGCGTATGCGGCCATCAGCTGGACGAGGGCCTGCCGCGAGGACTCGTCGTCGGTGGCGAGCACGAGCGCGGCGACCTGCGCCTCCCGGCGTGCGGAGCCCTCGGCGTCGCCGTACACCTGCTGCGTGAGCGTGACCGCGACCGGAGCCGTGAACGCCACCAGCGCCACAGCCACCAGCAGCACGTAGCTGGCGACCAGCTGACGGATCACCGCAGCACCAGCCGGAACCCGACCCCGCGCACCGTCTCGACGGCCACCGCGTCACCGAGCTTGCGCCGCAGCGCCCCCACGTGCACGTCGAGCGTCTTCGTGGGACCGAACCAGTTGGCGTCCCACACCGCCTCCATGATCTGCTCGCGCGTGAACGCCGCCCCCGGCGCCTCGGCGAGGAACGCGAGCAGGTCGTACTCCTTCGGCGTCAGCGCGACCTCGACGCCGTCGACGTGCACGCGCCGTGCCCGCCGGTCGATCGCGAGCCGGCCCGGCGGAGCCTCCTCGGCCGGGGCCGTGGCCGGACGCACACGGCGCAGCACCGCTCGCATCCGCGCGATGACCTCGCGCACGCCGAAGGGCTTGGACACGTAGTCGTCCGCGCCGATCTCCAGCCCCACGACGCGGTCGGTCTCGTCCGCCCGCGCGCTGATCACGATGATCGGCACGTCGCTGCGCGCCCGCAGCTCCCGGCAGACGTCCAGGCCGTCGACGTCGGGCAGCCCCAGGTCGAGCAGCACGACATCGCCGACCTCGGCCAGCAGGGCCTCGCCCCCGGTCCGCACCCACTGGACATCGAACCCGTACCGGCTCAAGCCGCGAGTGAGCGACTCGGCCACGGCGTCGTCGTCCTCGACAAGCAGCACCCGCACTGTCAGATCATCCCAGCCCGGGCCCCGGCGGCCGGACGGCGCCACTTCACACAACCAGTAGGCACCGCACACACGGCCCGACCGCCATCAGGGCGAGGACATCGACTTCACACATCGGGTTCCGGCTTCACACAAAGCCCGCCTTGTGTGAAGTCCTTACTGGATGTGTGAAGTCTCCTTGGGAGCGCGGTGCGGGAGTGCTTTCAGCGCAAGGACCGTCGCAGCCGACACGAGGGTTCCGGCCATGATCGCCAGCACCCAGCCGAGACCGTTGCCGACCAGCGGGAGCACGAAGATCCCGCCGTGCGGGGTGGCGGCAGCCGCACCGAGGGCGGCCGACAGCCCGCCCGTCACCGCCGATCCGGCCAGGAGCGACGGCAGCACGCGCAGCGGGTCGGCGGCGGCGAACGGGATGGCGCCCTCGGTCACGAACACCGCGCCGAGCAGCCAGGCGGCGCGTCCGTTCTCCCGCTCGGCGGGCGCGAACCACTGCGGGCGCAGCGTGCTCGCGAGTGCCATCGCGAGCGGCGGGGTCATGCCCGCGGCCATGACGGCTGCCATGATCGTCTGTGCCGCCGGGGCGCCTGTGGCGAGCCCGGCGACGGCGAACGTGTAGGCGGTCTTGTTGATCGGGCCGCCCAGGTCGGTGGCCACCATCAGCCCGAGCAGCGTGCCGGCCAGCACGAGGCTGCCGGCGGACAGGTCGGCGAGCCCGCTCGTCAGGGCACTGGTCAGGGCGCCCAGCGGCACGCCGACGACGAGCCACATGACGGCGCCGGTGATCAGGGTGCCCGCGAGCGGCAGGAGCAGCACGGGACGCAGGCCCGCGACGGCGCGCGGAGGATCCCAGCGGGCGAGCCGGTCCACCACGACGCCTGCGACGACGCCGGCGACGAGCCCGCCGAGGAAGCCTGCCCCGGTCTGGACGGCGACGCTGCCGCCGACGAACCCGGGCACGAGTGCCGGGCGGTCGGCGATGGCGTGGGCGACGTACCCGCCGACCACGGGGACGAGGAGCCCGAAGGCGAGCGTGCCGAGCTGGTGCAGCAGCGCCGCCCAGCTCGTGCGGGCGAGCCAGTCAAAACCGTCGGTCACCGGCGGCGCGGCGGTGATGGCCGGGCCACCGAGGGCGTAGCCGAGCGCGAGCAGCACGCCGCCGGTGACGACGAACGGGATCGCGTAGCTCACGCCCTGCATGAGCTTGCCGTGGACCGTGGCGAACGTCGGGATGGAGGTGGGGCGGGTCAGGGTGGGAGCTTCCATGGGAGGCCTCCTGTTTCTCAGGTGGCGAGGGCTTCGAGCCCCGGGTACATGCGCCGGTCACCGGCGGTCTGGGCGTGGAGCACACCCAGCTGCGCGGTGTGGCGGCGGAGGGCGGCGGAGACGCCGGCGAGCACGCGTTCACCGCCGCCGAGTGCGGGCACGGCCAGCACCGCGGCCACCGCGGCGAGCGCGGCGACGGTCACGAAGGCGACGTGCAGCCCGACCGACTCGGCGACGATGCCCAGCAGCGGCGGGCCGCCGAGCAGCCCGGTGTAGCCGACGGTCGAGGCGAGGGCCACCCCGCCCGCGCCCGCGGCGGCACCCGCCCGCGCGATGGCGATCGGGAAGACGTTGGCAAGGCCGAGCCCGATCAGCACGAAGCCGGCGAGCACGATCGCGACGTCCGGGACGGTCGCCACCACCAGCGCCCCTGCGGTGGCGAGGATGGCCCCACCGGTCACGACCCGGGTGGGGCCGAGCGCGTGCACGAGACCGTTCCCGGCCAGCCGGCCGCACGCCATCGCGAGGGAGAATCCGGCGTAGCCCGCGGCCGCGAGCACCGGGGTGGCGCCGATCTCGTGCAGGTGCAGCGCTCCCCAGTCGGTGACCGCGCCCTCACCGAACGCCGTGCACCCGGCGATGACGCCCAGCAACACGACGAGGCCGCGGGTGGTGCCGCGCGGGGCCGCGGTGTCGCCGTCGGGGGAGGGCGTGCCGTCCGCGGCCAGCAGGACGGGCGCGACGCTCGCCGTGGCGAGCACCCCGACCGCGGCGACGACGAGAAGGTGCACGGCGGGCGACGCGAGCGATGCGACGGCGCCGCCTACCGCGGCCCCGGCGAGCCCGCCGAAGCTGAACCCCGCGTGCAGGGACGGCAGCACGGGCCGGTGCGCCGCGGCCTCGACCCGCACGCCGATCGCGTTGGCGGCCACGTTCAGCGTGCCGGTGGCGGCGCCGAACACCAGCAGCACCACCGCGAGCTCGGGGATCGAGCCGGTGAGGCCCGGGAGGGCGAGCGCGGCGCAGGTGGCAATCGCGGCGGCGACGCCGGCGAGCCCCGGGCCGATGCGGGCGCACAGCGCCCCGGTCAGCTGCATGCTGGCGAGCGCGCCGAGCGAGACGCACAGCAGGGCGAGGCCGAGTGCCGTCGGCCCCGCGCCGACGCCTGCCGCGACGTCGGGGATTCGCGAGGCCCACGAGCCGAAGACGGCGCCGTCCACCGTGAACAGCGCAGTGGCGGCGATCCGGTGCCCGCGCACCGGGGGAGGGGTCGGCCTGCGGCGGAAGTGCAGGCGTGCGGAATCAAGGGGGAAAGGCATGGGGAGTCCGGTTCCACGAGATCGTCGGCTTCGTCCTGGATGGCGCTGCGACGGCGGGCACCTGCATCCAGGGTCCACGAAAGCCCAGCTGGAATCGATCCAGTACGCGGTGAGTCCGCTCACGGCCCTTGGCTCGGAACGGGTCAGGTGATCGACCAGTCCAACGGGACCACGCCCCGGCAGCGGCCGTCAGGGTCGAGCAGCCGTCCCATGTGCTTCACCGTGCGCAGCACGACGGCCCGGTCGGCCACGCGCAGTGGCAGGCGGGCGCACAGGTGGGCCTCGAGGTTGTGCACGTCGGGCAGGCTGCGCAGCCACACGTCGATGACGAGGTTGTGCGGGCCCGCCGTGATCGCGCACGAGCGGACCTCGGACACGGCGGCGAGCGCCTGGCTGATCTCGCGCAGCTTGTCCGCGGGGGCCGACGCGAAGTAGACGGCCGACAGCGGCCATCCCGACACGGGCCGGGCGACGTCGCAGCGCAGGCTGATCCGCGAGCCGACGAGCTGCCGCAGGCGGCGGCCCGCGGTCGTCACGCTGGTGCCGAGCTCGTCGGCGAGGCGGCGGATCGGCATCCGGCCGTCGGTGGAGAGCAGCGACAGCATCCGGCCGTCGACGGCGTCCCATGCGGCGTCGCGCACCGGTCCCGGCGTCGACACGGCGGCCCGCTCGAGCTGGAACCGCTGGCCGGCGTCGAGATCGCGCAGCCGCCAGCTGCTGCCCTCTGTGGGCATCGCGGTGACGACGTGCGTCCGGGTCGCCGTCACGCCGGGCACCGTGGCCAGGTGCAGCGAGATGAACCGCGCCAGCTCGTCGAGGGTCGGGGCCTGCGCGGACACCACGAGGTCCCGGCCTCCTGCCGTCTCCTTAACGTTCAGGGCGCGCGGCTGGGCGGCGATGGTCTCGGCGACCTGTGGGCCCGCCCCGGCCCGCGTGTCGATCTCGACGACGGCGGTGACGGCGTTTCGGGGGTCGGCGAGGCGCGGGTACGCCGTGATCCAGGCGAGCCGGTCGCGCTCCATGCGCTGCCAGCGGCGGGCCGCCGTCACCGGGTCGATCGCGAGGACCTCGCCGACCAGCCGCCACGGTGCCCTCGGGTGGATCTGCATGGCGTGCACGATGCGGCGATCGACCTCGTCGAGGGCCGTGCTCGGATCCTGCGTCATGGCCGATGCACCGATCCGGATCGATCCGGGCTTGTTCTGAACGGAACCTGCACCGTAACACCGTCGAAGGGCGCGACCCGGACCCTGTGGCGCCATGAGTACGAGGATCGAGCACGCACGCCTGATCGACGGAACGGGCGCCGCCGCGGTGGCCGACGCCGTCGTCTGCATCGACGAGCGCGGGACCGTCGAGTACGCCGGCAGCGCGCACGCCGCCCCGCTGCCGGGGCCGGAGACCCGGATCATCGACGTCGCCGGCCGCACCGTCCTGCCCGGGTTCATCGACACGCACGTCCACCTCGGCTTCCGACACGGGATGCCGCCCGGGCAGCGGGGCCTGGAGGACCCGACGTTGCTGGTGCTCGACACGGCGGCGCGGATCCGCCAGACCCTCGACGCGGGCGTCACCACCGCTCGCGACCTCGCCGGCCTGCCGGCGGGCTACCGCACGGCCGTCGAGTCCGGCAGGATCGTCGGCCCGCGGCTGCAGACCGCGGTCCGCGCGCTGAGCCACACCGGCGGCCACGGCGACGTCTCGCTCCCCGACGGCACCGACCTCTCCGGCGGGATGACCGAGATCGCCGACACCGTCGACGAGGTGCGCCTCGCCGTGCGCCGCGTGCTGCGCTCCGGCGCCGACCTGATCAAGGTCTGCGCGACGGGCGGCATGGGAAGCCCCTACGACGACCCGGACGACGAGGGCCTGACCGTCGAGGAGATGAAGGCCGTCGTCGACGAGGTCGGCCGGCACGGCGGCAAGGCTGTGGCCGCCCACGCCCAGGGCCGCCCGGGCATCCTCAACGCGCTCCGCGCGGGCGTCACGAGCATCGAGCACGGCTACGGCCTCGACGACGAGGCGGGCGACCTCGCCGGCGAGTTCGGGATCACGGTCGTGCCGACGCTCTCCACCGTGTACGCGGGCATCGACAAGGACCGGATGCCCGACTACCACTACCAGAAGAAGGTGCGCTGGTCGGGCGTCACGAAGGAGAACATCTCCCGCGCCATCGATCGCGGCGTGCCGATCGCGCTCGGCACCGACGCCGCGGTCTGCCCGCACGGGCAGAACCTGATGGAGCTGTCCTACCTCGTCGACCTCGGCATGGATCCCATGGCCGCGATCGTGGCCGGCACCCGCACCGCGGCCGGGCTGCTCGGGCTGGGGGACCGCCTCGGCACGCTCGAGGAGGGGAAGCTCGCCGACGTCGTCGTGTGCGACGGCGACCCGCTGCGCGACATCGCCGTGCTGGGTGATCCGGCCAACGTCGTCTGCGTGCTGCAGGAGGGCGTGATCCGCAAGAGCCTGCTCGCGGGGGTGAGCTGCGATGACTGACACCGCGACGCGCCCGGTCACCGTCGTCGACCGGCTCCTCTCCGGCATCGAGCGGTTGGGCAACCGGCTGCCCAACCCGGTGGTGCTGTTCCTCGGCCTGTTCGGGCTGCTCGGGGTCGTCTCGACGGTGCTGGCACTGGGGGGCGCGACCGTCACCGTGCCCGGCGCGGATGAGAGCCTCGCCGTGAAGGCGCTGTTCAGCGGCGAGGGCGTGGCCTGGTTCCTGCAGAACATGGTGAAGAACTTCGCCGAGTTCCCGCCGATCGCCGCCGTGCTCGTGATGATCATGGCGGTCGGGCTCGCGGAGAAGACCGGGCTACTGGAAGCGCTGATGCGGGGCACGCTCGCCCGCGCGCCGCGCTGGCTGCTTCCGTACGCCGTCGCGATCGTCGCGTGCCAGGCGCACATGATGAGCGATGTCGCCTCGATCGTGCTGCCGCCGCTCGCGGCGATCGTCTTCAAGAGTGCCGGGAGGCACCCGGTGGCCGGGCTCATCGGCGGCTTCGCGTGCGTCGGCGCCGGGTACGCCGCGGGCTTCACGATCGGCTCGCTCGACGCGCTCTACATCGGTATCACGCAGAAGTCGGCCGCGATCCTCCCGCAGGCCGAGGGCCTGGCCCTGCACATCCTCGTGAACTGGTACTTCACCGGCGCGAGCAGCCTCGTCCTCGGCGTGCTGGGCGGCTTCCTGATCTCACGCGTGCTCGAGCCGCGGCTCGGCCCCTACTCGCCCGACGGTGAGCCGGCCGAGTCGCTCGTGCTGGAGCCTGCGCAGCGGCGCGGGGTGCTCAGGGCCGCGATCGTGGTGGCCGCCTACGCGGCGGTCGTGCTCGTGGCCTGGCTGCTGCCGGGGAGCCCGCTGCGCGGGGAGGGCGGTTCGCTGGTCCCGTCCCCGGTGCTGTCGGGTGTGGTGCCGCTGTTGTTCGTGGCGTTCGTGCTCGGCGGGATCACCTACGGCGTGACGATCCGTTCTCTGACCAGCAGCGACGACGCCGTGACGATCATGGCCGACTCGGTGAAGAACATGGCGTCCTACGTGGTGATGATGTTCGTCGCCGCGCAGGTGATCGCCGTCTTCAACTGGTCGAACGTCGGGATCATGCTCGCGGTGCGGGCCGCGGCGCTCCTGGAGAGCCTCGGGCTGACAGGGTTCGCCGCCCTCGTCATGCTCATCCTGCTGGCCACTGCGCTGAACCTCTTCATCGTGTCCGGCTCGGCGCTGTGGTCACTGCTCGGGCCGGTGTTCGTGCCCGCGTTCATGCTGCTGGGCCTGCACCCGGCCGTCTCGCAGGCGGCGTTCCGGATCGGCGACTCGGCCACCGGGATCATCACGCCGATGAACCCCTACCTGTTCCTGGTGCTCGCCATGCTGCGCACCTACGAACCGGAGGCGAAGCTCGGCACGCTGATGTCCCGCCTGGCGATCTTCGTGCCGCCGTTCCTCGTGGTGTGGACTGTGATCCTCGGCGTCTTCTACGCCCTCGGGCTACCGCTCGGGCCGGGCGCCGGAATTGTCATGCCCTGAGGCCATACTCGATCCATGGTCGCCAACTCTGGGGTCACGGTCGACGAGGTGCGGCGGCTCGCAATGTCGCTTCCCCGCACCACTGAGCACCTCATCCACGACCGCGTGAAGTTCCGCGTCGGCCAGATCGTCTACGTCGCGTTCTCGCGGGACGAGACGGTGCTGGGCTTCGCGTACCCGAAGGAGGAACGCGACGCGCTCATCGCGTCCGACCCCGCGAAGTTCCACCTGCCCGGGCTCTCCGACCAGCGGTTCAACTGGGTGCATGCCTGGTCGGCCGCGCTCGGCGAGGAGGAGATGCGCGAGCTGGTGGTCGACGCATGGCGCATGGTCGTGCCGAAGAGCGTGGCCGCGGCTCACTTGGGGCGGTAGCCGCGGGCGGGTACGTGCGAAACTGTCATCATGTCCACCCGCGAGGATGTACATCGCCTGGTCGATGCCGTGCCTGAGGCGCGGTTGCCGGTGGTGGAGCAGCTCCTCCGTGCCAGCCTCGACGAGCCGCCCCCAACGGCGCCGCGGCGATTCGCGAGTGCAGGCACGCTGAACGCCGAGCGTGATCTCGCGGAGCGGTCGGAGGACATCCTGCGAGCGGGCGGTGAGCACGAGGGCGCGCCGCAGGAGTGATCGTCGTCGATACGGGCCCGATCGTTGCCTTGATCAACGATCGAGACGATCACCACGTAAGGTGTCGGGATTTCTTAGCCCACTATCCAGGGCCGCTGCTCGTCCCTACGACCGTGTTCACGGAGGTGTGCATGCTCGTGGAGCGGCGGCGTGGGACCCATGCGGAGCTGGCATTCCTCGCAGACGTGCGTTCCGGCTTGTTCACGATGCTGGAAGCACATCGGCCGATCTCGAGCGAATCGCCGAGCTGGTCGAGAAGTACGCCGATCTACCCCTCGGCACTGTGGACGCGTCGGTGATCGCGTTGGCGGAGCGGCTCAACCTGCCCGCCGTCGCGACGCTCGACCATCGGCACTTCGGAGTTGTGCGCCCGCGTCATGTCGAGGCGCTCGCGCTGCTGCCTTGATCGCTGCCCGTCTGCGCGCTGACGGGCCGCCGGCGCCCGGCGCGCCGCCATGCCGCGGCGCGCAGCAGGCGCAGCCCGTTCAGCGCCACCACGACCGTGGAACCCTCGTGCCCGGCCACACCCAGCGGGAGCGGGAGGGTGCCGACGAGGTCCCACGTCACGAGTACGGCGATCACCGTGGCCGCGATCGTCACGTTGGCCACGACGACCCGGCGGGCGCGGCGGGAGAGGCCGAGCAGGTTCGGCAGGGTGGTGAGGTCGTCGCGGACGATCACGATGTCGGCGGTCTCGACGGCCAGTGCGATGCCTCGCCCGCCCAGCGCCACCCCGGCGTCGGCGGTGGCGAGCGCGGGGGCGTCGTTCACGCCGTCTCCGACGAGCAGCACCCGATGCCCGGCCTCCTGCAGCTCCCGCACGGCGGCGGCCTTCGCGTCGGGGAGGAGCCCGGCCCGCACGTCGGCGATCCCGACGGCGTCGGCGACCCGGGCCGCTGCGGCCGGGTGGTCCCCGGTGAGCAGCACGGGTGGGTTGCCGGTCAGCTCCGCGAGCCGGGCGACCGTGTCGGCCGCGTCCGGGCGGAGCCGGTCGACGAGTGCGAGCAGGCCGGCCGGGCGGCCGTCGGCGATCACGACGACGACCGTGGCCCCGTCGGCCTCCAGCCGTGCGACCGGAGCCTCCGGGAACCCGTCCGACATGGTCGGTGAGCCGACGACGACGGCCGTCCCGCCGACCGTGGCGCGTACACCGCGGCCGGGCACGGAGCTGAAGTCGGCGGCGTCGGCGACGGGCAGCCCGCGCTCGCGGGCGGCCTGCACGATCGCGCCGGCGAGGGGGTGCTCGCTGGGGCGCTCGGCGGACGCGGCCAGCGCGAGCACCGTGTCCTCGTCGAACCCGTCGAGCGGCGTCACCGACTCCAGGTGCGGCCTGCCCTCGGTGAGCGTGCCCGTCTTGTCGAACGCGACGACGGTGGTCCGGCCCATCGCCTCCATCGCCACCGCGGACTTCACGAGCACACCCCGCCGCCCGCCGTTCGCGATCGCGGCGAGCAGCGGCGGCATCGTCGCGAGGACGATCGCGCACGGCGACGCGACGATCATGAACGTCATCGCGCGCAGCAGCGTCGGCTCGAAGGCCGCGCCGAACGCGAGCGGGATCGCGACCAGCGCCAGCGCGCCGACCACCACGGCCATCGAGTAGCGCTGCTCCACGCGCTCGATGAACAGCTGGGTGCGTGCTTTGCCGGCCGAGGCCTCCTCCACCATCGCGGCGATGCGGGCCACCACCGACTCCGCCGCGACGCGCTGGACGGCGACCCGCAACGCTCCGGTGCCGTTCACGGTTCCGGCGAAGACCTCGTCGCCGGGTCGCTTCGTGGCGGGCAGGCCCTCGCCGGTGATCGAGGCCTGGTCGACCTCGCTGATCCCGGAGACCACGACCCCGTCCGCGCCCACCCGCTCGCCTGGGCGGACGAGCACCACGTCGCCGACGGCGAGGTCGGCGACCGGGACGGTGACCTCCGTGTCGTCGTCGCGCAGCAGGGTGGCGCGGTCCGGGGCGAGGTCGAGCAGCGCCCGCACCGACTCCTCGGTGCGCCGGGTGACCACGGCTTCCACCGCGCCGGACGTGGCGAAGATGACGATCAGCAGTGCGCCGTCGAAGACCTGGCCGATCGTCGCGGCGGCGATCGCGGCCACGACCATCAGCAGGTCGACGTCGAGCGTCCGCTCGCGCAGCGCGCGCAGCCCGGCCAGCGCGGGCTCCCAGCCGCCCGCCGCGTAGCAGGCGAGGTACAGCGCCCACCAGACCGGCGCAGGCGCCCCGGCCAGCTGGGCAGCGCCGCCGGCCGCGAAGAGCGCCAGCGACGCGGTGGCCCACCGCACCTCCGGCATGGTGTGGATCGCGGCGCGACGGCGGGCGACGGGCGCGGCGGGACGTTCCAGGATGACCACGGGTCGGAACAGTACCTGCGCATATGCGAAGGTTCAAAGGCAGTCACATAGTTGTGGTCTCCGCTACCCTCGGAACGTGCACGGCACCCTGCCCGACTTCGACATGCCCGGCGACGACGCGGCCCAGGCCGCCGCCGAGCGCTTCCGGCTGCTCGCCGACCCCACGCGGGTGAAGATCCTCTGGGCGCTGTCGCAGGGTGAGACGTCGGTCGCCTGCCTCGCCGAGCTGGTGGGCGCCACCCCCACCGCGGTCAGCCAGCACCTGTCGAAGCTGCGCCTCGCGGGCCTGGTGCGGGGGCGACGGGACGGCACGTTCGTGCACTACACGGCGGTCGACGCCGACGTGGCGGCCCTGCTGGCGGCGGCACTGGGCACGCAGGCCGCGCCTCGCTGATCCCGCCGGGGTTGATCGTCAGAGTCGGGACCTCACGCCCATATACGGGCGCCAGGTCCCGCTCCCGGTGATCATGCCGCGCGGGCGAGGGTGTCGGTGATCTCCCGCAGCGATTCGGCCGGCTGGGTGTGGAGTCCGTGCCAGGTGAAGCGGAGCAGGTCCCATCCGCTGCGGGTGATGAAGTTGCCCTTGCGCCGATCGTTGCGGAACCGCTCCGGGTCGACGTGGTACGCCCAGCCGTCCACCTCGACGGCCACCCGCTGCGCGGGGAAGGCCAGGTCGATCCGATAGGGGCCGAGCGGGTGACCGAGCACCCAGCCGCCGATCCCCGCCTCCCGCAGCAGCCGAACGAGCAGCCGCTCCGCAGCCGAGTCGGCCCGGTCGGCCGCGGCCACCAGGAGCCGACCCGCCGCGGCAGATCCGGGCCGTCCCATGTTGCGGCAGTAGGCGCGGTAGACCTCGGCGAACGGGACGTGCTTCTGCAACGCCCGGTCGAGGAACACCGAGCCGTCGGGCAGGGCCACCGCCGTCTCGAGCGCGGCGAACGGCCTGGCCGCCACCCGCACACCCAACCGCTGCCGCACGTCCGCCGGGTCCAGGTCGCGGCGATGAAGACGAACTCCCGCCGGCGGCTTGGGCTTGCGTCCGGCCGGCACGGTCAGGTCGATGAAGGCCGGGGCCTGCTCGAGCATCCGGTGCCAGTACGCGGCCGCGGGCCCGGTGATCACGCCCTGCGGTCCGGCCCAGAGCGCGACCGCCCGGACGCGCGCCTCGTCGGTGTAGCGGTGCCCACCCACGAGGAAGACAGCGGGGCGCACCCGCCTCCACCGGCCTTCCCCGACCCACCGGCGCACGGTGGAGGCCGATATCCCGCAGGTCACGGCCTGGGCGAGCGACACGACGCCAGCCTGCTGCTCCACGAGCGCCTCGAAGGACACGGCGCCAGCATCGGCGAGGAGGCCCCACTCTCGTGGCCGTTCGGCTGAACTGGTCGCCTTGATCGACGCAAACGGGACCTGGCGTCCGCATATGGGCGCCAGGTCCCGATCGCGCTGATCAACGCCCGGTACTCACCGCAGCTCGTAGCGCTTCAGTTTGCGGTACACCGTCGCCCGCGAGATCCCCAGCCGCTTCGCCACCGCGCTGCGGTCGCCTCCTGCCTCGCGCAGTGCGGCCATCAGCACCCGGCGCTCCGCGCGCTGGACCTCGTCCAGGGGCGTCCGGTGGTGGCCGGGCAGGTCCGGGAGGTCGATGGTGGGGCCCGCCGCGCGGATCCGGGCACTCGCGAGCACCTGCAGCAGCTGCCGGACGTTGCCCGGCCAGTCGCCCGCCGCCAGCGCCGCCGCGGCCCTCGGGGTCAGGTGAACCGGCTCGTCGCCGAGGTCGGCGAGGAGGTCCGCGCACAACGCGGCGAGCTCGTCGCGGCGTTCCCGCAGCGGCGGGACGGTCAGTACCACCGGGAACCGCTCGCGGACGACGGCGAGGTCCGCGTCCTCTGCGGTCGTGGCGACGATCGGGCCGCGGGCGCCGTCGAGCAGGGTCGCGACGGGCGTTGCGAGCTCGGCCGGGAGCTCCGTGATGTGGCCGAGGAGCACCCCGGTGCCGGGCGTCCGCAGGGCCGCCGCGAACCCCTGCAACCAGTCGTCGGGCGCGCGGCGCGCCTCCAGCTCCACGACGCGGTCGGACACCGCGTGCAGCGCCGTCCGCGCCTCGTGGCGCTTGCCGCACCCCCGCTCCCCGGCCAGCAGGACCGGGCGGCCCTCCCGGAGCGCGTGGGACAGGCAGGCGCGGACGTCGACCGCCCGGTCCTCGCCGGCGTTCCCGAGTGGTCTGCCCTGCGTCTCCACCGGCTCCAGCACGAGGACAGCGGCGAACTCGCCCCTCGGCTGCCGCACGGGCAGGATCTGGATGTTCGCCGTGACCCCGGAGGACAGGCGCCTGCGTACGGTGCGGGTTCGCTCACCCGCCTCATCGGCGAGCCTGCGCAGCAGCTCCTCGTCCGCCTCCCGCACGAGGGTGCGGGCCTGGGTGCTGACCACGGAGAGCCGCCTGCTCACCGCCACGACGAGGCCGCGATGGCGCCGCGCGGCGGCCGAGTAGGCGTCGAACACCTCGCGCTCACCGTCGGCCCTGCGCTCCAGCTGCGCCTCGATCGAGCGGCCGATCTCGACGACGAGGGGCAGCAGCGCGGCCGAGCCGTACTCGCGCAGGCAGTGGGCCCCGAACGTCCCCACGTGCCGCTTGGTGAACGGGTCCCGGATGATCACCCCGGTGGTCGTGAGGATCTCCGTGTCGGCCCGGAAGTGTTCGGTGCCCGAGATGATGAACGGCTGCTGCGTCTCGTGGGCGCAGCCCATCCCGTTCGTCCCCATGACGTCCTCGGCGAAGGCCATCCCCGCGCGCAGGTTCTGCCGGTGCACCCGGTTCGCGGTCGGGAAGTCCCCGACGACCACCGTGAGCAGCCGGCAGGCCCGGTCGGCGAGGAACCCCCACGAGCCGAGATCGGCGATCTCGTCCCGGAGCCGGTCCATGATCGGCTGTGCGACGGCGGCCAGCCGGGTGCCCGGCTGGAACTCCTCGTCCAGGACGTACTCGCGCGCCCCGGGATCGACGCCCGCGAGCATCGAGCGCCGCCACGAGGCGACCACCTCGGGACGGACATCGGGGTAGTCGGCAGGGTCGACGGAGAGCGGGTCGCGCGCCAGCACGTTGTGCTTGGCCTCCCGGACCCGGTCCCACTCGGCGGTGGTGCGCGGGACGCGGGGTGTCATCCGAGGCTGCGTGCCTTCGGCAGCACCTCGCGGGCGAACAGCTCGAGGCTCTCGCGCACCTGGTCGTAGGGCATCCCGCCGAACGACGCGCTGAGGGAGAGCGCGAAGTCGCCGAGGACGTCCCTGATCGCCTCGATCTGGCCGAGGACCTGCTCCGGGTCGCCCCACAGCGCGGTGGCGGCGTAGTCGTCGGCGGCCTTCTCCAGGCCGATCTCGCGGAAGTGGGCGGCGTTCGCGGCGTACCGCTCGTGGCCCTTGAGGCCCGCGAAGTGTTCCCCGGCCATCTCGTAGTGCTCGACGTTCGACATGAAGAACCGGTTGACGTAGCGCCAGTGCCGCTCGCGGGCCACCTCGATGTCCTCGTGGCAGTACATGTTGACGGCGAGGCTGATCGGCGGCGCCGTCTCGCCGTGCTCCGCCTCGTACAGCTCGCGGTACCGGGTGAAGCCGGGCATCAGGTCCTGCACCGGGCGGACGATGAACGACATCATCGCGGCCCGCAGCTTCGCCGCCATGACGATCGAGTCCGGCGAGCCGGCCACCATGTAGCGGCGGGCGCGGAACGAGCCTGCGGGCCGCGGCCGCAACTCGGCTCGCGGCTGCGGGTAGTACGGGCCGTCGCCCTCGATGACGCCGGTCTCCACCGCCTCGAAGATCATCGGGGCGGCCTCGTCGAAGCGGTCCCTCGTCTGGTCGAGGGTGATGCGGAACGGCACGTACTCCTTGCGGGACAGGCCGCGCCCCAGCCCGAGCAGGAGCCGTCCGCCGGAGATGGCGTCGACCATCAGGGCCTTCTCGGCCACCCGGAGCGGGTCGTTCCACGGCACGATCACCGCGGCCGTGCCCAGCTTGATCGTCGAGGTTCGGCCTGCCAGGTGCGCGAGCACCAGCAGGTTGTCCGGGCAGAGCGAGTAGTCCTCGAAGTGGTGCTCCACCACCCACACCGTGTCGTAGCCGAGTGCCTCGGCCCGTACCGCGAGGTCGAGCTCCTCGAGGTACATCTGCGTGTCCTGGATATCCGGATCGAGCTTTCCGAAGCCGAGGTTGATGCCGACATTCACCACTGGATGTCCACCTCCTGCCCGGGAACGGTAATGCTGCCCCGCGGGAGTGGCGTCTCAGAAATGAGACGACGCGCAGTGCACGGCACCCGTCATCGTGGGAACACCTGCGCCACCGTCCTGGACAGGCTCGACGCCCCGTGGCCAGCCTGGCCCGGACGACTCCCACCACAAGGACGGCCATGAACCGCTTCGAGAAGGCCCTGTACGAGACGATGACGCCGACCGCGGAGCTGCTCGAGAAGACAACAGAGCCGCTGCACCGGGCGATCCTGCTGAACTTCTGGCGCCACGTCCACCTCGAGGGATCGGGCCAGTTCGACAAGATCGTCGCCCCCGACATGATGGTGGACCATCCCGTCTACCGGGTCACATGGGGCGCCCACCCCGCCGTGATCGAGGGCAAGGACGGCGTCGTCGCGTTCTACAACAGCGTCGGAAACTCGGTGCTGTGGAACTCCGACGACCGCCTCGCCGTGGCCGACTGGGGCGTGGCCGACGAGCTCACCTTCCACCAGCTCGCCAAGGGCTCGGACCTGCGCGCCGTCGGCTACGACGACGTGCCGGACCCGGACCGGCTCTACCACGTGTCCAGTCGCCAGGCGTTCGTCTGGCCTTACGACGAGCGCGGCCGCCTCGCGGGCGAGCACCTGTACGAGGACCCGACCAGCGTGCGGATCGAGGAGGTCGACCCCGCCGAGGCGATCACCGCCGAGCGGGTCCGCGAGATCCACCTGGAGCTCCTCGCCAAGCTCGAATCCTCGCGTGGCGAGCGGTTCTGGGTGCTCGAGAACCAGCCCGTGTCTCGCGGATCTTGATTGTGGTCGCCCGGCCGTGTCCGACAGGTGCCGACCGAGCATTTGACCTCCGCCAGAGTCGAGGTTCTAGGGTCCTGCTCGACTGGCGGGAAGTCGTCCACGGTGCTCAGGAGCAGGAATGATCGTCACCATCGCCAAGGTCGCTGACCCCGATCGGTTCCTGGAGGTCTTCGAGACCGTCGGAGCGGAGAAGCGGCGGGAGCACGGCTGCCGGGGCGCCCGGGTCTACTTCGATCCCGAGGACGCGCACCGGGTGTGGTCCGTCTTCGACTGGGATGCGAAGGACTACCACGGGTTCCTCGCGGACCCCGAGATCCCGGCCATCGCACGAGAGCTCGGGATCCAGGCGCCGCCCGTGCACGCCGTCGCCGCGACCGAGCTCGACGCCTGACCGCAGCGGGTCACGAGGTGCGGGTGCGGCCCTTCACGATCGCCGCGATCAGCTCGGGGCTGCACCCGACCGCCCCGGCCAGCGCGGTGTAGGACCACCGCGCCGGGTCCTCGGCCCGCAGCTGCCGGACGAGCCGGTCGCGCTGCGCCCGGTGCTGGGCGGCGAGCCGTTCCGCGTCGCCCGCGAGGCGGTGCGCCTCGCGGGCTTGCACGGCCCTGGGGTCGGACATCGATCAGCCCACCTCATCGGAGGGCGTCTGGTGCGGGCAGTACCCGTAGTAGCCCAGGGCAGAGTTGCAGTTGTGACAGAGCAAGCGGTAGTCCGGATGCGGTTGTCCGTGGTCCAGGAGCTTGCGACACAGGCTCGCGGCCAGCTCACCCGCTTTTCGGGCCTGGTTGCCGCCGCCGTTCACGTGATCGATCGCGAGGAACTCCACCGTGGACTCACCGCAGCAACCGCACGTCCCTCCGTAGAGCTCGATCACGGCACGACGGAGTTGCCGATTCCGCTCTCGCAGTTTCGGGAGATACGTCTCCCGATTCCGCGCGCGCCACCTCTTGGCGGCTGCCTTGTTCCGCTCGCGGTACTCCGGGTCCATGTGCCACCGGGCGCGCCGGGAGGCATTGTGCCGCTGGTCGTAGCGACGGGAGCGTTCCCGAGCGGCCTCCGGGTTCGCTTCGGCCCACCGCTTTGACTTCGCGTAGTCCGCTGCGTTACGGCATGCCTGACACATTCGTCGCTTCTTGATCTTGCCTGCACCAGTGCGGGCTGGGAAGTCCTCGATCGACTTCTCCACCCCGCACGTCGAGCAAACCTCCGTCTCAGACATCGCCGCGGGAGAAGTCCGCGATCAGGTTGGGGACGGCGGCATCAAACCCGGCGACGTCCAATGACCCAGGATCGTTCGGGTCACTGATACTCACATCTGACGCGGTCATGCCGACCACGACGAGCCGGGCGTCGATCCCGCTGTGCTCCCGGTAGCGCCGCAGCGCCTGGTGCGGGTGGGTCGAGCCGGCCCACGTCTCGTTGTCGGTGTACACCTGGAACGAGTCGTACGCCTTCCCCTGCTCCTGCGCCCACAGGATCGGCAACGCGCAGTCCGTGCCGCCGAACGGCAGGTTCGACACGGCGCGGATCGCGTCGTCGAGGCGTTGGCGCGGGCTGATCGGCAGCTCGGAGAGCACCGTCGGCCCGCCCCAGCCGCCACGGGATGCGCTGGTGAACCCGACGACGTCGACGTCCGGCTCGGTGGCCATCGTGACGAGCGCGAGCGCGGCCGACGCCTCCCGGCAGGAGATCGGCAGCCCCGAGGCTGGCGCGGTCATCGACCCGGACACGTCCAGGGCGATCAGGGTGCGCTTCCCGGCCGGCTCGACCGTGCCGAACGCGGCGTAGAACGCGGCGTCGAGCGCGTCGACGACCCGGCGGTCCGGGCGCCACTCGCCGTCGCCACGCGCGCTGCGCCCGCTCGCGTACGTGCGCAGCGCCACGAGGACGTTCACCGGGTGCACGCGGGCCTTCCCCAGCCGGTCCGCGTCGGCGAGCTGCGCGACGACGGTGCGGCGGGTGTCGCCGTCGAGCACGCCGAGGCGGGTGAGCCGGGGCAGCTGCCGCATGAGCGCGGTCTGCGGCATGCCCTTCTCCACCAGCGCGCGCCACACCTCGGGCCGGCCGAGCGCGGTGTCCGGGAGCATCTCCCACGACAGCGGGTGCGCCCCGATCAGCTCGATCAGCTCGGGGATGGACGCGGTCTGCGCCGCGACGAACGCGGACACGAGCGGCGGGACATCGGCGGCCGGCTCGTCGGCGACGATCCACCGGAACAGGTCGCGGCGGGCCGCATCGTCGGTATCCGGGTGGGCGAGGCGCAGCAGGTCGCGGTGCGACCAGCCCTCCCGCTGCCGGTACTTCACGGCCTGGTAGGCAACGTCGTCGACCGGACGGTCGAGGTACCACCCGGCGACGGCCCTGCGCAGGCCGCGCCCCCACCCGCGGAACTGCTCGACGTAGCGGGCGAACAGGAACAGGTGGGTGCCGGTGCGGCACACGGCGGGCAGCGCGGCGAACGCGGCCTTGCGGCCCGCGTCGTCCGCGAGCGCCGAGGCGGCCGCGAGCGCGAAGATCGCGGGGTTCTGGCGCGGCGCCCGGCCCGCGGTGGAGACGGCGACGACCTGCGCGACCAGCCACTCGCCCCGCTCGCGTGCGGCACGCAGCACGACCTCGGCGTTGTCCTTCGTGAGCTCGCGCTCCGAGGTGTAGTAGGTGCCGCCGTCGGTGCCGAGCACCAGGAACCGGTGCACGCGCGCGTCGTCGCCGAGCGCGAACGCGTAGCCGCCCGCCGCGTTCGGCTTCTGCCGGGCGTCGGCGGGCTCGGTCTGCGGGGTCTGGCGGGTGGTGACGGCGGTGAGCGGGTCCACAGGGGCCTCCTCGTGGGTAGGCCCTGCGGGCGTGTGGGTCGCGGCCGGGGGATCCGTTGAAAGCGGTAACCGACCGCATCCGGCCCGCAGGGCCGATCTGCAAGCAGGACGGGCGTGTGTGCGGTCGCCGGGGTGCCATTGCTCTGCCGATTGAGCTACACCGGCCGGGCCGGCGGCGGGACTCGAACCCGCAACCCATGGATCCGATAACCGACGACCTCCGGCCCGTCCTTCGATATCCAGTTGTGCGAGGACGGGCGTGTTGTGACCGCCGGGGTTGAGCGCTCTACCGGGTTGAGCTACTCCCCGGCCATGCCGGGGAGGCGGGATTCGAACCCGCAACCTCTCCCTACGGAAGGGGTAACCGACCGTCTCCGGCCCGTCCTCGCCGAGGACTGTAACGCGATACAGGGCGGGCACGCAGGGAATTACTGGACCGGACGCCACGCTGCCGTTCTGCCCTCTCCGGACAGGGTCCTTGGACCCTGTCCCGGCGCGCGTCCGATCCGTCACGCTTGTGCACGCTGGAGGGACGGACAGCCTGCAGCCGCCGACGTGTCCAATGGGGGACACGGTCGGCAGGCGCGGCGGCGGCCCGGTGTCAGAACCGGGCACCTCCGGCGGGCCCGGGGGCCGCACGACCGTGCTGGGGAGCGACGGCTGAGCGGCCCCCGGACCATCGTCACGACTACCGGCCGAGCGCGAGCACGGCGACGACCACCGCCACCACGACGACGATCACCGCGGCGAGTGCGGCCACCCTCGTGCCCTCGGCCTGTCTCCTCGGCGGCGCGGCGGCGCGGCGCAGGCGTGCGGTGTAGGCCGCCGCGGCCACGAGGAGCGCCCCGCATCCCACCAGCGCGAGGGGAACGGTGAGCGTGTCCGGGAAGTACTGCCCGAGCACCGCCGGCACCGTGATCAGGGTGCCGACCGCGCCGACCCCGAGCAGCACGAGCTCGCGCAGCCACGCACCGGCCGCCACCAGCGCGACCACGGACGCGACGGCCAGCGCCGCGACCCACCCGGCCTCGACGGTGAACTGCGCCCCGAGCACGACGGCGGCGCCGCCCAGTACGTACGCCGCGGTCCGCGCGGCGATCACGCGGCCCCAGCCCAGCACCGACCACCCGACGCCGACCCCCCACACCGCGAGGCCCGTCACCGGGTCGTCGTCGCCGTTCGGCAGGTGCACGACGGCCGATGCCGCCGCGACGGCGAGAGCCGCGAGCAGCGCGGCCTGCTGCAGGACGCCGCGGTGGCGCCACCACAACACCGCGGCGTAGGCGGCGGTGCCCGCGGCGGCCAGCAGCGTGACGGACTCGCTTGGCAGATCCAGGACCTCGTCACCCAGCAGGGCGAGACCGGTACCGAACAGGGCCGCCGACACCAGCCAGCAGACGCCGCGCAGCCTTCGCCCCACATCGGCGCGCCGAGCCGGGACGAAGGCACCGGTGGCGAGCAGCAGCGCGGCGGCACCGAAGGCGATGCCCAGCCGTCCGCCGACACCGATCTGCGACCAGTACCGGTCGGTGGCGGTCACGGCGCCGATGAGCACCAGCACCCCGCCGACGTAACCGAGCGCCTCGGCCACCAGCGGCGCCCGGGACGGCCGCTCGACGGGCTGTTCCGCCGCGAGGATCCGCTCCGCCTGATCCGGGGTGATCAGGCCGCTCCCGACCCAGCGCCGGAGACGATCGGCCAGGTCAGCGCCGTCGTTCAACGCCCGCCCTCGCTGCGCTCGCCCGCTCCGCGGGCCGTCATCCCCGGGGCGCTCTGGCGACCGCTTCGCTGCCGCGCCGTGCTGATGATCCGCTCGCTCATCGGCACCTCTGACGTCATGACCCGAATGGTGGTCCCGCGCAGCCGGCGGCGCTGGCGCGGACCGGCGCATTCCGCCGAACGGGCAGCCACGATCTGCCGATCGGCCCGAGGAATCCGGGTCCGACGGCCCTGTCCGCGCGAACAGGCCGGTGACAGCGTCCGCTCATGAGTGGAGAAGGCCCGGCACCCGCGGACGTGGTGGTCGAGTTGCACGGCCCGATCGGCGAGGACCTGCGCGGGTACGCGGGGAAGAAGGCCGCCGCCGTACTGGCCCGGGCCGATCGCAGGGTCTTGTTCTGCCGCGTGCGCGTGTCCCGCCCGGCACCGCCCACCCGGGGCCGTCCCGTCACCGCGACGGCGAACGTCGATCTCGAGGGAACGTTGCTGCACGTGCGGTGCACGGGTTCGACGCCGAGGGAAGCGGTCGACCGACTGGTGGACCGGCTCGCCGAGCGGCTGCGGCGGGCCGCGTTGCACTGGGAGGCCCGCCGCGGGCGGATGTACCACGGCGAGCCACACGAATGGCGGCACGGCTTCCCGGGCGGGCGGGGATCGGGGGAGAAGGAGAACCGGTGACCCGTTCCGGGCCCGCGTCGGTGGACCGCCGTGCGCTGCTGCGCGAGTGGGTGTGGTCGGTGACGGCGTGACGATCGGTCCTGTCGGACCGAGTCAGTCCGGTGCACCGTCGGCCGCAACGAGCGGAGGAAAGCGCGATGTCCGAAGCACCGTGCCGCCTGCCGCGGCGCCCCACCGATCGCGTCGAAGATCTCGTCGCATGGCTCCTGGCCATCGCGGCACTGCTGGTGGTCGGGAGTGCCTGCCTGACCGGAATCGCGGTGCACGGCAGGGAGGCCGCGCGCGTCGATGACGGCGGGTCGGTGTCCCAGGTGCGTGCCGTGCTGCTCGAGGACGTGATCCTTATGACCGGCGACTACGGCATGCACCGGCTGGCGACGGTCCCGGCGCGCTGGACCGATCGAGCCGGGCTGGAGCACACCGGCGCCGTCGTGGTGACCCACTCCGCACGGGCAGGCACCGAGGTCGGTCTGTGGATCGATGCCACGGGGAGGATCACCCCGCCGCCGCTGCGCCCGGTGAACGCCGTTTTCGGCGGGATAGTCGCCGCGATCGGCGTGTTGTGCGCCGGCGCGACGCTGCTCGTCGCGAGCTGGCTCGGGGTGCGCTCGGTGACGGCGCGGGTGAACTCCCGCCGGTGGGAGCAGGACTGGGCGCGCGTCGAACCGCTGTGGCGCCGCGGTGCGTGAGGGCCGACGTGGCCGATGCCGGCCGGCACGGCAAACCACCACCGAGGCGCCGGACTCACTCCCGCATCGCGCCGAATTGGTGTTCACTCTACGTCGGGGGGTCGAGGATCTGGAGTTCGGCATGTCGGACGACCTCGCCGCGGCGCACGCGCGACGGAACGGCCTCGCGGGGCTGCGCCTCGACGAGCTGCTGCACGGCGTGCAGGAGCGGCTGGCCGAGATCGTCCAGATCCGCGACCAGATGCAGGGCCTCCTGGATGCCGTGCTCGCCGTCGCCACCAGTCTCGAACTGGACGCCACCCTGCAGCGCATCGTGCAGTCCGCCGTCACGCTCGTGGACGCGCGCTACGGGGCGCTCGGCGTGCTCGCGCCGGACGGCGGGATCGCCCGTTTCATCACGGTCGGGGTCGACGAGGAGACCCGCACACGGATGGGGCGGCTCCCCGAGGGCAAGGGGTTGCTCGGCCAGCTCATCCTGGATCCGCGGCCGCTGCGGCTCGCCGAGCTGAGCGCGCACGAGTCCTCCGTCGGCTTCCCACCCAACCACCCGCCCATGCACAGCTTCGTCGGCGTTCCGGTGCGGGTGCGGGACTCCGTGTACGGCAACCTCTACCTCACCGAGAAGCAGAGCGGCGGCGAGTTCACCGCCGACGACGAGGTGGTGCTCGAGGCACTCGCCGCCGCCGCGGGGATCGCGGTGCAGAACTCGGACCTCTTCGAGCAGACCAGGTTGCGGCAGGCGTGGCTGGAAGCCTCCGGGGAGATCCGGGCCGAGCTGCTGTCCGGCGCCACCGAGGCGGACGCGCTCGGTCTCGTGGCGCTGCGCACCCAGGAGCTGACCGGCTCGGAGGCCACGCTCATCGTGCTCGGGCCCGCAGGGGCCGACGAGGGCTTCACGGTCGGGGCGCAACGCGGCATGGAGAGCGTCGACCTGGTAGGACGCGCGATCGACGCGAGGGATCCGCTGCTGCGTGAGGTGGTCGACGGGCGCACCGCCGTGCTCGCGGGCAGCGTCGGAGGGCTGCGTGAGGCCGGTGATGCGCTCCTCGACTTCGGGCCCACCGTGGCGGTTCCGCTGCATTCGCAGGACCGGGTGATGGGAGTGCTGGTCGCGCTGCGCAGACGGGAGACGCAGCCGTTCCAGCCGAGCGAGGTACCGCTCCTCACCTCGTTCGCCGAACAGGCCACACTCGCGCTCGAGCTGGGGGAGAAGAACCGGGCGCAGCGGCAGCTCGCCGTGTTCGGCGACCGCGACCGCATCGCCCGCGACCTGCACGACCGCGTCATCCAGCGGCTGTTCGCCACCGGGCTGCAGCTGCAGAGCACGCTGCGGCGCAGCCCGGACCCCGCCGTGCAGCGGCGGATCCAGCAGGCGGTCGACGAGCTCGACGTGACGGTGCGGGAGATCCGCACGTCCATCTTCGACCTGCACACCACCGGCGACGGCGCCGCGGGCGGGCTCCGGCGCCGACTGCTGGACACCGCCGCCGATGCGGCCGAGGGGCACGGCCTGTCCCCGTCGGTGCGGATCGCAGGGGCCGTCGACACGCTCGTCCCGCCGGAGGTCGGTGTGCACGCGGTGGCGGTCGTGCGAGAAGCCGTGAGCAACGCGGCCCGGCACGCCGCGGCACGGTCGGTGACGCTCGCCATCGAGGCCGGTGAGGAGCTGTTGATCGAGGTCACGGACGACGGGTGCGGGATCGACCCGGCCGCGGCCCGCAGCGGGTTGCGCAACCTCGAGGCCAGGGCGCACGAGTGCGCAGGCACCTTCCACGTGCGCCCGGGACCGGGCGGCGGCACGCGGCTGAGCTGGCGGGTCCCGCTGTGCTGACAGGCGCCGTGCTGGACAGGTCGGGGCCGAAGGCCGTGGATTGCGGGACGTCCGGCCGTGGTCCGGCCGAGTGGGCCGGCTGCAGGCTGTCGGGGTGACCGCGGAGCACTTCGCACGCCGACCGGCCGGCCTGTCGCCGAGCGGCCGTGCGTCGCCGCTCGCAGCCGTGCTCGACGCGTGCCTCACCGAGGTGGCGGCACGGCCCTTCCCGGGTGCGCGCAGGTGGTGGGTCGTCACGAGGGGCGGTGGGATCGAGCTGCGCACCGCGTGGGCGCCGCACCTGCCTGCGCCCGTGCTCAGGGCCACGCGCGTCGCCGCCGGGTCCGCGCTGCTCGCCGTGCGGCTCGCCGTGGGTGCGTCCGGGTTCCGGCCGGTCACGGCCCTGCTCCCCAGCGGCCGGGTCCGTGGTGTGCTCGCGATCGTGCGTTGCGGGACCCCGTCCCGTCCGACGAGGGACGAGCGGGTCCTGTTCGAGACCCTGGTGAGGGCCCGCGTGCCCGAGCCGGGTGTTCCGGTCGCGCTCGCGATGCCACAGCTGCGCTCGGCCGTCGAGGCCGAAGGCGCCTGGCTGCGTACGGTCGTCGATTCGGCCGACGGCGAGCGACTGCGGCGCCTGCCGGCCGGCGACCCGGCCGACATCGCGCCACCCGGTTCGCTCGTCGCGATCCTCGGTAGTCACGGCGAGCTGCCCGCGGCCGATCTCATGGCGGGCCAGGCCCTGCAACGCCTGTTCTGCACCGCGAGCGCGCTCGGCGTCTCGGCAGGCGTGCTGGCCGGGCCGCAGGAGCTGGGCGCGGATCCGCAGGCGGCCGACGCGGGGATCGGCCTGACCGAGCAGGTTCTGGTGCGGGTCAGGCCGCCGGACGAGGCCGGGGGAGCGGAGCAGGAGCCCGCATGAGGGGCCCTCGTCGCCCCGATTCGTGTCGGCGAGCATCGGAGCGGGAAACCGGGAATGGCCGAGGAGCCGGGGTGAGAAGCAGGTGGTGGTGAAGGCGGTGTCGATCGCGCGGGCCGGTGCGGCGTTGCTGCGAATCGTGTTGCCGGGCACCGGCCGGTCGCGCGCCCGAGCGCGTGCAACGCTCGCCGGCCGGCTCGGCGGGTACGTCGCCGCCGACGTCATGACGCCCCGGCCCTACCTGGCGCCCGGGTGGTGGACGGTGCAGGCCCTCGTCGAGCACCTGCTCGGCCCGGACGGGCCCCGGCACCGCGCATTCCCGGTGGTCGACGTCCACGGACGGCTGGTCGGGCGCCTGCACCTCGCCGAGATCGCCGCGATCGATCCGAACACCCGCCCGACGACGACCGTCGCCGACGTGGCCCGTCCCGTACCGGCCGCGCTCGTCGTCGACCGCGACATGCCTCTCGATCACGTCCTGCGGCGTCCGCACTGCCGTGGCCGCGACATCGTCGTCGAGCACGACGGCCGCGTGGTCGGGATCATCGCCATGACGGACCTCCAGCGCACGGCCGAGCTGGAGGCCCTGCGGTCCGACGCATACGGTCACGGCGTGCCGTGGAACGGGTCGATCGGCTGGGAGTGACGACACGCGAGCCGTCCGAGCTGGGCGGGGGCGACGCGCAGGAACCGGCAGCGGGTGCGTGCTGCACAACCCGGCCTGAGTGATGCAGGTCACTTCGAGGGGATGTCGAAGCGCTGCAACCGGCTCCGTTCCTGCTGCGTCCGAACCCGAGAACGAAGGAGACCTCCGATGACCCGCTTCATGATCCTGACCAAGCACGACCGCTCGCTCGACGTGCCGCACGCGAGTGAGTGGGACCCCGCCGACGTGGCGGCCCACTTCGAGTGCCTGCGCGCCCTCAACGCCGAGCTGGCCGCGAACGGCGAGCTGGTGGAGATGAACGCGCTGACCGGGCCCGAGCTGGCGAAGGTCGTCACAGCCGACGGCGCGGGCGCGCCTGTCGTCACCGACGGTCCGTTCCCCGAGGCCAAGGAGCTGCTGGCCGGCTACCAGCTGATCGACGTCGAGTCGGAGGAGCGCGCGCTGGAGATCGCGGCGGCGGTCTCGGCCGCCCCGGGGCCCGGCGGGAAGCCGATGGGCCAGCACATCGAGGTCCGGCAGGTGATGTTCACGTTCTCGGCGGACGCGTGAACGACCAGCCGATCGAGGACCTGCTGCGCCGGATGGCGCCGCAGGTCCTCGGCGTGCTCGTGCGGCGCTACGGCGACTTCGCCGCCGCCGAGGACGCGGTCCAGGAGGCGCTGATCGTCGCCGCCCAGCACTGGCCCCGGGACGGGGTGCCCGAGCATCCGCACGCGTGGCTGATTCGTACCGCCACCCGCAAGCTCGTCGACGAGCACCGCGCGGCGGCTGCCCGGCGCCGTCGCGAGGAGAACGTCGCGCTGGAACCCGCGGCCGCCCCCGTCCCGGACGCCGACGACACGCTGCGGCTGCTGGTGCTGTGCTGCCATCCGGTGCTCACGCCCAGCTCGGCCGTCGCGCTGACGCTGCGCGCGGTCGGCGGGCTGACCACGGCCGAGATCGCCGCGGTGTTCCTCGTGCCGGAGCAGACCATGGGCACCCGCATCAGCCGGGCGAAGGCCAAGGTCGCCGAGGCCGGAGCGCGGTTCACCCTGCCGGAGCACGACGAGCGCGGCCGGCGCGTGCAAGCGGTGCTGCGGGTTCTCTACGTGATGTTCACCGAGGCGCACACCAGCAGCGGCGGAGCCGGGCTGCACCGCGTCGACCTGGCCGCCGAGGCGATCCGGCTGACCCGGATGCTGCAGACCGCGCTGCCCGCCGACCCCGAGGTGACGGGCCTGCTGGCCCTGCTCCTGCTCACCGACGCCCGCCGCCCCGCGCGCACCGGGCCCGATGGCGAGCTCGTCCCGCTCGCCGAGCAGGACCGCACGCGCTGGGACCGCGCCGCGATCGTCGAGGGCATCGGGCTGGCGGTGGCGGCGCGCCGCGCCGGGGTGGTGGGGGAGTACCAGCTGCAGGCATCCATCGCTGCGGTGCACGACGCCGCCCCGACCGCCGCCGACACCGACTGGGCCCAGATCCGGGTCCTTTACGAGCTGCTCGAACGTGTCACCGACAACCCGGTCGTCACGCTCAACCGAGCCGTCGCCGTCGCCATGACCGACGGGGTGGGCGCCGGGCTCGCGCTGCTCGACGAGGTCGCTCCGCGGCTGGCCGGGCACCACCGCCTCGACGCCGTCCGCGCGCATCTGCTGGAAGAGGCGGGGGACTCGGCCGCCGCCGCCCGGCACTACGCCGCCGCTGCCGCCCGCGCGGTGAACCTCCCCGAGCGGCAGTACCTCACGATGCGGGCGGCCCGGCTGCGATCGCTATGACATTGCGTGATCGCGTGGTAGTCGGTGACCAGCATTCTCGCTGGTCACCGAACTCAACGCTAGATCAGTCTCAGTCCAGGTAGTCGCGCAGCACCTGCGACCGCGACGGGTGGCGCAGCTTCGACATGGTCTTGGACTCGATCTGCCGGATCCGCTCGCGCGTGACCCCGTAGACCTGGCCGATCTCGTCGAGGGTGCGCGGCTGGCCGTCGGTGAGGCCGAACCGCAGCCGGACGACGCCCGCCTCGCGCTCGGACAGCGTGGCGAGCACCGACTGGAGCTGGTCCTGCAGCAGCGTGAAGCTGACGGCGTCGACCGCGACGACCGCCTCGGAGTCCTCGATGAAGTCGCCGAGCTGCGAGTCGCCCTCGTCGCCGATGGTCTGGTCCAGCGAGATGGGCTCCCGGGCGTACTGCTGGATCTCCAGCACCTTCTCCGGGGTGATGTCCATCTCCTTGGCCAGCTCCTCCGGCGTGGGCTCGCGGCCCAGGTCCTGGAGCAGCTCGCGCTGGATGCGGCCGAGCTTGTTGATGACCTCGACCATGTGCACCGGGATGCGGATGGTGCGGGCCTGGTCGGCCATCGCGCGGGTGATGGCCTGCCGGATCCACCAGGTGGCGTACGTGGAGAACTTGTAGCCCTTGGTGTAGTCGAACTTCTCGACCGCGCGGATCAGGCCGAGGTTGCCCTCCTGGATCAGGTCCAGGAACGCCATGCCGCGGCCGGTGTAGCGCTTGGCCAGCGACACGACGAGGCGGAGGTTCGCCTCCAGCAGGTGGTTCTTGGCGCGCTCGCCATCGCGGACGATCCAGCGCAGGTCGCGGCGCATCTGCGGCGACACCTTCTCGCCCGCGTCGATCGCGCGGCGCATCCGCTCCGCGGCGTAGAGGCCGGCCTCGATGCGTTTGGCGAGCTCGACCTCCTCCTCCGCGTTGAGCAGCGCGACCTTGCCGATCTGCTTCAGGTAGGCGCGGACCGAGTCGGCGGAAGCGGTGAGCTCGGCGTCCTTGCGGGCCTGCCGCAGCGCCTCGGACTCTTCCTCGTCCCAGACGAAGTCGGCCGACTGCTTCTGCTGCGAGCTGCGGGTGGTGGGGGCGCGACGGTTGGCGCCGGTGTTGGCCGGCTCCTCGTCGTCGTCATCGTCGTCGTCATCGTCGTCCGCCACGTCCTCGGCGACGTCGTCCGCGAGGTCGGCCTCGAGCTCGACCTCGACGTCCTCCAGCTCACCGACCTCGGCGTCGGCCAGCTCGACCTCGCCGTCGAGGTCGGTGGGCTCGCCCTCTGCGGCCGGGTCGGCCTTCTTCGTGGACTTGGCCGCCGGCTTGGCGGCCCCACCCTTCGTGGCACCCGAGCGGGACCGGGTGGTGCCGGTCTTGGCGGATGCGCTCGACCGCTTGCCGGATCGGCGAGCAGGTGCGGGACCTGCCGCCTCGTCGACGGTCGGGTCGATGCGGGTTGCGGAGTCTGCGGCTGCCACTAGGCCCTCTCGCTGCGTGCGCTCTATGGTGCGCCGGGAGACGTCGAGCTCCGGCTGCTGGACGAGATGTTGTGCGATACCTCGACGGATGGCGTCCGCTGTCAAGTCTTCGGGGCCATCCCGTTTCGGGGTACTGCGCCATTGTAACTGCGCGTGCTCCGGGTGTCCGAAGCTGCGCCCGGTGGTCGCTCCGGGGCCACTGGTGCGCACACACGCGCGGTGCGATGTGGTCGGATGGTCACCGTGAACGAGGCCCGTCCCACCGCTCCGACCACTCCCGCCCAGCCGGCGACGCTCGCCGGCGACGAGCCGGCCGACCTGCGCCGCGTCGCCGAGGACATCGTGACGGAGGCCGCCGAGCACCTCGGGAAGCTGCCGCGCCCATGGGACGAGCTCGGCGGCACGGGCGTGGCCACGAAGAGCACACCGACCGATGTCGTCACCGAATCCGACCACGCTGTCGAGTCCCTCATTCGCGAGCGGCTCGGCGCGCTCCGGCCCGGCGACGTCGTCGTGGGGGAGGAGCACGGGAGTACCGCGGGCGAGTCACGCACCGTCTGGCTCGTCGACCCGATCGACGGCACGGTCAACTTCCTGTACGGCATGCCGTGGTACGCGATCTCGGTCGCCGCCGTCCGCGACGGCGTGTCGGTGGCGGGTGCCGTGATGGAGCCGGCTTCCGGGCGGCTGTGGAGCGCCGCGGCGGGCGAGGGCGCCACCTGCGACGGGCGGCCGCTGCGGGTGTCCGGGGCCACCGACCTGTCGCTGTCGCTGCTCGGCACCGGGTTCTCCTACCGGCCCGAGCGCCGCGTACGGCAGGTACGCATGATCGGCGGCATGCTGCCGCACGTGCGGGACGTGCGGCGGGCCGGTTCCGCATCGCTCGACCTGTGCGCCGTCGCCGCAGGCTGGGCGGACGCCTACCTCGAGCACGGCTGCAACTGGTGGGACTGGGCGGCCGCCGCGCTGATCGCGCAGGAGGCGGGCGCCCTCGTGCGCACGCCGGGGCCGACGGGCAGCGTGCCCCCCGACGACGGGCTCGGAGCGGACGCCCTCTTCGCCGCCACCCCCGCTATTGCCGAGGAGCTCGCCGCGCTGGCCCGGGAGCACGGCGCAGCGGACGTCTGAGTCGCCCGGCGCTACTCGACCACCGGGTCGGTCAGCAGTTGGCGTCGCGCGCTTCCTCGACGAGCTCCGGGTCCACGGTCGTCGGGGCGGGGGCGGCCTCGGCGGCGTTCGGGTCCGCGTTCGCCGCTCCGTCCGTGCCGCCGCCGGGCTCGGTGAGCTGGTCGAGCGCGTCGCGCGCCGCCCGGCCGGGGTTGAAGTCGCCGAAGCCGGTGCCCACCGAGATGTCCACCCCTGCGTCCGGTCGGCCGTCCCGCACCAGCTCGGCGCACGGCATCACGAGCGTGAGCGTGCTGGCGGCGGCCTCACCGGCCGCGCCGAAGCGCAGCTGGCCGTAGCACTCCATGTTCTCGTTCGGGAACAGCGGGTCGTTGCCCGTCCCCTTGACCGAGAACCCGAGGTCGCCGAGCTGTGCGGCCACGAGGCTTGCCTGCCCGCGCTGCCCGCCCGCGTTGAACACCTGCACCTCGACCGCAGCCGGCGGGGCCGGCGTCACCTGGTCGAGGGCGCCGGTGGACAGCACCTCGCCCGCGGGCGGGTTGGGTACCGGGCACGACGTCGCGCTCGACGCGCCGCCGGCGTTGACGAGCACGACGGTCCACGTGGTGATCGCCAGCACGGCCAGCACGCTGACCACGACGAGCACCGGGCCTCGCCTGCGGCGCTGGTAGGGGCGGGTACGGGCAGCGGTCATCGGTCGAGTCCCTCCGCGAGCACGTGCTGGCCCAGTGCGACGAGCGGGGCGAGGCTGCCGTCGAGCCCGGCGGCCATGGATGCCGGCACCATTCCCGCCTGCACGCGGGCGAGGATGCCGGCGAGCACCACGCCCAGCTTGAACGCGCCGAAGGCGACGTACCACGGCAGTGGGGCGAGGTCGATGCCTGATCCCGCGGCGTAGGCGGCCGCCACCTCGTCGCGGCGCAGGAAGCCGGGCAGCCGGGTGGGGCTCGACAGGTGCTGCGCGGCCCGCCAGACCGGGTGCTCGTCGGCCTGGTGCCAGTAGACGAGCAGCAGTCCGAGGTCGGCGAGCGGGTCGCCGAGCGTCGAGAGCTCCCAGTCGAGCACCGCGCGGATGCGCCCCGGGTCGTGGGCGTCGAAGAGGCAGTTGTCGATGCGGTAGTCGCCGTGCACGATCGTGTGTCGCTGGGTGGCGGGCACGGTGGCCGCGAGCCGCTCGGCGAGGCCGGACAGCTCGGCCGCCGTGGCTGCATCCGTCGGCACGCCGTCGCGGGCCTGCTCCCACTGCGCCACCCAGCGGCTCACCTGCCTGGTGAGGAAACCTTCCGGCCGGCCGAAGTCGCCCAGCCCGACCTCGTGGGGGTCGACGGCGTGCAAGGCCACGAGCACGTCGACGAGCGCGGTGCTCACCCGGCGACGCTCGTCATCGGAACTCGCCCATCCGGGTGGAAGTTCTCCCAGTGGCACGACGCCCTCGACGAGTTCCATGACGTAGCAGGGTGCGTCCACCGGTGGCCCGCCCGCCGCGGCCGCCAGCACGCGCGGTACCGGGACGGCGGTACCGGCCAGCGCCATGATCACGCGCCGCTCGCGCCCCATGTCGTGCGCCGTGGCCGCCACCCGGCCCACCGGCGGACGGCGAAGCACCACCGCGCCTGCCGGGCTCTCCACCCGGTAGGTCAGGTTCGACCGGCCGGCCCCGATCGGATGCAGCGCACACCCATGCCAGCGCTCGTCGCCGAGCTGGTCGGCGAGCCATGCGCCGACCGCAACCGGGTCGGCCCCCGGCACCGGCGCGGGGCCGCTGTGCGCGCGATCCCCGCGTTCGGGAGAGACAGCCACGCTGGGAACCCTAACCGCGCATGTGGACGCCACCTCTGGGCGACACGGGCAGGAGTGTGGACGCCCGCGCCCTGGGTTACCCTTCTGCGCCCCGAGGGGGAGTCCCATTTTCGCGGGCGCGATAGCGCATCACGACCATGAGTGGGGCTGGGTTGAGACGTGCGTCACAGAATTGCCGGGCACAAACCCCGGCCCTAGGGCGTTGTCCAGCCGCACGACGACGACATGTGTGTAAGAGGGTGGGAGCAATGGCGACCGACTACGACGCGCCGCGGCGCAACGAGACCGACGACATGGCCGAGGACTCGCTCGACGAGCTGAAGGCCCGTCGCAACGAGGCCCAGTCGTCGGTCGTGGACGTCGACGAGTCGGACACGGCGGAGAGCTTCGAGCTGCCGGGCGCCGACCTGTCGGGCGAGGAGCTCACGGTCAAGGTGCTGCCCAAGCAGGCGGACGAGTTCACCTGCGCGAGCTGCTTCCTCGTCCATCACCGCAGCCGGCTGGCATCCAGCAGCGGTGGACAGTTCATCTGCCGCGACTGCGCTGCCTGATCCCCCGATCCACGGGGGAGCGATCCGCCCCGAACCGCACCCCGGTTCGGGGCTGTGTCGTGTTCGGGGAACCGGAGGTCAACGGCCGAGCGCCCGGACGAGTGCGTCCGGATCGCGGGTGCTGACGATCCAGTACGGCGTGTCGCTGTCCGGGTCGGTCACCTCGATCCGGACGACCGGCCCGATCCACGCCCTGTGCATCAGGAAGGCGGCCGGGTCGAGCTCGGGGCCCAGCGCTGCCTGCTTGCCCTCGCGCGGCACCACGTCGACGTGACCGACGAAGCGCAGCGGGAGGCGGGCCTCGCCGGCCCGCAGTTCGCCGTCCGCCTCGTCGCCGTCGCCCTTGTCACCATCGCCCATGTCACCGTCGACCCGCACCCGCACGTGGCCGAGCCACACCAACGCCCCGACGCAGAGCGGGATCGTGATCGCGTACCCGATCCACGAGCGGACGCCCGGGTAGCCCATGTGCACCTCGGCGCCGAGCAGCACCGCCAGGCCGAGCGCCGGCAAGTACCACCACAGCGGCACGGACAACCGCTCGTCGAACCGAGGGGTGCCGGACGTCGCAGGCGGGGTGGCCGACTGGTGCTCGCTCACGGCACCCGAGGGTAGCCTCGCCCGTCGTGCCCGGCCCCGTCGATACTCCCCAGCGCGAGCCGCTCACCGCACCGCTCGTACCGGCGCCCGCGCCCAGCGTCGAGGTGATGATCACCCGGCTCGACGCAGGGTTGCCGGTGCCCTCCTACGCGCGGGCGGGCGACGCGGGCGCGGATCTGCACTGCACCACCGACGTCGTGCTCGCGCCGGGCGAGCGGGTCGTCGTCGGCACCGGCGTTGCCATCGCCCTCCCACCCGGGTACGCCGGGTTCGTCCACCCCCGGTCCGGGTTGGCCGCACGCACCGGGCTGTCGATCGTCAACGCGCCGGGCACCGTGGACGCCGGCTACCGGGGTGAGATCCTGGTCTGCCTGATCAACCTCGATCCGCGCGACGAGCTGCGGCTGCGCCGCGGCGACCGGATCGCCCAGCTGGTGGTGCAGAAAGTGGAGTACGCCCGGTTCGTCGAGGTGGCGGAGCTGCCCTCGTCCGAACGCGGCGCGGGTGGCCACGGATCCACCGGCGGGCACGAGCGGCTGAGCACGGGGGACGGACCGTAGTGGCGCGACGCGACAGGGGAACCCGCGAAGTCAGGTTCGACAAGGACGCCGATGGGGGCGGGCTGGCGCTCGACACCGAGACCGCGCTCCCGCCCACCGGCCCCCACGACAGCGACGGCCTCGACCCCGAGGTCACCGATGCGGCCGGCCTCGTCGACTTCGGGTCGATCCGCGTGCCGGTGCCGCCGGACGGCGCCGTCACCGTCGAGCCCACCACGGGCGACCGCATGCAGGCCGTGCACATCAGGTTGCCGGAGGGCAGGCTGTCGGTGAGCGCCCTCGCCGCCCCGAAGACGTCGAAGCTGTGGCCCGAGCTCTCCCGCGAGATCGACGGTTCGTTGCGTGAGGGCGGGGCAAGGGTGCGGTCGTTCCCCGGCGAATGGGGCCGCGAACTGCACGCGACATCCGGCGGCGCCACGTCCGTCTTCGTCGGGGTGGACGGGCCGCGCTGGATGCTCTACGGCGTCGCGACCGGCCCCAGCGCGCATGCCGCTCACCTCGACGCCGAGCTGCGCCGCATGCTGCGCGGCACCGTCGTGGCGCGCGGGAAGAAGCCCTTCCCGGTGCGCACGATCCTGCCGCTCGCCATGCCGGACCACCTCGCGGCCGAGGCTGCGGAAACACCCGCGGTGCCCGCGGCGGGCGCCAAGAAGAGGTCGTCGCCGAAGGCGGCCACCGGCAAGTCGGCGCCGGGTAAGACGGCGCCCGGTAAGACGGCGCCCCCGAACTCGGATGCCGCCTCGGCGGCCGCCAAGAAGGCTGCCGCGCGGCGGGCGGCGGCGCGCAAGGCCGCCGCGGCGGCCGCGGTCAAGGCGGCGGCGGAGGCGCTTGCCGAGCAGGCGGCGGAGGACAGGGCCGCAGCGGGAGAGCATCCGGACACCAGGAGCGCCGTCCGGAAGCCCGTTGCCGGGACGATCCCCACCGGGCCCGGCCCCGACGCGCCGCTGCGCGAGCAGGCTCCGTCGGCGCGCAGGGCGGCAGCCGCGGCGTGGCGCGCCGCGGAAGAGAACGCAGCGCCGCCGCCCACGGAAGCGCTGCCGGTCGCCCGTCCGGTCGAGGAGTCGCCCGTCACGGAGGCGTTCCCCCTTGGCGGGGCCGACGTGCCGCCCACCGAGGCTCTGCCCGTCGTCGGCCCGGGTGCCGGTGGCCGGCGCCGGCCGGCCGAAGCGGGTCCGGTGGCGCCGCCCCCGTCCCGTGGTCGGCGCCACCTGCCGGAACGCCCGGTCGAGCAGTCCTACCCCGGCGGACGGCGCCGGCTGCGCGAGCCCGTGGCCGAGATGCCGCCGCCCCCGTACCCGCGCGAACAGGAGAGCGGGCGGCGGCGGCTCCAGCAGCCGGACGGCGCGCTCGGCTCCACCGCGCCATGGGACCTGAGCGAGCCGGGTGGACGGCGCAGGCTGCGCGAGCCGGACCCCGACTCGGCCGGGCCCGCGTCGGGCAGGCGACAGCAGCGGGAGCCGGGCCCCGACCGGGTGAACGGGGTACCCCTGCGACGTGCCGAGCCGTTCGACGCGGACCAGGGAGTCTCCGCGTCCGGCAGGCGGCACCTGCGGGAGCCGTGGGACGGTGCGGAGCCGGTCGCCGATATTGGTGTCAGCGCGTCGGGCAGGCAACCGTTGCGGGAACCGAGCGGGCCGGTGGCCGACTCGGGTGTCAGCGCGTCGGGTCGTCGGCATCTGCGGGAACCGTGGGACGAGGCAGAGCGCGGCGGCGGCCCGCAGCCGTGGGAGACGACCCCCGGACGGCCGAACGGGTCGGACGGTTTGCGACGGCCCGCCGGGGACCACTGGGATGCGGATCCGGCGGACTCCGGCGTGTCGGCGTCGGGTCGTAGGCGGTTGCGCGAGTGGGACGACGCGGCGCCGATGCCGGACACCGGTGTGTCCGCATCGGGCCGGCAACGCCCGCGGGAGCCGTGGGAGCGGGGACCCGGTGACGCGGACCGGTCGGGTGGACGGCGGCGCCTCGACGAGCTGCCCGCGCTGCGTGACGACGCGGGCGTCTCCGGAACCGGTCGGCGGCGGTTGCGGGAGTCGTGGGACGGTGCGGCGCCGGACACCGGTCCGCGAGAGCCTGCTCCGCGGCCGCCGGACGGGTCGGGCGAGTACCACCAGGCCGGTGTGGACGCCCGCTTCCGGCCGGTCGACGACGTCTCCGCGTCGGGCCGCCGTCGCATCCGGGAGCCGTTGGACGACGTCGCGCCGGTGTCGGACGCCGGCATGTCGGCGACGGGCAGGCGGCACCTGCGGGAGCCGTGGGAGGAAGCCGGGCCGGAGCCCGGCGCACCGGGCGGATCGGGCGGATCGGGCGGCCGCCGGAGGCTGGGCGAGCCCACGCCGGTCGACCATGGCGGCGGCCGCCGTCGCCGCGAGGCCGACGCAGGTGATGACCTGATCTCCGGCACCGGCGGGCGGCGTCGGCTGCACGAACCGGCGTCTGCGCCCATCCGTGACGGGTCGCAGACCGAGCCGTGGCTCGTCGCGCCCGACGGACCGCTCGACGGGAGCGCTCGCCGCACCCTTGGCGCCCAGTACTTGATCGACACCGGTGAGCAGGACGCCGACTGGGCCACCGACCTCGGCGACTACGAGGAGCGCCGCGACGGCGGCCGGCACTCAGGGGCGGACGATGCGTCGGACACCACGGTCCGGCTGCAGGCGCTGTTGAACGAGCTGGACCCGAACCGCCCGAGACGCCGGCACCGCCGCTGATCTCAGCCGGCGCCTGCCGCATGCCGCCACGCCCGCACGGCGGCCCTGCCGAGCACGGCGGGGTCGGAGCCGAGCGCGGCGAGGGTGGTGGTGCGGATCGCCGCGCGTGGCAGTGCCTGTGCCCATGCGCGAGCGGTGCCCAGCGGGTGCACCGGGTCGTCGACGAGGGCGACGATCCCCACCGGCACCGCGAGCGAACCGAGCGTGACCAGGTCGGGGGCTGGTTGGGCCGCTGCGGCGTCGAGCGCGTCGGCGAGGCTCGTGCCGTAGCCGGCCCATGCGCGGGCCAGCTCGTCGGCCAGCCACGGGGGTGTGCCAGCCCGTGCCGCCGCCACGGCCGCCGCGAGTCCGCGGGCTCGGACCTGCCCCGCCGTGGCCCGCGCCGCCGCGGCCGCGGGTGCGCCGTCGGGCGGGCCGGTCCAGGCCGGCATCACCACCAGAACGCCGGCGAGTCCCGCGGGCGCCCGGTCGGCGGCCCAGGCCGTGGCGACGTGCGCGCCGAGGGAGATCCCGCCGACGAGGAACGCGCCTGGCCGGTCCGCCGCGGCGTCGAGCGCCGCCCGGTATCCCGCCACGACGTCCGCGCCGGGGCGTGGTGCCACCGCGTCGAGGGCCATGCCTTGCGCCGCGAGCGCGGACTCGAACACGGATCGGACGAAACGGGCGTCCGATCCGGATCCGGGCAGCATCGCCGCCCGGACGGCGCGAACCGCCGACCGTTCGCCGGGAGCTGGCGAAAAGGTGGCCCGTGAGGTCAGCGGAGATGGTTTCCGGCGAGTTACGCTTGAAACGTTATCGGGCCTAGCACAGGGCCGAGCGAGCTGGGGGACAGATGACCAGCACCGATGGTGGTGCCTTCCGCCGTATGCTGCGCCGGCTGACCAGTGATGTGGACGAGCTGGATGCCGACGACCTCGAGGCCGGTGCGCAGAAGTCCGGCGCGCAGCGCGCGTCCGACTGCGCCTGCGGGCAGGAGGTCACGATGCTCGGCCGGCTGCGCAGCGTCGAGTTCCGGCCGCGGGACGCCGACGCGTCGCTGGAGGCCGAGCTGTTCGACGGCACCGACGGCGTCACGCTGATCTGGCTCGGCAGGCGGCGCATCCCCGGCATCGAGCCGGGTCGCACCATGCGCGTGCGCGGACGGCTCGCCCTGCGGGACGGGCGGAAGGTCCTCTACAACCCGTTCTACGAGATCTGCCCCGCCACCACCTCGTAGCGGCGGCCGATTCCCTCCGGACAACCGGAGAACCGGGCCCGGGTACCCTCGGCGACGCTGGCACGCTCAGCGGCACCTGGAACCCGTCGAGACACGCGCCGGACCCCGTCCGGGGCGCGAGGAGCACCGTGACCCACGGCCCGACCTCAGGCCCCACTCCTGAGTCCCAGACCGATGGTGAGGCGGCCGACGGGTCGCGCCATGAGCGCGAGTACCCCACCCTGCTCGACCAGATGGGCGGCGTGCAGGGCGTCGTCGCCTCCACCATCCCGGTCGCGGTGTTCGTCGTCGGGAACGTGGCGTTCGGGCTGCAGCCCGCGGTGATCTCCGCGCTGGTGGCGGGTGTCGCGATCGCCGTGTGGCGGATCGCGCGGAAGCAGGCGCTGCAGCCGGCCGTCTCCGGTCTCCTCGGCGTGGGCGTCGCGGCGTTCATCGCGTACCGCACCGGCGACGCCCGCGGCTTCTACCTGCCCGGCCTGCTCTTCAGCGCGGCTTGCGGGCTGGCGTTCCTGGTCTCGATGGTGGTCCGCTGGCCGCTCGCAGGCGTCGTATGGCACGCGGTGAACGGCGACGGCCAGTCCTGGCGGGCCGACCCCCGTCTGCTGCGCGCCTACACGTTCGCCACCGCGCTCTGGACGCTCGTGTTCGCCTCCCGCGTCGTGGTGCAGGGCTGGCTCTACAACGCCGACGAGGCGACGTGGCTGGGCATCGCGCGGCTGGCCATGGGCTACCCGCTCGTCGGGCTGGCGCTGCTCGGCACGATCTGGGCCGTGCGGCGGGCGCGGCGCGACCCGGCCCCGGCCTGACCTACCCACCCACCCGCAGGTCGCGTATCGAGCCCGCAGCCGCGAATGCCTTGATGCGTGTGGCGATACGGGCCGGCGCTGGGCGCCCGTCCCTACTCGACCACCGAGGGCTCTCAGACGCCCAGCGCGGACCGGATGTCCTCCTCGACGGCTGAGGTGGCGACGAACAGCAGTTCGTCGCCCGGTTCGAGGGCGTCGTCGGCTTGCGGCACGATGACCCGCCCGCCCCGCAGGATCACGAGGAGCGCCGAGTCGGTCGGCAGCTTCAGCGACCGCACCGGTCGCCCGGCGAGCGGGGTGTCCTCGGGCAGCGTGACCTCCACGAGGTTGGCCTGGCCCTGGCGCAGCGTGAGCAGCCGCACCAGGTCTCCGACCGCCACCGCCTCCTCCACGAGCGCGGCGAGGAGGCGGGGCGTGGAGACGGCGACGTCGACGCCCCAGTTGTCGTTGAACAGCCACTCGTTGCGCGGGTCGTTCACCCGGGCCACGACGCGGCGCACCGCGAACTCCGTCTTGGCGAGCAGCGACACGACGAGGTTGACCTTGTCGTCGCCGGTGGCGGCGATGACGACGTCGCAGCTCTCCATTCCGGCCTCCTCGAGGGAGGCGAGCTCGCAGGCGTCGGCGTGCACCCACTCGGCGCGTTCCACCGCCTCGGGCTCGATGTTGGCGAGTTCGCGCTCGATGAGCATCACCTGGTGTTTGCTCTCCACCAGTTCCAGCGCGATGGAGCGGCCGACGGCCCCGGCTCCCGCGATCGCGATGCGCATCTCTCAGCCTTCCTGGGGTGGCGCGCCGGCGGCCGCGGTGACGTCACTGACGGTGCCGGACACGGCCGCGACGTAGATGGTGTCCTCGGCCTGCACCGCGGTGTCGTGGCCGGGCAGGACGCCGGTGCCGAACCGCACGATGAAGGCAACGCGGCAGCCCGCGGCGGACTCGAGCTCGCGGATCGGGTGCCCCACCCACTCCTCGTGCACCGGCAGCGGCAGGATCGCGACGGTGCCGGTGGGCTCGCGCCACGCCGATGCCACGCCGTCGGGGAGCAGCATCCGCAGGAAGCGGTCCGTGCTCCACGGGACGGTGGCGACGGTCGGGATCCCGAGCCGCTCGTAGACGGCGGCGCGCTTGGCGTCGTAGATGCGGGCGACGACGCGCTCGACGCCGAACGTCTCCCGCGCGACGCGCGCGGAGATGATGTTGGAGTTGTCGCCGCTCGAGACGGCGGCGAAGGCCTGGGCGCGCTCGACCCCGGCCTCCACGAGCACCTCGCGGTGGTAGCCCTCACCGACAACCTGCTTGCCCCGGAAGTCGGGGCTCAGCCTGCGGAAGGCCTGCCGGCTGCGGTCGATCACCGCGACCTCGTGGCCGAGCCGGTCCAGCCCGGCGGCAAGTGCCGCCCCGACCCGGCCGCACCCCATGATGACGACGTACAACGCACTGCCCTCCCAGGGTCGCGGGAACGCTATCGCGTGGTGCGCCGACGCACCGCATAGGCTTTCCCCGTGTCCAAGCTCGGCGTGGCTGTCAAGCGGCTTCTGGTCGGGCGGCCGCAGCGCAGCGACCGCCTGGCTCACACTCTGCTCCCCAAGCGGATCGCGCTTCCCGTGTTCGCCTCCGACGCGATGTCCTCCGTGGCATACGCCCCGGAGGAGATCTTCCTGACGCTGTCGGTGGCGGGGCTCTCCGCGTACGCGTTCTCGCCGTGGGTCGGTCTCGCGGTCGTGGTGGTGCTGCTCACCGTGGTCACCAGCTACCGGCAGGTCGTGCACGCGTACCCGTCCGGCGGGGGCGACTACGAGGTGGCCACGGTCAACCTCGGTCAGAGGGCGGGAGTCGCCGTCGCGAGCGCGCTGCTGGTCGACTACACGCTGACCGTCGCTGTCTCGATCTCCGCGGCCGCGGCCAACGTCGGAGCACTGATCCCGTACGTCGGTGAGCACAAGGTCGGGTTCGCGGTGGCCGCGATCGTCGTGCTCACCGCCATCAACCTGCGTGGGGTGCGGGAGTCCGGTGTCGCGTTCGCGGTCCCGACCTACCTGTTCATGCTCGGCCTCGGCTCCATGATCATCTGGGGTCTGACGCGGATCCTGCTGTTCGGCGACGTCGTGCGCGCGCCGAGCGCCGACATCGAGCTGCTGGCGGAGGGCGACGCGTTCACCGGGCTCGCACTCGCACTGCTGGTCCTGCGGTCGTTCACCCAGGGCTGCGCGGCGCTCACCGGAGTGGAGGCGATCAGCAACGGCGTGCCGGCGTTCCGCAAGCCGAAGTCCCGCAATGCGGCGACGACCTTGCTCCTGCTCGGGGTCATCTCGGTATCGATGTTCTCCGGCCTCATCGTGCTCGCGCACCTCACCGGCGCGAAGATCGCCGAGCACCCGGCGGAGCAGATCGTGGGCGCCCCACCCGGCTACGTGCAGGAAACGCTCGTCGCCCAGCTGGCCGAGGCCGTGTTCGACGACTTCCCGGCCGGGTTCATCTTCGTGGTGGTCGTGACGGCGCTGATCCTGGTGCTGGCCGCGAACACCGCGTACAACGGCTTCCCGGTGCTCGGGTCGATCCTGTCCCAGGACCGGTACCTGCCCCGGCAGCTGCACACCCGTGGCGACCGGCTGGCGTTCTCGAACGGGATCGTCATCCTCGCGGCCGTGGCGATCGTGCTGGTCGTCGGGTTCCAGGCCGAGGTCACCCGCCTCATCGCGCTCTACACAGTCGGGGTGTTCACCTCGTTCACCCTCAGCCAGTCGGGCATGCTGCGGCACTGGAACCGGTTGCTCGCCACTGAGACCGACCTGGCTGCGCGGCGGCGGATGCAGCGCGCGCGCATGATCAACGGTTTCGGTGCCGTGATGACCGGCCTCGTGCTCGTCGTCGTGCTGATCACGAAGTTCACCCGGGGAGCCTGGATCGCGATCGCCGCGATGGCCGTGTTCTACGTGATGATGCAGGCGATCCGGCGCCATTACGACCGGGTGGCCCTCGAGCTGGTGGCGGGGGAGACCGACGCGGTGCTGCCGTCGCGCAACCACGCGATCGTGCTCGTGTCCACGCTGCACAAGCCCACGCTGCGCGCGCTCGCCTACGCCCGCGCCACCCGGCCCGACGTGCTGGAAGCGGTCACGGTCAACGTGGACGACGCCGACACGAAACGGCTCATGCGCGAGTGGGACCAGCGCAAGCTCCCGGTGCCGCTCAAGGTCGTGGAGTCGCCCTACCGGGAGATCACCAAGCCGGTGCTCGACTACGTCAAGCGGATCCGCAGCAGGAACCCGCGTGACGTCGTCACCGTGTTCATCCCCGAGTACGTCGTGGGCCACTGGTGGGAGCAGATCCTGCACAACCAGAGTGCGCTGCGGCTCAAGGGCAGGCTGCTGTTCCAGCCGGGCGTGATGGTCACGAGCGTGCCGTGGCAGCTGCGCTCGTCCGAGCGGGTCGTCACCCGCCGGCCGGAGACCCCGCCGGGCTCGTCGCGCCGGGGCTACGAGCCCGTGGCCCGTGACGACGGCGCGCCGAAGCAGCCCAAGACGGCAGTGGGGCAGCGGCGGTCGTGAAGCAGGCGGTCTCGGAGCCAGCACTCGACTGGACGGATCGGGTGCTGGAGCTCGACGTCGGCCCGGTCGCGCACGGCGGGCACTGCGTGGCGCGCCACGAGGGCCGCGTGGTGTTCGTCCGGCACGCGTTGCCAGGGGAACGGGTGCTCGCCGTGGTCGTCGAGGACGGCGGCGGCGCGTTCTGCCGGGCCGATGCGGTTGAGGTGCGGGAGGCGGCACCGCTGCGGGTACCGGCGCCATGCGTGTGGGCGCGGGCAGGGGGCTGCGGCGGGTGCGACTTCCAGCACGCCGACCCGGCCCTGCAGCGCGAGCTCAAGGCCGCGGTGCTCGCCGAGCAGCTGCGCAGGCTGGCGGGGATCGAGCGGGTGGTGGAGGTCGAGGAGCTGCCCGGCGGGGCGCTCGGCTGGCGCCACCGGGTGCGGCTGGCCGTCGACGAACACGGCAGGCCCGGTCTGCGCGCCCACCGCAGCCACGACGTCCTGCCGATCGCGGACTGCCCGATCACCCCGGCCGGCGCGCTGCCACCCGTGCTCGAGCACCGGTTCCCGCCGGGTGGCGAGGTCGAGGTGGTCGTCGACGCGGACGGCGTCGTGCACGCCGGGGGTGCCCCTGCTGTGCAGCGCGCGGCCGGGCGTGAGTGGCTGCTCTCGCCGGGCGTGTTCTGGCAGGTCCACCCGGCGTTGCCGGATGTGCTCGCGTCGGTCGTCGCGGACTGGGCGGCCGCGCCGTCCGGCGGTACGGCGTGGGACCTCTACGGCGGCGTCGGCCTATTCGCGGCGGTGCTCGCCGGGCAGGTGGGGCCGGACGGCCAGGTCGTCGTCGTGGAGTCCTCGGCCCGGGCCGTCTCCGACGGGCGGGCGGCACTCGCCGATCTGCCGCAGGTCGGCTGGCGGACCGGGCGCGTCGAACGCGTGTTGCCCGATCTGGACGGCCGGCCGGATGTGGTGGTGGCCGACCCGCCCCGGCGCGGGCTCGGCCGCGAGCTCGTCGACGCGCTGTGCGCGCGGGGCCCCGACCGCGTGGTGCACGTGGCCTGCGACCCGGCCGCGCTCGCCCGCGACCTGGCGCTCTTCACCGCGCGGGGATACCGCGTCGCCGAGCTGCGGGCGTTCGACGCGTTCCCGATGACCCACCACTTCGAGTCCGTGGCGCTGCTGAGCCGCACGTGAGCGTGCTTGTGGTCCTCGCGGGGTTGCCGGGAAGTGGCAAGTCCGCGCTCGCCCACCCCCTTGCCGAGCGGCTGCGGGCCGCGCTGGTGGTCGTGGACCTGCTGGAGGACGCCATGCTGCGGGCAGGCATCGCCGCGGGCGAGCCCACCGGCCT
The DNA here is from genome assembly GCF_019468565.1 of Pseudonocardia sp. DSM 110487. Taxonomy (NCBI): domain Bacteria; kingdom Bacillati; phylum Actinomycetota; class Actinomycetes; order Pseudonocardiales; family Pseudonocardiaceae; genus Pseudonocardia; species Pseudonocardia sp. DSM 110487. The sequence goes on from NZ_CP080521.1 coordinate 3,364,331, forward strand.
CGCCGCTTACCTCGCCGCCGAGACCGTGGCGGACGACGCGCTCGGCGCAGGAGTACCCGTGGTGGTCGACGCCGTCAACGCGGTCGCGCCTGCGCGGGAGCAGTGGCGGGCGCTCGCCACGCGGCGGGGCGTCCCGCGGGCCGTCGTGGAGGTCGTCTGCTCCGACCCGGCGGTGCACCGCGCCCGCCTGGAGGGCCGCTCGCGCGGGCTCGCGCTACGCGAGCCGACATGGGCAGACGTGCGCGCGCGGCAGTACGAGCCGTGGACCGAGCCGGTGCTGCGCCTGGACTCGATGGACGACGCGGAGGCCAACCTCGCGGCGGCGCTGACCCACGTCGGCACGGCCCGAGCTCTCACCCGACCGCGAGCTGCAAGGCGTGCTCGCGGACGTCGTCAAGGCTCCGCTTGACGGCGCCGAGCATCACCGCGTCCCCGCCGAGAGTCGAGGCCAGCACGCGCGGCGGTGGGTCGCCGTGGCGCGCCAGCAGCTCCTGCACCGTCGAGACCAGCGAGCCACAGGACGCCGCCACCCGGCCGGCGATGATCACCTGGTCGGTGTCCACCAGGCTGGCGAGCGTGGCGATCACCCGGGCCATCCGCTCGGCGATCCGGTCGACGACGCCGGCGGCCAGTGCGTCGCCTGCGGTGGCAGCGGCGAACACCGACGCCGCATCGGGGTCGGGCGCCAGCACGGACCGCGCCACCGGCTCGGCGAGCGCCTCGCGCGCCCACTCACGGGCGAGCTTCGCGATCCCGTCGGTGGAGCCGACCCCCGCGACCAGGTCGAGGAACCGCATCTCACCAGCACCGCCGCGCACCCCGCGCAGGAGCCGCCCGTCCTCGACGATGCCGGCACCGAGCCGCTCGCCGGCGAGCAGCGCGACGAAGTGCCGCTCCCCGCGGCCGTGACCGCGCCAGCCCTCGGCGAGCGCGGCGAGGTTGGCGTCGTTGTCGACGATCGTGCGCCAGCCGTGGCGATCGCGCAGCCGCTCGCCGATGTCGGGGTTCATCAGCTCCCAGTACGGGTTGCCGCGAAAGGCCGTGCGGCCCGCGGCGTCGACCGGGGCGGGCACGCCGACCGTGACGGTCAGCACGCGCCGTACCCGGACGTCCGCCGCGGCCAGCGCGGCCGTGATCGCCTCACCCACGATGTCCAGGCGTTCGGCGGGATCGCCGAACCCGCCGTGGGGCAGGCTCTGGTGCCGGCCCAGCTCGACGCCGCGCAGGTCCGCGACGATCGCCCCGACCCGGTGCTCGCCGGCGTCGACGCCGACGACAAGACCCGCCTGCGGGTCGAACGCGTACCGGCGGGCGGGGCGGCCCTTCTGGTAGCCGCCGAACTCGCGCTGGTTGGCCACCTCGCGCACCCAGCCCCGCTCGATGAGCTCCTCACAGACGTCGTGGACGGTCGCGCGGGACAGCCCGGTGGCTGCCATGAGATCGCTGCCGGTCACCACGGGCGCATGCCACATGCGGTCGAGTACGAGCCGGGCACTCGCCTCGCGCACCATCCGCGAGGACGGCGCGACGATCCGCTCCGGGTCCACTCGGCCAGCTTAGATTTACGCCCGCTATGAACTAGCTCCCGTGGCAGTGCGGCGCTGACGGCGGGAGGTCGAGCGACGGGTTGCCGTCGAAGAACCCGCTGGGCTTGAGCATGAAGCCCACCGTGCTCACCGGCATCACCGGCCAGTCCTCCGGCCGCACCACGTGGTGGGCGCCGAAGGTGTACCAGACCACCACGTCCTGGCCTTCGAGTGGCCGGTCATCCGTCACGTACGCCGGAAGGCCCTGCCCGCCCGGGTGCTGGTTGGGGTAGTCGCCCGCCGCGTAGCGCTGGGTGTCGTCGGCGGCCGTGACCCACAGCTGGTGCTGGGTGAACCCGGCCCGCGGGGCGAACATCGCCTCGGGTGAGTACATCGGCGGCACGTTCGCCCCTGGCATCAGCGCGTACGCGGTCGGTGCCCCGAGCACGGAGGTCCGCTCGGCACTCTCGATCTTCCAGTACCGGGCCTTCGTCGCGTCGAGGTCCCGCTGGGCCACGGCCTCGCTGGTGAGCACCGTGCGGTGGGTCTGCCATGCGTTGCCGTGGGGGTTCGCCGGGCCGGGCGGGCTCGGCGCGGAGTCGATCTCCACCACGGTGTTGGCGGTGCCGTCGACGGTCATGTCCAGCCGCACGCAGAAGAAGTGCTGGTGGTTCGGCCCGTAGAGGCCGGGGGCGACCAGGGTGCCGTGCGCCGGCACCTCGCCGGGGGCCACGGCGCCGGTGGAGATCACGCCGGTGAGCTTGACCTCGTACTCGATCGTGCCGTCCGTGTAGAGGTACCAGAAGTAGCCGTACTCGTAGTTCCCGACGGTCACGATCGTCGAGATCACCAGCCGCCTGCGGCGGCGCACCTGCACCGCACCGGTTCGGAAGTCGGTGTGCTTCCAGGCGATCCCGGCGTCCTCCTCGTGCATGCAGACGGCGTTCGGGATCGTGACCGGAGCGCCGTCGTTGTCGTTCACGACGCCGTCGACGTAGTGGATGTGGCCCACGCAGTCGCAGCCGAGCGTGAGGGAGTTCGCGAGCCAGCCGACGCCGTACTCGCCCTGGTCGAACACGTTCTTGAACCGGTGCGTCGGCGCGGGGTCGCCGTACGGCACGTACATCTCGGCCAGCGAGGCGCGGTAGACGATCGGCCTGCCCGCGTAGCCGACCTCGTGCAGGACGAGGCCCTCGCGCGGCGTGAACCCGATCCGCAGCTCCCAGCCGAGCCAGGTGACCGCGTGCCCGTCGACGGTGAAGCTCGGCCCGTCGGGCTGGGTGATCGAGATCGGCGCCACGTCGGCCCGGTAGGCCTCGACGGCGGGCACGTTGCCGGGTTCGAAGAGCCACGGCTCCTCGTAGTTGCCCGGCTGCGTGGGCAGCGGCACGACGCCGTGGTCGGCGACCTCGACCACCTCGCCTGCGTCCAGGTCCACCACCACGACCAGGCCCTCGACGGGCCGGGCGTAGCCGTGTTCGCCGGGTGCCGAGCGCACCCAGGTGAGCGGGCGGACGATGCGGCGGGCCGACGGGTCGTCCTGCGGCCCGGTCCAGCTGGACGCCCACGGGTCGACCATGGCGAGGGAGAAGTCCTCGATCCCGCGCCTGCGCATGGCCTCCTGCCACCGCGGGTCCGCCTGCACGATGGCCTCGCAGGACGTGAACTCCTCGGCCATGATCGGCGGCTGTACGCCTTCGACCGGTGTCCAGGACAGAACGGCGCGGTCGGTCAGCGAGACGACGGCCTCGTACGTCGCCCGCTCGGTGCGGTCGTAGAGCACGACGTGCGCCTCCCGCGGCAGCGGCGCGGCGTCCGGCGTCCACGCGAGGACGGCGGACTTCGGCGGCTCGTGCAGGGCCACGAACACGAAGCGCACGGAGTCGCCAAGGCCCTGCTCGGCGCGCAGCAGCGCGGCCGCGGCGCCGATCTCGTCCGCGGTCAGCGGCTCGAGTGGGTGCGCGGTGGTGACGGTGACGGTGGGCTCCTCGACGGCGGTCATGCGGCGGCTCCAGTCGGCTCGGTCTCGGGCACCTCGAACTGCCCGATCCGGGTGTAGCGGTCGGGATAGCGGCTACGCAACACCAGCCCGAGGACGAGGCCCGCGACGAAAACGGCGAGCACCACCCATGGCAGCAGCACGATGAACGCGGCGTCGGCCGCGCCTGCCAGGTCGTAGCGGTTGACGATGAGCAGCACGCACGCGCCTGCCATCGCGGCGAACCCGAGGACGGGAGCGACGAGCGTGGACCACCAGCGGAAGCCGTCGCGCGCGGTGGTCAGGAAGTAGCGGATGATCGCGATCGAGACGAGCGCCTGCACGCCGAGGATGCCGAGGACGCCGAGCAGCGGCGACCAGGTGCCGAGCTTGAGCAGCGCGCCCTCGTTGCTGGGGTCGTAGAGCACGAAGGCGAGGCAGTACAGGCCGACGAGGGCGGTCACGGTCATCGACGCGACGACCGGGCTGTGCCGGTGGGACGTGCGGGCGAGCGCCGTGGGCAGCACGCCCTCGCGGCCGAGGGCGAACAGGTAGCGGGCGCTGGTGTTGTAGAACGCCATCGCGCAGGCGAACGACCCCGTCACGATGAGGATCTCCATCAGGACCGTGGCCCACGCGCCCACGTACCGGTCGGTCAGCGGGTAGAACGCGGAGGCGATCTCGCCCGCGTACTGCGCCTGCACCGCCTCGACGGCGCCGGTGAGGCCCCAGCCGGTGACGTAGACGTAGGAGATGATCACGTACAGGACGCCGAGCCCGATGACCGAGCCGTATGTGGCGGTGCGGGCGATCTTGTGCGGGTCGCGGGTCTCCTCGGCGTAGTTGGGGGCCATCTCGAAGCCCACCCACGACCAGAACGCCGCGAACAGCGCGATGCCGGACGCGCCCGCGCCGAACACCTGCACCGCGGCCGGGTTGTCGAAGATCGCAAGTGGGTTGAGCGGGGCGAGCGAGAAGCCCTCGGCGCCGCCGCTCGCGAAGACGCCGACCGCGAGCACCACGAGCACGACCACCTCGGCGACCAGCGCAACCCCGAGCACCTTCGCGGTGAGCTCGATGTGGAACAGGGCGAACGCGGTCATCAGCGCGAGTCCGACGATCATGTAGACCCACGCTGGCAGCTCGAGGCCGGTCAGGCTCGCCACCGTCGTCGAGGCGAAGTAGCCCATCGTGCCGGTCACGGCGGCGGTGAACACCATGTAGCAGAGCGCGATCAGCAGCCCCGAGCCCAAGCCGAGCACGCGTCCGAGGCCGCGGGTGACGAACGTGTAGAAGCCGCCGGCCGACGTCACCCGACGGCACATGGCGATGTAGCCGACCGAGAAGATCGTCAACGCGACGGTGGCGACGGCGAACGCGGCGGGGGAGGCATAGCCGCCGCCGAGCGTCGCGACGGGGACGTTGAACAGCATCGCGGCGAGCGGGGCCGCGCCGGTGACGATGCAGAACAGCACCGACGTGAGGCCGAGTGCGCCACCGGCGAGGCCGTCGGACTCTTCCGGGGGGAGCGGGGCGCCGGCCTGGGGGCCTGCGGTGGGTGCGGCGGTCATGGCAGCTCCGGGGTCTGAGGCATGGGGGACTACCTCTGAGCAGCGTGAGCAGCCCACGTGTCCGCCGTGTCACGGCCGGGTGAACGCGCTGACGCTCCGTCACGTTCTCCGACGATCGCACTACTCCTTCGGAGAGGTCCCTGACGGAGCGAGAGCGCGCAGGGCGAGATCCGTGACCGTGTCGGCGTATGCCTCGGTGAGCGGGGCGGTGCGCAGCAGCCACCGGTGGTACAGCGGCCCGATGAGTAGCTCGACGGCCACGGAGAGGTCGAGGTCGGCGTGCAGCTGCCCGGCGTGCTGGGCGGCGCGCAGCCGGTCGGCGATGGCCGCCATCTGTGGTCGCAGCAGGCGTTCGAGCACGGCGTCGGCGAGCTCGACGTTCTCCTGGATCTCGATCATCAGGGCGCGGGTCGTGCCCGAGAGCTTCGGGTCGGCGAGCTCGGCGACGATCGCGCGGACGACGACGCGGAGGTCGGTCGCGACGTCGCCGGTGTCGGGCAGTGCGAGATCGTCCGGATCTTCGTTGGTGGCCGCGAGGAGGCCGTCGAGCACCACCGCACCCTTCGACGGCCACCACCGGTAGATCGTCTGCTTCCCGACGCCTGCGCGGGCGGCGATCGCCTCGATCGTCAGCTTGCGGAAGCCCACCTCGTGGACGAGCTCGACGGCCGAGGTGAGGATCGCGCGGCGGGAGCGCTCGCTGCGCCGCGTGGGATCGGGGGTCACCGGGCCAGCATACGTCTGGACGAGACGAGACGCACCGTCTTGACAAGGCCGACGCGGACGGTGCATTCTGGTGCAGCGAGACGAACCGTCTCGTTCCAAGAGAAGGGGGTCCGATGGCGCACATCGCCATGGTCAGCATCCCGGCGCCAGGGCACGTCAACCCGAGCCTGGAGATCATCCGGGAGCTGGTGGCCCGCGGGCACCGCGTCACGTACGCGAACGACCCGCTGTTCGCCGGCACCGTGGGCTCGGCCGGCGCCGAGCTCGTGCCGTACGACACGACGCTGCCGGTCCACGGGGGCGACGACGCGTGGGGCGGCGACGCCATCGATGCGCTGCGGCTCTTCCTCGACGACGCGATCGCGATGTTGCCGCAGCTGCGCGCGGCGTACGAGAACGATCGGCCCGACCTGTTCCTCTACGACATCGCAGGCGCCCCGGCCCGGATCCTCGGCGCGCAGTGGGGGATCCCGGCGGTCCAGCTCTCGCCCACCTACGTGGCCTGGGAGGGCTACGAGGACGACATGCGGGAGACGACGGACGCGATGCAGGCCGACCCGCGCGGCGCGGAGATGTACCGCGTCGAGCGGGAGTGGCTGGCCGCCAACGGGCAACCACCCGTGGAAGGCTGGATGGGCCGTCCTGAGCGCTCGATCGTGCTGATCCCGCGGGCGCTGCAGCCGAACGCCGACCGGGTCGGCCCGCAGTACACCTTCGTCGGGCCTTGTTTGGCTCCGCGCCCGGAGCAGGGGGAGTGGACCCGCCCCGCGGGCGCGGAGAAGGTGCTGCTGGTCTCGCTCGGCTCCGCGTTCACCGACCATCCGGACTTCTACCGCCGCTGCATCGCCGCCTTCGGCGACCTGCCCGGCTGGCACGTCGTCCTGCAGATCGGCAAGCACGTCGACCCGGCCGTGCTCGGGGACCTGCCGGAGTCGGTCGAGGTGCACTCCTGGGTCCCGCAGCTCGCGATCCTCGAGCAGGCCGACGCGTTCCTGACCCACGCGGGCATGGGTGGCTCGTCCGAGGGGCTGTGGACCGGCACGCCGATGATCGCCGCGCCGCAGGCCGTCGACCAGTTCGGCAACGCCGACGCTCTGGTGGCCGCGGGGGTGGCGCGGCGCGTCGAGTCGGACACCGTCACCGCCGACGAGCTCCGCGCGGCGCTGCTGGAGATCACGGGCTCGGCGGAGGTCGCGGCGCGCAGCGCGGAGATCCGCACCGAGCTGCGCGAGCAGGGCGGCACGGCGCGAGCGGTGGAGCTGATCGAGCGGGAGCTCTCATCCCGACCCCTCGGCGCGGCGTCGCGGGGCTAGCGGGACGATGTGGGGGTGACCAGCACGTCGCTCACGACCCCGCAGCAGTCCAAGACCCAGCAGCCGCAGTCGATCCCGCAGCGCATCGCCGACGAGCTCGGCGTGCGCCCGCACCAGGTGACGGCCGCGGTCGACCTGCTGGACGGCGGCGCCACGGTGCCCTTCATCGCCCGGTACCGCAAGGAGGCCACCGGGGCGCTCGACGACGCGCAGCTGCGCACGCTCGAAGAGCGGCTGCGGTACCTGCGCGAGCTGGAGGAGCGGCGCACCGTCGTCCTCGATGAGATCCGCAAGCAGGGCAAGCTCGACGAGGCCCTCGAAGCGCGGATCATGGCCGCGGAGTCGAAAGCGCGGCTGGAGGACATCTACCTTCCGTACAAGCCGAAGCGCCGCACCAAGGCGATGATCGCGCGGGAGAACGGCCTCGAGCCGCTCGCCGACACGCTGCTGACCGACCCGGCGCAGGACCCGAACGCACTCGCCGAGGGCTACCTGAACGAGCAGGTGTCCGACGCCGCGGCCGCCCTGGAGGGCGCCAGGGCCATCCTCGTCGAGCGCTTCGCAGAGGACGCCGACCTCATCGGCGGGCTGCGGGAGCGGATGTGGACCCGCGGGCGGCTCGTCACGAAGGTCCGGGAGGGGAAGGAGATCGAGGGCGCCAAGTTCGCCGACTACTTCGACTTCTCCGAGCCGTTCACGAAGCTCCCCTCGCACCGGATCCTCGCCGCATTCCGCGGGGAGAAGGAGGAGGTGCTCGACGTCGCGCTGGAACCGGAGGCAGAGCCCGCCGAGCCCGGCGTCGTCACCGACTACGAGCGCACGATCGCGGCCGCGTTCGGTATCGCGGATCAGGGCCGCCCTGCCGACAAGTGGCTCTCCGACGCCGTGCGGTGGGCGTGGCGCACCCGGATCCTGCTGCACCTGTCGATCGACATCAGGGTGCGGCTGCGCACGGTGGCCGAGGAGGGCGCCATCGGCGTCTTCGCCACGAACCTGCGCGACCTGCTGCTCGCCGCCCCCGCGGGCAGCCGCGCCACGATGGGCCTCGACCCGGGCCTGCGCACCGGTGTGAAGGTCGCGATCGTCGACGCCACCGGCAAGGTCGTGGCCACCGACACGATCTACCCGCACGCGCCGCGCAACGACTGGGAGGGGTCGCTCGCGAAGCTGACGAAGCTCGCCGCGGCCCACGAGGTCGACCTGATCGCGATCGGCAACGGCACCGCGTCGCGGGAGACCGACAAGCTCGCGGGCGAGCTCGTGTCCCGCAACCCCGGGCTCAAGCTCACCAAGGTGATGGTCAGCGAGGCGGGCGCGTCGGTGTACTCGGCATCGGCCTACGCGTCCGCCGAGCTCCCCGACCTCGATGTGTCGCTGCGCGGCGCGGTCTCGATCGCGCGGCGGCTGCAGGATCCGCTCGCCGAGCTGGTGAAGATCGACCCGAAGTCGATCGGCGTGGGGCAGTACCAGCACGACCTCGCCGAGTCGGCGCTGTCGCGCTCGCTGGACGCGGTGGTCGAGGACTGCGTGAACGCGGTGGGCGTCGACGTCAACACGGCCTCGGTGCCGCTGCTGCGGCGCGTCTCCGGCATCACGGAGGGCCTCGCGGCGCAGATCGTGCAGCACCGCGACACGAACGGCCCGTTCCGCACCCGCACCGCCCTCGCGGACGTGCCGCGGCTCGGCCCGAAGGCGTTCGAGCAGTGCGCGGGCTTCCTGCGCATCCGCGGCGGCGACAACCCCCTCGACGTCTCCGGCGTGCACCCGGAGTCCTACCCCGTGGTGCACCGGATCCTGGAACGCGCGAAGGCCGACATCGACGCGCTGATCGGCAACGCCCAGAAGATCAAATCACTCAAGCCGCAGGAATTCGTCGACGCGCAGTTCGGGCTGCCGACCGTCACCGACATCCTCGCCGAGCTGGAGAAGCCCGGCCGCGACCCGCGCCCGGCGTTCCGCACCGCAACGTTCGCCGAGGGCGTCCACAAGATCTCCGACCTGAGGCCGGGGATGCTCCTCGAGGGCGTGGTCACGAACGTGGCCGCGTTCGGCGCGTTCGTCGACGTCGGCGTGCACCAGGACGGGCTCGTCCACGTCTCGGCGATGTCCAACCAGTTCGTGTCCGACCCCCGCGACGTCGTGAAGTCCGGCGACGTCGTGCGCGTCAAGGTCCTCGAGATCGACGAGGCGCGCAAGCGCATCTCGCTCACCCTCCGCCTCGAGGACGAGCCCGCCGCGGGCGCGCGGCAGCAGCCGGGGCCGCGCGAGCGGAACCAGGACCGCAAGGGCGGTCCGCGCGAGCGCAAGGGCGGCGGCGACCGCGGCCGTGAAGGCGGCGACCGCAAGGGCGGGGACCGCGGCCGTGAAGGCGCGGACCGCGGCCGTGGGGGCCAGCAGGGCGGGAACCAGCGGGCAGGCGACCGTCGCGGTGGCGACCGGCGCGGCGGGCAGCGCCAGGGCTCGCCAGCTCCGACGAACAGCGCGATGGCCGACGCACTGCGCCGCGCCGGCCTCGCAGAGGGCGACGGCAAGCGCTGATCAGGGAAGGGGCGGCACGCGGCGGGCCTACCGTCGCGTGCCGCCCTGGTTACGGCTTGCGGCCGATGCCCCCGTACGCGTCGACGCCCCGCGGGTCGCCGAAGGGAGTGCTCTCGGGCCGCCACAGCGGGCAGCTGACCACCCCCGGCTCGACCAGCACCAGCCCGTCGAAGAAGCCGCCGATATCGGCCGGGGTGCGCAGCTGGTACTGCACGACGCCGCGGTCGTTGTGCTGCTGTTGCGCCGCGTTGAGCGACTCGTTGGTGCTGGTGCCGTCGCACACCAGCAAGTGGCTGCCCGGCGGCAGCGCGGCGAGCAATCGGGCGACGATGCCGCGCGCCTCGTCGTAGTCCGAGATGTGACCAAGGATGCCGCTGAGGATCAGCGCGACCGGCCGCGCGAAGTCGAGGGTGTCGGCCGCTGCGGTCAGGATCGCCTCGGTCTCGCGCAGATCCGCGTGCAGGTAGGCGGTGGCCCCCTCCCTGCTGGAGATCAGCAACGCACGGGCGTGGGCCAGCACGAGAGGGTCGTTGTCGACGTAGACGATCCGCGACTCCGGAGCCAGCCCCTGCGCCAGCTCGTGGGTGTTGCCCGCGGTGGGCAGCCCCGTGCCGATGTCGAGGAACTGGCGCATCCCGGCCTCGCCCGCCAGGTAGCCGATGCCACGACGCAGGAAGGCGCGGAAGGCGCGGGCGTTCTCGGTGATGTCGGGGAAGGCCTGCCGGAACTGGTCCCCGGCCTCGCGGTCGACGGCGTAGTTGTCCTTGCCGCCCAGCCAGTAGTTCCAGATCCGCGCCGAATGGGGCACCGACGTGTCCACCACGTCGGTGGGTGACGTACCCGAGGGCGAAGCGTCGTCTGCCACGCCGCCATCCTTCCGCAGGGGCGCCGCTCCTAGGGCGTGACCCCTGCGGCGTTGGCTCCGCTGATGATCACGGCGACGCGCTCGCCGGGGCCGGCCCGGTAGGCGCCGGTGCGCAGGGCGGCGACCGCGACCGATGCGGCGGGCTCCGCGACGAGGCGGAGCTCGTCCCACAGCGCCTGCCGCGCGTCGAGGATCGCGTCGTCGTCGACGAGGGCGACCTCGTCGACGTGGGTCTGGGTGATCGGGAAGACCAGGCTTCCGACGCGCCGGGGAGCGAGCGCGTCCGCGGCGACGCTCCCTGTCGGAGCGTCGATCGGGGCGCCGTGCGCGCGAGCGCGGGTCAATGTGGGCGCGCCTGCCGGCTCTACGCCGACCACGCGGACGGCGTCGCCGAACCACGAGGCGACGCCTGCGATCAGGCCACCGCCGCCGACCGGGACCAGGACCGTGTCGACGTCGGGCGCCTGCTCGGCGAGCTCCAGCCCGAGGGTGGCCTGGCCGAGGATCGTCTCGCGCTGGTCGAACGCGTGGACCTGCAGGGCGCCCGACCGCGCCGCGCTCTCCTCGGCCGCGGCGAGGGCGTCGGCGTAGCGCTCGCCGGTGACCACGAGGTCGGCGCCGAGTCCTCTGATGCGCTCGATCTTGGTGGGAGCCGAGACGGTGGGCACGAAGATCTGTGCGGGGACACCGAGCTCGTGGGCCGCGTAGGCGACCGCGACGCCGTGGTTGCCGCCGGACGCCGCGATGACCCCCGCCGCGGGGACGTCGCGGAGCAGGAGGTTCGCGAACGCGCCTCGCGCCTTGAACGACCCGGAACGCTGCAGCTGCTCCAGCTTCAGGTGCACCGGAGCGCCGTCCACGGCGAGCGCACGGGGTTCCACCTGCAGGACCGGTGTCCTGCGGAGGTACGGCCGGATGATCTCGTGGACGCGCCGGACCTCGTCCTTGCCGATCGCGACGCCGGTCGGTGTCTCCGCTGCGGTCATTCGGACAGCATAGTGTGACGATTAGCTAACTGGCTAAGAGCTTGCTCCGCTCGACCACTGTCGCCTGTCGTGGTGACGCGGCGTGAGTGTGGCGGATCGCGGGTATCGCTCCCGGCATGGCGAGCATCGGCTATTTCCTGTCCTGTGAGCAGTTCGGCCCGAAGGAGCTCATCGACCAGGCCAGGCGCGCGGAAGCTGCCGGCTTCGAGAAGCTCTGGATCTCCGACCACTTCCACCCCTGGAACGACGAGCAGGGCCAGAGCCCGTTCGTGTGGGGTGTGATCGGCGCGCTGTCCCACGCGACGTCGCTACCGGTCACGACCGCGGTGACCTGTCCGACCTTCCGCATCCACCCGGCGATCATCGCCCAGGCCGCCGCCACCGCGGCTGTGCAGCTCGACGGCCGGTTCGTGCTGGGCGTCGGCAGCGGCGAGGCGCTCAACGAGCACGTGCTGGCCGACCAGTGGCCCTCGGTCGGGGTGCGGCTGGAGATGCTGGAGGAGGCGATCGCGGTGATCCGGCTCCTGCATCGGGGCGACGAGGTGAGCCACCACGGCACGTACTACGAGGTGCAGGATGCGCGGATCTACACGTTGCCGGCGGAACCGGTGCCGATCTACGTGTCCGGGTTCGGTCCACAGGCCACCCAGCTCGCCGGCCGGATCGGCGACGGCTACATCACGACCTCGCCCGACGCCGACCTGATCCGCGTCTTCAAGGAGGCGGGCGGCGACGGCAAACCGGTGCAGGCGGGCACCAAGGTGTGCTGGGACCGCGACGCCGAGCGCGCCGTCGACATCGCCCACCGCACGTGGGGCAACCAGGGCCTGCCCGGCCAGCTCTCGCAGACGCTGCCGCGGCCGCGTGACTTCATGGACGCGCAGACGCTGGTGACGCGCGAGAGCACGGCAGAGGCCGTTGCCTGTGGGGACGACGTCGATGCGCAGCTCGCGCAGGTCCGCGCGTACGTCGACGCCGGCGTCGACGAGGTCTACGTCTCGCAGATGGGCCACGACATGGAGGGCTTCTTCACGGCGTGGGAGAAGGACGTGCTCCCCGCGCTGCGGTGAGGGGCCCCGGTGGTCGGGTGACGGCGATCACCTGGGACTATGTGAGGTCGGTGGTGTGTTGGACCACCTGAGACCGCACCGGCCAGGTAGTAGTCGTGCCGACGGCCCCGCGGGCTCACCCCGCGGGAGCGCCGTCGGTGCTCCCGTCCCTGCGACGGAAGACGATTCTTGATCGAGAACGAGCACCAGCTCGACCTGCCCCGCTCCTCGGACGTGCCCCGCTCCTCGGATCTGCCCCGCTTCTCGGATCTGCCACTGCGCGACGAGCTGCTGCGCGAGGTCGAGGAGCTGGGCTACCAGAACCCCAGCCCCATCCAGGCCCAGTCGATCGCCCCGCTGGTCGAGGGCCGTGACCTGCTCGGGCAGGCCGCCACCGGCACCGGCAAGACCGCCGCCTTCGCGCTCCCGATGCTCCAGCGCCTCGCGGAACAGCGGCCGGAGCAGGCGAAGGGGGACGCGCCGTTCGGGCTCGTCCTCACCCCCACTCGCGAGCTCGCGCTGCAGGTGGCCGAGGCCATCACCCGCTACGGGCGCGGCCTGGGCACGCGCGTCGTCACTGTCTACGGCGGCGCGCCGGCCGGCCCGCAGTGGCGGGCCCTGCAGCAGGGCGTCGACGTCGTCGTGGCCACCCCGGGCCGCGCGATCGACCTGATGAACCGCGGCGCCCTGCGCCTGGACGGGCTCGAGACCGTTGTGCTCGACGAGGCCGACGAGATGCTCGACATGGGCTTCGTCGAGGACATCGAGACGCTCCTCGACGCCACCCCGGACACCCGGCAGGCCGTGCTGTTCTCGGCCACCATGCCGCGGCGCATCGAGACGCTCGCCCAGAAGTACCTGCGGGAGCCGGTCACGGTCCGGATCCGCCGGGAGGCCGTGCCCGAGGGCGAGGCCCCGAAGGTGCGCCAGACCGCCTACCTCGTTCCCCGCACCCACACCACGGCCGCGCTCGGGCGCGTGCTGGAGGCGGAGCGGCCCACGGCGGCGATCGTGTTCTGCCGCACCCGGCTCGACGTCGACGCCGTCACCGAGACGCTCACCGCCCGCGGCCTGCGCGCCGAGGCGCTGCACGGCGGCATGGACCAGGAGCACCGCACGCGCGTGGTCGAGCGGCTGCGCAGCGGGCGCACCGAGCTGCTCGTCGCCACCGACGTCGCCGCGCGCGGCCTGGACATCGACCTGCTCACGCACGTGGTCAACCACGACGTGCCGCAGTCGTCCGAGGCGTACGTGCACCGGATCGGCCGGGTGGGCCGCGCCGGGCGCGAGGGCGTGGCGATCACGCTCGTGCCGCCGTCGAAGGTGCACGCGATGCGCGCCGTCGAACGGCTCACCGGGCAGCCGATCGAGTTCGCCCCGGTGCCGACGGCCGCCGACCTGCGGGCCTCCCGACTCGAGCGCACCGCCGCCGCGCTGCGCGAGCGGCTCGTCGACGACCTGCGCAACGATCTGCGCGACGAGGAGTCCGGCGACGGGGTCCGCGAGATGCTGGCCGGGCTCGCGGGAGAGTTCGACCCGGTCGACGTCGCCGCGGCAGCGGTCCGGCTGCTGCAGGCGGCCACCGGCGCTCCCGACGACGCCGAGGACATCCCGGTCGTGACAGCACGCTCCGGCGAGCGCAGGGAGCCCCGCAGCCGCGGCGGCGCCGCGGGCACCCGCCCGCCGAAGGCCGGCACCACGCGCCTGTTCGTCAACGCCGGACGGTCGAGCGGCGTGCGCCCGCAGGACATCGTGGGCGCGCTCGCCAACGAGTCGAACCTGTCCGGTCGCGACATCGGCGCGATCCAGATCCACGAGCGCCATGCGCTGGTGGAGATCCCCGAGCACGCGGCCGACGACGTCCTGCGCAGCCTCCGCGGCGGCACCACGTTGAAGGGGCGGCGCACGAACATCCGCCGGGACCGCGGCTTCGCCACCGCGGGCCGGGGCCGCCGCGACTGACCGTTGCCCCCCGCTTCACGAACGGCACCCTGACGCCACTGAGGGCTGCGCGCTTGCTTCGCGGCGCGCGCAGCCCTCAGACATACATGGCCTCGCGAGGGTGCCGTTCGTCGCATATGGGACCTGGTGTTGATCGTCGGCGGACGTGACGGTTAGGTGTAGTCCTCTGATGAGCTCGAGGAGGAGCGCATGGCCGACGTCGCGACCGGACAGGACCAAGTGGTGCAGGGCGCCGTACGCAAGGCCATGTGGCGGCTACTGCCGTTCCTCGGCTTCTGCTACTTCCTGAACTACGTGGACCGGACGAACGTCGGGTTCGCCTCGCTCACGATGAACGCCGACCTCGGGTTGTCGGCCACGGCGTACGGCCTGGGCGCGGGCCTGTTCTTCGTCGCCTACTTCTTCTTCGAGGTGCCGAGCAACGTCATCTTGCACAAGGTCGGTGCCAGGGTCTGGATCGCCCGGATCATGGTCACCTGGGGGATCATCGCCTCGGCCACCGCGTTCGTGCAGGGTGAGGTCAGCTTCTACATCGTCCGGCTGCTGCTGGGAGCGGCCGAGGCAGGCTTCTTCCCGGGGATCATCCTCTACCTCACCTACTGGTTCCCCCGTGTGCAGCGGGCGAAGGTCGTGGCGCTGTTCTTCCTGGCCGTGCCGATCTCCACGGTGGTCGGCTCGCCGATCTCGACCCTGCTGATCCAGAACGGCGACGGTGTCTGGGGCTTCGACGCCGGCTGGCGGTTCATGTTCTTCGTCGAGGGACTGCCCTCGATCCTGGTCGGCTTCCTGGTCCTGTTCCTGCTGACCGACCGGCCGCACCAGGCGAAGTGGCTCTCCGCCGAGGAGCGGGAGGCGCTCGAGAACAAGATCGCCACCGAGGACTCCGAGCAGGTGCGGCACACCACGGGCATCCGTGAGGGGCTGCGCGACTCGCGCGTCGTGGGGCTGTCGTTCGTCTACTTCGGGATCGTGTTCGGCTCCTACGTGCTCAGCTTCTTCCTGCCACAGGTCGTCTCGGACCTGCAGGAGCGTTTCGGGATCAAGTTCTCCCTCGCCCAGATCGGGCTGATCACGGCGATCCCCTACGCGGTCGCGGCCGTCGTGATGATCATCAATGCCCGGCACTCCGACCGCACCGGGGAGCGGCGGCTCCATGTCGCCATCCCGGCGTTCGTCGGGGCCGGGGGCGTCGCGGTGGCGCTGTTCATGGAGTCGCCCTACCTCGTGATCGCCGCGATGACCCTCTGCGCCGTCGGCGTCAACTCGGCGATCCCGGTGTTCTGGCAGCTGCCCAGCACATTCCTCACGGGTGTGGGGGCCGCGGCGGGCATCGCCATGATCAACTCGTTCGGCAACATCGGTGGCTTCGCAGGCCCCTACCTGACGGGATGGCTGCGCGACGCCACGGGCAACAACGAGGCGGGCATGTTCGTCGTCGCCGCGCTCATGATCATGGCGGGAATCGTGGTGCTGGTCGTCGGGCGTCGGAAGGAGCAGGAAGACGCGGCCGTGCCCGCCGCCGTCACCGAGGAGCATCGATGACGCCAGCCATCACGGCCGGCGCTCGAGCATGATCGCCGGCTTGGCGCGCGGGCGGCCGTATCCGGCCGGGGATGCGCCAGGCCGATGATCTTGGAGGTCAGACGCTGCAGGAGCCGTCGGCGCAGGCCTCGTCGCCGCCGGCCGGGGTGAGGACCTGGAGTGGGTGGGCCTCGGCCCACGCGGTCTCGAGCACCTGGAGCAGTGCGTCCGGCGGCTGGGCGCCTGCCACGCCGTACGTGCGGTCGACCACGAAGAACGGGACGGCCGTGATCCCGTACGCCCTGGCCTGCTGTTCGTCGGCGCGTACGGCGTCGGCGTAGCGGTCGGACGCGAGAACCTCGCGGGCCTCGACCGCGTCGAGGCCGGCCTCGGCGCCGAGCCGGACGAGCGTGTCGTGGTCGGCGATGGCCTCGCCCTCGGTGAAGTAGCCGCGGAAGAGGCGCTCCTTCACCGCGTCCTGCACGTCGCGCTCCGCGGCGAGGTGGAGGAGCCGGTGGGCGTCGAAAGTGTTGCCGCGGCGGGCGCGGTCGAAGTGGAAGTCCCAGCCGTCCTCGGCGGCCATTGCCGTCATCTGCTGGTGCTTGGCCTCGGCCTCGGCGCGGGACATGCCGTACTTGGTGGCGAGGTGGTCGTGGAGGTCGCCCTCCTGCTCGTGCGGCGCGTCGGGGTCGAGCTCGAAGCTGTGGTAGCTCACCTCGACCTGGTCGCGGTGGTCGAACCGCGCCAGCGCCTTCTCGAACCGATGCTTCCCGACCGCGCACCACGGACACACGACGTCCGACCAGATCTCCACCTTCACGCGCAGGTCAACCGCGGGCGTCGCGAGCATGTTCCCTAACCTGGCCGGTGTGTCCGACCTCCCCGACGACTGGCGTGCCTGGCGCGCACAGGAAGACCTCCAGCGCTACGAGGAGCGCTTCCGGCGGCTGGCCGAGGCGGGGCACAACCCGCACGGCGAGGCCGACCTGGTCGCCTCCTACGCACCGGCCATGGTCCTGGACGGCGGGTGCGGCACCGGGCGCGTCGCCATCGAGCTGGCCGGTCGGGGGATCGCGGTGCTCGGTGTCGACGCCGACCCGGACATGATCGCCGCCGCTCGCGGGAAGGCACCCGAGCTGGAGTGGGTCACCGCGGACCTCGTCGACCTGCACCGTCCGGAGCGCTTCGACGTGGTGGTGCTCGCCGGCAACGTCGTGCCCTACGTGCCACCCGAGCGAAGGGCGCGGGCGGTGGCGGCGTGCGTGGCGCACCTCGCGCCCGGCGGCCGCCTCGTCGCCGGCTTCCGGCTGCGGCCGGACTGGCCGACGCCCGACGACCTCGACCGGTGGTGCGCGGCGGCCGGTGCCGCGCCGGAGGACCGCTTCGCCACCTGGGAGCGCGCCCCGTACGCCGGTGGCGACTACATCGTGACGGTCCACCGCGTGGCCGGCTGATCCTCCCGCGGCCCGAGCAGCAGCGTGGACGGCCGGGTCGAGAAGGAGTGCTCCAGCACGAGGCACCCGGCGCCGATCGCACCGACGTCCGGGCCGAGTGAGCTGCCCAGCGCCGCGACGGGGTGCACGTGGCGAGCCTCGGTGGTTGTGAGCAGCGTGTCGCGCAGGATCGGCAGGTAGACCTCGCTGATCCGGTCCCAGATCGGCCCGCCGAACGCGACGGCGCGCACGTCGAGCAGGTTGGCGATGGTGGCCGCGCCGCGGGCCAGCCGCGCCGCGCTCCGCTCCAGGATGGGGCGCGCCGCCGGGAGCCGGCACATCGCGGTGAACAGCCCGTCGATCTCGCGGTCGCCCGCGTCGGGGGCGGGCCGGGGGAGCAGGCCGGCCTCGGCGGCCTCCCGCACGAGGGTGCGCGGCATGCAGGCGGGCCCGACGCAGCCGCGCTGGCCGCAGCGGCAGCGCGGCCCGTCCGCGTCGACCACCATGTGGCCGATCTCGCCCGCGTTGTTCGTGCTCCCGCCGAGCAGCTCGCCGCCGATCACGAGCCCCGCGCCGAGCCCGGTGCCCAGGTAGAGGAACACGAAGTCGGCGAGGCCGGTCGCCGACCCGCGCCACAGCTCCGCCAGCGCAGCGGCGGCCGCGTCCTTGTGCAGCACCACGGGGTAGCCGCTGGCCTCGTGCAGCAGCTCGCGCAACCCGACGTTGGTCCAGCGCGGCAGGAGCGGCGGCTCCAGGACGACGCCGGTGCCGGGGTCGAGCGGGCCGGGCGCGGCGATGCCCATGCCGAGCACGCGGCGTGCGTCGACTCCGGTGGACGTGACGAGCCCCGCGGCGGCGTCGGTGATCGCGGCGACCAGCTCCGAAGGCGACGTCGCCGACGCGGGCAGCGTGCGGACCGACGCAACGACGTCGCCCACGAGGTCGAGCAGCGCGACCGTGGTGACCGTCGGATCGACGTGCACGCCGATCGCGAAGCTCCCGGTCGGGTGCAGCCGCAGCAGCGTGCGCGGCTTGCCCCGGCCCGCCGGGACGAGCGTGCCCGCCTCCGTGATGAGCTCGCGGTCGAGCAGCCGCCGCGTGATGTTGGAGACCGCCTGCGCCGAGAGGCCGGTGAGCTCGGCGAGCTCCACCCGGGACAGCCCGTCCGGGGCGTGCCGGACGGCGTCGAGGATCACCGCCTGGTTGAAGTCGGCGATGCGCGGCAGGTTGGTGCCGCGCCTGCCCTCCATCGTCGGATGGTAACCGTCACGCCCGGGCCGCGACCGCGGCGTCGAGGGCGTCGCGCATGACCGCGACCGGCGGGGTCAGGCCGGTCATCAGCTCCACCTGCGCAACGGCCTGGTGCAGCAGCATCTCCAGCCCGCTGACGACGCGGGCCCCCGCTGCCTCCGCGGCCGCCGCGAAGGCGGTGGGCCACGGCGCGTAGAGCACGTCGAGCACCACGGCGCCCGGCGGCACGCCGGTGATGCCGTCGGCGGCGCCGCGGGGGAGTGTGGACACCACGACGTCGGAGCCGGCGAGTGCGGCGCGCGCGCGGGCAGGGTCGAGCAGGCCGTCGGTGATCGTCGGGGCGACGCCGAGCCGGTCGGCGGTGGCGCGCAGCTCTCCGGCGCGCGCCGTCGAGCGCACCAGGACCGTGATGTCGCCGATACCGAGCTCGCGCAGCGCCGCGAGGGTGGCCTGCGCGGTGCCGCCCGCGCCGAGCACGACCGCGCGCCCGCCGGGCGGGGCGCCGCGCAGGGCCTCGACGACGCCCGCGACGTCGGTGTTGTCGGCGTGGCGGCGGCGGCCGCCTGCGAGCACGAGCGTGTTGGCGGCCCCGACGGCCGTCGCGAGCGGGGAGACGTCCGTTGCGACGTCCAGCGCCACCCGCTTCAGCGGCATCGTCAGCGACAGGCCGGCCCACTCGGGCCCCAGCCCGTCGACGAAGCGCGCCAGGCCGGCCTCGTCGCACTCGTGCGCGTCGTAGTGCCACCCGTCGAGCCCCAGCGCCGCGTACGCCGAGGAGTGCAGGACCGGCGACAGCGAGTGGGCAACCGGACTCCCCAGCACTGCGGCGCGCATGCCCGTCAGTATCTCCGCTCGCCGACCGCAGGATGCGCGCGGAGGGGGCTGTGCCAGGCTCGCCGGATGGCCCAGACCCGGACGGCGCAGACCATCCTCGTGCTCGGGGGTCGCAGCGAGATCGGGCTGGCGGTGGCGCAGCGGCTCGCGGCCGGGAACACCGTCGTGCTCGCGGCCCGGCGCAGCGACGACCTCGACGCCGAGGAGAAGCTGCTGCGCGAGGCCGGGGCGGCTGACGTCGACCGCGTCGAGTTCGACGCCGACGACCTGGACGCCCACCGCGGCGTGCTGCTGGACGTGGTGCGCAGGCACGGCCGGCTCGACGTCGTGGTGGTCGCGTTCGGGATCCTCGGCGACCAGGCCCGCGCCGAACGGGACCCGTCCCACGCCCTGGAGATCGTGCACACCGACTACGTCGCGCACGTGGCCGTGCTGCTGCACCTCGCGGCGATCCTGCGTGAGCAGGGGCACGGCACGCTCGTCGTGTTCTCCTCGGTGGCCGGGGCGCGGGTGCGCAGGGCCAACTTCGTGTACGGCTCGGCGAAGGCGGGCCTCGACGGGTTCGCGAGCGGGCTCGCCGACTCCCTGCACGGCACCGGCGTGCGGTTGCTGCTGGTCCGGCCCGGGTTCGTGATCGGCCGGATGACCGAGGGGATGAGCCCGGCGCCGTTCTCCTCGACGCCCGAGCAGGTCGCGGACGCCACCGTCGCCGCCATGCGGGCTGGGCGTGGCGAGGTGTGGGTGCCGAAGGTGCTGCGTCCCGTGTTCGCGGTGCTGCGCCACGTCCCGCGCGCGCTGTGGCGCCGGATGCCGCGGTAGTCCGTGTCGGCCCGCGCGACGCGTCGTCGGGGCGTCTGGTCACGCAACGCATGTGAGTCCGCGCTACGCGTATCGGCCCGTGGACTTCGGCCGATTCGGGGAGCATGGGCGGGATACACCGGCGAGTGCATGCCCTATTGGGAACGCGTTCGTAACGCT
The DNA here is from genome assembly GCF_019468565.1 of Pseudonocardia sp. DSM 110487. Lineage (NCBI taxonomy): Bacteria > Bacillati > Actinomycetota > Actinomycetes > Pseudonocardiales > Pseudonocardiaceae > Pseudonocardia > Pseudonocardia sp. DSM 110487. Next base: position 3,384,862 of record NZ_CP080521.1, read on the forward strand.
ACCGTCATCCCCTGCTCAGAGGATCACCCGGTCTGAGGGGAGCACGGGATGGTCGGTCGGGCGCGCACGCTCGTCGCTGCAGTGGCGGCGTTCGTGCTGCTGGTGCTGGCGTGGGAGCTGGCCAAGCTCGTGCTGCCCGACGACGGCGTGCTGATCGGCGACACGCGGGTCCTGCCCCGCACCGACGACTCGGCCATGCCGCACGTCTGGACGGTGCTCGGGCGGCTCTTCGAGCCGGAAGTGGCCGGTGCGGCCGACGCGCGCACGGTGGGCGCGGCGGTCGCGTCCGGGGCGCTGTTCACGCTCGGCCTCGCGCTGGGCGGGCTGGTGCTCGGCGGCGTGCTGGGGATGCTGCTGGCGCTGGCCATGCAGCGGTTCGCGCTGCTGGAGCGCGCGGCCCTGCCCTACGTCGTCGCATCGCAGACGGTGCCGCTGATCGCGATCGCCCCGCTCGTCGCGGGCTGGGGCGGCAAGATCGCCATCATGGGGTGGTCGTGGCAGCCGTGGGCGAGCGTCATGGTGATCGCCTCGTACCTGGCGTTCTTCCCGATCGCGGTCGGGATGCTCCGCGGCCTGAACGCGCCCGCGAAGGCCGATGTCGAGCTGTTCCGCACCCTCGCTGCCGGCTGGTGGACCACGCTGTTGCGGCTGCGGCTGCCCGCGTCGGTGCCGTTCCTGCTCCCCGCGGTGCGGCTCGCGGCCGCCGCAGCGGTTGTCGGGGCGATCGTCGCGGAGATCTCCACCGGAACCAGGGGCGGGGTCGGCCGCCTGATCATCGAGTACGCGCAGTCCGCCACCGGCGACCCGTCGCGCCTCTACACCGCGATCCTCGGCGCCGCGGCGCTCGGGCTGGTCGCGGCGGGCGCGGTCGGGCTGCTGGACGTCGGCCTGCGCCGGTATCGGGGGAGTGTCCGATGAACGCCGTGCTGCTCGCGGGGGTCCAGAAGCGGTTCGGTGACGTCCACGCGTTGGACGGAATCGACCTGGAGCTCGCCGCGGGCGAGTTCGTCTCGCTCATCGGGCCGTCCGGGTGCGGGAAGTCAACGCTGCTGCGCGTGGTGGCCGACCTGGAGCAACCCACAACCGGAACCGTGCAGTTGGGCGGGAAGACCCCGCACCGGGCGCGGCTGGACCAGGACTACGGGATCGCCTTCCAGCAGGCGGGCCTGCTGGAGTGGCGCAGCGTCGTCGAGAACGTCGAGCTGCCGTTGCACGTGCACGGGGTCGACAAGGCGAAGCGCCGGGCACGCGCCACCGAGCTGCTGGAGCTGGTCGGCCTTGCCGACTTCGCGGGATCGCGGCCGAGCGAGCTGTCCGGGGGCATGCAGCAGCGCGTGGCGATCGCTCGCGCGCTCGCACCCAGCCCGCGCCTGCTGCTGATGGACGAGCCGTTCGGCGCGCTCGACGAGATGACGCGCGAGCGGATGCAGGCCGAGCTGCTGCGGATCGCGCGCGAGACCGAGGCCGCGGTCCTGTTCGTCACGCACTCGATCCCCGAGGCCGTCGTGCTGTCCGACCGCGTGGTCGTGATGTCGCCCCGTCCCGGACGGATCACCGAGGTGGTCAAGGGTGAGCGGCCCGGCGCCGACCAGGACGTCGACGACGTCCGCGAGTCGGGCGCCTTCTTCGCCGCGATCACCACCGTGCGCGAGGCGCTGCGCAAGGGGCACGCGTGACCGGCGCGGTGCCGGGCGCCACCGGCGTCGAGGCAGGCCCGCGGCGCGGCCCGCGCGGATTCGGGAACGTCTGGCCGCCGGTCGCGTTCGGGATCGGCCTGCTGGTGCTGTGGGAGCTGGTGGTCCGGATCGCCGGCGTGCCGGCCTTCCTGCTGCCCGCGCCGAGCGCGATCGCGGGGCAGATCGGCGCCCAGTTCCCGGTGATCCTCTCCACAGCCGCGGTGACCGGCGGAAACGCCCTCGTCGGCCTCGTGGCCGGCTTCGTGATCGGCGTCGCGCTGGCGCTGCTCGCGGCCGGGTCACGGATCTTCGGCGAACTGGCCACGCCGATCGTGCTGGCCGCGAGCGCCGTGCCGATCGTCGCGCTCGCTCCCGTGTTCACCACGATGTACGGGTCGGCCACCGAGATCCCGCGCCGGCTGGTGGTGATGGTCGTGGTCACGGTGCCGGTCTTCGTCGCGACCGCCCGCGGGCTGCGGCAGGTGCAGCCGGTGCACGCCGAGCTCATGACCGCGCTCGCCGCCACCCCGTGGCAGCATGCGCGGTTCGTCCGGCTGCCCGGCGCGGTGCCGCACATCATGACCGGGCTGCGGCTCGCCGCCCCGGCCGCGGTGATCGCCTCGATCGTCGCCGAGTACTTCGGCGGCCTGCAGAACGGGCTGGGCAGCCGGATCACCGCGGCCGCCGCCAACACCGCCTACGCCCGCGCGTGGGCCTTCGTCGCCGCCTCGATCGCACTGGGGCTGCTGTTCCACTTTGCCGGGCTGCTCGTCGAGCGCCTGGTGACCCGCGGTCGTACCGCCTGAACCCCGGAGGTCCCCATGCCTCGCTCCGTCATCCGCCGCCTCGCCGTGGTGGCTGCGTTCCTCGTGGCGGTCACCGCCTGCAGTGTCACGCCACAGGGCGGCGGCAGCACCCCGCCCGCCGAGGGCCCGCAGCAGGTACGGCTGCAGCTGCAGTGGTTCAAGCAGGGCCAGTTCGCCGGCTACATCGCGGCCGTCGAGCAGGGCTTCTACGCCGAGCGCGGGCTGGACGTGCAGATCATGGAGGGCGGGGTCGACATCGTCCCGCAGACCGTCCTCACGCAGGGCCAGGCCGACTTCGCGATCGCATGGGTGCCGAAGGCCCTCGCATCGCGCGAGCAGGGCGCCGGGATCACCGACGTCGCCCAGATCTTCCAGAAGTCGGGCACCTACCAGGTGTCCTTCGCGGACAAGGGGATCAGGACGCCGGCCGACCTCAAGGGCAAGAAGGTCGGCAACTGGGGCTTCGGCAACGAGTTCGAGCTGTTCGCCGGCATGACGAGCGCCGGGATCAACGCGGCCTCGGACGTCACGCTGGTGCAGCAGCAGTTCGACATGCAGGCGCTGCTGTCCGGGGAGATCGACGCCGCACAGGCCATGTCGTACAACGAGTACGCGCAGGTGCTGGAGGCCACCAACCCGGCAACGGGCCAGCTCTACCAGCCGAGCGACTTCTCCGTGATCGACTGGAACGAGACCGGCACCGCCATGCTGCAGGATGCGATCTGGGCGAGCACCGAACGACTCGGGGACCCGGCCTACCAGGACCTCACGACCCGCTTCATCGCAGGCTCGCTCGAGGGATGGGCGTACTGCCGGGACAACGTCGAGTCGTGCCGCGACATGGTCGTGGCCGCCGGTTCCACGCTCGGCGCCAGCCACCAGCTGTGGCAGGTCAACGAGGTGAACAAGCTGATCTGGCCCGCGCCGGCCGGCGCCGGCATGATCGACGAGGCCGCGTGGGCGCAGACCGTCCAGGTGGCACGCACCGCCGTCAACGCCGACGGGCAGACCGTGCTCACCCGCGACCCCGACGCGGAGGCCCACACCAACACCTACGTCCAGCGGGCCCTCGACCAGCTGAAGGCCGAGGGCGTCGACGTCACCGGCGAGGGCTACCAGCCGATGCAGGTCACGCTCAACCCGGGCGGCGCCTGAGCAGCTCGTACCAGACGCCGTCGTCGAGCGTGGGCTCCGCGCCGACGACGCCGTCCTGGTGGAACTCGCCGACGACGGTGAAGCCGGCCCGTTCGGCCACGTGCCGGCTCGCCGTGTTGGCGCGGGACGCGCCGATCTGCAGCCGGTGCCGGCCGAGCCCACCGTCCTCGGGCGCCGTGAACGCGTGCGCGACGACGAGGTCGACGGCCTCGCCGGCGACGCCGCGGCCGCGCGCGTCCGGGTGCGCCCAGTAACCGATCTCGCCGCCCGTCGGATTCATCGGGTCGTCGAGCCGGAAGACGGAGACGTTCGCGAGCAGCCGGTCGTCCTCGGGGTCGGCGACGGCCCACGTGACCTTCTGCCCGAGTGACTCGGCCAGCCGGCAGCCGAGGACGAACTCCGCGGCGGACCCGGTCGTGTAGGGGTGCGGCAGCGTCGACAGCCAGTGCCGGGTGCGCGGGTCCGAGCAGGCCTCGGCGATCCGTGGCAGGTCGGAATCGGTGTGCGGGCGCAGCCGCACCCGCTCGCCCCGCAGTTCGGGTACCGGCCACCAGGTCGTGCGTGGCGTCATCTCCTCGTCCGGGGTGAGCGAGGCGAACCAACCGTCGACCAGCCGGCCGGGGCGGCGCAGGGCCCGCCGCCGCGTGCCCTCGAACGTGAAGCCACACGCGTGCGCCACCCGCCATGACGCGACGTTGCCCACCTCAGCCCACCAGTGCAGCACCGGCTGCTCGGCCTCCTCGAACGCCCACCGGGCCGCGAGCCGCAGCGCCCTGGACATCAGCCCGCGGCCGCGCGCTTCCGGGAGCAGCCCGAAGCCGACGAACGGCGGCGCACCGAGGTGCACGTCCACCTGGCCGGCGAACCGCCCCGCCTCCTCCTCCACCACCCAGCGGGCCACCGAGCCGTCCCGCCACCCGGCGGGCACGGTCACCTCGATCCACCTCCGTGCGTCGGCAGGCCCGTACGGATCCGGGATGCTCGTCCAGCGGATGGTCTGCGGGTCGCGGGCGAGGGCCACGAGGGCGTCCAGGTCGGTGGACGTGTGGGCCCGCAGGTTCACCACACCGTCGGTCAGGGTCGGTGCTCGCACCCGTTCATGATCGTGGCCGCGACCGCGCCTGCGCAGCCTGATTCTCGGTTGATCAGGGCCGGGAACGCGGATAGGAACAACGCATGCCACCAGCGCTCAGCGACCCGGACCGGATCCGGCGGCTCGAGCCGCCCGCGCAGGGTGCGCGGCTGTCCATGGTGCTGGACACCGACACGTTCAACGAGATCGACGACCAGTTCGCCCTCGCCTACGCGCTGCTGTCCCCGGATCGCCTCGATCTCCAGGCGGTCTACGCCGCACCGTTCGGCAACGACTCGACCGACCCCGCGACGGGCATGCGGCAGAGCTACGACGAGATCCTCCGCGTGCTGGACCGGTTCGACCGGGCTCCCGACGGCTTCGCGTTCGCCGGTTCCGAGCGGTGGCTGTCGGACGCGGGTGCAGCCGTTCCGAGCCCGGCCGCCGACGATCTCATCGCACGGGCCATGCGGCAGGGCGACGACGAGGTGCTCTACGTCGTCGCGATCGGGGCCCCGACCAACGTCTCGTCGGCGTTGCTGGCGGCACCGGACATCGCTCGGAAGATCGTCGTGGTGTGGCTCGGTGGGAATCCGACGACCTGGCCGAAGGCTCACGAGTACAACCTCGAGCAGGACGTTGCGGCGTCCCGCGTCCTGCTCGACTCCGGCGTCCCGCTCGTGCACGTGCCGTGCGTCAACGTGACCGAGCACCTGACCACCACGCTCGCCGAGATCGACGCGTTCGTCCGGCCGGCAGGCCGGATCGGCGCGTACCTCGCGAAGATTTTCAGCGAGCTGCGCGCACGGAGCTGACGGTTCGGGAGGATGGCGCCGTGACCGACCCCGCGCTTGCCGCGTACCTCGACCGGATCGGCGTCGCCGATGTCACCGGTCCCGACCTCCCGACCTTGCGGCGCATCGTCGCAAGCCACTCGCGGTCCATCGCGTTCGAGAACCTCGATGCGTTCACCGGGCGCGAGATCGCCCTCGACCCGGGTGCGCTCGCCGCGAAGCTCGTGCACGGCGGCCGCGGCGGGTGGTGCTTCGAGCAGAACCTGCTGCTGCGCGGCGCCCTCGACGCACTCGGCTACACCACCACCAGCCTCGCCGCCCGGGTGCTCTGGAGCCGCCCGGCCGACGCACCGCCGACCCCGCGCAGCCACATGCTGCTGCGCATCGACCTGCCGGAGGGGCCGCATCTCGTCGACGTCGGTTTCGGCGGCCTCACGCTCACCGGCGTGCTCGCGCTGGAGCCGGACGTCGAGCAGGACACGCCCCACGAGACGTTCCGGCTGCTCCGGGCCGAGCGGTCCGGGTACGTCATGCAGGCGCATGTGGGCGGGGAGTGGCGGCCGCTGTACTGGTTCGACCTCACCGAGCAGCTCGTGGCCGACTACGAGGTGTCGAACTGGTACCTCTGCCACCACCCGCGCTCGCACTTCCTGAGCGGGATCATGATCGCTCGCGCCGAGCCCGACCGCCGGTACGCCCTCGGCAGCACCAGCCTCGCCGTGCATCACCTCGACGGCCCCACCGAGCGGCGCACGCTGGAGTCGCCCGCGGAGATCCGCAAGGTCCTCGACGAGACGTTCTTGATCGACACGTCGGGCCTGCCCGACCTGGAGACGGCGCTGGCGCGCCTGTTCCCGGACCGGTAGCGGCATCGGTACGGTGGGCCGGTGCCGGGCCATGTCGTCGAGATCTACACCGACGGCGCGTGCAGCGGAAACCCCGGCCCCGGCGGCTGGGGCGCCGTGCTGCGGTACGGGACCGTCGAGAAGGAGCTGTACGGCGGTGACGCCGGGCCGACCACGAACAACCGGATGGAGCTGATGGCGCCGATCCGGGCGCTAGAGTCCCTGACCCGGCCCGTCGTGGTCCGCATCTACACCGACAGCACGTACGTGCGCAACGGGATCCTCAGCTGGCTGCCCCGGTGGAAGACCAACGGTTGGACGACCTCGGCCAGGACACCGGTCAAGAACGCCGACCTCTGGCGCAGGCTCGACGAGGCCGCGGCGCCGCACGAGGTCGAGTGGCACTGGGTGAAAGGGCACGCCGGACACCCGGAGAACGAACGCGCCGACCGGCTGGCCGTGCGCGGGGTGGCCGAGGCCGCGGGCCGCGTACCGCTGTAAGACTAGTTTCTCCCGCCGCGCAGGCGCGGGCGTAGATCGTCATCGGTGAGGGCTGTCAGGCCGTCCCGTCCGATCCGCGTCGCCAGCGTCTCGGCGTGTGCCTGCAGCCCGGCGATGTCCAGACCCGCTGGGGCGGGCGCGGACCAGCACCCGATCCGGTGCGCCGCGCGTTCGAGCAGGGCCGCAGCGCCACGGGCGTTGCCCCGCTGCGCGTGCGTCAACCCGACAGCGAGCTGGGCCAGCCCGCGCCAGAGCTCCCGCTCCCCGTCGGGCGCGGACTTCCAGGCGGCCTCCAGTACGTCGTGCGCCGGGAACGGCAGGCCGGCGTCGAGCAGTCGCTGCGCCTCGGTCACGGCCTCGTCGGGGCTCAGGACGAGGTCCTCGGGCACCCGCTCGACGCCCTCTGCGCCGCGGGGGAGCGGGCGCCCCGCCGCGTCGCGTGGGCGGGCGTTGCGGGGGCGGCCGGCCGGGTCGCGTTCGCGCGCGGTGTCCACGACGACCACCGTGCCACGACCGTTCACGCTGTGCGTCCCGGACCGGAAGGTGGCAGGAGGGCCTCGGCGAGCGCCCGCGCGTTTCGCGCCGGTCCCTCGGCCCCGAGGGCCTGCGCCGAGGCGTAGACCCCCTCCATGAGGAGCGCGAGCTGGTCGGCGAGCGCCTCGTGGCCGGGGAAGCCGGCCGTGAGCTCGCCGAGCCGCGCGCGTACCCAGACCTTGTTGGAGGCGGCGTTGCGGTGCGCGGCGGTCTCGGAGTCGGGGAACTCCGTCAGCGCCATCTGGAAGGGGCAGCCCCGGCAGCGGTCGGGCTGGGTCTGCACGGCGAGCGCGTCGAACAGCGAGAGGATCCGCTCGCGCGGGGTCCCGTTGGCGGTCGCGGCGTCGAACCACTCGCGGTACTCGCGGTCGGCCCGTTCGACGTAGGCCGCCACGAGGTCGTCCTTCGAGGCCCACAGCCGGTAGAGCGTGGTGGGCGCGACTCCGGCCTCCGCTGCGATCCGGTCGACGCCGACGGCGCGGATGCCCTGCCAGTAGAAGAGGTCGTGCGCCACCTGCAGGACGTGCTCTCGCGTCTCCGCGGAGCTGCGGCGCTGCGCCGTTCCCGCTCGGGTCATGGCGCCATCCTACCTTGTTAGGGACCGTTCCCTAGCGTCCTGCGTCACACCTCCTTGCCGTCGGTGTGGCCCCGGCCTAGCTTCCTGATAGGGAACGATCCCTAACAAAGGAGGAGGCGGGTCATGAACACCAGATCCGGCCCGGCCCTCGCGGCGCTCTTCGCGGCGGCGTTCGTGATGGGCAGTGCCGAGCTGCTCGTCGTCGGGGTGATCGACCTCATCGCCGCCGATCTCGCGGTGCCGGTGAGCACCGCGGGGGCGGCCGTCACCGCGTACGCGCTCGGGATCGCCGTCGGCGGGCCGATCCTGACGGCGCTCACCATCCGGTCCGGCCGCCGCGCCGTGCTCGCGTGGGCGCTAGCCGGGTACGTGGTGGCCACCGCGGCACCGCTCGTCACGTCGAGCGCGGCGCTCTTCCTCACGGCCCGGTTCGCCGCGGGCGCGCTGCACGGCCTGTTCATCGGCGTCGCGTTCGCCGTCGCCGGCGCGCTCGTGCCGCCGGAGCGCACGGGGCGCGCGATCGGGATCGTGCTCGGCGGGATCTCGGTGTCCACGGCCCTCGGTGTCCCGCTGGGCACGCTCGTCGGGCAGGCGATGGGCTGGCGGGCGGGCTTCGTCGGCGTCGCTGTGCTCGGCCTGGGCGCGCTGCTCGCGCTCCTGCGCATCGTGCCCAATGTGGCCGCGACGGGCGGCGGGCGCGCTTCCGTGCAGGCCAGGCACGCGTTCGCGCCCCGCGTCCTCGCGGTGCTCGGAACCGGCCTCCTCCTGCTCGGCGGCCAGTACGCCGTGCTCACCTACATCACGCCGTTCCTGCAGGAGCGCACCGGCGTCTCCAGCCCGGCGGTGAGCGCGTTCCTGCTCGCCTACGGGGTGGCCACCGCGGTCGGTGTGTTCGCAGGCGGATGGGCGGCCGACCGCAGCGCCACTCGCACCCTCGTGCTCGGCAACGCCGCGCTGGTGGTCGCGCTCGGCCTCCTGCACCTGGTCGCCGCGATCCCGGTGCTCGTCGCGATCGTGCTGGTGGTCTGGGGCGTCGTCGGGATGGGCCTCGTGCCCTCGCTGCAGTACCGCGTGCTCGACCTCGCCGGACCGGGCCGCGACCTCGCCGCCACCCTGCCCGCCTCGGCGCTCAATGCCGGCATCGCGCTCGGCGCGCTCGCGGGCGGCTGGACGCTCGACGCCTTCGGCGCCGGCGGCCCCCTGATCACCGGCCTCGTGGTCACCGCGGTGGCGCTGCCCGCCGCGTGGGCCACCGCCGCGCTTCGCCCCACCACCCAGCACACCGAAGGAGTCCCAGCATGACCGACCTGACCGGACGCACCGCCCTCGTCACCGGCGCCTCCCGCGGCATCGGCCGCGCAATCGCCGAGCGGCTGGCCGCCGACGGCGCACTCGTCGCCGTGCACTACGGCAGCAACGAGACGGCCGCCAAGGAGACCGTGGCCGCGATCGAGCACGCGGGCGGGCAGGCCTTCGCCGTGCGCGCGGACCTGGCCGAGACCGCCGAGCTGGACGGCCTGTTCGCCGCGCTGCGAGCCGGGCTGGCGGGGCGCCCGCTGGACATCCTCGTCAACAACGCCGCGTACATCGACTACACGGCGACGATCGAGGGCGCCACCCCGGAGGCCTTCGACCGGCTGTTCGCGGTGAACGTCCGTGCGCCGCTCTTCGTCATCCAGCGGGCACTGCCCCTGATGCCCGACGGCGGCCGGATCGTGAACGTCTCATCGGGCGTGACGTGGTTCTCGACGCCGGAGGTCGTCTACGGCATGAGCAAGGGCGCGCTGAACGTGCTCACCCGCTCGCTCGCGTACACCCAGGGCAGGCGGGGGATCACCGTCAACACGGTCTCGCCGGGCATCACCGAGACCGACATGAACGGCTGGCTGACCGAGAGCGCCGACGCCGCCCGCGCGGTGGCCGGCATCACCGCGCTCGGCCGGCACGGGCAGCCCGCCGACATCGCCGACGCGGTGGCCTTCTTCACCTCCGACGACGGCCGCTGGGTGTCCGGGCAGACCCTCGAGGTCAACGGCGGCCTGCTGCTGGGCCCGCCCGCGGCCTAACGATCGCCGTCCACGCGGTAGTCGAGCAGGACGAGACGGTCGTCGAGAACGGTGGTCCCGGCGAGGCCCAGTTCGACGTCGGGTAGCTCGGCGAATACGGGCTCCTCGCCGGCCACGCCGTGGATCATCGGGAAGACCATCACCCGTACCCGGTCGACCAGGCCGAGCCGGAAGAGGCTGCGGACGAGCGACCGGCTGCCGATGGTGCGCATCGGCAGCCCGTCGGACATGGCCTTCAACGCGGGCACGGCCGTCTCGACCGGCTCGTGGACGATCGTCGTGTTCGCCCACGTCAGCGGCGGTTGGAGCGTCTTCGAGAAGACGATCTTGGGAAGCTCGGCCATCCTCGGGAACGTCGGGTCGTCGCCGTTCGCGACGATCTCGGACATCAACCGGTACGACGTCGCGCCCATGAGCATGACGTGCTCATCGGCCAGCTGCGCCTGCATCCACTCGAACAGGTCCGGCCCGCCGTAGCCCCAGTACGGGGCCGGACGTGGCCCGCCGCCGCCGTACCCGTCGACGGTGCTGAACAGGTCGACACTCAACTCGCGCATGGATCCTCCCGGCCGTCGCCTTCGGCGGTACGTCGAACGGCGGGCCGGCGAATCGACACGCCCCGGCCGGCCACCCGGAACCAGACGTCGGTCGCCATGGGCGGGGTGTCGACCTCGATCCGCTCCAGGCGGACGTGCGTACCGCCCGGGTGGTCGAACAGCCGCACGCCGTCGCCGAGCAGCACGGGAGCGATGCACACGAGGATCTCGTCGAGCGCGCCCGCATCGAGGCAGCTGCGTGCCGTCGCGGCGCCGATGACGTTGACGTACCCGTCGCCTGCCGCGGCCCGCGTCGCCGCCACCGCCTCGTCGACGTCCGTCACGAACGTGATCCCCGGCACCGGGTCGGCAGGCGGCTTGCGGGTGAGCACGAACTGCGGGCCGTCCCAGCCGCCGCCGAACACCTTCCCCTCACCCTCGGTACCGGCGTGCGGGTCGTCGCCGCCGCGGAACGTGCGCCCGCCCACGAGGATCGCCCCGACCCGGGGGATCAGCCGGTCGATCAGCGGGTTGGGCCCGAGGTACGGGGTCAGCCACGACATGTCCCCACCGGGACCCGCGATGAACCCGTCGAGCGACATCGTTGCCGAGTACAGAAGCTTCGCCATGTCATGGAGACGGTGCGGCGCGGGGAACGTCATCGGCCGGCAGGAACGGTGGGAGGTCGAAGGCCGGGAAGAGGTGCGTGTCGTGGAACGCGGTGACGTCGGTGACGAGGCCGCGCTCGATGCGCAGCACCGAGATCGCGAACGCGCGGTACTCGGCACCGGTGCGGACGTACGTCGCCACCGCGGGCCGCCCGTTGGCCCGGGTGGGCAGCATCCGGAAGCGGTACCCCAGCCCGTCCGACGCCCAGCTCGCGCGCAGCGCCGCGAGCACGGTCCCGCGGCCGCGGAACCACATCGGCCACGGCGGCATCGCCGTGCGCACGTCCTCGGCGAGCAACGCCGCGAGGGAGTCGGGGTCGGCGCTCTCCATCGCGGCCATGTAGCGGTGCAGGACGGCGCGCTCCTCCGCGGTGGGTGGCGTCGAGGGTGCCCAGTCGGCCCGCCTCGCCGGAAGGTGCTCGCGCAGGGTCACGCGCGCCCGCTGCAGCGCGCTGTTCACCGAGACGACGCTGCCCTCCAGCACGTCGGCGATCTCACCTGGCCGCCAGCCGAGCACGTCCCGCAGCAGCAGTGCCGCCCGCTGCCGCGGCGGCAGGTGCTGGATCGCCGCCAGAAAGGCCAGCTCGATCGTCTCCCGCTCGACGGCCGTCTCCTCGGGTGCCAGCCGGTCCGGGAACGGCTGCAGCCACGGGATGTCGGTCCGGGGCGGCAGCCCTTCGGTCGCATCCGACGGCGGCCGCAGGTCCTGGGGGAGCGCCCGCCGGGCCGTGCCGTCGAGGAAATCGAGACAGGCGTTCGTGGCGATGCGGTAGAGCCATGCGCGCACGCTGGAGCGGCCCTCGAACCCGTCGATCGCCTTCCACGCGCGCAGGAACGTCTCCTGCACCATGTCCTCGGCCTCGTCGAACGAGCCGAGCATCCGGTAGCAGTGCACGCGCAGCTCGCGGCGGTGGCGTTCGGCCATCGCCGCGAACTCGTCGTGGGGGACGGTCATTCGCCGCGCAGCAGCTGCTCGAACGGCACCGGATCCGCGAACGGGTCTGCCGCCGCGGCGGCGGGCCGGGCCGCGACGAGGTCGGCGAGCTCGCCCGCGGCGCGGGCGATCCGCCGGTCCAGCGCAGGCACGCCGGCTGCGCCGCCCGCCCAGTCCTCTGGGGCCGCGAACACCGCGGTGGGCACGACCACCGCGTGCAGGTAGGCCATGAGCGGGCGCACCGCGTGTTCGAGGGCGAGCGAGTGGCGGCCCGTGCCCCCGGTGGCTGCGATCAGCGTCGGCTTCCCGTCGAGCGCGCCGTCTTCCAGCGCGTCGAAGAGCAGCTTGAACAGGCCGTTGTAGGAGGCGGAGAACGTGGGCGTGACCGCGATCAGCCCGTCGGCGCCCACCACCGCGTCCACCACCGGGCGCAGGCCCGGCGCGACGAAGCCTGTGAGCACCGCGTCCACCAGCTCGTGGGCGTGCTCGCGCAGCTCCACGACCTCGACCTCGGCGTTCACCCCGTTCTCGGCCAGCGCCGCGGTGGTGGCCGCGGCCAGCCGGTCGGCGAGCAGCCGCGTCGACGACGGGACGCCGATCCCCGAGGTCACGACCGTGATCTTGCGCGTCATGCCGGCACCTCCTGGGCCGCCTTCAGGCTCTCGTGGGTCGGCGCGTCCGGGACGTGCGCCGGCGTGCGCGCGGCGAACTCCTTGCGCAGCACCGGGATCACGTCCTCACCCAGCATGTCCAACTGCTCCAGCACCGTCTTCAGCGGCAGGCCCGCGTGGTCCATGAGGAACAGCTGGCGCTGGTAGTCGCCCGCGAACTCGCGGAAGGTCAGCGTCTTGTCGATGACCTGCTGCGGGCTGCCGACGGTCAGGGCGGTCAGCTCGGAGAAGTCCTCGAGCGACGGGCCGTGGCCGTAGACCGGGGCGTTGTCGAAGTACGGCCGGAACTCGCGCACGGCGTCCTGGGAGTTCTTCCGCATGAACACCTGCCCGCCGAGTCCCACGATCGCCTGGTCGGCCGCGCCGTGGCCGTAGTGCTCGAACCGGCGCCGGTACAGGTTCACCATCCGCCGGACGTGCCCGGCGTCCCAGAAGATGTTGTTGTGGAAGAAGCCGTCGCCGTAGAAGGCGGCCTGCTCCGCGATCTCCGGGCTCCGGATCGAGGCGTGCCACACGAACGGCGGCACCCCGTCGAGCGGGCGCGGCGCGGACGTGAAGCCCTGCAGCGGCGTGCGGTGCTTGCCCTCCCAGTCGACGACGTCCTCTCGCCAGAGCCTGCGCAGCAGCGCGTAGTTCTCGACGGCCAGCGAGATGCCGTCGCGGATGTCCTGGCCGAACCAGGGGTAGACCGGCCCGGTGTTGCCGCGCCCGAGCATCAGGTCGACGCGCCCGTCGGACAGGTGCTGCAGCATCGCGTAGTCCTCGGCGATCTTCACCGGGTCGTTGGTGGTGATCAGCGTGGTGGCCGTCGACAGCAGCAGCCGCTTCGTGCGCGCGGCGACGTAGCCGAGCAGCGTGGTGGGGGAGGAGGGCACGAACGGCGGGTTGTGGTGCTCGCCGGTCGCGAAGACGTCCATTCCCACCTCCTCGGTCTTCAGCGCGATGGCGACCATCGCCTTGATCCGCTCCGCCTCGGTGGGCGTGCGGCCCGTCGTCGGGTCGGGTGTGACGTCACCGACGGAGAAGACGCCGAACTGCATCTCCATCTCGATCCCTGCCTCCGGTAGTTGCATCTGCAATCACCTGGCCCCAACGCGCGGGTCGACGAGTTCATGCCCGGACCGTGCTCGGTGCCACACCCCGCTCCCGCTTGAACGCCGCGCTGAACGTGAAGGCGTCGGAGTAGCCGACCCTGCGCGCCACCGCCCCGACCGTGACCTCGGGATCGGCGAGGTACTCGGCGGCGAGCGTCATCCGCCAGCTGCGCAGGTAGGCGAGCGGCGCGTCCCCGACGAGCTCGCGGAACCGCTTCGCGAACGCCGCCCGTCCCGACCCACCCCGCGCCGCCAGCTCCTCCACCGTCCAGCGCCGGGCCGGGTCGGCGTGCAGCGCCTCGAGGGCCGGGCCGACCACCGGGTCGGCCAGCGCGGTGAACCAGCCGGGCCGCTCCGGCGCGCGCCGCTCGAACCACGCGTGCAGGGTGCAGCTGAGCAGCCAGTCGAGGAGCCGGTCCCGGACCGGGGCGGGCCCGCCGCCCCCGCGATCGAGCAGCTCGAGCAGGGTCACGCAGTCCGGATCCTCCGCCGCGACGACGGCGATCGCGGGCAGGGCGCTGGTCAGCCGGGTCCCGCCGGTCCGCGTGCGGTAACCGCAGATGATCAGAGACGCGCCGCCGTCGCCAGCCCGGACCGTCACCGAAGGTCCGGGCTGGACCATCGCCATCCCACCGGGCGCGAGTGCCCCGCCCTCCGCGACGACCTCGCCTGCGAGCACGCCGCACAGCACCAGCGGCGAGCCGACGGGCACCGTGTACTCCTCGTCGGGGCCGAGCCGGGCGCGCAACACCGCGCCTTCGTGGGGCCGGACCCCACGGAGCAGGGCCTCCAGGACCGTCACGATCCCGGAGCCTAGGCCGTGTTTAGGAAGTCCGGGTCGATGGGCTTCGTGATCCAGGCGGCCGCTGGCAAGGCGGAGGCGCGAGCCGTTGTATTGGAATACCCGGTCGTGCCGACAACGCAGCCAGCGGTCGCCTGGGCGCGAAGACCGCGATCCGGACTTTCTAAACGCGGCCTAGTGCGGTGGACGCGCACACATCCCCCGCGGACGCGCGAGCATGGCCGCGGCGGGCGCCCGCGAGATCCACTGAACGGCATGAACGCAGATATCTCAGTGCTGGCCGCGAGCGGGAAGTCGGGCCGGCGGGTGGTCGCGGCACTGCGGGCGGCCGGGCACACGGTGCGGGCCGCGTCCCGGACCGCGGAGGTCCGCTTCGACTGGCAGGACCCGCGCACCTGGCCCGCGGTGACCGACGGGGCGGGAGCGCTCTACCTCGTCGCCCCCGAGGACCCCGCCCCGGTGCGGCAGTTCGTCGACCTCGTGCAGGAGTCGGGCGTGAAGCGCGTCGTGCTTCTCTCGGGCCGGGCGAGGGAGGTGTGGGGTGACCGTTTCGGGCACGCCATGGCGGCGGCCGAGGACGCCATCCGGGGCAGCGACCTGAGCTGGACGATCCTGGGGGCCAACAACTTCATGCAGAACTTCACCGAGGACCTCTGGTACGAGCCGCTGCTGGCCGGCAGGCTCGCCCTGCCCACCGGCGGGGTGCCCGAGCCGTTGGTCGACCTCGATGACGTCGCCGCGGTCGCGGCGAGGCTGCTCACGTCCGACGAGTACGCGGGCCGCACGGTCGAGGTGTCGGGTCCGGCCGCGCTGACGTTCGCCGAGGCCGTGGCCACCATCGCGGCCGCGGCCGGCCGGCCGATCCGGTTCGAGGAGCTCACCCCTGCGGCATACGCGGACGAGCTGCGCGCGGCAGGCCTCGATGAGGAGTGGGTCGCGTTGCTGGGCGGCTTGCTCGAGCTGATGCGCGAGGGACACGTCGCCGCCCCCACGACCGGGGTCGAGGACGTGCTGGGCCGGCCACCGCGCTCGTTCGCGGACTGGGTGGCGGAGATCGCACCCAGCGGGGTGTGGGGGAGCTGATCTCTGTCGGTGGGTCCGTGCATGATGCCCCCGGTCGAGTGAGGGGAGCAACGGATGACGGACGCACCGGCAGCGCTGTCGGAGCAGGACCTGGCGGCAGCACGCGCAGAGCTGGCGGAGGGCAGGCCGTTCCCGGTGTGGTTCACCGCGGCGGCCGTCGGGGTGCCGGTGGGCGGCTCGGCGAAGGTCGTGTCGATCGGCGAGCCGGCCGAGGGCGACTTCGTCGAGGTCCGGCCCACCGGCACCAAGGACACGGTGTTCTGCTCGCCGAACGAGCTCACCCGCACCCGGCCGCCGCGGCGGCGGGCGCAGAAGGCCGCAGACAAGGTGGCGGACATGCCGGCGGAGAAGCCGCTGCCTGCCCCGACGCCGCCTGCCCCGAGATCACCCGCACCGAGGCCGCAGGCCCGTCAGGAGAGCCGCGCCCCGTCGCCGGACCGCAACGGCTCCTCGCCTGCCGCCGAGGAGCAGAAGCCGGCGCGTCCCCGCACCGTCGCGCGCCCCGCCGAGGTCACCGTCACGCTGAGCAGCACGGTCGAGGGCGAGTGGACGGTGGAGGTCGTCACCGGGCGCAAGCGCACCGTGCGGCCAACGCCGGTGCAGTCCGCCGAGGTGGCCAAGGCCGCCCGGTCCCTGCCCCCTGCCGTTGCCGAGGCGATCGAGTCGTCACTCGCGGCGGCCCGGCAGCGCCAGATCGAGCGGGTGGAACGGCTGCGGGCCGAGCTCGACGCGGCGCAACGAGCTCTGCAGGACCTGTCGGGCTGACGGCGGCCGCGTGAGCGCAGGCGTCAGGACTGCGGGCCCACCGGCTTGCGCAGGACGTTGCCCGTGGCGCGCCCCTTGCGGGCCAGCCGGGCGGCCGTGCGCAGGGTGCGGCGCGGCAGTTCGAGCACGTCGACCACGGCCCGGTAGCGCCACCCCGGCACCGAGAGGGTGCGTCCCTTCGCGAGGTCGGTGAGGCAGGTGTCCACCACCGCCGACGGGTCCAGCCCGTCCCGGGACGCGTCCGGGGGCGCGGGGAACATCGCGTTCCGCAGCTGGCCCGCCACCAGCGCGATCATGCGGACGCCGGTGCCCTCGAGCGAGGAGGCGACCGTATCGGTGAACGACAGCACCCACGCCTTGCTCGCGGCGTACGCGTCGCCCTTCCCGGCGAGGTACCCGGCGAAGCTCGCCACGTTGATCACCGCGCCCCGGTGCCGGTCGATCATCCCGGGCAGCGCGGAGCGGGTGAGCCGCATCAGCGCCGTGATGTTGACATCGATCTCGGCCTGCAGCTTCGCGACGTCGGCCACCGTGAACTCGGTCTCGCCGCTGACGCCCGCGTTGTTCACGAGCATGTCGACCGGCCGGTCCCGGTCCTCCAACCGGGCCTGCACCGCGGCGAGACCCCTTTCGTCGGTCAGGTCGGCCACCAGCACCTCGACGTTCCTCCCCGGCCCGCGGAGGAACGTCGCGACGCGCTCCAGCCCTGTCTGGTCGCGGTCGACCAGCACGAGGTCGTGGCCGTCGTGGGCGAGCCGCGAGGCGAAGGCGGAGCCGAGCCCGCGGCTGGCACCGGTGACGAGGGCGATAGGCATGACCGGGAGGCTAATGCCCCGGGGCCGGAGCCCGGCTGTGCCCCCGCAACCGGACAACGACGACATGTGCCGCCATCACCAGCTGGACGACCACGTAGCCCACCGCCACCGGTAGCGCCGCCGTCGCGGCATCGTCCGGAGCACCGCCGGCCACCGGCACGAAGAGGACGGTCACCAGCACCAGGAACGTGCTGGTGAGGTGCAGCCGCGCGTACGCCATGCCGCGCCCCGATGCGGTGCGCACCCCGAGCTCGTGCACGACGATCAGCCGGAACGCCTGCCCGAGCAGCAGCAGGCGGAGCACATCGGCCGCCGCCGCATACCCCGCACCGAAGACCGACAAGCCCGGCCCCGCGAGCAGCGCGCCCACCGCGAGCAGCGGCAGGAAGATCACCAGGAGGCGCCTCCGGGCCGAGGACGCCAGCTCCGCGGCGCGTTCCGGCGCTCTGGCCCAGATGGCGGTGAGCGAATGCGTGTAGTAGGTGGCGGCGGTCTCCAGGACGACCGTTGCCTGCCACGCGACGAAGAACGCCGCACCGATCTCCGGCCCGAACCGCAGGATCACGACCAGCGGCACCTGGTTGAGCAGCAGGGTGTATCCCATCTGGGCCGCCGCCGTCGGTCCGAGGAAGCCCACCACCTCCGACCGGCCGGGCATGATCCCACCGCAGGCTTTGCGGCCGTAGCGGCGCACGGCCACCAGTAGGACGACGGAACCGACGGCGATCCACACCACGATCGGCCCGACCCACGACAGGACGACCCCCTGCGCGCCGAGCGCGGTGCCCAGCACGACGAGCAGGGTGATCCGCACGACCGCGAACAGGCCGTTGCGCCACACGCACCACCATGGCTTGCCGATCGCCACGAGGATGTAGTCGTGGACGACGAACGCGCCCCAGCCCGCGGCCGCGAGCGTGAACAGGCACACGCCGACGGAGAGCGACCCGTCCACACCGGCGGCGGTGCGAGCCAGCTCGGGTACCGCCAGCACATAGCCGAGGCCGACGAGCCCGGCCAGCGGCATGATCAGCAGCAGGCTCCGCCACACCAGCGGTGGGGCGTGGCAGCCCGCGACCGGGAGCCAGCGCATCAGCCCGAGGCCGAGGTTCAGCTGCGTGATGCCCGCGATCAGGATGAAGGCGGACACGACGGCGGCCGCGAGTCCCACTTCGGCCTGCGGCAGGAGGCGGGCGGCGATGAGCCAGCTCGCGAGTCCCGCCAGCGCGCCGAGCGCGGAACTGATCGACATGGCGGCGCCCCCGCCCGCCTGGCCCGTCGATTTCGTGCCATCGCCCGCCGCGCCCGGGAGTGCGAACACGATCGGCTGGGTCGGCAGCTCTGCGATCACGAACCCGCCGCGCTGCGCCGACGGCGAGCCCGCCAGTCGGAGGGGCGTGGTCGCCACCTCGGTGCACGGGAGCCCCGCAGGGCGCCGGCGTGATCGCGCCTGCGGGCGCGTTGGCAGCACGATCGGAACCGTCGGGCTCGGATCGAGAGGGGTCGCGTGTCGTTCCCGCTCTGTCACCGGGCCGCTCCCCATCGCGACGGCATTGATCGCTACCTCCCGCACCCGCAATAGCAGTTGCGTCACCCTATCGGGGTAGCAAATCGAGCGTTAGGGGACCCTTAGTTCTGCACGCAAGGTCCTGGTCACGCCGTTGAGGGGATGCCGGCATCAGGCTTTCGGGTTGACGACCGCGTCCAGCGCGGCCAGGGCCTCCCGCCGGGCCACCGAGATCGTGTCGGGGCGGGGGAAGCGGTGGGCGATGTCGAGCCGGTCGAGCGCGGCGCTGCAGACGCCGAGGACGTCGGCGCCTCTGGCCGGAGCGGATGGCCGCCAGTGCGGCTCGGCGCGCCTCGGCGTCGTACGCGCGATCAGTGTCGCGTTCGCCACCGACGATTTCCGCGACGCGCTGGTGCCCCCGGTGGGATTCGAACCCACACTGGACGCTGTTTGAGAGCGCGGCCTCTGCCGTTGGGCTACGGGGGCTGACCGGTCACAGACTTTAGCGCGTGCCTGCTGTTGGACACTTTCCACCCTGCCACCGGATCGGCGGGATCACAGTTCGGCCAGGCAGACGGCCGGTATTCTGAATCCTTCCGGTACAACCCCCGGCGAAGGAGAGCAGCCCTGTGAGCCAGCAGGTGTCCGAGCAGAACTCCGCGGACGAGGCCCGACCGGCCGCCGGTCTGCGCGTGCTCGTGGTGGAGGACGAGGCCCTCATCCGCCTCGACCTCACGGAGATGCTGACCGAGGAAGGCTACGTCATCGCTGGTGAGGCGGGCGACGGCGAGCAGGCCGTCGAGCTCGCCCGCGAGCTCAGGCCCGACCTGGTCATCATGGACGTGAAGATGCCGAAGGTCGACGGCATCGCGGCCGCGGGGTCGATCGTCGAGGAGAAGATCGCGCCCGTCGTCATGCTGACGGCGTTCAGCCAGCGCGACCTCATCGAGCAGGCGCGGGACGCCGGCGCGATGGCGTACCTGGTCAAGCCGTTCGCGCGGCACGAGCTGGTGCCTGCCATCGAGCTGGCGGTGTCCCGGTTCGCGGAGAAGCGGGCGCTCGAGGACGAGGTGGCCACGCTCACCGACCGGCTCGAGACGCGCAAGACCGTCGACCGCGCCAAGGGCCTGCTGATGACGCGGCAGAGCATGACCGAGCCGGAGGCGTTCCGCTGGATCCAGCGCACCGCGATGGACCGCAGGACCACGATGAAAGCGGTCGCGGAGGCCATCGTCGACGGGTTGGCCGCGCCGAAGTCCTGAGACTCATGAACGTTGCGGTCCGGTAAAGGACGTGCCGTCGATGATGACTCTGTCGCTCGCTTTCCCTTAACGTCCGCCCGTCTCCCGGAACGGGGGGCGAGCGTGGGCGGTCCCGCGGGGAGCCCGGGGGCGGTACGGAAGGACATGGACATGAGTCGGAATCGGAAGGTGCTCGCGCTCGCCGCGACACTGGCCGGAGCCATGGTGCTCGCGGCGTGTGGCGGCGGCGGCGGTGGTGACACCGGCGGTGCCGCGCCGACGCAGCAGCGTGCAGAGCCGACGCAGGCGCCGTTCACGCCGCCGGCCGACGCGGAGCTCCCGGCCGGTGACGGCCAGGGGCAGTGCAGCGGCGACCCGACGATCGCCTACGTCGGCACGATCGCGGGCGCGAACGCGGGGCTGGGCATCGCGATCAAGCAGGCGGTCCAGCTCGCCATCGAGGAGCACAACCAGGCCAACGCAGGCTGCCAGGTCTCCTACAAGGAGTTCGACACCGCCGGCTCCCCGCAGACCGCGCTCGCTCCCACGGTCGCCGCCATCAACGACCCGACGATCCTCGGGATCGTCGGGCTGCCCTTCTCCGGCGAGTCCGAGGCCGTCGGCCCGGCGCTCTCGGAGGCGGGCCTGGTCTCGGTCACCCCGTCCGCCACGCGGCCCGACCTCACGACGAAGGGGTTCACCCACTTCTTCCGCGGCCTGGGCAACGACGCGGTGCAGGGGCCCTCGGCCGCCCGGTTCATCACCGGCACCCTCGGCGCGCAGAGCGTCTGCGTGATCCGCGACGACAGCGCGTACGGCCAGGGTCTCGCCACCGAGCTGACCAACGCCCTCGGTGCTGCCGCCACCTGCCAGGAGGAGGTCAAGACCGGTCAGCGCGAGTTCTCCGCGGCGATCGGCACGATCCAGTCCGGGAACCCGGACGCGATCTTCTACGCCGGCTACTACGACGAGGGTGCCCCGCTCGCCCAGCAGCTGCGCGACGCCGGCATCGAGGCCGACATCGTCGTGCCGGACGGCGTGAAGGACCCGATCTTCGTCCAGAACGCGGGTGAGGCGTCCGACGGCGTCTACATGACCTGCCCGTGCCTGCCCGGCGACGTGTTCCCCGAGTTCACCGGGGCCTACAAGGCACGCTGGAACGTCGACCCGCAGACGTACTCGGCCGAGGCGTACGACGCCACGACGATCCTGCTGCGCGGCCTCGACCAGGGCATCGCCGACCGTCCGGCGCTGCTCGAGCACGTGCGCAACTACCAGGGCCAGGGCCTGACCAAGCGGTTCCAGTGGAACGCGAACGGTGAGCTGAACGAGACACCGGTGTGGAGCTATGTCGTGAAGGACGGCCAGATCCAGCGGCTGTCGCCGATCGAGTAGCGGCACGAGTCAGGCGTCAAGTAAAGCGGTGACTACGAGCGCGGCCCCGGACGGCTCCGGGGCCGCGCCCGTAGTCACTTGAAGACGGGAAACACCCCCTGTGATCACCCACGTCACGAGCGTGCTCGCGCAGGACCCGCTGATCGACTTCAACTTCGAGTTGCTGGTCGACCGGTTCTGGGCCAACACCATCGACGGCCTGTCCTACGGCTCCATCTACGCCCTGGTGGCAATCGGATACACCCTGGTCTACGGCGTCCTACGATTGATCAACTTCGCGCACAGCGAGATCTTCGTCATCGGCGTCTTCGCCGCCTACTTCGCGTTCGTCGCAATGGGGTTCAGCCCCGGTCAGTCGCCCGACCTGGGGATCGTCGCGCTGGTCGGGTCGCTGCTGCTCGCCGCGCTGGTGGCGATGGCCGCGTCGGGCGGTGCCGCCGTGCTGCTGGAGCGGATCGCGTACCGGCCGCTGCGGAAACGGGGCGCCCCCTCGCTGGTCTTCCTGATCACCGCGATCGGCGCGTCGTTCGCCATCCAGCAGATCTTCCTGATCACGCTCGGCGCCAACTCGCAACCGACGATCCGGCTGCTGCGCCCGACCGAGGTGTTCGAGGTCTTCGGCGCGCGGGTCACGAACATCCAGATCATGACGGTCGTCGCGGCGATCGTGCTGATGGTCGTCGCCGACACGTTCGTCAACCGCACCCGCCTCGGGAGGGGCGTCAGGGCGGTGTCCCAGGACCCGGCGACGGCCACGCTGATGGGCGTCAACCGCGAGCGCGTCTTCATGCTCACGTTCCTGCTCGGCGGCGTGCTTGCCGGCGCGGCCGCGCTGTTCTACATCATGACCATCCCGGCGGCGGCGGTGTACAACGGCGGCTTCCTGCTCGGCATCAAGGCGTTCACCGCCGCGGTGCTCGGCGGGATCGGGAACCTGCGCGGCGCCCTGCTCGGAGGGCTGGTGCTGGGCGTCGTCGAGAACTACGGCCAGTCGTTCTTCGGCGGCGAGTGGCGCGATGTCATCGCATTCGTGCTGCTGATCATCGTGCTGATGTTCCGGCCGACCGGCATCCTCGGTGAGTCGCTCGCGAAGGCGCGCGCATGAACGCCGCACACGCCGCCGCCACGAAGGTGCCGTTCGGCACGCGGCTGCGGGACTGGTGGGGTTCGCTGGACCGCTGGCAGCAGTGGGCGGTCATCATTCCCGCCGTCGTGCTCATCTACCTGCTGCCCGTGCTCAACCCGCCGCTGCTCACCACGGAGCCGGGCACCGACTTCCAGATCACGCTGTTCAACGCGGCGCGGATCGCGCTGATCGCGATCGGACTGAACATCGTGGTGGGGCAGGCGGGGCTGCTCGACCTCGGCTACGTCGGCTTCTTCGCCGTCGGCGCATACACGACGGCGGTGTTCTCGAGCCCCGACTCGTTCCTCGCCACCGAGTACCCGTGGCTGGCCTGCATCCCGCTGGCGATGTTCGTCACGGCGGTGTCCGGGCTCATCCTCGGCGCCCCCACGCTGAGGCTGCGCGGCGACTACCTCGCGATCGTCACCCTCGGGTTCGGCGAGATCGTCCGGCTGCTCGCCGACAACCTCGATCCGCTGCGCGGCCAGCGCGGCTTCAGCGCCATCCCCGGCCCCGAGGTCGCACGCGCGGACGGCTCGCAGATCTTCACCTCCACGGACGGCACGCCGTGGTACTGGCTGACCGTCACAGTGATCATCGTGGTGCTCATGTTCGTGGGCAACCTCGAGCGCAGCCGCGTGGGCAGGGCGTGGGTGGCCATCCGGGAGGACGAGGACGCCGCCGAGGCGATGGGTGTGCCGACGTTCCGGTTCAAGCTGTGGGCCTTCGCGATGGGTGCCACCGTCGGCGGGCTGTCCGGCTCGATCTACGCCGGGCAGATCGGCTTCATCAACAGCCAGGGCTTCGACATCATCACGTCGATCCTGTTCCTCGCCGCCGTGGTGCTCGGTGGGTCGGGCAACAAGGTCGGGGTGATCCTCGGCGCGTTCATCATCGTCTACATCCCTGACCGGTTCCAGGTGATCGCCCAGTACCGGTTCCTGATCTTCGGGCTGGCCATCATCGTGCTCATGATCTTCCGCCCGCAGGGCCTCCTCGGTGCCCGCCAGCGCCTGCTGACCTACGGCCGGCAGGCCTACCAGCGCCTGATCGGCAAGGGGGAGCAGATCAGCAGCGAGAGCGCGCTGGGCAAGCACGAGGAAGGGGTGCTCCGGTGACCCGCCCCGAGCCGCCCACCGAGGAGATCTCGGCCGAGCCGCCGGAGGGCGGTCTCGTCGCCGAGCTGCAGCGGATGACGCCGCAGGAGCGGGCGGCGCACGAGCGGGAGGTGGCGGCAGCAGCCGCCACCGATCGGGAGATCGCCGTCGGCGTCGGCGACACGCTGCTCGAGCTGCGCGACCTCACGATGCGCTTCGGCGGCCTGACCGCCCTCGACGCCGTGTCCTTCTCGATCCAGCGTGGCGAGATCCTCGGGCTGATCGGGCCGAACGGCGCGGGCAAGACCACCTGCTTCAACGCCATGACCGGCGTATTCCGCCCGACGTCGGGCGATGTGCTCCTCGAGGGACGCTCGATCAGCCGCCGCCACCGCTACGAGATCACCCGGCTCGGCATCGCGCGGACGTTCCAGAACATCCGGCTGTTCGGTGAGATGACGGCGCTCGAGAACGTCATGGTGGGCACGGACGCCCGCCACAAGACGAGCGTCCCGGGGGCCGTCTTCCGCATGCCGCGGCACTACGCCGAGGAGCGGGCGGGCGTCGAGAAGTCGATGGCCCTGCTCGAGTTCGTCGGCATCGCCGACCGTGCCGCGGAGAAGGCGCGCAACCTGCCCTACGGCTACCAGCGGCGGCTGGAGATCGCGCGTGCGCTCGCCACCGAGCCGAAGCTGCTGTGCCTCGACGAGCCGGCCGCCGGCTTCAACCCCGCGGAGAAGGACGACCTGGTCGCCCTGATCCGCAAGATCAGGGAGGACGGGTACACCGTCCTCGTCATCGAGCACGACATGAGGGTGGTGATGGGCGTCACCGACCGCATCGTCGTCCTCGAGTTCGGACGCAAGATCGCTGACGACGAGCCGGAGGCGATCCGCGAAGACCCCGCCGTCGTGGCGGCGTACCTGGGGGTGCCCGACGATGGCTCTGCTTGAGCTGGACGGCGTGGCCGTGCACTACGGGCGCATCCAGGCGCTCTCGGACGTGTCGGTCACGGTGGAGGCAGGCGAGATCGTGGCCCTGATCGGCGCCAACGGTGCCGGCAAGACCACCACGATGCGGGCCGTCTCCGGGCTGTTGCCGCTGAGCGCGGGCCGGGTGGTCTTCGAGGGCGAGGACATCACGCGGCTGCGGGCCGACCTGCGGGTCCGCCGCGGGATCTGCCAGGCGCCGGAGGGTCGCGGCGTGTTCCCGGGCCTCACGGTGCTGGAGAACCTCGACATGGGGGCCTACAGCCGCAAGGACCGGCGCACGGCCGCCTACCGCGAGGACCTGGACCACGTGTTCGAGCTGTTCCCGCGCCTCGCGGAGCGGCGCAACCAGGCGGGCGGCACCCTGTCCGGCGGCGAGCAGCAGATGGTCGCGATCGGCCGCGCGCTGATGGCGCGGCCCCGGGTGCTGCTGCTCGACGAGCCGTCGATGGGGCTCGCGCCGCAGATCATCCAGCAGATCTTCCGGATCATCAGCAGCATCAACGCCGACCGGGGCACCACCGTGCTGCTGGTGGAGCAGAACGCGAGCCAGGCCCTCGCCCTCGCGCACCGGGCGTACGTGCTGGAGACGGGGCGGGTGGTGCAGCACGGCACCGGCCGTCAGCTGCTCGACGATCCTGCCGTGCGCAACGCTTACCTCGGCGTGGCCTGATCATTCGGCCG
Organism: Pseudonocardia sp. DSM 110487; assembly: GCF_019468565.1. Lineage (NCBI taxonomy): Bacteria > Bacillati > Actinomycetota > Actinomycetes > Pseudonocardiales > Pseudonocardiaceae > Pseudonocardia > Pseudonocardia sp. DSM 110487. The sequence goes on from NZ_CP080521.1 coordinate 3,410,295, forward strand.
TCCGGGTCAGAACCCGGACGGCCGGGTGTCCCGGTGCAGGCAGGTCAGCTTCGCCGTGCAGGTGCGCCTGCCCTCGGCGTCGGTGATCACGATCTCGGTGGTGGACGTGCTGCGGCCGACGTGGATCGGCCGGGCCACCCCGGTGACCAGCCCTTCTGTGGCCGATCGGTGGTGGGTGCACGCGAGCTCGAGGCCGACCGGGAACCGGTCGGGCAGCGCGTGCAGCGCCGAGAGCGTGGAGCCGAGCGTCTCGGCCAGCACGGCGTTGGCGCCGCCGTGCAGCAGCCCGAACGGCTGGCGGTTGCCTGCCACCGGCATGGTGCCGACCACCTCGTCGAGGCTCAGCGAGACGAACTCGATGCCCATCAGCTTGGGGAGCTGCTCGGGTGCGTCGGGAAGCGTGAGCTCGGCCGGGTCGATGGGCATTCCGGCACCCTATGTCAGCCCCATCCGACGCTGACGTCGGTAGCGCCGAGCAGGGCGGCGTAGCGCGCGGCGGGTGCGTGCACCGCCTCGCGGACCGCGGCGGGGAGCTCGCTGAACGGGCGGATGGTGACCGCGAGCTCCCCGTCGCGCCGCTCGTGCTCCCACACCGCGGCCACCGCCCCGTCGACGACGAGGACGGGGGAGATCCAGCCCGCGGTGCGCGACACCTCGGACGTGCGTTCCGGCGGTACCGCGCGCTCGCGGTGGGAGCGCGGCGCGATCACCCATGGGTCGAAGCCGGGGAGCAGCACGACGTCCCCTTCCGGGGAGTCGGGAACGGCGGCGAGCTCGTCGGCGTCCTCGGCGCGGACGACGAACCCGGCCTCGCCGTCGACCTCGACGGCGGTGAGCGCGTCGGCGTTCTCCCGGAACCAGCGCCGGGCAGGGGCAGGCTGGTCGCCCCACCAGCGGGCGACGTCGACCGCGGTGGCCGGCCCGTTGGCGGTGAGGAAGCGCAGCAGCACCTCACGGTTGGCCGCGGACGGGTCGATCGGCCGCAGCGGGCGCCCGAGCCATGCCGCCGGGTTGACGAACGAGACCGCGCCGTCCGTGGACGGCCCGGAGCAGAGCAGGCCACGGCTCGCCGCCGGTTTGAGCACGGCGCCCCAGCCGGTGGAGAGCGGGGCGGCGAGTGCCGGGTCGCCGAGCCGAGCGGTGATCGCGGCTGCGAGCTCGGCCCTGCTGAGCGGCTCGGCGCCGAGCACCTCGCCGACGGCCTCGGTGATCGCGTGCACCTGCTCCCCGGTGACGCCGTGCTCACGCTCGTACGAGGGCGGGAAGCGACGGCGCGACTCGTAGTCGGTGCGCGCACCCACCCAGACGTCGAGCTCGTCGGCGGGCAGCAGGTGCAAGGTGCCGCGCATGGCCCACGTGCGCACGAGCGACCGGTCGCGCCACAGCGCCGTGTCGAGGTCGGGCGGGGTGGCGCTGCGGATGCCGGCGATCAGCTCGGTGCACGACGCCACCTGCGCATGCAGCCCGCAGACCCGCCGCGCCACGGCGAGCGCGTCGGCCGCGGGCTCGACGAGGAGCTGCCGCCGCAACCGCCACCGCACCACTTGCCGCCATGTCACCTTCACGGTGCGATCCCAGCACAGGAGCCCGACCGGAAGGGAAGGGAGCTCGGGAGGCTACGGCTTGTGCGTCACGAAGATCGCAGTGCCGGGGAAGAGACGGCCTCGCAGGGGGGACCACTGGCCCCACACGGTCTCCCGGTCCTCCGGCCACTCCGGTTCCACCAGGTCGTCCAGCACCAGGCCGGCGGCGACGGTGTCGCGGACGCGGTCGCCCAGTGTGCGGTGGTGCTCCACGTAGGTGGCGTGGCCCTCGGCGTCGATCTCGACGTAGGGGGTGCGGTCGAAGTAGGACTGCTGGACGGTGAGCCCGTCGGGGCCGGGATCGTCGGAGAACATCCAGCGCATGGGGTGGTTGACGGCGAACACCCAGCGGGCGCCCGGGCGCAGCACCCGCGCGACCTCGCGCATCACTCGCTCCGGCTCGGCCACGAACGGCACGGCCCCGAACGCGGAGCAGGCGGCGTCGAAGGAGGCGTCGGCGAACGGCAGGCGCTCGGCGCCCGCCTGCACGAGTGGTACCGCCAATCCGGTGGCGGCACTCAGCGTGGCTGCGTGGCGCAGCATCCCGGCGGACAGGTCGAGCGCCACGGGGCGGGCACCCTGCGCGGCGAGCCACCGTGAGCACGGCGCCGAGCCGCAGCCGACCTCCAGCACCCGCAGACCGGTGACGTCGCCGAGCAGGCGGGCGTCGGCCTCGCGCAGGCCTTCCGGGCACCACATGAAGTCGGCCTCGCCGATGTCGCGGCCGTGTTCTGCCAGGTAGTCGTCGGCGTCGGCGTCCCACCACATCCGGCTCGCGCGCTCCGACTCGGCGCTGCCCACCTCCCGGCGGGCCACCCCGGCCGTCCCCAGCAACTCTTCGGCGCTCACCTGGGAATCATCAGGGAAGGTTGGCGGTTGAGCAGGGGGTACCCGCATTGCCCTGCTGATCGGGCGGCGCGTAGCATGATACTCGCGTTGTGGTCAACGTCGCGGGTACGACGCGCGCTTCGCTCCGACCACGCATCGCGATGTTTTCCACGATCCACGACTAAGGGTGACAGCACCACGTCACGAGACGTACCCAACACAGACCGCACCACCAGACCATCCACCACCGGAGCACCCCACTACATGTCCACCGACACCACCGCCGCCCCGACCACGCCGCAGGTCGCCGTCAACGACATCGGGTCGGAGGAGGATTTCCTCGCCGCCATCGACCAGACGATCAAGTACTTCAACGATGGCGACATCGTCGAAGGCACGATCGTCAAGGTCGACCGTGACGAGGTCCTGCTCGACATCGGCTACAAGACCGAGGGCGTCATCCCCTCGCGCGAGCTCTCCATCAAGCACGATGTCGACCCCGCTGAGGTCGTGTCGGTCGGTGAGTACGTCGAGGCCCTCGTTCTCCAGAAGGAGGACAAGGAAGGCCGCCTGATCCTGTCCAAGAAGCGCGCGCAGTACGAGCGCGCGTGGGGCACGATCGAGGCCCTCAAGGAGGCCGACGAGCCTGTCGAGGGCACGGTCATCGAGGTCGTCAAGGGCGGCCTGATCCTGGACATCGGGCTCCGCGGCTTCCTGCCGGCCTCGCTGGTCGAGATGCGCCGCGTCCGCGATCTGCAGCCGTACGTCGGCCGCAAGATCGAGGCCAAGATCATCGAGCTCGACAAGAACCGCAACAACGTGGTCCTGTCGCGCCGCGCATGGCTGGAGCAGACCCAGTCCGAGGTCCGCAGCGAGTTCCTCAACCAGCTGAAGCAGGGCCAGGTCCGCAAGGGCGTGGTGTCCTCGGTGGTCAACTTCGGTGCGTTCGTCGACCTCGGTGGGGTCGACGGCCTGGTGCACGTCTCCGAGCTGTCCTGGAAGCACATCGACCACCCGAGCGAGGTCGTCGAGGTCGGCCAGGAGGTCACGGTCGAGGTCCTGTCCGTGGAGATGGACCGCGAGCGCGTCTCGCTGTCGCTCAAGGCCACGCAGGAAGACCCGTGGCGGCTGTACGCCCGCACCCACGCGATCGGGCAGATCGTGCCGGGCAAGGTCACCAAGCTCGTCCCGTTCGGCGCCTTCGTGCGCGTCGAGGAGGGCATCGAGGGCCTGGTGCACATCTCGGAGCTGGCCGAGCGCCACGTCGAGATCCCGGAGCAGGTCGTGCAGGTCGGCGACGACTGCATGGTCAAGGTCATCGACATCGATCTCGACCGGCGGCGCATCTCGCTGTCGCTCAAGCAGGCCAACGAGGGCATGACGGTCGACACCGAGTTCGACCCCACCCGCTACGGCATGGCAGCCGAGTACGACGACCAGGGGAACTACATCTACCCCGAGGGCTTCGACGTCGACACCGGCGAGTGGAAGGAAGGCTTCGAGACTCAGCGCGAGGCCTGGGAGAAGGAGTACGCCGAGGCGCACACGCGCTACGAGCAGCACATCGCGCAGATCCGCAAGACCGCCGAGGCGGAGGCCGAGGCGGCCGCCGACGGCGGGGCTGCCAACTACTCGTCCGGTGGGGAGGCGGCCCCGGCGCAGACCGGCGGCTCGCTCGCCAGCGACGAGCAGCTGGCCGCGCTGCGGGAGAAGCTGTCCGGCGGAGCCTGATCGCAAGATCGCTATGACGGCCCCGGTGACCACTGGTCACCGGGGCCGTCCCGCGTTCGGGGCAAGGTTTGTCACGGTTCGGTGAGCGAGCGGGCGCGTCGGGTGATAACCGCCCTGTTCCGATCTAACGTGGAGACCATGCGCGGGGCGGGAGGCGGGCGCGCCGCGCGGGCGCTGCTCGCTGTCGCGCTCGCGCTGGCGATCGGTGGGTGCAGCACCTCTGAGGCCGAGCCGACGGCCGTGCCGACCTTCCCGACGGCCGCCGAGCAGGGGCCGGCCACCACGGCGGCCGACGACGGCCGCGTCATCCCGGTCGACTGCGGCCGCATCCTCGGCGCCCCCGATCTCGAGGCCGTGATGGGGCTCCCGCTGGGCTCGGTGTCCGTGCGCACCACCATCGGGGTCCCCCAGCCGGCCGTGGGCCGCGTCGAACGGGTCTCCTGTCGCTACACCCGCGTCGGCGACGGTGGCGGCAGGCCGCTGCTGGACCTCAACGCCACCGCCTACCGGGACGCCGCGGCCGCCTCCGCCCAGTGGCAGGTGAACGTCAGGGCGGAGTCGGGGGAGCGGCGTGACGTACCGCTCGGCAGCGCACCGGGTGTGCTCTTCGAGAAGCGGGGCCAGGCCGTGCTGATGGTCGCCCACTCCACGAGCAACCTGACGCTCGTGCTGCCGGACCAGCCGCTGCCCGGCGGGAAGACCCGCGCCGACGCGCTGGTGGACCTCGCCCTGCGGATACTCCCGGCCGTCTCGGCGGAGCCGGCGGCCGCACCCCCGCCGAACGAGCCGATGTCGCAGGCCGGCGCCGACCGATGATCCTGGCCGTGTCCCGCGGATCTCGACCGCGGGATTCGCGCCCAGATGGCCCCTGGCTGCGTTGTCGGCCCGACCGGGTATCTCGATACAACGGCTCGGGCCTCCGCCATGCCAGGAGCCATCTGGATCACGAATCCCATCGCCCGAGACCCACGGGACGCGGCCATGTAACCTCCCGCCGTGCTGCGCGTCGGCCTCACCGGGGGCATCGGATCGGGCAAGTCGACGGTCGCGCGCCGCCTGGTCGAGCGCGGCGCGGTTCTCGTCGACTCCGACGTGCTGGCCCGCGAGGTCGTCGCCCCCGGCACCGAGGGGCTCGTCGAGGTGGCCGCCGCGTTCGGCGACGGCGTGCTGGACGCATCCGGTGCCCTCGACCGGGCGGCGCTGGCGGCGGTCGTGTTCGGCGACCCGGCCGCCCTGCAACGGCTCAACGCGATCGTGCACCCGCGGGTGCGGGATCGGTCCACCGAGCTCATCGCCGCGGCTCCCGCGGACGCCGTGGTCGTACAGGACATCCCGCTGCTCGTCGAGAACGGCATGGCGCCGCTCTTCCCGCTGGTGGTCGTGGTGCACGCCGACGCGGAGGAGCGGGTGCGGCGGCTCGTGCGGCGCGGCCTGCCCGAGGCGGATGCCCGCGCACGGCTCGCCGCCCAGGCGAGCGACGACGCGCGCCGGGCGGCCGCCGACGTCTGGTTGGACAACTCCGGTGACGAGCGCGATCTCGACGCCGCGGTCGACGCGCTCTGGGAGCGGCGGCTCGTCCCGTTCGAGGTGAACCTGCGGGAGCGCCGGGCCGTCTCGGCCGGCGCGCCGCGGCTCGTCGGCCCGGATCCGGATTGGCCCGCCGCGGCAGAGCGCCTGCGGGCGCGCGTGGCCGCCGCGGTGGGTGAGCGCGGCCGCGGCGTGGCGCACATCGGGTCCACCTCGGTGCCCGGACTGCCCGCCAAGGACGTCATCGATCTGCAGCTCGGGGTCGAGTCGCTCGCCGACGCCGACGCCGTGCGCGACGACCTGCAGGACGCGGGCTTTCCGTGGCACCCGCGCATCGACCACGACAACCCGAGGCCGGCCGGCTCGCCGGTCTGGCCCAAGCGGGTGCACGGCAGCGCGGATCCGGGGCGGGTCGTGAACCTGCACATCCGCGAGATCGGCTCGCCCGGGTGGCGCTACGCGCTGCTCTTCCGCGACTGGCTGCGCGCCGACGCCGCGGCCCGCGCGGAGTACCTCGCCGTCAAGCTGACGGCGGCCGAACGGTACGCGGAGGACCCCGACGCCGACCGGTACGTCGAGGTGAAAGAGCCGTGGTTCGACGCAGCTTCGAGACAGGCCGACGATTGGGCCGCAACTTCCGCATGGGTCCCGTCGTTGGACTGAACGGAGGATGCTGCCGGTAACAGACCGGAGTAGTCCGTCGATGGAGGAGGCAAAGCATCTCCGTTCGGGTGAAGGGCGAGCTGTCGGGGAGGGGCGAGGAGTGACCGCTTCGGTCTCCCAGCGTGCCGATCTCGACGACGACGCGTCGGACGGCACCGAGCTGGTGCAGCGGCCCAGCCTCAGCACGCCTGCTGAGCTGCGTGTGGACTTCGGGGCCCACCTCGAAGCCAACTACCAGCGTCTCGTCGCGCAGCTGTACGCCATCACGCTCAACCCGGGCGAGGCCCACGACGTCGTGCAGGACGCCTACTCCCGGGCGTGGCGCAGCTGGGTGGCGATCGGTCGCACCCCCGACCCGAGCGCGTGGATCCGGCGCGTCGCGGTCCGTTCCACCATCCGCAGCTGGCGGGGAGCGCTGGCCCGCTTCGGGATCGGTCGTCCGCGGGCCATCGGCACCGGCGTCGACGACCGCACCCGGGCCATCCTCAGGTCGCTGGCTCGGCTGTCGCCCGCGGAGCGGCGCGCGGTCGTCCTGTTCCACATGGCCGGTGCCACGGTCGAGGAGATCGCGGCCATCGAGCAGGCGTCCGAGACGCTGGTCCACGCCCGGCTGACGCGCGGCCGCCACGTCGTCACGGAGGGGATGGCCGACGTGCTCCCCGACGTGCTGGGCGACGCCGCCGCCACCGGTTACGCCCCCGGCTACGGGCTCGACGGTGCCGGGCCGGCGAGATCCGATGACCACGGGCTCGACGACCCCGATGCCCACAATCCCGCTGCCCACGACTACGAGGGAGGTCGTCGGTGACGGACGGCTACGAGCGCATCACCGACGAGCTGCGCAGGCTCGACGACGAGCTGGCGACCGCTGTCACGCTCCCCTCGGTGGACACGGTCATCCGTCGGGCGCGCACGCTCAACCGGGCCAGCACCGCGGCCGCGGCGGCGGTCCTCACCGTCGGCGCGCTGGGCGCCACAACGGCGGTCGCCCAGCTCACGGTGCCGAGCCAGGCCATCGACCCGGCCGCAGCCATCTCGGCCGACACCGGGCCGTCCACGCGGGTCGGGGCCGGGGCGTCGCTGCCCGTCGAGGAAGAGCCCACGTCCTCCACCGAGGAGACGACCTCGGAGGACGCACCCGTCGAGGACCCGGTCCCGGCTCCCGCGCCCGGTCCCGACCCGGCGCTCGCCGCGCCGCCCCCGCCCGTGCTCCCCCCGCCGCCTGCCGTCGTCCCCACCACCGCGTCGTCGCCGCAGACCACCACCACGCGGAGGACGGAGAACAACGACGAGGGCGACGAGGACGAGACGTCCAAGCCGACGAAGCCGACCAAGCCGCCGAAGCCCACGTCGAAGCCCCAGCCGACCAGCGACCCGGACCCGACCAAGGACCCCACGGAGACGAACGACCCCGAGCCGACCTCGGAACCCGACCCCCCGACCTCGGGCTAGGGACGCTCCTTCCAGCTCAGCTCGATCCCGAACGTCGCGAGCCATGCGTTCAGGTCGTGGTCGTGGCTCGCCAGTCCGTCCACGGCGCGGTAAGCGGTGTGCATCGCCGACTCGGCCGCGGCGGGAGCGAGCAGGCCGAGCGCCACTGCCGCCACGAACTCGTCGACGTCCACCACGGTCGCGTCGTGGCCCGTGCGCACCACGATGTCCAGGTAGTGGTCGGTGAGCACCCAGCGCCCGCCGTCCCGGACGATCTGGCAGATGTCGAGGTAGAAGTCCTGCTCCCGGGCATGGCCCGGGTTCCACCACCAGTCCGTCACGCACAGGCCGAGATCGGGCAGGAGCCATGACTCCACCCAGTGCGCCGTGGGCCGGTTGACCATCGCCCGGCTCATGTAGAGGCCGAACGGCGTCTCGCGGAACTCGTCGACGGGGCGCCGGAAACCCTTGGTGTCGGTGTTCACGCGGGCCGGGACGTCGAAGGTCACGGTCTTCGGCGGGTGCACGGAAACCGATGCTGCCAGTTCTTGTCGGGCCCAGCTCGTACCCTGGACGGCGTGGCATTCGCGACTGAGGTTCCCGGCAGCGCCGCGCTCCCGGACGTGCCGGTGGCGCACTCGGAGTTCCGCCCCGTCGGGGAGATCCCCCGCACGGGCGGCCGCTTCGAGGTCGTCAGCCCGTACCGGCCCGCGGGCGACCAGCCTGCCGCCATCGAGGAGCTGGAGCGCCGGATCAATGCCGGTGAGCAGGACGTCGTGCTGCTCGGTGCCACCGGCACCGGCAAGTCGGCCACCACCGCGTGGCTGATCGAGCGGCTGCAGCGGCCCACGCTCGTGATGGCGCCGAACAAGACCCTCGCGGCGCAGCTGGCCAACGAGCTGCGCGAGATGCTGCCCAACAACGCCGTCGAGTACTTCGTCTCGTACTACGACTACTACCAGCCCGAGGCCTACATCGCGCAGACCGACACCTACATCGAGAAGGACTCCTCGATCAACCAGGACGTCGAGCGCCTGCGCCACTCGGCCACGATGAACCTCCTGTCCCGGCGCGACGTCGTCGTGGTGGCCTCGGTGTCCTGCATCTACGGCCTGGGCACGCCGCAGTCCTACCTCGACCGGTCGGTGAAGCTCGAGGTCGGTGCCACCGTCGAGCGCGACACGCTGCTCCGTGCGCTCGTCGACGTCCAGTACACCCGCAACGACCTCGCGTTCGCCCGGGGCACGTTCCGGGTCCGCGGCGACACCGTGGAGATCATCCCAGCCTACGAGGAGCTCGCGATCCGCATCGAGTTCTTCGGCGACGAGGTCGAGGCGCTCTACTACCTGCACCCGCTCACCGGCGACGTCCTGCGCCAGGTCGACGACGTGCGCATCTTCCCTGCCACCCACTACGTCGCCGGCCCGGATCGGATGGAGCGCGCCGTCCGCGACATCGAGGCAGAGCTCGAGGAGCGGCTCGCGGAGTTCGAGCGGCAGGGCAAGATGCTCGAGGCGCAGCGGCTGCGGATGCGCACCCAGTACGACCTCGAGATGATCCGCCAGGTCGGGTTCTGCTCCGGCATCGAGAACTACTCGCGCCACATCGACGGCCGCGGCGCCGGCTCCGCGCCCGCCACGTTGATCGACTATTTCCCCGACGACTTCCTGCTGGTCATCGACGAGTCCCACCAGACGGTCCCGCAGATCGGTGGCATGTACGAGGGCGACATGTCGCGCAAGCGCAACCTCGTCGAGTTCGGGTTCCGGCTGCCGTCGGCGGTCGACAACCGGCCGCTCACGTGGGAGGAGTTCACCGACCGGATCGGCCAGACGCTCTACCTGTCCGCCACGCCCGGCCCCTACGAGCTCTCCCGCACGGGCGGGGAGTTCGTCGAGCAGGTCATCCGCCCCACCGGCCTCGTCGACCCGAAGGTCGTGGTCAAGCCCACCAAGGGCCAGATCGACGACCTGGTCCACGAGATCAGGGAGCGCAGCGACCGCGACGAGCGCGTGCTGGTCACCACCCTCACCAAGAAGATGGCGGAGGACCTCACCGACTACCTGCTCGAGCTGGGTATCCGGGTGCGCTACCTGCACTCCGAGGTCGACACGCTGCGCCGGGTGGAGCTGCTGAGGCAGCTGCGGCTCGGCGAGTACGACGTGCTGGTCGGCATCAACCTGCTCCGCGAGGGCCTCGACCTTCCCGAGGTCTCGCTCGTCGCGATCCTCGACGCCGACAAGGAGGGCTTCCTCCGTTCCGGCACGTCGCTGATCCAGACGATCGGCCGGGCGGCCCGCAACGTGTCGGGCGAGGTGCACATGTACGCCGACAAGGTCACCGAGTCGATGCAGTACGCCATCGACGAGACCGACCGCCGCCGCGCCAAGCAGGTCGCCTACAACGAGGCCAACGGCCTCGATCCGCAGCCGCTGCGCAAGAAGATCGCCGACATCCTCGACCAGGTCTACCGGGAGGCCGAGGAGGTCCCCGTCGGCGGGTCCGGGCGCAACCAGTCCCGTGGCAAACGCGCCGCGGGCGAGCCCGGCCGCGCGCCGGCCGCCGCCAGCTCGGGCATCGTCGCCCGGCGCGACACCGCCAACATGCCCCGCGCAGAGCTGGCCGACCTGGTCCAGCAACTGTCCGACCAGATGCTCGCCGCGGCCCGCGACCTGCAGTTCGAGCTCGCCGCCCGGATCCGCGACGAGATCGCGGACCTCAAGAAGGAGCTCCGCGGGATGGACGCGGCCGGGATCCGCTGAGGCCGTCCCGGCTCCGGATGGGCGGTGGCCGCCGGGGGCGGGGCAGGCCGTGATCGTCGGGTGGGTGCGCCAACGGCCGGATATGGCCGTGTGCGCACCCACCTGGTGATCTTGCGCTCTCGTGTCGTCGTGATCGTCGCTCGGGTGCGTTGACGGCCGGATGTGGCCGCCTGCACACCGGGACGCTGATCATGGGTGCGGATGAGGGCCGGCGCCGCAGGGGTGGGCGTCGTGCGGGGCCACGGTCGGGCTACCGTGGCGGGGGAGCTAGGTAGGGGAGGGAGACAAGCGTGACGGTTGTCGGCGCGTCGACCGCACGCACGCCAGTCGCTCCGCGGCTGCTCCAACTTCTCCGCACGCCGTCGCGCGTCGTGCCGGTCACCGTGCCGCTCCTCGCGCTGGCGCTCGCGGGGCTCGTGGCGCACACCGGCGGCCGGCACATCGACCTGGAGGTCTACCGGTTCGGGGTGCAGGCCTGGCTGGCAGGCGGGGACCTCTACGGACCCTTGCCCGTGACCTCGGGGAACATCGCGCTGCCGTTCATCTACCCGCCGTTCGCGGCACTGCTGATGGTGCCGCTCGCGGTCGTGCCGTGGGTCGTCGCGTGGGTGGGGCTGCTCGGGCTCTCGGCGCTGTCGCTCGGCGCCACCCTGTACGTCTTCGCGCGGCGGCTGTGGCCGTCCGGCGGGCGGGCCGGCGCCCTGTCGGTCGCGTCGATCGCGCTGCCGCTCGCGCTGGTCGTTGAACCGGGGCGGGCCATCGACTTCGACCACCCCGTCCCTGGCCGTCCGGCGCTCGGGCTCGAGCCGGTGCTGCAGACGATCGAGTTCGGGCAGATCAACCTCGTGCTGATGGCGCTGGTCGCCCTCGACTGCCTGGTCGCCAGGCCGAAGTGGCCGCGCGGCATGCTCATCGGTGTCGCCGCGGCGATCAAGCTGACGCCCGCGGTCTTCGTGCTGTTCTTCCTCCTGCGCCGGGACTACCGCGCCGCTGCCACGTCTGCCGTCTCAGGGATCGTCGCCACCGTGATCGGGTTCGTCGTGGCGCCCACGCAGTCGTGGGAGTTCTGGTCCGACCCGGCCGGCGGGGTGAGCGGCTCGCCGTTCTTCACCAACCAGACGTTCGAGGCGATGCTGGTTCGGGCCGGGGTCGACGGCACGCCGCGCACCGTCGCATGGCTCCTGCTGTCGGTCGTGCTGCTCGCGCTCGCCGCCCCCGCGATCCGGCGGGCGCCCGCGCCGCTGGCGCTCGTCACGCTCGCGGCCGTCGGGCTGCTGGTCTCCCCGACGTCCTGGTCGCACCACTGGGTGTGGGTGGCGCCCGCGCTGCTCGTCGCCGCGGCCACCGCGTGGGCGCAGCGGTCGGCCGTGTGGACGGCGGTCACGGTGGCGATGGCGGCGGTCTTCGTCGTCGCGCCACACCAATTCGTCCACCCCCGCGGCGGGGAGCAGGAGCTGACGTGGACGCCGCTGCAGCAGGCCGTCGACGGTACCTACGTGTGGTTCACCGTCCTGCTGATCGTCCTGCTGTGGTTCTCGCAGCGGTCCCGGGCGAAAGCCTCCCCATGACCGAGGACACGGCGATGCACGACGAGCTCGTCGCGTACTGCCTGGCCAAACCGGGCGCCGTCGAGGACGAGCCGTGGGAGGGCGACGTCGTGGCCAAGGTCGGCGGGAAGATCTTCGCGTTCCTCGGTGGCGGTGGGCTGGGCGTCAAGTGCGGTGCGACCGAGGACGAGGCCGCGGAGCTGCGCCACCGCTACCCGGAGCACGTCACGGTGATGCCCTACATCGGCCGGCACGGCTGGAACAGCGTGCGGGTCGACGGCACGATCCCGGACGAGGAGCTGCGCGAGCTCGTCGACGAGTCCTACGACGCGATCGTCGCCAAGTTGCCGAAGCGGCTTCGCCCGACTGGGGGATGACGCGGCAAACTGCAACCCATGGCGATCCCCCTCCAGATCACTGTGGACGCGCGCGACCCCAGGCGGCTGGCCGCGTTCTGGGCGGTGGCTCTCGGGTACGTGCTGCAGCCGCCGCGGCCGGGATATCTCGTGAGCAGCGGCGACGGCGCGCGGGAGGAGCAGTACACCGCGATCGTCGACCCCGCGGGCATCGGGCCGCGGATCCTGTTCCAGCGCGTGCCCGAGCCGAAGAAGCTGAAGAACCGCGTGCACCTCGACGTCAACGCCGGGCACGGTGCCCTGGACCGGCGGGCGGCCGTGCGGTCGCACATGTCCCAGCTCGTGGCCGCGGGCGCCAGCATGGTGCGGGAGATGCGGGAGGAGAGCGGCTGGTGGATCGTGCTCACCGATCCCGAGGGGAACGAGTTCTGCCTGCAATGAGCGAGCGGAGCGAGCGCGCGAAGCGCCGGCTGAGCGTCAGCGAGGCCGAGCGGTGAGCGAGTCCGCCTCTGCGCGCAGCGCGTCGAGCACGCTCGCGACGGCGGGCCGTTCCGCCGTGCTCGTGCGCACCACCGCCTCCACGAGCCGGCCCGCGCGGACCCCGGCGAGCGGACGTACGACGAGCCTGCGGCCACCACGGTCGTCGGTGGAGTAGCGGGGCAGCAGCGCGATCCCGTGCCCGGCCGCCACCAGCTCCTCGGTGACGGCGAAGTCGTTGATCCGCTGCACCACCCGCGGCGTGGAGCCGGTGGCAACCGCGAGCGATCGCAGGATGTCGTCGACGGGCCAGCCGACGCCCACGCTGATCCAGTCCTCACCTGCGAGCTCCTCGAGCCGCAGCCGTCTCCGCCGCGCGAGCCGCTGCCGCGGTGGGAGCGCGACGTCGAGCGGTTCGCGCAGCAACGGGACGACGAGCCACCGGGTGGTGGGCGGCGGGGGCGCCGTCTCGTCGCGGTGGCTCACCACGACGTCGAAGTCGGCGGCGAGGGCGGGCACGTCGGTGGGGGTCATGTCGACGTCGCGGCACAGCAGATCGACGCCGGGCATCGCGTTCACGCGCCGCAGCAGCCCCGGGAGCAGCATCCGCGCCCCGGACGGGAACAGGGCGACCCGCACCTGTCCACGCGGCTCCGTGCGCAGCCGCTCCACCGCGGCCTCGGCCCGCGCGAGCGCGGTGAGCACCCCCTCGGTCTCGGCGACGAGCGCGTGCCCGGCGTCGGTGAGGCGCAGCCCGCGTCCCGCCGGCTCGGTGAGCGGCATGCCGACCTCCTCGGCGAGCGCCTTGAGCTGCTGGGAGATCGCGGACGGGGTGAACGAGAGCGCGGCGGCGACCGCCGTGACCGAGCCACGGTCGGCGAGCTCACGCAGCACCCGCAGCCGCTGGACGTCCATGAAGCGATCCTAAAGAGTCGTTTCAGAACATTTCGCTGGTCTGTGTGGTCGTCAGCCCGAAGACTGCGAGGACGTGACCATCCGCCACCGCCTGCTCGCGGGGTTCGTCGCCATCCTCTGGGGCGGGAACTTCATCGCGATCCACGTCGGGCTGGAACACTTCCCCCCGCTGTTCCTGGCCGGGATCCGGTTCCTGGTGCTCGCCGTGCCGACGGTCCTGCTGGTGCCGTGGCCCCGGGTGCCGCTGCGCTGGTTGCTGGGGTACGGGGTCGGGTTCGGCACCGTGCAGTTCATCTTCCTGTTCATCGCGATGGACATCGGGATGCCGACCGGGCTCGCGTCGCTGGTGCTGCAGTCGTCCGCGCCGTTCACGGTGCTGCTCGGGGCGCTGCTCCTGCGCGAGCGGATCTCGCCGCGGCAGGGGATCGGCATCTCGATCGCGCTGCTCGGGTTCGTGGCGATCGCGGTGTCGCGGGCACAGGTGGCCGCCGTGCTTCCGGTGCTGCTCACCCTGCTCGGGGCGCTGGGCTGGGCGTTCGGCAACCTCGCCAGCCGCCTTGCCGCGGCGCCGAACCCGATGCACCTGACGTTGTGGGCGTCGGTGGTGCCACCGATCCCGCTGCTGGCGATGTCGCTGATCTGGGAGGGCCCGGCAGCGGGCTGGGAGGCGGTGCGCGCCGCCGTCACACCCGCGGGCCTGCCCGGCGTCGTGGCGCTCGGGTACATCGCGGTGCTGGGCACGCTGATCGGATCGGGGCTCTGGGTCGGGCTGATGCGGCGGTACCCGGCCGGGGTAGTGGCGCCGTACTCGATGCTCGTGCCGGTGGTGGGTATCGGGCTGGCCGCCACGTTGCTCGGCGAGCGGCCGAGCGTGGTGGAGCTGGTGTCCGCGGCGGTCATCGTCGGGGGCGTGCTGCTGGGCACGCCACGTCCCGCGCCGATCGTGGTGTCGACGAAGAGCATCGCGCCTGCCTAGTGTGAGCCCGGGTGATGCTCATGAGTGCGGACGAAGGGGTCTGCGCGCTCCGGCCGGGCACGGATATCGGCCGGCACGCTCGCATGCTCGCCCGCGTCCACGACGCGCTGCTCTCCGGCGACCGGCCGCCTGCCGCGCCGCGCCGGCTCGTCGCGCGGTCCTGGGAGCGGGTGCGGGCGCAGGGCGTCGATCCCGACCTCGGCCATCCGTCCGGCCCGTTGCCTCCGACCGAGGTGGAGCGGCGCCGGGTGGGGAACCCGCTGCAGCGGGTGCTGCCCGAGCTGCGCGCCGCGCTCACGTCGGTGGCCGACGACGCCACGCACATCATGGTCATCACCGATGCCGAAGGCAGGCTGCTCTGGCGGGAGGGGGCGGCGCAGGTGCGCCGCCGCGCCGACCGGCTCGGCTTCACCGAGGGCGCCGACTGGTCGGAGGCCAGCGTCGGCAGCAACGCCATAGGCACCGCCCTCGCCGAGGCGGCCCCCGTGCAGATGTTCGCGGCCGAGCACTTCGTGCGGTCCCACCACGTCTGGACCTGCACCGCCTGCCCCGTGCACGACCCGCGCTCCGGTGAGCTGCTGGGTGTGGTCGACGTCAGCGGGCCTGCGCACACCGTGCACCCCACGACGGTTGCGCTGGTCGGCACCGCGGTGAAGCTCGCGGAGGCGAGCCTGTGGCGTCAGCACGAGGGTCGGCTCGAGGCGCTGCGCGGGCTCGCGGCCCCGATCCTCTCCCGCCTGCGGGGCGCGGGCCTCGTCGTCGACGAGCACGGCTGGGTCGCGGCCGCCACCGGCATGCCGAGCGTGGAGCGCGTCGCGGTTCCGCGGGCCGGCCGGCCGGTCTCGGTGCACGGCGTGGGCATGCTCGTGCCCGAGCCGGTGCCGGGCGGGTGGCTGCTGCGGGTGGAGGACGCCGCCCGGATCCGCCTCACCCTCGACCTCGACGCCCGCCCGCCGCGGGCCGTCGTCGACGGGTCGGCGCGCTGGGTGCACCCGTTGTCCACGCGGCACGCCGAGGTCCTCGTGCTGCTGGCCACCGCAGGCCCGGCGGGGATGGACGCCGGCGCGCTGTCGTCGGCGCTCTACGGCGATCGCGACCACCTCGTCACGGTCCGCGCCGAGATGTCGCGCCTGCGCCGGTCGCTGGGCGGCCTGCTGCTCGCCCGGCCCTACCGGATCGCTCCCGAGGTCGAGGTGTCCGCGCCCGACCCGGCCGCGTCGGCGCTGCTGCGCGGCTCCACGGCGCCGGGCGTACGCCGGCTCGCCGCAGGTCGCTAACCAGATTCCAGGCAGTCACGCATGCGGCGGAGATCGGCGGCGATGTTCCGGTGCACCTGGCGGGCGAGCAGCGGGGTGGCCCACCCGAAGAACCTGCCGGGGCTGCCGGTGGCGCGGATCGTCACCAGGGTTCCGTCGGCGTGTGCCTCGAGCTCGTAGCGGACGGTCATCGGGAACGGGCGGTCGACCTGCAGCTCGACCAGCCGGTCCGGTTCGTGCCGGGTGACGACGTAGCCGTAGGTGAACCGGCGGCCGAGGAACCGTGCGGTCCGAACGACGGTCGCTCCCTCGACGAGCGGGCCGGGTTGCGCCGGGGTGCTGGCGGTGATGCCGCCGGTCCACCGCAGATCGTTGGCGGGGTCGAACATGAACGCGGCGACCTCGGCCGGGGAGCGGTGCACCACCACGCTCGGCCGGACATCAACTGTCATGGCGGGCCCATCAGCGCTAGTCGGGGTCGGGGAAGTCGGACCGGCGCTCCTCGAGGTGGTCCTGGGAGATGAGTGTCCTCCGGCCCGCCCGGCGTTACGGGGCGAGCCGGGTGCAACCTCCGTGCAACTGTTGTCCTGCCGCCCAGATCAAAGTGAGGTGGATCACGCGGGGCGCCGGGGCCTCGCGGAGCCTCGGAGGCGTGGGTGCAGCAGGGCGGGTCGAACGGGCGGGTGCGGCCGTCCGGTGCGACGGGGCTGCCGGTCGTGGGGGGCTCGGCCGTCGGCATCGTCGCCAACCCGATGTCCGGGCGGGACATCCGCAGGCTCGTCGCGCAGGCCTCGGTCTTCCCGAACGCCGAGAAGACCAACATGGCGCTGCGGCTCATCGCTGCGGCCGGTGCCACGGGCGTCGGCCGCGTCCTGATGTCGACAGACGGCATGGGCGTCGCGGCCGGGGTGCTGCGGGCCCGGGACAAGCGCCGTCCGGGGGCCGCGCGGTGGCCCGAGCTGGAGTTCGTCGAGCTCGACGCGATCTCCGGTACGGCCGAGGACACCCGCGTGCTGGTGCGGCGGATGGTGGCCGCGGGGGCGTCGGTGATCGTCCTGCTCGGTGGCGACGGAACGGTCCGGGCGGCCGCCGCGGCGAGCGGGGACGCGGCGCTGCTGCCGCTGTCGACCGGCACGAACAACGCGTTCCCCGAGATGTGGGAGGCGACGGTCGCGGGCACCGCCGCCGGGCTCGTCGCGACCGGCCGGGTTCCGCTCGCCGATGCCAGCTACCGGGCGAAGGCCCTGCACGTGGTCGCGGGCGCGACCCACGAGCTCGCCCTCGTCGACGCCTGCGTCTCGACCGTGACGCACGTCGGCTCACGGGCGCTCTGGCAGCCGGCCACCTTGCGCGAGCTCTACTGCGCCTTCGCCGAGCCGCACGCCATCGGCCTGTCCAGCGTCGCCGGGTTGCTGCACCCGGTGAGCCGCACGGCGCCGGGTGGGGTGGTCGTCCGGCTCGCCGAGGACTCGACGCAGACCGTGCTGGCCCCGATCGCGCCCGGGGTCGTCGCGCCGATCGGCGTGCGGTACGCCGGCCCGCTCGCAGCAGGCCGGCCACATCCGGTCGAGCTCGAGCGCGGCACCGTCGCCGTCGACGGCGAGCGGGAGATCGAGTTCGGGCCGTCGACCCCCGTCACCGTCACGCTCGCGCCCGACGGGCCTCGCGTGCTCGACGTGCGCACCGTCCTGGCTGCCGCGGCGCAGCGGCGGCTGCTCGAACCAGGTGTTCTGGAGGTCACATGAAGGCGGCACGGTTCCACGGCAGGGGCGACATCCGCGTCGACGACGTCCCGGACCCGCAGGTCGGGCCCGGTCAGGTCGAGGTCAGCGTCGACTGGTGCGGCATCTGCGGCACCGACCTGCACGAGTTCCTCGAAGGCCCGATCTTCATCCCGAACAGGGGCGCGCCGCACCCGATCACCGGCGCCGAGTTGCCGGTCGTGATGGGGCACGAGTTCGCGGGCGTCGTGTCCGCGGTCGGCACCGGCGTGACGGGCGTGCGGGAGGGTGACCGGGTCGCCGTCGAGCCGTACTACGTGTGCGGCGAGTGCGTCGCCTGCGCGTCGGGGCGCTACAACATCTGCCGGAAGCTCGGGTTCGTGGGCCTCTCCGGCCCGGACGGTGGGTTCGCCGAGCGGTGCGTGGTGGACGCGCGCTGGGTGCACCCGCTCGGCGACATCCCCACCGACATCGGGGCCCTCGTCGAGCCGCTGGCCGTCGGGTACCACGCCGTGCGGCTCTCGGGACTGCGGCCCGGTGGGACGGCGGCCGTCTTCGGGGCCGGGCCGATCGGCCTCGTGACGACGGCGGCGCTGAAGGCAGCCGGAGCGGGAAAGGTCGTCGTGGTCGAGCCCGCGGCAGCGCGCAAGGCGAAGGCGGCCGGGGCGGGCGCGGACGAGATCCTCGACCCGGCCGGCACCGATGTGCCCGACGCGATCCGCGACCTCACCGGGGGCGGAGCGGACGTCGCGTTCGAGTGCGCGGGCGTCGACGCCGTGCTGGCGGCCGCGATCGGCTCCGTGCGGCCCGGCGGCACCGTCGTGAACGTCGCGATCTGGGGCCACGTGCCGCGGGTGGCGATGAACGACCTCGTGCTGTCGGAGGTCAGCGTGATCGGCTCGCTGGCCTACTGCGGCGACCACGCCGACACGATCGCCCTGCTCCGCGACGGGAAGGTCGACGCAGAGCAGTTCATCACCGGCCGGATCGGCCTGGCCGACCTCGTCGACGGCGGCTTCCGGGAGCTGATCGACAACAAGGAGGAGAACGTGAAGATCCTCGTCTCGCCGAAGGAGCTGTAGATGACCGGAACGCTGTCCACCCCCACGTCCCAGGAGCTCACGCCCGACCAGCTCCTCCAGGCCTACCGCGTGATGCGGACGATCCGTGACTTCGAGGAGCGGGTGCACGAGGAGTTCGCGGGCGGCGACATCCCCGGGTTCGTGCACCTGTACGCGGGTGAGGAGGCGTCCGCCGCTGGGGTGTGCGCCCACCTCGACGAGCGCGACGCCATCGCCTCCACCCACCGCGGTCACGGCCACTGCATCGCCAAGGGCGTGGACGTCGCGGCGATGATGGCCGAGATCTACGGCCGCAGCACCGGGTCGTGTCGCGGCAAGGGCGGCTCGATGCACATCGCCGACCTGTCCAAGGGCATGCTCGGCGCGAACGGCATCGTCGGCGGCGGCCCGCCCCTCATCTGCGGCCGCGCGCTGGCGTCCAAGCACAAGGGCGACGGCGGGGTCGCGGTCGCGTTCTTCGGCGACGGCGCCTCGAACCAGGGCACCACGCTCGAGTCGTTGAACCTGGCCACGGTCTGGAACCTGCCCGCGATCTTCGTGGCGGAGAACAACGGTTACGCCGAGTCGACGTCGTCGAGCTGGTCGGTGGCGAGCGACGACATCGCCGACCGGGCCGCCGCGTTCGGCATGCCGGGCGTGATCGTCGACGGGTTCGACTTCTTCGCCGTGCACGAGGCGGCGGGCGAGGCGATCGCGCGGGCCCGTGACGGCGGTGGGCCGACGCTGATCGAGGTCAAGTTCACCCGCTACTTCGGCCACTTCGAGGGAGACCAGCAGCTCTACCGCGGCGCCGAGGTCGCCGACGCCCGCGAGCGCCTCGACTGCCTCAAGCGGTTCCGCGCGCGCGTCACCGACGGTGGGCAGCTCTCCGCCGACCAGCTCGACGGGATCGACTCGGAGGTCGCCGCCGCCATCGACGAGGCCGTCGTTGCCGCCAAGGCGGCGCCGAAACCCGGCCCGGACGACCTGCTGACCGACGTCTACGTCTCGTACTGATCGGAGGGACTCGAGATGGCACGCAGCATCACCTACCGCGAAGCGATCAACGAGGCGCTGGCCCAGGAGATGGAGCGCGACGAGCGCGTGATCGTCATGGGCGAGGACAACGCGGGCGGCGAGGGCTCGCCCGGTGAGATGGACGCGTGGGGCGGGGTCCTCGGCGTCACCAAGGGCCTGTACGGGAAGTTCCCGGGGCGGGTGCTGGACACCCCGATCTCGGAGTCGGCGTTCATCGGCGCGGCGATCGGGGCCGCGACCGGCGGGCTCCGCCCGGTGGCCGAGCTGATGTTCATCGACTTCATGGGCGTCTGCTTCGACCAGATCTTCAACCAAGCCGCGAAGTTCCGGTACATGTTCGGCGGCAAGGCCGTCACGCCCGTCGTGATCCGCACGATGTGGGGTGCCGGCCTGCGGGCCGCCGCGCAGCACTCGCAGTCGCTGCTGCCGGTGTTCACGCACGTACCTGGCCTGAAGGTCGCGGCGCCGTCCAACGCGTACGACGCCAAGGGGCTGATGATCCAGTCGATCCGCGACGACGACCCGGTGATCTTCGCCGAGCACAAGATGCTCTACGACACCTCGGCGGACGTACCGGAGGAGAGCTACGCGATCCCGTTCGGTGAGGCGAACATCGTGCGCGAGGGGGACGACGTCACGATCGTCGCGATCGGGCGGATGGTGCACATGGCGCTGGAGGCGGCCGAGGAGCTGGCCGGTTCCGGCGTGCAGGCCGAGGTGATCGACCCGCGCACCACCAGCCCGCTCGACACCGAGACGATCCTGGAGTCGGTGGAGAACACCGGCCGCCTGGTCGTCGTCGACGAGTCGAACCCGCGCTGCTCGCTCGCCACGGACATCGCGGCGACCGTCGCACAGGACGCGTTCGGGTCGCTACGCGCGCCGATCCAGCTGGTGACCGGCCCGCACACGCCCGTGCCGTTCTCCGACTCGCTGGAGGACCTGTTCATCCCGGACGCGGCGAAGATCGCCGGTGCGGTGAAGAGGGCGGTGGACTATGCCCGATGACCGCATCCAGCGGGTGACGATGCCCAAGTGGGGCCTGTCGATGAAGACGGGCAAGATCGTCGACTGGTTCGTGTCGGAGGGCGACACGGTCGCCAAGGGCGACGACATCGTCGACATCGAGACCGACAAGATCGCCGGCACCCTGGAGTCGCCGGTCGAGGGGCCGGTGCGGCGGATCATCGCCGAGCCGGGCACGGACCTGCCGGTCGGGGCGGTGCTCGCCGTCGTCGCCCCGGCGGACGTGCCCGACGCCGAGATCGACGCCGTCGTCGAGGAGGCGAAGGCGGCCGTCGCGTCCGGGGCCCTCGAAGCCGACGACGAGCCGGAGCCGCAGCTCGTCGAGGTCGGCGGGCGGACGATCTCCTACCTGGTGCTGGGGCCCGATGACGCAGGTGATCCCGTCGTGCTCGTGCACGGCTACGGCGGGGACAAGAACTCCTGGTTGTTCGTGCAGCAGCCCCTCGCGGAGGAGGGGCACCGGGCGGTCGCGCTGGACCTGCCGGGGCACGGCGCGTCCACCAAGGACGTGGGCGACGGGTCGCTGCAGACGCTCACCGAGACCGTCTCCGGGTTCCTCGACGCGCTCGGCATCGGCCGGGCGCATCTCGTCGGGCACTCGCTCGGCGGGGCCGTCGTGGCGGCGGTGGCGAAGGCGGCGCCGGGGAAGGTGGCGTCGCTGACGCTGATCGCCCCGGCCGGGTTCACGCCGGAGGCCGACGCGGAGTACCTGCGCGGGTTCGCGGCGGCGTCCTCGCGGCGGGAGCTGAAACCGCTGGTCGGACGGCTGTTCGCGGACGAGGCCCTCGTCACGCGCCAGCTCGTCGACGACCTGCTGCGCTACAAGCGGCTCGACGGCGTCGACAAGGCGCTCACGGCCGTGCTCGGCACCCTCCTCGACGGCGACCGGCAGGCGATCGACACACCGGCGCTGCTGGCGGGCGTTGACGTGCCGGTGACGGTGGTGTGGGGCGCGTCCGACCGCATCGTTCCGCTGCCGGAGGGGGTGGAGCTGACCCGGGTGGCCGCCGGGCACATGCCGCACATGGAGGCTCCCGGCGAGGTCCTCGCGGCCGTCCGGGCTCGCCTCTGAAGGGTCGTGAGTGGATACGCGCGCTCCAGCACGCGTATCCGCTCACGACCTACTCGGCGAAGGCCTCCCGCAGGGTGTCTTCCTGGTCCTTGGACAGGTTGGTGAACAGCAGGTCGGCACGCTGGCCTGCGAAGGCGTCCTGCACCTTGTCGCGGACGGCGTCGGACGTGAGCACGAACAGCGCCGACGTGCCGGGCGTGATCTGGTCGCGGGTCCGTTTGATGAACTCGTCGTCGATGCCGACATCGGAGAGGGTGCCGACCAGCGCGCCCGCCGCGGCGCCGATCGCCGCGCCGAGCAGCGGCACCAGGAACAGCAGGCCGAACAGCATGCCCCAGAAGGCGCCACCGAGCGCGCCGGCACCTGCCAGGTTGTGCAGCTGGCGGGTCTTGGGCTTCTTCGCGTCGGCCGGCCAGGACACCGTCGCAGCGTCGTGGACCGTGATCAACTGCTGTTTCGACAGGCGCTCGAGGGTGTTGACGGCCTTCTCGGCGCCGTCGGGAGTGTTGAAGCGCCACACGGAAAGGGTGGACATCGCTCTCCTTCTTCGCCGGGCTCCGGGTGGCGCCGATCGTGTTGGTTGGGGCCTTCGGCCTGCCTCCTCCGGAGGGGGTGAGACGTCCTAGAAGTCGACCTCGTCCCGGATCAGCGGACAGGTCATGCAGTGCCCACCACCGCGCCCGCGGCCGAGCTCGGCGCCGACGATCGTGATGACCTCGACTCCTGCCTTGCGCAGGAGCGAGTTGGTGTAGGTGTTGCGGTCGTAGGCGAACACCACACCGGGCTCGACGGCGACGAGGTTGTTGCCGCTGTCCCATTGCTGGCGCTCGGTGGCGTAGGCGTCACCGCCGGTCTCGATCACGCGGAGCGCGGGCAGGTTCAGGGCTTCGGCCACGACGTCGACGAAGGCGAGCTTCTCCTCGGTGACCTCGACCGGGTCCCGGTCGCCAGGGCGCAGGGTGAAGGCGTGGATGCCGTCGACGATGTTCGGGAAGACCGTCACGCAGTCGCGGTCGGCGAAGGTGAAGACCGTGTCGAGGTGCATCGCAGCGCGCAGCTTCGGCATCCCCGCGACGATCACGCGCTCAGCCGCCTCGTTCTCGAAGAGGGCGGCGGCGAGCTGCGTGATCGCCTGTCGCGAGGAGCGCTCACTCATCCCCACCAGCACCACACCGTTGCCGACCGGCATCACGTCGCCGCCCTCGAGCGTGGCAAGGCCCCAGTCCCGCTCCGGGTCGCCCCACCAGATCGTGGCGCCCGCGAAGTCGGGGTGGAACGTGTAGATGGCCTTCATCAGCAGCGTCTCGTCCTGGCGGGCCGGCCAGAACAACGGGTTGAGGGTCACGCCGCCGTAGAGCCAGCACGTCGTGTCGCGCGTGTAGAGCGTGTTGGGCAGCGGCGGCATCAGGTACTCCGGCACCCCGGCGCTCTCGCGGGCGAGCGCGATGTAGCCCGGCCGGAAGCCGTCGGGCAGATCGACGGTGGACAGGCCGCCGATCAGGTACTCCGCCAGCGTCCGCTCGTCCAGGCTCTCCAGAAAGGCGCGGGTGTGGTCGACGAGGCCGAGGCCGACCTCGTTGGGGACGATCTTGCGGTCGAGCAGCCACGCCTTCGCCTCGGGGACCGCCATCGTCTCGCTGAGCAGGTTGTGCAGCTCGACGACCTCGACGCCCCGCTCGCGCATCTTGCTCATGAAGTCGAAGTGGTCGCGCCGGGCGTTCTGCACCCACATGACGTCGTCGAACAGCAGCGCGTCGCAGTTGGTGGGGGTCAGGCGGGTGTGGGCGAGCCCCGGCGCGCAGACGAGCACCTTGCGCAGTGTTCCCACCTCGGAGTGGACACCGAAGGTAGCTGCTTTGAAGGTTGTTGCCGAGTCGGGTGTCGGGATCGGGTTGGCCATGGGTGAGCTCCTCCTAGATGGTGATCAGGCCCGTGGCGAGCCCGGCGATTCCGAGGACGGCCAGTACGACGGCGACGATGAACAGGACCAGCTCCGCCGGGGAGAACACGCGCCGGTGCTGCTCGCGGCGCGCCATGACGAACAAGATCGTGCCCGGGGCGTAGATGATGAACGAGAGCAGCAGGAACTCCAGGCCCGCGGCGAAGATGAGGAACGTGGTGTAGACGACCGCGATCACGGCGAACGCCAGCTCCTTGCGGCGGGTGCCCCCCGCAGCGCCGATCTGCAGGGCGTATCCGGCGGCCAGCAGGTAGGGGATCAGCGAGAGCGAGCTGCAGAGCTTGAGCGTGAACGTGAAGGCGTCGTCGGAGAAGAGCGTGATCGCCAGCACGGCGGTGATGAGCACGCTGGTCATGACGAGCGCGGCCACCGGCACGCCGTGCGCGTTCTCGCGCCGGAGGAAACGCGGCATGTCGTCGTCCTTGGCGGCGACGAACAGCACCTCGGCCGCCATGAGCGTCCACGCCAGGTAGGCGCCGAGCACCGAGACGATCAGCCCGATGCCGATGAACCCCGCGCCCCACGGACCGACCACGGACTCGAGCACGCCCATCATCGACGGCTGCCGCAGCTCGGCCAGGTCGCCGCGGGGCAGCGAACCGTAGGACAGCAGCGTCACGGAGGCGAACAGGGCGAGCACGCTGAGGAAGCCGAGCACGGTCGCGCGGCCGACGTCGGAGCGCTTCTGCGCGTACCGGGAGTAGACGCTCGCCCCCTCCACCCCGAGGAAGACGAACACCGTGATCAGCATGGTCGCCCGCACCTGCTCGTACAGCCCGCCGAACGACCGGTCCTCGCCCCAGAAGTTGGCGGCGAACACGTCGGCCCGCAGTGCGACGGCCAGCACCACGACGAACACGAGGATCGGCACGAGCTTGGCGATCGTCACGATCCTGTTGATCGCGGCCGCCTCCTTGACGCCGCGCAGGATCAAGAAGTGGAAGGCCCAGACTCCGACCGCCGAGACGGCCACCGCGATCAGCGTGTCGCCCTCCCCGAACCCGGGGACGGCCACGCCGAGCGTCGATTTGATCAGCACCCAGTAGCTGACGTTGCCGACGCAGGCGCTGGCCCAGTACCCGAAGGCGGAGAAGAAGCCGGGGAACTCGCCGAACCCGGCCTTGGCGTACGCGTAGACGCCTGCGTCGAGCTCCGGCTTGCGGACCGCGAGGGTCTGGAACACGAACGCGAGCATGAGCATGCCGACGCCCGCGATCACCCAGGCGATCACCGCGCCCAGCACGCCGGTGGCCTGCGCGAAGTTGCGCGGCAGCGAGAAGACGCCCGCGCCGACCATCGACCCGACCACCATCGCGGTCAGGGTCATCAGCGGCATCTTCTGCTGTGCCTTGACGTCGGTGCTGGTCATCGGGGGACTCCCCTCATGCGTCGGCCGGCTCGGCCTTCTCGACCTTGAAGCCGGTGAACCCGTAGGTCACGCTCAGCAGTGGGCTCGCGATGTTGAAGAAGCAGAAGGGCAGGTAGACCAGGGTCGGTACGCCCAGCACGGCGCCCATGAACGCTCCGCAGGAGTTCCATGGCACCAGCGGCGAGGTGACGGTGCCGCTGTCGGCGGCGAGCCGGGACAGGTTCGTCGGGGCCAGGCCGCGTTTGGCGAACTCGGCCCGGTAGACCTTGGCCGGCATGACGAGGGCGATGTACTGGTCGCCTGCGACGACGTTGAGCCCGAACGCGGTGGCGAACACGGTCAGGAACAGCCTGCCGGTGCCCTTCGCGGCCCGGATCATCGGATCGATCAGCCGGCCGATCAGCCCGAACTCCTCGAGCAGCGTGCCGAACGTGACCGCGCCGATGATCAGCCACAGAGTGAGCAGCATGCTGTCCATGCCGCCGCGCGAGAGCAACTGGTCGATGTCGGCGATGCCCGAGTCCATCGAGAAGCCGGTCGCCATCGCCTGCCACACGGCCGTGATTCCGGCGCGCACCGGGTTGAGACCGGGATCGGCGACGAAGTCGCGCACGACCGCGTACTGCGTGAACACCCCGAGGGCACCGGCGAAGAGCGCCGCGGCCATCAGTGCGAGCGAGGCGGGGGCCTTGCGGACCGACAGCACGACCAACAACAACAGCGGCAGCAAGTTCAGCGGGGTGATCCAGTAGATGTCGCCGATGGCGCTCAGCTCGCTGCCGGTGTCGCCGACGTCGGTCGCCGCGGGCCCCCAGAACAGGCCGATCAGCAGGAACAGCACGAACCCGATTGCGAAGGCGGGCACCGAGGTCCAGGCCTGCCGCTTGATGTGCTCGTAGACGTCGACCTTGACGAGCTGGGCGGTCAGGACGGTGGTTTCCGAGAGCGGGGAGAGCTTGTCGCCGAGGTAGGCACCCGAGATCACCGCCCCGGCCGTGATTCCCGGTGAGATGCCGAGCATCGCCGCGATGCCGACCAGCCCGACGCCGATCGTGCCCGCTGTGGTCCACGAGCTGCCGATCGACATCGCGATGATCCCGCAGATCAGCGCGGTCGCGGCGTAGTACCAGGTGGGCGAGAGCACCTGGATCCCGTAGTAGACGAGCGTCGGGATCGTGCCCGACAGGTTCCAGGTGCCGATCAGCGCACCGACGGCGAGCAGGATGAAGATCGCGCTGGTGATCGAGGAGACCGCGCGCTGGCCTGCGGCCTGGATGTCCTCCCAGCGGTGCCCGTTCTTCAGCACCACCAGTGCGGCGATCATCGCGCACAGCACCAGCGCCACCTGGATCGGACCGTCGAGCGCGTCGAGGCCGAACAGCGCCAGCGACCCGCCGATCAGCACGACCAGCGCGACCAGCGGGATGACGGCATCGGCCAGTGACGGCTCGCGTACGGCCCGACGGGTGACGGCGTCTGTCACGGCGTGAACGGTGCGGCATCCCGGCGCTCCTCGGCCTCCTCCGCTGCGGGGGAGACGTGCGCGGCGCGAACGCCTGCCGACGAGGTCAGCAGCGCGTCCGCCCATCCGGCGCGCGGGTCCGTGTCCACCAGCAGGGCCTTGGCGAGGAGCGTCAGCGGGATCGCGAGGACGGCCCCCACCGGGCCGAGCAGCCAGCCCCAGAACACCAGCCCGACGAAGGTGATGGTGACCGAGAGACCGACGGCGTCGCCGATGAAGTGCGGTTGGACGAGGGAGGTGACGACGAAGTTGAGCACGGTGTAGATCACGATCACGACCAGCATCAGCCGCCAACCCCCGATGAGCAGGGCGAGGATCGCGGGCGGCAGGACGCCCAGGAAGAACCCGACGTAGGGGATGTAGTTCGTGATGAACGCCAGCAGTCCCCACAGCACCGCGAGCGGGATGCCCAGCATGGCCAGCGCGATGGTGTCGAGGACCGCGAGCCCCAGCCCGAAGATGGTGGTGACGACCAGGAAGCGCCGGGTTCCCGCGGAGAAGCGACCGAGCGCCTCGGCGATGCGCGGGCGATCCCGGCCGATCATTGCGATCCGCGCCCCGCCACCCGACGACTCGATGCAGAGGAACAGCATCAGGGACAGCAGGAACACGACGTTCGCGGCGAGGCCGGCCAGCCCGGCCAGCAGCCCTCCGATGAGCGCGATGATCCTCCGTAGGTCCAGCTCGCCCGCGATCCCCCGCAGCTGCTCCGGCCCCACGCCGAGCTCACGCAGCGCCCTGGTGCCCCCACCCACGAGTGCGTTCGCCGACGAGGCGTACTGGGGGAGGAGCGTCGCCAGCCGGGACACCGAGACCAGGAGCACACCTGCCAGGACGAGGACGACCGCGTAGACGGTCAGCAGCAGAACGGTCGTCGACAGCCACCCGGGTACGCCGACGCGTCGTAGCCACTGATCCACCGGCCTGACCACGATGACGATGACGAGCGCCAGGAACGCGGGGCCGATCAGCCATGCGGTCGCCTGCACCCCCGCGGCCACGACCGTGGCCGCCGCGGCACCGACGAGGACGACGAAGGCTCGTGGTAGCGCGCTCGGTCGCGGCGGCGCTCCCACCGGCGGTGGTGCGAGCTGCCGAGGCGGTGCCGGATCGCTTGTCGCCGGATCACCGGTCGTGGTCGCGCCCACGGCTCAGGTCCGGCGGGCCGAGCGGGCGGCGAACGCGCCGAAGATCGAGACGGTGAGCAGTCGGACGACGAGCAGCACGGGCCAACTGCCTGCCCCGTACCGACCGCCGGATGGTGCGCGCCGCTCTCGGCCGACGGGAGCGGGACCCGTGGCGGCCGATGTGACCCCGTCGGCGCGGGCGTCGTCCGATTCGGGTGGCGTGGACGTCGGCGTGGACACGGCGCTCTCCTCTTGCGGATGGACGTCGTGGCCGTGCCGACGCTCGCAGGCGGGGTGCCACGACCCGTGAGGAGCATGCTCGTGTGACCACGCCCTGAGCGTCGTCCGCACCGGATGAGGTCGGGTGTCCGCCATCGTCCGAAAGCGCTGGGACCAGCAGTCCCGCTGGTTCACCCCGCCCGCTGATGGCTGAGCCGGCCCCTGCCACCCGCCCTCCATCTCATCCTGCGGGGACGACGCAGGCGCATGCCGGCCCGAGGACGGTGACGCCACTGCGGTCCAGCACGACGCCCGGAGAACGCACCGCGGGAAGGAGTCGCAGCGTGACATCGCGATGCTATGAGTTCCGGGTGGCCGGGCGGCTGTCGGAGCACACCCGTGGAGCGTTCCCGGACATGACCGTGCTCGACGTCCCACCAGAAACGATCATCCGCGGGGAGGTCATCGACGATTCCCACATGCACGGCGTGCTGGCGCTGATCCAGAACCTGGGCTTGCGCGTCGTGTCCGTGAACCAGGTCGCCGACCTGGAGCGCTGATGCGGCGGCGATTCGTGCGAGGGGACGCACGATGCGGTCGCCGGATCAGGGCGGGTCCGGGGCGAGGATGCCGCGCCGGCGCGCCGCGGCCACCGCGTCGCGGCGGGAGTTGACGCCGAGCTTGCCGTAGAGCGCGCGGACGTGGGTCTTCACCGTGCTGTGCGACACGGTGAGGTCGAGAGCGATCTCGTCGAACGACCGCTGCGTGGGCAGCATGGTCAGCACTGCTCGCTCCCGGTCGGTCAGCGACACCGGCTGGGTGTCGGTGCCGAGCGCGTTGCGCGCCGCGAGTACCCGCAGCGCTGTCGTCTCCCGGTCACCGAAGCTGCCCAGGTGCCTCGTCAGCAGGTCGATGACCTCCGGGGGGCCGGTCGCCAGCGGCCGCAGCACATCCATGGTCTCCGACAGCGCCAGTGCGTGGTCGAGTTCCCGACGGGCCTGGGGGCGGCGTTCTCCACGCAGCGCGAGCTGACACCCGAGCACCCTGCCTTCCACCAGCGTCCAGGGCAGCACGACCGGCACGGCGCCGTCCAGCAGCCGGACGAGGGCATCGCCCGCCGCTCTGGGACGGCCGAGCCCGGCCAGCTGCCGGGCGCGCAACAGCAGCACCTCGCCGACCGGGCCCAGCTCGTCCTCTGCCCATCTCAGGACGGTGCGGGCCACGCTGCCGTGGCCCTGCACCGTCGCGGCGCGGTGCTCGAGCAATGCGACGATCGCGGGGATCTCGGCCGCGCCCGGTCGGCCGGCGGCCACCCCACGTGCTTCCCGGAGCTCGTTCAGGCCCTGGTCGCTGTGCCCGATGTCGGACATCGCGGCCCCGCGCAGGGCGGTGCGCAGCACGACCAGCTGATCGGAGAGCTGCGGAGGTGATCCGCCCGGGATCTCGGTCGGAGCCAGCGCGAGGCACGCGGCAGGCTCGGCGCGCAGCAGCGCCCCGTACGCACGCATCGTGGATGACCATGCGGCACCGATGGTCGCCCGCCACGTCGAATCGGCGAGCTCCGCGTCGGCCGCCGAGGCCAGCGTGGTCATCCGCCGGTAGTCGCCTTCCGCGGCGGCGATCGCCCCGAGCACGATGAGTCCGAGCGCAACGAGGTAGATGTGGTGCTGCTGCCGCGCTTGGGCGAGCGCGGTCTCGGCGACGTCGCGCGCCTCGTGATGCCGGCCGTCGGCCAGCAGCCCGATGGCGTCGTGCAGCATCGCCATCGCGCCGAGTCCCAGGTGCGCCGCGGCACCGAAGCCGGTTTCGTCGGTGGTCCGTGGGCTCGGATCGCCGGCGACGATGGCCCGCCGGGACCGGACGAGATTGCGCAGGGCGAGCAGGTCAGGCGGCGGATCGGGTGGCCACCACGACGCGGCGTCGGCGAGGTGGGCGTCGGCCGCCGCGATCGCCCCAGCCTCGGTCGCGACCAGGGCGGCGACCAGTGCGAGCCTGGGCTCGCTGCCGAGGCGGACATCACCCAGCTGCTCGAGGGCCTCACGAACCACCGCGTGCTCGCCGGCTGCGATGAGCGCGGTCGCCTGCTGGCACAACAACTGTGCAACCCGCTCGGCGTCCCCGCCCTGGCGTGCGTGCGCGAGGGCGGGGACCGGTTGCCCGGCAGCGGCGAACCAGTCGGCGGCCCGGCCGTGCAGCCGCGAGATCAGGTCGGGACGCCGCCGTTGCAGGTCCGCCCGCAGATGTGACCTGAGCAAGGGATGGATCCGATACCAGCGACGGTCCTCGCCCATGCTGAGAACGAGCGAGGTCTCCCGCTCGAGGGAGTCGAGCACGACCCCGGCATCCTCGCGGCCCGACAGGGCCGCGGCCAGCGGGGCGGCGAGCTGGTCGCAGACGCTGACGGCTCCGAGCAGCTCGCGGGTCTCCACCGTGAGCCGCGAGAGGATCTCCCCGACGAGGTAGTCCGAGACCGCGCGTCCGCTGCCGACGAAGCCGGCCAGGAACTTGTCGGGGTCCTCGGCCTCGCGCAGCGACACTGCGGCGAGCCGGAGCCCCGCCGCCCAGCCCTCGGTCTCCTCGACGAGGAGACGCACCTGGTCGGGGCGGGCGGGGACGTCCGCAGCGGCAAGCATCGTCCGTGCCTCCGCCACGGAGAACCGCAGCCGGTCGGCGCGGATCTCGGACAGCTCACCCGCCAGGCGCATTCGGGCCAGCGGCAAGGGCGGATCGGTGCGCCCGGACAGGACGACGTGCAGGCCCGGCGGCCGGTCCCGCACCAGCGACGCCAGCCCGTGCAGCGGGTCGGGCGCCGTGAGCTCGTGGACGTCGTCCAGGACGAGCCGCAGCGGACCCGGCGCCGTTCCGATGGCGTCGGCGACGATGGCGAGGAACTCGGGGTTGCGGCTGGGGAGACCGGGGAGGGCGAGATCATGCAGCGCGTTGTCCGCGGGCACCCCCGCGCACGTGCCGAGCGCGGCGAGGATCGCGGCCCAGAAGCGGCGGTCGTTGTTGTCGTCCTCGTCGAGGGACACCCACGCCGTGAGCTCGGGAAGCCGCGCCGCCCACTCGGCCAGCAGCAGGGTCTTGCCGTACCCGGCCGGCGCGCTGACCAGCGTGACCTGCCCGACCGCTGCCTCGTCCAACGCGACCAACAGCCGGGAGCGCGGCACGTAGCTCGGCGGCGGTCGCGGAACCGCCGTCTTCACCACGGGCACTCCCGGACGGAGCACCGCAGCCCACCCCCCTCAGGCTTCGACGAACCGAGAACGCTACCGACCCTGACGCTGGCGACAAGGCCTGTCAGCCATCCGCACCACGCCCGAACAGCCCAGCACAGCGCCAACGGCCGGTGTCCGGGTCCGGGGCTCGCGCGGCAAGAGCCGCGCTCGATCAGGGAGCGCTCGGAAGCCAGACGTGCGCGGCGGTGACCAGAGCCGCCACCCCGACCCGAAGGGTGGGCTCGATCACCGGGGCGTAGAACGGCGAGTGGTTCGACGGCAGGTCGGCCACGACCGCCGCCATGTCGTCGGCACTGGTGGCACCGGCGAAGCGGGCCGGGTCGGCGCCACCGAGCAGCCAGAACACACACGGTGCGCCGCTGCCGGATGCGAGCAACCCGACGTCCTCGCTGCCGGTGACGAGCCCGGGATCGACGACACGGTCCGGTCCGAGCAGCGCCTCGAAAGCGGGACGGGTGCGTGCACACGCCGCGACGTCGTTGACCACGGCGGGAAAGCCGTCGGTCAGCACCACCTCGGGATCACGCGTCGCCCCGGACGCGACGGCCTCGGCCCTGACGATCCGCTCGATGGCGCCCAGCACGCGCTCGCGCACGAGCGGGTCGAACGTCCGGACGCTGAGGCGCAACTCGGCCTCGTCCGGGATGATGTTCTCCTTCGTGCCGGCGCGCAGCACTCCGATCGTGACCACAGCGGTATCGGTGCCCGCGACCTCCCGGGATACCACCGCCTGCAGCCGCATCACCGTCGCCGCGGCCATCACCACGGGGTCGACCGTGGTCTCCGGACGGGAGCCGTGGCCGCCCCGACCGAACATCGTGACCCGCACCCCGTCCGCTGCAGCGAACGCCGGTCCGGGCCGCAGCGCCAGGAAGCCGGCGGGGAACGGCGCCACGTGCTGCCCCAGCACGACGTCCGGGCGTCCGAACCGCTCGAACAACCCGTCGTCGATCATCGCCCGGGCCCCTCGGCCGAGCTCCTCGGCGGGTTGGAAGACCGTTATCAGCGTCCCCGCCCACGCCCCGCGATCCTCCGCGAGCTGTCGCGCAGCGCCGATCAGGCATGTGACGTGGACGTCGTGGCCGCAGGCGTGGAACACGTCGACCGCGTGGCCGAGGTGGTCGACTCCACGGACGTCGCTCGCGTAGGGCAGCCCGGTCTTCTCCTGCATCGGCAGGGCGTCCATGTCGGCCCGCAGCAGTGCGGTGGGGCCGTCCCCGTTGCGCAGGACGCCCACGACTCCGGTGCCGCCCACGCCCGTCGTCGTCTCGAAGCCCAGCGCGCCGAGGCGGTCGGCGACGACCGCGGCCGTCCGGTGCTCCTGGAAGGACAGCTCGGGATGGCAGTGCAGGTCGCGGTAGAGCTCGGCCAGGGCCGGGGTGTCGACGACGCCGACCATGTGGCCTCCATCCTCGCGTCTTGTGCCGGAGCCTAGGGCCACCGGTTCGTCGTCGGGTTCCGCCGATCGGCGGGGACGGAGCTCAGCTCGTGATGTCCTTGCGCTGGAAGCGCCAGATCGCCGCCGCGCCGAGCACCAGCGCGTAGAGCAACGCCGAGAACGCGCCCCGCGTCATGCCGGCCCAGTCCACGGGGTCGCTGAGCAGGCCCGACCACGCGTCGTCGAAGTGCGTGGGCAGGTAGTCGCGCAGGCCCTCCAGGGCGGTGATCTGGTCGAGGATCTGCGACACGATCGACACCATGACCGCCCCGCCCACGGCGCCGAGCGGGGCGTCGGTGGACACCGACAGCAGCATCGCCAGTGCCGCCACCCAGCTCAGGTGCACCGCGAGGTACAGCGCCCCGGACAGCACCCTGACGGTGCCGGGCCCGTAGTCGAGGGACACGCCCGTCGGGCTCACCATGTCGCCCGCGCCGTAGGCGAGGGTGCCCACGGTGAGCGACACGACCGGCAGCAGGAGCAGCGCGGCCAGCGACAGCGCCGCCGCCACCACCGCCTTCTGCCGCAGCAGGCGCGCCCGCGGCACCGGCGCCGCAAGCAGGTAACGCAGGCTCGACCAGGACGCCTCGGCCGCAACCGTGTCGCCGAAGAACAGCGCCACGACCACCACCAGCAGGAACGACGACGACGCGAACATCGCGAACACGGTGAAGTTCAGCCCGCTGCTGGTGGCGAGGTCGACGAGCGTGAGCGAACCCGTCGGCGAGCTGTCCGGGGCCAGCTGGAACGCCACCCACAGCAGCACAGGCAGCACCACGACCAGGCCGAACAACACCTGTGTCCGGCGGCGGCGCAGCTGGCGTTCCAGCTCGACCCGCAACGGCAGCGTCCGCTCGGGACGGAACGCGCGGCGGGTCACCGGCGACGGGGACTTCTTGCGGGTGGCGGGCTCGGTTGCTGGCTCGGTCATGGTGTCCGGTCCTCCCCGACCAGCTGCAGGAACGCGTCCTCGAGGCGCCGGCGCGGGCCGGCCGCCGTCACCTCCACCCCCGCGGTGACGAGCGCCCGCACGGCGTCGGCGCGCGGGGTGCCGTTCAGCTCCGCGTGCACGCCACCGTGGATCACCTCCACCGAACGGACGCCCGCGAGGTCGGAGAGCACCGACGCGGCCCGTTCGGGGGCGTCGACGGTGAAGGTGGCCGCGCCGCCGCCCGCGATGATCTCCTCGGCCGTCCCGTCGGCCACCACCTCGCCGCGGTGCATGACGACGACGTGCGAGCACGTCTGCTCGACCTCGGCGAGCAGGTGGCTCGACACCACGACCGTCCGGCCCTGTGCCGCGTACCGGCGCAGGACATCGCGCATCGCCGAGATCTGGGGCGGGTCGAGCCCGTTGGTCGGCTCGTCGAGCACGAGGAGGTCGGGGAGCCCGAGCATGGCCTGCGCGATGGCCAGCCGCTGGCGCATGCCCTGGCTGTAGGTGCCCACCCGGCGGTCGAGCGCCGCGCCGAGGTCGGCGATCTCGAGGGCCTCCTCGACGTGCGCGTCCGCCGCGGGGCGGCCGGTGGCCGACCAGTACAGGCGCAGGTTGTCCCGGCCGGACAGGTGCGGGAGGAAGCCGGGGCCCTCGACGAACGCGCCGATGCGCGCCAGGACCGGGGCACCGGGACCGACCGGTTCCCCGAACGCGCTGATGCTGCCGGCCGTCGGGCGCACCAGGCCCATGAGCATCCGCAGCACGGTGGTCTTGCCGGCCCCGTTGGGCCCGAGCAGGCCGAGCACGATGCCCTTCTCCACGGTGAACGAGACGTCCTTCACCGCCTGGAATCCACCCGCGTAGGTCTTGGCGATGCCTGTCACGACCAGCGGGGGGCCGTCGCCGTCCGTCGAGTGGGCCGGGTCGCGCCTGCCACGCAGCCGGGCGAACACCCAGCCGGCGGCGGCGAGGGCGAGCACGGCCACGATCCCGATGAGCGGCCCGAGCGGCACGGTCGATGCGGTGGCGCTGGTGCCCGGCACCACCGGCACGGTGAGGTCGCCGGTCATGCCCACCTGCCAGACCGCGGGCTCGACCGGGCCGGTGAAGCCCTGGTCGGTGGTTGCGATCGACACGGCGAGCTGGTTGCCCGACTCGACGGGCGCCACCACGCCGGGCAGCGCCACCGTGACCGTCGCGGGTGATCCGTCGGCGGGCACCGGCACGCGCATCGGTGCGACGGCGCCGCCGAGCAGGGTGCGCCGCCCGTCCGGCGACAGCTCGGTGAGCCGTGCGAACAGCACGGCCTCTGCCTGCGCGGGCTGCCCCGGCACGCGCGAGACGCTCACCTGCACCCGCGGGGCGCCGGCCAGCAGCAGCGAGGCCGGGAGCGGGGCGGTGAGGAAGGTGGCGGACTGGCCCGCCGGGTCGGCCGCGAACGCGGAGATCCGCCCGGCGACGGAGCCGAGCGCACCACCGATGCCGGGCAGCGAGGTGATCGCCGCCGGGTGGCCGCCCGCGGGGTGCACGATCTGCTGCGGGTCGCCCAGCACGGGGAGCGGTGTGGTGAGGAGCGGCGCGGTACCGGGCAGGCCCGGGTAGGCGGGCGCGGCGAGGGTGCGGCTGGTGGGTGTGTTCGCACCGGCGCGGACGCCGCTCTGCACGACGTAGGAGAAGCCGGTGCCCGGGTCGTCGCCGGTGCCCGCGAGGTGGAAGTCGAACCAGTCACCGATGCTGTCGCGGACGGCGTCGCTCGGGGCGGCGCCGTCGTGGCCGCCCGCGAACCACTCCACCTTCACGCGGCCGCCTGCCGCGGCGATCTGCCGGGCCGTGGCGTCGGCCTGGTCGAGGCCGAACAGCGTGTCCTGCTCGCCCTGCACCAGCAGCGTCGGTGCCGTGATCCGGTCGGCAACCGTGGCCGGCGACGAACGGCGCAGCAGTTCCGCCGTGGCGGGGGAGATCCGGCCGGTGGTGGCGGCCTCGGTGTAGGCGGCACAGATCTCGGCGGTGAACCTGCCGCACGGGTTCGCCGCTGTCCCCTGCGTCTGGTCGTTCCCCGCGGAGAAGAGCATCCCGGCCCAGCCGCTCTTGAACACGCCGTCGGGTGCGGCGATGCCCCCGGCCGGCGTGTCGGCGGGGGGTGCGGTCGCGGTGGCGGCGTTGGGGAACAGCGCTTGGCCGAGGTCGTTCCAGGTGATCACCGGGGCGAGCGCGTCGACCCGGGGGTCGTACCCCGCCAACAGCAGCGCGAGCGCGCCGCCGTACGAGCCGCCGGTGACGCCCACGCGCGGGTCGCCCGGTCCGTCCTGCTGCACCTCCGGACGCAAGGCGAGCCGGTCGACGAGCGCACTGGCATCGGCCACCTCGTGGTCGGGGGAGTCGAGCGCGATCTGCCCCGTGCTCGTGCCGAACCCGCGCGCCGACCAGGTGAGCACCACGAACCCGCGTGCCACGAGCGCGCGGGCGTCGGCGTCCACCGATGCCTTGCTCCCGCCGAAGCCGTGAGCGATGAGCACCGCGGGGGCCGGGGTGACGGCCGGCAGGTAGAGCGAGGTGTCCAGCTCGACGCCGTCGGAGGTGGTGACGCGCTCCTCGGTGACCCGGACGTCCGCGGGCGCGGCACCCGTCAACAGCACGCAGCCCACCACGGCGAGTACGACGCTGAGGGCCACTTGGGACGGCCGGGCGCCGCGGGCGAGGTGCACAGGACGACGCTACGGGGTGCCTGTCCCTAGTGTCCTCAGTGCGCTCTCAGGGCGCAGCTGGACCCGGAAGCGTCACCTCGTCGAAGTGCTCCACGCGGGGCTCGCCGTCCAGGAACGGGCCGATGTGGCCGCGCCAGCGGCCGTAGTTCTCCGACTGCCGGAAGCCGACGGTGTGGGCCTCCACGCTGTCCCACTCGACCAGCAGCACGAAGCGGCCGGGGGTCTCGATGCCCTTCGTGAGCCGGGCGTTGCGGAAGCCGGGGGTGTCGGAGACGTAGCGGATGCCCTCGCGGACGGCTGCGGCGAACTCCTCCTCGGTGCCGGGCAGGACGGCGATGTCGGCGATCTCCAGGACCATGTGGGCATCCTCGCACGAGTGGGACCGCGATGATCGGGGCACAGAGCAGCCATGGAGCACTTCACCATCGCCACCGTCGCGGAGCGGAGTGACGACTTCCGCCGAGTTCTCTGGACCGGTGAGCACACCCAGCTCGTGATCATGACGATCCCGCCGGGCGGGGAGATCGGCGAGGAGGTGCACGAGGGCATCGACCAGATCCTCACGTTCGTCAGCGGCACCGCGGAAGCGCGGGTGGCAGGCGAGGCGAAGCCCGTTGAGGCGGGTGACCTGGTGGTCGTGCCGGCGGGCACGAAGCACAACTTCGTGAACACCGGCCCGAACCCGCTGGTCCTGTACACGGTCTACGGCCCGCCGGATCACGCCGACGGAGTCGTGCACCGCACCAAGGAGGAGGCCGACGCCGCCGAGGCGGCCGGCGAGGACGAACCGCCGACCTCCTGACACGCTGGATTCCCCCGACCGGGGGCGGCCGTTCGGGAAGGAACAGTCGTGGCGCAACGGGGCGTGATCGCCGCCGGGCATCCGGCCTCGGCGGCCGCGGGTGCGGCGGCCCTGCAGGCCGGCGGCAATGCCGTGGACGCGGCGGTGGCCTCCGTCCTCACGTCGTTCGTCGCGGAGCCGCTGCTCACCGGCCTGGGTGCGGGCGGCTACCTGCTCGTCGCGCCGCCCGGGCAGCAGCCGCTGCTCCTCGACTTCTTCGTGGAGACCCCCGGCCGTGGAGCGGGCGCGTCCCCCGCACCGATGACCGAGGTACTGGTGACGTTCGAGGGCACCACCCAGCTCTTCGAGGTCGGGGCGTCCTCGTGCGCCACGTACGGGCTGCCGGCGGGCGTCGCCGCGGCGGTGGAGCAGTTCGGCCGCATGCCGCTGGCCGAGCTCACGGCCCCCGCCGCCCGCCTTGCCCGCGCCGGGGTGCGGCTGAACGCGATGCAGGCGTACGTGTTCGAGCTGCTGACCGACGTCGTCGGCTCGACCCCCGAGGCCGCCGCGCGGTTCACGGTGGACGGGCGCCCGCCGCGGGAGGGGGAGCTCCTGCGGGACGAGGAACTGGCCGCCGCGCTCGACCGGCTCGGGGCGGAGGGCGCCGCGCCGTTCTACACCGGCGACATCGGCAGCGCCGTTTCGGATTGGGTGTGCGCCCGCGGCGGCGTGCTGACCCGTGCCGACCTCGAGGCGTACCGCGTCGTGCGCCGGGATCCGCTGCGTGTGGCCTACCGGGGGCGCGAGGTCTTCACCAACCCCCCGCCCAGTGCGGGCGGGCGCAGGCTCGTCCGCGCACTGGCCCATCTCGAGGGCATCGGCCGTGCGCCGGACGTGCTCGAGGTCGCCGCGGCGCTGGAAGCGGCGGCCCTGGCTCCGGCGTCGGTCGACGGGCCGGGCTCCACCACGCACATCTCCGTGCTCGACGCCGATGGCTGGGCCTGCTCGGTGACCTGCTCCAACGGGACGGGCTCCGGGGTGACCGTCCCGGGGACGGGCGTCCACCTCAACAACATGCTCGGCGAACACGACCTGGTCGTGCCCCGCGGCGTCGGCGAGCGGCTGGCGTCGGCGATGGCCCCGACGGTGGTCCGCAACGACGGCGCCGCGGAGCTCGTGGTGGGTTCCGCCGGTTCGAGCCGGATCCGCAGCGCCCTCCTGCAGGTCCTGGTGAACGTGCTCGACCGGGGCGAGTCGCCGCAGCAGGCCGTGGATGCGCCGCGGATGCACGTGGAGCGGGGGAACGTGTACGCCGAGCCGGGTATCGACGTCGGAGCGCTCGAGGGGGCCGGGTATCCCGTCACGCTGTTCGCCGCTCCGAACCTGTTCTTCGGCGGGTGCCAGGCCGTCCGGCGCGACCTCGGCAGCGGAGCACTGGACGGGGGTGCGGATTCGCGGCGGTGCGGCGGGGTGATCGTGGTCTGACCGACGGGGTTACTGCCGCTTCGCCCGGGCTCGCCGCTTCCCCTCGTGCATGGCCGCGACCCGCGTGATCGGGATCGCGTGCCCCTCTTCCAGGAGGTCGGCGGGGAGGATCTGGGGTGCGGGCATGCGCTCGCGCCACGGGTCGGCGTCGCCGAGGAGGTCGACGGCGGTGCGGACGGTGAAGTCGCGGGGCGTCACGTCGTCCAGGTCGTCCCACGCCACCGGGAACGACACCCGCACCCCCGGCCTCACACGCGGGCTGTAGGCCGCGACCACGGTGGCGCCACCCGATCGGGTGGAGTCGACGAACACCTTCCCGTCCCTGTCCTCCTTGATGTAGGCCGTGGTGGCGACGTCGGGGTCGACGCGCTCCGCCCGGGCGGCGAGCGCGCGGGTCGCCGCGGCGGCGTCCTCGAAGCCGACG
The DNA here is from genome assembly GCF_019468565.1 of Pseudonocardia sp. DSM 110487. Taxonomy (NCBI): domain Bacteria; kingdom Bacillati; phylum Actinomycetota; class Actinomycetes; order Pseudonocardiales; family Pseudonocardiaceae; genus Pseudonocardia; species Pseudonocardia sp. DSM 110487. The sequence goes on from NZ_CP080521.1 coordinate 3,449,471, forward strand.
CCCTCGTCCAGCGGCACGAAGATGTGCAGGCCCTTGGAGCCGCTCGTCTTGACGATGCCCTCGAGCCCGGTGTCCGCGAGGGCCTGTTGCACGAGCCGCGCGGCCCGGACGACGGGCGCGAAGTCGTCGCCCTCCGGCGGGTCGAGGTCGAGGATCAGGTACGTGGGGTGCGTCTCGCCCACCCGCATCAGCGTGGGGTGGTACTCCACCGAGCGCTGGTTGGCGAACCACAGCAACGTGCGGCGGTCGTTCGCCAACGCGTAGCGCACCTCGCGCCGCGACGCCTCGGCCCACACCGTGGTCGTCTCGATCCAGTCCGGCGTGTACTTGGGCACGTTCTTCTGCATGAACGGCTCCTGACCCGGCCTGATCCGGATCACCGACAACGGGCGTTGCCGCAGCTCGGGCAGGATCCGCTCGCGCACCGCGTCGAGGTAGTCGACGAGGTCGCGCTTGGTGGCGTCGGCGCCGTCGAAGAGCGGCTGGTCGAGGTTGGTCAGCTCCACCCCGTCACGCGTCTCCACGGTCTTCGCACGGCTCACCGGGCACTCCTACCACGAGCGGTGCCCTGGGGCCAGGTCACTGGAACACGGCGATGGGGCGCACCGGCAGCGTGCGCGTCCTGGCGTCCCACTTGCCGACCCTCCCGAGGCACCGCGCCCATCCGGGATCGAAGCTCACGTCGCCCTCCGCGCAGACGACGCGGACTCTCGGCCTCCCGGCGGGATCGTCTGTTCCGCCGAAGGCGGCTTCGAGCGTGGTGCTGCGGTCGTCCTGGTCGATGACCTCGAACCAGCCGGAGATCGACACGATCCCCCTCACCTTCCCGAGTCGGATGGGCCGCTCCTCGGGGAGGGAGGCGCTCGGCTCGATCTCCTGCCTGTCCAGGTCCACTTCCACGATCGCGTCCGCTCGCCTCAGAGCATCGATCACCATCGAGATGACGGTGATGGGCTGGGCCTGCTCGATGTACTTCCGGAAAACCTCCTCGGTGACTTCACGTTTGGCGTTCGCCTCCACGACGGAGAGCTGGGTCGACGTGCCGACATGCCGGACGCTGCTGATCCGCTCCTGAACTTCATGTTCCAACGCTGCCCTGTACTTGGGGCCGTGCTGGAGGTAGAGGGCCATGACCTGGTTCCTGGCGAGGTAAACGCTCGTGTCGAGGCGGGGCCCACGGGTGGCGCGTCGCCAGTGCGCCGCCACGATCACCCCCGCCGCCGCCAGCAGGCCTGCCGTGGCCACCCACACCAGCAGCCACGGCCACCACACGGCGAGCCACGCCTCGTCAACGACAGCCACGGAGCTCCTCGAAAGTCGTAGCAAGAGCGGCCAGATCGGAGCCCACGTCGACCGACCGGCCGCCGGTGGTGGCCGCCACCCTGGCCAGCTCCGCCGCGTCGGCCTCTCCGATCCGGATGGTGAAGATCGGCACGTTCCCCGGGGGAGCGAGGCCCGAGAGGAACTGGTCCGCGGAGATCCCGGTGTTGTTGATCCCGTCGGTCATCAGCACGATCGTCACCGGCCGGGCGGGATCCTCCGCGAGCACGCGCCTCGCGATGCCGTAGGCGTGCTCGGTGGCACTCCAGACGGCCGTGCGGTCGTCGAACGCGTCCTCCCCGACGAAGTTGCGCAGGGCCGCCAGCTCAGCTGGGTCACTCACGGCGAACTCGCGTTCGGCCAGTACCTCGCCGCCGAAGCGGATCGCGGTGACCCGCTCCCAAGGGTGGAACCGCACGAACGACGCCTCGCCCACCCCCGTGAGCCGGGCGAAGGCCGCACGCACCTGGGCGATCCGCTCGCCGCGCATCGAGCCGGAGAAGTCCAGGAGGAAGATCACGTGAGCCGGTGGGCGTATTCGGATGTCCTCGTAGTCGGCGAGCAGCGCGTCGATGACCTCGAGGCGGTCCGGGAAATAGAGCGCGTTGCCGGTGGGCGCGGGGAGTTGCGGCAGGCGTGGTACGTCCGGATCGATCGGCCTGCGCAGGGTCTGCTCCATGATCCGCCGCTGTACCGGCTCGCTGCGCAGCCAGCCGACGGCCCGGTCGTACGCGTCGCGCTGCTGGGGGTTGAGCAACACCAGCGGGAACTCCGACTGGATGATCCCGTCCGCCGGGTAGACGATCTCCAGCGGCTCGGCCAGCCGGCCGCCTGCGTTCAGCGACAGCAACGCCGACTCCGGCGCCACCAGCGCGTCCAGCTCGGACTGCCCGGCCACGAAGCCATCGGCGAGCTCCGCGGACGAACCGGCGCCCAGCGCATGGCCGGTGAAGAAGCCGCGGAGCCGGTCGCAGGTGACGTCCTCCGGCCGGAGGGCGCGCCCGGTGCCCGCTGCCGCCGTCGCCACGCCTACCAGCGCCGCCAGCCCGCTTCCCGACCGTCGCGGATCCGCCATCCCGAACCGCAGCTCGCCCGCGGCGGCGCTCGCCGCGATGTCGGCCCACGAGATCGGCCCGTCGGCCGCCAGCCGCTCTGCGGCGGCCCGCTTCATGCCGACGACGATCGGCGACAGCATGATCGAGGTGCTCAGGGGCCGGGCGGCACTGTCGCCCGACGCGGCGTGCTCCAGCTGGAAGTATCTGTCCGACGACAGCCACGCGGCGTCGTGGTGGTACTCGCCGGGCCGCAACGCCCCCTCGGCGTCGAGGCCGTGGGCCATGTCCAGCTGCAGCTCGACGCCCGCCTCGTTGCGCAGGTCGGCCAGCAGCGGCTCGATCCCGGACAGCTCTGGCGTGGCCAGAACGCGCAGGGTCGCATGGGTCGACGGCGTGGCGGTGCAGGCCGGCAGCACCGCGAGTGCCGCGCAGACGGCGGCCAGCAGCCGCATGTGCGCGGCGATCATGGCGGGCAGTCGCCGACGGTCGTGATCATTGCCTCCAAGGTCGGCGCGTCCGGCAACACCGCCCGCGTGTAGCTCGTCGACATCGACGGGGCAGGCACACCACGCTCGGCCAGGAACCGGGGCAGCTCCTCGCTCGACTCGCTGAGGGATTGGTCGAGGAGAGGGCGGTAGCCGAGTTCCAGCGCTCGCCTGCGCAGCACGGGGTCCGTGGCCAGGTGCTGCGCGAGCTGCTGGGCCTCCTCGTTGAGCGCGATCAGCGTCGGCTCGCTCTGGAACGTGACATTCGGGTAGAGCAGAACGCGCTCGTCGTCCACCCCGATGCCCGCTTCGACCCGCCGAACCTGATGGGCGAGGTACTGGTGCTCGTAGATCACGGCGACCGGGAGGATCCCGCGTCCCTCGGGGATGAAGTAGAGGGCGTCCGCGTTGCGGATGGGCAGGCCCTGTTCCCGCAGCAGCGGTTTGATCTGGCGCGCGAGATCGACCGCATCCTGCTCCGATTCGGGTATGCCACCGCGGGTGACGTACGCGACCAGCCCGAGGTAGGTCGCCGCACTGTTGGCGGCGCAGACGTCCGGGGTCTGGGCAAGAACGGTGTTGCCGTTCGTGAAACCGTGTGTCGCGATACCGAGGTCGTTCCACGACCGGCCGGCGCGCGCCAGGTCGAGGAATCGTGCGAGGTCGAGGTCGTAGTAGTGGGGGAGCGCGCTGTCCTGGTTCGCTTGCGGCGTCGCGACGCCGGCGGCGCGCAGCGTCTCCGCGTACTCCCGGTAGGTGGCGAGCACGATCGGACTGACGAACACGCGGTGCGGGGACGCGTACGCCTGCTCCGCCTGCCTGCGCCGGGTCACCAGCTCGGCCGTGGGCTGTCCCGACGGAAAGTAGAAGTCGACATCCGACGACAGGACCCGCGCGGACTCGCGGGACCCGAGCCTGGTCAGCCGCAACGCGATGTGGTGGCGCAGCAGCTGCTCCTTGACGACGGCGTCCTCGAGGAACTCGATCTTCGAGCCGCCCACTCCGTCGAGCGTGACCAACCGCTCGAAGGGGAGTGCGGCGGTGCCGGCGGCCACCTGCGCGACGATCCCGACGACCGCGAGCGACATCACGGGAACGAACCGTGACAGGAAGTGACGCCGCCCGTAGAAGGGCGGACGGACGGCCAAGACCGGTTCGGCCGGAGCCGACTCGGACACCACGATCGTCCCCCCGACGTCGCCCGTCATGTCTCACCCGGTTGTCGCCGGGTCATTGCTCCGCGTTACCGGGCTCGCGGGCCGCCTGATGGACTAGAGGCCGTCTCTGTGCGGCCTCTAACGGGGAGCGGGTGGAAGGTGGTGCAGCTCGACGGTGCGGAGGTCGCCGTCGGCGACATCGGCCGTCATCCACGTGAAGGTCGGCTGGCGCCGCCGGTCGGTGGGGGAGCCGGGGTTGAGCAGGCGCAGTCCGGTCTCCGCCGTGGTGTCCCACGGGATGTGGCTGTGCCCGAACACCAGTACGTCGACGCCCGGGTAGGCCCGCGCGCAGCGTCGTTCGCGACCGGCCGCGGCCCCGGTCTCGTGCACCACCGCGAACCGGACGCCGCCGAGCTCGACGCGCGCGACCTCGGGCAGCCGGGCCCGCAGGGCGGCGCCGTCGTTGTTGCCGAACACCCCGACGAGCCGCCGCGTCCTGGCCTCGAGCGCGTCGAGCAGGTCGACCGACACCCAGTCGCCGGCGTGGATCACGACGTCGGCGGCATCGACGGCCGCCCACACCGGTGCGGGCAGGTCCTTCGCCCGCACCGGAAGGTGGGTGTCGGAGATCAGCAGCAGCTTCAGGTCAGTGCACGCCCACGAGGTCGACGACGAAGATCAGGGTCTCTCCCGGCTTGATCGCGGCACCCGCGCCGCGGCTGCCATATCCCAGGTGGGGCGGGATCACGAGCCGGCGGCGGCCACCGACCTTCATCCCCGCCACGCCGCGGTCCCAGCCCGCGATGACGCGCCCGGCGCCCAGCGGGAACTGGAACGTGGAGCCGCGGTTCCAGGAGGCGTCGAACTCCTCGCCGGTGGAGTGCGCCACACCGACGTAGTGCACCTCGACGGTGCGGCCCGGGGTCGCCTCGGGGCCGACGCCGGGGGCGAGGTCCTCGACCAGCAGGTCAGCGGGGGCGGGGCCGTCGTGCGGGTCGACGTCGGGTCGTTGCAAAGCCACGTTCTTTCCTCCTACGGTGGGCGCGTCCAAGCGTGCCAGACACAGGTGCGCGGGGTAGACAGGGGCTCGTGGCCAGCCCTGATGTGCGGCAAGCGGTCGCCGACGCCCCGGACCCGAACCGGTGGAGGGCGCTGTCGGTCACCCTGGTCGCGGGCTTCATGAGCCTGCTCGACGTCAGCATCGTCTCGGTGGCGCTGCCGTCCCTGCAGCAGAGCCTCGGCGCGGAGCCCGCGGCCGTGCAGTGGGTCGTCTCCGGCTACGCGCTCACGTTCGGCCTCGCGCTCGTGCCCGCGGGCCGGCTCGGCGACGCGGTGGGGCGGCGGCGGATGTTCCTCGGAGCGCTGGCGGCGTTCGTCCTGTTCAGCGGGCTCGCAGGCGCGGCATCGAACATCGGGCTGCTCGTGGCCGCCCGGCTCGCGCAGGGCCTTGCGGCGGGCGCGCTGGCTCCGCAGAACTCCGGGCTGATCCAGCAGCTCTTCGGTGGCGCCGAGCGGGGTAGGGCGTTCGGCCTCTTCGGCGCGACCGTCGGGATCTCCACCGCTGTGGGGCCGGTCGTCGGCGGGCTCATCCTCGCCGTGGCGGGCGGCCCGGACGGGTGGCGCTGGATCTTCCTGGTCAACGTGCCGATCGGGGTGGTCGCGCTCGTCCTCGCCGCCCGGCTCATCCCCCGGACCACGGCCGGCCCGGCCGGGCACATCGACGTCGTCGGCGCCCTGCTGCTCGGGGGCGGTGTGCTCGCCGTGCTGCTGCCGCTGGCGGAGGCCGACTCCGGTGGTCTCACCCGGCTGTGGTGGCTGTTCCTCGTCGCGGCGGGGATCGCGGTGCTGTTCGTGCGGTGGGAGCGGCGCGTGATGCGCCGCCACGGTGCCCCGCTGCTCGACCTGCGGCTGCTCTCCAGCACGCGCGGATACGCAACCGGCGCGGCGCTCGGCACCGTCTACTTCCTGGGCTTCTCCGGCATATGGCTGGTGTTCGCGCTGTTCCTGCAGGCCGGGCTGGGTTACACCCCGCTGCACTCCGGGCTCTCGGTCACGGCGTTCGCGCTCGGGTCAGCGGTGTCGGCCGCGGTCGGCGGGCGGCTCGTCGAGCGATTCGGCCGCAGGCTCACCGTCATCGGGCTGAGTGGGGTGCTCACGGGGCTCGTCGCGACGATCGGTGTAGTGCTGGTCGTGCCGGCGGCCTCGTTGACGGCTGCGCTCGTCGTGCCGCTCATGGTGGCCGGGATCGGCGGTGGTCTGGTGATCTCCCCGAACATCACGCTGACGCTCCGCGAGGTGCCGGTGCGCATGGCCGGTTCGGCCGGGGGTGCGCTGCAGACCGGCCAGCGCGTCGGGGCGGCGATCGGCACCGCCGCGCTGCCGGGCGCGTACTACCTGGTGCTCGGCGCCACCGGGCAGGACCACCAGCTCGCCGCGGCGGTGGCCCTGAGCGGCGCCGTCCTCTCGGTGACGGCCGCGCTCGGCATCGCCGTGCGCGACCTGCGGCACGAGCGCGCGGCCCGGCGCCGGTGCACCGAGGAGGAGACCCACAACTACGACCACGCCGCGCACGTTTGACCTCGTGAGTGGTTATGCGCGCTATAGCACGCGTTACCACTCACGACCTCAGGTCGAGGGCCTGCCGGAGGAACTGGACCTGCAGCAGGAGCAGGTTCTCCGCCACCACCTCCTGCGGCGTCATGTGCGTGACGCCCGACAGTGGCAGCACGCTGTGCGGCCGCCCCGCGGCGAGCAGGGCCGAGGACAGGCGCAGCGTGTGGGCGGCCACCACGTTGTCGTCGGCGAGCCCGTGCACGAGCAGCAGCGGCCGGGTGAGCGACGGTGCGTCGCCGATCAGGGACGAGCGGGCGTAGGCATCGGGGTCGGTGTCCGGGCGGCCGAGGTAGCGCTCGGTGTAGTGGGTGTCGTACAGCGCCCAGTCGGTGACCGGGGCGCCTGCAACGGCCGCGTGGAAGACGTCCGGTCTGCGCAGCACCGCGAGCGCGGCGAGGTAGCCACCGAAGGACCAGCCCCTGATCCCGACGCGCGTGAGGTCGAGGTCCGGGTACCGCTCGGCCACCGCGTGCAGCGCGTCGACCTGGTCCCGCAGCACCGGCTCCGCCAGGTCGCCGTGCACCGCCCGCTCGAATGCGGGCCCGCGCCCCGGCGTGCCGCGCCCGTCGACGACCACCACGGCGAAGCCTTGGTCGGCGAACCACTGGCTGGTGAGGTGCGCGCCGCGGGCGGCGAGCACGCGCTGGGCGTGCGGGCCGCCGTAGGGGTCCATCAGGACCGGGAGCCGGGTGCCCGGCTCGTGGCCGGTCGGGAGCAGCACCGCGGTGCGCAGCTCGCGCTCGCCCGCGTTGACCAGCGTGATCCGCGGCGTGAGGCCGGGGAGGTCGGCGAACGATGCGATCGTGCGCTCGGCCCCGCCCCGCTGGACGGTGGTGGTCGTGCCGTCGGTGTCGAGGTCCTGCCGGGTGACCACCAGCGTGCCCGCGACGAGCCGCCCGCTGTGCACGCCCGGGCCGGAGGTGACCGCGGCGAGGCCGTCGGGTCCCCACGTCCAGAGGCCGATCGAGGTGGGGTCGTCGCTCCCGCGGAACAGCACGACGTCGCCGTCGACGTCCGCGACGTCGCGCACCTGCAGCGACGGGGGCGTCACCGGTTTCCCGTCGACGACGAGCCGCAGGCTGCCCTCGAGGTTGCCGACCGTCACGAGCGCACCGGACTCGGTGTGGGCGGGCACGCCGGGGACGATGTCGACCCAGAGCGGGTCGGTCTGCTCGTGCACCGGGGTCGTCGCCCCGGTGTCCGGGTCGACGCGCAGCACCCGCAGGGCCCGCTGGTCGCGCGGCTGGACGACGATCAGCAGGCCGTGGCCGTCCCATGCGGCGTCGGCGAGGTACTCGTCCCGCTCGGTGTCCCACCGCACCGGCACGACCGTGCCGTCGAGCGCGATCACTTCGAGCGTGACCCGGGCGTTGGGCGTGCCCGCCGCGGGATACGCCACGACGGCGGGCTCACGTTCCGGGTTGGCCGGGTCGGCGATGTGCCAGCGCCGCACCTCGGCGTCGTCCACGCGCGCGACCAGCAGCGACTCGCCGTCCGGCGCCCACCAGTAGCCGCGCATCCGGCCCATCTCCTCGGCCGCCACGAAGTCGGCGAGGCCGTAGGTGACGTCCGGGCCGTCCGGTTCGGCGAGCGCGGTGGTGATGCGCGAGGTGATGTCGTGGACGTGCAGCGCCCCGCCGCGGACGAACGCGACCCTGAGCCCGTGGGGGTCCGGCCGCGGGTCGATCACGCCGGCCGGGGTGTCGACGAGGCGCGGGGTGAGCCCGCCCACGAAGTCGGCGAGGTAGAGCCGGCCGGAGAGGGTGAACGCGGCCATGGTGACCGGCCGGTCGGCCGCGTAGCCGACCACGCCGCCCGCCTGCTCCCGGCTGCGTTCGCGGCGGGCCTTCTCCTCGGGCGGCAGGTCCTCGTCGTCGGTCCCGTCAGCGCTGCCTTCCAGGTGCAGCGGGTCGGCGACCAGCCGCTCCTCGCCGGTGCCGAGGTCGAGGGTCCAGAGGCAGGTGAGGGGGTCGGTGCCGCCGCGGCTGCGCAGGAACACCACCCGCTCGCCGTCGGGGGAGACGGTGATGCCGCGCGGGGCGCCGAGGGTGAAGCGACGGGTGCGGGCCTGCCGGCGCGGGAAGCTGTCGGTCACGGGAGGTCAGTGTGCTCCTGGCGAGCGTCAGTCGACGCAGGGCACGCCATCCGCGGTGATCACCGGACGGCTGCTCGTCGTCGGGGCGGAGGTGCCGGACTCGGGCGTGTCGGCCCGCTGCACGATGATCGGGTCGTCGTCGTCGGCGATGCGCCGCGCCGTGGTGGGCGGCGCGGACGGCTGGGTGGTGGGCGGCGATGTCGCCGTCGGGGGTGTGGCGGCCGGCCCGAGCAGCGAGCCGACGAACGTCCGCACTGCGTCGCGGTCGATCTGCACGGCGACGCCGTCGACGGGGGTGCGCAGGTCGGGGCGGCCGGTCGGGATGGTGTGGAAGCTCAACGAGTCGCCGGAGACCCGGCGCATCTGGGCGAGGGCCTGGTCGAGGTTCCAGCCGACGTCCAGCACGACGTATCGGGTGGCGATGTCCACGAGGCGCTGCAACTGCGTGGGATCGCCGAGCGTGCCGGGCGCGAGCACCCGCTGCGCCAGGCTGGCGGCGAAGGCCTGCTGGCGGGCGATGCGGTCGAGGTCGCCGTCCTCGAGCCCGTGCCGCTGCCGCACGAACGCGAGCGCGCCCGGGCCGCTCACCAGTTGCTCGCCCGCCGGCAGATCGACCCCGGAGTAGGAGTCGTGGACGGGGCCGTTCAGGCATACCGGCACCCCGCCGAGCGCCTCGGTGAGCTCGACGAACCCGGCCATGCCGATCTCGGCGAAGTGGTCGATTCGCGCCCCGGTCAGCTGCTCCACCGTGGCGACCAGCGTGCGCCGTCCGGCCTCGCGGGCCTGCCGGTCGAGCTCCGCGCCGTCGATTCCCTGCGCGCGCAGGGCCTCCTCGGCGTCCTGCATCCCGCGGCGGTAAGCGGAATTGATCTTGTGAGTCCCGTGGCCGCCCGCGATCGGGACGAACGAGTCCCGCGGGATCGAGATGGCGGCCGCCCGCTCTCCCGGGTTCGCCGGCACGTGCACGAGGATGATCGTGTCGGTGTGCAGCTGGCCCTCGTCCGGGCCTGCGTGCAGCGCGTCGAGCACAGCGGGAGGGAGCGAGTCGCCCTGCGCGTCGGTACGTGCGTCGAGGCCGACCAGCAGCGCCGTGAACGGCCGGCCCGGCGGCGTGGGGCGCGGTGTCGGGATGGCCGCCACGCTGCTGACGACCGTGGTGTCGACCCGCTGCTGCAGCGACCAGACGAACCCGGTGGTGACGAGTGCTGCGGCGGACGCGAGCGCGGTGACGGCGCGGAGGACCGCGCGCGCCGTGCTTCTTGCGTCCATGTGCACTCCGGGTCGCTGCGGTCGCCCTTCCTGGACCGGCGCCGCGACCGCCCGGGCTGCTCGGCCGCCGTTGCGGCTTCGGTCCACTGTAGTCACGCAATGTTCGACGTGACTGCTCCGAACGGTGCACGTCACACCACCTTTGGCACGTGTCGTCACACGTTCGGTGACCGATGCATGATCAACGCGCTAGGGTCGCCGCCTACTTGACTTTCATCAGGGGGGAGACGCGTTGATGACCGACGTGCAGAGCTCGGCGCGCGAGACGTCGGCGTGGTGGTCGTTCGCGCTGGGGCACGCCCGCCGGTGACGGCTCCCGCCAGAGATCGAGTTATCAACGGCAAGATCACAGCGCAGAACGGACGTTCGTGATGACCGCTCCCCACCAATCCCCGAGGTCGGCCTTCGCCGAACGGCCGTACCCGCAGGAGCCCCACCAGCCGCACCAGCCGGTCCACCCGCCGGTGGCCCCCGGGCAGCACCTGCGCCCGTGGCCGGTGAACCCCGAGCAGCAGCAGCAGCCGCAGCACGGATACCCGGACCAGCCGTACCGGCTGTCCGGCCAGCCGGACCAGCTGTCCGGCCGGGAGGCCGCGGAGGACGAGCTCCGCAGGGCGCAGGCCCGAACGCAGGCCGGGCACACCGGCTACGGTGCCGAGCCCCCGGCGCCGATCTTCGTGCGGAAGAAGCGGTTCGAGGCGCTGGCGTGGACGGCGCTCGTCCTCGGGGTCCTCGGCATCGTCGCCGGTGTCGTCGGTGCGCTCGTCGGTTCGGCGATCATGGTCCTCGAGTACCTCACGATCGGCCTCGCGGCGGTCGGAGCCCTGCTCGGGGTGATCGCGCTCCTCGGCACCCGGAAGGTCCTCGCCGGCATCGGCGCGGTCCTGTGTGCCGGGACGATCGCCGTCGCCATGACGGGCCAGGTGGCCGAGCCGGAGTCCGCGAACGCGCCGGGCGACGCCGCCGCGCAGGACGTCGCCCTCCGCGACTGCACCGTCGTGCGGGACGGCGGCGCCGCGACGGCCGAGGCAACGATCGAGATCACGAACCGCACCGCTGAGCGGCAGTCGTACAACATCAACGTGACCGTGAACGACAGGGGCGGTCCTCGCATCGGCGAGATCAACGCGATCGCCACGGCCGTCGCGCCGGGCGAGAGCGTGGTCCTGTCGGGCGCGCAGTCGAGCGGAACCGTCAGCGGACGGGCCCAGGCCGGGCCCGCTGACTGCCGGATTGCGAGCGTCAACCGCCTGGCGCTGGGTGGCTGACCGCGGACGGCCGTGATCACCAGGAGTGGTGCCATGGCGACAGAACTGTCGCTGTCGCACCCTTCTGATGATCACCGGGGGAGCGCCCTGGAGTCGGCTCCGTCGTCGGTGCAGCCCCCTACCGTCGGCGCCGTGACCACCTCCACGAAAACGCGGGCTATCGCCAGATTCAGCGTCGTCGCGCTCGACTGCCCCGACCCGGCCGCCCTCGCTCGCTTCTACAGCGCACTCACCGGCTGGCCGCTGGATCCACCCGGCCAGTCCGACGGCTGGGTCCAACTCGACCCGCCCGACGGCCGCGGTGCCGCGCTCGCCTTCCAGAAGGTGTCGTCCGAGTACCGCCCGCCGCAGTGGCCCGGCCAGGATGTGCCGCAGCAGCTGCACATCGACTTCGACGTGTCCGACCTGGACGAGGGCGAGCGGGAGGTGCTGGCGATCGGCGCCCGCAAGCACGAGCTGCAGCCCGCGCCGGACCGGTTCCGGATATACCTCGACCCGGCAGGCCACCCGTTCTGCCTCGTGCGGGTCTGAGCGCGACGCCGACCTGCCGCCACCGTGGACCGCCTGCTGATCGTCGACGACACCCGGAGCGACCACGTGGGCCGGTGAACCTGCCGCGATGTCAGCGGCTCGTCGATGATCATTGCCAGAAGCGCACCCTGATCCATCGGAGCTCGAACGGCCTTGCTTGCTTCCGGGAGGACGGGCGCTCGCAAGGCCATCGCTCGGTCAGAATCCCAGCGCAGGCGGGACAGGGCGCTCCCACGGGGCCGATCATCGGGGCCGGGGTGATGTCCTGGCAACACAGCGTGCGCACGCGCGCCCCATGTTGTTGCGAATCCTTCATGTGGACGTCGAAGACTTCGTGTGAGAGTCCGGTGCCGAACTGGTCGGTTACGGGGGTTGTCTCGCGGAAGGCGGGGTTCACGGCACGCGTTGGGAGGCCTGTTCACGCCGTGCTGCGCGTGCTCGGATCGCGTAGTCGTAGAGCCTGCATGGCCAGCGAACGTGGCCGGCCTGCGGGCCTCCGGCGCAGATCTTGCACCGGCCACTGCCGTCATCGGCGTGCTCTCTGATCAGGCGCTCGGCCGATCCGGCCTCACCGGCGATGAACACAACGATCGGATCCTGATCGGCCGCGGTCAACGTCGTCCCCCTTGGTCGCGTTCGGCAGTCGTCTGCCCTCGGGTTCAACGCTATGAAGCGGGAGATGGCGGGGGCCAGAAGTTTGCTCAAGTTTGCCTCAATTGGCAACTTGCGTTGCCTCATGCTTGACGCAGATCTCCTGGCAGAGGCAGCATCACCGCGGATGAGCAAATCTGAGCATCATGCGGCTGACGTTCCTGGGCAAGGCGACGCAGGGCGGCGGGTCTCCGACGTTGTTCGCGACGGACAGGGGTACCTACGTGGTGCAAGGCTGGAAGGTGGCTGATGCGCGTGACAGCGTGGAGATTCCGCAACGTCTACTCGCGTATCTGGAGCCTGACACCTACCTCGGTGCGCTGCTCACGGACACGGGTCGTGCGAGCTTCACCTTGACGGGAAGACCGGTGACCGATCCGGAGGCGCTGTCCCAGATGGACATTCCGGGGCACGAGTCGTGTGTCGAGGTCGCCAAGGAGAAGGAGGTTTGGTTCGGTGGAGTTGCTGCAGGGTGAGGCGTTCGACGCGCTGTTCCGCGACTTCGCTCACCACGCCTTCCACCTGGAGGTGGAGGACAGTTACCACACCCCAGAGGAGTCCGGGCCATTCGAGCTTTTCCTGACCGGCCGGCCGGATGACTTCAAGTGGCACCAGCCCTGGCTCGACCTGGTCCGAGAGGCGACCGCTGTCGGCCGAAGCCTCGCGCGCGTGCGAGTCGTCTCCGTCCCGCACGTCGACTACACCCGATGGGGCCTGGCCGTCGCGGAGCACAACATCGCCGCCGGCGAGGATATCCGCTGGTTGCCCCGCCATCTCATCGATGCGGCGGACCTGCCGGGCGACGACTACTGGTTGTTCGACGACGACCGGGTCGTGTTCACCGTCTTCGAACCCGGTGGACGATTCGCCGGCGGGGCTGCCACGACCGACCCCCGGATCGTCGGCTACTGCCGGGAGGTGCGCGACCGGGTATGGAAGGTCGCAATCCCTCACAGGAGGTACGTCGTCGAGGCTGACTCGCCACTGTGACGAGTTCGGTTCATCAGGCCCGTGAGGCGCTCGGCCAGCGGCTGCGCGACGTCCGGAAGGACGCCCGGCTCATGGGGCGGCAGCTGGCAGAGCTCGCCGGCTGGCACAGCTCGAAGGTGTCGAAGATCGAGTACGGCAAGCAGACGCCGTCGGAGGATGACATCCGGGTCTGGTGCACGCTGGCATCGGCGAGCGATCAGATCCCGGAGCTGATCGCCACTGTGCGCCACATCGAAGCCATGTATGTGGAGTGGCGACGGATGCTCGGTGCGGGCACGCGGCGTCGCCAGCAGATCTCCCGCGACCTTGAAGCTCAGACCAAGCTCATGCGCTGGTACGAGCCGCTCCTGATCCCGGGAATCCTGCACACAGCCGAGTACGCCACGGCAATCATGCGCCGGGTGATCGACTTCTACGGTATCGCCGATGATCTCGAGTCGGGCGTCGCCGGCCGGATGGAGCGGCAGCAGATCCTCTATCGGGGCGACCACCGGTTCCACATCGTCATCGCTGAGCAGGCGCTGCACACCACCGTCGGCGATGCTGCCGTGATGGTTGGGCAGCTCGACCGGATACTCGCTGTAATGGCATTGCCTCGGATGCATTTCGGCGTGATTCCGGTGCATGCCGAGTACCGGGTGCCGACGAACCAGTTCATCATGTTCGACGATCGTCTCGTGCAGGTGGAGACCGTGTCGGCGGAGCTGTCGATCAGCCAGCCGCAGGAGATCGCGCTCTACCTACGCGCCTTCGCTGAACTTGACCGGCAGGCCGTTCACGGGCAGGCGGCCCGGGAACTCGTTGCCGCATCGCTGCAGCGGTTCGCGGAGGTCAGTTCGAGCGAGCCCGATGGTCAGGGCCTTGGCCGAGCCTGACCGCACGGTAGCCAGTGCGCGTCGTCACCAGCCGCGGGCGCGCCATTCGTCCAGGTGCGGCCGCTCGGCGCCGAGCGTCGAGTCGTCGCCGTGACCGGGGTAGAACCACGTGTCGTCCGGCAGCGGCCCGAAGATCCGCTCCTCCAGGTCGTCCATGAGCTGGATGTGGTCCTCGGTGGTCGCGGTCTTCCCGTGCCCGCCCGGAAAAAGGGAGTCGCCGGTCCACAGGTGCGGGTGACCGCCGGGGGACGGATCGCGGTAGACGAGTGCGATCGAGCCGGGGGTGTGGCCGCGCAGGTGCACCACCTCGAGCTCGATCTCGCCGAAGCGGACGGTGTCGCCGTGCTCCACGAGCTCGTCCATCGGGATCGGCAGCTCGGGTGCGTCGAGCGGGTGCGCGATCTGGCGGGTCTGGAACATGCCGGCCACGGCGCCGAGTGCCTGCCAGTGGTCGTGGTGGCGGTGGGTGGTGACCAGGTGGTTCAGCTCGGGACGGCCGTCGCCGGCGCCGATGAGGTCGGCGAGCCGGTCGGGCTCGTTCGCGGCGTCGATCAGCAGCGCCTCGTTCGAGGTGCGGCACACCAGGAGGTAGGCGTTGTTGTCCATCGGGCCCACCGAGATCTTTGTGATGCTGAGGGCATCGAGGTCGCGGCGGATGGCTGCGCCGCCCGGGTCGACATGGCCGGTATAGCGGTCGAGGACGTCCACTCGGACAGACTAGGACCCTGGCCGAGTGGCGGCCCCCGACCGTCACGATCGGATCGCGGTGGGATGCGCGGTTAGCCCGAATCGTTGACAGCAGAACGGTCGCTCGACAACGATCCGTCGACACTCGACCCGGGTGTGACGAGTTCGACGAGGAGCTACCGCGATGGACCCCCACCTGCTCACCCGACGACGTCTCCTCGGTCTCTTCGGCGCGGCCGCGACCGTGCCGGTCCTCTCGGCGTGCGGCAGCAGCGTCGGCGGCTCGGACGGCGGCGGCGCCACCGGTGGCGGCGGCGGAGGCACGGTCAAGGTCGGCCTCGTGGTGCCGCAGTCCGGCGTCTACGCGGCACTCGGCACGGACATGCAGCGCGGCTGGCAGCTCTGGCTCGACCAGAACGGCGGCAAGTTCGGCGACTACGCCGTCGAGACGGTGACCGCGGACGAGGGCGAGACCCCGCAGACGGGCGTACCCGCGGTGCAGAAGGTGCTGCAGAGCGACGGCGTCGACGTGGTCGTCGGCCTGGTCAACTCGGCAACCGCGCTCGGGGTCCGGGACGCCATCACGGAGGCGCGCAAGCTGCTGATCGTCACCAACGCCGGTGCGGAGGACGTCACCGGTGCCCGCCGGACCCCCTACATCTGGCGCACCTCGTTCACCAACGGCCAGATCTCCGCCGCGATGGGCAAGCACCTCGCCGAGTCGGGCTTCTCGGAGGGCGTCTACGCGATCGCGCCCGACTACGCGGCTGGCAGCGAGGTCATCGCACACTTCAAGCGGGCGTTCGAGGCCGGTGGCGGGCGGGTCGTCGGCGAGGTGAAGACGCCGTTCGGCACCACGTCGGACTACCAGCCGTTCCTCACCGGGATCCAGGACTCCGGGGCGCGCGCGACGTTCTGCTTCTTCTCCGGCGCCGAGGCGATCACCTTCGTGCGGCAGTACGCGCAGTTCGGGCTGGCCGGGTCGATCCCGCTCTACGGCTCCGGCTTCCTCACCGAGGGGAACGTGCTGCCGCAGCAGGGCGACGCCGCGCTCGGCGTGCAGAACACGCTGCACTACACCGACCAGCTGGACAACCCGGCCAACAAGGCCTTCGTCGACGCCTACACCACGGCCCACGGCGAGGCGCCGAGCTGCTTCTCGATGGCCACCTTCGACGCGGCCAACGTCCTCAACCGGGCGCTGCGCGGCGCGACCGCCCTCGACGGTGACGCCGTCTCCGCGGCGCTCGGCGGCATCGGCACCGTGGACGACAGCCCGCGCGGGCCGTGGGCGTTCGAGAACCAGACGCCGCGGCAGAACATCTACCTGCGCCGGGTCGACAACGTCGGCGGCAAGCTGGTGAACGCCGTGGTGCAGGACCTCGGTCCGCAGAGCCAGCCAGCGGCGGTCTGATGCTCGTCTCGGTCCTCAACGGGCTCGCCATCGGGTTCCTGCTGTTCATCCTCGCGGTCGGGCTGTCGATCGTGTTCGGGATGATGGACGTGCTCAACCTCGCCCACGGCGCGCTCTTCCTCGGGGGGGCGTACCTCGGCGCCGCGTTCTCCGGCAGCTGGGGCGGCTTCCTCGCCGCGCTGGGCATCGCGGCGGTGGGCGGGCTCATCGCCGGAGCGGTGCTGTCGCTGATGACCGGGCCGCTGCGGCGGCGATCGCACCTGGACCAGGCGTTGCTCACGCTCGGCGTGGCGTTCGTCGTGGCCGAGTTGTTGATCATCGCGTTCGGGGACGACCCGCTGTCGGCGGCCGCCCCGCCCGCGCTGGACGGCTCGGTGACGGTGCTCGGCGCGGTCTACCCGGCCTACCGGCTCGTGCTGATCGGCGTCGGCGCCGTCCTGGCGGTCGCCGTGTACCTGGTCGTGGAACGCACGCGGATCGGCGCGCTGGTGCGGGCCACCGTGGCCGACCGGGACATGGTGGCGACGATCGGCGTCGACAACCGGCTCGTCACCACCGCCGTCTTCGCCGTCGGGTCGCTGCTCGCCACCACAGCGGGCGTGCTCGGCGGACCCATCTACGGGGCACGGCCGGGCCTGGACGCCACCGTGCTGATCCTCGCGCTGGTGGTCGTCGTGATCGGCGGGCTCGGCTCGGTGCGCGGCGCGCTCGTCGGGGCGCTGATCATCGGGCAGGTCGACACGCTCGGCCGGATGCTGCTGCCGGAGCTCGCCTCGTTCGTGCTGTTCGCCGCGCTCGCGCTGGTGCTGGTGCTGCGGCCGCAGGGCCTGTTCGGTGGGCCGGCCGCGGTGGGTGCCCGGTGACGGCCGTGGAGGCACCGGCGGTTCCGGGTGGCGAGGCCGCGGTCACGCCACGGGCGCCGCGCGGCCGGGCCGGGCTCGTCGCGGTGGCCGTGGTGGTCGTGCTCGCCGCGGTGCCGCTGTTCCTCGCGCCGTTCGCCACCACCACGCTCACCCGCATCCTGGTGTTCGCGCTGTTCGCGGTGAGCCTCGACCTGCTCGTCGGCGTGACCGGCCTCCCGTCGCTCGGGCACGCCGCCTACTTCGGCGCGGGTGCGTACGCCGCGGGCTGGGTGTCGATCAACCTGACGGCGGAGGCGCCGGTGCCGCTGCTGGCCGGGGCCGCGGTGGGGGCGGTGGTCGCCGCGCTCACCGGCTGGATCGCGGTCCGCAGCGCCGGGGTCTTCTTCCTGATGCTCACGCTCGCCATCGGTGAGGTCGTGCAGCAGCTGGGCAACACGTGGGAGTCGGTCACCGGCGGGGCGAACGGCCTCACCGGGATCCCGTCGGTGCGCATTGCGGGGTCGCCGCTCGCCAACGCGGGGTTCACCTACTGGTACGTGCTCGCGGTGTTCCTGCTCGGGTTCGCGCTGGTCTGGGTGGTGGCACGGTCGCCGTTCGGGGCGGCGCTGCGGGGGATCAGGGACAACGAGCCGCGGATGCGGGCGATCGGCTACCCGACGTCGATGTACAAGTACGCGGTGTTCGTGCTCGCGGGCGGGGTCGCGGGGCTGGCCGGTTCGCTGCTCGCGGCGCAGGCGCGGTTCGTCGCGCTGCCCGACATGGGCTTCCTGACGGCGTCGTTCGCGCTGCTCGCCGTCGTCATCGGCGGGGCGGGGTCGCTGTGGGGCGCGTGTCTCGGCGCGGCGCTGGTGATCCTCGTCCGCGACGCGCTGGGGCCGAGCCTCGGCGGGCACGGCACGCTGCTGCTGGGCGCGGTGTTCGTGCTGGTCGTCTACGTGCTCCCGCGCGGGGCGGCGGGGATCCGGCTGCGCCGGAGGTCATCATGACGGCGTTGCGGTGCACGGGCCTCGGTCGCTCCTTCGGGGCGCTCAAGGCCGTCGATGGCGTCGACATCGCGGTGGAGCCGGGCGCCCGGCACGCACTGATCGGGCCGAACGGCGCCGGGAAGTCGACGCTGTTCAAGCTGGTCACCGGCACGATGCGGGCCCACACGGGCACGGTGGAGCTGGCGGGCCGCGACGTCACCCGGTTGTCGGAGGTGGCGCGCTGCCGGCTCGGGATGAGCCAGACGATGCAGCACGCGAGCCTGTTCGGGT
This sequence comes from Pseudonocardia sp. DSM 110487, assembly GCF_019468565.1. Taxonomy (NCBI): domain Bacteria; kingdom Bacillati; phylum Actinomycetota; class Actinomycetes; order Pseudonocardiales; family Pseudonocardiaceae; genus Pseudonocardia; species Pseudonocardia sp. DSM 110487. The sequence continues at coordinate 3,468,000 of NZ_CP080521.1, forward strand.
CGATGACGGGGGCCGAGACGGTCGCGCTGGCGGCCGCAAGGCACGAGGGAGGCCGGATCTCGCCCTTCCCACGCCGGCGTCCCGCGGTGCGGGAGCGGGCCGACGAGCTGCTCGCCGAGGTCGGGCTCGCCGATCGCCGTGACGTGCCGGTGCCTGCCCTTTCCCACGGCGAGCGCAAGCAGCTGGAGGTGGCGCTCGCGCTGGCCTGCCGCCCGTCGCTGCTGCTGCTCGACGAGCCCGCGGCCGGCATGTCGCCCGCGGAGAGCGCGCGGCTGCTCACGCTGCTCTCGGCGCTGCCGAAGGAGATCACGGTGCTGTTCGTGGAGCACGACCTGGACCTGGTGTTCTCCCTCGCCGACTCCGTCACCGTGCTGCACCTCGGGCGCGTGCTGCTCTCCGGCACGCCGGACGAGGTGCGCGCGAGCGAGGCCGTGCGGGAGGCGTACCTGGGGGCGGGGCGCCGGGAGGAGCTGTTCCACACATGAGTTTCCTTCAGGTTCGCGGGCTCGTCTCCGGGTACGACCGGGGCGTCGTCCTGCATGGCGTCGACCTCGACCTGGACGCGGGCGCCGTGCTGGGACTGCTCGGCCGCAACGGCGTCGGCAAGTCGACGCTGATCATGACGCTGGCCGGGCTCGTGCCGCCGAGCGCCGGCTCGATCCTGCTCGACGGTCGTGAGCTGGCCGGGCAGCGGCCGGACCGGATCGCGCGCGCGGGAGTGGCACTCGTGCCGCAGGGCCGCCGGGTGTGGACGACGCTGACGGTGGCGGAGCACCTCGCGCTCTCGTCCCGGTCCCGTGGCGGCACGTGGACGGTCGACACCGTGCTCGACCTGCTGCCCCGGCTCGGCGAGCGCCGCCGCCACTTCGCAGGCCAGCTCTCGGGCGGGGAGCAGCAGATGCTCGCCGTCGCGAGGGCGCTGCTGACGAACCCACGGCTGGTGCTGCTCGACGAGCCGTCCGAGGGGCTCGCGCCCGCCGTCGTCGACCAGATCGCGGGCCTCGTCACCACGATGCGCGACGAGGGGGTGGCGGTGCTGATCGTGGAGCAGGACCTGCACCTCGCGTTCGCCGTGGCCGGGGAGATCGCGGTGATGGCGAAGGGTGTGCTCGTGCACCGGGTGCCGACGCCGGAGTTCCGCCGCGACCCGGACACGGCGTACCGCCTGCTCGGCGTGGCGTGAACACCGCGCCTGCTGAGGCCGCCGTGATGCAGCCGACCGCGGCCCACTGCCGTGCGTCCAGCACCTCGGCGAGCAGCACGAGCCCGGCCAGCGCGCCTGCGACCGGCTCGAGGCTCTGCAGTACGCCGACCGTGCGCGGCGGCAGCCTGCGCAGCGCGGCGAGTTCGAGCGAGTAGGGGAGCACCGCCGACAGGACGGCGACGAGCAGGCCGACGGCCAGCGCGGACGGTCGGAGCAGGTCGGTGCCCGACGCCGAGATGCCGAACGGGAGCGTGACGACGGCCGCCCACGCCACGGCGAGGGCGAGGGTGCCGCGGGCGGCCGTGCCGGCGCGCCTGCTGAGCAGCAGGTAGCAGCCCATGGCCGCGCCCGCGCAGAGCGCGAGGAGCACGCCCGGGAGCGGCAGGGGACCGGAGGACCCGCCGCCCACCAGGAACACCCCCGCGCAGGCGAGCAGCGCCCACCCGGCGTCCAGCGGGCGGCGGGACCCGGCCAGCGCGACCGCGAGCGGGCCGAGGAGCAGCAGCGAGGTCGCGACTCCGAGCGGGAGGTACCGCATCGCGGGATAGACGAGGTTCATCCCGGCGATCGCGGTGCCGAAGGCGACGACCAGCCCGATTGAGCGGGGCTCGGTCGGCAGCCGGGGCCGCATGACCGCCAGCAGGACGAGTGCGGCGAGCCCGAGCCGCAGCGTGACGACGCCGGCGGGCTCCAGCAGGTCGAACGCGCGTTTCCCGACCGCCTGCCCCGCCTGGACGCTGACCACGCTGGCGAGCACGAGCAGCGGGGCGCGGGACATGAACCCACCATCCGGCCGGATTCCGTGAACGTCCAGCTGCGATTTCCTTGGTGTTTTCTTGTAGTCTGGCCTGAATGATCGATCTGCGCAGGCTGCACGTCCTGCGGATGCTCGACGAGCACGGCACCGTCACGGCGGCCGCGGCGGCGCTGTTCCTCACGCCGTCCGCGGTGTCGCAGCAGATCCGGCTGCTCGGCCGGGACGTCGGTGTCGAGCTGCTGGAGCGGGTAGGCCGCGGCGTGCGGCTCACCCCGGCCGCGCGGCTGCTGCTCGGCCACACCGACCGGCTCTACGCCGACTGGGAACGCGTGCTCGCCGAGGTGGCCGCCGCCCCGGCAGGCGGCGCGCTGCGGCTCTGCGCGTTCCCGACCGCGCTCGCCGCACTGGTCGCACCGGCCGCGGCCGCGCTGCGCGGCACGACGGAGGTCGAGCTCACGGAGGCAAGCAACGCGGAGTGCTTCGCGCTGCTGCTCGCGGGTGGGGCCGACATCGCCGTCGTACTGCCCGCCCCGGACGCGCCACCGCGCGACGACCCGCGGTTCGACCAGCAGCCGCTCCTGCACGACCCGTTCGACCTGGTTGTTCCCGCCGGCCACCCGTTCGCGTCCGCGGACGCGGTCGATCTCGCCGATGCCGCCGACGAGGCGTGGATCGGCGCCGACCGGGGTGACGACTCGGCGATCGTCATGGCGGCGTGCAGCGCAGCGGGCTTCGCGCCCCGCATCGCCCACGGCGCGAAGGAGTGGAACTCGGTCGTCGCGCTCGTCTCGCACGGGTTCGGGGTCTGCCTGATGCCGCGGCTCGCGCCGATCCCGGCGCACCACCGCGTCGTGCGGATCCCGCTGCGCGGCGCGCCCGCCCCGTCCCGCACCGTCCTGACCTGCGTGCGCCGCGGCAGCAGGGGGCAGCCGGGGATCGCGCGTGGATTGAGCGCGCTCGCCGCCGTGGGTGCGCAGTCACCGCTCCCGCTCATCGACGCCACCGACGAGGAGCACGATCTCCCCGTGCCGCACAGGCACACGTACCGGCACACCCGCCGGAGCTGATCCGGCTTGCCAGGCGTGCACACCGTCGCGGCACCGGGCACACATCCCGCGGTGTGCACGGACGCCGCGGGATGTGCACGGTCTTCCTAACCCGTTCTCAGCTCCGTTCGGATCGTCACCGCGTCGCGGAGCAGCACCGTGACCGGCGTGCTGTCGACCACCCCCGCCAGCTGTTCCCGCAGGTCCTGGCCGACCTCGCCGTCGACCGTCACCCGCCGGTCGAGCATCGGTGGGGTGCTCGGGTGCACGCCGACGTGCACGGTGACGGCGCCGGGGTCGATGTCCCAGCGCTGCAGGAACGTGCGCACCGACATGGCCGTGCACGCCGAGAGGGACGCCGCGAGCAGGCCGAACGGGGTGGCGCCCGGCGGCTCGGCCCCGGTGCCGTCGGGCACGGCGCAGCTCAGCTCGAACCCGTTGACGCTCAGGTCGGCGGCGTCGCTCTCCGGGGCAGGCAGGCGCGCGACGGACCAGACGTTCGGTTCTCCCACCGGATCAGCGTAGAACCCCGGCGGGAACCCGGCCGCGTCCCCGGACGTCGATCGGGTGTGGGGGATCGGATGGAGACATGGGTGCGGCGGCTGGCGGGCCCGCCGGACGGGCACCGGGTGCGTCGGCCGGTCACCCCTACGGCGCCTACCTCGCCCAGGGCTTCGGGCTGCGGCACCCGGACCGCGTCGCGGGGATGGTGCTCGACTCGCCGCTGCTCGGCCCGCGCGACCTCGCCGTTCAGCGTGCCCACATCCGTGCGCTGCTGTGGGATGGCGCCGCGCCGGACACCGCCCGGCCCGCCGCGTTGCTGCGGGCGCTCGTGGCGGACGGGCTCGTGGCGCCGGACCGCACGGGCGCGGTCGTCCCGCTCGTGTACGAGTTCGCGGGCCCACGAGTGCTCGCGCGGCTGCTCACCGGGGTGCGCGAGGGGCGCACCCGGGCGTGGGAGTGGTGCGAGCGCGCGGGCGCCCGGGAGATCGACGGCCCCGGAACGGGTTTCCTGATGGAGACCGACCTCGTCGCCGGGATCAGCCACGGCGAGCTGCACTACGGGGCGCCGCCGGACGGGCTGCCGCTCGACCCGCAGGTCATGCATGCCGCCATGGCCGCGACGAAACCGCGGTTCACCGGCGAGCCGTACGACCTCCCCTCCGCGCTGCCGGCGTTCGACTGGCCCACCGCCGTCGTCTCCGGTGGCCGGGACGTCCGCACCCCGCGTCCCGTGGCCGAGCGGGTGGCCGAGCTAGCGCCGGACGCGGTCCTCGTCCCGCTGCCCGGCATGGGGCACAGCGCCCTCGACACCCATCCGCTCGCGGCCCTGCACGTCGCCCACGCGGTGGCGGCGGGCGCGCACCGGCGGCTCCCCGGCCTCGCCCCGCGCATCGCGGCCCTGCCCCGCAGGGCGATGTCGGGCCACCTGGGCTCGGTCATCGCCGCGGGCCTTGCCCTCGAGCGCTGGGCACCCCGCAGGGCGCTCGCCGACGCACCCTGTGTCCGCTGACACGCCCGGTCGACGGGACGTGCGGGCCGAGAAGGGGTGCGTGAGCAGGGAAGGGGTGCGTGGCCGGCGGCCGAGGAGCACCCGGTGAGCGGTCGTTCGAACGTGTGTGCGATCCTCGTTCGGGCTGTCCGGCTCCCCGAGGCGGCCGCTCGCCGGGCCGACGCACCGGTTCTGTCGGTGGCCGCGCCTAGCATGGATCGAGGGCCCCCGTCGGCCCTCCACCGGCATCTCAGGAGGCTTCCCCACCGTGGCCGACCGTCTGGTAGTACGCGGCGCCCGCGAGCACAACCTCCGCGGCGTCGACCTCGACCTGCCGCGCGACAGCCTCGTGGTGTTCACCGGCCTGTCCGGGTCGGGCAAGTCCAGCCTCGCCTTCGACACCATCTTCGCCGAGGGACAGCGGCGGTACGTCGAGTCGCTGTCGGCGTACGCCCGGCAGTTCCTCGGGCAGATGGACAAGCCTGACGTCGACTTCATCGAGGGCCTCTCGCCGGCGGTCTCGATCGACCAGAAGTCCACCAACCGCAACCCGCGGTCCACGGTCGGCACCATCACCGAGGTCTACGACTACCTGCGCCTCCTCTACGCCCGCGCCGGTGTGCCGCACTGCCCGGTGTGCGGGCACGTCATCGAGAAGCAGACGCCGCAGCAGATCGTCGACCAGGTGCTCGCCATGGAGGAGGGCAGCCGGTTCCAGGTGCTGGCGCCGGTGGTGCGCACCCGTAAGGGCGAGTTCGTCGACCTGTTCTCCAACCTGCAGGCGCAGGGCTACTCGCGCGTGATGGTCGACGGCACCATCCACCAGCTCACCGACCCGCCGAAGCTCAAGAAGCAGGAGAAGCACGACATCTCCGTGGTGGTCGACCGGCTCTCCGTCAAGGAGTCGGCCAAGCAGCGCCTCACCGACTCGGTGGAGACCGCGCTCCGGCTGGCCGACGGGCTGGTCGTGCTCGACTTCGTCGACCTCCCCGACGACGATCCGCATCGCGAGGTCCGGTTCTCGGAACGGATGGCCTGCCCCAACGGCCACCCGCTGTCGCTCGACGACCTCGAGCCACGCACGTTCTCCTTCAACTCGCCCTACGGTGCGTGCCCCGAGTGCACCGGGATCGGGATCAAGAAGGAGGTCGACCCGGAGCTGGTCGTCCCGGACCAGGAGGCGAGTCTCGCCGACGGCGCGATCGCGCCGTGGGCGGGCGGGCAGACGGCGGAGTACTTCGGCCGCCTGCTGGAGGGGCTGTCCCGTGCGGTCGGGTTCCGGATGGACACCCCGTGGCGCAAGCTGCCCGCCACCGCGCAGAAGGCGGTGCTGCACGGCACCCAGGACCAGGTGCACGTCCGCTACCGCAACCGCTACGGCCGCGAGCGCTCCTACTACGCCAACTTCGAGGGCGTCGTCCCGTTCCTGGAGCGGCGGCTCGACCAGACCGACTCCGAGTACGCGCGCGAGAAGTACGAGGGGTACATGCGCGACGTGCCGTGCCCCGCGTGCAAGGGGGCGCGGCTCAAGCCCGAGGTGCTGGCCGTCACGCTCAAGCACCGCAGCCAGGGCGACCGGTCCATCGCCGAGGTCACCGCGATGTCGGTGGCCGAGTGCGCGGAGTTCCTCGACGGCATGCAGCTCGACCAGCGCCAGGCGGCGATCGCGGGCCGGGTGCTCAAGGAGGTGCAGGCGCGGCTGGGCTTCCTGCTCGACGTGGGCCTCGACTACCTCTCGCTCGACCGCGCCGCCGGCACCCTGTCCGGTGGCGAGGCCCAGCGCATCCGGCTGGCCACCCAGATCGGGTCCGGTCTGGTGGGCGTGCTGTACGTGCTGGACGAGCCGTCGATCGGGCTGCACCAGCGCGACAACCGGCGGCTCATCGAGACCCTCAGCCGACTGCGCGCCCTCGGCAACACGCTCATCGTCGTCGAGCACGACGAGGACACCATCCGGCACGCCGACTGGGTCGTCGACATCGGCCCGGGAGCGGGGGAGCACGGCGGGCAGATCGTCCACAGCGGCCCGGTCGCCGAGCTGGAGGCGCACGACACCTCGCTCACCGGCGCCTACCTGTCCGGCCGGCGCTCGATCCCGGTGCCCGACATCCGCCGTCCGCGCGACCGCAAGCGCCAGCTCACGGTCGTCGGGGCGCGGGAGCACAACCTGCGCGGCATCGACGTCGACATCCCGCTCGGCTGCCTGGTGTCGGTCACCGGCGTGTCCGGCTCGGGCAAGTCCACGCTGGTCAACGACATCCTCGCCACCGTGCTGGCCAACAAGCTCAACGGCGCGCGGCAGGTGCCGGGGCGCCACACGCGCATCACCGGGCTCGACGGGCTCGACAAGCTGGTGCGGGTCGACCAGTCACCGATCGGGCGCACCCCGCGGTCCAACCCGGCCACCTACACCGGCGTGTGGGACAAGATCCGCACGCTGTTCGCCTCCACCACCGAGGCGAAGGTGCGTGGCTACCAGGCCGGCCGGTTCTCGTTCAACGTCAAGGGCGGCCGCTGCGAGGCGTGCTCGGGCGACGGCACGATCAAGATCGAGATGAACTTCCTGCCGGACGTCTACGTGCCGTGCGAGGTCTGCAAGGGCGCCCGGTACAACCGCGAGACCCTCGAGGTGCACTACAAGGGCAAGACGGTGGCCGACGTCCTCGACATGCCCATCGAGGAGGCGGCCGAGTTCTTCGCGCCGATCACCTCGATCGCCCGCTACCTGCGCACCCTCGTGGACGTCGGGCTCGGGTACGTGCGGCTCGGGCAGCCGGCACCCACCCTGTCCGGCGGTGAGGCGCAGCGCGTCAAGCTCGCGTCCGAGCTGCAGAAGCGGTCCAACGGCCGCACGATCTACATCCTCGACGAGCCGACCACCGGCCTGCACTTCGAGGACATCCGCAAGCTCCTCGACGTGATCAACGGCCTCGTCGACAAGGGCAACTCGGTCATCGTCATCGAGCACAACCTGGACGTCATCAAGACGTCCGACTGGATCATCGACATGGGCCCGGAGGGCGGCTCGGGCGGCGGCACGGTGATCGCCGAGGGCACTCCGGAGCAGGTGGCCGCCAGCCCGGCGAGCTACACGGGCCATTTCCTGAAGGGCCTGGTCACGCCGGAGGAGGCCCCGGCTCCCAAGACCACCCGGCGGAAGAAGGCCGCCGCCGCGAGCTAGTGTCCCGAACCGGAAGTCCGGTGCATAAATCGGCGGATCCAGGTTTCCGCTGGGTGTGCCGGCGGGCCGGCCTCGTACCGGGCGTACTCGGCCGGTTCGCCGGTGCGCCCAGCGGGAAGCTGGGCCGTCGAGTTATGTGGTGGACTTCCGGTTCGGGACACTAGGCACGGGCCCCGCTCAGGGCCCGGTCACAGCCGCTTCGCCGACCGCAACGACCGCGAGTAGTACCCGCCGTCGTCGAGCAGGGACGTGCCACCGAGGTCACCGAGCGTCGGACCGTCGGCGCGCACCCGGCTGGAGACGAACCGATGCCCGCCCGACTCGTCCCGCCCCAGGTAGATCGCCACGTGGTCGGTCCGGCCGTCGACCGTCTTGTCCAGGTCGAAGAACAGCAGGTCACCGGCCTGCAGCACGCCGAGGTTCGTCGGGATCCCGCCGGTGTCGGGCAACAGGGTGACACCCGGCCCGACCTCGGACATCGCCCGCGCCCGCCGCGGCAGTCCCGGTCCCCGCTCGTTCGTGGGGATCAGCGGATATCCGGCCCGGAAGCCGTAGACGAGCCGGACGAAGCCGGAGCAGTCGGCGGTCCCGTAGCGCACCGGGTCGGGCTCGCGCCTCGCGCCGTCCGCGAAGGTCCAGTCGACGCCGAGATAGTCGTAGAAGTCGTTGCTCTCGATGGGCGGCCGGCCCGGCGGCGGAGGCGGGCCGAAGCTCGCGTCGCCCTTGAACCGCACCTCCTGGGCATCCCGCTCCTCCGGTGCGCCGTCCAGGTAGTCCTTCGCGAACGCCAGCACGTCGGGCTCGGTGCTGCCGAGGTGGGTCTGCAGCCAGTCGCGCACCCATGGCGCGTTCTCGTCCTCCGGGTTCCATTCCTCGGGCAGCAGCCGCACCCACACCCGCGTGGTCACGGCCCGGCCGGGGAACTGGGGCTCGGCGAACGTACGCTCCGGCCCGTCAAGGGTGACGGTGCGCGCGCCGTCGGTGAAGGTGGCGAGCACTGTGCCCGCCGCGTCGACGACCGTGGAGCGAGCGGGCTCCTCACGCCGGAGGAAACGCAGGTCCGAGACCGGCGTGCCCGACAGCGAGGAGGCGGCGGCCGACGGGGCCTGCGGCAGCAGCCGCACCTGATCGCCGCGCACCAACCCGACGGCGATCCCGCCGACGCCGACGACGACGGCCAACACGCCCATGACGACCCGGCGCCCGGTGCGCGCGCTCACAGGGCCGTCACCGCCCCGAGCACCAGCCCGCTCGCCAGCACCCCGTAGCTGGTCAGGCTCACCGCCGACGTCGCAAGCACGGTGGCCAACGGTGGCTGCCGCACGAGCTGGTAGGCCACCAGCCCCGGGATCACGAAGCCGAGCGTCTCGTGCGCGAAGATCAGCGGGTAGTCCCGCTGGACCAGGAGGAACAGGGCGGTCGAGAGCAGCACCGACAGCAGCATCACGGCCGCGAACAGCCGCTTGCCGTAGAGGATCATCACCCGCTGCAGGCCGCGCACCCCGACATAGGTGATCACCGTGACGCCTGCGATCACCGCGACCTTCCACCCGTCCTCGACGAGGGTGAGGGCCAGCCAACCGGGCGTGATCATGCCGCCCGGCGAGAGGTTGGTGGTGAGGTAGCAGATGAGCGCGAGCAACAGCCCGATCGCCAGCGCGATGGTCGCTGCCTGCGGCGCGAGAGTGCCGGCGAACATCAACCCACCTCGGACGGTACGGCCCGGGGCAGCGCGGCGATGCGGGAGAGCAGCACCTCACCCTGCCCGTGAATGTTGCCGACCGCGACCACGCTGCCGTCGCCCTCCGGCCCGAACGCGACCTCGTCCAGGAACGCGTCAATGTCGAGATCACCGCCGAGGTCGACCACCCGGTCGGTCAGCTTCCGGGGCACCGCGGTCCGTGCGCTGTGGGTCTGCTCCCCGATCAGGACGATCCGGTCCGGCAGGATCCGGCCGGTCAGCTCGCCCATCTGCCGGTTGCGCTCGATGCGGTCGGGCCGGCAGTTGATCACGACCGTGAGCGGGTCGTAGAGCAAGCCACGGTCCTCGAGCAGGTGGATGTTCATCAGCGTCGACTCGGGGTCGTTCGCGGCGAAGATGTTCGCGAAGGCGAGATAGCCGCGGTCGGTGACGTAGGTGTCGACGGTGACCGTGCCGGGATCGGGGCGGGCCGCGACCATCCCGGCCATGGCCTCACCGCGGGCGACGCCGCACATCTGCGCCACGGCCAGCGCGATCGCCACGTTCTCCTTGAACGTGATCCAGCGGAACCGCTCCATCTCCTCGTCCCGCACGGAGTCCGGGTTCACCGCGACGAGCTCGCAGTTCCGCTTGTCGGCCTCCTCCTGCAGGATGTGCAGCCGGTCCTGCTCGGCGGTGACGCAGATACCGCCCACCGGCATCGAGCGCGACAGGGATCGCGCCACATCGTCGAGAGTGGGGCCCATCTCGTCGAGGTGGTCCTCCCGCACGTTGCAGATCACGCAGATCGTGGAACGGACCAACTTCCTCTCGTTGATCTCCTGCAGGTCCGGGAGCACGGCCATGCACTCGATCACCAGCGCGTCCGGCTGCAGGGCCGCGGCCCGCCGGACGATCCCGATCTGCTCGACGATGTTGGCGAGGCCGAACTTGCGGTGGATCGGTTCCTCCGTGCCGTCCGGGAACACGAAGCGGGCGGCCGTACCGGTGGTCTTCGCGACCGTCCGCAGGCCTCCGCCGCGCAGCGCGCCGGCACACAGCCGGGTGATGGAGCTCTTACCGCGGATGCCGTTCACGACGACCCGCTGCGGGATCGAGTTCAGTCGCCGGTGGTGGCCTCGCTGCTCGACCAGCCCGGCCAGCAGGAGCAACAGGCAGCCACCGACGTACACGCCGAAGAGGAACGTCACGAGCGGACTTCCTCATCGAGGCGGGCGTGCGCCGCGACGAACCGGTTGGTCGCCGCGACGGCGGTGCCGAGCTCGTCGAGGCGCTGCGGAGCGAGCGGGGGCACCTCGTCCCCGGCGGCCAGCCGTTCGACGTGCCGGGCCAGCCGGCGGGCGGGCAGGACGACCGTGACCAAGGTCCACGCGAGTGCCCCCATCGCCACGCTTGCGCTCACCGCGATCACGACGATCGTGCCCCGCCGGCTGCCATCGTCCGCGAACGCGGCGATGGCGACGTCCTGCTCCTCGATGAGCACCCATCCGAGATCGGTGGGTGCGCCCGGAGGGCTCACGAGCCGGGCCGCGGCGACCCGACCGTCCGCCAGCTGCTCGGCCCTGGGCGAATCCGTGGGCACCGTCCCGGCGAGAGCCTCGAGCGCCGGGTCGTCCAGTGGTGCGAACGCGGTGTACCCGCCGCTGTCGAGCACGGTGGCTCGCTGCGGGTCGACCACGCGAGTGGACCCGCCCGCGCGGATCACAGCGTTGAGCGCGCGCGGGTCGAATTCGGCCACGAGCACACTCGCGCCGTCCCGCATCGGGGTCGACGCGCGGACGAGCGGCTCGCTACCGGCGGTGTTGGCCTGCACGACCCGTGACTCGGATGGCAGGGCGGTGACCGGTTCGCCGAGCGGGAGACCTGCGGTCGCGATCGGCCTGCCCGCTCTGTCGACGACCGAGACCGACCGGAACAGCGGCTGGGCCGCGAGGATCTGCCCGGCGGTGTTGGCGGGATCGGTGACAACGCCACCGGTCGGCGGGTCGGCCGCCCGTTGCAGCGCGGCGAGCCCGCCACGCACTGCGGAGTCCAGTTCCGCGGCCCGCTCGTCGGCCCGCACACCCACCTCGCGGACGAGCTCGGCTGGGGCCGGCACAGCTCCGCCGACGGTTGCGGTCGCGGCCACCACGACCCAGCCGAGGACCAGCAGGGCGGCCAGGCACGGTGCCACGGCCAGCGGAACCCCGAGAGAACGGGAGCCGCGCCGGCCGAGCCGGCTGCCGCGGAACCGGTACAGGGCCAGCGCGACACGGTCGAGCTCGGCGACCCGCGCACGCGACACGACCAGCTCGACACGCCCCTCGATAGCCATCCGGGCCATCGCCGCGCCGAATCGCCGGACCGGTGCTACGAGACCGGCCCACACCAGGACATACCCGACGGCTGCCACCACCACGAGGGTTCTGGGGAGCCACCAGTCCGGCCACCCGCCGCCGCCGACCGCGATGGCGCTGAGCGCAGCCGCACCGGCGAGCAGCGCGAGCAGTGCGACGAGCGGCCCGCCGCTCACGCCTGCCGGGAAGCGGGGCCGCAGGAAGGGTGTGAACGACGGGGCGGAGACCACCCTCATCTGAAGCGGGATCGTGGGGGGGCCCGAGATCCTCCTCCTCATTTGCGGCGGGATCGTCGGCGGGGAGCTGGGCGCGCTCAACGAGCGTGTCCCTTCGAACGGCTCCCGGTGCCGTCCTGTCACCAGATCACTTTTGAGTTCGAATCCGGCCTCGTCGCCACGGGACGCAGCGCGCAGCGCCTCGTCCAGGTCGACCTCGGCCCAGTGCGGGATTACTTCGCCCGCGGCAGCACGCACGCGTCCTCCACGTCCTTTCGGGGACGGAGGGGCGGGAGCGTGGGGGAGCGCCGCCCGAACCGTCCGCTCGGACAGCGCCGCGCGCGCCGAACTGTTACATGGCGCGAAGCCGCCGCCGATCGCACGAACGGCACTCTCGTCCCATAGGTCGGGCGCAGGGATCTACGTGCGGATCTCCAAGGACCGGCCGGGGCCGGGCTCGGGGTGATTCGTCAGCGTCGTGACTGCGACGCGCTGGTCAGGTCGTTTTGGCTAGGGGTAGTCGGCGCGGGTGCGCTGGTGATGGTGTCAGGTGATCACCGGACGCCGAAGGCCGTTCTGCGGGCATACGATGCCATTCAGGTTGCTGATCTTGAGGAGCGTGGGATGGTCCTGGCGGCGACGGTCCAGGAGTTGCCTCACGCGCGCGGACCCCGCGGCGCCACACGATGGGCGTGGTCGCGAACATGATCCACACGGGCACCGTGCTGTCCCGTCGCCGGTTGTTTCTCGGGCTGGGTGCCGTGGCGGTGGTCGGGGCCGGAGCGACGTCCTGCGCAGCTGCCCGGCAGCAATGGACCCACAACCTGGGAGGCCGACTCCGGGGTCTCGCCGCGGGTGACGGCGTCGTTTTCGCCGCGGGGGCCGACGACAATAGGTCGGCGGCGGCGATCGACGTCCGGACCGGTGAGGCCCGGTGGACCTACGAGATGACATCGGCGGTGAACGGCCCCATCACCGTTGACGACCTCGTGATGGTCGACGACCGCTACGGCGTCCACGCCCTCGACGCCGCCACCGGCACCCGGCGTTGGATGGACGAGGAGGCGTGGTTGGTCGACGCGGGCGACGGGATTGTGCTGTGCGGCCACGAAACCCCCGACAACGGATACACGCTCACCGCCGTCGACGCGGCCAGCGGGGAAGCACGCTGGATCGTCCCGCTCGGCCCGAGCCCCGGCGACCCCGCGGCCATCGCGGGGAGCCGCGTGCACATCGGCTCCAGCGAAGTCCTGCACACCCTCGACGCGGCCACCGGCGCGACGGTGTGGGAGCAGCCGCTGCGCCACTCGACGGACCCGGTGGGGATCACCGTCGCCGGCGCGGTTGTATGTTGCGCCGAGGATTTCCGCCCCGGGGGCACCTCCTCTATCAGAGATTTGATCGAGTACGGCTCCATCTCGCAGGTCGGGTTCGACGCGGCCTCCGGCCGGCAACTGTGGCGCCGCGCAGATGAGGAATGGGCCACCGCGCATGCCAGCACCCTCTGCATCTCCGCTCGCTCCTACGAAGTGGTGGCGTGGGACGCGGCGACCGGCGCGACGCGCTGGACGGTCTACCCGCTCAACGACGCACCCGCCACGATCGGCGCCGCGCCCGTCGTGGCGGGCGATTCCTGCCTCCTCGCCTACTACCGGCTCTCCACGCAGCGCACCACGACGGACGGCGCCCCGGACATGCAGGTCGTCGTCCTCGCCCTCGCGGCCGACACCGGGGAATCACGCTGGTCCGCCGAGATCGATCTCGGCGCTTACCCCGAGACGCCCAAGCAGGATCCTCAGCTAGCTCTCACGGTCGTCGGCGACACCGTGGTGGTCGGCCACGACCGGGGAACAGTTGTGGGAATCGCCTGACGTTTGCTCGCCATGCGGCTCACGGCGATGCCCGCGCCGCCACGAGCGAAGAGCGTCCGCGCAGCTCTCAGGGTTGGTGCGGACCGCGGCGACACGGCGAACCGCCGCGGGACTGCTGAGCGCGGCGGGTTCGGCGTGGATGTCTCAGCCGTCGGTTTCCACGATCATGTGGCCGGTTCTCCACCGACGATGAGGGCGAACGGGCCCGCGCTCGTGCCTGTCGTCGCCGCGATCTTCTCGCTGGCCGTGCCCGGCCGGTAGATCGTCATCGTCGATGGCGGTCAACACCGGCTCCACGTCAAAGTGTTCCAACCTGCGATTTGACAGGTTCGGACGAGAGTGCCGTTCATCCAACGGCTACTGGTAGCTCACCGCCTCTGGCCGCACGACGATCACCACGCGGTGGGCGGCGTCTCCGGGCGGGCCGTCGAGCTCCAGGCCGTAGCGCTTCGCCAGTTCCGCGAAGAACGCCGCGCCCGGGTCGGGATCGATTCGCTCCACCGTGCCGCGCACCTCGAGGTAGCGGTACGGCTTGTCCGGGTCGTTCACCGACATCGCGATGCGCGGCTCGGCGGTGACGTTGCGGTACTTCTGGCGGGTCGTCGTGTTGGTGAACCGCAGGAACTCGCCGTCCCACGAGAACCACATCGGGTTGGCCTGCGGGGTGCCGTCCGGGCGGACGGTGGCGAGGTGCCCGAACAGCGGTCGGGTCAGCAGGTCCTCGTACTCGGCCGGGATCAACGCACGGCTCCTTCGCGGGTGTCACGTTCGACCCAGGTCATGTCGGGGTAGCGGTCGCCGGCGGGCTCCAGCGCGCCGAGCCGGGCGAGTTCGGCCGGTGTCAGCGTGACGTCGAGCGCGCCGGCGTTCTCCTCCAGGTAGCGCACGCGCTTGGTGCCCGGAATGGGGACGACGTCCTCGCCCTGCGCGAGCAGCCACGCCAGCGCGACCTGTCCCGGTGTGGCGTCGTGGGCCGCGGCGATCTCCCGGACGGCCCCGACCGTCTCCAGGTTGCGCTCGAGGTTCTCCCGCTGGAACCGCGGCAGGGTGCGGCGGAAGTCGTCGTCGGCGAACTCGGTGGGCAGGGCGCCGGTCAGCAGGCCCCTCCCGAGCGGGCTGTAGGGCACCAGGCCGATGCCGAGCTCCCGGCACGCCGGCAGGACGGCTCGCTCGATGTCGCGGCTGAACACCGACCACTCGGACTGCACGGCCGCGATCGGGTGGACGGCCGCGGCGCGCCGGATCGTCTCCGCGGAGCTCTCGGAGAGCCCGAGGTGACGCACCTTCCCTTCCGCGACGAGCTCGGCCATCGCGCCGACGGTGTCCTCGATCGGCACCTCGGGGTCGGGCCGGTGCAGGTAGTACAGGTCGATGTGGTCGACGCCGAGCCGGCGCAGGGACGCGTCGCAGGCCCGGTGCGCGTAGGCGGGGCTTCCGTCGACACCGCGCGGGTAGCCGTCCTCGCCGGTCAGGATGCCGAACTTGGTGGCGAGCGTGACCTCGTCCCGCCGGTCGGTGAGCACTGTGGCGAGCAGCTCCTCGTTGTCGCCGGCGCCGTACATGTCGGCGGTGTCGAGGAGGGTGACGCCGAGGTCGAGGGCCCGGTGCAGGGTTGCGATCGCCTCACCGCGGTCGGGCGTGCCGTACGCGAAGCTCATGCCCATGCAGCCGAGGCCGAGCGCGCTCACGGGGAGCGGTCCGAGGGCGCGGGTGGGTAGGGACACGGGTGTCTCCTGAGGTGAAGGGTGATGGGGCAGACGAGCGGTGGGCTACGGCTGCGCGTGCCCGCCGTAGGCGGCGATCTTGAACTCGATCGTGTCGAGCGCGAACGTGAGCTCCTGGATCTGCGTACGCACCGCGTCGCGGTGGGCGAGCATCATCCGCAGCCGTTCCGGCACGCTCGCCTCGCCCTCGGCGACGAGGGCGATGTAGCGCTGCAGATCGCGGATGGACATCCCGGTCATCCGCAGCCGGTTGAGGAACACCACGCGGGCGTAGTTGCGGGCGTCGTACACCCGGTACCCCGCGGTATCGCGGGCGACCGAAAGCAGCCCGATCCGCTCGTAGTACCGCAACGTGTGGGCGGAGACGCCGGTGCGCTCGGCCATCTCGGCGATGGTGAGAGTCGCGTCCGGGGCGGGTACCGCAGCGTCCTGCCGCTGGAGGCGGTCGAGGGCGGCGTCCACCGATGCGGTCATGGCGACGACGCTATGCCTTCGAGCGCGCTCTAACGCAAGCCTCTACCAGCCGACTGGGAGGTGGTGCACGCCATAGATGTTGGAGTCGGTGCGCATCGGCACCTCGGCCGGCTCGCAGTCGAGCCGCAGCGTCGGGAACCGGGTGAGCAGTGCGGGAAACGCCACCCGCATCTCGACGCGGGCCAGCTGCTGGCCGAGGCACTGGTGGATGCCGTGGCCGAGCGTCAGGTGGCCGGGCGCGCCGCGGCGCAGGTCGAGGACGTCCGCGTCGGAGTACCGGCGCGGGTCGCGGTTGCCGGCCCCCATCGCGAGCGTCACCGACTCGCCGGCCCGGATCACCTGGCCCTCCACCTCGACGTCCTCGAGCGCCACGCGAAGGCCGGTGTGCCCGACCGTCAGATAGCGCAGCAGCTCCTCGACGGCCGGCTCGACGACGTCGGGGTCCGACCGCAACACCGCGAGCTGGTCGGGATGGCAGAGCAGCGCGAACGTTCCGAGGGCGATCATGTTCGCCGTTGTGTCGAGGCCAGCTCCGAGCAGGAAGGCGCCGACGCCCGCGAGCTCGTCGTCGTTCAGGTCGGTCTCGGTCAGGCTGCTGAGGATGTCCTCGGCCGGGTGGGCGCGCTTGGCTCGTACCAGACCCAGCAGGTATTCGTGGAGCGCGCCCATGGCCGCGCCCATCGCCTCGAGCGTGCTGCTGTGGCTGGTCACCGTGAACACATGGCGCTGGAAGGTGTCGCGGTCCGCGTAGGGCACGCCGAGCAGCTCGCAGATGACGAGCGCGGGTATCGGTCTCGCGAACGCGGTCACGAGGTCTACCGGAGACCCGTCACGCTGCATCGCGTCGAGGTGCTCGGCGGCGATCTCCTCCACCCGTTCGGTGAGTGCCCGCATGCGGCGCACCGTGAAGTAGCCGACGAGCGGGCGGCGCAGGCGGGTGTGCTCCGGTGCGTCGATCCCCGTCAGATCACCGACGGCGGCCGGCGGTAGCTCGGGCGGCGCGCCCTCCATCGGCAGGTGCGCGAGTTCGTAGCGGGAGCTGAATCGGCGGTCGGCGAGCACGGCGCGGCAGGCGTCGTAGCCGGTGGCCAGCCAGCCGTCGTGGCCGTCTGGGTAGGTCATCCGCACCAGCGGGTGGCGCTCGCGGATCTCGGCCAGCTCAGGCGGCGGGTCGAACGGCCGGTCCGGGTGGCGGAGCGTCGGCAGGGTGGTGATGCGCGGGACGAGGGTGTCTGTCATGTCGATGCTCCGTTCAGATGCGGTTGTAGCGGCGGATCGCCCAGACGTAGCTGACCGTGGCGATGGCGGTGCTCCACGCGAGGGCCGCGACGGCGGCGCCGCCGACCGGCGTGCCCATGAGCAGGCCGCGCACGGTCTCGATGACCGGGGTGAACGGCTGGTACTCGGCGAACCAGCGCAGCACGGCCGGCATGGAGTCGGTCGGGACGAACCCGCTGCCGAGGAAGGGCAGCAGCATGAGTGGCATGGGGGTGTTGCTCGCGGTCTCGACGCTCGCCGCGCTCACGCCGAGCGCGACGCCGAGCCAGATCAGCGCGAAGGAGAAGGCGGCGATCACGCCGATGGCGGCCAACCATCCACCGACGCCCGCGACCGGGCGGAACCCGACGAGGACCGCGACGCCGGCCACCACGGCGACCGACAGCATCGTCTGGACCATGCTGCCCAGTACGTGCCCCGTCAGCACGGACGGCCGGAAGATCGCCATCGTGCGGAACCGGGCGATGATGCCCTCGGTCATGTCCATCGCCACCGAGACGGAGGTGCCGCTGACGGCGGTGCCCACGGTCATCAGCAGGATCCCTGGGGCGACGTAGGTGGCGTAGTCGCCGCGGTCGCCGCCGAGCCCGGCGCCCAGCGTGCCGCCGAGGACGTACACGAACAGCAGCAGGAAGATCACCGGCATCCCGACGAGCATCAGCGTCATCGAGGGGTAGCGCTGCAGGTGCCGCAGCTGGCGGCGCAGCATCGTCGAGCAGTCACGCAACGCGAGGGTCGCGGTCATCGGGAAGTCACCTCCGCGGCCGGTCGCCCGGTGAAGGCGAGGAACACGTCGTCGAGGTCGGGGGTGTGGACGGACAGCCGGTCGGCCTTGACGCTGAGACGGTCCAGCTGGTCGAGCAGGTCGCGGATCTCGTGGGCGGTGCCGCCGCTGGCCACCTGTAGGGCGAGGGCGGCGTCGTCGCGGACGGCACCGGCCAGCACCCGCGCGGCCGCGTCGTAGCCTGCGGCGTCGGGGAAGGTCAGCCGGACGTGCCCGCCGGGTACGAGGCTCTTGAGCTCGTCGGCCGTGCCGGAGGCGACGATCCGGCCGTGGTCGAGCACCGCGATCCGGTCGGCGAGCTGGTCGGCCTCCTCCAGGTACTGGGTGGTGAGCAGGACCGTGACGCCGGTGGCGGCCAGCTCGCGGATCATCTGCCAGAGCGCGCGGCGGCTGCGCGGGTCGAGCCCGGTGGTCGGCTCGTCGAGGAAGAGCACCCGCGGACGGCCGACGAGGCCCATCGCCAGGTCGAGACGCCTGCGCATGCCGCCGGAGTAGGTGGCAGCGGGCTTGCGGGCCGCCTCGACCAGGTCGAAGCGGTCGAGCAGGTCACGGGCCCGCTGCCGGCCGTCGGCCCGGGACAGGTGGTGCAGGTCGGCCATCAGGAGGAGGTTCTCCTCGCCGGTGAGCAGCCCGTCGACGGCGGAGAACTGGCCGGTCACGCCGATCGCCGCGCGAACCGCGTCGGGATCGCGGGCCGGGTCGTGGCCCGCGACGCGCGCGCTCCCGCCGTCAGCGGTGACCAGCGTCGCGAGGATGTTGACGATGGTGGTCTTGCCTGCGCCGTTCGGCCCGAGCAGGGCGAAGATCGAGCCGGCCGCGATGTCGAGGTCGAGGCCGTCGAGCACCACCGTCTGGCCGTACGCCTTGCGCAGGCCGCGCGCGCTGATCGCCGGTTGGCGGGACATGTCGGGTCTCCTCATCGGGTGGCTGGTGCCTCGGGGCG
Source organism: Pseudonocardia sp. DSM 110487 (assembly GCF_019468565.1). NCBI lineage: Bacteria > Bacillati > Actinomycetota > Actinomycetes > Pseudonocardiales > Pseudonocardiaceae > Pseudonocardia > Pseudonocardia sp. DSM 110487. The sequence continues at coordinate 3,487,007 of NZ_CP080521.1, forward strand.
CCGGATGACGACGTCGCCGAGTGACGTGCGGGCGCGGACTGTGGCGATCTCGTCGGAACGGTCCGGGCCCTCGGCCTCGTCGAGGGCGTTGCGCACCACGCCGAGGCGCGACCGGACGTCGAGCCGCGCGGCCGTGCCGGGGCGGATACCGATCTCGATGCGGCCGTTCGCGGTTTCGAGGGACATGTCGCCGCGCACGATCTCGTCGACGCGGATCTCGCCGTTGGAGGTCGTGGCCTTGACGTCGGCCAGCGCGGTGCCGACGGAGATGTCGCCGTTGGCGGACCGGCAGGTCAGGCCGCCTCCCACCGTGCCGACCTCCGTGGCGCCGTTGAGGTTCTTGATCGTGGTGGTGCCGGCGATCTCGCCGATCCGCACGGCGCCCGCGGAGTTGATCTCGGCCGCTCCGCCGATCCGGCCCACGGTCACCCGGCCGTGGGTGGAGAGCGTTGCGGGTCCGGTCCGGTCGAAGGTGAGGTCGCCGACCGAGGTCGTGAAGCGGCAGGCTCCGAGCTCTCCGGAGGCGTGCACCTCGGCGATCGACGCCTCGCCGCGCACGTCGGAGCCGGCAGGCAGTTCGATCTCGACGTCGAGCGCGCCGCCCGTGCGGAACGGGCTGAGGCTGCGCCACGAGCGGTGGGCGCGGATCTCGAGGCGGCCGTCGGTGAACTCGGTGCGAATCCGCTCCGCCGCCTCGACGTCGTCCGAGTCGGACGGGTTGCGCGGCGCGATCGTGACGACGGTGTCGGCGCGGTCGCCCGCTCGCAGCCGGACGTCGGCGATGACGAGGTTGAGCGTGACGGTGATCGGTTCCGGGGTGGCGAAAGTGGGCATGGCAAAGCCCTCCCTTGTCAGGAGTGGTGGATGGAGAAGTGCGTGTTAGCGGACCCAGCCGGTCAGGCTCTGGCCCCCGCGTGAGGTGCGGCCGGTGGGCTGAGCGGCACCGCGATCGTCGGGCGTGAGCGCCGCCATGGCCGCGCGGACCAGCCACGCGTTCACCGACATGCGCTCGCGGCCCGCGGCCTCTTCGACGCGGGACTTGAGCGAGTCGGGCAGCCGCAGGTTGATCCGGGTCATGGCGCCGTCGTCGATTCCGGGGCCGCCGAGATCGGGCGGTGCGACGCCGCCGGCGCCACCCCCCATCGCGCCGGCGGCGTCGTGGTCGGTGGCGAGGGCGGTGTCGTCGGCAGGGGGCAGGGCGACGGCGAAGCCTGGTTCCCGCCCGCGCAACCGCATCTCGACGGACCCGGGCGCCAGCTCCCGGGTGATCTCGTCGGCCGCATCGGACAGGGCTTCCAGCAGCACGAGCCGGACGGCGGACTCCAGCGGAGCGGTGAGCCGTTCGGCGAGCGCCTGGGCGTCGTCGCCGCCTGCGGCAGCGGCGACCCCGAGCTCGTGGCGCAGCCGCTCCACATGCGGCGTCAGGTCCATGGGTGCCACAGTGGCACCATCATGGTGCCAAGTCAAGCGCGAGGTGGTGCCAAGTGTGGTGCCGGGGCAGACTGGGGCCGTGTTGATCGGGCTGCTCGGCGCCGTCGAGGCGATGCGGGACGGCGCTTCCGTCCCGCTCGGCGGGCTGCGCGTGCGCGGGCTGCTGGCCCGGCTCGCCCTCGATGCCGGGCACCCGGTCGCGCTGCCGACGCTCGTCGACGACCTGTGGGGGGATGCGCCGCCGGGCAGTGCAGCCAACGCGCTGCAAGCGCTGGTGTCCCGGCTGCGCCGCGCTGTCGGTGCCGACCTCGTCGCCACCGCGGCCGGTGGCTACCGCTTCGCGGTGCCGCCGGACGCGGTGGACGCGGCACGGTTCGGCGAGCTGGTCGCCGCCGGGACCGGGGCGGGCGACCCCCACGCCGGTCACGCGCTGCTCGGGCAGGCGCTCGGGCTCTGGCGCGGCCCGGCCCTCGCCGACGTGCGGGAGCTGCCGTTCGCGGAGCCCGCGGCACACCGCCTCGCCGAGCGGCGGGCCGTGGCGGTGGACGAACGAGCCCGGCTGGCACTGCTGATCGGCGAGCCGGCCGCGGAGATCGACGCGCTCACCGCCCAGCTCGACGCCACGCCGCTGCGCGAGACCACAGCCGCGGTGCTCGCCAGGGTCCTGCACGCCGCGAATCGTCAGGCCGATGCGCTCGCCGTGCTGGATCGGACCCGCAGGCGACTGGCCGAGGAGCTGGGGGTCGACCCGGGGGCGGAGCTCGAGGACGCCCGGCTCGCGGTGCTACGGGGTGCCTCGACCCCGGCACGCCGACCGGTGCGATCGCCGGTTCCGGCGCTGACCAGCTTCGTCGGACGCGAGCGCGACGTGGTGCGCGTCCGCGACCTGCTCGCCACCGTCCGGCTCGTCACGCTCATCGGCCCCGGCGGCGCGGGCAAGACGCGGCTGGCACGGGAGGCGGTCGCGAGCAGAGCCGCCGGAAGAGCCGACGAGTACCGGGTGGCCGAGCTCGCCGCGCTGACCGACGCCCACCAGCTCCCGGCCGCGGTGCTCGCCGCCGCAGGCGAACCGGAGCTCGTGGTCCGCTCCGCCGAGGCTCCCGAGCCGGACACCACCGCACGGCTCGTCGCTGCGCTGACCGGCCGCCGGATCGTGCTGGTGCTGGACAACTGCGAGCACCTCGTCGACGCGGTGGCCGCACTAGCCGAGTCGCTGCTGCACGCCTGCACCGGCCTTCGGGTGTTGGCCACCAGCCGGGAGCCGCTCGGCATCGTGGGCGAGGTGCTTCACCCCGTCGACGCGCTCACCACGACCGACGCGATGCGGCTGTTCGCCGACCGCGCCGCGGCCGTGTGCCCGGGGTTCGCCCTCACCCCGGACGTGGCGCCTGCTGTGGCCGAGATCTGCCGCAGGCTCGACGGCCAGCCGCTGCCGATCGAGCTGGCCGCGGCGAGGCTGCGCACGCTGTCGGCCGCTGAGATCGCCTCGCGCCTCGACGACCGGTTCCGGCTGCTCACGTCCGGTGCACGCACCGCACTTCCGCGGCACCAGACCCTGCGGGCCGTGGTCGACTGGAGCTGGGACCTGCTCAGCGAGCCGGAACGGGCGGTCGCCCGCAGGCTCGCGGCGTTCGCGGGCGGTGCCACCGCCGATGCGGCGGAGCGGGTCTGCGCCGGCCGTCCCGTGGCCGGGGACGTGTTCGGGTTGCTCGCGTCGCTGGTCGACAAGTCGATCGTGGTCGCCGTGCGGCAGCCCGACGGCGCGCCGACGCGCTACCGGATGCTGGAGACGATCCGCGAGTATGCGGGCGAGCGGCTCGACGAGGCGGGGGAGCGTGCCGTCGCCGAGGCGGCGCACCTCGCGGTGCTGTTCGAGCTCGTCGAGGCCGCCGAGCCGCACCTGCGCGGGGCCGACCAGCTGCCGTGGCTGACCCGGCTGCGGGCCGAGGCCGAGGAGCTCGACATCGCGCTGCGGCGCGTGGTCGCGGCGGCGGACGCGGCGAGCGGCCACCGGCTGGTGGCGGGGCTGGCATGGTCGTGGATCATCCGCGGCCTGTTCGAGGACCTGACGCGCTGGCTCGGTGCGCTGCTGCCGATGGATGGGCCAGCGCCGGCGTCGGTGCGCGCGCTCAACTGGGCCTACGAGGCGCTCCAGAGCGCCATCCGGGGCGATGGCAGCGGGGAACTGGACGCGGTCACGGCCGCGGTGGCGTCGGCCGACGAGCTGCCCCGGCCGCTGCACCCGACGCTCCAGCTGACGTGGCCGATCCACACGCTCTTCGTCGACTCGGACGACGGACCGATCCGGCGGCTTGCCGCCGAGGCGGAGGATCCGTGGGTACGCGGGTTCGCGTTCAACACGCTGGCCCTTGCCGCGGAGAACGACGGCGAGCTCGATGAGCAGCGGCAGCTGTTGCGCGCCGCCCATGAGGCGTTCCGGCTCATCGGCGACCGCTTCGGGCTGGGCATGGTGGTGCACTCCCTCGGCGAGCTGGAGGACATCGCGGGGGAGTACGAGGCAGCGGCGAGTGCCTACGACGAGTCGATCGCGCTCGCGGCGGATCTGGGCAACACCGACGACCTGCCGCTGTTCGAGAGCAACCGGGCGATGCTCGAGGCGCGCCGCGGCGACCTCGGGTCGGCCCGCGCCCGGATCCGCGATGCGCTGGATCTGCACGCGCCCCGGCTCGGCAACGACGGAGCGTTGCTCATCTCGCTCTCGCACATCGAGCGGATGGCGGGGGACCTGGACCGGGCCCGACACCACCTCGAAGCCGCTGCGGCGACCGACGGAACCGACCGTCCCCACCGGCGGACGAGCCTGTGCATCGCGAGCGCCGCCATCGAGGTGGCGGCGGGTGACCTCGCGGCCGCACGGGCGTGCGTCACGGAGGCCGTCGCGGCATCGGTGGAGACGCGGGACGGTCCGGTGATCGCGCGCGTCGCCGAGGTGGCTGCAACCCTCGCGCTGGCCGAGGGCGACCCCGCAGGCGCCTCCCGGCTGCTCGGGATCGCCGCAGCACAGCGCGGGGCCGTCGACCTCGGCAGCCCGGAGGTGCTGGCCTCGTACGACCACGTCCGCGCCGCGCTCGGCCGCGCAGCGGACGAGGAGGTGCGGCGCGGTCTCGAGATGGCGCGCGACGAGGGCCGCGCCGCCCTCGTCGCGTACGCCGGCGAGCAGGCGGCTCAGGTTCGGCGCTGGTAGAGCGCTACCGCGAGCGGCGCGAAGATCGCGATGAGCACGGCGGAGGCCAGCAGCGCCGCCGTCGCGTGCCCGGCCACCGGCCCTCCGGTGAACAGCCCGCGTACGGCGTCGGACAGCTTCGACACCGGGTTGAGCTCCACGAACCCGCGCAACCACGACGGCATCGTGGCGGCCGGGACGAACACGTTGCTGCCGAACGTGATGGGAAGCATGATCAGCGCGCTGAGGCCCTGCACGGAGCGCGGCTGGCGTACGACCATCGCCAGCGCGGTGAACACCCAGCACAGGCCGAACGCGAACACCGTCACCAGGCCGAGCCCGGCGAGCACCGCGAGCGGGTCGGTGCTGAACCGGAACCCGAGTAGCACGCCGAGCCCGAGCATGATCAGCCCGGACGTCAGGTACCGCACGAGGTCGGCCCCGATCGCGCCCAGCAGGGGTGCCGACCGCGCGATCGGGAGACTGCGGAACCGGTCGAAGATGCCCGTGCTCAGGTCGTCGGCGAGCGCCACCCCCGTGCCGGCCGATGCGAACACGAACGTCTGCACGAGCACGCCGGGCAGTGCGAACTGCAGGTACGTGCTGGGGTCGCCGGAGATCGCGCCGCCGAAGACGAAGACGAACAGCAGCAGGAAGATGACCGGCTGCAGCGTGACGTCCAGTAGCGCCTCCGGCGAGTGGATCGTCTTGACGATGCCGCGCCACGCGAGTGTGGCGCCGTGCCGCAGCGCCGACGGGACGCGGGGCGCCGCCGGTCCAGGGGGTGCGGCGGTGCGGGGTGCGGTGTCGGTCGTGGCGGTCACGCGGCCTCCTCGTCGGAGTCGGTCTCCGGGCTGTCCGCGCTCGCGGCGCGCCCGGTCAGGGTCAGGAAGACGTCGTCGAGGCTCGGCAGCCGCAGGCCGAGCTCGGCGACCGGGATCCAGGCCTCGTCGATCCGGGCGCCGAGCCGGTGCAGGACGGCGGTGCCGGCGCCGGGGACGACGAGCTCACCGGCGGGATCGACGATCGGTTCGATCCCGGGTGCCGCCTCGGCGACCAGCGCCGCGACGCGCGGCAGGTCCTCGCGGTGCAGCGGTCGCACGTGCAGCCGCTGCCCGCCGACCTCCGCCTTCAGCGTGGCCGGGGTACCGGCGGCGATCACCCGGCCGCGGTCGAGCACGACGAGGTCGTCGGCGAGCTGGTCGGCCTCCTCGAGGTACTGGGTGGTGAGCAGCACCGTGACGCCGTCGGCGACGAGCGCGCGCACGGCGTCCCACACCTCGCCGCGGTGGCGGGGGTCGAGCCCGGTGGTCGGCTCGTCGAGGAACAGCACCTCCGGCCGGCCGACGAGGCTCACCGCGAGGTCGAGCCTGCGCCGCATGCCGCCCGAGTAGGTGCGCACGCGCCGCCCGGCCGCTTCGGTGAGCCCGAACCGCTCGATCAGATCGGCCGCCCTCGCCCGCGCCTCGCGACGGGGGAGGTCGAGCAGCCGGGCGACGAGCACGAGGTTGTCGGTGCCGGTCAGCGTGTCGTCGACGGCGGCGTATTGCCCGGTGACGCCGATCAGCCTGCGTACGGTCGGGGCGTCCCGCACGACGTCGTGCCCGAGGATGCGGGCGTGCCCGCCGTCGGGGCGCAGCAGGGTGGTGAGCACGCGCACCGACGTGGTCTTGCCCGAGCCGTTCGGGCCGAGCAGGCCGAGCACGGTGCCGCGGCGGGCGGCGAAGTCGACGCCGGCGAGCGCCGTGGTCTCCTTGAAGTTCTTCACCAGGCTCTCGGCCTGGATGACGTGGTTCATGCCTGCGAGGCTGCTTGCCGGCGCTGACAGCGCGTTGATATTCCGCTGACAGCGCCGGCGCACTCACCGGAGGCGGTAGAAGCGGAAGAACATGTCGTCCACCGGCAGCACCTCGATGTCGGTGAAACCGGCGTCGCGCGCGTAGCGGCGCAGGATGTCCGGCCGCATCACCGTGCCGGTGCCGACGGAGCCGGGGTGCGCGAGCCCGTCCGGCAGGCAGCAGGTGATGCTCCAGCCGTACATGAGCTGCTCGACCTCGTCGCCGGGCGCGGTGAACGTCTCCGCCACCCGCTCGTCGACGACGAGCACGACTCCGTCGGATGCGGCGATCCGGCGCATCGTCGCGAGCACCGGGACGGGGTCGGACATGTCGTGGACGCACTCGAACGCGGCCACCAGGTCGAAGCGACCCTCTGCTGTGGCGGCGTCCGCGCAGTGGAACCGCACCCGGTCGGAGACCCCGGCCTCGACCGCGTTCTGCCGGGCTATGTCGATGGACGGACCGTCGACGTCGTAGCCGTCGACGGTCACGCCGGGATGAGCGAGCGCGATGCCGATCGACGACCAGCCGTACCCGCAGCCGACGTCGGCGATCCGCCCGCCGCGCTCCAGCACGGCGCGGATCTCGGGGACGGACGGCAGGTACTCGCGCGGCAGCGCGCCGAGGAACAGCGGCCGGTTGGCCGCCGCCTGGCCCTCGCGGGCGTCGGCGCCGAACTGCGCCCATGACACGCCGCCGCCCGACCGGTAGGCGCCGACGAGCGCGTCGAGGTGCTGCCCGAGGCCGCCCACCATCCGGGCCAGCGGCAGGACGTGGTTCGGGCTCAGCACGTCGGTGAGCACCTCGGCGTGCCCGGCCGGGAGCCGGAAACGCCGCTCGGCCGGTGCGGCGGCCGGGTCGTCGACCGTGAGCACCCCGGCCACGGCCTGGTGCTCCAGCCACTCGCGGGCGTAGCGCTCCGCGGTGCCGGTGCGCGCGGCGAGCTCCGGCGCGGTCATGGGCTCGGCGGCGAGGACGCGGTAGTAGCCGAGGCGGTCGCCCAGGTAGGCGGCCTGGACGAGCTGGGCGCCGAGCACGGCACCGAAGAGCCGCTCGCCGAACTCCTCCGCGGTCGCGGTGGGCGAAGTCTCGGTGGTGGTCATGACTGCTCCTCAACGGGTCGGGGGTGGAACCACAAGGCGAACCGGACGATCGGGACGAACCCGATGGCCTCGGCAAGGGGACGGCTGAAGTCGGAGAAGATCCCGGAGTGCCACAAGTCGGGCCGCGCCCGAAGCCGCGCCCTGGCATGCCGCGCCCAGTGGCCGCGGCCGCGCGCGGCCGGGAGGGTGGCGCCGAACGCCAGGCTCGCCAGCCCGTGCTCGACGAGGTGCGCGGACACCGACACCGGGTGGCCTGCGTCGTCGTGCGAGATCCGGAACGTCAGCCGGTCGTCGACGAGCAGTGCCGTGTCGAGCAGAGCCGGACCGCCGCGCTGCGCCGGCAGCGGGTAGGCCTCGACCGCGACGTCCTCCCACACCGCCAGCTCTGGCGCGGTGCGGACGACGTGCGGCTCGGGTGCGGGCGGCGGGACCGGCGCCATGTCGGCGGGTGGGCGCAGTAGGAGCGGCGGGTGGCCCATCAACGACCAGCCGCGCCCGCGCAGGTCGGGCGTCGGCCAGAGGCTCCACAGCATGAGGTTGCCGGTGCCACCGGCCAGGTACGGGTCGAGCTCGTCGAGCAGCGCGTCCCAGTCCCGCGGCGGGGCGAGCAGGACGACGGCGTTGAAGAAGCCGGTCTCGTGGCCATGGTCGGCCACGACGAACCGGTCGGTACGCGCGACGATCCCGCCCGCTGCCGCCGCGAACGCCACGTTCTGCTCGGCCCAGTGGTACACGAAGGTCCGGCAGAGCGAGTCGGCATGCGGCGTCGCGCGCTCCCAGCCGTCGGTGAGGTGCTCCACTGCGGGCGTACTGGTCATGACGGCGACGCTAGGAACGCCGCCTGTCGGACCGCTGTCACATGGCTTTCACGACGAGCACTGCTATCGCCGACGCCCGGCCGGCAGCACAATCGCGGCATGGGGGCCGCGAGCAGCGCAGATATCGCTCTCGGCGTGCTCGGACCGCTGCTCCTGCATAGCCCGGACGGCGACCGGATCCCGCTCACCAGCGGCCGGCAACGACGGCTGCTCGCGGCGCTCGCCCTGCACATGGGGGTGGAGGTCGGGTGCGGAGCCCTCGCCGAGCTCGTGTGGGGCGACGAGCGGCCTGCCGACCCGGACGCCGCCCTGCAGACCAACGTCGCGCGCCTGCGCAGGCTGCTGCCCGCCCCGGTCATGATCGAGACCGGGGCGCGGAGCTACCGGCTGGTGATCGCCGCGGGCGACCTCGACTCGCGCCGGTTCGCCGCGCACCTCACCCGCGCCGCGGAGGAGCCGGACCCCGTCGCACGGCTCGCCGAGCTGGACGCGGCGCTCGCCCTGTGGCGCGGCCGTCCGTTCGCCGATCTCGACGATCCGGCCGCCGAGCCCGAGGTCGCACGGCTCTCGGGACTTCGTGCCGCCGCCGTCGAGCAGCGGGCGGAGGCGCTGCTCGCCGCTGGCCGTGCGGGCGCCGCGGTCGCGGTGGCGGAAGCGCTGGTGGCGGCCGACCCCCTCCGGGAGGGCGCCGTGGCCGTCCTGATGCGCGCACTGGTCGCGACCGGCCGGCCCGCGGATTCGCTTCGGGCGTACGCAGGGCTGCGCCGGGAACTGGCCGAGCAGCTGGGCCTCGATCCGTCCCCTGAGCTGCGCGCCCTGCACGAGCGGGTGCTGCGCCGGGAACCGGCCGCGCCGGTGCCGGGCCCGCCGAGGCCGGCATCGCCGGCCGTCCCGGTCAGCTCGTTCGTCGGACGCGACGCCGACGTGGCCCGCGCCGCCGAGTTGCTGGACGCGCGCCGGATCGTCACCCTCCGCGGCCCAGGTGGGGTCGGCAAGACCCGGCTGGCCCGCCACGTAGCGGCCGCCGTCGCCGACCGGTATCCCGACGGCGCCCTCGTCGTGGAGCTCGGCGCGGTCCGTTCCGAGGCGGTGGTCGGCGCGGTGGGCGCCGCGCTGCGGCTGTCCGACCCCGGCTCGGGCCGCCTCCTCGACCGCATCGTGGAGGTGCTCGCCGTGCGCAGGCAGTTGCTCGTCATCGACAACTGCGAGCACGTCCTCGACGCCGTGGCCGCACTGGTCGAGGCCGTGGTGGTGGGCGCGCCGGGCGTGGACGTCCTTGCCACGAGCCGGGAGGCGCTGCGCGTGGACGGCGAGCAGCTGTTCGGAGTCGAGCCGCTGCCGCCGGCACCGGCCGCTGAGCTGCTGGCCGATCGGATCGCCGCTGCCGGCGGGGCGGCATCGGCCGACGCCGGGCTCGTCGAGCTGGTCTGCGCCCGGCTCGACGGGCTGCCGCTGGCGCTGGAGCTCGCCGCGGCCAGGGTGCCCGCGCTCGGCCTTGCCGGGCTGCTCGACGCGCTCGACGCGCCGCTCGACTCGCTCGGGCCCGGCCGCCGCACGGCAGCACAACGGCACAGGTCGCTGCGCGACGTCGTCGCATGGTCCTACGGCTTGCTGGACGACGAGCAGCGGGCGTTGTTCGTCAAGCTCGGAGTGTTCGCGGGAGCGGTGGAGCGGGATGCGGTCGTCGCGGTGTGTGGTGACGCTGCAGCGCTGCCCGAACTCGTGGAGCGGTCGCTCGTCGTCCGCCATGGCACGCGCTTCGGCATGTTCGACACGCTGCGGGCGTTCGGCCGCGAACGGCTGGCGTCCGACCCGGCGGCGGCGCAGCTGCGCGCCCGCCACGCCGCATGGGCACTCGGGCTCGCCGCTGACGCTGCGGCCGCGCGGTCGCGGGCCGACGAGCCGGCCGCCGTCCACCGTCTCACCGCGCACCTCGCGGACATCCGGCGGGCTCACGCGTGGCTGTGCACGCACGGCCCACTGGAAGATGTGTTGCGGCTCGGGGTCGTCTGCGCCGAGCTGGGCATCCAGCAGGCTCGGGGAGACCTCGTGCGGATGGCAGACGATGCTCTCCGTACGGCGGGCTGCGATCCCGACGCCGACGATCCGGCGGCCGACGAGCAGGTCGCGTTGCACCCGCTGCTGCCCCGGTTGCTCGGCCTGTCCGCCTCTCCGCGATGGCAGCGAGGCGACGTCGAGGGCGCCGAGCGACGCTGCCTGCGTGCACTCGCTCTCGCGGAGCGGCTGGGCGACCCTCTGCTCGCCCGTGAGGCGTACGAGGGACTCGGCAACACCGCGATGTTCCGCGGCGAGTTGGAGCCCGCGGCGGAGCATTGCCGCCGCGCCGCGGACCTGTCCCGGGCGGCCGGCGATGACACGACGCTGATGATGGCGCTGACCGACCTGGTCATCATCACGGCATATGCAGGTCAGGACCCGCTCGCCGCCGCCTACGAGACGGAGACCACCGCGCTCGCGGAGCGGATGGGTTCCTCGGTCGCCCGCGGGTGGGCGGCCTACGCGGCGGGGGAGCGGCGCGCGGAGATCGGGGACCCGGATGCCGCACCCTTCCTGGAGCGCGCCGTCGTGCTCGCCGAGGAGGTCGACGCGGCGTTCCTCGCCGGGGTCGCGCGGCACACCCTGCTCACCACGGCCGCGCGGGTGGGCGATCCCGCAGAAGCCCTCGCCCGGTTCGGGCCGCTGCTCGACATCTGGCTCGGCATGGGGTCGTGGACCCAGCTGTGGATCGCCGTGCGGGCGATCGCGGAGGCGCTGTCCCGGCTCGGTCACCATCGTGACGCCGCCGTTCTGCTGGGCGCCATGCGGGCGAGCCCGCGCGCCACGACCGCGTACGGTGCCGACTCGACACGCGTGCGCACCGTCGTGGACGCCGCTGCCGCCGCACTCGGACCCGAGTTCGAGCGTCTCGTCGCCCATGGAGCCGCACTCGGCGACACCGGCGCACTCGCGCTCGCCCGGTCTTTGGCAGGCGGCCGGGTCTGAGCGCGGCACCGGAGGACGCACCTGGTACCCTCCGGAATGCGACCACCCTGTCGCGCGTTGTGGTGCGCGTCAGGGCGACAAAGCGGAGCCCCGCTCCCACCCGCCACCCCCAGGGTGTCCGGGTCCGGTCCGCCGGCGAGCCGTACGGTTCGTCGGCCCGACCAACGGGTCTTCGCTCCGTCGCACCCCACGACGTCGATACGAGGAGACCCCATCAGCACAGAGACGCGCATCAACGACCGCATCCGCGTTCCCGAGGTCCGCCTGGTCGGGCCGAACGGGGAGCAGGTCGGCATCGTGCGCATCGAGGACGCCCTGCGGCTCGCGCAGGAGGCCGAGCTCGACCTCGTCGAGGTCGCGGCCCAGGCCCGCCCGCCGGTCTGCAAGCTCATGGACTACGGGAAGTTCAAGTACGAGAGCGCGCAGAAGGCCAGGGAGTCCCGCCGCAACCAGCAGCTCACCACGATCAAGGAGCAGAAGCTCCGGCCGAAGATCGACAAGCACGACTACGAGACGAAGCGCGGGCACGTACGGCGCTTCCTCGAAGGCGGCAACAAGGTCAAGGTCACGATCATGTTCCGCGGCCGCGAGCAGTCCCGGCCCGAGCTCGGGTTCCGGCTGCTGCAGCGGTTGGCTGAGGACATCGCCGACCTCGGTACGGTCGAGGCCGCGCCCAAGCAGGACGGGCGGAACATGACGATGGTGATCGCTCCGAACAAGAAGCCGGCAGCTCGCCCGCGTGCCACGGCCCCCGCAGGGCCGGCGGACGCGCCGGAGAGCTGACGGCTCCACGGAACGCCCGGTACGACAAGCTCGACGTCCCTGCCCCAGTGGGCGTCAACGGTGAACGGAACTGTCATGCCCAAGAACAAGACGCACAGCGGGATCGCCAAGCGGGTCAAGATCACCGGCCGGGGCAAGCTGCTGCGCCAGCAGACCGGCCTGCGGCACCGCCTCGAGGTCAAGTCGAGCAAGGAGACACGCGACCTGTCCGGCGTCGTGCCGGTGAACAAGGCCGACGTCAAGCGCGTCAAGAAGATGCTCGGCCGCTGACGGACGCGATCTCCCCTCCCGCCTGACCGGTGCGCGGCCAACCCGCCACCGGCCCGACATTAAGGAACACCCTCATGGCACGCGTGAAGCGCGCGGTCAACGCTCAGAAGAAGCGTCGCACCACCCTCGAGCTGGCCAGCGGCTACCGCGGGCAGCGGTCGCGCCTGTACCGCAAGGCGAAGGAGCAGATGCTCCACTCGCTCAACTACGCCTACCGCGACCGGCGCGCCAAGAAGGGTGACTTCCGGCAGCTGTGGATCACCCGCATCAACGCAGCGGCCCGCGCCAACGGCATGACCTACAACCGCTTCATCCAGGGCCTCAAGGTCGCGGGTGTCGAGGTCGACCGCAAGAACCTGTCGGAGATCGCCATCAGCGACCCGGCCGCCTTCACCGCGCTCGTCGAGCTCGCCCGCGCCAACGTGCCCGCCCAGAACGGGAGCGCCGCCTGAGCGCTCGCGCCGCCCAGGCCGAACCGCCCGGCACCGAACGCACCCCGCGCGTCGTCGCAGCCCGCAAGCTGCTCCGGCGCGCGGCGCGTGATCGGGCCGGGCGGTTCCTCGTGGAGGGGGCGCAGGCGGTCCGGGAGGCCGTCCGGTACGGCCACGTGCGCGAGCTGTTCGTCACGGACGCGGCCGCCGACCGGCACCCCGACCTGGTGGAAGCGGCCGCTGGCGCGGGCGCGCGGATCAGCCCGGTCACCGAGCGCGCCGCGGCCGCACTGTCGGACACCATCACCCCGCAGGGTCTGGTGGCCGTCTGCGACCTGCTCGACGTCCCCGTCGCGGAGGCGCTCGGTGAGCGCCCGTCGCTCGTGGCGGTGTGCGCCGGCATCACGGACCCGGGCAACGCCGGCACCGTGATCCGGGTGGCCGACGCCGCGGGCGCCGACGCCGTGCTGCTGGCGGGTGACACCGTCGACCCGCACAACGGCAAGGCGGTCCGCGCCTCCACCGGCAGCGTCTTCCACCTGCCGCTCGCACGCGACCGCGACGCCGCGGCCGTGCTGGACGCCTGCTCCGCCGCCGGCCTCACCCTGCTCGCCGCCGACGCCGCGGGCGAGCTGGACCTGCACGAACCCGCCGCCCGGCCGGTGCTCGCCGGGCCGGTGGCCTGGGTGTTCGGCGGGGAGGCGCACGGCGTGCCCGCCGACCTCGCGGCGCGCGCCGACCACCGCGTCCGCATCCCCATCCACGGCCGCGCGGAGAGCCTGAACCTGGCCACCGCCGCCGCCGTCTGCCTCTACGCGAGTGCTGCCGCACGTCGCGGATAGGATCGTTGCACCATGAGTGAGAGCACGGACCTCGACGTCCCCAGCGGTGTCACCAGCCTGCTGGACCCCGACGCGCTGAAGGCTGCAGTCGCGGCCGCCGAGCGGGCGTTCGCCGAGGCGTCCGACCTCGCCGAGCTCGCCGCCGTGCGCCCGGCGCACCTGGGCGATCGCGCCCCGATCCTGCTGGCCCGCCGTGAGCTCGGCTCTCTGCCCGGGCCGGAGCGCGCCGAGGCCGGCAAGCGCGTCAATGCCGCACGGCAGCAGGCGCAGGAGGCGTTCGACGCCCGCCGCGTCGTGCTCGTCGAGGAGCGCGACGCGCGCGTGCTCGCCGAGGAGGCCGTCGACGTCACGCTGCCGTGGGACCGGGTCCCACGCGGCGCCCGCCACCCGATCACGCAGATCGCCGAGCGCATCGCCGACGTGTTCGTCGCGATGGGCTGGGAGGTGGCCGAGGGGCCAGAGGTCGAGTCGTCATGGCTCAACTTCGACGCGCTGAACTTCGGCAAGGACCACCCGGCGCGCACCATGCAGGACACGTTCTACCTGGGTGAGTCCGAGAACTCCGATACGGTGCTGCGCACCCACACGTCGCCGGTGCAGGTCCGCGCGCTGCTGGAGCGGGAGCTGCCCGTGTACGTCGTGTGCCCCGGGCGCACGTTCCGCACCGACGCGCTGGATGCCACCCACACCCCGGTCTTCCACCAGGTCGAGGGCCTCGCGGTGGACCGCGGGATCACGATGGCGCACCTCAAGGGCACGCTCGACGCATTTGCCCGCGCCATGTTCGGCGCGGAGTCGCGCACCCGGCTGCGGCCGTCGTTCTTCCCGTTCACCGAGCCGTCCGCCGAGGTCGACGTCTGGTTCCCGGAGAAGAAGGGTGGAGCCGGCTGGGTCGAGTGGGGCGGCTGCGGCATGGTCAACCCCAACGTCCTGCGCGCCTGCGGCATCGACCCGGATGTGCACTCCGGGTTCGCGTTCGGCATGGGGTTGGAGCGCACGCTCCAGTTCCGCAACGGCATCCCCGACATGCGTGACATGGTCGAGGGCGACGTGCGGTTCAGCCGCGCGTTCGGCGTCTGAGTCTGCCCCGGAGGGCGAAGAGTGCGTGTTCCGCTGTCCTGGCTCGCCGAGCACCTCGGTGAGCTCCCGCCTGCCGACGACACCGCCGAGGCGTTCGTGCGCGTCGGGCTCGAGATCGAGGACGTCCACGAGCCACCGGAGCTGACCGGCCCGATCGTGGTCGGGCGGGTGCTGGAGTTCGAGGTCCTCGAGGGGCTCAAGAAGCCCATCCGCTGGTGCCAGGTCGACGTCGGCGAGAAAGTGCGCGGCATCATCTGCGGCGCGGCCAACTTCGCGGCGGGCGACCTCGTCGTCATCGCGCTGCCGGGGGCCGTGCTGCCCGGGCCGTTCCCGATCTCATCGCGCAAGACCTACGGCCACGTCTCCGACGGCATGATCGCCTCCGCCCGCGAGCTCGGCCTCGGCTCCGACCACGCCGGCATCATGGTGCTGCCTCCCGGCACCGCAGAGCCAGGCGACGACGCGCTGCCCCTGCTCGGGCGCGACGACGCGGTGCTCGAGCTGGCCATCACCCCCGACCGCGGCTACTGCTTCTCGGTGCGAGGGCTCGCCCGCGAGCTGGCCGGCTCCCTCGACATCGACTTCAGCGACCCGGCCGGCCGGGTCGCCGTGCCCGCCGCCGAGGGCGACGCCTGGCCCGTTGAGCTCCCCGACCCGGGCTGCGCGCGGTTCGTCGCCCGCCGCGTCGACGGCGTCGACCCCGCCGCGCCGTCGCCGTGGTGGATGCAGCGCAGGCTCCTCGCGGCCGGGATGCGGCCCATCTCGCTGATCGTCGACGTCACCAACTACGTGATGCTCGAGCTCGGGCAGCCCCTGCACGCCTACGACGCCGCCCGGCTGTCCGGTCCGATCGTCGTGCGCCGCGCGCAGGCGGGGGAGAAGCTCGTCACCCTCGACGACGTCGAGCGCACGCTCGAGCCCGATGACCTGCTCATCACCGACGACTCGGGGGCAATCGGGCTCGCGGGCGTGATGGGCGGCGCGTCCACGGAGATCGCCGGGCCTGGCGAGGACGGGCGCATCGATGTCCTCATCGAGGCCGCCCACTTCGAGCAGGCCGTGATCGCGCGCGCCGCCCGGCGGCACAAGCTGCCGTCGGAGGCGTCGAAGCGGTTCGAGCGGGTGGTCGACCCCGAGCTGCCTCCCGTGGCCGCCGAGCGGGCCGCGCAGCTGCTCGTCGAGCACGGCGGCGGCACGCTCGCCGCGGGCCGCACCGATGCGGGCGCCGCACCGCAGCAGACGCCCGTGCGGATGCCGATCGACCTGCCCGATCAGGTCGCAGGCAGTACGTACGCGCCGGGGGCAACCGTGCGCCGGCTCACCCAGATCGGATGCGCCGTCGACCTGCTGACCGGCGACGACGGCCGCGCGCGCGTCGTCGCGCGCCCGCCGTCATGGCGGCCCGACCTCGTGCAGCCCGCCGACCTGGTGGAGGAGGTGCTGCGCCTCGAGGGCTACGACACGATCCCGTCGGTGCTGCCCCCCGCCCCTGCCGGCCGCGGGCACACACCGGGCCAGGAGCGGCGCCGGGCCGTGTCACGGGCCCTCGCTGAGGCCGGGTACGTCGAGGTGGAGCCCTTCCCGTTCGTCGGGCCCTCCGCGTGGGACGCGTTCGGGCTGCCCGCCGACGACGTGCGCCGCCGCACCGTCCACGTCCTCAACCCGCTCGATGCCGAGCGCGCCGAGCTCGCCACCACCCTGCTGCCGGGGCTACTCGAGACGCTGGTGCGCAACCGCTCCCGCGGCGCAACCGACCTCGCGCTGTTCCACGTCGGGCAGGTCGTGCTGCCGCACGCCGAGCCGAAGCCGATGCCCGACCCGGACGTCACCGGCCGACCGTCCGACGCCGAGCTGGCCCAGATCGAGGCTGCCCTGCCGGCGCAGCCGCTGCACGTCGCCGCGGTGCTCGCGGGTGAGCGCGAGCAGCGCGGCTGGTGGGGGCCGGGACGGGCGTCCGGGTGGGCCGACGCCGTGCAGGCGGCGCGGCTGGTCGGCCAGGCGGCGGGCGTCGAGCTGCGGGTCACCGCGGCCGCGCTGCCACCGTTCCACCCCGGCCGGTGCGCCGCCCTGCGCGTCGGCGACTGGATCGTCGGGCACGCGGGCGAGCTGCACCCGAAGGTCGTGGAGGCGCTCGGGCTGCCGGCGCGAACCTGCGCCATGGAGCTGGACCTCGACGCGATCCCGCTGACCGACCGCAGGCCGACGCCGAAGGTGTCGCCCTACCCGCCGATCGCGGTCGACGTCGCGCTCGTGGCCGATGCCACCGTGCCCGCGGCCGACATCGCCGACACACTGCACGACGGTGGCGGCAACCTCCTCGAGGACGTCCGCCTCTTCGACGTCTACACCGGCGAGCAGGTCGGCGCCGGACGCCGGTCGCTGGCGTTCACGCTCCGGTTCAGGGCCCCCGACCGCACTCTCACCAGCGAGGAGGCCAACGAGGCCCGGGACGCGGCGATCGCACTCGCCGAGCAGCGGCACGCGGCGGTGTTGCGCGGCTGAGCGCCGCTCGTGCGCCGCCGGTGGCTCCGCGCCCTCTTCAAGCCGCGAGGCCGTAGGGCCTCCGGTGGCGCCGCGCAGTGTGCGGGGTCGCCCCTCACGACTCAAGGGCGCCTGCGGCGTCGCTTCGCGATCGCTGTATCTACCCACCCCCGCCGGCTCCGCAGGCTCCGCCGGCTTACCGTCCCCCGGTGCGACCCTTGACTCGCGAGCCTCTGCGACCCCTGGGGCAGACGTAGCGGGCAGGCCAAGGGCCTGCCCCTGGGCGCGCGGCGCCACCGGAGGCGGTCCTGGCGGGCATGATCGAGGCTTCGGCGCGGAAACGGGCGAAAACGACCCGGGAATGCGCCGAACTGCTGATCAAGTCGCCATTCCGGGGACAATGCGGCGATCAAGGCGAAATGGTCGCTAGATGATCTCTGATCGCGACCATCAGCCCTTGATCGTTGCGCTGACCTGCCAGTATCGGGTGCAGGTGGTCGTGGTCACCGCACTGGTGCACCGGCACTAGCCGGGCAGGCGCGAGAGCGCGGCCTCTGCGGCGGTCCGCCACTCCTCGTCCGAGGGGACGGTGCCCGACACCAGGATCGTGACGAGGTACCGCTCGCCCGCGAGCTGCAGGGTGGGCCCCGCCGCGGTGCCGATCACGGCAGCCCCGGCGCCGACCCCCGGCAGCTCGCGCCGTCCCGCCACGTCCTCGGCGCGGACGTAGTCGGCGGGAGTGCCCGTGCGCACCCCGTACACGTTGACCAGCGCGACCGGTTCGGCCCCGGCCGCAACGACGCAGCCGGCGCTGCGCGAACCGTCGCCGCGGTCGACCGTGCCCTGTTCCGGCGGCTGCACCGGCAGGTCGACGAGCTCGCCGAACTCCGCCGCGGTCAGCAGGCACTCGTCGGCCAGCACGTCGGCGTCGAGCCCGTCGATGCGCGGCCCCGCCGGCGCGGCCGACCCCGCGACGACAGTGGTGCATCCCGCGCCGACGAGCGGCAGCACGAGCGCCATCACCACTCCGCACACCCGCGCCCGCCACACGCAGCGACGGTAACCAGCCACCCCCGGGCTCCGGGCCCGTTCCGCGCAATTTCACCCCTGGCCACGCCCGCGAGTCGCGGTCTGGGTGCACGCGAGTCGCGGTCTCGGTGTGGGCAGGTCGGGGCGGAAGCCGGGCGTAGTGATTCTTCCGAGGTCGACGTCAGCGCCCTCGGGAGGGCGCCGAATCACGTCTCGGAATGATCAGCTGCGCGTCAAGCGCCCAGGTGGCGCATGGCCTCGCGGCGGGCGAGCGGCGAGAGCTCCGGGTGGTCGTCGACGAACGTGCGGACCCAGTCCGGGTCGACGCGGGCGTGCTGGCGCAGGGCCCAGCCGATGCCCTTGCGGAGGAAGAAGTCGGGGTCGGCGATGTTGGCCTCGATCGCGTCGGTGAGCAGCGCGATGTCGATCGACCCTGCCGCCTGGAGCTGGCAGATGACGGATGTGCGGCGCAGCCAGCGGTCCGGGTCGGTGATCCACGCGCGGATCACGGGGCGCAGCTCCTCGGGGTGTGCCCTGAGCAGCGGGCCGATCCGGCGGCTCGCGATCTCGTCGGTGAAGTCCCACCATGAGCCCGTGACGATCCAGTGCCGCAGCAGCGGCACCCACGACGGGTCGAGCCACTGCAGGTACCGGCGGTGGCCGGTGAGTGACAGGGCGAGGTAGCGCTCCTCGCGGAACTCCGCACC
Organism: Pseudonocardia sp. DSM 110487; assembly: GCF_019468565.1. Classification (NCBI taxonomy): domain Bacteria; kingdom Bacillati; phylum Actinomycetota; class Actinomycetes; order Pseudonocardiales; family Pseudonocardiaceae; genus Pseudonocardia; species Pseudonocardia sp. DSM 110487. The sequence continues at coordinate 3,506,007 of NZ_CP080521.1, forward strand.
GTCCCACAGCCCTCGCACCACGGCGACGAGCGATGCGGGGTCGGCGAGTGGAAGCGCCGCGACGGCATCCTTCAGCAGCCGCTCGCGGGCCGGCTTCGCCACCCCGCGGAACGGCATCTCCGACTTCATGTACCGCTGCATCTCCAGCGCCGCGGACGGGTCTGCCTGCGCGGCGAGATCGGCCCGCAGCCGCTCGACGATCGGGTGCACGCCGGCACCGTACGGCCTGGCCCTGTACCGCTCGATCCCGACGGCGTGGTTCAGTCGCCTGCCGGCCCGGTGGCCCTGTCGAACGTCCGCGCCCAGCCGCGCACGTGGTCGAGCAGCTCGGGCGGCGAGACCACCTCGAAGTCCGCGCCGATCGCCCCGAGCATCATCGCCGGCCAGTCCAGCGAGTCGACGCGCATGCGCAGCCGGCACCGCCCGTCGCCGGCGTCATCGGCGGTGCCCCAGCGGTCCACCAACTTCCGCACCCGCCCGGTGGGCGCGTCGACCAGCACGTCCACGGTCCAGCCGGGCACCTGCTCCGTCGACGCCCGCACGAACGCGGCGGCGTCCTCCGCGGGCAGCGTGCGGGGCAGGAACCGGGCGCCCGTGGTCTGCGGAGCGTCGATCCGGTCGACGCGGAAGCTGCGCCAGTCGTGGCGGCCCAGGTCGTAGGCGACGAGGTACCAGCGACGCCCGAGCGACACCAGCCGCAGCGGTTCCACGTGCCGGTCGGTGCGCTTGCCGGACCTCGCGGTGTAGCCGAACTCGAGCCGCTCGGTGTCGCGGCACGCCTGCGCGAGGGCGGTGAGCACGGCCGGGTCGGTGCTGGGTGCTGTGTTGCCCCAGGTCACCGGCACCGTCATGGCTCGCAGCGCGTCGACGCGGCGCCGCAGCCGGGGCGGCATCACCTGCACCACCTTGGTGAGCGCGCGCACCGACGACTCGGCGATCCCGGCCACGCCGCCCTGCGCTGCGGCCTGCAGTCCGACGGCGAGCGCTACCGCCTCCTCGTCGTCCAGCACGAGCGGCGGGAGCGCGGCACCAGGGGCGAGCTGGTACCCGCCGTCGACGCCGCGGCTCGCCTCGACGGGGTAGCCCAGCTCGCGGAGGCGATCGATGTCGCGCCGCAGCGTCCGCACCGAGACGGCGAGCCGATCGGCCAGCTCCGGCCCCGGCCAGTAGCGGTGGGTCTGCAGCAGGGACAGCAGCCGCAGCGTCCGCGAGCTCGTGTTCGCCATGTCCCCAGATTCTCGCCAATTGAGGTCAGGAAGTGGCACTTGAGGGTCATAACGTAGTCCTCAACAGCACCGATACCGAGAGCGAGAAACCCGATGACCAGCACCCAGGAGGCCCCCGTCATGACCACCATCGCGCTGACCGGAGAGCGTGCGGACATCCTCGAGACCCTCACGGTGCACCGCCAGTTCCTGCGGCACACCGTGCAGGGGCTCACCGACGACCAGGCACGGCAGCGCACCACGGCGAGCGAGCTGACCCTCGGTGGACTGATCAAGCACGTCGCCGAGACCGAGCAGAGCTGGGCGGAGTTCATCCTGAACGGGCCCGATGCGCTGGGCGGCGGCGACGTCGACTGGAGCGAGCCCACCCCTGAACTCGTCGAGCAGTACACCGCGGGCTTCCGGCTGCTCCCCGACGAGACCCTTGAAGGCGTGCTCGCCCGCTACGACGAGGTCGCCCGGCGCACCGACGGGCTCGTCGCCACCGTCGACCTCGACCTCTCCCACCCGCTGCCCGAGGCGCCGTGGTTCCCGAAGGGCGCCACCCGCTCTGCACGCCGCGCCTTCCTGCACATCGTCGCCGAGACGGCCCAGCACGCCGGGCACGCCGACATCATCCGCGAGTCCCTCGACGGCCAGAAGACGATGGGCTGACACCCGCCAGCCCGGCCGGTCCATGATCAGCAGCCGGGCGCGCTCCCGGCCGAATGCGGCCGCAGCTGCTCCAATCTGATGATCATGGCCTGTTGAGCCGACCCAGGCCCATGATCACCAGTCAGGCGCGAAGCCGGCCGGATGTGACCGGCGGCGCGCCGATCCGGTGATCAAGCTGGGGTCGCACATCGCCAACTATGTTGCATCGGCTTGCGTCGGCGTGCATAGTCATACGCATGGTGCGGGTAGCGGTGGCAGGCGCGAGCGGGTACGCCGGGGGAGAGCTCCTCCGGCTCCTGCTCGCGCATCCGGACGTGGAGATCGGGAGCCTCACGGCGGGCGGGAGCGCGGGCACGCGCCTGGGGGCGCACCAGCCCCACCTGCTCCCGCTGGCCGATCGCGTGCTGGAGGACACCACCGCCGAGACCCTCGCGGGCCACGACGTCGTCTTCCTCGCGCTCCCGCACGGGAAGTCCGCGGAGCTGGCCGCGCAGCTCGGTGACGACACGGTTGTGATCGACTGCGGCGCCGACCACCGGCTCGCCGACCCGGCCGCGTGGGAGCGCTGGTACGGCGGCGCGCACGCGGGCAGCTGGCCGTACGGGTTGCCCGAGCTTCCCGGCGCCCGGGATGCGCTCCGGGGCGCGAAGCGGGTCGCCGTTCCCGGCTGCTATCCCACGGCGGTGAGCCTTGCGCTCGCTCCGGCCTTCGCCGCCGGGATCGCGGAACCCGAGGTCGTCGTCACGGCCGTCACCGGCACGTCCGGCGCGGGCAAGTCGCTCAAGCCACACCTGCTCGGCGCCGAGGTGATGGGCTCGCTGTCGGCGTACGGGGTGGGCGGCGTGCACCGGCACACCCCGGAGATGGTGCAGAACCTGTCGGCCGCCGCCGGCGCGCCCGTCTCCGTGAGCTTCACGCCGGTACTGGCCCCGCTGCCGCGCGGCATCCTCGCCACCTGCACGGCGCGCACGAGCGTGACGGCGGCCGAGGCGGTCGAGGTCTACGCGAAGGCATACGCCGACGAGCCCTTCGTGTACCTGCTCCCCGAAGGCAGCTGGCCCGCCACCGCGGCCACGCTGGGCGCGAACACCGTCCAGCTGCAGGTCACGGTCGACGCGGACGCAGGCAGGCTGGTCGTTGTCGCCGCGATCGACAACCTGACGAAGGGCACGGCCGGCGGCGCGATCCAGTGCATGAACCTGGCGCTCGGCCTGCCCGAGACCGCGGGCCTGCCGCTGACGGGTGTCGCGCCGTGAGCGTCACGCAGCCCAAGGGCTTCCGGGCCGCAGGTGTCGTCGCAGGCATCCGCACCGGCGAGGGTCCCGACCTCGCCCTCGTCGTCAACGACGGCCCTCAGCACGCCGCCGCGGGTGTCTTCACCCGCAACAAGGTCAAGGCCGCCCCGGTCCTGTGGTCGGAGCAGGTGCTCGCCACCGGCAGGCTGCGCGCGGTCGTGCTCAACGCAGGCAACGCCAACGCCTGCACCGGCCCGGAGGGCTTCCAGACCGCCCACGCCACCGCGGAGAAGGCGGCCGAGCTGCTCGGGTGCGGGGCGATCGAGGTCGCGGTGTGCTCCACCGGCCTGATCGGCTCGCAGCTGCCCCGCGACAACGTCCTCGACGGGGTCGCGGCCGCGCACACCGCACTCGGGGCCGACGCCGCGGGCGGCCTGGCCGCCGCCACCGCCGTGATGACGACCGACACCGTCGCCAAGGAGGCCGCTCACACCGACTCCGCGGGCTGGCGCATCGGCGGGTTCACCAAGGGAGCGGGCATGATCGCTCCCTCGATGGCCACGATGCTCACGGTCATCACCACCGACGCCGTGCTCGACGCACCCGCCCTGGACGCGGCCCTGCGCCCCGCCGTGCGCGTGAGCTTCGACCGGCTCGACATCGATGGCTGCATGTCCACCAACGACACCGTGCTGCTGCTCGCCTCGGGCGCCTCAGGGGTCGTCCCGGACGCCGAGGCGTTCGGCGCCGCGCTGACCGACCTGTGCAAGGACCTGGCGCGGCAGATGCAGGCCGACGCAGAGGGCGTCACGAAGCGGATGACGATCAACGTCACCGGTGCCGCGTCGGAGGACGACGCGGTGACGGTCGCCCGCACGGTGGCCCGCGACAGCCTCGTCAAGACCGCCCTCTTCGGCTCGGACCCCAACTGGGGCCGGATCGCGGCCGCCGTCGGCTACTCCGACGCCGCCGTCGACCCCGACCGGATCGACGTCACCATCAACGGGGTGCTGCTCTGCCTTGGCGGAGTCGCCGCGGGCGACCGCTCCGCCGCCGACCTGAAGGGCGCCGACGTCCTCGTCGAGATCGCGCTCGGCCTCGGCGACGGTGCCGCGGAGATCCTCACCACCGACCTGTCCCACGGCTACGTCGAGGAGAACAGTGCGTATTCCTCTTGAGGAGCGGCTGAGCCGGGCGGGGGAGAAGGCAGGCGTCCTCGCCGAGGCGCTGCCATGGCTGCAGCGCTTCCACGACAAGATCGTCGTGGTCAAGTACGGCGGCAACGCGATGGTGGACGAGGAGCTCAAGCAGGCCTTCGCCAAGGACATGGTGTTCCTGCGACTCGCAGGCATCCACCCCGTGGTCGTCCACGGCGGTGGCCCGCAGATCACCGCGATGCTCGACCGGCTCGGCCTGCCCGCGGAGTTCCGCGGCGGGCTGCGCGTCACCACCCCGGAGACGATCGACGTCGTGCGGATGGTGCTGGTCGGGCAGGTCGGGCGCGAGCTCGTCGGGTTGATCAACAAGCACGGCCCGTACGCCGTTGGCCTGTCCGGCGAGGACGCGCACCTGTTCACCGCGGAGAAGCGCACCGCGCTCGTCGACGGCGAGGCGGTCGACATCGGGCTGGTCGGCGACGTCGTGCACGTCAACCCGGACGCGGTGCTCGACATCGTGCGGGCCGGGCGGATCCCGGTGGTCGCGGGCGTTGCCCCGGACGTCGACGGGACGGTCTACAACATCAACGCCGACAGCGCGGCCGCCGCGCTGGCCTCGGCGCTGGGCGCGGCGAAGCTCGTCGTGCTCACCGACGTGGCAGGGCTCTTCGCGAACTACCCCGACCCGGAGTCGGTGATCAGCGCCCTCACCGCCGACGAGCTGGAGCCGATGCTGCCCGGCCTGGCGAGCGGGATGGCGCCCAAGATGGAGGCCTGCCTCCGGGCGGTGCGCGGTGGCGTGCCGCAGGCCCATGTGATCGACGGGCGGATGCCGCACTCGGTGCTGCTCGAGGTATTCACCAGCGAGGGAGTCGGAACGATGGTGACCCCATGACTGACCTGACCCAGCGGTGGCAGGCCGCGATGATGGACAACTACGGCACCCCGCCGCTCACGCTCGTACGCGGCAGCGGCGCCGAGGTGTGGGACGCCGACGGCAATCGCTACCTCGACCTGGTCGCGGGCATCGCGGTGAACGCGCTGGGCCACGGGCACCCGGCCGTGATCGACGCCGTCACCACCCAGATGCGGACGCTCGGCCACACGTCCAACCTCTACATCACCGAGCCGCCCCTGGAACTGGCCGAGAAGCTCCTGGAGCTGATCGACCGGCCCGGCCGGGTCGTGTTCTGCAACTCGGGTGCCGAGGCCAACGAGGCCGCGTTCAAGATGGCCCGACGCACCGGCCGGCCGAAGATCATCGCCTGCGAGAACGCCTTCCACGGCCGCACCATGGGCGCGCTCGCCCTGACCGGCCAGGAGCCCAAGCGCACGCCGTTCTACCCGATGACGCCGGGCGTGGAGCACATCCCGTTCGGCGACGTGGCCGCGCTCGAGGCGGCCGTCGACGCCGACACGGCTGCCGTGTTCCTGGAGCCGATCCTCGGCGAGGCGGGCGCGATCAACCCGCCGGATGGCTACCTGCAGGCGGCCCGGCGGATCACCGCCGAGCACGGAGCCCTGCTCGTGCTCGACGAGGTGCAGACCGGGATCGGCCGCACCGGCTCGTGGTTCGCGTTCCAGCAGGCCGGTGTGGTGCCCGACGTCGTGACGCTCGCCAAGGGCCTCGCGGGCGGGCTGCCGATCGGCGCGTGCATCGGTCTCGACGCCGCGGGCGACCTCCTGACGCCCGGCCAGCACGGCACCACGTTCGGCGGCAACCCGGTGGTCGCGGCCGCCGCGCTCGCCGTGCTGCGCACGATCGCAGAGGAGGGCCTGCTGGAGCAGGTCACGCAGGTCGGCAAGGAGATCGCGACGTCGGTGGAGGCCATGGGCCACCCGCTCGTCGCCGACGTCAGCGGCGCGGGTCTGCTGATCGGCTTCGGCCTGCGCAAGCCGGTGTCCACCGCGGTGGCCGCGGCCGCCCGCGCAGGCGGGTTCCTCGTGAACAACGCGGTGCCCGACCGCGTGCGGCTCGTCCCGCCGCTCGTGCTCACCGAGGCCCAGGCCCGCGAGTTCCTCGCGGCCTTCCCGAAGTTCCTGGATGCGGGTAATGAGTAGGCACCTGCTGCGCGACGACGACCTGACGCCTGACGAGCAGCGCGAGGTCCTCGACCTCGCCGACGCGATGAAGGCCGACCGTTTCGCCCAGCGCCCCCTGGAAGGGCCGAAGGCCGTCGCGGTGCTGTTCGACAAGCCGTCGACCCGCACCCGGATCTCGTTCGAGGTGGGGATCGGCCAGCTCGGCGGCACGCCGCTGATCGTCGACGCGCAGGCGAGCCAGCTCGGCCGCGGCGAGACGATCGCCGACACCGCCCGCGTGCTGTCCCGCTACGTCGACGCGATCGTGTGGCGCACCGGCGACCAGTCCCGTATCGAGGAGATGGCCGCGGGGGCGTCGGTCCCGGTGGTCAACGCCCTCACCGACCAATTCCACCCGTGCCAGGTGCTGGCCGACCTGCAGACGATCCGCGAGCGGTTCGGCAGGCTCGCCGGGCTCACGCTGACCTACCTCGGCGACGGCGCCAACAACATGGCCCACTCGCTGCTGCTCGGCGGCGCCACGGCAGGCATGCACGTCCGGATCTGCGCTCCCGAGGGCTTCCAGCCCGACGGTGGCGTGCTGCGCGACGCGAAGAACCGGGCGTCCGACACCGGAGGCGGGGTCGAGCTGATCGCCGACCCGCACGCCGCGGTCGACGGCGTCGACGTCGTCGTCACCGACACCTGGGTGTCGATGGGCCAGGAGCACGACGGCCTCGACCGCGCGGCGCCGTTCCGGCCGCTGCAGGTCAACGCACGCCTGCTGGAACGGGCGGGCGAGGGCGCGATCGTGCTGCACTGCCTGCCCGCACACCGGGGTGACGAGATCACCGACGACGTGCTCGACGGCCCGGCCAGCGCGGTCTGGGACGAGGCCGAGAACCGGCTGCACGCACAGAAGGCACTCCTCGCATGGTTGCTCCGACAGCCGTGACCGGGGGGACGCGCGCGGCCCGCCAGGCCCGGATCGTCGAGCTGATCCGGGACCGGGCCGTGCACAGCCAGACGGAGCTGCTCGGCCTGCTGGAGGCGGACGGGATCGCCACCACGCAGGCCACGCTCTCCCGCGACCTCGACGAGCTGGGCGCGCTCAAGGTCCGCGGTGCGTACGTGATCCCGGACGACGGCAGCCCGGTGCGGGGCGTCGAGGGCGGCACCGCCCGCCTCGCCAGGTTGCTGGGGGACCTGCTCGTGTCCGCGGACGCGAGTGGGAATCTTGCGGTCCTGCGCACCCCGCCGGGCGCGGCCCACTACCTGGCGAGCGCGCTGGACCGCGCTGCCCTGCACGACGTCGTCGGCACGATCGCCGGCGACGACACCCTGCTGGTGGTCGCCCGCGAGCCGCTCACCGGCGCCGAACTCGTCGCGCGCCTGCGCGAACTCTGACCCCTGCGCGATCGACCGTGCGCGAACCGACAAGGAGCATCCCCCTCGTGAGCAAGGTCCTGACCTCCCTCCCCAAGGGCGAGCGCATCGGCATCGCCTTCTCCGGAGGCCTCGACACCTCGGTGGCGGTCGCCTGGATGCGCGACAAGGGCGGGATCCCGTGCACCTACACGGCCGACCTCGGCCAGTACGACGAGCCGGACATCTCCGGTGTCCCCGCGCGCGCGAAGCAGTACGGCGCCGAGATCGCCCGCGCCGTCGACATCAAGCCGCAGCTGGTCGAGGAGGGCCTCGCGGCGCTGGCGTGCGGCGCCTTCCACATCCGGTCCGGGGCCCGGACGTACTTCAACACCACGCCGCTCGGCCGCGCCGTCACCGGGACGTTGCTGGTGCGGGCGATGCAGGCCGACGGCGTGAACATCTGGGGCGACGGTTCGACCTTCAAGGGCAACGACATCGAGCGGTTCTACCGCTACGGCCTGCTGGCCAACCCCGAGCTGCGCATCTACAAGCCGTGGCTCGACGCCGACTTCGTCCACGAGCTGGGCGGGCGCGACGAGATGAGCAAGTGGCTCACCGCACACGGGCTGCCCTACCGGGACGCCGCCGAGAAGGCGTACTCCACCGACGCCAACATCTGGGGTGCCACCCACGAGGCCAAGACCCTCGAACACCTCGACGTGTCGCTCGAGACCATCGAGCCGATCATGGGCGTGAAGTTCTGGGACCTCGAGACCCGGATCGACACCGAGGACGTCACGGTCACCTTCGAGGCCGGGTACCCGGTGGCGATCAACGGCAAGCGGTTCGCCGACCAGGTCGCCCTCGTCCGGGAGGCCAACACCATCGGCGGACGCCACGGCCTCGGCATGTCCGACCAGATCGAGAACCGGATCATCGAGGCCAAGTCGCGCGGCATCTACGAGGCGCCCGGGATGGCGCTGCTCTTCGCCGCCTACGAGCGGCTGCTCAACGCGATCCACAACGAGGACACGCTGGCCAACTACCACCTCGAGGGCCGCAAGCTCGGCCGGCTGCTCTACGAGGGGCGCTGGCTCGACCCGCAGGCCCTGATGGTGCGCGAGTCGATCCAACGCTGGGTCGCCTCGCTGGTGACCGGCACAGTGACGCTCCGCCTGCGTCGCGGAGACGACTACACGATCCTCGACACCCAGGGGAGCGGATTCTCCTACCACCCGGACAGGCTCTCGATGGAGCGCGTCGAGAACGCCGCGTTCGGGCCGACGGACCGGATCGGCCAGCTCACCATGCGCAACCTCGACATCGCCGACTCCCGCGCGAAGCTGGAGGCCTACGCGGGGCAGCCGCACGAGCAGGGCACGGTGCTCGTCGAGCACGGCACGCTCTTCGGTGAGCTCCCAGCGGGCGGCTTCGACCGGATCGCGACGGCCGACGAGGCAGCTGAGCGCGACTCGGACAAGTCCCTCGACGAGGCGGCGTTGGAAGCGGGTACCGACTGATGGCCCTGTGGGGTGGCCGGTTCGCCTCGGGACCCGCCGACGCGCTTGCCGCACTGTCGAAGTCAACGCAGTTCGACTGGCGCCTCGCGCCGTACGACCTGCGGGCCTCGATGGCGCACGCCCGTGTGCTGCATCGGGCAGGCCTGCTCACCGACGACGAGCTCGCCGGCATGCTCGACGCACTTGCCAAGCTCGCCGCCGAGGTCGAGTCGGGCGCGTTCGGCCCGGCACCCGACGACGAGGACGTGCACTCGGCCCTCGAGCGCGGCCTGATCGAGCGGGCCGGGCCGGAGCTGGGCGGCAAGCTGCGGGCGGGGCGCTCGCGCAACGACCAGGTCGCCACGCTCTTCCGGATGTGGCTGCGCGACGCCGCCCGCCGGGTCGGCGCCGGCGTGCTCGACGTCGTCGACGCCCTCGTCGCGCAGGCCGAGGCCCACCCGGACGCCCCGATGCCAGGGCGCACCCACCTTCAGCACGCGCAGCCCGTCCTGCTGTCCCACCACCTCGCCGCGCACGCGCACGCCCTGCTGCGCGACGTCGACCGGCTGCGCGACTGGGACCGCAGGGCGGCCGTCTCGCCGTACGGATCGGGCGCGCTCGCAGGCTCGTCGCTCGGGCTCGACCCGGAGGCCGTCGCGGCGGAGCTGGGCTTCGACTCGTCGTCGGCGAACTCGATCGACGGCACGGCGTCGCGGGACTTCGCGGCCGAGGCCGCGTTCGTCCTGGCCATGATCGCCGTGGACCTCTCGCGGATCGCCGAGGAGGTGATCATCTGGGCCACCGCCGAGTTCGGCTACGTCACGCTCGACGACGCCTTCTCCACCGGCAGCTCGATAATGCCGCAGAAGAAGAACCCGGACGTGGCCGAACTTGCGCGCGGCAAGGCCGGGCGGCTGATCGGCAACCTGTCCGGGCTGCTCGCCACGCTCAAGGGCCTCCCGCTCGCCTACAACCGCGACCTGCAGGAGGACAAGGAGCCGCTGTTCGACTCGGTCGAGCAGCTGGACCTGCTGCTGACGGCGGTCGCCGGGATGGTGGCCACGCTCACGTTCCACACCGACCGGCTCGCGGCGCTCGCCCCGGCGGGCTTCACGCTCGCAACGGACGTCGCCGAATGGCTGGTCCGCAAGGGCGTGCCGTTCCGAGTGGCGCACGAGGCCGCAGGCGGCTCCGTGCGCGCCGCGGAGGCCCGCGGCGTCGGGCTCGAGGACCTCACCGACACCGAGCTGGCCGCCATCCACCCGAGTCTGACCCCGGACGTGCGCGACGTACTGACCGTGGCAGGCTCGATCGCGTCCCGGGCCGCCCGCGGCGGCACCGCGGGCGCTCGGGTCGCCGAACAGCTCGCCGACCTGCGCGCCGCCGCCACCACCGCGCGCCAGGCACTCACCCCAACTGGAGGTTCAGCATGACCACGCCCGGGCTGGAGGACGCCCGCACCGCCTACGAGAAGCTCCAGGCCGAGGGCATGAAGCTCGACCTCACCCGGGGCAAGCCGTCGTCGCAGCAGCTCGACCTCTCCGTCGCCATGCTGAACCTGCCCGGCGCCGACGACTTCCGCGCCGCCGACGGCACGGACACCCGCAACTACGGCGGCCTGCACGGCCTGAAGGAGCTGCGGGCGATCTTCGCGCCGTTCCTGCAGGTCCCCGTCGACCAGATGATCGCGTCCGGCAACTCCAGCCTCGAGCTGATGCACGACACGCTCGTCCACGCGCTGCTCAGCCCCCTGCCCGGCGCCGAACGCCGCTGGGCGGACGAGGAGCGGGTCGTCTTCCTCGCCCCGGTCCCCGGCTACGACCGGCACTTCGGCGTGTGCGAGCGGCTCGGCATCGAGCTGGTGCCGGTGCCGATGACCGACGACGGCCCCGACATGGACGTCGTCGAGGAACTGGTTGCCGCCGACCCCACGATCAAGGGCATCTGGTGCGTGCCGAAGTACTCCAACCCCACGGGCGCGGTGTACTCGGACGAGACGGTGCGCAGGCTCGCCGCGATGCCCACGGCCGCGTCCGACTTCCGGATCATCTGGGACAACGCCTACACCGTGCACCACCTCACCGAGGACGAGGTGGAGATCGCCGACGTGCTGGGGCTCGCGGCCGAGGCGGGCCACCCGAACCGCCCGTTCGTCATCGGCTCCACGTCGAAGATCACACTGGCCGGTGCCGGGGTGGCCTTCCTCGGCGCGTCCGCGGAGAACATCGACTGGTGGATCCGGCTCACGTCGAAGCGCACGATCGGGCCCGACAAGGTCAACCACCTGCGCCACGTGCGGTTCCTGCGCGACGGCGACGGCCTGCGCGCGCACATGCGCAAGCACCGCGAGATCATCGCGCCGAAGTTCGCCGCGGTGGACGAGATCCTCACCCGCGAGTTCGCCGGCACGCAGGGCGTCACGTGGTCGAAGCCTGCCGGTGGGTACTTCGTCACGCTGACCGTGCCGGAGGGCACGGCCACCGAGATCGTCCGGCTCGCCAAGGAAGCGGGGCTGGCGCTCACCCCGGCCGGCGCCACCCACCCGGGCGGCGAGGACCCGCAGGACAGCATCATCCGGCTCGCGCCGACGTTCCCCGTGCTCGCCGAGGTTCGCAAGGCGATGGAGGGCGTAGCGGTCTGCGTGCGGCTGGCGCTTGCCGAACGTGGGTGAGAATGTGTTCGAGAAGCGCGCAGCGGGCCGCCCAGGGCAGCCGGGACCTGCCGGATCACCTGCGTCTGCGGCCCACGTGCGGGCTTCTCGAACACATTCTGATCTCCTCCCGCGGGAGGAGCTGGCCGTCGACGTCCCCGAGGCGGCCGTGCGGCTGCTCGGCTGCACGGTCGTCTCGGACACACCCGAGGGCGCGGTGGCCGTCCGGCTCGTCGAGGTGGAGGTCTACCGGGGCGCCGACGACCCCGCGTCGCACAGCTTCCGCGGTCGCACCGCGCGCAACGGCGTGATGTTCGGGCCGGCCGGGCACCTGTACGTCTACTTCGTCTACGGCATGCACTTCTGCGCCAACATCAGCGCGCTGGAGGACGGGGAAGCGGGGGCCGTGCTGCTGCGGGCCGGCGAGGTCGTGTCGGACCTCGCCGTGGCGCGCGCCCGGCGCCCGACCGCCCGCCGCGACGATGATCTCGCCAAGGGGCCTGCCCGGCTCGCGTCGCTGCTCGGGCTCGGGCGGGAGCACAACGGCGTCGACGTGACCGACCCCACGTCCCCCGTGCGGCTGCTGGCCGCGCCGCCGGTCGACCCGGCGCTGGTGCGCGCCGGCCCGCGGGTCGGGGTGGCGGCCGCCCACGAGCTGCCGTGGCGGTTCTGGCTGGACGGATCACCCGCGGTGAGCCCGTACCGGCCGGGCCGTGGCGCGCCGATCACATCGACTGGACTCGGCAGATAGGGGAGCCTAACCTGCGCGCGTGATCGTCCGCCTCCGTGCCTTCTCGGCCCTCGCCGCCGCCGCCGCCGTCCTGCTCAGCGCGTGCGGGGGAGGTGGGCCGGCACCAGCCGCGGCACCACCGGCGTCCGGTGGGGGAGCGTTCCCGGTCACCGTGCAGCACTCGCTCGGCTCGACCGTGATCCCGGCGGCACCGCAACGCGTGGTGTCGCTGGGATATACCGATCAGGACACGATCCTCGCGCTCGGTGTGGTGCCCGTCGCCATCCGCGAGTTCACCGGCAACCGGCCCGCGGCCACGTGGCCGTGGGCGAGTGACCGCCTGCAGGGCCAGCAGCCGCAGGTGCTCAGCGGGGAGGTCAGCACGGAGGCGATCGCGGCGCTGCGTCCCGACCTGATCGTCGCGGTGTCGGCCGGGCTCACCCAGGAGCAGTACGACACGTACTCCCGGATCGCCCCCACGATCGCGCAGCCGCCGGGCTCGGACGCCTACCAGACCGGGTGGCAGGACGCCACGCACCTGATCGGCGCAGCGCTCGGCAAGGCCGGCGAGGCCGACCAGCTCGTCACCGACCTCGAGGCCCGGTTCGCTTCCGTTCGCGCGCAGTACCCGCAGTTCGCCGGGAAGCAGGCCTCGGTCGCCGCGGCCAGCTCGTCGGGCAACGGTCACTACTTCGTGTGGACCTCCGACGACAACCGAGGGCGCTTTCTCACCTCGCTCGGCTTCACCGTGCCGGCCCAGTTCGACGAGCTCGCCGACGGCGACTTCTACGCCGACATCAGCGGGGAGCAGCTCGGCCTGCTCGACCAGAACGACCTCGTGGGATGGATCACGATCCCCGGTACGCCGAACCCGGGGATCGCCCAGCAGCCCGGCGCGGCCGCGCTGCGCGTGGCCCAGGACGGGCGGGTGGTGGAGCTCACCGAGGAGCAGGGCGTCGCGCTGTCGTTCAGCAGCGTCCTGAGCCTTCCCGCTCTGCTCGACGAGCTGCCCGCCGAGTTCGCCGCGCGTCTGGGCGGCTGAAATGCCCTAGGTGCTTCCCGCCGGAGGTTCGTCGGGGGTATCGGTGGATCCAGCTTCTCGCTGGGCGTGCCGGTGGGCGGCCCTCGTACTGGGCGTACTCGGGCTGTCCGCCGGTGCGTCCAGCGTGGAGCTGGGCCGCCGAGACCCTTGGCGAACCTCCGGCGGGGAGCACTAGTCAGGGTGGGGGAGGATCGACGTGTGGGAACGAACATCCTCGATGAGCTGGAGTGGCGCGGCCTGATCGCGCAGAGCACCGACCTCGACGCGCTGCGCCGAGACCTCGCCGACGGCGTGCTCACGATGTATGCCGGGTTCGACCCCACCGCCCCCAGCCTGCACGCGGGCAACCTCATGCAGTTGCTCACACTGCGCCGGTTCCAGCAGGCGGGGGTCCGGCCGATCGTGCTGGCCGGAGGGGCCACCGGCATGATCGGTGATCCGCGCGACGTCGGTGAGCGGGCGCTGCAGAGCGCCGAGACGATCAAGGACTGGGCCGGCCGGATCCGCGGGCAGCTGGAGCGGTTCGTCGACTTCGACGACTCGCCCACCGGAGCGCTGATCGTCAACAACCTCGACTGGACCGGCGGGCAGACCACGCTCGAGTTCCTGCGGGACACCGGTAAGCACTTCTCGATCAACGTGATGCTGAACCGCGAGACGGTCAAGCGCAGGCTCGCCGGTGACGGGATGTCCTACACCGAGTTCAGCTACCTGCTCCTGCAGAGCCAGGACTACCTGCACCTGTACCGCGAGTACGGCTGCCGGTTGCAGATCGGTGGGTCCGACCAGTGGGGCAACATCGTCGGCGGGGTGGACCTGATCCGGAAGGTCGAGGGCGCTGCCGCGCACGCCGTGACCACACCGCTCGTCACCGACGCGGAAGGCCGCAAGATCGGCAAGTCCACCGGCGGCGGCAGCATCTGGCTCGACGCGCAGATGACCTCGCCATACGCGTGGTACCAGTACTTCGTCAACGTCGCCGACGCCGACGTGCTCCGCTACCTGCGGTACTTCACGTTCCTGTCCCGGGCGGAGGTCGACGAGCTGCAGCGGGCCGTCGCCGAAAGACCGCACACGCGGGAGGCGCAACGGCGGCTCGCCGGGGAGCTCACCACGCTCGTGCACGGGCAACGCGCCACCGACCAGGTGGTCGCGGCGAGCGCCGCGCTCTTCGGCCGTGGCGACCTCGGGGAGCTGGACGCCGGCACGCTCGAGGCCGCACTGGCCGAAGTGCCGCACGCCGACGTGAAGCTCGACGCGGTGCCGACGATCGTCGAGCTGCTGCTCTCGACGGGGCTCGTGGAGAGCCGGAGCGCCGCGCGGCGCACGGTCGCGGAGGGCGGGGCGTACGTGAACAACACCAAGATCCCCGACGAGGGCTGGACGCTCGGCGAGGCCGACCTCCTCGCCGGGGGATGGGCAGTCGTCCGTCGGGGCAAGCGCAACCTCGCCGGCGTCCGAGCGAGCTGAGCCGCGCGCGGGGGCGGGAACACCGACCCGCCTCCGCGCCGCGGGCTCGTCGGAGCGGGTCGACCGCCGTTGGGCTCGCATCGCCCCGGAATGGCCTCTGACCAGCGGAAACGCCAAAAGGGGACCCCCGGTGTTCGGCCCCCTGACGGGGGTGTGTAACTTTCTCCTCGTCGCCACGGCGGGCAGCACGACAGACCGGGACGGAATCTCCGGCCCAGAGTCAGCCCCCGGATACGGCGGCCGCCCCGGAAGGCCGAGCACCACGGTGCTAGCCTGAAGGAGTGGGCCTGGCGGAGCTTGACTCCGCGCCCAGGACCACGTACCGTATGAAAGTTGCCCCAGACCGATCCGCGAGGATCGCACAGGTGTGCGGGTGTCTCTTGAGAACTCAACAGTGTGTCGAGCTTTATCATGAATTGGTTTTATGCCAGTTTGTTTTGACCTGCGACCCCGTCGCAGGTCTTGCTAGAGCCAGATTTTGTTGGAGAGTTTGATCCTGGCTCAGGACGAACGCTGGCGGCGTGCTTAACACATGCAAGTCGAGCGGTAAGGCCCCTTCGGGGGTACACGAGCGGCGAACGGGTGAGTAACACGTGGGTGACCTGCCCTCAGCTCTGGGATAAGCCCGGGAAACTGGGTCTAATACCGGATATGACCTGCTGTTGCATGACAGTGGGTGGAAAGTTTTTCGGCTGAGGATGGGCCCGCGGCCTATCAGCTTGTTGGTGGGGTGATGGCCTACCAAGGCGACGACGGGTAGCCGGCCTGAGAGGGCGACCGGCCACACTGGGACTGAGATACGGCCCAGACTCCTACGGGAGGCAGCAGTGGGGAATATTGCGCAATGGGCGAAAGCCTGACGCAGCGACGCCGCGTGGGGGATGACGGCCTTCGGGTTGTAAACCTCTTTCGACCGGGACGAAGGGTGACTGACGGTACCGGTAGAAGAAGCACCGGCCAACTACGTGCCAGCAGCCGCGGTAATACGTAGGGTGCGAGCGTTGTCCGGAATTATTGGGCGTAAAGAGCTCGTAGGCGGTGTGTCACGTCGGTCGTGAAAACTTGGGGCTCAACCCTGAGCGTGCGGTCGATACGGGCATCACTTGAGTTCGGCAGGGGAGACTGGAATTCCTGGTGTAGCGGTGAAATGCGCAGATATCAGGAGGAACACCGGTGGCGAAGGCGGGTCTCTGGGCCGATACTGACGCTGAGGAGCGAAAGCGTGGGGAGCGAACAGGATTAGATACCCTGGTAGTCCACGCCGTAAACGGTGGGCACTAGGTGTGGGGGCCATTCCACGGTCTCTGTGCCGCAGCTAACGCATTAAGTGCCCCGCCTGGGGAGTACGGCCGCAAGGCTAAAACTCAAAGGAATTGACGGGGGCCCGCACAAGCGGCGGAGCATGTGGATTAATTCGATGCAACGCGAAGAACCTTACCTGGGTTTGACATGCACTAGACGCGTCTAGAGATAGGCGTTCCCTTGTGGCTGGTGTGCAGGTGGTGCATGGCTGTCGTCAGCTCGTGTCGTGAGATGTTGGGTTAAGTCCCGCAACGAGCGCAACCCTCGTTCCATGTTGCCAGCGGGTTATGCCGGGGACTCATGGGAGACTGCCGGGGTCAACTCGGAGGAAGGTGGGGATGACGTCAAGTCATCATGCCCCTTATGTCCAGGGCTTCACACATGCTACAATGGCTAGTACAGAGGGCTGCGAGACCGCGAGGTGGAGCGAATCCCTTAAAGCTAGTCTCAGTTCGGATCGGGGTCTGCAACTCGACCCCGTGAAGTTGGAGTCGCTAGTAATCGCAGATCAGCAACGCTGCGGTGAATACGTTCCCGGGCCTTGTACACACCGCCCGTCACGTCATGAAAGTTGGTAACACCCGAAGCCGATGGCCTAACCCCTTGTGGGAGGGAGTCGTCGAAGGTGGGACCGGCGATTGGGACGAAGTCGTAACAAGGTAGCCGTACCGGAAGGTGCGGCTGGATCACCTCCTTTCTAAGGAGTCTCACCGTGTGGTGAGGTTGGTCGGCTCTGTGGTTTGGAGTCGGTTCTCCTTTTCCTTGATTCCATGCTCGTGCTGCCCCTTCGAGGGTGGTGTGGGTGTGGCTGGGTGGAACATAGAGTCTGATTCATGGTTCTCCGGATTTCGGTTCGGGGGTTCGACACGCTGTTGGGTCCTGAGGGGACACCCTGCATTGGGGTGTGTCTTCTGGCCCCTGGCCTTGGTCGCCTAACGCATCCCGGTTGTGGGTGTGGTGGTGGCCGCTTCGGGTTGGGGTGTGGTTGTGCGTTGAGTGTTGCATAGTGGATGCGAGCATCTTGTTGTGAATAAGTGTTTAAGGGCACATGGTGGATGTCTAGGCATCAGGAGCCGATGAAGGACGTGGGAGGCCGCGATAGGCCTCGGGGAGCTGTCAACCGAGCTGTGATCCGAGGATGTCCGAATGGGGAAACCCGGCACCCGTCATGGGGTGTCACTCATGCCTGAATACATAGGGTATGAGAGGGAACGTGGGGAAGTGAAACATCTCAGTACCCACAGGAAGAGAAAACAACCGTGATTCCGTGAGTAGTGGCGAGCGAAAGCGGATGAGGCTAAACCTCGGTCGTGTCAAGCCGGCAGGCGTTGCGGCTGGGGTGTTGTGGGATTTCGCCGTTGGGGTTCTGCCGAGCTCCAGATGGTGTTGTGTGGTGTTAGTGGAAGGCCTCTGGAAAGGGTCGCCGTAGTGGGTGAGAGCCCCGTACACGAAAACTCCGCACGCGCTGTGGGCGTTGCTCCCGAGTAGCAGCGAGCTCGTGGAATTTGCTGTGAATCTGCCGGGACCACCCGGTAAGCCTAAATACTCCCTGATGACCGATAGCGGACTAGTACCGTGAGGGAAAGATGAAAAGTACCCCGGGAGGGGAGTGAAATAGTACCTGAAACCGTGTGCCTACAAGCCGTCAGAGCTTTTCGAAGTGATGGCGTGCCTTTTGAAGAATGAGCCTGCGAGTTATGCTTCGTGGCGAGGTTAACCCGTGTGGGGTAGCCGTAGCGAAAGCGAGTCTGAATAGGGCGTGTAGTCGCGGGGTGTAGACCCGAAGCGGAGTGATCTACCCATGGCCAGGGTGAAGCGACGGTAAGACGTCGTGGAGGCCCGAACCCACCAGGGTTGAAAACCTGGGGGATGAGCTGTGGGTAGGGGTGAAAGGCCAATCAAACTCCGTGATAGCTGGTTCTCCCCGAAATGCATTTAGGTGCAGCGTCGCGTGGTGGATGCCGGAGGTAGAGCACTGGATGGGCTAGGGGGCCGACAAGCTTACTGAACTCAGCCAAACTCCGAATGCCGGTATTTCTAGCGCGGCAGTGAGACTGCGGGGGATAAGCTTCGTAGTCGAGAGGGAAACAGCCCAGATCACCGGCTAAGGCCCCTAAGCGTGTGCTAAGTGGGAAAGGATGTGGGATCGCCCAGACAACCAGGAGGTTGGCTTAGAAGCAGCCACCCTTTAAAGAGTGCGTAATAGCTCACTGGTCAAGTGGTCCTGCGCCGACAATGTAGCGGGGCTCAAGCACACCGCCGAAGCCGTGGCAATGCCACATTAGATCCGCTTCCCCTTTCGGGGGGTTGTGTAGTCGTGGTGTTGGGTAGGGGAGCGTCCTGCATCCAGTGAAGCCTCGGGGTGACCTAGGGGTGGAGGGTGTGGGAGTGAGAATGCAGGCATGAGTAGCGAATGCAGAGTGAGAACCTCTGCCGCCGAATGACCAAGGGTTCCTGGGCCAGGTTAATCCGCCCAGGGTGAGCCGGGACCTAAGGCGAGGCCGACAGGCGTAGTCGATGGATAACGGGTTGATATTCCCGTGCCCGTGGCAGTGCGCCCGTGCCGAGGCCGGTGATGCTAACCATCCGAACCCGCTTGCTGGCCTTCGGGCTGGCTTGTTGGGGGAGCGTGGGACCCGATCCGGTAGTAGGCAAGCGATGGGGTGACGCAGGAGGGTAGTCCCGCCAGGCGGTGGTAGTCCTGGTGTAAGCCTGTAGCCCGACATGTAGGTAAATCCGCATGTCATTGAGGGTGAGAGGTGATGCGTAGCCGATTGAGGCGAAGTAGGATGATCCCATGCTGCCGAGAAAAGCCTCTAGCGAGTGCTGTTGCGGCCCGTACCCTAAACCGACACAGGTGGTCAGGTAGAGAATACCAAGGCGATCGAGTGAACTGTGGTTAAGGAACTCGGCAAAATACCTCCGTAACTTCGGGAGAAGGAGGGCCGGAGGCTCTGAAGCCCTTTGCGGGCTAGGGGCAGCCGGCCGCAGAGACCAGGCCCAAGCGACTGTTTACTAAAAACACAGGTCCGTGCGAAGTCGCAAGACGATGTATACGGACTGACGCCTGCCCGGTGCTGGAACGTTAAGAGGACCTGTTAGCTCCTTCGGGGGCGAAGCGGAGAATTTAAGCGCCAGTAAACGGCGGTGGTAACTATAACCATCCTAAGGTAGCGAAATTCCTTGTCGGGTAAGTTCCGACCTGCACGAATGGCGTAACGACTTGGGCGCTGTCTCGACCACAGACTCGGCGAAATTGCACTACGAGTAAAGATGCTCGTTACGCGCGGCAGGACGGAAAGACCCCGGGACCTTTACTACAGCTTGGTATTGGTGCTCGGTTCGGCTTGTGTAGGATAGGTGGGAGACTGTGAAGTGGCCACGCCAGTGGTTGCGGAGTCATTGTTGAAATACCACTCTGGTCGAATTGGGTGTCTCAACCTCGGGCCATGATCTGGTCCAGGGACAGTGCCTGGTGGGTAGTTTAACTGGGGCGGTTGCCTCCCAAAATGTAACGGAGGCGCCCAAAGGTTCCCTCAGCCTGGTTGGCAATCAGGTGTTGAGTGTAAGTGCACAAGGGAGCTTGACTGTGAGACTGACAGGTCGAGCAGGGACGAAAGTCGGGACTAGTGATCCGGCACCACCTGGTGGAAGGGGTGTCGCTCAACGGATAAAAGGTACCCCGGGGATAACAGGCTGATCTTGCCCAAGAGTCCATATCGACGGCATGGTTTGGCACCTCGATGTCGGCTCGTCGCATCCTGGGGCTGGAGTAGGTCCCAAGGGTTGGGCTGTTCGCCCATTAAAGCGGTACGCGAGCTGGGTTTAGAACGTCGTGAGACAGTTCGGTCCCTATCCGCCGCGCGCGCAGGAGACTTGAGGAAGGCTGTCCCTAGTACGAGAGGACCGGGACGGACGAACCTCTGGTGTGCCAGTTGTTCCGCCAGGAGCACGGCTGGTTGGCTATGTTCGGAAGGGATAACCGCTGAAGGCATCTAAGCGGGAAGCTCGTTCCAAGATGAGGTCTCCCACCACCTTTGCGTGGTTAAGGCCCCCAGCAGACCACTGGGTTGATAGGCCAGAGATGGAAGCCCAGCAATGGGTGGAGTTGACTGGTACTAATAGGCCGAGGGCTTATTCACAGCGAGTTGTTTGCATCCACTGTGCGACCCTGAGCGCATAATCGCATCCACTATAGGTTTATAATTTGATAGTGTTGTCGGTGGTTTTGGCGGAGGGGGAACGCCCGGTCCCATCCCGAACCCGGAAGCTAAGCCCTCCAGCGCCGATGGTACTGCACTCGCCAGGGTGTGGGAGAGTAGGTCGCCGCCGACATTCAACGTGTAGTGGGCCCCCGCCAGCAGGCGGGGGCCCACTTTTTTGTATCCTCTTGAGGTGAGTATCGCGGATGGTTCCGGCGATGACCGCCCGCGAGAAGATCGCGATAGCGGCGGCCGCGGAAACAGTGATCGAAAAGGCCGGCCCAGCGTAGGCCGGCAGGGCGACGAGCGTGGCAGGGGAACGGGCGCGCGGCGGCTGGGATCCGGCTGGAACGCCGGTCGCGGAGTAGATCGCGACGCCGGCCGCGACCGTGGCGGTTCCGGGCGGCAGGGCGACAGCCGCGGCGAGCGCAGTCATGGCGACCGGCAGCCGTACGAGCAGCGCGACCGGCGCGATGGCGGCCAGGAGCGGCGCAGCGGGTTCGGCCGGGAACAGGCCGAGCGCCGGCCGCGGCCCGACCGGGACGACCGGGGGCCGAGCCGGGAGAGCGGCGACCGCCGTGGCTGGCAGGGCAAGGCTCGGTCCGAGCCGCGCTC
This sequence comes from Pseudonocardia sp. DSM 110487, assembly GCF_019468565.1. Lineage (NCBI taxonomy): Bacteria > Bacillati > Actinomycetota > Actinomycetes > Pseudonocardiales > Pseudonocardiaceae > Pseudonocardia > Pseudonocardia sp. DSM 110487. The sequence goes on from NZ_CP080521.1 coordinate 3,527,179, forward strand.
GAACGAAGGCGCCCGCGGCCCGCGCCGTGGTGATGGTCCCCGTGGGGACGACCGCGGTGGCCGCGACGACCGGCCCGAGCGTGGAGGTCGGCGCGACGACAGGGCCGGCGACCGTGGCAGCCGTCCTCGGGGCGACGGCCCCGGCGGTCGCGCCGATCGACCCGGCCGCGAGCGGCGCCCGTACGGCGGAGACGCTCGTGAGGACCGTGCCGAGCGGCGGCCGTGGACCGAGCGCGGGGACGCGCGGGGCGGTCGGGACAACCGCCCTGAGCGCCGGCCGTGGGTGGACCGAGGCGAGGGCCAGCGTGGCCGCGACGACCGCTCCGGTGGCGAGCGGCGCCCGTGGGTCGACCGTGGAGACGCGCGCGGCAGGCGTGACGACCGCTCCGCCGGTGAACGACGCCCCTCGGCGGACCGCGGCGCGGGCCGGGGTGGCCGGGACGAGCGCTCCGGTGGCGAGCGGCGCCCGTGGAACGACCGCGGGGATGCACGTGGCACGCGAGACGATCGCTCCGCTGGTGATCGACGGTCGTCGACCGAGCGCGGAGACACGCGCGGTCGGCGCGACGACCGTTCTGGCGGCGAGCGGCGCTCCTGGACGGATCGTGAGGACACCCGCGGCGAACGCTCCGCTGGTGGCGGGCGGCAGGGTGACCGCGGGGAGTCGCGGGCGCGGCCGGAGGAGCGGTTCCGGAGCGATCGCCGCGAGCGGGACGGTGGTGCCGAGCGGGGTCACCGGTCCGCGGGACGTCCGGAGGGCGGTGCCCGCCGGCGCGACGAGCCGGCCGTGCGGGGCGACCGGCGCCCCGAGCGTCGGCCGGATTCCCGAGCAGGTGGCGGGCGCAGGTTCGGGGAGCCCGACCGGCCACCGGCCCGCCAGCAGCGGCCCGACCGCGCCGGACCGGCGGGCCCCAGGGTGCCCGAGCCGGCCCTGACCGACGACATCACCGCCGCCGGGCTCGACGCGGAGGTGCGGCGCGACCTGCGTGGCTTGCAACGCGACACGGCCGACACGGTGGCTCGGCACCTGGTGGCCGCCGGTCGCCTGGTGGACGAGGACCCGGAGCTCGCGCTCGAGCACGCCCGGTTCGCGCGGGCGAGGGCGTCGCGGATCGCTGTCGTCCGCGAGGCGGCGGGCATTGCCGCCTACCACGCAGGGGAATGGGCCGAGGCGCTCGGCGAGCTGCGCGCCGCGCGGCGCATGGGTGGCGGCCAGGGGCACCTGGCGGTCATGGCCGACATCGAGCGTGCTCTCGGCCGTCCCGAGCGTGCGCTGGAGCTCAGCCGCGGACCCGAGGTGCGCGAGCTGCCCCGGGCGGAGAGCATCGAGCTCGCCATCGTCGCCGCGGGCGCCCGCAGGGACCTCGGCGAGCTCGACGCCGCCGTCGTCAGCCTGCAGATCCCCGAGCTCGATCCCGCGCGCCGGGACCCGTGGAGCGCACGCCTCTTCTTCGCCTACGCCGACAACCTGTTCGCCGCCGGGCGCGAGGCGGATGCGCTGCAGTGGTTCGTGCACGCCGCTGACGTCGACGATGACGGGGAGACCGACGCCGCCCTGCGGATCGCCGAGCTCACGGGCGAGCCGCTGCCGGAGGATGACTTCGCCTTCGGTGTGGAGGAGGAGTCTCGTCCCGACTCCGACGGCTCGGATGTGGCCCCCGAGCCCGACGACGAGGCCGCGGATCGCGACGTCCTCGCCGCCGACGGCCCGGGAGCCGGTGAGCAGCCCACCCCCGACATCGCTGACGCGGCGGACTCCGAGTCCGCGGTCGAGCCTTCAGCGGTCGATACCGGCACCGATTCCGGCCCATCGGACGATTCGGGAACCGATGCCGTGACTGCCGACAGCGCGGAGGCCGACAGCGCGGAGGCCGACAGCGCCGGGCCGGACGGTGCCGGCGTCGCGAGCGCCGATGCGGACGCGGACCCAGCCGGCGTCGATCCCGCGACCACCGAGGCCGCCGGCACCGGAGGCACGGGCGTCGACACGCAGGGCGCGGACACACCGAGCGCTGCGCGAGCCGATGCGGGGAAGCGGGATGCCGAGGACGCGAGTCCATCGGGGTCCGCCACGACCGATCCCGCACCGGGAGAGGACAGCGCAAGCGAGGAGTCCGGTCCGGGAGCGTCCGGGTGACCGACGACCTGCTCAGCCGCCACGACGTCCTGCTCGCCGATCTGGACGGCACGCTCTACAGCGGGCCGTCGGCCGTACCCGGCGCGGTGGAGGCGGTGCGCGGCGCCGCGGAGCGGGGCGTACGCACCGTGTACGTCACCAACAACGCGTCGCGCCGTCCGTCGGCGGTGGCCGAGCACCTCGCCGAACTGGGGTTCGCGGCGAGCACCGAGGACGTCGTCGCGAGCTCGCAGGCCGCGGCGGCCATGCTCGCCGACCAGCTGCCGCCCGGAGCCCGGGTGCTCGTCGTGGGGGCCGAGGCCCTTGCCGAGGAGGTCACCGGGCGCGGGCTGCGGGTCGTCGCGACGGCGGGCGAGGCCGACGCCGTGGTGCAGGGGCACAGCCCGGACACGGGGTGGCCGCAGCTCGCCGAGGCCACGGTCGCGGTGCGTGCCGGTGCCCTGTGGGTCGCGTGCAACCTCGACCCGACCCTGCCCACCGAGCGCGGGCCGCTGCCCGGCAACGGAGCCATGGTCGGCGTCGTGCGGGTCGCCACGGGCCGGGAGCCGCAGGTCGCCGGCAAGCCCGGCCCCGCGTTGCTGCAGGAGGCGGCTCGGCGTAGCGGGGCACAGCGACCGCTCATGATCGGCGATCGGCTCGACACCGACATCGAGGGCGGGCGCGCCGCCGGGATGGCGACGCTGCTCGTGCTCACCGGCATCTCCGACGCCGCCGAGCTGCTCGCGGCGCCGCCCGAGCTGCGGCCGGACTACGTGGCCGCCGACCTGGACGGCCTCACCGCCCGCCCGGAGGACCTCGCGTTCGGGCCGCGCTCTGGCTGGGACGCCCGCGTCCCCGAGCCGGGCATGCTCGTCCTTGCAGGCAACGGTGACCCGGTCGACGCGTTGCGGGCACTGTGCGCCGCCCACTGGGCGACTGGAGGTGGCTCGGTCCACGTCACCGCGGAGGGGACGGCCGCGGCCGCGGGCCTGGACAGTCTCGGCCTCGATGCGCGCGGCTCGGCTACGGTGGCGAGCGTCGGGAAGCACGACCAGACGGCTGGAGCCGATCGATGACTGTCCCCATGCCAGGGCCGCCACCACGCCCTGCCGACCCCCTCGACACCCTCGGCGTCGTCGAGCGGGCCGTGGCCGCCCTCGACGGGCTGGCCGACCGGCCGCTCGGCGAGCACGTCGAGGCGTACGAGCGGGTGCACGCCGCGCTGTCCGACGCGCTCGCCGCCGGGTCCTCGGGCGGCGCGTGACCGCGGTGGTCACCCGAGCGCGTCTCGACGCCGAGCTCGTCCGGCGCGGGCTCGCCCGCTCCCGGCAGCAGGCGGCCGAGCTGATCGAGCAGGGCCGCGTCGTCGTGCGCGGCGTCCCGGCGGGAAAGCCCGCCACCGTGGTCGACCGCGACACCCCCGTCACCGTGCAGCGCGCGGACGAGCGCGAGTGGGCGTCGCGGGGAGCGCACAAGCTCATCGGTGCGCTCGACGCCTTCGGCGTGGACGTCACCGGCCTGCGCTGCTTGGACGCGGGCGCGTCCACCGGCGGGTTCACCGACGTGCTGCTCGACCGCGGGGCGGCAGAGGTGGTGGCCGTCGACGTCGGGTACGGGCAGCTCGTGTGGCGGTTGCGCAGCGACGAGCGAGTGCGGGTGTTCGATCGCACCAACGTCCGCGCGCTCGAGCCGGCGGCGATCGGGGGCCAGGCGGCCCTCACGGTCGCCGACCTGTCGTTCATCTCGCTGCGCACCGTGCTGCCGGCCCTCGTCGCGTGCACCGCGGACGACGGGGAGCTGCTGCCGATGGTGAAGCCGCAGTTCGAGGTGGGCAAGGCGCGCCTGGGCGCTGGAGGCGTGGTGCGCACCCCGGAGCTGCGCCTGGCGGCGCTCACCGAGGTGGCGGCCGCGGCGCGGAAGCTGGGCCTCGTGGTGCGCGGCGCCGTCGCGAGCCCGCTGCCCGGGCCGTCCGGAAATCTGGAGTACTTCCTGCGGCTCGCTCGCTCCGGCGCCGACGAAGGCGACGGTGTGCTGGTCACAGCGGTCGAGGCCGGTGGAACGGAAGCCGGCGGATCCGGCGGGGTGGATAAGGGGAGTCCGTGACTCGGGAGATCCTGGTCGTCCTTCACACCGGGCGCGCCACCAACCTGCGCACCGCCGCGGCCGTCGCACAGCGCCTGGCCGCGTCCGGCGTCAGGCTGCGGGTTCTGGGCGAGGAGTGGGCGGAGGTGCGGTGCGACGGCCTGCCGGCTGGGCTGGTTCCACGCTTCGTCGAAGGCAAGCCGGGATGCGCGGAGGGCGCGGAGGTGGTGCTGGTCCTCGGCGGCGACGGCACATTGCTGCGCGCCGCGGAGATGGCCCGGCCGGTCGGGGTGCCGCTGCTCGGGGTGAACCTCGGGCGGGTCGGGTTCCTGGCCGAGGCCGAGCAGGAGTCCCTCGACGCCGCACTGGACGCCGTTGTCGAGGGCGGCTACTCGGTCGAGGAGCGGATGACGATCGACGCCGTCGCCCGCACCAACGGGGACGTCATCGCGCGCACCTGGGCGCTCAACGAGGCCACCGTCGAGAAGAGCAGCCGGGCGCGGATCCTCGAGGTGGTGCTCGAGGTCGACGGGCGGCCGGTGTCGGTGTTCGGCTGCGACGGCGTGCTCTGCGCGACGCCGACCGGGTCCACCGCCTACGCGTTCTCCGCGGGGGGACCGCTGGTGTGGCCGCAGGTCGAAGCGTTGCTGCTGGTGCCGAGCAACGCGCACGCGCTGTTCGCTCGGCCCATGGTGATCGCACCGGACAGCGACGTGGCGATCGAGGTCGACCCGGACGGACCGCCCGCCGTGCTGGAGTGCGACGGGCGCCGCACGTTCGAGCTGCCGCCGGGGGCTCGGGTCGAGCTGGCCCGCGGGGCCACGTCGGTGCGGATGGTGCGCCTGGACGGCCAGCCGTTCGCCGACCGCCTCGTCCGGAAGTTCGACCTCCCCGTGCGGGGCTGGCGCGGCGCGCCCGGAACGCGACACTAAGCCTGGCTGTCCGGGCGGCGCCGTACGCTCACGGCCATGCTGGCCGAGATGCGGATCCAGGGCCTCGGCGTGATCGACGACGCGACGCTCGAGCTGGACCCGGGGCTCACGGTGCTCACCGGCGAGACCGGTGCGGGTAAGACCATGGTCGTCACCGGCCTCTCGCTGCTCGGCGGCGGGAGGGCCGAGGCGTCCCGGGTGGCAGGCGGCGCGCGCCGTGCGGTCGTCGAGGGCAGGTTCACCGCCGACACCGCGGCGCTCGCCGTCGCCGACGAGGTGGGCGCCGACGCCGACGAGGACGGCACCCTCATCGCCGTCCGCACGGTGTCGGCCGACGGGCGGTCGCGGGCGCACCTGGGAGGGCGCTCGGTACCGGTCGGGGTGCTGTCGCGCCTCGCGGAGGCCACCCTCGCCGTGCACGGGCAGAACGACCAGCTGCGCCTGCTGCGCCCGGCCGAGCAGCGGGCACTGCTGGACCGTTTCGCGGGCGACGCCGTCGCCACACCGCTGGGGCGCTACCGCGCCGTCCGGGCGGAGTGGCAGCGGGTGGCCGCGGAGCTGGTGGAGCGCCGCGACGGTGCCCGCAGGCTCGCGCAGGAGGCCGACATGCTCCGCCACGGTCTCACGGAGATCGAGGCGGTCGATCCGCGGCCGGCGGAGGACGTCGAGCTGGTCGACCTCGCTCGGCGGCTGGCCGCGGCCGACGACCTGCGCGAGGCCGCGACGGCCGTGCAGGCCGCCCTCGTCGGGGCCGACGAGGGCAACCCGGACGCTCCGGCCGCGCTCGCGCTGATCGGCGACGCGCGGCACCGGCTCGCCGGCTCGGGCGATCCCGAGCTCGCCGGCATGGACGCGCGGCTCGGCGAGGCGCTCGCGCTGCTCGGGGACGTCGGCACGGAGCTCACCGCGTACCTCGACCGGCTCGACGCCGACCCAGAACGGCTCGCGCAGGTGCTCGCCCGGCAGGCCGAGCTGAAGGCGCTCACGCGCAAGTACGCCGCCGATATCGACGGCGTGCTCGCCTGGGCCGACACCGCGCGTGGGCGCCTGGCCGGCATCGACACCTCCGACGATGCCCTCACCGCACTGGCCGTCCGCCGCGACGAGCTCGCCGCCGAGCTGGCCGGCCACGCACAGGCGGTCACGGCCGCGCGCACCGAGGCCGCCGCCCGCCTCGCCGAGGGCGCGACCGCCGAGCTGGCCGGGCTCGCAATGCGCGACGCGCGGCTGCAGGTATCGGTCGCGCCGCGGGAGGCGGGCCGCGACGCCCCCGATGCGCTGCAGGTCGGCGGCGCCATGCTGGCGGCCGGCACCGACGGTGTCGACGAGGTCGAGCTGCGCCTGGTCGCGCACGCCGGTGCCACGCCGCAGCCGCTGCACAAGGGCGCGTCCGGTGGTGAGCTCTCGCGCGTGATGCTCGCCCTCGAGGTGGCACTCGCGGGCGCCGACCCGGTGCCCACGATGGTGTTCGACGAGGTCGACGCAGGGGTGGGCGGCCGAGCCGCCGTCGAGATCGGCCGTCGGCTCGCCCGGCTCGCGGCCCGCCACCAAGTGATCGTCGTGACCCACCTGCCGCAGGTGGCCGCCTACGCCGACCGGCACCTCGTGGTGGACAAGTCGTCGGCGGGACAGAACGGCGCCACGCGCAGCAGCGTGCGCACGCTGCCCGAGTCGGACCGCATCGTCGAGCTCGCCCGGATGCTCGCAGGCCTCGACCACACCGACACCGGCCGCGCCCACGCCGAGGAACTCCTGGCCGCCGCCCGCGCCCACCGGGAGGCCGACCGGGCCGCCGACCGCGCCGCACCCGTGCGCGGCCGTAGGAAGAAGCAGGCTGTTGCGCAGGGCAGCTGAGCCCTGCCCCACCAAGATCGACCCACCGGCGCATTCCCGGCCGAATATGGCCGCCCGTGCACCGAGCTGATGATCATGTTCCCCTGGTGTGGCCGGCCGGACCATGATCGCTGGCTGGGTGCGCAGGCGGCCGCATGTGGCCGTCCGTGCACCGGCCTGGTGATCATGAGCGACGCCCAGCGCGGCTGGGCGGTGATCATCTGTTGGGTGCGCTGCCGGCCGGATGTGGCCGCGCCTGCGCCATCGCGGTGATCATGGCCCGGCCGCCTGGCTCGGCAGGTCATGATCGTCAGCTCGGTGCGCTCCTGGCCGGATGTGGCCGCGCACGCGCCGATCTGGTGATCATGACTGAGGGCTGGAGCGGTGGGCTCGAGATCACTGGCTGGGTGCATCCCCGGCCGAATGCGGCCGCCCATGCCCCGGCGCGGTGATCATGGCCGCGGGGTGGGGTCAGGCCGTGAGGAGGTCGGTCACCGCGGCGGCGACCTCCTCCGGGCAGTCCTCGGGCAGGAAGTGGCCGCCGGGCAGCACCCGGGTGCGCAGGTCGGGTGCCCAGCTCGACCAGACCTCCTCGGGGTCGAACGGCAGGACCAGGTCGCCAGGGTCCTGCCACATCGCGAGCACGGGCGCGCCGATCCGGCGGCCCGCCTGCCGGTCGGCCGTCTCGTGCTCGACGTCGACGGTGGCGCTCGCGCGGTAGTCCTCGCAGATCGCGTGGATCGCCTCGGGGGTGCGGCAGGCGCCGAGGTAGGCGGCGCGCACGTCCGCGGGGATCGCGCCGGCGTGGCGCGTCCAGGTGTCGAGGAAGTGGCCGAAGAACGTGTCTGGGTCGGCTGCGATCATGCGTTCCGGCAGGTCGGTGGGGTGGGCGAGCAGGTAGAGGTGGAACGCGAACACGCCGCCGGGGCCCTGCAGCGCGGCCCACATGTCGATCGTGGGGATCACGTCGAGCACGGCCACCCGGTCGACGGCCTGGGGATGATCGAGCGCGGCCCGGAACGCGACCAGCGCGCCGCGGTCGTGGCCTGCCACGGCGAACCGCTCGTGGCCGAGCCGGCGCATGAGCGCCACCATCGTGGCCGCGGTGGTGCGCTTGGCGTAGCTCGCGGCGGGCGTGCTGGCGCCGTAGCCCGGCAGGTCGGGGCAGACGACCCGGAACCGCTCGGCGAGCAGCGGCGCGACGGCCCGCCATGCGACGTGGGTCTGCGGGAAGCCGTGGAGCAGGAGCACCGGCGGCCCATCGCCGCCGGAGGCCACCCGCAGCCTGCCCGCGGCCACGGGCACGTCGTGGAGCTCGAAGCCAGGGATCCGCGGTGTCATGGGTCCAGGCTCCCGGAGGACCCCGACATTTCGGGAGGTGAACCGACGGTGACCGTCCGGCGTGCCTTCCCGGGATCTTGGGCATCGGGTGTCACAGTGCGTGCATGAAGCTGTCCGGCCTGTTGCACCGCTCGCGTACGGCGCTGCCCGGGCTGTTCGGCGTCGCCCGGGTCGACCGGCGCACCGACGGCCTGCTCCGCCGCATCAAGGCGGGTGAGATCGCTGTCATCGATCACGTCGACCTGGACCGTGCCACCGCGGAGGCGCTCGTCTCGGCGCAGGTGGCGGCCGTCGTCAACGCGGCGCCGTCGGTCTCCGGCCGCTACCCGAACCTGGGGCCGGAGGTGCTCGTCGCCGCCGGCATCCTGCTGGTGGACGGGGTCGGCGACGAGGCTCTCCGGATGATCAAGGATGGGAGCCGGATCCGGATCCACGAGGGTGTCGTCTACGCCGGTGAGCTGGAGCTCGCCAAGGGCGTCGAGCAGAACGCCGACTCGGTGGCCGACGCGATGGTGGAGGCGAAGTCCGGCCTCACCCACCAGCTCGAGGCGTTCGCCGCCAACACCATCGAGTTCATGCGCCGTGAACGCGCGATGCTGCTCGACGGGGCCGGCGTGCCCGACGTCGAGGTCCGGCTGGCCGAGCGCCACGTGCTCGTGGTCGCGACCGGCTACGACCACGACGCCGAGCTCAAGCGGCTCGCGCACTACATCCGTGAGTACCGGCCGGTGCTGGTCGGCGTGGGGGCGGGCGCCGACGCGCTGATCAAGGCAGGGCACCGGCCGCAGCTCATCGTCGGCGACCCGAGCGAGGTCTCCAGCGAGGCCCTCACATGCGGCGCCGACGTCGTGGTCCCCGCCTTCGCCGACGGGCACGCGCCCGGCCTGCACCGGGTGCAGGACCTCGGCGTGGGCGCCGTGACGTTCCCGAGCTCGGCCAACCCGGAGGACCTCGCCCTGCTCATCGCCGCGCACGGCGGCGCGTCGCTCGTGGTGACGGTGGGGCTCTCGGCGAGCATGGCGGAGTTCCTCGACCGAGGACGCTCCGGCAGCATCGCCTCGACGTTCCTCACGCGGCTGCAGCTGGGCGGGCTGCTCGTGGACGGGCGGGTGATCGCGTCGCTCTACCGCAGCCGGATCTCCCTCGGCGCGATCCTGCTGATGGCGGCGTCCGCGCTGGTGGCGGTGCTCGCCGCGCTACTCGTGTCGGACGCGGGCGAGGCCGTGCTGGCGTGGATCTCCCAGGTGTTCGTGGGCCTCGTGCAGCAGATCAGGGATGTGACCGGAACGCTTTTCGGGGGATTCTTCGCGTGATCTCGTTTCGCTACCACCTGGTGTCGATCGCCGCGGTGTTCCTCGCGCTCGCCGTCGGCGTCGTGCTGGGATCGGCCGGGGTGTCGGACCGGCTGCTGGCGGCCGTCTCCAACGAGGCCGACGAGCTCGCGGGCCAGGTGCAGACGCTGCGCGCGGAGCGGGACGGCCTCGCGGCGGGCCAGCGTGCCTCCGACGAGTTCGCGCGGCGCGTCGGCCCCGCCGCGGTGCGAGGGCTGCTCCAGGGGAGCGGCGTCACGCTGGTGACCTCGGGTGCCGACCCCGCCGACCGGGAGGCCGTGCTGGCGCTCCTGCAGCAGGCAGGAGCCACCGTGGGTGGCGAGGTGGCGCTCACCCCCGCCGTCGGCGACCCGGCACGCGGCGACCAGCTGCGCGCGCTGACCGCCGAGCTCCTGCCCACCGGCGCCCAGCTGCCTGCGGCCACCGACACCGGCAGCCTCGTCGGGGGCCTGCTCGGCGGCATCGTGCTCGCCCCGACCGGACAGCAGGGCGGCCAGCCGATCGCGGCCCAGCAGGCCGACGCGGTGCTGGCGGGGCTCGCGGCCGCAGGGTTCGTCGCGCCCGGCCAGCGTCCGCAGCCCGGGAACGCCGTGCTCGTGCTCACCGGCGGCGCGCTGGAGGGCGTCGACGCGGGCGACGCCGCGGCCGTCATCGCCCGGCTGGCCGCCCAGCTGGACCGGGTGGGCGGCGGTGCCGTGCTGGCCGGTCGCGCCGGCTCCGCGGACGCCACCGGCGCCGTGGGCGTCGCGCGCGCCGATCCCGGCATCGTCCAGGGCATCTCCACCGTCGACGACCTGCAGACCGGGGCCGGGCAGGTCTCGGCGGTGCTGGCGCTGCGCGAGCAGCTCGACGGGCGCGCGGGCAGCTACGGCACCGCGGCGACGGCCACCGGGGGAGCGGCGCCCGCCGCCTGATCGGGTGCCGAGGCGTACGACACGCGGGGGAGTTGGCCGACCGGGTCGGTTCGTATGTACCCTGAAGACCCGTGCAGCCTCGCGCGACGCGTCATCTGTTCGTCACCGGCGGGGTAGCGTCCTCGCTGGGCAAGGGCCTGACGGCTTCCAGCCTCGGCCAGCTCCTCACCTCCCGCGGTCTGCGGGTCATCATGCAGAAGCTGGATCCGTATCTGAACGTGGATCCGGGCACGATGAACCCGTTCCAGCACGGTGAGGTGTTCGTCACCGAGGACGGGGCGGAGACCGACCTCGACATCGGACACTACGAGCGGTTCCTCGACCGGAACCTCCACGGCCGCGCCAACGTCACCACCGGCCAGGTGTACTCGTCGGTGATCGCGAAGGAGCGGCGCGGCGAGTACCTCGGCGACACCGTCCAGGTCATCCCGCACATCACCAACGAGATCAAGGACCGGATCCGCGCGATGGCGGAGCCGGACGAGGACGGCAACGTCCCCGACGTCGTGATCACCGAGGTCGGCGGAACGGTCGGCGACATCGAGTCGCTGCCGTTCCTGGAAGCCGTGCGCCAGGTCCGTCACGACGTCGGCCGCGACAACTGCTTCTTCCTGCACGTCTCGCTGGTGCCCTACCTCGCGCCGTCGGGCGAGCTGAAGACGAAACCCACCCAGCACTCCGTGGCCGCGCTGCGCAACATCGGTATCCAGCCCGACGCGCTCGTGCTGCGCGCCGACCGGGAGATCCCGGACGGCATGAAGCGCAAGATCAGCCTCATGTGCGACGTCGACACCGACGGCGTCGTCGCCGCACCCGATGCCCCCTCGATCTACGACATCCCCCGCGTGCTGCACCGCGAGGGGCTCGACGCGTACGTCGTGCGGCGGCTGGGCCTGCCCTTCCGCGACGTCGACTGGACGGTGTGGGGCGACCTCCTCGACCGCGTGCACCACCCGGACGAGACGGCGCGCATCGCGCTCGTCGGCAAGTACGTCGACCTGCCGGACGCCTACCTGTCGGTCACCGAGGCGCTGCGGGCCGGCGGGTTCGCCCACCGGGCGCGCGTGGAGATCGTGTGGGTGCAGTCCGACGAGTGCCGCACGCCCGCGGGCGCCGCCGCCCACCTGGAGGGGATGGACGGCGTGCTGATCCCCGGCGGCTTCGGCGTGCGCGGGATCGAGGGCAAGCTCGGCGCGATCCGCCACGCCCGCACCCGCGGTATCCCCACGCTGGGGCTGTGCCTCGGCCTGCAGTGCATGGTGATCGAGGCGGCACGGTCGCTCGGCGGTCTCACCGACGCCAACTCCTCGGAGTTCGACGAGCGCACCCCACACCCGGTGATCTCCACGATGGCCGACCAGCGCGACGTGGTGGCCGGCGAGCGCGACATGGGCGGCACCATGCGGCTGGGGGCCTACCCCGCGGTGCTGAAGAAGGGCTCCGTGGTGGCGGCCGCCTACGGCGCGCGCGAGGTGTCCGAGCGGCATCGCCACCGCTACGAGGTCAACAACACCTACCGGGAGCGCCTCGAAGAGGTCGGGATGGTCTTCGGCGGCACGTCGCCGGACGGCAAGCTCGTCGAGTTCATCGAGCTGCCGGCCGACACGCACCCGTTCTTCGTCGGCACCCAGGCCCACCCCGAGCTCAAGAGCCGCCCGACCCGCCCGCACCCGCTCTTCAGCGCGTTCGTCAAGGCCGCGCTGGCCTACCGGGCCGCCGACCGGCTGCCGGTGGAGCTGCCCGCCCGCGAGCCCGCCACCGCAGGCGCGAAGGCGGCCGCCGCGGTGAACGGGGCGGCCTCATGACCGGGCCTCGTCACGAGTTCACGGTGCAGGCCAGCAAGGAGATCTACGCGGGGCGCGTCATGGCGCTGCGTGCCGACGAGGTGCAGATGCCGTCCGGCCGGGTGGCCGTGCGGGAGATCGTGGAGCACCCCGGCGCCGTCGCGATCGCCGCGCTGGACGCCGACGACCGGCTGATGATGATCCACCAGTACCGGCACGCCGTCGGGCGCAGGCTCTGGGAGCTCCCCGCCGGCCTGCTCGACGTGAAGGGCGAGGACCCACTGGCCACCGCCCAGCGCGAGCTGGCGGAGGAGACCGGGCTCGCGGCGTCGGAGTGGTCGGTGCTGGTGGACGTCACGCCGTCGCCCGGCTTCACCGACGAGGCGGTGCGGGTCTACCTGGCCCGTGGCCTCACCGAGGTGGGCCGCCCCGAGCACGTGGACGACGAGGAGGCCGACCTCGCCACCCGTTGGGTCTCGCTGCCCGTGGCCGTGCGCATGGCGCTCGCGGGCACGATCGTGAACGCCACGACGGTGGCGGGCGTGCTGGCGACGCACGCGCTGGCGGTCGCGCCGACCGCGGCCCGCCCCGCGGACGCGCCGTGGCCGGACCGGCCCACGCGATTCGCGGACCGGGTGGCCGATCAGGCGCGCTGACCTCGCAGCCAGGTGAGCACCTGCCGGGCGTGCTCGCCCGGCGGGAAAACCGGGTAGAAGACGTGCTCCACGACGCCGTCGCGGATGATCAAGGTCAGTCGCTTGTAGAGCGTGCGCCCGTCTGCTTCGAACGTCGGCAGAGCGAGGGCATCGGCGAGGCCGAGGGCGGGGTCGGAGAGCATCTGGAACGGCAGGTGGAGGCGCTCGACGGCCTCGCGCTGGTAGTCGGTGTCCTGGCTCGACAGGCCGAACACGCCGGCCGCCCCCGCGGCGAGCAGGTCCTGGTGGTGGTCGCGGAAGCCGCAGGCCTCGGGGGTGCAGCCGCGGGCACCGGGGATCGCGTCCCAGCCGTCCGGCGGCTCGGTGCCGGGTCGCGCGGTGAGCGGATAGATGTAGATGATCGTCCGGCCCGCGCCGAGCGCGTCGAGGCGCACCATCGCACCACCGGTGGCCTGCAGCTCGAGGGACGGCACCGTCGTGCCGGGCAGGTGGGCGGCCGCGCCGTCGTCCTCCGGGACGGGCAGGTGTTGTCCGGTCACGGGCGCAGGGGACGCCCGTCGGGGTCGGTCGGGTCGCCCGCGAGCAGCACGATCCCGTCGATGAACGACCAGACCACCCCGATCCCGACGAACACCAGCAGCAGCTGGGCGATCGCGATGCCCGTGTGCCCGGTGTAGAAGCGCCCGGTGCCGAACGGCAGGAACAGCTGCAGCAATGCAGCGATCACCTTGATGCGGTCCGAGTACGGGCGTCCGGTGTCGGGGTCGCGGCCGTACGGCGCCTCCGGGTCGTATCCGCCGTGCGGGGGCATGGCCACCGTCGCCTGCGGCGGGATCGCGACCGTGGGCTGCTCGTGCGGGAGGTCGGCGAAGAGCGGCGTCAGGTCGTCGGCGGTGCGGGCGGCGTAGGCCGCGGTGGTGCGCTCCTCGTACTCGGCGGCGTCGAGCCGGCCGGCGGCGTAGTGCTCCCCGAGCTCCCGCACGGCCGCCTCGCGCTCGACGTTGCCGATCCGGAGCGTGGGCTGCTGGCTCACGTTTTCGACGGTACCGCTCCCGAACCGCGGCCGTCGGCGCTTCCGCCATCCGGCCGGGCGAGTTTTCCACGATCCAGGTGTCGAATCGGGTGCCGCCCGTTCGTAGTGGGGTGAGGATGCGGGACGTGCCCGCCGACCACGAGGAGGGACCGGCATGGCTCGATACATGTTGTCCGTGCACAGCCGCGAGGGTGAGGTCCGCGAGCCGATGGCCGAGGAGGAGATGCTGCGGTCGCATGCGCGGCTCGCTCTCATCGAGCGGGAGATGGCCACTGCGGGTGCGTGGGTGTTCTCCGCGCGCCTGCACGAGCCCGACACCGCCACCGTCGTGCGGGCGTCCGGCGACGAGGTCCTGATGACCGACGGCCCGTTCGCCGAGTCCAAGGACCACCTCGGCGGCTTCTACCTGATCGAGGCAGCCGACCTCGATGGCGCGCTCGCCTGGGCGGAGAAGGTCACGGCGTGCATCAGGGTGCCGATCGAGGTTCGTCCGCTCGCGGACTTCGCGGATGAACCACGGGGCTGACGGGGCGGTCGATGCGGGTGCGGTCGGCCGGGTCTTCCGCGAGGAGTCCGGCCGATCGGTCGCCGCCCTGATCCGGTTCTGCGGTGACATCGACGTCGCGGAGGACGCGGTGCAGGAGGCGTACGCCGTCGCGCTCCGCAGGTGGCCGGAGGACGGGCTGCCGCCCAATCCCGGCGGATGGATCACCACGACGGCCCGTATGCGCGCCCTCGACCGGCTGCGTCGCGAGACCCGAGGCCGGGAGCTGCTCGGAGAGGTGGCGGTGCTCGCCGCAGGCGACGGTTCGGACGCGCCGGAGGAGGCGGACACCGTGCCCGACGACCGGCTGCGCCTCATCTTCACCTGCTGCCACCCGGCCCTGTCCGCCGAAGCCCGGGTCGCGCTCACCCTCCGCCTGCTCGGCGGCCTGTCGACCGCGGAGGTCGCCGGGGCCTTCCTGGTGGCGGAACCGACGATGGCGCAACGCCTGATCCGGGCCAAACGCAAGATCAAGGCCGCCCGTATCCCCTACCGCGTGCCGGAGGGCGGGGAGCTGCCGGACCGGGTGCGATCCGTCCTCGCCGTCATCTACCTCGTCTACAACGCCGGGCTCGCCGCCCCCGGCCTGTGCGCGGAGGCGATCCGGCTGGCGCGGATCCTGGCCGGGCTCATGCCCGACGAACCCGAGGCGGCGGGCCTGCTCGCGCTGCTGCTGCTGATCGAGTCCCGGCGAGCGTCGCGCACACGGCCCGACGGTTCCCTCGTGGTGCTCGACGAGCAGGACCGGTCCCGATGGGATCGCGCCCTGATCGAGGAAGGACAGGCCATCGTCCGAGGATGCCTGCGGCGAAACCGTCCCGGCCCTTATCAGATCCAGGCGGCGATCAACGCCGTCCACGCCGACGCCGCCACAGCCGACCGGACCGAATGGCGGCAGATCCTCGCCCTGTACGACCAGCTGATCGACCTCGCTCCCACCCCGGTCGTGGCACTCAACCGGGCGATCGCCGTCGGTGAGGTCCACGGAGCCGCCGCGGCGCTGGACCTGGTGGACGAGCTCGACCTGGACCACTACTACGCCTTCCACGCCACGCGCGCGGACCTGCTGCGCAGGCTCGGTCGCGCAGGGGAGGCCGCGGCAGCCTACGAACGCGCGGCCGCCATGGCACCGACCGAGGCAGAACGCGACTTCCTCGGGTTCGGCGGCAGGGGCCGACGCTGATCACCGCTGGGTCGACTCGGCCGGCGTGGGCACTCGTCGGGAGGCGAAGGGATCCGGGCCAGGCGGACCTCCGACGGCCAGCCTGCGCAGCCGGTCGAGGTAGTGGCGCCACCCGCCGTCGTGTGCATCCGCGGCCGGCGCCGTCAGGCCGCGGTGCACGAGCTTCAGCAGGGTGCCGCCGTCCGCCGTGGGCGTCAGGTCGATCTCGACCGTGGTCGATCCCGGCGGGATCTCGACCTCGGCGCGTTCCCAACCGTAGGTGAAGACCACCCTCCGCCCGGGGACGAGCTCGACGTAGGTGCCGGAGCACACATCCCCGTTGGCGTGGGTCCACCGGACGATGCCACCCGGCCGGGCGTCCAAGGCGGCTTCCTCCGCCATCCACTTCACGAACTCAGCAGGATCGGTGAGCAGCTCGTAGACGACCTCGGCGGGCGCGGCGATCACGAGCTCCTGCACGACGAGTTTCACCTGGCCTCCCGATCCTTCGCCGTCGCTTCGGCGGCGGCGCTCAGCCGGCGCAGTGGCTCGGCCCAGAATTCGTCGAGGAACGAGGCGATCTGCGCGACCCGCTCCAGATCGGCCCGGTACAGCCGCCGGTTCGCATCGACGCGCACGGTGACGAGCCCGGCCTCCTTCAGCTGCTTGAGGTGCTGGCTCGCGGCCGGCCGGGACAGGCCCGCCGCGTCGGCCAGCTCCGATGCCGGCCGCTCGCGGTTCCACACCAATCGCAGCATGGCTCGCCTGCCCGGGTGGGCGATGGCGCGGAGTGCCTCGTCCGATGGATCGTCCGACGGCCCGACGGCGGGGGTCACGGCCTGCGGCCCATGGCCCCGAGCAGCTTGTCCTGCGGCGACGCGTCGGCCGGGACGGCGACCGCGGGCCCGACGATCCCGGCCGCCCTGCCGCGCTCGGGCATGTCCGGCAGGAACATCGCCACGCACGCGTCGACGAGCTCGGCGTCCAGAGTCGGGTCCTGCCCGGTGGCGGTGGCCAGGTCCCATGTGTGCACGAGATTGTCCATGAACGTGCCCGCTGTCGCCTCCCCGACCGACCATTCGAAGTCCAGCGGTGACATGCACCGCCGCCCGAGGGCGCTGGGCCGCGCGAGCGCCTCGAGCACCGCCGCCGCACCTGCCCGGTAGTCCTCCACCGTCGCTCCGCGGCGGGCGGGCGGCCGTTCTCCCGCGAGTGCGGCGAGCAGGTAGTCCGTCGACCCCGTCATGTGGTCGATGAGCTGCTGCACTGACCATTGCGGACACGGGGTCGCGGCCGTGAGCTGCCCCGGAGCCACGGCGTCCATGATCGTGGCCGCTCGGGCCGTCGCTCGCCGGAACAGCTCTACCGGGTCGGTCCCGTTCATCCGGCCTCCTGATTCCGATGGGCCTTAATTAAGGCATTACTGAATCTGGCGGTCAAGGCTAGGTGTGGAACAGGACGCTGCGGCAGGCGAGGTGCAGGGCAAGGCGCTCGTCCGGGTCCGTCAGCTCCACGCCGAGCAGCTCCTGCGCCTTCGCGACGCGGGTGGCGACCGTATTGCGGTGCACCCCGAGCACCGCGGCGGTCTCGGTGAGGGAGGACTCGGCATCGAGGTATGCGGTGAGGGTGGCGAGCAGGTCACCCGCCTGGTCGCGCAGCGGTTCGAGGAGTGAGCGGGCCGCGGGGAGGAACGTATCGGTGCGGGTCCATGCGAGGAGGAGCTGGCCGAGGCCGAGCCGGTCGACGTGCACGAAGTAGCCGCCCGCGGAGCGGGTGGCGGCCAGCCGGGCCGCATCGTCGGCCTCGCCGAGCGTGCGGGTGAGGCCGACGGCATCGCGGTACAGCCTGCCGACCCCCATCGCGCTCGGCAGGGAGGTGCGCAGCAGCCACTGGGCCCGCCGCGCCGCGGTGGCATGCCGCTGCAGCTCGGAGGCCCCCGGTTCCTCGCCGAAGGTCGTCCATGCGCCCCACCCCTGGCCCTGCTCGACGACCAGTGCGTGCAGGTGCGCCGCCTCGAAGGCGCGCAGCACCTCGGGACGCATGGTCACCGGGTCGATGCTGCTCGGGACGTTGATGCGGATGCCGACGTGCCAACCCTCGAGCTGCCACCCGGCGTCGACGGCGCGGCGTCGGGTGCTCGGATCCAGCTCGGAGGCGGTGTGCACCAGGTCGGCGAGCAGTGACATGCGCAGCCGGGCGTCCCGCTCGACGGCGAGCCGGTTCTCGGCCAGGCGCTGCCCGAGCGCGCCGGCCGCCACGCCCAGCGCGGCACGCACGGCGGCCAGCTCGGCGGGGATCCCCTGCGGGACGGCGGCCGCGAGCACCGTGGGCCGGCGCCCCGCCTCGACCGGGCGGGTGAGGAGGGCGGCCTGGTCCGCGGGGCCGGGTTCGGGGCCGGCCAGCCGGTCGCCCGCGCCGTCGAGCAGCCAGACCGGGCGCCGCCATGCCGCGGCCAGGGCGGCCACCAGCTCGTCGACGCCGCCGCCGGTCGCCGAGCACACCGCCGCCGTCGTCGCGACGAGCTCGGCCACGACCTGGTCGGACTCGCGCAGGAGCCGGGTGGCGGTCATCGCGGCTGCTAGGGGGTCCGGGGCGCAGAGCACGGTGAGTCCTACCCGCTCGGCCAGTAGCCGGCTCGCCACCCGCAGCGGTTCCTCGCCCGGCAGCAGCACCGCGGTCGCCTCGGCCGCCGCGGCGCGGCGCAGCAGTGCGTCGAGGTGCCAGTCCTCGCGGTCACCGGACAGCGCGACGGCGAGCAGTGCGCCGGGGGCAGGCGAGAGGTCCGCCCGCAGGTCCGCGACGGTGAGCACGTCCCGTACGGGGACGCCGTCAGGTCCGCCGTCGGGGCTGGCCAGCACGCTGACGGCGGCCCAGTCGGGGTGACGCAGCAGCGCGTGCAGGGCGAGCGGCGAGTCGGTCACGGGAGGTTCCCTGACGGCAGGAGAACGGCGTCACAGCCGAGGCCGAACGCGTGGGGATCCACCTGCGCCAGCCGTTCCGGCGTGGCGCGCCACCACGGCGGGCCCGGGAGCGCCACCGCGAGGACGTCGTCGCCGAGGCGCAGCGCATCCACCGCGATCGGGGCGGCGGTGCGCCGGTCGAGCAGGCACAGCAGGTCGGGGCAGCTGGCGACCGGCTCGCCGTCGAGGATCGCGAGCAGGTACTCGTTCTCCGCCTCGACGCGCAGGACGGCGCCGCTCGCGTCGACGACCGTGACGCCGGCGCGGCCGAAGGACGCCGAGGGGTGGCGCGCGATCTCCACGACACGGCCTGCGGCGAGCACGCGGCCGTCGAGGGCGTCGGCCACCTCCGCAGGGCTGGGGCGGACCAGCCCGGCGTGGGCCCGACCCAGCCGCAGCGCCCTTGCGAGGGTGCCGGTGCAGGCGTCGGTGGCGAGTAGCCGGGCCGGCACCGGTGCGAACGCGCCACCGGCCCACCCGCCGCCCTGCGCCACCACCGTCCGGGCCACCCGCTCCAGCGCGGCCGGGTCGGCCTCGTCCACGAGCACGATCTGGCCGCTCGTCTCGGCCAGCGCGTACGGGGTGAGCCTCCCGCCAGCCACGGCGCGGGTGAGCTGGTCGAGCCGGGGGAGGGCGCGGCCCATGAGGTCGGCGTCCACCAGCGGGAGCCCGAGCTCGCCCGCCGCGGCCACGGCGAGCGCCCCGTTCAGCCCGGCCGCCTCGTACGGCATCAGCGCGGCGGGTGCGACGCCGGTCCAGCGGGCCAGCGCCCGGACGGCCCGCGTGATCTCCTGGCCGCTCGGCAGCTTCTCGGCGAACACCCGGGTGGCACCGAGCATCCCGACCGCGACGACCGGCGCGTCGCCGAGATCGGCCGGGTCGTGCAGCACGACCTCGCCCACCGTGAGGGCTCGGCGCAGCCCGTACCGCGGATCGCCGCCTCCGCCGGAGCCGAGCAGCTGGAGCCCGACGACGAGCGGGTCGACGTCGGCGGCTCCGAGCCGGATACCCGCCATCCGCGAATGATCGCAGACTCACGCCACGGGGACGGTGTCCTCGACCGGGCGGAACTCCTCGGTGAGCCCGAAGCAGGACGGCCCGAACACCGCGAGGGCCGCTGGCGTGCGCATGATCTCCGGCGTCGAGATGCCGATCACGACGACGCGCTGGCCGTACCGCAGCGTCTCGGTGGTGATCGGCTCGCCCGACTCGGCCTCCAGTACGCAGATCAGGTCCGGGACGATGCACCGCACGACGCCGTCGACCTCCGCGATCAGCGTCTCGTTCTGGAACGCGGTGCGCAGCGTCGAGCCGCCGTCGAAGGAGACGAACCGGGCGGTGCCGCGGGCGAAGCCGTCCACGGTGCGGCGCTCGACGTCGGCGACCTTGCCGGCGAACAGCACCCGCAGGTGCGAGTACAGGGTGGGGGCGAGGACCTCGGTGAGCGCCGAGATCGGGTCCCGCAGCTGCTCCCGGGCCTCGCGCAGCGCCCTCCCGACCGCGAGGCCGAGTGAGAGCGTGCGGGGGATCGCGGTGCGCTTGACGTCGGCGCCGGACATCGCGTACTCCGCGATCAGCGCCGCGCCGCCCATCCGGATCGTCGCCCCACGGGCGAGCCACTCCATCCGCTCGTTGTCCGGGCCGGTGTCGATGGTGACGGTCTCGCCGTGGTCGCCCGAGACGACCATGGGCGAGCCGGGTACGCCGTAGACGCCGAACGTCTCCATCTGCAGCTCGGGGAACGCCCGGCCCATCCCGTCGGCGTCCACGACGGGCAGCCCCGCGGTGGCGGCCACGACCAGCGGGATCATCGAGTTGATGCCGCCGCACTCGATCGGCATCGTGGCGTCGGCCTGCCGCCCGAGGTGAGCCTCGAGCGTGCGGAGCGCGCGGACCGCCTCGTCGCCGCGGGGGATCTTCTCCACCATCACGGTCGGCGCGCCCATCATCGCGGTGGGGATCACGAACGCGTCGTCGGCGACCTCGTCGGGGTCGAGCACGGCTACCGGGCCGTACGTGTGCATCGCGGCCTCGACCATCAGCCGGCCGATGTGCGGGTCGCCGCCGCCACCGGTGCCCAGCAGCGCGGCGCCGCGGGCGAGGTCGGGGAGGTCCTCAGGCGTCAGAATCCACGTCATGGGCGTTCCCGGGCGTCGAAGCGGACGGGGTCGGTGTCGTAGCCGAAGTAGCGCGGGCCGACCAGCGCGATCCCGGCGGGGGAGTGCCAGCGCTCGTCGGTCGGCGCGGCGAGCACCGTCACGCGGTGGCCGAAGCGCAGCGCCTCGGTGGTGACGGGCTCGCCGGTGTCGGTGTCGAGCACGATGATCAGGTCCGGCGTCGTCACCTGCACGACGCCGTCGCGCACGGCCATCAGGTGCTCGTTCTGGAACTCCAGCGTCAGCTCGCTCTCGCCGCTGATCAGAGCGGTGCCGCGGGCGAAGCCGGTGACGGTCCGGCGGGCGACGTCGGTGACCTTTCCGGTGTGCAGCACCCGCCCGCCCAGCTCGTCGGCCACTGCGGCCACGGCGTCGCCGTGCTCGGCGCGCACCCGGTCGAGGCGATGGCCGATCCGGGCGCACAGGCTCAGGGTTCCGGGCACGAGGGAGTCGCGGGCCTGGGCGCCGCTCATCACGTAGTCGGAGATGATCGCCGAGCAGCCCATCGTGATCGTCAGCGAGCGGGCGAGCGCCTCGGCCGCGTGGTTGTCCACGGCGGTGAGGATGCCGACGTTGCCCTTCTCGTCCGCGATCGACATCGGGGTGCCGGCGATGCCGGAGAGGGTGGGCAGCACCATCTGCAGCTCGGGGAAGGCGCGGCCCATCCCGTCGCCGTCGACGACCGGTAGGCCGAGCTGCGCGGCCGCCACCAGCGGGAACGTGGAGTTGACCCCGCCGGCCTCGATGCAGGCGATGTGCGTCGGGGTCACGCCGAGGTACTCCGCGAGCGCGGCGACGGTGGCCCCGATCCGCTCCGTCGAGGGCGTCTTCTCCACCATCACGGTGGGCGCGCCCATCATCGCGACCGGGAAGACCGTGGCGTCGTCGGGCAGGTCGGCGGGGGCGACGAGCGGGACGGGGCCGTGCTCACGCAGCGCCCGCGCCGCGAGGAGCCGTCCGACGTAGGGGTCGCCGCCGCCACCCGTGCCGAGCACGGCGGCGCCGCGGGCGAGCGCCTCCAGGTCGCCCTCGCCGATCATGGTGAGCCGTTCGGTAGCCGCGCTGGTCATCACCGTGCTGGTCACGCGCGCCGTCCCGCCGCCTGCTCGATCCGCAGATCGCCGACTGCCTTGCACCGGATGCGGGTTGCGTTGCCGGGCAGGTAGGGGATCGGCACCTCGTCGAAGTCGACGATCTCGACGGTGGCGGGGTCGGCGCCTGCCACCACCGCTCGGTCGACGGCCTCCTGGCGGGCCTCGTCGACCGCGGCGTCGCGCTGGCCGGGTGCGATCGCGAACACCCTGTCCACCTCGCCGCCGACCTGCGCGATCGCCGCGCCGATGGCGTTGGCCACGGCGAAGTGCTCCGGCCGGTGCACCGCGCCGAGGCCGGGGAAGGCGTCCGGGAGTAGAACCGACCCGCCGCCGACGGCCACGACCGGCAGCGGGTCGGCGGAGATCCGCATCCGATCCACGACGTCGGCGACATCGGTTGCGATCCGTTCGAGGGCCGCCGCGACGGCCGCCGGGTCGAGATCGGCAACCAGGGAGCTGTCGCCGATTTCCACCCGGCCCGCCGCGACGGCGACGTCGGTGGCGGTCAGCACATCACCGCCGAACACCAGTGCCTGCTCCGTGAGGCGGTAGCCGACCGAGTCGGGCCCGACGGTCGTGTCCGTGCCGGACCCCCGTACCAGGCTGCCGCCGCCGAGGCCGACGGACAACACGTCGGGCATGCGGAAGTTGGTGCGGATGCCCGCCACGCTGACCTCGACCGTCGCCTCGCGCGGGAACCCGCCGGTGAGCACGCCCACGTCGGTGGTGGTGCCGCCGACGTCCACGACCGCGCAGGTGCCGAGCCCGGACAGCACGGCGGCGCCGCGCATCGAGTTGGTCGGGCCGGACGCGAACGTCGCCACCGGGTACCGGCGGGCGAACTCGACGTCCATCAGCGTGCCGTCGTTCTGGCTGAGGTAGAGCGGGGCGGTGATGCCGTGGCCCGCGATCGAGGCGGCGAGCCCGTCGACGATCCCCGCGGCGAGCTCGCGCAGCGCGGCGTTGATGATCGTGGCGTTCTCGCGTTCGAGCAGGCCGACGCGGCCGATCTCGTGCGAGAGCGACACCGGTACGTCCGGCCCGAGCACGTCGGCGAGCACCTCGGCGGCGCGCACCTCGAACTCGGTGTTGACCGGGGAGAACACCGACGAGATGGCCACCGAGCGGACGCCGTTCGCGGCCATGTCGGCGGCGTGGCGGCGCAGCTCGTCCTCGTCGAGCGGGGAGATCGGGCGCCCGTCGAACTCGTGGCCGCCGTGTGCGAGATAGGCGCGCCCTGCGATCGCCCCGACGAGGCGGCCCGGCCAGTCCACCATCGGCGGCAGCGACGCGGTGGCCGGGAGCCCGAGGCGCAGGGCCGCCGTGGGGGCAAGGCCGCGGGCCTGCACCAGTGCGTTGATGAAATGCGTTGTGCCGATCATCACCGCCTGGACGTCGGCGGGTGGGAAGGGGTGCTGGGTCTGCAGCCCGTCGAGCGCGGTGACGATGCCGGAGGTGACGTCGGGCGTGGTGGCCGCCTTGACCGCGGCGAGCACCCGGTCGCCGTCCATGAGTACCGCGTCGGTGTTGGTGCCCCCGACGTCGATCCCGATCCGCATTCAGACGCTCTCCTTCTGGTCCACGGGGTCGAAGCTGTCGACGGTGCGGCTGACCCCGACGCCGCGGACGAGACCGAGCTTGCCGGCGACGACGTAGAGCACGAACGCGGTCGCGAGGGAGTTGATGCTGGGCAGGCCCCAGCTGACGAAGTACCCGATCAGCGCGGCGACGAGCCAGATGACGAGCGTGGCCGGCACCCAGGTGGGGGCGGTCTCCGGCACGGTGCCCGCGGCGCGCGAGCGCTCCAGCTCCGGGCGCCACTGCTTCACCACGAAGTACTCGGCAACCATGATCCCGGCGATCGGCGGGAACGCGACGCCGAGCACGGTGAGGAAGCCGATGAAGCTGTCGAGGATTCCGCCCGCGGCGAGCACGCTGCCGACCACGCCGAGGACCAGCGTCGCCATCGCGCGGTTGACGTGCTTGCCGAACACCGTGCCGACGAAGTTCACGACCCCGAGCCCGGAGCTGTAGAGGTTCCAGTCGTTGATCTTCAGCGTGCCCAGGATGATCACGAGCGTGCCGACCCAGCCGACCGAGGACGTCACGATCGTGATGACGTCGTCGGAGCGGATCGCGTGGGCCAGGAGCACGCCGGACATGCCGATCAGGTACTCGCCGACCGTGAAGCCCACCACCGTCTGCTTCACCACGTCGGCGTCGCTGCGGTTGAACCGCGTCATGTCCGGCGTGATCACGGCTCCGACGATGAAGCCGCCCGCGACGAGCGTGGTGCCCTCGATCAGCGAGAGGCTCGGCCCTGGCGGCGCGGAGGCGACGAGCGTGCCGACGTCGTGGGCGAAGAGCTCGCTGCCGATCGACCAGGCCACCAGCACGAGGAACGACGGAACCGTCAGGTAGGCGACCCATTTCATCGAGGCGAAGCCCCACAGCACGATGAAGGTGACCGCGAGCCCGAACAGCAGCGACCACGCCCACATCGGCAGCACGCCGATGAGGCTGACGAGCCCCTCCGCCGAGACGCCGGACTGGATGCCGAACCAGCCGATCAGCGAGATCCCGATCGCGACGCCGACCACCGCGCTGCCGCCTTGGCCGAAGCCGGTCCAGCGGGCGAGCATCGAGGTCTGCATGCCCTCGCGGCTGCCGATGATCCCGACGCCGATCGAGACCAGCTCGAGGATCACCGCGCCGAACGTGAACGCGAGGAACGCCTCCCAGAAGCCCATCCCGAACCCGAGCGTCGAGCCCAGCAGGAACTGGCTCAGCGCGGAGACCTGCCCGAAGCGCTGCACGGCGACGGTCCACCACGAGTAGCGCGCTGTGGCCGGCACGCGGGTGAGCGCGTAGTCGTCGACCCCGACGTGTGCTGCCATGGAGACCTCCTCGGCCGTTTGCGGAACCATAAGCCCTGGTCAGAGGGCCGTCACGAGGCAGAGTGCCTGATCAGGTCGGCACAGCTGTGCACTGTGCACAGTCGCACACTCGTCAGACAAGTGGTCTACGCTGAGGGTCCGTGACCGGAATGCGATTCGGAATCTTCGTTCCCCAGGGCTGGCGCCTCGACCTCGTCGGTATCGACGCCAAGGACCAGTGGCCCACGATGAAGGCACTCGCCCAGCGGGCCGACGCCGGACCGTGGGAGTCCATCTGGGTGTTCGACCACTTCCACACCGTCCCCGCCCCCACTGACGAGGCAACGCACGAGGCCTGGACGCTCATGTCGGCCTTCGGCGCCGTCACCGAGCGCGTGCGGCTCGGTCAGATGTGCACGTGCATGAGCTATCGCAACCCCGCCTACCTCGCGAAGGTCGCCGCCACCTGCGACCACGTCTCCGGCGGCCGGATCGAGATGGGCATCGGCGCCGGCTGGTACGAGCACGAGTGGCGGGCGTACGGCTACGGATTCCCGCCCGCGCGGGAACGCCTGCGGATGCTCGACGAAGGCGTCCAGATCATGCGGCAGGCATGGACCGAGGGCCGCGCGTCCCTCGACGGGAAGCACTACCAGGTGGACGACGCGATCGTCCGGCCGCTACCGCTGCAGGAGGGCGGTATCCCGCTGTGGATCGCAGGCGGCGGGGAGAAGGTCACCCTCAAGATCGCCGCGAAGTACGCGCAGTACACCAACTTCATCGGCACGGACGATGTCTTCGCCAGCAAGTCCGAGATCCTCAAGGGGCACTGCGACACGGTCGGCACCGACTACGACAAGATCGTCCGGTCGGCCAACTTCAACGTCTTCATCGGCGAGACCGAGGCCGACGTACAGAAGCGGATCGACACCCTCAAGGCCCGCCTCGAGCCCTACGTCGGGGCCGAGAAGGCCGAGAACACGATCGCGACGTCCACGCTGAACGGCGCCGGTGCCGCGGTCGGCACCCCCGCCCAGATCGTGGAGAAGCTCGGGAGGTTCCGCGAGCTCGGCCTGGGCTACGGCATCTTCAACTTCGCGGAGTCGGCGTACGACCAGTCGGGCATCGAGCTCTTCGAACGAGAGGTGATCCCCGCGCTGCGCTGACGGCGCGAAAGTTCAGGAAAGCCACGTTCCTGTCCTGCAGGTTCGCCGAACGTGGCTTTCCTGAACCTCCTGAGGCGCGTCGGCGGAGGCTCCGGAGGCGGCGTAGGAGAGGATGCGAATGTGGGAACACGGCCGGGGGACGTCGTCGAGGCCTTCCTGCACCACCTCGCCGTCGAGCGGGGGAGCGCCGCCAACACGCTCGCCGCGTACCGCGCCGACCTCGCCCGCTACCTCGACCACCTGCGGGCCCGCGACGTCGACGACATGGCCGCGGTGCAGGAGGCCGACGTCGCGGCGTTCGTCCCCGCCCTGCGCGGCCCGCCGCTGAACCTCGCCGCGTCGTCGGCGGCACGGGCGCTGGCCGCGGTGCGTGGGCTGCACCGCTTCGCCGTGCGCGACGACCTCGTGCCCGTTGACGTCGCCCGCGACGTCGCGCCGCCCGCATTGCCCGCGCGCTTGCCGAGGGCGTTGACGGTGGACCAGGTCGAGCAGCTGCTGGCCGGCTGCATCGGCGACGGACCCGCGGCGCTGCGCGACAGCGCGCTCCTGGAGCTGCTGTACTCGACCGGCGCCCGGATCTCCGAGGCCGTCGGGATCGACCTCGACGACCTCGACACCGGCGCCCGCACCGTCTTGCTGCGCGGCAAGGGTGGCAAGCAGCGGCTCGTGCCCGTCGGGCGGCCCGCGCTCGCCGCCGTCGACGCGTACCTGGTGCGGGCCCGCCCCGCGCTCGCCACCCGCGGGCGAGGGAGCCCCGCGCTGCTGCTCAACGCCCGAGGGGGACGGCTGTCGCGGCAGAGCGCGTGGCACGTCCTGCGCGGCGCCGCCGAGGCGTCCGGGCTCACCGCCGAGGTCTCGCCGCACACGCTGCGGCACTGCTTCGCGACGCACTTGCTGGCCGGCGGCGCGGACGTCCGGGTCGTGCAGGAGCTGCTCGGCCACGCCTCGGTGAGCACGACGCAGGTCTACACGCACGTCACGGTGGACACGCTGCGCGAGGTCTACGCAACCTCGCACCCGCGCGCCCTGCGCTGAGACCGCGACTCGCGCGCACCCAGACCGCGACTCGCGGGCTCAGTCGCAGCCGGGTACGTCCTCGAGGCGGTGCCAGACCGGGATCCCGCGCTCGCGGGCGATCGCCACGTCCTGGTCGGCGCCCTTCGACTTGCCGGGGAGGCGCAGGACCCCGTCGCAGTGCTGCAGGAGCCGCTGAGCGGTCGGGTACATGACCCGCTCCGCGAGCGGATCGGTGACGCTGGTGGCTCCCGCGCTGCGCAGGACGGGGAGCGCGACCCACTCTCCGATCATCGGCACGTGCCCGGCCTGGAACAGCGGCCATGCCGCCTCCTCCAGGCGGGCGAGGTTGGCGGCCATGAGTTGGGGATCGTCACCGGTGCCGGAACGGTAGGGGCCTGCGATCAGGATCATCAGTGAACTCGGCATGATTCGACACGATACTGTGCACGAGTCGGAACAAACAAGGGAGAATGTGCATGCTCGCCGCGCAGCGCCGGGACCTGCTCCTCGAACGTCTCCGCGCGGACGGGCGTCTGGTCGCGAAGGACCTTGCCGTCGAGCTCGGCGTCTCCGAGGACAGCGTTCGCCGCGACCTGCGCGAGCTGGCCGCCGCTGGGCTCTGCCAACGTGTCTACGGCGGCGCTCTGCCGATCTCGCCTGCCATCGCCGACGTCGCGGGGCGGGAGCGGGTCGAGCCGGCGAGCAAGGAGCGGGTCGCCGCCGCCGCGGCCCGGCTCGTCGTCCCGGGGTGCACGGCGATCATCGACGGGGGTACCACCGCGCTCGCCGTCGCCCGCGCGTTGCCGCTCGACCTGGCGGCCACCGTCGTCACGCACAGCCCGACCGTGGCTACCGCGCTCGTCGACCACCGTGACGTCGAGGTGTTCCTGCTCGGTGGGCGGCTGTTCAAGCATTCGCTGGTGACGTGCGGCGCCGCGGCGGTCGAGGCGGCGCAGGGCGTCACCGCCGACCTGTTCCTGCTCGGCGTCACCGGAGTGCACCACGAGGCCGGCCTCACCACCGGCGACGCAGACGAGGCCGCCATGAAGCGCGCGCTCGCTCGCCGCGCCGCCGACACCTACGTGCTCGCGAGTGCGGAGAAGATCGGGGCGGCGTCGCGGTTCGCGGTGCTGCCGCTCGGCGACGTCACGGCGCTCGTCACCGACGCGGACCCGGCCGCACCCGCACTGCGC
Source organism: Pseudonocardia sp. DSM 110487 (assembly GCF_019468565.1). Classification (NCBI taxonomy): domain Bacteria; kingdom Bacillati; phylum Actinomycetota; class Actinomycetes; order Pseudonocardiales; family Pseudonocardiaceae; genus Pseudonocardia; species Pseudonocardia sp. DSM 110487. The sequence continues at coordinate 3,555,369 of NZ_CP080521.1, forward strand.
GATCTGACGGCCGCCGGCGTCCAACTCGTGTCCTGAGGTGCGACACGCCCACGGTCGGTGGGCCGCCGCCACCCTCGGACACCGGGCGGTAACGTTCCGGATGCGTCGGCCACATCCGGCCGATTGGTCGGCCGACACGCGGCGGGGTGCGTTGGCGGTCGTCCGCCCGGCCTCTTACCCTGCGGAGATCGGCCCTCCCGGGTCACCCGTCAGAGACCGGAGACCGCATGGACACGCCGCGGCCCTTCACTCCCCGTTCGGAGCCGCTCGAGAGTGAGACGAACGGCGAGGAACCGTATGGCGACTACGAGGGTGGCGAGCAGGAAGCCGCCGCCGAGCCCGCGGGGAGACACCACTTGAAGGTGCCGGATCCTGCCCCGCTGACCGAGCACGGCCCGGCGCGGGTCATCGCGGTCGCGAACCAGAAGGGCGGCGTCGGCAAGACGACGTCGACGATCAACCTCGGCGCAGCGCTGGCCGAGTACGGCCGCAAGGTGCTGCTGGTCGACTTCGACCCGCAGGGTGCTCTGTCGGTCGGTCTCGGCGTGCAGGCGCACGAGCTGGAGACCACGATCTACAACCTGCTCATGGAGCGGGGAGTGGAGATCGACGACGTCATCCGGACCACGAACGTCGAGGGCATGGACCTGCTGCCCAGCAACATCGACCTGTCCGCCGCCGAGGTGCAGCTGGTCACGGAGGTGGGCCGGGAGCAGGCGCTCGGGCGCGCGATCAAGCCGGTGCTCGACCGCTACGACATCATCCTGATCGACTGCCAGCCGTCGCTCGGCCTGCTCACGATCAATGCGCTGGCGTGCGCCGAGGCCATCCTCATCCCGCTGGCCTGCGAGTTCTTCTCGCTGCGCGGGGTCGCGTTGCTCATGGACACCATCGACAAGGTCCAGCAGCGGCTGAACCCGGACCTCACGATCCTCGGCATCCTCGCCACGATGTTCGATCCGCGCACCCTCCACACCAAGGAGGTGCGCCAGCGCGTGATCGAGGCGTTCGGGGAGCTGGTGTTCGAGGCTGTGATCAACCGGACGGTGCGCTTCCCCGAGACCACCGTGGCCGGGGAACCGATCACCACGTGGGCGCCGACGTCGAACGGGGCGCAGTCGTACCGGCTGCTTGCCCGCGAGGTCCTCTCCCGGTGACTGTTGTCGAGGACGGGCCGGTGCCCGCGGCACCGGCGCGTCCGCGCTTCCAGGTGCGGCTGCACAACTTCGAGGGTCCGTTCGACCTGTTGTTGCAGCTCATCGGCAAGCACGAGCTCGACATCACCGAGATGGCGCTGCACACCGTCACCGACGACTTCATCGCCCACCTCGCCGCGCTGGGCGACGACGCCGACCTGGACGAGACCACCGAGTTCCTCGTGATCGCGGCCACGCTGCTGGACCTCAAGGCCGCCCGGCTGCTGCCGAACGCCGACGTGGAGGACGAAGAGGACCTCGCGCTGCTGGAAGCCCGGGACCTCCTCTTCGCCCGCCTGCTGCAGTACCGCGCCTACAAGCAGGTGGCCGGGCTGTTCGTGGAGCTGGAAGCCGGTGCGCAGCGGCGTTTCCCGCGCTCGGTCGCGCTGGAGGAGCGGTTCTCGGCCCTGCTGCCGGAGGTGCTGCTCGGCGTAGACCCCGAGGCGTTCGCCGAGCTCGCCGCTTCGGTGTTCCGCCCCAAGCCTCCGCCCACGGTCGGGATCGACCACCTGCACGCCGCGGCGGTGTCGGTGGCCGAGCACGCGGCGATCCTGCGCGAGCGGCTGGCCGAGCTGGGTTCGGCGACCTTCGCCGAGCTGACCGCCGACTGCGCGAACCCCCTCGAGGTCGTCGCCCGCTTCCTCGCGGTGCTCGACCTGTTCCGCGGCGCCCTCATCGATCTGCTGCAGCCGGAGCCGTTCGGGGAGCTGACAGTACGCTGGACACCATCCACTCACGAACAGCCCGAGCAGCAAGCGTCGCCCTCCACAGATGACTGATACCCCCACCGAGCTCGCCGCCGCCGTACTCGGTCTCGTCCCGGAAGCGCCGGACGAGCTCGAGCCCGGACTCGCCGTCGACGAGTCCGACAGCGACGAGCTCGCCGACGACGCCGCACTCGACGCCGCGCTGGAGGCGCTGCTGCTCGTCGTCGACGCACCCACCGACGAGGAGACGCTCGCGCAGGCCCTCGACCAGCCGGTGGCGCGCGTGCGGGAGGCGGTCCTGCGGCTGTCCGCGGCCTACGCGGCGCAGCAGCGGGGGATCGACCTGCGGCACGCGGGTGGCGGGTGGCGCTTCTACACCCGCGACGTCCACGCCCGATACGTCGAGCGCCTCCTGCTCGACGGTCAGCGGGCGCGGCTCACCCGCGCCGCCATGGAGACCCTTGCGGTGGTGGCCTACCGGCAGCCGGTCACCCGCGCCCGGGTGTCGGCGGTCCGCGGCGTCAACTGTGACGGCGTGCTGCGCACCCTGCTCACCCGTGGCCTCGTGCAGGAGGCGGGCGTCGACCCGGCCACGCAGGGCACGCTGTTCCGCACCACCGAGCTGTTCCTGGAGCGGCTGGGACTCTCCTCCCTCGACGAGCTGCCCCCGCTGGCCCCCTTGCTTCCCGACGTCGATGCGATCGACGAACTGTGAGATCCCCCCTGATGGATGACATGACCACGAGTGCACAGACCGGCGTCCGCCTGCAGAAGGTGCTGGCCCAGGCAGGCGTCGCGTCCCGGCGCGCCGCCGAGGAACTGATCGCGGCCGGCCGCGTGAGCGTCGACGGCAAGGTCGTGCGCGAGATGGGCCGCCGCATCGACCCCGAGACCGCCGTCGTGCACGTCGACGGCTCCCGCATCGTCCTGCAGGACGACCTCGTGCACCTCGCGCTGAACAAGCCCCGCGGCATCCTCTCCACGATGCACGACGACCGGGGCCGCCCGTGCGTGGGTGATCTGGTCGTCGAGCGCGGCATCGTCGACGAGCACTTCACCGGCTCGCCGCGGGCGCGGCTGTTCCACGTCGGCAGGCTCGACGCCGACACCGAGGGCCTGCTGCTGCTCACGAACGACGGCGAGCTCGGCCACCGGCTGATGCATCCGTCCTACGAGATCGAGAAGACCTATCTCGCCGAGGTCATCGGGCAGGTGCCGCGCGACTTGGGCAGGCGGCTGCGCGACGGTGTCGAGCTGGACGACGGCCCGGTGCGGGTGCACTCGTTCAAACTGGTCGACTCCACGCCAGGACGATCGCTGGTGGAACTCGTGATCCACGAGGGCCGCAAGCACGTCGTGCGCAGGCTCCTCGACGAGGTCGGACACCCGGTGCAGCGGCTGGTGCGCACCGCGATCGGCGACGTGCGCCTCGGCGACCAGCGGCCGGGCCGGTTCCGGCCGCTCACCCGGGTCGAGGTCGGCTCGCTCTACCGCTCGGTCGGGATGTAGTGCCCCCCGCCGGAAGTCCACCACGTATCTCGACGGCCCAGCTTCCCGCTGGGCGCACCGGCGAGCCGGCCGAGTATGTCCAATACGAGGCCGGCCCGCCGGCACACCCAGCGGAAACCTGGATCCGCCGATATACGCACCGGACTTCCGGCGGGGGGCACTAGTGCCCGTCCGCGCGATCCGCGGCGCCATCCAGGTGGACGGCGACACCCGCGAGGAGATCTTGAAGGGATCGGCGGAGCTCGTCACCGCGGTGCTGGAGCGCAACGACCTCACCGCCGACGACATCATCTCGATCGTCTTCACGGCCACCCCCGACCTCACCTCGGAGTTCCCTGCCTACGCGGCGCGGCTGCTCGGTCTCACCGACGTGCCGCTGCTGTGCGCGTCGGAGATCGCGGTGCCGGGCGCGCTGCCCCGCACCCTGCGGTTGCTCGCGCACGTCGACACCCAGCGGGCCCGCTCCGAGCTGCGCCACGTCTACCTGCGCGGCGCTGCTGCCCTGCGCACGGACCTGCCCCAGTAGGAACCGCGGAGCCGCCCGGCCGCCGGGCCACCGTATGCGACAAGGCATGATGGTTCGCGGCCCGCGGACGGCGCGCGGCAGAACCGGGCCAGCGTGGCCCGAGAACCAGGGGGCATGCGGGTGACCGGGCGGCTGCACGGGGTCGTGGCGATGGACGGTCCGTCCGGGACGGGGAAGTCGACCGTCTCGCGACGGCTGGCTCTCGTGTGCGGTGCCGCCTACCTCGACACCGGGGCGATGTACCGCGCGCTCACGCTTGCCGTGCTGCGATCCGGGCTGGACGGTACCGAGTCGGACACCGAGAAGGTCGCGGTGGCCGCCGTGGCCGACCTCGAGTCGGTGACCGACCCGTCGGCCCCGGCGATCCGCCTCTCGGGGGAGGACGTCGAGTCCGAGATCCGTGGCGGCGCCGTCACCGCTGCGGTCAGCGCGGTGTCCGCGATCCCCGCGGTCCGCGCCGCGCTCGTGGAACGCCAGCGCGCACTGATCGGCGAGGCGATCGCGGGTTGCGGCGGCATCGTCGTCGAGGGCCGGGACATCGGGAGCGTCGTGGTCCCCGACGCGCCGCTGAAGGTCTATCTCACCGCGTCCGAGAAGATCAGGGCTGCCCGGCGGGAGGCGCAGGACCGCAAGGCCGGCCGGGTCGCCGACCACGCCGTGGTGCTCGCCGACGTCCGCCGCAGGGACCGGCTCGACTCCACCCGCAAGACCTCGCCGGCGCACGCCGCCCCGGACGCCCTCGTCCTCGACACCGACGAGCTGTCGGCCGACGACGTGCTGGCGGAGCTGCTGCGGTTGGTGAAGGACCGCGGGATGGTCACGTGAGCTCGCCCGATCTGCCGCCCGACGCGTGGCCGTGGCTGCACGACCGCGGTCGCTGGCTCGGGTCCTGGATGTTCCGGCCCTTCTACCGGGTGCGCGTCCACCACGCCGAGCGGATCCCGGCGCGTGGACCCGTGGTCGTCGTCGCCAACCACAGCGCGTTCGTCGACGGGCCGCTCATTTTCGGACTATTGGGGCGCCGCGCGGTGTTCTGGGTGAAGCAGGAGATGTTCACCGGTGTCGCCGGCTGGGGTCTGCGGCGGATCGGGCAGCTGCCCGTGCGCCGCGGGGCGGCCGACCGACGCCCCCTCACGGCGGCGATCGCCGTGCTGCGCGGTGGTGGCCTCGTCGGCGTGTTCCCGGAGGGTACGCGTGGCACCGGCGATGTCGCGGCGGCGGAGCACGGTGCGGCCTGGCTGGCGCGCACCAGCGGGGCAGCGGTGCTGCCGATCGTGTCGCGGGGCACCCACCGTCCCGAGGGCTCGGGCCGCCGGTGGCGGCCGCGCGTCGACGTGGTGGTGGGGGAGCCGCTGACAATCCCTGCAGGTGGTGGGCGCGCAGGCCTCGCCGCTGCCACCGAGACCCTGCGGGCCGAGCTGGCCGGCATGGTCCGCGAACTGGACGAGTTACGGAGCACGACGTGAACGCAACCGACGACCGCGCCGCGATGGCGGCGCTGGGGCTGGACCCCGATGAGTTCGGGGAGCCCGACAGGACCGGCACCCTCGCGGGCGAGGACCCCGAGGCGGCACCGCCCGCACCGGTGCTCGCCGTCGTGGGGCGGCCGAACGTCGGGAAGTCGACGCTGGTCAACCGGCTGCTCGGCCGCCGGGAGGCGGTCGTGCAGGACATCCCCGGCGTCACCCGCGACCGCGTGGCCTACGACGCGCTGTGGAACGGGCGGCGCTTCACGCTCGTCGACACCGGAGGCTGGGAACCCGACGCGACAGGACTGCAGGCCGCCGTCGCCGCCCAGGCCGACCTCGCCATCCAGACCGCCGACGCTGTGCTGCTCGTCGTCGACGCGAGCGTCGGCGCCACGGCCACCGACGAGGCGGTGGCACGCGTCCTGCGCCGCTCGGACCGACCCGTCCTGCTCGCTGCGACGAAGGTCGACGACGACCGCCTCGTGTCGGACACCGCCGCGCTCTGGCGCTTGGGGCTGGGCGAGCCGCGCCCTGTGAGCGGCCTGCACGGGCGTGGATCCGGCGACCTGCTGGACGCGATCCTCGAGGCGCTGCCCGAGACGCCGCGCGACGATCTGGGCGCCACTGGCACCGGGCCGCGGCGCGTCGCGCTCATCGGCAAGCCGAACGTGGGCAAGTCCAGCCTGCTCAACCGCGTGTCCGGCGAGCTGCGTTCGGTCGTGCACGACGTCGCGGGCACCACCGTCGACCCGGTCGACTCGCTCGTCGAGCTCGACGGCGAGGTCTGGCGGTTCGTCGACACGGCGGGCCTGCGCAAGCGCGTGCAGACCGCGAGCGGCATGGAGTACTACGCCAGCCTCCGCACCCGCGCAGCGATCGAGGCCGCAGAGGTGGCCGTGGTGCTGATCGACGCGAGCGAGCCGATCGCCGAGCAGGACCAGCGCGTGATCACCATGGTCGAGGAGGCCGGGCGGGCGCTCGTGCTGGTGTTCAACAAGTGGGACCTCGTCGACGAGGACCGCCGCCTCGCGATGAAGCGCGAGCTGGAACGCGACCTCGTGCGCGTGCCGTGGGCCGAGCGGGTCAACGTCTCGGCGCTCACCGGCCGGGCCGTCGCGAAGATCGCGCCGGCGCTGCGCACCGCACTCGGGTCCTGGGACCAGCGGATCCCGACCGGCAGGCTCAACGGCTGGCTCGCCGACGTCATCGCCGCCACCCCGCCGCCGGTGCGCGGCGGCAAGCAGCCCAAGGTGCTCTTCGCCACCCAGGCCCAGACGCGGCCGCCGACGTTCGTGCTGTTCAGCACCGGGTTCCTGGAGGCCGGGTACCGGCGGTTCCTCGAGCGGCGGTTGCGCGAGGAGTTCGGGTTCACCGGCTCACCCGTGCGCATCTCGGTTCGGGTGCGAGAGAAGCGCAACCGTAAGGGCTGATCAGGGGGAACCTGGCTACTCTGGACGGGTGCCGGTCCGGGTGGTGCTCGCCGACGACGAGCCACTGATGCGGGCCGGGCTGCGTACGGTCCTGGAGGCCGGGGGCACGGTCGAGGTGGTCGGGCAGGCCGAGGACGGCGCCGCGATGCTCGCGGCCGTCGACGCGCACCGACCGGACGTCGTGCTCGTCGACGTCCAGATGCCCGGCGTGGGTGGGCTCGATGCGCTGCGCGTGCTCTGCGCCCGGCCGGACGCGCCGCCCGCGGCCGTGCTCACCACCTTCGACCTCGACGACTACGTCGCCGAGGCGCTGCGGCTGGGCGTGCAGGGGTTCCTGCTCAAGGACACCGAGCCGGACGCGCTGGTCCGGGCCGTGCTCGACCTGGCGGCAGGCGGTGCCGTGCTCGACCCGCGGATCACCGCGCGGCTCCTGCCGCGCCTCGCCGCCGGGACCACGCGGTCGGGTCCGTCCCGGCTCGCCGACCTGACGCCGCGGGAGATGCAGGTGCTGCGCAGGCTCGCCGCGGGCGACTCGAACGCCGCGATCGGGGACCGGCTCGGGCTCGCCGAAGCCACCGTCAAGAAGTACGTGTCGGCCCTGCTCATCAAGCTCGGCGCGGAGAACCGCGTGCAGGCCGCGCTGCTCGCACAGGGATGGGGGTTGCCGTGATCATGATCCCGGTGCCGGTACGACGGGCACTCGTCGAACTGGCCGCCGTGGTACTCCCGGCGATCGCGGTGCTGCTCGGGGTGCCGCCGTTCGAGTGGTCGGTGACCCCCGCGCTCGTGGCGTGCGCCCTGCTGCCGCTGCGGCACCTGTGGCCGCCGCTGGGGCTGCTCGGCTCGTTCGTGGCGCTGGCGGGCGGGCTGGGGTGGCCGCCCGCGATCGTCGCGCTCTACACGCTCGGCAGGCGCTGCAGGCGGGTGGTGACGTTGGTGCCGTGGCTCGTGGCCACCGTCGCCGTGGCCGTCACGCCGGTGCTGCTCACGCAGGACCTCCCCGTCGGCCGCATTGTCCTGACGATCGCGTTCGTCGCCCTGTACGCGGGGGCGCCGGCCGCACTCGGCCTGCTCGTGAGCACGCGCGCCAGCCTCACCGAGAGCCTGCGGCAGCTCGAGCGCGCACGCGAGGAGGCGCTCGCCGCCTCCCGGGACGCCGCGCGGGCACAGGAGCGGGCCCGGATCGGCAGGGAGATCCACGACGCCGTGGGCCACCACGCCACGCTGATCGCGGTGGGCGCCGCCGCAATCGCCGCCTCCACCGCCGAGGAGGACACCCGCCGCGGCGCCGAGCAGCTGCGCACCCTCGCCAAGCGCGCGCTCGCGGAGATGCGCGCCGCCCTCGGACTACTCGACGGCAGCGAGCACGTCGCCGGTCTCACCGAGATCACCGCGCTGGTGGCCGGCTCCCGCGCAGCGGGCGTTGCCGTTGATTTCGACGAGTGCGGCGACCCCGTCGAGGTCGCGCCCGGCACCGGCCGCGCCGTGTACCGCGTGGTGCAGGAGTCGCTCACCAACGCCGCTCGGCACGCCACCGGCGCCCGCGTATGCGTCCGCCTGCGCTGGCGCCCCACCGAGCTGGCCGTGGAGGTGCGCAACGGTCCCAGCACTGCCGTCGCGCGCCGTCCCGACGCGGGCGGAGGAGCGGGGCTCACCGGCCTCGCCGAGCGGGTGACCGCCGCGGGCGGTGACCTCACCGCAGGCCCGCAACCAGACGGCGGGTTCGCGGTGCGAGCGTCGTTCCCACTCGACCCACGGCCCCCGGCACGTGTGGAACCGATCCGGGAGCAGGAGCTGGCGGTCCCCTGATCGGGCGAACCGGACCTAACGGCCTCGCTACTGTTGAGTACCTACCAAAGTCGCCCTCAGCGGGCTACCGACGACGGTGGCGCGGGCGGCTCCCATTGCGGAGACTGATGCCTCCGCCGCGCCGGGCCATCGGCGCGCGGACGGTCAGGTGCAGCTGCCAGGCGCGTCGGGGGGAGCCACGACCGGCCGATCGGGGTGGATCGGCCATGGGGTAGGCTGATCGCGCCCCCTCGGGGGGTGGCCGGGACGTGGCGCAGCTTGGTAGCGCACTTGACTGGGGGTCAAGGGGTCGCAGGTTCAAATCCTGTCGTCCCGACGGCGAGATGGGGAGTTTCCCCAGGTCAGGGCCTTGATTCACGCAAGTGGATCAAGGCCCTGATTCGTGTTCGAGATGGGCCGTCTCACATGAGCTAACCGAGGCTGCCTCACCACAGGCTCTGATGTCCGCGGATTCATGATCGACTCGTCGCGTGTGAAGGATGTGCGATGTCGGTGTGGTCCGGCTCATCTGGGTCGGTTGCACCCCGCTACCTGGGCATTCGCGGGTCGTGGGCCACGGTGCCGGTTTCCTGGTGCCCTCCTGTGAGGCTGATCCCAGGACCTCGTGGATGCTCTCCCTGTCCGGTTCTGGCCGCGCGAGCTTGATGAGTTTCTGGGCGCGTCAAGTGCGGGGCGTCCTACCCGTCCGGATCAAGCCGGTGCTGGCCCAGTCGAGCGGCGTGCCTGCGTCGTCCGGCAGGATCGGTGCCCGGGGGGTACCGGTCAAGGTCGGCGCCGCACGCGGGAGCCGACGGGCGGATCGTCCTGACGGCGTCGTGATCCGAGTCGTTGGTTGCGGCGAGCAACGCGACAGTCGCGAGGGGCAGGGCGATCGAGACGGCGTTCGCGCGGTGGTCCAACTCGCCGATGAGCATGCCGGCGGCTGGCGAGACGATGCGGGGTCGCCGGGAGCCCACCGACAACACGATCTTGTCGTGCTGGAGTCACGCACATGCCACGTGCGCCGACTCGTTCACGCTCGAGACGACCGCGCCACGTCTACGCGGAATCGCGCGACAAGTTTGCGACGAATCCGCGAGCCGGTGATAACGCGAGAGGGAATCCTGGGAAGGAGCTGTGCAGCTCGAGATCCTTCCCATGCTCTTCAGGCCCGACGACGCCGATCGTGTTCAAGGGGGGACTCGAACCCGAGAACTGGCGCCACCTGCGCAATGCAGGTGTTCATGTTCCCCATGTTACTGGGGTGTACGCGGCGGTGGCCCTCGGGCCAGGGTGAGGGCGTGGCGGCAGATCCATGAGGGTGCCGCCGTCCGCGGGTGACGGCTCGGTCATGCCCTGCTGGGGCGTACAAGCCGCGCCCATCGCAGCCCCGCGCCGCGAGGAAGCCGAACTCGTCGCACATCTGCGACAGCACGTCCCCGATGCTCACCTTCGCGCGCATCCGGCTCCCCCGTCCCGGCGCCGAAGCACGTTCTGGAGTCGCTGACGGCCTACGTCCCCGCTCGCGGGGGTGACCGCGGCCCATTCGCCTCGGCCTGCCGAGAGCGTCGCGTCGGTGCCGGAGACCCGGCGCAGGACGGTCTGGAGGTGCTCGCGTGTCAGCGGCTGCGAGCGGTCGAACCCGCCGCCGTCGAAGTCCATCATGCCCAGGTGCCCCTCGAAGGGCGTCCGGAAATACATGCCGGTCGGCGTCAGGTTGAAGCCCAGGTTCAGCTTCTGCGGATCGGCGAGGGTGACGCGGGCGGCGTAGCCGGTGAATTGCGGTTCGGTCCCTACGAAGTCGAAGCCGGCCAGATCGGGCACCGTACTGCGCCCGCCGTCGCACCCCACGAGCCAGCGCGCCTGGTAGTCGCGTCCGCCGGCTCGTGCGGTGACGGTCTCGCGGTCCTGGGTCACGGCCTCTGCGGGCACGCCCCGCAGGATCTGCACGCCGAGTCTGGCTGCCCGCTCGGTCAGTACGGTCCCGACCGCGTAGAGGCTGGTCATGATGCCCTCCATCGCCGGGCCGGGCAGCCGGCACGGGAGGGCAGCGGTGTCGATGTTCACGGGGTTGAGCCGCATGCCCGCGAAATGGCTCACGTCACGAGGAGCCGGCGGCTCGACGACGTCGGCGTGCGCGCCGATCTGCTCCCCGTCGGCGCCCGAGGCTTTCAGTAGCTCGTCCAGCATCCCGCGGCGGTAGAACGACTCGACCGATCCGGCGTTCATGCCCCGTATCCCCAGCGGGAGCGCCTTCCACGGTGAGGTCCGCTCCCGCTCCCGCTCCCGCTCCCGCTCCCGCTCCCGCTCCCGCTCCCGCTCCCGCTCCCGCTCCCGCTCCCGCTCCCGCTCCCGCACCGTAGGCGCGGCCCAGGACGAAATGCGCGCCGTGGCGCTCGGCCTGTTCGACGCGGTCACCGAACACGCATGGCTCGCCGCACAGCTCGCGGTGCAGCTCACCCGGAACCCCTGGGGGCCGGTGAGCTTGCGGATCTTCGAGAGCATCGGCCGCCCGGTCCGCACACTGGGCGTGCCGCAACACGACTGGTTCACCACGACCTCGACGCTGGTCCACTACATGCTCGGCGCCACCACCCAGAACGCCGGCGACAGCAGCGTCGCCGGCTCCGGAGCGGGCCGCGCTGATTTCCTCGACGCCGCATCCAGGGCATGGCACGAGCTCGACCCCGACGACTACCCGTTCATCCGGGCCATCGCAGACCAGATGCGCGAGCACGACGACCGAGAACAGTTCCTCACCGGCATCGACCTCGTCCTCACGGGCATCGTCACCTGCCACCGACCTGGCGGCTTTTGATGAGACGGCGCTCAGGGACCCCGGCGCCGCGATGGTCCGGCCGCCGGTTTCCAGCTCCTGGTCGATCAGGGCCAACCCGCGTTCCCGGGTTCGTCGATCCGGGCGACGAGGAGGTCGGCGTCGGTCACCGTCTTCTCGGTGTACGCCACAGGCGGATTAGGCCGCACGTGGGTGGCAAGCTCCTCCGGTGAGAGGCCGGACAGCAGGGGTCCGGCCCACCGCCGACGCAGCTGCTGGCACCTTGGCGCCCGGGGCCGGTCGGGTCGTCATGACGCGGCGGACTGCCGTGGCCCGCCGGGTGCCGTTCGCGCGAGGTGGGGGAGGCGTTCGAGCTCCTGCGCAGCGGGCTGGTCGGCAAGGTTGCTGTGGAACTGGTCCGTTGACATCGCAGGCTGCCGAGGCCCGGTCGCCGCAGCGGTCCTCGATCGGCTGGTGCGACCGCCGGGGCTGCGGAGAAGATCCCTGCCGCGGCGACGGTCACGCCGGCGAGTCCTCTTCCCGCGACGGGGGTCCCAGCCGGGCGAGCGCGGCGGCGCTCGGACCGCCGGGGTCTGCGGTGTAGATCACGAGCCGCAGGTCGGTGCCGGGCAGCAGGAGGGTACGGCGTTCCAGCTCCAGCTCGCCGAGCTCGGGGTGATGCAGGCGTTTGCGCAGCGTCGGCCGGGGTCGCACGTCGTGGCTGCGCCATGCGGCGGCGAAGTCCGGGCTGTGCGCGGCGATCTCGTTGACCAGCTCGCCGAGCGCGCGGTCTGCAGGGTGGCGGGCGCTGGTCGCGCGTAGTTCGGCGGCGGATTGCCGAGCGAACTCGCCTTCCCCGCCGGCTGGGGCCGAGCAGAGGGTGTCGCCCAGCCGGACGGCCAGCCGCAGGGTGTTGCGCTCCTCGGCGGGCAGCAGCTCGAAGTCGGTGATCAACGCCGCCGCTGCGGCGTTCCAGGTCAGGATGTCCTCTCGTTCGTCGACCAGGTAAGCGGGAATGGGCCCGAGTTGGTGCAGCAGCCGTCGGGCGTCGGCGGGCACGGGCGCGCGGTCGGTGTCGCTGCTGGGCGGGGCTTGCCCGGCCAATCGGGACAGGTGCTCGCGCTCCGCGGTGGTGAGCCGCAGCGCCGTGCCCAGCGCTGCCAGCACCTGGGGCGACGGATGCGGTCCGCGGGCCTGCTCGAGCCGCTCGTAGTAGCTGGTGGACACCCCGGCCAGGCCTGCCACCTCTTCCCGGCGCAGCCCGGGCGTGCGTCGGCCACGCCGACCGGTCGGGCGGGTGCCCTGCACCTGGTCCGGGTGCAGCGCTTCCCGCCGGCGGCGCAGGAAGTCCGCCAGTTCGCCTTTGCTCACCATGACAGGTTGGCACGGCGGCGCCCGTTTCATCCACGGACCGCCGGTCCGGGGCTCACCCGTCCGTTCCGAAACCACGGCCTCGCCGCCACGTTGGTGTTCTCGCACCCACGAAACGTTGGAGGACCACGGTGTCACGCACACCTGAGGAGACATTCCGTCGGTTGCTGGATCTACTGCTGGCCAAGGACATGGATGCCATCGCCGACCTGTGGGCGGACCACGGCACCGCCGCATTCCCTTTTGCCGAGGGCGCCTCGCCCCGGCGGCTGGACGGGCGCGAGGCTGTCCGCGACTACCTGGCCGGCTATCCGGAACACATGGACGTGCAGTCCGTGCCGACGATCACCGTGCACCACACCCAGCAGTCGGACACCATCGTGGTGGAGTTCACCGCGCACGGCTACACGGTGCGCACTGGCGAGCCCTACCGGTTGGACTACATCACGGTGGTCACCACCCGAGATGGCCTGATCACCCGCTACCGGGACTACTGGAGTCCGCTGGCCGCGGCCGAGGCGGCCGGCATGCTGCCCGAACTGCTCGGCTCGTTGCGCCCGGAGGGCGCCCGATGACCGCGGTGCTGGTCACCGGCGGCACCGGGAAGACCGGGACCGTGCTGGCAGAGCTGTTGCGCGGGAGCGGTGTGCCGGTCCGGGTGGCCAGCCGCAACCCGTCGGCCGGTGACCCCGAGGCGGTCCCGTTCGACTGGGACGACCCGGCCACCCATCCGGCGGCACTGCGCGGGACGGACCAGGTCTACCTGGTGCCCCCACCCCACGCAGTGGATCCGATGCCGCTGGTCGGGCCGTTCCTGGCCGAGGCGGAACGCCTCGACGTGCGCCGGGTGGTGCTGCTCGGCTCCGCCATAGAATTGCCGAACGCCCCCGGCGCGCTGGAGCTGGCCGCGCGAGTGCGGGCCCGGCCCGGCTGGGTGGTGTTGCGCCCGTCCGGGTTCATGCAGAACTTCCTGAGCCCTCATCCGTTGGGCGACCGGATCAGGCGACACGGCGAGATCCGCACTGCTGCCGGTACCGGCCGGGTGGGGTGGATCGACGCCCGGGACATCGCTGCCGCCGCCTCCGCGCTCCTGACCGACCCGGACGGCCGCACCGCCGACCAGCGCGATTACCTGCTCACCGGGCCGAAGGCGCTCAACTACCAAGACGCAGCAGCGATCATCACGGCCCAGACCGGCCGGCCGATCCGGGTCGAGCCCATCGGGGTCGACGACGCGGCGCTCAGCTACCGGGCCACCGGGATGCCGACTTCGCTCGCCAACGCTCTCGCCGCAGTCGACGCCGGCCTCACCGCTGGCCGGGAGGACCGGATCACCACCGCCGTGCTGGACCTGACCGGCTGCCCACCCCGCACCTTCGCCGAGTTCGTCCGTGGCCACGCGACCGAGTGGGCGAACTGAGGGTCGTGGGAGCTACCCGATTATGGTGGCCGGGTGACGGAGGAGGCCAAGGCGGCCCGGCAAGACCGTAGGCGCCGCGGCCTCAGCCACCCCGGCCCGAGCGTTGTCGCGGCAACGGAGGCGGCGACGGATGTCAGAATCGTGCGCACCGCGGTATGTACGGAGCAGGTGAGCGGCGGCTTTGCGCTCTCACGAGGACCGCCCACCGAACCCACGGCGACGGCGCGGGTTGGTGCGCTGCGCGGTGTGCCAGCGCAAGATGTCGGGCGAGATGGTGCGCAAGAACGGGTACTACCGGTGCGCCGCACGAACCCTCGCGCCCGGATCGGCCGCGCTTGCCGACCACCCGCTCACGGTCAACCTGCGTGAGGACGTGATCGTCGATGCGCTGAACCGGTGGATCGGGCGCCTGCTCGACCGCGAGAACCTCGACCAGACCGTGGCGCAGCTGCTCGGCTCGCAGCCGGCCAGCGGGGTGCCGACCGATTCGAGCGCTGCGAAGGCCAAGCGGGCTGACGCGGAACGTCGCCTGCAGCGGTTCCAGGACGCGATCGCGGCCGGTGCCGATCCGGCCGCTGTCGTCGAGCCCATGAACCAGGCGCAGGCCGAACGAGCGGCAGCGCAGGCGGAGATCGACGCTGTCTCGAAGCAAGGCACGGCACTCGACGTCGCAGAGGTCTACGCCATGATCGACTCGCTGGGCGACGTGGGCGCCACGCTTTCGGAGGCCAAACCGACGGCACTCAACCGGCTGTACCGGGAGCTGAACGTCAGCGCCATCTACCTGCCAGAGGAGCGGGCCGTGGATGTCACGGCCCGACCCCGTGTGGATAGTGCGCGTGTCCGAGGAGCGAGGTACCCACACGCCCCCACATCCACGGCGGCAAGTCGGTGTGTGATCACGAGGCGTATCCCCGTGACGGCCGTGTCCTGAGGTCCTGCGAGCCCGCCCTGGGCACCGCAGACTGTGACTGAATGTAGTCGGGGTAAAGAAACCATGGCGCGGCCATGTCGAAGTCGCGACGTGGACACCGATCCGCAAAGGTCTCCACGGTTCACAAGACACGGGATCGGGCCCCGACGGACAAGGAACTGAGCAGTGTGACCGTCTGCCTTCCCGGCGGCCGCCCTCCTGCACAGGCGGCCTCCCCGGACTCTGCCGAGTCCGCCGTTTGCCACGGCAAGATCATATATTGGAGTGGTGATCAACAAGGCCTCAGGCCGATCATAGAAGAGCGTTCCCGTCAATCCGCCATTCAATGCAAATAACATTGTTTGACGACGGCGTGGAACAAATGTACAGTCCGAATGATTCGACGTTAGATGTCGATCGTTGGCGCCGACGGCACGGCCTGCGTCGGACGCAAGCCGACATGGAGGGTGGAGTGCGGCGGGACGGACCAATCGAAACTGGCGTCCTGTACTGTGCCGACAACCTCCGTCAGTTGACAGCCCTGCCAACCGAAACCGTCGACCTAGTATATCTAGATCCGTCATTCTTCTCGAATCGACGCTATGAAGTAATCTGGGGCGACGAGGCAGAGGTGCGGTCGTTTGAGGATTGCTGGGAAGGTGGAATTAACGTCTACGTAGACTGGATGCAACGGCGTTGCCGGGAGCTGCATCGCGTCCTAAAATCCACAGGGTCCTTGTACTTGCACTGCGATCCGCATGCAAGTCACTATCTCAAGGTCATGCTGGATGGAATATTCGGCATGGGCAATTTCCGAAACGAAGTAATATGGCGCCGTATGGGCTCTCACGCGAAGTCTTGAAGAGGGCTTCGGTGTTTTTCGCCAAGGAACTCGACCGCCCCGCGACGAAGTGATCCGCTACATCGACGAGCACAAGGATCGCTTCGGGGTCGAGGCCATCTGCCGGATCTTGCGTCCGGCACCGTTACGGGTGGCCGGCACGGTCAAGCCCGTGCCGGCCGTCTGCTCTACGGGTCCAGACGCGGGCGCGGCGGCCTCGCGGGCGTAGTCGGTGAGGCCCTTGGTTGGTGGCCTGGGACCTCCTGGACGTGAATCTTCACCTCGCCGTCGACCGGCGGCCTCTCGACAACCAGTATGCCGGCGTCGGCCTCGGGCACGCCCTGGGAGCTTCGTGACTACTTCAACCGTTGGCGGATGCGTTGACGTGCCCAGAGTGCCGAGACCGTGGGCACGATCGCGGGGCGTTCATCGCGGCCGGAGGCTCAGGAACCAGCCACGTTTGTGGCGCGGTCCAGCCGGTGGATCGGATCCACTCGGCCAGGTCCAGGGTGGCCGGCTCGATCGCCCGCACCACCGCAAGATCCGACGGGTGTTCCGCCGCCTTCGCGAACTGGCGGAACATCGCCCTGTCGAGGTCGCTGGGAAGCACGCTCAACGGGAGGGCCTCGTAACGTGCCGGGAGCCCGGCGCGCGCGCCGAACGCCGCGGCGATCTGAGGGCCCGTCAGCTCGTCGCCGACGAGCTCGACGGCTCCGCCGGGTGCCTCCGCGGTGTCGAGCAGGAGCGCGGCGGCGACCCGGCCGATGTCCCTGACCGAGATCATCTTCAGGGCGACGTCCTCCGGCAGCGGCAGTCTCAGCACGATCTCTCCGTGCTCCAGGCTCGGTGCCATCACCTCCATGAAGGGGGCCGGGCGAACCATCGCGGCCCTGAGGCCGGACTTCCTCAGATGCTCCTCGATCGAGTGCTTCGAGTCATGGTGCGGCACACCCGACTCCCGGTCCGCGCCGAAGACCGAGTTGAACACGACGTGCGGGACGCGTGCCGCGACCGCCGCGTCGACCAGCGCGGTGCCGATGCGGATCTCCGTCTCGACCTCTTCGAGGTTGTTCGCCTCCGGGGTCATGAAGTAGAACGCCTCGACCGCCGTCAGCGCGGCGGCCAACGACGCCGGGTCGTCGGTCCGGATGGCCGCCAGCTCGACGCCGCGGGCGGCCAGCGCCTGAGCCCGGTCGGACTGCGGGTTGCGGACCAGGGCCCGCACCGGGGCCTTGTGGTCCAGCAGCGCGTCGACCACCGCCCCGCCCTGTTGCCCCGTCGCGCCGAAGACTGCGATCGTGCCGGTCGTCTGTGTGGCGGTGGGGGAGGACGACGCGGGCGCGGCGTCCTCGAGCTTGATCTGTTGTGACATGTCTCCACGATGCGGTCTGCGGCGCCAGGCGCACCACCGGTATCGCGCCAGGTTCTTCCGATAACCCGCCAGTGGCGGGGTAGCCTCGATCGCGTGTCCGACCCCAGCGGCGAGCCGAGCTTCTGCACCGACGATGCGCCGTTGTCGGCGCCGCTGGCCCATGGCGCCGACGTGGCCGCGCACTTCCACGACTACGGCCAGCTCCGCTACGCCGCGCGTGGGGCCCTGGTCACAGCGACCCAGGTGGGCACCTGGGTGGCGCCGGCCAGTCGGATCATGTGGGTGCCGCCCTTCGCGGTGCACAGCAGCAAGGCGTACGGCGAGACGGACATCCGGGTGCTGTCGCTGCCCGTGACGCTGACCGGACAGCTGCCGGCCGAGCCGTCGGTCTTCGTGGCGAGCGCGTTGCTGCGCGAGGCCTATCTGGCTCTGATGAGTGAGGGCGAGCCGCTGGAGAGCCCCCGTGCGCGGCTGCTGATCGACGTCGTACTCGCCGAGCTCGCCCGCGCCGCACAGGAGCCGCTGCGCCTCCCGGAGCCGAGCGACCGGCGTCTCATGGCGGTCACCGACCTGCTCCACGTGGACCCAGCAAGCCCGGCGACCCTGGCCGAGCTGGGCCACCGCACCGGCGCCAGCGAACGCACCCTGAGCCGACTGTTCGGCAGCGAGCTGTCGATGAGCTTCCACCAGTGGCGCACCCTGCTGCGCATCCAACGGGCGCTGATCGAGCTCAGCGACGGTGCCTCGGTCACCGACACGGCGATCCGGCTGGGCTGGTCGAACCCCAGCAGCTTCATCGACGCCTTCACCGAGCTGGTCGGTCAGACACCCGGCCGCTATCGCTCGTCGGCTCGGTCCTCCCGCAGCTCCCATGGGTGAGAGGTTGGCGGGGTAGCCGTAGTTCCTGGCGGAACATCGGTCGCAGCCCAATTGTGCGGGAGCCCACGCTGGAAGGGTGACTCCCTCCGCCACCACCCAGAGCTCCTCGCCAGCATCGACGGCCTCGGCCGGTGCGACGCTGAGCGATCTCATCGTCCAGTCACGGTGTATGTGGTGCGTGCGGAAGCTCGGTTTGGCTCTGTCCGTGAGTCATGACCGCCGATGTGCGTGAGTTTCAACCGCAGCTGCGATGCGCCTGCCTGATCAATGTCGGTGAGATTTGACCGCACTTGCCGCCAGCGGGCGGCGTCGTCGGGGTGCCGGCTGGCCCCGTAACGGTCAGTCGGCGGACAGATGCGTTCGCGGGCGGCCGCGGCCGTCGGGAACTCGGCGCGGATGGTGGGCAGCCGCACCATCCGTCCCGTCGCGCCTGCGGCGCTCGACGCGATCCTGTCAGCTGATGACGACGGGAAGCTCGAATGCGGCGAAGACCGCGGGATCCTGGAAGACGACCGTGTGCGAGATCTTCCCGCCGGTGACGGTGAAGACCTGCAGCGTGTGCAGCCGGTGTCCGCCGTCGGGCTCCGGTGCGTACGCGGCGACGGCCGGCTGACCGTTGGCGGCGGTCGGCACCATCCGCCAACCCACGCCACGCATCGCGAAGACGCGCCGGATGAAGGCGCCGTAGTCGTCCCGGCCCACGTACCACAGCGGGACGGGCGGCATCTCCAGGATCGCGTCCTCGGTGAGCAGCTCGACCAGTGCGTCGACGTCGCCGGCCTCGAACGCCCGTACGTAGGCCTCCACCGCGTCGCGGACGCCGCGGTCTTCGGCAGGGGTGACCTCGTCCTCGACGACATCCGCCAACCCGGCTCGTGCGCGCTGCAGTGCGCTGTTGACGGAGGCGACCGACGTGTCGAGCAGCCCGGCGACCTCGGCCGCGCTGAACTCCAGCCCTTCACGCAGCACCCAGACGGCGCGTTGGCGAGCCGGCAGTAGTTGCATGGCCGCTACCAGCGCGAGCCGCATGCTGCCGCGTCGCACTGCCTGGTCCGCGGGGTCGTCGGGGAACGGCTGCAACCAGGGCACCTCGAACGATGGCAGCAGCGGCGCGTCGGGGTCGGTGCTCGGCGGGCCGAGCCCGGAGGGGAGCGGCCGGCGCGCCTTGCTTTCCAGCGCGGTCAGGCAGACGTTGGTCGCGATGCGGTACAGCCAGGTGCGGACCGACGCCTTGCGCTCGTCGTAGCGTTCGCGCGCCTTCCAGGCCCGCAGCAGCGTCTCCTGCACCAGATCCTCGGCCTCGTGGACCGACCCGAGCATCCGGTAGCAGTAGGCCACGAGCTCGCGCCGGTGCTGCCCGGTGGCCGACTCGAAATCGATGGCGCTCATCGCGATGAGTATCGCGGGCCCCGCCGGTATGTACGGCATCGAGTCACACCGACCGAGCGAGGAGTTCGTCATGGGCAATGTGATCGTCATCGAGTACGTCACGCTGGACGGCGTCGTCGAGGACCCGGACGGGTCGGGGGGCACACCGGCCGGCGGCTGGATGTTCCGACACGGCCCCGAGCCCGTCGAGGGCGACAAGTTCGGGATGGGGCCGGTGCTCGACACCGGCGTCATGCTGCTGGGCCGCACGACCTGGGATACCTTCTCGAAGATCTGGCCGAGCCGGACGGACGAGTTCTCGACCGCGCTGAACAACATCCCGAAGGTGGTCGCCTCGCGCTCGCTGACCAGCACCGACGCGTGGCAGAACTCGTCGCTGATCAAGGACGATGTGATCAGCACGGTGCGCAGGGAAGATCGGGATGTCATCGTCACCGGCAGTCTCGGCATCGTGCGCGAGCTCGCCGAGCACGACCTGATCGACGAGTATCGGCTCATCGTCCTCCCGACCGTCGCCGGCACGGGCCGTCGCCTGTTTGCCGACGGCACCCCGCCCGTCGACCTGGAGCTCACCTCGGTCGAGCAGAAGGGGGCCGGCGTGCTCCTGCGCTATCGCCGAGCTCGCTAGTGCTCCCCAGTCATGGTCCACGCGACCGAGGTCGGGTCGCCGATGCAGCAGCCCTAGGAGGGTCCTGAACAACTCGGGCCGTAGCGAGCGGCGTCCAGGTGGTGTCCTCGCAAGGCGGACGATCGCGCCGATACCGCTGTTGTATCGGCGCGATCGTCCAACGCGGCGAGGGCGCCGCTTGGGCGCCGCGCAGTAGGTCCGAGTTGTTCAGGGCGCTCCTAGGCGGGTGACGGTGTCGACGGTCAGCTCCCGGCCTCGGTCGTGACGACGAGCCACGTCAATGGCAGTAGATGCTGGGGTCGAGCAGTCAGAACAGCATGGTCTGCGCAGGGTCGATCCGCAGCAGGACAGCGCGCACCGCCGCGTCGTCCCAGCCGTCGCGGACCGCGGCGGCCAGCTGGCGGGATCGTTCGGCGAGCATCACCGCGCACCTCCGCGCCCCGATGCTGACACCGTTGCGCGCACTCGAGTGCGGTCAAAACTCACCGACATCGACTCCGGCCGTTCAAGGGTGCGGTCGAGACTCACGCACATCTGCGGTCACCACTGACGGACAGAATCATCGGTTCTCTTCGCGCTCACGGATTCGCTTGAGCGATCTCGCCACCCCACTGCGCCGGCCCTATCGGGATTCGACCAGGCGGCGGGCGACCTCGACACGGACTTCCTGCTCAGCCGTGGCCAGGTCGAGGCCGAGCTCCGCCAGCACATCGCTGGCCGAACCGCCGACGTGCAGCAGCCCGAGAAGGACGTGCTCGGTCCCCACGAAACCGTGATCGAGATCAGCTGCGGCGCGGGTGGCGTGCTCGAGCGCGGCCTTCGCCGGCGGCGTGAACGGCGGCTTCGCGGGCGGGGCAGCGGCTTCCGCGGGAGGAAGCTTCCCAAGGATGACGGTGTTCGCGGCGTCGGCGGAGCCAGCGTGCCGGATGATCAGCTCCGATCCGATTCCCTGGGGTTCTCCGAGGAGCCCGAGCAGGAGGTGCTCGGGTCCGACGTGCTGGTTGCGATGGTGGCGGGCGGCTTCTTGAGCAAGGACCACGACGTGGCGGGCGCGGCCGGTGAACCTGGAGAAGAGCCCACGACGGCTCTGCTGGGCGGCCTGCCGGGAGACCCCGAGCGCCTCACCGATCGCAGTCCATGAAGCTCCGGTCGTCTTGGCGGCGCTCACGAAGTGCCCGACCAGCTGATCGCCGGTATCGGCTAGGAGGTACGCAAGGTTCTGCGCCTTGGTGACGCGCTCGACCGGCGCGTCGGAGGGGACTGCTCGTTCGACCTCGGCGATCAGCTCGCGCAGGTGAATGCTCGGCGATGGCGGCATCTGTCAAGCCTGGATTGACGCCCCACTGCTGTCAAGCGGAGATTGACGCCGCATCAGCTTCGATGAGACCCACATCAGCTACCGCCGCCTCGGCATCAGCCTGCCCCCGTCGGCATCACCCCTGGTGAGACCGGACAGGTCCCTGAGGTGAGCTAGGCCGGCCACCGGGCGACGGGATCGGATATCTGGGTTTATCCGACGTGACGCCATGAGCTTCGATTGCGCCTACCTTATTCATAATCAATTTCACGATTGCGTAATCGCAACCGAGCAGTATCCAGTCGCCTCCGAACTGCCCCGGCTGCAGCCCGATCGTTGAGGATGTTGGCCTGACCAGGCGCCAAACCAGGCCCGTTCCTCGTCGTGACGGCGCAGTCAGCGTGCACGACCAGGCCGCATACCATCGCATGAGGGTGATCATCTGACGGTGGGCGACCTGGTCGTCTGGTCAGCCTGCCGGTGCGGTGGTCTTGCTCGGAGCCTCTTTGATGACGGTCGCGCGTAGTCGGTCGGCTCTGGTGGAGCCGAGTGCCCACTGTTCGATCATCTGCCTGCGCCCGGGCACCTGCCCGGTGATGCGTTCGCGCTCGCGCAGCCAGTCGAGGATGTGGTCGTCGGGCACTCCTCCGGCCGGGATGCGGTCGTTGTGCCTGTGTTCTGGCACGCTTGGCTGCCCAGCCGGGTTCGAGGCATCCCGCGGGTGTTGACGGGGCGCAGCGTGCTCGAGCTCGTACAGGTGCCCGTTCGTGCCCGCCGGTCCGTGCCCGTTGTTGGCCGTGGGCTCGGCGGGCACCTCGTTCCGTGGGTGCCTGGTCTCGCTGTCGTGGCGGGCTCCGCGGGTCTGCGGTGCCCGTGCTTGGCGACCGGGCTTGATGGGCAGGTGTCCGGGCGCGAGTTGGGCGTCGTTGGGCACATGACCGGTCAACTCGCCGCGCCGTGCGCCGGTGGCGATCGATTGCTGTTGGGTCGGGTATGCGACGAGCGCAACCAGTTCGAGTGTGATCGCTAGGCAGTTCGAGTGTGATCGCTAGGCAGATCGGTGGCCACAGGGCGACGACGAGGTCTGCGACTACTCAGCGGCGACGTGCCTGATCTCCGATCTGCTCCCAGACGAGTACATCCGCTCGAAGCCGGCGGCTTCCGGCGGCATTGCAGGCCCACGATGGCGTGGTGGCGAAGCGGTAGCGCCTACACCCCTTCGAACCAGTGGTCGTCGAGCTGGTGCGCATGTGCGACATAGAGCTTCCTCGTGACAGCGGCGCGATTCCCACTCACCAGCAGCCGTGCGGCGGTCACACGTCCGTGTGCCGCGAGGAACCGCACGGCGGGCAGGACGTCGCCGCTCATCTTCGGTGTCAGCTTCCCGACGCGCTCACCGTTGACACGCACCTCCACGATGTCCCGCGTCGCCCGAGCAAGCTGCTCAATGACGTGATGCAACGTCGCGTACACCCATTGCTGGCCGTCCGTGCCGGGGATCGCGGCGAGCTGGTCAAGGCGTGAGGTCGTGTCGTGGACTTGAATCGTCGACCCGTCGGGTAGCAGGACGTGCGGCTCTTGCGGTGTGCTGTTAGTGGGTAGCAGCAGGTGCGGTTCGTCGAGCGCAACGTGAACCCCTGCGCCGTATCGCGTGACCGTCGCGTCTTGGTTGGGGTCCCGGTCTTCGTAGTCGCCAGCCCAGATCCGGGCGGTGACCGTCGGTCGCCGACCTGATGCATAGATCTGGTCGAGCGCCGGGCGATACCGCCGTGCGTCCTCTCGCGGCAGGTAGCCGATCCGCTGTTCGTCGGTGTGTACCGCTACAGCGTGCGGATCGAAGCGGTTGGTCGGTTCACGAACGAACGTGGCTACTGCGCGGTGTTCGGTGCCCTTCGACGGTGTTCGGCTCCGACCACGGATCGAAGCGCAAACAGGTGCGCCCGCGCGATGGTCGCGGTCAGCGGTGCGATCGGGTTTCGTCGGGCTGGTCATGCCACACCTCGTCCGCCTCGTCGTCAGCGCGGGTCATGCACGGGTGCTCGTCGTGACCCCGCTCGTGGGAGCGATCTTCATCGAGTGGGTCGACGTGCTCTCGCGCACCCTTGTCGCGCCGCGTGAACTCCTGCTCGGGACCATCACCGCGCTGGTCGGGGTGCCGGTGTTCGTCGTCTTGATGCGCCGCAAGGCGTACCTGTTAGGGAGCCGCTAGTGGATGTCCGCCGGAACGGGCTATCCGTCGTCGTCGATGGGAAGGCCCTGGTGCGGGAGCTGTCCCTGGATGTCGCCGAGCGGCAGGTGGTCGGACTGATCGGACCCAACGGCAGCCGGAAATTCACCGCCCTGCGGTGCATCTATCGGGCGCTGCGCCCAACCGTCGGCGCGGGCTGGTCGGGGTGATGACGTGACTGCCCTGAGTCGATGCGAGAGCGCTCGCCGGGGTCGCAGCCCTGACCCAGGAGGGCGGATCGGATCGCGACTTCACCGTAGCCGAGACCCGTGGGACCTCGCCTGGTGGCGCGACGAACCCGACGAGCAGGAACGAGAAGACGATGCCGACGATCCCCGCGGCCAGTGCCTGCGCGAACGAGATCCCGAACCCGAGCGCGAACGCGCCGTAACTCAGCCCGAGCACGGCGCCGAGGCCGGTCACGATGATGAGGGCGGGCAGGTGCCAGGTGAGCACCGCCGGTTCGACGACGATCCCGCGGTTCGCTGCGAGGCGTCCGCAATGAATATCATTGCAACATGCCTGCTGCTCGCGTGAGCGACACCCGCCGCGCGTTCGACACCGCTGCAGCCGACTTCACTGCACTCGGGCACCACCTGTGGGGTCCCATCGGGGCGGCGACTGTGCGGGCAGCGGGACCGGGTGCCGGCGACCGCGTCCTCGATGCCTGTTGTGGCACCGGGGCTTCGGCCATTCCGGCGGCCCGTCTGGTCGGACCGGGCGGTGTGGTGGACGCGGTCGATCTGTCGGGTCCGATGATCGACGAACTGCGCAGGTTGTCGACGGGCCTACCGCAACTGCGCGCTCATCAGGCCGACGTGACGGGGTGGGATGATGGTGGCTACGACGTGGTTCAGTGCGCGCTCGGCGTCTTCTTCTTCCCCGATATGACGGCCGGCGCCGAATGGTTGATCGGCCTGGCCCGCCCAGGGGGGCGGGTCGTGTTCACCATCTGGCGCGGCGCGGCGATGCAGGCCGCCGGTCGGCATCTCGGCCGCGCGGTGGCCGCGGCCACCGACACCCCGATGCCCGGTGAGCGGAAGCCTCACCTGATCGACCGGATCAACCAGCCGGACAGCTACGCCGCCTGGCTGGCCGAGCGCGGCCTGGCCAACGCCGAGGTCGTGGTACACGAGCTGTCCTTGACCATGACCCCCGACGTGGCATGGCTGGTGATCACCGGTTCTGGGTTCCGGGGGGCCCTCGCCGATCTCGATCCTGGCACTGTCGAGTCGGTGCGCCGGCATTACCTCGACTCCCTCCGTGCCGACGGGCTAACCGAGCTGGACGCCACCACACTGATCGGGGTTGGCACCACTCGGCCGTGATCCGATCGCACTGCGGCACGGCACCCGCACCGGAGGCGGGGCAGGCGGGCCGCAAGGCCCCGCATTCGATCGTCGATCACAGGAGCGCTCGACCTCGCGCCGCGCGAACTCAGCACCTCGCTGCGGCGCGCATTGCCGACGAGACCCTCGGCAATGCGTTCACGACGATCGTGGTCACGGGTCGCTCGTAGCGGCGCAGATTTACGCGGCATCCAACCGTCGCTCTCCCGAACCCGGCATGCAGAAGGCCGTGGCGGCCGTCGCCCGCGGTGGGAAATCGCTGGTCATCGACCAAGGCTCGGTCATGTCCGGATGGTGTCGGCGCGGATGGCCGGCTCGACACTCCAGGGGGTGCACGACGGCCTGGAGCTCGACGCCACCGACCAGGTCCCCGCGCTGCGCGCTGGGCACTTTGTTCGGGACACCCGACACGTCGAGGTCGCCGTCGCCGTCGCCGTCGCCGGAAGAACAGGAGCGGGCGGGGCATGGATTGCTCGTCAGGGTGCCTTCGATGAGTCGGTGACCGCGTCACGGCAGTTCCTGCAGATGCCGACGACGTCGGTCTGCCGCGGGTCGGGCATGAAGTCCTCGTCGGCGCGGATGCGATCGAGCACCGATTCCAGCTCGTCGGCGGGGCGCTCGACGACGGTCCGGCAATCGCGGCAGACCAGGTGGTGATGTCGTCCGTACCGGCAGTGGCGGTAGCTGTCCTGGCCATCGAGGTGGAACACGTGGACCAGGTCGACAGCGGCGAGGGCGTGCAGCGTGCGGTACACGGTGGCCAGCCCGATTCGGTGCCCCTGCTCGCGCAGCAGGAGGTGGATGTCGCCTGCGCTGAGCGCCTGAGCCCGCCCGTCCAGGACGGCGAGCACGGCACACCGGGCCGCGGTCGCCGTGAGTCCCGCGCGTCGAATCTCTGCTGCTGTGTCGTGATGTGTCATCGCTTCCCCGTCAAAGGGTGGATCGGCCCGGCCGCCCGTTCGCCGGCGACACACGGCCGGTGTGTCGAATGCGGGTGCCGACGGAGCGGACCAGCGCGGCGAGGGCGACCTCCGTGGCGGCGAGCACACCGACGGTGGGTCCCGCGGGCAGCCCGAGGTGATAACTCACCATCAACCCGACCAGTCCGGCCGCGACGCCCAGGCCCGCGGCGAGGAACAGGACACGCCGGATGCGGAGGGACAGCAGCCGAGCTGCCGCGGCGGGTGCGATGCAGAGGGTGAGCGCCATCAGTACCCCGACGGTCGTGAGGCTGATGACGACGACGAGGCCGAGAGCAACGATGACTGCGGTGTCGACCAGGCCTGTTCGTATGCCGAGCGTGCGGGCGTGTGCGGCGTCGAACGTCGTGGCGACCAGCAGGGGTAGGGACGTCGCCACCGCGAGGACGACCAGTCCCGCGACCACCAGCTCGGCGATCACATCGGCGGTGGTGACTGTCAAGGGATTGCCGAACAGCACGTGTGTGAGTGCACGGGGATCGGCCGACTGTGAGACGCCGATGATGCCGAGCGCGAACAGGCACTGCCCGGCGACCCCGATGGCGCTGTCCTCGGAGAGCCGGACGTGGATCACCAGCACTGCGACCAGTAGCGCCATCGCCATCGCGGCGACGAGCCCGCCCACCAGTAGCGACGCTCCGAGCAGCGCCGCGGCGGCCACACCCGCGAGGATGGCGTGGCTCATCGCGTCGGTCAGGTACACCAGACGCCTGGTGGTCGCCCACACGCCCGCGACCGGGGCGGCGACCCCGACGGCGAGCGTCGCGGCGCACGCCCGTTGCATGAACGGGTATGCGAGCGGCTCGGTCAGCCAGCCGGCGACGCTCACGGCAGCACGCCTCCGAGCACCGCGGGTATCGACGGTTCCCCGGCGAGGCCAGTCGCCAGGATCTCGTCAGCGGGTCCGTCTGCGAGCACGCGACCGTCGAGGAGCACGGCCCGCCCGAACACCCTGCGCGCCAGCGGCAGGTCGTGGAGCGCACAGCAGACCGCCGTGTCCGCGGCGGCGAGATCGGTCAGCGTGGCCAGTACGGCGTCGAGGCTGTCGGCGTCGAGCCCGTCGAACGGCTCGTCGAGCAGCAGGAGGTCCGGCTCCTGCGCCAGCGCTCGTGCCAGCAGCACACGCTGCGCTTGGCCGCCGGACAGTGCACCGACTGGCCGCTGCGCCAACGCGCCCAGGCCCAGCCGGGCGATGGCCGTCTCGATGGCGTCCCGGTCGGTGGTGTCCGGACGCCGCCACCACCTCCGCGTCGAGATCCTGCTGGTCGCGACCGCCTGCCAGACCGAGATCGGCAGGTCCCAGCGCGGCGTTGCACGCTGGGGGACGAAGGCTATCCGCACATCGGAGGACGGCGATTCGCTCCTGGCCGGGGGAACGCGCTCCGGAGATCGCCGGACGATGGTGCCGTCGTGGGGGACGAGACCGGCGAGGGCGCGTAACAGGGTGGACTTGCCGACCCCGTTTCGGCCGACGAGGGCGACCGACTCGCCCGCGGCCAATGTCAGGTCGACGTCCTCGACCGCCGTGATGTCCCCGTACCGCACGGTCAGACCGTGAGTCGCCAGAAGCAGCGGTTTCACGGGCAGCCCAGGCCCGCGTGCAGACGGTCGCCGTTGTCGGCCATCACGCTCAGGTACTCCTGGCCGGGGCCAAGAGCCTCGCGCGGGTCGAACTCCAGTGCGGCGAGCAGGTCGATCTTGGCGCCGATCGCCGATGCGACGGTCTGCGCCGTGTCGGGCGGCAGGGCCTCTTCGAAGAACACGGTGGTGACGCCGGCAGCCCGGGCAGTGTCGGTGATCTCGGCGAGGGTCTGCGCATCCGGCTCCGCGTCGGGCGACAACCCGGCGATCGCGACCTGCCGCAGCCCGTATCGATCGGCGAGGTAGGCGAACGCGGCGTGCGAAGTCACGATCGTGGACTGGGCGCAGCCGGTCAGATCCGCGCGTAGACCGGCGTCCAGGGCGTCGAGGTCGCGCTGCAGCGCGGCGAGGTTCGTCCGGTAGGCGTCGGCGTTCGCGGGGTCGGCTTCGGTGTAGGCGTCGGCGACTGCGCTCGCCATCGCCTTCATCCGCACCGGGTCGAGCCACACGTGCGGGTCACCGCCACCTGCGAGGGACTCCTTGCCCAGATCGGCGGGTGCTGGGAGGACGTCGACACCCGGGGCCGTGAGCAGGTCGCGACGGACGGCGTCGGTCGCGTCGGCGACAGCCTTCTCCACGTCCGGTTGGAAGCTCTCTCCGAGATAGAGCACCACCTTCGCCTCGGCCAGCGCCGCCATGCTCTGGCCATCCAGCGCCAGGTCGTGCGGCTCGGATCCGGGTGGGGTCAGGTTCGTCACGGACACCCGGTCGCCGCCGACCCGCTCGGCCAAGAACTGCACCGGGTAGAAGCTCGCCACCACCGGGAGCGCGCCGACCTCCGGCGCCGCGGCGGGTGCGACGCCGGCACAGCCGACGAGCACGAGCGCCACGACAGCGGCAACACAGGAGAACGGAAGGCGTGACGCGCGCGACTGACCCACGCAACGACACTATACGAAAATGACAACCGTTATCAACGAGTGGTCACTCCACGCGGCCTACACGTCCCTCGCGTTCGTCACGGATCGACCGATCGACCCGCACCGCTCGTCGACATCCTGCAGCGTCGCCAGGCAATCGGATCAGCGCCCGGCTCGGCGGACCAGCAGCACGTTGTCGACGACCACGGCGGTCTCGCCGTTCGGTCCGGTGGCTTCGCGTCGGGGCATGTCGGTGCGCACCGGTGACCACTGCCGCCGGTCGAGATCCATCTCGGCGAACACCTCGTCCGGAGTGGGGAAGTGGGTGTCGCGGTCCTGGTTCCACGACCACGGTGCGATCGAGCCGTGGTCGACGAGGAGGAGTAGCCCGCCGGGCCGCAGGGCGTGGGCCGAGGTACGCAGGACCTGGCCGCGGGGGAGCGCGAACGGCGTGTGGAAGTACTGCGCGGAGATCAGGTCGAACTCCCCGGACGGGAAGCCCGTGGCCACGTCGTGCTGCTCGGCGACGACGCGATCGCCCAGGCCGAGCTCCAGCGCCTGGCGCCGGACCTGGTCCACGGCGGTCGAGGAGATGTCGACAGCGGTGACCCGCCATCCGCGGCGGGCGAGCCAGATGGTGTCGCCACCCAGGCCGCAACCGAGGTCGAGAGCCGTACCAGGCGCAAGGGGGGCCACCGTCTCCACGAGCAGGGGATTGGCTCGGGCCGCCCACGGCCCCCGGTAACCGCGGTAGTGCCCCTCCCAAAATCGCTCGGATTCGGACGCGCTGTAGTCCGCGACCGTGCCGTCCGAGTCGGCGCCGACGTGCGGTTCGGTGCTCATGCGGGCTGCTCCAAGAAATTCGGTCAACCGGTCGAGTAGGCCGCCACAGCCGCGGATCGCCGCTGGATGCCGGCGCGCGACCTGTGACATCGCACGCTCCTCACTGTGTCGCCTCGGCCTACCGGGGCGCCGTTCGTTTGCCGTCTCGGCAAAGTTCCGGGTCAGGGGGGATCACCACGCCCTCCTGAGCCATCGCACGATCCACACAGCAGCTTTGGGCCGAGCGCCTTGAGAGCCAAGCACTTGTCACACGCGTACCGTCGATCCCGCTCGCAATCTGTGGTGGCGAGCGGGCCTGGAGAACGTCATGGCCGAGAGATTCTCCTGGATCGACGAGGCACTCCGAACAGAGTCCTCCCTCGAGACGGTGATGATGTGTCGCGATCTCTCGTTCTACCTGGTCGAGGGCACTCGCCCGATCACTCGGACCGGGCCGTGGCGTCCGAGGGACCTGCACCGCTACGTGCGGACAGCGACGGCGGTGTCCCTACCGGGGCGGTCCGGTCACAAAGCGGACCGAGCCGTGTTGGTCGTGCAGAGCCACCAACCCGTACGGTGCGCCCGGCGAGGCCGGACAGTGCAACCGCGAGCACCGAGGCGAGCACGAGGACGGCGGTCGGTGCGAGAACGGCCCATGGCGCGCGCTCGACGTACGGCAGCCCGTCAGCGAGCAGCTGACCCCACTCCGGGCTGGGCGGTTGCGGGCCCAGACCGAGGAACCCGAGCGCCGCGAGCGCGAGGACGACGCCGGGCAGGCGCAGCATCGCGTGCCGCACGAGCGGCCCGGCGACGGCGGGCAGAACGTGCCGGGTCAGCAGGCGGACTGGGCCCACGCCCAGGACGGGCAGGATCCGCACGTGCGGCTGGGCGCGGGCCTCGGCGACGAGTGCCGCGGTGTGCGCAGCGAGCGGGGCCCAGCTCACGATCGCCACGGCGATCGCGGCACCGACCGCGGACGGGCCGATGACCGCGGCCACCACGATCCCGGCGATGACCGGTGGCGCGGCATTGGTGACCTCGACCGGCCCGGTCGACAGCCGCGGGAACAGGCCGATCAGCACCCCGATCGCGAGGCTGAGGAGCACGACGGCCAGGGCGGTCCCGACCGTGAGCAGGGCTCCGTGGGCGGCGCGGGCGAACAGGTCGCGCCCGCTGGCGTCGGCGCCGAACGGCAGTGCCCACGACGGTGGCGCGAGCCGGGCGTGCGCCGACGTGTACGGGTCGCGCAGCAGGCCGACCCCGACGACCCCCGCCAGCAGCGCAGCCGCGCCGACGGGTACCACCCACCAGCGGCGCCCGAGAGCCGTCACCGGCACGGGCACCGGCACGTCGCCCGTACGCAGCGCGCCGCCCAGCAGGGCGCGGCCGACCAACGCGGCGGCCGTCCCGGCGACCGCAGCGACGGCAAGCAGCATGAGCACGCCGAGCTGCAGGGCCGGCAGGTCGAGCGCCGCGGCAGCGCCGAGGGTGGCGCGGCCGAGGCCGGGGATCGCGAAGACCTGCTCCGCCGCGACGGCCCCTCCGGTGAGCCCGACGAGGACGAGCCCGACCTGGGGCAGCAGCGCCGGCAGCGTCCGGCGGGCGACGGCGGCCACGATCCGCGCCCGTGAGAAGCCGGCCACCTGCCAGGTGCCGAGCCACGGCTCGGAGAAGGTGGCGGCCACGCCGTCCGCGAGCAGGCGGCCGACCAGGCCGCCGGCCGGCATGCCGAGCGCGAGCGCCGGCAGGACGGCGTAGTGCACGCCCTCCCAGCCGTAGGGCGGGAACCAGCCCAGCCACACGGCGCCGACCACCAGCAGCACCGCCGCGAGCAGGAACTCCGGCAGCGCGGTGCACGCCGCGGCGGCCCACCCGGACGTCCGGCCGGCCGTCCCGGAGAGGCCACGCAGCACCGAGGGCAGGGCGAGCAGCGCCGCGACCACGACCGCCACCACCAGGGCGAACGCCATCAGCGTGAGCGAGACCCCGAGCGCGGCCAGCATGCCCGGCAGGACCGGCCGCCCGGACACCCACGACGTGCCGGGGTCGCCGGACAGCAGCCCGCCGATCCAGCGGCCGAACAGCACCAGCGGGCCGGCGTCGAGGCCGAGTTGTTCGCGGATCGACGCCAGCGCCTCGGGCGTGGCCTCCTGCTCGGCAGAACGCGCCCGCAGGATCGCCAGCTCCGGGGAGCGCAACGACAGCCAGGGCAGGATCCCGATCAGGAACACCACCGCGCCGGCGGCCAGTACCCGGCTCGTCCCGACCACGACGGCGTCCCGGCGGATCACGGCGCGGTACCCGCCACCGTCGAGCCCGGCATGATCAGCTCGCGCTCCCGCGGGTCGCGCGCCA
Source organism: Pseudonocardia sp. DSM 110487 (assembly GCF_019468565.1). Taxonomy (NCBI): domain Bacteria; kingdom Bacillati; phylum Actinomycetota; class Actinomycetes; order Pseudonocardiales; family Pseudonocardiaceae; genus Pseudonocardia; species Pseudonocardia sp. DSM 110487. Next base: position 3,587,114 of record NZ_CP080521.1, read on the forward strand.
CGCCGGAGACGCGCGCCGACTCGCCCTGGATCACGCGCTCGTGCAGCATCGGGACGGCCGCGTCGGTGGCGAGTACGGCTGCCTCGGCGCGCAGGATCGACGCGCGCCGCTCGGGCCCGGCCGGGGTGGCCGCCGCCTGCCGGACGGCGGTGTCCACGCCCGCGTCGCATAGCTGGGAGATGTTGAACGAGCCCTCGCAGGTGAAGTCGCTGGCCAGGTAGGCGACGGGGTCACCGGAGTCGAGCACGGTGGCGCGGGACAGGATGAACGCGTCGAACGCCCCTGCGAGCGCGTCGGCCTCGATGAACGAGTACTCGCGCACGTCCTGCGTCACGACGAACCCGGCGGCCTCGAGCTGCTGCTCCAGCAGCACCGCGACCTCGGGCAGCTCGGCGCGGTCGGTGAAGGTGCCCAGGGTGATCGGCACGCCGGTCACCGGGGCCGGCGCGGGACGGCTCGAGAGGGCGCCGGCGTACTCGGCGGTGTCGCGACCGGGAGCCGCCCAGGGCAGCGCCGGACCGAGCAGGCCGGCCGCGACGTCGGCGCGGCCCTCGTACACGTTCTGCATGAGGGTGGCCCGGTCGATCGCCGCCCGCGCGGCGGCCCGGACGGCGGGATCCGCGAACGGACCACGCTCGGTGTTGAGGTAGAGCGTGTTGGTGCGCGGCATCGGCACCTCGTGCACCAGCGCGGGGTCGAGAAGCGAGACCTGGCCCACCGGGATCGCCTCCACCACGTCGGCGGTGCCGGTGCGCAGCGCGGCTGCTCGCGCCCCGCCGTCCGGCACGAAGTCGACGTCGATGCCGCTTGCCGTGGCCGGCTCGCCCCAGTAGCCGTCGAACCGGTCCAGGGTGGCGCGGGACGTGCCGTTCACCGCGGTCAGCACGAACGGCCCGGTCCCGCCCCGCACCGGGTCGACGGTGCCGTCGGGCCGGTAGGCGGCCGGGGCGAGGATCGACAGCTGCGGGCTGGACAGCCGCTGCGGCACGAGCGGGTCGGGATCGGTGGTGCCGACGAGCACATCGTCGCCCTCGGAGCGTGCGGTCAGCTCGACCCCGTCGAGGATGCGCGGCGGCGGCGCGGCCTGGGTGGCGGCCGTCAGCACCGTGGCGACGTGCGCGGCCGTGAGCTCGGTGCCGTCGTGGAAGCGGACGCCGTCGCGGATCCGGAACCGCCACGTCCGCTCGTCGACCTGGGCCCACTCGGTGGCGAGCGCCGGCTGCGCGTCACCGTTGGCGTCGAGCACGACGAGGGTCTCGGCGGTCCGCCACCGGGAGAGCTTGAACGCGTCGTCGCTGAACGGGGACAGGCCCGAGCGCGGCGGCTGGAGCATCGCAACGCCGATGCGGCCCTCGCCGGCACCGCTCGGCGTCGCCGGGGTGGAGAAGCATCCGGTGAGCAGGAGCCCGCAGGCGGCGAGTGCGGCGCAGAGAACGCCACGGGAACGGGGGAGGGACACGGATCTCCTCGGGAAGGTGCGATCGGGACGGTCAGGCGGCGGGGATACCGGCTGGCGGGAGGTCGGGGACCGCTTCGAGCAGCTCTTGGGTGCGGGGGTGCTCCGGCGCGGCCAGCAGGTCTGCGGTCGGCCGGTCCTCGACCAGCTCGCCCTCGGCCAGCACGGCGGTCCGCTCGCACAGCGCCGCCACCACGGACAGGTCGTGGGAGACCAGCAACAGCCCCATGCCGGTGTCGGTGCACATGCGCTCCAGCAGGGCGACGACCTGGTCGCGCAGGGGGAGGTCGAGGCCGCTCACCGGCTCGTCGGCGATCAGCACAGCGGGGCCGGTCGCGACTGCTCTCGCGATCGCCACTCGTTGGGCCTGGCCGCCGGACAGCTCGCCGGCCCGCCGCGCGGCGCAGTCGGTGGGCAGCCCGACCCGGTCCAGCGCCGCGGTCACGGCAGCCCGGTGGTCGCCCGGGACGCGCAGCCGGGCGAGCGGTTCGGACACCAGGTCGGCCACGCTCATCCGCGGGTCGAGGCTGCTCGCGGGATCCTGCGGGATGTACTGCACCGCGTGCCGGTACCAGCGCAGTGCAGCGGTTCGGGCGGGGCGGACGGCACGGCCGCGGAACTCCACCGTGCCGGCGTCCGGGGTGTCGAGCGCGAGCAGGATTCGCAGGAGCGTCGACTTGCCCGAGCCCGAGACGCCGACGAGGCCGACCCGTTCGCCCGCGCCCACGGCGAGGTCGACACCGCGCAGCGCCGGCACCGGGGGCGGAGCTGGGCGCGGCCAGGAGCGGCGTACGCGGTAGCTGCGGTGCAGGCCGGTCGCCCTGAGCAGCGCCGTCGGTGTGCTGGCCGGCGCGCGCCGGGCGGGTGTGAGGCGGGTCGCCTGCGCGGTGTCGACGAGCAGCCGGGAGTAGTCGTGCCGCGGCTCGGCGAGCAGCTCGGCGATCGGCGCGTCCTCGACCACGCGTCCGCCGGCGAGCACCACCGCGCGGGTGCACACCTGCGCGGCAGCGGCGAGGTCGTGCGTGATGAACAGCAGGCCGGCGGCCGAGGCGGCCATCCGGTCCTGAAGGACCTGAAGCACCTGGCGCTGGCTCACCACGTCGAGCGCCGTGGTCGGCTCGTCGGCGAGCAGCAGCTGCGGCCTGCAGGCGAGCGCGAGCGCCATGCACACCCGCTGGCGCTGCCCGCCGGACAGCTCGCCGGGATAGCCGCGCAGCACCCGCACCGGATCGTCGAGCCCGACCGACGTCAGCAGCTCGGCCGCCGCCGAGCGGGCCTGCTGCGGGGAGAGCCCTCCGTGGTGGCGCAGCGGCGCGACGAGCTGCGCGCCGATCTGCACGAGCGGGTTGAGCGCGGTTCGGGAGTCCTGGAAGAGCGCCGCGACCCCCGCGTCGCGGCTGCGGCGGGCGGCGGGCATGCCGAGCACCTCCGCCCCGCACACGCGCACGCTCCCGTGGGCGCTCGCGGTCACCGGCAACCGGCCAAGCACCGCGGCGGCCGTCAACGACTTGCCGGAACCCGAAGCCCCCAGCAGGGCCACACGTTCGTGCGCGGCCACGTCCAAGTCGATCCCGTCGAGGATCCGACGGCCGCTGATCTCGACGACCAGGCCGCACACGACGAGCGGGCACCGCCCGCCCTCGGCCCCGTCCCGCTCGTCGAGTGTCACAGGCGGGAATGGTAACGGTTTTCGTTGTATGATCTACCACCTGTCGCCGTGGCGCGTGCCACGCTCTGGGCTCCGCCAGGCTCTCCCCGCTATTGAAAACGGTTATCGTTGCGTGACATGGTGGGTGGGTGAACCTGGCCAGCTGCGCATGGCGTCGGATCGAGCCGGCCCGGATCGCCGGCTCGTCACTCGTGTTCGAGAACGGTCGCGGAGTCGGAGCTCGGGAGCGCCCGCGAGCCTCCGGGTTCTCCTGTGCGGGCATGCTCGTTCTCGGTGGCTCGCTCTCCGCGCCGGGTGAGTCGGGACCGTGAATCCTCGGGTGGGGTACACGCTGGTACTCTGCGGCGAGTCGAGATGTGCCACGGAGGTATACGACCGCGCTGTCGCGGCGTTGCGCCGCGTGGTTCGCTCCAGTCGGCTCGGTGTGCTGGTCGTCGCCCAATGTCCTGTCGGGCACCTCGCCTGCGGGCTGCGCTCGCCGGGCCCGATGCTGGTGCTCCAACCCACTGATGTGCGACAGCGCCCGATCGGTCCCGCGGTGCGCGTCGGTCCCTTGCTGACCGACGAGGATGTCGCAGCCGTCGAGGGCTGGGTCCGCGACGGGCGATTCGACGCGGAGCTCCTTCCCGAGCGACTCGCGTCACTTCACCGGATGATGCGCGCGTACGTGCGCAACTGAGCCGCGCTTCGGCGGTGTCGGATCGGCGGGTTGAGCCTCTTCCCGGTCCTCGAACCGGAGGAGACGAGAGCGGTCGTCTGACTTCGACGAGAACCGGTGCGATCATCCCCGCGTTCACCCACCCGCTCCAGCTCGTCGGCGTGCTGGCATGTGATCTCGACGCTAGACCGGATGACGTCGCCGACCCGGCCGCGGCCAGCCCGGTCGCTGCCTTCCTTCCGAAGAGCCTTCTGTCGGCGCGGGCGGTCTGCGAGCTCGCGCGTTCGCGGAGCCAACCTGTGTCAGCACGGCGGGTAGTTGATGCGCCCCCATCCCGCGTTGCCCCGCGCGCGGCCGCCGTCGCGCGGGCGCCCGCGGCGGGCCTGCACCAGCAGCACACCGGCTGCGATGCTCTGTGCGCCGAGCCCAGGCCACCCCGATCCCGGTGACGCCCACGATGGCGCGAGGAGCCGGTGACGGCCGTCCATACCGTCCCGGTGTTGGGGGATGCGCCAGCTGCGCAGGAAACCGGACCGCGACGGCGGGCGGCTGCTGCGGGCGGGAGCGGGATCGTCCTGCAACGTCGACATCGGGCCTTCCCTCGCGGTTCCCCGAGGCGCCACTCGCCTGGGGTGATCAAACTGTGCGGGTCGGGCGCTGAAGTCGCGCTGAGAGTCAAGCGATTCCTGAGGCGCACTGCGGCGAGGTGGTCGCAATGTGGTCGCACCCGGCCAGGCCGCGGCCACTGTCGTCGTGCGGTGTGCCGTGGTGCCCACCGGCCGGTGAGGGCTGGTCGATCATCGGGTGGTCGCAATGTGGTCGTCAGGCGGCCTGCGTCGGGTCTTCGGCCGAGGTGAGCGCGGTGTCGATGGCGTCGACGGCTTGCTGGGCGACGTGACGGAGCAGGTGGCCGTAGACCTCGGTGGTGGTCGACAGGGTCGCGTGCCGCATCGTCTTGGACGCCATCGCCAGCGGGACCTGCGAGGACAGCATGGTCGTGGCGGCGAAGTGGCGCAGGTCGTGCACCCGGATGTGTGGCAGGTCCGCCTGGTCGGTGAGCTGATGGAGGTGCCGGAGGACGTACTCGGGTCGCAGGGGTTGCCCGTCGCGCCGGGTGAACACCAGGTCCTGGTCGCGGTAGGCCGGGCCGGTGGCCAGTCGGAGGACGCGTTGCCGTTCGGCCTGTCGGTGCAGGGCGCGGACGGCGCGGGCGGAGAGCCCGATCCAGGTGTGGCTGCTCTTGGTCTTGGGTGTGGTGCACACCGGGGTGGCGTTGTTGATGTTGGACAGGGTGTAGCGCACGAGCAGGACTTTGGCGTCGAGGTCGACGTCGGCCCAGTGCAGCGCGAGCGCTTCGCCTTTGCGTAGGCCAGTGCAGAGGATGAGCTCGTAGAGCTCGGCGAGTGGGTCGTGGATCTGGGCGCAGTAGTGCAGGAAGGCTACGGCTTGCGCCGGTGACCAGCAGACTCGTGGGCTCCGGCGTGGACGGGGGATGTTGGCGTAGCGAGCCGGGTTGTGGATGAGCCGGTGGTGGCGGACGGCGTCGGTGAGTGCGCTGGACAGCGTCGCCACGCAGCGGTGCAGGGTGATGCGGCCGCGCCCGGCGGCGAGTTGGGCGCGAACGAAGCCGGCGATGTGGTGGTGGGTGAGTTCCTCGAGCCGGATGGCGCCGAGCGCGGGAACGAGGTCCTTGTGGACGTAGTCGAGGTAGCGGGCCATCGTGGTCGGTTTCAGTGACCGTTGTTTGATCTCGAGCCACGCCTCGAGATACTCGGCCACGGTTTGGCGGTCATCGACGTGGATGCCGGCCCTTTCACAGGCCAGCACCCGGTGCAGCGCGGTGCGGGCCTTGGCCTGGGTGGGGAAGCCGCAGCGGCGCAGGTCATGCGGCGGCCGTCGATCGTGGGGAGGTCGACGGCGAAGGCCCAGCGGCCGTGGCGGCGGTTGGTCAGCTCGGGGCAGCGGGCACCGAGCTGTTTGCCGGCGTTGTCGCGGCAGGCGCAGCGGCGGTAGATCCGGCCTCGGTTCGGGTTCCGGCACATGATCGTGATCCCTCCATGCCTCTCATCGGCCCGCGGGTGTCCCGCGGGATGACGAGGGTGCGCCGGGTGCGACCACATCGCGACAACACCGGTCATCGATGCAGGTCAGCGGTCGAGCACTTGTCGCCATGTCGAGTGACTGGTTCGGATGCTTCAAGATCCGGCGTTCCCATCCTCGCGCAGATCCCGTGCCGTGCCCGCGTATCGAGGTCGCCCACCTGCGGGAGCGGTTCCACTACGCCGACAACTGTGCCGGGCCCCGCCGCTGAACGGTGTTAGTGAATACCGGCCTGGCGCGTAGTGTCGCGGTCGGACCTGCTTGCGCAGGGTGGCCCGTCGCTGGGCTCCCTGCGGCGTGAGCTGCACCGGGCCCCGACCGGACCTGAGCCTCTGACCTCGCTCGGCGCCCCCTCCGACAGGCTCGGGCCCGCGTTGCGTCGTCCGGTGCCAGCCGTAGCCCGGTACCAAGCAAGAAGGAACCCGGTGGGAATCCGGGACTGCCCAGGAGCGTCGCTGCCGCGGAGCCCGTCCGGCTTCGGCGTGGCCCACCGGCTGGTGCGTCATTTGGTCTCTTGTCGGGTGGGGCCGGGCCCATGATGCTGGTCGGATGCTCAGTGAGTCAGATCCGCTGGCGATGGGCCGAGTGGCGCTCGCGCAGGCGGCCTGGCCGAGGGCCCGCGTCCATTTCGAGGCGGCGGCGGCGTTGGGTGATGCCGCTGAGGCGTGGGAGGGTCTGAGCTGGGCGGCGTGGTGGCAGGGCGATCAGGACGTGACGTTGTCCGCGCGCGAACGTGCCTATCGTGCTTATCGAGGGAACGGCGATGTGTGCGGCGCGGCGCGGATGGCGATGTGGCTGGGTTCTGACCACCTGAAATTCCGTGGTGATGACGCGCTCGCATTGGCCTGGGTGGCGTGCGCCCGGGCGCTGGTGAGCGGCCACGCGCCGTGCGCCGAGACGGGCTTCGTCAGGGTGTTCGAAGCGGATATGGCGTTGCTGGCCAAGGGTGATCCGGCATCCGCCGAGCGCCTGGCGCGGGAGGCGCTCGACCTGGCGCGGGGTATTGCGGACGTGGGAGTCGAAGTCGTCGCGCTAGCGGTCCTCGGTAGTGCCCTGGTCACCTCGGGGGCGGCCGAGGAGGGCCTGAGCCGGCTGGACGAGGCGGCGGCGTTGGCGGTCGGCGGGGAGTTCGCTGAGACGATCGCACCGGGTTGGGCGCTGTGCCACACGGTCTCGACGTTCGCCGAGGTCGGCGACTTCGGGCGGGCTGCGCAATGGTGTCGTGCCCTGCACAGCTGGTCGGCGACCTGGCACGCGCGCCTCTTCTTCGGGGTCTGCCGCACTGCGTACGGTCAGGTGCTCGCCGCCGGCGGCGACTGGCCGAACGCTGAGTTGGAGCTGCGGAGCGCACTGGCCGACCTGAATGCGACACGCCCGGGGCTGGTCGCGCCGACCGCTCTGCGGTTGGGCCTGCTGCGGGCGCGGCAGGGCGAGCTCGCCGAGGCCCGCCGGTTGTTCGAGACGGCGCTGCCGCTGCCGGCGGCGATCGCCGCGCTCGGCGAGCTGGACCTGGCCGGCGGCGATGCTGCGGCGGCGGCGGACGCGGCGGACCGCGCATTGCGCCGGATGGCAGACGCGAGCGTGTTGGATCGGCTGCCAGCGCTGGAACTGCTCGCGCGGGCGCGCGCGGCCGGCGGGGACAGGGCTGGCGCGGCGGCGGCTGCCGAGCAAGTGGAGTGTCAGACAATGCGGTTCGCGACGCCGTACATGCGCGGTCGCGGGCGGCTGGTGCGCGCGGAGGTGCTGTTGGCGGGGGGCGACCACGACGGCGCCCGGCGGGCCGCCGAGGATGCCGCCGACCTGTTCGGCGCCTGCTCGGCGCCCTACGAGGCAGCCCAGGCGCGGATGCTGCTGTCGGAGGCGCTGGCGGCACTGGGGCGCCGCGAACGCGCCGAAGCAGAAGCACGCTGCGCGCGGGAGGCGTTCGCGCTGCTCGGTACGCGCAGGCCGAGACGGCCGGCCGCATCCGAGGAGCTCAGCCTTCGGGAGGTCGACATTCTGCGCCTGGTGGCGGGCGGATTGGGCGATGCCCAGATTGCCGAGCGACTGTTCCTCAGCGTGCACACCGTGCACCGGCACGTGGCCAACATCCGCACCAAGCTCGATGTGTCCTCACGCGCGGCGGCGGTGGGACACGCCACCCACCACGGCATGCTCTGAGGTGCCTGATGGCCGTTTCCGGCCATCACACGTGATGGCCGATTGCGGCGAAGCGGCATGGCAGGTGCCGGCGCGAGCCTTACCCCATGACAAGCACCCTCACCGCCAGTGCCGACGAGCTGCGTTTCCGTCTGCACGGCGGTTTGCATGAGCCGGGTGACTCCTACTACGAGGACAGCCGCACACTGTTCAACACCATGATCAACCGGCGGCCGCGGTACGTGGCGGAGTGCCTGGCGGTGGACGATGTGGTGGCGGCGCTCGCGTTCGCCCGCGGCCATGACCTGCCAGTAGCCGTCCGCGCCGGTGGGCACTCGGTGGCCGGGCTGTCGCTGTGTGACGACGGCATTGTCCTCGACGTGCGCGGCATGGCCGACATCGACGTCGACCCGGGTCGGCGCATCACCCGTGTGGGCGGCGGTGCCCGCTGGGCGGACCTCGACCGCGCGACGCAGGCCCAGGGGCTGGCGACCACCGGCGGACGCGTCTCCACGACCGGCGTGGCCGGGCTGACGCTCGGCGGTGGCTCCGGGTGGCTGGAGCGCAAGCACGGCTTGGCCTGCGACAACCTGATCGGCGCCGAGCTGGTCTGCTGGGACGGCCGGATCGTTCGCGCATCCAGTGAAGAGAATCCCGAGCTGCTGTGGGCGCTGCGCGGCGGCGGCGGGAGCTTCGGCGTGGTCACAGCGCTCGAGCTGGCTCTGTACCCACTCGGACCTGAGGTGTTCGGCGGCGTCGCCCTGTTCGCCGCCCATCGCGCCCACCAGGTGCTGCGCACCTTCCGCAACGTCATGCACCAAGCCCCCGACGAGCTCTCGCTGGCCTGCGCGTTCATCACCGCGCCCGAGGAGGACGACGTCCCGACGGAGCTACGGGGACGCCCGGCCATCGCGATCCTCGGCATGTGGGCGGGGAGCGTCGCAGACGGCGAACGGGCGCTGGCACCCATCCGGGCGCTGGGTCCGGCCGCCGACTTCTTCGGCCCCACCGGCTACGCCGACTTCCAGTGCTCGGTGGACGACCCGCCCGGCTACCGCAACTACTGGACCGCCGAGAACGTCGTCGACCTGCCCGACGAGGCCATCGACGCTTTGACACGGCGCGCGGCCGAGCTGCCGGCCGGCCCCTCGCAGCTGTTCATCGTGGCCTGGGGCGGGGCGGTCGATCGGATCGGCCCGGAGCACTCACCGCTGGCCGGCCGCGACGCGGGGCTCATCGTCCACCCCCTGCTGCTGTGGGAGGACCCCGCCGACGACGAGCGCAACCGGGCCCTCGCCCACGCGTTCCGCACCGATCTGCGTCCGTGGTCGACCGGCGCGACCTACCCGAACTTCCTCGGCGACGAAGGCAGCCAGCGGATGCGCGCCGCCTACGGCACCAGCACCGAGCGGCTGGCCGCCGTGAAGGCCGAATGGGATCCGCACGGCGTCTTCCGCACCCACCAAAACATCCAGTAGCCAGCCGCAGCCGCACTCACCGAGTGCGGGTGCATCACTCCGCGCACCCGACTTCACGACGGGCGACGCGACAGCGGGCCCGCCGAGCGTCGTGCGGAACCGGCCGTGAGCCGGCACAACCGAAGGATGGATCATGGATCAGGACAAGTTGACGGAGTTCCTCGGCCGCTTCACCGCTGACCTGGGCGCGACCGGCTCCGCCGGCCTCGCGGTGATCGGCAACCGGCTCGGGCTGTACCGGGCACTCGCGCAGGGCCCGGCGACGCCGGGTGTACTCGCCGAGCGCACCGGCTGCCACGAGCGCTACCTCACCGAGTGGCTGAACAACCAGGCCGCCGGTGGGTATGTCAGTTACGACCTCGCGACCGGTGAGTTCTTCCTGTCCGACGAGCAGGCGTTCTGCCTCGCCGACCCGAGCGGGCCGAACATCTCGGCCGCCTTCCTCATCGCGCTCGGCTACCTGCGCGCCGAGCCGCGGATCACCGAGGCGTTCCGCACCGGCGCCGGTCTCGGGTGGCACGAGCACCACGAGGACGTCTTCGTCGGGTGCGACGCCTTCTACCGGCCGGGTTACGTCGCTGAGCTGGTACCGAGCTGGATTCCGGCACTGGACGGCGTGGCGGAGAAGCTCGCGGCCGGCGCCCGGGTGGCCGACCTCGGCTGCGGCCTGGGTTCCTCGTCGGTGCTGATCGCGCAGGCGTACCCGAACACCAAGGTCATCGGCTCGGACTACCACGCCGAGTCGATCGAGCTGGCGCGCAAGAAGGCCGCCGACGCCGGGGTTGCCGACCAGGTCGAATTCGAGGTGGCCACGGCGCAGACCTTCAGCGGGACCGGCTACGACCTCGTCACCATGTTCGACGCCCTGCACGACATGGGCGACCCCGTGAACGCCGCCCGCCGCGTGCACGACGCCCTGGCGCCCGACGGCACCTGGCTGCTGGTCGAGCCGAACGCCTCGGACACCGTCGAGGAGAACTTCAACCCGGTCGGCCGGCTCTACTACGCAGGCTCGACGTTCCTGTGCGTACCCAACGGCCTGTCCCAGCCGGGCGGCTACGCACTGGGCGCGCAGGCCGGCGAGGCAGCGATCCGTGAGGTCGCGGCAAAGGCCGGGTTCACCAGGTTCCGACGGGTCGCGGAGAGCCCGTTCAACGTGGCGTACGAGATCCGGCGATAGCCGGACGGCGACCCAGGTCCGAGATCCAAAACCGATCCATTCACAGCCGAGGAGACCCGTCATGGAAAAGCTCGCCATCGTCGTCCGGGACGACGGCTACGACAAGATGCTCACACCGCTCACCTTCGCCTACCTCAGCGCGAGAAAAGGCGTGCAGGTCGACATCCTGTTCGTGCTCTGGGCGGTACGCGCCCTCACCAAGGAGGGCGCCGCCGCACTGGAGATCGACGGCCGGCATGCCGCGGACGCGGCCGCGCTCCGCCGCACGCTGGTCGAGGACGGCGACCCGACCGACATCCTCGACTGGCTCACCCTCCTCGCCGGCACCGGCAAGGTGAACCTCTACGGCTGCCGCCTCGCCGCCGCCACCTTCGGCGTCGCCGAGTCCGACCTCATCCCGGAGGCGGCCGGAATCGTCGATGCCGCCTGGTTCCTCGAGGAGAAGGCGATCGCCGCGGATCACTGCCAGTACTTCTGATCGCGGACACCAACCGCCATCCCCGTCACGAGAGAGGACCATCATCATGCCCACGTTCATCGGCTCCCGGGGCCGGATCTTCCACGACAGCTGGCAGCCCGACGGCGCCGCCGCCCGCGGCGCGGTCGTCCTGCTGCACGGCTACGGCGAGCACCTCGGGCTCTACGACGCGCTCGCGCGCAGGCTCGTCGGCGACGGCCTGGCCGTGCACGCGATGGACGCCGTCGGCCATGGGCGCAGCGACGGCGAGCGTGCCGTGATCGCCTCGTGGGGTGAGTTCGCCGACGACGCCCGCAGGCTCGTGCACCTCGTGCGAGCGCAGCACCGCCACGTGCCCCTGGTCGTGATCGGGCACTCCGGCGGCGCGCTCGCGGCGATGCTGCTCGCGCTTCGCTCACCGCAGATGCTCGACGGGCTCGTGCTCTCCGGCGCGCCGCTGCTCGCCCAGGAATGGATCAACGCGGAGCTCGCGACCGGCGCCGCCGAAACCGAAGTAGGCGATCCGACCGAGTGGATGAGCACCCACCCGCGGTACGTGCACGCCCTCCTGCACGACCCGCTGACCTGGAAGGGCGGGTTCCGGCGGGAGTCGCTGCTCGCGGTCAGGGCCGTATGGCCGGAGGTCGCCGCCGGGCTCGCCGAGGCCCGCCCTGCCCTACCGGTGCTCCTCGTCCACGGCGAGGCAGACCCGATCGTGCCCGTGACCGACGCGCACGCCGTGGCGCAGACCCTGCCCCAGGCGACCCTCCGGGTCTTCCCCGGGGACCTGCACGACGTACTGAACGAGCACGATCGCGACGCCGTCCACGACGTCGTGGCCGCGTTCCTCGGCACGGTGCTCGCGGGCCGACGGACACCACTCGCGTCCTGAGTGCCCTGGGATCACCAACAGGCCTCGAGCGGTGCGACGAGGAGCCGGCGCGAATCGCGAGCGACCCGGCGATGAAGCCCTCCGCGCGGACAGCGCCGAATGGTGGGATCCGGCTCGCGCGGCCTGCCGCCTTGGTTGGGCGTCCCGAGACAGACCACGGACAGGCCGGCGGTGCGCCCGCCGCAGCGGCGGAGTCGCGGCGATCGTGAACCGGGTGGGCGGAACCGCGCGCCCGCCATGGCGCCCGTAGGCCACTGAGCAGCGGATTTCACGTGCGCCGAGCACGGGCGCATACCGCCGGCTGCACGCTCGGGACCGCACCTGTTTCTCGAGTCCGTGGAGACGACATGACCACCAGCAGTGCCGGCGTGTCCGCCGTCCAGCGGCTCGAGGCGAAGCACCGCGCCATGTGGCCCTCGCGTGACTACCTTGGCATCGCGGCCGAGCTGATCTCGGAGCTCGGCCCGGAGCTCGTCGAGGCCGGCGGGATCCGCGCCGGGCAGCGCGTCCTCTGCGTCGCGGCGGGCGCCGGGAACGGCGTGCTCTCTGCCGCCGCGATCGGGCCCGAGGTCGTCGCCTCGGATCTGGCTCCCGGGCTCCTCGAGCGCGGCAGGCGCACTGCCGTCGAGCGCGGGCTCGCGGTGGAGTGGGTCGAGGCGGAAGCCGAGGCGCTGCCCTTCCCGACCGGTGGCTTCGACGCCGTGATCTCGTGCGTGGGCGCGATGCTCGCCCCGCACCACCGCGCGACCGCCGACGAACTGCTGCGCGTCTGCCGGCCGGGCGGGACGATCACGCTGGTGAACTGGACGCCCGAGGGTTTCATCGGCGGCCTCTTCGCGACCTTGGCCCGGTTCGCCCCGCTGCCGCCCGGCGCGCAGCCGCCGCTGCTGTGGGGTCGCGGGGAGCAGGTGCGCGAGCTGTTCGGCGACGGCGTCACGAGGCTCGCCGTGCGGCGCCGAATCACCGTGTTCGACCAGTGCGCCACCCCGCTCGAGTTCCGCGAGTACTGGAAGCGGACCTACGGCCCGACGATCGCGGTGTATGCGGCGAACCCCGGCGACCCCGAGCGCGTCGCGGCGCTCGACTCCGCGTTCCTGGAGTTCCTGGAGAGCTGGAACGTCGCCCCGGTGGGCCGACCGGCCCGCTGGGAGGCGCAGTACCTGCTGGTCACCGCGACGCGGGCGTGACGGGCGTGGCCTGCTCCATCGGGGTCGCGCCCATCGCCGCCAGGACGGCGCGGCCCGCGTCCCGCTCGGGGCCGCCCGCGAAGACCAGGGTGCGCGCCCACTGGTAGCGGCACCCGGTGGGCTCCAGCGCGGCCGCGGCGGCGAGTAGCCCGGGGCGGTCGCCGGCGGCGAGGGCGGCGGCGCGGTCGACGACAGCCGCGGCGATCGGGTTGTCGGCGGCGGTCGCCCGGGCGGCGGTCACGACGGCCGCGGCGCCGGTCTGCCCGGACAGGACGGCGGCCTCCGCCCGCAGTGCGGCGTACCAGGGGCGCCAGCGGACCGTGAACCAGGTCCGGAACTCCTCGGGCGGGGTCTGCAGCAGAGCGGCCGCCTCCGCCGGGCGGCCGCGATGCAGCAGCAGCCAGGCGTCGAAGAAGGCACCGAAGTTCTGCTCGGCCAGCCGCCACCCGGGCTTCGGGATCTCCAGCACCTTCACCAGGTCCAGCCATGCCGCCCGGGCGGCCTCGTCGCCGCGCAGCCCGTGTACCGCGGCCGCCGCGGCGGCGCTGACGCCGTGGCTGCCCCCGGCGGGGCGGCCCGCCCGCTCCCACCCGTCGCGGAACCGCTCGGCCAGCGCCACCGTCTCGTCCCAATCCCCGGCCAGGGCGGTCACCACGATGAGCCGGCTGGTGGCGAGGTGGCCCTCCTCGCGGTGGAAAGGCAGGTCGCGCGCCACCGCGGCGAGCCTGCGCGCTGCGATGAGGTCGCCCGCGGCCAGTACGGCCTCGGTGGCGAAGTGGTAGGCGTCGGCCAGCTCCACCCCGATCTCGGCCCGCACCGGCAGCGGAGCGAGCACCTGGGTGCGCCGCAGCACGCTCTCCGTCGCGCCGCGGATGTCGCCGCTGGCCAGCTGGATCGTGGCGAGCTGGTCCAGCGCGGCGCTCTCGACGATCGGGTCCTCGATGATGCGGGCGAGCTCGATCGCCCGTAGGGCGAGGGCACGGCTGCGCGGGTCGAGGTCGGGGATCACGGCCGCCTCGGCCGCGAGCACCTGGGCCTCCGCAGCCGGGTTGCCGCGGGCCAGCGGCCGTGCCTCGGTGAGCAGCGCCTCGGCGGCCCCGTCCGGGGGGACGGTCAAGAGTAAGCCGGGGAACCGGTTGAGGACGTCGGCCGCCTGCGCGAGGTCACGCGCCGCACCCGCCGGATCCGCTGCCCGCAGGGCCGCGTCGGCGGCCCTGCGGAACAGCGCCAGCGCGTCGTCCCCGCCGTGCCGGCTCAGCGCGGCGCCTGCCGCACTGCGCAGGGCCGCAGCGGCCGCGGCGTCGTCGCCTGCCCAGGCCGCCGCCTGCTCGTAGCGCCGCTGCGCCTCGCCGGGCATCCCGCGGGCGTACGTGAGGTCCGCGAGCACGACTGCGAGCCGGTGGGCTTCCCCGAGGTGCCCGCTGCGGGTTGCAGCCCAGGTCACGGCGCTGCGCATGTCGTCGGCGATGCGATCGAACGCGGCCCCCCACGCCAGGGGGTCCGTGCCCGCGGTCACGGCGAGCACCTCCCCCGCCTCCAGGCACCACGCCAGGTGCCGGGTGGCGGTCGCGTCCCGCTCCCTCGCCGCGACGAGCATTCCCGTGCCGTACTGGCGGATCGTCTCCAGCATCCGGTATCGGGTCCCGCCGGGGTCGGCGACCGTGGAGAGCAGGTTCTGGTCCACCAGCCGCGCCAGCCCGCCCCGCACGTCCTCCACGGGCGGGGGCGGCCGGTCCCCGGCCACGATGCGGGCGGCCTCCACGGTGAAGGGAGCGGCGAACACCGCTGTGCGGCGCAGCAGCGCCTGGTCGAACTCGCTGAGCAGCGCGTAGCTCCAGTCCAGCGCGGATCGCAGCGAGCGGTGCCGATCGTCGGCGCGGGCCCCGCCTGCGAGCAGCTGCAGCCGGTCGGCGAGACCTGCCTCCACGCCGTCCAGCCCGACTGCCGGCAGCCGCGCGGCGGCCAGCTCGATGGCCAGCGCGGTCCCGTCGAGGGCATCGCAGACCGCCGCGACGCGGGCGAGGTCGGCCGGGTCCGGCGGGCTCCCCGCCGCCGTGGCGCGGGCGCGAAACAGCGCCACCGCGTCGCCGTCAGCCGCGACCGAGAGCCCCGGCACCGGGAACACCCACTCGTAGGGCACCTGCAGCCGGGCCCGGCTGGTCGCCAGCACCCCCAGCCCGGGGGCTCCGGCGAGCAGGCCCTCCACCAGCGCGACCACCCCGTCCACGACGTGCTCGCAGTTGTCGAGCACGAGCAGGCACTGCCGGTCGGCGAGCCGGCCGAGGACGGTCTCCTCGGGTGAGCGGGACTGCTGCTCGCCCAGCCCGAGCCCCGCGGCTACGGCCGGAGCGACCATGGCGGGATCGGTCACCGGCACCAGATCGACGAATAGGACGCCGTCGGCGAACCGGTCGGCGACCTCGGCGGCGACGGCGAGCGCGAGGCGGGTCTTGCCGACCCCGCCCGGCCCGACGGCGGTCACCATCCGGTGCTCCTCGAGCAGGGCCGCGAGCGCCGCGCGCTCGGCCGCCCGGCCGACGAACGAGGTCAGCGGAGCGGGCAGGGCGGGACCGCGGGAGGCGGTGACACGGGAGGTTACGGGCGGCGGGGCGGGCGGGAGCGGGGCGACCGATCCGGGATCGCCGTCGAGGATCTGCTGGTGCACCGCACGCAGCGCGGGCCCGGGGTCGGCGCCCAGCTCCTCGACGAGCCGCTTCCGCACCTGCCGGTGGGTCTCCAGCGCGTCGGCCTGCCGCCCGCTGCGGTGCTGGGCGAGCATCAGCTGCCCGGCGAGGCGCTCGTCGAGCGGATGGGCGCGCAGCGCCGCGGTGAGCCCGGCGAGGAGTTCCGCGTGCCGGCCGGCGGCCAGCGCCGCGTCGTTGCGGTCGAGCACGACGGCGCGCTGCTCGGCCTCGGCCGCGGCCCGCACGCTCTGCGCCCATGGCGTGTCGATGCCTGCCAGCGGCTCGCCGCTCCACAGGCCCAGCGCCTCGTCGAACAGAGCGGCCGCAGCCGCGGCATCGCCTGCGCCCCGGGCCCGGGCCGCCAGGTGGCGGAAGCGATGCAGATCAACCGCCAGCGGGTCGGCAGCCAGCACGTAGCCGCCGGGCTCGCGGGAGATGCGCACGCCGTCGGCGTCCGCCAGCACCCGGCGCAGCCGGGAGAGGTAGGCCGCCAGCGCGTTGCGGGCCCGGTACGGGGGCCCGTCCGCCCACACCCGGTCGACGAGCTGATCGGCCTGCACCGGGCGGCCGACGTCGGCCAGCAGGGCCGCGAGGACCGACCGCTGGCGGGCGTGCCCGGCGTCGAGGTCGCGCCCGTCGAGGCGCACCGCGACGTCGCCGAGCAGCCGGAACTCCACCGTCACGCAGCTCACCGCCTGACCGGGACGCCTCGCCCAGCGCGACGCCCGATGTTCGGGGCGGGTCGTCGGCCGGGGTACGGGAGCGAAGGTCCTCGCCCGTCCAGTCTGGCCCGCCGGCCCGCCCGTGACCAGCATCTTTCACATTTTGCGAACTCCTGCCGAGCTCGTGGCGCGCATGGTCGGTCACGGCGGAGGTCGTCATGAGGATCGGCGCACCGGCCCGGCTGATACCCGGCCGACCGTCACAAGACCACGACAACGAGGGAACGGAACGACGATGGCTACCTTCCTGATAGAGCGCAACGTGCCCGGCGGGCCGCAGACCGCGAACTCCGACGGGAGCGCGTCATGACCACATCGGTCGTCGACAACGGTGTGAACGTCGAGGCGTTGCTCGGCGCGAGGGAGGCGTTCGCCGCCGCACCGGAGATCGCCCGCTTCCAGTGGCGCTCGACGGTGTCCTGGGTCACGGGCGCGCACAGCCGGTCCGAGGTCGAGACGTTCTTCGGCTTCGGCGAGGAGCAGCAGCACCGCTCGACCTTCGACTTCGACATCGACCACCCGCTGCAGTTCGCCGCGCAGGACAACGGGATCACACCGGTGGAGTACGTGCTGGTCGCGCTGGGCGGATGCCTGACGGCGGGCATCGCGGCGGTGGCCCAGCAGCGGCAGATCCAGCTGCACTCGGTGCAGGCCACGGTCAGGGCCGAGATGGACCTGCACGGCATCCTCGGGGCCGACCCGGACGTGCGCAACGGCTTCAGCGGGGTCAGCGTCGACTACCGGATCGACGCCGACGCCACGCCGGAGGAGATCGAGGCGATCGTCGCGCAGTCGCAGAAGCGTTCCGCGGTCTACGACATCCTCACCAACCCGACGGCCGTCACGGTCACCGTCTCCTGATCGGGCCTGCAGGCTCCGGAGGATCGCGATGCGGTACACGACCACGGTCGTCATCGGGGCAGGGCACTGCGGGCTGGCCATGAGTCGCTGCCTCGCCGAGCGTTCGGTCGACCACGTCGTACTCGAACGGGGCGAGGTGGCGCACTCGTGGCGCACCCAGCGGTGGGACTCGCTGCGCCTGCTCACCCCCAACTGGATGACCCGGCTGCCGGGCTTCTCCTACCGAGGCGACGATCCGGACGGCTACCTCGGCGCACCCGAGGTGGCCCGGCTGATCGAGGCCTACGCCGCGGTGTCGGCGGCGCCGGTGCAGACCGGCACCGCGGTCACCTCGGTCCGCCCCGATGGGTGCGGCTACCTGCTCCGCACGGACCAGGGGGACTGGCACGCCCGCACGGTGGTGGTCGCAACCGGTGCCGCCTCGGTCGCGACCGTGCCGGCCCAGTTGGCGGCGCAGGTCCCCGTCGGAGTCACCACGGTGACGTCCGCGGAATACCGCAACCCGGGCCTGCTGCCGGGCGGTGCGGTGCTGGTCGTGGGCGCTTCGGCGAGCGGCATCCAGATCGCCGAGGAGCTGCAGCGCTCGGGGCGGCCGGTCACGCTGGCCGTCGGCGAGCATGTGCGGATGCCCCGGACGTATCGGGGCCGCGACATCCTGTGGTGGATGGACGCGTCGGGCCTGCTCGACGAGCGCTACGACGAGGTGCCGGACCTGCTCCGGGCGCGCAACCTGCCATCGATGCAGCTGGTCGGCTCGCCGCAGCGGGCGACGGTCGACCTCGACGCCCTTCGCAGGCTCGGCGTGCGACTGGTCGGCCGGCTCGCCGCTGTCCGGGACGGCACGGCGCAGTTCTCCGGCTCGCTGCCCAACATGTGCGCGCTCGCCGACCTCAAGCTGGGCCGGCTGCTCGACACCATCGACGCATGGGCGGGGAAGGCAGGGGCCGACGCGGACCGCCCGGAGCGTTTCGCGCCGACCGAGGTGCCGGCACCCATCCCGCTGTCGGTGCGTCTCGCTGCCGACGAGATCGGCACGATCGTCTGGGCGACCGGCTTCCGGCCGGACCTGTCCTGGCTCGACGTCCCGGTGTTCGACCGCAAGGGCCGGGTCGTGCACGACGGAGGGGTCACGACCGCTCCCGGCCTGTACATGATGGGCCTGCCGTTCCTGCGCCGCCGCAAGTCCACCCTGATCGACGGCGCCGCCACGGACGCCCACGAGCTGGCCGCCCACCTGGTCGGGCACCTGGACGCCGTGGCTCGCCGCCGGGCGGGCTGAGCGGAGTCGTCATGCGACACCATCCCCTCGCGGCGCGCATCGCCGCAGCCGTCGCCGATCCCGATCCGCAGCGGTTGTCCACGGCGCTGACCGACACCGTCCGGCTGCGCGCCCTGCTACCCGGCGGCGCGATCGAAGCGCACGGGCGCGCGGACGCCACTGCCCTGTTCCGCGCATGGTTCGCCGACTTCGACACGGTCGAGGTCGTGGAGTCCGCCGCAGAGGCGGTCGCCGACCGGCTGCTGATCCACTACCGCCTCCACGTGCGCCAGGCGGAGACCCGCTGGGTGTGTACCCAGACCGCGATCTGCAAGGTCACCGACGGCCGCCTGGCCGTGATCAATCTGCTGTGCTCGGGCTTTCGGGAGATCACTGATGACGACGACGCACACTCGCCATCCAGCACTCGACGCGTGGGGTGACTTCGACCGGGACAACCCGTTCCCGCTGTTCGCGCAGGTGCGCTCGGCCGCCCCGGTGCACCAGGTCAGGCTCGCCGACGGGCACCCGGCGTGGCTGGTCGTGGGGCACGAGCAGGCCAAGGCCGCGCTGAACGACCCGCGCCTGTCCAAGGACATGCACGCCGCGCTGGCGCGCAGCGGCGAGGTCGTCGCCGAAGGCCTCCCCGGACCCGCGCTGGCCAGGCACATGCTCAGCGTCGACCCGCCCGACCACACCCGGCTGCGGCGGCTGGCGATGCCCGCGTTCAACAGGCGGCGCATCGACGCGCTGGAGCCCCGCATCCGGTCGATCGTCGACGCCCTGCTCGCCGACCTGGAAGCCCACGGGGGCGCGGACCGGCCCATCGACCTGGTGGCCGGCTACGCGTTCCCGCTGCCGTTCACCGTGATCAGCGAACTGCTCGGCATCCCGGAACCCGACCGCGCCGACCTCGGCAGCTGGTTCGGCATCCTGCTCGCCCCGTCGAACGGGCCGCAGCCACCGGCGGAAGCGGTGGAAGCGTCCCGATCGATCGTCGACTACCTCACCGCGCTCCTCGGCCGCAAGCGCGCCGAACCCGGCGAGGACATGGTCACCGACCTCGTCGCCGCCGCCGACCGCGACAACGCCCTCAGCCAGCAGGAGATGCTCTCCACGATCTTCCAACTCGTCGTCGCCGGACACGACACCACCACCAGCCTGATCGGCAACGGGACCGTCGCGCTGCTGCGCCACCCCGACCAGCGCGACGCGCTGGTCGCCGACCCCGGGCTCGTCCCGCGCGCCGTCGAGGAGTGCATGCGCTGGGACGCACCCGTGCCACACTCGACCTTCCGCTACACCACCGAGGAAGTCCGCATCGGGGACGTCGTCATCCCGGCCTTCGCCCAGGTCATCGTCTCGCTCGCGGCGGCGAACCGGGACCCCGCCCGATACCGCGACGCGGAGTCGTTCGACATCCACCGGTCCGACGGCGGTCACCTCGCCCTCGGACACGGCATCCACCACTGCCTCGGCGCCCCGCTGGCCCGGCTGGAGGCGCGCATCGCCCTGACCGCGCTGCACACCCGGTTCCCCGCGATGCGCCTCGCGGTCGACCCGTCCGCACTGCGCTGGGGGCACGGCGACGGGCTGGTGCTGCGCGGGCTGTCCGAGCTCCCGGTCGTCCTCGGGTCGCCCTCCTCAGCTGGTCCCCCCACCGAATGCCCCCCGAATAGTTCGGCGACGGACACCAGGTGATCGGCTACCGCGCCAGCGGGCGGCCGCCACCGCCTCGCCGCGCGACCGGACGTCGAGCTTGCCTCGGATCACCGGCACGTGGCGATTCGCGGTGTTGCGAGAGATCACCAGTTGGGCGCGCGCTGCCCGTCGGTCGAGTGGCCGGGTTGGCGGTACTCACGCTGACGCAGGCCGTACCTCGCTGGCCTCGACATGTGCGCTGGTGCCGCACCAGTGCGCGACCGCGGACCGGGCATCGTGAGCCAGGTCTGAACGGTCGTCGTCACCGGCCCATGCGACGTAGCCGTCGGGACGGACCAGGACCATCGCGGGCAAGCCTGCCGCGGCCGAGCGCTCGCAGCGCGCGAGCCTCACCTGCCTCCCGCCCGCGCTGGCGCCCACGCCGCCTGCGGTGGCCTCCAGGAGGACGAACCGTCCGTCCCGCATGAGCTCGTAGAGCCGCCCGTCGGTGCATCGGAGGTCGGGCATGCGGCGGCCGGCCCACGGGTGCGGGCCCGGCCCCGTGGCGGGATAGGTGATGCCGATGCCGGTCAGGCGACCGGCCATGGCCCTTCGGGTAGGGCCGAACCGCACGATCAACCGGAGGACCGTCGCCTGAACCGCCCTGCCGATCGCGGAGCGGCCGAGGATGAGCCGGTTGAACCCGTCTGTCAGCGCAAGGACCTGTGTGCCGACGCGGTGGCGCTCGTCCTGATAGCTGTCGATCAGCCAGGTCGGCGCCCGGCCGTGTACGGCGGCGGCGAGCTTCCAGCCGAGGTTCATCGCGTCCTGGATGCCGGTGTTCATGCCCTGCCCGCCGAGCGGTGAGTGCACGTGGGCGGCGTCGCCGGCCAGGAACACCCGACCGATCCGGTAGTGCCGGGCCTGCCGGCGCTCGCTGAGGAAGCGTGAGCTCCAACGCTGCTCGCGCATCCCGAAGTCGGTGCCGGCGATGCGGCCGAACGCGGCGCGCATCTCGTCCATCGGCAGCGGCTCGGTGAGGGGCACCTGCTCGCGCGCCCGGTCCCAGGCGATGGCGCGGAACCAGCCGTCGCCGAACGGCACCACGACGACCGCGCCGTTGTCGTTGCTGCTCGCGAACATGGCGTCCTGCGGCGGGTCGGTCAACCGGACGTCGGCGAGCAGGATGTGGGTCTCGTACTGGGTTCCGACGAAGTCCACCCCGAGCAGGCCGCGAACGGTGCTGTGCGCCCCGTCGCAGCCCACGACGTACCGCGCGGCCTGAACGCTGCCGTCGGCGAGCTCGACGACGACCTGGTCCGGGTCCTGCCGGAGCGCGACGATCTCGGCACCCTCGACGACGTCCACACCCAGCTCGCGGGCACGCTGCAACAGCAGCTGCTCGGTGCCACTCTGCGGCACGATGAGGATCATCGGGTATCGGGTGCCCAGCTCCCTCAGGTCGATGTTGGCGCCCGGCGCCGGCCCGACCTCGCGCACCACGACCCCGCGGGGCACCAGGTCGTCGCCCAGTCCCCGAGCGTCGAGCAGTTCGAGGGTGCGGGCGTGCACGGCGAACGCGCGGGTGATGTTCGGTTGCTCGGCGCGCCGCTCCACGACCCGGCAGCGAACACCCCGGAGGGCGAGTTCGCACGCGAGCATGAGGCCGGTCGGACCGGCCCCGACAACGATGACATCGGTGTCCTTCACGGAACACTCCTCAGATGGTGAGACGGTGGGTTTCAGCTGAAGTGGACGTAGGCCGCCGCGACGAACAGGGCGAACGCCGACCACGTCAGTCCGGCCCGGGCCCAGTTCAGGCGGAAGTACCGGCTGCGGGCCACGCGCCAGTCGGCGGGTGGTCGCAGCGGGTCCCAGCCCAGGATGACCTTGTAGTTCGGTTCGGCGAGGAAGGTGGAGGTCAGCAGCGGGCCGATGACGGTGGCGGTCAGCCCGAGCGCGGTGAGGAAGAATGCGGCACTCGTCGGTTGCCCACCGAGGCCGACGAGCGCGAGGGCCGGTGCGAGCACCAATGCGATGACGAGGACGAAGTTGGCCGGGGATCGCCGGGCGATCGGCAGGAACCGGCGCATGTCCTCGACGAAGCCGCCCGCGTCCCGCGCCGCATACATGGGGTGCAGGATCGTGGTCACGGTCAGCAGGAGCCCGGACCACAGCCCGGCTGCGACGACACTCAGCCCCAGACCGATATCGGCGATCATCGCGGTTGTCCTTTCCGGTCAGCGCAGGCGAGAGCGCCAGGCGGGCAGTTCACGATGTGCCGCCGGCGACGAGAGCAGGCGTTTCTCCCGTCGCGGGAGCAGCGGGGGGCGGCTCGCATCCGCCCTGGTCCAGCCGGAAGGGCGGGTACACATCGGTCATCAGCGCGACATAGACGAGGACCCGGAAAGCCCACCGGTCCAGCCCGATGACCAGGTCGAACAGGCCTGCCGGGTACCGCCGGACCACTGTCAGGTGGATGCCCGCGACCAGCACGAGTACGCCCAGTAGCCCGCCCGTGAACACCGCAGGCGACGTGGGGCCGAACCGGCTCACGGAGCCGAGCAGGATCCCGACGATCAGCAGGTGCGGGACGGCGAGCAGCCACTTCACCAGTACGAGCGGTCGGGACAGCCGCGTCGGGTACGCAACGTCCAAGCTCGCGGGATGGTCGGTGGCCCGGAGGCTGAACGGCGGGTACCTGTCGGTGCCGAGCGAGAGGTAGCTGTAGTGCCCGACGCGCCAGGTCCAGCGCAGCACACCGACGTTCACGTCGAACAACGCGCGCGGGTAGCGTCCGCTGACGAGGATCGACGCGCCCGCGACCACCGTCAGCAGGGCGAACACCGCCCAGAGCACGGTGAGGACGAGGACGTGCGGCAGTGCCAGCAGCCACTTGACGGTCCAGAGCCACCGCCCGGGCACCTCCTCGCGGCGGGCCTCGATCGACAACGGGTGCGCTGAGCTGGTGATCATGAGGACGCCTTGTCTGTCGAGGCGGAAACGGCGGACCGTCGCGGTAGCGCGAGGACGAGCAGCGGCACGACGAGGCTGACGGTGACGAGCAGCAGCGAGAAGGTTGTCGCGGCGGCCACCGGAATGACGAAGAGCTTGAAACTGTCGATGGCGGTGTGGAGCACGGCGGGCGCCCAGAGCGTCCGGCGTCCGGCCTCGTAGAGGTGGGCGAACGGCAGCGATGTGGCTGCCGCGACGGCCATCGCCCCGATACCGACCGCGAGGCCCGTGGTCAGCACGATCGGTACATGGGTTGCGGCGACCAGCGGCATGGTCCACAGCACGGCGGACCGGAAGGAGCGGCCCTCGCGCAGCCTGCGGAAGGCGTAGCCGCGCCAGACCAGCTCCTCGGCGAGCCCGTGAAAGGCGAACACGCCGACGAGCACCCACGGCCAGTCGGCGCGCAACGCCAACGTCGAGCCGCTGACGACGGCGAACAGCGGGTACACGCCCAGCACCATGGTCGAGACGCCGACGGCGGTGGCCAACGAGCGCCCGTCCGGGCGACCGAGCCCCCAGCGACGCAGGAGCCCTCTGACCGGTGCCGCGTACAGGACCCACTCGGCGACCACGGCGGTCAGCAGCACCGCCGCCGCGATCACGACGTGCCACCGCCCGCTGGAGTCGCCGGCCGCGGGGACGGCGAGCACGCCGTAGAGCACCGCGAAGCCGGCGAGGAACCGCAACCACGTCCCGGGTGATCCGACGGCCGGCCGCGGCATCGAGACGTCGGTGATCACGGGCTCGCCGGCATGTCGTCGTGCAGCAGCGCCATCCGGTCGAGGAACCAGCACTTCCCGGCCATGTGCACCGCCAGCCCGAAGAGGGCGATCCAGACGTCGAGCGCGACCAGACCCCACACGATGAAAGGCAGGCCGAGGGTGTTCATCGCGATCAGGACGTTCGGCGCGACCCGGTGTCGCGCCGGCACGGGGACGTGGTTGCGGTTGGCCCAGAGGGTCTCGCCCAGCACCGCCTTCGACGCCCAGTGGTCCGTCGATCGCGGGGGCGGGAACACCCGCGGGTTGATCGCGATCCAGGCGCAGACGACGGCGACGGGGATCAGGGACCACCAGCCGATCCAGGCGTAGGTCCAGATCGCCGCGACGAGCGCCGCAGGCACCGGGATCCGGGTGTAGACGCTCCACGGGTTGGCGTGGCGCTGCCAGGCGTCGCCCTCGAGCCCGAACGCCTTCGCCATCGACTTCTCCATCGCAGCCATCGCGGCCCTCCGTGTTTCGCCCGTCTCCGAGGCGGCACGGAGGAGCGTCGCGGCGACCCGGGTGGGCCCGCACCACCCACCCCGGGATCCACCCGGGTGGATGCCGGCGGGGGTGGTGTGCGACCCGACGGTGCGGAGCCAGGGTGGAGGTGACCAGAGGAGGCGACCGTGGTGTCGAGGTATCACCTGGCTCTCCGGGGTCCGATTCCCCGATCCGTGGCGGAGCTGATCCGCGTCCGGTTCGGGGACGTGACGATCCGGTCGGATCCGGGACGGACGGTGCTGGAGGGCCCGATCGCCGATCAGGCGGCCGTGCGGGCCCTGCTCAACCTGGTGTGGGACGCGGGCGGTGATGTGCGCCTTCTCTGGATCACGGCATGAGATCCGGCGAACCCGACTGATCGGGGGCGCGGACCGGGCGAACGGCGGTTACCGGGCATCCCGCACCTGCCACACTTGTGGCCACAGTCGAAGGCCGGCCGGGGGCCCGAGCATGCCGAGTCGTCGTGAGGCACCGCTGATCGCGGTGAAGCAGGCGATCCCGCCGGTTCGCCCCGCAGCGGTGCCGCGGCCGCGGCTGCACGCCGTCCTGCACGCCGGGCTGGATGCCCGCCTCACGGTCGTCGTGGCGCCGGCAGGGTGGGGAAAGACCACGCTGTTGTCCCAATGGGCCCAGGACCCGGCGATGCCCCGCGGCGTCACCTGGGTGTCATTGGACGAGGGCGACGACGACCCGGTCCGGTTCTGGACCTACGTCCTGACCGCGCTCGACCGCGACGTCGCCGGGCTCACCGGTGCACCGCTGGCGAGCCTGCTCGCTCCCGGGCTCGACCCGGTCGACCTCGCATTGCCGACGCTGCTCAACGAGCTCACCGCACTCGACACCGAGCACGTCCTGGTTCTCGACGACTACCACCTGCTCGATCACCAGGGCATCCACGAGGGCATGGAGTTCCTCCTCACCTACCTGCCCACGGCGCTGCGCGTCGTGATCGCCGGTCGCGCGGACCCACAACTGCCGCTGGCCCGGCTCCGGGCGCGGGGTGAGCTCACCGAGCTCAGGGCCGTGGATCTCCGCTTCACCGTCGAGGAGGGGACCGCCCTGCTGACCGCCGTCGGTGACACCGATTTCGATAGGGCGACCACGACGATGCTGTGCGAGCACACCGAGGGCTGGGCCGCCGGATTGCAGCTCGCCGCCCTGACGATCCGGGGTTCGCCCCACCCCGCGGCCGCAGCGGCAGCGCTCCAGGGCGACGACCGGCACATCCTCGACTACCTCTCCGACGAAGTTGTCGGCGGGCTGCCGGCCGAACATCGTGACCTGCTGGTACGGACGTCCGTCCTCGAACGGCTTTCGGGGGCGCTGTGCGATGAGGTGCTCGACCGGGTCAGCTCGGCCGCGATCCTGGACGCGCTCGCACGCGCCGACCTGTTCGTGGTGCCCCTGGACTCCCGAGGCGAGTGGTACCGGTGTCACCGACTCTTCCGAGACGCTCTGCTCCGCCGGCTGGAGCCGAGCGACCCCGCCGAGGCATACCGCGTCCTCGTCCGCGCCGCCGATTGGTTCCTTGCCCGCGACTACGTCGTCGAGGCGGTCGGGCTCCGCATCCGCGCGGGCGACGAGGACGGCGCGGCGGAGCTCCTGTGTTCGAAGGTGCCGGTGTTCCTCGAGCGAGGCGCCCTGTCCGCGTACCTCCATCTGGGCCGGCGGCTGTCTGCGTCGCGGGTGTTGCACGACCCGAGGCTGTGCGTGTCCTTGGCCTGGGCCGCGGGTCTGAGCGGACAGTTCGCGCGAATGGGGCCTTGGCTCGAGGCCGCCGAGCCGCTGATCGGCGACGACGGCAGCGAGCTGGACGGCTGGCACACCCTGCGCGGGGCGTGGGCAACGCTGCGCGCGGTCGAGGTCAGCGTGGTTCGAGCCGACGCCGAGGCGGCACTGGCGGCGGCAACTCTGGCCGTCGAGCTGGAGTCCGATCCGATGGTGGCGGGCTACGCCGTGGCGCGGACGGTCCTCGGCGCGATGCTCAGCTTCGCCGGGCGGACCGCCGAGGCGATCCCTTTCCTCGAGGATGCGTGGCATCGAGCCAGGGCACTCGACCTACCGGCCCTGCTGGGCCTGCAGGCCGCCAGCATCCTCGCCGCGGCACTCTCCGAGACCGCGCAGGTCCACCGGCTCCGCCGCCTCCTCGCGGAGGTGGCGCCCGCCGTGCAGGCGGCCGAGGACTTGTGGGGCACCGTGACGGCACCGGGGATCGTCCGGCTACGCACTGCCGAGGGTCAACTCGCCCACCGGGACGGCGACCTCGGCACCGCCCGCACCAAGCTTCGGCACGCCGCCGAGCTCGCCCGCCCGTACGGTGAGACACCGGCGCTGCTCGCGGCGTTGATCGCATTGGCCGGCGTGGAGCTCGACGACCGCGACCGCGCTGCCGCCCGAACGGCGCTGCTGGAGGCACGCGAGATCGTCGATACCGAGCCCGTGCTGCCGCACTTCGTCCGACTGCTCGAGGCCATGGAACGTCGGGCCGGGCGCGGCGCGGTGCGGGTCGCCCGCCGCACCGGTGTCCTGATCGAGGAGCTGACCGACCGCGAACAGGCGGTGCTGCGCGCGCTGACCAGCGATGCGACCCAGCGGGAGATCGGCGCCGCCCTCTACTTGTCGATCAACACGGTCAAGGGCTACACGAAGGTCCTCTACCGGAAGCTCGGCGTGGTCACTCGGCAGGACGCGGTCCGGCAGGCCCGGGCGCTCGGGTTGATCTGAGCGTCACAACCTGAACCGATGATCATGCTTGTGACAGGTTAGAGCTCGGGCCGCAAGGGGATCTCCCCCGACCTCCGACGGCATTGACTGCTTCGGTGGAGCAAATGTGGAGCACGGCATTGCGCCAAGTGGGTCTGAACGACGCTGAGGTGTGTCGTGCTGCACCGCGCCAAGCAATGGATTCTCTGTCTTCAAGAAGATCACGCGGTGGCCGCCCTATTCGTCTATGCCACGCCCCTCGCCAGGGCCTGCGCACACCACTCTGCTGGACGCCACTCCCCGACCTTCTCGAAGGATCGCCACAGATAGATATCCATCGGGGCATCCACCATCCCCGGGAGTGGCTGGAGGCGTGTGAGGTGCACTGGCTCCCCGACGGGAGCCCAGCCGCTTTCCTCCACTGCTTCGCGGGCTGCTGCTTCGGCAGGCTGCTCGTTCGCTTCTACTAGTCCGCCAAGCAGCTCGTAGCCCCACTCGTCGGTCGCGAAGCGGTGCCGGTGCACCATCAGTACCTCGTCATCATCGTTGACGAGAGCAGCAATCGCTACTGGCTTCATGTGAACGACGTGGTGCTCGAACCGACTTCCATCGGGTGTCTCGATATCGACGAGCGTCAACCGAACCCACTCATTGTCGTAAACAGTGTGCTCACCGAATCGCTTTGTTCGGTGAGCATCCGGCTGTCTTGGGTCGGTCACGGGCGACGAGTCTAGCAGCGGGAGAGCCACGCAGCCGTTCAAGAAACGGGCGTTCGGCGCGCAGCACGGTGATCAACAGATGCGCACATCACACAAGAAAAGAGTGCAATGGCGAAGCCTTAATGTGCAGAGGCGGACTCTTGTAGCAATGCGACGCAACGTTCGGACGCCAAAAACTCCCGCGCTGGGATACTAACCGCCCAGTGGCTATCGAATCGCTGCCGCAAGAACTGAGCAAGCTTCTCGCCTCGCGGTCGAACGCCTCCTAACTGTTCATGCGTATGGCCCGAGAACGCAAGATATATCGTTTCATCGTCGATGATGACCATACTCATAGGCTCTACGGCGCCAGCACCTGTATCTAATACGCGCACATAGTAGCTCGGAATACTATTGTCGAGGTCCGCTTGCGCGCGACACCACTCGACCATCTCCTTGTTGTTAACGGAAATGATCCTTCGAACGGTTCTTCTCCTAGTGCGAGCAAATTCGACAATGTCTTCAAAGTATCTTTCACATGCATCGCCAACTGCCTCACCGGGGGGAGCATCTCTGAAATAGGTTGCACGGATCTCACGCTTACCTCGACGCACTGACTCGGCAGCGGTAGTGTAAAAGTCTTGAGCGCTCTCAAAGAAGCTTTCGCGATTCCGCCCTCCACGTACCTCGACGCGAAGATCGCGCACCTGCTTTAGAATGAAAAACACGGCAGCGAAGAGGGCGGCCTCAAGTCCCTTTTCGAGCAATGGAAACACGTCTTTAAAGAAGGAGAGGAGAAAGCAAGCAACAAGGAAGATGGCGAGGGCCCACTCCTCGTAAACTTCAGACTTTGTTTCGGAGTTCATCATTGCACCCTCCTTGCTTCCTTGTGACGAGCGCACCCTTGACAGGGCTAAGCAGTGCCTCAGCCAAGTGGGGCGTCCCCCGATGTCGCTCTTGGTCGCAACCCGGATCATCCGGCCGTTCCCACCCGCTCATGCTCATCAAGCTCGCGAAGAGTCACTGCCGTGTTACCGCATGCGGCCGTCGCCTGGTGCACTCGCCCTGCCGTACCTTCTCCGAAGGCCGCTTCCCCGCCCAGTCGCACCATCTGGAAGGGGGAGCCATGTACAAACCGTGGTCCGCATCACATGCACAGCCACTACCGCCACTGGACCGCCCGGTCTGGATCGACCTTGAGGCGTTCTGGGGACCGCCCGACGACGGCACTGCTGAGGCTGACGATCCCCCGCCTGGCGGCCTCCTTGTCGCCACCGGACGCGTCCCCGGCCTACTGAAGCGCTGGGCTCGCTCCACGGACGGCCGGTGGTTCGGCCGCGTGAACTTCAAGATCACTGACTCATACGGCGCCCAAGTTGCCGAGCACGTGTCTGTGCTCGTGCCAGCACACGCGTTGAAACCTCGCCGGCGAGCGCATACCCAGCACTGCTGACAGCGCGCCCTGACAGCAACGACCCCAACATCTGGCCGACCGCCAGCGAACCCAGGCTCAAGGGCAGCCCAGGTCATCGACTGTCCCGGACCCTCGGAGACACCAAGAGCTCGATTTTGGTTCCGATGGCTCGTTGTGGACACCGGCAGACCACCCTCGTCCTGATCGCGTATCACCGCACGAACTTGACGCCTCTCCAACCTGGCGTGCAGAGAGTGCTTCGGGATGCTCTTCGGCGGGCGAATCATGCCCTTCAGCGCCTGGAGGAGTGGTTCTCATGGTGTGGACAAGATCCGACAAGATCTCGGCGGGTAGCTTGGTCATCGCCCTTCTGGCTCTACTGTACGGACCGGGAAAGGACTATCAAACAGCACAATCTGTTCCTTCGGCACAGATTGAAATCATGAAAGTATGTGAGACTGTGCTGAAGGGCCAGCCTCTGAGGATCCGACCGAAGAACCGGTACCTGGTCAGTCGACGACGGATGGAAAGCCGAACGAGGCAGAGTCGTTGGCTCCCCCCGCTCCAGATGTGCCAGCACCAAGCGGCACGATATACACAGCGTGTGATGTCCAGTCTATCGAGTCGATAGAACCAGACACAAGCCTCAATGGTAGAGCGCAGAGGACCATCTACTTTGATGAAGTGCAAATCAGAGGAGTATCCAATAATGTTCCCGCAGATAGAGATCTATGGATTGTACTCCGTCCGGAGGATGATGGACGATACTATCCAGTGGCACGCGCAAGAAAGCTAAGCGACGGCGCTTGGAGCCTAAGGAATTGGCCCTTTGATCGAATCCAAATACCCAAACCAAAGGTGACGTACGACGTATTCTTATATATGGCTGATAGTCAATCATCGCGCCAATTAGCAACCTGGGATGAAAGAGAAGACGGGAAACCTAGAGAGCAGTACGAAGGTATGCCGAGCCTCCCTCCCAACCTCGTCCTCCTAGGTTCAGCGTCGATTAAGCGGCCGACATAGCGCCTTTGGAGCTACCATGCTGGCCGGGTCAGGTCTAGGCCGGATGGTTTCGGCAAGGTTCGATCAAGACGCAACTGTGCTTATCTTAGGTCTTCTGATTCAGTTATCAACGATCATGCTCGCTCGCTTCCGGACTGGTGGCGGCCGATGTAGTAGTCGTGTAGCACGACCCCCAGATCAGCGATACCGAGGCCCACCTCGCCCCACATGCGTCCGCTGGCCACAGTCAGATTCACACCAACCTGCCGAGGCTTCGGTGAGCGAGGGGGTCGCCGGGTTGACAGCACGACCCGACAGCAACGAGCCCGGACTCGCACATCGGCCAGGCAGCTCAGGACCAGCATCGATCCTGGACAAGAACGAGCGCAGACGGCCTCAGACGGCCGAGCCGAGCCTACGGATCAAGGGGTAGGGGTACAGCTGCGAAGTACAGCAACGCCAGCTGTCGTGGGCAGCTCAGGCGATCTTCGACATGCCCCTGACCTCGCACGAAGCCCCTCGAAGCTCGATCGCCACGAGTTCACACCGAAGAGGTAGCGAGCGGGACGCATACACGGCCACTGTTCGCTGGCGCCGACCAGCGCTAGCCTGGGGCGCTTCCGCACCACGAAGGGGAGGGCGGACGAATGGCCGCGACCGAACCAAACCAGGTGATCGAGCAATTCGCGGAGTGCTTCAACTCGGGTGATGTTGAAGGCCTCGCCTCGCTGTACGAGGACGGAGCCGCCTTCATACCGCAGCCGGGCACAGTGCTCTCGGATGCCGCCGGATTGCGGGCAGCGCTCCAGGGCTTCCTGGACACGAAGGGAACCCTAACCATCGTCTCGACATCAGCGGTGGTCAAGGACGACCTGGCCCTGACGCACAGCCACTGGCGGCTCGACATCCCCGGTGGCGAGGCAATGGATCACACGTCGGCTGAGCTGGCCCGCCGCCAGCCGGACGGGACCTGGAAGTATGCCATCGACAATCCCTATGGGGGCGAAGTCCTCGGCGACCCAGCTGATCGATAGCGCTCGTCTCTGCGGTGCCAAGTGACACGATGAGTGACTAGGTGAGTGACAACCAACGCGACGTAGCGTGGACGCTGCCGGACGTCAATGGACGCTTGACCTGCACAGACGGCGCGAATACGCAGTACCTGGGGTCAAGGCCAGTGCCTGGGGGTCAAGGGGTCGCAGGTTCAAATCCTGTCGTCCCGACGGCGCGATGGGCGGTTCCCTTGCTACTGGGGAGCCGCCCATCAGTCTATCTACCAGCGGAAACGCCCGCTTCTAACGATCTTCAGTTGATCATTACTTGATCTTGCTCGGCTGTCCACCGTGGTCGTTAAGCGGCAAACAGGAGCGAATCTGGAGCGGCGTGCCCCCGGCTTTGACTGAACCCGCCATATGGGGTCAGCTTCCTTGTCGAGATCGCACCAAATGGGGTCAAGAGTGGCCGACGTCACATGGCGGCGGTTAGGGCACCGGAGCCGTCCGACGCCCGTGTTTCTCAGGTCAGAACCCGTCGCGGTGGTAACGCTGTAGGGGACTGCTGGACTGCGTGAGACGCCCACCCACTCGACGGGTTTGCGTGAAGACGATCGGGTCATGCTGAAGGCGCCCATCGGGTATACAGGGCGAGGCACGGGTTGCCAGTTGCTGATGAACGTGATCAGTCGCGCTCCCTGATCGTTCATGGTTGGCCAGCACGGGCAACGCAACCTGGCCGGTATGGGCACGCATCACTGGCGGCGGTCGCCGATGGCTCGGGCGAGGCAAGCGGGGCACACAGATATGCCAGGCCGAAGCGGTGCACCGCGACGCGCGGAGCCTGTCGATGGTCGCCGAGACTCCGAGGAATCGCGACCCGGGCCAGTCGCCGTCGCTGGCGCTCACACGCCGACTGCGGCAAGCGTCGTTTTTGCAGCACAGCCGCGCGGCGCCTCTACCAGCACAAACCGTCCAGTCTGACCCGGTCGGCTGATGTGGCCGCCCTTCTTGTTCGGGGCGGCGGCGAGCGCGAGGATCCGCACAGATCTCCGATCGGGTGACGGGGAGTGTGATCATTCTGGCGGAGGAGGCCGACGCCCGCGGCTTGGAACTCGCATGTCGCAGCGATGCGGGCGGAACGATGGTGGGATCGGGGAAGCTCGCAGGGCGCAGCCCAGCCCCCGCAGCTGATCTTCGCTCACATCGAGCGATGGATGGCCCGCAACTGCGGCCACGGCTCTTCAGGGGGGCTTCCCGGCGTTGGGGCGGCGTTGCCGTCGACGCCTGCGGGAATGCGCGACCTACGACTGCGACTGAGCTGGGAGGGATTGTCTGCCGTTCGAAGAGAGCCCGAGTGTGGCGAGCCGACAGATCGCGGCCCACCACACTCACGAAATGGTGGCTAACCGTTGAGCTGTCTGACGGCCTCGACGATCTCCGGGTCGTCGGACTGCAGCCGTCCGGCGAATCCGGCCATCTCCAGGGGGTAGTGGTTCATCATGATGAGCGTCTCGTCGGTGTTGGCCAGGCCGGAGTAGGCCTCGCCCACTGCCGCATGGATCTTGGCCGCCATCACGCGTCGGGCGTCGATGCTGTTCAGCTCGGGAGCCTCCAGGAAGCACATCGGCCGGGGCGGCTCGGCTCCGACCCGCCCGTCCTGGGCGATGTTCTCGGCCGGGTACTCCCGCAGCCACACGCGGACGTCCTGGAACTGGTAGGCCTCCTCGATCGCATCGCTGACCTGCCGCATCAGCTTCTGCTTGGTCCCTGCGTCCGCTCCGACCGGAGCGTCGATCAACATAATCGGCACCTGGACTCCTCGTTCCTTCGAGTCACTGCTCGGATCACCGGCTCGGCACCGGAGCGGTCGGTTCATGCCCCAACTGCTAGTCGAACAGTACGACTATGAAGTTGGAAAAAGCAACTATGAAGACGAACTGTCCGATCTCTGCTGGTAGAGTCGGGTCTGTGGTCGGCAGGCGGAAGTACGACAGCGACGGGTGCCCGATGGCCCATGGGCTCGATCTGATCGGCGAGCGCTGGGCGTTGCTGGTGGTCCGTGAGCTGCTGCTCGGGCCCAAGCGCTTCACCGACCTGCGGAGGGGTCTGCCCGCCGCCAGCCCCGACATGATCAGTCAGCGGCTGCGGGAACTCGGCGAGTCGGGGATCGTACGGCGTCGCAGGCTGGCCGCGCCCGCGGCGTCGTGGGTGTACGAGCTCACCGAGTGGGGCAGCGAGCTGGAGCCGGTGGCGCTCGCGCTGGCGAAATGGAGTAGCCGCTCGCCGGGCATGCACCCCGACGCCCCGATCGGGGCCGACTCGGTGGTGCTCTCGCTGCGTGCGCTTTTTGACGCCCCGGCGGCGCGCGGGTTCCACGCGGGCATCGCGCTGTGCCTGAACGAGGACTGGTTTCGGATCACCATCGCTGACGGCGAGCTGCAGGCGATACGGGGCGAGCCGGACTCCGGCGACGCATTGCTGCGTAGTGACCCCGATACCTTCTCCGCGCTGCTGACCGGCCGGGTCACCCTCGCCGACGCCGAGAATGCAGGCGCCGTGAGCCTGGAGGGAGACCGGGCTGCCGTGGAACGCGCGCTCCAGCTCTTCCCGGTGCCGGAACCAATTAGCTGACCCCAGTCCTCGACATGCTGTTTCGGTGCGATGATGCAGTGCCCGAGCAACGTGGGGTAGAGACGACCCAGGAGCCGGCAACTCGGCAGGCGTGAATCCGGCCACGCCAGCGACTCTTGATCATCGCGCATGATCATCCGGTCAGTGACCGGATATACACGGCCGGCCGTTCGGGACCTCGGCCGAGCTGGTGTGCGTCCCGGCGGCGCACGCGGTGCCGCTGCCGGCCGCGGCACCCCGAGGCGGACGGCGTCTGCCTCGGGGTGCCGGCACTCACGGCGCACCGCTGCGTGCACGCCGACGGCCCGGTCGAGGGCACGACGGTCCTCGTGACCGGGGGCGCGGGTGCCGTCGGCCGCTACGCGCTGCAGTTCGCCGCGCTGGCCGGTGCCACGGCGATCGCGACCGCCAGCACCCCGGAGAAGCAGGCGATCGCGCTCGGCCGGTGCGCGCCACGTCGTGGACCGCTTCGCGCCGGACGCCGCGGCGGCGGTGCGGGATCTGGCCGGTCCGTCCGGGGTCGCTCGCAACGTCGACGTCGCGTTCGGCGCCAACCTGCCGCTGGTCGACGCCGTCGTGGCGCCGAACGCGACCGTCGCGACGTACGGCTCGGACGCAGACCCGGCGCCCCGGCTGCCCTTCTACTCGCTGATGCGGCGCGGCATCACCATCCGCACGGTGCTGGTGTTCACCATGCCGGCGGCGGCGCTGGCGTCCGCGGTCGAGGAGGTCAGCGGCCTGCTCGCGAGCGGCCGCCTGACCCACGCCGTCGGTGGCACCTTCCTGCTCGACGAGGTCGTCGCTGCCCACCGGGCCGTCGAGTACGGCACTCACCCCGGCCGCGTCCTCCTGCGCATCGACGGCTCGCCGGCGTAGCGACGACGCCGTCGGGGAGGCACTGCTCAGCGCCCGCTGGCCCACACCCGCCGGGCCACGGGCGGCAGGACGCGGCCGAACACGTGGCCCGCGAAGTGCCCGCCGGCGAGGATCGTCGCCGGGTCCTCGAGCTGCGCGAGCAGCCGTTCGCGCGTCTGCGTGGCCTGCTGGGCGTCGTGGTCGAACAGGAACGACCAGCTGCTCTCGGTGACCTGGACCTGGCAGTGCATCACGTCGCCCAGCACGATCACCGTCCGCTCGTCGCGCCCGGTGGGGTCGGTGATCTCCAGGCTGCAGTGGCCGGGTGTGTGCCCCGGGGTGGCGAGTACCCGCACGCCGGGGGCGATCTCCGCGCCGTCGTCGACGAACGCGATCGCGGCGGTCAGCGGGGTCTGGACGGCGGCGAGATCGGGTCCGAGGAGCTCCTCGGTGCCCTTCCAGTGCTGCCACTCCGCGGCGCTGACCAGGTGCCGCGCCCGCGGGAACGTGAGGCCGTCGACGACCTGCCCGGGCGCGGCGTTCGGCGCGGGGGCGACGTTGCTGGTCCATCCGACGTGGTCGTGGTGCAGGTGGGTGAAGAACACGGTGTCGATGTCGTCGGGCCGCAGGCCCTCCGCCGCCAGGCCCGCCAGCAGGCGGCCGCCGTGGAAGGTGGCTACGTCGGGAACGGCGAAGTCCACCGCACCCAGACCCAGGTCGACGAGGATCGCCCGCTCCGGGGTGCGGACGAGGAAGGACCCGATGCTGACCGGGAACCGGCCGTCCTGGTCGAGGTAGGCGGCGTGCGTGGCCCAGCCCTCCGGCTGGCTGGCCGGGAACAGGACCGCGGGATCGAGCCGGCCGTGCCCGTCGGGCAGGTAGGTGAGGGTCGTGTCGCCTACGTGGACCTGGGCTCGCTCGGCGGGGAGGACCATGACTGCTCCTGGAGTCGGCGCGGCGGGCCGGTCCCGCCGTCGTACTCACTATCGGGCGGCTACTCTCCGATGGGGAGTACGCACTTGCAAGTGCGTCGGACTCGCGGCTGCCCGCCGTGCTCACCGCTGGTTAGTGTGGGGGCCGTGGCTCGGCATCCCGCGCAGCGCCGTCCCCGCCCGGGTAGCCCGGGGCGGGCGCGCGTCCCCCTCTCGTGGTTGCCCGACGGGCATCCCGCCGACGTCTACTCCGCACCGTGCCCGTCGCGGGCCGCCCTGGACCGGATCGCCGACAAGTGGACGGCGCTGCTGGTCGGTGCACTGTTCGCCGGCCCGCGCCGGTTCAGCGAGCTGCGGGCCGACGTCGACGGCATCAGCGAGAAGATGCTCACCCAGACCCTGCGCAGCCTGGAGCGTGACGGCCTGGTCGACCGCCAGGTCCACCCCGGGGTCCCGCCCCGCGTCGACTACAGCCTGACCGAGCTCGGACGCACCCTGGAAGCGCCGCTGGCGGCCGTGCGGGACTGGGCCGAGCGGCACATCAACGCGATCGAGTCGGCCCGCCTCCACCACGACCTGCCCCGCGGCGTTCCGCGGAACGCACCCGCACGGCCGCCGGCACCGTCAGGTCGACTGGCCCGCCCTGGCGGTGCGGAGCAGCTCCAGGACCACGCCGAGCAGCGGTGACTCCTGGCCCCCTCCCGGACGGCGGCGAACAGGTGCCGACGCGGGCTCTGGTCGCGCACGGGCCGGACGGTCAGCGCGGCGGGTAGGTCGTGCTGCGCCAGGCGCGGCATCAGCGCCACGCCGTCCCCCCGGCGACCAGCCGGGACAGGCCGTGCCAGTCGTCCACCCGGTGCGCGATCGCGGGCGTGAAGCCGGCGGCGGCGCACGCCGCCGCGGTGATCAACATTGCTGTTCCCGGTCAGGCTGCGGCGCCGCCTCGCCGGAAAATGGTGAGGCGGCGCCGAGCCGTCTGGGGAGCGGGGGTTCCCACGTGTCCCGAAGACCACCAGCCCGCCGTGGCGTCAGAGCAGCTTGTCCAGGGTGATGGGCAGGTCGCGGACCCGGCGACCGGTGGCGTTGAAGACGGCGTTGGCGATCGCCGCCGCCGACCCCACGGTGCCGAGCTCGCCGATGCCGCGGACGCCCGCCGGGTTGAAGGCGGTGTCCGGGTACTGCACGAAGTGCACGTCGATGGGGGGCACGTCGGCGTTGACCGGCAGCAGGTACTCGGCGAGGTTGGCGCCGGCGAACCGGCCGGTTGCCGACTCGATGCGGACGCTCTCCAGCAAGGCGTGGCCGATGCCGAAGATGACCCCGCCGACGATCTGACTGGTCGCTGTCTTGGGGTTGATGATCTGACCGGCGTCCACCACGGTGGTGAACCGCGACAGTCGCGGCTCCCCGGTCCAGCGGTTGACGCGCGCCTCGCAGAAGTGCGCGCCGAAGGAGTAGAACTCCAACCCCTGCTGGTCGGCTCCGAAGCCGATGCCCTCGGTGGCTTCGACGGCCGGGGTGCCGGTCGCCTGCAGCAGGTCACCGAAGCCGACCGTGCGGCCGGCGGCGGCGAGGGCGCCGTCGGCGTACCGCACATCCTGCGGGTTCATGCCGCGGAACGGCGAGCTCGGGTTC
Source organism: Pseudonocardia sp. DSM 110487 (assembly GCF_019468565.1). Lineage (NCBI taxonomy): Bacteria > Bacillati > Actinomycetota > Actinomycetes > Pseudonocardiales > Pseudonocardiaceae > Pseudonocardia > Pseudonocardia sp. DSM 110487. Next base: position 3,624,644 of record NZ_CP080521.1, read on the forward strand.
TCCACCGCCATCTGGATCAGCGCACGCTGGGCAGAGCCGGCCGCGAGCCGCAGTGCCGATGCGACGCTGGCGGTGGAGGCGGAGCTGACAGCGCCGAAGTTGCTCGGCAACGCGGAGTCACCGATCTCCGGGGTGATCCGATCCATGGGGATGCCCAGTGCGTCAGCGCCGAGCTGGGTCAGGACGGTCCACATGCCCGTGCCCAGGTCCGCGGTGGCCGTGGAGATGGTGGCGGTGCCGTCGGCCTGCAGGCGTATGCGTACCTGGCCCGGCAACCGCGACGCGGGGTAGAACGCGGTGGCCATGCCCATGCCGACCTGCCAGTCGCCGTCGGTGACCGCGCCTGGGACCGGGTTGCGCCGGGACCAGCCGAACTTCTCGGCCCCGACCCGGTAGCACTCGTCGAGGTGTTTGCTGGAGAACGGTTGGCCGCTGCCGGGGTGGACGGTGGCGTAGTTCTTCATCCGCAGCTCGAGCGGGTCCATCCGGAGCTGGACGGCCAGCTCGTCCATGGCGCTCTCGATCGCGAACGCACCGGGCTCCTCGCTCGGAGCGCGCATGATGATGCACGGCGGCGTGTCGGGTGTCACGACCCGCTGTCCGGCATGGATGTTGTCGCAGCGGTAGAGCGCCAGCGTCGTGCTGTTGGGCGCATGCGGTGGTGTCCCACCCAAGGCGGACGCGCTGGAGTGTGCCTCGTGCTTCACCGCGGTGAGCACGCCGCCGCGGGTGGCGCCGAGCTCCACGGTCTGGGCCACCGTCGACCGGTGTCCGGTGGCGGTGAACATCTGCTCCCGGGTGAGCACGGTGCGCACGGGCCGGCCGAGGTCGCGCGCCGCGGCCACCGTGAGGACGGCGTGCCCCCAGGTCTGCGCCTTGTTGCCGAAGGCGCCGCCGACGTACGGACTGATCACGTGCACGCTCGCCGGATCCACTCCCACGGCCTGCGCGATGGCCTGGGCGTGCCCGGTCGCTCGCTGGGTGCCGCTGTAGACGGTCACAGAGCCGCCTTGCCACACCGCCACGGTGGAGTGCGGCTCCATCGGGTTGTGGAGTTTGATCGGCTGGCTGTAGGCGGCGGACACGGTGACGTCGGCGGCGGCGAGCGCAGCGTCGACCGAGGCGACTCCGGGGGCCAGCCGGTCCACGATCGTTGGTCCGAAGAACTGCTCTTCGGCGACCGTGGCCTGCGGAATGTTGTCCTCGAACGAGGCCACCGGCGGTTGCGCGTCGTAGGTCGCCCGCACCAGCGCGGCGGCGTCGCGCGCCTGCTCGAACGTCTCGGCGACGACCAGCCCGATGACCTGCCCGTGGTGGTGCACCGCAGTGTCCCGCAGCGGCACCCAGTTCGGGCCGATCGGGAGGCTCTCGGTCTCGTTCAGCCCCAGCGAGCGGAACGGCGTGTAGACGGCCAGTACCCCGGGAGAGCGCTCGGCCGCCTCGGTGTCCATCGACCGGACGGTGCCTCGGGCCACCGTGCTCAGCACGAGGTAGCCATGGGACAGCCGGTCCACGTGGTTGTCGGAGGCGTAGGGGGCACCGCCGGTGACCTTGAGGCGCCCGTCGACCCGGTTGACCGGTGTCCCGAGCGGGGACTGCTGTGCTTTTGCTTCGCCCGCGAGTTCGCGCACGGCCATGCTCACCCTCCCAGACCCATCACGGCGCGGACGATGGTCCGCTGCAGCAAGGTGACCTTGAATTCGTTGTGCGCCAACGGGCGGGCGTCCGCCACGGCGCGTGCGGCGGCCGCCTCGACCACGTCCTGGCGCAGCGGCTGGTTGCGCAGCGCGTCCTCGACCGCGGGTAGTCGCCACGGCCTGGTGCTCACGCCGCCCACCGCGAGCCGCACGTCCCGGATGGTCGGCCCCACCAGATCCGCCGCGACGGCCACCGAGGCCAGCGCGAACTCGTACGACACCCGGTCCCGGATCTTGAGATAGGTCGATCGACGGGCCCAGGCGAGCCGGGGCACCAGCACCCCGGTGATCAGTTCGCTGGGGCGCAGGTCGTGTTCGAGGTGCGGGGTGTCGCCCGGCAGCAGAAAGAAGTCGGCCAGCGGCACGGTGCGGGTGTTCGCGCGGTCCCGCAGCTCGACCGAGGCGTCCAGCGCCACGAGCGCCACCGCCAGGTCGCTGGGGTGGGTGGACACGCAGGCGTCGCTGGTGCCGAGGATGGCGTGCATGCGGTTCTCGCCGTCGCGGGCGGGACAGCCGGTGCCGGGTTCTCGCTTGTTGCACGGGGTCGTGGTGTCGCGGAAGTAGCCGCACCGGCTGCGCTGCAGCAGGTTGCCGCCGATGCTGGCCATGTTGCGCAGCTGCCCGGAGGCGCTGGCCAGCAGCGCCTCGGCGATCACCGGGTAGGCGGCGGTCACCGATGGATGGGCGGCGATGTCGCTCATCCGCTCCAGCGCCCCGATGCGCAGCCCCTGCTGGTCCTCCTGAACACCGCGCAGGGGCAGCTGGTTGATGTCCACCACGTGCTGGGGTGTCATCACGTCGAGCTTCATCAGGTCCACGAGGGTGGTGCCGCCCGCCAGGTAGGCCGAGGCGTCGCCGGCCCGGCCGAGCGCCTCGTCGACGGTGTGCGGGACGGCGAAGTCGTAGGGTCGCATCAGCCACCCACCCCCGGGGCGGTCTTGATCGCCTCGACGATGTTGTCGTACGCGCCGCAGCGGCAGATGTTGCCGCACATGGACTCGCGGATCTCCGCGTCGGAGCCGGTGTGGCCCTCTCGCACCACCGCCACCGCCGACATGATCTGCCCGGGCGTGCAGAACCCGCACTGGAACGCGTCGTGGTCGATGAACGCCTGCTGCATCGGGTGCAGCCGGTCGCCGCTCCCCGCCGGGGCCAGGCCCTCGATCGTGGTCACCGGCCGCTCGGCGACCGAGGCGGCCAGCGTCAGGCAGGACAGCACCCGCCGGCCGTCCACGTGGACGGTGCACGCGCCGCACTGGCCGCGGTCGCATCCCTTCTTCGTGCCGGTCAGCTGTATCCGGTCGCGCAGCGCGTCGAGGAGGGTCACCCGCGGGTCGATCCGCAACTGCTCGGTGCGGTCGTTCACGTTCAACGTGACGTCGATCAGGTGCTCACCCGTCGGGTCGGTGTCCACGACCGTGGTACAGGCCGCTGCGGCGGTCATCGTCGCCGGCGCGCCGACCGCGACACCGGCTACTACGGCGGTGCGGCTCAGGAAGTCCCTGCGGGACACGCCTGGGGCTTGGTCTCGGTCGGCCACCGACCCTGGTGAGGGTTCCCTTGCCATCATCGCGACTCCAGGTCTCAATCAGCTGGGGAGAGTTCGAGGATTGGATCGAATCAAAAGTTTGATGCTCGTGAAGTCCCGTACCCTGCAGGCATGGGGCGGGCTGGTGAGGACTTGGTGGGGGTGACGTGCCAAACGGTGGGCTGGGCGCTCCGGCGGGCGGAGTTGGCCGTACAGGCAGTCAAGGAGCAGCGGCTGCGAGGGCTGGGCATGGCGTCGGCCCACTTCTCCCTGCTGATCATGATCCACAATGAGCCAGGCCTCACCGGGGCGGAGCTGGCCCGCCGCCTGAACGTCACACCCCAGGCGGTGGCGTCACTGGTGGCCAGGCTGGAGGACCGGGGTCAGCTGGAGCGCCGACCACATCCGCGCCACCGCCACGTGCAGGAGCTCCATCTCACCGACGCCGGCCGCGACGCGCTGCGCTCTGCCGTCCCCGAGATCGCGGCGATCGAGCAGCGGATCACCCAGGAGTTGGGTCCCGATGACGCCTCGCGGATGACCGCCCTACTCCATCGGATCGCCGACACGGTCGGGGACGACTAGCGCGAGCATCAAGCGTTTGACCGCCGGCACCTGCAGATCACCTGACGTCTGCGGTTACTTGGTCAGAGCGCCCATTGCGCGGTCGAGCATCACGGACATGGGGACGGGACGGCGCCCTCGCAGGCGACCCATCCGGTGGCTGCCGCGTCCAGGCACGCGAGCGCGGCGGCGACCAGCGCGTGGGGGCCGGGGTCTTCGGGCTGGTCGGGGGAAGCTCCCGCCCGTCGGGCGATCTCCGGGACGAGGAGGTTCTGCCAGCTCAGGTGCTTCTCGTAGTGCCGGGCCCGCAGCGACGGAGTCTCCTGGAGCATGCGCAGATAGGCGAGTGCCTGCTCGGGGGCTTCCTCGTTCATTCGGACGAGAACGTCGAACGCCCGGCGCAGCGCCTCCCATGTCGCTCGTGTTCCGGTCGGGCAATGAGCGCCTCGGCGATCCGGCGGCCCGATTCCTCCAAGCGGCCCAGGACGATGTCTTCCTTGGTGCCGAAGTGTCGGAAGAGGCTGGCGCCTGACAGGCCGGCCTGGGCGGCGATCTGGTCGACGGTCGTCTTGTCGAATCCCTGCTCGGTGAAGAGCCGGTGGGCCACTGCAACCACCGACACCATAGATCGTCTCGACCCGGTTCAGCTTCAGTGCGAGCGGTATGGCCTCCCTCGACTTGCCGTTCTGCGCACCTGAAAGCGTTGTGCCGGGGACGGGAAGGCCCGCGCCCCCGGCACTTGGTGGATCAGGCGCTCACGGTGGCCGCGCCATCGGGCTCGTCCGCGGGCACCTTGGCTGGCGGCACGTGCCGCAGCAGGGTGATCGCGAGCAGCGCCGCGCCCGCGACCAGCACCGCCGCCACCACACCGGCCACGTTGAGCCCGCTGGTGAACGCCTCCCGCGCTGTTGCCGCCAACGACTGCGCCGCGTCGCCGGGCAGCGCGGAAGCCTCGTTCAGCGCGCCCGACAGCGAGTCCGCGGCCTGGGCGGACAGGCCGGACGGCACCGTGGCGTGGTAGACGGCCGTGCCGATGCTGCCCATCACCGCGATGCCGAGCGAGACGCCCAGGTCGATGGAGGTGGAGCTGACCGCCGACGCGGCGCCCTGCTTCTCCTGCGGCGTAGCCGACATCACCAGGTTGGTTGTCAACGCCATCGTCGGCGCGATGCCCGGGTAGAGCAGGTAGAACCCGGTGATGAGCATCGGCAGCCCGGCGACGCTTTCGACCTGGGTCAGCACGATGTACCCGGCCATCGAGAACAGCGCGCCGACGGCCACCACGTACGCCGGCCGAACCTTTCGCGCCACGATCGGCGACAGCGTCGACACCACCACCAGCATCACCGCGGCGGGCAGGATCCACAGTCCCGCCGCCAGCGGCGACAGCCCGGCCACCTGCTGGAGGTACTGGGTGAACAACAGGTAGATGCCGCCGAGCGCGATGGCGGACAGCAGCCACACGCCCAACGCGCCGCTGAACGAGCGGCTCCGGAACAGCCGCATGTCGAGCAGCGGGGTATCCAGGCTGAGCTGCCGGCGGACGAACAGAACCCCGAATGCGATGCCGACCAGCGTCGCCACCACGGCCGTCACGGTCAGCCCCGACTTGGCGTAGTCCTTGACCCCGTAGACGAACGGCAGCAGCGCGGCCATGGACAGCAGCACGCTCAGCACGTCCGGCATCCGCTGCCCGGCAGCGTCCGGCGCCTTGTACTCCGCCACCAGCAGCGGTGCCAGGATCACGACCAGCGCCATCACCGGCACGCCGATCAGGAGCGCGGCGCCCCACCAGAACGCCTCCAGCAGCAGCCCGCCGAGCAGCGGGCCGAGCGCGACGCCGACCGACACCGAAGCGGCCCACATCCCGACCGCCGTCGCCCGCTGCCGCGGGTCCTTGAACATATTGGGGACCAGCGACAACGTCGACGGCATCACGGCCGCCGCCCCGACACCCATCAACGCGCGCGCCGCGATCAGCACCTCGATGTTCGGCGCGAACGCGGCGATCACCGAACCCACGCCGAACACGACCGCGCCGAGCAGCAGCACCCGCCGGCGGCCGACCCGGTCGCCGATGGTGCCCATGGCCACCAGGAGCCCGGCCATCGCGAACCCGTACACGTCGTTGATCCACAGCAGCTGGTCACTGCTGGGCCGCAGGTCGGCGGCGATGTGCGGCGTCGCCAGGAACAGCACGGTCTGGGCCACGAACAGCAGCGCGGTCGGCAGCAACAGCACGATGAGTCCGAGCCATTCCTTGGTTCCGGCCCGGTCACCGACTTCGACAGACATGGTAATTCTTTCCCTCGCTCGAACCGCGCGGGCGGTTGGTCCGCCCGTTGGGAACCACGGTGGCCGGTGCCGCTTCAGGGATCGTCCAGACCGACTTCGGGTCGCCTTCGGGTACCGTTCGACCGTGCGCTTCGGGGTGCTCGGCCCGCTCGCGGCATGGACCTCCGACGGCCGCCCGGTCCGGGTTCCCGAGTTGAAGGTCAGGTCGTTGCTCGCCCAGTTGGCGGTCGAGGCGGGCCGTGTGGTGCCCGCCGACCGGTTGATCGACCGCCTGTGGGGCGACCGGCTGCCCGCGAACCCCGCGGCCGCGCTGCAGACCAGGGTGTCCCAGCTCCGCGCCGCGCTGGACGACGCCGAGCCCGGCGCTCGGCGGCTCGTCGTCTCCCGCCCGCCCGGCTACCTGCTCGACGTCGCACCGGACGCGGTGGACGCCGGGCGGTTCGAAGCGCTACTCGCCGAAGCCGCCATGATCGGTGACCCGCGGGCGCGGGTCGCGGTGCTGGACGACGCGTTGGCGTTGTGGCGGGGTTCGGTGCTGGCCGACTTCGTCGACGAGGCATTCGCCCGGGAGGTCACGGCCCGGCTGGTCGAGATGCGCCTCACCGCGTGGGAGCAGCGGGCCGAGGCACGCCTGGAGTTCGGCGAGCCCGGGGTGCTGGCCGACGAGCTCGGCGACCTGGTGGCCCGCCACCCGCTGCGCGAACGCCTCCGAGCCGCCCACCTGCGCGCCCTGTACCAGGCCGGGCGGCAGGGCGAGGCACTGGCGGGCTACCGCGACGTGCGGGCCAGGCTGAGCGCGGAGCTCGGCGTCGAGCCGGGCCCGCGGCTGGCCGCGCTGCACCGCGCGATCCTGGAGCAGGACCCGTCGCTCGGCGGCGCGGTGGAGCCGCCGACGAACCTCCCGCACCTGCTCGGCGACCTGGTCGGCCGGGAAGCCGACCTCGGCGAGGTGCGGTCGCTGCTCGCGGCGGACCGGCTGGTCACCCTCACCGGCCCGGGTGGCGTCGGCAAGACCCGCCTGGCACTGGCCATGGCCCGGGAGCTGGTCACCGAGTTCCCGGACGGCACCTGGCTGGTCGAGCTGGCCGCGCTGCCAGCGGGCGCGTCGCCGGACGAGGTGGCCGCGCTGGTCGCGGCGAGCGTGGGCATCCGCGACTGCGTCGTGACCGACCTGGCGGGCACGCTCGCCGAGGCGTTGCGCGCCAAGCGGATGTTGCTCCTGCTCGACAACTGCGAGCACGTCGCACCGGCCGCGGCGGAGCTGGCCGCGGGGCTGCTGCGCGCCGCCCCGGGGCTGCGGGTGCTGGCCACCAGCCAACGCCGGTTGGCCGTGACCGGTGAGCTGCTGTGGACCGTGCCGCCGTTGGCCGAGCCCAGCGCCGTCGAGCTGTTCACGGCCCGAGCGGCGGCGGGCGCGCCCGGTTTCACCCTCGACGCGGACAACGCCGACGCCGTCGCCGCGATCTGTCGCAGGCTGGACGGCATCCCGCTGGCACTGGAACTCGCCGCCACCAGGGTCCGCGCGTGGGGCGTGCACGAGGTACTGGCGCGGCTGGACGACCGGTTCCGCGTGCTGACCGCCGGGCCCAGTGACACGCCCGCCCGCCAGCGGACCCTGCGGGCGATGCTCGACTGGAGCTGGGAGCTGCTGACCGAGGCTGAGCGGACCGTGCTGCGCCGGCTGTCCGTGCACGTGGACGGGTGGACGTTGAGCGCGGCGGAGGCCGTGTCCGGCGGCGGCGGCCTCGACGTGCCGGACCTGCTGGCACGCCTGGTCGACCGCTCGCTGGTGGCCGCCCCCATCGCCGACCCGCCCCGATACCGGCTCCTGGAGTCGGTCGCCGAGTACGCCTCGGCGAAGCTGCGTGAGGCGGGCGAGGTCGCTGAGGTCGAGCGACGGCACCGGGACCACTACGCGCGGCTCGCCGCGACCGCCGACCCGCACCTGCGCGGACCCCGGCAGCGGCAGTGGCTGCGCCGGCTTGACGCCGAGGCCGCCAACCTGCGTGTCGCGATCGACCACGCGGCCCGCGACGGCGAGGCGTTGCCGCTGGTCGAGTCGTTGGCCTGGTACTGGGTGCTACGCGGTCGGCTCGGCGAGGGGCGGCGGGCGCTGACCGCGGCGCTGGCAGCCGACCGTCCCGACGGCATTGCGGGCACGGTCCGGGTGTGGCACAGCGCGTTCAACCTGCTCATGGGCGTCGGGTCCGGGCTGGTGCCGCCGCCCGAGACAAGGCCGACCGGCGCGGAGGCCGCGGCCCGGCGGGCGCGGGCCGAGTGGTTCCTCGGTTTCACCGGCCTGGGCATGGGCGAGCTGAGCGTCGGCCACGACCTCGTCGCCGGGGCGCTGGCGGTGTTCGAGGACCAGGGCGACCGGTGGGGCACAGCGGCCGCCCACGGCACGCTCGCACGGTACGCGTTGGCGCGCAGCGACCTGGACGCGATGGCCCGGCACGGCGAGCGCAGCATGGCCCTGTTCACCGAGGCGGGTGACCGGTGGGGGCAGCTCCACGCGACGTTCGGCCTCGGCACGCACGCGGAGGTCATCGGCGACTACGACCGCGCGGCCGAGCTGCACCGCGGCGGCCTGCGGATCGCCGAAGAGCTGGGCCTGAGCACCGAGGTGTCGGACAAGCTGTCCGCGCTCGGCCGGATCGCGGTGCTGACCGGCGACCACGAGCAGGCCGACGAGCTGCACGAACGCGCCCGCGTGCACGCCGTCGCGCAGGGCTACACGATCGGCGAGGAGTTCGCCGATCTGGGCTTGGCGCTGAGCGCGCGGCGGCAGGGGCGGTTCGATGCGGCCGAGGCGTGGCTGCGCAGGTGGCTGGTCTACGACCGGCGGCTGGAGTCGGACATGGCGATCGCCCTCATCCTCGCCGAGCTGGGCTTCATCGCCGAACAGCGCGGTGACGCCGAGGCCGCCTGCGCCCTGCACCTGGAAGGGCTGGCGGCGGCGCGCAAGGCGGCCGACCCGCGTGCGGTGGCGCTGGCGCTGGAAGGGCTCGCCGGCGTGGAAGCGATCTGCGGCGCCCACGAGCGGGCGGCGCGGCTGCTCGGGGCCGCCGCCGCGCTGCGGGCACGGGTCGGCGCGCCGTTGCCGGCCGGTGAACGGGGGGACGTCGACCGGATCACCGCGACGTGCCGTGCGGCGGTGGGTGAGGACGCGTTCGCTTCGGCGTTCGACCACGGCCGAGTGCACGGCGAGTCCGAAGTGGACCTCCTCGTGGCCCACAGGTAGGGCGATGACTTGTTCGTGGGCCGGCTGACGGGAGTGGGCACGAGGGAACCGGGGTCGTGCAGCGGATGGGCGAGATCGACGACCCGACCGGAACGACCGCGCGAGCGGCACCACGAGGGGCAGGCAGCGGGCTCGATCCCCATTAACCGTGAAGGTCTGGACGGCGCCCGCAATTCATTCGAATGGCGCGCCCGCGCTGGTCGACCCTTGTTGACGGCCGGTATCGATGCCCATGCCATCACTTGGCAGCACATCGATCGGTCAGGGCTGAGTAGCAATGCCGGCGTTCCGGCCGGGCGTCCAGACCGCCATCCGCTCGGAGAACTGGATGAACTCCTCGGCGCGGCGGCTGAGACGGGCGGTATCGGACCATGCGACGACGACGCGGTACTCGGGCGCGGGCGGTGTGACGGGTTTGCAGATCAGTGGCAGCCCTTCGAGGCTGACGTCGATGGGCCAGTGCTGGACGAGCGTGGTGTATCCGGTGCCGCGGGCGACGAGCGACCGTACGACCTCGATGTTGGTGGACATGTGGGCGATGCGGATCGAGAGTCCGGCTTCCTCGATCATCTTGCGGGCGTTCTCCGGGCTCGGCGGCACGCCGTGGGCGATGAGGTCGTAGTCGGCGAGGTCGGCGATGGAGAGTGACGGGCGGCCGGCGAGTGGGTGGTCGGCGATCGCCACGAGGTAGCTCAGCTGGCGCAAGGAGAAGCTCGGGATCATAAGCCCTCCTTGTCCGCCCATCACGAGCTCTCGATTCCCAGCCGCTGTAACGGGTGTCACGCTCATCGTAAGTCCAGTTCAGCGAGGTGAGGGATCATGGCGGCACCCGTGCTCGACGTATCGCTCGACGATCTCGTCGCGGATCCTCGACGACCCGCTCACACCGCCGACTACGTCATCGTGCTCGAGGGTTTTGCGGTCGCAGCTGCGCGCCCTGCCGTCCCTGGCCGGTCCGTTCCCGCCCTTCGACCCCGACGGTGCGCCGGCAGACCCCGTCGTCCTCTTCATCGAGTGGCTGCGGAGCGCGATCGATGCCGGTGTTCCGGAGCCGCACGCCACGACCCTCTCGACGGTCGATGGCGATGGTCGACCGTCTGTGCGCGCGTCCTGATCATCAAGAATGTGGACGACAGGGGATGGCAGTTCGCCTCCAGCGCCGCCAGCACGAAGGGGTGCGAGCTCGCCGCCGGGCACCCTCGACACCGCTCGGTTGCAGACCGGCACCGGAAGCAGTACGTAGGCCGGCCGGCTTTCAGTCATTGATGTAGACCATGGACCGAACGGGATCGGAGTAGTCGACCACGACGTATCGGGAAGGATCCTCGTCGTGGGCCTCGAAGACCCCAGGACCAGGCTCGACGGTGCCGATGGTGCGGCCGTCGCCGATGTGCGCCGGGTACGCCAACGGATTCATCGGTGCCTCGAAGCGCGAGGCCCGGAGCAAGTCATCGACCGACTCTGGTGGTACGGCGATGGTGAAGTAGATCGACTTGTCCTGCCAGCAGCCGTACCCCACTCCGACCAGCTCTGCATCGGCTGTCAGCACGATGCCGGATCCAGCGAGGTGCTCGGGTATCCGCTCAGGCGGCGGCGCGCCACATGACACGATGCCACAGCCCGTAGCACCGGCCATGAGCAGAGCCGGAGCCAGCAGCGCAACCAGGCTGCGGCAGACTTGAAAGGAGAAGGACATGGTCCTCACGACCCGCCGCACAGCTGGCCGGTTGGGGTAGGCGAAGCGATCCACCCGCGACCCGTATGCCACCGCTACAGTGGCGCTCCGACCAGGCGCGCGCTGCTCGTTCCGGCGGACCGGCTCGGCTGGGCCGGCAGGAGACCGTCGTAACCAAGCCGAGCCGTGGCCTACATCCCGGCACCCCGCTCGTGTACGACGGGCCGGAGCACCACCTGCTGCAGGTCGAGCTCAGCGAGCAGCTCGGGGCGCTGCTGCACCTGCTCACCCTGCGGCAGCGGGAGGTGCTAGCGCTGCGTCGCCGGAGCACCGCGGCGATGGACGAGGTGCGCGCCGGCCTCCCCCGCCGCCGGGCCGAAGGCAAGCTCTGCTCCAAGCGTTCTACGTAATCACGGAGTCCCTCTCCGCCCTTCGGCGGAATTTCGCACCGTCGCACCCGTTCCGCGTTACCCCAGGTAGCAGCCTGGCTATCCGCTGGCCGGGAGAAGGCGACGCGCAGTGCGCAGATCCACGTCCCCATGGTCGGTCCGGCGACGGCGGCGGGACTCCGCGAGGAGGAGCGATGACGACCGGGAGCTTCGAGGGCGACGCCGCTCAGAACGAGGAGCTGCTCGAGGCAGGCCGCGAAGGTCACCCGCTCGTCCCCTACAAGGCCCTGTGGTCGGTCCTGCTGCTCGGGTGGGTCGTCAGCTACGCCGACCGGACGCTGACGGGTCCGGTCATCGCGTGGATGATCCAGAACAAGGCGGGCTTCATCGGGGATGCCGCCAACCCGGCGACGCTGGGCGGGCTCGTCGGATCGATGTTCTTCCTGGGCTACATGCTGACGCAGTACCCGGGTGGGCGGCTGGGTGACCGCTTCGGTCATCGAGAGATGATCATCGTGTCGCTGCTGGCGGCCTGCGTGATGACGATCGTGTCGGGCCTGGTCGCGGGGCTCGTGGCGTTCGTCGCCGCCCGCGTGCTGACCGGCCTCGGTGAGGGCGTCTTCTACTCCAACGACCGCACTCTGATCATCAACCACACCCCGGTCTCGAAGCGGACGCTCGGGCTGGGCGTGGTGATCGCCGGCCTCTCCGTCGGCCTCACGGTGGGCATCATCTTCACCCCGATACTGATCAACTGGGGGACCTCGCTCGGGATGGGTGGTGGCGCCTGGAGGATGCCGTTCTTCGTCTTCGCCGCGTTCACGTTCGTCGTCATCGTGATCGCGTTCGCGTTCTTCCGGGCGAAGCTCGGCGGGGCGATGCGGCTCGCTCCGCCGTTCCTGCGGTTGCTGCTGTTCTCGGCGCCGACGTTCGTCGTGATCGTCGGACTGTTCCTGCTGGCCGAGACCCTCCGGTGGCCGGAGTGGCTCACCGCGTCCGGCGCCACGCTCATCGCGCTGATCTACATCCTGGTCATCGTGCGCGGGGTGCAGCGGTCCGGCCGCGGTCCGGCGTTGCTCAACCGGAACATCTGGTTGGTCTACATCGCCTACATCGCGATCCTGTGGAACCTGTGGTTCTTCAGCTTCTGGTCCGTGCAGATTGTCCGCGAGGCGGCGGAGAGCAGCCTGGTGGCGGCCGCATTGACCGCGGCGTTCAACGCAGGCGCCGGGATCCTCGGCTTCCCGGCCGGTGGATGGCTGGCCGACTGGGCCGTCCGCACCGGCCGGGGCCGCAAGCCGCTCGCCCTGATCTGCACCGCGGTCTACTCGGTGCTCGTCCTGATCTTCGGATGGAGCATCTCCGGCGGCGAGCCGCCGTCGCTGGCGCTGCTGGGGCTGCTGCTGTTCACGTCGGGCGTCTTCTTCAACGCGCTGCAGCCGATCGTGCAGGGCATGACCGGGGACATGGTGCCGGCGAGCGAGCGCGGCTCGGCCTTCGGGATGCTGAACCTGATCTCCGAGATCGGGGCCGTGCTGAGCCCCGTGGTGAGCGGGATCCTGCGTGACGCCACCGGCAGCTGGGCGCCCGGGGTCTACGTGGCGGCCGGGATCATGATCGTTTCCTTCTTCCTCTACCTACCGGTCAAGGAGGCGCCCGCACACCACGAGGACCCGATTCCGGCCTAGCGGCCCGAGGGACCTGACCCGCACGCCACGAGAGAACGGGCCCATTGAGGAGACCGACGACATGTCCCGACCCGACGAGCAGACCGGCCACGCCACCTTCCGGGACTTCCCCCTGAACGCCTGGTACGCGGCCGCATGGGATCACGAGGTGGGCCGCAACTTGATGGCCAGGACGGTCGCGAACCGGCCGATCGTGTTCTACCGGACGACCGGCGGGCGGCCCGTCGCACTCGCCGACGCGTGCTGGCACCGGCTGGCGCCGCTCTCGATGGGCCGCCTGCGCGGCGATGACGAGATCCAGTGCGGCTACCACGGCATCTGCTTCGACGCGGACGGCCGTGCGACCTTCATGCCCGCCCAGGACACGATCAACCCCAGCGCCACCGTGCACTCCTACCCGGTCGTGGAGCGCCACCGCTACGTCTGGGTGTGGCCCGGCGACCCGGCGCTGGCCGACCCCGCCCTCGTGCCGGACCTGTACTGGAACGAGCACCCCGAGTGGGCGGGCGACGGCAAGACGATCCACGTCAAGTGCAGCTACCAGCTGATCGTCGACAACCTGATGGACCTCACGCACGAGCAGTTCGTGCACGGATCGAGCATCGGGCACGAGTCGCTGTCGGAGTCCGACATCGACGTCACCCACGGCGACCGGACGGTGACGGTCACCAAGTGGATGCACGGCATCGACCCGCCGCCGTTCTGGAAGCGGAACCTGCAGGACCGCTTCCCCGACTACGAGGGCCCCGTCGACCGGTGGCAGATCATCCACTACACCGTGCCCTCGACAATCGCGATCGACGTCGGCGTGGCGAAGGCCGGCGCCGGCGCTCCCGAGGGGGACCGCAGCCAGGGCGTCACCGGCACGGTGATCAACACGATGACGCCCGAGACCGACCGCACCTGCTTCTACCTGTGGGCGTTCGCGCGGGACTGGTGCCTGGACAAGCAGGTGATCACCACCCGGCTGCGCGAGGGCGTGTCCAACGTGTTCTTCGAGGACGAGCAGATGCTGGAGGCCCAGCAGCGCGGCATCGAGGCCAACCCCGGCTACGACTTCTACAACCTCAACATCGACGCCGGCAGCATGTGGACCCGGCGCATCGTGCAGCGGATGATCGCGGCCGAGTCGGGGACGGACGTCGAGAAGGGCTCCGACGACGCGGGGAACGCCGCGGTGTCGATGGGCGCCGTCACCAACGCGGCCAACGAACCGCGGCCGGCGGGTGGCGAGACCGGCCAGGGCGCGGAGATCGCGGGCGGCGTCGCCCGGCACCGCGAACAGCCAGCGGCGGGCCTCATGAGCCGCGGGATGTAGCGGAGCTCGCGATGGGAGCCACGAGCCACAAGCGGTGGCGGCGGGCGCGGGTCCTCGACGTCTGTGATGTCGCCCGCGAGGTCAAGCAGGTCGTGCTCGAACCGGAGCACCTGGAGGCGCCCGCCCCGCCGGGCAGCCACATCGACATCGGCGTCTACGTCAACGGGCGGGCCGACGTGCGCTCCTACTCCGTGGTCGGGATGGGCGGCTACGGCACGGAGCTGATCCTCGGCGTGCAGCTGGCGCGGCAGAGCCGGGGAGGCTCGGCCTTCATGCACTCCCTGCGGCGCGGCCGGGAGGTCTCGGTCACCCAGCCGCTGCAGAACTTCCCGCTGACCTACGGGCGCCCTGGCTACGTGCTCGCCGCGGGCGGGATCGGGATCACCGCGCTCGTGGCCATGGGCAGGGCGCTCAGATCGCGCGGTGCGGACTACCGGTTCGTCTACGGCGCCCGCTCGCGAGACCTGATGGCGTTCGTCGACGATCTGGTGGCCGAGCACGGCGACCGGATGGAGCTGCGCATCGACGACGAGGGCGGATCCCTCGACGTCGAGGAGCTGGTGGCGAGCGTCCCCGCGGGTGGGGAGCTGTACGTGTGCGGTCCGCCCCCAATGCTCGACGCCATCAAGGCGGCTTGGGCGAGGGCGGGCAGGCGGCCCGCCGGGCTGCGGTTCGAGACCTTCGGCAGCAGCGGGCGATTCGCGCCGGAGTCGTTCACGGTGCGGATCCCGCGGCTCGGGCTGGAGACGATCGTGAGCCACGACGTGTCGATGCTCGAGGCGCTCGAAGCGTGCGGCGCGGAGATGATGTACGACTGCCGCCGCGGCGAGTGCGGCCTCTGCCAGGTGAAGGTCCTCGAGATCGCCGGCGCCATCGACCACCGCGACGTCTTCCTCAGCGACGCGCAGCACGCGGCGGGGGACCGCCTGCAGTGCTGCGTGTCGCGTCTCGTCAGCCCGCGCACCGCCGGACTGGCGGACGCCGACGGCCGGCAGGCGGCCGTGACCATCGACATCCCGTGACACCGGCGTCACGCCACGCCCGAGAATCGCCGCCAGATCCAGCTGACCGGGACGTGCCGGCCGGAGACGACGTACTCCCGGGCGGCCTTGACCACCATCGTGGTGTCCACGGCGCGACGAGCCGCGAGACGACCGCAGAGCAGCAGCTCGTCGTCGGGTGCCAACACGAAGTCGTCGTCGGGCGTCAGCACGCACTCGCCATCGCGCATGACCATCAGCACGACCACGGGTAGCTGGACGTCGCGGTCGTCCGGGTCACGCAGGAGAACACCGAGACGCGCCTCACCGGTGTCGATCCACGGGATCAGGGCCGGAGCGTCGGCCCGGCTCAGCCGGACCTTCCACAGCGCATCGAGGCGACGACCGCACCGCTGCGTGATGCAGTCGACGAGGCGAGCCGCCCAGCGGTCGCCGCGCGCGGGCACCTCCTGGAGGAAGCGCCAGAGCAGCGGGGTGCTGAGCTGTGTGAACACCTCGTGGGCCAACACCTCTGTCGGTACGAGCAGGGAGTCCACGTTCATCGCCGCGAACAGCGGAGCGCTGGACGGGCTGTTCTGCCGGGCTGCCACGAACAGCCCGGGATTGACCCGACGGGCGGCGGTGACGAGGGAGAGGTTGGTGGTGTCGTTGTCCGTGCCCGCGACGAACCCGACGGCGCCCGCCACGTTCGCCTGTTGCAGCACCGCGGGCTCGTACCCGTGTCCGCGGACGATCCCGCCCTCGTGCGCCGCAGTGTCGGCGACCGGGTCGACGACGGTGACGTCGATGCCCTCGGCGCGCAGGTCCGGGATCAGTTCCCGCCCGAGCCGGCCGTATCCGCACACCACCCATCGACCCCGTTCGGGAGGACTGCCCCTGGCCGGGAGCTCGGTCCCGGGTCCGCTCTCCATCCAAGTGATCAGCTGGTAGGAGGCCGGCGCGCGGAGCGCGATGCGCAGGTGGTCGCCGAACCGGTCGAACGGGTTCACCACGGTCGGCGTGCCGAAGGCGGCCATGCGCTCGCCGATCGCCGGTGACATTGTGCGGGCGATCACCGGCAGGTCGGGTCGCAGCAGGGCGGCCGCCATCGCCACCGCCAGGTTGACCTCGTCGTCGTCGGTGAGCGCGAGCACCGCCTCGCAGTGCGGGTTGGCGAGACCGGCCACGCCGAGGTGGCCGGGATCGCGTGCGTCGGCAACTAGGCCGGGCACGTCCGCGTGGTAGGCAGCGAGCTCGAGGGCCTCGATGCGGTCCTCGTCGTCGTCGAGCACGACGAACCGTTTGCCGAGCGCGTCGAACGCCTCACCCAGCAGCTCGCCGGTACGCCCGTACCCGGCTATCAGGAAGAACGGCTCACGCAACCGGGCCACCATGCGCATGAAGTGCTGCAACGCGAGCGCCTGCCGGAACGCACGGTCCTGGACGAGTGCGAGAAGCGACCCGATGGCGTACGCCCAACCGATCACCGTCAGGTAGATCGAGACCGTGACCCACAGACGCTGCGCGTCACTGAACGTCTGCGGGAGTTCTCCGAACCCGATCGTCGAGGCCGTGTAGCTCATGAAGTAGAAGGCGTCGAAGATCGACATCCGCCACAGCTGCCCGTCCTCGGTCCGGCCGGGGACGAGTGTCAGGCCGAGGACGCTGATCGCGAAGATCGTGATGAGGACGATCAGCGGCGCGCGCATCCTGCGCAGGATCAGGAAGATCGTCGCCGACGCCTGGCTGGCGGAGGCTACGGGGATGCGCCTGCGCAATCCGGGGGAGAGCCGGTGGTCGTCGTCCCGGCCGAACAGCCGGAACCAGAATGCGAGGAGCGGATTGCTCACCCTCGCCCCCTAACGGCGGTGGAACGAGACGGTCTCGATGACGAGCAGCACCACCGACACGACGTTGGCGAACAGTGCCCCGCCCGAGAGGGACACCACGCTCGCCATCGCGGCGGCCGTGAGACCGTCGGTGGAGATGTGTGCCGCGTAGGTCCAGACGATCGTTGCGGCGATCAGCTGCAGGTCCGCCACCAGACTCGTCGCGAGGTGCACGGCGCCGATCTGGGTGCGGTCACCGAACTTCAGCACGGTAGCGATGAGGCTCACCACGACGGCCGCGAAGAGCTCGTAGACGTTGTGCAGCGCAGGATCGGCGATGTCGCCGATGAAGAACCCGAAGTTGAGCGTGGCCGCGAGCAGCACGAAGAAGCCGAACACGACCTTCTCGAGGTTCACCGGCCCACCCCTCGTCTGGCCCGAGCAAGGTGCGCACACGCTAGCCCCGCCGAGCGCAGCGCGCCCGGCAGCAGAATCCGACGCACCACGGTGACGGTGTCGGCGAGTCGGCCCCGGAGTAGGACGGGGGAGTGGCGCGCGCTGAGCCGGCGAACCGTAGGTGTCCGTCGCGCTCGGCGACTCGATCTCGATCGGCGAGTACGCGGGCGGCCGTGGGGACGTAGCGACAGATTGGCCAAGTGCGGCCGGGTTGGTGCCGCGCGCCTGCTCGTGCGTGGCCCGGACGCTGGGAGATCGCGTTGGCGTGTCATTGACCGGCGTGGGTGGAGCAAATGTGGAGCACGGCAGTGAGCCTTTGCCAACCTGATCAAGCGCTGGCGATCGTGAGGGTCTGAACCGCGGCCACGAGCTCGTCTGCGCGGCCTGGGCAGGACCGGATCTTGCGCAGGATCTTCCAGTTCTTCAGCTCCGCGTTGACCCGCTCACCCGGCCCGCGTCGGCGGGCGTGCGCGGCATTGACCTCCTTCTGATCCCGGGACAGCCGCCGGTAGCGGCCGGTGTCGGAGTCGAGGCGGCGGCGCCGCTGCGGGATCGCCACCGTGGAGCCGGCGCCTTGGTAGGCGGTGTCAGCGACCGTCGGGATCTCAGCCTCGGCGATCGCGTCGATGATTCCGTGCTCGCGGGCGGCGCCCATGTCGTGGCGAGCACCGGGCAGCGGCGGGGAGATCCACACCAGCCTCCCGATCGGGTCGGCGATGACCTGCACGTTCAGCCCATGGCACTTGTGCTTGCCGGAGTAGAACGCGCGATCCCGACCGCTGGCCATGCCGACCCGGTCGATCCGAAGCAGAGTGCCGTCGAGGATCACGAACGCCTTGCGCGAGGCGACCTCGATCGCCTGTTCCAGGGTGGGCGCCATGGCCGCGAGTAGCGCGAGCGCCTCTCGGATGTAGCGGTAGACCGTGGAGGTGCCGACCTGGAAGCCGCACGCCAGATCGGCATAGGTCTCGCCCTTGCGCAGGTAGGCCACCACCAGCAGGGCCTGATGGCCGGGCGAGAGCTTGCGCCAGCGGGTCGCACGCTCGCTGCGGTGGTGGCGAAGGGCATCGGCGAGCATGCCGAGTGCGCGACTGGACACGGTCATCCCGGACGGGTAGGACAGCACTCTGAAGCTCCTGGTCAGGCGAGTTGATCTAGGCAATCGCCCGTCTACCAGGGGCTTCACCCATTCGTGGTCACGCCACGCCGTACACCCGCTGACCAGCCCGTCCGTCAAGTTGGCAGAGGCTCAGTTTAGTGCGCGGCCGGGACCGTGCCGGACGCGTACCAGGCCCTCGCGTCGAGCGAGAACGGGCCGTCGGGCAGCATTTCCCGGCACCCATCGCGCACGCGCGCCCGCTGCTCGAAGGTCAGCGACGCGAGGTGCTGCCCGGATAGCCCGACCCCGTACGTGAAGGGCTCCCAGAAGTCGTCGAAGCCGGTGTAGTCGGCCTTGGCGAGTAGCGAACCGCCGATGACGTCCTCGAGCCCGGCGCGGCGGAATCGCTGCTCGATGTCACCCTCGGCGGTGCCGACCAGCGGCTGCTCGCTCTGGGCTCCGGGCTGCACGCGCCCGACTGCCGCCCAGAACGTGCGCAGCATCGTCATCCCGCCGGTGGCGATGTCCCACATACACGCGGCGACGGCGCCGCCGGGCCGCGTCACCCTCGCCATCTCGCGCACACCCCGGTCCGCGTCGCGCATGAAGCCGATCACCAGCGAGGACAGCGCGGCGTCGAACGTGCCGTCCGCCCACGGCAGCTCCTCGGCTGTGCCCTCGCGCACGTCGGCGCCGGGGTTGCGCTCCCGGCAGGCGGCGACGAACTGCGGAGCGGGATCAATCGCCGCCACGTTCGCGGCGCCGACGCGGGCGACCAGCTCGCGAGTGAGCCCGCCGGGCCCGCAACCGACGTCGAGCACGTGCATCCCGGACGCAACGCCAGTGGCGTCGGCCAGCGCGACGGCCAACGTCGGCGTGTAGCGACCCATGAAGCGGTCGTACTGTTCGGCCCGGGCGGCGAACTGCACCTCGCTACTCAATCTGAGCCGTATGTCGAGGTCAAGCCCCGTGCGACGGGCGCGTGCGCCTTCCCAGTTACCACGGCAACAGGTTCCAGCAGCCCTCATGGAACCGGCGGGGCCCGCCCAGTACTGCAACGGGTGCGCCCAGCGATCCACACGGTCGCCGACACCGCCTACCAACGGGCAGGCCCGACGGTGGCGGTTCCGCGGCGGCGACGGCACCTGGACCCGACACCGGCCGGTACCGGAGATTGTCCAGCGACGAGAAGGACGTCAACGAAGCCCACGCCAGCTGCCGCGGGCCGGGCGACCGATTCAACGCCGAACTCAAGAACTGGCCAGCCTCGAGCAAGATCCGCTCCAGCCCCAACCGCGCCGCCGAGCTCGTCGCCACAGCTCAGACCCTCATGATCGCCAACACATGATCAGGTTGGCAAAGGCTCAGTGCGCCAACATGACCTGCGCGACGCTGAGCTGCGTGGTACCGCACCAGGTCAAGCAGCGGATTCTCTGTTTCTGCAGGTCAGCGCGACCCGCTGACCGTACTGGCAGTCAGAGGGTCATGTACATGCCTCTACTGCACCGACCTGGCCTCTGATCTGGGCCTTCTGCGCCCCTCGGGCTGTGCGGGGGAAGTCGACCCCTTGACGATTCGTCAGGTTCGGGCGGACTTGACGACAGGTAAAGTCAGGCCTCCTGAGGGTTGCTGACGAGGATCCAGCTTTAGTCGGGATCTCGACGCTCATTGCGATAAATGCCAATCGCCGTCCAAATGGGGACCTAGAAATGTTGCGCAGGCTCCCACGGCTCAGGTGTCCGTCAATTTCGCATTCTTGTCACCGCTTGCGGCCGACGCCGCCGAATTCTGTGATATCTCGGGATTCGTCGAATGGGTTGGGTGCCGGTCGCCAGTGTTGGATCGGCACGACGCCTGGCTCGCTCGAGCGGTTGGGCCCGGATTTGGCTCACCCACCTCGCCCGCCCCTTGTTCGATACCTGAGAACGACGAGACCTGAGTCTTCGGGGTCGGCAGCGATGAGTTGCAGCTGGTGGCGATCGGTGACGTCCTTGAACAAGGGCTTGCCGCGCCCGAGGACGAGCGGATGCACGACGAGTCGGAGCTCTTCTATCAGCTCGTGGTTCATCAACGTGGATACGAGGCTGGCGCCCCCGACAACGAAGATGTCCTTGCCCGCACCAGCCTTCAGTGACCGCACGTCCTCGACTCCGCGCACGACCCTCGCCGTCTTCCACGTCGGCTCGTTCAACGTCGTAGACAGCACCACGTGAGGTGTCTGATCGGCCCAATTGGCGTAGTCGATCTCTCCCGGTGTAGGAGGCCGGCCAGTGAACTCCAGTACGCCTGCTGGGTCGGCCAAGATCGACGTCCAGTACTGCTCATAGCCGGGATACATCCCACCGCCGAGGACGCACGTGTCAACCTCGGAGGTTAGGTCCAAGTGGGCGTTCCAGTCCTGGACCCAGTCGAGTTCCCCTTTTGGTCCCTCGATGAAGCCGTCCAAGGTCACATGCAACGCGGCGATCATCCTTTTCATCGTGTCCTCCCTGTCGTTGGTGTTGTCAGGTGCCGGAGGGCCTGACCGCCAGCGCGATCAGGCGCAGACCTTGGACTACAGGGTCGTAATGCCGACGGGCCGAGGTGGCCTGCGTGGCATGGCTTCGTCGAGGTCGGCGTACTGCGACTGGTCACGACGGTTCGCCGTCGGCCAGGGCGGGCTGCTCGGCGGCGTCGATCGGGGTATAGGCGGGGCACCAGATCACGTCGGTACGGCGCAGGATGGTGTTCGGGATGGCGAGGATCTCGCAGCCGTCGTCGCCGCGTATCGCTGCGACGATCATGGATAGTCCGAAGAACAACCAGAGCGCGACCCGGTCGACCGGGCTGAGGAAGGTCAGCGCGGTGCCCAGCGCGAGCACCGCGGCAATCACCGCCGCGGCGGCCGCCGCCTGTGCCGCGGACCACGGTGTGCGGGTTCGGCCGGCAAGCCAGGCCCAGCGCCGGCAGGAGGCTTTGAGCACGACGACCGCCCCGAAGGCAGCGAGGGGCAGGACCACGAGCACCGCGGCGACGTCCCACCAAGTGACGCCGCCGCTCGGTCGGTCGAGCGTGAGGGCGACGCCAACGAGCAGCAGGCCAACCAGGAGTCGAATCGTCGTTCCGAGAGTTCCGATGCCTCGCGTGGGCGTCATCGCCGACCCTCCCCACGTGTTAACACCGACGTTAACACTCTAGAGTAACCCCAACAAGGTACGAGACGAGGTATCGCAGGCTTGACCAGGCCAAAGCTGCTGAACCGACCCGAGCGGCGTCGGGCGCTACTGGCAGCGGCCGCGCGTGCTTTCGCACGGGGTGGGTTTGCGGCGACCAGCCTGGCGGAGGTCGCGGCCGAGGCGGGAGTGAGCCGGGTGCTGATCTACCGGCATTTCGACTCCAAGGAGCAGCTCTATCGGACCGTCCTCGAGCAGACCCGCGATGACCTGATGCGGGCCACCGGGGGCCCGGACAAGCTCGAGCCGTCGAGCCTGACCGCCCTGGTCGAGTTCGCGCGGCAGCATCCGGATGAGTTCCAGTTGTTCTTCCGCCATGCGGGGCGTGAACCCGACTTTCGTGCTCATGCCGACTGGCTGCGGGTCGCGATGACCGAAACCACCCAGCAGTACCTGCGGGAGGTTCTGGCTGACCACCGGCTGCGCGCTTGGGCATCCGAGCTCGTGCCGTCGGTCGTCATCGAGGCGATCCTGGCCTGGATCGAGGCCGGATTTCCCCAGCACGACCGGGCCGCCGACACCATAGCCGCGGTGATCAGCGGTGTCATCGAGGCGATCGGCCAGGCAGGTCGGCCGGATGGCTCATGACCGTCGTAGCGATGCCCGCGAACCTCGTTGCGTGGACGGACGACGACGAGACGGTGCACCGCGGCGGGCCCCGGCGATGCGCCGCGTCAGTGCGAGGAAGTCCAGCCTCCCCACGGGCGTGCACACCACGACTTCGCCATCCAGCGTGACGTCCTTGAAGTGCTCGCCGAGCGCGGTGACGACCTCGGGGAAGTATCTGGTGAGGGGACGCCGCTGGCGGAACTGCGGCCGAACCCGCCGCCCTCCACCCGGGAGATGAGGCGATCAGCTGACTGAACCCCGGCGGTGCCTGCAAAGCCGGACCGAGGAGCTGCACAGCATCGTCGTCCGGCTCGCGGAGGATCCGATGGAGCAAGCCCAGACCTGTGGAGCTACAGCGGTGCGTCCAGGCCGTCCGCCGCGTCGCGCGTCTGATGGATAGTCGCCTTTGCTGAGGTGGTGTAGGCACGGTAGGACGTCGGCCGGGCCGCGTGTGGAGGTGGCGGATGGGGCAGAAGCGCTGATGGGCCCAGATCCGCCGGTTCGGGCCGAAACAGTCCACGTGAGCGCACACGCGCGCGTCACCCGACTTTCCTTCCCAGGGCGCGTGGTCGTCCGCAAGGAGCCGCTGGGGCCGGACGCACAGCGGCGACTGGCGCACGAGGTGGCGATGCTGGAGCGGCTGCGCGGGGTCGTCGGGGTCGCCCAGCTGCTGCGGGCGCCGCGGCATCCTGGGTCGATCATGCTGGCCGACGCCGGCGATACCAGCCTGGCCGGACAGGCCACGCCGTTGGCGGCAGGTGAGCTGATCGGGCTGGCGGTGGAGCTGGCTCGGGCGGTGGCGGGGATGCACCGGCGGGGGGTGATGCATCGCGACATCAGCCCGGCCAACGTCGTGCTCTCCAGTGACGGCGCGGTGTGCCTGGTGGATTTCGCGCTGGCGACGTCGTTCGCCGAACTGCGTCCCGAGTTCAGCCACCACGCCCGGATCGTCGGCACGTTGGAGTACCTGGCTCCGGAGCAGACCGGGCGCACGGGCCGGGCGGTGGACCAGCGCGCCGACTTGTACGCGCTGGGCGCGACGCTCTACGAGCTGGCCACCGGCGAGCCGCCGTTCGGGACCGGCGACCCGCTGCGCCTCACCCACGAGCACCTGGCGCGGGAGCCGAGACCACCGAACGAGGTGAACTCGGCCATTCCGATGCCGCTCTCGGAGATCATTCTGCATCTGCTGGAGAAGGAACCGGACAACCGCTACCAGACGGCCGATGGCCTCCTGCACGATCTGGAGCGGCTGCGGGACGGCGATGCCCGGCCGACGGAGTTCCAGCTCGGCGAACGCGATGTTCCGCTGCGGTTGCTGCCGTCGCGGCTGGTGGGCCGCGAGGACGAGGTGGCCGCGCTGGAAGGCACCTTCGAGGAGGCGCGGGCCGGCCGCTGCCGCGGGGTGCTGATCGGCGGGGCGCCCGGGGTGGGCAAGACCGCGCTGGTCGATCAGCTGCGGCCGGTGGTGACCGGCGGCGACGGCTGGTTCGTGACCGGCAAGTTCGACCAGTACCGCCGGGATCTGGAGTTCGACGGGGTCTACCAGGCATTTCGCGCACTGGGCCGGCTGCTGTTGGCCGAGCCGGAGGAGGCGCTGGCCGAAGTCCGGGTTCGGATCCTGGAGGCGGTCGGGGCGAACGCGGGCCTGCTGACCGCGACGGTGCCGGAGTTAGCGGCACTGCTGGAGGTGGCCTCGGATCCGGGAGATCCGCTGACCGCGCAGGTGCGCGTGCAGCGAGTGGCTGCGGAGGTGCTACGCGCGGTCGCCTCGCGCATCCGGCCGCTCGTCGTGTTCCTCGATGACCTGCAATGGGCCGGGCGGACCCCACTCGGCTTCGTCGATCTGGTGCTCGGCGAGGAACCGATCGAGGGCCTGCTGCTGGTCGTCGCCTACCGCGACGGCGACGTCGACGCGGCGCATCCGATGGTCCCGCTGATGGCACGGTGGCGGGACCAGGCCGACGTCCTGCACCTGCGGCTGGGGAACCTTCCTGAATCCGGCACGGCCGCCATGATCGCCGACATGCTGCACATCGACCAGGCCGCGGCGGCGGGCCTCGTCGGTGCGGTCGGGCCGCAAACCTCGGGCAATCCGCACGAGACGGCGGAGTTGCTGGGCGCGCTCCACCGCGACGGCGTGCTCACCGTCACGGCGGGCGGGTGGCGCTGGGACGAGGCGGCCGTGCGCGCGCACCTGGGCCGATCCACCGTGCCCGCGCTGTCGGCGGCGCGCATCGACGCGTTGCCGGCGCGGTCACGGGCGGTGGTGGAGGCGATGGCGTGCCTGGGCGGCCGTGCCGAGCTCAGCGTGGTGCAGACCGCGATCGGCGAGTCGGCGGACGTGGTGGGCGAGGCACTGGCACCCGCCCTCGACGACGGCCTGCTGGTGTTGGAGCCCTCGCCGCCCCCGGCCGTGCGGTTTCGCCATGACCGCATCCGGGAGGCGATCCTGCACGGGCTGGACCGGTCGCGCCGGCGCACCCTCCACGTGGCGATGGCACGGCGGCTGGCCGGTGTGCCCGAGCTGTTCGCCGCCGCGGCCGAGCAGTATCTCCCGGCGGTCGACACCGTCGACGACCCGCTGGAGCGGCGTCACGTCGTCGACCTGTTGCGGCGCGCCGCCGACCAGGCCGCGTTGATCGGCGATCACGCACTCGTCGATGCGCTGCTGACCGCGGCGCTGCGCCTAGCCGACCCCGATGACACCGCCACCCTGATCGAGCTGCACATCGGCCGCCACGCCGCTCGGTACGGCTTGGGGCGTCTGGAGGAGGCCGACGAGGAGTACCGCACCATCGAGGGGCTGTCCGCCACCGCGATGCAGCGCGCGGACGCGACGGCGGTGCAGGTGCGCAGCCTGACCCACCGCAACCGGTTCGCGGAGGCGGTCGGCCTCGGTGTCGAGTCGCTTCACGAGCTGGGCATCGCCGTTCCAGCGGCGGACCGGGTCGAGGCCGAACTCGGCCACCATGCCGATCGGTTGTTCCGGTGGTTGGATGACACCGAGGTCGCCGACGATGTGGCCCGGCCGGACATCGCCCACCCCGCGCTTCTCGCCGCGTCCGCCCTGATCGACGCGACGCTGCCGGCGGCCTACTTCGCCGGGAACTTCCCCATGTACGCGTGGCTGAGCCTGGAGGCGCTGCGGATCTGGATCGAGCACGGCCCGGCCCGTCGCCTGCTCGGCGCGGCGTGTCACGCCATACCGCCGACCCTGGTTCTGCACAGAGACTATTCGGTGATGTACCGGGCGAGGCGACGGATCGTCGCGCTGGGCGAAGCCCGCGGCTACGAGCCCGACACCTCCAGGGCCCGCCAGATGTTCGCCGCCGCGAGCTGCTGGGGCGAACCGGTCGAGAACACCGTGCGAGAGGCCCAGCGAGCCCGTGCAGGCCTGATCGCGGGAGGTGACCTGGCCACCGCCGGATACACCTACTACCTGTCGGTGGCTGGACTGCTCGACTGTGCGCCCACGCTGGATGCCTGCGCCACGGCGGCGGAGGAAGCACTGGCCTTCACCCGGCGTACCGGGAGCGAACAGACCGGTCAGTTGATGGACAGCTACCGGTGGCTGACCGCTGTGCTCCGCGGCGACACCTCCGCGGCAGCCGGTGAGGAAGCGGCACCTGACCGGTACCTCGGCAACCCGTTGGCGCTCTTCACCGCGCATCTCACGCACGCGATCGCCGCCGCCGTCCTGGACGACCAGCCCGGTCTGGCACACCACGCCGCGGCGGCGATGCCGCTGGTGGGGTCCGCCCTCGGCCTCTACCCGAGCGCCTCGGCGCACCTACTGCACGCACTGGCTCTCGCCGAACGCGCCCGCGGCCGCGACGACGAACGTGGGCCTCTGTTGTCCGAGCTGGACGACGTGGTCCAGTGGCTGGCCGACCGCGCGACGGACGCGCCGGACAACTTCCTGCACCTGCTGCGGCTGGTGGAGGCCGAGCGTGCCTGGGCGGTCGGCGAGTTCCGTGCTGCCGCGCTCGCTTTCGACGCCGCGCGCCGCAAGGCCGCCGACCGCAGGCGGCCGTGGCATCGTGCGCTGATCACCGAACGCGCCGCCCACTTCCACCTGGCCCACGGCCTCGACCAAACAGGCCATGACCTGCTCGGCCAGGCCCGCCGGCAATTCGCCGCATGGGGCGCGTCCGCCAAGGTCGCTCAGCTGGACTGGGCTTACCCCGCCCTGCAATCACACATCGAGCCGAGGGAGGGGCAGAGCGCTGACCAGCCGGCTGATCTCGTCCCGCGGCAGCCCACGGTCACGACCAGCACGCTCGATCTGCTGGGGATCGTGTCCGCGTCGCGGGCGCTCAGTTCGGAGACCAGCCTGGAGAGACTGCACGGTCGCGTGGTCGAGGTGCTCGGCGCGATGACCGGGGCCACCGCCGTCCTCCTCCTGTTGTGGGACGACGACCGGCAGGACTGGCTGCAGCCGTCAACAGGCACGGGCACCGAGTCGATCAGCGGAACCGGCCGGGAAACCGTGGTGCCGATGTCGGTGGTGCGCTACGTCCAGCGCACGGGTGAGCCACTGGTCGTGGCCGATGCCACCCGGGACGACCGCTTCTGCCGCGACCGGTACTTCGTCGACCTCCGCTGCTGTTCGCTGCTCGCGACACCCATCCTCAGTCGCGGCGCGCCGCGGGCGCTACTGCTGATCGAAAACCGGCTCATCCGGGGCGCGTTCACCACCGAGCGGCTCGACGCGGTCAAGCTCATCGCAGGCCAGCTCGCCGTCTCCCTGGACAATGCCCAGCTCTACGCCGAGTACCGCCGGATTGCCGAGGAGCAGGCCGCATTGCGGCGCGTGGCCACCCTGGTTGCCCAGGCGGCGTCGCCGGATGCGGTCTTCGCCGCGGTGGCAGCGGAGGTCGGTCGGGTGCTGGCCGTTGACCATGTGCACGCGATCCGGTTCGACCCGGACGGTGCGGTGACCGTCGTCGGGATCTGGAGTTCGAGCGGCACCGCCGTGCCCGTCGGCACTCGAGTGGGCCTGGGCGGGCGGAACGTGGCCACGCTGGTGGCCGAGACCGGCCGGGCGGCGCGGATCGACCGCTACGGCGCCGATACCTCGGGTTCGCTCGCCGACCTCGGCCGCAGGCTCGGCGCCCGCTCGCTGGCCGGCGCGCCGATCACGGTTCAGGGCCACCTGTGGGGCGTGATGACGGTGTCCTCCGTCCGGGAGGAGTCGCTGCCGGCGCACACCGAGGGGCGGCTGGCCGCGTTCACCGAGCTGGTCGCCACCGCCCTCGCCAACGCCGAGAGCCAGGCGCAACTGACTGCCTCCCGCGCTCGGATCGTGGCCGCCGCAGACCAGGCCCGCCACCGCATCGAGCGGGACCTGCACGACGGCGCCCAGCAGCGCTTGGTCTCGCTGGCCCTGCAGGCGCGCGCCGCGCAGGCGGCGGTGCCGTCCGAGGCGGGCGAGCTGGCCGCGCAGCTGGACAACCTGGCCGCCGGGTTGACCGAGGCGCTGGACGAGCTGCGCGAGCTCTCCCGCGGCATTCACCCGGCGATCCTCGCCGAAGGCGGGCTGTTCGCGGCGCTCAAGGGGTTGGCCCGCCGCTCCGCAGTTCCGGTCGAACCAGACGTGCGGGTCGACCGCAGGCTGCCGGAGCAGATCGAGATCGCCGTCTACTACCTGGTGGCCGAGGCGCTGGCCAACGCGGCCAAGCACGCGTACGCCTCCGTGGTGCACGTCGAAGTCGACACCGCCCACGGCGACGCCGACGACGTACTGCGGGTCCGGGTACGCGACGACGGCCGCGGCGGCGCCGACCTCGCCGACGGATCCGGTCTGGTCGGGCTCAAGGACCGGGTGGAGGCACTGGGCGGCCGGCTCGACGTGCAGAGCGCCCCCGGCGTTGGTACCACGGTTTACGCAGAGCTCCCCCTGGGCCCTCGTGGTCTTCGGTCGACAGGGTGAAGCGGTCCACGACCCGGCTGAGCTCAGCGGCCGGCCGGGTCCCTGTCACAGCGGCTGCCGGATCCGCGTGAGGTGCGGGGACGGGCGGTACCGGAGCAGGAGGACGTCGTCCTCGTGCAGGGCGTCGGCGAGCTCCAGCTGGTGGCGGTGCTCGGCCTCGGGGTGCGTGGCGATCCGGCCCGCGGTGCCCCCGACCCGCAGTGCAGGCGCGGCTGACCACGATGGCCGTGGGCCGACCCGCGCTCTTCGCGTCCAGCACGCCATGGCCGAGTTGTGGGGATCTCGTGGGGGCCGGTCCGCACACCGTCCTCGGGCGCGGCATTGGGCGCGTACGCCGCCGCCGTCTCGTCCGGGGTGCTCACGAGGGCCGACGCAGTGTCACTCGTGCTCACGCATGGGCGGCTCCTGGACCGCTTGCCCAAGGCCGACCGGCCGATGCTCGGAGAGGACACTCTCCACTTCGGTGGCCGTCCGGGGCGTTTCCCATTCGGCAGCAGCGTCTGCAGGATCCGCCACTGCCGGTCGGTCAGGTCTTTGCGTGCTCCGATCGATAGGCTGGCCAACGAGGTCTCCGGGCAGATGATGATCTACTTAGTCGTTGATCCATCTAGGCTGCCGACGACAGCCAGCTCACGACGCGTGGCCCTCGCGCTGCTCGCCGATCCGGCCGTAGCGCTTGGTGCACAGTGCTGGCCCGCGTCGAGGGGCCGCGGCTGAGCTGCGAGCGGGCGACGCGAACCGACCGTGATCGACTACGCGCGAGTCAGCACCGCAGACCAGAACACCGGCGGCCAGCACGACGCGGTGACCGCCGCCGGATGCGAGCGGATCTTCACCGACACTGCCTCCGGCAAGCTCGCGCGGCGCCCGCAGCTCGACGTGATCAGCTCGGCGCCCAGCCGGCCGGGATCCGGTCGCAGTGATCGCCGAGATCGTGGCGGCGGACGGCTCGATGGCCCGCTGTCGGACACTGCGGGCGTTCGCCGACGAGCACGCCCTGCCGGTGCTGGCCATCGCGGATCTGGTCCGCTACCGGCGCGCCACCGAGCGGTTCGTCGAACACGTGGCCACCTCGGCGATGCCCACGGTGTTCGGCGAGTTCCGGGCGGTGGCCTACCGCTCCACCATCGACGCCACCGAGCACCTCGCCCTGGTCCACGGGGATGCCGCCGCCTCCCGCAGCCCCCGCGGCGCGTTGGTGCGTGTGCACAGCGAGTGCCTCACCGGCGACATCATCGGCTCGCTGCGCTGCGACTGCGGCGCCCAACTCGAACAAGCCATGCGCGCGATCGCCGCCGAAGGCGCCGGCGCCATCGTCTACCTGCGTGGCCACGAAGGGCGCGGGATCGGGCTGGCTCACAAGATCCGCGCCTACGCCCTGCAGGAAACCGGCCTGGACACCATCGACGCCAACACCGTGCAGGGCCTGCCCGTCGACTCCCGCTCCTACGGCACCGGCGCCCAGATCCTCACCGACCTCGGCATCACCCGCCTGCGACTGATCATCAACAACCCCGCCAAGTACGGCGGCCTCGACGGCTACGGCTTGCACATCCTCGACCGCGTCACACTGGCCACCACTCCCAGCCCCCACAACATGCGCTATCTGCGCACCAAACAAGAACGCATGGGCCACGTCCTGGTGCTGAACGAGCACACCGGCTGACAGCCGGTCACCGCGCCGGCGGCGCGGTGAACGCGTAGGCGCCACGGTGGAACAGCAACGGTTCCCGCGTCTCGTCCGCTGCGAGGTCGTGCACCCGCCCGGCGACGATGGTGTGGTCGCCCCCCGGGTACTCGTGCTCGAGGGTGCAGTCGATCCAGGCGGCGACCCCGTCGAGGACGGGAGCGCCCGAGGGAGCGGGCCTCCACCGGACGCCCGCGTACTTGTCGGTGCCGGAACGGGCGAACGCGGTGCTCAGGTCCGAATGGTCGGCAGCCAGCACGTTCACGCAGAACCTGCCGACCTCGCGGATCCTCGGCCAGGTCGTCGAGGTCCCGGCCGGGCAGAACGACACCAGCGGCGGTTCGAGGGACAGCGAGCTGAACGACTGGCACGTGAAGCCGAGTGGCCCGTCCGGTCCGGATGCGGTGATGACCACGACACCGGAGGCGAAGTGGCCGAGGACCGCCCGCATCCGGGCTCCGTCGACCGGACGTGGCTCCTGTACCTCGTCGTACGTGCGTTCGGTCATGGACGAACGCTAAGTGGAATGCGGGCGGGCCTGATATCCGCGAACCGCGCGCGCACAGCCTCAGCGCGCGACCGAACGTCCCGTCACGCCCTGCCGGACGTTCGCCGGGCCAGGAGCGACCGGGTCCAGCTGTGCGCGGAGGCCCACTGCCGGAAGCCCTCAGCGGTCGGCTCGAGCGGACGGCGCGTCGAGACGAGCAACCCGATGTTCCGGTAGTGCCGGGGCACGATCGGCACCTCGGCGGAGCCGGCAAGAGGTCCGCCGTGGCGGGCGGGCAGGACCGCGATCCCGACACCCGCGGTTGCGAGCCCCCGCACGGTCTCGACCTCGTCGGTCTCGAACCCGTAGCGCGGCCGGACCCTGGCCGCGCCGAACAGCTCGTCGACCCTGCGGCGGAGGGCGATCCCCACGGAGAGCCCGACGAAGGTCTCGTCGCGGCAGTCGTACAGGCGGACCGACTCGCGGCGTGCCAGGCGGTGATCGGCCGGAACGACGAGGACGAACGGCTCTTGGAAGAGCTCCGTAGCGACGATGTCGACGTCGCTCTCCCGCACGGAGCTCATGGCGATGTCGATCGTTCCGTCGTGGAGCTTCTCGATCAGCTCCTCGTGAGCGGCCTGCACCAGCGCCAACCGGACGCGGGGCCGCGTGGCGCGGTAGTCACGCAGGAGTTCGGGAGCTCGGCTGGCTCCCATCGTCCGGAGGAAGCCGAACACGACCTGGCCCCGCCCCGGGTCGGCGGCCTCGTGGGCGCGCGCCACACCCATGGCCAACGTGGTGTGCGCCGACCCCACGGACTCGGCGAGCGCGACGCCGGCCCGGGTGAGTTCGATCCGCCTGCCGACGCGGTGCGTGAGCGCGACACCGACGGTCCGGCTCAGCGCCGAGAGCCAGCGCGTCGCGGTGGGCTGGGGCACGCCGACCGCCTCCGCCGCGGCGCTCAGGTGACCGCGCTCGGTCATGGCGTGCAGCAGCATCAGCCTCGGCATCAGATCCGACGCGACGGTCGACGACGGCGAGAGCATTCCGGCATCGTACTTCGCCTTCGACGCGCCAGTGCGAACTCGTGGCACCGCGACATCCGGTCCGGAACAGCGGGGTGACCAGAACTGAATAGGCGATCTTCGTTCGTGAATACGAGCAGGCGGTGACGTACGGATTGACGACGCGCGGTCCCGGCGAAAGGGCGCTGCTCGTCAACGCTGGTGACAACGGGAGTCCGACGCTGCACAGTAGCGGCCGGTCGGCTACCCGAGGCAGAACGAGGACTCCGAGGCAAATGAGCGGCACGCTTTCCGAAATCGAGTTGCTGGGCGGAATCGAAAAGGGGTTGCTGATCGGGGGGCGCTTCCGTCCCACGGCCGGCGGACGGACCTTCGCGGTGGAGAACCCGGCGACGGGGGCGACCCTCTGCGAGGTCGCGGACGGCTCGGCCGAGGACGCCGTCGCCGCCCTCGCCGCGGCGTCGGCGGCGCAGAGCTCCTGGGCGGCGACGCCGCCCCGCGAGCGCGGCGAGATCCTCCGGCGCGCCTACGAGCTCCTCGTGGCGCGGACCGAGGAGATCGCGCTGCTGATCACGCTGGAGATGGGCAAGTCGCTGGCCGAGTCGCGCGCCGAGGTCGCTTACGGAGCCGAGTTCTTCCGCTGGTTCTCCGAGGAGGCCGTGCGCATCCAGGGCGACTTCACCGTCGAGCCCGGTGGCTCGGGGCGGGTCGTCCTGATGCGCCAGCCGGTTGGGCCGAGCCTGCTGATCACGCCGTGGAACGTCCCGCTGGCGATGCCGACGCGCAAGATCGGCCCGGCGATCGCCGCGGGCTGCACGATGATCCTGAAGCCGGCCGAGCAGACTCCCCTGACGGCGTTGCTGCTCGCGTCGGTGCTGGCCGAGGCTGGTCTTCCCGACGGGGTCCTCAACGTCGTGACCACCTCCGACCCTGAAGCGGTCGCCACGCCTCTGATCCACGACACCCGCCTGCGGAAGCTGTCGTTCACCGGGTCCACGGAGGTGGGCCGGAAACTGATCGTCAGTTCGGCCGACCAGGTGCTCCGGACGTCGATGGAGTTGGGGGGAAATGCCCCGTTCATCGTGTGGGCGGACGCCGACATCGACGCAGCGGTGGACGGCGCGATGATCGCCAAAATGCGCAACATCGGTGAGGCCTGCATCGCGGCCAACCGGTTCTACGTGCACGCGGACGTGGTCGAGGAGTTCACCGACAAGCTGACGGCCCGGATGGGCAAGATGGTGGTCGGTCCGGGTGTCGACGAGGGTGTCGAGGTCGGCCCGCTGATCGACGCCGTCCAGCGTGACAAGGTCGCCGCGCTCGTCGACGACGCCGTGAGCCGTGGCGCTCGCGTGCACACGGGAGGCACGGCGCCGTCCGGACCCGGCTACTTCTACCCGCCGACCGTGCTGACCGGTGTTCCGTCCTCCGCGCGCATGACGAGGGAGGAGATCTTCGGGCCGGTGGCGCCGATCTCGGCCTTCACCGACGAACACGAGGTGCTCCGCGCGGCCAACGACACCGAGTCCGGCCTCGTGAGCTACGTCTACAGCCGCGACATCGGTCGGGCGATCCGCCTCGCCGAGGGCCTCGAGACCGGGATGGTCGGCCTCAACCGCGGCTTCGTCTCGAACCCGGCCGCCCCGTTCGGAGGCGTGAAGCAGTCCGGCCTGGGACGGGAAGGCGGCAGGCTCGGCATCGAGGAGTACCTCGAGGTCAAGTACGTGGCGCTGGACGTGGACCGGTGAGTGCCGAGCCGATCACGTCCGGCGCCAGTCTGCGCGGCCCCGCCCGGTCGTCCGCGTACCGGGAGGAGAACGACTTCGACGGGGCCGTGATCGTCCCCGCGAACGCCCTGTGGGGTGCGCAGACCCAGCGCGCGATCGAGACGTTCACCATCAGCGACCTGCGCCTCCCGCGGCGGTACACCGGCGCACTCGGAGCGCTCAAGCGAGCGGCCGCCCGGGCGAACGCCGATCTGGGGCGGCTCGACCCGGCGCTCGCCGAAGCGATCGTGGACGCAACCGGCGAGGTCGCCGACGGTCTCCTCGACGACCACTTCCGCGTCGACGTGTTCCAGACCGGCAGCGGCACGAACACGAACATGAACGCCAACGAGGTGATCGCCAACCGGGCGAACCAGCTGCTGGGCATGCCGCTGGGGACCAGACACCCGGTGCATCCGAACGATCACGTGAACCTCGGGCAGTCCTCCAACGACGTCACGCCCACGGTCGTCCACCTGGCCGCACAGACGGGGATCACCCACCGGTTGGTGCCTGCGTTCTCCCACCTGGAGACCGCGCTGCGCGCGCTCGCCGAGGCCACCGACGGGATCGTCAAGCCCGGGCGCACCCATCTGCAGGACGCGGTGCCGATCCGGCTCGGGCAGGAGTTCCTCGGCCACGCCGGACAGATCGAACGCAGCATCGACAGGTTCCGCGCGGCGCAGCGCGGCCTCGCCGAGGTTGCCCTCGGCGGCACGGCGGTCGGCACCGGACTCAACACCCACCCCGAGTTCGCCGGTCGGGTCGTCGCGGCACTGGCCGCGGAGTTCGGCGTGGAGCTGCGCGAGACCGACAACCACTTCCAGGCGCAGAACAACCTCGACGCCGTCGTGTTCGCCTCGGGCGCCCTGCGGACGGCTGCCGCCGGCCTCCTGAAGATCGCTGACGACGTCCGCTGGATGAACAGCGGGCCCCGCGCGGGACTGGGCGAGATCGAGGTGCCCAGCCTCTCGATGGGCTCGTCGATCATGCCCGGGAAGACCAACCCGATCGTCGCGGAAGCGGTGTGCCAGGTCGCGGCCAAGGTGATGGGCAACGACGCGACGATCGCCGTGGCAGGCGGCCGCGGCAACTTCGAGCTCACCGTGATGACCCCGGTCGCCGCCTTCAGCCTGCTGGAGTCGATCGAGCTACTGGCCGGCGCGGCCGTCGTGTTCGCCGATCGGTGCATCAGCGGGATCCGGGCCACGTCGGCGGGACCGGCGGCCGTCGAGCGAACTCTGATGATGGTCACCGCGCTCTCCCCGCGCATCGGGTACGACGAGGCGGCCGCCGTCGCCCGCGAGGCGCGCGCCAGCGGGCGCACGATCCGCGAGGTGGCCCGCGAGCGCACGGACCTGCGGGAGGACGAGCTCTCCGAGTTGCTCGACCCGCGGCGGATGACCGGCGTCAGCTGACGCGTGGTGGGCCGGCGGCTTTCGGCCGTCGCGAAGCCCGGTACCGAGAAACCCCAGCCCACACAGGAGCTGTCATGGAACTGTCCTTCGAGAACAAGGTCGTCGTCGTCACCGGGGCCGCAGGCGGGTTCGGCTCGGTGACCGCGCGGACGTTCGCCGACGCCGGAGCTCACGTCGTCGTCTCCGACATCGACACGGTCGGCGCGGAGAAGGTCGCCGCCGACCTGCCCTCGGCGATCGCGGTCACCACCGACGTCACCGACGAGGACGCCGTGCGAGGTCTCGTCGACGCCGCCGAGTCGGCGTTCGGGGGGATCGACGTCATGGTGAACAACGCAGGCGTGCCACATCGAGCCGGCGCCCTCGTCGACCTCCACGTCGAGACGGTCGACCGGCAGCTCGCCGTGAACGTGCGCAGCGTGTTCCTCGGCTGCAAGCACGCGGTGCCGGCGCTCCGCCGCAGGGGAGGGGGCGTGATCGTCAACGTCGCCTCGATCGCGGCGAAACGCCCTCGCCCGGGACTGACCGTCTACAACGCGACGAAGGGTGCGGTCATCACCCTCACCCGCGGCCTGGCCGTCGAGGTCGCCCCGGACGTGCGCGTCAACGCCGTCAACCCGGTCATCGCCGAGACCGGTTTCGTCAAGAGCTTCAGCGGTGCGGATGCCCTACCGGACGACCTCCGCTCGACCTGGGTCGCCGGCATTCCGATGGCGCGCACTGCAACGCCCCAGGACGTCGCCGACAGCATTCTCTACCTCGCGTCCGAGCAGGCCGGTTTCCTCACTGGCGTCTGCCTGGACATCGACGGTGGCCGCAGTATCCAGTAGTCCCGGATCAGGGAGATAGGGATGGCAACGATGCGTTCCCAACCGCATGCCCACAAGAAGCCGTCGGCCGCGAAAGTCGCCGTGGCGAGCTTCATCGGAACCACCATCGAGTGGTACGACTACCTCGTCTTCGGCGCGGCCACCGTCCTGGTGTTCAACCCGCTGTTCTTCCCCGCGCTCGACCCACTGGCAGGCACCCTCGCCGGGTTCGCGACGCTCGCCGTCGCCTTCCTCGCGCGCCCCCTTGGTGGGCTGGTGTTCGGGCACTTCGGTGACCGGATCGGGCGGAAGAAGATGCTCGTGCTCTCCGTGGTCATGATGGGCGCAGGCACGTTCGCCGTCGGGCTGCTGCCGACCTACGAGACGATCGGGACCTGGGCGCCGGTCCTGCTGGTCGTGCTGCGGTTCGTCCAGGGCTTCGCCGTGGGCGGCGAGTGGGGCGGCGCCGTCGTCATGTCCCTGGAGCACGCGCCGGCGCATCGCCGAGCGTTCTACGCCAGCTTCCCCCAGGCCGGCGTGCCCGCCGGGACCTTCCTGTCCAGCGGCGCGTTCTTCCTCGTCACCCTCATGCCCGAGGAGCAACTGCTCTCGTGGGGGTGGCGCATCCCCTTCCTGTCCTCGGCGCTGCTGATCGTGGTCGGCCTCTACATCCGCCTGCGCGTGACGGAGTCGCCCGAGTTCCTCGCGCTCCGAGAGCGCGGAGACGTCGTCAAGCTCCCGGCGGCCGAGGTCTTCGCCTCGTACAAGAGGGCGCTGGTCGTCGGGATGCTCTGCATGCTCGCCCCGAACACGATCTTCTACCTGGCCAGCACCTTCTTCCTGAGCTACGGCCCTGTTCACCTCGGGCTGAGTCGGGGACTCGTCCTCACCGCGCTGCTGGTCGCGGCCGCCATCCAGGTGGTGACCCTGCCGCTGTTCGCGATGATCGCCGACCGGACGGGCACGAGGAACTTCCTCATCGCCGGGTGCGTGGGCGTCGCGGCCGGCGCGTTCCCCGTCCTCCTCCTGTTCGACACCGGGACCGTTGCCGGCGTGTTCGCGGCCTACCTGCTCGCCCTTCCCGTCCTGCACGCCCTGGTCTACGGCGCGATCTCGGCCTTCACCGCCGAGCTGTTCCCACCGCGGGCGCGCTACACCGGCTCATCGGTGGCCTACCACCTGGGTGGCGCGGTCACGGCGGCTCCGGTGCCGATCGTCGCGACCCTGCTGCTGACCGAGTTCGGTTCCTCCTCGGCGATCGCCGTCTACGTGATCCTCGCTGCCGTGGTCTGCGGCCTCGTCATCGCAGCGGCTCCCGGGGCTCGGGCGCAGGTCGAGTTCCAGCCGGCACTATCAGAGGACGGTGTCGACCGAGCGGCGACCGCAACCTCGACCTGACGGTTCCAGGACGGCCGAGGCTGCGCGAGGGATGACGACCGGCCCTCGTGCAGCCTCTCCGACGAGCAACCACCAGTCGCGTCCGATCAAGACCGATGGATGAATCGGACCAACCACCGACGGTCCGCAAGCCATCGTGAAACCTGGACCCGTTACGGAGTCAGCCGTGCGTCGGCTTCGACGGCCTCGAACGCCTTGCGGGCGGCGATGAGCACCGGATCCCAGACCGGGGCGAACGGTGGCGCGTAGGACAGGTCCATGCCGAGGACCTCGTCGACGCTCATCTCGTTCCAGATGGCGGTGGCGAGCACGTCGATCCGTTTGGCGGCGCCTTCCCGGCCGACGATCTGACCACCGAGGAGGCGTCCAGTGCGTTTCTCGGCGAGCAGTTTGATCTTGATCGGCTGGGCGCCGGGGAAGTAGCCGGCGCGGGTGGTCGAGTCGACCGTGGCCCGCACGTAGCGGAGCCCGGCCGCGTCGGCCTCGGCTTCGGAGAGCCCGGTGCGGGCGACCTCCAGGTCGCACACCTTGGTGACCGCGGTCCCGACGACGCCGGCGAAGGTCGCGTAGCCGCCGCCGATGTTTATCCCGGCCACCCGGCCCTGCTTGTTCGCATGCGTGCCGAGGGCCACGACCACCCGCTGCCCGGACAGCCGGTGCACCGACTCGACGCAGTCCCCGGCGGCCCACACGCCCTCGACCCGCGTGCGCATCTGAGCGTCCACGGCGATGCCGCCGGATGTGCCGAGCGGGATGCCGGCCTGCGCGGCGAGGGCGACGTTGGGGCGCACCCCGAGCCCGAGCACGACGAGGTCGGCCGGGAGCCGCCGGCCGGCGTAGGTGCGGACCGCGACGGCGCGCCCGTCCCGCCCGGTTTCGATCTCGACGACCGGCTCGCCGAGGACGAGGTCGATGCCGATCCCGCGGATGGCGTCGGCGATGACCGTGCCGATGTCGGGGTCGAAGGTGCCGATCGGGGTGGGCGAGCGGTCGACGACGGTGACGTCGAGGCCGCGGATCTGGCAGGCCTCGGCGATCTCCAGGCCGATGTAGCCGCCCCCGACGATGACGACCCGGCGGGTCCGGTCGTCGCTCAGTTCGGCGCGCAGGGTGGCACCATCGTCCAGGGTTTGCACCCCGTAGACGCCGGACGCCTCGATCCCGGGAACGTCCGGGCGCATCGGGATGCTTCCCGCGGCGTAGACCAGCTGGTCGAACGGCTCGTCGTACTCCCGTTCCCGGTCGAGGTCGCGGGCGTGCACGGTACGGGCTGCCAGGTCGATCGCGACGACCTCGGTGCGGGTGCGGACGTCGATGCCGTTGGCGCGGTGTTGTTGCGGGCTGCGGGCGATCAGGTCCCTCTCGGCGCCGACCGTGCCGCTGATCCAGTAGGGGATTCCGCAGGCCGAGTACGAGGTGGCGTGGCCGCGTTCGAACGCAACCACCTGCAGCGAGTCGGCGGTCTGCCGTTTACGCGCCTGGCTGGCCGCGCTCATCCCGGCGGCGTCGCCACCGATCACGACCAGACGTTGTGAGGACATACGCCGAACGCTAGCGACGCATCGACGGCGGGCCAGGCGCAGCATGACGTGGGCAGCTCCGTGGCTCAGCACCGTGCGGAGGCGTCCGCTCACGACACGCAGTGTCCGACCATGCAATTGATCTTGCCGGTCCGGCCGGGCGGCTGGCTGCTTGCACGTCGAGTGCGGAGGTGGTTGTGGCGGCGTGTTCGTGCGGCCGTCTGCCGCCCGACGCCGCCGCGCACCGACAACGGCGAAAGCACCACGAAGACAACGTGATCGTGTTCGCCCGCCTCGCAGGCCCATAGCGCGCCGGCGCGCACGGCCGATGAAGGCCGCGTGACGGATCACGAAGACCCGCTCGGCGGGCACATCGGAGACCTCGGATTCCAGCCGACGTTGACAACTCTGGACGTGTTCAAGGGGGAGTTGCGCACTAACCACACGACTCGCGCTATCACGTGGCGGGCTCCGGCACCGGCGTTCCTCTCAGTCGATGGACAGGACGACCTTGCCGAAGCGCTCCGGCGAGCCCAGTCGGGCCTGGGCCTCGACCGCGGCGTCCAGCGGGTACACCGAATCGACGACCGGGGTGAGCGTGCCGTCGGCCAGCAGCGGCAGGAACTCGGCGATCTCGGCTCGATTCGAGGCATGGCAGCCGATCAGACTGATCTCCCGTCGGTACAGGACGGAGAGGTCCAACTCGGCGTTCCGGCCGGTGTGCGAGCCCATGCCGACCAGCCGGCCACCGTGGCGGGCCGAGAGTATGGATTTCTGCACGGTCGCGCGTCCGACCGTCTCGTGCACCACGTCGGCACCGAGCCCGTCCGTCAGCGTGCGCACCGACCGGTCGAAGTCCGGCTCCGACAGGTAATTGATCACTTCGTCGGCGCCGAGCGAGCGGACCTGCTCGACCTTCCGGTCACTTCCCGTCGTGGCGATCACCCTCGCGCCCAGCGCCTTGGCGACCTGCACCGCGGCGCTCGCGACGCCGCTGCCCGCGCCGACGACGAGCACGGTCTCGCCGGGCCGGACCCGGGCGCGGGTCTTGAGCATGTGCCACGCCGTCATGTACGCCAGTACCCCGGCGGCGAGCTCCTCGTCGCCGAGCCGGGCAGGCGCGGGGAGGACGTTGCGGACGGGCAGTGCGATGTACTCGGCGTAGGTTCCGTCGAAGTGTTCGCCGACGAACTGCAGGCGGGTGCAGCCGCTGTCCTGACCGCGGCGGCAGTTCTCGCACTCGTCGCAGGTCTTCATCGGGTTGATTCCGACTCGGTCCCCGACGGCGAGCCCGGCGACGCCGTCGCCGATCGCGGCGATCTCGCCCGCGCCCTCGACCCCGAGGGTCATCGGGGGCGGAGGCGCTTCGGGGAACCGGCCCTCCCTGACCAGGATGTCGGCTCGGTTCAACCCGGCGGCGCGCAGTCGCACCAGGACCTCGCCCGCGGCTGGTTCCGGCGTGGCCACCTCGACGACCCCGAAGGTCTCCGGTCCACCGAAAGCCGAGATTCGCGCTGCTCTCATCGCCCCACCTCGCTGAGTCATGCTGCAGTGTGGTACATCGTGCTGGTCCGTGGAACGTACGCCGCGAAGGGAATGCACGCCAGAGGGTGTGCCGGGATGTGAGACGGCTGCGCGTATGGTGGTACGGTCCAGGTTCGATCGGCGGGCACGAAGGTGTGGAATGTGACGGCGACGGAGAAACCGGCCAGCAAGGTTCGGTCGATGAACAGCGTGTTGAGCACCCTGCGCGTCCTCGAGGAAGTCGCCGCCCGCCAGCCCATCGGTGTTTCCGAGCTCGCGCGCGTCACCAGCATGCCGAAGAGTTCGGTCCAGCGTTGTCTGGTCACGCTGCAGCAGGCCGGCTGGCTGCGGATCGTCGACCCCGACCGCACGCGATGGGGCGTGACGATGAAGGCGCTCGCCATCGGGTTGCGGGGGACCGGCGAGCAGGATCTTCGCGATCTCGCTCGGCCGGTGATCAAGCGGCTCGCCGCCGAGACCGACGAGACGGTCCATTTCTCCCTGCGCGACGGTGACGACGTCATCATCATTGCGAGGGAGGACAGCGCGCAGGCCGTCCGCGTGATCGTCGAGGTCGGCACCCGCCTGCCGCTGCGGGCCACGTCGGCGGGGCTCGCGATCCTGGCCCGCCTCGACCCGCCGGAGGTCGGCGAGGTGCTGACGCACCCGGTCGAGGACTTCGCCGAGCCGATCCCGAGCGCCGACCAGCTCCGGGAGGAGATCGCCCGGACCGCCGAGCGGGGTTATGCGCTCAACGGTTCCGCGTGGTTCCGCCCGCACGTCGTCTCCCTCGGCGCGGCCGTCACCAACGCGACCGGCCGTCCCATCGCCGCGGTGACGTTGTCGATCCCGGAGATGCGTTTCCCGCCCGCCGAGGAGAAGGCGCTGGCGCGCCTGACCGTCGCCGCGGCGGACGAGATCAGCGCGCTGATCTCCGCCGTCTGAGCTCGTCCGTCTCGAACGGGGCGCGTCAGAAGGCCCGGTGGTACTGCTTCGGCCACGACTCGAGCGGGTCTGCGCCGCGGGCGCGCAGGGCCCAGTAGGGGTCGCGCAGCAGTGCCCGGCCCACGAGCACGACATCCACCAGGTCCGGTACCGCCTCGTCGAGGTGCTCCGGCTGGGAGATCTGCCCCGACGCCGCCGTGAGGAGTCCGGCCGCTCGGAAGCGCGGCCCGTAGCGCGCGTTGTGCAGGGGCGTGGCGGGGCGGGACGCCTCCGGGACCAGGGCGCCGGACAGCAGGTCGATCATGTCGACGCCCTCGCCGGCCAGTCTGCTCGCGACCACCGCCATGTCGTCGGTGGTGAGCCCGCCCTCGAGGAGGTCCTCCGCGGGCAGCCGGACGATGACCGGCTTGTCCTCCGGCCATCCCGCGCGGACGGCATTCACCATCTCCAGGGGGAACCGCATCCGCCGTTCCAGGTCGCCGCCCCACTCGTCGGTGCGGTGGTTCGTCAGCGGCGAGAGGAATTCGTGGAACAGGTACCCGTTCGCGCCGTGCAGCTCGATGACCTGGTAGCCGGCCCGGTCGGCGTTGCGGGCGGCCTGCTCGACGTCCTCCAGCACCCGGGTCCCGTCCTGCGCCGCCATCTCCGTCGGGACGGCCAGATCGGCGAACGGGATCGGCGACGGCGCGAGGGGTTGCCATCCGCCGTCCGCGGGGAGCACCGGGTGGCGCGTCCCGGCGTTGTCCCATGGCACTCCGTGGGAGCTCTTGCGGCCGGCGACGCCCAGCTGGATCCCGGGCACCGAACCCATCGCCGTGATCGCCGCCGTCAGCCGTCGGTGGCCTCTCACCTGCTCGTCGCGGTAGATCCCGAGGTCACTGATCGTCGTGCGCATGTCGGGGGCGACGGCGGTGCACTCGATCATGACCACACCGACACCGCCGGCTGCCCTGGACCCGTAATGCGCGAGGTGCCAGTCGGTGGGAGCGCCGGAAGGGTCGGCGGAGTACTGGCACATCGGCGAGAGCCACACCCGGTTGGGGACCAACACCTCCCTGAGCTGAAGGGCCGTCCAGACGGGCGAGGATGTGGAGAGCACTAGTCGAACCTCGCCGCCATGAGGAGCTTGGCGGTCTCCTCGGGAGCCTCGATCAGGAAGTGGTGGCTGCCCAGCTCGTGGACGACGAAGTCGATCCGCTCGCCATAGCGGTCGACCGCCGCCGGGTCGAGGAGGCCGCGAACGGCGAGCGTGGTGACCGGCTGCCGCACGGCGCCCAGCGCCTCGTCCATGTCCCAGCGCAGCATCCCGTCGAGGGCGGCCGCGCCCACCGCGGGCGGGATGCTCGACATCTTGCGGAAGATCGTCTCGCCGAAGTCCGGGTCCGTGTCCGGGACGGAGCCCATGACGACCAGGCCGCGCACGGCTGCCGGGAAGTCGTCCTCGAACGATCGCACCATCTGGCGAGCCAGCGAGTCCTCGACCGCCGGATAGAGGCCGAGGTAGTGGAACGAGTCGATCCCTATCACCTGCGTGACGATGTCGGGTCGCACCCGCGCGAGCTCGACCGCCACCGCACCTCCGAGGGAGTGTCCGACGACGGCGCAGCGCTCGACCGACTCAGCGTCGGTCACCGCGGCGACATCGTGAGCGAACTCCCGCATCGTCCATGCGGTGCGGGCCGAGCGGGAGTCGCCGTGACTGGCGAGGTCGACGGCGATCACTCGATGGTCGGCCGGCAGGAACGCGGCGACCTGGGCGAAGTCCGTCCGTCGACACCCCCAGCCGTGGACGTAGAGCCAGGTCGGCCCGTCCTCGGGGCCGCTCACCGTGTAGTGGATCGACGTCTCCCAGGCCCGCTGTACCGAGCGGGTGGATCCTTCGACGCTGGACATGACCGCCGAACCTCCTTGTACCACCATTGTGAACGGCGTATCGACTGACGGAACGTTAAGGCGCGGGTGACGAGGCGTCAACTGTCGGCTGCGGCATCTGTGCGACCGTGCTCGGGGAACCTCCGAAGTGGACGGTTCCATCCGGGTCCACGCGGACCGACGGGTCGAGTTCGCGGGAGGATCGCTCGACGAGCGCCCTGATCCTGGCGGCGGCAGCCGGCGCGGCGAGTCGTGGTTCGCCGGTGGCGTCGAGCGTGATCGGGGTGATGCGCAGTCGCGGCGGGCCCGCCGGAGGCATCTCCACATCGAAGGCGGCGCTGTCGAACCAGTCCGTCGCCTCGAAGAGGCGGGAGGCCCGGTAGGGGAGGCCGAAGTAGGTGTCGGGTCGTCTCACTTCGCCCGCGTGGAACAGGAAGTTGCCGAGCGAGTAGAGGATGAGCCCGTCGTTCCACCGCTCGACGGGGTGCAAGCAGTGGGGGTGCGTTCCCGCGACGACGTCGGCCCCCGCATCGACGAGTCGTCGGCCGAGGTCCTGCTGGTACTGCGCCAGCGGTCCCTGGTTCGGGGGGAGGTAGGCGAACGGAACGCCCCAATGAAGGCACGCGACGACCCGGTCGGCCTCGGACCTGGCTGCACGCACCCGGTTCTCGACCCGCACGACGTCGGTCTCCTGAGCGGCGCTGCGCACGAACGGCGGCGTGCCGGGTTGCTCCTGCAGAAGCGTGCCGTCGATCGAGAAGCTCTGGTCGATCCTCAGCGGGGCGACGCCGGGTCGGGCCTCCGTGGCGTTGGCGCCCGGGGGCAGGGTGGCGCAGAAGCTGAGCACGGCGACCCGCCCACCGGACGCGGTGTCGACGACGACCCCGGCATCGGCCTCCGCGAGCGTGCGGCCGCCTCCGGCGTGCCGGATGCCGGCGTCGTCCAGGGCTCGCATCGTGTTGAGCAACCCCTCCGCGCCGTGGTCGAGGGCATGGTTCGTGGCCAGTGAGACGACGTCGACGCCGATGGTGCGCAGCAGCACTGCGGTCGACGTGGGGAGCCGGATCGTCATCTCCTTCTCCGTCGGGTGGTCCGTGTCCACCAGCGGAGCCTCGAGGTTCGCGATCGTGAGGTCCCCGGTCCGCAGGATGCGGAGGGCCGAGTCGTCCCGCCGCTCTGCGGGCTCTCGGGCGAGGACGGTGTCGCCGACGAGAACGATCTTCACGGGCCTCCTTCGGGGCGCGCGGTGGTTGACAGGGGAGCGGAGCTCCGTTCGAATAGTGTGCCGCAAGGTAGCACGTGTGTTCCGCAGTGGTGAACGAATGCTCGCTCTGTCGATCCTCGAAGCCCCGGAGGCCAACCGCGATGGCACCCAGCCGGTACAGCGGATACCAGTCGTTCTCGTACCTGGAGGCGGGAACGGACTACACCGAGTTCGCGCTCTCGGCCGACGTCGACCGGCTTCCGGAGCACGATCTCGGGCTGGCGGAGGACGAGTCGGCGCGGGCGGAACGCCTCCTCGCCGACACCGTCGTGGTGTCGCTGCACGACCATCCGGTGCGGTTGCCTCGGCACGCGAGGACGGAGCTGCTCGACTGGAACCGCGAGGCCCGGCTCGCCTACGGCTACGTGGGTCTGAGCCGTTCCGGGCTGGACGCCGTGTTCGACAACCTCGGTTGGGGTGCCTGCGAGTCCCGCAACGGCTGGAAGTGGGACGACGTCATCACCGACCTCGGCATGCGGTTCTGCGACTTCGCGCACCAGGACTACGTCA
Organism: Pseudonocardia sp. DSM 110487; assembly: GCF_019468565.1. Lineage (NCBI taxonomy): Bacteria > Bacillati > Actinomycetota > Actinomycetes > Pseudonocardiales > Pseudonocardiaceae > Pseudonocardia > Pseudonocardia sp. DSM 110487. The sequence goes on from NZ_CP080521.1 coordinate 3,669,384, forward strand.
TCCGGGCCGAGTCGGTCGCCGACATCCGGCGCGCACACGCCGAGGGCCGGCTCGCCGTCGTGGCGGGCCTCGAGGGCGCGGCGCTGATCGAGAACGAGATCGACCGGCTCGACGTGCTCTACGGGCTGGGTGTGCGGCAGATGGGCATCGCCTACAGCGACGCCAACGCCCTCGGAAGCGGGCTGCGCGAGCACGGCGACGGTGGCCTGACCTCGCTCGGTCGGCGCGCCGTCCGTCGCATGAACCAGCTCGGGATGGCCATCGACGTGTCGCACTCCGGGGACCGGACCGCTCTCGAGGTGATCGAGGCCAGCGAGCGGCCCGTGCTCATCACCCACGCCGGGGCGCGCGGGGTCTGGGACACCCCGCGGATGAAGCCCGACGAGGTCATCCGGGCCTGTGCCGAGTCCGGCGGGATCATCGGGATCGAGGCTGCCCCGTACACCACGGTCAGCCCGCGGCACCGGCGGCACACCATCGAGTCGGTGATGGACCACTTCCGCTACTGCGTCGACCTGGTCGGGATCGAGCACGTCGCCTTCGGTCCGGACACCTTCTTCGGCGACCACCTGGACATCCACCACGTGATGAGCCAGAAGTGGGGCGTCGCCGACACAATCCGGTCCGGTCCGCGGTTCGAGACCGTCGAGGCCGTCGCCGGGATGGAGAACCCCGGTGAGTGCTTCCGCAACATCACCCGCTGGCTGGTCAAGCACGGCTACCCGGACGACGAGATCACCGCCGTCATAGGCGGGAACGTGCTCCGCGTGCTCGAGAAGGTCTGGTGAAGCGCGCCATGAACAGGAGGAAGGTTCTCGGCGCCGCGATGGTCGGGCACGCCGTCGAGTCCTACGACTTCGTGATCTACGGAGCGTCCGCGACGGTCATCGCCAAACATTTCTTCCCGAACGGGAACGCCACCCTGGCGATCCTGTCGACCCTTGCCGTCTACGGCATCGCCTTCGTGGTCCGCCCGCTCGGTGCGGCTGTGTTCGGCAGCATCGGCGATCGCCTCGGCCGACGCACAGCACTGTCCGCCGTCGTGCTGATCATGGCGGTGTCGACGGCGGCGATCGCGGTGCTGCCCGGCTACGCGACGGCCGGGGCCGTCGCCCCGCTGCTGTTGCTGTGCTGCCGCCTCGCCCAGGGCGTCTCCATGGGTGCCGAGTACACGAGCGCGGCCTCCTACGTGATGGAGCAGGCGCCCGCGCACCGGCGTGGATTGTGGGTCAGCGCGGTGAACAGCGCCACCTTCGTCGGGTCGGCATTCGCCGCGCTCGCGCTGCTCGCGCTGCAGCTGGTGTCGCCGGAGGCGTACGCGGACTGGACCTGGCGGTTGGCCTTCCTCTTCGGCGGCGTGATGGCGCTGGTCGGGCTCTACATGCGGCTGCGCCTGGAGGAGACGGCCACCTTCCGCGCCCTGGAGAGCAGGGGCGAGGTCGCGGTCAGCCCGGTGCGGGACTCCTTCCGCGACTGGCGGCTCTTCCTCCTGCTCTTCGCGATCTTCGCCCTGCTCGCCGTCGTCGTCCACAACCTCCTCGGCTACTTCCCCACCTACCTGGTGACGACCGGTGGTCTCTCCGACGGCACCGTGCTGACCGCCGGAGTCGTCGCACTCCTGTTGTGCGCCGCGATGTGCGTGCTGACCGGTGTGCTCGTCGACCGGTTCGGCCGCAAGCCGCTGCTGGTCGTCGGGGTGGTCCTCGCCGTCGTGGGGTCCGTGCCGGCGTACCTCCTGGCGAGCGGCGGGACGTTGCTCACCACGCTGGCCGCCGAGATCCTCCTGGTCCTGCCGGCCGCGGTGATCGGCATGTCGGCCACGATCATCGCGGTCGAGATCGTGCCACCGCGCATCCGCGCCACCAGCACGGCGCTGGCCTACAACATGGCGTATGCGGTGTTCGGCGGCACGGCCCCGATCCTCGGAGCGCTGCTCACCGCGTGGTTCGGCCGCCTTGCGCCCGGCGCGTACATCACGGTGCTGGCGGTGATCGCCCTGGTCGTCGTGGTGGTCGCCATGCCGGAGACGCGCAACCGCGCGGTGGTCGAACCCGACCCGGTCGAGCACGACGAAGAGTCCGAGGTGCTCCGTGGCGTCAGGTGAGGTCTCCATGTCCGCATCGGTGAAGGACCGGATCGCCGCCGAGTTCGCCCGGCACGAGCCCGCGGTCGTCGAGCTGTCGCGCCGGATCGGTGCGCACCCGGAGATCGCCTTCGAGGAGCACCGGACCGCCGCTGCCGTCGTCGAACTGCTGAAGGCGCACGGTGGGTTCGACGTCGAGGAAGGGGTGGCCGGGCTGGACACGGCCTTCGCGGCGACCGCGGGCACCGGGTCCCTCGCGATCGGCCTGTGCGCCGAGCTGGACGCGCTGCCGGGGATCGGGCACGGGTGCGGGCACAACATCATCACGGCGACGTCGGTGGCGGCGGCCCTCGCCCTTGCCCCCGTCGCCGACGAGCTGAACCTGACGATCCGGCTGCTGGGCACCCCCGCCGAGGAGGTGCTGACCGGGAAGGTGATCATGCTGCGCGAGGGGGCCTTCGACGGCCTGCACGCCGCGATGATGATGCACCCCACGCTGAAGGACATGGCCGCCCCGCACATCCGGGCGGTCCGGCACTGGTCGATCTCCTATCAGGGACGTACCGCGCACGCCTCGCGCCCGTTCGAGGCGCTCAACGCCGCCGACGCGGTGACCGTCGCGCAGGTCGCGATCGGGTTGCTGCGCCAGCAGAAGCGGGATGCGGACCGGGTGCACGCCTGGGTCAAGGAGGCGGGCACCGCCGTCAACGTCATCCCGGGCGCGGCCACCGTGGAATGCATGATCCGAGCCAACTCGCTCGACGACGTCGACCTGCTGTGGCCCCGGGTGCGCAGCTGTTTCGAGGCAGGCGCGCTCGCCGCGGGCGTCGGCATGGAGATCACCCAGCTGGCCTCGGTCAACGGCTTCCGCCACGACCTGGATCTGGCCGGACTGTTCCAGGCCAACGCCGAAGCGCTGGGCCGGACCTTCCCCGATTACGCCGACCGCTCGCTCGGGTCCACGGACATGGCCGAGGTCGCGGTCCACATGCCCGCGATCCATCCGGTCCTGTCGTTCGACTCCCCGCCCGAGGACGGGAACCACACCGCCGCGTTCGCCCGCACCGCCTCGGGACCCGAGGGCGCGCGGGCGATCCACGACGGCGGGCTCGCGTTGGCGTGGACGATCGCCGACGCGGCCCGGGACGGTGCGCTCCGCCGCCGCCTCACCGAGGCCGGCCCGTTCGTGTGGCGGGAGGAGCCGCCGGTCGGCTGACCGGCAGGGCAAGGGGCCGCCCGCCGGGCGGCCCCGTCCCGGTTCAGACGCTGACCGGGGTGAGGGCCTCACCCATCCACCGCGTGATGGCCGTGACCTTGGCGTCCGTGCCCGGCTGCCCCATCACCTGCAGGCCGAAGGGAAGACCGCCGACGCCCATCAGCGGCACGTTCACCGCGGGGGCGCCGAGCAGGGAGCTCGGGAAGTTGAAGCCCGGATCCCCGGTCGGCCACCGGACCGGTTCCTGCCCGGGCACGTCGCCCGACCATTCCGGCGCGGGACCGCTCGAGGTCGGCGCGATGACGGCGTCCACCCGAGGGCCGAGGAGCGCGTACGTGGCCTGCACCGCGGCGCGCGTGCGCAGGGCCTCCTCGTACCCCGCTGCCCCGAGCTGCTCCGCGGCCTCGATGAAGAACCGCTTGCCGCGTGCGCTGACGCCGTCGGGGGTGCTCGCCACGATGTCCCGGAACGCCCAGTAGTGCTCCCACGCCAGGATCGCGCTCCCGAGGTCCGTCACGCCCACGAGGGACCGCTCGAACCGCTCCACCACGGCGTCGTCGGCGCGCCGCAGGACCGTCACGCCGGCGGCCTCGACCTGCGCGATGACCTGCTCGAACGCTCCGCGGCTGATGGGCTCCAGCCGCTCCCAGGCCTCGGTCTCGATCACGGCCACCGTGCCGGGCCTGCGGGCGGGCGGCGGCGTGGCGGGACCGTGCAGGGCGGGCCGGCCCGGGTCGCCCCCCGCACGCGAGGCGATCGCGATCGCGATCAGCCACATGTCCTCCGGGCACGCCGCCAGGACGCCGTGCGACGTCATGCTGGCGGTCTGCCGCTCGCCGCGGTTGATGGCGCCCTGGGTCGGCTTCAGGCCCCAGGCCCCGTTGAAGCTCGCCGGCCGCATGAGGGAGCCACCGGTCTGCGTCGCGATCGTGGCCGGCACCATCCGCGCCCCGACGGCAGCGCCCGAGCCGGACGAGGATCCGCCCGGCGTGTGCCGCGGATTGAAGGGGTTGGTCGTGGGACTCGGCTCCGGACCGCCCAGCTCCGTGGTCACGGTCTTGCCGAGCACGACCGCGCCGGCCCGGCGCAGCGCCCACACCGCGGCGTTGTCCCGCTTCGGGAAGTTCCCCGCGAACGCCGCGCACCCCATCTGGGTGGGCATGTCCCGGGTCTCCAGCAGATCCTTGATGCCGATCGGGAGCCCGTCGATCGGCGACAACGGCTCGCCGTGCTGCCAGCGCCGCGTGCTGTCATCGGCCTGCTGACGGGCGCCGTCCGCGTTCAGGACGACCCATGCCCGCACGACGGGCTCGCGCTCGGCGATCGTCGCGAGGCACCGCTCCAGGTACTCGCGCGGGGAGTCGGTGCCGTCGCGGAAGGCCGTCACCGAGGTGTGGAAGCGCAGCCCCTCGAAGGTGGCCGGGTCGTAGGCGAGGACACCGTCGGCGCGTGCGGACGTCATGGGTGCTCTCCATCTAGCTGGACGGCAGCACATGTTCACTATCGCGGAACGGCTGTGCCGACTAGTGGCACATTCTCAGCTCACTGGAGTGGTCGTGTCAACCGAGGTCGAGGGCGGCCCCGACGATGCTGTCGGTGTCGAGTCCATGGTGGCGTTGGATGTCACGGAGATTGCCGGACTGTCCGAATCGGGTGACGCCGAGGTGGGTTGCCCGCACCTGGTGGATCCCGGCGAGGAACGCGAGCGTGTGCGGATGCCCGTCGAGCACGGTGACCATCGGTGCGGTACGTCGGGCTGGGAAGGCGGCGTCGAGGATCCAGGTCTCGCCCGAGGCTTGGCCGGCGCGGGCCTGTAGAGCGTCGAACAGCAGTCCGGGGCTGGTCACGCAGACGACGTCCACGGGGATGCCCATCGCGTCGAGCCGGTCCGCGGCGGCGAGTGCCTCGGGGACGGTGGCGCCCATCGCGGCGATCGTGACGGCGGGCGGTGTTGCGGAGCGGCGCAGCGGATAGGCGCCCGCCACGACCTGACGGCGGCGGCGCTCGCGGGCCGCGGGATCGGCGGGGACGGCGGCGAGGGTCTGGTCGACGGGGCGGGTGGACAGGCGCAGGTAGGCCGAGGTGCCGTCGGGTCGGCCGAGTCGGGCGAGTGAGGCGAGCAGGGTCCACTCGACATCGATGGCGAAGGCCGCTTCGTAAGCGGTGCAGCCGGGCTGCTCCAGCCCGACGGACGGGGTGGTGATCGATTGGTGGGCTCCGCCTTCGGGCGCAAGGGAGACGCCGGAGGGGGTGCCGACGAGGATGGACTGCCCACCGGCGTAGATGCCGAAGGACCAGGGTTCCAAGGCGCGTTCGACGAACGGGTCGTAGAGCACCCCGATCGGGAGCAGGGGTTCGCCCCAACGGCTCCAGGTGGCACCGAGCTCACCGAGGAGCCCGACGAGGTTGGTCTCGGCGATACCCAGTTCGAGGTGTTGGCCGGTCGGGCGTTCGCGCCAGTGCAGGATCGTCTCGGGGTCGTCGGCGAACCAGTCGGTCCGTTCCCAGGCGGACCAGACGCCGACCTTGTTGACCCAGCCGGCCAGGTTGGTCGAGCTGCTGACGTCCGGGCAGAGCGTGACGACTCGGCCGGCTGCGCCGGGGGCTGAGCGGGTGAGGTCGAGCAGGGCTCGGCCGAGCGCAGCCTGGGTGGTGGCGGTGCCCGCGGGGGTGCGGCCGAAGTCGGTGGGGATCGCGGGTGGGGGCGTGGGTGAGGCGGGTTCGCGACGTAGCCGCTCGGCCGTCGTGGCGCAGAGCAGGGCGGGCTCGGAGCCATCCGGGAACCGGGCCCATGGTCGGTCGACCGATCGGCCGAGCGTCTCGGCGAGATGCGTCATCTGCTCGGTCGTGAGCAGGGAGGAGTGGTTCTGCGGGTGGCCCTCGGTGGGTAGCCCGTGGCCCTTCACGGTGTACGCGAAGATCACGGTGGGCCGGGTGTCGTCGATCGCTGCCAGGGCGTGGTCGAGGGCGGCGAGGTCGTGGCCGCCGAGGTTGCGCACGGCCGCGTACAGCGTGGCGTCGTCCAGCCCGGCGACGAGCGTGGCCAGTTCGGGCTCGCCTGCTGGGACGCGCTCGCGCAGCTGTTCCGGCGTGCAGCGCAGCAGCCGCTGGTACTCCGGATTGGACATGTCGTCGATACGGTGGCGCAGCGTGGTGCCGCCGGGCCGGGTGAACAGCTCTTCGAGCAGGTGCCCGTACTTGACGGTGAGCACCTGCCAGCCGGCGGCGGCGAACATGCCCTGCAGCCGGGGGATGCCGATGTTCGGGACGACCCGGTCGAGGGACTGGCGATTGGCGTCGACGATCCAGACGACCTCGCCGAGCTCGGCGACCATCGGGTCGAGGATGGCCTCCCAGACCGCGCCCTCGTCCAGTTCCGCGTCGCCGACCAGCGAGTACTGCCGCCCGGTCCCGCCGTCGGTGCCCTTGGAGGCGAGGTAGCGGCGGGCGAGGGCACCCCAGATCGGCGCGGTCGCGCCGATACCGACGGAGCCGGTGGAGTAGTCGACCGGGTCCGGGTCCTTGGACCGTGACGGGTAGGCCTGCAGGCCGCCGAACGCGCGCAGTGTCGTCAGGTAGCGCTCGTCGAGCTCGCCGATCAAATAGTTGATCGCGTGTAGCACCGGCGAGGCATGCGGTTTGACCGAGACCCGGTCCTGCGCCCTCAGGTGGCCGAACCACAGCGCCGTCATGATCGTCACCATCGAGGCGCTGGAGGCCTGGTGGCCGCCGACCTTCAGTGCGTTCGGGTTGGGGCGCACGCGGTTCGCGTGGTGGACGATCGCGGTGGCGAGCCAGAGCACGTGCTGCTCGATCTCCCGCAGCACTGGAAGCGGGGGCGCGGTCGTGTCCGGCTGGCCTGCGACCGTCGTCATCAGGATCCTCCTCGTGCCATGATGTCCGCAGATGGCAGCACCATGGCGAGGTCTGCACAAGCGGCGGCGTCGATGTTGAGCAATATGCTCACTATCGACCTCACTGCGAAAGGGGAGGGCGGGCACTGTGCGCAGTCCGGAGGCGGTCGACGCCACTGACGCGCGGCTGCTGCTCGCGCTCACCGAGAGTCCCCGGGCCACCGTGCTGGCACTGGCCGAGCGCACCGGACTGTCCCGCAACACCGTGCAGGCGCGGCTCGCTGGTCTGGAGGCGCGCGGGGTGCTCGCGTCGTTCGAGCGGCGGATCGATCCGGCAGCGCTCGGCTACCCGCTCACCGCGTTCGTCATGATCCAGGTGACCCAGCGGATGCTCGACGAGGTCGGGGCCGCGTTGCGCGATGTGCCTGAGGTGCTGGAGGTGCTCGGGCTGTCCGGGTCGACCGACCTGCTGGTGCGCGTCGCGGCCCACGACGCGGACGACCTCTACCGGATCGCCGGCCAGCTGCTCGCCACCGATGGCGTAGAACGCACCACCACGTCGCTCGTTATGCGCACCCTCGTGGACCAGCGGACGATGCCGTTGCTGGAACGGATCGCGACCACATAGCTGACGGACCGAGGCACCCGTTGTGACGCCTCCTTGCGGAGGAGCCGGGTTGCGATGTGGCACAGCCAGAATCAGCGGTGGTTGTTCGATCGGCGAGCGTGGGGTGCGGGTGGCGGCGGGCATGTACAGCGGCTCCCTTTGGTGCGGTCACCCGCCGTGTCGGCCTCTCGATGCTGTAGCCAGCGAATCAAAGCTGGCGTGGAGGCGCCCGAGCTGCGTCGTACTGCACCAGTCCGAGCAGCGGATTCTCTGTTTTCGCAGGTCAACGCAATCCGTTGACCGTACTGGCAGTCAGAGGGTCACGTACATGCCTCTACTGCACTGATCAGGCCTCTGACCTGCGGTTTGACGGTGCTGTGGGTTGCTGGCGTGGTCGACCTCTTTACGATCCGTCAGGTCCGGGTGGACTTGACGATTGGTCAGGTTCGGGCGGACGTGGCAACTCGTCTAGTTTGTGCTCGATCGGTGGCGCACCGAGATCTCCCTGCCGAGCTTCGTAAAGATCCGACTTGCCTCCGTCGCGATCCGCGATGACCTCCCCTGATCGGCGCATCGCCCAAGCCCGGGCTGGGAAGCATCAAAGTCGGACAGGACGCCACCGGTAGCGGCGAAGATGGAATCGAATCCCACGCCAGCACGGCCACGGCGAAAATTCGGAGCTGACCGCGCCGCGGCCGTGCTGGGCCAATCTGGCCGAGTCGGACGGCAATACTCGACCGCCACAAGCCGAATCTACCAGTGCTCTTCGTGCTCGAACGAAAGCCGCTCCTGGTCCTCTGGCCGAAGAGCAACTCGCCGCGGAGATCGAGCCGTTCCAGCGTGCAGTTCAGAGTTTCGGCGCTAGGCTGCGAAACTGGACCGGCTCCGGGGAGCAGAGGCCTCGGGCAGGTTGACGGCACCATTCGGGGCCCACGTCGGGGTCGTGGACGCGCGGATGGCCCAGAACGGGGTCTGGCGGAACTCCTCGATGGCCTCGTCGGGGAACTTCAGGAAATTTCGCAGCCCAAGGGTGAGGGCCTGGTCGAGGTCGCCTGCCTGGACGGCCTCCTCGAAGGGGGCGAGGGCGTCGCCGCCGACGGGGCCGCCCAGCGGGATCGGGGGCTCGTAGAGGATGAACGCCGGCGGGGGCTGGTGCAGGGCGCGGGCGAGGGTGACCAGTCCGCCGTAGGAGTGGCCGAGCAGGATCGCGTCAGGGCCGGCGAGGTCGAGGACTGCGGCGATGTCGTCGGCCTCCCGCTGGATGGTGTGCTCGCTGTTGTCGCCGCTGGCTCCCCGGCCGCGGCGGTCGATCGCGTAGGTGGCGAAGTGCGGGGCCAGCAGGTCGGCGAGGATCTGCCAGTCCTGGGCGGCGTTGAGGGCGCCCGGGGAGACGACCAGGGGACGGCCCTGGCCTGTGACCGTGACGGCGATCCTTGTGCCGTCGGTGGAGGTCACGTAGGTCTGGCGGGGGGTAGCGGCAGTCATGATCTTCTTCCTTATGTCGTCGCGCTCCGCCGGGAGGGGAGGCTGATCCAGGCAGGATGCAGCGCGGGCGGGCCCACCCGGGGTGGCCTTGCAGGCGGTACAGAGGGGGCCTCCGAACTCACCATAACATCGAAACGATGTGCACATCGTTTCGATGTGAGATCCTGGGATCATGCTTGACCTCGCGATACTCGGCTTCCTCGCCGAGGGCTCCCTGCCCGGTCACGAGCTGCGCCGCCGCATCACGCACCTGACCGGCTACAGCCGTCCGGTCAGCGACGGCACCCTCTACCCGGCGATCAACCGGCTGACGAAGGCCGGGCTCATCGAACGGCGCCCCGCACCCGAGGCGGGCGGCGGCCGGTACGTGCTGAACCTGACCGCAGCAGGACGCGAGGACATGCTGCGGCGGCTGAGGGAACCGGCCGAGCACGAAATCACCGACTTCTCCCGCTGGTTCACGATCCTGACGTTCCTCTCGCTGCTGCCCGACAGCGCCGAGCAGCACGCCGTGCTGCGCCGCCGCCTGGACTTCCTGGAGGCTCCTGCCAGCTTCTTCTACGACGGCGACACACCGTTGCGCGCCGAGCAGGTCGCCGACCCTTACCGGCGCGGAATGCTGCTCACCGCCCGCGCCACCAGCCGCGCAGAACGCGCCTGGCTCCGCGAGGTCCTGGACGGCGACGGCATCCGAGCGGCGGACGAACAGCCCCACCCCCAGACCCACACCCGTGATCGGAAGGACTGAACATGTTTGCGTCCTGGTACGAGCAGCAGGGCCCGGCCGCCGAAGTGCTCCGGCTTGGTGAGCTGCCCGACCCCACCCCTGGTCCTGGTGAGGTCCGTGTCCGCGTCACCGTCTCCGGCTCCAACCCCGGCGACACCAAGAAGCGGCGCGGCTGGACCGGCTCGGCCATGCCCTATCCGCGGGTGGTCCCGCACAGCGACGCCGCCGGGATCGTCGACGCCGTCGGCGACGGTGTCGACACGCGCCGCGTCGGGCAGCGCGTGTGGGTGTACGGCGCGCAGTCCTACCGCCCCTTCGGTACCGCCGCTCAGTACACCGTCGTCCCCGGCGACCTCGCCGTCCCACTGCCCGACCACCTGTCCGACGACCTCGGCGCGAGCCTGGGCATCCCCGGCATCACAGCGCACCGCACCGTCTTCGCTGACGGCGCCGTCGACGGCACACTCGTGCTGGTCAACGGCGTCCTCGGCGGGGTTGGCTCACTCGCCGCCCAGCTCGCCCGCTGGGGCGGGGCCACGGTCATCGGCACCGTCCGACGCGGCACCGAACTGAACCGGATCGATCCCGCGGTCGTCTCCCACGCCGTCGCCCTCGACTCAGGCGACCCAGCCGCCGCGATCCGCGCCCACGCACCCGATGGCGTGGACCGGATCATCGAAGTCTCCCTGTCCGACAACGCCGACCTGGACGACGCCGTCGCCGCGAACGGCGCGGTCATCGCCGCGTACGCCACCCGCGACGACCGCACCGAGATCCCGTTCTGGACCCTGCTGTTCAGCAACGTCACCCTGCGCCTGCTCGGTAGCGACGACTTCCCAGCCGAGGCCAGACGCCAGGCCGCCCGTGACCTCACCGCCGCGGCCGCCGCCGGCGCTCTCACCGTCGATGTCGGCGATCGCTTCCCGCTCGCCGACATCGCCAAGGCCCACGACCGCATCGACGCTGGCGGCCGTGGCCGCGTACTGATCGACATCCCCCGGTAGAGAAACTCCGGCGGGACCTCCTCATCGGGACCTCTCCATCTGCGGGCCCCTGCGGGGGGCGAGCAGCATGTGTGCGCGCAGCGCGAGCTCCATCGTCAGCCTGGCGTCCGGATCGGTGAGCTTGTCGCCGAAGAGCCGGCGCAGCTGGTGGATCCGGTAGCGGACGGTCTGCGGGTGCACGTCGAGGCGGGCGGCGATCTCGTTGTGCGTGCCCCGGGTCTGCAGCCAGACGAGCAGAGTGCTCGCCATGCGATCGCGCTGCTTGGGCGTGAGGCCGGCGAACGCGGCATCGATTTGCTCGCGCAGCTGGTCGGTGAGGAGGGGATCGGCGAGCAGCAGCAGCGTGGCGAGGTGGTCCCGGCACCATGTGACATTGCCGGGCGGCTCGGCTCCGGAATGCGCCAGCGCGAGCAGGCGCCGGGCGAGCTCGAGGGAACGGTGACCGTCGGAGGGCGGGACGGGCGGGCCGACGGCGGCCCGCCTGTCGGCGACCAGGTCGGTGACGATCTGCCGGTCGTCCCCGGGGTCGGGGAGCACTACGCACGTCGGGCTTTGGAGACTGACAAGGGCATCCCGGTGCTCGCCCACGTCGCCGAGGCGGTCCAGGTCGCTGCGGCACTCCACGGCGACCGTCACGATCCGGTCCGGAACGGTCCAGCCGGCCGCGTCCGAGGCGGCGCGCAGCCATTCGTCTGCGATCGGTTCGGGCGCAAGGATAGCGCGCGTCAGCCGGCGCCGAGCGTGCTCGCGCGCATCCGCCGCCCTCGCCCGCGCCGCGGTTTCGGCCGCCCGGTATCCCTCGACGGCAGCGGCAGCGGCCTCGTCCACCGCGGCGAAGCTCGACTCGGCGATGATGAGCAGCGTCTCCGCGGACAAGCCGGTGGACCGGCCCTCGGTGCTGAGCTGTTGCCACGCCGCGCGCGTTCCGGCTCGTAGCGAGATCTGCATCCAGTCGCTCGTCCGGCCTGCCAGGAACTCGGCCCTGCCTGCCCTGCGGAACACCGACTCCCAGTCCACGTTCCGGGTGTCCCGATCGCGGGGTCGGCCGAGGATCTCGTCGATCGCGCTGTGCAGCTTGTTCAGCATGGCGTCGCGGAACTCGCCCTCGGGGATGGTCCGCTCGATCTCGGGGAGCGCCGCCCGGACCAGGGAGTCGGCGAGCGGCCGTAGCTTCTCGGCCAGCCCGGGCGGAATGTCGGTGCTCAGCCCGAGGGGTTCGTCGCCGGTCGCGACCGAGGTGGTCGAGTGGCCGGAAACGAACATGTTCTTCCCCCAGCGGTCGGGCTGCGCGATGGGCCGGCCGCGACGCTGCTGGCGGAACCCGCCTCCGGCGGCGACAGTATGGCGCAGGCACGGCACTACTCCAGAAGGAGTATCACCCGATAGGCTGAAAGTTGGGTGCTCCGACACGGAAAGTAACGGATTGCTCGCGCTGCGGTGTCGGTATGGGCGCCGAAAACTCCTGGCCGCGCCCGGATGTCCGGTCTGCTGGGCGTGAGTGCTCATCGGTTGACAAGAAATCCGGACGCTCGCCGAAAAGCTTGTGGCGGAGCGGCAATTGTTGACGGTCGGAATGTCGCTCGCATACGTTGTGCGCCCCGCTCACTTGTTGATGAGCGCTTCACGTCGGGGGACTTGTGGGAATTCGATGAAAATAGCCGGCAAAGTGGTTGTGGTCACGGGTGCCGCCTGCGGAATCGGGGCTGCGCTCGCGGCCAGGTTCGCGGACGAGGAGCCCCTTGGCCTCGTGGTCTCCGACATCGACCAGGACGGTGTCGAGCTGGTTGCCAGGAGGTTGCGCGAGTCCGGCGCGGGGGTTCTCGCTGTTCCTGCTGACGTCACGGACCGGGCTGCGGCGGAGAACGTGATCGCCGTCACCGAGCGTGAATTCGGGGCCGTAGACCTGCTGTGTTCGAATGTGGGAATCGCGACCGGAATGGGAGTTCACGCCCCGGTGGCGATATGGGAACGAGCGTGGTCGGTGAACGTGCTCGGGCACGTACACCTCGCCCAGGCGGTGCTGCCAGGCATGTCACGGCGCCGCCAGGGGCACATCGTGATCACGGCTTCGGCCGCCGGTCTGCTCGGGATCCCCGGTGACGCGCCCTACGCGGTCACGAAGAGCGCCGCGGTGGCCTTCGCCGAGTGGCTCGCCGTCACCTACAAGAGGGCCGGGGTCACCGTCAGCGCGCTGTGCCCGCTCGGGGTCCGTACCGACCTGCTGATGCCCGCGGTTGCGGCTGGTCACCGGAGCGCCCGCGCGGTGGCCGAGCTCGGCCCGATCCTCGAGCCCGCCGACGTGGCCGACGCCGTGGTCGCCGGAATCGCCGAGGAACGCTTCTTGATCCTCCCGCATCGCGAGGTCGGCCCGCTCTACGCCGGCAAGGCGGCCGACCCCGACGCGTGGATCCACCGGAACGCCTCGCCCGGACGGGCCCGAGGAAGGGACCTCTGATGAGAGCACGTGTCGTCGCTGTGACTCCGTGCGGGAGGCCGGACGCCCTCCTGTGCGCCGCCGCGAGCATGGCGGGCGCGCTCGGCGTGCTCGACCTCGGTGAGGGGGACCGGCGGGCGCTGGAACAGCTGGTGCTTGCCATCCGCACGGCCGGGGCGCGGCCGATGGGGATACGGGTCGCGGCCGGGTGCGGTGCGTCGATGGTGGACGTCTCCGCTGTGCTCGGCTCGGTCGTGCCCGACGCGGTGGTGATCGGGCCAGGGGCACCCTGGCCGGTCGCCCAGGCGGCGCAGCGCTGGCCGGTGGTGGCCGAGGTGACGTCGGTCGGACAGGCGCGGGCGGCCGTCGCCGCGGGGGCACGCGGTCTCGTCGCCCGCGGCGCGGAGTCGGGCGGCCGGGTCGGCGAGCTCGGCTCGTTCGTCCTACTGCAGCAGCTGCTGGCCGACCCGAACGTGACGGTGCCGGTGTGGGCGTGCGGCGGCATCGGCACGGCCACCGCGGCGGCGGCCGTCGCGGGCGGAGCGGCCGGCGTCGTCCTGGACACGCAGCTGGCGCTGATGCCGGAGTGCTCGCTCCCGGAGTCCGCCAAGGCCCGGATCGCCCTCAGCGACGGCACCGGGACCAGCCTGGCCGACGGGTACCGAACGCTCGGCCCCGCAGGCCTGCCGGCAGGGCAGGACAGCTACCTGGCGTCCCGGTTCGTCGAGCGCTACGGCACCACCGCCCGCGCCGTCCGCGCCATCGAGGACGCCATCGAGGACGCCATCGGCGCGGTGTCGCGGGTCGAGGAGGTCGCGGTCGCGCCCGGCTCGGCGCTCGCCCGCGCGCTGGGCACCGCCCTGCCCGTCGCGCAGGGGCCGATGACGAGGGTCAGCGACCAGGCCGGGTTCGCCCGTGCCGTCGCGGACGCGGGCGCGCTGCCGTTCCTCGCCCTCGCCTTGTCCTCGGCAGAGCAGACCAGGACGCTGCTCGAACAGGCGAGCGCCGCGCTCGGGGACGCGCCGTGGGGCGTCGGCGTGCTGGGTTTCGCGGCCGACGAGATCCGCACCGCGCAGCTGCGCGCGATCCGCGAGTTCCGCCCCTCCGTCGCGCTCATCGCCGGCGGGCGCCCGGACCAGGCGGCCGTGCTGGAGGACGCCGGCATCGCCACGTTCCTGCACGTTCCTTCCCCTGCGTTGCTGCGGCAGTTCCTGAAGGCGGGCGTGCGCAAGTTCGTGTTCGAGGGCGCGGAGTGCGGTGGCCACGTCGGGCCGCGTTCGAGCTTCTGTCTGTGGCAGGGCGCGATCGACGCCCTCGCCGACTTCGTCGACGCAGGCGGGGATGCGGGGGAGCTGCAGATCCTCTTCGCGGGCGGTGTCCACGATGCGCGCTCGTCGGCGATGGTGGCGGCCGCGGCCGCACCCCTGACCCGGCGTGGGGCAGCGGTCGGGGTTCTCATGGGCACGGCCTACCTCTTCACCGAGGAGGCCGTTGCCCACGGCGCCGTCCAACCGTTGTTCCAGCGGCAGGCGGTGGACGCGGTGGCCACGGTGCTGCTGGAGACCGCGCCCGGGCACGTCACCCGGTGCCTGCCCAGCCCGTTCACCAGCGAGTTCGCCGCGCTGCGCGGCGAGTTGCTGGGGAACGGGATCGCCGAGCGGGAGGTGTGGCAACGGCTCGAGGAGCTCAACGTCGGGCGCTTGCGCATCGCCAGCAAGGGTCTGCGCCGCGACGGGGGCGAGCTCGTCGAGGTCGACGAGTCCGCGCAGTACTCCGACGGCCTGTTCATGGCCGGTCAGGTTGCCGTGCTGCGGTTGGCGGCCACCGACCTCGCGACCCTGCACGCCGACGTCACCACGGGCGCGGTGGAGTTCCTCGCCGCGGGCTCCCGCCCGGCCGCGGTCACGAGTGACCGTGCCGCGCCGCAGCCGCTGGACGTGGCGGTCGTCGGGATGTCGGCGATGTTCCCCGGCGCGCCCGACCTCCCGGCGTTCTGGGCGAACGTCCTTGCCGGCGTCGACCTGATCACCGAGGTGTCTCGCGACCGGTGGGACGTCGAGCGGTACTTCACCGAGGACACCGCGCCGAGCACCGGTGATCGGACGTACTCGAAATGGGGCGGGTTCCTGCCGCGGATCCCGTTCGACGCGCTCCGGTACGGCATCCCGCCGGCAGCGCTGGCGTCGATCGAGCCCGTACAGCTGCTCGCGCTCGAAGCGGCCCAGCGCGCGCTGGCCGACGCGGGCTACGCGGACCGGCCGTTCGACCGCGAACGCACGAGCGTGATCTTCGGTACCGAGGCCGGCAGCGACCTCGCCAGGGCCACGACGCTGCGGGTCATGCTCCGGGCCTACCTCGACGAGCTTCCCCCCGAGTTGGACGCGCAGCTACCCCGCCTCACCGAGGACTCGTTCCCGGGCAAGCTCGCCAACGTCATCTCCGGCAGGATCGCCAACCGGCTCGATCTCGGCGGCGCCAACTACACGGTCGACGCGGCGTGCGGATCGTCCCTCGCCGCGGTGGACGCGGCCTGCAAGGAGCTGCTCGGCGGCACCAGCGACGTCGTGCTGTGCGGGGGCGCTGACCTGCACAACTCGATCGAGGACTTCCTGCTGTTCGCGTCGGTGGGCGCGCTCTCCCCGACCGGCCGATGCCGTCCCTTCGACGCCGACGGTGACGGCATCGCGCTCGGCGAGGGGGTGGGCTGTGTCGTCCTCAAGCGACTCGCCGACGCCGAACGCGACGGCGACCGCATCTACGCGGTGATCAAGGGCATCGGCAGCGGAAGCGACGGCCGGGCCATGGGCCTGACGGCCCCGCGCGCCGAGGGGCAGCGCAGGGCACTGGAGCGGGCCTACCGCAACGCCGGAGTGACACCGTCGCAGATCGGCCTGGTTGAGGCGCACGGCACCGGCACCGTGGTCGGCGACCGCACCGAGCTCACCACCCTCACCCAGGTGTTCACCGACGGCGGAGCCACCCCGGGCAGCTGCGTCCTCGGGTCGGTGAAGTCGCAGATCGGGCACACCAAGTGCGCGGCCGGGATGGCCGGCATGATCAAGACGGCGCTCGCGGTCCACACGGGGGTCCTCCCGCCCACCCGGATCGCCCGGCCCAACCCCGCCTGGAACCCGGACGAGAGCCCGTTCGTGTTCCGCACCGAGCCGTCGCCGTGGACCGAGCCAGCGCACGAGCGGACGGCCGCCGTGAGCGCGTTCGGCTTCGGCGGCACGAACTTCCACCTCGTCCTGTCCGGGCACCAGACCGCGGAGCTGGCCACGCACGCGCTCACGGCCTGGCCCGCGGAGCTCTTCCTCGTCCGCGGCGCGGACCGCACGTCCGCCGTGCGCCAGATGCAACGGCTGCGCACGCTGCTGTCGACGAACGACACCGCGGGCCGGCCGTGGGCGCTGCGTGACTTCGCACGGACCGTCGCCGGGTGGAGCGCGCTGGAGGCGTCCCCGGTGCGGCTGGCGTTCGTCGCCGGGGACCTTGACGAGCTCGCCCGGCTCGTACACGCCGTGACCGTCGGTGAGACACCCGCCGAGGTCCTCGTCGGGCAGGACGAGCCCGCCGGGGAGGTGGCGGTGCTGTTCCCCGGCCAGGGCAGCCAGCACCCCGGGATGCTCGCCGAGCTGTTCGTGGCGCTGCCCGAGCTCCGCCGGATCCTCGACCTCGGTGGGCCCGAGGTGGCCGCTCTCTTCCCGCCCGCGGCTTTCGGCCCCGAGGAGGCCCGCGCCCAGCGCGATCGGCTGCGCGCGACGCGGGTGGCGCAGCCGGCGCTCGGAATCGCCGGCATGGCCGTGCACGAGCTGCTGGCCCGGTGCGGCGTGCGGCCGGACATGTACGCCGGGCACAGCTACGGCGAGCTGGTGGGACTCGCGGCCGCGGGCGCTCTCGCGCCCGCCGTGCTGCTCGAGCTCAGCGTGGCCCGCGCGGAGGCGATCCTGGACGCGGCCGGGGACGACCCGGGCGCCATGGCCGCCGTCTCGGCGGCGTGCACCGACGTCGAGCGCGTGCTCGCCGGTGTTCCGGATGCCGAGGCGGTGGTCGTGGCCAACCACAACGCGACCGATCAGACGGTGATCTCGGGGCCGTCGGTCGCGGTCGAGGCTGCGGTGGCGGCGCTCCGGGAAGCCTCGCTGTCCGTCACCGCCCTCCCGGTGGCCTGCGCCTTCCACAGCCCGGTCGTCGCCGCCGCGGGTTCCGCGTTCGGCGCGGTGCTCGACGACACCCCGGTCGGCGAGCCGGACCGCCCGGTGTGGGCGAACCGGACGGCGGCCCCATACCCGCCCGGCCCAGGCGCCGTCCGGGCGGAACTGGCCGCGCAGATCGGCGCGCCCGTCCGGTTCGCCGAGCAGATCGACGCCATGTACGGAGCCGGCGCCCGCGTCTTCGTCGAGGCCGGTCCGGGAGCCGTGCTCGGCGGCCTGGTCGGCAAGATCCTGGACGGCCGTCCCCACACCGTGGTGAGCCTCGGCGAGGGCGGCCTGCGCGGCTTCCTCACCGGCCTTGCGCGGCTCGCGGCCGCCGGCGTCGACGTGCGGGCGGGTTGGCTCCACACCGGACGCCCCGGTCTGGACCTGACGTTCGCCGAGCCGCCCGCCCGACCGCGCTGGACGGTCGACGGCCACCTCGTGCGCGCCCAGGACGGCGACACCATCCCCGGCGGCCTGGCACCCGCCCGCCGCGTCCACCCCTTCGCGAACCCGAGGACGGAGAACTTGTCGAACTCGTCCGACCGCGACGCGCTCATCGCGGATTTCCTGCGCACCAGCCGGGAGCTCGTCAGCGCCCAGCGCGACGTGATGCTCGGCTATCTCGGCGCGTCGCCCGTTCCCGCGTCTGCCATGCCGGCGGCACCCCCTCTGCCGCAACCCGCAGCGGCACTGCCGGCGGCGAGCTCCCTGGCCGCCGGCAGTGCCGCTGCCCCCGCCGCGGAGCCGGAGCCGGCCGCCGACCCGCTGACCACGGTGGTGGCGGTCATCGGCCGCAAGACCGGCTACCCCGAGGAGATGATCGAGCCGGACATGGATCTCGAGGCGGACCTGTCCGTGGACTCGATCAAACGGACCGAGATCGCCGTCGAGCTTGCGGGCGCGATCGGGAACGGATCCGCGCTCGTCGACGAGCTGGTGCGCAGCCGCACCGCCACGGCCATGGCCGCGGTGCTCGGCGCGGGGGAGCCCACCGCCGCCGCCCCGAGCCCGGACGCGGCCCTAGTGTCCCGAACCGGAAGTCCACCACATAACTCGACGGCCCAGCTTCCCGCTGGGCGCACCGGCGAACCGGCCGAGTACACCCGGTACGAGGCGCGGTCCGCCGGCACACCCAGCGGAAACCTGGATCCGCCGATTTATGCACCGGACTTCCGGTTCGGGACACTAGCGTCCCGAACCGGAAGTCCACCGCACAACTCGACGGCCCAGCAACCCGGCGGCGCACCCAGCGGAAACCCGGATCCGCCGATCTACGCACCGGACTTCCGGTTCGGGACGCCAGCGGGCGAGCAGCCCGGCCGGTACCTCCTCGAGCTGGCGGACGCGTCCGCCGACGCGGACGTCGCGGTCTTGGTCGGGGCGACCATCGCGATCGTCGGCGGGGACCACCGCCTCGCCGAGGAGCTGGCGGGCCGGCTCTCCGCCAACGGCGCGCTCCCTGTCGTGGTCGACGACCTGCCGGAGTTGGAAGCGCTGCCGGTGCTCGACGGCCTGGTCTCGTTGCACGCCGTCGCCCCCGGTGTCGGTGGGTCGGCCGAGCCGGTGCTGCCGGCGATCTTCCCGCTGTTCCAGTCGGCGCTCCCGCGCGTCCGCTGGTGTGTCGCTGTCGCGAGCCCTGGCGGGCGGGCGTGGGGCCTCTCCGGGTTCTTCCGCAGCCTGGACCGCGAGTATCCGCAGGTACTGACCCGGTTGATCGAGTTGGATGCGGCAACCGAGGGGGAGCGAGTGGCCGAAGTGGTCACCGCCGAGCTGCAGACCGCCGAGGGCGGCCCGGTGGTCGTCCACGGCGCGCAACGGCGCGCCCCGCGGCTGGTCGCGGCCCCGTTGGATGGTCCCGCGGCAGTCGGCGCCAGCCCGGCCGTTGCCGGCGCCGCCGAGCTGGCCACGGTCGGCCTCGACCCGGACTCCGTCGTGCTGCTCGTAGGCGGCGCGCGCGGGATCACCGCGCGGGTCGCGGGCGCGGTCGCCGCCGCCACGCGCTGCCGCATCGAGCTCGCCGGGCGGACTGTCCTGCACAGCGAGCCGGAGCCGGCCGAGGTGGCCGCCGCAACCGACCTGACCGCGCTGCGCGGCGCACTGGCCGTGGCGAGCCAGCCCGTCGACGGGGCCGCTCGCAAGCTGGTCGCCCGCGATCCGGTCGAGATCGACCGGCGGGCCAGGGAGATCCTGGCGCGCCGCGAGGTCGACGCGACCCTGTCCGAGCTCCGCGAGCGAGGCAGCCTCGCCACGTACCACACCGTCGACGTGACCGACGGGGACGCGGTCGCGGGGCTAGTGAAGCAGGTGTACGCCGAGCGCGGCCGGATCGACTGCGTGGTCTTCGCGGCCGGGGTGATCGAGGACCGGCTCGTCGGGCAGAAGGACCCGGCCTCGTTCTCCCGGGTGTACCGGACCAAGGTGGACGGGGCGCGCGCCCTGCTGGGCGCGCTGGAGGAGCTGCCGGAACCGCCGCGATCGGTGGTGTTCTTCGGCAGTATCGCGGCCGTGCTCGGCAACCGCGGCCAAGCCGACTACGCCGCGGCCAACGCCGCGTTGGAGGCGATGGGTGCGGCGTGGTCGCAGCGCACCGGCATCCGCGCGGTGACCGTCCACTGGGGACCGTGGGCGCCGCGGGGCGTGCACGGCGGCATGGTCAGCGAGGAGCTGGCCCGCTCCTACGGCGCGCGCGGCATCGCCCTGCTCGAGCCGGACACCGCCGTGTCCGAGCTGTTCCGCGAACTTGCATGCGGTGACGTCCCGGCGGTTCTCTACACCGCGTCGGCCTGGTGGCGATGACCGGCCCGTCCGCCCTGCTGACCGAGCGGATGCTGCTGCTGGCGGCGCCCGACCGGGCCGGCCTGATCGCCGCGATCGACGCTGTCGATCCGGAATCGCCGCCGAGCGGCCCGACCCACCCGGGCCCAGGGCCACGGCTCGGCCTGTTCGATCCGACCCCCGAGCGGCTGGCGACCGCGCGGCGGCTGGTCGCCAAGGGACGGCCGGTGCGGCGGCGCAGCGACCTCTGGTTCAGCCCCGAGCCATTGCTGACACGGGGCGGCGGTCTCGCCTTCGTCTTTCCCGGCCTCGAAGGGGAGTTCGCCCCGCGCATCGACGACGTGGCCGAGCACCTCGGTCTGCCGGCACCCGACGCCGCCACCGCGAACCTCGTGCAGCACGGCGCGGCGGTGCTCGCCGTGGGCCGCCTGCTCGACGCGGCCGTGCGCCGGCTCGGGATCCGACCGACCGCGGTAGCCGGGCACAGCGTCGGCGAGTGGGCGGCGATGATCGCGGGTGGCATCGTCTCCGGCGCCGAGTTCGATGCGATGGTTGCGGGCTCCGACCTCGATGCGATGCGTGTGCCGGGCGTCGAGTTCGCCGTGCTGGGTTGCCCAGCCGACCGCGTGCACGGCGAGCTCGCCCGGTTCCCCGGGGTCGTGATCTCGCACGAGAACTCCGCCAACCAGACGGTGGTCTGCGGGCCCGAGCGCGAGGTGGCCGACGTCGTCGCGCTGCTGCGCTCCCGCTCGGTGATCTGCCAAACGCTGCCGTTCCGCTCCGGGTTCCACACCCCGATGCTGAAGCCATACCTCGGCTACTTCCGGGAAGGGGTACCGAGCCTGCGGATGCGGCCTGCCGACGTTCCGGTTTGGTCGGCCACCACGGCGGCGCCCTTCCCCGACGACCCCGCCGCGGCCCGAGAGCTGTGCCTGCGCCACCTCGTCGAGCCGGTGCGGTTCCGCCATCTCGTCACAGCGCTGCACGGTGCCGGCGTGCGCGCGTTCGTGCTGCTCGGCCCAGGCCAGCTCGGCTCGCTCATCGAGGACACGCTGCAGCACGACGTCCCGGACGGCGGTTTCCTCGTGATCCCCGCCAACTCCCCGCAGAGATCGGGCATGGACCAGCTGCGGCGGTGCGCGGTGGCGCTCTGGACGGAGGGCGCGGAACCCGACTTCACGGCGCTGGACCCACCGGCGCCGTCCCGTCGGGACGGAATCGCCCAGCTCGCGGTGCTCGGGGAAACGCTGCCGCTCGCAGCGGAGATGGCCACGTTCCTGACCCACACAGCCGAGTCGGTGGCGACGGTGCTTCGAGCAGCCCATCCGGGCACCTCGGTCCCGGCGTATCGCGAGGTCCTCGACGTCTCCCTGCGGGCGATGCCCTACCTGCGCGACCACTGCCTCATGCGGCAGCGGCCCGGCTGGCCCCAGGACGAGGACCTGCGCCCGGTCGTCCCGGCGACCACCATCGTCACGCACATGATCGAGGCCGCGGAACGCGCCTACCCCGGCTTGATCGCCGTCGCGGTCGAGGACGTGCGGTTCCACCGCTGGCTACTGGCGGTACCGCCCCGACGCGTGGAGATCGGGGTCGAGCACCGAGGGGCCGAGCGCGTGCAGGTCCAGCTCGGTGAGTACGCCGAGGGAACCGTGCTCCTGGGCGCGCGGCGCACGCCGGCATCGGAGGGCGCGTGGGCTCCCGGTGCGGGCGAGCGGCTGCCCGAGCTGACGGCACCGCAGATCTACGAGCAGGGCTGGATGTTCCACGGACCCGCCTTCCAGGGGCTGACCCGCTCGATCGCCGTCTCGAGGACGACCATGCGCGGCCTGATCACCGTGCCGGCCGCGCCGGGCGCCCTGCTGGACAACCTCGGCCAGTTCCTCGGCCAGTGGCTTGTGGAGAACCAGCGCGACCGGTGGATCGCCCTCCCGGCGCGCATCGCCCGAATCGACCTGCACGGGCCCGAGCCCGAACCGGGACAGCTCGTCGAGTGCTCCCTGCACGTGACCGGCCTCGATCAGGACTCGGTGACCGTGGACGGCCGGCTCTGCCGGAACGGGACACCGATCATGACGGTGCGCGGCTGGGCCGACCGGCGCTTCGACAGCGACGATCGTGGTGGGGCGGTGCACCGGCAGCCCGCCACCTCGACGGTCGCCGAGCGTCACCCGGACGGCTGGTGGTGGGCGGCCGAGCGGTGGCACACGCTGGCCTCCCGGGAGCTCTACCTCCAGCGCTACGCGGGGCACGAGGAGTGCGCCGAGTACGAGCGGCTGCTCCCGACCCGACGGCGGGCGTGGTTGCTCGAGCTCGTGGTGATCAAGGACGCCGTGCGGGGGTGGCTGTGGGACCGCGGCGCCGGCCCTGCCTATCCCGCGGAGCTCCGCGTGCAGCGGGATGCGTCCGGCCGGCGCCGGGTGTCCGGTCAGCACGGGCTCGACGTTCCCGATCTCGACGTCGCCGCCGCACATCACGGGGACGTCGCCGCCGCCCTGGTCCGGCCCGTCGGATCCGACCCTGCCCCGGAAGTCGGGATCACGCCGTGGGACGGCAGGGACGGCACCCGGATCACGAACCCGCTCAGCTCACGCGCGTACCGCGTCACATCCACCCGAGGAGACCTCTCATGACAGATGCCGCTGCCGTGTTCGAGGAGGTCCGGTCGATGGTGACGAAGCTGCTCGACCAGTACGGCCTCGACGACATCGAGATCACCCCCGACAGCCTGTTCCACGACGACCTCGGCCTGGAGAGCATCGACCTGGTCGCGCTCGGCGCCATGCTCGCCGAGCGCTACGGCGAGCGGGTCAACATCGCCGAGTTCCTCGCCGAGCTGAAGATCGACGACGTGATCGGGCTCCGGCTCGGTTCGCTCGTCGACCACGTCTGGTCGGCGCTCGCCCCGACAGCGAGCAGCAGGACGTGAGTTTCCTCGTCATCAACGGGGTTCGCACCCACTACCAGCGCGTGCCGGCGAAGGAAGCGCCCACGTTGCCGGCGCCGCAGGTGGTGTTCGTGCACGGGCTGGGCTACGACAGCCTCGCGAGCTTCTACCTCACGCTGGCCCCGCCGTTCGCCGCCGCGGGCATCGACGTGCTCACCTACGACCTGCGGGCCCACGGCCGCAGCGATCGGCCGAGCCGCGGGTACCGCCTCGAGGACTTCACGTCCGACCTGCGCGAGCTGCTCGACGGCATCGGTGTCACCGGGCCGGTCCACCTGGTCGGTAACAGCTTCGGCGGCACGGTCGCGTTCGCCTTCGCCGCGCGCTACCCGGAGCGGGTCCGCAGCATCGTCGCGATCGAGTCCGAGCCGCCGACGGCGGCGTGGTCGGAGAAGATGGCCCGCGCCCTGAACGCCGTACTCGACGAGATGGAGGCGGAGCGCTTCCTGGCATGGGTCTCCGACACCTACGGCCAGCACCACGCGCGGCTCACCCTTTCCGCGGCGGAGATCATCCGAGCGACCAGCATCATCGAGGACGTCCCCAGCGGGCCGTTCCTCGAAGAGACCGCGCTGGCCGCCTTCACCCACCCGGTCCTGTCCGTCCTGGGCAGCGAGGGGTTCCAGAGCGAGGACCTCCACGGCGTCGAGCGGCTCCTGCCTCGCTGCCGGACCGAGGTCATCGCCGGGCAGGACCACTCCGTACTCGTCGAGCGGCACCACGAGCTCAGGCCCCTGCTGCTGGACTGGATAGCCCGGCACGAACCGGCGATGTCGGGAGGCTCCCGATGAGCCGGTTCCTCATCGTGGTGCCGCCGTTCGTCGGCCACATCAACCCGATCGCGGGGGTCGCGGCCGAGCTTCGGGACCGCGGTCACGAGGTGGCGTGGGTCGGGGACGAGTCGGTCCTGCACCGGACACTTCCCGGCAGCTGGCCGGTGCACGGGTGCGGCGCCGCACCGCTCAGGCCGCGGCCGCCGGACCTGCGCGGGTTCGCGGAGCTGAGACACCTGTGGGAGCACGTGCTGGTGCCGCTCGCCGAATGGATGGAGCCGACGGTGCAGCGCGCCCTCGACCGCATCCGGCCGGATGTCGTCATCGCCGACCAGCAGGCACTCGCCGGCGCGCTGGTGGCGGCGCGTGCCGGGGTTCCGTGGGCCACGTCGGCGACGACGTCCTCGGAGCTCGTCGATCCGTTGAAGGACGTGCCCCAGGTACGAGGCTGGTTGACTGGTCTGCTCACCGCGCTGAAGCAACGATTCGGTGTGGCGGCCGCGGGTGATCCGCGGTTCTCGCCGCATGCCGTGATCGCGTTCACCACGGAGGCGCTGGCTGCCGAGCCCGTCGTGCCGGCGCTGTTCGTGGGGCCCATCCGGCGGCGGCCCACAGCCGAGGACGGGCGGTTTCCGTGGGGCCGGCTCGATCCCACGCGTCCGACCGTGCTCGTCAGCATGGGTACCGCGAACGCCGACGCGACCGGAGACTTCCTGCGCAGGTGCGCCGCGGCATTTCGCGCGCGACCGCACGTACAGGGCGTGTTCGCCGATCCCGGTGACAGCCTGCGTGATGTCGCCGGCGACTTCATCCGCCTGCCGTGGCTACCCCAGCAAGCCCTCATGGGCCACGTGGATGCCGTCGTCTGCCACGCGGGGCACAACACCGTCTGCGAAGCGCTCGCCTGCGCCGTGCCGCTGGTCCTCGCCCCGGTCCGAGACGACCAGCCACTGATCGCCGAGCAGGTCGCTGTGGCCGGTGCGGGCCTACGGCTGCGGTTCACCTACGCGAACGCAGAGCACATCGGCAGAGCGCTCGACCGCGTCCTCACCGAACACTCGTTCACGGCCGCCGCATTGCGGATCCGCGACTCGTTCGCCGCCGCCGGTGGGGCGCCCGCCGCGGCTGCTGCCCTCGAGAAGCTCGTATGACAAGCGTTGCGTCCGTGTGCAATGCCCGTCATCCGGAGTGCGACACTCACTGGTTGACAAGAATACTGGTGGGGGTGGCCGGATTCTTGTGAGTAATTGGCAAGTGTTGACACTTCGGATGTTGCTCCCATACATTGGGCGCCCGCTCGCTCATTCGTTTCAGGTATCTCATGTTGGAGATTTCCGGGAATGCTATATGGACATAGCCGGCAAGGTAGTGGTCCGCACGGGCGGTCGGGTTCCGATTCGTATCGTCGCCCTTGTCGGCAGAACTCGCCGGGATTGTGCGTCGCCGCTCGGGTGCGGCATCGCCGTAACCACATGATCACCTTCGACGGACGGATGTCGATCGCCGTGAATGTGTCGCTGATGGAAGAGGAGAAAAGCATGGCTGTAGGTCGTGGTCGTCAGTTCTTCGGGAGTGTCGGTAAGCGTCAGGCGCTACGTGCCGCTTTGGCGGTAATGGCGGCGGTCGGACTCGGCGGCGGCATGGTCGGGGTTGCCCATGCGGACTCAGGCGCGCTGCTGTGTGGATATTCGACACTTGCTGTCGACTCGGGACCGGAGGTCGATGCGATCAAGCGGCTGAAGGCGAGCTACTTCTCGAACGTCGACGCGAAGGACTGGGATGGTCTGCGCAACCTGTTGGCGCCTGATGTGGTGGTGGACACGGTGTGCAGCGCCGGCCCTGTTTTTGCCGGCAGGGATCCGTTCGTCGCCTTCCTCAGGCTGACGCTCGGTGGGGCCGAAACGCATCACAAGGGATACGAGGGGCGTGTCCATCTCACGTCTGCGACGAGCGCTGAAGCCCTGTGGACGATGGACGACGTGCTGATCTTCGGCGGGACTCTCGGGGTGCACGGTTACGGGCACTACAGTGATCGCTATGTGAAGGTCGACGGGAGTTGGGTAGTCGAGTACTCCAAGCTCACCCGCAGTCGCTTCGATCTGATCAAGCCCGATGGCACGGTGATCGAGGCGGACGCTCCACTCGAGAAGGTTGTCGCGTTGGTCAAGGACGCTGTCGGGTAGTCATCGGGGTAGCGCTCCAGCAGGGAGGGCCTGCTGGGACGTCGGCGGGCCTGCCATCGCTTGTCGCCGGCCAGTGGGTCGCTGCGGAGCTGGCCACTTCTCCGGCATCGCCGGGTCCGTAGCGGGTCTCGCTCCGGCTCGGAGCCTCCGATTCCGATCAGCGCCCCGGGCTGGTGTGTGGATCATCAGTCGGGGACTGCCCCGTCTCACAGTCGTCTCACAGAGTGTGCGGACGGGGGTGGATTGGAGGCCCCTGCCTTGGGATTACTGCCGACGTCGGGGATGCAGGAAAGACCTGCTCGGGCTTCGCCCCAGTCCCCGAACAACCCCACCGCCAGCGGCGGGCGCGCCGACCGCCGCTGTGATCAGTTCCGCGAGCGCCGCCGCCTCCGCGCCCCGATCCAGCGCGTCATCCTCTGCGGTGGCGTCCGACCGGTAGGACGGCAGGCGCGGCACCGCCCGGTCGGCGATCACCTCCCACAGCCGCACCGTCTGGTCATTGCTCCCGGTGGCCAGGATCGGCCGGTTCCCGACCCGGCCCCACGACCCCCACACCACAGTGTCGGTGTGGCCGGTGAACTGGATCCCGAACCCACGACCGCGGCCCACATGAAGATGAACCCGAACAATCCCAGCAGGAGCAGGATCGTCGGGACGGACCGCAGCTCCCGCAGCAGCGACGGGCGGCTGGTGCGCGACGACCGGGGCACCACCGAGTCGTACCCGGTCGTACGGGCGGTTCTCTCCCGGGTCAGCAGGTGCTGGGCTGCCGACCGAGCACGCTCGGCGCCCAGGGTGGGCCGGGTCGCCGGCTGCAGCTGATCGGCGAGGCCGGGTTGCACAGCCCGACGCTCGCCGCGGAGACGGGTGCGAACCTCGTCTTCGCCGGCTGGAAGTGCCCGGGCCGGATACGCACCCCGCCCGGGTGGGCGCGCAGGGGGAAGATGTGGCCGGGCCGGCGGAGGCCCGACGGTGTCGTCATCGGCCGGTTCTTCCGTCGGTCTCTTCCGGGCTGCCTGCGGCCAGCCACTTCGCGGTGTGCAAGTCCGTCACCAGGACGTTGAGCCAGCCGCCGACGAGCGCGGCGCGGATGGCTCCCCACTTGCGCTGCCCGCCGGCGACGCCCACTCGCCGGGGGACCGCGTTCAGAGCGGCGGCGCTGATACCGAGGACACGCCCGTCGAGGTCGGCGGCGATGGGCTGCCCTTCGGCGTCGAAGAACCGCATGCAGATGTCACCGACGGCGCCGCGGCTGCGCAGCTCGTCCTGCTCGGCCGGACTGACCGCGTTGCCGCTCTCCCGCAGCAGCGGCGACGGCTCCAGGCTGCCGACGCCCACCAGCGCCGTCGTCAGCTCGTCGTAGGCCTGGATGACGCTCGCGATGTTGGGCTCGGCCGTGATGCCCCTGCGCATGTCCGCGCTCGCGAGGAGGCCAGGCGCCATCAGGTAGCTGGCCTCGGCCTTGGTGACCTGGGCCAGCCTCCCGGTGAGACGGGTGGCCTGCGACTGCGCGCTGCTGCTCCCGATGCCGCCGAGGATCTGCACCACGCGTTCGGCGACCTGGACCGGGCGCGGCCGCATGGCGTCAACGGTGGCGAGGAGGGTCGAGCTCCAGGAGGAGATGCCGATGTGCTCACCGCCCGTCAGCGTGGTCTCGAGGTAGGTGGCGGCGGCGGTCCCGATGGTGTGGAGGACGGCCGCTTCGTCGGCGGGGCCGTCGGTGTCGGCGACCACCACCTCGGTGAGCCTGAACCGGCGCTCGACCGCCTCCTCGAGCTCGGCGTGCACGCCGCGGGGCGAGACGACCGTCGTGCGGACGATCCCGACCTCCCCGGCCTGCTTGAGGAGCCTGGACACGCGCGGCTGGGAGAGGTGCAGCTGTGCGGCGATCTGCGGCTGGCGCATCCCACGCTCGTGGTACATCCGCGCGACCTTCGTCAACAGGCGGACGTGCTCGCGCGGGATCCCGGCCGCAGGGCCGTCCAGTTCGGCAGCTGGGCCTGCTCCCATCTGTGGTCCTCTCCTCGCGTCTCGGCCGGCCGACCCATCGAAGCATATCCATTCAGCCTTGCATGAGTTTTCGGGAAGTGGTTGACACGCGACTCGGACACCTCGGAACATGGTGCATGTTCAACTCTTCTCGAATAGATATTCACATCGACGTGTGTAGTGGGGTGGGAGCGTTGCCGGAACCGGTGCTGAAGGCCGTGGCGTCACCGTGGCAGGAGGCCGAGCTGGTTCTCGTCGCCGAGAACGAGATCGAGTCCCCCTACACCGCGGTCGAGGTGTGGGCGGAGTTCCGTCACAACTCGGGCGCGGTCCTGCGGCGGCCCGCCTTCTGGGACGGAGGCCGGGTCTGGCGGGTGCGCTTCGCGTCCCCGCTGCCGGACGGTGAGTGGACGTGGCGCAGCGGCAGTTCGCATCCGGACTCGGGCCTCGACGGAGTGACCGGGTCCGTGCAGGTCGATCCGTCCTCGACGGACCGCGCGACGGCGTGGGCCCACCACGGGTTCTGGCGGATGTCGCCGGGCGGGCGCAACCTGGTGCACGCCGACGGCGCCCCGGCCCTCCTGGTGGCCGACACCGCATGGGCGCTGCCGTGGCGGGCCACGGAGGAGCAGGTCCGCACGTACGCCGCCGACCGGTCCGGCAAGGCGTTCAACGCGGTCCTGATGATGACCGTGCAGCCGGACATGGGCGTCACCGGGCCCAGGGACCGGACCGTCGACGAGGGCTTCGCAGTCGCGTTCGAGGACCTCCACGAGGGCGGCCTTGAGCTGCTCGACCCGGCCTACTTCCAGTACTTCGACCGGCTCGTCGCGATCCTCGTCGAGCACGGGATCGCGCCGGTCCTGCAACCGGTCTTCCACGGGTTCGGGTGGAAGGGCAAGGGGACCGCCGGACCGGTGGTGCCACCCGCGGACTACGCGCGGTACTGCCGCTACCTCGTCGCCCGGTACGGGGCGCGCCCCGCCGTCTACCTGGTCGGAGCCGACGGGGCGGGAACCGAACCCCAGATCGGCGCCGGTGGGGCGGAGATCCAGGCGTGGGACGACTACGGGCAGCCCACCGGCATCCACTACCGGCCGCACGCCACGAACCGCGCGTTCCAGGACGCCGAATGGCTCGACTTCCAGTGGTGCCAGACCGGGCACACCGGTGAGCACGTGCCCGAACGCGTCGCCGATATGTGGCGCAACCAGCCCGTCCGCGCTGTCGCAAACGGGGAGCCGACCTACGAGCACTCGGGCCGCTGGGGCAAGGCCGAGGGCTGGTGGCAGGGCCACGAGGCCTGGAGCAACCTCTGCGCCGGCGGCACGATGGGCGTCGTCTACGGGGCGGGCAGCCTCTGGCAGTGGCGGCTGCACCCCGACGAGCCGGGCCATGAGCCGTATTTCCTCGCAGATGGCGCCGGGTGGCGGGAAGCGCTCGACTTCGAGGGATCCACGTACGTCGGGCTGGTGGGGCGGATCCTGCGTGGGCTGCCCGTCACGGACATGGCGCCGACCTGGGAGGTCGCGCTCAGCCCCCGCGGTCTGCTCGTACCGGGCGTGCTCTACATCGGCTATGCGGCGCAGGGCGGCCCGCTGCGGATCTTCGATGGAGCGGACCTGCCCCGCCGCTACCACGTGGTCGATCCCCGGACCGGTGCGGTGATCGGCACAGGTGAGCGGGAGCGCGCCGCCGATCCGGTCCCGGCCGAGCACGGCCGGCCGCTGGTCTACCTGCTCTTCGAGGGCGAGTACCCGGGCGCATGACAGCGGCCGCGTATGACAACAACTGGTGAGAGGACTGCAACGATGCGGTTGAGGACGTCCATCGTCGCGCTGCTGGCCGCGGCCGGCATGCTGCTGAGCGGCTGCGGAGGCTCCGGTGGTCATGGCGACACCGTGGAGCTGAAGTGGTGGTTGGTCACACAGCAGGACACCGCCCAGGCCACCCTCGACGAGCTGATCGACAACTTCGAAGAGGCCAACCCGGACATCACGATCTCGCTCGAGACCCGGTCCGTCGACGCCCACAAGGACGCACTGCGCACGTCGGCGGGTACCGACGCCGGACCCGACATCTTCTACATGTGGACGGGCCCAGGGCTCGGCGGCGAGTTCGTCCAGGCGGGCGTCAGCAAGGACATCTCGAACTACTACGAGCAGTACCGCTGGGCGGACCGGTTCACGCCCACCACGATCGAGCCCTACACGCAGTACGGCGGCCACCACGGCGTGCCGTGGACGCAGCGCGTGCAGGTCATCTACTACAACAAGCGCCTGTTCCAGCAGGCGGGGATCACCGCCGAGCCCACGACGTACGAGGAACTGGTCACCGCCGCGGACCGGCTGAAGGCTGCCGGCATCACCCCGATCGAGTTCGGCGGCTCGGTCAACTGGCACGTGATGCGCCTGCTGGACAACCTGATCGAGACCGAGTGCGGCCCGGAGAAGGCCGACCAGCTGACATCGCGGACCGCGAGCTGGGCCGGTGAGCCGTGCGTCGACGTCGCTTTCACCGAGCTCAAGACGTGGTCGGACAGCTACTTCAACCAGGGATTCATCGGTATCGACAACGACGAGTCGTCGGTGCTGTTCCACACCGGCAAGGCGGCGATGGCCCTCGAGGGTGACTGGTTCACCACCCAGATCACCGACGGCGGCGGCAACATCGACGAGATCGGCATCTTCCCGTTCCCCACCGGCGCCGACCGGCTCTACGGCTTCTCCGAGGGGATGTACATCGGGGCCCGGAGCGCACACCCGAACGAGGCCGCGAGGTTCCTCGACTACCTCACGTCCGCCGAGGTGCAGAGGTCGATCGGCGGCGTCTTCGCCGCGACGTCGGTCAACAAGGACGCGACCTCGACGGGTGACGTCGGCCCGATCCGCCAGCGCTTCGCCGAGCTTGGTGCCACGAGTTCGGGTTTCCATCTCAACAACGACCAGAACTTCCCGCTGAACGTCACCACCGAGTACTGGCGGATCCAGAACTCCGTGCTCACCGGGAGCATCGCGCCGGCCGACGCGGGCGAGGCGCTGCAGGCGTTCATCGACGGAAACGCCTGACGGAGCCGGACGTGACCACCACAGGTACCTCCGTCGCAGCGCGGTCCACCGCGTCCGGAGCGCGCAGGCCGGCACGGTCGGTGTCGGACGGATCCGGGGGCCGCCGCCGGCTGCCCCACGAGATTCGCTCGGCACTGCCGTTCCTCGGGCCGGCCCTCGCGCTCTACGGCGTCTTCCTGCTGTACCCGATGGTCTCCGCGATCCGGCTGAGCTTCTTCGACTGGAACGGCTTCGCGACCTCCACGCCCCGGTTCGTCGGAATCGACAACTACGTGCGGCTGTTCGCCCAGGATCCCGTGTTCTGGACCGCGTTCCGGAACTCGGTCGTCTGGGTGCTGCTCTCGCTGGTGGTCCCCACCGGGCTCGGCCTCCTGATGGCGATGGCGCTCAACCGGCGCATGCTGGGCCGCAACCTCATGCGGTCGGTCTTCTACATCCCGGCGGTGCTCGCGTCGATCGCGGTCGCCACGATGTGGACCTGGATCTACAACCCGATGTTCGGGCTGCTCAACCAGACGCTCGCCGCCGTCGGGCTCGAGGGCTGGGCCCAGGAGTGGTTGGGCAACCAGACCATCGCGCTCTACTCGATCTTCGTCGCCTTCGTGTGGCAGACCACCGGTTTCAACATGGTTCTGTTCCTCGCGGGGCTGCAGACCGTGCCTCCCGAGTTGGTGGAGTCGGCCCGGGTGGACGGGGCGTCGCCGTTGCAGGTGTTCCGGCACGTCACGCTGCCGGCCCTGCGTCCCACCACGGCCGTGGTCCTCGTGCTGACGACGATCAGTTCGCTCAAGGTGTTCGACTTGATCGTCGGGATGACCGGGGGCGGGCCCGCGCAGTCCACCCAGGTCCTCGCGCTCTGGTCGTACACCCAGTCGTTCGGCAACCACGACTTCGGAATCGGCAATGCCGTCGCGACCGTCCTGCTGGTCATCAGCCTGGCGCTCGTCGTGCCCTACCTGCTGTGGACGACCCGGAAGGCGGCGTCGTGACGGTCTCGACCGAGCGCAGGCGGGACTACACCCTCGTCGGGCTGTGGATCGCCCTCGTCGTGAGCTGCGTCGTGTGGGCGCTGCCGTTCGTCTTCATCGTGCTCACGTCCTTGAAGAGCACCGGCGAGATCTCCGGCGGCTCGGCGTGGGCGCCGCCCGAGCAGTGGCGGTGGGACAACTACCCCGACGCGGCTGACCGAGGCGATCTCGTGACGAGCTTCGGCAACAGCCTGCTCATCGCCTGCATCAAGGTGCCGCTCGGGCTACTGGTGTCGGCTGCCGCCGCGTTCGCCCTCGCCCGGCTGGCGCTGCGGTGGCAACGGGCCGTGCTGCTCGTCGTGACCGTCGGTGCCATGGTGCCGATCCAGGTGGCGCTCGCGCCGCTGTTCACGACGATGTCGGCCCTTGATCTGCTCAACTCCGACCTTGGGATCATCCTGCCGTACCTCGCGTTCGGCATCCCGTACCAGGTGTTCTTCCTCCACGGGTTCTTCCGGGCCATCCCGATGGAGCTCGACGAGGCGGCCCGCATCGATGGTGCGTCGAACGCGAGGCTCTTCTTCCGGATCATCCTGCCGCTGGCGAAGCCCGCCCTCGCCGCGCTGTTCATCCTCGACTTCGTCGCCACCTGGAACGAGTACTCGATCGCGCTCACGCTGCTGCAGGACCAGGACACGTGGACCGTTCCTCTGGCGCTCCAGGGCTTCAGCAGCCAGTTCACCAGCTCCTACGGGCAGCTGAACGCGTTCATCGTGATGTCGATCCTGCCGGTGCTGGTCGTGTACCTGCTCTTCCAGCGGTACTTCACGCAGGGCGCCCTGGCCGGAGCGGTGAAGGGCTGAACCTTCCGATCATGCACATCCGGTTCCCGCACGCACGCACGAACGAACAGGTGACGAATGCTCATTGTGGACGAAGCGCAGGTCGCGGAGTGGCGCGAGTTGCGAGAGCGGGTCTGCGCCGCAGGCCCCGATGAGCAGGTGGACCTGCTCCGCGGCCAGGCACGTCGCATCCGCCGCTCGATCATCGAGATGATCGACGCCGCCGGGCAGGGGCACATCGGCGGCGACCTGTCGGTGACTGACATCCTGACGACGCTCTACGGTGCGGTCCTGCGGATCGACCCCGCCGACCCGCACCGACGGGACCGCGACCGGCTCATCCTGAGCAAGGGGCACTGCGCAGCCGCCCTCTACTCCTCGCTCGCGTTCGCCGGGTACTTCTCACCCAGCGAGCTCGGTACGTTCATGAGTCCGTTCTCCGCGCTCAACGGGCACCCGAACCGCACCAAGGTCCCTGGGGTCGAAACCAATACCGGGCCGCTGGGTCACGGCCTGCCCGTCGGCGTCGGCGAGGCGAAGGGCGCCAAGATCCTGCGGGCCGACTACCGCGTCTTCGTCGTTCTGGGTGACGGTGAGATGCAGGAGGGCAGCAACTGGGAGGCGCTGATGTCCGCCGCGCAGCACCGGCTCGACAACCTCACCGCGGTGATCGACCGCAACCGCCTCCAGCAAGGGGCGAGGACCGAGGACACCAACGGCCTCGATCCCCTCGACGAGCGGCTGGCCGCCTTCGGCTGGGAGGTGCGGATCATCGACGGCCATGACCACCTCCAGTTGCTCGACGGGTTCGCGCCCTCGACGACCGGCCGCCCGGTCGCGGTCATCGCCAACACCGTCAAGGGCAAGGGAGTGTCGTTCATGGAGGACAGGGTCGAGTGGCATCACAAGGTGCCGGATCCCGATCAGGTGCGGGCCGCACTCGACGAGCTCGCGGCCACGGCATGAGCGAGCTGACGATCGCCGACGCGCCCACCTACGACAACCGCGTCGCATTCGCCGAGGAACTGGCCGATCTCGCCCGCGCCGACGAGCGGATCGTCGCGGTGTGCAACGACTCCGTGGGATCGAGCAACCTGGTCGCCTTCAAGCGGGAGTTCCCGGATCGGCTCGTCAACGTCGGTATCGCCGAGCAGAACATGGTGGGCGTCGGTGCCGGACTCGCGGCCGCCGGCCTCGTCCCGTTCGTCTGCGCCGCGGCGCCGTTCCTGACCGGGCGGGCGCTGGAGCAGATCAAGGCCGACGTGGCCTACAGCCAGCACCCGGTCATCCTGTGCGGAATGAGTCCCGGTATGGCCTACGGGGAGCTCGGCCCGACCCACCACTCGGTCGAGGACCTGTCGTGGCTGCGACCGCTGCCTGGCCTGGACATCGTCGTCCCCGCGGACCGCCGGCAGACCCGGCTCGCCGTCCGCCACGCCGCGATGCACCCCCGGGCCACGTTCATCCGCGTCGGTCGCCACAAGGTGCCCGACGTGACCACGGACGACGACGTGCTGGCGCGTGGAAAGTTCCTCCTCCAGCGACCTGGCGGCGACGTCACCGTGATCGCCACAGGGACGATGGTCGCGCGCGCTCTGGACGCCGCCGACCGGCTCGAGGTGAACGGCGTCTCGGCCCGGGTCCTGAACGCGGCGTACATCGCCCCGCTCGACATCGACGCCATCACTGCCGCCGCTCGACAGACGCGGGCGATCGTCACCGTGGAGGAGGCGAACGTTGCGGGTGGTCTGGGCGCCGCGGTCGCGAGTGTGGTCTCGCAGCTCGAGACCGGCGCGCGCGTACCGATGCGCATCCTCGGCCTGCACGAGTTCGCCCCCACGGGGTCGACCGACCTGCTGTTCGAGTACTTCGAACTCACCGCCCCCCGCATCGCCGACGCCGCACGGCAGCTGCTCGGACCATGACCGCAGTGGATGCCCGGTACGTCATCGGGGTCGACCAGGGCACCGGATCGACGAAGGCGATCGCGGTCGATCGGAGTGGGCGGATCGCCGCACGGACGGGCGTGCCGGTCGGGCTGCAGCACCCGAGGCCGGGATGGGTGGAGCAGGACGCCGGTGAGATCGTCGCGAGCGTCGAGACCGCGCTCACCACGATCGCGGCCGAGCTGGATGCGCCGGTCACGGCAGTGGGGCTGAGCTCCCAGCGTGAGTCGGCGGTGCTGTGGGAGACCGCAACCATCCACCCGGTTGGACCGATGCTCGGGTGGCAGGACCGGCGGACCGCCCACGCGGGGAGGAGTCTCGCCGACACCGGCATCGGCCCCCGGGTGCGCAACATCACCGGTCTCCCGATCGATCCCATGTTCTCGGCGTTGAAGATCGGCTGGCTCCTCGACGCCGTGGACCCGGACCGGCGCCGGGCCACCGCGGGCGAGCTCACGGCAGGCACCGTCGACTCGTGGCTCGTCGCGGCGCTCACCGGCGATCGGCGCATCGAGGTCGGCAACGCGAGCCGGACCCAGTTGATGTCGCTGGCCGATGCCCGCTGGCATCCTTGGCTGCTCGAGCAGTTCCGCGTGCCAGGCGGCGTCCTGCCCGAGATCGTGCCGTCCGACCGGCACACCTCGTTCATCCGGACGATCCCTCGGCTGCGCGGAGTGCCGATCGCGGCAGTGCTCGGCGACTCGCACGCCGCGCTCTTCGCCCACGGCGTCCGCGCGCCCGGCACGGTCAAGGTGACCTATGGGACCGGCTCCAGCCTCCTGGGGATCGGCACCACCAACGGCGCCGCGGGCCTCGTCGACACCATCGCCTGGGGCCTGCCCGAGCCGACCCGGGCGTTCGAGGGCAACATCCTCTCGAGCGGCGCCACGCTCGTATGGCTGGCCGGCCTGCTGGGATGCACGCCCGAGCGCCTCGCCGATCTGGCCGTGGGCGCCCGCCCCGACCACGGAGTGGACCTGGTCCCGGCATTCGGCGGCCTCGGCGCCCCATGGTGGGACGACGCAGCCCGGCCGGTGCTGACGGGGTTCGCGTTCGCGACGACCGCCGCCGAGATCGCCCGAGCCGCCCTCGAGTCCATCGTCCTCCAGGTGGAGGACGTCGTGGCGGCCGCGGATGCTACCGGCGGACGGATCGACACGATCCTCGTCGACGGCGCCCCCGCCTCCAACGACCTGCTCGCCCAGCTGCAGGCCGACCTGAGCCGACGACGCGTCGAACGGACCGAGATCGCGGACCTCTCCGCGCTCGGGGCGGCTCATCTGGCGGGACTCGCCTGCGGGGTGTGGACCAGCGCCGAGCTCGAGGTGCTGCCGCGGCCCCGCACCGTCTTCGAACCGTCCCTGGAGCCCCGCATCGTGGAACGACGTCGCGCTTCGTGGAACGCAGCGCTCGCCAAGGCACGGTCCTGACCCATCCCCAGATCCGAAGGAGAAGACGTGAGCGGCAAGCAGAGGTATGGCGCGGGGATCTGGCACTTCGCCACCTACGTCGACCGCTACGCCACCGACGGCTACGGCGACCCGCGCACCGTCCTGGACGCCATCCGGCTCGCCGGGCAGGTCCGGGACCTGTCCGTGGTCGACCTCAACTGGCCGTTCTTCGGTGGCGAGTTCACGAACGACGATGTGTCCAAGGCGCTCGAGGCCGCCGGGCTGGGCGTCATCGGGATCACCCCGGAGATCTACACCCGGGTGTTCGCGAAAGGTGCGTTCACGAACCCGGACCCGGGGGTGCGCGAGCTGGCGCACGACCTGGTGACGCAGGCGGCCGATGTCGTGCGCCACTTCGGGGCGGAGTACGTCAAGCTGTGGCCGGGTCAGGACGGGTGGGACTACCCGTTCCAGGTCGACCACGGCACGCTCTGGAAGCACTCCCTCGACGGCGTCGGCCGGCTGGCGAGCGAGAACCCCGACCTCAAGTTCGTGATCGAGTACAAGCCGCGGGAACCACGTGTGCACATGAGCTTCGACTCGGTGGCCCGCACGCTGCTGGGGATCGAGAAGATCGGCCTGCCGAACGTCGGGATCCTGCTCGACTTCGGCCACGCCCTGTTCGGCGGGGAGTCGCCGGCCGACTCCGCCCAGCTCGCGATCGACCACGGGCGCCTGTTCGGGATGGACGTCAACGACAACCTGCGCGGCTGGGACGACGACATGGTCGCCGGCACCGTCCACCCCGTCGAGCTGTTCGAGTTCTTCTGGACCCTGGAGAAGAACGACTGGCACGGGGTGTGGCAGCTCGACCAGTTCCCCTTCCGCGAGGACAGTGTCGAGGCTGCGAACCAGGCGATCGACTTTCTCAAGCGGATCGAGCAGGGACTGTCCCGGCTCGACGCCGAGGCGCTGCGCGAGGCGCAGGCGGACCACGACGCACTCACCGCGCATCGACTCGTCCAGGCCGCGCTGTACAGGTAGCGGCGTGGAACGTCGAGATGCTCGGCGATCTGGTCCAGGGGGAGCCCGGCGAGCTCGGAGCGACGCAGCGCGCCCCAGAACCCGACCGGCAGCACACCCGGTCCCGCAGCCCGGCAAGGTCCGGTTCGGCGGGCGGGCCGCGGGTCTGCCAGGTCTTGGTGGTCGGGCAGGCGTCGAGCACGTCCAACAGCTGCGGCGGGGTTAGCGGGGCGGCCGTCGCACTAGGATCGACATCGAAGATTGAACCGGGGGTCCAATGGTGTCGAGCGGTGTGAACTTTGCTCTGTACGGCCTGCATCGAGGCAGTAGCGCGGACCCGACCACGATGGAGCGGCGCGCGCGTCTCGCCGAGGAGGCCGGCTTCGAGTCGCTGTGGGTCGGCGATCACATTGCGCTGCCGGTGGGTGCGCCGGATCCCGCTGATCAACCGCGCATTGAAGCGGTCGTGGCTCTCTCGTACCTCGCCGCGGCAACGAGTCGGGTGCGCCTCGGCTTCGGCGTCATCGTGCTGCCGCAACGGCAACCCGTCCTGCTGGCCAAACAGGTTTCGTCGATCGACGCACTGTCACGGGGTCGGCTGATCGTCGGAGTCGGTGCTGGCTATCTGGAACCCGAGCTGCGCGCGCTCGGCGTGCCGCTCGCGGAGCGAGGGGCGCGAACCGACGAGTACCTCTCGGCAATGCTCTCCTTGTGGGGCGACCAGACGCCGTCGTTCGACGGGCGCTTCGTCTCGTTCACCGATGTGCTCCAACGCCCGCAGCCGGTCCAGCGACCACATCCGCCGATCGTGATCGCCGGTCACTCGGCGGCGGCGTTCCGCCGTGCCGTCACGCAGGGAAACGGTTGGTACGGCTGGGAGTTGAGCGTCGACGAGACCGCGAGCGCGCTCGCCGCGCTTCGCCAGGCAGCCCAACGACATCAGCGTCCTGCGGCACTCGGCGACCTCGAGATCACGATCACCCCTCCCGGCCCGATCACCGTGGAGACCGCTCGACGGTACGCCGAAGTCGGCGTCAGCCGGCTGCTCCTCCAGCCGCACACGATGGACGGCTCGGCCATGGACGAGCTGATCAAGACAGCGGGAGACACCCTCATCGGCAAGGCGTGACCGTCAGCCGACCTCCAGCCTCACATGCCACCAGTGGTGACGCCGACGTGCGTGGACACCGGCCGTTCCAGCCAGCGCCACAGCGGGATGAGGGCGACCAGGTACCCCGCCGCGCTGACGGGGATCAGATCCAGTGTCACCAGTGGCAGGAAGCTGGACACCAGCACCACGGCCACACTCCACCAGGGCAATTTGTGCTCGTGGGCCAGCATTGCGATGAGCGCGATCATCCCGACGTAGAGCAGTTGCGGACCCACCTGGTAGAAGGCCAGGTCGACCCCGGGCAGGGCGTGGAATTGGCGGCTTAGTTCGCGCATCTCCGCCTTGTCGGCGGCGAGTAGTCCCTCCACGATGTCGGCCACGAACTGCACGATCGACGCTGCCGCCCCGACCAGGGTGACGATGGTGACTGCGTCCCTGCCTGGGCCGGGTGTGAGCAGGCGACGGATGCCGAACACCAGGAAGACGAAGAGGGTCAGGCCGGCGAGGTTGGCCAGGTGGGCGGCCTGCCAGTCCACACCGGGCCCGTACGTACCGTCCATTCGGCCGATCAGCCGGATGACCCCGTAGGCGAGCATGCACAGAGGCGCGGCCACCACGGCGAGCCTGGCGATTCCCATGCCGCGATCTTGGTCGCCCCGGCTGTGCGGGGCATCAGGGCGACCCCTGACCTTGTGCCCGTTTCGCCAGGGGAGCGTTCGTATCCAGTAGCTGGCCGTCGCGCAGCTCGTCCGAGCCGTCCGTCCGCTCGGGCCCGGTTGCGAAGATCGCGTAGCGAGATCCACAAGCCGTTCGGCAGCTACACGTGCGAACGTGGCAGATCGAGCCCGTGCCATTACAGCGCCGACCTTCCTTGATGAGGCACTAAGCTGACCCAAGTCTTACGATTCAAAGAATTACGATCCGATGTTCGTCTGTGAATGACCCGGCATCGCGTGCCGCTGGCGAAGTTCTTAGACCCAGAGCTGCCTCGCGGGCTAATCTGGCGTGCATTCGGCTTAATTCTCAGCCATTCGTCGCTCCGCGTGCACTGCTGAGCCCGTGGCGCTCTCAGATTTGTGTGTTTGATCGGTGTGTGGCTTCTAGCGTCGCGCCATGACGTAGCCGGTCCTCATCGCCCTTGAGACCGACTGTGCCGCTCCCCGACCGAACGGAGAAACATGTCCCCGACCAACACGAAAGAGAATCGTAAGATCTTACGTAGACTGATCCTCGCGACGGCCGCAGTTGTTGTATGCAGCCTCCCTACGGGGAGCGCTGCCGCGGCCGCCGCCGAGCTGCCGGTCGCCGCCCAGAGCTACGGGTCGCGATCCGGCGATGAGCCACCGGATCGCAGCTCGCGAGGCAATCGTGGGCAGAGCTCCGACGGGCAGGCCGGCAACGAGCGGGCCGGTGACGAGCGGGCCGGTGACGAGCGGGCCGGTGACGACCAGGCCGGCGGCGAGCGGGCCGGTGACGACCAGGCCGGCGGCGAGCGGGCCGGCGGCGAGCGGGCCGGCGGCGAGCGGGCCGGCGGCGAGCAGGCCGGCGGCGAGCAGGCCGGTGACGAGCAGGCCGGCGATGAACAGGCCGACAACGAGCAGGCCCGTGACGAGCAGGCCGGCGATGAACAGGCCGACAACGAGCAGGCCGACAACGAGCAGGCCGACAACGAGCAGGCCGACAACGAGCAGGCCGACAACGAGCAGGCCGACAACGAGCAGGCCGACAACGGCAATGAGGCCGCCGGCCCGGTGGCCGAGGACTTCGTCGACATCACCACCGTCGAGTCCAACGCAGCGGAGAACGGGAACGGGCTGGCCGCGAACGGGGACAGCGGTTCGACGGGCATCTTCACCACGTCCTGCGGTACGAACGCCAACAACCTGTTCAACACCGACAACCTGATCGTGGCGCCCGGTGTCGAGAACGGTGCCCACCACACCCACGACTACGTGGGCAACCAGGGCAACGACGCCTTCGCAAGCAACGACGACCTGGCAGGCGCCGATACCTCCTGCCAGAACCAGGGAGACAAGTCGACCTACTACTGGCCGGTGCTGCGCCAGCAGGACGGCACCGACGAGTTCGACGCCGACCAGGCGGGCGGTGGCGCGGAAGGCAACGTCGGCACGATCCTCGAAGCCACCGAGGCCGAGATCAGGTTCGTCGGCAACAAGCAGAGCGACGTCGTCGCGATGCCGAAGTTCCTGCGCATCATCACAGGCGACGCCAAGGCCTTCACGAACGGCGACGCGAATGCCAACGCCTCGTGGAGCTGCACCGGCTTCGAGGACACGCAGCTGACGGACAAGTACCCGATCTGTCCGGAGGGCAGCCAGGTCGTACGGACGTCCAACTTCCAGAGCTGCTGGGACGGTGAGAACATCGACAGTGCCAACCACCGTGACCACGTGGACTTCGTCCAGGAGGACGGCGACTGCGCCGACGGTTTCCAGGCGATCCCCCAGCTGCAGATTCGACTGGTCTACGACGCCCAGCCGCCGACCATCGAGAACGGACAGGTGCAGAACCCGTTCGCGGTGGACGGCTTCCCCGAGGAGCTGCACAAGCCGATCACTGACCACAACGACTTCATCAACGTCTTCGACGAGGAACTCATGAACCAGGTGGTCGGCTGCATCAACAGTGGCCGGCAGTGCCGATGACGCTGAGCGGGCGAAACGGGTGACAATGTGAGGGATGCCGGTGGCGGAATCCTGCCATCGGCATCCTTCGGCACCGGCGATTTCGTTTCACGGAAAAGGGACCGGAGGAAGAGATGAGGTTGGCACAACTGAGGCTGACTGCGGCCGGTGTCATGGCGGTACTGGCGCTGTCGGGCTGCGGGTCCGACGGTGACGAGGCCATACCGGAGACGGCGACCGGCAGCCTGGAGCAGCTGGCATCCGAGGTGGACTGCCCACCGGACATCCAGACGGACGAGGCCGACATCCGCCAGGCGATCTGCCAGACCGGTGACGGCAGGTTCATCCTCGTCACCTTCGCCACCGACCAGGGCCAGCGCGAGTGGCTCAACGCGGCCCAGGACTACGGCGGTCACTACCTCGTGGGTGCGAAGTGGGTCGCCGTGGGCGAGACGAAGGTGGTCACGGCGCTGCGCGGCCGGCTCGGTGGGGCCATCGAGGAGGGCCTTTCGCACCACTCCGGGAGCACCGGTGGTGGGGGAGCGGAGACACACCCCGGCCATGACGGCTGATCAGCAGATGCCGTGCCAGGTCTGCGGAAAGTGAATGAGTGAGCGACTTCCGCGGCAAGCCTGATGGCGTTGAAGGTTACGATCAGGTTGATCTCCACGACGCGGGCGAACCGGTCGAGTCCGCTCGGCGACGAGGCAGGTCGACCAGGACGATCTTCAGGCCGCGGCGGCCAGCAGCCTCTCGGCCGTGGCGAGTCGCCAGCTGCTCGATCTCGGGGGCGAAGGTCAGGTCGATGGCCACTGTCTGACCCTGTCTGCTCGGGCCGCGGCGTTGGTCATGCGTAGTAACCAGTGGTGCCCGCTCGGTCGGTGCTCACCCCACCAGCCGTTCCATGCCCGGCTGAGGGTGGACGGCCGGCTGTACGGGCTGGCCACCCACCAGCTCAACATCGCTAATGGCAGCTTCCACGCCGGTCGCGCGATCGCCGCCGACGCCGGCATCGACGACCGCTTCGCTCGTGATCTACCGGGTTCGGCGACGCCAACCGGCTGTGTCTCACCGCCGCCACCGTGCGCCAGGCTGTCCTCGGTCCGTACCGGCCGCTGGTCCGCACCCCGTTCCTGACCACCGACAAGCTGTGGCTGGAGACCGATCCGCCCCTCGACCTCGACATCGACGGCGAAATCCGCGGACGCACGCCCGTGCAGATCACGCCGGAGCCCAACGCCCTGCGCGTCATGGTCAGCTCTTCCTTCAGGGACACGTGACCCTTAGCTGCGCACAGGTGGGAGCGCGGCCTGCAGGGTGGCGACGCGGTCGCGGAGGGCGTCGCAGACCACCTCGCAGAGGGTGAACACTGTGGGGTCGTTGATCGCGTAGAGCGCGCTGTTCCCGGCTTTGGTGCGCTCCACCAGGCCTTCGCCGGCGAGGACGCCGAGGTGTTTGGACGTGTTCTGCTGGCCCATGCCCAGCCGCGCGGCGAGCTCACCGACGCTGGCGGGTCCGCTGGTGCGCAGCGCGTCGAGCAGTCTGATCCTGGCCGGTTCGGACAGCACGCGGAACCGTTGGGCGACCAGGGTGACGACGGGCTCGGGCAGCGGAGTGACTCGGTCCACTCCTCTATCGTATCTACAACTGTGTAGTGGTATAGATGTAGATACTTGAGGAAGGGGACGTGATGATCCACGTCGAGACGATCGAGACGACCAGCCTGGGAGACCGCAGCTACCTGGCCCACGACGGGCGGGCCGCGATCGTGGTGGACCCGCAGCGCGACATCGACCGGGTCCTGGCCCTGGCGGGTCGGCTCGGGGTGCGGATCACGCACGTGGCCGAGACCCACCTGCACAACGACTACGTCTCCGGCGGCCTGGCGCTGGCCCGGTTGACCGGCGCGCGGTATCTGGTCGTGGCGGCCGACACCGTGGGCTTCGAGCGGGTGCCGGTCGCCGACGGTGCCGAGGTTCGGGTGTCGGAGTCGATGCGGCTGCGGGTGGCGGCCACGCCGGGGCACACCTTCCACCACCTCTCCTACCTGCTGGACGGCCCCGACGGCCCGGTGGGTGTCTTCACCGGTGGATCACTGCTGTTCGGTACCACCGGGCGCACCGACCTGCTGGGCGCCCAGCACGCGCACAGCCTGGCCGAACACCAGCACGCCTCGGTGCAGCGACTGGCCGACCTGCTGCCCGACGGCGCACGGGTGTGGCCCACCCACGGCTTCGGCAGCTTCTGTGCGGCCACCCAGTCCGACGCACCGAGCTCGACGGTCGGGCGCGAGCGGGAGGTCAACCCGGCCCTGCGCCTGGCGGCCGACGACTTCGTCACCCAGACCCTCGCCGGGCTGGACGCCTATCCGGCCTACTACCAGCGCATGGGCGCGGCCAACAGCGGCGGCGCCGACCTGATCGACCTGACCCCGGCCCGCCGGGCCGATCCCGCCGAGCTGGCCGCGCGGATCACCGCCGGCGAGTGGGTGGTCGATCTGCGCTCCCGCAAGGCGTTCGCCTACCGGCACCTGACCGGCACCGTGAGCCTCGGCCTGGACGGGCCGATGGCGACCTGGCTGGGCTGGATGGCCCCGGTGGACGCCCCGATCACGCTGCTCGGGGACAGCGAGCAGCAGGTCGCCGCCGCCCAACGCGAACTCGCCCGCATCGGCATCGACCGGCCAACGGCCGCGGCGACCGGCACCCCCGAGCAGTGGGTAGGCGACGACCGCCGCCTCGGCACGCTGACCACGGCCACGTTCACCGACCTCGGCGCCGCTCGCGCCGGCCGTCCGCCCCACGGCCTACCCGCCCCCGAGGTGGTGCTCGACGTGCGCATGAGCAACGAATGGCACCGCGGCCACGTCGACGGTGCGGTGCACATCCCGCTGCCCGAACTGCCGGACCGCCTCGACGACGTACCGGCCGGGGTGGTGTGGGTGCACTGCGGCTCGGGCTACCGCGCCGCCGCCGCGACCAGCCTGCTGCAGCGCGCCGGCCATCAGGTCGTGCACATCGACGACGCCTACGCCACGGCCGCCGACGCCGGCCTGACCATCGTTCCGGCCCAGGAGAACGCGTGAGCGACACCGGTGAACGGGCCGCCCTGGATGCGGCCACGCTGCAGCCACTGCTCACGGCGGGACGCGGTCCGCAGATCATCGACGTGCGCACCCCCGGCGAGTTCGAGACCGCGCACATCCCTGGCTCCGTCAACGTGCCCCTCGACGTGCTGCGCGAGCACCGCGACGAGCTCGTGCAGCACCTCGACGAGCAGGCCGTCCTCGTCTGCCGCTCAGGGCAACGGGCCGCCACAGCCCGCCAGGCCCTGACTACCGCCGGGCTGCCCAACGCCCGGATCTTGCAGGGCGGCCTCGCTGAATGGCAGTCCGCCGGCGCCCCGGTGCGCACCGGCCGGACCCGGTGGGACCTCGAACGGCAGGTCCGGCTCGTCGCCGGCTCCATCGTGCTCGTCGCCGCACTGACGAGCGCGGCGTTCGAGCCAGCGAAGTGGATAGCCGCGTTCGTCGGCGCCGGCCTGACCGTCGCCGCCCTGACCAATACGTGCACCATGGGCATGCTGCTGGCCAAACTGCCGTACAACCGCGGTCCGCGCACCGACCTCGACGCCATCGTCGCGGCCCTGGCCGACTCGCGGGTCGGCCCATCCTCTCGACCAGTTCGAGGCTGGGCCCGCAGCCGGCGGGCT
Organism: Pseudonocardia sp. DSM 110487; assembly: GCF_019468565.1. Taxonomy (NCBI): domain Bacteria; kingdom Bacillati; phylum Actinomycetota; class Actinomycetes; order Pseudonocardiales; family Pseudonocardiaceae; genus Pseudonocardia; species Pseudonocardia sp. DSM 110487. Next base: position 3,714,365 of record NZ_CP080521.1, read on the forward strand.
CCGTCCGTGATGTACGGCGGGCGAGGACTTTGGCATACCTCGCGAACTTGTCGTCGCCATCAGCACGTGGGACAACGACATTCAGAATGTCTATAACCCGGACGACCCGGCCGGCTCTGGGTTCTCGGACGATGTGGCCACTGTGGCATGGCACGAGCGCGGCGAGCGGCTAGCTGAGCGGCTCGCCGCCTCGCTGGGGGTGCGCACCGAATTCCACACTGCACGGGGTGGCCGCGTTTTCGGCGGATGAGCGTGGTATCAGCGCGGCGGGTCCTGCAGCGCGTTGTTCGTGAAGTCCGAGCTGACGTCGGTGTAAAGCGGGGCCGTGCGGCCTCAGGACTGCACGAAGATCCGGGTTTCGCGCCATCGTCGATCGGCGTCTGTACTGTGTTCCTGGGAGGGGCGACTTGCATGGACATCTCCAAGATTGCGGAGCGCCTGCGCAGGCGAGCCGCCGAGCTGGAGCAGCGGCCACCGCTGGAGACGTTGCGGGATTTCGTTCGCGGCCACGTAGATGACGCTGAGTCCCTCGACGAGATCCGAACCGACCTCCGACGGCTCGCCGCCGTGAATACTCGGAGCTTGAAGCGTGCCTTGCGTGCGTTCGACGCGATCCTCGCCGAGCCGCAGTCACCCGGGCTGCTGTCTTGGTTGGTGGCGTGGGATGCCAACTGGGTGTTGGATGATGAAACGTCGGATGAGGCGGCCGCCGCGTTTCTGCGGCAGTTGGCGGACATTCTGCGGGAGGTCCTCGCGGAGGCGGAGCGGCGGGCGAGTTCAGAGGCATAGCCAAGCCGGTCTGACTGATGTGGGGCGGGTGGAGCGAGTCGACCTGGCCCCTGCCGCGCGGAGGACCCTGGACGCTGATGGGTGAGCTTGGCCGTGTTCCTCACGGGAATTTGTGGGTCGCGTGTAGCCGGTGTGGGCGGCGTTGGCGTGTTCGGCCCTTTTCGCTGCGGTCACGACGTTGCCGAGCAGGTCGGCGATCACGGGGATGCGGGAGTTCGGCGGCGAGTTGGAGCAGAGCGGCGTTGCGGTCGGCGCGTGGGTCGATGCCGAGCGCGGCAAGTCGGTGGCGGAGGCTGGCCGGCGCAAGTGGCCGTTTGGCCGTCAGCCGCTTGATGTGGTCGCGGTCTAGATCGGGAAGTGCCGCAGCTCGGGCGAGGTGAGAGGTGGCTCGTTGCTGAGACCGTTTTCGTCCAGCGCGTTGAAGATGTGTAGGCCAGACTGGGCGGTCTGCAACCAGATCCCGCTGGTGAGCCAGACGGAGTGGATGTCGGTCGGCTGGTCCACCCTCCGTGTCGTGAAGAGGTGTTCGGTCACGTCGATCTGGACAGCGGCGTGGCCGATGATGTCGCTCAGGGCAGGGTGGGCCTGAGATCGCCATTCCAGTGGCCATGTGACACAGGCGTGTGGGGTGACGGTGTTCACCGGCCGTGGGTTGAGCAGGGTGACGTCGACGTTGTCGCGCTTGCGCAACCGGTTCGCCGCGAGCGTGCCCGCGTAACCGCCGCCAACGACGACGACCCGGTGAGTGGTGGCCTGTGCAGGCACGGTGGGTTCCCCTCTCGATCTCGACGACGAGCCACCGATCAACCCGCAACTGCTTTGCTTCGCAGGTGGTGCCTCACCTCTTCGACTACGCACGACCTCGGAATGTGAGGCGAGGCGCCTCATACGAGCGGCGAGTCGATGACAGAGCAGCCCACGACGACCTCAGCGGGTGATCTCGGCGCGCATCCGCTCGTTCGGGGTGGCGATGTCCCAGAAGCGCACGACCCCCCGCGCGTTGCTGTAGGCGCCGGTACCGCCGGTGATGGCCATGTCCAGCGGGCTCGCACCTTTCCGCCAGACGGACTGTATCGTCACGGAGCCGTCCTCGAACTCCATCGTGATCACGCACTGCGTATCGACCTGGTCGCCCTCGACGTGGATGACCTGGCACGAGCCGCCCCCGTGCACACTGCGGCCGTCCTTGACGCCGTTCCCGGAGTAGACGTCCATGTCGCCGACGCTCACTCCCGGCGTGCCGAGATCGAGCACCGCCCACTGATCGGTCACGACCGCGAACTCGATGACTTCGACCTGGCCTCCGGTTTCGGCGTCCGTCTGGCCGGTGGCCGTGCCGCAGCTGCCGATCACGGTCGTGAGGAGCAACGCGGCGACGGTCCTCGTGAGCGCCGCCGTGGATCGGGTGTTGCTGACATCTCGCTCGGACATGCCAGTTCGACAGCGGTGGCCGTTGCGATGTGATGCGACGTGACGCGTTTCACGCGGTCCGCGTCTGCCGATGGTGGCGGCGATCCGGTTGACCTCGGCCAGCCGGGTGTCCGGTACGGCGTGCTGCGTAGCCACTGAAGCTGGCGGCCGACCCCCGGGCCCCGCGTATCGCCAGGCGGCTGCCGCGGATCGACCGGGCCTCAGTAGCAGCGGATCTCGTAGACCGCCGCGGACGGGTAGCCGTTGGTGGACTGGACGACGAGGCGCAGCGCCGGGGCCGTGACCGGTTCGGGCAGCCCGTGCACTCGCCGCGGGACCCGTTGCCGCGCACGGTGATCACGTCGTGCCAGTACTGGCCACCCGTGCCTGCACGCTGTAGCCGCGGGTGGTCTGCCGGTCCGGCCACAGCGGCGGTGTCCGGTCGTACTCACGCAGGAGATGCTCGGGTTCGTCGTGCGGGCGGGCTGCCACGTCGGAACTCGATGACTATTGTCCCCCCATTCTGGGATCATTCGGATGTTGACTCTGTCGACCGGGTCAGCGTTAGGCAGGGACGAGACCGAGTTGTCGCATCTGGGAGGCGACGTCGACGACTCCCCACGTCTCGGCGACGCGGCCGTCGACGATGCGGCCGATGAAGATCTCGTTCCAGGTGATGGACTTGCCGGTAGGCGCCACGCCCATGTACTCGCCCTGGTGGGTTCCGTTGACGGTGTTCCGGCTCACCACTTTGTCTCCTTCGGCAATCACGTCCTCGACCTCGACATGGAGGTCGGGGAACGCGCGCAGGAGCACCGCCCACAGCTGTTTCATCAACTCCGTGCCACTGGCGTTGACCTTCAGCGGGGTGCGGATGAGGACGTCGGGGTGGAAGACCTCGTCGATCGTGGCCGAGATGACCTCGGTGTCGCCGCTGTTGATGGCCTCGTTGAGGCGCCGCAGCATCGCCTTGTTGTCGGCTTCCTGGATGGATGACATGTGTGGCTACTCCTTAGGTGTGCTGTCCATGGCTGCCTCATCGAGGGCGTTGGGTGGGTCAGAAGCTGTAGGGCCTGCTGGACGGCTGGCTGTTCGAGCTGTTCGGGCACGAGAACGTGCACTTCGACGATCCGGATGCGCGCACGCCGATCCGGTCTTCTGTGGTCACCGGGACGTGCGGCACGACCTGTTGGACGAGGCGGTGGCGTTCGCGGAGTACGTGGACCGGAGCGCGGATCTCCGCGCGTCGTATAGCCGCCGAGGCGAGGGGGCTGCTGGGTGGGATGAGGCAGATTCATCGCGACCTCGACAGGTCGGCGGGCGAGCGGGCCCGGCTGCTGACCGAGGCCGCTGGAGTACTCGCCGAGCTCGATGCCGAAGTTCGGCGTGGTGCACGGGTGCGCCAGTATGCCTTGGGGAGCGCTCGGAAGATCCTCGACCAGCCTTACCGGGCCAAACCGCGTGGCTTGGTCGACGATCTGATGGCAGCCTTCCGCCCGAAGCCATCGTCCATTATTGAGTCGCTGCAGATGAGCTGCTGGCCCAGGTCTGGGCCAGCATCACTGTGCCGCCCGCCAGTATGAGTGCGCCCAGCGGGACGTGGACTGCCGCTGTTCCCATCCAACCGATCACGCCCTGGGCGATTGCCAGAGAAAACCCGACGGCGCTGGTGATCAAGAACCGCGCGTTCCCGCCGCCGGTTCGCCAGACCAGAATCGCGCTGATCAGTTGTGCGAGGCCGGCGAGATAGACCAGTAGCGCGCCCGCGTTGTGGATGTCACGTCCACCGGGAGTCGACAGCAGCAGTCCGGCGGTGACCGCTTGGATGACCAGCGCGGCCGTCCACAGAGTCGCGGTGATGCGCATGAGAGGGAGGAATCTCGACGTTGCCACGGGTAGTGCTCCTTCCGGTGGCCGCGACGGTCTTCATGCGCGGCGCAAGGCAAAGGTTCGAATATCCGAGCTAGTTGGTGGAGCACGCGGCGATGGGGACTTTGGCAAGACGCGAAGAAGGGCTTGCTGCTGTCGGCCCGCAGCCGGGGGTTCACGGGATACGCCATAGCTTCAGTGCGTGTCAGTTCGTGGTCCAGGGTCGGAGTTTCTCGGGGTTGCGTATCGCCCAGATCTGTGTGATGCGCCCGTCTGCGAAGTCGAACGCGTACACGGTCACGGTGGTGCCGTTGTGCTGGGCGATCAGGCCGGGTTGGCCGTTGACGGTGCGTTCCAGGATCGTCAGGTTGGATAGCGTGGCGGCGAGGTCGACGAATGCGCGCACGATCTGCTCGCGGCCTACGGCTGGGTGGGGTAGGGCCGTGGCGAGGCCGCCGCTGTCGGCGATCGCGGTGGCGTTCGGGTCGAGGAGGCCGATGAGGGCATCGATGTCCCCGGCTTCCCAGGCCTGTTTGAAGTCTCTGACGATGTCGGCCTGCTGGGCTGTCGGGGTCGGGGTTGTCTGTGAGACGCGGACGCGGCGGCGGGCCGAGGAGGCCAGTTGGCGGCATGCCGCCGGGGTGCGGCCAACGATCTCGGCTACTTCGGCGAAGGAGTAGCCGAAGACGTCGTGCAGGACGAGCGCGACGCGTTGGGCCGGGGTCATCGATTCGAGCACGACGAGGAAGGCCATGGTGATCGACTCGTCGAGGGTGATCCGGTCGGCCGGGTCTGCCGTGGTGCCGCCCGCCTGCCCGTTGATCCACTTCGAGGCATCGGGCAGCGGTTCGGGGATCCAGTCGCCCACGTAGCGCTCTCGCCGGGCTCGCGCTGAGCCGAGCAGGTTGAGGCAGATGCGGCTGGCGACCGTCGTCAGCCAGGCGCCGGGGGATTCGATGGCCTCCTGCTGCTGGGGGGACATGGCATACCAGCGGGCGTAGGTCTCCTGGACGGCGTCCTCGGCCTCGGCCAGCGAACCCAGTAGCCGGTAGGCGAGATTGATCAACTGACGCCGTTCGCTCATGATCGCGCTCAGGCCTGGATCGAGCGGGTCATCTCTGCGAGGGCCCTGTCCTGGCCCGGATGGGGTGGTCATGGCGCCGGCGGCTCCTCTCGTCGCATCTACCCCTTCAGCAGTCCGACAAGACAGCCCACCGAACCGTGAGGTCCGAGCCCGCCTGACATTCGCCAGGGCTGGGTTGTCGTACTACCAGAGACGAACACACCAACCAGCGGGAGAAGCACATGGACGCGCGCATCAGCCTCTACGAGACCACAATCGGCGTGAAGTACGCCAAGCGCCTCGTCTCCGCGGCTCAAGCCATAGCCGAGTCGACCCTTCCCGCCGCGACGCAGGAACTGGTCAGGCTTCGAGCCAGCCAGATCAACGGCTGCGGGGCGTGCACCGACATGCACACCAAGGACGCCGCTCACGCCGGAGAAAGCCAGCTTCGCATTAATCTGGTGGCGACCTGGCGAGAAGCAACCGTCTTCACCGAAGCCGAACGCGCAGCCCTCGAACTCAGCGAGCAAGGAACCCGCATCGCCGACGCAGCGGGCGGCGTCACCGACGAGGCTTGGGCCAACGCCGCCCAGCACTACGACGCGGAACAGCTCGGGGCGCTGGTAGCGCTGATCGCCGACATCAACACCTGGAACCGCCTCAACGTCATCACCCGCCAGCCGGCCGGTGACTACCAACCCGGCCAGAAGGGCTTCTTGGTGCGGAGACGGGCCCGGGCACTCGGCTGCCCTCCGGAAGTGCCTGCCGTCGGCGACCGCGAGGAAGCACTCGAGCTCCCGGAGGTCCCAGGAAGACGACAGGGCAACCCGCGATGTCGGCACTTCGGCCTTTACCTCTGTGTTGCCGATGGAACGTACGCCGGGCCACCTGTTGCGACGAGCGCAGCGTGGGGTTATGCCCGGGCACCGGCTGGGCGTGGTCGGGCACATGCGTGGCGACTTGGCGGGCAGCGTGCTTGTGATTGGACGGTGCTTGGTCGGGGACGCGACAAGCGCGATCAGTTCGAGCGTGATGGCCAGGCAGACCGGTGGCCACAGGGCGACGACGATCCCCGCGAGTCGGCTGTGCGGCGGCGAGGTTGGCGGCGATGGTCGCGGCCATGCCGGCCCAGAACGCGGCCCATGGCCCCCGACTCGACGGCTTCGTGGCGGTTGCGTCGGACCCAGATTGACGACGAGCGCGGCTAGGAGCATGCCGTCGGTGGTGAGCGCGAGCCAGGGCGCCATCACGAGAGCGGTGCCGGCGTGGCGGGGCCAGGGGCCAGCCGCCGAGCGGAGCAGGTCCAGGTCCGGGCCAGAAGTAGGTGCGCGACATACCGATCGGCTCGAACAGCTGTTGGCGGGCGAACGAGCGCCAGCGGCTGGTCGGCCGCGCGCCGGATGAGCACCTCCAGGTAGAGGTAGCCGGCGTTGGAATAGGGCGAACGGCGTGCCCCGCAGGGATTCCACCCCGCGGTGCTTGAGCGGCTCGTCGAACCCTGGCTCGGCAACAACGGCCAACCCGCGCTCTACCGGCAGGTCGCGGGGCGACCAGCGCTACACCGGCGAGATCCAGGGCCGCTACGGCGACATCGACCTGCCCGTGCTGGGCTGTTGGGTGCCGACGAAGCCTGGATTCCCGTCGACAAGGGCGAGTAGCTGGCCGCGAGCATCCCAGGGGGCGAGCTGGTGCTGTTCCCCGGCGCCGGTCACCTCGTGCAGGAGGACTCACCGGCCGAGCTCACCGCGATACAGGCGACTTTCCTTGCCGGGTAGGGAGTTCAGGCGCGGATCCGGTCGAGCAGAGGGACGCCGTTTGTCGTCATCATCGCAGTGAGCTGGTCGCCGTCGAGGAGCGGCGTCGCCTTGATGTCGCGGGTGGTGATGACCGTCTCGGGTGTCCACGGCCAGTCCGTGCCGTAGGGAAGTGGGAGGGATCGGTCATCGCCAGCAACGCTGTACCCCCACGTCCCCGACCACCGGCTCCCAGTCACCCCAGCCGATCGACCCGTTCTACTGCCAGCCCGGCCTGGCGGGCGCGCACGAAAGGGGCGGCGTCGAGGGACAGATCGGCTGGTTCCGCCGCAACCACCTCGTCCCGATCCCTGAGGTCGACTCACTCGCGGAGCTCAACGCCCAGGTTGAGGCCTGGGACGCCGCCGACGACGCGCGCCGGGTCGGGTCGCGTCCACGCACGGTCGGGGAGATGTTCGCCCTGGAAGCGCCGCTGCTGGCGCCGCTACCGGTCGAGCCGTTCGAGACCGGACGGGCACTAGCCCTACCCGCGCAGCGGTGAGAAATCGTGATGCGGTGTGCCGCAACACAGCGCACGAACGCCACCCGACCACCCTAGAAGGCACCGATTAGTGCCCCAAAATCACCGACCCCGACCACGAAACCTCAGGTCAACGAGGCGCGACCCCACTGAACCCGCCATCCGTGAGCCAAGTCGGGACTCATTCCTCGCCTCCCGATGTGGCGAGTTCAGTGGTGGCCGCGATCCGGGAGTCTGCGGGGCCAACGCTCTGGACCGCATCCCGGTCCGACCGGAGATGATCGCGGCAGGTCAGAGGCGAGCAGCTCCAGCATCACGGGGTGAATTTCTGGCGCCTGGTTCAGCGATCGTGGGTGATGATTTCCTCAGCTACCCAGTGGGCGACGCCACCCGGGCAGGGGTTGGGCAAACCGAGGGTGATGTGGGTGAAACCGGCGTCGAGTGCCCGGCCGATCGCATCGCGGGTGATGCCGGGTTGGTCGTAGCAGACTTGCAGATGCATCGACCGGGTGATGGAGGTGGGGTCGCGGCCGATTTCGGTGCAGATCTGGCTGAGCATGGCGCCGCGGGCGGCCGCGTCCTTCGTGTCGTCGCCGACGATGTTCCACAGGTCGGCGTGTTGTGCGGCAAGGCGCAGTAGCGGGGCCGAACGCCCCCCAAGGAGGACGGCCGGATGCGGTCGCTGCAGCGGTTTGGGGTCACCCAGCGCCTTGGTGAGGTGGATGTGAGTACCGGCGAAGTCGAACGGCTCGGTCTCCGTCCACAGTCGACGGATGACGGTCAGCGCTTCGGCTAGGCTCTCCACGGCGTTCGGGGAGTCGTGGAAGGCGAGGCCGTGTGCGTCGTACTCGCGCCGGGCCAGGGGGTGGCCTGGTCGCGATCCGGCGCCGATACCGAAAACGAGCCGTCCTCGGGAGATGATGTCGACAGTAGCGGCGATCTTGGCGAGTACGGCCGGCGGTCGGAAGCGGTTGCTGGTGACCAGGACTCCCAAACCTAGTCGTCGAGTCTGAGCCGCCAATGCCGACAACAACGTCCAGCTTTCGTAAGTGGGTCCGTTCCCCGTGGGCGTCATCAGGTGATCGGACAGCCACGCGTGTTCGATCTGGGGTATCGCGTCGGCCGCGAGCCAGATATCCAAGATCTCGTCATACGTGGCGTGCTGCGGCGCGGTCAGGATGCCGAAGGTCACTGGTGTCTGAGACATGAATCCTCGTAGTCCGGGAGTTGCCAGTCGCCGCCTCGGTCCTGTGTCGAGAACCTCGCGACGAGGTCGGGGATGCGCAGCAGGCAGGCCAATGCCGGGCGTCATGGCGGCAACTCAATCTATAGGTGATAGGCCGGTCCCGTGCATGGTTGCCTATCGCTGATAGGTTGTCAACGTGCGCAAGCTGAACCGTGCGACAGTCATCGCCGAGGCGCTCGACCTGCTCGACGAGGCCGGCCTGGCGGTGTCGAGCTGTTCCTCGGCGGCATCGCCGTCCTTGCGATCCTTTCGCTGGTGGTGAAGGCGCGGGCCGGCGTCAAGAAGGCACGGGCCGCCGCGGAGATTGCTCGGGTCGGTACGAGCCCGGTGTCGCTGGTCGGGCATGTGCTGCTCACCGCCGGCTTGATCGTGGGGACGCAGTGGTCGGTGATCACCTACGCGGCGGACAACCTGACGTTGCTGCTGGTGGTGCCCGCGGTGCCGGCATGGCGATCCCGAATACGAGAGTCGGGGCCCTGCTTCGGGCCGGACCGCGTCAGAGCCAGGCGATGGCCTGAGCGTCGAAGAGGTCGGGGTCGCTCTCGACGGGCAGCACGCACACCACGTGCCCGCCGGGCACACGCAGGATCCGGCACTCCAGCCGGTCCGGCGCCTGCTGCGGACCTCCGGCGGATGCAGGCCCTGTGCCCGGAGGCTCGATGGGCGTGGTTCACCGACTCGCGCGGCTTCCCGCTGATCGACCCGTCCGGTCAGAAGGCGGTGTACCCGCCGTCGACGGGAAGGACTGCTCCGGTGATGTACGACGACTCCGACGATGCGAGGAAGAGGACCGCGTCGGCGACCTCTTCGGCGGTGGCGAGGCGTTGGAGCGGGATCTGAGCTTCGCGCTCGCGGCGGTAGGCCTCGGGGTCGGGGCTGCGTTGGATCGATGCTTCGATGATCGGGGTGGCGGTCAGGCCCGGAGCGACGACGTTGACGCGGATGTTACGCGGGGCCCATTCGATCGCCGCGCCCTTGGCGAGCATGATCAGGCCTCCCTTGGCGGCGGAATACAAGACTTCCCCGGCTTTGCCGACCATGCCGAGCCGTGAGCCGACGCAGACGAACGAGCCTCCTGCCGAGGGCATCAGCGGCGCGAAGTGCTTCATCACCAGGAAGGCGCTGAGCAGGTTGCTGTGGAGCACGTTCTTCGCGTCGTCGTAGGCCATCTCGGTGAGCGGGCCGCTGACCTGGAGGCCGTGGTTGAGGACGACGACGTCGACGGTGCCGAGGGACTCGGCGGCCCGGCGGGCCAGGCCTTCGACGAACGCCTCGTCATTGAGGTCTCCGGGGACGTACAGGTCGTCGGGCTGGGCGGTGTCGAGTCGCTCCGTGCGGCCGGTGAGGAGCAGTCGCGCGCCCTCGCGGCGGAAGTGGGAACTCACTGCCTTCCCGATTCCGCTGCTGGCGCCGGTCACCAGGGCCGTGGCCTTCTCGAGCCTCATGTCATGTACTCCTTGGTCAGTCAGCTGAGGAATCCGCGGGCGTCGACCGGCCACCGCTGCAGCGAGGTGCCCGCGCTGTCGGTGACGAGCAGCTCCTCGAAATTGATCACGACCGGGCAGACGTGGTTCGGCACCACGGGTACGACGGTGCCGACGCCGGGGCGGAACTCGCCGGCGGGCAGCGCGAGGAAGCCGTGATACTCGTTGAGCTTGGCCAGGACCGCGTTCGTGCCGGCGACGCCCCCGTAGCCGCGCTCGAGGTCGCCTTCGCGCCCGAGCACTTTGGTGCCTACATCGAGGATGACCTGGTCGGGAACCCAGTCGCTGACCACTGTGCCAGCGACGAACAGCGCGATCTGATCCTCGCTGCAGGCGCCGAGCCGGAAGTTGTTCCGGTCGCAGAATACGTACTCGCCGGGACGGATCTCGGTGATCAAGCTGCTGGTGGAGAACTCGACGGTGGGTGTGGAGCCTGCACTGACCACCTCTGCGGTGACCCCGACGTCGGCGAGGCTGCGCAGCGCTGTGGTGAGTGCGGCCTCCTGGTCCTGCGCGGCGCGCTTGCGAGCGTCCCGACCGGAGCTGCCGTGACCTGGATAGGTGAAGACGCCAACCGGCACCAGGCCGCGCTTGCGGGCGGCGAGCGCGAGGTCGCCCGCGACCTCGGGTGGCGCCCCGGAACGACGGGCGCCACAGTCGACCTCGACCACGACCTGGAGCCGGTCCGGTTCGTCGCCCATCGCATCGGCGAGTGCCTCGACGGCCGCGACGTTGTCGACGCCGACCCGCAGCCGGGTGGTTTCGGCGAGCCGGCGGATCCGCGTCCCCTTCGTTCCCGCCGGCCAGACCGGATAGGCGAGGAAGATGTCGTCGAACCCGGCCGCGGCGAAGACCTCGGCCTCACCGACATTGCCCGCGGTGATGCCGACCGCCCCGGCCTCGACCTGGCGCCGACCGACTTCCACACACTTGTGCGTCTTGACGTGCGGCCTGACGTCGAGATCGTGCTGGGCGGCGAAGCTCTGCATTCGGTCGATGTTGTCTTGCATGACGTCGACCAGCACGATCGGCGCGGGGGTGTCGACCCGCTCGACCAGCGTGTCGAGTACTCGTTGGAGCCGGTGCACGCTGTACTCCTCGCTTCTAGACCGCGGTGCAGACCATCTGGATCTCGACAGGACTGTTCCGCGGCAGCCCGGCGACACCGATCGCGGTGCGCGCGTGCCGTCCGTTCTCGCCCAACACCTCGACGAGGAGGTCACTGGCCGCGTCGGCGACCCGCGACTGCTCGCCGAGCTCCGGGGTGCTGGCGACGAAGACCAGCATCTGCACGATCCGGACCCGGTCCAGGTCTCCCACCGCCTGCGCAGCGGCGGCGAGCGCGTTGAGCGCGGCCTGGCGCGCGAGCCCCCGCGCGGTCTTCGCGTCGACGTCCCGGCCGACGATGCCCTGGCCCAGCAGCTCGCCGTCCTTGTAGGGCAGTTGGCCCGAGATGTAGATGCTGGAGCCCAGCGTCCGGTGGTTCACGTACGTCGAGTCGTCACCGAGGCCGGGAAGGTCCAGACCGAGGGCCTGGAGCCGCTCCGAAGCCGAGCCGGTCTCGATCATTTGCGCGGTTCTCCTTGCGTCTTGCCTTGCAGCGCCGATTGGAAATGGCGGGCCAGTTCCTGCCGGAACCCCTCGATGTCGCCCTCGAGGGCAGTCGCCATCAGTCTCTCGTGCTCGGCGGCAATATCATGCGGGTCGCTGTACGTGTGATGGTCGACCGTGAGGTAGAGGCGCAGCTTGGTCTCCCAACCGTTCCACAGACTCTGCAGGACGCCGTGCCCCGAAAGATCGTAGAAGAGCCTGTGGAAGCGAAGGTGCGCGTCGATGCTGGCCGGAACGTCATTCTTCTTGGTGGCCCGGTGGAGCTCCTCGATGGTTTGCATCAATCCCGGCCGCTCAGGACCGCGCAGCGATTCAGCGGAGAGCTCAGCGGCGTACGGTTCGACAAGTAGGCGGATCGATGCGATCTCGGCGACCTCCCGAGGGCTCACCCTCCACGACGAACGCCCCGTGGAAGGGGATCTTCACGATCAGCCCTTCCTCCTCCAGCCTGGTCAGCGCCTCGCGCAGTGGGGACCGGCTGATCCCGAGATCTGCGGCGATGTGCGCCTCGCGTAGCTGTCCACCAGCAGGCACAGTCCCGTCGAGGATGGCGGCGCGCAGCACGCGGTAGACGCCGTCCGGCGTCGTCGTCCGCTGCTCCAGCCGCTTGAACTTGGGGTTCATCCCGCCGCTTCCCTTGGGCCGGCCGTTGCCCGACAGGCCGGTCAAGGTCGCGGCAGGCCGAGAAGGACGGGGAGGTCGGCGATGTCGGTGATGCGCTCGTAGCCGAGCCACGACTCGTCGTGCTCGAAGCCGCGGTCGACGTACACCTTGTTCCTGATGCCCGTGACCGCCGCAGAGCGGTGGTCGTACATCGGGCTCGCGGAGACGTGCACGATCTCGTCGGGTGTCGAGCCGAGCTTGTCCAGCATGTACTCGAATGCACGGAGCCGTGGCTTGTAGACGCCCATCTCCTCGGCGCTGATGACGTCTTCGAACGGGGCCTTGAGGTTCTCCGCGAGGCGCAGCGCATGGGCGGTGTCGCTGTTCGTGACGATGACCAGCGGGTACGCCTCTGCCAGGCGGTTCAGTGCCTCGGTAACGCCCGGGTACGGGCCAAAGGTGGGGACGTGGTCGTACACCGCCCGCGCGTCGTCCTCGCGGTAATCGAGGCCGAGCCTGCGCGAGGCGCGTTCCATGGAATCGGCGACGATCTGGTGGAACGGCTTGTAGTCGCCCATGCACTCGTCGATCCGGTACGCCTTGCAGGCCTGTAGGAAGTCATCGGCGATCTCGGGCGGTAGTCGGTCGCCCAGCACCTCACGGATCGCGTCGTTGATACGGAACTGGATCAGCGTTCCGTTCATGTCGAACGTCACGAACCTCGGCTTGCGATCGAATCCCATCGTTCCTCCAAGCTGCCGTGTCGGCTTGTCGATTGTCGACCATAACTGTATGCTCGTCAACTGTCAACAGTTTGCCGGGAGCGAAGGTGGACCTCGTCGAGCAGAACACCGTCGGCGTCGGCGCCTCGGGTCGCAACGGCGGCATGGCGACCACCGGCATGTCGATCGGCACGTTCGTGCGTGGATCGCGTCAGGTCGGATCTACGGGCTGGTCGTTGCGCGCCCGCGGCGCCCCGCTCATCCGTAGAACGTCGCGGGCGATGAGTGCCACGTGCAGCGCGGTTCGTTCCTCGCCGGATTCGAGGTCGCAGCCGAGCATCCGCTCGATGGCGTCGAGGCGCTGGTAGAGCGTCTGTCGGGAGAGGCCTCCACGGCGCGCGGCCGCCGTCTTGTTGCCCGCGGCGTCCAGGTAGTGGCGCAGGGTCGGCGCGAGCTCGGTGAGGTGTCGGGCGTCGTGAGTGAGGAGCCGCCCGATCTGCTGTTCGCCGTAATCCTGAACCCGGACGTCCTCGCGCAGCGCGTACAGCAGCTGTCGCAGGCCGATGTCGGCCAGCTCGTGGTAGGGCTTGCCGGCAGTGCCGGGGAGAACCGACTCCGCGATTCGGATCGCGTCGCGGATGGAGCGGGCGGCGTGGGTGATGCCGGCGCCCTCGGAACCGACGCACACCACCGCCTGGGGATCGGCGTCCGTCGCGGCGCGGGCCAACCGCTCGACAGCGGGCCGCCAGTCCTCCTCGTGGCGCAGGGCGAGTAGCACCCCGATGCGCCCGGGCGCGAGCTCGCCCACGAGTGCGGAGCCGTGGTCCGCCTGCAGCTCCTCGGCAAGCAGGCTCTCGAGCTCGGGTTGGGTCGCGGTGTCCACGAGGACGGCGAGGAAGCGGCGGTCGTCGGGCAGGCCCAGCGCGGCAGCACGTGCGCCCGCCTCGGCGGGGGATCGGTGCCGCCCGTCGGCGATGTCCCGCAGCAGGTTGCGGTGCGCGGCGCGTTCCCACGAGGTGGAGTGGATGAGACGGGCGATCGTCAACGTCATCGCCGCCCGCTCCAGGACGGTGCCGTCCTCGGGCCGGAAGGCTCGCCCCGCCGGGAGCATGACCAGGCGGCCCCACCGTTCGCCCTGGTACTCCACGGGAGCCACCAGCCAGCCCTCGGGGCCCTGCACGGAGGGCGCATCGCAGCGGGGCGCCGCCCTGGACCGGCCTTCCCATGCGTCGAGCGCCCGTTCCACGCTGCCACCGGCCGGCTCGCAGATCACGGCCTGGTGCACCAGGTTCTCCAGCACCACCGTGCGTCCGCTCATCTCCGCGGCCGCCCGCAGGACGTCCTCGGCGCAGGCGCCGCGCAGCGTCAGCGCGGTGAACGCCTCGTGGATCTGCTGCGTCCGGTGCAGGGCCGCTGCCTGGCTGCCGAGGATGAGAGCGTGGACGACTTGGGTGACGTCCACGAAGTTGACGTCCTTGGACAGGGTCACCAGCGGCAGCCCGCGGCGTCGGCACGCCTGGACCAGGGAATCGGGTGGTCGGTGGAACCGCCGGACGAGCTCGATGACGAGGCCCGCCGCGCCGGTGTCGGCGAGCTCGTCCACGTAGCGGCGGACCAGGGAGGGCTGCGTCGGCAACGGCAGACCGGTCGTGAGGACGAGCTCTCCGCCCTTCAGGAACGAGGCCGGGTCCGTCAGCTCGGTGATGTGGACCCAGCGCACGTGCCGGTCGAGCGCGGCCTCTCCGGCGACGACCTGCGGAACCCCGACGGCCATGACCGGAAGTGCCAGCACGTCTGCGACGGTGAGCGGGCCGCAGGCCGGCGGGGTCTGGTCGATCACCGCGCCATTGTCGACGCGAACCGCCCGGGATCGGCGAACCGCAGCGTGCCCTCCAGGTCGGGGTGGGGCGGACGGCCCAGCGCCCGTCGAGCGATCAGCGATCCGACCCCTGAGGCGATCTTGAACCCGGCACCGGAGAACCCGGTCGCCAGGAACGTGCGGGGACGGCCGGGAACGCTTCCGATCACCGGCCGCCGGTCGGCGGTGTAGAGGTCCGGGTAGGAGTCGGACCTGACGATGCTCGGCACCAGGCCCGGCAGGAACGCACCGACGGTCAGCTCGCTCTCCGCCACCTCGGCGTCGGTGAGCTCGCGAGCCACGTCGTCCGCGGAGGACGCGGGCACACCCCGGCCGTCGAGGGTGGCCTTGACCGTGGCGCCGTCGACGGACGGCGCCCCGTACATACCCATCCCGTCCTGGATCCTGATGAAGATCGGGAATCGGTCCGGCGTGTAGCTCGCGGGCTCGCGCGCGAGGAACCAGGTGAGGAAGATCCGGCGTGGTTCGACGGCGTCGGCGACCTGGGCCGGCAGCAGGTGCCGCGACCACCCGCCCGCCGCCACGACAACACGCTCGAACGTCCAGCTCGACGAGCCGGAGATCACCCGCACGCCGTGCGCTTCCTCGTGCAACTCGTCCACCGGTGTCGAGGTCAGCACCTGCGCACCCTGGCTCTCGGCCGCCGCCACGGCCGAGAGCACCGCACGGTCCGTCCGCAGGAACCCCGCGCGCGGATCGAACACGGCCGCGTCGTCGTCGCCCACGCGGTGCTGGGGATACCGGGCGCGCAGCGCCGCGGCGTCCAGCAGCGTGTGCGGCGCGCCCGTCTCCCGGACGTTGCGCAGCATCGCGTCGATGTAGTCGCCGTTCCGGTCGCCGATGGAGAGGCCGCCGCACTGGGTGAGGATCTCCTGCCCCGATTCGGACTCGAGCTCACGCCACAACCGGAGGGAGCTCTCGAGGACGGGGGTCAGGTCGTGTTGCTCCCGGAACGTCATGCGGAACAGCCGGGAGTCCCCGCCCACGGCGCTGCGGCCGTGGGCGGGGGTCCGTGCCTCGAAACCGACGACACCGCCCGACAGCTTGGCCGCCTGCCACAGCGCCATGCTGCCCGCGCTGCCCAGGCCGATGACCGCCAGCTCGCCGTCCGTCATGTCAGTACTTTCTCCAGGAACGACTGTGTGCGCTTCTCCTTGGGCGCGGAGAGGACCTCGCGTGCGTCGCCGCGTTCGATGACCAGGCCTTCGTCCATGAACAGCAGGCTGTCGGCGACCTCGCGGGCGAAGCCGATCTCGTGGGTGACCACGACCATGGTCATGCCCTTGGTGGCCAGGTCCTTCATGACGCCGAGGACCTCACCGACCCGTTCCGGGTCCAGCGCGCTGGTGGGTTCGTCGAAGAGCATGATGCTGGGTTCCATGGCCAGGGCGCGGCAGATCGCGACGCGTTGTTTCTGCCCGCCGGACAGCTGCCCCGGGTAGTGGCGTTCGAACCCGGCCAGCCCGACGCTGGCCAGCAGGCAGGTGGCCTGCTCCTTGGCGGTGGCCTTGGGGGCGCCCTTCACGAGCACCGGTCCGGCCATGACGTTCTCGGCAGCCGTCATGTGCGGGAACAGGTTGAACCCCTGGAAGACCATGCCGATGTGCTGGCGCTGCGCCGCCAGCGCCGCGGGGGACAGGGCGATGTACGCCGAGGGTGTTTCCCGGAACCCCAGGTCCTCACCGTTGACCCGCAGCACCCCGGAGTCGACGGTTTCCAGGCCGTTGATGCACCGCAGCAGGGTGGACTTGCCCGACCCGCTCGGGCCGACGATGCAGGTGATCTCCCCGGCCTCGACGGTGACGTCGATACCGGCCAGCACGAGGTGGGAACCGAACGACTTGCGGATCTCCCGGCCGACGATCGTGCCTTCTCCGCTGGGCTGTGTTGTTGATTCGCTCGTGAGCTCGCTCATGCCGGCACCTCCAGCTGCTTCGCGGCCGCCCGGCGAGCGCTGGCGGGCACCCGGTCGGATCGCCCGTAGTACCTCTCGATCATGGACTGGGGGATCCCGAGCGCGATCGTCATCGCCAGGTACCAGAGGCTGGCGACGATCAGCAGCGGGATGGTCTCGTAGGTGCGGGCGTAGATCAGCTGCGCGCTCTGCAGCAGGTCCGCGACGCCCAGCACGCTCACCAGGGAGGTGCCCTTCAACATGCCGATCAGCTGGTTGCCGGTGGGCGGGATGACCGCCGGCATGATCTGCGGGAGCAGCACCGCGCGCAGCTTCCTGGAGAAGCTCATGCCCAGCGAGTCGGCCGCTTCGATCTGTCCCTTGTCGACCGCGGCGAAACCACCCCGGATGATCTCCGCCATGTAGGCGGCCTCGTTCAGGGTGAGCCCGATGATCGCGGCGGTCAGCGGACCGATCAGGGTGTTGGTGTCGATCTGGTATTGCCATTCGGTGAAGGGGACGCCGAGTGACAGGTTCGGGTACAGCGCGGCGAAGTTGAACCAGAAGATGAGCTGGACAAGCACCGGCGTGCCGCGGAAGAAGGAGATGTAGCCGATTGCGACGGCGGCGACGGGTTTGTTCTTGGAGTCCCGCATCAATGCGAGGACCAGCCCGATGACGCAGCCCAGGATCATGCTGACCGCGGTGAGCATCAGGGTGATCCCGATGCCGCGCAGGATGGATTCGTGGGTGAAGTATTTCGCGACCACGTCCCATTCGTAGTTGGGGTTCGTGAGCACGCTGTAGGTGAGTGTCCCGGCGATCAGCAGTGCGGCGAGCCAGGACAGGTAGTCCCGCAGTTGGCGGGGCCGGAGGCGTTTCTTGTCTTCCGGACGGATCTCACGGGTCTCGGTCATGGCCGGCGCCTAGTGCAGTTTCGCTTCGGTGATGCCGAGCCCGTCGAGTCCCCACCGGCCCAGCGCCTCCTCGTACTCGGGAGTGCCCATGATCGACTGGATGGCGGCCTGCACCGCGGGGGACAGCTCGCTGCCCTTGGGCAGGGCCACCGAGACCGTGGACTCGTTGACCTGGGGGGAGAGCACCTCGAACCGGTTAGGCTGCTGGGTGGCGGCCCAGCCGAGCGAGGTGGTGTCGTAGTAGACGGCCTTGATCCGGCCGGAGGCAAGCTGGGTCATCGCGTCCTGCACGCTGGGCAGGATGATGCCGGTGATGGCCGGCTTGCCCTGGTCCTCGCACTGCGTCTTGGACAGCTCGGGCAGGCGCTTGGTGGCCTGGATCGACCCCTTGGTCACCACGACTTCCCGGCCGCACAGGTTGTCGACGGCGAATCCGTCCGGGTTGCCCTTGGCCACCGCGACGGAGCCACCGGTCTTGAAGTAGTCGATCATGTCGACGACCGCGACCCGCTCCGCGGTCGCGGACATCGACGTCACGGTCATGTCGTACCGGTTGCCCTGCAGCGACGGGATGATGGTGTCGAACCCGACGTCGACGATCTCGAGCTCCAGCCCGAGCTTCTTCGCGATCAGCCGCGACATGTCCGGGTTGAACCCGATCGGAGTTCGACCGTCTTCGGCGAGGAACGTGGTCGGCGGGTACTTGAGCTCCATCGCGACCGTGAGCGTGCCCTTGTCCTTGGCCGACTGGGAGAGCAGCGCCCTGGCGTTCTCGTCGACGGCCACGTTGACCGAGATGTCGTCGGTCTGGCTCGACGCCGAGGCACCCGGTGTCGCGGTGTCGGCGCTTCCGCTGCCACACGCCGCGAGGCCCATCGCAGCGATCGCGGCCAGCGCCGCAATCTGGATCGTTCGGATCGACTTCATCGTGTCTCCTCGTGCCCCGAAATGTTGTTGACGATGAAGGACTTCGATTCCGTCATCGCCGCGATGGCGTGCTTGATGCCTTCCCTGCCGATCCCGGCGCGGCCGAAGCCGCCGAACGGCATCGCATCGATGCGGAAGTCACTGGTGTCGTTGACCAGGACCGCCCCTGCGACCAGCCGCTCGCTGATCCGCAACGCCGTGGCGACGTCCCGCGTGAAAACCCCCGCGTGCAGCGCCTGCGCCGAGTTCGCCCGGCTGATTGCGTCCTCGACCGTGTCGAAGGCGAAGAGGCAGACGACCGGTCCGAACACCTCCCCGACCGCGATCCGGGCGTCGCCCGGAACCTTGCCGAGCACCGTCGGGGCGTGGAAGCCGCCGTTCCTGGTGCCGCCGGCCAGCACCTGCGCCCCCCGGCCGACGGCGTCGGCCACCCACTCCTCGACCCGCCGGGCCTCGCCCTCATTGATCATCGGGCCGACCTGGGTGCGCCTGCTCTGCTTGCTGCCGACGACGAGGGCACGCGTCTTGGCCACCACGGCCGCCGACACCAGGTCGAACAGCTCGCGTGCGATGTAGACGCGCTGCACCGACAGGCAGTTCTGGCCGGCGGCCCCGAACGCCCCACCGACGATCGCGGCGGCCGCCGCGGCCGGGTCGGCGTCCGCGCACACGAGCGTCGGGTTGTTCCCGCCCAGCTCCATGAGCAGCCGGCGGGGTCCTGCCATCGCCGAGATCCGGGCGGCCGTGGCCGGGCCTCCGGTGAACGAGATGAGGTCGACCTCTGGGTGCGTGACCACGTGCCCGCCGGTCTCCGCCTCCCCGCACACCACCGCCAGCCGATCCCCCGGGACACCGGCCTCGAGCAGCACGTCGGCGAGCGCGAGCGCGGTGAGCGGGGTCGCCTCGTGCGGCTTGAGGATCACGCCGTTGCCGGCCAGCAGCGCCGGCCCGAGCTTGTGCGCCACAAGGTTCAACGGGTCGTTGAACGGGGTGATCGCGGCGACAACGCCGACCGGCGCGCGGACGAACCAGCCGATCCGCCCGCCACCGCGGTCGGTGTTGTCGAGCGGCAGCGTCTCGCCCGTGAGCGCGTCGGCGCACTCGCCCGACAGCCGCAGCGTCTCCACCGCCCTGGCGACCTCACGCTCGGCCTCGACCACGGTCTTGCAGCCCTCCGTGGAGATGAGCCGGGCGAAGCGTTCCGCCTGGGCCGCGAGCCGGGCGGACGCCTCGGTGAGGGCCGCGCGGCGCCGGTGCAGCGGCCAGTCCCGGCTCAGCCCGTGCCGCAGCGCCGTGGCCGCCCGGTGCACATCGGCGCGGGAGGAACGGGCGACCTGGCCGACGAGCTGTCCGTTCTCAGGATCGTGCACGGCCATGGCGAGTTCCGTGGTCTGCCACTGCCCCGCGATGAACGCCCCACCGGGCGGCCCGATTGCCGTCGCCGGTGCGATCGGAACGGCGGCGGCGGTCATCGGACCAGGTCCGCAAGCCGGGCCCCGCCACCGATGAGGGGGAGGAACCATGGCCGGCCGAAGTGCCCCGGCACCGGGGGGAACCGCAGCGCGCCCCAGGGGTTCGCGGAGCGGTCGCCCCCGAGGTACGCCGCCATCGCGGTGCCCATGTGAGTGGCCATCTGCACGCCGTGCCCGCTGTAGCACAGCGAGTAGAAGAGGCCGTCGTGCTCGCCGGCGTGGACCATCTGGTCCATGGACAGGTCGACCAGCCCGCCCCAGGTGTAGTCGATGCGCGCGTCGGCAAGAGTGGGGAACACGGTGCTCATCGCCTTGCGCAGCACCTGCCCGCTCTTGAGGTCGGAGTCCGGGCTCGACGTCGCGAACCGGGCCCGCCCGCCGAACAGCATCCGGTTGTCCGGAGTGAGCCGGAAGTAGTAGATGAGGTTCTTGCTGTCCGACGCCATCCGGCGGTTCGGCAGCAGCGTCTTCACCACGTCGTCGGACAGCGGCTCGGTGACGATGATGAAGCTGCCCACCGGGATCACCCGCCGCTGCAACCAGGGGAAGGGGCGGCCGGTGTAGCCGCTCGTGCCCACCAGCACCTGCTTGGCCCGCGTGATGCCGCGGGTGGTGTGGACGTCGTGGACGGTGCCGCTCACCCTGCGCAGCTCGGTGACCGCGGCGTTCTCGTGGATCCCGGCGCCGTGCTGAACAGCGGCGGCGGCGAGCCCCTGGGCGAACCGGGCGACGTGCAGCCCCGCGGCCTGGGGATCGACCGTGGCGCCGTGGTAGAAGTCGGACCCGATCTCGGAGTGGATGTCGGCCTTCGGCACGAGCTGCACGTGGTGGCCGGCGAGCTCGGCGAGCAGCGCCTGGCTGCGCTTCATGCCCTCGTAGTGCGCGGGCTTGTAGGCCAGCGTGAGCTTGCCCGTGCGTTCGAAGTCGCAGTCGATGCCGTGTTCCTTGACCAGCGACTCGATCGTGTC
This sequence comes from Pseudonocardia sp. DSM 110487, assembly GCF_019468565.1. NCBI lineage: Bacteria > Bacillati > Actinomycetota > Actinomycetes > Pseudonocardiales > Pseudonocardiaceae > Pseudonocardia > Pseudonocardia sp. DSM 110487. The sequence goes on from NZ_CP080521.1 coordinate 3,735,493, forward strand.
GATCGCGCGGTTGTACTCGAGGAACATGGCCGTGGCGGGCCGCTCGCCGTAGCGCTTGACGGCCTGCGCGAAGCCGATGGCGAGCCCGGTGGTCGCCATCCCGCCGTTGCGGCCCGACGCCCCCCAGCCGACGGTGTGCTGCTCGAGCAGCGCCACGCTCGCGCCCTGCTTCGCGAGCTCCAGTGCCGCGGACAGCCCGGTGAACCCGGCGCCGACGACGGCCACGTCGACCTCGGCCGGGATCGGGTTGCGCCGGAAGTCCCCGGCCGGTTCGGCCGTGTCCAGCCAGTAGGACGTCAGTTTCATCGTCGCTGCCCTTGCCTCAGAGCCCGAGCAGGGTGTTCAGCTCGTCGAGCGACTCGACGCGGACGTACCCGTACGTGCTCGGCGGGTCGTAGCCGCGGTCGAGGAGCACGGTGTTGGTGATGCCGAGGTCGGCGCACGGCATGATGTCGTAACGGGTGTGGGACGAGACGTGCAGGATCTTGTCCGGCTGCGTCCCCAGGCTGTCGAGCATGTACTCGAATGCCTTGTACCTGGGCTTGTAGGCCCCGGCCTGCTCCGCGGTGTAGACGGCGTGGAAGTCGGCTCCCAGCCGCGGGACGGAGATGTCCAGGAAGGCGTCGTCGGCGTTGGAGAGGATCACCAGCGGGAACTCGCCTGCCAGCTTCTTCAGCGGGGTCGGGATGTCGGCGTGCGGGCCCCAGGACCGCACGGCGTCGCCGAACTCCTTGCCAGAGCCCTCCGGGACCTGCAGTCCCCACCGGCGGCAGACGCGCGTGAACGAGTCCTCCAGCACCTGCTCGTAGGCGTAGTAGGAATCGCCGCAGACCTGGTCGTAGCGGTAGGCGCGGAACGCCGGGACGAAGGCCTTGAACTCCTCCGCGGTGAGCTGGTCTCCGAGCAGCCTGCGGGTGGTCGACTGGATCTCGAAGTTGATCAGGGTTCCGTAGCAGTCGAACGTGATGTAGTCGGGCCGGATCTTGATCTCGGGCACTGGCTCTCCGATCTCGTCTGCCTGTCGGCGCGGTTGCCGCGATGTGCGGCGGGCCACTGATGCCGCGGGACATTAAGGTGTAGTCTCGCCAACTGTCAACAGGTCGACAGGTCGACACCGCGAAGCGTCACCCGGGAGGACCCATGCACCCCACCCCCAGCGCCGGTTCGGTGGGCAGTCGCATCGCCGACATGCTGCGCGCCGTCGGGGTGACCGTCGACGGTGCCAGCCGCCATTCCCGCCTGGCAGGGCTGTTCCGCATGGGAGGGCAAGTGGTGGACGTCGGCACATCGAGGGAAGGCGGCATCGGCGGATGACCGGAGTCGAGAACATGGTGCCCCTGTCGCTGCGGGGGACGTCAGCGGTGATCGCGGATCAGCTGCGGGAACGGATCCTGGACGGCAGTTTCGCGCCGGGGGAGCAGATCAGTGAGGTGCAGCTGGCGGCCCGATTGGGGATGAGTCGCGGGCCGGTGCGGGAGGCGGTGCAGCGGCTCGCGCAGGAGGGCTTGCTGGCCAGTCACCGGAACCGGGGTGTGTTCGTCGTCGATCTGGATGTCGGCGACATCGAGGACGTCTACCGCGGACGGCGCGCCGTCGAGAAGGAAGCGGCGAGCACCGTGCACGAACGCGGGATCCCGGCCGGCCTCGCGGAGCGGCTCGAAGGCATCCTGCGGAACATCGAGCTGCACATGAACGCCCGCGACTGGCCGAAACTGGCCCGCGAGGACCTCCATTTCCACGAGACGATGGTCGAGGCGGCGCAGAGCCCACGCCTGTCCCGCATGTTCTCCACGTTGGCCGCCGAGACCATGCTGTGCATGTCGGCTTTCGACGACCGCTACATCCGGCCGCCAACGGCCGTGGAGGAACACCGGCGGTTGCTCGACCGGCTCCTCGGCGGCGACCTCGCGGAGATGCTGGCGGAGATCGATCGGCACATGTCCCACTCGGTCGACTCGTTGACCAGGGCCCGCCGGGAACGGGACGGCGACGGGTCGTGATCACGTGGTCATGTTCGCGAACTCGACGGCCTCCGGGCTCTCGAACTCGCGGTCCTCGACCGAGAGCCCGGCCTGGACCAGCCGGCTCGCGACGAACTGGTCGTCAACACGTCGACATGCCGACAGTGGACTGTCGTCCCTCGTCGAGATCGTGGGCTACTACGATCTCGTCGTGGTCACGGCCGCTTCTCACGGCGGGCTCGCGGGTTGATCAGTGCCCGACGTGCTTGGCGCGATGCGCAGCTCGTCCGTTGCGGAAGGTCGTCGACAAGCGACAGGGATACGTTGGTTCAGCGCCACGTGTCGGCACATCCAGGGAAGGCGGCATCGGCTGATGACCGGACTCGACAACATGGTTCCCGTGGCGCTCAGGGGGACCTCTGCCGTGATCGCGGATCAGCTGCGGGAACGCATCGTGGACGGCAGCTTCGCGCCCGGGGAGCAGATCAGCGAGGTGCAGCTGGCGGCCCGGTTGGGGATGAGCCGCGGGCCTGTGCGGGAGGCCGTGCAGCGGCTCGTCCAGGAAGGACTCCTGGTCAGCCAGCGGAACCGGGGCGTGTCCGTCGTCGAGCTCGACGTCAGCGACATCGAGGATGTCTACCGCGGCCGGCGTGCCGTCGAGAAGGAAGCGGCGAGCACCGTGTACGAACGGGGGATCCCGGCCGGCCTCGCGGAGCGGCTCGAAGGAATTCTGCGGAACATCGAGCTGTACATGAACGCCGGCGACTGGCCGAAACTGGCCCGCGAGGACCTCCATTTCCACGAGACGATGGTCGAGGCCGCGCAGAGCCCACGCCTGTCCCGCATGTTCTCCACGCTGAGCGCCGAAACCATGCTGTGCATGATGGCTTTCGACGACCGCTACATCCGGCCGCCCACGGCGGTGGAGGAGCACCGGCGGTTGCGAGACCGGCTCCTCGGCGGTGACCTCGCCGCGATGCTGGCTGAGATCGACCGGCACATGTCCGACGCGGTCGAGTCGCTGTCCAGAGCTCGCCAGGAACGGGACGGCGACAGGTAGTCGCGCCGATCGCTTCTACCCGGCGATCACGGCGCCGATCTCGCGGACCATCGCGCGGAGCTCCTCGTCCGTCGTGATGAACGGCGGGCTGATCTGCAGGGTGTTGCCGCGCAACGGACGCGTGATGAACCCGCGTTCCACGAGCTCGTCCGCGGCGGCCTCGGCGCTGAGGTGCTCGGCGAGCGTGACTCCGCCGAGCAGCCCGGCCACGCGGGTGTCCGTCACGCCGTCGCAGGTGCTCAGGCGGCTGAGCTCGTCGGCCAGCAGGAGCTCCAGCTCCGCCACCCGCGGCAGCAGCTTCTCCTCCTCCAGCAGGTCGATGTTGCGCATCGCCACGGCGCAGGCGGTGGCGTGGCCGGAGTAGGTGGAGCCGTACCGGAACGTCGGCGCCCCGTCGCGGTAGAACGGCTGCCAGACGCGCGGCGCGACGAGCACACCGCCGAGCGGCGCGTAACCCGAGGTCACGCCTTTGGCGAAGGTCACGAGGTCCGGCTGGAGACCGTAGCGTTCGCAGGCGAACATGACACCAGTGCGGCCGAAGCCGGTGATGACCTCGTCGACGATCAGCAGGATGTCGTTGTCGCGGCAGATCCGCTGCAGTCCCTCGAGGTAGCCGGGTGCCGGCGGGTTGACACCGCCGGTGCCCTGGACGGGCTCGGCGACGAGCGCCGCGATGTTGTCCCCGCCGATCTCCGCCACGGTGCGCTCGACGGCTGCGATGTCGTCGGTCGACACCCGCGCCGTCTCCGGTACGAGGGAGTCGGTGCCGTACCCGGCGCGGTTGAAGTCCAGACCCGCGATGCTGGTGCCGTAGGCGTGCAGGCCGTGGTACGCGAACTCGCGGCTGAGCACGACGGTCTTTCCGGGCCGACCGTCCTGTTGCCAGTACCGCCGCGCCAGCTTGCACGCCACGTCGATCGCGTCGGACCCGCCGCTGTTCAGGATCACCTTGGCGTCCGGGACGGGGGACAGGGCGGCGAGGCGCTCGGCGAGCTCGACGGCACGATCGTTGAGGTAGCGCCCGAACACGTGGTAGGTCTCCAGGCGAAGCATCTGGGCATGGGCCGCCTCGGCCAGCTCCGGGCGGGCATGGCCGACGTTGGCGTGCCACAGCCCCGCCGTTCCGTCGAAAAGGGCTCGCCCGTCGGCGGTGTAGACGTAGCTGTCCTTCGCCCGGGTGATCACGAGCTGGCGGCCGAGCACGGACGGCATGTGGGCCTGGGCGCTCCAGAGCGCGGGAGCGTCGGATGTCATTCGTGAGCCTCCATCTTCGGGTTCCCCGACGCTACGTCCGGTCCGCTCCCGGTTCGGCTTGACAGAACGTCCAGAACGGAGCCCTGAATCGGACAGACCATTCGTTGTCGGGGCCTCTGCCGCGGATCAGTCTCGGGTAACCGCATCCATTCACCACCGCAGACGGGGAGACCATGACCGCCGGTGCACTCGCCCGTCTGCTCGCCGATACCGCACCGGGAATGCGGCTGGAGACCGCGCCCGGCGGGATCGCCCCGTACGCCTACGACGCGTCCAACTACCGGGTGCCGCCCGTTGCGGTGGCCCTTCCACGCTCGGCGGACGACGTGTGCGCTGTGCTTGGTGCCTGCCGGGACGTGGGTGTTCCGGTCACCGCGCGCGGTGGTGGGACGAGCATGGCGGGCAACGCCGTCGGCCCCGGGGTCGTGCTGGATTTCTCCCGCGAGATGAACCGGATCCTGGAGATCGATGCGCTGGCGTGCACGGCCCGGGTCGAGGCCGGGGTCGTGCTGGACGAGCTGCGCAGCGCCGTCGCGCCACACGGGCTGACGTTCGGCGCGGACCCGTCGTCGCACAGCCGCTGCACGCTGGGCGGGATGATCGGCAACGATGCGTGTGGCAACCGGTCGGTGCGCCATGGGCGCACCAGCGCGCATGTCGTGTCCCTGGAGATCGTCACGGCCGACGGTGTCCGGGCGGTCGCCGACCACACCGGGCTGCGTCCCGCCGATCCCGACGACCACCACGCCAACCGGCGCGTCGCGGAGATCGTGGCCGAGCTTGGCGGCCTGGTCGCGGACAACCTGGAACCGCTCCGCACCGAGCTGGGCCGCATCCCCCGCCAGGTCTCCGGCTACCAGCTACACCACCTGCTCCCGGAGAACGGCTTCGATCTGGCCCGTGCCCTGGTCGGCACGGAGGGCACCTGCGCGGTCGTGGTGGCCGCGACGGTCCGGCTCGTGGCCACGGCGCCGGCCTCGGCCCTGCTGGCGCTGGGCTATGACGACGTGGTCGATGCCGCCGAGGACGTGCCGGAGATCCTGACGTGGTCGCCGACGGCTGTGGAGGGCATGGACGAGGCGATCGTAGCCACCATGCGGGCACGCCGCGGCCCGGACTCGGTCACCGGGCTACCCGACGGGCGGGCGTGGCTCTACGTGGAGCTCGACGGTGCGGACGAGGCCGAGGTGGCCACCCGTGCGGCCGATCTGCTCTACGCGCTCAAAAGCAACGGGCGGATGCGCGACGGCACGGTCGTGGAAGGCGACGACCGGCGGCGCTCGCTCTGGCGGGTTCGCGAGGACGGCGCGGGGCTGGCCGCGCGCCTGGTCGACGGCGGCGAGTCGTGGCCGGGGTGGGAGGACGCCGCGGTCGCCCCGGAGAACTTGCCGGGTTACCTGCGTGACTTCCGCGCGCTGCTGTCGGAGCACCGGTTCACGGGAGTCCTCTACGGACATTTCGGCGCGGGTTGCGTGCACGTGCGAGTCGACTTCGACTTCGCCACCGATGCCGGTCGGGCCGCGGCCCGAGGGTTCCTGGAGGAGGCGGCGGCGCTCGTCGTGCGGCATGGCGGGACGCTGTCGGGTGAGCACGGCGACGGGCGGGCGCGCGGCGAGCTGCTGAAGATCATGTACAGCCCCCGGGTTCTTCGGGCGTTCGCCGCCTTCAAGCGGATCTTCGACCCGGACGGTGTGTTGAACTCCGGTGTCATCGTGGCGCCTGCGGCACTGGACTCCGATCTGGCGCTCGAGTTTCCGCAGCCGGACGGCCGCCCGACGCTGTTCACGTTCCCGCACGACGAGGACGGCTTCGCCGGTGCCGCCCGCCGATGCGTCGGCATCGGCCGGTGCCGCAGCGACACCGGCGGCGTGATGTGCCCCAGCTACCGCGCGACCGGCGACGAGCTGCACTCCACGCGCGGCCGGGCGCGGATGCTGCAGGAGATGCTGCGCGGAGACATCGTCCGCGACGGCTGGCAGTCCACCGAGGTTCGCGACGCCCTCGACCTGTGCCTGTCGTGCAAGGCCTGCTCCACCGACTGTCCGGTCGGCGTCGACATGGCCACCTACAAGGCGGAGTTCCTGCACCAGCACTACCGGCGCCGGATCAGGCCGCGGTCGCACTACTCGCTGGGATGGCTGCCGCTCACCTCGGCGCTCGCGAGCTACGTCGCGCGGCCGCTCAACGCCCTCCTGCGCGGGCCAGTGGGAAAGCTGGCTGCGCGAGTCGGCGGGGTCACCACGCGCCGGGCGATCCCCGCGTTCGCGCCGCGGCGTGTCCTGCGATCCGCGCTGCAGAGCGGTAGTGACGATCCCGCCGCGCTGCTGTTCGTCGACAGCTTCACGCGTGCCTTCCGCCCCCGGATCGCGGCCGCTTCGGCACGCGTGCTCGACGCCGCGGGAGTCCCGTGCACTCCGGAGAACGGTCTGTGCTGCGGTCTGACGTGGGTGAGCACCGGTCAGCTGTCCGTGGCCCGCCGGGTCATGGCCCGCACGGTGGCGCGTCTCGACCGTGGTCGGCACCGCGAGCTCCCGATCGTCGTCGCCGAGCCCAGCTGCGCCGCCGCGCTGCGCCGCGACGTCCCGGAGTTGCTCGGCACCGACGCCGCCCGCCGCGTCGCAGCCCGCGTGCACACCCTTACCGGCGCACTCATCGCGCTGTCCACCACCGGCTGGCGGCCCGCCGTTCCCGAGTCGGTGCTGCTGCAGACGCACTGCCACGACTACGCCACCTTCCCCGGCGCCCGCCCTCGTGACCTCCTCACCGGGCTCGGCGTGCGGACGGTGACCGAGGCGGAAGGCTGCTGCGGCCTGGCAGGCAACTTCGGCTTCGAGGACCAGCACTACGACACCTCGATGGCCGTCGCGGACCTGTCCCTCCGGCCACGACTCGACGAACTGGCGGATGCCGTCGTCGTGGCCGACGGCTTCAGCTGTGCCACCCAGGTCGACCACATTGCGGGTGACCAGGGCGTCCGTGCGCTGCATCTGGCAGAACTACTCGACCCAGGAGAAGAAACATGATCGACGTGCCGAAGCAGCTGTTCATCGGCGGCGAGTGGCTGGACGCTGTGGACGGCGCGACGATGCCCGTGGACGACCCGGCGACCGGCGAGATCGTCTGCCACGTCGCCGACGCGGGACCGAAGGACGCGCTGCTGGCGGAATCCTCGGCGGTGCGGGCCCAAGAGGAGTGGGCGGCCACGGCGCCCCGGGCGCGCAGCGAGATCCTGCGGCGCGCCTACGAGATCATCCTGTCCCGGATCGACGATCTCGCGCTGCTGGTGACCACCGAGATGGGCAAGCCGCTCGCGGAGTCGAAGGGCGAGGTGGCGTACGCGGCCGAGTTCTTCCGCTGGTTCTCCGAGGAGGCCGTGCGCGTCGAAGGCGGCTTCGGCACGCTCCCGGACGGCCGCAACCGGATGCTGCTGATGCGGCAGCCCGTCGGGCCGTGCCTGCTGATCACGCCGTGGAACTTCCCCCTTGCCATGGGCACCCGCAAGATCGGCCCCGCGATCGCGGCGGGCTGCACCATGGTGCTCAAGCCGGCCCCGCAGACTCCGCTGTCGAGCCTCGCCCTGGCCGGCATCCTGCGCGAGGCCGGCCTGCCCGACGGCGTGCTCAACGTCGTCACGACGTCAAGGGCCGGGGAGGTGATCGAGCCGTTGCTGCGCGGGGGACGCATCAGGAAGCTGTCGTTCACCGGGTCGACGCAGGTCGGGCGGCTGCTGCTGGCCCAGTGCGCCGACACTGTGGTGCGCACGTCGATGGAGCTGGGTGGCAACGCGCCGTTCATCGTGTTCGACGACGCCGATCTCGACGTGGCGGTCGACGGCGCCATGGCGGCGAAGATGCGCAACATGGGCGAGGCGTGCACCGCTGCCAACCGCTTCTTCGTCCACCGGTCGGTCGTGGACGAGTTCGCGGAGCGGCTCGCCACCCGGATGAACTCGCTCGTGGTCGGGCCGGGAACCCTGCCGGGCGTGGACGTGGGACCGCTGATCGACGAGGCGGGCTGCGACAAGGTGGACCGGCTCATCGAGGACGCCGTGCAGCGCGGCGCTCGGGTGCTGGTGGGCGGGACCAGGGCGGACGGGCTGGGTCGCTTCTACCCGCCGACGGTGCTGACCGATGTGTCCCCGGACAGCGACCTGATGTCCACCGAGATCTTCGGGCCCGCGGCGGCGATCCTCACGTTCGAGGACGAGGACGAGGTGGTGCGGCGGGCCAACGACACCGAGTGGGGCCTGGTCGGGTACGTCTTCACCCGGTCGCTGGACCGGGCACTGCGCGTCAGCGAGCGCCTGGAGGCCGGCATGGTCGGCCTCAACACCGGGCTGGTGTCCAACCCGGCGGCGCCGTTCGGCGGAGTCAAGCAGTCCGGACTGGGTCGGGAGGGCGGCCGGATCGGTATCGAGGAGTTCCTGGAGTACAAGTACGTGGCGATGCCGGCACCCGCCACCGCACGCCGTTCCCACGTCGGGTAGCCATCCGGCTTGCCCCTGGGCAAGGACGACCCGAGTCCACCGTCACCGCCGGCAACGCGCCGGGCCGGAACGACGGCGCCGCAGTCTGGATCCTCGAGGCACCGGTAGCGCAGCAGCGTCGCCCAGCCGGGATACGCCTTCGGCGGCTCGACCTGCTCGACCCGGTGGCGGCTGTGCCTTCAGGAAAGGTTCTTGCCCCGCCCGGCGGCATGGAGAGGCGATCAACGCCGTCGACCGTGACCGCCCGCGAGCCATCACGATGCTGCGCTCACTCATGCCGAACCGGATGAGATCGGAGACAAGCCGGGCGCGGGTGACGGACTGTTGGCAGCAGCCTGTGCAAGCACCGACGCAAGCCTGGCCATTCCCGAGCCGGGGCTCGAAAACACCGGGACGGACAGGGCTCCTGGCTCGAGAGTGGCGACCACCCGTGCCATTGACGCCTGGGCGAGCACGATCACGTCCACGTCCACCGCGAGATCCATGAGTGCCTCACCAATGAGCTCGTCGTGCCTTGCGCCATCGCCTGCCCGACCACCTGGCGTACGCGGTGTCCATCCGGTCGATTCGCAGGAGGCGAACCAGGCCGTGACGCGGTGGCCGTGAGATCCGGGGATGGCCTACCGGGCGCTCCGTCCGTGTCACTCGATCGAGGGATCGTTGCTGTGGGGAAGCGCCGCGAGGCTCGGGCCATCCAGGATCAAAGTATGACGGCTGCGGGGGCGTTCGAGGTGATCGACTTCATGGAGCAACGGCCTGCGCTCGTCGCCGAGCTGTTGCGTGTGCACGTCGACGACGGCACGGGCCACTGTGCCGGATGCTCGTGGCGGCAGGCGGCGGTGCCGATTCACCCTTGCGGGATCCGGTGGTACGCGGAGCGTGCCGCGGAGGCGCTGCGCTGTCGCTGAGAGCCCTCCGGCCGATGGTCAGCGCTGCCGACCTCAGCCGTGCATCGAGCTCACCCGACTCGACCTCGGATCCGGCGGCGAAGTCACCGCGGCACGGTCGGTGACAGCTGGGGATCGTGCGGCGACCAGCACGAGCACGGCGACCACGACGACGAGCACGTAGGCGCGGTAGTCCAGCCGCGCTCTGCGGATTCGTCGCGGGTGCGGTCGCGGCGAAGCCACCACCCGGTTCCGGGTCTGCTGTCAGCTCCGGGCTGCCGGCGTTCTACCTGCCGAGAGTGCAGGCCCGGCCCTTCGCCCTTGACCGCCTCGCTCACGAGTCTCATCGTCTGTCGAAACCAGCTTTCCGCTTGTCGGAAGAAAATCCGTCGTGTCCACCGTCGTGCGCTAGCCCGTCAGCGAGGAATGCGTCGGCAGCGAGGACGTAGGCTCCCAGCGTGTCCTCGTGTTGCCGCCCCGCCCGTAACGGCGCCGAGTCCGTCGATCGCTCCCCCGTGGCCGTCGGGAACGTGCGGCTCGACGGGATGATCGAGCTGCCGGGCGGCACGTTCCGCATGGGCACCGACGACCCGGACGGGTTTCCCGAAGACCGCGAGGGCCCCGTCCGGGAGGTCTCGGTGGGGTCCTTCGCGATCGCCGCGCACTGCGTCACGAACGAACGGTTCGCCGAGTTCGTCGACGCCACCGGCTATGAGACCGACGCCGAGCGGTTCGGCTGGTCGTACGTGTTCGCCAAGTTCCTGCCCAAGGAGCTGCGGCGGGCCTCCCCACGCCTGGACGGGACGCCGTGGTGGTGCGGGGTGACCGGGGCGCAATGGCGGCGCCCCGAAGGGCCGGGGAGCGACCTCGACGGCCGTGGGAACCACCCGGTCGTGCACGTGTCCTGGCACGACGCCGCGGCATTCTGCACGTGGGCCGGTGCGCGGCTCCCGGCCGAGGCGGAGTGGGAGTACTCGGCGCGGGGTGGGCTGGACCAGGCCCGCTACCCGTGGGGCGACGAGCGCACGCCCGGCGGCGAGCACCGCTGCAACATCTGGCAGGGGCGGTTCCCCGTGCACGACACCGCGGAGGACGGATTCTCCGGCACCGCCCCGGTCGACGAGTTCGAGCCCAACGGGTTCGGCCTGTACAACATGGCCGGCAACGTGTGGGAGTGGTGCGCCGACTGGTTCGACCGCGCCGAGCAGAACCGCGCCATGCGCGGGGGCTCTTACCTGTGCCACGAGTCGTACTGCAACCGCTACCGGGTGGCCGCCCGCACCGCTAATACCCCCGACAGCTCGGTGGGCAACCTCGGTTTCCGCTGCGTCGTGGCGCGTTAGAGCCAACATCACGATCTCGCGCAGCACCACCGGCGCGAAGAACGCCACGATGAAGGCCAGGTCGATTCCCACGGATTCGAGCCGGACCGGCGGCAGGACCCGGCGCACCGGCGCGACCACCGCCCGGGAGCGCAGTCCGGCCGCGTTCGAGGTTCTACCGATTGCGGGACAGGCCGGTCCGGCCGACGACCTCCTTCCACCTGGCGACCTCCTGCTCGACGAGCTTGCTGAGTTCGTCGGGAGGACCGGCCGCGATGTCGATGCCCTGAGTGCTGACTCGGGCGACCGAGTCGGTCTGGGTGAGCACCTGATTGAGCCCGGTATTGATCTCCTCGGCGACGCGGCCAGGCGTGCCGGCGGGTGCGAACAGGCCGTACCACTGGGTCACCTCGACCCCGGTGACCCCGGCCTCGTGCAAGGTCGGCACATCGGGAAGCGAGGCCGCTCTGCTCGGGCCGGCGATTGCGAGCGCGTAGAGCCTGCCGGTCCTGATCCATGGGTGCGCAGTCGACAAGCTCGAGAACATCAACTGGGTTCGCCCGGCCACGGTGTCGCTGAGTGCGGCGGACGACCCTCGATACGTCACGCCGGTGATGTCCACGTCGGCGGCCAGTTTGAACAGTTCCGCGGCGAAGTGCGGGGCCGTGCCATCACCCGCCGACGCGTAGCTGTGCACGCCTGGCTCAGCCTTGAGTCGGTCGACCATCTCCTCGACCGTTCGCGCCGGCATGCTCGGACTGCTCACCAGCACCGTCGGCGAGTAGCCGATCAGGCCAACCGGCTCGAAGTCCGCGACCGGGTCGTAGCCGAGTCGCTGCAGCGCCGGGTTCATCCCGTGCGTGGCGACGTAACCGAGCAGGAGCGTGTGGCCGTCCGGGGCGGCACGTGCGACGTACTCACTGGCGATGGAGCCGTGCGCGCCTGCGCGGTTGTCGACGACGACGGACCGGCCGAGGATCGGTCCCAGCCGGTGGGCGATCGCGCGGGCGATCGCGTCATTCGCACCGCCGGCCGGTGTCGGGACGACGAGCGTGATCGGCCGGTCCGCACGGGCGGGCACAGCGGCGTTGCCCGCCGGCCGGTCGGAGCGGGCGCGCGAGAAGACGTACCCGGGCACGTGGAGCTCGCCTTCGAAGATCTTGCGGGCCGTGCGGACGAGGCCGGCCCGTCGCACGCTGATCTCGCCCTGCTCGTCGACCAGTTCGACCCCGACCTCGATCCGACCCTGCGGATGCAGGATCACGATGTCGTGGGCACCCGACGACACGTCCTCGAGATGGGCCACCGTGCCCGGCAGCGCGAACGCAGTCGCCACACCGATCGCGCCGGTGACCGCATGGGACGCGTGCGCGCGGTGGGGCGTGAAGTAGCGCGAGGTCACGCTCATCGGACCGGGCCCGTCGCTGACCAGGACCGGTTTGGGCACGACGCTGCCGGAGACGTCGCCGAGGCCCATCATCCGGCCGGCCGCTCGGCGCAGGACCTCCAGCCGGCTTCGGAGCGTCGGGTGGGCGTCGAGCTCCTCCGGCGTCTCACGTCCGGTGACGCCGAGGTCTGCGGCGCGGGCGATCATCAGTGGCATCGCGGCGTCGATGCAGGTGACCTCCACCCCCTCGATGACGTCCACCCGGTGACCGGTGGGAAAGACCGAGCCGGTGGTCGCTCCCCAGGCATCGAGGAAGTCGAGCCGGATCGGCGCGGCGGCGCCTGCGACCCCGTCGATGCTCGTGTCACCGGCGTAGGTGACGCGCCCGCCGGGCGTGTGGACCGTGGCGTCGATCCGCGATCGGGTGTTGACGTTGAACACCCGCACGGTCGTCGTGCCGTCCTGGGCGGGCACGAGGCCCTGTTCGATGGCGAAGGGGGCGACACCGGAGAGCATGTTGCCGCAGTTGGGGCGGGTGTCCACGGATCGCTGACCGACGCCGACCTGTGCGAACAGGTAGTCCACGTCGCAGCCCGGCTCGTTCGAGCGCGAGACGATGGCGACCTTGCTGGTCAGCGTGCTCCCGCCACCGACGCCGTCGAGCTGCAGCAGGTCCGAGGCGCCGATCGCGCCGATCAGGGCTTCGTCGCGCTCGACCTCGTCGGCGGGCAGCCATTCCCGGAGGAAGAAGGGACCGCGGGAGGTCCCGGCGCGCATGAGCACGCAAGGAACCACCCGGCTCCCGGAGGAACTCGTCGCGCTCACGCGAGTCGGTCGAGGACCCGGTCGACCATGACTCCGGACTGGCCGAGGTAGCCCGCCGGGTCGAGCAGCTTCGCGAGCGCCTCACGGTCCAGGTGCTTGTTGATCTCGTCGTTCTCGGCCAGCAGGTCGAGCAGCGGACGCCCCTGCGCGACCGCGTCCCGGCAGATGTCGTAGACGAGGTCGTGGGCGTACTCCCGACCGATGTAGGGGCCCAGCCCCATCATCACGGCCTCGCTCATGACCAGCCCGCCGGTGAGGTCGATGTTGCGGCGCATGGCCTGTGGATCGACCTCGAGCCCCTCGACGATGGACCGGGCCTGCCGGAGCGCGCCGGCCATCAGACAGAACGCCTCCGGCAGGACAATCCACTCGATCTCCCACGGGCCGGTGGACCGCTCGTGGTCGGCGACCATGGCGTCCATCAGCGCGGCCGAATGCTGGCGCACCACCGAGATCGCCGCGTGGATGTAGCAGCTGCTGATCGGGTTGCGCTTCTGCGGCATTGTGCTGCTGGACCCGCGGCCGTGCGCGAACGGTTCGTACACCTCGCCGACCTCGGTCTGCATCATCAGCTTGACGTCCATGCTGAGCTTGCCCAGGGTGCCGCCGACCAGCCCGAGGAACGCGCCGACCTCGGCGATGTTGTCCCGGATGGTGTGCCAGGCGATCACCGGCTGGGCCAGGCCGAGCTCGGCGCACAGGCCCGCCTGGGTCTCCATCGCCCCGTTCTCCAGCGACGCCAGCGTGCCGGCGGCGCCGGCGAACTCGCCGACCAGCACGCGCTCGCGCAGCTGCACCAGTCGCTCCCGGTGGCGCTCGATCGCCGACAGCAGGCCCGCCATCTTGTAACCGAAGGTCACCGGGATCGCCTGTTGCAGGTTGCTGCGCCCGATCATCGGGGTGTCGCGGTGGTCCCGCGCGAGGGTGGCGAGCGCCGCGGAGATCGCGGTGAGCTCGCCGTCGACGAGGTCGAGGGCCTCCCGGATCTGCAGCACGGTGGCGGTGTCGGTGATGTCCTGGGTGGTGGCGCCCCAGTGGCAGTACTCGCCGAGGCCGTTCCGGCACAGGCGGTTGACCTGGGAGACCACGCCGAGGATGGGGTATCCGATGCGCTCGGTCTGCCGGCGCAGCTCGACCATGTCGATCTGGTCGAGCCGGCAGTGGCTGACGATCTCGTCGGCGGCCTCCTGCGGGATCAGGCCCAGCTCGCCCTGCACCTTCGCGAGAGCGGCCTCGATGTCGAGGTAGCACTGGGTCCGGTTCTCGTCGGACCAGACGCGCCGCATCTCGTCGCTGCTGAAGATGCCCTGGAAGATCGCGGAGTCGATGATGGTGGACGGCACGGATGCGCTCCGATCAGGTGTGGGTGGGGGTCAGCGGCCGGCACGCCGCAGCGTCCGCTGCGCCTGCCGGACCACCGGGAGGTCGATCATGCGGCCGTCGAGCCGGGCGGCTCCCGGCGACGCGGCGTCGGCGGCGAGCACCCGCTCAGCCCACGCGACCGCCTCCGGAGCCGGCGCCAGCGCGGCGTGGATCGGCGCGACCTGGGATGGGTGGATGCACAGCTTGGCGCCGAACCCGCGGCGCCGGGCCCAGGCCAGGTCAGCGATCAGCCGGGCCTCGTCGTCGAGCTGGGGCGTCACGCCGGCGACCGGTCCGGCCAGGTCAGCAGCCCGGGAGGCGACCGCCAGCCGGTCAGCGGCGTAGCCGAGCCCGTCCGGGCCGTCATCCAGGTCGAGATCGAGGTCCAGGGCGTAGTCGAGGGTGCCGAACACGAGGCGCACCACGCCCGGACCCTGCGCCACCTCGTCGACCTGCGCGACCCCGCGCGCGCTCTCGACCAGGGCGAGCACGGCCGCGTGCGGCGCGAGCCTCCGGACCGCGGCGGCGTCCGCAGCCGACTCGGCCTTGGGCAGCATCACGGTCGGCAGGCCGGCGTCGGCGACGAGCGCCACGTCGTCGGCGAAATGCGGCGATGCGCGGCCGTTGATCCGGACGACGCAGCGGATCCGGTCGGCGACAGCGGCGGCTGCCGCCCACGTCCCGACGGACTCGCGGGCGGCATCCTTGGCGTCCGCGGCGACCGCGTCCTCCAGGTCGAGCACGACGGCGTCAGCGCCGCTCGCCAGGGCCTTGCCGAAGCGGTCGGGACGGTTCCCCGGGACGAACAGGTAGGTGCGCGGCTCCGGGGCGGGCATGTCACACCACCGCCGCGTCGTGAAACGCCCTGATCTCCGCGGCGTCGTACCCCAGCTCGGCCAGGACGGCGTCGGTGTGCTCGCCGAGGGACGGCACGGGGTCCATGCGCACGTCCGTTCGGCTGCCCGGGGGCAGCAGCGCCGGCACCGTGCCGGCCGACGTGCCGACTTCGCGCCACCGGTCGCGGGCCTCGAGCTGCGGGTGCTCCCACACCTCGTGCATGGTGTTGAGCCTGGCGTTGGCGATTCGCGCGGCCTCCAGCCGCTCGAGCACCTGAGGTGTGGTCAGCACCCCGAACACGTCGTCGATCACCTTCTTGAGTGCGTCCCGCTCGGCGACGCGTGCGGCATTGCCGGCGAACCGCGGGTCGTCGGCGAGTTCGGGCCGGCGCAGCACGACCTCGCAGAAGGCCTTCCATTCGCGCTCGTTCTGCAGCCCCATCACCACCGACCCGCCGTCGCCGGTCGCGAACGATCCGTACGGGTAGATCGTGGCGTGCGAGGACCCGGTCCGCGGCGGGGGCGGCTGCCCCTCGAAGGCGTAGTAGAGCGGGTAGGACGTCCACTCGGTCAGCGACTCCAGCATCGACACGTCGATGTGCTGGCCCCGGCCGGTGTGTTCGCGCTGCAGCAGCGCGGCGAGGATGTTCGTGTAGGCGTACATGCCGGCGGCGATGTCGGCGATCGACGGGCCCGCCTTGGACGGCTCATCGGGCGTCCCGGTCACCGACACGAACCCGGCCTCACTCTGGATGAGCAGGTCGTAGGCCTTCTTGTCGCGGTACGGGCCGTCGGAGCCGTAGCCGGAGATGTCGCAGACGATGATCCCCGGCTTCTGGGCGGCGAGCCGCTCGTAGCCGAGCCCGAGCCGCGTCGAGGCGCCGGGGGCCAGGTTCTGCACGACGACGTCGGCCTTCTCCAGCACGAGGCGCTGTAGCGCGGCGGCCCCGTCGGGGTGTTTGACGTCGAGTGTGACGCTCTCCTTCGAGCGGTTGGTCCACACGAAGTGCGAGGCCAGCCCGCGCACGCGGTGGTCGTAGCCGCGGGCGAAGTCGCCCGATCCCGGGCGTTCGATCTTGATGACCCGCGCGCCCAGGTCGGCGAGCTGACGGGTCGCGAACGGTCCCGCGATGGCGTGCTCCAGCGTCACGACGGTGAGGCCCTCGAGCGGCAGCATGATCTTTCCTTTCCTCAGCGCACCGTCGCGACGGCGTCCATGGTCAGCCAACCCTCGTGGTCCTGCGCCCATAGGCGTACCGTCCCGTCGTCCTGTGGCTCGCCGCTGACGCGGAACGGGTGCAGGTCGAAGGTCGGGCGGACGGCGCGGAAGCGGAAGGCGGCCACGTCGGCGTCGGGTGCGTTGCGGCGCAGCAGGTCCAGCAGGAGCGTGGCGAGCAGCGGCCCGTGCACGATGAGCCCCGGGTAGCCCTCGACCTCGGTGACGTAACGGCGGTCGTAATGGATGCGGTGCCCGTTGAAGGTCAGCGCGGAGTAGCGGAAGAGCAGGACGTCGTCCGGGACGATCTCGCGCTGCCATGCGGCTCCGGTCGCCGCTGGCGTGGGCGGCGGCTCGACCTCGTCGGGCGTCTTCTCGGCGCGGTAGACGATGTCGTGGTGTTCCGCCAGGGCGGGGTCCGGGCCGCCGTTGCTGCGCACCTCGTGGCGCACCGTGACGAACACGAGCGGCCCCGTGCGGCCCTCCTTGGCCACGACGTTCTCGATCGTCGACGTGCGGACGATGTCGTCACCGACCCGGAGCGGGCTGTGGAACGCGAAGCGACCCCCCGCCCACATCCGGCGTGGCAGCGGCACCGGGGGGAGGAAGCCTCCGCGCTCGGCGTGCCCGTCGGGTCCGAGCTCGGACTGCCGGTACATCGGCAGGAAGTAGAGCCAGTGCCACAGCGGCGGCAGCGGGGTGCCGGCCGGCACTGGCTCGACCGGGTAGTCGAGCGTGGCGTGCAGGGCGGCGACGGGCGTCGGCCCCACCGTGTCACGCACCGACTCGGTGCGCCCGATCCACTTCGTGAGGTCGACCGCGTCCGCCATGGCCACCTGATGCCTCCTGGTCGAGCGACTCACCGTGACGCCACTCAGCGTGAAGGCCGGGGTCGTGAAGCACCATCACGAATCGGCACAACCCCGTGTAGGAGTGCTACAAACGCTCGCTCAGTCCGGCCGGTAGGTCGCGCCGGTCTCGACGAGGACCGCGTGGAATGCCGCCCCGGCGGCCGTGTCCACCCGGTCGGGACGGTGGGCGACGAGGACGCGACGGGCCGGCACCCGCGGGCCGAGCGGGATCACCCGCACGTTGGCGATCCGGTTCAGCACCGCAGTCCGTGGCGCCACGGCGATGCCGAGTCCGACCCCGACCATCGCCTGAGCCTCCTGGTAGTCGTTGGCCCGGAACGAGACCCTCGGCTCGAAACCGGCCGCGACGGCACTGCGCCGCAGCACCTCGACGACCGGGTGGTCCGAGCGGACGATCCAGTCCTCGTCGACGAGCTCGGCCATCTCGACCCGACGGCGGCGGGAGAGGCGATGGTCGGCGGCGACGACCAGCACGGTGGGGTCGTCGAACAGCTTGGTGAGGTTGAACCGGGACGGATCGAGCCTGCGCCACTCGTAGTCCCAGAGCAGCGACAGATCGACCGTGCCGTTCTCCAGCCACTCGACGAGCTGCGCCTCGCGGCCGCTGAGGATGTCCAGCCGGATCGCGGGGTGCAGCTGCTGGAACCGTCGCACCACCAGCGGCAGGAACGAGCTGGCGACGGTCGGGAACGTGCCCAGCACGAGGCGGCCGCGCCGCAGCCCGGCGATCTCCTGCAGGTCCGCCTCGGCCGCGGTGAGCTGGCGCAGGACCTTCCTGGCGTGCAGCACCAGGACCTCGCCTGCCTCCGTCGGGGACATCCCCCGCGCGTGGCGCTTCATCAGTGGTTGTCCCACCTCGCGCTCCAGCCGCCGAAGCTGCTGCGAGACGGCCGACGGGGTGTACATGAGGGCATCGGCCGCGGCGGTGACGGACCCGAGCTCCACGACCGAGAGCAGCACCTGCAGCCGCTTCACGTCCAGCACGAACGACGCCCCTCCCTGCACCGGCGCGGAGAGCAACCGGTGGCACATCGTACCGCGAGAATGAAGCAGCGCTTCAGACCTCTGCAGAAACACGCGATGGTGCTGCACGCTGCTCGGCCCCATAGTCGGTCGCGTCGAAAACGGTGACCATGCGAGGTCGCTGCACAAGGAGGTGAGCGATGCCGAACTACGCGTCCCCCACACTGCGCGCCCGAGAACCGGTCGACGCGGGGGTAGCGGGGCCATGACCACTGTCACCCCCGCGTCGGCGCAGCAGAGCGCCGACCCGCCGCCCCTCAACCGCCGCACCGCGGTCGCTGTCATGGCCGTCTTCACCGTCCTGGCCGTTGTAGCCGCGATCTTCGGCGGCGGTCTGCTCAGCCGGACCGCCACCACCACCGACGGGGACTTCGCCGGCGAGACCGTCGAGGTCGTCATCCCGCTCGCCGAGGGCGGTGGCACCGACACCTGGGCCCGGTTCGTGGGTCAGGGCCTCACCCGCGCGCTTCCCGGTCAACCCGGCTTCGCGCCCGTCAACGACGCCGGAGGTGAGGGCATCGCCGGGACCAACCGCTTCTTCGCAACCGCGGAGGCCGACGGCACCCACCTGCTGGTCAGCACCGCCACCAGCGTCGTCCCGTGGCTGCTCGGCCGCTCCGAGGTGCAGTACAACTTCGGCGACCTCACCCCGGTGCTGGCCAACGGCACCGGCGCGGTGGTCTACGCCCGCACCGGCGCAGGCGTCAACGGGCCTCAGGACCTGGTGAACCGCGCCGCACCGCTGAAGTTCGGCGGCATCAGCGCCACCGGGCTCGACCTGACCACGCTCGTCGCGTTCGACCTGCTCGGCACCGACGTCGAAGCGATCTTCGGGTTCGAGGGCCGCGGCCCCGTCGGGCTGGCGCTGCAGCGCGGCGAGATCGACATCGACTACCAGACGACCTCCGCTTACGGGCCCAGCGTGCAGCCCCTCGTGGATTCGGGAGGAGCGGTGCCGCTGTTCTCGCTCGGCCAGATCGACGCCGCAGGCAACGTCGTCCGCGACCCGAACTTCCCCGACATCCCGACGGTCGTGGAGGTGTACCGGACGCTCAACGGCACGGACCCGTCCGGACCGGCGTACGAGGCCTACCGGGCCCTGCTGGGCGTCACCTACACCTACCAGAAGGCGATGTGGGTGCCGCAGGACACGCCCCCGCAGGCGACCGAGCTGCTGCGTCGCTCGGCCGAGCAGATGGGCGCCGACCCGGTTTTCAACGCCGAGGCCGAGAAGGTGCTCGGTGGCTACCCGATCGTCGCGGACCCGCGGCTGCCGGAGCGGATCGCCGAGTCCTACCGCGTCGACGACGAGGTGAAGGGCTATGTCGTCGGCCTGCTCGGCACCCGCTACCACGTGACGATCGACTAGGAGAGCGACGATGCTCGAATCCGCACTGGCCGCCCTCCAGTCACTGGCTGATCCAGGGCTGCTCCTCATGCTCGTGATCGGCGTCGCGGCAGGCCTGGTGATGGGTCTCATCCCGGGGCTGGGCGGCACTGGCGCCGTGGCCATCCTGCTGCCCGTCACCTTCGGCATGGAAGCCCCGCAGGCGCTCGCCCTGCTGATCGGTGCCCTCGCCGTGGTGCACACCTCCGACACCGTGTCCGCGGTGCTGCTCGGCGCGCCGGGTTCCGCCTCGGCCAGCGTCATCATGCTCGACGGCTACTCGATGGCCCGCCAGGGCCAGGCGCGGCGGGCCCTGTCGCTGGCCTTCCTGTCCTCGATGGCCGGTGGCATCATCGGCGCGCTCGGCCTGACATTGGCCATTCCGCTGGCCCGCCCGCTCGTGCTGTCGTTCGGCAGCCCGGAGCTGTTCATGCTGACCGTCCTCGGTGTCGCACTGGCCGCCGTTCTGTCCCGCGGCAATGTGGCCAAGGGCCTCGCCGCCGGCCTGCTCGGCCTGCTTCTCGGCACCGTCGGCACCTCACCGACCACGGCCGAGTACCGGTTCACCTTCGGCAGCCTGTTCCTCGGCGACGGCCTCTCCCTCGTCGCCGTCGCCCTCGGGATCTTCGGCCTCGCCGAGATCGCCAGCCGGGTCGGGCAGCGCGGCCACCCCGAGCAGCCGATCACGCTCGGTGGCACTTACCTGGAGGGCGTGCGCGAGTGGCTCACCCACTGGACGCATGTCATCCGGGGCGCGCTGATCGGGATCTGGGCCGGCGTCCTGCCCGGGATCGGTGCCACCGCCGGGACCTGGATGGCCTACGGCCAGGCCGTCGCGACCGCCAAGGACAAGCGCAAGTTCGGGAAGGGCGACCCGCGCGGCATCGTCGGCCCGGAGAGCGCGAACAACTCCGTCGAGGCCGGGGACCTCATCCCGACGCTGCTGTTCGGCATCCCCGGCGGCGTGCCGGCGGCGATGCTGCTCGGCCTGCTGCTCACCTACGGCATCCAGCCGGGCCCGACCATCATCACCGACCACCTCGACCTGATGTACCTCATCGTGTGGTCGTTCGCGATCGCCAGCGTGCTCGGCGCCGCGCTGTGCTTCGGCGGCACCCGGTACCTCGCCCGCCTGACCACCGTGCCGTTCGCGGTGCTCGGCCCCGGCCTGGTCGTGGTCATGCTGCTCGGCGCATTCCAGGAGAGCGGCCAGCTCGGCGACCTGTGGGTCATGATCGCGCTCGGTGTCTTCGGCTGGCTGCTCAAGGCCACCGACTACCCGCGGGCCCCGTTCCTCATCGGCTTCGTGCTCGCCGTTCCGCTCGAGCGGTACTACTTCCTCACCGACAGCGTCTACGACGGCGCGTCGTGGCTGCTGCGCCCGTGGGTGCTCGTCTTCCTCGTCATCCTCATCGCACCCCTGGTGCTCGCCGGCATCCGCCGGCTCCGGGCCCGGCGGCACGCGGACGTCGACGACCCCGAGCGGGGGGCACCGCCGGCCGATGAGGCGGGCGAGCTCACCAACACGGGATGGTCGCTGGCCATCGCGCTGGGCATGCTCGCCGTCTTCGCCATCGGGTGGTTCGTCTCCGCGGACTTCTCTCCGGACGCCCGGCTCGTGCCCAGGCTGCTCTGCGCCGGCGGTGTCATCGTGGCGCTCGTCCTCGTCTACCTCGAACTGAGGGCGCGGCGGACGGTGACCGACACCGGGCAGCCCGTCGGAACACCCACTGCGGCAGGTTCCGCCGTCGCGGTGGCAGAACCCAGGACCGAGACGCGTCGTGAGTTCGTCCTCGTCGCTCTCCGGATGTTCGCGTGGATGGCCGCGTTCCTCGTGCTCGTCACCCTCGGCGGCTACCTCGCGGCGCTGCTGCTGTTCATCCCGGCGTTCCTGCTGTTCGTTGCCCGTGCCCGGCCTCGGACGGTGGTCATCTACACGCTCGTGACGGCGCTGCTGATCCTGGCCCTGCCCGCACTGATCCACATCGATCTGCCCGTGGGGCTGCTGGGCGCCCTCGGTTGAGACGTCCCTTGTGCACTGGCTCGGAGCGGCGCGCCGCTCCGAGCCAGGTGCCCTCCCCACGAGCCTCATCACAGCCTGGAAGGAATCGTCATGACCACTCCCGTCGCCACCGGCCCGATCGTCGTCGGCTTCCAGTCAACGCCGGAAGGACACGCGGCCTTGCGCCAGGCGGGCCGCGAGGCACTGCTTCGGAAGCTCCCCCTGCTCGTCGTCGATCTGTCCAAGGAAGGCCACGACGCGACTCCCTCGACGATCGAAGCCGACCTCGCCGAACTCCGGGCGGAGTTCGATGCCGCAGGACTTGCCGTCGACATCGCTCCCCCGGAGCCCCTCTTCGAGCACAGCGAGCACGTCGTCAAGGTCGCGCAGGAGGTCGAAGCAACGCTCATCGTCGTCGGGCTCCGCCACCGCACCCGCGTCGGCAAATTCCTGCTCGGCAGCTCGGCGCAGCGGATCCTGCTCGAAGCCGATTGTCCTGTCCTCGCAGTGAAATCCGCTGCCGACTCGCACACCTAGTGGCTCGACACGCAGTGTCGACCAGGTAATTGATCTCGCCTGCCGGCCTCGCGGCATCCGGCGGCGTGGCCCAGGACCCGGCAGACTGGGGCCATGCCCGACTGGCTGCGCACCACCCTGCTGATCGTCGGTGTACTCGGGTTGCTCGTCGTCCTGGTGCTCGGGTACGTGATGTGGCGCTACCGCGTCCCGCCGCGTGGCCTGATCGCCATGGGTGCCGCGGCGGTCTACCTCGTCTCGCCCATCGACGTCGTGCCGGAGGCGGTCCTCGGTCCGCTCGGGCTGGTCGACGACGCCGGCGTCACCGTCGCGGTGGTGTTGTTCGTCTACAAGTTGGTGAAGGCGCACCGCCTCCTCAGCGATGGCGGGGTGGACCTGGGTCGACTGGGTCGGCGAACCCCGCACCGCGATCGCGACTCGGCCTGATTCCGCCTCGTCATCGGCAGTGCCGCTGTTGGCGTAGTTCGGTCGGTGGCATGTCGGTGTTGTTGGCCTGCTCCAGAGTGCTCAGGGGCGCACGCGAATGACGGTCTTGCCCTTGCGCCGCTCGGTCGGGTTGAGCGCAGGGACGGCGTCGTCGAGGGTCGCGACGGTTCCGATGTGAGTGCGGAGGCGCCCGTCCCGCACCCGGTCGACGATCTCCACCAGCTGATTCGGAACGGACTCGACGACGAAGTCGATCGCGAGGCCGTCGACCGGGCGAGCCTCGGCGGGCCCGACCACCGACACCAGCGTCCCGCCAGAGCGGATGATGCTCGCCGAGCGCCTTTGGATGTCACCGCCGATGACATCGAAGACCAGGTCGACCCCGCCGATGTCCTCGAGTTCCTCGTTGTCGAGGTCGAGGAACTCGTTCGCGCCGAAGTCGAGTGCGGCCTGGCGGTCGACCGCCCGCCCGGTACCGATGACGTAGGCGCCGAACTCCCGGGCGAGCTGCGTCACCATGGACCCGACCGCGCCGGCGGCACCGTGTGCGAGGACGCTCTGCCCGGCCTGAAGACGGCCGTGGTGGAACAGGCCCTGCCACGCGGTCAGGCCGGAGATCGGCAGACTGGCACCCACCGTGAAGTCGACGTTCCCGGGCAGCGGCGCGAGGTTGCGTGCCTCCACGGCCGCGTACTCGGCCAGGGTTCCGTCGCGGTGCCAGTCCGTGATCCCGAACACCCGCTGTCCCGGCGAGAGTCCCGTCGTGCCGTAGCCGAGGGAGGAGACCATTCCGGCGAACTCGTGGCCGATGATCGCCTGGGTTCGATCGTGACCGAGGCGATCGACCCACGTCGAGGGCCACTCCCACTCTGCAGGGACGAAGCCGGACGCATGGACTTCAACGACGACGTCGTTGATCGCCGGCGTCGGCTCAGGCCGCTCCGTGAGTGTGATCCCGGCTGCTTCCGAGGCCTGGTCCGTAGCGACGATTGCCTTCATCGGTGCCTCCGTGGGCCTACGCATCGGTATCAACGCGGTGACTGCCTGTTCAGACCTTGCGCGCAATGGAAGTGGGCGACGGCCCTGGCCGCGATGAGCGTGCGTGGGCGAAGCTCGCGCACATCTCGGCCGCGGTCTCGGCCCGGGGCACGGGGTAGGGCGACCGCCTGCGAGGGGCGTCGCGGTCCTGTGTCACAGACGAGGGTGGGATCCGGTCCTTCCTCGGGACGGGCGTGTGCCCCGTCCGACCGAGGAAGGACGACCGTGACGCTCTCCACCACCGGCATCTCGACGCTCGACGAGCTGCGCACGCATCTGCAGTGGGCGCTCGAGCTCGAGCACTCCACCCTCCCGCCGTACCTCTGTGCGCTGTACTCCCTCGATCCCGACCGGAACGCCGAGGCCGCACAGGTCGTGGGCACTGTGTTCGCCGAGGAGATGCTGCACCTGCTGCTGGCGGCGAACCTCCTGAACGCCGTGGGTGCGGACCCGGTGCTCGACGCGCCGCACCTGCTGCCTTCCTACCCACACCCGTTGCCGCACAGCGATGGATCCGTGCAGGTCGGGCTCGGCCCGTTCGGTCCCGAGGCGTTGGACCTGTTCCTGCGGATCGAGCAGCCGGCCCGGGTGGACGCCCCGGCACAGGCCGACGGCTACGCCACGATCGGCCAGTTCTACACGGCGATCGAGAACGGGCTGCGCGAGCTGTGCGCGACCCTCGGGGAAGAGGCCGTGTTCAGCGGCGACCCGGCGCGCCAGATCAGCGACGTCCACTTCCGGCGGGGCGGCGGCCGGGTCATCGCCGTGGTGGGCCTCGCGTCGGCGCTCGACGCTCTCGGCGAGATCGTCGAGCAGGGTGAGGGCGCGACCCGCACGGAGGTCTGGGACGGCGACCGGGACGTCGTCCACCCGGATCGGGACGAGGTCGCGCACTACTTCCGCTTCGTGGAGCTGAAGGAGGGCAGGCGGTTCCAGGCGGGAGACACGCCACGGTCCGGTCCCACGGGCGAGGCCCTCGTCGTCGACCTCGACGGCATCGCGCCGATGCGGCCGAACCCGCGCACGACCGACCACGCGCCGGGCAGCCCCGTCCGGCAGGCGCAGGAGGAGTTCAACCGCACCTACTGCCTGCTGCTGCAACAGCTGGAAGAAGCCTGCACCGGCAGCCCGTCGCGACTCGGGGCCGCGATCGGCACGATGTACGCGGTGCGGGAGCAGGCGCTGGCGTTGCTGCGGATGCCCGACGGCAACGGCGGCTCGACGGCGGGTCCCACCTTCGAGTGGGTGCCGAGGGATCGGCGCAGCGCGAGCACGCACGAGTAAGTCCTCCACGCCCGCTCGTGCCCGTCGGCGAGCACCCGGATCAGACGGAGAGGCCTCACGACACGCCGGATCGAGGCGCACCCGCTGCATCGGGCGCTCGACGGCGACGGCGCAGTCGCCCCGCTGTCCGGCTCATCGGTTCTCGTCGACGCCTATGGCCTGGTCGATCACGACGGTGAGCCGCGCGATGAGGGACTCGCCTTCCGGGACTGTCAGGACACCGGCCTCGACGGCCCGGCCGACCTCGTTCCCCAGCACCGCGTACAGATGCATCGGCCAGCACGCGCGGGCCCAGCTCTCGAGCGTGGCTGTGTCGTGGCGACCCACTGCCGGTTGCGCCGGAAAGGGGCCGCGCCCCGAAGCGTCGTCGTCCTCGAGGGCGAACTGGTCAGGCACGGGCTCGGAGGCCAGTCGTAAGGCCGGTGGATGGTTGACGGGGCGCACCTCGGGGCTCCTCATGGGGTGTTTCGGGGCTGGAGCAGCGTTCGGTTGGCGCGGGCATCACGTGCTGCGGCTGATGCGCCCGGTCGCTCGACGCTTTCGGCTGAGGCATCTGCCGCCCGCTCCGGCGGCCGGGCGCGATGTCGATGACCGGCGGCGGTACGCGCACCGCGAGCAGCCGGAAATCGGCACCCGCGGACTCGGAGGCGGTGGCGCGTCAGCGACGGGCGGCTTCGCGGTCGTACGAGCAGAGGGCCCAGATCACGGACACGTCGAGCGCGATGATCAGCAGTGACCAGATCGGGTAATAGGGGACGAACAGGAAGTTGGCGAGCATGCTCAGGCTGGCGAGCCCGATCCCGATGACGCGTCCCCATAGGTGGCCCACGAGCACGGCCGCACCGGCAACGGCGACGAGGGCGCCGACGAGCAGGTGGATCCAGCCCCAGGCCGTGACGTCGAAGGAGAACACGTAGTTCACACCGACGACGTACAGCTCGTTCTGGAAGAGCGCCACCAGCCCCGCGACGGCCTGGAAGACCCCTGCGATGATCATGACTGTTCCGGCGAACAGGGCGAGCCCGCTGGCCAATGGCGAGATGCCGCTCACGCTGCGCACTGTGGCATCGCGATAGTCGGCCTGGCTGCCCTGGTGCGATGTGGACATCGGGCACCTCCTCCTCGTGTGGTTCGCGGCGATCGTTGCTCTCGGAGCCCGCAGGTCCCTCACCCGTGACGGGTGAGCCGGGCGATGGAGCCTCCGCCCGCGCTCGGCCCGGGCCCGAGCCGGCCGTGTTGCGGCGCCAGGGGCGCCCGGAGAGCGGCGCAATCGTTCGCCTCGCGCAGCTGGCTGATCTCGGCCGCGATCTTGCCGGCCGTCGGCCGGTCCGGAGGTCGTCATCGCCTTCAGTCCTGCGGATTTTCGCCCGCTCCGGGTGAGGCCGAGGCGTGGAGTCCGACGGAGCGTGGGAGCGTGCGCGATGACGAGCGGCGGGGCGACCGACCCGACGAGTCTTCCGGCGGTAGAGGGGACACGGCTCTGGGCGTCGGGGCCGCCCTCGCTGACCTGGTGGGCACGCTCGCCGGGCCCGTCCTCGCCGCTGCAGGCACGGTGGTCACGCTCGGCATGCGGATGTCCCGCCTCGGAGCGGGGGAGCAAGTGATGGCAGGCCTCGCCGATCGCGGGGGACAGGTCCGGGCCGAGCTGGCGCGCGCGATGCGGGAGAACGTCCGCCGGCTCGTGCTGGCGGTGGTCGATGTCGTCGACCTGACCGAGCTCGTCCGCCGGAATGTCGATCTCGACGCGCTCGCCCGTGGAATCGATGTGGACGCCATCGTTGCCCGCGCCGACCTCGACGCCGCGGTGAGCCGCGCTGATCTGGATGCCGTGGTGGCCCGCGTGAACCTCGACGCGATCCTCGACCGCATCGACCTCGACGCGATCGTCGCCAGGGTCGATCTGGACCTCGTCACATCCCGTCTCGATCTCGACGCGATCGCGAGGCATCTCGACGCAGATGCGGTCGTCGGGCGCGTGAACCTCGACGCCGTGGTGGCCCGCCTCGACCTCGCCGGGATCGCGCGCCAGGTCATCGACGCGATCGATCTGCCGGAGATCATCCGTCAGTCCAGCAGGGCGTTGTCCTCGGAGACCGTGCGCGGCCTCCGGGCGGAGGGGATGCACGCCGACGACGCGGTTGCCCGCTTCGTCGGCCGGGTGTTGCGACGGCCGGATCCCGAGCGGCCTGCGCTGCAATGAGCGAACGTGCGAGCGAATCAGCGGCACAGCGAGGGCGGCAGATGAGTGCCACTCCTGGGCCGTGTCGCGCCGGCGTGGTCACCCGGCTTCTCGCCGCCGCCGTGGACCTCGCCGTGGTCGTGCTGCTGACCGTGTTGGTATACCTCTCGATCGCAGGCGCCCGGTTCGCGTGGTCGCCCCTCGCGTTCACCTGGCCCCGTCCGACGACGGAGGTCACCGTTGTCTTTGCCGGACTGATCGCGACCGCCTACCTCACTGTGGCGTGGGCCACGACCGGGTGTACCTACGGCGCCGGCCTGCTCGGGATCCGGGTGCTCGCGCGACGGGGCGGCCGGCTGGGCTGGGCCCGGGCGTTGGTGCGCGCATTGGCGTGCGTCCCGTTCCCCGTCGGGTTGCTGTGGTGCGCGATCAGCCCGACGCGCCGGTCGGCACAGGACCTCGTCGTCGGCTCGATCGTGATCTACGACCGGCAGCCGATGTTCGCATCCGCACCGGGCGAGACCCCTGCGGCGTCAGCGCACCACGGGATACCGGGTGGCCTGCGCGTCGTCCGTGGGCACGATGATCCTCCCGAGCGGGACGAGCGAGACCGGGATCAGCTTCAGGCTGGCCCAGGCGAGCGGGATCCCGATGATCGTGACCGCCAGCGCGACGGCCGTGGTGAGGTGCGCGAGCGCGAGCCACCAGCCGGCGAAGATGATCCAGATGACGTTGCCGATCGTGGACGGCGCCCCCGCGTCCTCGCGGCGCACGAGTTGCCGGCCGAAGGGCCACAGCGCGAAGTCCGCGATCCGGAACGACGCCAGACCGAACGGGATCGTGACGATGAGGAGGCAGCAGACCACTCCGGCGAGGACGTAGCCGATCGCCAGCCAGATCCCGCAGAGGAGCAGCCAGATGACGTTGAGCACGGTTCGCATCGCGGTCCTCCATCGACGAGGTCCCTCTGAGCGTGCATCGGGCCGTGGCCCGGCCGCCTCACCCGCGTCGGGCGGCTCGTACCCCGGTGTCGGCCACCGCGGTCCTGACGAACGACCGGTTCGCCCTCAGCGGATGAGTTCCCGGAGATGTCGAGGTCCGAGACTCGGCCCTGCCGTGGGGCGAACCAGGGGAGGTCGCGGTGGGAGCCGAACGCGAACGGGCCGAGGGATTCGGGCACGTCGAGGGCGGGCACGCGAGCCCCTGGTATCTCTGGGGGCCGTACCTCAGCGAGCGGCAGTGGGGCACGGTCCGCGAGGACTACAGCGCCGACGGTGAGGCCTGGACCTACCTCCCGCACGACCGCGCGCGATCCCAGGCATACCGGTGGGGCGAGGACGGCCTCGCCGGGTTCAGCGACATCGAGCAGCGGTTGTGCCTCGGGCTCGCGCTGTGGAACGGTCGCGACCCGATCCTCAAGGAGCGGGCGTACGGGTTGACCGGATCGGAGGCCAACCACGGCGAGGACGTCAAGGACTATTGGTGGTACCTAGACGCCCTGCCCAGCCACTCCTGGAACCGGTACCGCTATCACTACCCACAACCTGCTTTCCCCTACGAGCAGCTGCGCGCGGAGAACGGCAGGCGGGGCAAATTCGATCCCGAGTACGAGCTCCTCGACACCGGCGTGTTCGACGACGACCGCTACTGGATCGTCGAGGTGCATTACGCGAAGGCTGATCCCACCGATCTGTTGATGAGCATCGAGGTCACCAACGCAGGCCCGGCGGCCGACGTGCTGCACGTGCTCCCCACGCTGTGGTTCCGCAACACCTGGTCCTGGGAGCTCGACGCACCCGTGCCCGTGCTGGAGGCCACCGGTTCGCAGTCGGTGACCGTGCCGCACCCGTTCCTCGGCGACCTCGAGCTCGTCGCCGGACCGGGTCCCGATGGCGCCGACCCCACCCTGCTCTTCTGTGACAACGAGACGAACACAGCGCGGCTGTACGGAGCGGACCCAGGCCCTCGGTTCCCGAAGGACGGCATCAACGACCACGTCATCGCGGGCGCGGCGACGGTGAACCCGGAGCGGCGCGGCAGCAAGTGCGCGGCTTGGTACCGGATCGAGGTCGGACCGGGCGAGACCGTCGAGCTGCGGCTACGGCTGCGTCCGGCAGGGGTGCCACCGGAACCGGCCGGCACGGTGGGCACGGACTTCGAGCTGGTCCGAGCCGCACGGCGGGCCGAGGCCGACGAGTTCTACGCCGAGCTGACGCCACCCGCCGCGTCCGCGGACGAGGCGGCCGTGATGCGCCAGGCATTCGCCGGGATGCTGTGGAGCAAGCAGCTCTACCACTACGACGTGGCGCGCTGGCTGGACGGCGACCCGAACGAACCGCTCCCGCCCGGCTCACGGCAATTCGGCCGTAACTCCCGATGGCGCACGTTCAAGGCCTTCGACATCATGTCGATGCCGGACAAGTGGGAGTACCCCTGGTTCGCGGCATGGGACCTGGCCTTCCACTGCGTCGCGTTGGCGCACGTCGATCCCGCGTTCGCCAAGTCCCAGCTCCTCCTGATCTGCCGCGAGTGGTTCCAGCACCCGAACGGCGCGCTGCCCGCGTACGAATGGGACTTCGGCGACGTCAACCCGCCGGTGCAGGCGTGGGCCGCGCTCGAGGTGTTCGCCATCGACGGCGGCCGGGACATCGAGTTCCTCAGCCGCGTGTTCGACAAGCTGCTGGTGAACTTCACGTGGTGGGTGAACCTCGAGGACTCCGACGGCTCGAACCTGTTCGAAGGCGGCTTCCTCGGGCTGGACAACATCGGTCCGATCGACCGTTCGCACCTGCCGGATGGCTGGGTGCTGGAGCAGTCCGACGCCACCGGGTGGATGGCCACCTACGCCCTGTCGATGGGCACGATCGCGCTGATACTGCGCCGCGCCGGACAGCGGTCGGCCGATGATCTGGTGCTGAAGTTCCTCGAGCACTTCGCCGCGATCCGCGACGCGATCGACTCCCAGGGGCTGTGGGACGACACCGACGGCATGTTCTACGACCGGCTCGCGACGTCCGACGGCCAGCGGGTGCCGGTCAGGACCCGCTCGATGGTCGGCATCATCCCGATGCTCGCCGCCGGGGTCGTCGACGAGCAGATGCTGGACCGCGTCGAGGCAGCCGGGAAGTACTTCACCGAGTTCCTGGACCGCGAAGGGCTGCGGGACCGGCAGAAGCTCGTCAAGCTCGGGCTCCTGCGCGGCGGCCCGGACCAGCGCCAGCTGCTGCTCAGCGTGGTCAGCGCGGACAAGCTGGAGCGGATCTTCCGTCCGCTGTTCGACCCGGCCGAGTTCCTCTCGCCGTACGGTCTGCGCGCCCTCTCCGCCTATCACCGCGAGCATCCCTACGAGCTCGACGTCCAGGGGGTCCGCGCCACGATCGACTACGAACCGGCGGAGTCGACCACTGACATGTTCGGCGGCAACTCCAACTGGCGCGGCCCGGTGTGGTTCCCCCTCAACTACCTGGTGGTCGAGGCGTTGGATCGATATCACCGGTTCTTCGGCGACGACTACGCGGTCGACTACCCGACCGGCTCGGGGCACCGGATGTCGTTGGGTGCGGTGGCGCGGGATCTCCAGGATCGCCTGATATCGATCTTCCTGAGGGGTGCCGACGGCCGGCGGCCGTGCTTCGGCTGGGTGGACCGACTGCAGGACGATCCGGCATGGCGGGACAACCTGATGTTCAACGAGTACTTCCACGGCGACAACGGAGCCGGGCTCGGCGCGTCCCACCAGACCGGGTGGACCGGCGTGGTCGCCGATCTCATCCGCCGCAGGCACGGCGCGACCGAATCGATCGGCACCGTGCTGCGCCGGATGCGCGACGAAGGGGTGCGATCGTGACGACCACGGTGACGTCAGCCCTTCCCGGGAGCATGTTCCCGCTGGGTGCGACCCCATCGCCCGGTGGCACGAACTTCGCGGTCGCCTCGGGTGCGGACGCGGTGGACCTCTGCCTGTTCGACGACGACCAGATCGAACACGGCGGGGAGACCCGGGTCGAGCTCACCCAGTACGACGCGGGCGTCTGGCACGGTTCCGTGCCGGGTGTCCGCCCCGGCCAGGCGTACGGCTATCGGATGTCCGGGCCGTGGGATCCGCGCCGGGGGCTGCGGTACAACCCGGCGAAACTCCTGCTCGACCCCTACGCCCGGGCCATCAGCGGGGAGGTGCGGTTCGGGCCGGAAGTGCTCGCGCACCGGCCGGATGATCCGTACGCGCGCAGCGACCTGGAGTCCGCGGCGCACGTGCCGCGGAGCCTCGTGATCGACACGGGGTTCCGGTGGAGCGAGCGACCTCGGCCCCGGCACCGGTACTCGGACACGGTCCTCTACGAGGTGCACGTCAAGGGCTTCACCGCGAGTCACCCCGGCGTGCCCGCCGCGCTCCGCGGGACCTACGCCGGCCTCGGGCACGACGCTGCGCTTTCCCACCTGGTCAGCCTCGGCGTGACCACGGTCGAGCTGCTTCCGGTCCACCACAACGTTCCCGAGGCATTCCTGCCCGAGCGCGGCCTGACCAACTACTGGGGCTACAACACGATCGGCTACTTCGCCCCGCACGCCGGCTATTCCGCAGCCGTGCGCGCCGCACGCCCCGGTGGACAGGTCGCCGAGTTCCAGGCCATGGTCGACGCCCTGCACGGCGCCGGGCTGGAAGTGGTGCTCGACGTGGTGTTCAACCACACCGCCGAAGCCGATCACCTCGGCCCAACGCTGTGCCACCGCGGCATCGACAACGCCGCCTACTACCGTCTCGACCCGGCGGACCCGAGCCATTACGTCGACACGACCGGATGTGGCAATTCGCTCAACGCGGCGGACCCGTTCGCCCTGCAGATGATCATGGACTCGCTGCGCTACTGGCTCACCGAGATGCGGGTCGATGGATTCCGCTTCGACCTGGCGCCGACGCTCGCCCGCGAGCAGGGCGGCTTCGACCGCCTCTCGGCGTTCTTCGACCTGGTCGCGCAGGACCCGGTCGTCGCCAGGGCCAAGCTGATCGCCGAGCCGTGGGACGTCGGCCAGGGCGACAGCTACGACATCGGTCGGTTCCCGCCGCTGTGGCGGGAGTGGAACGGCCGCTACCGCGACACCACGCGTGATTTCTGGCGCGGCCACGACGGCCTGCTCGGCGATTTCGCGACACGCTTCGGCGGCTCGTCGGATCTCTACGGTGGCCGGGGCCGCCCCCCCACCGCTTCGGTCAACCTGATCACCGCGCACGACGGGTTCACCCTGGCCGATCTCGTGTCCTACGACACCAAGCACAACGAGGCCAATGGTGAGGACAACCGCGACGGGTCCGACGACAACCGGTCGTGGAACTGCGGCGCCGAGGGTCCGACCACCGACCCGGTCGTGCTCGCCCTACGCGGGCGGCAGCAGCGAGCCATGTTGACGACGTTGATGCTGTCCTTCGGGGTGCCGATGCTGCTCGGCGGCGACGAGCTCGGTCGCACGCAGCAGGGCAACAACAACGCCTACTGCCAGGACGGCCCGTTGACCTGGTTCGACTGGGACCACGTCGATGAAGAACTGCTCACCTTCACCCGGCACCTGATCGCATTCCGGCGGGGCCACCCGGTGTTCCGGCGCCGGCGGTTCCTCTCCGGGATCGATTGGCAGCAACTGCGCTGGTACACACCGGCCGGAGAGATCGTCACCGGCGAGGAATGGGCTGATCCGGGTGCCCGCAGTGTGGCGATCTACCTCGACGGGGTCGACGAGCCCGACCATGCCGAGGACGGTGCCCTGCTCCTCGACGACGACTTCCTCGTGCTGGTCAACGCCTGGTGGGAGCCGCTGGAGTTCGTGATACCGCCTACCCGGGACGGGCAGGTCTGGGAGCCGGAACTGGACAGCTTCGAGCCCACCGGCGTCGCTTCGCCGGCAAAGCTGGGCGCCGGCGATCCCGTCACGGTCAACGCCAGGTCATTGGTCGTGCTCCGCGGACCCGTTTCACCAGTGCCGGGCGAGATGAATGCCGGCTGATGGCGCAAGGCTGACGGTATGACCACCGAGCATGTCGAGATCGGGCCCGCGCCCCGGACTCCGCCCGGCGGGCAGCCGAGGGCGCGCGCCGCAACCGCGGCGGCCGAGCAGAAGCTCGTAGGTGTGCAGCCGGAGAGCCTGGTCCCCACCGTGCGCGGCCCCCGGATCTGACCTCCGGGCGATCACATTGCCTGCGTCGTCATCCCGCAGTTTCCGAGCTGGAGGTGTCTCCGCTCCCATCGGGCACCGCAACAGGTGCACAGGACGTCAACGGCGCCGTCCGGGTAGCTGCGCAGCACGGAGATGTCGATGACGCCGGCGGGCGTGTCCAGCCGGTAGCGCTTCCCCGCTCGACCGGCATCAGGCGATGGCGATGCGGCCATGGTGTGCCTCCTCGGAGGGACGACCGAGATGTCTCGGCCCCGCCGGGGGCGACGTTAACGGCGGGCGAGAGCGTTCTGACCGTCCGCCACGGGTGAAGCTCCGGCCGCGCGTCGCGGTTGAAACTGCTTGCGATCGTGTCCGAAGGCACGGCGGGAACGACGGAGGCTGCTGTGCGCCACGGGGTCCTGCTGCTCCTGGTCGGATGGGCCGCGATGAGGTTCACGATCGCAGTGCTGCCGGGCGTCTCCAACCGGACGGTGCGGTAGCAGCGGGAGGCTCACCTCCCACATTCGCCCCTCCGGGGTGATGGCGCGGCGGGTCGCGGTCACCAGAGTGCGTGACGACCGATCGATCCTGAGGGAGGACGGGCATGGCAGCGACCTTGACGGTGTGGAAGTTCGACACGGTGCACGGAGCGGAGAGCGCTCTCGGGCTCCTCCAGCGGATGCAGAAGGAGGAGCTGATCACGATCAACGACGCCGCGTACGTCTACTGGACCGAGGGGCGGAAGAAGCCGAAGACGCAGCAGCTGCACAGCCTGGCCGGGGCCGGGGCACTGGGCGGCAGCTTCTGGGGTCTGCTGTTCGGCCTCATCTTCTTCGTTCCCCTCCTGGGCATGGCGATGGGGGCCGCCATGGGGGCGATCATGGGCTCGATGTCCGACGTGGGCATCGACGACTCCTTCGTCCGCCAGGTGCGGGAGCAGGTCACGCCGGGCACATCGGCGCTGTTCGTCATGAGCTCGCACGTCGTCGTCGACAAGGTGCTGGACGAGTTCAAGCAGACCGGCGCCACCCTCCTGTCGACGAACCTGTCGAACGAGCAGGAAGCCAAGCTGCGCGAGGCCTTCGCCGAGGCCGAGTGAGAACGGAGCTCGTGATGTCGGACGTCGAGATCAGCCGGAAAGAGTCACTCACCCGGCACGAGGCGGCACGCAGGCTCTCCGCGCTGGCCGATGCGCTCGACGCAGGCGGCCACGTCGAGGTCGAGCTCGGCGCCAGCACCGTGAAGCTCCACGTTCCCGACCACGTCCGGTGCGAGGTCGAGGTGGAGGTCGACGGCGACGAGGTGGAACTCGAGGTGGAGTTCAAGTGGTCGACCGCGTCGGCCGAGCCGGAACCCGCCGCGACGCCGCGCGAGCACGCCCGCGCCGGCAAGGCCGCGGCGCGGTCACACTCCTGACCGGCGCACTCCTGACCCGGCCGTCGGTGGCCTCACCCGCAGCGGGCGGTACAGCCGCGGCGGGTGAGCCGTCACCCGCGATCGGGCGCGTCCGGCTTCCGGCCGTCCGGCGGAACTGCCATTGCCGAGCTTTCGCTCTCCCGGCGCCGAACCGCCGTCTGCACCGCGGTCAAAAGGATCTTCGCAACCAGCCCGACGACCACGAGGCCTGTGATCATCTGGAACATCGTGAGAATCCGCGCGAGTTCGCTCCGCGGTGCGATGTCTCCGAAGCCGACGGTGGCGAAGACGGTGACCGTGAAGTAGAGCGCGTCGGTCCGGCCCAGCGCCTCGCTGAAGCTGTCCGGGGCATCGCGGGAGATTCGCAGGTAGGTCGAGGCGAACAGCACAAGGAGCATCGGGAGGCCGATGGCGACGGCCTGGATGGCACGCAGCCGCGGGACGTCGGACGTGAGGATGGCCCGCACCTGCCAGGCGATGACCGCGGCGAACGCCACCAGGCCGAGCCCGAACCCGATCCAGGTGACGGCATCGAGTGGCCGGTCCAGCGGGATGGTGTAGTACACGAGCACCAGCACCGTCACCGATGCGCCTGCCCGCAGCAGGGACGCCACGACCAGGCGCTTGCGGGCGGCTGGGGTCAGCTCGTCGTAGTGCTTCCTCGTCACCGGCCCCGCCTCCGATGTCGGTAGGGGTGGGCATCGAACCTGCCCGGCGAATACGGCGGGGGCCTCATCCGTCAGGGATGAGGCCGCGCGCAAGCCGGTCGCCAGCGCCTCCGGACTCGGAGCCGAGGAACACGGAATGTTGTTCGACCGGGTCGAGGGCGCGGTGGCCGCATGGTGCGTATCCCGGGGGTAACGACCGCGGATCACCTGTAGTGAGTGACGCGGACGGGGCCACGAGACGCGAGGGTCGGCGTCGACCGGACACGCATCGACGAAGGGCAGCGCTCATGATTCAGAAGCCGCCGACCCGGTCCACCGAGTCCGCCCATCGGGAGCTGTCCATGACGCTGCCGTTCGGGGACACGGCGGACGTCGATGACGCCGCTCGGGGGTTCTTGGGGTCGTGGGAGCCGGGGGTGGTTCGTGCTGCGGACGGCCGGGCGGTGTGGGAGAGCGACAGCTATGCGTTCCTGAACGGCGAGGCGTCGGCGACGGTCAACCCGAGCCTGTGGCGGCAGTCGACGCTGGTGGCGAAGCAAGGTCTGTTCGAGGTGGTCGAGGGCATCTATCAGGTGCGCGGTCTGGACCTGTCGAACATGACGATCGTCGAAGGTGACACCGGGTTGATCGTCATCGACCCGCTGATCTCCACCGAGACCGCGGCCGCGGCGTTGGCTCTGTACCGCGAGCATCGCGGTGACAGGCCGGTGGTTGCGATCATCTACACGCACAGCCACGTGGACCACTTCGGTGGCGTCTTCGGGGTCGCCACGCAGGATGACGTCGACGCCGGGAAGGTTCAGGTGATCGCCCCTGAGGGCTTCACCCAGCACGCGGTCGAGGAGAACGTCTACGCGGGCACGGCGATGGCCCGTCGCGCGGGCTACATGTACGGCGCGGCGCTCGCGCGCGGCCCTCAGGGCCAGGTGGGCGCCGGGTTGGGGCAGACGACGTCGACCGGTGAGATCGGGCTGATCGTGCCCACCCACGACATCGCCACGACCGGCCAGACCCTCACCGTGGACGGGGTGGAGATCGAGTTCCAGATGGCACCGGGGACCGAAGCTCCCGCGGAGATGCATTTCTACTTCCCGCGGCACCGCGCGTTGTGCATGGCCGAGAACGCGACCCACACCCTGCACAACCTGCTCACCCTGCGTGGGGCCCTGGTACGTGACCCGCACGTGTGGTCGCAGTACCTGACCGAGGCAATCGAGATGTTCGGGACGCGGACCGACGTGGCATTCGCCTCCCACCATTGGCCGACGTGGGGCCGCGAGCGGGTCGTCTCATTCCTCTCGACCCAGCGCGACCTGTACGCGTACCTGCACGACCAGACCCTGCGCCTGCTCAACCAGGGGTTCACCGGGGTCGAGATCGCCGAGATGATCGAGCTGCCGCCCGCCCTGACGGACTCGTGGAGCACCCACGGCTACTACGGCTCGGTCAGCCACAACGTCAAAGCGATCTACCAGCGTTACATGGGCTGGTTCGACGGCAACCCGGCCCGGCTGTGGCCGTACCCGCCGGCCGAGCTCGCCACCCGCTACGTCGGCGCGCTCGGGGGCATCGACCGGGTCGTCGAGCTCGCGCGGGCGGCGTTCGACTCCGGCGACTACCGCTGGGCGGCCACCCTGCTGGACCACGCGGTCTTCACCGACCCGGACCACGGCCCTGCCCGCGAGCTGTACGCGGACACCCTCGAGCAACTGGGCTACGGGGCCGAGAACGGCACGTGGCGCAACTTCTTCCTTTCCGGCACCACCGAACTCCGTGAAGGCAACTTCGGCACCCCGGCCGTCACGGCCGCGCCCGCGATCGTCGCCCAGCTGACCCCGGCGCAGCTGTTCGACTCGCTGGCGATCTCGGTCAACGGACCCCGCGCGTGGGGCCTCGACCTGTCCCTCGACGTGACGTTCACCGACATCGACACCAATTACCGGCTCACCCTCCGCAACGGTGTGCTCGTCCACAGAGAGCGACCGGCCGACAACACCGCGGACATGACCCTGACCTTGACCACCAGCAGGATGCTCGGGCTCCTCGGAGGAGATACCACCAGTCCGGGCGCCGACATCGCGGGGGACGAGAAGGTTCTCGAGTCGCTGCTGGACGTGCTCGAGAGAGGCAACCCATCCTTCAACATCATGACGCCGTAGGCGGCGATGTCAACAGATTCCACAACCCCCTCAGCACCGCCGGCCGCACCGAAGATGGCCGAAGGTGGCAGCACCACGACTGCTGATGGCGTTCCCATGACGAGGTACCCGCGGGCCGCCATCATTCTCGTCGGCCTGGCCGGGGCGACCGTCGCGGGGATCGGCATCAGCAGCCTGCGGGGAATCCTGGCTCCGACGCTCCTCACGCTCGTCCTGACGATCTGCGCGGCTCCCGTTCGCGCCTGGCTGCCGGCGCGCGGCGTGCCGAGGGGAATCGCCACACCGGCCATCGTCCTCGTCGTGTTCGGGGTGCTTGCCGCATTCGTGTATGCGATCGTGATCGCCTTGATCCAGTTCGTGGCGATGCTGCCGACCTATTCGGATCAGTTCACCCAAATCGGTGAGAGCATCGCCCGATGGCTGGGGAGCGTGGGAATCGATCAGGCGCAGATCCAGACCATCGTGGCAGGTGTCGACCCCCGGAACATCGTGGCAACGGTGGCCGGTGCGTTGGGCGGAGTCGCGGACCTGACCGGAGCGCTGGTGATCGTTCTCACGATGATGATCCTGATGGCGGCGGATTCCGCGTACGCCCGCGTGATCTTCGGCCAGCTCGGAGAGGTCAACCCGGACTTCATCGCGGCGATCACACAGTACACGTCGAACGTGCGGCGGTACATGGTGGTGACCACGTTGCTCGGCATCGTGCAGGGAACGCTGAACACCATTGCGCTGGCCTTCCTGGGCGTACCGTCCGCACTGTTGTGGGGGATGCTCTCCTTCCTCTGCAGCTTCATTCCGAACGTCGGCTACTTCATCGCCCTCGTTCCGCCTCTCTTCTTCGGATTTCTGGTGGGAGGCTGGTCGACCGCGATCGCAGTGTTGGTCGTCTACGCCGTCATCAATGCGGTCGTGCAGTCGATCGTCCAGCCGCGGGTCGTCGGCCAAGCGGTTTCGCTGAGCCAGACGGTGACATTGTTCTCGGTGCTGTTCTGGGCTGTGATCATCGGTCCGATCGGAGCCATTCTGGCGATCCCGCTGACGCTGCTCGCCAAGGCGGTTCTCATGGATGCGGATCCGCGTGCCCGCTGTTGGCAACCTGCCGTCGGGCCAACGGTCGAGACCCGTGCCCTCCTGAGCGCCGAGGTGGCGCAGGAACGAGCGAATCGACAAGCAGCGCGTACGGCGACCGAGCCGGCGCCGCCACCGTTGAAGGGATGAACCCGTCATGGATCCAGCGCAGACAGCCCTACCTGCCGGCGTGCTCCTCCTCCTGGTGGGGCTGGTGCTGTGCTTCGCCGGGGGCCGTTCGCTGCGGCTGACCGCGCTCTGCGTGGGCTTCGCGCTCGCCTGGGCGTTCGCCGACCTGCTCGGCGCGGACGGGCTCGTCGGACTCGTCATAGCCGTCGCCGGGGCGATCGCCGGGCTCGTCCTCGTCTCGTTGGTGTTCAGGTTCGCGATGTGGGTGATCGGTGGACTTGCCGGCGCCACGATCGCGCTCAAGATCTACGTACACGTGGGCCTGGGTGAGGGCAGTGCACTGGTCGCGGTGCTCTTCGCGGCGGCCCTCGGTCTGATCCTCGGATTCCTGGCCGACCGGCACCGAGCGCCTTTGCTTGCCGCCGTGACCGCGCTCAGCGGCGCGAGCATCATCCTCAACGCGCTGGCGACCCTCGCCCCGACCGGCCTCGGCTTCCTCGGTCAACCCACCACCGGCGCGCAGAGTGCACTCGCCACCGCCGCCTGGGTGATCTTGGCTGTTGTCGGATGGCTCGTCCAGAACCGCGCGCTGCGCACCAGGGCTGAGCGAGTCTCCTGATCGGCGACGTGCTCAGTTCTCTAGCTCGGTGAGCCAGCTCAGGGCACGGAGACCCGGAAGGAAGCAATACTCGCCGCCGCGGGTGACCACGAAGCTTGGCAGGTTCTGCAGGCGGCGTCGGACGGGCTTCTGTGGGATGGTGACGGTGCCGGTTCCGTCGTGGTGCCCGGCCACCGGGTCTTTTTCGCCCGAGTATCCGATGAAGTTGCCATCGTTTATCCACTCGGACTTGATGAACTCGAATTGCCGGTCCAGGTGGGCGCCGATGAAGGTCCCGACGAGACCCCGATCGGCGCCATCGTCTTCGAGAACGCCCTCCGGCAGCGGCGGGCCGTAGCTCGTGCCGCGGCGGATGATGCGGTGCAACCGTGCCGCTCCGATGATGTTGGCATCGCGCGGGTTGGCGCGTCGGATGTGTGCACCGGCTGGACACTTGAAGCCGCGGTCGTCGTTTTCCCGGTACAGGAAATCGTTGTTGCGGTGCGGATCTGTGCCCAACGCGGGATCGTCCTGGTCCGGGGAGAGGGTCAGCGGCGCTCCGCTCGGCCAGCGCCCGATCATCTTCGCCGCCAGTCGCGCCTCCTCGTCGAGGCTGGTGGTGTTCGCGCGCAGGTACTGACGCCAGGCCGCGACCTTGGTGTGGAGCTTGCGGACCGCCAGGTAGGTCCCGTTGCGCCCCAGGACCTCCGGCTGCGGCATCGGCGGCAGATTGCCGGTCTCATCGGGATAGCCGAGGATGAACTCACCAGCCTTGAGGGGGGCTTCCTGGGGATTGGATCCGGGTATCCCGGTCCCCTCGATGCCCGGATAGCTGATGCCGTCGCGGAAGCCGAACGACGTGCGCCCGGTGGGGAGCTGGTGAACATCCTGCTGCCAGATCACCTCGACACCTGGCGTCTCCCGGTAGGCGGCGCGGGCTCGCTCCAGCGCCTTCTCCAGACGCGCCGCATCGGGCGAGAGCCCACTCACCACGATGTGAACATCGGGAGTCCCGAACGGTGGCTCCCAATGCACCGGATCACTCTCCCCGACATCGCCGAGCACGTCGGCCCGCGCGGCCATGCCCTGCCGAAACGGCAGTGGAAAGCTGTCGAGCGATGCCTGGGGCACCCCGAGGGCTCGTAGTCCGTGGTACGTGAAGGCCACACCAGCCCAGGCGTCCTTATTCGGGTTGGCGCTCGGGAGTCCACCCACGACCGCCGGGAGCAGCCGCCGCAGCAAGGCACGCCCGGCGTGGCGGTCGTCGACGCGCAGGACGAGAAACTTGCCCACGTACGGTGCCGGCCGGTGGTGAAGAGCTCCGCTCTGGATGTCGTCGATCTCCAGACCCACGCTCGGAGGGCTGCTGATTGCTGATGCCTTCATGATTGTGCCTCCAAGGCAAGGTCACTGCGGCGCGGCCAATGTGGTGGTCTTCAGCTCGCGGCTACGTCGAGCAGTTCTTGGAAGGCTGGGGTGGCCAGCAGCGCCGCGTTGGCGGGGTTGTCGAGTGCCGCCTGGAACTCGGGAGTGTCGAGCACGGCCTGAAAGGACTCATTCACGCGTTGATCCTTCCAGATCTGACTGACGGTGAGATCGGGATACGAACCGCTGAAGACGAGCGCCGGCTCCTGCTGGGAGACAAACCAGTCCTTCACGTTGGGATCGGTAATTCCGGGGAACCCTTCCGTGTGTCGAAAGACCATGTCGAAGTTCTTTGCAATCGACGTCGTAGCGAAGTCGTCGATGTAGGTGTCCCACGACCCGTCGAATTCGCTGGCGAACATCAACCGCGTATCATTGTCGAAGATCACATGCCGTGCGTAGTGCAGTGTCCCGACCTCGCGCAGTGCATCTCGGCTCAACTGACTTTGGTCTCTCATGAGGGCGAACACCTCGCGCAGCGCATCCGCGTGGCCCTGCTTGATCTTGCAGAAGACGGTGAACTCGCTTGCCACTCCATCTGTCATGCCTGGCCGCTCCGGCTGAGCTGACCGGTTGGCTTCTGTCCCTGTTGTCATCGGATCTCTCCATGTCACGTGGGCGCCTGGATCCTGTTGGTTCGGCACAAGTGAGGCAGCGTTGACCGTGCAACGCATCACCCGTCCTGGGTGGTGGTCGTGCTTCTCCACGAGCTGTCAGCTGTGAGCTGCGACGGGAAGGTCGTCCGCTCCACGCTGGATTGTTGTGCCCGCTCGGCGCGAGCGCGTAGCTCGCGGGCGCGGGGCGTCGGGCGGGTGTCGAGATTGAGTTTCGCGAGCTCGGTCGCCCGGTCCGGGTTCTGGCCGGCGGCAAGCCAGAACAGTGCCGCGTGGTCGGCGAAGGCAGCCGGATGGCGGGAGATCAGCTCGTCGTAGCGGCGGGCTGCGTGGTCGCGCCAGTGGTCGGATTCTGCCGCGCCGACGGCTTCGAGCAGCCCGGCGAGGTTCGCGGCGTAATCCGGGTCATCGGATGATGCGGCGAGCGTCCGGAACCGTTCGATGGCGCCCCGCAGGTTGCCGTCGCAGGCGTCGATCTCAGCGATATGTCCTTCGGCTGGTGCGTAACCCGGTACCCGATGCACGGCGGCCGCCAGGCATGCCCGGGCCTTGGTCCGGTCGCCCTCGACGAGCCACATGTGTCCCTCCTGAAAGTCCAGCGTCGCGAGCGGGAACGGGGACACGCCGCTGTGGAGATCTCGGCTCTCGCGGAACAGCCGCTGCGCCGGGCCCACCTCGCGACGCTCGGCGTGGAGTGCGGCCAACGCGCCGAGCGAGTCGAACGTCTCCCGCCGCCCGGCTGCGTCCCGGCGCATCACGAGGGCCTCGTCGTACCGGCCGAGCCCCTGGTGGATGGCGGCGCGTTCGTCGTTCACCGCCGCCGGGTCCATGCCGTGTCGCTGCGCGTCGTCGAGATCGAGCCAGGCCGCGGAGAAGCGGTGCAAGGCGCTGCGGGTCCGGGCCCGCGCGAACAGCGCGCGCCCATCGTCGGGGCGGTCGCGCACCAACCGCTCTGCCAACTCCGTGGCGCGCTCGCTGTCCGCGACGCGCCCGAGCAGGTGACCGCGAAGGATCAGCAACTCGACGAGGTGCGCGCCATCAGCGATGGGCGATGCGCCCGTCCCGGTCCGCAACTGCAGCCCCTCGATCTGAGCGCTGAGGTTGCGTATCGCGACGACTCCGCTGGTCGTCGTCGCCACTGGAGTCAGGTGTCCAGATCGGCAAGCCATTGCAGGGCACGCAGACCGGGCATGTAGAAGTACTCCCCGCCTCGGGTGACGACGAATGCGGGCAGGCCGCGCAGTCGCCGGCGGACGGGTTTCTGGGGGATGGTGAACTCGCCGCCGTCGTCCTGCCCCGCGGCGCCGATGGGGTCCCGTTCGGTGCCGGAGCCACCGAGGAAGGTCGACGTGTTCATCCATTGGCTCTGGACGAACTCGAACTGGCGTTTGATGTCGGCGCAGATGAACACGAAGACGGTGCCGCGGTCGGCTCCGTCGTCGTCCAGCACGCCTTCGGGCAGTGGCGGACCGTAGCTGGTACTGCGGCGCAGCAGCCGGTGGCGCCGGACGTCACCGAAATCGAGG
The DNA here is from genome assembly GCF_019468565.1 of Pseudonocardia sp. DSM 110487. Lineage (NCBI taxonomy): Bacteria > Bacillati > Actinomycetota > Actinomycetes > Pseudonocardiales > Pseudonocardiaceae > Pseudonocardia > Pseudonocardia sp. DSM 110487. The sequence continues at coordinate 3,778,590 of NZ_CP080521.1, forward strand.
CCGTCGCGGGGATTCATCCGCCGGATATGGGATCCCGGCGGCGTTCGGAAACCCCGGGCGTCGCCATCGGCGTCGTAGAGGAAGTCGTCGTTTCGGGCCGGGTCCGCCCCGAGCGCGGCGTCCTCACGGTCCGGTGCGAGCGCCAAGGGTGCGCCGCTGGGCCACCGTCCCATCATCTTCGCGCCCAGACGCTCCTCGCCCGCGAGGTCGGTCGAGTTCTGCCGAAGGTAGCGCCGGAACGCGGCGACATCCTGGTAGACCTTGCGAACCACGACATAGCTCCCGTTACGGCCCAACACCTCGGGGCTGGGCATCGGCGGGAGGTCACCGGTTTCGTCGGGGTAGCCGAGAAGGAACTCGCCGGGCATGATCGGCTTTTCTCGGGTGTTCGTGCCCGGTACTCCGCTGCCGTCGATCGCGGGCTGGCTGAGACCGTCCGCGAAGCCGAACGCCTCCTTCTTCGTAGGAAGCATGTGGCAGTCCTGCCGGAACACCAGTGACACGCCGAGCCCGGACTGCGCCGCCAGGGCCTGCGCCAGCACCTCGTCGAGCCCGCCGCGCTCGGCGGCGACGGCGAGGACACCGACGTGGATCTCGGTCGATCCGAACGGTTGCTCCCACTGCCGGGGGGCACTCGCGCCGACGTCGTAGAGCTCCGCCGCGCGCGCAGCCATGCCTTGGACGAACTCCGGGGCGAAGCTGTCCAGCGATGCGGCCGGTACGCCGAGCGCCTTCAGCCCTTGGAAGGTGAGTGCGACGCTCACCGTCAGCTCCGCGTCCTGGCCGACGGGTTCGGCCGCGGAGCGGATCATCGGGAGCGTCCGGGCGAGCAGCGCCCGCCCGTCCTGCGGGCTGCTCACGGTGAACAACAAATACGTCCCCACATACGGGGACGGGCGCGGCCGTAGGACACCCGCCTGGACGTCGTTGAACTCGAGGACGGTCGTGCTGGTCATGACGACTCCGGATCAGGCTGTTTTCGCCGGGTTCGGCGGCGCCACATACGGGAAAGTCTTCGACGCGGGAACCGTGGCCTGGTCCGCGCTGTCGCGGATCCGCGGACCGTTGCCATTGTTGATCAGCAGCGTGTAGTAGGTGTCGAGGAAGTCGTCGTTGAGCGAGCGACCACCGCAGCTGGTGTGGTCACGGCCCTCGAGCATTGCCTGCTCGATCTCGAAGTAGCTGTCCTCGGTGAACGGCTTGGAGATGTCCACGACGAGGAAGTCCTGGAGCAACAGATCCGTCAGCGGGTGGTTGCCGTTCTGCGTGAACGGCCAGTCGACCTTCCCGTCGAGACCGTCGTAGAAGCGGAAGTTGGCGTTCAGGCGTGCGCGGTAGGCGCCCAGGTAGTGCGTGCCGAGTGCGAACGCGTCTTCCTCGTTGTAGAGATCGCGGATGTCGACGTCGCGGTTGACCGTGTCGTAGGCGTTCCACTGCATGCCGATGTTCTTGATCTCCGGGCGGCCGACGCGTTCGAGCCGGACCGGGCGCTTCCCGATCGAGAGGGTCTCGGCGACCACAGCGAACAGCGGGCCGGCACCGAGCTGCGCACGGTCCACGTCGATGACCAGAGCCAGGACGTTCGCCCCCGACAGACCGTTGGGCCGGTCGTCCTGGAAAGCCATCCGGCCGGTCTCGAGGGTCTCCATGATCGAGGCACCGTCGAAGATGAACGGGTCCGACGCCAGCCCCGCGAAGACGCGCAACCCCGGCCCACACCCGCCGCCGCGGTCGCCGACCGTCACGTTGACCGTCTCGCCCGTCGGCGTGATGCACCGCCCCCGCTGCCCGGCAAGCTCGTCGTCCGCCGCGGCGTCGGGCTCGTCGAAGACGGTCCGGAACACGATCTCCTCAGCGTCGCCGCCGACCGCGAAGTGCGCTTCACCGCGCGTCCCGGCGACGGTGACCGGGCGCAACCGGAACCGGACCTCGACCGCGTCGGAGAACAGCGCAGTCGGCCCGGCGAGCGGAAACACCGTCATCACCAACACCAAGTGCCCGGGCAGCTCGGGGCTGGGAAAGGCGAACATGTCGCAGATGTCGCAGGCGGGATCCGCGAGGCCTCTGGCCCCGGAGAGGTGATCCGACATCGCGGCCGGCTCAGTCGGCAGCGAGGTTGAGCAGCTTCTGGAACGCCGGGGTGTCGAGCAGCGGCTTCAGAGCCGGGTCCTCGAGCACGCGAGCGAACTCCGGCGTGTCCAGTACCTCCTGGAAGGCCTCGGACACGGCCAGTGCCTTGCGCACCTGCTTGGCCGTTGCATCGTACAGACGTGTGTAGTCCAGCGCGGAGATCTGCTGCTCGATGATCCAGTCCTTCGCCCGTGGATCGCGGATACCACCCTCGGGATAACCCTCGACGTGCACGAAGAGCGTGTCGAATGTGACCTGAGAAGTCCGCACGAAATCCTCGATGTAGAGATCCCAGTCGCCGTCGAAGCTGGTGCAGAACAACAACCGGCGGTCATCGTCGAACAGCACCCACCGCATTTCGTGCAGCGTGCCGACCTCGAGGCCGAGCTTCTTGCGTTCCGCGTCCGGTCGCGCGCCGGAGTGCTCCAGGAGTTCGCGCAGCACCGCTTCGTGACCCGGCTTGACGTTCAAGATCGCCGTCAGCTCGGTGGTCGGACCCTGCCGCCTACCTGGCCGTGCCGGAGCGACGGGCTGGGAATCTGTCGACATGATGACGCCCTTTCTGGTAGTTCAGATTTCCGGGTGCTCAGCGAAGACCGAGAGCTTCGGCTTGCCCACGAGCACCGCCGCGAGTTTCACCGCAGCTCCCGGACCAGCGCGCCACGCGCGGTACGCGGCATCGTGCTCGAAGGACTCCCACTTCTCCATCATCACCAGGTGCGCCGGATCGTCCCGGTCGACGAGCACATCCGCGGACAGACAGCCATCGAACGCCCTGGTGTCCTTCAGCGTCTCGCGCACGATGTCGTACGAGGTTTGGAGAGACTCCGCGTCGACCTGAACCTCGAGAAGAGCGACGACGGCCATGATTCACCTTTCCTAAGCACGTATTGTGATACCGGGTGGAGCGGTCGATGCCGAGCGGTCATGCGGCAATCGACGCACGCGCTCGAGCGTGATCGGCAGGGTGCGTACCCGTATGCCGGTCGCGTGGTGCACCGCATTCGCCACTGCTGCCGCCGTCCCCACGATGCCGAGCTCACCGATGCCCTTCACACCCATCGGGTTCTGTTCGTCGTGCTCCTCGATCCAGTACGCCTCCAGGTTCCGGATATCGGCATTCGCCGCGATGTGGTAGCCCGCGAGGTCGCGGTTCGCGAAGTCCCCGTACCGCGGGTCGACCTCCAGCCCCTCGTGCAGCGCCATGGAGATGCCCATGACCATGGATCCGAGGAACTGGGAACGCGCGGTACGGGCGTTGACGATCTGCCCGGCGGCGAAGACGCCCAGCAGCCGGTCCACGAGCACCTGGCCGGTCTCGATGCCCACCCGCACCTGGCAGAACTGTGCGCCGAACGTATGGCGGGCGAGCGGCTTCTGCTGCGCGACGTCCTCGGTCGTGTCGGCCGCGACCTCGACGCCCGCGGACGGGATCGCGCCGGAGCGCTGGTCCAGTTCACCGAGCAGCGTCTCGCATGCCTTGGTCACTGCCCAGCCCCACGACGCTGTGCCCATCGAACCACCGGCCAACGGGGCCGAGGGCAGGACGCTGCGACCGAGTTCCACGGTGACGCGCTCGGGAGTGGTCAGAAGTGCGTCCGCCGCGACCTGGGTCAGCGCTGTGCGCGATCCCGTCCCGATGTCGACCGCGGCGAGCCGAACCAGGAACGTCCCGTCGGGGTTCGCGCGGGCGCTCGCCGTGCTGGGCCGGATGTGCACCGGATGGTGGCTGGAGGCGACGCCCGTGCCGATCAACCACGGCCCGTCGCGCCGGACACCGGGGGTCGGATCGCGGCCTTCCCAGCCGAAGCGGCGCGCACCCTCCCGAAGGCATGCCACGAGGTGACGGCTGCTGAAGGCCAGGCGGGATTCGGGTTCGACCTCCGCGTCGTTGATGATCCGCAGCTCGACCGGGTCCATGCCGAGGACGTTGGCCAGCTCGTCCATCGCGGACTCCAGCGCGAACATGCCGGGGGCCTCGCCGGGCGCCCGCATCCAGCTGGGGGTGGGCATGTCCAGCCGCGCCAACCGGTGGACCGTGCGCAGGTTCGACGTTGCGTACATGACGCGCGTGGCGGTGACGGTCTGCTCGCAGTACTCCCGAATCCGCGAGCTCTGCTGCAACGAGTCGTGCTCCACGGCCACCAACCGACCGTCGGGGTCGGCGCCGAGCCGAATCCGTTGGATCGTGGGGGTGCGGTAACTGACGAGCGGGAACATCTGCTGCCGCGTCATGGCCAACTTGATGGGCCTGCCGACAGCTCGGGCGGCCAAGGCTGCCAACACGCTCGGCGGCCGCAGCACGGCCTTGGAGCCGAACCCACCGCCCACGTGGTCGGCCACGACGTGCACGTTGTCGACCGAGATCCCGAACAGACCGGCCAGTGTCGTCGCGGCGACCCAGGGCCCCTGGGTGGCCTCGTACATGGTGAGCGTGTCGCCCTCCCACACCGCGATGGTGGAGTGCGGCTCGATCGGGCTCGCGTGCTCGGGCGGCGTGGTGTACGTGACGTCGACAGCAGCGGCCGCCGTGGCCAGCGCCGCGTCGACGTCGCCTCTTTCGGTGGTCCCGGCGAAGCCGCCGTTGACTGTGTCCGGGGCGTAGATCGCCGGGTCGTCGGGGCGCAGCAGGACGTGGTGCGCTACCTCGTCGTACACCACCCGCACGGCCGCGGCGGCCTCGCGCGCCGCCTCGAGTGTCCGGGCGGCCACCGCCGCAACGATCTGGCCCCGGTATCCGACGTCCTCGCTCTGCAGCACCGCCAGCCCCGGATCCTCCACGGGGTGGAGCTTCGGGACCGAACTGCTGTCCAGCACGGCGACGACGTCCGGTTTCGCCAAGGCCGAGCTCGCGTCGACGACACGCACGCGCCCGGCCGCGATCGTCGACTGGACCGGCCACAGGTACAGGGCGTCGCGTACCGGATGCTCGTAGGCGTATCGCGCGGCACCGGTGACCTTTGCGACGCCGTCGACCCGCGCCACGTCGGCGCCGACGCTCTTCTCGGCGCCCACTGTCCCCATGATCGACATGGCTAGACGGCTTCCAGGAGGTCGAGCACGGTGGTGCTGACGACGTCGACCGCGAGCCCGATCTTGAAGGCGTTGTGGGGGAGAGGCGTCGCCGACGAGAACTCGTCCTCGCCCGCCGCGCGCAGCGTCTCCTCGTCGGGCCGCTGCCCGACCAGCGCCCGTTCGATCCGGCGTGCCCGCCAGGGCACCGGCGCGACGCCGCCCAGCGCGATGCGAACGTCGCGCAGTCTCTTGTCGGCGTCTGCGGCGACGACCGCGGCGACCGACACGACGGCGAAGGCGTACGAGGCGCGGTCGCGGATCTTCCGATACCGCATCACCGCACCTGGAGGCGGTGGCGGCAGCTCGACGGCAGTGATCAGGTCGCCGCCTTCGAGTACGGTCTCGCGGTCGGGCGTGTCGCCGGGCAGCCGGTAGAACGCCCCGAGCGGGATCGCGGCCTGGGCCCCGCCCGCCCGCCGTACGTGCACGACGGCGTCCAGCGCGGCCAGCCCGACCACCATGTCGGAGGGGTGCGTGGCCACGCAGGAGTCGGAGGTGCCGAGGACCGCGAGGTCGCGGTGGTGTCCCTCGATCGCCGAGCAGCCGGCTCCGGGCGTCCGCTTGTTGCAGGGCTTGGTGATGTCCTGGAAGTACACACATCGGGTGCGCTGCAGCAGGTTCCCACCGGTCGTCGCGGCGGAGCGCAGCTGCCCGGACGCCCCGGCGAGTACGGCCTCCGACAGCATCGGGAACCGTTGCCGGATCCCGATGTCGCCCGCCAGGTCGGCGTTGCGGACGGTCGCGCCGACCAGCGCGCCGCCATCCGGGCGGTGCTGGATCCGATCGAACGGCAGCTCGGTGATGTCCACGAGGCGTGCCGGCCGCGCCACGCCGAGCTTCATGAGGTCGATGAGGTTGGTCCCGCCGGCGAGGTAGGTCGTGTCGGGCTCGGCGACTGCGAGCGCGGCCGCCTGCGCCGGGTCGCTTGCCCGCACGTACGTGAAGGGCCTCATCCGGACCTCCGTGCGGCGTCCAACACGGCGTCGACGATGCCGACATAGGCGCCGCACCGGCAGAGGTTGCCGCTCAGGCGCTCGCGGACCTCGCCGGCGTCGAGTTCGGCCGCCGATGAGACACCTGCTTCGACATCGCCGGTCACATGGCTCGGCCAGCCCTTGTCGGCTTCGGCGAGCGCACCGATCGCGGAGCAGATTTGCCCCGGCGTGCAGTAGCCACACTGGAACCCGTCGTGGTCCAGGAATGCCTGCTGCAGCGGATGCAGCGTGCCGTCGGACGCGGCGACACCCTCGATCGTCACGACGTCGCGGTTCTGCACGGCCACTGCCAGCGTCAGGCAGCTGTAGATGCGCCTGCCATCCAGCAGCACCGTGCACGCCCCACATTGACCGTGGTCGCAGCCCTTCTTGGTACCCGTGATGCCGAGCTGCTCGCGCAGCGCATCGAGCAAGGTCACCCTGTTGTCGAGGACGACGTCCCATTCCCCGCCGTTGATGCGGAGTAGCACGCGGCTATCGGTGCCGTCGCTCGTTGTCGTCACTCCGAGATGGTCGCGCCGTCACGTCACCCCTTCCTCACCCGCGGGGGGTGAGCGCGTTCACCTCGCAGGGGTGACGCGTGGGCAGCCAGCTGCGCGGAAGATCTGGACGATGATCTGGGCGTTGCTGGCCGCGTACCTCACGAAACGACCGGCCTGGGTGCAGGCGGTCGTCGTGGGTCTGTGCACGGGCCTCTTCGTCGCTGCCGGGACGTACGCGAACCAGCGGGACCCGTTGATCAACTCTGTGGTCCTCTTGGTGCTGGCCGTTGCTGTCGTCGCCGGCGCTGGCTTCTATCTCGCGCTCCGTGCACGGCTTCGCCACGGCTGGGCCGCGGGCAGACCCCCGCCGACCTGGGTCAATCTCGTCTACGCCGCGGTGTGGCTGCTGTCCCTGATCGTCGCGGTCCGTGCGCTGTTCGGCGCCGGTGGCCTGAAGGTGGCTGTGCTCGCGATCGTGCCGATCGTGCTGCTGGCCCCACCCGCCCTCGTCGGTATCCGCGCCCTTCTCGGGCGGTCACCGGCGCACGACGGCGACGCGCCGAGGGCCGGGGGGCAGCCCGGCTAGCGTTCCGGTGAGCCGGACTCACGGACCCCCGGTGGGCCGAGACGGCGGGGCAGCCCGCGGACAGGTATGTCGGGGACCGGGTCGCCTGGCTCGGGTTCGCGGGTGTCGACCGCCTTGCCGTACCGCGCGGCCATGGGCGCAGCGCTGGCACCGTGCGCGAGCACGCTCAGAAACACGGTCACCGCAATGGCGACGACGGCCGGATCCGCCTGTGGCCCGAGTTCTTCCACGGCGAGCAATGCAAACACCAGGGACGCCAGGCCTCGGGGACCGAACCAGCCGACGAACAGCACTGTTCTTCGGTCGAGGCCTGCGCCGATGAGGGCGAGCGCAACGGGAAGCATCCGCACGACGGTGAGGCTGAGGACGGCGTACAACGCAGTGGTCAAGTCCACACCTTCGAGCACGATGGGTACCGCGATCACGCCGAACGCGATCCACACCAGGAGGGAGACCAGGCCGCTCGCCTGCTCGAGGAACAAGACCTCCACGGGGCCACGCCGGCCCGCCGCAGCGCCGAAGGCCAACCCTCCGCAGAACGCGGCGACGAATCCATTCCCGCCCACGACCAGCGCGCCGGCATAGGAGCAGACGGCGAGCGCGAGAACCGCGATACCGGCGAATTCCTCAGCGGACCATCCCCTGTGGCGCGCCCACCGCAGTAATCCGCCGCCGACAAACCCCACAGCTACGCCCACGATCACCCCGACAGCCAGCTCGACCAGCGCCTTTCCCATGCCCGGCGCCTCGGCGAGTCCCTCGGCGGAGGCTGCCCCCGCGATCGCGACCACGACAAGGGGAGTGGCGATCCCATCGTTGAGGCCACTCTCCACCGTGATGAGCCGACGCACCCGGGACGGCACCGCCGGGTTCGTCACGACCGGAACACCCAGTGCCGCGTCAGTGGGCGCCAGAGCTGCCGCAACGAGCAGGGCGAGCCACACGCCCTGCCCGGGGACGAGCCAGAGCGCCAGCACCCACCCGAAGACAACCGTCAGCGGCAGGCCGATCCCGAGTAACCGCGCGAATCGTCCGAGATCCTTACCGAGGTCGGGAACTCGGACTCGCGCTGCGTCGGAGAAGAGCACCCAGACGAGGGTGACCTCCACCAGTGGTTTGAGAGTTTCGGGCGCCGATGGCGTGTGGAACAGGCCGAGCGCCGCGAGGATCGCGCCGACCGCCACGAAAACGATGGGGGCCGTCAGGTCGGCCCGCTCGAGCCGCGCCGAGACGGTCCCCCACGCGAAGATCGTCGCGGCGACCAGCGCCACCGCTGCTATGTCCAAACCCGTCTCCCAAGCTCCACTGGCATGCCCGGACCATCGCGACGCCGCAAAGCGTCTGCATCACCTGTGGGGGATGGTCCGTCCCGACCGGCGGGGCCCCTCATCCGTCAGGGATGAGGCCGCTCGCGCATCGCCGCCGCACCATCGGCACTGCACCCACGGCGGGATCGGTGACGGAGGCGGCGATGAGCAGTGAGGCACCGGCAGGCCCTGCTACGGGCAGGGCGGGCTCTGTGCTGCTCACCCTCGCCGCAGGCCAGTTCCTGATGACCCTCGACAGCTCGGTCATGAACGTCGCCATCGCCACGGTGGCGAAGGACGTCGGCACGACGGTGACCGGCATCCAGGCGGCCATCACGCTGTACACCCTGGTCATGGCGATGCTGATGGTGACGGGCGGCAAGGTCGGCTCGTTGATCGGGCGTCGGCGCGCGTTCACGATCGGCTGCATCGTCTACGGCGCCGGCTCGCTGATGACCGCGGTGGCGCCGAACCTGCCGGTCCTCATCATCGGATGGTCCGTGCTGGAAGGCATCGGGGCGGCGCTGATCCTGCCCGCGATCGTCGCGCTGGTCGCCGGCAACTTCCCGCCCGAGGGCCGCCCGCGCGCGTACGGGCTGGTGATGGGCGCGGGCGCGATCGCGGTCGCGGTCGGCCCGCTGATCGGCGGGGTCGCGGCGACGTACTTCTCCTGGCGGTGGGTGTTCGTCGGGGAGGTGCTCGTCGTGGCCGTGATCCTGGTGCTGGCCCGCCGGATCCAGGACGCCCCCCTCGAGGGTCGCACCCGGTTCGACGTGACCGGATCCGTGCTCGCCGCAGTGGGGCTCGGGCTGGCGGTCTTCGGCGTGCTGCGATCCGCGGAGTGGGGCTGGGTCGTCCCGAAATCAGGCGCATCGTCGCTGCTGGGTGTCTCGCTCACGGTGTGGTTCGTGATCAGCGGACTGCTCGTGGTGTGGGCCTTCCTCGAGCGGGAGTCGCGCCTGGAGGAGGCGAGCCGGGATCCCCTGGTCAAGCCGTCGATGTTCAGCAACCGCCAGATGATGGGCGGCCTCCTGATGTTCTTCCTGCTCTACCTGGTGCAGGCGGGGCTGTTCTTCACGATCCCGCTGTTCCTGTCGGTGTCACTGGGCCTGACCGCCATCGAGACCGGGCTCCGGATCCTGCCGCTGTCCATCACGCTGCTCGCCGCTGCGGTCGGGATCCCCAAGTTCTTCCCGAATGCGTCCCCGCGCCGGGTGGTCCGGCTGGGCCTGCTGGCGATGCTCGCCGGCGTGGTCGTCCTGCTCGTGGCCATCGACCCGGCCGCAGACGCCCGGATCGTGACCGTGCCGCTGCTGCTCGCCGGGCTGGGGATCGGCGCGCTCGCGTCGCAGCTCGGAGCCGTGACGGTGAGCGCGGTGCCCGACGAGCTGAGCCCTGAGGTCGGCGGGCTGCAGAACACGGCGACGAACCTCGGCGCCGCTCTCGGGACCGCGCTCGCCGGCTCCATCCTGATCACGTCCCTGACCGCGGCCTTCCTGCTAGGGGTCCAGGAGAACCCGGCGATTCCCGAGCAGGTCAAGACGCAGGCGAGCGTCCAGCTCGCCGGTGGCGTCCCCTTCCTGTCCGACTCCGACCTCCAGGCGGCTCTGGACCAGGCCGCCGTGCCCGCGCCGGTCGCCGATGCCGCCATCGAGGTGAACCGCGACGCGCGGGTGGAGGGCCTGCAGTCGGCGCTCACCGTGCTGGCGCTCTTCGCGGCGGTCGGGCTCTTCGCCGCACGCCGGATCCCGGACCACCCACAACGCTCGGCACCCGCGGCCCAGCGGGCAGTGCGCGAATCCTGAGCTCACAGCTCCTCGTTCGTGCGGTGGTCCTCGCGGTGCAGCACGTCGGTCGTCGGAACCCGGCCCGCGGCGATGGCTGCCAGTGCACGAAAGCCGTCACCGGCCCGGTCGGGCTGCATTGCCGATGGCGACGCCCCGGGGTGCTGCGGGGCGATGCGGACGCGCAGCGCGCGGGGTCGGGTTCGGAAGCGGATCGGTGGGTCGAGCACGACGGCCTCGCCGTCGATTCCGAGCGGGACCGGTTGTGCCGAGTCGATGCGGAACGCCTGCGTCGACCACTGCCGCAGCAGTGAGGACGGCCCGTGCCCTGCCGTCCCGTCCTGGCCTCGGGCGGGTACCACGGCGACGCCGAGCTGCCCGGTGTCGATCCGCGGGCGGGTCCCGGAGCCGACGGCGCGGCCGAGCCGGTAGGGGTTGTTGGACACCAGGATCGTGGCCGCCGACGCGTGGGCCACACCATCAGGAGAGTTCCAGCGCAGGTCGAGTTCGGAGCCGGCGGGACCCAGGACCGTTGGCGCGGTGTCGAGCAACGTGCGGATCTTCGCGTCGCGGTAGCCCTCGCTCTGCACTGCCTCGGCGTAGAGGCCCATCGAGACGTTGTTGACGAACACCCGTCCGTTGACCTCCCCGAGGTCGACGATGTGTTCGCCGCCGTCGACGAAGGCGTCGAGGGCCCCGACGACGTCGTCGCGATCCACCCCCAGGTCGAGCGCGAAATGGTTGCGGGTGCCCGCGGGAATGCAGGCGTAGGGCAGGCCGTGTTCGGCGGCAGCTGTGGCGACGATGGCCTGTGTGCCGTCCCCGCCGGCCGCCGCGAGCCCGTCGGCACCCGCGGCGACGGCGTCGCGGACGAGTTGCTCGAGATCGTCGCCGCGGTGCAGCTCCACGGTCTTGATCCCCCGGGCGGCGGCTTCGTCGGCCAGCCCGACCTCGGCTGCCTTCCCGCCGCCGGACCACGGGTTGACGAACAGCACCGGTCGCCGCGGCCGATCGGCGGCAGGAAGGTGAACGTGCGCTTGGAACGCCGCACGGGCGGCGGTGTGCCAGATCGCGATACCGAGCATGAGCAGCATCAAGGGGAGCCAGCTACCGTTGCGGATCAGCAGCGCCGCGGCGCCCATGAGGGCCAGCACCGCCACGGCGATCCCCGCGCCGCGTTGCCGACCGCCTCGCACCACCCCGAACCAGGCCGCCCCCAGCGCGATCGCGACGCAACCGAGTACCCCGAGGCCCTCCGGGAAGTCGCTGATCGTTACCGCGGCGGCGAGCACAACCGTCAGCGCAGCGGTGAGCAGCGCAACCGCGGCGGCTGCGCGTTGCCTGCCGGATACGGAAGCCGCGGGAACGGTCATGGGTTCCCGCTAGCCTTTCTTGCCGAATCTCTTGGCGATCTTTGCTCGCACCTTGGGGTCCTTGGCCTTGCGCATCGCCTTCTCGCGCAGTTTCCTTCCATTCGATGAATTCGCGAAATTCGACAGCCTATTCATCAATGAACCCATTGCTACCTGCTCCTTTCTGTTCAGTCAGTCCAGCATGGTGGGTGATGCCGCTGAGGCCGCCTCGTCGAAGACGCAGAGGGCCCAGACCACGGCGAAGCCCAACATGATCCCGATGATCGACAGCGCGGGGTGGTGCGACAGCGACAGGAAGCTCACCCCGATGGCGGCGGCGGTCAGCGCGATCCCGATCACCCGTCCCCACAACGTCCCCGTGATGACGGCCATCCCCGCGAGACCCACCAGCGCGCCGGCGACGAGATGGATCCAGCCCCAGGTGACGGCGTCGATCGAGAACACGTGGACCAGGCCGGGCACGGTGGAAGTGCTCTGGAACAGCGCGCCCGTCCCGGTGACGATGTACAGCACGCCGAGCAGGGCCATCGCCAGACCGGCGAAGCGGGCGAGCCCCGTTGCCCACGATGTGGCGGTGTGCGGGGCCTGATCCGTGGCGACGGATTCCGGACCCGTGCCGTTCGCCTGCGGCTCGGTGGTCGGCTCGGTGCTCATTGCCGGAGTGTGAGCCGCCTGGACGGACGCCGGCCTCACCCGCGGGAGATGGCTCCGACCACTCCGGTCAGGCTGGGTCGTGCCAGGTGTCACCGTTCGGGAGCAGGCTGTCGGCCTCCTTCGGTCCCCAGGTGCCCCGCTGGTAGGTGTGCACGGGAACAGCGTCGCCGAGGACCGGGTCGACCACGCGCCACGCCGCCTCCACGGTGTCCTGCCGGGCGAAGAGAACCCTTTTCCCGTCGAGGGCGGCGCCGATCAGCCGGTCGTACGGGCGCATGTCCGCCCCGCCGTGCTCGGAGAAGACGAGGTCGTTCAGTTGCGGCTCGGCGCTCGGGCCGGGCTTCTTCCCGGCCAGGGCGAGGGCGATCCGGGTACTCGGCCAGATGCGGAACCGCAGCGCGTTGGTGAGGTTGCGGCCGGTCACCCCGAACATGGCGAACACGTCGAAGGGCACGCGGCGGAACTTGACGCTGATCTCGGTCGCTGTCACGGGCATGGTCTTGCCGGCGCGGATGAGAAGGGGCACCCCTGCCCACCGCCACGAGTCGAGTGCGAGTCGGACCGCGACGTAGGACTCCACGGTCGACAGCGGGTCGACACCGTCCACATCGCGGTAGCCGTCGTACTGGCCGCGGACGGTGTCCGCGGGGGTCAGCGGGCGGAGCGCGGACACCACGCGTGCCTTCGCGTCCAGCCACGAGTCCGGCCCGGAGCCGTCCGGCGGATCGGCGACCACGGTGGCCAGCACCTGCAGCATGTGGTTCTGCACCACGTCGCGGATGGCGCCGGTGGCGTCGTAGAAGTGCCCCCGGTCGGCGACGTCGAAGGCCTCGGCCATCGTGATCTGGATGCTCTCGACGTGATCGCGGTTGAGCAGCGGCTCGATCATCGAGTTGGCGAACCGGGCGACGAGGACGTCGTTGAGCGGATCCAGTCCCAACCAGTGGTCGACCCGGTAGATGGCGTCCTCCGCGAAGTACCGGTGCATCGTCTCGTTGAGAGCCACGGCACTTCCCAGGTCGCTTCCGAAGGGTTTCTCCACCATTACCCGGGCGCCCTCGGCCCGCCCCACCTTCGAGATGCCTTCGGCGATGCGGCTGAACAGGAACGGGGGCACCTCCAGGTAGAACAGGGCTCGCCGGGCGTCACCCATCTCGCGGGACATCTCCGCGTAGGTGGCGTCGTCGCCCAGATCCCCGTCCACGTAACGGAGCAGCCCGAGCATCGTCCGTGCCGCCGGCGACTCGACGTCCATGCCGTTGTCACGGACGGACCGCGCGGCGTAGTCACGGAAGCGGTCGAGGTTCCAGCCGCTCCTGGCGACCCCGATGATGGGAACGTCGAGCACCCCCCGGTCCACCAGTCCCACCAGGGCGGGGAAGGTCTCCAGCTTCGCCAGGTCACCCGTTGCCCCGAAGATGACCAGAGCATCCACTCCGTCTGCTCCCATGGTGCTCCCTGTGATCTGCCGATCGTCGGACACGGAGCCTCCTCAGATGGCGGTCGAGTGCGACGTCGAGGAAGCCCACGGTCCGGCGGCGCCGATGGCGACGCATCACCTCGCTGAGGTGAGTGCGGGCGGGCGTTCTGCCGCGCCCCAGCCGGAATCGGAGCGAATCGAGCATGCGGCGCGACCAGGTAGGAACCGGGCGGGGCTGTGGAGGGAACCGCAGTGGCTCGTCCGTCGCGGGTGATGCCTCGGCCGTCCCTTCCCGGGACGGTGACCGTGTCCGCGGGTGCCTGCCGCGGAGCGGGTTCTCGTTCGTCACGGAGGAGGAAGCGATGACCGAGGCAGCGATCGCCGACCACGGACTGATCGGCGACCTGCAGACGGCGGCGCTGGTCAGTACGGATGGGTCGATCGACTGGTTCTGCTGCCCGCGATTCGACTCTCCGAGCGTCTTCGGAGCCCTCCTCGACGACGAGCGTGGGGGCCACTTCCGGGTCCGGCCCAGGCATGACTGCGAGTCGAAGCAGATGTACTTCCCGGACACGGCCGTGCTCATCACGCGGTTCATCACCGAGGCCGGGGTGGGCGAGGTCGTCGACTTCATGACGCCGTCGGGCCGGGAGGCCACCGGGAATCACCGGCTCGTGCGGATGCTGCGCTGCGTCCGCGGCGAGATGAGCTTCGAGGTCGACATCGCGCCGCGGTTCGAGTACGGCCGCCGGGCGCACCGGACGGAGCTGACCCAGCACGGGGCGGTGTTCAGCACCGATTCCCTGACGCTGACCCTGCACGCGGTGCGGGAGCCCGACGACGCGCGCCTGGCGCAGGTCCGCGTCGAGGAGGGCGACGTGCGGGTGTCGATCGATCTGCGGGCCGGGGACGTGCGAGGTCTGGTGCTGGAGTCGGCGGCGGAAGGCCCGCCGCGGGAGATCCGGGTGGCAGAGTTCCAGCAGATGTTCGACGATACCGTCGCGTTCTGGCGCTCGTGGCTGGCCCGGTCGACCTACACGGGGCGCTGGCGGGAGACGCTTCAGCGCTCGGCGATCACTCTCAAGCTGATGACCTACGCCCCTACCGGCGGGATGGTGGCCGCTCCGACCACGGGGCTGCCCGAGCAGGTGGGAGGCGAGCGCAACTGGGACTATCGCTTCACCTGGGTGCGGGACGCGTCGTTCTCCATCTACGCCCTGCTGCGGCTGGGCTTCACCGAGGAGTCGGCACAGTTCAGCGGCTGGCTGCGGGACCGGGTGGCCGAGCGGGTCGGGGGCGAGGGCGGCCCGCTGAACATCATGTACCGGGTCGACGGGTCATCGGATCTCAAGGAGGAGTCGCTCGAGCACTGGTCGGGCTACCGCGGCTCGCGCCCGGTCCGGATCGGCAACGGCGCCTCCGACCAGCTCCAGCTCGACATCTACGGCGAGGCACTGGACAGCATCTTCTTCGCCGACGAGCGCGGCCTGCAGGTCGGGCACCGGGGCTGGATCGCGATCCGCGAACTCCTTGACTGGCTCGCCGAGCACTGGGACCAACCGGAGGAGGGCATCTGGGAGACCCGCGGCGGCCGTCAGGATTTCACCTACGGCCGACTGATGTGCTGGGTGGCGTTCGACCGCGGCATCCGGATGGCGGCCTCGCACGGCCGTCCCGCCGCCGTCGACCGCTGGCGCCAGGCCCGGGACGCGATCTACGACCAGATCATGACCAAGGGCTGGAACGCGCAACGGAATGCGTTCGTCCAGCACTACGCCAGCGATGTGCTGGACTCGTCGCTGCTGCGGATGTCCAGTGTCGGGTTCGTCGCCCCGCACGACCCGATGTGGGCCTCCACGCTGAGGGCGATGGACGAAGAGTTGGTCACCGACAGCCTCGTCTACCGCTATGACCCCGGCGCGTCGCCCGACGGTCTGCTCGGCTCCGAGGGCACCTTCTCCCTCTGTTCGTTCATGTACGTCGACGCGCTCGCGCGGGCCGGCAGGCTCGAGGACGCCCGGCTCGCCTTCGAGAAGATGCTCACCTACGCCAACCACGTCGGGCTGTTCTCCGAGGAGATCGCCCTCACCGGCGAGCAGATCGGCAACTTCCCGCAGGCCTTCACGCACCTGGCGCTCATCGACGCCGCGATCACTCTCGACGAGGCGCTCGACCGGACCGCCGGCGGATGACGGGGGAGTGAGGTGTCCGCCGTCGACCTGGCGCGCTTTCGGTTCGCCACCACGTCGAGGCAGCGGTAGGAGGCGGCGGTGGACCTGACCCGGCAAGAGCGGCGCGCGCTTCGCGCAATCGAGGAGGCCCTCGCAGCCGAGGACCCGGCGCTGGTCGAACTCCTGCGGGAGCCGCCCGCGCTGCGCCGGGTGCGGCTGCTGCGTCGGGCGAGGTGGGTGGTGGCCGCGATTGCGGCGACCCTTCTGCTCGTCGGGCTGCTGGTGTCGGACGCCGTTCTGCTGCTCGCCGGCGTGCTGATGCTGATCGTGTTCTTCGCGGTCCGGCGGTGGCTCCCGGCCTCGCTCAGCCCCTGACGACGGACCTTCGACGGCGCTTTCGCCCGCCACGGGTGACGTCGGGGTCCCGTACCGGTCCTACCGTCCCGGGGGTGACCACACCGGCAGCCAGTCCAGCCATCCCGGCCGCCCGCCTGCCCTCGGACGGTGGCCGCTCACGGCCCCCAGCACGGCAGGGTGGCCTGCCGCGGGCGATGGTCATCCTCGTCGGTGCGGCCGCTACGGTGATCGTCCTAGCAGGGGTGCAGGCAGTCGCGTGGCTGATCGGCCCAGCGTTCATGGCGCTGATCATCGTGATCGCCGTGGCGCCGGCGCAGAGCTGGCTGCGGCGCAACGGGTGGCCGGGATGGGCCACGACACTCGTGGTGCTCCTCCTCGTCTACGCGATCATGTTGGGGCTGGCCCTCGGCATCGTCTTCTCCGTTGCCCGGCTCGCGACCGAGCTGCCGAAGTACGCGTCGACGGCCGACGGCCTGGTGACGTCCGCGACCGCGCAGCTGGCCGCGCTGGGAGTGGGACCGGAGCAGCTTGCTCAGGCGAGGAGTTCCCTGAGCCTCGGCAGCTTCGCCGGCGTGCTCGGGTCGCTGCTGAGCAGCGTGGCCGGGCTGGCGTCCAACCTCGTGTTCCTCCTGGCGCTGCTGCTCTTCCTCAGCGTCGAGGCCGGGGGCACCGGGGACCGGCTGGCATCGATCGCGGCGGACCGGCCGAGAATCGCCGACGCGCTCGGACACTTCGCCTGGGGCACCCGGCAGTACCTGCTGGTGACGACCGTCTTCGGGTTGATCGTGGCGGTGCTCGACTCGGTCGCGCTGGCGCTGATGGGTATCCCGCTGGCGATCACCTGGGGCCTGCTGTCGTTCATCACCAACTACATCCCGAACGTCGGGTTCATCATCGGCGTCGTGCCACCCGCGCTGCTCGCGCTGCTGACCGGTGGACCGCAGCTGATGCTGATCGTCATCGTGGTGTACTGCGGGATCAACTTCGTGGTCCAGTCGATCATCCAGCCCCGGTTCATCGGGGACGCGGTGGGGCTGTCGGTCACCGTGACGTTCGTGGTGTTGGTGTTCTGGGCGTGGTTGCTCGGCCCGCTCGGGGCGATTCTCGCCATCCCGCTGACGCTGCTGGCCAAGGCGCTGCTCGTGGACATCGATCCGCAGGCCAAGTGGGCCGATGCGCTGCTGCGGGACACGCCGAAGGAACCGGACCCGGATGCGCCCGCGAAGAAGTCGCGACGCGAGCGGCGCAGCGAACGCGAGCAGCAGAAGCAGGACCTGAAGACCGCGCCGACGTGATCTCCGCTGTTCATCCATCGGAGGTGAGGCAGCGCCGTACGAAGGAGCCGACATGAGCGACAAACTGGACATGATGGGACCGGTCGACTACCTCGTCGTGGAGTTCCCGGATGCGCGGGTGCCGGGGGAGGTGCTGCAACGGATCCTCGAACTGGTCGACCGGGGTACCGTGCGCATTCTCGACCTGGCGTTCATCCGCAAGGAGGCCGATGGATCGGTGACCGGCCTGGAGGTCACCGACCTCGACGGCGATGGCGAGCTCGACCTCCGGGTTCTGGAGGGCGCGACGTCGGGTCTCGTCGCTGATGACGACCTGGACGAGGCCGCCGCCGCGATCGAGCCGGGCACCGCGGCCGCGATCGTGTTGTACGAGAACCTCTGGGCGATCCCGTTCGTGTCGGCGCTGCGCCGGGCCGGAGCCGAACTGGTGGCGAGCGGGCGCATCCCGGTCGCCGCCCTGCTCGACGCGCTCGACGTGGTCGAAGGGGTCAAGCCCGTCGACGCCTGAGACGGCGTCGCCACCGACCGGTCCCGACATTCGAGAGGACGATGAGCATGCCCGGTCTGCTTCGAGGAATAGCACGCACGGCGGTCGTCGCCGGCACGGCCACGGCGGTGTCCAACCGGGTGTCGCGGCGGCAGGCGGGCCGGTGGGCCCGGCAGGACCAGCAGCAGGCCGACGCGCAGGAACCCGTCGAGCCCCAACCCGCGACCGCCGGCGGCATGGACGACACGCTGGCGCAGCTGAAGCAGCTGGGCGAACTGAAGAGCCAGGGTGTGCTCACCGAGGCCGAGTTCCAGCAGCAGAAGAGCCGGATCCTGAACGCGTGACAGCGGTCTGGGCGACATGAGCACGGAGGCGCTCGTTCTCGCCCTGACCGCCGTGATCCGTCCGACGAGCGCGGCGGCCGTGTTCGCGATGTTCTCGACGCCGCGTCCGCAGCGCCTGCTGGTGGCCTACCTCGTTGCGGGGCTCGGGTTCAGTCTCGCCGTCGGGATGCTGGTCGTCGTCCTCCTCGGCGGGCTGCAGTCGACGCGCGCGTCCTCGGCGGTCCGCCCGCTGCTCGACCTCGTGCTGGGAACCTGTGCGCTGGGCTGCGCCGCAAGCGCATGGCTCGGGTGGCTGCCCCGATCCCGGCCTCGCGGCTCGGCCGAGCCGGACGGCTGGCTACGGCGCCGGTTGACGGACCTGTCGCCCTCCGGCGCCGCGGCCGTCGGTGTGCTCACGCACCTGCCCGGGCTCGTCTATCTGGCCGCGCTGAACGCGATCGCCGCAGGCGCGGGCGGCACCGCGAGCGGCGTGCTGCAGGTGGTGGTCTACAACGGCATCTGGTTCAGCGTTGCCATCTGGGCGCTGGTGCTGTCGGTGTACCGGCCGACCGTGTCCCGGGAGTTCCTCGAGCGGGTCATCTCATGGATCCGCGAGCACCAGCGGGTGATCACGATCGGGTTCTTCGGCGTGCTGGGCGGCTACCTGGTCGTGGTCGGCGTGCTCGGCCTGGTCGGCGACGCGTCCTGACGGCCCGTCGTGGTCGAGGTGCGGCTCGGCAGGGCCCCTTGGCCTACGTCATCCGTGACGGGCGAGGCACACAAGGCGTCGACGGACGAGCGTCCAGCCGTCGTCGATGCTGCGGAGGTACCGGAGATGTCCCAGGTGCAGGGCCGCGAGATCCCGCCCGACGAGGTCCGGGCCGCGTTGACAACCGACGAACGCGCCGAGCTCGCGCGGTTGCGGGAGGAGAACTCGGCGCTGCGCACCCGGCCGCGCCCCCCGCGTCGGCGCATCCGCTGGCGGTCGGTGATCGCCGTCGTGCTGCTCGTCCTGGGCTGCGCGCTGGCGCCGGTGGCGCTCGTCGCGGTATGGACCGAGCAGGAGGTTTCCGACACCGACCAGTTCGTCGAGACCGTCGGGCCGCTGGCCGCTGATCCCGCGGTGCAGGAGGCCCTGACGAACCGGATCACGACCACGGTCTTCGAGCACGTCGACGTGCAGGCGCTGGCGAACGAGGCGATCGACGCGCTCGCGGTTCAGGGCCTGCCACCCCTGCTCGTGCAGCGGCTGCACGCCCTGACCCCGACGATTGCGGCGGCGACCACCAGCTTCGTGCGGGAGAAGGTGGGCGAGGTGGTGGCGAGCCCGCGCTTCGAGGCGGCGTGGGACCAGGCCGTTCGGGTGGCCCACCAGCAGGCCGTCACAGTGCTCTCGGGCGACAGCCGGGCGATCGCGGTGCAGGGCGACACCGTGTACCTGGATCTCGCGCCGTTCATCGACGCGGCGAAGGAGCGACTGAGCGCGGAGGGCCTGACCGCCGTCGACATGGTCCCCGAGGTGCACCCGACGATCGCGCTCGCTCCGGCCGACCAGCTGGTGCGCGCGCAGACGGCCTACAGCGCGCTGGGCTCCCTCGCGAGCGTGCTGCCGTGGATCACACTGCTGCTGCTTGCGGTGGGCGTGTACCTCGTGCGGGTGCGGATGCGGGCGGTGGTCGCCGCCGGCCTGGGCGTCGCGCTGGCGCTGGTCGTGCTCGCGGCCGGGCTGCTCGTGGCGCGCGGACTGCTGGTCGGTGCCGTCCCGCCGGCCGGAGCGCCGGCTGCCGCGTCGGGTTTCGACATCGTCGTGGGGTCCCTGCGCACCGCCGGGCGATCGCTGCTCGTCCTGGCCTTGGTCGTGGCACTGTGTGCCTTCCTGGCCGGCCCGGCGGCGACGGCCGTCGGCGTCCGCCGGTGGGCAGCCGGACTGCTGAACCGGATCCGGGTCGGCCCGTCCTCGACCGGCGCGATCGGCACCTGGGCCCACGCCCATGTGCGCGGCTTGCGGATCGGGGCGGTCGCACTCGCCGCGCTGGTGTTCGTCTTCCTCGACCAGCCCACCGGGGTCACGATCCTCATCATCGCCGCGGTGTTGCTCGGCGTGCTCGGAGTGATCGAGTTCCTGGGCCGTCCGGCTCCGGTGGCGTCCGCTCCGGGAACGGGGAGCTGACCGACGATGCTGCAGAGCTGGAACGACGGCCCTGCCAGGCAGGCCGTGCTGGAGTTCCTGCGGACGGTGACCGACGACGGGCCGGGCCGGGTGGTGGCGGCGGACCGCGTCGCCACGTTCGACAACGACGGCACGCTGTGGTGCGAGCAGCCGCTCCCTCCGCAGTTCGACTTCGTGCTGCGGCGGTGGGCGGCCACGGCTGCGGCCGATCCGTCGAAGAGGTACGTGGAGCCCTACCGGGCCGCCATCGAACGGGACGGGGAATGGTTGCGCGACTACGAGCACCACGTCCCCGAGCTGCTGCAGGGCATGGCAGAGGCGTTCACCGGCACGACGCCCGAGCGGTTCGAGGAGATCGTGCGGCGCTTCTTCGCCGAGGTCAGCCACCCCGACCTCGGGGTGCCCTACGAGCAGGTCTGCTACCAGCCGATGCGAGAGCTGCTGGACCTGCTGGCCGGGCACGAGTTCCGGGTGTTCATCGCCTCGGGTGGGGGCCGCGACTTCATGCGCGTGATCTCCGAACCGGTGTACGGCATCCTCCGCGAGCGCGTCATCGGCACGGCTCCCGACTACGAGTACCGCGACGGCCTGCTCTACCGGCTGCCGACCCTGCTCGGCGGGGTGGACGACGGTCCCGGCAAGCCGGTGCACATCTTCCACCAGATCGGTCGGCCTCCGCTGTTCGCGGCCGGCAATGCCGACGGGGACGTCGAGATGCTCCGCTCCGCGCGGTTCGCCCTCCTGGTCCACCACGACGACGCCAAACGCGAGTACGCCTACGACGCCAAGGCGGAGCGCGCACTCGCCACCGCCGCACGGGACGGATGGACGGTTGTCAGCATGCGGGATGACTGGGCGACGGTGTTCCCGACGGCACCCGTGGAGGCTGCGGCGACCTGAGCTGTGGTCAGCTCGTCATGGTCCGGTTCCGGCGCACGAAGTCGGCGGCGGCGTCGCGGATCTGGAAGTGGAAGGCGTCCGGTCCGAGCCGCTCGTCCAACCCGAGCCGGCGCATGGTGGTGCGGAGCGAGGTGCGCACGCGGGCGAGCACCATGCGCACTCCGCGATCGTCGAGAGCGTCGAGGAGCTCGTCGAGCGTCTCGGCTCCCGTGATGTCCATGTCGACGATGCCCTCGGCGTCGAGCACGACCTCGCGGACCGGTGGGTCGGACTCGTCGACGAGCCGGAGGACCTGCTCGCGCAGCACGTCGGCGTTGGCGAAGAAGAGCGGTGCGTCGAAGCGGTAGACGAGCAGGCCGGGGACGGTCCGGGTGCCGTCGTGGTTGTCGGTGCTGCGCCACATCGCGCGGCCGGCGACCCGGCCGAGCACAGCTGTGTGTGGCATGACCGCTCGCCGCAGTACCTCGAGCAGCGACACCGCGACCCCGACGCCGATGCCCGGCAGCACCCCGACGATCAGCACGCCCGCGGCGGTGACCGCCGCGAGCACGAAGTCGCTGCGGCGCACCCGCCACAGCCGGCGAAGGCCGGTGACGTCGATCATCCTGGCCGCCGCCGCGAGCACGACCGCGCCGAGCGCCGCCTGCGGCAGGAACCGGAACACCGGCGTCAGCACCACCAGCGTCAGGGCCGTGAGCCCGGCGGCAACCAGGTTCGCCATCTGCGACCGGGCGCCCGTGTCGGCCACCACGAAGCTGCGGGAGTCGCTCGCGTTGGCCGGGAAGCCCTGGAGCAGTCCCGATCCGGCGCACGACGCCGCGAGCCCGAGGAACTCGCGCCGGCCCGACACCCGCTCGCGGTCGCGCCGGGCAAGGGCACCGGCGGTGAGCACGCTGCTGGCGAACACGAGCACGGCGATGCTCGCGCCGGCCCCGAGCAGATCGACGACGTCGGCGGGGGTGATCCGAGGAAGCGTGGGGACGGGAACACCGGAGGGCACCGCGCCGATCACGGGCACCCGGCCCTCCCAGCCGGCGATGGCCACGACCGTGGTGGCCGATGCGATCGCGAGGAGGATGCCCGGAACCCGGGGTGCCCACCGGAGCAGCGCGACCACGACGACGAGGGTCGCGACGCCGATGAGTAGCGCCCACGGGTTCATCGCCGGGAGACCGGCCACCACCTCGGCAAGCTTCTGCCACCAGTGCACGCCCGGCGTCGAGACGGCGAAGATCTTGCCGAGCTGGCTGGCGCCGATCACGACTGCCGAGCCCGTCAGGTACCCGGCCAGCACGGGTGTGGACAGCAGCCGGGCCGCGACGGACAGCCGGAGCAGTGCGCCCAGCAGCAGGAACCCCGCCACGACGAGGGAGAGCAGCGCGGCGAGTGATTCCGCCCGCTCGGGCGCGTCCGCGACGAGGCCGCCGATGTACGCAGCGGTGACGATCGCGACCGCGGACTCCGGTCCGATGTGGACGTAGCGGCTGCCTCCCAGGAGCGGGTAGAGCAGCAGCGCACCGAGCGCGGTGTAGAGGCCGGTCACGGGCGACAGACCGGCGAGCTCGCCGTAGGCCAGCCCCTGCGGCACGAGTACCGCCCAGACCGCAAGTCCGGCGACGAGGTCGGGGCGCAGCCACGACCGCCGGTACTGCATCAGCTCGGCCGCACCGGGCAAGACGCGGTGCAGCCATGCCCGGGGGCGGGAGTCCGGCGCGCCGGCGCTCATCCGCCTACCGCCTTGGTGCCCGCGTCCACGCTGCCGACCGTGGACCACCGGCCTCGGGGCAGCACCACCTTCGGCGGATGACCCGGGCCGGAGCGCGCCGAAGGGCGGTGGCTAGGGCAATGGCCAGGGCATCACGGCGCGTCCGTCATCCGTCCCGGGTGATGTGGCTGGAGCCACCACTGGGCGACCGTCGACGGAAAGGAGGGTGTCATGACCCAGCCATTTCGCGGTGTGGTGAACCTGGACATTCGGGACTCGGTGCCGGACTGGGGGCCGTACCAGCAGCCAACAGCCCCGCCGGGCACGCCGAACGTGGTGTTCATCGTGCTCGACGATGTCGGGTTCGGCGCGTTGAGCTGTTACGGCGGAATGATCGAGACCCCGAACATCGACCGGATCGCGGACAACGGGCTCCGCTACACCCAGTGGCACACCACGGCGCTGTGCTCACCGACCCGCGCGTGTCTGTTGACCGGGCGCAACCACACGACGAACGGGATGGCCTGCATCACCGAGGGGGCGGTCGGCTTCCCGAACGGCAACGGCCACATCCCGCCGCAGTGCGCGACCCTGGCCGAGATGCTGATCGAACGCGGGTTCAGCACGGCGGCGGTCGGCAAATGGCATCTCACCGCCGAGGACGAGATGAACCTGGCCTCGACCAAGCGGAACTGGCCGGTCGGGCGCGGCTTCGAGCGCTTCTACGGGTTTCTCGGAGCCGAGACCAGCCAGTGGTATCCCGACCTGGTCCACGACAACCACCCGACGGATCCCCCCGCCACGCCGGAGCAGGGCTACCACCTCAGCGTCGACCTCACCGACAAGGCGATCGAGTTCATCGACGACGTCAAGGCGATCGCTCCGGACCGCCCGGTGTTCCTGTACTACGCGCCCGGTTGTGCGCACGCCCCGCACCACGTTCCGGGGGAGTGGGTGCAGCGGTACCGCGGCCGGTTCGACGTCGGCTACGAGCGGGCCCGGGAGACCATCCTGGCCAGGCAGAAGGAGTTGGGCGTCGTCCCGGCGGGCACGGACCTGCCGCCGATCAACCCGATCGGAACGGCGGACATCCGGAGCGGTCCGGACGATCTGCCGTTCCCGGCGCTGGACTACACGAAGCCATGGGCCGGCCTCTCCGCCGACGAGCAGCGGCTGTTCGCCCGGATGGCAGAGGTGTACGCCGGGTTCCTCTCCCACGCCGACGCGCAGATCGGGCGGCTGCTGGACTACCTGGCCGAGATCGGCCAGCTCGACAACACGATCATCATGCTGGTCTCGGACAACGGGGCCAGCGGGGAAGGCGGCCCGAACGGCTCCGTCAACGAGATGAAGTTCTTCAACGGGATCCCCGACGACATGGCCTCCAACATGGCCATGCTCGACGAGCTGGGTGGCCCGAAGACCTACAACCACTACCCGACCGGGTGGGCGATGGCGTTCAACACGCCGTTCAAGATGTGGAAGCGGTACTCCTTCAACGGCGGCACGTGCGACCCGTGCATCATCTCCTGGCCCGCGGGCATGGGCGGCCGGGGTGGGCTCCGAGACCAGTACCACCACGCCATCGACCTCGTGCCGACGGTGCTGGACTGCCTCGGGATCGCCCAACCCGACTCGGTCAAGGGATTCACCCAGGTGCCGGTCCAGGGCGTGAGCATGCGCTACAGCTTCGACACGGCCACCATCCCCACGGCCAGGAACACGCAGTTCTACTCGATGCTGGGCACCCGCGCGCTGTGGCACGACGGGTGGAAGGCCGTCACCACCCACCCGGCGATCAGCGGCTGGGGCCACTTCGCGCAGGACACATGGGAGCTCTACAACACCGAGACCGACCGCTCCGAGCTGCACGACATCGCCGCCGAGCATCCGGAGAAGCTCGCCGACCTGATCGGGCTGTGGTTCTACGAGGCCGGCGTCAACCACGCATTCCCGCTCGACGACCGGTCCGCCCTGGAAATCTTCCTCTCGCCCCGCCCGCAGCAGGTGGCCCCGCGCGCCCGCTACGTCTACCGGCCCGGCGGCGCCGAGATTCCCGAGTCGGTCGCGGTCAACCTCCGCAACCGGGCCTACACCATCGGTGCGCATGTGGACATTCCGCAGCCGGGCGCGCGGGGCGTGCTGTTCTCCCATGGCAGCCGGTTCGGCGGCCACGCGCTGTACGTCAAGGACAACCGGCTGTGCTACGTCTACAACTTCGTCGGACAGAACGAGCAGAAGATCGTTGCCACCGAGGATCTACCCATCGGTGAGAACCAGCTCCTGTCCGCCAGCTTCGACAAGTCCGGCGAGCAGCCCAAGGGCGTCGCGCAGGGAACCCTTTCCCTGTACTACGGCGACCGCCTCGTCGGCGAAGGGAAGATCCAGACCCAACCCGGCAAGTTCTCCCTCGCCGGTGAGGGCCTCAACGTCGGCCGCGACACCGGCGAGCCCGTCACCGCCGACTATCCAGGCACCGCGCCGTGGGCATTCAGCGGTGGCACCCTGCACCGCGTGGCCGTGGATGTCAGCGGGCAGCCCTACATCGACCTGGAACGCGAAGCGGCTGCCATGCTCGCCCGCGAATAGCTGCAGGGCGTTCACCCGCGCGCCGGGGCGATCTTCGGCCACTCCACCCGGGCCGGGCGATGTTCCGTTCGGCAGGCGGGCGCAGGGTGCCCGGGTGGCCGACGATCGATGTCGGCCGCCGGCCCGCGACCCGAGATGAGGCGATGGCGATGATGCACTACGAGTTCCGGGTGGAAGGTCGGCTGACGGACGAGGCCATGGCCGCGTTCGGCGACATGCGGATCACCGAGGTTCCACCGGAGACGGTCATCGACGGTGAGGTGCTCGACGAGTCGCACCTGCACGGCATCATCGTCCAGCTCCAGGCGCTCGGGATCACCGTGGTTGCGGCGCATCCGATTCCCGAGTAGCGGCGGTACCGATGTCGTGGTGAGGGTGCGGTCTTTCCAGGCTCGTCAGTGCAGGGCGTACTTCAGCCCGATGATGGCAACGCCGAGCAGGGCGGTCCCGGCCGCCCAGCCCAGAGCGGCAGCGACCGGGGCGCCGGAGCGGCGCGCGGCCTCGTAGCCGAGGCCGGCGAGCAACGCGGTGGACAGCCCCAGTGCCGCCAGCACCGCGTTCCGCAGCTCCGCACCGAGCGCCGACGCCGCGAGCAGCACGATCACCGGAGCGTAGGAGGACTGCAGCATCGGCCAACCGCGCCGCAGTGCAGCGACGACGCGGCTCCGGTCGGGTGCAGGCCCGTGCACTCCGGAGCCGAGTACCTCGGCGTAGCGCTCGGTCAGCCAGTAGACGAACAGCGTGGCGACGACGGCGATCACGACCTGGCCGAAAGAGCCGTGCAGGCTTGCAGCCACCATCACCGCAGACCCCACCACGGTGCCGTTGACGGCATCGGCCAGCTCCCGCTCGTCGGTCCACCTGGAGCGGAGCCGACCGACCGATCGCCGTACTGCTCCTCCGGCCTCGCTCGCACCGGCGCGCCGCTCATCGGCGGCACGCCGGTGTCGCGGTGGTTCCATCACGTGGTGGAGGCGGCCGCTTGCTGGTCGCGGCGCGCCTGAGCAGCCTGCACCGGGCCGTGGCTCAGTACCTTGGCCTTGGCCTGCTCGAACTCCTCGGCCGAGATCGTGCCCCGGTCTCGCAGGCCGGCGAGCTTGGTGAGTTCGTCGGCCGTGCTCGTCGTGCCGGCCCCGGCGGTCTCCCGGACGTACTGCCCGAACGCCTGCTCGTTGCGCTGGGCCTGAGCCCGAGCGCGCTCGTTCATCGAGCGGCCGCGAGCGATCAGGTAGACGAGGGCACCCAGCCAAGGCACAACGACCAAGAACAGGATCCAGAGCGCCTTGCCCCAGCCGGACAGCTCGTGGTCCCGGAAGATGTCGCCGAAAATCGAGATCAGCAGCCATATCCACGTGAAGAGAATCATGAACCAGAAGATGGATACGATCACGTCCCACAAAGGCATCTCGATCTCCTCGATCCGTGCCTGGGGCCACCGCTACAGGCGCGGGGGCCACCGCCGATCGGTCAACGGTCGGCCCCAGGCATCTGACAGGCATCACCCGCCGCAGATGAGCGAGCTGGTCCAGCGCCGGTCAGTCGTTCGTGGTCTTCAGTTCGTGCTCTTCAGCTCGCGCCCGTGCACCACGATGGCGTAGATCACGATGACGTCGATCGCGATGACGATGGTCGACCACACCGGGTACGCGGAGATGAAGACGAGGTTCAGGATTGCGCTGACCATCGCGATCGCGATACCGGCCACGCGGGCGAAGGTGTTGCCGACCATGAGCCCGAACCCGACGGCGACCGCGGCGGCGCCGAGGATGAGATGCGTCCAGCCCCAGGTGTTGTAGTCGACGTTCACCACGAGCCCATTGGGGCGAACCAGGTAGAACCCGTCGTTGAACAGCGCGACGAGCCCCTCGATCGCCTGGAAGAAGCCGAGCATGATCAGCATGATCCCGGCGAAGGCAACCCAGCCCGCCCAGCCGGTGACCTCCGTGTCTGGTGAGTAGTAGTCCTCGTGCGAGTTGCCGCTCGTACGGGAAATCTCTGTCATGACGTCTCCCTCGTAAGGCCGAACCCGCGTCGGCACGTGCCAGCTCGCCGCGACCGTCGACGACTGGATCGATCGTGGCCCCGGGTTCGCGACGAGACCTCACCTGCCTGGGGTGATGGCTGTCGGACGTCGAGATCGGCCGCACCGTGCTGCTCCCCGTCCCGAACTCACGTCCGGAGTGACTCTCACCCCCCGTGGGCGATGCCATCTGTCCCGCCCCTACGGAACCGTCGCTGGCGACCGCGACCGGCGGTCCGGGCACCGGGAGACGGGAGGTAGCGATGACGCGGACGGACGTGGCGGCTGGGAGCGGGCGGACCGGCCTCAGGGCCGTCCGGAGGGTGCATTTCCGTGACCCCGAGGCCCCGGCGGCCACCGTCGTGACGCCGTCGGTATTCGTTGCGGTTCGCGAGGAGCAGGGCCATCTGCTGCTGGTGAGACGCCGCGACAGCGGTGCGTGGGAGCTGCCCGGGGGCCGCGTCGATGTCGGGGAGAGCGCCGTCGAGGCGGCGGTGCGCGAGACGGCTGAGGAGGCGGGCCTGCGGGTGCGGATCACCGGGCTGGTCGGGTTGTTCACCGACCCGGCACACGTTGTCGAGGCGGCGATGGGCGACGAGATCCGCCAGCAGTTCGTGTTGTGCTTCCACGGCTGGGCCGTGTGGGGACGTCCCCACCCCGACGGGCACGAGACCATCGACGCCGCTTGGTTCGCCCCCGCCGCCGTCGAGGCGCTGACGCTCGAGCCCGGGGCCCGCCGGTGGATCCACCACGCGCTCGCCGGGGCGAGCGAGCCACACCTCGAATGAGCTCGTCGCCGATGAGCACGCAGTCCGCGGTGCCGAGGAGGAACCAGCGATGACCCAGGTGACACCGCGACGCGGCCGGTCCCGGCGGGCCGACGAGGGGCCCCGCCCGACCCGGGAACAGCGGGTGGCGCTGGGGAGGGCGGCCCGGGCGGAGGTGCCGAGGTCCAGCCACGCGGAGTTCACACCAGGGGCCCAACGGCCCGACCCGGTGACGTTGCTGGAGGGCCAAGGTGCCGCTCGCGTGCCTGAGCTCCTGCCCATCCGGTACGGGCGGATGGCCGTCTCCGCCTTCACCTACTTCCGGGGCGCCGCCCTGCCCATGGCGAACGATCTCGAGGGCACCCCGCGGACCGGGCTCACCGTCCAGGCCTGCGGCGACGCCCACCTGGCCAACTTCGGGCTGTTCGCCTCGCCCGAGCGGAAGCTCGTCTTCGACATCAACGACTTCGACGAGACCCTGCCCGGGCCGTGGGAGTGGGACGTCAAGCGGCTCGCCGCCAGTCTGGAGATCGCCGGGCGGGACAACGGGTTCGCCACCAAGGAACGCAGGGCGATCGTCCTTGCGGCGGTGTCGGCGTACCGCAGCGCGATGCGGGACTTCGCCGGGCGCACCTCGCTCGAGGTCTGGTATGCCCACATCGACGAGTCCGCCATTCAGAAAAGATTCGCTCGGGACCTCAGCGCGCAGCGCCGCCGCGTGCTCGCGCGCGGCCTCGCCAAGGCGAGGACCAAGGACAACCTGGGGGCGCTCGACCGCTTCGTCGGCGTCGACGGCGGACGGCCGCGGATCATCGGTGACCCGCCGCTGATCGTGCCCCTACGCGACCTCTCGGGCGTGGCGCTGGACCCGGCCGAGGCGGAGCGACAGCTGCGCGGCGTGCTCGACTCCTACCGGACGACGCTGGAACCGGAGCGGCGGGCGCTGCTGGACCAGTATCAGCTCGTGGACTTCGCCCGCAAGGTCGTCGGCGTCGGCAGCGTGGGCACCCGTTCCTGGATGGCGTTCCTCGTCGGCGACGACGAGCTTGACCCGCTGTTCCTGCAGGCCAAGGAGGCGGGCCCGTCGGTGTTGGAGGGGTTCGCCGGACGTAGCGAGTACGACAACGCGGGCCAGCGGGTCGTCGTCGGGCAGCGGCTCATGCAGGCGGTGAGTGACATCTTCCTCGGCTGGGTCCGCGTACAGGGGTTCGACGGACAGACCAGGGACTTCTACCTGCGGCAGCTGCGGGACTGGAAGGGCTCGGCCGAGATCGGCGAGATGGTCCCGACGGGCATGCGGGCGTACGGCGAGCTGTGCGGCTGGACCCTCGCCCGTGCGCACGCCCGCACCGGGGATCGCGTCGCGATCGCTGCCTACCTCGGCTCCGGTCCGGCATTCGATCAGGCCATCCGGGATTTCGCCGCCGTCTACGCCGACCGGAACGAGCGCGATCACCGGTCGCTGGTGGACGCCATCGCGTCCGGGCGGATCAGCGCCGAATCCGGCCTGTAGCTGCGTGCGGACACGTCGTCCCGCCGCACGCTCCTGAGCAGCCCGTGTTCGTGGGCGGACAGCACGGCCAGTCGCCTGCTGCTCACACCGAGCTTGGTGTAGATCGACCTCACGTGGCTCTTCACGGTGTTCACCGAGACGGTGAGGTCGGCGGCGATCTCATCCAGTGACAGGAGGGACGGGAGCAGCCCGAGCACCGTGAGCTCCCGCTCGCTCAGCAGGACCTGTCGTGTCCCATGACCTACGCCTGCGGCGAGCGCACGCTCCGCGAACGCGTCCGAGGCACCGAAGCTACCGTGCTGGTGCACGAGGAGCTCGCGGATGCCTGGCCCGGCGTGCGTGAACGGCCGGAGGGCGTCGAGCGGCTCGGCGAGGGCCAGGGCGCTCTGCAGGGCCCGGCGGGCGGCCGGTCGTTCTCCGGCGGTGACGGCGAGCGATGTCTCCAGCAGCCACGCTTCCACCAGGCTCTGGGGGAGCAGCGCAGTCGTGGCTCCCTCCAGCACCGGCCGGAGCAGCGACCGCGCGTGCTCGCCGCGGCTGCTCGCCGCATCGGCCCACGCACGCATCATCAGCAGCTCGCCATTCTCGCCGGTGCGGTTGGCCAACCAACCGAGTACTGTCCGCGCCGCCGCGGAGTGCCCGAGCAGCAGCGCCGCGTGGAACTCCAGCATCGCGAGCGCGGCAACCTGCTCCGGACCCGCCGGGAGGTCGCCGAACTCCGAGCGCGCCTGCTGCAGCTCGGCCAGCCCACCGGCCCTGTCTCCGCGGTCGAAGGACGCAGCACCATGAACGGCCTGCAGGGCGAACCTCAGCTGGGGAGGCGACGTTGCCGCACCCACCGCGAGGCCCTCGGTCGCGAGGCGCTCGGCCTCCGCGATCTCCGTTCGCAGGAGCGCGGAATAGGCCAGCATCGCCGTGGCGGCGCCGGACCACGCCGAGCACTCCCAGCCGTGTTCGACCGCGGCGGCAGCGGCCTCGATGCTCATCGTCCGCATCGTCTGGATGTCGCCCGTCGCGCCCGCAACGGCGCCCAGGAGGGCGAGGCACTGCATCGTCAGGTAGTCGAAGCCGTGGCTGCGGCTCAGGAGCAGCGCGGCTTCGAACTCCTCGCGTGCCCCGGCCCGGTCGTCCCTCTCGAGTCGAGCCGTGCCGCGGCTCAGTCGGGCGAGTGCCTCCAGCTCGGGTTCGACGGGCAGCTCGTCGATGACGCCGATGGCAGGGGAGGGCGAAGACGCGGCCGGTTCGACGACACCGGCGGTGAGCTGCTCGGCCACCGCGCGCAACACGGCCAGTTCAGCCGGGCCGTCGGCCGTCCACGACTGCCGGGCGCGGCGCAGATCCCCGCGAGCTGCAGGGAGCTCCCCGGCCTCGAGGTGGGCAACCGCCGAGGTCAGAGCCAGCCAGGGATCCGTGGCGACGGCCTGCCCGCCGGCGCTCGCGAGGGCGCGCCGCAGCGGCTCGTGGTCCCCGGCCAGGATCAGCGGAACGGCGAATCGGTGCAGCAGGTCTGCCAACAGCTCGGAGTCGTGGCTCTGCGCTGCGTGGTCAAGGGCTTGGACCGGTTCGGGCCGCCCCGCCCACCAGCGGGCGGCAACGCCGTGCAGCTCGGCTGCCCGCTTCAGCCCTTGTCGCCGGAGATCGGCGAGCAGGTGTGTGCGCAGGAGCTCCTGGACGGTGTAGGCATCGCGCTGCCGACCGATGGGCGACAGCAGGGAGGTCCGGTGCTCGAGCCCATCGAGCACGCTGCCGGCGTCCTCCCGCCCTGACAGCTCAGCGGCGAGCCCGGTCGGAACCAGTTCGCTGATGCTGATCACCCGCAGGAACTCCTGCACGTCCTCGGGCAGGTCGGAGAGGACCTCACCGACGAGATAGTCGGCGACGGAGCGTTCGTCGCCGGAGAACTGGGTCAGGAACCCGTCCCGATCCGTGGACGTGGCCACACCGAACGCGGCCAGGCGCAGCCCGGCCGCCCACCCCCCGGTGCGCTGGTGCAGGAGGGCGACCTGCGCGGGCACGAGGCACAGCCCCGACTTCTCGAGCAGCGCTGCCGTCTCGGGCAGTGAGAAGCGCAGCTGCGCGGCGCGCAGCTCGCGGAGCCGGCCCGCAAGGCGCAGCCGCGGAAGGGACAGCGGGGGATCGAGTCGGCTGGAGAGGACGAGCTGCATGCCGGCCGGGTGGCTCCGGGTCAAGATCTGGACGCCGTGCTGGGCCTCGGGATCGACCAGCTCGTGCACGTCGTCGAGGATCAACCGGATCGGTCGGGGCACTGCCTCGACGGCGTCGACGAGCTCCGCGAGGAACTCCGGCTGCGCATCCACCCGCCAGGCCCACCGGTCGTGCAGTCGACTGGAACCGGGGACCGATGGGCCTGCGGCGAGAGCTGCCACGATCGACGCCCACAACCTCCTCGGGTCGTTGTCGTCGCGGCCGAGGCTCACCCACGCGGTGTCCGCCGCCGTGCTCGCGCGCGACCAGTCCGCCAGCAGCAGAGTCTTGCCGTAACCGGCGGGGGCGCAGACGAGCGTCACGTCAGTGGTCGCGCCCGCATCGAGGGCCGCACGGAGAGCCGTCCGCACAACGAACCCCGGAGGAAGCGGCGGAATCGTGATCTTGGCGTGCGGAACGGGTGCCACGGCGATCAATCCCCCTCCGTTCGTCGGCCACCAAATGCTCGTGCGTTCGCCTCCTGCGGCGACCGGATTGGTCCACCCGGGAGGTCGGCAAAGGCATTTGGTCTATATGTGGAGTCCGGTCAGCCTATGGGCGGGGTCCGGGTCCAGGGCCTCCGGCCGAAGAGCAATCACGATAGGGTCATCGAGCGGCAGTGTCCAGGGCGCCGAACAGGCATGATCCGCCTCGAATGGGGGCTGAACGTAGCCTGGCCGGGCTCGTCCGGTGGGGAATACGTGGCGGGCCTGGAAGGTCCGTCCGTCCGTCCGTCGATTTCTCGACCCATGCTGGCCGCGGGTGCGGTCCAGCATCGAGATCCGATAATTCAACGCCGACTTCGTGCGGCCGGCGACACGAACATCAATTCGCTCCCGACGGGTACTGGCTGTCGACTTGAGACGATGGGGAATCGAGGCCTCGAACGGTCGAGCGGAACTCCCGCGCCCGCACTCATCCGGGCGGGGCGATGCCGGGTGGGATTCGCCGGGCGAGGCTGGGTGCGCCCGGCGCGGGCGAAAGGAGGCGAGGCCGACGATGGCTACCGCGCGGTACGAGGTCCGGGTGAACGGTCGCCTCTCGGAGCGTGCCCAAGGCGCGTTCTGCACGATGGACGTCCGTCCCGTCCCTCCACAGACGATCATGTTCGGGGAGCTGAGCGGGCAGTCCGACCTGTGTGATCTGCTCGCGCTCTGCAGCGCCATGGGGCTGGAGGTGGTCTCCCTGCAGCGTTTGCCGGGCTGACCGTGACTCGCTTCCATTCCGACTGCTGGGCGGTCACCCGCAGTGGATGAGGCGGTGGAGCCGGCATCGGATGCATGGGACGTGCTGGCGGAGATTCCCAACGGCTCGGCGGCGGCGCTGGTCCTGCTCGAGCGCAGGAGGCAGCGGAGCTGCACGCTCTCGAGACGCCCGCCGTCGGCGCCACGTCCGACGGGGCCGGTCCACCGTCAGTCCGCGAACCAGACCTCCGCGAGGTCCGCGGTGGCGAGACCCTGCTCGTGAGCAATCCGCGCGAGCGCCTCCGCCAGTCCGAGTGACAGCGCCACAGTGAAGTCGCAGAGTCCGGCCGGGCCCTCGTCCCGGGCGATCTGGTCCACCAGATTCCGCAGGACGGCCAGTCCTCGTTCGTAGCTGTGGTCGTCGGACAGCAATGCGCGCATGGCCTCGAGCACGTTCCGTTGGGAATGCGCTTCTGGGGGCGGGTGACTCACGCTCGTGCTCCTCGAGCCGACGGCGAGGGCGCCATGCCGCCCTCTCCCGGGTGGCCGTGGTGACTCTAGTCCGCGTGGATGAGCTGTTCTCCACCCCTCTGGACGGATGAGGACTCCGTTCGTGGGTACCCTGGGCCAGAGGTCCCGGAGCCGCGGAGTTGCGGCCACACGGTCGGAGCTAAGCCTAGGGTCGGGCCGCGGAGGAGCACCGCGTGAACGAGGACAGGACGGGCCGAGGCGAATCCGTCGACCTCTATACCCGAAGGCGGGCCTACGAGCTGGTACGAGCCGTGCTGTCCCACGACAACGACCAGGAGCAAGGAATATCCGCGGCGCGCAGCGTCGCTGCTGCCGTGCTCGCCGAGGCCGGAACCGACAGCGTGGCCGACGTCGCCGTCGATCTGTCGATGAGGCTCGCGTCTGCACTCGAACGGATCGCGGCCGACCAGGGGTTGGCCGCGGTCGACCTCGCCGAAGTGTGGTTCGTGGACTGAGCGCGACAGTTCAGCGGAGAATGCCGCGCTCGAAGGCCGCCGTCACCGCGGTCCGCCTGCTGCTCACCCTGAGCTTGCGGTAGATCATCCGCAGCCGAGCCTGCGCCTCATCGATCGGGACGTCCAGCTCGTCGGCGATCTGCTCCATCGACAGCGGTGACGAGAGCAGCGCGATCACCCGTCGCTCAGCAGCGTCGAGACGTGTGATCCGTCGATCTTGACGATGTCCTGCGGCGAGTGCTCGCGCTGCGAACGGCTCGGCCGCGGCGGAGCGGGCGATGTGGCTGCCGAGTAACTCGCGGGCTTCTGCCTCGGCCAGTGCGAACGGCCGTACGACGTCCAGCGACGCGCCTGAGGAGAGGGCGGTCCGCAGCGCGTGTCTTGCGGTGCGCACCTCGCCACCGGCGACGTCGATGCTGGCCTCCACCAGCAGCGCCTCGACGAAGGTGTGCGGCAGGACCGAGGGGACGGTGCCGGCGAGGATGGGCTCCACATCCGCTCGGGCGGACTGGCTCCGCCCAGCCGACAGCTCGTCCCATGCCCGCATGAGCAGCACTTCTCCCGGCATGCCAATGCGGTCGGAGAGCCAGTCGGCGACGGCGCGGGCGTCGTCCGGCCGGCCGAGCACGACCGCGGCGTGGTGTTCCAGCACCGCCAGTGAGGCTGCCTGCTCGGCGCTCAACGGGATCGCACCGAAGTCGGCCCTCGCTTGCTGCATCTGCTGCAGCCCCTCGTGATGCCGACCCGAGTCGAAGAGCGCTGCGCCGTGCACGGCCCGCAGTGCACACTCCAGGCGCGGCCGGAGCGCGGTCCCGCCTCGCTGCAGCCCTTCACTCGCGTAGCGGCGCGCCTCGGCCGGCTCTGCCCGCATCAGTGCGGAGTAGGCGAGCATCCATCGAGCGGTGGCCGACCAGGGCGACCGATCCCATCCGCGAGCGGCCGCAACCTCGAGTGCTCCGGTCGCGGCGGCCGTCATCGCCCGGTAGTTCCCAGCGACACCCGCGACCCCGGCGAGCAGCGCCGAGCACTGCATCTCGAGGTAGCGGAAGCCGTGCCGGCGGGCGAGCTCGAGCGCGTCCTCCAGCGCCGCGGAGGCCGCCGTCGGGTCAGCGTCGGTGAGCAAGCGCCGGCCGCCGACGCTCACGAGAGCCAGAGCACGCCACTCCGGGGCGTCGAACCGTCTCTGCTCCTCGTCGAGTGGGTGGGGATCGGCCGCGAGGTCGGCAGCGGATGCCGAGTCGAACAGTTCGGCGATGGAGCGGAGGACTGCGAGCCGGGGGTCGGGCTCGGTGGGGAACAGCTCGCCGGCGCGCCGGAGGTCGGCCTCGGCCCCCTTCGCGTCCCCGTCCTCGATGCGGATCAGCGCGGAGCACAGTGTGAGCCACGGATCGTCGGCGACGACTCGTTCGCCGAGTTCGGACAGTGCCCGGCGAAGCTCGCGGTGGTGGCCGGTCGCCATGAGCGCCGCCGCGCACCGATGCACCAGTTCGACGAGCAGTCGGTCGTCGGCTGCCCGGACGGCGTGGGCCGTCGCGGCGACGGGATCGCCCTGCGCCATCCACCATCGCGCCGCCCGGGCGTGGAGATCCGCATGCTCCTCCGTCGGCCTCGAATGCTCGGCCCGCAGGAGCGCCGCCACCAGCGGGTGGACGGTGAACGGCGCGGCAGTTGTGCGGACCGGCACGACGAGCCCTGTCTCATGGGCCAGCCGGTCCAGGAGCGGGCCTGCGTCCCGTCGGCCTGTGAGAGCGGCCGCCAACGCGGCGGGAATCGGTCCGCCAATGCTGATGGCCGACAGCACCTCCCGATCAGCGCCCGGGAGTGTGGCGAGAAGCTCGCCGACGAGGAAGTCGGCAGTTGGGCGAGTGTTCGTCGCGAACCGCTGCAGGAACTCGTGCGGATCGGCGCCGCCGCGCAGGGCGGCACCGCTCAGACGGATACCCTCGGGCGAGCCGTGGGTGCTGCCGTGTACCTCGTTGACCTGCGCAGGAGTCAGTCGAAGGCCCAAGCGGCGCAGGAGCGCACCGGCCTCCTCCACGGTGAAGCGCAGCTGGTCGACGCGAACCTCGCGCAGGTTGCCTCCGGATCGAAGCTCGCCCAGCGACAGCGGCGAGTCCGAGCGACTGCACACCAGCAGGCGCAGCCCGGCAGGCCGGGCGACCAGGAGCGACTCCAGACCCTTCAGCGTGGCTGGAGCGACGAGTTCGTGGACGTCGTGGAGGACCAGCGTGATCCGCACTGGCAGTGCGTCGATCGCCTCGACGACATCGGTCACGAACCCGGACCTGGCCCACGACGCGGGTGCCGCGCGGCAGAGCTCGTGGAGCCCGCTGTCCGCGGGCACGACGCGGCAGGCCTCGATGGCACTGAGGACAGTCAGCCAGAATCGGGCCGGGTCGTCGTCGGCCCGGTGAACGTCGGCCCAGGCGACCGCGGTACCCGCCGCGTCCGCAGACCGGGCCCAGTGCGCCAGCAGCGCGGTCTTACCGAATCCGGCCGGGGCGCAGACGAGCACTGCCCGGTCACCGCCGTCGTCATCCAGCGCGGCGAGCAGCCGTGGGCGAGGAACGAACGGCTCCGGGAGTACCGGAACCGACCTGCTCACGTCCGCAATCGGCACAATGCCCCCCTCCGGTCCCCCCGGGTTTCGCGTCAGGAAGAGTCGCTCCGATCGGAACGACCTGGGCTCCTCCCGTCGGTATGAAGCATGGACGATCGACTAAGGGGATACGGAGCTCCTTCCGTCGTGCACCGCATCGCGCCCGGCGTCTGCGTCGAGCGTGAGGTGGACAACCCACGCCGCGGGGCGCTTACCAGGCAGTCGGAGTGCACCTCCCGGGCAGCGCCAAGGGGACCGCCGCCCGCGGAAACGCCGTGCCGTCGCCATGGCCCCCTGCTGCGCTAGGGACGACCGAGTCAACTCGCGCCGCGACACGACGGCTAGAGCCATTCGTACTCTCCGCGCCAGGCCCACTCGGCGCAGTCCCGCGCTACGGCTGCTGATGCAGTTGTCGGGCGGTTCGCTACGCGCCGACACCGGGCGCCTGTCTGGCAGCCAGCAGCTCGACGAGCCGCGTGCCTGCGTAGCGGTCGCCGGCGTCGGCGAGCGCCTGCAGTTCGGCGACGGACGTGTGATCGCCGCGTTCGATGAGTAGGCGGACCAGCAGGGTCGCGGCGTAGCTGTTGCCGGCTTCCGCGCGGGCGCGAAGCTCCGTAGCCGCCTGCTCGTCGCCCTGGTAGAAGAGCAGCCCTACCAGTTGCTCTTCGGCATAGCCGTTACCGGCCTCGGCGTAGGTTCGCAGTTCCGGCACGGCCTCCGGATCGCCGGGGTCAATCAGCCACTCGACCACCAGGTCCTGCGCATAGCGATCCCCTCTGTGCGCTCGTGCCCGCACCGCCTGGGCCGTCTCAGGATCGCTCATCGCGACCAGGACCTCGGTCGCGTACTCGTCGCCGTGACCGGCGAGAGCCCTCAGTCCCGCCATGGCCTCGTCATCACCCCGGTCGACCAGTAGCTCGACCCGCCGTTCCGCTGCTGTCTCCTCCTCGAACTCGCGGATTCGCCCTCGGCGGCCTCCGCGCTCTTCCTGGGGGTTTGTCCGACTCGCCATCAAGTGGTCAGCCTTCGGCACCCTGGAACAGTGCGGATCACCTGCGCGAGGTGATTTGGCCCCGCCGCATGTCTCGGACGGGTTCGCCGAGCGCGCGCTCACCGCGGGTCGTCGCCGCGCGCGGCAGCGGCAGACGATCCTCAGCAAACGGGAGCTCACCGTGCTCAGGCTGCTCCCGCCGCTGTTGTCGCGGGACGAGATCGCCGACGACCTCGCACGGCCTGCTCACGACCAGCCTGCGCCAAGGATGACGGACGGACTGCGGTTTGGCGGTCACCCTCATCAGGTGAGGTGCTCGCAAGCCTCGGTGCCTAGCGTCCGGCCGACCCAGATCCCGTGAGACGGCGGGGTGGGAAGCCGCGCGACGTCGCACTACTGGGACGGAGGAACGATGAGCCCACCGGATAGGCGAGCCGAGCCGCGGGTCTTCGTCAACTCTGCCCGACTCTGGTCCGGCGGAGTGGCGACCGCGGTCGTGGCCGCGCTCGTCGCGCTGGTCGGCGTGCTGATCGGCAACGGCGCCCTGGACCTGAACATGACCGTGCCACCGCTGCTGCCGCTAGGCGGCTCGTTCGCCGTGAACTACGCGATCACCGCGGCCGTACTGGCGCTGGCCGCCACCGGGCTCGCACACCTGCTTGCGGTGACAGCGCCGCGTCCACACTCGTTCTTCGCCTGGATCGTCGGGCTCGCGACCGTGGTGGGGGTCGTGCTGCCGTTCGCCATCGGCGGCACGCTGAGCGGGAGCGTGGCGACTGCCGTCGTCGACCTCGTCATCGGTCTGTGCATCCTCAGCCTCATCTCGTCCGTCCTGTCGAGGACGACCCGGATCGGGTGGGGCAGCGAATTGACCGGCTGACAATGCCGACACTCGTACGGCCTGAATGCGCCGCGTCACCCGGTTCGGGCGAGGCGGACCGGGTCGCCGCAGTGGACGGCTCACGGCGACGACGGCCAGGAGGAGCCATGAGCGCACACGCGCCGGACGAAACAGCGGCGGTGCGGGGTCTCTCGCAGATCGCGGATTCGCCGGGCCTGCTGCTCGGCTCCGGAGCGCTGAGCGTCCTCATCGGCGTGCTCGTCCTCGCGTGGCCCGGCGCCACGATCGTGGTCATCGCGTGGCTGTTCGCGGTGCAACTGCTCGTCGCCGGCATGTTGCAGCTGGTGTCGGCCTTCTCGGCCGGCCGCGGACCCGGAGCTCGCGTGCTGTCCGTGATGCTCGGGGCGTTGTCGATCCTGGTCGGGTTGCTGTGCCTGCGGTCGACGTTGCAGACCGCGCTGCTCCTCGGGCTGGTCATCGGGGCGTTGTGGGTGGTGCAGGGCGTCGCCGGTGTCGTGAACGCCATCGGCTCGGAACGAGGGGCGGAACGCGGCTGGGGGATCGCCTCCGGCGTCCTGTCGGTGATCGGCGGTGCCGTCGTACTGGTCTATCCGGGCACGAGCCTCGCCGTTCTGACCTGGCTGTTCGGGATCGTGCTCGTGGTACTCGGCGCCGTGCTCGTCATGCAGGGCTTCGCGGCTCGACGCGCCTATACCGCTGACCCGGAGCAGGCCGGCGCGAACCCGGCGGGATCCGGCCCCTGAAGGAGGCACGCGCGGCGGGCTCGCCGTCCAATCCCACGACATCCGGGGCACGCTGCTGTAGTTGTGGTCGGAGTGCCAGATGTCGCCGTCCCAGACCCCCGAGCAGCGCCGGAGCTTCGTGATGCTGCAGATGTGACGATCGATCCCCGTCGCCCTGCTGCATCACCGCGTTCGCCGCCTGGCCGACGAGTCAGTCGCCCTTGACGAAGCTGTGGTAGACGCTCAGCAGAGCCGCCCGCTGTTCCGCTGACAGGCGCGGATCTGACCGGATGGCCTCCTCGGTGCTGCTGGCGCTCGGCGAAGCGGAGGTCGGTGACCCGGTGGCCCAGCCGGCCTGCCCGAGCAACTGCTCGGTGGACAGCTGCAGCGCGTCCGCGATCTTCTGCAGCACCTTGAGCGAGGGCTGGTGGAGCCCGCGCTCGACTTGACTCAGGTAGGCGTTGGACACGCTCGTCATCGCTGCCATCTCGCGCAGCGACAGCTTCGCGAGCTGGCGCTGTGCCCGGATGAACTCGCCAAGGGCGTTCATCGAGGCCGACCACCCGACCTCACGGGGGTCGGGGTCCTCACCGGCGGAGCTCATGCCTCCATCATGACGCCAGACGTTCGCCGGAACGGCACCGCATGGCCCAGAGGGGGCCTCACCGTGGCAGCAGGGGCGCGGGCACTGGCCGTCCCCCGCTCGCCGGTTGTGCGGCGGAGGGTATGGCGAGTTGGGTGGGACCGGCTACCGGCGAGGAGGTCTGCGGTGAAGCCGTTCGTCCTGAACCGGCACGGGCGGATCGTGATCCCGGCGACCTTCCTCGGTGCGCTCGACTTCTCCGCGATCGACACGCTCGAGCAGCTGACGAGCGTGATCGGGCGGGACTTCGAGGCGAAGGCGCCGACCGGCGCGGACATCCTCGCCCGCATCGAGTCCGCGGCCTACCCGAATCGGTTCGCGCTGCTGCGTGACCTCGGGCAGAACCTGTATTGGGTCAACCGATACGCGCTGCCGATGCTCGACAAACGCCCAACCCGCTGGCGCGACCTGCCGCGGGGGCGCGCCGACGTGTTCCTGCCCCTGCTCACGCCGTGGGAGGACGGCGATCGGAAGGTCGCGGCGGTGGAGCGCGCCTACGCCGAGCTACCCGCAGCGTGGGACACCGGGGCGGAGGATCGGATCTTCGCGCTGCTCTTCGACGTCTTCCGGCACAAGCGCCACCACGCCACCGAGCTGCCCCCGATCCCACTGACCGTCGCCGAGATGCTGGCCACGCCGGAGGCGCTGACCCTCGTCCTGCCCCACCACGACCCCGACTACCGGGTGTTCGGGCTCGACGAGATCATCGACGCCGCCGAGGACGTGCCCGAGCT
The DNA here is from genome assembly GCF_019468565.1 of Pseudonocardia sp. DSM 110487. NCBI lineage: Bacteria > Bacillati > Actinomycetota > Actinomycetes > Pseudonocardiales > Pseudonocardiaceae > Pseudonocardia > Pseudonocardia sp. DSM 110487. Next base: position 3,819,619 of record NZ_CP080521.1, read on the forward strand.
CGAGGCGCTCACGCGGTGGGCGATGGTGCTGCACAACCAGCACCCCTGGGAACGGGCGGAGGCCGCGCTGCGCCCGGTCGGCGAGATCCGGGACGACGAGTTCGTGATCGCCCTGCATCCGCGTGACCGCGAGGTGGCGGCGTTCATCGATCGGGTGCGGGCGGCCGCGCGGCCGCGCCGGCCGCCATCGGTCGAGGCGGCGAGCGCGCCGCCCGTCGAGGCGCGGCCGCCTGTCCGGCCCTATCCGCCCCTGCGGGTGCGCGAGGTGTTCGGTGTGCTGCCGCGGCTCGAGGCGTTGTCCGTCGTTCGGGGGGAGCACATCTGCACGAACGCCGACGTCATCCGCAGCTCCAGCTTCTCCTGGTCGCCGATGAGCGCCGAGGAGATCAGAGCGAAGACCGGGATCGAGCAGCGGCGCTACTCCGTCCGCAGGATCGAGGAGCTGGCGTTCGATGCGGCGCAGGTGGCGTTGTCGCACGCGGGGCGGGCGCCGGAGGACATCGGCGCGGTGATCGTCGCCACCTGCACGAGCGACCGGCTGATCCCGTCGATCGCGTGCTGGCTCTCCGGCGAGCTGGGGATGCTGCAGACCCACGCGTCGGTCGATCTGGTCGCGGCCTGCGCCGGCCTGCCCTACGGCCTCGCGGAGGCGGTCCGGCTGCTGCAGGAGGTGCAGCGTCCGGTGCTGCTGGTCTGCGCCGAGAAGTTCTCCGACAAGATCGGCGCGATCCGGACGTCGCGCATGATCTTCGGTGACGGCGCGTCCGCGATCGTCGTCGGGCCTGCGGAGCCGGGCTCGGCCGGCGACGTGCACGTGCTGCAGACCTACGCCGGTGGGCCAGCGAGTGAGGTCAACTCGATCATCTGGCCGAACCCGGCGTTCGACAACGACGTCACCGTCTACGGCCCCGAGGTCAAGTCGCTGGTTCGGCGCTACCTGGACCAGATGATCTCCGAGCTCGGGGAGCAGCGCGACCCGGACGCGCCCGGCCGGTCGGTGCTGGACGGCATCGAGCTGATCGTCCCGCACCAGGCGAACAAGACGATGGTCGTGGACCTCGCCCGCAAAGCGGGCCTGGCCGCGGAGCAGCTCTACTTCAACATCGCCACTATGGGCAACGTGTCCGCCGCGAGCATCCCCATCGCATTGCACGACGCCGTCCGCGACGGCGTGATCCCCCGCCCGACCAGGGTGTTCGCCCCCGGTTTCGGTGCCGGCGCCGTTGGGGGCTATGCCGTCATGACGGTCGACCCTGCGATCGTTGCCCCAGAGTTCGAGACAGGCGCGGTGGCGGTGTCCCACCCGCTGCGGGCACCGGCGACGACCACGAGCGAGGATGTCCGCGTCGCGTTCGGCGAGTGACGGCGCGACGGTCAGTCGTCAGAGTGGTCGGTCCTGATCCACCCGCGGCTCGTGTCGTTCGGCCGGCTCGCCGTGATCGGATGGACGCAACCGGTACTCCATCTCCGGACGACCTGCGCCTCCATACCGAGCGCCGCGGACGACGATTCCGCATGCGTGGAGGTACTCGAGGTAGCGGCGCGCTGTGACGCGCGAGGTACCCGACGAGTCCGCGACCTCCACCGCAGACGCGCCGGTGGCGGGCCCTGCCTGCTCCAGTGCCGATACGACCGCGCGCAACGACTCGGGGCTGATGCCCTTGGGGAGGTCGTCGCCACCGATACCACCACGAGGCCCGCGCAGCAGTTGATCGATCTCGTGCTGGGCGAGACGGTGTTCGTCCTCGGGCAGCGCCGACCGGTACCGGTGATAACGCTCGAGCCTCTGCCGAACGGTCGCGAAGGTGAAGGGTTTGAGCAGGTACTGGGTTGCCCCGAAGGACGCGGCAGCCCGTACGACGGACAGGTCACGAGCGCGGGTCACGGCGACGACGTCGGCCATGTTGCCGGTCCAGCGCATCCGGCGGAGTACTTCCAGACCAGACATGTCCGGCAGATAGATGTCCATCATGACCAGGTCCACTCGGTCGCTCGACAACCGCTGCAGGGCTTCGGCGCCGGTCCGGACGTACCCCGCCACAGCGAAGCCCTTCACCTGCTCGACGTACCGCACGAGTGCCTCACCGGCAGTGGGCTCGTCCTCCACGACCAGAACCATGATCACTTCTGGCCTCCCTCGTCGTCCTGCACAATCCTCCGCCACGGAGGGCAGCAGGGCGACCCCGGCTGGCGGGAATCGGGGATGGGGGCACGCCCGACCAGCTCGCACGGCTGGTGGCCTCGATCAGATTCTGCGCTCCCGGATGAGCCCTTCTTGGACAACCGATATCGCCAGGTGACCGTCGCGACGGTAGATGTGGCCGCGCGCCAGACCCCGGGCCCCTGACGACGCGGGTGCCTCCTGCACGTAGAGCAGCCAGTCGTCGGCACGGAACGGCGCGTGGAACCACATGGCGTGGTCGAGGCTCGCTCCCGTGACGGTGTCCTCGGCCCATGCCAGGCGCTGGGCGAGCAGCACGGAGTCGAGCAGCGTCATGTCGCTTGCGTAGGCCGCGGCACACACGTGCAGCAGGGGATCGTCCGGCAGCGGACCGGACGCGCGCATCCAGACCATCGTGCTGGTGTCGGTCGGCGCCTCCGGGTCACGCGCCGCCCACGGTGGGTCGCCGATGTAGCGCACCTCGATCGGCCGCGGCCGGAGCCAGCGGGCCGGAACCCGATCACCGAACTCGCGGAGGCGCTCCTGCCACAAGGGCACGCTCTCGGGAGGTGGTGCGTCCGGCATCGTGAACTGGTGCTCGGCGCCGTCCTCGACGATGTGGAACGACGCGGACAGCGTGAAGATCGCACGCCCGTGCTGAACGGCAACGACGCGGCGGGTGCTGAAGGAGCGCCCGTCACGGATCCGGTCGACGGTGTAGACGATCGGGATGCTGGGATCCCCGGGACGCAGGAAGTAGGCGTGCAGCGAATGCACCGGGCGCCCCTCCGGCACCGTGCGGCCCGCCGCGACAAGTGCCTGGCCTGCGACCTGACCCCCGAACACACGCTGGAGGTCCTCGTCGGGACTCAGTCCCCGGAAGATGTCCACCTCGAGTTGTTCGAGGCTGAGGATGTCCGTGATCAGCGGTGGCGGCTGTTCGTCCACGAGTTCGTCGATCTCGTGCGCTGTCCCGGTCACCGGGGAACCCTCCTGGCCTGAGCTTGGGCGTAGAGCCGGCCGGCCCGGTAGGACGAGCGCACCAGCGGCCCGGCCATCACGCCCGCGAAGCCGATCTCCTCGGCGGTCTTCGAGTGCTCGACGAACTCCTCGGGCTTGACCCAGCGCTCCACCGGGTGGTGGCGGGCGGAGGGGCGCAGGTACTGGGTGATCGTGATGATCTCGCAGCCGGCTTCGTGCAGGTCGTGCAGCGCGGCGGTGACCTCGTCGGGGGTCTCGCCCATGCCGAGGATCAGGTTCGACTTGGTGACCAGTCCCGCCGACCGCGCCTTGGTGATTACCTGCAGGGAGCGGTCGTAGCGGAACGCGGGACGGATCCGCTTGAAGATCCGCGGCACCGTCTCGAGGTTGTGCGCGAGCACCTCGGGGTGTGCGCCGAACACCTCGGCGAGCTGGTCGTCCTTCGAGTTGAAGTCGGGGATCAGCAGCTCGACGCCGGTGCCGGGGTTGAGTTTGTGGATCTGGCGGACGGTCTCGGCGTAGAGCCACGCACCGCCGTCCTCGAGGTCGTCGCGGGCGACGCCGGTGACGGTGGAGTAGCGCAGCCCCATGGTGCGCACGGATTCGGCGACGCGCCGGGGCTCGTCGCGGTCGAGCTCGGCGGGCTTGCCGGTGTCGATCTGGCAGAAGTCGCAGCGGCGGGTGCATTGCTCGCCCCCGATGAGGAAGGTGGCCTCCCGGTCCTCCCAGCATTCGTAGATGTTGGGGCAGCCGGCCTCCTCGCACACGGTGTGCAGGCCGCCGGAGCGTACGAGCGATTTGAGCTCGGTGTACTGGGGTCCGGTGCGGGCCTTCGTACGGATCCACGGCGGCTTGCGCTCGATCGGGGTCTCGCTGTTGCGGACCTCCAAGCGCAGCAGCTTGCGACCGGACGCCGTGCTACTCATCCGGCCGCCTCCGGTTCGCTCCAGCTCAACGCCGCGCTCGTCGGATCGGCACGCCACCGCAGCGGCGACGGGCCTGACCCGGTGGGCAGGGCCCCCTGGGTCGAGGCGAGCTGGCGGGACAGGCCGCGCGCGGCGACGACCAGGAGGGGACGGGCGTCGTGCAGTGCGTGCTCGAGGTCGTCGACCGCGAGCTCGAGCGCCCCCACGACACCGCCTTGGGGGCCGAACACCGGCACGGCGACAGCGCACTCACCCTTTCGCAGTTCCCATCGAGAGGTGGCCATTCCCTTCCTCCTGGCCGCCGCGAGAGCCGCGTGCAACTGCCACACCGTGGTGAGCGTCTGCGGTGTGTACGAGGGGAGCCCGCGATCGGCCACCTCCTGCACGACAGGCGGCGGAGCATGCGCCAGCAATGCCTTGCCCAGGGCGGTGGCGTGCGCCGGCAGGATCGCCAGGCCCGACGAACACCGAGCGCCTCCCGGGCCGGCAGCACGCTCGAGGTAGGAGACGCCGAGCTCGTTCCACACCCCGAACCGTGCTCTGGACCCGGATGCGATCCCCAGGTCCTCCAGGACCAGGCTCACCTGCGAACGTGCGTGCGCGGCCCGTTCCCACGACCCGACGAGACCTCGCAGCGCGCGGCAGACCGTGTAGGCGCCGTCGCCGTTGCGCACCAGGAGCCGGCCTTCGACGAGCTCGCCCAGTAGCCGGTGGGTCGTGGAAACGGGGAGACCCGTCCGGCGTGCGACGTCGGTCAACGTCAGGCCGGGTCCACCGGAGACCTCCAGCACGATGGCGGCGATCTTTCCCGAGGCGGAGCGCCGCCGCCCGGTGACGGCGCTCCCCGCCTCAGGCCTCATGCCGTGGCCTCACATGTACTGCCCGCCGTTGACGGAGTAGACCTGCCCCGTGATGAAGGCGGATTCCGGATCGGCGAGGAACTCGACGACCCGCGCGACCTCGTCGGCGTCGCCGAGGCGTCCCACCGGGATCTTGGCGACGACCTTGTCCAGGGCCTCCTTCGGGACGGCGGCGACCATCTCGGTGGCGATGTAGCCGGGGGCCACCGAGTTGACGGTGATGCCCTTGCGGGCGGTCTCCTGGGCGAGGCTCATCGTCAGCCCGAACAGGCCGGACTTCGCCGCGGCGTAGTTGGCCTGCCCGATGTTGCCGGACTCGCCGATGATCGAGCTGATGTTGATGATCCGGCCGGAACCGCGGTCGAGCATGTGCTGCAGCACCGCTCGGATCAGGTAGAACGCCCCTGAGAGGTTGACGTGGACGACCCGGTCCCAGTCCTCCACCGACATCTTGCGCACGGTCTTGTCCGCGGTGATGCCGGCGTTGTTGACCAGGATGTCGAGGCGACCGTGGGTCTCGCAGACCTCTCTGATCACCCGCTCGCAGTCCTCGTGGGACCCGATGTTGCCCTGGTGCGCCGTGGAGCCGGGGTGCTGCTCGCAGAAGCGGTCCGCCGCCTCCTTGTCCCGGGAGTAGCCGGCCGCCACCGTCACGCCCCGCGCGGCGAGCCGATCGCTGATCGCCGCACCGATGCCCCGGATCCCACCGGTCACGAGCGCGACCTGCCCCGTCATGTCTGCCATGGAAGAGTCCTTTCGGGTTGGTGGTTCCGGGTCAGGACGACACGCGCAGGACGAGGGCCTCGCCCTGGCCGCCGCCGCCGCACAGGCCGGCGGCGCCGACCCCGCCGCCGCGGCGGCCGAGCTCGAGCGCCAGGTGCAGGGCGAGGCGGGCGCCGGATGCCCCGACCGGGTGGCCCATGGCGATCGCTCCGCCGTTGACGTTGACGATGTCGGGGCTGATGCCGAGGTCGCGCATCGACTGGATGGCCACCGATGCGAACGCCTCGTTGATCTCGAACAGGTCCACGTCGCCCGGCGCGAGGCCTTCGCGCCCGAGCGCCTTCGCGATCGCGTTGGAGGGCTGGGACAGCAGCGACGGGTCCGGGCCTGCGACGACGCCGTGGGCGCCGATCTCGGCGAGGATCGGGGCGCCGAGCTCCTCGGCCTTGGCCCGGCTCATGACGATGACGGCGGCGGCGCCGTCGGAGATCTGGGAGGCCGAGCCCGCGGTGACGGTGCCGTCGGCCGCGAACGCCGGACGGAGCTTCGCCAGGCTCTGGGCGGTGGTGTCGGCGCGCACGCCCTCGTCCTCGCTGACCACCAGGGGGTCGCCCCTGCGCTGCGGCACCTCGACCTTGACGATCTCGTCCTCGAACAGACCGTTCTTCCCGGCGGCGGTGGCGCGCTGGTGCGACATCGCCGCGAACTCGTCCTGCTCCTCGCGGGTGAGGTTCTTCGCCTTGTTGTAGTAGTCGGTCGCGGCGCCCATGCCGAGCTCGTCGAACGCGCAGAACAGGGCGTCGTGCGCGGTCGCGTCGATCAGCTTGGCGTCGCCGTAGCGGTAGCCGGAGCGCGCGCCCGGCTGCAGGTACGGGCCGCTCGTCATGGACTCCATGCCGCCCGCCACGACCACGTCGAACTCGCCGTAGCCGATGAGCTGGTCGGCCATCGCGATCGCGTTCAGCCCGGACAGGCACACCTTGTTGACGGTGAGCGCGGGTACGGACATCGGGATGCCGCCCTTGACGGCGGCCTGCCGGGCGGTGATCTGACCCGCGCCAGCCTGGATGACGTGACCCATGATCACGTAGTCGACCTGGTCGCCGCTGATCCCGGCCCTGCTCATGGCCTCCTTGATCGCGAAGCCGCCCAGATCCATGGCAGAGAAGTTCTTCAGCGCCCCGGAGAGCTTCCCGATCGGGGTGCGGGCACCGCCGACGATGACTGATCCTGACATGACGAACCTTCCTGCTGGGTCTTCAGATGACTTCGATGCGCGGGTACTCGGGCCGCCACATGGCCTCGTGCACCTGCTGGATCGGATCGGTGACCGGTTTCTGCGCGACCCCGTCCTCGGTAGCGGCGACGGCGACCGCGACCCCGACGGCGGCCGACACCTGGCGGAGGTCGTCCACCGGCGGCAGCAGTGGGGAACCGGGCCTGGTGGCGTCGGAGAGCGACGCGACGGCGTCGGCGACCGCGGCCAGCATCCGGTCGGTGATCCGGCTGGCGCGCGCAACGGTGACCCCGAGCCCGAGGCCGGGGAAGACGAGCGCATTGTTGGCCTGGCCGATCTGATAGCGCACGTCGCCGTGCGGCACCGGATCGAACGGGCTCCCGGTGGCGATCAGTGCTCGGCCGTCGGTCCACCGGATGAGGTCCTCGGGCACGGCCTCGCAGTTGGACGTGGGGTTCGACAGCGGCATGATGATCGGCCGCGTCACGTGCTGGGCCATCTCGCGGACGATGGCCTCGGTGAACGCACCACCCTGGGTCGAGGTCCCGATCAGCATCGTCGGGCGGGCCCGCGCGACGACGTCGGCCAGCCTGATGCCGTCGGAGCCCGGGCTCGCCCATCCGGCGACCTCGGCGGTCGGACGGGCGTAGGGGACCTGGAAGTCGTACAGCTTGTCGGCGCGGTCCTCGGTGAGCAGGCCGGACCGGCCCAGCGCCCAGAACCGCCGGGTGGCCTCCTCGTGGGAGAGCCCCTCCCGGACCATCTGATCACGCATCACGTCGGCGATGCCGATGCCGGCGGTGCCGGCGCCGTGGATGACCACGCGCTGGTCACGCAATCGGGTTCCGGACGCCTTCACGGCCGCGACGGCCCCGGCCAGCACGACGGCCGCGGTGCCCTGGATGTCGTCGTTGAAGGTGCAGACCTGGTTGGCGTACCGCTCCAGGATGCGGCGCGCGTTGCTGGTGCCGAAGTCCTCCCAGTGCAGCATCGCGTGCGGGAAGAGCTTCGTGACCGCGGTGACGTACGCGTCGATCAGGTCGTCGTAGCGCTGGTCGCGCACGCGGGCGTGCCGCACGCCGAGGTACATGTCGTCGTTGAGCAGCTGGAGGTTGTCGGTGCCCACGTCCAGCACCACCGGGAGCACCCGCCGCGGATGGATGCCCGCCGCCGCGGTGTAGAGCGCGAGCTTCCCGATGGAGATCTCGATGCCGCCGATTCCCTGGTCGCCGATGCCGAGGATGCCCTCGGAGTCGGTGGCGACGAGCAGGTCGACGTCGTCGGGGCCCAGCCCTGCATTGACCAGCGAGGCCTCGACGTCCTCCGGGTGGTCGACGGACAGGTAGACGGCCCTGCGCGGCCGGCGGAACTCGTTGCTGAACCGCTGGATCGCAAGCCCGACGGTCGGCGTGTAGACGACGGGCAGCATCTCCGAGATGTGCTCCGACAGCAGCCGGTAGAACAGCACCTCGTTGCGGTCCCGCAGGTTGGCCAGGTACACCCAGCGGCGCAGGTCGGTCGTCTGCGCCTTGTACTGCGCGTAGACCCGCCGGAGCTGGCCGTCGAGGGTCGAGACGCCCGTGGGCAGCAGCCCGACGAGCCCGAGCTGGTGGCGTTCCTCGTTCGTGAACGCGGTGCCCCGGTTGATGGTCGGCGAGGAGAGCACGGCCGTTCCCCTCGCGCGGACGCGGGCGACGATCCCCTCGTCGGTCCGTACGAGCTCGTAGGCGTCCTCGGCCATGTCCTTCCCTCCCGGGCGGGTCACTTCTTCGGCTTCTTCGGCATGTACAGGTCGGTGATCGTTCCTTCGAACGCCTCGGCCGCCATGGCGACGGTCTCCGACAAGGTCGGGTGCGGGTGGATCGTGAGCCCGATGTCGGCGGCATCCGCGCCCAGCTCGATGGCCAGCGCCGCCTCGGCGATGAGGTCGCCCGCATTGGGGCCGACGATCCCGCAGCCGATCAGGCGGCCCGTGGACTCGTCGAACAGGACCTTGGTCATCCCCTCGTCGCGCCCGAGCGACAGCGACCGGCCGCTGGCCATCCACGGGAAGACGCCCTTGCCGTACTTGACTCCCGCAGCCTTGGCCTCGTTCTCCGTGACGCCGACCCAGGCGACCTCAGGGTCGGTGTAGGCGACCGACGGGATGACGGTCGCGTCGAAGTAGCTGTTGTGGCCCGCGGTGACCTCGGCGGCGACCTTGCCCTCGTGCGTGGCCTTGTGCGCCAGCATCGGCTGTCCGACGACGTCGCCGATCGCGAAGATGTGCGGCAGGTTGGTGCGCAGCTGCTTGTCGACCTTGATGAAGCCCCGCTCGTCGACCAGCACTCCCGCGTTCTCGGCGCCGATCACCCGGCCGTTGGGCCGACGCCCGACGGCGACGAGGACCTTGTCGAACACGGCGGTCTCCGGGGCGGTGCCGCCCTCGAAGCGCACGGTGAGCCCGTCCGGTCCCGCCTCGACGGCGGTCACCTTGGTCTTCAGCCAGATGGCCTCGTACTGCTTGGTGATCCGCTTGGTCAGCGGCTTGACGATGTCGGCGTCCGCACCGGGGATCAGCTGGTCCATGAGCTCGACGACGCTCACCTTCGAGCCCAGCTCGTGGTAGACGGTGGCCATCTCCAGCCCGATGATCCCGCCGCCGAGCACGAGCAGCCGCTCCGGAACCCCGTCGAGCTCCAATGCGCCGGTGGAGTCGATCACCCGCGGGTCGTCGTGCGGGACGAACGGCAGCGTCACCGGCTCCGACCCGGCCGCGATGATCGCCTGGTCGAAGCTCACGGTCTTCGTCGAGCCGTCCGCGGCGGTCACCTCGACCTGGTTCATCGAGGTGAAGACGCCGGTCCCGACCATCGTGGTGACCTTGCGTTGCTTCGCAAGGCCGGTCAGGCCCCCGGTCAGCCGGGAGACCACGCCGTCCTTCCAGCTCCGCAGCGCGTCGACGTCGATCGTCGGGGCGGTGAACGACACGCCGTGCGCCGACATCTCCTTGGTCTCGGCGATCACCTTCGCCGCGTGCAGCAGCGCCTTCGACGGGATGCAGCCCACGTTGAGGCAGACCCCGCCCATCGGGCCCCGGCTGTCGACGAGGACGACCTGTTTGCCCAGGTCGGCCGCCCGGAAGGCCGCGGTGTAGCCGCCCGGACCGGCCCCGAGCACGAGGACCTCGGCGTGGACGTCGCCGCGCGCCGTGGACGGCGGGCGCGCGGCCGGTGCCGCGACCTCGGCGACCGGCGCCCGCTCCCCGGTCTGCAGGTCGAGGATCGGAGTACCGGCGGAGACCGTGTCGCCGACTCCCACCTTGACCGCGGCCACGGTGCCCGCCGCCGGAGCGGGGACGTCCATGGTCGCCTTGTCGGACTCCAGCGTGAGCAACGGATCCTCGGCGGCCACGGTGTCGCCCACGGCGACGTGCACCTCGATCACCGGCACGTTGTCGAAGCTGCCGATGTCGGGGACCGTGACCTCGATCTGGTCGTACACCCCGCTGGGCGAGCCCCAGTCGGCCGGACCTTGCGCCTGGGGATGTCCGCCTTCGTGCACGCGCTCCTTCGGCGGCGTACCCGGCGCCCCGGCGGCGTCGATCACCACGATGACGCTGCCCTGGGACAGCTGGTCGCCCACCGCGACCCGCAGCTCGGCGACCGTGCCGGCGACCGGCGCCGGCACGTCCATCGTCGCCTTGTCCGACTCGAGCGTGATCAGCGGGTCGTCGACGGCGACGACATCGCCGGGCGCGACGTGGATCTCGATCACCGGCACGTCGTTGAAATCGCCGATGTCCGGAACCTGGATCTCCTGGGAGGTCACAGCAGCAGCCTCCGGTCGTCCTCCAGCAGATGGCACAGGTGCCGGGTGAACCGGGCGGCGAGCGCCCCGTCGATCACCCGGTGGTCGTAGGACACCGCGAGCGGCAGGATGTTGCGCGGCACGAACTCCGTGCCGTTCCAGACCGGCTTCATGGCCGACCGGACCACGCCGAGGATGGCGACCTCCGGCGCGTTGACGATCGGGGTGAACCCGGTGCCGCCGATGCCGCCGAGGCTGGAGATCGTGAACGTGCCGCCCTGCATGTCGCCGGGGGCGAGCTTGCCGTCGCGGGCCTTGGCCGAGATCGAGCCGAACTCGCGGGACAGCTCGATGATCCCCTTGCGGTCGGCGTCCTTCACGACCGGGACGACCAGGCCGTCCGGGGTGTCCACCGCGATGCCGATGTTGTAGTAGCCCTTGAGGATCAGGCTGTCCTTCTCCGGCGCCAGCGAGCTGTTGAACTCCGGGAACTTCTTCAGCGCGGCCACGCACGCCTTGACCAGGAACGCCAGCAACGTCACGCGGTAGGGGTCCTTCTCGCCCTTCGCGGCGGTGTCGAGCTCCTTGCGGTAGCGGTCGAGCTCGGTGATATCGGCCTCGTCGTGGTGGGTCACGTGCGGGACGTTCAGCCATGACCGGTGCAGGAACGGCCCGGAGACCTTCTTGATCCGGCTCAAGGGCTTCGTCTCGACCGGACCGAACTTCGAGAAGTCTTGGGCGGGGATCTCCGGGATTCCCGTCCCCGCGGCCGCGGGCGCCGCGGCCGGCGCCGCTGCCGGGCCCTTCATGAACGCCAGCAGGTCCTGCTTGGTGATCCGGCCCTTCGGGCCGGTGGCGCCGACCTCGGCGAGGTCGATGCCCAGCTCGCGGGCCATCCGCCGCACGCTCGGCCCCGCGTGCATGCCGGGCGGGGCGCCGCCCGGGGCCGCGGGCGGCGCTGCGGGTGACGCGGGTGCCGCGACCGGTGCTCGAGCCGCCGCAGGCGGCGGTTCCTGCTGCTCCACCAGCGACGGTGGGGTGGTGACCGCCCCGTCCCCGGGCTGCAGGAGCAGGATCGGGCTGCCCTCGCTCACTGTGTCGCCGACCTTGACCAGCACCTCGGCCACCGACCCCGATGCGGGCGCGGGGACGTCCATGGTGGCCTTGTCCGACTCCAGGGTGACCAGCGGATCTTCGGCGTTGACCTTGTCGCCCGGATTGACGTGTACCTCGATGATGGGGACGTCGTCGAAACTGCCGATGTCCGGCACCTTGACCTCGGTCGGGGCTGTCATGTTTTCGGCTCCTCCTCGATCTGAACCGGGTCGTCAGGCGCGCGCGGGCTCGGTCTTGTCCGGGTCGATGCCGTACTTGGCGATGGCATCGGCGGCGGTGGACGCCGGGACGGTGCCGTCCGCCGCAAGCGACGAGAGCGCAGCGAGGACGACGTGGTGGCGGTCGACCTCGAAGTGGCTGCGCAGGGCGCGCCGGTAGTCCGACCGGCCGAATCCGTCGGTGCCCAGCACGGTGTAGCGCCGCTGCACATCGGGGCGGATCTGCTCGGCATAGGCGCGCATGTAGTCGGTGGCGGCGACCACCGGCCCGTCCGGGCGCCCGCCGAGCGACTCTTCGACGAAGCTCCGCCGCGGTTCCTCGGTGGGGTGCAGCATGTTCCACCGCGTCGCGGCGATGCCGTCGCGGCCGAGCTCGGTGAAGCTGGGGCAGCTCCAGACGTCGGCGGCGACGCCGAAGTCCTGCTCGAGCAGCTCGGCGGCCGCGATCACCTCGCGCAGGATCGTGCCGCTGCCGAGCAGCTGTACCCGCGGGGCCGTCTTACGTCCCTTTTTCGCGGCCTGCCCCTCCCGGAACAGGTACATCCCCCGCAGGATGCCTTCCCGAACCTCGTCCTCCCGGCCCTCCGGCATGCCGGGGTGCGGGTAGTTCTCGTTCATGACGGTGAGGTAGTAGAAGACGTCCTCCTGCTCGGCGTACATGCGCCGCAGGCCGTCCTGGACGATCACCGCGACCTCGTGGCCGAAGGTCGGGTCGTAGGAGACGCAGTTGGGGATGGTGGCCGACAGCAGGTGGCTGTGGCCGTCCTCGTGCTGGAGCCCCTCCCCGTTGAGCGTGGTGCGCCCCGCGGTGCCGCCGACGAGGAACCCGCGGGCCCGGGAGTCGCCTGCCGCCCAGGCCAGGTCGCCAACCCGCTGGAACCCGAACATCGAGTAGTAGACGTAGAAGGGGATCATCGGCGTATCGGACACGCTGTAGGAGGTGGCCGCCGCGATCCAGGAGGACATCGCCCCCGCCTCGTTGATCCCCTCCTGGAGGACCTGGCCGGACTTGTCCTCCTTGTAGAACATCAGCTGCTTCGCGTCCTCGGGCTGGTAGAGCTGCCCGACCTGGGAGAAGATCCCGAACTGGCGGAACATCCCCTCCATCCCGAAGGTGCGTGACTCGTCGGGGACGATCGGCACGATGTGACGGCCGATCGCCTTGTCCCGCAGCAGCGTGGTCAGGACCCGGACGAACGCCATGGTCGTGGAGATCTCGCGATCGCCGGTGGGTTTGAGCACGGCGTCGAACGCTGACAGCTCCGGCACCGGAAGGGGCCGGGACGTCCGGCGGCGGGCGGGCAGCGAGCCGCCCAGCGCGGCCCGCCGCTCCTGCAGGTAGGCCTGTTCCCGGCTGCCCTCGGGCAGCTTCACGAACGGCACCTCGGCGATGCGCTCGTCGGGCACGTCGATGCCGAAGCGGTCGCGGAACGCGCGCAGCACGTCCTCGCCCATCTTCTTCTGCTGGTGCGTGATGTTCTGGCCCTCGCCGGCCTCGCCCATCCCGTAGCCCTTGACCGTCTTGGCCAGGATCACCGTCGGCTGGTCGGTGTGGTGCACCGCCGAGTGGTACGCGGCGTAGACCTTCGACGGGTCGTGCCCGCCGCGGGTGAGGGCCCAGATCTGGTCGTCGGACATGTCGGCGACCAGGTCGAGCAGCTCGGGATACTTGCCGAAGAAGTGCTGGCGGACGTAGGCGCCGTTCTTGGACTTGAAGTCCTGGTACTCGCCGTCGACGCACTCCTCCATGCGCTTCAGCAGCAGCCCGGACTTGTCCGCCGCGATCAGCGGGTCCCAGCTGGAGCCCCAGATCACCTTCAGCACGTTCCACCCGGCGCCGCGGAAAATGCCCTCCAGCTCCTGGATGATCTTCCCGTTGCCGCGGACCGGGCCGTCGAGGCGCTGCAGGTTGCAGTTCACGACGAAGATCAGGTTGTCGAGCCGCTCCCGGCCGGCCAGCGAGATGGCGCCCAGCGACTCCGGCTCGTCCATCTCGCCGTCGCCGAGGAACGCCCACACGTGCCGGTTGGCGGTCTCGGCCAGCCCGCGGTTCTGCAGGTACTTGAGGAACCGCGCCTGGTAGATCGCCATCAGCGGGCCGAGCCCCATCGACACCGTGGGGAACTGCCAGTAGTCGGGCATCAGCCACGGGTGCGGGTACGACGACAACCCGCCACCGCCGACCTCCTGCCGGAAGCGCAGCAGCTGCTCCTCGGACAGCCGGCCTTCCAGGAAGGAGCGGGCATAGATGCCGGGGGAGGAGTGTCCCTGTACGAACACCAGGTCGCCGCCGTGCCCGTCGGACGGGGCGTGCCAGAAGTGCTGGAACCCCGTGTCGTAGAGGGTGGCGGCCGACTGGAAGCTCGCGATGTGCCCGCCGAGCTCCGAGGACTCCTTGTTGGCCCGCAGCACGATCGCCACCGCGTTCCATCGGACGAGCGAGCGGATCCGGTGCTCGATCTCGCGGTCACCCGGGTGCCGCGGCTCCTTGTGCGGCGGGATCGTGTTCAGGTAGGGCGTGTTCGCCGAGTACGGGACCGGCGCGCCGCCCCGACGGGCCTCGCCGATCAGCTCCTCGAGCAGGAACCCCGCGCGGTCCGCTCCCTCGAACTCCAGCACCGAGTCGAACGCGTCGCGCCACTCGCGGGTCTCCACCGGATCCAGATCGCCGAGCATCTGCTGTCTCTTCCCCTTCTGCGAACCCCGAGGGCGTGCGGATCGAGTCGTGTGTCAGGCGTGGTGTGCTCCCTCGCCGTGATGAGCGGCGACCGGGTGCCCCGGCAGCGCGCGTTCGTGCAGCTCGGGCGGCTCCTCGTCGTCGATCATGGTCATCTCGTCGAACGGGTCCTCGCCGCTGAGCACGCGGTTGGCCTGATCCGGGTCGAACTCGCCGACCCACTTGCCGATCAGCACGGTGGCGACGGCGTTGCCGGAGAAGTTGGTGACCGCGCGGGCCTCGGACATGAACCGGTCGATGCCGACGATCAGTCCGACGCCCTCGACGAGGTCGGGGCGGTGGGCGCCGAGACCGCCCGCGAGGGTGGCCAGGCCGGCGCCGGTGACACCCGCGGCACCCTTCGACGCGATGATCATGAAGAGCAGCAGGGAGATCTGCTCGCCGATCGACAGCGGCGTGCCCATCGCCTCGGCGATGAACAGCGAGGCCATCGTGAGGTAGATCGCCGTCCCGTCCAGGTTGAACGAGTAGCCGGTGGGCACCGTGATGCCGACGACCGGCCGGGAGACGCCGAGGTGCTCCATCTTCGCGATCAGCCGCGGCAACGCCGACTCCGACGACGAGGTGGAGACGATGAGCAGGTACTCGCGGGTCAGGTAGCGGATCAACGAGAAGATGCTCATCCCGGCGCCGAAGCGCAGGATCACGCCGAGGACGACGACGATGAAGATCAGACAGGTGATGTAGAAGGCGAGCATGATCTGCCCGAGTGCGGCGAGGGCGGCCCAGCCGGTCTCGCCGACCACCGCCGCGATGGCGCCGAAGGCGCCGATCGGCGCCAGCCACATGATCATCGAGAGGACCCGGAACACGAGCCGCTCGAAGTGCTTGATGCCGCGCAGGATCGCCTGGCCGGACTGGCCGAGGGCCTGCACGGCGAACCCGATGAGCAGCGCCACGAACAGGGTCTGGAGCACGGACTCCCCGACCAGGGGCGACACCAGCGTGGTCGGGATGATCCCCAGCAGGAACTCGGTGGTCGACTCCGCCTCCGCCGCGGGCGCGTTCCCGCGAATCGCGGCGAGGTTCATGCCCGCCCCCGGCTCGAGCAGGTTGCCGACGATCAGCCCGATGACCAGGGCGAACGTCGACATGACGATGAAGTAGAGCAACGCCAACCCGCCGACCTTGCCGACCTTCGCCGCCTGGCGGATCGAGCCGACGCCGAGCACGATCGTGCAGAAGATGACCGGGCTGATCATCATCTTGATCAGGTTGACGAACCCGGTGCCGACCGGCTTGAGCGCCTTCCCCACGTCCGGCGCCAGGATGCCGACGGCGATGCCGAGGACCACCGCGACGATCACGGCGACGTAGAGGTAGTGGGTGCGATCACGCCGCGCTGAGGCGTGCTGGGCGGTGGCTGAATCGGACATGAGCCCTAGCCCTCCCGGAACCGACGACCTTGTCGGTGTTGCGTAACGAAGCCGTAACTCCGGGAAGCATGCGCTGGCGTGTGGCGCAGGTCACGATTGTGTTCATTCTGTCCACGCGGCAGACGGGTGGTCCTCGGCGCGGAGCGGCCCACCGAAACGCCGACGACCCCGCAGGCCGGTTGGCCTTCGGGGTCGTCGGGGTCTTGCGGTGCGGTTGTGCTGTGCGTCAGCTCTTGGTGCGCGGCGCGCGGGCCGGCTTGGCGGCCTCGGTGCTCGCCTCGGTCGCCTCCGCCACGTTCTCGGCGGCCTCCACCGTCTGCGCCGAGACCTTCCGCGCGGTGCGCACGGCCTGCTCGGTGACGGCCTCGGTGGCCTGGGCGCTCGCATTCAGAACGGTGTGTGCGAGCTGGCGCTGGGCGGCCAGCACCTTCTCGGCCGCGTCGAAGGCCTGGTCGACGCTGCTGTCGACGAAGGCGCGCAGGTCGGGCAGCTTGTCCGGGCCGCCGGCCGCGAACGAGCCAGTGGCACTCTGCACGGCGTCGGCCCATGTGCGGACGGCAGTGGCGACCGCCTCCTGACCGCGGCGGGTCAGGTCCAGGATCTGCTCGGTCGGTGCGGTCATCGGTTCTCACTCCCATGGATTGGCGATGCGATAACCAAACTAGGCACGAGCGTTAAGTATGTCAATCAGCGCTGGTCGTGACGCTCGTCTCGGCGCCGCTGGCCGAGCCAGCAGTTGCGCAGCCGAATCCGCGCCTTACCGTTACCGGCGGGTAGGCGCGACCACGGGGGTCGCGGCCGGCACCAGGAGGTCGTCCATGACCAGCTCCCCTCCGCGCTCCCACACCCAGCACATGGCGTTCCTCGCCGGAGCGGCCGCGGTCAACGCGGTGCACAGCCTCGCCGAGATCACCCGCGCGAGCGGCAACCTGTTCGCGGGCACGCTCGCAGGCACGGCGACCCGCGCCGCCCACCCGGTCGGCCTTGTCACCCACGGCGTCCGGTGGGTGGGCACCATGGCGCAGCGCCGGCAGCCCGAGTGGCACCTGCCGCACCGCACCGTGCTCCGTACGCCGTTCGCGCACGTCCACGACTTCTCGCCCGCAGGCGCCGACCATGGTGTCGTGCCGACGCTCGTGCTGCCCCCGCAGGCCGGCCACTCCTCGCACGTGGTCGACTTCGCTCCCGGCCAGAGCCAGCTCGCCGTGATCCTCGACGCCGGCCTCACCCGGCTGTACGCCATGGAATGGCGGGCCGCCACCGCTGAGACCCGGGATGTGACGATCACCGACTACCTCGATGTCGTGGATCGCGCGATCGTGCTGGCCGGTGGGCGGGTCAACCTCGTCGGCGACTGCCAGGGCGGCTGGCTCGCGGCCATCTACGCCGCGCTGCACCCCGAGCGGGTCCACACGCTGACCCTCGCAGGCGCTCCGATCGACTTCCACGCAGGCGAGTCGGTGATCGCCGCATCCACCAGGGTTCTCACGCATGGGCTGGGCATGGCGCCCTACCGCGCCCTGGTGGCCCTGAACGGCGGCAACATGTCCGGCCGCGCGGTGCTCGCGAACTTCATCGCGATGCAGCCGCAGGCGGAGATCGGGCGCCAGCTGCAGCTGCTCGCGCACCTCGACGACCCCGCGCACGTCGAGCGCTACCGGGTGTTCGAGGACTGGTTCAAGCACACCCAGGACATCCCCGGCGCGTTCTACCTGTGGCTCGTCGAGCACCTGTTCCACGGCAACGAGCTGATCGACGGGCGGCTCATCGTCGCCGGCTGTCGCGCCGATCTCGCGAACATCACCTGCCCGCTGTTCCTGCTCGCCGGCGCCCGTGACCACATCACCCCGCCACCGCAGCTCTTCGCCGCAGCAGATGTGGTGGGCACCCCGCCGAGTGACGTCGTGCAGCGGACCGCGGAGGGCGGGCACCTCGGGCTGTTCACCGGCAGCCGGGCGCTGGAGGACGACTGGCCGGTCCTGATGGCCGACGTGTACGCCCACAGCACCAGCGGGCTGGCGCGCGGGGCCTAGATGCGTCCGGTGGTCGAGTAGGGCCGGCGCCCAGCTCTCCCGGTGGTCGAGTAGGGCCGGCGCTCCAGCGCCGGCCCGTATCGAGACCACCACCCCGTAGACCGGCATGTGGTCTCGATACGCGCCGGCCCTGGCGGGCCGGCGCTACTCGACCACCGGAAGAGGGCCGGCGCTACTCGACCCGCGGGTAGACGGACCCACCGGCATCCCAGCCTCCGCCCATGGCGACCTCGTTCACCACGAGGTCGGGCACCCGTTCGGCGAGCAGGGTCCACGGCCTGTCGAACCCGGCGAAGTCGCGGACGTACGGGGTGTGCAGCGCGAGCACCCCGGCGTTCACGGCGAACGCCCATGGCGGCGCCCACTTGCCCCCTCCCGCGGCGACCCCGCGGCGGACGTGCGCGAGAACGTGATCGAGCGCCGCGGCGGATTGGATGATGTCGTGCACGGCGCAGAACAGGGCATGATCGACCGTCGGCAGCTCGGCGTCCTCGATCGCGGATTCGACGAGCTCCACGTTGCGCCAACCGCGTGCCGACGCCCGCTCGGCGGCGAGCGCGAGCATCTCCGGTGAGGCGTCAACGCCCACGACCGCGCCAGCGGGACCGACCCGCTCCAGCAGGAACGGGAAGCACAGGCCCGTGCCGCAACCGACGTCGAGCACCACGTCACCCTGCTGCAGGGGCAGCCACTCGACGATGCGCCGCCGGTAGGTGTCGAACCCCCTCGTCCTCGAGTCGTAGAGCGGAGCCTCATTGCTGTACGCGGGCGCGACAGAACCGGTCCCGGGCATGGATCACCTCGGATACGAGATTGGGGACCGGCCCATGGTGGTCGGCGCCGCCCTTGAACGGAACCCCGTGGCGCGATTCCCGGCAGCAGGGTTTCGCCGGAAGATCACGCCGGGTAACAAGGATGAAATGCTCGGCGACATCCGGGCACCAGCCCAGGAGGTCGCCGTGGACCGGAGCAGCCCGACGGCCCTGCCCCCGGTTCGGACGCGCGTGCTGGACCTCCCGGGGCGCGGCCGCACGGTCGTCGAGGACGCCCCCGGTCCGCCCGGTGCCCCCACGCTCGTCCTCCTGCACGGGGTGACGCTCACGGCGGAGCTCAACTGGGGCGGGATCGTCGAACCGCTCCGCGCCGGCTACCGCGTCGTCATGTTCGACCTCCGCGGGCACGGGAAGGGCGTCCGCACCTCGGACTTCCGGCTGGAGGACTGCGCGGACGACGTCGCCGCCGTGGCCGCGGAGCTCGGCATCGAACGGCTGATCGCGGTGGGCTACTCGATGGGAGGGCTCGTCGCGCAGCTGCTGTGGCGTCGCCACCCCGGGCTCGTCTCGGGGCTCGTCCTCTGTTCGACCGCGCGCAACGTCTCCGGATCGCCCTGGGAACGGACCACAGCGCTCACCCTCCCGTTCCTGGTGGCCGGGGCGGCATGGATGCCTGCCCTGCACGTCCTGCGCGCCGACGTGATCGGCGCAGGGCTGCTCGACCACGGGATCGATCCGGCCGACCGGCGGTGGGCGCTGTCGCAGATGCGGCGGACCAGCCTGCTCGACGCCCTCGCGGCCGTGCGGTCGGTGGCGGTCTTCACGTCCCACGCCTGGATCGGCAGCGTCGACGTGCCGTCCGCGGTGGTCGTAACCCGGCACGACCGCGTGGTTCACCCACGCCGCCAGCACAAGCTCGCGCTGGCGCTGCCCGGCAGCACGGTGGTGGAGATCGACGGCGGCCACGACGTGTTCCTCGAGGCACCCGCCCGCCTCGCCGCCGCCGTCGAGGCGGCATGCGTCGCGGTGAGTGCGGGTGCGGGCGACCGGGCCGTCGGCGCGTGACCACTAGCTCTCCGCGCTGATCAACCCGAGGACCTCGGCCCGCCAGTCCGTGTAGGACTCGTCGGTGTCCGCGGCGGCGAGCGCCTCCCACCTCGGGTTGCGGCCGAGGGCGGTCAGCGCGATCTCCTTCGCCGACGAGGTCGGGCTCAGCACGTCGACCCGCAACCCGTCCGGGGCGTCTGCCCGTGCGGCGTGGCCGAGGACCCGTACCAGTGCCCTGCGGGCCGTGGCTTCGTCCTCCGTGGAGACCTCCGGCGGCAACGCGCCCGTGACGAACGTGATCCGCGCGTTCGGCACGAGGGACGGCAGCACGGCAGCGACCGCGGTGAACCTGGCGAGGATCCCTCCGGAGATGTAGTGGCGGACCCGCTCGACGGCGCTGTCCCCCTCCACCGTGAACTTCGCCGGCAGCTGGACGTACCCGTCGAACGCACGTGGGCCTGCGTCGGCGCAGACCTGGGGGAGCGCGGCGACATCGTCGACCTCGACGGCCTCCGCCCCCTCCGCGCGGAGCGCGGCGGCGAGATCTGCGGCCAGTTCGGCCTTTCCGGAGACCAGGAAGCGGGGCATGGGCGTCCTTTCGACGGAGCCGGTCGGCGCCGGTCAGGTCAGGATGTAGGTGCCCGGGCCGTCGCCCAGAACAGGGTGGGTCGTGCTGCCCATGGCCGGCGGGTTCTGCAGCGGGCCGGAGTGCTCGTCGGACCAGCGGGCCCAGTCGTCCCACCAGGAGCCGCTGCGGCGCTCGGCCCCGCTGCGCCACGCCGCGGCCGTCGGGGGTGCCTGCTCGCCCTCGGCCACCTGGTACCACGCCTTCGGCCCGGGCGGGTTGACGATGCCGGCGATGTGCCCGCCGCTGCTGAGCACGAACCGCACGGTGCCGCTGACCAGGCCGGTGGTCTTGTACGACGCCTCCCACGGCACGATGTGGTCGTTGATCGCGCTGACGACGTAGGTCGGGGACTTGATCGCGCTGAGGTCGATCACGCGCCCTCCCACCTGCAGCGTGCCCGCGGCCAGCTTGTTCTCGACATAGAAGTTGCGCAGGTAGAACGCGTGCATCGCGGCGGGCATGCGGGTGCTGTCGGCGTTCCAGGACAGGATGTCGAACGCCGGCGGGTCCTGGCCCATCAGCCAGTTGGACACCACGTAGTTGAAGATGAGGTCGTTGGCGCGCAGGACGTCGAACGTGCCGGCCATCGACCGGCCCTCGAGCACACCCGAGCGGCGCATCTTCCGCTCCAACCGGTCCACCGTGCGCCGGTCGGTGAACGTGCCCAGCGCGCCGGGCTCGCTGTAGTCGAGCATGGTGTTGAGCAGCGTCAGGGTGCCGATCCGGGACTCACCGGCCTGGCGCAGGTACGCGTCGGTGATCGCGGTGAGGGCGCCGCCGAGGCAGAGCCCTGCCATGTCGATGGTCTCGGCCCCGGTGATCTCCTGGATGACGTCGAGCGCGGTGTGCGGGCCGTGCACGAGGTAGTCGTCCATCGAGACGCCGGACATCTCTGCCGACGGGTTCCGGTAGCTGATCGCGAACACCGTGCGGCCGTGCTGCACCGCCCACTCGATGAAGCTGCGCCCGGGGGACAGGTCCATGACGTAGTACTTGTTGATCCAGGGCGGGCTGCACAGCAGCGGTGTGGCGCGCACCTGCTCCGTCTGCGGTTCGTACTGCAGCAGCTCCATCAGGTCGTTGCGGTAGACCACACGCGACGGCGTGATCGCGAGGTCGCGCCCGACCTGGAACGCCGCGGCGTCCACCTGGCGGGGGCGGCCCTCGTTGTTGACCAGGTCGTCGACGAAGTTGCGTAGGCCCTTGGCCAGGCTCGCCCCTGCCGTGTCGTAGGCCCGCTTCAGCGCCGCCGGGTTCGTCAGGAGGAAGTTCGTCGGCGCGAGGGCGTCGAGCAGCAGATCGGTGGCCATCGCGGCCTTGCGGGCGGTGTCGTCGTCCAGTCCTGCGGTGCCGACGACGTCACGGGCGAACCTGCAGGCCGCGAGGTAGGTCTGCCGCACGGTGAAGTAGGCGGGGCTGGCCGACCATGCGGGGTCGGCGAAGCGTCGGTCCTTCGCGTCGACCGGCAGCGGCGGCTCGGCCTCGGTTCCCAGCCAGCGGGTAGCGGCCACCAGCGGGATCCGCGTGAGATCCCCCATGAGCCGCAAGGCGGCGCCCGCCGGACCGACCGGGCGGGCAAGGCTCGCCGCCACGGCGCGGGTGAGCGCTTCGCCGAAGCCGGCGGCATCCAGGTCCTCGAAAAGATCCGATTCCGGACCCAGCACGCTCGCGGCGCGCTCGGCGACGTCCAGTGGCGACGTGGGCAGCTCCTCGGCCATACCCCATCGTCTCGTCAGATCCTCGGCGCCTGCTACTCCTCCCGCTGGCCGGAAACATCGACGGTGATCCGCCCGCTACCCCGCCCGGTGAACCGGCGGCCGGATCGCCGGGGGAGTGGGAGCCTCCCGGTGCGCCTGCTCGTGCGCCTCCTCGAAGGTGATGAGCCGGTGTCCGCGGTTCTTGGACAGCACCATCCCCCGCATCCAGGTGTAGAGCGTCCCCAGTCGATTGCCCCAGCCGATCAGGTACAGGACGTGAACCATGGCCCACATGACGTAGGCGAGCCACCCCGTGACCTTCATGCCGAACGCGTCGGCGACGGCGGAGTTGTAGCCGATGGTGGCCATGCTGCCCTTGTCGAGGTAGCGGAAGGGCGTGATCTTCTCGTCGCCCGCGAGCCGGGCCTTGATCACCTTCCCGACGTACTTGCCCTCCTGCATCGCAGGCTGCGCCACGCCGGGTAGCCCGTTCAGCGACACCATGTCGCCGATCGCGAACACCTCGGGGTGTCCGGGCAGCGTGCAGTCGGGGTTCACCGCGATCCGCCCGGCCCGATCGGTCTCCGCGCCTGCCCGCTCGGCGAGCATGCGGGCGAGCGGTGAGGCCTGCACGCCCGCCGCCCAGATGTGGGTGTGCGTGCGGATCATCTCCTCGACGCCGTCGGAGCCCCGCACCGTGACCGACTCGTCATCCATCGCGACAGCGAGCGTGCCGGTGCGGATCTCCACTCCCATCTTCTCCAGGCGGCGGTGCGTGTAGCGCTGCAGCTTCGGCGCGAACGGGGGCAGCACGGCGGGCGCACCCTCGAGCAGCAGGATCCGCGCCTCTGTCGTGTCCACCGACCGGTAGTCGCGGGGCAACACCATGTGGGCGAGCTCCGCGACCTGACCCGCGAGCTCGACGCCGGTGGGGCCCGCGCCGATCACCACGAACGTGAGCCACTCGGCCCGTTCCCGCGGGTCGGTGACGATCTCCGCCATCTCGAACGCGGAGAGGATGTGGTCGCGCAGGAGCCGCGCGTCCTCGATCGTCTTCATCCCGGGCGCGAACTCGGCCCAATCGTCGCGGCCGAAGTAGGAGTGCGTCGCGCCGGCCGCGACGACGAGCGTGTCGTAGGGCAGCTCGAGCATCCGCCCGTCAGGGCCCTCGGCCAGCACCACCCGCCGCTCCAGGTCGAGCTCGCGGACGCACGCGAGCAGCGCGCGGGCGTTGCGCTGCTTGGAGATCACGCTGCGCAGCGAGGGCGCGATCAGGCCGGGCGGCAGGATCCCGGCCGCGACCTGGTAGAGCAACGGCTGGAACAGGTGGTGGTTGGTCCGGTCGACCACCGTGACGTCCACGTCCGCGTGCTCGAGCGCGCGCACGGCGTTCAGCCCGCCGAAGCCGCCGCCGACGACCACCACCCGGTGCCGACCAGTGCGCGTCGTCACGGGGCCACCTCCCGTCTCCGGTGTGCGACCACCCGCGAGTCGTACCGAGCCATCGTCGTACCGCCCTGCCGGCGACGGGACGGCTTCCTGCCCGGCGGAAGGCCGGATCAGCTCTTGAGCTGCTCCCGCAGACTCGTGAAGAACACCTCCGACGTCTCCCGGACGAAGTTGGCGTGGGTGGTCGCGAGCGTCGCCGCCCAGTCCGCCCCGGTCCCCTTAGCCCCCTTCGCGGCCTGCTCCTCGAGGTCGAGCATGTTCTTGAGAACGCGCTCGTAGCCCTCGAGCCAGGCAAGGCCGTTCTTCTTGGCTTGATCGACGACCTGCTCGCTGAGCTCGCGAACACGCTTCGCGGCGGCCTCCATGTCGCGGGCGGCGTCCGATCCGGGCTCGCTCATGCCGGTACTCCTCTCATCCTTCTGTTCCGTGCCTCCGCGGTTGCGAAGGCGGTCTGTCACGGGGAGGCGACCAGAAGCCGCCGAGCGCGCGCTCCAGCTCGGACCAGGTCCTCGTCCACTCCTGCAGCGGGCGCAGGCTCGCCTCCAGAGCGCCGAGCTGCTCGTCGAACGTGGCGAGCTGCGCCTGCAGGGCCCGCACCTGCGTGCGACGGGCCGCGAGGTCGTCGAGGACGGCCTCGATCTGCCGGGCGGAAGCGGCGGCCGGTGAGCCGGACAGGTCCGGCAGCACCGGCGTGGGCATCGAACCGGCCGCGGCGGTCCAGCCACTCATCACGCGGTCGGCGGCCTCCCGCAGCGCCTTGGCGAGTTCCACGGCGTCCACGCGAACCTCCGATCGAGGGCCGGGGTGGGTGCATCAAGGGGCTACCCTGACCCTGGTCGCCTGCAACTGGCGGAGTTCCCGCTCTGCGGAACCGCTGTGCCCACCCCGACGAAGCTGATCACCAGCTAGGCGGCGCCCGTTCGCCGGAGCGGCGCCGATCCAGGGTGCTCCGGATGCGCGCGCTGGAAGAGCACGTAGAGGTAGATCAGCGCGGGCACGAGTACGACGCCGCCGACCACCAGGGCGACGAGCATCGCCACGAGCGTCGGTGTGCCGCGGGCCGCCTGGTCGATCGTGAGCGCGGGCGGAAGTACGTACGGGTACTGCGCCGCGGCCCAGCCGACGAGAACCGTGGCCACCGCGAGCGCCGAGGCGAGCCGTGCGAGGACGAAGCGGCGCACGGCGAGCAGCCCGATCGCGGCGACGCCAGCCAGCACCGACACGACGAGCACCGGCAGAGCCCTTCCGGTCAACCCGTCGAACAGCGCAGGCGCGTCGGCGCGCAGCACGAGCAGGCCGCCGAGCCCGACCGCCCCGGTCACGGCCGCCGCGACGAGCGCGCGGGCGCGGAACTGGTCGGCGAGGTCGGGCGCCCCTTCCCGGCGAGCGTCGCCGCAGAGGAACACTGCCGCCAGGTACGCGCAGACCAGCACCGCCATGGCGCCACCGAGCGTCGACGTCGGGTTGAGCCACGACGTGACCACGTCACCGGCCGCGATGCCCGGCGGCACCCGCCCGGATGCGACGCCGCCGACGACCGCGCCCAGGAAGAACGGCGTGACCAGCGACGACAGCGCGAACGCGGCACCGAAGAAGCGGCGCATGGGAAGGGTCGTGACGCTCTTGCGGAACGCGAACGCCGCGCCCCTGGCGATCATCCCGAAGGCGGCGAGCGTCAGCGGGATGTACAACGTGGTGACGACGGCGGCGAACGCGCCGGAGAACGCCGTCCACAGCACGACGAGCACGAAGATCAGCCAGACGTGGTTGGCCTCCCACACCGGTCCGAGGGAGTGCTCGATGAGCTCGCGCTGGCGCCGCCCGCGTCGGGTGCCGCCCGCCAGGAGGTCCCAGATGCCGGCGCCGAAGTCGGCTCCGCCGAAGAGGCCGTAGGCGATCAGCCCGACGAACATGACGCCGAGCAACACCTCGGGCAGCACCGAGTCCGGGGTCATCCGACCCGGGCCTCGACGTCCTGCGGTGCGGGCGTGTCGTGTCTCCCGGCGAGCCGGCGCAGGACGATCACCGTGAACACCGTGAGCACGGCGTAGATCGCCACGACGGCGAACAGGCCGAGGTAAAGGCCGGGGGCCGGGCTCACCGCGTCGGCGGTCCGCATGATCCCGTAGACGATCCAGGGCTGCCTGCCCACTTCGGTGGTGATCCAGCCCGCCTGCATCGCGACGACGGCGGCGACCCCCGAGACCGCCACCGCGCGCAGGAACCAGGCAGTTGCGGGGATGCGTCTGCGCCGCCACCACACCAGGCCGAACCACGCGGCGAGCGCCAGCAGCGCCGAGCCGATGCCGACCATCGCGTTGTAGGCGAGGTGCACGACGTTCACCGGCGGCCGCTGGTCCGGCGGGACCTCCTCAAGCCCCGGCACCACCCCGTTCGGATCATGGTGGATGAGCAGCGAGAGCCCGTACGGGATCTCCAGCGCGTAGTGCAGCTCGTCGTCGACATAGATCCCACCGAGGGAGAGCCCGGCGCCCGCCTTCGTCTCGTACAGCGCCTCCATCGCGGCGAGCTTGGCCGGCTGGTTGGCCGCCACGGTGTTCGCGATCCAGTCGCCGACACCGATCTGCACGGGCGTGGCGATCGCGGCCACCGTCAGCGGGATGAGCAGGCCGAAGCGGTGGTAGCGGTCGCGCCGCCCGCGCAGCATCCCGACCGCGTACACGGACGCCACCAGGAACCCGGTGACCATGAACGCGGCCAGCCACATGTGCACGAACTGCGGCCACGTGGACGGCCCGAACATCGCGGCCCACGGCCGGGCGTCGACGACGTTCCCGGCGGCGTCGAGCCGGAAGCCGGTCGGGTTGTTCATCCAGGCGTTCGCGGAGATGACGAAGAACGCGCCCGCGATCCCGGAGACGATCATCGGGACGGCGCTGAGCATGTGGGCCCGCGGCGACATCCGATCCCAGCCGAAGAGGTAGATGCCGACGAAGATCGCCTCGATGAAGAAGGCGAAGCCCTCCAACACGAAGGGGAAGCCGAACACCTCGCCGAAGCGGTCCATCAGCCCGGGCCAGAGGATGCCCATCTCGAACGACAGCAGGGTTCCCGACACCGCTCCCGCCGCGAACAGCACGCCCATCGCCTTCGCCCAGGTGTGCGCGAGCTCGGTGAGCGTGGGGTTGCCGCGCCGGTAACCGCGCCACTCCGCGAACACGACGATCGCCGGGAAGGCGATGCCGAAGCAGGCGAAGACGATGTGCCAGCCGAGGGACAGCGCCATCTGCAGGCGTGCCGGGAAGAGGTTCTCCGCCGCGCCTGCCAGCACGAGTTCCACGGCGTCCACGCGAACCTCCCATCGAGGGCCCGGGGTGCGTGCAGGTTGGGATCTACCCTGATCCCGGTCGATCCTAACTGGCGGAGTTCCCGCTCGATGGAACCACCGCCATCCCTTGCCCATCCCACGGGATGGTGCCAGGCTGGTGGCGTGGCCGAGGTGGACCGGAGCGAGAAGATCACCATCAACGTGGGGCTCGTCGACCTCGGGCAGATCGATCTCCTCGTCGAAGAGGGCTTCTACGCCAACCGCACGGACTTCATCCGCACGGCTATCCGGCGCCAGCTCGAGAGCCGATCGGATGCCGTGGCCGACACGGTCGCGCGCAGGACCCTGACCCTCGGGACGCGGCATCTCAGGCGCAGCGAGCTCGAGCAGCTCCGTGACACCGGTCGCATGATCGAGCTCCGCGTCCTGGGGCTCGCTACCGTGGCCGATGACGTCGATCCCGAGCTCGCGCTGGCAACGATCGCGTCGGTCGAGGTCCTCGGGGCGTTCCGCGCCCCGCGTGCCGTCAGGGCCGCGCTCGCCGCGCGCATCGTCTGACCCCACGCGAGAGGACCGTCATGGACCCCGACAAGAGCGCTGGCATGGCTTCGGCGCTGCGGCTCACCCGTGAAGGACGCCTGAAGGAAGCGGTCGACGTCATCCAGCGCACCCTCGGCGGGCCCGTCCCGCCGCCGACCGGGGCCGCGCAGCCTGGGACCGGGCCGCCGCCGACCGCCGCTCCCGAACCGCCCTGGCTGGCGACCCGCCTGCGCCGGCGTCTCTCCCGGGATCGCCCCGGAGCCGGGACGCAGCGCCTGACTCACACCGAGGCGGCCGGTACCCGCACCTTCGACCTCTACGTCCCGAGCCGCCCGGTCCGCGGGCCCCTGCCGCTCGTGGTCATGCTGCACGGCGGCTCGCAGGACGCCGCGGACTTCGCCGCAGGCACCCGGATGAACGACCTCGCCGAGCGGCACGGACTGCTCGTGGCCTACCCCGAGCAGTCGAAGGCCGCCAACAACGGCGGCTTCTGGAACTGGTTCTCCCCTCGGGACCAGAGCGCCGGATCCGGTGAGCCGTCCATCCTCGCCGGGCTCACCCGGAGGGTCGTCGCCGAGCACGGCGCCGACCCGGATCGGGTCTATGTGGCGGGTCTCTCGGCGGGCGGCGCCATGGCCGCGGTGATGGCCGCCACCTACCCGGACCTGTACGCCGCGGTCGGGGTCCACTCGGGCGTTGCCTACCGAGCCGCCCGCGACGTGGGCTCTGCGCTCGTCGCCATGCGCACGGGTGGCACGCCCGGCCCGGGTGGCGACGTGCCGCTGATCGTCTTCCACGGCGACGCCGACACCCGCGTGGCCCCGATCAACGCGCAGCGCCTCGTCGCGGCCCGGGTCGCCGCGGCGGGCACGACGTGCAGCACATCGGAGAGTGCCCGCCCTTCCGAAGCCGGCCGCCGGCCTTACACACGCACCGTTGTCCGTGACGCGAACGGCACGGTCGTCGCCGAGTCCTGGCTCGTCCACGGCTCGGGGCACGCCTGGTCTGGCGGCGCGCCCGACGGCTCCCACACCGACCCGGACGGCCCCGACGCCTCGGCGGAGATGGTCCGGTTCTTCCTCGACCACTCGAGGGACGGAACTGGATCCTGATTCTCGGGACTTACTGCGCCTTGATCAGTTCCTCCACGTAGCCCGGAAGACGGGTCTCGAAATCTATGATTTTGGCCCAGGTTGGCGTGATGCGGATGAGTGCCATCTGCTTGTAGAGGCCACGTGCTCCGGCTTCCCATTCCGGCATGCGCTCATTGCCAACAAATCGCCGTGCGGACTCGATGAATTCGTCAGGTACGCCATCGACGGTCTCGAGTGTCGCCTCGCCCCGTACCAGGAGGATGTTCGGCGGAAAGTCTTCAGTGTCGATCGTCAACGCCACCTTCGGGTTGACGGAGAGGGCTTTCACCTTCGGGGCGTTAGGAGGGGAAGCCATGACGAAGACGTCGCCGTTCCAGATGTAGCCGATAGGGACGACCCGTGGTGAGCCGTCCTTCGCCGTGTAGGCAAGGCGAGCGTGAATTGGCGCTTGGATCAGTGTTCGTGCCACCCGATCATTCATGAGCTCACGGGCCTCTGTCTGGTTCATATGAATCCCCTTGCGTTCCTTGCGACGATGTATCGCGTCGACAATTTCAGTGATAACCCTGAGAATTTCCGCGTCGGCGGCGCTGGATCGTCTCGGCGATGCGCTTGCCCGTCGGCGTACCCTCGGCGAGCAGGGTGCGGACCAGCGCCAGGCCGATCCCCTTGCTGCCACCGGTGACGATTGCCGTCTTCCCGGTCAATTTGCAGATCCACTATTTCTCTCCTTTCAAGGGCCGCAACGAGAGTTGTGGAGGGCTGAGGCAACGGATCTCCGAATGGCGCCGGAGGTCAGGCGTTCCGGGGTATGCGTTCGGGGGGCATGCCGGGGCCGATCGTCGCCTGGATCTCGGCCGGGTCGTCGACGCGACCGCAGTGGGGGCACGCCGTCTGATGGCTGATCCCAGCGCCGCACACCGAGTGGGTGTAGAGGATCGGTGGCTCCCCGTCGGTCGCCCACCGGTCGCCCCACGCGGAGAGGGCGACGAGTGCGGGCGCGAGGGCGCGCCCCTTGTCGGTCAGCAGGTACTCGTACAGCGCAGGCTGCTCGGAGTACCTGTGGCGGCGCATGATCCCGGTCTCGACGAAGCCGTCGAGGCGAGTCTTGAGGATGTTGGTCGCGATGCCGAGGCTGCGCTGGAAGTCGCTGTAGCGGGTGGCCCCCGCGAACAGGGCGTCGCGCACGATCAGCAGACTCCAGCGTTCGCCGATCACCTCCAGGGAGCGGGCGATCGAACACACCTGTGAGTCGTAGGACTTCCCCAGCATGCTCCCAGCCTACCGGCGGGACTTGCGTCATGAAAGCGGCTTCCCTAGGTTCACTTGCATGACGCAAGCTGACGGGACCCGGCCAAGGCGCTGGAGCGCGAGCACGCCGCCATCGCCGGCTCCGCCGGTACGCAGACCTGCTGCTGCGACGGCTCGCCCGCCGAGGCGAGCCCGGCGAGGACGACCACACCCCCGCCGGTCCTCGATCGCCCGCTCCCACGAAGGACAGCTACCCGCATGAGAACCGGAACGGTGCAGATTCGCGACTTCGAGGTAGAGATCACCGGCGCGCAGATCGCCGATCTGCGCGACCGCCTGGCCCGTACCCGCTGGCCGGAGCCGGAGACAGTGGACGACTGGACGCAGGGCATCCCACTGAGCTACACGCGTGAGCTGTGCGAGTACTGGGCGAACGAGTACGACATGCAGCGGTTGGCCGCTCGGCTGAACGCGTTCCCGCAGTTCCACGCCACAATCGGCGGTCTAGGTATCCACTTCCTGCATGTTCGCTCCCCGCACGAGAAAGCTCGTCCGCTGATCATGACACACGGCTGGCCGGGCTCGGTCGTGGAATTCCTCGACGTGATCGGCCCCCTTACCGACCCCGAGGCGCACGGCGGCTCAGCGGCCGACGCGTTCCATGTGGTGATCCCCGCGCTGCCCGGATTCGGATTCAGCGACAAGCCGTCCCGGACCGGTACCGGGATCGAGCGGATCGCCAGCACCTGGCACGAGTTGATGGGCCACCTCGGATACCCGCGTTACTACGCGCAAGGCGGTGACTGGGGCTCGGCGGTGACCACCGCAATGGCCGTACGAGCCCCCAATGGCCTGCTGGGGGTGCACCTGAACGTCGCGCTGGTCTCACCGGAGGCGCTCCATCAGCTTGGCGAGCCGACCGAGCAGGAGCAGGAGATGCTCGCCAGGGCGCAGCGATTCTGGGCCGAGGAGAACGGCTACTCCGCCGAGCAGGCCACCCGTCCGCAGACGATCGGGTACCCGCTCGCCGACTCCCCGGTCGGCCAGCTTGCTTGGGTCGTGGAGAAGTTCTACGCCTGGACCGACTGCGACGGTCACCCGGAGAAGGCCGTGTCGCGGGACAACCTGCTGGACAACGTCATGATGTACTGGCTGACGAACAGCGCCGCCTCATCAGCCCGGATGTACTGGGAGAACGCCCAGTACCTCAACGCTGAGCCTGCACGACCGGTGCGGATCCCAACCGCCTACACGCAGTTCCCCGAGGAGATCTTCGCGTTCAGCGAGCGTTGGCTGAGGACGCGGTTCAGCGACCTGCGCTACTACCACGCCGCCGCGCGTGGCGGGCACTTCGCGGCCTTCGAACAGCCCGAGATCTTCGCCCGTGAGGTTCGCACCGGCATCGCGTCACTGGTGGCGTGAAGTGAATCGATTGCGGTAGGCCGCTCACCACTCCGACCATGCAGGTCCGACAAAGCGCGAGGGTGAGTACCGCAGTTCGCATACCGACAAGGAGAACTGAAATGACCACATCCAAGCCCCGCAGCATCCTTCTCGGCACGACCCAGCCTGCGGAACTGCGTGACTGGTACCGCAGGGCGATTGCACCGGGACATGAGGGGGACGGGCCCATCGATCTCGGCGGGTTCCTGCTGGTCATCGAGAAGCGTGCCGACGTAGCCGCGAAGAACAACGAGCCAGGCCGAATGATCCTCAACTTCCACGTCGACGACTTCGACGCCGTCGAGGCGCAGCTTCGGGCGGCAGGCGTGCAGTGGCTGGTTCCTGTCGCGGATCGCCCCTCCGGCCGCTTCGGGACATTCGCCGATCCGGATGGGAACTACCTCCAGATCATCCAGTTCAAGAAGGACGCCTGAGCGTGCCTATGTGACCGCGGTGTCGGCGTGATCACTGTGGGCTGACCAGCACCACCACCCGCACCGCCGCCACCTCGTCCGTCCCCACGGTCGCAGGCCGATCCCGGCGTCCGGGTTCGCGACCCTCACGGTGGCTGGGATCGCAAGGTGGCTTTGCCCCGGGTCAACCGGAGCAAAGTCACCTTGCTGTGGGTGCTGGACCGGGGCATGGACACTCCCGGACCGCGCGGGGTGCGCCGCAACGCCCTGCCGTCGAGGCTCATGCCGATCGACGTTGAGCCGCCATCGACGGCGGGATGCTGGCCGCGTTGCCGAACTGGCCCGGTCGCCGGCGGATCCTCACGGGACCGGCAGCGGCGTCGCGGCCCCGCCGATGTACGGGAGCACGTCCACCGCGCCGTCGTCGCGTATGTCGCCGGGATAAGTGCTGCGCAGCATGCAGAGTGCGAGGCCGTCTTGGAGCGTGCACGGGGCTGCGGGAGCGACCGAACCGGGCCGCGGCCCGGGCCTGGCAGCGATCTCGAGCCGCTCGACGTCCGGTGCGACTGTCATCAGCACGACGATCAACACGTCGGGACCGTCGGTGCTGTACTTGCGGTCGGCGGTGACGATGCGCGTATCGGTGACCGGTGCGTCCGCGAGGGTGTTCCCGCCGGAGACCGGTCCCCCCGGGCCGTCGTAGCAGTACGTGGCCCAGCTCCCGGCGACGCGACCGACGAGAGCACGCGGAGTGTGCTCCCGCGCCTCCTGGCGCAGGACCATCTCCTGTTGCTGAGGCGGTGCGTACTTCGTCGCGGGCAGTGCGGCGCGCACGCAGTCCTCCAACGGCTGGCCCGGCGTCGGCTCACCCGTCCCCAACCGGTCCCTCACCTCGATCGGGGGAGAGCCGGGATCGGGGATCGGTCCGTCGTACGAGCCGTGGACGACGAGGCGCCGGCTCGACCAGTCCACTTCGTCCGGACCCGAGCGGATGGACAGGATCTGATACGGCTCCGTCGACGTCCGCTCCTGCCCATCGTCGCGGTCCGCCTCGACCGGCAGCCGCTGCGGGTTGAACAGGACGAGCTGCCACGAGCTGAGGCCGGCCACTTGGACCCCACCCGCCGGTCGTCCGCCCACGGTCGTGAGTCGGAGTCCGTACGCGTCGGTGTCGCAGACGAACGAGCCGTTGATGGCCAGAGTCACGCCACCCCAGAAGCCGTGCCAGTCTCGCTTCACGACGTCGGTCACCCGCCACTCCGCCGTCGGCGGGTACTCGGTCCGGTGCTCGGATGCGTTGACCGCCGCGGCGCAGCGGTTGATCGCCTCGTCGAGGTCGTCGTCGCCGATGCGGGCGGGCGGTCCGGAGACCGGCTGGTCGGCGGGACCGTGGTCGTGCGTGTCCGTGCCCGAGCTGGTGATGGCGACCGCCGAGCTGACCGCCAGCGTCAGCACCACGGCCGCCGCGGCGACCAGTGGGGCGAGGCGTCGGCGAGGGGCGGCGGTCCCGTCCAGGACGGTGCGCAGCACGCGCTCGCGCACCTCGGCCGGCAACGGTGGGGCGGGCGGGAGCTGCAGCTCGTTCATCGGACCTCCTCGGGCAGGACGCTGCGCAGGGTCGTGCGGGCGCGGTGGATGCGGGAAC
Organism: Pseudonocardia sp. DSM 110487; assembly: GCF_019468565.1. NCBI lineage: Bacteria > Bacillati > Actinomycetota > Actinomycetes > Pseudonocardiales > Pseudonocardiaceae > Pseudonocardia > Pseudonocardia sp. DSM 110487. The sequence goes on from NZ_CP080521.1 coordinate 3,853,045, forward strand.
GCAGCGTCGGCTCGGATACCCCCAGGACCCGAGCCGCCTCCACGTAAGGGACTTCTGCGACCAGGCACAGCGCGACGGCCTCGCGCTGCTTCGCCGGGAGCGCGTCGATGGCGGCGAGGACGCGGTGCACGCGTCGGCGGTCGTCCAGCGATGCCACGACCGCATCGGAGTGGTCGACGGCGTGCGGCTCGGGGCCGACCCGCCGGAAGAGCCGGTACCCGCGGTGCATGCGCCGCCTCTCCGTGCGTGCCTCGTTGCCTGCGACCGCCAGCAGCCACGGCCGCAGCGAGTTGCCGACGAATTGCACCTCACCGCGGCGTCGCCAGGTGGTCAGGAACGTCGCAGCGAGAACGTCCTCGGCCGCCGTCGGGGAGCTGGTCAACCGGTGGGCGTGACGCCACACCGCGTCGGCGTGCCGGTGGTACAGCTCGGTGAACGCCTCCCGGTCATCGGCTTGGGCCGCTGCCCACAGTGCGTCCTCCCCACCGGCGTCCTCCTCGCCCGGAGGCGCGGCTGCGCGCGATGCACCCTCACTGGTCGTCATGACCGGATATGGCCGGCGCCGACCTGCGCGTTGCGCTGGTCGCTCCAGAGTCTTGAAGAAACGTCGGGAGCGTCCGTCGGCGCGGTCGCGGCTCGGGCGCTGAAGAAGGCCGTCCTGGAGCTGGGCGGATCCGACCCGTTCGTGGTCCTGACGATGCCGATGTGGCCCTGGCCGCGCGGATGGCGGTGCAATCGCGCTTCCTCAACAGCGGCCAGAGCTGCCTTGCCGCGAAGCGGTTCATCGTCGCCGACGCCGCCGCCGGGCTGCGGGTCGGCGACCCGCACGACCCCGCCACCGAGGTCGGTCCGCTCGCGCGGGTGGAGCAGGCCGAGGCCCTGCAGCGCCGGGTCGACGAGGCCGTGGCCGCCGCCGCCACCGTGCTCACCGGGCGCAAGCAGACCGCAGGCGACAGCGCCTTCTTCGCGCCCACCGTGCTGATCGGCGTCACGCCGGACATGGTCGTCTTCCGCGAGGAGACCTTTGGGCCGGTCGCCGCCGTCGTCCGCGCAGCCGACGACGACGAGGCCGCCCGGCTGGCGGACGACAGCCGCCACGGCCTCGGCGCCAGCGTCTGGTCCGCGGACGCCGAGCGGGCACTGGCCGTGGGGCGGCGGATCACGTCCGGTGCGCTGTTTCGTAATCGACCTCAACAAGCACCGGGCGACGACGTCCTGCTGACCGCGTTGCACGGGTGACGGGTCGCGTCCCTCCGACTCGCCGGTGCAACGCACAGGCACCCGCGGTGGGGATGGCGAGCTAACACTGAGCGCGATCGCAGCGAAACAGACGGTTAGCGTGAGTGCTAGCCGCCCCACAAGCGCTGCCTCGCGCCAGCGGTCCGACCTCCACAGAGCGCTGCTGTCTGCGGGGGTCGGGCCGCTCCTGCAGGCGACCCTGCCCGCTGCGGACCGGGTACGGCGTCGTCCGCATCTACTGCGAAGGTGACGTCGTAGATCGACTCGCAACACTTAGGGGTTGACCTAAGTGATGTCCGTCCGCATACTTAGGCATGTGCCTAAGCGAATGGGCGAGGGGGTGGATCTGGGCGGCGTGTTCCACGCGCTGTCGGACCCCACCCGTCGCCGGGTCGTCGAACGCCTCGGGCAGGGGCCCGCGACGACCAGCGACCTGGCCCGCTCGTTCGACATGGCACTGCCGTCGTTCACCCAGCACCTGGGCGTCCTGGAGCGCTCCGGCCTGGTGACGTCGGAGAAGAAGGGACGCGTGCGGACCTATCGGCTTGCGCCCCAGCCGCTCGAGGACATGGCGTCCTGGCTCGCTGCCCAGCGCGCCCTGTGGACCCGGCGCCTCGACCAACTCGATGCTTTTCTCTACGACCTGAAGGAGCAGCAATGACCGTCTACACCGTCAACCCCGAGCTCGACCTCGTGCTGGAGCGCAACGTCGACGTCGCGCCCGACCTGGTCTGGCGGGCCTGGACCACTCCCGAGCTGCTCGTGCAGTGGTTCGCCCCGAAGCCCTGGACCACCACGTCCTGCGAGATGGACCTGCAGCCTGGTGGCAGGTGCAACACCACCATGCGCTCGCCCGAGGGCGACGAGTACCCGAATACGGGCTGCATCCTGGCAGTCGAGGAGGGAACCCGGCTGGTCTTCACCTCGGCGATGGGCGAAGGCTTCCGCCCGCAGATCGTCGAGGGCGGCTTCCCGTTCACCGCCGTGATCAGCATCGAGCCCGACGGCAACGGCGGCACGAAGTACACCGCCACGGCGATCCACGCCGACTCATCGGCGAAGAAGCAGCACGAGGAGATGGGCTTCATCGAGGGCTGGGGCGCGGCGCTGGACCAGCTGGTGGAGGTCGCGAAGTCCCTCTAGTGCTCCGGTCGCGGAGACCATGATGCTCGTCCTGAGCCGACCGCCGGAGTGCTGCGCGTGCCCTGCGTCGTCGGTGGCAGTAGCACGGCCCGGCGCCGCGGCCGCAGCGACTGTCCGGGGGCGGCGTAACCCAGCGCCGCCGGCCGGGCTCGATGCGGCAGCGTTGGGCGCGGCTTGCGCGGGAAGGGGGTCAGGTGGGCGGTACGGCCTCCAGCGCCGACGCCGAGAGCCGGCTCCGCAGCCCTTGGTGACATCGGCCTGCGGCCTCAGTGCGGGCGTGATGTTGCTGGCCAGTAGCAGCCTGCACCGGCCCCGCTCGACCAGGATTGTCAGCCGGCGGTGGTGTCGTAGACCAGCGCCGAGTAGTTGGGGTGGCGGCTCAGCCACCAGGTGATGTATGGGCAGAGGGCGATGACGCGGCGCCTGCCGTCGGCCCGGATGTCGTCGAGCGCCGTACGGACCAGCGCGTCGGCCACACCGGAGTCGTCGAAGCCCCGGTCGACCTCGGTGCGGATCAGCACCATCAGCCCCTCGGTGCGCTCGTAGGCCAGGTGTCCGGCGTCTCGGCCGTCCACCGAGGCCTCGTAGCGCTGCCGGGTCGGGTTGTGCGTGGTGCGTACCTCCGGCGTTCGGTCGGGGACCGGCCCTCTCTGCGGGTCGAGGAGCGTCGCGGAGACCACCTGCACCAGCCACGCGCCGTACTCGTGAGGTGCCCAGTCGCGGGCGTCGACGAGCAGCTGCAGGAGCCGGGAGTTGATCAGCGCCCAGCAGATGTCTGCGGCTCGTTCGATGGACAGGTCGGCGCGCAGGGCGCCGGCTTCGGCCAGGTGTGTGACGAAGGCGGTGGCGCCGTCCAGGGTTTCGCGGTGGATCAGGTCTTGCAGGGCACGGGCGTCGGCGTCGGCGTCGGCTGCCGCGAGGACGACGACTCCCAGCGGCGATGCCCGAGAAAGGACGTCCACCGCCATGTCGACCCACATCCGGACCATGCGCCGCGGGTTGCGCTCGGCGATGATCGCCCGCACGGCGGGACGCTCGGACATGGGGATGGGTTCGTCATCACCGGCGAGGAGCCAGTCCCACGCCTCCTTGAGTAGTGCCCCTTTACCCCCGACGGACGCGAACACCGTCTTGCGGCCGACCCCTGCCCGCTCGGCGACCGCATCGATGGTGGTCGCCGCGTACCCCCGCTCGATGAACAGCTCGGCCGCGGCGGTGACGATCGCGCGCCGGGTGGCACGGGCCTGGTCGGCGCGGACCGCCGAGGAGTACGCCGAGGGGGTCCTGTCCGTTGCCGGTCCGGACGCGTCGCGGACGTCCACCATTCAACCTCCTTGACCGCGCCCCACCTTGAGGACACTATGAGTGTCGTCAATACACTACCGGTTCGGTAGCGGGCGGGAGCGCCATGCGGGTCGTGGTCATCGGAGCCGGTCCGGCTGGGCTGCTCGTGGGCAGTGCCCTCGCCGGCCGAGGTCACGAGGTCGTAGCCGTCGAGCGTGACGCCGGGCCGCCGCCGCACGGGCACTGGGCCCGCCGCGGGGTGATGCAGTTCCACCACGCGCACGGTTTTCGCCCGCAGGTGGCCGAGGTTCTCGAGGAGGTGTGGCCCGGTGCGCTCGGCGCGTGGCTGGCGCTCGGCGCGGAGGCGATCACCTTCGATATCCCTGGTGCCGGGCGGGTACCGGCTGGGCACCGCTCTCGCCGGGAGACCTTCGAGCGGGCGCTCCGGGAGGCTTCGGCCGGCCTACCGGGCCTGTCGATCCGCCAAGGCCACGTGGACGCCCTGTGCCGCGCGGGAGGACGGGTCACCGGCGTCGATGTCGACGGCGGAAGGCTCGAGGCCGACCTCGTGATCGACGCGTCCGGGCGGGCAGGACGCGCCGCCTCCGCGGTACGCGCCCCGTCGACCGTCGGCGGTCTGTGCGGCATGGCATACGTCGACCGCCTCTACCGCCTCCGCGCCGGGGCCGAGCCCGGTCCGATGGCCAACCCCCTCGCATGGCAGGGCGACTTCGACGGCTACCAGACCATCGTCTTCCTGCACGAACGCGGCTACTTCTCGGTTCTCCTGGTCCGGCCGACGTCCGACACGGCCCTGAAGGCTCTGCGACACGAGGCCGCGTTCGAGGCTGCCTGCCGAGCGATCCCGGGACTCGCCGAGTGGACCGATCCGGACCGGGCAGTCCCGGTCACCGGCGTCCTCCCGGGCGGCCCACTCCGCAACGCCTATCGCGGGCAGCGCGGCACCGACGGACGGACGGCCGTGCCCGGCTTCGTGAGCGTCGGCGACGCGGTCGCGACCACTACCCCGACCTTCGGTCGCGGCGTGGCCACGACGTTCCTCCAGTGCCGGCAGCTGCTCGCCCTGCTCGACACCGAAACCGACCCCCGCCTGGTTGGGGAGCCGTTCGACGCGTGGTGCCAGGACACCATGCTGCCGTGGGTGCTCGACCACGTCCACATGGACGGTGACCTCGTCCGACGCTGGCAGGGTGGCGATGTCGACCTGTCCCGGCGGCTGCCGTCAGACCTGATCCTGTCCGCCGCCGCGGTGGACCCGCGTATCGGCCAAGCGAGCCCGGGATACCTGACCATGCGCGTCATGCCATCTTGCCTCGACTCGGTCGAGCCGTTGGCACGCGCCGTCTACCAGTCCGGCTGGCGGCGGCCCTACAGCCCCGGCCCGACCCGCGACGAGCTCGTCGACATCACCGGGTTCGCCCTGGCCGAGAACGGAACGGCGCCCCCTCTGGCCGCCTCGCGCCGGACGTTGACGACGTAGAAGGTGATCGGCGCCTCCATGCCGCCGCTGAGGATCGCCGTCAGCCCGTTGCTGACAGCGACGACGACGAAGTAGCCGGCCAGCCAGGGGTCGGTCGAGGGTCAGTCCGCCATCCAGGTGCTCTTGAGCCGCAGCGCGCGGTCGACGGCGGCGAGGGCCACGGCGACGGCGAGCGCGGTGGTTGCCCAGACGGGCAGGCGGATCGGCGAGGTGAACGTGCCGACGTGCTGGGCGATGACCTCGATGCGGGTTATCTGCTCCGCGACCGCCGACAGCGTGCCCACGAACCCCACTAGCAGCACGACGAGACCTACGGCGCCGATAACCGCGCTGGTGCCGGGGAACCGTTGCTCGAACCGCGCCCGCCGCCCCTCCAGGGAGCGCGGATCCGGGCGCAGCACCCGCTCGCGGCCGTCGTTGGTGACATGGTGCATGCGCTTGACGCCGTACTGGCTGACGGCGACCTCGATGACGCCGCCGGGCACCGGGAAGGTCGCCGGCAGGTTGGCTGCCAGCACCTGGACGCCGTCTCGGTAGAGCGCGGCAGGGCGCTTGGCCGACGAGCTGTCGCGGAGGTGGTGGACGTCGACGTCGTAGCGGTGCGGGCGCCCAGACTCGTCGGGCAGCTCCAAGGCGAACAGCGAGCGGGACAGGAGGTGCCAGAACCGGAACGGTTGCAGCCGGCTGCCGTCGCCGGGCTTGGCTCTCGACAGCTGCCAGCGCCGCTTGTACCTCTTGAACATCGTTCCTCCACAGGGGTGCAGCGACCGTCGAGCGGACAGGGGACAGGGGACGACTCCGGTGGTCGTCGTCCGGAAGGGGACACCGTGCCGTCGCGGCAGGGTCAACCCGCGTGGTGCGGACCACAGCGGCTTGAGTGTGCCGCGACGGCACGGCCTTCCCTGGGGGCCACACCACGCGACCCAGGAGGACACATGACCGCGACCGACCCCTACCGCGGCCCGGCCGGGGAGGAGCCGGGCGGCCCGGCATCCGCCCCCGGACCGCAGCCGACGCTGCTCGAGCAGATGGGCGGCCCGATGGGGTTCGTCTACTCCGCCGTCCCCGTCGTCGTGTTCGTGGCGGCGAACGCGTTCCTGTCCCTGACCATGACGATCATCGTGTCGGTCGCCGTTGGGCTGGCCATCACTGGCTACCGGCTCCTGCGCGGGGAGCGGTTCAGCCTGGCGGCCGGAGGGCTGCTCGGGCTCGCCCTCGCCATCGGCATCGTGGCCCTGACCGGGTCGGCGCGGGACTTCTTCGTCGTCGGCATCTGGACGTACTTCGTGGCGTTCGTCGTCGCGCTGGGCTCGGTGCTGGCCCGCCGGCCGCTGAGCGGCGTCGTGTGGAACCTCGTGCACGGCAACACCTACGACTGGCGGGCCGACCGTCGCGTCCTGCGCGCTCACGATGTCGCCACCCTCGCCGCAGCGGCGGTCTCCGGCGCCCGGTTCGGCGTGCAGCAGTGGCTCTACGTCAGCGACGAGACCGGCTTGCTGGGCGTCGCCCGGATCGCGATGGGCTGGCCGCTGACCATCCTGGCCGCGCTGGTCGTCGTCTGGGCGTGGCGGCGCAGCAGCAAGCGGCTGCTGCGATGACCAGCTCGACGCCCCGACCGTTCCGCTTCGGCGTCACAACGACAGGCATCGCGTCCCGGGCCGCCTGGCAGGCTCCGCGAGGCGATGACAACGATGAAGGCCTCCTGGTCCGGAGTTCGTCGCCTAATGGCGGCCTCCGAGGTGTTCGGCGAAGTGCCGTTCGATCGCCCGGTTGAGCCGCATGCGGTTCTCGGGGTTGCCGAAGCCGTGGCCCTCGTCGTCGGCGACGAGGTAGGTGACCGGCACCCCGCGCTCGCGCAGCGAGGCGACGATGTTGTCGGACTCGGCCCGGACGACGCGGACGTCGTTGGCGCCCTGGGCCACCAGCAGCGGCGTGCGGATCTTGTCGACCATCGTGATCGGAGAGCGGGCCCGCATGTCGGCCTCCTGCTCGGGGATCTCGGGGTCGCCGACGTAGCGGTACCAGCCGTTGACGTTGTACGCCCGGGTGAACGGCGGCAGGGTGCGCAGGAAGTTCGCCAGGTCGGAGATGCCGACGTAGTCGACGGCGGCGGCGAACCGGTCCGGGGTGAGGGTGACGCCGACGAGAGCGGGGTAGCCGCCGTAGGAGCCGCCGTAGATCCCGACGCGGTCCGGGTCGGCGTAACCGTGGGCGATCGCCCAGTCGACGGCGTCGATCAGGTCGTCGTGCATCGCGCGGCCGATCTCGCCGATCGCGGCGGTGAGGTGGTGGCGGCCGTGGCCGGTGGAGCCGCGGAAGTTCACCTGGAGCACGGCGTAGCCGCGGTTGGCGAGGAACTGGACGTCGGGGCTGTAGCCCCAGCTGTCGTGCATCCAGGGCCCGCCGTGCACCAGCAGCACCAGCGGCAGCGACCGTGGCTCGACCCGGACCGGGAGGGTCAGGTAGCCGCGCAGCGGCAGGCCGTCGCGGGCGCGGAACCCGACGGGGGTCATCGGGGCCAGCGCGGCGGGGTCGAGGTCGGGGTAGGCCCGCCACAGCAGGCGGGCCTCGCCGGTGGTGTGGTCGTAGAGCCAGGCGACGCCGGGGGCGCGGTCGTGCATGAAGGTGGCGACCCAGCGCCGGCCCGCCTCGTCGGAGGACAGCGTGACCAGCACCCCGTCGGACAGCTCGGCCAGAGCGGCGTACACGTCGGCGAAGTCCGGGTCGATCACCTCGATGTGCGGGCGGTCGGCGACGAACCGGGCAGCGAGCACTTCCCCGGTGGCGCGGCTGGTGTAGACCACGGGCGGCAGCACGCCGGGCGCCATCGCCCCGGTGATGTCCAGATCGTGCCCCTCGACGGCCGCGACGACGGTCTCCTCGCCCGTCGCGCGGTCGATGCGCACCAGCCGCAGGTCGTCGCCGCCGGCGAACGACCCCACCAGCAGGCCCTCGCCGTCGCCGTCGACAAGTTGGGGATGCACGCCCACGGGGTGCTCGGCGTCGCCCATCCGGTGCAGCAACCGCCGCTGCCCGTCGGGGTCGATGGCCGAGAACTCGACCGTGCCGTCAGTGGCCAATGCGGAGTGGAACGCCGGCGCGCCGTCCCGATCGAACAGGACGTTACCGGTCGGGTCGTCCTGCTCGTGGTGCAGCGTGGTCTCCCCGGTGGCGACGTCGATGCGGAACACGTCGAAGTACAGCGGTCGCCGGTTCATCGCCACCAGCACCGTCCCCGGCACGGGCGGGAACGGTTCGGTGTCCTGCTGGTAGAGCAGCCACCGAGGGTCGTCGGTCCAGTGGTAGGTCGTGATGCCACGGCGGGTGTCGCCGGTGACGCGCACGGCGCCGACGTGGTCGTCGGCGATGCCGCGCACCCACACCTGCCGGCGGCCGTCGTGCGGGGCCAGGTAGGCGATCCGGGTGCCGTCGGGCGAGAGCGACGGGTTCGCGAACAGCGGGTCGGCGAAGAACTCCTCGAGGGCGATCAGATCGGGCGGCGGCACGGACGTCATGAGGCTCACCGAACACCGTGCCGCTGCGGCACGGTCAACCCGCGCTGGTGTGCCGGCCGTCTCGGCGAGTCGTGGCGGACAGCGCTGTGGTCGCGGCACTCCGGCTCGCGCGACCACGCGAACCGGCCGGCAGGGCGCCCGTGTCAAGAGCAGCCCGATGACGGGCGCGAGGCCTCACCGGCGGGAGTCGTCACATCCCGTGGTGAGGAAGCAGGCCAGCACCAGGCGCTCGGCGGGCCGGTCATTCGGCCGGCTCGTCGTCGCGGGGCTGATCATCGGTTCTCACATCCTCCTGATGGGCGGAAGCGCCGGACCGTCATCGCCCGAGGGCCACCGAGCGGGCACCTCCCGTGCGGACAGGACCTCGACCCCGGCGGTGCTGGGTCCTTCAGGCGGCTTCGTCGGACCCCGCCGAGCGGGCTCGCGCGACGGTGCGGCCGCGCGGGGAGTCGGGGAAACGCTCGAGCATGGCGCGGACCTCGTCGGCGTCGACGTTCGCGCCGAACAGGTCGGCGCCGGGCTCGAAGCGGACGCCTTCGGCGAGCGGGCCTGCGATGACGGGGTCGAAGCCGAGCGCGTCGACGAGCTGGGCGACGGCGGCGACATCGGCGGCATCATCGCCTGCGATGGCGAGCGCTTTGCGTCCGGGCGTTGCGGCGGGGCGGGCTTCGTCCTCGAGGTCGTGGTAGCCCATGTGGTTGAACGCCTTCACCACACGGGCTCCGGGCAGGAAGGCCTGCACGATCTCGCTGGAGGAGGTGCGCAGGTCGGTGAGGTCGTCGCGGATGCCGTCTGTCTCCCACCAGTAGTTCATCGCGTCGACGACGAGCTTGCCGCGCAGCGCGTCGGCGGGGATGGTGCGGTGCTTGCCGAGGGGGAGGGCGAGGATCACGACGTCGGCCTGCTCGGCCGCCTCGGCGGCGGTCGTGGCGGTCGCCCCGGGGGTGACGACCTCGACGATGAGCGCGATCTTCGCGGGGTCGCCCGAGCCGGCGACGAGCACGCGGTAGCCCACGGCGACGGCGAGCCGCGCGAGCACGGTGCCGACCTTGCCGGCCCCCAGGATCGCGACGGTGGTGTTCATGACGGTGGTGTTCACGTCGTCTCGGCGAGGATGTCGTGGACCATCGGGATGACCTTGGAGCCGTAGAGCTCGACACTCCGCAGGCGGGCGCTCGTCGGCTGCGAGCCGCTGGTGTAGATCATGTCGAACCGGCCGACGCCGAGTGTGCGGACGGACCGGGCGATCTTGCGGGCGACGGTCTCCGGGGAGCCGACGTACATCGAGCCGTGCTCGAGTTCAGCGGCGTAATCCTCCCGGCGCAGCGGTGGCCAGCCGCGCAGGGCGCCGATGCGGTCGTGGAGGACCTTGTAGCGGGGGTAGTGGAGCTGCTTGGCCTCGTCGTCGGTGTCGGCGATGAATCCGGGTGAGTGCATGCCGACGGGCCACGCGGTGGTGCCGAGGCGGTCGGTGGCGCGGTGGTAGAGCTCGATGAGCGGCGTGAACCGCGCGGGCGGGCCGCCGATGATGGCGAGCATGAGCGGCAGGCCGTGGCGGGCGGTGCGGATGATCGACTGTGGTGAACCGCCGACGCCGACCCAGGTGGTCAGGCGTCCGGAGTCGGTCTTGGGGTACACGTCGGCGTGCTCGAGAGCGGCGCGCACGGTGCCGCTCCAGGTGACCGGCTTCTCGTCGAGGAGCTGGACGAACAGTTCGAGCTTCTCCTCGAAGAGGACCTCGTAGTCGACGAGGTCGTAACCGAACAGGGGGAACGACTCGGTGAACGAACCGCGCCCGAGGATCACCTCGGCGCGGCCCGAGGAGATCGCGTCGAGGGTGGCGAAGCGTTGGAAGACGCGCACGGGGTCGTCGGAGCTCAGCACGGTGACGCCGGAGCCCAGTCGGATCCGGGAGGTGCGGGCGGCGATGCCGGCGAGCACGGTCTCGGGCGTGGAGATCGAGTAGTCGGGTCGGTGGTGCTCACCGAGCGAAATGGAATCGACGCCGAGCTCGTCGGCGAGGGTCGCCTCGGTGACGACCTGGCGGATCGCCTCGGCGTGGGAGACGAGGGCGCCGGAGTCGTCTTCGGGCACGTCACCGAAGGTGCCGAGGCCGATCGCGAGGTCGCTCATCGGGTTGCTCCTGATGTCTTTGTCATGGCGTGCAAGCTCAGTCCTGGTAGACGCATCCACAACTACTCGTCTTTTGATGATGCGTCAACATAGCCGCTGAGCTGGGATGTAGGGGAACCGACTTGAACGGTCAACACATACCCGCGTGGCGCCCTACTCGCGCGGGAGCAACCTGGTGTTCGGCAGCGGCGGAGCGGGCAGCGGCGGCAGCTGGTCCGGTGGGAAGGTGGCCGTGCAGGGTCCGCGTCTCGGCGGACGCGGCTCGAGGACCTCGGCCGCCGTGCACGCCTGCCCGCCGTCCAGGACCTCCAGGTCGGGCCGGGGGTCGAGGTTCGTCATCGGACGACCTTCCCATCGCTGTCGCGGGGACGGACCGGATGCCTGCTGAGGATCGAGATCCGGTTGAACGCGTTGATCGTGGCCGCCACCCACTCGGCCGCGACGAAGGCCTCCTCGCCGAGGACCGACCGGGCGCCGAGCAGGTCGGCCTCCGCCTCGTCGGTCACGGGGAGCACGGTCGCGGCCTCCGCCACAGCGAGCACCGCCCGCTCCCGTTCGTCGAACAGCCCGGCCTCCCGCCACGCGGGCAACAGGTCCAGCTTCTGCTGCCCGATCCCCGCCTGCCGCGCTTGACGGGAGTGCAGGTCCAGGCAGAACGCACAGGCGTTGAGCTGCGACGCGCGGACCTTGATCAGCTCGCCCTCCTGCGCCGAGAGGCCCCGTGCCGAGGCCGCGTCCCGGATCGCCGACGAGAACGCCTGCGCGGCCTGCCAGGCCTCGGGCATCACCTCGTCCAGCGCCGGACGCATCGTCTCCCCCTCGCCCCGCACCTGCCACCTTCCCGACGCCGACCCCCGTCGTTCTACCACCCGCGATCCGCCGCCTCGACGACGTCGTCCGCGATCGCGCGGTCGTGCCTCATGCCCCGCCCCGTGCCGCGCGCGCCACCATCCGCGAGGCGGGGCTCATCGAGTCTCTCCAGGATGTCGTCCGTCCGGAGGACGGTGCTCGACGAGATGCAGCGGGGCCGGCGATGTTCCGCCGGCCCTGCCGCTGTGCCGGGCGCCTGCGATGACCTGGACCGGCTCTACGAGGCGGTCCGGGCGCGAGGCAAGGGTTTGGACGTGCTTGTGGCGAACGCGGCGGTCGGTGCGTTCGTGACACTGGAGCAGACCACCGAGGAGCACTTCGACCAGACCTTCGCGGTCAACGTCCGAGGCACGCTGTTCACCGTGCAGAAGGCGTTGCCGCTGCTCAACGACGGAGCCTCGATCGTCCTGGTCGGTTCGACCGCCGGCGACCGTGGAGTAGCGGCGTTCGGCGCGTACGCGGCGTCGAAGGCGGCCGTCCGGTCCTTCGCGCGGACGTGGTCCAACGAGCTCAAGGACCGTGGCATCCGGGTCAACGTGGTGTCGCCGGCATGGATCGAGACTCCCGGGGGCACCGCCGCTTTCGGCGACGAGGAGACCGCTCGGGCCGTCAAGGAGAATGTCGCGGCGACCGTGGCCAGGGGGCGGATGGGTCAGCCTGAGGAGGCCGCCGCAGTCGTGGCCTTCCTGGCCTCGGAACAGAGCAGCTACGTCGTCGGCGCGAACTTCTACGTTGACGGAGGCGCGAACCAGATCTGAGCAGGCACCACACGGTGGTGGCATCTGAAGCGTCCCAGGTAAGAGCTCGAGGTGCGGGGTGCCGCTCGTCGCACCCACGCCACCGTCGACCTGCCGGTCTGGACAAGCCTCACCCGCAGCGATCTCACAGTGATCGGTGAATTCCCGAGGTCAGAGGTTGTCCGAGTAGAAGGTGGCGAGCCGGTCGACGGCGGCGTCGACGTACTCCGGCACGTCGTACATCTCGTAGTGGCCGGCGCCCTCGATCACCATGAGGTCGACCGGGTTGGGTGCCAGCTTCCAGAGTTGCATGCCGGACTCGTAGGAGCCGGTGTTGCCGATGCGTCCGGCGACGATGACCTGCAGCGGCTGGGTCATGAGCTGGTCGACCAGGTGGTACGCGTCGTAGCCAAGGAGCAGCGGGTCACTGCGCGAGAGGCGGCGGTTGGTCGAGTGTTCGTGCCTCCCGCGCTCGGTGCGGTAGAACGTGATCGCCTGGGTCGTGTCGATGTCGGTCAGCCCGGCCGCTGCGGCCTCTTCCAACGTGTCGGGCAGCCAGTTCACGCGGGTCAGCTCACCGGAGCGGGTCTCGTCGGTGCGCGCGGCGGCCAAGGCATCGAGCGCCGCCACCGGGCCGTCCGCATGGCGGCGGGACGACGCGCCCATGTTGACCGGGACGACCGTGGCGACCGCCTTGATGCGGTGGTCCGTGCGAGCGGTGTGCACCGCGTAGCCGCCGCCTGCGCAGATGCCGAGGACGCCGATGCGTTCCGGGTCGATGCCGGGGATCGTGCCGAGTGCGTCGATCGCGTAGGAGATGTCCTCACCGCGGCGGTACGGGTCTTCGAGGTCGCGGGGCTCGCCTCCGCTCTGGCCCTGGTGGGAGGGGTCGAACACGAGCGCCGCGATGCCCCGCGCAGCGAGGCGGGATGCGTAGTTCGCGCCGATCTGCTCCTTCACGCTGCTGCCGGGCGTGGAGAGCACGACGGCGCGCAACGCCGCCGCGTCGTCGATGTCGTCGGGCAGGTGGAGGTCGGCCGCGAGCTCGATCGGCCCGCGCGGGATCGCGATGTGCTGGAGCATCCGGTGGCACCTTCCGCGTAGAGTCTGTTCGGAAGCCGATCAGTTCGACACTTCGTTAGTACAGATCCGAACTAGTTAAGAACCGTACCACCCGGACGAGGGGGCTCGCGTGTCGGTCGACGCCGCGCAGCTGTGGACGCTGAACCACCGCCTGCTGAACGTCGTGCTGCACGCCTGCGGCACCGAACTGGCCGAACTCGGGCTCGAGACGAAGGAGTTCTTCGTGCTCGCCGAGGTGACCGCGTCGCCGTACCCGGCCGATCTCGCGGCGACGCTGATGATCCCCAAGGCGAGCGTGACTGCCTACGTGCGGAACCTCGTCGCGAAGGGGTTCATGCGACGCGAGATCGACGACGCGGACCTGCGGCGGCACCGGCTCGTGCTGACCGCCGACGGCGAGGCGGCGCGGGACCGTGCGCTCGCAGCGCTCGCGACGGAGTTCGACCGCAGGTTGGCGAGGATTGCGCCTCGCGATCGCACCGAGCTGCAACGGATCCTCCTGGCCTTGCTCGAGCCCGCGCAGTAGCTCACCCTTTCGAGCTACCCCGGGGAAGCGCGGCGGCCGCCGAGGTGCTCGGCGAGGTGCCGTTCGATGGCGCGGTGCAGCAGGATCAGGTTCTCCGGGTTCTCGAAGCCGTGGCCCTCGTCGTCGGCGACGATGTACTCCACCGGCACGCCGCGCTCACGCAGCGGCGCGACGATGTTGTCCGACTCGGCCTGCACGACGCGGACGTCGTTGGCGCCCTGCGCGACGAGCAGCGGCGTGGTGATCCGGTCGACCATGGTGATCGGCGAGCGCCGCCGCATGTCGGCCAGCTGCGCTGGGTCGTCGGGGTCGCCGACGTAGCGGACCCAGTTGTTGGTCATGTTCGCGCGGACGAACGGGGGGAGCGTGGCCAGGAAGTTGGCCAGGTCGGAGATGCCGACGTAGTCGACGGCCGCGGCGAACTTGTCCGGGGTGACGGTGACGCCGACGAGTGCGGCATAGCCGCCATAGGAGCCACCGGCGATGGCGAGGCGCTCCGGGTCGGCATAGCCCTGCGCGACGGCCCAGTTGACGGCGTCGATGAGGTCGTCGTGCATCTTCCCGGCGAACTCACCGATCGCCGCGGTGATGTGCCGGCGCCCGTACCCGGTGGAGCCGCGGAAGTTGACCTGGAGCACGGCGTAGCCGCGGTTGGCGAGGAACTGCACCGACCGGTTGTGTCCCCAGGTGTCGTGCATCCACGGTCCGCCGTGTACCAGCAGCACCAGCGGCAGGTTCTCCGGCGGGACGCTGACGGGCAGGGTCAGGAACCCGTGCAGCGGGAGGCCGTCGCGGGCCGGCAAGTCGACCGCGGTCATCGGCGCGAGGTCCGCCGGATCGAGGTGCGGGTTGCCGCGGAACAGCGGGCGGCTCTCCCCTGTGGCGTGGTCGTAGAACCATGTTGTGCCCGGCTCCCGGTCGTGGATGAAGGAGGCGATCCAGCGCCGCTCGCTCAGGTCGGAGGTCACGGTGTCCAGCACGCCGTCGGAGAGCTTCTCCAGCGCGGCCTGGACCTCGGCGAAGTGCGGGTCGAGCGGCACGATGTGGGGGCGGTCGCCGGTGAAGCGGGCGGCGATGACCTCGCCGGTGCGCCGGCTGACGAAGACGGTCGGTGGCAGGGTGTCGGAGGCAGCGCTGAGGGTGTCCAGGCTGTGCCCGTCCACGGCAGCGACCACCGTCTGCTCGCCGGTCTCGCGGTCAATGCGCAGCAGCTGCAGGTCGTCGGAGTCCTGGTAGTCGCCGAGCAGCGCGCCGGTGCCGTCCGGCAGCGGGGCCAGGAAGAGGCCCATCGGATGTTCCGCGCCGCCGGCGCGATGCAGGAGCCGCAGCTCCCCGGTAGCGGGGTCGGCGGCCGAGATCTCGTAGGTGCCGTCGGCGTCCTTCGCCATGTGCCAGGTCGCCCGTCCGGTCCGGTCGACGAAGAAGGTGTCCGCCGGGTCGGTCCGCTCCACGAGCGGGGTGGTCCCGCCGGTGGCGACGTCGATCCTGAACACGTCGACGAACAGCGGGCGGGGGTTCATCCAGGCGATGACGGTGCCGGGCACCGTGGTCTCCGGGTTGACGGCGAACACGCGGGACTCGGCGGCCAGCGGCGTCAGGTCGACGGCGGGGGAGTCCGGTGCCCCGAGGTCGACGCGGTACAGGTGCCACTCCTCGTTGCCGTCAGTGTCCTGCAGGTAGAGCATGAAGCGGGGGTCATCGGTCCAGTAGTAGGTGGTGATCCCGCGTCGGCTGTCGGACGTGACCGGGACGGCGTCGAAGTGGTCCTGATCGATGCCGCGCACCCAGACGTTGCGCCGCCCGCGGTGCGGTGCCAGGTAGGCCACCCGGGTGCCGTCCGGGGAGATCGACGCGGATGCGAACTCCGGGTCGGCGAAGAAGGTTTCGACGTCGATCAGCGCCGGTCGCTGGTCGTCCGGTCGTCCGGTCGTGGTCACGCTGCACTCCGCTCGACTCTGTTGCACGTTCCGACAGCGATGCAACAGCATGCCGTTGGGGCACACTCAAGCCCGACGCTCCGGCGTCAGCTCGACGCACTGCCGTGCCGACCGGGGCTGGTCGGCTCGGCCGGGCGCTGCCCTGGTCAGGGTGTTGGTATGGATGGTCATGGTGCTCCTCCGTTGTGGGACCGTCGTGCGGCGCAGGCCGAACGGCCACACCGCGGGGCTTCTCCGGCGGGCCACGGTGCCGTCGCGTCGGTCCGGTCACCGTGGCCGCGTCCGCGTGGTCGGATCAGCTCGCGAGGAAGCCGAGCAGCGTCCGGTTGAACTCCTCGGCGTGTGTGGCGTTGAGGCCGTGCGGCCCGCCCTCGATCAGCGCCAATGTCGAGCCCTTGATGGACTCGTGGGCGCGCTTGCCGGAGACCTCGAACGGGACGATCGCGTCGGCGTCGCCGTGGATCACCAGGGTGGGGATCCCGGCGTCGGAGACCTTCTGCACGTCGTCGCGGAAGTCGGTGCGCCCGAACGCGGTGATGCAGTCCAGGGTGCCCTTCGGTGAGGCGAACTCGGCGATCGCGCGGTGGTAGAGGCGGTTCGGCTCGCTGATCAGGTCGGTTCGTGCCGCGACCTCTTCGTCTCCGTCGGCATGCTGCTCGATCTCGGGTTCCTCGTCACGAACCTGCCGCTGGTGCTCGGCGCTGCCGCCGTCGTCCTCGTCGTCAAGATGTCGACCACCGCCGCGGCGCTGCTCCCGCTCCGGGTCGGGTGGCGTCCCGCGCTGGCCACCGGCCTGCTGCTCGGGCAGGTCGGCGAGTTCTCCTTCGTCCTGCTCACCGTCGGCGCAGCGGCCGGGCTCAGTCCGGCCGGGGTCGGCGAGGACGGCGCGCAGGCCTTCGTCGCCACCACCGTGGTGCTGATGATCGCCACACCGCTGCTCGCGGCCGCGGGCCGGGCACTGTCCGCGTCGGCCCCGATGTCGATGCCCTCCGCCGAAGCTGTCACGCCGGCCACCGAACTGTCCCGCACCGACCACGTGGTGCTGATCGGCTGGGGCGACACCACCATCCGGCTCGGCCGCGAGCTGCAGGGCCGTGGGATCGACGTCGTGATGACCACGCTCAATCCGGACGGGGCCGCTCGCGCCGAGGCTGCCGGGCTTCCGGTGGTCCGCGGTGACGCGCTGCACCAGCACGTGCTGCGCGAGGCCGGCGTCCCCGACGCCCAGATCGTCGTGCTCGCCGAGGACACCTCCGAACCCCTCGCCCGGGTCGCCACGATCGTTCGTGGTCTCATCGTCAAGCGGCGCGGGGCGCGGTGCGGTCGAGCTCGGCAACCGCAGGGCGACCGACCGCACCGCCGCTGGGCGCCCCGATCGTTGACCATGCCGCTACGGCACGGTGTGCAATGGGTGCCATGACCTGGAGCACTCGTGAACTCGCCGAACTGGCCGGTACCAGCCTGCGCGCGGTTCGGCACTACCACGAGGTCGGGCTGCTCCCCGTGCCCGAGCGGCACTCCAACGGCTACAAGCAGTACGGCGTCAGCCACCTCGTCCGGCTGCTGCGCGTCAAGCGCCTGGTCGACCTCGGGTTCTCGCTGTCCCAGATCGCCGCCTTGGGCGACGACGACCACCACCCGGCCGAGGCGTTGCGCGCCCTCGACGCCGAGCTGGCCGCCACCATCGAGCGCCTGCAGCGGGCGCGCATGGAGCTCGGGTTGATCCTGCGGCACCACGCCCCGGCCGACCTGCCCGCCGACATCGCTCCGGCGGCCGGCGCGGCGGGAATGTCGGAGGCCGACCGGTCGATGGTGCTCGTCATGAGCCGGGTGATGGGGCCCGAGCAGGCCAGTGCGTACGCCGAGATGCTGCACTCCGTGCCGACCGACCCGACCGACGGCGAGTTCGACTCGCTGCCCGTCGACGCCGACGAGGCGACGCGGCAGAACCTGGCCGAGCGCCTGGTCCCGTACATCCGCCGGATCCGGGAGGATCACCCGGCCGCGATGGCGCTGGACGTCGACGCCCCGCGCGGCGCGCGCTTCGTCGCCGAGACGGCGGCCGCCGCCCTGCAGGAGCTCTACAACCCGGCCCAGCGGGACGTCATCCGCCGGGTCGGCGCGCTCCTGGCGGACAGCTGAGGGGGACTGCGCACTACGAGCCCAGATCCGCGAGCTCGTCTGTGAATGCCGGTGGGACCGTCCGCCACCCAAGGCTGGATCAGAACTGGTGCTCGCCGCCGTCGATGTCCAGGTTCGCACCGTAAATGAAGCTGCTGTCGGCAGAGGCGAGGAAGGCGACCGCGCCCGCCACTTCCTCCGGGCGTCCGAGGCGTCCGATGGGGACTCCCTCGGCGAGCCCCGCCTTGAAGGCCTCCGCCTCCTCCGGGCCGAGGACCCGGTCGACGGCCGGGGTCTCGATCGAGCCGGGCGAGATCGAGTTCACCCGGATGCCGCGACCCTTCAGCTCGTTCGCCCAGGTCCGGGCGAGCGACCGGACCGCGGCCTTCGAGGCCGCGTAAAGGCCGAAGTTCTCCCATCCGTCGTCGGCGCGGATGGACCCGTTGAGGATGACCGACGCGCCCTCGTTGAGCAGCGGCAGAGCCTTCTGGACCGAGAGCAACGTGCCCCGGACGTTGGTGCCGAAGTTCTGCTCGTAGTCCTCGTTGGTCGCCTTCTCGAGCGGCGCGAACCAGCCGCTGCCCGCGTTGGCGAACAGAACATCGAGGCCGCGGCCGCGGGCGCGGACCGCGTCGTACAGCCGATCCAGGTCGGCCGCCTTCGCGATGTCGCCCGTGACGGCGGTGGCCGCCGGCCCGATGGCGGCCGCGGCCGCGTCGAGCTCGGTCTCGCGGCGACCGGTCAGAAACACGTGCGCCCCCTCGGCCGCCAACCGCTGCGCGGCGGCCAGCCCGATCCCGCTGCTGGCGCCGGTGACCACGGCCGTCTTCCCGTCGAGCTTCCCCATGCTGAGTGCTCCTCCGTGTTGCGTGTCGTACGTATCGATCGGCGTTTCTCTGGACCCGGTCAGATCTGGTTCATCCCGCCGTCGACGTAGAGGTTGGCGCCGTGGACGAAGCTGCTCTGCGTCGAGGCGAGGAAGACCACCGAGGCGGCGATCTCGTCCGGGGCGGCGATCCGCCTGGCGGGCACGGCGGTCGCGACCACCGCCTTCATCTCGTCGGCGCGCTCGCCGAAGACCTCGAACAACGGGGTGTCGACCGGGCCCGGCGAGACCACGTTGACCCGGATGCCGCGACCGACGAGCTCGTTGGCCCAGGTGCGCCCGTAGGCCCGCACGGCTGCCTTGGACGCCCCGTAGGCGCCGAAGCGCTCGTCGCCGCGCTCGGCGCTGGTGGAGGCGGTCAGGATCACCGAGGCGCCGTCGTTGAGCAGCGGAAGGGCCTTCTGCACCGTGAGGAAGGTGCCTTTGACGTTGATGTCGAAGATCCGGTCGTGGTTCTCCTCCGTCAGCTCGTCCAGTCGCGCGAGGTGCTGGATGGCTGCGTTGGCGAACAGCACGTCCAGGCCCTTCCCGCGCTCCCGCACCCGCTCGTACAGGCGGTCCACATCGGCCGCGACGCTGACGTCACCGGGCACCGCTGTGGCGTTGCCGATTTCGGCCGCGGCCTTCTCCAGCTCGGTCTCGCGTCGCCCGGTGATGAACACGTGTGCGCCCTCGGTGGCGAGTCGCTCCGCGGTCGCCAGGCCGATCCCGGTGCTGCCACCGGTCACCACCGCCGTCTTGCCGTCGAACTGTCCCATCGAGCTCTGACCTCTCCATACTTAAGCACTGACCGGTACAGAACGAACGTAGCACGGAACCGGCCGGCCGCGGATGGGACTAGGCTCGACGTCATGACGGGTGCCCGGAGGGCGACGATCGGCCGGCCGCGGGAGTTCGACGTGGACGAGGCCCTCGAGCGCGCGATGCGGGTGTTCTGGGAGCAGGGCTACGAGGGGGCCAGTCTCACCGACCTGACTGCGGCGATGGGTATCACCCGCACGAGCATGTACGCGGCCTTCGGCAACAAGGAGGACCTGTTCCGGAAGGCGGTGGAGCGCTACTCCGCCGGGCCGGCCGCCTATGCGACGCGCGCGCTCGAGGAGCCGACCGCCCGGGCGGTGGCCACGGCGTTCCTGCACGGTTCGGTCGACACCACCACCGGCCCTGAGCGACCGTCCGGGTGCCTCACCGTGCAGGGGGCGCTGGCCGCCGCGCCCGCGGACCGGGCCGCCCAGGATCTCCTGGCCGACGTCCGCAACGACGCCTGCGCCCGCCTGGAGGACAGGTTCCGGCGAGCCCGCGACGAGGGCGACCTGCCGCCGACGTCCGACCCCGGACTGCTGGCCCGGTTCCTCATGACCGTGTCGGGCGGGATCGCTGTCCAGGCCGCGGGCGGCGCCGGTCGCGACGAGTTGCGCAAGGTCGCCGACGCCGCCCTACGGAACTGGCCGCCCGCCTGACGAGCGTCCGGGAGCCTCGTCGCGGGCATCGGTTGCGATCAGGGGTCCGTGGCGGAGACGTTCATCCTGGGCATCTCGTAGGTGAGTTTGCCGCCGCCCTTGATCTCCTTGGCGCCGGTGGTGGTGTGACCCATGGCTGCGAGCGCGGACTCGGGGACCCCGACCGGTGTACCTGTGGCGGTCCATCCGACCACGAAGTAGCACATGTCGAGCTCATTGATGCAGAGGAGCGGGTAGGCCTGCGGGGTGGCGATGAGCGGGTCGTCGGGCAACGTCAGGCTCCGATTCAGGCGGCGACGGCGAGGGTGATGGTGTCCCGGGTCGTGCGGATTGCGTCGCCGATGGGGGAGGTTCCGACGACGTTCGCGGCGCCCGCAACGACAAGAGTCAGCTCGATGAACGACACGGCCGGCTGGGTCTGCTGGTTCACGACGTGTCCGGATTCCATGCCGCGTCGGTCGTCGGGTCGCCGAGGAGCGCGAGCCTGAGTCCTCGCGAATCGGTGGTGGACCCGTGCCAGCCGGCCGGATGCTCGTTGCGGGGCGGCCGGTTTCGACGACGCGTCATGGCCGGTTTCGAGCTCGGACTCGCCTCGGCGTGGTCGGCCTGCCCACCGTGATCGCCACGTTCGGCCCGCTTGACGTCGGCGCGTCCGACCTGGCGCCCGAGACGTTCCTCCCCGCCGACGAGGACAGCGCCGCCCTGCTCCGCGAGCTGGCGGCCACCCGGCTCGAACCGCAGCATGGCGGTCCACCCCGGTAGGTCCGGCATGGAGGGTCCCCTTCCGCGAAGGTGCCCCGCGTCCGCGCACCCCGCGTCGGTCAGTGCACCTCGGTCTGCTGCGAGCGCGCCCTCAGCGTCCCCTCAGTCGGGCAGTCCTCCAGAAGCTATCGAACACATATAGTACGTGTTCGATAGTAACCGAAGGAAGGGGATTCCATGATCGTGCTCGCGGGCCCGCCCGGTACCGGGAGCTGAGCCGAAGAATGATCGTTCTCATCATCGCGGCGGTGTCCGCGGCATTCGGACTCCGGAAGAGGATCGCCATCGCCGGTTCCGGAATCGTGCGAACCGCGCATCTCGCAGCCCTGCTCTTCGGTGGTCTCTTCGGCGGGCTGCTGCTCGCCGTGCTCGTCATCGAACTGACCCTGCGGGGCGCCGATGCCTCGGTGTACACCCAGGTCCGGCATGTCGCGTTCGGCGGACTGGGCGTTCCCGTCTCCGCCACCCTGCTGCCGGCGTTGGTCGCCACTGTGTTCCTCGTGATCGCGAACCGGAAGAGAGGGCGCACCTTCTGGCTGATGCTGACCGCACTCGTCCTGCTCGTGACGGCGTTCGCCATCTCGCTGCTGATCAATCTCCCCATCAACACAGAACAGATGGCCTGGGTCGTGCAGGCGCCCCCCGTGGATTGGGCGAGCGTGCGTGATCGCTGGCAGCTCTCGCACGTGGCCCGGACCGTCGCGACCGTGGTCGCGCTCGGATTCCTCAGCGCGGCCGCATTGCACACCTCATCGCCCGGCCATCACGAAAGCAGCACGCGGGTAGGCGCGCAATTGTCGAGATAACCCGCCGCGACCGCCGGGAAAGGTCCTCCATGCATCTCACGATCGTCGGCGCAACAGGAGGCATCGGCCGCCACCTCGTCGACCAAGCGCTCGCGGCCGGACACACGGTCACCGCTGTCGTCCGCAACCCCAGGAACCTCGAACGCAACGTCCGACACATGCGGCTCTCACGTGCAGACGCAGCGCACCTCATGCTTCGGGCGCTCGCTGAACCGTCGACCATCGGTCATTCAATCGCCGTCGCCTACTAATCGTTGACATGGGAGATCATCATGCTCGAGATCATGCTGTGGATTGCTCAGGGATTCCTCGCTCTCTTCTTCTTCGCCGCCGGCCTGCCCAAGGTGATCGGACGGGGTATCGACCGCTGGGCCGGCTTCGATGACCTTCCGCGGGGACTCGTGATCATCATCGGCCTGTCGGAAGTCGTCGGGGCCGTCGCCCTCTGGCTCCCGTCGCTCATCGGCACCTTCGAGTGGACGACCCCGCTCGCGGCCATCGGGATCGCGGTCATCTCGCTCATGGCCAGCGGCTTCCACATCCGAGCCGCCGCGACAGCGGAGCGCGGTGATCCGCGGACCGAATGGCTTTGTGCCGTCGAGACCGCGCTCTGGGCCTCCCTCGCCGGCTCGATCGCCATCGGTCGCTGGGCGGGGATCTCGAGCGGACCCTCCCTTCCGTCCGAGACCCTGATCGTCGCAATCGCAGTCATCATCCCCGCGACCATCGTCAACCTCGTTCTTGTCGCGAGGCGACCCGTCGCGCCACGGACCCCCGACGCGACGAACGGCACACTCGTCGGTTAGTACTACAGCTCGACTTCGTGATCTTGCTGGTCGAGGCGGGGGACGTGGACTGCCACCGCGCGACGGGTGGTGCGGCGCTGGTGCCCGGTCCCGTTTGCCGGTGGCCGCGCCCACGGTCCGCAGTACCGGTTGCTCATGGCTGTGCCGGCAGCCATGAGCACCCGCTACTCGCGATCTTCGCTTGCATGATCCGGAGTTTCGGGTGCTCATGGTTGTGGGGGCAGCCGTGGACAACCGGTAGTTCGGATCATGCCCGCGGCCGGTCGAGCGGCCGGGGTGGCGCGATCGTGTCGGTCCGTCGGGTCGAGTCTGGTCGGGCGGCTGCCGGTGGGCGCGCCGTTCCCGGCCCGGGCCACCCGGCGCCCGCCCCGTGAGCTGGGCCTCGGCGGTGGTTCCTCCCGTTCACCTCGACCCCGTCACCTTGTGGGGGTGGGTGGGTTGGGTGCACTACCGAACCCTGGGGTTGCGTGGGCGGCCGTCCCCGACTGGGGGGCACGCCCGTTCTCGACGAGACCACCGCGGGTTGGGTGCCACGCAACCGGCTGTGGTCCCGACCCCCTCCACACCCAGCCCTCTCCCGGATGATCGAGGCGAGACCACACCGGGACGGGCAGCCCAGCCCAACGCTTGCAGAACGATTCGATCATCCAGCCGACCGAGGCGATCCAGCGCACTCATCCCGTACACGGTCGAACCCTCGCGCGGCATTGGGACCGTGACCAACGGAAGCGGAGGTTGCCTTCGCCGGGTGGGACGCGCAGCAGGAATCCGCCGCTTCTCTCCGCGCATCCCTGCGCCGGGCACGATCGGGGCGATGACAGAACCCGTCATGCGAACCACCCCAGGCAGGGACAGACCGGGCGATGAGGCGACCGACGGTGGTAGAAGGCGGCGGCCCAGGCGGTGATCAGCGGTTCGGCGCGAAACCCGACGCCCCACGTCGGGAAAGGCGCCAAGCTGACGATCACAGGCCCTCGCCGGACCGGCCCGGCCCGTGTCGCCGGTGCGCTCGTTCTCGGGTGGCGCGCCCGGTCGACGGGGTGGCTGGCCGGTGACGAGGTGCGTCGACCGGCACGGGTTGCACCGGTGTCGGCGGCTCCGCCGTGCCGAGATGCTCCCCAGCCCTGCGATCAGAAGAACGATCACAAGTCCGGCTGTAGTGTTAGGGGCGACGAGGGTGCCGTTCGCACCTGACTCGCCCCCGCACCGGATCGTCGTCGTGTAGGCGAAGGGGCGACGCGTGCGCTGAGGGGTTCCGTCCCTGAAGGCGGATCGTCGAGATCAGGGCTGTAGGCCGGCACGATGAAGCACGGGCGGACGGCCAGTCGGACCGGATCTCGGCGTGTTGCTCGGCGTTACGTGACCGTGCCCGCTGACGTCGGCATCGTGGGACCTGCGGGCGCACCAACGGGCTCCATCGCACGTGACCGTGCCGCCCGTCTCTCACTCAGGAGCTGGATGAGCGGGGAGGGAGCGATGTGGTCAGTGTTTCGGGCAGTCGGTGCGCGGCCTCGCCGACGACAACACCCAGCAAAGCACCGAAGACGACGTCGCTCGGCCAGTGTGCCCAGGTGCGAATCCGGGAGTACGCCACCGCCAGCGCCAGCGGGGCGATTCCAAAGCCTACCCAGCGGCTACGGCGCGCCAATGCTGTCGTGAAGGCGATCGCAACGGAGGTATGGGACGACGGGAACGACGGCGAGGTGGGCTTGCGCAGCAGAGCCTGATACGCCGGCAGCTGGTCGGCCGCAGGGCGTTGCCGGGGGAGCAGGCGGCTCAACAGATGCGCGGTCGCGCTGGCCAGCACGACCGCGACGGCCCCGTCGCGGGCGCATTGACGAAGCCGGCCCGGACGGGCAGCCATGACCGCGGCGATCGCCAACCACAATCCGCCCCCGTATGCCAGAGCACTGACCCCCGTCACGCCGGCCGGCGGTTGGTCGGTCGACAACGGCAGGCGGCGCCGCACAGCATGGGCCTCGAGCCGGTTCAGCCGGCCGAACAGCCTCCGCCACCAGGACCGCACAAAGCCAGGGTATGCAGCCGATACGCATCTCGCCGGACGACCGCCGGGGATGTGTCGGTGGCCGGCGCCGCGCGGCACCGGGCCTGTGCGTGCGCCGGATCGTGGTCACCACCGCCGTGGTCAGCGGCGGGCTTGAGCAGCGCCGCGGAGGGCCCGCGGCATGCCGCGCGCGACATCCGCGGACCGGCCTCATATGCGGCCGGCGGCGCCGCCGCCGGGCTAATCGCTGCTGGAGGCCGGTGCGTTTTGATCGACGGCCGAACGCGACCGGGTTGGGCCGGCCCAGGTGTAACTTGGCCGCCGCCGGGAACGGGCGACGAGCCGAGGAGGACGCGCTGCGATGGGTGAGCCGAACACACCACCGGTGGTGATTGACACGACGATCCCCCAGGCGGCGCGGTTCTGGGACTTCCTGCTCGGCGGCAAGGACAACTACTCGGTCGACCGCGAGGTCGGGCGGCAGGTGCTCGGGATCTTCCCGCAGCTGATCGACTCCGCGCGGGCGGACCGAGGATTCCTGGTCCGCGCCGTCACGCACCTCGTGCGCGACGCCGGCATCCGGCAGCTGCTGGACATCGGCACCGGCCTGCCGACGGTCAACAACACGCACCAGGTCGCACAGGCGATCGCCCCGGAGTCCCGCATCGTGTACGTCGATAACGACCCGATGGTGCTGGCGCACGCGCGCGCTCTGCTCGTCTCCACCCCCGAGGGAGCCACTCAGTACCTGCACGCCGACGTGCGCGACTGGGAGACGATCCTGCGGGACGCAGCCGGCGCCCTCGACCTCACGCGCCCGGTGGCGCTCATGCTGCTGGGGATCATCAACTACGTGCTCGACGACGATGTCGCCCACGGCATCGTCGCCGGCCTCGTGGACGCCCTGCCCTCGGGCAGCTACCTGGCGATGTCCCATCCGACGGCCGAGGTGCACGCCGAGGCGATGGCGGAGTCGGTTGCCTATTACAACGCCAGCGGTGCACCCCCGATCAGGACCCGCAGCCGGGTGGAGCTCACCCGCTTCTTCGACGGCCTCGAGCTGCTCGAC
Organism: Pseudonocardia sp. DSM 110487; assembly: GCF_019468565.1. Classification (NCBI taxonomy): domain Bacteria; kingdom Bacillati; phylum Actinomycetota; class Actinomycetes; order Pseudonocardiales; family Pseudonocardiaceae; genus Pseudonocardia; species Pseudonocardia sp. DSM 110487. The sequence continues at coordinate 3,878,928 of NZ_CP080521.1, forward strand.
CCCGGCGTGGTGTCCTGCTCGTTGTGGCGTCCCGACCCGAGCGAGCTGGGGGACCCCGTCGAGGTCACCCAGTACTGCGGCGTCGCGCGGAAGCCCTGACGGGAATCAGGACCCGGCCTGCCGGCGTCGGTCGGCAACCGGCTGCTGCGGGCCGCGGCTCATCGAGCCGGACGACCGCGACGCCGATCAGCACAGCCGACCCTGCGCCGGACGGACGAGCTCGGCCGCGTCCAGCCGCCTGCGGCGCGGTACGTCGACCTGGCTCAGTGGGCACGCAGACCCGCGAGAAGGCGGGTGAGCACGGCCTCGGTCGGTCGCCCGTCCGCGCACGCCGGCGATGGGGCGTGCACAACGAGATAACCGCCGCCGACGAGGTCGCCCACGAGCACGCGCGCCACGGTCAGCGGCACGCTGAGCGCGGCGGCGATCTCGGCCAGCGATACAGGTCGGTGGGCCATCTCGACGATCGTGCGGTACTCGCGCTCGAGACTCCGGTCCCAGCCGGCCCGTTCGGTCGCGGTGACGAGAGACTCCAGCGCGAGCTCGCGGCCGGTCGCGCGGGTTCGTCCGCCCGTGACGGCGTAGATCGGGATGACCCGCCGCGGCCTCTCGCGCGCGGCATGCCGCGGGGATTTCGCTCCGGACAACGTTCCCACCTGCCCTTCACCGTTACTCCTACTCGGGGGCGGAACCGGGCCCGGTGGTAGGTGCGGCCGGATCGAACCACGCGCTGTTGCCGTTGGACGGGAACGCGGGGCTCGACGCGCGCAGCTCCGTGACCAGGTGGGACTGCGGCACGCGACGTTGCAGGGTGCGCACCTCCGGTTCGGCGCCCTCGACTCCCACCGGCTCGGAACGCTGCGCCGGAACCACTGCGTTGGCGGCGAGGGTCTCGGGCGCCACCCACATGTTGGGCACTGTGTCATTGGCCCCGAGCCGAACCTGATGATCACCACGTCGACCCGGCTCGTACTCGAACAGGTCCGCAGGCAATGCGATCACCGCGGTGATGCCCGAGCCGGGGGTCGGGGAGAGCGAGACCCGGATGCCGTGGCGGGCGCCGAGCCGGGCGACGACATGGAAGCCGAGACGCTGCGCGACGGCCAGGTCGATGTCGGGGGCCTCGGCCAGGATGAAGTTGGCAGTCGCGAGGTCCTCTGCGGTCATCCCGATACCCCAGTCCTCGATGATGAGCAGCAGGCCGCCGGCTCGGCTCTGGTCGCGCAGCAAGCTGATTCGCACCCGACTGTCAGGTGGAGAGAAGCGCACCGCGTTCTCGGTGAGCTCTGCGATCAGGTGCGTAGTGTCGGTGACGCTGTGGCCGGCGATGGCCGGGCGGTCGTCGACGAGCACCGACACCCGCTCGAGGTCCTCGGTCTCGGCGATGGCGGCGCGCACGACATCGTGAAGTGGCACGGGCTCCCGCCAGACCCGCGCAGGCTGCTCGCCGGACAGCACCAGCAGGCTCTCGGCGTTGCGCTGCACCCGCGTGGCCAGGTGGTCGAGCGTGAACAGCTCGGCGAGCGCGTCTGGATCCTGCTCCGACTCCTCGAGCTGGTTGATGATCTCCAGCTGCCGGTAGAGCATGCTCTGGTTGCGCCGGGCCAGGTTCACCAGCAGGTCGGAGGCGAACTGCCGCCGGTAGATCTCGGATTGGGCGAGCTGCTGCTGGAGGGCGTCCTTCTCCCGTTGCGAGTCCTCGGTGATGCGCCAGAACAGGGCCATCCCCACGCAGGCGAGGAGCACCGCGACCCCGTGGATCAGGGACCACAGCCAGGGGTTCGCCTGTGCCGACGCGTGGTTGAAGATCAGCGTCTGCTGCCAGGCCGACCCCACGCCGTGGCTCGCCACCGTGAAGAGCACGTTGAACAGGAACGGCACCCAGTCCTGGTACAGCGCGATGAAGCCGATGATGACGAAGAAGTGGAAATGGGCCTCGATCGTGCCGCCGGTCAGCACGACCAGCGCCGCCGAGCTGTAGACGAGCCCACCGCTGACGAACAGCGAGGCCGCCCGCCGGTGCTGGCCCAGCAGCCAGCCGAGCAGCAGGCACGCGGCCGGGACCGCCACCGCGAGCAGCACGACGACCGGCGGCGCGCGGAGTACCAGGCCGAACAGGCCGAGCCCGAACTCGTGCCCGACGAGCACGTACAGCAGGAGCCGGTGCCGTCGTTGCCAGTCGGGCTCGGCCAGGTGGTAGCCGTGGGGCAAGAGAGCGACGAGGGAACCACGGATCGAGCGACGCATGCGCGTCCTCCACAGTGGAGCGACAGGGCACGCCGAAGCGCAGAGCAGGACAGAACGGCGAGCCGAAGTGTGCTGGCATTTGTCGAATTGCGGGGGGAGCTGCGATCGACCGGTGACAGACGCTAGCGCGTGCGGCAGCAGCAGGCCATGCTTCATGCATTCAGCAAGCTGGCATTCGTCCGCTTGCCAGAAATGGTCACGGCAAGTGCCGGGAAAACGCTGCCCGTTGAGCCGCACGGGTGAATTGGTCAGACCATCGCCGGCCCGGCTTCTCGACCTGCGCGATATACCGCCACCGTTGACTTCGGTGTCAGGGTGCTCGCACCACCAGGCACACATGAAAACGTTTCGGGTCAGCCCGAAATGTTCGTAGCGGTCGCTCATGGTCCAGTCAGTCGCGGCGTACCGATGGCGGCTTGAACGGGCTGTCGGTCTCCTGGTCTGGCCCGGCGGTTCGGAGTGCGCGTAGGTACTGGCGCAGGATCTGGACTCCGCCGGTGTAGCCACGGTCGAGCGGGCTCCGCCGCCGTCCGGTCTCGGCAGATGACCTCTACGCCGGGATGATCGTCAAGCCACGCGGTCAGGACCGACGTGCGGCGGGCGTGCCGCGACGCCAGCCCAGGTAGCGGCTCGGCGAAGGTCCACCGAGCACGCGCGCGCCCCGCCCTCCTTGAGAGTACGACCATAATTTAATTTCTGGAAGGCCTTGCCCCGTGACTGTCGACCTCGCTATGGTCGTACGAACGTAATCTCAACCATCGGGAGCCAGTCATGACAGCAACCCAGCAGGTCGCGCTCGTAACAGGCGCGACCTCAGGCATCGGCAAGGCGGCAGCGATCGCACTGGCCGCCGCGGGCTTCGAGGTGATCGGAACCGGCCGCAACACCGCACGAGCCACCCCGCCCGCCGGCGTGACCTACCTCGACCTCGACGTGACCAGCGACGAATCGGTCGCCTCAGCGGTCAAGCAGGTGATCGACCGGTTCGGGCGCATCGACGTCCTGGTCAACAACGCCGGCGTCGGCTCAACCGGCGCAGCCGAGGAGTTCTCGATCACCCAGACGCAGGATGTCTTCGACATCAACGTCTACGGCGTCATGCGGATGACCAAGGCGGTCCTGCCGCACATGCGGGCGCAACGGCAGGGACGCATCGTCAACGTCTCGTCCCTCAGCGGGTTCGTGCCCAGCCCGTTCATGACCCTCTACGTCTCGACCAAGCACGCGGTCGAGGGCTACTCCCAGTCGCTGGATCACGAGGTCCGCGAGCACGGCGTCCGGGTCCTGCTCGTCGAGCCCGGCCCGATCAACACCCCGTTCGCGGGCCACAGCGTGGAGGCCGACACCCCCATGCCGCTCTACGCGGCGGGACGGCGCAACTACGACGAGGTGCTGGCGAAGAACCTCACCAGCGGCGACGACCCCGCCGTCGTCGCCAAGGTGATCGTCGCGGCGGCCACCGACCGCAACCCGAAACTACGGCGCACCGCCGGCACGACCGCCCGGACCATCAACGCGGTGCACCGCGTCGCCCCGGCCAGGATCTTCGACCGCGTCATCCGCAGGTTCAACCGGATGCCCAACTGACGCGTGATGTCCTGGCCAAGGCGGTATCGGGATCGTCAGTCCCGGCGGAGATGAACGAACGCATGGTGCGGTACACGAAAGAACACAAGCAGGAGACAAGGCAGCGGATCATCGCGACGGCCGGCCGACGGCTCAAGCGGGACGGCATCGACGGCTCCGGAGTCGCGACGCTCATGAAGGACGCGGGCCTGACCAACGGCGCCTTCTACGCCCACTTCGCGTCCAAGGACAGCCTCGTCGTCACCGCGATCGCCAACGAACTGGACACACTGCACGCGAACATCGTCGAGCAGGCGGCCCCCGGCGCGGCCGGCCTCGAACAGATCGTGCGTTGGTACCTGTCGGCCGACCACCGGGACGATCCCGTCGACGGCTGCCCCAACGCCGCCTTGCTCGACGAGATCGCGCGCGGCGACGACGCAATCAGGCAGGCGTATACCCAGGGTGTGCTTGTCGTCATCGACGGCCTCGCCGCCCGCATGGCACCCGAGGATCCGCTCTCAGCTCGCGTGAAAGCGCTCAGCCTCCTCGGCCTGATGGCCGGGACGCTACAGCTCTCCCGCGCCTTGACCGACCGACAGCTCTCCGACGACCTCCTGGAGCAGGGACTCCGCAATGCCTTGGCCCTGGTGGACGCCGAGCTCAGACCCAAGACCGACACTTCCGCACACGAGCCGGCACATCCGGCTACGTCGCCCTCCCGTCAGGAAAACGATGACTGAGCAACCGTTCAACCCGCAGCTGCGGGCGGCGCGATTCCTTCCCCGCACCATCATCACCGCCCGAACGCTTCCCACTCTCCGGCTCCTCACGAAGCTCACCGGGAGCGCTCGGCGGCCGGATGCGCAGATCGTCTCCGTGGACACCGACGTGTCGGTACACGTCTTCCGGCCGGCTTCGGCCCGGCCTCGGACGCCGGCGCTGCTGTGGATCCACGGCGGCGGAATGGTGCTCGGCGACGCGGCGCAGGACAGCCGGTTCTGCCGCCGGGTCGCCGAGCAGCTCGACATCGTCGTCGTCTCGGTGGAGTACCGGCTCGCACCCGAGCACCCGTTCCCGACGCCGCTGGAAGACTGCTATACCGCGCTGCGCTGGCTCGCCCGCCAGGCCGACGTCGACCCCGCCCGCATCGCCGTCGGCGGCGCCAGCGCCGGCGGAGGTCTGGCCGCCGCGTTGGCGCTGCTGGCGAAGGAACGTGGCGAGATCCGTCCGGTCCTGCAGCTGCTGTCCTACCCGATGTTGGACGACCGGACCACTATCCGCACCGACATCGACCCGCGGTCGCTACGCGTGTGGAGCCCGCACAGCAACCGGTTCGGCTGGCGCGCCTACGTCGGCCCCGCCACCGCGGACGGCAGCGTGCCCCCGCTGGCCGCGCCGGCCCGCTACGAGGACCTCTCCGGCCTTCCGCCCGCCTGGATCGGCGTCGGCACCAACGACCTGTTCCACGACGAGGACGTCACCTACGCCCGGCGGCTGCAGCAGGTCGGCGTCGACTGCACCCTGCACGTAGTGCCCGGCGCTTACCACAACTTCGACTCCATCGAACCGAAAACCGCCCTCTCCCGGGCCTTCGTCGAGGCCCAGACCACCGCACTGGACGAAGCACTCAACGGCGGCTGAACGGACGAACCGACGATCCGGCCGGTTCGTGGGCGAACGAGGAAGTCAGAACTCGAGCCCGACGGCACGGGCGCACGGTCACGATCAGTGGCCGGCAGCCTGATCTGCAGGCCGAGCTGGTCCGCGAGCATGCTGCCGGGAGCGGGAGTACCTCATGCGGGCGAGTTCGGCGTTGTTCCGAGCCTCGTTTCCGCCGAAGAAGACCGAGCCGGACCGATTGCCCCGCCACAGCTGTGGCCGCCAGCGCTGCACGGCCTCGTCGATCGGGAACTCCTGCCCGAGGGTGTCGCCGATGTGCACGATCCACCTCTGCTTCTCGCCGGGAGCGGTGCGGCTCCCGAGGCTCCAGGCCCCGTACAACTCCGGATGGCGCGCCACGGCATCGGGGTTCGCTGGGTACAGCTCCAGCCAGATCGGTACCGAGACGGCAGCGTCGGCCCCGACTGTGGCGCGCAGGCGCGCCCCGCGCCGCTTGCTGCGGAGTGCGACCTCGTTCGTCATGACGCCCACCCCGGAGAGCTCGGTCCAGGCCAGACGCACGAGGGCGCGGCCACGTCGCGGCAGCACCCGGATCCCCTCGTGGTCCACCACCAGCCTCGTGGGTGCCCGCCGGCGGACGACCACCGCCAAGGCGACAACGAGCACGACCACCAGGCCACCGGCGCCGGCCATCAGCCGGACAGCCATCTCCTCCGGCCCGGCGACGAACGAGGCCAGACATCCCGCAGCGAACAGCAGGGCGAGCGCGACGCTGATCCACCGCATGACGAGGCCGGAGCCGGTGCGGGAGGTGAGGTCGATCTCGTTGGACGCCACGCCACGGTGAAGCCCCTGAGTGGTCCTACCGATGCCGGCCATGTCTCTCCTTCTGCGGGTGAGCGGTTGCCGCCGCGCCATACGGGTGTCTGCGCCGTGGGAGGGAGGCTCGCAGCCGACCCGGCCGCCGGTGAAGGAAGAGTTCTTCCGCATGGAGCACGCCTCACAGTCACGCGAACGCCGATCGACGAGTCCCTGCCACAGAGGCGCCGTCGAGGCGATGCGACCGCGAGGAATCCGAAAGTCTCGTCGATAGGCTTGGTTGCAGGGACGACCGGGGGGTTGCGATGGCTGCTGGACGCGTGCTCGAACGACGACGTGGGCGACACCGGGCGGGGATCGCGTTCCTCGCGCTGATCGCCGTCCTGCTCGGCGGGTGCGCCGGCGGCAACCCATTGCAGACGGCGATCGCCATGTCGGGACGCCTCGCTGAGGACGGCTTCCGCGACACCAACGTCAACCTGAATTCGACCAACGGCCGCGACATCGTTGTCGTGTCGGCCTCGGGGCACGATTCGCTCAGCGGGGGGCCCGCCTTCATCAGGGCGGGCGAGCTCGTGTGGACCCAGCTCCCGCTGCGGTTCGACGAGATGCGGATCGAGATCGGGAACGACGCGACCGAGGCCAGTCGGCAGCAGCTCGAGACGTCGTTCGGCCCGCGCGATCCGGCGATGGACGAGCAGACCATCGGCGGTGCGATCGGAGGCGCCTTCGCCACCATCGGCATCATCGCACTGGTCGTGATACTGGTCGTGATCACGGCGGCGGTGCTGCTCACGCTGTGGCTCGTGCGCCGTTCGGGGCGGCGCCGGGCGGCGGCCCCGCCGTGGCCGCCCGGCCCGCCCTACGGCGGTCCGCCGCCGTGGCAGCCGGGCCCGCCGCCCGGCTACGGTCCGCCGCCTGCGGGTCCGGCCGGCCCGCCGCCGCGCTGAGCGGGCAACGCCGGGGAACAGCCCGCCGTGGACGCAGCACCGGCGGCGCAGATGCCGGGGCCGTCATGTTGAGCGACAAGCGATCTTATGACAGGTCAACTGGAGCGCGGGCCGCACGGGGGGAGAGGTGCGTCCTACGACTGCATTGACCGACTTGGGTGGAGCAAATGTGGAGCACCGCATTGCGCCGAGCGGGTCCGAACGACGAAGGGGTGCGTCGTACTGCACCGCGCCAAGCGGGAGATTCTCTGTTTCCGAAGGCCGGTGCGATCCGTTGACCGTACTGGGGGTCGCGGGTTCAAATCCTGTCGTCCCGACGGCACGGGCAAGGCTCGGTGAGTTGATGTTCTCGCAGCTCACCAGGCCTTGTCTGGCCGGACATGATCTTGTGCGTGATCTGCACCGCATCTCGTTCAGGACCCATCTGGGACTCGCGAAGATGTAGCGACAGGACAGCTGCCGCTTCGGTGACCGACTGCCGGCCCGGGTGCAGGCAGCGGACGCCATTTCGTGCGGTGCGGATCTGATTCGAGTTCTTCGCCTGGAGCAGGATCAGCGAGAGAGCGAAAACAGGGGAACGATGTTGGAGCTCGAGCCCATCCACGCGCCCGCAAGGGCCGCCGCTCGCCCGTTCGCCGTTGCCTCCACGGTTCTGCTGACCGGGCTGCTGCCGCGCCCGACCTCCTACCGCAGGATCATGGAGATCAGCCGGTGAGGTGCCGGCCCACGGTTCGTTGTCTGATGAGTTCGCCTGGCTCCGGGCTCGGCCCGGTCCGTCGTCGCCCCGGGTCTCGAAGGTGTTGCCTACGGGTAACTTTTGCACGGTCTCGAGATCGCCCGGCCTGACGCCCTGCCATCGGCGTGATCCGGTGCGAATGACGACGGGCTCCACGTCTGAACCGGTGCAAGGTTCTACGACTTGTCGACCCTACGTTCGATCGCTGTCAGATCCGCGAATGAAACGCTTTACGCAATGCTGCGTTGAAATGCCAAGGGCCGGGCTGTCGGCGACGGGACCTCTTCGCTATTGTGATCCACGCTATGAAGCAGACAACGAAGTTGTCGTGCCAGCTCTTCCTGCTCCTCCACGACCCGTTCACGGGGAAGGGGGAGGTCAGCCAGGAGCTGTTGGAGTGCGGGGTATCCGCTGCCGAACTCGCCGACCTCGTCATCGGTCGACGGATCGGGATCATCGACGACCACGTGGTGATGGCGGACCCGGTCCAGGCCGGGCCTACCGACCGGGTCGGTGACTACGTCCTCGGATGTGTTGCCGATCAACAGAAGTCCTACACCGTGCGCACGTGGGTGGGTTCCCTGGGCGAGGCCGTCACCGACCTCGTCGTGCGGGAGCTCGTCGACGAGGGAGTGGTGCGGCACCAGCGGGGGTCGCTGGGACTGCGCGGTCGCAAGCCGGACCGATTCCCGGCGATGGATCTGTTGCGGGCCAGCAGCTCGCGCAACCGGGTGCGGCACATGCTCACCCATCCTGCCGAGTTCGACTTGGCCGGCGCGACCGTCGCGTCGATGGTCGGCGCATTGGGCGCCGAGCGGGTTTTCGAGGTCCACGATGCGCGAGACGTGCTCAAAGAGTTGAACACCTACCTGCCGCCGGCGCTGCAGGCGGTGGTGGCCGGATTGGCAGCGGCGGTCGCCGCCGCATCGGTGGCGTTGGGCGGCCGGTGAGTGACCACAGATGACATCCGCCGGCGGCGGTCTCGATGGAGGCCGGTTCAAAGGTTCGGCCTTTCTCGCCCAGAGTGCTGCCCTCCACCAGGCCCTCGGCGGGGCTCCGCAACACAGCTCGGCCGTCCGCTGGCTGGAGCTGGCGGAACGCAACGCCGCCGGGGTTGATCTCGTTCATCAGGATCGGGCGGACGAGGCCGTCGAGGCCTTCCACGATGTGGTCGCCGACTGCGCGGGAGTGCTCGGGCCACAGCACCCGGACACGCTCGTCGCCGCCGGGAACATGGCGGTCGCCCACGCGTGCGCCGGCCGGCTGGCGGCAGCGCTGGGCATGCTCGAGGTGAATCTCGCCGCTCGGGTCGCGGTGTTCGGGGACGGGCATCCGCGCACGCTGGACGCGCGGGACGCGCTGGGCACCGTGCTGCGGCTCTCCGGACGCACGGCCGACGCGGTGGCCGTGCACTCGCGGGTCGCGCACCAGCGGGCTCTCGCCCTCGGCCCCAGCCACCCCGACACCCTCGTGTCCCGCCTGGGGCTGGCTCTCGACGGCGCGGAAGCGGGCGACCTCGGCCCGGCCTCCGCGGCGCTGGACCAGCTCCTCCACGACGCCGAAGCGATCTTCGGGCCTCGTGACTACCTGACCACGGTCGTCCGGGCGGCGGCCGCGGACATCGCCCTCGCACTCGGCCGGGTCGACCATGCCGTGACTCAGCTGCAGCTGGCCTACTCGGCTACGGAGTCGGTACGCGGGCCGGCCCACCCCGACACCGTGGCCCTGCAGGCGGAACTCGCCGACGCGGTGGCCATCCAGTCGGCCTCCCGGCCCGGCCCGTAGCCGGCCGGCCGGGGTCGCATCTCGAGGTCACATCTCGTCGAGGGCCATCAGCGACTCGGGAAGGACCTGGCCGCCGTCGACGACGAGGCACTGACCGGTGATGTACGCGGCCTCCTCCGTCGCGAAGAACAGAGCGGCGTTTCCGATGTCGGCCGGCGTGCCCAGCCTGCGCTGGGGGATCGATCGGGCCATCTGGTCGAGGTAGTCCTGCCCGAGGTCCTCGAGCCCCTCCGTGACGATGTTGCCCGGCAGCACGGCGTTGATGGTGACGCCTCGCAGGGCCAGTTCCATGGCCGCCGTGCGGATGAACCCGAGCTGGCCGGCCTTGCTGGCGCCGTAGTGGGACCAGCCGGGGTAGCCCGTGATCGGCCCGGTGATCGAGGACGTGACCACGATCCGGCCCCGGCCCGACTCGGTCAGCGCGGGCAGGCAGGCCTGGACCGCGAACACCGTGCCCTTGAGGTTGGTGGCCAGCACCTCGTCCAGATCCGCCGGCTTCATGTCCTCCAGCCGGGCGGAGGGAAAGACGCCCGCGTTGGCGCACAGCACGTCGATGCCGCCGTGCCGGGCGAGCGCGGTGCGCGCCATCTCGTCGCACTGCTCGCGGTCCCGGACGTCGCACACCACGGCCGACGCCTCGCCCCCTGCCTTCGTCAACTCCGCGACGGTCGAGGCGAGCGCGTCCTCGTCGCGGCCCACGACCAGTACCCGGGCGCCGGCTGCGGCGAACACGCCCGCGATGCCGCGGCCGATGCCCCGGCTCGCTCCGGTGACGACGACCGAACGGCCGGCGATCGAGGTGAACATCAAGCATCAACTCCGTCGAAGGTTCGTCTGGGTGTGGTCGTGGGGTTGTCCGGGTGCACGAGTGGCCGGGCGTAGCGACTGCCCGGCCGACTGCAGGTAGCGCCGCGCGAGCATGCAGGAGTCCGCGGTGTAGCCCGGCCCGATCTCCCGGCACTCGCGGGAGTGCGCGTGCGAACCCATCCAGGCCACCAGCATCAGCCTGCGCATCATCACGAAGGTGGCGAGCATCTGCTCGTCGGCCGGGTCGAGCGGCTCCACCGTGCGGTAGCCGCGCAGCCAGGCGGCCTGCCACTCGGGCAGTCGAGGGTCGTGTTCGACGAAGCTGACAGCGGCCGCGAAGTCGTACAGGAACCAGGAGAAGCCGCAGTCGTCGAAGTCGATCACGTGCAGCCGGTCACCGTCGACGAGCAGGTTCGCCGCTCGCAGATCGGCGTGGATCAAGCCGAAGCGATCCGGGGATGTCCCGTAGTCGGCGAGCCGGTCGCGCACCAACTCGGCGGCCGGAGCGAGTACGGCCCGCTCGGCATCGCCGACGCCGATGCCGTCCTGCCAGCGCCCCCACCTTGCGCTCGCGCCCAGTGAGTTCGGCCAGTCCCATGAGAACCTCGAGAAGCCGGCCGGACGGCGCCACGCGCGCGAGTGGCGGTGCAGCCGAGCCGTGATGGCGCCGAGCGCAGCGAAGATCTCCGCGCCGAGCAGCGTCCCATCCGGTTCGACGCCTGGGACGACCGTGAACAGCACGGCGTGTCGGGCGGTGCCATCAACCTCGACCGTGACCACGCGGTCGTCGTCCCGCGTGAGCACCACCGACGGTGTCGAGATGCCGGCGTCCGTGCCGAGAGCGCCCATCCAGTCCAACTCGGACTCGATCGCTGCCCGGTCGTGGTACTCGGCCCGGTGCACCCGCAGGATGCCGCTGCGACCCGTCCCGGGATCGTCGATCCGGTACGTCGCGTTCTCCGAGAGGTTGATCAGTCGCATGGTCCGCTGTGCGGACAGCCCGTATCTGCCGAGCGCGGCCTCGGCGACCCGGTCGTCGCCCCGGGCGGCCGCCTCGTCTTCGATCGCGTTGTCTTCGATCGCGTTGTCTTCGATCGCGTTGTCTTCGATCGCGTTGTCTTCGATCGCGTTGTCTTCGATCGCGTTGTCCTCGGTCACTGCACGCCCTCCCGTGCATTGGATGCAACCGGGTACGGCGGGACGGGACCGCGCTCGGCCACCCGGGTTTCCGTCGTGGTGAGGTGTGCGATCAGCTCGGGCCGTGTGCCGGTCGACGTGACGCTTGTCCAGCGCAGCAGCTCCTCGGGCCGAATCCCGGGCGACGGCAGGCCGGCGACGGTCATGCCGGCCGCGACGGCCCCGGCGAGCCCGGCGTCCCCGTCGGGGCCCGCGGTCGTGCCGGCGTTCACCACGACGCGGCCAACCGGGACCTCGGTGCAGAACCGCGCGATCACGGCCGGATCGGTCGAGTGCACGGCTGCGGCGAGCCCGGGGCCGGCGCGCACCACGGATCGGGCCGCTGCCACGCCCCGCATGACGTCGGGCACCCGCACCATGCCGAGCACCGGCGCGCACGTCCCGCGCACGAGCGTTTCCTCGGGGACGACGAGATCGAACGGCGCGACGAGGACGCGGGTCGCGGGGTCGACGCGGATTCCGGCGCGGTGGGCGATCCATACGGCGTCCCGCCCGGCGGCTTCCGCGGCGAGCGCCCCGTCCGGGAACAGGTACCGGCGGAGCTGCCCGGCCGCCGCGCCGTCGAGCACCGCGGCACCGTGGCGGCCGAGTTCGGCCGTGACGGGCTCGGCGACCCCATCCGTGACGACCAGCACCGACTCGGTGCCGCCGACCAGTGCGTTGTCGAACGACACGCTCTCCACGAGCTGCGCGGCCACCGCCGCGGGGTCGACCGCCGCGTCGACGAGGACCGGCACGCCGCCTGCGGCCGGGGCGGTACCGGGGGATGTCACGACGAGGTCGAGGCGTCCATCGATCAGGAGGTCGGCGGTGGGCGGCGCGCTCTGCTCGACGAGGCACTGGATCACGCCGTCCGGGGCGCCGGCCGCGACCGCCGACGTCGCCAGCATGCGGACGCCCTCGGCGCAGCTGGGCTCCCCGGCCGGGCACCGGATGACGATCGCATTGCGGGTCATCAGCGCGAACAACGTCGCGACGCAGCCATGGGCGAACGCGAGGTGGGCGGGCAGGAGCGACAACACGACCCCCACCGGCCGGGGAACCTCGACGCGTGCCCCCGACGGATCCATGCGCGGGCTCAGGAGATCCGCCTCGCGGAGCTCATTCGCGGCGTTCGCGCAGGCCGTATGGGTCCGGGTCCGGTCGGTCACGACCCCGCGACCCGATTCCGCCACCGCTGCCTCGGCGAGCCGGCGGGCGTTCGTCTGCGCCGCGGCGGCCACGGCGGACACGATGCGCGCGACATCGGTGGCGGGGTAGCGCTGGTAGGCCCGGGCCGCCCAGCGTGCATGGCCGAGCACGTGCTCGATGGTCGACACCTGCCCCGTCACGCGGTGCCCTGTCCCACGGGTGCGGCGCGGCGTGCGGCGCGGGACACCCCAACGGCCACCCGGTCCAGGAGCTCCTCGACCAGGTCAGGGGTCATCAGGATGCCGGGCTTGAACTGGAGCACCCGCGGATCGAGGGAGGAGAAGATCGCCCACACGCCCACCTCGTAGAGCTCGCGCATGACGTGCTTGGCGCCCTCGGGATGGTCGAACTCCAGGCCCAGCACGACCCCGTCCTGGCGGATGCCGGTGAACCAGCCCGGGTGGTCGTCGCGGATCGCCCGCAGTCCGGTGCCGACGGCGTCGGCGATGTAGTGCACCGTCGAGCGCACCTCGGGTCGCAGCGTGATCTCCAGTGTCGCGAGCGCGGCGATGCAGCCCAGCTCGGCACCGCCGAAGGTGGACATGTGCCCGAACCCGTCTTCGCGTAGCCACGCCCCCGCTCGCTCGCTCAGCAGCACCGCCGCGATCGGGTACACGCCCCCCGACAAGCCCTTGCCGGTGACCAGGATGTCGGGCTCGACACCGTGCTTCGTGATGCCCCACAGCTCCCCGGTGCGCATCAGGCCGGTCTGCACCTCGTCGGCGATGTACAGCGCGTCGTACCGCTCGCAGAGCGCCTTGACCCCCGCGAGATAGCCCGGCTCCGCGAGCGGGAAGCCGTAGGTGGCCCGGATCGTCTCCATCACCACCGCCGCGACGTCCCCGGGGCGCAACGCGTGCTCCATCGCCTCGAGGTCGTTGAACGGTACCTGCCGGAACTCCTCGGGGCGGTCGGCGAGGAACAGCTTGGAGAACCGCTCGTCGCCGGTCGCGACGGCGAGTCCGGTGTGGCCGTGGTAGGCCTTCATGACCGAGACGATCCCGCGCCTGCCCGTGGCGTGCCGGGCACTCTTCAGTGCGATGTCGACGGCCTCGCCACCGCCCGAGGCGTACGCGACCTTCGTCAGCGTCGCCGGGGCGCTGCGCACCAGCGCCTCCGCGAGCGCGGTGCGGGCGAGCGACGGGAAGTGGTGGTTGCCGATGTCGAAGCGACCCATCGCCGCGGTGACCGCGCCCATCACCTCCGGGTTGCGGTGACCGAGGTTGTAGGTCCCTCCGTTGAGGTGCACATCGATCAGCCGTCTGCCATCCATGTCCCAGAACAGATAACCCTCTCGGCGGTCGATCACCAGATCGATGCCGCTGCCGACCCAGAACGCCGTCTTGTCGGGATTCCAGTACTCCGCGGCACGTTCCAGCAGCTCAGCCTTGGAGCCGAACCGCACGAGATCGTCGACCTCCATCGCCCTCCCCGATGCGCCGGCGCCGGCGCAGATGCAGCCGGTGTCGATCCAGCCGCGGGCAGCCTGTCGGGAGTCCCCGCAAGTGTCAACCATGGCCAATGGAAAGCGTTTCAGCGGTGAAAAGCGTTTCAGTGGCCATTGCGTGCTCACGCCGTGAGCGGGCCACCTCAAATGAACGGCCCTGGCCCGAACGCGAGAAAAGTTAGGCCTTGTGGTCCACCCGAAGATCCGTGATCATGTGCTTCACTCGGCGCGCGTTCCTCAGTGGACATATCACACGAGAGTGGAGACCATGCCTGCAGCGAATTCCGGACCGGTGATTCGGAGCACGCACGCCGGAGTACAACGCTTGAAGCCGAACGCGATCGGTCTCGTGGCGGTTGTCTTCATGGCCGTCGCCACGGCGGCTCCGATCACCGCGATGGTGGGCAACGTGCCGATCGCGGTCGGCTTCGGCAACGGCGCCTACGCGCCGGCGGGCTACCTGGTTGCCACCATCGTCCTGAGCCTGTTCGCGCTGGGCTACTCGGCCATGGCCCGTCACATCACCGCGACGGGGGCGTTCTACGGGTTCATCTCCTACGGGCTCGGCCGCGTGATCGGCATGGGGGCCGGCGCGCTCACCACGCTCGCGTACGTGGTGTTCGAAGCCTCGCTGGTGGGGATCTTCTCGTTCTTCGCGAGCAGCTTCGCCTCCACCCACCTCGGCCTCGAGGTGTCCTGGATCTGGTTCGCCCTGCTCATGCTGTTGATCAACGCGCTGGCGACCTACTTCAAGATCAACATGGCGGCCGGCGTCCTCGGGGTCTTCCTCGTGGCCGAGATCGTCATGCTGGCTTTGCTGGTGCTGGGTGTGCTGTTCGCAGGCGGTGGTCCGGAGGGGTGGTCGCTGCAGTCGCTCAACCCGCTCAACGCCTTCCAGAACCTGGAGGGCACCGTGCCGGACCCGAACAACGCCGGTGCGGTCCTTGCCGTCGCCGGTTCCGCTGGGATCGGCTTGTTCTTCGCCTTCTGGTCGTGGGTCGGCTTCGAGTCCGCCGCCATGTACGGCGAGGAGTCGCGCAACCCGACGAAGCTCATCCCCCGCGCCACGATGCTGTCCGTCGTCGGCATCGGCATCTTCTACGTGATCGTGTCCTGGGCCGCGATCGTCGGCACCGGCCCGGACCGAGCGGTCGCGCTCGCCCAGGACAGCGCCACCGCGGGGCAGATCTTCTTCGGCCCTCTGCAGCAGAACGTGGGCAGCTGGGCCGCAGTCCCGTTCGAGTTCTTCCTGATGACCGGCTCGCTCGCGTGCGGCATGGCGTTCCACAACTGCGCCGCGCGCTACCTCTACGCCATCGGCCGCGAGGACCCCCTGCCCGGACTGGGCCGCACCCTCGGAGCTTCGCACCCCCGGCACGGCTCGCCCTACATCGCCGGTTTCGTCCAGTCGGGTATCGCAGCGATCATCGTGCTCTGGTTCTTCGCCACCGATCGGGATCCCTACGGGCAGCTGTACGCACTCATGGCCCTGCTCGGAACGACCGCAATCCTCGTCGTCCAGGCCCTCGCCGCTTTCGCGTGCATCGCCTACTTCCACTTCCACCGCAACCGCCCCGCCGACGCGCACTGGTTCACCACCTTCCTCGCTCCCCTGATCGGCGGAGTGGGCATGATCTACGTTATCTGGCTGCTCATCGTCAACCGCGACTTCGCGGCGGGCGCTGCCGCGAGCGACATCGTATTCGCGCTGTCCCCGTGGATCGTCGCCATCGTCGGAATCGGCGGCATCGCGTTCGCATTGGTGATGCGCAAGTACGTGCCCAGCAGGTACGAGATCATTGGTCGCGTCGTGCTCGATGTCCGGGAGCGGGACCAGACCTGAGATCTGCGGGTGGAGGCCTCCCCCGGTGTGTTCTCCTCGGCGGACGCCGTCAGGCTAGGTAGTCGTCGGCGGTGACGTGCTCGAGCCAGGTCGTGGTCGTGGCCGGGTCGTCGGCGTTGTCCAGCATCGCCAGGTGTTCCATGAAGGAGTCGGGGGCGGCGCCGTGCCAGTGCTCCTCGCCGGGCGGGCAGTAGACGGTCTGCCCGGCGTGCAGCTCGACCTTGTCGCCGCCGCGGGACTGCACCCAGGCGATTCCCTGGGTGACGTGCAGCGTCTGCCCCAGGGCGTGGGAGTGCCACGCGGTGCGGGCTCCGGGCGCGAATCGCACCTTCGCCACGGTCATGCGCTGGCCGTCGTCGCGGGGGGAGGCGATCGGGTCCAGCCAGACGTCGCCTGTGAACCGTTCGGGCGGGTTCTTGGTGGTCGGGGTGCCGGGGATGAGCTGCATGTCCGGTACTCGTCAGGCCTCTGGGATGTCGCGGCCGAAGGTCTCCCGGGTGATCTCCTTGGGGTCCGGGCCACCGCGCACGCCGGTGTCGAGGGCGTCGATCGCGCCCAGCTGGTCGGCGGTGAGCTCGAAGTCGAAGACGTCGAAGTTCTCCGCGATCCGCGGGGGCGTGACGGACTTCGGGATGGCCTGGCGCCCCTGCTGCAGGTGCCAGCGCAGCATCACCTGGGCGGGCGTTTTGCCGTGCGCCGCCGCGATCTCGCCGATGGTCGGGTCCTGCAGAGTGCTGCCGTGGGGGCCGCCGCGGTAGAAGGTGATGCCGCCGATCGGC
Source organism: Pseudonocardia sp. DSM 110487 (assembly GCF_019468565.1). NCBI lineage: Bacteria > Bacillati > Actinomycetota > Actinomycetes > Pseudonocardiales > Pseudonocardiaceae > Pseudonocardia > Pseudonocardia sp. DSM 110487. Next base: position 3,895,918 of record NZ_CP080521.1, read on the forward strand.
GACCACGCCTGGGAGAGGATCCCGTGCTCGGAGTCCACCGCAAGGAGCTCGGACTGGCGGAAGTACGGGTGCACCTCGATCTGGTTGACCGCCGGCACCACGGACGTCTCCTCCAGGAGCCGCGCGAGGTGGTCGGGCATGAAGTTGCTGACCCCGATTGCGCGGACCTTGCCGTCGGCCAGGAGCGTCTCCAGCGCCTTGTACGCGTTGATCGTGAGGTCGAACTCGCCGGGTAGGGCCTGGTGCAGGATCAGCAGGTCGATCTGGTCGATTCCGAGCTTGCCCGCGCTCTTGTCGAAGGCGTGGAGCGTCTCGTCGTAGCCGTAGTCGCTGATCCAGATCTTCGTCTCGACGAAGATCTCGGAGCGATCGAGACCCGAGCGGCGGATGGCCTCGCCGACCTCTCGTTCGTTGAAGTACGCCGCGGCGGTGTCGATGTGGCGGTAGCCGGTGGCGAGCGCCGTCTCGACTGCCGCGACCGTCTCGTCCGGAGCCGTCTGGAAGACGCCGAACCCGAGGGCCGGCATCTCGACGCCGTTGTTCAGCGTGAATGCAGGAGTCGTCACGGCTCCGACGCTAGGTGCCGCCCGTGCCGGGTGGGAGTGCCTGCCGAGCCAGGTACTGCCAGTCCCTCCCACGGTGGGGTGACGCGCGCAGGTTCGTCAGGTCCGGTCGGCGGTCGCCGGTGTCACATCCATGAGCTCTCCGGTGGCGGCCCAGCTGGCGAGCATCTTGAGCGCGTCGGCGCTGGGGCTGCCCGGGGTGGCGGTGTAGACGTTGAGGAACAGGCCCGGCTCCGACGGCAGTTCCATCGACTCGAAGTTCAGGTCGAGCTCACCGACGACCGGGTGACGGAGCCGTTTCCGGCCACTCCGGTGGAACTGCACGTCGTGGGAGGCCCAGCGCTGCCGGAAGATCTCGCTTCGCGTCGAGAGCTCGCCGATCAGCGTGATCAGTTCCGGGTCGTTCGGGTTGCGGCCGGCCTCCAGGCGAAGCATCGCGGCGGCGTCGCTCGCAACCCGTTCCCAGTCGACGAAGAACTCGGGTGCCGCGGCGTCGAGATAGACGAACCGGGCTGTGTTCGCCGGCCGGCGGGGGTCGGCGAGGACGGGCGCATAGAGGGCGCGGGCGAACCGGTTCATCGCCATGATGTCGTGGCGGCCGTTGCGCACCCATGCGGGCGCGTCGGTGATGGCGTCGAGTACCTGCTGGATGGCGGGGCGCACGGTGGTCGGGGTCGTCCGGCGCCGACGAGGGCTCGTGCCGGCGGTGCGCGCGAGCGTGAAGAGATGCTCGCGCTCGGCCTCGTCGAGCTGCAGCGCGTGGGCCAGCGCGTCCAGCACGCTCTCGGAGGCGCCGGAGAGGTTTCCCCGTTCCATCCGGACGTAGTAGTCGACGGAGACGCCGGCGAGCATGGCGACCTCTTCGCGGCGCAGCCCCTCGACGCGGCGGTTGCCGCCGTACGCGGGCAGGCCGGCCTGCTCCGGGGTGATGCGCGCTCGTCGCGAGCTGAGGAACTCGCGAACCTCGGCGCGGTGGTCGATCTGGCCCATGTACGCAGGGTAAGTGCGCCGTCGCGACCGAGGGAGGCACTGCCGTTACCCGGAACGGGCGGGACTCCCGCGGCGGCCCGGAGGGCCGTTGACTGGAACCATGATGAGCACCAACGGCTGGACCACCGACGAGCTCCGTCGGATCGGCGGTGCGACCGAGCTTCAGGTCGCGTCGTACCGGCCGGACGGCACGCTGCGCCCGTACGTCACGATCTGGACCGTCGCTACCGGAGACCGGGTCTACGTTCGGTCCGCGTATGGCGCGGACAACCCGTGGTTCCGCCGGGCACTTGCCAGCGGCCGTGGCCGCATCCGGGCGGGCGGGGTCGAGCGTGACGTCGAGTTCATCCGCCCGGACGCGGGCGACCCGGTGCACGGGGATGTCGATGTGGCCTATCACGCCAAGTACGACCGGTACGGCCCGGCCATTGTCGGCTCCGTCACCGGTGACATCGCCTCCCACACCACGCTGCGGCTGGACCCGCGTGACTGACCGTCCGGATCGGCGCGGGTTCCTCCGTGCCGGAGCTGCCACCGCGATGGGCCTTGTGGGAGGCGGATGGCTGATTGGCTGCGGCGCCGAGACGCCTCCGGACGCGACCCCGGCGCCGCCGCCCACCTCACCGACCGGGGTTGCAGCGCGTGTCCTGCTCGCCTACTTCTCGCGCGCAGGCGAGAACTACCACTACGGCGGGCGGACGTACCTGGAGGTCGGCAACACCGTCACCTATGCCGTGAGCGGGCTGGGCCGGGCGGCGGAGGTGTACGCATGGGCCTGCTCCGGCGCGACCGTGGGGGAGGGGCTCGCCGTTCGCGGCGAAGAGGTGCGTCAGGCGGACGCCGCCGTATCGGCGTGGCTCCGGCGCGTCGGTCTCCTGGAGGAACAGTCGTCGAGCAACAGCTCCGCACCGGCGGAGGGGCGGTGATCATCGCGCTGTGGGGCGTGGGCTCGCCGCGAACGACAGCCGTGACCGACATTACTTAGGTGAGGCTTACCTTTCCGATACGGTGGCATCCGTGCTGACGACGGAACGGGGTGGGCAGGTGCGAACGCTGCGGGTGGCGGTCATCGGAGCGGGGCCCGCGGGGATCTACACGGCCGACACCTTGCTGAAGGCGGACCGGCCGGTCGAGGTCGACGTCTTCGAGCGGCTGCCGGCGCCGTTCGGGCTGGTCCGCTACGGGGTGGCACCGGACCATCCGCGCATCAAGCAGGTCGTTCACGCCCTCCACCGGGTGCTCGACCAGCCGGGGGTACGGCTGTTCGGCAACACCCGCTACGGCATCGACGTCACGCTCGCCGACCTGCGCGAGCACTACGACGCCGTCGTCGTGGCCACCGGCTGCGAGCGGGACCGCGACCTCGACATCCCAGGCATCGACCTGCCCGGCAGCCACGGTGCTGCCTCGTTCGTCTCCTGGTACGACGGGCATCCGGACGTGCCGCGGAGCTGGCCCCTGGATGCCGAACGGGTCGCCGTGATCGGGGCGGGCAACGTCGCGCTCGACGTGGCGCGGGTGCTCGCGAAGCACGTGGACGACATGATGGCCACGGAGATCCCGGACAACGTCGGGCAGGTGCTCGCCCGGAACCGCGCCACCGACGTGCACGTGTTCGCTCGCCGCGGGATCGCCCAGGCCCGCTTCACCCCGCTGGAGCTGCGTGAGCTCGATCATGTGCCGGGACTGGAAATCGTGGTCGATCCCGCCGACGTCGAGCTCGACGAGGCGTCTGTGGCGGCGGTGCGGTCGAACAAGCAGACGCAGATGGTGGTGCGGACACTGCAGGGCTGGGCCCTGCGGGACCGACGTGATCGGCCGCGCCGGCTGCACCTGCACTTCTTCCACCGCCCGGTCGCGGTGCTCGGCAGTGATCGCGTCACCGGAGTGCGTTTCGAGCGCACCGAGCTCGACGGCACCGGTGGCGTGCGTGGGACCGGCCTGTTCACCGAGCACCCGGTCGAGGCCCTCTACCGTGCTGTCGGCTACACCGGCAGCCATCTGGAAGGGCTCCCGTTCGACCACGATGGGGGTGTGCTCGTCCACGACGCGGGCCGTGTCCTCGGTCTCGACGGCTCGCTGATGTCGGGTGTGTACGCCGTCGGCTGGATCAAGCGCGGGCCGGTCGGCCTGATCGGGCACACGAAGGGCTGCGCGCTGGAGACGGTCGGCAGCCTGCTCGCCGACGTCGACGGGCTGGTGGCGGCGCCGCGTCGTGATCCGGCGGCGATCGAGGAGCTGCTCGAGGTCCGCGGAGTCGACTACACGACGTGGGACGGCTGGTTGCGGCTGGACAAGCACGAGCGGCAGGTGGGCGAGGAACGGGGCCGCGACCGGATGAAGGTCGTGCCTCGCGAGGAGATGGTGGCGATCTCCCGCGCGGGCTGAACGGCTTCGGTGCGGTAGGTCAGGCTGTGAGCTCCTCCCAGCGTGCTCGCCCGCTGGGACTACGTCATGCGCTTTCCAGATCGAGCCTGGTTGCTTCGCTTGTCCAAGGGCGACTCAGCCTCATTTGCGTCGTTGGAGAATTCCGATAGACGAACGCCTTTCCAGGCGCATGGTCGCCCTCCGTGCGTCGCCCAGTACTCGCCCCAGTGGGCGAGCTTCTTGCGGTCCCGCTCGAGGCCGCGCTCCCGCAGGCGCTGCTGAAGTGTCGCAGGGGAGGCGCGGATGCGGATCACCTCGACGTCGACGGGCGGCCAGTCGAAGCGCTCCGCGGCCGCGGTGATGAAGTTGGGATCGGAGAGGTACGGGCTGAACGGTGCGTCGATGACGACGGGGCGGCCGATGCGGAGGTTGGCCCCGGCGACGTCGAGGAGCGAGTCGTACTCGAGGGGCAGGATGCGTTCGCGGTAGAACGCGTTCGACTCGCGGTCGCCGGGGTCGTAGCCGGCCGCCAGCAGGGCGGCCTCGACGAAGCGGGCGCTCATCGCATCCTTGTCGAGGTAGGCGGCGGCGTACTCGCGGGCGAGGCGCTGGGCGATCGTCGATTTGCCGGAGCCGGCCGTGCCGATGACGATGCGGAGGGTCGGTTCGGTCATCGGCGCGCGTCCCGCACTGCTGCCAGAAAGTCGTGGGCAGCGGCGGTGACCCGGGCGAAGTCACCGTCGGGTTGCCACGCCTTGGTGACGGCGCTGCCCACGCCGACGCCGGCGACGCCGGCCGCGAACCACTCTGCGACGTTCCCCGTCGTCACGCCGCCCGCGGGCATGATCGGCAGGTGCGCCAGAGGCGCGAGCACGGCCTTTGCGTACGGGATGCCGGCGCCTTCCGTGGGGAACAGCTTGAGGATGTCCGCGCCCGCCTCGGCCGACTCGAGGAGCTCCGTCGGGGTGAACGCCCCGCTGATCGTGGGCACCTGGTAGCGGTTCGCGACGCGGATCATCTCGGGGTTCAGCTGAGGGCTGACCAGGAAACGCGCGCCGGCCCGGATGCACTCGTACGCGGCGTGGCCATCGAGCACGGTCCCCGCCCCCACCGCGACGCCATCCGACGCGTACCGCGCGTCCAGTCGCCGAACGAGATCGACGGCTCCCGGGATGGACAGCGTGATCTCGAGCGCGCGGAACCCGCCTTCGATCGCGGCGTGCGCGACGCGCTCGGCGATGTCGGCGTCCGGCAGCCGAACGATGAGGACGGCACCGGACTCTTCGATCGTGCGCAGCGTCGCGAGCTTCGTGAACATGCCTGCCCCCTCTGGGCCGAGAAAGACCTGCTTGACGGACTGTCGCATGCTCTCTAGGGTCGCTGCAACCGATCTCAGCAACCGATCTCAGCAATCGATCTCAGAGGGAGTGCGCAGTGGATCCTCACCTTCTCCAAGCGCGTCCCGAGGGTGCTGTGCGGTTCCCCCGACGGGTTGCCGACGCCCTGCTCACGGCCGACCGGGCCAGTGCGGCGGTGTCGGCGTGAGCCGCGCGCGCACTGTCGTTCTGGGCGCGTCGCACTGGCACGTCCCTCTGTACGCAGCGACGATCGCCGAGGTGCACAGTGTCGTCGGGATTTCGGACGACGACCCCGAACGGGTGCGCGACCTCGCCCAGCTGTGGGGCAGTCCGGTCGAAGCCGACTGGTGCCGGCTGCTGGACCTGCGGGACGTCGAGCTCGCGTACGTTTTCGGCCCGCACGACCGCATGGCCGAGATGTGCCGGGCACTGATCGAGCGGCGGATCCCGTTCGTCGTCGAGAAGCCGCTCGGTACCTCGCTCGACCAGCTACAGGGGGTGCGGCGCGCCGCAGAGGAGGCGCGTGTCCCGGCCACCGTGCCGCTGATACAGCGTGGCGGTCCCGCGGACACCTGGCTCGCGAAGGCGGGGCGACTGGTGTACCAGCGGCTCTCGTTCATCGCCGGTCCGCCGGAGCGCTACGACCGCAACGGCAACCCCTGGATGCTCGACCCCGAACGTACCGGCGGAGGCTGCCTCGCCAACCTGGGTCCGCACTTCGCTGACCTCTTCCTGCAGCGCAGCGCCCACACGAACGCCGACGTCGTCGCGAGGCTGTCGTCCACCCTGCACGCGAGAAGGATCGAGGACCACGCGACCCTCGTCCTGACCACAGCGGACGGTCGCGAGGCGATCATCGAGGTGGGATACGCGTTCCCGCACTCGGAGCTGAAGCGTTACTGCAGCTACTCGTCCGCGGGCGAGGCTGGATTCGCCTCCATCGACTCGGACGGATCGGCCACCTTCACGACGCTCGATGGCCACACCGAGAGAGCCGTCATCGACGTGGACAGCGACCCTCTCCATGATCCGTTCGTGCGGCAGGTCGCGCGCACACTCGGCGAGGGCTTCCGCGGGTTGCCCACGCTAGGTGAGCTGGAGGACGCCATGCGGATCATCTGGCGTGCCTACGAGGCCGATGAAGCAGGGGGACACCATGGCTGATCTCAGCATCGACGTCGTCGCGAAGGCAGCGGGCGTGCACCGTTCGACCGTCTCGCGCGCCTTCTCCCGGCCGGAGGCGGTCAAGGCGGAGACACGCGAGCACGTCCTGCGCGTCGCGGAGGAGCTCGGGTACACGATGAGCCCGCTCGCCCAGGCGCTGCGCCGGAAGACGAGCACGTTCGTCCCCCTGATCGTGCCGGACATCATCAACCCGTTCTACGCCGAGCTCGCCAAGACGATGACGCAGGCTGCGGGCGACCGCGGCTATCAGCTGGTGCTGTGCGTCACGAACGGCGACACGGTGCAGACCGCCGGCTACCTGACCGCGATGCAGTCGCTCTACGCGCCGTTCGGCATCGTCGCGCCGTCCACGCGGCTGGACATCGATTCGCTGACGCAGTTCGACTTCGGGCAGCGCGTGGTCGTCATCGACCGCGTGGACGAGCACGCGACCGTGCCGAGCGTCACCGTCGACAACCGCCGCGGCATCGAACTCGCCTTCGAACATCTGCGCTCGCTCGGCCACCGCAGGATCGGCTACGTCTCGGGTATCTCGGGCACGCACACCGCCCAAGACCGCATCGACGCGTACCGCGACCTGGTCGACGGTGACCCGATCGTCCTCGACAGCGGCGCCGACACCGAGGCGGGCGAGCGCGCGGCCGCACAGTTCGTCGCGATGACCGACCGGCCGACGGCGATCATCGCAGCGAAGGACATGGTCGCGTTCGGCCTGATCTCCGCGCTGGCGGTCCAGGGCATCCGCGTCCCGACGGACGTCTCGGTCGTCGGTTTCGACGGGCTCAGCCTGGGCGCGCGCTTCAACCCCGCCCTGAGCACGGTCCGCCAGCCGATCGCCGACATGGGCAGCATCGCGATCGACCTCGCCGAGAAGAAGGCAGCGGACGGATCGGTCGATCACGTCGTCCTGGAGCCGGAACTGCTGGTGCGGGCCTCCACCGCCGGGCCGAGCACATGATGGCGGGCACCGACAGCGAGCTGTCCCGGATCCCCGGCGTCCGGTACGCCGACCACGTCGCGTTCACCGTGCCCGACCTGGACGAGGCCGTCCGGTTCTTCGTCCAGGCGCTGGGGGCGGAGGAGCTGTACCGCTCCGCCCGAGGACCGGATGCGGAGTTCATGCCCGAGAACTTCGCCGTGCCGGAGGATGCGCGCCTCACGCTCGCGATGCTGCGCATGCCGCCCAACCTCAACGTCGAGCTGTTCGAGTGGAGCAGCTCCGACCGCCGCACCGAGCACCCGCGGCACAGCGACGCCGGCGGGCACCACGTGTGCTTCGTGGTGGACGACGTGGACGAGGCGGTCGCGGTGCTCCGCGACATCCCGGGCGTGCGCGTGCTCGGCGACCGCAAGGAGGTCGCAGGCGACAGCCCCCGCGTCGCGGGCAACCGATGGACCTACTTCCTCACGCCGTGGGGACTGCTCATGGAGATCGTCGACCGTTCGAGGGTGGCCGACCCGCCATCCCTGGTCGGCCCCGCCGACTGGCGCGCGGCGGCAGACGACGCCGCGGGAAAGGACCAGTGACGATGCGGCTTGCAGGCCACACCCTCGGAACCCCGGAGCAGACCGTCCCGGAGGCGCTCGCGCTGTTCGAGGCCGCCGGGCTCGACGCCGCCGAGGTGATCTACCAGGACGGCTACCGCTCGGGACTGCCGCTGCGCGACCGGCGCTGCGCCGAGGAGGCCCGGCGGGTGTCCGAAGGGCTGGGTGTCCCGATCGTCGGGATGACGCCGTACACGACGGGGATCAACGCGCTCGACGAGGGGGAGTGGCGGACGGCGGTCGACGAGTTCCGCGGCGCGATCGAGATCGCGCAGATCGTCGGCGCCGACCGGGTCCGCGTCTACGCGGGGTCGTGGCGTCCGGGCGACCGGGACCACGGGGTCCACTGGAAGCGAATGGTTGCGGCCCTGCGCACGCTGGCGCCGGAAGCGTCGGACGCCGGGGTACGCCTCTGCGTCGAGAACCACTTCGGGACCATGACCCAGTCGGCGGCCGAGACGGCGCGGCTGGTGCGCGAGGTGAACCACGCCGCGGTACGGGTCCTCTACGACCAGGCCAACCTGACGTTCACCCACGACGAGCCGTACGAGGAGGCGCTGCGCATCCAGGGTGACCTGGTCGGTCACGTGCACGTGAAGGACCTTGTGTTCACCGACCCGGAGGCGCCGTTCCAGGCGTCCGAGACCGCGCGCGTCGCGCCGTCCGAGCGCGCGGTGCGGTCGCGCGTCGTCGGCGACGGCGTCGTGCCATGGGGCGGCATCCTCTCGTCCCTTTCCGCGCTCGGCTACGACGACGTCCTCTCGCTCGAGTACGAGTACCGCTGGCACCCGGAGGACCTGCCCGAGCCGGTTGTCGGCTTCGCGCGGTCCGCGGCGGCGCTCCGCGCCGTTCTTGCCCGGCCATCCGTCGCGGAGGGTGCGCGGTGAGCGCGCAGACCCGCGTGGGCATCGTCGGCGCGGGAAACATCGCCTCCATCGCGCAGCTGCCGACGCTGGTCGAGCGGGACGACGTGGAGCTCGCGGCACTCGTGTCGCGCCGCCCGGACCCTGGATCGCTGATGCGACGTTGGGGCTTCGGCGCCGCCTACCGGACGGTCGAGGACATGCTCGCGGCCGAGGACCTGGACGCGGTCTTCGTGCTGACCCCGCGTTCGGAGCATGCGCTTGCCGTCGACGCCTGCCTGCAGCGTGACGTGGACGTCTTCTGCGAGAAGCCACTCGCGCCGTCCGCCGACGAAGCAGAGCGCCTGGCTGACCTCGCCGACGAGCGCGGCCGCATCCTGATGGTCGACTTCAATCGCCGCTACGCCCCTGTGTACGTGGCCGGGCGCGAGACCTTCGGGCCGGCCGGTGCCACGTTCTGCGTCGCCCAGAAGAACCGGCCGGGGTCGGAGTACCGCGCGACGTTCGAGAACGCCATCCACATGATCGACCTGCTGCGCTGGTACTGCGGCGGCGAGGCCGTCGAGGTGACCGCGCACGCCGCGGGCGACGATCCGTGGGAGGAGGACGGGGTCGCAGCGGTCATCCGCTTCGACTCCGGCAGTACCGGCGTGCTGGTGGCAGCACGGACGGCCGGCGCATGGAATGAGAAGCTCGACGCCTACGGCGGCGGGCGTTCCGCCGAGGTGCGGGCGCCGGGGTCCGTTGCGATCACCGTCGATGGCGTGACCACGACCCGTGACCTCAGCTCGGAGGCGTTCGGCTGGGCAACCGCCACGGAGACTCTCGGCTTCGCCGAAGCGGTGCACCACTTCCTCGACCGCACGGCGGATCGCCGGCCGCCCTTGACCTCCGGGCGCGACGCCGTCGCCACACAAACGCTGCTCGACCGCATCCTCGAGGCCGCGGGGCTGCCGATCGACGAGCAAGAAGGCCGCCAGTGGGCAAGCCACGCGACGAACGCGGTCCAGCGATCGGATTCCCTGATCTCGTAGCGGATGGGCCAGGGCCCACGCACACGCACCGTCTCGGGTGTCCGAAATATCTCAACATCCGGTGACGCCTTTCCGTCCAGCAAAACGTCAGAGTACGGAGGCCTCAATGACGAACTCCATAGACCCACTCGACACTCCGATCCCTTCGGAGCTTCCTGAAGCGCCCGATCGCCGTAAGCGCCCCGTCAACTTGGTGGCAGGCACGATCGGCCACTTCGTGGAATGGTACGACTGGTACATCTACGGACTGCTGGCGGCGGTGTTCTCGGCCCAAATTTTCCCGAGCCACTCAGCCTTCGCATCCCTGGTCGCGGCGCTGCTCACCTATGCGATCGGGTTCGTAATTCGGCCCTTCAGTGGAATCATCATCTCCCCACTGGCCGACCGCTACGGCCGACGGGCCGTCCTGACACTGTCCGTCTCCGGGATGGCGCTAGGGTCCCTGATCATCGCCCTCACCCCTCCATTTGCGACGATCGGCTACGCAGCGCCGATTCTCTTCCTGTTCGCACGCATTCTTCAAGGGATCTCGGCCGGCAGTGAGCAGCAGAGCGCCATCTCGTTCATGGTCGAACACGCTCCCCCGAACAGGAGGGGCCTGTTCGGTTCCTTCTCCAACATGGCCAGCGGTCTCGCGACCCTCGCAGCGACCGGCTCCGCCGCGATCGTGACGGCATCCTTTGCTCCGGACGAGCTCGCCGCATGGGGTTGGCGCATCCCCTTCCTCGTGGGCGGCGTCCTCGGCGTGGTCGGTCTTCTCTTGCGGCTCGGCGCAGACGAGACCCCTGAGTTCGAGGCAAGTGTTCTCGTCGATCGAAAGTCCGCGCCGGCGCGTCTGTGGGCCCTGCTCCGGGAACACCCGAAGGCCCTGCTGCAGACAGCCGCGCTGTCTGCCCCCGCCGTGGCCTACTACACCTGGGCCACCTTCCTCCCCACCTACGCCAACCTGACCACCGGCCGGGACCAGGCCTCCACCCTGGCCGGGAGCGTCATCGGACTCGTTTTGCTCGTCATCATCGTGCCGATTTGCGGTGCGCTTTCAGATCGACTTGGCCGACGGAAGATCTTTCCAATCGTCGGTGCCATCGGCATGATCGTGCTCTTCTACCCCTTGCTCCTGCTGCTGAACCAGCCAGGATTCGGCGTATACGTTATCGTTGCCGCATCCGGCTGGGTGGTTCTCGGCATCTGGCAGGCGGTTTATCCGACCATTCAGGCCGAGCTTTTCCCGGCCGCTGTGCGGGTATCCGGCATCGGTTTCTCACATCAGATCGTGATCGCCGTCTTCGGTGGTACCGCGCCACTGATAGCCGCCGCTTTCGTCGGCGCGGGACATCCTATGTACGTCGCCATCTACATGATCGCCATCATCGCCGTCTGCCTCGTCGTCTACTTCACCCTCCCGGAGACCGGCAGTCGGGTCGAGCGTGCCACCGTATCCCTGCATGACCCGGAGGTGCTGGAGGGCGAGCACGTGGCCATCAGTACCGTGTCGGCCGCGAGCCAGGCGAAGCGTTCCCGGCCGTAGGCGTTCCTCTCCTCGGAAGAGGGCATCCTCGATCGGCGTGGGTCAGCCACGCCATGAGTGGGAAGATCATATGAGCCTCGAAGAGCAAGTGGTTCTGGTGACCGGATCGAGCGGTGGAATCGGCGACGCAGTTGTCGAGGCGCTCTCAGCCGCAAGTGCCGTCATCATCGGCGCCGACCGCGCCCCCAAAAAGGACCAGGCGCTGGCGGCCTTCTTCCCGCTGGACGTCACCTCTGAACAGCAATGCGCGGGTGTCGTCCAGGATATCACAAGGAAGTACGGCCGCATCGATGTCCTCATTCATGCAGCGGGAGTCCTGGGTGCCACGCCGGACCCGATGGAGACGACGACGGAAGAGTTCGAGTCCATCATGCGGATCAACTCCTCCGGAACGTACTCGATGGTTCGTGAGGCGGCACGGTCAATGATCGGTTCCGGCACTGCCGGCGCGATCGTCATCCTCTCCTCGGTGGCGGCCAAAGAGGCGCGCCGCAACTACCTGCCCTATAACGCAAGCAAACTCGCTGTGCTTCACATCATGTGGTCGTTCGCCGAGATACTCGGTCCCAACGGCATCTCCGTCAACGCGGTCGCGCCAGGCCCGGTCAACACTGCCATGTGGACACAATTCGCTGAGGGCTCTGGCCCGGACGCAGCCGCCAACCGGGCTCAGCGGGCCGCGCAACTGCCCATGCGCCGGTTCGCCGAACCCGATGAAGTCGCCCGCGCCATCCTTTTTCTGGCCGACCCGGATAACCGATACATCACGGGCGTAACACTCGATGTGGCAGGGGGAGCGCACCTTGGTATGGGAACCTGACGCAGCATCGGCGTTCTCGTTCGCCCGCGCGGATCAGTCACGCGCGTCGTAGGCGTCCCGCGCCTCGAGCACCTCGGCGATGTGTTCCTCGGCCCAGCGGCTCAACGCCAGCAGGGGAGTGTGCAGCGTGCGTCCCAGCGTTGTCAGTTCGTACTCGACCCTGGGGGGCATCTCGGCGTACACGTGCCGCGCGACGAGCCCGTCGCGTTCGAGATCCCGAAGCGTCTCGGTGAGGACCTTCCCGCTGATCCCCTCGACCGCGGTGCGCAGGTCGCCGAAGCGCAGCGTGCCCCTACCGAGCACGACCACCACCATCGCCGTCCACTTGTTGGCGATGCGGGCGAGCGACGTGCGGGACGGGCACGTCGACACGAGCACGTTCCAGTCCGGCTGCTGTGGCACGCGGCACATCCGTCCATTGGTTACGTTGAGGTAAATGGTTACCGATGGTGAGTATAGGGCGCGACCAGGAAGAACTCGACAAGGAGATGACCACAGTGGACACCACTGCCCCGCTCGCCGTCGCCCGCCGGTACTTCGATGCACTGTCGGCGAAGGACTTCGCCACGGTCGCGGCCATGTTCGCCGACGACATCGTGTGGCACCAGCCCGGTGACAACCGCTTCTCCGGCACCCATCGCGGCAGCGCCGCGGTGGGCGAGATGATCGGCGGCATGATGGCCGTCAGCGAGGGCACGTTCGCGCTCTCGGCGACCGCAGCGCCGATGGTCAACGGCACGGTGGTGGCGGCTCTCGTCCACTTCAGCGGCAAGCGCGACGATGCCGCGATGGCGCAGGACGGTCTCGACCTGTTGCGGATCGAGGGCGATCGGATCGCGGAGGTGTGGCTGTTCTCCTCCGACCCGCGGTCCGAGGACGCCTTCTGGGGCGCCGCCTGACCGGGTCGCGCGCTACGCCGGGGGCGGGATCGGGCGAGGTGGCCCAGGTGGCGTCGAGGACGTCGCTCGCCGTGCGGCGTGAGTCGGTACGACGGCGACGCGGTTTCCGATCAGGTGCCGCCGGCGCGCCTCCGCTCGCCCGGCCGTTCCTCCATGGCCGCGACCAGGTCCTCCCGGGCGCGGGAGACGCGGGAGCGGATGGTGCCGACCGGGCAGCCGCATACCTCGGCCGCCTCCGCGTAGCTCAGGTCGAGCACCTGGGTGAGGACGAACGCCGTGCGCCGCTCCGGGTCGAGGGCGCGACCAGCTCCCGCAAGTGGACCGCTTCCTGGGTGGCGCCGCCCGCTGAGCCCCGGGCGTCGCGTGCCTCGCCGTCTCCGATGTGGGAGAGGCGGGGTCGGCGGGTGGTCGCGCGCACCGCGTCGGCGGCGGTGTGCCGGGCGATGGACAGCAGCCAGGTGCGGCCGGACGCGCCCGGCGGCGATCGCCCACGCGGTGATGTCGGCGTCGTCCGCGCGCTCGGGGATGGCCTCGAGCGTAGCTAGTGTCATCGCCGGGAACCGCGGGGCACGTCGGGGCGACCAAGTGGTCATGCGGTGCGAGGACTGCCGGGAAGCGATCTCGGCCCGGCTCGACAGCGAGGATCTGCCCGGCGAGGCCGACGCGGTCGACGCACACCTGCGGATGTGCGCGGACTGCCGTGTCTTTGCGGAGCGGGCCGCCCGCGTCCGGCGCCTCACCCGGGTCCGGCTCGCCGAGCCGGAACCCGATCTGGTCGGCGCGGTGCTCGCGGCCGGTCCGCCCCGATCGGTGCGCTCGCGTGCCGCGGGTGCCGTCCGGGTGGCGCTCGGCGGGCTCGGTGTCGGGCAGGTCGCGCTCGCGATCAGCGGCATCGCGGCCTCGGCCGGGCCCGGCCACGGTGGCGTCGTGGAGCTCGCCGGGGGGAGCGCGGCGCACCTGGTCCACGAGAGCTCGGCGTGGAACCTCGCGATCGGTGTTGCGTTCCTGCTGGCGGCCATGGGCTCGCGCCGGGTGTCGGGGATGGTGCCGGTGCTCGGCGCGTTCATCGCCGCGCTCGCGGCGTTGTCGGCGTTCGACCTGGCCGAGGGCCGGGTCGAGGTCGAGCGGCTGCTCGGGCACGGGCTCGCGCTGGCGGGGCTGGTCCTGCTGATGGTGCTCGGCCGGCTCGCGGACGACGGTGGCGGCGGTGCGGACCGAGCTACCCCGGACAGCTTCGAGGCTCCCGCGGTCGGCGGCTCGGATGCTGCGGGGGAGCGCCCGACGCGCCGCGCGTCCGGCGGGGGCCTGGCGCCGAGCGCCCGGCGCGGTGCCGCATGACCGGCGTGCTCCACGCCGGGCGGCGCACCCATGGCCGATGGGGATGGGCGGTTGTGCTCGCCCGCCTGGTGCTGGGCGGGGTGTGGCTGGTGGCGGGGTGGGCGAAGGTCGGCGACCTCGACGAGTCGGTCCGCGCGGTGCGCGCCTACCAGCTGTTGCCCGAAATGCCGGCGCAGGTCGTGGGGGCTGCGCTGCCGCTCGTGGAGATCCTGCTGGGCGTGCTGCTGGTCGCAGGCCTGTTCGTCCGGGCGTCCGCGGTGGCGTCGGCCGTGCTCATGGGGGCGTTCGTGGTCGGTATCGCGTCGGCGTGGGCCCGCGGGCTGCGCATCGACTGCGGTTGCTTCGGCTCCGGTGGGGAGCTGGCCGCAGGGGAGGACCCCGCCTACGGGTGGGAGCTGGCGCGCGACGGCGGCCTGCTCCTGGTCGCCCTGCTGCTCGCCCGGTGGCCTGCCGGGCACTACGCGCTCGACGGGCTGCTGGCCGGCCGGCGCAACGACGAGGAGGACGAGTAGATATGACATCCGGACGAGCAACCCGCAAGCGGCGCGCGATGGTGAAGCAGCGCGGCGGCCCGTCGCCCGCGCTGCTCGGGGCGATCGCAGTGATCGCGCTGTTCGCCGGCATGGTCGGGTTCGGCGTCTACCGCGCATCCGCGAGCAGCACGGACGCGACGGTGCCGCCGAGCGCCACCGCGTCCGGGGTGCCGGTCGGTTCCAGCGACGCGCCCGCCACCGTGGACCTGTACGTGGACTTCCAGTGCCCGGCCTGCCGGGCCTTCGAGCAGCAGGCCGGCCCCACGATCGACGAGCTGGTCGGCAGCGGTGCCGCCCGGGTCGTCTACCACCCGGTGGCCTACCTCGACCGGTTCTCCTCCACGCGCTACTCGAGCCGCTCGTCTGCCGCTTCGGGCTGCGCGGCGGAGGCCGGCGTGTTTCCGCAGTACGCGCAGCTGCTGTTCGCGAACCAGCCGCCCGAGGGCGCGGCCGGCCTGCCGGAGGAACAGCTGATCGCGCTCGGCGCGCAGGCGGGCGCCGGGCCCGGCTTCGCCGAGTGCGTGTCCTCGGACCGGTACGCCGGCTGGACCGCGGCGCTCACCGACGAGGCTTCCCAGGCGGGGGTCAACGCGACGCCCACCGTCCTGGTGAACGGCCAGGAGATCGAGCGGAGCGTCGCGGCGCTGCGCGCGGCGGTCGAGGGCGCCTCCTGAGCGTGGAGTTGACGTAGTCGGTGCACTACTGGGTGCCGTATCGAGAGGGGCTCGGTGGGCGGGCTGCGACGGGCGGGCGGTCCCGCGGTGTTGGCGGGTGCTCTTGTCGCCGGGCTGCTGGTGCTGGCGGACACGGCGGCGTACGCCCGGCTCGGTGTGCCCGTGCCGTCGCTCACGGCGCAGGCGTGGGTGGCCGGTCTGCGTGCGGTCGCGGAACTCGCCGGCGGGCTGGCGGTGGGGTCGTTGGTGTTCGCGGCGTTCGTCGTGGCGCCGCAGCGTTCCGGTGTGCTCGATGTGGACGGCTGGCTGGCGGTGCGCCGGGCCGGGGTCGCGGCCGGGGTGGCCGGGGTGGTCGCGGTGCTGCTCGGGCCGCTGACGGCGGCCGATCTGTCCGGGGTGACGCCGGGCGAGGTGCTGGATCCGGCCGGTTTCGGGCTGTACGCCGTGCTCGAGGAACCGCTGGCCTGGGTGTTGAGCGGCGTCGGGATGCTGGTGTGCGCGGCAGGATGCGCGGTCACGTTGGCCTGGCGGTGGGTGCCGGTGTTGCTGGCGATCGGGGTGGCGAGCCTCCTGCCGCCGGCAGTGGTGGGCCCGGCCATGACCGGCGTAGGCCACGACTGGACGACCGATGCGTCGGTGCTGCAGGCGGTCGGCGCGGCAGCGCTCGGTGTCGTGGCCTCGCTGTCGTCCTTTCGCGCACGGGGGGTGGCGGGCGTGGGCTGCGTCGAGCGCCGGTGTCGGTGGATCGTCGTCGTGCTGGGGCGGCGCTGCTGGTGTCTTCGGTTGTGCTCACCGTGCTCCGCGCGGGTTCCGGCCCGGTGCTGGCCCACCCGTGGGGTGTGGTCGCGGTCGCGCGCATGTTGGTGCTGGTGCTCACGTTGGGTGTGTGTCGGTACTTGGGACGCCGGAGCGGGCCGGTGGTCCTGGCGGGTGTGTGGTTCGCCGTGGTGATGGGGGTCGTACAGGCGCGGTGGGTGCCGCCCCTGTTCCTGGAGCGTGCCTCCACGGCGGGTGAGGCGCTGATCGGCTACGACCTGCCGGAGCCGGTCACCGTCGCGCGGTTGCTGCTCGACTGGCGGTTCAACATCCTGTTCGGGACGGCGGCCCTGGTGCTCGCCGCCGGCTACCTGTTCGGGGCACGGCGGCTCCGGCGCCGCGGGGACGCCTGGCCGGGTGGACGGACCTTCGCGTGGCTGGCCGGGTGCGCGGTACTGCTGGTCGCGACGTCGTCCGGGCTCGGGCGCTACTCGCCCGGTGTGTTCAGCGTGCACATGGTCAGCCACATGGCGCTGAACATGCTCGCCCCGGTCCTGCTGGCGATCGGTGGGCCGGTGACGCTCGCCCTGCGGGCGTTGCCGCCGGCGGGCCGGGACGCCGCTCCCGGGGTGCGGGAGTGGCTGGCCGGGCTGGTGGTGTCCCGGCTCGCGCGGGCGGTGACGAATCCGCTGCTCGCGCTCGTGCTGTTCGTGGGCTCGTTCTACGTGCTCTACCTGACCGGCCTGTTCGACGTCGCGCTGCGCTACCACTGGGCACACCAGTTGATGAACGTGCACTTCCTGCTCGTGGGCTACCTGTTCTTCTGGCCGCTGGTCGGCTCCGACCCGGCACCGGTGCGGCTGCCGCACCTGGGCAGGCTGGCGGTGCTGCTCGCCGCGATGCCGTTCCACGCATTCTTCGGGATCACCGTGATGAGCTCGAACACGGTGCTGGGCGGGGACTTCTACCGGATGCTCGCCCTGCCGTGGGTGCCGGACCTGCTGGCCGACCAGCACCTCGGGGGCGGCATTTCATGGGCGTCCGGTGAGCTGCCGATGCTGCTGGTGGTGATCGTGCTGCTCACCCGCTGGGCCCGCGACGACGCCCGGGAGGCGGCGCGCCACGACCGCAGGGCCGACGCCGACGGCGACGCCGAGCTGACCGCCTACAACGCGATGCTCGCCCGGCTGGCGGGTTCGGACCGCTGACCGTCGCATCAGTCGACGCGGCTGTTAGTCGACTCGGCTGTTAGTCGATGCGGCGTAGCCGCAGGCTGTGGGTGACGACCAGCAACGACGAGCACGCCATCGCGGCGCCGGCGAGCAGCGGGTTGAGCAGCCCGGCCATCGCGAGCGGGACGGCGGCGACGTTGTAGCCGAACGCCCACGCGAGGTTGCCGCGAATCGTCCGGATCGTGGCCCCGGCCAACCGGACCGCGGCCGGCAGCGCGGTGAGGTCGTCGCGCACGAGCACGAGGTCCGCGGACTCGACCGCGATGTCGGTGCCGGAGCCGATGGCGATGCCGAGGTCCGCGGTGGCCAGTGCGGCGGCGTCGTTGATGCCGTCGCCGACCATGGCGACCGTGCGCCCCTGCGCCTGCAGGCTGCGCACCAGTTCCACCTTCTGCTCGGGCAGGGCGCCTGCGTGCACCTCGTCGATCCCGACGGCGGCGGCGACGTGGTGGGCCGCGGCGGGCGCGTCGCCGGTGAGCAGCACCGGGGTCAGGCCCATCGCACGCAGCTGCGCGACCGTGTCCGCCGCGCTGGGGCGCACGGTGTCGGCCACAGCGAGCGCACCGGCGACGGTGCCGTCGACGCCGATCACGACGATCGTGGCGCCGGTCGCGGCCCAGGCGCTCATCCGATCCGCCACCGGGGATCGTCGAACAGGTCCGGTCGACCCACCAGCACCTCTCGGCCATCGACGGTGCCGTGGGCACCCCGACCGGGAAGTGCGCGGAACCCAGCGATGGCAGGCAACGGCGCCTCCCCGGTGCGGGCGCGCACCGCCGAGGCGATCGGGTGCTCCGACCCGTTCTCGACGGCGGCGGCGAGGGTGAGCAGCTCGGTCTCGGTCCGCGGGGCGACCGCGGCGACGCCGGTGACCTGCATCCGGCCGGTGGTGAGGGTGCCGGTCTTGTCCAGCACCACGATATCTGCGGCGTGCACCGCCTCCAGCGCGCGGAACCCCGTGACGAAGATCCCCAGCTCGGCCCCGCGGCCGGTGGCGACCATGATCGCGGTCGGGGTGGCGAGTCCGAGCGCGCACGGGCAGGCGATCACGAGCACCGCGACCGCCCGGATCACCGCGTCCCCGGTGCTCGCTCCGGCCATCAGCCAGCCGGCGAGGGTGAGCACGGCCAGCCCGAGCACCGCTGGGACGAACACGGCAGACACCCGGTCGACGAGCCGTTGCGTCGCCGACTTGCCGGCCTGCGCGTCCTGCACGGCACGCACCATCTGCGCGAGCCGCGTCGCGTCGCCGACCCGGTCGGCTCGCACGGTCAGCGTGCCGCCGACGGCGATCGCGCCCCCGACGACATCGTCGCCGGCGCCGACCTCCACCGGTACCGGCTCGCCGGTCATCGCGCTCGTGTCGACCGCGGCCATGCCGGCGACGACGGTGCCGTCGGCGGCGATCCGCTCGCCCGGCCGCACGACGAAGCGGTCACCGGCACTCAGGTGGGCCACGGGCACCCGCTGTTCGGTTTCCCGGCCCTCGGGGCCGCGCAGCACGGAGACCTCGGCCGGGCGCAGCCCGACCAGTGCCCGCAGCGCGCCACCGGCGGCGCGCCGCGCCCTTGCCTCGAAGTAGCGCCCGGCCAGCTGGAAGGTCGTCACCCCGGCCGCGACCTCGAGGTAGAGCGGCCCGTCCGGGTGCAGCACCGCCGTCCAGCCGCCCTCGACGGGCGGCGCCCCGGAGGTCGCGAGCGTCCACAACGACCACGCCGAGGCGGTGATGATGCCGAGCGACACGAGCGTGTCCATGCTCGTCGTGCGGTGCCGGAGCCCGGCGAGCGCCGCTCGGTGGAACGGCCATGCGGCCCAGCCGACCACCGGGAGCGCGAGCGTGGCGATCACGATCTGCCAGCCGGGGAAGCGCAGCGCCGGCACGAGCGACAGCGCGAGCGAGAGGTCGGCGACCGGCACGAACAGCAGGAGCGCGACGGTCAGCCGTCGGCGCAAGCCGTCGACGTCGCCATGGGGTGGGGTGGGCGGCGAGCCCGGCTCGACCGGCCGCGCGCGGTAACCGGCCCGCTCGACCGTCTCGACGAGGGTGGCGACCGGAACGCTCGGCGGGTGCGTGATCGTGGCCCGGCCGGTGGCCAGGTTCACCGTCGCGACCACGCGCTCGAGCTTGCCGAGTTTGCGCTCGACCCGGCCCACACAGGCCGCGCACGTCATCCCGTCCACGGCGAGCACTGCCGTGCTCGTGCCGCTCACGGTCGCTGATTCTGTCCTCACGCGAAGACGGGTCGGCGCCGAAGGCCCGTCGGTTCCCGTCGATTCCGGGTTCAGGTCCCGCCGTGGCGTTCCGGCGGTCCGGGTGAGGCGAAGCTCGCCTGGCTGGCGCGGAGCATGGCCCGGTAGAGGGCGTCGGGTTCGGGTGAGTCGGGCAGGGGGCCGCGGGCGGGGGCCTGGTAGGACTGGATCATCAGGGCGACGACGCGTCGCCATGCGTCGGGGACGTCGTGGCCGGTGGCGTTGACGACGCCGGCGTTGGCCATGTAGATCAGCACCAGGTCTTCGGGGGTGAAGTCTTCCCGCAGTCGGCCGGCGGCCTTGGCGCGGTCGATCAGTTGCACGACGGAGTGGTAGACCTCGATGCGGCGCTGTTCCAGGGTCTTGGCGGTGGGGAAGGTCATGGTGAGTACGTCGGCGAAGCCGTAGTCGGCTGCCTGCATCGCGCAGACCGACTCGATGATCCCGACGAGCCCGCGCCAGGGGTCGGGGTCGTCGAGGGCCTCGGTGACCACGTCGGCGTAGGCGTCCATCCGGTCGGCGAACACGGCCGCGACCAGGTCCTCCTTGGTGGGGAAGCGGCGGAACAGGGTGGCGATCCCCACCCCCGCCTCGCGGGCGACGGATGCCATGGATGCGTTCAGCCCGCCGCGCCCGAACACGGTGCGTGCGGCCGCGATGATCCGCGCCCGGTTGCGCTCGGCGTCGCTGCGCAACGACGGGGCGGCGGTCTCGTCGGCGCTCGGCGCACCAGGGCTCATGCCGGCAGCCTACCGAACTGGAAGACCGTATCCACTTGCGTGTTACGGTTCCAGTCAACCGGATAGGCCTATCCGGATTGGCCAACGGAGCAACAGGAGTCCTCCCATGGACAGGATGAATGGCAAGACCGCGCTCGTCACCGGCTCCAGCAGGGGCATCGGCCGGGCCACAGCCGTCAAGCTGGCCAACGAGGGTGTGCTGGTCGCCGTGCATTACGCCGAGAGTCGGGACGCGGCCGAGGAGACGGTCACCCTGATCGAGAAGAACGGCGGACGCGCCTTCGCCGTCCAGGCCCGACTCGGAACTCCGGGTGACGTCGGTGAGCTGTTCCTCGGTGTCGAACGCGGCCTGCGGGATCGGACTGGCTCCCCGACGCTGGACATCCTCGTCAACAACGCGGCCGAGGTCGCTCCGCGCGGTATCGCGCCGGAGGACGTGACGCCCGAGCAGTTCGACCGTTCCTTCGCGGTCAACGCCAAGGCTCCGTTCTTCCTCGTGCAGCGGGCGCTGCCCCTGCTCCCGGAAGGTGGCCGGATCGTCAACATCAGCTCCGGAATGACCCGGCTCGCCGTTCCCAGGCAGATGTTGTACGCGATGACGAAGGGGGCGCTCGAGCAGCTCACCCTGCACTTCGCCCGGCACCTGGCCCCGCGCGGCATCACCGTCAACACCGTCGCGCCGGGTAACACGGACAACGGCAATCCCGTGTTCAGGATCCCGGAAGTGGCCGAACAGCTGGCCCAGATGTCGGCGTTCAAGCGTGTGGCCAAGACCGAGGACGTCGCCAACGTGGTGGCGTTCCTCGCCTCCGACGAAGCCGCGTGGATCACCGGGGCGTACATCGACGCCACGGGCGGCACCCTCCTCGGCTGATGAAGCTCCGACGACCAGGCGCTGCGCGAAACGGCACGTGCCATCCGGAGCTGAGTCACTCGCGCTGCCTCGGCGTCGACACCATCGACGCGCTGGGTGAGTGCTCATCCACCACACAAGACATTTGGGTATCGCGCTTCGCGGCCGGTATGACCCTGGCGGCTTCGGTGACGATGTCGCGGGTGAGTGGCTGCCAGACCAGCCAGGTGTCGAGTGTGAGCTCCGGTTCGGTCAGCGGGAGCCATCTCCAGTCGGGGAGGAGGCGCTGTGCCGAGTGCTCGACGAGCAGCACGCCGTCGGCTCTGACGGCTTCGGCGCAGGCGAGCGCCTGTTCGGTGAACTGGGCGAACTGCCACAGCGGCACGGCTCCGGCGTCGTGTGCGGCCACGACGAGGCGGTCGTGAACCACGGGGACCTGCTGGCGGCCGTGGGACAGGATCCGCAGGCCGTCCAGATCGCGGACCCGGCAGGCGGGCCCCGAGCCGAGGGGGTGGCCGGGGCGCAGTGCCACGCCGAACGGGTGGGTCAGCACTCGGGCGCTACGCAGCTCGCCGGGCGGTTGCCCGTGCACGAGCGCGAGGTCGAGGTGGCCTTCCCGGATCATCCGCAGCTGCTCGACGCTGCTGGCCTCGGCGAGGTTCACGGCGGCGTGCGGCACGTCGGCCTCGAGGTCGGCCAGTACGCCGAGTAGCCAGGTGGTGGGCAGGCCCGGTGGGACGCCGATGTCGAGGATTTCGCGGGTGTGGCGGGTGGCGGACTGCGCCATGTCCCGGCTGGCGTCGGCGAGCCGCAGGAGCAGCAGTGCGTGGCGGTGCAGCGCGGCGCCCGCGGGGGTGAGGGCCGTGCCGGTCGCGCTGCGGTCGAAGAGCGGGACGCCCATGTCGCGCTCCAGCTGGCGGATCTGCCGGCTGAGCGACGGCTGCGTGGTGTGCAGCTGTTCGGCGGCGCGGGAGAACGATCCCTCCGCGGCGACCGCCACGAAGTAACGCAGGTGTCTCAGCTCCATCGTGACCTCCCAGTCATGCCTGCCGGGCATGCCTCAGCTGATTAGGGGGCATTGGACGGGGATCGGTCAAGCGGGCTCTACTCAGCCATGCCTGGCATGCAGGGAAGCGTGCCGAGTAGAGAAGGGAATCTCGAGGATGAGTTCCACGCCGACGGCCGCGACGCGGCATCCGTACCGCTGGGTGGTGCTGGTGCTGTCATGGGCGGCGTTCACGATGACCGCCGTCGACCGCGCCACCTGGGGACCGGCATCGCTCGCCGTGAGCGAGCACCTGGGCGTCGCGCTCGCGGGGCTCGGTGTGTTCGCCACCGGCTACTACGTCGGCTACGTCGTCTCCAACGCCGCAGGGGGCGTGCTCACCGACTGGCTCGGACCCCGCCTCGTCATCGGGTGCTCGCTCTTCCTCGCCGGTGTCTTCATGGTCCTGTTCGGCGAGACCGACTCGGTCGCCCTCGGGATCGCGTTCCAGGCCGGTATCGGGATCTTCGCCGGGTGCGACTACTCGGCCGGCGTCAAGATCGTCTCGCAGTGGTTCCCCTCGACGGACCGCGGCTTCGCCATGGGCTTCTTCCTCACCGCGACGTCGCTGGGCACCGTGATCGCAAACGCGATCGTGCCCAGCCTCATCGCCGCCTCCGGCTGGAGCACGAGCTATCACGTCTTCGGTGCGGCGTCGATGATCGTCGCCGTGCTGTGCGGGTTGCTGCTGCGTCCCGCGCCCGACGGGACGCGCGGGGAACCGCGGCAGGCGCCGGACCTGCGCCCGCTGGCCCGCAACCGCGACCTGTGGCTGCTCGGCCTCGCCGGGTTCGGCGGCATGTGGGGCACGGCCGGCTTCATCACCTGGGCGAACGCCCTCATGGTCAAGGGCGGCGGCGTCTCGGGGGTGCAGGCCGGTGTCGTCGTCACGCTCTTCGCGATCGCCGGTCTGGTGGCGAAGCCGCTCATCGGGATCGCCTCCGACCTGTTCGGTGCCCGGCGCAAGGTTCCTGCCGCGCTCATCTTCGGCGCCTTCGTGATCACGCTGCTGGTGTTCGGCACCCGCGACAGCCTCACCGGGTTCCTGTGGGTCGCGCCCTTCCTCGGGGTCGCCGCCTACATGTACAGCCCGTTGCTGGTGG
This sequence comes from Pseudonocardia sp. DSM 110487, assembly GCF_019468565.1. Classification (NCBI taxonomy): domain Bacteria; kingdom Bacillati; phylum Actinomycetota; class Actinomycetes; order Pseudonocardiales; family Pseudonocardiaceae; genus Pseudonocardia; species Pseudonocardia sp. DSM 110487. Next base: position 3,919,594 of record NZ_CP080521.1, read on the forward strand.
CTCTGGTACCCAAGCTCGCCGGGGTGCGGCTTGCCGGGTCGGCGGCGGGAGCCACCAACGCGTTCTGGCAGGTCGCCAGCACGATCGTGCCCACGGTGGTCGGCGCGGTGTTCGCCGGCACGGGGTCGTTCCTGGCGGCGTTCGCGGCGCTTGCCGCCGGACCGCTCGTGGGCATGGTCCTCGTCCTGCTCATCGACGAGAGCTACACGCCGGACCCGAAGCCCGTGGGGGAGATGGAGGAATCGATACGGTGACCAAGCACTACGACGTGATCGTGGCCGGGGGCGGGTCCGCCGGGATCGGTGCCGCCATCGGGGCGCGCCGGACAGGGGCCCGCACGCTGCTGATCGAGCGGGGGCCGTGTCTCGGCGGGGCGGCGACCCTGCGCAACGTGGTGACCTACTGCGGGCTCTACACCCGCGACGAGGCCGAGCAGGTGGTCTTCGGCGTCGCCAAGGAGATGCTCGCAGGGCTGCGCGCCCTCGACGCGGTCAGCGAGCCGACCCGGTTCACCGCCGTCGCCGTCGTGTTCGATCCGGAGGCGGTCAAGCACGTCGCGGACGAGCTCTGCCACGGCGCCGGCGTGGACGTCCTGCTGCACTCCCATCTCATGGCCGCCACCCGCTCGCAGGACCGGATCGCGTCAGTCCGGGTGGCCGACCACTCCGGGATCCACGATTACACGGCCGACGCCTTCGTCGACGCGACCGGCGAGGCCGATCTCGGTCACCACGGCGGCGCCGACGTGCGCTACGGCAACGACGGCTGGGTGCAGAACGGGACACTCGGCATCCGCTTCGGTGGCATTCCGGCCGACGTCTCCCGCGAAGCCATCCGGGCGGCCGTCGCGGCCGCCAAGGCCGCCGGTGCGCGCGGGCTCACCGCCGCCTCCGGGCTGGTCGCCCGGATGCCGGTGTCCGGTGACCTGATCACCTACCTCGCCGACGAGGGCTACGACGCGCGCAGCGCCGCCGATCTCAGCAGGGCCGAACGCAGCGCGCGGCGCCAGGCCCATGCCTACCTCGAGGTGATCAAGGCGATTCCGGGGTGCGCGGATGCCTACATCGTCAGCACCGGCCCGGAGATCGGCACCCGGGAGTCACGCCACCTCGTCGGCCGCGCCCAACTGCTCGAGAAGGACGTGCTGGAGCCCGGCCCGCTGGGGGACGCCGTGGCCGTCGGCGCCTGGCCCATCGAGTACCACCCCGGCCCCGGGATCCCGTCGGAGTGGAAGTTCATCGGCGCGCCCGGCTACTACGGCATCCCGCTGGACGTGCTCCACAGCCGCGACACGCCCAACCTGTTCGGGGCCGGCCGCACGGTCGACGGGGACCGCGGCGCGGGCGCGTCGCTGCGGGTGATGGGCACGGCGTTCGCGACCGGCCAGGCTGCCGGCGTCGCGGCCGCCGTTGTCGCCCGCGACGCGGACGTCGACGTGGCAGCGGTGCGCCGGGAACTCGATCGCCAAGGTGCGTGGCTTCCGGGCGGTGGCGGTGTGGCCGGATGAGGCTCGGTGCGTCCTCCGCGCGCCTTCCCGACGGCCCGTCACCGATTGCGCCACCGGGGGCTGCGCTTCTGCGCGAATGCGGTGATGCCCTCGATCATGTCCTCGCTGACCATGAGCTCGTCGATGGCACGCGACGGTTGTGTGACGGCGTCGACGGTGTCGGGGATCCCCTCGGTCTCGGCCATGATCTGCAGGGAGGCGCGCACCGAGGTGGGGGAACCGCCCAGGATCTCCGCAGCGAGCGCTCGCGCGCCATCGAGCGCGGTGCCCGCCTCCACCACACGGTTGACGAGACCCGCCGCCAGCGCCTCCTCGGCCGTGAGCCGCCTCCCGGTGAGGATCATCTCGGTGGCGAGCTTGGGCGGAACCATCCGCGGCAGCCGGACCAGGCCACCGGCGCCCGCCACGAGGCCGACCTTCACGTCCGGCCGGTTGATCGTCACCTCCAGGACGTGCCCGTCGCGGTGCACCAGTACGTGCTCGTAGTCGTCGCGCAGCGCGGCGGGCCGAGGCGGGAACCGCGCGTCCATGCATGCTTCGGTGGTGGTGACCCGGTCCCGGCGCCGAACGAGCGGACGTAGACCCGGGCACCGATCGGCGCACCGTCGCCGAGGAGCTGGAGGATCTCCTCGTCGCCTTCGGCGGCCTTCGCGAGGAAGCGCCGGCCGTCGGCCTCCAGCCGCCCGACCACGATGCCGGTGCGCCGACCATCGCGATCGTGCCTGACGGTGTACGTCTCGATCGTGGCCCAGCCGTCGGCGTAGCGGGCAGGCTCGGGCGCGGGCCATGCGTCGATCTCGGCCTGCAGCGTGGCGCTGCGGTCGGGCCGCCAGCCGATGGGCGTCGTGCAGTAGACGCCGGCGGAGTACTTGGACAGCGTTCCGCCGTTCGCGCCGACGAAACCGTACGAGCCGGGGTTCGCCCGGCACCGTTGCACGGTCTCGGCGATGGCGTGCATCGAGTAGTTGTTGCCCGCTCCGCCGAAGAAGGGCAGTCCGCCGGTGACGGTCAGCCCGCGCGGGTCGTCCGGGCCGAGGCCGAGGCCGTCGCAGATGTTCGACACGGCGATCGGGAAGCACGAGTAGAGGTCGAACGTGGCGACGTCGTCCATATCGGACCACCGACCCCGCAGCCCGTCGCGATGAACCGGCTGCACACCTTCCTGCGGAACGCCGGTCTCCGGTCGTTCCACCAGATGAGCGACCACGACCCGACGTTGCTCGCCGCCTACATCCGCCGCAGCCGCGGCGTCACCCTCACGCTGGATCCCCGGTCGGGAGGCCACGCCCGGGTGTTCGACGATCCCGCGTTCGCCGTCGTGCCGGTGCGCGATGACATCGAGTTCCTGCTCGGCCTGGCGTGGCGGCGTGCCGATGTCGTCCGCGGCGAGGCCGTCCACGACCTCGTCCGTGCGGCCCGTGCGGAATGGGCCGAGCGCGCCCTCAGCATCTGACTGACGCCGCTGGCTACGGCCCGGGGAACACACGTCGGAGCACGTCGAGCGCCGGGCCGTGGTCATCGGGCGCGGTGTGCTCCGGATCGAGTCGCCCGTAGACGAGGCGGGAGAACGCCTCGGCCGGGAGCGTGAGGTCGGCGGACGCCGTCGCGGTGGTGGCGAGGAACGTGGCCGAGTCGGCGGCGAGCTCGATGCGGAAGCCGCGTTCGGGACCGGTGGTTGCGACGGTGATGACGGTCGCGTCGCCGGTGGGCTTCGCGGTGAAGCCGGCGACGAGCCCGAGGTTGTCGACGACCAACGCGGCGACCTGCGGCGGGAGGGTGGCTGGTGGATCGCGGGTGATTTCGATGTCCCAGGTGTGGAAGGCGTGCTCGTTGAGACGCATCCCGACGAACTCCGTGAATCCCAGGGTCATCGGGCCCATGGCGGAGGAGAAGCCGGTGCGCTGCTCGGGAGTGACCGCCTCGAAGCGGGCGAGGAGATCGGCGTCAGCGACGAGGGCGTCGTCGCGCTGCGCGACCGGGGTCTTCCCGTTCCAGGTGTCCCACACGCCCGGCGCGAAGTCGTCGGGTGTCGGGCGGCCGGCGAGGGTGTCGTCGAGGCGGCGGCCGGTGATGACGGCACCGGACCCGAGGTGGGAGAGCACGTCGGCGATCGTCCACTCGCTGGGATAGGCGCGACCCGTCAGCTCGGCCTCTGTCATGGATGCGGCGATGCCCCGCAGTCGCGCGACGGAGGAGCGGAGGGCCTCGACGCGCGGCTCCGCGTCGACGAGCGTCTCGGCGTCGGCGAGATCCTCAGTCATTTGTCGCTACCCGGACAGGAGTGAAAGCGGCGGCGACGCGCACGCTGCCGGGGTCCTGGGTGTCTGGAACATCGAGCGTCATAGCCATGAAGCGGACCGTACCGGAAGTGGGCGGACGTCCCCACTTCGGATAGATTCCGGTCATGCACCTTCGGGCCGATGCCGCCCGCAATCGGGCCGCCATCGTCGAGGCCGCTCGGACAGTCTTCGCCGAGCAGGGGCTCGACGTGCCACTGGAGGAGATCGCGCGTCGGGCGGGGACCGGGAGTGCCACGCTCTACCGGCGGTTCCCGACGCGTGAGGACCTGATCGCGGCCGTGCTCGCCGAGCGAATGTCCGAGCACCTCGATGCCGTCCGGAACGGGCTGGCCGACGAGGATCCGTGGCGTGGCTTCGCCTCCTATGTGACCGCCGCCGCGGCCATGCAGGCCCGCGATCGCGGTATCGCCGATCTCGTCATCATGGAGATGCCGGCCGGACCGGAAATCGAGGAGCTGCGGTCCAGGGCCTTCGACGGGCTCGTCCAACTCGTCGAGCGCGCCCGGCACTCCGGCGTCCTGCGCGCCGATTTCACCACGGAGGACGTGGTGTTGCTGCTGATGGCCAACGCCGGACTCGTCGAGCGTGCCCACGGCATGGCTGCGGACGCGTCCGTACGCCTGGTGCACGTTCTCCTCGATGGTTTCCGCGCTCAGGGTGCCTCCGCCGGCCCGCCGGCCCCCGGACCCCGACAGACCGAGGAAGCCATGCGTCGCAACTGCGGGCGCCTTCTCACGTCGGTGCGGAGGCGACGATGAGCGGTTGCTGCGGCGCGAGCCTCCGCTTTCCACGGCACCCCGGGATCGAGCAGCACCTGCGATGAACCTCGAGCGCCCCGCCCTGGCTGCCATGGCGTCGAACGACCACTGTGGTCCGCAGAGTCGTGTCCACACCGCCACGGAGCCCGGAGGTCGCCCGATGTACGCACCCGCCCAGCACGACGAGGTCACCGGCCTGGTCAACTACATCGACGAGCAGCTCGCCGCCATCCGTGCCGCCGCGTTCGGTCTGACCGAGGAGCAGGCGCGCGAGACGCCGTGCCGGAGTGCGCTGTCGGTCGGGGGCATCATCAAGCACGCGGCCTACGTCATGCGCGGAGCGCTGGAGCGCCTGCGGACCGACGTCACCGAGCAGCCGGTCGATCCGGCGGCGTACGCCGCGTACACCGACAGCTTCGCCGTGCGCGATGACGAGACGGTGGCCGGGACAATCGAGGAATTCGACCGGGTGCGGGCTCAGCTGCGTGCCGCGGTCGCCGCGACCGATCCGGCCGGCAGCACGACGGCGCCGCCCGCGCCGTGGCACGGGATCTTCGACGCGCGACCGATTCACGCTCGCTACTACCTGGTGCACCTGGTCGAGGAGTGTGCCCGGCACGCGGGGCACGCCGACATCATCCGTGAGCAGATCGACGGCGTGGCGGTGCCGGCGCTGGTGCTCACCCTGGAGGGGGCGAGCGCCAACGACTTCTTCCAGCCGTACCAGCCGGCCCCGGGCACCCTACTGGCGTGAGGTGCGGGCGCGGACCGCTACAGGGTCGCCATGCCGCCGCCGGCGATGGCGGGCGACGCGGCCGCGCGCATGCGGCGCAGCAACCGTGACGTCACCGGACGCACCAGCGGGTGCTGGCCGCCGTTCGCGGCCGCCGCGTCCCGCCACGCGCCCATGCGTGCCTCGAACGTGGCTGCGTCGCCCAGCTCGACGCAGTCCAGGGTGTCGTCGTCAAGATCGATGACGATCGTGTCGCCGTCCTCGATCAGGGCGATCGGACCGCCCAGCGCCGCCTCCGGACCGACGTGGCCGATCACCAGGCCGACCGAGCCGCCGGAGAAGCGGGCATCGGTCATCAGGGCGATCGAGATGCCCTTCTGCCGGCACAGCGTGGTGATCCGGGACGTCGGGTCGAGCATCTCAGGCATGCCCGGTGCGCCGCGCGGCCCCTCGTAGCGGATCACGACCATGTCCTGGTCGGCGAACACGTCCGGGGTGTCGATGAGGGCGTGCAGCAGGTCCTGTTCGCTGTCGAACACCCGCGCCCGGCCGACGAACCGGTTGTCGACGATCCCGGTCTCGACACCGGCCAGCTTGAGCACGGCGCCGCCCTCGGGGGCGACGTTGCCCGACAGCAGGCGCAGCCCGCCGGTCGGCTTGAACGGCGCCGACACCGGGTGGACGACCTCGCCGTCGGGCGCGGGCGGATCGATCCGGGCAACCTGCTCGGCCAACGTCTCGCCCGTGCACGTCATCGGCGAGCCGTCGAGCACACCGGCGTCCAGCAGCTCCTTGACCACCACGGGCAGACCGCCGACGGCGTCGATGTCGACCATGCTGTACTTCCCGAACGGCCGGGCGTTGATCAGCACCGGCACCGTGCGGGAGAGCTGGTTGAACTCCTTCTGGGACATCACCTGGTTCCAGAAGTCGATGCCCGCGGCGCGCGCGATCTCCGGCGCGTGCAACACCACGTTGGTCGAGCCGCCCATCGCGATGGCGACGATCGTGGCGTTGCGGAACGCGGCGGGGGTGGCGATGTCGCGGGGCGTGATCCCGCGCTGCGTCATGATCTCCAGGCAGTCGACGACCTGCTCGGGGAACACCTCGGTGCGCCGCGGGTCCTCGGACGCGGGCGACACCATGTGCAGCGGTTCGAGCCCCAGCAGGGCGATGAACGACTGCATGGTGTTGTAGGTGAACATGCCGCCGCAGCTGCCGTAGCCAGGGCAGGCGTTGCGGGCCCAGCGCTCGCGCTTGTCCAGGTCCGGGTCACCCGCCACCTGGAAGCAGCTCACCAGGTCGATCGTCTCGCCGGTGAGCGGGTCGGTGCCGGGCCGGATCGAGCCGTCCGACAGCACCACCGCGGGCACGTTGCGCTCCATGATCGCGGCGGTGGCGCCGACCGGCGGCTTGTCGCACGCGACGACGGCGACCAGGCCGCGGATTTCGCTGCCCTCGAAGTGCAGGGACAGGCCGTCGTTCGTGGTCTCGCGTCCGATGAGCGAGTACCGCATCTGCGGCGTGCCGTTGCGCTGGCCGTCGGAGACGCCGCCCGAGTAGTTGGGGGCCAGCAGGCGCACCGGCAGGTCGCGCTCGGAGATCCGGCGCCCCATCGCCGCGTGCACGGCCTCGACCTTCTCGTTCACGCCCACATAGCAGATGCTGTCGCCCAGCGTGCCGACCACACCCCACGGCGCCCCGTGGATCCGGTCGACGTCCTGGCCCAGCGCCTTCGCGGTGGCCACAGCCTGGCAGTCCTGACCGGGCCGCCAGACGTCCCGGCCGTTGGGCTCACTCATGGATCCATCTCCTCGTTCTCGGCAAGGACATCATCGGCCCCCGGCCTCGCGTGGTGCGTTGGGGGCGCCATCGCAGGGCCTCGGACCCGATCGGGTGATCGCGCGCTACTGTCCAGGCCTATCCGGGGTGGCGGCGGCGAACCCTGGAGCGCAGGCAGGGGGACCGTCGCCACGGGGGACTCACGTGTGGTGGCGACGTGCTCGGGATGCCGATCGGGATCCCGACGTTCCGGCATCTGCCGAACAGGTGGAACTGCCCGGTGATGGGCCGAGAGACGGGCTGAGCGAGGCGCTGGCGGCGGCTGCGGCAGTCGAGGACGCCACGCAGCGGGCGCAGCGGATGCTCGCGACGGTTCGGGAGTTCATGGCGAGGGTCGACGACGACGCGCTCGGTCACCGGCTGGGGCCGTTGCAGGACGCGCTGATCGAGGTGGGCGCCGAGCTGCCCGACGAGGCGGTGCGCGAGCTGGTGGCCGTGTCATGGCGGTGCGACGTCGACGAGCGAGCCGCACAGGACGTGCTGGTGCATTGGCTGCGGCGACCGCGCGCCGAGACCTTCGCGGCGACCTGGGGGCCGGTGTCGGGGTTGCTGACGCAGTCGACGGCCCTGTGCGGGTGGCTGACCCGCACCATGCTGGACGAGCACGCGGCGGAGTTCCGGGAGCTGGCCAGGGAGCACCTGACGCGGTTGCTGGACGGGCAGTTCGAGAAGTACGAGTTCAGCGCCACCTCGCCGGTGTGGAAGGTGCTGTACGCGCTCGGCCCGGCCGACCGGGCCCACTGGTTCTGCCTGGTGGGTGACCTGGCGGCGGAGCGCGGTGACGAGGCCGCCGCGGCCCACCGCTACGAGTTGGCGGACCGGTACGGAGGGACGGGGATCCAGGAGCGCCGGGAGCGGCTGCTGGACCGGTCGGCTCATCGGCAGCTGCGCGAGGGGACGACCTCCGCGGTGCGCCTGGCCGGCGACGGCACACCGACCGCGTATCGGCAAATGCTGCTGGCCGCCGCCGCGGTGCTGCGGGGCGAGGCGGCGCAGGCGCTGCCCGACGATCTCGATCCGGCCGGCGACGAACGGCTCCGGACACCGACGCTGCTGATCCACGCACTCGGCCTGCTGCGACGGGGCCGGCCGGATGCCGCGCGGCGCCACCTCGACCTGATGCTGACGGCACCGGTCTCCTCCGCTGCCGACCAGGATCTGATGACCAACGCCGAGCTCGTCCTCGGCGCGCTCGACGGTGACGACCAGCGGATCGCGACCGCGGTGCGGACGCTGCACGCGCGGCACGGCGACGGCTGGCAGGCACGGTCGCTCGTCGCCCCGGCCCTGGTGGTGGCGGCCGTCGCCCGGGTGGATGCGGCGCTGCTCCCCGAGCTGGGCACGTCCGCGCCCGGCGGTGCGCTCGACGCTGTGCGTCGCGCGGCGGCCGCTACGGCGCTGGCGACGGCCGCGCAGGCGGTACTGCTCGGTCGTCCCGGCGAGCAAGAGCGGTTGATCGAGGAGGCACGCAGGCTGCTGACCGGCGCCGGGCACGCCGAGGCGGAGCGGCGGGCTGCGGACCGGATCACGGAACTCGCCGCAACCCTCTCGGGCGACCACGCCCCGCAACGACCGGTGGACCGGCTCGCCTACGCCGCCCTGAACCAGGACGGCGCGGTCCATCCGGTGACCCCCGATGCGCTGCGGCTGTGGCGGGAACTCGACGCCGAGTCGGCAGGCGATCAGCGCAGCCTGCACCATCTCGCCATCGCCGAGCACGCGCTCGCGCATCGGCTCGAGCTCGACGGCGACGACACCGCTCCCGAGCAGTGGCGCCGCGCTCTCCGTTGCTGGGCGCGGCTGGGTGCGGACCCCGCGTTCTGGTCGGATCTGCGCACGCACCTGGCCGCGGTCGTGCCCGACGCGACCGTCGACGACATCGCGGGCGCCGTGGCGCATGCGCAGGCGCAGCTACCGGCGCATCTGCTCGAACCGCACGTCACGCGGGTGCTGCAGCTGCGCCGCGGCGAGCCCGAGCGAGCCAGGGAACACATGGAGATCCTGCGCTCCGCGCCGTTGCCCGCCGACGTCATCGCCGCAGCCCGACTGCGCCTGACCCGGGAGGCGATCAGCAGCGTGCGCGGCCTGCTGCGCGAGGACCACCTCGATCGCGCGCTGGAGGAAGCCCGGTCGTGGGCGGCGGTCGACGCCGAGAACGTCCCCCTCGCCGAACTGCTCCTCGACGTGGGTATCGAGCACGTCGAGAAGGGTGCCCGGGACGACGAGTTCGCGTGGGCGGCGGACGCCCGCCCGCTGCTGGAGCAGCTCGCCGAGGTGGTGGAACCGATCCGGGCCGCCCTGAACCTCACCGGCCGGGAGCTGATCACGCATCGCCGGGCGCAGGTCGCGGACGGCGATCACGCGGCCTTCTCCGCCAAGCTCGCCCGCTTCGAGTTCTGGCTCGGGAAGAGCCAGCTCTACACGACCTACGACCGTCGCCGGACCGACCCGTTTCACAGCCTGCACGGATACCGCACGGCGGGGCGGCATCTGGACGTCGCGATCCTGCTGGGGCTGCCCTCGCGCGCGCCCTTCAGCTCGGCCCGCCACCTCCTCGTGCTGGCCGGGAAGCTCGCGAGCGGCTCCTCGATGGGCTTCTTCTGACGTGATCGGAGCAGCGGTGAACCCATGGACGTGGACCGGCCGGAACCCGTACTTCGAGACGGCGTTCCAGGTTCTCGATCTCGACCCCACCGTCGACCGCGCGACGGCGCGCACGCGCATCGCCTCGCGGCGCAAGCGGATCTCCTACGACGCGGCGCGGTTCCCGCTGTTCGGCGCGACGTTGAGCGCCGCGGACGTCAACGCCGCCGAGGAGCAGATCGCCACCCCGGCCGGGCGGATCGCCGCCGAACTGATCACGCATCCGCGGGAGGCCGAGGGAGCCGATCTCCCGAGCCTCGCCGAGCTGCTGGGGCTGTTCCGGGAATGGTCCGAGCGCGGTGCGGGCGTCGGCGGCGACCAGGAGGGCGGCTCGTGGCTCGATTTGAGCGTCCTTCCCGAGCTCCTTCCCGAGCCCGGACAGATGAAGCACCCGACCGAGGGGACTACTCCATGAACCTCGTCGCCGGTATCGATCTCGGCACCACCAACTGCTGTGTGGCCGTGCCCGCCGACGCCGACATCCCGAACCGGGACGAGCTGATCATCCAGCGGCGGCTGCGCCCGGTCGGCGGGGCGCTCATCGTCGCCAATCCGGATCTCTCGCTCACCACTCCGTCCGCGGTGTGGATCGGGCCCGACGGCACCCCCCTCGTCGGCGCACGTGCCAAACGCAAGGCCCGCCAGCCGGGTTCGCCGCCCGCCCTGTTCTTCAAACGCAACATGGGCACCGATCAGCCCGTGACCGCGGGGCACGCAACCCTCACCCCGTTCGAAGCCTCGGTGCTGCTGCTGAAACAGCTCAAGGAGAACGCGGAAGCGACCCTTTGCATGACGATCGATCGGGCCGTCATCACCGTGCCCGCCTACTTCGAGACGAGCGCCAAGACCCAGACCACGCAGGCAGGTGCGGAAGCCGGGCTGGAGGTGGCCGAGACGCTCATGGAACCGGTGGCCGCCGCGCTGGCCCACATGCACGAGAACGGATACGCCACGGATCCGGAAGGGCCCGCCCGGCGCTTCCTCGTCTACGACCTTGGCGGCGGCACCTTCGACACCTCCGTGGTCTCGTGGGCTGCGCAGGAGGGTTTCACCAGCAGGTCCTTCGGTGGCGACCGGTATCTCGGTGGCTACGACTTCGACCAGGCCGTCGTCGACTGGGTGATCGCGCAGCTGCCCGCGTACGACCTGCGCTTCGAGCCCGGCGATCCGCGTGACGACGAGCGCAGGGCCCGCCTGTTGGCGCTCGCCGAATCCGCGAAGCACGAACTGTCGCGGGAGTCCGAGACCGAGATCATCAGCGATGACCTCGAGGATCGCGCCGGGCAGCCGATGACCATCAACCTGTCGCTGAGCCGGCTCGAGTTCGATCAGCTCATCGGGAGCCACCTGCGCGGCACCGTCGACCACTGCGCGGAAGCGCTCGCCACGGCGCGCGTCGACCCAGCCGAACTCGACGAGATCGTGCTGGTCGGCGGCTCGTCCCGGGTGCCGCTGGTCGCCGAGCTGTTGCGCGAGCGGTTCGGGCTCACCCCGCGCTCGTTCCATCCGGAGCTGGTGGTGGCGGTGGGTGCGGCGTTGAAGGCCGCGGGGCTGGCCACCCGCAGCAGCGTGCTGGAGCTGGAGAACCTGGCGCCTGACGGGGATGTCGTCGACATCGCGGGGCGGGTGCTGCTGTCCGGGATCAGCGGTGCCGAGATCGTCGTGGAGGTGGGGACGAGCACTGGTGATGCCGTGCGCGAGCCGGTGTCCGACGGAGGAACGTTCCTGTTCGTCGACGTACCGATCGGCGCGGGCGAGTTCACGGTTCGCGTGCTCGCCGATGGCCGGGAGGTCGCCACCGAACGCCTCGGCGTGCGCGCCCGACCGGGCCCGGCGGTGCCGGACGTGGCGGGCGACATCCTCGCGCACGACTTCTCCGTGGAACTGCTCGACCGGCAGCTGTGCCGTGTCGCCAAGGCCGGCACCAGGATTCCCCATCGTGTCCACCAGCACCTGGTGACCGCGACCAGGGGCACCACGCTCGCCGTACACGTGTACGAGGGCTGGATTCCCATCGGCACCGTGCGCATCCGCGATCTGCCCGAGGACCTGGACCCCGGCGCCGCAGTGGAGCTGACCCTCGAGTTCGAGGTGGGTTGGACCCTTCGCGCCGCGGTGCGCATCCCGCACCTGGACCGTTCGGCCACGGCCGTCATCGAGATCCCGGTGCGCGAGGTGGCGCCGTGGGCGCAGATCCGGGCCCGCGCCACAGCGGCGCGCGCCGACTGGGCGCAGATCCGCCGAGACGTGCACCCCGCGGAGTCCGCCGCGGCCGCTCCCGAGGTCGAGCACCGTCTCACCGCTCTCGACGCCTTGGTGGCCCGCACCCAGGATCAGGCCAAGGCCCACCACCTCCTGCTCGAAGCCGAGACCATCCTCCAGGGGCTGCTCAACAGCCGCGGTCCGGCCGACTACCTGGAGCCGCCGCTCCCGGAGTTCGAAGACACCCTGCGTCAGGTCTCCGATCTGATCCTGATGCTGCAACGCAGCGAACCCGGGCGTGCGCCCACCTACCGGGCCCGCCGCGACGATCTGGAGGTTCAGGGCCGCACCGCCTACGAGGCCGGTGACTTCCTCACCTGGCCCCGGGTCAACGAGCAGCTCGACGACCTGCACGAGGAGCTGCTCCAGATCTCGTCGGTCCGCGAAGTCGTGATGACGCTGCAGACGCCGAGAGTGGTGCGCCGCTGGATGGCTCGGCGCATCGACCGGACCGATGCCGAGATCCGGAGGAAGCACGACGAGCTCCAGCTGGATGCGCGGCTGGAGGACCATGACCGTGCGAAGCTTCCCGCCCAGCGCGACGATCTGCTTGCCGAGCTGGCGGTCGTCGCGATGGCCGTCGACCAGGTGGACGACAAGCGGGACTCGGCTCCGGAACAGATGTGGAACATCTGGTTCGACCAGCTGAAGCCGCTGACGCGACGCGTCGCCGGCTGGGGCAGGGAAGCACGGATGCGCAAGTCGTAGTAGGTCCTCGTGCCGTCCGCGTCAGTGCCGCGCGTCTGTGCAGGCGCCGGCACGACCCTACGACGGGCCGCTCGATGCTCGGAAAGGCACGGCGTCGGCCGTACGACCTCCGCGCGCCCTGCTCTGGCTTCGCCGCAGAAACGCGGGCCCGACGAGCGCGATCAGCGCGAGCGTGAGGATCGTTGCGGCAATCGGGCGCGTGACGAACACCGACAGGTCGCCTTCGCTGAACGCGAGGGCGCGCCGGAACTGGGTCTCCAACATGGGGCCGAGCACGGCGCCGAGGATGAGCGGCGCCACGGGATAGCCGGTGCGTCGCATCACGAAGCCGATCAGCCCGAAGGCGATCGCGATGAGCACGTCGGTCACGTTCTGGGCGGTGGCGTAGGCGCCCAGGATCGCGAAGACGAGGATGCCCGTCGTGAGGATCGGGGTGGGCAGTTTCAAGATCTTGATCCACAGGGGGATCAGCGGCACGTTCAGCACGAGCAGCATGACGTTGCCGATGTAGAGGCTGGCGATCAATGTCCACACGAGCACGGGCTGGGTGTCGAACAGCTGCGGGCCGGGTTGCACGTTGTAGATCTGGAACGCGATCAGCAGGACGCCCGCCGTTGCCGAGGTCGGGATGCCGAGCGTCAGCAGAGGCATCAGCACACCGGAGAAGGCCGCGTTGTTCGCCGCCTCGGGCCCCGCGACCCCTTCGATCGCACCCTTGCCGAACTCCTCGGGGTGCTTGGTGAGCCGGCGTTCGAGGTTGTAGCTGAGGAAGGTCGGGATCTCCGCCCCACCTGCGGGTAGTGCGCCGATGGGCAGGCCGATCGCGGTGCCGCGCAACCAGGGCCGCCATGAGCGGGCCCAATCCTCGCGGTTCATCCTGATCCTGCCGCGCAGCGGGATCGGTTCGTCGGTGACGTCACGGTGGCGTGCGACCGTGTACAGCGCCTCGGCGATGGCGAAGAGTCCCACTGCGAGCGCGACGACCTCGATACCGTCGTAGAGCTCGGGCACACCGAACGCGTAGCGCGCCTGGCCGGTGAGCGAGTCGATGCCGATCATGCCGACCGCGATGCCGAGGAACAGGCTGCACAGCCCACGGACCACCGACCTGCCGACCAGGGAGGTCACCGTGACGAAGGCGAGCACCATGATCGCGACGTACTCGGCGGGCTGGATCAGCTTGGCCACCGCCGACATCGCGGGGGCGAGGAAGGTGATCCCGACGGTCGAGAGCGTGCCTGCCACGAAGGATCCGATCGCCGCAGTGGCCAGCGCGGCGCCTGCCCTGCCACTCTTGGCCATGGGGAAGCCTTCGAGGGTGGTCGGCACCGAAGCCGTCTCGCCGGGGACGTTGAGCAGGATCGCCGTGGTGGACCCGCCGTACATCCCGCCGTAGTAGATGCCGGCGAACAGGACGAGCGCGCCGGTGGGGTCGAACACGTACGTCAGGGGAAGCAGCAGCGCGACGGTGGTCGCGGGCCCGAGCCCGGGCAGCACCCCGACCAGCGAGCCGAGCGTGGTGCCGACCAGCGCAAGAGCCAGGTTCTGCAGCGAGAGTGCGCCGGCGAAGCCGACGAGCAGGTTGCCGAGGACGTCCATCAGATCGCCAGCCGCACGATGCCCGGCGGCAGCCCGATGCCGAGCAGCCGGTCGAACAGCATGTACACCGCCAGCGCGAGGACCAGCCCGATGATCGCATCTCGGACGAGCTTGCGGCTGCCGAGCACGCGGGCGACGGCCACGAAGAACACCGTGGTCGTTTGCCAGTAGCCAAGTGGCGTGAGCAGCAGGACGTAGCCGATCAGAGCCGCCACGAGCAGGACGACAGAGGGCCAGTGCGTGGCGCGGATCTCCTCGCGCAGCTGGTCGATCTGGTCCGTGTCCGTTCCGCGGAACGCCTGCACCACGCCGATGGCGCTCACCAGGCACATACCGGCGCCGACGAGCAGGGGGAACACCCGCGGGCCCACCGCCTGGTAGGTCGTGCCCTGGTCGATCGTGAACGCACCGGTGAGCACGCCCACGGCTACGGCCAGGAACGCGAGCGCGGCGATCCGGTGTGCCCATGGCGCGGCGCCGGTCATGCGTTGAGCCCCAAGTCGGTCAGGATCGCAGTCACCCGGTCACGGTGTTCGACGATCAGGCGGCCGAACTCATCACCGGGCAGCCAGCCGTCCGACCAGTTGTTCTGACGCAGCGTCTCCCGCCAGCAGTCGGTGTCGCGCATCTTGGCGACCATGTCGACGATCGCCTGCTGCTGGTCGTCGCTCAGGCCGGGCGGGGCGAGCACGCCGCCCCGCGACGCCAGGTTGGCGGCGCCGTACCCGAGCTCGACGAGGGTGGGCGCGTCGATGTCGGCGACGCGCTCGGTGCTGTTGGTGATCGCGAGAACCCGCAGCTCGCCCGCCGTGATCTGGCCCTTGACCTCGGCCAGCGTTCCGATACCCGCCGTGGACGCCCCGCTGAGCAGCAGGCTGGTGGCTTCGCCCCCACCGCCTGTGGGTACGTAGTTGATCCGGTTCACCGGGATGCCGTCGGTGTCAGCGAGCGCGGCCACGGCGATGTGGTCCGGTCCGCCGAGCGAGCCGCCGACCCATGAGACGCCCTGCGGGTCGGCTTTCATGTCCGCGAGCAGCGCCTTCAGGTCGGTGTAGGGGGATCCCGCCGGCACCAGGATGGCGCCGACGCTCTCGGTCAGCCCGGCGATCGGGGTCAGCGTGGTGAGGTCGATGGGGGAGTGGTTGCGCACGATGCCGCCGAGCATGGTCATCGTGTCCATGACCATCAGCTGGTACGGGTCCCCCTGCTTGGTGACGAACGCGGCGAGCCCGATCGTGCCGCCCGCGCCCGGCGTGTTGGAGACGGTGGCGTCCTTGCTGATCACGCCGCACCGGGTGAGGGCGTCCGCCATGCCCCGGGCACGGGTGTCCCAGCCGCCGCCGGTGCTGCCGGGGGCGAGGATGGCGATCCCGCGCGCTGGATAGTCGCTGCCCGGATCGGCGTCCGTGGCAGGCCCGACGGCGCAACCGCTGACGACGAGGCCGAGCAGCACGGCAATCGTCGATATCCGCTTCATGAGCGTTCTCCTCCTGTGAGCAGCTGCGCGAAGAAATCCTGGACCGCGGGGATGACCTTCATCGGCTCGTGCGCGACCCCCTCGACGACGTCGAACCGGACGTCGATCCCGTGCGCCGCGAAGTTGTCCCGCAGCGCACCGAGCCGCTCGATCCGCGTCCGGCCCGCGGCGTCGGCCCCGTCCATCCAGTTGGAGTGGCCCCTGTTGTTGATCTCCCAGGTCTCGACGTCGTCGCTGCCGATCACCATCTGTACCGGCACGTCGGCGAGTTCGCTGATCCTCGGCTCGCGCCCGAAGACGTCGGCGAACCCCTTCAGCCCGATCCACCAGGGGCGCTCCCGGTCGATGAACGTGATCCTCCCCGGTGCGCCGATGGAGAGCCCGGCCAGGCGGTCGGGGTGCAGGTAGGCGAACCGGTGCGCGAACTGCCCGCCCCCGGAGAAGCCGTGCAACAGGAACCGCCCGGTCTCGACGTTGAACCGATCGCCGACCTCGCGGACGATCTCCAGCAGCACCTCGTCGAAGCGGATCTCGCCGTAACGGATGAACTTGAAGTTGTGCAGGTCGTCCGGATCGCCGATGCCCGCGGGGAAGAGCGGGGCGAGCACGATGCACCCGTGCTGCTCCGCGAACTCCGCGAACGCGTCGCGGTACTGGGGTCCCCTCCGGCCGGTGCCATGCTGGATGACGACGAGCGGCACCGCGGCGCCTGCCGCGTCGTGCGCGGTCGGAACGTACAGGCAGAACGAGAACCGCTGGTCGAAGCGTGAGGCGAAGACCGTGGTCTCGCCGGTGGCGTAGAACTCGACCGGATGCTTGATCTTCGTGTTCTTGATCTCTGGGTTCTCGTCGATGGCCTCGGGCATAGCCGGGAATCGTCGAGGTGCCAGCGGTGCCGGACAATGACATTGCCACCAACGCGGTAATGTTGCGCATGCCCGTCACCCTCGTCTTCGGCACCTCGGGCCGTGAGTCGATCTCCGCTCGGGTGTCCCCGCTCGCCGAGCTCTGTGCGTGCCTGCACGCCCTCGCCGAGCCGCACCACCACCCGGCGAGCCGCCAGTGGGTGATGGGCGTGCGGAACGAGCTGGACGAGGAGCTGCTGATCAGGGCGAGCGTCTGGGCGCCGCTGTGGAGCGCGTTCCGGGCTCGCTACCTGCTCCCACTGCGCGGTGACACCGAACTACCCCTCGACGAGGAGCTGGCGGCGGTTGCCCGCCTTCCCGAGCGGGACTTCGTGGCCATGTCGGCGCAGGCCCTCATCGGCAAGTCCTCCCGGGAACCGCCCGCCGGGCTCCCCGACGACCGGTTCCTCTCCCGGCTGCGCCTGAATTCCGAGCAGCGCCACGAGCTGGGCAGGCGCCTGCTCGACGACGTCGGCCGGTTCCGAGACGACCTGCTGGCCTTCCTTGCGACGATGGCCGAGGCGGCGTTCGTGACCGAGTGGGACACGCTGCGACCAGTGCTCGAGGCCGATGCCCGGACCCGTACCCACAACGTGCGCAAACACGGGCCTTCGGCGCTCGCCGACCTGCCGGCCGCGTCGGAGAAGCTCGACCCGCCCGGGATCGTGTTCGACAAGCTTTACCACGCGAGCGCGCGCCTGGACGAGACACCGTGCGTCCTCGTGCCCTCGCTGCACCTCAGCCCGCACACGGTGATCAAGCACTATCCGCGGTTCCCCGTGGTCGTGCAGTACCCGGTACGCGTCGACGGGGAGGCTCCGTCGTTCGACACCGCTCGGTACCGGCTCGCCGCGTTGCAGGACCCCATGCGGATGCGCCTCGCCCGGGCGCTGCTGCGCGAGCCGATGACGACGACCGAGCTGGCTCAGAGGTTCGAGATGACGACTCCGCAGACGTCGCGGCACCTGCGGCGGCTCCGGGAGGCCGGGCTGGTGCTCGCACACCGCTCGAGCGTCCGCGTGCGCTATCAACTCGACGTCGACGCGGTGCGCAGGCTGGGCGTCGACCTGCTCTCCGCCCTCTACCGCTGATAGCAGCCGTCCGGCGATGTCGACGTTGCGATCTTCCCGTTCATGATCCGGACTTTCGGGTGCTCATGGTCGTGGCGACAACCATGGACAACCGATGGTCCGGATCATGCCCGCCGCCGGTCGGGTGCCGGACGGTCGGGGCGTCCGGGCGCTTACGCCACTGGCTGTGGTCCCGACCCCCCACACCCCAGCCCCTGTCCTGGATGGTCGACGCGCGACCACTGCGAAGGGGCAGGGCCCGCCCACAGGTCCATGACCAGCAGGAACGGGACATCAGCTGCAGGGGTGCAGCTCAGGTCCCGATTCCGCTGATCACGCCCCAGGTTCCAGGGGTGGCCCGGGGTCGAGGGTCGGGACCCCCAAGGGTCGGGGAAGGCGCCGATCTGATGATCACAGGCTCACCCCGGGCCGCCCCGACGCGGCTCGTGTCGCGTGGCGCGCTCGTTCTCGGGTGGCGCGCCCGGTCGACGGGGTGTCTGGCCGGTGAGGGGGTGCGTCGGCCGATGCGGGTTGCGCCGGCGCCGACGGGCTCCACCGTGCCGAGGTGCTCTCCGAGCCCTGCGATCAGAGGAACGATCACGAAGTCCGGCTGGAGTACTAGGCGTCGGCCAGACGATCCACGATCCGACAGGCGATTCGGATCTCGTCGCCCAACTGGTGATCCACCCGGATATCGGGCAACGCGGCTGTGACGTCCGCGAACACGGAGGCGAGCAGCTTTCCACGGGGCGGGGTGTCGGCGAGCCGGAGTGCCTGGACGGCGGCTACGAGCTCGCAGGCGAGCACGGTGCGGTAGTTGGCGGCGGCGCTCGCCGCGCTCCGCGCGGCGTGGGGGGTGAAGCTGGCGTGGTCCTCCACGCCGCGGGAGATCACCGATGTCCCGAGGGTCACCGGCCCGGCCGAGTGCCGCAGCCTGCCGAGCGCGTCGTGCGCGACGTACTCAAGAATCATCAGCCCGGAGCTTCCTGCCGGCCCGCTGGCCAGGAACGGGCTCAGCCCGGTGAAGTCCGGCTCGACCAGGTCGCCGAGCCGGGCGGCGGAGAGCTCGGCGACGTGGTGCACCGCTGCCCGGAGGTGGTCAAGGGCCAGCGCCGGATAGGCGGTGGAGAAATGGCCGTGGTGGAACACCGCACCCGTGGAGGCATCGATCAGCGGGTTCTCGGCGGCCGCGTTCACCTCGATCTCGAGAACCCGTCCGAGTTGCTCGACGGCGTCCAACGCCGGCCCGTGGACCTGCGGGAACGCGCGAAGGCCGAACGGGTCCTGGATCCGTCGGCCCGGGCTGAGATCGCCCTCGTGCCACAGCAGCCGCCGCATCAGGGCGGCCGCCCGAACTGCTCCGGGATGTGGGCGTCGGGCGTGCACCTCCTCGGCAAAGGCCTCCGACGACCCGCCCAGCGCGCAGTACGACAGCGCGGTCACTGCGTGTGAGGCATCGAGCAGCCGACGCAGTTCCTCCCTGGCCAGCACCGCCTGGGCCAGAGTGACCGCGTTGGATGACATGAACGCCAGTGCGTCGCCGGGTTCGAGGATGATCGGCCGGACGCTTCCGCGCGCCCACTTCAGGTGCCCGGTGAGGGTCAGCCCGATCTCGGCGAGCGCGGAAAGGTCTCCGGTGCCGATCGAGCCGCTGTCGTGGACGGCTGGCACGGCACCGGTCGTCAGGGCAGTCTCCAACGCCCGGACGAAGCGCGGATGGATGCCGCTGCCGGCCGCGGCGAGCTGGTTGAGCCGGATCACCATCGCCGCGCGGACGACGGCGTAGTCGAGCGGTGCCCCGACCCCGGCGGCGTGGCTCAACAACAGCCGCAGGTCGTGGGTCTCCGCGTCACTGGTCCCGACGATCGCGTCCCGGTTCGCGCCGACCCCCGTCGTCCGGCCGTACACGGGCCGGGTCGCGCTGACCGCGCAGGCTGTTTCGTGCACCTGGTGCACGGCCTTCATGGCGTCGGGAGACACCGCGACCCGGACGTCGCCGCGCGCGACCCGGACGACGTCCGCGCAGCTGAGGCTGCCCCCGTCGACGATCAGAACGTCGCCATGGCTCATGCGGGTGCCTTCTCCCTGATCAGCCGCTCGTGAACCGTGTCCGCGATCTTGCGGAGGACATGCACCGGGAACGCCGGCACCCTCGTGAACCGCGGTCAGAACGTGGCGATCGGGTTGACCGGGCTGCCGGACGTACCGGCGAAGCGGACCGGCGCGACCGCGAGGTGGAATTCCCACTGACCGAGCTCGGCAGCCGTCGTCGCGCACACCTCCAGGTCGCAGTTGTCGAGCATCCACAGACCCATCGCGACGAGGCTCACGGCGTGAACCGGCATCAACACGTCGTCGTACCCCGACGGCTGAACGTCCTGGGGGGTGTCGGCGCCGATCAGCGCAACCCCCCGTTCGTGCAGCCACGGCAGGCAGGACGCGTGCCAGCCGGCCTGCGTGAAGCCGTGCGTCACACCGGCTTCGTGCCGGACGCGGCCGTAGCCGGTCCGCAGCAGTACCGCATCGCCGGGTCGCACCCGCACACCCTGGCGACGCTCGGCCTCCTCGAGATCGTCGGGAAACACACCTTGCCCCGGTTCCAGCCACGGCACATCGCGGACCTTCGCGACGTCGAGCAGGACACCACGCGTGACGATCCCGTTCGCCGCCGCCGTGACGGCCGCCCACGCCGAACCCGTCGCGGCGTCGACCAGCGAGTGCGAGCGCCCGTTGTACATCGCGCCGTCCCAGAAGAGGTGGCACGGCGAGTCGACGTGGGTGACGGTGTTGTTGTGGAACATGATGCCGAGCCGCTCGTTCGAGAAGCCCCAGCGGCGGTCGGCGTGGAACGCAGGCGGCATGTTCTCGGCGCCCGGCATGTCGACGGCGAACGGGCACGCCGTCGTCGACCGCTCCATCTCCGCCGGCACAGCGATCTCCCACGCGCACGACACGCTCCTGCCGTGGCGCACGGCCCGCGCCGCCGCCAGCCGGACGTCGTCGGTGATGTGGTTCAGAGTGCCGAGCTCGTCGTCGTCGCCCCACCGTCCCCAGTTCGACAGCGTGTCGAAGTACCCGAGCACGTCGTCCTGGGTGGGCATCGGTCGCCCTGCCGTCATCCGCATCGACTCCTCCGGTCACATGACACTAGATCAGCGGGGCATCAGTCGGCCGGGACGTCCGTCGCGGTCAGGAACTATCGGCGATCGACTGCGTGGTGTGTCATGCGGCAGAAGCATGACGATGTGATCGGGACGTCGGCGCGGGCGAGGGCAACGTCGAGCTGCTGTTTGACGATTCGCGCCGGCTCTGCCTTTCCCAGCCGAACGAGGCACTCGTGGTAGCCGTGCAGGCTCCACACGTTGCCCGGGTGCCAGGACGAGCGCGGGGCCGACGGGTCGTACCCCAGGTCCTCGGCGTAGACGGTCTCGGCCTCCTCGACGCGTCCCTGCTCGAGCAGCAACGCGCCGTAGGCGTGGCGCGTGGGCTGCATCCAGCCCCACGGCTCGTCGTAGGGCAGCGCGTCGTCGAGCGCGATCGCCCGGCGCAGGTGCTCGAACGCCGCGTCGAACCGGCCGTGCCGGTACTCGAGCTCGCCGTCGAGCATCGCCCCGGCGACGGCGAGGATGTCCTGACACGTGTTGTTGAACAGGTAGCGCGAGTCGGGTACGCGCTGGACGGCGGAGAGGAACGCGTCGCGCGCCGCCTCGGCTTCGTCCAAGCGCCCGGTCGCGGCGTGCGCGACGCCCTGTGCGTAATGCGTCATCGCCGTCGTGGTGCAGTAGAGCGCGGGGTCGGAGGGCAGCGGCAGCGCGAGGATGTCCTTCCACATCCCGAAGCGGATGAGCACGTGCAGGCGCATGGGGACGAACGCCTCGAGGTAGTCGGCCATCGGCGGCTGCTCGATCCGCAGTAGCTCCTCGGGCAGCGAGGCCTCGAGGTCGGCGGCGACGCTCAGGGCGACATGCGAGCGGCCGAGGAACATCGCCGCGTAGATCGCGAAGTGGCGGTCGTGTGCGTGATAGAGCGTGTAGAACCCGACCCGGCCGTCGTGCGCGACGTACTTCTCGTTGACCTCGATCGCGCGCAGGTTGGACTCGAGCGTGCTCTTGTAGTCGCCGCACAGCACGTCGATGTGCGTCGGCATGTGCACCAGGTGGCCGGCGTCGGGGACGAGGGAGCGCAGCTGGTCGGCGATCGGCAGCGCGTGCTCGGGGAACGGCGACATCTCCATCAGGTGCAGGTAGAGGTGCGCCAGTCCGGGGTGCTTGCGGCCGCCGGGCCGGTCGAGCGCGCGCTCGAGCACCTCCTTGGCCTCGAGCGTCGCCGCGCCCTCGGACGGCAGACCGGTATAGCGATCCCACAGCGCCCACGGCGTCAGGTTCATCAGCGCGTCGGCGAAGAGCGCCGCGACGTCGAGATCGTCGGGATGCGCCCGATACACCTCACGCATCGCCCCGGCGTAGTCGGCGTTCCACGAGACGAGGTCGGCCGACGGGTCGTTGGCCTGGTAGCGGCTCCCGAGCGCCTCCACGAGCGCCCGCTCGACCGGCGCGGCGCGGTCCGCGCACGCGCGCGCCGCAGCCACCCCATCGCACGCCTTCTCGAGCGACGCTGCGAGGTCGACAGGGTCGAACGCCTCCCACTGCTTGTTGTAGTTCGGACCGACCGCGTAGGCGATCCCCCAGTGGGCAGGCGCGAAGCCGGGGTCGTACTCGACCGCGCGCTCGAAGCACCGGATCGCCTCCTCGTGGTGGAACGCGTAGGACCACACGAGTCCGCGGTCGAACCATGTCTGGGCGCTCGTCGAGGCCGTCGACGTCCCTCGTGTGTAGGTGCCGAGATCGAAGTAGGGCTCCATCGCTGACGCTCCCGTCCTGGACTCCCCCCACGGTCCTACAGCATCTGTCGGCCTGGCAGGGACTTGGATCCGATCCGGTGGCCGCGCCTACTGTCCGGGGCTGTCCGGGGCTGTCCGGGGGTGGCGGCGGCGAACCCCGGAGCGTGCGCTGGGGGACCAGAGTTGATCAACGGTCGGTGTCGCGGATGGTCATGAACCCGGCCAACTTGGGGCCCTGCTGCGGATGGCGCAGCATCGCCGCGGCCTCTGCGGCCCCCTCCGCGCACCGACAGCCCTGCCAGGTCGACGATCAGGTGTGCCGGCCGGTAGGTGATCTGGCCTGCCAGGCACGCGGCCAGCTGATGATGTCGAGCTCGCCCCACGCGCGCACGAGATGGACCCCGGGCGCTGGCACGCTCGTCGCCAGCAACAGAGTGCCGCTCGGATCCACCGTGGACCGAAGCGCAGCATCCGCGCTGCGATCCGGAGAACGGCGACCAATCACGATCAGATCACCACCGTGGCGCGGAAACCGAGGACGACATCCCGCTTAACAATGCGGACATCTCAGCTCGACTCGACGTAACAAGACAGGATCCTTGCGGCCGTCAACGCAACCCGGAAGGGCACGCTGTTGCTTCGACAATCACATGTCGCCGGTGTGGACACGTTCACCTCCACACGTCCCCGCCCGGACATCAGAGACTGCGGATGCTCGCCGATACTCCTTCTGCCGCCTCACGAGCCTCCGGACGGCGGCCCCGGCCCAGTGGGCGCTGATGCGACCGCTTGGAACAACCCGCCTGGAGGCTACCCGGTATCGGAACCCGGATCTCGTCGGCCATCTGGCTCATCTTCTGCGTCTGTTCATCGTAACCAACACTGGGGCACGCCGTCCGATGCTGCACAAGGGTCGGCATGAGACGGCCTCCGCAATGGAAGGCAGTCTTGCATCGTCGGCCGGACGGGTGACAATTTGATCAGTGTCGCTTCCGGAGATAGATCGGAATACCGCGGCGGGCTTGCGTCCTGCAGTCCGGCCGCTTAGCGTCGCTAGGCGTTCACGCGGAATATCGTGACTTGGCTATCAGTGATCGATGATCCGGAACTGTTGATCGGGGACCCTAGAGAATGACGGTAATGAGCCCTGCTGTGCCGGTGATCGGCGAGGATTCCGCTCCCCTCGCTGACATGGTGCCCCAGGCCGCGATCAGATCAGGACAGCCGGACCGGGAGCATGCCGTTCTCGAGGTCGTCGGCGCACCGGGGCCCGACAGCCTCGATGAGCTGCGGCGACGGCTGGAGGGCCTGCTGGTCTCAGGCGTCCGGTACCTCTTGGTCGATCTTGCCGAGGCCGTCCGGGGCGACGCCGTGGTGAGCGTGCTCGCGGAGACCGGCCGGCGGCTCGAGGAACGCCGGGGATGGCTGCGCGTCGACCGGCGGGGCTCGTCGCTTCCGCTGGGCCTGACCGAGGCGTCACTGGGCGACCTGTTCGCGATCTACCGAGCGTTCGCGCGTTCGGCCGGCCAATGGGACGGTGCACATGCCTGAACGGGACCGTCGGCGCGCATCGGTCACGATCCCGGGCAGATCAGCGTGACGCTGTCGCTGGTCGCCACGCCTCCCCCCGCAGCCACGCAATCGTTCGAGCCCGACCTGCTCGACGTCCGACTACATGCGCCGACGCCGGACACCGTCATCGTGTGGGTCGCAGGCCCGATCCGGCGGGCGGACGCGCCACTGCTGACGCTCCGGGTGCGCCAGCAGATCGAGCGAGCTCTGCATGTGATCCTCGATCTCTCGTCGGTGACGTGGCTCGACCCGACGGTCGCTGCCGATCTGCGGTCCCTGGAGACCCGCGCCGACAGCTGTGGTTGCCGGCTCCACATCGCCGGCGCGGAGAACCCCGCGATCGCCGAGCCACTCCGACACCTCGTATCCGCGCATCAGCTCACGGACGGGCCTGCCGACGCGGTCCTCGCAGTACTGGCTGCTCGCAGCGCAGGAGCTGCGTCGGTCACGATGGCGTGCGCGGGCCGCCCTTCGCCGATGGAGAACGCGGAATGAACATCCGCACCGTCGCCCGGCGCGAAGCCGACGCGCCGCACGACCCCGGCCTCGCCGACGTCACCGCGGACCTCATGGCGGAGTTCGGAGCCCACCTCGAGCGGGCCGCCGTCAGCGAGGCCGTCCGGGAGGGCCTGCGCGACCTCCAGTGTTCGCCGGCCGCCGCGCGTGTGGTCGGGCTCGACCGGCTCGCCCGCAACCGTCTCATCGCGCTGGTCGAACAGGGCGAATCGCAGGCCAGGTGACGCGTGGAGGCGCAGGCCCCAAGTTGCGACACCCGATACGCCGAGGTCGTGGTACGGCGGGATGTCGACGAATCCGGCCTCCCGGTACAGCCGATGTGCGGCTGCCATCGTCGCGGGTTCGGTCTGCAACCACACGTTCATGGCAGGTGTGCACCGGTAACGGCCGACCTCCGGCCGCCGACATCACGCGCGGCGCACCCGAAGCCGCCGGGCCGTTCCAGACATGACTCGTCCCATATCCGCGCTCTGAGCGCCACCACGAACTCGCATCTTGTGTACTGGGGAGCACGCGAGATGTCGCCCGCTGTACCGGTCCTGGCGAGCGGCCTGGACCGGTACGGCACGTCGGGGCGCCGGCACGGGGTCGGGCGTTGCACGCCCCGGCTCGGCGTCACAGGGTGGTGATGACGTCGGCCTCGGACCGTTCGGGCGGGATGTTGGCGTTGTGGTGGAAGACGTTGTCCGGGTCGTAGCGTGCCTTGTTCCGCCGGCGGTGAACACCGGCCCGACCGGGCTCGACGATCACTACCGTCCGGTTTCATGACGACGGTCACGACGCGCACGGTCGAGTATCCCGCCGATGGCCTGACGATGATCGGTCACCTCGCGCTCCCCGCCGGTGTCGACCGTCGGCCCGCGGTCCTGATCGGCCCCGAGGGGACGGGGCTCGACGACGTCCAGCGCCGACGGGCCGACGCCCTCGCCGAGCTGGGGTACGTGGCGCTGGCCTTCGATATTCACGGCGGACGCTGGTTCACCGACCCGCAGGAGATGCTGGCTCGCTGCATGCCGCTTCTCGCCGACCCCGACCGAATGCGGGAGATCGGCCACGCGGCGCTCGACGTGCTGCGCGGCGAACCACGGACCGACCCGGACCGGATCGCCGCCATCGGCTACGGCACCGGGGGCGCGATCGCGGTGGAACTCGGGCGCGACGGCGTCGATCTGCGCGCGATCGCGACGGTCAACGGACTGTTCACAGGCCGGCCGGGCGAGGCGGCGCGCATCCGCTGCCCGGTGTGGGCGGGGGTCGGGTCGGAAGACCCGATCCAGCCGCCCGCGCAACGGGACGCGTTCGCCGCCGAGATGCAGGCCGCGGGCGTCGACTGGCGCATCGTGGTCTACGGCGGCGCCCTGCACGCCTTCCACCACCCGATGACGCGAACCGACCAGATCCTGCTCCCCGGCGTCGGCCACCACCCGCAGCACGCGCAGCGGGCCTGGCGCGACGTACTCGACCTGCTCGCCGAGTGTGTGCCCGTATCGCAGTGAGCTGGCGCAGCTCACGACAGCCGGTTCCGCCGGCCTCGCCTCGATCTGACACGCCTCGATCTGACTTCAGGAGGCGTGCTGGAGAGGTGTGATGTGTGGCGACGTGCGGGTGACAGCGCGAGCTCCACCATGAGTTCCCGTACGAGAGGCGAGCGCGATCGGTCTGTAACGCCGAGGGCGGCGGGCGGAACTGAATTCCCTGACGACGCACCTTGCTCGTCTTGGTACTCAGAGAGGGGCCACCGATGGCCACATTCCACACCGCGCGCCCCGCGAGCACGGCTCTGCGGCTCGAACGGATCGGCGCCGCCGTCATCCGGTATGGGCTTGCCCTGGTCGTCGTGTGGATCGGCGCCCTGAAGTTCGCCGCGTACGAGGCGGCCGCGATCGAGGGACTCGTGACGAACTCGCCGTTGCTGTCGTGGATGTACGGCATCGCCAGCGTCCCGACGGTCGCGGCCGTCATCGGTGTCGGCGAGATCGTCCTCGGGGTTCTGATCGCTGTCCGGCACGTCGCCCCACGGGTGTCGGCCGTCGGCAGCGTCGGGGCGATCCTGATGTTTCTGACCACGCTGAGCTTCATGCTCAGCACCCCCGGGGTGTGGCAGGCGGACTACGGGTTCCCGTTCCTGTCAGGGGCCGGACAGTTCCTGGTCAAGGACCTGATCCTGCTCGGCGCGGCCATCTGGACGGCCGGCGACTCGCTCGAAGCGGCCTCCGTGAGGAAGGGAGCGCGTTGAGCGCCTTGCGTGCGTGCGGGCTGGTACCCGGCATCGAGGACGAGGCGCGCAAGCTGACCGGCACGAACGTCATCATGCACGGCCGATTCGCGCCGCACGCGGTGCGCGATGGCACCGGAACGGCGGCGGCCCGGCGGGTCATCGAGGCACTCGGCACGTAGCACGCACGGCAGGCCCGGTTCTGCAGCTTCGCTGCCAGCACTTTCAGGACTGAGCACTATCGGGAGCGAGAAGCTTCGCCAGGACGCCGACATCCGGCAGGTCCAGGTGTGGCCGCCGTTCCGGAGGCAGGTCGGCGAACGACTGCGCGTGGCCGATGCCCGTGTGGACGGCGACGGCCAGCGCGCCGCCCTTGTGCGCCATGGGCACTTCCAGCTCGGGGTCGTCACCCACGACCGCGAGCTCATGGGTGGCGACCCCGAGGCGCCGGGCGGCGCTCCGCAGTGCGGGCAGCTCCGGCTTGCCGACGACGGTCACGCGGCAGCCGGTGATGTCGCGGATGACGGCGGTGATCGCCCGTGAGGTGCCCAGCTGCCGTCCTTCCGCGGTGGCGAAGAACAGCGATTGGGAGGCGCTGTAGAGCTGGGCTCCGCCGAACACGGCGTCGCAGGCGGCCTCGAGGGCGTCGAAGGTCAGCTCCTGGCGGAACCAGCCGGCCAGCACCGCGTCGGCCCTGGTCGTCCGCAGCGGGGGAACGGTCTCCAGACCGGCGGCCTCCAGCGGCTCGGTGACCCCCTTGCCGCCGAGCACCATCACCCGCCGGTGCCCGCGGCTGCGCAGGACGTCCACGGCGCTGGACGCCGGTGTCAGTACCCCGTTGTCGCTCACCGGGAAGCCGAGGGCCTGGAGCGCGTGGGCGTACTGCTGGGGGGTTCGGGACGTGCCGTTGGTGAAGATCCGGAACGGCAGTCCGAGCTCGGTGAGCGCGGCGAAGAGCGGCCCGGCACCTGGCAACGGCCGCAGCCCCTGGTTGTTGCGGTCGCCGAGCACGAGCGTGCCGTCCATGTCGAGGACGAAGCCGCGTACTCGCCGGAGCCGGTCGAGGACCGCAGGGTCGGGCTCAGACACGACCAGCTCCTTCCCGGTGACGGTGCACGGAGAGGCGCAGGTTCGGCTTCGCCACCGCCAGGTCGTGCACGCTCTGCCGTTCCCCGAGCTCGCCGAGCAGGCGGAGCACCGGGGTGAGGTCCGGGTTGTGGTGGTCAGGGGCCGGCCCGGCGGCGAGCATCGCGTCGACCTGCTCGGCGGGCATGTGCGCGCGCAGCAGCAGCTCTTCGTCGCTGATCGAAAAGCCGAACTGGCGGCGCAGCTCCGCCGGGGTCGGCGGATCCGGTTCCGCGGCGAGCTCCCGGGCCCGCGGCCGGTCGAGGATGCGGTCCTGCACCTGCGGATCGATGGGGGCGGTGGGGCGGCCGAAGCTGCCGAGCACGTAGCGGATCACCTGGTCGGGCACGTTCGCGTACCGCTCGCCAATGACCCCGCTCATGACGTTGAACAGGGCCTGGGTGACGACCATCTGCGGGAACGGCGTCACCATGATCGGGTGGCCCAGCTCGGCACGGACCCGGCCAACCTCCTCGATCAGCCCTTCGAATCGGTCCTCCAGCCCGATCTCGCGCAGCTGGCGCCGGGTCGTGGTCATCACCCCGCCTGCGATCTGGTGGTGGAGGAACGCGGCGTCGAAATCCTGCGGCAGGCCGGCAGGCAGCTCATCGGCCTCGGCGAGGCGGCGGAAGAAGTCGCAGGCCAGGCCGAGGGCGCGGTCGTCGATGTCGACGCGGTGCCCCATCTCCCGCAGGTTGGCCACCGTGCGTTGCACCTCGGGCAGCGACGAGCCGTTGCCCAGCACTCCGCAGCCGGTCTGCACGATCTGCACCCCGAGGTCCGGCGCGATCGAGTAGGTCATGGGGGACAGCCCGATGGTGGCGTGGGAGTGCAGCTCGAGCGGGGTGTGCCGGAGCTCCGCCGTGATCGCCGGGAGCAGGGTGCGGGCGCGCTCCGCGGTGAGGATTCCCGCCGGGTCCTTCACGTAGACGCGGTCGATGTCGGGGCACTCGCGCATCTGACGGGCGAGGTCGGCGTAGAAGGCGTCGTCGTACACCGCGCTGATCGTGAACGTCAGCGCGCCGACCACCTCGTCGACGCCGGCCCGCTTGAGGCGGCGGGCGGTGGCGCGCGCGGCGTCCATGTCGTGCATCGGGTCGAGCACGACCACCCGGTCGATTCCGTTGGCGACCAACCGGTCGTAGACGAGCTGCATCGTCTCCGGGTGCGAGTTCTGCCAGGAGATGAACCGGAAGCCCGTGCCGATGAACTGCAGCTTCGTCCTCGGCATCAGCCGCCGGGTGCGCTGGAACAGCTCCCACGGGTCCTCCCGGTGGGTGCGCACCAGCACGCCCATCGCCGTGCTGGAGCTGTAGTCGAGCGCGCGGAAACCGACCCGCTCCAGCAGCGGCGCGACCTGCAGCACGTGAGCGGTCCGCAGGGCGGTCGCGCCCCACAGGCTCTGGTTGCCGTCGCGCAACGAGACGTCGACCAGTCCTACGTCGGCCATCTATGACACTCCCGAGACGCAGGGCTGGAGGAACCGCTCGAAGAACGCCGTGTCGACGCCCCCGGCGGCGAACTCGGGGTCGGCCAGCAGCGCCTGGTGCATCGGCACGGTCGTCGTCACGCCCTCGATCCGCAGCAAGTCCAGCGCGGCCCGCGCCCTGGCCAGTGCGTCGGCACGGTCGGCCCCGTGCACGATCAGCTTGGCCAGCAGCGAGTCGTAGTACGGCGGTACGACCGACCCGCCCTGCACGTGGTGGTCAACCCGGATGCCGTCGCCTGCCGGCAGCACCACCCGCTCGATCCGGCCCGGCGCTGGCCGGAAATCGTGCGCCCAGTCCTCGGCGTTGATCCGGCACTCCACCGCGTGCCCGCTGAGGACGATGTCCTCCTGCCGCAGGCGCAGCGGCAGCCCCTCGGCGACGGCGAGCTGCTCGGCCACCAGGTCGATGCCGGTGACCATCTCGGTGACCGGGTGCTCCACCTGGATCCGGGCGTTCATCTCCAGGAAGTGGAAGGTGTCCCGCTCCCGGTCGTGGAGCAGCTCGACGGTGCCCAGCCCGCCGTATCGCAGGTGGGTGGCGAGCGCGGTCGCCGCGGTCGCCATCTCCGCGCGAATGCGCTCCGACAGCAGCGGCGCGGGCGCCTCTTCGAACAGTTTCTGGTAGCGGCGTTGTACCGAGCAGTCCCGGTCGCCCAGCGCCACGGCACGGTCGCCGTCGCCGAGCACCTGCACCTCGACGTGCCGGCCGGAGGCGACGAAACGCTCCAGGTACACCCTGGGGTCGCCGAACGCGGCCGCGGCTTCGGAGACGGCGAGGTCGAGCGTGTGCGGGAGCTCGTCGGGCGAGCGGACGAGCTTCATGCCGCGACCGCCGCCGCCACCCACCGCCTTCACCAGCAGCGGATATCCCACTTCGGCGGCCACGGCCCGCGCACCTGCAAGGTCGGCGGCCTCGCCGCCCGGCACCACCGGGAGTCCGGCGGCCAGCGCGTGCGACCGGGCGCGCAGCTTGTCCCCGACCGCTTCGAGGGTCTCCGGTGCCGGTCCGACGAAGACGATCTTGGAATTTCGACAGGCCCTGGCCAGCGCCGGGTTCTCGGACAGGAAGCCGTAGCCGGGGTGTACCGCGTCGGCGGCGACCACCTTCGCCGCCCGCACGACCGCGGCCGGGTCCAGGTAGGACTCCGACGCCGGTGCGGGGCCGAGCCGCACGACCCGGTCGGCCAGCCGGGCCGGCAGCGCGTCCAGGTCGGCGTCGGAGGCGGCGAGCACCGACTCGATGCCGAGCCGCGCGCAGGTGCGGATCACCCGGGCGGCGATCTCGCCGCGGTTGGCGATCAGCAACCGGCGGATCCTCATGCCGGCTCCAGGAGCAGCAGGACCGCGTCGGTGTCGGCGAACTCGCCGTTGCCCGTGCGGAACTCCACGACCGTGCCGCGGACGCCGGCGTGCACCGGCGTCATCATCTTCATGGTCTCCACGATCCCGACGACGCTCTCCTCGTCGACCCGGCCACCGACGTCGACGAACGGCGGCGCGCCCGGCTTCGGCGCCCGGTAGAAGGTGCCCAGCAGTGGCGGATGCACCGCGACCAGACCGTCGGGCACCGCGGCGCGCGGCGCCCGGTTGTCGACGTGGTCCGCGGGCTCGGCGCCGCCTTCCACCGCGGGTCGGCGCAGCACCTGCTGCTCCACCGTCCAGGCGGATGCGCCCGCGCGGCGCACGGTGAGGGTGAGGTTCTCCAGCTCCAGGTGGAGCTCGTCCAGGCCGCTGGAGTCGAGCACGCGCAGCACGTCGCGGACGTCGTCGGGGCTCAGGTCCACTTCAGCTCCCGGAGGATCGCTTGCCGAGCACGGTGAAGACGTGGTCGAAGGCGCGGGCGGCAGGGGCGGCGGTGGGGGCGGTGCGAGCGGCGTCCTTCTTCGCCCACACCGTCTCCGGCCGGCTCTGGAGCAGGAAGACGTTCTCGCCGGGCGGCGCGATGCGCGACACCGCCCACTCGATGTCCTGCGGGCAGCCGTAGTGGGACTCGACCCTGCGGCCGATCGCGACGAGCTCGGCGATCTCCTCGTCGTCGAGCGCCGGGACGTCCCGCAGCTGCACGGGCACATCGGTCTCCACGATGCCGTGCCCGCTGGGATCCGGCTGGTGCCATCGGGTCTTGGTCGACACCGTTCGCCGGATGATCTCGCCGGTGACCTTGCTGACCACGAATGCGTCCGGGGTGACGTCCCCGCTGACCACCGCCGAGCCGAGACCCCAGCTTGCGTCGATGGCGACGACCGAGCGGTCGCCGGTCAGCGGGCTGCGGGTGAACATCACGCCGGAGCTGCGCGCACCGACCATCTGCTGGACGACGACGGCCATCGCGAGATCGGGCTCGGGGATGCCGCGACGGCGCCGGTAGGTCACCGACTCGACGCTGTACAGGCTCGCCCAGCAGCGGCGCACGTGCTCGACGACCGAATCCCCGCCGCTGACCCACAGGTAGGTGTCCTGCAGCCCGGCGAAGCTGGCCTCGGCGCTGTCCTCGCTGGTGGCGCTGGAGCGCACCGCCACCGGCAGGTCGCGCTGGCCGGCCTCCGCGCACAGCCGCTCGTAGTGGGCGGTGATCGCCTCGACGACCGACGGCAGTAGCGGCGTGGACTCCACCGCCGCCCGGATCAGGGCGGTCTCCGCGGTCAGCGCTTCCGGGGCCTGCGGGTCGAGGGCCGCCGCTCGGTACGCGATCGGCTCGCCTCGCACGGCCAGGTGGTCGACGGCCTGCCGGAAGGCGGCGGTCGTCACCACGAACCCGTCGGGCACCCGGATGCCGGCGCGCAGCAGCTCGCCGAGGCTCGCGCCCTTGCCGCCCGCGGCCGCCACGTCGTCGCGGCCGATGTCGGCGAAGGGCAGAACCGGATGGGTCATCGTCATCGGGGTGCCCATCAGCCGAGGATGGTGACGATGCCGCGGTCGCCGTCGACCTGGACGCGGTCGCCGGTCTTGATCCGGGCGGTCGCCTGGCCGGTCCCGACGACGGCCGGCATGCCGTACTCGCGGGCGACGATCGCCGCGTGCGACATGGTGCCGCCGATGTCGGAGACCGCGGCGGCGATCTTGCCGAAGACCGGGCCCCAGCTCGGTGCCGTCACGGGGCAGACCAGGATCTCGCCCTCGCGGATCTGGCCGATCTCGTTGACGCTTCCCAGCACGCGCGCGGTTCCCTCGACCACACCCGGCGAGGCGGCGTAGCCGCGCACGACGTTCTCCTCCAGCTCGTCGCCGCCAAGCCAGGTCTGCACCGTCTCGTCGGTGACGCCCCACAGCATCTGCACCGCCGGGTCGTTGAGCGCCTCGGGAACCGGGCCCAGCGCCGGCGGCGGCGACCAGCCGGCCAGCGCCTCCACGATCCGCTTGCGCTCGGCGACGATCGGCTGCCAGTGCCGCGCGCCCAGCTCGGTGCCGCCGGACGCCCAGGCGAGCATGACGTCGGCGAGGGCGTCCTCGACCTCCACGTGCCGCAGGTGGAACACGTCCTCGGCCTCCGCGAGCACGCCGCGGTCGGCCAGCAGCTGTCCGAAGGCCCGGATCTTCTGGAAGAACCGCGTGGTGAACCAGTGCTCGCAGTAGAACTTGTGCGACTCGATGTAGGGGAAGACCTGGCGGCACAGGCCGAGCATCTGGTCGAAGGCGGCCTTCTCGTCATCGCCGGCCAGCAGCGCCCGGTACTCCTCTGCGATCCGTTCCCGCTCGGCGGCGAGCCGCTCGGTCGGACGGGTCAGGTCCTCACCGGCGCGGATCTGCTCGACGTAGCGGGGGAGTGCGGCGAACGGCACGGTCAGGTCGTCGGCCCAGGACAGGTGGTGGTGGTAGAAGCCGTCCCCGACCGACACGTTGAACCAGGGGTCCTTGGCCTCCTCCAGGGCCGCCAGCCAGCGTCCCCCGGCGTCGCCGCGCTCTCCGAGCGCGCTGAGCACCTTGGCCGGTTCGTTGCCCTCGACGAACAGGTCGGCGAGATCGAGCTCAACGGCGAGGGCGGCGAGCTTCTTCAGCTCGTCGTCCGGCCGGTACATGGTCACGTCCATACCGGCCACCATCCGGGCCACCGCCTGGTCGCCGATCTCCGGGAACGCCTGCCTGCAGAACCCGAAGAAGACCACGTAGGCGCCGTAGCCGAGCATCAGGAACTCGGTGTGGTGGTGCCACATCTTCGAGTACAGGTCGATGCAGCGGTGGAAGTTCTCCCGCACCAGGTGGTTGGTCGCGTAGCCGCGGGATCCGGTGACCACCTCGAGGTCGTCGAGCTCCCCGAGCCGCGGCACCTCGACGGCCTCGATCTCGGCGATCAGCGCCTCGATGCGCTGCTGCCAGCCCTCGTAGAGGCGGTCCCAGTTGGCGTAGTAGAAGCCGGCACGCTCCTGGAAGTGGGTCAGCCGCTCGGCCTGCTTCGCCTCGTCGAGCACGGGGTTGGCCGTGATGTACACCCGGCCGTTCAGGATCCGGTACTCGATCCCCATCGTGGTCGGGAACGCGAACAGCCGCGCGGTATTGGCCCCGATCGCGGTGTACGGGATCTCCGAGGTGATCGCATCGAATGCGGGGACCACTTCGGGGAAGTGCATCGAGTTGTAGAACCAGAACCGCTGGTCGTCCTCGGGCTGGAAGCGGGTGAAGTAGGGGTACAGCGCCTCCCACCCTTCCGCGCCGGGGACGTCAGCGATCTGGGACGGCAGCGGGAAGGATCGCTCGCCGGTGGGCTGGGACATCGTTGTCTCCACTGTCTCCTCGGCTCAGGTGTTCGGCGTCGCAGACGGTCGCCGAGGGCGACGTGCATGGCAACCCGACCTTTTCACTGGCCGGAAGACTTCGTCACGCCCGGATCCAGTGCCCCTGCGGCGGCCCCCAGCCCGCTCCGCAGGAAGTCGGCGCTCACGGACGCCGCGGCGGCTCGCACGTGCGGCAGCGCGCCCGGCAGCCGCGGGCTGGTCAGCGGCGCGAGCAGGCCGATCGCAGCGACGACGCCCTCGGGGCCGGTGACCGGAACAGCGACCCCGGACACCCCGAGCCGGTGTTCCTGTGCGCTGCGCGCCAGTCCGGTCCTGCGGATCGCCTCGAGCTGACGGTGCAGCACGCGCGGGTCGGTCACGGTGTACGGGGTGTGCCGGCGCAGATCACCCATCACCTCGTCCACCAGCGGCTCTGGCGCATAAGCCAGCAGCGCCTTGCCCACCGTCGTGCAGTGCAGCGGAAGGTGACCCCCGGGGCTGTGCCGGGTGGGAACGGTCTTCGTCCCGATGAGGCGCTCGATGACCAGCGCCCTGCCGCCGTCCAGCACGGCCATGTGGACCGTGTGCCCGGTGGCCGTCACGAGGTCCTGCAGATGCGGCAACGCCAGCTCGCGAAGATCGTTGGCCGGCGCGAGCATCCCGAGCCGCCACAGGCGGGCGCCGATCTCGTACCGCCCGTCCTCGCGGCGCACCAGCAGCCGCCCCGCGACGAGATCGGCGGCCAGCCGGTGCACAGTGGCCAGCGGCAACCCGCTGCGACGGGACAGCTGGGAGAGGTTCAGGCACCGATGCTCGACATCGAAGGCACCCAGCACCGCGACCGCTCGCAGAGTCACCGAGCGACTGGACGAGCTCTCACCCGCACCGGACATCGGCACCACCCCGGCGACGCGTTTCCAACGAGCGGAAGGGTACGCGAGGCATCGGCACCGACCATGGCCAGTGAGCCAGCGGGGTGAGCTCGTAGTCGACGCGCGTGCAGGGGAGGGGTCCCTGCCCGGATCGGTAGGTTCTCCGCGGTTTGATCGATTCGTCGTGGTCTCACCTGGGGGAGTGGATGATGACCGGGATTCCGGACGGTGCGCCGGTCGCCGTCGTTGCGGGCCGCTACCGGCTGCGCGAGCTCGTCGGGACCGGTGGCATGGGCGCCGTATGGCGGGCCAGTGACGAGCTGCTCGGCCGGGAGGTCGCGCTCAAGCAGGTGCGGCTCGCCGACCAGCCGGTCGTCGAGATCGCACTTGCGCGAGAGCGGACGATGCGCGAGGCCCGAATCGCCGCATCGCTGCACCACCCGCACATCGTCTCGATCTTCGACGTCGTCCTGGAGGACGGCGAGCCGTGGCTCGTGCTGGAGTTCCTGCTCTCCCGCAGCCTGGGCAGCGTGCTGGCCGAACGCGGCACGTTGCCGCCGGCCGAGGTTGCCGCCATCGGCGCCGACGTGGCCGACGCGCTGGCTGCCGCGCATGCCGCCGGGATCGTGCACCGCGACGTCAAACCGGACAACGTGCTGCTCTCCCGCCCCTCCGCTGCCGGACCCGTTGTCAAGCTCACCGACTTCGGCATCGCCCACTCCGCAGCGGCCCCCGCCATCACGGCCACGCACGTGCTCACCGGCACCCCGGCCTACTTCGCCCCGGAGACCGCACGCGGTGAGGGCACCGATGCACGCAGCGACGTCTACTCCCTCGGCGCCACGCTCTACGCCGCCGTCGAGGGGCATCCCCCGTTCGACACGGACACCGGCGACGTCCTCGCGCTGCTTGCCCGGATCGGGCGGGGCGGCGTGCCCCGGCCGCAACGGGCAGGACCGCTGACCGACCTGCTGGGCCGCCTCACCGCCGACGACCCGGCCGCCCGTCCGACCGCGGCACAGGCGCAAGCGGCGCTGCGCGAGATCGCAGGCGGTGTCCGACCGCCTGCCGCGACGACCGTCGACGCCGACCCACAGGTCCGCGCGGCCGAGCAGCAGCCCGATGCGGTCACATTCGCATGGAAAGCGGCAGCCGGGGGGCGACCGCGGCGCGGCCTGCGTGTCGCCGTGGCCTCGGCCGCCGTCCTCGCGGCGGTGGCTGCCGTCATCGTCGCTGTCGTCGTCGCCCGGCCCGGCGATCCCGACCGTGGAAGCGTCGCCGCGCCGAGCGCCGCCGCCACGGCCGCGCGGGGGGTTGTTGGCATCGCCGACCCCGCCGCGGCGGATCCGTGCACGCTGATCGACGTGGCCTCGCTGCAGACGTTCGGTCCGGTGACGGTCGACCCGGACAACGCGCAGTTCGCGGGATGCCGTGCCGACATCGCGCAGTACACCGGCGGCTCCACCGCCTTCCACGTGAGCTTCGAGAACGAGACCGAGGCCGAGCAGGTCAGTGGCGGCCGGCCAAGGGACTTCGGCGACTACACGGTGGTCAGCTACGACCCGGAGGACGGCTTCTGCCAGCAGCGGATCCTGCTGCCCGACGGGCACGCCATCGAGGTTTCCGCCACGAGCCGGGACGACTCGGGCTACCCGGACCTCTGCCCGATCGTCGACGTCGGCCGGGCCGGCACGCTCGCCTTGCTGGATCGGCAGGGCATCGGCGTGCGGCCGCGCCCGACCAGCGCCGGCCCGCTCGCAGACACCGCCGCCTGCAGCTTGCTGGACCCGGCCGACCTCTCGGCCGCCGTCCGGAGTCCCACGCCCCCACGACCCTGGTTCGCCGACTGGGGCTGTGACTGGACCTCCTACACCGGCGACGGCAGCGTCGAACTGGTGTACAACCTCGGGCACGTGCTGGGCGAGTCCGGCGGCACACGCACCGACTTCGCCGGTCACCCCGGCGTCGTGCTCGCGCAACCCGGGTACTGCCGGGTCGAGTTCGCGCAACGCGCGTACGTCGCCGGCGGCAGCGACCGAGTCGAATCCGTGCAGGTGATCCGCCGCGGGTCCGGCTCCGACGCCGAGCTCTGCCAGGCGGCCACCACGCTCGCCACCGCCGCGGCCGGCAAGCTCCCCCCGCCCGGCTGACAGCGGCGGCGCGTCGACCCGGGCCTGCTCCTGGACAGCCGCCGCTGCCGGCCCCGCTGTGCTGTCAACGCCGCGGCTCGGATCCGCCGCCGGCGTCGGCCGGGCCCTGCCATCGGTGCGGCCCGGCCTTGTCAAGGCTCGCGAGGAACGCGTCCACCACGTGTGTGTCGTCGGTGGTGCGCCATGCGACGTGCATCGCCAGCAGGGGAGTCGGGTCGACGATGGGGACCCCGACGAGTCCGTTGGGCATCGCGGACCGTGCTCGCGCGGCCGAGGTGAACACGATCACCTGCTGCGTGCGGGCGACGATCCCCATCGCGCTCGGATCGTCGATCTCGTCGACGACGCACAGATCGATGTCCATCCGGTGGGCGGTGGAGACCACCGCGTCGTACACGGCCGGGCTTCGTTCCCGCCGGGGGAGCACGCACGGAACGCTCGCGAGTTCCGCGAACCGGGCCTGATCGAGCTCGGCCCACGGGTGCCCGTCGGGCACCGCGGCCACGAGCGGTATGTCGAGGATGTGCCGGGAGCGGAGTCCGGGCGCGGTCGGTCGGCCGTACACCAGCGCGACGTCCAGCTCGCCTGCGGCGAGCGCTTCGAGCTGCGCGCCGGTCAGCCGTTCCCACAGGTGGACGACCAGGTTCGGGAAGTCCTCGTGCAGGCGGAGCAGAGTGGCGGGCAGTACCCACTGCCCGGCGATCTGGTTGTAGCCGATGTTGATGGTGCCGTGCCGGCCCGCGACCACGTCGCGGGCCAGCTTCACGGCCAGCGCAGCCTGCGTGACCAGCCGCTCTGCCTCGATGCGGAAGGCCAGGCCCGCGGCGGTCAACCGCACATCGTGTGAGGTGCGGGCGACGAGCTGCACGCCGATCTCGCGCTCCAGCCGCTGGAGCTGCTGGCTAACCGAGGACTGGGCCAAGTGCAGCCGCGCGGCCGCGCGGCCGAAGTGCAGCTCCTCCGCGATCGCGAGGAACGTCGTCACCTGCCGGAACTCCATTCATCGACGCTGTCGGGTGTGGCGGTACGGCGGGCGAACACCCGGTGAGACGCGGGTGTGCCCGAGTAGAACGATCGGCTCGGCCGATCGTGCGGTCGTGGATTGCACGTTGCCGATGATCGGGTGCGTTCCTAGCGTTTCGGCTGTCACCAGCGGAAACAGGGGTGGACGTGGAGCTCGAGGTGCTTGGCTGCCGGGCCGGGATGCCCGCCGACGGGCAGGCCAGTTCGGGGTATCTGGTGACCACAGCGGGTTCTCGCCTGCTGATGGACTGCGGCCCGGGGGTGGCCACCGTGCTCAGCGCGGCGGGCGGGGCGCAGGGGGTGGACGGGATCGTCATCAGCCACCTGCACCTCGACCATTGCTACGACCTGCTGCCGATCGGCAAGACGCTGCTCAGCGCGCACGCGTCGTACCCGGATGGAAGCGACCCGACGGCGGCCGGGCCGGACGGGCTGAGGCCGGTGCCCTTGTTGGTGCCCGCCGGTGCTCGCGCGGTCCTTGACGACCTCGCGGCGCTGTTCCCCGTCCGCAGCATGCCGTTGCTGGACAAGGCGTTCGAGGTCGCGTTCGACGTCCGGGAGTACGAGCCCGGCGACGTCACGCGGATCGGTGACTGCAGGATCAGCCTGCACGAGCTGCGTCACGCGGTGCCCAACTGCGGGATACGGCTGGACGCGCCGAGCGGGTCGCTGGCGTACACCGGCGATACCGGGATGACGGACGCGCTCATCGCGCTGGCCGACGGGGTGGACCTGTTGCTGGCCGAAGCGTCGCTCGAGCGCACCGACACCGGCCCGCACGGGCACTTGAGTGGCGCGGACGCCGGTCGGGTCGCGGCCGGCGCCGGCGCAGGCCGGCTCGTGCTCACCCACTTCGCCTCTACCGATCCGATGTGGACGGATGCGCGACTGGCCGACGCCGCGCGCCACTTCACCGGACCGATCCACATCGCCGCCCCGGGAAGGCGCTTCCTCGCCCGCGAACCCGTACCGAATTCCACGAGGCAACCATGAGATTCCGACGGCGCGGCCGGCGCGTACTGGCCGTCGCCCTGCTCGCGACGGTGTCAGCCGGACTGGGCGGGTGTGGCGAGGACGGCGATGCGAGCCGGTCCGGGCAGGTCACGATCGACTTCCTGTCATACAACTACGGCACGCCGGACATCGGCGGGCAAGGCACGCAGGAACTGCTAGACGCGTTCCACGCCGCACATCCGGACATCACGGTGCGGCCGATCGGCGTGGCCACCAAGGACGTGCTCACCAAGCTGCGCACCGACGCCGCAGCCGGGGAAATCCCGGACGTCGCCCAGATCGGCTGGAGCAAGATGGCGGAGGCGAATACGAGCCTGCCCGTCGTCCCGGTGCAGGATGTGGCCGGCCCGGAGTGGGAGGCCCACGTCGCGGGGATGGCGCCGGGCGTCATGAACGCGGTCGCCAGTGACGGCAAGGTCACGGCGATGCCGTACACCATGTCCATCCCGATCATGTACGTCAACGCCACCCTCTTCACGAGGGCCGGCCTGGACCCGGAGCGTCCGCCGACGACGATGGCGGAGGTCGAGCAGGCCGCTCTGCAGATCAAGAAGGCGGGCGCCGAGGGCGTCTACATCGACGCCGCCAACTCCGGCAAGTCCGATTTCCTCACCCAGTCGCTGATCGCCAGCAACGGCGGCGCACTGGTCGGGCCGGACGGCGCGGTCACCCTCGACCAGCCGGCGGCCGTCGAGGCGCTCGCGGCGCTCCAGGACCTCACCGCCTCGGGGGCGCAGCCTGCGGTCAAGAGCGAGGACGGGATCGCAGCGTTCAAGGCGGGCAAGGTGGGCATGCTGGTCACCAGCACCGCGCTGCTGGCGGCACTGGACTCAGCGGCCGAGGGTGTGTTCGATCTGCGTACCGCCGGGTTCCCTCGGTTCGGCGACAAGCCGGCGCGGCCGACCTACTCCGGAGCCGGGCTCGCCGTCTTCGCACCGGATGAAGCCCGCCAGCGTGCCGCGTGGACGTTCGTCAAGTTCCTCACCAGCGAGCAGGGCTTCACGATCATCACCACGAAGATCGGTTACCTGCCGTTGCGCGAGTCGATCGTCAACGATCCCAGATATCTTGCCGACTACTTCGCCGCCGACGGGCGCATGCTGCCGTCGTTGGGTCAGCTCGCCACGGTCACGCCGTACACCTCGTTCGCGGGCAAGCGGGCCAACGAGGCGGTCGTCGTCCTGCAGGACCAGGCTGTCGAGCCGATCATGCTGCGCGGTGCGGACCCGCCGAAGACCATGACCGAGACCGCCGGGAAGATCCGCGCCATGGCGAAGGCATGATCCCGGTCGCCGAGCGGGCTCGGACGACCGGGAGGGAGCCCGGCGACCGCCGCGGTCGGCTGCCCCGCTCCCGGGCATGGCCATATCTGGTCCCGCTGCTGTTCGGCCTGGCGGTGTGGGTGTACGGCCCGCTGCTGTTCACCGGCGTCCTCAGCGTGCTGGACTGGGACCTGGTCGCGGCCGACGCCGGCTTCGCCGGCACCGCCAACTACGCCCGCCTGGTCACCGAACCGGAGTTTCCGGCCGCGGTGGCCCGCACGGGCCTCTACGTCGCGGGCCTGCTGCCGTTCGCCACGGTCGTGCCGATTCTCCTGGCGATCATGTTGTGGAAGCGGCCCGGTCGCGCCAGCGAGATGTACCGCGCGCTGCTGGTGCTGCCCATCATGCTGGCGCCGGTCGCCACCGCCGTGGCGTGGCAGTTCATCCTCAACCCGCTGCAGGGTGTCGTGAACGCGGTCCTCGGCGGGCTCGGGCTGCCCCGGCTGAACTGGCTCGGCGACCCAGGCACCGCCCTGCCGGTCATCGTGCTGGTCACCGCGGCGAAGGTCGTCTCGCTCAACACGCTGCTCTTCGGCGCCGCGCTGGCAGGCCTGGACCGGCGGGGTGTCGAGGCCGCCCGCGTCGACGGTGCCACCGAGTGGGAGGTCACCCGGTTCGTACTCGTCCCGCAGCTGCTACCGACCGCGGCGCTGCTCGGTGCGCTGTGCGTCGTGCTGGCCAGCCAGTGGGTCTTCACGAACGTCGCCGTGCTGACCCAGGGCGGGCCGGACGGGGCGACCGACAACGTCTACTACCGGCTCTACACCTACGGGTTCACCTTCTTCGACGTCGGCACCGCCTCAGCGGGCGCCGTGGTGATCGTCGCCGCCCTCGGTCTGATCTTCGCCGGCCGGGCCGCGCTCGCGAGGCGGCGTGATGCCGCCGTATGAGACCCTCTGTCGCCGGCTGGGCTGGCACGCGGCGCTCGCGCTGACCGTGCTCGCGATGACGTTCCCGGTGCTGTGGGCGCTGCTGGCCTCGTTCAAGCCGGCCAACCGGATCTACGCGGAAGCGCCCCTGCCGTGGCCGCCCACCCTCGACAACTACCGCGTCGCGCTGGTCGACTTCCCGATCACCCGGTTGCTGCTCAACACCCTGGTCATGGCCGCAGGTGTCAGCGCGATGCAGCTCGCCGTCGCCGTGCTCGCCGGGTTCGCGCTGGTGCGTTTCCGGATCCGGTTCACCGGGCTGATCGTCGCGGGGCTCACCGGTGCCCTGGTGATCCCGGCCCAGTCCCTGATGATCCCGCACTTCCTGATGATTGCCGAGCTGGGCTGGCGGAACACATTCCCGGGCCTGATCGTGCCCCAGCTGGCCGGCTGCGCGTTGGCAGTGCTCCTGCTGCGCCAGCACATCCGGGCGATCCCGCCGAGCCTGCTGTCGGCAGCCGCCCTGGATGGCGCGACACCGTGGGAGGGACTGCGGTTCGTGGTCCTGCCGCTGCTTCGCCCGGCCCTCGGCGCGGTGGCCATCCTCGTGTTCATCGGCACCTGGAACGAGTACCTGTGGCCCTTGCTGGCTGCTCCGGCAGCCGAGCGGACCACGATCCAGGTGGGTCTGCAGCTCTTCCAGAACGCCGAAGGCGCCAACCCCGGCCCACTACTGGCCGCGGCGGTGTTGTCGACCGCGCCGATCGTCGCGGTCTACCTCGCCATGTCGCGGCGCATCGTCGACGCGTTCCTCCAGTCCGGGTTGCGGTGACAACGTGATCGTCCTCGACGGCGTGACCAAGAAGTTCGGCGACCACCTCGCCCTCGACGTGCCATCGCTGACGATCCCGCCGCGCTCGTTCGCTGTCGTGGTCGGCCCGTCGGGCTGCGGCAAGTCCACCGCACTGCGGATCATCAGTGGGCTGGAGCGGCCGACCAGCGGGCGGGTGCTCATCGACGGGACCGACGCCACCGAGCGGCAACCCGGTGAGCGGAATCTGGCCATGGTGTTCCAGGACTTCGCGCTCTATCCACACATGACGGTCGCGGACAACATCGGCTTCAGCCTCAGGCTGCAGGCGCGACACGACCGCCGCGGCGGACCGTCACGACAGGAGATCACCCGCCGAGTAGGAGAGGCCGCGGTGCTCCTGCGCATCGACAAGCTGCTCGGACGGCGACCGGCTCAGCTCTCCGGCGGCGAGCGGCAACGGGTCGCGATCGCGCGCGCGATCGTCCGCCGCCCCGCGGTGCTGCTGCTGGACGAACCACTGTCCAGCCTGGACGCCCAGCTGCGCCACCACGCCCGCGCCGAGCTGGTCCGACTGCACCGCGAGCTCGACACCACCGTGGTGCTCGTGACTCACGACCAGGGCGAGGCGCTGTCCATGGCATCGCACCTGGTTGTGCTCGACGCCGGACGGGTGGCCCAGGCCGGCCCGCCCGGCGATGTGTACCACCGGCCGCGCACGGTCGGCGTGGCCACCTTCCTCGGCAGCCCGGCCATGAACCTGCACGACGTGGATCTGACCGCCGACGGCACCGCCAGCCGGGTATGCGGGCCCGGACTGCGCGGCCGCCTGCCGGCGCCGCCGCCCGGGGTCCGCGTTCGGCTGGGGTGGCGCCCCGCCGACGCCCTCATCGATCGTTCGGGTCCGTCTCGGGACGGCGTCGCCGTCGAGGGCGTCGTGGACGTGGTCGAGTTCACCGGCGAGGGCCACCTGCTCAACTGCACCGGCCCGGACGGCGCCTGGACGGCCTCGCTACCCGGCAGCGAGCATCCGCCGGCCACCGGCTCGCAGGTCCTCGCGTTCCTGCGTCCCGAGCGGGTGCACCTGTTCGATGCGGCTACCGGAGTGCGGCTCGCCAATCGCTGGGATGAGCCGACCTGATCGACCCGGCCGCAGCTCAGATCGCTTTCACCCACCTCGCCCGAGTTCCGGTGGGAATTGCGGCTGATCGGAACGGCTCGGGCCGCTACGCGTGCGGCTCGGCCGACGGCTGCTCCTTGTTCAGATGCAACAGCCAGTCCGCCCCGGTGAAAATCAAGGCATACCGCCGGGAGCCCGTTCGGCCGTGCAGCGTGAACACGATGCGGCGCTCGTCGCGATCGTGCTCCTCCCACCAACCCGTGTCGGCGATCGACTTGTGCTCGTCCGTGTAGTCGAGGTGGTCCATGGCGTGATCCGCCACCGCGATGGCGAGCCGGTTGCGCGCCGGATGGTCGGGGAGTCCTCGCGGCAGCGCCCACGAGCGAAGAACCCCGGCCTCCTCCAGTCGAAGATCGAAGTGATGACGAGGACGCTGGTGCTCATGGAGCACGAAGGCTGGTCGATCGCTCAAACGGCCGGCCCGGGCGGGAACCCA
Source organism: Pseudonocardia sp. DSM 110487 (assembly GCF_019468565.1). Taxonomy (NCBI): domain Bacteria; kingdom Bacillati; phylum Actinomycetota; class Actinomycetes; order Pseudonocardiales; family Pseudonocardiaceae; genus Pseudonocardia; species Pseudonocardia sp. DSM 110487. The sequence continues at coordinate 3,963,541 of NZ_CP080521.1, forward strand.
CCGGTGGAGACCGGACCCCATTCGTCGATCCGGACGCGGATCAGCGACTTGTTCTGGCGAGCCATCGCCGTCCGGTACTCGTCCCAGTCCGGGTGCTCGCCGCTGATACCGCGGAAGTAGTCGACGAGGCCGTCCAGCGCGGCGGGCATGTCCAGCACCTCGGCGTGCCCGTCGACCTGTACGTAGGGGCCGTCCCAGTCGTCGGACAGGACACAGATCGAGACCTGCGGCCTGCGTCGGGCGTTCGAGGTCTTGGCCCGGCCGGGGTACGTGGACACCACGATCCGATCCTCGGCGTCCAGCCCACACGTCACGGGTGAGAGCTGCGGACCCCCATCGGCCCGACGGGTCACGAGAAGGCCCTTGTGGCGAGGGCGTAGGAACTCCACGAGCGTGTTCCGGTCGACGCGTTCGGCGGTGGCGGTGCGGGGCACGGCGTTCATCTCTCCCTGGAATGCGTTGCGCATGATCGTCCGACAGTCAACACCAGAGCCGGGCGGTCAGGGGTCGCAGGCGTGGTCGCCAGTGACACCAATGCTGCCGCCCAGCAGCAGTCACACACCGACTTCGGTGCTCACACACCAACCGCAGTCGGTGTGTGAGCACAGAAATCGGTGTGTGAGCAGCGAGTTCACACCGGTTGCCCGGGTTGCACGGCACCGCGCCTCCGCCTGCGGGTGCAGCCGATGAGGACGATGATGAGAGCGGTGATCGCGGACGGCCCCGTGCTCGCGGGCACTGATCGATAGCTGTGGCTTCGGTCGTTGCGACGATCGAACCCGTGGCGGCGCCCCGTGGGCGCCCGCGCCGGCACCGGAACGTCCGATCAGGAATCAAGGTGATCAGGAGGAGTCGCATGGGCGACGCCGATTTCGGCAACGTCTTCGACGACAAAGTGGTGCTGGTGACGGGCGCAGGGCAGGGGATCGGCCGTGCGACGGCGGAGGCGTTCGCGCGCGCGGGGGCGTCCGTGGTCGTGGCCGACGCCGTCGGCGAGCGCGCGCGGGACGTGTGTCGCCTCCTCGACGAGCTCGCTCCGGACGGTCGGCGCAAAAACCTCGCGGTCGAGGTGGACATCAGCGCGGACGACGAGGTCCAGGGGCTTGCCCGCGCCATCGGCGAGGAGTTCGGCCACCTCGACTGCGCGTTCAACAACGCGGGGATCATCCACCCGGCCGCCCCCCTGCACGAGCAGGAGCTCGCCGACTGGGAGCGCGTCTTCGCCGTCAACGCTCGCGGCACGTTCCTGTCGATGAAGCACGAGGTCCCCCTCATGCTCGAGCGGGGCGGCGCGATCGTCAACGGAGCGTCCACGCTCGGACTCGTGGGGACCGCCGACCAGTGCGCGTACGTGGCGAGCAAGCACGCGATCGTCGGGCTGACGAAGGCGGCCGCGCTGGACTACGCGCGCCGCGGCATCCGGGTCAACGCGGTGGCCCCCGGAAGTGTCGCGACCCCGCTCGCCGCCGCCACCGACCCGGCCAAGATGGCCGAGTACCGCGAAGCGCACCCGACCGGCCGGATCGCGCGGAGCGAGGAGGTCGCCGCGGCCGTGCTGTTCCTCGCAGGCGACCACTCGTCCAACATCACCGGCACCGTGCTGAGCTGCGACGGCGGCTACACCGCCCGATAGGGCGGTGGGCTCGTCCCATTCGCTCACCTGACGTGAGTCCGGTCCGCAGGTGCGTTTGTTCGTCGTGCCCGACGATGGTGTCCGAACACCGAAGTCGGTGTGTGACGGCCGGCGGCGCCGGCAGGCCACGCCCACGCGGTCAGCCTCGGCGCCGCTCGAGGAGCGGGCGCAGGACGTCGGCCATGGCTGATACCAGGCCGGGTTCGTGGCCGTTGACGGGCAAGCTCCATCCTGCGACGACACCGATGGAAGGAGCGATCCGATGGATGCTCGGCAGCTGGAGTACTTCCTCGCGGTCGTCGACCACGACGGGTTCAGCCGGGCCGCAGCCAGACTTCACATCGCCCAACCGTCGCTGTCACAGGCCATCGCGGCGCTCGAGCGCGACCTCGGTGTGAAGCTGTTCCACCGGCTCGGGCGCGGGGTTGTGCTGAGCGACGCCGGAGCCGAGCTCATCGAGCCGGCCCGGCAGGTCATACGTGACCTCGAGGCGGCCCGGGCGACGATGGACTCGACGAAGGGTCTGCGACGCGGCCGGGTCGAGATGGTCAGCATGCCCTCCCCGGGCATCGAGCCGCTCGGCACGCTCACCCGCGATTTCAGCCGCCGGCACCCCGGACTCTCGATTCGGGTCGACGCTGCCTTTACCGCGACCGAGGTGGTGGAGCGGGTACGGCAGGGCGCCGCCGAACTCGGGCTGGCCGGCGCGCCGGAGGTGCTCAGCCCACCCGGGGTGAACGTGCTGCCCCTTGAGGCCCAGGACTTCGTCCTCGTCGAGCCCCCTGACGACGAGTCGTCCGCCTTCTCCGACGACGAACCGGTGTCCGGAGCCGACCTCGCCGGCGCGCGGGCGATCGTCACACCCGAGGACAGCGTGATGCGCCGGATCGTCGACGACGTTCTGGCCGAGGGCACCGACATCCACATCGTCGCCGAAGTCGCGCACCGGACGTCGATCCTGCCGCTGGTGCTCCACGGTGTGGGACTGGCAATACTGCCCGAGTCGTGGTCGACACTGGCCCGCCGGAGCGGCGCGCGGGTCCGGCGGCTCACCCCGGCGCCGCAGTTGCACGTCGCGCTCGTCAGCCGGGTGGCACCGCTGACCCCTGCCGCCCGGGCCTTCCTCGCGGTGGCCGACGACTACGCGGCCAGCCGCACCCACCCTGAGCACGGCCGGTCCGGTCGCGGTGGCGTCGGGGGTCGGGGTCATGCGTTCTTCCCTCTCGAGGTGCTCTGAGGTGCGAACTCGTGCTCGCCCGCGCTATGTCCGGTGGCGTGCGTCGGTCCCGGTGGTGGCGGTCCAGGAGGCGAGGAGGTCGAGGGCGTGGGCGGTGGGTGAGCCGGGCTCGGCGGCGTAGAGGGTGAGGGTGAGCCCGGGGTCGGAGATCATGTCGACGCTCTCATAGGCGAGTTCGAGGCCGCCGACGTCGCGGTGGTGGAACTGCTTGCTGCCGGCACCGTGGGAGCGGACGTCATGGGCACTCCACCGGCGGCGGAAGTCCTTGCTGCGGGTGGCCAACTCGCCGACCAGGTCGTGGAGGTCGCTGTCGTGGGGGTCGCGGCCTGCCTCGGTGCGCAGGATCGCGACGCAGACGTCGGCGGCCCTCTCCCAGTCGGGGTAGAAGTCGCGGGCGGCGTCGAGGTCGAGGAAGGTGAAGCGGGCGAAGTTGGGCGTTGCCCCGCCGGTGGCTTCGTAGAGGGACGCGTGCATGGCCCGGCCAAGGTGGTTGCTGGCGAGCAGGTCCATGCGGCCGTTTCGGACGATGGCCGGGGCGGTGAACCTGTCGAGCACCCATTGCAGGCTCGGCCGGGGTGTCCAGCGCTTGCTGGGGCGGCGGCGGGGGCGCATGCCGGCGCTGGTGCCGTCGGCGGCGTGGGCCAGGTGGAACAGGTGGGCCCGTTCGGCGTCGTCGAGGTGCAGGGCGCGGGCGAGCGCGTCGAGGACGGATGCGGAGACGCCGCCGAGCGCGCCGCGTTCCAGCTTGGAGTAGTACTCGACGCTGACCCCCGCGAGCGCGGCGACCTCGCCGCGGCGTAGCCCGGGCACCCGGCGGGACCCGACGTCGGGCAGGCCGGCCTGCTGCGGGGTGATCTTGGCTCGTCGCGAGGTCAGGAACTCGCGGACCTCGGCACGGTTGTTCACGTCGTCGACGCTACGACGGGGCCGGGCCGGCTGGGATGTCCTGTCGGTACACGTTTCGGTAGGGACTTCTCCGACGAGTTCGGGCCGGGTTCCCTGGAGTCGGTGAGCCGCTGGATCGATCCCGCAGGCTCGCTCGACCACGGCTACCGATACGAGGAGATTCCACCGATGCGTGGTGTCGTCATGCACGCGCCGGGTGACGTCCGGGTCGAGGACCGGGCGGAGCCCGCCATTCTGAAGCCGACCGACGCGATCATCCGGCTGTCGGCGACCTGCATCTGCGGGTCGGACCTGTGGCCCTACCGGGGGGTGGACGCGGTCGGTGACCCGTTGCCGATGGGGCACGAGTACGCCGGCATCGTGGAGGAGGTCGGCTCGGAGGTCACGACGGTGCGGCCGGGCCAGTTCGTGGTCGGGTCGTTCTTCGCCTCGGACAACACCTGCGAGATCTGCCAGGCCGGCTACCAGACCTCTTGCGTCAACCGGGAGGTCCTCGGCACCGGTGGGGGCGCGCAGTCGCAGCGGATGCGGGTGCCGCTGGCCGACGGCACCTTGGTCGCCACCCCGGACGTGCCCGATGACGACCTGGTGCCGGACTTCTTGGCCGCGTCCGACGTGCTGGGCACCGGCTGGTTCGGCGCCATGGCCGCCGAGGCCGGCCCCGGCAAGACCGTCGCCGTCGTCGGGGACGGGGCGGTCGGGCTGCTCGGGGTTTTGGCCGCGCAGCAGCTCGGCGCCGAGCGGATCATCGCGATGAGCCGGCACGAGCCGCGGCAGAAGCTGGCGCTGGAGTTCGGTGCCACCGACATCGTGACCGAACGCGGCGACGCCGGTGTGGAGCAGGTCAAGGCGCTCACCGGTGGGTTGGGTGCGCACTCGGTGATCGAGGCGGTCGGCACCCAGGAGTCGATGATGCAGGCCATCCGCGCCACCCGGCCCGGCGGCCACGTCGGCTACGTCGGCGTCGCCCACGACGTCGCGCTGCCCGGCGAGGAGCTGTTCATGTCCCACGTCCACCTGCACGGCGGCCCCGCCCCGGTGCGCCGGTTCCTTCCCGACCTCATCGACCGGATCTGGAACCGGGGCATCCGGCCTGGCCGGGTGTTCGACCTGGAACTGCCGCTCGACGAGGCAACGGCCGGATACCGGGCCATGGACAGCCGGCAGGCCATCAAGGTCCTGCTCCGTCCGTGACCGCAGATCTTTCCGGGGTCGCGTCGCCCGCTCCCGGTGCCGGCACGCGCGGCCAGGCCCGGCTCACGGCCGGGCTGGTCGCGTCCGTGGTGTTCCTGACCGCGATCGCGCCGCTGGCGACCGACATGTACGTGCCGGCGTTTCCGCAGGTCGCCGACGAGCTGGCCGCGACAGCGACCCAGGTCCAGCTCACCCTGACCACCTTCTTCGTCGGCATGGCGCTCGGGCAGCTGGTCGGTGGGCCGGTCTCGGACCAGCGGGGCAGGCGCGGGCCGCTGATCGCGGCGACGCTGGTGATGGCCGCCGCGTCGATCGTGTGCGCGCTCACCCCGACGATCGCGGTCATGGCCGCGGCCCGGTTCGTCCAGGGCTTCGCGGGCGGCTGGGCGATGGTGATCGGCCGGGCGGTGATCGTCGACCTCGCCACCGGCGCCCGGCTCGTGCGAGTGCTGAACGTGATCGCGGGCGTCGGCGGCGTCGCGCCCATCGTCGGGCCGCTGGTCGGGGCCGTCATCCTGCAGCTGTCGCACTGGCGGGTCTCGTTCTGGGCCGTCGCCGCCCTCGGGCTCGCGATGACCCTCGCCGTTCTCGTCGCCGTCCCCGAGTCGCTGCCGCCCGAGCGGCGCCACGGCGGCGGCCTGCGGGACTTCGTGATGGCCGGCCGGCAGGTGCTGCGGAACCGCAGTTACGTCGGCTACCTGCTGGTCGCCGGGTCGGCGATGGGCGCGCTGTTCGCCTACGTCGCCACGTCGGCGTTTGTGCTGCAGTCGATGAACGGGCTGTCCCCGATCGCCTATTCGATCGACTTCGCCGCGAACGCCGCCGGCATGACGATCGCCGCGCTCGTCGCCGCCCGGCTCGCCGGCCGGGTCGCCACGCGCACGGTGATCCTGGTCGGTCAGCTCGCCGCGCTCGCCGCCGGCGTCGCGATGCTGATCGGCGCCGTCTGGTTCGACACCCCGCTGATCCTGGCGATCGTCTGCTTCTTCGTCCTGATGACCGCCCAGGGGCTCATCGGCCCCAACGGCGGCGCCCTCGCCTCCGCCGCCGTCCCCGACCACCCCGGCACCGGCTCCGCGGGCCTCGGCTTCGTCCAATGGGTCGCCGCAGGCACCATCGCCCCCATCGCGGGTCTCGGCGGCGAGCACACCGCGATCCCCATGGCTGTCCTCATGATCGCCGGCGCCGCCGCTTCCATGTTCGGACTGCTCGTCCTCGCGAGGCCGTGGGACGGGAGCACGTGAACGGTGTACTGACAGAACATCCCAGGTGGACCGGCGCGGAACTTACGCTCACCGAGGTGGACACCCGCACTGACGTTCGCGAGTTCCTCGTCTCCCGGCGAGCCAAGATCACCCCTGACGAGGCGGGCCTTCCCGACGTGGGCAAGCGTCGGGTGCCCGGCCTGCGTCGGGGCGAGGTCGCCGCGCTCGCGGGGGTCAGCATCGAGTACTACTCGAAGCTGGAGCGCGGGGCGATCGCCGGCGCGTCGGCGTCGGTCCTCGACGCTATCGCGCGCGCCCTCAGGCTCGATGAGGCGGAACGGGCTCACCTGTTCCACCTGGCCCAGGCCGCCGACGGCACGAGCGCGATCGTGCCGCCCCGCAGGCGCGGCGCAAAGCGATGGTCACCCCGCCCCAGCCTGGAGTGGACCCTCGATGCGGTCACGACCGGACCAGCGATCGTCAGCAATGGCCGGACGGACCTGCTCGCGGCCAACCACCTGGGGCGAGCGATGTACTCCGTCCTCTACCCGCCCCGGGGCCGGCCGAACTTCGCCCGGTTCGCGTTCCTCGACGACGCAGCCCGGCGGTTCTACCCCGAATGGGATCTGGTCGCCGACACCACGGTCGCCGTCCTGCGCGCCTCGGCCGGCCGCGACCCCCACAACAAGACGCTGCACGATCTCGTGGGCGAGCTGTCCACGCGCAGCGATGAGTTCCGCCGCCTGTGGAGCGCCCACGACGTCCGCGTCTACGGAACGGGGATCAAGCGCTTCCGCCACCACATCGTCGGCGATCTCACCCTGGCCTACGAGACCATGGACATGGTCTCCGAACCCGGCCTCTCCATGACGATCTACGCCGCCGAGCCCGGCTCCGCCACCGAGCACGCCTTGGCGCTCCTGGGGTCGTGGGCCGCCGGTGACGACATCGACGCCACGGCACAGCAGGCCTGATAGCCGCTGGTGGACCTTCTGGGTGGTACTGGCGGTACATGTCCCGACAGAGACTCCTCCGGGCGTGCGTGTGCATGATCTCGTTGCCCCATGGCGACTGAACCACCTGGCCCGCCCCGCTCCCCGGCGATGGACGTCTTGTCGGCCGGCCCGCTGTCGGCGTTGTCCCGGCGCACATTCATCGCTGCCTCGGCGGCGGCCACGGGCGCGGTCGCCTTCGGGTGCTCCGTCCTGGACGGTGGGCCGGCCACTACCGCGGAAGGGCTGGAGAGCCAGGTGTCGCTGACGGTCAACGGCGCCCGGCAGACCGTCACCGTGGACAACCGGACCTCGTTGCTGGACCTGCTGCGCGAGCACCTCGGGCTGCCCGGGACCAAGAAGGGCTGTGACGCAGGCGCCTGTGGCGCGTGCACGGTGCTGGTCGATGGTCGCCGGGTCAACGGGTGTCTGACGTTGGCGGTACGGCTCGAGGGAGCCGAGGTCACCACGATCGAGGGCCTCGCCCCGAGCGACGACGCTCCGCTGCACCCGCTCCAGCAGGCCTTCGTCGACCAGGACGCGTTCCAGTGCGGCTACTGCACACCGGGACAGATCATGTCCGGCGTCGGCTGCATCCGGGAGGACCGTGCCGGCTCGCCGGAGGAGATCCGGGAGTGGATGAGCGGCAACATCTGCCGCTGCGGCTGCTACGTCAACATCGTCCGCGCCGTTGCCCAGGCAGCGCAGGGGAGCTGAGGTCGATGTATCCCTTCTCCTACACCAGGGTGTCGGACGCACCTGCTGCGATCGCCGCCGTCCAGCAGGGCGGGCGGTACATCGCCGGGGGAACCACCCTTGTCGACCTGATGCGCGAGTCGGTCGAGCGCCCGGGCGCGCTGGTGGACATCAGCGCGCTCCCTCTCGGCGACATCACCACCACCGCGGACGGTGGGCTGCGGATCGGCGCGCTCGTGCGGATGTCCGATGCCGCTGCCGACCCGGCGGTACGCACTGCGTACCCCGTGGTTTCCCAGGCGCTGGAGCTGAGCGCATCCGCCCAGCTGCGCAACATGGCCACCATCGGCGGCAACATCATGCAGCGCACCCGGTGCACCTACTTCCGGGACGTGACCGCGAACTGCAACAAGCGCGCACCTGGCTCGGGATGTGCGGCCCTCCAGGGTTTCAACCGCACCCACGCCATCCTCGGCGCCTCCGACCAGTGCGTCGCGACGCACCCGTCGGACGTTGCCGTGGCGTTCGCCGCGCTCTAGGCGACCGTGCACCTGCAGGGCCCCGACGGGGAGCGGAGCGTGGCCTTCGCCGACTTCCTCCAGCAGCCCGGGAACACGCCGGACCGGGAACAGGACGTGCGGCCCGGTGAGCTGATCACCGCGGTGGAGATCCCGGCCTATCCGCAACCGCTGCAGTCGGGCTATCTGAAGGTGCGCGATCGGCAGAGCTACGAGTTCGCCCTGACCTCCGCCGCGGTCGCGCTGCACATCCAGGGCGGGGTGATCCGCGCGGCGAGGGTCGCCGCGGGTGGCGTGGGCACCGTCCCGTGGAAGCTGCCCGCCGTCGAGCAGCACCTGCTGGGCAGACCGCCCGCACCCGGCCTGTGGGCCGAGGCGGCGTCCCGGGCGGCGGACGGAGCCCGCGCGCTGGAGCACAACCGGTTCAAGGTCGAGCTGCTCACCCGCACCGTCGAACGCCAGCTGCGCATCGTGGGAGGTGCCGAATGACCCAGTCCCAGACAACACAGCCGCAGATCGCCGTCGGGACCCCGCAGTCCCGGGTGGACGGACGCCTGAAGGTGACAGGGCGCGCGCCGTACGCCGCCGATCACGTGATCGACGGTGTCGTTCATGCCGTCGTGGTGGACGCCCACGTCGGCCGGGGGCGGATCACCAGCATCGACACGAGCGCCGCGCTCGCCGAACCCGGTGTGCTGCGCGTGATCAGCCATCTCGACGCGCCCCGGCTGCCCTATGCGGACAACCAGGGGTCGAACAACCCGCCCGGTGCCCGGCTGCGCGTCTTCCAGGACGACCGCGTCCTGTTCTTCGGGCAGCCGGTCGCCGTCGCGGTGGCCACCACCCCGGAGGCGGCGCAGCACGCCGCGCGCCTGGTGGAGGTCTCCTACACCGCCGAGCAGCCCACCACCGACCTGGCGGCAGGCCAGGCCGGTGAGCCCACCGCCTACGCACGCGGCGACGCGGACGCCGCGGTGGACGGCGCGGAGGTCCGGATGGAGATGACCTACCGGCTCGGCCGCAACCACCACAACCCGATGGAGCCGCACGCCACCACCGCCCGCTGGGATGGCGACCGATTGACCGTGTGGGACAAGACCCAGTGGGTGGTGGGCGGCACGCAGCAGGAGCTCGCGGCGGTGTTCGGTATCCCGCAGGAGTCGGTCCGCGTCATCTCGCCGTTCATCGGGGGCGCGTTCGGCAGCGGGCTGCGCGTGTGGCCGCACACCACGATCGCGGCGCTGGCCGCGCGTGAGCTGGGCCATCCGGTCAAGCTCGTGCTGTCGCGGCGGCAGCTGTACTTCGGCACCGGCTTCCGGCCCGCGTACGACTACCGGGTACGCCTCGGCAGCGATCGGGGCGGTCGGCTGTCGGCGATGGTCCACGACATCCGTGCCGAGACCTCCAGCTACGAGACGTTCACCGAGGCGGTGACGGCCCCGGGACAGATGCTCTACAGCATGCCCAACGTGCGTCAGGCGTACTCGGCGGTGGCGCTGGACGTGAACACCCCGATCTGGATGCGTGGCCCCGGCTACGCCACCGGCGCGTTCGTCGTCGAGTCGGCGATGGACGAGCTCGCGTACGAGCTCGGTGTCGACCCGATCGAGCTGCGGCTGCGCAACGAGCCCGGCAGCGACGAGTCCACCGGCCTGCCGTTCTCCACGCGGCGGCTGCGCGAGTGCTACGAGGTGGGCGCCCGCGAGTTCGGCTGGCAGCAGCGCAACCCGGCGCCGCGCTCCACGACCGACGGTGACTGGCTGATCGGCACCGGCATGGCCGCCGCGGTGTACGACACCACCGGGTTTCCCGCGCAGGCCCACGTCCGGCTGAACGCCGACGGCACCGCCCTCGTGCAGTCCGCGACCAGCGACATGGGCCCCGGCACCTACACCTCCATGCCTCAGGTCGCCGCCGACGCCCTCGGCCTCACCATGTCGACGGTGGAGTTCCGCCTCGGTGACTCGGTCATGCCACCGACCGGGCCGCACGGCGGCTCGACGACCATGGCCAGCGTCGGCACGGCGATCCAGGCGGGCTGCGACGACGTGCGCCGGCAGGCGATCACGTTGGCGGTGAACGACCCCGCCTCACCCCTGACCGGGGTGAACCCCGATGACATCATCGTGCGGGACGGTCGGCTCCAGCTGAGGAACGACTTTCTGCGCGGTGAGACCTACCAGGAGCTGCTGGCCCGCAACAACCGCACGCACCTCGAGATCATCGGAACGTTCACCGGGCCGGAGCAGGAGCGGTTCTCGATGTACGCCTACGGGGCGATGTTCGCCGAGGTGGCCGTCGATGCCCGGCTGGGCATGGTGCGGGTGCGGCGGGTGCTCGGCGTCTACGACGCGGGCCGGATCATCAACCCGAAACTGGCCGACAGCCAGGCGATCGGCGGGATGGTCGGCGGCATCGGCGCCGCCCTGTTGGAGCACACCGTGACCGACCCGCGTGACGGCCGGATCGCCAACGCCAACCTCGCCGACTACCTCGTGCCCGTCAACGCCGACGTCCCCGACCTGCGCGCCATCTACCTCGACGGCAACGACCCCGAAGCGAATCCCATCGGGGTCAAGGGCCTCGGCGAGATCGTGCTGGTCGGCGTGGCGCCCGCCATCGCCAACGCCGTCTTCCACGCCACCGGACGTCGCGTCCGCGAGCTCCCGATCACCGCCGATGCCCTGCTGTGACGCCCCCGGGAGTTGCCCCTGTCAGTTCGCGAGTCCCACGCGGAGCAGGCGGTCATCACCGTCTCCCGCGTCACCGCGTCCGTCGGTGTTGCTCGTGAGGAACCACAGGTCACCGTCCGGGGAGGGCATCACCGCTCGGATCCGGCCGAACTCGCCCGGGTAGTGGTCGACGGCGGTGGCGGGATCAGCGGTGGGTACGGCGCGCAGCACCTGCCCGCGCAGGTTGCCGATGAAGATCGTGTCGTCCACGATCGTGATCCCGCTGGGGCTCGCTTCCGCGGGGCTCCACTGCTGCACCGGGTCGATGTACCGGTCGTCGCCGCCGATGCCTTCGACCTGCGGCCACCCGAAGTTCCCGCCCGGGACGACGATGTTGAGTTCGTCCCAGGTGTTCTGGCCGAACTCGGCGGCGAACATCCGTCCGGTGCTGTCCCATGCGATGCCCTGCGGGTTGCGGTGCCCGTAGCTGTACACGAGGGATCCGGGGAAGGGGTTGTCGGCGGGAACGCCGCCGTCCGGGGTCATCCGGAGGATCTTCCCGCCGAGGCTGGCGAGGTCCTGGGCGCTGGTGCGTTGCCCGGCGTCTCCGACCGTGGCGTACAGCATCCCGTCCGGGCCGAACGCGAGCCTGCCTCCGTCGTGGTAGCTGGCGGCCGGCAGGCCTTCGAGGATCGTTTCCGGTGCCCCGAGGGCGAACGACCCCGGTGCGCCCGACAGGGCGAAGCGTTGGATCCGGTTGCCGTCGGGTCCGGTCGAATACGCGTAGAGGCGCTGCTGCTCGTCGACGGCGAGCCCGAGCAACCCGGACTCGCCGACGTGCTGGACGTCGGGGACCGTGCCGGCCAGGCGGGTGGTGTCGCCGGTCAGCTCCAGGATGTCGCCGCTGTCTCGTTCGCTGATGAGGGCCGTGTCGCCGACGAACGCCACCGACCACGGCGCGGCCAGGCCGGTCGTGACGGCGGTGGGCGTTCCCGCCGGGGCCACCGCGGGCTGGGCGCCCGGTGCGGAGCCTGGCGTGGCCTCCTGAGCCGGCGCCTGCGCCGCGCCACAGCCGGCGAGTAGGAACGCCAGGGCGGCGGCGAGGGCGGGGGAGCGGTACGGGGGTGTGGGTGTCATGGTTCCTTGTCGCGTTTCGGGCGGCGTGTTCGCTATTCGACGACCTGCACCGTGACGTTCTCCCCTTCGAGTTGAGTGAGCTGGTCGAGGGATGCGTTGTAGGTGCCGATGTGCAGCGTCTGGTCGGAATAGTCGACGCCGGAGGTGTTGTAGTAGAACCCGAGGTTTCCCCACGGCGTGAAGTAGATGAGGTCGCCGTTCTCCGGATCCGATCCCGGGGAGCCCTCATGGTTCAGTTCGCGCGGAAGGTAGCTGATCTTCTCGCGGCCGGAGTACTCCTCGACGCTGATCGTGAGCGGCAGCATCGACAGGAAGTCGCGCGTGGCGGGGCTGTCCTCGCCGATCGTGACGTCGACGGACGTGGTGGCGGAGGTGAAGCGCACCACGGTGCCCACGACCGCATCGTCGCCCGCGGGAGGTGCCGGTGCGGCCGCGGGCGCGGACGTCACGGACGGCATCGCGGGTGCGGCGGGCTGCTCCGTCGGGCCGCCGCAGGCTGCGACGAGCGCGAGGAGTACGACCGCTCCGGCGGACGGTGCGATTCGGATCACGTCACCAGTCTTCCTATCCGCCGAGGCGGCTGGGAGTTCCTTGCGAGAGGTGTACCGGCAGGGCACCTCTCGGCGCCCGTCACGGACCTAAACTCGGCTCGTATGGCGCGGCACCCCGTCCTATGACGACAGCAAGCTGTGGGTCACCACCCTGTCGCAGGCGTTCGCGTCCCGGTGGAAGGGAACGTCGAGCCATGCGGTCGATCCCGGGTGGGTTCCCCCGTATGGGCGGACCCCGGCGCATCGGATGACCTGACCGCCGGGCACCAGACGCAGGTATGGCTCGCCACCCACGGCGGGGCCACGGGCACCGGCGGCACACGGCCGCAGGGCGAGGGGTGAGCCCGTCCAGCAGTAGCCGCAGGATCTGCCGCAGTTCGCCCGCCAGGTCGCCGCCGTCGGCTCCGTTGTCGACCCAGCGGTACAGCGCGCCGAAGTAGATGTCACGCAGCACGGTTCCCAGGCGTTCGGCCGTCAGGTCGCTGACCGGATGCGGCGGCGCGCCACCCCCGTCCGGACCGGCACCGGCACCGACCCCGGGCGTCGCCAGGGAGGACTACACGGTGCGGTCCGATCCGGGCGTCGTGCTGCCGGCTGGCTGGCGCACGTGCTCTCGGTCGACGCGACCGTTCGACGGTGTGCCTGACCGTGGAAAGGTTGCGTCGCCGGAGAAGGTGTGCGTGAACGGACACCACTCCGGGGTGTACGTGGCGCGGTCACGACCCGCAGCCGAAGGCGAGATGGCACTGAGCGCGGTTCGGAGAAGATCGAACAGCGCTGCATTCCATCTCGGCGAGAGCGCGTGGCCACGACAGGGCCGGGCCACGGCGGGCCGCACACCATCGCTGCCGCCCCGGGTGCGACGGCGCTGGGCGGGTGGTGGCCGGACTGCCAACATCTGGCCTGACGTTAGTCCTCGTCGGTCGCTTCGTCCTCGGTCGTTTGGTCGTCGGTTGTGTCGTCATCGGTGGCCTCGGCCTCGGCCTCGGCCTCGGCCTCGGCCTCGGCGTCGGTGTCGGCGTCGGTGTCGTCGGTCGCGTCGTCATCGGTGGTGTCGTCGGCGGTCCCGTTGGAGGCAGACACGGGGGTGTCAGCGGCATCGGTGGTGGCCGTGCTTTGCGTCGTGAGTTGGGCTCCCGCCCAGAAGACCAGGGCGAGCACGCCGGCGCACGCTATTGGCAAGAGGAGGTGTGCTCCTGCGCGGGTGGCGGTGGTCTTCGGAATGGTGCGATGTTGTCCGGTCCGGCCAGGGCGAGGCGGTGCCAGGCGTGCCACTCCTGCTCGCGCGGCGGTGGCCGACTTGGCCACCAGCGCCTCCAGGGGGCCCTGCCCGAACAGGTACCGCCACGCCGAGGCCAGCACGAGCGCCCCGAGCACCATGAACAGGAACGTCAGCGCAGGCCGGCCGTTCTGGACGCCAGATGCGAGCAGGATCAGGTGAGCCGAGTACAGCGTGAGTGACATGGCGCCCGCGACGGCGAGCGGCGAAAGCGCCCGGCTGACGGCCTGGATGCGGGTCAGCAGCAGGGCCGCGCCCAGCACGGCGGCGGCCGAGCCGAGGGTGTGCAGCAGGTCGATCGTGCTGTGCGAATGCGGGGCGGGGAGCGCGAGGTACCACCACGAGGATGACCCCTCCGGTTCCCAGAGCAACGCGGAAACCTCGGTCGGGTCGCCCGCAAGGCCGTCCTGTTCGATCAGCCGGGCGAGCCCGCCCATCGGATAGAGCAGCACCGCGGACACGGCCCGGGCTGCGAGGGCGAGCGCTGCCCCGCAGCCGAGGAGCAGCCAGGCCAGCCGGGGTGAGCGCAGGTCGAGCCGTCCGATCGCCAGCCCGACACACAGGTAGGCCAAGAAGACCACGACCGGGTACTCCCCGGTGAGGAACAGCTGGGCGAGCAGCCCGACCGGGTCCTGGAGCAGTGTGCCGAACGTCGGATCGGTTTCGGTGTAGGGCAGCCCGGCGTCGGCCGTCGCCAGCAGCAGCACCGGGCCCAGGATGGTCGCCGCGGCGGCAACCCCGAGCAGGATCATCGGTGGGCAACCCAGTAGCGGGATCGCGAGCAGGAACAGCACCGCGTAGAACGGCAGGATCCCGGAGATCCCGTTGGCGCCGCTGAGATAGCCGAGCGCGAGGCCGATAGCGCCGATCAGAAGGGCCCGCACCGCGAGCCCGGCCGACACCGCGATGCGCTCCCGGCCGTGGACGCTCCGGCGCCCGCCGGACAGGAACGCCAGGCTCACCCCGGCGATGAGTACGAAGGTCGTCGCCGCCCGCCCGCCTGCCACTACATGGGCGGTGGTCGGGTTGCCGTTGTCATCGAGCGTCGCGAAGACGTGCGTCGCCATCATTCCGACAAGCGCGAGCCCTCTGGCCACGTCGACGCCGATGACACGCGGTTGACGAGTGGTAACGGTGGTGTTGGCGCTGGTCACAGCGTCCGCCGAGGACGGATTCGGTCGTTCGAGTACTCGCGTGGACGACACAGGCGTCACTCCTCGGGCGGCGTCATTCGGCGCGGTCACTCCGCGGTCGCGCCGCTGAAGGAACAACGTTGCTTTCGATTCCCGGTCAGACCGATGGGGCGGTCCCTACCGTCGCCGGAGCCACCCCCCGTCCTGCGGGTAGGGACGGTCCTGCACGTGTAGCCCTGGCTTGGGCGAGGCGTGGTCCACGTGCGCGACCTGCTCACCGCGACACTGCTCGGCGGGTCCGATGGGCGCCGTGTCACTGATGTGCCGGAGTCGGGGTGCACGCCGTACCCGAGAACGAACCGTGGTCCGTCGCCGCTGGCGGGCGCGGTCACCAGTGGCGACTCATCTGGGCCGTGCCCTGGTGACCGGCACGTTCGCCAACCCGAACCTGCTCGCCGCGTTCCTCGTGCTGCTGTTGCCGCTCGCGGCGGTCGGCTCCTCAGCGCTCGCCGAGCGCGCCTCGCGCATGCTCGGCACCGGCGTCGTGGTGTGCGGGTATGCGGCGGTGCCGGCGTGGCCGCCTCCAGCGGGAGCAGGTCGAGCCCGAGGCCCTCACCACGCCGATCCCGGTCGCGGCGCGGTCGAGGGGCGGTGTCGCCTGTAAATGAACCGTTCCCGTGACGACGGTGAAGCGGCCGCACAGCGTTCACCGCCGCGCAGTACTCATACCCGGACGGGTTGCGGGCGTCACTCGAGTGGGTACTGAGAGGCAGGATCTCGTGCTTGGCTCGGTCGATGATGGTGTCCCGGTGCTCCGCACGCGTAGTGCGCGCCTGCGTCGCATCCTGATGCCGCTACTGATCGTGATCGTGGTCGGGATCGTGGCGCTGCTGCTGACCGGCCGCGGCCAACAGACCCAGATCATCGGGGCCGGGTCGACGTTGGCCCAGCCGCTGGTCGAGCGGTCGGCCGCGGCGTTTCGCAGCGTCCAGGCCGCGGACAACCCGTCCCGCGTGGCGCAGACCGGGAACGACTGGATGCTGGACGGTTCGGGGATCCAGTACGAGCCGGTGGGTTCGCTCGGCGGCATAATGCGGCTGGCCGATCCCGAGGTCGACTTCGCGGTGTCGGACTACCCGCTCTCGACCGAGGGCCTGGCTCAGCTCGGAGCAGCGCAGTCGCCGATCGCGTTGGGCGCGGTGGCGGTCGTGCACAACCTGGACCTGCCGGCCGGGCAGACCCTTCGGCTGGACGCCCCCACCGTGGCGCGCATCTACCTGGGGCAGACCACTCGGTGGAACGACCCGGCGATCACCGCGCTCAACCCTGGCCTCGCCCTGCCAGAACTCGACATCACCGCGGTGCACCGCAGCGATGGCTCCGGCTCGACGTACGGGTTCACCGGCTACCTCAGCGCCGGGAGCCCGGACTGGGCCGGGGGTCCGGGAGCCGGCAACCAGATCAGCTGGCCGACCGGTACCGGTGCCGAGCGCACCAGCGGGTTGATCGACGCTGTCCGCGGCACCCCCGGTGCGATCGGGTACGTCGAGCAGGGCCAGGCGCAGCGCGCCGGCCTGCGAATCGCCGCGCTGGGCAACGCCGCCGGTCAGTTCACGGTGCCCGGCGGAGCCACCATGCTGGCCGCGGTCGCAGGCCACGACTGGTCCGGGCGCGACGACTACGTCACGCCACTGAGCACGGCCGACGACCCGCAGGCCTATCCGATGACGGTGGCCATCTACGCGGTGGTGAAGCGCAGTCCCCAGTTCCGCGAGGACACCGAGCGGACGCTGCGCTACCTCGCCTTCGTGATGGGGGAGTACGACGGCGCCGCCCAGGACCTGGGCTACCTGCCGCTGCCCCCTGCTGCCTCGCAAGCGGTTCAGGCCTACTGGACGACCGCGCTGACCCCCGGCGCCTGACCGGATCGGTACCCCTCGCCGAGAGGAAGTGGGATGGAAGTCGACGTCTTCAAGGAGATCCTGGTCCCGGTCGTCGGGGGTCTTGGCATCTTCCTGCTCGGCCTGGAGTTCATGGACCGCGGCATCCAGTCGCTGTCGGTGAACAAGATGCGCGCGCTACTGGCCAGGATGGCCGGCAGCCCGCTCAAGGGAGTGGTCGCCGGGACCGTCATCACGGGGGTCATCCAGTCGTCCACCGCGATGACGGTGATGACGGTCGGGTTGGTCAACACCGGCGTGCTGGGCCTGCGCGGGGCCATCGGCGTGATCATGGGTGCCAACATCGGCACCACGCTCGGCAACGGTCTGATCGCGTTGCCGTTGGGTCCGCTCGGCCTGCTGTTCGGCGGGATCTTCGCCACCGTGTACTGCTTCGCGAAGTCGGACCGGCTGAAGAACATCGCGCTCGCTGCGATGGGGTTCGCGCTGATCTTCTACGGCCTGAACCTGATGACCGGCGGCCTCAAGCCGCTGCGCCAGCTGCCGGAAGTGATGGCGATCATCTCGGGCCTGGACTCCTCGACGTTCATCGGGGTGGTCTCCTGCGCGATCATCGCCGCGCTCATCACCGCGTTGATCCACTCCTCATCGGCAACCATCGGCATCGTGATGGGCCTGGGGGCGGCGGGCGTCCTGGACTGGCAGACCGCCATCGCCTTCGCGATCGGGGCCGACCTCGGCACGACCATCACCTCGTGGATCGCCTCGCTGAACCTGTCCAAGAACGCCAAGCGCACGGCCTACGCGCACATTGCGTTCAACTTCATCGGGGTCTGCGTCGTGCTGGCCCTGTTCTTCCCGGCGATCCAGGTCCTCACCTGGGTCATGGGCTTCTTCGGCGGGGATCCGGGTGTTCCGGTCGTCGTGGACGGGCAGGAGACGTTCCCGTTGGTCCCGGTTGCGGTGGGACTCTTCTCGATCTTCTTCAACGTCTTCAACGTGCTGCTGTTGTTCCCGTTCGTCAACGTCTTCGAGCGAGTCCTCAGGCGCATCGGGCACTCCGTCGAGGAGGACCTGGAGGACTACTCGGTGCCCCGGTACCTCGATCGCAAGGTGCTCGACGACTTCAACCGGGCGGTCCCGGCGATGCGGCAGGAGGTCGCGCGCGCATTGGGGGCCGGGCAGGTGTTCCTCGACATCGCACGGGACAAGAAGGGGGCCCCGAGGAAGCCCGCCGAGCTTCACGCGGCGCTCGACGAGCTGTCCCGCGAGATCCGCGCGTACTCGGCGCAGCTGTTCAAGGAGGATCTGTCGCGCCGGCAGATGGACCTGGTGGCCAGCATGATCGAGGAGGCCGACTTCACCGGCTCGCTGACCGAGTCGCTGCACCAGATCGCCCGGCGTGTCCGGCGTGAGCAGTTCAGCCCGGCCGGGCGAACCATCCTCGACGAGGGCGTCGGTCACCTGGAGCAGAAGTTGTCGGCCCTGATCGCCGACGCAGGCCCCGGGACCGACGTGTTGATGGGCGAGCCTGCGGCGATGGGTCAGGCCGAGTTCGAGGCCATGCGCTGGCGGGTGATCGACGCCGAAGACGTCCCGGCCACCGAGAAGGGCGCCCTACTGGCGCTGATCGGGTCGATGGAGCGTGCCGAGAGCTTGATCGACCGGATCCGCCAGGAGCGGTTGTCGGTCGATCGTGCTCAGGCCGACGTGCTCGCAGGCGCGCCCTGACCAACCGGTCGCCCACCGGGAGTTCAGTCGCCTGCCACCGCGATCTCGGGGAGCGCGGGCCGGTGCAGCCACGCGGTGAAGAATGCCGTGAGGTCCCCATCGGTGTGCCGGCCGGCCAGCTGGACGAACTGCGCGGTGGTCACCGTCGCGTGCCGGTGCCGTGCCGTCCAGTCTCGCAGCAGTGCGAAGAAGCGGTCGTCGCCGATCCGCAGGCGCAGCGCGTGCAGTGCCAGCGCGCCGCGCTTGTAGACGCGCTCGTCGAACATCCGGGCCGGGCCGGGGTCGGCGAGGACGAGGTCGGCAGGCTTCGCCGCTAGGTGCGCGTGCCACTGCCGGGCGTGCGCCGCGGCGGCCCGTCCGCCCGAGGCCTCCGACCACAGCCATTCCGCGTACGTCGCGAAGCCTTCGTTCAGCCAGATGTGGCGCCAGTCGGCGATCGTGAGGCTGTTGCCGAACCACTGGTGCGTCAGCTCGTGCACGACGAGCCGCTCGTGGGTGCGCCGTCCGTCGATGTGGTTCGCCCCGAAGATCGACATGCCCTGGGCCTCGATCGGGACGTCCAGCTCGTCGTCGGTGACGACGAGCTGGTAGTTGGCGAACGGATAGGGGCCGAAGAAGCCCTCCAGCGTCGTCAAGATCGCGGGATGGCGGCCGAGGTCGCGGGCGGCGTTCTTGCGCAGCCGGGCCGGGAGCAGCGCCACCTGGTGGACCGGGCCGGCGGCGAGCACGACCTCGTCGTAGCGTCCGATCTGCACGCTGACCAGGTACGACGCCGTGGGCTCCGCGCGCTCGTACACCCATGTCCTCGTGCCGGCGGATCGGCGCCGCGCGGTGAGCACACCGGTGGCGGCGACGGTGTAGGGCGCCGCTGTGGTCACGGCGATGCGGTAGCTCGCCTTGTCCGATGGGTGGTCGTTGCACGGGAACCAGGACGGCGCGCCGATGGGCTGGCTCGCGACGAGCGCGCCGTCGGTCAGCTCGTCCCAGCCGACGTCGCCCCACCGGCTGGAGATCGGTGTGGGGTTGCCGACGTAGCGCACCTCGACGGTGAACCGGCCCGTGACCGGGCGGGCCGGCGTGACGTGCAGCTTGCCGCCCCGCTGGCCGAACTTCGCCGGCTTGCCGTCGACGGTCACCCGCGGCACGCGGAACGCTGTCAGGTCGAGGCTGAACCGGCTCAGCGGCGCGTCGGCCACGGCGGTGAGCACCGCCCGTCCGGCGAGCCGGTTGGCCGCGAGCTTGTAGTCGATGTCCAGGTCGTAGTGCTCGACCCGGTACCCACCGTTGCCATGCGCCGGCAGGTACGGGTCGCCCGACTGGGCTGCGCCCGCCGTCGGTTTGCGGTTCAACCCCACGTCGTGATCGGGTTGCCCAGCCAGCGGGTCGCTGCCGGGACGGTGTCGCCGCGGGTGACCAGCGAGCCGGGTCCGACGGTCGTACCCGCACCGATGCCCGCGCCCGGGAGGATGATCCCGTTGGGCCCGAGTGTGGCGCCCTTGTCGATCCGGACCTCGTCCATGCTCATGATCCGATCATGGAACAGGTGGGTCTGTACAACGCAGCCCCGGTTCACGGTGGCGCCGTCGCCGAGCAGCACGAGGTCGGGCTCGGGCAGCCAGTAGGTCTCCAGCCACACGCCGCGCCCGATGCTCGCGCCCATCGTCTCCAGCCAGGCCGTGAGCACTGGGGTGCCGCCGGCCGGCCCGATCAGCCACGGCACCGCCAGCACCTCGACGAACGTGTCGGCCAGCTCGTTGCGCCACACGAACGAGCTCCACAGCGGGTGCTCCACCGGCCGGAACCGCCCCACGAGCAGCCACTTCATCCCGGTCGTCAGGGCGGCGGCCGTGATGCCCGCGGCGAGCAGCAGCGGGCCGGCCAGCAGTGCGGCGACCACGAACCCTGCGGCGGAGTGGATCGCCACCAGCTGCCCGACGACCAGCACGGCGAGCGCGACGGAGCACATCACCGGCACCACGCGGCACAGCTCGATCAACCCACGGGCGATCTTCAGCCGGCGCGGCGGGTGGAAGGTGCGGCTCGTGTCGCCCTTCTCGACCGTCCTGAACAGCGGCATCGGCGGCAGACCGAGCCACGACGAACCCTTCTTCGCCTTCCGCGGTGTCGCGGAGAGCACGCCGACCAGCCCGCGGTTGGGCACCGAGCGGCCCGGCGCCGTCATCCCGGAGTTGCCGAGGAACGCCTGCTTGCCGACCCGCGACGGCGCCACGCGCATCCAACCGCCCGAGAGCTCGTAGGTGCCGACCATGGTGTCGTCGGCGAGGAACGCGCCGTCAGCGACGGTGGTCATCTTCGGCAACGCGATCACCGTCGACGCCTCCACGTCGCGGCCGACCTTCGCGCCGAGCAGTCGCAGCCACGCGGCCGTGAACTGGCTGGAGTACAGCGGGAACAGGCCGGTGCGGGCCATGCCCATCAGTCGTTCCGTGGTCCAGACCTGCCAGCCGGCGCGGCTGTGCACCGGGTGGAAGCCCTCGACCATGCCGATTCCGAGCAGGCGCACCCCGGCCACCACGAGCGCCGCGTACGTCAGCAGGTACGCCAGCGTCGCGGGGGCGACCATGAGCAGCGCCCCGCCCGTCGCTTCCGCGGGTGACGCCGTGCCGGCGACCCCGGCCGCGACGATCACGAGTGCCGGCAGTGCCGCCACCACCGGGACCAGCCCGAGCAGCATCGACGTCGCCCCGTAGGCGAGCGTCCACGAGCGCGAGTGCGCCGGGCGGGTCGACGGCCAGTGCACGTCGCTCTTGCCGGTGCGCTCCGCGGGCGAGCCCGCCCAGCGCTGGCCCGCGGGGACGGCGCCGTGCACCGTCGACCCCGCGGCGATCTCGGAGCCCTTGCCGATCCGCGTGCCCGGCAGCAGCGTGCTGCGGGAGCCGACGGTGGCCTCGGCGCCGATGCGGATCTTGCCGATGTGCACGACGTCACCGTCGACCCAGTGGCCCGCGAGGTCCACCTCCGGCTCCACCGCCGCACCGCGCCCGATCTTGAGCAGGCCCGTCACGGGAGGGGCCGAGTGCAGGTCGACGTCCTTGCCGATCTTCGCGCCGAGCGCGCGGGCGTAGCGAGTGGTCCACGACGCGCCGGAGACGCCGGTCGCGCCGGACATCTCGGCGAGGCGGGTGGCCGCCCACAGCCGCACGTGCACCGAGCCGCCACGCGGGTAGCTGCCGGGACGCACGCCGCGCAGCAGCAGCCGGGCGCCGCCCGCCGCGATACCGATCCGCCCGGCCGGGCTGAACAGCAGAAGCCACGCCGCCGCGAGCGTCCACCACGGCGCTGTAGGCATCCAAGCGGTGGGTGCCCAGGGGACCGCGACGGCGGCGACTGTCGAGATCGCGGCGGCGACGCTCGCCCAGCGCAGGCCGACCAGCGCCAGCATCGGCGCCATGAGCAGTCCCTGCGCGAGCGCCGCGCGGCGTGGCGTCGGCGTGACGTCGCGCCGCTCGCTCCTGGTCGCGGTCAGCGAATCCAGCCGGGCCGCGAGTGCCCCGAGCTTCGGGTGCAGGTAGAGGTCGTTGACCGACACCTGCGGGTGCCGGGTGCGGATCCGCGCCACCAGCTGCGCCGCGGTGAGGCTGCCGCCGCCGTGGCTGAAGAAGTCGGCCTTCGGGTCGGTCACCGGCACGCCGAGGATCTCCGCCCAGCCCTCGGCCAGCCAGCCCTCGGTGGGGGTCAGCAGGCCCGCGGCGACGGGGTCGAGCCCGCTCGCCGACGGTAGTGGCCACGGCAGCGCGCCCCGATCGACCTTGCCCGACGTGCGCGTCGGCAGGTCGTCGACCACAGCGAGCAGCGGCACGAGCGCGGCGGGGAGTCGATCGCGCAGCGCGAGCGCCGCGGCGTCGGGGTCCAGCTCGCCTTCCGGCACCACGTACCCCACCAGCACCTGGTTGCCGGCCCGGGTGCGGCGCACGGCCGCCGCCGCGCCGCGGACGCCGGGCAGCGTGAGCAGCGCGGCGTCGACCTCGCCCAGCTCGATGCGTCGCCCGCCGAGCTTGACCTGCTCGTCGGCGCGCCCAAGGAACACCAGTCCGGCCTCGTCGGCGCGGACGACGTCGCCGCTGCGGTAGGCGCGCTCCCAGCCGAGCGAGGGCAGAGGGGCGTACTTCGCGGCGTCCTTCTCGGTGTCGAGGTAGCGGGCGAGCCCGACCCCGCCGATTACCAGCTCGCCCTTCTCGCCCATCGCGACCGGCTCGCCCGCGCCGTCGACGACGGCGAGCGCCCACCCGTCGAGCGGCAGCCCGATCCGGACCGGCCCGTCCCCTGTGAGCTGTGCGGCGCAGGCGACGACCGTGGCCTCGGTCGGGCCGTAGGTGTTCCACACCTCTCGGCCCTCGACGGCGACCCGCTCGGCCAGCTCGGGTGGGCACGCCTCGCCGCCGAAGATCAGCAGACGCACGTCTTCGAGGGCCTCCGGCGGCCACAGCGCGGCGAGCGTCGGGACGGTGGAGACGATCGTGATGCGCTGCGCCTCCAGCCACGGCCCGAGATCCACCCCGGTACGCACCAGCGCCCGCGGCGCCGGGACCAGGCAGGCGCCGTGCCGCCACGCGAGCCACATCTCCTCGCATGAGGCGTCGAACGCGACCGACAGCCCGGCGAGCACGCGGTCACCGGGCCCGATCGGCTCCTCGGCGAGGAACAGGCGGGCCTCGGCGTCGACGAACGCCGCGGCCGAGCCGTGGCTGACCGCGACACCCTTCGGGGTGCCCGTCGAGCCGGACGTGAAGATGATCCACGCGTCGTGGTCGGGGCCGGGTGTGCCCGGTGCGCCGATCGGCGCGCTGTTGGTCGTCACGGACCCGTTGTCGCCGAGGACGGCGCACACCCCGGCCTCGCCGAACACGAGCTCGGCGCGCTCCTCCGGGTCGTCGGCGTCGACGGGAACGTACGCGGCGCCCGCGGAGAGTACGGCGAGGATCGCGACGTACAGCTCGGCGGTACCGGAGGAGATCCGGACGCCGACGCGGTCGCCGACGCCGATGCCGGCATCGGCGAGGCGCCGCCGGACGGCGTCGACCTCGTCGGCCAGTCTGCGGTAGGTGAGCACCGTGCCGCCGGCGTCCACCGCGGCCTCGTCGGGGTGCTTCGCGATGGTCTCGCCGAGAACGTCGAGCAGCGTGCGCCGGGCCGGCGCGGGCGCAGCGGGGTAGAGCGCGGGGGTGCGGGTGAGCGCGAGGGTCACCGGACACCGGCCGGGGTCCGCGTCGTCAGGGCACGACGACGGCAGCGTGCAGCGCGCGAGCGCATGTCTCACCTTCCGGGTGAACGCGCTGTGTCGTCAGCCGGGTCGAGGCTGGGGTGCGGAACGGACGGCACCACCCGGGGCACAGCGATCTTGCCGCAAGGTTAACGGCACGTGTCCGCGTGGTCTCGCGGACGTGTGGGAGTTCACCCTCTCCGGCAGGGTCGAGTCACCAGCGCGCATGTGCTCGCAGCGCCGCGAGCACCGTGATCAGTGCGGCGAGCTCCCTCTCGTCCGGCGCGATCGCCTTGCGGAAGATGACGTCGGCCGCGGCATCGGCGCCCATCACGGCGATCTGGTTGATCGGCCAAGCGAACGACAGGTCGGCTGTCACGATCCCGTCCCCGGACGGCCGCTTGGCCTCCATCCCGAAACCGGAGGCACGGTGCCGGCGCAGCCCTTCGATCTCGACGAATCGAAGCGGCCACAGCCCATTGGTGACACCCGGTGTACAACCGGTTCCGGGAGTCCCGTCTCGCGGTCGCAGCAGACCGCTGGCCGCTACTCGGCCACCGGGACGTACCGATTCGCGCGGCCTCAGTGGATGGTTGCGATCAGGTCGTCCACCTCGGCAGGGGTGAGGGTGGCGACGTGTTCGGCGTCGATCGCCATGGCCGTGACGATGAGGGAGTCGTCGAACAGGTCGACGCGGTTGGCCGTGGCGCAGAGGTGCTGGCTCTCGCCGCCGCCCGCGGGGAAGGCGCCGGTCGCGAAGGCTGTGGTGCCGCCGGTCCACACCGGGATTCCGGCCACGGCGCCGGCGCTCACGACGTGCGTGTGCCCGGCGAGCACGATCCGCACGTCCGTTCCGGACAGGACGGCCGCCAGTTCTTTGCGGTTCCGCAGGTCGATCGCGGCGGCGATCCGGGACGCTGTCGGCAGCGGCGGGTGGTGCAGTGCGAGCACGGTGCCGTTCGGTGCGGGCTCGGCCAGCTCGGCCGCGAGCCAGTCGAGCTGGCCGCTGGTCAGCTCGCCGCGGGAGTAGCCGGGCACGGTGGTGTCCAGCACGACGACCCGCAGCCCGTCCAGCCGTACTGCGTAGTCATGAGGTTCGTCGCTGGGCCGCACTCCGAGCAGGTGCTCTCGCAGTTGGGGTCGGCTGTCGTGGTTGCCCATGACGTAGAGGGGTGTCGTGCCCATGCGCGCCGCGACTGGCTCGACGAGCGCGCGGAGCCGTTGGTAGGCGCCTGGTTCGCCGGCTTCGGTGAGGTCGCCGGTGAACAGCAGGGCGGCTGGACGCAGTTCTGACCGCTCGATCGCGGCCAGCGTGCGTTCCAGCACGTCGAAGGTGTCCAGCCGGCCACGCAACAGACGTCCTGCCGGCAGCAGGTGCAGGTCGGTGAGGTGGACGAGGGTGTGCGGCGCGGTCACGCCTCGATCGTCGGCCGCCTTCGCGGACGCGGACAAGGCCGTCGAGATGAACGTCGAGCGGCATCAGGACCGGTCGCGGGCATGATCCGCGGTTTCGGTCGTCTGTTGCCGCGGTGACAGAATCTTCGTGTCCACGGTCGGAGTGAACGAGGGTGAAGTTCGGAGTCGTGCTCAATCCTCGAGGAGCTGGATCGCCCGCTCCGGGCACGAACCCGCGGCGTTGCGCGCGTCGTCGGTCCGGTCGGCAGGCACGTCGACCAGCTGGCCGCGGGCGGTCACGTAGCCGTCGTCGTCGTAATCGAGCAGGTTCTCGGCGAGCGAGTAGCAGCGTCCGTGTCCCATGCAGAGCTCGCCGTCGACGGTCAGCTTCATGCCCGCGCCTCCCACGCCAGCGGGAGGTCGAGGAGGGTCATCATCGCTCCGCCGCCGCGCTCCATGAGCGGGGCCTCGGTCACGACCTCGAAGTCGGGGATGACCTTCAGCCACTCCTCGACCGCGACTCTCATGACCATGCGTGCCAGGTGCGCGCCGAGGCAGCGGTGCGGGCCGCCGGCGAAACCGAGATGGTTGTTGGACTTGCGATCGACGATGAACTCGTCCGGGCGGTCGTAGACCCGCGGGTCCCGGTTGGCGCCGGAGACCAGGCCGTAGACCATGTCGCCCTTGCTCAGCGGGCAACCGTGGAACTCGGTGTCCCGTGCGACCTTGCGGCCGTCGCCGAAGACGATCGTGTACAGGCGCAGTGACTCCTCGACCGCCGACGGGATCAGCTCCGGCTCGGCGAGCAGCCGGTGCCGGTCGTCGGGGTGCTCGGCGAGGTGGCGGAACAGGTAGCCCAGCTGCCCTCGTGTGGTGTCAAGGCCGGCCAGGACGAGCACGGTCAGGATGTCCAGGATCAACGCGTCGTCCAGCGGCTCGTCGTCCACGGTGGAGTGCACCAGGAGCGAGACGAAGTCGTTCTCGCGCTGCGCCTCGCCGCGGCGAGCCTCCAGCACGTCCACCCAGTA
Source organism: Pseudonocardia sp. DSM 110487 (assembly GCF_019468565.1). Taxonomy (NCBI): domain Bacteria; kingdom Bacillati; phylum Actinomycetota; class Actinomycetes; order Pseudonocardiales; family Pseudonocardiaceae; genus Pseudonocardia; species Pseudonocardia sp. DSM 110487. The sequence continues at coordinate 3,989,970 of NZ_CP080521.1, forward strand.
CTGCCGGATGCCGCCCAGCGCCGCGCCCATCGCCTGCTGCTGGTCGAGGTCGCCGCCGAAGCCGGCGAAGAAGTCCTCCACCCATGGGACGAACAGGTCGGCGTCGGAGTGGGGTACGCCGATGACGGTCAGGAAGACCTCGGTCGGCAGCCGCATCGCGAACTCGCTGACGAAGTTGCAGCCACCCCTCGGCGCGAGCTCGGCGACGAGACGCGCGCCGATCTCGTGCGCCTGCGGGGCGATCCGGTTGACCGCGTTGGGGGCGAACCAGCGGCTGATCAGCTGCCGGTACTTGCTGTGCTCCGGCGGGTCGATCTGGGTCGGCACGAACCGGTAGACCGGCTCCGGCTCCCACGGGGTGATGGACTCGCTGGAGAAGACGTCCGGGTTCTGGTACATCTCGCGGACCTCGTCGTACCTCGTGAAGACCCAGTACCCCTGCGCATGCGTGTTCCAGAACGCGGGGCTGGTCTCGCGCAGCTCGCCGGCCTTCCGCCAGTGGCTCCCCACCTCCAGCGGTGGTGAGGCGTCCAGGTGGATGACGGGGCATCCGCTGGGCACCCGCTCGGGGACGTCCGTCTGGTCATCCGCTGCCGTGCCGGTCATCGCGTCCTCGCTTTCCCCGGCGAGCCCCCGCCGTGCTCCGCTGCGGCGGTGGCTCCCCGGAAGTGCGTATGGGCTTCCTGCCGCGCGACCCATGGCCTGCGGGACGAAACTGAGTTCGGTTCAATCCCCCGGTGCGGGACCGTAACCCCGCTCACAGCGCGCCGCAATACCCTTACCGCGCCAGCACCAGCCGTCCGACGACCCTTGCGTCGCGAAGGAGATCGAACGCGGTGGCCGCGTCGGCCAGTGGCATCGTGGTCGTCTCGACCTGGAGCAGGCCGTTGCGGGTGAGCTCGATGACCTGCAGGAGCTCGGGGCGCGATCCCCAGAACGGCAGTCGCACCCGTGCGCCGGCGGGCAGGGCGCCGGGCTTGGTGACGACGAGGCGGCCGCCACCGCTGCCCACCAGCACCAGCTCGCCTGCGGGCCGCAACACGGAGGCGCCGAGCTCGATCGTGGCGTCTGCTCCGACGAAGTCGAGGACGACGTCGGCGCCGCGGCCGCCCGTGATGCGCGTGACCGCGCCGTGCGTGTCGGGGCCCGGGCGCGCCACGGCGTCCACTCCCAATCGACGCGCCAGTTCCAGGGCCTCGTCGCGGGTGTCGACGGCGATCACGCGCGTGCCCGCGGCCAGCCCGTGCACCAGCTGCACGGCAACGTGCCCGAGCCCGCCCACGCCGATCACGACGACCGTGGTGTCGGTGCCCAGCAGGTCGCGGACGCCGGACAGGGCGTGGAACGAGGTCAGTGCCGCGTCCGTGAGGACCGCGGCCGTGGCGGCGTCGATCCCGGGTGCGGGCACCAGGCGCGTGGCGTCGACGACGAGCGCCTCGGCCATGCCTCCGTCCGTCCCGAGCCCGATGCCCGCCGCGGGCAGCGAGGCGCGCCGGTCGCAGTAGTTCGACATCCCGGCGGCGCAGCGCAGGCACGCGTCGCATCCCCACGGGGCGTGGACGACGACCTGGTCGCCGACGGCGCAGGTGGTGACACCCGCGCCCAGCTCGGCGACCGTGCCGCAGACCTCGTGGCCCAGCGTGAACGGGAGGCGCCATGCCGCCGCGGCGCCGCCGTCGACGACGTGCAGGTCGGAGTGGCAGAGGCCGGCGGCGAGAACGTCGAGGCGGACCTGTCCCGGCCCGGGGTCGGGCACGGGGACCTCGACGAGCCGGGCGACGCCGGGGGCCAGCATCCGGTAGGCGCGCATCGTTGCTCCCTCGTCGTTGACCGGCGTACTCAAACTGACTTTAGTTCGACTTTGCCGCTGCCACTGCCGCTGCGGTGCCGCTGTCGAGGAGGCCACTGTGTCGTTCGTCCTGATCCACGGCGCCGGGTTCGGTGCCGCATGCTGGAACGAGCTCGTCCCGTTGCTCGACGCCGAGGCGCTCGCGGTCGACCTGCCGGGCCGCGGTGTCCGATCCGATGTGGACCTCCGCACCGTGACGCTCGAGGACTGTGCCGACGCCGTCGTCGCCGATGTCGAGGCCGCTGGCCTTGCCGACGTCGTGCTCGTCGGGCACTCCTTCGCGGGCGTCACGGTGCCGCGGGTGATGAACGCGATCCCGGAGCGGATCCGGCACGTGGTGCTGGTGTCGGCGGTGGTTCCTCCGGACGGGACGCGGGTGCTCGACCAGATCGATCCAGGCGTACGGGCCGCGGTCGAGGAGTCGCTCGCCGGTGGCATCTACAGCCAGGGGCTCGACGCCGCACGCCTGATGCTCTGCAACGACATGGACGAGGCCGCGACCGCGTCGGCGCTGGGGCGGCTCGTCGACGACTCGGCGGCACTGCTGTCGGAGCCGGTGGACCTCTCCGGCTTCGCGCGCGACATCCCGCGGACCTATGTCCGGCTCGCTCGCGACCACTGCTACACCGAGGAGCTGCAGGAGCGCTCGGCGCGACTCGTCGGCGGCGACGTCGTGACGCTCGACTCCGGGCACATGGCGATGATCAGCATTCCGGACCGGCTGGCGCAGGCGCTCAACTCTGTTCACGGCTGAGACGCAGCCCCGTCGAGGCTCCCTTGGCGGTGGGCAGCCGAGCGGCTCTTGTCCCGGTGACCCGCCGCCCGTACCCTACTCGAACTGAGTTCAGGTCAGCGCAGGGAGGCGCGATGGACCATCTGGTGCTCGTCGTGGTCAGCGGCATCGCGAGTGGGGCCGTCTACGGACTCATGGGCCTCGGACTGGTCATCATCTACCGGGCCACCGACGTCGTGAACTTCGCGCTCGCCAGCATGGCGACGCTCGCCGTCTACGTCGCACTGATGGTCGTCGAGCAGGGCTGGGGCGTCGTCGCCGGCATCGCGGCGGCGGTCCTCGTGGCCGTCGTGCTCGGGTTGATCGTCCGGGAGGCGGTGATCCGGCCGCTCGGCGCAGGGCAGCTCTTCGCTGCACTGGTCATGACCATGGGTGTTTCCCTGATCATGGAGGCGGTCGTCAGCGACTTCTGGGGCACCCAGCCCCGCGCCTTCCCGCCCCTCGTGGCGGGGGACATGGCGATCGGCTCGTCGGTCGTGGCGAACCAGGACCTCGTCATGATCGCGGTGGCCGGCGCGGCGATGCTCGCGATCGGGTGGCTCTTCACCAGGACGACGCTCGGGTCCGCCATGCGCGCGGTAGCCGAGTCGGCGGCCACCGCCGAGATCATCGGCATCTCGGCTCAGCGCGTCGCCCGCATCGCATGGGCTCTTGGCCTCGGCCTTGCCGCGCTCGCCGCCGTGCTCTACGCGCCCAAGTCGGGATTGTCGCCCATCGTGCTGGCGGCGCCGCTGTTCCGGGCCTTCGCCGGCATCTTCCTCGGCGGCCTGAACAGCATGCACGGCGCCGTCATCGGCGGTCTGGTCATCGGCGTGCTGGAGAACCTGGCCGCCAGCTACGTCTCGGCCAACTTCCGGGACACCTTCGTCTTCGCACTCACCGTGCTCATCCTGCTCGTCCGTCCGCAGGGAATCTTCGGGACGCGCAGTTTCGAGCGGGTCTGAGGAGAGCCCCTGATGGTCCTGCCGAAGTGCCAGCTCATCCGCGTGCTCGCCGGCCCGCTGCTGGCCGCCGCGCTCCTGGTCGGCGTGCACGGCGGCATCGTCCCGCCGTACCAGTCCTACACGCTCGCGCTCGCCGCGACCTACACGATCGTCGTGCTCAGCGTCGGGCTGCTCGCGGGATGGGCCGGCGTGTGGTCGGTGGGCCACCCGGCACTGTTCGCGATCGGCGCGTACACCGCCGCCTACGGCTCCGCGCACGACTGGAGCCTGGAGGCGACGGCGCTCGTCGCCATGGTTCTCGCGGGGGGCTGCGGCGCGTTCCTCGGCTTCGCAGGGGCCCGCTTCTCGGTCCTCTACATCGCCCTGCTCACGCTGGCCTTCGCACTGGTGACGCTCGAGGTCGTCAACCGCTGGACGGGCGTGACCGGCGGCGACCAGGGCGTCCCCGTCCTCGACCTGCCGAGCGCGCTGGGTCTCGGGACGCTGGGCGGTGGGAGCACCGCCGCGATCGACGCGGCCATCGGCACTGCCGGGGTCGTGCTGGCGGTCGCCGTCCTCGCCCGCCCGACCGGCTTCCGCATGCGCATGGTCGCGGCCAAGTCCCACCCGCTGGCCGCGCGATCGGTCGGCATCGCGCCCGAGGCGCAGACCGCGCTGGCGTTCGGGGTCAGCGGCGCGGCGACCGGGCTGGCAGGCGTGCTGCTCGGATTGATCACGGGGTTCGTCAGTCCCGAGACGTTCTCTCTTACGCTCGGGATCAACACCGTGGCCGCGGCCGTGCTGGGCGGCGTGGGGACGATCGCCGGGGCGGTCGTGGGTGGGGCGTTCCTCGCGTGGGCCCCCTCCTTCGCCGACGCCATCGGCGTGAACCAGATGGTCCTGCAGGGCGCGCTGCTCGTCGTCGCGCTGCTGGTGCTGCCCGGCGGTGTCGTGCCCGCGCTCGCCGCGATGGGGAGCGCGCTCTGGCGCCGCCTCCGTCCGAAGCCGGCCGCAGCGCCGTCGGCCGGAGCGCCCCCCGATGGCCCGGCCGACACCGTGCGGGAAGCACCGGGTCCCGAGGCCGAGACGGTGCTGCAGGTGGACAACCTCGCCGTGACCTTCGGAGGCCTCAAGGCCCTCGACGGCGTGTCGGTCACCGTCGGCAAGGGGGAGGTCCTCGCGATCATCGGGCCGAACGGTGCCGGGAAGACCACCCTGGTCAACGCGCTGTCCGGATTGCTGCCCAGCGGACGCGTCGCCGGTTCGGCCCGCTACCAAGGCTACGAGCTGATCGGCAGGCGGGCCACCCGGCACCGGGCCAGGGGTCTCGGGCGGACCTTCCAGCACGCCGAGCTGTTCGGTGAGCTCACGGCGATCGAGAACCTGTTGTGCACACACCGCCGGCTCACCGCCGCGCGCCGCTTCGAGGCCGCCCGCACACTGGAGCGCCTCGGCCTCTCCGGCATCGCCGATCGCAGACCGGCTGAGCTGCCGTTCGGGCCGCAGAAGCGTCTCGACCTCGCTCGCGCCGTCGTCGAGCACCCCGACCTGCTCATCCTGGACGAGCCGTTCGGCGGCCTCGACGCCACCGAGCGGGCGTTGCTCGCGGCTCAGGTTCGGCGGCTGCGCGACGAGGGGACGTCGATGATCATCATCGACCATGTCATCGAGGACCTCTTCGCCGTCGCCGACCGGGTCGTCGCCTTCGACTTCGGGCAGCCGATCGGTTCGGGCACGCCCGACGTCGTCCTCGACGACGAGGTCGTCCGCGCCTCCTACCTCGGCGCGAACACCGAACGCCCGCGCCGGTCCCGGGTGCCCGCGGGCGGCGATCCACTGGTCATGCTCACCGGCGTCGGCCATCGCTACGGGGGAGTCGTCGCGCTCGACGGCGTCGACCTGCAGATCCGTCGTGGTGCCGTCCTCGCTGTTGCGGGAGCCAACGGCGCGGGGAAGAGCACGCTCGGGCAGGTCGTGCACGGCTCGATCGTGCCCACCACCGGTGACCGTTCGGTCGGTGAGATCGACGGTCGTGTGCCACGCAGCAGCCTCGTGCCGGAGGGGCGGGCCCTGTTCAAGACGCTCTCGGTGCGGGAGAACCTCGAGGTCGCCGCGTACGCCGCCGGGGTGCGGGGCAGGGAGCTGCGCCGCCGGCTCGACGGCACGCTCGACTGGCTGCCCGAGCGCGTCCGCGGTCGCCTCTCGGTCTCGGCGGCCGCGTTGTCGGGCGGGGAGCAACAGCTGCTCGCCACCGCTCGCGCGCTGATGGCGGCGCCGGACCTGCTCGTGCTCGACGAGCCGGCCCTCGGGCTCGCGCCTGCGCTGGTCGACGAGGTCTACGCCCGGATCTCCGGCCTCGCCGAGCGAGGCCTGACCGTCGTCGTGCTCGAGCAGCTGCTCACGCGGGCGATCGGCCTCGCGGACGAGGTCGTGGTGCTGCACGAGGGCGTCGTCGCGCTGCACGGAGCACCGGACGACCCCGATTTCGCCGCGCGGGCCGAACGCGCGTACTTCGCAGGCGCCCCGGCCGCGCCGCCCCTCGCACGGACAGCCACTTCATGAACACCTTCCAAGGAGCGGACATGGTTCGTCGACACCTCCGCCTCCTCGTCCCCCTGCTGACCGTGACGGCGCTCGCCGTGAGCGCGTGCGGTGGTTCCGCCGGTAGCGGTGGCTCGGGCGACGGCGGCGGCTCCATCAAGATCGGCGCCTGGATTCCGCTGAGCGGTCCGCAGGCGGCCTCCGGCGTACCGCAGGCCGCAGGCGCGAATGCGTACTTCGCCCGGCTCAACGAGAACGGCGGCATCAACGGGCGCCAGGTCGAGTGGATCGTCAAGGACAACGCCTACGACCCCCAGCAGACGGTCCAGGCGGCGCGCCGGCTCATCGGGCAGGACCAGGTCGTCGCGATCGTGAACGCCAACGGCGTCGCACCGTCGGAGGCGGCGTTCCCCTTCGTTCTCGAGCAGTCCAAGGTGCCGGTCGTCAACCACTACGGCGGCATCGAGCCGTGGTACGAGCCGGCGCGGCCACTGCTGTTCGGCACGCAGACCCTCTACGAGGACCAGGCGGCGGCGATGGCGGCCTGGGCGGTCGAATCCGGCGCGCGCCGGCTCCTGGTGGTGCACGACGACCCGAAGGCCTTCGCCGACGTCGCTGCGCAGATCGAGCCCGCCGCCGAGCGGGCCGATCCCTCGACCACGGTCACCGCGCTGCCGGTGAAGCTCGGCACCACGGACTACGCCCCGGTGGTGAGCTCGGTTCGCGCCGCGGCCCCCGACGCGGTGATGCTGATCGTGCCCGCACCCGAGGCGGCGGCCTACCTCAAGGAGGCCAAGCTCCAGGGTGTGGCTGCACCCGCCTACGGCTACGCGCCCACTGCGTCGTCGACGACCGTGACGCTCGCTGGCGACGCCGCCGAGGGATTCCGGGCGGTCTCCCTGACCAAGGTGCCCTCCGATCCCAGTCCGGAGATGCAGCAGTTCCGCGACGCGATGGCGAAATACGCGCCGGACCAGCCCGCCGACTTCTCCACCCTGCTCGGATACGCCAACGCGGCCGTCTTCGCCGAGATCGCGAAAACGATCAACGGACCGATCACCGCGGAGTCCCTTGTCGCCGCGTACGAGAACGCCGGCAAGGTGTCGACGGGGGTGGCACCGGACATGACCTTCTCGGCCACGCAACACCTCGGAACGGACGACGTGCAGCGAACGGTCGTCCAGGGTGGGGAGTGGGTGGCGGAGGGCGACTTCGTCAGCGCACCTGAGCGAGTCCGGTCGTGAGCAAGGGCAGCCGGCGCCGAGATGGCACTGAGCGCGGTTCGGGGAAGATCGAACAGCGCTGGACGCCATCTCGCCGGGTGCGCGCGGCCACGACAGGGCCGGGCCACGTCCCGGTGGCCGCGAGGTCCCGACGCCGCAGATCATGTCCGGCCGCGGGTCAGCGGGCCGTCCAGCCGCCGTCGACGTAGAGCTCTGAGCCGGTCACGAACGCGGCGTCGCCACTGGCGAGGAATGCGACGGCGGCCGCGACCTCCTCGGGCCGCCCGAGGCGTGCCATCGGGGTGCCCTCCAGCATCGCATCGTGCCGCGGGGTGCCGCCGAAGCGCTCCAGGAGCTGGCGGGTCCCGATGAACCCGGGATGCAGTGAGTTCACCCGGACACCGCGAGCGGCCCAGTGCAGGGCGGCGTTCTTCGTCATGGTCCGCACGGCCCCCTTCGCGGCCGCATACGCGAGGCTGTTCCCGAGACCGCCGACGGTGCCGAGGATCGAGCAGACGTTCACGATCGACCCGCCGCCGCTCTGCTCGATGAGCGGCCCGCCGTGCTTCATCCCGAGCCAGGTGCCCAGCTGGTCCACGGCCACGACGGCGTCCCAGCGTTCGCGGGTCTCGTCCTCGACGGTGCCCAGGCTGCCGATGCCGGCGTTGTTCACCAGGACGTCGAGCCGGCCGAATTCGGCGCGCACACGCTCGACCGCCGCCCGCCATGCGTCCTCGTCGCCCACGTCGAGGGCCAGGACGAGGTGCTCGCCCGGCAGTTCGCCCACCAGCTGGGCGCAGGGGGCCGCGTCGAGGTCGGTGGCCACGACCTGCGCTCCTTCCGCGGCGAGCCGGCGCACGATCTCGGTTCCGATGCCGCCGGTCGAACCGGTCACCAGCGCGACGCAGCCGGTGAGGCGGACGCAGGACGCGGTCGGCTGGGAGTCATTATCGCGCTCTGCCACAGGGTTCTCCTCGTTGACTGCCTGACATGAGTTCAGTTAGGTTAGCGCGGCCCTGCAACGAGGAAGGGCGGTCAATGAAGATCGACTCAGTATCTGGGGTGACGCGCCGATGACTCGACGGCACATCGTGATCTGCGGCGGCGGCTCGGCGGGCTGCGTGCTCGCCGCACGGCTGAGCGAGGACCCGGCGACCGAGGTGACCCTCCTCGAGGCGGGCCCCGACTACCCCGACCTGTCGGTGCTCGCCGCCGCGGACGTCCGCAACGCCTGGTCGTTCGGCTTCACCAGCCACGACTGGGGGTACTCCTCCGACGACCACATCCCGGCGTCGGCGAACGCGCCCACGTTCGCGATCGTCGAGCAGGGCGTCCTGCCGGTGCTGCGGGGGAAGGTGATGGGCGGGTCGTCGGCGGTCAACGCCACCAACGCGCTGCGTCCCACTCCCGCCGACCTCGACCGCTGGGTGGGCCTCGGCGCGAACGATTGGTCGTGGCAGCAGGTGCTGCCGTACCTGCGCAAGCTCGAGCGCGACCCGATGGGCGGAGAGCTGCACGGCACGGACGGTCCGATCCCGATCCACCGCTGGACCGCGGCCAACGGGCTCCGCCCGGTCATGGCGGCGTTCGTCGAGGCGTGCGCGGAGGCCGGGCACCCGGTTGTCGAGGACCTCAACGGTGCCGCGCAGCGCGGCGCGGGCCCGGTGCCGCTCAACCAGGTCGACGGCGTCCGGCAGAGCTCGGCGGCCACCTACCTCGCCGCGGCCCGGGGCCGCCCGAACCTGACGGTGCGCGACGGGGTCGAGGTCGACCACGTCGAGTTCGACGGCGACCGCGCGGTCGCGGTCCGGCTGGTCGGTGGGGAACGCGTGGCGGCGGACCTGGTCGTGCTGTCCGCGGGCAGCATCGGCAGCCCGTCGATCCTCATGCGTTCGGGCGTCGGGCCCGCGGACCTGCTCGACCGGCTGGGGATCCCGGTGGTGTCCGGCCTCGACGGCGTCGGGCAGAAGCTCGAGGACCACCCGCTCGTGTACGTCACCTACGAGGCCGATCCCGATGCCGTCGGGGACCTGCTCCCGCCGCTCCAGACGATGCTCGCGTTCAGCTCGGCGGGACCGGCGACCGACGCCGAGGTGGACCTGCACGCGATCCCGTTCACCCTCGCACCGGGACAGCTGATCGTCGCCGTCGGCCTGGTGCGGCCGATGTCGATGGGCAGCGTGGAGATCCGGTCGCGCGACCCGCGCGACGCGCCGAAGGTGCTGCTGAACCTCGTGCACCACCCCGGCGACCTGCGCCGGCTGACCACCGGTGTCGCGGCCGTCCGCGACATCGTCAGCTCCGGCCCGATGGCCAAGTACGTCGGCGCCGAGCTGTGGCCGGGTCCGGATGTGACCTCGCCCGGGCAGCTGGCCAGTGCGGTGCTGGAAGCCAAGAACACCTACGCGCACGCCGTGGGCACCTGCAGCATGGGCGACGCCGGGTTGCCGTGGGCCGTCGTCGACCAGCAGTGCGCGGTGCACGGCGTGACCGGGCTCCACGTCGTGGACGCGTCGGTGATGCCGTCGATCCCGTCGGTACCCACCAACTTGACGACGATGATGATCGCCGAGCGATGCGCCGACACGCTCGCGGCGTCCTGAGGCGTCAGCCCTTCTTGATGACGTTCCCGGCGTCGACGGGCAGTGCGACGCCTGTGACGTAGCGGGCCGCGTCCGAGCACAGCCACAGCACGGCTTCCGAGACGTCGGCCGGCTCGATCCACGGCACGTCGGGCAGGACGTTGAGGCGCGTGAAGGGTGCGCGGACGTCGGCCTCGGTCGGGTCGGCCACATCGGGCGCGAAGAGCTTGAACGTTTCGGCGTTGAAGATGAGCGGTGTGCTCACTGCTGTGGGGCACACCGAGTTCACGCGGATCCCGTGCGGCCCGAGCTCCTGCGCGAGCACCTTCATGAACCCGATGATCCCGTGCTTTGCCGCCGTGTAGTGCGCGGTGTTCCGGTGACCGAGCAGGCCGGCGGTGGAGCTGGTGAGGACGACCGAACCGCCCTGCCCGCGCTCGACCATCGACGGCAGTGCCGCGCGGGTGGTGTTGAAGACGCCGGTGAGGTTGACGTCGATCATGTCCTTCCAGACCTGCTCGGACATCTCCCAGCTGACCGACCACGAGCCGACGCCCGCGTTGGCGCACACGATGTCGATCTTTCCGAGTTCGGCCAGCCCGGCGTCGACGACCTTCTGCACCTGGCCGAGGTCGCGCACGTCGGCGATCCCCGTGACGGCGCGACGCCCGCGGGCCTCGACCTGTGCCGCGGTGTCCTTGAGGTCGTCGGCGGTGGCCAGCCCGTAGCTGACCGTCGAAACGGCGTCCGCGCAGATGTCCAGCGCGATGATGTCGGCGCCCTCGTCGGCCAGACGGAGGGCATGCGATCTGCCCTGGCCGCGCCCGGCCCCGGTGATGAACGCGACCTTGCCGTCGAATGATCCCATTTCCGCTCCTTCAGACCGTGAACCGGCCGCCGTTGCTGAGCAGGACCGCGCCCACCACGTTGGACGCGCCTGGAGATGCGAGGTAGAGGATGTTGTCCGCGAGCTCGTCCGGCGCGGCGTAGCCGAGCGGCCCTGCCGCCGCCATCGACTGCCGCACGGCTGCCGGCGTGCGGGCGGCCATGGGCGTGTCGACCGGGCCCGGTGCGACGACGTTGACCCGCACGCCGAACGCGGCCGCCTCCTTGGCGACCGCCTGCGCGAGGGCATGCACGCCCGCCTTGGACGCGGCGTAGTGGGGGTAGCCGGTGAGCGTGTCGAACGCTGCCGACGACCCCACCATGACGATGGTGCCGCGACCGGCCGGGACCATCGCGCGCACCGCGGCGCGCAGCACGTGGAAGGTCCCGTCGAGATTGATCGACATGACCCGGCGCCACTGCTCGTCGGTGAGGTGCCGGAACACGTCGACGGGTTCACCCGACTGCTGCGCGGCGAGGATCCGGTGCTTGGCCTCCGGGTCGTCGATCCCCGCGGTGTTCACCACGACATCGAGCCGGCCGTGTTCCGCGACGATCCGGTCGACCTGCGCGTCCACGTCCGGGGCGGCGGTCACGTCCACGGTGACCGCGCGACCGGACCGGGTTCCCGCTGCCACCGTCTTCGCGCCTTCGGAGTCGATGTCGGCGACGTAGATCGCGGCGCACCCTTCGCGGTCGAACCGGCGGACGGCGGCTGCGCCGATTCCGGATCCGCCCCCGGTGACCAGCACGATCGCGTCCTCGAATCGCCTGCCAGGGGTTCCAGTCATGCGTCCTTGCTCCCTTGTGAGGCCGCGCTGCCGGTGGCTACATTGAACCAAACTAGGTTCAGTTAGGGCAACGGCGTCCAGGAGGATCAGTGTCGACACGCGATCACGAGGCTTTCTTCATCGACGGCGCGTGGCGACGGGCCGAGGGTGCGGACCACTTCGACGTCATATCCCCGAGGTCGGAGCGGCGCATCGGACGCGTGCCGGCCGCGTCGAGGGCCGACATCGATGCCGCGGTCGCCGCCGCCCGGAAGGCGTTCGACGAGGGGGAGTGGCCTCGGCTCACGCCCGCGGAGCGGGCCGACTACCTGACCCGGCTGGCGGACGGCCTCGGCAAGCGGCAGGCCGAGCTCGCCGAGCTGATCACCGAGGAGCTCGGCTGCCCGCTGTTCCTGTCGCAGGTGTACCAGGCCGTCGCACCGGTCATGAGCTTCAACTACGCCGCCGAGGTTGGTCGCAGCCTGCAGACGGCCGAGGTGCGGATCAGCGACCTCTCGCCGCTTGCCGCCAGCTCGGCCGGCGGCAGCATCATCCCGATGGCCGGGGCGAGCCTGGTCGTCAAGGAGCCGGTCGGGGTCGTCGCGAGCTTCCCCGCGTACAACTTCGCGCTGGCCGCGATCGGCCAGAAGGTCGGGCCGGCGCTGGTCGCGGGCTGCACGGTCGTCGTGAAGGTGACCGAACCCAACCCCCTCGCCACCTTCGTCGTCGGCGAGGTCTGTGCGGAGATCGGCCTGCCGCCGGGCGTGCTGAACATCGTGGCCGCCCGGCCGGCGGAGTCCGAGTACCTCGTGCGCCACCCCGGCGTGGACATGGTCAGCTTCACGGGTTCGCACGTCGTCGGCGCCAAGATCGCCGCAGCCTGCGGCGAGCTCATCCGGCCGTGCGTCCTCGAGCTCGGCGGCAAGTCCGCCGCGATCGTGCTGGAGGATGCCAAGCTGGAGGACGTGCTGCCGGTCCTCATCGGGACCAGCGTCGGCACCAACTCGGGCCAGAGCTGCGTCGCCCAGACCCGGCTCCTGGTGCCCGAGTCGCAGTACGACACCTACGCCGAAGCCCTGGCCGAGGGTTTCGCGTCCCTGAAGGTCGGTGACCCGATGGACGCCGACACGGTGGTCGGGCCGCTGGTGACGGCGGCGCAGCGGGATCGGGTCGAGCACTACGTCGACCTCGCCCGCAAGGAGGGCGCGACGATCGCGACCGGCGGACGCCGGCCGCCGCACCTCGACCGGGGCTGGTACTACGAGCCCACGCTGATCACGAACGCGGACAACGACATGCGGGTGTCGCGGGAGGAGATCTTCGGCCCCGTCGCGTCGCTCATCCCGCACCGGGGCGAGGACGACGCGGTGCGCATCGCGAACGACAGCGAGCTCGGGCTGGCCGGCTCGGTGTTCACGCAGGACACCGAGCACGGGTTCGAGATCGCGCGGCGGGTGCGCACCGGTACGTTCTCGGTCAACACCTTCGCCGCCGACCTCGGCTCGCCGTTCGGTGGCTTCAAGAAGTCCGGGCTCGGTCGCGAGCACGGACCGTACGCCGTGCAGGAGTACCTGCTGACGAAGACGATCTCGGTCGACCCCAGCCGGGAACTGCCCGAGTCGGTCACGGCGGGCGTGCCGCGCGGGACGGGGCCGGGGACGCGCTGATGGCGGCCGCGTCCGAGGTCGACTTGCTGGTCGTCGGCGGCGGGATGGCCGGGCTGACGGCGGCCGCCCGGGCCGCTCTTCTCGGCGCGCGGGTGCTGCTCGTGGAGCGCGGACCGACGCTCGGCGGTTCCGGGATCTACGCCGGCTTCATCTGGACGGCGCCGACCCACGAGGTGATGGGGGAGGTGAACCCCGAGGGCGATCCCGCGTTGCGGGCGGCGCTCGTCGACGGGTTCGCCGGGGCCGTGGAGTGGATCCGCTCGCTCGGCGTGGAGTGCCGCGATGCGGTGCCGGTCCTGCGGTACGGGCGGGGCCACCAGCTCGACACCGGGCAGTACATCGGGCTGTGCGAGCGGATCGTCCGCGAGCGGGGCGAGGTGCTCACCGAAGCGGACACCACCGACCTCCTGAGCGAGGGCGGTGCGGTGACGGGTGGAGTGGTGCGGCTCGCGGGCGGCACCCGCACTGTGCGCGCGGGCGCGACGCTGCTCGCCACCGGCGGGTTCCAGGCTGATCCCGCCCTGCGGGCGGAACTGATCCATCCCGCGGCCCGGGACGTCGAACTGCGATCCAACCCGGGTAGCCGCGGGGACGGGCTGCGGCTGGCGCGATCGGTGGGGGTGGAGGTCGAGCCGGACGGCGCAGGCTTCTACGGCCACCTCATCCCCGCGGGGGTGTCGCTCTCCGACCCGGCGCTGTTCGTCGACCTCGCGCTCTATTACAGCGAGCACGCGCTGCTGTTCAACCTCGCGGGCGAGCGCTTCGTCGACGAGACCGTCGGCGACCACCTCACGACCAGCGCCCTGATGGCCCAGCCGGAGGCGCGTGGCCTGCTCGTCGCCGACGCGCGGGTGTACCGCGAGTGGATCACCGGGTCGTACGTGGCCGGGATCCCGGGCATCGACAAATTCGCTCTCGCGCGGCGGCGTGGCGCCCGGTGCGCGATCGCCGAGAGCACCGCCGAGTTCGCGGACATGCCCGAGGAGTGGGGCTACGATGGGGCGCGGATCGGCGCCGCGATCGACGAGATCAACAAGAGCGGCCGGGCGCCCGACCCGGACCGGCGCTATGACCCCGCGCCGCTGACCGAGCCGCCGTTCTACGTCGTGGAGGCGCGGCCGGCGGTGACCTTCCCCTTCACCGGGCTGCGCATCGACGTCCACACGCGGGTGCTCGGCGCCGACGGGCGTCCAGTGCCGGGCCTGTACGCGGCGGGCGCGGACGCCGGTGGGCTCTATCGGGGCGCCTACGCGGGTGGGGTTGCTCCGGCGGTGGTGTTCGGGCTGGCCGCGGCGGACGCGGTGGCGGGCGCCCACGTGTAGGAGACCGCGGACGTGGCCTTGACACGGGCTTCCCACGGGTCGCAGAATCTAGCTGAATTCAGTTCAATTTGGAGGATCGATGGCCGTCGAGGACGACATCCAGTTCGAGCGCGACGGACACATCGCGCGGATCTGGTTCAACCGCCCGCACAAGCGCAACTGCATCACCGTGCCGATGCTCCACCGGCTCGACGAGATCATCACTGAGATCGAGGCCGACCCGGAGCTGCGGGTCGTGGTGGTGCGGGGCCGGGAGGGCACGTTCTCGTCCGGGTTCGACCTGGACAGCCTGCAGGCCGACTTCATCGGCACGAGCACCGCGATGGACGTCGCCGTGGTGTCTGCGAAGGTCTGCGACCGGCTCTACAGCATGAGCAAGCCGTCGGTCGCGGTGCTCGAGGGCTACGTCACCGCGGGCGGCTTCGAGGTGATGATCTCCTGCGACTTCGCGATCGCCGAGGACACCGCCCTCATCGGGGACTTCCACATCCGCCGGGCCCTCTTCGGTGGAGCCGGCCCGATCTACCGGCTGCCCCGCATGATCGGCATCCGCAAGACGAAGGAGCTGATGCTCACCGGCAAGCTGCTCACCGGTATCGAGGCCGCCGACTTCGACCTCGTGAACAAGAGCGCGCCGGCCGCCGAGCTCGACGAGACGGTGGAGGAGTTCATCTCCCACCTGGTCGACAAGAGCCCGTTCCAGATGAAGCTCACCAAGATGGCCGTCGACCGCGGGCTCGACGCCGACATCGCCTCGCTGATGGTGCTCGAGCACCTCGCCGTCGGCGTCACGCTCAACTCGCAGGACGCCGCCGAGGGTGTGGCCGCGTTCCTCGAGAAGCGTGAGCCGAAGTGGACCGGCCGCTGACGGTCTGCACCACCAGCCTGGTTCGGGAGCCGCAATGACGCAGATCGCCACGAGCAGGGACGCCGATCCGGCGCTCGCCGCCCGGGTCCGCCGCACGCTCGGCGCGCCCGACGCGGGACCGCTCGCCGTGCTCGAGGGCGGGCGTTCCGGGCTCACGTACGTCATCTCCGACCGGGGCACCCGGCGGGTCGTCAAGGCGGTCCCGCCGGGCAGCAAGGCGGTGGGGCGCAACGACGTGCTGCGCCAGTCGTATGTCCTCTCCGCCCTCGCGGGCCGCGACGTCCCGGTGCCGCGGGTGATCGCCCGGGACGCCGAGGAGCCCGCGTGGTTCGCGATGGAGTTCGCCGAGGGAGCGGCGCTCGAGCCCGTGTTCGAGCCGCTCCCCGTCGAGACCTCCCGCAGGCGAATGGTCACGGCCGCAGCCGTCCTCGGTCGGCTCCATGCCGTCCCGCCGGCCGACCTCGGGCCACGGCTGCGCGAGGCGGGGCGCAAGCTGCCCGCACCCGCGGATCCCGCGGACGAGCTCGAGCGGTGGACCCGCACGATGCACGCGGTGCCCGAGGAGCTCCGGCCTGGATCGGCGGAGCTGCTCGCGGCGCTGGCCGCGAACGTGCCGCCGCCTGTCGCGCCGGTGCTGGTGCACGGTGACTTCCGGCTGGGCAACCTGATGTTCGCGGGGGATGCGCCGACTGCGCTGGTCGACTGGGAGATCTGGGGTGTCGGCGACCCCCGGGTCGACCTCGGCTGGTTCGGCGTCTTCACCGACGGTGAGCTGTTCCCCGGCGTCGGCCGGGCGGTCCCCGGGCTGCCCTCCGAGGACGACCTCGACGCGGCCTACCGGGAGTCCCGCGGGTGCGACGGTGGCACCGCTGGGGACATCGCCTGGTTCCGGGCGCTGGGCCGGATGAAGATGGCCGCGATCATGGGGCACAACCTGCGCCGCCACCGCGAGGGTCGCCACCACGATCCGGTGCAGGAACAGCTCCCGCCGACGATCGCCGCGCTGATCGCCTCCGGTCTGGAGCTCGTGACATGAGTATCGAGATCCGCCGGCCGGGTGAGCTGTTCGACCTCACTGGACGTACCGCGCTCGTCACCGGGGCCTCGTCCGGTCTCGGCGCCCGGTTCGCGCGGGTGCTCGCCACCGCCGGCGCGACCGTCTGGATCACCGCGCGACGCAAGGAACGGCTCGACGAGCTCGCGGCGAGCCATCCCGCGCTGCACGCGCTACCGGCCGATGTCTCCGCGGAGGCGGACCGGGAGTCCCTCGTCGCGGCCGTGGTCGCGGAGTCCGGGGCGATCGACGTCCTGGTCAACAACGCCGGAACGGACAGCGGCGCCGCCCCGCTCGACGAGACGTCGGCCCGGTTCGCCGAGGTCCTCGGCACGAACCTGGTCGGCCCCTTCCACCTCGCCCAGCTCGCTGCCCGCGCTGCGGGCGAGAACGGGCTGTCGGTGGTCAACATCAGCTCGATCCTGGGACTGGTGTCCGCGGCCCCGCTCGGCGGCGCGAGCTACGCCGCGGCGAAGGCGGGCCTGCTCGGACTGACTCGCGAGCTCGCCGGGCACTGGGGCGCGAGCGGGGTCCGCGTGAATGCGATCGCCCCAGGCTGGTTCCGCACCGAGATGAACGACGCCCTGTTCGACGACGAGCGCTCCCTCGCCTGGATCAAGCGCAACACGATGCTGCGGCGTCCCGGGAACATCGGCGAGCTCGACGGGGCACTGCTCTACCTGGCCTCCCCGGCTTCGAGCTACTGCACCGGGCAGGTCCTGGTCGTCGACGGGGGATGGACGGCGCGATGAGAACGACTGATCAGGAGCTGGCCGACTTCGCCGCCACGGCGCGCAAGTGGCTGGCCGAGCACGTCCCGCCGCGGGCCGATGAGGCAGGGCGGCCCGTGGCGGTGTTCCACGATCTGCCGCTCGAGGAGGAGCGCGCGCTGCTGGGCCGCATCCAGGAGTGGCTGCGGGTCAAGTTCGACGCGGGCTACGGCGCGCTGTCATGGCCGGTCGAGCACGGTGGCGCCGGGCTCTCGGCGCTGCACGAGGAGGCGTTCGCCGAGGTCGAGCGCGAGTTCGACACGCCGGGCCAGCATGAGCTGACGTCGGTGAGCACGGCACTGATCGCCCCGACCGTGCAGATGTTCGGCACGGACGCGCAGAAGGCACGCCTGGTGCGGCCGTTGCTGCGCGGGGACGCGCTGGCCTGCCAGCTGTTCTCGGAGCCATCGGCGGGCTCCGACCTGGCCGGCCTCGCGACCCGCGCGGTCCGCGACGCCGACGACTGGGTGGTGAACGGGCAGAAGGTCTGGAGCTCCGGCGCCCAATTCGCGGGCTGGGGCGAGCTGATCGCCCGCACCGACCCGGACGCGCCGAAGCACAAAGGACTCACCGCGTTCCTGCTGCCGATGGACACCCCGGGGGTGGACGTGCGGCCGCTGCGGCAGATGTCGGGTGGATCGTCGTTCTGCGAGGTGTTCCTCGACGATGTCCGCATCCCGGACTCGCTGCGGCTCGGCGAGGTCGGCGGCGGGTGGGCCGTGACGCTCGCGACCCTGGGGTTCGAGCGCGGCCACTCCGGGGCGACCGCCGACGTCGGCGGGGGATTCGCGCAGCTGCTCGACACCGCCCGGCAGCTCGGCCGCACCGGTGACCCGGACGTCCGCCGGGTGCTCGCCGAGGTGTGGGTGGCCGAGCGGCTGGCGGCGGTGGCCGCACAGCGGGACCGGGAGACGCAGCTCGCCGGCGCGGAGCCGGGCCCGCTGGGCTCGCTGCGCAAGCTGGCGTGGTCGCAGCGGCTGGCCCTGGTGTCCGGGGCGGCGGCGGTGGTGCTGGGGCCCCGCCTGGTCGCCGACCACGGAGACGGGACGTTCCGCTGGACCGAGCACGTGCTCGGCGCGCCGGGCTACCGCATCGCCGGGGGCAGCGACGAGATCCAGCGCACGATCATCGGGGAGCGCCTGCTGGGCCTGCCGCCCGAACCGCGCGCCGACCGCAATGTGCCGTGGAAGGACATCCCGCGATGAGTGTCGCCGAGGCCGTCGCGGCGGCCCGCGCCGTCGAACAGCCCCTCGCCGGGCGCACCGCGCTGGTCACCGGCGGCTCCCGCGGGCTGGGCCGCGAGATCGCGATCGCGTTCGCCGCCGCGGGCGCGGACGTCGCCGTCGTGTCCCGGAAGAAAGAGGCGTGCGAGGCGCTCGCCGAGGAGCTGGCCGCGGCCACCGGGCGCCGGGTCAGCGCGCATGGCGCGCACGTCGGGGACTGGGACCGGCTCACCACTCTGCTCGACGAGGTGGCCGAGGCCCTCGCGCCGGTCGACGTGCTCGTCAACAACGCCGGGATCGCGCCGCTCTACCCGAGCCTCGACGAGGTGTCGGAGGAGCTGTTCGACAAGGTGATCGCGGTCAACCTGAAGGGCCCGTTCCGGTTGATGGCCGCCGCGGGGAAGCGGATGGCCGCGAATGGCGGCGGGGTGATGCTCAACATCTCCTCGATCGCCTCGGGCCGGCCGACCGCGTCCGACCTGCCGTATGCGGCAGCGAAGGCTGCGCTCAACACGCTGACCGCCGGGTTCGCCCAGGAGTACGGGCCGAGCGTGCGGGTGAACACGATCCTGGCCGGGCCGTTCTTCACCGACATCAGCCGCGCCTGGGACATGGCCGCGTTCGAGGAGATGGCCGCGGACTGGCCTGCGCGCCGCGGCGGCGACCCCGCGGAGATCGTCGGGGCCGCCCTGTACCTGTGCGGCCCGGCCGCGAGCTACACGACCGGCGCCCTGCTCGCCGTCGACGGAGGAAGGTTGGCCGCGCCATGACCAATACTTCGATCAGGCTCGTGGACGACTCCCTGTTCACCGACACCCCGCAGGGAGTGGCGTTGCTGGGCAGCCGCTGCATGGACTGCTCGGCGTACACGTTCCCGCGCCAGGGCGGGTGCCCGCGGTGTACGGGGTCGGCGATGGAGGACGTACCGCTGTCGCGGACGGGGACGCTCTGGTCGTGGACGGTGCAGGGGTTCCGGCCCAAGGCGCCGTACTCCGGCTCCGAGCGGTACGAGCCCTACGGCGTCGGCTACGTCGAGCTGCCGGGGCAGCTCATCGTGGAGGCACGGCTCACCGAGACCGACCCCGAGCGGCTCGCGATCGGGATGCCGATGGTGCTGGAGCTGGTGCCGTTCTGCGACGACCCGGACGGGGTCCCGGCATACACGTTCGCGTTCGTGGCGGGAGATTCCGATGTCTGACGTGGCGATCGTGGGCATCGGGATGCACCGGTTCGGTCGCACCGAGGGCGTGTCCGGGCGGGCGCAGGCGGTGCACGCGGCGCGGGAGGCGCTGCACGACGCGGGCGTCCGGTTCCCGGACATGCGGTTCGGGTTCGGTGGCTCGCACTCGGCAGGTGACGCGGACACGCTGGTCTCCGAGCTGGGGCTGACCGGGCTGCCGTTCATCAACGTGGCCAACGGGTGCGCCACCGGTGGATCGGCGCTGATCGCGGCCGACGCGGCGATCCGCTCCGGGCAGCACAACATCGGCATCGTGATCGGGTTCGACAAGCACTCGCGGGGAGCGTTCAACACCGATCCGGCCGAGCACGGCATCGGTGAGTGGTACGGCGAGACCGGGTTGATGGTCACCACCCAGTTCTTCGGGTTGAAGATCCAGCGGTACCTGCACGATCACGGCATCGCGCCGGACGTGCTGGCGGCGATCGCCGAGAAGGCGTTCCGCAACGGGGCGCGCAACCCGATGGCGTGGCGGCGGAAAGAACTGTCGGCGGCCGAGATCGCCGCGGCGCCGATGATCTCCCACCCGCTGACGCAGTACATGTACTGCTCGCCGGGGGAGGGGGCGGTGGCGCTGGTGCTGTGCCGCGCGGACCGGGCCCGGGCGTACACCGACCGTCCGGTGTACCTGCGCGGCGCGGCGTTCCGGTCGCGGCGGTACGGGTCGTTCGAGGTGTTCTCGCCGTGGATCGCCAGCGAGCGCGCGGACTCGCCGACCGTGGAGGCCTCGGCGGCGGCGTTCGCCGCGGCCGGGATCGGGCCGGACGAGGTGGACGTGGCCCAGGTCCAGGACACCGAGTCCGGCGCCGAGCTGATGCACATGGCCGAGACCGGGCTGTGCGCACACGGGGAGCAGGAGAAGCTCATCGCCGAGGGCGCCACCGAGATCGAGGGCCGGTTTCCGGTGAACACCGACGGCGGCTGTCTCGCCAACGGGGAGCCGATCGGCGCGTCGGGGCTGAGGCAGGTCTACGAGTCGGTGCTGCAGCTGCGAGGGGACGCGGGCGCGCATCAGGTCCCGGGGAATCCGCGCGTCGGGTTCACCCACGTCTACGGGGCGCCGGGCATCTCCGCCTGCACCGTCCTCACCCGCTAGGAACGGAGCCGATCATGGCGTGGGACTTCGAGACCGACCCGGAGATCCAGGACGAGCTGGACTGGGTGGAGGAGTTCGTCCGCACCGAGGTGGAGCCGGTCGACCAGGTGATCGAGCACGCGTGGAACGTCCGCGACCCGCAGCGGAACGCGCTGATCAAGCCGCTGCAGCTGCAGGTGCGCGAGCGGAAGCTGTGGGCCTGTCACCTTGGGCCCGAACTGGGCGGGCCGGGGTACGGGCAGCTCCGGCTGGCCCTGCTGAACGAGAAGCTGGGGCGGACACACTCCGGGCCGGTGGTGTTCGGTTGCCAGGCCCCGGACTCCGGCAACGCGGAGATCCTCGCGCACTACGGCACCGACCACCTCAAGAAGACCTACCTCGAGCCGTTGATCGAGAACGAGATCGTGTCGTGCTTCTCGATGACCGAGCCGCACGGCGGATCCGACCCGACCGGGTTCCGCACCACGGCGGTCCTGGACGGCGACGAGTGGGTGATCAACGGGGAGAAGTGGTTCTCCTCGCATGCGCTCTTCGCCGATTTCCTCATCGTCATGGCGGTGACCGAGCCGGACGCGCCGCCGCACAGGTCCATGTCGATGTTCGTGGTGCCGGCCGACACCGCCGGGATCGAGCGCGTCCGGGACGTGTCGGTGTGGGGCCACGACGAGCCGGTCGGCACCCATCAGTACCTGCGCTACACCGACGTCCGGGTCCCGGCGGAGAACCTGCTCGGTGAGCGGGGCGGCGGGTTCGCCGTCGCGCAGACCCGGCTCGGCGGCGGCCGGATCCACCACGCCATGCGCACGGTCGGCCTCGTGCACCACGCGTTCGAGCTGATGACGCGGCGGGCCGTGTCGCGCACCACCAAGGGCGAGCGGCTCGCGGACAAGCAGCTCGTGCAGGAGATGATCGCCGACTCGTGGCTGCAGATCGAGCAGCTGCGGCTGCTCGTGCTGCGCACCGCCTGGAAGATCGACAGGTACAACGACTACCGCAAGGTGCGCGCGGACATCGCAGGAGTGAAGATCGCGATGCCGAAGGTGCTGATGGACGTCGCGTCACGGGCGATCCAGATCCACGGCTCGCTGGGCATCTCGAAAGAGCTGCCCTTCGGCAGGTGGGTCATGGAGTCGTTCCACATGGGGCTCGCCGACGGCGCCACCGAGGTGCACAAGGTCAACCTGGCGCGGGCGTTGCTGCGCGGCACCGAACCGGACGACGGGCTGTTCCCGCCCTACCTCCTGCCCACCCGCCGCGCCGAGGCCCGCGAGCGCTACGCCGACGTCTTGGCCGCTCTCGACGGGGAGGAGTCCGGTGCCTGAGCTCCGGATAACCCCTGACGCCGACACCGAGGAGCTCCGAGCCGTCGTTCGGACGTTCCTGCAGCGGAACTGCGACATCGAGGCGGTGTTCCGCGAGCTGAACGGCGACGACGGCTGGGCCCCGGCCGTGTGGTCACGGTTCGCGGGCGAGCTGGGCGCTGTCGCGCTCGACGTGCCCGAGGAACTGGGCGGTGCCGGTGCCTCGTTCCGCGAGGTCGCGGTCGTCGCCGAGGAGCTGGGGCGCTCCCTGGTCCGGCTGCCGTGGTTCTCCACCGCGATCCTCGGTGTCGGGGCGCTCCTGCACGCCGACGGCGACGGGGCGCACGCCGCCCGCGCTGAACTGCTTCCCGCACTCGCCTCCGGCGAGATGACGGCCACGCTCGCGCACGCGGAGGGGGTGGAGGGGGAGTCCACCCGGGCGGAACCGGACGGGGCGGGCTGGCGGCTGACCGGCGCGAAGACCCGGGTGATCGAGGGGACGACCGCCGACCTGATCCTGGTCTCCGCCCGAACCGGCACCGGGCTCGGGCTGTTCGCGGTGCCGGGGGGCGCGGCCGGGGTGACCCGCCACCCGCAGCGCACCCTTGATCCGAACCGCCCGCTCGCGACCGTGCGGCTGCGAGACGCTCGGGCCCGCGCGATCGGCGACCCCTCCGCCGCCGGGCCGGTGCTCGAGCTGGTGCGGGACCGGGCGGTCGCCGCGCTCGCCTGCGAGCAGACCGGCGGGGCCGCCGCCGCCCTGGACATGGCGGTCGCCTACGCGAAGGAGCGGATCCAGTTCGGCCGCCCGATCGGGAGCTTCCAGGCGATCAAGCACAGGTGCGCGGACATGGCGGTCGCGCTGGAGGCGGCCCGTTCGGCGGCGTCGTGGGCGGCCGCCGCGGCGGCCGACGCCCCGGAGGACCTCCCGCTCGCCGCCGCAACGGCGGCGCTGGCGTGCGGAGAGGCCTACTCCTTCGTCGCGGCGGAGACGGTGCAGGTACACGGCGGCATCGGGTTCACGTGGGAGCATCCCGCCCATCTGCATTTCCGCCGGGCGGCCACCAGCGCGACACTGTTCGGCGATCCGGCCCACCACCGCGAACGCCTGCTCGGCGCCCTGGCGATCTGATGCTTGCCCGCTCCGACCGCTGCTCGTATCGTCGATCGCAGCAAACTGAACTCAGCTCAGGAGGCTCAGTGGTCATCGTCGACTACTTCGATCGGCTCGACGGTCCGGATCCGATGAGCGGACTCGAGCTCGCAGAACCCGGCATCGAGTTCCTACTCGCCCTGCCCGACCGCGAGGTGCGGGGGAGTGGCCTCGACGATCTCGGGGCGTACATCTCCGGTCGCCCGGACGTCGGCCGCAAGCACGTGATCCTCCGCAGCAGCGTCGACCGCGACCTGGAGATGGTCTACGGCATCGTCACCGAGGGCGATGGACGGGGCACCGGCTCGTTCGTCTCGGTCGGGCTCGTCTCGCCGGCCGGGCGCCTTGCCCGCTACCAGTCGTTCTTCCACCCGGTGTTCGGGATGTACCCGCTGCCGGCGGTGCGGTCATGAGCGCGGTCGTGACGGCACCGGTCCTGACTCGCTGGTTCGCCACGATCGACTCGGACGCCCCGGAAGCGATCCTGGACCTGATCGCGCCCGACTTCCGGTTCTCGATCGTCTTCTCCTCGGGCGACGGGAAGGCCACCGACTTCGCCGGCGACCGGGCGGCGATGGAGGGTTACCTGGCCCAGCGGGAGAAGGGCGTGCTGACCCACCACATCCTGTCGGCGAGCACCGTCGGGGACGACGAGCTCGTCCTGGGCCAGGCGCGCCGTTCCGGCGCATTCGAGTCGACCTTCGTCGCCGCCGCCCGGCTGGACGCGGCGGGCCGCGTGCGGAGCCTGATGATCGGCCGGTCGCCCGCCCTCGACGTGGCCGGCCGCCAAGAGGAAGGACACTGAACGATGTTCAACCTTGCACTGCTGGCGGCGCGCCCGGCCGACTGGTCGCACGAGAAGTTCATCGACTGGTGGCGCGGCGAGCACGCGGAGATGACCTACCCGCTGCCGGGCCTGCGGGTGTGGCGGCACACCGCGGTGTCCAGCGCCCTCGAGCCACGCTCGGAGGGTTGGGACGGGCTCTCGGTGCTGAGCTTCGACTCCGAGGACGCCGCCCGGGCCGCGCTCGCCAGCCAGGAGTGGGCCGCCGCCGTCCGGCACGTCGGGGACATGCGCGGGCGGCGGATCGCGGTGCTCGGTGACGAGCGCGAGATGTACCGGAGCTGACGGGCCTGCCATGCGGGAATTGGTGACGGAGCTCGAGGAGCGCGCCGCTCGGGAGCCTGCGGCGATCGTGGCGATCGACATCGAGGGGGCCCACACCCTCGAGGCGATGCTGCGGGCCGGGGAGGCGCTCGCCGACACCCTGGAGAAGATCGTGGGCCGCGGGCCGACGGTCCTGTTCCAGGCCGACAACACCTGGCGGACCGTCGCGACGGCGATCGCCGTCGGGCGGCTCGACGGGACGCTTGCCCTGATCAGCAGGCACGCGACGAGCGCGGAGTTCGCCGCCGCTCTCGACGAGATCGGTCCCGA
This sequence comes from Pseudonocardia sp. DSM 110487, assembly GCF_019468565.1. Lineage (NCBI taxonomy): Bacteria > Bacillati > Actinomycetota > Actinomycetes > Pseudonocardiales > Pseudonocardiaceae > Pseudonocardia > Pseudonocardia sp. DSM 110487. The sequence goes on from NZ_CP080521.1 coordinate 4,014,668, forward strand.
CGCCGTGATCGGGTCGGCTGAGCGGATGCGGGCGTGGCGGGTCGCGGAGCGGTTGCCCGAGGTCGACGGCGACATCCTCGAGGGCTGGGTGTGGGCCGGGAAGCCGGGACGGCAGGCCGCCCGGTGGCGCGGCGGCGTCGTCATCGGGCTCACGTCCGGGTCGACGGGGCGGGCCAAGGGCGTGGTGCAGTCCGAGTCCGCGCTGCGGTACGCGGCCCGCTGCACGATCGACGCCGTCGGGCTCGCCGCGGGTGACGCGGTGGCGGCCCTGGTCCCGATGTCCTCGTCGGCCGCGTTCTGCTTCGGGCTCTACCTGCCGCTGCACCTCGGCGGTCCGATCGTCTTCTCCGATCAGTGGGATCCCGCGCAGGCCGTGCTCCTGATGGCCCACCACGCGGTGCGATGGACGATGTGCGTGCCGACGATGGCCCTCCAGCTCGCGGCGGCCGCACCCGAGCCCGAGCTCCTCGCCGGGGTCCGGGCGATGACGGTCGGCGGCGGGCCCATGGACGCCGGCGCACTCGCCAGGGCCGAACACCGGCTGGGCACGCGGATCCTGCGGGTGTTCGGCATGTCGGAGTGCCTCGGGCACACCACTCCCGCCGTCGACGATCCGCAGGAGATCCGCCTCGGAACCGACGGCCGCCCGTTCCCCGGCACCGAGCTGCGGGCCGTCGACGAGTACGGCCTGCCGGTACCGGATGGCCGGTCCGGCCGCGCACAGGTCCGCGGGCCGTCGCTGTTCCTGGGATACGCCCGCGAAGGCGCCGTCGCACCGCCGGAACTGACGCCCGACGGCTTCTTCCCGACCGGCGACCTGCTCGCCGTCCTGCCCGACGGCACGGTGACGATCCGCGGCCGCGAGAAGGACATCATCATCCGGGGCGGCCGCAACATCGACATCGCCGAGGTCGAGGGCGCCATGGCCAGCCATCCCGCCGTGGAGCAGGCCTGCGTCGTGCCAGTGCCCGACGACCTGCTCGGAGAACGCGTCGCGGTCCTCGTCGTGACGGAGCTCGAGCCGTTCGACCTCGAGACCGTGCAGCGCCACCTCGCCGATCGCGGGCTGAGCAAGGGCAAGTGGCCCGAGTACGTGTGGCGGGTACCCGCCCTTCCGCAGAACCGGGTCGGCAAGCTGTCCCGCGCGGATGCCGCACGCCTCGCCCGCGACCTCAAGGAGCGCGCCTCCGCCCAGCGCGTCGGGTGAACTGACATCAGCTCGACGATAGGCTGTGCGACCCGTGCGTGTTGTCGAGAGGAGTGTTCCGGTGAGCATCGCGGCGCTGACCGAGGCGCAGGACGGGCCGCGATCCAAGCGTGCCGCGATCCTGGCCACGGCCGTCACCAAGTTCGGTGATGTCGGCTATGAGGCGACGAAGTGGTCCGACATCGCCGACGAGGTCGGGATCGGGCAGACCGCGCTCTACCACTACTTCGAGTCCAAGGCGCACTGCCTGCTGACGATCATGCGGCTCGGGCTGCGCAACTCCGAGACGGCCTTCCGGGAGGCGGTGTCCGGCGCCTCCGGTGACCTCGACGCGTTGCGCGCGGCCGTCGGCGCCGCCTACGCGGTCTCGGAGCTCGAGGTCCAGCAGAACCGGATCCTCCAGGCGAACGTCTCCCTGCTCGCGAACCCCCGGGCCTCCGAGCGCGAGGAGGTCGAGCGCATGGCCAGCCGCGACCTGGTGGCACGTATCGAGCGCAACTGGGAGGAGCTCCTCGAACGCGGGATGGCGTCCGGGGAGTTCGCTCGGCGCGACCCGCAGCTGTCGGCGCGCGGCCTGCTGGGGCTGATCGTCAGTGTCTGGCGCTGGTACCGGCCGGGCGGCCCCCTCTCGCTGGATGAGGTTTCGCGGTTCGTCACGGACAGCTGCATGCGCATGGTGCGCGCCTGACGCGCGCGCCGGGGCGGCTGCACGATCGTCAGCCGCCGGTGTGCGGTGGCGCGGCGGGTAATTTCACCGTGACGCGGAGCCCGCCCGCTGCCCGGGGGGCGAGAGTGAGCGTTCCGTCGTGCGCCTGGGCGATGCTGTTGACGATCGCCAGGCCGAGGCCGACTCCCGCGTGGTCGGTGCTGATGCGTTCGGTGCCGCGCAGGAATGGTTCGGTGAGCGTCGAGACCAGCTGTGACGTGAGCTTCTCGCCGGTGTTCTCGACGGTGAGCACCACGATCCGGGGGCGGACGCTGGTATTGACCCATACGGTGCCCTTTGCGGGCAGGTTGTGGACGATCGCGTTGTGCACGAGGTTCGTGGCCAGCTGCAGCAGCAGGGCGTGCGATCCGATGGTGGGAGCGATGTCGCCGCAGGTCTCGATCGTGACGCCGCGCCTCTCCGCGAAGGGGAGGAGCGTTTCGGTGGCTTCTTCCGCGACGAGCGACAGGTCGACGTGTTCTCGGGTGAAGGAGCGTCGGTCGGCGCGGCTGAGCAGGAGGAGCGCCTCGGTGAGGTCGATCGCCCTGGTGTTGACGGCGTGGAGGCGGTCGACGAGATCGCCGGTGTCGTGGTGCGGATCGGTGCGGGCCACGTCGAGCAGTGCCTTCGAGATCGCCAGCGGGGTGCGCAGTTCGTGCGAGGCGTTCGCCGCGAATCTCTGCTGTTCGGCGACGTGGGCTTCGAGCCGCGCGAGCATCGAGTCGAAGGCGTCGGCGAGTTCGCGGAACTCGTCTCCGCGGCCCGGTAGCCGGATCCGGTGGGAGAGCGACCCGTTCGCGGCAACGCGGGTGGCGTAGGTGATGCGGGTCAGCGGGGCGAGCATGCGGCCGGCGAGGATCCACCCTCCCGCGAGACCGAACACCAGCAGGAATGCCATCACCACGACTGCCGCCGGACCGAAGACAGCCGGGCCGAAGGAGCCTCGTTGGAAGACGAGCGGGAGGTTGGAGAGGTCGGGAAAGGAGTAGCTGGTGGGCGTTCCGCGCAGCAGGAACACCCACACCGCCGCGAGCAGCAGGGCACCCGCGAGCATGAGGAACCCGGCATAGCTGAGGGTGAGTTTGAGGCGAACGCTCAACCCGGGCCGCCTGTTCACGGTCTCCTCCCTCACGACCGGGTGCCGGCCGCCGTCTCGATGCGGTAGCCGACCCCGGCCACGGTAGCGATGATCGCGGGTTCGCCGAGGCGTTTGCGCAGTGCCGAGACGGTGATGCGCACGGCGTTGGTGAAGGGGTCGGCGTTCTCGTCCCACGCGCGTTCCAGGAGTTCCTCGGCGCTGACGACACCGCCTTCGGCGGCGACGAGGACTTCGAGCACGGCGAACTGCTTGCGGGTGAGCGGGACGTAGCGGCCGTCGCGGTAGACCTCGCGGCGGAACGGGTCCAGACGCAGGCCGGCGATCTCGCGAACGGGTGGCCTGTTGTGGGCGCGCCTGCGGTCGAGGGCTCTGAGCCGCAGCACGAGCTCCCGGAGGTCGAACGGCTTCGTGAGGTAGTCGTCGGCGCCCAGTCCGAACCCGGAGGCCTTGTCGTCGAGCCGGTCGGCAGCGGTGAGCATGAGGATCGGCATGCCGCTGCCGGAGGCGACGATGCGTTCGGCGACCTCGTCACCGCTGGGTCCGGGGATGTCGCGGTCGAGGACGGCGATGTCGTAGGCGTTGATACTCAGGAGCTCGAGGGCGACGTCACCGTCTCCGGCGATGTCGGCCGCGATGGCCTCGAGGCGCAGCCCATCGCGGATTGCCTCGGCCAGGTAGGGCTCGTCCTCGACGATCAACACACGCACAAGTTCTCGATGCTACGAGGCCGCGCATATCGCCGGCATATCGGAAACCGGATACGTGCTGACAACATCACGGTGCCTTCACTACAGGCATGATCTACCGGGAACCAGCACGAGCAGCAGCCCGATCTCTGGCGTCCTCGGGGCACGGCGCGCCGACGCGACTGCGCACGGCGCCGCCCGGACGGCTGCTGGCCGCCGTCGCCATGGTCGCCCTGATCGGCACGGCCTGCTCGACCGCACCCGCCGCGACCGGCAGCGGCGGCGGCCAGAACAGCCCTGCGGGAGCCACTCCGAGTCCCGCCGAGCTGCAACAGCTGCTGACGGAACGCCGCGAGTCCGCCAAGTGCATGCGCGAGAACGGCGTGGAGGATTTCCCGGACCCCGACGCGAACGGGGCCATCCTGTACTACGGCGACGACCCGGACATGAAGTCCGCGAGCGAGAAGTGCGACACCCGTTCGCCCGAGGAGCGGGAACAGAACCCAGGGAATGGCGGATGACTCGGGCGCCGGCCGGAGTCGCCGAGCGCGTTGCCGCAATCGGCAACGACGATCCGTTCGGCGATCGCTTCCCGACGCAACCCATCGCGGTCGGTCGCTACCAGGCAGGGCCCGTCCGCAACGACCGGCACACGCATGCTCCTGATGGCACGAGCCGGCGCATGTCGCCGGCGTACCGGCAACCGCCTCCGTCCTGGCACGACCACGCCGCATCGACCGGCGGCGCGTCCCACCGCGGACCAGTACGAAAAGCCGCCGGCCCGACCCGGTTGACGGTCCTCATCGTCATGGCGGTGGCCATCGCCGCTGTGACCGGAACGTTCGGTTACCAGACATTGATGTCCTCGTCTCCCTGGGGGGCGTCCGATGCCCCCGCGCGATCCGCTCCCGCAAGTAAGGCACCATCGCCGGACCGGCAGCCAGATGACGTTCCTGGGCGTCCCCCTCCACCAGGCAGCGGCGATTGGCACGGTGACCGCGGTGGTGCACTCGGCGAGGCCGACGGTGCCGTCCCCGACGGCCTGACGGTCTTCGACGACGACGTTCCGGCCGTGGCCAACCTCGATGCGGGTCTGCTCAAGGCCCTCCGTCAGGCGGCGACGGACGCTGAGGACGACCGGGTCGAGTTCGTCGTCAACAGCGGCTGGCGTTCCCCGGCGTATCAGGAACACCTACTCGACGAGGCGATCTCGAAGTACGGCTCGAAGAAGGAAGCCGCCCGATGGGTGGCCACCGCGGACACCTCGGCTCACGTGTCGGGGGAGGCGGTCGACATCGGGCCCACCGGCGCCGCGGTGTGGCTGTCCGAGCACGGCGCCGACTACGGGCTGTGCCAGATCTACCGCAACGAGCCGTGGCACTTCGAACTGCGCCCCGACGCCGTCGATCGCGGTTGTCCGCGCATGTACCCCGACCCCACGCACGATCCGAGGATGCAGCAGTGACCAGAATGCTCGGCAACCCCCCGCCGGCGACCCAACCGAGCTTGGCGGCCAGCGCGCGGGGCCTGACGAAGATCTATGGCCGGGGCGACACCGCGGTGCATGCCTTGCGTGGGGTCGATCTGGATCTGCCTCGGGGGCGGTTCACCGCGATCATGGGGCCGAGCGGGTCGGGCAAGTCCACGTTGATGCACTGCCTGGCCGGGCTGGACCAGGCCAGCGGCGGAACAGTCACCGTGGCGGGCACCGACCTCGGGTCACTCGACGACGACGCCCTCACGATCTTCCGCCGCGAGCACGTCGGCTTTGTGTTCCAGTCGTTCAACTTGTTGCCGATGCTCACCGCGGAGCAGAACATCCTGCTCCCGCTGGAGCTGGGCGGTGCGCGGATCGACGACGCGACCCGGGAACGCGCACGCACCCTGGCCGAGACCCTGGGCGTGGCCGACCGGCTCGGTCACCGACCCGCGGAGCTGTCCGGCGGCCAGCAGCAACGGGTCGCGATCGCCCGGGCGCTGATCACGAGCCCGGACCTGCTGTTCGCCGACGAGCCCACTGGGAACCTGGACTCCACCACCTCGGCCGAGGTGCTGGAGCACCTGCGCCGCTCGGTGCGCGAGCTCGGCCAGACCGTGGTGATGGTCACCCACGACCGGGACGCCGCGACCTACGCCGACGACGTGGTCAGCATGCAGGACGGGTTGATCGCCTGATGCGCACGGTCTTCCTCGCCTCGCTGCGTATCCACGTCCGCCGGTATGTGGCGGCGGTGATCGCGGTGACCGTGTCGGTGGCCTTCGTCGTCGTGATCGGTGTGCTCACTTCCGGGGCCCGGGCGGGGTTCATGGAGAACTCCGGGGCGCCCTACCGCGGTGCCGACTACGTGGTCGACGCCCCCGAGGACGGACCCGATCCGGGACCGCCGTGTTGCCCCGACACCCTGGACCTGTCGGACGCGATCGCGCTCATCGACCGCCTCGGCGACAACGCATCCGGGCTCGGCCGGGTCGACCTGCCGGCGCACCGAGAAGGCGGCGCCCCGCTCGGCTCGGGCCAGTTCCGGGGCAAGACGACCGTGGGACCGATCGCCGCGTCGGAGGAGCTGCGCTGGCAGAAGCTCGTCTCCGGTCGCTTCCCGGCACGGATGGGCGAGGCGGTGATGCATGTGTGGGACGCCCAGGCCCAGGAGGTCGCGGTCGGCGACCGGATCCGGGTCGGCGAGGGCCCCACCGCAACCGACCTGGAAGTGGTCGGCCTCGTGGTGTCCCCCACCACGTGGACCCAGGCCTCGATGTACGTCACCTGGCCGCAGTACCTGCAGTGGCGCGACCAACCCACCTTCCACGTGGGCAGCGTGGCGGTGCGCGGGGAAGTGGGTCCGGTCCCGGACCGGATGAGGGTGTGGTCGGGGGACGAGTACGTCAGGGACGGCCTGGCCAGGCTCAACAACGACACCGACATGATCACGTTGATGCTGCTGCTGTTCGCCGGCGTCGCGCTGGTGGTCTCGGTTCTGGTCGTGGCGAACACGTTCTCGATCCTGTTGGCGGGGCGCCTGCGGGATTTCGCGCTGCTGCGTTGCGTCGGCGCGACGCGGGGGCAGGTCCTGGGTTCGGTCCGTCGGGAGGCGGCCGCCGTCGGCGTACTCGCCTCGCTGGCCGGGACGCTGCTCGGCATCGGGCTCGGCTACGGCCTGCTCCCGTTGATCAACACCCTGGCCCTGACCACCCCGTTGGCTGCCCCGGCACTACCGGTGCCGTGGCTGGTGGGCGGGTTCGCCGTCGGCGTGCTGGTCACCATGCTGGCGTCCTGGTTGCCGACCCGGCACGTGGTCGCGGTGAGCCCGCTGGCGGCGCTGCGCCCGCAGGCCGCCCTCGATGGGCGCACCGCCACCGGCCGGGCCCGGCTGGTGTTCGCTGCGCTGCTCCTGCTCGCCGGGCCGGCGCTGCTCGCGGTGGCGATGCTCGGGGACAGCACGCTGTTCATGGTGGCCGGTGGGGCGTCGGTGTTCGCCGGGGTGCTGTTGGTGGGGCCGGTGCTGGTGCCCCGCCTGGTCCGGATCGTCGGGGTGCTGCTGGGCGCACGGGGGAGACTCGCGACCGAGAACGCCGTGCGCAACCCGCGCCGGACGGCTGCCACCACCGCCGCCTTGCTGGTCGGGGTCACCCTGACCACCGCGGTGCTCACCGGGATGGCCACCTGGCGGGCGGGGATGGACGAGGTCCGGGTCCGGCACAACCCCATCGACGCCGCGCTCACCTCGCTCGACGAGCCGGTCGGCACCGACCTCCTCGACCAGGTTCGTCGTACCCCCGGTGTCGAGCAGGCCATCGCGGTGGACGGCGCGGTGGCCCAGGTGTCCGGGTTCGACGATCCGCTGCCGGTCCTGACCGCGCCGGGCGCGGCGGGGGTGGCCCGCGACGGCGGGAGTTTCGCCCAGGGGGTGGACTCGGGGACGATCAGGATCGATCTGGGTGCCTTCGTGGACCCGAGCATCAAGCCGGGGGATCAGGTCACGGTGCGGGTCGGGGACCGTCAGGTCCAGTTGAAGGTCATCTCCCTCTCCGGCTGGGGCCGGGCCGGGCTGGTCGCGCCGGAGACCTTGGCACAGCTCACCGACGCGCCCGAACCGCGTGTCATCTGGGTCCGCGCCGCCGCCGACGCCGACCCGTTGACGCTCGTCGACGACCTGGACGGGCTGGCGGACGCGGCCGGGATTCAGCTGGAGGACCAGCTACAGGCCCAGGCGGCGGCGAACCGGGAGCGGGACCTCCTCGCCGGGGCGGCGATCGGGCTGCTGGGTGTCTCGGTGGCGATCGCGTTGATCGGGATCGCGAACACCATGGGGTTGTCGGTGCTGGAACGGGCCCGTGAGCATGCGCTGCTGCGTGCGCTCGGGCTCACGCGTGGGCAGTTGCGGCGAATGCTGGCGGCCGAGGCGGTGTTGCTGTCGGCGGTGGCGGCCCTGCTCGGCACCGTGATCGGAGTCGGGTTCGCCTGGGTCGGTTATGAGACGTTCGTGAAGCGGGCCCTGACCCATGCCACCATGCAGGTTCCGTGGCCGTCGCTGGGCGCGGTCGTCCTCGTCGCCGCCCTTGCCGGGCTCCTCGCCGCGGTTGTCCCGGCACGGCGGGCCGCCCGGGTGACCCCGGCCGCGGGGCTGTCCCTCGACTGAACCTTCGTCAACCGCTCGACCAGCGGCCGACGAAGCCCGCCATGCGCGGCATCGTGCACGGGACTCGTCCATGCTCGGGGGCATGGACGAGTCCCATCCTTCCTAGTTGTCCCGGTGGGCAGGGAAGAGGTGCGCGCCTTCTGGCTCCTCGATGGTCAGGGCGTTGGCGCGTTCCTCCCGTTCCCGATCGGTGCCGGTGAGCCGACCGGTGTGCTGGCGCAGGTGCTCCTCCCAGGTCGGGTACAGCGCGACCAGGACGAACGTCGACGGCTCAGCTCCGTCGCGATACAGCGAGCAGCTCGTCGCGCCCGTGCGAAGGCGGCCCAGCCGTACCAGCTCCATCGCGTCGAGGAACTCCGCTTCGTGTTCCCGGGACACGACGTAGCGCACGGTGACCAGGACGGGGCCTTCGTGCGGGTCCGGTTCGTAGGCGAGTTCTGGTTCGGGCCAGTAGACGGCCGAAGTGCGGTCCCAGTCCGCGACGTCGGGTAGCGGCCAGATCCGCACCGTCGCCGCCCCTGCCGCCATGACCACGGCGGCGGCGACGAAGGTCGGCACCAGCCCGAACCACTGGGCGACGACCCCCCACAGCAGTGAGCCGAACGCCTGTGACGCGGCGAAGGCGACGTTGAACATCGACAGGCCGCGGGCGCGCACCCAGCCGGGCAGGAACACCTGCAGCGCCCCGGTGATGCCCATCAGGACGGCCAGCCATGCCATGCCGGCCGGCACGAGCAGTGCCGCCAGTACGAGCAGGTTGGTCACCGTGACGCAGGCCAGCAGTGACGCGGCGAAGAGACCTCCGGACACCACGAGCAGCTGGTTGGGCGACAGTCGCCCGCCGACCTGCGGCAGGACGGCTGCGCCGAGGACGGCGCCGGCACCGAGGGTGCCCAGCAGCAGGCCGTAGCCGGTGGAACCGGTGTGGAGCAGGTCGGCGGCCACCACGGGAAGCAACGCCCAGATCGCGGCACCGGGTAGTACGAACAGCACGACCCGCAGCAGCATCCGCCGCACGGCGGGCGAGTTGCGCACGTAGCGCCCGCCGGCGCGCAGCGCGCTGGCGAATCGCTCCGGCGGCAGCCCGACGTCGGGTGGTGGCCGGCGGGTGACCGCCAGGCCCAGCACGAACGCCAGCGCGGCCACGGCGGTGACCGCGAAGACGACGCTCGGGCCGACCTGCGCGAGCAGCGCGCCGGCCAGCGCGGGACCGACCGCGCGCGCTCCGTTGACCGCGACCCCGCCGAGCGAGGCGACCGCGCGGACCTGGTCGCGCGGCACCAGTTCCTGCACGACCACCTGATAGGCCGGCAGCGTCGCGGCCAGGCAGGAGCCGAGCAGGAAGGTGAAGGTCAGCAGCAGCGCGGGCGGCATCAGGTCGAGCGCGGTGAGGATGCTGAGGCCGGCGCCGACCGCCAGCTGGAACAGCTGCACCGTGATCAGGAGCCGACGCCGGTCCATGATGTCGGCCAGCGCGCCGGCCGGCAGGGCGAACAGCAGCATCGGCAACGTCGTGGCCACCTGGACGAGGGCGACCAGCGCCGCCGAGTCCGGGGTCCCGACCAGGATCCACTGCGCGCCCACGGTCTGCATCCAGACGCCGAGCATGCTGCCGAGCTGGGCGAACCAGAGCACCCGGAACGAACCGATCCGCAGCGGCGCCCACACCGATTGCGCAGACGCATGGTCCGCGCGCGTTACCCGGTCGGTCACGGATGACGCCCGTTCGCGGCAGCGGGGGAGTTCGACGGAGGTCGCCGACCGCGGACGACCACGCCCATGGCACCCATGGAGCGGACTCTACGTTCGCCGCTCTCGTCGCACCGGGCCGACCACTCCGACCGCGGCCCGGTCTATCGGCCGAAATAGTGGACGAGGACGATCGCTCCGAAGATCACCAGGGTCCAGAGCAATATCATGCCTGTCATCGTGAGTGCATATCCCCAAGCGACTGGCATCTCCGACCATGACCACATCATCGTGCGTCACTCCTCACTGGATTCGAATTCGTCGGGCGATCGACTGCCCGGCCGCGTGGGGTTTCCTGGTCGTGCACCGGGGGAGCACGGGACCTTCCGCGTCGTCCTTCACCGCCATAACGACCAGGGCGGCGGGTCGTCACGGTGGGTAGCTTGATCATTACGGGGAGAGAGGTTCGCTGCGTCGGGCAGTGTTGGTCAGCCCGAGGGTGAAGGCTCAGTGCCCTCGCTGGATCTTGCGGGAGTCCCGCAGGTGGGATGCGTGCCCGCTTCGCGTCGAAGGCAACCGAGACCCGGCCAGTGCGGCGATCAAGGGGCTGTTCGCCGCGATCGAAGATCACCTAGTGGGGTGACCGCATTCGCTCGCCGGGGTCTGGTCGGGCCGGGTGTGGACCTGGGGCATGCAGCGCGGGCTGGCCAGGGGCCTGCCCCTCAGGGCGCGCGGCGCCACCGGAGGCGGTTCAGGCGGGCATGATCGAGGCTTCGGCGCGTTCTCGGGCGAAAATGACCCGGGAACGCGCCGAACTGCTGATCAAGCTGCCCATTCTGGGGGTAATGCGGCGATCAAGGCGAAATGGTCGCTAGATGATCTCCGATCACGACCATTAGCCCTTGATCGCCCCGGTGATCTGCCGGTATCGGGTGCGGATGGGTCAGCTCAGCTGTTCGGCCACCCGCGCGAGGCCATCCCTGATCATCTGCCCGTAGTCGTCGTCGCCCAGTGCGTCGATCGTGGCCTGCGCCTGCTGGAGGTGCTCACGAGCACGGTCGAGGTCGCCCAGCTTCCGATGGCACTCGCTCAAGTTCAGGTGCAATGACGGGTACAAGCCGCCTGCCGGAAGCGGCACCCCGGCCTGCGCCACGCGCTCGTCGGTGATCAGGTCGGCGGCCGCCAGCGCTCGCTGGTCCCAGACCAGCTCCTCGCGCACGTCGTCCTGCACATCGGCCATCGCGTGCGCGAGCGTGCACCGGTGCAGGGGATCCCCCTGCTCGCCGCCGATCTCGTCCCAGATCTCTGCGAAGAGGAGACGAGCGGCCTCTCGCTCGCCCTGGTGGCTCAGCTGCACCGCCTGGCCGATCCGGATGAGCGTCGGATCCGTGATCACCGTTGGTCCTCCCCGGTTTCCTCCCAGGACAGCGACCGTAATCGCCGATCCGAGCAGTCGTGCGCCGCGAGTGCCGCCCCCCGATCGGTCGATCGCCGGTGAGGGCTGCACGAGCCGGCTTCCGCCGCGATGCCGTCCACGCCTAGGTTTGTCGGGTGAAGGCGATGCTGCTGGAGAACATCCACCCGGTCGCGGCGGCGGCGTTCCGGCGCGCAGGCTGGGAGGTCGATGTGCGTTCGAGCTCCCTGAGCGAGGACGAGCTCGTCGCCGAGCTGCCGGGGGTGTCGGTGCTCGGGATCCGGTCCAACACCACCGTCACGCCGGCGGTGCTCGACGCCGGTAAGGACCTGCTGGCGGTGGGGTGTTTCTGCATCGGGACCAACCAGGTGCACCTGGAGAGTGCGGCCGAGCGGGGCCTGGCGGTGTTCAACGCGCCGTACTCGAACACCCGCAGTGTCGTCGAGTTGGTGCTGGGGGAGATCGTCGCGCTGGCGCGCCGGCTCACGGAGAAGACCCAGCGGATGCACGAGGGTGTCTGGGACAAGTCGGCGAAGGGCAGCCACGAGGTGCGCGGTCGCACTCTCGGCATCGTCGGCTACGGCAACATCGGCACCCAGCTGTCCAACGTCGCCGAAGCCGTCGGCATGCGGGTGATCTTCTTCGACACCGCCGACCGCCTGGCCCACGGCAACGCGCGTCGGGTCGGGTCGTTGGAGGAGCTGCTGGCCGAGTCGGACGTGGTGACCATCCACGTCGACGGCAGGCCCGGCAACGCAGGGCTCTTCGGGGCCGAGCGGTTCGCGATGATGAAGCCGGGAGCGGTGTTCATCAACGCCTCCCGCGGAATGGTCGTCGACGACGCCGCGCTGCGCGATCACATCCGGTCCGGGCACCTGTCCGGCGCCGCCATCGACGTCTTCCCGCTCGAGCCGAAGGCGCAGGGCGATCCGTTCGACTCGCCGTTGCGCGGCCTCGACAACGTCATCCTCACCCCGCACGTCGGCGGCTCCACGCAGGAGGCGCAGGAGGAGATCGGGCACTTCGTCTCGAACAAGCTGCTGCAGTTCGTCGAGGCGGGGAGCACGGCGCTCTCGGTCAACCTGCCGCAGGTGGCTCCGCCGCATCCCCAGGGCGCGTTCCGGATGGGGTACCTGCACGAGAACCTGCCCGGCGTGCTGGCCGAGATCAACCGGTTGCTCGCCGACGCCGGGGTGAACGTGGTCGGCCAGTCGCTGTCGACCCGTGCTGGACACGGGTACGTCCTGACCGACACCGACGCCGTGCTGTCGGACGTCACCCTGTCCGCGCTGCGCCGGTCGCCCCAGATGGTGTGGTTGCGATCCTGGCAGCTCTGACTCGCACGCGGTGACACCGGAGCCGGGATCCCGCTGCGGTGGTCAGGCGGCCAGGCCGGCGTAGCGACCGTCACGGGCGACGAGGCTGTCGTGGGTGCCCGTCTCGGCGATCCGGCCGTGATCGAGCACGACGATCTGATCGGCGGCCCGCACCGTGGAGAGCCGGTGGGCGATGGTGATCGTCGTCCGGCCGCGGCTGAGCTCGTCGAGGGCGCGTTGCACGGCGCGTTCGGTCCGGGTGTCGAGCGCGCTGGTCGCCTCGTCGAGGACCAGGATCCGAGGGTCGCGCAGCAGGGTCCTGGCGATCGCGATGCGCTGCTTCTCCCCGCCGGAGAAGCGGTGGCCCCGGGAGCCGACGACCGTGTCGTAGCCGTCGGGAAGGCTCGTGATCAGGTCGTGGATCTGCGCGGCCCGCGCTGCCGCCTCGATGTCGGTGTCGGTGGCGTCGGGCCGGGCGTAGCGCAGGTTCTCGCGGATCGTGGTGTGCAGCAGGTAGGTCTCCTGGCTGACGACGCCGACGATGCGCGCGAGGTCGGCCAGGCGCATGTCTCGCAGGTCGATGCCGTCGATGGTGATGCGCCCGGCGTCGGGGTCGTGGAGCCGCGCGATCAGGGCGGCGAGGGTGCTCTTGCCCGAACCGGTCTCACCCACCAGCGCGAGGGTGGAGTTCGCGGGCACGTCCAGCGTGATCCCGTCGATGGCCGCGGCGGCGCTGCCGGGATAGGTGAACCTGACGTTCTCGGCGCGGACGTGTCCCTCGACCCGAGCCGGGTCGATGTCCACCGGTGTGGCCGGGTCGTCGACCTCCACCAATAGGTCGAGGTACTCGAAGATCCGTGCGAACAGCGCGAGCGAGCTGACCAGCGACACCCCGACGTCGAGGAGGCCGACGATCGGCCGGAACAGCCCCGCCTGCAGGGTGGTGAAGGCGACGAGCGTGCCGATCGTCATCGTCGCGGCGGTGACCGGCAGGCCCGCGCTGAGGTAGATGATCGCCGGGATGGCGGCGAAGACGACGGTGGTGGCGGCCATCCGCCAGCGCCCCGCGAGCTGGGCGCGTAGCTCGAGATCGACCAGTCGTTCCGATGAGGCGCTGAACCGCTGGACCAGCGCCGGCCCGGTGCCCAACGTCTTGGTCAACTGCACGCCGCTGATCGACAGCCCTTCCTCGATGACGACGTTCAGGTCGGCCAGCTCGCGTTGCTGGGCCGCGGTGATGGCCCGCCGCATCCGCGCCACGCGACGGGTCAGCCAGATCGACGGCGGCAGCACCAACAGCGAGACCAGCGTCAGCTGCCAGCTCAGGGCGAGCATCGCGACGAGGGTCGCGACGACGGTGGTGAGGTTCGAGGCGAGCGAGGTGGCCGTCGACGTGACGACGGTCTGCATGCCGCCGATGTCGTTGGTGATCCGCGACTGCACCTCACCGGTGCGCGTGCGGGTGAAGAAGGCGATCGACTGGCGCTGCAGGTGGGTGAAGACGTCGGTGCGCAGCCGGTGCATGACCTTCTGACCGACGTTCGTCGAGATCCAGGCCTGGACCACGCCCATGGCCGCGGTCACGGCGGCGACGGCGACCATGCCGATGACCAGCCAAACGAGGAGGGTCAGGTTCTGGTGCGGCAGGGCATCGTCGATGACGGCGCGCAGCAGGAACGGCGAGGCCATCGCGACAACGGACGACATGACGATGATCGCGGTGACCGTCGCGATGGACCAGCGGTGCGGGATGAACAGCCGTGCGATCCGGCGCAGTGAGACGTCGCGTGCCTGCGCCTTGTCCGCGGCGCTCACGGTGTGCCGGGCCGGCCGGCTCAGCTTGTCGGTGGGGATGTCGGGTCCCAAGTCGGGTACGTCCTTCCGTCGAGATTGTTGAGGTTGCCTCAACATGAGGGAACAACGGTACCTGTTGCTAGGGTATTCCGGTGCCCGAGGAGCCGGAGGAGTCGCTGGCCGAGGCGTTCCGTGGGGTGGCGCGGCAGCTGCGGCACCAGACCCAGCGCACGCTCGCACCGTGGGACGTCACCCCGGCGCAGGCTCGCGCGCTCGGGGTGCTCACCCGGCACGGGCCGATGCGACTCGGCGCGCTTTCCGAGCACCTGCGCATCGCCCCGCGCTCCGCGACCGAGGTGGTCGACGCGTTGGAGGAGGCGCGGCTGGTCGAACGCCGCCCCGACCCCGACGACCGTCGCGCCACCCTCGTCGCGCCCACCGGCCGAGGCGAGGAGGTGGCCGCCGGGATCCGAGCCGCGCGAGCCGCCGAGGCAGAGGGCTTCTTCGCCCGCCTCGACGAGGCCGATCGAGCGTCGCTCGCCCGCATCCTGCACGCGCTGCGGAGCTGATCCGCGTTCGCCGCGAGTCGGGGGACATGACGTCCACATTCGGACGATATGTCCCGATCCTGTCGATCAGGTGACTCCTCACCGTTCGAGCAGTCGCTCGCTCAGCTCCCAGAGCCGCCGTGCCGACTCCGGGTCGACGGCGTGCGGCACGACGTCGGACGAGACGACGGGCTCGGCGCCGAAGTTGATGGGCTTCGGGTCCTCGTCCAGCGGCGAGATGTCGTTGTCCTTCAGGTAGACACCGCCGATCTCGGCGAGCAGCGGGCTGGTCGCGGCGAACACGCTGGTGCTGGCCCCCTGTTGCGGCGTCTTCATCTCACGGTCGGGGTCGCGGACCGGCCGGCCCTGTTCGTCGATCAGTCCCATGGCCCGCAGCTCGTCGTCGCTCTGCCACGGTGTCCGCACCTCGCCGTCGACGAGGAAGGGCCCCAGGTTCGTGCCGAGGACGACGCCCGGGTGCACCGCGTAGCCACGGATGCTCTCCGCGGCCCATCGGCGGTCCAGCTCGACGGCGAACAGGACGTTCGCTGTCTTGGACTGGCCGTAGGCGAGCATGCCGTCGTAGCCGGTGGTGAAGTGCGGGTCGTCCCAGCGAATGTCGGACAGGCGGTGGCCACCGGAGGTCAGGTTGACGACGCGGGCGCCGTGCGCGGCGCGCAGCGCCGGCAGCAGGGCGAGGCTCAGCTGGAAGTGGCCGAGGTGGTTGGTCGCGAACTGCGACTCGTAGCCGCGGGCGTCTCGCACCAGTGGGCCGCCCATGATGCCGGCGTTGTTGATCAGGATGTGGAGGGGGCGGCCGGAGTCGAGGTACCGGGCGGCGAAGGCGTTGATCGATGCGGGGTCGAGGAGGTCCAGCCGACCGACCTCGGCGCGCTCGACCCCGGCCAGCGCGGCTGCGGCGCGGTCCGGGTTGCGCGCGGCGACGGTGACGGACGCGCCCGCCCCGCTGAGTGCGCGGGTGGTCTCGAGGCCGAGCCCGATGTGACCTCCGGTGACCACGACGTTCCGGCCGGAGAGGTCGATGCCCTCGAGGATCTCCTCGGCCGTCGATGCCGCGGTGAACCCGGACCCGAGGGGGTGTTGCTTCTGAGTCATGTCTCCACCCTGCGACCGTCCGTCCGTACTTTGAATGATTGACGGTGCGCATTTCTTGCGCGATCGTACGAACGTGGTCGGCGATCAACTGTCCGAGGTTTTCGACTTCGTCGAGGTCCGCGGAGTGCTGTCGGGCGGGATCGCGGTGCGGGGCCCCTGGGTGTCGCGCGCCGTCATCACCGACTCGCTGAAGTTCATCGCGATGGTGTGCGGCCGGGCCCGGCTGGTCACCGACGGCGTCGACGGGCCGATCGAGCTCGAGCCGGGCGACGTCGCCATCCTGAACAACCGGTCGTGGGTGGAGCTGCGGGGCGGCACCGGGGACGGGTTGCCTCGCGAGGTCGTGCCGGAGGAGAACGATCTCTCGACCCGCCTCGTCGGCGCCTCATGGGACCCTGACGACGACGTCGTCGTCGGCGGTCATGTCGACCTCAATCCGGCCGGACGGGCACTGCTGCTGCAGGCGCTCCCACCGCTGGGGCACGTCCGGGCATCGGCTGCTGCGGGGACCAACCTGCGCGGCACCCTCCACCGGCTGTTCCGCGAGGTCACCGAGAACCGCACGGGCTCCTCGTTCGCGATCCGGCAGTACGGACAGCTCCTGCTGCTCGACGTGCTGCGCGCCTACGTCGACCAGTCCGAGCTGCCCCCGGGATGGCTGCGGGCGCTCACCGACGAACGGTTGCGTCCCGCGCTCACCCTCATGCACGCCGAACCCGGCAAACCGTGGCGGTTGGACGAGTTGGCGCGTGCCGCGGCGATGTCGCGGACCTCGTTCGCCGAACGTTTCCGGACCGTGGCGGGCATGCCGCCGCTGACCTACCTCAGCCGCTGGCGGATGCTGCTGGCGCAGCGCGCTCTTCGGCACGGCGATGCCCGCGTCGGGTCGCTGGCGGCCGAGCTGGGCTATGCGTCGGAGAGCGCCTTCAGCACCGCGTTCAAACGGGAGGTGGGGGAGTCACCGCTGCACTACCGGTTCCGGGTACGCGAGGAGCAGCCGTCACCGATGTGATCTGTGCACTGCCGATCGGTCACGGGCGGCGCGTGACGAGATCGGCGAGCTTCGCGAGCCGGGACTCGCGCCCGCCCCTGAGCTCCTTGCGGTCCGCCCAGCCGTAGGCCAGGTACATCGACCGGACACCGAGCCAGCGCAGCGGCTCGAGCTCCCACTTGCGCGAGGCGTGCCCCACCCAGGGGAGCCGGGTGAGCTCGGTGTCGCGCCCGAGCACGAGGTCCCGCAGGGTGCGGCCTGCGAGGTTGGTGGTGGCCACGCCCTGGCCCACGTACCCACCCGCGTACCCCAGTCCGGTGCGGGCGTCGAAGGCGGCGCTGGAGCACCAGTCGCGCGGCACCCCGAGCACACCGCACCATGCGTGCACGACGCGGTGGGCGCGGGTGGCGGGGAACCGGCGGTGCAGGATCTCGACGAGGGAGCGGATCGCCGCCTGCTGGGTGGCTCCGTCGCGGTCGGTGGCCGATCCGAACCGGTAGGGGATGCCCCTTCCACCGATGGCGATGCGGCCGTCCGACGTCCGCTGGCCGTACATGTGGGAGTAGCACTTGTCGCCGAGGGTCTCGCCGCGGTTCCAGCCGATCTCCTCCCATACCGCTTGGGGCAGCGGCTCGGTGACGATCATCGAGCTGTTCATCGGCAGCCAGGTCCGCCGCTCACCGGCCAGGGAGGCGGTGTACCCCTCGGTGGCGCGAAGGATCATCGGTGCGCGCACCACGCCGCGGTCGGTGTGCACCGACCCGCGCTCGATGCGGGTGGCGGTGGTCGACTCGTGGATGCGCACGCCGAGCGACTCGACGACGTCGGCCAGCGCCCGCACGTACCGCGCGGGTTGGATCCGGGCGCAGTGCGGTGTGTAGGCCGCCGCCACGACCTCGGGGATGCGGATGCGGTCCAGTAGCTCGTTCCGCTCGAGGATGCGCGACTCGTGAACCCCCCAGTGGTGGTCCTCCTCGACACCGGCCCGCAGCCGCCGCGCCTGGGCAGGCGTCGACGCGATGCGGATCGTGCCGCCCTTGACGACGTCCGCCGCGATCCCTTCGGAGGCCGCGACGGCGACGAGCTCGTCGACGGCCTCGTTAATCGACCGCTGCTGCGCCCGGACCGCGTCGGCGCCGTGCAGCGTCGCGAACCGGTCACGCGACCCGGCGATCAACCCCGACGCCCAACCGCCGTTGCGCCCTGAGGCGCCGAACCCGGCGAACTCGCGCTCGACCATCGTGATGTCGAGCGAGGGGTCGGCCTTCTTGAGGTAGTACGCCGTCCACAACCCCGTCAGGCCAGCACCGACGATGCACACGTCGGCGGTGCGGTCGCCGGCCAGCGCTGGCCGTGGCGACGGACGGCCACCCAGGGCGTCGAACCAGAACGAGATGTTGCCGTTGACCAGATCTGTGCTCGTCGCAGTGCTCATGGCCGGTTAGAGCCCCAGCAGCGCAGGGAGTTCGGACAGGTCGCGGATCTCGTCGTAGGGATGGTAATGGTCACTGCCCTTGACGCCGTACCGGTTGACCCAGACGCGGCGATGGATGCCGAGGGCCTTGGTGGGCATGATGTCGTACTCCCAGCCCTGCGCGACGTGGGTGATCTGGTCGCGCGTCTGGGGAAGCACCTCGAAGAGCTTCTCGAAGGCCTCGCGCCGTGGCTTGTAGGCGCGCGCCTGCTCAGCGGTGACGACGTGGTCGAACGGCACGCCGATGGCATCGAGGTGGTAGGGGATCAGGTCGTCGTCGCTGTTGGTCAGGATGGCGATGTCGTAGCGCTCCTTGAGCCTGCGCAGCGCGTCCGGCACCTCGGGGAAGGCGGGGAACCCCTCCGCGGCGGCGATCAACCGGTCGTAGTCCTCGTCGCGGAACTCGACGCCGTGCAGCAGCATGCAGTGCTCGAGCGTGTCGCGGACGATGTCGCGGTAGCGCCGGTAGGGCCGCTGCACGACCCCCTGGAACCGCATGACGCGCAGGTCGTCGAGGAACACGTCGTGGCCGACGCCGATCTCGTCGAGACGGTCGCGGACGATGGGCAGCGTCTCGCGGTTGAGGTCGAAGTCGACGAGGGTGCGATAGCAGTCGAAGGTCACGACTTGCCGTGCGTTCATGGCGGGTTCCTCTGTCTCACTCGCGGACGGGCTCGTGCACTTCCCGGGTGCCTTTCCAACATGTAGCGCAACGGTCATGGCGGGGATACACGGCGGCGGAGACTCGGAACGTCGTGTCAAGTGGACCTGCCGACGAGGTGACAATCTGCGTCTGTCCGCGTGGGGTGACGCCGCGCACAGTGGTCGGAATTCGCCTTCCGACGAGAGGCCGTGCCGATGACGACCAGCTTGGACGATGTCCCCGTCACCCGGTTCCACCGCCGCCTGGTGGCGATCGCGATGGGTGGGCCGTTCTGCGACGGATACCTGCTCGGCATCATCGCGGTGGCGCTGAGCCAGATCACGCCGCAGCTGCAGCTGGGGTCGGTGTGGTCCGGCCTGATCGCCAGCTCCGCGCTGATCGGCGTGTTCGCCGGCGCGATGATCTTCGGCGCGATCACCGACCGGATCGGGCGGCGGTTGATGTACGTGCTCAACCTCGCGGTGTTCGTCGCGGCATCCATCCCCCAGTTCTTCGTGACCGAGGCCTGGCAGCTGTTCGTGCTGCGCCTGGTCATCGGGATCGCCGTCGGCGCCGACTACCCGATCGCCTCGGCCATCACGGCCGAGCTGGTGCCCCGCAAGCTCCGCGGACCCGCGCTCGCCGGGCTGATCCTGTCGTGGTGGGTCGGCTACGGCATCAGCTACTGGGTCGGTCTCGGCATGACCTACCTCGGCGACGACGGCTGGCGCTGGATGCTGCTGTCCGGAGCTGTTCCGGCGTTCCTGTTCCTGCTCGTGCGTGCCGGCGTGCCCGAGTCACCACGCTGGTTGGCGAGCAGGGGCCGGCTGGACGAGGCGACCGCGATCGTGCGGCGCTACGTCGGGCCCGACGTGCGGCTCGACGACCTGGTGCGGGAGGGATCGGCGCCACGGCGGGGCGGCTCCGGGTTGGGCAACATCGGTGAGCTGTTCCGCCGCGGCTACACCAAGCAGGTCGTGTTCTGCTCGACGTTCTTCCTGTGCCAGGTGGCGACGGGCTACGCCATCCGCACCTTCCAGCCGCAGATCCTCGAGTCGATGGGCGTCGGCAACGCGACCGAGAGTGCGGCGGTGATGATGCTGATCCCGATCCTGGGTGTCGCGACCGGCCTGTTCCTGGTCAACCGGGTCGGTCGGCGCCCACTGCTGATCGGCAGCTTCATCGCGATCTTCGTCTCGCTGTTCTGCCTCGCCGTGCTGCCGCTGCACCTGGCCCTGCCGATCGTCCTGCTGTTCGTGGTGTTCCACTTCGCCGAGGCAGCAGGCAGCGCGCTGCAGTTCCTGTATCCCAGCGAGCTCTTCCCCACCGATCTTCGGGCGACGGGGGTGGGGTTCGCGTCGGCGATGAGCCGGTTCGGCTCGGCCGGGGGCACGTTCTTCCTGCCGCTGCTCATCGCCGGGGTCGGCAACACCGCAACGCTGCTGATCGGCGCGGTCATCACACTCGTCGGCCTCGGCGTCTCGCTGGCCATCGCCCCGGAGACGAGGGGCCTTGCGCTGGCCACCGCGAGCGGTACCGCCACGTCCGCGGGGGAGAAGGCGCTGTCGTGACGGTGACGACGTGAACCCGCTGGTCCCACGACCGTGACGCGCGTTGCGGCCGACACCCGGCAGGTGCAGGGTGTGCCGGTGAGTGACGGCGGGACGATGACGGTGGCCGAGGTGCTCGCCCTGCCGGTGCTGGCTCGAGGCCTGCCGAAGGTGCTGGCGGGCCATGACCGGTTGGACCGGCCGGTCCGGTGGGTGCACGTCACCGAATGGGCGAGCCCCGCCTCGGCGCTGCGCGGGGGTGAGCTCGTGCTCACCACGGGACTCGGTTTCCCGGCGCGGCTGGACGACTACGCGGCCGAGCTCGCCGACATCGGCGCGGCAGCCGTCGTGCTCGAGCTCGGCCGTTGCTACCGGGAGACGCCGTACGAGCTGGTCGCCGGGTGTCGCTCGCGAGGCGTGCCGCTGGTCGTCCTGCACCGCGGGGTCAAGTTCGTCGACGTGACCCAGGAGGTGCACGCGATGATCCTCACCGGCCAGCTGCGCACGCTCCGCTCGGCGCAGCGCATCCACGACACGTTCACCGCGCTGTCCCTCCGCGGTGCGGGGGCCGACGAGATCGTCAGGGCAGCGGCGACGATGACCGGCCGGGCCGTCGTGCTGGAGAACCTGGCGCACCAGGCGCTGGTGTGCGCGCCCGGCGAACTTGGCCTGGAAGAGGTGCTCAACCGGTGGGAGGAGCGATCCCGCGCCACGCCGTCGGCCGCGGAGCGCACCGGGGTCTGCGGGCAGGAAGGCTGGCTGGTCACGTCGGTGGAGTTCCGCGGGCAGCGATGGGGCCGGCTGGCCATGCTGCCCGACAACCCCGCCGAGCAGCAGTTCCACAGCGAGCACGTCATGGTCCTCGAGCGCGCGGCCATCGCGCTCACACTGGCTCGGCTGACGCACGAGTCGCGATGGGAGGAGCAGGCCCACCGGGATGCGTTGCTCGACGTGCTCGAGCGGCGGCAGCTGTCATGGCGCGACACCCGGTCCAGGATCACCGCGCTCGGCGTGCCGACGCACGGGCGCAGGCTGGCCGTCGTGATGGTGCGCGCCGACGACCGGGCGGGCCTGCTCGACAAGCTGCGGACGCGGCTGGAAGGCAGCGCACTCGTGGGCGACCTCGGCGAACGGGGCGTCGGCGTGCTGCTGGCGTTCCGCGAACCCGGCGGCTGGCGCCAGCTCGCCGAGGAGATCGCCACGCTGGCCGGCACCGCCGTTCACGTCGGGGCGGAGGTGGGTGAGCTGTCCGAGGTGGCCCTTTCCGCGGCCGAGGCGGAACAGGTCGCGGATGCCGTCCCGGCGGGTGGACCGCGGCAGGTCTACACGGTGAGCGACATCGGCCTTCCCGAGTTGCTCTACTCCCTGCGGGACGACCCCCGGGTGCAGGCCTACGCCGAGCGCCAGCTGGCGCACTTGCTCGCTCACGACCAGCGGCACGGCACCGACCTACTGGCCACATTGCGCCACTTCCTGGGCGCCGCCGGGAACAAGTCGATCGCCGCGCGGCGGAGCCACCTCTCCCGCCAGGCGCTCTACCAGCGGCTGAGCCTCATCGGCCAGATCCTCGACGGCGATCTCGAGTCCGGCGACCTCCGCGCCCAGCTGCACGTCGCGGTGGCGGCACTCGATGCCCAGCGCGCGCGGCGATCGGCCGGTGCCTGAGCGCGGCGGTGCAGCAGCAGCGGACGACCTCGGCGATGCAGGATCCGCACGCAGCTTCTCGGCCGTCAACGGTAGATGATCATCGCATGCGTGGGTCGATCTCGTGGGCGTGTTCGGTGGCGAAGGTGACGAGGGCCGCGGCGCGGTCCGAGAGCCGCACGTGCCGCGGCCAGATCATCCGCACTCCTCCGCTCGGGTCGGCGGGCGTGATCTCCCTGACGGCCAGCGGCAGGCCCTCGTAGGAGCGGTCGACGGCGGGCCGCTGGATGAGGATCGAGTAGCCCAACCCGCGGGCGACCAGCGCACGGGTGAGCTCGAAGTCGGAGGTGCGCTGCGCGACCCGCGGGGTGATGCCGGCCCGTTCGAACAGCAGGAGCGTGTGTTGTGCCGCCGGCGGGATGTCGAGCATGATCATCGGCTCGGCCGCCAGGTCGGCCAGACCGACGACCTCCTGCGCGGCGAGGGGGTGGCCGTCGGGCAACAGCGCGTAGGCGGGTGCCCGGTACAGCAGCACGGAGTCCAGCCCGTCCGGCAGTGCGATGTCGTAGCCGATCGAGAGGTCCAGCGCCCCGGCGAGTAGCCGATCGGGCAGCTCGAGCTGGCTGCCCGTCACGACGGTGAGCTCGACCTTCGGGTGGTGCTTCGTGATCCATTCCATGAGCATCGGCACGATCGTCGGCGCCATGGTGACGTAGCAGCCGAGGACCAGTGGCCCGGCGAGCTCCGTGCCGCCGCTGGCTGCGGCGAGCTCCAGCTCCTCGGCGTCGCGCAGCAGCGTCGAGGCGCGCTCGCGGAGGTAGGCGCCGGTCGGCGTGAGCGCCACGCCGTGCGCCTTGCGCCTGACCATCAGCTGGGTGTGCAGAACGCGCTCCAACTCGGTCATCGCCGACGCCACCGCGGTGGGCGTGACGTGCAGTTTCTCCGCCGCCCCGCTGATCGAGCCCGCCTCGGCGACCGCGACGAAGTAGGCGAGCTGCCGCAACGTGTACGCCGTCATACCGAACTCCTGCTTGGGATTCGTCGAAGTTCTTTGAACTTTACGTGTGGAGATGGCCGCGCTCACACTTCTCCACGTCTCCAATGCGGGAGGACGTCGACGATGACAGTGGAAGCGACCAGGGCCGAGCCCATCCCGGTGGCGGAGTGGGTGACCATCCCGGACCTGTACGCCGACCCGTACCCGATCTACCGGCGGCTGCGTGCGGTGGCCCCGATCCACTGGGTCCCGGCCGTGAACCGCTACCTCGTGATCGGCTACGACGCCTGCCACACGATCGAGTTGGACCAGGAGCGGTTCTCGGCCGACGAGACCGGCTCGTTGATGAAGCGGTCGATGGGGCACAGCATGCTCCGCAAGGACGACCCGGAGCACGACGCCGAGCGGAGATCGTACGGCGGCGTGCTGCGCCCGAAGGCGATCAAGCAGCACTGGCAGGCGGTGTTCGAGCGCAACGCCACGACATACCTGGGCCGGCTGCGTGCCGCCGGGCCGGGCGCGGACCTCGTGGCCGAGTTCGCCGCGCCGTACGCGGCGGAGAACCTGCGGGCTGTCCTCGGGTTCCACGGCGCGACCCAGGAGGACATGCAGCGCTGGTCGCAGACCCTCATCGACGGCACCGGCAACTACGCCGACGACCCGGAGGTGTGGGCGGCAGCGGAGCGGTCGTCCCGCGAGGTCGACGAGGCGATCGACGAGATGCTGCCCCACCTGCGGGCGAACCCGGACGCCAGCCTGCTGTCCCAGCTGAGCGGCATGCCGATGCCACTGGAGGCGCTGCGCGCGAACCTCAAGATGACGATCGGCGGTGGGCTGAACGAGCCGAGGGACGCCGTCGCGACCACGGCGTGGGCGCTGCTCTCGCACCCGGAGCAGCTGGCGAGCGTGCTCGCGGGCGGCCGGTGGGCGGAGGCGTTCGAGGAGTCCATCCGCTGGGTCGCGCCGATCAGCATGTACCCCCGCCAGGCCACCCGCGACACCGAGCTCGCCGGCATGGCCGTACCTGCGGGCGCGCGCATGGGCGTGGTCGTCGGCGCCGCCAACCGCGACCCCGTGGTGTTCACCGACCCCGAGTCCTACGACATCGACCGGCCGAGGAAGCCGCACCTCGCGTTCGGCGGCGGCAGCCACTTCTGCGCCGGCGCCTGGATCGCAAGGGCGTCGGTGGTGGGAGGCGCGTTGCCGAGGCTCTTCGCCGAGCTCCCCGGCCTGCGCCTCGACCCGGCCCGGCCTGCGGTCGTGGGCGGCTGGGTGTTCCGCGGCGTGCTCGGCCTGCCCGTGCTGTGGGACTGACGAAGGAGCATCGCATGCCGAAGGTGATCTACCACCACGAGGACGGCGCGACCGAGACGGTCGCCGCCGACGCGGGCTCGAACGTGATGCGGGCCGCCGTGCAGAACGGAGTCGCCGGCATCGTCGGCGAGTGCGGCGGGCAGGCGATGTGCGCCACCTGCCACGTCTACGTGCGCGAGGCCCACCTCGACTCCCTTCCCGAGATCGGCGAGGACGAGGAGGAGATGCTCGACTGCACGGCCGCGCCACGGGACGAGCGGCGCAGCAGGCTCGGTTGCCAGCTGACGCTCGGCGGTGACCTCGAGGAGGTCGAGGTCGATGTGCCCGCGACCCAGATCTGAGCGAGTCGTCGTCATCGGCGCCGGTCACGCCGGGGTTCAGGTGGCCGACTCGCTGCGGGCCGCCGGTCACGACGGGCCGCTGGCGGTCGTGGGGGACGAGCCCGCGCCGCCGTACCAGCGGCCGCCGCTGTCGAAGGAGCACCTCGCGTCCACCGGGACGGCCATGCCGTTGCGGGCCGAGCGCTTCTTCCGGGAGAACCGGATCGAGCTGCGCACCGGGGTCACCGCGACCGCGATCGACCGCGCCTCGCGGATCGTCCACCTCGACGACGGCGGCACGGTGCCGTACGACGTCCTGGTGCTCGCCACCGGGGCGGCCAACCGAACCCCCGCGGTCCCCGGGGCGGACCTGCCCGGGGTCCACGCCCTGCGCACCCTCGCCGACGCCGATGAGGTGGCTGCTGCGCTGCCTCGGGCGCGGTCGGTGCTCGTGGTCGGCGCCGGGTTCATCGGGCTCGAGGTCGCGGCGGCCGCCCGTGCGCGCGGCCTGCCGGTGACGGTCCTCGAGGCCGCGGACCGCCCGCTGGGCAGGGCCGTGTCGCCGGTGATGGCCGAGCACCTCGCCGACGCCCACCGGCGCATGGGCACGACGTTGCGTCTCGGCGAGGCCGTCGCGGCCTTCACCGGCCGCGGCGTCGTGAGCAGCGTGGGCCTCGAGTACGCCACGGATCTCGTGGTCGTCGGCATCGGCGTGGTGGCGCGCACCGCGCTCGCCGCGGCGGCCGGGCTGCCGGTGTCGGACGGGATCGTCGTGGACGAGAACCTGCGCACCGCCGACCCGGCGATCTACGCCGTGGGCGACTGCGCGAGCCACCCCAGCGCGCACACCGGCACCCGGATCCGGCTCGAGTCGGTGCAGAACGCGACCGATCAGGCTCGGCACGTCGCCACCGCGATCCTCGGCGACAGTGGCTCTGGTCCGTACGCCGAGCTGCCGTGGTTCTGGAGCCACCAGGGCCCGCTGAAGCTGCAGATCGCGGGCGTCCGCCTGCCCGACGACGAGAGCGTGCCGTGCGGCGATCCCGCCACCGGCCGGTTCTCCGTCTGCTGCTTCCGGGACGGCCGGCTCGTTGCCGTCGAGTCGCTCAACCGGCCCGCGGACCACATCGCGGCGCGCCGCCTGCTGAGCGCCGGGCGGTCGCCGCACCCCGGCCAGGTCGGTGATCCGGCGTTCAGCCTCAAGGACTTCGCCCGGCGGCCCGTCGCGGCATGAGGAGCCTCATGACAACTCCGGTTGCAGAGTGGGTCGAGCCCGTCGAGATGCTGGCCGACCCCTATCCCACCTATCGCAGGCTGCTGGACGAGTCACCCATTGCATGGGTGCCGGCGCTGAACCGGTACCTGGCCACGTCCGCGGCGGCCTGCCGGGCGATCGAGGAGGACCAGCAGACCTACACCGCGAACGTGAGCGGTGGCAGCGCGCTGATGGCCAGGGCACTCGGCGCCCGGCCGATGTTGCGCAAGGACGACCCCGAGCACGCCGCCGAGCGGCGGCCGATCAACCCCACCCTCCGACCGAAGACGCTTCGCGGGCGGTGGGCGCCGGTGTTCGAGCGCAACGCGCGCACCCAGCTGGCGGTGCTGCGCGAGCGCGGCCCGGACGACGCCGACCTGAACCGCGACTACGCCGGTCCGGTCGCGGCGCAGAACCTGATCGACCTCCTCGGCCTGACGGGCGCCGGGGTCGACGACATGCAGCGGTGGTCGCACGCGTTCATCGCAGGCACCGGCAACCTGCACGACGACCCCGACATCTGGCGGCGCTGCGACGAGGCCCGCCGCGAGGTCGACGCGCTGCTGGACGAGCTGATCCCGCACTACCGCGCGCACCCCGACGACACGATCACCTCGGCGCTCGTCCACGCCGGGCTCCCGCTGGGCGACGTCGCCGCGAACGTCAAGCTGACGATCTCCGGCGGCATGAACGAGCCGCAGCACGTGGTGACGAACGCGGTGTGGGCGCTGTCGCGGCACCCCGGCCAGCGCGACCGGGTGCTCACCGACCCGTCCCAGTGGCCCGCCGTGTTCGACGAGACCGTCCGGTGGCTCTCGCCGATCGGCATGTACCCGCGGGAGACCACGAGGCCGGTCGTGCTGCACGACGTGCCGCTCCCCGCCAGGGCGCCGATCGGCGTGGTCGTGGCCGCGGCCAATCGCGACGCCACGGCGTTCGAGCGGCCCGACGCGTTCGACATCGCGCGCCCACGCGAGCCGCACCTGGGCTTCGGCAGCGGAACGCACCTGTGCGCCGGGCACTGGGCGGCCCGCATCTCCGTCGGCGAGATCGCCGTACCGCTGCTGTACGCCGAGCTCCCGGGCCTGCGCACCGACCCCCGCCGCGCCGAGGAGTGGCACGGCTGGGTCTTCCGCGGGCTCACCACGCTCCCCGTCACCTGGTAGTCGCACCCAACCCCCGAGGAACCGATATGAACTCCACGAGGCGGCGGGTGGCGATGGCCACCGTCATCGGCACCACCATCGAGTGGTACGACTTCTTCATCTACGGCACGGCCGCGGGCCTCGTGTTCTCCCAGCTGTTCTTCGCCCCGGCAGGCGCGGAGATCGGGCTGCTGCTCTCGTTCGCTACGGTCGGGATCAGCTTCGTCTTCCGCCCGCTCGGAGCGTTCCTCGCCGGGCATTTCGGCGACCGGATCGGGCGGCGCGCGATGCTCGTGCTCACCCTGGTGCTGATGGGCGGCGCGACGAGCCTCATCGGGCTGCTGCCCACCTACGAGACCGCGGGCATGCTCGCGCCCGTCCTGCTGCTCGTCCTGCGCATCCTGCAGGGCATCTCCGCAGGCGGGGAGTGGGGCGGCGCCGTGCCGATGGCCGTCGAGCACGCCCCGCGGGACCGCCGTGGCCGCGCCGGGGCGTTCCCACAGCTCGGCGTGCCGCTGGGCATGCTGCTCGCCTCCGGCGTCACGGCCCTCATGACCGGCGTGATCGCGCCGGGGCCCGCGTTCCTCGAATGGGGCTGGCGCGTCCCGTTCCTGCTGAGCGTGGTGCTGATCGGCGTCGGCTACGTCGTGCGCCGCTCGGTCGACGAGAGCCCCGTCTTCGCCGAGATGGCCGAGAGGAAGCAGCGGACGACGGTGCCGGTCGTGGAGCTGTTCTGCAAGCATGGGCTGCTGGTCGTGCTCGCGGCGCTCATCTTCGCCGGCAACAACGCCGCCGGTTACATGACCACCGGTGGGTTCATCACCAGCTACGCCACCAACCCCGACGGGCCGGTCGGCCTCGGCCGCACACCGGTGCTGCTGGCGATCACCGGCGCCGCCGGGCTGCTCCTGCGGGACCGCCCCGGCATCGACCTCGGGGTGGACAACCAGGCCGAACAGGAGGCCGGCGCGACCGTTCTCGGCGCCCGTCGCGAACTGGGACGGCGCCGGTCACGTGAGGGCACTTCCGTGCGTCCGCGGGGTCGCGTCGTGACCCGAGAAGATATACGATCCCGTACACGATCGGATGCGACGTGAAGGAGCCCGTACATGGACGCGGTGACCGAGTTACTCGGGAGGCGACCGGGCAAGATCATTGCGGTCCACCTCAACTACCCGTCGCGCGCGGCGCAGCGGGGGCGGACGCCCGGCGCGGCGTCGTACTTCCTGAAGCCGTCCTCGTCGCTGGCCGGCTCAGCGGCCGTGGAGCGGCCGCGGGGCACGGAGCTGCTCGCCTTCGAGGGGGAGATCGCCCTCGTGATCGGGAAGCAGGCCCGGCACGTGCAGCCGGAGGACGGCTGGTCGCACGTGGGCTGGGTGACGGCGGCCAACGACATCGGGTTGCAGGACCTGCGCACCGCCGACCGCGGTTCGAACGTGCGCTCCAAGGGCGGTGACGGCTACACCCCGCTCGGGCCGTCGCTGCTGCCCGCGGCCGAGCTGGACCCGGAGCGGCTGCGGGTGCGCACCTGGCTGGACGGGGAGCTGGTGCAGGACGACACCAGCGACACGCTGCTGTTCGGCTTCGCGCACCTGGTGGCCGACCTGTCCCGCATGCTCACGCTCGAGGAGGGCGATGTCGTCCTCACCGGCACCCCGGCGGGCGCATCCGTAGCGCAGCCGGGACAGGTCGTCGAGGTCGAGGTGAGCACCGTCGACGGGACGCGCAGCACCGGTCGGCTGCGCACCGAGGTCGTCGACGGCCTACCGCTCGCACCGTGGGGATCGCCCCCGCACGTCGACGACGCCGTACGGGCCGACGCGTGGGGCACACCGCCCGCGCAGGGGCCGATGCTGCCCGACGAGCTGCGCGAGCGGCTGAACCGCGTCGCCGTCGCCACGTTGTCGGTGCAGCTGCGCAGGCGGGGGTTCGACGACGCGAGCATCGACGGCGTCCGCGCACTCGTGCCGGGCAGGCGGCTGGTCGGCACCGCGCGCACACTGCGTTTCGTCCCGTTCCGGCCCGACCTGTTCGCCTCGCACGGCGGCGGCTACAACGCGCAGAAGCGCGCGGTGGACTCCCTCCGGGAGGGCGACGTGCTCGTCATGGAGGCCCGCCGCGACCCGACCGCGGGCACGCTCGGCGACATCCTCGCGCTGCGGGCCCAGGTCCGCGGCGCGGCCGGGATCGTCACCGACGGCGCCGCCCGCGACGCCGCCGCGATCGCCGCCCTCGACCTGCCGGTCTACACCTCGGGACAGCATCCCGCGGTGCTCGGTCGCCGGCACGTGCCGTGGGAGACGGACGTGACGATCGCCTGCGGCGGCGCCACCGTGCAGGTCGGTGACGTGATCGTCGCCGACGACGACGGCGCGGTCGTGATCCCGCCGGGCCTTGTCGAGGACGTGCTCGCGGCCGCGGAGCAGCAGGAGCGCGAGGAGGCGTGGATCGCGGGCCGGGTGGCGGACGGCGCCGGGCTGGAGGGCCTGTACCCGCTGGCGGGAGAGTGGCGGCAACGCTACGAGGAGTCCCGGTGACCCTCCCGACCGCCTCGAAGGTCGACCTCGCCCACGACCTCATCCGCGGCCGCATCCGCGACGGCGCCTACACCCCCGGCTATCGGCTGGTGCTGGGCACGCTGGCCAAGGAGCTGGGCGTCTCCACGGTGCCGGTGCGCGAGGCGGTGCGGCGGCTGGAGGCCGAGGGCCTCGTCGAGGTGGTGCGCAACGTCGGCGCGACCGTCCGCGGGCTGGACCCCGTCGAGTACCGGTGGACGGTGGAGACGCTCGCCGTCGTCGAGGGCGCCGCCACCGGCATGGCCGCCGCCCACCTGTCCGCCACCGCACTCGCCGAAGCGCGGCGGCTCAACGCCGCAATGCGCGATGGCCTCGACGACCTCGACCCCCTGCGCCACTCACGGCTCAACGAGCGCTTCCACCGGGTGCTCGCCGATCCGTGCCCCAACCCCCACCTGCTCGACCTCGTCGAGCGCGGGTGGACACGGGTGTCCGCCCTGCGCTCGTCGGTGTTCTCCTTCGTGCCGGAGCGCGCGGCCGAGGCCGTGCGCGAGCACGACGCCCTCCTCGGCCTCATCGCACGCGGCGCACCCGCGGCCGAGATCGAGGCCGCCACCCGGGCCCACCGCGAGGCCACCCTGCACGCCGTCCTGCACCACACGAAGGGATCAGCATGAGATTCCGCTCCGACCCCGCGCAGATCCGCGGCTCGATCGCGCCACTGGTCACCCCGTTCACGAATACGGGCGACGTCGACCACGACGGCCTGCGCAGGCTCGTGCGCTGGCAGCTGGAGGCGGGCACCCACGGGATCTCGCTCGGCGGGTCGACCGGGGAGCCGTCGGCGCAGTCGATCGCCGAACGCGCCGAGGCCATCCGGACCGTCGCCGGGGAGATC
Source organism: Pseudonocardia sp. DSM 110487 (assembly GCF_019468565.1). Taxonomy (NCBI): domain Bacteria; kingdom Bacillati; phylum Actinomycetota; class Actinomycetes; order Pseudonocardiales; family Pseudonocardiaceae; genus Pseudonocardia; species Pseudonocardia sp. DSM 110487. The sequence goes on from NZ_CP080521.1 coordinate 4,045,627, forward strand.
GGCGACCGCGTGCCGTTCCTGCCCGGCACCGGTTCGGCCAAGCTCGCCGAGACCCTGGAACTCACCGCGGCCGCCCGGGACGCCGGAGCGGACGCGGTCCTCGTGATCACGCCGTACTACGCGCGCCCCACCCAGGAGGCGCTGTACGTGTGGTACTCGACGGTCGCTCGGGAGTTCCCCGACCTGCCGATCGTCGCCTACAACGTCCCCTCCCGCACCGCCGTCGAGATCACCCCGGAGACGGTCGGGCGGCTGTTCCGCGACCACGACAACTTCGTCGGGGTCAAGGAGACCACCAAGGACTTCGAGCACTTCTCCCGCGTGCTGCACGCCGCGGGCCCCGACCTGCTCGTCTGGTCGGGAATCGAGCTCCTGTGCCTGCCGATCCTGCCGCTGGGCGGCGCCGGCTTCGTCTCCGCGCTGGCCAACATCGCGCCTGCCGCCGTCGCCGAGATGTACGACGCGGCCGTGGCGGGCGACGCGCAACGGGCCCGGGAGATCCACTTCGGCGTGCACCCGCTCGTGGACCTGCTGTTCGTCGAGACCAACCCGGCGCCGGCGAAATGGCTGATGAAGGAGCGGGGCCTGATCGCGAGCGACCACGTCCGGCCGCCGCTGATCCCGCTCACCGAGGCCGGCCAGTCGACGGTGCGTGCACTCGCCGCCGCAGGCGAGCGGTACCTCACCCCGGTCGGGGTGCCCGCATGATCCCCACCGGGCTCCCCACCCATCTGCAGCACTTCATCGACGGCAAGCCGTGCGACTCCATCGGTGGCGCCACGTTCGAGGTGCTCGACCCGGTCTCCAACCGCACCTACGCCACGGCGGCCGCCGGCCAGGCCGAGGACGTCGACGCCGCCGTCGCCGCGGCCCAGCGGGCCTTCACCGACGGTCCGTGGCCCACGATGGCGCCCCGGGCACGGGCCCGCGTCCTGAACCGGATCGCCGACCTCGTCGAGGCACAGGACGCCCGGCTCGCCGAGCTGGAGACGTTCGACACCGGCCTGCCGATCACCCAGGCGCTCGGCCAGGCACAGCGGGCCGCGGAGAACTTCCGGTTCTTCGCCGACCTGATCGTCGGCCAGACCGACGACGCCTACAAGGTGCCCGGCCGCCAGATCAACTACGTCAACCGCAAGCCGGTGGGCGTCGCCGGGCTGATCACGCCGTGGAACACCCCGTTCATGCTGGAGTCATGGAAGCTCGCCCCCGCGATCGCGGCGGGCTGCACCGTGGTGCTCAAGCCCGCGGAGTTCACCCCGCTCTCGGCGAGCCTGTGGGCGGAGATCTTCACGGACGCCGGGCTGCCCCATGGCGTGTTCAACCTCGTCAACGGCATCGGCGAGGAGGCGGGCGCCGCCCTTGTCACGCACCCCGGCACGCGGCTGATCTCGTTCACCGGGGAGACCACCACCGGCCAGACGATCTTCCGGGAGGCGGCGTCGCACCTCAAGGGGCTGTCGATGGAGCTGGGCGGCAAGTCCCCTGTGGTGATCTTCGCCGACGCCGATCTGGACGCGGCGCTGGACTCGTCGCTCTTCGGTGTCTTCTCCCTCAACGGTGAGCGATGCACGGCGGGCTCGCGCATCCTCGTGCAGCGCGGCGTTTACGACGAGTTCGTGCGGCGCTACGCCGCGCGGGCGCGCGCCATCGTCGTCGGGGACCCGCACGACCCGAAGACCGAGGTCGGCGCGCTCGTGCACCCGGAGCACTACGAGCGCGTGCTGAACTACGTCGAGATCGGCACGACCGAGGGACGGCTCGTCGCGGGTGGCGGCCGGCCCGAGCACCTCACCGAGGGCAACTACCTCGCCCCCACCGTCTTCGCCGATGTACCGCCGACGGCACGGATCTTCCAGGAGGAGATCTTCGGGCCGGTCGTCGCGCTCACCCCGTTCGACGACGAGGCGGAGGCGATCGCACTCGCCAACGACGTGAAGTACGGGCTCGCAGGCTACGTCTGGACGCGGGACCTGACCCGCGGCCACCGCGTGGCCCAGTCGATCGAGGCCGGCATGGTCTGGCTGAACTCGCACAACGTGCGCGACCTGCGCACCCCGTTCGGCGGGGTGAAGGCATCCGGCCTCGGCCACGAGGGCGGCCACCGCTCCATCGACTTCTACACCGAGGAACAGGCCGTGCACGTCACGCTCGCCGAGGTGCACACGCCCCGGTTCGGCATCACGGAAAGGCCCTGACGATGGCCCAGACGATGGTCCCGCCACCCGACGTCATCCGCTGCGCCTACGCCGAGCTCGTCGTCACCGACCTCGCCGCGGCCCGGTGGTTCTACGTCGACCTGCTCGGTCTCGTCGTCACCGCCGAGGAGCCCGACGCGATCTACCTGCGCGCCTTCGAGGAGTACCTGCACCACTCCCTCGTGCTCCGGCAGGGCGAGGTGGCCGCATGCGCGCGGCTCGCGTACCGCGTGCGATCGGCCGCGGAAGTGGACCGTGCCGAGGAGTACTACCGGGCGCTCGGCGTCCGGGTCGAACGGGTGCCGGCCGGGGCGACCCGGGGCATCGGCGAAGCGGTGCGGATCGAGGACCCGCTCGGCTTCCCCGTCGAGTTCTTCTTCGACGCCGAGCACGTCGAGCGCCTCACCCAGCGCTACGACCTGCACGGCGCGGGGGCGATCAGCCGGCTCGACCACTTCAACGTCGTCACGCCGGACGTCCCGGCCGCGCAGCGCTACTACGAAGGCCTCGGGTTCAGGGTGTCGGAGGACATCGAGGACGCAGAGGGCACCGTCTACGCGGCTTGGCTGTACCGCAAGCCGACGGTGCACGACGTCGCTCTCACCGGTGGCGACGGGCCCCGCCTGCACCACATCGCGTTCGCCACCCACGAACGCGGCCAGATCCTGCACCTGTGCGACCACCTCGGCGCTGCCCGCCGTTCCGACATGATCGAACGCGGCCCCGGCCGCCACGGCGTGTCCAACGCCTTCTACCTCTACCTGCGCGACCCCGACGGCCACCGCATCGAGATCTACACCCACGACTACTACACCGGCGACCCCGACAACCCCGTCGTCCGCTGGGACGTCCACGACAACCAGCGCCGCGACTGGTGGGGCAACCCCGTCGTCCCCTCCTGGTACGCCGAGGCCTCCCCGGTGCTCGACGTCGACGGCACACTGCAGCCGCTGCGCGAGCGGACGGAGGCCCGCGAGGCGGACGTGACGATCGGAGCCGACGGGTTCTCCTACACCCGTGCGGAGGAGGCAGGGGCGGGCCCGCGGGGGTTCAAGCTCGGCAGCCAGGTGTAACTGGCGGGACGGAACTCGGGCCCCCCATGGTGGTGGAGACGTAGGCCGGCGGTTCAGTTTCTGGGTGCTGGGGCACTGGTGATGGTCAGCTCCGTTCCACGCGGCGAATTCTGTTCGCCGCGGCGGACGGTGACGTGGGCGGCCAGTGCCGCGATCGCGGCGAGTCCGTGTCCCCGGTGTCCCTGGGCCGGGTTGACCGGCTTCCAGGCGCCGCGGTCGGCGACCCGCACCTGCACCCGCCAGCGCGGCCGAGCCCGCCCCTCGGGGTGTTCGGGCCGGGAGGGGGGCTCGGTGTCGAATCGCAGCCGGGCCTCGACATGGATCGGGCCCTCCGCGGTGTCCGGCGGATAGGCGTGTTCGGCGGCGTTGCTGATCGCCTCGCTGGTGATGAAGATCAGGTCATCGATCCATGCGGGTGGGAACCGCAACTGTTCCAGCCACCGCCGGAGCCGGGCCCGGCCCAACCAAGCGGCCGCCGGTACGGAACGGAGGGAGAACGAGATCGTCGGATCAGCGAGCGAGCCGTCGCCATCCGCTGCGCTCGGGTTCGATGTCGAGTGAGCCGTGTCGCGGGGTCGAGCCGGTTCCGGCGCGCTGGGGTCGACGTCACAGGGCGGCGCCATGAAGGCCAGTGTCACCCCTCCCGCAAATCGACGCAGCCCAAGCCCGCTGACACGGCTCCCGCCCTTCTTGCCGCGGCGCTGGGCTCAGCTGACGTCGACCTCCGGGCTGCCGGTCAGCGCGTCATCCAGCGTGTGGAACAGGCTCAGGACACGGCCGAGTCCGGACAGCTGCAAGGGGCGGATCACCGGTCTGGCCTCGTCCACCACGACCCGCAACGGCTGCAGAACGCCCGCCGACCGGTGGGCTTCGGCCAGGATGGCCAATCCGCGAGACGCGAGGAACGACACCGCTGTCAGATCGACCACGACCGGACGCATGCCGGCGTCGTTCAGCGCATGATCCAACGCTTCCCGCAGCTGCGCGGCCGTCGCGATGTCGACCTCACCCTCGACCGCCAAGACAACCGCGCCATTACGAGCCGCGCGGTGCAATGACATCAGCTCCTCCGGCGGTGGCATCCCACCGTGCCCGCTGCCCATCGTCCACACCGTACGCCGTGCTCGACCGTCCCCCGCGGTTCTGCCCGGCCCTTGTCGAAGGCGCCGCCTGGGCGCCGCGCAGTAGGCCTGAGTTGATCGGGACGCTAGAAATGCGGGTCCGGAGGAGGCGGCGGCGCCGGCGGAATCGGCGGCGACGGCTCCGGGCCAGGAGTCGGCGGCGGGGTCGGCTCGGGGCCCGGCACCGGCGGGCCCGGGTCCGGAGGCCGCGGCAGCGTGACCTCCGGTGCGAAGCGTGTGCGGTAGACCGCCGAGGTGGTCATATGCAGCACCCCCTTTCGAGTTCAGGAATGTCAGCGGGTGATGCGGGCGGCGAGCATCTGCTTGCCCTGCTCGGCACCCTTGCGGCTCTCGTTCTGCGCGCGCCGGAAGAACTCGGAGAGCTCCTCGTCGCCGGTGCGTTCGGGGTGGGTGTAGCGGGACGGGATCAGGTCGTGTTCGACGAACGCGGTGCTGCGCAGGACGACACCGCTTCGCGCGGCGAGCCGGTCGTCGGCGTCGGGGGTGCCGCGGCTGTCCCCGCCGACACCCGTCGGCCCGGCGGCCCGATCGGGGTCGCCGAGCGGGATGGGTGGGTGGTCGCGCCGGAGCTCCTCGTTCGCCGCTGCGTCCGCGTGGTGGTCGGGTGTGCCCGAGTTGTCGTGCTGCGCCCGGAGGCGGGCGCGTCGGACGTCGTAGTGGTGGCTGCCGGGTCGCGGCATCCGGGCCTCCTCGTCAGGTCTTGCTCTTCCCGCGTGCCGCCGAATGCTCGTGGCGGTCCTTCTTCGTCCGGACGTGGTCGCGTTGCTTGGACGCGCCGGTGGTGGCTCCGGCCTCGCTCGGTGACTCGCCGCGCCGATGCGCATCCCGGGCGGCGGCTCGGGTCTCGTCTGCGTTCGGCTTCTTGGCCATGTCTTGCGGGTTCCCGCGCAACCGGGGCTCATGCGTGGTGGGCTCCGGTCACCCCGATCACTCCCAGTCGTGTGCCTCTCGCTTCGCCTTGATGGGGTCCTCTCCCTTGTCCACCTTGCGCAGGGCCTCTCGCAGCTGCTCCTCGTCCATCTTCGAGTTGCCGCGGATGCCTGCCTCGTGTGCCTGCTGGCGCAGGTCCCGCAGCTCCTTGTCGTCTGCCATGCCGTCTCCTGCTGTCCTCGAGCCCCATCCAGGTCACCCAGGCTGAGCATGCCCACGACCCGGCCGTCCCGGACCACGGGCTCCTTCCTGCTGTGCGCGGTCGCCGTCGGGCTACCCGCGCGTGCCGTGACAGCAACGCGATCGAGCGCGTGCGTGGTTGGTTCGTGCCCTCACGTGCGGGCCGACGACGGCGGCACAGCGCGCAACCTGCCGTCGCCGGTCCACTCGATGAAGGCGATCTGAGTCATCAGCTCGGGCCGCACCAATGGGCGCCGCGCTCGCGCACGTCGTGCAGCGGGCGGGCGACTTTTCTGTGGCCGGAGACCAGCATGACGAGTTGAGACATCTATCCCGTTGTGCGAATCGGCATTTTATGGCCTCTCCAATACGCCGATACGGTCGGATTCATGGAGTGGAATTTTCCGACGGCCGAGGAACTCGTGGCTGCCTTGCGTGCCGGTGAGGTGACCTCGGTGGAGCTGACCGACGAGGCGATTGCCCGCATCGAGCGCGACGACAAGGTGATCAACGCGATCTGCGTGCGGGACTTCGACCGTGCGCGGATCGCCGCGCGCGGTGCCGACCAGGCGCGCGCCCGCGGCGAGGATCGGCCACTGCTTGGTATTCCGGTGACGGTCAAGGAGTCCTACGACATCGCCGGGCTGCCCACGACCTGGGGCATGCCGCTGTACCGGGACCATGTGCCGGCCGAGGATGCGGTACAGGTATCGCGGGTCAAGGCCGCCGGGGCGGTGGTGCTCGGTAAGACCAATGTGCCCTTGGGGCTGCAAGATCTGCAGAGCTTCAACGAGATGTACGGCACCACGAACAACCCGTGGGACCACGATCGTACGGCGGGCGGGTCCTCCGGCGGATCAGCGGCGGCCCTGGCGGCTGGATTCGGCGCGCTGTCCCTCGGCTCCGACATCGGCGGCTCGCTGCGCACGCCCGCACACTTCTGCGGTGTCTACGCGCACAAGCCGACCCTCGGGCTGGCGGCGAACCGCGGCATGATCCCGCCAACCACGCCGGCATTGCCGGTCGACCTCGACCTCGCCGTCGTCGGTCCGATGGCGCGGACCGCCCGCGACCTCACGCTCCTGCTCGACGTCATGGCCGGGCCGGACCCGCTGACGCTCGGCGTGGCGTACGAGTTGACCCTGCCGCCCGCACGCCATGAGAGACTCGGCGACTTCCGGGTCCTTGTCCTCGACGAGCATCCGTTCATTCCGACGGGATCCGCCGTGCTGGCGGGCGTGAACCGGGTGGCCGACGCGCTTGTCGACGGCGGCGCCCGCGTCGAACGGCACAGCCCGCTGCTGCCCGACCTGGCCGAAGCCGCGACGCTCTACACGCAGTTGCTGTTCTCGGGCTCCGTTGCGCGCCTTCCCGGCGAAGCGTACGAGCAGCTGCGGACCCGCGCCGCAGGCCTGAGCGCGGACGACCAGAGTCTCGGCGCGGCGCGGCTGCGCGGGATGGTGTTCAGCCACCGCGACTGGATCGAGGCGAACAACCGTCGCGAGCTCCACCGTCACGGCTGGCGGCAGCTCTTCGCCGAGTTCGACGCCGTGGTGTGCCCGATCACGCCGACTCCCGCGTTCCCGCACGACCACAATCCCGATCTGTTGGAACGCCGGATCGACATCGACGGCGTCGAGTACCCGTTCCTCGACCAGCTCGTCTGGGCTGGTCTGGCCACCATGCCCGGCCTGCCCGCCACCGCCATACCAGCGGGCCGGCCCTCCGAGGGTCTGCCGGTGGGGGTGCAGCTCATCGGTCCGATGTTCGAGGACCGCACCCCGCTGCGGCTGGCCGAACTGCTCGAGCAGAGGATCGGCGGCTTCCAGGCACCGAGGTAGGGCTGACCGTGAGCAGCTGATCGACGCGCCGGTGGTCGAGCCGACCGGGGCGGAGGACACGTTCGTCGCCGGGCTGGTCGCCGGGCTCGACCGCGGTCCGTACGAGGCGGCTCGCTGTGGCTCGGCGGCCGCGGCGCTGACCGTCGGTCATCTGGGCGGGCGCCCCGACCTGTCGCAGGACACGCTGCACCAGCAGGCATCCGGGACAGCCGCTCGAGGATGACGAGCGAGCCGAAGCGACCGACGTGCTGCGCGAGTGCTCGATGTCGCGTGCCGGCTGTGCGCGGAACCACGGCTAGGTGCCTGCATCGATCCGCGCGGGTAGCCCCGGTACGACAGGCAATCCGCTGTGAGGAGACGACCATGGCCCAGGCGAGCGCCACCCCGATTCGCATCACCCAGGCCGACGGCGTCGTCGTGGACGGCGACCTGGCAATCCCGGACGCGGCAACCGGGCTCGTCGTGTTCGCCCACGGCAGCGGCAGCAGCCGGCACAGCCGCCGCAACCGGCACGTCGCCAGCGCGTTGCAGCAACGCGGCCTCGCCACCCTGCTCATGGATCTGCTCACCCCCGACGAGGAAGCGATCGACGCGCAGACCAGCGAGTTCCGGTTCGATATCGAGCTGCTCGCCCGCCGCCTCGTGGGCGCCGCCGACTGGCTCGCGGACGAACCCAGCACCCGAAACCTGCGCCTCGGCTACTTCGGGGCGAGCACCGGCGCTGCGGCCGCGCTCGTCGCAGCCGCGCGCAACGACCGAGCCGCCGCCATCGTCTCCCGCGGCGGCCGCCCCGACCTCGCCGGCGGCCACGCCCTGCACGCAGTACGCGCCCCCACCCTGCTGATCGTCGGCGACCAGCAGGTGATCGAACTCAACGAGGTCGCCGAGGACCGGATGCCCGCCGAACGACAGCTCGTCATCGTCCCTGGCGCGACCCATCTGTTCGAAGAACCCGGCGCGCTGGACCGAGTCGCCGAACTCGCCGGCAACTGGTTCGTCCAGCACCTGACCGAGTAGCTCACTCGTCGGCGAACTCCTCGCCACCGGCCGATCACTCCTGATCACGCTCGGCACGGCGGAACATCCTTAGCGGTGGCGTGCCTAGCGAGTGGCTCCGGCGCCGTTGTGGGCGGCCGAACCGCCATGGACTCACCGAGGCCTTCCGCATCCTCGATGCATGATCGTGCAGACTTGCCCAGCGTGGCTGAAGGTGTCCGAGAGGTAGACGTGGTGATCCTCATCGGCCTGCAGGCATCGGGCAAGACCACCTTCTATCGGCAGCGGCTCGCCGCCGACCACACCCACGTCAGCAAGGACGCCTTCCCCAACGCGCGCAATCGCCAGCGGCGCCAGATGCGCCTCATCCACGACGCCCTGGCCGCCGGACGTAGCGTTGCGGTCGACAACACGAACCCCTCGCCCGAGGAGTGGCAGCCCATCATCGCGGTCGCCCGTGAGCACGCGGCGCGGGTCGTCGGTTACTGGTTCCCACCCGACGTCGCCGTCTCCATGAGTCGCAACGCCGCCCGGTCGGGGAAAGCCCGGGTGCCCGATGTCGGTTTGTACGCCACCCTCACACGGCTGCGGCGTCCGCGGCTGGTCGACGGGTTCGACGGGCTGCACGTCGTGGAGTCCGACGGAACGGGCGGATTCACGATCCGGCCCTTGAACGAGGAGGGTTGAGGTGGACGCCGACGAGTTCGAGGTGCGGCAACGCGCCCGCGAATGGTTCCACTCGATGCGGGTGCTGCCCGGCGCGTGGACGGTCGTCCGGGTGGACGGCCGCAGCTTTTCCCGCTTCACCGAGGAGCGCTTCGACAAGCCGTTCGACCTGCGGTTCTCCGCATTGATGGTCGAGACAGCGCAGACGCTGCTGACCGAGCTCGCAGGTCGCTACGCCTACACCGAGAGCGACGAGATCTCGGTCCTGCTCGATCCGTCGTTCGACCTGTTCGGCCGCGGCGTCGAGAAGATCGTCTCGATCTCGGCGGGCATCGCCTCCGCTGCGTTCACCCACGCCGCGGGCGAACCAGCGCACTTCGACGGCCGCGTCTGGATCGGCACCAGCACCACCGACGTCGCTGACTACTTCTCCTGGCGGCAGAGCGATGCCGCGCGCTGCGCCCTCAACGGCTGGTGCTACTGGACGCTGCGCAAGGACGGCAAGACCCGCGCGGAAGCCACCCGGGCCCTGGAACGAGCGACGATCGCGGACAAGAACGAGCTGCTGTTCGGGTACGGGATCAACTTCAACGACCTGCCCGCATGGCAACGCCGCGGCGTCGGCCTCTGGTGGGAGACCTACCAGCGCCCCGGGTACGACCCGATCCGCGAGATCGACGTCGCCGCCTCCCGACGTCGCGTCCACGTCGAGCGCGAGCTGCCGATGAAGGACGCGTACCGCGACGTCGTCGACCGGTTGCTCGCCGCCGAACGCGGCGCCGAAGCCTGAAAGAGATAATGAGCCGCAGTCACCGGCCGGTGGTTCCTGCCTCGATCGAAGTCCGCGAGCCGACCGGTGTCCGCTGCAAGGCCCCCCGGGCTCCCGCAGTTAGAACAGATTGGTGCGCACGGTCACCAACAGCGTGGACCGCCCGCACTCGCACATCGAATTGGTGTGCGAGCCCCCAGTGCCAATCGGCGAACCCGGGTGGGACACGTATCACCGATGCCGCTGTCGGCCTCATCGGTCAGCCGGCAGACGTGTACGCCACTGGGGAGTCGACATGATCGATCTGAAGTCGGTGACGAAGAGGGTCTCTAGCCTCGAGTCGGTAGTACCGCAGGAGGAGTCGCGGTTCACCACAGGTAGTCCCGGATCCGCGTCCAAAGAGGAGTCGCGCAGCAGCCGGCTGCTGGTGGCCGTCGGGAAGAGCGAGCCGATCGGGCCGATCGGCTCGCCGCTCGAGAGCGTGATCGGGATCGACCAGCGGGTACGCATCCTGGACACCGAGCTGTCGCCGTGGCGGATGATCTGTGCTCTGCGGATGCAGGCTCCGAACGGCGCCGCGGCGATCGGCACGGGTTGGTTCGTGGGCCCGCGCACCATCGTGACCGCGGGCCACTGCGTGCACAGCACGCAGTTCTTCGCCGGCTGGGCCGACACGATCGAGGTGATCCCCGGCCTGATCGGTGCCGGCCCGGTAGCCACCATGCGACCGTTCGGCAGCATCGCGAGCGGCAGGTTCTCCTCGGTGGACCGGTGGATCGACCAGGCAGACCCCGACTTCGACATCGGCTGCATCCACCTCGACGAACCGCTCGGGGATACGGTCGGCTGGTTCGCCATCGGGACGCTCTCGGTCGACGAGCTCACCGGGTTCCTGGTGAACATCTCCGGCTACCCGGGCGATCGAGGCAACGGCAACGAGCAGTACCATGCGGTGAACCGGGTGCTCCAGGTGTCGGACCGGCGGATCTTCTACGACGTGGACACGTTCGGTGGGCAGAGCGGTGCCCCGGTCTGGATCCAGGAGAGCGTCGAGTCGCCCCCGGTCGCGGTGGGCATCCACGCCTACGGGATCGGCGGGACGCCGGGCACCTTCGGGATCACCGCGAACTCCGCACCGCGGATCATCCCGGAGGTCTTCGACACCATCCGCGGCTGGATCGACGAGGACGGCGGGCTGCCGGCGGGATGAACGAAAGCGTGCCCTGCACGGGCCAGGTCGTCGGCCGCGACGGCCGGCCCGTGCCACACGCCTTCATCGTGATCGTCGACGGCCCGGCCCCGGTGCCCGAGATCGCCCTGGTGGCCGACGACGACGGACGCTTCTCCTTCGCCCTCCTGCCGGGGGAGTGGACGGTGCAGGCCCGCGGGGATGGCGGGGCCGGCGAGACCCGGGTAGCCGTGAGCCCGCCGGAGATCGGCTTCGTGATAACCATCCCCTGATCCACCGCGCAGCCCGCTGGTCGAGTAGCGGAGGCGGCCTGCGCCGGAGCGTATCGAGACCCCCTCTGCTTCTGGTGGGAGCGCGGGGAGGTGGTCTCGATACGGGCCGCCGCTGGCGCGTCGGCCCTACTCGACCACCGGGTTTCGCGGGCTTGATCACGCCCGTGCGAGGCGGCATTGGTGCGCCAGGACCTGCAACGCGTCGGCGGAGCTCGGGTCGTTCGGAGTGTAGATCTCGAGCCGGTGGTCGGGACTGTCGGGCTGAAGCCACACCTGGTAGGCGACGTTCGCGGCGCCGACGGTGGGGTGCTGCAGCTCGATGGTCCCGACGGTGCAGTCCGCGACGTCCCCGCCCGCCCACATCCTGGCGAACTCGTCGCTGCGCATCGAGAGCTCCCCGATCAGCGCGGCCAGCCGGGCGTCGGTGGGATACCGGCCCGCGGTGAGCCGGAGGAACGCGACGTGGGCGGCCGCGACCTCGTCCCAGTTGCGGTACAGGTCGCGGGTGAGCGGGTCGAGGAAGACCATGCGCGGCATCGACGGCCGGTGTGCCGGGTCCGCAGGCGCGTCGAAGTCGACGTGCTCGGCCTTGAGCGCGTGACCGGCGCGGTTCCAGGCGAGCACGTCAGCGCGCCTGCCGAGCACGACCGCGGGCGTCGTGTCGCCGAGGGACCGCAGCAGCGCGAGTACGCGTGGATGGGGTTCCTCCGGCGGAGGTTCGGCGAGCCCGCGGCCGGCGGGTTGGCGAGCGAGGTTGTGCAGGTGGACGGTCTCGATCTCGTCGAGCTGCAGGACGCGCGCGATGGCGTCGAGAACCTGGGCGGACGCGGTCTCGGCCTGCCCCTGCTCCAGCCGCGTGTAGTACCCCGCGCTCACCCCCGCGAGCTGGGCGAGCTCCTCGCGGCGCAGGCCGGGCACGCGGCGGGCGGACCCGTGGGTGCGCAGGCCGATCCGGGCCGGGGTGACCCGATCACGACGGCTCTTCAAGAAGGCTCCGAGGCTCTCCACGACGCCGACGTTAGGCGGCACCGAGGCGCGGTGGGTACACCTGCTGGATCTACCCACGGCACGGGGATGGCTGGCCGGCCGGTCCTGCCGCAGCGTCGCATGCATGTCTCGACAGCACGCACAGAACTCCCCGGGCCTGCGGGCATGGCTCGGGCTACTGGTGATCCTCGGGCCCGTACTGCTGGTCTCCATGGACGGGTCGATCCTCTTCCTGGCAATGCCCCGGATCAGCCAGGCTCTCACACCGACCGCCGACCAAGCCCTGTGGATCCTGGACATCTACGGCTTCGCCGTCGGCTCCCTGCTGATCACGTTCGGCGGCGTCGGCGACCGGTACGGCCGGCTGCGGCTGCTCCTGATCGGGGCCACCGTCTTCGGCGCCGGCTCGGCCGCGGCCGCGTTCGCGCCGAGCCCCGAGCTCCTCATCGCCGCCCGTGCGCTGATGGGGGTCGCGGGCGCGACCCTCCTGCCGTCGGCACTGGCGGTGTTGAGCGAGCTGTTCACCGACCCGCGGCAGCGGGCGCGGGCCATCGGCATCTTCGCCGCCGCGTTCGCGGCAGGGTTCGCCGTCGGACCGGTGCTCGGCGGCCTCCTGCTGGAGAGGTTGTGGTGGGGATCGGTGTTCCTGATCAACCTTCCCGTCATCATCGCGTTCCTCGTCCTCGCGCCGATCCTGCTCCGCGAGGTTCGCGCGAGTCGTCCCGGTCGCGTCGACGTCGCCAGTGTCGTGAGCTCAACGGCCGGCCTCCTGTTCACGATCTTCGGTGTCAAGCACACCGCCGCCGAAGGCCTGTCGGCGGTCCCGGTCGTCGTGGGCGTCGCGGGCCTGGTGCTCCTGGTGTGGTTCGCCAGGCGTCAGCGGCACCTCGAGCACCCGCTGATGGAGTTCTCGCTCTTCCGCGACCGCGTGTTCACGGTGGCGATCATCACCGGCCTGCTGCCGTTGGCGGCGTGGTCGGCGGCCGCCTACCTGTCAGGGGTGTACCTCCAGTCCGTGCTCGGCCTGCCGGTCCTGCACGCGGCGCTCCTCGCGATCCCCGGCGCCGTGGTGCTCACCGCGACCTGCGTTGTCACGCCGTTCGTGGTCGACCGCGTCGGCAAGCGCACCGCACTCGTCGTCTGTGCCTTCTCCATCGCGGCCGGCCTGCTGTTGCTGCTGCCCACCACGATCACGGGCGGCGTCGGCTGGTACGTCGCGTCCACGGCCGTCGCGGGTGTCGGCTACGGCATCTCCTTCTCGCTCGTCGCCGACACCGCCGTCGGCGCCGTCCCCGCCGAGCGCGCCGGCTCGGCCGGCGCGATCGCGGAGACCAGCAACGAGATCGGCAACGCACTCGGCATCGCGCTCCTCGGTTCCCTCGCCGCGCTGTTCTTCCGGCTCGAGGGACCCGACCTCGCCCCCACCCTCGGCGAGACGCTCCAGCTCCCGGAGATCGCGGCGGCGACGGTCGTGGACGCGAAGACCGCCTTCGTCACTGGCCTGCACACGGTCGCGGCGGTGGCCAGTCTCCTGCACGTCGCACTCGGGGTCCTCGCCCTCCGCTGGATCCCCGCATCGGCGGCTGGCTCCCCGTCGTCAGAGAGCGGGGGGATGGGTGTGGCCGCTGATCCGCGCGGCGATCGCCCGCGCGGTCCGGGCGACCTCCGCGACGACCACGTCGCTCAGATCCGGGTTGAGCTCCGATCGGGGCATGGTGACGGCGACGCTCGCGACCGGGTGCCGCGTGTGGTCGAGCACGGCCACGGCGATCGAGACGAAGCCCGGTGTCACCTCGCCGTCCTCGACGGCGTGTCCGCGACGCCGGGTCTCGACGAGGAGCTTCCGCAGCGCCGAGAGTGAACGGGGGCCTGGCTCGTGCCGGGTCACGAAGGCCTCCGGCTGCGGGAACAGGGCCCGTACCTGCGCCGCGGGCAGGGCCGCGAGCATCGCGCGCCCGCTGGCGGTGAGCTGGGCGGGAAGGCGGACCCCGACGTCGGTGACCAGCGGTGGGCGACCGGGTGCCCGCTCCTCGATGAGGTAGATGACCTCGCGCCCGTGCAGGACGGCCAGGTGCGCGGTGTACCCGGTGCGGTCGACGAGCCGGGCGAGCGGCACCCGCGCGACGCGTTGCAGCGGCGCCTGGCGGGCGTAGCCGGTCGCGAGCTCGTAGGCCGCCAACCCGAGGCTGTAGCGCCGTTCGTCGGCGAGGTGCACGACGAACCCGCTCTCGGCGAGGGTGGCAAGGAGCTGGTACGTGGTCGAGCGGGGGAGCCCCAGCTCCCGCGCGATGGTCGCCGCCGGCACCGGGCCCGCCTGCCGCCCGAGATGCCCCAGTATGGCCAGAACCTGGTGTGCCGCGGGCGCCTTCACCTGGCGAGGCACGCCGCCGAGGCTAGCAACTGTCCGGTACCCCGGACAGAAACGAGCGTTGATCCATGGTGCGGCGGCGCTGCGAGGGTGTCGGATGCAGCGGTGCATGAGAACACCGTCGAGGTCGGGACCGGGCCGCTGACCCCCGCAGAGATCCTTGCTGTCGCCCGTGGCGGGGCGGGCGTTCGCCTGTCCGCCGATGCCGAGAGCGAGATGGCGGCGGGGCGGAAGGTGGTGGAGGCGCTCGCCGACGACGTGGAGCCCCACTACGGGATCTCGACCGGGTTCGGGGCGCTCGCCGTACGGCACATCCCGGTGGACCGGCGGGCCCAGCTGCAGCGCAGCCTGGTGCGCTCGCACGCGGCCGGGAACGGCCCCGAGGTCGAGCGCGAGGTGGTGCGGGCGCTGATGCTGCTGCGCCTGTCGACGCTGGCGACCGGGCGCACGGGGGTTCGCCCTGAGACGGCGCGGGTGTACGCGGCGATGCTCACCGCGGGGATCAGCCCGGTGGTGCACGAGTACGGGTCGCTGGGCTGCTCGGGGGACCTCGCGCCGCTGGCGCACTGCGCGCTGGCGGCGATGGGCGAGGGCGAGGTGCGCGACGACTCTGGGGTGCTGCGGCCTGCGGCCGACGCGCTCGCCGCCGCGGGCATCGAGCCCGTCGAGCTGGCGGAGAAGGAGGGCCTCGCGCTGATCAACGGCACCGACGGGATGCTCGGCATGCTCGTCCTGGCCTGCCACGATCTGCGCGCTGTCCTGCGCACCGCGGACGTGGCCGCCGCGATGAGCGTGGAGGCCCTGCTGGGCACCGACGCGGTGTTCGCCGCCGACCTGCAGGCGCTGCGCCCGCACCCGGGGCAGGCCGACAGCGCCGCGAACCTCAGGGCGCTGCTGTCCGGGTCCGGGATCATGGCCAGTCACCGCACGCCGGACTGCACGCGCGTCCAGGACGCGTACTCGCTGCGCTGCGCGCCGCAGGTGCACGGCGCCGCCCGGGACACCGTCGTGCACGCCGAGACCGTGGCTGGCCGCGAGCTGGCGGCGGCCGTGGACAACCCGGTCGTCACCGCCGACGGGCGGGTGGAGAGCAACGGCAACTTCCACGGCGCTCCCGTCGCGGCCGTGCTGGACTTCCTCGCGATCGCCGTCGCCGATGTGGCCTCGATGAGCGAGCGGCGCACCGACCGGTTCCTGGATGTGGCCCGCAACCACGGGCTGCCGCCGTTCCTCGCCGACGACCCGGGGGTCGACTCGGGGCACATGATCGCCCAGTACACGCAGGCGGGGATCGTGTCGGAGCTCAAGCGGCTCGCGGCGCCCGCGTCGGTCGACTCGATCCCGTCCAGCGCGATGCAGGAGGACCACGTCTCGATGGGCTGGGCGGCAGGCCGCAAGCTGCGGCGTGCGGTCGACGGGCTCACCCGGGTGGTGGCGATCGAGCTGCTCACCGGCGCACGGGCGCTGGATCTGCGTGCCCCGCTCGCGCCCGCCGCGGCCACGGCCGCCGTCCGGGACCGGGTGCGCGCCGAAGTGGCAGGCCCTGGTCCAGACCGGTGGCTGGCGCCCGAGATCGAAGCCGCCGTGCGACTCGTCGCCTCCGGCGAGGCGCTCGCCGCCGCGGAGCGCGTCACCGGCTCCCTGCATTGAGAGCACTGAACTGAGAGGAGTTCGTCATGGAGGGTGCTCGTCCGGTCCGCGCCGCGCGCGGGACGACGCTGACGGCCCGGTCCTGGCAGACCGAGGCCCCGCTGCGGATGCTGTGCAACAACCTCGACCCCGAGGTGGCCGAGCGGCCCGATGATCTGGTCGTCTACGGCGGCACCGGGCGCGCGGCGCGCGACTGGGCGTCGTTCGACGCGATGGTCCGCACGCTCACCACGCTCGCCGACGACGAGACGATGCTCGTGCAGTCCGGCCGCCCGGTCGGGGTGCTGCGCACGCACGAGTGGGCGCCGCGGGTGCTGATCGCCAACTCGAACCTGGTGGGCGACTGGGCGACCTGGCCGGAGTTCCGCCGCCTCGAGAAGCTCGGCCTGACCATGTACGGCCAGATGACCGCGGGCTCGTGGATCTACATCGGCACCCAGGGCATCCTGCAGGGCACCTACGAGACGTTCGCCGCCGTCGCCGAGAAGCGGTTCGGTGGCACCCTTTCCGGGACGCTGACCGTCACGGGCGGCTGCGGCGGCATGGGCGGCGCGCAGCCCCTCGCCGTCACGCTCAACGGCGGCGTGTGCTTGGTGATCGACGTCGACCCGGTCCGGCTGCGACGCCGCGTCGAGCACCGCTACCTCGACGAGCTCGCCACCGACATCGACGACGCCGTCGCCCGCGTCACGGCGGCGAAGAAGGACCGGCGGGCGCTGTCGGTGGGGCTGGTCGGCAACTGCGCGGCGGTGCTGCCTGCGCTGCTGCGCCGCCGGGTGGAGGTCGACATCGTCACCGACCAGACGTCCGCGCACGACCCGCTGTCCTACCTGCCGGACGGCGTCGACCTCGACGACTGGGACGACTACGCGGGGAAGAAGCCCGAGGAGTTCACCGACCGGGCGCGCGAGTCGATGGCGCGGCACGTCGAGGCGATGGTCGGGTTCCTCGACGCGGGCGCGGAGGTGTTCGACTACGGCAACTCGCTGCGTGACGAGGCCCGCAAGGGCGGCTACGAGCGGGCGTTCGCGTTCCCCGGGTTCGTGCCCGCCTACATCCGGCCGCTGTTCTGCGAGGGCAAGGGCCCGTTCCGCTGGGCGGCGCTGTCTGGCGACCCGGCCGACATCGCCGCCACCGACGAGGCCGTGCTCGAGCTGTTCCCCGACCACGACCGGCTGCACCGCTGGATCCGCGCCGCCCGCGAGCGGGTGGCGTTCCAGGGCCTGCCCGCGCGGATCTGCTGGCTCGGCCAGGGCGAGCGCGACCGCGCCGGGCTGCGGTTCAACGAGATGGTCGCCGACGGACGGATCTCCGCGCCGATCGTGATCGGCCGCGACCACCTCGACACCGGCTCCGTCGCCTCCCCCTACCGCGAGACCGAGGGCATGGCAGACGGCTCCGACGCCATCGCCGACTGGCCGCTGCTCAACGCGCTGGTCAGCACGTCGTCCGGGGCGAGCTGGGTGTCCATCCACCACGGCGGCGGGGTGGGTATCGGCCGCTCCATCCACGCAGGCCAGGTCACCGTGGCCGACGGCACCGACCTGGCCGCCGCCAAGATCGAACGGGTGCTGACCAACGACCCCGCGACGGGCGTGCTCCGCCATGTGGACGCGGGCTACGAGCTGGCGGAGACGACGGCGGTGACCCACGGCATCCGCGTCCCGATGGCCGAGGGAACCGCCGCCCCGTGAGGTTCCTGAACCTCCGGGAGCCCGCCACCCCCTTTGACGACGCCAGGAGGAGCTGATGGATCCGGAGGTTCCGCTGCCCCCGTCCCGCATCGAGCGCCGTTCCATCGACGTGGTCCCGGACGCCGAGCGGCACGGGTCGCCGCTCAACCAGTTCACGCTGTGGTTCGGCGCCAACATGCAGATCACGGCGATCGTCGACGGCGCGCTCGCCGTCGTGTTCGGTGCCGACGCGCTGTGGGCGATCATCGGGCTGCTGATCGGCAACCTCGCGGGCGGCTGCGTGATGGCGCTGCACTCGGCGCAGGGGCCCCGGCTCGGGCTTCCGCAGATGATCTCCAGCCGGGCGCAGTTCGGGGTGTACGGCGCCGTCGTCCCGCTGGTGCTCGTCGTGTTGCTGTACCTCGGGTTCGCGGCCACCGGCACGGTGCTCGCCGGGCAGGCGGTCAACGAGATCGTCGGCGTCGACGCCCCGGTGGTGGGCATCGTCGTCTTCGGCGCGCTCACCGGGATCGTCGCGACGCTCGGGTACCGCTACATCCACATGCTCGGGCGCATCTCCACCGTTGTCGGCGTCGTCGGCTTCACCTACCTCGGCATCCGGCTGCTCGTCGAGCACGACGTGCCCGCCTTGCTCGGCGTCGTGCCGTTCGACCCCGCCACGTTCCTGCTCGCGATCTCCCTCGGCGCCGGCTGGCAGCTGACCTTCGGCCCGTACGTGGCCGACTACTCCCGCTACCTCCCGCGCCACACCAGCGAGCGCGCGACGTTCCACACGACGCTGTGGGGGAGCGTGCTCGGCTCGCAGTGGTCGATGAGCCTCGGCGCGCTGATTGCCGCCATCCCGATGGCAGCCGGCGGCGACTTCCTGGACAACCAGGTCGGCTTCCTCGGCGAGCTGAGTGGCGGGGGTGCCGCGGCGATCGCGATCTTCCTCGTGATCGTGGTCGGCAAGCTCACGGTCAACTGCCTGAACGCCTACGGCGGCTTCATGTGCCTGCTGACCACGGTCACCTCGGTGACGAGGGCCGCATCAGTGTCGCGGGCCGGGCGGGTGGCGTTCATCGGCGCGTTCCTCGCGGCGTCCGTGCTGATCGCGCTGCTCGCGTCGGAGAACTTCCTGGACAACTTCCGGCAGTTCATCCTCGCGCTGCTGATGGTCTTCACACCGTGGAGCGCGGTGAACCTGATCGACTACTACCTGATCTCCCGGGAACGGGTCGACGTGCCCGCGCTCTACGACCCGGACGCCCGCTACGGGCGGTGGAACGCGGTCGCGCTGGTGTCGTACACCATCGGTGTGCTCGCCCAGATCCCGTTCATGGCGCAGGCCCTGTACACCGGTCCGGTGGCCGAGGCGCTCGACGGCGCCGACATCTCCTGGCTGGTCGGCCTCGCCGTCACCGCCGCGGTGTACTACCCGTGGGCGAAGCGGACGACGGACGTGCCCGCCGAGATGATCTACCCGGCCGGGACGGTGGTGCGATGACCTTCGACGCGATGTGGGCCGACCTGCACCCGGTCGGCCGGGATTCCCGCAGCGGCGGCTACCGCCGGTTCGCCTGGACCGCCGAGGACGCGGCCCTGCGGGAATGGTTCACCGGCGAGGCGGCGGCGCGCGGGCTCGACGTCACCTCCGACCGCGCGGGCAACCTGTGGGCCTGGTGGGGCGACCCGGACGCCGACGGGCCCGGCCTCGTCCTCGGCAGCCACCTCGACTCGGTGCCCGACGGAGGCGCGTTCGACGGCCCGCTGGGCGTCGTGTCCGCGCTCGCGGCCCTTGACGCGCTGCGGGAGCGGGGATGGACGCCGGGCCGCCCGCTGGGTATTGCCGTCTTCGCCGACGAGGAGGGGGCGCGGTTCGGCATCGCGTGCGCGGGCAGCCGGATCATCACCGGCGCGCTCGACCCGGATCGCGCCCGCTCGCTCGCCGACGCCGACGGCACGACCGTCGCCGAGGCGATGGCCGCGGCCGGCCACGATCCCGCGCAGGTCGGCCCGGACGCCGCCACCTTGGCGCGAGTGGGCACGTTCGTCGAGCTGCACGTCGAACAGGGCAGGGCACTCGTCGACGCACCGGACAAGGCGGCGGTCGGCGTTGCGAGCGCGATCTGGCCGCACGGCCGCTGGCGCCTGGACCTGCGCGGCCGCGCCGACCACGCCGGCACGACGCGGCTCGAGGACCGGGACGACCCGATGCTGCACCTCGCCGATGCCGTCACCGCGGCACGGCGGGCGGCGCGGGGACACGACGCGCTCGCCACCATCGGGAAGCTGCGGGTGGAGCCCAACGGGGTCAACGCGATCCCGTCCCGCGTCACCGCATGGCTGGACGCCCGCGGCCCCGACGAGGGGGACGTGCGGGCCGTCGTCGCCGCGGTGGCGGCTGCAGCCGGGAGCGAGCCGGTCGAGGAGTCGTGGACCGGGCCGACCGCCTTCGACGCCGGCCTGCGGGAGCGGCTGGCCGCGCTGCTCGGCGCGCCGGTGCTGCCGACGGGGGCGGGTCACGACGCCGGGATCCTCGCCGCGGCCGGGATCCCGGCGGCGATGCTGTTCGTCCGGAACCCGACAGGGGTCTCCCACTCGCCCGATGAGCACGCCGACCCCGCCGACTGCCACCGTGGCGTCGAGGCGCTCACCCGGGTCGTCGAGGAGCTCGGGTGACGGCGGGGTACTGGTGCGAGCGGGCCTGGCTGGAGGGCGGCCCGCGCGACCGGGTCCGCGTCACGACCGACGGCGACCGGATCGCGGACGTGACGACCGGTGTCGACCCCGGCCCCGAGGACGTGCGCCTCGCGGGCCTGGTCCTGCCGGGCTTCGCGAACGCCCACAGCCACGCGTTCCACCGCGCCCTGCGCGGCCGCACGCACGACCGCGGCGGCACGTTCTGGACCTGGCGGGAGCGGATGTACGAGGTGGCGGCGCGGCTCGACCCGGACCGCTACCTCGCACTGGCCCGGGCCGCGTATGCGGAGATGGCGCTGGCCGGCGTGAGCTGCGTCGGCGAGTTCCACTACCTGCACCACGACGAGGACGGCACCCCGTACGCCGACCCGAACGCGATGGGACAGGCGCTGATCCAGGCGGCCGCCGAGGCGGGCGTGCGGCTCACGCTGCTGGACACCTGCTACCTCGCCGGTGGGCTCGGCGCGTCCGGCCACACCCCGCTCGACCCGGTGCAGGCGCGGTTCGGCGACGGTGACGCCCACGCCTGGGCGGAGCGCGTCGCCCGGCTCGCGGACACCGACGGGGTGCGGGTGGGCGCGGCGGTGCACTCGGTGCGGGCGGTGCCCGCCGCGCAGCTGCCCGTCGTCGTGCGGGCCGCGGGCCGGCGGCCCCTGCACGTCCACCTGTCGGAGCAGCAGCAGGAGAACGACGCGTGCCAGGCGTTCTACGGGGCCACGCCCACGGCGCTGCTGGCCGAACAGGGCGTCCTCGGGCCGGGCACGACCGCGGTGCACGCCACGCACCTGAGCGCCGCCGACATCGCCCGGCTCGGCGGCTCGGGCACCAGCGTGTGCGCCTGCCCGAGTACGGAGGCCGACCTCGCCGACGGCATCGGCCCGTTCCGGGCGCTGCGGCGGGCCGGGTCGCCGCTGACGGTCGGCAGCGACCAGCACGTCACGGTCGACCTGCTCGCCGAGGCCCGACTCGTCGAGTCCCACGAGCGGCTGGCCTCCGGCGAGCGCGGCCGCCTGACACCCGCCGCCCTCGTGGATGCGCTCACCGAGCACGGGCACGCCTGCCTCGGCTGGCCGGACGCGGGACGGATCGCCTCCGGCGCGCGGGCCGACCTGGTCGCGGTCGGGCTGGACCGCCCCCGCACCGCAGGCACGGCCCCCGAGCAGGTGGTGATGACGGCCTGCGCCGAGGACATCCACACCGTCGTGGTCGACGGGCGTGTGATCGTGCGCGAGGGCAGGCATGTGCTGGGGGACGTGGGCCGGCTGCTGGCCGACGCCATCGCCCCGCTCTGGGAGGAGCCATGAGCACGCTGGTCACGGGCATCGCCGAGCTGGTCACCAACGACCCCGCGCTCGGCCCCGGCCCGCTGGGGATCGTGGCCGACGCGGCGCTGGTGGTCGACGACGGCCTCGTCGCATGGGTGGGTCCCTCGGCATCGGCTCCCGCGGCCGACGCGCGGATCGACGTGGAGGGCCGGGCCGTGTTGCCCGGTTTCGTCGACAGCCACGCCCACCTGGTGTTCGCAGGCGAGCGCTCGGCCGAGTTCGAGGCGCGGATGTCGGGCGTGCCCTACGACGGCGGCGGCATCGCCTCCACGGTCACGGCCACCCGCGCGGCCGACGACGACCAGCTCCGGGCGCGTCTCCGCGCCCTCGTGGCGGAGATGCGAGCACAGGGCACCACGACGGTCGAGGTCAAGAGCGGCTACGGCCTGACCGTCGCCGATGAGGCGCGCGCGCTCCGGCTCGCCCGCGAGGTGACCGACGAGACCACCTTCCTCGGCGCGCACGTCGTGCCCCCGGAGTACGCGGGCCGGACCGATGAGTACGTCGCGCTGGTCACCGGCCCCATGCTGCGGGCGTGCGCGCCGTACGCGCGCTGGGTGGACGTGTTCTGCGAGCCCGCCTCCCCACACGCTTTCGACGGGGGCGCCAGCCGCGCGGTGCTGGAAGCGGGCCGGGCCGCCGGTCTCGGCCTGCGGGTGCACGGCAACCAGCTCGGGCCCGGCCCCGGCGTGCGGCTGGCCGTCGAGCTGGCCGCCGCGAGCGTCGACCACTGCACGTACCTGACCGATGCCGACGTCGACGCGCTGGCGTCCGGTGACACCGTGGCGACCCTGCTCCCTGGCGTCGAGTTCTCGACCCGGCAGCCCTATCCGGACGCCCGCAGGCTGCTCGACGCCGGCGTCACAGTGGCGCTGGCCACGGACTGCAACCCGGGCACGTGCTTCTCCTCGTCCATGTCGATCTGCATCGCGCTCGCGGTGCGCGAGATGCGGATGACGCCGGCCGAGGCGGTGCGGGCGGCGACGGCCGGTGGCGCGGCGGCGCTGCGTCGCGCCGATGTGGGGCACCTGGGTGTCGGCGCGCGCGCCAACCTCTCCGTGCTGGAGGCGCCGTCCTACCGGCATCTGGCCTACCGGCCCGGTGTGCCGCTGGCCCGTGCGCTGGACATTCCCACCCACTACCCGCAGCTCGAGTAACGCCGACCCCCTCTTCCGGTGGTCGAGTAGCGCCGGCCCGCCAGGGCCGGCGCGTATCGAGACCACATGCCGGTCTCGGTGTTGGTGGTCTCGATACGGGCCGGCGCTGGGGCGCCGTCCCTACTCGACCACCGGGAGTCTGGTTCCCTTCGCCCTCGGCACGCGGCCCAGCCCAGGCCGCAGCACCGGTGCTTCGCGAGCCAGGAAGTCCCACAGCTGGTCGGCGACCGGTCCGTGCGGCCGGTCGCGCCGGCGCGCCGCCGAGAGGTTCTCGACCACACCGGGAAAGTGTCGTCCGGCGATGGACAGCAGGCGCCCGTCGCGCAGCTCGGGCTCGATCATGAATCGGGGCAGGTGGCCCCACGCCATGCCGTGCAGGACCAGCTCCTTCTTCATGAGGTGGTCCGGCACGGAACTCCGGGGTGCGCCCTCGACCAGGAAATGGCCCTGTTCGGTCGGGTGCCGTGCCGAATCCCGGATCACGCACTGGGTGAAGGCCCGCATCCGTTGCGGCGTGATGTCCGAGGCCGGGGGGAAGGGCAGGAACCCGGGCGCCACGACCGGGACCATCGCGACGCGGCCGAGATCGATCCACTCCATCCGCACGTCGCTCTTGGGGACGCGGTGCACGATGAGGTCGGTCTCGTCCTCCAGCAGCCGCTCCCACGGGCCGGTCACGGTCTCGAACTGCAGGTGCATCCGCGTCTGCGGGCAGCTCGCGAAGAAGCGGCTGAGCAGGGCCAGCACCGGCGGCAACGGGCACAGGTCCCCGAGCACCACCCGCAGCTCGGCCTCCTCGCCCATCGCCAGCTGCGTGGCGTAGGTCCGCAGCTCCTCGGCCTCGTGCAGCAGGACGGCCACCTTGCGGTGGAAGGCCTGCCCCGCCTCGGTGAGCCGCACCCGGTAGCCCGAGCGGTCCAGCAGGTTCAGGCCCAGCTGGCGTTCCAGCTTGGCCACCGCCGCGAAGACCGACGGATGCGAGCGGTGCAGCCGCTCGGCGGCGGCCTGGAAGCCGCCGTCGCTCACGACGGCGTCGAAGCACTGCAACTCGTGGAGTGTGAAGCTGGACATTGTCGTGTGAGCCTACATAGCTCGTCCGATCTTTGTAATGGAAATCAGCAACGTCGTGCACGAGGCTGAGGGCATGGACCCCCAGACATACAAGGCAATCACCACCGGTGATGGCGTCCGCATCGCCTACCGCTTCGACGGTGAGCAGGACATGCCGGTGCTGCTGCTCTCGAACTCCATCGGCACCGACCTCCACATGTGGGACGGCCAGGTGGCCGCCCTCACCGAGCACTTCCGGCTGCTGCGCTACGACGCGCGCGGCCACGGCGCCTCCGGCGTGCCGAGCGGCCCGTACTCACTGGACCGGCTGGGGCGCGACGTGGTCGAGCTGCTGGACGCGCTGGGCCTGCAGCGGGTGCACGTGCTGGGTCTGTCGCTCGGCGGGTTCGTCGCGCAGTGGTTGGCGATCCACGTGCCGGAGCGGGTTGACCGCCTGGTGCTCTCGAACACCGCCGCATACCTCGGCCCGCCGCAGCAGTGGGATCCGCTGATCGCCGAGCTGCTGGCGGCCCCCGACATGCAGGCAACCGCGGAGATGTTCCTGCGGAACTGGTTCCCGGCCCACATGTTGGAGGGCGACAACGAGGTCGTCGAGGGCTTCCGCCGCACGCTGCTCGCGACGCGGCGGGAAGGCGTGGCCGGCAGCTGGGCCGTGGTGCGCGACGCCGACCTGCGCCGCACGGCATCGCTCATCCGCAACCCGACGCTGGTGGTCGCGGGCGAGTACGACACGGTCACCTCCGCCGCTCATGGGAAGGAGATCGCCTCGGTCGTCCCCGGCGCGCGGTACGTCGTCCTGCCCGCGGTGCACATGGCGAATGTCGAGCGGCAGGCGGAGTTCCTGGACGCCGTGGTGCCCTTCCTCGCCGAACAGGCTTGACGGTCACCGCGGCCGCCGCCGAGGTTCATCCGCTGTCGGTGCGGCTGTCATCGGTGCCGCTGTCACCGCCGTCGGTGCCGTCCGTCGAGCCGCCGTCGTCGGTGGTGCCGGTGCTGTCGTTGTCGGTGCTGTCGTTGTCGGTGCTGTCGTTGTCGGTGCTGTCGTCGTCGCTTCCGGTGTTCTCGTCGCTTCCGGCGTCGCTTCCGGCGTCGCTGCCAGCCTCGCCGTCGCCGTCGCCGTCGCCGGTGTCGGTGTCGTAGCCGGTGTCGGCGGGAGCTTCGTCGGCCGCCTCGGGTTCGTCGCCGGCTTCGGCGTCCGCGTCGTCGGCGTCGGCCGTGGAAGCGGGGCCGTCCGCCGTCCTCCTCGGCTCGCTCGCGTCCGCGTCGGGGTCCTCGTCGTCCGAGCCGGCGAGCGACACCGCGGGCAGTTCGACGTCGGGGAGCGCTACCGCCACCGGTCCCAGCGCGAGGTCCGGCGTCTCGATCCGCGAGGCCGAGATGGCCACGGCGGGGAGCGTCACCTCCGGTGGCGCGTCGGTGGACAGTGCAACCCGGGCATCGGAGACCTCGACGTCGGGCGTGCTGACGCTCGCCCCGGAGGCGGAGAGCACACCGACCCTGACGTCGGAGACGGCGACGTCCGGCGCGCCGATCTTCGCCTTCGTCGTGGCCGCCTCCACCCCTTCCGGGCCGAGTGCGGCGCTGACCGCGGGCGGGGTGACCGCGCCCGGTTCCACCGTCACCGCGGGGCCGCGAACCGGACCGACCACGGGCAGCTCGACACCCGCGCTCGGCACGTGCACCCCGGGCGTCACCACCGCAGGCGGGGACAGCGCCACGGCGACCCGTGGAGGCCCGGAAGGAGCGGGGCTGCCCGGTGCGCCACCGGGATCGTCGCCACTCGGAGCCCCGCCGCCGGGAGCCCCCGATCCGGGAGCCGGCGCGTGAGGTCCGTCGCTCGGTCCCCACGGCCATGGCGATGCCCCGCCGCCGGGCTGGGTGGTGCCGGGCGAGGGCATGACGGCGGGCTCGGCCGACGCGGGGTGCGGCCCGCCCGCGGTCGGCCGGTCTCCGAGGGCGACGATCCGGCCATCGCCCGGCGCCGCCCCGCCGACCGCCCCGCCGACCGCCCTGGTGTCCACATCGGAGGAGACGGCGTCGACGAAGAGCTGTCGCACCGCTGCCGCGACGAGGCCGTCGGAGGCGGCGGCGTCGACGAGTGCCCCTCGGCCGGGCAGGTCCGTGAGCGGGAGCGGGACGGCGGTGCCGACCCCGGGCTCCGAGTGCCCGGGCCCGTCGTCGAGCACCGAGGGCCCGAGGATCGCGGTGGCGGCGAACAGCGCACCGGCCGCCGCGGTCGCCTTGCGGACGTTGCGGCGGGGCGGACCGGCTGGTGGGACCGCGATACGGGCGTGCCCGCGTGGCAGCAGCGGGCGGTCGGCCTTGTGCGACCCGCGCCCTTCGCGGCGGAGCAGCGCCGCGACCGACACCGCGTCGCCCGTGCCATGTCGCGGTGTCGCGAGAACGGACATTCCCTGGTACTTGGCGAGCAGCTCCGCGACGGTGATCCCGTCGCCGCTGCTGCGGCCGTGCGGGTGGACGGGCGGTTCCAATGGATCGCCTTCCTGGTGCGTTCATGCAGCTCAGTGCGCAGACGATCCGTCGTTTCCGGCCCGGCCCGCGTTGCAGCCGTCCGCAGGCCGTTCGCCCGTTCGACGCACATCACCCGAACGGCCCGGTGGGTCCCCGGGAGCCGTCCGGCGCGCTTCGCGGCCCGTCCATCGGGACGGCCACCGGCAGATCCCCTGCTCGCGGTCGCCGCGGATGTCCGAACGGTGCGTCGGAGGTGGTCGCGGCCGCGGCGCGGCGATCGCGGCGGCGTTACCGTGGGTAACGGCTCTCACTCGTACGGTGCTGTGCGATCCGTGGGGGCGTACCGGCTCAGGCTGATGCGTTGCGGTGGGCGCGGTTGCCCGCGATCAGCCCGTCGAGAACGTCGCGGGCGTGGATCAGCTCGCCGATGTGGGCGTCGAGCCGCTCGCGTTCCTCGATCATCCGCGCGAAGGCGGCGTCGGTGTTGTCGTCGCTGGGTGAGTCGACGCACGGCAACAGCTCGGCGATGGTCCGGCTGGACAGACCGGCGGCGTAGAGCCATTGCAGGAACCTCACCCGCTCCAACGCGTCCTCGGTGTAGTGGCGTTGCCCGCCCGCACTGCGGGCGCTCGCCAGCAGGCCTTGCTCCTCGTAGTAGCGCAGCGCCCGGACACTCACCCCTGCCCGCTCCGCGAGCACTCCGATCCGCACGGCGCCTCCTCCTGCGATCCGCGACGCAAACCCTCGCCTCTGACGTCAGAGTCAGCTTCTAGCGTAGCGCGGGACATTCCGGAGGAGGAAACCGTGACCAGCCTGTTCGACCGCTACCAGCTCGGCGTGCTGACCCTGCCCAACCGCGTGGTGATGGCGCCCATGACCCGGGTCCGCGCCACCGCCGACGGGCGGGCGACGCCATCGATGGCTGGCCCTCGGTGCCGACCTGATCAGCTTCGGGCGGGCCTTCATCGCCAACCCGGACCTGGTCGAACGACTCCGCTCACGCCTGCCGATCACGGAGGACGACCAGGACACCTGGTACCAGGGCGGCAACGCAGGCTACGTCGACTACCCCGCCTACCGGCACACCGCCTGACCACTGTCCGGTGGTCGAGTAGCGCCGGCCCTGGCGGGCCGCCGCTACTCGACCGACGGGAGGCGTCCGTTCGCTCGGGGTTCCGTGAGCAGCGCGTCGACGCGCCGCAGGACGTCCAGCTGTGCGGGGTTGTACAGGTCTCTGACGGCCTTCCCGATCGTCTTCCTCGCGAATTCCTCACCGTGTGGCGCGTCGACGTGCGGTGCGCGCAGTGCCGGGTGCTCGTCGAACAGTTTCCGGACGTGGGGCGCCCAGCGCTCGGCGACGTCCTTGCGGGTCTGCTCGTCGGCATCGGCGGGGAGCGTGTCGAACTCCTTGCCGACGGGGTCGCCGGTGTAGTTCTGCAACATGTCCGCGTAGGCCTGGCGCGGAGCCGATCCGAGGACCCGCGTCATCACCGTGATCAGGGATCGGTCGGCGTCGGACATCTCCGCCGTCGCGGCCGAGGCGAACTCGGGCGGCAGGTCGGTCGGCAGCGACTGGCGCATGATCAGGGCGAGTTCGACGCGGGCCAGCTGGAGGCGTTCGATGGTGGCCGCGAGCTCGGCGTCGAGAGCGCGCAGAGCGTCGTCAGGGTGGTCGTCGGCGTCGCCCATGTCAACGATCTGCGACAGCGAGAAGCCGAGGTCGGTGAGGCGCTTGATGCGCAGTACCCGGATCAGGTGCGCGACGCCGTACTGCTTGTAGCCGTTGGCGCGTCGCTCGGGTTCGGCCAGCAGCCCGACCTCGTGGTAGTGCCGGACCGCTCGCAGGCTGGTTCCGGCGAGCTCGGCGATCTCACGGGTGCTCCAGGCCATGCCCCCAGTTCACACCGTGCCGTAGCGGCATGGTCAAGGCGGCGTGTGACGTCCGCCATGAACATCTTGACCATGCCGCAACGGCACGGGCTGTCGTGGATCCACCGCGCCGACGGAAAGGACGAAACGTGATCGACCAGAAGGACGCCCGCGAGGCGGACCTGCCCACCGAGCCGATGTCCACCGAGCCGATCCCGGTTGCCGGGCAGGCCGCGGCGCAGCCGACGCTGCTCGACCACATGGGCGGCCCGATGGGGTTCGTCTACTCCACCGTCCCGGTAGTGGTGTTCGTGGCGGCCAACGCGTTCCTGCCGCTGCCGATGACGATCGGCGTCTCGGTCGCCGCCGGGCTGGCGCTGACCGGGTTCCGGCTGCTGCGCGGTGAGCGCTTCACGTCGGCGATCGGCGGGCTACTCGGCATCGCGGCCGCCGTGGGCATCGTCGCAGTCACCGGATCCGCGAAGGACTTCTTCGTCATCGGGATCTGGGCAGCGCTGGCAGGCTTCGTCGTCACCGCCGGTTCCGTGCTGGTCCGCAGGCCGCTGACCGGCGCGATCTGGAACCTGATGCACGGCGGCCAGCACGCATGGCGTGAAGACAGGGCCGTGCTACGGGCACACGACGTCGCCACCCTCGCAGCGGCGCTCGTGTTCGGCGCCCGGTTCGCGGTGAAGCAATGGCTCTACCTGGCCGACTCGACCACATGGCTGGCCGTCGCCAAGATCGCGATGGGGACACCGCTGACGGTGCTGGCCGCGCTGGTCATCGTGTGGGCGTTCCGGCGCACCACCAAGCGCCTCGCTACACCGCCGCGGAGTCACCGTCCGGCAGCGTGATCCCGCTCGGCGGCTCGCTCAAGCCACCGAGCTCAGGTCGCACGCAGCGGCTGGTGGGCGGTCTCCCTGATGAGCAACGCGCCGACGAGGGTGAAGAGCAGGGCGGCGACGCAGTAGAACACGACGACCGTGGGGTTCCCGGTGAGCCCGACCAGCCACAGGACGACGAACGGTGCCGTGCCCCCGAAGAGTGCGTTGGCCAGGGTGTAGGCGACCGACAGGCCGCTCATGCGCACGGTGGTGGGGAAGAACTCCGACAGCAGGGTGGGCACCAGGCCCATGATCGCTGCCGCTGCGATGCCGAACAGTGCCTGGCCCGCGGCGATGGCGGGCAGAGTGCCGATCTCGTCAATGCGGAAGATCGGGTACATGAGGACGACGAGGACGGCCGCGCCGCCGATGACGAACGGTTTCCGCCCGTAGGTGTCCGACAGCCGGCCCCAGAGCAGCGCGGCGGCGGCATAGACGAGGATGCCGATCACGTTGCCGCCGAGTGCGACGGGCAGCGGCACGTCCAGCTCGGTGTTCAGGAACGCCGGGATGTAGTTGTGGAAGACGTAGGTGGTCACGGTGCCGCCGGTGACGATCGCGGCGCCGAGCAGGATCAGCCGCCAGTGGTGCCGGAGCGCCTCGGCGATCGGCAGGGACGGCTTGGCCTTCAGGTCGTGCTGCAGCTCGTGGACCCGCCGGTAGTCGGGGGTGTCCTCGAGCTTGAGTCGCATGTAGAGGCCGATCAGGCCGAGGGGCAGGGCGATGGCGAACGGGATGCGCCATCCCCACGAGTCGAGCTGCTCCGGGGACAGGATCGCGGTGAACAGCAGGACGAGCGCGGTGGCGGTGGCGGAGCCGAGGCCGACGGTGGCCGTCTGCCACGAGCCGTAGCGGCCCCGCTTGCCGTCGGGGGCGTACTCGACGATGAAGGTTGCCGAGCCGCCGAACTCGCCGCCCGCGGTGAACCCCTGCAGCGCTCGGATGATCAGCAGGAGCAGCGGTGCCCAGAGACCGATCTGGGCGTAGCCGGGCAGCAGGGCGATCGCCGCGGTGCCGATCGACATCACCAGGACCACGCCGGCCAGCACGTTGCGCCTGCCGACGCGGTCACCGAGGTTGCCCAGCAGCAACGCGCCGAACGGCCGGGCGACGAAGGCGACGCCGAAGGTCGCGAAGGTGGCCAGCAGCGCCGCCTGCGGGTCGGCGTTCGAGAAGAACACCCTGGCGAGGATCGGCGCGGAGGCGCCGTAGAGGACGAAGTCGTACCACTCCACGAAGTTGCCGATCGCGCCGGCGACGACGGCCTTCTTGGACACGGCCTCCCCGGGCCGCTGGACGGGAGGAGTGGGATGCGCCATTGCGGATCCTTCCTGCGAGATGGAGACGTCAGGTGGCGCGGAGCGTGGCGATTCGCCCGGTCGCGGCGATCCGGGCGAAGGCGTAGGCGCTCGGCTTGGGGACGCGGGTGAAGTCCTTGTCACGGTCGACGGCGATCAGGCCGAACTTCGGGCCGTACCCCTCGGACCACTCGAAGTTGTCGAAGGCCGACCAGTGGATGTAGCCGCGGACGTCGGCCCCCTCGGCCCTGGCCTGCGTCACGGCGGCGAGGTGGGATTCGAGGTAGTCGAGGCGTTCGGTGTCGTCCTCGGTGGCGATGCCGTTCTCGGTGACGTAGAGCGGCAGGCCCGTCGCGGCCGCGCGGTGGAGCATCTGCCGCAGCCCGTCCGGGTACACCGCCCAGCCCATCTGGGTGCGGGCGAAGCCGGCAGGCGGGTCGGCGAACAGCCACGGCGAGGCGGGGTCGACCCACTGCTTGCGGTAGTACTGCACACCGAGCCAGTCGCCGGGGTCGTTCTCGGTGAGCCCGTCGAGGTGCAGGTCGACGATCTCGGCCCGCATGCGGTCGCAGAACGCCCGGCACGTCCCGTCGTCGCGCGCGGGCGCCAGCAGCGGGAGCTGGACGGCCAGTCCTGGCCTCGACCCGCCCCGCCCGTCGCGCACGGCACGGACCGCGGCGTGGTGGGCGTCGAGCAGGACGCGCCCGGCCCGCCTCCACAGCACGGCGTTCGTGATCCCCGGCGGGTGGTAGCCCTCCAGGTAGCCGTGCAGCGCGACCATCTGCGGCTCGTTGATCGTGCAGACGAACGGCATCAGATCGCCCAGCTCGGTGACGACGCGGCGGCAGTAACGCTCGAACAGCGGGATCGCCTCGGGCCCGAGCCAGCCGCCCTGCGCGGCGAACCAGCGCGGCAGCGTGAAGTGGTGCAGCGTCACGAACCCGGTCAGTCCGGCGTCGGCCAGCGCCGTGAGCATCCGGCGGTAGTGCGCCAGTGCGCTCTGGCTGAACTCACCGGGCGCAGGCTCGATCCGGGACCACTCCAGGGAGAGCCGGTGGCAGTTGTGTCCCAAGGACTTCAGCAGTGCGAAGTCCTCCGCGTAGCGGTGGAACTGGTCGATGCCGTCGCCGGAGGACTCCCGCGCGGCCGATGCGGGGTCGTGCTCGAAATCCCACCAGTCGTTGTTGGTGTTGCCGCCCTCGACCTGGTGGGCCGCGGTGGCGGCGCCCCAGAGGAAGCCGGCAGGGAAGTCGGCGTCGGTGGCGGTCACACGGGCTCCTAGTGTCGGTCTCGGCGACCTTATGTCCCGTTGGGACATAAGACAACCCGCTGGGACCTTTCTAGGATGCATGCGATGACACGGTCAGCGAGGTTGGTGCCGTCCGAAGGCCTGTTCCTCGTACTCGGCCTGCTCCGGGCGGCGGGCCCGATCACCCGCGCCGAGCTCGCCCGGCGCACCGGCCTGAGCCGGAAGGTCGTGACGCAGCGCGTCGACGAGCTCATCGCGAGCGGGTTGGTGGAGGAAGGTGAGATCGGCCGGTCCACCGGTGGCCGGGCCCCGCGCGAGGTCCGGTTCCGCGCCGGTGCGGCGCACGTGCTCGTGGCCGAGCTGGCCGCGACGAGCGTGACAGTGGGGCTCGCCGACCTCGGCGGCACCATCCTCACGGAGATGCACGAGGACGCCGATCCGGCGGCGGGCCCGGACGCGACCCTCGGGCGCGTCGAGGAGCTGTTCGACAAGCTCCTGGCGGCGCGTCCCCCGCAGCGCCCGCCGCTGCGCGGCATCGGCATCGGCATCCCGGGACCGGTCGCGATCGCCACGGGTCGCCCGGTCGGGGCGTTGTCCGTTCCCGAGTGGGCCGACTACGCGGTCCGCGACCGGCTCTCGACCCGCTACGACGTGCCCGTTCAGGTCGACAACGACGCCAACCTGATGGCGCTCGGCGAGCTCCGCGCGGGGCTCGCGAAGGGGCACGACGACGTGCTCTTCATCAAGGTCGGGCGCGGGATCGGTGGAGCCGTCATCTCCTCGGGTGCCCTGCACCGCGGAGCCGAGGGATTCGCGGGCGAGTTCGGGCACGTCTTCGTCTCCGCCGATGTCGAGGACGCGTGCTGGTGCGGGCACACCGGATGCCTCACGCAGGTCGCGGGCGCACGGGCGATCGGGCGGCAAGGTCATCGGGCGGCCGTCGACGGCCGCAGCGCCATACTCGCAGCCATCAGGGGGCAGGGGCGTGCCATCGGTGCGCGCGAGGTCTTCACCGCGGCCGCGGCGGGCGACCCCGTGAGCGCCGAGATCCTCACGCGGGCAGGTGAGGCGCTCGGTGCGGTGAGCGCGGCGCTCGTCAGCGGGCTCAACCCGTCGCTGGTGCTCGTCGACGCCGGTCTGGTGAGCATCGACGACCCGTTCATGTCCGCGTTCCGCGCGACGGTCCTCGAACGCTCGCTCCCGAGCGCGGCGCGGCGCCTGCGGTTCGCCATCTCGTCGCTCGGCAACTCTGCCGGGCTCGTCGGCGCCGCCTTCGTCGTCGTCGACGAACTGCTCTCGCCCCGCCTGCTCGGCAGGTAGCACCGGGCGCCGAGTCGCGCGGGCGTGGTCGGCGGGTCGCTGGTCGTGGCACGCTGACGGCCACGCTCCGTTCGAGATCGGATGGGTCCCAGCTTGCCGGTCGATCCGCACGCAGTGCCCAGCGACGTCGACGCGCGCTGGGCTCGTGGTGTGCAGGTCGGCGATCAGACCACGCAGATCAACTATTTCCTCGATCGTCCCCGACCGGTCTCCTGGCCGGTACGGGTCGGTGTGATCCCGCCCCTCGCCGACGGCCACCAGCTACGAGCTTCTCCGACACCGCTCACCGAGAACGCCCCGACCGTGGTGCTGTCCGGGCTCGGCGGGGTCGGCAAGACGCAATGGGCGGCCGAGCTCGCCCGAGCAAGGGCAGCGCAGGTCGATCTGCTGGTGTGGATCACCGCGTCCAGCAGGGCGGCGATCATCGAGGGCTACAGCCGCACCGCGGTGGAACTGGGCCACCACCACGGCGACGCGCAGGCCGAGGCGTCGTGGTTGCTGACATGGCTGCAGGGCACCGACCGGACGTGGCTGATCGTCCTGGACGATCTCGCGGATCCGGTCGACCTGCGGGGACTGTGGCCGGACGGGCCGGGTGGCCAGACCCTGGTCACCACGCGGCGCGCCGACTCCGCGCTGTCGACGCGCCGACGGCACCGGATCGACGTCGAGACGTTCACCCCGGAGCAGGCACGGCGCTTCCTGATCGACCGGCTCGGGCTCGATCCCAGTTCCGAGCTCGGCGATGTCGACCTGCTCGCGGCCGACCTCGGGCATCTCCCGCTCGCGCTCGCCCAGGCGGCATCGTTCATCGCCGACCGGGGCGAGACCTGTGCCGGTTACCTGCGGCGTCTGGCCGATCGGCGCCGCGTGCTGGCCGACCTGTTCCCGCCCGACGCGGTGGCCGACGACTACATCAGCACCGTCGCCGCGACCTGGCTCCTGTCCGTGGAGGCCGCCGACCGGCTACCGCCGCGTGGGCTCGCCCGACCCCTGCTCGAGCAAGTCTGCGTGTTCGACCCGAACGGGTGCCCGAGCGCCCTCGTCACCTCGTTCGCCGCCGATCAGCTCGCCATGACCGTCCGGCCCGGGGCGCCGGCTGACGATCTCCGGGATGCTCTGCGGAACCTGGTACGTCTGAGCCTGGTTTCCCTTGGGCAGGGAGACGGGACGGACGTGATCAGGATCCATGCGTTGGTCCAGCGGGCGACGCTGGACGGCGTGGACCCGCAACGGCGAGCCGACCTGGTCCGTGCGGGGGCGCGTGCGTTGGTCGCGATCTGGCCGGAGATCGACCGCGACGCCGAGTACGCCCGGATGCTGCGAAGCAATGCCACTGCCGTTTTCGAGCGGGACGCCGGCGCCGTGTGGGCCGGACACGACGAGCGGCAACTGCTGTGGCGGCTCGGCCGCAGCATCGGTGAATCCGGCCAGTACTCAGCAGGCATCCGGCACTGGGAGATGGTCAGGGATGAGGCCGAGCGTCGATTCGGTGGGGATCATCCCAGCACGCTGTCGGCGCGGTGGAACCTCGGTGAGTGGCTCGGCGAGGCCGGCAGGCATGCCGACGCCGTGGCCGTGCTCGAGAAGGTGGTCGCCGACCAGCAGCGTGTACTGGGACCCGAACACCCCGACGTCCTGCACAGCCGGGGCGGCCTGGTGCTCAATCGCGGGTCGAACGGTGATCCCGCCGGGGCCGCCGCCGCGTTCGAGGAGTTGCTGCGCGACTGCATCGAGCATCTCGGTCCGGACGATGCGTTCACCCTGACCACCCGCTACAACGTGGCCAGCTGGCGCGGGGAGGCGGGCGACGTGGCCGGCGCACTCGCCGGGACCGAGGAGCTGCTGGCCGACCGGCTGCGGGTGCTCGGCGCCGACCACCGCCACACCCTCTTCAGCCGCGCCGGCCTCGCCGATTGGCGCGGAAAGGCCGGAGACCACGACGGGGCGATCCGGGAAGCCGAGCAGCTGGTCCGCGAGTCACGGCGGGCGCTCGGCGCCCGCCATCCCCAGACCCTGGCCGCCCGGGGCATGGTGGCTTGGTGGCGGGGTGAGTCGGGGGACGCGGCAGCAGCCATCGACACACTCACCCCGCTGCTCGCCGAGGCCCGACACGCCCTCGGGGGCGATCACCCGGTGGTCCTCGGGATAGCGCACAACCTCGTCGTGTGGCGCGGCGAAACCGGAGACTTCTCCCGCGGCGTGGCCGAGGCCGAGGTGCTCCTCACCGACAGCACGCGGGTCCTCGGCCCGGAGCACCGGCTCACGCTGGAGACGCGTCACCGGCTTGCTGAATTGCGCGGCCGGGCAGGCGACGTCACGGGCGCGATCACCGGCGCCGACCAGCTGCTGGCCGACGCGACCCGCGCGCTGGGCCCCGATCACCCATTGACCTGGAACACCGGAGAAACGCTCACGTACTGGAACCAGCACGCGAACACCGCGGAATCCGAGCCGTCCGGCAGCGGACCGGCCACGGCATGATGAGCGGCAGTTGTTCGACGAGGGCGGGGGCGGGGCTCATGGATCCGGTGTCGTTGATCGTGGGCGCGTTGACGGCGGGCGCGCTCGCGGCGTTGGAGGGCACGGCCTCCACCGCGGTGACCGACGCGTACAACGGGCTGAAGGCGCTGGTGAGCCGCCGCCTGTCCGGGCGCGGTGCGGGAGAAGTGGCGCTGGCCCAGCACGAGTCGAAGCCCGAACAATGGCAACCCGCCCTCGAGGCCGAACTGGTCGAGACCGACGTCGCGGCCGACGCCTCGGCCGTGCAGGCGGCGCAGCGGCTGATGGCGCTGCTGGACGCGGCCGGTACCGCGGCAGGCAAGTACACCGTCGATCTCCGCGGCGCACAGGGCGTGCAGGTCGGCGACCGCAACACCCAGACCAACACCTTCGGAACATCGTCCTGAAGCGATCGCGTCGGCTTTCGCTGGTGGCGATAACCGATGCCCGGCACGCGGCCCCAGACCTAGCGTGACCCGCATGACGTCACCGATCACGGGCACGGCCGCCGGAGTGCCGTTCACCGCGCTGCCGCCCGCCGGCGACGGCCCCGCGCCGTTGATCGTCACCTGGCACATGCTGGATGCGCCGCGGTCGGACGCCGCGTTCGCCGCCGCGTTGCCGATGAACGGACTGCCCGCGTGGCGGGTGCACCTCGGCATGCCGATGTGTGGGGCGCGCATGGTCGACGGCAGCACGGACGCGATCGTGGCGCTGTTCCAGAAGGACCCGCTGATGTCCTTCCTGCATCCGTTCGTCCGGCAGGCCACCGAGGAGTTCCCGGCCGCGCTGGCGTCGATCCGTGCCCAGCTGCCGGTCGGGGACGGCCCGATCGGCGTGCTCGGCGGCTCGCTCGGAGGGGCCGTCGCGCTGCGGATCCTCGCCGACACCGAGATCCCGGTCTTCGCGGGCGCCGTCGTGAACGGTGCCATCAGGATCCGGTCCGTCGTCGACCTGTTCCCCGGCGACTACCCGTACGACGCCGAGTCCGAGGAGATCGTCGACGCCCTGGACGTCGTCGCCGATGCGGGCCGCATCGCCGCCCGAGCGCCGCTGCTGGTCGTCAGCGGCGAGCAGGACCACCCTGCGCTGCGTGCCGATGCGCTCGACCTCGTCGACGCGATGGGGGATCGGGCCGAACTGCTGTCGATCCCGGGGCTGGCGCATCCGCTCGCCGACGAGCCAGGGATCGAGCCCGCGCCTCAGCTGCCACCGGCCCGCGAGGTGGATGCCGGCCTGGTCGAGTGGTTCCGGCGCCACCTCGCGCCGGCCTGATTCAGGATCGCGGCGTCGAGAGCTGCCTGACCAATCCTCCCGTCGGGGTTCACCCGGGTGGCTGGGAGCCAGCACGTTCGGGTCACGCTGCGAGTGATCCGGCGCGCGGCGGCGGAGCCGGCCATACGATCACGTTCACCGACGACGTGAACCGTCGTCACCGTGAGCGGTTCGGCCATCCGCTCGTCACGAGTCCCCGCCTGCACCTCCGATGACGGGAGAGCCATGCCCGAAACCGTTCCACCCGGTGTTCACGTCCCCCGTCCGCGTCGCGTCGGGTAGCGCCGTGCCGGACCTCATCTCGCCCATGGCCCTGGTCGCGACCGCCGTGCTGGCCCTCCAGCCCGCTCCGGTGCCGGCCGCGGTGTCCACACCCGACCCGTGCGCGATCGTCGTGGCCGCCGGGGTCGGCGGGTTGCTGGATGCGGTACGGCCGCCGTGCCTGCCGCCGGTGATCCCGGAGGCCGAGCCGCCGCGCACGCAGGGCTCCGCCGACCGGCCGGGAGACCTCCTCGATCTCGAGAACTGGTTCCTCACGCTGCCCATCGGCCCCGACGGCGACCCGGACTCGATCGACCAGCCCGAGCTGCTGGACTACCGCAGCGAGTGGTTCGACCTGACACCGGACGGCACCGGTGTGGTGTTCCGCGCCCCGGCAGGCGGCGTGACCACGAAGAACAGCAAGTACCCCCGTTCGGAGCTGCGCGAGATGAACGGGGAGGACAAAGCGGCGTGGTCCAACACGGAGGGCACCCACACGCTCGAGACCCGGCAGGCGATCACCGAGGTACCACGCGCCAAGCCCGAGGTGGTGTCCGCCCAGATCCACGACGGCGGCGACGACGTCCTGCAGATCCGGCTCGAGGGCCCGACCCTCGTCGCCCAGTACGACGACGGGCGAGAACAGATCGTCATCGATCCGGCCTACCGGCTCGGCACCCCATACGACCTGCGGGTCGAGGCGGCGAACGGGCGGATCATCGTCTTCTACAACGGCGAGCAGCGCGCGGAGATCGAGCGCAGCGGGAGCAGCTGGTATTGGAAGATCGGCGCCTACACGCAGTCCAACCCGGAGCGGGGCGAGGACGCCGACTCCGAGGGCGTGGTGGTGGTGTACTCGCTCTCGATCGAGCACCGGTGACGCCGGGCGGCTGAGCCCGAATCGTGAAGCGATGTTGGGCCGCGCTCGGTTCGGCTGCTCCGCCGCGTGATGCTGCACCCCGAGCTAGACATGCACGAGTACGCATGTTTCTATGGTTGGGCTGATCGCGATCGGAGGCGTCGATGGGGCACGGACACGGGCACGGGCATTCGCCCGAGAGCGACCGGAGGCGGCTGGGCGTCGCACTCGCCGTGACGCTCGCGGCGGCGTTGCTCGGGGCGGTCGGTGCCGTGCTGACCGGGTCGCTCGCCCTCCTCGCCGACCTCGGACACCTGCTCACCGACGCGGGTGCGCTGGCCGCGGCGCTCGTGGCGTCCGTGCTGGCCGCGCGGCCCGCGAGCGCACGCCGCACCTACGGGCTCGGCCGGGTGGAGGTGCTGGTCGCGGGGCTCAACGGGATCGCGCTGATCGCCGTCGTCGTCTGGGTCGCCTACGAGGGTGTCAACCGGTTGTTCGAACCCGCTGAGATCCCCGGCTTGCCGCTGCTGGTGATCGGCGCGCTGGGGCTGATCGGCAACATCGTGTCGCTGCTCGTGCTCGCGGGAGGCGACCGGCGGAACATGAACATGCGCGGAGCCGCCCTGCACGTGCTCGGCGACGCGCTCGGTTCGGTCGGGGTGCTCGTGGCGGCGGTGGTGCTGCTCAGCACCGGCTGGCCCTACGCCGACACCGTGGCGTCGCTGTTCATCGCCGCCCTGATCGTGCCGCGCACGATCGGGCTGCTGCGCGAGGTCGGGCACGTCCTGCTGGAGGGAGCGCCGAAGCACATCGACGTGGACGAGGTGCAGCACGCGCTGCGCGGCGTACCGGGCGTGCGTGACGTGCACGACCTGCACGTCTGGGCGATCAACGACCGCAAGCCCTCCGTGTCCGCGCACGTCGTCGTGGACGAGGATGGTCACGGGCCGTGCGGGGAAGGCTCGGTCCTCGACCGGGCGGCCCACGTGCTGCGGGAGCGGTTCGGGCTTTCGCACAGCACGCTGCAGGTCGAGCACCACCCCCACGCCGACCACGAGGACCGCTGCGACTGACTGTCGACCGCCATTGCCGTTAGTGAGGGCTTGCTAGGGCGGTGACCACATTCGTTCGCCGGGTCTGGTCGTGCTCGCCACGACGCACGCAGGCCAAGGGCCTGCCCGATGGGGTGCGCGGCGCCACCGGAGGCGGTCCGACGGGCATGATCAATGTTTCGGCGCGGAAACGGGCGAAAACGACCCGGGAACTCGCCGAACTGCTGATCAAGCCGCCATTCCGGGGTCAATGCGGCGATCAAGGTGAAATGGTCGCTAGATGATCTCCGATCGCGACCATCAGCCCTTGATCACCGCGCTGACCTGCCGGTATCGGGTACAGATGGTTGTTGTCGCGACGAATGTAACGATCACAGCTGGAGTACTGGTCCGGCAATCGCGCTACATCGGTGTCGGGTGATCACCTGACACCGTTCGGGTCGTCTGCTTCGTACGTTTGCGTCAGCCCGCCGGTGTGAGTCGGGTCCGGCTAGGCGGTGCGCGTCCGTCCGAGTGGGGCTGTCGCAGGAACAGGGAGATCAGTGCCAGGTCTGCCACAGCTCACGGGAAAGGCACGCCGGATCGCGATCGGGGTGATCGTGGCGGTCGTGTTCGGCGGACTCGGCGCCGGGATGGCGCTGACCCTCTCGAGGACCCCCGAGACGGTCACCGTCCCGACCACCCCCGAGGGGCTGGCCCTGCCCTCCGACGCGTCTGATCCAGCAGTCGAGGACCTCGAAGCGGCACGCGAGGACCTCGACGCGGCAGGCGAGGACCTCGATGCGGCCACCGAGGAGCTCAATGCGGCCACCGAGGAGCTCGCGGTGAAGCTGTTGGCCAGTCTGCTGCAGGTGCACCTCGGCTTCCAGGACGCCGAAGGGCTGCTCGTGACCCTCTGCGAGGCCGATGCGGACGGCAACCGGGTCCGCAGCGAGCTGATGTCGATCCCATTCCTCGACCCGAGCAGCCCGGAGTACGCCCGCGGGGTCACGTTCTCGAAGCCGACCATCAAGCCGACCGACGAGGGCTACGTGATCGCCTTCAGCGGCACCTACGGCAACACCGGCGAACCGATCGACATCACCTTCCGCGCGAACGTCCATGGGTTCAGCGCGAACTGGTGCGGCGTCGAGGGTCGATGGTGATGGATGCAGCGAAGACCGGTCCCGATCCGGATCGGGGTTCAGAGTCCGAGCGGTCGCCCGCAGCGACGAACGGGACCGTCGCGGACGACGTCGGAGGCCGAGCGGACGGCCCGACCGAGCCTCCGACGCCGGATCAGGGGGCGCCGCGCAGACGGCGCTCGAGGACGATCATCGCCGCGCTGATCGGGGTGGCCGCGATCTCCCCGATCGGCGAGCCCCTCACCGGCCACCGCGAGAACGTGTACGCGGTTGCCACGGCAGAGCTCGAGGGGCGCCTCGTCATCGTCTCAGGCGGGGAGTACGCCACCATCCGCACGTGGGGATCTTGACTGCCCCCGCGCGAGCCGGAGGCCGAGGTTCCACGTGATCCCGACGACGGATCGGGTGGTTTGATCCGATTCGCCGAATCCTTAGGCTAGGGTTTCCACACCTTTTCAGTCGTCGGGGCCGATCAGGGGTTGGTGGGCTGTGGCGCGACCGCGGGCTGTCGTGACGGGCGGGGCCGGGTTCCTGGGCTCGCACCTGTCGGAACGGTTGCTGCACGATGGCTACAGCGTGCTGTGCCTCGACGACTTCTCCACCGGCTCGCCGGCGAACGTCGCCCACCTCGCGGAGGCAGGGCCGTTCCGGCTGGTCCGGGCGAACGTCACCGACTTCGTCCACGTGGTGGGGGACGTCGACGTGGTGCTGCACTTCGCCTCGCCCGCGTCGCCGGTCGACTACCTGCGGATGCCGATCGAGACGCTGAAGGTCGGCTCGATCGGCACCCTGCACACCCTCGGCCTGGCCAAGGAGAAGAAGGCGCGGTTCCTGCTCGCGTCGACGTCCGAGGCCTACGGCGACCCGCAGGTGCATCCCCAGCCGGAGACCTACTGGGGCCACGTCAACCCGGTCGGGCCGCGCGGGGTCTACGACGAGGCGAAGCGGTTCGCCGAGGCGATGACGATGGCCTACCGGCGGTCACAGGGTGTGGACACCGCGATCGTGCGCATCTTCAACACCCACGGCCCCCGGATGCGCCCCGACGACGGCCGCGCGGTGCCGACGTTCATCCGGCAGGCGCTCTCCGACGAGCCGATCACCGTGGCAGGCGACGGCAGCCAGACCCGCTCCATCCAGTACGTCGACGACCTGGTGGAGGGGTGCATGCGGCTGCTGCACTCGCGGGAGGCCGGTCCGGTCAACATCGGCAACCCGCACGAGGTCTCGATGAGCGAGTTGGCGCTGCTCGTGCGCGAACTGGTG
Organism: Pseudonocardia sp. DSM 110487; assembly: GCF_019468565.1. NCBI lineage: Bacteria > Bacillati > Actinomycetota > Actinomycetes > Pseudonocardiales > Pseudonocardiaceae > Pseudonocardia > Pseudonocardia sp. DSM 110487. Next base: position 4,087,251 of record NZ_CP080521.1, read on the forward strand.
GGATCCGCCAGCCCGCTGGAGTACGTGCCGCGGCCCGAGGACGACCCGACCGTCCGCAGACCCGACATCTCACTGGCCCGCGCCGCGCTCGGCTGGGAGCCGCGGGTCGATCTCGCCGACGGTCTGCGCCGCACCATCGGCTGGTTCCGCGCAGCGCTCGACGACCCGGCCGCGGCACGGGCCGTCTGACCTGGATGTCGTCAGAGCCTGAGCCCCGGCCCGACCTGGACGTCGTCGTCATCGGCGCGGGACCGGCCGGACTGACCGCCGCCGCCGAGCTCGTGGCGGCCGGTGTCCCGACGACCGTGGTCGAGGCCGACGCCGTCGTCGGCGGCATCAGCCGCACCGTGGAGCGCGAGGGCTGGCGGTTCGACATCGGAGGGCACCGGTTCTTCACCAAGGTGGAGCGCGTCTCGCGGTTCTGGCACGGCCTACTGGGCGACGACGAGTTCCTGCTCCGCCCCCGGCGCAGTAGGATCCTCTACCGCGGCCGGTTCTTCGAGTACCCGCTGCGGCCGTGGGACGCGCTGCGCAACCTCGGCCTCGTCGAGGCGGTGCGCTGCATCGCGTCCTATCTGTGGGCGCGGGTGCGCCCGCCTGCCGACCAGACGAACCTCGAGGGCTGGGTCTCCGCCCGCTTCGGCTCGCGGCTCTACCAGCACTTCTTCAAGAGCTACAACGAGAAGGTGTGGGGGATGCCCGCCTCGGCGATGCCGGCGGACTGGGCGGCCCAGCGGATCAAGAACCTCTCGCTCGCGGCGGCGGTGCGCAGCGCCGTGTTCCCGAGCCGGCGCCCGGCCGGGATCGTCTCGCTGATCGAGCGGTTCCACTACCCGAACCTGGGCCCCGGCCTGATGTGGGAGCGCTGCGCCGAGCGGGTGGAGGCCGCCGGGTGCAAGGTGCTCCTCGAGCAGCCGGTCACCCGCGTCCACCGAGTCGGCGGGCGGGTCGTGAGCGTGGAGACGACGGCGGCGGGCGCGGCCACGCGATACCCGTGCACGCACGTGATCTCGTCGATGCCGCTGCCGGAGCTGCTCAGGGCCATGGATCCGCCCGCCCCGCCCGCTGTGCTCGCCGCGGCCGACGGGCTGCGGTTCCGCGACTTCCTCACGGTCGCGCTCGTCGTGCCGGACGACTGCGCCTTCCCGGACAACTGGATCTACGTGCACAGCCCGGACGTGGCAGTCGGACGGATCCAGAACTTCGGCGCGTGGTCGGAGGCCATGGTGAAGCCGGGCCGCACCTGCCTCGGGTTGGAGTACTTCGTCTTCGAGGGTGACGAGCTGTGGGAGCTGCCCGACGAGGAACTGGTCGCGCTGGGCACGCGGGAGCTCGCCGGGATCGGCCTGGTCCCGGCGGACCGGGTCGAGGCCGGCTACGTCGTGCGGATGCCGAAGGCCTACCCCGTCTACGAGGAGGGGTTCGCCGAGCGCGTCGCGCTGCTGCGGTCCTGGCTCGCCGAGCACGCGCCGAACGTGCACCCGGTGGGACGCAACGGCCAGCACCGCTACAACAACCAGGACCACTCGATGCTGACGGCGATGCTCGCCGTGGAGAACGTCCTGGGCGTCGGCGACCACGACATCTGGTCGGTGAACGTCGACGCCGACTACCACGAGGAAATCGGCACCGGCCGCGACGCGCCCGTGCTCCCGCGCGTCGGGGGCCGGGAGGGGTAGGCCTCGCCTGCTGTCCCGTCGCCGGTGGCGTCACCGGAAGACGAGGCACGAGGTCGAGGCGTAAGCCGTGGCACTGCTGTTCGTGGCGAGGACGCGGCCTTGGTCGTCTGCGATCGTGCAGGAGACCGTGGTGTCGCCCTTCGACGAGGTCGAGCCGGCGGTGAGCATCGGCCTGGCGTCGGCGCCCCACACGGTGGTGCTCACGTTGACGGTCCACGGCGCGTCGACCGACGACAGGGTGACTTGGTCGCCCTTGCTGTCGGTGTAGATGATCATCACAGGGTAGTTGGACTCGACCGTGTAGACGTAGGTGGCCGGTCTGCTGCCACCGCTCGGGGCGGGCACGACCGGTGCGGCGGTCACCCTCGGTGTGATCGATCCAGCTGCCGGACTCGTGGTCGTCGGCAGTGAGGCCGAGTCGGTCGACGCCGGCCCTGAACTCGCCGCGACCTGCGCTTGTGCGGATCCGGCCGAGTGGCCCAGGGCGAAACCGATGACGCCGGATCCAGCCGCAACTGCGAGGATGCTGGCGACGAGTCCCAGGACCCGCGACCGGCGCGGTGGTGTCGGCGTTGCCTGGACGAGCGTCGCCGCCGGCCGGGCCGGGCCGGTCGGCACGGGTGCGGACGGCAGGCCCCACTGGTGCAACGCGTACTGAGCGGCGGCGGCGAGGTCGCGTGCCGTCGGGTAGCGGGCTGCCGGGTCCTTCGCCATTCCGCGGGCGATGACCTCGTCCATGGCAGCCGGAACGTCTCGCCGTTCCAGGCTGGGGCGCGGCGGCGCGGCCGACAGATGCGCTTTCATCAATGACGGCAGGCTGGTCGCAGCGAAGGGCCTGCGCCCGGTGAGGCATTCGGCGAGCGTGCACGCCAACGAGTAGATGTCGGATCGGCTGTCGGGCGGGCCGCCCTCGAACCGCTCGGGCGCCATGTACGCCAGGGTCCCGATGGTGGCGCCGCTCTGCGTCAGTGCTGTGACATCGCCGTCGACCGCCCGCGCAATGCCGAAGTCGACCAGGTAGACGAAGTCTGATCGAGTCACCAGGATGTTCGACGGCTTGACATCGCGGTGCTGAACGCCATGCGCGTGGGCGTCGGTGAGCGCCTCGGCGACCTGGGCGATCAGCGCGACGGCCCGGCGAGGCTCCAGCGGTCCCGACGCGATGATCTGGTCGAGCCCGACCCCATCGACGAGGCGCATGTCGATGTAGAGCCGACCCTCGATCTCGCCGAAATCGTGGATCGGTATGACGTGCGGATCCTGAAGGCGCGCGGCGCTGTCGGACTCCCGGCGGAAACGAGCGCGGAAGTTGTCGTCTCCCGCCAGCGCGGGCGGGAGGACCTTGAGGGCGACTGCGCGGCCGCGTCGGGTGTCGAACGCTCGATAGACCTCACCCATCCCGCCTCGTCCGAGAAGTCCCTCGAGGCGGTACGGCCCCAGCACGGCATGCCCCTCCGCGACAGCGTCGGCGTTCAAGGGCCCTCCCATCCATCGACATCCTGGGTGGTCGTCGCGTCTCGCCCGAGATCGTTACGAGCGCTGGAATGTCAGGACTGCGGAACGGGAGGGACGGCTCCGTTGGCGGCTGGGCCCCGGCGCCCCCACAGCTTCACGAGGACGACCACCGGGACGAGCCCGACGAGCACGATGAGCAGCGCGGGCAGGGCGGCGGTGTCGAAGCGGGAGTCCTTCGTCGCCTCCCACGTCATGATCGCGAGCGTGTCGCGCCCGAGTGGCCGCAGCAGCGCGGTGGCGGGCAGCTCCTTGATGACCTCGACGGTCACCAGTAGCGCCGCCGTGACGATCCCCGGCCACAGCAGGGGCAGGTGGACGTCGGTGAGCACCCGCGCCCGGTCGGCGCCGAGTGCCCTTGCGGCGTCGTCCAGGTGCGGGTTGATGCGGCCCATGCGCGACTCGACCGCGGAGTAGGCCTGCGCGTGGAAGCGCACCACGTACGCGCCGACCAGGCCGAGGATCGTCCCCGTGAACAGCAGCCCGATCTCGGCGCCGAACCAGGTCTCTGCGGCCGCGATGAGGCGCCGGTCCACCCAGACCAGCGGCACGTAGATCGCGACGGCGATCACGGCGCCGGGCACCGCGTATCCCACCGCCGCGAGGCGGGCGGCGACGGCGCCCACGCGGGTCGGCCGTACCCGCTGGCCGTAGGCGACGGTCGTCGACGTGCAGACCGCGACCGCCGCGGCGGCCACGGCGAGCAGCAGCGTGCTGAGCGCGGCCTCGCCGAGCCGGTCCGCGACCCGCCCGGTGAGGACGGTCTCCACCGACCACGCCGTGAGCTGTACGACCGGGAGGGCGAAGACGAGCACGAGGAGCAGCACCGGGACGGCGCAGGCGATGCCGGCCCGCCAGCCGGTCAACCGGCGGGGGAGCACGGCGTCGCTGTGGGCGAGCGCCTGGTGGTAGCGCGCCCGGCCGCGCAACGCCCGTTCGAGCACGACCATCAGCAGCGCGAGCCCGACCAGCACCGTCGCCAGCTGCAAGGCAGCTGTGGTGTCGAAGGCGCCGTACCAGACGCGGTAGATCGCGTCGGTGAGCGCCTGGTAGCCGAGCAGGTTCACGGCACCGAAGTCGGCGAGCGCCTCCATCACCGCGAGTGCGACGCCGCCGGCGAGCGCCGGGCGCGCCAGCGGCAGCGCCACCGTCCACACCGCGCCGAGGTGGCCGTGGCCGAGGCTGCGGGCGGCTTCGAGGGCCTGCCGGGACTGCCCGAGGAACGCGCTGCGTCCCAGCACGTACACGTACGGGTAGAGCACCGCGGTGAGCACGCCGATCGCGCCGGCCGGGCCGCGCAGGCCCGGCAGCTGGAACCCGCCGCCGAACAGACTGGCATGCAGCGGGTCGGCGTAGCCGAACTGGCCGACGATCACGAACACCAGCACGTAGCCGGGGATCGCGAGCGGGAGCACGAGCGCCCACTCGAGGACGGGGCGGCCCGGGAAGTCGTAGAACGAGACGAGCACGGCGAGAGCCCCGCCCAGGACGAGCGTCCCGACGCCGACACCGACACCGAGCAGGACACTGCGGCCGAGCGCCGGCGGCAGCAGGGTGAGCGTGACCGCGTCGACGTCGCCGAGCACGAAGCTCGCGGGCAACGCGGCGAGCGGTCCGGCGACCCCGAGCGCGACCAGCACCCCGAGGACGGCCCAGCCCGACACCCTCCGCCGGGACGGTGCCGCTACGTCCACCCCACCCTCAGCATCATCTCGACGGCCTGCTGGAGCGTCGGGCCTGCGTGCTGGCCGTCGATCGGGTCGATCTTGACGTTCGCCCAGCCGCTGATGTGCGCGGGCGGCGCGACGGCGGGGTTGGCGGCGAACTCGCTGCCGGCGATGATCTGCTCCTGCGCGGGCGGCGAGGTCAGCCACTCCATCAACGCGACGGCGGTCGGCACCGCGTCGGAGCCCGCGACGACCCCGACTCCGGAGACGTTCGCGTGCGCGCCCGCTGCCTGCTGGTCGGGCCATGCGGGCGCGACCGGGAAGGCCGGGTTCTCCTTCAGCGTCCGGCCGAGGTAGTAGTGGTTGGCCAGGCCGACGTCGCACCCGCCGCCCGCGATCGTCGCGAGCATCTCGCCGTCGGAGTTGATGATCTGCGGCTCGTTGGCCATCCAGGAACGCAGCAGCTGCTCGGTCGCCTCCGGCCCGCGCTTGACGATCATGTCGGCGACCAGCGACTGGTTGTACTCGTTGTTGGACGTGCGCAGGCAGGTGCGGCCGCGGAACCTCGGGTCGGCCAGCGACTCGTAGCTCGTCACCGCGCCCGCCGGGACCCGCTCGGTGGAGACCACGGGCACCCGCAGGCGCGTCGAGACCGCCCACCAGTTGCCGTCGACGTCGTGCAGGCCGTCGGGGACCTGCGCGCGCAGCTCCGGGCTCGTCACGCCCTGCAGGAGGCCCGCGTCCTCGGCCCGCCACAGATTGGCGAGGTCGGTGGTCACGAGGACGTCGGCGGGGGTGTCGGCGCCCTCCCGGCGCAGCCGTTCGAACAGCTCCGGCCCGGTGCCGCCGCGCAGCTCCAGGCGGACGCCGGTGGCGGCCTCGAAGTCGCGGAACACCTGCTCGTCCCCGTAGTGCGAGCGCCCGTTGTAGACGACGAGCGTCTCGGCGTGCTGGATGCCGTCGGTGTTCACCTCGGCCGGTCCCGATCCGGGTGGGGCGGCCGCCGCGTCGGACGGGTCCGGGTCGGACCCGCCGTTCAGCACGGTGACCGCGAGTGTGACGACGAGCGCCACGGCGACGACCGGAACGGCGATCAGCAACCACAGGCGTCCGCGGGAAGATGCGGCCATTCAGCGCTCCGGGTTCAGCGAGGCTCGGGTCCAGCGAGCCTAGGCTAAGTTGAACGCGCTATGGCAGACCTCGCGATCGACGCCACGGGCGTGACGAAATCGTTCGGCGCGAACCGCGCCGTCGATGGGGCTGACCTGCAGGTGGGCCGGGGCGAGCTGGTCGCGCTGCTGGGCCCCAGCGGGTCGGGCAAGACCACGCTGCTACGGCTCGTCGCCGGGTTCGAGACACCGGACGGCGGCACCGTCCGCATCGGCGGGCGCCTCGTGGCGGGGGACGGGGTCTGGGAGGAGCCCGACCGGCGCCGGATCGGCATGGTGTTCCAGGACGGAGCGCTGTTCCCGCACCTCACGGTCGGCGAGAACCTTGCATTCGGCAGGCCGCGCCCCGAGCGGGCGGAGGAGTGTCTCGCCCTCGTCGGGCTCGCCGACCGGGCGAAGTCCTACCCGCACGAGCTCTCCGGCGGGGAACGGCAGCGGGTCGCCCTCGCTCGCGCGCTCGCCGTCGACCCCGACGTCGTCCTGCTCGACGAGCCGTTCGCCGCGCTCGACGAGGGGCTGCGCGCCGGGCTGCGCGAGGAGGTCGCGGCCGTCCTGCGCACGGCCGGGGCGAGCGCACTGCTGGTCACGCACAACCAGGAGGAGGCGCTCTCGCTCGCCGATGTCGTGGCGGTCATGCGCAGCGGGCGGATCGAGCAGGTCGGGGCGCCTCGGGAGATCTACGAGCGCCCGGTGTCGCGCTGGGTCGCGGAGTTCCTCGGCGACGCCGACGCGGTGCCGGGTTCGGTGTCGGGCGACGTCATCTCCACCGAGCTCGGCTCGTTCCCCGCTCCAGGGGTGCGCGACCGGGCTCAGGTCCTGCTGCGTCCCGAGCAGGTCCAGATCGTCGACAACGGGGCAGGCCCTACGGCGACGGTGATCAGCCACTCCTACTTCGGCCACGACCAGATCGTGTGGCTCGAGCTCGCGAGCGGGGTCCGGCTGCGCAGCCGCACGCTCGGCAGGGCGTCGTGGGGAGCGGGGGAGACGGTCCGGGTTCGGCTCAGCGGCGATCCCATCGTCCTTCCTGCATGAGCAGTTCAGCAGGCACCGCCGTCGCCGACGCACCGGAGGCTCCCGCAGCCGCGGATCCGGCCGTTCCACGACGCCGCTACGCGGGGCTCGCCGTGCTCGTCGGGTGCACCGGGGTCGCGACGGCCTCGCTGGCGCTGCCCGCGCTGCTCGGCTTCGACCCCTGGGTGTGGCTGATCTGGGGCCGGGAGGCGCTGCGCGGCGGGATCGCGACCGACGGGTCGGTGGCGTGGAAGCCGCTGCCGGTGCTGGTCACCGCCCCCGCGGCCGTGTTCGGCGAGGCCGCGCCCGCGCTGTGGACGGTCGCGGTGCGGGCATGCGGGCTGTTCGGGCTCGTGCTGGTGGTGCGGCTCGCCGTGCGCATCGCCAAACCGCACTGTGGCGCCATGGCCGGTTCGGTGGCAGGCGTGGTCGCCGCGGCGGCGTTCCTGCTGAGCCCCGACGGGGAGTCGCGCTGGCTACGGCACATGCTGCAGGGCAACATCGAGCCGGTCACCGTGATGCTCTGTCTCTGGGCGGCAGAGCGCCATTTGGACGGGCGGCGCCGACACGCGCTGCTGCTGCTCTGCGCCGCCGCGCTGACGCGCCCGGAGGCGTGGCCGTTCCTCGGCGGGTACGCCGGGTGGCTGCTCTGGTGCGAGCGGCGCCGGTGGTGGTGGGCGGCGCCCACGGTGCTCGCGGTCCTCGCCGCGGTGCCGGTCCTGTGGTTCGCGGGCGACCGGCTGGTCTCCGGGAACGCACTGAGCGGCGCCACCGTCGCGCAGGTGCTCATGGGCACCACACCGACCCAGCGCTGGATCCTCGCGATCGACAACGTCGCCGCCTGCGTGATCGCGCCGGTGTGGGTGGCGGCCGCGGTGTGCGTGGTCTGGGCGGCGCATCGGCGCCGGGGGCTGCCCGCCGCGCTGGCCGCCTGCGCGCTGGTGTGGGCGGCCGAGGTGGCGGTGATGGCAGGTGTGTTCGGCTACGCGGCGCTCGGCCGGTTCCTCGCCCCGGTCTCGGCGCTGCTCTGCGTGCTGGCCGGAGCCGCGGCCGGATGGGCGGTGACCGCGCCGCGCCCGGTGCTCCTGCGGGCCGCGGTCGCCGTCGCGATCGTGGCGGTCGCCGTGCCGTTCGCGGCGCCGCGGGTGGCCTGGCTGCCGCTGCAGCTGCAGCATGCCGAGGAGCGCTCGGCGTACGAGCACGACCTGTACGCGGTCGCGGCGGCCCTCGGTGGCCGCGACGGGCTGGTGGCTTGCGGGAACCTCGCCATCGACGCCGTCCGGCCGGCCGTCGAGCTGCGCCCCGCGCTGGCCTACCGGCTCGACGTGCCGCTCGCCGGGGTGAACCACACCCCGGGCCCCGGCACCACGATCGCCCAGGTCGGCAGCCCGCTGCACGCGCTGCTGCTCCAGCGGCCTGCGGGCGAGGTGACCCTCGTGGCGCGGAGCGCGCGCTGGGCCGTCTACACCGAATCCTGCGGGAGGCCAGGATGATCACCCTGTCGGTCGTGGTGCCCGCCACCGACGCACCCGCCACTCTGCCTGCGTCCCGGGCGGCCCTCGACCGCGCGGTCGCGGCGCTCACAGCTGCGGGCGGGACGGCCGAGGTGGTGGTCGTCGACTGGCCCGCCTACCTCGGCGTCTGCACGGCCCGCAACATCGGGGCGCTGCGGGCGAGCGGCGACGTGGTGGTGTTCGTCGACGCCGACGTCGAGATCCATCCCGACGCGCTGGCCCGGATCGCCGCCGCGTTCGCCGACCCGACCCTCACCGCCCTCTTCGGTTCCTACGACGACTCCCCGTCGCGCGGCGGGCCGGTCGCGGCGTTCCGCAACCTGTTGCACCACCACGTCCACCAGAACGCGGGCGGCGCGGCCCAGACGTTCTGGTCGGGGCTGGGCGCGGTGCGCCGGGATGCGTTCCTGGCCGCGGGCGGGTTCGACGAGGAGCGGTTCCCGGTGCCGTCGGTGGAGGACATCGACCTCGGTGTCCGGCTGGTCGCGGGCGGAGCCCGGATCGTGCTGGACCCGGGAATCCAGGGCACGCACCTCAAGGCGTGGACGCTGCGATCGATGGTGGTCACCGACTTCGCCCGCCGTGGGGTGCCGTGGGTGGCCCTGCAGTTGCGACACGGGCGCGCCCGGTCGACGGCTTTGAATCTCGGGTGGCGGCACCGGGTGAGTGCGCTCGCCTGCCTCGTGGCCGTGCTCGCGGTGCCCGCGCGGCGGCCGGTCGCGGTGGGTGCCGCGCTCGCGGTGCTAGTCGGGCTGAACCGGGACCTCTACCGGCTGCTCGCGCGACGGCGCGGGCCCGGCGAGGCACTGCTCGGCGTCGGCCTGCACGCGGTGCACCACCTCACGGCGGTGGCGTCCGTGCCGTTCGGCATCGTGAGCCACCTGCGTGATCGGAGGAACGATGGGTGACGCCCTGCGGATCGGACTCGTCGGGGCGGGACGCCTCGGCGAGCAGGGGTACGTCCCCGCGCTCGCGGCCGCCGCAGGTGTGCGGCTCGCCGCGGTGGCCGAACCGGACCCCGTCCGGCGCGGCCGGGTCGCGGCCGCGGCGGGCGTGCCAGGGTTCGGCTCGGCGGAGGAGTTGCTGGCAGCCGGCGGGGTCGAGGCGCTCGTGCTCGCCACCCCCGCCGCCGCGCACCTCGCCGACGCCCGGCTCGCCACTACCGCCCGACTGCCGGTGCTCGTCGAGAAGCCCCCCGCGGCCGACCTGGCCGGGGCCGTCGGGCTCGCCGCGCTGGAGCCCACGCCGTGGATCGGGTTCAACCGCCGCTTCGACGATCGTGTCGGGTCACTGCGGGCCGCCGTGCCGCCGAGGGCCGAGGTCGGTGTGTTCCTCGAGATCTCCTACCGCCGGGGTGGCTGGGGCGCGCACACCGTCCGGGACGATGCGCTGGCCGACCTGGGGCCGCACCTCGTCGACATGGCCCGCTGGCTCACCGGGGCGGACGTCACGGAGGTCCGGCGCGCCGCCGTGAGCCCGGAGCGCGCCGAGTTCGACCTGCAGCTGGGGGCGGCAAGGGCCCGGATCCGCTGCGTCACCGACAGTCCCCACCGCGAGCGCATCGAGGTCCGCCACCGCGACGGAGGGCTGGTCGGACGCCTGGTCCGCGGTGGATTGGTCGCCGCCGTGCGCGGCCGCCTCGGCCCGCCCGGCCCGCACCCCCTCGTGGCGTCGCTGACCGCACAGCTGGAGGCGTTCGCCCGCGCGGTACGAGGCGGGAGCGAGCCGACGTTGGGCACGGCGGCAGACGGGGTGGCGGTGATGGCCGTGCTGGAGGCCGTCCGGGTCGCTGCAGCGTCGAAGGGATGCGCTCCCGCACCCCTGCCCTGATCCGACGAACGCGCCGTTCGTCGGAACCGTCAGGAGCGCAGCAGGGGGCGGCCTGGCATTCCGCTCGGGTCCGCGCCGGACAGGGCCGCTGCTGTTGCCGCCACGTCCTCCAGGCGGGGTTTGCGGTCGGGCTGCACCGGGGTCGAAGTCCCGGGGACGACCAGCGCCCACGCCTCGCCCTCGGTGTGGTTGCCCGAGCGGCCGCTGCCCACGCCGTGGCGCAGCACGGTGCCGTACCGCGGCGACGTGACGCCGCGCGAGTTCGTGGCGGGGGTGTCGGCCCACTTCACGATGACGTCGGGCAGCTGGTGGGCGCGCTCGCCTGCGCCGAAGAGGTCGGCGACGCGCTCGATCGAGCGGATCACGGGGGAGCCGTCGAGCTCGGTGAAGGTGAGCAGCCCCGCGGTGATCTCCTCCATGACGTCCTTGGCCTCCTCGGGGGCGACGATCCCGTCGCGCTCGCGCCCGCGGAGGTTCAGCCGGATGTAGCCCTGGTTCTCGGCGGGGTGGGCGAAGGCCTTCGTGGTGCTCCAGTCCACCCCGCGCGTCTCCAGCCGGGACGTCAGCTCGAGCGCGACCTTCTCCGGCAGTGCCGAGGCCACCTTCGCCCGCAACCCGCTGGGCAGCGCGGCGCGCAGCCGCCAGATCGAGCCGCCCTTCGCCGGCGTGTCCCGGGTGGTGTCCGGGTCGAGCACGGCGCGCAGCATCTCCGGCAGCATGTCGGCTCGGCTCGTGTTGATCTCCATGCCGACCGGGGAGATGACCATGAGGTCGGCGTCAGGGGGGAGCACGGCGACGATTCGTCCGATCGCGGCGTCGACGGCCCGGTAGACGTCCTCGAGCGTGGAGCCGAGGACGCGTTCGGTGGCGGCGTCGAGCCCAGCGGGGTCGAGCTGCGACAGGTCCCAGAACTGGTGGCCGGCGACGTGCGCGGCGCAGAACGTGAGCCAGGCCAGGTCGAAGGTCTGCTCACCCAGCAGCAGCGTGGCGGCGTCGGCGACCCGGCCGGGGGCGGCGAGCAGGCGGCGGCGCAGGCCGAGCATCTCGTCGGCGGTGTGCCGGCCGAACACCTCGTCGACCGGCTGGGGCGGGCCGAAGAGGCGTTCCAGCCTGCGGTGCGCGCCGCCCGGGGACGACCACTGGCGCAGCACCACCCGGTCGTGCAGCTGCCACCCGCAGACGAGCGTGCCCGGCGGGGGAGCGGTGGGCGGCCGGCTCTCGTACGGGTCGACGGCGAGGGTGCGCGTGCCCAGCTGCTCCCAGATCGGGGCCGGTGCCTCGAACGCACCCATGTAGCGCACCCGCTGCTCCGCCGCCGACCACTGGAACGGGTAGAACAGCCCGTGCTCGCCCAGCTCCACGCCGCTGTACAGGGTGTGCTGCGCCCCCGCGGCGAACTGCGTGGCCGGAGCGTCGAGCTCGTGCCACTCGCCCCGCTCCCGCAGCGCCGCGAGCGTGGGCAGGTCTCCGGCCGCGAGTAGTCGCCGCAGCACCGAAGCGCTCGCGGCGTCGAACTGCAGGATCGTCAGCACCACGAAAACCTAACAGGCCAGCTATGCCTTACCTCGGTGCTCGATCGCCATGCCCCACGCTGTCGCGACCTGGGCGAGGCACACCAACGCCCCGGCCCGCACGCCCTCGGCGAACCCGCGCCGCAACAGGCCCGCGTAGAACGCGGGCGGCTCGGGGCGGCGGAGCGTGCCGTGGTCGGCGCGGAAGCGGTAGGCGCCGCGCCCGTAGCGGACCTGCTGGCGCCAGAACGTCCGCGCACCGAGCTCCTGGTGGTGCCGCACGACAGCGGCCGGCTCGAAGACGAGGTTGCGCCCTGAGCCGACCAGCCGGGCGCACCAGTCGCGGTCCTCGCCCGCGGCGAGCGGGTAGCGCTCGTCGAACGGGATCGCGGCGAGTACGTCGGCGCGGCAGGCGAGGTTGCTCGTGGGCGCGAACCTCATGTGGCCCGCCGCGTCGATCGACGCCTCGGCGAGGTGACTCGCGATGGTCTGCGCCGCCGCGGCGAAGGGGTTCTCCGGCCGGGCGTTGCGGGTCGGGCCGGCTGCGGCGTGGACGTCGGCGGAGGACGCGATCCGGGCGGCGAGGCCGGCCGCCCACCCCGGCACGGGGTCGCAGTCGTCGTCGGTGAAGCAGACGATCTTCCCCTCCGCGGCGCGGCCGCCGCGGTTGCGGGCCGCCGCGGGTCCGCGGCCCTCGCCACGCACGAGCCGGGCCCGCGGCGCGCCCGCGACGACCTCGGCGACGGCGCGGGAGTCCCGGGAGGCGTCGTCCACGACGACGATCTCCATGTCGGTCGCGGTCTGGGCCTCCAGGGCCGCGAGGCAGACGGCGAGCCGCTCGGGCCGGTCGCGGGTCGGCACGACCACGCTCAGCCCGGTCATCCCAGCACCATGACGGCTGCGACCGCCGCGGCGGTGCACAGGGCGAGCCGGGCGCCGACCGCGCGGGGGAGGAGCAGCAGCGACACGAGCGCGGTGACGGCCGTGCCGGCCAGCGCGGCGGTCGTCGCGCCGGCGGCGCCCCAGCCCGGGACGAGGGTGAGGCACACCGCGACGAACGCCGCGGCGCCGGCGAGGCCCGCGTACAGGGCGGCATCCGGGCGCAGGCGCAGCGCGCTCGCCTGCACCGCCAGCGCGTTGACCGGGGCGAGTACGACCATCGCGATCGCCGGGACGAACGCCGCTGCCGCGTCGGCGTAGGCGACGCCGAACACGACGGGCACGAGCGCGTCGACGACCACGACCGACCCGACGGCGCCCACCGTGACGGGAACGAGCAGGAGCCCGGCCAGCCGTCGCAGCGCCTGCTCTCCGTCGGCACGCGCGGTGAGCACGGGGAGGGCGACCGTGAACAGCTGCGCGACCGCGTAGGTGGCGGCCAGCGCGATCCCGATCGGGAGCGCGGCGAACCCGGTCTGCACGGCCGAGCCGGTGAGCAGGACGACGGCGAGGACGCCGCCGCGGTGCACGAGCTGGGTCAGCGCCCCGCTCGCGGCCTGCAGGAGCCCGAAGCGCATGGCTCCCTCCGGCGGGGTGACCCGCTGTCCGGCACCGGCGCGGAGCGGCCCGGACCCGGCGGCGGCGACCGCCGCTCCCGCCACCGCCGACGCCAGGATCGCGGCCGCGCCGCCTGCGAGCCCGAGATCGTCGTGCAGCACGAGGACGACCGCCACCAGCACCGCGTTCTGCACGGGGTAGCGCAGGGACCACCCCACGGCCCGGCCGAGCCCGAGGTCGGCCTGCAGCACCAGCGTCGCCGCCACGCTCAGGCCGAGCGCGAGCAGCACGGACGCCACCACGAGCGGGGGGAACACCGCGGGCGCGCCGACCGCGAGCGCGGCCCCCGCGAGCACGAGCGCCGCGAACACGGCGGCGCGGTTGCGGGCGAGCCTCAGCGTCAGCGCGATGGCGACGGCCGAGCGGTCTTCCGGTGGGGCGGTCGGCACGTACCGCGACAACGTCGTCGACCCGCCGAGCGTCATGGCGAGCGAGCCGAGCGTCACGATCGTCAGCGCGACGGAGAACCGGCCGTACTCCGCGGGCCCGAGGACCCGCGGCACGACGGTCGCGAGCAGGACGAGGGTGGCGGCCTCGGCGACCTTGCCGACGGCACCGACCAGCACGGGTCCGCGCATGCTCGTCGTTCCCGACCTCACGCGGGGACCTTAAGCCATCACCGGACCGAGATCGACGCACCGGCGACGGTGCGCGACGTCGTGGTGAGGGCGTAGGCGTTGCGGGCGAGCGGGGAGCCGAAGACGTACACCTGCAGGTAGGGATCGGCGGGCGCGACGGTGGCCAGGTGCAACACCGACTGCGTGCGCGGGACCTGGGCGAAGACCCCACCCCGCGCGCCCTGCCACGCGACGTCCCCGAGTCCGCCCAGGGGGAGCGCCGCGCGCAGCACGCCCAGCGCGGGAGGCTCGGTCACCCCGTGGACGACGGCCGATGGGCGCAGGCAGGGGAAGCCGAATGCCACCTGCCATGACAGGGCGACCGGTGCCCTGCGCGGTACGAGCTCGCTCACCGGGACCGGGCGCGCCGCCGCGGGCGCGCTGAACGCGAGCCACCCGTGGGCGCCGGCCAGCGCGTCGGTCGCCTCGAGCCGCACCGTGTCCGCCCCGACGGGCGGGGTGAGGGTGAAGGTGCGCCACGACGGCGATGCGGCGGCGTCGGTGAGGGGCTGCACGCCGACGGGCTCCAGCCCGCGTCCGTAGACAGCCGTGAGGGCGTTGCCGCGGTCGAGCGTGCCCGCCGCGATCACCGCAACATGGGTGTCTCCGGCCGGAAGCCGGTACCACCCGGTCGACATGCTGCCCGTCGGCACGTCGGCGGAGCGTCCGTCGTGGCTTCCCCAGACCTGCCGCGCGACCGACCCCTGCGGGGCGTTGGCCGCGTAGTAGCCGCCTCCCGCCACGAAGATCCCGCTCGGTCCGGCAGGAGCGAGCACCGGCAGGGGGCGGGCGGTGAACGGGTCGAGCACCTGCAGCGCGTCGCCCACCCCGCACGAGGATCCCGCCCACGACTGGACCCACACCGAGTCGCGCGGGGTGCCGGCGGCCGACGCGGCCGTGAACGTGGCCAGCAGGTGCACCGTCGACGCCGCCAGCGAGAGCGCGAGCACGGCGGGCGTCGCCCGCAGCAATGCCTCCCACGCCCCGGTGCGGCGCACGAGGACGAGCGCCCCAGCGGCGAGGGCGAGGGCCCAGAGCAGTGGGTCGCCGAGGGCGAAGGCGCCGAGCGCGGGCGGCCGGTACGCCGACGGCATCCCCTCGAGCCACGCGTACGGCCACGAGTTCGGGCCCCGCCAGGCCAGCGCGGCGACGACCACGGCGGACGCCGCGACCGCGAGCACCGCCGGTGCCGGGACACGGCGCCCGAGCGCGGCACGGGCCAACGGCACGCCGAGCACGAGCATCCCCGCGAGGAAGACCGACCCGACGCCAGCGAGCGAGCCGAAGTGGTGGGTCCACTTCGACGGGGTGACCGCGAGCGACGCGAACCCCAGCGCCGTGGCACCGCCCGCGACGAGCAGCGGCTCCGGGACGGCGACCCGGCGTGCGCGGGCGACGAGGGCGAGCGCGGCGAACCAGGCGATGGCGACCAGGCAGGCCAGCACCGCGGCTCGCTTCGCGTAGGACCCCATGGGGATCTGGTCGAGCAGGAACGCGTAGCGCTCCAGCTCATCGGCCCACCCGTCCTGCGGGTAGATCGACTCCGTCACGAGCTGGCCGCGCAGGAAGTCGCGCAGCGCCCCGTCGGCGAACCCGAGCAACAGCGCGGTTGCGCTGCCGGAGCCGACGGCGAGCGCCCGCAGCACCGTCGCCGTGCGGTCGCCCGGTACCCGGACGCAGCGGGCGAGCAGCGGCAGCCCCGCCGCCAGCGCCGCGAGCGCGACCACCCCACTGGGGTGCGCGACGAGCCCGGCACCGGCGACGGCGCAGGCCGCCCACGCCGCCCATAGCCGCTCACGACCGACCACGAGCACCAGGTGCAGCGTCGCCGCCGCGCAGAGGGCGACCACCGCCTCCGGGCGCACCCCCATGTCGTACGGGAGCCACCACGCGAGGAAGGCGACGGCGAGCGCGGCGCGCGCCACCGCGTCCCGCCGGCGCGAACCCGGTGCGGCGGCCAGCAGCGTCGCGAGCACGCGCCGCAGGACCAGCCACGTCAGGAGGCCGGCGACGAGCGCAGACACGCGCTGGACCACCGGCGCGTGGCCCGCGAGCTGCTGCCACCACGAGAGCCCCTGGTAGACCCACGTGAACGGGGTGAAGCTCTGGTCGTACAGCTGGAAGTAGTTGCCGACGTCCCCGGAGAGCGCGGCGTTGCGGGCCTGGGTGGCGAACCAGCCGTCGTCGTCGGTGGCGGGCGCGACGACGAGCCACAGAGCGAGCGCCCCCGGCACCGCCACGTCGGCGACCCGCGGGGGAGCGAGCCGCGGTCGTCTGCGCGGCGGCCCCCGGCCCGTGAGCATGAGCAGGGCGCCCGTGATCGGCAGTGCCGCGACGGCCGCGACGATGAGGGCAACCTTGAGCGGCGCCGGGCGGCTCGCCGACTCGTCGTCGAGCCGCAGCGCGACCGACAACGGCGCGTCCACGCCGGCAGGCAGCCGCGTGACGTCGGTGACGAGGACGGCGACCTCGGGGAGCTGTGGTGCCTGGTCCGTGGCCAGCTGGATGTCGTTGCGGAGGACGCGCAGCTGCGCGTCGGCGGGCCCGGCGAAGCGGCCGGGGTCCGGTGCCGCGTCAGGGGCGGGGACGGCCGGATCGAACCGCGTGGCGGGGCTCGGCGGCGCGGCGACGTGCACCGGACGCCCCGAGCCTCGGCCGGTGATCCGGTACTCGCACGGGCCCGGCGGGACGGCCACGTCGAGGACGAGCCTGCCCTGCGCCCTGATCTCGAGCCTGCCGTCGACGGCGGTCACGAGGAGGCCTGTCGTCGCTGCCTCGGGAGACCCGGGCACGACGGTCGAGAGCACCGCGCCGTTGGCGCGGGCGAGGGCGCAGCCGAAGCGGACGTCGAGGTCGAGCGGCCGGTGGCCCGTGGTCGTGAGGAGCGTCGACCGGGGCGCCGCCGGGTCGAGCGGCCACCGCACCGTCGGCACGTCGACCTCGACCGGGGCGAACGGCAGCAGGACGGCGCACACCACGGCGACCAGGCCGGCGAGCCCCGCCCACCGGCCCGGAGACCACCGCCTCCTCGCGGCCGGTGCCGGCGCCTCGCGGATGTCGACGCCTGTGGCCACGGTCCCCTCGAGTCTGCGCGTGCCCCGGTCGTGCGGGTGGGACGAACGATGCCACGTCATCCGCCGGAGGAGCAGCCACGGACGGTTGAGGGGCTCCCGCTCACGCGCCGCGCCGTGCCGCCGAGGACTCGCGAACGTTCAGCTCGGGGAGCACGACGATGCGCTGGATCGGGCGGCTCGGCTCCCGCAGCCGGCTGGTCATGGTCTCGAACGCGAGCCGGCCGACGTGCTCCTTCGCCGGCCGCAGTGCGCTGATGGGCGGCGTCCCGTTCTCGGCGACCTCGTCGTCGTACGCGACGATCGCGAGGTCGCCCGGGATGTCGATGCCGTGGTCGGTGCAGTGGTGCTCGAACAGGATCGCCTGCGGGTCGGCGTGCACGATGAGCGCGGTCGTCCGGGTGTCCCGGCACGCCGAGACGATCTCCCCGAAGCGCTGCTCGCGCTCGGTGCCCTCGACGTCGGTGAGCGTCGCGGCGACGACCTCCCTGTCGAGCCCGAGCTCGGCCAGCGCCTGCTCCCAGCCCCGCCGCAGCTGTGGCGCGGTGGGCGAGTCTCGGGCGAGCGCGAGGCCGATCCGCCGGTGGCCCTGCTCGTACAGGTGGTTGACGGCCATCTTCGCGCCGAACTCGTGGTCGGTGCTCACCCACTCGACCCTGCGCAACGCCGCGGAGTGCGGGGCCCTGCGCTCGACGAGCACGACGGGCACGTCGAGCGCGTCGAGCCAGGTGAGGATGGCGAGGCCGTCGCTGCCGCCGACCTCAGGGGCGACGAGCAGGCCGTGGACGCCCGATTCGAGGAGGGCGGCGATCTGCCTGCGCTGGTCGGCAGGGTCGTACGAGGCACCGCGCAGCACGAGCTGGACGCGACCGGCGGCCGCGGCGACGCGCGCACCGTTGACGATCTGGGGCCAGTAGTAGCTGAGTGAGGGCACGACCATGCCGATCCGGTAGAGCGGCGGTCCGGACGCGTCGGGGGTGCGCGCGACCGTCGTGTCGAGCGCGCTGCGCAGCGTCGCGCCGCCGTGCACCCGGGTGACGAGGCCACGGTCGGCGAGTGCGGTGATGTCGCGGCGGATGGTGATCTCGGTGACGCCGAGGCGGGTGGCCAGTTCGCGCACCATGACGGAGCCGCTGCGGCGCAGCTCCTCGAGGATGTGCTCCCGCCGGGCGATGCCGAACATCGGCCCTGCTGACCCGGTCACGGCACGAGCCTCCTCACCGAATCCTGCTTTCCGATCGACTGTGAACGACCATGTTCGTTTCTGTTCGTTCTGCTTGACCGTGATCGTCGAGATCGTATTGTCCTCGCCAACGACGGCGCAACGCCGCACTCGACGAGGAGCTACCGATTGAACGACCCGCAGCGGCCGTCCGCGCTCCTCGTGATGTGGCCGGACACGTTCGCCACCCAGTTCGACGCCCAGCGCACGGAACGGATCGGCGCGCTCTGCCGCCTCGACCGGCCCGCGGTGGCCGCTGACCTCGACGACCCCGCTCTCGCGGACCGGCTCGCGGGCGTCGAGGTGCTGGTCACCTCGTGGGGTGCGCCCGCCCTCACCGCCGAACGACTCGACCGGATGCCCAAGCTGCGTGCGGTGTTCCACGGCGCCGGCACGATCCGCGGCCTCGTGACGGAGGAGTTCTGGGAGCGCGGCATCGTCATCACGTCCGCCGCGGAGGCCAATGCCATCCCGGTCGCCGAGTTCACCTACGCCCAGATCGTCCTGGCCGGCAAGCGGGCCCAGTACCTCGCGCGCCTCCCCCGCCTGCACCGCAACGGGTGGCGTGCCCTGCTCGACTCGGACCGGTACACGAACTACGGGCGACGGATCGGCATCGTCGGGTACTCGCGCATCGGCCGCCGGGTGGTCGCCCAGCTGCGGCAGCTCGACTCCGCCGAGGTGCTCGTCTACGACCCCTACGCCGACCCCGACGCCGTCGCCGCCGCCGGTGCCCGGCTGGCGAGCCTCGACGAGGTGCTCCGGTCGGTCGACGTGCTGAGCCTGCACGCGCCACTGCTGCCGGAGACGATCGGGATGATCGGTGAGCGTGAGCTCGCCCTGCTCCGCGACGGGGCCACGCTCGTCAACACGGCGCGCGGCGCTCTCATCGACACCGACGCGCTCACGCGCGAGTGCGCGAGCGGCCGGCTCGACGCGATCCTCGACGTGACCGACCCCGAGCCGCTCCCCGATGACTCGCCGCTCTACGACCTCCCCAACGTGTCGATCACCCCGCACATCTCCGGCTCGCTCGGGAGCGAGACGTTCCGGCTCACCGATGCGGCGCTCGACGAGCTGCAGCGGTGGGTGAACGGCGAGGCACTCACCTCCCAGGTGACGATGGCGGACCTGGGGATGGCGGCATGAGCCTCGCCCCCTACACGGGACTCGACCGCGCCGACTGGCTGGCGGCGGCCGATCGGCTGCTCGCCGGTCTGAGCCCATGGACGAGCCCGGACCACGCGACCATCACCCCGCCCGGAGCACCCGGCGGCTACGGCACGCGGGTCGACGGGCTCGAGGGCTTCGCGCGCAGCTTCATGGGTGCCGCCTTCCGCATCGCGGGCACCGACGACGCGACGAGCACCGCGCTCGCCGAGTGGTACGCCGAGGGGATCACGGCGGGCGTCGACCCCGGCAACGCGGGGCGCTGGGTGCGACCTGGCGAACACGACCAGGCCAAGGTCGAGGCCGCCGCCCTCGCGCTCGGGCTGCACCTGAGCAGGAGACGGATCTGGGACCGGCTCGACGAGCGGACCCGCGACCGGCTCGTCGGCTACCTGGCCGAGCTGGTGGGGGCGCCCATCCCGCCGATCAACTGGGTCTGGTTCCGCATCGTCACCCAGACGTTCCTGCGCAGCGTCGGCGGCCCGTGGAGCCGGGCCGACCTCGAGCACGATCTCGCGGTGCACGAGAGCTTCGTGCGGGCCGACGGCTGGTTCGCCGACGGGCCCGAGCGGTCGTTCGACCACTACACAGGCTGGGCACTCCATTTCTATCCGGTGATCTGGCTGGAGATGGCGGCGGGGGAGGAGCGTGCCGAAGAGCTGCGGGAGCGCTACCTCGCGCGGCTGGACGCCTTCCTCCCGCAGGCCGCGGCGCTGGTCGGGGCCGACGGCGGGCCGCTGCTGCAGGGCCGCAGCCTGACCTACCGCTTCGCGGCGGCCGCGCCGTTCTGGGCCGGGGCGTTCGCGGGCACCACGGCGCTCTCAGCTGGTGAGCTGCGCCGCGCGGCGAGCGGCATCCTGCGTCACTTCCTCGACCACGGCGTCCCGGACGAGCGGGGCCTGCTCCCGCTGGGATGGCACGGCGCGTGGCGCCCGATCGCCCAGCGCTACTCGGGGCCCGGTTCGCCGTACTGGGCGTTCAAGGGGATGGCGGGCCTCGCCCTCCCGGCCGAGCATCCGGTGTGGACGGCGGCCGAGGAACCGCTCCCGGTCGAGCGCGGCGACGTCACGATGGTCATGCCCGCACCGGGATGGCTCGTGTCCGGCACGCGCGGCGACGGCATCGTCCGCGTGGTCAACCACGGCACCGACCACGGGCAGGAGGGCGTGCTCGTCACCGACTCGCCGCTCTACGCGCGCATCGGGTACTCGACCGCGACGAGCCCGGTGCTGTCGGCGGCCGGCTGGGACGAGCCGCTCGACGCCGGCGTGAGCCTCCTCGACCGGCGGGGCATGGCCTCGCACCGGGCCGGGTTCCGCACGCTCGCCGTCGGCGCGGTCGACGGGGTCTGCTACGGGTTCTCGATCGGCAGGGCGCACTGGGTGGAGCCCACCCCCGGTCAGCCGGACCACGGCTCGGGCCGCTCGGGTGAGATCACGACCGGGCCCGAGATCCTCGTCGGCTCGCTGCTGCGCGGCCCCTGGGAGGTGCGGCTCGTCCGGGTCGATGAGGCGAGCACCGGCCCGTTGCGCGTGACGGGCTGGCCGGTCGCACCCGGCGGCCCGACCTCGCTCGTCGTCGACATGGGTGGCCTTCCGGAGTCCGGGGTCCACACGATCACCGACGCGACGCCGCTCTCGGCGACCACGCGGATCCCGTGGCGGGCGAGCGCGAGCGACGTGCAGGAGGGGCGCTGGTACGTGGCAGGGGTCCTGCTGTGCGGGACCGCGAGTCCCGCGGAGCCGCCCGTCGTCGACATCGCGGACGTCCACGTGGTCGTCACATGGGCGGACGGTGCCAAGAGCCGGGTCGAGCTGCCGGAGGTGTGCCACGGACCCTGATCGCCGTCCGCTCCCCGAGACCTCGCCCCGCCTCCCAGGAATAGAGGAGACGCAATGAAGCGCTACCCATCGGCCCTCGCCGCGATCGCGGCCGCGAGCGCGGTCACGCTCGCAGGCTGCTCGTCACCCGCCTCCGAGACGGCGGATCCGTCGGCTCCCGTGACCCTCACCGTGTCGGCCTGGAACCTGGACAAGACGCCGGAGTTCAACGCGCTGTTCACGGCGTTCGAGGCGGCCCACCCGAACGTCACGATCCAGCCGGTCGAGATCCTCGCCGACGACTACCCGGAGAAGGTCGCGACGATGCTCGCGGGTGGCGACACGACCGACGTGCTCACGATGAAGAACGTCATCGACTACGCCCGCTACGCCAACCGCGGCCAGCTGCTCGACCTCACCGACTTCGTCGGCGAGCTGGAGCGGGACAAGATCGCCGGGCTCGAGCCGTTCGACATCGACGGCAAGTACGCCGCGGTGCCCTACCGCCAGGACTTCTGGGTGCTCTACTACAACAAGGCGCTGTTCGACGCGGCCGGCCTGCCTCACCCGGACCACCTCACCTGGGCCCAGTACAGCGAGCTCGCGAAGAAGCTGACGAGCGGCACCACCGCCGACGGCCAGAAGGTCTACGGCACCTACCACCACATCTGGCGCTCGGTGGTCCAAGCCACCGCGGCCGCGCAGACCGGCGGTGACCAGCTCAGCGGTGACTACGGGTTCTTCAAGGACCAGTACGCGCTCGCGCTGGACCTGCAGAACGCCGGTGCCGCTCTCGACTGGGGGACGGCCAAGACGCAGAAGGTCAACTACCGGTCGATGTTCGAGACCGGGCAGACCGCGATGCTCCCGATGGGCACCTGGTACATCGCGGGCATCAAGGCCGCGATCGAGGCCGGCACGAGCTCGGTCGAGTGGGGGATGGCGCCCATGCCGCAGATCAGCTCCGGCGGCGAGACGGCGACGTTCGGCTCGCCGACGGCGTTCGCGGTCAACGAGAAGGCGAAGAACGCCGAGGTGGCGAAGGAGTTCATCAGGTTCGCGACCGGTGAGGAGGGCGCCAAGGTCCTCGCCGGGATCGGCGTCGTGCCCGCCTACAGCTCCGACGCCGTCACGGCCGCGTTCACGGCGCTGCCGGCCGACGAGCTGTCGAAGACCACCTTCACCGAGAACAAGAAGGTCGCCCTCGAGATGCCGGTGAGCGAGGTGACCAGCGACGTCGACACGATCCTCAACGAGGAGCACGAGCTGATCATGGCGGGCCAGAAGTCGATCGACGACGGGATCAGGGACGCCGGCGATCGCGTGAAGAACGAGGTCCTCTGACCCAGGCAGGCGGGCCCGCTCGAGAGGGCGGGCCCGCCCGGGAGATGCCATGACGATGACCACCGAGCCGGCTCTGCGGAAGCGACGTCCGCCCGAGCCCACGGCCCACCCGCCGCGTCGCTCCCTGCGCCCGATCCTCGTCGGGTGGAGCTTCATCCTGCCCAACTTCCTGGGCTTCGCCCTGCTCACGCTGGTGCCGATGGTGTTCGGGCTCGCGCTGTCCTTCATGGACTGGAGCCCGTGGGGCGACCCGGAATGGGTCGGGTTCGACAACTTCGAGCGGATGTTCCGGAACTCGACGTTCTGGATCGCGCTCTGGAACACCACCTACTACGCGGCGGGGCACATCCCGCTCACCATCGCGGTCTCGCTCGGCCTCGCGCTCCTGCTCAACCGCACGCTCGCCGGCCTCGGCTTCTTCCGCACCGCGTTCTTCCTGCCGTACGTGACGTCGCTGGTCGCCGTTGCGGTGGTGTGGAACATGCTCTTCAACCCGACATCGGGTCCGGTCAACCAGTTCCTGCAGTTCGTCGGGGTGACCGATCCGCCTGGCTGGACGTCGAGCACGGCGTGGGCCATGCCCGCGGTGATCGTCGCGAGCGTCTGGCGGGACATGGGCTACTACATGGTGCTCTTCCTGGCGGGGCTGCAGACGATCCCGACCGAGCTCTACGAGGCGGCCCGCGTTGACGGTGCGAACGCGTGGCAGCGGTTCTGGAACATCACGCTGCCCGGCCTGCGCCCGACCACCTTCTTCGTGCTGATCATGTGCACCGTCGCGAGCTTCAAGGTCTTCGACCTGATCGTCGTGATGACCGACGGAGGGCCCGGCCGCGCGACGAAGGTGCTGTCGCAGCTCATCTACGAGGAGGGCATCCGGGAGGGGCGTTTCGGACTCGCCTCGGCGATCTCACTCGTGCTCTTCGTCCTCGTCGCCGGGTTCACGGTGATCCAGTTCCTGCTCCAGCGGCGGCAGGAGAACCGATGACGGCGAACCTCACGGCGCCCGTGACGCCGAAGTCGAGCCCGGCGAGTGCGCCGCCGCGACCCGCCAACTCGGCCCGCGTCCGGAAGGTCGTCTACTCCGCCCTGCTCACGGCCCTGTGCCTGCTCGTACTGGTGCCGTTCGTGTGGATGATCTCCTCGTCGCTCAAGCACGACAACCAGGTCTTCACGGTGCCGACGCAGTGGATCCCGCGGGAGTTCGTGTGGTCGAACTACGCGGACATCTGGAGCCAGATCCCGATGCTCGCCTACCTGCGCAACTCGGCGTTCCTCGCGATCACCATCTCGTTCCTGCAGGTGATCACCGGCAGTTTCGCGGCGTACGGCTTCGCGAAGCTGCGCTTCCCGGGCCGGGACTGGCTGTTCGTCGCCTACCTCGCGACGATCGCGGTGCCGTGGCAGGCCTACATGATCCCGCAGTACCTGATCATGGAGAAGATCGGCTTGGTGAACACCCACCTGTCGATCATCCTGTTGCAGGCGTTCGGCGCCTTCGGCGTGTTCCTGATGCGTCAGTACTACCAGTCGATCCCGGACGAGCTCATCGAGGCGGCGCGCATCGACGGGCTGAGCGAGTACCGCATCTGGTGGCGCATCATGCTGCCGCTGTCCCGCCCGGCCATCGCCAGCCTCGGGCTGCTCACGTTCGTCTCGACGTGGAACGACTACATGGGCCCGTTCATCTACCTCACGAGCAACGAGCTGTGGACCGTCCAGCTGGGGTTGCGCTCGTTCGTCGGGCAGTACGACGCGGCGTACGCCATGATCATGACCGGCTCGGTGATCTCGGTGCTCCCGGTCGTGCTCGTGTTCCTGCTCGGACAGCGGCAGTTCATCCAGGGCATCGCGACGAGCGGGCTCAAGGGGTGAGCGGCGACCTGCGTGCGGCGCTGCGGCGACCGGATACGTACGAGGCGGTATTCGGCGTCGCCTACCTCGCGCTCGGCGCCGCGGCGTGGCTCGGAGCGGCGGCGCTGCCCCTCGTCGCCGCCGTCATGCTGCTCGCCGAGCCCCTCGCCGCGTGGCCGACGCTGCTGGTCGCGGCGCTCCCGCTGGGTGCCGGCATCGCGGCGGGGTTCCACGCGTTCGCCGCGGCGCGGGAGCGAGGGGTTCCCGCGCCGTTCGGCGACGCGTGGCACGCCGTGCGCCGCCACGGCGGGCGGGCCACCGCGGTGTGGGGCCTGCTGTGCGCACTGCTGTTCGTCGTGGTCGTGGACGTCCTCGCGATCTGGGCGACGCCGTGGGCCGCCGTGATCGGTCCGCTGCTGGGGGTGCTGGTGCTGCTCGGCGTGCCGACCGCGCTCCTCGCACTCGCCGGGCTGTCCCGGATGCCGAGCCGTCCGCTGCGCGCGCTGCTGCTCGCCTCGGCATGGCTGGCGGTCCGGCGGGCCCCGCTGTCCCTGCTCTCGCTCCTCGTGCTGGCCGGCTGGGGCATGGTGCTGTTGGCGCAGCCGGTGGTCGGCGTGCTCGGCGTCGGTGGTTTCGCGCTGTACGTGCTGTGGAGCAACTCCGCGGCGGCCTGGACGAGTCACCCGCAGCCTCGCGCGTGAGTACTCTCCCGGCGTGGCCGTGACCCGGGATGACGTGGCCCGCGCCGCGGGCGTCTCGACCGCGGTGGTCTCGTACGTGCTCAACGACGGGCCGCGTCCGGTGTCGGCAGAGGCGAAGCAGCGAGTCCTGGCCGCGATCAAGGAGCTCGGGCGGGCACAGCATGCCCGTCGAGATCGGCGGGCAGCTCATCCGGCCATCCGACCTGGTCGTGGCCGACGGTGACGGCGTGATCGTCGTGCCGGAGCACCTCATCGACGACGTGCTCACCTACGCCATCCAGGAGTCCGAGAACGACAAGTACGTCCGCGGCCTGATGTTCGACCGGCTCGGGATCCCGCGCAACGCGAGCACCGAGTCCGTGTTCGACGTCAAGCCCCACCCGTACGCGCTGACCCCGGAGAGGCTCGACGAGCGGCTCCGGCGCGCCTGAGGTGACCGCCCGCCGGAGGCACGGCGACTGCCGTGCCCCCGCGGGCGGTCAGGTGGTGACGGAGATGTCGAGCCGGACGACGTCGCCGCGGTACATCCCATCGCCGACGATCCCGCCGGAGATCGGCCCGCCGATGATCCCGGAGATGGCCATGGCCGACAGGAACAGGGCCATGACCCCGGCCCGGCGGCTCGACAGGATCCAGTAGGACAGGTACAGCAGTACGCCGGGGAAGAAGCCGGCCTCGAACACCCCGAGCATGAAACCGGTCGATGGTGACTGACGTCGTCGGCCTCGCCTCTCGGCTGGGATCTGCGGCTCAGACGCAGGCCGTGCCGGCACGCTCGAGTTTCAACATGAGCACGTACCCCGTGTCGCCCCCTACGGTGCCGTAGCGCCGGTTATCAACGTGTACGGGTTCGTCGAGGAGGATGAGAATCTCGCCCTCCTCTGCCCAGCCGATGGGCTGCTTGTCCGCGTCCACGACGTTCCCGCCCTCCGTCACCCGGTATCGCAGGCGTTCCTTGCAGCCGGTACTGCGCGGCGGAACCGCAGGGGCGACTTCAGGGGCCGGTCGTGGGGACGTTCGTGGCGGCGTAGGTGAGGGCGGTTCGGCAGGTATCGAACTCTGCGTGGGAACTGCGGTTGGCGTTGCCGGGCTCGGAGCAGCGTTTGCTGCGGACGGCAGGGGTTTGCCGAGAGCAGAGATTATGGCAAGTGTGAACAGCAGGGCCGCTGTGACGGTGCCCGATGCGAAGACGCCTCGCAGCCTTGTTCTTCGATTCACCCTGGCAAGCGCGAATGCAATCATCGCGCTGAGTGCGAATATTGCAAGATAGAG
This sequence comes from Pseudonocardia sp. DSM 110487, assembly GCF_019468565.1. Classification (NCBI taxonomy): domain Bacteria; kingdom Bacillati; phylum Actinomycetota; class Actinomycetes; order Pseudonocardiales; family Pseudonocardiaceae; genus Pseudonocardia; species Pseudonocardia sp. DSM 110487. The sequence continues at coordinate 4,113,772 of NZ_CP080521.1, forward strand.
GATGATCTGCTGTGGTAGTTCCTTGAATGGCAGAACGTCTTTGGCGCCCCAGAATGCTCCCCCTATGGTGAGGCCCTCAGCGATGAGGGCCGATAGTGCCTGCCGAGCGGAAAGGACGCCTTGCGTACCTTGCGGAGGAGCGTCCTCGTCATCGGACGCGCTCGAACTCATTTTTCTGTACCCCTGGAGGCTCGGCCGGTTGATAGCGGTGAGTGACTGTAGTGCTACCCGAATGGAGGTAAGCAAGCTCACACTCGCGACGATCGACTAGCGGAGCGTGCTGAGCGGCTAGCGGATGCACGTGCAGATGCAGATGCAGATCGATCGTGCAGATGGTGGGCCGGACGGTCGTCCGGCGGATCAGTGGGGCGACTGATTGACCGTCGGCACGCGGGTGCAACTACGCCGGCGGGCTGGACACCGCCGAGATGCTGGACCGCACGGTGTGCGCGGATCGGGTGGCGGTGTCCCGCCGCGGGGGCATCCCGCTGTACGCCCAGGACCGCCGCCCGGTCAGGCCGCGCGGGGCGGGTCGACCAGCTCGATCCCGATCGCCACCACGCCCAGGACGGCACCCGCGACGAGCTGAGGGAGCGCTTCGGCGACCTCGTCCAGGTCGTCGTGATTCCGGACGCGAGCCACGCGTTCTTCCCGGAGAAACCGCGGGAGATCATCGCCGCCATCGCAGGCTGGGCGCGCGGTTTGCCTGCGTGAGCTCGAGCCGGGCCTTGTCTCGGCGGTCCTCCACCCCGTATTTTCTACGCATGTTGAGTTTCGGGGGTGCGACGTGGACGACGCGGTCCGGGCCCGGGACCTGAAGGTCGTTCTCGGCGGCAAGGAGATCCTGCACGGGCTGACGTTCGGCGTGCCGGCGGGCAGGGTCACCGGGCTGCTCGGGCCGTCGGGGTGTGGCAAGACGACGATGATGCGCTGCGTCGTGGGCGTCCAGCGGATCGTCTCCGGCCAGGTGACTGTGCTCGGACAGCCCGCCGGGACGCCGGCGCTGCGCAGCCGCGTCGGCTACGTCACGCAGGCCGCGTCGGTGTACACGGACATCACCGTGCGCGCCAACCTCCGCTACTTCGCCGCGATCTACGGGGTGGGAGCGGCCGAGGCCGACCGGGCGCTGATCGACGTCGACATGACCGCGCACGCCGGCCAGGTGGTCAGCACCCTCTCCGGCGGGCAGAAGACGAGGGTCTCGCTGGCCTGCGCGCTGCTCGCCAGGCCACGGCTGCTCGTTCTCGACGAGCCGACCGTCGGGCTGGACCCCGTGCTGCGCCGTGAACTGTGGGTCCGCTTCCACGAACTCGCCGCAGGCGGGACGACGCTGCTCGTGTCCAGTCACGTCATGGACGAGGCGAGCCAGTGCGACCGGCTGCTGCTCATGCGTGACGGGCACATCGTCGCCGACGAGACACCCGACGCGCTACGCGCGAGCACCGGCACCGACGACCTCGAGGAAGCCTTCCTCCGCCTTCTCCAGCGAGCCGCCGAGAGGCAGGCACGACGATGACCCAACTGGACACCCGCCCGTCCCGCACGGCCGAGCGCACGCCGCGTCCCGAGGCCGACTACCGCCCCGTGCGGGCGGTGAGCCCACGACTGGTGCTCGCGACCGCCCGCCGGGTGCTCACCCAGCTGCTGCACGACCGGCGCACCGTGGCGATGCTCGTGGTCGTGCCGAGCGTGCTGCTGACGCTGGTCAGCCAGATGCTCAACTCGCAGACCACCTTCAACGGCACGGCGCTGACGCTGATCGGGATCTTCCCGTTCACGCTGATGTTCCTGATCACCAGCATCGCGATGCTCAGGGAGCGCACCGGCGGCACGCTCGAGCGACTCATGACCACGCCGCTGTCGAAGCTGGATCTGCTGCTCGGCTACGGCATCGCGTTCGCCGTCGCCGGGGTCGTGCAGGCCGGGGCCACCTGCCTGACCGCGTACCTCCTGCTCGACCTCCACACCCCCGGTAGCCCCCTGCTCGTTCTCGCGCTCGCCGTCGCGGGCGCGCTGCTCGGCATGGGCCTCGGCCTGCTGGTGAGCGCGTTCGCCACGAGCGAGTTCCAGGCCGTGCAGTTCATGCCGATCATCGTCTTGCCGCAGGTGTTCCTCGGCGGGCTCTTCGTGCCCCGCGAACAGATGGCGGACTGGCTGCAGAACGTCAGCGACTTCCTGCCGCTGACCTACAGCATCGATGGTCTCGACGAGGTCGGCAGCACGTCGCTGGTCACCGGCGAGCTGCTGCGCGACGCCGCCGTCGTCTCTGGTCTCGCCGTCGTCGCGGTCGCGCTGGCCGCGACCACCCTCAAACGCAGCACCGGCTCCCCGACGAAGGCGGAACGCCGCCGTCGCATGGTGATCCCGCTCGTCGTGGTCGCGCTCGCCGCCGGAATCGCGGTCAACGTCGCCGTGGACGCCGGCCGCTACGTCACCACCGACAACGCGGTCGTCGACGGCGAGCAGATACCGATCAACGCGCCGCGGTCCGGCACGCTGCTGGTCTGGGAGCCCACCCTGGGCAGCGTCCTCGGCAAGGACGAGGTGATCGGGCGCCTGCAGATCGAGGACGAGGTGTTCAAGCCGCAGCAGGTGCTCCGGAGCCCCGGCGACGGCACCGTCGTGCTGAGCTCCGTCACCCAAGGCGCCTACGTGGTCACCGGCACCCAGCTCGCCGTGCTGTACGACCTCGGCGAGGTCTACGTCACCGCTCGCGTCGACGAGACCGACCTGCGCGACGTGCGGATCGGGGCGCTCGCCGACATCAGCGTCGACGGCGACGACCGCACCGCCGCCGGCGTCGTCCGCGAGATCCGCGGCGGGACCACGGCGACCTTCTCCGACCGCCCGCCGGACAACACCGCCGCGGTCTTCGACCGCCCCACGCAGGTTGTCGAGGTGCGCATCGCGATCCACGACCCCAACGGCATCACGTTCCTGCCCGGGATGAACATCACCGTGAAGATCCGTCGAGGGTGACCGCGCCGCCATCCCGAGAATGTGTTCGTGAAGCCCGCATGTGGGCGGCAGATCCACCTCGGCGGCGCTAGATCCCGACCCTGTGTGGCGCGAGCACGGCCTCGACCTGATCGCGCATCCACTCGGAGAGTGGGCGCTCGCGGTGGATCGCCCAGCCGATCATCGCGCCGTGGTACGTGGTCTCGATGAGCGTCGCGAGCGTCGCCACGTCGGTGCCTGCGCACAGCTCGCCCGCATCGAGTCCAGCGCTCAGGTGACGTTCGATGTGGGCGCGGACTGCTCGTGCTCCGCGGAGCGTCTCGGCGTGGAAGTCGGGATCGGCGAGGTCGAGCTGAAGCATTGCGACCGAGTTGGCCATCAGCTCGGGTGTGGCGAGGCGGTCGACGGCGAGCACGAGGCCCTCGACGACCCGCGCGAGCGGCGATGCGGCCGTCGAGCGGTCCAGGGCGCTGACCCAGTGGTCGATGCCCCGCTTGTCGGCCGCGAGCAGGAGCCCGCGCTTCGTCCCGAATCGCTGGACGAGCGTCGCGGCCGACAACCCCACTTCCGCGGCGACCGCGGCGAACGTCAGTCGCGCTGGGCCGATGCGGTAGGCGAGGTCGAGGACGGCGTCAAGGATCGCCTCGTCGCTGATCGTCTGAGGGCGCGGCATCACACGGGATCCGGCATGCCGCTGGTCAGGGTCAGCTGCCGGGCCTCGAGGTCGACGGCGCCCCAATCCGGTCGGGTGCCGTCGATGTCCTCCAGGTCGTACTCGCGCATGAGGTCCCATGAGCCCAGGCACTGGCCGGCGAACCGATCCCGGTCCGGGTCGGCCGCCAGCGCGGCGATCCCGCGACCGAGCAGGTGCGGCGTCTCGGAGTGCTCGAAGTACGGGACGGTCTTCGCCCGTTCACGCCACGTGTCCTTGGTGACGCTGAAGTAGTCGAGCATCGACTCGGACCGCAGCCAACCGGGCGTGACGGTCAAGGCCGTCGCGCCGTGCGGCTCGAGCTCGTGCGCGAGGCCTTTACCCATCCGGACGACCGCCGCCTTGACGATGTCGTAGGACATGTTCGCGCGGTACGGCACATCGCCCTTGCCGTCGCCCACCTCGATCACCAGGGCGCCCGTCCCCTCCAGCATGAGCGGGATCGCGAAGTGGCTCGTGATCAGGTGCGTCTCGATGCCGTTGCGCAGGACGCCGAGCGTCGCGTCGAGCGGGTGTTCCCAGACCGGCTTGTCGAACTGCAGGAACGGGTCCCCGCCCCATATGTCATTGACCAGGATGTCGAGCCGCCCGTGGTCGTTGCGGATGCGGTCCACGAGCGCGGCGACATCGCTCGCGTCGGTGTGGTCGCATCGGACGGCGACGCCTTCGCCGCCGGCGGCCGTGACGAGTTCGGCCGTGTCCTCGATCGTCTCGGGGCGATCCATCGGAGAGCGCCCGGATCGCGTGGAGCGGCCGGTGCCGTAGACGGTGGCTCCGAGCACTCCGAGTTCGATGGCGGTGGCGCGGCCGCAGCCGCGTGCGGCGCCGGCGACGAGGGCGACCTCACCGGCGAGGGGACGTTCGTCGTTGGGCATGCCTCCAAAGTAACCGAACGTACATTTATAAACAACCACATTCTCAGCCGAGGGTGATCCGGTCGGTCGCGGGTGGGGCCACGGGGCGGTTCGCGCCGAGGTAGGCGGTGAGCGCGTCCACGTCCGCGCCGCCGACGAACTCGTTCGCGCCCTGGGCCGCCACGGAGAACCCGTCGCCGCCGCCCGCGAGGAAGCTGTTCATCGTGATCCGGTACGTGGCGCCGGGGTCGACCGGGGTGCCCCCGACCGTGATCCCGTCGACCTTCGTGCCCGCGCAGGGGTCGGCGGCGGTTCCCGGGGTTCCGGCCTGCCGCATGGTGTAGCGCACCGAGGCCGACGGTTGCAGCACCCGCTCGGTGACGAACTGCTGCTCGAGCAGGCAGTCCAGCTGGGCACCGGTCAGTTCCAGGGTGGTCAGGTAGTTGCCGAACGGTTGGACCGTGAACGTCTCCTCGTACGTCACCGGGCCGGCGTCCAGATCGGCGCGCACCCCACCGGGATTCATGAACGCGGCGACGGCGCCCTGCTCGTCGTCGGTGGCGGCGAGCTGCGCGTCGGCGATGAGGTTTCCGAGCGCGGTCTCGCCGGACGGGGCGGCGGCCCGGGTGATCGGCGCGCTGGTCTCGCCCACCTCCTCGGCCGCGACCGGCCCGAGCAGCCCGCGGTAGTGCCCGATCAGCTCCTTCTGCGCGGCGTCCGGGGCCACGTCGCGGGTGACGACCACGTTGCGGGCCCGCGCCTCGACGACGTCGCCTGAGGACGGGTCGATGCGCATGTCGATGTCGGTGACCAGCCGGCCGAACGAGCTCGCGCTGGTGACCACCCGGCCGTCGAGCACGCAGTTGTAGGCCTGGTGGGTGTGCCCGCTGACCACGACGTCGATGGCGTCGGAGAAGGCCGGGACGATGTCCACGATCGGGCCGGTGAGGTTCGTGCAGTCGTTGATGCCGCCGCCACCGGCCTGGGTGCCGCCCTCGTGGAGCAGCACGACGATGGCCTGCACGCCCTGTTCCTGCAGCTGGGCGGCGTAACGGTTGGCCGTCTCGGCCTCGTCGCGGAAGTCCAGGCCCTGGATGCCGGACTGCGTGACGATGTCGGGCGTGCCCTCGAGCGTCATCCCGATGAAGCCGATCCGCACCCCCTGCACCTCGCGGATGGCGTACGGGGGCAGCAGCGGCTCCCCGGTGGCGGTGACGAACGCGTTGGCGGACAGGTACTGGAAGCCGGCGCCCGCGAAGGGGCGGGCCGGGTCGGCGCATCCATCCTGCGGGTGGCAGCCGCCGTTCTGGATGCGCAGCAGCTCGTCAGCGCCCTCGTCGAACTCGTGGTTGCCGACGCTCGCCATGTCGAGCCCGGCCAGCCCCAGCGCCTCGATCGACGGCTCGTCGTGGAACGCGGCGGAGAGCAGGGGGGACGCGCCGATCAGATCGCCCGCCGCGACCGTGAGGGTGTCGGGGCGCTGAACCTCTTCGGCCAGCAGGCGGAGCTGGGTGGCGAGGTACTCGACACCGCCCGCGTCGACACCGTCGATCTTCCCGCTGGACCCGCTGGGCGGCTCGAGGTTGCCGTGGAAGTCGTTCAGCGCGAGCAGCTGCACGTCGACCGGTGGACGGGCGGAGCTCCCGCGCGGGATCACGAGCGCGGTCACGGCCACCGCGACGACGGCGAGACCGACAACGATCAGCAGGGTTCGGCGGGAGGCCGACCATCGGGGCATGCGCTGATCCTTCCGCGGACGATGGTGATCGACCATCCTCGTCGGTGCGGATGCCGGGTGCGCGTCAGGCCGTGGTCCGGCGGCCCACGGCGGAATGAACGATCATGGCCGTCGAGGCATCGGCTCGTCGTCCGGAGCTGCGTGGTCTCGTGCCTGCGACCAGCCCGGCCCGACGAGCCCCCGCACCCGGTCGTGGACGGCGGTCGTGGCGGGGTCGGTCAGTATGGCCTCGACGAGCTCACCGAGGCGCTCGGACCGGACGGCGTTGCCGATCAGCTCCCGGGTGATCCGCCGGACCGAGCTGGTCCAGCTGATCGCGCCGGGGGCGAAACCGGCCCGGTCCGCCAGCGTGCGGACGTCCGTGGGGGACGGGTAGGCGGTCAGCACGATGTCCTCGAGCGCTCGGACCTCCGGTCGGGACCAGTCGATCCTGCGCTCCGCGATGAAGTCCGCATGCGGGGAGTCCACGCGATCATCGTCCGACCCGGATTCGACGTCCCACCACAGGTAGACCCTCCTGAGGGCCTCGCGGACGGGCTCGGGGGGAGCGGCGCTCCACATCAGGTCGAGCAGGAGTCCCGCGTCGGTGCCGAGCCCGGAGAGCGTGGCCCAGGCCCTGCGGATCGCGTCGGCGTCGGCACTCTCGACGCGCAGCCCGCACTGCCGGGCCACCCGGCCCGGCTCCGGCGGCGCGGCGTCCCACGCCGCCAGCTCCGCCACGAGCTCGTCGACCCGGCGCGAGTCCTCCTCGTGTCCGAGGCCGACGAGCCGGGCGGCGTGGCGGATCCGATCCGGCTCCTCCCGGCCCAGCGCGGCGGCGAGCAGCCGGGCGAGCGCGGTGTGCGAGGCGACGGTGCGCGGACCGATCCGCTGGACGAGTGCGCGTACGTCGAGGCCGAGGGTCCAGCGCAGCCTGTCGTCCGGGTGGTGTGCCCGCTCGAGGACGTTGAGCAGGTTGAGCAGCAGCTCGAGGCGGAGCTCGGGATGGCCGAGGAGCAGGGGAGCATCGGCGGTCTCCTGGAGCACCGCCTCGGCCTCCCGCGCACGGCCCTGCCGTTCGAGCAGGCGGGCGAGCCGCACCCCGGCCGCGGCGACGCGCGTGTGCGCCGACGCCGCCATGGCCGCGTCGAGATCCCTGCGGGTCGCGGCATCCGCGGCGGCGAGGTCGCCGAGGCTCTCCTCGAGCCGGGACTCGAGCCGGTAGAGCTCCGTGCCCTCGGATCGCTGGTCGCTGCGCGCCAGCACCTCGCGCGCCCGCTCGGGCTCGTCGTTGCGCAGCGCGGCGTCGGCCTCCGCGAGCTGTATCCGTTCCTGCACGGCGATGTCGCGGGCGGTGGGGAGCGCGGCCGGGTCCCGCAGCGCCCTGCGGATCAGCCGGGCCGACGCCGCGGGCAGATCGGCGACCGACGGTTCCAGCCCGCGCAGGACGGCGGCGTCGAACCCCGTGACCGGGTCGCCGAGCGCCACCCGGTGGTAGGCGAGCTCGACCTCGGCCTCCGGCCCCGCCTGGCCCGCGACGATCTGTGCCGCGAAGTATCGGGCCGCCCGCTCGTGCACCCGCTCGACGAGGCGGTGATCGTCCATCCGGAGCGCCGCCAGCGCGGGACCGCGCAACTCCTCCCGCAGGCGCAGGACACCACCGTCGTGCTCGACGAGCGCCACCTCCGAGCCCAGCTCGTCGAACGCCTCCGTGGCGGGGAAGGCCACCGCGGCGTCGACGACGGGCAGCAGCACCCGCTCCACGAGCGCCGGCGTGATCCACCGCAGCACGAGACCGGCGCGCGCGACCTGCCGCAGTCCAGCCGTCCGCCGCGGATCGCGCGCGGTGACGTGGTCGAGGATTCGCTGGTAGAGGAAGCCGCGCACGACCTCCGAGCGCACCCGGTCCATCGCTCGGGCCCGGTTGGCCGCATCGGCGACGGCGGCCACCCCCTCCCGCACGAGGACGTCCGCCGCGAGGCGCACGGTCAGCGGGATGCGCCCGACGAGCCCGATGACCTCCCGCGCCAGCGCGTCGTCGATCCGGTGCGGGGACGGCCGGGTTGCGACAGGTGGCGACCGGTCGACGAAGGAGTGCAGCAGCGTGACGGCCGCGTCGTGGCCGAGTGGGAGGACGTGCATCCGGCGGTCGGCGCGCAGCGGGTCCACGAACGCGGCCGCGGGCCGGCGTCCCGAGACGACGAGGCGGAAGGTGGGCAGCTCGCTCGCCCACGCGGCGAACAGGTCGTACAGGTCGGCCACCCGATCCGGGTGGTTGCGCTCCAGCTCCTCGAACGTGTCGAGCACGATCACCAGCGAGTCGACGCCCGCCGCCTGCATGGCCGATGCGAAGTCCGCGACCCGCTGCCGGTACGACACGGCCGTGTCGGACGCCTCGAGCCCTGCCCCCTTCGTCTTCCGGTGCGCGACGTCCTTGCTGCGCGCGAGCACGCGGCGCTGGTCCGGGAACTGCGCCGTGATCTGCCTGATGACGTCGGCCAGCACGACCGCCGGGTCGCCCGATTCGAGCGTGGGCCGGTCGAGATCGAGGTAGGCCCACGCCAGGCGCTCACCCCGTTCCGCCGCGTCGTGCAGGTCCATCACGAAGCGGGCGACGAGCGTCGACTTCCCGATGCCGCCGATGCCGTGCACGACCATGGCCGGCTCGTCGACGAGGCTCCGCCGCGCCGTCGACGGCATGCGGTAGGCGGAGAGGCGCGTGAGCTCGCGCTCCCGGCCGACGCACCCGGCGTCCGCGAGCCCGCGAACCGCGCGCGTGACGTCCAGCAGGGCCAGCCGGCTCTCGATGACGTCGCGGGCCGGTTCGATCGGGACCGCCGACGTCAGCTGCGCGCGTGCGACGGCCTCGCTCGCCCAGCGCCACGCCTCGAGCGCGGCCAGCAGGTCGTTCTGGTCGTTCATGTCGACGGGCAGCGCTTCGCCGCGGACGAAGGCGTCCATCATCCGCTGCAGCGGAGTGTCGTGATGGGCCTCGGCGCTCGCGCGTACGCGCGCGAGCTCGGCGAGGCCACCGGCCCGCAGCATGGCCGCGATCGCCTCGATCCGCCAGCGCTCGTCCAGCATCGCCGCCTGGCGGCCGTCGTGCCGGGGGAGCCGCCGGCACAGGAGGCGCACCACGTCACCGGTGTCGTCGCCGGCGAGCAGCAACGGGTCGAAGGTCGCGAGCAGCGCGAGCCGCGCGGTCAGCGGCGAATGCGCGAGCTCCTCCGTGCGCTGGGCCTCGTCGAGGATGAGCTGCGCCTGCTCACGATCCACCGGAGGCCTCCAGCAGGTCGAGCAGCCGCCCCGGCAGCTGGGGGGCGAGCCTGCGCGGTTCGGGCTGCGGCAGGTTCATCGGGAAGAGCTCCGCCATCGCATCCGCGAGTGCCTGCTCGTCGAGGACCCGCCGCTCCTCGCGGGCGCGATCGCGGAACCACGCCTCCACCTCGCTGCGGCCCAGCCCGACGGCGAGGTCCTGCTGGACCCACAGGGAGCGCTCGGCCGCGAACAGCTCCGCCTCGCGTCCCGCGAGGACGACGCGCAGCGGGATCTGCTCGTCCTCTGCGACGAGGACGAGCGCGTGGATCAGCTCGTCCAGGTCGCCCTGCTGGACCGCGACGAGCTGGTCGAGGCCGTCGACGAAGATCCACCATTGCCGGGCCGAATCGCGCAGCCCGGCCCGCAGCGCCTGCCGGAAGGTCGTGATGTTGCGGGCGGTCTGCGCGAGTGCATCGCCGGTGTACGGGAGGCCGAGCCCGACGAGGATGTCGCGGGCGATGCGCTCCCGGCGTTCCTCGACGCCGAACTCGACGTAGTCCGCCACGTTGAGCGGCAGCGCGGCGAGCCCGCCCGGCGCCGCCGCCCGCACCTGCCGCGAGAGCGCCGAGCGGTGGGCGATGTGTGAGATCAGCTGGTAGGAGTAGGAGACCCCGCTGCCGCTCTCCCCCTTGATGGTGAGCAGGCGGCTGCCGTTCCCGCCGCACGCCATCTCCCGGATGCGGCCACGCAGGTTGGTGCGGTTGACGAACGGCCTCCCTCGCAGCGAGTTCGCGAGGAAGGGGTCGCTGTCCTGCGGCGGCCGGACCACGGAGTCCCCGGTGCCCGTCGCGCCGATCGCTTTCGAGATGGCCCCGGCGATCGCGCACAGTGGGACACCCTGGTTGCTCCCGCGCTCGGAGTAGTGGTGCAGGGCGACCAGCCGGCCGCGGATGTCGATCACCGGGGACCCGGACGACCCGGCGAGCGTGTTGCCGCCGTACCGGATCCGCGTCCGGCCCGCGTTCTGGGTGGGCGCGGACCGGATCCACGTCACGCGCTGGAACTGGCCGAGCGGGTGCTGCACGATGAACAGCAGCGGGCTGCGGCCGAAGTCGTACTCGGTCTCGTCCAGCGCATAGCTTCCGCGCGGTTGCGTCCCGTCGGCGCCCTCGGGAGACGGCACGGCGGAACCGAGTCGCAGTAGGGCGAAGTCGAGCCGGTCGGCGGGGGCCTCCCAGTCGACGGAGCGACCCGAGACCTCCCCGTCGGTGGGCAGGCTCGCCGTGACGAAGTCGACCACCGGCACGGGCACGCCGTTCTCCGCGGGGCTGCGTCCCGTCTGCAGGCCGTAGTCGAACCGGGCGACGACCTCGGGGCGCGGGTCCGGCGGCCACACCTTCGGGTCGATGACGTGCGCCGCGGTGAGCAGGAGGTCGGGTCCGACGAGGAACCCCGTTCCCTTGGGCAGGCCGCCGATCTCGATCATCGCGGTGCGGCGGGTCGCGTCGACGATCGCCTGCACCATTGCCCGCGGATCCTCGAGCCCCGCGGTCACAGCGGTGATCGCCTCGAGCCCGCTCGTCGGCTCGTCACCGGGCGCGTTCGGGACCTCCACAAGGCTCTCGACCAGCGGGTCCGGCCCGTCCGGTGGCGGTGGCGCCAGGCCGTGCCGGAAGGTCTGCCGCGCGGTGACCAGCCCCAGCCGGTCACCCAGCAGGTTCTCGATCAGCGGCCGGAAGGCCTCGCTGTCGGTGTCGTGGCGCACCTCCGCGATCAGGTCCAACACCAGACCACCCGCGGCGGCTCGCCCGAGAACACCCGCCCAGGTGGCATGGGTGGAGGCGGCCGCGGGCGGCTCACGCCATTCGATCCCGGCGGAGTCGCTCAGGCGCCGGATCGCGGGGAGGCCCGGGTACGCCGTCGCGAGTACGTCCACCACCAAGCCGGGTTCCCCGCGCAGCCAGTCGGTGTGCGGGCTCTCCCACCAGTCCCGGGGTTTCGTGCCGATCATGACCGTCGTCCCGTGTTCAGGTCAGTACGCGCTGGAGCACTTCGTGGACGCGCGGCGCCTGCACGGCCTCGTTCCGGACGCCCTCGATCCCGCCGAAGTGCAGCCCGATCGCCTTGCCGCTGGCGAGGTCGACGATCAGCGAACCGGAGTTGCCGCCGAGCGTTGTGGCGTCGTGGTGCAGGAGATCGGTGTCGACCACGGCCGTCACCTGGCCGGGCGCGAGCCGCTTGTAGTTGTAGACGCCGTCGAAGATGCGTTGCTGGTCGGCGGCGTTGTTGCGGCTGTCGTGCGCGGGATATCCGATGACGGCGACCCACGACCCGATCCCCGTGTCGTCGAGCTCCGCGCGCGTCATCAGGTCGACGAGCGCGGGTGTCGTCTCGCCGTCCTCGCCGGTCCGGTCGACGCGCAGGAGCGCGACGTCGACGGAGGCGTCCGGCTCGATCCAGAGCACCTCCTCGACGCGGAACCGCGACTCCTCCGGGCGGCCGTACTCCCGGCGCCAGTCGACCGACGCCCGCACCGGTGGTCTCCCGGGGTTCTCCCGGAACGCGAAGACCCCGTTCTCCGACCTGGCGAACTCGGCGGCGACGTGCCGGTTCGTGATCATGATGTCGGGCGTGACCATCCACCCGGTGCCGACCCAGTCGAGGCGGTGGTTGCGCAGCTCGATCCGGCCCACGCTCGGGATGCGGTCCTCGAGCGACGCTTTCGCCGCCGCGAGCTGCGCGTGGATCTCCTCGCTGTTGGGGAAGCTGTCCGCGGGCTTGGTGAAGCTCGACTGCTGGACGAGGTAGACCGGACGCGTGAAGCGTTCGATGATCGCTTCCAGCCCGGGGTTCTCTCCCGGCACGTACACGCCCTCGGCCATGCCCTTGGCGACCTCGCCTGCGGTGTCGACGTCGAGGCCGTCCTCCAGCCCTTCCAGGCCGCCGCTCTGCGCGTGCTCGGCGAGCTCGCCGAACCGGTCGAGGAACTCGGTGCGCACGTTCTCGTCCTGGAACACCTGGCTGACGTCCATGATCGCCTCCGTTGGCGGTTAGAGGACTTGGCGGTTAGAGGACGACGTTCGAGTAGTCGTCCGTGATGAGGACCCGATCGGCGACGGTCTCGAGGCCGATCGACGACAACGGGAGCTCGGCGTCGTGGAGATGGCGGAAGTCGAGCCCGGTCCGCTCTTCCAGGTGGCTCAGGCTGACGCGGTACATCCCCGGGTCGAAGCGCGCCTCGGCGGCGAGGAGGTCCTCGACCAGCCTGGCCTGCTCGAGCAGGTACGCCGCGACGGCGAGCGAGCCGTCCGTCCGGTCGTACGCGACGATCTTCCAGAAGGCGAGCGGGAGCCGGACCCCCTTGTAGAGCGGGTCGTCCTCGTCGAGGACCGGTCCCGTGAATACGGTGAGGCGCCGTTCCCGCACGTCGGCGTTGTCGAGGATGTAGTTCTCCAGTCCCTGCCAGAGGTCGGATCCCTGGTTGAACCGCTCGTGCTGGGGCGAGCAGTTCGTGAAGTGGAACGTGTCGCCGTTCGGCCGGTCCGGCTCCGGTCCCCACACCGGGTCGAGCCGGCGGACGAGGTGCCCCCTGTCCAGCGCGTTGCGCCGGTACAGCTCCTCGCCGATCTGTTCCGACTCCGCGATGCGCGGGTCGAAGAACCACCGGTCGCGGTCGCGGGGGAGGGCGACGAGCTGGGCGCCGTCGATGTTCACGGCCGTGTAGTAGGCGAGCTGCCTGACCCGGTTCACGACCACGCTGAAATGCGTGTACGGCAGTACCGTCGCGTCCTCACCCGGCACGGCGCCGCCGCGCTTCGCCGCGTTGCGCCGCTGTTCCTCGGTCAGCGCCGGCAGCGGGACGGCGCTGTGCAGGAACGCCGGGTCGTATCCGGTGTACCCGTCGTAGTACGACACCGGGCGGGACGCCTCCGTGTCGAGCGGCCGGGTGGCGTCGTCGATCGTCATCTCGTCTCCCCTTGTCGTACGGTGGCCGGGTCCCGGAGTGAGGGCAGCCCGAGTCGTGCGCGCAGCGCGGGGTTGCCCACGGCGGCGGCCAGGTGAGCGGTGACGACGGTGCGCGGCGCGCGCTCCGCCGGACCGGCGAGGCGCGCCTGCAGCACCGTGGTGGCGAGCTCCGGTCCGAACTGGTGCCAGTCGACGGTCTCGTCGACCGCGTCGGCGCCGAAGGCCTCCGCGACCAGCGTCTCGACCGCGCCGGCCCCGGGGGGTTCGACGGACTCCCGCCCGGAGCCGAGGTCAAGGGCGGCGCCCAGCAGCGCGCGGGCGTCCACGATGCCGGCGCCCATCGCCGATGAGTCCCAGCCCGGCGGTCGTTGCGCGGTGGCCTGCAGCAGGCGCCGGAACATCGTCTGCAGCGTCTCCCCGCGGGCGCGGGCGGCCGCGACGAGTGCGGCGCGTCCGTGGTGGGCGAGCCAGAGCGCGGCGACGCCCGCGACCATCGCGACGGCGAAGCTCGTGCCCTGGCCCTGGCCGACCGCAGGCAAGCCGATCCGGGCCCGGACGACGTTCTCGGCGGGCGCGGACACGTCGACGGCGGCGCCGCGGCAGCTGCCGCGCCACTGCTCGCCCCTGATGTTCGTGCCGGCCACGGCGATGCAGTCGTCGTACCGCGCGGGCCATACGACGGTCCGGACGCAGTTGCCCGCCGCCGCCAGCACGATCACGTCGGCCTCGACGGCCCGGCGCAACGCGCGGTGCAGCGAGAAGGACGGGATGCCGCCGAGGCTCATCGTGATGACGTGGGCGCCCGAGGCCACCGCCCAGTCGATCGCCTGGGCCACCGACACCTGCGTGATCCGGATCACGCTCTCGACCGCCCTGATCGGCATGTGCCGGGCCAGCGGGGCCGTCCCGGCCATGACGAGCGACTCCGGGGATACCAGGACGCTGGCCGTGCCCGTGCCGTGCCCCTCGTTGCCCCCGGTGAGCGGATCGGTCGGGTCGTCGTCGCTGTCGATGATGTCCCGGCCCGGCGCGACGGCCACGCCGGCCAGCTCCGGATGAACGGTCACCCCGGTGTCGGGCTGGGCGACGACGACGCCCGCGCCGCGGCCGGGTCGCTGCTGCGCCTGCGAGAACCCCCATGCGTCCGGCACCCGCATCGCCCGCAGCGCCCACCGCGGGTCGGCCTCGATGGCCGGTTCCTCCGGTGCGAAACACCCGGGCGGGAAGCCGCCGACGGACTCCCGGCCCGCGCCGCCCGCTTCCTCCTTCTCCGGGAAGAACGCCGTCGGGAGGTCGGGCTCGGCGGCCGCGAGGTCGAACTCCGCGCGGAGCTCGTGCGCGGCGACGAAGGCGGCCGTCGGGTCGTCCGCGAGGACCCGTCCCGGGAACGTGGCCACCAGCACGTCCGGGTCGAGCTCCGACAGCGGCTCGACCGTGACGTCGAGCTCGTCGAGCCCCGCGAGAGCGGCGCGCACGCGCTCGGCCTGCTTCGCCGGGTCCTGGCCGGGACGAAGCTCCAGCGCGAACCGCGCGGGTGCCGGTGCGCCGTCCGGGCGGACGTGGGTGGCCGTGACGATCGCGTCGCGGGCCGTTGAATGCGGGTCTGCCATCGGGTCTCCTCCGGTCGATCAGCCGATGCCGGCTCGCCCGTAGGCGTCCCGGATCGCGTCGATCTTCACCTGGCGGTTCCGGTCGCCGCCGAAGTAGGACTGCGCGACGTCCACGACCGCCTGCAGGGCGTCGGTGAACGTGGCGAGCTGGGTCAGCCGGGTCATGCCCAGGTAGGTCAGCAACGCCACGTCCTCGACGGTGAACACGCGCTGCCCGTTCCTGCTGGTGGTCAGCAGGTTGTGCACGGCCTTGTTGTGGATGTTGCTGTTGACGTGGACCCAGCCCTGGTCGTTGAGGTCGTTCGGGCGTTCCCCCGGCCGCAGGCGCCGGAAGTCGTCCATGTGTTCGGGGTCCCCGAGCCGGGCGGGGTTCGCGAAGTCCCGCAGCGGCCGGTTGCCGCGATCGAGGCCGGAGCCGATCTCCCAGTTCCACGTCGCCACGTCCTTGGGGTCGGGCGCCGTGTACCAGTTGTTGATGATCACCCCGGCGACGTCGGCGAAGGACTCGTTGAGCGCTCCCGACTGGGTCGCGTACACCAGGTTCGACGTGGTCTCGATGACCCCGTGCGTCAGCTCGTGGGCGATGACGTCCAGGTACTGGGACAGGCTGACGAGCCGGCCTGCCCGCATGACCTGCCCGTACCACATCTTCTTGTCCCACCAGAACGCGTTGAGCAGGCTCGGTGGGGCCTGCATGCTCGCCGCCGTCGTGTTGACCTGGGAGACGAGCACCATGCCCTGGTCGTCGATGCCGTTGCGCTGCAGCACGAGCTTGTAGAAGTCGTAGACCCGGGTGGCGTTGACATGGGCGGACACCGCCGCGCGGTTGACCGTCCCGTAGTCGCTCGTCTCCGCCTCGACCGGCGGCTCGGGCACCGGCGGGTTGGAGTCGATGTCGGAGAACCGCAGGTCGTAGGTGCGGATCGACCGGCGCGCGTCGGCGAGCCTGCACCGGGTGCCGCCCGCGGCCGCCAGCTCCCCGAGGAACGTCTGCTGGGTCTCCGTCTCGTCGATCCCCGTGCACCGGGCCGGCACGGGGCCTGCGGTGGGGACGGCGCTGAAGTGGAAGAGGATCGTGCCGTCGTGGGCGTCCACGAGGTAGGTGACACTCGGCGGCACCGGCCGCCTGCCGAGGCCGTGACCCGAACGCTCGCCGGGGGTCTCGTCCGCGCTCACGGGTGGCGCGGCGGGCAGGCCGGGCAGGAGCCACGCCAGGTGCCATGCCTGGGCTTCTTCGTCCTTGTAGAACGTCAGCCGCCCGGCGACGGCCGCCTCGGCGGCGATGGTCGTGCCGGTGTACTCCTCCACCCGCCGCACCGCGTCGGCGCGGGTGAGCGACTCGACGGCGTCGACCCCGGTGACCGCGTCGAGCTGGGCGTTCACGCTGACGAGGTCGCGCGCGGAGGTGAGCTCGACGACCGCGCTCGCCCCGAAGACCGGGATCGTCCGGTGCGTCTGCGCGAACCGCACCTGCCGGGTCCCGAGTGGCCGGAGGTCCTGCTCGCCCTCGACGACGAGTCCGGGCACGCGTTCCGGGAGTTCAGGTTCGACCACGGACCGCAGGGCGGGGCGCTCGTCCTGGCGGAGCAGCTCGTCGAGGTAGTACCGGGCCGCGGCCTCGTCGCTCGTGAAGGACAGCGCGGTGGCCGGGTCCGGGCCGCCGGGAACCTCCGCCCCGAAGCTCTCCGGCGAGCGGCCCTCGACGTCGCCGGTGCCCGCCTCGTCGGCCACGTGGTAGCGGAAGGTCTCCAGTGCTGACATCGGCCCGATCCCCTCTCATCGCCGGCTTGCGATTCGAAGAGGAGGCGATCTTGCGGCTGATACCGAATGTCCCGGCGGCGTGACGCGGCTGTGACGGTAGAGGTCCCACCGCCACGGGTGTGTCGGCGCTGTTGCCGGGTCCCGTTTTGCCGGTGGCCGCGCCCATGATCCGCAGTATCGGTTGCTCATGGTTGTGCCGGCAGCCATGAGCAACCTATATTCGCGATCTTCGCTCCATGATCCGGAGTTTCGGGTGCTCATGGTTGTGCGGGCAGCCGTGGACAACCGCTAGTTCGGATCATGCCCGCCGCCGGTCGAGCGGCTGAGCGGCCGGGGGCGGGTCAGGGCGCGATCGTGTCGATCCATCGGGGTCGCGTCTGGTCGGGCCCCTGCCGGTGGGCGCGCCGTTCCCGGCCCGGGCCCTCTGGCGTCCGCCCCGTGATCCGGGTCTCGCGCGTGTTCCCGCCGGTTCACGTCGACCCCGTCGCCTTGCGGGTGGCTGGGTTGGGTGCACTACCGGACCCTGGGGTTGCGTGGGCGGCCGTCCCCGACCGGGGGGCACGCCCGTTCTCGACGAGACCGCCGCGGCTTGGGTGCCACGCAACCGGCTGTGGTCCCGACCCTCCACACCCCAGGCCTCTCCCGGATGATCGAGGCGAGACCAACCTCTGGGGCTGGGCCGCGGGCAGGTCCATGATCAGCAGGCACGGGACACCAGCCGCACGGGTGCCGCCCAGGTCCCGATCCCGCTGATCACGCCCCAGGTTCCCGGGGCGGCCACCGGGCGAGAACGGGACCACAGCCAGTCAAGTGGCACCCGACGGCGGTGGTCTCGTCCGGAACGGGCGTGCCCCCGCGTCGGGGACGGCCGCCCGAGCAACCACATGATCCGGTAATGCACCCCACCCAGCCACCCCCAGAAGGCGACAGGGTCGAGGTGAACCGGCGGGAACACGACGGCGGCCGGGGTTGGTGGGCGAGCGCCGGGTGGCCCGGGCGGGGAACGGCGCGCCCACGAAAGCGTCCGGCACCCGGCCGCACCCCGGGGGCGCGTTCCGCGGAACGCGCCGCGGCCCAGGCGGTGATCAGCGGTTCGGCGCGAAACCCGACGCCCCACGTCGGGAAAGGCGCCGGTCTGATGATCACAGGCTGATGCCGGGTCGGCCCGGGCCCCGTGCCGCCCGGCGCGCTCGCTCTCGGCTGGCGCGCCCGGTCGACGGGGTGGCTGGCCGGAGACGGGGTGCGTCTACCGGCACGGGTTGCGTCCTCTACCGAGGACTGGCCCGGCGCGACCTCGGAGTGGATCCGTCACCGGAGCTGACTGCGGTGGTCAGCGTGGCAGGCGGCCTCACGACCAGCGTCACGCTCAGGCGTTGGACAGGTCGGCGACCGGCTTTCCGTTGACGGCGTTCGCCAGCTGCGGCACGAGCTGGTCCAGCGCATACAGCAGTGCATTCGGCCCGCTGTAGGACAGCGCTCCACTCAGGTTGGAGTCGAACGTGGTGTAGAGGGTGCGGTCGCTCTGCACGACGCCAAGCCGGGCGAATACGGGCGAGGCCATCATCTGTTCCTTGGTGGCGCCGTTGACGAACAACACATCGCGGTCCATCAGCGCGAGCTGCTCCTCGCTGAGGTCACCGGTGTGGTCCTGGGCGTCGAATCCGAGCGCGTCGAACAGGGTGCGCCGCGGATCACCCTTGCCGATGAGGTAGTGGCCGCCGTTCTCCGGGCCGAAGTCCTCGACGAGTACCTTGCCCGCGAACGCCGGGTTCGCTGCCTTGGCCTCGTCGATCTTTGCGTTCACCTGGTCGACGAGGGTCTGCGCCTCCGCGTCCTTGCCCAGCGCCCTGCCGGTGAGCTGCAGCTGGACGTTCCACGGAGTCTCTTCGTCCGGGTACTCGGCGGACTGGATCACCGTCGGCGCGATCTGCGACAGCCGATCGTAGGTGGGCCGGTCGATCGTCTCGTAGACGGCGAAGATCACATCGGGCCTCGCGGCGGCGACCGCCTCGTAGTCGATGCCGTCGCCGCCCATTGTGGCGACGCCCTTCCCTCCGGTCGCCTCCTGGACCCATGGGTAGTTGTTGTACTGGTCGAACCACGCCCGGGTCACGATCGGGACGATGCCGAGCGCCAGCACGAAGTCCTGGTCGTTCCAGCCGACGGTGGCGACGCGAGCGGGGTTCTTCGGCACCTTCGTCTCGCCGAACTTGTGCGAGATGGAGACCGTTTCGTCC
Organism: Pseudonocardia sp. DSM 110487; assembly: GCF_019468565.1. Taxonomy (NCBI): domain Bacteria; kingdom Bacillati; phylum Actinomycetota; class Actinomycetes; order Pseudonocardiales; family Pseudonocardiaceae; genus Pseudonocardia; species Pseudonocardia sp. DSM 110487. The sequence continues at coordinate 4,132,845 of NZ_CP080521.1, forward strand.
ACGGGGCCCGTGGCCGGGGCGGAGCTGCAGCCGGCCACCAGTCCGATGGCGACCAGGAATGCGATGAGCGCGGCCAATCGGACACCGCGGGCTCCACCCTTGTGACTCGGTTGCATCAACACCCCTTCGAGAAGTTAGCTGAGGCTAGCATTACCCCGCGTGACGAGGTAAGGAGTCCGGAGGTGACCAGCGTCCCGGGCCGGTGATCGCTGCGGGGAGACGTGCTTAGGTTAGGCTTCGCTCAGCTGGGGGAAAGGTGATCATGTCGCTCGTCATGTCCGAGGGGGCACTGCCTCCGGGGATCGCAGGTCGGCACGGCGAGGGCGAGGAGCCCTTGGACATCGTCGGCGTCGGGTTCGGGCCGTCCAACCTCGGCCTCGCCATCGCGATCGAGGAGCACAACGCGGTCAGCCCACGGCCCGTGCGGGCCGAGTTCGTCGAGGCCAAGGAACGGTTCGGGTGGCACAGCGGAATGCTCCTCCCCGGCACCACGATGCAGATCTCGTTCCTGAAGGACCTGGCGACCCAGCGCAACGCGCGCAGCCGCTACAGCTTCGTGAACTACCTGGCCGAGCGGAACCGGCTCACCGAGTTCATCAACCACCAGACCTTCTTCCCGACCCGGCTCGAGTTCCACGACTACCTGTACTGGGCGGCGGAGTCGGTGTCCGCGCGGGTGCGGTACGGCAGCAGGGCGGTCGCCGTGCGTGACGCCGGCCGTTGGCTCGAGGTCGATGTGGACGGGCCCGACGGCCGGGTCGCCATGCGCGCCCGGAACGTCGTCCTCGCGGGAGGGCTGACGCCGCGGATGCCGAGCGGGGTCCAGCCCTCGGTCCGCCAGTTCCACAACCACAGGTTCCTCGACCACCTCGAGGAGCTCCCCGAGCCGCGCCACCAGCGGTTCGTGGTGGTCGGCGCGGGCCAGAGCGCCGCGGAGGTCACCGAGTACCTGCACGACCGGTTCGGTGTGGCTGAGGTGCACGGCGTCTTCGCCCGCTACGGCTACAGCCCGGCCGACGACAGCCCGTTCGCGAACCGTGTCTTCGACCCCGCGGCCGTCGACGACTTCTTCGCCGCGGACCCCGCCGTGCGCAGGCAGCTGCTCGACTACCACCGGTCCACGAACTACTCGTGCGTCGACCTCGACCTGATCCAGAGCCTCTACCGGCGGGAGTACGCCGAGCGGGTTTCTGGTGAGCGGCGGCTCTTCCTGCACGGAGCGTCGAGCCTGCACGCCGCGAAGGAGGAGCCGGACGGCGTGCGCGTGGAGATCGTCCACCACCCGACGATGGCGGTGACGGCCTTCGAGTGCGACGCCGTCGTGTACGCAACAGGATTCGACCCGATGCCGCTGCGGGACATGCTGGCGGACGTCTGCGCCCCGGACCTCCTTGCCGACGAACCGCAGGTCACGCGGGACTATCGCTTGCAGGTCCCGCAGCGGCTCCCTGGCAACATCTACCTCCAGGGCGGCACGGAGCACACCCACGGCCTGACCTCGTCCTTGCTGTCGAACATCGCCGTGCGGTCGGCCGAGATCCTGCAGTCGATCACCGAGTCGCTGCAGCCGGCCGGGGATCCGGCGTAACCACCGATGGAGACGACTGGTTCGCGCGTCCTGATCGGCGGAATCGTCCGCAACCGACGCTGGCTGACCCTCGGGTCGGCGATGTACGGAGCCCATCAGATCTGTGAGGCCATGGTCCCCGTGGTGATCGGTGTGATCATCGACCGGGCGGTGGCCACTGGCGACGTCGCAGCGCTCGTCCTCTGGATCGCGGTGCTCGCCGTCCTGTTCGTCGTGCTGTCGCTCATGTGGCGCTTCGGGGCCCGGTTGCTCACCTACGCCGAGGCGGGCGAAGGCTGCACGCTGCGCGTGGAGGTTGCCGGGAAGATCCTGCAGCCGCGCGGTATCCGCATCGATCTGCGGTCCGGCGAGTTGCTGACGATCTCGAGCAGCGACGCCGACAACGCGTCGTACCTGCTGGACTACATCCCCCGGATCGTCGCCTCACTTACGGCCACGACGGTGTGCGCCGTCGCCCTGCTGATGATCAACGTCCCGCTCGGCCTCGGTGTGGTGCTGGGCACCCCGCTGGTACTGCTGTTCCTCCACTTCAGCGCTCCGCTCATCACCCGCCGGATCCAGCACCAGCAGGAGACGGCCGGACGGGCCGCGTCCGTAGCCACCGACCTCGTCTCGGGACTGCGTCCGCTGCGCGGGATCGGAGCGGAGGCTGCCGCCACGCAGCGGTACCGGGACGTGAGCAGGCGCTCGCTGCGGGCGACCCTGCGCGCGGCACGCACCCAGCGCGGTTTCGAGGGGGCCTCCGCGACCATCAGCAACCTGCTGGCCGCGGGCATCGCCATCGCCGCGGGCTGGCTGGCCCTCGACGGCGCGATCAGCGTCGGGCAGTTCGTCACGGTGATCGGGCTCGCCCAGTTCCTCATCGAGCCGCTCGCCCAGCTGACCGTCGTGCCCAGCTGGATCGCGGAGGCCAGGGCGTCGGCCAACCGCGTCGCGATGGTGCTGTCGGCGCCACCGCTCGCGCCGGAGGGGCAGCGCACGCTCGACGCCCCACCCCACGGCCTCGACATCGTGGACCTGCACCACGGGAGCATCGACGGCCTCGACCTCTCGGTGCGGCCCGGGGAGCTCGTCGGTGTGGTCGCACCGCAGGCCGCCGATGCGGAGGCGCTGGTCACCGTGCTGTCCGGGCAGCTCGCGCCGGAAGACTACCGCGGCACCATCGCGGTCGGCGGCACCGATCTGGCCTCTGTGGAGCATCGGGAGGCGCGCGCGGCGCTCCTGGTCGAGCCGCACAACACGGACATCTTCACCGGCACCGTCGGGTCGAACATCCTCGTGAACGACCCACCTGCCGACGCCGCCTTCCTCGACGGCGTGCTGCGCGCGTCGGCAGCGGACGACGTCGTGGACACCCACAGCGGCGGGCTCGACACCGCGGTGTCCGAGCGGGGCGCGAGCCTGTCCGGTGGCCAGCGGCAGCGGGTGGCACTGGCCAGGGCGCTGTTCGCCCAGCCCCCGGTGCTGGTGCTGCACGATCCCACCACCGCGGTCGACTCTGTCACCGAGCACGCGATCGCCCGCGGCCTGGCGGCCCTTCGCCACGGGCCCGAGCACACCTTCACCACGGTGCTGGTGACCTGCAGCCCGATCCTGCTCGCCACCGCCGACCGGGTCGTGGTGGTCGACGACGGCCGGGTGCGCGCCACGGGCACCCACGACGAACTGGTCGAACGCGACGGCGAGTACCGGAAGGCGGTGCTGCGCTGATGAGTTCCGGGCCGACGAGTTCTGAGCCGACGAGTTCTGGGCCGACGAGCTTGCTTCCCATCGCGGGCGCGCGTGAGTCGTGGTCGTGGCTGTTCGCCGAGCTGCGCAACCACATCGGGCTGACCGCGGGCACGCTGGTGGTCGGGGTCGTCGCGGCGGCCGCGGCGGTGCTGCCGGCGTACGTCTTCGGCGAGCTCGTCGACCGGGTCCGCGGGCAGGAGCCTGCATCGTCGATCGTGACCATCTCGATCGTCCTGGTCGTCGCCGCGGTCGTCGGCGGCATCAGCTCGGGCGCGACGACCTACCTCACGAGCAGCCTCGGTGAGAGGGTGCTGGCCACGCTGCGCGAGCGCGTCGTGCGGCGCGCGCTCACGCTGCCGACCGCCGTGATCGAGAAGGCGGGCAAGGGCGATCTGTTGTCGCGCATCGGCGACGACGTCAACACGATCGGCCGCGCGGTCACCGACGTGCTGCCGAAGGTCATCTCCTCGCTGCTGATGGTCGTGCTCGGCATCGTCGCGATGACCGGGCTGGACTGGCGGCTCGGGCTCGCCGGGCTGGCCGCGATCCCGCTGTACGTGCTCGGTCTGCGGTGGTACCTGCCGCGGTCGGCGCCGATGTACGCCGACCAGCGCAAGGCGGTCGCGGCCCGCTCCCAGGCGTTGATGGAGAGCATGCTCGGCTCCAGGACAGTGCACGCCTACGGCCTGGAACGGCGGCACCTCGCCGAGATCGACGGCGCCGCCGTCCGCGCCCGGGATCTGTCGATCGGGATCGTCACGCTGTTCACCCGGTTCGTCGGCCGCACCAACCGCGCCGAGTTCGTTGGCCTCTCGGTGATCCTGGTCGTCGGGTTCCTGCTGGTCCGGGAGGGGATGGTCACCGTCGGTGCGGCGACGGCCGCCGCGTTGCTCTTCCACCGGCTCTTCGATCCGGTCGGCACCGTGCTGCACAGCTTCGACGAGGTGCAGTCGGCGGGCGCCGGCCTGGCCCGGCTGGTGGGAGTGGTGGGCATCCCCGAGGAGGATCGGGCCGCGCTCAAGGTGGCCCGGCTGCCCGCGGGCTCCTCGCTCGAGCTGACGGAGATCGAGTTCGGTTACGAGCCCGGCGTTCCGGTGCTCCACGGCGTGAGCCTGCGGCTCGAGGCGGGGGAGCGGGTCGCACTGGTCGGTTCCACCGGGGCGGGGAAGACCACCCTCGCGGCCATCGCCGCCGGGCTGCTCGTGCCGTCCGGCGGCTCGGTGCGGCTGGGCGGGGTCCCGTTGCGTGACCTCACCGCCGACCAGGTGCGCGGCCAGGTGGCGATCGTCAGCCAGGAGGTGCACGTGTTCGCCGGGCCGCTGGCCGACGACCTCCGGCTGGCCCGCCCGGACGCCACGGCCGACGACGTCCGCGCGGCACTGGCGCGCGTCGACGCGCTCGGCTGGGTGGACGCGCTGCCCGAGGGCATCGAGACGCCCGTGGGTGAGGGTGGCCGCGCCCTCACCGCGGCCCAGGCGCAACAGCTCGCGCTGGCCAGGCTCGTGCTGCGCGATCCAGCGGTCGCGATCCTCGACGAGGCCACCGCCGAGGCGGGGAGCCTCGGCGCCCGCGGGCTGGAGCAGTCCGCGGCGGCGGCGACGGCCGGCCGCACGACATTGATCGTCGCCCACCGGCTCACCCAGGCCGCTGCGGCCGACCGCGTGATCGTGCTCGAACACGGCCGCATCGTGGAGGCCGGCCGTCATTCCGAACTCCTCACGACAGGTGGGCGGTACGCCCAGCTCTGGGGCGCGTGGCGGTCACGAGCCACGGCCGATCACTAGCTCGCCGCAAGACCTGGCGAAAGGACTGTGGGACAGGCATGACCATCGAGCGGGACTCCGGAGTCGACACCCTGGCCGAACGTCTCGAGGCATTGGCCGAGTGGAACGACTCGACGCCGCCGTCGAACACCACCACCGTCGCCGAGATGTTCGACCGGGCGGTGCGGGAGCATCCGGACGCGCTGGCGCTGGTCGACGGCGCGGCGGGCGTGCAGCTCACCTACACGGAGCTGGCCGAGCGGGTCGACCAGCTCGCGCACCATCTCCTGGACCGTGGGCTCGCCGCCGAGCAGGTCGTTGCCGTGCACCTCCCGCGGTCGGCGGAGATGGTCGTCTCGATGCTGGCGATCATGGTGGCCGGTGGCGCCTTCGTGCCGGTCGATCCGGAATGGCCCGAGCAGCGCCGCACGCAGGTGCTCGACGACGCCGGCGCGGTGCTGATGGTGACCGGCCCAACTGAGAGCACACCAGCCGACCCCGCGCCGCTCGTGCCCGCAGCGGTGGTCGACCTCGACGCGTGGGCGTACGCGGACCTGCCCACCCGGCCGCCCGCGGTGCGGATCGAGCCCGGCCGACTGGCTTACGTGATGTTCACGTCCGGGTCGACGGGCAAGCCGAAGGGCGCCATGATCCGGCACGAGGCGATCTGCAACCGGCTGCAGTGGCAGGTGGAGAAGATCCTCGGCTTCGGGCCGGGGGACGCCTCCCTGTTCAAGGCGCCGCTGTCGTTCGACATCTCGGTCAACGAGATCCTGCTGCCGCTGGTCTCCGGCGGCTACGTGGTCATCGCAGAACCCGGTGGCGACCGCGACCCGCAGTACCTCCTCGACCTCATCGCCACCGAGGGCGTCACGTTCGTCTACCTCGTCTCCTCGATGCTCGACGTGCTGTTGGAGATGGCGCGCGGCACCGCGAAGCTGGACGGGCTGAAGCACGTCTGGTGCGGCGGCGAAGTACTGACGCCGGAGCTGTTCGAGCGGTTCCGGAGCCAGCTGACGACCACGCTGTACCACGGGTACGGCCCCGCGGAGGCGACGATCGGCGTCTCGCATGTGATCTACCGCGACAACGCGGAGCGGATCGCCACCTCGATCGGGCGGCCCAACCCCAGCACCCAGCTCTACGTGCTCGACGAGACCCTGCGCCCTTTGCCCGTCGGCGTCGGTGGTGAGCTCTACGCGGGCGGGTTCCTGCTCGGTCGCGGCTACGTCAACGCGCCTGCCCTGACGGCGTCCCGGTTCGTCGCGAACCCGTTCGCCGCCGACGGTTCCCGCCTCTACCGCACCGGTGACCTGGCGCGGTGGCATGCCGACGGGTCGCTGGAGTTCCTCGGCCGCGCCGACAACCAGGTGAAGATCCGCGGGATGCGCCTCGAGCTCGAGGAGGTCGAGGCGGTGCTGGCCACCCACCCGGCTGTCCGGCAGGCGGTCGTGACGGCGCGGGAGACCACCGCAGGCGCGAAGTACCTGGCCGGGTACGCGCTCGCCACCGCCGTGACGGAGGAGGAGCTCCGGCGGTGGTGTGCCGACCGGCTGCCCGAGTACATGGTCCCCAGCACCTTCACGGTGCTGGACGCGTTCCCGCTGACGCCGAACGGGAAGGTGGACCGGGGCGCCCTGCCTGAACCCCGGCGGGAGGGCACGCGCGGGCGCGCTCCGCGCACCCCGCGCGAGCGGACGTTGTGCGCGATCTTCGCCGAGGTGCTCGGGCTCACCGAGGTGGGCGCCGACGACGACTTCTTCGCGCTGGGTGGCGACAGCATCGTCGCGATCGGCGTGGTCAGCAGGGCCCGGCGGGCCGGGCTCGTCCTGCGGCCGCGCGAGCTGTTCGAGCTGCGCACCCCCGCGGCGCTGGCGCTGATCGCCGGTGACGTCGCCGAGGGGCGCCCCGCCACCGTCGACCCGGTCGGCGAGCTGCCGGCCACCCCCGTCGTCGAGTGGCAATGGGAGACCGGCCCGTCGGCGGGCTTCTACCAGTCCATCGCCGTGCACATCCCGGCCGCGCTCACCCTCGACCGCCTCAGCGAGATGGCCGCGGCGCTGGTCCGGCACCACGAGATGCTCCGCGCGGTGGTCGGCACCGGCGCCGATGGCCGGCCGACGGTCACCGTGCCCGCCGATGTTCCGGCGCCGGAGATCACGCACGTCCGGCTCGGTGCGGAGGATGCGGTCGACGAGCGCGTGCGCCGGGAGACCGCGTCCGCCGCGAAGCGGCTGGACCCTGGCGCGGGCCGGATGGTCGAGTTCGTGTGGCTGGACCGCGGGGGCGAGCTTCCGGGCCGGCTGGTCCTGGTCGTCCACCACGTGGTGGTGGACGGCGTGTCGCTGCGCATCCTGGCCGAGGACCTGCGGGAGCTGTGGGCGGGTCGGCGCCCCGAGGCGGTCCCGACCTCCTTCCGTGAGTGGTCGCTGGCCCTCGCCGACGCCGCACGCGCCGGTGCGTTCGACGACGACCTCGCCTTCTGGCGCGAGGTGGCGGCCACCCCGAACCCGGCGATCGGCCGCCGCGCGCTGGATCCCGCGCTCGACACGGTCGCGACCGAGCGGGAGCTCACCCTGACGCTGACGAGCGCGCTCACCGAGCCGCTGCTGGGCACCGTGCCCGCCGCGATCCACGGCGGCGTCAACGACGCGCTGGTGGCTGCGCTGGCCCTCGCTGTGGTCGAGTGGCGCGACGAGGCGGCAGGCCGGCAGCTCCTCCTGGAGATGGAGGGGCACGGCCGGGAGGCCGAGCTGCTGCCGGGTGACCACCTCGACCTGTCGCGCACGGTCGGCTGGTTCACCACCCTCTACCCCGTCGCCCTCGACGTCCCCACCGCCGGAACGCCCGAGGTCGTGAAGGCGATCAAGGAGCAGCTGCGCGCGGTACCGAGCAACGGGCTGAGCTACGGCGCCTTGCGGTACCTCGCGGGTGCGCGGGATCTCGCGGTGGCGCCCGCGCTGCTGTTCAACTACCTCGGCCGCTTCGCCGAGGGGTCCGACGTCGGTGAGGACCGCGACCCGCGGATGCCGCTGCCGCGCGCGCTCGAGATCAACGCCGTCACCGTCGACACCGCCGACGGCCCGCTGCTGTCGGCCCGCTTCAGCTGGCCCGAAACCGTTCTCGACGAGGACGAGGTCAGGGCGCTGGCCGAGCTGTGGCTGCGGGCACTTGCGGCGATCGCCACCGACGCCACGGTCGCGGGGTTCACGCCGTCGGACTTCCCGCTCGTCGAGCTCACCCCGGCCGACGTCGCGGAGCTGGAGCGCGCGGTCCCCGCCCTGCAGGACGTGCTCCCCCTGCTCCCGCTGCAGCAGGGCATGTACTTCCACGCGAACTACGGGGACGACTCCGACAGCGACACGGTCGACACCTACCGCATCCAGCAGATCGCCGAGCTCACCGGGCCGCTGGACGCCGACGCGCTGCAGGGCGCGGTCGCCGAGATGATCGACCGGCATCCCGCGCTGCGCGCCGGGTTCCGCGATCTCGCCGACGGGCGGATCGTCCAGGTCGTCAGCGGGCACGTCGAGTTCGACTGGCAGGTGGTCGACCTCACCGACCGGGCCCACGCCGACGCCGTTGCCGAGCTGGAGCGGGTGGCCGCCGCCGACCGGGCCCGGCCGTTCGTGCTGTCCGAGCCGCCGCTGCTGCGCTACAGCGTGGTCTCGCTGACCCCGACCGAGCACCGGCTGGTGCAGACGATGCACCACGTCATCGCCGACGGCTGGTCGTACCCCTTGATGTTCAACGACATCGTCGACGCATACCGGGGAACGCTGCGCGGCCTGCCCGCCGTCGCGCTGGGCCAGCACATCGGCGCGATCGCCCGCGCCGACGCGCAGGAGACGAACGAGGTGTGGGCAGGCGCGCTCGCCGGCGTCGACGAGCCCACCCTGCTCGTCGACGCGGATCCGGGCGCAGCGGTCGGCGAGCACCGCATCGCCTCGGAGGAACTACCAGGCGACGTCACGGCGGCGCTGACCAGGACCGCCCGCGACCTCGGCGTCACCCTCAGCACGGTGCTGCACGCCGCGTGGGGGCTGCTGCTGGGCCGCACCCTCGGCGACGACTCCGTCGTCTTCGGCTCGACGGTGTCCGGGCGCGCCGGGCAGTCCGTCCCGGGCGTCGACTCCGTGGTCGGGCTGCTGATCAACACCGTTCCGGTGCCGATGTCGTGGACGAAGGCCGAGCCGGTGGCCGCCGTGCTGCGCCGCCTGCAGGACGAGCAGACCGCGGTGCTGGAGCACCAGCACGCCGGGCTCGCCGAACTCGCCCGGTCGCGAGGGCTGCGCACCCTGTTCGACACGCTCGTGATCGTCGAGAACTTCCCCGAGGTCTACGCCCCGGCGGACGACGGCCTGTCGGTGCGCGGGTTCACCTCCACCACCTTCTCGCACTACCCGTTGTCGCTGGTCGCCTTCCCCGGCGAGCGGGTGCGGCTGGAGGTGAAGTACGACATCGGGCTCGTCGAGGAGGCTCGTGCCCGTCGCCTGCTGCGACAGGTGGTGCGGATCCTCGGCGGGATGGCCGCCGATGCGAGCGTCCCGATCGGCAGGCTCGAGCTGATCGACCCGGCGGAGCGATCGCTCGTCCTCGACACGTTCAACGACACTCGCCATGATCTCGGCTCGCCCACGCTGCGGAGCCGCTTCGAGCACTGGGCGGCGCGCACCCCCGACACGACCGCGGTGGTGTTCGAGGGCGATGCGGTCAGCTATGGAGAACTGAACCGGCGCGCGAACCGGCTGGCGCACAGCCTCATCGCGCGGGGCGTGACCCCCGGGTCCGTGGTCGCGGTGGCCCTCGAACGCTCCGTGGAGCTCATCGTCGCGCTGTACGCCGTGCACAAGGTGGGCGCGGCCTACCTGCCGATCGATCCCGGCTACCCCGCCGAGCGGATCGCCTTCGTGCTCGACGACGCCCGGCCCGCCCACGTGATCGACGACCCGGCGGCCTTCCCGACCGACGGGGACGCTTCGAATCCGGACGTGCCGGTCACACCCGCCGATCCCGCGTACGTCATCTACACCTCGGGGTCCACCGGCCGCCCGAAGGGCGTGGTGGTGCCGCATGGCGCCGCGGCGAACTTCCTGTCGTGGATGCAGGAGACGTACCGGCTGGAGCCGGGCGAGCCCACGCTGCTGAAGACGCCGTCCAGCTTCGACGCGTCGCTGCGGGAGCTGTTCTGGCCGTTGATGTCCGGCGCGACGATGGTGATCGCGAAGCCGGAGGGGCACAAGGACGCGGCCTACCTCGCCGAGCTGATCCAGACCCACCAGGTCACGACCGCCCAGTTCGTGCCGTCGATGTTCTCGGTGTTCCTGGAGGAGCCCGCGGTGCGCGGGTGCACGTCGCTCCGGCGTGTGATCTGTGGCGGCGAGGCGCTGCCAGCGGACGTCGTGGCCCGCTTCGACGGCATCGCCGAACTGCGCGATGCCGAGCTGCACAACGTCTACGGCCCCACCGAGGCCGCCATCGACGTCACCGGATGGGACACCGCCGAGCGGCCGGTCGAGCGGTCGGTGCCCGTCGGGCGGCCGGTCTCCAACACGCGTCTCTACGTACTGGACGGCGCGCTGCACCCGGTACCGCCCGGCACTCCAGGTGAGCTCTACATCGCGGGCGTGCAGCTGGCGTACGGCTACCTCAACCGGCCAGGGCTCACGGCGGAGCGGTTCGTCGCCGACCCGTTCGTCTCCGGCGAGCGGATGTACCGCAGCGGCGACCTCGCCCGCTGGGACGACACCGGCGTGCTGGAGATCCTCGGCCGCAGCGACCACCAGGTGCAGGTGCGCGGCTTCCGGATCGAGCCGGGGGAGATCGAGGCCGCGCTCGTCGCCGCCGCCGAGGTCACCCGTGCGGTGGTGGTCGTGCGGGACGGCCGGCTCGTCGCCTACGTCGTCGGATCCGTCGATCCGGAATGGTTGCGCGAGCGGGTGGCGCAGATCCTGCCCGAGCACATGGTGCCCTCGATCGTCGTGGTGCTCGACGCGTTCCCGCTGACCCCGAACGGCAAGCTCGACCGCAACGCCCTGCCGGACCCCGACTTCAGCAGCCTCGTGTCCGACCGCGAACCCCGCACCGAGCGGGAAGCGCGGCTCTGCGAGCTGTACGCCGACGCGCTGCGGCTCGACCGGGTGGGTATCGACGACGACTTCTTCGCCCTTGGCGGCGACAGCATCACCTCGATCGCGGTGTCCGGCCGGGCCCGGCGCGCCGGGATGCGGATCACGCCGCGGGACATCTTCCGGCTGCGCACCGTGCAGGCCCTGGTCGCCGCGCTCGGCGACGACCTCGAACCGGCCCCCGCGCCGGCAGCGGACGACGGCGTCGGGGCGGTGCCCCTCACGCCCGTGATGGCAGAGGCCGCGGCCGAGGGCATTCCCCTCGACAACTTCTTCCAGTCGATGCTGGTGCGCACGCCCGCGTCGCTGACGCGGGACGATCTGGACCGCATCCTGCGCGCGGTGCTCGACCGGCACGCCCTCCTCCGGGCCGTGGTCGACACCACCGGTGGGTGGGCGTTCGACGTGCCCCCGGCCGCGGGCGTATCCGTCCCGATCACCGAGAGCGCCGCCGAACCGTCGCCGGAGGAGGTCGAGCGCGCGACCCGCGACGCCGCCGCGCTGCTCGACGCGCGCCGCGGAATGCTGCTGCGCGCGCACTGGTTCCGGGACGCGCGCTCCCTGCTGCTGGTCGCGCACCACCTCGTCGTCGACGGCGTCTCGTGGCGGATCCTGACCGCCGACCTGGCCGCCGCGTGGCAGGCCGTCGCCGCCGGGCGCGAGCCCGGGCTGGAGCCGGTGGAGACGTCCTACCGGACGTGGTCGCAGGCCCTCCGGCAGGCTGCCGATGTCGGGGCCTTCCGTTCCGAGCTCGGGTACTGGCGCGGGGTGCTGGACACCCCGGACCCGGACCTGGGCGACCGGGCCATCGATCCGCGGATCGACGTCGACGCGACCACCGACACCCTCGGCGTCGACCTGCCCGCCGATGTGTTCGGGACCCTCAGCCGGGCCATCCACGGCGGCGTCGACGACATCCTGCTCACCGGGTTCGCCCTCGCGCTGCGGCAGTGGCGGCTCCGCCGCGGGACGGACGCAGGCTCGGCGGTGCTGCTGCGGGTGAAGGGGCACGGCCGGGAGGGCGACCTCTTCGAGCGGCACATCGACCTGTCCCGGACCGTCGGCTCGTTCACGAGCATCTACCCGGTGCGGCTCGACCCCGGCGAGGTGTCGTGGGCGGAGGTGGAGTCGGGTGGCCCGCGGCTGGCGCGGGCGGCGAAGCTCGTCAAGGAGCAGCTGCGGGTGCCGTCGGCCGGCATCGGCTACGGCGTCCTCCGGTACCTCGACGAGCGCGCCGACCTGGCCGCGGTCACCCCGCAGATCGTGTTCAACTACCGCGGCCGGGCCACCGGCGGACCCGACGAGGACTGGGGCTTCACCACCGTCGGCTCGGGGCTGGACCCGCGGTCGCCCGTCGACGCGCTCGAGATCAACGTCATGGGAGCGGGCCGGGCCGCCCTGACCTGGCCGACCGGGATCCTCCCTGCGGCCGACATCACCGAGCTGGCTGCGCTGTGGGTCGACGCGCTGCGCGCCCTCGCCGGCTGCCCCGAGCTGCGCGGCCACACGCCGTCGGACTTCCCGCTCGTCGACCTCTCCCTCGACGACGTCCAGGCGATCGAGGCGGCCACCCCGCTGCCGATCGCCGACATCTGGCCGCTGTCGCCGTTGCAGGAGGGGCTGTTCTTCCAGTCCCGGATCGCGGCCGACGGCGACGTCTACATCGCACAGGACACGTTCGACTTCGACTCCCCGCTCGACGTCGACGCGCTGACCGCGGCGTGTGCGCTCCTGCTGGAACAGAACTCGGCGCTGCGCACGGGGTTCACCGACACCGGGCTCGACCGTCCGGTCGCGGTCCTCGCCGCCCGGGTCGCGCCGTCGATCACGGAGATCGACCTCTCCTCGCTGACCGCCGAGGAACGCGCCGAGCGCACCGAGGCGATCATGGCCGCCGACCGGCGCACCCCGTTCGACCTCACGCGACCCCCGCTGCTCCGGCTGACGGTGCTGCGCGGCGACGGGCGGGACCGGCTGCTCCTCACCCGCCACCTCCTGCTGTGGGACGGCTGGTCGCGGGAACTGGTGCTGCGCAGGCTCTTCGGCGCCTACGCCTCGGTGCGCAGGGGAGAGGCGCCGCCCGCTCCGGTGCCCGCGCAGTTCCCCGACTACCTGGCCTGGCTCGCAGAACAGGACGACGACGCATCCGCCGGAGCGTGGTCGCAGGCCTTCGCCGACGTCGCCGACCCGACCATCCTCTTCCCGGAGGCCATCGGCACCGACCCGGTGATCGCCACCCGCATGTCGGTGGAGCTCACGCCCGAGGTCACGGCCCGCCTGTCCGAGCAGGCGCGCTCGATCGGCGTCACCCTGAACTCGGTCGTGGGCACCGCGCTCGGGCTCGTGCTCGGGCACGCCGCAGGCAACGACGACGTGGTGTTCGGCATGACCGTCGCCGGTCGGCCCACCGAGATCGAGGGCATCGAGTCGGTGGTGGGCGTCTTCCTCAACACCATCCCGGCCCGCGTCCGCCTGGATCCACGCGCCACCATGGCCGATGCCGTGCGCGGGATGCACGAGCAGCGCGTCGCGATGATGCCCTACGAGTACCTCGGCCTCGGCGACATCCAGCGTGCGGTCGGCAAGGGACAGCTGTTCGACAACCTCTTCGTCCTGCAGAACTTCGTCGACGACGAGACCTTCACCGACCTCGAGGCGGAGCACGGCATCGTCTCGGCGAACGGCGTCGACTCGACCCACTACCCGCTGACATGGGTGATCTATCCGGGCGCGCGGCTGTGGATCAAGCTCGAGTACCGCGGCGACGTCGTGAGCCGCGAGACCGCCGCGGCCCTGCTCGCGCGGCTCGAGCAGCTGCTCATCGGGTTGGCCGAGAACCTCGGGCAGCCAGTAGGCGAGCTCGATCTGCAGACGCCATCGGACGGTGCGGCGTTGCAGGCCGAGTGGGAGAAGGCCGCGCAGCCGATCGGGCCGGCGACCATCGCCGACCTCCTCGCCGAGCGGGCCGCCGCCGTGCCTGGCGAGACAGCGCTGGTGTTCGGCGACGCCCGGCTCACCTACGCGGAACTCGACACGCGCGTCAACCGGCTCGCGCACCACCTGCTGGCCGCGGGCGCCGCGCCCGAGCGGATCGTCGGCCTCGCCCTGCCGCGGTCCGTCGACATGGTCGTGGCGCTGTTCGCGGTGCTGCGCACCGGCGCTGCCTACCTGCCGCTCGACCTGGAATACCCCGACGAGCGCCTGGCGGGCATGATCGCCGACGCGCGGCCGATGCTGGTGCTCTCCACCTCACCCGTCTCGTCGCGGTTCGCGACGACGGCCGCCCCGGTCACCGACCTCGACACCCTCGACCTCACCGGCTACCCGGCCGCGGCCCCGGGTGCGTTCGCCTCGGATCGGCCCGGCCGGCTCGGCCACCCCGCGTACGTCATCTACACCTCGGGCTCCACCGGCCGCCCCAAGGGCGTCGTCACCCCGTACCGCGGGCTGACGAACATGCAGCTCAACCACCGTGCGGAGATCTTCGACCCGACGGTCGCCGCGGCCGGGGGCCGCCGGCTGCGGATCGCCCACACGGTGTCGTTCTCCTTCGACATGTCGTGGGAGGAGCTGCTCTGGCTCGTCGAGGGGCATGAGGTCCACATCTGCGACGAGGACCTGCGCCGCGACGCTCCCGCGCTCGTCGCCTACTGCGAGCGCCACGGGATCGACGTCGTGAACGTGACGCCGACCTACGCCCAGGTCCTCATCGAGGAGGGCCTGGTCACCCGGCACCCCCTCGCGCTGATGCTGCTCGGCGGTGAGGCCGTGCCCGACAGCCTGTGGACCGCGCTGCGCGAGAGCGGCACCCTCGGCTACAACCTCTACGGCCCCACCGAGTACACGATCAACACCCTCGGCGCGGGAACGACCGAGAGCACCACGTCCACGGTCGGGCACCCGATCTTCAACACCCGCGCCTACATCCTCGACGGGTGGCTGCGGCCGGTTGACGCCGGCGTGGTGGGCGAGCTCTACATCGCGGGCGCCGGGCTGGCGCGCGGCTACCTGGACCGGCCCGCCCTCACGGCCGAGCGGTTCGTCGCCGACCCGTGGACGCCGGGCGGACGCATGTACCGCACCGGCGACCTGGTACGCCGCCGCCGGGACGGCAACCTCGACTTCCTCGGCCGCACCGACGACCAGGTGAAGATCCGCGGCTACCGCGTGGAGCTCGGCGAGATCGAGTCGGTGCTCGCCGGGCAGGCCGGGGTCCGGCGGGTGGCGGTGATCGCCCGCGCGGAGGGGGAGATCAAGAGGCTCGCGGCCTATGTCGTGCCGGACGCGGGTGTGGACCGGGCCGAGCTGCCGGCTGCGCTGCAGGCGGCACTGGCGAAGGTACTGCCCGACTACATGGTCCCTGCGCTGTACGGCGTGGTCGACGCCCTGCCGCTGACCGTCAACGGCAAGCTCGACACCGCGGCGCTGCCCGAACCGCGACCGGTGGCGCGCCGGGGCGGCCGCGCCCCGAGCACCGAGGCCGAGCGGGTGCTCGTCGAGATCGTCGCCTCCGTCGTCGGACTCGACGCGGCCGAGGTCGGCGTCGACGACGACTTCTTCACCCTCGGCGGGGACAGCATCTCCTCGATCACGCTGTGCGGGCGGGCCCGAAAAGCAGGTCTCGAGATCGCCCCCCGCGACGTCTTCCGCAAGCGGACGGTGCAGGCGATGGCCGCCGGGATCGCGGTCGAGGTCGCACGCCCGCGCGCCCCGCGTGACGTGGGCGTCGGCGCCGTGCCGAACACCCCGATCCTCGCGGCGTTCGAGCGGATGCCCCTCGAGAACTTCTACCAGTCCATGGTGGTCCGCACCCCCGCCGGAATGACCCGCGCCGGGCTGGAGGCGGTGCTCGGCGCGATCCTCGAACGGCACGACCTGCTGCGGGCCCGCGTCGACGCGGTCGGCTCCACGGGTTCATGGCACCTGTGGGTGCCGGAACCCGGCGCCACGAACGTGGCCCGGCTGCTAGAGGTCACCGAGCGCACCGGCCGCCCCACCCCGGAGGAGATGGCGGCCGCCACCCGCGCCGCGGCCGCCGCCCTGGACGCCCGCGGCGGGACGATGGTCCGCGCACACTGGTTCCGGGACGACGCCGGAACCGGCTGCCTGCTGCTCGTCGTGCACCACCTCGTCATCGACGGCGTGTCCTGGCGCATCCTCACCGCCGACCTCGCCCACGCTTGGTCGGCGGTGCGAGCCGGGCGGGCGCCCGAGCTCGACGAGGTCGCCACGTCCTTCCGCACCTGGGCGCAGCAGGTGCGCTCGGCCGCCGACCGCGGCGCCTTCCGCGGTGAGGCCGGGTACTGGCGCGACATCGTGTCCACGCCGGACGCCGATCTCGGTTCCCGAGCCCTCGACCCGGCCGTCGACGTCGCCGCGACCACCGACACCGTGACGCTGCGCCTGCCCGCCGACGTGACCGGGCCGTTGCTGTCCACGGTGCCCGCCGCGATCTTCGGTGGCGTCAACGACGTCCTGCTGAGTGGCTTCGCGCTCGCGGTGGCGCACTGGCGCCGCATCCGCGGCCGCGCCCGGTCCTCCGCGGTGCTGCTCAGCCTCGAAGGCCACGGCCGCGAGCCCGAACCGTTCGAGACCGGTACGCCGCTGGACCTCTCCCGGACGGTGGGGTGGTTCACCTCCCTCCACCCGGTGCGCCTCGACCCCGGCGCGCCGGCATGGGACGACGTCGTCGCGGCCGGGCCGGGACTGGCCCGCGCCGTCAAGGCCGTGAAGGAGCAGCTGCGAGTGCCCGCCCGCGGCATCGGCTACGGCGTGCTGAACGACCTCGACGCCGACGTCGACCTGCCCGACGTCGAGCCGCAGATCCTCTTCAACTACCTCGGCCGCTTCGGTGCGGGTGCGGAGGCCGACTGGGAGCCGGTCGGCGACTACGACGCGCTCGGCGAGGGCGTCGACCCCAGCTCCGAGGTGCGTGGGCTGTCGGTGAACGCGATCGCGCACGACACCGCCGTCGGCCCCGAGTTCTCGGCGATGCTCACCTGGCCGACCGGCGTCATGTCGCGCGCCGAGATCGAGCAGCTGGCCCGGCTGTGGGAGGACGCGCTGCGGGCCATCGCCGCCTCCGCCGCGCTGGGCGGGCACACGCCGTCGGACTTCCCGCTGGTCACGATGACGATGGACGACGTCGCCGAGCTGGAGGCGACGATCCCCGGCGGCCCCGTCGACGTGCTGCCGCTGCTGCCGCTCCAGCAGGGCATGTACTTCCACTCGGTGCAGGCCGTCTCGTCGGAGGTGGCAGACCGCGACCCGTACGTGATCCAGCACGTCCTTGAGCTGCGCGGTGCCGTGGACCCGGACCTGCTGCGCCGCGCGGCGGAGGCCATGGTGCAGCGGCACCCGGTGCTGCGCGCCGGGTTCCGGGAGCTCACCGACGGCCGGGTGGTGCAGGTGATCGCCGGCCAGGTGGCCCTGGACTGGGAGGTGGTCGATCTCCGGGACCAGGCTGTGTCGTCGCCTCCGGCCGGGGGGCCGGCAGCGTTCGCCGATCTGGCAACCGAGCGGTTCCACACCGTCTTCGACCTCACCGCGCCACCGCTGCTGCGCTACACGCTGGTGACCCTCGACGACGACCGGCACCGCCTCGTCCAGACCATGCACCACCTGCTGGCCGACGGCTGGTCGTACCCGCTGATGTTCGACGACGTCATGGCCGCCTACCGGCAGCTCGCGCGGACCGGCCGGGCCGACCTGCCCGCGCCGGCCGTCACATTCGCCGACCACGTCGCGCGGCTCGCGGAGCGGGATCCGGCCGACTCGCGTGCGGTGTGGGCCGAGGTGCTCGCAGGGGTCGACGGCCCCACGAAGCTGATCGACGCGCCGCGGGGTGCCGAGGTCGGGTCGCACGCCGACGTGCAGCACGAGCTGTCGGCGTCGGTCACGGCGCGGCTCACCGAGCGGGCCAGGGCGGCCGGGGTGACCCTGTCCACCGTCGTGCACGGCGCGTGGGGCCTGCTGCTCGGCCGCACCCTCGGCTGCGAACGTGTGGTCTTCGGCTCCACGGTGTCCGGCCGGGCGGCGAACACGGCCGGCATCGAGGAGATCGTCGGCCCGATGATCAACACCGTGCCGGTGCCGATGGACTGGACCGCGCACGAACCCCTCGACGGCGTACTCGCGCGGCTGCAGGACCAGCAGCTCGCGGTGCTCGACCACCAGCACATGGGGCTCGTGGAGCTGGCCCGGATCGCGGGCGTGGGCGAGCTGTTCGACACCATCGTGGTGGTCGAGAACTTCGCCGTTTCCGAGTCGGCGGAGCCCGCCGACGGGCTCCCGACGGCGGAGTGGATCGACGGCACCGACGCCGCGCACTACCCGGTGGCCCTCGTGGTGCACCCGGACGAGCGGCTGCGCCTCAAGATCACCTATGACACCGGGCTCGTCGAGGCCGGGTCGGCCCGACGCCTCGTCGAGGCGATGGCGCTGTTCCTCGAACAGTTCGCCGATGACCCCGCGATCACGGTCGCCGGGCTCCGCGCGGGCGCCGCGCCCCGGTGGTCGAGTAGGGCCGGCGCCCCAGCGCCGGCCCGTACCGAGACCACCACCCTGGACGACCGGTTCCGGCAGGTCGCGCAGGAACACCCGGCCGCGGTGGCCGCGCGCGACCAGCGCACCGAGCTGACCTACGCCGAGCTGGACGCACGTTCGGACGCGCTGGCCCAGCGGCTCGCGGCGCAGGGGGTGCGGCCCGGCTCGCGGGTCGCGATCGTGCTGCCCCGCTCGGTCGACCTGATCGTCGCGATCGTCGGCGTGCTCAAGGCAGGCGGCTGCTACGTGCCGATCGACCCGGGCTCCCCTGCGGCCCGCATCTCCTACATCCTCGACGACTCGGCACCGGACTGCGTGCTGGTGGTGGCCGAGACGGTGAGCGTGCTGCCCGAGGGTGGTCCGGCCGTGCTGCGGCTGGACGACCCGGCGGCGGCCGGCGGTTCGGCGCCGATCGCCGCGGCTGCCGGTTCCGACGCCTACGTCATCTACACCTCCGGCTCCACCGGTCTACCCAAGGGCGTTGCGGTGCCGCACAGCGCCGTGACCGCGCTGTTCACCGGCGCGGCGGCCGACTTCGATTTCGGCCCCGACGACGTGTGGACGCTGTTCCACTCATCTGCCTTCGACTTCTCGGTGTGGGAGATCTGGGGCGCGCTGCTGCACGGCGGACGGCTGGTGATCGTCGACCACGACGTGGTGCGGGACCCGGAACGGTTCCGCGCGCTGCTGTCCGACGAGCGCGTCACGGTGCTCAACCAGACGCCATCGGCGTTCTACTCGCTGATCGCCGCCGACAGCGACAGCTGGCGGCCGCTCGCACTGCGGTACGTCGTCTTCGGCGGCGAGGCCCTCGACCTGCGCAGGCTGGCGCCCTGGTACGCGCATCATGACGACGTCGCGCTGGTCAACATGTACGGGATCACCGAGACCTGCGTGCACGTGACCGTCCGGGCCCTCACCCGCGACGACGCGTCGTCCGCCGACAGCGTGATCGGCACGCCGCTCGCGGGGCTCTCGGTGCAGGTCCTCGACCAGTACCTGCAGCCGGTACCCGCCGGGGTCACGGGCGAGATCTACGTCGCCGGACCGCAGCTGGCGCGCGGTTACCTCGACCGCCCGGGCCTCACGGCGTCCCGGTTCGTCGCAGGCCCCGACGGGGAGCGGCTCTACCGCAGCGGTGATCTCGCCCGGTGGACCGAGTCCGGGGAACTGGTCTACCTGGGGCGCTCGGACCACCAGCTGAAGCTGCGCGGCTACCGCATCGAACCCGGCGAGGTCGAGGCGGCGCTGCTCCAGCTCGACGACATCGACGGCGCCGCGGTGAGCGTGCAGCGCGACGCCCAGGGACGCCCGCGGCTCGTCGCGCACCTCGTCGCGCGAGCGGCGATTGATGTCGACCAGGTCCGCCGGCATGCGGCGACCGTGCTGCCCGAGCACATGATTCCGGCCGTGTTCGCCGTGGTCGAGCGCCTGCCGCTGACCATCAACGGGAAGCTCGACCGCGACGCCCTGCCCGCCGTCACCGAGCCGCGCCCGTCCGCCCGGCCCGCTGAGCAGACGGCGGCCGGAGCGCTGGCGGAGCTGTTCGGCGAGATCCTCGGTGTCGAGACGCCCGGCGCCGACGCGGACTTCTTCACCCTCGGCGGCGACAGCATCATCGCCCTGCAGCTGGTGAACCGGATGAAGCGGCTCGGGCTGCGGGTGACCCCGCGCGAGGTGTTCACGCACCGGACCCCAGAGGCGCTCGCGGCGCTCGCGGCCCCGGAGGCGCCCGCGGTGCCTGAGGAAGATCCGGACGCCATCGGCTCGGTGATGCTCACCCCGATCGTGCACCGGCTCGCCGAGCTCGGGGGCACCATCGATCGCTTCAACCAGTCGGAGCTGCTGCTCACCCCGCCCGGGGCGACGGCGGAGCGGGTCGGCGCGGTGGTCACAGCGCTCCTGCGCCGGCACGACGCGTTGCGGCTGCGCCTGTCCCGGCCCGCGCCGATGCTCTGGGCGCTCGAGACCCTCCGGGAGCTGCCCGCGCTCGACGACGTGTTCACCGTCGTGGACGCGCGCAACCTCGACGAGGCCGCCCTCGCCGAGCTGCTGGGCGCCGAGTCCGACGCCGCGGCCGACCGGCTGCGACCCGACGAGGGCCGGATGGTCACGGCGGTGTTCTTCGACCGCGGCGCCGAACCGGGCCGCCTCCTGCTGGTGGTGCACCACCTCGCCGTCGACGGCGTCTCGTGGCGCATCCTCCTCGACGACGTGCGCGCGGCGTGGGATGGCAGCGCGCTCGAACCGGTCGCGACGTCGCTGCGGACCTACGCCCGGGTGCTCAACGAGGCCTCCGCGCAGGACGCCCGGCTGGCCGAGTTCACGCACTGGAGCGAGGTGCTCGCACCGGGCGCCGAGCTCGACCCGACCCAGGTCGTGGTGGGCCGCACCGTCGGCGACACCCGGGAGCACCGCTTCCGGCTGACCGTGGACGAGACGCTGCCGCTGCTCACCACCGTGCCGGCCGCCGCGCGTTCCGACGTCACCGAGACGCTGGTGACGGGCCTGCGCGCCGCCGTCTCGCGCTGGCGCGAGGATCGCGGCCTCGCCGACGGTGATCTCACGATCGACCTGGAGCGGCACGGGCGCGAGGACCTCTCCCGCGATGTCGATCTCTCCCGCACGGTCGGGTGGTTCACCTCCATCGCCCCGGTCCGGCTGCCGGTCGGGGCCGGTGAGCTGCTCGACCGCGTCGGCGCGGTGCGCGATCGGCTGCGCGCCGCCCCCGACGGCGGATGCGGCTTCGGGCTGCTGCGCTACTGCAACGCCCGGACCGCCGCGGCACTGGCCCGGCTGGGTCAGCCGCAGGTGCTGTTCAACTACCTGGGGCGTTTCGGGGCACCGGGCTCCGAGGCGTGGGATGCGGCACCGGAGACCGCCGCGTTGCGCGTCGGCCCATCGCCGGACTTAGGCACCCCGTACCTGCTGGAGGTCAACGCCTACTGCGAGGACACGCCGGGCGGGCCGGAGCTGGAGGTGGTCCTGACCTACGCCGACGGCTGGCTCGACGACGGTGAGCTCGGCTCCCTGCGGGACGCCTTCGCCGCGGTGCTGCGGGATCTCGCGGAGTCGTCCGGTGACACCGGTCGCCTGTCCGATGTGCACCACCCCGACCTCACCGCCTCCGAGCTCGCAGCGGTGACGGCGTCGACGCAGGCCGAGGTGGAGGACGTCTGGCCGCTGTCGCCCCTGCAGGAGGGCATCTACTTCCAGTCCGAGCTGGCGGCCGACGCCGACGTCTACCTCGCGCAGAACGCTTTCGACTTCGACCGCGGGCTCGCCGCCGACCGGCTGGCCACCGCCTACGAGCAGGTGCTCGCCGCCAATGCCGCGACGCGGCTGGGCTTCACGACGATCGGTGACGGGCGCGCCGTCGCGTTCGTCGGCGGTGGGCTGCGGTGGCGAGTGACCGAGGTCGACCTCTCGCACCTCGCCGCGGAAGAAGCGGAGCGCCGGATCGCCGAGCTCACCGACGCCGACCGGAGCACGCCCTTCGACCTGCGGGAACCGCCCCTGGCCCGCATGACGGTGATCCACCGCCCGGATGGGCGGGACCGCCTCCTGTTCACCTACCACCTGCTGTTGTGGGACGGCTGGTCGCGGGAGCTGGTGCTCACCCAGCTCTTCGACGCGTACCGCGGGCAGCCGGCCCGGCCGCCGCGGGGGAGTTTCGTCGACTACCTCGACTGGCTGCGGCGGCAGGACGTGGGGGAGTCCACCGAGTTCTGGCGGGAGGCGTTCGCCGATCTCGCCGCGCCGACCCTGCTCTACCCGCAGGCGGTCGGCACCGAGCCGGTGCTGGCCCAGCGGATCTCGGCCGAGATCCCCGAGGCTGTCACCAGCCGGCTCACCGAGCGGGTCCGCGCTGCCGGCGTCACGATGAACGCCCTGGTCAGCACGGCGTTGGCCGTGGTGCTGGGGCACGCGGCCGGCAGCGACGACGTCGTCTTCGGCACCACCGTGGCCGGGCGGCCCAGCGACCTCGACGACATCGACGACGTCGTTGGTGTCTTCCTCAACACCGTGCCCGCCCGTATCCGGCTGGACCGGGCGGGCACGGTTGAGCAGACGATGCGGCAGGCGCTCGAGCACCGACTCGACGCGATGCCGCACGAGTACCTCGGGCTCGGCGACATCCAGCGCGCGGCGGGCCGGGCACCGCTCTTCGACAGCCTCTACGTCCTGCAGAACTTCCTCGACGACGAGACCTTCTCCGATCTCGAGACGCGCAACGGGATCGTCGGGGTGCGCAGCGTCGACGCCACGCACTACCCGCTGACCTGGGTGGTGATGCCCGGCAGGCGGCTGTGGGTGAAGCTCGAGTACCGGCCGGACGTCGTCGACGAGGCGGACGCCGTCGCGCTGCTCGCACGGCTGGAGCGGCTGCTGCACCGCATGGCAGACGACATCAGCAGCCCGGTCGCCGCGCTCCCGGTGCTGACCCCGGCCGAGGTGGAGGCGCGAGAGGCGGCTGACGCCGCCCGCGCCCACCCGTTCGAGGACCTCACGATCGCCGAGCTCCTCACCCGGCAGGCGCTCGCGACGCCGGACGCCCCGGCGTTGACGTTCGGGTCCACGACGCTCACCTACCGGGAGCTGGACGGCGCGGTCTCCCGCATGGCCCGGCTGCTGATCGCGCGTGGCGCCGGGCCGGAGACGATCGTCGGGCTCGCGCTGCCGCGGTCGATCGAGATGGTCGTGGCGCTCTTCGCGGTGCTCCGCGCGGGGGCGGCCTACCTGCCGCTGGAGCTCGACCACCCCGACGAGCGCCTGCGGACCATCGTCGACGACGCCGCACCGGCCCTGCTGCTCACCACGGCGACGGTGGCGCCGCGCCTGGTGCCCTGCGGGCTTCCGATGATCCGCATCGATTCCGGCGACGACGAGTTCTCCGACACCCCGATCGCCCCGGAGGAGATCCCCGGCTTCGCGCCTGGCAGCCCCGGGCGGCTCGACCACCCGGCCTACGTCATCTACACCTCGGGCTCGACCGGGCGCCCGAAGGGCGTTGTCACCCCCTACCGCGGGCTGACGAACATGCAGCTCAACCACCGGGAGGCGATCTTCGCCCCGACGGTCGCCGCCGCCGGGCGCGGGCTGCGGATCGCGCACACGGTGTCGTTCTCCTTCGACATGTCGTGGGAGGAGCTGCTGTGGCTGGTGGAGGGCCACCACGTGCACGTCTGCGACGAGGACCTGCGGCGTGACGCCCGTGCGCTGGTGGAGTACTGCGACCGCCACCGGATCGACGTGGTGAACGTGACCCCGACCTACGCCCAGCACCTGGTCGAGGTCGGCCTGCTCGACGGACACCGGCCCGCACTGGTGCTCCTCGGCGGCGAGGCCGTCCCGGAGAGCCTCTGGGCCACCCTGCGCGACGCCGACGGGGTGCTCGGCTACAACCTGTACGGCCCCACCGAGTACACGATCAACACCCTCGGCGGCGGCACCACGGACAGCCGCACCGCCACGGTGGGCACCCCGATCTGGAACACCCGCGCCCTCGTGCTGGACGAGTGGCTGCGCCCAGTGCCCGTCGGCGTGGCAGGGGAGCTGTACATCGCGGGTGTCGGCATGGCGCGCGGCTACCTGAACCGGCCGGCGCTCACCGCGGAGCGGTTCGTCGCCGATCCGCACGGCTCCGGCACGCGCATGTACCGCACCGGTGACCTGGTTCGGGTGCGCCCGGACGGCAACATCGACTTCCTGGGCCGCACCGACGACCAGGTGAAGATCCGCGGCTACCGTGTCGAGCTCGGCGAGATCGAGGCGAACGTGACCGCGGCGCCCGGGGTGCGGCGGAGCGCCGTCATCGCCGCTGACGACGGCACGGGAGGCAAGCGGCTGGTCGCCTACCTGATCCCGGTGGAGCCCGCCGGCCCCGACCGTGTCGTCGAGGACGTGCGCCGGCACCTGCGGGACCGGATGCCTGCCTACCTGGTGCCCAGCGCGTACGCGGTGGTCGACGAGCTGCCGCTGACCGTCAACGGCAAGCTCGACACCGCGGCGCTGCCCGCGCCGCGCACGGTCTCGGTGAGCAGCCGCGAGGCGCGGACCGACACCGAACGCGTGCTGTGCGCCGTCTTCGCCGCTGCCCTCGGCGAGGCGGCCTTCGGCGTCGAGGACGACTTCTTCGAGCACGGCGGCCACTCGCTGCTGGCGACCCGCGTGATCGGCCGCATCCGCGAGGAGCTGGGCGCCGACGTCTCCCTGCGCCAGCTGTTCGACCACCCCACCCCCGAACGCCTGGCAGGCGTGCTCGATCGGTCGGCGCCCGCGCGGACCGCGGTGACCCGAAGGCCGCGCCCGGAGTGTCTGCCGCTGTCGCCCGCCCAGGAGCGGCTGTGGCTGCTGCACGAGCTCGTCCCGGAGTCGGTGGCCTACAACTACCCCCTGTTGCTGCGGGTGCGGGGGGCGGTCGACGCCGTGGCGTTCATCGCGGCCTTGACGGACGTCGTCGGCCGCCACGAGGTGCTGCGCACCCTGATCGGCGGATCCGATGCTCGGGCCCGCGAGCGACCCTTCGACGTTCCCGAGCAGCGCATCCTCGACCACGCGGTGCCCGAGGTGGAGATCCGGGACGCGGTCGCGCGCGACACCGAGGCAATCGTGGCCGCCGCGATCGCGCGTCCGTTCGCGCTGTCGTCGCAGATACCGGTGCGGGCCACGCTGATCCGCGAGACCGACAGCGGCGACACGGTGGTCGTGCTCGTGCTGCACCACATCGCCGTCGACGAGTGGTCGGACCGCCCGCTGCTCGCCGACCTCGACGCGGCCTACCGCGCCCGCCGGGCCGGTTCGGTGCCCGATCTCGGTGAGCTGCCGGTCCAGTACGCGGACTACGCGCTGTGGCACCGGGAGTTCCTCGGCTCGCCCGACGACCCGGACAGCCGGAGCAGCCGGCAGCGCGACTTCTGGGTCCGCCGGCTCGCCGGCGTGCCGCAGGAGCTGGCACTGCCCCTCCTCACGACCGGTGCTGTCACGACAGGCGCTGGGGGTGGCGGGACCGTCTCGGTCCGGCTCGACGCCGAGCTGATGGACGAACTGCGGGAGCGGGCGCGCGCGTCGTCGTCGAGCGTGTTCCTCGCCCTGCACGCCACGCTGGCGATGCTGCTGTCCCGGATGGGTGCCGGCACCGACGTCCCGATCGGCAGCCCGACCTCCGGCCGCGGCGACGCGGTGCTCGATGACCTGGTCGGGTTCTTCGTCAACACGGTCGTCGTCCGCACCGACCTCACCGGCGCGCCGTCGTTCGCGCAGCTCCTCGACCGCGTGCGGGAGACGGGCCTGGCCGCGCTCGATCACGCCGACCTCCCGTTCCAGCAGGTGGTGGAGGCGGTCAACCCGGTACGGGTGCCGGGGCGCAACCCCCTGTTCCAGGTGATGCTCGGCTACCACCGCCGTCCGGAGGGGAGCGGCGAGATGTTCGGGCTTCCCGTCGCGGAGGCCCCGTCGTTCACCGCCGACCCGAAGGTCGACCTCACCTTCACCGTCGTCGACGCCGGGGCCGGGCAGCCGATGGAGCTGTCCATCGAGTACGACGCGGGCCGCTGCACGGCCGAGATCGCGCGGTCGCTCGCCGCCCGCTTCGAGGTGCTGCTGCGCAGCGCCCTCGCCGACCCCGACGCCCCGTACCCGACCCTCGACCTGCTCACCGACCCCGACGCCCGCGCGATCGCGCGCTGGTCAGGCTCCGACCCCGCGCCGCCGCCGGAGCCCGCGTGGTTCCGCCGGTTCGCAGAGTGCGCCGCGCGGACCCCGGACGCGGTCGCCTGCCGCTTCGGCGACACGACGCTGACCTACGCCGAGCTCGACGCGGCCTCCGATGCGATCGCCGCGGGCCTCGCGGCGCACGGCGCCGGGCCGGAGACGATCGTGGGCGTGGCGCTCCCGCGGTCGGCCGACATGATCGTCGCGCTGCTGGGGATCGCGAAGGCCGGTGCCGCGTTCCTGCCGCTGGACCCGGAGTTCCCCGCGGACCGGTTGCGGTACATGGTGTCGGACGCCGCACCGGCTGTGGTGGTGGTCGACGCCGGGACCCGTGGGTTGTTCGACGGGTGCGCCGCCGGGCTCGTGGCCGTCGGCGAGCTCGCCGGCACCGGCACGGTGCCGCTTCTGGAGCCGGACCCGGCGACCGCGGCGTACGTGATCTACACGTCCGGCTCGACCGGCCGGCCCAAGGGCGTGGTGGTCGAGCACGGCAACCTGGCGAACTTCCTCGCCGCCGCGCGGGACACGCTGCCGCTGACACCGGAGGACCGGCTGCTCGCGGTCACGACGCTCTCCTTCGACATCGCGGTGCTCGAGCTGATGCTGCCGCTCGCAGGCGGGGCGTGCGTCGTGCTCGCCTCGACCGAGCAGGTCCGGGACCCGCGCCTGCTCGCCGACGTGCTCCACGCCGAATCGGTCACGGCGATGCAGGCGACCCCGTCGCTCTGGACCGCCCTGCTGGACGCCGCCGACCCGGACCTGGCCCGGGTCACCGCCCTGGTCGGCGGCGAGGCCCTGCCCACGCGGCTGGCCACCGAGCTGGGGCGGCGCGCGGCCCGGCTGACCAACATGTACGGCCCGACCGAGGTCACCGTCTGGGCGACGAGCGCTGCCGTGGGCCGGGATCCCGGGATCGGGCGCCCGATGGCAGGCACCACCGCCCACGTGCTGAACGAGGCGTTGCGGCCGGTGCCGCCCGGCGTCGTCGGCGAGCTGTACCTCGGGGGACCGCAGGTGGCCCGCGGCTATCTGAACCGGCAGGGGCTCACCGCCACCCGCTTCGTCGCCGACCCGAACCGGCCGGGGGTGAGGATGTACCGCACCGGTGACCTGGTCCGCTGGGCACCGGACGGGACGCTGGAGTACCTGGGGCGCGGCGACCACCAGGTGAAGGTGCGGGGCTTCCGCATCGAGCTCGCGGAGATCGAGACCGTTCTCGAGTCCGTCCCGGGGGTGCGGCGCGCCGCGGTGGCGGTGCACCAGGACCGGATCGTCGCCTACCTCGTGGCGGAGCCCGACATCGAGGCAACCGCTCGGAACGCGGCCGCCGAGCGGCTCCCGGCCTACATGGTCCCGTCGATCGTCACGGTCGTGGACGCGTTGCCTCAGACCCCCAACGGGAAGATCGACCGCGCGGCGCTCCCGGCCCCCGAGGTCGCGGTGAGCGGGTCCGGTAGCGCCCCGGAGTCGGATCTCGAACGGCGGCTCTGCGCGGTTTTCACCGAGGTCCTCGGAGTGGACGGCATCGGCCGCGACGACGACTTCTTCGTCCTCGGCGGGCACTCGCTGCTGCTGGTGAAGCTCGCCACCGCGCTGCGGCGCGACCTGGGCGTCGACGTCGCCGTGCACGAACTGATGGCCACGCCGACGGTGTCGGCGCTGGCCCGGCGGATCGCCGGTACGGCGGAGCGGGCCGGGGGACTGGAGCCCGTTCTCGTCCTGAACGAAGGGGCCGGGCGGCCGCCGCTCTTCGCCGTCCACCCCGCGAGCGGCCTGAGCTGGCAGTTCGCCGCGCTGAAGCGGTACCTCCCCGCGGGCGTGCCGCTCTACGGCCTGCAGTCACCGCGGCTGCGGGACCCGGACGCCGCGCCGGTGACCCTCGCCGAGACGGCGCGGCGGTACGCCGACGAGGTGGCACGACTCGCGCCGGACGGACCGATCCAGCTGATCGGCTGGTCGTTCGGCGGCGCGGTGGCCCACCAGGTCGCGGCCGAGCTCGCCGGGCGTGGCCGCACGATCGGGTTGCTGGCGATGCTCGACACGCACCTGCTCGACGGGGACCGCGAGCTCGACCGGTGGGACGGTGCCGCCGCGATCGAGGGACTGCTCACCGAGCTCGGCTACCCGATCCCCGCCGAGCGCGCCGGTGCCATGACGGTGGCGGACGCGGTGGCCGTGGTGCGCGCCCACGGCGGCACCATCTCCGTGCTCGACGACGACGGCATCGCGCGCGTGGTGCAGACCTACCTCGCCAGCGACCACATGATGGAGCACGCAGAGCTCGCCGTCGTCGCGAGCGACGTCGTCTTCGTCGACGCCACCGTCCCCGAGCGGGGCTTCACCGGCGCCGCGTCGGAGCAGTGGGCCGCCCACGTCGCGGGCGACCTCGACGTGGTGCGCATCGACTGCGCGCATTCGGAGCTGCTCGATCCCCAGGCGATCGCCCGGTGGTTCCAGGCGATCGCACACCAGTTGGCTGACAGCTCGTATTGACATGGAGGTGCGGTAACAGATGTCGACGAACCCGTTCGACGACGAGGACGGCGAGTTCTACGCCCTGATCAACGGCGAGGGGCAGTACTCACTGTGGCCGACGTTCGCCGTGATCCCGGCAGGCTGGACGGCCGTGTACGGGCCCAGCCCGCGCAAGGAGGCACTCGAGCACATCGAGACGAACTGGACCGACATGCGCCCGCGGAGCCTTGTGGAGCAGATGGAGGGCTCTGCCGGGTGACGGCGGCTCAGGCCCGCGCCCCGCCGTCGACCGGCAGAACGGCGCCGGTGACGAACGACGCGCGGTCGCTGAGCAGCCAGGCCGCGGCCTGCGCGATCTCGTCGGGGTCGGCGCCTCGGCGCAGGGGCGTCGCCGCGACGAGCCGCTCCTGCAGGTCGGGCGTGTGCTGTTCCCAGGTGCGGATCATCTCGGTGAGCGTGTTGCCGGGCGCGATGGCGTTGACGCGGATGCCCTCGGGGCCGTAGGTGACGGCAGCCGATTCGGTGAGGCTGTTGACAGCCCGCTTCATGGCGCCGTAGGCGGGTAGGACGGGGTTTCCGCGCAGGCTGCCGACGCTGGAGTTGTTCACGATGGCGCCGGTACCGGCGGTGGCGCGGATGGCGCCGACCTCGGCGGCCATCGCCAGCCACGTCCCGCGGAGGTTCACCTCGTAGAGGTGGTCGAAGTCGGCCTGCGAGACCGCATCGACGGGGACGGGCGCGGTGATCGTCGCGCCGTTGTTGAAGGCCACGTCGAGCCGGCCGAACAGCTCGACGGCGCGGTCGACGGCGGCCCGGACGTCGGCCGGGTCGGCCAGGTCGCACACGACGTGGTCGGCGGTGCCGCCGTCGGCCCGGATCTGGTCGGTGACGGTCTTCAGCTGGGACTCGGTGCGGGCCGCGAGGAGGATCGTGGCGCCCTCGCGGGCGAACAGGCGGGCCGCGGCCGCGCCGATGCCGCGGCCCGCGCCGGTGACGAAGGCGACCTTGCCGGCCAGTAGGCCGGCAGCCGGATGGAGGGGGTTCGGTGTCGTTCTCGGTGTCGTGGTCATGCCTTCGACCCTGCGCCGAGCGGTCGGGGTTTAGCCATGTACTGGCTGTACCTGCCTGAGCCGGCTGGTCCGCGGATACTGGAGGGTATGGCGAGGTCCGGGCTCGGGGCGTTCCTGCGCAGCAGGCGTGAGCGCATCACGCCCGCCGACGTCGGGCTGCCCGCCGGGCGACGGCGGCGTACGCCCGGCCTGCGCCGCGAGGAGGTGGCGCAGCTCGCGTTCATCTCCACCGAGTACTACACGCGCCTCGAGCAGGCGCGCGGTCCGAGCCCGTCGCGCGAGGTGCTGGCCGGTCTGGCCCGGGCGTTGCGGTTGTCGGACGCCGAACGCGACCACCTGTACCACCTGGCCGGAGTGCCGCCGGCCCCGCCGCCGGGACCGCAACGGGAGGTGCGGCCCAGCATCCTGGACCTGGTGCGGCGGCTGCCGCTGGCCGCCGCCACCGTCAACTCGGCGATCTACGAGGTGCTCGCCTGGAACGACCTGGCGGCCGCCCTCATGGAGGACTTCTCGGCGGTGCCGCCCCGGGACCGGAACCTGGCTCGCCGCGCGTTCCTCGGGCCGCACCCGGACGGCCGCCGCCTGTACGGGGTGTCGGACGCCGAGGAGTTCGCGCACTCGGTGGCCGTCGGCCTGCGGGCCGCCACGGCCAGGTACCCCGACTCGCCGGAGGTGGCCGGGCTGGTGGACGAGCTGCGCGCCGGGAGCGACGCGTTCGCCGGCCTGTGGGCGGCCGGCGAAGTCGACGCCCCCAGGATCCTGCGCAAGACCTTCCCACACCCGCTGGTCGGTCCGGTCACCGTCAACTGCGACGTGCTCGACATCGCCGACCGCGACCAGCACGTCGTCATCTACACCGCCGACCCGGGTTCGTCCTCTGAGGAGGCGCTGCGGCTGCTCTCGGTCGTCGGCACCCAACGCATCGACGTCATCGGCTGACCGCGTCCCACGCCAGCGCGGCCGCGCCCACGAGCGGCCCGTTCTGCGCGAAGCGGGCGGTCACCAGCTCGGGCGGGAACGGCACGGCCCGGTCGAGCACGGCCTTCAGCGCGGCGAGCACGACGTCGGCCGCCCGGGCCATCCCGCCGCCGACCGTGATCCGGGCCGGATCGACGAGGATCGCGGCGTTGGCGACGTGCACGGCCAGCTCGTCGATGGTCTCCTCGAGGAAGGCGCGCGCCGCGGGTTCGGTTCTGGCCAGTGCGAACACCGACGCCGCATCGCCGTCGCCGCCGACCTCGCGGCCGCGGGCACCGATCGCACCGCCGCCGACGCGTTGCTCCAGCGGGGCGTGCCCGTCGTGCGGGCCTGCGCGGTCGCCCGCGAGGAGCAGGTTGTAGCCGATCTCGCCGCCCGCGCCGTGTGCACCGGTCAGCACAGTGCCCTCGACGACGACGCCGAGCGCGAGCCCGGTGCCCAGGTTCAGGTGCAGCCCGGTGTGGACACCGTGCAGGTGTCCCCAGCGCGCCTCGGCCAGCGCGGCGGCCTTGACGTCGGTCGCGCATGTCGCAGGTACCCCGAGCGCGTCCTCGAACGTGTCCTGCAGCCGCAGCCGCGACCAGCCCGGCACGTTCGGCGCGAGGAGCACCCGGTCGCGAAGCACGATTCCAGGGCTGGCGACGCCGGAGCCGAGCAGCGTGCCCGCCCCGACGTCGGCGACCAGCGAGCGTGCCACCTCGACGGTGCGGGCGACGGCCTGCTCAGCGCCCCGCTCCGCGTGGATCGGGAGCCGCTCGCTCGCCAGCACGGTGCCCGTCGCGTCGAACGCGGCGAGGCTCGCCTTGGTGCCCCCGAAGTCGACGGCGAGGACGTAGCCCGCTCGTACGTGCCCTTCGGTCACTTCAGCCCGTCCGCCGTCCCGCGGCGCGCCAGTGAGTCGATCGCCACCGCGATCGCGAGCACCGCGCCCGTGACCATGAACCGCACGGAGGAGTCGACGTTGAGCAGCAGCATCCCGTTGGTGATCGACTGGATCACCAGGATGCCGAGCAGCGCGGCGTAGGCGCGGCCACGGCCGCCGAACAGGCTGGTGCCGCCGATCACGGCTGCGGCGATCGCGTTGAGCAGGATGTCGCTGCCGCCGGAGGTCTGGTTGACCGCGGCCAGCCGGGACGCGGCCAGCACCCCGCCGACCGCCGCGAGCGTCGACGCGCCGACGAAGGCCAGTATCCGCACCCGTGTGACGTTGATGCCGGCCCGTCGCGACGCCTCGGCGTTGCCCCCTACGGCGTACATCCGCCTGCCCCACACCGTGCGGCGCAGGGCGAGGTCGAGCAGCACCACCAGCCCGCCGAAGATCACCAGCGTGAGCGGGACCCCGCGGTCGGCGTTCAGCACGATGACCCCACCCGCCAGGAGCGCGGCGAGCCCGGCCGAGCGCGCGAGCACCCACGCCGTACCCGGCACGGCGAGCTCCGCCGCTACCCGCATCCGCCGGGTGACCAGGGACGCCGTCAGGTGCACGCCGGCCAGAACGACCACCAGCCCCCAGCCGAGCCACGGTGGCAGCCACGTGTCGGACAGCGCCGCGATACCCCGGTCGAACGGCAGGTTGACCGTGCCGGCCGGGCCGAGCAGGAACAGCATCAGGCCGAGCCAGCCGATCAGGCCGGCGAGCGTGACCACGAACGACGGCATCGACAGCTTCGTGCGCATCAGGCCGTGCAAGAGGCCGATCACGGCACCGGTGGCGAGCGCGCCGAGCACCGACAGCACCGGGTTCCAGCCCTGCTGCGTGTACAGCAGCGTCATGACGACGGCGGACAAGCCGCTCACGGAGCCGACCGAGAGGTCGATCTCGCCGAGGAGCAGCACGAGCACGATCCCGAGCGCGATCGTGCCGGTGGCGGCCATCTGCAGCGCGAGGTTGGTGAGGTTCTCCGCGGACAGGAAGTGCCGGTTGAGCGACGAGAACACGATCGCGATGAGGATCAGCCCGACCGCGACGGGGAGCGAACCGAGGTCGCCGCGGCGCACGCGGTCCCGCGCCGCGTCGAGCACACGACGGCCGTGCGCACGGGGAGCAGGCACGTTCACGGCCACCTCGGTCACGACGCGATCCCGTACGAGCCGGCGCCCGTGATGGCCGCCACGATCTCCTCCTGCGTGGTCGACGCCGTCTCGAACACACCGGCGTTGCGCCCGAGCCGCAGCACGACCACCCGGTCGCTCACCTCGCGGACGTCGGCGAGGTTGTGCGAGATCAGTACGACGGCGAGCCCGCGCTCGCGCAGCCGCTTGATCAATCCGAGGACCTGCGCGGTCTGCTCGACACCCAGTGCGGCAGTCGGCTCGTCGAGGATGACCATCCTCGGCTCGCCGAGCAGGGCGCGCGCGATCGCCACGGACTGGCGCTGCCCTCCCGACAGCGTCGCCACCGGCGTGCGCACGTCTGCGATCTTCACGTCGAGCGAGCGCAACAGGTCGCGCGCGGCGCGCTCCATCCGGATCTCGCCGAGCACGCTGTAGCTGCGCACCTCGGAACCGAGGTGCAGGTTCGCGACCACGTCGAGGTTCTCGCAGAGCGCGAGGTCCTGGAACACGGTGGTGATGCCTAGCGCCTGCGCGTCCTGGGGTCGGGCGATCCGCACCGGCTCGCCGTCGAACGCGATGGTTCCGCTGTCGGCGGTGATCGCCCCCGAGATCACCTTGACCAGCGTGGACTTGCCCGCGCCGTTGTCGCCGACCAGCGCGACCACCTCGCCCGCGTGGACGTCGAGGTCGGCGCCTGCGAGGGCCTGCACGGCGCCGTACCGCTTGGTGGCGCCGCGGACCGAGAGCACGGGCTTCTGCTCGTCGCCCGAGTCGGTGCTCACTCCGCAAGCTCCGCTCGGGTTCACGACAGCCCTGCCGCCGCACACGCTGCGGCGATGTCGGGCGTGCAGATGTCGGACACCGTGTAGAAGCCGTCAGCGACGATCGTGTCCTTGATCTTGTCCTTGGTGACCGCGATCGGGTCGAGCAGCGTGGTCGGGATGTCCGCCGTGCCGTTGTTGACCGTCGTTGTCGTCTTCGGCTTCTCACCCCTGGCCAGCGCGACGGCCGCCTCGGCGGCGGTCTCGGCCTGCACCTTGATGTTCAGGTAGATCGTCATCGTCTGCTCACCGGTGAGGATCCGCTGCACGGCGGCGAGCTCGGCGTCCTGGCCGGTCAGCGCGGGCAGGGTGGCGTAACCGGCGCGCTTGAGCGCGGCGACGGCGCCGGTGGCCATGCCGTCGTTGGCCGAGTAGACGCCGACGATCGAGTCGCGGCCGAGCGAGGTGATCGCCTGCTCCATCTGCTCCTGCGCCTTGTCGGGGCTCCAGTCGGGGGTGTCGAACTCGCGCCCGATCGTGACCTTGCCGTCGAGCGCGTTGTGAGCGCCCTTCTTGTAGTCGGCCGAGCTCGGGTCGGTGGGCGACCCGTTGATCATCACGATCTGGCCGGTGCCTGCGGTGCCCCGCTTGGTCAGCTCGTCGAGCAGCGCCTGGCCCTGCACCTCGCCGACCTCGACGTTGTCGAAGGACACGAAGTAGTCGTAGCCGATGCCGGAGATCCGCCGGTCGTAGGCGATGACCGGGATCCTCCGCTGCGTGGCCTGGTTGACCAGCGGTGCAACGGCGTCGGCGTCGACCGCGTCGAGGACGAGCACGTCGGCGCCCTGGGTGAGTGCCGACTCCACCTGGCTCTGCTGCTTGGCGGCGTCCTGGTCGGCGTTGAAGTACAGGAACGCGCAGTCGGGGCACAGCTCCTTCAGCTTGGCCTCGAACACCGGCTTGTCGAACTGCTCGTAGCGGGTGGTCTTCGACTCGGGGAGGAAGAGCGCGACCGTCGCGGCCTCCGCGCCCGGGGCGCTGCTCGCGGCGGTCCCCCCGCCGCTATCGGATCCGCAGCCCGCCGCGAGGAGCAGCGCGGCCCCTGCCGCGATGATGAGACGGTCTCGACGCATGGAGTCACCCTCTTGACGGGAGCGGGGCGCCCGGTTGAGCGTTGGTAAGAAAGGTAGTTTACTAATGGCGCTGGTGTCCAGAAGCCCTCGACCGTGGGGGGTGGTCGAGGGCTGTGACCGGCGACCGGGGGTCAGGAAGGCCACCTTCCTGACCCCCGCAGGACGTGGAGAGGGCGGGCGATGAGGAAGCAGGTCGGGAACCCGCAGCTCCTGCGAACCATGAACGAGCGGCTGCTCCTGGAGCACCTGCGCGAGCACGGCCCGTCCTCCCGCGGTGACCTGGCGGCGGCCAGCGGGCTCTCCAAGCCGACCGTCTCCGCGGCGCTCGCCGGGCTGGAGGCGGCCGGTCTGGTGCACCTGGTCGAATCGCGCGGCGGCAAGCCGGGGCCGAGCACGGCGATCTACGACATGAACTCGCGGGCCGGGCTCGTCGCGGGCGTCGACATCGGCCGCAAATGGATCCGTCTGGCCATCGCCGACCTGCGCGGCGAGTTCGTGGGACGGCGCGACGCACGCAACACGGCACGGTCCGGCACCGAGCTGGTGCGGCGCGTGCGCGCGCTCGCCGGTGAGCTCGCGGCCGACGCCGGGATCGAGTGGCCTGCGGTGCGCTACGCCGTGATCGGCAGTCCCGGCGTGCTCAACCGCACCACCGGACGCCTCGACCTCGCGCCCAACCTGCCCGGCTGGGGCAGGGCCGGGCTCGTCGAGCAGCTGCGCACGGCCTTGCAGGTGGAGTCGGCGATCGAGAACGACATCAACCTGGCGGCCGTGGGCGAGCTGACGTTCGGCGCCGGGCGCGGAGTGCGCAACTTCGTGCTCGTCTCCGTAGGCACGGGCGTCGGCATGGGCATCGTGATCAACGGCTCGCTGTACGTCGGCGGCACCGGCGCGGCCGGCGAGGTGTCGTTCCTGCCGAGCGGCGACCTGGAGGTGCCGCGGTTCGACACCCGCCAGCGAGGCATGACCGAGGCAGCGACGTCGGCTTCGGGTCTCGTGCAGGCCGCTCGCGACGCCGGGCTGCCGTTCGGCTCGGCGAAGGAGGTCTTCGCCGCCGCCGCGGCGGATGACGAGCGGGCACAGGTGATCGTGGAGGCCGAGGGGCGCCGGATCGGTGCGCTGATCACCGCCGTGACCGCCATCCTCGACCCCGACCTCGTCGTGCTCGGCGGCGGCGTCGGGCGCAACCTCGACATGCTCGGCGACGCGATCTCGCGCCGGATCGCGGAGCTCGGGCCGCTGCGGCCCCGGATCGTGGCGAGCGAGCTCGGCGACGGGGATGTGCTGTTCGGGGCGGTGGCGCGGGCCCTCGACGTGGCGCGCGACCAGTTGTTCGAGCGCCGTTCCCAGGGCGCGTAGCCCGCCCGGCAGAATGCTCGGACGGGTGATGTCGTCGTGTGCGTCGACGCCGTCACCCCGCTCGAGCAGCGGGTGCGGGTGCACTGGGCAGCGGCGGGTCCGCCGGATGGGCGGCGGACTACACGTTCACCGTTGCCTGCGACGCGATCGGCGCGGAGATCGTCGAGGCGGACCTGCAGTACGCCCGTTGACGGCGGAACAATTGCCGCAGGGGCCGCTCGGTGGGCGGGTGAGGATCGCGATGGCGGCGAGCACGAGCCACGCCTTACTCCGCACGGTCGGCACCGAACCGTCCCCTGATGCGCTCCGCCGTGGTGGATACGGCCGCGCCGACGTCGGTGAAGACCTTCGCGAGCGGATCGGTGGACGAGGCGACGGCGTCCCGGTAGCTCCTGGCGGCCGAGCCGATGTCGGTCGACCAGTGGTCCGACGGGCGCTGGTCGGTCCGGCGCGGGTAGTCGCCTGCCAGGATGGCCCGGTACTCGACCGACGCGGCCCACTGCTGCAGCTGCGCCGCCCGCACCACGGCGAGCGGGTGGCTCAGCCGCTCGGTGTGCCGCAGCTTCAGCAGGCTGTCGCGGATGTCCTCGCCCGCGCTGTACTCGGCGGCCTGCTGCAGGAACGCGGGGATGTCGACCTCGACCGGGCGTAGCCCGCCGGCCAGCACGATATGGGTCTCCAGTGCGGCGCGCGGGTCCTGGGCGCACAGCAGCCCCGCGCGGTCGCACGACAGCTCCGCCTTGCGGTACCACTCGCTCAGCGCGGCCATGATCGCCCGCAGCCCGAGCGCGCTGACCGGCATCCACGACATGGTCAGCTGCAGATCGATCAAGCGCACCATCATCGTCCGGTACACGGCGTGGCCGGACAGGATGTGCCCCATCTCGTGGCCGATCGTGAACCGCAGTCCGTCGGTGTCGAGCAGCTCGACGAGGCCGGTGTTCAGCACGATGAACGGCTCGTCCATGCCGAGCGCCATCGCGTTGGCACTGGCGTCACGGGCGACGAACATCTGCGGCACGGGGTCGATGTCGAGTATCTCAGCGCACTCGTGGCGCAGCCGGTCCAGCTCCGGGTACTGGGTGGGACCGACGCGGATCGCCGACCCGACGGCCCTGAGCCGTTCCCCGCGCTCGTGGAAGAAGCCCGACATCGCCTTGAGCACCTCGGCGAACCCGGGGGCCATCCGGAGCGTGGCGAGCGCACCCCTGTCCACCGGATGCTCGTAGGCGCGCGGGCTGATCCCGGGAAACCGCACCCGTCCCGCGGGCGAGGCGAGCTGCTTGCCGCGGCCCTCGCCCGTCCCATCCGACGTGCGCGGAGCCGGGTTCGATCGCGAGTTCGACGTCATGCCCGGGCCGACCCGGCCCCGACCGGCTGCGTTGGGCGTCAGGGACGGATGTGATCCAACGCACATCGTCGTGGCCTGGGGCTCGATCGGAGGATCACGAGGACCTGTCGCCGCTGCGCCGTTGCTGGTTGTCTGGGACCGTCGCCGGAAACGGTCATCGAGATCCACTGGAGGCGGTGTGGCGGGCGTCCTGTGGTGGGCGACGGTCCTGGGGATCATCGGCCTGCTTGCCTTCGACTTCTTCTTCCACGTCCGCAAGGCGCATGTGCCCACGCTGCGGGAGGCGGCCCTGTGGTCGGCGCTCTACGTGGGGATCGCGCTGCTGTTCGGCGTCGCGGTGCTGGTCTTCGGCGGCGGCGCGATGGGGGCGGAGTACTTCGCGGGCTACGTGACGGAGAAGGCGCTCTCGATCGACAACCTGTTCGTGTTCCTGGTCATCATGACCAGCTTCCGGGTGCCGCGCGCCGACCAGCAGAAGGTGCTGCTGTTCGGCATCGCGATGTCCCTGGTCGTCCGCACCGCGTTCATCTTCCTGGGAGCCACGCTGATCAGCACGTTCGCGTGGGTCTTCTACATCTTCGGGCTCGCGTTGCTCATGACCGCAGGCAACATCATCCGGCCCCGCGACTCCGAGGAGCGGTCCGCCGACAACGTGATGGTGCGGCTCGCCCGCCGCCTGTTCCGCACGTCCGAGGGCTATGACGGCGACAAGCTCTTCTCCGTGGTGGACGGGCGCCGGGTCATGACGCCGATGCTGCTGGTCATGGTGGCCATCGGCAGCACCGACATCCTCTTCGCGCTCGACTCGATCCCCGCGATCTTCGGGCTCACCCAGAACGTGTACGTGGTGTTCACGGCCACCGCGTTCTCCCTGCTCGGGCTGCGCCAGCTCTTCTTCCTCCTGAACGGGCTGCTCGACCGGCTCGTCTACCTCTCCTTCGGGCTGGCCGCCATCCTCGCGTTCATCGGTGTAAAGCTGATCCTGCACGCGCTGCACGAGAACAACGTGCCGTTCGTCAACGGTGGCGAGCCCGTGGCGGTCGTCGAGATCAGCACGGGCGTGTCGCTCGTCATCATCCTCGCGGTGCTGGTCGTCACCGTGATCGCGTCGCTGACCAGCTCGAAGGGACGAGCGGTGAACCTGGTGGCCGCCGCGCGGCGGCACGCAACGGAGTACCTGATGTGCGAGACCGATCCCGCCGTGCGCGAGGACATCTTCCAGAAGCTCCTCGCCGAGGAGGCCCAGCTGCGCAGGCTTCCGGAGAAGCGCAGGGCGCGGATCCGGGAGGAGGAGCAGCTCATGGCGCTCCTGCGCCGCGCCCACGCCGATCACGAGGCATCCGCGGTGACTGGCTAGTACTACAGCCCGGACTTTCGTTCTTCTGATCGCAGGGCTGGGGGAGCATCGCGGCACGGCGGAGCCGACGACACCGGTGCAACCCGTGCCCGTCGACGCACCTGGTCATCGGCCAGCCATCCCGGTCGACCTGGCGCGCCACCCGAGAACGAGCGCGCCGGGCGACACGGGGCCGGGCCGGCGAGGGCCTGTGATCGTCAGATTGGTGCCTTTCCCGACGTGGGGCGTCGGCTTTCGTACCGAACCGCTGATCATCGCCTGGGCCGCGGTGCGTTCCGCGGAACGCGCCCCGGGGGGTGCGGCCGGGTGCCGCGCCTTTCGTGGGCGCGCCGTTCCCCGGCCCGGGCCACCCGGCGCTCACCCACCAGCCCCGGCCGCCGTTGTGTTCCCGCCGGTTCACCTCGACCGCGTCGCCTTGCGGGGGTGGCTGGGTTGGGTGCACTACCGAATCATGTGGTTGCTCGGGCGCCCGTCCCCGACGCGGGGGCACGCCCGGTCCGGACGAGACCACCGCGGCTTGGGTGCCACTTGACTGGCTGTGGTCCCGTCCTCGCCTCCTTGCCGCCCCTGGAATCTGGGGCGTGATCAGCGGAATCGGGACCTGGGCTGTACCCCTGCAGCTGGTGCCCCGTTCCTGCTGATCATGGAGCTGCGCGTCCCAGGGGTGGTCTCGCCCTGATCATCCAAGAGCGGGCTGGGATGTGGCGGGTCGGCACCACAGCCAGTCGCGTAGGCACTCGGCAGCGACGGTCTCGTCGAGAACAGGCGTGCCCCCAAGCCGGGGGCCGTAACTCCGGATCATGCACGGGAAGATCGCGAGTAGCGGTTGCTCATTGCTGCCGGCACAGCCGTGAGCAACCGGTACTGCGGATCATGGGCCGCGGCCCACCGGCGAACGGGCCCCGGCGCCAGCGCCGACACACCCGTGATCGCAAACTCGGCCGCAGGATTCGTGATCTTCTGATGTCCACCAACTGATGATCATCGCGCGGTGGCAGTCCGCATTCCCGCGCCTCGACCAGCAAGATCACGAAGTCGAGCTGTAGTACTAGGGCGATGGCCACGACCGTTCACCGGTTCCTGACGCGAGCCCGGTCCCGCACACCTTCACGTCGTCACACACACCTCCGGACGTGTGCGCCGAGGCCGCCCGCTGGTGCGACGGCCCCGCCGGCGGCCACAGCTGTCGCCCAGGTGGCCTCCATCGCCGCAAGATCGCCGATTCGGCGCGTTCCCGGGTCGTTGTGAGCCTGTTGCCAGATCGAGCCGCCCGCCACCCCGGGGGCGACACCATCATCTGCAGTATCGGTTGTCCACGGTCGCGACAACAACCATCTACACCCGATACCGGCAGGTCAGCGCGGCGATCAAGGGCTGATGGTCGCGATCGGAGATCATCTAGCGACCATTTCGCCTTGATCGGCGCATTACCCCCGGAATGGCGCCTTGATCAACAGTTCGGCGCGTCCCCGGCCTCGATCATGTCCGCCTGAACCGCCTCCGGTGGCGCCGCGCGCCCTGAGGGGCAGGCCTCTGGCTTGCCCGCGCTGTATGCCCCGCACACTGCGCGACGCCGGTAGGGCGTCGGCCCGACTCGACCACCGACAGTCCGCGAGGGTGTCGTCGGGCGTGCGACCGGACGGCCGACGCAGGCCGGCGCCCGCGCTGAAGTCGGTGCGTGAGGGCAGATGTCGGTGTGTGAGCAAGGGCTCGACGACGCCGTGAGTGCAGCCTCTGAAAGCTTTCACAAGCTGGGCTTGACTGTGCTCGGCTCCGCAGCTAGCTTCGGCTGCGGACGACCGCGGGCGGGCTGACCATGGCCTTCGCCCGCGTCGTCGCGGCGCTGGCCGCCTTCGTCACCCCCGCGATCGCGCTGGCCGATCCGAGGCTGCTGTTCGCCTTCACCGTGGTCGCGAACGCGATCGGCCTGTTCTGGGTGCCGCGGCTGCCGAAGGCGCGTGAGCTGGAGGACGTGCCGACGTGATCCGCCATCACGACTTCCGGCACGACGGGCTGACCTTGCGGTCCGCCGTCCACGTCCCCGGCGGTGGGGCGGGGGAGCGCTGGCCGGTCGTGGTGTTCGTCCACGGATTCACGTCCAACCGGATCGAGGTCCCGTCGTTCGTGCGGATGTCGAGGTTGCTGGAGAGCAACGGGATCGCGTCGGTCCGCTTCGACCTGTCGGGTCACGGGGAGAGCGACGGCGACTTCTTCGACGTCACCATCACCGGCGAGATCGCCGAGACCAAGACGGTGGTGCGCACCGTCCGGACCCTCGAGTTCGCAGACCCGGACCGGGTCGCACTGCTCGGGATGAGCATGGGCGGCGTCGTCGCCGGTATCGCGGCGGCCGAGCTGGCGGACATCCGGGCGCTGTGCCTGTGGTCGCCTGCGGCCGTCGCGCCGTTCGACGTGCGGGGCGGGCACATCAAGGGCCGCAACCTCGACGCGGAGTTCGCCCGGCAGGGCTACTTCGACGCCGACGGTCACCGGATGAGCCCGGCACTCGCCAGGGACATCGCCGGTCTCGACGTGTACGGGCGCTCAGCGGGCTACACCGGGCCGGTGCGCATCATCCACGGCGACGCCGACGACGTCGCACCGGTCCTGTACGCCCGCCGCTACCTCGATCACTACACCGGCAACGCCGAACTCGAGGTGGTTCCGGGTGCCGACCACGGCTGGAGCACCGTTCCGCACCGGGCCCGGCTGCACCGGTCCACCCTCGAGTTCCTCGTCGCCCACCTGCGCCCGGTCAGGACGATTCCCGGATCTCGAGGCGGTACTCGCTCTTGATCGGCGCGCCGGGGATCGCCTGACCGGCGAGCGCGGCGACGACGCTGCCCACGTGGTGCTCGGCGATCGCGGTGAAGTCCTGCACCACCGTTGTCAGCGGCGGGTCGGCAACCGCGGCCGCGGGAACGTCGTCCACTCCCACGACCGCGATGTCGTCCGGAACGTGCAGGCCGAGGCGCCGCGCGCCGGCCAGCACGGCCATCGCGAGCTCGTCGTTGAAGGCACAGATCCCCGTCACCGGCGGCTCGGCCGCGAGCCATGACCCGACAGCGGCGGCCGCGCCGTCGGGCCGCAGCGGGACGGTCCGGACGTCCGGTTCGGGCAGGCCCAGCTCGGCGCACACCTCCCGGACGCCCTGCAGGCGCGGGTCGGCGAAGACCGCGACGCGGTGGTCGTCGGGGTAGGCGAATCCGAGCCGCCGGTGAGAGCCCGCGAGGTGGCGGGCCTGCAGGGCGCCGACCGGGTTCTCGGGCTGGAGGAGCTCGCCGGACTGCCGCTCGGCTGCCTGTTGGTCGGTGGAGGCGTGCAGCGCGACGACGACCTCGACGCCTGCTGCGCGCATGGCCGCGGCGTCCTCGGCCGAGATCACGTCGAAGGCCAGCACCGCGACCGGGGTGATGGTCTTCCAGATCTCGGTGAGCGGGCGGGTGCTGCGCGAGTCCGGGTGGACGACGAACGTGAGCTGGTGGCGGGCGAACGCGGTGGTGACCTCCTGCAGGACCCGCCCCACCGCATATCCCACGGGCCAGTCCGGCAGCAGGCCGAGCACGACGTCCGACCGGCCGCGGCGCAGTGCCGTGGCCGCGGCGGAGGGGGTGTAGCCCAGCCTGGCCGCGGCGCCGAGGACCCGCAGGCGCGTGGCTTCGGGGATGGTCTGGTGTGGCGTGTCGTTCAGGACGTAGCTGACGGTGGCGCGGGACACGCCCGCCTCGTGCGCGACGTCCGCGCTCGTGATCCGCCGGCGGCGGGAAGCCCTCATCGTGCGCTCCTCGCATCCCCGGGATGTGCGCCGCCGAGATTACCGATCACGGGATCGGCGGGAACGCGTCGTCGGGCAGCGCGATCATTCTCAGCGCTCCGGGCCGAGCACCGGTTTGATGTCGATCACCGGTGTGCCGTCGATCGCCTCGAGGTCGCGCACGTCGAGAGTGGTGCCCTCGATCCCGGCGATCGTGACGACGTGCAGCCCGACCGGGTTGGGGCGATCCTGCGATCGCGTGGAGAACACGCCGGTCCTCGGCCGGTTGGCGTCGTCGCGGGGGTGCACGGACAGCACGCCGCGGTCGCCCTCGTGGAGCCAGGTCAGGACGATGACGGTCGTACCCGCCGTGAGGTCGGCCATCGCCTCGGCGAGCTCGGGACGGACGACGATGCGAGCGGGCGGCGCACCCTCGTCACCCTGCTTCGGTGCGGCGCCCCGGTCGGTCAGCGGAGACCGGACCCACCCGATCGGTCTCAGCTCGTAGGTCTGCACCCGGCCCATCCTCCTCCCGCCCGGAACGCGGTGTGCCGACCGCCGGAGCGGCCGGCACACCGTGCTCACGCGTTGGCGCTGCTGTGGGCTCCGTACAGGACGAGCGCCCATGCGAGGAGGCCGAAGGCAGCGGTGTGGGCGAGGGTGCGCAGGCCGTTCCACAACACCCAGCGGTTCTCGAAGCGTTCGCGCACCGCGGCCAGGTCGGCGATGCGTTCCGGGGCCCCTGCCGTGTCGAGCTCGTTGTTCAGCGGGACGTTGACGGCCATGGTGATGGCGAACGCCACCACGTAGGCCACGAGCGCGGCGATGATCCATGGCAGTGCGGACACTCCGTCGCCGCGCCATGCCAGCACCGCCGCCAGCGCGGTGACGGGGATCGACCCGACGAACGGCAGCAGGAACCACGGGTTGAGGATCGCGCGGTTGATGTTCTGCATCGTCTCCACGAGGGTGTGATCGGACGAGCGGGCCAGACCGGGCATCACGGAGCAGGCGTAGGCGAACAGCACGCCCGCGGTGAGACCCGTGCTGATCGTGGCCGTCAGGAGCGTGACGGTCTGCAGCGCGTTCACGGCCGGCCCCCGTTCCAGACGCCCGTGGCGGCGGTGTCGCGGGCGTAGTCGGCGAAGTCACGGGCGGGCCGTCCCAGCACCCGCTGGACCCCGTCGCACACGTACTCGTTGCGGCCGTCGAGGACGGAGGTGAACAGGTAGCTCAGCAGTTCGACGACGTCGCCCGGGACG
Source organism: Pseudonocardia sp. DSM 110487 (assembly GCF_019468565.1). Taxonomy (NCBI): domain Bacteria; kingdom Bacillati; phylum Actinomycetota; class Actinomycetes; order Pseudonocardiales; family Pseudonocardiaceae; genus Pseudonocardia; species Pseudonocardia sp. DSM 110487. The sequence continues at coordinate 4,176,868 of NZ_CP080521.1, forward strand.
TCGTCGGCCGCGAGGGACGCGGTGAAGTCCTCCACGGGGATCCGGGTGTATCCGACAGTGCGTCCGGTGGCCGCCGAGATGGCGGCGGCGGTGTCGGCGAACGTGAGCAGCCGGGGGCCGGTCAGCTCGTAGACCTCGCCGAGGTGGCCGTCCTGGGTGAGTACCGCGGCGGCGGCGTCGGCGATGTCATCGGCGTCGAGGAACGGTTCCCCGACGTCGCCCGCCGGGAGGTAGAGGTGCCCGGCTACCACGAATTCGCGCAGGTAGTCCTCGCTGAAGTTCTGGTTGAACCAGCTGCACCGCAGGACCGTCCAGTCCGCGCCCGATTCCGCGAGGGCCTGTTCGCTGGCCTGGGCCTCCTCCTCGCCGCGGCCGGACAGCAGCACCAGCCGGCGGGTGCCGGACTTCAGCGCGGTCTCGGCGAACGCGCCGATCACCGCGGGTGCTCCGGGCGCGGCGAGGTCCGGGTAGTACGACACGTAGGCGGCGTCCACGTTCTCGAGTGCGGGCTCCCATGTCGCCGGGTTCTCCCAGTCGAACGGGACGCCGCCGGACCGGGAGCCGATCCGTACCGGCCGGTCGGCGGCGGTGAGCCGCTGCACGACGCGACGGCCGGTCTTGCCGTTGCCGCCGATGACGAGGGTGAGCTGGTCGGTCATGTCGTCGCTCCTTGCGGGCCGCTGGTTTGTATGACTCGACGATCGGCCGGAACGGGATTGGCAACAACGACCAGGTGTGCAAGGGTCGTTAACCCACAGGTTCACGGTTGGGGTTCACGGTGGAACGGCGCGACCTCGAGATCTTCCTGACGCTGGCCGAGGAGCTGCACTTCGGGCGGACCGCCGAGCGGCTGCACGTCTCCACCGCCCGCGTCAGCCAGACGATCAGGAAGCTGGAGCGCCGGATCGGCGCTGCACTGTTCGAGCGGACCAGCAGGCGGGTGGCCCTCACGCCCATCGGAGGCCGCCTGGAGTCGGATCTGCGGCCCGCCCACCAACAGATCCTGGAGGGCATCGACCGGGCGATCGCCGCCGGGCGCGGCATCGACGGCGAGCTGCGCGTCGGCTTCATCGGCACCGCCGTCGGCCAGTTCCTGCACCGGGTGGCGACCACGTTCCACGACCTGCACGCCGCCTGCCACGTCCAGGTCATGGAAGCGCGCTACAACGACTTCCTCGACCTGCTCCGCGCCGACGAGGCCGACCTCGTTCTCGTTCCGGTCAGGGTCGCCGAACCCGACATGGCCGTGAGCCCGGTCCTGTTCGACGAGCCCACGATGCTCGCCGTCTCGTCCCGCCATCCCTTCGCCCGGCGCGAGTCGGTCTCGATGGAGGACCTGGCCCGCGACAAGGTCCTGCGGCCCCGTTCGTTCCCCGACTACATGGAGGAGAGCCTGGTGCCCCGCCGCACCCCGGGCGGCAGGCCGATCGAACGAGGCCAGGAGTTCAGCACGATCCAGGAGATGCTGTCCCTCGTCGGCGCGGGGCAGGGGATGTTCCCGGTGCCCGCGCACGCCGCCCGGTTCGATGCCAGACCCGACATCGTCTACGTCCCGATCCGCGACGGCCTGCGCAGGGAGCGCCGGTTCGTCTGGCGGACCACGGCGGAGAACCACCGGATCCGGGCCTTCACCCGCGTCGCACGGGATGTGGTCGCACGGGACCCGAATCCGCTCGAGGGGTGATGCGGATCAGCCCTCGGCGCCGGGGCCGACCGGCCCGATGTAGGTGCCCGGGTGGGTCGCGCCGTCCTGGCGCAGCACCGCCCCGCCCGGCCAGTCGAGCCGGGCCGAACGGGTCTCGTTCGGCGGCGTCACGAGCATCGCGGTGGGGGTCCAGCCCGGTCCGTCCTGCGGCGGCAGCCACGTGATCGTGGTGTGGGCGGCGCGCCCGGGCGCGAGCGTGAACGACTGCGGGGTCGCGGACGTGCGGGGCAGCGAGTACGTGCGCCCCATCGGGTCGTCCGGGCCTTCGAGGTCGACGCCGCCGAAACCGTCCATCACGCAGTCGGAGGTGGAGGTGTTCGTCCACACGACCGTCGTGTGGCGCTGACCGGCCTCGCCGGTGGTACGGCCCAGCGAGGCCGTCAGCTGGTCGAGCGTGCAGCGCCCGGCCCGCGCCGGCGGCGTCGTCGTCGCGGGCTCGCCGGGCGTCGCCGTCGCGGCGGGCGGATCCGCCTGCGGCGCGGGGGTGACCGTCGTCTGGCACCCCGCGATCGCGGCAGCGGCGGCGAGGGCGAGGACCGCAGGCGAGAGTCGGTTGGTGGGCATGGGCACAGGCTCCGGACCGCTGGTCCGGCTCGCAAACCCCCGACCTCGCGACGGTGAAGGACCACCCGAACGAGATCGTCGGCCGGACGGCTCCCGCTGTCCGGCTATTCCGGCTTGCGGGCCGCCCCGAGATACGTGACGAGCGGCGCGTGGCCGGGGTCGAGCACGAACTCGACGGCCGTGGGGATGTCCTCGTCACACAGGCGCCCGCTCTTGCGGGCGAGCACGGCCCGCACCAGGGCTGCGACGCTGCGTGGGCGGAATCCGCACACGTCCTCGCTGATCAGGCCCGCGGTGGCCAGAGCGGTCGCGATCTCGGCCGGCGGGCGCAACCGCTCGGCCCGATACCGGTGCGGCGGCATGATCCGCGTGACCGGGATGGCCTGGAATGCACCGAGGTAGATCAGCCGCGAGACCGGCGTGCGCGCGACCGTGTCGTAGACGAGCACGCCACCGGGCCGCAACACCCGTGCGGCATGGGCGACCACGCCGTCGAGGGCGGAGGTGATCTCCAACGTATCCGCGCAGTAGGCCACGTCGAACGCGGCGTCCGGGAGGAACCCGAGGTCCTCCGCGGCGGCCGTCCGGTAGCTCGCCGACGACCCCGGGTCCGCCCGGCGGGCCAGCTCCGTGGCGGCGGGGGAGGGGTCGAGCGCCGTGACCGTCATGCCGAGACCGGCGAGCCCACGGGCGAGGTCGCCGCGGCCGCTGCCGACCACGACCGCCGTGGCGCCTTCGGGGGCGAGACCGGTCCTGGCCAGCGTGCGCCGGACGTACTGCAGCCGGACCTCCTGGAACGCCACCGCCCGGATGTGCCGGCCGTCGACGGCGTCGGGTGAGTCGAGCTCGATACGTGCTGCCCCCGGATTCGTCCCCACGGGACCGACCCTAGCGGGGCCGGGTTCCCTGAGGGAACTGACTAGCGTGTCCCCATGACCAGGACCTCGCTCGCAGGTGTCGCGTGCTCCATCGCCCGGGCGGCCGACCTCGTCGCCGACGCGTGGACCGCGTTGATCATGCGGGACGTGCTGCTGGGAGTGACCCGCTTCGACGACATCGCCGAGGACCTCGGCATCTCCCGCAAGGTGCTCGCGGCCCGGCTCGCCCGACTGGTGGCCGAGGGGGTGCTCACCCGCGAGCGCTACCAGGACCGGCCGCCGCGCGAGCACTACCGCGCCACCGAGAAGGGTGCGCACCTCTACCCCGTGCTGCTCGCCCTCATGGACTGGGGCGACCGGTGGTACGGCGCCGAGGCAGGGCCGCCCGTGCGGCTGCGCCATCACCCCTGCGGCCACGACACGGCGCCGGTGATGATGTGCGCGCACTGTCGCGAGCCGCTCACCGTGGCCGACACCGAGGCGCTTCCCGGGCCGGGGGGCCGGGTCGGGCCGGGGACGCGGGTGCTGGCGCCGCGGCTCATGACCAACCAAGAAAATCGGACAAAATAAGTAAACGGGACAGATTGACCTCCTGGGTCATTCGGCGCAGGTGTTGTGGGTCACCCGGAATGGCAATTCGCATGATCTCCGGGCAGGCTGAAGGGGCACCGCAGGGGAGTATCCCAGCAACGGTGGCGCCGTCAGCACGGAGAAGGGCCCGCGGCCCAGGATCGCCAATCACGCGGGTCCCGAACCCGGTGTCATCGATTCGTAGTTCCCCCACAGGGACGCGAAGGGGAGAGACCTCGGGGCGGCTGGCCGCTGCCCGAGACTCTGGAGGCTCCCCTTGAACGTGCCCATCTGGCTGTGGTTCGCCACCATCGGTGGCCTGGCCGCCATCATCCTCGCCGACCTGTTCCTGGTCGATCACAAGCCCCACGAGGTGACGATCAAGGAAGCCACCCGCTGGGTGCTCTTCTACATCGGGCTCGCCGTGCTGTTCGGCCTGGGTATCTGGTACTTCGCCGGTGGTACCTACGCCGGGGAGTTCTTCGCCGGCTACATCACCGAGTACTCGCTCTCGGTCGACAACCTCTTCGTCTTCGTGATCATCATGTCGGCGTTCGCGGTACCGGCCATCCACCAACACCGCGTCCTGCTGGTCGGCATCGTGATCGCACTGGTGATGCGCGGCCTGTTCATCGCCGTCGGCGCCGCCGCGATCAACGCCCTGAGCTGGGTGTTCTACCTGTTCGCCGCATTCCTGATCTACACGGCGGTGAACATGGTCCGCCAGGGCATCGGCGGCGACGAGGACGAGTGGAAGGAGCCGAGGGTCCTCGGCCTGGTCCGGCGAGTGCTCCCCGTCACGGAGAACTACCACGGCTCGAAGACCACGATCCGCGTCAACGGCAAGCGCTGGGCCACCCCGATGCTCATCGTGATGCTCGCGATCGGGCTCACCGACCTGCTGTTCGCGCTCGACTCCATCCCGGCGATCTTCGGCCTGACCCAGGAGGCGTTCCTGGTCTTCAGTGCGAACGCGTTCGCCCTGATGGGTCTGCGCCAGCTCTACTTCCTGCTCGGCGGCCTGCTCAACAGGCTGATCTACCTGCCCTACGGGCTCGCCGTGATCCTGAGCTTCATCGGCGTGAAGCTCGTGCTGCACGCCCTGCACGAGAACGAGCTGCCGTTCCTCAACGGCGGTGAGCCGATCCCCGTGCCGGAGATCGGCATCGGGCTGTCGCTCTCCGTGATCGTCGGCGTGCTCGCGATCACCACGATCGCCAGCCTCGTCGCGGTGAAGCGCAACCCGGCCCTGGCCGAGTGACCCCGAACTGATCGCTACCCTCCGCCGCATGGCCGAGGTCCTGTTCTTCCACCACGTTCAAGGCCTGACGCCCGGTGTGGTCGCGTTCGCCGACCGGCTGCGTGCCGCCGGGCACGTGGTCCACACCCCCGACCTGTACGGGGGCCGGGTCTTCCCGACGATCGCGGAGGGCCAGGCGTTCAACGAGGCCGCGGACGCCCCAGGCCTCGCGGCCCTGGCGGCCTCCGCGGCCTCCGACCTCCCGGCCGAGCTGGTCTACGCCGGCATCTCCGCCGGCGTCGTGCACGCACAACGGCTTGCACAGACACGCCCCGGAGCGGCGGGGGCGGTCCTCATCGAGTCCTGTCTGCCCGTCAGTGGCGAGTGGGCGATCGGTCCGTGGCCGAACGGCGTCCCGGTCCAGATCCACGGCATGGCCGACGACGAGATCTTCGCGGGTGAGGGTGACGTCGAGGCCGCCCGCGAGCTGGTGACCACCGTCGGACCGACCGCGGAGCTGTTCCTGTACCCGGGGGACAGGCACCTGTTCGAGGACAGCTCGCTGGCCTCGTACGACCCCGCCGCCACTGAGCTGCTGACCGCGCGGATCGTGGATTTCCTCGGCCGGCTCCCGAACGCCTGACGGCACCCGGCGGAGGACCGCGACGACCCGGGCTCAGGACAGGACGCGGATCTGGAAGGGGTAGTCGTAGGACCGGTCGTCGGCCGCGCGGACGGCTCCCTTGATGTGGCACCACGCCGACACCAGGAACAGCACGATGAACAGCGGGATCCCGATGACCGCGCCGACGACCGTGAAGATCAGCACCCAGCTGAGCAGGTAGAGCAACCAGAAACTCAGGTTGAAGTTGAACGCCCCCGCCGCTGCTCGGCGGGCGAACGGGTCGTTCTTCTGCACGAGCCACACGATCAGCGGTCCGAGGAGGCTGAGCGAGCCGGCGCTGAGCAGCGCCGCGATTGGCGCCGACAGGTGGGCGAGGATGGCCCCGACGCGGCTGCTCCCCGATGGCCTTCCGACCGGGGTGGTGTCGGGATCGTGTTGGTAGGGCTCATACGGCGACGACATCGGGTTCTCTCCTCCGCCGGTGGTCTCGTCCGCTCAACGACCGGACCGGCCGGGTGGTGCCCGGCCCGGAGCGTTCGACCCGGACATCCCCGGATGCTGGTCGGCACGCTACTCCGGGCGGCCCGATCGGGACCCGGGCAAAACTCGAGGAGGTTCACCGCACGCCCTGACCGGATGTCAGCAAAGCCACCTTGCTGACGCTCAGCGGTCGCCCCGCTGGCGGACGATGGCGATGTCGAGCTCCAGCGTCACCTTCTCGCTGATCAGGACGCCGCCGCTCTCGAGCGCTGCGTTCCAGCTGACGCCCCAGTCCTTGCGGTTGATCGTCGTCCTGCCCTCGAAGCCGACCCGGAAGTTGCCCCACGGGTCGGTCTCGGCGCCGGTCAGTTCGAAGTCCACGGTGACCGGCCTGGTCACACCACGGATCGTCAGGTCACCGGTGACCGCGAACGTGGTGTCGCCGACGCGCTCCACGTCGCTCGAGGTGAAGGTGATGGTCGGGTGGTTCGCGACGTCGAGGAACTCGCTGCCGCGCAGGTGCTCGTCGCGCGTGGCGTTGTGCGACTGGATGCTCGTGGTGCGGATCGTGACCTGGGCGCTGGAGCTCGACGGATCGTCGCCGTCGAGGTGTACGCCGCCCTCGAACTCGTCGAACTGTCCCCGCACTTTGGTGATCATCGCGTGGCGCGCGACGAACCCGATCTGCGTGTGGGCGGTGTCGATGACGTAGTCGCCGGTCAGTGCGCCGATCGTGGTCGCGGTCGTCATGCTCGGTGGCTCCTGGGGGAGAGGGGACCATGTCTCAACGGTCCGACGACACAGCGACGGCGAGTGTGAGGTGGCGACCTCACGAATCGGAGCGCTGTCTCGTCGAACAGGTGAGAGCAGATGTGACCGAGGAGCCGTCGACACGATGACCGATCCGGACCTGAGCGCGATCATGAGCGAGCGGCGGCAGCTGATCAACCTCGCCTACCGGCTGCTCGGCTCACTGGCCGACGCCGAGGACGTCGTGCAGGAGACCTACGCGCGCTGGTACGCCATGTCGCCCGATCAGCAGGACGCCATCGCATCCCCTGGCGCCTGGCTGATGAAGGTCGCCAGCCGCATCTGCCTCGACCAGCTCGGCTCGGCGCGGGCCCGGCGCGAGCGCTACGTGGGCGAGTGGATCCCGGAGCCGGTGCCGGAGCCGACGGAGTGGCGGACCGGCGACCCGGCCGACCGGATCACCCTCGACGAGTCGGTCACCATGGCGTTCCTCGTCGTGCTCGAATCGATGACCCCGGCCGAACGCGTCGCGTTCGTCCTCCACGACGTCTTCGGCTATCCCTTCCCCGAGGTGGCCGAGATCGTCGGCCGCACGGCTGCTGCGTGCCGCCAGCTGGCCTCGTCGGCCCGCCGTCGCATCCGCTCGACGCAGGCTGCCGCACCTCCGGCCGCCGAACGCTCCGGCATCGTCCGCGACTTCAAGCAGGCGTGGGAGGCCAAGGACATCCACGCCCTCATGGGTCTGCTCGATCCCGACGCCACCGTGATCGGCGACGGCGGCGGCCTCGTCAGCGCCGAGCTCCGTCCGGTCGAGGGCAGCGAGCGGATCGCACGCACGCTGGTCGACATCGCAGGCCTCGCCCCCGGCATGACGATCCTGGAGCGCACGGTCAACGGTCAGCCCGGGCTGGTCGTCCAGCACGACGGCAGCACCGTGACGGTGATGGCGATCGACGTCGCGGGCGGTCGGATCAGGAACATCTGGGCGGTCCGCAATCCCGAGAAGCTCCGCCCGTGGACGGGGGAGTCATGAATTCGGGACGTCACCGTCCACGACGCGGTCCGCCCGGTGCGCCCCGTAGAACTCCACCTGTCGCGCCATGATCGTGCGCATCGGGGTGTCCCGCGAGACGCCGTAGACCGTGCCCGGGAAGTCGAGGTCCCGCTGGACCTCCCACAGCGCGTCGTGCCGATCGGGCGAGAACAGCTCGGCCGGGTCGCCTGCCGCGATCCAGCCGATCGGGACCACGGTCCCCGGCCGAAGCCGTGAGCCGACGTGGAGCACGCTGTTGATCCGCAGCTCCGACCCGGCGCCTGCCACCGCGCCGGGGAAGAGGGAGGCGCCGGTGGCCACGAACACCTCGTCCTCGATGGTCGCGCCGTTGACGTGGGCGTGCGGTCCGATCAGGACGGCGTCGCCGAGGATCGCCGGATGCGTGCCGCGCCCTCGGACCAGCGCGTTCTCCATGACCACGACGTCGTCCCCGACGCGGACCTCGCCGTCCTCCGCGGTGAGCACCGCACCGTGCAGGATGCGGGCGCGCTCGCCGAGCACGACCGCACCGCACACCACCGCGGAGGGCGCCACGTAGGCGGAGGCCTGTATGGCGGGTCGGACGCCACGGTGCTCGACGATCATCACGCGAGCCTAGTGACTCGAGGGACGACGAGACGCTCGATCGCCGGACTGCGTCGTCGGACCGCGGGCTACTCCTCGAGCTCTGCCAGCGCCTTGCGCGCGTTCTCCAGCTCGGCCTCCAGCGCCGCGACCCGGGCGGCGCGCTGTTCGCGGGCGGCGTCGATGACCGCGTGGATGGGTTCGGCGAGCTCGGCGTGCAGCTCCTGCACCGCCTTCGACACGGCCGTTGCGGTGACGGGGAGGCCCCGGCTGAGCCACGTGCTGCCCTGCTTGAGCTCGGCCTGCCAGTCGCCGTCGGCCGTGCCCGTGACGGTGAGGGTGAGCTCGATCGTGCGGGTGGTGCGGGCGGTGGAACCCTTCGGTCGGCCACGGCGCGGCTTGGCGGGCTCGTCGGCGGCCGGAGCATCCGCGGTTGTGACGGCGGTTGCTTCCTCGGGGTTGGTCATCGCTGTGTGCTCCCTCGTGCCGGCGCGATAGAACGGGAGCTGATCGTAGAACGCGTGTTCGACTCAGCTCTCGGCGGGGCGTTCGTGGACCTTGCGTCCCGCGAACCAGGTCTGCTCGACGGTGGTCGCGGCGAGCTCGTCGGTGGGGACGGCGAGGGGATCGCGGTCGAGGACGACGAAGTCGGCGGACTTGCCGCGTTCGAGTGAGCCGGTGACGTCGTCGGTGCCCATCGCAATGGCGGCGCCGAGGGTGTAGGCGTGCAGGGCCTCGGCGACCGTGATGCCCTGCTCGGGCCACAGGCGGCCGGGGAGGGTGCCGGTCGGGTCGGAGCGGTTCACCAGGCCCTGGATGCCGTACCAGGGGTTGGGGGAGGGCATGACCGGCCAGTCGGAGCCGCCGGCGACGAGCACGCCGGCGTCGAGGAGGCTGCGGTTGGGGTGCAGCCGCTCCGCGCGGCCTCGGGGGACGCAGGCGCAGATGGCCTCGAAGATGACGGTGGGGAACCACAGGGCGGGGGAGATGTCGGCGACGACGCCGAGTTCGGCGAGGCGGGGCAGGTCCTCGTCGGCGATGTACTGGCCGTGCGCGATGTGGAAGCGGGGGCCGGTGTGCCCGGCGGCGCGGACGGCCGCGATCGCGTCGAGGGTCATGCGCACCGACCCGTCGCCGGTGCAGTGGACCTTCGCGGAGAGGCCCTGCCCGGCGACGCGCAGCAGCCAGCCGGTCAGCTCGTCCTGGGTCATCGTGGTCTCGCCGCGCCACTCGGCGCCGTGCTCGTCGTCGGGCAGGTAGGGGTCGAGGAACGCCGCCGTCCTCGACGTGGGCACGCCGTCCAGGAAGATCTTGACGAAGTCCGGCCGATGGTGGGTGCTGCGGTAGGCCTCGCGCCGGTCGATCAGGTCCTGCCCGAGCGGGTGCGTGCCGAAGATCTTGTCGTTGACCTGCAGCGAGGTCACGACCCACGCGTCGAGGCGCCCGGTGTCGTCGAGGTGCTTCAGCGCCTGGAGCATCTGGAGCGAGGCCGCGGCGTCCTGGAAGGTCGTGATGCCGAAGGAGTGCAGGATGTCGATGCCCCGCTTGCTGGCCTCGGCGTTCTGCTCGACGCTCGTGGGCGCCGACTGGGCGTAGGCCCGCTCGACCGGGATGACGCCAGCCTCGATGAGCAGGCCGACGGGCGCGCGGGTGGCGGGGTCGCGCACGACCGCGCCGTCGGCCGGGTCGGCGGATCCGGCGTCGATGCCGGCGATGGCGAGCGCCGCGGAGCTGACCCAGCGGTTGTGGCAGCTGTCGTCGCGCAGCAGGACGGGTCGGCCGCCCGCGGCGTCGTCGAGCGCGGCGAGCGCCTTCAGGTCGGACAGCGCGGGGATGAGCGTGCTCCCCCAGCCGCCGCCGACCACCCAGGCGTCCGGGGCCAGCGTCGCCGACCAGGCGCGGATCGCGTCGAGCAGCCCGTGCAGGTCCGCGGCTGCGTCGAGTTGGAGCTCGAACAGATCGGCCCTGCCGGCCGTCATGTGGTGGTTGTGGACGTCACCGAGGCCGGGCATGAGGAACGCGCCACCGTGGTCGACGATCTCCGGCTCGCCGGCGACCTCACCGAGCAGGCCCTCGTCGCCGACGGCGACGATGACCCCTTCGGCGACGACCAGGACCGAGGCCGCCGGCCGGGCCGGGTCGAGGGTGTGGATGCGGGCGTTGCGGTGGACCTGATCAGCGGTGATCGACATGGGTTCCCCTCGCGCGTCCGGCCGCACCAACGTAGGCGGGAAGCCCGGCCGGTCGAGCGGAAGCCGCGCTCCGGGACAACCGGCGTGCGCGGACGGACAAGGCCCGGTCCTCAGGACGCGCGGTTCTCCGTGAGGAGCGTGATGATCCCGCGCAGGCGGGCAAGTGCCTCGTCGGTGGGGGTGTTGTTGACCCCGCAGACCTGCTGGAAGACGAGCCCGTCGAGGGCGGCGAAGACGAGCTGGACGAGGGGGTCGTCGGTCCCGACGCCGATGTGGGTGAACTCCTCCCGCAGGGCCTCGCGGTAGCCGTCGTAGAGCGCCGTCAGCGCGGGCCGCAGTTCAGGGCGGCGCCGCGATTCGAGGGCGAGCTCGTACTGGAACGCCTGCGTGTCCGGGTCGTCCGCGACGAGCTGGGCCAGGCCTTCGAAGAGCGCATCGATCCGGCCGCTGCCCGGGGCGGTCGTCATCCCGGCGACGCTGTTGTCGAGCGAGTACTGCAGGGCGCTCTCGATCAGCGCGTCGCGAGAGCCGAAGTGGTGCGTCACGAGGCCGTGCGTCACCCCCGCCTCCTGAGCGACGGCGCGGTAGGTCAGGTGACGCAGGCCCTTCGTGGCCACGACGCGCACCGCCGCGGCGAGCAACGCCGCCCGGCCCTCGCCGTAAGCCCGGCTTCCCCGCTCGGCCGCAGTCACCTGCACAACGCTAGCCGCGCCCGACGCGGCACGTTGGGCCGGCCGGGTGAAGAACTAGCCATCTGGATAGAAGTTCGGAACTTGCCACTTGACTAGGTTCGGACGAGGCCACCACTCTGCCGTCACCGTTCGGCCCCTTCCCCCAGAAGCCATGAGGTCCGTGCATGAACGACACCGATGTCGTGGTCGTCGGAGCCGGCTTCGCCGGTCTGACCGTCGCAAGGGAGCTGCGTCGGCGCGGCGTGTCCGTGCTGGTCCTCGAGGCGCGGGACCGGATCGGTGGCCGCACCTGGACCGACAACCGGCTAGGACGCCCGCTCGAGATGGGCGGGACCTGGGTGCACTGGACCCAGCCGCACATCTGGTCGGAGATCACCAGGTACGACCTCGAGATCACCCGGAGCCCGGTGCCGCAGCGTGCCTTCTGGCACGCGGGTGGGCGAGTGCACGAGGGTTCGCCCGACGAGCTGTTCGGGCTCCTCGACCCGGGCATGACCGCGATGCTGGCCGACACCCGGGAGTGGTTCGACCGGCCCTACGAGCCGTTCCTGCGCGCCGACTGCCACGCGCTCGACGGCCGGACGGTGCTCGACCGGATCGGCGCGCTCGACCTGCCCGCCGACGAGCGGGAGCTGCTCGAGGGCATGTGGGCTCTGAACTTCAACGCGCCGCCGGAGGTGGCGGGCCTGACGCAGGCGCTGCGCTGGTGCTCGGCGGCGTCGGGCAGCTGGCAGCTGCTGTTCGAGTCCTGCGCGACCTACAAGCTGAAGGACGGCACCACGGCCCTCGCCTCGGCGATCGCCGCCGACGCCGGTGCGGACATCCGCTTCGGCACCGTGGTCGCCGCCGTGGACCAGGACGCCGACGGCGCGACCGTCACCGCGGAGTCGGGCGAGACGTTCCGCGCCTCGCAGGTCGTCGTCACGCTCCCGCTCAGCGTCCTCGGCGCGATCCGCTTCGAACCCGGGCTACCCGCGCATGCCAGACAGGCGTCGCAGGGGCTGAAGACGTGGATCGCGGTGCGGGGCGAGGTCGAGCCCTTCGTGGTCATGGGCGGCAAAGACCTCCCGCTGACCTTCGCCCAGACCGAGTACACCGGCGACGGCAACACGATCCTCGTCGGCTTCGGGCCCGAGGCCGCGCGGCTGCGCCCGGACGACGTCGACGCCGTGGCCAAGGCCTTCGCGCTGTGGCGGCCGGACCTCGAGGTCCTCGAGGTGGCGGGCCACGACTGGGTCGCCGACCGGTTCTCCGGGGAGACCTGGCCGATGCTGCGCCCCGGCCAGCTGCGTCGGCTGCAGGCGCTGCAGCAACCCCACGGCCGGGTGCACCTCGCCGGTTCCGACTACGCCACCGGCTGGGCCGGGTTCATCGACGGCGCCGTCGAGAGCGGCCTGCGCACCGCCCGCCGCTTGCTCGACCACTGATCGAAGGAGAACGTCATGACCCACTTCGTCGAGTTCGTGAACTACCGCGTCGAGGAGGCCTCCGAGGAGAAGTTCCTCGCGCTCCGTTCCGCGGCGATCCTGGCTGTCAAGGCCGCCCACCCCGCGCTCGTGTCCGTGCCGGTGCTGGCCCAGCGGCCCGATGGCTCGTGGACCGACGTGTGGATCTACGAGACGCAGGCGGCGGCCGACGCGGCCAACGCCGGCGCGGGCGACATCCCCGAGTTCGTCGCCTTCTCCGTCGTCGTCGATGGCGTCGAGATCGAGACCGGACGCATGCCGGACGCTGCGGTGAGCCCGCTGTGACCGAGACACACCCGCCCAAGAACCTGCGCTGGCACCACGGCTTCATGCTCGCCCTGCCGGTCGCGAACGGGCTGTTCATCTCGCTCGGCTACACGATCGGCGCCATCGGTGCATGGCCCGCGATCGCCATCGGGCTCTGCCTCGCCGTGGTCGCGCTGCTGCAGAACCATCTGTTCGCCGAGATGGCCGGCATGTTCCCGGACAAGCCGGGCGGCATCCCGCTGTACGCCACCGAGGCCTGGAAGCGCTACTTCGCACCGATCGGCCCGCTTGCCGCCTTCGGCTACTGGTGCGGTTGGGCCCTCGTCCTCGCCCTGGTCGGGCTCACCATCGGAGCGCTGGTGCAGGTGCAGTGGTTCCCGGATGCGACATGGGTGCTGTTCTCCACCGGGCCGGTCGACGTGGGGCTGCCGCACGTGATCGCGGCCGCCACCGTGATCGCCTGCACCCTGCTCAACGTCATGGGCATCGACATCGCGGTGCGGTTCAATCAGGCCATCGGCGCCGTCTTCATCGTCGTGCTCGCCGTCCTCGCGATCGGGCCGTTCCTCGCCGGAGGCTGGGACGTCGGCCGGCTCACGTCCCACCTCGACGGCGGCTGGACCGCAGTGGTCGTCTGGCTCTACGTCACAGCGTGGGCGATCTACGGGACCGAGCTCTGCGCGACGTTCGCCCCTGAATACCGCGACACCGTCCGCGACACCGCCAGGGCGCTCCGGACGATCGCGCTGTTCATGGTCTTCGCCTACGGGCTGGTGCCGCTGGCCACGACCGCGCAGCTGGGCGAGTCCGCGGTCGCGGAGAACCCGATCACCTACGGGGTGGTGAGCGTCCAGCAGATGTTCGGTGGCGCGTCCGGGCTCGTGACCGCCGTGCTGTGCGGCGCGCTGTTCCTCAGCATGATCTCCTCGTCCGCCGACGCGGGCCGCGCGCTCTACGGCATCGCACAGGAGGACATGACCATCACACAGTTCGGCCGCCTCAACCGGCGCGGTATGCCGGCCGTGGCCCTCGTGGTCACGATGCTGGTCAACCTGGTGATCGTGGTCTTCGTCGGCAACCCCGTGGCGATCCTCATCGCCAGCAACATCGGCTACATCCTCGCCGTCACCCTCGCCGTCATCGGGTTCCTGCTGTTGCGCAGGGACCGGCCCACGTGGCCACGTCCGATCAAGCTCGGGCGCGCGTGGATCCCGGTCGCGGTCGTCGTCGCGGTGTTCAACGCCGGGATCCTCGTCATCGGCGCGACCAACCCCGCCCTCAGCTACGCAGGCGGCGTCAAGGAGGTGCTGATCGGGCTCGCGCTGCTGCTCTCCGGCGTCGTGCTGTACGCCTACCGCAGGCTGGTCCAGGATCGCGGCCGGCTGACGCTGCGCGAGGGCTGACACCGGGCTCCGTGGTGCTGGCGCGGCACGACAGCGGCTGGAATCGTCTGCGGAACCGCGAGGATCGGAGGAGATCGGTGCCGACACAGCACGCCGAATCGTCCATCGTCGACTTCGCATCGTGGGGAAAGGCGATCACCTCGACATTCCCGCCGCTGGAGTTGGCGGTCCACGGAGGCCGGGCCGCGTTCCGCGGCCGGGTGCGCGTGCAGCACACACCGGAGGTCGTGCTCGGTGACGTGTCCGCCGGCACCGCGCACACCGTCACCCGGACCGCGGCGGACATCGGCCGCGAACGCACCCGGCTGTGCAAGGTCTCCTACCAGCTGGCGGGGAGTTCGGTGCTCGTCCAGCACGGGCGGCGACGCGTCCTCACGCCCGGCGACATGGCGGTTTACGACGTGGACACGCCGTACGCGATCGAGAACGACGCCGGGTTCCGCACCCTGGTCGTCATGGCGCCGACGCGGCTGCTGGACCTGGACGACCGCGGGCTCGCCACGGCCGTCGGGTTGCGGCTCTCCGAGCGCGACGGGCTCGGGCGGCTGGCCGGGCCGTTCCTGCGTGAGCTCGCCGAGCGCCCCGACCACCTGGCCGGGCCGTGCGGGGGACGGACTGCGCGGACGCTGACGGACCTGGTGGCGGCGGCGGTGGTGGAGAAGTACCGGGAGGCGGGCCCGGACACGCCGCTGCAGCGGGTGGTCGGGTGGCTGGAGGCGCACCTGCAGGACCCCGATCTGTCGCCGGGCACGATCGCCGCCGCGAACTTCGTCTC
This sequence comes from Pseudonocardia sp. DSM 110487, assembly GCF_019468565.1. Lineage (NCBI taxonomy): Bacteria > Bacillati > Actinomycetota > Actinomycetes > Pseudonocardiales > Pseudonocardiaceae > Pseudonocardia > Pseudonocardia sp. DSM 110487. Next base: position 4,192,093 of record NZ_CP080521.1, read on the forward strand.
GACCCGGCGCCTGCACGAGCTGTTCCACGACGAGGGGACGTCGGTGTCGGCGTGGGTGCGCAGGCGCAGGCTCGAGGGCAGCCGCAGGGACCTGGAGAACCCGCGGCTGGCCAGGGAGACGATCGCGGCGGTGGCGCGGCGCTGGGGCTTCGTCGGCCCCGCGCACTTCTCCCGCTGCTTCCGGGCGGAGTTCGGAGTCTCGCCCCGTGAGCTCCGCTCGGCCGGCTAGAACCGCGCTCGCGAGCTACTGGCGCGCACGCACGGACAACGGCTGACGGCCGCCCGTCGAGCAGGATCGCGGAAGCGCAGCTCCTCGAGACGGGATCGGCATGATCACGAACAAGCTCCACATCGACGGCCAGTGGGTCGGCGGTTCCGGCGGCGCCGAGGACCCGACCTTCGATCCGGCGACCGAGGCCGTGATCACCACCGTGGCCCGAGCCGAGGTGGCGGACGTCAGCGCGGCGGTGGCGGCGGCTCGGCGCGCCTTCGTCGACCCGGCCTGGCGCGACCTGTCCCCGCGCGACCGGGCCGCGCTGCTGTTCCGGCTGGCCGATCTCATCGACGCCCACGCCGACGAGCTCGCCCGCCTGGAGACCCTCGACCAGGGCCAGCCGCTCGCCGTCTCCCGGCAGGTGTCGGTGCCGATGGCGGCCGATCACTTCCGCTACTACGCGGGCTGGGTGACCAAGATCGAGGGTGCGGTGAACCCGGTGTCGGTCCCAGACACGTTCAACTACACCCGCCGCGAACCGCTCGGGGTGTGCGCCCTGATCACGCCGTGGAACTTCCCGCTGATGATCATGTCGTGGAAGCTCGCTCCCGCGCTCGCCACCGGCAACACCGCGGTGCTCAAGCCCGCCGAGCAGACCCCGCTGACCACGATCCGGCTCGTGGAGCTGGTCGAGCAGGCCGGGTTCCCCCGCGGGGTGGTCAACCTGCTGCTCGGCGACGGCGCGGTGGGTGCGGCGCTGGTGGAGCACCCGGGGGTGGAGAAGGTGTCGTTCACCGGGTCCACCGAGGTGGGCCGGAGCATCGGGCGAGCGGCGGCGGACACGTTCAAGCGGGTCACGCTGGAGCTGGGAGGGAAGGCGCCGTCGATCATCACGGCCGGCGCCGACATCGACGCCGCGGTGGCCGGGAACCTGGGTGGGGCGCTGCTGAACTCCGGTCAGGTGTGCGCGGCCTACACCCGCTTCTACGTCGATGCCCGCCGGGAGGACGAGTTCGTGTCCAAGCTCGCCGCCGGTGCCGAGTCCGTGCGCGTCGGGCCAGGCATGGAGGAGGGCACGGTGATGGGCCCGCTGGTCTCGGCCCGGCACCTCGCGCACGTCGAGAACCTGGTCGAGGTGGCCCGCAAGGAGGACGCCGAGATCGTCACCGGCGGCGCGCGTGCTCGCGACACCGGCTGGTTCTACGCGCCCACCGTGGTCACCGGCGTGACCGACGAGATGCGGATCGCCCGCGAGGAGGTGTTCGGGCCGGTCCTGTCGGTGCTGACCTACTCCGACGAGGACGAGCTCGCCTCGCTGGTCGCGCGCGCCAACGACACCGACTACGGGCTCGCGGCCGCGGTGTGGACGCAGGACCTCCGCACCGCCCACCGCCTGGCCGCCGGCATCCGGGCCGGCTCGGTGTTCGTCAACGGCCTGCCCGTGCCGGACCCGGCCGCCCCGTGGGGCGGGTTCAAGGCCTCCGGGCTGGGCCGCGAGATGAGCCACCACGCCGTCGACGCGTACACCGAGATCAAGAGCGTCTTCGTGAACCTCGCCTGAGCGCGTCCGCTCGGCCCCGCCGCCGCTGCCAGTAGATTCGACGCATGTCGGCGGACGACGCCCCCACCTCGGCGAGCCAGAAGCCCCTGCTCGTGCTCGGCAAGATCACCGAGATCCTCGACGCGTTCTCGCTCGCCCGCCCGTCGCTCACGCTGGGGGAGATCCAGCAGGCCACCGGCATGCCGACCTCCACGGTGCAGCGGCTGGTGACGAACATGGTGACGCAGGGGCTGCTCGACCGGACCGGCGACCAGATCCGCATCGGCGTGCGCATGGCGTACTGGGCGGCCCCGGCCGTCAAGGGCGTCGACGTGCTCACGATCGTCAGCCCGGTGCTGCGCGAGCTCCGCGACGCCACGGGGGAGACGGCCTGCTTCTTCCGGGAGGAGCAGGGCTTCCGCGTGTGCGTCGCTATGGCGGAGACGCGCCACGCCCTGCGCCGCGACATGTACGTGGGCAAGCTCCTCCCGCTGCACGCCGGATCGGCCGGTCGCGTCCTGCTGGCCTGGGACGACGAGCTCGCCGAGCGCATCCTCTCCCGGCCGCTCGAGTCGATCACCGACACGACCGTCACCGACCCGGAGGTGCTCAGGGAGCTGGTCGCGCAGACGCGCAAGGACGGCTACGCGATCACCACCGCCGAGCGCGAGGACGGCTCATCCGGCCTCGCCGCCCCGGTCTTCGACGCCTCCACCGAGCTCGTCGGTGCGCTCGCGCTCAGCGGCCCGACCATCCGGATGCCGCGATCCCGCTGCGAGGAGTGGGTCGACCTGCTCGTCGGGGCCGCGGAGAAGCTCACGCGCACGCTGGGCGGCCGTCCCCCCGGCTAGTGCTTCCAACCTCCGGTGGGAGTACCAGTGCTCCAGCTGGACTTGGCGATCATTCCTCTGATCGCGTACAGCTCGCGCGATGAGGTGTTAAGCGGGCGTCGCCGTGGCTGCGGGACAGCCGGTGCCTGGCCATGTGGGCGGGTCGCCGACAGTCGGCCCGGCAGGCCGCGAACCGTAGTTGGCGCAAGTGGGTGGGGCTCTCCGGCCAGCGCGGCGGCGACTTCTTCGAGGTCGGCGCCGAGGTAGGCGGCGGTGACTACGGCGCCGGCCAGGCCGCCTTCGTGTCCGCCGTAGCCGCGGGCGGCGATCGGGCGGCCGTTGCCGGACTCGTTACGTACGTGATCGGAGCGAAGAACTCCGGTGAGCGACCACGGCCAGACATCAACCCGCCAGCTCAACCCGGCATCGGGGAGGAATTCAGGCATTCGAATATCTACATTGCGCCGGTAACTCGTCAAAGATCAGGGCTAGCGCCACCTACAGGTGCCCAAGCGTCTTCCAGCGACGGGATCACAGGCGACAACAACGTGTCTGCATGTTCGGTGACCACTCCTCGGGCAAGTCGGAAGACGCGGAACGAGTTGCCGTGCCGAGGATCTTCGTCGTCGTACACGTGGAGCAGCCCATAGGATCCCGGAGCCACTTGCCCGACCTTCCTCAGTAGGTCGATGACAACCGAACCGTGACTCCCGCGACGATTTGGGCTCCCGCCCATATGAATGTAGTACTCGCCGTTCATCGGTCGCAGGTCGATCAGCGCGTAGCTCGCGAGCTCATCCACCAGCGCCTGGATCTCCGCTAGCCGCAAAGGTGGCTCGTCATCCACGGCCTCAGGAGTCGATCTCAGCGCTATCCATCCGTGGTACTGGAACACGGCGTAAGCCTACGGGCGGACGGCTGGCGTCGAACAGACGACCGGCATGGGCCACCGGCGCCTCGAATTGACGACTCGCGCCGACGGCACCACGTCCCTTGTGTTCACCCCCGCAACTTCCGATGGATCGCCGGCCGGCGACATCCTGCGCCGGCAGACCTCTGCGCATGATCACGTCCACGGCTATGTCCACGCTCACCGTCGATCAGTGCATGGCCTCACCAATCACCGTCGACGAGGTGGTGCAAGTAACACGTGGCAACCAGCAGCGATCTTGTCGGGGTGAGAATCCCTGGCGCGATCGGCTTCCTGCTCCTTGTGCTCGCCGTCGCGGGTTGCGGAGGTGGAACGGCTGGCACCCCGGCCACCGGTGCTGGCGTATCAGCCGAGCCCCCAGCAGCTGAAGTCGAGTCCTTCTCGGTTGATGCCGCTGCTGCAGTCGGCGAGCTTGTGGCTGCTGGCGTGGCCGTGGACCCGCACTCGTCGACCGCGGAGTCGGACCCCAACCGGCTGCTCGGCCGCCCGAACGGATACACGTCCCGCACCACGTTCACGATCCCGGGAGTCGAGGCGTCCGACATTGGTGGCGACGTCGAGGGCTGCGAGCGCGGTGGCTGCGCCGAGCAGTGGCCCGACGAGGAGGCCGGGCAGGCGCGGGTCGACTACATCAACGAGATCGGGAAGCGGCTGCCGGCGGCCGTGGAGTACAGCTACGTTCGTGAGGATGGGCTGGTGCTGCGGATCGCCAAGGCTGCGACGCCGACGCAGGCTGAACGGGTGTCTGCGGTGTTCCTCGGCGAGTAACTCTTCGTCGCGAAGGAAAGTGCAGGAGTTTGCGAGCGAAGATCGCCCGTGGTGCGGTTCGTGGTGCGAAACGTGGGCCATCGAAGCGAGCAGGGTGGCGTGGTGGACCCGACTTGCTGCCGTAGATGCTGGTAGAGGGCGATGTCGACGGCGACCAACTCCCTTTAGTCCGCGGGTTCAGAGTTCGATCCCCGGGGCCCACCGGTACGACCAGCAGAAACGCGCGCCCGCAGCACCCCCTCGGCGCTGGGACAGCAGTTCACCACGTGGAGCCTGACCAGGCTGGCGGACTACCTGGGCGAGCACTGCCGCCTGCCGACAGCACCGAAACACCCATGATCATCAGGCTGTAGGACTTCACCGAGCTTGACCTTCACCCGGACCGACCGCGCGCTGCTCGACCGCCTGGGCCCTGCAGAGCTGGGCATCACGCACCCGACCGCCGCATGACCCCCGACGAACTAAGGGATCCGACCACTAGCGATCGTCCACGGGAACGCCGTGGCCCGGGACCGGGCGCCCTGCGCCGCCTTCGAGCGGTTCGGTTCCCCGAGCTCGGCGAGAAGGCCTTCCCCCAGCGCGACGAGCCGGGCCATGCGGTCGGGCGTGAGCCAGTCGGGTCGCATGCCGAACACGAGGTCCTCCGTGGCGGTGTTGCCGCTCGCCCCGGGCGCGAACGGGCAGCCGCCCAGCCCGCCGAGGCAGCCGTCGACGACCTGCGCCCCCGCGGCCACGGCGGCGAGGCTGTTGGCCACGCCCTGACCCCAGGTGTCGTGTCCGTGGAACACGATCCGGCGCGGCGGGGTATCGCGGCGCACGCGCCCGACGAGGTTCGCCACCTCGGCCGGTGTCGCCTGGCCGAGCGTGTCGCAGACGACGACGTCCGCTGCGCCCTCGGCCCGCGGGTCGTTCGCGATCGCGAGCACGCGCTCCGGTGCGACCGGCCCCTCGAACGGGCAGGTGAACGAGGTCGCGATGCACAGCTGGACGCGCCCGCCCGCGGCGCGGACCAGCTCGACGGCGGCCGGCATCGCATCGAGGCTCGCTTCGGTGGAGCGGCCGATGTTGGCGCGGTTGTGCGCGTCGGACGCGGAGAAGCAGTACTGGACGTTGACCGCGCCCGCCGCGATCGCCCGTTCCACGTGCCGCGAGGTGGCCACCCAGATCCAGCAGCGGGCGAGCTCATCCGGGGTGAGTGCCTCGACCACATCGAGAGTGCCGCTCATCGGCGGCACCAGGTCGGGCCGGGCCATCGAGCCGATCTCCAGGCTCGGCACGCCGAGGCGCAGCAACTCCCGCGCGATCTCCACCTTGCGATGGGTCGGCAGCACCTTGCCGGTGAGCTGCAGCCCGTCGCGCAGGGTCACGTCGCGGAGCTCGACGGTCGTCACGACCCGGTCACCGCCATGATCTCCTCCTCGTTCATCCCGAGCAGCCCCGAGAGGACCTCCGCGGTGTGCTCGCCGAGATCGGGGCCGAGGCTGCGCACCGGCAGCGACACGTTGCCGATCACCGGGACGACCCCGGGGAATCCGATCTCGCGCGCTCGCCCCTCCCCGGTGTCGACCGGCAGGTACTGGATCATGTTGCGCGCCCGGTACTGCTCGTCCTCGACGATGTCGGCGGCCGTGTAGACAGGGCCTGCCGGCACCCCGGCGGCGTCGAGCGCGGCGAGCACCGCAGGGCGCGGCAGGCCGGCCGTCCAGGAGCCGATCGCGTCGTCGAGCAGGTCGCGCTGCGCCCAGCGCCCGCTGTTGGAGGCGAGCGCGGGGTCCGCGCCGAGGTCGGCCCGGCCGATCACGGTCATCAGGCGCCGGAAGATCCCGTCCCCGTTGCCGGCGATGATCACGCTCGTGCCGTCGGCGCAGGGGTAGGAGTTCGACGGGGCGATGCCCTCCATCCGGCCACCGGTCCGGGTGCGGTGCACGCCGTAGGCGAGGTGGTCGGGCACGAGCGACTCCATCATGGACAGGACGGCCTCGCTGAGCGCGACGTCGACGATCCGTTCGGTGAGCGGAGGTGCGCCGGCCCCCGCGCCGCGCCGGAACAGGCCCATCACGGCACCGAACGCGGCGTAGAGGCCCGCGATCGAGTCGCCGATCGAGACACCGACCCGCGACGGTGGGCGGTCGGGCTCACCGACGAGCTCGCGCATCCCGCCGACCGCTTCGGCGACCGCCGCGAACCCGGGCCGCTGCGCCAGCGGGCCGGTCTGCCCGAAGGCGGAGATCCGCACGATCACTAGGTCGTGGTTGACCGCGTCCAGCTCGTCGGGGCCGAGCCCCCACTTCTCGAGCGTGCCGGGACGGAAGTTCTCCAGCAGGACGTCGCACCGGCGTACGAGATCGAGCACGACGTCGCGCCCCTCGGGCGTCCGCAGGTCCAGCGTGACCGACTTCTTGCCCCGGTTGATCGTGCGGTAGAGCAGCGAGGTCTCTCCCTGGTAGAGCCGCCAGTTGCGCAGCTCGTCCCCGGTGCCCGGACGCTCGATCTTGATCACCTCGGCGCCGAAGTCGGCGAGCAGCCGCCCGGCCGTCGGCGCGGCGATGTAGTTGCCGAGCTCGAGCACCCGGACTCCGCGCAGGGGTTGGATCGGGGCGTCGTCCATTGCGTCCTCTCGAGATACGACTTCGGTCAGACGACCAGGCTCAGCGGCAGGATGAGCAGGATCGCCACGATCGAGGCGACCGAGACCCCCACCGAGCAGGTCTTGAGCGTGCCGCGGGTCGTCTGGCCCATGAGCGATTGGAGCAGCCAGAACGTGTTGCTCGTGACGTGCACCGCGAACAGCGAGCCTGCGCCCGCTGCGAGCGCGATGAGCACCGGGTCGAGCCCGATGACGGGCGCCACCGGGGCGAGGATGCCGGCGGCGGTGATCGCCGAGATCGTCACCGAGCCGACGGCCACGTGCAGCACGGCGGCGATCACCCACACCATCAGCAGCGGCGCCGCGGTCTGCGCCGTGAAGTACTGGCCGAGGATGTCGCCCAGCCCGGCCTCCTTGATCGTGGCGGCGAGCGAGCCGCCGACCGCGGTGAGGATGAGGATCTGCCCGCTCTCGCGGAAGCCGGTGGCGATGGCCCGCTCGATCCGCTTGCGACCGGCCGCGTACCGCCCCACGAGGCTCGTGCCGACCATGGCCGCGAGCAGCGCGATCACCGGCTGCGACACGAAGTCGACGACCGGGTTCTGCAGACCGGCGATCTCGGTGACGGCACCGGCGGCGATGAGCACCAGCGCGCCCAGCAGCGGGCCGAGGAGCACGATCAGCCGGACGTGGCGGCGCTCCTGCACAGCCGGATCGGCGACCGCCACGGCGGCGGCTGTCGCGTCCGACGAGTTCGTGGCGACGGTCGGCGATCCGGCGGCGCCGGCAGGCTCGGCACCCTCCTCGGAAGGCGCCGGGCGGTCGATCCGGCCCTCGTCCTTCGCCGGGTCCCACCACCCCTTCCGGAACAGGAAGGACATGATCGCCACCGCGATGATCACGGTGGGCACCACGAGGATCAGACCGAAGATCAGCATCCTGCCCAGCGGCACGCCGAGCAGTCCGGCCAGTGCGAGGGTGCCGACGCCCGGGATCATCAGCACGATGCCGCACTCCAGGCCGATCGCGAGTGCGGTGGCCATCCGCGCCGTGCCGAGCCTGCCGATCCGGGGGGCGAGGCTGCGGGCGAGCGGGGCGGAGATCACGAGCAGCACGTCGAGGAAGATCGACTGGAGGGCTGTGGCGATCGTGACGGACAGGGCGTAGGGCATCCGCTTCGGCCCGAAGACGCGTAGCAGCATCGCGACGAGCCGTTCGATGGCGCCGATCTCGTGCAGGATCGCGCCGGTCAGGACACCGAAGGCGATCAACAGCCCGACGTCGGCCATGATCTCGCCGAATCCGCCGGTGATCGCCTTGACGGTGCCGTCGACGCCCAGCCCCGTACTGAGCCCCAGGTAGGCCGACCCGAGCACGAGCGCGACCACGGGGTTGAGCTTGAAACGGACGATCAGCAGGACCACCGCGAGCACGGCAACCCCGGTGTTGATCAAGACAACGGTGTCGGACAACGGCTGTTCTCCCCTGTGTGCGCTCGGCGTCGAGCGGAGCGAGGTGTCGACGTCAGGCGGATGCCACCCGACCAGGCCGCTCACAATATGAGCACACATCCACGATGTGGGCAAGCCGTAGCCATCGGGCGGCGGCTACCCTGACCGCGAGCACGCGGGTGGACGCGACGGGCAAGGGGGCAGTGGGTGGAGACCGAGCTCGGTGCGCGCCTGCGTGCGGAACGGCTGCGTCAGGGGCTGTCCCTCCGCGCGCTCGCGCAGCGGGTGGGCGTGTCGGCGAGCATGTTGTCGCAGGTGGAGATCGGGCGCAGTCGCGCATCGGTGTCCACGCTCTACGCCGTCGTCGAGGAGCTCGGCCTGTCGATGGACGCGCTCTTCGCCCGGGAAGGTGCCGGGGCCGAGTGGCCGGACTCGGTCCGGGGCGAGCCGGTGGTGCGCAGCACCGAACGGTCCCGCATCGTGCTCGACACCGGGGTGGTGTGGGAGCGCCTCGCGCACCTCGACCCCGGCGAGCTGGAGTTCCTGGAGGCGACCTACCCGGCGGGGAGCACGTCAGGGGCGTCCGGGCGGTTCAGCCAGCACACGGGCCTCGACTGCTGCTACGTGCTGTCGGGGCAGCTCACGCTCCACCTCGGGTTCGAGGCCTACGAGCTCGGAGTCGGCGACTCCGCGGCCTTCGACGCCACCCGGCCCCACAAGCTCGAGAACACCGGCACCGAGGACTGCCGTGCGCTGTGGTTCATCGTTCACCGGTCCGGACGCACCTGGCCGGGGAACCACTCCCGCTCCGATCCCGCATCGGGGAACGCCGAGACGAGGTGATCGCGGGATCGCACGGCCCGCCGCAGCAGGTCGTCCAGGTCGACGTCGAGCAGCTTGCCCGCGCGCTTGCGGCACCGCCCCGCCACGTACACGGTGTCGACGAGGCCGGGGTGTGCCGCGTAGACCACGGCGCCGAGCGGGTTGTTGAGCGGTGACGTCGCCACCGACGGCGCCAGTACGATCACGTCGGCCTGCTTGCCGGGCGTCAGCGACCCCGTGCGGTCGTCCAGCCCGCACGCCCGTGCCCCGTCGATGGTGGCGAACTCGACGACGTCGCGGCAGGTGAGGTCGAGCCGCTCGGGTGCGGTGCCCTCCTGGACGTGGCGGTCGTTGTCCAGGGCCCGCTGCACGCCGATCGCCGTGCGCATGGTGGCGAACATGTCCCCGCCGTTGAGGCTGCAGACGTCGATCGAGAGGCTGGGGCGCACGCCGGCCCGCAGTAGCCGACCGGTGGCCGGCCAGCCGTGGCCCATCGCCATCTCGACGTCGGGGGCCACCGAGGCGCTTCCGCCCGAGTCGGCGATCATTCGGAGCTCGTCGTCGTCGAGCGTGCAGCAGTGGACGTATGTCGTGCGGTCGCGGAGCAGGCCCTCGCTGCGCAGCCGCCGAATCGGGCCACTGCGGCCCCACTCGCCGTCGCCGACGTGCACGGTGATCGGCAGGTCGAGCTCGGCGGCGAGCTTGTAGTCGTGGGCGTTGACCTCGGCAGTGGTGAACTGCGGGCCGCGCAGGGCGATGGCCATCGTGACCAGGCCGTCGTCCGAGGCGAACTGCTCGGAACGGATCCGGCGGACGTCGCCGGTGTGCGGGACGTCGGAGGGCACGGCGCCCCATTCGTGGGCGCCGCCGCCGTGGGCGAACACCGCCCGCAGCCCCGCGTCCCGCAACGCCTGGACGGCGGCGTCGCCGTGCTGCGGGGTGTAGAGGTTGTGCGACCAGTCGAGCAGCGTCGTGATCCCGGAGTCCAGGGCCTCCACCGCGCCGAGCAGGTTGGCGACGTAGGTGTCCTCGGGACGGAAGTGCCTGCTCAGCCCGCTGTGGATGCCCACCAGGTACTGGCCGAGCGTCCAGTTCGCGGCGTAGCCGCGCACGACCGACTGCCAGGTGTGCCGGTGCGTGTCGACGAAGCCCGGCATCACGATGTGCCCCGGCACGTCGACCACGTCGGTGCCGGCCGGCGGCTCGACCCGCGCGCCGACCGCGGCGATCCGGTCGCCCTCGATGAGGACGTCGCCGCGGGGGAGGACGTCGGTGGCGGGGTCAGCCGTGATGACGACGCCGCCCCGCAGCAGCGTGCGGGCGGGGGGAGCGGTGGGGGACATCGAACAACTCCGTTCGTGTCGAGCCGGCCGGGCTCCCCGAGTGTGCAGCAACACTCGCCTCATGTGAAGTGACACTTGACGGCCTCGCTACGGTCTCCACATGCGACGGGGAAGGGGCCGACCGTGCTGATCGGGTTCGCGGGGATCGGCCGGATGGGCCGTCCGATGGCACGCAACCTGGTGGCGGCGGGCTACCGCGTCCTCGGCCACGACCCCGCGCTCGATCGGATGCCGGACGGGGTCATGCCGGTGGCCGACGCCGCGGCGCTGGCCGAGGCGCCGATCAGCATCAGCATGCTCCCCGACGCCGTGACCACCCGGGATCTCGTGCTGGGCGCGCTGTCGGGCGCCGGAGCGGACCACGTCCACGTCGTCATGGGTACGGTCGGCCCGCAGGTGGTGCGCGAGCTCGCGGCAGGCGGCCCGGTGGCGATCGTCGACGCCCCGGTGTCGGGCAGCGTGCAGCTCGCCGAGACCGCGGCGATCAGCACCATGGTCGGCGGGCACCCCGATCACGTCGAGCGGGTGCGCCCGGTGCTCGCCGCGATGACGTCGGCCCAGTTCCTCACCGGCCCGGTGGGTTCGGGGTCCGTCGCCAAGCTCGCGGTGAACGCGGTGCTGGGCGTGCTCAGCCATGGCGTCGCCGAGGGCATCCTGATCGCCGAGTGCGGCGGGCTGGATCCCGCCGTCTTCTACGAGGTGCTGCGCGGCAGCGCGGCGGGCGCCCCGTACGTCGGGTACAAGGAGCAGGCGTTCCTCGACCCCGACGCTGCGGGCGTCGCGGCACCGGTGTCGCTGATCCGCAAGGACATGGGACTCGCGCTCGACCTGGCGCGCGGGCACGGGCTCGGTCTGCCCGCGTCGGAGGTGGCGTTCGCGGTGCTCGACGATGCCGTGGCGGCCGGGCTGGGGGAGCAGGACATGGCGCGGGTGCTCACCGCGTTGCGCAGGCGAACCGACGAAGGAGACGAACCGATGACCGAGAACGGGGTCGAGGCGACCATCCGGTCCCTCGAAGACGCCCGCTACGACGCCGTGGTGCGCGGCGACATCGCGGCGTTCGTCGAGCTCGCCCATCCCGACCTGACCTACACCCACTCCAACGGCAGCGTGGACACGCTCGACTCCTACCGGGAGAAGCTCGAGTCGGGCTACTACGACTACCACCGGATCGACCACCCGATCGACCGGATCGTCGTGGAGGGGGACACGGCGCTGGTCATCGGCGAGATGCACGCGGACATCACCGCCGGTGGCACGCGCAAGGCGCTCGCCAACCGCGCGCTGGCGGTGTGGGTGCGGGTGGACGGGACGTGGCGGTTGCTGGCCTACCAGCCGACGGTGCTGCCGGAGGGTTCCGGGGCGCGGTGATGCCTCCGGTCATCTCGCCGGCGCCGGCCCGGCGCCGGATTCCTCGCCGGAGTGCGGTAGCAGCGCGCTGACCGCCGCGATGGCCAGGCCGAGCCCGGCCGCGATGAGGAAGACCAGGTCGTAGCCGGCGGCGAGGGCGGCAGGGGAATCCGCGTCGGTCTCCGCCGCGGCTCTGGCGCCGGCGGCCGTCGCGAGCACCGCCAGGCCGATCGACCCGCCTACCTGACTGGCGGTGTTGGCCAGGCCGCCGATGATCCCCGCGTCGCCCTCGGGGGCATCGGCGGTCGCCGCCGCCATGAGAGTGGGGAAGGTCAGCCCGATGCCGACCGCGACGAGCAGCGTGGGCCCGAGCACGCTCGTGACGTAGCCACTGTCGGCGTGGGCCTGGGCGAGCCAGCCGAAACCGGCCAGGAAACAGCCGCAACCGGCCAGCATCAGCGGGCGCACACCGGTGCGCGGCAGCAGGGCGGCGGCCCATCGCGCGACCACCAGGAACGTCACCGCCGCAGGTGTCTGCCCCAGTCCGGCGTCGAGCGCGCTGAAGCCGAGGACGTTCTGCAGGAACAGCGACGTGAAATACCACATAGCGATGGCGATCCCGCCGAACAGCATCAACATGGCGTTGCCGACGGCCACCCCCCGGATCGTGAACAGCCGCAGGGGCATCATCGGGTGAGCGGCGAAACGCGCCTCCACCACGATGAACACGACGAGCAGGACCAGGCCCGCCACGACCGGCCCGACGACCGGTGCGGACGCCCAGCCGTGATCGGCGCTGTGCATGACTCCGTAGATCAGCGCGGCCAGCCCTACCGTCCCCGTGACCGCGCCGACGAGGTCGAGCGGTTCCCGTCGAACGGCTCGCCCGCCGGCCAGCGCGATCATGGCCACTACGATCAGTACCGCGCCGATCGGCACGTTGATCAGGAAGACCCACCGCCACGACAGGCCGGTTGTGAGGGCACCACCCACGACGGCGCCGGCCATCCCGCCCACACCGCCGGAGGCCGCCCACATGCCGAACGCCCGGGCCCGCGCCTTCTCCTCGGTGAAGTAGGTGTTGAGCACGACCAGCGTCGCCGGGGCCAGCATGGCGGCTCCCATGCCCTGCACGACACGGGCCGCCACCAGGACCTCCGGAGCGGAGCTCATGCCGGCGACCAGGCTCGAGGCCGAGAACGAGAACATCCCGGCGATCAGGATCCGGCGGTGGCCGAACAGGTCGGCGGCGCGGCCGCCCAGCAGCATGAAGCCGGCGAAGGTGAGCAGGTAGCCATTCACCACCCGGGCGAGGCCGGTGGGCGTGAAGCCCAGGTCCAGGCGGATCGAGGGCAACGCGACGTTCACGATGGACGCGTCCAGGATCACCATGAACTGGCAGGCACACGCCAGTGAGAGGATCAACCAGGCGGGTCCGGCGTGCCGCCCGGCCCTCTGAGCTGCGGTGCTGGTGCTGGTCATGACTTCCCCGTCTCCGACCGGCCGCTCACGCGGTCCGGGAGGTCGTTCCGGCCATGGCGTCGCGGGCGTTCCCGTTGCCCACGGCGATATCGGTGACGCCGCGGCCCGCCAGCAGCCGGGCCGTGATCTGGGCCAGTCGCCGACCTTGGTACCTGGCCGCCTCCAGCGCCGCGGTGTCCGGGCCGTCCCCGGTCGGGCCGGTCACCGCCGAGGTGCCGTAGGGGTTGCCGCCGGCGGCGGACACGGCCGGATCGGTGAATCCGGGCGGGACGATCAACGCCCCCCAGTGGTAGAAGACGTTGCCCAGCGACAAGATCGTCGCCTCGTTGCCGCCGTGCCGGTTGAACGCCGAAGTGAAGGCCGTCACCGGCTTGTCGGCCAGTCGGCCTTCGTGCCACAGTCCGCCTGCCTGGTCGATGAACTGCTTGAGCTGCGCGGCCGGCGCACCGAACCGCGTCGGCGTCCCGAACGCGAACGCGTCGGCCCACGCCAGGTCCTCGAGCGATGCCAGTGCGACCGATGCGGTGGCATCGGCGTGCTGCCGCCACCGCGGGTCCTGGTCGATCGCACTGTCGGGCGCCAGCTCGGCGACCCGCCGCAGCCGCACTCCGGCCCCGGCGGAGGCAGCGCCCTCGGCGACGGCCTGCGCGAGTGCGTGGACCGCGCCCGTCGCGCTGTAGTAGATGACGGCAACCTTCACAGTCATGCCCGGCTCCTCGACGCAGTAAGGTTAGTTATCTGCATAATAGTTATGCGCGTAACTAACCTGTCAAGGAGGCCCGTGGACTTCGAGCACGCCGACGCCATCAACCAGGCCATCCGCCTGCTGAGCCTGCGCCACCGGGCCAGGGCCGCGGCGCTGCTGGCCCCGCTCGGCCTGCACCCCGGCCAGGAGGCACTCCTGCTCGTGCTCGCCCGGACCGGCCCGATGATCCAGGCCCAGCTCAGTGAGGCGCTCGCGGTCGAGCCGCCCAGCGTCACGCTCATGACCCGCAAGCTCGAAGCATCCGGCCATGTCCGCCGCACACCGGTGCCCTCAGACAAGCGCGCCAGCATCGTGGAACTCACCGACAGCGGCGAGGTGCTCGTCGAGCAGGTCAAGCGGCTGTGGTGTGCTCTGGCGGAGGAAACCGTGGCCGGGCTGCCCGCCCGGACCGTGGCCGAACTACCCGGCGTCCTGACGACCCTGACCGTCAACGTGGACACCAGGCGCCCCGGCTACCCGCGCGGCCGCCGAAACGGGCCGGTCGCGGAATCGTGACCGGAGGGTCCGGTCGATCAGGTCACGACCTGCTCGTCGAGGAAGCCGGTGACGATCCGCACCACGTCGTCGGGGCGCTCGATGTGCAGGCAGTGGCTCGACCCGGGCCCGGTCACCAGCTCGTAGGTGGCCTTGGGGATGGCGTCGGCCACCGCCTTCGCCTGCCGCGGCGGGGTCAGCAGGTCCTGCTCGCCGACGACGACGAGCGTCGGCGCCTCGATCCCACCGAGGCGGTCGAGCGTGTCGAGCGCGAGGTCGGCGTCCCACTGCTCCACGGTGACCGCCATCTGGGCCTCGGTCTGGGGGAAGGCGGGCAGCATCGGTTCCAGCAGCTGCGGGAGGTCCGGCCGGTCCAGCAGCTCGGGGGAGAACGCGAGCCCGGCGACGGCCAGCGCCGCCTCCATGTCCCGCACCGCGTAGGGGAGTCGGAGCGCGGACAGCATCGAGCGCTGGAAGCCGTCGCACCGGCCCCATGTCGCGTACAGGACCGCCGAGGCGACCTGCCGCGGATGCGCCATGGCGAGCTCCTGCACCACGGCTGATCCGAGGGACCAGCCCATGGCATGTGCCCTCGGCACGTCGAGGGCCTCGAGCAGCGCGGATGCGTCCTCCGCCATGGAGGCCGCTGTGATCGGGCCCTCGCCGCGTTCGCTGCCCCCGAGTCCCCGGTTGTCGAAGGCGATGACCCGGTAGCGCTCGGCGAGGCGGGGCAGCAGCTCGCCCCACAGCAGGATGGAGCCGGAGGTGCCCATCACGAGCAGGAGGGGGTCGCCGTCCCCGCTCACCTCGTAGTTCAGCGCGACTCCGGTACGGACGGTCTGCACGGGCACGGGAACCTCCTGCTCAGCGGTAGACGAGCGAACCGTCGTCGAGGTCGGCCTTCGGAAGGATCTCCGCCTCCTGCTCGTGCTCGAGCATGTGCGTCCACGGCTCGCGGTCACCCTGCTTGAACAGGACGTGCTGGGAGCGCATGACGTACCCGGCGTTGAAGTTCTCCGGATCCGACCACGGCCGGATCTCCATGTCGGCGTCCTCCGGCCGCAGCGTCGGGACAACCACCGTGGCGCCCTTGTCCCCCATGTGTCGGAACAGGCGGTCGACCAGATCGATCACCAGGTCCACGCGCAACGTCCAGCTGTGCCGGAAGTAGCCGAACACGTAGGCCATGTTCGGCACATCGCTGATCATGACGCCGCGCCAGGTGAGCCGTCGGGTGAAGTCGACCGGTTCGCCGTCGACGGTGAAGGCCACGTCGCCGAAGGCCGACAGGTTGAATCCGGTGGCCGTCACCACGACGTCGGCCTCGATCTCCTCGCCCGAGCCGACACGGATGCCCTTCTCGGTGAACTCCTCGATGGTGTCGGTGACGATCGAGGCCTTGCCCTCGCGCAGCGCCGCGAACAGGTCGCCGTCCGGGACGATGGCGATGCGCTGCTGCCACGGGCGGTACCGCGGGGTGAAGTGCTTCTCGACGTCGAAGCCATCGGGAAGCAGCGGGCGCATCGAGTCGATGAGGAATGTGTGCAGCTCATCGGGCGCATCCTGCGACATCCGAGTGAGCCAGTGCTGTTGCGCGATGTACTGACGGCGCAGGATCTCGTGCGTCCACTCCTCCGGGATGTCCAGCTCGCGCAGCGTCACGGCGAGCTCGTGGGTGACCGGCGGCGCGAAGTAGTAGGACGGGGAGCGCTGCAGCATCGTCACGTGCTCCGCCTTCTCCGCCATCGCGGGGATCAGCGTCGCCGCGGTGGCGCCGGAGCCGATGACGACGATGCGCTTGCCCGTGTGGTCGAGGTCATCGGGCCAGCCCTGCGGGTGCACGATCAGGCCCTGGAACCGGTCCATGCCCTCCCATCGCGGCTGGTAGGGCCTGGCGTGGTTGTAGTAGCCCTGGCACATCCACAGGAAGTCGGTGGTGAACCGCAGCCGTTGTCCGGTGTCCTCCCGGGTGACCTCGACGGTCCATCGGCGGTCCTCCGTGGACCAGGCGGCCGCGGTGACCCGGTGCCGGTAGCGGATGTGCCGGTCCAAGTCGTCCTCGTCGATGACCTCGTCGAGGTAGGCGAGGATCTCCTCTCCCGCCGCGATCGACGGGCCACGCCACGGCTTGTGCCGGTAGCCGTAGGTGAACAGGTCGCTGTCCGAGCGCACCCCCGGGTACCGGTGCGTCCACCAGGTCCCGCCCCGGTTGTCCTGCGCGTCCAGGATGGCGAAGGTGCGCTCGGGGAAGCGCTCCCGCAGGTGGTGCGCGGCGCCGATCCCGGATACCCCGGCCCCGACGATGAGGACGTCGACGTGACCGGCGTCCTGGGTTTCCGCGATGTCCCGCTCGGGGGCTGTGCCTGGTGCAGTCGTCATGTTTCGACCTTCGACGGGGTGGAGATCGTGACGCAGGTCACCGTATACAGATCTTCCGGAACGCATGATGTCCCAAATTCGGACAGACTCGGACCTTGACCGGGGGCGCACGATGTGAGGTGGGCACGGGGAGGTGCGAACGCATGGGAGACCTCGCGGATCGCAGGCTCCTGCTCACCTCCGCCCGCGCCGCGTTCCTGGAGCGCGCGGACACGGATCTGCGCGGCGTGCCCGGCCACGTGGCCGCGTCATGGCGGCGCAGCGTCTCCAGCGGGGTCCACCCGAGTGTCGTGATCACCGAGTACCACAGCGACCTCGACTTCGGCTCCCGCCTCGTCCGTTGCGCACTGCCGGTGATCGAGCAGCTCGGCGAGCAGATCGCGGACATCCCGACGTGCGTGGCGCTGACCGACGACCGGGCCCGGCTGCTCGTCAGGAGAGACAGCAGCCGGTGGTCCGGCCGCGTCGCCGACCGCCTGTACTTCGCGCAGGGCTTCGGCTACGCCGAGGGGTCGGTCGGCACCAACGGCGTCGGGACGGTCCTGGAGTTCGGCGATTCGGTGCACATCGTCGGAGCCGAGCACTTCGTCGAGAGCCTGCAGCCCTACGCCTGTGCGGGCGCGCCGATCCGCGACCCGTTCACCGGCCGGATCGAGGGCGTGCTGGACATCAGCTGCCTGAGCGAGGACTCCTCGCCGATCCTGCACTCGCTGGTCCGCTCGGCGGCCGCGCGCATCCAGCGCAACCTGCTGGCGGACCGCAACCAGCAGCAGCAGGCGCTGTTCGACACCTACACCCGCGTCGACGCCCGCAGCAGGCAGGCCGTCCTTGCCGTCGGGCCGCGGACGGTGATGGCGAACTCGCCGATGCAGACCCTGCTCGACCCGGGCGACATGCTGGCACTGCAGGACCACCTGCGGTTCCTCATGATCCGCCACGCGACCGTGGACGAGCGGGTCGACCTGCCGTCCGGGGCGCGGGTGCGGCTGCGCGGGTCCACGGTGACCGTCGGTGCCGCCGACGCCGGGATGGTCGCGGTGGTGTCGGTGCTGAACGAGGTCGACGGCGGCGCGGGGGCGCCCGCGCGGGCCGTACGAGCGGCGGAGAGCGGATCGCCGGCATGGCGGGTCGCCTCGGCGGCCGTCGGGCGGGCACTGCGCGCCGGCTCGGCGGTCCTCGTCATCGGAGAGCCCGGCAGCGGGCGGTTCACGCTGCTGTCGGAGCGCTACCGGCACATCCACGAGACGGGCCGCGTCGTCGGCATCGAGGCGGAGCAGGTCGAGGCCGCTCCCATGGACGTCGCCGCCGCGATCCTGCGGCCGGAGCCGTCACCGGCGCTGCCCGTGCTGCGGGACGTCGACCGCCTGTCGGGAGCCGCGATGGACGCGCTGCTCGCCGCGCTCGGCGACGACGTGCCGTCCATCGCGGCCACCGCGGCCGAGCCCACGCACGACGCGCTGCTCACGTTGTTCGGCACATCGGCGACGGTGCCACCGCTGCGGAACCGCTCGGGCGACCTGCCGGCGCTGGTCGACGCCCTGCTAGCAGGGCTGGCCGCGCACCGCGACGTGCGGCTCTCCCGGGAGGCGCTGCGGCTGCTGAGCCGCTACGACTGGCCCGGCAACGTGCGCCAGCTCAGGGATGCGCTCGCGTCGGCGCTGCGCCGCCGTCCCGTGGGCCGCATCGAGGCGGCGGACCTGCCGGCGTTCTGCCAGAGCGCGCCGCGCAGCTCGCTGCGTCCGGTCGACCAGGCCGAGCGCGACGCGATCGTCAACGCGCTGCGCGACGCCGGCGGCAACCGGGTGGCCGCGGCGGCCGCGCTCGGCCTGGCGCGCTCGACGCTCTACCGGAAGATCCGGCAGTACCGGATCACCGTCTGAGCGGAGCCTCGCGCTGTGCGGCGCGAGCGCCCACCCGATCGCCGAACGCGCGACGCCTCGGTGTGAGTATGGTTTTGCCCACACCACTGTAAGCGGCTCGCCAGGGGGACATCATGCGAGTGGTCGGTCTTGCGGCAGGTTCTGCGATGGTGGCGGCAGCGCTGCTCATCGGACCAGGTACCGCGAACGCGGCGACCGGCGCCAGTGCGCCCGTCGCGTCATCCCTGCCCTCGGAGGGTGGCACCGGCGGCGACGCCTGTGCAGGCCTCCCGGTCGGCATGCAGGAGCTGCTCTGCCCGAGCCAGGGCGGTGCGGACGAACAGGCGTCCGATACCTCGGGGGGCTCCGCGACCGGCGGCACCGGAAGCGGCACCGCGCCCACCGGCGGCACGACCGGCACCGCCCCGGCAGCCGGTACCTCGGCTTCGACCCCCACGACCCCGCCCGGCGTCGTCAGCAACTTCCTGATCTGGCTCGCCGGCGTGTTCAAGGCCGCGGGTCTGTAGTAGTACCCGGTCAGCGTCGGCCGAGGAGGCTGTCGGCGACGTTGTGCAGGTGCCGGTGCATGGCGACCTGGGCGCCGTCAGGGTCGCGGTCGCGCAGCGCATCGACGATGGCGGTGTGCTCGGTGTGGTAGCAACGGCGCCGCTCGGGGGTGGAGGTGCGGCGCTTCAGGCTTCCCCACACGGGCAGGTGCCGGGCGGTGTTCATGACGTCGAACATGTTCATGAGCAGGCCGTTGTGGGCGGCCTCCGCGATGGCGCGGTGCAGCCTCGCGTCCCATGCCTCGAAGGCCTCGAACCCGTCGGCCTCGCCGCCGCGGTCGAGGCAGCGCCCGATCCGGTCGAGGTCGGCCTGGGTGGCGACGCGCGCGGCGAGCGCTGCGACGGGAGGCTCGAGGACGAGCCGGACCTGCATGATCTCGGCCGGACTTGTGTCGGGCGGTGCGCCCCGCCGCGGCGCTGGAGCCTCGGCGAGGAAGGTGCCGCGCCCGACGTGGCGGACGATCACGCCCTCGTGCTCGAGTGCCTCCAGGGCACGCCGGATCGCGCTGCGCGGGGCGGAGAGGCGCTCGACCAGGTCGCGCTCCGTCGGCAGCTTGGATCCCGGCCCGAACGTGCCGTCCTCCGCGCCCTGGGCCAACAGGGAGCGCAGCGAGTGTTCCACCGCGGTCACCGCGGCAGTCTAACCAGATAGACCAATATGAACCAATAGTCGCCGGCCATCGACAGGCGCGACGCTCCAGCGTACGGTCTGCGGCGCCTCAATTGGTGTCGATTGGTTCAGATTGGTTGTCCATGAAGCTGGTGACCTTCTCGTCGGGGACCGGCCCGTGCGTCGGCGTGGTGGACGCCGGCGCGCGCCTGGTCCGTGACGCGACCGCGCTGCTTCCGCACGGGGCAGGGGTGCTCGACGTCATCGAGATGTGGGCAGAGCTCGGGCCCGTACTGGCCGAGCGCGCGGGGGAGCTCCCGGCGCAGGCCTTGGACGGGGTCACCCTGCTCGCGCCGGTCCCGGTGCCGCGGCGCAACATCTTCTGCGTCGGCAAGAACTACCGCGACCACGCCGTCGAGTTCGGGCGAAGTGGCTACGACACCCCGGACCGGTCCGAGGCCATCCCGGAGTACCCGGTGGTGTTCACCAAGGCCACCACCGCCGTCATCGGCCCGTTCGCCGACATCGACCCGCACCACGGCGTCACCTCCGAGCTGGACTACGAGGCCGAGCTCGCCGTGATCATCGGGCGCGGCGGTCGCGGCATCGCGAAGGACCGGGCCTTCGAGCACGTGTGGGGCTACACGGCCGTCAACGACTTCACAGCGCGCGACCTGCAGCGCATCCACAAGCAGTGGCTGATCGGCAAATCGCTCGACACGCACTGCCCGATGGGCCCCTACGCGGTCTCGGCCGACGAGGTGCCGGACGTGACCGCGTTGCAGGTCGAGAGCTTCGTCAACGGCGAGCGCCGGCAGTCGGCGCCCGTCAAGGACCTGATCTTCGACATCCCCGAGCTGATCGCCACGATCTCCGCCGGGATCACCCTGCTGCCCGGCGACATTATCGCCACCGGCACCCCGGCAGGCGTCGGCATCGGATTCGACCCGCCGAGGTTCGTGGGCAGCGGCGACGTCGTCGAAGTCGCGATCACCGGGCTCGGCGCCCAGCGCAACCGCATCGCGTGAGGAAGGACGCCATACGTGCAGGTCAACGGTAAAGAACTCGCCGTCGAGGTCGAGGGCAACGGTCCCACGGTGCTGATGGTGCACGGGTTGGGTGGGACGTCGAACGTCTACCAGGTGCAGGCCGAGGCACTGGCCGAGCGGTTCAGGGTGATCCGGGTCGACAGCGCGGGTGCCGGGCGCTCCGGTCTCACCGACGACGTCGGCATCGCGTCGCACGCCGACGACCTCGTCGCTGTCCTCGACGCACTCGAGGTCGACGCCGCGGCGGCCGTCGGCCACTCCATGGGCACGCTCGTGGTCCGCGACCTCGCCGCCCGCCACCCCGGCCGGGTGTCCGCGTTGGCGCTGCTCGGCGCGGTGCGGGCGCCCGCCGACGCGGTACGGCAGGCCCAGCGCGACCGCGCCGCCACCGTGCGGGCACAGGGTACGGCCGCCGTGGCCCCGGCGATCGTCGCGAACGCGCTCTCGGCCGCCACGCGCCGCGACAAGCCGGAGGTGGCCGCGTTCGTCCGCGAGCTGATCATGCGCCAGGACGCCGAGGGCTACGCCCGCAACTGCGAGGCGCTGGCCGCAGCAACCGATCCCGGGCCCGTCGCGGCAGGGCTGCCGCTGTTGCTCGTCACCGGCGCCGACGACGCGGTCGGCCCGCCGCAGGCCGGCCGCGAGATCGCCGACGCCCACGGCACGGCCACCGTCGAGGTTCTGCCCGGTGTCGGCCACTGGACCACTCTCGAGGCCGCCGGCCCCGTCACCGACCTGCTGCTCAAGTTCCTCTGACCGGACTCTGCCTACCCACCCCGCCGGCTCCGCAAGCTCCGCCGGCTTACCGTCCCCTACAGAGGAGGGCAACGATGCCTGTACCGACCAGCAAGATCCTCTTCCGCAACGTCAGCATCCTCGACTCCACCGGAGCCGACCCCTACCCGGGCGACGTCCTCGTCGAGGGCGATCGCGTCGCCGCGGTCGGCACCGTCGACCCGGGCACCACCGATGGTGCACGCGTCATCGAGGGGCGTGGCCGCACCCTGATGTCCGGGTTGTGCGACGCCCACACCCACTTCTCCTGGAACAACTCGGCCGACCTCGACGGGCTGGGCACCATGCCCGTCGAGGAGCACCTGCTGTTCTGCATCGAGTCGGCCCGCACCTACATCGACTCCGGCTACACCATGTGCCTCGGCGCCGCCTCGGCCAAGGACCGCCTCGACGTGGTGTGCCGGGACGCGATCAACGCAGGCCGCATCCCCGGCCCCCGCTACCTGGCCAACGGCCCGGAGATCGCCGTGACCGGCGGCGCGCTGATCAAGTCGATCACCAAGTTCGCCGACGGGCCGGAGGGCATGCGTAAAGCCGTGCGCGAGCTCGTCGACCTCGGGGTCGACCAGATCAAGCTCTCGATGACCGGCGAGGAGATCACCGGCACAAAGCGTGCCGAGGACACCTACTTCTCCGACGAGGAGGTCGCCGCCGCCGTCGCCGAGGCGCACCGACGCGGCAAGCGCGTCTGCGCCCACGCCCGCTCAGCGGAGAGCGTGAAGATGTGCTTGCGGCACAAGGTCGACATCATCTACCACGCCAGCTTCACCGACGCCGAGGGCATGGACATGCTCGAGGCCAACAAGGACTGGGTCTTCGTCGCGCCCGGCATCAACTGGCTCGTCGCGACGCTCTACGAGGCCGAGTCGTTCGGGTTCCCGCAGGAGGCCGCCGAGGCCGTCGGGTACAAGCGCGAGCTGGAGATCGCCACCAAGGGCCTGCGTGAGATGCACCGGCGCGGGATCAAGGTCCTGCCCGGCGGCGACTACGGCTTCGCCTGGACGCCGCACGGCACCTACGCCCGCGACCTGCAGCACTTCGTCGAGCTGCTGGGCTTCACCCCGATGGAGGCGATCATCTCCGCTACCGCGTTGGGCGGCGAGATCATGCTGCGGCCCGACGAGCTGGGCAAGGTGCAGCCCGGCTACCTGGCGGACCTGCTACTCGTCGACGGCGACCCGCTCGCCGACATCACGGTCCTGCAGGAGCACGACCGGCTCCACTGCATCATGAAGGACGGCCAGTTCCACAAGGAACCCGCCTGAGGCTGTCGTCGGATCACTCGTCGATCGGGTCCTCCCGGTCGTCGCCACCGGATCAGTCCAGGCAGAACTCGTTGCCCTCCGGGTCGGCCATCACGATGTGACCGCCCGCGAGCGGGGGAGCGGGCTCGTGGCGCTCGATCCGGGTGGCGCCTCGGGAGACGAGCCGCTCGGCCTCGGCCTCGAGCGCCGCCATCCGCGCATCGCCCTCGAGCCCGGGCGCGGCGCGCACGTCGAGGTGCACGCGGTTCTTGACCTGCTTGCCCTCCGGCACCCGCTGGAAGAACAGCCGCGGCCCTGAGCCG
This sequence comes from Pseudonocardia sp. DSM 110487, assembly GCF_019468565.1. Taxonomy (NCBI): domain Bacteria; kingdom Bacillati; phylum Actinomycetota; class Actinomycetes; order Pseudonocardiales; family Pseudonocardiaceae; genus Pseudonocardia; species Pseudonocardia sp. DSM 110487. The sequence continues at coordinate 4,215,476 of NZ_CP080521.1, forward strand.
TCGGGGTCGATCACCGCCGAGGCGTCGTTGCGCTTCTCCGGCGGCACGCCGAACGCCTCCAGGGCCTGATCCCACGAGTCGAATCCCTGGGGCGGCGCCTGCACCTGGTAGCCGAGGACGTCGGCCCAGAACGTCGCCAACCCGGCCGGGTCGGCACAGTCGAAGGTGATCTGGACGTCGCGGGCCATGTCAGCTCGCCTCCCGTCGGGTGTGCAGGTAGAGGTCGCGGAGCAGGCAGACCTCGGCCAGGTGGTGGATCAGCTCGCGGTTGATGTGCAGCACCAGCGTTGCGAGGGGAAGCTCCGCATACGGACCCTCCGCCTCCCCGCACGGACGCGTGAGGCCGGCTTCGCCGAGCGACTCGACCCCGGCCAGCCACGTGGCGTACTCGTCGTCGAGCTGGGCCAGCGCCGCGGCCGCGGTCGGGGCGTACTCGAACGACTGGTAGTCGGTGGCCGCACGGCCGAAGTGCGACGCGTTGCGCATCGCGAGCACGCCGACGATCACGTGCCCGAGCCGCCACGCGATGGTCGTGAACGGTGCCGGGACGGGCTGCGGAATCGCGTAGTCGATGGCCACCGTGCCGGATCCGACCTGCATCGGTGCGGTGCCGGTGCCAGGCGGGCGCACGCTCCAGCTGCCGGGCGCCGGTTCCCAGAAGTACTCGTCGTCGGTGAGCCCGTCGAGGCGGTCGCGTAGCTGGTGGGTCCAGTGCCAGTCGATCTGATCGCGTAGCAGGGAGTTCCAGGTCTGGTCGGTCACGGCCACAGCCTCCCGCGAATACCGGACAGATTCGTTCCGTGATTCGTGGAACGATGAACGCGTGTCCGTGGAGGCGACCACCGAGCGGGTGCTGCGGTTGCTGGCGCTGCTGCAGCGGCGGCCGTCGTGGACCGCCGCCGAGCTCGCGGCGGAGCTGGGGGTCACCGACCGCTCGGTGCGTCGCGACGTGGAGCGGCTGCGCGCGCTCGGCTATCCCGTGCACGCGACGGCGGGAGTCGGCGGCGGTTACCAGCTCGGCGCGGGCAGCCGGCTGCCGCCGCTGCTCCTCGACGAGGAGGCGATCGCGACGGCGGTCTCCCTGCGGATGGCGTCGGGCGGCACGGTTGCCGGTGCGGGTGAGGCGGCTCTGCGGGCGCTCGCGAAGCTCGACCAGGTGATGCCGCCGCGGCTGCGCGCCGAGGTGCGGGCGGTGCACGGCGCCACCGAGACCCTCGTCGGCCCTGGCGTCGAGATCGACGCGGAGCTGCTGGTGACGCTCGCGCGGGCGTGCCGGGACGCCGTGCGCGTCCGGTTCCGGTACGCCGCCCGCGACGGTGCGGAACGCGAGCGGACGGTGGAGCCGGTGCGGATGGTCGCCACCGCCCGCCGCTGGTACCTGATGGCATGGGACGTCGACCGCGACGGCTGGCGCACCTTCCGGCTGGACCGGATGCGCGAGGTGGTCGCGACGACGTGGCGCTTCCGGCCGAGGGAGCACCCGGACCCCGTCGCCTACGTGCAGCGTTCGGTCACCGAGGCGCCGTACCGCTACCTCGCCCGAGTGCGGCTGCGCGCCAGAGCCGGTGAGGTGCGGGAACTCGTGCCGCCCCAGGTGGCACGGGTCGAGGATGATCGCGACGGGTGGTGCGTGCTCGTCGTCGGCGGGGTGGACCTGGACTGGCTCGCCGTGCACATCGCGCGGCTGGGCTTCGAGGCCGAGGTGCTGGAACCTCCGGAGCTGCGCGAGGCCGCCGCCCAGCTCGCCCGCCGCGTCGCGGCGCTGTCCTTGCCGGGGCAGACGGCCTAGCTACGTCCCGGAGCGCAGGGCCGCACCGGCAGGTACCGCGGGCGCGGTATCCGGGATCGCCTCCTGAGCGGGACGCGCCGGTATGCCCGATTCCGGATCGTGAGGACTCCGATCCGAACAAGGGAGATGCACCATGGCCGTCCCCGCTTCTGCCCGGAACCGGTCCGCGCCGCAGCTCGGCGCCGCCGTCCTCGCGCCCATCGGCTTTCTCGGGGCGTTCCTCGCGGTGGGCCCGGTGTCCGGCGCGTTCGCGGACAGGCCGTTGCCGATGCCCGACGCGCCGGTCTCGGAGGTGGCCGCGTACTACGCGGCGAACCCCCTCTCGATCATGCTCACCGCGGGTCTGCAGGTCCTCTCGGTGGCCTGTCTGGCGGTGTTCGTCGGCTTCCTCGCGCCGGCCCTGCGCGCGGTCGGCGCCGCGTGGCTGCCGCGCGTCGGCTACCTGTCCGTCGCCGCCATGGTGGTGTCGTCCGCGCTGTCGGTGACGCTCGTGATGCTCGTGACGTCGGTGACCGACGCCGCGGTCGTGGCGCTGCGCCAGGCGAACTTCTACGCGGGCGGCGTGGTCGCCGTCGTGACGCTCGGCGTGTTCGTCCTCGGCTCGGCGATGCTCCTCGGCCGCGAGCGCCTGTTCGGTGCGCCCACCCGCTGGTTCGGCCTCGTGGCAGGCGGGATCGCGGTGCTGTCCGTCCTGTCGCTGGTCATCTACCCCGCCAGCATCGCCCTCCCGGCCGGGCGGGTGCTGTCGATGGTGTGGACGATCGTCGCGGGCGTCGGCGTTTACCGGCGACTGACCTAGCCAGTAGGACACCTGTACTCTTTGACCGTGACCGCAGCTCCGGGGCGTCGCAGGGACGCGCTGCGTCCGTTCGCCCGCACCCGCCTCTACGAGCAGCTCGTCGAGCGATTGCTGGACCACATCCACGCCGAAGGTCTGAAGGTCGGCGACCGGCTGCCGCCCGAACGTGAGCTCGCCACCCAACTGGCCGTCAGCCGGGCGACAGTGAGCCAGGCGCTCGTCGCGCTCGAGGTCCAGGGCGTGATCGACGTCCGGCACGGCGACGGCGCGGTGATCCAGGACATCCCGGCCGACCGCCAGGTGCTCGCCGCGCTGTATGCGCGGCGGCACCGCCTCCGCGAGGTGATCGAGGCCCGCGAGGCGCTCGAGGTGAAGCTCGCCGGGCTCGCCGCGACGCGGCGCACCGAGGACGACCTCGCCGCCATCGACGCCGCGCTCGACGCGATGAACCGCGACATCGAGGGCGGCGGCCGGGGGGTGTCCGGCGACGAGCAGTTCCACGCCGCCGTCACCGCCGCGGCGCACTCGGGCCTGCTCGCCCGGCTCATGGCCGAGATCTCCGAGCTGATCCGGGAGAGCCGGATCGAGTCGCTGGCCCAGCCGGGACGTCCGCGCGAGTCCCTCGAAGCGCACCGCAAGGTCGCCGACGCCATCCGCGAGGGCGACGCGGCCGGCGCGGGCGCGGCGATGGCCGCCCACATCGAGGCGGTTTCCGACGTCGCGCTGCTGCGCGACTAGTGATCTGACGTTCCTCACGTCTCTTCCCTGGGTGACGCACGTCCCTTGACAAGTGTCCCAGAGACCGATTGGCTAGGCCACTCAGCCACGCGTGATCTCAGTCAACGATGACGCGCCTCGTGTGGGCCACCCGGCCCCGGAGACCCAAGGAACGATCATGGCCCCAGAGTGGTTGTCCATCATCGCGCTCGTCGCGCTGTTCGTCGTCGGCACTGTGCTGCCGATCAACATGGGAGCGCTCGGCTTCGTCGCCGCGTGGCTCGTGGGGATGTACGCCCTCGGGCTCTCCGAGCGGGAGATCATCGACGGCATCAGCGGCGACCTGGTGCTGACGCTGGTGGGCGTCACCTACCTGTTCGCCATCGCCCGCAACAACGGCACCGTCGACCTGATCGTCCGCGGCGCCGTACGCCTCGTCGGTGGCCGGGTGGGGCTCGTCCCGTGGGTGATGTTCGCCGTCACGGCCGTCCTCACCGCGATCGGCGCCGCGAGCCCCGCGGCCTGCGCGATCGTCGGGCCGATCGCGCTCGGGTTCGCCGGCCGGCACAAGATCAGCCCGCTGATGATGGGGATGTTCGTCGTGCACGGCGCCCAGGCGGGCGGGTTCTCGCCGATCAGCATCTACGGCGTGATCACCAACTCGGTGATGCGGGAGAACGGCCTTCCCGTGAGCGAGGAGGCCATCTTCCTGGCGAGCCTGGTCTTCAACCTGGCCATCGCGGTGGTGCTGTTCCTCGCACTCGGCGGGCGCGAGCTCATGGGCAGGCGCCTCGGAACCGACGAGCTGGACGTCGAGCCGCCCCCGCCCGTGTCGGGCGGCGGGGTTGCCACGGCGCCGCCCGTGGTCAAGAACAGCCGGAAGATGCTCACCGACCAGGTCATCACCCTCGTCGCCTTCGTCGCGGTGGCCCTCGTGGCGCTCGTGTTCGAGCGGAACATCGGGTTCACCGCCATCACCGCGGCCGTGATCCTGACCGCGCTCTTCCCGAAGGAGCAGAAGGGCGCCATCAAGCAGATCGCCTGGTCGACCGTGCTGCTCGTCGCCGGCGTCAGCACGTTCGCGACGATCCTCAGCACGGCGGGCGCCCCGGAGGCGGTCGGCAACTGGGCCGCCGGACTCGGCACGGTCCTCATCGGCGCGCTGGTGCTGTGCTACGTCGGCGGCGTGACCTCGGCGTTCGCCTCCTCGACGGCGCTGCTGCCGATCATCATCCCGATCGCGATCCCGCTGATCGCCTCCGGTGACGTGAGCGCCGTCGCGGTGGTCGCCGCCCTCGCGGTGTCCTCGACGATCGTCGACGTCAGCCCGTTCTCGACCAACGGCGCGCTGATGGTCGCCAACCGGCCGGACAGCATCCCCGAGGACCGGTTCTACAAGCAGATCCTGGGCTACAGCGTGATCGTCACCGTCGCGGGGCCGCTGCTCGCGTGGGCCGCCCTCGTCGTCACCGGCGTGATCTGAAAGAGGTGAGCTCGATGTCCGATGCTGGTCCGTTGTCCGGCACGCTGGTGGTCGACCTGTCCCGGGCGCTGGCCGGGCCGCACGCCACGATGATGCTCGGCGACCTCGGCGCACGGGTGATCAAGGTCGAGGCGCCGGGCGCGGGTGACGACACCCGCGGCTGGGGCCCGCCGTTCGTCGGCGACCCGGACGCGGAGGAGTCGACGTACTTCCTCTCGGCCAACCGCAACAAGGAATCCATCACCCTGAACCTCAAGGCGCCCGGCGACCGGGCGACGCTGCTCGAGCTGGTCGAGCGCGCGGACGTCCTGGTCGAGAACTTCCGCACCGGGGTGCTGGACCGGCTCGGGCTCGGGTTCGACGTGCTGCACGACGTGAACCCCGGGCTGGTCATCCTCTCGATCACCGGCTTCGGGCACGACGGTCCCGAGGGCGGCCGGGCCGGGTACGACCAGATCGCGCAGGGCGAGGCGGGCCTGATGTCGCTGACCGGGTCTGGCCCGGACGATCCGCAGAAGGTCGGCACCCCCATCGCCGACCTGCTGGCCGGCATGTACGGCGCCTACGGAGCCCTTGCCGCGCTGATCGAACGCGCCCGCACCGGTGCGGGCACCGTGGTGCGCACCTCGCTGCTCGCTGCCACCGTCGGCGTGCACGGGTTCCAGGCCACCCGGTGGACCATGGCCGGCGAGGTCGGGCGGGGGCAGGGCAACCACCACGCGTCCATCGCGCCGTACGGGCTGTTCCGCTGTGCCAACGGCGCGGTGCAGATCGCCGTCGGGAGTGAAGGGCTCTGGCAGCGGTTCTGTGCGGCCTTCGACATCGACGCCGAGATGTCCGGCTTCGCCACCAACCCGGAGCGGGTCGCCCACCGCGAGAAGCTCGTCGACGTCATCGAGGACGCCTTCGGGCGGTGGACGGCCGCCGACCTGCTCGCCCGGCTCGCCGAGGCAGGCGTCCCCGCGGGCAAGGTACGGACCCTCGACGAGGTGTACGCGTGGGAGCAGACCCACAGCCAGGGGCTGCTCATCGACGTCGACCACGCGACACTGGGTCCCGTGCAGCTCGCGGGCCCGCCGCTGCGGTTCTTCGACCGGGACGGCCGGGAAGTCACGAGGACGGCGCACACGGCGCCGCCCACGCTCGACGGTGACGGGGCCTCGGTCCGTGCCTGGCTCGCGGGAACGGAGCGGCGATGATCCGCACTCACCTGCGCGCCAGCGAGCTGATCGAGCTGGTCCTCGGCGACACCTTCGTCAGCTGGGACACACCCGTGGACCTCACCGGGTTCGAACCCGAGTACGCGGCGCAGCTCGTGGCGGCACGGGAACGGGCCGGCACCGACGAGGCCGTCGTGACGGGCGCGGGCACGATCGACGGCACCGGCGTCGCCGTGATCGCAGGCGAGTTCGCCTTCATGGGCGGGTCGATCGGGCGCGCCACCGCACGCCGGATCGTCGCGGCGGTCCGCAGGGCAACCCGGGATCGCCTTCCCCTGCTCGTCGCCACCGCATCCGGCGGCACCCGGATGCAGGAGGGCACTCCCGCGTTCGTCGAGATGATCTCGATCTCGAAGGCCATCGTGGCGCACAAGGCCGCGGGCTTGCCCTACCTCGTCTACCTGCGCAATCCGACGACCGGCGGCGTCTTCGCGTCGTGGGGGTCGCTCGGGCACGTCACGGTCGCGGAGCCGGGTGCGCTCATCGGCTTCCTCGGCCCGCGCATCGTCGAGGCGCTCACCGGCAAACCGTTCCCGAGCGGTGTCCAGGTGGCCGAGAACCTCGTCGCGAAGGGCGTCATCGACGGTGTCGTGGCGCCGGAGGAACTGGCGACGGTGGCCCGGCGAGTGCTGCGGCTCCTCACACCCCACAGCGCGGCACCCCGCGCGGCCGAACCCGCCCCGCCGCCGCGGCGTACCACGTCGACATGGGAGTCGGTGCTGCTGACCCGGCGCCCGGACCGCCCCGGCGTCCGCGACCTGCTGCGGATCGGCGCCGACGACGTCATCCCGCTCAGCGGCACCGGCGACGGCCAGCGCGACGCCGGGTTGCTGCTCGCGCTGACCGCGTTCGACGGCGTGCCGTGCGTCCTGGTGGGCCAGGACCGCCGCCATCAGACCCCCGAGCGGCCGCTCGGGCCGACCGCGCTCCGCGAGGCGCGCCGGGGCATGCGGCTCGCCGAGGAGCTACGCCTCCCGCTCGTCGCCGTGATCGACACACCGGGTGCAGCGCTCTCCCCGCGCGCCGAGGAGGGCGCGCTCGCCGGGGAGATCGCGCGCTGCCTCGCGGACATGTCCGGACTGTCGGTGCCGTCGGTGTCGGTGCTGCTCGGACAGGGCAGCGGGGGAGCCGCCCTTGCGCTGCTGCCGGCCGACCGCGTGATCGCCGCCGAGCACGCGTGGCTGTCGCCGCTGCCCCCCGAGGGTGCCAGCGCCATCCTCCACCACGACATCGCTCACGCACCGCAGATGGCCGAGCGGCAGAAGGTGAGCTCCTTCGACCTGCTCGACGAGGGCATCGTGCACGTCGTGGTGCCGGAACGCCCCGCAGCCCACGAGGACCCCGAGGCGTTCGCGCACGCCATGGTCGCGGCCTGCGTCGCCGCCATCCGGGACGCGACCCGAGATCGGCGTTCAGCCACGTAGCCTCGGGGAATGACCGTCAGCGCCGGACCGCTGCTGGAGTTCGACCACTCCTTCGCCCGCGAACTGCCCCGCCTGTCGGTGCCGTGGACGGCGGCACCGGTGCCGTCGCCCGCCCTACTGGTGCTCAACACGGAGCTGGCCGGTGAGCTGGGGCTCGACGCGGAGGCGTTGCGGACGCCTGCGGGTGTCGCGCTCTTCGTGGGTGCCGGGGTTCCGGAGGAAGCGCGGCCCGTGGCGCAGGTGTACGCGGGCCACCAGTTCGGCGCTTACCAGCCGCGGCTCGGCGACGGGCGGGCGCTGCTGCTCGGCGAGCTCGTCGACCGCGACGGGCGGCGGCGTGACCTGCACCTGAAGGGCTCGGGACGCACCCCGTTCGCGCGCGGCGGGGACGGCAAGGCCGCGGTCGGGCCGATGCTGCGGGAGTACGTGATGGGGGAGGCGATGCACGCGTTGGGCATCCCCACCAGCCGGGCGCTCGCGGTCGTCGCCACCGGCGACCGGGTCGTGCGGGAGACGCTCTTGCCCGGTGCGGTGCTCGCCCGGGTCGCGGCCAGCCACCTGCGGGTCGGCACGTTCCAGTACGCGGCGGGCGACCCGGAGATCGTCCGGCAGCTGGCGGACTATGCGATCGCGCGCCACCACCCGGACGTCGCCGAGGCGGCGAATCCCTATCTCGAGTTCTACCGGCAGGTCGTCGACGCGCAGGCCTCGCTGGTGGCGCGCTGGATGCTCGTCGGGTTCGTGCACGGCGTCATGAACACCGACAACACCACGATCTCCGGGGAGACCATCGACTACGGCCCCTGCGCGTTCATGGACGCCTTCGACCCCGGCACGGTCTTCAGCTCGATCGACCACGGCGGCCGCTATGCCTACGGCAACCAGCCCGGCATCGCCCAGTGGAACCTCGCCCGGCTGGGCGAGACGCTGCTGCCGCTGATCGACGAGGACCTGGACGCGGCGGTCGGCGCCGCCACCGAGGTCGTGAGCTCGTTCGTCGAGCGGTACGACGCGCACTGGGCGAGCGGCATGGCCGCGAAGCTCGGCCTCGAGACACCGGACGCGGCACTGTTCCGGGACCTGCTCGTCCTGCTGCACGACCAGCGCGTGGACTTCACGCGGTTCTTCCGGGCGCTGTCGGCGCAGCTGCGGGGTGGCGAGGCGCGGTCGCTGTTCGTCGAGCCGGACGCGTTCGACGCGTGGGCGGCGCGGTGGGAGGCCCTGCTGCCCCCGGACCGCGGGGCCGTCGCGGCGGCGATGGACCGGGTCAACCCCGTCTACATCCCGCGCAACCACATCGTGGAGGAGGCGCTGACCGCGGCAACCGAGGGGGACATGGCGCCGTTCCACCGCCTCCTCGAGGTCGTCGCGAGCCCGTTCGACGAGCGGGCCGGGCTGGACCGCTACGCCGAACCGGCGCCGGCGGGCAGCCGCGCCCACGTCACCTACTGCGGCACGTGAGTGGATCCGTGGCGTGTCATGTGCTGTCGCCACGGGGCGAGGGCGACATCGGTGGCGGCGCGGATCGCGGCCTTCAGCGTGGCGGGGTCGGCAGGCTGGTCGGCGCCCTCGACCAGGTGCCGGGCGATCTGGCGCCCCCGTCATGACGACTCGCGACGTGTTGATCTCCGGGGCCGGCGTGGCCGGATCGACGCTGGCCTACTGGCTGGCCCGCAACGGGTTCCGGCCCACCGTGGTGGAGCGGTCCCCCGGGCAGCGCTCCAGCGGGAACCCCGTCGACGTGCGCGGTCCGGCCATGCCGGTGGTCGAGGCGATGGGGGTCGTGCCGCGGCTACGCGACGTCGCCACGCGAACGACCATGATGCGACTGCTCGACGCCTCCGGCCGCTCGATCACCACGGTGGGCATGCCGGCGGCCCGCGGCAATGAGATCGAAGTGCCACGTGCTGATCTCGCAGGCGTCCTGTATGAGGCGGCGCGGGACGAGGCCGAGTTCCTCTTCGACGACGCGATCACCGCAGTGCGCCAGGACGAGCACGGTGTGGAGCTCACGTTCGAGCACGGCGCCCCGCGTCGCTTCGACCTGGTGATCGGCGCTGACGGGTTGCACTCCGCGGTGCGGCGCATGGCCTTCGGGCCGGAGGGCGACTTCCTGCGCTCCGCCGGCCTCCACGTCGCGACCATGCCGCTCGGCGAACCGGTCGAGCACCCGCACGAGGTGCTCATCCACAACGCCCCTGGGCGGCTGGTCTCGATCCACCCCGCCCGCGACAAGGCGCTGATCGCGTTCATCTTCCGCAGTAGCAACGGCGACGAGGAGATCGACTACCGGAACGTGGATCAGCACAAGCGGATCGTCACCGAGGCCTACGCGGACGCCGGATGGCGCGTTCCGCAGCTGCTCGACCGCCTCGCCGACGCCGACGACCTCTTCTTCGATGCCGTCAGCGTTGTCGATCTGCCCACGTGGTCCACCCGCCGCATCGCGCTGCTCGGCGACGCCGCCTCCTGCGTGTCCCTGCTCGGCGACGGTTCCAGCCTCGCCATCGCAGGCGCTCACGCCCTGGCCACCGCGCTCGCCGAACAACCCGCCGACCACGCCGCCGCCTTCGGCCGGTACGAGCGTGCCCACCGCTCCCGGGTCACGCCGAAACAGCGCGCGATCACGCGATCAGCGGCCCTGCTCGTGCCGAAGACCAGGCTCGGCCTCGCCGCCCGCAACCTCGCCGCCCGGCTGTGGCCCGGCGGTGCCTGAACGGATTGTCCGTACCGCCACCGGCTCATCCGGCCGCTCGCCCGGATGGCGAGACCGCCTTTGACAGCCGGGCGGCCGTCTGGTCTCGTCGGGACATGACCACGTCGCCGCTCGTCCGCAGGCGCCACGTGGATCATCTGCGCGTCGTCTCCTGCGCGTGTCGCTGACCCGACCACGCCACCCGTTCCCCACTCTCGGGAGACACGCATGTCCACACACGCTCCACTGAAGTTCGCCTACTGGGTGCCCAACGTCAGCGGTGGGCTCGTCACGAGCAAAATCGAGCAGCGCACCGACTGGGGATACGACTACAACAAGCACCTTGCCCGGCTCGCCGAGGACAACGGCTTCGAGTACGCCCTCTCCCAGGTGCGCTACATCGCCAGCTACGGCGCCGCCTACCAGCACGAGTCCACGAGCTTCTCGCCGAGCAGGTCGACGAGGTCAATGCGCACGCCGCCGACGCGAGCCGGGCGGGCGCCGTCCGGTTCGGGCTCAACGCCTTCCTCATCGCGCGTGACACGGAGCGCGAGGCCCGCGAGACGCTCCGCGAGATCATCGCCACGGCGGACGTCGAGGCCGTGGAGGGCTTCCGTAGCGCCGTGCAGCAGGCGGGTGCCTCCACCGCCGACAGGCGCGGCATGTGGGCCGACTCGGCGTTCGAGGACCTCGTCCAGTACAACGACGGCTTCCGAAGCCGGCTCATCGGCACCCCGGAGCAGATCGCCGACCGCGCGGTCGAGTACAAGCGGCGGGGCACGAACCTGCTGTTGCTCGGCTTCCTGCACTACCACGAGGAGGTCGAGTACTTCGGCCGCCACGTGCTCCCGATCATTCGGGAGAAGGAGGCGGAACTCGCCGCCCGCGACGAGCCGCTCGTCCCTGCGCGGTGGGCTGACCAGGCGGCGCCATATCGACTACGCCCTCGTCGGGACGACGTCCTGTCGCCGCCCACGTTCCGACCCGCCGTGCCGGCCGCCCGTCACCCGCTCCGGATGCCGGTGACGCCGACCCGGACACCGGACGCTCCCCGCCCGTCACATCGACGGGCGGGCGGCGGGCACGGCGGCGGTCGGGTGTTCAGCCATCCCCGCCTCAGCACGCGACCGCGCGGATGATCAGGCGGGCGCGAATGCCCGCAGGAACGTGTCGACGGTTGCACGGGCGACCTCGCGCAGCTCCGGCTCGGGCACCCGGCGCGTCCCGAACCGGGTGCGCCCGTCCATCCCGCCGGTCAGCAGGCTGCCGAACTGCTCCGCGGCGAGGGTGGGGTCGTCGACTCGGAGGTGTCCCGCGACGGACAGCGCGAGCAGCCGGTCGGCCAGCGACTGGTTGACGCGGGCCGCGGCCCGGCCGAGGAAGACGTCGACCAGGTCGGGCATCTGCGTGACCTCGGCCATCACGAGCCTGCGCAACGTCCACGACCGCTCGTCGGTGAAGCAGACGAGCAGCTTGAGCGCGACGTCCTCCAGCGCGCCGCGGACGTCCGCGTGAGCTCCCTCAGGCGACGGCCTCGACGAGCGCGCGGAGGCCGACGAACCGGGTGTGCCTGCGCAGCGCGAAGCCCAGCGACTCGTACAGCCGGATCGCGTGCACGTTCGTCGCCGCGGCGTGCAGCAGCGGGGTCTCGCCGCGCTCCCGGATCCCGGCGGCGACGGCCAGCACGAGCCGGGTGGCCAGCCCGTGCCTGCGGAACCGCTCGTCGGTGCAGACGGCGCTGATCTCGGTCCAGCCGGGCGGGTGCAGCCGCTCGCCCGCCATCGCGACGAGCTCGCCGTCGCGCCGGATGCCGAGGTAGGTGCCCATCTCGATGGTGCGGGGCAGGAACGGTCCCGGACGGGTGCGCTCCACGAGGGCGAGCATCTCCGGCACGTCGGCGGGACCGAGGACCACTGCGTCGGGGTCCGGCTCGGCCGCGACACCGGTGTCGACGAGCTGGACCGCCGCGATGTCGGCGAGCACCTCCCAGCCCGGCGGTGGCTCGACGCTCGGAGCCGACACGGCCGCCGTCGCGCCGGGGCCGACCAGCGCGGCCAGATCCATCCACGCGTCGAGGCCCGGCTCGTCGGGCAGCGCCGTGAACGGGCACACGTCGGGCGGATAACGCACGACCGACTCGTGTCGCACCGCGAAGCGCGCGTGGGGGCCGAGGAGCGAGGCGCGGATCGGGTTGTCGAGAACGTGCTGCTCGCTCACGGGCGGGGTCCTCCAGAAGGGGTGAGCGAACCGGAACCGATCACCACAGTACTTGTCGTCACGGTGCAACCGTGGTTACATCTCCCGGTGCCGAATGGCTCGAGCGATGCGGGGGAGTGGGTGCTGCTCTGCTACCGGGTGCCTCGGGAGCCGTCCACGCCGCGGATCGCGATCTGGCGGAGGCTGAAGCGGCTGGGTGTGGCGCAGGTCGGCGACGGCGTGGTCGCGCTCCCGGCCGACGCGCGTACCCGCGAGCAGTTGGAGTGGGTGGCCGAGGACGTGGTGCAGGCCGGCGGGTCGGCGATGCTGTGGACGGCGAGGCCGGAGACGGTCGCGGACGAGCGTCGGCTCGCCGGGCAGATGGCCGCCGCGCGGGCCGCCGAGTACGCCCACGTCCGCGACCAGGCCGAGGCCGGCGGCGGGGTCGCGGCGCTGCGGCGGCTGCGCGGTGAGCTCAGGCGCATCGAGCGACGGGACTTCTTCCCGCCCGCAGAGCGCACGGCCGCCCGGGCGGCCGTCGAGGCACTCGCCGCGCGTGGCGGTGCGCTGACGGAGCAGGCGTGAGGTGGGCGACGCGCCGCGGGGTGCACATCGACCGCGCGGCGTCGGCTTGGCTCATCCGGCGGTTCGTCGACCCGGACGCCGAGTTCGTGTTCGTGGGCGACCGCAGCGAGGTGCCCGGCGACGCCACCCCGTTCGACATGCGCGGGGTGGAGCTGGGCCACCAGCCCGGCCCCACCGGGCAGGACTGCACGTTCGAGACGATCCTGCGCCGCTACGACCTGACCGACCCGGTGCTGTGGAAGCTCGCCGAGGTCGTGCACGAGGCCGACCTTGAGGACGACCGGTTCGACGCCCCCGAGGCGGCGGGGCTGGACGCCGTGCTGCGCGGGTTGTCGATGACCAGCGGCGACGCCGCCGTGCTCGCCGTCACCGGGCCGCTGTTCGACGGTCTCTACGAGTACTTCCGGCGGGCCGTGCTGCTCGGCCGGCCGCCGACGTGACCCAGGAGCGACGATGACGGCTGACGAGCGGGCCACGGCGGATGTCGTGCCCTTCCGGTCCGCGACGCGGGCGTGGTTCGCGATCTCCCTGCAGACCTTCGGCGGACCCGCAGGCCAGATCGCCGTCATGCAGCGCGCATTGGTCGACGACCGCCGGTGGATCAGCCAGCGCCGGTTCCTGCACGCGCTGAACTACTGCATGCTGCTGCCCGGCCCGGAGGCCCACCAGCTCGCGATCTACGTGGGATGGTTGCTGAACGGGCTGCGCGGCGGGCTGGTCGCCGGAGTGCTGTTCGTGCTGCCCGGCATGGTCGCCCTGCTGGCCCTCTCGGCGATCTACGTCGCGTTCGGGGACGCCACCGCCGTCGCCGCGCTGTTCACCGGCCTCGGCGCGGCCGTCGTCGCGATCGTCGCCCAGGCGGTGGTGCGGGTGGCGGGCCGGGCGTTGCGGCACCCCGTGCTCATCGCGATCGCCGTCGCGGCCTTCGTCGCGCTGGCGGTGTTCGGGATCCCGTTCCCGGTGGTGATCGCGGCCGCGGCGCTGATCGGGTGGTGGGCGGCGCGCCGGGTTCCCGGGTTCCACCGCTCCCAGCACGCTGAGGAGGCCGCCGACGGGCCGGAGCCGCTGATCGCCGACGAGGCGCTGCACGCCGAGTCACCATCCACCACGCGCACGCTGCGCGCGCTCGCGATCGGCCTGGTCGTCTGGACCGCGCCGATCGCGCTGGCCGCCCTCGTGCTCGGGACGGCGAGCATCTTCACCGCGCAGGGGCTCTTCTTCGCCGGCACCGCCCTCGTCACGTTCGGCGGGGCGTACGCGGTACTCGCCTTCGTCGCCCAGCAGGCCGTGCAGACCTTCGGCTGGATCACCGCGGGTGACATGGTCCGCGGTCTCGCGCTGGCCGAGACCACCCCGGGACCGTTGATCATGGTGGTGCAGTTCGTCGCCTTCCTCGGCGCGTACGCCGATCCCGGCCCGCTCTCGCCGTGGACGGCGGGTGTCGTCGCGTCACTGCTGGTGACGTGGGTGACGTTCGTGCCGAGTTTCCTGTTCATCTTCCTCGGCGCCCCCTACATCGAGCGGTTGCGCGGCAACACGGCGATCGCGGGCGCGCTGGCCGGCATCACCGCCGCGGTCGTCGGGGTGATCGCGAACCTCGGCGTCTACTTCGCGGAGAGCACGCTGTTCGCGACGGTGCACGCCGGTCCGCTCGCGCTCCAGGTGCCCGAACTCGCGACCCTGCGCCCGGTCCCGCTCGTCATCGCACTCGCCGCGGCCGGGCTGATCTTCCTCGCCCGCTGGCCCGTACTGCGCGTCCTCGGGATCAGTGCGGCACTCGGCCTCGCGGCCGGTCTCGTCGGTCTGCCCGTGGGCTGACCCGGACCAGCTGCGTGACGGCGCACGGGAAGACGGTTACCTCCGCATGCCGGCCGTGGCGCGCCACCAGCCACTTCTCGGTCTGCTCCCACGTGTCGAAGAGCGGGACGGCGTCCCGATCGGGATCGGGCAGGTCACCCGGGGAGACGCCCGGGGCGAAGAACGCGAGCTCGCACTCACCCGGCGGTCGCGGCAGCCGTCCGCCGAACCGCATGCCCGGACCGAACAGGGAGTGGAAGCCGGGGCCCTCGCTGGCGGCGCTCGCCATCACCACCGAGCCGCCGGGTCGGACGAGCGGCTCCGGCGCGCTCTGCAGCGGCGTGAACGCCGCCGCGTACTGCAGGAACTCGTTGTCCTTCGGGTAGCTCGACAGGACGCAGATGTCGGCGCCTGCCGGTGCGGCGGTGTCGTACACCCTGGCCGCGATCTCCACCCCTGCGCGGTGGGCGGCGACGAGGTCGCCCGCGACGACACCGGCGATCCCGCGCCTGCTCGTGGTGACCGTGTTGAGGATGAAGTCGACGCCGACGTGCCGGGCCGCCTCCTCGGCGTCGCGGCGGGCGACGGTCTCGGCGGTGCCGACGGTCTCGCCCGCCACGGGCACCCCGGTGTGGAACGCGGTCGCGGCGTGGATGCTCGACACCGCGGGCAGGACCATCTTGGCGCCACCGGAGAACCCGGCCACGGGGTGCGGCACGATCGATCCGACGAGGATGCGCAGGTCGGCGGCGAGGAACAGGTCGTTGACCTCGATGGGGGTGCCCCGGCTCGTCGTGCCCACGCGGGTGCACCCGGCCCAGGAGAAGTGGTTGCGTACCCGGCAGGTGCGCAGCGCCCGAGCCCCGAGCTTCTTCTCCAGATCGGCGCGCATGAGGGTGCGGTGGTTCGCCACGCCGACGAGGACGCGCACGTCCTGGGGATCGATCCCGGCCGCCGCGAGCTCGTCGAGCACCACGGGGAGCAGCCGGTCGCCGCGCGTGGGGCGGGACAGGTCGTCGATCACGATGCAGGGCGCCCGCTTGCCCCTCGCGAGCTCCCGCAGCGGCGGCGTGCCGATCGGGTTCCGCACCGCCGCGACGATCGCGCCGTCCCCGAGGTCAGGGCCGTCCGCGGGCGGGCACGTGCGCACCGACCAGCCGTCGGGGAAGGTCAGCTCGAGATCGCGGTCGTCGAACCAGGCCGACCAGCGGATCGCGGCCGTCGTGGCGGTCACGATGCCTCGCCGCGCTCGTGAGCCATGCCACCGACCGACGAGCGGCCCGTTCGTCGGATAGGTTCCGACGAACGCGCCGTTGGTCGGAACGCCGCCCCGGCCTTGCCGGTGGCGAGCTCCCGCAGCACGGCATCGCGTATCGCGGATCGCATCACCTGGCCGGTGGCAGGGGTGCGGGGGATTGCCGTTGTCGGCACCACACGGCGTGGGTGCTTGTAGCCCGAGAGGCCCGTCAGCCCGGCGCGCAGCGCGGCGACATCCGGCACGTCGGCACCGGGCTCGGGAACGATGACCGCGCACACGACCTCGCCCCAGCGCTCGTCCGGCAGCCCGATCACGGCCACGTCCGCGATCCCGGGCAGCGTGCGCAGCGCCGCCTCGACCTCGGCGGGCCCCACGGTCTCGCCCCCGGAGCGGATCACCTCGCGCTTGCGGCCGGTGATGTGGACGAACCCGTCGTCGTCGCGGACGCCGAGGTCGCCGGAGTGGTACCAGCCGTCGCGGACGGCGGCCGCGGTCTCCGCGGGCAGGCGCAGGTAGGAGCTCATGAGCGTCGGGCCGCGGAAGAGGATCTCGCCGTCGGGGGCGATCCTCAGCACGCCGGGGGAGATGGGGCGCCCGACGCTGCCGCGCTTCGCGTCGAGGTGCCAGTGCCGCAGCGCGGTCATCGGGCCCGCCTCGCTGCTGCCGTACAGCACGGTGGTCGTGGCGCCGGGCGCGCGTCTGCGCAGCCGCTCGACCAGGTCGTCGGCGACGCGGGACGTTCCGGTGTCGGCGTGCCGCAGGCAACCCAGGTCGCCGGGCGCGGCGAGCACCCGCTCCCACACCGCGGGGATGCAGTACATCGCGGTGGGCCGGTGCCGGGCGACTGCGGCGAGCAGGTGCTCCGCGTCGGCGCGGCGGACGAGGTGGACGGCGGTGCGGTGCAGCCACGCCTCGACCACGTAGTGCCAGCCGCCGTAGTGGTGGAGCGGGAAGCTGGACAGCACACCACCGTCGCCGCGGATCGCGCCCGCGAAGGTGCCGGAGCCCGGCGCCGAGCGCAGCCAGGTGGCGCGGTGGCTCACCAGCACGCCCTTCGGCCGGCCCGTGCTCCCGCTGGTGAGGTAGAGGATGTGCGGGTCGCAGTCGCGGACATCCACGGCGACGGGGGAGTGCGAGGCGCCGCGACCGAGCTCGTCCAGCATGGCGACCGGCCGGCCCGTGTCGTGGGCGGCATCGCGGCGCGGCCCGTCCGCCACCACGAGCCGCGGGTCCACGTAGTCCAGTACGTCGGCGGCCTCGGCCGTCTCCAGCTGCGGTGAGATCGGCGCGAAGACCGCGCCGAGCCGCGCGCAGGCCACCATCCCCGCGAGCGACCGCAGCGAGCCGCCGGTCCACCAGGCGACGAGGTCACCCCGCCGGACGCCCTGGCCGTGGAGCGTGTGCGCGACGCGGTTCGCCTCGTCGTCGAGGTGGGAGAACGAGACGACCTCGTCGCCGAGGGTGGCGGCCGTGGCTCGCGGGGCGATGGCCGCCGCGTCCGCCACCGTGTCGCCGATCAGCAGGTCCACTGGCCGCCCTCCTCGTCCACGTTGACCCCGGCGACAGTTTGAATTAATAATCCAAACGTGACAAGCGCTTGCTTGGGAGAGGTGCAGGTCCTCCTGATCGGCATCGGGGGCCAGGGCATCCAGCTGATCGGCAAGACGCTCGCCCTCGCCGCGACGAACGAGGGGCGGCACGCGATGCTCGCCGCGGACTACGGCGGCGAGATGCGCGGCGGCCCCTCGAACGCCTCCGTCGTGATCGGTGACGAGCCGCTGCGCTCGCTGCCGATCCTGCCGAGCGCGGGCGCCGCGATCGTGGCCAGCCACAAGTTCACCGGTCCCGTCCCGGAGCGGCTGCGCCCCGGCGGGCTGCTACTGGTCAACTCCTCGATCGTCGACGGATCGGTGGGCCGGGCCACCCACCGCGTGGTGGAGGTGCCGGCCACATCGATGGCCGCCGAGCTCGGGGCTCCGCAGGCGGGCGGTTTCGTGCTGCTCGGGGCGTTCAACCGGCTGACCGGTCTGGTGACGCACGACGGGCTGGTCGGGGCGATGACCTCGTTGCTGCCGCCCTACCGCGCCCAGCACGCCGCGAAGAACGCCGAGGCACTCGCTGCGGGGGCGGCAGCGGTGGCCGAGCAGGCGGTGGCGTCATGAGCCTGCAACTCCTAGAAGGCGCTACCGCGATCGGGGAGTCGGCGATCCTCGCAGGCTGCCGGTTCTTCGCCGGCTATCCCATGTCGCCGTTCACGCCGCTGCTCGAGCACATGTCCCGCGCGCTGCCCGCGGCCGGGGGCGTGTGCATCAACGCCGAGAGCGAGATCGAGGGCGTGAACATGGCGCTCGGCGCAGGCGCCACCGGCGCGCGGGCTGCTACCGGCTCGTGCGGGCAGGGCATCGCGCTCATGCAGGAGGCCATCGCAGAGGCCGCGCTGAACGAGACGCCGATGGTCGTGTTCAACATGGCCCGCAATCAGCAGGACTACTTCCAGGCCACCCGGGGCGGCGGCTGGGGCGACTACCGCACGATCACGCTCGCGCCCAAGGACGTCCCGGAGGCCGTCGAGCACACCCAGCTGCTGTTCCACCTCTCGCAGCTCTACCGGGCGCCGACGATGCTCTACGGCGATCCGCTGCTCGCCCAGACCCGGGTCGGCGTCCAACTGCGGAAGATCGACTTCGGCGCGCTGCCGGCCCAGGACTGGGCGCTCGACGGCACCCGCGGCGGCACCGGCAGCTCGCGCCAGATCTGGACGTGGGCCATGGGCAAGGCCACCGACCCCGGCCTCGGTCCGGACGGGCACTGGCGGCAGGTCGCCACCAAGTTCGACTGGATCGCCGAGGTCGAGCAGCGCAGCGAGAGCCGCTACGCCGACGATTGCGACACGCTCGTCGTCTCGTTCGGGTCGGCGGCCAAGTTCGTCGAGTACGTCGTCGAGGAACTGCGCGCGGAGGGCCACCGGGTCGGCTGGTTCCGGCCGATCACGCTGTGGCCGTTCCCCGGACCCGCGCTCGCGACGGCCACCCGCGGTGCCCGGCGCGTGCTCGTGTTCGAGCTCAACGCGGGTCAGATGATCGACGACGTCCGCCAGCACGCCCACGACCGGGACACCATCCGGTTCATCGGTGGGGTGAGCATCCACGAGTCGGGCCTGTCGTTCGGCCCGCTGCTCGACGCGCCGGAGATCCGCGCCCGGATCACGAGGAGCATGTGATGACCCAGGACCTCGAGCTCGTCCCGACCGACCGGCCGCCGGACGGCGCGCGCAAGGTGGCGGACTTCCGCCCGTCGCTGATGCTCGGCGAGCACTCGCTGTGCCCGGGCTGCGGCGAGCCGGTCGCCCTGCGGATCTTGCTGGAGACGCTGCAGGACCTCGGCATCGTCCAGCGTTCGATCGGCGTCGTGGGGCACGGCTGCTACGGCAGCTTCGTGCGGATCATGGACGTCGACGTGCTGCAGTGCCTGCACGGGCGGGCCCCGTCGTGTGCCACGGGGATCAAGCGGATGCGCCCCGAGGCTGCTGTCTTCACGATGCAGGGCGACGGGGACATGGTGAACGAGGGACTGCAGGAGGTCCTGCACACGGCGGCGCGCGGGGAGGACGTCACCGCGATCCTGCTCAACAACGGGGTGTTCGGCGACACCGGCGGCCAGCAGACCGCCACCACCGTGCTCGGCCAGCGCACCAAGACCAGCATCGAGGGCCGCGACGCCGGGCGGCACGGCCACCCCATCCCGGTCGCGGACCTCGTCGCGCGGCTCGACGGGGTCGCCTACGTCGCGCGCGGCGCCGTCGGCACCGCAGGGTCCGTCGCCCGGACCAAGCGGATGATCCGCACCGCCTTCGAGAGCCAGCTCGCGGGCGAGGGCTTCAGCCTCGTCGAGATCCTCACGATGTGCCCCACCGGCTGGTTCGTGGGCGCGCCGCAGGGGCCGGACTACATGGCCGAGTCGATGGAACAGGTCTATCCGCTCGGCGAGCTGCGATCCCGGAAGGGGGCGGCGTGATGGCAGGCCTGACCCCGGCCGAGGCGCGGTCCCGCCTGGTCCGGATCAAGACGAGCGACGCGGTCGCCGATCACATCCTCGACCTGCTGTTCGCGGGCGAGCTGCGTGCGGGCGACCGCATCGACATCGACGGCATGGCGGAGGGGCTCGGCGTGAGCCGGGCACCGGTCCGCGAGGCGCTGGTGATGCTCGAGCGCGACGGGCTGGTGGAGATCCGCTACCACCGCGGCGCGTTCGTCGCGGGCTTCGACGCCACCGCGGTGCGCGAGAGCTTCGAGCTGTACGCGCTGCTCAGCGCGCTCACCAGCAGGCGGGTCGCGGCCCGGCGGGACGAGGCGGTGCTGGCGGGGCTCCGCGCGGCGATCGCGGACGTCGAGGCGGCGGGGAGCGTCGAGGAGTTCGAGGAGCGGGCGCGCGAGTACCGCAGGCTCGTGAACGTCGCGGTCGCGGGGAGCAGGTTGCGGGCGGTGCTGCGGACCTTCGGCGGCCTCGTCCCCGCTGCGTCCCGGCTGTCGATGCCCCGTTCGCTCGACGACGAGCGCAGGCTGCTGCGCGCCGAGCACGAGGCCATCGAGCGCGGCGACCCGGACGCCGCGGCGGCGGCCGTCGTCGACCACATCGGGATGCTGGGCGAGCTCGCGGTGCATACCCTGCGGCAGCGGGGTGTGATCGGCGACGAGGACAGCGGGGGAGCGCCCCGTTCCGACGCGCTCCGTGCTCTTGCGGCGCTGGAGGGGCGATGAGGGAGTCCAGGGGCACGGTCGTCATCGATATTGAGCGCTGTAAGGGCTGCGAGCTGTGCATCAGCGCGTGCCCGCCGAACGTGCTCCTGATGTCCGGCGAGGTCAACGAGACCGGCTACCGCTACCCGCTGCTGCAGCAAGGCTGCACGGGTTGCACCGCCTGCCAGATGGTCTGCCCGGACCAGGTCTTCGAGGTCTACCGGTTGGGGGTTCGGTGAGAGCCAGGACGTTCCTCGCGGTCAACCTCGGCAACGCGCTCGAGTGGTACGACTGGGCGATCTTCGCCATCTTCGCCGTGTACTTCGCCGACGACTTCTTCGACGCGGGCAGCAGCGTCTCCAACCTGCTCTCGACCCTCGCCGTGTTCGCCGCTGGCTTCGTGATGCGCCCGCTGGGCGGCGTCGTGTTCGGCCGGATCGCCGACCGCCGCGGGCGGGGCTTCGTCCTCGTGCTGACGATGTCGCTCGTCGCGGCGTGCAGCATCCTGCTGGCGATCAGCCCCACTTACGCCCAGGTCGGACTGCTGGCCTCCGGGTGGCTCTTCCTCTCCCGGTGCGTGCAGGGCTTCGCGCACGGTGGCGAGCTCGGCGGCTCGTACACCTACATCGCCGAGGTGGCCCGCCCGCACAACCGGGGCTTGTGGGGCAGCACGATCGTCATGTCCACCGTGGCCGGCACCGTGCTCGCCACGCTCGTGGGCGCGCTGCTGCGGGCCGGGCTGCCGCAGGAGCAGATGGCGAGCTGGGGATGGCGGATCCCGTTCGTGATCGGTGGGTTGCTGGGGCTGCTCGCGCTGTGGATGCGCCGGAACCTGCGCGAGCCGGAGGTATTCGCGGCCCAGCCACCCGACCACACGGGTCCGTCGCTCTGGGAGCAGCGCGGCTCCCTGCTGAGGGTCGTCGCGATCGTCGCGGGCACCACGCTGTTCAACTACGTCTGGTCGGTGAGCGCCCCCGCGTATGCCATCAGCTTCCACGGTGTGGACGACGCCGCGGCGCTGTGGGTGGGCGTGGTCGCGAACGTCGTGTTCATGGCGGCGCTCCCGGCGGCCGCGATCGTGTCCGAGCGGTTCGGTCGCCGATTCAACCTGGTCGTCTGGGGTGTCGGCGTCGCCGTGCTGGCGTTCCCGCTCTCGGCGCTGCTCGGCCCGAGCCCGGCGAGCCTGCTGCTCGCGATGTGCCTCGCGCTGGTGCTGCAGTCGCTGGGTGCGAGCATCCAGGTGGCCTGGTTCGCCGAGCTGTTCACCACCCGGTCCCGCGCCACCGGCGTGGGGCTGGCGGTGTCGGTCTCGGCGGCGCTGTTCGGCGGCACGGCGCCCTACCTCAACGCGTGGCTCACCGCGCGCGGCACCCCCGGCTACTTCACGGCGTACACGATCGTCCTGGCGCTGGTGTGCGTAGCGGCGGCAGCGCTGACCCCGGAGACGAGGGGCACGGACCTAGGCACCGATTCCGACGAACGGCGCGTTCGTTGGAACCTATCCGACGAACGCGCCGCTCGTCGGAAGGGGATCGGGGCCTGAGCGCGGTGAGCCGGGTCGCCGTCGTGGGGGTCGGCGCGGTGGGGGCCGTGACGGCTGCGGCTCTGGAGGAGGCCGGCCGTCACGAGGTGCTGCTCTGCGTTCGGCGGCCTCGCCCTGCTCCGACCGTCCGGTGGGAGGAGGGCGGCCGCCACCGCCTGCGGGCGCCGCTCCTGACCGACCCCGCACAGGCGGGCGGGCCCGTCGATCTCGTGGTGCTGGCGGTGAAGGCGCACCAGACCGCGGGTGCCTCGGCCTGGCTGCGGCGGCTGCGCACGGACGGCACCCCGGTTCTGGTGCTGCAGAACGGCGTGGAGCACGCCGAGCGGCTCTCCGGAGTGGTCCCGGCCGACCACGTGGTGCCCGGCATCGTGTGGTGCACCGCCGAGGCGATCACGGACGACGACGTCGTGGTCCGCGCAGGCGACCAGCGGATCGAGGTGCCCGCCGCGGACGGGATCGGGGCCTCGTTCGCCGGGTCGTTCCTGCGGATCGAACCGGTCGCCGACTTCACCACCGCGATGTGGGTCAAGCTCGTCTACAACGCGGTGGTCGCGGTCGAGGCCCTCACCGGCCGCCGCGCCGAGGTGTTCTCCGATCCGGGGATCCGCCGGCTCGCCCGCGACCTCGCCGCCGAGTGCGCCGCCGTCGCGCGGGCGGCGGGGGCGGTGCTGCCCGACGGTTTCGCCGACGAGGTCGTCGACCACCTGGCGGCGCTCCCGCCCGACCACGGGACCTCGATCCTCTACGACCGGCAAGCGGGCAGGCCCCTCGAATGGGATGCCCGCAACGGCGTGATCACCCGGATCGGCGCAAGCCACGGCGTCCCCACACCGATCAGCGACGTGCTGGTGCCACTACTGGCGGCGGCGAGCGCCCCTGGTGTCGCGGATCCGCTCGACCGTGCACATCGCGCGGCGACGGTGCACACGGCAGGACGTGTGCACGGTGGTCCGGAGGTGTGCACCGCCTAGACGTGTCACTGGGTGACCGTCCAGCCGCCGTCCACCGGCACCAGCGCGCCGTTGACGTAGCTCGCCAGCGGGGAGAGCAGGAAGAGCACCACCCACGCGATCTCGTCGGGACGGGCCATCCGGTGCAGCGGCACCCGCCCGAGCACCCGCTGCCCGACGTCGCCAGGAGCGAAGCCGGCGAGGCGCGGGGTGTCGGTCATGCCGGGCGCCACAGCGTTGCTGCGCACGTCGTCGCTGCGGTAGGCGGCGAGATGCCGGGTCCACCCCGCGATGGCCGACTTGGACGCGCAGTACCAGTCGGACGCGGTGCCGATCACGTTGCCGGCCACCGACGCGATGTTGACCAGCGAGGCGCCCTCGGGGGCGCCGGGGGTGAGCCAGCTGTCGACCATCCGCCGCATGCTCCCCACTGAGACGACGAGCGCCTCGTCGAAGTCCAGCTCGACCGCGGACGACGGGCCTGCGTTGTTCACCAGGTGCCGGACGACACCGAGCTCGCGGCTGCGCACGAACCCGGCCTCGACGTGCTCGGGCACGGTCACGTCCGCTGTGACCGCGAGGGCCCGCCCACCTGCCTTCTCGATCTCGGTCGCGGTGTCGGCGACGGTCGCGCCGTCGCGGTCCCACGCGGCGACGGTGAGTCCCAGCTCCGCGGCGTGCACGGCGGTGGCCCGGCCGATGCCGCTGCCGGCGCCCGTGACGACCACGACGTCGCCCGGTGTGAACCCGAACCGCGGTGCACTCATGCGTTCTCCTAGACCCCGTAGCCGCCGTCGACGTCGAGCTTCTGCCCCGTGATGAACCCCGCCCGGTCGGAGGCGAGGAAGACGACGGCCTCCGCCACGTCGATCGCGGATCCGAACCGGCGCAGGGGGATGTTGCCCCTCGCGGCCGCGAGCGCCCGCTCGTCGAGCTCGCCGGAGCCGATCAGCCGCGCGGCCATCCCGTCGGTCAGCATGCCGGGGCCCACGCAGTTGAACCGGACGCCGTACCGTCCCTCCTCCGCGGCGAACGCCCGCACGAGCGCCTCCACCGCGCCCTTCGTGCCTGCCGACAGGCCGTCGCGCACCGGGTACCTGCTGGTCGCCGCGGTCGTGACGGCCACGACCGAACCGCGGGATGCACGCAGCGCGGGCAGCGCCGCGAACGCGAGGTTGTAGAAGGCGGCGGCCTCCTGTTCCAGATGGGTGGCGTACCGCGCGGGCGGCACAGTCGACAGGTGTGCCATCGGGACGTGCGGGCCCGCCGCGTGCACCAAGGTGTGGATCTCGCCGAACCGCTCCCGCACCGAGGCGATGTGATCGGCCGTTGCGGCCGCGTCGGTGAGATCCACCCGCCCGGCGACGGCGTCGGGCCCGAGCTCGGCGACGATGGCATCCGCGGCGCCGGCGTTCGCGCGGTAGGTCAGCGCGACCGTGGCCCCGCGCGCGGAGAGCAGCTGGCAGACCGCCGCGCCGATGCCGCCGGTTCCGCCCGTCACGACGGCGGCTCCCGGGCGGGAAGCGAAGTCCGGCACCGAAGCAACGTAAGGGCCTGCGAAGACGCGCGTCAACCAAGCGCTTGCTTGCGAAAGGCGCCTGTGGTTGTCTGGCGCCGTGACGGCGTTGTGCACGGGACGGTCGGTGATCGTTACCGGCGCCGGGCAGGGGCTGGGGCGCGCTCACGCGCTCGAGTTCGCCCGCCACGGCGCCCGGCTGGTGCTGGGCGACGTGAGCCCTGCCGTCGAGGAGCTGGCCGCGGAGATCCGGGCCGACGGCCGCGAGGCCGTGGCGAGCGTCGGTGACGTGTCCGACTGGGCGTACGCGGCTGGGTTGATCGACACCGCGGTGCGCGCCCACGGCCGGCTGGACACGCTGGTGAACAACGCCGGGATCAACCGCGATCGCATGCTGGTCACCATGTCCGAGGAGGAATGGGACCTGGTGCTGCGGGTCGACCTCAAGGGCCACTTCGCGCCGTTGCAGCACGCCGCCGCCCACTGGCGCGTGCGGTCGAAGGCCGGCGAGCAGGTCACGGCGTGCGTCGTGAACACCTCGTCCGGCGCCGGGCTGATGGGCAGCGTCGGGCAGGGCAACTACGCGGCGGCGAAGGCGGGCGTCGCGGCGCTCACCCAGGTCGCCGCCGTCGAGCTCGCCCGCTACGGCGTCGTCGTCAACGCGATCGCCCCGTCCGCGCGCACCGCGATGACGGAGCAGGTTTTCGGCGAGGCGATGAAGAAGCCCGACACCGGGTTCGACGCGATGGACCCGGCCAACGTCTCGCCGCTGGTCGTGTGGCTCGGCAGCGCCGCGGCCGCGGGCGTGACGGGCCGGATGTTCGAGGTCGCGGGCGGCGAGATCTCCCTCGCCGACGGATGGCGCCACGGGAAGCCGGTCACGCGGGACTCGCGGTGGCCCGCCGAGGAGCTCGGCCCCGTGATCGCGGGCCTCGTCGCGCGGGCCGAGCCTCCGACACCCGTCTACGGAGCCTGATGATCGAGGAGAAGGAGTTCCGCGCCGAGGTGCGGAACTGGCTCGCCGAGAACCTGCGCGGCGAGTTCGCCGCGGTGGTCGGCACCGGAGGCCCGGGCAACGAGCACGAGGCACTCGAACTGCGCCGGGCGTGGGAGCGCAGGCTCGGCGAGGGCCGCTGGATCGGCCTCGGCTGGCCGGTGGAGAAGGGCGGCCGAGGCGCCAGCCTCGTCCAGCAGGTCGTCTTCCACGAGGAGTACGCCCGCGCGGGCGGGCCGGGGCGCCTGGGGCACATGAGCGAGCAGCTGCTCGGCCCCACCCTGCTGGAATTCGGCACACCCGAGCAGCAGGAGCGGTTCCTGCCCGGCATCCTGCGCGGCGAGGTGCTGTGGTGCCAGGGCTACTCGGAGCCGGGCGCCGGGTCCGACCTCGCCGGGGTGCAGACGCGCGCCGTCCGCAGCGGGGACCGGTACGTCATCACCGGGCAGAAGGTGTGGACATCGCTCGCCCACATCGCCGACTGGTGCTTCGTCCTTGCCCGCACCGACCCGGGCTCGACCCGCCACCGCGGGCTCTCGTACCTGCTGGTGCCGATGGACCAGCCCGGCATCGAGGTCCGCCCCATCCAGCAGATCACCGGTACGTCCGAGTTCAACGAGGTGTTCTTCGATGGCGCGGTCACCGGCGTCGAGAACCGCGTCGGCGACGAGGGCGACGGGTGGCGCGTCGCGATGGGCACGCTCGCCTTCGAACGCGGCGTGGCCACACTCGGGCAGCAGATCGGGTTCGAGCGCGAGCTGGACGCCGTGGTCGCGGCGGCCCGCGATACAGGCGCCCTCGACGACCCGGCCCTGCACGCCCGGATCGTCGATGCGTGGATCGGCCTGAAGGTCATGCGCTACACCGCGCTCCGCACGCTGAGCTCGGCAGACGCCGGCCGCGGCCTCGAGGCCTCGATCTCCAAGCTGCAGTGGGCCACGTGGCACCGCGACCTCGGCGAGCTGGCCGTGGACGTGGCGGGTCCTGCCGGCCTCCTCGTCGACGGTGCCCCCTACGGGCTGACCGATGCCCAGCGCCTTTTCCTGTTCACCCGCGCCGACACGATCTACGGCGGGTCGAACGAGGTGCAGCGCACCATCATCGCCGAGCGGATGCTGGGGCTGCCGCGATGATCGCTCCGGCCCGGGACGCCGAGCGGCAGGACATGCGCCGCACGGTGGCGGCCTTCCTCGACCGGCACGCCGGATCGGCGCGGGTGCGGGAGGTGATGGCCGGCGAGCCCGGGCACGACGTCGAACTGTGGCGCCGCGGCGCCGCCGAGCTGGGCCTCACCGCGGTGCTGGTGCCCGAACGCTGCGGCGGGCTCGGCCTGGACTTCACCGACGGCGCAGCGGTGCTCGAGGAGTTCGGCCGCCGCGTGGTCCCGACACCGCTCCCCACCACGCTGGCCGCGACGGCCGTGCTCGCCCGGTGCGGCACGGCCGCCGCGGACCGGCTGCTCACCCGGATCGCCGAGGACGCCGTGTCGGTCTCGGTGGCGGTGGCCGAACCCGCGGCCGGGTGGGGGATCGAGGCGCCGACAACCGAGGCGACGACGACCGCGACCCGGGCCGGAGAGCGCTGGGAACTGCGCGGCGCGAAGGCGTACGTGCCCCACGGGGCGGCCGTCGACGTGCTGCTGGTCGTGGCCCGCGAGGGCGTCCTCGCCGTGGAGGCGGACCAGCCGGGCGTGGTGCGCCGCGGCCGCGTCACGCTCGACCAGACCCGGCGGCTCGCCGACGTCGAGCTGAACGGCGCGGTGGCGACGCCGCTGCCCGGCGCCGACGCGCAGCTGCTCGTCGACCTCTGCCTGGTGGCGCTCGCCGTCGAGTCGGCGGCCGCCGCGTCCGCCTGCCTCGATATGACCGTGGAATACCTGAAGGTCCGCCACCAGTTCGGCCGCCCGCTGGGCTCGTTCCAGGCGCTCAAGCACCGCTGCGCCGACTTGGCCGTTCAGGTGGAGGGAGCGGCCTCGACCGCCTGGTACGCCGCGGCGGCGGTCGCGTCCGGTTCCGACGAGCTGCCGGTCGTGGCCCCGCTCGCCAAGCTGGTTTGCGCCGACACGCTGATGGCGGTGGCCGCCGAGGCAATCCAGATGCACGGGGGTATCGGGTTCACCTTCGAGCACGACGCGCACCTCTACCTCAAGCGCGGCAAGGCCGACCAGCAGCTGTACGGGTCCAGCTCCCAGTTGCGGCGGCGTCTGGCACGGCAGGCGGTGTGTGACGACCGCGGCTGATGCCGGTGCCCACGAGATGGACGGCCGATCGGCGTGGCGCTTGTCCGCTGTCGCGGGACTGGTCAGACTCGGGGACGTGAGCGAGCACCCGGTGAACCTGCGACTCGACGACTCCGGATTGGCGGCCGAGCTCCCCCGACCCGACAACCCGCAGGACCAGATTCACGATGTGCCCTTCCGCCCCGTCCAGTTCCGCGACGACGACCTGCCGACCGCGCTCGAACGGGCCGCAGATTGGTTGCGGCGCACGCAGCAGTGGCTGGGCGAGCCGGTAGACGTGATCGCCATCCACCTCGACTACGACGACCAGGCCGGATCCCCGTACTACGAGGTCAAGCTGCTCTGCAACGACGAGGACCTGGCGGGCGCGCCGGTAGCGATGCGAGCGGCCCGCCGATCGGGCACCTGATCCGATTCCCGGTGGTCGAGTAGGGCCGGTGCCCCGGCGCCGGCCCGTATCGAGACCACCACCCACGAGGGGCCATCGCGTCTCCGGTCCCGACAGGCGCACTACTCGGGACGGGCCTCGGAGGCCGCGGCCGAGGTTCGGCGGCGCAGCGCCGGGGCGATGGCCTTCTGCGCGGCGAACAGCGCGAGCCCGGTCGCCGCGCATGCCGTCCACAGCGCGGTTCGCCCACCGTGGTCGAGCAGTGCGGTACCGACCAGCGGCCCCAGCACGGCGCCGAGGCTCCACGTGGTGGAGGCGATGCCCATGTATCGGCCGCGCAGGTCGGCAGGCGCGAGGTCGGCGAATGTGGCGCCGAACATGACGGAGACGCCGATCTGGCCGAGGGTCCACAGGAGGATCCCGCCGGCATGGGCGGCGCTGCTGTGCACGACAGCGCTGAGTCCGCTGCCGATGCCGACCAGCAGCATCGAAACCGCCAGAACTGTGGCCGTGTCGCGGCCGTCGAGCAGCCGTACCGCAATCGGTTGGACGAGGACGATCACGATCCCGTTCAGGGCGAGCATCGCACCGTAGGTCCCTGGACCGTGGCCGTCACCTGCCATGACGAGCGGGAGCGTCGAGAACGTCTGCAGGAACATCGTGAAGTAGACGACGTGGATCGCCGCCATGGCCAGCATCACGCGATCGCGCAGCAGGACTGGGAGCAGTGCCTGTCGGGTCGCTTTCGGCGTCGCAGGGCGGGTCTCGGGGACGTGCCGCCACACGATCAGCGCCGCGAGGACCGAGGTCGCCGCATTGATCCAGAACAGGATTCCGTATCCGTGTCGGACCAGGATCCCAGCGGCCACCGTCGAGACCGTGAAGCCGACGTTGGCCGCCCAGAAGAGCAACCCGTAGGCACGGATCCGCTCCTGGGCGGGCAGGTCCGCCACGGCAGCCGATCCCACGGGGCGGAACAGCTCCGCCATCAGCCCGACACCGAGGGCTGCCGCACAGATCGCCGGCATCGTTTCCGCCGAGCCGAGCGCGACGAGCGCGACCGCTGTGCCCAAGAACCCGACCAGCATGGTGTGGCGCCGACCGATTCGGTCGCCCAGCCAGCCGCCCAGCAGCTGCGACCCGACATCTCCGACGCCGACCGCCGCGAGCACCGCCCCGGCCGTCGTCGGCGAGAGTCCCCGCTCCTGGGTCAGGTAGAGCACCAGGAAGGACCGCGCCAGCCCGCCGCCCCGACTCACGAACTGGGTTGCCGTGAGGGCCCACACCAGCCTCGACGGCCGGGGCCGCGCCCGATGCGGTCGGGGCTCGATCGCCGGAGCAGCAGGTGCCAGTGTTCCGCGGGCTGTCATAGCGAGGACGCTAGGTCCGCATTCACATCAGGAAAAGCGATTGTTTCCGATGGAATCGATCGCCACGGGCTATGCTTGACGGCCGCAACTACCGGGCGGTTTGCGGCGCCGACGCGAGGTGGCGGGTCGGGATCTCCCCACCGCCGTCCACCAGCAGCTCCGCCCCGGTGGCGTAGCCGGCGAGCGGCGAGGCCAGCAGCAGGCAGGCCGCCGCCACATCGTCGGGTTCGGCCATCCGCCGCATCGGGATCGCGGCGGCCACCCGCTCCTGGCCGGCCTCGTCGCCGTAGTAGACGTGGGCCAGCTCGGTGCGCACCAGACCCACCGTCACCTGGTTGACCCGGACCTTCGGTGCGAAGTCCATCGCGAGCGCCCGGGTGAGGGTGGTCAGCCCGCCCTTCGCCGCCGCGTAGGCGGCGGTCCCGGGCGCCGGGTCGCGGGCCGCGATGCTGCCGATGTTGAGGATCAGGCCGCCATCGTCCTGCTGTTGCATCACGGCGTTGGCGCGCTGGGCAAGGTAGAACGGCGCGAGCAGGTTGAGCGCGACGACCCGCTCGACGAAGCGCGGCGACACGCTCGCCGAGTCGGCCGACGGCGCGCCGCCCGCGTTGTTGACCAGCAAGTCCAACCGGCCGAACCGCTCGACAGCGGCGTCCACGACGGCCGCGGCCTGCTCCGGCTCGCGGATGTCGGCCGGCACGAACGCGGCGCTGCCTGCGGTGCAGGACGGCAGCTCGTCGGGCACGGTGCGGCCGCACACCAGCACGTCGGCGCCCGCGGCGAGGAAGCGGCGCGCGATCGCCGCGCCGATGCCGCGGGTCCCGCCGGTGACGACGACGGCCCGCCCCTCCTGATCGGTCATCCCAGCCGCTCGATGATCGTGACGTTCGCCTGGCCGCCACCTTCGCACATGGTCTGCAGGCCGTACCGGCCGCCGGTGCGTTCCAGCTCGTGCAACAGCGTGGTCATCAGACGCGCGCCGGTGGCGCCCAGCGGGTGCCCGAGCGCGATGGCCCCGCCGTTGACGTTCACCCGCGCCGGGTCGGCGCCCGTCTCCTTCAGCCAGGCGAGTACGACGGACGCGAAGGCCTCGTTGATCTCGACGAGGTCGACGTCGTCGATCGTGAGCCCGGTGCGCGCCAACGCGTGCACGGTGGCCGGGATGGGAGCGGTGAGCATCCAGACCGGGTCGGCCCCGCGGACCGACAGGTGGTGGACGCGCGCCCGCGGGGTGACGCCGTGGTCGGCCACCGCGCGCTCGGACATCACCAGCAGCGCCGCCGCCCCGTCGCAGATCTGGCTGGCCGCCGCAGCGGTGACGGTGCCGCCCTCCTCGAGCGGTGCGAGCGCCGCCATCCGCTCCAGCGAGGTGTCCCGGCGCGGGCACGAGTCGAGAACGGCGTCGCCCAGTGGCAGGAGTTCGCGGTCGAACCGGCCCTCGTTGATCGCCGCGATCGCGCGCCGGTGGCTCTCCAGCGCGAACACCTCCATGTCCTCCCGGGAGACGTCCCACTTGTCGGCGATCATCTGCGCGGAGCGGAACTGCGAGAGCGGGACGCCGCCGTAGCGGCGCCGCCAGCCCTCCGAGCCGGAGAACGGGTCGGGGAAGCCGAACTGCTGCCCTGCGGTCATGGCGGCGGAGATCGGGATCGCGCTCATGTTCTGCACCCCGCCCGCGACGACGACGTCGGCGGTGCCGCTGAGCACCGCCTGCGCGGCGAAGTGCACCGCCTGCTGCGACGAGCCGCACTGGCGGTCGACGGTGACGCCGGGGACCTCCTCGGGAAGGCCTGCGGCGAGCCATGCTGTACGCGCAATGTCGCCCGCCTGCGGCCCGAGCGTGTCGACGCATCCGAGGATGACGTCGTCGACGGCGGCCGGGTCCACCCCCGAGCGTTCCATCAACCCGGCCAGCGCGTGGGCGCCGAGGTCGGCCGGATGCACGCCCGCGAGCGCCCCGCCGCGCTTCGTGACAGGCGTGCGGACCGCCTCGACGATGTAGGCTTCGGCCATGCGCGTACGGTAGCAAGCGCTTGGTTGGCACGCTACGCTGTCGGCGTGACGACCATCCCGGCCTGCCTGCGCACGGCTGCCGCGGAGGCGCCCGACACGGAGGCCGTGGCCGACGGGGCGGTCCGGCTCACCTTCGCGCAGCTGGACGCGGAGGTCACGCGGTTCGCGAAGGCCTGCGTGGCCCGCGGCCTCCAGCCGGGCGATCGGGCCGCGGTGTGGGCCCCGAACTCGGCGAGCTGGGTCGTCGCGGCGCTCGGGATCCTGGCAGCGGGCGGCGTGCTCGTGCCGGTCAACACGCGGTTCAAGGGTGAGGAGGTCCGGTACGCGCTCGGGAAGGTGCGGGCGCGGCTGCTGGTCGTGCACGACGGGTTTCTCGGCACCGACTACCTCGCGATGCTGCGCGGGACGGACCTGGACACCGTCGTCACGATCGACGACACGAGCGATCCCACCGCGCTCGCCTTCACCGCGTTCCTCGCCATCGGGGATGCCGTGCCGGACGCCGAGATCGACCGGCGGATCGATGCGCTGAAGCCGCAGGACGTCTCGGACATCCTCTTCACGTCCGGCACCACGGGCTATCCGAAGGGCGCCATGGTCAGCCACGCCGGCAACCTGCGCGTGAACGCGGCCTGGAGCGACATGGTGGGGTTGCGCCTCGGCGACCGCTACCTGCTGGTCAACCCGTTCTTCCACAGCTTCGGCTACCGAGCAGGCCTGCTCGCCTGCCTGATCCGGCGGGCGACGATCGTGCCGCTCGCGGTCTTCGACGCGGAAGCCGCGCTGCGACTCGTCCAGCAGGAGCGGATCACCGTCTTCCCCGGAGCGCCGACCGTCTACACGACGCTCCTGGATCACCAGCGCCGGTCCGGGTACGACCTGAGCTCGGTGCGCCTCGCCGTCACGGGGGCCACGGTCGTGCCGGTCCCGCTGCTGGAGCGCATGCGCACCGAGCTCGGCTTCACCGACGTGATCACGGCGTACGGCCTCACCGAGTCGTGCGGCACCGCCACCGTCTGCCCGCCGGACACCGACCCGCACCGCCTCTCGACCAGCTGCGGCAGGGCCATCCCGGGCACGGAGGTCGCGATCGTCGATCCGGAGGGCCGTCCGCTGTCTCCGGGCGAGCACGGCGAGATCGTGATCCGGGGCTACAACGTGATGGTCGGCTACTTCGAGGACCCCGACGCCACCGCCGCGGCCATCGACGCAGACGGCTGGCTGCACACCGGCGACATCGGGTGGATGGACGCCGACGGCTTCCTCCGCGTCACCGACCGCATCAAGGACATGTACGTCGTCGGCGGGTTCAACGTCTACCCGGCCGAGGTCGAGCGCATGCTCGCGCGGCACGCGGCCGTAGCGGAGGCGGCGGTGGTCGGTGAGCCCGATCCGCGGATGGGCGAGGTCGGGCACGCCTTCGTGCGCCTGCGACCTGGCACGGCCGCCACCGCGGAGGAGCTCACCGGGTTCTGCCGCGAGGAGATGGCGAACTTCAAGGTCCCGCGGCGGATCACGTTCGTCGACGAGCTGCCCCGCACGGCCAGCGGCAAGGTCCAGAAGTTCCGCCTCCGACCGTCCGGGGGGAGCCCGTGCCCGAGGCCGTGATCGCCGCCGCCCGCTCGTCCATCAGGGGTACTCGTCGTGGCGGCCGAACCAGTAGGGCGGGGTCTGGGGTCGGCCGTCGGGGGTGTCCTCCCAGTCCTCCTGCCGGCCGAGTGGGGTGATGTCGAGGATCGACCAGGTCGGGGTGATGGCCTCCACACCGCGGCCGTTGACGAAGTAGGTGCGGAACACCCGGTTGTTGTCGTCGTGGAGGAACACGTTCAGCCCGAACATCTCCGCGACGCCGAAGTCGTTGCTGAACGCGTCGCCGAGCAGGGTGTACCAGGGCATGTCCCAGCCCATCCGCTGCTTCAGCGCGATGATCTTGTCCTGGTCGGCGGGCGAGACCATCGCGAAGGTGGTGTCGCGGTAGTTGACGTGGGCGAGGTGGGGTATGTGGTCGGCGAGAAAGGAGCAGCCCCCGCAGCCCTTGTCCGGCCAGCCGTCGACGTCGGGTTGGTAGAAGAAGCGGTAGACCACGAGCTGGCGGCGGCCGGCGAACAGGTCGAGCAGGCCGACCTCACCGTCCGGACCCAGGAAGCGGTAGTCGGTCTCCACCGGGGTCATGGGCATCCTGCGGCGCTGGGCGGCGAGCGCGTCGCGGGCCCGGGTGAGTTCTTTCTCCTTGATCAGCATGGCCTCGAAGGCGGCGTTCCAGTCCTTCGCCGAGACGATCGGTGGCAGGGCCGAGTCGGGCAGGGAGGACTTGGCCATCAGGGAACTCCTCACATTGTGGGCGGCAGGGCGGTGCGGGAGGTCGACGAACAAGTCTGGCGAGTGGTGGGGGTGAGCGCGAGGATGTCGAGCGCACGTTCGACGGCGCCGGCGAGCGCGCCGGGACCCGCCAGCTCGATCCGTACGGCGAGATAGCAGTCGGGGCGGACGAGGTACAGCTGGTCGCGGGGACCGGAGTACGCGCTGACAAGGGCCCCGGTGGAATCGCTGATCGCGTCGATGCCGGGCGGGTTCCGGGTCGACGTGTCGGGGCGGGTGAGCAGCCGGCGGCGGACGGCGGCCGGTGTGGGGACCTCCGAGAGGCGCCGGGCCAGATCGTTCCCGGCACCGCCTTCGGCGGGCACGACGAGCAGGCTGACCACGCCGCCGAGCGCCTTGCGGAGTGTCGTCTTGCGCAGTGTCGTCCGCGCTGAGGAGCCGGACACCTGGCAGAGCCCGTCGAGGGCCGGCACCCCGGCGCGCGTGGGGTCGTCGGGACGGGCGGACCGCGGGCTGCCGTCGGCGTCGAGGTCGAGCGTGAGCGGGGACGTGGTGTACGGATGGGGCTCGTACAGCTTCCCGCTGTCGATCCGGTCGGCCTGGGTGGGGTCGGCCGCGGCGGCCTCGAGTACGGCGTCCCGGTGGGCCTTCCCCGCGGCATCGGCCGGGGTCATGAACCTCATCGTCTCGCCGGTGACCTGGATGTGATGGTCGGCGGCGGTGATCCGCTCGATCTCGTAGATGTCGAGCAGGGCCGGATCGGCCTGCCCGGTGAGGACGAACCCGAGTTTCCACGCGAGGTTCTCGGCGTCCTCGAGGCCGCTGTTCATGCCTCGAGCTCCGAACGGGGAGACGACGTGCGCCGAGTCGCCCACGAGGAAGACACGGCCGTCTCGGAACCGCCTGGCGCGGCGTTGCTGGAAGGTATAGGTGTTGGCCCGCAGCACGGCGAACGGGCGGTCACCGATGACGTTGCGCACCCGTTCGCTCATGCACTCCGGGCGCAGCTCGGCGCCCTCGTCCGCGTCGGCATCGATCTGCCAGTCGATCCTCCACGTGCGCTCACCCATGCAATGCATGAGCACGATGCCGCCCGGGGAGAACGGCGGATCGAACCAGAGGCGCCGTTCCACGGCGAGGGGGAGGTCGACCTCGAAGTCGGCCACGAGGAAGCGGCCCTCGGCATCCCATCCGTCGTAGGGGATCCGCAGCGCCTTGCGGGTGGTGCTACCGATGCCGTCCGCACCCACGAGGTACGCACCCGCGTAGCGTTCCGTCCCCGCTGGACCCTCGGCCTCGACGATCACGGAGGCGGCGTCCTGCCGGATCCCGACGACCGTGCGGCCGTGTCGGAACTCGACGAGCCCGCTCCGCGCCGCCTCGGCGTGCAGCAGCTCCTCGATGCGGAACTGCGGGAAGTTCACGAAGGCCGGGTAGACGTCCTCGCCGCTGGCGGGCCAGCGCAGTTGGAGGATCTCCTGGTCGCGGTAGTAGGTGCGGCTCAGCGACCAGCTCGCGCCGTCGTCGAGGATCTCGTTGACGATCCCGAGCCGGTCGAACAGGGCGAGGATGTCCCGCTGCACGGTGAGGGCCCGCGACTGGCCGCAGTGCGTGCTCGTGTTGCGTTCCAGCACGACGCTGCGCACGCCCTGCCGGGCCAGCAGCAGCGCGGTGGCCATGCCGACCGGCCCACCCCCAGAGATGATCACGGGGAATTCGGTCGTGTTCTGACGAGGTGTCACGGTCCCTCCGGGACTCGTTGCAGCACTCCCATTCATCGGCCCCCAACTTCACTTCCGGATCTGGTTGGAACGGTCATCCATTCGAGGTGGACGCCGCGTTCGGTGCTGCCGGTGAGCGCGGAATCGTAGGCCGGTACCTGGTGAAGGCCACACCGGAAGGGAACATCCGTGTCGAGAGGTGCTGCAAGTCCACGAGCGGCTTGCCGGGGCGTAGCAGGGGCTTGCCGTCGCGGAGGAGCACCGGGTGCACGAGTAGGTGGAACTCGTCGACGAGCCCGAGCTCGGTGAGGGTATTGACGAGGCTGAGGCTGCCGTAGACGATGACATCCCGGCCGGGTGAGTTCTTGAGGTCGAGGACGGTGTCGGTGTCGACCGAAGGCCACCGACGAGTGTTCTCCCATTCGGTGAGCTGTCCGGACCCGGAGACGGCGATCTTCTCCATGCCGTCGAGGATCTGCGCATAGCGGGATGAGGCCGGTTGCTCGGCGGAGTTGCGAGCAACGCGCGGCCAGTAGCCGGCGAAATCGTTGAACGTGACTCGGCCGAGCAGGAGGGTATCGGCTGCACTGACAAGATCGATCTCATATGTTTGGACGTCGTCATCGAGGCGAAGCCAGTCCATCTCGTCGTCGGGGCCCGCGACGAAACCGTCCAACGTGGTCCACATCGTCACTATGATCTTTCGCACGAGACCCTCCAGATCTGCTGACGTGATCGCATCACGCTCTTCTCGACAACCTGATATGCCCCCCGCAGCGTCCACGGTTGGCGAATTCACGACGTTCGGTGATCTTCTATTCCGGACTTCGTGAGGGCCTTCGTGCCGAAGAGCGTGCCGGGCGTGCGGCGCGAACACATCCGACCGGGGAAGTATCGGCGTCTACGCCGTAGGGGGTAAGCCCGCTCGCAGCACTTCGCCGCGCCTGTCGGCCACAGGCCCGCCCTCGGCCATCGCGACCGGGAGGCCGACGAGCCGCCGGTCCGCGCCGCCACCGTCACGGCAGTGCCGTCACGGCGTCGATCCTGAAGGCGGTCCGGGAGCCGTCTTGGCCGGGCGGGGGGCGTCGTGGTCGGCTGCGTCAGAGGTGGCGCGTCGCCGAACAGGCCGGCTGTGAGCCCCATTGTGAGGGTGGCGGCCAGCAGGGTGACGACCTGCCAGGATCGCCAGCTCATCGCGTGCTCCCCGGGTTCGGCTGTTCCGTCGGGTTCCAGACGTCGTCCGGGTGCGGGGATTTGCGGATCCACAGTTCGGCGGCGGCAGCGTGTATCAGGAAGGCGAGCCAGAACGCCACGTCGAAGCCGTCCTGGAACTCGAACAGACCGGTCGCCTCGAACAGACCGAGCCAGATGCGAATGGTGCCGACACCGACCCCAATCGCGAACGCGCGGATCATCCAGCGGCGGTGGTTGACCACGTCGTCGCGGCGGATCGCCCGGAAGCCCAGCAGCAGGCAGGCGAGGAACCACGACCCGAAGACGTAGCTGGCGATGGCCTCGCTGGTGCCGGCGAACGGCATCACGTACCCGATCGCGATGGCGAACGCTCCGCTGATCAGTCCGGCAGTGAGCAGCACCCGGCCGAGCCTGCGGTGGAAGGTGTAGTGGCGGTTACGGATCCGGTACGCGAGCTGCACCGGCGCGCCGAGCAGGTACACGATGCCAGGCGCGATGTGCACGTACGCCAGCCACGGATGCTGGACGTAACGGCGGTCGTACTCCTCCTCCGGGAACGTGCCGTCGAGCAGGTGCGGCACGTCCACGAGGAGCCGCGTCACGACGGACGCGACGACGATGGCGATCAGGACGAGTATCGCGCCTTGCAATGCCCTCAGGCCGGGGCGGGCGGATGCGGATGGCGTGGTGGATTCGGTGCCTTTCATCGACGTTCCCCCCGGTCGCCGCGGGCCGACGGCGCAGGCCAAGGATCGACGCGACGGCGCTGGCGAACAACGGCGGAGTGCGCAACGATCGTTAACCGATAGCTCACGAACGAGCGGGAGCGGCGGTGGACCAGCGGGACATCGAGATCTTCCTGACGCTCGCCGACGAGCTGCACTTCGGACGGGCGGCGGAGCGGCTCCGCGTGTCCACGGCCAGGGTCAGTCAGACGATCAAGAAGCTGGAACGGCGCATCGGCACGTCGCTGTTCGAGCGCACCAGTCGTCGAGTGGAGCTGACCCCGGTCGGTCGCCGCCTCGGTGACGCGCTGCGGCCTGCCTACCAGCAGATCCAGGAGGCCCTCGACGAGGCCATCACTGCCGCCCGCGGCGTGCGGGGCACGCTGCGGGTCGGGTTCGTCGGCGCCGCCACCGCCCAGCTCGTCCTCGAGATGGCCGAGGCCTTCCGGGCCGAGCACCCCGACTGCGAGGCCCAGTTCCGCGAGAAGCAGTTCGGCGCGGGCCTCGGTCCCCTCCGGGCCGGCGAGTTCGACGTGCTGCTCGCCACCGTGCCCGTCTTCGGTGCCCGCGAAGCGGATCTCACGGCCGGCAGCGTCCTGTTCGAGGAGGACCGCCTGCTCGCCGTGTCGGCCCAGCACCCGTTCGCCGGTCGACCATCGGTGTCCTTCGCCGACCTCGCCGGAACCACGCTCCTTCGCACGCCGCCTGCGGTTCCCGACTACTGGGACCACGCGCTCGTCCCCCAGCACACACCCGAAGGCCGGCCCGTCGAGCGGGGGCCGTCGTTCACCACGGTCCAGGAGCTGCTCGCCCTCGTCGGCGCCGGTCTCGGCGCCTATCCGGTGCCGGCACAGGCCGCGAGCTACCACGCCCGCCCCGACGTCGCCTACGTGCCGATCCGCGACGCCCCGCCCTTCCAGTGGCGACTCATCTGGCTGTCCGTCGCCGAGACCGCGACGATCCGGGCCTTCGACCAGGCCGCTACCACCGTGGCCAAGGCTCGCAGGACAGGATCGCCGGATCGTGGCGGCGGTGAACGTTTCGGACCGCGCCATGGGGGGCTGAAGGAGGCCGGCTCGCGAGGCTAGCAAGCGCTTGGTCGGTGGCTGTACTGTCCGCCTCCGACGGGTGCGGCCTGTCACGCGGGAGGAGGTGGCCGGTGACGGCGGTCTGGTCCGGCCTGGCGATCGGCGCGGTCTACGCCCTGGTCGCGATCGGTTACAACGTCGTCTACATCGCGTACTCGACGTTCAACTTCGCCCACGCGCAGCTGACGATGCTCGCGGTCTTCGTGTCCTACTGGGGCCTGGTGGTGGCCGAGCTGCCGGTCGTCATGGTCGTCATCGTCGCCGCGCTCGGCGTCGGTGTGCTCGCGCTGATCGAGGAGTTCGCCGCCATCCGCCCGGTCAAGGGGGCGCACGCGCACCTCGTCACCACGCTCGGGATGGCCACCCTTCTCGACGGCGTGACCCGGCTGGTCTGGGGCGACCAGGTGCTCAAGGTGCCGCCGCCCGTCCCGGACGTCACGTGGACGCTGCTGGGTGGCCGGGTGAGCGCGGTCGAGATCGCGCTGATCGTCGGCGTCGTCGTGATCACGGCAGGCCTCACGGTCTACGGCCGCCGCTCGCTCACCGGGCTCGCGCTGCTCGCCATGGCCGAGGACCGGGACGCCGCCTGGTTGCGCGGGATCGACGTCGAGCGGCTCGCGCTGGGCGCCTTCGTGTTCACCGGCGTGCTCGCAGGCCTCACCGGGCCGCTGGTCGGCCCGAAGACCTTCGCGGTCGCCACGCTGGGAGCGGCCATGGCGCTCAAGGGGTTCGTCGCGCTCGCGATCGGCGGGTTCGGCAGCCTGCCGGGCGCCCTCGTCGGCGGGTTCGCGGTCGGGCTCGTCGAGTCGCTCTCCGGGCGCTGGCTGGGCAGCGCGTTCTCGACGATCATGGTGTTCGTCGTGCTGCTGCTGGTCCTGATGCTCAGACCCACCGGCCTGTTCGGCACGACCAGGGAACGGGTGGTCTGACCGTGGCGACCCTGCGCAGGCTCCCGTCCTGGCTGTTGCCGCTGGTGCTGGCCGTGCTGCTCGTCGCGGCGCCGTGGCTCGGCATCAGCGCCGGCGCCCGGCGGTTGCTGATGCTGAGCTGCATCCTCGCGCTCGTCGCCAGCGGGTTGAACCTCAGCTTCGGGTACGCGGGAGAGCTGGCACTCGGACAGGCGGCGATGTATGCCACCGGCGCGTACCTGTCCGGCTACCTCGCCATGAACCTGGTCAACGACCTGGCGGTGCTGATCGTCCTCAGCGCGGTGGCGGCGCTCGTCGTCGGGCTGATCTCCGGGGTACCCGGGCTGCGGCTGGGCGGCTGGTCGCTGGCCATGACGTCGTTCTTCCTCGTCTTGCTCGTCCCGCAGTTCATCGACCTGCTCGAGCACTACACCGGCGGCGCCGTCGGCATGGTCGGGATCCCCGACCCACACCTGTTCGGCCGCGAGCTGTCGAACGTCGGTCTCTACGTCGTCGTCGCGGTCGTCACCGTCGGCTGGTTCGCGCTCGTGCGCAACCTGATCACCTCCCGGCACGGCATCGCCTTCCAGGTGCTGCGCGCGAGCCCGGTCCTCGCGTCGTCGCTCGGGATCTCGGTGTACCGGCTCAAGCTCACCGCCTACGCGGTCGGCGCGATCCCGGCCGGGATCGCGGGAGCGCTCTTCGCCTTCGTCGACCAGTACCTCGCACCCCACACGTTCGGGTTCACGATGGCCGTGACGGTACTCGCGGCCTCCATTCTCGGCGGCTCGATGAGCGTCTACGGCCCGCTGGTCGGCGCGGCCGCGATGCAGTACGGGCCGCTGCGGTCGACGGACTTCGAGCAGTACTCCCAGATCGTCTACGGGATCTTCCTGATCATCGCGGGCACGCTCGTCGCGAACGGACTGGCCGGGCTCGCCCGCGCCGCGATCGCGCGGGTCGAGGCCCGCTGGGAGACCGCCACCGCACCCAGCGGGTCGGGAGCCGGGCAGCTGCCTCCGCTCGTAGGCGCCCGGCTGGAGGTCGTCGAGGTGCGCAAGCGGTTCGGTGGCCTCCACGCCCTGCGCGGCGTGAGCCTGACCGCGGAGCCGGGCCGGATCACCGCGCTCATCGGCCCCAACGGGTCCGGCAAGACGACGCTGCTGAACATGATCTGCGGCTACTACCGCACCGACGCCGGATCGATCCGGATCGGCGGCTCTGACAACGACGGCGGGGACATCACGGGCCTGCCCACCCACCGGGTTGCCAGGGCCGGAGTCGCGCGGACGTTCCAGACGCCCCTCTTCCCCCGCCACATCTCCGTACGCGAGGCGGTGGCCGCCGCGGCGTACGCGCCCCGCTACGTCGGGATGCTCGCGTCGATCCTGCGGCTGCCCGCCCACCGTCGCGCCGCGGCCGCCGACCGGGCCGACGTCACCGAGGTGTTGCGGCTCGTCGGTGTGGAGCACCTCGCCGACGCCGAGGCCGCATCGCTGCCCCTCGGCACCCGGCGCCTCTTGGAGGTCGCGCGGGCGTTGATGTCCCGCCCGAAGGTGCTGCTGCTCGACGAGGTGGCCTCCGGCCTCGACGAGGACGAGATCGAGCGGCTCGCCGAGCTGATCCGCAAGATCCGCGACGCGGGTCCGGCCGTGATCCTCGTCGAGCACAACTTCCGCCTCGTGCTCGAACTGGCCGACACGATCTTCGTGCTGGCCCAGGGCGAGCTGGTCGCGTCGGGGACCCCACGGGAGATCGAGAACCACCCGCGGGTGCTCGCGGAGTACCTCGGCGTCCGGCAGCAGGAGGTGGGGCAGTGACGCTGCTGGAGGTCCGCAACCTCGCGACGGGGTACGGCGACATCCGCGCGGTGTGGGACGTCTCGCTCCAGGTCGACCCCGGTGAGGTGACGGTGCTGCTGGGGCGCAACGGCGCGGGCAAGACCACCACGCTGCGGGCCGTGGCCGGGCTGAACCGGGCCGACGCGGGATCGATCACCTTCGACGGCCGCGACATCACTGGCCTCCCCGCGCACCGCCGGGTCGGGGCGGGCATCGGCCTCGTCCAGGAGGGCAAGCGGATCTTCCGCCGCCGCACGGTTGAGGAGAACCTGCTGCTGGGCGGCTACACCCGAGGGCTGTCGAAGCGGAAGTTGCGGGCCGAGCTCGAGCCTGTCTACGCGATGTTCCCGGTGCTCGCCGACCGCAGGCACACCGCGGCAGGCCAGATGTCCGGCGGGCAGCAGCAGATGCTGGCGATCGGCCAGGCGCTGGTGGCGAGGCCGTCGCTGCTGATGCTCGACGAACCGTCCGGCGGCCTCGCGCCCGCGATCGTCGCCGAGGTGATGGCGACGGTGGCCGCGCTGAAGGAGTCCGGCATCGGCGTGCTGCTGGTCGAGCAGGCGGTGACGGCCGCGTTCGAGGTCGCCGACCGGGTCACCGTTCTCGACGTGGGGCGCGTGGTGCTCGACCGGCCGGCGAGCGAGATCGCGGGTGCGGACGCGCTGACCGAGGCCTACTTCGGTCGGATCGGCACTGTGTAGGGCCACAACCGTCGCCCATCAGGGTCGATAGGCTGTTGCGCCGGGTCGAGGCTGATCACCGGTGAGGGGGGCCATGGATCTCGCCGTAACCGGGTTCGAGGGCGACACGCTCCACGCGGTCGCCGAACTGGTTGGCCTCGGGCACCCGCTGATCGTCGTAGGAGACCGGTCGGCGTGGGCACGGGTGAACGTCGGGCTCGAGCCCGCGGAGGTGTCCGCGCTGGTGGTCTCGCGACCGTCGCGGGACTTGTCCGTGGTACGCGCTGATCTGAATCTCCAGCCTCGGCGACCCGCTGAGGTGGCCGGGCTGATATCGGCCGTGTACGGCGACGTCGTCGCGTTGCGCCCGGCGACGGACTGGGCCGACGCGGACGTGCTCGCCCTGGTGGCGCAGCTGATCGGCGATGGCAGGCCGGTGGTGTTCTTCGTGCCGAGCCGGACCCGGCTCGGTGTGCTGGCAACGATCACGCCCCCAGCGGTGCTGGTCGGCCCGCTCCTCGATACGCGGACCGTGATCGGCACATGGTCGGACGAGCGTTCGGATCCCTCGGTGCTTCACGTGGTGGAACCTCGGGATCTGCGCATCGAGGACCTCGTGGATCACTTCAACAGCTGGTACTGGACCACCCGGCCGCACGGCTACACCGACATCGACATCGGCGGCGACCTCCCCGTCGGACCTGTTCCTCGTACCGGCGGGGTATCCGTCGGCCGGCCCGGCGCGCCGGCCGACGTGTGGGCGGAGGCGCCGCCGCCGATGGCGCCGCAAGTGGCGGAGGAACGCAGTGTCAACACCCTGATCGTGCGGCCGGGTATGAGCGTGGCGGTGGATCCGGCCGTGCCGTTGGAACCCGC
This sequence comes from Pseudonocardia sp. DSM 110487, assembly GCF_019468565.1. Classification (NCBI taxonomy): domain Bacteria; kingdom Bacillati; phylum Actinomycetota; class Actinomycetes; order Pseudonocardiales; family Pseudonocardiaceae; genus Pseudonocardia; species Pseudonocardia sp. DSM 110487. The sequence goes on from NZ_CP080521.1 coordinate 4,258,540, forward strand.
CAGTGGCTACGAGGTGTTGGTGAACATCGATACCTACCGAGCCGCGAGCCTCCTCACCGAAACCGAGGCGCGGTGGCCGAGTGAGCCGCTGCCGGACGGTGATCTGGTGCTGCGGGCCGCGTTGACCATGGACGGCGACGTCGAGCCGAGGGTCGTCCGCTTCACCCTGCCGAGTCACGGGGCGAGCTTCGCCTGCGACTGCGCGGACGACATCCACGCGCGCGACTGCGTCCGGCAGCTATGGGTGCGATTTCCGATCACGACGCCGGTCGAGTCGACCGTGTGGACCGGTGAGCTGGTCATCTACTTCGGGGTCGTCGCCGTACACGCCCAGCAGTTGTTCCTGCCGGTCGGCTCGGCCGCGACGGACGGCATGCATGCCCGGCTGGTGTACCGGCTGACGCGCTCGTTCGCCGACCTCGGCTCGCTCGCCGAGCGGGCGGCGAGCGTGCTCGTCACCGATGGTGGTTCGCGCGCGCTGGTCAACGGTGTGCGCTTCGCCGACAACCCGGCGTGGATCAGCGCGAACGCCGCCGACAACGCGGTGCGCGCGGCTCGTCAGCTGCTCTACGACCTGCACCTCACCGATGGCCGGAGCACCCTGGACGCCGACCACGGCAAGCCCGCCGCCGAGTTCACCGCCGATCTGGCCGCCCTGGCCCGCCAGGGTGCAGTGCTGTTCGAGCGGCTCTTCCGGGACAACCGCGTCTTCGACACCTTGCCGGAGCTGATCAGGCACGAGGCCGCGGCCAGGGGCAGGCCGGCGGTGCTGAACGTGGCCGACCCGACGATCGGCGATCCGGACCGGCAGCACCCGGTGCCGTGGTCATTGATCTACGACCTGCCCATGCCGCAGGACTCCGGCGGTGATTACCGGGTGTGCCCGTCGGTGCGACGGTTCGGCCCGGAGGGAACGAGGGAGCCGGTACCCCCGCATTGCCCCGAACCCGACCACGCCGGCAGCGTCCTGTGCCCCTTCGGGTTCTGGGGACTGTCCACCGTGGTCGAGCAGCCGGCGAGCACCGATTCCCTGGTGTGGCACGTGTTCAACGGCGCCGTGCCGGCACAGGTCGAGCTGGCCACCGATCCGTGGCTGGACGGCCCGCTGACCGACCGGCACCTGGCCGGGCTCGCCTCGGCCCTGCCGCACGGCACGGTCCACCACTCGGTGATCGAATCCGCAACGGAACTTGCCGAGCTCCTCGCGCTCGAGACGATGGACGTCGCATACCTGTACTGCCACGGCGGCTACCACAAGCTCGCCGACAACGCGTTGCCGTCGCCGGTGCTGCGCTTCGGCACCAGCATGCTCGACCCCGTCACGGTCGCCAACTGGCGCCGCGACGGCGGCTGGCCCCGGCCGCACTGGCCGTCCCGCAAACCGCTCATCGTTCTCAACGGCTGCCACACCGCCGAGCTGACCACCGCGACGCTGTCGAGCTTCGTCGACGCGTTCGCCAACCGCGCGGGCGCAGCAGGCGCGATCGGCACGGAGATCACCATCGAGCAGGGCATGGCCGGCTGGGCCATCGAACAACTGCTCCGACTGCTGGTCGACGGGGCGAGTGCGGGCCAGGCGCTCCGTGCCCTCCGCTGGCAGATGATCAACCGCGGCAACGTGCTGGGCCTTGCCTACACCCTCTACTGCGTCGCCGGCCTGCGCCTTCGCCCACAAGGACTCGCCCGAAAGGACCCCGCATGATCATCGTCGGTGCCCTCGTCTTCGGCCTGGTGGTCGGCTTCATCACGTACCGAACCCTCATCCGCACCACCGACAACGCCGCCATCACCGACCTCGCGGCCGTCATCGGCGCGATCGGCGGTGGCGCCGTCACCACCCTCTACGACCCGTCGAGCACCGCCTTCGCCTGGTACGCCATCGGCCTGGCCATCGGCATGCTCGTCTTCTTCGTCGCCTACTGGAAACTGAACGGCAGAACCGCTCTGGCCAAAGTCATGAGCGGCGAGACCACCGTGCTCACCCGACAGGCCCCGACTGGCCGCCAGGACCACGGACCGCAGGCCTAGTGCTCAGCGGGGGAGCAGCCCCTCGAGGAAGACCGACACGAAGTCGTCGGCGAACCGCTTCATCGAGTACTCCTCGGTGGGCTGGAACCAGCGCACGGAGAGCCAGAGGGCGTCGCGGATCAGCCGGTAGAGCACGCGCGGCGGGATGTCGGAGCGGAACTCCCCGGATGCCACTCCCGCCTCCAGCACGTTGATCCAGGTCTTCTGGATGGCGTTGGCCGAGTCCTTGATGTGCGCGTAGCCCTCCAGCTTCGCGAGGTAGCCCGCGCTGTTCTGGTAGATCTCCGTGGCGTGCGGGTGTGCCTCGATCACCGCGAGCGACCCGCGCACGAGCTCGGCCAGCTGGGTGCGCGGGTCGGACTGCTCCTCGACGATCGCCGTGTAGCGCGAGGTGAGGTCGTCCAGGTAGCTCGCGATGATGGCCTGCACCATCTCGTCCTTGGACTTGAAGTGGTGGTAGAGGCTCCCGGAGAGCATGCCGACGCCGTCGGCGATCTCACGCACGGTGGTGGCGACGATCCCCTTGCCGGCGAACAGGTCGGCGGCGTGCTGGAGGATGGCGGAGCGCCGATCCAGCGGCTCGTCCATGACGTTCCCTCCCTACGCGCTACTCGCCCAGCGGTACGGCATCGTTGCGCGTCCCAACCAAGCGCTTGTTATACCACGACGGTTCGCCTGCCTTGACGGCGCGGAGGGTCACTCCTAGGCTCGCCGACCAAGCGCTTGCTACGGATAATGTCGAAGGAGACAGCCGTGCGGAAGCTGATCGGCGCGCTGGCCGCCGCGGGTGTGCTGACAGCGAGCGCATGCGCTCCCGACACGAGCGACGAGGCGGACGCGGGCAGTCAGGATCCCGGCTCGCCCTACCGGGTCGTGCAGCTCGTCGGCCAGAACCAGGCGGGACCGGCCGCGCTCAACGCGCGCGCGGCCGCGCAGGCCGCGACGGCCGCGGTGGCGGTGCTCAACGAGAAGGGCGGGATCCTCGGCCACCCCGTCGAGCTCGAGATCATCGACGACGGGGGCGACCCGACCACGGCGGTCACCAAGCTCCATGAGCGGCTGCGCACCGGCCAGAAGCCGAACCTCGTGCTGCCGGGCAACACGAGCGCCGAGGCCCTGCCGATGGCCCCCGTCATCACCGAGGCCGAGATCCTCTCCGTGCAGCAGGCGTCGGCCGACGCGCTCGACGACCCCGAGAAGTTCCCGTACGTCTTCAAGACCCCGCCGGTCCCGGCGACATGGGCGCGAGCGCTCGTCGAGCACGCGCGGAAGGTGGGTGCCGACCGGATCGCGATGATCGCCGGCAAGGATGCGTTCGCGCAGGCGATCGTGGCAGCAACCCGCGAGGCGATCGCCGCAGGCGGTCTGACCCTCACGGGCGAGGAGACCTACGCCGCAGAGGACCTCGACGTCACCGCGCAGCTGGAGCGGCTGCGCGCGAGCGGCCCCGAGCTGCTGTTCATGCAGGGTGCGGGCGCGTCCGTCGGCTACGTGCTCGAGAGCCGGCTCAAGATCGGCTGGACCGACGTGCCGCTGGTCGCGGACTCGACATCCGCCGTGACCTCGCTGCTGAACCGCCCCGCCCCGGACGGACTGGTGGGCACCCCGGCCACCGAGAACGTCTTCGTGCAGGTGCTCGCCGGTGCCGTGGAGGGCGCAGGAGGGCCCAACCCCGGCGCGCTCGAGACGATGCTCGCCGCGCTGAAGAGGGAAGGTCCCATCGGGCTGCCGCTCAACGCCTTCTTCGCCTACGACGCCGTCATGCTCGCCGCGAAGGCGGCTGAGGCGACCGGCACGATCACCGACGCCAAGGCGCAGTCCGAGTGGCTGGAGACGATCACGCCCGCCGAGACGGGGCTGTGGGCGTTGTCGACGTACACCTTCACGCCGGAGTCGCACGGCCCGGCGGTCGACCCCTCCGCGGTCGCGGTCATCCCGGCGACCACCCTCGTCGAGGGCCGGTACCCGAGCGCGGGTTGATCGCGTCCGCACTCGGGTCGTGAGCGGTTACGCGTGCTCCAGCGCGCGTATCCGCTCACGACGTCGGTGTGGCAGTCCGCCTGATACAGTGCCAACCAAGCGCTTGCTACCTGATGGACCGACGGGGGACCTACGTGGCCGACAAGCGGATGACGGCGGCCGAGGTGATCTCGCGCCTGAGTTCCGGGATGACCATCGGGATCGGCGGGTGGGGTTCGCGGCGCAAGCCGATGTCGCTGGTGCGCGAGGTCCTGCGCTCGGACCTGACCGACCTCACCGTCGTCACCTACGGCGGGCCCGACGTCGGCCTGCTCTGCGCGGCGGGCAAGGTCCGCAAGCTGGTTTTCGGTTTCGTCTCCCTCGACTCGATCGCGCTCGACCCGCACTTCCGCGCGGCCCGGCAGGCGGGCGCCGTCGAGGTCGCGGAGTACGACGAGGGGATGCTGCAGTGGGGGCTCTACGCGGCGGGGCTCAAGCTGCCGTTCCTGCCCACGCGGGCCGGCCTCGGCTCGGACGTCATGACGCACAACCCGCAGCTGCGCACCGTGGCCGACCCGTACGGCGGTGACGAGGTCCTCGCCATGCCCGCGCTGCACCTGGACGCGGCGCTGGTCCACATGAACCGCGCGGACATGCACGGGAACGCGCAGTTCCTCGGCCCGGACCCCTACTTCGACGACCTCTACTGCATGGCAGCCGAGCGGGCGTTCGTCTCCTGCGAGCGGATCGTGCCGACGGCCGAGCTGACGGCGGAAGCCCACCCGGCGACGCTGAAGATCAACCGGTTGCTCGTGACGGGCGTGGTCGAGGCGCCGAACGGGGCGCACTTCACCTCGTGCGTGCCCGACTACGAGCGGGACGAGGGGTTCCAGCGCGAGTACGCCCGTGCTGCCACCGACCCGGAGGCGTGGCGCGAGTTCTCCGATCGGTACCTGTCGGGATCCGAAGAGGAGTACCAGTCGGCCGTCGCGGCGCGCCGCCAGGAGGTGCCGGCATGACCGCGGTGACGCCGGACGCGGCGGGAACGCTCGCGCCGGACCAGGTGAGCCGCGCCGAGGTCTGCGTGATCGCGTGCGCCGAGGCGTTCCGCGACAACGGGGAGGTCCTGGCCAGCGCGTTCGGCACGGTCCCCGCCATCGGGGTGCGGCTCGCCCGGCACACCTTCTCGCCCGACCTGCTCATCTCCGACGGCGAGGCGCAGATGGTGCGCGGCACATGGCCGGTCGGGGAGCCCGCCGCGGGCGACGTCGAGGCGTGGACGCCGTTCCGCACGATCTTCGACCTGGTCTGGCACGGCGCGCGGCACGTCATGATGGTGCCCTCCCAGGTCGACGCGTACGGGGGCATGAACATCTCCGCGATCGGCGACTACCTGCGCCCGAAGGTGCAGCTGCTCGGGGTGCGCGGGGCGCCGGGCAACACCGTGAGCCACCCGACGAGCTACTGGGTGCCAAGGCACTCCACCCGCGTCTTCGTGCCGAAGGTCGACATGGCGGCCGGGGTCGGCAACGACCGGGCGGCGGCCGCGGGTAGGGCTGCCCAGCGCTACCACGACCTGCGGCGGGTCGTCACGAACCTCGCGGTCCTCGACTTCGCGCCGAGCGGCGCGCTGCGGGTGGCGTCGGTGCACCCCGGCGTCACCGTCGACGAGGTGCGGGAGGCCACCGGGTTCCCGCTCGTGGTCGACGGCGAGGTGCCCACCACACGGCTCCCCACGCCCGGCGAGCTCCGCATGATCCGTGAGGTGCTGGACCCGAAGGGGCTGCGCGACCGCGAGGTATCCGGATGACGGCTCCGGGTGTCCTGCACACGAGGGCGTGCCAGCTGTTCGGGGTGCGCTACCCGGTCGTGCAAACCGGCATGGGCTACGTGTCCGATGCCGGGCTGACCGCGGCCACGGCCGAGGCGGGCGGGCTGGGCATCCTGTCGGCCGCGCTGCTGAGCCACGACGAGCTCGCCGTGGCGATCAAGGCGGTGCGGGCGCGCACGGACCGGCCGTTCGGCGTGAACATCCGCGCCGACCAGCCCGACGTCGAGCGCCGCATCGACCTGCTCGGCACCACCGGGGTGAAGGTCGTGTCGTTCGCGCTCGCGCCCCGCGAGGACCTGATCGCCAGGTGCAAGGACGCGGGGCTGGTCGTCGTGGCGTCCGTCGGGGCCCGGCGGCACGCGGAGAAGGTCGCCGCGTGGGGCGCCGACGCCGTGATCGTGCAGGGTGGCGAGGGCGGCGGCCACACAGGGGGAGTGCCGACGAGCCTGCTGCTGCCGCAGGTCGTCGACGCGGTCGACATCCCGGTGATCGGCGCGGGCGGCTTCTTCGACGGCCGCGGCCTCGTCGCGGCCCTCGCCTACGGCGCGGCGGGGATCGCGATGGGCACGCGGTTCCTGCTCACCACCGATTCGCCGGTCGCGCCCGCGGTCAAGCAGGTGTACCTGGCCAAGACCGTCACGGACACGGTCCTCACGACGGAGGTCGACGGCGTGCCGCAGCGGGTGCTCCGGACCGGCACCGTCGACGAGCTCCTGCGCACCACGGGGCCGCGCCGGTTGCTGCGCGCGGCCCGCAACGCGATGGCGTTCCAGCGGCTCTCCGGTACGCCGTGGCCGGACCTGGTCCGCGAGGGGCTCACCATGCGGAAGGCGCACGGCCTGACCTGGAGCCAGGTGGTGATGGCGGCGAACGCCCCGATGCTCTACCGGTCGGCGTTGCTGGAGGGCCGCGCCGACGTCGGCGTGATGGCCACCGGCCAGGTCGTCGGGCTGATCGACGACCTGCCCAGCTGCGCGGAGCTGATCGAGCGGATCATGGCGGAGGCATCCTGCGTGCTGGGTCGGCTGGTCGGATCATGAGCGACGTGTCCCACGACCTGCTCCGCGACCGCACGGTGCTGGTCACCGCGGCCGCGGGCACCGGCATCGGCTACGCCACCGCGCGCCGGTGCGCGGAGGAAGGGGCTCGCGTCGCGATCAGCGACAAGCACGAGCGCAGGCTCGGCGAGGCGGCAGAGCGGCTGGCCGAGATCACCGGCACGAAACCCCTCGCTGTGCCATGCGACGTCACCGATCAGCAGCAGGTGGACCGCCTCGTCGACGCGGTCGCCGGCGAGTACGGCTCGATCGACGTGCTGGTGAACAACGCCGGGCTCGGTGGCACGGCCAGCGTCGTCGACATGACCGACGAGCAGTGGGACTCCGTGCTCGCGGTGACGCTGACCGCCACGTTCAAGATGACCCGCGCCGCGCTGCGGCAGATGGTGCCCGCCCGCAGGGGCGTGATCGTCAACAACGCGTCCGTCGTCGGTTGGCGGGCCCAGGCGGGGCAGGCGCACTACGCCGCGGCGAAGGCCGGGGTGATGGCGCTGACCCGGTGCTCGGCCATGGACGTCGCCGAGTACGGCATCCGTGTCAACGCGGTGTCGCCGAGCATCGCCGTCCACCCGCACCTGGCCAAGGTCACCACCGACGAGCTGCTCGCCGAACTCGCGGCCAAGGAGGCGTTCGGCCGCGCGGCCGAGCCGTGGGAGGTGGCGAACGTGATCGTCTTCCTGGCCAGCGACTACTCGTCCTACCTGACCGGCGAGGTCGTGTCGGTCTCGAGCCAGCACCCCTAGCGTAGGAGCAGCAGATGGTGAACCGCGCCGCAGAGGGCGCCGAGGGCACGCCGTTCCGGATGGACGTGGAGCGGGGCAAGGTCCGCGAGTTCGCCCGCGCTCTGCGCGCCACCGACCCCGCCTACCTCGACGCGGAGCACCCCGTCGCCCCGCCGACGTTCCTGACCACCGCGTTCTTCTGGCAGACCGACGGCTCCGACCCGTGGCCCGCCGTCGAGATGGACCAGCAGCGCGGGCTGCACGCCGAGCAGGAGTACACGTTCTTCGGCCCGCCACCGCGCGCCGGGACGCGCCTGACCTGCCGCTCCCGGATCGGCGAGATCTACACCAAGCAGGGGCGCCGTGGCGGCGAGATGACCTTCGCGGTGATGTACACCGACTTCCACGACGAGACCGGCCGCCTGGTGGCGCGGGCGAAGATGACCGGCGTCGAGACGGCGCGGCCGCCGCAGGAGGAACCATGAAGCCCCCTGCCCCGCTGGTCGTCGGCCCGGTGACCCGCACCGACTTCGTGCGCTACCAGGGCGCATCCGGCGACATGAACCCGATCCACCACGACGAGGAGTTCGCGAAGGCGGCCGGGTTCCCGACCCCGTTCTCCGTGGGGATGTGGCAGGCCGGCCTGCTCGGCACGTACGCCACCGGCTGGCTGGGTGCGCAGAACGTCCGCAGCTTCCGCATCCGCTTCCTGGAGCAGGTCTGGCCCGGCGACACCCTCACCTGCTCCGGTGAGGTCGTGCGCGAGTACGCCGAGGACGGCGAGCGGCGCGTGGACGTTGAGCTGACCTGCATGCGCCAGACCGGCGGTACCGCGGTGAAGGTCTGGTCGACCTTCGTCGTGCCGGAGGAGGAACCCGATGCATGAGCAGTTCCCGCCCGCGGACGGGCCGATCGTCTCCACCGCGCTCGACGGCGGGATCGCCGAGATCGTCGTGGACAACCCGCCGGTCAACGCGCTCCCAGTGGCCGGGTGGTTCGCCCTCGCCGACGCGGTCACCGCGGCTGGCGCCAGCGAGGACGTGCGCGTCGTCGTGCTGCGGGCCGAGGGCCGCGGCTTCAACGCGGGCGTCGACATCAAGGAGATGCAGCGCACCGAGGGGTTCACGGCGCTGGTCGGGGCCAACCGCGGCTGCTTCGCGGCATTCAAGGCCGTCTACGAGTGCCCGGTGCCGGTGATCTCGGCCGTGCACGGGTTCTGCCTCGGCGGCGGGATCGGCCTCGTCGGCAACTCCGACGTCATCATCGCCTCCGAGGACGCCACGTTCGGGCTCCCCGAGGTCGACCGCGGCGCGCTCGGCGCGGCCACCCACCTGTCGCGGTTGGTGCCGCACCACCGGATGCGGGCGATGGTCTACACGTCCGCGACCGCGATGGCGGCCGAGCTGCACTCCTACGGCTCGGTGCACTCCGTGGTGCCGCGGGCCGGGCTGCGGGACGCGGCGCTCGCGCTGGCCCGGGAGATCGCGTCGAAGGATCCGACGGTGATCCGGGCGGCGAAGGAGTCGCTCAACGGGATCGACCCGTGGGACGTCAACCACAGCTACCGGTTCGAGCAGGGCTTCACCTTCGAGCTCAACCTCAGTGGCGTCGGCGACAAGGCCCGCGACGAGTTCGTGAAGCGGGGCCGGCCCTGATGGATCTGACCTGGAGCGAGTCGGAGCTGGCCTTCCGCGAGGAGGCGCGGGACTGGCTGGCCGCGAACGTCCCGGCGGAGCCGTTGCCGTCCGGCGACACTCGCGACGGCTTCTCGGCCCACCTGGAGTGGGAGCGCAGGCTCTTCGCCGATCGGTGGGCCGTGGTCTCGTGGCCGGTCGAGTACGGCGGGCGCGACGCGTCGCTGTGGGAGTGGCTGATCTTCGAGGAGGAGTACCACCGCGCGGGTGCCCCGCAGCGAGTCACCCAGAACGGGATCTTCCTGCTCGCACCCACGTTGTTCGAGTTCGGCACCCAGGAGCAGCGCGACACCCTCCTGCCCCGGATGGCCGCGGCGCAGGACCTGTGGTGCCAAGGTTGGTCGGAGCCCGGCGCGGGCAGCGACCTGGCCGGGATCCGCAGCCGGGCCGAACGGGACGACGAGGCCGGCGGCTGGCGGCTGACCGGCCAGAAGACCTGGACCACGCGCGGGGCGTTCTGCACGCACCTGTTCGGGCTCTTCCGCACCGACCCGCAGGCCGGACGTCATCGCGGCCTCACCTACTTCCTGGTCCCGCTTGACACGCCAGGCGTCACGGTGCGCGGCTTCGAGCGCCTCGACGGTGACGAGGGCTTCGCGGAGGTGTTCTTCGAGGACGCGTTCGTGCCGGACGGCGCCGTTCCGGGCGGGGCGGTGCTCGGTGGCGTGGACAACGGCTGGAGGGTCGCGATGGCCACCACCGGCTCCGAGCGCGGCCTCACGCTGCGCTCGCCCGGCCGGTTCCTGCGCGCCGCGGACCGGCTCGTCGAGCTGGCCCGCAGCCAGCCCGAAGCCGCGACCGGCCCGCTCGTCGATCGGGTCACCGAGATCTGGATGCAGGCGCAGGCCTACCAGCAGTTCACGCTCGCCCAGGTCACCGACATCGTCGAGGGCCGCCCGCCAGGGGCCCGGTCGAGCCTGAACAAGCTCTACTGGTCCGAGCTGGACATCCGGCTGCACGAGGCGGCCCTCGAGCTGCTGGGCCCGGAGGGGCAGACCGACAACCTCTGGAGCCGCGGGTTCCAGTTCTCCCTGGCCGGCCCGATCTACGCAGGCACCAACGAGATCCAGCGCAACATCGTCGCCGAGCGGGTGCTCGGCCTGCCGAGGACGTGATCGGATGCGGTTCGCGCTGACGGCCGAGCAGCAGGACCTGCGTGACGTCGTGCATGAGCTGGTGGAGGGGCTCTGCCCGCCGTCCGTCGTGCGCGCCGCGCCGGATGCGCCCGAGATCGACGCGCTGCACCGGGGGCTGGTCGAGCTCGGAGCACCAGGTCTGCTGGTCGGCGAGGACGCGGGCGGCCTCGGGCTCGACGAGAACGTCCTCGTGCCGGTGCTCGTCGAGACCGGATGGGCGGCCGCCCCGCTCCCGCTCGTCGAGACCCTCGCCTTCGCGCCCGCCGTTCTGGAGGCCGCGGGCGTGTTCTCGGGAAAGGTGACCTGCGTGGCCGATCCCGCGGGGAGCGGGCTCGTGCGGTTCGGGTCACGGGCGAGCCTGCTGCTGCGGGGCGGGTTCGGCGGGGCGGGCGCGATCCGGGTGATCGACCTCGCGACGGCCCGCCGGGGGCCGGTCGCCGCCGTTGATCCGGCGGCAGACCTCCGGCGCATCGACGGCGGCATCGAGCGCGCGATGGTGGACGACCCGGCGGTGGTCGAGACGGCATGGCTGCGGGGAGTCCTCGCCGCCGCGGCGCAGCTGGTGGGCCTGTCCCGGCGGATGCTCGACATGACGGTGCAGCACGTCCGCACGCGAACGCAGTTCGGCGTGCCGGTCGGGAGCTTCCAGGCCGTCAAGCACCAGCTGGCCTCGGCGCTGCTGCAGGTGGAGTTCGCCGCGCCCGTCGTGGCCTGGGCGGGCGCGGCGCTGGCCGCCGGTGATCCTCAGCGCGCCCGGGACGTCGCCACGGCGAAGGCACTCGCGTCGGACGCCGCGTCGGCGGTGGCGCGCACCGCCATCCAGTGCCACGGCGCGATCGCCTACACCACCGAGTACGACCTGCACCTGTACGCGAAGCGGGCATGGGCGCTCGCCGCCGACTGGGGGTCGGCGGCGTGGCACCGGGCCGCGGTCGCACGCGATCTCGGACTGACCGAACACATGGGAGGGCTGCGATGACCGACGTCGTCCATTACGAGCGGCGCGGCGCGGCCGCCGTCGTGACGATGAACCGCCCGGACTACCGCAACGCGCAGAACTCAGCGATGACCTACGCCCTCGACGACGCGTTCTACCGCGCGGCGGCCGACGACGATGTCAAGGTCGTGGTGTTGGCGGGCGCGGGCAAGCACTTCTCGGCCGGGCACGACATCGGCACGCCCGGCCGCGACGTCGACAGCTCGTTCGACCGGCGGGCCGGCCTGTGGTGGGACCACGTCGGCAAGGAGGGCGTCGAGAACCGGTACGCCCGCGAGTCCGAGGTGTACCTCGGGATGTGCCGGCGCTGGCGGGAGCTGCCGAAGCCGACGATCGCGATGGTGCAGGGCGCCTGCATCGCGGGCGGGCTGATGCTCGCGTGGTGCTGCGACCTGATCGTCGCCTCCGACGACGCGTTCTTCGCCGACCCCGTTGTGCGCATGGGCATCCCCGGCGTGGAGTACTTCGCCCACCCGTGGGTGATGGGGCCGCGGTTCGCCAAGGAGTTCCTCTTCACCGGTGACCGCGTGGGCGCCGAGCGGGCGCTCGCCCTCGGCATGATCAACCGGGTCGTGCCGCGCGCGGAGCTGGAGACCGAGACCTTCGCGCTGGCCGAGAAGATCGGAGCGATGCCCCGCCTCGGCCTCGCGCTGACGAAGAAGGCGGTCAACCAGGCCGAGGACCTCATGGGCCTGCGGGCGGGCATGGACTCGGTGTTCGGGCTGCACCACGCCGCCCACGCGCACAACGCCGAGGTCGGCAGAGACTCCCTCGCGGGCCAGAACGCGCGGACCCTGCGTGACGAGGGAAAGCACTGATTCCCCGGCTCGCGGGGTGATCACCTTGCCGCCGACGCGTCAGGACACGACGACGTCCTTCGCTGCGGCGGGAGTGACCTCGCGATCCAGATGGGTGCGGGGCCCGCAGGAGATCGCCGCCAGCGCCACGAGGGACACCGCCGACAGGTAGGCGCCGACGGCAAGGCTGCTCTGCGTGGACGCGTAGAGGTACGTCGCGACGAACGGGGCAGGGGCCGATGAGATGATCCCGCTGAGCTGGTAGGACAGCCCCGCTCCCGTGTAGCGGACCCTGGTGGCGAACAGGCCGGGGATGAAGCTGGTGATGACCGCGCTCGAGAAGGAGTGGGCGATCGGTAGCGCGAGGAACGTGGCAAGGAAGATGCCCCACGGCGTGCCGGTTTGGAAGAGCGCGAACATCGGCACCCCGACCGCGACCCCGATGACGGCACCGATCTGCAGGAGCTGCTTGCGGCCGATGCGGTCGGCGATCAGCGCGACGAGCGGCATGCTGACGATGTCGAGCGCGGCGGCGGCCATGATCATGAGCAGGACGAGTCCTCGATCGAACCCGAGGTCCCGCGGACCGTGCGCGAGCATGTACACGGTGGCCAGGTAGAACACCGTGTTGCCGCCCGCGATGGCGAGCGCGCCGATCAGCACGGGCCGCTTGTGCGCGCGCAGCACCTCGATGATCGGGATCCGGTCCGTGCGCTCGTGGCGGGCGTCCTCCTCCTGCGCCCGCGCGAACTCCGGTGACTCGGTGATCCGGAGCCGGATGTAGAGCCCGACCGCGATCAGCACGGCCGATGCGAGGAAGGGGATCCGCCAGCCCCACGTCTGGAACTGGTCCTCCGGCAGCAGCTGCACCAGGTAGAAGGCCCCGGTCGCCAGCACGATCCCGGCGGGCACCCCCGCCTGCGGCCAGCTGGCGAAGAAGGCGCGCTTGCGGGCAGGCGCGTGCTCCAGCGCGATCAGTACCGCGCCGCCCCACTCGCCGCCGACGGCGAAGCCCTGCGCGACGCGGAGGGCGACCAGCAGGATCGGCGCCGCGACACCGATCGTCGCGTAGCCGGGCAGCAACCCGACCAGCACCGTGGCCAGCCCCATGCCGAGCAGCGAGTACACGAGCATCTTCTTGCGCCCGACCCGGTCGCCGAAGTGACCGAACAGGATGCTGCCCAGTGGGCGGGCGATGAACGCCACCGAGAACGTGGCGAACGCGGCCAGTGTGCCCGCCACGGGGTCGAGAGTCGGGAAGAACTGCCCGTTGAGCACGAGCACGGATGCCGTGCCGAAGAGGAAGAAGTCGTACCACTCCACCGTCGTCCCGATGAAGCTGGCGAAGGCTACCTTCGCCGGTGACGCCGCCGAGTCGGCCATGATCATCTCTCCTGGTCGTCGGTCGCGGCCAGTTCGCCGAGGCAGAGCCGGGCGACGACCTCGGTGAGCAGATCGACGCCCGCGCGCAGGTCGTCGTCGGCGGTGAACTCGTGCTCGTTGTGGGAGATGCCCTCGACGCTCGGGACGAACAGCATCACCGTCGGGACGATGTCCTTGAGGTTGGTGGAGTCGTGCCCGGCCAGCGTGAGCATGGGCCTGCTGCTGAGCCCGAGTTCGTCGGCCGCCGCGCCCGCCAGCTTGACGCCTTCGGGCTGGTAGGACTGCACGCCCCAGCGGTGGGCCGTGCGCTTGACGATCCTGACCCGGGTCGACTCCTCGATCCGGGCGAACTCCTGCTCGAGGAGGGCGTCCGCCTCGGCGAGGACGGCCTCGTCAGGGGACCGGAGATCGAGGTGGAGGTCGGCCTGGCGGGCGACCACGACCGGCGAGTTGGGGTGGACGAACAGCTGCCCGGCCGAGGTGTGCAGGATCCCGGGCCAGCGGTCGGCGAGTTCCCGCACGGCGACGATGACCCGGGCGGCGCCGAGCAGGGCGTCCTGCCGGTCCTCCATGACGGTCGACCCGGTGTGCGACTGGTCCCCGTGGACCGAGATCTCGTACTTGTTCGCCGCCCAGTTCGACTCGACGAGGCCGATGGTCGTGGCTTCCCGCTCCAGGATCCTGCCCTGCTCGATGTGGATCTCGGCCGCGAACGCCGCCACGGGCCCGTCGAGCTCGCCGAGGTGGCCGGTCGACCGCAGCGCATCGGCGACGGTGACGCCGTCCGGATCGGTGACGGCCAGCGCGCGGTCGAGGTCGAGCTTGCCGGTGTAGACGGCGCTGCCCATCAAACTGGGTTTGAAGCGGCTGCCCTCCTCGTTGAACCAGTCGACGACGGCGAGGTTGTACGGGGGCGTCCGGCCTGCCTCTGCGAACCGGGCGCACACCCGCGCCGACGCGTGGGCGGCGGCGAGCACGCCGTACGCGCCGTCGTAGCGACCCCCGCGGGGCTGGGAGTCGAGGTGCGACCCGACCAGGACGTACGGAGCGCCGGGGGTCCACTCCACGGTGCCGAAGAGGTTGCCGATGCGGTCAGTGCGGACCTGGAAGCCGTGCTCGGCCAGCCAGCCGGCCAGCCAGCCGCGGACCTGCCCGTGGGCGGCGGTCCCCGCCTGGCGCTCCACGCCGCCCGCCTCGGTGGCCCCGTACGCGGACATGGTGACGAAGTCGGCGATGAGGTCATCGCCCGTCGGGACGCGTCCGGCCGTCTGTGTCATGACCAGGAGAGTAGGGGTGGCATCTGCACAGCGTCACTGGCGATCTGTCGCCGGTTTGTCGCTGGATGCTATGCATGTGCACTGCCGGATCCGTAGGATGATCCGGCCCATCGGCCGGGTCAACACGATCGTCATCGGGACGTGACACATGCAGAACCTGGCACGGCTGCGCGCGGAATCGCGGGCCCGCTGGCATGCCCTGCTGGCCGCGCTCGCCGAGCGAGAGGCCCAGTGGCTCGACGCCTTGATGTCCACGGTCGACGGCGGCGGGCGCTACTACGGCGGCCTCGTGGAGCCGCAGGACTTCAAGGACACCTCCGCCCGCGTGTTCCGCTACCTCATCGGGCAGCTGTCCACCGGTGCCCCGCCCGCCGAGCTGGCCGGCCTGCCGGAGGAGATCGGCCGGACCAGGGCCCGCCAGCGCGTACCCCTCGAGAGCCTGACCACCACGATCAGGCAGGACTTCGCCGTGGTCTGGTCCACCCTGCTCTGGATCGCGCGGACGAGCGACATGCCCGTCCTGCTCTCCCACGTCGACGACCTGTGGCGTGCGGTCGATGATTTCGCCGGGGAAGTGCAGATCAGCCACCTGCGGGAAAGTGCGTCGCTCGCGGCGCGGGACCGCGACCGGCAACGCTCCATGACATCGGTCCTCTTCAGCTCCGACACCCACCACCCGGACCTCATCCGTCAGGTCGCAGGCGCGCTCGCGATCCCGGTGGACGGTCCGTACCAGGTGATCGCCTGCTCTCCCGCCGCGGCTCCGGGGGTGGTCGGGGCAGGTGCCGTCACCCACGACAGCGACGGCGTCCTCATCGTCTTCTGGCCCGGGGTGCAGCCTCCGGACGCAGGCCTCCGCTGCGGGCACGCCCCGGAGGCGGACGGACTCGCCGCCGTTCCGGCCCGGGCGCGCTCGGCCCGCCACATCCTGAGCGCCATCCCGCCCGGCCACGACGGCCCGGCCACCATGTGGGACGTGTGGGACCGCGTCGCCGCGGCGCAGCTGCAGCGCACCGCCCCGGACTTCCTCGGGATCCCGCTTGCCCGCCTCGCCTCGGTGGCGGCGCAGGAACGCGCCCGCATCGTGGAGACGGCCCGCTCCTACCTCGCCACGGGCTCTGTGGCCACCACCGCGTCCGCGCTGTACTGCCACCGCAACACCGTGATGACCCGGATGCGCCGCTTCCGCGAGCTCACCGGCCTCGACCTGACGATCCCGCGGGAGGCCGCCATGGCGACCGTGCTCCTCGCGTCCGAGGAGTACGGCTCCTGACGCGAGGTCGGCAGCGACTCCCTCGCAGGCCAGGACCCGCGGACGCGACGGTACGCGGTGGCGAGCTCTACGCCTCTTTCGCACCGTCTGGACACAGATCGAGGAATCGGGCCAGCACCGGATCGGCGGCGTCGGTCCAGGCCGCCGCCATCCGCAGGCGCAGCTCGGCTCCCGTGAGCCGCACGAGCACCACCCCGGGCTGGGCGACGCGGCGGGCCGAGGCCGGTACGAACGCGGCGCCGAGCCCGCTGGCGACCAGCCCCAGCGCCACGTGGGTGCGATCGACCTCGTGCGCGACGCGGGCGGCGAAGCCGGCTTCCGCGCACGCGCTGGTGTAGTAGTCGTGCAGCTCCGGTTCGAGCCCACGGGCGATGAGGATGAGATCGGTGTCGGCCAGATCGCCGAGCGGAACGTCCGACCGCCCGGCTAGCCGGTGGTCCTCCGGGACGGCCAGCAGCACCTCCTCGCTGTGAATCGGCCGCAGGTGCAAGTCCGTTGACTGCCCCACCGGCAACCGGACCAGGGCGACCTGGACCCGGCGCGTGCGTATCGATTCGACGGCCTGCTGGTTGTGCATCTCCTCCAGGACGAGTCGCACCTCCGGGTTCCGGGCCCGGAAGGCGCGTAGCAACGGGGGCAGCACGGCGTAGAGCGCCGGCGCGATGAAGCCGAGCCGCAGCGTGCCTGCCGTGCCCCGGCCCGCGGCTCGCGCGCGGCGGGTGGTCTCGTCGGCGTGGCCGAGCAGCTGCCGGACGTCCTCCAACAGGGCGCGCCCCGCCGGAGTCAGGTTCACGTGGTGGCGATCCCGCTCGAGCAGGGCGACGTCCAGCTCGCGTTCCAGCGCCGAGATCTGCCGGCTGAGCGCCGACTGGACGAGGAAGAGGCGCTTCGCGGCGCGGCCGAAGTGCAACTCCTCGGCCACCGCGAGGAAGGACCGCAGGTGCCTCATCTCCACGCGCGCCTCCCCGGGGGTCGGTGATTCCGACTGGGCATCACGGCTGCCCGGTTCAGTATCTCCGCCACCGTGCCGCACACCGATGATCGACGCATGCCGACAGCCTCCACGGACGCCGCCGGCCTGGCCGCGTTCCTGCACGACGAGGACGCGCTCGTCGCGGCGGTGTGCGGTGCGGAGCTGCCCGCGTTGCTGCCCGCGCTCGCGCACCTCACCGGCGACATGTCGCTGGTCGATGACGCGTTGCGACCGCCGTTGCGACTGCTGCCGGACCGGGTCGAACCGCAGGGCGGCATGTCCCCGGCCACGCAGCGACGTGCCCGGCACCGCGCGTTGCGGGCATTGCGCGCGTTCCGCGACGGTGGGATGGCTCCCGCTCGGCAGCCGGACGAGGCCGTGTTGCGGAGGTTGATGCGATTCGTGGCCGGTGACGTCGAGGACGAGTACCTGCCGTTGATGGCGCACGAGCTGGGAATGCCGGTGGACGCGGGCGCGCCCGGCTGGACCGTCGACGACGTCGCGCCCGGCTGCACGCTGGACGTGATCGTCGTCGGCGCCGGGATGTCCGGGCTCGTCACAGCCCACCGGCTGGGACAGGCCGGAATCGGCGTCACGGTTCTCGAGCGCAACGCCGATGTCGGCGGTGTCTGGCTGGAGAACACCTATCCCGGCGCGCGGCTGGACACACCCAACTTCGCCTACAGCTTCTCCTTCGCCCAGGAGGCGGCCTGGCCACATCGCTTCTCCACGCGTGCGGACATCCATGCCTACCTCGCGGGTATCGCCGATCAGTTCGGCCTGCGCGGGCGGATCCGCTGCGGGCACGAGGTCGTCGCCGCGACCTTCGACGAGGGTTCCGGCAGGTGGACGGTGCGCGCCCGCCGTGGCGACGGGTCCGAGGTGGCGTTGCAGGCGGACGCAGTGGTCAGCGCGACAGGGCAGCTGAACCGGCCGAAGCTGCCCGACATACCCGGTCGCGACTCGTTCGCGGGGCCTGCGTTCCACACCGCGCGGTGGCGACACGACGTGGACCTGACGGGCCGGCGGGTCGCGGTGATCGGCACCGGGGCAAGCGCGTACCAGGTGGTGCCGTCGGTCGTCGACCGGGTGCGCTCGCTGACGGTCTTCCAGCGCACCCCGCCGTGGATGCTGCCGACCCCGGACTACCACGAGCCGATCCCGCCTGCCGAACGACGGTTGTTGCGCGACCTGCCGACCTACCGCCGCTGGCTGCGCTACTACCAGTTCTGGACCTCGGTCGACGGGCGTCGCCCGTTCGCCGAAGTGGATCCGGACTGGCCCGAGGCGGGCTCCGTGTCGGCACGCAACGCTGCGCTGCGACGCGCGCTCGAGACGCATCTGCGACACCGGTTCGACGACCGTCCGGACCTGCTCGCGAAGGTGATGCCGGACTACGCGCCCGGGGCGAAGCGGATGATGCGCGACAACGGCGTGTGGGCTGCGGCGCTCAAGAAGCCGCACGTCGAGCTCGTCACCGAGCCGATCACCCGGATCGCCGCGCACGGCGTGCACACCGCCGACGGCCGGCTGCACGTGGCCGACGTGCTGGTCCACGCGACCGGCTTCCACGCCTCGGACTTCCTGTCCCCGATCCGGGTCACCGGGCGTGGCTGCAGGGATCTGCACGCCTGGTGGGCCGGCGACGCGCGCGCCCACCTCGGGGTGCACGTGCCGGGCTTCCCGAACTTGTTCTGCGTATTCGGGCCCAACACCGGGTTGGTGATCAACGGGAGCAACCTGCTGTTCTCCGAGATCGCCGTGCACCACATCCTCGGCTGCCTGCGCGAGCTGCTCACCCGTGGGGCACGCACGGTCGAGGTACGCGCGTCCGCCCACGACGCCTACAACGCCGCGGTCGACGCCGGCAACGCCCGGATGGCGTGGGGGGTGGCCACGGTGAACAGCTGGTACCGCAATGCCACGGGCCGGGCCTCCCAGGTCTGGCCCTTCACGCTGCTCGACTACTGGCGCATGGTCCGCGATCCGGATCCCGCCGACTTCCATTGGGCCTGAAGTTCCTCGTCCGACGACGTACGTCAGGAGCGCTCGTGATCCCAGCCCGCACCTCACCCACCACCCCAACCGACCAGGCCCGGCGGCGCCGGGTCGCCGCCGCCACCTTCGTCGGCACGGCGATCGAGTGGTACGACTTCAACATCTACGGCGCTGCCGCCGCGTTGATCTTCGCGTCGCAGTTCTTCCCGAACTTCTCGCCGGTGGCCGCGACGCTCGCCGCGTTCGGCACCTTCGCCGTCGGCTTCATCGCGCGCCCGATCGGCGGCATCGTGTTCGGTCATTTCGGCGACCGGTACGGCCGCAAGCACACGCTGGTGGCCTCGCTCCTGCTGATGGGGATCGGCACCGTGCTCATCGCCGTGCTGCCCACCTACGCCCAGATCGGGCTCGCGGCGCCGATCCTGCTCGTCGCGCTGAGGTTCGTGCAGGGTCTGGGCGTCGGGGGCGAGTGGGGCGGTGCGGTCCTGCTGGCGCTGGAGCACGCCCCGGCCGGCCGGCGTGGCCTCTACTCCGCGTTCCCGCAGATCGGCCTGCCCGCCGGCGCCTTGCTGGCGAACCTCGTGTTCTTCGCGGTGTCGGCAGCGTTGGGGCCCGAGAGGTTCGCGGCCTGGGGATGGCGGATCCCGTTCCTGCTCAGCGCCGTGCTCGTGCTCGTCGCGCTGCTCGTCCGGCTCAAGGTGGAGGAGAGCCCGGAGTTCTCGACGCTCCGCAGCCGCGGCGAGGTCCGCAGGCTTCCGCTCGTGGACGTGCTGCGCCGCAGCCCGGCCGCGGTGGTGCTGGGTATGGGCATCACCTTCGCCCCGTCGTCGCTGGGATACCTGCTGTCGGTCTACCTGCTGAGCTACGGCACCGGCACGGCCGGCGTCGCACCGCAGACGATGCTGCTCGCGATCACGGCAGCGTCGGTGGTCTACCTGGTGGTGGCATGCCTCACGGCCCTCGTGTCCGACCGGGTCGGCCCGGGCCGGGTGTTCGCGCTTGCCTCTGTGCTGGGAGTGCTGGTGCCGTTCGCCGTGTTCGCGCTGGTGAACACCGCGGCGGTGGGTGAAGTGCTGCTGGCGACTGGGCTGCTGGGTGTGGTGCTCGGCCTGATGGTGGCGGTACAGGCGGTGATCGTCTCCGCCGCGTTCCGCGCCGACGTGCGCTACACCGGCTCATCGCTGTCGTACCAGCTCGGCGCGGTGCTCGGGGGTGGGCTGACGCCGCTGGCCTCGGCGACGATCCTGGGGATCACCGGCTCGTGGACGGCCGTCGCGGGCTACATCGCACTGCTCGCCGCGGTGTCCGGTATCGCGGTGTGGTTCCTGCCGCGCGTGGCCGAGACGGGCGACGGAGAGCAGGGCACCACGCCCGCCGTGATCACTCAGCGGTAGCGGGATCACGCTGGATCGCGACTCCGCGGAGCAGGGTCTGCACCAGCGCCGCGTAGTGGGAGTCGTAGTCGGTCACGAAGCCGACCCCTCGCAGCTGGATGCTGATCGAGCCGTGGCAGGACGCCCAGATCCGCTGCGCGATCTCGACGGGATCGCCCGGGGTGATGACACGTGCGGCGTGCCCGCGGCGGATGGCCTCGACGAGTCGGTCGAATGCGTTCCTTGCGGGCTCCATCGCGGCGGCGGACGGCGTGTAGTCGGGGACCGGAGTGTCGAACATGAGCCGGTAGACGGCGGGGTTGCGGATCGCGAAGTCGCGGTAGCGGGCCATTCCGTCTGCGATCTCGGTGTGGACGTCGTCGCCGCGAATGTGCCCCACCGCTGCCGCGAGCTCCTCGAACCCCAGCCGGAACAGCTCGTCGATGATGCCGTTCTTCGACCCGAATCGCTTGTAGACACCCATCGGGGCGACGCCGGCGCGGGCGGCGATGTCCCGCACACCGAGCATGTCCGGTCCGCCCTCGTCGAGCAGCTCACGCGCGGCGCGCAGCAGTGCGTCCCGCACCTCGAGCGTCGGTGTGCGGCGCCGGGTCATACGTGTCGGGACCGATCGGCACGGGATGGGGTCCGGCACTCACGAACCTGCCGGGCCGGAGAGGGCTGAGCGGTTGGCATTCGATCATGTAACCATCCGAGCTCCCCGAGATCGTTGCGGTTCACGTCGAAACCGGCGCGTCGGGGAGTCGGCGGACCGCCGAGAGCCCCTCCGCCGACAGCGCGAACTGCTGCGTCGGCACCCGGCGACGAGCGCTGAGCATGCTGCGCACGACCCTGGCGAGGATCCAGGGGGCGAAGACGCTTCGTGGCGAGGCGATCATGAAGACGACGTCGAGGTAGGCGGCGGTGAGGTCGGGATCACGCACGGCCGCGCGCAGCAGCCGGTCCATGTAGCGGCGTCCGATCGCCATGGCTGGGCTGGGGCGCGAACCGGTCAGCTCGACTCCGGGCCAGCGCAGGTCCTCGCTGGTGGCGACGAACCACGGCGCGGCCACGTTGCGCGCGAGGTCGGCCTGGAATGCCCGCTCGAACCCGGCAGACCTGCCCCCTTCGTGCCGGTTCAGCGCGTCGGCCAGCACCAGCGCGTCCATCGCGGCGACCGTCATGCCCTGTCCGTAGATCGGGTTGAACGCGCACACGGCGTCCCCGGTGACCACGAAACCCGTCGGCCAGCGCCGCAGCCGCTCGAACCGCCGCATCCGGTTGGTGGGGGTGCGGTAACCCCGGATGGGACTGACCGGCGTGGCGACCCTGACCGCCTCGTAGATGGTCGGGTCGGCCAGCTGGCGTGCCCACTGGAGGAAGCCGGCGTCATCGGTGGGCGCGGTGTCCCCGGCGGCCATTCGACCGAGCGTCACGTGCCACAGGTCGTTCTCGACGGTCAGAAGGAGGCCCGCGCGCGGGTTGTGCGGCGCGCGCCCGTTGATGAGCACGCTCCTCCATTCGTCGGGGAACCCGTCGGGCCGCGTGTAGAACCGCGAGGAGTAGCTGAGACCGGAGTTCACCACCTCCTCCGGCACCTCGCCGTACCCGAGGTCTCGCAACCAGTCCGGCACCTTCGAGCTGCGCCCACTGCTGTCGACCACGAGGTCGGCGGGGACGAGGTCGGCGGCGGGCTGACGACTGCCGTCGTGGCGGAACCGGAGTCGCACCCCGCGGACCCGGGTTCCGTCGCGGTCGGTATCCAGGCCGACGACCTCTGCATCCGGCAGGAACCGCACCTGGGGAAGCCGCGCGAGCCGTTGCCGGATCTGCCACTCGAGAAGGAATCGGCTGAACATCACGAACTCGCCAGGGCTCGGCCGCACCGGCAACGGCCCGGCAGGCGACACGACCATGAAGCCGACGGTGTCGCGGCCCACGGTGGAACCGGCGGCGCGGAGGTCGTCCTCGATGCCGGGGAACAACCTCCCGATGATCTCGTGCCCACGCGGCAGCAGGCCGTGCGCATGGTGGGACTGCGGCGCCCCCTTGCGGTGCTCCGGGCTGTCGGGGAAGCGGTCTCGATCGACCACGGTGACCTGTTCGAAGTGCTCGGACGCGACCCGCGCCGCCAGCAGGCCCGCGAGACCAGAACCGATGATCACGGCATGGCGCCCGGCGTCGGGTGGGCCGGAGTAGGCGCGTAATCCTGCCTGTGTCGACATCGAGCCCCCCTATAGAACACTGTTCTTCTATTAAGGAACAAGGTACTTCAGCATGCGGGGGCGGTCAACAGGCGGCGGGCGGGGTCGGTCGTCCGGCTCTCCGGATCATGGACAGGCGCGCTGGCCGACCCGTATAGTGAACATTGAGTTCGCATTTCGAACTACGGAGGTCGGGCCATGTTTCCTACCGAGGCGTCGACGTGATCCCCGCCGACCGCGTGATCATCAGTACCGCCGTGACGGGCTCGGTGCACGTACCGTCGCAGAGCGACCATCTGCCGATCACGCCGCAGGACATCGTCGCGGAGTCCCTTGCCGCGGCAGAGGCGGGCGCGGCGGTCATCCACCTCCACGCCCGGCACGCCGAGGACGGCAGGCCCGCGTTCGAGCCGAGCGTCTTCGAACAGATCATCCCGCCGATCGCCGCCGCGTGCGACGCGGTCGTCAACATCACGACCGGCGGGGCGTCGTCGATGACGATCGAGGAGCGGCTCGCCGCCGCAACGTGGTTCAGCCCCGAGCTCGCGTCGCTCAACATGGGCTCGATGAACTTCGTCTTCTCCGGCATCGCCGACCGCGTGACCAGCTGGAAGCATGCGTGGGAGAAGGCGTACGTCGAGAACACCTACCGGCGGCCGTTCCTCAACACCTTCGAGCAGATCGAGTACGCGCTGCGGGAGCTGGGGGAGCGGGGCGGGACCCGGTTCGAGTACGAGTGCTACGACATCGGGCACCTGTACACGCTCTCCCACTTCGCCGACCGGGGGCTCGCGAAGCCGCCGTTCCTCATTCAGGGCGTCTTCGGGATCCTCGGCGGCATCGGGGCCGACCACGCCAATCTCACGCACATGGTCGCGATCGCCGACAAGCTCTTCGGCGACGCCTACCACTTCTCCGCCTTCGCCGCGGGACGCCACCAGATGCAGTTCTGCACCCACAGCGCATGGCTGGGCGGTCACGTCCGGGTGGGGCTGGAGGACAACCTCTACATCGGCAAGGGCGAGAAGGCGACCAGCAACGCACAGCAGGTGCGCAAGGTCCGGGAGATCCTCGCCGACCTCGGCAAGGAGATCGCGACGCCGGCCGACGTCCGGCGGATGCTGGCGCTCAAGGGGGCGAAGAACGTGGTGCTGCAGCGATGACCAGAGGACTGCTCGACGGCAAGGTCGTACTGGTGGTCGGCGGGAGCACCGGCATCGGGGCCGACTCCGCGCGGGTCTTCGCCGATGAGGGTGCCTCCGTGATGCTCGCCGCGCGATCGAAGGACGCGCTCGCGGCGCTCACCGACGAGCTCGCGGCGGCGGGGCACGACGTCGCCTTCACCGCGGGTGACGTCAGCGTCGGGGCTGATGTCGCGCGGTTCGTCGACGCGACGCTCGACCGGTTCGGCCGGCTCGACGGCGCGTTCAACAACGCGGGCATCAACCAGCACGGGCGGCTCGACGACGTGTCGGAGGAGGACTTCGACCGGGTCATGGCGGTGAACGTCAAGGGCACATGGCTGTGCCTGCGCGCGGAGATCCGTGCGATGCGCGACTCGGGTGGCTCGATCGTCAACACGAGCAGCGTGGGCGGGTTCCGCGGCAACACCGGCCTCGGCGCCTACCAGGCCACGAAGCACGCGGTCATCGGCCTGACACGCACGGCGGCCCACGACAACGGACCGCTCGGCATCCGCGTCAACGCCATCGCGCCCGGGCCGGTCGAGACCCCGATGCTCACGACGTGGCGGCAGGACGATCCGGCCGCCGTGGAGCGCCGGATCGCCGCGGTCCCGCTGCGGAAGGCCGGCACCACCACCGAGGTGGCCAACGTTGCCGCATGGTTGCTGAGCGACCGCGCGAGCCAGGTCAGCGGGGTCGTCCTGCCGGTCGACGGCGGGTACTCGGCCTGACGGATCTCGCCGGGAAGGCCTGCCTCATCACGGGTGCCGCCGGGGCCTCGGCTCCGCGACCGCGCGGCGGCTCGCCGCAGACGCGTGCAACCGTTACTCGCGATCTTCGCGTCCATGATCTGGAGTTTCGGGTGCTCATGGTCGTGGGGGCAGCCGTGGGCAACCGATAGTTCGGATCTTGCCCGCGGCCGGTCCGAGCGCCTGGCGGCCGGGGTGGGATCGGTGTCGGTCCATCGGGTCGGTCTGGTCGAGCATCTGCCGGTGGGCGCGCTGTTTCCGGCTCGGGCCGCCCGGCGCCCGCCTCGTGATCCGGGCTTCGCGGGTGGTTCCGCCGGTTCGCCTCGGCCCCTTCACCTTGCGAGGGTGGCTGGGTTGGGTGCACTACCGTCGTCCCCTGGGGTTACCTGGGCGGCCGCACCCCGGGGAGCGTTCCGCGGAACGCACCGCGACCCAGGCTCTCGCCGGGCCGGCCCCGCCCGACTCGGGCTCTGCGTCGAGATGAGGCCCGAACCCTGCGATCAGCGGAATGATCACGAAGGCCAGGCAGCACTAGCTCCCGGGCGGCTCCACCCCGAAAACCGCGAGCTGCGTGGCGACCTGGTCGTAGTAGCCGACCAGGGCCACCAGCTCGAAGAGGCCGCGTTCACCCAGCCCGGCGACGGCGGCGGCGTACTGGGCGTCGTCGAGGTTCTGCTTGTCGAGGATCGCCAGCGTCGTGGTGAAGACCTGCCGCTCCTCGTCGGATTCGAATGTGGGCGGTGTCCGGGTGGCAAGTCCCTCGATCTCGGTGTCGGTGAGGCCTGCGGCTCGCCCAGCCTTCCGGTGCGCGTACAGCTCGAACGGGCTGTCGCGGTGGAACGCGACGAGCAGGATCGCGATCTCGCAGGCCCGGTCGGAGAGCTGGAGCTCGTGCCGCATGGTCCAGCCGATCCGTTCGAGGACGCGGCCGAGTGGAGGGCTCAACAGCCAGGCGTTCGGTGGGCCGATGAACCCGCCCTCGGGATGGAGGAGCGAGAAGGGCGCGCCGGGGGCGGCTCGCTTGCCACCGGTGAACCTGCTGTAGATCTCCATCTGCTCCGAGGTCATCGCGTCCGGGGTGATGCGGGCAAGTCGCTCGGTCACAACAGTTCTCCCTCGACCATCTCGTAGCGGTAGCCGCCTGCCGGGTCGGTGACGACCCGGCCTGGTGCGGAGTTCGGGAAATGCGCCGGGAACAGCAGGACGTCGCGGTCGGCGATCTCGCGCAGCAGTGCCTGCCGCGCCTCGCTCGCGCCACGGGCGTCCACGCAGTAGTCCGTGCTGTGGTCGGGGAAGGCGAGCTGCAGGGCGTGGTGCACCATGTCGCCCGCGAAGACGGCGCGCTGCCCTTCCGAGGAGACCTCGACGCAGACGTTGCCCGGCGTGTGCCCTGCCGCGGGCACCAGCCGCACCTCGTCGCAGATCCCCAGGTCCGGCTCGACGACGTCGAGGACGCCCGCCTCGCGCAGCGGCAGGACGCTGTCGGTGACGTAGTCCCCGAGCCGGGCGAGGTCGCGAGCCGCCTGGCTGGTCCAGTAGGCGAGCTCGGCCGCGGTGGTGAGGTGCCGGGCATTCGGGAAGGCCGGCACCCACGCGGAGCCGTCGAGTCGGGTGGCGAACCCGACGTGGTCGACGTGCAGGTGGCTGAAGACGACGGTGTCGATCTCCTCCGGTGTCACGCCGGCGCGGCGCAGGGTCGCGAACCAGTCGTCGTCGCGGTCGGTGAAGAGCGGGTTGGGTCGCTTCTTGCCGTTGCCCACGCCCGCGTCGACGAGGACGGTCCGCGTCGGGGTGCGGATCAGGAAGCCGCCCATGTCGATCACGAGGAAGCCGTCCTCGCGGTACGGCGGCCGCCAGTACCAGGCGTCCTCGTCGATCGTCGGGATATCGAGGTCCGGGAAGAACCGCAGCGGGTGGACGCGGTAGTGCAGCTGCACGACCGGTGTGATCGTCACCGCGCCGACCCGGATCTGCCGCAGCGGCGTGCCGGTGTCGCGGGTGCGCGCCCGGGGCGCTGCCGTCATCGCCGCACCGCCGTCGCGCGGATGCCGATCCGGGCGAGCAGCCTGGTCATCAGCAGGTACTTCAGGTGCGTACCCGGCCACTGCGTGATGTTCGCCCCGCCGGGGGAGTGGTAGTAGTTCCGGCAGCCCGACTCCATCGCCGACGCCTTGCTGGCGATCTGGTGGTCGATCCACTCGACGTACCGGCGCTGGACCCGCTCGTCGGTGTCGACGTACCCCGCACCGGACTCGAGCCGGCGGACGGCCCGCGCGGCGACCTCGGCCTGCCGCTCCAGCTGGGCGATGATCGAGAACCCGCCGTTGGTGTTGGGCCCGTACAGGATGAAGAAGTTCGGGAAGCCGGCGACGGTGATGCCGAGGAACGCCGAGGCGCGGTCCTCCCACGCCTCGTGGAGGCTGCGCTTGTCCAGGCCCCGGACGTCGAGGCTCGCGAGGAACCTCGTCGGCCGGAAGCCCGTGCTCATGATCAGGACGTCGATCTCGTGGTGCACGCCGCGGGCGTCGACGAGCCCGTTCTCGGTCACCGACGTCACCGCGTGCGGGACGAGGTCGACGTGGGGCAGGTCGAACGCCTCGTAGAACGTCGAGGCGAGCACCGGCCGCTTGCAGCCCCAGGGGTAGCCGGGGGTCACGGCGTCGCGGGTGGCGGGGTCGCGGACAGCCCGCCGGATGTACCCCAGGCAGTCGCGGCGCTTCTCGTCCTGCGCCCTGCTGGTCGCGTCATAGGCCCGGAAGCGGTCGATCGACCGGTAGAACAGCCAGCCGCGGTGCAGTCGCTGCGCGCCGGGGACGTGGCGGTAGACCCAGCGCTCGCGCGCGCTGAACGGGCGTTCGCGCTTGGGCTCGACCCACCCCGGCTCGCGCTGGAAGACCAGCAGGGATCCCACCGAGCCCGCGATGCCCGGCACCACCTGCGCGGCCGTCGAGCCGGTGCCGACCACGGCCACCCGCTTGCCGCTCAGGTCCACGTCGTGCCGCCACCGCGACGTGTGGAACGACGTGCCGCGGAACTCGTCCAGACCGGGCCAGTCCGGGTGGTTCGGGACGTTGAGCAGCCCGAGCGCGGAGATCACGACGTCGAAGGTGTGCTCATCCCCGGTCGCCGTGCGCACGACGTGGTGGAGCTCGGCCTCGTCCCAGACGACCTCGATCACCTTCGTGTTCAACCGGATGTGCGGCCATAGCCCGAACACGTCGACGACCTCGTTGGCGTAGCGCAGCAGCTCCGGTTGCCGGGCATGGGTGTGCGACCAGTCGTACCGCAGGAACGAGAAGCTGTAGGCGTGCGAGGGAATGTCGACCTCGCAGCCCGGATAGCGGTTGTCGTACCAGGTTCCTCCCACGCCTGCCGACTGCTCGAACACGACGAACGAGGCCGACGTCCGCTGCCGGAGCTTGATCGCGGCCGCGATCCCGCCGAATCCCGCACCGATGATCGCGACCCGGATCGGCCGTCGGGGCACCCTGCGCCGCATTCGCAGCTCCGATCGACGACTGAACCGATACCCCGAGGCCCGACCCGGGCTTCCTCTTGCGCAACCAGCTCCGGGAATGCCAGTCTGCATCGCGAACATCCTGTTCGCAAGGTGAACATCAGTGAGGCAAGGGCGCGCACATGTTCCGAGAGCTGCTCCGTTCCTCCGACCGGCCGGTCATCGGCACCTTCGTCAAGATCCCGGCCCTCGAGGTGGCGGAGATCGTTGGGGAGGCCGGGTTCGACTTCGTCGTCATCGACACCGAGCACGCGCTGCTCTCGGTGCGGGACGTGTACTCACTACTGGTCGTGTACTCGCGGATCGGCGTCGCTCCGCTGGTCCGCATCACCGACCACGGCTACGGCGACGCGCAGCGCTACCTGGACGCGGGCGCCGCGGGCGTCCTCGTTCCGCACGTCTCCAACGCGGGGCAGGCGGCGGCCGCGATGCGCCAGTACCTGTTCCCGCCCGAGGGCACCAGGGGCATGGGCTACGCGTCCCGCGCCGGGCTGTGGGGCCGCCTTCCCGGCGGCCCCGCCGAGTACGTGCGCGCCGGGCAGGAGGACGTCGCCCGGATCGCGATGATCGAGGAGAAGGAGTCCGTCGACGACCTGGCCGGGATCTTGGCCGCCCCGGGCGTCGACGCGGTCTTCATCGGCCCCGGCGACCTGTCCCTCTCGATGGGCGAACCGACCGGCTCACCGGCTGTCCACGACGCGGTCACCAAGTGCATCGCCACGGCGGTGGAGGCCGGGGTGCCGGTCGGGACCCTGGTGCAGGGCGAGGAGCAGATCCGGCTCCGCGCCGAACAGGGCTGCCGGTTCCTCCTCGTCGGGAACGACACCGGGATGTTCGGCGCGGCCGCCCGGCAGATCACGTCCACGGCCCGCTCCGCCCTCGCCGCACCGACCCTCGATGAGGAGGACTGACCATGGCCTATGCGAAGGACGACCCGCGCTCCGCACTGGCGGCGCCCACCGCGGCACCGGCGGCGGCAGGGGGCGCCATCGCCGCTCCCGAGTTCCTCGACTTCTCCGTGCTGCCCCCGGACGTCGTGTCCGCCGCGGGCAGCCGCCAGTGGATCGTCCGTGGCCAGAACTTCGTGCTGATCTACACGGAGCCGGCGGCTGGCGACCTCGTCTGGAAGTCCGCGCTCGCGTCCGAGCAGGTGCTGCTGCTGATCGACGGGACGAGCGCCATCAGCGGCACGACCGGAACCGGCGACAGCCACGAGGTGACCGGGCCCGCGCTGGTGGTGGTGCCGCCGGGGGAGAGCGCGATCACGAGCACCCGCACCGGTCCGGTCGTCTCGCTGCTGCAAGCCGACGAGTCGGAGTGGGCCGCGAAGGCGTCCAACGCCGCGGCGTACACGGTGCCGCACCCGCACGTCGCGCCGCTCGAACCCTGGCCGGAGCCGGTGGACGGCTACCGGTGGCGGACCTACCTCATGTCCGACGTGCCGGACGACCCGAAGCGCTTCGGCCGGATCTTCCGCACCCGCTCCTTCATGGTCAACTTCATGGAGGCACGGTCCGGCCCGCGCGACCTGTCGAACCTGTCGCCGCATTTCCACCAGGATTTCGAGCAGGCCAGCCTGGTGGTCGCCGGTAGCTACATCCACCACATCCAGACGCCGTGGGGAACTGACGGCCTGCAGTGGCGGCCGGAGGACCACGAACGGGTGGGCAGCCCGTCGGTGACGATCATCCCTCCGCCCACGATCCACACTTCGCAGGCCATCGCCTGGCAGGCCAACCACCTCATCGACATCTTCGCCGGCCCGCGTCACGACTTCTCGGCCCGGCCGGGATGGGTCCTCAACGCCGACGAATATCCGAGCCCGGTCGACTGATTCCCGCAATTCCGCACAAGCTGTCTTTCAGCGTTGAAGGAGACTTGTCATGTCCGAGAGCGCGGACCCCGAATTCCGGGCACGGCGGAAGCGGGCCATCCTGAGCGCATGGGCGGGTTTCGCCGTCGACTCGTACTCGATCTTCATCGCGTCGACGGTACTGCTGCCCGCGCTCATCTACTTCCAGGGCGACATGTCCGTGGAAACCAAGTCGATCTTCGCGGGGATGACGCTCGCCGTGACCCTGCTCGGGCGCCCGCTCGGCGGCCTGATCTTCGGGCACTTCGCGGACCGGTTGGGACGCCGCCGGATCGGGGCGATCACGATCTACGGGTTCGGGACGATCTCGCTGCTCATCGCCTGCCTGCCCGGCGCGGAACAGATCGGGGCGGTGCAGGCGACGACACTGCTGCTCGCGCTGCGCTTCGTGGAAGGCATCTTCCTGGGCGGCGAGTACACCGCTGCCACCCCGATGGCCCTGGAGTACGCACCGCGCGGCCGCCGCGGCCTGATCGGCGGGCTGATCCAGTGCTCCGCGAGTGGCGGCCCGCTCTTCGTGGCGATCGCGCTGTCGCTGACCCTGCTCATCGCGCCGGTCGGCGACGTGGCATCGCCTTACGTGCAGTGGGGGTGGCGCCTGCCGTTCATCCTCGGCTTCGTCCTGTCCTTCGTGGTCGCCTGGTTCCTGCGCCGCAGGGTCGAGGAGTCGACCGTGCAGCGGGACGCGGTCGCACAGGCCGGTGAGCAGGCCAAATCGCCGGTGCGGATGATCCTGCGTGGCAAGACGGGCCGGGCGTTCGCCCAGTCCTGCCTGATCATGACGGGCTGCTTCTTCCTCATCAACATGACCAGCAGCGTGGTGCCCCAGTTCCTGCTCAAGAACGACGGCTACACCCCGAACGACCTGGCCCACACCCAGTTGATCGTCCCGGCCTGCATGCTGTCCTACATCTTCTTCGGCTGGCTCTCCGACCACATCGGCCGCAAGCGCACGCTGTTCGTCGTCGCCCCGCTCATCCTGGCGTTCCAGCCCGCGGTGATCAGCCTCATCGGGTCCAACTCCGTGGACGGATGGTTGACCCTGACCCTCCTCGCGCTCGCGGGGAACATCCTCACCGTCGCCCCGATGGGCGTGCTGCCGGCGTACATCAACGAACGGTTCGCCACGGTCGTCCGATCCACCGGGTGGGGCGTGGCCTACGGGACCGCGGTGATCATCCCGGCCTTCTTCTCCTACTACATGCTCTGGCTCAGCGCCCTCGTGCCGTTCGAGTACACCGCGGGCGTCCTGTCCGCTCTCGGCGCGGTTCTCATCTTCGTCGGCACCACGCTCGGTCCCGAGACCAGGGGAATCGACCTGCGCAAGGCGGGCACGGACGCCGACCCGGAGGGGGCCGAATCGCCGCCCGACGCCGTCGCCGTCACGTGATCTGGAACGTACGTCGAAAGGAAGTCCTCATGACCCAGACAGCTTCCGGCCTGTGGGACGAGACGCTCGACGCCGACCGCTTCGTCCCCGACGCCGAGGCCGACGGGTTGCTCGTCGGTGCCGTCGACCTCCACACGCATCCCGGCCCCAGCCCGTTCCCGCGACGGATGTCGATCCTGGACGCCGCCACCGACGCAGCGACCGTGGGCTTCCGGGCGATCGTCTGCAAGTCGCACCACCACAGCATGCAGACCGACATCCTCGCGCTGGAGTCCGCCGGCCTCGCCGAGACCGGCGTCCAGGCCTACGGCGGCATCGCGCTGAACCGCACCGTCGGCGGGCTCAACCCGTACGCCGTGGAGCTCGCGCTGCGGCTCGGCGGCCGCGTGGTGTGGTTCCCGACGATCTCCTCGACGGCGCACCTCGAGTTCCACCAGCACAACCACCACAGCGGCTTCCCCGTCGCCGGTATCCCGCTGCGCGACAACGAGCCGATCAGCGTGGTCGGTGACGATGGCACGCTTGTCCCGGCGGCGTGGGACATCCTCTCGGTCATCGCGGGCGAGTCGGCGATCCTCAACTGCGGGCACCTCCCGGCCGACGAGATCGACGTGCTGGTCCCGGCCGCCGTCGCCGCCGGGGTGGAGCGGATCGTCGTCAGCCATCCCGACTTCATCGTCGGCGCGGCTCCCGAACGGGTGGGGGAGTGGTGCCGGCATGGCGCCAACGTCGAGCACTGCCTTGCCATGGTGGTCAGGGACCCGTCTCCCGTGGAGAAGATCGCCGGCTTCCTCGGCGAGGCGGGCGTCGGGCACACCATCTTCTCGTCCGACCTGGGGCAGAAGAACAACCCGCTGCCGGTCACCGCGTACCGGCGGATGGTGCGCACCCTCCTGGACGCGGGCACCGCGCACGACGACATCAGGGCGATGGTCGGTGGCAACGCGGCCCAGTTGCTGTTCCCGTGACCTGGGTATAGTCGCTGAACCTGCGCGGAGGAGGACGGGTGACCAGCGGCTCGGGCGGCACCGGCGACATCCAGGCCGTGCAACGGGTCGGGCAGTTGCTGGGCCTGTTCACCATCAACCGGCCCCGGCTCACGGTGGCCGAGGCGGCGTCCCTCGTCGGGCTGAACCGCAGCACCGTCAGCCGCTACTTCGGTTCCCTCGTGCTGGCGGGAGTCCTGGAGCGCTCGCGCGAGGAGCAGGCCGCGTACGAACCTGGCCCGCTGCTGCTGCAGCTCAGTGCGGTGGCGCAGGGCCAGCGCAGGGTGCTCGACCTCGCGCCGATCCACATGCGCCGCCTCTCCCGCGAGACGGAGCTGACCGTCGTGCTCTCGCTGTGGGGGTCGGCGGGCCCGGTGGTCTCGCTGGTGAGCGAGATCGGCACGGGCCAGATCCTGGTCACGGTGCGGGTCGGCACCACCCTCGACATGGACTCCGCCCAGGGTCACCTCTTCCTGCGCTTCTCCGAGGACCGTGAGGCGATGGCGAAGTTCTGGGAGAGCCTCGACCCGGTCAAGCGACGACGGGTCGAGGCCGAGGTGGCCGACGCAGGCACGCGCGGCCTGTCCACCGTCAGCGCTCCGGCCGGCATGGCGGTCCTCGCCGCGCCGGTGTTCGACGATCACGGCATCGCCGCCACAATCGCGGTGGTCGGAGGGCCGCCCGACGACGGCGAGATCGCCACGGCGCTGCGCCGTGCGGCGTTCCGGATCACGGTGGAGATGGGCGGCACTGACGTCTGGCGGTCGCTCATCCCCGGCGGTGTGGACGATCTCGCGGAGTCCATCCAGGCCTCATAGCCGCCACGTCCATCTGATCGCCAGAAGAGCTAACGGGCACGTTCCGCCGGCGGTCGAGGCTCGGTCACCGGCCGGCCGTCGGCAAGGAGCCGGTCGAGAATTCGCTCGACGGCCCGGAGGTTGCTGGTGGTTGCACTGATACACCGGTCGCCGGCGAGGGAGATGCGAAATCCTGGGCCGTCGCGACGTCGCTTGCGAGGTCCACGACCTCCGATATACTCGAACATATGTTCGATACGTGTCTGTGAGGTGGAGGTCGGCGACCCGGTCGATCCCCAGCTCGAGGACGCCTTCGACTGGCTGGCCATCGAACGTGAGCTGCGATCCGGCGCAGAGGACCGCACCTGGGGCAACACCGCCCCGTCCGGGTTGTTCGCCCTGGAGATCGATTCCGATACCCGTGAGGTGGCCGGCCTGTCGGATGCGCAGCTGGTCGATGCGATGGTCGGGTTCGAACGCCTGGCCGCGTGGGCGCAGGCCCGCCAGGCCCGGGTCCTGGCGGAGTTCGCCCGCCGCCGCCCCGGTGACGACTCGACGATGGTGGCCACCGACAAGCCGTGCGCGATGAGCCGGTTCGCCCCCGACGAGGTCGGGCTGGCGTTGAAGCTGGCCCGGCTGACCGCCAAGACCCGGATCGGGCGGTCGGTGCAGCTGGAACAGGTGCTGCCCGAAACCCTGGCCGTGTGGCAGCGGGGCCGCCTGGACGAGCGTCGGGTCGCCGCTGTCTGCGAGGCCACCCACTACCTGTCGGTGGAGAAGGCGCGGGCGGTGCAGCATCGCATCCTGGACCGGGCGCCGGATCAGACGGTGGGGCAGTTGAAGGCGGCGTTGAAACGCGCGGTGATCGCGGTGGATCCCGAGGGTGCTGCGGAGCGGCACCAGGCCGCCCGGCGGGATCGGCGGGTGTCGATCACCGAGGAACCCGACGGGATGGCGTCGCTGTGGGCGCTGATGACCGCCCCGGACGCCCAGGCCAGCTACCAGTGGCTGACCCGGCTCGCCCTCGGATGCGGCAAGGAGGATCCGCGCAGCATGGACGCCCGCCGCGCCGACCTGGCCGCCGCCCTGCTGTCCGGGCGACTCACCAACGCCGCACCCGACACCCCGATCGCCACCCCGTCCAGCGGGACCGACAGCGCGGACGACACCGACGGGGGCACCGACGACCGCGGCGCCGACGACCGGGGTGCCGGCGATCAGGGCGCCGGCGCGGCCGCGAGCACCCACGATGGCGCACCCGCCGGCGCCGCCGGCTCGAAAGCGGCGGCGCACGCTACCGATAGCGCCAATGACAGCGCTGATGGCGGCGCTGCTCCCGACCGCGCCGATGGCGGCAGCGGGTCACCGACGAGCGGGAACGCGTCCCCACCGCGGCCGGTCAACCCCGGCAAACCCCTCGTCCAGGTCCTGATCCCCTTCACCACCCTGCTCGGCGCCGACAACCACCCCTGCGAACTGGTCGGACACGGCCCCATCACCGCCGACCACGCCCGCCACATCGCCACCGACGCCACCCTCAAACGACTGGTGTACGACCCACTCTCCGGCACCATCCTCGACCACGGCCGCACCACCTACCGGCCCCCAGCCGCACTCGCCGACTTCGTCCGCGCCCGCGACGTCTACTGCCGCAGCCCCATCTGCCGCCGCCGCGCCCTGGACGGACACCTCGACCACATCACCCCCTACCCGCACGGCCCCACCAACGAACCCAACATCCACGGCTGCTGCGGCCACGAACACCGCATGAAACACGCCCCCGGCTGGGCCGTCCGCGCACTACCCGACGGACGCATCCAATGGATCACCCCAACCGGGCACCGCTACCACAGCGAGCCCTACGACTACCGCACCGACGACGACCTGCCCCTGGACAAGGCCGCCGCCCGGAAGGGCCTTCCGAAGGACCTGGCCGCGCGGCTGGAACGGATCGAACGCAACCGACGCGCTACAGCCCGCTGGGACGGCCAACCCGTCCCGGAGGAGGACGACGACGGACCGCCGCCATTCTGATCCGCGGGACCGCCCGGGCCGGGTTCCGACTTGAGTCGTTCAAGAGTCTGGGCCATGGTGGGACGCGGTGCCAACGACGCCGGACTTCGAGCACGTGTTGCGCGGGGCCGCTCTGCGGGTGACGCGGCCTCGGCTGGCGGTGCTGTCCGCGGTGCACGAGCATCCGCACTCCGACACGAGCTCGATCATCGGGGTCGTCCGCGACGATCTCGGTGAGGTGTCCCACCAGGCCGTGTACGACGTGCTGCGCGCCCTGACCGCCGCGGGGCTCGTGCGGTGCATCGAGCCGCCGGGCTCCGTGGCCCGGTACGAGGCGAGGGTGGGGGACAACCACCACCACGTCGTGTGCCGGTCGTGCGGCGCCATCGCCGACGTCGACTGCGCCGTCGGGCCCGCGCCGTGCTTGACCCCTTCGGACGGCCACGGATTCGCGATCGACGAGGCCGAGGTCGTCTTCCGGGGTACATGCCCCGAGTGCGCGGCACGCGAGGAAAAGGCGAGACAGGACAAGGAGCGGACGTGACCGAGAGCATCAGCGAGTCCGAGAACCCGGCGATCCCGTCCCCGACCCCCCAGGTGACCCGGCCGAGGACCAACCGGGACTGGTGGCCGAACCAACTGGACCTGTCGGTACTCCATCAGCATTCGCCCCGGGCCAACCCGATGGGCGAGGACTTCGACTACCGGGCGGAGTTCGCGTCCCTCGACGTCGAGGCGCTCAAGCGCGACATCGTCGAGGTGATGCGGACGTCGCAGGACTGGTGGCCGGCGGACTACGGCCACTACGGGCCGCTCTTCATCCGGATGAGCTGGCACGCCGCGGGGACGTACCGCATCCACGACGGCAGGGGAGGTGGCGGCGAGGGCGCGCAGCGCTTCGCGCCGCTCAACAGCTGGCCCGACAACGCGAGCCTCGACAAGGCGCGGCGGCTGCTGTGGCCGGTCAAGGAGAAGTACGGCCGGAAGATCTCATGGGCCGACCTGCTGGTCCTCGCCGGCAACGTGGCCATCGAGGACATGGGCCTGAAGACGTTCGGCTTCGCATTCGGGCGCGAGGACATCTGGCAGCCGGAGGAGATCTTCTGGGGGTCGGAGGACACCTGGCTCGGCGACGAGCGCTACAGCGGTGAGCGGGAGCTCGCCGAACCGTTCGGCGCCGTCCAGATGGGCCTGATCTACGTGAACCCGGAGGGGCCGAACGGCAACCCGGATCCGGTGAAGGCCGCGAAGGACATCCGCGACACCTTCGGCCGGATGGCCATGAACGACGAGGAGACCGTCGCGCTCATCGTCGGCGGCCACACGTTCGGCAAGTGCCACGGCGCGGTCGACCCCCAGTACATCGGCCCGGAGCCGGAGGCGTGCCCGGTGGAGCACCAGGGCATCGGCTGGAAGAACTCGGTCGGCTCCGGCGTGGGCCCCCACGCGATGACCAGCGGGCTCGAGGGCGCATGGACCAACGAGCCGACCCGGTGGGACAACGGATACCTGGACAACCTGTACCGCTACGACTGGGAGCTGACGCGCAGCCCCGCGGGCGCGCACCAGTGGACGCCGAAGAACCCCGAGGCCCAGGGCACGGTTCCGGATGCACACGACCCGTCGACGCGGCACGCGCCGATGATGCTGACCACGGACATCGCGCTCAAGGTCGACCCGGTCTACGGGCCGATCACGAAGCGCTTCCACGAGAACCCGGACCAGCTCGCGGACGCGTTCGCCAAGGCCTGGTACAAGCTGCTGCACCGCGACATGGGCCCCGTCTCGCGCTACCTCGGGCCGTGGGTCCCCGAGCCGCAGCTCTGGCAGGATCCCGTTCCGCCGGTGGACCACGAGCTGATCGGGGACTCGGACGTCGCCGCTCTCAAGGAGAAGGTCCTCGCATCGGGCCTGTCCGTCTCCCAGCTCGTCTCCACCGCGTGGGCGTCGGCGGCCAGCTTCCGCGGCACCGACAAGCGCGGCGGGGCCAACGGGGCTCGGATCCGCCTCGCGCCGCAGAAGGACTGGGAGGTCAACAACCCGGACGAGCTGGGCAAGGTGCTGCAGACCCTCGAGCAGATCCAGCGGGGCTTCAACAGCTCGCAGGCCGAGAAGAAGGTCTCGCTCGCCGACCTGATCGTCCTCGCCGGCTGCGCGGCCGTCGAGAAGGCGGCGAAGGACGCCGGGTTCGACGTCACGGTCCCGTTCACGCCGGGGCGCACCGACGCATCGCAGGAGCAGACCGACGTCGACTCGTTCGCCGTGCTCGAACCGAAGGCCGACGGGTTCCGCAACTACCTGCGGGCGGGGGAGAAGCTGCCGCCGGAGACCCTGCTGGTGGACCGCGCCTACATGCTGAACCTCAGCGCCCCGGAGATGACGGTGCTGGTCGGCGGCATGCGGGCGCTGGAGGCCAACTTCCAGCCGAGCAGGCACGGCGTCCTCACCGACCGGCCGGGGGCCTTGACCACCGACTTCTTCCGCAACCTGCTCGACATGAGGACCGAGTGGAAGGTCTCGGAGACCGAGAACGTGTACGAGGGCCGCGACCGCGCGACGGGCGAGGTCCGGTGGACCGCAACGGCGGCCGACCTCGTGTTCGGCTCGAACTCGCAGCTGCGGGCGATCGCGGAGGTCTACGCGTGCCGCGACGCGCAGGAGAAGTTCGTGCGTGACTTCGTGGCCGCGTGGGACAAGGTCATGAACCTCGACCGGTTCGACCTCGCCTGAACCCGAGGGCCTGATCCCGGTGTCCAGGTCAGCCGCTCACTGGCTGACCTGGACGCCACCGCAAACGGGTGGTCAGCTCCCCGAGGGCACGAGCACGATCCGGCCGAACACCTCGCCGGCTTCCATCTTCTGGTGAGCCAGCACGGCTTGCTCCAATGGCAGCACCTCGTGCACGACCGCGTGCAGTTCGCCGCGACCTGCGGCAGCGAACAGCTCGGCGGTCACGGCGCGTCGATCGGATTCGGTCACGGTGTCCGCACTGAAGGTCGCGAACGACATCGACTTCCGGAACGCCGCGAACATCTCCATGGCGAAGTCCGCCGGCGGATAGCTCGCGACCGCGCCGACGGCCACCATGCGGCCGTTCGGGTTGAGCTTGGCGAAGAACGACGGCATGTCCGCGCCGGCGACGACGTCGATGATGACGTCGTAGCCGGCGGGAGCGTCGTCGCCCGTCTTGCCGGCGCGGTCCAGCACGTGGGTCGCTCCGAGCTTGCGCAGGCGATCGCCACGCTCGGCCGATGATGTCGTGACCGCCACCGCACTGGCACCACCACGGACTGCGAGCTGGATCGTCATGATCCCGATGCCGCCGGCAGCGCCGCGCACCAACACCGACTCGCGGGGCACGAAGTGGGCGTGGCGAAGGCCGAAGTGGGCCACCATTCCGGAGCTCCCGAGCGTCACCGCGTCGACGGCCGAGATGTTCGCCGGGAGGGGGAGGAGCGCCACGACCGGAGCGATCACCCGCCCGGCGTAGCCGCCACCCAAGCCGGTGAACGCCCACACTCGCTGACCGACCCATGACGTGTCGACGCCATCGCCGACGGCGACCACGGTGCCGGCTGTCTCGCCGCCGAGGATGTGACCTTCCTCGAAGCCGTAGGCGGCGAGAGCACCGCTTCGGATCATGACGTCGACGCCGCCGACGCCGATCGCCTCGGTGGCGATCAGCACCTGCCCGTGATCCGGTCTCGGATCAGGGAGGTCGATGACCGCGAGGCCTTCGGGACTTCCGAATGCCTGGATCGCAACTGCCTGCACTGTCGTCTCCGTGTTCCGGGATCGATCGGGACCGGGCAGGGACGCTAGCGGACGCTGCCGTCCGTTTAGCTAAAGTGAGAGCGGTGACCGACCGTTTGCCTCACACCCTGCGGTCCGACGCCCGGGACAACCGCGAACGCATCCTCGACGCGGCTCGCACGGTGTTCGCCGCCGAGGGTTTGGACGTGCCGCTGCGGGAGATCGCCCGGCGCGCCGGGGTCGGCCCAGCCACGCTGTACCGCCGCTTCCCGACCAAGGAGATGCTGGTCACCGAGGCGTTCACGGACCAGATGCGCGCGTGCTACGCGGTCGTCGATGAAGGGCTCGCCGACCCGGATCCGTGGCACGGCTTCTGCCTCGTGATCGAGAGGATCTGTGAGCTGCACGCACGCGACCGAGGCTTCACCGCGGCATTCATGTCCACCTTTCCCAACGCGGTGGATTTCGCCGCGATCCGTGGAGATTCGCTGAACTCGATCGCCGAACTGGCCCGCCGCGCCAAGGACGCCGGTCACCTACGCCCCGACTTCGTCCTGGACGACCTGATCCTCGTTCTCCAGGCCAACAGCGGCATCCACGCCACCTCACCGGCCGCTCAGGTCGCGGCCTCCCGCCGCTTCGCCGCGCTCGCGATCCAGGCACTCCGTGCCTCCCCGGGGGCCCCGCCGCTGCCGCCGGTCGCACAGTTGGCGCCCGCCGTACCGACCGGCCAGCCGCCACGGGTACCTCGCTGATCCCCTCCCGGTTGTCCTGCCGGGACTGGATCGTCCGACCGCCATGAGCGGGTCGGCAGGGTGTGGGTCAGCAGGCCACGAAGTGGTCCGTCCGGCCGCCGCCGACGTCCCACGCCAGTGCGAACCGCACCTTCTCGCCGCTGCCGTCCGCCAACTCGACCTCCTGGGACCCGCCCGGCTGCAGATCGTCGAGGATCCCGGCCTGGGCGGCGTCACCGTGGGCGTCGACCCAGTCCTCGACGATCTGCCGGTAGAACGCGGCGGCGTCGACCCAGTCGGGGAACCTGTGCTCCTCGTCGATCCCGGTCACCAGCCACATGACTCCTCCGTCCGATCACCAGCCGGGCTGGGTCTTCGCGAGCTCCTGCAGCGCGCCGACCACGCTGAGCAGGTGGGCCCGCATCGTCTTCTCGGCGACGTCCGGGTCGCCGGCGCAGACCGCCTCGATGACGTCGAGGTGCTCCCGGAGGCCGACGCCCGGCCGCCCGGGCAGCAGCGCGACCCGGAAGTGGTAGCGCACGCTCTGGATGCGCAGGCGGTCCAGCATCAGGCCCGCGGTCTGGTGCCCCGAGATGTCCCGTACGGCCCGGTGCACCAGTTGGTTGGTGCGGCTGTAGGCGGGGATGTCGCCGCGCTCGACGGCGGAGCGCATCTCGTCACCGAGGGCGCGGAGCCGGGCGCGATCGTGCTCCGTGGCGCGTTCGGCGGCCTTGGCCGCGCACAGCCCTTCCACGACGGCACGGGTCTCGGTGATCTCCACGGCTTCTTCGAGCGAGATGGGGCGGACCCGCGCCCCCCGGTTCCGCTCGCGCTGCACGAGGCCCTCGTTCTCCAGCTGCACGAGCGCGGTGCGGACGGTGCCCCGGGATGCCCGGTAGAGCGACACGAGGTCGGCCTCGGGCAGCCGCTGACCCGGCGCGTACGTGCCCTGCATGATCCCGTCACGCACGGCGAGTACCACCTCGGCGACGGCCTCGCTCTGGGCCGTCTCGCCGCCCGCAGTCATGCCAGAACATTACCAAGATTGTTGACAATATGGTTGTCGGTCTGGGTGCCGGTTAGCTATGGTCATGGTCGTGTGATCCCGGAGCCGGGGCGCGCCGAGCTCACCGACGAGCACCGCAGCGTCGAGAAATGCAGCGCCGTGCTGGTCGGTGGTTCGACATTCCCCGCGCACCTGATTTCCCGAACACACCACCACATCTCGAGAGGCCGACGATGCTCTCTGCACAGGACAACGAGTTCCTGACACGGGTGGGGCCGGGCACGCCGATGGGCGATCTCCTGCGCCGGTACTGGACGCCAGCGCTGCTGGTCAGCGAGGTGCCGACGCCGGCGGGAGACCCCGTGCGCGTGCGGTTGCTCGGCGAGGACCTCGTCGCCTTCCGGGACGCGTACGGCAAGGTCGGGCTGATCCAGGAGAACTGCCCGCACCGCGGCGCGTCACTGTTCTACGGCCGCAACGAGCTCGGTCCGGACGGCACCTGCGGGCTGCGGTGTCCGTACCACGGCTGGCAGTTCGGCGCCGACGGCACCTGCATCGACATGCCGAGCGAGCCGCCCACCAGCACGTTCAAGGAGCGGGTGCGGGCGAGGTCCTACCCCACCCACGAGTCCGGCGGGATCGTGTGGACCTACATGGGTCCGGCCGAGGCGATGACGCCGTTCCGCGACTTCGGCACCGAGTCGCTCGAGCCCGACGAGGTCGCCGCCACCAAGCTGCACACCAGCTGCAACTGGATGCAGGCGATGGAGGGCAACATGGACACCTCCCACATCTCGTGGCTGCACCAGTGGAACGGCGTCGACGACATCCCGGACGACGGGAGCGACAAGCCCGGCTACCCCACGAACGCGATGTCGTGGACGTTCTGGAAGCACGACCGCGCGCCGCGCCTCGAGATCGAGGACACCTGGTACGGCTTCAAGTACGTGGGCATCCGCACCACCCCCGCCGGGCACACCCACGTGCGGATGAGCGCGTACTGCTACCCGTACCACACGGTGATCGCATCGGTGCCCTTCAGCACCCAGCACGGCCTGTTCGTGCCCGCCGACGACCACAACACGTACCGCTACAGCTTCGCCACCCGCGTGAACGAGGGCATCGAGGAGGTCGGGGGCACCAACCTCTTCGCGGTGAGCCCGTTCGAGTTCGGGCCTGCGGAAGTCGGCCGCAACGGGGTCATCCCGCGGCGCTACACCCTCGAGAACGACTACGGCATCGACCGCGAGGACCAGCGCACCACCACCTACTCCGGCGTGCGCGAGTTCATCAGCCAGGACTTCATGGTCACCGAGACCATGGGCCCGATCTACGACCGCTCGCAGGAGCACCTCGGCACGTCCGACAAGGCGATCATCCGGATGCGCCGCCTGCTGATCGCCGCGGCGAAGCGCCTCGCCGAGGGCGTCGAACCGCCCGCGGTCGCAGGCGACCTCGACTACCGGGGCATCCGCTCGGCCGAGAAGATCCTCGAGGACGGTGAGGACTGGCGGCTGCTGGGCACCGATGCCGATCCGATGGTCCAGAGGTACGACCCGGGCAACACCCGGCTCCCGGCCGCCGGCAACTGACGCCGGTGGCTGACACGGTGCCGGCTGACACTGCGACAGCGGCGCCTCCGGTCTCGACGGCGGGGCCCCGCGGTGGCAGACGGACGTTCGCGGTCCGGCGCATCCGCAAGCGGCTCGTGCACCTGCTGCTCGTGCTGCTCGCCGTGACGTTCCTGTCGTTCCTGGTGGTCGACCTGCTCCCGGGTGACGCGGCCGTCGTGGTGGCGGGCGACAACGCGACCCCCGAACAGGTGCAGCAGGTCCGCGAGGACCTGCAGCTCGACCGGCCGGTGCTCGTCCGCTACGTCGACTGGCTCGGCGGCGTCGTGACGGGTGACCTCGGCCGCTCGTTCCGCACCGGCCAGCCGGTGGCGGAGGCCCTCGCCCAGCGCATCCCGGTGACGTTCGAGATCACGATCATCGCGCAGCTGCTGGCGCTGGTGATCGCGGTGCCGCTGGCCGTCTACTCGGCCTACCGGCCCGGCGGGCTCGTGGACCGCGGCTCGATGACGATCGGCTTCGGCGCGGCCGCGATGCCGAACTTCGTGTTCGGCATGGTGCTGATCGTGCTCTTCGCCGGAGGGGTGTCGAGCATCCTGCCGGCCACCGGCTACACCGGCCTGTTCGAGGACCCGCTCGGCAAC
The DNA here is from genome assembly GCF_019468565.1 of Pseudonocardia sp. DSM 110487. Lineage (NCBI taxonomy): Bacteria > Bacillati > Actinomycetota > Actinomycetes > Pseudonocardiales > Pseudonocardiaceae > Pseudonocardia > Pseudonocardia sp. DSM 110487. The sequence goes on from NZ_CP080521.1 coordinate 4,301,460, forward strand.
CTGAGATCGATCGTGCTGCCGTGCCTGACGCTCATGATCACCGAGGCGGCGGTCTACCGGCAGCTGCTGCGCTCGGACATGGTGTCCACGCTGCAGGAGGACTTCATCCTCATGGCGCGGTCGAAGGGGCTGCGCCCGGCGCGGATCCTCTTCCGGCACGCGCTGCGGCCCTCGTCGTTCTCGCTGATCACGCTGTCGGGGGTGAACATCGGCCGGCTGCTCGGCGGCACGGTGATCGTCGAGACGCTCTTCGCGATCCCGGGCCTCGGCCAGCTCATCGTGCAGGCCGTGTTCAACCGCGACTACATGATCCTGCAGGGTGCGCTGCTCTTCGTCGCGGTCGCCTACGTCGTGATCAACATGCTGATCGACCTGCTGTACCTCGCCCTAGATCCCCGGGTGCGCCGAGATGCCTGAGACAGTGCCGTCCAAGACGACGCGAATCCGGGCCGAGCGCGCCCCGATCGGCTGGTACGTGGCGTGGACCTGGCTCGGCGCCGTGGTGCTCGCGGCCGTGTTCGCCCCGGTGCTGCCGCTCTGGGACCCGGCCGTGCCCGACTACGTCAACGTGTTCGGGGGGATCACTCCCCAGCACTGGCTCGGCGGGGACACCCTCGGCCGCGACACCTTCTCCCGGGTGGTCCACGGGGCGCGGGCGTCGCTGCTGGTCGGCATCTGCGCCGTCGGGCTCGGGGCGCTCGTCGGGGGCTTCCTCGGCATGCTCGCCGGCTACTTCGGCGGGCGCACGGAGCGCGTGCTCGCGTTCGTCACCGACGTCGTGCTGGCCTTCCCGGGGCTGGTGTTCATCATCGCGATCGTCGCGATACTCGGGTCCAGCCTGAGCAACCTGATCCTCGGGCTGGCGATCCTGTCGGTGCCGACGTTCATCCGCCTGTCCCGGGCGGCGACGCTCGTGGTGGCGCAGCGGGAGTTCGTGCTGGCGGCGCGAGCGTACGGGTGCAGCCCGATCCGCATCATCGCGCGGGAGATCGCGCCGAACGTCGTCCTCCCGGTGGCCGCCTACGGCTTCATCATGATCGGCATCTTCATCGTGGTGGAGGGCTCGCTCTCGTTCCTCGGGCTCGGCATCCCGCCGCCGACGCCCAGCTGGGGCGGCATGATCGCCGGCGGACGCAGCGAGCTGCTCAACTACCCGTACATCTCGCTGTTCCCGGCCGCGGTCATGTTCCTCACGGTGTTGTCGATCAACTACATCGGCGAGCGCACCCGGAAGCGGTTCGAGGTCAAGGAGAGCAACCTGTGACCGAATTGCTCACCGCCGAGGACGTCGTCGTGCGCTTCCACACGAAGAAGGGGGTGGTGCACGCGGTCGACGGCGTCTCGCTGCAGGTGGGGGCGGGGGAGGTGCTGGCCGTCGTCGGCGAGAGCGGCTCCGGGAAGACCGTGCTCACCCGTCGGCTCATGGGGCTCGTGTCCGGCGGGCGCGGCACCGAGGTCGCGGGCACCGTCACGTTCGACGGCACGAACCTGACTGCGCTGTCCTCGAAGGAGCTGTCGGCGTTGTGGGGTGCGGAGATCGCGCTGATCCTCCAGGACCCGATGACGTCGCTGAACCCGGTGAAGCGCATCGGCGCGCAGCTCACCGAGACGATCCTGGCGCACGAGCGCGTCCCGAGGAGCGAGGCGCTCGACCGGGCGGTCGAGCTGCTGCGCTCGGTAGGGCTCTCCGAGCCCGAGCGGCGGGTGCGCCAGTACCCGCACGAGCTGTCGGGCGGGATGCGGCAGCGCGTCACGATCGCGATCGCGCTCTCGTGCAACCCGCGGCTGCTGCTCGCCGACGAGCCGACGACGGCGCTCGACGTCACGGTCCAGGCCCAGATCCTGGACCTGCTCGCCGACCTGCAGTCGCGGCTTCAGATGGCGATGCTGCTGGTCACGCACGACCTGCGGGTGGTGCGCAGCCGCTCGGACCGCATCGCCGTGATGTACGCGGGGCGGATCGTGGAGTCGGCGCCGACGCCGGTGCTCTTCGCCGAGCCCAAGATGCCCTACACCGAGGCGCTCATGAACTCGGTGCCGCCGCTCGCGGGGCCGAACCACACCCGGCTCTCCGTGATCCCAGGCCGCCCGCCGGACCTGGTCGACCCGCCTGCGGGTTGCAAGTTCAGCCCGCGCTGCCCCGTCGCGCAGGACAGGTGCCTGACCGAGGAGCCGCCGCTACGGGACGCCGGATCGGCTGCACACCAGTACCGGTGCTGGTTCCCGGTGGGCAGCCCGGCATGGGCGCAGGCGAGGGCGCACAACATCGAGCGCGGCGCGACAGCCGCAGGTACCCCGGTGACCGAGGAGATGGTCCTGTCATGAACACGAACGGGCAACGGCGCTCGTCCGGAGCGGGCCGCGCGGTGGCGCTGGTCTTGGGTCTCGCGGTGCTCGCCGCCTGCGGCACCGTGACGCCGGCCGCGACGGTGCCCGCGGGCACCGACGGCATCGCCGCCGTCAACGCCCGCGGCGGCGACCTCCCCGCCGAGGGGACGCCGCGCTCCGGCGGGACACTGGTGATGGGCACGGATCGGGAGGCCATCGGCTTCGACCCGACCGTCCAGAACACGAACCAGGCCGCGATGGCCGTCTACGACTCGCTGCTGAAGCTCGACGAGAACGGCGAGCCGCAGCCGTACATGGCCGAGTCGATGCAGACCATCGACGGCGGCCTGACCTGGCGGATGGGCCTGCGGGACGGCGTCCTGTTCTCCGACGGAACGCCGCTCGACGCGCAGGCGGTGATCACCAACGTGCAGCGGCACATCGACAAGGCGTCCTCGCCCGGCCACCTCTACGCGCAGCGGATCGCCTCGATGCGTGCGGTCGACCCGCGAACGGTCGAGTTCACGCTCACGCAGCCGTTCGGGTCGTTCCCCTCGGTGTTCGCGCTGAACTTCACCGCGGGCAACCTGGGCGCGATCGTCTCGCCCGCCGCGCTGGAGCGCTACGGCGACGAGATCGCGCGCAACCCGGTCGGGGCAGGCCCGTTCGTGCTGACCGACTGGGTGCGCGACTCCCGCATGGTGCTGACCCGCAACCCGAACTACTGGCAGCAGGGGATGCCCTACCTCGACGCGCTGGAGTTCCGGCCGCTGCCGGACACCGAGACGCGCTACGCCTCGATCGAGAACGGTGACGTCGACCTGATCTTCGGCGGCTACCACACCGAGCTGTTGCGCGGCATGCAGAACCCGAACCTCACCGTCTACTACGGCCCGGGCAACGGCGCGGAGTACGTCTACTTCAACCACCAGCGCGCGCCGTTCGACGACCGCCGCATGCGCGAGGCCGTCGTCCGGGGGATCAACCTGGACGCGCTGGCAGCCACCCAGTTCCGCGGCCAGATGGCGCGGGCGTCGAACTGGTTCGGCGCCGACAGCGGCTACTCGACGCCCGAGGCCGAGGCGGCGTGGCCGTCCTACGACCCGGAGCGAGCGCGTGCGCTCGTGCAGGAGTACGTGGCTTCCGGTGGCAGCGCCACCGTGCAGTACAAGACGACGAACGCGCCCAACCGCGTGCAGTTCGCCGAGTTCCTGCAGGCGCAGATGGCCGAGATCGGGATCACGCTCCAGCCGCAGTTCTTCGACCTCGCCCAGTACTCATCGAGCGTGGTGCAGAGCCACGACTTCCAGATCGCGGGCTGGGTGGGTGGCCCGACCGACGTGCCGTACCCCGGCGTCGTGAACCTGATGCACACGGGCGGCAACGCCAACTACGGCGGCTACTCCAACCCGGAGGTCGACACGCTGCTCGACCAGGCCGCCGCCACCACCGACGAGGCCGAGCGGACCCGGCTCTACCAGCGGGTCGGCCTGCTCTCCAACCAGGACATCCCGGTCGCCTACTACAGCCGCGGCTACCTCTCGACGGTCGCCAAACCCGAGGTGAAGGGCGTGGTGCGCTACCTGACCAGGGACATGTTCTTCGCGACGACCTGGCTCGACAGATGACGGTGGCGCGCACGGATCCGGCTCTCCGCGCGACGGGTGCGCTCGAGGGCGACGCCGTCCTCCAGCTGAAGGACCTCGTCGTCGAGTTCCCGGTGGGCGGGGGGAAGGTCGTGCACGCCGTCTCCGGGATCTCCCTGGAGGTCCGCAGGGGAGAGACGCTCGGGCTGGTCGGCGAGTCCGGCTGCGGCAAGTCCACCACGGGCCGGGCGATCATGCAGCTGCCCAGGCCGACCAGCGGCTCGGTGGTGTTCGACGGCCGTGATCTCACGACGCTCTCGCACCGCGAGCTCCGGGAACTGCGCCCCAAGCTCCAGATGATCTTCCAGGACCCGATCTCGTCACTCAACCCGAGGCGTCGGATCCCCGACATCGTCGGTGACCCACTGGTGGTGTGGGGCCGCGGCGACGAGCGGGCCAGGGTCGTGCCGGAGGTGCTCGCGGCGGTCGGGCTCGACCCGGAGCAGGTGGCCGACCGGCGGCCCCACCAGTTCTCCGGCGGGCAGTGCCAGCGCGTGTCGATCGCCAGGGCGCTGGTGCTCGACCCGGAGGTGCTGATCTGCGACGAGCCGGTGTCGGCTCTTGACGTGTCGGTGCAGGCGCAGATCCTCAACCTGCTGGAGGACATGAAGCGCCGCTACGGGCTCACGCTGGTGTTCATCGCCCACGACCTCGGGGTGGTGCGCAACATCAGCGACCGGGTCGCCGTCATGTACCTCGGCCGGATCTGCGAGCTCGGGGAGACCACGGCCCTGTTCGACGACCCGGTGCACCCCTACACGCGGCTGCTCGTCTCGTCGATCCCGTCGATGGAGACCGTCACCGGAGCCGATATCGAGATGGCCGACCGGGGCCGCGGCGAGATGCCCTCCCCGATCGACCCGCCCAGCGGGTGCCGCTTCCGCACCCGATGCCCCCTCGCCACCGAGCGGTGCGCCGCCGAGGTGCCCGAGATGCGCGAGGTGAAGCCAGGGCGGTTCGCCGCCTGTCACCACCCGATCCTCGAACCGAATCTCGAGCCGGAAGGAGTCTGATGCCCGTCGATCCCGGAGCCGTCGGTCGTGCAGGAGAGCCACGCACCCGGACCTGGACCTCCACCGACGCCCTGCTGTACGCCGTCGGCGTCGGGGCGGGGCTCGGAGAGCCCACGCAGGAGCTCGCGTTCACCACCGAGAACTCCGCGGGGGTGCCCCAACAGGTGCTGCCGACGTTCGCGGTGCTCCTGTCGCAGGCGCCGCCGCCCTCGTTCGGCACGTTCGACCCGGCGATGCTGGTGCACGCAGAGCAGGAGATCACCCTGCACCGCCCGGTGCCCGTCGAGGGCACGGTCACTGCGACGGCCCGGGTGGCGGGCGTGTACGACAAGGGCAAGGGCGCCCTCGTCGTCACCGAGTCGACCGCGCTGCTCGCCGACGGGGACCCGCTCGCCACCAACCGCAGCGCCCTGTTCATCCGCGGCGAGGGCGGCTTCGGAGGAGACCGCGGCCCGCGCGACGACTGGGCCGCGCCGGACCGCGCGCCCGACCACAGCGTGCGCTACGAGACGCGCCCCGAGCAGGCGCTGCTCTACCGGCTGTCAGGCGACCGCAACCCGCTGCACTCCGACCCGGCGTTCGCGGCACGCGCCGGTTTCGGCAAACCGATCCTGCACGGGCTCTGCACGTACGGCGTCACCGGGCGTGCGCTGCTGCACGCGGTCGCGGGCGCCGATCCGGCCCGCCTCGTCGGTATGTACGGGCGGTTCAGCGCGACCGTCACGCCGGGGCAGGCCCTCACGGTGGACATCTGGGACGAGGGCGGCGGGCGGATCCTGCACCGCACGCGCACCGACGACGGCACGGTCGTGATCGACCGCGGCCGGGCAACGGTCCAGGCGGCGGGCCGATGACCGGCGTGAACCCGCCCGAGCTGCTCGCCGCCGACCTCGTCGCCATCGACGTGCACACCCACGTGCACTTCTCCACCAAGGCGGCGCAGTCGGAGGCCGGTGCCACGCGCTTGGCGCAGATGAGGGAGCACTTCAAGTCCGACGTGGTCGGCATGGACGTGCACCAGCTCGCGGCGTTCTACCGGGAGCGGCGCATGGCGGCCGTGGCCTTCACGGTCGACTCGCTCGGCGACCGGGACGAGCACGCCCCGAGCAACGAGGAGATCGGCGAGATCGCCGCCGAGCACCCCGACGTGATCATCCCGTTCGCCAGCGTGCACCCCGCGCGCGGCAAGGCCGGCGCGAAGATCGCACGGCGCCTGATCGAGGGCTACGGGTTCCGCGGCTTCAAGTTCCACCCGAGCGTCCAGGAGGTCTTCCCGAACGACCCGGTGGCGTTCCCGATCTACGAGGTGCTCGCCGAGCACGGGCTGCCTGCGCTGTTCCACACCGGGCAGAACGGCGTCGGCGCCGGCACGAAGGGCGGTGGGGGAGTCCGGCTCAAGTACTCCAACCCGCTGCACCTCGACGACGTGGCCGTCGACTTCCCGGACATGCCGATCATCATGGCCCACCCGTCGTTCCCGTGGCAGGACGAGGCGCTGGCGGTGGCCACGCACAAGGCGCAGGTGTACATCGAGCTGTCGGGCTGGTCGCCGAAGTACTTCCCGCCGCAGCTGGTGCAGTACGCGAACACGCTGCTGCGCAAGAAGGTGATGTTCGGGACCGACTTCCCGCTGTTCACCCCCGAGCGGTGGATGGCGGACCTGGAGACGACCGAGATCCGCGACAGCGTGAAGCCCGACATCATGCTGCACAACGCCGCGCGTCTCTTCGGCCTGGAGAAGGACGGGTCGTGAACGTCAGGCTGGAGGACAACTTCGCGTCGCACTTCGAACACATCGCCGACCTGGTCCCGGATCGGGTGGCGGTGGCCACCCGAGAGCGGGAGCTGTCCTGGGCCCAGCTCGACGAGCAGGCCGACCGGCTCGCCGGGTACCTGGCCGCTCGGGGCGTGGGCGCGGGCGACCGGGTCGCGCTGGACGCGCGGAACTCGCCGGAGTACCTGGTCGCGCTGCACGCCCTGTTCAAGCTGATGGCCGCGCCGGTGAACGTCAACTACCGGTATCGGGCCACCGAGGTGCGGTACCTGCTGGAGATCTCCGGAGCCATGGCCGCGATCGTCGACGACGATCTCGCCGACGTCGTGGCCGAGGCCGCCGCCCCGCTGCCGGGATGCGACATGCTGGTCCGGATCGAGGCGGCCGGCGGGTTCGGGGCGGACGTCGCTGCCGCGGACCGGCACCCGCGCCGCCCGCGCGGGGACACCGAGTGGCGGCTGTTCACCGGCGGCACCACGGGCCACCCGAAGGCCGTGATCGGGAGCCACACCGAGCGGCTGCGTTCGGTGCGTGCCGGCGGCTTCGCGTCGCTCGGGCTGGATGACTCCGATGGGATCGAGGCGCTGCACCAGGCGCTCGACATCGACCCGCACGGCCCCCGCGGGATGGTGCACCTGCCCGCGTCGCCGATGATGCACGGCACCGGCCTGTACTCCGCGCTCGGCGCGCTGTCCATCGGTGCGCCCGTCGTGCTGCTGACCGGCCGGGGCGTCTCGGGCGCAGGCCTCCTGGATGCGATCGCGCGGCACGGCGTCACCGACCTGACCATCGTGGGCGACGCGTTCGGGCTGCGCCTCCTCGATGCCCTCGACGAACGGGCCGCGGCGGGGCGCCCGCTCGGGATCGACTCGTTGCGCCGGATCCGCAGCATCGGCGCGGTGTGGAGCCCAGGCGTGAAGCGCAGGCTGCTCGCCCACGCCGACCTCACCCTGCTGGACACCATCGCATCGGCCGAGGGCGGGGTGTACGCCACGTCCGTGGCCACGCGTGCATCGATCGACGACGAAGCCGCGACCTTCCGGCTGGTGCCCGGTGCGCGCCTGCTCGACGAGGACGGCCGCGACGTCGTGCCCGGTTCGGGAACGATCGGCACGCTCGCCGCGCCGGTCGTGTCCGAAGCGGGTTACGAGGGTGATCCGGAGAAGACGTCCGGCGCGTTCCGCGACATCGACGGCGTGCGGTACACGATGCCCGGTGACCTGGCCACCCTCGAGGCCGACGGGCGGCTGCGGCTGCTCGGCCGGGGGAGCTCCGTGGTCAACACTGGAGGCGAGAAGGTGTTCACCGACGAGGTGGAGCTCGTGCTGCGCACCCACCCGGCCGTGCGCGACGCCGTGGTGCTCGGCGTCCCCGACGTGCGCTGGGGCAACGTGGTCGCGGCGGTGGTGTCGCTGGAGCGTGGGTCCGGCGCCGATCCCGACGAGCTCGGCGCGTTCGTCGGCTCCCGGCTGGCCGGCTACAAGAAGCCGCGCCGGGTCGCCGTGGTCCCCGAGGTGCAGCGGCTCAACACGGGCAAGGCCGATCTGGTGTGGGCGCGGCGGCAGTTGGAGGCCATGCCGGCACCGATCGCCCCGTGAGGACGCTGCCTTCGAGCGATTGGTGGGTGGTCGTCGGCGGGTCGGTCCTGCTCACCCTGCAGAACGGTCTGATCATCAGCGCGTTCGGCGCCTACCTCGTGGTGATCACGGCCGACACCGGCTGGGCGCCGGGGGTGATCGCGCTCGGCTACGCGATCGTCCAGCTCGGCAACGGCTTCCTCTCGCCGCTCACCGGGTGGTTCTGCGACCGGGTGGGGGTGCGCGCGGTGGCCCGGGTGGGAACGGTCGTCACGGCGGCGGGCTTCGCCGTGGCTTCCGCCGTGACCGACGCGTCGCATTTCGTCGGCGCGGTCGTCGTGATCGCGCTGGGGTGCTCGGCGGCGGGCATCACGCCGCTGACCGTTGCGGTGGTGCAGACGATGACCGAGCGCCGCACCCTGGCCCTTGGGCTCCTCCCGACCGGGATCGCGCTCGGCGGGCTGGCCGTGCCGCTCGTGACGTGGGCGCTGGACGGAACGGGCTGGCGTGCCACGTTCCTCGGCGTGGCGATCGTGATCTTCGTGGTCGGCCTGGTGGCGAGCTCGGCCCTGCCGGCCGACCGGAGCCGCCCCCGATCCGAGGCGGCGTCCGGCGATCCCGCGGCATACGGCGCGGCCACCGCCATGCGGACTTCCGCGTTCTGGCTGCTCGTCGCGGGACACGGCACGGCACTGGTCGCGGTCAGCGCCGTGAGCCTGCACCTGGTGCCGCTGATGACCCACGATCACGGCATCCCGCTGGCGACGGCCGGTCTCACGGTCGCGGTGATGTCGACGGCGCAGCTGCTCGGCCAGGTCGCGACCGGTGTGATCGCCGATCGCCTCGACAAGCGCCTGCTCGCCGCCGCGTGCATGGTCGTGCAAACCGGCGTGCTGGTCGCGTTCGCGACCGTGTCCGGCGTCGGGCTCGTCGTGGCGGCGGCGGTCGTCCACGGGATCGCATGGGGGCTGCGCGGCCCGGTGATGACCGCGTTGCGCGCGGACTACTTCGGCGTCGGCTCGTTCGGCACGATCATGGGCTGGTCGGCGGGGTTCGTCTCGATCGGGCTGGTGGTCGGGCCGCTGCTCGTCACCGCGGTCGCCGGCGGCACGGGTGGCTACCCGGCGGCCTTCCTCGTGCTGGCCGCGGTGACCGCCGCAGGCGCGATCGCGTTCCTGGTGCTGCGGCGGCCGCGCGACCCGGTGCCCGGGCTCGCGCGGCCGCGCTGTGGTGAGGCCGGGTGACGGTGTCCGGCGGTCGTGACGTGCTCAGGGGACCTGCATGGTGGTCCCCGTCCCGCCGGTGAAGATCCGCACGTCCACCGGCCCGTCGGCGCGCAGCATGCAGAGCGCGAAGCCGTTCTGAACCGTGCAGGTCGTTCCCGAGCCGGTCGTCCCCGGCTGAGGCGCGGTGGCGATCTCGATCCGCTCGACGCCCGGTGCGACCTGCACGAGCGCGACGACCAGGCCGTCGCGGCGGAGGGAGGTGACCATGCCGCTCGCCACGGGCGGGTCCGGCACGAGTGGGCCGTCGGCGCCGACCAGGCCGCCCGCGCCGCCGTCGTAGCAGAACGCAGCCCGTTCCCCGCTCACGCGACCGACGACCGCGGCAGGCGTGCCTTCGTACGCCTCCTGGGTCAGGACCGTCTCGTGTGGCGTGCCCGTTCGTTCCTCCACGGGCAAGAGCCGGCGCGCGAGGCAGGCCGTCAGCCTGACGCTCTGCTCGGCCCTCAGTCGTGCCGCCTCCGCGGCCTCCTGGCTCCCCTGCGGCGGCGGCCCCGGATCCGGGATCGGCCGGTCCTGAACCGTGATCCCGACGCTCTCGGGTTCCGGTGCCGGCCCGTCGTACGACCCGGGCACGACGATCCGCCGCACCGGTCCGCCCACCACCCACGGACTGATGCTGATGATCTGCACCGGCGCTCGCGAGCTCTGGGTGCGACCGTCGTCGAAGCCCACCTCGACCGCGAGTCGTTGCTGGTTGAACAGGACGAACTCGAACCCGGTGAGCTGGGCGATCTGGATCGCCCCTGCGGGCTCGCCTCCGACCGTGGAGACCCACACGAAGTAGCGGTCCGGGTGGCAGGCGAACGAGCCGTTGATCACGAGAGCGATGCCCGGATCGTCTTCCTCGGTTGTGTCGTCGGGCATCGGCAGTACGTCGGTGATGCGCCATTCCACGGGTGGCGGGTAGTTGCCGCGCGATTCGGATTCGGTGACGGCCGCGGCGCAGCGGCTGAGCGCCTCGGCGACCGCGGGGTCGTCCTGGGGGGCGGCGCTCTCCTGCTGAACTGCGGATCCGCCCCCGCCGGTCATGGTGACCGCCGCGGTGACCGCCACCGTCGTCGCCACCGCGACCGCCGCCGCGACGAGGGGCGCGAAGCGCCGCCGCGGAGACCGCGTCCCGGCGAGGACGGTCCGCAGGACGCGCTCGCGCACGTCGTCCGGCAGCGGCGGGGCGGGCGGGAGCTGCAGCTCGTTCATCGGACCTCCTCGGGCACGACGGTGCGCAGGGTGGCGCGGGCGCGGTGGACGCGGGAGCGCAGCGTCGCCTCGGGCACCCCGAGCACGTCCGCCGCATCCGCGTAGGAGACGTCGCCGACCAGACACAGCGCGACGGCCTCGCGCTGCGAAGCGGGCAGCTCGGCAACGGCCGCGAGCACCTGGCGCGCGCGGCGGCGGTCGTCGAGCGAGGCCACGACGGTGTCGGAGTGGTCGACGACGTGCGGTGCGGGGCCGACCCGCCGCAGCAGCCGGTGCCTGCGGTGCGCCCGTCGCCATTCCGTGCGGGCCTCGTTGCCGGCCACCGCGAGCAGCCACGCGCGCAGGGAACCGCCCGCGAGCTGCACCTCCCGCCTGCGGCGCCATGTGGTCAGGAACGTCGCGGCGAGGACGTCCTCGGCCGCCGTCGGGGAGCCGGTCAACCGGTGGGCGTGGCGCCAGACCGGGTCGGCATGGCGGTGGTACAGCTCGGCGAATGCGTCGGGGTCGCCGTCGCGCGCCGCGGCCCACAGCGCGACGTCCTCGTCCGGCGGCGCTGTCGCGGCCGGCGCCCCCTCACTGGTCGTCATACCCGATCATTGCCGGCACGGCCCTCGCCGTTGCATCCGGTCGGCGGCACGTTCCCGCCTGGGACATGGCCGGCTCGACCACGCCGCTCGGGTCAGACCGGATCCCCGAACGTCACCGTGACCTGCTCGTACCCGAGCGAGCGCGCCAGCGACGTCAGCATGTCGCGGGTGTTGGTCTCGGCGCGGGCGACGAGGTCGCTCTGCCGTGCCGACTCGTCCAGCTTCCGCGCGGCCAGCCGGTAGAGCTCCTCGTCGCGGACGGGGTTGTTGTTGATGATGCCCGCCAGCCGCTCGACGATGCCCCGGTCACGGCCGACCACCCGGGTGGCTGCCGGGTCGAGGGTGGCAGGCGCCAGCCGCGCCGCCGGCAACGTGAAGGTGACGGCACGCTGGTCGGCCGACGCGGTCACCCGATCCGGCCCGAGACCCGAGAAGTCGACCGTGGCGTCGACGTGGCCGGTGGCGAACAGCGTGGTGCGCTCGCCGCTGATCAACGCGGGGACGTGCGGTGTGTCGCGTTCGATGTCGACGAGCACCTGGAACGCGCCGGTGGCGGCGTGGTACTCGGAGATGTCGGTCAGCGCGGTCAACAGCGGAGCCGGGCCGCGGTCAACGGTCTGCGGCGCGAAGGTGGCGGACAGGGCAGGGAACAGCCCCGCGAACTGCGCGCCGAGCGGCAGGGCGATCGCCAGTGCGGCGACGGCCGCGATGAGCTTGAGCGGAGAGCGACGGCGCCGCAGCCGGCCGGTCCATCTCCTGGTGTCGGACTCGAGCAGTTGGTGCGCCATGCGAATCTCTCCGGGGGTCGAGCTCCTGTCCCCGAGGAGAACACGCCCCGTGACCGGTCTGTGTCAAGGGGTACGGCTCAGGTCGTGCGCACCCGGAACCCGCGCCACCGCGCGCTCAGGCCCTGACCGCCGAGCGAGCGGCTGCGACCGTCCCGGATCGGGAGCTGCGTCCAGATCCCGATCCCGATGCGGACGCGTTCGGGGATGAACGTGCCACCCGCCTGGTAGACGGTGTGGCCGTCGACCAGCCACGTCGCGGTCGAGCTCTTCCGGTCGAGCGTGATCTCGCATGCGCGGAGCCGGGTGAAGTCGTCGTCGAAGTCCTCGTACGGCGACTCGACCACGTGGTAGAAGGGATCGGCCGTCCCCCACGAACCGAGCAGCTCGTGCAGCGCGAGCACACGGGTGGACGTGCCGCAGACGGCGAACACGCGCTTGCTGGCCTCGAAGTCGAAGACGTGGAAGGCGGCCATTCCCCGCCGGTAGTCCTCCGGCGCGCCGCCGATGTTCTCGACCGCCATGTCCGCGGCGAACGTCGCGGGTCGATCGGGCAGCAGCTCGAACTCACCGGTCGAGAAGACGAGGTACTTGGGGCTGTCCGCGGGCTGGAAGCTGTCGTGCGCCAGCGAGAACCGGGGGATCGTCACCCGGACCTCGCCCGCACCGACGGTCAGTTCCGCGCCGGGATCCAGCGGGATGTGGTCACCGCCCGTCGGGAGCGGCAGGCGCGCCGGGCTCCAACGGGCGGGGTCGAGGCCCGGCCCGTCGAGTTCGTCGTAGGTGACGAAGCCGTCCTGTGCCGACATGATGATCTCCTCTCCTTTCGTTGTGGGCTCTCGAAGGGAAGACCCGTGGCGGCACGCGGACGTGACATGGACGATCGTGACCGGCTGGCGGACCGGTTCCAGGAGCTGCGGCCCCGGCTGCTGGCCGTCGCCTACCGCCTGCTGGGCTCCACGAGCGAGGCCGATTATCACCCCCGCGGGCTGACCCGTCGGCCACGGCGAGAGCGGCATCGGGCGACAGGCGCGAGTGGGTCGAACGGCGCAGCCGCTCACACCTAGCGACCGAGAGTGCCGTTCGCTCCACCTCGGAGGCGCGAGCGGGCGCGCCACTGGCTCCTTCCACCTCGGCCACCATCCATCCACAGATCCGATGACCACCCGGTCGGATGCCCGGGGCGGGGTGAGCATCACCGCATGCCTCGACGCTCCAACGACGTCCGCTACCGCGAGCTCACCCATCTCAACGGCGCCGTCGTCGTCCGTACCCATGACCTGCAGGCGAACGGGATCAGCCGCGGGACGATCACGCGACGCACGCGGCCGGGCGGGCCATGGCGCCCGCTCATGCCCGCGATCGTGCTCCTGCACAACGGCCCACCCACCCGCGACGACATGCGCCGGGCCGCGTTGCTCCACACCGGCCAGGGTGCGGTCCTCACCGGGTGCGACGCGCTGGACCTGCACGGCATGAGGCGGATGCCGCCACCGACCGGCCTGATCCACATGCTGATCCCCGCGGACCGTCGTCGCGTCGGGGCCGGCAAGCTACTGGTCGAACGCACCGACCGGCTTCCCGTACCGGCGCCGGGGGAGTGGCCGCTCGCGCCGATCGAACGCGCTGCCCTCGACCTCGTGCGGCGCATCCGCGACCGTGACGTGGTGCGGTCCGTCCTGGCAGAGGTCGTGCAGCGTCGACGCACCACTCCCGCCCGGCTCGTCGCCGAGCTCGAGGCGGGCAGCGATCGCGGTTCGGCCCTCCCGCGCGAGGTCCTCGCGGCGGTCAGCGACGGCATCCGATCCGTCGCCGAGGCCAGGGAGCTGCTCCGCCGAAGTGGCCTGCCCGAGCCATGTGGAACGCCCGCCTCGTCGATGGCCGCACCGGCAGGCTCATCGCCGTCGCCGATGCCTGGTTCGACGAGGTCGCGTTGGCGTGGGAGATCGACTCCTACGAGTTCCACCTGAGCCCGGCCGACTACGAGCGCACGCTGGAGCGGAGGGTGGCGATGACAGCAGTGGGCATCGCGGTGGTAGCGCATTCGCCGAAGCGGATCATCGACCACGGCACGAGGGTCCTACAGGACCTGAGGAACAACATGAGAGCGGCAGAGTCGCGCCCCCGCCCCCCGATCATCGCGATCCCGCCCGGAGCGAATGGCCCACCGGGTCGCTAGGTGCGAGCAGATGTGCCGCTCGCTCCACCGGGCTATGTTCGGTGAGCAGACAGCAGCCGGGGGTCGCATGAGCGGGTACGCACGCCCCGCGCAGTGGCCGGACGTCGATCTCGTCGACACCGACGTGCACATCACCCCGCGCTCGATCGCGTCGCTCACGCCGTACCTGCCCGCCCGGTGGCGCGACTACGTCCGGGAGAGCGGTATCGAGGGCCTCGAGTCCGACCTCTACCCGCCGCGATCGCCGCTCTCGGCGATCCCCGGCTCCCGCCCCGCCGACGGGCCGCCCGGGTCCGATCCCGGCCTGCTGCGCACGCAGCTCCTCGACCCGTGGCGCACCCGGCTCGCGATAACCCACTGCATCTACGGCGTCGACGGCATCCACAAACCCCGACTGGGCCGTCGCGATGGCGCGGGCCGTCAACGACTGGCAGCACGCGGAGTGGCTTGCCGGCGAGCCCCGGCTGCGTGGGTCCGTCGTCGTGGCGAACCAGGACCCCGAGCGGGCGGCGGCGGAGATCGATCGGGTCGGCGAGCTGCCGGAGTTCGTCCAGGTCCTGATGCCGGTGCGGGCCCGTGCCCCGCTGGGCAGCCGCGCCTACTGGCCGATCTACGAGGCCGCCCAGCGTCATGAGCTCGCGATCGGTGTCTACGCCGGTGGCGCGAGCGGCAACCCGATCACGCCCGTCGGGGCGCCGAGCTACTACCTCGAGGAGTACGTCCTCCTGGCCCAGGTGTTCCAGGCGCAGCTGGTGAGCCTGGTCAGCGAGGGCGTGCTCGTGCGGTTCCCCGACCTGCGGATCGTGCTCATCGAGGCCGGGTTCACGTGGCTCCCGCCGCTGATGTGGCGGTTCGACAAGAACTGGAAGGGCCTGCGCCGTGAGATCCCGTGGGTGGACCGGCTGCCGTCCGAGATCATCCGCGAGTCCGTCCGGATCACGGCACAACCCCTCGACGAGCCGGACGAGCCGGACCGGCTGCTGGAGGTCATCGACCGGCTCGGGAGCGACCGGATGCTCATGTTCTCCACCGACTACCCGCACCACCAGTTCGACGACCCCGTCCGGTCCGCACCGATCGGGCTCGCAGACGAGGCCATGACCCGGTTCCTCGGGCGCAACGCGCTCGATGCCTACCGCCTCGGGGAGTGATCGCACATGTCCCGGCCGCGCCCGCCCCTCGTCGACTGCGACATCCACAACGAGCTCGCCCCCGGCTCGCTGCGCCCGTACCTGCCCCGGCGGTGGCGCGAGTACGACGAGACCTACGGCAACCGGGGCGACGGCGGCTCCTCCTACCCGAAGGGAGCGCCGCGGGCGGCGCGCACCGACGCGTGGCCACCGTCGGGGCTGCCGGCGGGCGGCGACCTCGACTTCATGCGTGAGCAGCTCCTCGACGCCCACGACGTCCGCTACGGGATCCTCAACTGCCTCAGCAAGGCCAACCGGCAGCAGAACCCGGAGTACGCGGCGGCGCTCTGCCGCGCCGTCAACGAGTGGCAGGTCGAGGAGTGGCTGGAGAAGGAGCCGCGATTGCGGGCCGGGATCACCGTCCCGTACGAGGAGCCCGCGCTCGCGGTCGACGAGATCGACCGGGCCGCCGCCCACCCCGGTTTCGTGCAGGTGCTGCTGCTCGTCCGCACCGACGAGCCGCTCGGGCGGCGCAGGTACTGGCCCATCTACGAGGCGGCGGTCCGCAACGGCCTGCCCGTCGGGATCCACTTCGGCGGCGGGCGCGCCAACCCGCTCACCGGATCGGGCTGGCCGTCGTTCTACATCGAGGACCACACGGCGATGGCCCAGGCCTTCCAGGCCCAGCTCGTCAGCCTCGTCGTCGAGGGCGTCTTCGAGCGGTTCCCGACGCTTGAGGTGGTGCTCATCGAGGGCGGCTTCGGCTGGGTGCCCTCGTTGATGTGGCGGATGGACAAGCACTGGACGCGGCTGCACGACGAGGTCCCGCACCTCACCCGCAGGCCGTCGGAGTACGTGCGCGACCACGTCTGGTTCACGACGCAGCCGATCGAGGAGCCACCCGACCCCCGCCATCTGCTCACCGTCTTCGACAACATGGGAGGGACCGACAAGATCCTCTTCTCCACCGACTACCCGCACTGGGACTTCGACGACCCGGACCGCGCGATCAGGGCGAGGCTCGAGCCCGAGACGCGCGCGCGGATCTTCGGCGGCAACGCCATGGCGCTGTACGGCCTCGACTGATGGCCGGCCACGTCGTGGGCACGACCGACGAGATCGGTCCCGGCCGGCGCAAGATCGTCGAGATCGACGGGCGGTCGATCGGGGTCTTCAACGTGGGCGGGCGCTACTACGCCCTGCGCAACCGGTGCCCGCACGCCGGGGCCCGGCTGTGCGACGGGGTCCTCACCGGGCTGGTCACATCGAGCTCGCCGGGGGAGTACACGTACCTGCGGGCCGGGGAGATCCTGCGCTGTCCGTGGCACGGCTGGGAGTTCGACATCGCGACAGGGCGCTCGTGGTTCGACCCGGAGCGCACCCGGGTCCGCTCCTACGAGGCGACCGTGGAACCCGCCGATGCGGATCTGTCCGACGCGGGCTACGAGCCCGGCCCGTACCGCGCCGAGCGCTACGACGTCGAGGTGCGGCGGCAGTTCGTCGTCGTGCACGTTTGACCGGGACCCGGCCCGGAGGCTGCAGGGTCGACCCGGCCCGCTGCCGGGCTGACCAGCCGTCGCGAGGCCGGCCATCCTGCTGATCAGGGCGTCCGGCGACGTCCCGGAAAGGCCGCCAGCGTCACCGCGCCGAACGTGACGGCGGTTCCGATCCAGACTGCCACCGTGGGCCTGGGTCCGGCGGTCAGCGCGTCCAGGGCGAGCGCACCGAGCAGCTGGCCGGCGACACTGGCCAGGCTGAAGACCAGCACGCCGACCTGGCCGACGACGCGGGCCGCAGTGGCGATCACGCCGATGCCGATCAATCCGGCCGCATAGAGCCACGGCTCGGCGGGGAGGTGATCGCCCGGGGCGCCGCGGGCGGCGATCCCGGCCAGCACCACGCCGGCGAGCGTCAGCTCGGCAACGACGAAGCTCACCAGCGTGGCCGGCCACGGCGAGTGAGCGGCCGCGCCGACCCGGCCGTTGAGCGCCGACTGGGTGGCGACCCCGATGCCGGCGAGCAGCGGGAGCACCACAAGGGCCGCGGTACCCGGGATGCCCAGCCGATCGGAGACGGCGACGGCGACCGCTGCGACGCAGGCCAGGGCGCCAGTCACCCGAGCAGGCGAGACCCGATGCCGCCCAGTGGGGCCCAGTCCCCACCGGTCGGCGAGGAGGCCGCCGATCGCGCTACCCGCGACGATCGCCACGGTGAACGCGGCGACCCCCAACGCGCCGACGCTGATCCCCTGGCTGGCCACGAACAGCGCTCCGCCGACCCCACCGAGGCAGTGCCACCAGCGCAACGCGCCCGCCCGCAATGCGACGCCGACGGACCTCAGGCCACGGCGCCCGGCGGGAACGACGGGCACGAGCGCCAGCAACAGGACGAGGCCCGCTGTTGTCGAGGCCAGCGAGGCCGCGACCCCGTCGCCGAGCCGTGCGCCGAGCTCCCCGTTCAACCTCGCCTGAGCGGCCAGCCCGACACCGGCAGCCACCGCCGCCCCCACCGCCACGACGCGACGGCGAGCAGTACGCGGCCGGGACCCGATCAGGCCATCGCGAACACCCACTTGCCGAGATTCTTACGTGCCGATGCGGGCCTCACAAGTCGGATGACCACCGTGCGTGCAGGGTCTGCGGCTTGCGGAACACCAATCCGGACGGTTCGCTCGGGTGTCCCTCGTCCAGCGCCAGGTCGGGCAGCTCGACGAGCAGGGTGCGGACGCCGATCAGGGTCTCCAGCCTCGCCAGGTCCATCGCGAGGCAGACGTGAGGGCCGTGCGCGAACGCGAGGTGCAGTCGCGCGTTCGTCCGGCGCACGTCGAACGTGTCCGGGTCGGGGAACGTCGCCGGGTCGCGGTTGGCGCCGGCGAGCGACACCGTCACCGGATCGCCCCGCCGGATCTGGGCGCCCGCCAGCTCCACGTCGCGCGTCGCGTACCGGTCGACGACGGCGGCCGCGGGCTCGAGCCGCAGCGACTCCTCGACTGCGTTCGGCAGCAGGTCGAGGTCCCCCCGCACGGCGGCGAGCTGATCGGGATCCCGCAGCAGATGCCACAGGAGGTTGAGGATCATCCCTTCCGTGGTCTCGATGCCGCCGAACAGCAGGACGGCCGCGTTCGACACGGCCTCGTCGTTCCGCAGGCCGCCGGCCACGGCGTCGGCGAGCAACGAGCCGTTCCCGTCGATGCCGGCGAGCACGTGCTCGGCGAGCGACTCGAACGCCGCGGCCGCTTCGGCAGGCGCGGGGCGACCCGCGGTCACGTCCGACACCGCCGCGACGAACGTCGAGTACCAGCGCAGGACGGTGGTGGCGTCGATGTCCGGAAGGCCGAGGGTCTCGGCGACCACGCGCACCGCGAGCGGCCCGGCGACGCTCACCCGCAGCTCGGCGCGGCCCGCGGGCCGGATCCGGGCCACGAGCTCGGCGGCGAGCTCCGTGACCTGCGAGGTGAAGCGGCGCGCCACCTCAGCGGGCCGGAACGGGCCCGCGAACGGTTTGCGCGCCGCGGTGTGCGCGGGCCCGTCCAGCGACAGCATGCTCGGCCCCACCACCTGCGCCGTGGAGAACCGCGGGTCGTCCACCGTGAACGTCGGCGCGTCGCGCAGCACGCGCAGCGCGGCGACCCGGCTGGTCACGAGCCAGCAGCCGAGCTCGGGGACCCACGAGACCGGCTCGTGGGCACGCAGCCGGGCGAGCGTGGGATGGGGGTCCGCGGTGAACGCGGCGATGTCCACGGACGTCACCTCGCGCGGCGCCGCTTGCCGAACACGGTGACGAACATGTAGTCCTTGCCCCCCGCGTGCGGGGAGAAGAAGTCCACGACCTCGTCGTCGAACGAGGTCGATCCCACCGCACCGAGCCCCATGGCGTGCGTGCCGAGGTGCAGCTTGCCGGCGTGCAGTGCGCCTTCGAGCTGGGCGAGGCGGTAGCCGCGGTCGCCGTACCGTTCCAGGATCGAGGGCAGGTGCGCGAGGTAGTAGAGGTTCACGTGGGCGTTGCCCGCGTACTGCTGGTTCGCCGCGATGCGGGTGGCCTCCTTGCGGAACGTCCCCGCGCGGACGAGCTCGACGGCGCCTCGCTCCGGATGGTGGAGGTAGATGCCCGGGGCAAGGCCTTCGACGGCGTTGACGATCAGGTAGAGGTCGGTGAGCGGCGCACCCGGGGTCAGCACGTCGGATGCCACGCCACGGGTCGAGCGCTCCAGCAGGGTGGAGAACGCCTCGAACGGGATCTCCACGTCCGTGTCGTAGTTCCGGGTCGAGCGGCGCCGGAAGATGAGCTGCTCCGCAGGCCGGGGATCGAGCCGCTCTGCGGGCAGCGGGCGCAGTTCGATCAGCTCGCCGGTCGGTTCCGGCGCCGGGCGGCGCCAGCGGCGCGACCGCCACCCGGCGGCATCCTCGCCGGTCCGCAGGGACGACGCGCTGTGCATGTCGGTGATCGCGTGGAACGTCACCTCGGCGGGCGAGAGCCGCCTGGTCGGGAGGTCGAGGGGGCCGAGCTCCTGCGCGGGCGGCGGTGCGGTGTCGGCGTGGCCGAGCGCGACGAGCGCCACTGCGGACTCGCGCTGCCCGTCGACGCCGAGCAGCTCGTTGACGGCCGGGTCGGCGTAGGAGAACACGAGCTCGGTGGGGACGCGCGCCGACGCCGCGACCGCGAGGATGTGCGAGAGCGACGTGCCGGCGTCCCAGTAGGTGTGCCGGTAGGCACGCTCGCGGTAGCGCCACGCGTTGCGCCAGAACGTGCTGGTCATGGCCAGCACCACTGGGGCCGCGGCGATCGAGGGCTGGTTCCCGGTCGCCTCGACCAGCGCGGCACGGAAGTCGCCGGCACGCAGGAGGCGCAGGCTGTGGTCGAGTGCGGAGTAGTGGTAGACGCCCGCGTCGAGGTCGGCGAGGTCGGTGCAGACGAAGTACAGCTCGAGGTGGTACTGCGCCCCGGTGCCGCCGGCCGTGCGGTACTGGTGCACGCGGCCGTCGCTCGTGGTCCAGCTGCGGTCGAGCGAGCCGTTCGTCAGCAGGCCGAGCCTGCCGAGCAGCGCCCGGTCGGGGACGGCAGGCGACGCCTCGGCTCCGGTTGCCGCGAGGGCCTCGAGCGCGGGCATGCCCGTCTCCGGCAGGTCGCGGGTCAGCTCGATGGGCGGCGGAGTCTCGTAGACCTTGTACAGGAAGGGCTTGATGTCCCAGTCCTTCTGCCAGATCGCCCCGGTCCGGGTTTCCGGGTCGCCGATGCCGATGCGCTCGTCGCCCGGCTCCGTGTCGCTGACCGAGTAGTACTTCGTGAGGTCGTGGAACGCTCGTGCCTGGTGGGTGTCGTCGGCCACCTCACCCAGTCTGCCGCCGCTGCTCCACGCTCGCCTCGTACACCCTGCGGCGCGCCTGGCTCTAGCGCTACGGACGCCCGTCACGAAGGTCGAGCCACGCCACTTGCTCTGCCGTGAGACGGACGATCGACGCCTCCGCCGACGAGCGGGTCTCGTCCACCGAGCGCGGCCCGATCAGCGCGAACGTCGGGAAGGGTTGTGCGAGTACGTAGGCCAGTGCGATCGCGGTGGGCGCGACGCCCAGCTCCGCACCGAGCGCTCGGGCGCGGGCGAGGCGCTCGAAGTTGCCGTCGCTGTAGTAGCAGCGGACGAGCTCGGGGTCGGAGCGGTCCTCCGGTGCCGCGCGGCCGGTGAAGAACCCGCGCGCCTGCGACGACCACGGGAACAGCGGCGTGCCGGTGCGCTCGAACCACTGGCGGTCGGCGTCGTCGGTGGCGTGCTCGCAGCCCGCCCACGGCACGTCGAGTGCGCGCGCGAGCCCGAAGTGGTTGCTCACGGCGGCGAATCCGCGCTTGCCGTGGGCCGCCGCGTACGCGTTCGCCTCCTCGATCCGCGCGGTGGTCCAGTTGGAACCGCCGAAGACGCCGATGCGGCCGGCGTCGACGTGCTCGTTCAGCACGTCCACGAACTCCCCGACGGGCACCTCGGGGTTGTCGCGGTGCAGGAAATAGATGTCGAGGTGGTCGGTCTGCAGGCGATCGAGGCTCTCGAGCAGCTGGCTCGTCACGGACGGCGGGTCGCAATGCGGGGTGTGCGCGCCCTTCCCGATGACGACGACGTCGTCGCGGATGCCGCGGTCGGCGATCCACTGGCCCAGCAGCCGCTCCATCAGCCCGCCCGCGTAGTGGTGTGCGGTGTCGAACGCGTTGCCTCCGCGCGCGACGAAGTCGTCGAACATCGTGGCTGCGTGCGACTGCGTCCGCTGGTTGTCGCAGCCCATGACGAGGCGGGAGATGTCGCGGTCGATGCCCGGGATCCGGCCGGTGGGCAGCGGGGTGCTCGAATCGATCACCCCCTCATCCTGCACCGATCACCCCCCGTTCGGGGTGGCCTCGGGGGCGAGCCCGAACGTGGCGAGCAGGGCTGCGGCCCCCTGGGTGTCGCCCAGCGCGCGTAGGTGGTCCGCGAGGGCGCGGACGTTGGCGAGGGTGGCGGGGTGGCCGTCACCGAGGACGCGTCGACGGCGGTCGAGGGTGTCCTGGTCGAGCGCGCGGGCTTCCTGGAAGTCGCCGAGCGCATGGAGATCGGCGGCGAGGTTGTTGGCGGAGTTGAGGGTGTTGGGGTGGTCGTCGCCGAGGAAGCGGCGCCGGCGGTCGAGGGTGTCCTGGTCGAGCTCGCGGGCTCGCTGGTGCTCGCCGAGCTCGCGGAGGTCGATGGCGAGGTTGTGGGCGTTGGCGAGGGTGTCGGGGTGGTCGTCGCCGAGGATGCGGCGGCGGCGAGCGAGCGAGTCGTCGTCGAGCTCGCGGGCCTTCTGGAACTCGCCCAGCGCGCGGAGGTCGGTCCCGAGGAGATGGGCGGACTGCAGCGTCTGGATGTCGTCGCCGCCGAGTGTGCGGCGGCGCCCGAAGAAGGCGAGCTCGTGCAGCTCGCGGGCGCGCTGGAAGTCGCCCAGCGCGCGGTAGTCCCCGGCGAGGGCGCTCGCGGTGGCCAGCGTTCCGAGGTCGTCGTCACCGAGGACACGACGGCGGCGGGCGAGGGTGTCCTCGTCGAGCTCGCGGGCCTGCTGGACCTCACCCAGTTCGCGGAGATCGGCGGCGAGGTTGTTCGCGGTGGCGAGGGTGTGGGCGTGGTCGTCGCCGAGGATGCGGCGGCGGCGCTCGAGGGTGTCCTCGTCGAGCTCGCGGGCTTGTTGGTGCTGGCCCCGCGCGCCCAGCTCGACGGCGCGGTTGTGGGCGTCCGCGAGCGCGTCGGGGTGGTCGGCGTCGAGAGTGGGGCGTCGGCTGAAGGGCCAGGGCACGGGGGGACCTCTGCAGTGTCGAAAATGATCAGGCGTGTGCTGGCCCAGATCGTGGCAGGCGCCGGGGCTGTACGCGAGAGGGCCCCGCGACTCAGGCGGCCGCGGGGACGCTCTCGCGGCGCCTGCCGAGCGCGATCTGGGTACCCAGCGAGAGTAGCGATGCCGCCACCATCACCGCGGCCATCACGAGCGGGCTCGATCCCACCAGCGGCGACACGAGCGCGCCGAGCGAGAACTGGAGCGCACCCAGGAGTGCGGAACCGGTGCCTGCGATGTCGCGCACCTCGCGGGAGGCCAGCGCGCTCGCGTTGCCCATGATGAAGCCGAGGCTCGTGAGCGAGAGGAAGAGGACCACGAGGACGGGCCACAGCGACGGTCCCGTCACGACGATTCCGAGCAGCACGACCGAGAGCACCACCAGCGCGGTGGTGGCGATCCCGAGCACGCGCTGCGCGTCGACCCGGCCGGCGAGCTGCGCGTTGACGATGCTCGCGCCGATCAGCCCTGCGGCGTTCACGCCGAACGCGAGCGCGTAGGCCCCGCTGGAGAGGCCCAGCGCGTCCTGCAGCACGAACGGCGAACCGGAGATGTAGGTGAACATCGTGGCGAAGGCGAACGCAAAGGCGAGGGTGAAGCCGACGTAGCGGGGGCGCGTCAGCGCCGACCGGACGTCCCGCCCCGTCGCGCGCAGCCCGCCCCGGACCCTGCGCTCGGGTGGGAGCGTCTCGGGGACCGCCACGAACGCGCCCACCGCCATGAGGAGGGTCAGCGCGGTGAGCGCCGCGAAGATCACGCGCCAGCTGCCGATGCCGAGCAGGGCGCTGCCCAGGAGCGGGGCGACTACGGGGGCGATCCCGTTGATCGCCATCATCAGCGAAAACAGGCTCACCGTGCGGCTGCCGGTGGTGCGGTCGACGATCATGGCCCGGCTCAGCACGATCCCGGCGGCGCCGCCGAAGCCCTGGAGGAAGCGCGCGACCACCAGGACACCGATCGTCGGGGCCACGATGCAGGCGGCGGTGGCAACGAGGCAGAGTGCCGTGCCGCCGAGCAGCAGGCGGCGGCGGCCCCACGCGTCGGAGAGCGGGCCGATGACGAGCTGGCCGGTGGCGAGCCCGACCAGGAACCCGGTGAGCGTCAGCTGGACGTTCGAGGCCGTGGTGCCCAGCTCCGCGGCGACCTCGGGGAGGGCCGGGAGGTACATGTCCGTCGCGAGGGGGGCGATCGCCGTGAGCAGCGCGAGGGCGCAGATCCACACGCCGAGGGGAGCTCGAGCAGCAAGCGACATGTTATCAATTTATATCTAAGTTCGGCCGATACGATGCGGATGTGACCGACGTCGACGTGCAGCTCGACCACCTCGCCGAGGCGTCCCACACCCTGTCGCGGACGCTGCGTCGCACCGGTGAGCTCGAGGTGGGGCTCGAGCAACTGCCTGCATCGGAGCTGGACGTCCTGCGGTTCGTGGTGACCCACTCCGGCGCGTCGGTGTCGGAGGTCGCGCGGGGCTTGCGGCTGCAGACGAGCAACGTGAGCACGACGGTGCGGGCCCTCGTCGAGCGCGGCCTGCTCCTCCGGCAGTCGGATCCCCTGGATCAGCGGCGCAGTCTCCTGCGGGCGAGCCCCCTGGCAGACGAGCACCGCCGGCTGCTCGGCCGCGCGTGGTCCCGCTCTCTCGCGAGCGCGCTCGCCGAGCTCGCCGCCGACGACGAAGCGGCGATCCGCGCGGCGGTGCCCGCACTGACGCGGCTGGCGGAGTCCCTCCGTCGGCGGGCCGAGGGGTGAGTTACTTCTCCCGCGCGTCGTAGGCGGCCTGCGCGGCCGTGATCCGGTGGACGTGGACCTCCGCCCAGTCGCCGATGACGGCGATCGGATCGATCAGGGAGTGACCGAGGTCGGTGAGGGTGTACTCGACCCGTGGCGGGACCTCGGCGAAGATCTCGCGGGTGACCAGGCCGTCGCGTTCCATCCGGCGCAGCGTCTGCGTGAGCACCTTGGGCGCGACGCGGCCGAGGTGGCCGCGCAGGTCGGTGAACCGCATCGGGCCGTCGCTCAGCAGGAGGACGACGAGCACGGTCCACTTGTCGCCGATCCGGTCGAGCACCAGTCGGGTGGGGCAGTCGGGATCGAACAGGTCGCCCTCGTAGGCCGCGGCGCGCTTGGCCCGCAGTTGGTCGATGAGCTGCGGCGGCGCAATGGTAACCACGAGGTACTTATAGCACGTTGAAGTACTCAATCACTGATGGATACCTTCGCGGTGAACCTACAGCGAAGGGAGCAACGAGCATGCGGATCGCGGTCTACGGTGCGACGGGAATGATCGGCAGCCGGGTGGTTGCCGAGGCGGTGTCGCGCGATCACGAGGTCACGGGGATCTCGCGCTCGGGTGGCGAGCTGCCGGCCGGCGCCGCGACGGTGCAGGGCGACGCGAGCGACCCGGCGTTGACCAAGCGCATCGCAGGCGATGCGGACGTCGTCGTGTCGGCGATCGGGCCCAGCCGCACCGGTGGTGACCGGCGCGAGTACCTCGCGCACCTGCGCAACATCGCCGAGACGCTCGGCGACACGCGTCTGATCGTCGTGGGCGGTGCGGGATCGCTGGTCGTGGGCGGCGCACGGCTGGTCGACGCTCCCGACTTCCCCGAGCTCTACCGCGCAGAGGCGCTCATCGCGGCGGAGGCCCTCGACTACTTCCGTGGGCTCGGCGGCGACGTCGAGTGGACGTTCTTCTCGCCGGCTCCGGTGATCGCGCCCGGCGAGCGCACCGGCACCTACAAGGTCGGCGCCGACTCCCCGGCAGGCGACTCGGTCTCGGCCGAGGACTTCGCGGTGGCGCTGATCGACGAGGTCGAAAGGCCTGCCCACCGCCGCACGCGGTTCACGGTCGCGAACTGACGCCCCGTGGTGCCGGCCGCACGCGCCGGCCCGGCACGCGGGAGCGCGCCTCGGCCACAGCGGCCGCCACGCAGGGTGAGCTGCCCGGCAGGGGGTCGCGGGCGGAGCGGCCGACCCAGCCGGGCCGGGGCTTGAAGCGCGCCAGCACGGACGCTCCCTCCATCACGAGGGCAGCCTTGATCACCTCGTCGGCGGTGCGCAGGACGAGCACGACGATCGCCCCGCGGAACCGGCTCTTCCCGCGTCCGGTGACGAGCATGTGGCCGGGCTCGTCGTGCTCACGCGCGAGCCGCTTGACCGCGCGGGCGTAGTACTTGTGCTGTGCGATCGCGCTGATGCCGGTCAACGACATGATCGCGACGACGAGCACGAACACGGCGGCGTTGTCCACGTCAGCCCTCCTGCGTCGAATCCGTTGGGCGCTTCGGGCGGGCGGGCCACGGCTTCACCCGACCATGGGCGGCGGCCCGCTGCGCCCGGACGATGGCCTCCGGGTCGCGGGCCCGCAACTGGACCGCGCCGCAGTTCTCGCACATCCGCGCCGCCACCTCCGTCGTCACCTCGGTGGTGCCGAGCCGGTACGCGAACCGGAGCGAGCCCACGATCGGCACGGCGATCCTGCCGTCGATCCACCGCCCGCCGCACGACGGGCAGTGCAGGACATCGACGGGCTCCTCTGTCATGCCGCCGGGACCTGTCCGAACCCGGAGACCACCGGGTGGCCGGCGAGCAGGCGATCCTGCAGGGCGCGCAGCTGGGCGATCGTCGTGCTGGTGTCGATCTCCACGTCGTCGTAGGTGAGGATCCGGTCGCGCGCGACGTCGCGGGTGAGCCGCGCGCCCGCGAGCAGGCCGAGCGGCGCGAACCCTTCCGCCTTCACGGCCTCGGCGCTGTCGATGACGCCGTACACGCAGTCGCCGCCGATGCCGTCGATCACCTCGCCCGCGCGCAACGCCCGTTTCGCGCCCGCCGCGACCTCGGCCCGCCACGCCCGCGGCTGGATGTCGCTGCGGCCGTCCAGGACGGCGGCCGGGATGGACAGCGGTGCCTCGATGCTGGCGAGGTGGTAGGGCCGGTAGAAGGAGTAGTACGGCCCGGCGCCCATGCCGAGGTACTCCATCTCCTCCACCACGATCGGCTCGTCGCTGCGGGCCACCACGAAGACGCCCGGCGCCACCGGCCCGGTGGCCATGTCGACCACTCCACTCCGGTCGAGGATCCCGCCGTCCGCCGCCGGGCGGAACACGTTGTGCAGCTCGGGCACCGTGGTGCGGTAGCCGCTCAGCCCTCGCCTGCTGACGCCCAGGTCGGCCGCGTTGGCCAGTGCCGCCATCTCGATCATCGCCTTGGAGCCGTCGACGAAGCTCGCGAGCATCTTCGGGTTCATCTTCTTGCGCTTGGCCTCGTCGGCGAGGTCGGCCGGGGTGGCGTGCGGGTTCAGCGGGTTGTTCTTGCCCTTGCCGGCGCACACGATGTCGAAGGCGAGGTCGCGGGCGAACTCGACGAGCTTGAGCGCCTCGGCGGGCTCGTCGCCCCGGCACAGCGTGTAGACGGCACCGGACTGCGCGGCGATCCGCGACAGCATCCAGCCGACGGTGATGTCGGTTTCCACGTTGAGCAGCCCGACGTGGCGCCCGGCCAGGAGGCTCCGCAGTGCGACCTCGGCACCAATCTCCGGTACGCCGGTCGCGTCGATGACCATGTCCACCGGCAGCGCGGTGGCCAGGGTGTGGTCGGTGACGGCGACGGTGCCGCCGTCGGCGACCACGCTGCTCAGCTTGTCGAGGTCGTCGCCGGTGGCGACGTGCTCGACGCCCGCGGCCTGCAGGGCGCCGGTGGCCCGCTGGAGGTCGATGTCGGCGACGGCGACCACCTCCATGCCGCTGATCCGCCGGACCTGCGCGACGAAGCCCCTGCCCATCTGACCCGCCCCGACGAGCCCGACCCGCACGGGTCTGCCGGTCGTCCGCTGCCGTTCGAGAAGTCGTTCACGGAATGCCAATGGGATCTCCTAGCGTGGCGAGCGGAACTCGATGACGTGGCCGGGCTGCGGGTCGGGCAGGCCGCCCGCGGCGTGCACGGCACCGGGCAGCAGCTTCTGGTCGGGCTGGTCGACGTAGAGCACGACGTGGCCGAGCTCGTCGAGGTTCTTCGCGGCGATCTCGCCGACCGCGGTGATCGTGAGCTCGTGCCCGCCGACGGACACGACGTCCCCCACCTCGATCGTGATGTCAGGAACGCGGTGGTCGGGGCGGTGGACGACGCTCACGTCGGCCAGCGCGTCCGGGAGCGGCTCGGCGTACAGGATGAGGACGCCGCCCGCGAGCATGTCGCCCGCTTCCGGTCCGACGCTGACGACGGTCGTGCGGTAGTAGGTCATCTCTCTCCCGGTCTTCCGAGCTTTTCAGTCACAAGCCGAAGCTCGCGAGCCACGCGATGATCACGGCCAGGGGTGAGGTGATGAGCCGGCTGAACAGCACGGCCGGCACGCCGATCTCCACCGTCTCCACCCTCGCCTCGCCGAGGCCGAGACCCACCGGGACGAAGTCGCAGCCGACCTGGCCGTCGATGGCGAACAGGGTGGGGAGGGCGTACTGAACGGGCAGGGCGCCGGTGGCGATCTGCGTGCCCATCAGGACGCCGACGATCTGGGCCACGGCCGCGCCCGGCCCGAGGATCGGCGACAGGAACGGCAGCGCGACGACGGCGCTGATCACGATGAGGCCGAGCGGGTTGCTGGACAGCGGGGCGAGCAGGTTGCCGATCGCCGTGGCGATTCCGGTGTAGATGACGACGCCGAGCAGCAGGCTGACGTACGCCATGAACGGCAGGATCGTGTTCAGCGTCAGGTTGATCGACTGCCGGCCGGCCGCGAGGAAGGTGTTGATGATCTGGCCGATCGCGCCGCCGAACTTCACGAGGAAACCGCGCGGAGGCGCAGGCTCGGGCGGCGGGGCGGCCTCCGCCGTCTCCACGGGTGCGGCGGTGGCCTCGGTGGGCTCCCCGTCGAGCAGCTCCACCTCGTCGGGGCCGACGGCGGAGACGAAGATGTCCTCGGTGATGAACTGCGCGAGCGGGCCACCCGGTTCGCCGGGGTAGACGTCGATCGTGGGGATCCGCTTGCGCGGGTAGACGCCGATCCGGGCCGTGCCGCCGCAGTTGATGACAGCGGCGAGTACCTCCTCGTCGGGCACGCGGGTGCGGAAGCCGTCCACGACCTCGGCGCCGGACAGCTCGGCGATCCGCTGCGCGACGGCGTGGATGCCGCCGCCGGTCACGGAGATGACCTTGTTCCGCTCGGGGGTCGGCGTCAGCTGGAGGCCGCGGCCCCAGCCGTTGGCTCCTGGACGCACGGTGACGGTGCGGTAGGCGACCTCGTGAGTGGTCATTTCGCCGCACCTCCCGCGGTGCTGAACTCGGCGTCGAACTCGCGGAAGAGCTCCGTCTTGCCTGCCCGCCGGATGAGGTAGGAGGTGATCAGCTCGGTGACCACGCCGCGGATGAGGATGACGACGATGCCGACGGCGAAGTAGCGCACGGCAAGGGGCACGGTCGACTGGCCGAGCTGCGTCACGCCGCTCGCGACGCCGAGCCAGACGAAGAGCTCGCCCGCGTTGGCGTAGGGGAAGAACGTGGTGACGGGGTGCACGAAGGAGACCGCCGAGTCGTAGAAGGCGGGCTTGTGCCGCTCGCGCAGGAAGCGGCCGAACGTGTAGCACATCGGGTTGGTCAGCATCAGGACCGCGATCACCGGCATGACCGTGTAGCGGGTGATCCACCAGCGCGACGACCACTGCACGGCCCGCGTCACCCGGTCCTCTCCGATGAACGCGATCAGCGCATACATGCCGGTGAGCAGCACGATCAGCGTCGGGAGGATGCCGGTCACCAGCCCGGCGAACTGTTTGCCCGCCTCGTTGAAGACGCCGATGAAATGCTCGCCTGCCCAGATGATCGCGTTGAGGATCGGGTTGTCGCCCCCGTCGGTCGGGGGTGGGGGAGCTTGGCTCGGGGAAAAGGTCACGTCCATGGGAGCCTTCCGGTGGGCCATTTTCACGTACGTGCAGACGCCTCACATATGCGCGCTGTGAGTTGATAGCACTGTGAGACCTGGAGCACAAGGTCACGCGTCCAGCTCGCGCTCCAGCATCGCCGCGAGTGCGTCGAGGGTGGCGTCGGCGTTCTCGCCCTCGGCGCGAAGTGTGACGAGGTCGCCGTGCGCCGCTCCCAGCGTGAGGAGGTTGAGCAGGCTCCGCGCGTTGACGGGCGGCTGCCCGTCCTTCGCGATCTGCACGGGGACGCCCGCCTTGGCCACGGCCTTGGCGAACAACGACGCGGGCCGCGCGTGCAGGCCGACCTTCGATCCGATGCGGACCTGCCGTTCGGTCATGGGCAACCTCCGTTGGTTGTGCACATCTGTGCAGATCGCTCACGTAGTGGGCTACTATCCATGCTCACATCGGTGATTGACAAGGAACTTGGTGACGATGCCTGCTCCACGTGATCGTGGTTCCCTGGTCAAGGCGGCCCGGATGTACTTCCTGGACGGCCGCTCGCAGGACGACATCGCCCGCGTGCTGGGCACGAGCCGATCGAACGTCTCGCGGATGCTCACGGCGGCGCGGGCGCAGGGCGTCGTCGAGATCCGCGTCCACGACCAGACCGCACGGGCGATGGAGCTGGAGCAGGCGCTGCGCGACGCGTTCGGGCTCACGCAGGTTCGGGTCGCGGCGTTCCGGCCAGGGGCCGACGTGGTGGCGGCGGCAGGCGATCTCGCCGCGCAGTGGCTCGACGAGACGGTCCGTGACGGCCAGGTCGTCGGACTGTCCTGGGGCACCTCGCTGCAGGCGATGGTCGCGGCGGTCGCCGTCGACAAGCCTCGTGACGTCGAGGTCGTCCCGCTGGTCGGCGGGCTGGCGGTGGACGCATCGCTCGTCGCCGGGCAGGAGCTGGTGCGCGAGCTGGCCGGCCGGCTCGGGGCGACCTACCGGTACCTGCACGGCCCGGCCTTGCTGCGGTCCGAGGCTGCGCGGGACGCCCTGCTCGCCGAGCCGGCCATCCGCGAGGCCCTCGAATCGGCGCTGTCCGCCGACATCGCGATGGTCGGGATCGGCTCGGTGGGCATCGGTTCCAGCAGCGTCATCGTCGACGGCCTCGCGCTCACGGACGAGGAGCGCGCGACGTTCATGGCCGAGAACCCGGTGGGGGACGCCTGCTGCCGGTTCTTCGACGCCGACGGCAAGGCGATCGGCGGTGTCGTGCACGACCGCGTGCTCGCCGTCGAGCTCGAGGAGCTGCGCCGCATCCCCATGGTCGTCGGTGTCGCCACCGGCGCGGAGAAGGCCGCGGGTGTGCTGGGCGCGCTGCGTGGCGGCTTCGTCGACGGGCTGATCACCGATTCCGGGCTCGCCCACGCCCTGCTCAGCGGGGCCCGCGCCCGCTAGTCGCACCCGACCCGCACCCTTTACAGCCGGTTGTCACGCGTGCTAGAGATGTGCACCATCGTGATTCATTCGCACGAAGTTGCGTTTGCGAGGGGAGCGGCGTTGCGTGATCTCGCGAAGGACCCGGAGGCGGCGCGCCGGGCGTTGCGGACCATGTGGACGGCCCGGCGGTTCGAGGAAGCGGTCGACCAGCTCTTCGCCCGGGGTCTCATGCACGGCACCATGCACCTGTCCATCGGCCAGGAGGCCAGCGCCGTCGGCACCTGTCTCGCGCTGCGACCGGACGACATGATCACCTCCACCCACCGCGGCCACAGCCACTGCATCGCCAAGGGCGCCGACCTGACGCGGATGATGGCCGAGCTGCTCGCCAAGGACACCGGGTACTGCCGCGGGCGGGGCGGCTCGATGCACATCGCCGACGTCGCCACCGGCAACCTCGGTGCCAACGGGATCGTGGGCGGCGGCATCCCGATCGCGGCCGGCGCCGCGCTCGCCCAGAAGCTCGGCGGCACGGGGCGCGTCGTGATCGCGTTCTTCGGCGACGGGGCCGCCAACGAGGGCGCGTTCCACGAGGCCGCGAACCTGGCGGCGGTGTGGGAGCTGCCAGTGGTGTTCGTCTGCGAAAACAACCATTACGGGATGTCGATGTCGGCCGACGAGGCGTTCGCGATCGAGGACATCGCGAGCCGGGCGGCCGCCTACGGCTTCCCGGGGATCACCGTCGACGGGAACGACCTGCAAGAGGTCTACGAGGCGGTGTCGGCGGCCGTCGACCGGGCGCGCGCGGGTGCGGGGCCGACGCTGGTCGAGAACGTGACCTACCGGTGGAAGGGCCACTCGAAGAGCGACAAGAACCTCTACCGCACGCGCGAGGAGATCGCCGACTGGCAGGCGCGCGACCCGATCGCCCGCTTCGAGCAGGCGGTCCGCGACGCCGGGGGCCTCGTCGAGGCCGAGATCGAGGCCGCCCGCAAGGAGGCGACCCACGACGTTCGCGAGGCCATCCGCGCCGCGAACGCCGCGCCGCCCGCACTGGCCGGCCGCGACGTCCTTCTCGGTGCCGTCTATGCGGGGGCCGTCCACGCGGAGGTGCCGGCGTGACGGCCACGACCGACGTACGCGAGCTGACCTACGCCGAGGCCGTCCGGGAGACCCTCGCGGACCTCATGGACACCGACGAGCGGGTCTTCCTCATGGGGGAGGACATCGGCGTCTACGGCGGCGCGTTCGGCGTCACCACCGGCCTGCTCGAACGGTTCGGCCGCGAGCGGGTCCGCGACACGCCGATCTCCGAGATCGCGATCGTCGGCGCCGGGGTGGGCGCGGCGTTGTGCGGCATGCGGCCGGTCGTCGAGCTGCAGTTCTCCGACTTCGTCACCTGCGCGATGGACCAGATCGTCAACCAGGCCGCGAAGATCCACTTCATGCTCGGCGGGGCGGCGCAGGTGCCGCTCGTCATCCGCGCGCCCGCCGGATCCGGCACAGGCGCGGCGGCGCAGCACTCGCAGAGCCTGGAGGCGTGGTTCGCGCACGTCCCCGGGCTGAAGGTCGTCATGCCCGCGACGCCTGCCGACGCCATGGGCCTGCTCCGCGCGGCCGTGGCCGACCCGAACCCGGTGCTCGTCCTGGAGCACAAGCTGCTCTACAAGGAGCGAGGACCGGTGCCGCCCGGCCACCACGTGCCGCTGGGCGCCGCCGCCGTCCGCAGGCGGGGGACCGCCCTCACGATCGTCGCGACCTCGGTGATGGTCGGCCGCTCGCTCGCCGCCGCCGAAGAGCTCGCCGCAGAGGGCATCGAGGCCACGGTCGTCGACCCGCGCACGATCACCCCCCTGGACGAGGCGACGATCCTCGCCGAGGTGGCGGCCACCGGCAAGGCGCTGCTGGTGCAGGAGGCCCCGCGCACCGGCGGCTTCGCGGCCGAGATCGCCGCCCGGATCGCCGAGTCCGACACGTTCCACGCGCTGAAGGCTCCGGTCGTGCGGCTCTGCGGCCTCGACGTGCCGATGCCGTACGCGCCCGAGCTCGAGAAGGCGGCCGTGCCGCAGGTGCCGGACATCGTCGCCGCGGCCCGCCAACTCCGGAAGGGGGCATGATCGTGGCCGAGACGCCGATCCGGATGCCGAAGCTGTCCATGACCATGGAGGAGGGCGAGTTCGGCAGCTGGCTCGTCGCCCCGGGGGATACGGTCACCAAGGGCATGCCGGTGGCGGTCGTCATGACGGACAAGGTGGAGATGGAGATCGAGTCGGAGGTGTCGGGCACGGTGACGCGCCTGACCGCCGAGGAGGGCGACGTCGTCCCCGTCGGTGAACCGCTCGGCTACGTCGACAGCAGCGATGACGACGGCCTCGGCGACCTGGACGAACTGCTCGGCTGACCTGGTCCCCACCAGCCAGCCCCTCACCGACGAGGAGCAACGCATGCACGAGGTCCTGCGCGGGATCGGAGTGAGCCCAGGCGCGGTGGCCGGGCCCGTCGCCCGGCTCGCGCCCCCGCCGCCGGACCCTCCCGCGGGTGCCACCGTCGAGGACCCTGGTGCGGAGGCCGCGCGGGCCGGCGCCGCGCTCGCGGGCGTCGCCGAGTTCCTGAGGGCGCGCGGAGCGGCCGCCGGGGGCGACGCCGAGGAGGTGCTCGAGGCGCAGGCGATGATGGCCGAGGACCCCGAGCTCCACGAACAGGTCGCCGATCTCGTCGCCGACGGGCGCACGGCGGCCCGCGCCGTCCACGAGGGGCTGATCTCCTACGCCGAGGTGCTCCGCGGGATGGGCGGCTACCTCGGCGAGCGCGTCGCCGACATCGAGGACATCCGGTGCCGCGCCGTCGCGCTGCTCACCGGGGCGAGGATGCCTGGGGTCCCGCTCCTGCGCAGGCCGTCGATTCTCGTGGCCCGCGACCTCGCGCCGGCCGACACGGCCACGCTCGACCGCGACCAGGTGCTCGGTTTCGTCACCGAGCTCGGCGGGCCGACCAGCCACACCGCGATCCTCGCCAAGCAGCTCGGCATCCCGGCCGTCGTCGCCTGCCCGGACGTCGCGGGCCTCGTCGAGGGCGCGAGCGTGGTCGTCGACGGGTCCGCAGGGGAGATCACGGTCGACCCACCGGAGAGCGTTCTCGCCGGCATCGCCGCGCGCGCCGCTTCCCGCGCGGCGATGCCGGAGCCCTCCGGACCGGGCCGGACGGCCGACGGGACCCCGGTCGCCCTGCTGGTCAACGTCGGCACGGTGGCCGACGCGAGGGCGGCTGCCGATGTGCCGTCCGAGGGGGTGGGACTGTTCCGCACCGAGGTCCTCTACCTCGGCCGGGCCACGGCACCGCCGGTGAAGGATCAGATCGAGGCCTACCGCGCCGTGTTCGAGGCCTTCGCCGGCCGGAAGGTCGTGATCCGCACCCTGGACGCGGGCGCGGACAAACCGCTGCCGTTCGTCGGCCACGCCCACGAGGCGAACCCGGCGCTCGGCGTGCGCGGCCTGCGCGTGGCCCGGCGCCAGCCCGAGCTGCTGACCGACCAGCTCATGGCCATCGCCGAAGCGGCATCGGCCTGCTCAGCCGAGGTGTGGGTGATGGCGCCGATGGTGTCCACGCCTGCCGAGGCTGCAGAGTTCGCCGGGCAGGCCCGCGCGTTCGGGCTATCGACCGTCGGCGCGATGGTCGAAGTGCCGGCCGCCGCGCTGCGGGCCACCCAGCTCCTCGAGCGCTGCGACTTCGTCAGCATCGGCACGAACGACCTCGCCCAGTACGCGTTCGCGGCCGACCGCACCGAGTCCGCACTCGCCGACCTCCTCGACATCTGGCAGCCCGCACTGCTCGACCTCGTCGCCGCGGTCGCCGACGGCGGCCGCCGCACCGGCCGCCCGGTCGGCGTCTGCGGCGAGGCGGCGGGCGACCCGCTGCTGGCGCTCGTGCTCGTCGGGCTGGGGCTCACGAGCCTGTCGATGGCCCCGGCGTGCCTCCCGCCCGTCCGCCACGCCCTGAGCACGCACACGCTCGACGAATGCCGGGGCATGGCGAAGGCCGCTCGGGAGGCCGACGACGCCGTGTCCGCCCGCGAGAGCGTGCGCCGCCTCGCGTCCCCAGACCTGCTGGCCCTGATCTAGTGGCCCGGACCGGGAGCCCACCACATGACTCGACGGCCCAGCTTCCCGCTGGGCGCACCGGCGAACCGGCCGAGTACGCCCGGTACGAGGCCGGCCCGCCGGCACACCCAGCGAAAACCTGGATCCGCCGATTCATGCACCGGGCTCCCGGTCCGGGCCACTAGGGAGCCACCATGCAGCGCTACGTCGTCTCCCTGCAGTGCCACCGCTGCGGGAGCGAGCGGGCCCACGCGGTGGTGTACCTCGGCACGATCATCGCCTGCATCACGTGCTCGGAGTGCGACACGGTGGTGGCGCCGCGACCGGACATCCTCCTGGAGCGCTACCTGCGGGACCTCGAGGTCCGCCTCGCAGGCAAGCCGGGGAAGATGCTGCGCCACGCGAAGGAGCGCCCGGTCGACTTCGTCTTCCACTACCTGCCGCTGGGCCTGCTCCGCAAGCCCGCCGAGATCGTCCAGGAGTGGAGGCTGCTGATCCGCGCCTCGTCAACGCGAAGCGGGCCTCGCAGCCACTTCACACACCCTGCCCAGACCTCACACAAGGCCGGCCCTGTGTGAGGTCCGGGCGGGATATGTGAAGTCCCAGGTCGTTCAGGACACCGTGGGGCGCTCGCCGTGACGAGCGGCCTCGACGAGCCTTGTGAGGTCGTCCGCCGTGACCGGGCGTGGGTTGGCGTACGGAGAGGCGGTGGCTTGCCGGACGACCTCGGCGATGCCGGAAGCGGGCAGCCCCAGCTCGGCGAGCGAGCGCGGGGCGCCGAGCTTCGTCGCGAGGTCCCACAGCGCACCGCCGGGGTCCGCGCCCAGCAGGGAGGTCAGCGCGGGGCAGGCCGGGGCGTTGAACGCGACGACGTGCGGGAGCACCACGGTGTGGACCTCGGCGTGCGGCAGGTCGAAGGTGCCGCCCAGCACGTGGCAGAGCTTGTGGTGCAGTGACATCGTGGTGGCGCCGAGCACCGCGCCGCACAACCATGCGCCGTACTGGGCGCGCGTGCGTGCCGCGAGGTCCGTTGGCCGGGCGGCCACGAGCGGCAACGCCTCGAGGATGGCCTGCGCGCCCTCGCGCGCCATCAGCGAGATGATCGGTGAGGCGTCCGGCGCGTAGAGGCCTTCGACGGCGTGCGCCACCGCGTTGAAACCGCTGGTGACCGACAGCGGGACGGGCAGGGTGAGCGTGAGTTCGGGGTCGTAGACGACGCTGCGGGGGAGCACGGCCGGGTCCCGTCCGGTGCGTTTGCGGCCGTCCTGCGTAACCCCCCAGATCGGGGTCATCTCCGAGCCCGCGTAGGTGGTGGGCACCGCGATGACGGGGAGCCCGTGCTCGAGGGCGATCGCCTTCCCCAGGCCGATCGTGGACCCCCCACCGGCGGCGACGCAGCCGTCGGCGCCCAGCTCCGCGGCCGCCTCGCGCGCCCGGGCCGCCACCTCGACCGGCACGTGCATCCGGGCGTGGGGGTAGACGCCGGCGGCCCGCGATCCGAGCCCGTCGGCGACCCGCCTGCCGAGCGCTTCCTGTTCAGGAGTGCACAGGACGAGTACGCGGGTCAGGCCGAGCTGGTCCACCTCCTCGCCGAGGCGAGCCGAGGTCCCGGCGCCGAAGACGACCCGCATCGGCAGGGACTGGTAGACGAACTCATCCCACATGGTCCGGCTCCAGGACGAGGTCGATCGACGCGCTCTTGAACGGGTTCTCCACCCCGTGCCGGCGCGCCTGCTCGGGGTCGTCGACCTCCGTGAAGTCGGCGATCAGGCTCTTCTTGACGGCGAAGACGGCGTCGGAGTCCAGGTAGGGGCTGCCGGCCACGAAGATGTGGGTGGTCAGCGTCCGGTGTGCCGGAGCGGCGGCGATGAAATGGATGTGGGCGGGGCGGAACGGGTGGCGTCCGGTGGCGAGGAGCAGCTTGCCGACCGGGCCGTCCGTCGGGATCGGGTAGTGGCTCGGCACCACCGTGCGGAAGGCGAAGCGGCCATCGGCGTCGGTGTGGAAGAGGCCCCGCCCGTTGCCGAGTGGCTGCACGTCGGGCTGCTGGACGTCGTAGAACCCGTCCTCGCTGCACTGCCACACGTCGACGGTGGCACCGGCGAGCGGGGTGCCGTCGGTGCCGAGGACGCGTCCGGTGACGACGCACGGGTCGGCTCCGCCGATGAGGTCGATGCTGTCGCCGTTCTCCCGCTCGGGAGAGGCGACCACGTGGAACGGCCCGAGCACGGTGCTCTCCGTTCCGGCCTCCTGGCCGTTGATCGTCTCGGCCAGCATCGAGATGCCGAGCACGTCCGAGAGCAGGATGAACTCCTGCCGGTTGGCGTCGCACTTCTGCCCGACGGCGGTGAGGAAGTCGATCGCCGCCTCCCATTCGGGCAGCGTCAGACGTACCTTGCGGACGAAGTCGTGCAGGTGTGGCACGAGCTCCTGGAGGATCTCCCGCAGGCGTGGGTCCGCCGTATCGGTGAAGCTCTCGACAACCGCTGCGGTGGTGCTCTCGGAGGTCAGGTCCATCCTTGGCTCCTGCGGAAAGGGGAGGTGCGTGCCATGCGTACAGCCGGGTCGGCGTCCACGCTAGGTCGCCGTGCCACCCGCCGGACAGCCGCTTCGCGCGATCGGTGGCCGGAATCCGCGACCGTGTTGGCCGGGCACTCCATCTGCGAGCGTGCCGGCTTCGATGAGTTCCGCCACGAGCTCAACGCGCTCTACTACCCGGCTCGGGTCGAGCCGCTCGGCCCCGCACGCGCCGACGTCGGGCTGCTGCGCGGTGTCCGCACCGAGCACCTCACCGTCGGGGTGATGCGGTTCGGCCGGCCGACCCTCGTCGACCCCGGCCGGACGGGCGCCGGCTACCACGTCAACGTCACCCTCGCCGGCCGGATCGCCTCCGCGACCGACGACGCCGAGACGGTCTCCACCGCAGGCGAGGCCACCGTGTTCGCCCCGCACCGCACCCACCGGCTCACGCACTGCGCGGAGGGCGCGGCGCAGCTCGGGATCCGGGTCGACCGCGATCTGGTCGACGCCGAGCTGGAGGCGCTGCTCGGACACCCGGTCCGGGCTCCGCTCGAGTTCGACCTGGAGTTCGACCTGACCTCTCCCGCCGGGCGGGCGTGGCGGGCCTCGCTCGACCTGCTGCTGTCCGAGCTCGACAACCCGGACGGGCTGATCGGACGCCCTGCTGTGCGCGCGTACCACGAGCGGTTGCTCGCCACCGGCCTGCTGCTCGCCCACCGGCACAGCTACACCGAGGCACTGCAGGGTGGGGGAACCCCGGCGACGCCCCGGTCCGTGCGGCGCGTGATCGACCTCGTACAGGGCGACCCTCAGGAGCCCTACACGGTCGGTGACCTGGCCCGCGTGGCAGGCGTGAGTGCCCGGCGGCTGCAGGAGGCGTTCCGCGAGCACCTCGGCAGCACGCCGATGGAGTACCTGCGCTCGGTTCGGCTCGACCGGGTCCACGGCGAGTTGCGGGCCGGGACGGCCGGGGTCACCGAGGCGGCCCACCGCTGGGGGTTCACCCACCTCGGCCGGTTCGCGAGCGCCTACCGGGAGCGGTTCGGCGTGCTGCCATCGGAGACCGCGTCACGTATCACCCCCTGGCCGTTGTCCTCCTCCCGAGGCCGCGCCCGCTTGCCACCGCCGTCAGCCGGGTAGATCCGCAGTGGGACGTCGACGGAGGGTGGGAACAGACGTGGGCACGATGCAGGCGGGCACGATGCAGGACGTGGAGGGCCCGCTGGACGCGGGGCAGCTCGACCGG
Organism: Pseudonocardia sp. DSM 110487; assembly: GCF_019468565.1. Taxonomy (NCBI): domain Bacteria; kingdom Bacillati; phylum Actinomycetota; class Actinomycetes; order Pseudonocardiales; family Pseudonocardiaceae; genus Pseudonocardia; species Pseudonocardia sp. DSM 110487. The sequence continues at coordinate 4,340,429 of NZ_CP080521.1, forward strand.
ATCCACGCGTGGTGGCGGGCGGCGAACTACCTGTCCGTCGGCCAGATCTACCTGATGGACAACCCGCTGCTGCGCGAGCCGTTGCGCCCGGAGCACGTCAAGCCCCGCCTGCTGGGGCACTGGGGCACCACGCCTGGTCTCAACTTCGTCTACGCGCACCTCAACCGCTGCATCGTGGAGCGCGACCTGGACGTCATGTACGTCATGGGGCCCGGCCACGGCGGGCCGGGACCGGTGGCCGCGGCATGGCTGGAAGGGACCTACAGCGAGGTCTACGGCGATGTCTCCCAGGACGAGGCCGGGATGAAGCGGCTGTTCACGCAGTTCTCGTTCCCCGGCGGGATCCCCAGCCACGTGGCCCCGGAGACGCCGGGGTCGATCCACGAGGGCGGTGAGCTCGGCTACTCGCTCTCGCACGCGTACGGTGCCGCGTTCGACAACCCCGATCTGATCGTCGCGGCGGTCGTCGGCGACGGGGAGGCCGAGACCGGACCGCTCGCCACCAGCTGGCACTCCACCAAGTTCGTGGACCCCCGCCGCGACGGGGCCGTGCTGCCGATCCTGCACCTCAACGGCTACAAGATCGCGAGCCCCACGGTGTTGGCCCGGATCGAACCGGAGGAGCTGGAGCAGCTGCTGCGCGGCTACGGCTACACCCCGTACGTCGTCGAGGGCGCCGATCCGGCGCGGATGCACCAGGAGTTCGCCGCCACCCTGGACCGCTGCCTCGACGAGATCGCCGAGATCCAGGAAAGGGCCCGGCGGGCCGGCACGCCAGAACGTCCCCGCTGGCCGATGATCGTCCTGCGTTCGCCGAAGGGCTGGACCGGCCCGGGGACCGTCGACGGGCTGAAGGTGGAGGGCTCGTTCCGCTCGCACCAGGTGCCGTTCGCCAACGCACGCGGCGACGCGTCGCACCGGGCCGTGCTGGAAGAGTGGATGCGCAGCTACCGGCCGGAGGAGCTGTTCGACGCCACCGGGGCTCCCGTTCCCGAGATCCGCGACCTGCACCCGGCGCGTGACCGGCGGATGAGCGCCAACCCGCACAGCAATGGCGGTCTCCTGCTGCGCGACCTGCGGATGCCCGACTTCCGCGACTACGCCGTCCCGGTGGAACGGCCGGGCGGTGGGACGGCCGAGTCGACGAAGGTGCTGGGTACCTTCCTGCGCGACGTCATGCGCGACAACATGACCGACTTCCGGGTCTTCTCCCCGGACGAGAACAACTCCAACCGGCTCGACGCGGTGCTCGAGGTGACCGGCCGGACGTGGGACGCCCGGATCCAGCCCGACGACGTCGACCTCGCCGTGGACGGGCGGGTGATGGAGATCCTCTCCGAGCACACCTGCCAGGGCTGGCTGGAGGGCTACCTCCTGACCGGCAGGCACGGGGTGTTCTCCTGCTACGAGGCCTTCGTCCACATCGTCGACTCGATGTTCAACCAGCACGCCAAGTGGCTGAAGACCTCGAACGCGATCCCGTGGCGGCGGCCGATCGCCTCCCTCAACTACCTGCTGACCAGCCACGTGTGGCGGCAGGACCACAACGGGTTCTCCCACCAGGACCCGGGGTTCATCGACCACGTGGTGAACAAGAAGTCGGACGTCATCCGGGTGTACCTGCCCCCGGACGCCAACACGCTGCTCTCCACCGTGGACCACTGCCTGCGCAGCCGCCAGTACGTCAACGTGGTCGTGGCGGGCAAGCAGGTGCAGCCGCAGTACCTCGACATGCCCGACGCGATCGTGCACTGCACCAAGGGCATCGGGATATGGGACTGGGCCAGCACCGATGCCGGCGGCGAGCCCGACGTGGTGCTGGGCTGTGCGGGAGACGTCCCCACGATGGAGACGCTCGCCGCCGTCGACATCCTGCGCGGCTTCTTCCCGGACCTGCGGATGCGCGTGGTGAACGTCGTGGACCTTATGCGGCTGCAGGACGACCGGGAGCACCCGCACGGGCTGTCGGACCGGGAGTTCGACGCGCTGTTCACCGCCGACAAGCCGGTGATCTTCAACTACCACGGGTACCCGTGGCTGATCCACCGGCTGACCTACCGCCGCGCCAACCACCACAACCTGCACGTGCGCGGGTACGTGGAAGAGGGCACCACCACCACGCCGTTCGACATGTGCGTGCGCAACCGCATCGACCGGTTCGACATCGCCATCGACGTCATCGACCGGGTGCCCCGGCTGCGCCCGATCGCGGGCCACTACCGGGAACGGCTGAAGAACACCCTGATCGAGCACCGGCAGTACGTGCGCACGCACGGCGAGGACATGCCCGAGGTCGCCGAGTGGAAGTGGGAGCGGGCGTGATGAGGGTGCTCGTCGTCAACACCGGGTCGAGCAGCCTGAAGCTGTCGGTCCTCACCCGGGACGGGCGCGTCGAGACCGCCGCCACGATCGAGCGCTGGGAGGGCCACGGTCACCTCGATCCGGTGGAGCGATTCCTCTCCGACGCCGGCAGGATCGACGCGGTCGGCCACCGCGTCGTGCACGGCGGGCCGCGGTACTCCGAGCCCGCGCGCGTCGACAGGGAGTTGATCGACTACCTGGACTCGATCCGCGACCTCGCGCCGCTGCACAACCCGCGCGCGATCGCGGGGATCCGCGCCGTGGCCGAGGTGCTGCCGCAGACCCCGGCGCTGGCCTGCTTCGACACCGCCTTCCACACCACGTTGCCCGCCGAGGCACACACCTACGCGCTGCCCCGCGAGTGGAACGCGCGGTGGCAGTTGCGCCGCTACGGCTTCCACGGCCTCTCCCATGCCTACGCGACACGGCGGGCCGGCGAGCTCGCGGGCCTCCCGGACGGCCCGAGCGCCCGGACGGTGTCCTGCCACCTCGGCGCCGGAGCATCGCTGGCCGCCGTCCGCGACGGCGTCAGCCGGGACACGACGATGGGTTTCACGCCACTGGCGGGGCTCGTGATGGTCACCCGCTCAGGGGACGTCGACCCCGGCCTGCTCATGTGGTTGCTGCAGCACGGCGGCGTGCCCGTCGACGAGCTGAACGATGCGCTCGAGAAGCGCTCAGGGCTGAAGGGCCTCTCGGGCACGTCGGGTGACCTGCGCGACGTGCTGGCGGGCCGCGCCGCAGGCGACCCGGACTGCGCTCTGGCGTTCGACGTGTTCGTCCACCAGCTGTGCCGCGAGATCGCCGCGATGACGGCCGCGGTTGGCGGGCTCGACGTGCTGGTGATGACCGGTGGTGTCGGCGAGCACGCGCCGCTCGTGCGTGAGCGGGTCGCCGATCGGCTGGCCTATCTCGGGGTGCGGCTGGATGCCGGTCGGAACGAGGCCGCATCGGAGGACGCCGACATCTCGGCGGCGGACGCCGCCGTGCGCACGGTCGTCGTCACCGCGCGCGAGGACCTCGAGATCGCCCGCCAGGTCGTGGACCACCTCAGCACAGCACGGCGCGGCTCATGAGGGCTCCTACAGCGCGAACTGCTTGATCATGTCGTCGATCGGCCGGCGCGGGGTGGGTCGCACCGGACTGCCGAGCGGTGCCCAGCCGACACGGAGAACGAGCTGGGGTGCCGCGGTGCCCTCGAGCACCTCGTCCCGCACGGTGCGCCTGCTCGTACCGACCTCGAGGGGCCGGCTCAGCGGGCACGTCGCGAGGCCGAGCTCGGTGGCGTGCAGCAACACCGCGCTGAGCGCCTCGCCTGCCCGGAGCTGGGAGAGGGGGTCGTCCGATCCCGTGGCCAGCACGGTCAGGAGCGCGCCGTCGGGGGCGCCGTCGGATGGTTGCTCGACGAGGCCGTCGCTGAACTGCATGGCCGTCCCGCCGCCGCTCACGACCGCGTCCCGCAGCAGGTTGACGGCCGGGATGCCCTCGACGTCGGCGTGGCAGCCGGTCCGGATCGCGCGCTCGGCGAGGTAGGCGACGTTCGACTCCTGGGCCTCCGCCGCCGCCTGGATCGCCTCGAGCAGTCGTCCCCGTGACCGGGCTGCCGTCACCGGGCGGAGCAGGGCGCCCTGCTCGGCGGCGCGCTCGCTCAGCTCGTCGATGAACGCGGAGGGCACCTCCCAGTCGGTGAACCGGCGCCGGTCGGTCCGCCTGCGCAGGATCGCCGCGGCGAGGGTGAGGTCGGTGTCGTCGGCGGGACGGGGGTGCAGCGCCACGGCCGCCAGGTGGTCCGGCTCGTCGCGGTTCGGCATCCGGTGCACCGAGCTCGCGAGTCCCGCGGCCGCGAGCGCCACCCGCGCGTGGTGCAGTGCCGCCCCGCAGCTCACGATCATGTCGCGGCCGTCGGCGTCGGTGGCGGGCAGCCAGCGGGCGAGGTCCGCGTGGAGGTGGATGGTGTGCGGACCGACGACCCACCGCCACGGCTGGCTGTTGTGCACCGAGGGGGCGGCAGCGGCGAGCGCGAGCGCGCTCCGCACGGTGCGCTGGTCGATGTGGCGGCCGTTGATGGTCATCGCTGCTCCTCGTCGGGCTCGGCGGGGGGCGGCGCTTCGGCGGCCGTTTTCCCGACGCCGCAACCCTCCCGCCGTCCGAGGGCGGGTGGCAGCGGGCGAGGGTCCCGCGGATCAGGGCCGGGAGCCCGCTCGACGGGGGACGATGTGCTCTGTCCACCGGACCGGCCGCGGCGGACGCTGGCGCGTCGTACCGAGGGGGACGCGATGAGCCGGGCGATGGTCGTGTTCGAGTCGACGTTCGGTAACACCGAGGAGATCGCGCACGCTGTCGCCGACGGCCTGCGGTCGAGTATGGACGTCGACGTCGTCGAGGTCGGTGCGGCCCCGACGGACCCACCCGACGACCTCGACCTGCTCGTGGTCGGGGGGCCGACGCACGCGTTCGGCCTGACCCGGCCCATCACCCGCGAGGACGCGGCGAGGCAGGCCGGTCACGCGCTCGTCTCCCGCGGCGCCGGATTGCGCGAGTGGCTGGAGGACCTGCGGCCGCGGGACGGGCTGCCCGTCGTGGCGTTCGACACCAAGGTGGACCGGCCGCACCTGCCCGGATCGGCCGCCCACGGGGCCGAGCGGCGGCTGCGCAGGCTCGGCGCCCGGACGATCGTGCGGCCGGAGAGCTTCTGGGTGAGCGGAACCTCGGGACCGCTGCTCGAGGGAGAGACCGAACGGGCGCGACTGTGGGGCACGTGGGTGGCCGCTGCGCTCGAGTCCCGCCGGTGACTCAGGCGCCGTTCTCCTTGCGCAGGCCGGCGGCGTAGACGGCGGCCTCCGTGCGGCGGGTGAAGCCGAGTTTGTGCAGCAGCGAGGAGACGTAGTTCTTGACGGTCTTCTCGGCGAGGAAGAGCTCGGCGCCGATCTGGCGGTTGGTGAGGCCGTCGGCGATCAGGCTGAGGATGCGCTTCTCCTGCGGGCTGAGGGAGGCGTACCGGGGATCGGAGGGCTCGTCGCCCTTGCGGAGGCGTTCGAGGACCACCGCGGTGGCCCTCGAGTCGAGCAGGGAGCCGCCCGCGGCGATGGCGCGGACGGCGCCGACGAGGTCGACGCCCGTGACCTGCTTGAGCAGGTAGCCCGCCGCGCCGGCCATGATCGCGCCGAAGAGCGCCTCGTCGTCGGAGTACGACGTGAGCATCAGGCAGGCCGGCGGCGGCGAGATGGCCGAGCGGATGTCCCTGCAGACGCTGACGCCGTCGCCGTCGGGGAGCCGGACGTCGAGGATCGCGACGTCGGGGCGCAGCGCCGGGATGCGGGCGAGGGCCTGAGCGGCCGTCGCGGCTTCGCCGACGACGGTGATGTCGTCAGCGGACTCGAGGAGCTGCGCGATACCCCGGCGGACGATCTCGTGGTCGTCGAGCAGGAACACGGTGGTGGGCACGTCGTCTCCTCGTCAGCGGCCGTGACACTACGACGGTACGGGGCGTGTCGACCCCGTCGCCGCACGTGAATCCCGCACATCTCACTCCGCGCGCTGTCCGACGCGCAGGACGCTCAGATAGCGGCGTGCCGCTCGGTCGTTCATCCGGGTGCGGATGCGGTCGGCGACCGCGTCGAGCAGGGGCTCGCGCACGTGATGGTCGAGCCCGCGGTACAGCGACGTCGAGCGGAGGTGGTCGGCGAAGCCTGCCCCGTCGAACCTCTGGACGGTCGGGTACCAGCGCGTGATCACCGGGCCGAACAGGTCGCCCGGATCCTCGACCGGTCCCCAACCTCCGTCGGCCGCGCGCACGTCGTCCTCGAGCGGTGGGTGACCCCAGCCGGGGTTCCCGGGGGAGAACCGCTCGTGGACGTCGGCGGTTTCCGCGTACACCTCCGGCTCACCCGGCCTGCGGACGACGACGTGGCCGAGCAACGCGATCCAACCTCCGGGGCGGAGCACCTCGTGGGCCCGCCGCCAGCCGATCGACGGGTCGACCCAGTGCCACGCCGACGCGGCCACGAGGACGTCGAAGCGCCGTCCGCGGTCGTCCCACTCCTCGAACGTCGAGGACTCCACATCGACGTTGCGGAAGGCGGCGAGCCGGTGCCGGGCGAGCGCGGACATCCCGGCGCCCGGCTCGACCGCGGTCACGGAGCCCCCGAGCCGGGCCAGCGAGCGCGTGGCAAGGCCGGTGCCGCACCCCACCTCGAGCACCGCCGCCCCGTCGCCGATGCCGGTGATGGCGACGAGGTCCGCGAAGAGCTCGTCGGGGTACCCAGGGCGGACCCGGTCGTAGAGCTCCGGCACTTCGTCGAACACGCGACCGAGGTCGCGTCGATGCGGGGCGGCCATCCCGCCATCGTGCCCTCCCGGGTCATCCCGCGGGGTTGCGTATCTCCGGGCCGGGCACCACCAGCCTGCGCCCGCTCAGCCGCTGCAGGGGGATGGCGATCGTGTGGGCCGTGCGGTTGGGCGCCCACGGAGTCGGCATCCGCTCGGCGAGCTCGGCCAGCCGGTCCGGCACGACCACCTCGTAGGCCTGGCCGACGCCGAGCACCGTCCATCCCGTGCGCGTGTCGGTGTCGATCCGGTCCACCTGGAACGCCACCACCGCGTTCCTCGTGGCGGCGGCCAGCTTGCCCCCGCCGCTGGTGCGGAAGACGATCTCCTCGTCGTCGAGGAGGTAGGTGACGGGCTGGGCGGCAGGGAGGGCCGCGTCGGTGAACACGACCCGCCCGATCTCGTGCCCGGCGAGCAGGCGAAGGCATTCGGCCTTGTCGAGCTCGGCCAGCTCGACGATCGCCGCCCCGTCCGTTGCGGCTGTCACTGGCTGTCCCCCGTTTCGATGCGCGGCCGTTCGATGCGCGGCCCCCGACGATGCGCCGACGGCGGCGATCCGGACAGGGCCGAAGGTCCCCTCCGGCCCGAGTTCGATCTCGCAGAGGCCCGGGGTGCGCTCGATCAGGGCAGCTGCGAGATGTCGGCCTGGAACTGCATCGCCCGGTACGGCCAGCCGGTCGCGGTGTTCCACTGACTCACCGCGAGGTGCAGTTCGTGCAGCGTCGAGCCGGGCAGCACGTACCCGCCGTAGAGCTGCGCCACGTGCCCGCCGGCGTGGTCCTCGCAGTCCCAGTCGCAGCCGCGCAGAACTGTCGCCAGCGGCGCGCGGTGCAGGTCGGCCGTCGGCCCCTCCAGCACCCGGACGTCGATGCGGTAGCGCCCGGCGTCGAAGGCCGACAGCAGCCAGTGCCCGTCGGGGAGACGGCGGAGCGACAGCTCCCCGAACCGGCCCGGCAGCACGAGGGTGGGCGGGTTTCCCCATCCCCAGCGATCGTCGGCGATGCCCCAGGTCTGCCATGCGGCAGGGTCGGTCAGCTCGGTCTCGGGCACCCGGTGCAGCAGCAGGCCGTGTTCGCGCTGGAAGCCGGTGGTCAGGGCGTACACCCAGCCGTCGGTGCCGCGTTCCCACGTGAGCATCTGGAACAGGCCGTCGTGCAGGTCGGCGGGCCAGCGGGTGCCGGTGGGCCGCCACGTGCGGCCGCCGTCGCGGGAGCGGTGCAGCTCCGTCCAGCGCACGTTGCCCAGCTCGCGGCACACCATGACGTGCAGGTACATGTCGTCCCCGACGGTGATCACGTCGGTGGGGAGGACCGTCGTCACGCGCCGGAGGCGCCACCCGTGGCGGCGCCAGCCGTGGTGGATGTACCGCACCACCTGGCGGGCGGCGCCGCGGCGCCCGGCCGCGCCGGTCCAGCGCAGCCCGGCCGCGACGCTCGCAGGATCGGCGAACAGCACGACGGGGGACCGCCAGCCGGGCCCTCCGACGCCTGCCTGCCGGAACGTGTCGCCGAACACCGAGACGAGGTGTCCCTGCGGTGCGGTGGCGGTGGTGCCCAGGTCGGTGCCGCCGACACCGAACCGGTCGGTGATGCCCGGCCCGGTGAGGTCGGCGATCTTGGTGGCGAGCCGCTCCGTCACGCAGCCATCCTGCCTCCTCCTCCCTAGAGTTGCCGCCATGGCAGAGCTCGCCCCGCGCCGTCTGATCCTGACGCTGTACGGGTTGTACGCGCGCGACGAGCACAACTGGATGTCGGTCGGCTCCGTGGTGCGGCTGATGGGGGACCTCGGCGTCGACTCCGCCGGCGTCCGTTCGTCGATCTCGCGGCTGAAGCGCCGCGGCGTGCTCGTGGCGATGAAGCCGGAGCGGGCCGCGGGCTACGCGCTGTCGGAGAGCGCACTCGAGGTGCTCCGAGAGGGCGACACGCGGATCTTCGACCGGCGGCAGGTCGACGCCGCAGATGGCAGTGCTGTCGGATTCGTGCTCGTCGTGTTCTCCATCCCGGAATCGGAGCGGGAGAAGCGGCACACGCTGCGCACCACGCTCGCGGGTATGGGGTTCGGCACGGCCGCGCCCGGCGTGTGGGTCGCCCCCGGCCACCTGCGTGACGAGGTCGGCCGCACGCTGCGGCGGCGCGGGCTCTCCTCCTACGTGGACCTGTTCACGGCCCACCACGAGGGCTTCAGCGCCCTGCCTGAGCGGGTGGCGCGCTGGTGGGACCTCGACGGCATCAACGCCCGGTACACGGAGTTCCTCGACCAGTTCTCCGACGCGCAGGCCCGCTGGAAGCGCTGCGAGAACGCCCCCCGCACCGCGTTCGAGATCTACGTGCCGATGCTGACGGTCTGGCGCCGTCTCCCGTACCTCGACCCCGGCCTGCCGCCCGACCTGCTGCCCGAGGGGTGGAACGGAGGACGGGCGGCGGACCTCTTCGGCGACCTCGACGCGCTGCTCCGCGCCCCGGCCCGTGAGCACGCGCTGACCGCGATCCACGCCTGATGAATCTCGCAGGTCGGGATCAATCGAGAACGGCGACACCCTGGATCTCGATGAGCGCAGCCTTGTCCCACAGCCGCGCCACGCCGAGCCCTGCCATGGCGGGGTACTCGGTGCCGACGAGGCGCTGCCAGACCTTCCCGATCTCCCGGGAGTGGGCCTGGTAGGCCTCCATGTCGACGATGTAGATCGTGACGCTGGTGAGGTCGTCGCCCGAACCGCCCGCCGCGCTGAGCGCCTGCAGGAGGTTGAGCAGGGCCTGCTCGAACTGCGTGACGATGTCGTCGCCCACGATCGTCCCGGACCGGCCGAGCGCCGTCTGCCCCGCGAGGTAGACGGTCCGCCGCCGGTCGGTGACGACGGCGTGGCTGAAGCCCCGCGGTCTGGCGAGCAGTGGCGGGTTGATGCGCTCGAACGTCATGACTGAACCGCACCTCCGTCCACGTTGATGCCCTGTCCGTTGATCGCGCCGTTCTGCACGCAGGAGATTACGGCCGCCGCGACCTCGTCGGGCTGGACCAATCGGTGGATCGGCTGCCGCCGTTCGAGCACGGCCCTTGCCTCTTCCTCGGAGGTCGCCATCCGGTCGGCGATGGCGGCCACCGTCGCGTCGGTCATGGGCGTGTCGACATAGCCGGGGCACACGGCGTTGGCGGTGACCCCGTGGCGGGCCACCTCGTCGGCCACGGCGCGGACCAGCCCGAGCACGCCGTGCTTGCTGGCCGTGTACGCGCCGACCAGCCGTTCGCCGCGCTTCGCGACCACGGACGCGATCACCACGATGCGTCCGCGGCGGGCCGCGAGCATCGGGGGGAGCGCGCGGCGGATGCACCGGAACGGCGCCGTCAGGTTCGTGTCGAGCATCTGCTGCCACTGGTCGTCGGTGGTCTGCGTGATGGGCGCGGCGAGGGAGGTGCCGGCGTTCGCAACGAGCACCTCAGCCCAGCCCCATGTCTCCTCGACGGTGGCGAACAGGCCCTCGACCTGCTGGGGCACGGTGAGGTCGGCCTCGACGCACAGGGTCGGGCCGGTGATCTCCGCGGCCGCCTTGTCGAGCTTGGCGCGGTCGCGGCCGACCAGCACGGTGCGATAGCCGGCCTCGGAGAGCCGCCGTGCCGTCGCCAGGCCGATCCCCTGCCCGGCTCCCGTGACGATGGCGACCGCCACTACCGCCCCTTCCACTCGGGCTTGCGCTTGGCGTTGAATGCCGCGTGGAACTCGGCGTGGTCCTCCGTGGTCATGAGCAGCGCCTGGGTCATCGCGTCGAGCTCCATCGCCGCCGAGAGCGGCATGTCGAGCTCGCGGGTGAGCAGCGACTTCGTCTGCGCGAACGCCAGCGTCGGGCCGGACGCGAGCCGGGCCGCGAGGGCGGCCACCGCGTCGTCGAGCTCCTCGTCCGGCACGAGCTCCGACACGAGCCCGTACCGGTCGGCGGTGGGCGCGTCGATCGTGTCGCCGAGCATGAGCAGCTGCGTGGCCCGGCCGAGCCCGACGACGCGGGGGAGCAGGTAGGCCGCGCCCATGTCGCCGCCGGAGAGCCCCACCTTGGTGAACAGGAACGCGAACCGCCCGGACGCACCGACGATCCGGAAGTCGGCGGCGAGGGCGATCACCGAACCGGCGCCCGCGGCGATGCCCTGGATCTTCACGATGATCGGGATCGGGCACTCGCGCATGGCCCTGATGACGTCGCCGGTCATCTTGGTGAAGCGCATCAGGTCGGCCGCCCGCATCTTCAGCAGCTCGCCGATGATCTCGTTGACGTCGCCCCCGCCGCAGAAGCCGCGGCCCTCGCCCTGGATCACCAGCACCGTGACGCCATCGTGGTGCGGCAGCTCGGTCAGCAGGTCGCGCAGGTCGGAGTACGACTCGAACGTCAGCGGGTTGAGCTTCTCGGGGCGGTTGAGGGTGACCGTGGCGACCGGCCCGTCGACCGCGAAGTCGAAGTGCTCCCAGTCGGTGGTCAGCGGCGCCGAGGCGCGGAAGCGGCTCACCTGTTGGTCCTCCCCAGGATCTCGCGAGCGATGATCGTGCGCTGGACCTCCGAGGCGCCCTCGTAGATGCGGGGCGCCCGGACGTCACGGTAGAGGTGTTCGAGCGGGTGGCCCCGCTGCAGCGCACGGGCGCCGTGCAGCTGCACACACCGGTCGACGATGCGCCCCGCGGCCTCGGTGGCGAACAGCTTGGCCATCGCCGCGGAGCGGGTGACAGTGGACCGCTCGGCACTGGCGTCGTAGGCGCGGGCGGCGGCGTGGACGAGCAGCCGCGCGGCCTCCAGGTCGGTGGCCATGTCCGCGATCGCGTGCGCCACCGCCTGTTGCGCCGACAGGGGCCCGCCGTAGGCCTCGCGGCTGGTGACGTGGCTGATCGTGGCGTCGAGCGCGGCCTGCGCCATACCCACGGCGAACGCACCGACGCTCGGCCGGAACAGGTCGAGCGTGCGCATGGCCACCCGGAATCCGGCGTCGACCTCGCCGAGCACGTCGGCTCGTTCGACGCGCACCCCGTCGAACATGAGGCTGCCGATCGGGTGCGGCGAGAGCATGTCGAGGTGCTCGCCGGACAGACCGGGGGAGTCGCCTGCCACGGCGAAGGCGGTGACGCCCCGCGCTCCGGCGCCGGACGTCCGGGCGAACACGGTGTAGACGTCCGCGTCGGGCGCGTTGGAGATCCAGAGCTTCTCCCCGGTGAGGCGCCAGCCATCGCCGTCGGCCTCGGCGCGCAGCGACAGCGCCGCGGCGTCGGATCCGGCGCCCGGTTCGGTGAGCGCGAACGCCGCGACGACGTCGCCCTTCACCACGCCCGGGATCCAGCGGTCGACGGCTGCGGCCGTGCCCGACTGCAGGATCGGGTAGCTGCCCAGCCCCTGCAGGGCGAGCGCGGTCTCGGCCTCGGGGCAGATCGCGGCGATGGTCTCGCGCAGCAGGCACAGCTGCATCGCCGCGGCGTCGCGGGGCGGTTCGTCCGGGCGGCCGCCGTACAAGTCCCTGAGCAGCCCGAGGTCGCCCATGGCGGACACGAGCGGGCGGTTGATCCGGCCGTCCTCGCGGGTGAGCGGGACGAGGTGCTCGGTCGTGAGCCTGCGGACGCGATCGGTGTAGGCGACCTGCTCCATCCCGGCATCGTATGTCGTATTGACAACGGCCGTCAAACAAACAATATACTTGGGACGTGCGCATCGCAGTCATCGGAGGAGGCCCCGGCGGCCTGTACTTCGCGGCGCTGGCGAAGCAGCTCGGCTCACTGCAGGGGATCGACCACGAGATCACGGTCTGGGAGCGCAACGCCGCCGACGACACGTTCGGCTTCGGCGTCGTGTTCTCCGACGAGACACTCGGCGGGATCGAGCACGCCGACCCCGCGGTGCACGCGGCGATGGAGCGGGAGTTCGCGCGGTGGGACGACATCGACGTCCACTTCCGCGGGCAGACGATCACCAGCGGGGGCCACGGGTTCGCCGCGATGGGCCGCAAGCGCCTGCTCCAGATCCTCCAGGGGCGCTGCCGGGAGCTCGGCGTCGACGTGCGCTTCTCCACCGAGGCGCCCGACGTGGAGGAGCTCCGGCAGGAGCACGACCTGGTGGTGGCGAGCGACGGCCTCAACTCGGCGGTCCGCGCCAAGTACGCCGACCACTTCGGCCCGGACCTCGACGTCCGCCGCTGCCGCTACATGTGGCTGGGCACCGACACCGTCTTCGAGGCCTTCACCTTCGACATCCGCGAGACCGAGCACGGCGTCATGCAGATGCACGGCTACCCGTTCGACGAGCACGGCAGCACGTTCATCGTCGAGATGCACGACGACGTGTGGCGGCGCGCGGGCTTCCAGGAGTCCGAGGCGCTCACCCTCTGCCCGGGCGAGTCCGACACGCGATCGGTCGAGGCCGTGAGCGAGGTCTTCGCCGACGTCCTCGCCGGGGGACGCGTGCTCGCGAACAACTCGCGGTGGATCAGCTTCACCACCGTGCGCAACGCGCGCTGGTGCCACGAGAACGTGGTGCTGCTCGGCGATGCCGCCCACACCGCCCACTTCTCGATCGGCTCCGGCACGAAGCTGGCGATGGAGGACGCGCTGGCCCTGGCCGCGTGCCTGCACGAGGCCGGTGACATCCCGGTGGCGCTCGCGGCGTACGAGGCCGAGCGCAGGCCCGTGGTGGCGTCCACGCAGCGGGCCGCGCAGGCGAGCCTGGAGTGGTTCGAGAACCTCGGCCAGTACGTCCACCAGCCGCCGATGCAGTTCGCGTTCAACATCCTCACCCGCAGCCGGCGCGTCACCTACGACAACCTGCGGCTGCGCGACCCGAAGTTCGTGGCCGATGTGGACGCATGGTTCGCCGGGGCCGAGGAACCCCGGCCGCCGATGTTCCACCCGTTCCGCCTCGGCGAGCTGGAGCTGGTCAACCGGGTCGTCGTCTCGCCGATGGACATGTATGTCGCCGTCGACGGTATGCCCACCGACTTCCACCTGGTCCACCTCGGTGGGAAGGCGCTCGGCGGCGCGGGCCTCGTCATGACGGAGATGGTGTGCGTGTCGCCGGAGGGACGGATCACGCCCGGCTGCACCGGCCTGTGGACCGACGAGCAGGCCGCGGCGTGGCGGCGCATCACCGAGTTCGTCCACTCCTCGTCACAGGCGAAGATCGGCCTGCAGCTGGGCCACTCCGGCCCCAAGGGGTCGACCAAGCTGATGTGGGAGGGCATCGACCAGCCCCTCGACTCCGGCAACTGGCCCGTCGTCGGGCCGTCGGAGCGCCCCTACCGAGAGGGCGTCAACCAGGTGCCCAAGGCGCTCGACCGCGATGGCATGGACGCGATCGTCGCCGAGTTCGTCGCGGCCACGGAGCGGGGTGCGCGCGCCGGCTTCGACCTCGTGGAGCTGCACTGCGCCCACGGCTACCTGTTGTCGTCGTTCCTGTCACCGGTCACCAACCGCCGCACCGATGAGTACGGCGGGCCGATCGAGAACCGGCTGCGGTTCCCACTCGAGGTCTTCACCGCGATGCGCGAGGTGTGGCCGGCCGACAAGCCGATGACCGTCCGGATCTCGGCCACCGACTGGGTGGAGGACGGCATCACCCTCGACGACACGTGCGAGGTCGTGCGCGCCTTCGAGCGGGCCGGGGCAGCGGCCATCGACGTGTCGACCGGGCAGGTCACCCCGGAGGAGCGCCCCGCCTTCGGCCGCTCGTACCAGACGCCCTTCGCCGACGCGATCCGCAACGTGCTGAAGGTCCCCACGATCGCGGTCGGCGTGATCTCCTCGCCCGACGACGTGAACACGATCATCCTGTCCGGCCGGGCCGACCTGTGCGCCGTGGGCCGCGCCCACCTCTACGACCCGAACTGGACATTGCACGCCGCCGTCGAGCAGGACTACGACGGGCCGGGCGCGGTGTGGCCCGACCCGTGGCGGGCCGGGCGGCGCAAGCCCCAGACCGGGCGCTCCGACGGGCCGAAGCCGCGACTGGAGCTCATCCGGCGGCAGGCTTCGGACGGGCATCAGCGGTGGCGGCCGGCCACGCGCCCGATCGCACCAGTTCGCCGACCAGCCGGGTGAGCGTCGACGCCACCGCCTCGACCGGGGCGAGCATGCGGCTGCGGTGCTGCAGCCCGAGCACCACCGAGCGCTCCACGTCCGGCGCGGTCAGCGGGGCGCCGGACAGCTGCCCGGCCGCGACGTCCGCCGCGACGCCCGCCGCGGGGAGCACCGTCCAGCCGTGCCCGGCGAGGACGAGCTTCTTCTGCAGCAGCATCGAGTTGGTCTGGACGACGGTGCGCGGCTCCATGGGCACGGCCGAGCGGGCTCTGTCGATGAGCGCGCGCAGCCCGTGGCCGGTGACCGGCAGGACGAGCGGCTGGGCGAGCACCGTGGCCCATGCGACGGGGGAGTCTGCGGAGAGCCCTGCGTCGGGCGGCGCCACGGCCCAGAGCTGCTCGCGCACCAGCGGGACGACCGACAGCGACGGCGTGTCGCTCAGGTTGTAGAGCAGCGAGAGGTCGACCTCACCGGTGTCGAGCCACTGCTGGAGGTGGCCGGAGTAGCCGGTGAACAGCCGCAGCTCGATGCCGGGGTGGCGCCGCGCGACGGCGTCTGTCAGCGGCTGGGCGAGGATGTCGAGCACGCTCTCCAGCAGGCCCACGCTCACGATGCCGGCGACCTCGCCCGGCTCGGGCCGCAGCTCCGCGCGTGCCGCGTCCAGCTCGCGGAGCGCGCGGCGCGCCCGCATGATCAGCACCTCGGCCGCGGGCGTGGGCACCATCCCGTGGCGGGTCCGCTGGAACAGCGGCACGCCGAGCTCCTCCTCGAGCAGGCGGATCTGGCGGGTGACCGCGGGCTGCACGACGTGCAGGAGCTTGGCCGCCTTCGTGACGCTGCCGACCTCGGCGACCGTGACCAGGGCGGTGAGCTGCCTGAGCTCCACGACGCCTCCTCATGCCGGGGGCGCATCCCCCCATCACCAGTCACTATTTCACTCGGGCCGGGATCACCGCGCATGATGGAGCGATGACATCGCTGACCGAGGTGCTGGAAGGCTGGCAGCCACCATCGGTCGAGATGACGAGACGCGTCGACGCGTGGTTCGCCGGGGCGTTCGCGGACCTGCTCGACGCCCCGCGGCCCGGGCTGCTGCCGCCGCTGTGGCACTGGTTCGTACTGCTGGACCATCCCGCGGGAACGAACACCGGCGCCGACGGGCATCCGGCCGATGCGCCGTTCCTGCCGCCGATCCCGGGCCGGCGCCGGATGTTCGCGGGTGGCAGGCTCCGCCAGGACGCGCCGATCCCGCTGGGGGCCTGGCTGTCGAGCCGCTCCGCCGTCTCGGACGTCAAGGTGAAGACCGGCCGCACCGGCGAGATGGCGTTCGTGACCGTCCGGACGGAGCTGTTCGTGGACGAGGCGGTCGTCGGCGTCGAGGAGCAGGACATCGTCTACCGCTCCGAGCCGCCGGGTACACCGCCGCGCACGCTGCCGCCGCCGGAGACCGGTGGCGCCGACCCCGAGGGGGAGTGGCGGGTGGAGCTCGACACGGACCCGGTCCTGCTGTTCCGGTTCAGCGCCCTGACCTACAACGGGCACCGGATCCACTACGACCAGCCCTACGCCACGCAGGTCGAGGGGTATCCGGGCCTCGTCGTGCACGGCCCGCTGCTCGCGCTCCTCGCCCTGGAGCTCCCGCGCCGCCGCGCCCCCGACCGCCCGGTCCGGTCCTTCGAGTACCGGCTCGTGCGGCCGGCGATCGTCGGATCCCGGATCGTGAGCGCCGGCCGCGCACGGGGATCGGACGTGGACGTGGTGGTCGCCGCGCAGGGTGCGGGCCCGTCCCTGACGGCGAAGGTCGGTCTCGCATGAACCCGCCCCTGCACGGGATCACCGTCGTCAGCCTGGAGCAGGCGGTGGCCGCCCCGTTCGCCACCCGACAGCTCGCCGACCTCGGGGCGCGCGTCATCAAGATCGAGCGGCCCGACGGCGGCGATTTCGCGCGCGGCTACGACGAGTCCGTCCACGGCAACTCGAGCTACTTCGTCTGGCTGAACCGCTCGAAGGAGTCCCTGACGCTGGACGTGAAGGCGCCGGAGGGCCGGGCCGTGCTCGGTGAGCTGCTGGACCGCGCCGACGTGCTGGTGCAGAACCTCGGACCGGGCGCAGCCGGGCGGCTCGGCGTCGACGCGGCCGGCCTGGCGCGGTCGCACCCACGGGTGATCCCGTGCACGGTGTCGGGCTGGGGCACCGACGGCCCGTGGGCCGGCCGGAAGGCCTACGACCTGCTCGTGCAGGCCGAAACCGGGGTGCTCGCGCTCACCGGCACGCCCGAGCACGCCGCGCGGGTCGGCATCTCCATCGCCGACATCGCCGCGGGCATGTACGCCTACTCGGGGATCCTCACGGCGCTGCTGCGGCGCGCCACCACGGGCGAGTTCTCGGCGGTGGAGGTGTCGCTGTTCGAGGCGCTCGCCGAGTGGATGGGCTCCCCGGCCAACTACACCGCCTACGGGGGCCGGCAGCCCGCGAGGAGCGGTGCCGATCACGCCACCATCGCGCCGTACGGCCCGGTCGCCACCGCCGACGGCGCCGTCGTGCTCGGCCTGCAGAACGACCGGGAGTGGCGTTCGCTGTGCGCCGTGGTGCTCGGCGACGCCGGCCTCGCCGACGACCCGCGGTTCGTCACCAACTCGGCGCGGGTCGAGCACCGCGGCGAGCTGAACGCGCTGATCGAGGCCAAGCTGGCCGATCTGGACACGGAAGCCGCGTCGGCCCTGCTCGACGAGGCCGGGATCGCCAACGCCCGGCTGAACCAGGTGCGGGACTTCCTCGACCACCCGGTGCTCGAGAAGCGCGAGCGCTGGCTGCCGGTCGACGTGCCCGGCGGCACGATCGCGGCACTGCGCCCGCCGGTCGACATCGCGGGCGTCGAACCGGTCATGGGACCGGTCCCCGCGCTCGGCGCCCACACCGACGCGATCCTGCGCGAGCTCGGCCGCACCGACGATCAGATCACGTCGCTGCGCGACCGCGGTGTGGTCTGAACTGCGTCGTCTGAGAGGAACCCATGAACACGGAAGAGCGGGCGATCGTCGAGGTCGTGCGCGAGTTCGTCGACCACGACGTCCGGCCGGTCGTCCGCGAGCTGGAGCACGCCAACACCTACCCCGAGAAGCTCATCGAACAGATGAAGCAGCTCGGGATCTACGGTCTCGTCGTGCCAGAGCCGTGGGGCGAGGTGGCGGTGTCGATGCCCTGCTACGCGCTGGTCACCGCCGAGCTCGCCCGCGGCTGGATGAGCCTCGCGGGGGCGATGGGCGGCCACACGGTCGTCGCGAAGCTGCTCGTCGCGTTCGGGACGAAGGAGCAGCAGGACCGCTACCTGCCGCGGATGGCCACCGGCGAGATCCGCGCCACGATGGCGCTCACCGAGCCCGGCGGCGGCTCGGACCTGCAGGCGATGACGACGGTCGCCCGCCGCGACGGTGACTCCTACGTGGTCGACGGGGCGAAGACCTGGATCAGCAACGCGCGCCGCTCGGAGCTGATCGCGCTGCTGTGCAAGACCGACCCGGCCGCGGAGCCGAAGCACAGGGGCGTGTCGATCCTGCTGATCGAGCACGGGCCCGGCTTGACCGTCTCCCAGGATCTGCCCAAGCTCGGCTACAAGGGCGTCGAGTCCTGTGAGCTGCGGTTCGACGACATGCGAGTCCCCACCGACGCGCTGCTCGGCGGCGTGGAGGGCCGCGGGTTCGCGCAGATGATGAAGGGCCTCGAAACCGGCCGGATCCAGGTGGCCTCGCGGGCCCTCGGCGTCGCGCAGGCGGCCTTCGACGACGCGCTGCGCTACGCCCAGGAGCGGGAGAGCTTCGGCAAGCCGATCTGGCAGCACCAGTCGATCGGCAACTACCTCGCGGACATGGCCACCAAGATCACCGCGGCCCGGCAGCTGATCCTGCACGCGGCCGATCGGTTCGACGCGGGGGAGCGCGCCGACATGGAGGCCGGCATGGCGAAGCTGTTCGCCTCCGAGGTGGCGATGGAGGTGGCGCTGAACGCGGTGCGCATCCACGGTGGCTACGGCTACTCCACCGAGTACGACGTCGAGCGCTACTTCCGCGACGCGCCGCTGATGATCGTGGGGGAGGGGACGAACGAGATCCAGCGCAACGTCATCGCCGCGCAGCTGGTCAAGCGGGGAGGGCTGGGGAGGGCGTAGCCCAAACCGAACGTGCCCGCGTTCCGCGGAACGCACGCTCGGCTGGATCCCCTGCGAACGGGGCATCTCCAGCGTGGTCCGGGCCATCGGAGTTATCCACACTCGAGGTAGACAGCAGCGGGGTTCGATCTTGGACAGACCCCTGTCACGTCGATCTCGAGCGAGATCAGGATGTGGACAGCCGCTCGGCGTGCACGGACCGACGTTCCGCGACGCGATGAGGTCAGCGACAGCCTGGCCGAGGCCGCCTGGTCGTGTGAGGAGCGGATCGCTGCTGCTCTACCCCGAACCACGCGGCGTGTACGGGCCGGCAGGGCCGTGGCTCGTCCGGTCGGCCGACACCCCCGTCCCGCCGATCGTCGTCATGAGCCGCGGAGGGGCTTGACCGCCCCGAAGTATTAGTAAACACTAACCGTTAGTGGATACTGACCGAGCGGGAGACGGCTGGAACGCGCTGGCGGACGGCACCAGGCGCGCCATCGTCAGCCGCCTCGCCGAGGGACCGCAGGCCGTGGGACAACTCGCCGCGCAACTGCCCGTCACCAGATCCGCGGTCTCCCAGCACCTGAAGATCCTCAAGAACGCCGGCCTGGTCAGTGAGCACCCGGTCGGCACGCGACGGATCTACCGGCTCAACCCGACGGCGGTGGCCGCGTTGCGCGATCAGCTCGACACCTTCTGGCAGCGGGCGCTGACCAGCTACGTGGACGTCGCCGAAGAACCGACGGAGGAGAGTTCATGACCCGAACCGACGCCACGGTGGTCCGGAAGCAGATCGTGGTCAACGCGGCGATCACGCAGGCTTTCACGGCGTTCACCGAACGATTCGGCGACTTCAAACCACCGGAACACAACCTGCTCCACGCGTCGATCGCCGAGACGGTGTTCGAGCCGCGCGTCGGCGGGCACATCTACGACCGCGCGACCGACGGCAGCGAGTGCCGGTGGGCACGCATCCTCGCCTACGAGCCGCCGCACCGCGTGGTGTTCAGCTGGGACATCGGCCCGCAGTGGCAGGTCGAGACCGATCCGGAACTGACCAGTGAGGTCGAGGTTCGGTTCGTCAGCGAGGGTCCGAACCGAACCCGGGTCGAACTGGAGCACCGCCATCTCGACCGGCACGGTCCCGGTTGGCAGTCGGTCGGCGAGGGCGTCGACGGCGACCTGGGCTGGCCGCTGTACCTCGCTCGATACGCCGCCCTGTTCGAGCAGGAGAGCTGACCCGGTCTGCCGGGACGAAGCGCCGTTCCTGCTACTGCCCGCTGAGCTGTGCCGCCACCGGCCCGAGCGGCGGCACCCACTCCCGGATGTCCGCACCGGCGACGACCCCGGCCGTCGTGTACGGGTCCTTGTCCACGATCGCCTGCACTGCGGCCTTGTCCTCGGCCCGGAAGATCAGCAGGCCGCCGGGCGCCTCGGCCGGCGCCCAGGCGCCTGCGACGAGCAATGCACCCTCGTCGGCGAGACCTCGCAGGTAGTCCCGGTGCGTGGGACGTGTGGCCTCCCGGAGGGCGGTATCGTCGGTGTAGGTGTAGATCACGGCGAAGGTCGAGGCCATGGCGTCGATACTGTCACGTGATGCGGGCCGGAAAGAGGGCTGTCGGATCGTCCACCCCCCATCCAGAATGAGGCCATGACGATCTACGCGGTCACCTACCGGTACTCCGACGACGTGGCCACGCGCGACCGGGTGCGTCCCGAGCACCGTGAGTACCTGCGTGGGCTCGCCGACCGCGGATTCCTCCTGCTGTCCGGCCCGTTCGGACCGGACGAGCCCGCCGGCGGGCTGCTGATCTTCCGTGCCGAGGACAAGGACGAGGTCACCGCGCTGATCGAGAAGGATCCGTTCACCGTCACCGGTGTGATCACGTCGAGCGAGGCGGTGGAGTGGACCCCGGTGATCGGCCCGTTGCGGTCGGGCATCGCATGAAGCCGTATCGGTTCGCGGGGCGCACGGCGGTCGTCACCGGCGCGGGCAGCGGGATCGGCGAGCAGCTCGCACGTGCCCTCGCCGAGCGCGGAAGCCACCTCGTGCTCCTCGAGCGGGACAAGGAGCGCCTGGACCGGGTGTCGACATCGATCCGTGCCGCTCACCCGGGAATCGCGGTGTCGGAGACCCAGGTCGACCTGGCTGACCGCGACGCCACCACCGCGGTGGCGCGGCAGATCGTCGGGGGCCATCCGCGGATCGACCTGCTGATCAACAACGCGGGGGTGGCGCTCGCCGGCCGGTTCGACGAGGTCACCCTCGAGGAGTTCGAGTGGGTGCTGGAGGTGAACTTCCACGCGCCGGTGGTACTCACCCACCACCTCCTGCCCTCCATGGAGGCGGGCGCCCACCTGGTGAACGTCTCCAGCCTCTACGGCCTGATCTCCCCGCCCGGCCAGTCCGCGTACTCCGCCTCGAAGTTCGCACTGCGCGGCTTCAGTCAGGTCCTGCGTTCCGAGCTCGCCGACCGGGGGATCGGGGTGACCACGGTCCACCCCGGCGGTATCAACACGAGGATCGCGGCGGACGCGCGCGTCGGTTCCAGAGTCGACCGCGAGGAGTTCGCGGTCGGGGTGAAGCAGTTCTCCCGGTTGCTGACCTACCCGCCCGAACGTGCCGCCGCCGACATCCTCCGCGCCGTCGAACGGCGGAAGGCCCGGCTGCTCATCGCCGCGAACGCGAAGATCCCCGACGTCCTCGCGCGCCTGTTCCCGGTAGGCCACATGACGGCGATCGCGCGGGTGCTTTCCCGATGAGCGAACTCGTCGATGCGGGTGGGGCGAAGGTCCGGGTGCGGGAGTCGGGTGATCCCGCAGGTGACCCGATCGTCATGCTGCACGGCATCGGCCGCGGCCTCGAGGACTGGGCGCCCCAGCACGAGCTGCTCCCCGGCGCCCACCGCGTGATCAGCATGGACCTGCTCGGCTTCGGGCTCTCCGACCCTCCGCCAGGGCCGATGACGCTGTCGCGGCTGGCCGAGGGTGTGTACGAGGCGCTCGATGCCCTCGGCGTGCAGCGGCCGGTGCACGTGTTCGGCAACTCGCTCGGCGGGGCCGTCGCGCTGTCCATGCAAGCGACGCGCCCGGAGCGGGTTTCCCGCGTCGTCCTCGCCGCTCCGGCGGGGTTCGGCCATGAGGTCGTGCTCGACCTGCGGTTGCTCACGATCCCCGGCCTCGGCCACGTGCTGCTGCGGCACGTCAGCCGGGCGGCCGCGCGCCGCGCCGAGCGTGCCCTCTACCACGACGGGTCGTTCGTCACGGAGGAACGGATCGAGCACGCGATGCGCGCGGCCGCCCGCCCCGGGCGTCCCGAGCTGTTCCTCGACGTCGTGCGCGAGCTGGGCACCGTGCGCGGTATCCGGCCGGGCTGGCGGTCCGCGCTGCTCGCCGACGTGTCGCGCCACCCGCGGCCGACGCTGATCGTCTGGGGCGACCGGGACCGCATTCTGCCGGCGCACCACATGACCGCCGCTCGCAAGGCACTGCCGCACGCCCAGTCGCACGTCTTCGCCGACACCGGACACCTGCCGCAGGTCGAGCGGGCGGCCGAGTTCTCGGCCCTGGTCGGCAGCTTCCTCGAGGCGAGCCGCTAGGACGCAGCCCGGCGCGCGGCGTTGCGGGCGCGCCTGCGTTCGACGAACGCGCGCTGCTTCGCCGCGGCCCCGCAGGCGCTCATCGAACACCACACGCCCGAGGCGTTGCGGGAGGCGTCGTAGAAGGCGGCGCGGCAGCGCGGCTCGCGGCACACCTTCAGCCGGTGCCACGTCCGATCGTGCGCGGCGGGGACGGCGGCCGCCAGCAGCGTCGCCATCATCCGCCGCACGGACGTTCCGTCCTGCGCTCGCAGGCCGGGCTGATCATCGGCGAAGGAGACGTGCAGGCCGAGCCCGGGTGCGATCTCCTCCAGCCGGTCGAGCGCGGGCCCGTCGACGGGCTGTACGGCGTCGTTGTGACGCGCCAGGACGGCGCGCAGTCCCTCGCGGACGTCAAGAGCGAGCTCGAGCTCGTCCGTCGTGACGGCCTCGTCGGCGACAGGGACGCCGTGCTCGCGGCACCAGCGGGCGAGGTCGGCGGGGGACCGCAGGTGCTCGTCGCCGCCACCCGACAGTCGTCCGAACCAGGTGTTGACGAGGTCCTGGACGAGGTCGAGGGTTTCGGGCGCGTCAGCTCGGCTCACGAGCGTCGATGTTACCACCGTTGGCCCTTGACTGGTCACAGTGTGGCCACCTAACCTGATTGAGCGGTCACACCACGATTGCTGGGAGAGAACCGATGTTCCGTGGATTCGCCACCCTCAACTTCTATGCCGACGACATCGGCGCGGCCCGCGACTGGTACGCGGAGCTCTTCGGCGTCGAGGCCTACTACGCCTACCCGCCGGCCCCGGCCGCGCCCGCCTACGTCGAGTTCCGCATCGGCGACGACGAGGACGAGATCGGCTTCATCGACCGCCGCTACGCCCCGCCCGGGGAGGCCGGGCCGCCCGGCGGCGCGATCATGCATTGGCACGTCGACGACCTGCAGGGCACCGTCGACCGTCTGCTCGCGATGGGTGCCAAGGAGCACCGGCCGATCACGGAGCACGGCGATGGGTCGGGATTCGTCACGGCGTCGGTGGTCGACCCGTTCGGCAACGTCCTCGGGGTGATGCACAACCCGCACTACCTCGAGATCGTCGGGAAGCGCTCGTGACCACCCCGGACGTGGTCGAGCCTGCCACGTGCGAGCAGTGGCGGGAGTGGCTCGAAGCTCACGCGGAGTCGGCGGCGGAGGTCTGGCTCGTCATCCCGCACGCCGGCAGTGGCCGTCCGGGCATCAGTCACCGGGAGGCGATCGAGGAAGCGCTCTGCTTCGGCTGGATCGACAGCCTCGCCCGCCGCCACGACGACTCCTCGTGGCGGCAGCGGTTCAGCCCGCGGCGGCCGACCGCCGCCTGGAGCAAGATCAACCGAGAGCTGGTCGAACAGCTCGCCGCACAGGATCGGATGACGCCGGCCGGGCAGGCCGCGGTCGACCTGGCGAAGCGGACCGGCACCTGGTCCGTGCTCGCCGATGCCCAGAACGGCGTCGTGCCCGACGACCTGCGGGCCGCGCTCGACGCCGAACCCGCGGCGGCGGCCGGCTTCGCGGCGCTGTCGCCGTCGGCGCGCCGGGCGGCCCTGGAGTCGATCGCCAGGGCGGTGCGCCCGCCGACCCGGCACCGGCGGATCGCCGCCACCGTCGCCAGGGCGAAAGCCGTCTGACAACAAGGCTCTGGGTCGCGGCGCCGGAGCATATCGTCGGCATATCGAAAACCGCATACGTGCTGGCAACGCCACGCCGCCTTGACTGGAGGCATGACGTACAGCGAACCAGCACGAACTACGGGCCGCCGATGACGCGGATGGACACGGCGGAGAGCTGGCAGGGCGTCGCCGGCCGCCGGCCGATCCGCATCGGTTCCCGGCCGGGGCCCTGGAAGCGCGGCCTCGTGCTCGCGGCGCTGGCGCTGCTGCTGGGCCTGTTCATGCTGCTGCACGCGAAGATCCCGAACCGGATCGGGAACCTCGGCAGCCTGGTGGAGACCGTCCTGCCGTGGTTCGGCCTGTTCATCCCGGTGCTGCTGGCCGGGGCGCTGTTGCGCCGGTCCGCTTCCGCGGTGGCCGCGCTGCTGCTGCCGGTCATGGTGTGGCTCGGCCTCTTCGGCGGGCTGCTCAGCGACAAGTCCCACCCGGGCGCCGACTTCACCGTGGCCAGTCACAACGTCGGCGCCGACAACCCCGACCCGGCCGGCACCGCTCGCGACCTGGCCGCCGCCGGGGCGGACGTGCTGGCGCTGGTGGAGCTGACCCCGCAGGCCAGGGACACGTACGAGAAGGAGCTGGCGAGGACATACCGGTACCACGCGGTGCGGGGCACGGTCGGGCTGTGGAGCAAGCTGCCGCTGTCGGACACCCAGCCGGTCGACATCACGATGGACTCCACTCGGGCGCTGCGCGCCACGGTGGCCACGGACAAGGGGCCGCTGGCGGTGTACGTGGCCCACCTGGGGTCGGTACGGGTGTTCCCCAGGACGGGCTTCTGGACGAGCCAGCGGGACGGCGGCGCGCACGTGCTCGGCAACGCCATCGCCGCCGAGGGGAACGAGCGGGTGGTGCTGCTCGGCGACCTGAACGGCACCGTGAACGACCGCGCGTTCGACGACATCACCTCCCAGCTGCGCTCAGCGCAGGAGGTGGCCGGGGCCGGCTTCGGCTTCAGCTGGCCTGCGACGTTCCCTCTGGCGCGGATCGATCAGATCCTGGTCAGGGGCGTGGAGCCGGAGAGTTCGTGGGTGCTGCCCGCCACCGGCAGCGACCACCTGCCGGTGGCGGCCGGAATCAGCTGGTGATCGCAGCGGCGCATCTTTCCTCCACGGTCGAGTTCGTTCTGACGGGCCATGGCAGGCGGGATCCGTTGGGGTGATCGGTAGCCCGGAGTTCTGGCTGATCAGCCGAGTGGTGGAGCGGAGGGGATTCGATTCCGACGCGGATGCGGCACAGGTCGTTCCCTCCATCGACCTACCTGTCGTCGCCAACACGACATACCCGCACATGAGCGATCCCAAGGCACCGCTGATCTCGAACCGCGCCGGGCGGGCACGAGTACTGGTGCGCGTTTCCTGCTCAGGCACCTGGGTACGCCGCTGTGAGGCGGGAGGTCAGCTCATGCCAACGACGCTGCGGATCTCGGATCGGGACATCGCGCTGTCGAGGCTGGGCAAGGAGCTGTTCCCAGCCGACCACCTCACCAAGCACGATGTGATCGACTACTACCGGGACGTCGCCGACGTGATGGTCCCGCACCTCGCTGGTCGGCCGCTCGTGTTGCGCAGGTACCCGGATGGGATCGACGCGGATGGATTCGTCCAGCAGGCGGCGTCTCGACACTTCCCGGACTGGCTGACCATCGCCGAGGCACCCAGACGCGACGGGCCCGGTTCCGTCGACCACGTGGTCTGCGACGACGCGGCGACGCTGGTTTACCTGGCCAACCAGGCGGCGATCGAGTACCACACGTGGCTGTCCACCACGCGCGACCTGAGCCGCCCGGACCGGCTCGTCATCGACATCGACCCACATCGGGGTACCGGCGTGGCCGCGGTGCGCAGGGTGGCCCGCCGCCTGCGTGACCTGTTCGGTTCGGTGGGTCTGACGCCGTTCGTGCAGGCCACCGGCGGTCGCGGCTTCCACGTCGTCGCCCCGCTCGATGCTTCCCAGGACTTCGACTACGTCAGGGAACTCGCACAGCATCTGGCTGATCGCCTGGTCGCGGCGGATCCGGACCAGCTGACCACGGCGGCGCGCAAGGAGCGCCGAGGCGATCGCATCTATCTCGACGTCAACCGCAACGCCTACGGCCAGACCTTCATCGCGCCGTACTCGCTGCGTTCTCGGCCCGGGGCCCCGGTTGCCACCCCGCTGGACTGGTCCGAACTCGGCCGCGCCACCCCCGATCGCTACCGCCCGCCCGCGATCCGCCGCCGCCTCGGTCGGAAAGCCGACCCGTGGGCGACCATGGGCGAGCACACCGCTTCGCCCGCCGCCGCCCGACGCCGGCTCGACGGCGTGGGGTAGCGAGGAAGCGACACGGTCGGTGAGATGCCGGTCCCGGGGTTGACGCCGGCCACCGGGGTCGTGATCGTCGGAAGTGGTGGCAGAACGTCAGATCCGTCGCTCTGCCACCACTTCTGGTGATCACAACGCCAGCGGCGTACCCGTCACGACCGGTTCCGCCAGTTTCGCCGAGCCTTGATCATCTGCGTCGGACCGGAGGCCCCACCCAAGACCACCTCCGGAGGCCGGACCGCCACGCGAAAGGCACCAGCCACCTGGGGTGGGCCGGAGACGATGATGATCGCTCCGATCCCCGGCCGCCGCCTCAGTGGCACCGAGCCGTGAGCCCGGCCCGACGGGCGTGTGCGGAGCGTGGTGCTCCGGGTTGGGTCAGCCGGGGGTGAGCAGGTGCCCGAACAGGCGGACGCCGAGATCTTCGGCCTCGGCCTGGGTGAGGATCTGCCCGGGAACCTGCAGGTGCGCGGCGGTCCAGGCCTGCGCGGCCGCGGCGTCGGTGAAGAAGTTGAGGTAGTCACAGCAGCAATCGGCCGACGGCCCGCCCGCGGCATCGGCGGCGACGAACACCACCGCCTCCGCCGGATCCCACCGGGTGATGCCCCCGATCGCGCCGCCGGTCGTGCTGGTGGTCATGGTGACAGTCACCGGGCGACCGGTGGTCACGTCGACAGAGTCGATCCGGGTGTCCTCGCCTAGCATCGCGGACATGCCGAGCGCGTCGATCGCGCACATCGCGTAGACCTCCACGCGGTCACCGATCCGCACCCGGTGCCGGGTCGGGATGGCCGAGAACGGGTAGGCGACCGCAACGCCGCCATCGGGGCCGAGCCGGACCGCGTCCAGCTCGTGCAACGCGGCCAGCACGTCCGCGGCGGCGCGCCCCGATCCCGCCGTCACCGTGTCCATCGCGCTGACGATGGTTGGGCGGCCGGTCGCGGCGAACGCGCGCAGCACCGCCTGATGAACCGCCTTCTCCACCGGGTCCAGCGGCAGGGCCCGCGCCCGCCACGAGCTCAGCACGTCACCGGGCCGGAGCGGATCACAGCACGAGTCGTCAACCGATCCGGCGAGCGGCAGCCCCGGTGACGCGGCTGGTCCGGTGGCCACCACTGACGTTGCCGACGGGGCATACGCGGCGGCGAGGGCGGCGCGTAGCTGCACCACCGACGGTGCCGGCACCACCCGGCCGTGCTCGTCGCGGTAGATCCGGCACGCCACCCCGCAGTCGCAGTCCTGCAGGTTCGGGTTCGGGAACGGATCCCGGCCGTTGATCAGCAGCGTCGGTGAGCCGTTCATGCCCGCGGCCGTCGCCGCGACCTCGGTGCTGATCTCCCTCGTGGTGACCGGGCGATCGGTGGCCCCCAGCAGCCGTTCCAGCAGCGGGGCCAGGTTCGGGCAGTCGGCCACGTGCAGGACTTCCAGGGTGATGCTCATCGATGCCTCCGAGGGGCGCTGCGGGGCGGCTCGTCCTGCGCATGGCGCCATCGTGAACCCCGTACCGAACTACGGAGTCAAGCCCGGTTTCACCGTTCCTTCTTGCCCTCCTCGAGCAGACGGACCATCTCGGCGATCCGCACCGGGCGCTGCTCGGGGCGTCGTCTGGTGGCGTCGATCCACCGCAGGAAGGCTTTGCGGTAGAACTGGGCAAGCGAGTCGAAGAACACCCCCGCGGCCGGCGACGCGTCCAGCGCCGCCGCCACGTCCGGCGCCAAGTCGCCGCGCTGCGGGCCTTCCGGGGTGAGCACGACGTCGACCCTCGTGCCATCAGCAGGGTCGCACCCGCGGCTCCACGCCGGCCCGAGAATCAGGACCACGCCGCCGTCCCCCGCATCGAGCGCACCGCGCACACCGCGACCGCCGACCGTGCCCGTCACGTGATGGCGAGGCTTGGCGCCCCACACCGCGTCAGGTTCGAACGGGACCGGCACATGCGTGCGGCCCTGCCGATCGACGGCCACGGTCGCCGCGAACCGCTGCGACCGATCCGAGACCGGGCCCCGCTGATCACGTGTCATGGCAGTCCTCTCAGTCGCCCGCGCCTGCCGCCTGGCCGAGAGTCTCGCCCGCTTCCGGCCTTGCGGTACCCCTCTCCGACCTCGCGCTCGACGCGTTGAGGCGCCGTGCCCATGCTGGCGGCGATCATGAAGCGGGCGGCCGCGGATCTGGAGGCGTGATGATGCCGATCTCGACATCGACGACGACCCCGAAGTGATCGCTCGGCCAGACACCGTCCATGGGCTTGTCGAATGCGAGCTCGGCGGATCTGACTCGGCAGTGGGCTGTGGGGTGCGCGTGCCACGACCCGATGAGGACGTAGTCGATCCGGCGCCGGTGGTTTGGCTGGCGCACGATCTGATCGATGACCTCCCCCGCGGCAGGGTTGTCTACGGACCAGGTCCAGCCCGGGCCGTCGCCGGCCACGGCCCAAGCGTCGTGGTAGTAGGCGCTGCGTCCACCGAGTGCTTGACGTCCGGTGAGGTAGCGGATGCTCGACGCGTCGGGCTCCGCATTCAGGTCGCCGCCGACGATCGTCGGCAGGGTCCGACGGTGGCGGGCGTCGAGATCGGTCAATGCGAGAGCCTGGCGCTCCCGGGCGGCCTCGGCTTCGAGCCGCCACGAGCTCGAGGCGACGATGAACAGCAGCTCCCCCTCGTCCGGTACTGGTACGACTGCGGCGAGTGTGCACCATGGCACGTCGGTCGCGTCGGAGCCGCGCAGGTCGAGGCACTCGACCACCTGGTGCGGCCGGCGCGTCGCGACTGCACCGCCGCCGTAGCGTTCCACCCACGGCGGTGCATACGACATGGCGGCCGACTGGTGGGTGCCGTGGAGACCGGTGCCGTCAAGCAACTCGTCGAGCTGATGCCGCTGCGGGTTGTCCAGGACCTCCTGGAGTGCGACGAGGTCCGGTTCGAGCCGGCGCAGCTCGCGGTTGATCAGCTCGGTGCGGCGCGGGTCGCCCTCGGTGTTCTGGACGTTGATCGTTACGACACGCAGCATTCCCATCGGTCACCTCTCATGCTCGGTCCTCGGGCGTGCCATCGGCCGGGCCACTGACCTCGAAGGCGATCTCCAGGTCCGGGGTGAGAACCGTCTGGGTCATACGTGCGGCGTTCCCGGCGGCGCCACCCCGACACATCCGCCGAGTCAACGGCAACCGAAGCGTGGCGCCGACGTTGTTGCGCTGCTCGCGTCCCATGACGCCCGATCGATCACCGGAGACGTCGTCGACGCGTCCTGCGGCCTCTACCTCCGGCCGGCCGGTCAGCGTCGCAGCAGCCGGGCGACCTCCGTCCTGAGCCGGACGAACTCGGGTGCCGCGCGGGTGCCGATCTGGTCGCGGTCGGGGGGCAGGCCCACCTCCAGCACCGCGGCCACCGTCGCCGGTGCGGGGGAGAGCACGACGACGCGCTCGGCCAGGTAGACGGCCTCGTCGATGTCGTGGGTGACGAGTAGCGCCGTCATCCCGTGCTCGGCCCGGACGCGCAGCAGCAGGTCCTCCAGATCGGCCCGGGTCTGCGCGTCGACGGAGGCGAACGGCTCGTCGAGCAGCATCAGGGCGGGCCGGTGGGCCAGTGCCCGCGCGATCGCCACCCGCTGTTGCATGCCGCCGGACAGCTGACGGGGGTAGCGCCCGCCCTGCCCGTCGAGCCCGACCTGCTTCAGCGCCTCCTCCGCCCGCTCCCTCCGCTCGGACCGGTCGATCCGCCCGCGCAGCGGAAGCTCGACGTTGCCGCGCACCGACAGCCATGGGTAGAGCGAGCGGCTGTAGTCCTGGAACACCATCGCGAGCCCTGCGACGACGCCGCGCACCGGCTCGCCGTCGAGGCGCACCTCGCCGGACGTGGGGGTGAGCAGGCCGGCCACGGCACGCAGCAGCGTCGACTTCCCGCAACCCGACGGCCCGACGATGCACACCAGCTCGCCGGGCCGGGCGTCCATCGAGACGTCGAGCAGCGCGGCACCCGGCCCGTAGCGGTGGCCGAGGCCGGACACCTGCAGCGTGACGGCCACCCTCACACCCCTGCCTTCTGCCAGCGCAGCACCCGCGACTCCACGGCCACGAGTCCCGCGTTGAACGCGTAGCCGAGTACGCCCAGCAGCACCACGACGGTCCACATCGTCAGGAAGTCGAACCGCCGCTGGGCGAGCGCCAGCTGGAAGCCAAGCCCGTTGGTCGCCCCGACCAGCTCGGAGATCACCATGAGGATCAGCGCGAGCGACAGGCTCACCCGCAGTCCGGCCATCACCTTGGGTGCCGCCGCCGGCAGCACGACCCGCAGCCACCACTCGGTGCGGCGCAGCCGGAGCACGCGTGCGGTCTCCACCTGGACGGGGTGCACCGACGCGGCGCCGTCGATGCTGCTGAGCAGCACCGGCCAGACCACGCCGACGACGATCGTGGCGAGCTGCATGGGGGTGCCGAGGTCGAACAGCACGAGGAAGAGCGGCACGAGCAACGGCGGTGGCACCGCTCGCACGAACGCGAAGAGCGGGCTCAGGTACTGCAGGACCACCCCGGAGCGCCCCAGTGCGAGGCCGGCGACCACGCCGCACACCGCGGCGATCCCCCAGCCCGCGAGCATCCGCCCGACGCCGGGGATGAGGTGGGCGACGGCGAGGTCGGAGAACCACAGCCGGTCCCACAGCGCCACGGCGATCGCGGACGGAGGCGGGAAGAACGGGCTGTCACCGAGCCGAGCCGCCGGCTCCCACAGGGCGACCGCCGCCACGAGGACCGCCCAGCGGTGGACGACGGCGTTCACCCGCCGGGCTCCCCGGCGTCCCAGCCGAAGAAGCGTCGGTGCGCCGTTTCGAGGCCCGCGTTGACGACGCAGCCGATCAGTCCGACGGTGAGCGTGCCGGCCAGCACGAGGTCCATCCGGCCGCCGCCGCTGCCGGCCGCGAAGACGAACTGCCCGATCCCCGCGGTTCCGGCGCCGAGCAGCTCGCTGCTGACGACGAGGATGAGCGCGATGGCCGCCGAGACCCGCAGCGCGGTCATGACGAACGGCGCGGCGTGCGGCAGCGCCACCGTGAACAGCCGCCGGGTGGTCGAGAGCCCGAAGGCGCGGGCGGTGTCGGTCTGCACCGGGTCGATCTCGCCCATTGCGTAGCTCGTGGTGAGCAGCAGCGGCCACACCGCCGCGTACACGGCGAGGGCGATGGTGGTGTCGGGGCCGCGGCCGAGCACGACGACCACGAGCGGGATGAGCGCCACCGACGGGACCGGCCGGAGGAACTCGACCAGCGAGCGGGTGGCCGTGCGAACCGGCGCGACGCTCCCGAGCACGAGCCCGGACGGCACCGCGAGCAGCACGGCCAGTGCCACCGCCGCCGCCCACGAGCCGAGCGTGACCAGCACATCGGTGAGGAAGGCGGGGTCGACGAGCAGGCCCGCGAGCGTCGTGAGCACGGTCGACGCCGGTGGGAGCAGCTCGGGACGCACGGCGCCGGAGCGTCCGAACGCCTCCCACACCAGAAGGAACCCGAGCACGCCGACGAGGCCGCGCACCGCGATCGGTCTCACGCCGCGCGGACCAGCTCGTTCACGTCCATCGGCCGGGTGAGCGCGCCGAACTGGAGCATCAGGTCGGCCACGCGCTGGATCTGCGCCGCCTCGGTGGTGGTCGGGTAGGCGCTGGCGCTGATCCGTGCGGCCGTCTCCGGGCTGATCCCGGCCGACGACACGAGCAGCGGTTCGAGCACGGTCCGGTCGGCGCAACGGCGCTGGGCCTCCACCAGCGCGTCCCGGAACGCCCGAACGGTGTCGGGGTTCTCCTCGGCGAACCTGCTCGTGACCACGTAGCCGTCGATGGGCAGGTCGGCGGTCGGACCCGAGCACGGGTCCATGACCGTCCGCACGGCTAGTGTGCGCCGCGCCTCCGACAGGAAGGGCTCGGGGAGGAAGGCGGCTTCCACGCGGCCGTTGGCGAGGGCGTTCGCCATGTCGGGGAACGGGATCTCGACGAAGGTCAGCTGGTCGGGTGGGATGCCTTCGGCGCCTGCCACCGCGCTGACGGTCAATCCGCCGATGTTGTTGAGCGCGTTGATGCCGATCGTCCGACCGGCCAGGTCGGTGGGCCGCTGTATGGCCGAGCCGGGCAGCGTGACCACCGAGAAGTTGTCCGGCCGCGCCCGGCTGGCCTCGGCGATGATCACGACGTCGAGGTTCTGCGATCGGGCGGCGATCGTCGAGACGTGGTTGCCGAACAGCAGGTCGAGGTCACCGGCCACCAGGGCGGGGAGCGCGACCGCGCCGCTCTGGACCCGTTCCGGCCTGACCGCCAGCCCGCCGGCCGCGAACAGGCCCTCCTGTGCGGCAAGCGTCAGCGGCGCCGCCCCGACGATCGGGAGCACCCCGACCCGGACCTCGATCGGCCCGGCCGCGCCGCCCCCGCCGTCATCGGCGCCGCAGGCCGCGAGGACGGGCACCGAGGAGAGCACCCCCATCGCCGTGAGGAACCGTCTTCTGCCGAGTGTCGTGGTGCCATCCATGCCGTCCCCCGGATCTTGCGTGCGTGCCGAGGTGAACCTCGGCCAGCGACCGGTCGTCGGCAAGGCCATGGACCGGCCACCCACCGGTCACCCGCCGGGGCGGGCGGCGAGGTAGACGGCCCGCACCGCGAGCGTGCGTTCGATCTCGTCGATGATCGGGGCGAAGAACTGCTGGCGGTGGTCGGCGTCGCTCATGGACGTCACGGCGAAGTACATGCTGCCGAACGCGGCGAAGAGCGTGGCGTTGCGCAGCATCGCGACCGGCATCGCGGGCACCAGCGCCGAGTAGACCGGTGGGCCACCGATCCATTGCTCGGCCGTCTCCGGTTCCACGACGAGCAGGCCGAGGACGATGAAGAAGGCGAACAGCGCGAGGCCCACCACCCCCGCCTGCACGAGCTGCCGGGTGGCGAGCACGAGCAGCAGGTTGCGTTCCTCCCGCCCGGTGAGCGGCGTGGCCCGGAGCGGGCCGTCGGGCGTGAGCTGGTCGAACGGCAGCCGGGCGAGCGGCGTGCCCTTGCTGGCCGCCGCGAGCCGGGGCGGGCTGAGGTCCTGCTCGACCCTGCCGACCTCGTCGCGCAGCCGTGCGGCCGCGGCGAGCACGGTGACCAGGCCGAACAGGGCGACGACGAGCGCGACCCGCTCCCAGCCGAGCCGGTTCATGGCCTGCCACAGCTCCCCGGTGAAGAACAGGAAGAGCGTCACGAACAGCATCCCGGGCAGCGCCCTGCCGAGCAGCCGGACGCTGTTGCGCAGGTCGTCGATCGCGTGCCGGAGCGCCCTGCGCAGCAGCGTGCCGACACCGTAGGTGGTGGCGAGCAGCGTGATGCCGAAGGCGGCGGCGAAGAACAGCACGAACCCCAGCAGGCCTACGCCACTGCCTCCCGGTGGGGTGACGGTGCCGTCGATGCCGAGCTGCAGCAACGGCACCGCGACCGGCATCGCCACGTACGCGGCGAGGATCGCGATGGTGGTCGCGCGCGAGAAGCGGGGCCGCCGCCTGAGGTAGGCCGATATCGAGACCCACACGATCAGCGCGACGACGATCACCCCGGCGAGCACGACCCAGCGCCACGAGCCCGCGCTGCGCAGCGGCACGAGCCACGCGAGGCTCGCGGCCGCCACGAGGGCGAGCACGGGCAGCATCCGGGGGAGTACGTGCCCGGTGAAGTCGTACCCGGCGATCATGGTGGGCGTTCCCTGCCGGACGAACCAGCGCTCGGCCTGGTGCAGCTGCGCAGGCGATGCGGTGAACGGCACGGGGCGATCATTCCTCACGCGGCCGGGCGCGCCGCTCCGATCCCCTCGGCGGCGCGCAGCGCCACCTCGCCCAGCTCGGCGAACCGCTCGGGCGGGACCCGGTCCCGCGGACCCCAGATCGAGAGCACGGCGAGTGGGCGGCGGTTGCGGTCGAGCACCGGAGCCGAGACGCCGTACAGCGACGACTCCAGCTCGCCCGCGCAGACGCCGTACCCGCGCTGCCGGGTGGCCGTGAGCTCGGCGGCCAGCGCGTCGGGATCGGTGATCGTGGTGTCGGTGAACCGGGTCAGCGCGCCGGACAGCACGCGGCGCACCTGCGGGGCGGGCAGGAAGGCGAGCAGCGCCTTGCCGGTGGAGGTGGCGTGCAGCGGCACCGAGCGGCCGAGCCAGCTCGCGGTGAGCACGGCCGTCGGTGTCACCTCGTCGAGGTAGGTCAGCCCGCCCATACCGGGCACGGCGAGCGACGCGGTCTCCCCGGTCCGCTCGCACATCCGCTCGAGGACGGGGTGCGCGGCGGCGATCAGCGCGTCCGGCCCGGCCGCGTTGCCGAGCTCCATCGTGGTGAGCCCGATCGAGTACCGGCCGGTCGACTCGTCGACGGACACCAGGCCTCGGATCTGCAAAGTCTTGAGCAGGCGCCATGCGGTGGCCCGGTTGAGCCCGCACGCACGCGCGAGCGCCGGAGCGGTGGTTGCTTCGGGCTGCGCGGAGGCCACCGCCAGTAGAAGATCGACCGCACGGTCGACCGACTGGATCCGGACGGACGCCGCAGGCTCACGTGTTGCCACGACGAAACATCCTCATCACCTGCATTGACGGTTCCACCCGGGCGTGACTACGTTCACATTACTCCGAGGGGGTTCGCATCATGCGACAACCACCACACTCCCGCCGGGATGTGTTGAAGTACGGCCTGCTCACCGGCGCAGCGCTGGCCGGTCTGTCCGGTTGTAGCGCTGTGCCCCGAAGACCGGATCCGGGCACACCGCCCGTCCGCGGAGGGGTGTACAGCCACGGCGCCACCGGCGGCGGGCTGAAGGACACGCTCGAGCCGTACTTCCCGGTCACCAACCCGGACATCAGCCGGGTCATGCAGCTCTACGAGCCGCTCCTGCGGTGGGACGCGACCTACGAGATCGAGCCGTCGGTCGCCGAGTCGGTCACCCCGAACACCGACAACACGCAGTGGACGGTTCGCATCCGCGAAGGCGTGGAGTTCCACCACGGCAAGACCGTCACGGCCGAGGACATCATGTTCAGCCTGGCGACGGTCACGGACCCGAACAACACCGGCTCGGGAGGCACGGAGCTCGCCACCGTCCTCGAGCTGAACAACTCCAAGATCGTCGATCCCCGGACGATCGTGCTGCAGCTCAACTCCCCGTACGCGGTGCTCGACCAGCTCCTCGCGGAGTACACCGTCGGGATCATCCCCACCGACTTCGACATCTCCCACCCGGTCGGCACCGGCCCGTTCGCCTACCGGCACTTCGTCCCGGGCCAGCTCTCCCAGTTCGTCCGGCACGAGAACTACTGGGACGGCCCCGCGTGGGTCGACGAGCTGTTCATCTACGACTTCGCCGACGACGCGGCCAAGGTCAACGCCCTGCTCGCGGGCCAGGTCCAGAGCATCGACAACCTGCCCAACTACCTCGCGGGCACGATCGAGCAGCAGGGCGCGTCGCCGCTGGTCTCCGAGACCGGCGCGTGGGTGCCGTTCACGATGCGCGTCGACGTCGCGCCGTTCTCCGACGTGCGGGTGCGGCAGGCGTTGCGGCTCATCGTCGACCGGCAGCAGATGATCGACCAGGCGCTCAACGGCTTCGGCGTCCTCGGCAACGACCTGTACGCGCCGTTCGACCCGGCGTACGCGAGCGACCTGCCGCAGCGCATGCAGGACATCGACCAGGCCAGGTCGCTGCTGCGCCAGGCAGGGCAGGAGAACCTCGACGTCGAGCTGGTCACCTCCAGCGCGGTCGGCGCGGGTGCCGTCGAGTCGGCCAACCTGTTCGTCGAGCAGGCCCGCAAGGCGGGCGTCACGGTGCGGCTGAACAAGGCCGACGCCAACGTCTTCTACGGCGACCGCTACCTGTCCTGGAACTTCGCCCAGGACTTCTGGAACACCCGCAACTACATCCCGCAGGTGGCCACGTCCTCGGTGAAGGGCGCCACCTACAACGAGACCCACTTCGAGGACCCGACCTTCACCGCGCTGATCGACCAGGCCAAGCGGGAGCCGGACCCGGCACGGCGCAACCAGTTGCTGCACGACGCGCAGGTGATCGAGTACGAGACCGGAGGCTTCATCATCTGGGGCTTCAAGCGCCAGCTCGACGCCTACTCCAACCTGGTGCAGGGCCTCGAACCGCACCGGTACCTGCCGTGCTCGAACTTCCGCTTCTCCCGAGCGTCCTTCGTGAGGCAGCCGTGACCGATCTCGTGACGCCGAGCGCCGCAACCGACACCACGGCGAGCGCGCCGGCTCCCCCGGCCAAGGCCGGTTGGCCCTGGCTGAAGTGGTTCGCCCGCCGCATCGGCCTGGCCGCGCTGACGCTGTGGTTGTGCTCGGTGCTGGTCTTCTTCGCCACCGCCGCGCTGGGCGACCCGGTGCGCGCGATCCTCGGCAAGGACTACGGCAGCAGCCCGGAGCGGGCGGCGGCGCTCGCCGCCGAGCTCCACCTCGACCGGCCGGTGATCGCCCGGTACTTCGAGTGGCTCGGCGGGCTGCTCACCGGCGACCTCGGCAACTCGGTCGCCAACGGCCTGCCGGTCGGCGAGCTGGTCGGCGACCGGATCGTCAACTCCGCCGTGCTGGTGATCGTGGCGGCGATCGTGATGATCCCGGTCGCGTTCGGCATCGCGATGGTCTCCGCGAACAACCGCGGGAAGCGCGCCGACGGCGTGATCCAGATCGTCATGATCACCCTGGCCGGGCTGCCCGAGTTCGTGGTCGGCATCCTGCTGGTGGCGCTCTTCTCCACCACGGTGCTGCACGTGCTGCCCGCCGTCACCATCGCGGGCGGCGGTGCCCCGCCCTGGTTCGTCCCGGCCTCGATGGTCCTGCCGGTGCTCACGCTGGTGATCGCGGTGGCGCCGTACGTGGCCCGGATCGTGCGCTCGAGCCTGCTCGAGGTGCTCGACTCCGACTACGTGGAGCTCGCCCGGCTCAAGGGAGTGCCCGAACGCATCGTGATGCGCAAGCACGCCCTGCTCAACGCGATCGTCCCGGGCATCCAGGTGATCGCACTGCAGCTGGCGTGGCTCGCGGGCGGCATCGTGATCGTCGAGTACCTGTTCTCCTACCCGGGGATCGGGGCGAGCCTCGTCGACTCGGTGCGCAACTCCGACTTCCCGATGGTGCAGGTGCTGGCCATGGTGATCGCCGCGGTGTACGTGGGGGTCAACCTGCTCGCCGACGTCCTGTCCATCCTGTTCACCCCGCGAGCGAGGACGGCGATCTCATCATGATCCTCACGACCGGAGCTCGTCGGATCGGGCGGCAGCGCAGGCTGGTCACCGGCCTGGTGATCACCCTCGTGATCGCGTTGATCGCGATCGTCGGCCCGTGGCTCGCCCCGTACAGCGAGAACGAGATCGTCGGCAAGCCCTTCACGATGGAGGGCTCCTGGCTGGGCACCGACTACCTCGGCCAGGACGTGTGGAGCCGCGTGCTCGCCGGTGGCGGCTCGATCCTGATGATCTCGGTGCTGGCCACCGCGCTCGGCATGGTGCTCGGGATCGTCATCGGGGTCGTCGCCGCCTACGCGGGCGGCTGGCTCGACGAGACGATCATGCGGCTGAACGACGTCGCGCTCGCCTTCCCGCAGATCCTGCTCGCGCTGCTCGTGCTCACGGCCGTCGACCAGCCGGCCTGGTGGATGATCGTGCTGCTGGTCGGCTTCTCGCACGCCCCCCGTGTGGCACGGGTGGCCCGCGGGGTGGCGCTGGGAATCGTCTCCCGCGACTTCGTCCACTCCGCGGAGGCGCTCGGGGAGTCCCGCCTGCGGGTGATCGTGGCCGAGGTGCTGCCGAACATGAACGCCCCGCTGCTCGCCGAGGCCGGGCTGCGGCTGACGTACTCGATCGGCATGGTCGCGGGCATCGGCTTCCTGGGCTTCGCCGCCAACCCCGGCGCGGCCGACTGGGGCCAGATGATCAACGAGAACCGCCTGGCGCTGCTCGTGCAGCCGTGGGGCGTGCTGGCGCCGGTGATCGTGATCGGCATCTTCACCGTCGGCACCAACCTGATGGCCGACGGGATCGCGCAGCTGGCGGGACGGGGTGAGTAGATGACGGTTCTCGATTCCAGCGCTGTCGATCCGGCTGAGGGCTGCGTCCTCTCCGACCTGCGGGTCGCGCTCACCGGGCGCCCAGGTGACGACACTGTCGACGTCGTCGACGAGATCAACCTCGAGCTGCGGCCCGGCGAGGTCGTCGGGCTGGTCGGCGAGTCCGGGTCCGGCAAGACCACGGCCGGCACGGCGATCCTCGGCTACGCGCGGCACGGCGCGACGATCGAGCGGGGAAGCCTCCTGTTCGAGGGCCAGGACATCCTGGCGTTGCCGTGGGACCAGGTCCGCCCGATCCGCGGTATGAAGATCGCCTACGTACCGCAGGACCCCGGCGCGGCGCTCAACCCGGCGATCCGGATCGGCCGCCAGATCGTCGAGCTGCTCGAGCTGCACGGCATCGGCACCGCCGAGGAGCGCATCGAACGGGCACGGGCAGGCCTCCGCGAGGTGGGCCTGCCCGACGACGACGAGTTCCTGGCCCGCTACCCGCACCAGCTCTCCGGGGGCCAGGTCCAACGGGTCGCGCTGGCGATGGCCTTCCTGCCCCGGCCCAAGGTGTTGGTCCTCGACGAGCCGACCACCGGCCTGGACGTCACCACCCAGGGCATGGTGCTGCGCACGATGGCCGAGCTGTGCCGCAGCTACCGCGTCGCGGCGCTGTACGTCACCCACGACCTGGCCGTCGTGGCCAACATCGCCGACCGGGTCGCGGTCATGTACGCCGGGCGGATCGTCGAGCTCGGTCCGCGCGAGGTGATGTTCTCCCAGCCTGCGCACCCGTACACGCGCGCGCTGCTGGACGCCATCCCGCACCTGGCCCAGGCCCGCGCGCTCACCGGCATCCCGGGCAGCACACCCGGGCCGGGGCGCCGCCCGTCCGGCTGCCCGTTCCACGACCGCTGCGAGTACGTCGAGGACCGCTGCACGGAGATCGAACCGCCGGACGTCCAGGTCGGCCCGGACCACAGCGCGAAGTGCCTGCGCGTCGGCGAGATCGGTTCGTGGGACATCAACCGGGGCAACACGCACGACACCGACCCGAACAAGAAGCGGGACATCATCCTCACGGTCGATGACCTGCGTGTGTTCTACGGCCGCAAGGAGGTCGTGCACGGCGTCGGCTTCGACCTGGCCAAGGCCGAGGTCGTGGCGCTGGTGGGGGAGTCGGGCAGCGGCAAGACCACGATCTCGCGGTGCATCGGCGGCCTGCACAGGGAATGGACCGGCGAGGTGACGTTCGAGGGGCGCCCGCTCGGCAAGGGCTCGCGGGCGCGCAGCATCGAGGACCGCAAGCGGATCCAGTACATCTTCCAGAACCCGTACCTGTCGCTGAACCCGCGCCTGACGATCGCCCAGATCGTGGCCCGGCCGATGGAGCTGTTCGGCATCGCCAAGGGCAAGGCGGCCCGGGATCGGGTGGTGGAGCTGCTGGATGCGGTCGCGCTCGGCTCCACCGTGCTCGACCTGCGCACCGACCGGCTCTCCGGCGGTGAACGGCAACGGGTGGCGATCGCCAGGGCCCTCGCGGCCGAACCCGACCTGCTGGTCTGCGACGAGATCACCTCGGCGCTGGACGTGTCGGTGCAGGGCTCGATCGTGGCGCTGCTCGACGACCTCCGGAAGACCCGGGGGATCAGCATGCTGTTCGTCACGCACAACCTGGCCCTCGTCCGTTCGATCGCGGCGCGGGTGCAGGTGCTCAACTCCGGCGAGCTGGTCGAGTCGGGGTTCGTGGTCGAGGTCCTCGACACGCCGAAACAGGAGTACACGAAGCGGCTGCTGAGCAACTCGCCCGCGGTCGGCTGAAGGGGGTCGGGGGTTTGAATCGCAAGGTCATCATCACGTGCGCGCTCACCGGTGCGGGGGACACCGTCGGAAGGTCCGAGCACGTGCCGGTCACGCCCGAGCAGATCGCCGTGTCGGGCATCGCGGCCGCCCGGGCCGGGGCGGCGATCGTGCACGTCCACGTGCGCGACCCGGACACCGGCGCCGGATCGCGGGACGTGGCGCTGTACCGGGAGGTGGTGCGGCGGCTGCGGGAGAGCGACGTGGACGTCGTGATCAACACGACCGCGGGTATGGGCGGCGACCTCTTCCTCGACCCCGAGGACCCGTCCGGGTTCGCCGATGGCACCGATCTGGTCAACGGGATCGAGCGGCTGGCGCACGTCGAGGAGCTGTTGCCCGACGTCTGCACGCTCGACTGCGGCAGCCTGAACTTCGGCGAGGGCAGCCTGGTCTACGTCAGCACGCCGGACATGCTGCGGGCCGGGGCCAAGCGGATCCAGGAGCTCGGGGTGCGCCCTGAGCTGGAGATCTTCGACACCGGACACCTCTGGTTCGCCAACAAGCTCGTGGACGAGGGCCTGATCGACCCGCCCGGGATGTACCAGCTATGCATGGGCATCCCGTACGGTGCCCCACCCGAGCCTGCCCTGCTCGCGGCCATGGTGGCGCAGATCCCGCCCGGCGTCGTGTGGGCCTCCTTCGCCCTCGGCCGGATGCAGATGCCGTGGGTGGCGCAGTCCGTGCTCCTCGGCGGGCACGTGCGGGTGGGGCTGGAGGACAACCTCTACCTCGGCCGCGGCAACAAGGTCAGCAACGCGGCGCTGGTCGCCAACGCGGTCACGATCATCGAGGCGATGGGCGCCGAGGTGGCCACGCCGGACGAGGCGCGGGAGATCCTCTCCCTGCGGTCTCGCGCATGACCGAGCGCGTCGGTCCTGAACAGGTGCGCACGATCGCTTGTGTCGGAGCAGGGGTGATCGGCGGCGGCTGGGTGGCCTACTTCCTGGCCCACGGGTTCCGGGTGCGTGCATGGGATCCCGCGTCCGACGCCGAGGCTCGGTTGCGCACGCTCGTCGAGGCCGCATGGCCCGCGTTGACGGAGCTGGGCCTCTCGCCCGGCGCGAGCGTGGACCACCTGACCGTCACCGGCGAGCTGGCCGAGGCCGTCGCCGGCGCCGACTACGTCCAGGAGAGCGCCCCGGAGCAGCTCGACCTCAAGCGCAGGCTCCTCGCCGATATCGACGCGGCCACGCCCGACCACGTCGTCATCGGGTCGTCCACCTCCGGCTACGGCATGACCGAGATGGCGGTCGACGCCGTGGGCGGGCACCGACTCGTCGTCGCACACCCGTTCAACCCGCCGTACCTGATCCCGCTGGTCGAGGTGGTCGGCGGCAAGCGCACCGCGGCCGACGTCGTCATGTGGACCGCCGAGTTCCTCCGGCACGTCGGCAAGTCGGTGATCGTCATGGACCAGGAGGTCCCGGGCTTCATCGCGAACCGGCTGCAGGAGGCGCTGTGGCGGGAGGCGCTGCACATGGTGGCCAACGGCGAGGCCACCCCCGCCCAGATCGACGCGTCGATCACCGACGGGCCGGGCCTGCGCTGGGCCTTCCACGGCCCGATGCTCACGTTCCACCTCGCCGGTGGGCCGGGCGG
This sequence comes from Pseudonocardia sp. DSM 110487, assembly GCF_019468565.1. Classification (NCBI taxonomy): domain Bacteria; kingdom Bacillati; phylum Actinomycetota; class Actinomycetes; order Pseudonocardiales; family Pseudonocardiaceae; genus Pseudonocardia; species Pseudonocardia sp. DSM 110487. Next base: position 4,382,387 of record NZ_CP080521.1, read on the forward strand.
GATGGCGCACATGCTCGACCACTTCGGGCCGTCGCTGCTCTCGCCGTGGACCCGCCTCGACGCGCCGGAGCTCACCACGGAGCTGCGCGACAGCGTGGTGGCAGGCACCGAGCAGGAGGCCGCCGGGCGGACGATCGCCGACCTGGTGCGCGAGCGCGACCGCAGGCTCGTCGACGTGTTGCGGGTGCTCGGGCGGGTGCCCGGTGGTACCTGAGCCGGCGATCTGGACGGAGGACGTCCGGCCGGACTGGATCGACTACAACGGCCACCTCTCCGAGGCCTACTACGTGCTGGTGTTCGGCCACGCCACCGACGCCGTGATCTTCGGGCTCGGCATCGAGCCGTCCGTCACCGACACCTCGCTGTACACGGTCGAGGCGCATGTCCGCTACCTCGACCAGGTGCCGCCGGGGGCGCGGCTGGAGGTGCGGACCTCGGTGATCGGCGTGACCGCCAAGCTGCTGTGGCTCTGGCACGAGATGTGGTCCGACAGCCGCCTGCGCGCCACGGAGGAGGTACTCGCCGTGCACGTCGACGCGCACGCCGGACGGTCCAGCCCGTTCCCCGACGAGCTGCGACGGCGCATCGAGGCACGACGCGTGCCACCACCCGAGCACGCCTCCCGGCGGATCGCGGTGGGGTGAGGGCCGGTGCACCTGGAGTGGTCCGACGAGCAGCGGGCCGTGATGGAGACGACCAGGGCGTTCGTGCACCGCGAGCTGGTGCCGCACGAGGACGAGGTGGAGCGCACCGGGCGGCTCGACCCCGGCCTCGTGAAGGAGCTGCGGCGCCGGGCGATCAAGGCCGGCCTGTACGCGGCGAACATGCCCGACGACGTCGGCGGCGCCGGCCTCGACACGCTGACCTGGATGCTCATGGAGCGCGAGCTCGGGCACACCGGCTACGCGCTGCAGATGCTCGCCGTGGCCCGGCCGTCCCGGATCCTGCTGGCTTGCGAGGGATCCCAGCGGGCGGACTACCTGCTGCCGACGGTGGCGGGCGAGCGCGTCGAGTGCCTCGCGATGACGGAGCCGGAGGCCGGCTCCGACCTGCGCGGCATGCGCACCCGGGCCGTCCGCGACGGTACCGACTGGGTGATCACCGGCACCAAGCACTTCATCAGCCACGCCGAGGAGGCCGACTACGTCATCCTGTTCGCCGCCACCGGCGAGGAACGAACCGGGCGGGCGGAGATCACCGCCTTCCTCGTCGACACCGACGCCGCCGGGCTGACCGTGCGGCCCGGCTACCGCAGCGTCTCGCACCGCGGCTACCCCAACTCGGTGCTCGCCTTCGATGGCTGCCGCGTGCCGGGATCGGCCGTGCTCGGCGAGGTGGGACGAGGGTTCGACGTGGCCAACACATGGCTCGGCACGACACGGCTGCAGGTGGCGGCGACCTGCCTCGGCCGGTCGCGGCGGGCCCTCGATCTGGCGGTGCGGTACGCGGCAGGCCGCCGCCAGTTCGGCCGGACGATCGGGCGCAACCAGGGCGTGTCGTTCAAGCTCGCCGACATGACCGTCGCGCTGGAGTCGGCGTCATGGCTGACGTGGCGCGCGGCGTGGCTCGCGGACCGGAGGGAGGCCGACGCCGAGATCGCGATGGCCAAGCTGCACGCCAGCGAGGCGCTCGCGATGATCGCGGACGAGGCCATCCAGATCCACGGCGGCATGGGCCTGATGGACGAGCTCGTGCTGGAACGGATCTGGCGCGACGCCCGCGTCGAACGGATCTGGGACGGCACCTCGGAGATCCAGCGGCACATCGTCTCGCGCGCCTTGCTGCGAGCACACGGTGGATAAACTGCTGCGGCCCCGCAGCATCGCCGTGATCGGCGACTCCCGGGCCTCCGCGCGCGTGATCGAGCAGAACCGCAGAATCGGGTTCGGCGGGCCGATCCGCCCGGTGCACGAGAGCAGGCTCGTGGTCGGCGGCGAGCGCGCGGTCGCCCGGGTCTCGGACCTCGACGAGGCTCCGGACGCGGCGTTCGTGGCGGTCCCGGCCCCGGCCTGTGCGGGGGTGGTGGCCGAGCTGGCCACCACCGGCTGCGGTGCCGCGGTCGTGTACAGCTCCGGCTTCGCCGAGACCGGCCCCGACGGCACCGCCCGCCAGCGGGAGCTGGTCGACGCCGCCGGCCCGATGACGCTGCTCGGCCCCAACTGCTACGGCATGATCAATTACGTCGACGGCGCGCTGATCTGGCCCGACCAGCACGGCGGCGTCCCGCTCCGGCCGGGTGACCGCGGGGTCGCGGTCATTTCCCAGTCGTCGTCGATCGCGATCAGCGTGACCATGACCGACATCGGGCTCCCGCTCGGCTACGTGGTCACCGTCGGCAACGGGGCCCAGACCTCGGTCGCCCGCGCGGCCGCGGCCGTGCTGGCCGATTCGCGGGTGTCGGCCGTCGGCCTGATCGTGGAGACGCTCGCCGACGTCAGAGGCCTCGAACGGCTCGCGGCGACGGCTCGGGACCGCGGCATCGGGGTGGTCGCGCTGGTGCTGGGCAGGGGCGAGCAGGCCCGCCGGGCGGTGCAGACGCACACCGCGTCGCTGGCCGCGGACGCGGCGGTCGCGTCGGCGTTCCTGCGCCGCACCGGGATCGGCGAGGTCACCTCCGTCGACGCGCTGCTCGGCGCGCTCGGCCTGCTGCACTGCGGCGGGCCGCTGCCGGACGCCCGGCTGAGTTCGCTCAGCTCCTCCGGTGGTGAGGCCGCCTTGATCGCCGATGCCGCGGTAGGGCACGACGTGCGGTTCCCGGAGCTGACCGACCGGCAGCGGGCCGGGCTGCGCGCCGTGCTGGGGGAGCGGGTGACGCTCGCCAACCCGCTCGACTTCCACACCTACGTCTGGGGTGATCCGGACGCGATGACCGCGGCGTTCGACGCCATGGTGCGCGGTCCGGCCGACCTCACCCTGCTCTTCGCCGACCTGCCCCGTACCGACCGCTGCGCCGACGACGACTGGGTGCGTGCCGTCGAGGCGTTCGCGCGGGCATGCGCGGGTGCCGGGGCGCGGGGTGCCCTCGTGGCGGCGATGGCCGCCAACCTGCGCGGGGCGCGGGCGGCGAGCTGGGTGCGGCGAGGACTGCCGGTGCTCGCCCCGCCGTCGGTGGCGATGGAGGCGGTGCAGGCAGCGGCGACGATCGGCCGCGCATGGGCCGGTCCACTCCCGGAGCCGGTGGCGGGTCCGCAAAGCCACCTTCATGACCCGAGACGAGATGAAAGTGGCATTTCTGACATCGCGACCGGGCCTGTGCTCGATGAGGCCGAAGGCAAGGTGTTCCTGCGCCGGCGCGGAATCCCGGTGCCGGACGGCGATGTCTGCGCGAGCGCGACCGCCGCCATGCGGGCCGCATCCCGCATCGGGGCGCCGGTGGCGGTGAAGGCACTCGGCGTGGCCCACAAGACCGACGCGCGGGCCGTCCGGCTCGGTCTGCACGGTCCGCGGCAGGTCCGCGCCGCGGCCGCGGAACTGCTGGTCCGGTTCCCCGCGGTGCTGGTCGAGCGGATGGTGCCCGGCGGGATCGCGGAGCTGCTGGTCGGAGTCGAGCCGGACCCGGTGCTCGGTCCAGTGCTCACCGTCGGCGCGGGCGGTGTCCTGACCGAGCTGCTGCGCGACGTCGCCCACGTCGTGCTCCCGGCCGGCCCGGCGGAGATCCGTGCCGCGCTGCTGGGCCTGCGCTGCGCCCCGCTGCTGACCGGGCATCGCGGCAGGCCGGGTGTGGACCTCGACGCGCTCGTCGCCGCCGTCGCCCGGATCGCCGAAGTCGCGCTGGACACGGTGTCGTTGGAGATCAATCCGTTGATCGTCACGGCGGAGGGCGTGTGGGCTTGCGATGCGTTGATCAGGGGGGACGCGTGACCGATCCACTGCGGACCAGACGGCTCGGCGCCGTCCTCGAGGTCACCCTCGACCGTCCGCCCGCGAACGCGATCGACCTGGCCACCTCGCGCGCGATGGGCCGCGTTTTCGCCGGCTTCCGCGACGACCCCGACCTGCGGGTGGCGGTGTTGCGCACCGGCGGTGACCGGTTCTTCAGCGCGGGCTGGGACCTCAAGGCGGCCGCGGCAGGCGACCCGGTGGACGGCGACTACGGCGAGGGCGGCTTCGGCGGGATCCAGCTGCTGCCGGGGCTGAACAAGCCGGTACTCGCGGCCGTCGACGGGATGGCGGTGGGCGGCGGCTTCGAGCTGGCCCTGTCGGCCGACCTGATCTACGCAGCCGACACGGCGACGTTCGCCCTGCCCGAGATCGACGCCGGCACCCTCGCCGACGCCGCGACCCTGCGTCTGCCCGGCCGGATCCCGCACCACATCGCGATGGAGCTGCTGCTCACCGGGCGGTGGATGGACGCGGCCGAGGCGCACCGCTGGGGGCTGGTCAACGAGGTGCACCCGGCCGACCGGCTGGCCGACCGCGTCCTCGAGGTCGCCGCGCAGTTGGCGGAGGGGCCGCCGTTGGTCTTCGCGGCGATCAAGGAAGTGCAGCGGGAGAGCCAGCAGCTGACCTTCGCCGAAGCGATGCGCCGGATCGGGGCCCGCGAGTTCCCCACGGTCGCAACGCTCTACGGCTCGCAGGACCAGATCGAGGGGGCGAAGGCGTTCGCCGAGCGGCGCCCGCCCGTGTGGAAGGGATGCTGAGAATGGGCCACGGGCACGGGCACGGCTGCACCGCGGATCACCACCGCGGCGAGTACACCGACCGCCAGCGCGCGGATCTCGACCTGGTGCTGGCGTTCAACCACCGCCTCGCGCACGCGGTGGACGACTGCGTCGACATCACCGACACGATCGCCGCGCTCGACCCGGACCCGCTGCGCTACATGTGGGTGGACGAGGGCGCCGGCCGGATCCCGGCCCAGCTGGAGCGGGCCGCGGCCGTGCTGGACGTCGCGCCCCGGCTGACCGGCCATACCCGCGGGACGACCCGGACGCTCCCGCACAGCCGCAACGCCGCGCGCCCGACCGTCGCGACGGGCGGCGGCCGGACCCTGGTCGCCTGGCTGGAGTGGGTGCCCGACCGGGGCGACCGGCTCGTCGCGGAGCTGGACGGCGAGACCGCGGTGGTGGTCGACGGGCCGGAGGATCTGTTCCGCCCGACGGCGGCGGTCACCGCCGATGGCACCCCGTGGCTGCTGTTCGGCCGCTCGGTCGACGGCGAGGTCGCCGTCTGGGCCTGCCGTTTCGACGGCGCCGGGTGGACCGACCCGGAGCTGGTGAGCACCACCGATGGGCCGTCGTTCAACCAGGAGGTGCTGGCGCACCCCGACGGCAGCCTGCACGTGTGCTGGCAGGGCCGGGCAGGCGGTGGCTTCGGCATCTTCGCCCGCCGGTTCGCGGGTGGCGGCTGGGAGGAACCCCGCTGGGTGAGTGAGGGCGCCACGGGCAATGCGTGGGACCCGACGCTTGCGGCCGTGCCGGACGGGATGGCCTATGCATGGTCGGAGTACGACGGCGGGAGCTATGCGATCGTGCTGCGCGCGGGCGAGGTGGTGCGCCGGCTCACCGGCGGCACGGACTACGCCTTGCACCCGAGCCTGGCCGCCACCACCGACGGCAGGCTGTGGTGCGCCTTCGATGTGATCACGGTGCAGGGGCACGGCGGCAGCGGGCCGACGCGGTTGCGCCCCCGGGAGCGCCCGGACCGGTTCGGCGGCATGCGGGAGGCGGGCGACAGCGTGCCCCCGGAGCTCCTGCCGGAGGTGAGCGCCGCGATCCGGGTCGTGTGCGTGGAGGGCGATCAGCTCGTCACGCCACCCGGCGAGCTCGCGCCCGGGCTGAACGTCGTCCCGTCGGCGCTGCCCCGGCTGCAGGCCACCGCCGATGGCGGCCTCGTGGTCGGCTACCGCGTACATCGCCAGCTACCGCTCATGACCTACTACTGGGAGGCGGCCGCGCAGGTGCTCGGCCCGGACGGCTGGCTGCCGCCGACCACGATCACCGGCACCGACGCCACCCTGGAAGAGGTGTCGCTCGCGGAGGGGGTGCTCGTCACCCAGTCCGACGGGAGGCTGGACCGCGCCCTCGGCTGGACCGAGGGTTTCGGCGGGCGGGAGTGCCCGTATCTCGCCGACCACCACGGCGCGGTGATCTGGCACGGCGTGCACGGTGCCGGCCAGGTCGTGCTGGCGCGGATCGAGTCGGCGGGCCCGGCCGCGACGGGTGGCGAGCGGGCCGCCGTGATCAGCTCCGACGGGCGCACCGAGGACCGCCGCTGGGTCACCGGCGAGCAGGCGGATCGCTACGAGGTGCCTGGCTACACCCTGTACTGGGGCGACCTGCACCGGCACTCGCTGATCAGCCGCTGCACATCGGGGGACGAGCCCTCACTGGAGGACTTCTACCGCTACGCGTGGGACGTCAACTCCTACGACTTCTGGGCCGTCACCGACCACGCCGAGAACTCCACCGCCTACCAGTGGTGGAGCCTGCAGAAGATCGCGGACCTGCTGCACGTGCCCGGCCGGTTCGTGCCGCTGTACGGCTTCGAGTGGACATCGGCCGACACCGGCCACCAGAACGTGATCTACGGCGACGTCGCGCGTGGCGCCCCGATCTTCTCCGCGTTCGCCGCGGGCACCACCACTCCGGACGGGCTGTGGGAGGCGCTGGCCGAGCACCCCGAGCACCCGGCGATCACGATCCCGCACCACCCCGGCTCGGCGATGGTGCACAACGACTGGGACTACCACGACCCCCGCTACAGCCGCCTCGTCGAGGTGTTCCAGGCATGCCGCGGCAACTACGAGTCGGACAGCTGCTTCCGCCAGTACTCCGACGGCACCGCTGGCGGCACGTTCATGCTCGACGGGCTGCGCCGCGGGCACCGGTTCGGGCTGATCGCCTCCTCCGACCACGGTCACGGCGCGAGCTACGTCGGCGTGCTCGCCCGCTCGCTGTCGCGCGCCGACGTCTTCGACGGGCTGTGGTCACGGCGGACCTGTGCCGCCACCACCCGCGGGGTGATCGCCGACCTCCGGCTGGGCCCGCACCTGATGGGCTCGGAGGTCGGCTGGACGGGGCCGCGCCCGCTCACCGTGCACGCCCGCGGCTACACCGAGCTCGCCCGGGTCGACATCCTGCGCGACGGCGAGGTCGTGCACACCGTCAGGGGAGAACCGGACCTCCCGCTCGGCCACATGCGCGTCGACCTGCGCGTGGAGTGGGGCAAGGCCGACGTCACCACGTGCTGGGACGGCCGGCTGCGGGTGACGGCGGGTGGCCGCCTGCTGCTCCCTGGGTTCGTCGGTCCCGAGGTGGTGGCGATGGACGAGGAATCGATCGCATGGGAGCACGTGACGCGCAGCTTCGGCGAGCCGTACGGCGCGCAGCGCGGCGGGGTGGAGGTGAGCATCTGCGGGCCGCCCGACGCGGTCGTGCACGTCGAGTGCGCCGGTCGCGCCGTCTCCGTCGAGCTCGCGAAGCTCGCGGCGGGCGGCGTGGTGTTCGACGACGAGCTGCCGGGGGAGCTCGCGCTGCACCCGGCGGTCGGTGCGCTACTGGGCCTCGGCGTGCGGGAGCTCGACGTGCCCCTCGTGGACGACTCCACCGCGCCGGCGTTCTACTACGCGCGCGTGTTCCAGGTGGACGGCGAGATGGCATGGTCATCGCCGATCTGGGTCTCGTAGTGGCTTATGGCCCGCGAGGTGCGGGAATCCCGGTGGCATGTGCCGCTGGCTCGGCTACTTCGGAAGTCCGGTCCTGCCCAAGGAGCTCGTGTTCGACCCGGAGCGCTCACTGATCGAGCAGAGCAGGCGCGCCGGGCCGCACATGTCCGCCATGAACGGGGACGGGTTCGGCCTCGGCTGGTACGGCCCGCGTGACGGACCGGCCCTGTTCCGCAGCGCGACCCCCGCGTGGGGTGACGAGAACCTGCGCGAGCTGACCGCTGCGATCGAGTCGCCGCTGTTCCTCGCGCACGTCAGGGCCGCAACCGGCACGCCGGTGCAGCAGACCAACTGCCACCCGTTCCGCTACGGGCGCTGGATCTTCGTGCACAACGGGTACGTCGCCGACCACCAGCGGCTCCGCCGGGAACTCTTGTTCGCGGTCCGCCCCGACCTCTTCACCAACATCAGGGGCTCGACCGACTCGGAGCTGATGTTCCACCTGGCCCTGACCTTCGGTCTCGAGGACGATCCGATCGGTGGGCTGGAGCGGATGGCGGGCCACATCGAGGCACTCGCGGCGGCCCATGGAGTGGCGCAGCCGTTGCAGATGACGATCGGCCTGTCCGACGGCGAGCGCCTCTACGCCGTGCGTTACGCGAGCGGTCCCGTGGTCAACACCCTCCACGTGAGCGAGGACATCGAGGGAGTGCGCAGGCTCTACCCCGCGGACGAGCGGTTCTCCCACTTCGGCGACGAGGCGCGGGTGGTCGTCTCCGAGCCGCTGATCGTCCTGCCGGAGCTGTGGCACGAGGTGCCGCCGTCCACCGCCTTGATCATCCGGAAGGGCCCCGACGAGGAGCGTCCGTTCCGTCCCGCCGCGCCCTGACGGGAGACGATCACGAGCCCGCCCAGCAGGAGAACCGCCCCAGCGGCGACCGGCGCCGACGGGCGCTCGCCGAGCACCAGCAGGGCGAGCGCGGTGGCGACCAGCGGCTCGACGAGGGAGAGCGTCCCCGCGGTGGTGGCGCTGACCCGGCGCAACCCGGTGACGAAGAACCAGTAGGCCGCGGCCGCCGTGATGGGGCCGAGCCAGAGCACCAGGACCAGGATGTGCGGGGTGACGAGGGCGGGCAGGGCGGCAATGGTCCACGGCGCGAGGACCGCCCCGCCGATCAGCAGCGTCACGGCGACCGCCGCCGGCATGGCCGCCCCGTGCCCGATGAGGTGCTTGGCGGCCACGGTGTAGACGCCGAAGCACCCGCCGGCGACGACCCCGAACGCGGCGCCGAGCACGTCGACCTGCGCGCCTCCTGCCGGGATGACGAGCACGGCGCAGCCGAGGACGGCGCAGAGCGTGCCCGCTGTCCAGCGCCGGGACAGGCGGGTGCCGAACACGATCCGTTCGGCCAGCCCGGTGGTGACGGGCGTGATGCCGAAGGTCACCGCGGTGGCCACGGCCGCCCCCGTGGCCGCCACCGACATCAGGAACGCGGTCTGGAAGGTCGCCGTCGCGGCCGACGCGGCGAGCAGCGCGGGCCACCGGCGCGCGGTCAGGGCGCGCACGGACGCCGGGTCGGTGGCGAGGACGGCGGCGGCGAGCACCAGCCCGCCGAGGAGGATCCGGGCCCCGCCGAGTGCCGCCGGTTCCACGGCGGACCCCGCCAGCACCTGCGCAGGCCCGACGGTCCCCCAGAGAACCCCGGCCGACAGGACGAGCAGCACGCCGGATCGCTGTTCTCGTTGCTTCACGCACCACAGCGTGCGCGCAACGGCGGCAATCCCGACCGCTGACCGAATCTCGTTCGACTACAGAGGGCGACGCGGTCGCTCATTCGATGCTCCGGCCCTCCGGCGCCGATCAGCCGGACGGTGTTCGGCGATTCCGCCCACTCGGGTCCGGAAGTTCGGACTGCTCCCGCGGCTGGACGTAGTCGAAGACCACGGTCGTGCGGACGTCCACGAACTCCTTGCGCCGCGCCAGCCGGTCGAGGACGAAGTCCCTGAGGTACTGCGTGCTGGGCACCGCGACGTGCACGAGGACGTCCTCGTTGCCGGTTACGACGAACACGCCGAGTGTCTCGGGGAGCGCGGCCATGCTGTCGCGGGTGTTCTCGATGGCCTCCCGGGACTGCGGCCGGATCCGGATCGAGATCAGGGCCTGGACGTCGCGTCCCAGCGCCGCCGGGTCGACGGCGGCGTGGAAGCCCGTGATCACGCCGCGGGCCCGCAACGCCCGGGTGCGCTCCAGCGCGGTGGACGGGGCCACGCCCACCGCCGCCGCCAGTTCCCGGTTCGTCTGGCGCCCGTCGCGCTGCAAGCGCCGCAGGATCGCCTCGTCGAGCGCATCCATGGCACCGCCCATGACACTTCCTTCCCACATGCCGAACGTCGTTCGCCCGGCAGTCGGCCGACCGACTGGTTCGCCGACGTTCGTTCGGTGAGCATTCCGGCCGCCGACAGGGTGGCAGATCTGCCGGGCTCGTGCGCCATCGAGGTGAATTCGCCGCCGGAACGTCTCGCCGCCGCCACCGTCGCGCTCTTCGGTCCACGGCTGCACGGGAGGGGGTCCGATGAGGGGCTGGGTGGAGGAGGAGTGGCTCGAGCTGCTTGCGGATCTCATGGCATCGCCGGTCACGGAACTGCCGGTCGAGGCCCTCTCCCGGCAGTTGATCCGGACGTTCGACGGGGTCGCGTGCGCGTTCAGCGCGCCGTGCGAACGGGCCGACTCCGCCGCGGTCGAAGTGGTGGAGTGGATCGCGCTCGCTCCCGGAGATCTGTTGATCAAGCGGGTGCACACGGCCACGACGCCTGCGGGAACCGTCGTGGCGTGGAACTGCCCGCACCAGCTCGGGGTGCCGCTGTCACCGGAGGGATGCCGGTCGTTCGTGCTGGGGCGCCACGTCGAGTTCGGCGATCGCGAGATCGAGCTCGGGAAGCGGATCCGCCGGCTGATCGTCGGTCTCGATCAGCAGGCCCGCAGGTTCGCGGCCGACCGGGCCGCGGAAATGGCGAACGCGCGGATCACACCCCGTGAGCAGGCGGTGCTCGGCGAGCTCGCCAGGGGCGTGACCGCCGCGGTGATCTCGCGGAGACTGGGCATCAGCGAACGGACCGTGCACAAGCACCTCGAGCACATTTACGGCAAGCTCGACGTCACCGACCGGCTCTCGGCGGTGCTCAGGGCGCGGGAAGCGGGCCTGATCGCGGCGCGGTAGGCCCCGCTCAGCCGCCGAAGTCCTGCACCCAGTAATGGCCGTTCGGTGCGTAACCGACGCCGATGTGGGTGAACGCGCAGTCCTCGATGTTCCTGCGATGTCCCGACGAGCGCATCCACACAGCCATGACCTCGGCGGCACCCGCGTAACCGTGCGCGAGATTCTCGCCGGAGACGTTGTCGTAGCCCGCGGATCCGATCCGCTCGGCTGACGACGTCCCGGCCCGGTCCTCGTGCTCGAGATAGCCGTGGCGGGCCATGTCGGATGCATGTTGCTGTGCGGTTGAGCGCAGGCGCTCATCGGCTTTCACCGGAGCGCAGCCCGCGTCCTTGCGGATGGCGTTGGTGCGTGCGATCACGTCCGCGGCGAGATTCCGTGCGGGGCCGGCATGCGCGGCTGGTGCCGCGGCGACTCCGCAGAACAGCAGTGGGACGAGTGCGATGCCGATAATGCGTGCGGGATGGCGCCCGAGGCTGACCATGCCGCGAAGTTAGCAGCGGGTTCCGGACACGAAAGAGAACGCCGAGGTCGCCCGGCCGGTCATCGGACGTGACGATCGGCAACCGCCGTGAGCCGGCCCGCGAAGTCGGTGAGCGCGTCCCGGTCGGCGTTGCTGAGGCTGACCCGGAACGTGCCGCGGTCGTCCGGGAGGAAGGCGGTTCCCGGGATGACGAGCGTGTCGTAGTCGACGACGAGCTCGCGTACGACATCCTCGGTGGGACGCTCGGCGAACGGGTGGCGGACCCATGCGAACATGCCGCCCGCCGAGAGCAGCTCGAAGCCACCGGGCCGATCGGCCATCACGGTCCGGAACCAGTTCCGCCTGCCGGCGATCTCGCGGGCCCGCTCCCGCCGCCACCCCTGCGCCGCCGTGAGGCCGGCCCACGCGGCCTCCTGACCGATCCGCGGCGCACAGATCGCGACGCAGTCGAGCAACTTGGTGACCTCCCGGCCCAGCTCGGGGGAGGCGACCAGCGCGCCCACCCGGTAGCCGGGGATGGCGAAGTCCTTGGAGAAGCTGTGCAGGCTGACGACGGTGCGTGTCCACTCCGGATCGGCGAAGAGGGCGTGCGCCGGTTCCTTCGTGTCGCGGAACGACCGGTACGTCTCGTCGAGGATCAGCGCGACGTCGTGCCGCGCCGCCACCTCGGCGAGCGCGGCGATCCGCTCCGGCGAAGCGGTGGCGCCGCTCGGGTTGCCGGGCGTCACCAGCACGATCGCCCGGGTCCGCTGGGTGATCAGTGCCTCCGCCGCCTCCGGCGTGGGCACCAGGTCGGGCCCGGGTTCGAGGTAGACCGGCACGATCCCGGACATCCGCAGCCACATGTCGTGGTTGAAGTAGTACGGCAGGGTCAGCACCACCTCGTCGCCCGGCGCGGCGAGCGCCGACGCCACGAGGCAGAACGCCTGGTTGCAGCCCGCGGTGACGACCACGTGCTCGGCCTGCACACGCCCGCGGTACGCGGCGCAGAGGTCGGCGGCGAACGCCTCGCGCAGGTGGGGGAGCCCGGCGATCTCCACGTAGTCCGCCCCGCGCGGGTGCCGGGCGGTCGCGACGACGTGTTCGAGCACCTCCGACGCGGCGGGGTACTGGGGCGCGGCCTGGGCGAGGTCCAGCAGCTCCCGCTCCTTCACGCGGCGGTCGAGCAGGGCGTAGGCCATGCCGATCGGCGAGTCCGTCGTCTGCACGGTCCAGTGGTTCAATCGCACGCGGTCATTCCTACCGGCCCGGTGGATCCCCGTACGTGCAAGTGTGGGGTGGTCGACTCGTGGCGGGCGGTCGTCCGGCCCCCGATCCGTTCGATCAGCATGCCGACGGCGCGTTCGCCGAGCTCGTCGCCCGCGTGGTCGACGGTGGTGAGCGAGATCAGCGGGTGCGCGGCCAGCCGGATGTTGTCGTAGCCGACCACCGAGACGTCCGGCGTGGACAGGCCGAGCTCGCCGAGCGCGTGCATGGCGCCGAGCGCGTGGTCGTCGTTGATCGCGAAGATGGCCGTCGGAGGCTCGGGTTCCCGCAGCCGCGCGAGCGTCGCGTGGCGGCCGTCGACGTCTCCGCGGGCCGACCGGATGACGTCGATCCGGCCGGCGTGACCGGTCCGGTTCATCAGGTCGCGGTAGGCGGCGAGACGCACGGCGGGTGGCGTGCCGAGGCCGGGTGCCGTCGACTCCTCGTCGCGGGTGAGGTGCGCGATGCGCTCGTGCCCGAGCGAGAACAGGTGCTCCATCGCCAGTGCCGTCCCGGCGACGTCGTCGCCGGTCATCGTGTCGTAACCGACCGAGTCGTCGTGACGGGAGAGCATGACGATCGGGATCCGCGCGGAGAGCTCCTCGAGCCAGTCGGCCGAGACCGCGGAGGCCACCGCGACGATGCCGTCGACGTGCAGGTCGACCAGCGCCTCGATCGCCCGGTAGCCCTCGCGCTCACCCAGCGTGGCCGCCGGGGCCACGACGAGCTGGTACCCGGTGCCGTCGGTGGCACGCGCGGCGCCGTGCAGGATGCGGGCGAGCGCGGGGTTCTCGAGCTCGTGCAGCTGGAACCCGAGCGTGAAGCTCGATCCCCGGATCGCGCGCGCGGCCACGCTGGGGCGGTAGTCGAGGCGCGCGATCGCGGCCTCAACGCGTTCCCGCATCTCAGGGCTCACGCCGTAGGCGTTGCGGATGACCTTGGAGACGGCGGCCCTTGACACCCCGGCCTCGCGCGCGACGTCGAGCATGGTCGCCACTTTGCGTCCGGTCATCGTTTCCTTTTCACGCCGTCCTTCCTGGTGCCGAAGGGTAGTTGACGGCGGTGGCACCCTCATGTGACCCTGCGGTGTAGCACGATCTACACGTCGAATGTAGATCGATCTACATGACGACGCAAAGGAGCGTTCATTGGCAGCGACAGCGGTACGGCCCTTGCGAACGGCCCTCCTGGCCGGGATGGCCTCCTACCTCGACGCGGCCGCGCTGGTGAGTTCGGGTGTGGCGATCAGCGTGCTCTACGCGCCCGCGCTGCACCTCACCCCGGTGATGATCGGGCTGGTACTGGCCTGCCAGCAGTTGTCGTTCGCGGTCGGCGCCCTGTTCGGAGGGCGGCTCGGCGACCGTTTCGGCCGCCGCAGGGTCCTGACCCTCGCGCTCGTCGTGTACGCGGTGGGAACCGCGATCCTCGCGGGCACGACGTCGGTGTGGATGCTCTTCCCTGGCGTCGTCCTCTCCGGCCTCGGCATCGGAGCGGACCTCCCGGTGGCGCTCGCGATGGCGAACGAGGTGGCGCCGCGGGCGAAGAAGGGCCGGATGGTGGTGCTCTCGCAGCTCCAATGGACCCTCGGCATCGCGACGGTGCAGCTGGCGGTGAGCCAGGTCGGGCACCTCGGCGTCACCGGCGGGCGCATCCTGTTCTCCGGGCTGGCCGTGTTGGCGGTCGTCGTGCTCGCGCTGCGGTTCGCACTCCCCGAGTCCGAGGAGTGGCTTGCGGCCCGGCGAGAGGCGGACGAGGCGCGGCAGCGCGGTGAGAGCGCGGGGACCGTGCGGTTCGAGCACCTCACGCAGGTGTTCCGGCGCCCGGTGCTCTGGGCCGTGCTCGCGACGGCCGTCTACTACGCCACCTGGAACGTCGGCGCGAGCATCAACGGGAAGTACGGGAGCTACATCTGGACCCAGCTGGCCGGGGGAGACGTCGAGGCCTATGCGCGGCTCGCGCTCGTCGCGCTGCCGCTGACGTTCCTTGCGAGCCTGCTGTTCATGGGCGTGGTCGACACCCGCTGGCGGTGGCCCTTCACGGCCATCGGATCCGTCCTGATCATCCTCGGCTGGGCGCCACTCGCGCTATGGGGCCCTTCGCAACAGGCGATGGTGGCGCTCGTGTTCCTGTTCGGCATCGGGAGCTGCTTCGCAGGTGAGCCGCTCTACAAGGTCTGGTCGCAGGAACTGATCCCGACCTTGCTTCGCGGCACCAGTCAGGGGGTCACGATGGCCGTCACGCGCGTGATCGCCGCGGTGCTGGCCTTCGTCGTGCCGCCGCTGCTCGCCACGGACCCCGCCGTCGTGTTCGTCGGCATCTTCGCCTTCGCGCTGGTGTCGTCGGCCGTCTGGCTGTTCTGGGTCCCGCGGCTGCCGAAGGCGGTCGACATCGAGCGGCCGGCGGTGGTGGCGTGAACGGGCGCAAGCCGAACGTCCTGATCGTCCTCACCGACGAGTGGCGAGCCCAGGCGACGGGCTACGCGGGCGACGCGAACGCGCGCACCCCCCGCCTGGACGCGCTCGCCGCGGAGTCTATCGACTTCGAGAACGCGGTTGCCGGGGCGCCGGTGTGCTGCCCGGCGCGCGCGAGCCTGCTCACCGGGCAGTACCCGTTGCAGCACGGCGTCTACATCAACGACGTCGAGCTGCGGCCCACCGGACCCACGCTGGGCGAGATCCTCCGCGACACCGGCTACCGCACCGGCTACATCGGCAAGTGGCACCTGTACGGCAGCCCCGACGGGCATTACGGGCGTCGGGGTCGACCGGTGCCGCCCGACCGGCACTTCGGCTTCGAGTACTGGAAGGCCGCGGAGTGCTGCCACGACTACAACGAGTCCTTCTACTACGAGGGCGCCGACCCGCGGCGGAGGTACTGGGCGGGGTACGACGCCGACGACCAGACCGCCGACGCGTGCCGGTTCATCGCCGAGCAGGGAGACGATCCGTACGCGCTCGTGGTGGCCTACGGGCCGCCGCACTTCCCGCTCCACACCGCACCGCCGCGGTACCGGGCGCTCTACGAGGACGCTCCCATCGCGCTGCGCCCCAACGTGACCGACGATGTCGCCGATACGGCGGTGGCGGGCCTGCGCGGCTACTACGCCCACATCGCCGCTCTCGACGACTGCGTCGGCCGGCTGCTCGACGCCGTCGAGCGGAGCGGCTCCGCCGACGACACGATCGTGGTCTTCACCTCCGACCACGGCGACATGATGGGCTCGCAGGGCGTCGAGCCGAACGTCAAGGTGTTCCCCTGGGAGGAGTCGGTGCGGATACCGCTCCTGGTGCGCCACCCGGCGCGGTTCGGCAGGGCGGGCCGGAAGGAACGGGCCGTGTTCGACTGGCCGGACTTCCTGCCCACGCTGCTCGGCCTGTGCGACATCCCGGTGCCCGACTCCGTGACCGGCACCGACGCGCTGCACAGCCCGCGCTCGTCGGCGTTCCTGTCCATGCCGGTGCCCATCTTCCTGGCCCGGACCTACGGCATCGGCGAGTACCGGGGCGTGCGGACCGCGCGCTACACCTACGTCCGCAGCCTCGCAGGGCCGTGGCTGCTCTATGACAACCGCGACGACCCGTACCAGCTGCGCAACGAGATCGACAACCCCGCGTTCGCCGCGATCCGGCAGGAGCTCGACGCGGAACTCGACCGGTGGCTGGACCGGCTGGGGGACGAGTTCCTCCCCGCGCACGCTTACCTGCGTCGCGACGGACTGCTGCACTACTCAGAGGTGAACAACCCGGTCGGGCGCAGCAGTGGCCCGCGCGGCCAGTGGTCCTCGACGATGGACGTCGTCGAGAGCCGGTGACGGGAATGCGCCCGGAGCGGTCCTGGTTGCCTCCGACGTGTTTCGGGGACGTGTCGGGGTCGGTCTTGCGCTGGCGGTGTTGTCGGCTGTCACCTTCGGCCTCTCGGGGCCCTTCGCGAAGGCGCTGACCGACGCGGGCTGGTCGGCCAACGGGGCCGTGCTCGTCCGGATGGGCGGGGCCGCGGCGATCCTGCTGGTGGTACTGGCGCTCACCCGCCCCGGCGTGCTGGCGGCGATCCGCGCCGACGGCCCCGCGCTGGTGCTCTACGGCGTCCTCGCCGTGGCAGGCGTGCAGGTGGCGTTCTTCAACGCGCTGCTGTACGTGCCGGTGGCGGTGGCCCTCCTGCTGGAGTTCCTCGGCCCGATCCTCGTGCTCGCATGGGTGTGGCTGGTGCGCAGGCAGCCGCTCGGTCCCCGCACGCTGTTCGGCGCCATGATCGCGCTATTCGGACTGTCCCTGGTGGTGCAGATCTGGACCGGTGTGGAGCTGCGCTGGGAGGGCATCGCGTGGGGCCTGGCCGCCGCGGTGTGCCAGGCGTCGTACTTCCTGGTGGCCGACCGCGCCGGCAGCAGCACCCCACCGATCGTCCTCGCCGGCGTCGGGATGACGCTGGGCACGGTCGTCGTCGTGCTGCTCGGGGTCGTCGGCGTGCTGCCGATCGTGATCGACACCGCCGCCACGGGCGTGCTCCTCGCCGGTGTCGACGTGGGCTGGCCCATGGCGGCCACGCTGCTGGTGGTCGTCTCGTCGGTGATCGCCTACCTCGCGGGTGTTGCCGCGATCCGGCGCATCGGTGCACCGCGTGGGTCGCTGGTCGCGCTGCTCGAGGTCGTCGCCTCCGCGGTGGCCTCGTGGCTGCTGCTGGGCCAGGTACCGACTCCCGTGCAGGCGGTGGGCGGGGCGCTGATCCTCGGCGGCGTGGCCTTGACCATCACGTCCCGGCGCCCGGCCGCCGTCGAACCCGAGGTGCTGCCCGCGGCGTGAGCCGCCCAGCCGTCGCCGGCGTTGACGTTCCATGATCACCGCCTGCGGTCGTAGGACCGCAGTGGTGCGGTTCTGTGACCGCGTGCGCTGATCATGGTCGTGGTTTCTTCGAAACGGGCCCGGCGCGCCGCGGCGCACGGAATTCTGCTGGCGTGGCCTTGGAGCGTGTCCTGGTCCGGCAGGCCGGCGTCGTCACCCTCGCCCAGGCGCTTGACTGCGGGATCTCGGCCGACACGGTCCGGCGCAGGGTGCGCGGCGGGGCCTGGCGGGAGTTGCGTCGATCATGGCCGGCGTTCACAACGCACCTATGGCTCCATAACACCCAGGAGGTCCTCCAGGGGCGCTGATGCGTTGTCGGGGCGCCAGATCGCTGCCAGGTCCAGTTGTCGGGTCACATTCGTCAACCGGCGGAGGGTGACGCCCTGCCTGCCGAGTGCCGCGGCGGAGGAGGGGACCACCGCCAGCCCGATCCCCGCGGCCACCAGGCCCAGCACGGTCTGGATGAGCCACACCCCGCGCTGCGCGATGCGAGGCGTGATCCCGGCGCCGTCGAACAGTGCGGTGATGGCGGCGTGCAGGCCGGGAACGTCGTGGCGTTCGGGGAGGACGAAAGGTTCCCCTGCGACGTCGGTGAGGGCGACGGTGGGCGCCGTGGCGGCCGGGTGGGCCTCGGGGACGGCGAGCAGGAGGTCCTCGGACGCGAGGCGGCGATGCGCGAGGTCGGGTCCGCTGATCGGCAGGTAGAGCACGGCGACGTCGAGGCGGCGCTCGTGCACGGCGCGCAGCAGCGCGTCGGGGGCCAACTCCCGCAAGGTCAGCTCGACGGCCGGGTGCGTGGCACCGAACTCGCGCAACAGGTCGGGGAGGACGCCGTTGATGGCCGACGGGACGAACCCGACCGTGAGCCTGCCGACGGTGCCGTCTCCGACGCCGCGCACCATCCGGACGGTCTCGTCGAGGTCGGTGAGGAGCCGGCGCGCCTCCGGCAGGAGTGCCGCGCCCGCGGCGGTGAGCCGGATGGCGCGGCGGGAGCGGTCGAACAGCGGCGTGCCGATCTCCTTCTCGAGGAGGGCGATCTGCTGGCTGAGCGGGGGCTGGGCCATGTGCAGGCGCTGGGCGGCGCGGGTGAAGCTGAGCTCCTCCGCCACCGCCACGAAGTAGCCGAGCCGCCGGTACCGCACCAGAGGATCCTATATGCGGATCGTTCTGTTTCAGACAAAGTAGATGTTGGACGTATGGGTGACGCCCGTGGTCAGCTCGCCACATGTCCACACTCGTCGAGCGAGTCACCGTCGATGTCGTCGAGGCGGTCTCCCGGGTCCGGGACGGCGCCACCGTGATGGTCGGCGGGTTCGGCCTGGTCGGCGCGCCGCTCACGCTGATCGAGGGCCTGCTCGCGCACACGAGCGTCGGCAACCTGACGATCGTCAGCAACAACCTCGGCGAGCCGGGCCGCGGCCTCGGCCGGCTGCTCCTGGAGGGCAGGGTCCGCAAGGCGGTCGGGTCCTACTTCACCAGCAACCCCGACGTCGTCGCGGCGTACCAGGCCGGGCGCCTCGAGATCGACCTGATGCCGCAGGGCACGCTCGCCGAGGCGATCCGCGCGGGCGGTGCGGGGATCGGCGGCTTCTACACGCGCACCGGGTGGGGTACGGCGCTCGGCGAGGGCCGCGAGGAGCGGACGATCCGCGGCGAGCCGCACGTCTACCAGGAGAGCCTGCGGGCCGACGTGGCGCTCGTGCGGGCACGGGCTGCCGACGAGCTGGGCAACCTCGTCTACTCCAAGACCGCCCGCAACTTCAACCCGGACATGGCCACCGCGGCCGACCTGGTCATCGCCGAGGTCGACGAGGTGGTGCCGGTCGGCGCACTCGACCCGGAGGCCATCGTGACCCCGCACCTGTTCGTCGACGCGGTGGTGCTGAGCCGATGAGCGACATCCAGCGCCGGATCGCCGCCC
Organism: Pseudonocardia sp. DSM 110487; assembly: GCF_019468565.1. Classification (NCBI taxonomy): domain Bacteria; kingdom Bacillati; phylum Actinomycetota; class Actinomycetes; order Pseudonocardiales; family Pseudonocardiaceae; genus Pseudonocardia; species Pseudonocardia sp. DSM 110487. Next base: position 4,401,693 of record NZ_CP080521.1, read on the forward strand.
GTGTGGTCCCGCACATCCCGCACGGCGCCGTCGTCAACCTGGGCATCGGCATCCCCACGCTCGTGGCCGATCACCTCCCGGATGGCCACGTCGCGCACCTGCAGACCGAGAACGGCCTGCTCGGGGTGGGCCCGACCCCGGCGCCGGACGAGGTCGACCCTGATCTCGTGCACGCCGGCAAGCAACCGGTCACGGCGCGGCCTGGTGCCTCCTACTTCGCCAGCTCGGCGTCGTTCGGGATGATCCGCGGCGGCCACGTCGAGGTCGCGGTGCTCGGCGCACTGCAGATCGACGCGGCCGGCCGGATCGCGAACTGGGCGATCCCCGGCAAGCCGGTGCTCGGCGTCGGCGGCGCGATGGACCTGCTCGTCGGCGCCCGCACCGTCGTGGTGGCCACCACGCACACCGCGAAGGACGGCTCGCCCAAGATCGTGCCGGAGTGCACGTTCCCGCTGACCGCCCAGCGCCCGGTGGACGTCGTCGTCACCGAGGCGGCGACGTTCCGCACCGATCCGGCCGGTCTGGTGCTGGTCGAACTGGCGGCCGGGACCACCGTCGACTGGGTTCGCGACCACACCGCAGCACCGTTCCTGGTCGAGCTGACGGACATCCCGCTGCCGCAGGCAGGCGCCTAACTCGGTCGCATTTCGTCATCGGCTTCGCCAACATGAAACCCCTCGGGTGAGGGGGAAATCGAATGGCTGCGCCGCGGCGCAAAACGGCGGTGCTGCTTGCGCTGCGCTACTACGGGCGGGAGCTCGCCCGGAACCGCCTGATCACTGTTCCCGCGCTGCTGCTGCCGGCGTTGGGAAACACCTGCCAGGCCTACGTCGGCCCGCTGATCATCGCGGCGCTCGCCGGCCGCATCGCAGGGGGAGAGGAAGTCGGCCCGGGTACCGTCCTGCTCTACGTGCTCGGGTTCGCCGCCGTGCTGCTGCTGGCCGAGGCGCTGTGGCGCGTCGGCGTGCACTGCCTGAACCGGACCGACGGCCACGGGATCGAGAACCTGTACGTGATCGGCATGAACGAGCTGCTCGCGAAGGACGCTGCGTTCTTCCACGACAACTTCGCCGGGTCGTTGACGAAACGGGTGCTCAGCTTCGCCGCGCGGTTCGAGGAGTTCGTCGACACACTCGCCTTTTCCGTCATCGCCAACTTCGTGCCGCTGGTGTTCGCGTCGGTGGTCCTCTGGCAGTACGACCCGATGCTGGTCGTCGTCCTGGTGAGCCTCATCGTGGTGACCGGGCTGGCCATCGCCCCGCTCGTGCGGCGTCGCCAGGCGCTCGTCGACCAGCGGGAGGCCGCCATCGCTCGGGTGTCCGGCCACGTCGCCGACAGCTTGATGAACATGGAGACGGTGCGTGCCTTCGCCGCCGAGGAGCGCGAGGCCGCCGAGCACAAGACGCGCGTCGCCGAGCAGCGCAGGCTTTCCATCCGGTCGTGGGACTACGCCAACCTCCGCATCGACACGGTCGTCGCGCCGATGTACGTGCTCACCAACGCGCTCGGTCTGTTCGTCGCCGTCGGCCTCGGCGGCGGGCAACTGGGCGTGGAGGCCATCGTCGTGACGTTCACCTACTACTGGAGCGCCACCCGGGTGATGTTCGAGTTCAACCAGATCTACCGGCGGCTGGAGAGCTCGATGACCGAGGCCGCCCAGTTCACCGAGCTGCTGCTCACCCCGCCGACGGTGCGTGACCCGGTCTCGCCGGAACCGCTGCGCGCCGCCGGTGCGGACGTGCGGTTCGAGCACGTGACGTTCGCCCACGACGGCGCGCCGCCGCTCTTCACCGGCCTCGACCTGACCGTCGGGAACGGGGAGAAGATCGGGCTGGTCGGGCGTTCGGGCGGCGGGAAGAGCACCCTCACCAAGCTGCTGCTGCGGCTGATGGACGTCCACGACGGTCGGATCCTGATCGGCGGCCAGGACATCTCCCGGATCAGCCAGGCCGACCTGCGAAGCCTGATCGCCTACGTGCCGCAGGATCCGGCAATGTTCCACCGGACCCTGCGCGACAACATCGCGTTCGGCCGGCCCGGCGCGACCGATGCGGAGATCCGTCGCGCTTCCGACGCCGCGCACGTCACCGAGTTCGTCGACGCCCTGCCGGCGGGGTTCGACACGATCGTCGGGGAGCGTGGGATCAAGCTGTCGGGCGGCCAGCGTCAGCGGGTCGCCCTCGCCCGCGCCATCCTGCGGGACGCGCCGATCCTGCTGCTCGACGAGGCCACCAGCGCTCTCGACTCGGAGAGCGAGATCCTCGTCCAGCACGCACTGTGGCAGCTCATGGAGGGCCGCACCGCGCTCGTCGTGGCCCACCGGCTGAGCACCGTTGCCCGGATGGACCGGCTCGTGGTGCTCGACGGCGGCCGGATCGTCGAGCAGGGCAGCCACGCGGAGCTGCTCGTGTCACAGGGCACCTACGCGGCATTGTGGGAGCACCAGTCCGGCGGCTTCCTCGACGACGTCGACGACCTCGACGCGGTCGGGGCCGACCAGTGAACGGCATCGCAGCGATGCGCCCGGGCCGTCAGGAGGCCGACCATGCCGATCGACCACGCCGTCCTCGAGGAGGAGACGATCGAGCTGGTGCGGGATCTGATCCGCATCGAGAGCGTCAACACCGGCGACCCCGCCACGATCGGCGACGGCGAGGCCATAGCCGCGCGCTACGTCGCCGAGCGGCTTGCCGAGGCCGGGATCGAGAGCGAGTACGTGGAGCCGGCGCCGGGCCGCGGCAACCTCGTCGCCCGGATCGCCGGCAGTGACGCGTCGGCCGGTGCGCTGGTCGTGCACGCGCACCTGGACGTGGTGCCGGTGGACGCCGCCGACTGGTCCGTTCCACCGTTCGCCGCCGAGGTCCTCGACGACGGCCGGCACGGCGAGGTCCTGTACGGCCGCGGCGCCGTCGACATGAAGGGGTTCGCCGGCACCGTCGTCGCGGTGGCGCGGGCACTGCGCCGCGCTCGGGTGGTGCCGCGCCGCGACCTGATCCTCGCGTTCTTCGCCGACGAGGAGGCGGGCGGCGCGTGGGGCGCGGACTGGCTGGTGGAGAACCGGCCGGACCTGTTCGAGGGCGCGACGGAGGCGATCGGCGAGGTCGGCGGCTTCTCGGTCCCGGTACCCCGCACCACAGGACCGCGGCGCGCTTACCTGCTCGCCACCGCCGAGAAGGGTGTCGGCTGGGGCATCCTGCGGGCGCGCGGTTCGGCCGGGCACGCCTCCCGCCCGACGCGCGACAACGCGGTGGCGCGGATCGCGCGGGCGGTCGCGGCGTTGCACGATCACGAGTTCCCGGTGGTTCGCACCGATGCCTCGGCCGGGTTCCTCGCCGCGTTCGGCGACCTGACCGGGCGCGACCTCACCGGTGACGGCGCCGACCTGGAGCACGAGCTCGACCGGCTCGGGTTCGTCGGCGACATCGTCAGGGCCGGCTTGCGGGACAGTGCCACACCGACGATTCTCTCGGCCGGTTACAAGGTCAACGTGATCCCCGGCGAGGCCGTCGCCGAGATCGACACGCGGATCCTGCCCGGCCGCGAGGGCGCCCTCGAACGCGAGGTGGAGCGGCTCGTCGGGGACGGCGTCTCGGTCGAGTGGCGGTCGATGCCGCCCACCGCGGCGCCCGTCGATGCGCCGCTGGTCGATGTCCTGCGCGCCGCGGTGGCCGCCGAGGACCCCGACGGGGTCGTGGTGCCCTACCTGCTGCCCGCGTCCACCGACCACAAGAACCTGTCGCGGCTCGGTATCGCCGGGTACGGCTTCGCGCCGCTGCGTGTGCCCGACGACTTCGACGTCTTCGGCCTGTTCCACGCGGTCGACGAGCGGGTGCCGCTGTCGGCGCTGCGGTTCGGCGCCCGCGTGACCGCGCGGATCGTGAGGTCGGCATGATCCAGCACCGCAAGAACGGACCTCCCCGCCGGCCCAGGCGCCGGTAGCGTGCGGGGACATGGCGAGTCCCAGGATCTGGCTGATCACCGGTGCCTCTTCCGGCTTCGGGCACGCGTTGGCCACGGCCGCAGTCGAGGCCGGCGACACCGTGGTCGGTGCCGCTCGGCGGACGAGCGGGCTCCCGGACGGCGTCGAGGCGGTCGAGCTCGAGGTCACGGACACGAGCGCCGGTGAGGCGGTCGTCGAGGGTGTGATCGATCGGCATGGTCGGCTCGACGTGCTGGTCAACGCCGCGGGCCGGGCCCTGATCGGCGCCGCGGAGGAGACGACGGAAGCCGAGCTGCGCGACCTCATGGACCTGCACTTCTTCGGGCCCGTCGCGCTCACCCGCGCCGCGCTGCCGCACCTGCGGGCCCAGGGCAGCGGCGCGATCGTGCAGTTCAGCAGCCTCGGCGGGCGCCTGTCGTTCCCCGGCGTCGGCGGCTACAGCGCCACGAAGTTCGCCCTGGAAGGATGGTCGGAGGGGCTCGCGACCGAGGTCGGCCCGCTCGGCATCCGGGTGCTGATCGTCGAGCCGGGGGCGTTCCGCACCGGGCTGCACGGCGGCGGCATGCGCATGTCCGAGCCGATCCCCGCCTACGAGGACATCGTGGGCCCGGTGCGGAAGATGCAGCGGGACTTCGACGGCACGCAGCCCGGTGACCCCGCCAAGGCCGCCGCCGCGATCCTCGACGCGCTCGCCGCCGAGGAGCCCCCGCAGCGCCTCGTGCTCGGCAACGACGCCGCCGACGCGATCGCGGCCTCGATGGAGAAGAACGCCGCCGAGCTCCGTGCCTGGGAGCACGTCACCCGGGGCATGGATCTCACGTGACGATCATCGGCGAAGGGCCTTGCGCGCCAGCCAGTTCCCGACGAACTGGGCCAGCTGCACGATCAGCACGATGATGACGACGGTGACCAGCGTGACCGTCCAGTTGAACTGCTGGTAGCCGTAGCTGATGGCGAAGTCGCCGAGCCCGCCGCCGCCGACGTAGCCGGCCATCGCCGACATGTCCACCACACCGATGAAGATGAACGTGTAGCCCAGTACCAGCGGCCCGAGCGCCTCGGGGATGAGCACGCTCCAGATGATGCGGAAGCGGCTCGCGCCCATCGCGCGGGCGGCCTCGATCACGCCAGGGTCCACGGACACGAGGTTCTGCTCGACGATCCGGCCGATCACGAACGTCGCCATCGCCGACATCGGGAACAGCACCGACTGCGTGCCGATGGTCGTGCCCATCACGAGCAGTGTGAGCGGCCCGATCGCGGTGATGAAGATGATGAACGGGATCGGGCGCACGATGTTCACCAGCACGTTGAGCAGGCCGAAGAGCGGGCCGTTCTGCAGCAGGCCGCCGCGCCGTGTCGCGTACAGCGCCACGCCGAGCACCAGGCCGAGCGCTCCGGCGATGAGCATCGTCCAGAAGACCATGTAGACGGTCTGCTGGAACGACAGCCACAGCACGGGGGAGAGCGTCGTCCAGTCGGTCATGAGCGCACCTCCTGCGTGAGCTCCTCGACGTGGGTGTGCGCGCGCAGTTCGCTGATCAGCGCGTCGATCGCGGGGTCGTCGCCCGCGAGCTCGAGGGTGATGCTGCCGAACGGCTTCTCGGCGAGCTCCCGGATGCCGCCGTAGATGATCGTGCTGCGGACGTCGTGGCTCGCGATCACCTCGGACACGGCGGTCCGGACGGCCGGGTCGTCCCGGACCGAGACGGTGACGATCCGGCCGGGGAAGTGCTCGCGCAGCCGGGCGAGCGTCTCCTCGGACGGCCGGTCGTGCAGCACGCTGTGCACGAAGCGGCGGGTCGCGGGCTCGCGCGGGTCGCTGAACACGTCGTAGACCGGGCCGCGCTCGATCACCCTGCCCTGCTCCATCACCGCGACCGTGTCGCAGATCGAGCTCACGACGTCCATCTCGTGCGTGATGACGACGATCGTGGTGTCCAGCTCGCGGTTGATCCGCTTGAGCAGGGCGAGGACGTCCTTGGTCGTCTCCGGGTCGAGAGCGCTGGTGGCTTCGTCGGCGAGCAGGATCCGGGGCGAGGTGGCCAGCGCGCGGGCGATGCCCACGCGCTGCTTCTGGCCACCGGAGAGCTGGTTCGGGAACTGGCGCGCCTTCTCGGCGATCCCGACGAACTCCAGCAGCTCGGCCACCCGCTCCCGGCGCCGCTCGCGCGGCCAGCCCGCGATCCGCAGCGGGTAGCCGACGTTGCCCGCAACGGTGCGCGAGGAGAACAGGTTGAACTGCTGGAAGATCATCCCGACCTCCCCGCGCAGCTCGCGCAGCCCGCGCTCGCCGAGCTCGCCGGTCGCCCGGCTGCCGACGGTCACCGTGCCCTCCGTCGGCAGCTCGAGCGCGTTGATCATGCGGACGAGGGTGCTCTTCCCGGCCCCGGAGTGACCGATGACGCCGGTGATCTCCCCGTCCTCGACGTCGAGGTCGACGCCGTCGACGGCCCGCACGTCATCGCCGCGCCCGGAGGGGAAGACCTTGCTCACGCGGGAGAAGGAGATCAGCGGTGCCACGGCTCAGGAACCCGCCGCGCGGATGTTGTTCTCGATCTCGGCGGTCGTGGCCTGCAGGTCGGCGATGTCGTTCGTCTTGAAGACGCCGGTGTCACCGAGGTCGCGGCGGATGGCCGCTTCCACGTCCGGGTCGTGGTACAGCGCCGCCAGCCGCAGGTAGACCGGGTTGTCCTGGTCGGCGGCGCGGGCGACGAATCCGTTGATGTACGGCTTCGACGAGTCGCTGTTCGGGTCGTCGGCGAAGATCCGCTGCTGCGCCGTCAGGTTCGCGGCCGTGGCGTAGTTGTTGTTGACGATCGCGGCCTCGACGCTGGGCAGGTTCGCCGCCGTCTGGGCGGCGTCGACGGGCACGACGGTCACCCTCCCCGACTCGATCTCGCTCGGCGTCGACAGCGAGTTGCCGCCGCCCCGGAGCGTGATCAGCCCCGCGGCCTGCAGGACCAGCAGGGCGCGCGCCTGGTTCGTCGGGTCGTTCGGGATGACGATCTGGCCGCCCTGGGGGATCTGGTCGACCGATGTGTGCTTCGTCGAGTACAGCGGCAGCGGGTACACCGCCGTCGCGCCGATCGGGACGAGGTTGTCGTTGTTCTTGACGTTGTAGTTGGCCAGGTACTGCAGGTGCTGGAACTGGTTGAGCTGCAGCTGGCCCTGCGAGAGTGCCGGGTTGGGCTGGTTGTAGTCGGTGAAGTTGACGAGGTTGACCGTGATGCCCTCGGCGGCGGCCTTCTCCTTGTAGACGTTCCAGTAGCCCTCGCTGGCGTCGGTCACGCCGATGGAGACGACCTGGCCGCCGGAGTCACCGCTCGACGGGGCGGAGCCCGGTGCCGCGCAGGAGGCCGCGAGCACGGCGAGCGGAAGCGCCAGCAGGACGGCGCGGGTCAGGCGCGAGAAGCGCGACATGGGGTGGTGGTCCTTTCGGGGGCACGTTCATCGGCGCTGGGGTCGTGGGCGGGCTCACGCCCCGAGGCCGGCGTCGTGATCAGGCGCGCAGGCTCAGCGGAGGCGAAAGCCCCATATACAGCACGGACGACAGCAGCCATCGACGGGCGGGCGGGGCAGGCCACCAGGACACCTGATCGGGTACGGGGAACGGGGGAAACCGGATCCCACTCCGTTCCCGACGGGCGGGGCCGTCGGACCGCCCTTGCCCGTCACGATCAGCCACGATACACCACCCGTTCGGGCTAGCCGTCCCTCCGGGCGGGGAGGAACGCGGCGATCGCGAGGGCGAGCAGCGCCGCGCCGGCGCCGATGGCGAGGACCACGCGGAACCCGCCGGGCAATGGGAGCTGCGCCAGTAGGACACCCGCAACCGCGCTGGAGACCGAGGTGCCGATGGCCCGCATGAGGGTGTTGAGGCTGTTGGCGGCCGCGGTCTCGGAGACCGGCACCGCGGCCATGACGAGGGCGGGCATGGCGCCGTACGCGAGCCCGATCCCGGCCCCGACGATGCAGGACACCAGCACGAGCTGCCAGATGGCGGACAGCATCAGGGTGGACAGGGCGTAGCCCGCCGCGACGACGAGTGCGCCGAGCATCAGAGTCGTCTTCGGGCCCCGCGCCGCCGAGATGCGGGCCGACAGCGGGGACACCGCCATCATCACGAGGCCCTGGGGCGCCATGACCAGGCCGACGACGAGCAGTGATTGGCCGAGGCCGTGGCCGGTGGACGTCGGCAGCTGCAGCAGCTGAGGCAGCACCAGCGACATCCCGAACATCGCGAACCCGAACATGATGGACGCGAGGTTGGTGGTGAGCACCTGCCGGCGCGCGGAGGTGCGCAGGTCGACGAGCGGTTGCCGGGAGCGCAGCTCCCACCAACCCCACACCAGCAGCACGGCGACCGCGGTGCCGAGCAGGGCGAGGGTGAGCCCGCTGCCCCAGCCCCATTCGGCGCCCTTGGAGATCGCCAGCAGCAGGCACACGAGCGCGACCGACAGCCCCGCCGCGCCCACCATGTCGAACCGGCCACCGGTGCGCACCGGTGACTCGGGGACGAGGACCAGCACCAGCCCGGCCACGACCGCACCCAGTACCGCGGAGATCCAGAAGAGCAGGTGCCAGCCGGCGTGGTCGGCGATGAGCGCCGCGGTCGGGAGCCCGAGCGCACCGCCGACGCCGAGTGAGGAGCTCATGGTCGCGGTGGCCGCGCCGAGCCGCTCCGCCGGGAGCGCGTCGCGCATGATGCTGATGCCCAGCGGGATCACGCCGCCCGCCAGGCCCTGCAGTACCCGGCCCACGACGAACGGCGCCAGTGCGCTGGACAGCGCCGCGACGACCGAGCCGGTGACCATCAGGGCGAGGCTGACCAGCAGGAGACGGCGCTTGCCGTACATGTCGCCGAGCCTGCCCATCACCGGTGTGGCCACGGCGGCGGCGAGCAGGGTGGCCGTGACGGCCCACGTGGTGTCCGCCGCGGACGCGTTCAGCAGCGTGGGGAGCCGGGGGACCAGCGGGATCACCGTGGTCTGCATCAGCGAGACGACGATGCCGGAGAAGGCCAGCACCACGACGAGGCCGCTCGAGCGGGTCGTCGCGGTGGCCTGGAGGTCGGCGCGGCCGGCGAGGGTGGAGGGCACGCGCCAAATTAAATCACTCGCTTGACTTACGAGTCGACGCGATGGTCGTCACGTTCGGCGGGCGAACAGCTCGTTGAGCTCGGTCTGCGGGATCTGCCGGTCGGCGAAGGTGATCGTGCCGCTGTCCCTCAGCTCGCGCGCGCTCTCGCGGACGAAGCCGAGGGCGGCGCGGGCGATGCTGCCGCCGAGGCTGATGCGCGCGACGCCGACCGACCGCAGCGCGGCCACCGTCAGGCTCGTAGCGCCCAACCCCATCACGACGTTGAGCGGGCCGTCGATCTCCCGCACCAACGTGGCGACGGTGTCGAGGTCGTTCACGCCGGGGACGTACAGGCAGTCCGCTCCGGCCTCGCGGTAGCGGTTGGCGCGGCGGATCGAGTCGGCCAGCGTGCCCGGCGGGTGGAGGAGCAGCCCGTCGGTGCGGGCGGTGAGGACGAAGTCGTGCCTGCCGACGGCCTCTCGCGCCGCGGCGATGCGCTCCACGGCGAGGCCCTCGTCGTACAGCGCGCCGTCGGTGAAGTCCTCGATGTTGCCGCCGGCGAGCCCGGCGTCCAGCGCGAGCCGGATGGTGTCGGCGACGGCCTCGGGAGCGTCGCCGTAGCCGGCCTCGAGATCGCCGTTGACCGGGACGTCGACCGCCGCGGTGATCTGCCGGATCCGGTCGAACATCTCGGCTCGGGAGACGGCCGTCGCGTGTTGCGGGATCCCGTGGTCCGGCTTGCCGAGCGAGAAGGCGATGCCGGCGCTGGTCGTCGCGATCGCGGCGAACCCGGCCTCGGCCAGCACGATCGCGCTCCCGGCGTCCCACGCGTTCGGCATCAGGAGGCCGTCGCGGTGAAGGTGGCGAAACATGTCGCCGACCGTAGGTCGCGCAAATGCATCTGCCCAATGCATACTTCTGGGATCTGCCATCAGCAGGACGCATGACGTGGACATCGAGGCGCTGCGCACCTTCATCGCGATCCACCGGTCCGGGACCGTCACGGGGGCGGCGGCCGCCGTGTTCCGCTCCCAGCCGGCCGTGAGCAGGCGGCTCGCGCTGCTCGAGAAGGAGCTGGACGTTCCACTGTTCGAGCGCGTGCCCGGCGGGGTCGTGCTGAGCGAGGCCGGACGCGCGCTGCTGCCGTTCGCCGAGGCCGTCCTGGCGAGCGTGCGGGACGCGGAGGCGGCCGTGCGTGCCGTGCGGTCGCAGGACAGCGGCCCCGTGACGGTCGCGTTGGTCGGGACGCTCGCCAGCACGAACCTCACCTCGGTGCTGCGACGGTTCGCACAGCGGTACCCGGCCGTCGAGCTGACCCTGCGCACGGCCACGAGCAAGGAGGTGAGCGACCTCGTGCGCCGCGCCGACGTCACGGTCGGTCTCCGGTACTCCGCGGATCCGGCTCCCGAACTGGAGTGCGAGACGCTGTACTCCGAGCGGCTGGTGATCGCCGCTCCTCCCGAGCGCGCGGGCACGCGGATCGCCACGTTGAGCGCGCTCGCGGGGGAGCGGTGGCTCGCCTTCCCGGAACGTCCCGGTGACGCATCCAGCGGCTCCGTGCGCCGGGTCATGGACGCGGCAGGCGTGCCGGAGAGCCAGATCCTGCGCATCGACAGCCTGACCGCCCAGAAACGGCTCGTCGAAGCGGGGTTCGGGATCGCGCTCGTGCCCGACAGCAGCATCCAGGAGGAGCTCGCCGCGGGATCGCTCGTCGCGCTCGAGGTCGGTGATCTCGACGTCGGCTTGCCGGTCACGCTCGTGACGAGGCGCGGCGGCTACCTCTCGGCGGCAACCCGGACCTTGCTCGCGGAACTGCGGAGGGCGTGACCCGCACTCGCCGACTGGCCGTAGCGCTGGGCGTGGCCGCGGCGTAGGACTGACAGGTCCACCACGCAGCCGGACTCGACGAGGAGCTGGACATGCCTGACACGCCGCAAGACGTCCTCGCGTTGGCGCAGGAGAATGGTGCGCGGATCGTGGATCTCCGCTTCTGCGACCTCCCGGGGCTGATGCAGCACTTCTCCATCCCCGTGGAGGAACTCACCGAGGATGGCTTCGAGACCGGCTACGGCTTCGACGGCTCCTCGATCCGCGGGTTCCAGGAGATCCACGAGTCGGACATGCTGCTCATGCCGGACCCGGCGACGGCCGTGATGGACCCGTTCCGGGACGTGCCGACGCTGCAGATCCACTGCTTCGTCGCCGACCCCGTGACGCAGGAGAGCTACTCGCGCGACCCGCGCTACATCGCCAAGAAGGCGGAGGACCACCTGCGCGAGACCGGGCTCGCCGACGTCTCCTACTGGGGTCCCGAGCTGGAGTTCTACATCTTCGACGGGGCGCGGTTCGACCAGAACCAGCACGAGGGCTATTACCACATCGAGTCGGTCGAGGGCGTCTGGGCGTCCGGGCAGCCGGGGAGCCGCGGCTACCGCCCCCGCTACAAGGAGGGCTACTTCCCCGTGCCCCCGATGGACCAGCACCAGGACCTGCGCAGCCTGATGGTCCTGACGCTCATGGACCTGGGCATTCCCATCGAGGTCCAGCACCACGAGGTCGGCACCGCCGGCCAGGCCGAGATGGACATGCGCTTCTCGTCCCTGCTGGCCATGGCCGACAACGTCATGAACTACAAGTACGTGGTCAAGAACACCGCCTGGAAGGCGGGCAAGACGGCCACCTTCATGCCGAAACCGGTCTTCGACGACAACGGCTCGGGAATGCACGTCCACCAGTCGCTGTGGAAGAACGGCCAGAACCTCTTCTACGACGAGTCGGGCTACGCCGGGTTCAGCGACATGGGCCGCCACTACATCGGTGGGATCCTCGCGCACTCTCCCGCGCTGCTGGCGTTCTGCGCGCCGACCACGAACTCCTACCGCCGCCTCGTGCCGGGCTTCGAGGCGCCGATCAACCTCGTCTACTCGCAGCGCAACCGCTCTGCGTGCGTCCGCATCCCGATGTACACCCAGAGCGCCAAGGCCAAGCGCCTCGAGTACCGCTGCCCCGACCCCACCGCGAACCCCTACCTCGCGTTCACCGCGATGCTCCAGGCCGGCCTCGACGGGATCCGGAACAAGATCGAGCCGCCGGACCCGGTCGACCGGGACCTCTACGAGCTCACGCCCGAGGAGGCCACCGACCTCAAGCAGGTGCCGGGTTCGCTCGAAGCGGTCCTGGACGCGCTGGAGGCCGACCACGAGTTCCTGCTCGAAGGTGGCGTCTTCACCGAGGATCTGATCGCGACCTGGCTGGACTACAAGAGGACCAAGGAGCTCGACCAGATCCGCCTGCGCCCGCACCCGTGGGAGTTCATGCTCTACTACGACCTCTGACCGCGACGGGCGGTACTAGCGGAGATTCTGCCCGTCGGGCACCGGAGGCCCCGATGGGTCACGCCGTTCGGCGAAGCAGAACCCGGGTGCCGCGGATGTCGTAGTGGATCAGGACTGTCTGCATCAGCTCGTTCATGATCGTGAATCCGCGGCCGCGACCGCTCACGGTGGCGTCGGGAGGTTGCCAATGCCCATGATCCACGATCTCGACACAGACGGTCTTCTCCTCCGTCCAGAAGATGATCTCGACGATGTCCCCGGCTGACGTACGCGCGTAGGCGTGCTCCATGGCGTTGCTCGCCGCCTCGTTCACGGCGAGGACCACGTCTTGCTCGACGTCGTCGGAGAGGTCGGGGTGTGCCAACCAGCGGCGGGTTTCCGCACGAATCGGTGCCAGCTGGCGCGGATGCGCCGGCCATGACTGATGGACGAACTCGACGCGGTCCGTGGCGGTGTGGCTCATCTGCGGTCTCCAGGCCGTTGGTCATCGGGCCTCGATCGGTTGGCTCCGGTCGAGGCCCGATGCCTGTCGGCGAGCGGGGTCCCACCCCCTCTGGAGACAGCGCCACCAGCAGGTTCCAAGGTTCCAGCGGTTCGACCGTGACACGACTCCCGCCGACTCCGGCCCATCGAGGCCAGGTGGACGGCGGACTTCGCGGCGTCGGTACCTCCCGCCCGGAACGGCACAACGCTTGAACAGCGGGTACCGGGGTCTGGGGGACGCTGCGGTTCCGGAGCGTAGGCGGCGGGCTCTCAGCCGTCCAGCGCTGGGTGACGGCCACTGATCATTCGCCACCGCCGCTGGACAGCGGCCTGCTCGGATGCGCGATCGGCAACTTCGTAGCCCTGTTCGGCGAACCGGTCGCGCTCCGCCGGTCTCTCGAGGGGAGTAGCGTATGCGTGCTGGCTCGGTGTCCGATCTGGTCCCTGTCGTGCTCGCGGCTTGCTCACCTGTACGACGGGATGTCATGTCATGGTCGGTCTGCAGCGCAGGACGCCGGTGTGGTGGGCGTCTGATGCCTGAGCTCGGCGTTGTGACCCGGATGCTGCTGGGCGTGGCCCGGGACGGCTCGGACGACCGCGCTCTGGCCGGGACCATCTGCCGGGCGTGCGTCGACGGGCTCGATGTCGACGGCGCGTCGATCTCGGTGCTCACCGCAACCGATGCCCGCGAGATGCTGTCGGCCACGGACGAGACGGCGCTACTGCTGGAGGAACTGCAGTTCACGTTGAACGAGGGGCCGTGCGTGGAGGCCGCGACGAGCGGTCACCCCGTCCTGCTTCCGGACGTGCAGCACACGACGGACACGGCACGGTGGCCGGTGTTCGCCGCGGCGGTCAACGAGCGAACGGGCGTCCGCGCTCTGTTCGCGCTGCCGCTGCAGTGGGGCGCGATCAATCTCGGCGTGCTGGATTTGTACCGCCGCCTACCGGGCAATCTGAACGACGAGCAGCGTCGCGACGCGTTCAGCGCAGCCGACGTCGCCACGTTGATGATGCTCGGGCACCGCACCGACCCCGGCGGCAACGGAGGCTGGCTCGACAGCACCGCCGCGAGCAGGGCGGAGGTCCATCAGGCCACCGGCATGGTGCTGGTCCAGCTCGGGGTGACCGCACCGGAGGCATTGGCCCGGTTGCGGGGATACGCCTTCACCCAGGGACGACTGCTGATCGACGTTGCTCGCGACGTGGTGGCTCGGCGGGTCAGCTTCATCGAGGATGTGGAATAGCAATGGGTTCATGTGAGGGGCGTGTGTCATGAGTCGGCCGCCTGTCGAGCGCGAGCGATCGGTCAGCCACGCGTTCGTCGTGCTGGCGGACACGATGGTGGCCGAATACGACGCGATCGATCTTCTCGATCGCCTGATCGGCTTCTGCGTCGAGCTCCTACCCGCCGATGCCGCCGGGATCGTGCTCGGCGACGCTCGGCGGGAGCTGCGTGTCGTCGCGGCGTCCAGCGAGGCCGCGGAGCTGATGGAACTGCTGCAGTTGCAGAGCGATGAAGGGCCGTGCCTGGACTGTTTCCAGACCGTGGCCCCGGTGAGCATCGCGGACCTGGCCGGCGCGGCGGACCGATGGCCGAGGTTCGCGGCCGCGGTCGCCGAACGCGGACAGTTCCGCGCGGTACACGCCCTGCCATTGCGTCTGCGCGGGCAGGCCATCGGCGCGTTGAACCTCTTCGACCGTGAACCGGGCTCGCTCCCCGACTCCGACCTCGCCCTCGGCCAGGCGCTTGCCGACGTCGCCACCATCGGAATCTTGCAGGAACGGGCGATCCGTCGCGCCGAGGTCGTCAACGAGCAATTACAGACGGCCCTGACCAGCAGGGTGACCATCGAGCAGGCGAAAGGCGTGCTGAGCCAGCACTTCGGCGACGACGTCGAGGTCGCCTTCGACCGGCTCCGCCACTACGCGCGGAGCCGGAACGCGAAGCTCGCGCACATCGCCGCGCAGGTGGTCCGCCGCGAGCTCGACCCCACCGCATTCAACCTGCTCCCTGGTTCGCCTGGTCGGCGGTAACTCGCCTGCCGCTCCAACCCTCGCGGGTATGACCGCCGTCGCCGACGTGGTGACCGAGGCGGTGCGGAATGGCAGCATCGGCGAGATGGGGGACGACTCGTGACGCTGCACAGTTCGCATTGGGGAGCATTCGAAGCCGTCGAGACGGCCGGCGGGCTCGAGATCCGGCCCGATCCGACCGACCCGAACCCGGCACACGCGCTGCTGCGGAACGTCCCGGCGATGCTGGACGAGCGGGTCAGGGTGCTGGTGCCGCACGTGCGGCGCGGCTTCCTCGAGCGCGGCGCGGGCCCGGACGAGGCGCGAGGGCTCGACGACTACGTCCCGGTCGGCTGGGAGCAGGCAATGGCGCTGGCCGCGGGTGAGCTCGAGCGGGTCCGCACGACGTTCGGCAACGCGTCGATCTTCGGCGGCTCGTACGGCTGGGGGAGCGCGGGGCGGTTCCACCACGCGCAGAGCCAGGTGCACCGGTTCCTCAACGTGCTGGGCGGCTACACGCGCTCGGTCGAGACCTACAGCCTGGGCGCCGCGCGCCCGCTGTTGCGCCGCGTCGTCGGCAACGACGACCCGATCATGCGGCCCACCACGCTGTCGGTGCTGGCCGAGCACACCGAGCTGTTCGTCTGCTTCGGCGGCGTCCCTGCCAAGAACGCGCAGGTCAACGCCGGTGGCGTCACCAAGCACGCCACGGTCGGGCAGCTGCGGCGGGCCCGGGACCGCGGAGCCCGGTTCGTGCTGATCTCCCCGCTGCGCGACGACCTGGTCGCCGATCTCGACGCGGAGTGGGTCACCCCCGTTCCCGGCACCGACACGGCGCTGATGCTCGGGCTGGCCCACACGCTGGTGCGGCTGGGGCTGCACGACGCGGAGTTCCTGCGCACCCACTGCGCGGGGTTCGACGAGTGGTGGGCGTACCTGTCCGGGCAGGCCGACGGCGTGGTGCGCGACGCGGCGTGGGCGTCGCGGATCTGCGGGATCGCCGAGGACCGGATCGTCGCGCTGGCGCGGGAGATGGCCGCGCACCGCACGATGATCACGCTGAGCTGGTCGTTGCAGCGGGCGCGGTACGGGGAGCAGCCGTTGTGGGCGGGCGTCGCGCTGGCCTGCGTGCTCGGTCAGATCGGCCTCCCCGGCGGGGGAGTCGGGCACGGCTACGGCGCGATGGCCGGGATCGGCGGGCCGCGGGCGGATGGCCCGCTGCCGACCTTGCCGCAGGGACGCAACGCCGTCCCGGACTTCATCCCGGTGGCGCGGATCGCGGATCTGCTGCTGCACCCGGGGGAGGAGTTCGACTTCGACGGCGCTCGGCTGCGCTACCCCGACATCCGGCTCGTCTACTGGGCAGGCGGCAACCCGTTCCACCACCACCAGGACCTCGCCCGGCTCCGACGGGCGTTCGCTCGTCCGGAGACCGTGATCGTCCACGAGCAGTTCTGGACGGCGACGGCCCGCCACGCCGACATCGTGTTCCCGGCGACCACCACCCTGGAGCGCGACGACCTCGGCTGCGCCCGGGAGAGCGACGGGCTGATCGCCATGCCACGGGTCACCGAGCCGCGGGGCGAGGCCCGGTCCGACTTCGCGATCTTCCGCGATCTCGCCGACCGGCTCGGCGCGGGGAAGGAGTTCGACGAGGGCCGCGACGAACGGGAGTGGATCGAGCACCTGTACGAGAGCTGGCGCGCCGCGCTTCCCGACGGCGACGACCCGGTGCTCGACTTCGCGGCGTTCTGGGCGAAGGGGCGGATCGACCTGCCCCGGGTCACGCGCGATCGCGTCCTCTACGCCGACTTCCGCGCCGATCCGGCCACGCACCCGCTGACCACGCCGAGCGGCCGCATCGAGATCGCCTCGGCCACCATCGCGTCCTTCGGCTACGACGACTGTCCCGGCCACCCCACGTGGCTGGAGCCCGAGTTCCTCGCCGACCCGCCGGGCACGGGCCCGTTCCCGCTGTTCCTGGTGGCGAACAACCCGGCCACCCGGCTGCACAGCCAGCTCGACCACGGCGCGGGCAGCGCGGCCGCGAAGGTCGCGGGCCGGGAGCCGGTGCGGATGCACCCCGCCGACGCCGCCGCGCGCGGTCTGACGGCAGGCGACGTCGTGCTGGTGGAGAGCAGGGTCGGCAGCGTGCTCGCCGGCCTGGTGCCGTCCGCCGACGTGGCGCCCGGGGTGGTGCAGCTCTCGACCGGCGCGTGGTTCGACCCGAGCGCCCCCGACGTCGCCACCTGCGTGCACGGCAACCCGAATGCCGTCACCACCGACATCGGCACCTCCCGGCTCGCGCAGGGGTGCACGGGCCAGCTGTCGCGGGTGGAGGTGCGCAAGGCGCCCGATTCACTTCCGCCGGTCCGGGCATTTGTTCCGCCGGTCCACATCGCGAGAGAATTCGCCGAATAGTTCGGACCATTTCTGCTTTTCGCGGCATGAATCACACGAGGCGGTCCTATCCGGGCTGATACGTTCGCGAAATGCGGTATGAGCATTTGACGCGGTCCCGCCTTTTCCGGGTCGGCACCGCGGTGGTCGCGGCAGGCCTGTTGGCGCTCGCTGCGGCGGGCTGTGGCCTCGCCGGCGGGTCCGGCGACGACCGGACGATCACCGTCATCGCCACCGACACCCCGCCCTACCACGGCCCACTCGACCTGGCGGCGAAGAAACTGGAGGCGGAGGGCTGGAAGCTGGACGTCACCTACGTCATCGACATCGTGCAACCCAACCACGTCGTCAGCGCCGGCGAGATCGACTTCAACTTCTTCCAACACGGCGCCTACCTGCAGACGTTCAACCGGGACAACGGCACGAACGTCGTCCCGCTCTTCTACGTCGTCGGCTCGCCCGCGGGCGTGTACTCGACCCGCCACGAATCCCTCGACCAGCTCCCCGACGGTGCGCGGATCGCGCTTCCGGTCGACCCGGCCAACAACGGCCGCGCGCTGCACCTGCTGGCGGAGGCCGGCCAGCTGCAGCTGCGCCCCGGCGTGCAGGTCGTGAGTACCTCCCAGCAGGACATCACGGCCAACCCACGGAACTTCCAGTTCGTCGAGGTCGACCAGCAGACGCTCACGCAGACGCTGCCGGACGTCGACGCGGGCTTCCTATTCTCCCGCCAGGCCATCGAGATGAAGCTGGACCCGGTGGGCGACGCGCTGCTGCGCGAGCAGGACACCGACGCGATCCCCTACCGCATCGTCGTGGCCGGGCGGCCCGACGAGGTGGGCTCGGAGAAGGCACGTGCCCTGCAAGCGGCGCTGCAGAGCCCCGAGGTCGCCGACTTCTTCACGAACTTCTACGGCGACTGGGCGCCGCTGCCATGGGGAGAAGACCCGCAGCAGCAGGTCGGCCAGTGGTGGCAGGCCTCGTGATCACGCTCTCCGGGGTCACGAAGACGTTCGGCCCGCTGCGGGCAGTGGACGACGTGGACCTGCACGTCCCGGCCGGATCGGTGCAGGGGATCATCGGCTTCTCCGGAGCGGGGAAGTCCACGCTCGTCCGGATGATCAACCTGCTGGAACGGCCCGACTCGGGATCGGTCACGGTCGACGGCGTCGAGCTGACCGGGCTCTCCGACGACGAGCTGCGCCGGCAGCGCACCCGGATCGGGATGATCTTCCAGCACTTCCACCTGCTCAACAACCTGACCGCGGCCCAGAACGTGGAGCTCGCGCTGCGGGTGGCCGGGGTGCCGCGGGACGAACGGGCGCGCCGGGTCGCCGAGTCACTGGCCGTCGTCGACCTGACCGGGAAGGCCGACGCCTACCCGGCGAAGCTCTCCGGCGGGCAGAAGCAACGGGTCGCGATCGCGCGTGCGCTCGCCAACTCCCCGACGGTGCTCCTGTGCGACGAACCCACCAGCGCCGTCGACCCGCGCACGACGATCACCGTGCTGCGCTACCTGCGCGAGGTCAACCAGCGCCTCGGCATCACGATCGTGCTGGTCACGCACGAGATGAACGTGGTGAGGGCGATCGCGGACGACGTCGCGGTGATGGAGGAGGGGAAGATCGTCGAGCACCTGCGGCTGGACGGCACACCGCTGCGGCCGCGCACCGAGATCGCGCGCTTCCTGCTCGACGACCGGCTCCGCCTCGACGAGGACGAACCGGAGGAACGCCGTGCCGGGTAGCGGTGGCTGGGACACGTTCGTCACCGAGGGGCTGCAGATCCCATCGCACGACCCGTCCGTGATGATCTCCGCGCTGGGCGCCGTGACCGAGCACCTCGGCCTGGCGTGGACCAGCTCCGTGATCCAGGAGCACCCGTTCACGTTCGCGCGCCGCGCCGGCACGCTCGACCACCTCACGGGCGGTCGCGTCGGCTGGAACATCGTCACCTCGGCGCTGGAGAACGCCCACCGCAACTTCGGGCTGCCCGGCCTCACCCCGCACGACGACCGGTACGCGTGGGCCGACGAGTACGTCGACGTCGTGTACCGGCTCTGGGAGGGCAGCTGGGACGACGGCGCGCTGCTCAAGGACAAGGCCGCGAGCCGGCACGCCGACCCGTCCCGGATCCACAAGATTCACTACGAGGGGAAGCGGTACTCGGTGGAGGGGCCGCACCTCGTGGCCCCGTCACCGCAGCGCACGCCCGTGCTGTTCCAGGCCGGGACATCGCCCGCCGGGATGGCGTTCGCGGCGCGCAACGCCGAGGCCGTGTTCATGTTCGCCGGCTCGCTCGGCAACGCGGAGAAGGTCACGACCACGGTGCGCAGACTCGCCGTCGAGCACGGCCGCAGGCCCGAGGACATCCGGTGCTTCGCCGGGCTGTCGTTCGTCGTCGGGAGCACGGAGGCCGAGGCCCGCCGCCGCAAGGCAGAGGCCGACGAGTACATGTCCGCCGAGGGGCTGGCTGCCCACATGCTCGGCGGCATGGGCGTGGACCTCGGCGACGCGCCCCTCGACACGCCGCTGGCCGACCTGCACGTCGAGGGTGGGCGCGGCGTGCTGCAGGCGATCATCGACTCGGTTCCCGGTGGGCGCCCGACCATCGAGGACATGGTCCGCTACCGCGCGGAGCGGATGCGGCTCGTCGGCACGCCCGAGCAGATCGCCGACGAGCTGGAGCGCTGGCAGGGCGCGGGCATCGACGGGATCAACATCATCAACCACGTGCTCCCCGGCAGCTACACCGAGGTGATCGAGGGCCTGCTCCCGGAGCTTCGCCGCCGTGGGATGGCGCAGACCGAGTACGCGCCTGGGACGTTCCGGGAGAAGCTCTTCGCGGGCGTCACGGGACGGCCTGCGGACGGACGGCTCGATGATCGTCACCCGGCTGCCGCATTCCGTGGCGCATTTCGCGGAGCGGGGAATACGCGCAGCGGCTAGGGCTTTGTCCCGGTCATGGCGACCTCGTTCTCGGTGACCTGGGACTACCGCTGCCCATTCGCCCGCAACGCCCACGAACACATCCTCACGGGCCTCGACGCCGGCGCCGACTGGAATGTGCGGTTCCTCCCGTTCTCGCTCGGGCAGGCGCACGTCGAGGAGGGCGGGGTGAGCGTGTGGGACGACCCCTCGCAGGACTCCGGGATCCTCGCCCTGCAAGCCGGGGTCGTGGTGCGCGACGAGTACCCGGAGGCCTTCCCGGCCGTGCACCGCGCGCTCTTCGCGGTCCGCCACGACGCGGGCCTGCACCTCGAGGACCGCACGGTCGTCGAGAAGGCACTCACCGAGCACGGCGTGCCGGCAGCGGCCGTCTTCGAGCGGATCGACTCGGGAGCCGCGCTCGCGAAGGTCCGCGACGAGCACGAGAGCTACGTCGCCTCGCACACGGTGTGGGGCGTGCCGACCTTCATCGCGGGCGACGAGGCCGTGTTCGTCCGGCTCATGGACCGCTCCCCGGTCGGGAGCGAGCCGGCGTCGTCGATCAGGACCATCGAGCGGGTCGTGGACCTGCTCACCGGCTGGCCGGAGCTCAACGAGTTCAAGCACACCGTCGTCCGCCGCTGAACCCGGATCGAGCGGAAACGGAACCGGCCACCCGGCACGCGTCACGACAGGGCGCGCATCGGGTGGCCGGCTGGCGGAGGATCAGTAGTCGCCGCTCGGCGGCAAGGTGTCGGAGCCGGCGTCCTGGCCGAGCATCTCCGCAACCATCCCGAGGTGGATGTCGATGTACCGCTGCGGGTCGCTCACGATCCGGCCGACCTCGTCCTGCGCGAAGTTGGCTTCCTTGTAGTGGTTGTTCATCCAGTGGTTCGCGATGCCGTCGACCGGGCTGGTCGGGATGAACCCGGGGTCTTCAGCCGTGGTGCCGGTCGAGGGCTCGTCGTAGTCGTGACCCTCGTCGGCGAGGGCCGAGCCGGCCCCGAGCGCCGAAAGGGCGAAGACGCCGCCGGCCACGACCGCGCCGCCGCGGCCGATGGTGCGCAGCCGAGCCACGCGGTCTGCCCTGTGGTCTGCCATGTATTTCTCTCCTCATGTGGGGGTGGACTGTCAGCGGCTGCGCTGAACGGCCCTGCACTTGGGGGGCCGAGAGGCGGGAAGCCATCCGCCGACCGGGTGAGGAAATCACGCAGAGTGTTTCAGGTGATGATCGCTTTGCAACAAGGGCGTTAACTGCACGAGGTTACGCACAGGCGCGTAATTTCTTGTTTTGGGCAGGTATCTGGTCCCTCACATGGCATGAATGGATTTGTGAAGTCAGGTCCATCGGCGCAGCAGCCGGCGCTCGGCGGGCCGGACGCTGCCGGTCGCGTCGGTCTTGTGGCCGTCGGAACGTGTCAGGCGCTCGGGCCGCCCACCAGCACCGACCAACCGCCGTCCAGCCGCACGGTGCTGCCCGTCGCCGGCGCCAGCGCGGGGTCCAGTGCCAGCGCCACCGCCGCACCGACGTCGGCGGGCTCGAGCATCCGGCCGAGCACGGAGTCGGCGCCGAGCTTCGCCACCTGCTCCTCGCCCAGCAGCGACTCCACGGCGGGTGTCCGGACCGCGCCGGGCGCGACCGTCACCACCGCGATGCCGTCGCGGGCGCTCTCCGCGGCGACGTGGCGGGCGAACGTGGCCAGCGCCGCTTTCGCGGTGCCGTGGGCGACGCGGCCGCCGCCCACGTAGTCGGCGGCGGTGCTGCCGACGAAGACGATCCGTCCGGCGCCCTGCGCCCGCATTTCCGGCAGTACCCGCGTGACCAGGTGGAACGCCCCGGCGAGCTCGCCGAGCACCTTCCCCGAGAATGCCTCCCACCCGATGTGGGCGAGCGCCGCGAACGGAGGCTGCACCGTGTTCGCGTTGAGGACCACGGCGTCGAGCCCGCCTCGTTCGGCGATGACGTGCGACACCAGCGCGTCCACATCGTCGCGGTCGGTCACGTCGGCCCGCACCGCCTGCGCGCTGCCCCCTCGGCCGACGATCTCCGCGACCACCCGCTCCGCCGCCTCGGTGTCGCCCCGGTAGTTCACGACCACGTGGTGCCCCCGCGCGGCCACCGCGGCCGCGATAGCCGATCCGAGCCCCTTGCCGGCGCCGGTCACCAGGACCGTCGAGCCATCCATGATCGAAAGGCTAGGGAACGCGATCCGCGCACGGAAAGGGCTCACCTCCGGGTATGCCCCTGACCGCGGGGTGAGCGCCCAGGCCGTGGCCACGGGGAGGTGCCCCGCGTGACGCGTTCCACAGCTGCGAACGGCGGTGGGGGATTCGTACGGTGGTCGGCATGCAGCTCCCGACCTATCGCTGGTGGACGGTCGCCGCGCTGGCCGTCACCGCGACGGCGGGTTACGGGGTGCTCACGTACGCGTTCGCCGTCCTGCTCGTGCCGATGCAGGAGGCGCTGGGCGCCGACCGGACCGCCGTCACCGGCGCCCAGACCGTCTCGCTGCTGGCTGCGGCGCTCGCCGCGGTGCCGGCCGGACGCTGGCTCGACCGCAGGGGCGGGCGGACGCTGATGGTCGGGAGCTCGGTCCTCGCCACGGTGCTCGTGCTCGCCTGGTCGCAGGTGAACAGCCTCCTCGCGCTGTACGTGGTGTCGATCGGGCTCGGTGTCGCGTCTGCGGGCGTTCTGTACGAGGCGGCATTCGCGGTGGTCGTCAGCTGGTTCCGCGATCCGCGGCGGGGCACGGCGATGCTCGCGATCACGATCGCAGGCGGCTTCGCCTCGACGATCTTCATGCCACTCACCGCGGTCCTGGTCGAGGCGTACGGCTGGCGGCAGGCGCTCGTCGTACTGGCCGTGATCTACGGCGGTATCACCGTTCCGCTGCACCTGCTGGTGCGGCGGCCGCCGGACTTCGCACCGCAGCGGCGCGAGGCTCGGAAGAACGCGGCTGCCGCTGTGCGCGATCCGGGGTACTGGCTGATCGCCGGTGTCTTCGTCGCCCAAGGGATCGGCATCTTCGTCGTGGGCGTCCACCTGGTCGCCTACCTGCGCGAACTCGGTCATGCCTCGACGGTCGCCGCGAACGTCGCGGGGCTGCTCGGCGTGATGTCGGTGACCGGGCGGGTGGTGACGACCTTCGCTGCCCGCAGGTACGGGATGAGCGTGGTGGCGGTCGTCTTCGCCCTCCAAGCGGTTGGGCTGGCGCTGCTGCCGGTCGTCGGGAACGCGCTCGCGCCGGCTGTCGCGTGCGTGCTGGCCATCGGGCTCGGCTTCGGCGTCAGCACGATCGCCCGCCCCACACTGCTCGCCGATCGCTACGGCGTGGCCGGATACGCCACCCTCGCCGGGCTGCTCGCCGCGATCCTCACAGTGACCAAGGCGTTCGCGCCGCTGGGCGCCGCGTGGCTGCGCACGGTCGCCGGCACCTACACGCCGGTGATGGCGATCTCCGCGATCGGCGGGCTCGTCGGCGCTGCCGGGTTACTCGCGCTCCGCCCCGCGCGCTCGGCCATCCGAACGCCTGTTGCCTGACCTCCCGGGCCTCAGCCCGCCTGCTGCTCCGGCCGCAGCCAGGCGGTCCACCGCTCGATCGCGAGGTAGCCCATCCGCTCGTAGACCGGCCGGCCGTCGTCGCTGGCGATGAGCACGGCCGGTCGCGTCGGGTCGGAGAGGGTGGCGGCCCACGTCACGGCGGCCCCGGCGCCGCGACCGCGCGCCGCGGGCAGGGTGGCGACGAACTCGACGAGCGTGACACCGGCGTGGTGGTGGGCCGCTGCCACCGCGGCGGGCTTCTCGTCGGACCAGGCGACCCATACCCGGGTGCTCGGCTGGAGGAGCGTCGGGTCGAGCAGGTCACCCGGTGCCAACGGCTCCAGGTCCGGTAGCGGGTAACCGTCGACGAGAATCCGCTCGGCCACGGCGAGTTCCTCCGCGTCGCGCACCTCGTGCACCTCGATCCCCGGCCGCGGCGAGTCCGGCCCGGGGCCGGGGAAGCGCACCATGAGCGGCGGATGCCCGACGAGGCCGAGCCCGTACGGGCGCAGATCCGCGGTGGGCCACGCACTGACCAGCATGTAGGGCACGTGCGATGGGAGCAGGGTGCCGATGTCGGCCAGCACCTCCTCGGGACGGGCCAGCGGCCGGGTCAGGACGACCGGGTTGGTGAACGCTCCCCGGTCGCCGATCCAGCCCCCGGCCCATGTCGGGCCCGACCGCCACGGCCGTCCCGCAGCGGCGGCCAGTGCGGTCGGCCATGACGCGTGCACGAGCACGGCCTGGCGGAGCAGGGTGTCCTCGTCGGGCAGGTCGGGCTCCCAGCCCGTCGTGAGGTGCTCGTCCTGGGGCGGAAGGATCGATGCGCTCATGGGTGCCTCCTTGCAGCGCGATCTGGAAGAACTCGCGGGGAGGCCCCGCGGCGCTACTTGCGTTCCCGCGTGAGCACCGGATCGAGCGCCCGGACCGCTGCGTCGAGCAGGCGCGGGTCGGCCTGCGGGCGAACGCGCAGGTGCAGCCGTTCGGGCGCGACGGGCGGGAGGTCCGCGCAGCGTTCGAGCCCTTCCGGGGTGGCGAGGCCTGCGACCAGGGCGACGCCCAGCCCGGCGCGGGCCGCGTTCAGGACGCCCGCGAGGTAGGCCGCCTCCCCGACGACGGTGGCCTGCATGCCGCTGTCGGCGAGCGTCTGCAGCGCCCGCTTGCGGATCGTGCACGGGCTGTCGATCACGACGAGCGGGATCGGCCGGTCCGGCGGCGGACGGCGCCACCCCGGCGCGGCGTACCAGGTCAGTGGGAGCGCACCGGCGGAGACGGCGCCGGCGTCGCCCGCATCGCCGATGTACATCGCGAGGTCGAGTGTGCCGCGGTCGATGGCGTCGTTGAGCCGGCTGGACCGGTCGAGCCGGAAGCGCACCGCGGAACCGGGGAACAGCTCCCGCAACGCGTTCATCACGCAGGGGAGCAGTTCGTCGGCGGCGTGCTCGGTGGTGCCGAGGACGATCGACTCCCGCGAGTCGCCCACGGACAGCCGCCGCAACGCCTCGTCGTGGGCGGCGAGGATCCGGCGGGCCTCCCCGATGAGGGCCTCGCCCTC
Source organism: Pseudonocardia sp. DSM 110487 (assembly GCF_019468565.1). Classification (NCBI taxonomy): domain Bacteria; kingdom Bacillati; phylum Actinomycetota; class Actinomycetes; order Pseudonocardiales; family Pseudonocardiaceae; genus Pseudonocardia; species Pseudonocardia sp. DSM 110487. The sequence continues at coordinate 4,426,972 of NZ_CP080521.1, forward strand.
CGGGGTGAAGCGGCTGGTGCGCCCGTCGCGCTGGACAAGGGGGCGTCCCACCGCCTTTTCGAGGCGCCGGACGTGCTGGCTCACCGCCGACTGCGACAGCGCGAGCGACCCGGCCGCCCGGTGGAACCCACCACAGTCGGCCACCGCCACGATGCTGCGCAGCGCGACGATGTCCAGGACGGCGGGCATGGGCGGGACGCTAACACCCATCGATCGCGTCTCGTGATCGATTGTGATGAGCATTCCTCGTTGGACAGGACGGCGGTCTTGTTGTTGGCTCGGATCATGCCTCTGACGCGGCGCCGGGTGATCGACCACGGCACGGTGAGCTCCGCGGGTTGTCGCCCGGCCTGATCCGCCGGCCGGCAACGATTCGTGAGGAATGAGGTGGGCCCGCATGACGTCTGCGGGAGCGGTACCCGATATCGCTGAGTGGAACGAGCCCGAGGGCATCGCCCCGCGGGGCACACTGATCGTCCTCCCGGGGCGTGGTGAGCATCCCGGGGTCTACGAGCGCTTCGGCAGGCGGATCGCCGCCGACGGCTATCGCGTGCGGGCGGTGTCCGACCCGACGCTCGACGAGGCGCGTACGCGTGAGCAGGTACGCGCGCTGCTCACCGCCGCAGGCCCGGAGCCGAGGGTGCTGGCAGGCTCCGACGCGGGGGCCCTGTTCGCGGCTGGTCTCGCCGCGACCGAGCCGGGGGTCGCGGCGCTGGTGCTCGCCGGCCTCGTCACCGAGGAGGGCGGATCACGCGGTGCCACGTGGGACGACGAGCTCGACGCCCGCACCGCCTGCCCCACGCACCGCGGCCGGCTCACCGACGACGACGCCGTGCGTCGCGGCGCACTGGCCGAGCGCGTACCGCCCGAGTGGCTCGTCCGCGCGAAGCCGGAGGCGATCGGCGTGCCGGTGCTCGGCGTCCACGGCGCCGACGACGCGGTCAGCCCGCTGGCCGCGGCCCGCGCCTGGTACCGGCGGGTGCCGTCGGCGGAGCTCGTGAGCATCGCGGGCGGCCGCCACGACGCGCTCAACGACCAGACGCACCGCACCGCGGCCGCCACCGTGGTGCTGTTCCTCGAACGGCTGCGTGTCGGCGCGGATGCCCCGGCACTCGCGCGAGCGGAGGATCTGCGATGAGCCGGTACGTCGTGATCGGCGCGGGCGCGGTCGGCGCCACGCTGGCCGCGGAGCTGCACACGGCCGGGATCCCGGTGGTCCTCGTCGCCCGCGGCGCCCACCTGGCCGAGCTGCGCTGGTCCGGGCTGCACTACGTGCGCCCGGACGGTGAGCACGTCGTAGCGGTGCCCGTGGCCGCGGGCCCGGACGACGTCGAGCTGCGTGCGGGCGACGTGCTGGTCCTCGCGACCAAGGCCCAGGACGCCGAGGCCGCCATCGCCGAGTGGGCGTGGCAGCCGGTGAAGGACGCGGACGGCGGGACGGTCGCCGCGGCCGATGCCCTGCCGATCGTGCTGCTGCAGAACGGCCTCGACACCGAGCGGGTGGCGCTGCGCCGCTTCGCGACGGTGTACGGGGCTGTGATCTGGTCGCCGACGGTGTACGTCACGGCGGGCGAGGTGGTGTCGCCCGCCGACCCCGCGGTCGGCGTGATCTGGGTCGGCCGGTACCCGTCGGGCCGCGACGCCCGGCTGGAGGAGGTCGCCGCGGACCTGCGCGCGGCGCGGCACCTTGTCGAGGTCGTCGACGACGTGCCCCGCTGGAGGGCCGGCAAGTTGCTGCAGGTCATCGGCAACGCGCTCGACGCGCTGTACGAGCCAGGCCCCCTGCGCGGGCGCGCGGCCGCGGCGCTGCGAGCGGAGGCGCGGCAGGTCCTCCGGCTGGCCGGCGAGTCGCCCGCCGACCTGCGCGCCGAAACCACCCTCGACCTGGAGCGGTTCGCGGTCCGGCCGATCCCGGGTCGCCCGACGGCCGGCCGGTCCACGTGGCAGAGCTTGGCGCGGGGCGCGTCGCCGGAGTCGGACTTCCTCAACGGCGAGATCACCCTGCTGGCCCGGTTGCACGGCAGCGAGGCGCCGCGCAACGCGGCGGTGCTCGCCCGCGTGCACCAGGCCGTCCGGGAGGCGACGCCGGTCGGTTCCCTCGACGACGCCGACCTGCTGCGCGTGCTCCCCGACCTCGCCGTGCTCGTCGACCCCGACAGCCTCGCCGAGGAGCTCGCCGGGGCGAATCCGCCGATGCTGCTCGACGTCCGGTGGGCGCTCGGTGACCCGCACGGTCGCGAGCACCACCGCGAGGGGCACGTGCCGGGCGCGGTGTACGTGGACCTGGACACCGAGCTGGCCGCCCACCCTGCGGACCCGACGCAGGGCAGGCACCCGCTGCCCGACGTCGAGGACCTGCAGGCCGCCGCGCGCCGGTGGGGGATCAGCGCGGGACGCCCGGTCGTCGTCTACGACGCGACCGGCGGGCTCGCAGCGGCACGGGCGTGGTGGCTGCTGCGCTGGGCCGGGCTCACCGACGTCCGGCTGCTCGACGGCGGCCTCGCGGCCTGGACCGCGGGCGGTCGCCCGGTCGAGACCGGCCCCGGTCCCGACCCCGAACCCGGTGACGTCGAGCTGACCGGGGGGCACATGCCCGTCCTCGACGCCGACGGCGCCGCCGCGCTCGCGCGAACCGGGGTGCTGCTCGACGCGCGGGCCACCGAGCGCTACCGCGGCGAGGTCGAGCCGATCGACCCGCGCGCCGGACACATCCCCGGCGCGGTGAGCGCGCCGACCGGCGACAACCTCGCCTCCGACGGCCGGTTCCGGCGCGCGGACGAGCTGCGAGCCCGGTTCGCGGAGCTCGGTGCGGCGGGGAAGGTGGGCGTCTATTGCGGGTCGGGCGTCAGCGCGGCGCATCAGATCGCGGCGCTCACCGCGATCGGCGTCGACGCCGCGCTCTACTCGGGTTCGTGGTCGGCCTGGTCGTCGGATCCCGACCGCCCGGTGGCGACCGGGCCCGAACCCGGCAGCTCGTGACACCCGGAGCCGGCCTGACCCGGCGGCGCGTCATCGACCACGGCACCGTCTGCTCGGCCGGCTGTCCGGCGAGCTGACGTCCTCCCAGCCGGTCGTCGTAGTTCCTGCGTATGCGGTGGCGATCGGCCCTGCCGTGCCCACCGACCCCGCTCGAAAGGACGCTCGATGACCTCCGTTCCGGCGACCGCGGCCAAGAAGGTCCAGTTCATCAGCCTGTCGCACCTCAATCCGTCGACCGAGCTGAATCCGATCACGACGCGCGGGATCGACCTCGAGTACTTCCGCGCGTACGTCCGCTCGCTCGAGGAGGCGGGCTACGACTACACCCTCCTGCCGTACGGCTCGTCGGGTGCCGACTCCTTCGTGGTGGCCTCGGCCGTCGGGCAGCTGACCGAGCGCCTTCGCCCGATCGTCGCGGTGCGCCCGAACACGGCGTTCCCGCTGGTGGTCGCGCAGCAGCTCGCGACGTTGGACCAGCTCACCGAGGGCCGCGCGGTCGTCCACCTCATCTCCGGCGGCAGCGATGCCGAGCAGGCCCGGCAGGGCGACTACCTGCCCAAGTCCCGCCGCTACGCGCGCACGTCGGAGTTCATCGACCTGCTGCGCCGCGCCTGGCACGAGACCGAGGCGTTCAGCCACGACGGCGAGTTCTACAGGTTCGACGATTTCGGCCCCGGCTTCCGGCCCCACGGCGACACGATCCCGATCTCCATCGGTGGGCAGTCGGACGAGGCGTTCGACATCGGCGGGCGCAAGGCCGAGGTCTTCAGCTTCTGGGGCGAGCCGCTCGCCGAGATCCGCGCGCAGATCGAGCGCGTCAACGCGATCGCGGAGGCCGCGGGCCGGGCCGACCGCCCCCGGATCTGGGTGACGTTCCGGCCGATCATCGCGAAGACCGACGAGCTGGCGTGGCGGAAGGCCTTCGACTACGTCGAGCGGATCGGGGCGGCGTTCCGCACGGGCGCGCACTTCCAGAAGCGGGTCTCGACGGGGCACCGCAGAACGTCGGCTCGCAACGGGCGCTCGCGTTCGCGCGGAAGGCCGACGTCTACGACCGGGCGCTCTAGACCCGTACTGCGGCGGCCACGAACGCGGCCGGTGCCTCGACCGCCCTCGTCGGCAGCCCGGAGACGGTGGCCGCGGCAATCCTCGACTACGTCGACCTCGGCGCCGACCTGGTGTCGATCCGCGGGTACGACACGCTCGCCGACGCCGTCGACTACGGGCGGTACGTGCTGCCGCTCGTGCGCCAGGAGCTGGCCCACCGCGAGGCCACCGGACAGCGCGGCGCCCTCCAGGACGAGCATCCCGGCGCCCTCGCCCCCGGCTTCGACCTGGCCGCGTACGCGGGCGCGCGATGACCGCGACGATCAGTGGGACAGTTCCCGCCCTGCGCGTTCCCGACCTGTCGGACGGCGCGCTTGCGGCCGTCACCGCCGAGGTGGCGGCCACGGCCGAGCGGTACGACCGCTCCGGCGAGATCCCCGTTGCCGGCCTGGCGGCCGCACACCGGGCGGGCCTGCTCACGGCCACGGTCGGCCGGCAGTTCGGCGGGCCCGGGGTGGGCCTGCTCGACACCGCCCGGATCCTCATCGCGCTCGGCGAGGGCGACCCGTCGGTCGCGCTGCTCGCGGCCAACAACCTCAACGTCCACCGCGCCCAGGCGGTGGCCGAGCACTGGCCTGCCGACTCCTATCGTGTGGGCGGTGGCCGACGAGCCGGACGGCGACCCGGGCCGGCCGCGCGTCGGCCACGTGATCGTGCCGGCCGACGCGCGGGGGATCAGCTGGCACGACACCTGGGGCCACCTCGGGCTGCGGGCCTCGAACACCCACGACGTCGTCTACGACGACGTGCCGCTGCCGCGGGACGCGTTCGTGGAGATCCCGCGCGTCGACGGCGTCTACCGCGACCCGGCGGCCACGGCAGGCCTCGGGAGCTTCGGCCACCCGGCGCTGTACATCGGCGTGGCCAGGGCGGCGCGGGCCGCGTTCGTGCGGTACGCGCGCGAGCGCGTCCCCACCGCGCTGGGCAGGCCGATCGCCACGACCGAGCGCATCCAGACCGTCGCCGGTGAGATCGACGCCCAGATCGCCCAGGCCGAGGCGATCCTCTACGGCGCCCTGCTGCGCGGCGACGAGGGACATCTCCCGCAGCTGTCGGTGCTCAAGGTGCAGATCGGGCGTTCGGTGATCGCCGCGGTGCAGGCGGCGGTCGCCGCCCTCGGCAACCCCGCGCTCACCCGGCATCAGCCGTTCGAGCGGCACCTGCGTGACGTCCTGTGCGTCCGGGTGCACCCGCCGCAGGAGGACACCGCGCTGCTCGCCGCCGGACGTCGGCTGCTCGGCGTTTGATCAGATGGTGCGGGGCCTGCCGGCGAGTGCCCCCGTGACGGCCTGCGCGAGCACGGCCGCGAGTAGCACGGCGAACGGCACGCTCCAGCCGCCGGTGCTCTCGTGCAGCAGCCCGACGAGGAACGGCCCGGTGCCTGCGATCAGGTAGCCGATGCCCTGCGCCATGCCGGACAGCCCGGCGGTGCGGGCCGCTGAGGACGCGCGCAGCGCGATGACGGTGAGAGCGAGGGAGAACACGCTCATCCCGAGGCCGAGCAGCAGCACCCACGGGAGCACCTGCCACGGCCCCGTGGTGGGGACGAGCAGGAGCCCGAGCAGCCCTGCCGCGCCGCACGCGCTCAGCGTGAGGATCCAGCCGCTCTGGCCGCGGCCGCGGCCGGCCAGCGGGGGTACCAGCAGGCTGACCGGGAGGGCGACGATCGACAGCAGGCCGAGCAGGAGTCCCGCGTCGGTGCGGCTGACGCCGCGATCCATCAGCGCGAGTGGCAGCCAGTTCATCACGGAGAAGGCAACGAAGGCCTGCAGCCCGAAGAACGCGGTCACGATCCACGCGAGCGGTGACGCGAAGACGGAGCCGTGGCCCGCAGGCGCCGGGCCCGCGGAGGACACCCCCGGACGGCCCCAGGCGAGCCAGCCGGCGAGCGCGACGGCGCCGATCGCGGCCCAGCTCGCGAGCGCAGGCCGCCAGCCGTCGAACCGGTCGGCGAGCAGCGGGGTGAACGCGAACCCGAGCGTGGCGCCTGCCTGCAGCGCCGCGGTGTAGAGGCCGGTGACGAGACCGACGCGGGCCGGGAACCCGGCGCGTACGACCACCGGCACGAGCACGCCCGCGACGGCGACCCCGCTCGTCGCGACCACGGTGGCAGCGATCATCAAGGACGGGCCGCCGAGGATGCGCAGGACCAGACCGGCCGTGATGGCGCAGAGCGCGGCCGTGATCGCGCCACGGAGCCCGAGCCATCGCGCGACCCGCGGTGCGACCGCACCCGCTGCCGCGAGGCACAGCACGGGAACGGTGGTGAGCAGCCCGACCCAGCCCGCAGTTGCCCCGAACGTCGAGCGTGCCTGGTCGAGCACCGGGCCGACGCTGGTGATCGCCGGGCGCAGGTTGAACGCCACGAGGATCACCGCGGCGGCGAGCAGCGCCGGCCCGGCCCTCGTCCGGCCGGGCCGGGTCGTCGCTTCCGCCACGGTCACATCCTCTCCCACGGTGGGGACAGCGACATCGACCGGAGTTAAAGCAGTTGCTTGACTTAATAGCCTGGATGCGATTCACTTCCTCCACGTTCGAGTCGACGAGGAGAGTGATCCGGATGAGGGCGGTCTTGGTGACGGGGCCCGGAACGACCGAGGTCGTGGAGGTGCCGAAGCCGTCGGTCGGCCCGGAGGGGGTGCTGGTCCGGATGCGCGCGTGCGGCATCTGCGGCTCCGACGGTCACTACATCGCCCGGGGCGGGATCCCGCCGCGGGAGGGTGCGACGCCGATCGGTCACGAGCCGGCCGGGGAGGTGGTCGAGGTCGGCGCCCTCGTCGACGGCATCCGGCCGGGCGATCACGTGGTGATCAACCCGATCGCGCCCGGTAGCGGGATGATCGGCAGCGGCGGGCCACAAGGTGCGCTTGCGGAGTTCCTACTTTCGCGATCGTTCCCGAGGAGGTTCCGCTCGACGTCGCCGCGCTGAACGAGCCGATGGCCGTCGCCCGCCACGCCGTGAACCGCACGGGGGTGCGGCCCGGCGACTCGGTCGTGGTCTTCGGTGCCGGCCCGATCGGGCTCGGCGCCACGATCGGCTACAAGCTGAGCGGGGCGAAGAGCGTCGTCGTGGCCGACATCCTCCCCGAGCGGCTGGAGAAGGCACTCGCCGTCGGCGCCGACGCCGTGATCAACTCCGCGGAGGAAGACGTCGTCGCCCGGCTCACGGACCTGCACGGCGTCGGACGTACCGCCACGGGACGGCCTCGCGCGGGCACCGACGTCTACCTCGACGCCGCCGGCGTGCCTGTCGTGATCGACACCGCACTGGCGGCAGCGAAGCAGGGGGCCACCCTCGGGGTCGTCGCGCTGCACAAGAAGCCTGTGCCCGTCGACTTCGGGGCGATACTCGCCGCCGAGGTGAACATCGTGACGGCAATGGGCTATCCCACCGAGATCTTCCAGGTCACGAAGGAGATCGCGGAGAACTGGGAGCGCTTCGCGGTGATCATCAGCGACCGGTTCGAGTTCGCGGACGTGCAGAAGGCCCTCGAGACGGCGGCGACGCCGGGCGCCGCGGACAAGGTCGTGGTCACCTTCCCTTGAGGGCGTGGTTGAGACGGCGTCTGTCAATTGGGCTCGAAGGGGGAAATGCCCGTGAGTTCGGCGCTGGCGTCCCATAGGCGGGCGGCAATCGCCGTATCGGCCAAGCGGCCTCGGACAGGTTCGAGCCGAGGTGCGCCACGAAAGCCGAAGAGTCGAGGACCCCACAGTTGACCGCCGCGGACGGACGGGTCGAGAGCCGCCCGGACGGCGGGCCACGCGCCGCTGTCCTTGCCCTGCAGGAGGATCCCTGCGGGCAGCCCACGCAATCTCTGACCTGTAGTTCGAACGTGGACCGGCGGGCGGGACGGGGTGAGGGAGTCGAGCGCGCCGCCGGGGTGGTTCACCACGCTCAGCGTCGTGCTGCCCGCGGCTCGCAGTCGCCGGTCGAGCTCGAACCCGAACAGCATCTGCGCCAGTTTCGACCGCGCGTACACCTCTTTCGGTCGGTTGTCGTGAGTGGACTGGAGATCGTCGAGATCCAGCTGTGCTGGCTTCGCCACGAAGCTGCCGGTGGTGATGATCCGACCGGCGCGCGCGGCTGCGAGCAACGGCGCCAACCATCCGATGAGCGCGAAGTGCCCGAGGTGATTGGTGGCGAACATCAGCTCGTGGCCGTCCGGGGTTTCGCGACGCCGTGGCTCGTCGAGCAGCACGCCGGCGTTGCACACGGCCGCGTCGAGGGTGTCCACCTCCAGCGCGTCTACCGAGGATTTGAGCGAGGACAGGTCGGCCAGGTTCAGTCGGAGGTGGCGCACCCGCGCGCCAGGGACGCGTGAACGGATCGAGGCCATCGCCGCTTCGGCCTTGGCCGGGTCCCGGCTGCCGAGGACGACGGTGGCACCCGTACCGGCAAGCTGCTCCGCGACGAAGTACCCGATGCCCGTGTTGCCGCCGGTGACCAGGAAGTTCTTGCCGTCGGCTCGCGGTAGCCGATGGACATCCCATGGCGGGGTCGAGGCTGCGGACGGTATGACGGCTCCCCGAGGGTCGACGTGGTCCGGGCATGGGTGGTGCGCCTGGGCAAGGTAGTCGAAGTGGCGATCACGGACCCTCTGGGCCAGGCCTCACTCGACGGAGCGGTGGCGCCGTGACGGGCGAAGCTGAGCGGTCGTGGCGCGCTGCCCCGGCCGCCGTTGCTTCGTCGGCGGGTGGTCGGGCGGCGGCAGCGCCGTGCCGCGGTAGCTGTGCCCGGTGGGTGTGGTGACCTTGAGCGTGTGTCGGGGTCCGGGTTCGGGTCGAATCTCCCAGCCGGGCGCTTGGCGGGCGTAGTTGCACTGGGCGCAGGTCCCGTTGCCGTTGTCCGCGGAGGTCACGCCGTCCTGGTGGTGGGGTTGGGCGTGGTCGATGTGGCGGATCGGGGCGTCGCACCATGGGGTGCGGCAGTACTGGTCGCGGACCTCGATGAACTTCGCGAGCCCGGCCGGGAAGGTCCGCCGGGTGGAGTCCATGGCGATCAGTCGCCCGGTGTCGGGGGTGGCGTAGAGGCGCCGCAGCCAGGCGGCCTCGGCTTCGGCGGCGGCCACGGCGAGGCGGCGGGCCAGGTCGGCGGGGATGGGCCCGTTCTCCGTTAGGTGCGCGGGCTGGTCGCTGCCTTCGCCGTCGCCGAGCAGGGTGCACTCGGACATGATCAGGTGGATCTCTACCGGTACCCCGGTGGCGGTGGCCTGTCCGGTGACGCGCTGGACGAGGATGTCGGCCATCAGTTGGCCGCGGGTGCGCCCGTCGCCGGCGGCGATCGCGGTGTCGGCGGCCTTGCGGAGCGCCGCGTACACAGCCACGCCCTGCGCCACCGGGAGCAGCGCGGAGACCTGGGCCATGGTGTCGGGGGCGGGGCGGCTGGTGACGCGGCGCTCGGATTCGGCCTTGGCTCGCCGCCGGGTGACCGCGGCCGGGTCGAGCCGGTAGGCCAGTTTCTGGATCTCGCCGGTCAGCCGCCGGTCACCCCACCCCAGCAGTGCGGTGGTGTCGGCGCACAGCTGGGTGTCGATCAGTTCACGGTGCTCGCGAGACAGGCAGGCGGTCTCCCTTGCGAGCAGGGTCGCCCGCCATTCTGAGAGCGCGCCCTGTGCGAGGGCGGCCAGGGTGTGTGGCATCTCGCCGACCAGGACTTTGGCCAGGCCGAGGTGTCGACTGCCGCGGTAGGCGGACTCTTGGCGAGCCAACGCCACCTGCGCCGCCACGCCCCATCCCTGCCGGTCGGCGGGGACGCCGGCGGCGGCGTGCGCGGCCCGCACCGAGGCGTCCAGGTCGACGGTGATCCGGGCCTGCACGGCCGCGGCGGCGGATTTCAGGCGTTCGAGGGCGCGGAGTTGGTCGATCCGCTCCGCATCCGACACATCCCGGCGGACCTCGCCCAGCAGCCCGATCCAGCCGATGATCGCACCGGAATCGAGCGGGGTATCTGGTGGGTCGACGCTGGTTCTTGGCATCGCATTCGTCGTCACGGCACACGTTTCTCCCTCATCGAAGAATGGTTCGGGGCTGTCCGTGGAGAGGGTGCAGGACGACAGGGTCGGCGCGGTTTCCGTCACGCCCTCGAGTTTATTCGAAGAGATGTTCGAGTGGCAGGGTCTGTTCGGGTGATCGATGCGTTCACGATTGCGAACGATCATGGTGCGACTCGGCGAGTCGGCGGTGGTCCGGCAGATAAGTATCGATTGTGTTTGCGCAATGGGCCCGTTCGCCTCGTCCAACACGGCGAGAAGGATGCAAGCTCTGGTCGCCCCGACCTGACCCCGGAGAGCAGCCGCTGCCCGAGTTCCTCGCGGAGTGGGCGAGAACAATCGTGGACCGCGACTACCAGCCAGCTCTTTGAGCCCGATCGGCGGCAACCCGATTGCGGCCCCGGCTGGATGATCGGCACGATCGAGTGTATGACGAGCGGTGGGTTGCCGGGCTGCGTGATCGTGTCCGGGATGCCGGGCGCAGGCAAGACGACCGTCACGCGGCTGGCCGCGCGCCTGCTCCCTCGCGCGGCCCGGGTCGGCGGCGACGACGTCAACCTCATGATCGGCAGCGGCTTCGTCTGGTTCATGGGCAAGCCAACCGATGAGGCCTTGCGCCAGGACGAGCTGTGCAACCGCAACATGTGCGCACTCGCCAACAACTTCATCGACTTCGGCTTCACCGTGCTGATGGACTCGGTGCTGGCCGACCGGCCGGAACTGGACTTCTTCCTCGCCCTACTGTCGCCGCGACCCGCGCGGCTGGTCATCCTCGCGCCCGGCGTCGCCGTGTGCCGCCGCAGGAACGCCATGCGCGACCCGCAGGACCGGTTCGAATTCGACGGGTACGAGCGTCTCGACGCCGATATGAAGCGAGAGTTCATCGACTGCGCCTGGTGGTTCGACACCGCAGCGCTAACGCCGGAGGAGACGGCCGAGCAGCTCATCGCCGGCGTCGCCCACCGCGCCCCGATCCTGCGCCCCGGTTGGAACGCCTGGTTGCGTCAGCTCCACCAGGTGTAAAGCTCCTGCGCCGCAGTCCTCACCACTGAACTCAGCGGCCCGTGGCGGCGGCTCGGGCTCCGGGGCGTCACCTTCGCTGTCAGGCCGTCAATCGGAACGTGGAGTAGGTGACCGTGATGCTGTTCGGCGCTGTTGCCGGGTCCCGTTCGGTGGTCGCCGCAGCCCATGATCCGGAGTTTCGGTTGCTCATGGTTGTGGGGGCAGCCGTGGACAACCGCTAGTTCGGATCATGTCCGCCGCCGGTCGAGGGGTCGGGGTGGGTCAGGCGCGATCGTGTCGGTCCATCGGGTCGGTCTGGTCGGGCCGCTGCCGGTGGGCGCGCCGTTCCCGGCCCGGGCCGCCCGGCGCCCGCCTCGCGGTCCGGGGCTCGCGCGTGTTCCCGCCCGTTCACCTCGACCCCGTCGCCGTGCGGAGGTGGCTGGGTTGGGTGCACCACCGAACCCTGGAGTTGCGTGGGCGGCCGTCCCGACTGGGGGGCACGCCTGTTCTCGACGAGACCGCCGCGGGTTGGGTGCCACGCGACCGGCTGTGGTCCCGACCCCCTCCACGCCCCAGCCCTCTCCCGGATGATCGAGGCGCCCCCTCGGGGCTGGGCTGCGGGCAGGTCCGTGATCAGCAGGAACGGGGTACCAGCTGCAGGGGGTGCAGCTCCGGTCCCGATTCCGCTGATCACGCCCCAGGTTCCCAGGGGCGGCCAGTGGGCGAGGACGGGACCACAGCCGGTCGGCGGCCGGGCAGGGTGGCCGTTGACCCGGCCGCCGGGCGCGCCCGTCGCCTCTCCCGTGATCATGGTCGGGTGAACCTCGATGTTCCCGGCGCGTTCGTCGCCTCGTACGGCAGGAACGCGTGGATCGATGAGTTGCCCCGGCTCGCGGCGGAGGTGCTCGACCGATGGGAGTTGCGGCTGGACGGCGCGGCCACCCACGGCATGGCGGCGGTCGTCCGGCCGGTGGTCCGCGCCGACGGCACCCCGGCCGTGCTCAAGCTGCAGGAGCCGCGCGACGAGACCACCGGTGCCGTACTCGGGCTGCGGGCATGGGACGGCGACGGGGTCGTGCGCCTGCTCGAGGGCGACGCGACCACGGGCGCGATGTTGCTGGAGCGGTTGGACGCCGGCCGGCCGCTGTCCACCGTGGTCGACGACGCCGAGGCGATGGAGATCCTCGCCGGCCTGCTGGCCCGCCTGGTCGCGGCGCCGGCGCCGGAGGGTCTGCGGCACCTGGCCGACGTCGCCGCCGAGATGCTGGCCGAAGCACCACGCACGGCGGCGGCGCTCGCCGATCCCGCCGAGCAGCGGCTCGTGCGCAGCTGTGCGTCCGCGGTCGCCGAGCTCGTCGGTGAGGCCGGTGACCGGCTGCTGCACTGGGACCTGCACTACGACAACGTCCTCGCCGGTGACCGCGAACCCTGGCTCGCCATCGACCCGGAATCGCTCGCGGGCGACCCCGGATTCGATCTGCTGCCCGCGCTGGACAGCCGGTGGGACGCCGTGGTGGCGACGGGCGACGTCACGCGGGCGGTGCTGCGCCGCTTCGACGTCCTGACCGAGGCCATCGGCGGCGACCCGCGGCGGGCGGTCGGCTGGACCCTCGGTCGCGTTCTGCAGAACGCGCTGTGGGATGTGGAGGACGGCAGGCGCACGCTCCACCCGGCCCAGGTGGCCATCGCGGACATCCTGCTCCGGTGCCGATGAGTCCCCGCCCCTCGAGGCCCGTTCAGGCCCGGTCCGGCAGGCTCCGCATGCGCTCCAACAGCTCGGCGAGGATCCCGGCGTCGGTGCCCAGCTCGGCGGTCAACGACTCGCCCACCGACTCCACAGCGGGGGCGAACCTGGCGTGCTCGGCCCGTCCGTGGTCGGAGAGGAACACGAGCACGCGCCTGCGGTCGGAGTCGTCGACGCGACGGTAGACGAGCGCGCGGTCCACCAGCCGATCGACGATCTTGGTGAGGGTGGGTGCGGGCACCATCGCCCTGGCGGCGATCTCGCTCATCGGGTGGCCCTCGCCATCGGCGAGGTGGGTGAGCACGCGCCAATGGTCGAGAGTGGGGCCGTCCGGGCCGAGTGCGGCCTCGACCCGCCGGGAGACGAGGTGCTCGACCTGGCTGAGCAGCTCCGGTATCGACATCCACACCTCCTCGCACGAAACGAGTTCGTGACACGACACCGCGCCCGGCGAACACTGTCATCGTAAACACTGGCACTCGGAACACTGTCACCTCGAAACACTGCACCTCGAACCGAACGACCCGACGACGCGAGCGGGAGGTCGGATGGGGCGGGACGCTGTCGAGATCGCCTTCGTCGTGCCGCGGAGCGGGCCGGCGGGCATCATCGGCCCGTCCTGCGAGGCGTGTGGGCTGCTCGCCGCCGACGAGATCAACGCGGGGGGCGGCCTGCTGGGCCGGGAACTGCGGCTGCGGGTCGTGGACGGCGGGCGCGCGCCCACGGTGGTCGCGCGTGAGGTGGACGCGCTCGTCTCCGCCGGCGTCGTGGAAGGTGTCACGGGCTGGCACATCTCGGCGGTCCGCCAGGTGGTGGCTCCTGTCGTGTCCGGGCGGGTCCCGTACGTCTACAGCCCGCTGTACGAGGGCGGCGAGCGGACGCCCGGCGTCTTCCTCGCAGGTGAGACGCCCGATCGCCAGTTGCTGCCCGCCCTGAGCTGGATGGCGCGCGAGCTCGGGGTGCGTACCTGGTGCGTGGTCGGCGACGACTACGTCTGGCCGATCGCGTCGGCCCGGGTGGCCCGCGACTTCGCCCGTCGCCGCGCCGACGTGGACATCGTCGACGAGGTGTTCGTGCCGTTGGGTGCCCTCGACTTCGGCCCGGCCGTGCGGCGTGTGGAGCGAAGCGGCGCGCAGGGTGTGCTGATGCTGCTGGTCGGCTCGGACGCGGTGCTGTTCAACCGCGCCTTCGCCGCGGCGGGGCTCGACGCCGCGTGCGTGCGGTTCAGCCCGCTGATGGAGGAGAACATGGTGCTGGCCACCGGGGCCGACGCCACCCGTGACCTCTACGCGTCGGCGGGGTTCTTCGAGGCCCTTCCGACCACGTCGGGCCTGGACTTCTCGCGGCGCTACGCGGAGCGCTTCGGGGTGCAGGCTCCCGTGCTCGGCTCGCTGGGGGAGTCCTGCTACGAGGGCGTCACGCTGCTCGCGCGGCTCGCCGAGCGGGCGGGTGGCCTGGTTCCGGGGGAGTGGGCGGCCGCGGCCGACGCCCTCGCCTACGACAGCCCGCGGGGCACGGTGCGGATGGCAGGGAACCACCTCGTGCAGAGCGTCTACCTGGCGCGGGCGGACGGGCTGGACCTCGACGTGGTGGCGCAGCTGGCGCCTTGACGGAACCTTTCCATCGCAATAGTTTCATATGACAGTATCGCCCAGCTGTCAGAGGTGGCCGTGCCGACCTACGCCTACCGGTGCCCGCGCTGCGGCGAGTTCGAGGTCCGTCGCCCCATGGCCGAGGCCGCGTCCGAGACGGCCTGCCCGCACTGCGCGGTCCGGGCCGCCCGCGTGTTCGGCGCTCCGGCGCTGCGCGGGCTCGAACCGACCGTGCGAAGGGCGCTCGACGCGAGCGCCCGCAGCGCCGACTCCCCGCAGGTCGTGACGTCGGTGCCGGGCCGCTCCCGGCGCGCAACCCCGGTCTCAACGGACCCCCGCCACGCCCGGTTGCCCCGGCCCTGACCCCCGCTCCCAGGAGGCTCGCATGCCCGATGTTGTCTTCTCCGTCGACCAGGCCCGTTCGATGCGCGACCAGGCGGTGCCCGGACACAACCGGTGGCACCCCGATATCCCGCCTGCCGTCACGGTGCGGCCGGGGCAGTCGATCCGGGTCGAGTGCCGGGAGTGGACCGACGGCCAGATCGGCAACAACGACTCGGCGAACGACGTGCGCGACGTGGACCTCACGCACGCCCACATGCTCTCCGGGCCGATCTACGTGGAGGGCGCCGAACCGGGTGACCTGCTCGTCGTCGACATCCTCGACCTGGGGCCGGTGCCACAGGAGACCGGCGCCGCGCCCGGCCAGGGCTGGGGTTACACGGGGATCTTCGCCAAGGAGAACGGCGGCGGCTTCCTCACCGACCAATTCCCGGACGCCTACAAGGCGATCTGGGACTTCGCGGGCCAGAAGTGCACGTCGCGGCACCTCCCGGGCGTCGAGTTCACCGGGATCACCCACCCCGGACTGTTCGGCACCGCGCCGTCGCCCGAACTGCTGGCGCGCTGGAACGCCCGCGAGCGCGCGCTGATCGCCACCGACCCGGACCGGGTGCCCGCGCTCGCACTGCCGCCGCTCGAGGAGAACACGCTCGGCGGCACCGCGTCCGGCGACGCGCTCGCCGCCATCGGCCGCGACGGCGCCCGCACCGTGCCCGCCCGGGAGAACGGCGGCAACCACGACATCAAGAACTTCACCCGCGGCTCCCGCGTCTTCTACCCGGTGCACGTGCCCGGCGCGCTCTTCTCGGGCGGCGACCTGCACTTCAGCCAGGGCGACGGCGAGATCACCTTCTGCGGCGCCATCGAGATGGGCGGCTTCATCGACTTCCACGTCGACCTGATCAAGGGCGGTATGCAGACCTACGGGGTGACCACCAACCCCATCCTGATGCCCGGCAACGTGGAGCCGCGCTACTCGGAGTTCCTCACGTTCATCGGTATCGGCGTCGACCACGGCAGCGACACCCAGCTCTACAACGACGCCACCACCGCCTACCGCAACGCCTGCCTCAACGCTGTGGAGTACCTGACGAAGTTCGGTTACTCCGGCGCCCAGGCCTACCTGCTGCTCGGCGCCGCGCCGATCGAGGGCCGGGTCAGCGGCGTGGTCGACATCCCGAACGCGTGCTGCTCGCTCTACCTGCCCACGGCGATCTTCGACGTCGACATCCGGCCGTCCGCCGCAGGGCCTATCCACGCCGACCGCGGAAGCTGCGCGGTGTCGTCGTGACGCCCCTTGCGCGACCGGCATCGGCGGAGCACGGTCGGACTTCCTCGTCGAGGAGGTTCCCGTGACCGGACCAGATGCCCCGTACGACGTCCACGAGATCCCGGACTTCACGCTGGCCTGCGGTGCCACGCTGCGTCCCGCCAGGATCGCCTACCAGACCTACGGGACGCTCAACGCCGCGAAGGACAACGCGATCATCTACCCGACCTGGTACTCGGGTCGGCACTGGGACAACGAGTGGCTCATCGGGGACGACAAGGCCCTGAACCCGGATCGCTGGTTCATCATCGTGCCGAACATGCTCGGCAACGGCCTGTCGTCCTCACCCTCGAACACACCGCCCCCGTGGGACCGGGCCCGGTTCCCGCAGGTCGCGGTGCGCGACAACGTCGCCGCGCAGCACCGGCTCGTCACCGAGGTGTTCGGGATCGAGACGGTGCAGCTCGTGCTCGGGTGGTCCATGGGTGCGGGACAGACCTACCAGTGGGCAGTCAGCCACCCGGAGATGGTCCAGCGGATCCTGCCGTTCTGCGGATCGCCCCGTACCTCGCCGCACAACAAGGTATTCCTCGACTCGCTGCGCCACGCCCTGCGCACCGATGCCGCCTTCGCCGAGGGGTGGTACGAACCCGACGTGCTCCCGGTGCGCGGCCTGCGTGCGTTCGCGCGGATCTACGCCGGCTGGGGTTTCTCCCAGGCGTTCTACTGGGACGAGGTGTGGCGCGAGCTCGGCCACACCTCGCTCGAGGACTTCGTGGTCGGGTTCTGGGAGGACTTCTTCCTCGACGACAGGGACCCGAACAACCTGCTCACGATGCTCGACACCTGGTGGAACGGCGACGTCGGCACCACGCATGGCTTCTCGTCCACCGAGGAGGCGCTGGCGTCCATCCGGGCGCGCGCGATCGTAATGCCCGCGGAGAAGGACCTCTACTTCCCGCCCGAGGACGAGCAGTGGGCCGTCTCGCACATGAAGACCGCCGAGCTGCGGGTGATCCCCGGTGTGTGGGGTCACTTCGCGGGCGGTGGGGAGAACCCGGTCGACACCGCGTTCATCGACGAGGCGGTCGGAGAGCTCCTCTCGAGGTGATCAGGAGACGCGCTCGACCCATTCCCGGCAGGCGCGGGCGCTCTCGAAGGGGTCCATGACCGTCCGGTCGATCTCGATGATGATCCAGCCGGGGAACCCGTCGGGCAGGGCGGCCAGTACGGCGTCGAGGTCGATACCGCCCGTCCCGGGCTCGCGGAAGAGCCCTCGCTCGCTCGCATCGTCGTAGCCGGTCGGGGTGGCCCGGCTCGCCTCGGCGACGGCGAGGTCGAGGTCCTTCACGTGGACGTCGACGAGTCGGTCGGCGTACCGCGTGAGCACCGCGACCGGGTCGATCCCGGCCCACACCAGGTGCCCGACGTCGAACGACGCCCCGAGCAGGGCCGGGTCGAGCGCGCCGAGCACGCGGTCGATCTCGTGCTCGGTCTCGACCCAGGTACCGACGTGGTTGTGCAGGCCCGCCCGCACGCCCTCTGCCCGCAGCACATCGGCCGCCTCGCCGAGGATCTCGATCAGCCGGTCGAGCCTGCCCTCGTCGAACCCGGCGCCGACGGCGACGGCCTCGCGCGTGCGGATCGAGGTGTCGGCGAAGTTCATCTCGGGGGCGAGGAAGACCGTGCCGAGGCCGAAGTAGTTCGACTCCTCGGCCTTGCGCCGCACGCCGTCGAACCAACGCACCCACTCGGCGCTGCCGCGCCGCGGCGCGTCGCCGTGGTCCTCCGGCAGGCCGACCGCGCAGTACCCCGGTGCGACCGCGAGGCCGGTGTCGGTGATGATCCGCGCGTAGTCCTGGAGCGTCTGCGTCGCGAGCACCTCGAGCATCACCGCGTCGAACCCGGCGGCGCGCACCTGCGCGAGCACCCCCGGATAGTCGGCGCGGAAGCCCGGCTCGGCATAGCGCCACCGGCCGTCCACGGTGATCCACTGGAGTGGGTTGAGCGCGAACTTCACGGCTTCTCCTGTCATACGTGGGTCAGGCGCGCGGCGACCGCGCGTGCCGCGCGCACCGCGGTGATCACGCCTGTCAAGGTGGCGTTGCAGACGATCGGCGTCGGGATCACTCCCGTCCCGGCGACGTAGAGCCCGTCCACTCCCCATACCCGCCCGTCCGGGGTGCAGACGCTCGTGCCGTCGTCGCGCTCGCCCATCCGGACCGTGCCCGTGAGGTGCAGCGACGAGCCGGGGACGAGCACGGCGGACTCCGTGGCCGGGTCGAACGGGCCGAGGCGGACGGCGATCTCGCGCACGAGGTCGACGGCCTCCTGGATCCGGGTCCGGTCGGTCTCGGAGTAGGTGAACTCGACGGTGGTGCGCGGCAACCCGGTCACGTCCCGCTCGGTCTCGGAGAACGCCAGGCGGTTGTCCGGCCTGCTCTCGACCGGTGTGTAGAGCGAGAGGCCCACCCCGTACGCGAGCGCGCGGTCGGCCTCGTCCACGAAGACCCGGTTCATGATCTGCCCGTGGAACGGCTGCGCGGGGCCGTTCTGCGGGAGCCACAGCGAGTCGGTCGCGAACTCACCGGGGAGGGCCCGCGGGAGGTCGTCGAGCGAGAGCCCGAAGCGCTCGAGGTCCATCAGGACCTGGCCCGTGACGAACGCGTGCTCGTTGAGGTAGCGGCCAAGTGCCTCGGGGCGGATGCCCGACGCGAAGAGCAGCTGCGGGGTGCGGACGGCGTCGGCGCAGACCACGGTCGTGCCCGCGGTGATCGCGTACTCGCGGCCGGTCGCGATCTCCCGGACCCGGGCGCCGGTCGCCCGCGCCCCGTCGCGTTCGACGGACAGTGCGAGCGTTCCGGGGCGGAGCTCGAAGGCGGGGTCCCCGCCCGCCGACAGGGGCGGGAAGATTCGGCCGGGGCCCGTCCGGGGGAGCGGGCCCGTCGAACGCGGCTCCACTGCCATGGGCATCGGCTGCGGGTGCCGGCCGGGCGCGCTCACGGCGCCGAACAGCTCTTCCAGCACGTCGAGGACGACCCGTCCCGGTCGCGTCGGCCCGATCGGGGCCGGGTGGACGCCGAGGAGGGTGCGGGCCTGTTCCAGGTCGGCGGCCCACAGGTCCGGGTCGCCGAGGTCGAACCGCTCGTCGCCGTCCGGCCACGGCGTCGCCGCCGTCCAGTGCACCCCCATGCCGCCGACGTTCCAGGCGACCGCGCTGGCCGGCATCGCCGCGGCCGCGCCGCCCATGGCCGACAGCTGGTAGAGCCCGGGCTGGACCGTGCGGAGCTCGCCGGTGATGTCGGGCGTGACGTCGGCACCTGTGTACAGGCCCTGGATGCCCACGGAGACCCGCTCGTTGTACCGGCTCCAGATCTCCGGGTCGGTGCTGTCGTGCAGGTGCAGTCCCGGCACGGCACCGACGACCGGTCCGACGTCGATCATCAGGATGCGCAGTGCCGGGTCGGTGTCGCGCAGCATTCTCGCGACGGCGGCGCCCATGATGCCGCTGCCGATGATCAGGACATCGGCAGACTGGTCGTTCACGTTCACAGTTCTCCAGGGAGGAGGGTGGTCAACCCGAGACCGTCGGGCCGAACAGCGCGGAGTCCATGCGGTCGAGGACGAGCTTCACGCCGCCGACGAGCGGGGCATCCGAGCCGAGCGCGGTGGCCCGCAGCTCGATCGCGGGCGTGCGCAGCACCCGCATCGCCTCGGTGACCCGGGGCAGGAGCAGGTCGGCTGCCGCCTCGAGCCCGCCCCCGAGCACGACGACCTCCGGCGCGATCGTCCATGCGAGGGTCGAGAGCAGCTCGGCGATCTGCCCTGCGAACACGTCGAGCTGCGCGAGCGCGGCCTTGTCACCGTGGCGGGCCGCGTCGGCGACCGCGATTCCCTGCGCGCGCTCGGCGGCGACGGGCGAGGTGAGCAGGCCGAGCGGCGCGCGTTCCAGCCGCTCGGTGTCGAGGGCCCCGGCCTCGACGATCTCGCCCGCCGCTCCCTGGAAGCCCCGGTGCACGGCGCCGCGGATGACGATGCCGACGCCGGCGCGGTTGCCGAGGATGCACCAGGCGAACGTCGACGTCTCACTGGCGACGCCGCACCAGTGCTCGGCGAGCGCCGCGAGGTTGGCGTCGTTGTCGGCGAAGACCGGGATGCCCAGCCGTCCGCCGAGCGCACCGACCAGGTCGAAGCCGTTCCACGCGGGGGCGTGGATGAGGCGGTGGACGATCCCGTCCTCACCCACGGCGCCGCCGGAGGCGACGGCTCCCGCGCGGAGCCGGTCTACCGGCAGCCCCGAGTCGCCGACCGCCTCGGTGACCGCGGCGGCCACGTCGTCGATGCTGGAGGCGGTGTCGTGGTAGTCGCGCAGCGCCCGCACGGCCCGGCCCCGGATGCGGCCGCGGACGTCGGCCACGACGGCGCCCACGGCGTGCGTGTCGATCCGGGCGGCGGCGACCAGCGCGCGGTCGGCCTCGAACGCGAAGCTGCGCGGCGGCCGCCCGCCCTCGGCCCGGGATGCGTCCGGCGCGATCTCGCTGACCCAGCCGTCCGCGCACAGCCGGCCGAGGATCAGGTCCAGGGTGCGGCGGGAGAGGGCGACCTCGTCGACGAGGGCGGCCATGGTGACTGGCTGGTCGTGCCCGGCGAGGGCGCGCAGCACCGCGCTGGTGTTGAGCCGGCGCATCGTGCTCGGGGCAACTCCCGGCTTCACCGCTCCCGGCATTACTTCAGCCCCGTCCCCGCGATGCCCTGCACGAAGTATCGCTGAAGGAGCACGAAGAGGATCAGGACGGGCAGCATCACGACCACAGCGCCGGCGAGGACGAGCCCGTAGTCGGTGACGTTCTGCGCGGCCTGCCGGGTGGCGGCGAGCCCGACGGGCAGGGTGTACGTGCCGGCCCCCTGCGCGACGATCAGCGGCCAGATGAAGTTGTTCCACGAGGCGAGGAACGACATGATCGTCACGGTCGCGAGCGCGGGTCCCGAGAGCGGCAGGAAGATCCCCAAGAAGATCCGCAATTCGCCCGCCCCGTCGATCCGTGCGGCCTCGAACAGCTCGTCGGGGATGCCGCCCGCGAACTGCCGCACGATGAACACCGAGACGGGCAGCACGAGCAAGGGCAGGGCGATGCCCTGGAGCGTGTCGACGAGGCCGAGTCCGACCGTCACGACGAACTGCGGCACGAAGGTCGCCGAGAACGGCACCATCAGCGCCGCGAGCACCGCGCCGAAGGCGAGCCGCTTCCCGGCGAAGTCGAGCTTGGCGAGCGCGTAGCCCGCGGCCGCCGCGCCGACGACGTTGCCGACCACCACGATGGCCGCGACGACGATGCTGTTCGCCAGGTAGGTGCCGAAGCCGGCCTGGCTGAACAGCCGCGCGAAGTTGTCGAGGGTGACCTCGGCGGGCAGCCAGGCGCCCGGAGCGGCCTGGATGTCGTCGGTGGTGCGCAGGGAGCCGGAGAGCACCCACACGAACGGCAGCACGGTGATCGCGGCCAGCGCGACGAGCATGACGTAGAGGACGACGGGCGTGGAACGGCGTTCGCGGGGCCGGGCCTCGGCGCGCCCGGTGGCGATGGCGACGGCGGTCACGTGCGCACCCGCAGGATGCGGAACTGCAGCGCGCTCACGACCGCCACGATGATCAGCAGCAGGAACGAGGCCGCCGACGACGTGCCGATGTTGCCGAACCCGAACTGGTGGTAGGTGAACAGCGCCATCGACTCCGTCGTGCCGAGCGGCCCACCGTTCGTGAGCAGGTACGGCTCGTCGAACACCTGCAGGAAGAACACCGACAGCAGGACCGAGACGAGCAGCGTCGTCGGCATCATGAGCGGCAGGGTGATCGACCGCAGCTGCCGCCAGCGCCCGGCCCCGTCGATGGCCGCCGCCTCGTAGACCTCCTTCGGCAGCGTCTGCAGGCCGGCGAGGAACAGCAGCATCGCGGTGCCGAAGTTGCGCCACACCCCCAGCAGGATCACCACCGGCATCGCGAGGCGCTCGTCGCCCAACCAGTTCGGGCCGGCGAGACCCGCGGCCGCCAGCACCGTGTTGACGGTGCCGTTCTGGTTGAACGCGTACTGCCAGATGAGCGCGACCGACACGATGTTCGCGACGACGGGCGCGTAGAACAACGCGCGGAAGGCGCCGCGGAACCGCCGGATGCCGCGGTCGAGGACGAGGGCGAGCGCGAACCCGGCCGCCATCGTCAGCGGGACCCCCACCACGACGACGTAGAGCGTGTTCACCGCGGCCTGCCCGAACGCCGGGTCGGACAGCAGATCGAGGTAGTTCGCCAACCCCACGGCGTCGACGCCGAACGGGTCCCGGAGGTCGATGCCGCGGATGTCGGTCAGGCTCATCGCGAGCGATGCGACGACAGGCACCGCGGTGAACACAAGGAAGATCACGGCGAACGGCGTGAGCAGGAGCCACGCCGTCGCGGTCTGCCGGGGGCGCATCGGTTCAGTCCGTGCCGATGCTGTCGGCCTGCTTCTGGACGGCGGCCATCGCGTCCGCCGCGCTCTCCTTGCCGCGGGCGACGGACTCCATCGCCTTCCCGAGCAGCGTGGAGACCTCGTTCCACGTGCTGACCGCCGGCAGCGGCCGGACGTTCTTGAGCTGGTCGAGGAACGGCCGCAGCAGCGGTTGGCCCGCGATCGACGGGTCGTCCCACGCGGCGACGACGGCCGGCATGCTGCCGGCGGCCTCGTACTGCGCGACCTGCGTGTCCTGCTGCGCCATCGCCCGGACGACCTTCCACGCCGCCTGCTGGTTCGCCGACGCGGCGTTGACGCCCCAGCTGCCCCCGGCGAGCTGCCCCGAGTCGTTGTCGGCCCCCGCGGGGAGCACGGCCGTGCCGATGTGCGCGGCTGTCCAGCCCTCCTGCTGAGCCGTGGTGTCGAGGGTGGCGACGACCCACGGTCCGCTGATCATCGATCCGGTCTTGCCCGAGACCAGGTAGGGCTGCGAGTCGAGGAACTGCGGGGTGTCGGGGGAGGAGACGCCGGAGGTGAAGAACGAGGCGTTGAACTCGGCCGCCCCGATCACGGCCGGGTCGTCGATCTTCCACGAGGAGCCGTCGGCGGACAGGAGCGTCGCGCCTGCCTGGTGGGCGAACGTCGCGAGGGTCTGGCCGTTGTAGGTGTCCCAGCCGACGTCGGCGCCGTACCCGTGGACCGCGCCGGCCCGCTGCAGGGCCTGGAAGAACGGCACGGTCTCGTCCCAGGTCTTCGGTGCCGTGACGCCCGCGGCCTCGGCGAGGTCCTTCCGGTAGATCAGCACCCGGGTGTAGGCGTACCAGGGGACCGAGTAGGCGGTGCCGTCCCGCTCTCCCGCGGCCCACGAGCCCTCGAAGAACGAGCCCGGGTCGACGAGGCCGTCGGGAACCGGCGCGAACGCCCTGCTCGCGAGGAACTGGGTCTGCGCCTCGGTGTAGAGGAACGCGATGTCCGGGGTCGTCCCGGCCGCGATCGCGGTCTGGAGCTTGGTGTTGTACTCGTCCGACGGCACGAGGGTGATCTGCAGGTCGAGGCCGGGGTTCTGCTGACGGAAGCCGGCGAGTACCTCGCCGAGCTTCGTCGCGTCACCGTCGGGCGCCCAGAGCGTCACCGTTCCGGTCGCGGGCGAGTCGTCGACGGTCACGGCGGCGGCGTCCGATCCGCCCGCGGTGTCGCGACCGCAGCCGGTGACGACGAGCGCGGCCGCGGCGAGCAGGGCGGCGATGGTGACGAGACGAGGTCGGGGTGTGGCCATGGGGGGTCCTCGGTGGTCCTGGCACTTCTGCAACTTCGTCGCAGAAGTGGGGCTACGGGTGGGCGGGCCGTGCCGGGGTCGGGTTTCGCTACCTTGTAGCAGAAGTGTCTGGGGGTCAAGGGGTCGTTCCGCCGGTCACGCTAGGTCCCCGGTGTTTCCGGTGCGTTGCCGTGCCTGCCCGGCCGCGTAACGGGATCGGTCGATCCTTCCGAAGTCGCCGACCCGGTGCGCAAAATGGGGAGATGGACGGGCGGGAGTCTGTCGCGAGGCGGTACGCCGAGCACCTCACCGATGACGACCTGTTGGCACTCACCGGGGGACGCGCCGATCAGGTGGCGGCGCTGCGGCGGGAGCCCACGCTCGTACTGGACCTGCTCGACCGGCCGGGTGTCGCCGACGCGCTCGTCGCGGCGCGGCCCGACGAAGCGGCGCGCTTCCGGTACCTGTCGCCGTTCCTCGTGTTCGCCGCGGCGGTGCACCGGGTAGGTGACACGCTCGTGGGGCGCTCATACGTCGCTGATCGCGCGGGCCCGCGCTCGCGGGTGCCGGTCTTCGACGCACCGGTCCTCGCCGCGTTCGCCACCGATCCGGTGCACCGGCTCTTCCTCGCCGAGCTGCTGGCGTCCTACGCCCGCGTGGTGTCCGGCACGGTGTGGCGCCGCGGTGCTCGTGGCTGGCGGCGGCAGCGGTGGAACGAACTCGACCTCCCGCGCCTCGCCGCCCTCCTGGACGTCGTGAAGCCCGTCGAGCGGCCGGGGGTCTGGCGCCGCATCGGCGACGGTGCCCTGTTCCTCGCCGGGGTGTTCCCCGAGTACGCGGAGCGGGGCCTCGGCGTGGTCGAGGTCGCGCGGCTGCAACGCGCCACCGGCCTGCGTCTCGAGTCGGCCGAGGGTGCCGTCGGCGACCTGCTCGAGGAGCTGGCCGGACGGGCCTACGAGAAGGCCGGCCCCGGCGTGCCGCGTGCCGTCGTCGAGTCACCGCGCACGGCACGCCGCGTGCTCACGCTCGTCGCCGACCGATACCTGTTCCCGGTGACGCTCGACTGGCTACCGGCGCCCGGAGCCTGATGGGTGCAGCGGGTCTCGTCGTCGGTCAGTCCGCTTCTGTGCTGATGGGACGACGTGCGCGAGATGGCTGGACCCGCGGCGGCTCGCCCGGCATCTTCGGGTACACAGGTGGCCACGGCGCGTCCATCAGCCCGCTCGCCATGTCGCGCCGGTGCAGCTCCAGCAGCGGTTCCAGCGACTGGCGCCGCGACGACATCGCCGCCCACGGGTCGCCGTGCTCGGCGACCCGGCTCGGCACGGTGGCGAGGGTGAGCTCCGCAGGCGCGATCGACTCCAGCTCCGCCCAGGCGAACGGGGTGGACACCTGGCCGTGCGGGTTGGCGCGGACGCTCCACGCACCGAACACGGTCTTGTGCGGCGCGTTCTGGTTGAAGTCGACGAACACCCGCGCGCCGCGCTCCTCCTTCCACCAGGCCGCCGTGATCAGGTCCGGCCTGCGCCGTTCGAGCTCCCGGGCCACGGCGACGGCGGCGGACCGGACCTCGTAGCCGTCCCAGCGGGGCTGGAGGCGGACGTAGACGTGGATGCCCCGGTTCCCGGTGGTCTTCGGGTGGCCCACGACGCCGAGCCCGTCGAGCAACCCCTTCGCCTCCGCGGCCGCTTCCTGGATCATCGCGAACGTGACGCCAGGGCCCGGGTCGAGATCGATCCGCAGCTCGTCGGTGTGCCCCGGGTCGGCGGCGGTGACGGGCCAGACGTGGAACCCGAGGCAGCCGAGGTTCACCGCCCACAGGACGTGTGCGAGGTCGACGGCCACCAGCGCGTTGGACGTCGTGCCGTTCGGCGTCGACACCACCGTCGTGGTCACCCACGGGTCGGTGGCCGTCGGCGCGACGCGCTTCTGGAAGAACGACGGGCCTCCCGAGCCCTTCGGGAAGCGCTGCAGGAGCACCGGCCGTCCACCCATCGCGGCCATCAGCGGTTCGGCCACGGCCAGGTAGTAGCGGGCCAGGTCGAGCTTCGTCTCGCCGCGGGCCGGGAACAGCACCTTGCCCGGGCTGGTGATCCGCACCTTCCGCCCGGCGACCTCGAGCACCTCGGTGTCGTCCGCGGTCACGCCGTGACCGTACTCCTGATCCTTCCCGTGACCTCGCCGAATCCGATCCGGCCCCCGCGCGGGCCGGGGGCGGTGGCGGAGATGGTGACCTCGTCGCCGTCCTCGAGGAAGGTGCGCTCCTCGCCCTTCACCGTGACCGGCTCCCGCCCGCCCCATGTGAGTTCGATGAAGGCGCCGCGCTGGTTCTTCTCCGGCCCGGAGATCGTGCCGGACGCGAACAGATCGCCGGTCCGCGCCGACGCTCCGTTGACCGTCATGTGGGCGAGCATCTGCGCCGGAGACCAGTACATCTCCCGGTACGGCGGGCGGGAGACCTCCTCGCCGTTCCACTCCACGACGAGATCGATGTCCAGGCCCCAGCCGTCGTGCTCGCGCAGGTAGGGAAGCGGCTCCGGGTCCTGGCCGGGCAGCGGAACCCGTGCCGCCTCGAGCGCGGCCAGCGGCACCACCCACGGCGAGATCGACGTGGCGAAGCTCTTGCCCAGGTGCGGACCGAGCGGCACGTACTCCCAGGCCTGCAGATCGCGGGCGGACCAGTCGTTCAGCAGCACCGCGCCGAACACGTGATCGGCGAACTCGTCCACCCCGATCCGGCTCCCGAGCGTCGACCCGGCGCCCACGACGAACCCCAGCTCTGCCTCGATGTCCAGCCGCCTGCTCGGCCCGTAGGTGGGCGCGGCCTCGTCAGGGGCCTTGCGCTGCCCGCACGGCCGCACGACGTCCGTGCCGGACACGACGACCGTGCCGGCGCGGCCGTGGTAGCCCACCGGCAGGTGCTTCCAGTTGGGCGTCAGCGGCTCGGAGTCGGGTCGGAAGAGCCTCCCCAGGTTCGAGGCGTGGTGCTCGGAGGCGTAGAAGTCCACGTAGTCCGCGACCTCGATCGGCAGGTGCAGCCGCACGTCGCCGAGCGGGTGCAGGGCGGCGTCCGGCACGTCGGTGGACAGGAGCTCCGTGATCCGCTCGCGCACCTCGGCCCAACGGTCCCGGCCCTGCGCCATGAACGCGTTGAGCGATCCCGTCGCGAACACCGGGTCGTCGAGCAGCACGGACAGGTCCACGACCTGGTCATCGAGGCGCACCCCCACCCGCGGGGCGCCGCCCGCGGGGGAGAAGACGCCGTAAGGCAGGTTGTCCAGCCCGAACAGGGTCATCGGGCCGGCCCCCGGCCCGCCCAGCTCCAGGCGTAGGCGGGGTCCTCGGCGGCGAGGCCGCCCTCGCCCAGTTCGAGGGGGCGGAACGTGTCGACCATGACCGCCAGCTCGTCGAAGAACTCCGCGCCGAGCGACCGCTCGACGGCCCCTGGCTGCGGGCCGTGGCTGTGCCCGCCCGGGTGCAGGCTGATCGAGCCCTGCCCGATGCCCGATCCCTTGCGGGCCTCGTAGTCCCCGCCGCAGTAGAACATGACCTCGTCGGAGTCGACGTTGGAGTGGTAGTAGGGGACCGGCACCGCGAGGGGGTGGTAGTCCACCTTGCGCGGCACGAAGTTGCAGATCACGAAGTTGTTCCCCTCGAACACCTGGTGCGCGGGCGGTGGCTGGTGCACCCGCCCGGTGATCGGTTCGAAGTCGCCCACGTTGAACGTGTACGGGTACAGGCAGCCGTCCCAGCCGACCACGTCGAACGGGTGGGTCGGGTAGACGTACCGGGTGCCGGTGACGCCGCGCGACCCGCGGTGCTTCACCAGCACCTCGACGTCGGTGCCGTCCACCACGAACGGGTCGCCCGGCCCGTGCAGGTCGCGCTCGCAGTACGGCGAGTGCTCCAGCAGCTGCCCGTACCGGGAGAGGTAGCGCTTCGGCGGCGCGATGTGGGAGTTGGCCTCGATGGCATAGAGCCGCAGTGGGTCCTCGCCGGTCGGGATCCAGCGGTGGGTCGTGGCCCTCGGCAGGATCACGTAGTCGCCCTGCCGCGCCGTCAGCACGCCGAACACGGTCTCGACGGTGGCCGCCCCCGACTCCACGTACACGCACTCGTCGCCGATGGCGTTGCGGTACAGCGGGGATGGTTGGCCCGCGGCGACGTAGGAGATCCGCACGTCGGCGTTGCCCAGCACCAGCCGCCGCCCGGTGACCGCGTCGGCGGCCTTCCAGTCCTCCCCGACCAGGGCGTGCAGCTTCAGGTGCCGCGGTATCAGCGGCCGGTTCTCGGTGAGCGTCTGGTCCGGCAGCTCCCACGGCGAGGCGTCGACGATCGCCGACGGCACCCCGCGGTGGTACAGCAGAGCCGAGTCGGAGGAGAAGCCCTCCTCGCCCATCAGCTCCTCGTAGTAGAGGCCCCCGTCGGGGGTGCGGTGCTGGGTGTGCCGCTTCGGTGGGATGTCACCGACTCGTCGGTAGTACGCCATCGTGCTTCTCCTTCCGAGCGGGTGGCGCGGGCGAGCGCCGCGCGGATCTCCTGTCGAGTGGGGTTGCCGAGGACGGCGGCGATGTGGGCGTCCGGGCGGATGATCCAGACCTCGTCGGGCCGGCTGCCGAGGGTTCCGCTGAGGGTGCCGTCGGGGTCGATCTCGGGGAGGCCGATGACCCGGACCGGACCGGGCGTGGCCGCGGCGGCCGTGCGTGCCGCGTCGAGATCCGCGCCCGGCGCCACCAGCAGCAGGAATCCGTCCCGCGCGATCTCTCGGACCCGCCCCGGGGGTCGTGAGTGGATACGCGCGTCATGGCTCGCGTATCCACTCACGACCTGGTGTAGCGGGACATCGGGGACGAGGACGCCCGGGCCTGGGACCGGCGCCGCGCCCCGCGGCGGGCGACCGCCGAACGGGTGCGTCGGCGACTGGGTCGTGAGGGGCGAGTCGACGTACCAGAACGGCTCGGCGAGCCGCCCCGAGTCGACGAGCGCACGGGCGGCGGGGTCGTCGGCGGCCCTGGAGAGGACGTCGCGTCGGTACGCCGCCGCGGCCTCGTCCTGCGGGACGAGGAAGTCCATCGTCGCGGTGGTCACGGCGATGTTCTCGAGCGCCGCGGCGTGCCGCTCGTCGTGGTAGGTGTCCAGCAGGGTGTCGGGCGCCCACCCGTTCCCGGCGTAGGCGATCTTCCAGGCGGCGTTCTCCGCGTCGGCGACGCCCGAGTTGAGCCCGCGCGCCCCGAACGGCGAGACCAGGTGTGCGGCGTCGCCCGCGAGGAGGATGCGCCCGCAGCGCATGCGGTCGACCAGGCGGGAGTGGAAGCGGTAGACCGACTTCCACACGATCTCGTAGTCCCGGTCGCCGATGATCGCGCGGATCCGGGCGTCCAGTGCGCCGGACGCGGCCTCCGCGTCGAGGTCGTACCCGGCGGGCACCTGCCAGTCGATCCGGAAGGTGGAGTCGGGGCATGGGTGGATGAGCACCTGCCGGCCGGGGTTCCACGCCGGGTCGAAGTAGAACCGGCGCTCGGTGGCCCATCCGGGCAGGTCGGTGTGGATGTCGCAGATGAGGAACCGGTCGTCGAAGGAGTGGCCCTCGAACTCCACCCCGAGCAGGCGGCGCAGCTCGTCGCACCGGGATCCGGCGCAGACCACGAGGTAGGAGCCCTGCAGCCGCGTTCCGTCGGCACACCGCACCTCGACGCCGGTGGCGTCCTGGTCGATGTGGACGACCCGGTGGCCCCAGCGGACGTCGACGAGCGGTTCCGCGGCGATGCGTTCGTCGAGGATCTGTTCGGTGCGGGTCTGGGAGATGTTCACGAACGGCGGGAACGCGGGGCGGCCCGGCTCGGCGAATGCGTAGCTGAACAGCTCCGCGTCGCGGTAGAAGGTGCGCGCGGTGGTCCAGGTGACGCCCTCGTCGGCGATCCGGCGTCCCGCGCCGGCCGATTCCCAGATGTCGAGGACGTCGCGTTGTTGGCAGATCGCCTTGGAACCGATCGCGTCCCGCGCGGGGCGCTGGTCGAGGACGATCGTCGGGACGCCCCAGCGGGCGAGCAGCAGGGCGGTGGTCTGCCCGACCGGGCCCGCCCCGAGGACGACGACCGGGTTCATGGCCGGATTCATGACTGGAGCTGCGCCCAGACCTCCTGGTCGCGTTCCGCGGTCCAGATGATCGGGCGCTCGATGCCGGAAAGCTCGTCCCACAGCCGGGAGACGTCGAAGGGCAGGCAGTGCTCGAAGATCGGCCAGTGCCCGTAGTCGTCGACGAGCGCTGCGTGGGTGGCCTCGAAGGCCTCCTTCAGCGTGCCGCCGCGCTGCTGCACGGCGCCGACCTCGCGGAGCATCACCTGCAGGAAGCCGCGGGTCTGCTCGATCGCGGCGTCGACCTCGGCCCGACCGCGGCTCACCGCGCCGCGCCCGCCGACGAGCTGCTCGGCGCCGAGCGCCTTGACCCGGTCGAGGGTGCCGCTCGCCCACTCGCGGTGGAAGGCGTCGCCGGTGTAGAGCGCGGCCTGCGCCTCGACGAGGTCACCCGCGAAGAGGATCTTCTGGCGGGGCAGCCACGCGGTGATGTCGCCCTCGGTGTGGCCGCGGCCGTGGTACTGCAGCACGAGGTCGCCGCGGTCGCCGCCGAGGTCGATCGTGAGGCGGTCGGCGAAGGTGAGCGTGGGCCAGGTGAGCCCTGGCACCGAGTCGGCGGCCTCGGCGAGGCGCGGCATGCGGGCGAACTCGCTCTCCCAGTCCTCTTTACCCCGCTCCGCCACGAGCGCGCGGGTGATCTCGTGGGACACGATGGTCTCGGCGTCGAACGCCGACGCGCCCAGCACGCGGACGGCGTGGTAGTGAGAGAGCACGAGGTAGCGGACGGGCTTGTCGGTGTGCTCGCGCAGCCGGTCCAGCCACTTGCGCGCGGCCACCGGGGTGGCGAGCGCCTCGAAGCAGACGAGGAAGTCCTCACCCTCGATGGCCCCGATGTTGGGGTCGCCCTCGGCGGTGAGGGCGTACACGCCGTCCGCGAGCACCTCGAGGGTCTGCTCCTTTGCGGCGGTGTCGGCGGAGGAGGCGAAGGCCTTGACCACGGTGTCGTCCTCTCGGCAATTAAAGGTTTAACTACATGGGAAGCCTAGGGCCATCCGGCCATGAACGCCAGTGCTGTCGTCAGAAGCGGTGGCTGACCCAGGACTCGGACCGGGCCGCCCGCGCCAGCTTCCCCAGCACGGTGTTGAACACGTCCAGCTCCTCGGGCGTGAGGAGTGCGGCCCACTCGGATTCGCGCTGGTTGTGCACCCGCAGCGTCGCCTCGAGCCGGCTCGTGCCCTCCGCGCTGAGCGAGAGCACCACGCCGCGGCGGTCGCGCTCGTCGGGGCCGCGCTCCAGGAGGCCTGCGGCGCTCAGCGTCCGCGACAGGCTCGACACCGCCGCGCGGCTCATCCCGGCGAGCTCGGCCGCCCGGCTGGCCTCCTGCGGACCGGCGACCCACAGCGTGAAGAGCAGGCGGAACGCCGACCAGCTCCACCCGGCGGGCCGGTGCACGGTGGACTCGAGGTCGTAGACGACGGTGCTCGTGACCCGGTAGAGCAGCAGCACCATCGCCATGGCGTCGCGGTTCGTCCCCGGCAGCCGCTCCACCGTCCGGTCAGGGGCGATGTCGGCGAAGGAGAGGAACGCGTCGGGGTGCTGGCCCATTGATCGATCGTATGGGGCCTCGTCAGGGACTGTCGCTGAAGTACTCCTCGATCAGCGCGGTGGCCTTCTCCCGCTGGCGGATGCTGATCTCCTCGGCCTGTTCCTCCCAGCCGAAGACGCATGACGAGATCACGCCGTCGAACCCGATCGCGGCCAGCGCGGCGAAGACCTCGTCGAAGTCGACCTCGCCGCGGCCGATCTCGGCGTGCTGGTGCACCCGCACCGTGGAGCCGGGCGGGTTGACGATGTAGCGCAACCCGTTCGAGGCGGTGTGGTCGAGGGTGTCGGCGAGGTGGACGTAGGCGAGCTTCTCGGCGGCGGCCGTGATGATGCCGGTGGCGTCATTGCCCTGGTGGAACGTGTGTGGGGTGCAGTAGAGGAAGGAGATCCAGTCGCGGTTGAGCCCACGCACGAGGTCGAGTGCGGCGTGGCCGTCCTCGATGAAATCGTCGGGGTGGGGTTCGAGCACCAGCTTCACGCCTTCACGCTCGAACACGGGGATGAGCTCGTCCATCGTGCGCAGGAACTGGCTCTCGGCGTGTTCGGCGGCGTCGGGTCGGCCGTTGAACTCGGAGTTCATGGTGTCGACGCCGAGGTCGACGGTGATCTGGATGGCGCGTTTCCAGGCGCGGACGGCGGCCTGGCGTTCGTCCTCGCCGGGGCCCGACCAGCGCAGCACCGGGAGCACGGATGCGATGCCGACGCCGGCGTCGGCGGCGCGTTTGCGCAGCTTGATGACGCCGGCGTCGTCGACGCGGGGATGGCGGAAGAACGGGATGAAGTCCGCCTTCGGTGAGAGTTCCATCCACCCGTAGCCCATGCGGGCCACGACGTCGGGTAGCTCGTGCACCGAGTGCGTGGAGTAGAACATCTGCGGGTCGAGGGCGAGCTTCATCGCTGTCCTCCCGTAGGGCGGCCCGGAGGCTCGGACGCTAGCGAGGCAGACATTCTTATGTCAAGACAAAGTCTGCCTGCTAGGCGGCCCTACGGGAGGTCCGCACGCGGCGGAGCTCCCTACGCTCCGTCTCGGTGGTCCCGCCGAAGATCCCGTGGTCGAGACCGTGGTCGAGGGCGTACTCGAGGCACTCCGCGCGCACCGGGCAGCGGGCGCAGACGGCCTTCGCCCGGGCGGTCTGGCGGGCGCCGGGCCCCATCTCGGTCAGCGGGAAGAACAGCTCCGGGTCCTGGTCCCGGCAGGCGGCACCCTGCCGCCAGTCGTCGAAGTCAGGCATGAGCGTGCCGCCTCCAATCGTGGTGTGGGCGCGCGAGGTGGCCCGCGCGAACACGGTGGGTGGGCGCGCCGCCTCGTGGCGACGCTGGTGGGGGATCGGTCGCGGGCGCGAATCGGCCGCGCGAGAACGATGCACTGTGCAACGCGCGGTCTCAACCGAGTTGTTCCCGTTGGGAATGCGCTATCTCCACCAATCGCCGCGCGGCCGTCACCGCACCGTCGGTTCGCACCGCACCGGCGACGTGTCGAGCGGTCGCCGCCACCTCGGGATCGAGGGGGCGGTCGTCGGGCAGGATCCATGCGCCG
The DNA here is from genome assembly GCF_019468565.1 of Pseudonocardia sp. DSM 110487. NCBI lineage: Bacteria > Bacillati > Actinomycetota > Actinomycetes > Pseudonocardiales > Pseudonocardiaceae > Pseudonocardia > Pseudonocardia sp. DSM 110487. The sequence continues at coordinate 4,459,952 of NZ_CP080521.1, forward strand.
GTCTGGAACACGCTCGGGTCTTCCGGGTCTGGCCATGGCGCCAGCGTCGGATCGGCGGCCAGCCACGGCGTCGCGGTGAAGATGTGGCGCCGCACGTCCGTGACGGGTGGGAGGCCCAGCTCGGCCCGACGGGAATTGAGCGCCGCGCTCCACAGGAGATTCCAGCGCTGGGCATCCTCGGCCCAGAGGGTGGCGTTGTCGACGGTTCCGTCGGCCGGTTTCTGTCCCAGAATCCCGTATGTCGGCGGTGCAAGATGCGGGGACGGGAGCGTGATCGGGCAGAAGCTCGCGTACACGTAGCCGATTCCGCGGTGCTCCGCGATCGAGCGGGCGGCGATCGCCAGTGCTCCGCCACCCACGACCAGGTCGCAGCCGTCCGCCGCGGCCGCGACGGCCGCGAACTGGGCCACCACCGTGCCCTCGATCATCTGCTGCCGCTGCTCAGACGTCGGCAGGACCCGTTCGCCCTGCGTGGCGGGACCGCGCAGCTCGGGCCCGACCGGCACGAACGGAATCCCGAGCGACTCCACCCACTCGCGGAAGTCGGGGGGCGCGCACACCACCGCCTCGTGGCCGGCGGCCCGCAGCCGCGTGGCCACCCCCACGATCGGCTGGACCTCGCCGCGCGTCCCGATCGTGGACAGCAATACCCGCATTCGTGCTCCCCGTCATCATGCGCATCGCATTCGTGGAGCGCGATTCTGAGCCCGCCCCTTGGCCTTGCCGCAAGTCCCCCCGTCGGCTATACGTTCCAATGGGGCGGGAACCGATCTGGCACACTTGACGACCCGTGGCCTCTGATCGTTTTGCTCTGGTCGTGCATCCCCGGCGCGACGTGTCCGCCGTGGTGGCCTCCGTCGTGCGATGGGCGCAGCGACACGGCGCCGAGGTGCTGGTGAATTCCGCCGACGCGCACCGGGTCGGCGCCGGGGTGCGCGCCGTCGAGGCCGACGAGCTGGCCCGTACCTGCGACGCGGTGGTGAGCGTCGGTGGCGACGGCACGATGCTCGGCGCGCTGCGACTGGTGGCCGACCGGCCGGTCCCCGTGCTCGGCGTGCACCTGGGCCGGCTGGGCTTCCTCGTCGAGGTGCAGCCCTCCGACCTCGACGTCGCGCTGGACCGCATCGCGGGAGGGGACTTCGTCCTGGAGTCGCACAGCGCCCTGCGGGTGGGTGTCGGCGAGGAGACCCTGATCGCGTTCAACGATCTCGCGCTTGTCCGGCAGCCGGGCCGCGGCTCACTGGCGGCCGCCATGGCCGTCAACGACGTGCGGTACGGCTATTTCCGGTGCGACGCGCTCGTGGTGGCCACCGCGGCCGGATCGTCGGCCTACAGCTACGCCGCGGGCGGGCCGCTGCTGTCGCCGTCCGTGCGGGGGATCGTGGTGACGCCGTCCGCGGCGATGTCGGGCATCTCGCGGTCCCTCGTGCTCAGCGAGGACGACCGGCTGCGGCTCGAGCTGCTCGCCGAGGCAGGGGAGCTGGCGGTCGAGATCGACGGGAACCCGCATCGTGACGCCCGGCCCGGCGACACCCTCGACGTGTCGGTCCAGCCGGACGCGGGCCTTGTCGTGCGGCTCGATCCCGAGGTCCACGCTCGGCGCAGCCGGGTGAAGCTGAGCCTGCTCGACCTGCCGCTACTTCCCGAGCAGCTGCGGGAGCTGCTCCCCGAGGACATGCGCGGCAGGCTCGACGCCGTCAGGACCGGGGATTGAAGGGGTCGGCCACAAGGGGGGCCGGCTTGGAACGCGCCGGCGCGGCGGCGCGCTCCCGGGGACTCGGTTGCTGGAAGGGCGCCCGATCGACCGCCGAAGGACGTGCGGCGGGGATCTCGGCCGCGACCACCTCGGGGACACGTTCCGTCGGGTCGGGCGCCCGCTTCGGCGCTGGGCGACGCCCGTTCGGAACGGCCCGTGCCGCGGTGACGAACGGCGCGAGCGCCTGCTGCAACGCGCTGAGGTGCGACTCCGAGAGGTCGATCTCGTAGTTGTGGCCGTCCAACGAGAACGACACCGTCATCACGGCCTGCGAGCCGTCGATGTCATCAACGAGCCGAGTCATGACGTAGCGCGCCAAGAACGTTCCCATCCAGCGAAGTGGCAGACGGGTCCGACATTACGACACGCCGTCCTTCCCGTTCGGGTGGGTGGGCATCGCCGCCTGGTGTTCTGATGCCCGGTCGCTACGATTCCGCTGTGAAGAACAAGCCGGCGTACGGCATCGAGTCCGTCGACCACGCGCTGCACCTGGCGACGCTGCTGCTGCACGAGGGCCCGCTGCGCGTCACGGACGCTGCCGCACGCCTTGGCGTCGCCCGCTCCACGGCGCACCGGCTGCTCGCGATGCTCGTCTACCGCGACTTCGCCGAGCAGGACGAGGACCGGCGCTACGTCGCGGGGCCCGTGCTGCGCGGGGCGGCAGCCCCGGAGCCGGTCGCCGACCTGCGCAGGCTCGCGCTGCCACATCTCGAGGCGCTGGCGGCCCGTACCGACGAGTCGGTGAACCTGATGGTCGTGGTCGGTGGCCAGGCCCGGTTCGTCGCCAGCGTCGAGTCGCCTCAGATCCTGCGGGTGGGGGACCGGGAGGGGCGCGTGCTGCCCGCCCATCTCGCATCCGGTGGGCGGGCGGTGCTCGCCTGCCTGCCGGAGAGCGAGGTGATGGAGCTGTACGCGGGTTCGGACTCGTCTGACTCGCAGGTGGCGGACGTGCCCGCCCTGCTGCGGGACCTGCGGCGGGTGCGCAAGCAGGGGTTCGCCGTCAACGACCAGGCGACGGAGAACGGCGTGACCGCCATCGGGCAGGCCCTCGCGTGCCCGCGGGGGATGGTGCCCGCGGCCGTGTCGATCGCGATGCCGACGGTGCGGTACCGCCGCGACCGGCTCCCCGAATGGACGAGGGACCTCGCTACGACGGTCACCCGCATCGAGCGGGATCTATCGGATAGTTCTGTGCACCAGAACATCGGCGCCCTCTGAGCGGGACAGCCTTAGCGTGGCGGCATGACCACGACGCTCTCGCCGGTGACGCTGAAGGCGGTCGACGGGCCGGGCCAGCCGCAGCGCACCCCGGCGCTCGAGGACCTCTACCGCGGGTTCGAGCAGGAGCTGCTCGTGCCGCTGTGGACCGAGATCGGCGACCTGATGCCGACCAGCCCGCGCCCCGCCGCGCAGGCGCACCTGTGGCGGTGGCAGAACCTGCTGCGGCTGGCGGAGCGGTCCGGTGACCTGGTGCCGGTCGGCCGCGGCGGCGAACGCCGGGCCATCGCGCTCGCCAACCCCGGGCTCGGCGGCGCCCCGTACGCCACGCCGACGCTGTGGGCGGCGATCCAGTACCTGAACCCGCGCGAGGACGCCCCCGTCCATCGCCACACCCAGCACGCGTTCCGGTTCGTCGTGGAGGGCGAGGGAGTCTGGACCGTCGTCGACGGCGACCCGGTCGCCATGCGCCGCGGCGACTTCCTGCTCACGCCGGGCTGGCGGTTCCACGGGCACCACAACCAGGCCGACCAGCCGATGGCGTGGCTCGACGGGCTCGACATCCCGTTCGTCCACCAGGTCGGCTCGGCGTTCTTCGAGCTGGGCCCGGACGAGGTGTCCGACCGCTCGACACCTGCCCGCTCCCGCGCCGAGCGCCTCTGGGCGCATCCCGGCCTGCGGCCGGTCTCGCAGCCGGGCCCGACCCCGAGCTCGCCGATCGCCGCCTACCGGTGGGAGCACACCGACGCCGCGCTCACCGAGCAGCTCGCCCTCGACGACGAGGGGTACCCCGGCGTGGTGGAGCCGGGGCACGCGGCCGTCCGGTTCACCAACCCGACAACCGGCGGCGACGTCATGCCGACCATTCGCGCCGAGATGCACCGGCTGCGGCCGGGCGCCACCACCGCCACCCGTCGCGAGGTCGGCTCCGCGGTGTGGCAGGTGTTCGACGGCACCGGCACGGTGCGGGTCGGCGAGCGCGAGTGGCAGGTCGGCCGCGGTGACCTCGTCGCCGTCCCGTCCTGGGTGCCGCTGACGATCAGCGCCGGTTCCGGTCTCGACCTGTTCCGCTTCTCCGACACCCCGATCTTCGAGCGCCTCCACGCCGACCGCGTGCAGGTGGAAGGAGCCCCCGCGTGAGGCTGACGACGCTGCGCACCCCCGACGGCACCCGCGCCGGTCGCGTCGACGGCGAGACCGTCGTCGAGATCGACGCCCCCGAGCTGGGCGCGCTGCTCGCCGACCCGGCATGGCGCGAGCGCGCGGCCACGGCGGACGGGCCGTGCCACGCCCTCGCGGGCGCCGACCTGGCGCCGCTGGTGCCGCGCCCCGGGAAGATCTTCTGCGTGGGCCTGAACTACCGCAGCCACATCCTGGAGATGGGCCGGGAGCTGCCGGAGCACCCCACGCTCTTCGCGAAGTTCCCCGAGGCGCTCGTCGGCCCGCACGACGCGGTCTCGCTCGACCCCGCCTCCGAGAAGGTCGACTGGGAGGCCGAGCTCGCCGTGGTCGTCGGCGCCCCGGTGCGGCGGGCCACCGAGGCGGAGGCCGAGGCGGCGATCGCCGGGTTCGCCGTGCTCAACGACGTGACCATGCGCGACTGGCAGTACCGCACGCTGCAGTGGCTGCAGGGCAAGACGTTCGAGGCCACCACGCCGTTCGGGCCGCAGCTGGTCACGCCGGACGAACTGCCCGGTGGCGTGCGGCCGGCCCTCGACCTGACGTGCGCGGTCGACGGCGAGACCGTGCAGACCGCCAACACCTCCGACCTGGTCTTCGACCCGGTCGCGCTGATCGCCTACATCTCGCAGATCGTCACCCTCAACCCGGGCGACGTGATCGCCACCGGAACACCCGGCGGCGTCGGGCACGCCCGCAAGCCCCCGCGCTACCTCTCCGACGGCGCGGTCCTCACCACCGAGATTGACGGACTGGGTACCCAGCGCAACACCGCTCGGGCCGTCGTCCCGGCGCCGGTCTGAGATGGACCCCGATGTGGACGCCGTCGTCGTCGGGGGCGGGATCGGCGGGCTGGGCAGCGCCCTCGCGCTCGCCCGGGCGGGCTTCGCGGTGCGGGTCCTGGAGAAGGAGCCGCAGTTCGGCGAGGTGGGCGCGGGCCTGCAGATGGCCCCGAACGCCACCCGGCTCCTGCGTTCGTGGGACCTCCTGGACGAGGTCGTCGACCTCGGGGTCACGCCGCGCAGGCTGGTGATGCGCGACGCCCTCGACGGCAGCGAGCTCACGCACCTCGACCTCGCCGACACCGCGCGTCGGTACGGCGCCCCGTACGTCGTGATCCACCGCAGCGACCTGCACGCGATCCTCCTGCGGGCCTGCCGCGCGGCCGGCGTCGACCTCGTCACCGATGCCGCCGTCCGCGACGTGGAACTCGCCGCGGACCACGCCGTCGCGGTGGGGGAGCGGCGCCGGGACACCGGCCGCGTCGTCCTCGCCGCCGACGGCCTCGGCTCCCGGCTGCGCGCCCGGCTCAGCGACGACGAGCCGGTCAGCTCCGCCTACGTCGCCTACCGCGGCGCGCTCCCCCTCGCGGACCTGCCCGACACCTCTGGCCTCGCTCTCGACGACGTCGTCGTCTACATCGGACCCGGCTGCCACTTCGTGCAGTACCCGCTGCGCCGCGGCGAGATGTTCAACCAGGTCGCGGTGTTCCGCTCGCCGAAGGCCCTTGCCGGCGATGAGGACTGGGGCACCCCCGACGAGCTCGGCGCCGCCTTCGCCGCCACCTGCGACCGGATCCAGGCGGCGCTGCCGAGCCTGTGGCGCGACCGCTGGTGGCGCATGTACGACCGCGACCCGATCGCCGCCTGGGTCGACGGACGGCTCGCCCTCACCGGCGACGCCGCCCACCCCATGCTGCAGTACCTCGCCCAGGGCGCCTGCCAGGCACTCGAGGACGCCGCCCAGCTCGCCGAGCAGGCCACCAAGGCCCGCACCGCCGACGGCACCGACTGGGACCGAGCCCTGGCCGCGTACGCCGAGATTCGCACCGTCCGCACCGCTCGCGTGCAGCGCACCGCCCGGCAGTGGGGCGACCTGTGGCACTGCGACGGGCTGTTCCGGGCCACCCGCAACGCACTCCTGCGGGACCGGGATCCCGGCGACTACCGCTACATCGACTGGCTCTACGCGGGCTGATCGCGCGCTGAGTGCGGTCGTCGCAGGCTCCGCGGGCGCTGCGAGGACGGCAGCGAGCGCGCCGTAGCTACGCCGACCCGCGCTCGACGATCTCCTTGGCCCGCGCCACCTCCAGCTTGCCGGTCGGGGTCCGGGGCAGCCGCTCGACCAGCACGATCCGGCGCGGCACCTTGTAGCCGGCGAGGGTGCGCCGGACCCAGTCCCGCAGCTCCTGTTCGGCCGGCGCCCCGGGCGTGGCGACGACAGCGGCCACGCTCTCGCCCCACGTCGGGTCGGGCACGCCGACCACGGCGCAGTCGGTGACGTCGGGGTGGGTGAGGAGCGCGTTCTCGACCTCCTGGGGGTGCACCTTCTCCCCGCCGGTGTTGATGACACCGGAGCGGCGGCCGAGGAAGCGGATCGCCCCATCGGTGTCGAGCTGGGCGTGGTCGCCGGGGATGGAGTAGCGCACGCCGTCGATCGTGCGGAAGGTCGTGGCGGTCTTCGCGCTGTCCTTGTAGTAGCCCAGCGGCATCGGCCCATTGTAGGCGAGGACGCCGACCTCGCCGCTGCCGGGTTCGAGGATCCGGTCGTCCGCGCCGATCACCTTCGTAGCGGGCACCGGGAAGAACCGGGAGGGGAGATCGTCCACCGAGCGCGTGATCGCGAACGCGAACGGGCCGCCCTCACTGGAGGCGATGGCGTCGGTGATGGTCACCTGCGCGCGCTCGTGGAAGGCCTGCTTGAGGTGGTCGCTGAACGCGGTGCCCGAGCTGATCATGCCGCGCAGCGAGGAGACGTCGTGCGGCTTGCCCGCCTTCTCGGCGGCGCGCAGTTCGTCGACGAGTGGCTGGCAGACCGCGTTGCCGGCCACGATGATCGTCCCGGCGCGCTGCACCGCGATCGTCTCCCACACGTGACGCGGGTCCAGACCGCCCGGTCGCGCGGTGACGGCCCGGCCGCCGACGAGCAGCGCGCCCATGGTGTTGAACAGGCCCGTCGCGTGCATGAGCGGGACGATCGGCATCGTCGCCGGGGCGCGGCCGGTCGAGCGGGCCGTCACCGCGATCTCCACGGCCTCGTCCAGCGTGGCGGGGAGGGACGTGTGGCCGAGCGGGCCGAAGATCGGCACCGTGAGGCTGTGCAGCAGGTCGGCCTGCCGCCAGATCACGCCCTTCGGCTTGCCGGTGGTGCCGCCGGTGTACATGAAGAGCTGGTCGGAGCCCGGGCGCGGGGTCCGGGGGCGCGGCGGAGTGCCGGCCAGCAGCTCGTCGAGATCACGGGCCTCCGGGCCGCCGCCGGGTCCGGCGCGTACCAGCAGCCGCAGGGTGCGGACGTGCTCCGCGGCGTGCGCGACGTTCTCGGCGAGCGTTCCGCTGAACACCACCGCCGCGGCGTCGGCGTCGGCGAGCAGCTCGCTGAGCTCGTGCCCGGTGTACCGGTAGTTCGCGTTGACCGGGATCGCGCCGATCTTGAACGCGGCGAACACGGTCTCCAGGTACGTGGCGCCGTTGTAGAGGTAGCAGGCGACAGTGTCGCCGGGGCCGACTCCGGCCGCGTCGAGGGCAGCGGCCAGCCGCGAGGCGCGGTCGTCGAACTCCGCGTAGGTGTACTCGCGCCCCGGTTCGGAGATCGCGATCTCGTCCGGGAGGTGCGCGGCCACCGCCTCCCACACCGTGCCGATCGACGCGTCCATCTCAGCCTCCGAGACCGAGCAGCATCCGACCGGGGCCCATTCGACAGAGGCTAGGAACGCGGCCGGGAGGCGGACAGCGTGCAATGACCGATCGCTCTCGGCCCATCGACCGAGCGCGGCCGAGACACTTGACGTGGATCGGCGCGAGCGAGCCGCGGCGGGATGACGGCGCCCGCCGCGCCTGGGCATGCTGGCGGCCGGAAGGCACCGGTGGCGGAAGGAGGTCGGATGCCCGATCGAGGTTCTGCAACCGCCGTACCCGCTGTCGGCTCGGCCCCACCCGTGGACTGGTCGGAGCTCTCCGCGCACGCCCCCGACGGGCTTGCGGTCGTCGACGCCGCCGGGCTGTTCGTGCAGCTGAACGCGGCGGCCATCGCCCTGTGCGAACGCGATGCGGACGACCTCATCGGTATGCCGGCGCCCTTCGAGCTCGCCTGCCCCGCCCCGACCGATGCCGGGGGCCTCCTCGAGGACGAGCCCGCAGAACAGGTGTCGATCTGGGCACCCGTCGCGGGCGTGCGCCGGGAGTTCGCCTACCGGACGCGCCCGCTGCCCGGGCCGGAACGCGCCACCGTCGTGGCGTTCCGCGACGTCACCGCCGAGCGGCACCGGCAGCGGCGGGTGGCGGCGATCGCGCGGACCTCGGCCACGCTCGCGTCCGCCCGGTCGATCACGGCGATGCTCGACGCGGTCGCGCGCGAGGTCGTGCAGGCCGACGCGCTGGCCGCCGTCCAGATCTTCACCTTCGACGGCGCAGGCCGGAACCTGCAGATCATGGGCTCGGCCGGCTTCCGGCGCTGGCCGGACTTCTTCGACCGGCTCATGCGCTGCCGGTCCCGGGGTGCCGCGCTGCGCATGCTCGACGCGCTCGACGGCCGGGAACCCGTTGTGGTGCCCCACCGCTGGGGGATGATCAAGGACGACCCCGCGTGGGAACCGCTGCGGGAGTACCTCAGCGAGCTCGAATGGGACTCGTTCGCGAGCGTGCCGCTGATGCTCCGCGGCCGGGCAGAAGGCGTGCTGAACGCGTTCTTCGCGCCCGGTCAGGTCGTCGGCAGGCCCACGCTGGAGTTCCTGGTGGCGATGGCCGAGCAGGCCGCGGTGGCGGTGGACTACGCCGCGCTGCTGCACGAGGAGCGCGCGCTCGCCCGCCGCGAGGAGCGCCAGCGGCTGGCACGGGACCTGCACGACTCGATCGTCCAGCAGGTGTTCTCGGTCGGGATGCAGGCGAAGTCGCTGAGCGTGCTGGGCGGCCGCGGCGGGCCGGTGGCCGCGGCGACGGTGCAGCGGATCGCCGACGAGATCGAGGATCTGTCGAAGACCGTGCTCGCCGACCTGCGGGCGATGGTGCACGAGCTACGCCCCCCGACGTCGGCCGCTGTCGGGCTCGGGGAAGCCGTTCGCGCGCTCGTCGAGAGCACCGGCAACCGCACCGGCCTGCGGTTCGACCTGCACGTGGGCTCCGGCCTCCCGGACGTGGGCTCCGAGATCGCCGAGGACGCCTACCGCATCGTTGCCGAGGCCATCCACAACGTGGTCAAGCACGCCGAGGCAGGCGCCGTGACCGTCCGCGTCGGGGTGCGGGACCACGTGCTGACGGTGAGCGTCGCCGACGACGGCCGTGGCCTGCGCGCGGCGCGTGCCGCAGCCGCCGGCGGGTCCGACGGGTACGGGCTGACGAGCATGCGAGAACGCGCCGAACGGTGGGGCGGGACGTTGCGGATCCGGCAGCGATCGGCCGCGGGCACGGCCGTGCGTGCCGTCATCCCGCTCCCCGTCTCGGTGCCCCATGAGCGGGCCGGCGAACGAATCGATGTCACAGCGCGGGTCGCCAACTGAGGAGGAATCCCATGCTCGACGGCAGGGTTGCCGTGGTCACCGGGGCCGGGCGCGGCCTCGGCCGCTCCTACGCACGGGCACTCGCCGCGGCGGGCGCGTCCGTGGTGGTCAACGACCTCGACGCGGACGTGGCCGAGGAGACGGTGGCGTCGATCGTCGACGCCGGTGGCAGTGCGGTGGCGGTGGTCGGCGCCGTGGGTGGCTCCGAGATCGCCGACGCGCTCGTCGCCAGGGCCGTCGACGAGTTCGGCCGCCTCGACGTGATGATCACCAACGCCGGTGCACTGCGGGACAGGACGCTGCGCAACACCACGGACGAAGACTTCGACCTGGTGGTGACGAGCCACCTGCGCGGCACCTTCACCTGCGGCCGCGCGGCGGTGCGGCGGTTCCGGGAGCAGGGCGATGGCGGCCGGCTGATCCTGGTCGGGTCGCCTGCCGGGCAGCGGGCGAGCTTCGGCCAGACCGCGTACTCCGCGTCGAAGGGCGCGATCGTCGCGATGATGCGCACCTGGGCCGTGGAGCACGCGAAGATCGGCGTGACGGTCAACGCGATCGTCCCGACCGCCCTGACCCGCATGGTGGCGACCATCCCCGGCCTCGGCGAGCTCGTCGAGAAGGCCGACCGCGGCGAGCCCGTGCCCGAGCAGGTCCGGCGGAAGGGACTCGGCACACCCGACGACGTCGCGCCGCTGGTCGTGTACCTGGCCTCGGCGGATTCGTCCGGTGTGACCGGCCAGGCGATCGCCGTGGGCGGTGACCGCATCGCCCTGTGGACCCACCCCGACCAGGTCGCCGAGCAGCTGCGATCGGGCGGCTGGACCCCGGAGGCGGTCCGCGACCTGTTCGCCACCGAGCTCAAGAGCGAGCTGCGGGACTACCTGCCTGCCCCGCTCGACACGGGCGGGAACTGACATGGCCGCCATCGTGGTCAACGGCATCAAGGGCGTGGCGACGATCCTCGTGCGGCACCTGATCTGATCCGGTGCTCGTGTCATATGACGTACGGGGTCCGATGACGGAGTGCCGGGACGAGACCGGTCATGCGCGCGATGGCCTGCCGTTCCCCGCCGTCTAGCGTCGGTGCGATGTTGCTCGGCACCGCACCTCTCGTCCCGGTCGGCGCGCGATGACCGCGCTGCGGGTGCTCGTCGTCGACGACCACTCGGTCGTCCGGCGCGGTGTCGTCTCCTACCTCGACGTCCTCGACGACGTCGACGTTGCCGGCGAGGCCGCCGACGGCAGGGACGCCCTCGAGAAGCTGGACGCCCTGAGCTCGGCCGGGACGCTCCCGGACGTGGTGCTCATGGACCTGCAGATGCCCCGCATGGACGGGGTGGCCGCCACCGGGGAGATCGTGCGGCGGTTCCCGTCGGTCCGGGTGGTGATCCTGACCAGCTTCGGGGAGAACGAGCGCGTCCACGCCGCGCTGCAGCAGGGCGCATCCGGTTACCTGCTCAAGGACGCCGGGGCGGCCGAGGTCGCCTCCGCGCTGTACGCGGCGGCACGGGACGAGGTGTATCTCGACGCCGCCGTCGGGCGGCGCCTCGCCCAGGAGATCCGCGGGCCGCGCAGTGGGCTGGGCGCCCTCACGTCCCGGGAGCGGGAGATCCTCGTCCTCGTGGCCGCCGGCATGTCCAACAAGGAGATCGCGTCGGAGCTCGTGATCAGCGAGCGCACGGCCCGCACGCACGTGAGCAACGTGCTGGGGAAGCTGAACCTGACCTCGCGCACCCAGGCCGCGCTCGTCGCCGTCCGGGAGGGCCTTGTCGAGCCGGGTTGAATCATCGTGGGGGCTGCGCACCGACCTACAGGACACTGCCTAGAGCACTCGGTGGGCTATGACGCTCGCCGGGCGAGCGTGACCAGCAGGCCCGGGTGTTCGGTGTCGATTCGCAGCTCGATCGTCCGGGAGGTGTCGAGGACGAAATCGGGCGTCGCGACGACGTGCTGCACCGCACCGTCGTCGGTGAGCGCGGAATCGGGTGGGATGCAGGACCGGAGGTCCGGGTTGTCGCCGTCGAGGTTCAGATCGGCACCGACCACCACCGACGCCGCCCCGTTCCGCGCGCGCATCCCGCCGATGACCGTGTCGAACAGGTACCGGCACTGCCCGGACGCGACCTCGCGCTTGGTGTAGGCGAGGTGCGTGGTGCAGACGCCGAGCGCAGGGGTGGCTGCGACGTCCAGGCACAGCCAGGCCCGCTCCTCGGGGTCGTCCTCGTCCTGCACCGGGTAGATCCCGCCGGCCGGGGCGGTCCCGGACACCGCGCGCCACCGGGACACGATGCCGATTCCGTACTGCTCGCCGTTGGCGCAGCGGTACCCCTCGCCCGTGTTGCGGTCGCGCGCCGCCTGGAACGCGGACACGGCCTTGCCGCCCGGCACCGCGCGGGCGAGCGCACGCTCGAGCGGCCGCAGGTCGTCCTCACAGATCTCGTTCAAGGTGACCAGGTCGGGCGACTCCGCACGGATCACCGCGGCGGCCTCCTCGATGGACCGGCCGGCCGAATAGCACGCCGCGATGCCGCTGTTGCACAGGTTGAGCTGCAGCACCCGCACCTGCGACGTCGTGAGCTGGGCGGCAGGCGTCCCACCGGCCGCGCTCAGCCCCGTCGTCACACCGGTGCACGCCGCGAGCCCGACGAGCAGGCAGCAGGCGATCGCCATCCGTAGCCCCTGGTACGACCCTCTCACCCACACTCTGCCGACACGGGGCTCGTGGTCGCGGGGTTCACCCGATCTACTGGAGGACCACCGTCTTCGTCCCGTTGAGGGCCACGCGGTTCTCCGTGTGCCAGCGGACGGCGCGGGCAAGGGCCCGGCATTCGACCTCCCGGCCGTGGGCGGCGAACTCGTCTGCGCTCATCGTGTGGTCGACGCGCATGAGCTCCTGCTCGATGATCGGGCCCTCGTCCAGGTCGCCGGTGACGTAGTGGGCGGTGGCACCGATGACCTTGACCCCCCGGGCGTGGGCCTGGTGGTAGGGGCGGGCGCCCTTGAAGCTGGGCAGCATCGAGTGGTGGATGTTGATCGCCCGGCCTTCGAGCTGCTTGCAGGTCTCGTCGGACAGGATCTGCATGTAGCGGGCGAGCACCACCAGGTCGACGCGTTCGGTGCGGACCAGCTCGAGCAGGGCCGCCTCGGCCTCCGCCTTGGTGTCGGGGGTGACCGGGATGTGGCGGAACGGGACGTCGTAGTTGTCGGCGAGACGGCCGAGGTCGGGGTGGTTGGACACCACGGCGACGACGTCGAGGTTGAGCTCGCCGACCGAGGTGCGGAACAGCAGGTCGTTGAGGCAGTGCGCGAACCTGCTGACCATGATGATCACGCGCTGGTGCTCGGAGGCGTCGACCATGCGCCACGTCATCCCGAACCGGACGGAGACGTCGGAGAAGTCGCCGCGGAGCTGGTCGACGTCGAGCGTGGCGCCGTCCGCGCGGGCGAACTGGACCCGCATGAAGAAGGTGCCGCTGTCGGGATCCTCGAACTGCTGGCTCTCCCGGATCGTGCACCCGTGCTGGACGAGGAAGCCGGACACCGCGTGCACGATGCCGAGCGTGTCGGGGCAGGACAGCGTCAGCACGCAGTGCTGCCCGACACCGGGCTGTCCCGGCCGGTCCGGGGTCACGCCGCCTCCAGGCGGGCGAGCCACTCCTTGCGCCATGTCTGCGTCTTCTCCAGCTCGTTGAATGTGAAGACGTGGAAGCCTGCCAGGTTGCTGCCGGGCTGCCCGACGCCGGGGGTGAGCCGCTTGACGAGCCGGTTGGGGCTGTAGCCGCCCGGCAGGAAGAACCGCCACAGCATGCTCTGCTGCTTCTTGAGGAAGCGGGCGGACTGGCCGAGGCCGAGCCCCGCCGTGATGCGCACGAGCTTCTGCCTGCTGACGGCGCCCGGGATGCCGACGCGGACGGGCAGGGCGACGCCGCGGGCCTGGATGCCGCGGGCCCAGTTCATCGTGGTGTCGGCGTGGAAGCAGAGCTGGGTGATGACCTGGGTGGCGTGCGGCGCCTTCTGCTCGATGGCCTTGTCGATCAGGTCGTCGGGGATGTGCCCGTGACCTTCGGGGTAGCCGCCGATGCCGACGGTCGTGAACGGGTGCCCGATCTCGTCGAGGCGTCGCAGGAGGCTCAGCGCGTCGGGGAAGGTGCCGGCCGGTTCCGCCGCGTCGCCGCCGATCACGAAGACGCTGCGGACGCCCGCCTCGCGCAGCTGCGCGACGATGTCGGTGAGGTGGGCGTCGTCGCGGACGAGCCGGGCCGCGAGGTGCGGCGCCGCTGTGTACCCGTGGCGGGACAGGCGCACGGCGAGGTCGATCGTGGGGCCGAGGCCCTTCACCTCGGTCGTGGTGACGGTCAGGGCCACGTCCAGGGGGACGTGCTCGAGCACGGCCGCCTCGGTCTTCTTGAACGGGAGCACCTCGTAGCTGGTGTTCCGCAACGCCCGGACCAGCGCCTCCCGCCGCGAGACGGGAGCGCTGGTCGTCTGGTTGGGCTCGGCTCGGTCGTTCGTTGCTCGGTCGTTCGTTTCTGTCGACATCATTTCCCCCGGTACTCGTCGCGGGCGAACTGCACGTACGGGACCGGGGCGACGGTGGCCCGGATCCTCGAGAGGCGGTGGTCCTCGACCTGCGGCTTGGCGGAGTTCGGCTCCTCGCCCCATAGCACGACGACCTCGGTGCCCGGAGCGCTGTGGGCGACGTCGACGGTGGCGAGCGAGACCATGGCGCGCTCGTTGGCGAGGTAGCCGCAGTCGAGGGAGACGCCCACCTGTTCGTCCGCTCGATCACCGCCTGCCAGTACCTTGTCCTGCTGGTGCAGGGCGTAGCGCGCCTTCGGCAGGTCGATGTGCTTGGCGCCCGGGCCGGGGGTGAACAGCGAGCCGATCGCCGCGGCGACGTCGTCGGGATTCCACACCAGGGTGACCTTCCGGCGCGGCGGGGCCTCGGCGATCCGTTCCAGGGCGGCGCGGCCGACGAAGTCGTGGTCGAAGCGGACGTTGCGCTCGTAGCCGATGTCGTAGGGCGTGAGGTAGTAGTCGGCGATGTTGCTGGAGTCGACGCTGCCGCCGAGCGATCCGACGGCGGCGGCAGGGAGCCAGTCGCGGTAGGCCGCGAGCCGCGAGTCGTCCGCGGCGAAGATCGCCGGAAGGGGCGCTGGTACCCAGCCGGACTCCAGGTTGGCCGTCGAGTAGGCCTTCGCGCCCGCCCGGACGAGCCCGTGGTCCGCCCCGGCCGCGAGCAGGGTCGCGAGCACGGCCTCGCCGTCGGCCCACGGCCCGAACAGCTCGAAGCCGGGCTGGCCCGCCATGCCGTGGCGCAGCCCGCGGACCCGGCGGCCTGCGATCGTGAACTCGGCCATGTGGAAGAACTTCGTCGCGGGAAGCGGAGCTCCGGTGGCCTGCTCGATGACGGCGGCGGCGGTCGGCCCCTGCAGCTCGTAGCGGTAGAGCGTCGGCGGCCCGGTGCGGACGGCGGAGTTGCCGTCGCGCTCCGCGGTCGCTTTGTAGTCGCCGGTCTCGATGTGGAACTGGACCCAGTCGATCACCATGGGGTGCCCGACCAGGTCGTAGTGCGACTCCTCCAGGTGGAAGAGGATGGCGTCGCCGATCAGGTGGCCGTCCGCGTTGACGGCGACGAACTGCTTGGCCCGGTTCACCCCGAAGTTCGCGAATGTGTTGACGCCCAGGTCGCTGAGCAGGCGAAGCGCGTCCGGTCCCTCGATGAACAGGTCGGTCATGTGGTGGGACTGGTCGAGCAGCGCACACGTCCGTGCCCACGCCCGCTGCTCGGAGCGCCAGTTCGTGAACTCCGGCGCGATCGGGAACGTGTGGGCCGGCGTCGCGGCGTTCCGCAGCAGGTCGACCGCGTTGCCGGCGCGCGCGATCGCGGCAGCGAGGCTCTCGGGGGGCACGTGGTCGACGGTAGAAAGCGCGGCCCCGGTCCTCATCGCGCGGATGACGGCATCGAGGGGGCGGTCCGTCCAGGGGGAACCAGGACAGATGACGTTGGCCGCGGGATGTGGCCTAAGGTGACCCTTACCCAGGAGCGCCCTGAACAACTCAGGCCTACTGCGCGGCGCCCAGGCGGCGCCCTCGCCGCGTTGGACGATCGCCCCGATACAACCCCGGTATCGGCGCGATCGTCCGCCTTGCGAGGACACCACCTGGACGCCGCTCGCTACGGCCCGAGTTGTTCAGGACCCTCCTAGCTCGGCCTGACGGGAGATCTTGTGCGAGTCGTGGCGTTCGGTTACATGACCTGGGGTCGGCGCACCATCGAGGCGGTGCTCGAGGCCGGTCACGAGGTGCCCCTGATCGTCACCCACCCCGACGGCGACAACGCCTACGAGAAGATCTTCAACGAGTCGGTTGCCGAGCTCGCCGCCGACCGCGGCATCCCGCTCATGGTCCGCAACCGCGCCGGGGACGCGGAGACGCGCGAGGCCGTCGCCGCGGCCGGTGCCGATGTCATGGTGGTCTCCAACTGGCGCACGTGGCTGCCCCCCGAGGTGTTCTCCGCCCCGCGGCTGGGCACGGTGAACGTCCACGACGCGCTGCTGCCCGCCTACGCCGGCTTCGCCCCGCTGAACTGGGCGCTGATCAACGACGAGCCCGAGGTCGGGGTCACCGCGCACAGGATGAACGGTGACTTCGACGCGGGCGACATCATCCTGCAGTGGTCCACACCCGTCTCGGACGACGACACGATCGTCGACCTGTTCGACCGCACTCTCGCGATGTTCGGCCCGATCACCGTCGAGGCCCTCGACCTGGTGGCGTCCGGCCGCCGGGAACCGACGCCGCAGGACCGCGCGAAGGCCTCGTACTTCCACCGCCGCGGCGACGAGGACAACCGCATCGACTGGACATGGCCTGCGCGCGACATCTTCAACCTCGTGCGGGCGCAGGTCGACCCGTACCCGAACGCCTACTGCTTCTACCGCGGGGAGCGGCTGCGGCTGCTGCGCGCCCGCGTCACCGACGACGCGATCGGCGGCACGCCGGGGCGGATCGTGATCCGGCGGGGGAGCGGGGTCGTGATCGTCGCCGGGCCCGACGCGCGGCGCGGACGCAACCCCGGCCTGCTGATCGAACGCGTGCGCACCGACGACGGCAGTGAGTTCGACGCCGCCGAGTACTTCCCCCACATGGGCGGCTACCTCACCTCGCACCCTCCGAGAGACGACGCATGACCTTCCGTCGGACGTCCTGCCTCGCCGCGGTGGCGCTCGCGCTCGTCACCGCCGGGCGGGCAGCCGGACGTGCAGAGCCGTCGCGCCGGGGCGGGAGTCGATCGTGATCGTTCCGCCGTGGCGCTCGACGACGATGCGCCGCGCGATGTCGAGGCCGAGGCCCGTGCCCTTGCCGACGTCCTTGGTCGAGAAGAACGCGTCGAACGCGCGTTCCGCCACCTGGGGCGACATTCCCGACCCGGTATCGGCGATCGACACCGACACGGCATCGCCGTCACGGCCCACCGTCACCCGCAGCGTGCCGGCGCCGTCCATCGCGTCGAGCGCGTTGTCGATCAGGTTGGTCCAGACCTGGTTCAGCTCGCTCGCGTAGGCGTCGATCGGCGGCACGTCGGACCCGTAGTCGCGGACGATCGCGATGCCGCCACCCAGCTTGTGGGCGAGCATCGCCAGCGTGCTGTCGACGCCGCCTGCGACGTCGACGCGTTGCATCGACGCGCGATCCATCTGCGAGTACGACTTGACGGTGGCGACCAGCTCGGAGATCCGCGCGGTCGACTCCTTGAGCTCGGTGAGCAACGCGGTGGCGGACAGGGTGCTCGCCACCCACTCCATGGCCGGGCCGAGCGCGGCCCCGTCGATGACGGTGCCCGCCCGCTCGCACCAGCCGACGTCGACGCCCGCGGCGGCCAGTGCCGGGGCGAGGAGCCACCCGCGTTCGACGCCGTGGCCGGTGAGCCACGACTCGAGGTCGTCCTCCAGGTCGGCGACGGCGAGCGGGTTCGAGACGACTTGCCGGGACCCGATCTCGCCGCGTAGGGCGTCGAGTGCCACGAACTGCCGGGCCGAGATCTCGTTCCGGGCGAGGAGGCCCAGCGACGACAGCAGGGTCCGGCAGGTCTCCTCGAGCTCGTCGATCGCCCTCGTGGCGGCCGCGGCCGGGTTGTTGATCTGGTGGGCGATGCCCGCGGCCAGCGTGCCGAGTGCGACGAGCGACTGGCGTTGACGCGCGGTCGACTCGATCGAGCGTGCCGTGTGGTACAGCCCGCTGATCAGGTGGCTTCCGAACGGGAACCAGGCGCTCGACAGCGCAGCCAGTGCCGCCGCGGGTACCCGGAGCACCCGCCCGTCGACCTTTCCGCGCCCGGTCGCCAGGTAGACGCCGCGCTCGTCCCATGCGCGGAATCCGCCCGCCCACCTTCCGGGAACGTCCATCCGGCCGACCACGGTCTCCTCGCGGTCGAAGGTACGGCTCAGCTCGATCGCGCCGTCCACGAGCGCCCACCAGAAGACCGCAGGCTCGCCCTCGTGGAACAGCTCGACACCGGATTCGATCGGGACGACCGTGGCGGCCGCGATCAACTGCGCGATCTGGCCGTCGGACAGGTCGCCGAACAGCGGCAGCGATCTGAGGTCCTCGACGCGGATCACAGGGTCGTTCTCATCGGATCTTGATAGCTCACGTCTATGCGCCTCGCCCTCGGCACAGCCGACGTTACGCCGGCTGGTCGACCCGGTCCCGGGCTGCCGCCTGGGCGTTCGGCCGGTGGGGTCAGCCGCGGGTGCTCCCTACTCGGACCACAGGACCCGCAGCACATCGACGCGCCGCTGGTCCTCGAGGACGAGGTAGGTGACCATGCCTCTGCCATTCGGTCCGAAGACGAGTTGCCGCATGGCCCCGTCCGGATTGCTCATGTTGTAAGGATCGCCGCTCCACGGAGCCAACTCGAGCACGTCGATCACCTGCGCATAGTGGTCAAGCGCTTCGTTCGGCAGGGCAGCGATCTGCTCGATCGCTTCCTCGTATGTCCTGAGGACGTACAACTATCGGCCGAGCCTCTGATTGATGAGCGCCCTCAAATCGTCCGCGCTCGCACTCGGGAGGTTCTCGCCGGCACGGAGGCGTGCAGCGGTGGCGAGCATGCGGCGATGGGCCTGGGGATCGGCTTGGGTGCTCCGTGCGATCCGTCGCCATCGCTCGAGTGTGTCGAAGACCTCGGTGAGGTCCAGCGTTTCAGCCGCGCGCGCCAAGGCAGTGCGCCACTCCCTGTCGAAGTCTCCGACCTCTTCAGGCAGCAGCACGGCCCGAATCGCACGGGGCGTGGTCGCGGGGGGACCGTCGTGGTGCCCGGCGCCTGCGGGTGCGGTCACGTGCTCACCATAGCCGTGCAGACGCTCGTCGGGTCTCCGGTCGTCTTGTGTCGCTCGTACAACGTCGCTCGTACAACGCGGTCAGCGCGCCTGCAGCGGGAGCAGATCCTCCGCCGCGAACGAGGCCTGCACCGCGTCGCCCGGCTGCCACGACGCCCCGGCGCTGCGCGGCTGCTCGGCCACCACCGTGATGCCGGAGGGTTCGAGCTCCAGGTGGTAGCGGACGGTGTCGCCGAGGTAGACGCGGCCGGTGACCTTCGCCCCGTGTGCGGTGGGGGTCGGCTCGCCCGCCGGGGCCAGACGGACCGCCGAGGGGCGGATCCCGACGTGGTCGGCCGGGCCCGCGCTCGGCACGGGCAGCTCCAGCCCGTCGGCGGTGCGATAGCGGCCGTCCACGACCTCGCCGGGGAAGATGTTCTCCACGCCCATGAAGTCGGCGACGAACACCGTGCGCGGGCGCTCGAACACCTCCGACGGGCTGCCGACCTGCTCCACCCGCCCGGCGTTCAGCACGGCGATCCGGTCGGAGATCGACAGCGCCTCCTCCTGGTCGTGGGTGACGAACAGGACCGCCTGGTCCAGTCGTTGCTGCAGGGCGCGCAGCTCGAGGCGGATCTCCTGGCGGAGCTTGGCGTCGAGGTTGGACAGCGGTTCGTCCATGAGCAGCACACGCGGCCGGACGGCGACGGCGCGCGCGACGGCCACGCGCTGCTGCTGCCCACCCGACAGCTGTCCGGGGTAGCGGTCGGCGAGCTGACCGATGTCCATGAGGGCAAGGGCTTCCCGCACCCGCTCGGTCACCTCGGCGGCGGGCAGCTTCCTCGCCCGCAGCCCGTAGGCGACGTTGTCCCGCACGCGCAGGTGCGGGAAGAGCGCGTAGTTCTGGAACACCACGGCGGTGTCGCGCCGGTAGGGCGGCACCGCCGTGACGTCCTTGCCGGCGAGCAGGACGCGGCCTGCGTCGGCGGGGAGGAAGCCTGCCACGACGTTCAGCGTGGTGGTCTTGCCACAGCCGCTCGGGCCGAGCAGGCTCACCAGCTCGCCCGCCTCGACGTCGACGTGGATGGCGTCGAGCACCGGCGTGGAGCCGAACGACTTGCTGACGCCTTCGACGGTCAGTGCAGTCATCCCTTCACCCCACCCGAGAGGACCTGGCCGAACCGGATGAACCTGTTGGACACCGCCAGCAGCGTGCCCACCAGCAGGATCTGCACGGTGGACACCGCGGCGAGCGTCGGGTCCACGCGGAACTCGGCGTACTGCACCATCGCCACCGGCAGCGTGATCTGCCCGGGGGATATGAGGAACAAGCTGATCTCCAGCTCGGCGAACGAGAAGATGAAGGCGAAGATGAACGCCCCGACGAGCGAGGGCCGCAGCAGCGGCAGCGTCACCCGCCACAGCGTTTGCCACGGGCCGCGGCCGAGGTCGAGCGAGGCCCGCTCGACGTCCGTGCCGAGGCCCGCCAGTCCGGCGTGCACGAGCCGGAACGTCCACGGCAGCGTGATCATCGTGTGCGCGAGCAGCAGGGCCCCGAGCGTCGGCACGAGCCGCACCTGCAGCATCCACGACAGCTGGTAGAGGTAGATGTAGACCGCCACGCCGCTGACGATCGCGGGGATCAGCAGCGGCAGCAGGAACCCGTTCTCCAGGAGACCGCGAAAGCGGAGCCGGGCGCGGGAGAGCCCGATCGCGGCGAGGAGGCCGAGCGCCGTCGAGAGCGCCGCGGTCGACAGGGCCAGCACGAAGGACAGCCGCAGCCCGCCGAAGAGGCCGCGTTCGCGCGTGAGCTCGCCGAACCAGCGCAGCGAGTAGCCCGGCGGCGGGAACGTGAGGAACTCGCTGTTGAACACCGACATCCAGACGACGAGTGCCACCGGCAGTAGCATGAAGCCGAACACCAGCACGCCGACGACGACCAGCCAGCGGGGAATGGTCACCGCGCCACGCGCCATCCCTCGAACTGGCGCCGCAGCAACCGGCCGTACAGCAGCACCACGGCGAGGCTCACGACGAGCATGAGGGCCGCCATGCTCGCGCCGAAGGGCCAGTTGTTGTCCGACGAGATCGTGTCGTAGACGACGGGCGCGAGCATCGGCACCTGCGTGCCGCCGACGAGCCGCGGCGTGGCGTAGGCGTTGATGCACAGGACGAACACCAGCGACGTGCCCGCCGCGATCCCCGGCACGATCTGGGGAAGGACGATCTGGCGGAACACCCGCAGCGGGCGGGCTCCGAGGTCCAGCGCGGCCCGTTCGGTGTTCGGGTCGACCGACTCGAGGGATGCCTGCAGCGTGAGCACCATCAGTGGCAGCACGACCGACGTGATCGCCACGGTGACGGTGGTGGCGGTGCGCAGGAGCTCGACCGGGGCGTCGAGGAGCCCGACGGCGGTGAGCACGGTGTTGACGACGCCCGAGTAGCCGAGCAGCGCGACCCAGCCGATCGACCGCACGACGTTGCCGACGAGCAGTGGGAACACCGTGAGGATGATCAGCACGGCCTTGACCCGTGCGCTCGCCTTCGTGATCAGGTAGGCCACCGGGAGCGCGAGCAGCAGCGCGAGCGCGGTGGCGGCCAGCGCGACCAGCAGGGTGCGCGTCAGCGCCCCGACGTGGTACGGGCTGGCGAAGAACCGCGCGAAGTTCTCCAGCGTGAACACAGGCTCGGAGAACGCCGTGCGCGACGGCCGCTCGAAGCTGAACCGCAGGAAGTAGACCAGCGGGGCCACGAAGAAGACCACGGTGACCAGAGCGGCGGGCATCACCAGCAGCCAGCCGGTGCGACGGTCGAGCGTCACTGGTTGATCAGTTGCTCGACGTACTGCTGGCGCCAGCGTTCGTTGTTCTGCGCGAGGTAGGCGAGATCCACCCGGTGGATGTTCTGCTCCTCCTCGGGCGTGAACCCGATCTCGGCGGTCAGCTCCGGCGACGGGTCGACGTTGGTGACGGTCGGCCAGTACCCCATGTTCTGCGCGAACTGCTCCTGCGCCTCGGGGTCGAGCATCGCGTCGATGTAGGCGTATGCGCCGTCGGGGTTCGGAGCATTGGCCGGGACGCCGACGGTGAAGACGACCGGGAACGTGCCCTCCCGCGGGATGGCGGACGCCAGCGGCGCCCCGGCCTTCCTCCACTGGTAGGCGCGCGCCTTCCAGTTGTACGCCAGCCACACCTCGCCGGACATCATCGCCTGGCCGAGCTGCTCCTGGGACTCGTAGACCCGCACGGTGCCCTTCCGGGCGAGCATCCGCTGCCAGCCCGCGTCCCAGTTGTTGCCGGGGTCGCCACCGGCCTCGAGCGCGGCGGCCATGAAGTACTCGGTGGCCCATTGGATCGACATGATCCCGATGCGGCCCGCGTAGGCCGGGTCCCAGAACACCTCGTAGCTGTCGGGTGGCGTGGTCACGTGCTCGGTGTTGTAGATGATCACGCCGGCGCTGTAGATGTGCGGCACCCACAGGTCGTTGCGGAAATCCTCGCGGATGTTGGCGAAGTTGGACAGGCGCGCGGGGTCGACCTTCCCGAGCAGCGACGCGGCGGCCATCTCCTGTGCCTGTTGGTCGGAGAGCGCGGTGACGTCGATGGTGCCCGGCCCGCCAGTCTGGCCTTGCGTGCGCATCTTCGTCATGCGCGCGACCTGGTCGGCCACGTCGTAGACCACGGTGGGCGCCCCGTCGGTCCTGGCCAGCACCGGCTCGACGAAGTCCTGCTGGAACTTCTGGTAGTCCCCGCCCCACGTCCCGACGACGACCTCGCCCGCGCCGCCACCGCCCGCGGCCCCGGGGTTGGGCGGCGGCGCCCCGCCGCAGGCGGCGAGGCCGAGCGTGGCGCCTGCGGCACCCGAGAGCTTGAGGAACTGCCGGCGGGGGAGCTGCACCACGGTCGTTCTCCTTCCGGATGGTGGCGATCATCGTAAGCGCTTTCGATCACTTAGTGTCAGTGCGTGGCTGAAGACGCTCCCCAGAACGAGAAGCCAGAGCTCCCGACCGACGACCTGGTCACGACCTCGCACACCCTGCGTACACCCACCGGTGGGCTCGGGTACACGGCCACCGCCGGCCGGATCGTCGTGCGGCACGAGAAGCACACCGACGGCACGTTCGACGGTCACGAGCCGCATGCCGAGGTGTTCCTCGTGGCCTACACGCTCGACGGTGCCGAGCCGGGCACCCGGCCCGTCACCATCGCGTTCAACGGCGGGCCCGGCTCGTCCAGCGTGTGGCTGCACATGGGGTTGTTCGGGCCGCGCCGCGTCGTGATGGGGGACGCCGGGGCGCTCACGCCGCCGCCGTGGGGGCTCACCGACAACCACGAATCGCTGCTCGCGCAGTCCGACCTCGTGTTCATCGACCCGGTCAGCACCGGCTACTCGCGCGCCGTCGAGGGCGGCAAGCCCGCAGAGTTCCACGGCTTCACCGGCGACGTCGAGACGATCGGCGAGGTGATCCGGCTGTGGGTCACGCGCAACGAGCGGTGGCTGTCGCCGAAGTACCTCGCGGGCGAGTCGTACGGCACGCTGCGCGCCGCCGCGCTCGCCGAGCACCTGCAGGACCGGCACGGCATGTACGTGAACGGCCTGATGCTGATCTCCAGCGTGCTCGACATGGGCACGATCCGGTTCACCGAGGGCAACGACCGGCCCTACCCGCTCTTCCTGCCGACGTACGCCGCGATCGCCCACCACCACGGGCTGCACCCGGACCGGACGCTCGCAGAGGTGCTCGCCGACGCGGCGGACTTCGCCGCGCGCGACTACCCGTGGGCCCTCGCCCAGGGCAACCGGCTGCCCGCCGCCGACCTCGATCGCGTCGCCGCCCGGCTCGCGGCCCTGTCCGGGCTCGACGAGGGCTACGTCCGCCGGGTGCGCCTGCGGATCGAGCACCAGCGCTTCTTCCGGGAGTTGCTGCGCGCCTCCGGGCGCACGGTCGGGCGGATCGACGGCCGGTTCACCGGCTGGGAGGCCGACGACGGCGGTGAGATGCCCGGCTACGACCCGTCGATCGCCGCGATCACGGGGCCGTACACGGCGGCGATCAACTCCCACGTCCGCACCACGCTCGGCTACGCGAACGACCTGCCCTACGAGATCCTGACCGGCCGGGTGCAGCCGTGGTCGTACAAGGAGTTCGAGGGCAGGGCCGTCTCGGTGGTCGGCAAGCTGTCGGCGGCGATGCGGGCCAACCCGCACCTGCGCGTGCACGTCGCCTGCGGCTACCACGACGGCGCCACGCCGTACTTCGCGGCCGAGCAGGTGCTCGCGGCCCTCCCGATTCCCGACGAGCTGCGCGACCGGATCGAGTTCCGCTACTACGAGGCCGGGCACATGATGTACGTGCACGAGCCGAGCAGGCTGCAACAGTCGGCCGATCTCGCCGCCTTCGTCGCCGTCACGCCGTGACGGGTCAGTCGGTGGCGAGCCGGATGCCGAGGCCCACCAGCAGGGTGCCCATCACGGCGTCGAGGGTGCGGCGGACCCGGTTGGCGGTGAGCAGCCTGCGCAGCGCGCTGACCACGCCCGCCAGCACGGTGAACCAGGTCAGCGTCACGCCCGCGGCGACCACGGCGAGCATCAGGTGGTCGAGGGCGGTCGCCGCGGTGGGCAGGAACTGGGGGAGCAGCGCGATGAAGAAGACCGCGACCTTGGGGTTGAGCAGGTTCGTCACCAGGCCCTGCCGGAACGCGGCGAGCGTGCCGGTCGCGCGCCCGCCCGGGAGGTGCGGCACGTTGTCGTAGTCTCCGCGGCGCGCCGCGAGCAGCGCGCGGACGCCGAGGAACACCAGGTAGGCCGCGCCGACCAGCTTGACCGCGGTGAACGCCACCGCGGACGCGGCGAGCAGGCCGGCGATCCCCAGCGCGGTGACCACCGCCCACGCGAACACACCCACGGCGATCCCGACGCCGCATGCCATCCCGGCACGGCGGCCGGAGATCATCGCGTTGCGGGTGACGATCGCGAAGTCGGGGCCTGGCGACATCGCGGCGAGCAGGACGACGCCGCCGAGGGCGACGAACTGGGTCACGGCCATTCCGATCACACTACTGGGGCGGGCGCGACTGGTCGTCGAGGTTTCCTCCTCACGTCAGCGGGCGGCCGTCCGGCCGAACCGGTCGGCCATGCGCCGCGTCAGGTCCGGCCACACGACGGGGTCGTGGCCCGGGATCAACGGGTAGCCGCGCTGCGCCGCGATCGCCTTCAGCCTGCGCACCTGCTCGACGCACTCCTCGGGTTCCGCGTCGACGCGGCCCCCGATCGAGACGTCCTGCTCGATGTTCTCGGTGAGGTCGGCCGCGTCGAACGCGAAGACGTACCCGCCGCCCCCGACGCTCTCGTCGAGGTCGACGACGAAGCTCTGGTGCCCCGGCGTGTGCCCCGGCGTCGAGATCGCGGTGACGCCCGGCGCGATCTCGACGTCCCCGTCGGCGAGCCGCCAGTCGTGGGCGGGGTCGTCGAAGTCGATCCGGTAGATCGCGTGCCGCTCGGCCTCCGGTGTCAGCCCGAACTCCAGCTCCCGGCGCTGGCAGTGCACGGGCACGCCGGTGAAGTGCCGCAGCCCACCCGCGTGGTCGAGGTGCAGGTGGCTGAGCGCGACCGCGTGCACCTCGGACATCTCGATGCCTGCGCCCGCGAGCGCCTCCTCCAATGGCTCGCCCGGCCCGGGCAGGATCGCCCGATATGACGGGAAGCCGTGGAAGCGGCGTCGCAGGGCTGCGTCCCGGATGAGCGCCGTGTTGAAGCCGGTATCGAGCAGCAGCCACCCGCCGTCGGCGCGCAGCAGGATGCCGGGTACGGGCTCGCGCACCCGCTCCTCCCGAGGCGCACCCTCGACCGAGACCGACTTGGGCAGGTCCTCCCAGCCGAGGGTGAGCAGGACGATCTCACGGATGCCTGGTCCACGTCGTGACATCAGGCGGAAAGGCCCGCGACTCGCAGGCTTTCCGGCGCTGCGATGTCGTGTGATTCCGCAACGCCCTTCAGCCAGGTCTGCGTGACCATGAAGTCCTTGCGGTAGGCGATGTTGCTCCAGCAGCCGGTGGCCGTGGCGAGCTCGCCGATCTTGGCGTACGTCGCGTCGTCCCCGGTCTGCAGCGCGATCGGCAGCAGCTCGGTGATCGCCGGGTCGGAACAGCCGAGGTAGTTCAGCCCGCCGTCCTCCGCGTACAGGATGTGCGCGGACGTGTAGGGGTCGGCGGCATCGGGCCAGAAGGTGCCGAAGTACACGTTCGGCGCGCCCTCCTGGTTGCCGATCCAGCCGAACACCTGCGACGTCGGATAGCCCTGCACGACGGGGGTGAGGCCGAGTCCCTGCAGCTTCGCGCCGACGAGGTTCGCGACCTGCTGTGCGTCGGGGTTGCTCGTGTCGTAGCCCAGCACGAGCTGCTTGTCCGCTGCGGCAGCGGCGATCGCCTGCAGTGGAGCGGTATCGGGCTGGACCGGCTGGTTGTTCAGGTCCGCAGGCAGCATCCCCTCCGGGTACGCACCGGTGGCCTTGTCACTTCGGCCGGCGAACACCTGGTCCGCCAGCTGATCGACGTCCAGTGCCTGCTGGAAGGCCTTGCGGGCGGCCGGGTCCGCGAGCAGCCCGGTGTTCGGGTTGACGTAGACCTGCTCGGTGGTGAACGACGGCAGGGAACGGCTCGCCACCGCCGGGTTGCCGAGGTAGTCCTTGACGGCGGGCGCGTTGAGGCCGTGGGTGATCGCGTGCAGCTGGCCGTTGTTGAGCAGCAGCTGCTGCGTCGACAGGTCGGAGATCACCGGCATGTCGACGGTCGTGAAGAACGGCTTCGGCCCCCACCACCCGTCGTAGGCCCGCATCTCGTAGCCCTGGCCCACCTCGGCCTTCGTGAGCGAGTACGGGCCGGTGCCGGCGTCGTGGGTCTGCAGGTAGGTCTGGGCGTTGTCCGACCCGGCCTGCTCGGCCAGGACCGTCGGGCTCATCATCTTCGGACCGTAGGGCGAGGCGAGGTAGTCCAGGAACGCCGAGTTGGGGGAGCCCAGCGTGATGACGACCTCGGTCGGGCTCGGGGTGTCCACCGACACGACGTCCGCCACCATGTATGCGGGCCCCTGGTTGACCGCGAGTCGCCGGTCGAAGGACGGTTTGACGGCCGCCGAGGTGAAGGGGGTCCCGTCGTGGAACGTCACCCCTTCGCGCAGGGTCAGCGTGAACACCGTGTTGTCCGGGGACACGGTCCACCCCGTGGCGAGCGCGGGTTCGATCTGGGGGGTGTCGGAGCCGGCGGTGTAGCGCAGCAGGCCCTCGTAGAGGTTCTGCGTGAGCAGAAGCCCCTGGCCGGAGTAGAAGATGTCCGGGTCCGGGGGCTGGCCGGGGTCCTGCAGGAACGACAGCCGCAGCACACCGTCCGTCGGGGCGGCGCTGGTGACGGTGGGCTGCTCGGCGCTGCCGCAGGCCGAAAGGGCCAGCGCGAGGGCGAGCGGTACGGCGAGACGGCGCAGCAGCCGGTTCATGGGGCGTCCTTCGGGGGAGCGGTGCGGTAGGTGCGGGCGACGCCGGTGCCGGCCGAGCGGGGGTCGACGTAGTCGGGCGCCGTGAGCCCGAGCCGGCGCATCGCCATACCGGTCATGGCCTCGCGCACGGCGCGGTGGGCGAGCAGGGCGGTGATGCCGGCGTTGCCGTCGTAGGGCGGGCTCACCTCGACGACGTCCATGGCGACGATGCCGACCTCGGCCGCCAGCCTGCGCACGGCCCGCAGCACGTCGGCGCTGGTCAGGCCACCCGGCTCGGGGGTGCCGGTGCCGGGGGCGTACGCCGGGTCGCAGACGTCGACGTCGAGGGAGACGTAGAGGTGGTCGGCGCTGTCGAGGGCCTCGTCGAGGGCGCGTTCCAGCACCGCGTCGAACCCGTCGCGGCGGATCTCCGCCATGAAGTGGACGCGGAGCTCGTTCTCCTCCATCCAGTCGAGGATCGGCCGGTCCGGCCAGTAGCCGCGCAGGCCGACCTGCACGAAGTTGCGCCCCGGCACGGCGCCGCTCTCGATCAGCTTGCGCATCGGCGTGCCGTGGCTCGCGAGCGAGCCGGGGGAGTCGGGCGCGGTGTCGGCGTGCGCGTCGAAGTGGATGATGCCGACCTTGCCGTGCCCGTACGCGTCGGCGACCGCGGTGGCGGTGGGCCAGGTGATCGCGTGGTCGCCGCCGAGGATCAGCGGCGTCGCCCCGGCCCCGACGATCCCGCCGATGAACTCGCGGACGAGGTCGAAGGTGCCCAGCGTGTTGCCGACGAGCACCTCGGCGTCGCCGTAGTCGCATGCGCGCAGGTGTTCAAGGGGGTCGACGCGGACGTCGAGGTGCGGGAGCGAGGAGCCGTACCCGCCGAGGTAGTCGGCCGAGCGGATGGCTTGGGGCCCGAGATGGGTGCCCGAGCGGCCGGTGACCGTGCCGTCCCACGGGACGCCGCAGACCGCGACGTCCATCTGCCCGGCGCGCAGGTCCTCGGGCGTGAGGCAGACCGGCAGCTTCATGAAGGTCTGGATCCCGGCGTGCCCGCGCTCGCCGGACGGGCGGTTGACGTGCATCGGCCCTGGTGGCCGCTCGGGCACCGCGAAGTGCGGGAAGTCGGTCACTAAACCTCGATCCTCGGGTCGGCGGCGGCCTGCAGGAGGTCCACCACGGTGTTGATGACGACGTAGGTGACGCCGAGCAGGAGGGTGACGCCCGCGATGGCCGGGAAGTCGCCCGCCGGAATGCTCTGCGCCGTGTACTGGCCGAGGCCCGGCCACGCGTAGATCAGCTCGACCACGAGCACGCCCGCGAACATCAGGCCGACCTGCAGGCCGGTCATCGAGAGCGCCGGGCCGACCGAGTTGCGCAGCACGTGGCGGCGCATCACCTGCACCTCGGTGAGCCCCTTCGCGCGGGCGGTGCGCGTGTAGTCGGTGAGCCCGGTGGTGACCAGGCTCGACCGCAGCACCCGCCCGATCGCGACCGCCGGACCGATCGCGATCGCGAGGCCGGGCAGGAGCAGGTGCCGCCATGCGTCCACGAGCACGTCGGGGCGGGCGTGCAGGACGGCGTCGACGGTGAGCAGGCCCGTTGGCCCG
Source organism: Pseudonocardia sp. DSM 110487 (assembly GCF_019468565.1). Taxonomy (NCBI): domain Bacteria; kingdom Bacillati; phylum Actinomycetota; class Actinomycetes; order Pseudonocardiales; family Pseudonocardiaceae; genus Pseudonocardia; species Pseudonocardia sp. DSM 110487. The sequence continues at coordinate 4,488,995 of NZ_CP080521.1, forward strand.
GTCGGGGCGTCGGCGACGCCGGTGCGCCCGGTGGCGGGGAGCCAGCCGAGCTGCTGGTAGAACAGGATGATCCCCCCGATGGCCAGCAGGAACGCCGGGGTGGACGCGCCGGCGATCAACACGAGGCGGAAGACCCCGGCGCCGCGCCACCGCAGGGTGGTGGCCACCGCGAGCCCGACGGCGAGCACGATGGCGAGGCCGAGCGCGAAGAACGTGAGTTCCAAGGTGGCCGGCAGGAACGTCGCGAGGTCGGTGCCCACCGGGCGTCGCGTGCGGTAGGACGTACCGAGGTCGCCGTGCAGCAGGCCCCCGACGTAGCGGGCGTACTGGAGCGTGATCGGGTCGTCCAGGCCGAGCTGCCTGCGGGTCTCGGCGACGAGCTCCTGCGACGCGCTCGGGCCGAGCATCGCCCGCACCGGGTCGGTGGAGGAGATGTGCTGGAGGACGAACAGCACCGCGGTCAGCGCGAGCACGATCACGACGACGGCCGCGAAGCGCTTTGCGATCAGGACAGCCACCGGTCATCGCCTCGCCATCAGGTTGCGGACGCCGTCGCCCGCGACGTTGGCGGCGAGCGCCAGCGCGGCAACGGTCAGGCCGGGCACCACCGGGATCCACGGGTCCTGCAGCAGGTAGCTGAGGTTGCGGGCGGTATCAGCGCCCAGCTCGGGTGCGGGGGCCGACTGGCCGAGCCCGAGGAACGACAGCCCGGCGAGCGTGAGCACGAGCGCGCCGATGTCGAGGCTCGCGGTGACGACGATCGCGGGCACGGCCCCCGGCAGCAGGTGCCGAAGCGCCACGCGCACGCGCCCGGTCCCGGCGAGCCGGGCCGCCTCCACGTGCGGGCGGGCGGCGAGCGTGCGGATCTCCCCGCGCACGATGCGGGCGTAGAACGGCCACCAGACGATCGACACCGCGAGCAGCGTGTGGGTGAGGCCGGGGCCCAGCGCTGCCACGACGGCGATGGCCAGCACGGGTGCGGGCAGGGCGAGGAACCCGTCGGTGATCCGCATGAGCACGTTGTCGACCCAGCCACCGCTCGCGCCCGCGATCAGCCCGACGAGCCCGCCGAGCACGGCACCCGCCGCGACCACCGCGAGGGCGGCGAGCCAGCTGGTGCGCAGCCCGTACAGGACGCGGCTGAGGATGTCGCGGCCCACGCTGTCCGAGCCGAGCAGGAACCCGTCCGTGCCCGGCGGGGACGACGGCATGCCGACCGGGTCGAGGGGCCCGTGCGGGGCGAGCAGCGGGGCGGCGACCGCGACGAGCGTGATGAGCGCGAGGAGCCCGGCGGCGAGGACGTCGCGGCGCGGGACGGTGAGGCGCCCGGGCACTGCGGGGGCGACCGGTTCGGCGGTGGCCGTCTCAGTGGGGGCCATCAGAGCTCCTTCGGGCGGATGCAGGCCACCCGGCGGTCGTCGGTGCCATGCCGTAGCAGCTCGAGTGGGACGTCCAGATCCGCGTCCGCACATGCGCTCTCGGCGAGCGCGCAGCGCGGGTGGAAGGCGCAGCCGGACGGCGGCGACAGCGGGCTGGCGGGCTCGCCGTCGAGCAGGGTGGGGGTCACCCCGAAGTCGGGAACTGCCGCGAGCAGCGCCTTCGTGTACGGGTGTTTGGGCGCCCTGATCAGCTCCTCCGCGGCGCCGATCTCGACGATGCGGCCCAGGTACATCACCGCGATCCGGTCGGCGACGATCCGCGCCACCGACAGGTCGTGCGTGACGAGGAGGACCGCGATGCCGAGCTCCCGGCGCAGCGACTGCAGGAGGTTGAGCACGGTGGCGGCGATGTTGACGTCGAGCGCGCTGGTCGGCTCGTCGGCGAGCAGCACGTCAGGGGGCACGACGACGGCACGCGCGAGAGCGACGCGCTGGCGCTGCCCGCCGGAGAGCTCGCCTGCTCTCGCGTCGTACACGGCGGCCGGCAGACCGACGCGGTCCAGCGCGGCGACCGCCCGCTCGCGGCGTGCCGCCCTCGCGGCAGTAGGGCGCTCGGTGCGCAGCCGCTCGTCGAGCAGCTCGCCGACGGTGAGCCACGGCGTGAGCGAGGCGCCGGCGTCCTGGAAGACCATCTGCGGCCGGGTGCCGACTCCCACGTCGCCGCGTTCGCGCGTCTCCAGCCCGGCGAGCACCCGCAGCAACGTCGACTTGCCCGAGCCGCTCTCCCCGACGATCGCGACGGCCTCCCCGGCGCGGACGTCGAGTGACACCCGGCGCAGCGCCGCGAGCCGCGCTCGGCGGCCCCGGCCGGCCCGCACCCGGAACGTCTTCTCCACCGCGGTGAGCCGGGCGACCGATGCCGGCTCCGTGCGGTCGCGTGGCTCGGGGGCGGGGAGCGGTTCGGACACCGTGGCGGCGAGGTCCACGACCTGTGACACGGTCGCGAAGCAGGCCCGCGCGTGTCCGTCGAGATCCTCGGCGTCGGGCACGGTCTCTCGGCACTGCCCGGTGGCAAGGGCGCATCGCGGCGCGAAGGAACACCCGGGAAGCGGCGCCGACGGGTCCGGCGGCCCGCCCTCCAGCGTGCCGAGCGGGCGGCCACGCTCGGTGCCGAGCGAGAGCCGCGAGCGGATCAGGCCGACCGTGTACGGGTGCATCGGGGCCTGCAGGACGGCGGCGGTCGGCCCGACCTCGGCGATCCGTCCGGCGTACATCACGGCGACGCGGTCGGCGACCTGCGCCGCCACCCCGAGGTCGTGGGTGATGAGCAGGACACTGCATCCGACGTCGTCGCGCAGGCGGCGGAGCAGGGAGAGCACCTGGGCCTGCACGGTGACGTCGAGCGCGGTGGTCGGCTCGTCGGCGATCAGGAGAGCGGGGTCGCCCGCAACGGCCATCGCGATCATGACCCGTTGCCGCAGACCGCCGGAGAGTTCGTGGGGGAAGCTGTCGAGCCTGCGCTCCGGCTCCGGGATGCCCACCGCCCGCAGCAGGCGCAGCGCCTCGGCGCCCGACCCGGCGGCCTCGGCCACCTGCCGGCCGATCCGCATCGTGGGGTTGAGGGAGGTCATCGGGTCCTGGAAGACCGCGCCGAGGGAATCCCTTCGGACCTGCCGGCGCACCTGTGGGCTCGCGGTGAGCATGTCGGTGCCCGCGACCCGGACGGTCCCGCTCGTCCGCGGCCGGGACGCATCGGGCAGCAGGCCGAGCAGGGAGAGGCCGAGCACGCTCTTACCGGAGCCGGACTCGCCGACGAGACCGAGCACCTCGCCGGCGCGGATCTCCAGGTCGACTCCCCGGACGGCCTCGAGTGGCCGCCCGTTGCGGGTGAACCCGACGTGCAGGCCCTCGATCCGAGCGACCGGCTCGGCGATGTCCTGCGCCGTCGCGGCGGCCGTCCTGGCTGCGGTTCGGGGCATCTGCCTCCTCCGTGGGCCTGCTCGGCCACGGAGCAGCCGGCAGCGACTGTCTCCCGGGTTTTTGTCCCGCCGTGGACGGGCCCGCGCCGGCGGGTCCGCTGCACCTCTCGGACCAGGCCTCCCGGTCGCGAGACCGGGAGCGGAACCCTAGGTGCGCCCCATCTGATGGGTCGCGGACAGTGCATCGCCGGGGCGTGAATCCCGGCGCACCGGGATGTTCCGATCTTGTGAACAGCCGCTCAGGCGCCGGCCTGGCGCCCCTCCTGCCCGAAGGACGACAGTGCGAGCGCACCTTCAGGCAGCACGAGCTCGCCCGCCGCGATGCGCTTCTTCAGGTAGGTGAAGCTCTGGGCGGTCTGGGCGAACAGGTGCTCGCCCGCCCGCAGCGCGACCCGCTCCGGCTCACCGTCCCGCACGAACCGCGGCAGCGGCGCGACGAGCGTGTCGTGGTCCACGTTGAAGAACAGCGGGAAGGACCAGCGCTCCTCGTTGACCTTGCGGACCCGGTGGGTCGTCGCGACGAACTCGCCGTTCGTCCAGGTCTCCAGCATGTCGCCGATGTTCACGACGAACGCCCCGTCGCGCGGTGGCACGTCGATCCACTCGCCTGCGCCGTTCAGCACCTCGAGGCCGGGTGCGGTCGGCTTGAGGATCGTGAAGCACTCGTAGTCGGTGTGCGCTCCGATGCCGGTGGCGTCGGCGGCGTCCGGGTCGTGCGGGTAGTGGATCAGCCGCAGCTGGCTCGGCGGCTTGGTCACATGGCGGTCGAAGACGTCCGCCCGCTCCCCGAGCGCCAGCGCGAAGCCCGACAGCAGCGTCCGGCCGAGCGCCATGACGGCCTCGTACCACGCGGTGCACGCCGCGGCGAACCCCGGCACGTCCGGCCACTGGTTCGGCCCGAGCATCCGGCCTGCCACGTGGTCGGGGTCGTCGGCGGGCAGGTCCCTGCCGAGGTCGAAGGCCTCCTTGAGGTCGATGGTGCCGCCGCTGAAGACCTCCTCACCGACGGGCACGTAGCCGCGGTGGTTGCGGGAGCGGCCGATGTAGGTGCGCATCTTCACGTCGAGGGGGAGCGCGAAGAACGCCGTCGTCACCCGCAGCAGGTCGTCGAAGAGCGTCGGGTCGATGCCCGTTCCGGTGACGTACAGGAAGCCGACCTCGCGGGCCGCGGCGCCCAGTTCGTGCGCCACCTGCTCCCGCTCGTCGGCGGCGCCGCGCAGGCCGGCGACGTCGACGACGGGGACCTCGGTGAACTCGGTGAGGCTCGTCATGTTCTCCTCCCGTACGGGTCGGTAAGTGCGCCCTCGCGGGCCAGGACGTCCCACTCGCGGCGGGCGGGTCCGCCGTCAGGGCCCACGTCCTCGGTGACGAACCGGGCGCCGTCGGTTCCGAAGCGGAACGGCGCGCCGACCCGCCATGGCAGGTTCGAGCCGGTGCGCACCGCGCCGGCCCGGCCGATGCGGCCAACGGCGACCTCGGCGTCGAGCAGGTCCTGGGCCTCCCGGGTGGATCTCGCGGTGGCCACGTGGTCCTCCAGCCGGCCACCCGGCGGGAGCGGCCGTGCTCTGCCCCTGGCCCAGGCGAAGTTCCGTCCGACGCGGACCAGCACGCCGATCGCCCGCGTGGACGTCTCGCGCAGCAGCAGCCCGGCCACCGGGCCGGAGTTGCCCGGTACCCGGTGCCAGTGCTCGACGTAGCGCACGTGCCGCCCCGTCTCGACGACGTGACCGTTCTCGGCCGCGAGCCGGCCTTCGTCCGGCGTGGCCGACCACGGTTGGAGATCGACCAGCCGCTCCCACCGCGCCCACGGCCCGTCGGCGCCGAGCCGCCCGGCGAACCCCTCGATGCCCGCCAGCACGCCCGCGGTGGCGGGGTCGATGTCGCGCAGGCAGCGGACGTGGGGCGGCACGCGGACGGACCCCGGGAGCCGCAGGTCGACGTAGAGCTCGCCGGCCTGCAACCACGTCACGTCGGTGGTCGTGTCGGCGTCGCCGTCGGCCGTCAGCAGCAGCGACCGGCGCCAGAGTCCGGTGAGGCGGGGGTCGGGTGGCACGAGTTCCATGGCGATCGCTGATCCCATCGAGCTCGCGTGTCGACCGGTGGCGTCGCGCGATGAAGATCGGGTTACCGGACCGCGTTCAGGTCGGGCAGGTCATGGAACCTGATCATGCATCTCGCCGTAGGCGACCACCGAGAGGAAACGGATCGGTAGTTGCACCAGCGCCTGGGGTCCGTGGGTGCCCTCGCCGTCGAGCTGGAGGGCGTCGCCGGGGCGCATGGTGTAGCTCGAGTCGCCGTGGCCGTAGACCATCTCGCCCTCGAGCATGTAGAGCAGCTCCGTGCCGGGGTGCTCGAAGAGCGGGAACTCCTCGCTGCGCTCGGTGAGGGTGACGAGGTGGGCCTCCATCCGCTTGTGCGGGCCGCGCAGTGCCCCGAGGAGGGTGTAGTCGTGGCCGACGCGGGTGCCCCGCGCCACGATGCGGGCGCCTGCCCCCGCCGGGGTGAAGACGGCCTCTCGCGGGGCGTCGGCGCCCCGGAACAGCGTGGTGACCGGCACGTCGAGCGCGTCGGCGAGCCGGGCGAGCGTGGTGAGGCTGCAGGACGTCTGGGCGTTCTCGATCTTCGACAGCATCGGCTTGGAGATGCCCGTGCGCTCGGCGAGCTCGGCGAGGGTGGCACCCGACGCGTGCCGGATCCGCCGCACCTGCGCGGCGATGGCGCGTTCGAGCCGCCCCTCCTGCGCGGCCGGCCGGTCGACCTCGCGCGCTGCCGGGCCGTGATCGATCGTGTCGGCCATGTGCACATCCTCTCCCGGTGTGTCAGCGCATCTCGCCTGCCCCGACGTACGGGTGCGGGCTGCGCAGGAGCGCGCCTTCCGCGAAGCGGGAGAGCCGGAAGTCCGACTCGGGGACGTGCGGGTCGGAGCTCTTCCCGTCGACCACGAGGTCCGCCACCAGCCGTCCCACCGACGGGGAGATCTTGAAGCCGTGCCCGGAGAAGCCCGCCGCGACGACCAGGCCGTCGACCGGGGCGATCGAGATGACCGGGTTGAAGTCGGGGGTGACGTCGTAGCAGCCGGCGTACGTCGACGCGATCGAGGCGTTCTCCAGCCCGGGGAACCGGGTGCCGACCTTCTCGACGGCGAGGTCGAGGAATGCCTCGGAGGCCTGGTTGGAGTAGCGATCGGGGTCGGCGGGTTCCAGTTCGGAGAGGTCGGAGTTGCCGAAGAGGATCTCGCCGGAGTTCTCGGGCCGCACGTACTGCAGCGAGACGAGGTCGGAGAAGACCGGGACCGGCCCGAGCTCGACACCGGGGTCGACGAGCACGATCTGCTCCCGGTGCACGGTGATCGGCAGGTCGATGCCGCGCGCGGCGAGCAGCGGCACCGACCACGGTCCGGCCGCGACGACGACGGTGCCGGCCGGGATCATCGACCCGTCCGCGAGCCGCACCCCCGTGGCCCGCCCGCCCTCGACCACGATCTCGGCGACGGTGCTGCCCTGCCGCAGTCGCACCCCGGTGCGGCGGGCGGCCGCGGCGAAGGCCTGCGCGGTCTGGTACGCGTCGCCGTACCCGCCGCGCGGCTCCCAGGCGAAGGCGGCGAAGTCGTCCAGGCGCGCCACGGGCCAGAGCGTCCGCACCTCGGCGTGGCCGATCTCCTCCGTCCGCACGCCGACCGCCCGCTGGTCGGCCAGCGAGGCGCGCAGCGCGTCGACGTTCTGCTCGCCGACGCCAACGACGTAGCCGGTCTGGTGGAACCCGACGTCCGCGCCGAGGACCTCGCCGGCGTTCTCGAAGACGTCGAGGGCGGCGTTCGCCATCGCTGCGAGCGAGGAGACGCCGTAGTGGCAGCGCACCACCCCGGAGGACTTGCCGGTGCCGCCCGAGCCGACGGTGTCGCGCTCGACGATCACGACGTCGGTGACGCCGCGCTCGGCGAGCGCCCACGCCGCGGCGCACCCCTCGATCCCGCCGCCGACGATCACCACATCAGGCACGGGGCGTCCCGGGGATCCAGTCGGTGCCCGCGAGCGGCACCCGGGCCATCGCGGCGGCCTCGATGGTGAGCGCGACGAGGTCCTCGGGCTCGAGGTGCCGCACGTGCGCCTTCCCGCAGGCGCGGGCGATGGTCTGGGCTTCCATGGTCAGCACGCGCAGGTAGTTGGCGAGGCGGCGGCCGCCCTCGACCGGGTCGAGCCGTGCGGCGAGCTCGGGGTCCTGGGTGGTGATGCCGGCCGGGTCGCGGCCGTCCTGGTAGTCGTCGTAGAACCCGGCGGCCGAGCCCAGCGCCTCGTACTCGTCGGCGTAGCGGGGGTGGTTGTCGCCGAGCGCGATCAGGGCCGCGGTGCCGATCGCGACGGCGTCCGCACCGAGCGCCATGGCCTTTGCGACGTCGGCACCCGTGCGGATGCCGCCGGACACGATCAGCTGCACCTTGCGGTGCAGGCCCAGCTCCTGCAGCGCCTGGACCGCCTGCGGGATCGCGGCGAGCGTCGGGATGCCCACGTGCTCGATGAACACCTCCTGGGTGGCGGCCGTGCCGCCCTGCATCCCGTCGACGACCACCACGTCGGCGCCCGCCGCGACGGCGAGCTTCACGTCGTAGTAGGTGCGCGAGGCGCCGACCTTGACGTAGATCGGCTTCTCCCAGTCGGTGATCTCCCGCAGCTCCAGGATCTTGATCGTGAGGTCGTCCGGGCCCGTCCAGTCCGGGTGCCGGCACGCGGAGCGCTGGTCGATGCCCGCGGGCAGGGTGCGCATGGCGGCGACCCGGTCGGAGATCTTCTGGCCGAGCAGCATCCCGCCGCCGCCGGGCTTGGCGCCCTGCCCGAGGACCACCTCGATCGCGTCGGCCTTGCGCAGGTCCGTCGGGTTCATCCCGTAGCGGGAGGGCAGGTACTGGTAGACGAGGTGCTTGGACTGGCCGCGCTCCTCAGGGGTCATGCCGCCGTCGCCGGTGGTGGTGGAGGTGCCGACCTCGCTGGCACCGCGTCCGAGGGCCTCCTTGGCCTGCGCGGACAGCGCGCCGAAGCTCATCCCCGCGATCGTCACCGGGATGTCGAGGCGCAGCGGGTAGCGCGCGTTGCGGTCGCCGAGCACCACGTCGGTGTCGCAACGCTCGCGGTAGCCCTCGAGGGGATAGCGGGACATGGACGCGCCGAGGAACAGCAGGTCGTCGAAGTGCGGCACGCGGCGCTTCGCGCCCCAGCCGCGGATGTCGTAGACGCCGGTGTCGGCGGCGTGCTGGATGGCGGCGATGGTGGCGCGGTCGAACGTCGCAGACTCACGCAGGGCTGGATCGATCACCGGATTCCTCAATACGTGTTGTGCACGGCGAAGTGGTAGAGCCGCCGGGCGGATCCGAAGCGCCGGAACTCGCCGGGGTCGTGTTCCAGCCCTGCGGCGGCGAGCAGCTCGGCGAGCTCGGCGCGGTGCTCGTAGCGCACCGGCTTCTCGACGCAGTCGGCGCCGAGGGAACCGACCTTGCCACGCACGTAGATGCGGGCCTCGTAGATCGAGTCGCCGAGGTCGTCGCCCGCGTCCCCGCAGACGACGAGCCGGCCGGCCTGGGCCATGAACGCGCTCATCGGGCCGATGTCGCCGCCCACGACGATGTCGATGCCCTTCATCGAGATGCCGCACCGCATCGAGGCGGATCCCTCGATCACGAGAAGGCCGCCGTGGGCGGTGGCGCCCGCGGACTGCGAGGCGTCGCCGCGCACCCGCACCGCGCCGGACATCATGTTCTCCGCAACGCCCGTGCCGACGTTGCCGTGCACGGTGATCTCGCCGCCGTCGTTCATCCCGGCGCAGTAGTAGCCGGCGTGGCCGCGGACCTGGACGTCGATCGGGTTGCGGACGCCGGCCGCGATCGCGTGGGCGCCCTTCGGGTTGAGCACCTCGTAGCGCGCCGACGTGGGCGCGTGCAGTTCGGCGTTCAACTCCCGAAGTGGGGCGGCCGACAGGTCGAACGTCACCGGGTCCACGCGTACACCCTTTCCGGCTCCGGTTCGTAGATCCGGGCGTCCTCGATCCCGGGCAGCTCGGCCAGCGCGCGGAACTCCGAGGCCATCGCGACCCACGCGGTGGTCTCGGCGATGATCGCCGGCTTGCACGCGATCGCGTCGCGGACGACGGCGAACCCGTCGGCGCTGGTCACGAGCAGGGTGTAGAAACCGTCGAAGCGCTCGCAGAGCAGCCGCAGCGCCTTGTCGAGGTCATCGCCCTGCGCCAGCCGCGACGCGACGAACCGGGCGCCGACCTCGGAGTCGTTCTCCGAGTCGAACAGCACTCCGTCGCGCTGCAGGTCGCGCCGGATGGTGGCGTGGTTGGCGAAGGAGCCGTTGTGCACGAGGCACTGGTCGGGGCCGACGGAGAACGGGTGGCAGCCCTCGGGTGTGACCGCCGACTCGGTGGCCATCCGGGTGTGGGCGAGGCCCTGCCAGCCCTGCGCGTTCGCGAGGTCGTAGGTGGCGGCGAGCGCCCGCGGGTGGCCGGTGCCCTTGTAGACGGTCAGGTCGGTTCCGCTGCCGACCACGCGCACCTCCGGCGCGGCGGCCAGCACCGTGTCGACGAGCGCTTCGACACCCATCGGTGCGGCGACGACGGTGGTGTCGCCCGCGGGCGTCACCAGCGCGTTCGGCAGCCGAGCGGTGAGGTCCGCCGGGGAGTCGAGCACCGACACCGCGGCGTGTCCCTCCGGGCAGCGGCGGCGATCGCCGTAGACGGCGACGCCCGCGGAGTCCGGGCCGCGCTCGACGACCTGGCACAGCATGCTCTCCAGCAGCCGACCCAGCCGCGGGTACAGCTGCGGGTCGCGCAGGTGGAGTCCGACGATGCCGCACATCAGAACGCCGTCAGGTAGCGGTCGTGCTCCCAGGAGCCGACCGTGCCGTGCCAGTCGAAGAACTCCCCCCGCTTCAGGCTTGTGAAGTACTCGGCGACGCCCGGGCCGGCGGCGTCCAGCGCGGCCGAGACGACCTTGTCGGCGGCGAGCGCGTCGGCCGCGTGCAGCAGCGTGGGCGGCAGCTCGGGCCGGGGGACGGCGTCGGCGCCGGTGCCGGGGCTGCCTGGGTCCAGGTCGCGGTCGATGCCGTCGAGACCGGCGGCGAGCACCGCGGCCATCGCGAGGTAGGGGTTGGCGGAGCCGTCGCCGCCGCGCAGCTCGATCCGGTGCTGGTCGGGGATCCGGACGAAGTGGGTGCGATCGTTGCCGCCGTACGTGGCGCGCCGCGGCGACCAGGTGGCGCCGGAGCGGGTGGACGTGGCCCCGGTGCGCTTGTAGGAGTTCACGGTCGGCGCGAGGACGGCCTGCAGGCCGGGGGCGTGGTCGAGGATCCCGGCGAGGAACCGGTATGCCAGCGGGGAGAGCCCGAACCCGCGCGGGTCGCCCACCTCGGGGAAGAGCGCGTCACCGTCGCGCCACAGCGACAGGTGCAGGTGCATCCCCGAGCCGGTGCGGTCGGCGAACGGCTTGGGCATGAAGGTCGCGGTCATCCCGCGTTGCTCGGCGAGCACCGAGATCAGGTAGCGGGCGGTGATCACGCGGTCGGCGGTGGTCAGGGCGTCGGCATAGGCGAAGTTCTGTTCGAACTGGCCGTTCGCGTCCTCGTGGTCGTTGGCGTAGTTGCCCCAGCCGAGCGCGTTCATCGCCGCGGACACCCCGGTGAGGTGCTCGTACATGCGGGTCAGGCCGCGGGCGTCGTAGCAGGGCCGCGCGGCGTCGTCCTTCGGGTCGGCCGGTACCAGCCGGCCGGTGTCGTCGCGCCGGACGAGGAAGTACTCCACCTCGGCGCCCGCGAACAGCGCGACGTCGCGCGCGGCGGCCTCGGCGATGAGCTTCTTGAGCACGACGCGCGGCGCGAAATGCCACGGCTCGCCCTCGACGTGCGGGTCGCAGTGCACCAGTGCCAGGCCCTCGCGCACCCACGGCAGCGGCGTGTAGCTCGCAAGATCCGGGATGGCGATCAGGTCGGGGTCGCTGGGCACCTGGCCGATCGCCCCGACGGCGTAGCCGGCGAACCCGACGCCCTCGTGCTGCAACTCGGCGGCCGCCTCGACGGGCACGAGCTTGGCGCACGGCTTGCCCGCGAGGTCGACGAACAGCGCGAGCAGGAACCGCACCCCGTCGGCCTCGGCGCGGGCGGCCAGGTCGGTCGTCGGCATCGGGACCCCTCTCGTGGGTATCTCAAGAAGAAACATAGTTGCTGAATAGGAAACAGGGAAGGGGTCAGATCTCGAGGAGCCAGCGGGCTGCGGCGCCGCGGAAGCGGTCGAGGCCCTTGTAGTCGGCCATGTCCTCGGGGAGCTCCGTGAGCACCCGGCCGAAGCGCTCCCGCCAGGCGGGCACGGTGGCGAGCTCGGCCAGCGAGGCGAGGTAGGTGCGGATCAGGAACATGACCGCGCCGGAGTGGCCGAGCCGGACGAGGTGCTGCACCTCGACCCGCAGGTGCAGCCGGCGGGCGAGCTCGTCGTCGGACGCGTCGACGATCGTGCTCCGGTCGGGACCCCACTCCGGGTAGGTCTCGGTGGACTGGTCGAGGCGGCGGTCCACCGACATCGTCCAGTTCGTGCGGCGGTACTCCTGGCCGGGTTCCAGTCGCATCAGGAAGCGCTCGGCGCGGGAGATGATGCCCGCCTCGTGGACGCGCGGCACCGGCCCGTGCACCTCGAGGAACCGCATCCCGACGTCGAAGCGCATCGACCAGTCGGCGGCGAAGGTGACGATCCCGGCATCGGCCCACAGCGAGCCCTCGCGCTGGTCGAGCAGCACGACGTCGTCCTGCACCTGGCTGCCGAGGAAGCCGAGCGGGCCGCCGGGGAGGCTCGCGTCGTCGCCGTCGGTGAACCGCTGCTCGATGCCGAGAAGAGCGTTGCGCCAGACGAGATCCCGCCCGGTGCGTTCGAGCGACATCCGGTCCGGGTGCTGGGCCGCGAGCTCGCCGAGCACCGTGTGCAGCGCGTCCCAGCACGCGGGGCGCATGTGCGGCAGGACCTGGAGCCGTGAGGGGTCCCGGTCGAGCACTGCGGCCCGTTCGGACAGCTCTGGGCCGTACTCGTCGTCGACGTCGAGGATGCCGGTGCCCCAGCTGCCGGCCTCGGTCTCCACTGGCACGCGGGCCGGCTCGACGTTCGTCGAGTAGCGGTAGGTGTCGGCGCGGAAGGGGAAAGGGAAGCGTGCCAGCCGTGGGGTCATAGATCGATCTCCAGCGAGTCGGTCTCGCTCCGGGACACGCAGCACATGACCGCGTCGCTGCGCTCGTCGGCGGAGAGGAACTCGTCGCGGTGCAGCGGCCGTCCGGCCAGCACGGGTACGCGGCACTCGCCGCACACGCCCTGCCGGCACATGTTCGGAACGGCGACGCCCGCGGCATGCAGCGCGTCGAGGAGGCTGGTCCCGGACGGCACGTGCACGTCCCGGCCCGAGCGGGCCAGCCGGGCCACGAACTCCCGGCCCGGGTCGAGGGCGGCGGGGACGAACCGCTCCAGGTGCAGCCGTTCCGGCGGCCAGCCCGCCGCGGCGGCGTCGGCGAGCACCCGGTCCATCAGCGGGCCGGGGCCGCAGACGTAGAGGTGCGTGCCGATCGGCTGCTCGCGAAGGGCCGTCTGCAGCAGCCGGCCGAACTCGTCCGACTCGGTGGACTCGACGAGCCGATCACCGAGCAGCCCAGCGAGCTCCGCCGCGTACGGGGCGACGCCCGGCCGGTGCACGTAGAGCAGCTCGACCGGCCGGTCCCACCGCAGCGCGGCCCGGACGTGCGCGAGCAGCGGGGTGATACCGATACCCCCTGCGACCAGTAGGTGTCGGCCCGCCGTGGAAACCGGCGGGAACGCGCTGCGTGGCCGCGACACCCGCACCCGGTCGCCCGCTCGCAGGCGGTGGAGGTGGGTCGAACCCCCCTCGCCGTCGGGCTTGTGCAGGACGGCGATCCGGTAGGCGTCGGGCTCGACCCCGCAGCCGGTCAGCGAGTACGCGTTGCGCCTGCCGTCCCCGCACTCGACGACGACATGGGCGCCCGCCGGGTACGGGGGCAGTCGCGTGCCCGGCCGGACCAGGGTCAGCTCGCGGATGCCGGGGGCGATCTGCGCGCTCTGCGCGACGAGGAGTTCGAGGCTCACGACGCGTCCTCGGCGTCGACCATGAACCCGAGGTAGGCCGCCGACCGGCGCGACACGTGGTGGTAGACCAGCAGCGACCGGCCGCAGCCATGGCACGGGGTCACCTCGCCGGTGGCGACGTCGGCCACCGACGTGGTGTCGCAGTGCGCGCACCACACTCGCCGGTGCCGGTCGTCGGTCACCAGCACGGCGATCTCCGCCGCCAGCACGCCCGCGCGCGTCGCCCCCGCATAGGCGGCCAGCACGTCGGCCTGCGGTCCGGCGAGCATCAGCCGCCAGCCGACCCGGGCCGCCGTCACCTGCTCGTCGAGTTCGGCGAGCACCGCCCCGTCCGCATGCTCGACTCGGCGGACCCACGCCGGGCGGCCGAGCCGGGCGACCTCGCGATGCCAGCGCTCGGCCACCGGTGCGGCGTCCGGACCGAACGCCACGATCGCGTACGCCCGGCCCGCCCGGTCCACCCCCGGGTCGGTGGTGGGCCAGCGCGGCACGCTCGTGCGGGCCATCAGGGCGCGAAGGTGCGGTGCCCGGCGTAGAAGCCGAGCGCCCGGTCCGGGGTCTCGAACTTGACCGTCGTGCCCTTCGGGAAGAACAGGACGTCCCCCTTGCGAGCGTGCACGACCTGCCCGGATGTCATGTCGGTGAGCACGAACTCGCCCTCGACCACGAACTTGGTCTCGTCGTACGTGTACTCGTAGACGAGCGGGTCCGAGTGGAGCAGCTCGAAGAACCCCGAGCAGAACACCGCCCCGTCGGGGTTCGCGAACGCGTCCCCGATGAACGCCTCGCAGCCGGGCTCGTTCATCGACGGCAGGTTCTCGTAGCCCTTCTCGACCTTGCCGATCATGCGGATCTCCTTCAGTCGCGGGCGGCGGTGGGGACGTCGGTGATCGCGGCCTCGGCCGAGGCGACGACCTCCTGCTCCCGGGCGCCGATGCCGGCCAGCGGCGCGTGGACGTGCCCGTCGAGGTCGTAGGCGCGCTCGCCGTGCACGACGATGTCGACTCCCTCGGTCTCGACCTCGCGGGACAGGCGCAGTCCCAGCGTCGCGTCGAGGGCCTTCGCGATCAGCCAGGTGATGACGAACGAGTAGGCGAGGACCGCGACCACGGCGACGGCCTGTACGCCCAGCAGTTCGAACCCGCCGCCGTAGAGCAGGCCGGTGCGCCCGTTCGGCGCCGCCGGGTCGGCGAGCAGGCCGATCAGGAGCGTGCCGAGCACGCCGCCCACCAGGTGGACGCCGACGACGTCGAGGCTGTCGTCGTAGCCGAGGCGGTACTTGAGCCGCACCGCGAGCGCGCACGCCGCGCCTGCCGCGAGGCCGATCGCGAGCGCGCCGATCGGGGAGACGGCACCGCACGCCGGTGTGATCGCCACGAGCCCGGCCACCACACCGGAGACGCCGCCGAGGGTGGTGGCGTGCTTGTCGACGATCCGCTCGACGAGGAGCCACCCGAGCATGGCGGCGCAGGCGGCGTTGAAGGTGGTGAGCAGCACCACCGATGCGCTGTTGCCCGCGGCGAGCGCCGAGCCGCCGTTGAAGCCGAACCAGCCGAACCAGAGGATCCCGCCGCCGAGCGCGGCGAACGGCACGCTGTTCGGGCGCGGCTGGCCGGGCCACCCGATGCGCTTGCCGAGCACGAGGATCAGCGCGAGCGCGGCGATCCCGGAGTTGATGTGCACGGCCGTGCCGCCCGCGAAGTCGACGGCCGCGAGGGTGTTGGCGATCCAGCCGCCGCGGACCGAGCCGTCGGCGGAGTCGAACGCGAAGACCCAGTGGGCGATCGGCAGGTACACGAGCGTCACCCAGACCGCGCTGAACACCAGCCATGGGCCGAACCGCACCCGGTCGACGACCGCGCCGCAGATGATCGCCACGGTGATGGCGGCGAACAGCGCCTGGAAGACCGCCACCAGCGCGGGCGGGAGCGTCGCGGCCGGGTCCTCGACGATCACGCCGCCGAGCCCGGGATACGCGGCGACGTCGCCGAGCACGCCTGCGCCGCCGTAGGAGTCCCCGAACACCGCCGAGTAGCCGAAGAGCGTCCACACGAACGCGGTCACCGCGACCGCGCCGAAGGTCATCATGACGACGTTGAGGATGCTGCGGGCGCCGACCATGCCGCCGTAGAAGAGGGCGAGCCCGGGCACCATCAGGCTCACGCCCATCGTCGCCGCCAGGATCCATGCGGTACTTGCCGCGTCCATCGCCACTCCAGGCTGTGTCGCAAGGGGAATCGGGGTCGCCTGAGAGGAAACACCGCGTCTATGACCCCCGTGCGGCATCCCTGTGACGTCGTCGTTTCCGTGGTCCGTACCTGTCCCGCGACCCGTCCGGGCACGTCGGGTTCGGCATGGGCATCCACCAGTGCATCGGCCAGCACGTCGCCCGGCTCGAAGCGGAGGCTCTGCTCACCGCACTGGCCCGGCGCGTGGCGACCATCGAGCCGGCCGGACCGACCCGGCGCCACCACAACAACACCCTGCGCGCATGGGAGTCGCTCCCCGTGCGGCTGACGGTCGGCTAGTGTCCCGAACCGGAAGTCCACCACATAACTCGACGGCCCAGCGTCCCGCTGGGCGCACCGGCGAACCGGCCGAGTACGCCCGGTACGAGGCCGGCTCGCCGGCACGCCCAGCGGAAACCTGGATCCGCCGATCCATGCACCGGACTTCCGGTTCGGGACACTAGGCCGTCGGCGCCCACAGCCGGTCGGCCTCGCCCGCGGCGAGCCGGCCCCGGTACACGTCGACCTTGCGGTCGATGAGCCGGAGGTTCTCGTTCAGCTCGGCGATCTTGGCGATGACGTCGGCCCGGTGGGCCTCCAGCAGCGCGAGCCGCTCCTCCTCGTTGCCGCGCCCAGCCGAGACGAGCTCGGCGTAGCGGCGGATCGCCCGGATGGACATCCCGGTGGCCCGCAGCTTGGTGCAGATCTTGATCCACTCCAGGTCCAGCTGCCGATAGCGCCGCCTGCCCGCGGGGTTGCGGTCGACGGTGGTGACGACCAGGCCCGCCCGCTCGTAGTAGCGCAGGGTGTGCGCACTGACGCCGGTGCGCCGGGCGGCCTCGGCGATGCTGACGCCTCGTTCGGGCACGTTGACTTCGAGCACGCTCTAAATCCTAGCTTCGATCTCATGACCGCTCCCACCTCCTTGAACGCCCCCGCCGACCGACTCGACCGGCGCCGCCGATTGCTGGTGCTCGCGATCTGCTGCGCCAGCATCGTCGTGGTGGTGATGGACATCTCCATCGTCAACTCGGCACTCCCGGCCATCCGCCATGACCTGGACGCGTCGGTGACCGGTCTGCAGTGGACGGTCGACGCCTACACCCTCGTCCTCGGGAGTTTCCTCCTGCTGGCCGGTTCCACGGCCGACCGGTTCGGCCGCCGCCGGATCTTCCTGATCGGTCTCGCCGCGTTCGGGATCGGCTCGCTGCTGTGCGGCCTGGCGCCGAGCATCGGGTGGCTGATCGCCGCGCGGGCGCTGCAGGCCGTCGGCGGCACGATGCTCAACCCGGTTGCGATGGCGATCATCGCCTCCACCTTCCCCGACCCCGCCGAGCGCGCACGGGCCATCGGTGTGTTCGGCTCGATGTCGGGCCTGTCGCTCGCGCTGGGTCCGATCCTCGGCGGCGCCCTCGTCGACGGAATCGGCTGGCGGTCCGTCTTCTGGGTCAACGTGCCCATCGTGGCCGCCGCGATCGTGTCCACCCGGATCTTCGTGCCCGAGTCCAGGGCGGCACGTGCGCGTCGGTTCGACCCGGTGGGCCAGCTCCTGGTGGTCCTCGTGCTCGTCAGCGTCGTCTACGCGATCATCGAGTCCCACGCGCTCGGCTGGACGTCGCCGGTGATCCTCGGCCTGCTCGCGGTGGCCGTGCTCGGCGTGCTCGGGATCCTCGCCTACGAGCCGCGCCGCGCCGACCCGCTCCTGGAACTGCGGCTGTTCCGCAGCGCGCCGTTCAGCGCGGCGATCCTCATCGCGATGTTCGCCCTGTGCGGGTTCGGCGCGTTCCTGTTCCTGACGCCCCAGTACCTGCAGGACGTCCGCGGCATGTCCGCGCTGGCGGCCGGGCTGTGCCTGCTCCCGGTGGGCGTGCTGATCGTGGTGCTCTCGCCGGTGACCGGCTGGCTGGTCGGCGCGCGTGGTCCGCGCGTGCCGCTCGTCGTCGCCGGTGCCGCACTGGCGCTGGGCGGAACGGCGTCGCTCTGGCTCGGGCCGGCCACCCCGCTGCCGGCCGTGCTCGCGACGTACCTGCTGTTCGGGGTCTTCATGGCCGGCGTGAATCCGCCGATCACGAACTCGGCGGTCTCCGGGATGCCCCGCTCGATGGCAGGGGTGGCCGCCGCGACGGCCTCCGTCGGCCGGCAGACCGGCACCAGCCTCGGCGTTGCGATCGCCGGCACGATCGTGGGGTCGAGCATGGCGGGTGACGGCGCGGCGTTCACCGATGCTGCGAGCGGCGTGTGGTGGCTGCTGCTGGCACTCGGCGTCGGCATCGTCGTCCTCGCGGTGCTCAGCACCGGACGACGGGCACTCGCCGGCGCGCGGCGCGCGGCCGCGGTGTTCGATTAGGCGCGACCCGACAGGGTCGAGACCACTTCTTGCCACTTCGGCAAACGGAGGATGAGGTCTGGCCGCGATCGGTTTGAGACTCCCTGAGCCCGGCGGACGTCCGGTGCCGCGAGGAGTGAGGATCGACATGGTGCCCCCGACTGCCACCGAGACGGACCGATCGGCCGCCACGCGGCCACCTCTGCGGTACGCATCGGTGCTGGTGCTCACCTTGATGCAGGTGACGCTGGTGATCGACAACAGCGTCGTGAACGTCGCCCTGCCCGTGATCCGGGACGAGCTCGGCTTCTCCGCGGCGGGCCTGTCGTGGGTCGTGACGTCCTACGCGCTGGCCTTCGGAGGGCTGGTCCTGCTGAGCGGCCGAGTGGGATCGATCATCGGCCCTCGACGGGCGCTGCTGATCGGGATCTCCGTGTTCGTCGCCGCGTCCGCCCTGGGCGGGCTGGCCGTCACGCCGGGGATGCTGATCGCGGCGCGTGTCCTGCAGGGCGTCGGCGCGGCGCTCGCGGCCCCCAGCACGCTGGTGCTGCTGATGGCGATCACGAAGCCGGGCGTTCAGCGGGCGAGGGCGATGTCGCTGTTCGTGCTGTCGATCGGGCTCGGTGCCGCGCTCGGGCTGACCCTGGGCGGCGCGCTGACCTCCGGCTTCGGCTGGGCATGGGTGATGTTCGTCAACGTGCCGATCGGGGCGGTCGTGTTCTTCGGGATCCGGGCCCTGGTGCCCGAGGCGGACCGCCACTCTGGGCGTCTCGATGTCGGTGGGGCGGTGTTCTCCACGATCGGGATGCTGGCGTTGGTGTACGGCCTGACCGCGGCCGCCGACCATGGCTGGGCGAGCGGCTCGGTGATCGCGTCGTTCGTCCTGGCCGGAGCGGGCCTGGTGGCCTTGGTGCTGACCGAACGCCGCCACCGGGCGCCGGTGGTGCCGCTGTCGTTCTTCACGAGCATGGCCAGCGCCGCTCCGCTGCTGGCGATGATGCTGATCCCGGCCGGCCAGTTCGGGTTCCTCTACTTCGCCGCCCTCTACACCCAGGGCGTTCTGGGATTCAGCCCGCTGCAGACCGGCCTGTCCGTGCTGCCCTTCACGGCGGGCATGCTGGCCACCAACGTCACGGTCAGCCGGCTGGTGACCCGCCACGGGGAACGCGTGGTCGGGTCGGCCGGCATGATCGGGCTCCTGACCGGCCTGGGGTGGCTGTCGCGCCTCACACCCGACAGCGGTTACCTCGACGGGCTACTCGGGCCGTTCCTGCTGCTCGGTCTGGGCGCAGGCCTCACCATCGCCCCGCTGACCGCGGTGATCATGCACAACGCCCCACGCGAGCACCTCGGGGCCGCCTCCAGCCTGAACCAGGCCATGCAACAACTGGGCGGAGCCGCGGGGCTCGCGGTCCTGTCGACCGTGTTCGCCCACACCGCAGGCGGGTCCGGCGCGGCGACGGGCATCTCCACCGCGCTCACCGTCGCCACCGCCTTCCCCCTTCTCGCCCTGCTGCTGTTCGCGGTCTGGGCGCGGCGGATCACCACCCTCTGAGCGTGCGGCACACGATTAGCTCGGCACACCGTCCTCGAGGTAGACGCCGCCCTGACCGTGCAGCGAGAGGCAGGCCCGCACCCGGCGGGCCAGTCTCGGGATCAGCACCGAGTCGAGCCCATCCTGCGGCACGAACTCGAACCCCTCCAGCTCGTCGCGGGGGAGTCGGATGTCGGCGATCTGCGCCGGCGAGAACACGCAGCCGTCGAAGAGGAACATCAGCCCGCCGTCCCATGGCGGGCGCGGTGACACCCAGTCGACGCAGAGCAGCCCGCCGAGTGCCGGGACGAACCCGATCTCCTCCTGCAGTTCGCGCTTGCACGCCGCCAGCGGTGATTCGTTGGGTTCCAACGATCCGCCGGGCAGCTCCCAGCTGTTCTTGTAGGTCGGGTGGACCAGGAGCACGCGATCTCGCTCGTCCCTGATGAGCGCGCCTGCCGCTGCTCGCACGCGGGTGAGGCCGGCGATGAAGTCCGCGTCAGGATCCGCCGAAGCACCGGTCACCGGTGGACGTTATCGCGCGCCTCCCGCGACCCTGCTTCGTGATCCGAGCGAGGGTGCGACGTCAGTATCCGACCTGCGGGGATGCGGCGAGCTTCCCCAGGATCGGGCGCAGGGTCTCGGCGAGCGGTCGTGCGTGCGTGGCTTGGGGCACGTGCGCTCCAGGTGTTTCGACCAGCGGGGCGTGGAGTGCGTCGGCCAGCCACTTCGAAGCCTCGTAGAACCAGTGGTGGGTCGACGAAGGGTCGCGATTGTCGATGCCTGACGCGACAACGCAGGGCAGCTTCACCTCGGCAAGCTGTTCAGGCGCGGGAAGGTAGGCCATGGCGCCGGCGAATTCCAGGCCGAAGAGGACTTCACCGTTGCCGAGCATCCGGTCACGAAGCTCCGGGTCGAGGGATTCGAAGGTCTCGTCCCCGCCGACCCACCGCAGGAACAGCTCGGTGGCCATGCGTGGTCCACCCTTGGCCATCCCTTCGTCGATGAGTCGCTGAAGCGTGGCAGTGACCTCGTCCGCTGCTGACGTGACCGCGAGGTAGGGCGGCTCGTGGAAGATCGCGCCGCGCAGCAGGGAGGGATGACGCAGCGCGAGGCTCGTCAGGATGGTCGCTCCTCCGCTGTTGCCGTATGCGACGACTGGGGCGACGCCGAGCGCCGTGAGCAGCTCGGCGGCGTCGTCGGCCTGCTCGTCGAGCGGTGCCGCGTCCCAGTTCTCCGGGCGTGGGCTGCGCGAGTTGGCGCGCCGGTCGTAGGTCAGTACCGAGTACTCGTCTGCCAGTACCTCGCCGACCTCTGTCCAGTGTCCGGCGTCGCCGGTCGCCCCGGAGATGAACAGGACCGTAGGGCCCGCCCCGCGCAGTTCGTAGTACAGGTTGGTTCCGTTGACTTCGATCGAACTCACGTCGACCTCCGAGATGTGCTCGCTGATGTGACGCATGAGGCTGGCCGGTGCATCGGTAGGCGAGAACGGTGTGTGCGGCGCTCGCTGCAACGCCACCCCGGGCCGGCGCCGACGACCACGCAGTCAGCCATGCGGGACGGTAGGGCGAGCAGGGATCGCGGTCAGGGACCTGTGTTCCAGTTCCCGGGTTGCGGATAGGCCTCGGCGAGCAATCGGTCGGGTGTGACGATTCTGATCTCTCCTCGCCGAGTTTCGAGAATGCCGTCGTGGCGGAATTCGCGCAGTGTGCGGACCACGACCTCGCGGACGGTGCCGACCGCATCTGCCAGCTCTTGCTGGCTGACCTGCGCGATCAGCTCGCTGCCTCGTTGCCGATGCGTGGCCAGGTCGAGCAGGTGCCGAGCGATCCGCTGGCGGATGCTCGAGAACGCAGATCCTCCGATCTCCGACGCGAAGGCCGCGGCGCGCTCGCTCAACTCCAGCAGGAGTGCCCTCGCGACCCGAATGTCACGGTCTGCGAGTCGCCGGACGACAGCCGGTCTGATCTCCACCAGTTCCGAGTCGGCCACCGCCTGGGTCGTCACCGGCATGACGAACGGCTCGGCGTAGAGCGAAAGGACGCCGATCAGCGCGCCTGTTCGGCAGTAGCGAACGGTCAGCGTGCGGCCGTCCGGTGCACCCACGTGTACCCGGACCACACCATTCACGACCAGTTCGACGTGGCGCTCACCTTCGCCGACACGGCGAAGCGTGTCTCCCGCGAATGCCTTGTGTCGCCGGGCGCCAACCAGTAGATCCTCGATGATCCCAGCGGGGAGGCCCCGCAGGTGTGAAGCGGCGAGCGCCCGCTGGATCCGGTCGTCCGCCCGCGGGTCAACCCGTGGCACCGACACGGTGGCACGTTACGCCCGCGTCGGCGGGGGTCACGAGTGGAAGGTATCGCCGAGCTCCAGATCGTCAGGTAAGAGTGAAGATCCGGCTCTGCGACCGATCTGAAAGGCGTCATGAGCGAGACCGTTGTATTGCGCGCCGCGGTGGTCGGCGATGCTGCGTCCCTTGCGGCCACCATCGCGGCCGCCTTCGAGCAGTACCGCGGCCGCCTCACTCCCGAGTCGGGTGCTTTCCGCGAGACGGCCGACTCGATCTCGCGCGAGCTCGCGGGCGGGGCCGGTGCCATGATCGCCGAGCAGAATGGTGAGGCACTGGGCTGCGTCATGATCAAGCCGGTCGAGGGCGATCTCTACCTCGGGCGGCTGGCGGTGATTCCGTCGGGGCGCGGCCGCGGCATCGCCCGGCGCTTGGTCGATGCTGTCGAGGCGGAGGCGGCCCGTCGCGGACTGGCCGGTGTCCGGCTGGGTGTACGCATCGTGCTGCCCGAGAACCAGCGGCTGTTCACCGCGTTGGGCTACGTGGAAACGTCGCGCGAAGCGCACCCGGGCTTCGACTTTCCCACCTCGATCACGATGCGGAAATCCTTGTCCCGTACCGCGTCGGCCTGAAACGCGACACCGGGCAGCTTTGTAGAGGCTGTTCGTGGCGCGCGCCGCCGGCCCAACCCAGACCGTCGTGGACCCACCGAGACGTGTTGCGGTACGTCAGAAGGGTGGCGGCTCATCCTCGTCGTCGGGCGGGATGGTCTCGCCGTTCCAGAGGGCGGCGGTGCGGCGGTCGCGTTCGATGCGTTCCAGGCGTGCGGCGAGGTCTTTCGGCAGGCCCTTTCGCGTGGTGGCTGTGCCGGGCGGTAGGTCGTCGTCGGTGCGGTAGTCGTAGGGCTCGCTGTGGTAGCGGTGCCCGGTGGGGGTGATCCATTGGATGCGTCCGTCGGGTAGTGCGCGGACGGCCCAGCCGGGGGCGTGTTTCATGCGGTGTTCGTGGCCGCAGCAGCCGTGGATGTTGGGTTCGTTGGTGGGGCTGTGCGGGTAGGGGGTGATGTGGTCGAGGTGTCCGTCCAGGGCGCGGCGGCGGCAGATGGGGCCGCGGCAGTACACGTCGCGGGCCCGCACATGGTCGGCGAGCCCGGCCGGGGGCCGGTAGGTGGTGCGCCCGTGGTCGAGCACGGTGCCCGACAGCGGGTCGTACACCAGGCGTTTCAGCACGGCGTCGGCGGCGATGTCGCGGGCCTGGTCAGCGGTGATCGGGCCGTGTCCGACCAGTTCGCAGGGGTGGTTGTCGGCGCCGAGCAGGGTGGTGAAGGGGATCAGGATCTGGACGAGGGGTTTGCCGGGGTTGACCGGCCGCGGTGGTGACCTGTGCCCGCCCGCACCGTTGCCGGGCGCACCGTTGCCGGGCGCACCGTTGCCGGGCGCGGCGTTGCCGGGCGCGGCGTTGCCGGGCGCACGGTTGCCGGGTGCACGGTTGCCGGGTGCACGGTTGTCGGGTGCATCGACGTCGCGGGTGGATGTCGGCGACTCCGGCGCGGGGTCGGTGTCGGCCTCGTCGTGCCCGTCGTGCTCCTCGTCCTCGTCGTGCTCGTTGTTGATGCGGCTCTCGGCTCCGGTCTCGCTGTCGGTCCCGCTGGAAGTCGGGGTGGCGGTTGGGGTGTCGGGTGCGGCGTTGGTGAGTCGCCCGGACAGCAGGGCGGCGGCCAGGTCGGCGCGGCGGGCGTCCATGCTGCGCGGGTCGTCCTTGCCGCACCCGAGGGCGAGCCGGGTCAGCCACTGGTAGCTGGCTTGGGCGTCGGGGGCGGTCATCAGCGCCCACAGCGACGCCATCCCGTCGGGTTCCTCGGTGATCGACACTCGCCGGTCCCGGCGGGCGGCCTGGTGCCGCTCCGCGGCACCCTCGGGGTCGACCGCGATCACCGCGC
Organism: Pseudonocardia sp. DSM 110487; assembly: GCF_019468565.1. NCBI lineage: Bacteria > Bacillati > Actinomycetota > Actinomycetes > Pseudonocardiales > Pseudonocardiaceae > Pseudonocardia > Pseudonocardia sp. DSM 110487. The sequence goes on from NZ_CP080521.1 coordinate 4,512,789, forward strand.
GTTTCAACGCCGCCTTCAGCTGCCCCACCGTCTGGTCCGGCGCCCGGTCCAGGATGCGATGCTGCACCGCCCGCGCCTTCTCCACCGACAGGTAGTGGGTGGCCTCGCAGATCGCGGCGACCCGGCGCTCGTCCAGGCGGCCCCGCTGCCACACGGCCAGGGTTTCGGGCAGCACCTGTTCCAGCTGCACCGACCGCCCGATCCGGGTCTTGACGGTCAGCCGGGCCAGCTTCAGGGCGAGCCCGACCTCGTCGGGGGCGAACCGGCTCATCGCGCACGGCTTGTCGGTGGCCACCATGGTCGAGTCGTCACCGGGGCGGCGGCGGGCGAACTCCGCCAGGACCCGGGCCTGGCGGGCCTGCGCCCACGCGGCCAGGCGTTCGAACCCGACCATCGCATCGACCAGCTGCGCATCCGACAGGCCGGCCACCTCACGGGTGTCGGAGTCGATCTCCAGGGCGAACAACCCGGACGGGGCGGTGTTGCCCCAGGTGCGGTCCTCCACACCGGACCGCAGCTCGCGTTCGATGGCCAGCCAGTCGAAGGCGTCCTCGAGTTGGGGATCGACGGGGTCGCCGGCCTCCACCTCGCATGTCATGCGTCAAGGAGTTGGCAGGGTTTGATCTTGATAGAGCTGGGCTCAGCACATGTACGTTTAGGCTCCGGCTACTGAGATTTTTCACCGTACGGGGTACCTGCAACACTGCAGGTCACGGTGGTGCCGCTCGATCGGGCTCGTCGGCGGGCGTTCGGTTGGGTTCCTCAGCGGACGCAGTTCATGTTGCTGCTACCAGTGTCGTTCTCCGAACCTCGCTGGCAGCCGGATGTCTCGGTCAGGTGGTCTGCATGAGTCTCAGCGAGACGTAGGTCGAGAAACCTGCGCGTCGTGCGAAGCGGACGGATCGACGCTCGTACTTTGTGAATCCGAGCTTGGCGTACAGCTTGAGGGCAGGCGTGTTTGTGTCCTTGATGTCCCGTAGGACGTACTCCTCGTAGCCGGGCAGAGCCAGCAGGTGTTGCATGAGAGCCGTCGCCACCCCGCGTCCCTGGTAGGTGGGGTGAGTAGTTACGAACCCGACGCACAGGAGGGCCTCGCCGAGATCGGGTAGGCCACCGAGAAACTGGCTACGGATCACCAGGTAGCTGATCGTGCCGTGGATGAGTTCCAGATGGTGCCGGATCTCCCGCCACTTCGGCGGGAAGCACTCCTGTTCTTGCTCGGTGAGCGTGGCGACGGCCGCGGGGCGCCGTCCGAGAGGGCGACGTAGAAGCGGTCGACGAGAAATGCGTCCGCGGTGACGTGCAGGTGCTCGGCCAAGTACGCCACCGCGGACGGCGGCACCTCACCCGCCACGCTCGGGAACCGCGCCGCGATCTCGAAGAATTTCAACCACACCGCGAAGCCAAGCCGCGTCGCACCGGTCTTGTTGCCCACCAGCGTCCACGACGCGACCAAGTCCTGTGCCGACCACTTCAGCACGCAGATGATCAACGCCCCCTACACCGGCGCCGTCATCCGCATCGATCCCATCGGGCATTACCTCGCCGCAACAAGACCGTCGCAAGGGACAGCAACATGAGACCCGTTGTGACGATGATCACAGGGCCGTGTCGGGTACGGCGACGATCCGGGACCACGGCGGTGATCGCCCGTGTGATTGAAGCAGGCGATGCCGATGGGCGGTGCAGGCACGTCCACCCTGACTATGGTGCCTGGCCGACCTCGGTCTCACCTTGTCGAGGAGGTCCACACCGACGACATCCACGCGCGTCTTGCCGAGCTCGACCACTCGGCCAGCTGACCGCCGGTTCAGCTCGTCATCGCCGCACCGACATCGAACTCCGTGCCGAACGGGTCCGTGATGTTCGCGACCCGCCCGTAGATCATGTCGTAGGGCTCGGCCGAGGTCCCACCCGCGTCGACCGCTCGCCGCGCCGCCGCATCGGCGTCGTCCACCTGGAACAAGGTCCCCCAACGGGACTTCGTGGCCTTTGGGTCACCGGCGATGCCGCCGATCTCGTGGCCATCCGGTCTGCGCAGGAACGTGAAGTCGAGCTCGGGCATGTCCGGGTTGGCATCCAACGTGTAGCCGAAGACCGCGACGTAGAAGTCGCGCGCGGGCCCGGATTCCGCGGTGACCAGGTCGTTGCGGAGCAGGGCGTTCGGCTCGTTGACGATCTCGCAGCCGATGTGGGCACCGGCCTGCCACAGTCCACACTGCGCACCGGTGGTGTCCTTGATGATCGCCGTCCGGCCCTGGTCCAGCACGTCCATCGGGCCGGTGATGATCGAGCCGCCCGCGTCCCGCGCTCGGGCGGCCGCGGCGTCACAGTCATCCGTCGCGAAGTAGACGTTCCACCAGAAGTCCGTGGCGTCGGGATCAGGGTTCGGCCTGATGGCCGCGACGGGTCTGCCCCGTAGCAAGCACTGGGTGTAGTGGCCGAACTCCGCCGGTCCCACATCGAACTCCCAACCGAACAACGCGCCGTAGAAGGTCATCGCGCGGTCGAGATCCGGGATGCCCAGGTCGATCCAGGTCGGTGTGCCAGCCGGCTGCGTGGTGGTCAGCTCGCTCATCGTCTCTCCTTGTCGTGTCCCATCTTGTCCCGCATGACCCCGGAACCTAAAGCACCGGTGTAAACCCAGCTCACACCGACGTGGGCTGCCCCCTCCGTCACTTGCACTTCGGGCCAGTTTCGGGAGTTCCGGGCCTTGTACCGGTGATGGCGTTGGCCGAGTGGGCCGGGTTGTCGGAGTTGATTTCGACCAAGTGCTCGCGGTAGCGGCATCTACTTCTTGTTGCGGTAGAGGACCATGGTGATGGGACCGAAGACCGCGACGATAAGTACGGACGAGACGAGCACCCAGCCGATTTCCCCGGCGGGCACCGAGCCGTGCATCAGGCCGCGTACCACGGTCGCCAGGTGGGTGATCGGGTTGACCTCGATGACCGCCTGCAACCACCCGGGCATCGTCTTCGGGTCCACGAAGATGTTGCTCACGAACGTCAGCGGGAACATCACCATCATGCTGACCCCCGCCACCGAGTTCGGCGTGCGCAGGATCAGGCTGAGCATCGTCCACAGCCACGACAGGCAGAACGAGAACACCAGCAGCAGCACCACCGAGAGCACCACCCCGACGGCGCCACCCTCCGGCCGGAACCCTAGGACCAGTCCGAGCGTGATCACGATCGCCGACCCGATCGAGTAGCGCATCACATCGCCGAGCAGGGCGCCGACCAGCGGCGACGGTCGCCACACCGGAAGTGACCTGAACCTGTCGAACACCCCCTTCTGGATGTCGGTGTTCAGCGTAATGCCAGTGTTCATGGTGATCATGACGTTCGCCTGCACCAGGATGCCGGGCAGCAGGAACTGCAGGTACTCCTGAGTCGACCCGGCGAGCGCGCCACCGAACAGGTAGGTGAACATCAGCGTGAACATGATCGGGAACATGGTCACGTCGACGAGCTGCTCCGGGACGTGTTTGATCTTCAGCAAAGCGCGCCAGCCGAATGTCAACGAGGTGAGCACCGGGCCGGGGCGAGACGGCCGCTCGCCGGCCAACAGCACACTGCGCAGCGCGTCCTCGGCGACCGGCGCCGACGCCTGTTCTGCGGACGTGGCATTCATGCGGCATCCTCCTCGGGTGTCTCCTCGGCGGCGTGTCCGGTCAGGGCGAGGAACACCTCGTCCAGGCTCGGCTGACCGAGCGCGAACTCGGTGACGTCGATGCCGCTGCGGGACAGTTCGGCCAGGGAACGGGCGACCCGCTCGGGGTCGGAGATCCTTGCGGACAGCGCGGCCGGGTCAGCGGACGGCTCGACCGGCACCTCGAGGACGCCGGCGAGGACCCGCTCTGCCTCGGCCCGCTGCTCGGGCGCACGTAGCCGTACGTACAGCGAGCCGGCGCCGACCGATGCCTTGAGCTGGCCGCTTGAGCCCTCGGCGACCACCTTCCCGTGGTCGATCACCGCTATCCGGTCGGCCAGCTGGTCGGCCTCGTCGAGGTACTGCGTGGTCAGCAACACGGTGGCGCCCTCGGCGACCATGCCCCTGACGATCTCCCAGACCTGGTTCCTGCTGCGCGGGTCGAGCCCGGTCGTGGGCTCGTCGAGGAAGATCAGTTCGGGCGTGACGACAAGGCTCGCCGCGATGTCGATGCGCCGGCGCATCCCGCCGGAGTACTTCTTCACCTGCCGGTCGGCCGCCTCGGCAAGACCAAACGCGTCGAGCAGGTCGGCCGCCCGCTCCCTGCCTCGGCGGCGTGAGTAGCCGAGCAGCCTGGCGAGCAGCAACAGGTTCTCCACCCCGGTGAGGTCCTCGTCGACCGACGCGAACTGCCCGGTGAGGCCCACCCTGCTCCGCACCGCCTGGGCGTCACGCACGACGTCGTAGCCGAGCACTTGCGCCTCACCGGCGTCCGGGCGCAGGAGCGTGGCCAGTATGCGGATCGTGGTGGTCTTGCCCGCCCCGTTCGGACCGAGCACGCCGTACACGCCCCCGGCGCTCACGGCCAGGTCCACACCGGCGACCGCGTGGGTCTTGCCGAAGCTCTTCTTCAACCCGCTCGTCTCGATCGCGAACTTTCCCACGGGTTCGATTCCTTCTCTCGGTGTTGCGAACGGATTAGTTGAGCACGGTGCGCGGCCAGCGCTTCGGCGAGTGGGGCGTTCTCCGTTCCGTCGTCGAGACCGCCGCCGACCAGGATCACCGGGGGCCCGTCGCCGTGCCGTGTGTAGCCGATGACGGTGCCGTCGACGGAGGTCACAGGGTTGATACTCCTAATATAGGAGCATTCACACCTGTTGTGCAAGTACAATCGGGTGCATGAGCAAGAAGCGGCTGTTCGACGACCCCTGCGGCATCGCGCGAGCGCTGAACGCGGTCGGCGAGCGGTGGGCGTTGCTCGTCGTGCGGGAGCTGGTCTTCGGCCCGAAGCGCTACTCCGACCTGCACCGCGGGCTGCCGCAGATGAGCCCGAACGTCCTCGCGCAGCGGTTGCGCGAGCTCGAAGCCGACGGCCTGGTGCGGCGAAGGCGCCTGGGACCGCCTGCGCCCGCCGCCGTGTATGAACTCACCGAGCGCGGGCAGGAACTGGAGCCCGTGCTCCGCGCGCTCGCCCACTGGGGCAGCCGCGCACCGCTGCCCCAGGACGGCGCGGCGGAACTGAGCGTCGACGCGCTGCTGTTCGCCCTGCGCGCCACCTTCGATCCGGCACTGGCGGGGGAGCTATCGCTGCGCTGCCAGCTGGACGTCGCGGGCGACCGGTTCCGCACCACCGTTGCGGGCGGGCGCCTCGAGTTGGACCGCGGTGAGCACGCCGAACCCGAGGCGTGGCTGAACGTGCCGGAGGCGGCGACATTGCGCGATCTGGTGTTCGCCGGTGCGGCGCTGCACGACGCCGTCGAGCGGGCAGACACCGAGGTGGCGGGCGATACCACGCGGCTCGCCGCACTGCTGCGCTGCTTTCCCGCAGCCGTGCGGTATCCGGCGCCACAGGCCCCCGGGCCGCCGGATCCCGTATCGCCGGGCCCCGTTTCACCTAGCCCCGAGTCACCGAACGCCGAACACCCGGATCCCGCCGTCAGCGCAGGAAGTCGTCGGGGGTGAGCGGCAGTCCGCGGACCCCGGACACCGGTGGCGAGGTTACGCCGGCCGACAGTTCAGACTCCGCGGGCTCGCGGAACTCATCACCGAGACGACGACGCACCACTTGGATAGCGACCCGCAGCTCAACGCCTGGCGCTGGTCCACGACCGAGCATGATCGACTTGTTGCAGTAGCCCATCCCCTAACGGACGGCCGGACCGGTTGCTACGTGCTCTCCAGGCCGGTCAGGTAGGCCTGTCGCGGCGTCCGGTCGTCGAGGGCTTGGTGCGGTCGCAGAGCGTTGTAGGTCTGGCGGAAGCAGTTGATCTCGACGGCGAGGGCGTTGCCGTCGCCGATGATCGCGCGGTAGAGGTGCTCGTACTTCAAGGTGCCGAAGAACCGTTCGACCACGCCATTGGTCTGCGGGCTTCTCACCCTCGTGCGGACGTGCCGCAGCACCGGGTCGTCACTCGCGAACGCGTCCGCGAACACGGTCCCGCGGAAGCATGGACCGTTGTCCGTGACCACCGCGATCGGCGCGGGTGCCTGGCCGGTCACGAGGTCCCCAGCATCAACGACGTCCATCTCGCCGCGGTCAGTCCGCAGGTCATCGAGGGCGAGGACCCGTTCAGCCTCGACCACCGCGCGGCGCAGGCACGCCAGCGCGTCCTGTCCCCGCGAGGTGGGGTGACGGTAGCGGCCAGGCAGTACTTGGTGGCGTAGTCGATCACCGCGCAGATCCGCCAGATCCCGCCGCGGGCGGTCTCGAATTCGCTGAAGTCCATCTGCCACACGCGGTTCCGCTCCGTCGGCGGGTCATGGAATACCCGTTTGCGCAGCCGCGACCAGGATCGGCGATCCGCTCGAAACCCGGACGGCAACAACAGGCCGCTTCGACGCAGCGCGCGCAGCACGGTCGAGGTGGACACCACGTGACCGTCGGCGCGCATCATCGCAGCGATCTTCCGGTGCCCCCATGCTGGCCAGTCAGCAGCGTACTTGGCTGCGACAGCCTCGATCGCGTCGACCTTGGGAGACGGCCACGGCCCCTTCGACCGCTTCCCGGCCCGATACTTGGCAAGCCGTCGATGGTAGGTGCGTTCCGGGATCTCAGCCAATGCAGCGAACCTCGAAACCGACACGCCATGTGCCGCTCTCAGGGCCTCGAGGTCCGCGAAGGGACCTCATCGACGAACTCCGCACCCTTCTGCCAGATCCGCAGCTGCACCGTCGCCTCTGCCAACGCCAGCTTGAGCTGCTCGCACTCGTGCCGCAACCGTCGCTCGGTCTGCGACTGCCCACCATCCGGGCCCGGCAGTGACCGATCCATGCCCACCTTGCCGGCGTCGACGAACCGGTCCCGCCAGTTGCCCACCGTCGCTGACGAGACACCGTGCCGCCGCGCTGCCTCGGCCAGCGACAACTCGCCCTTCAATACGGCGAGGACCACCTGGACCTGCTCGTCCACCGACACCTGCCGCGACGGCTTCCGCTGCCTGCTCACTCAGATACCCTTCGTGACCGGTCAACCTCGGACCCTGCCACAAAGTTTGGCGCACCCCACGCAGACGCTATCGAACATACGTTCGATGCTTGTCGATTGGGTCCGGACCCGCAATCAGCCTTTCATGGGGCGGGGCGTGCCGGTCCGGCGTCCGGTCGAGCACCACGACGACTACCTCTCCTGCGCCCACGACCGATCAGGCGGTCTCACTTCGTGGATGCTCTGCGTGCTCTCAGCAGGTCTCGCCCGCCCACGACGAGGTAGGCGACCAGCAGCACGAACATGATCGTGCTGACCCACACGGCCGAGGGGCGCTGCGCCGTCCCGGCGATCGCTTCGCCGATCTGGATCACGTTCATCGACGACCCGAGCGCGCCGAGCAGCGCGATCGCCAGGGCGATGGCGAGGGCGGGGCGACGCCGAGTTGCCGAGCGGGCGATGGCGGCGCATGCGAGCAGCGGTACCCCGACGAACGCGGGGATGAGCGCCGTGACGCTCACGGCGGACGTCAGTACGTACGCGCCGATACCGAGGAGGACGAGCGCGACGCCGACAGTCGTGGTGAACCGGACCATCGGGACATTCTACGGTATGTCGAATCGCCTTCGATGGTGTACGACCGCGGGCGTCGGTGATCGGACGCGGCAACCCGTCGATACGGTTCGAGCGTGACAGTGCGTCCGGATGTCCCCAGCACGGATGTCGAGCACGGCCTGACGGCCGCCGAGGTCGCCCGGCGCGTCGCCGATGGCCGCACCAACGATGTCCCGTTGCGCGCCAGCCGCACGGTGGGGGAGATCGTCCGGGCCAACGTGTTCACCCGGATCAATGCGATCTTCGGGGTGCTCTTCCTGATCATCGTGTCCACCGGCTACCTGCTGGACGGGATGTTCGGGCTGCTCATCCTGGCCAACAGCCTGGTCGGCATGGTCCAGGAGCTGCGCGCGAAGAAGACCCTCGACGAGCTGTCGATCGTCGGACAGGCGCGGCCGCGGGCGCGTCGGGACGGTCGTGCGCAAGAGCTCGCGCCGAACGAGATCGTCGCCGACGACATCATCGAGATGGGGCCCGGCGACCAGGTCGTCGTCGACGGGCAGGTGGTGGCCGGTGAGGCGCTCGAGGTCGACGAGTCGCTGCTGACCGGCGAGTCGGACCCGGTCGTGAAGCAGCCGGGCGCGGTGGTGCTCTCCGGCAGCTTCGTGGTGGCCGGCAGCGGCGCCTACCGGGCCACGCGGGTGGGCCGCGACGCCTACGCCGCCAAGCTCGCCGAGGAGGCCAGCAAGTTCACCCTGGTCAACTCCGAGCTGCGCAACGGGATCAACCGGATCCTGAAGTTCATCACCTACCTGCTGATCCCCGCCGGGGCGCTGTCGATCTACAACCAGCTCTCCGGGAACCAGGCGCTCCCCGAGGCGTTGCGGGGCATGGTCGCCGCGCTGGTGCCGATGGTCCCCGAGGGTCTGATCCTCATGACGTCCATCGCGTTCGCCGTCGGCGTGGTGCGGCTCGGGAAGCGGATGTGCCTGGTCAACGAGCTGCCGGCGATCGAGGGCCTCGCCAGGGTCGACGTGGTGTGCGCGGACAAGACCGGGACGCTCACCGAGAACGCGCTGCGCCTCGCCGAGGTGCGAGCCGTGGGCAACGACAACAGCACTGGCAACGGCGACGGCAACGCGACTCCGGCTCGCGCACTGGCCGCTCTCGCGGACGTCGATCCCAACCCCAACGCGAGCCTCACCGCGATCGCCGATGCCTACCCCGACAACCCGGGCTGGACGGTGGAGGCGGTGGCCCCGTTCTCGTCGGCGCGCAAGTGGAGCGGGGCGAGCTTCGCCGGGCATGGACACTGGGTGCTCGGCGCGCCGGACGTCCTGCTGCCCGCGGAGGGCCCGGGCAGCGCCGAGCGCGCAGAGGCCGAGACGATCGGCGCGCGCGGGCTGCGGGTGCTGCTGCTGGGCCGCGCGCAGCTCCCCGTCGACACCCCGGGCGGGCCGGGCCGGGTCGACCCGGCCGCGCTCGTCGTGCTGGAGCAGAAGATCCGTCCCGACGCGAAGGCCACCCTCGACTACTTCGCCGAGCAGGACGTGACCGTGAAGGTCATCTCCGGCGACAACGCCCGCTCGGTCGGGGCCGTCGCGGCCGCGCTCGAACTGCCCGGCGCCGGTGCCCCTGTGGACGCGCGCAACCTGCCCGAGGACGCCGCACAGCTGGCCGACACGGTGCAGGGGGCGTCCGTGTTCGGCCGGGTCACGCCGGTGCAGAAACGGGCGATGGTCGGCGCGCTGCACGCGGGCGGGCACACGGTCGCGATGACCGGCGACGGCGTGAACGACGTCCTCGCGCTCAAGGACGCCGACATCGGCGTCGCCATGGGCAGCGGCAGCCCCGCCACCCGCTCGGTTGCCCAGATCGTGCTGCTGGACAACAAGTTCGCCACGCTCCCGCACGTGGTCGCCGAGGGCCGCCGCGTCATCGGCAACATCGAGCGGGTCTCCACCCTGTTCCTCACCAAGACCGTCTACTCGGTGCTGCTCGCGTTCCTGGTGGGGATCCCCGGGCTCATCGGGCTCGACGCGCTGCCGTACCCGTTCCTTCCCCGGCACGTGACGATCACCGGCTGGTTCACCATCGGGCTCCCCGCGTTCGTGCTCGCGCTGGCGCCCAACGCCGAGCGTGCCCGCCCGGGATTCGTCGGCCGGGTCATGCGCATCGCCCTGCCGGCGGGCGTGGTGATCGCGGCGTCCTGCTTCGTGTCCTACCTGCTCGCCAACCCTGGCCCCGGCGCTGCTCCCGAGGATGTGGTGCGGGCCAGCACCGCGGCCCTGATCACCCTGATCGGCATGGCGCTCTGGGTGCTCGCCGCCGTGGCGCGGCCGTACGCGTGGTGGAAGGTCGTGCTCGTGGTCGTGATGGTCACTGCCTCGGCACTCATGTTCCTCACGCCGCTGACCCAGCGCCTCTTCCTGCTCGACCCGACACCCGACCACACGCTCACGGCACTGGCCTGCGCCGCGGTCGGCGTGGTGGTCATCCAGCTCGCCTGGTGGGCCGAGAAGCGGTTCGGCCGGACAGCGTCGCAGGCCGCCGGCCACGTAGCGAGTTGACGAGGGCGAGGTCCTCGGCCCGGCGCAGGTCCGCGGGCCGTAGGAGTCGCTCGTGGAGCGCGCCCTCGGCCAGGAGCCGGGCGCGCTCGACGCCGGGCAGGCAGCCGCTCTCCAGCGGGGGAGTCCACCACTGGCCGTCCAGCCGGACGGCGAGGTTGGCCGTGCAGGACTCGGTGACCTCGCCGCGCTCGTTCACCAGCACCACGTCGTCGGCCGACGGATGCCGGGCCAGCCGCGCCGAGTACGGCTCGCGCAGGCTGGTTTTGTGGTGCGGCCAGGACACGGCGGAGTCGATCGGCTCCGGGTCGATCGCCAGGCGGACAGGGCCCGCCGCGGGCCGGGGGAGCTCCTCGACGTCGACGCCGACGGTGCCGTCGCGGTAGCAGCGCAGCCGGACCCGTGCGTCGCCGGCGCCGTCGAGGCGCGTGGCGAGGGCGGTCCGGACGGTGTCGGCGTCGAAGCAGAATCCGAAGTAGCCCGCCGACGCCGCCACCCGGGCGAGGTGGGCGTCGAGCGAGCGCAGCTGCCCGGCGGTCTCGAGCCTCCCGCTTTCGTGTCTCATGGTCTCGATGAGGTGGAACTCCCGCGGGCGCGCGTCGAGCACCCGGGCCTTGGCGAGCAGCTCGGCGTACTCGGCGGCCGGCTGGGAGCCCCACGTGATCCCGCCGCCGGTGCCGTACGTCGCGCTGCCGTGCTCGCGGTCGATCAGGACGGTGCGGATCGCCACGGAGAACCGGGCCCTGAACGGCGCACCGGGAGGCGCGACCACGCCGATGGCGCCGCAGTACACGCCGCGCGGCGAGTCCTCGACGTCGCGGATCAGCTCCATCGTGCGGGCCTTCGGGGCGCCGGTGACCGACCCGCAGGGGAACAGGGCGCGGAAGATCCCGGTCAGCCCGACGTCCGGGCGCAGCCGAGCGGTGACGTCCGAGGTCAGCTGGTGCACGGTCTCGAACCGTTCGGCGTGCAGGAGGCGCGGCACCTGCACGCTGCCCGCGGTGGCGACGCGGGCCAGATCGTTGCGAACGAGGTCGACGATCATGATGTTCTCGGCGCGCTCCTTCGGGCTGGAGCGCAGCCGGGTGACGATCCGCTCGTCCTCGGCCACCGTCCGGCCACGGGCGGCGGTGCCCTTCATCGGGCGCATGAGGATCCGGTCGCCGGAGAGCTCGAAGAACAGTTCGGGGCTCGCGCTGGCGATGACGAACCGGCCGGTGTCGAGGTAGGCGTTGTACGCCCCGCGCTGGGCGAGCGCGAGGTCCCGGTACAGCTCCTCGGGGTCGCCGTCCACGGCGCGGGTCAGCCGGGTGGTGAGGTTGCACTGGTAGGTCTCGCCCGCGGCGATCCGGGACCGCACCTCTGCAACGGCCGCCTGGTGGCGGCGCTCGTCCCACTCGGGCGCCCACGAACCGGCAGGCCATCCGCCGGGTCCGGGGTACGGCAGCGCGGCGTCCTGTGGCCGCGCGATGCCGAACCACGCGAGGGGCAGCCCGTCGACCGGTTCCCGGGTGGTGAGGACGGGGTCGAGCCCCGATGCGGCCTCGAAGGCGACGAAGCCGAACGCCCACGCTCCCGCGGCCGTCCGGCGCTCCACCGCGTCGAGGACGCCTGCCACCTCGCCGGGCTGCCACGCCGCCAGCACCTGTTCGGCCTCGGGGAACCGCACGGCACACCCCGCCGTGAAGTCGTCGAACCGCGCCCACGGGCGAGCTGCGTGCACCCCACGAATCCTGCCCCCGTACCCGTGCGGCCGGATCGGCGGACCGCGCATCCGCCATGCGCTATTCGTCGCGCCCGACCAGTGCCTTCTCGATGGCGTCCAGCTCGGCGGGGGAGATGTCCAGGTTCTCGAGGGTGTCGAGGTTCGCGTCGAGCTGGGCGACCGACGACGCCCCGATGATCGCCGAGGTCACGGCGTCGTGCCGCAGCACCCACGCCAGCGCGAGCTGCGCGATGCTCTGGCCGCGCTCCGCGGCGATCGGAGCGATCCGCCGGACGGTCGCGATCCGCTCCTCGGTGATGGACGACGCCGTGAGGTAGCGGCCGCCCGCCGCGCGGGAGTCGGCCGGGATGCCGTCGAGGTAGCGGTCGGTGAGCACGCCCTGTTCGAGCGGGGAGAAGACGACCGCGCCCACGGCCTCGGCGTCGAGGACGTCCAGCAGCGACGGCTCGCCCTCCTCGATGCGGCGGTCGAGCATCGAGTAGCGCGGCTGGTGCAGCGTGAGGGGCGTGCCCAGGTCGCGCAGGATCGCGGCGGCGCGGGCGGTGTCCGCCGGCGAGTAGGAGGAGATCCCGGCGTAGAGCGCCTTGCCGGCCCGCACGGCGCTCGCGAGCGCGCCCATCGTCTCCTCGAGGGGAGTGTCCGGGTCGCGGCGGTGGCTGTAGAAGACGTCGACGTAGTCGAGTCCCATGCGTCGCAACGACTGGTCGAGGCTCGCGGTGAGGTACTTGCGCGAGCCGCCGTCGCCGTAGGGGCCGGGCCACATGTCGTAGCCGGCTTTCGTAGAGATGATCAGCTCGTCGCGGTAGCGCATGAGGTCGTGGCGCAGGATCTCGCCGAAGGTGAGCTCGGCTGCGCCGTAGGGCGGGCCGTAGTTGTTGGCGAGATCGACGTGGGTGACGCCTCGGTCGAACGCTCGGAAGAGGATCGCCTTCTGCACCTCGCGCGGCTTGTCCTCGCCGAAGTTGTGCCAGAGGCCCAGCGAGATGCGGGGCAGGACGAGGCCGGACCGGCCGGCGCGCCGGTAGATGTCGTGCTCGTAACGCTGCTCGGCCGCGATGTAGGGCATGACGATCAGTCTTGCACCCTGGTGCGTGGACCCGTTCATCCGTATTCTGGATCCACTTTGCTCGCTCTAGGATTCATGAGGTCGCGGGATGCTGAAGCAGGCGGACAACGAGCGCGTCACGCGGTCCGGGCCCGGAACGCCGCTCGGCCGCCTGATGCGCGCCTACTGGCAGCCCGCGGCGCTCGTGTCCGAGATGCCCGCGGACCGTCCGGTGAAGGCGGTGCGGCTGCTGGGCGAGGACCTCGTGCTCTTCCGGCGCGAGGGCGGCTGGGGCCTGGTGGGCCGGTTCTGCGCCCACCGGGGCGTCGACCTGTCCTTCGGCCGGCTGGAGGACGGCGGCCTGCGGTGCCTCTACCACGGCTGGCTCTACGGCCCGGACGGTCGCTGCCTGGAGCAGCCGGCCGAGCCGGAGCACTCGACGTTCGCCTCCAGGGTGCGGATCCCGAGTTACCCCTGCGAGGAGCGCAACGGGATCGTCTTCGCCTACCTCGGTGAGGGCGATCCGCCCCCGTTCCCGGACTACGACTGCTTCACCGCGCCCGACGCGTACACGTTCGCGTTCAAGGGGCTCTGGGAGTGCAACTGGCTGCAGGGCGTCGAGGGCGGGATCGACCCGAGCCACGTGTCGTTCCTGCACCGGTTCGTCGGCGAGGACCCGCGCGAGGTCTACGGCCGGCAGTTCAGCGAGGTCGTCGAGGGCACCGACAAGAAGCTCTCGGAGCTGGTGGCCGAGAACTACCGGCCCGACATCGAGGTGGAGGAGGACGCGCACGGGCTGCGGGTCTACGCGGTGCGGCGGCTCACCGAGCGGCTCAAGCACGTCCGCGTGACGAACCTGGTGTTCCCCAACGCCTTCGTCGTGCCGTTCGGCAACGACCGGGTCTTCTGCCAGTGGCACGTGCCGATCGACGACGAGAACCACTACTGGTACATGATCTTCTACGACTTCGCGGCGGAGACGGACAAGGAGACGCTGCTCGCCCAGCGGCTCTCCGAGGTCTCGCTGCCCGACTACCGGCCGCTGCGCAACCGCGACAACGACTGGGGTTTCGACCCCATTGAGCAGCGCGATCTGACCTACACGGGCATGGGGCTGGACATCAACGTCCATGACCAGTGGGCCGTCGAGAGCATGGGCCGGGTCCAGGACCGCACGGTGGAACGGCTCGGCGTCTCCGACCGGGCCATCACCGCCAACCGGCGCATGCTCCTGCGCGCGATCGACGCGTTCGAGGCCGGGCGCCCGACCCCCGGCCTGCCGATCGACGCCCCGTCGGCCCGCGCCCTCACCGGGCCACTCGCCGTCGACACGATCGCTCCCGCAGAGGGCTGGGAACAGGCATGGCGTGACCGAGAACGGGAACGCAGGCTCCGATCGCCATGGGCCGCCGGTGCGTAGCGTGGACGAGCGCCCGGTCTCCGAGGCGGGCGGCGGGAGCGCCGTGCGCCCGATGCTCGCGACCGACCGGGAGGGCTTCGTGGCCCGCCACGAGCTCTGGGACGACGCCAAGCACGCCGCGGCCGCCCAGCTGCGGCGGGTGGTCGACGAGCTGGGCGTCGAGCGGGTGCGCATCGGGTTCGCCGACCAGCACGGGGTGGTGCACGGCAAGACCGTCACGCGCGAGGCGCTGCCGGCGGCCCTGCGCTCGGGCATCACCGCGCCGTCGTCGCTGCTGCTCAAGGACACCGCGGGCCGCACCGTCGCGCCGGTCTTCAGCGCCGACCCCGGCCTCGGGGTCGAGGGCTTCGCCGGGATCGGCGACGTCGTACTGGTGCCGGACCCGACGACCTTCCGGGTGCTGCCATGGTCGCGCGACACCGGGTGGCTGCTGTCGGACGTGCACTTCCCCGACGGCAGGCCGGTGCCGTTCTGCACGCGTAGCCTGCTGCGCGGCGAGCTGGGGCGGCTCGCGGCAACCGGGCTCGAGCTGACCGTCGGCGTGGAGCTGGAGTTCCACGTCTTCGGCGAGCCCGGCCCCGACGGCGTTCCGGTGCCGCTCAGTACGGGAGGGCAGCTCCTGCACGAGGAGGGCCTCGACCGCCACGACGAGCTCGTCCGCACCCTGCACCGCGGGCTCACCGACCTCGACCTGCCCGTCCGCACGCTGGAACTGGAGTTCGGGCCGAGCCAGTTCGAGATCACCATGGCGGCCCGCGCCGCGCACCTTGCCGCGGACGACGTCGTGCTCGCGCGCGCCGCGATCCGGCAGCTGTGCCTGCGCTCCGGGCTGCGGGCCACCTTCATGTCCCGGCCGGCGGGCAGCGCATCGGCGAGCACCGGGTGGCACCTGCACCAGTCGTTGCGGGACGGCACCGGGCGAGCCGTGATGGACGCGCCAGGGGAGCTGCTCTCGTCGACCGGCCGGCACTGGCTCGGCGGCCTGTTGCGGCACGCGGCCGCGGGAGCGGTGTTCTGCACGCCGACGGTCAACGGTTACAAGCGGTACCTGCCCCACTCCCTCGCGCCGGATCGGGTCGGGTGGGGCATCGACAACCGGGCCGCCATGATCCGAGTCCTCCCCGCCCGGGACGAGGGCGGAGCGCGGCTGGAGAACCGCGCCGGGGAGCCCGCCGCGAACCCGTACCTCTACATCGCGGCCCAGGTGGCCGCCGGGCGGGACGGCGTCGCGAACGCCGTCGACCCCGGAGAACCCCTCGATGCGCCCTACACGGCTCCGGTGGCGGCGCTGCCCCGCTCGCTCGGCGAGGCCCTCGACGCCCTGGCCGCCGACCCCGTGTTCGAGCGGGCATGGGGGAGCGAGGTCGTCGCCTGGTTCACCGCCATCAAGCGGGCCGAGTTCGACCGCTACCTCGCCCACGTCTCCGACTGGGAGCAGCGCGAATACTTCGGCCTTCTATGAGGGGCCTCCTGTGACGGCAACCGCCGAAGGAACGCTCGTCACCCGCGCCCGCGCTGCCACCCCCGGGACGAGCCACGCCCACCACCTGAACGCGGCAGGTGCCGCACTGCCCAGTGCCGCGGTGCTGGAGGCGGTGGTGGAGCACCTGCGGCTGGAGGCCCGGATCGGCGGCTACGAGGCCGCGGCGCTCGCCCGGCCCCGGCTGGAGCGCTGCTACGACCTGGCCGCCGCCCTGCTCGGCGGGGAAGCGGCCGACATCGCCCTCACCGAGAGCGCAACGGTCTCGTGGCACCGGGCCGTCGACGCGCTCGCGCTCCGCCCCGGCGACCGCGTGATCGCCACGTCGTCGAGCTACGTCAGCTCGGCCCTGCACCTCATGGAGCTGCGGCGCACGCGCGGCATCACCGTCGACGTGATCGGCACCGACGCGACGGGTGCGGTGGACCTCGACGCCATGGAAGCGGCGCTTGGGACGCCCGCCGCGCTGGTCACGGCCGCGCACGTGCCCACGTCATCCGGGCTGGTGGAGCCCGTGCGCGCGATCGGCGCGCTCGCCTCGGCGGCAGGCGTGCCGTTCCTGCTGGACGCCACCCAGTCGCTCGGCCACCTCCCCGTCGACGTCGCCGCGATCGGGTGCCAGATGCTCGTCGGCACCGGCCGCAAGTTCATCCGCGCGCCCCGGGGCACCGGGCTGCTGTGGGTCGACCCCGCCTTCGGGGCGGGCCTGCGCCCGTCGGCCCCGGATGTCCGCGGCGCCGAGTGGATCGCCGACCAGGAGTTCGCCGCCGCCCCCGGCGCTCGCCGCTTCGAGACGTGGGAGGCCGCGCACGCGCTCCGGCTCGGCCTGGCCACGGCCCTCGAAGAGGCCCTCGGCGCCGGCGTCGACATCGTCCACGAGCACGTCTCGGCCCTCGGGCATGCGATGCGGGCCGCGCTCGCCGACGTGCCCGGCGTCCGGGTCGTGGACCCGCCGGCGGCCGGCGGCGGGATCGTGACGTTCGTCCGCGAGGACGAACCGGCGGCCGCCACCGCGAGCCGGCTGCGCGCGGCCGGGGTGCACGTCGTCGCCGTGCCGGCGGCCCACGGCCGCTGGGACCTGGGCCGGAGGGGGATCGACGCCGTGGTGCGGGCCTCGATGCACGTCTACAACTCCGATGACGATCTCGACGCTCTCGTGGACGCAGTCACGCGGCCTGCGCCGCGCCGCCCTCGCAAGTTGCCCGAGCGGGTGGACGTCGTGGTCGTCGGCGCCGGGGTCCACGGCTCGTCGGCGGCGTGGCGGCTCGCCGCCCGCGGCGCCGAGGTGCTCCATCTGGAGCGCTCGCGGCCGGGACACGGCGAGGGCTCGTCGCACGGGCCGACCCGCATGATCCGCCGCGCGTATGCTTCGCCGGTCTGGGACGGCCTCGTCGAGCGTGCCTACGCGGGCTGGGCCGACCTGGCGCGGGAGTCCGGGCGCACGTTGCTCACCACCACCGGCGGGATCTACGCGCACCCGGTCGGGACCACGGGAATGCGCGGGCCGGGCTGTCGCGTGGTGGACCACGCGCGGGCCGCCGAGATCGCGCCGGGACTGGCGCTCGGCCCGGACTTCGAGGCGCTGCACGACCCGGGCGCAGGCGTGCTCGACGCCGAGGGCGCGCTCACCGCCCTCGCCGAGCTCGGGCGCCGGTACGGCGTGCAGCGCCGGGACGAGACCCCGGTGCTCGGCTGGGAGCCCGACGGCGACGGCGTGATCGTCCGCACCCCGGTCGGTGACGTGCGCGCGGAACGGCTCGTGCTGTGCGCCGGGCCGTGGATCGGCGACCTGGTGCCGGCCTTCGCCGGGCTGCTGAACGTCGTGCGGATCGTCAACGTGCACGTCGGCTCGTCGAACCCGGCGATGCTCGCCCCGCCGGCGCTCGGCGCCTTCTCGGTGGACGTGCCGGACGTCGGGCTGATCTACGGCATCCCCGCGATCGGCGGGCACGCGGTCAAGGTTGGCCTCGACCACGGTCCCGCGGACGACCCGGCGACGCCGCCCGGACCGGTTACGCTCGAGGAACGCGAGGTACTGCGAGCCCTTGCGCACCGGTTCCTCCCGGCGGCCGACGGGCCCGTCGTCGAGGACATCGCCTGTCGCTACACCCTCGCCCCGCGCTACCGGTTCGCCGTCGGACCGCTGCCCGCCACCCCGCAGGTGCTGGTCGCCGCCGCCTGCTCGGGCCACGGCTTCAAGTTCGGGCCGGCCATCGGCGAAGCGCTCGCCGACCTCGCGCACGGCGTCGCGCGGCCGGACCTGGCCTTCCTCGACCCCGCAGAGATGCTGGGGCGCGCGTGAGATCACCCCCGGAACACCGTCTGCGAGCGCCGCTCGTACCACCGGGCGAGCGCTTCGCCCGCGGCGATCACGTGGTCGCGCATCTCCTTGCGGGCGAACTCGGCGTCGTTCGCGGCGAGCGCCTCGACGATCCGCTCGTGCTGGGCGAGGTTGTTGGCGCGCAGCCGCGGGTTGTCCTGCAGCACCAGCGCGGAGACGTTGCGCGGGAACGCGTCGTTGATGTCGCGGATGGTGCGGGCGAGTCGCTCGTTCCCGGCGATCTCGTGGATGAGCGTGTGGAACCGGTCGTTCGCCACGGTCGTCGGCGACACCGGCTGCCCGTTCGCGGGCGGGCCTTCGCGCAGCACGTCGTTGGTGCGGCGCAGCTCGTCGAGCTGCTCGGAGGTGATCTCGCCGACGGCGCGCACGCAGGCGAGGCCTTCCAGTTCGGCCCGCACCTCGTAGGCCTCCCTGACCTCCCATGGCGCGGGCACCCGCACCACGGCACCGCGCCGGGGCAGCACCTCGATCAGCCCGCCTGCCTGGAGCTGGCGCAGCGCCTCCCGGATCGGGGTGCGGCTGACGCCGAGCGTGGCGGCCAGGTCGGCCTGGCGCAGCTGGGCGCCGATCGGGATCTCCCCCGACATGATCCGCGCGCGGATCGCGGCGGCGGTCTCGTCGACGAGAGCGTTCGACTCCCGGGGAGTCGGGTCGGAATCCACGATCAAGCCCCCCTTGGATACACAACCTGCTAGTGAGGATCCAATCATGCCAGGTTCTGCGCTCCCCACCCATCCGCTCGATCCGCTGACCCCGGCGGAGATCGAACAGGCCGTTGCACTCGTGCGGGCCGACGGCCTGTTGGGGGAGCGCGTCTCCTTCTGGGGTGCTGTGCTGGACGAGGCGCGTGCCAGGGCCGGGGAGCGACGGGTGCGGATCGTCGTCACCGACCACGAAGTTCCCGCCGCGTGGGAGGTGGACGTCGAGCTCGGTGCCGCCCCGCGCTGCGTCGAGTGGCGCCCGATGGACCACCGCCGCCCCGGCGTGACGTCCGACGAAGCGAGGGCCGCGGCGCAGGCGTGCCGCAACAGCCCGCTGTTCAAGGAAGCCCTGGCGAAGCGCGGCATCCACGACGTCTCGCTCGTGATGATCGACGCCGAGTCGATTGGCGGCTTCGAACCCGCGCGGTACGCGGGGCGCCGGCTCACATGGGGCACCGTGTGGCACCGCACCGAGGAGGGCGACAACGGCTACGCCCGGCCGGTGCAGGGCGTCGTACCGATCATCGACATGCACGCCATGGAGGTCCTGGAGGTCGAGGACCACGGCGTCGTCCCGCTGTCCGAGGAGGCGGGTCCCCTCGAGCCAGGAGCGTACGGCCCGGAGCGGCCGGGACTGCGCGCGCTCGACGTCGTGCAGCCCGACGGGCCGAGCTTCACCGTCGACGGGCACCGCGTCGAGTGGCAGGGCTGGCGGTTCCGCGTCGGCTTCACCCACCGCGAGGGCCTCGTGCTCCACGATCTGGAGTTCCTCGGGCGCTCCGTGCTGCGGCGCGCGGCGTGCAACGAGATGTACGTGCCCTACCTCGACCCGAACCCCACCCAGTACCGCAAGAACTTCTTCGACTGGGGCGAGTACGGCGCGGGCCCGCTGACCAACTCCCTCGAACTGGGCTGCGACTGCCTCGGCGTCATCCACTACTTCGACGCCAGCTACCTCGGCGGCAGCGGAGAGGCCGTCACCGTCCGCAACGCGATCTGCATGCACGAGGAGGACGACAGCGTCCTCTGGAAGCACAACGACCTGCGCCGCGGGGTCGGGCAGGTGCGGCGGTCACGGCGCCTCGTCGTGTCCAGCTTCCACACCGTGGCGAACTACGACTACGGGTTCTACTGGTCGCTGCACCAGGACGGCCGGATCGAGCTGGAGGTCAAGCTCACCGGGATCCTGTCCGCGTCCGGGACCGGGGCGGGGGAGGAGGTCCCGTACGGCAGGCGGGTCGCCGAGAACGTGCAGGTGCCCACCCACCAGCACTACTTCGGGCTGCGCCTCGACGCCGCCGTCGACGGCCCGCTGAACCGCTTGGTCGAGGCGCACGCCGAGGCCGAGCCCGACCCGGAGCGCGACCCGTACGGCAACGCCGTGCGGCACGTCCGCACCCCGATCCTGCGCGAGGCCGACGCCGCCCGCGACACCGATCCCGGCACCGCGCGGCACTGGCGCATCGAGAGTGCGACGGCCCGCAACCGCTACGGCGAGCCGACGGCGTACCGGCTGACGCTGCACGGCACCGCCCGGCCGCTGGGCCGCCCCGACTCGGTCATGGCGCGGCGCGCCCCCTTCGTGCACCACCACCTGTGGGCGACGCCCTTCGACCAGCACGAGCGGTACGTCGGCGGCGAGTACCCCAACCACGCCGAACCGGGGGAGGACGGCGTGCACGCGTGGCAGCGCCGCGACCGGTCTCTCGACGGCGTGGAGCTCGTGCTCTGGCCGGTGCTGGGCAGCCACCACTACCCGCGGCCCGAGCAGTGGCCGGTGATGCCCGTCGACACGCTGCGGATGGTGCTCGAACCCGACGGCTTCTTCGACCGCAACCCCGCGATGGACGTGCCGGCCCCACAGAGCCGGTGTCACTGACCCTTCTCACGCACGTCACATCGCAGTAATGTGATCCAACAAGCATCGGTTTGGATCGCAGAACCTAGATTTTGGATCCCGAACTGAGGAGCTCCCCATGGCCCACGTGCAGGTGTCCCGGCGGTCGGTCCTGCGCGGCGGCGGCCTGCTCGGGGTCACGAGCCTGCTGGCGGCGTGCGGGATCGCCTCGCGCGACGGTGGCGGTGCGGGCTCGGGGGGCCCGTCCGGCGGGACGCTCACGATGGGCATCGACGCGACGAGCGCCGTCTTCGACCCGGCCTTCTACACCACGCTCGGGGACTGGATGGTCGTCGACTCGGTCTGCCGGGGCCTGACCTTCATCTCGTTCGAGGACCCCGCGCCGCAGCCCGATCTCGCCGAGAGCTGGGACATCTCGCCGGACGGCCTGACCTACACCTTCACCCTCCGCGAGGGCGTCACGTTCCACGACGGCTCCACGCTCACGTCGGCGGACGTGCTCGCCAGCCTTGGGCGTCAGTTCGACCCGGACGACCCGACGCTGGCCGAGGGCGCGACCCGGCCGTTGCGGAGCCTCGGGGCCAACGTCACCTCACTGGAGGCGCCGGACCCGCGGACGGTGCGGATGGTTCTCGCGGAGCCGGACGGCACGGTGCTCGCGACGCTGTCCGACATCGGCGGCCGGATCATCTCCAAAGCTGCGCTCGACGAGCACGGTGCCGACATCGGGAAGAACCTGGTGGGCACCGGGCCGTTCCGGCTCGTGTCCGCCACCTCGGGGCAGTCGGTCACGCTCGAAGCCTTCGACGGCTTCCGGTTGGGCCGGCCCCACATCGACCGCGTCGTCATGCAGCAGGTGCAGGACTCGTCGACGATCATCAGCTCCCTGCTGTCCGGTGACCTGTCGATCACCCAGTTCACCCCGTACTCGGCGGTGGATCAGCTGCGCGCCAGCGACGCCGTCACGGTGTACGACACGCCGTACGGCTTCGACGCGATGCTGATGATGGACGCCCGCAGGCCCGCGCTCGCAGAGCTCGAAGTGCGGCAGGCGATCAACCTCGCGATCGACCGGGAGACGGTGCTCGCTCAGGCCTTCTTCGGCGTCGGTGCGCTGCCCGTCGGATACACGATCCCGCCGCCGCTGCCCGGACACGACCCGGCGCTCGCCGACCTCAGCCGCCACGACCCCGCCGAGGCGCGCCGGTTGCTGGAGTCAGTCGGAGCGGTGGGGCGCGAGGTCCGGTTGATGGCGCCGAGCGACACGTGGCACGCGCGGGCCGCGCAGCTCGTGGCGCAGAACCTCACCGACATCGGGCTCGTCGTGGTCCTCGAATCGGTCGACCCGGCCACGTATTTCAGCCGGATCAGGGACACGGCCGACCCGTTCCACGAGCTCATGATCTGGGAGCGCAACATCTACGTCCCCGACCCGGACGACATGGTCGGCGCGATGGCCGTGCCCACGGGCGTCTACGGCAGCTTCGCCACCGGCTTCGACACCCTGCCGGGCAGCGAGCGGTTCACCGCCGACACCGTCGCCGCCCGCAACCTCTCCGTCGGCGACGAGCGAACCGCCGCGTACAGCGCGATCCAACGCCGCTGGGCCGAGGAGTACATGGTCCTGTCGGTGCTCTGCTACTCGACCAACCTGGTGGTGAGCGGTGCCGGCGTGACCGGCATGAACGTGAGCGCGCTGGGCAACCACCGCTGCTTCATGGAGAACGCCACCATGTCCGGGGCGTGAAGGAGGTGAAGCGCGGACGGACCGCCACGGGCACCGTCGCGTGGATCGTCGTGCTGGCCTACCTGGTGGTCGCGCTCGTCGGGCCGCTGCTCGTGCCGGGCGACCCGCTGCGGCAGACGCCCGACGCCTTGCTTCCCGCCGGCTCGCCGGGGCACCTGCTCGGCACCGACGACCTCGGCCGCGACCAGCTCGCCCGGCTCGTGTACGGCGCCCGGCCGCTGCTCACCGTGGCGCTGCTCGCAACCCTGGTCGCCACCGTGGTCGGCGTCGCGGTCGGGCTGCCCGCCGGGTACGTGGGCGGGCGGGTCGAAGGGCTCCTCATGCGGGTCACCGACCTGGGGCTCGCGTTCCCGTCCGTCCTGCTGATCATCCTGGTGGTCGCGGCGGGCGGGGCCGGGGCCACGAGCCTCGTCGTGGGGATCGGCGTCGCGCTCGCGCCCGGGATCGCGCGCCTCGCGAGAGCACTGGCGGCCAGGGAGAACGCCCGCGACTACGTGCTCGCGGCGCGCATGGCAGGCGCCCGCCCGCCGCACGTCATGCTCCGCGAGATCCTGCCCAACATCGCGGGGCCGCTGCTGGTCCAGGTGCTGATGACCCTCTCGATCGCGGCCGGGTTCGCCGCCGGCCTGTCCTACCTCGGTCTCGGGATCCAGCCGCCCACCCCGGACTGGGGCTACATGGTGCAGGCCGGCCAGGAGTTCGTGTACTCCGCGCCGTCGCTCGTGGTGCTGCCCGCGCTCGCCACGCTCGGCTTCGTCGTCGCCTGCAACTTCGTCGGTGACGACGTGCGGGATGCGCTCGACCCGAGGGGCATGTCGTGACCGCCATGGCCACGCGGCGCGGCTCCGGCCTCGCGGCGGTCGTGCTCCGCAGGCTGCTCGCCGTCCCGCTGGTGCTGCTCGCGCTGGCCACATGCGTGTTCGCGGCGATGCGGCTCATCCCGGGCGCGCCGGCCGCCGCACTGGCGGCGAGCGGCTCGACCGGGCTCACCACGGAGCAGATCGCGCAGAACGAGCAGCGGATCGCGGAGGCGCTCGGGCTCGACCGGCCCTGGTACGCGCAGTACCTCGACTACCTCGGCGACGTGGCGCGGCTGGATCTGGGGACGTCGTTCTTCGGCGGCAACAGCGTGGTCGGCCTGCTCGCGGCGTCGCTGCCCGCGACGATCGAGCTCACGGTCGCGGCGATGCTCGTCGCGGTGCTGATCGGCGGCGCCACCGGGCTCGTCGCCGCGGTGCGCAAGGACACGTGGGTCGACGCGGCCGTGCGCGCCGTCGGAACCGTCAGCTTCTCGCTGCCGTGGTTCGCCCTCGGGGTGCTCGGGATCGTGGTCTTCGGCGTGCAGCTCGGCTGGCTGCCGGTGCTGGGGCGGCTCCCGAACTCGCTCGACTACGTGCCCACCACCAACCTCGTGCTGCTCGACGCGATCCTGCAGGACCGTCCGGAGCTGGTCGGGCCGTGGCTCGCGCACCTCGTGCTGCCGGCCACCACCCTGGCTCTGTCGATGGCCGGTTACATCACCCGGATCGTGCGGGCGTCCGTGCTCGAGGTGCTGGGCGACGACTTCGTGCGGACGGCCCGGATGAAGGGCCTGTCCGAGGGCGGGATCCTGCGCAGGCACGTGCTGCGCAACTCCGCGTTGCCGATCGTCACGGTGCTGGGACTGCAGTTCGGCTCGCTGCTCGGCGGCGCGGTGATCACCGAGGCGGTCTTCTCCTATCCGGGCGTTGGCGGCCTGCTGGTGTCGGGGGTGAACCAGCGCGACTACCCCGTGGTGCAGGGCGCCGCGCTCGCGATCGCCGTGCTGTTCACCCTGGTCAACCTCGCCGTCGACCTCGGCTACCTGCTCCTCGACCCGCGCCTGCGAAAGCTGTGACCGACATGCAGATCGTTCTCGTGCACGGGGCCGGTGGGACGCCGGCCACCTGGGATGCCGTTGCGCCGCTGCTGCGCGAGCGCGGGCACCCGGTCACGGCCGTGACCAACCCGATGGTGTCCCTGGAGGGCGACGTCGCGCACACCACGGCGGCCATCGGGGACGGCCCGGTGCTGCTGGTCGGGCACTCCTACGGCGGCGCCGTGATCACGAACGTCGGGCGGCACCCGCAGGTGCGCGGCCTCGTCTACATCGCGGCGTTCGCCCCCGGCGAGGGCGAGACCGTGCAACAGATCGTCGAGCGCTACGAGCCCGCGCCGGTGTCGAAGCACATGCGCCGCGGCCCGAACGGGGAGTGGCGCTCGGAGCGCACCGAGGCCTACTGGGCCGAGATCGGCTGGGACCTCACCCCCGAGCAGCGCGTCGCCAGCGGCTCGGAGAACCGGCAGGCCGATCGGCGGATCTTCGAGCAGCCCACCGGCGTGCCGGCGTGGCGCACATTGCCGTCCTGGTACCTCGTCGCCGAGCAGGACGCCACGCTGCTTCCGCAGATCCAGCGGGACATGGCGGCGCGCGCCGAGGCGGACACCGAGACGGTGCCAGGCAGCCACTTCACGCCGCTCGTGCACCCGGACCGGGTCGTCGCGCTGATCGAGCGAGCGCTCGCGCCATGAGTTCGACCGTCATGCGCATCCGCGACTTCCGGGTCGCGTTCGACGTGCCCGGCGGGCGCCTGCGGGCCGTCGACGGCGTCGATCTGGACCTGCGGCGCGGGGAGATCCTCGCGATCGTCGGCGAGTCCGGCTCGGGGAAGTCCGCGCTCTCGATGGGGCTCGTCGGGCTCAACCGCGGGCCACGTACCCGCATCAGCGGCACCGTCGAGTTCGGCGGCCGCAACCTCGTCGAGGCGAGCGAGGCCCAGCTGCGCGAGGTGCGCGGCCGCGACGTCGCCGTCGTGTTCCAGGACGCCCTCGCCGCGCTCAACCCGCTGCACCGGGCCGGGGCGCAGGTGGCGGAGATGGTCCGGCTGCACCAGCCGGTGAGCCGGGCCGCGGCGTGGGAGCGGGCCGAGCGCCTCCTCGACGACGTCGGGATCGCCTCGCCCGCGAGCGCCGCCCGCGCCTACCCGCACCAGCTCTCGGGCGGCATGCGCCAGCGCGTCATGATCGCGATGGGGCTCGCCAACGACCCTGCCGTGCTGATCGCCGACGAGCCGACCACCGCGCTCGACGTCACGATCCAGGCCCAGGTCCTCGCGCTACTGAAGGCGTTGCAGGCAGAGCACGACACGTCGATCGTCCTGATCACGCACGACCTCGGCGTGGTCGCCGAGGTCGCCGACCGGGTCGCGGTGATGTACGCAGGGCGGATCGTGGAACAGGGCACCCGCGAGGAGGTCCTCGAACGGCCGCGCCATCCGTACACCGTCGGGCTGCTGCGCTCGGTCCCGCGGATCGACGGGCCCCTCGACGAGCAGCTCGCCGCCATCCCCGGAAGCCCGCTCACCGGCCTCGACCGGCCGGACGGCTGCGCGTTCGCGCCCCGCTGCACGTTCACCACCGAGGCGTGCGCCGAGGTGCCGGAACTGCTGCCCCGCGCCGGTGGCGGGCACCTCGACGCCTGCGTGCTCCCGGAGAGCCTCCGATGACGCCGCTTGTGCAGGTGGAGGGCCTGCGCGTGGAGTTCGGTGCCGTGCAGGCCGTCGCGGGAGTCGACCTCGACATCCACGAGGGCGAGACGCTCGGGCTGGTCGGGGAGTCCGGCTGCGGCAAATCGACGCTGGGCCGGGCGCTGCTGCGGGCGGTGGAGCCGTCGGCCGGCCGGATCCACTACCTGGGGCGGGACATCACGGCCCTGAACGAGGGCCGCATGCGCAGCCTCCGCGGCGACATGCAGATGGTGTTCCAGGACCCGTTCGGCTCGCTCAACCCGCGGCGCAGGGTCGCCGACATCGTCGCCGAGCCGCTGCTGCGGGCGCGCGGGGCGAACCGCGCCGAGGCGGCCGCCCGGGTCGCGGAGCTGCTCGACCGGGTCGGGCTGGGCGCAGAGGCCGGCAGGCGCAGGCCGCACGAGTTCTCCGGCGGCCAGCGGCAGCGGATCGGGATCGCGCGGGCGCTCGCCCCGTCGCCGAGGTTCGTGGTGGCCGACGAGCCGGTGTCCGCGCTCGACGTGTCCATCCAGGCGCAGGTGGTGAACCTGCTGCGCGAGCTCACCCGCGACAGTGGGCTCACGCTGCTGTTCATCTCGCACGACCTCGGCGTGGTCCGGCACATCGCCGACCGCGTGGCCGTGATGTACCTCGGCCAGATCATCGAGGTCGCCGCGCGGGACGACTTCTTCGCATCCCCGGCCCACCCCTACGGTGAGGCGCTGCTGTCGTCGGTGCCGAGCCTGCACCGCACCCGAGAGCGCATCGTCCTCACCGGCGAGCTGCCCGACCCGGCGAACCCGCCCTCTGGCTGCCGGTTCCGCACCCGGTGCCGCTACGCCGTCGACCGCTGCCGCGACGAGGAGCCCCAGCTGCGCGCGATCACCGGCGGCCGGACCGTCCGCTGCCACCTGCCGTTGCCCACCGTGCCGAGGGAGCTCGCCAGAACGTGATCATCGACGCGTACAACACCACCCAGGACGTCCGGGGGCGCTCCGACTACCTCACCGGGGCGCGGCCCGGCGAGGCACCGCCGCCGTACACGCCGTTCGACCCGAAGCGGATCCTGGACCGGATGGACGCAGCGGGCGTCGACATGGCGATGGTCTGCTCGCTGGCGCAGCGCATCGAGAACGACTTCCTGATCGAGCTGGTGGGCAAGCACCCCGACCGGCTGTTCGGGTTCGGCCAGGTCCGGCCCCAGGACGACGACGCCATCGAGGAGATCGAGCGCTTCGCGGCGGCCGGCCTCGTCGGGCTGAAGCTGCATCCGAGCATGCACGGCTACCACGTGGCCGACCACGGGCTCCTCGACCCGGTGTTCGAGGCCTGCGCCCGGTTGGGCCTGCCGGTGCTGATCAACGCGCTCGACGACGCGTTCTGCGCGCCGCTCGCCATCGAGGAGATCGCGAAGGGGCACCCGGAGGTCCCGACGATCATCGCCCACATGGGGGCGGTCTGGAACGTCCCGGAGGCGATCATCGTGGCCGAGCGGCAGCCGCACGTGTACCTGGAGACGTCGGCGACGCTGCTCAGCGACGTGCGCCGGGCGTACTCCCGGCTCGGCCCCGAGAAGATCCTCATGGGCAGCGAGTGGCCAGGCTCGGACTTCGACCTGGAGCGCATGAAGATCGCCAAGGCGATCCCCGGCGAGGCGGACCGGGCGCTCGTCGAGGGCGGCAACATGGCGCGGATCCTCGGAATCGCGGCATGACGCTCCTGATCAGCCCCCCACCCGGGATGGGCGCGGACGACGTCGAGCTCCTCGCGACCGCGCAGCGGCTGCTCGACCGCGTGCTCACACCCGGCCGGCACGAGGTCGCCACGGCCCTACGCACCGCCGACGGGAGCGTCTTCACCGGCGTCCACGTCGAGGGGTCGTGCCGGCGCAGCTCCATCTGCGCCGAAGGCGTTGCGCTCGGGACGGCCCGCGCGCACGCGCCCCTCGACGTCGTCGCGGTGGTGTCGGTGCAGGTCAAGCCGGCCGACCGGTTCCGCGTGATCGCCCCGTGCGGCGTGTGCCGGGAGTTGATCAGTGACTACAGCCCGGACGCCCGGGTGTGGCTCACCCGCCCCGGCGACGACGCCGTCGTCGTCGCTCGCGCGCTCGACCTGCTGCCCGAGAAGTCCGCCCGGCGTTGGTAGAAGAGAGGATCACCGTGGTTATCCCCCCGACCGGCCTTGATGTGGCGGCACTCGCCGCCGAGCTGGGCGGCACCGGCGACCCGGTGCTGTGGGAGCACCTCACATGGCCGGAGGCCGACGAGACCGCTGCCGCGTGCGATGCCGTGATCGTCCCCGTCGGGGCGACGGAGCAGCACGGGCCGCACCTGCCGCTCTCGGTCGACACCCGCATCTGCGAGGCCGTCGCGCTGGGGGTGTCGGCACTGACCGGGGTGCCCGTCGTGCCGCCGCTGGCCTACGGCGTATCGGGCTCGCACGGCGACTTCGGCGGCACCGTCGCGCTGCGTCCGGAGACGCTCATCGCGATGGTCGAGGACGTCGTCGACTCCCTGCACGCCCGGGGGATCCGGCAGTTCGTGCTGCTCAACGGGCACATCTGGAACAACGGCTCCCTCGACGTCTCGGCCGAGAAGCTGCGCGTGCGCCACCCGGACTCGCGGGTGCGGGCGCTCGGCTACGTGACCATGTACCCGGGGCCCGAGGTCGACGGGCACGTCCAGTACGGGCGGGGGCTGATGCACGCCAACTACTTCGAGACCTCGGTGATGCTGCACCTGTACCCGGAGCTGGTGCGCATGGACCGGGCCACCTCGCACCGGGACGTGGACTCGTTCTGGGACTACCGGATGGACCAGGTCAGCGACACCGGCGTCTGGGGCCGGGACGTCACCGACGCGACCGCCGAGCACGGCCGGGACGAGTTCGACCGGTGCGTGCTGACCACGGCCCGGGCGATCTCCGCCGCCGCGCGCGAGCCGTGGCCTGACCCGAAACACCGGCCTTGAGGAACGGAGCGCCATGCGGATCCACGACATCACCCTGCCCATCCACCCGGAGATGCTGCACTGGGGAAGGCGCCCGGAGATCGAGATCGTCGAGTCCCTCGCGAACGGCGATGCCTCCAACGTCACCCGCTGGCGGATCGGCGCCCACACGGGCACGCACGTCGACGCGCCCGCCCATTTCGTCGACGGAGCGACGCCGATCGACCGCGTGTCGCTCGACTCGCTCGTGGGGCCAGCGGTCGTCGTCGACATGACGCACGTGGAGGGCGACGTCACCGCCGTCGACCTGGAGAAGGCGGGCATCGACGGCGAGCAGCGGGTGCTGCTCAAGACCCGCAACTCCGCGGGCCCGCTGAAGGAGACCGAGCGGGCACCGAGCTGGGTCGGGCTCGCCCCGGACGCGGCGGAATGGGTGATCGAGCACGGCGTCGAGCTGATCGGGATCGACTACCTGACCATCGAGAGCCACCGCCGCACCGACACGTGGGACGCCCACCACGCGCTGCTCGGGGCGGGCGTGCTGATCCTGGAGAACGCCGACCTCGACGCCGTCGCGCCAGGGCGCTACGAGCTCGTCTGCCTGCCCGCGAAGCTCGCCGACGCCGACGCCTCGTTCGCCAGGGCGATCCTGATCGAGCGGGACTGACACCGGTGCCCCGCATCGCGATCGCGGCTCCCCACGGCGCGGGCGTGGAGGCGGCGCGTGCGATCGTCGAACGCGGGGGCAACGCCCTCGACGCGGCGCTCGCCGCCGCCGCGGCCCTGACCGTCGTCTACCCCCACCAGTGCGCGGTGGGCGGCGACCTCGTGGCGCTGGTCCGGCCGCCCGGCGGGCCCGTGCGGGCCGTGCTCTCGATCGGGGCAGCGGCCCGGGCGCTCGACGTCGAGGTACTGCGGGCCGCGGGGGAGCGCATGCCGCCAGGGGGCCCGCTCACCGTCACGGTTCCCGGGGTGGTGGCCGGCTGGGCCGCGGTGCACGGGCTCGGCGCCCGCCTCGGTCTCGCCGCGCTGCTCGCCCCGGCCGTCGCGCTGGCCGAGCGCGGAGTCCCGGTGAGCCCGGGCCTGGCGCGGGCGGTCGCGGCGCGGGTCGAGGTCGTGCGCGCCGATCCCGGCCTGTCCGCGCTGCTCCTCGACGGTGGGCGGCCGCGCGACGTCCTGCACCAGCCCGCGCTCGCCGCGACCCTGTCCGCGATCGGGAAGGACTGGCGGTCCTTCTACACGGGACCGGTCGTGGAGGGGCTCGCCCGGCTCGGCAGCCCGCTGACCGCAGCCGATCTCGCCTCGCACGAGGCCGAGCTCGCCGAGCCGCTGCGCCGCAGGGCCCTCGGGGCGTCCTGGTCGGTCGCCCCGCCACCGACCCAGGGTGCGTCGTTGCTCGCGGTGCTCACATCGGACGGATCCCCGCTCGTGGCCGCCCGGCGGGCCGAGCGGCGCCGGGACGCCCTGCTGGGCGACCCGCGGTGCGGTCCTGTCGATCTCGAGGCGCTGCTGGGTTCCGACACGGACGTCGCCGCGCTCGCTCCAGGGCCGAAGCCCGCAGGCGACACGGTCGCGGTCACCGCGGTCGGCGCCGACGGCACCGCGGTGGCGCTGATCCAGAGCGTCTTCCAGAGCTTCGGCGCGGGGCTGCTGGAGCCCGGCACCGGCGTGGTGCTGCACAACCGCGGCTCGGCGTTCAGCCTCGACCCCGCCCACCCCGGCGTCGCTCGGCCCGGGGCCCGGCCGCCGCACACGCTCTGCCCCGCGCTCGCCGAGCACGAGGGTGACCTCGTTGCGCTCGGCTGCCAGGGCGGGCGGGCGCAGGCCTGGATCCTGTCCCAGGTGGCCGCCGACCTGCTCGCCGCCGCCGACCCCGGCGCTGTCCTCGCCCGCCCCCGCTGGGTCATCGGCTCCCGCGACCTCGGCCACCCGGTCCCCACCCTCGTGCTGGAACCCGGCGTCCCGCGCGCCGCGGAGCTGGAGCGCACGGCCGCCGAGCTCGACCTCGCCGTGGTGCACGAGCCAGGGCTGCACGACGACGCGGGCCACGTCCAGGTCGCCCGGCTTGCTGGGGGTCGGCTCGCCGCGGCAACCGATCTCAGGGCCGACGGCGCCGCTGCAGTCCTCGAGTGCTCCAGCTGACTTCGTGATCATTCCTCTGGACCACAGCGGATGATGGGGATGGTGGGAGCGTGGTCGGCAGCGCTGCTGTGCGAGCGCCACGGGTGTGAGAGGGACGGGCCTGCGCCGCCTCAGATCGACTTGAGCACCCGGACGCGGTCGGCGATGGCGCGGCGGGCGACGTCGGAGTCGGAGGCGATGGAGTCGAACTCGTGTGGGGCGCCGGGGTGCAGGTGGTACTCCACGGGCACGCCGGCGCGGCTGAGTTTGGTCGCGTAGGCGGTGTCCTCGTCGCGGAAGACGTCGAGCTGGCCGACCTCGATGTAGGCCGGCGGCAGGCCGGAGGCGTCCTCGAGGCGGGCCGGGGCTGCGGTGGCCGGGACATCGGGGCCGCCGGCGGCTTCACCGAGCAGCGCCGGCCATGCGGTGCGGCTGTCGTCATAGGACCAGAACACGAATGGCTCGATGTGGGGGTCGGGGGTGGTGGTGCGGTCGTCGAGCATCGGCATGAGCAGGATCTGCTTGGCGATCTCGGGGCCGCCGCGTTCGCGGGTCAGGATCGCGAGGGCCGCCGCCATGCCGCCCCCGGCGCTGTCGCCCATGACGCCTATCCGCTCGGGGTCGACGCCCAGCTCGGAGGCGTGCTCGTGCAGCCAGCGCAGCGCGGTGTAGGCGTCCTCGAGCGGGGTCGGGTAGGGGTGTTCGGGCGCGCGACGGTACTCGACCGACAGCATCGGCACGCCGCTGGCGGACACGTAGCGGGCGACCGGCCCGTCGAACAGGTCGATGTGGCCGAAGATGTAACCGCCGCCGTGGAAGAACAGCACGGCCGAGCCCGGTGTCGCGCCATCCTTGGTGTACCAGCGCATCTGGACCTGCGCGCCGTCGTCGGCTGTCGCGTGGTGGTCGGTGGTCTTGACGTCACCGGGAATGGGCTGGGCCGCGCCCGCGGCGCCGATGATGGGCTCCCAGATGGCGCGACGAGCGGCGACATCGCCTACCGGCGGCGGGGTGAAGCCCGCCATCGGGGCCAGCGCCGCGGCGATCTCGGGGTCGAAGGCGAAGGACATGACAGCTCCTCTCGAGTGTTGTCCGTCGCTTGCTTGACGGTGGGTCAGGCCGAGGGCGGGAGGACGACGACCTTGCCCGCCAGAGTCCCTGCAGCCGCCCGGGCGTGGACCGAGCCCAGGTCTGCCAGCGGGACACGCTCGGCGACGTCGACGGTCAGCTCGCCGCGGTCCACGCGCGCCACGAGTTCCGACAGTTGCGTGGCGTCGCTGCGGACGAAGAGGTCGATGGCTCGCACGCCGCGTTCCTCGTCGGCCGGGGCGGGCATCCAGACGGTGGTGCTGACCACGACGCCGCCGTTGCGGACCAGGGCGGCCAGCGCCGTGAACTGGGCGGGGTCGATCGGCGCGAGGTTGAGCAGGACGTCGACCGGCTCGGTGACCGCGGTGGTCACCTCGGTGGTGGTGTGGTCGATGACCTCATCGGCACCCGCCGCCTTGACGTGCTCGCTGCTGCGGGGGCTGCCGGTGGCGATCACATAGGTGCCGGCTGCCTTGGCCAGCTGTACCGCGTAGCCGCCCACGGCACCGCCGGCGCCGCTGATCAGGAGGCGCTGCCCGGGCTTCAGCTCGGCATGGTCGAAGAGGGCCTGCCACGCGGTGAGGCCGACCAGGGGCAGCGCGGCCGCGTCGGCGAGCGGGATGAGTGTCGGAGCCGGCGCCAGGCTCTCGGCGGGGGCGATGACGTACTCCGCGGAGGCGCCGTCGACGACGAAGGGGAGGAAGCCGACCACCTCGTCACCGACCGCGAGGCCGCTCACGCCCTCGCCCAGTGCGTCGATCGTTCCCGCGACGTCCAGGCCGGGGACGTGCGGCAGGGTCAAGGGCATCGGGCCCTGCATCAAACCCGCACGGATGTTGCCGTCGACGCCGTTGAACGTCGTCGCGGCCACGCGCACCCGCACCTGCCCGGCGCCGGCGATGGGCTCATCGACGTCCTCATAACGCAGGACGTCGGGGTCGCCGTACTCGTGGAAACGAACTGCCTTCATCGCTTGTGCCTCACTCTTGTCTGTTCCGGACGAAATCGTCCGTTTGAACGAGGACGACCGTAGTGGGACGATCAATGGCACCGCAAGCCGCTGCGATGATGGCGTGCGTGTCGCCGCCCACATCTCGTCGGACCCGCAAGGACGCACTTCAGAACCGCGACCGGGTTCTTGATGCGGCCACCGAGCTCGTCCGGAGCGAGGGTGAGAAGGTGCCGATGGCCAAGATCGCGGAGCGGGCGGGGGTCGGGGTCGGGACGGTCTACCGCCACTTCGCCACCCGCGAGGACTTGCTGGGCGCGCTCGTCCACCGCTCCTTCGGCCTTGCGGTGGAGAACGCGGGAGCGGCCGCCGCTCACCCTGGTCCCGCCCTGGAGGGCGTACGACTGTTCTTGTTGGCCACCTTGCGCGACCGTGAGCGCTTCGTGCTGCCCTTGCACGGCGGCCCGGTGATCTTCACTCCGGCCACCCGTCAGCGCCAAGCGGACGTTCGCACCGCCCTGCGCACCCTCCTCGAGCGCGGGCAGGCCGCCGGGGAACTGCGAGCAGACCTGACCCCCGAAGACCTGATCGTGGCGGCCTCACTGCTCTCCCGACCACTGCCGGGCACCGGCGATTGGGACGCCTTGGCTCGCCGGCAGATCGACCTGATGATCGACGGCCTCGGCCCCAGCGACTCCCGCGGACCGAACAGAGCCCGTCCTCGAAGCAGGTCCGGCTGATCTGGTTTGATCTTGGCCTTCTGGTACGTAGGCATGAGCTGACCGATGAACAGTGGCAGGCCATCGAGTCGTTGCTGCCGCCGTCGGGGGCCAAGGGGCGTCCCCGGCTGCTGCGCGAGCCGGCGGTCTGGACGCACTCCTCGATCGCCCAGCGCGCGCCGGCGACGCGAATCAAGCTAGATCGCGTCGTGCTCGCGCGTCTCCGCCACGATCCACTCCAGGTACTCGGGGTGGCCGCCGACCAGCGGTGTGGCGATCACGCACGGCACGTCGTCCGCGTGCTCGCGGTCGGCGCGGGCGACGATCTCGGGTACGAGCGACGCGCGGGTGTGCAACGCGACCCGGGCCGAGCCGTGGTCCCAGATCTTGCCGTCCCACCGGTACGTGACGCGGATCGGCGTGATGTTGTGCCCGCACGCCACGACACGGTCCTCGACGAGTTGCCGCGTCCACTCGGCCAGCCAGTCCGCGGCTTCGGCCGTCACGACGACCTCGACGCACTCGGTGTCCTGCTCGGTCACGCTCTCTCCCCCTTCTGGAGTTCGGTCACTCTCCGTGGGCCGGCAGCCTCACCAGCACCGTCGTGCCCGCGTTCGGCGGGCTGCTCACCTCGATGGCCCCGCCGATGGCCTCGACGCGGTCGCGCAGCCCCACCAGCCCCGAGCCGGGCCGGGGCGCGGCGCCGCCGACCCCGTCGTCGCGCACGGCGAGCTCGAGGACGCCCTCCCGCTGCGTGACCGCGACCCGCACCTGAGATGCGTGCGCGTGCTTCGCGGTGTTCGTGATGGTCTCGGACACCACGTAGTAGGCCGCCACCTCCACCGGCTGCGGGAAGCGGCCGTCGATCCGGAGCTCGAGCTCGACGGGGACCGCCGAGCGGCGCGCCAGCGTCCGCAGTGCGGGGCCCAGCCCGGACTCGGACAGGACCGCAGGGTGGATCCCGCGGGCCATCTCGCGGAGTTCCTCGATCACCTCGGTGAGCCCGTCGCCGGCCGCGGCGATCCGCTCCCTGAGCTCGGGCAGTTCCTCCGGCACGCTGTCCTGGGTCATGCGCAGTCCGATCCCCAGCGTGACGAGCCGCTGCTGGGCGCCGTCGTGCAGGTTTCGCTCGATGCGCCGGCGGGCCTCGTCGGCGGCGGCGACGATCCGTGCCCTCGACGCGGCGACCTCGGTCCGGCTCTGCGCGTTCCCGATCGCCATCGCGGCCAGCTCGGTGAACCGCGACAGCCGATCGACGGTGTCCTGGGGCAGCGGATCGTGGTTCGACCAGGCGCCGACGGTGCCCCACAGGCGGCCGTCGACGACGATCGGGCAGGCCACAACCGACCCGACACCGGTCCATCGCGTACCGGGACGGGGCACGGGAGCCGGCTCGCCGGGGTCGTAGCGAGCGGGGCGACCGGTGTGCCACACCTGCCAGATCGTGTAGCGGCGGGGCGTCTGCGTCCGGTTCTCGTGGTCTTCGAGGTCCATCCGCGTGCCGACCGGCGAGCGCCCGGCATCGTCTCCCGTCGCCGCGATCAGCAGCGCCGTGTGGTCGGGGTCGAACCGGCAGACGCCGACGTCGTCGATGCCCAGCAGCCCGCGCAGCTCCTCGGCTACGGCGGTGCAGACGTCGACCGGCGCCGCGCCCCGTGCCACCAGTACCGCCACGCGCCGCAGGGCGGCCTGCTCCTCGAGCAGCTGGGCGGCTCGGGAGCGGTCCTCGGCGTTCGCCACCGCGGTGGCGACGAGGTCGACGAAACCCGCCAGCAGCTCCTCGGTGCCGGCCGGGAGCGGGCCGGTGCGCGACCACGCCGACAACGCGCCCCATACGCGCGCCTCGACGACGATCGGGCAGGTGACGCCCGCGACGATCCCCTCGTCCCGCAGCACAGCCGCGCCCTCCCCGAGCCCCGTGAGGGCGTCGAGGTCAGGGCAGGGTCCGTGCGGCTGCCACGTGAACGTCCGCCAGCCGCTGCCCGCGAGGTAGGTCGCGGTGCCGTCGCTCCAGCGGGTCAGCATCGTCGCGTCCGGGCCGGCCAGCCGCGCGACCTCGCCGGTGACGGCCGAGAACACCTGAGGAGGCGGGGTGTTCCGCGCAACGAGCGTGGCGACGCGGCGCAGCGCGGCCTGCTCCTCGACCGCCCGGTGGACCTCGTCCCGGGTCCCGGTATCGCGTCGGCGACCCGTACGTGGCATTCCCCGCCCCTGCGCCTTGTCGAGGCTCCGGCGAGACGACCCTACCGGTGGGGGCCGGTCGCCACGCCGCCGAAGACGTGCTTGCGGGCCATCGCCACCGGGTCGTAGGCCGTGGGCGCGGGCTCGTCGGCGGCCGCGACCGTCACCGGCCGAGCCTGCACGACGCAGATCGGGTCGCCCGCGCGGCGGTGGCGGGAGACGACCCATTCGACGTCGACCGGGTGACCGAACTGCCGCTCGATCGAGGTCACCACCCCGGTGACCGCCGCGACCTGCTCGTCGTCGAGCACCCGGCGACCGGCGAGCTCGGCCGGCATCGCGACCTCGACGACCCGGCCGCCCGTGGCGTCGTATGCCGAGAGCACGTCCTTGTGCGCGACCTCGTAGGAGAGCACCCGGCCGTCGGACTTGCCCACTTCCGCTCGGTCGGGGGTGACCCGGCCCTGCGCGACCGCCTCGCCGAAGCCCCACGACGCCTCGATGACGACCCGGTCCGATCTGCCGGTCACCGGGTGCACGGAGAATGCCACTCCGGACGAGCGGGCGGGGACCAGCTCGGTGACCCCGACCGCGACGGGCATGTCCCGGTGGCCGACGCCGCTCCGCGCCCGGTACGCCATCGCTCGCGGCGTGAACAGCGAGGCCCAGCAGGACCGCACCGCTGCGAGCACCCCGGGCCCGCCCCTGACGCCCAGGTGGGTGTCGAAGATCCCCGCGAACGACGCGGCGGTACCGTCCTCGCCCACCACGGACGACCGCACCGCCGTCGGCAGCCCGGCGTCGTGACAGCGCAGGCACAGCTCCGCGTACGCCTCGGTGATCTCCGCGGCCAGGCCACCGGGCAGCGGGGTCCGCGCGATCGCCGCCCGGATCCGCGCGGCCGCCTCTGGCCCGGTCCCGAGTTCGGCGAACGCCTCCTGGATGCGGGTGTCGAGGCCGGACCGGGCGCGGTGCTCCCGGTAGGCGTCGGTCGTCACCGTGAACCCGCGCGGTACCAGCACTCCCAGCCGGTGCAACCGCGCGAGGCTGCCCGTCTTCGCGCCGATGTCGGCCGCCGCGGCCTCGGCATCGAGCCAGACGATCGACCCGGCCACCGTCATCGGGCCCGTTCCAGGATCGTGACCGTGCCACGGGTGCCGTCCACCTCGACCTGATCACCGTCGCCGATGGCATGGGTGGCGACCCCGACCGCGGTGACCGTGGGCACCCCGTACTCGCGGCCCACGATCGCGGCGTGGGACAGCATCCCGCCGCCGTCGCAGACCGCGGCGGCGATACTGCCGAAGACCGGCGTCCAGTTCGGCGAGGTCGACTCGCACACCAGTACGTCCCCGGGGAACAGGCGGTGCAGCTCGTCGCTGCTCTGCAGAACCCGCGCGGTGCCCGTGGCCGTTCCACGGGCCGCGGCCACGCCGGACAGCACCGTCCGCCGGCCGGCATCGGGGTCCCGCATCGCCCTGATCGAGTCCGGGTTGAACCCGAAGATCTCGATGAGGATCGGGTCCTCGACGGTCTCCGGGATCGTGCCCAGCACCTTCGGCATGGCGGCCCGCTTCGCCTTCCAGTCGTCGAAGTACTGGCGGCGGTCCCGCACCAGGCTCCGCAGGCGCCCGTCGTACGGCCGGCCGCTCGCCACCTCGAGCAGTTCCGGCCAGAACAGGTGGATGAGGTCGTCCGGGTGATCGGCACCGACGCGGCGGGCGAGCTCGTGGCACAGGAGCCGCAGCGGAAGCATCACCTTGAGGTCGATGTAGAAGTTGTGGTCGTCCTGCCACCACGGGAAGTTCGCGGCGCGGTTGGCGGCGAGGCCGCCGTCGAACACCGCCTGCTCCTCCCGCGTGAGTCCGGCGCGTGCGGCGTCCACCGCGGCCTCGCGCTCGGCGACCGCCTCTCGGGCTGCCGCCGCGAAGTCGTGGTCGCGTTCCTCCCGCAGGAACGTCTTGACCAGGCTCAACGGGATCTCGGGGTCCTCGAGCCACGACGGCGCGCCGACATCTCCTGGGGCCTCCTGCCGGTGCCCGTAGGCCTGCAGGAAGTCGTCGAAGTCCGTCAGCCACTGGCCGGCCCGGCCGCCTTGACCCGACAGCGCGGCCCGCAGGCCGCCGCGCTCGGCGCCCGCGAAGGCCTCCCGCAGGCCGGCCTTGCGTGCCTTCGCCGCGAGCGCGTGCAGCTCGCGGTCGGTCTCCATGATCTTCGTGTCCTCGCCCTGCAGGAACGTCCCGATCCGGCTCGTGTCGATGCCCAGCTCCGCGCACGTCCCGCGGAACGCGAGGAAGTTGACCAGCATCGGGTACATGACGCCGAAATGGATCTCCGCGGCCCGCTTCAGGTAGCGCCGTGCCTCGGTCATCAGCGCCGGGAACTCCGGCGGCGGCACGTGGCCGATGTCGATGCCCTCGAAGTAGCGCCACGTGGCTTCGAGCTCGTCCCGGCCGGACTCCCAGACGGCGGTGAAGTTCTGCAGGAAACGCGGGAGCGTCACGCCGAGCCGGGCGGCGCGGGCCCCGGCCTCGCGTGGATCGGACTCCGGGATCCCCGACGCGTAGAGGTGCGTGCCGGCGTACCGGACCGCGACGCCCCTGCCGGTCGGCAACGGCAGGTTCTCGGCGGCGTGCTGGGTGCCCCAGCAGTAGCCGTCGGCCGCCCAGAGCGTTGCGGCGAGCGGGGCGAGGCCGCGGGACCAGTGGAAGTCGAGGTACCAGAAGCGCTCCTCGTCGCCGGGCCGGAACGGGGAGGCCCGGTCGACGATGTACGGCGCCTCGAAGTGCTCGGGCTCGTAGCCCGGGTACCACTGGCCCGTGAACTCGTCGAGGGGCACGACCGTGGCCATGCGGCGACCGTGGCACCGCGCACACCGGGCCACAAGTCGCCTGTTCGCCGAGCGGCCGGACACGCAGTGCATCCGGACACGCGGGGCGCCCGGCGGAACCCGGCCGGGCGAACTACCGTGGCCGTCGCGGAACGGCAGGTTCGTCCGAGAGGGAGCGGACATGGAGCAGCCGCGCACACCCGCGGTAAGCGTCGTCGCCAGCACGGAACCCGACCCCGGCGTCCTGCACGAGTGGGACGCGCTCGTCGATCGCACGCCCGGTACCGACGTCGCCCAGCTGTCCTCGTGGGCCGGCATCCGCCGGGAGTCCGGTTTCGACCCGTTGTACGTGTTCGCGCGCGAGGACGACCGCCTCGTGGGCGGGGCGCTGGTGCTCGAGCGCCCGCTGCCGATGATCGGCCGCGTCGGCTACGTGTCGAACGGCCCTGTCGTGTCGCCTGCCGCACCGCGTGAAGTCGTCGTGGATCGCCTCGGCACGGCGATGGACCGCCTCGCTCGCAGGCGGTTGCGCGCGCTGTTCGTGCAACCACCCGCCGAGGCTGCGGATGTGACGGCGGCGCTGCGCAGACGGGGATTCCGGCGCAGCATGTCCGGGATCGCCCCTGCTGCGTCGATCCGGGTGGACCTGCGCCGCGACATCGAGGACCTCCGCAGGGGTCTCACCAAGGCCAACCGGCGGCGCACCCGGCACTGGGCGGAGCGGGGGGTCCGCGTGCGGATGGGCTCACGGGACGACATCCCCGTCGTCGCCGACCTCGTCGCCCGCAGCGCGGAGCACCAGCACTACGAGCCCCTGTCGCCGGACTACATCCAGAACCTGCACCGGGAGTTGGACGCCGAGGAACACGCCGCCGTGTTCGTCGCCGAGATCGACGGCTCGCCTGCGGCGGCGCTCCTCTGCACGCGGTGTGGCGGGGTGGTCAAGCAGCGCCTGTCGGGGATGGAGCGGTCGGAGCGGGCGCGCAGGGACGGGGTCAGCGCGGCGGCGGTCTGGCGCGCGATGGAGTGGGCGAAGGAAAACGGCTACCACACCTACGACTTCGGTGGCATCAGCACGCGGGCCGCCGACGCCCTCCTCGACGGGGCGCCCGAGCCGTCAGCCCACCTGAAGGGAACCGAGCGGTTCAAGACGTCGTTCGGCGGCGAGGTGTTCCGCTACCCCGAGCAGGTCGAGCTCATCTCGTCCCCACCGCTGCGGCTGGCGTACGACGTCTCGCGGCGTACGCGGGCAGGCCGCCGGTTCGTCGAGATCGTCAAGCGGACGCTGCGCGGTGGGCGCGGCGGCTGATCGCGCGAGCGGCACGTCGGTGCGGACGCGGCAGCTGTGAGGTACTGCCCGGAGCGATCATGACGTGAACCGGATGGACACGACAGCGGCTGGCCCATCTACACCCGATACCGGCATGTCAGGGCGGTGATCAAGGGCTAATGGTCGCGATCGGAGATCATCTAGCGACCATCTCGCCTTGATCGCCGCATTGCCCCCGGAATGGCGGCTTGATCAGCAGCTCGGCGCGTTCCCGGGTCGTTTTCGCCCGTTTCCGCGCCGACGCCTCGATCACGTCCGCCAGAACCGCCTCCGGTGGCGCCCTAGACCTGGAGGGGCTAGTGGAGCGCGAGCGTGCGGATGAGCCGGCGGGCAGCGTCGCCGCCCGCGTCGATCGCGATCCGGACGGCGGTGGATACGTCGAGGTCGTCGAGCAGCGCGGCGCGGACGGCCGCCTCCGCCGCCTCGGCCGTGCCCCGGGTGCCGCCTGCGGCGTACAGCTCCTCGAGCAGCTGCGTGGCGTCGTCGAGCGCGGTGGGGTGGTACTCCCACGCCTGGTGCCAGCTCCTGTCCAGCAGCATGAGGCGCACGGCGGCGCCCGATGCCCTGCTCAGGAGATCGCTCACCAGCACGAGGTTGCCGGTGGCCTTGGCCATCTTCGCCCCGTCGAGGCGGACGGTTCCCACGTGGACCTGTCGCCGGGCGAACCGCGTGACGCCCGTGGCGGCCTCGACCATCGCGACCTGGTAGGCGTGGTGCGGGAACGCCAGGTCGGCGCCGCCCGCGAGCACGTCCACCACGCCCCCGAGCGTGGCGAGCGACATGGCCGCGCACTCGGCGTGCCATCCGGGACGTCCCGGCCCCCACGGGCTGGGCCAGGCCGGATCACCCGCCCCGGAGGGCCGCCAGACGGCCACGTCGAACGGGTCGTCCCGCAGCGGGTCGTCCGGCCGGTCGCCGTACTCCGACGACAGCGCCAGCGCCGCCTCTGCCGTCAGGCCGGCCGCGTCCGGCACGTGGGACCCGTGGAAGAACACGTGCCCGTCCCGCTCGTACGCGGCGCCGGTCGCCAGCAGCGCCGATGCAAGCCGGACGACGTGTTCGATGTGGTGGCGGGCGTGTGGCGCGTGTGTCGGTGGCCGGACGTGGAGCGCGGCCATGTCCCGGTCGAAGAAGTACTCCTGGATGAGGCCGAACTCCTCGTACGGTCGCCCTCGTTCGGCCGCCGCGCGGGTCAGGACGTCGTCCACGTCGGTGACGTTGCGCGTGAGGACGGTGTCGACCCCGGTCATCCGGACCACCCGCCGGACGACGTCCGTCCACACGAACACCGACGCGTGTCCGAGGTGCGTCACGTCGTAGGGGGTGATCCCGCAGACGTACATCCGGGCGGGGATGGTGAGCGGCAGCGGCTCGCCTGCGAGCGTGAGCGTCTCGGACGAGCTCGTCCCCCTGCTGGATTCCTGAACCGCATGACCCATCGGTCCGGCCATCGGCTCATCGTGGCACGGCCATGGGCGCGGTGGGGCCTTCCGGCCATGCACCGCCCAGAAGAAGCGGGGTGCAGCCCTCAACCGTGGGCCTTGAGAGGCGGGAACGGGCCGGGGTGCTCGCCGGCCTCGAAGAGCTCCGACGCCGGGCCGACGATCTTCGGGTCCGGGTTCGTCGCGACCTCGAGGTCCTTGCCCGGGTAGTCGAAGAGGCGCAGGACGTAGCGCATGGCCTCCAGGCGTGCCCGCTTCTTGTCGTTGCTCTTGATCACGGTCCAGGGCGCGTCGGCGGTGTCGGTGTAGAAGAACATCGCCTCCTTGGCCTCGGTGTAGTCGTCCCACCGGTCGAGGGAGGCGAGATCCATCGGGCTGAGCTTCCACTGCCGGACGGGGTCGACCTGCCGGATCGTGAAGCGGGTGCGCTGCTCGGCCTGCGACACCGAGAACCACAGCTTGACCAGGTGGATCCCGCTGCGGACGAGCATCCGTTCCAGCTCGGGCGCCGCGCGCAGGAACTCCATGTACTCCCGGGGCTCCGCGAAGCCCATCACCCGCTCGACGCCTGCGCGGTTGTACCAGCTGCGGTCGAACAGCACGATCTCTCCGGCCGCGGGCAGGTGCTGCACGTAGCGCTGGAAGTACCACTGCGTCGACTCGCGCTCCGTGGGCTTCTCGAGCGCGACGACCCGCGCGCCGCGCGGGTTGAGGTGCTCCATGAAGCGCTTGATCGTGCCGCCCTTGCCCGCGGCGTCGCGGCCCTCGAACAGGACCACGATCCTGGTGCCGGACTGCTTCACCCAGTTCTGCAGCTTGAGCAGCTCGATCTGCAGCAACCGCTTCACGCGGTCGTACTCCGCGCGCGAGAGCCGCTCGTCGTACGGGTAGCCCTCGCGCCACGTGTCGATGTGGTTGCCATCGGGCCCGAGCAGTACGGGGTCGTCATCGTCGGAGTCGTCGACCATGTAACCCGGCTGGGTGCTGACGTCGGTCATGGGGACACCCTTTCCCGCCGAGTTGACCGGGAGGTGAACTACCTCCGGAGCACCTCGGAGAAGAAGCGCTGGGTGTGAGGAACGCCCTTCGAGCCGATGTGTCCCACGACCAGCCGTGCCGATGGGCACCGTCAACACGTGTTCGCATTAATGTCGGCCCATGCCGTTCACGCATCGCTCCCTCGCGGCTCGGGAGGCGATCCTCGTCGCAGCCCGCGCGCGCTTCACCGAGCAGGGCTTCGACCGCACCACGATCCGCCAGGTGGCGAGCGACGCCGACATCGACCCGTCGATGGTGATGCGGTACTACGGCAACAAGGAGGGGTTGTTCGCCGCGGCCGTGGACGTCGATCTCCGGTTGCCGGACCTCGCCGCGCTCCCGCACGACCAGGTCGCGGGGAGTCTCGCGAAGCACTTCGTCAGGATGTGGGGCAGCGATCAGGGCGGCCCGCTCAGCATCCTCCTGCGGTCGGCGGTCACGCACGATGAGGCGGCCGAGCGGCTGCGCTCGGTGTTCGGAGGGCAGGTGGCCGCGATGGTGCGGCGGCTGCTGGGGGAGGGGCCCGAGACCGAGACGCGGGCCGGCCTGCTCGCCACGCAGCTGCTCGGGATCGCGCTGACCCGCTACATCCTCCGTCTGCCGCCCGTCGTCGCGATGGACGACGACGAGGTCGTCGCGATCACGACGGAGTTCATCGACCGCATCCTCGGCGAGCCGCTGCCGCCTCGGGCCTGACACCGCGGTCCCTTGACCGGAGGTCCCGGCGGTCGTAGGCTGCCAACAGATGTTGGCCAATGAGCGTTGTCTGTTGCGGAGGCGTGCTGATGTCGGCGGACGAGGAGGCGGCCCTGCGGCGGGCCGCGATCGGATCGGCGCTGTTCATGGTCGCGGGTCCCGGGGTCGTGACGGGCCTCGTGCCGTGGCTGCTCACCGGCTGGGAGTCACGCAGGCCGGTGCCCGGCGGTGCGATCGCGCAGGTCGCGGGTGTCGTGCTGATCGGGGCAGGCGCTTCGGTGATCACCCATTCGTTCGCCCGGTTCGCGAAGGAAGGGCTGGGCACTCCGGCTCCGGCCGCTCCGCCGACCGAGCTCGTCGTCGGCGGGCTGTACCGGCACGTCCGCAACCCGATGTACCTGGCGCTCGACTGCCTGATCGTCGGGCAGGCCCTCCTGCTCGGCCGGGCCGGCGTCCTCGCGTACGCGGCCGCCGTCCAGGCGGCGACGGCCGCATTCGTCAAGGTCTACGAGGAGCCGACGCTCGCGAAGACCTTCGGCGACCAGTACGAGCGGTACCGGCGGAACGTCCCGGGCTGGTGGCCGCGGCTACGGCCGTGGAACGGCTGATTTTTTGGCCACATGTGTTGGCAAACAGGTGATGTCTGCAAGGAGGACGACATGTACATGGCGATCCACAGGTACGCCGCAGACGCCGCGTTGATCGAGTCGATGATGAAGCAGGTCAGCGGTGAGTTCGCCGACCGCATCCCCGGCCAGGTCGGCGCCGTCCTCTACGCGGCGGTGGA
Organism: Pseudonocardia sp. DSM 110487; assembly: GCF_019468565.1. Lineage (NCBI taxonomy): Bacteria > Bacillati > Actinomycetota > Actinomycetes > Pseudonocardiales > Pseudonocardiaceae > Pseudonocardia > Pseudonocardia sp. DSM 110487. Next base: position 4,556,961 of record NZ_CP080521.1, read on the forward strand.
CACCGGCGACGGCACGGCGCTGACGGTGACCGTCTTCCCGGATGAGGCCACGGCGCGGCGCGCCGCGGAGACGGTCGCGCAGGTGCAGCAGAGCCTCGGCGACCGGTTCGGCGTCGTCGAGCACGAGGTCATCGAGGGTCCGGTGGTGATCAGTCGAGCGACGGAGCCGGTCCTGCGTGCCGTGGACCCGGAATGACCACGAGCGACCGCTCCGACGTCGATCTGCCGAGCAGCCCGCTCGCCGCGGTGGATCTCGAGTTCGAGCGGATGGCGCTCGAGACCGGCGCGTTCACCTATGGGCTCGGCGGCACGAGCGTGCGCGAGAAGCTCCTGCAGGTCATCGCCAACGACGTGTGCCGTGTGCATCTCGGGCTGGCGTTCCGCATGCACGTGATGGCCGCGAAGATGCACGGCATCCCGTACGCGGATCTCCTGGCCCTGCTCCGGTTCGTCGCGCCGTACGCAGGCTATCCGGCGGCCGCCGACGCGCTGGAACGCCTCGGTGCCCTCGGCGCGGAGCTCGGGTTCGACACGGCCGCCGAGCCGGAGCCGGAGCGGGACCCAGCCGAGCCGGACCCTGCCCTGCGGTCCACCGACGACTGGATGGCCGGGTTCTTGGCCTCGCGGACCGGCCGGTCGTGGTCCGAGGAGCGCCTGAGTCTGCGGGAACGGATCATCGTCGCGATCACGACCGATCTCGGCATGCAGACCCTGGGCGAGCCGTTCCACGAACACGTGCGGCTCGCCACGCGGCTCGGCCTGAACGATGCCGAGATCCGTGACGTCGTGCGGTTCACCGCGGAGTTGGGCAGCGCCCGCGCCGTGGCAGCGCTCGCCGAGCTGGACCTGGCCCTGGAGGCATAGCGGTCCGGCGATCTCCACCGCTGATGCTCGGACGCGCCGGGGCGAGGCAGGTGCGTGAACGGCGGCCCGCCGCGGCTCGCGCCCTCCGTCTCAGCCCGCGCGACCCGTCGACGGGACGCGCGGTACGAGACGAGTCTCCGCGAACTGCGCGAGCGCGGCACGGACACGTAGCCGACGCCCACCCGGGTCGCTCACACACCGACATCTGAGCTCGCACACCAACTGCAGTTGGTGTGCGATACCAACGATCGGTGTGCGAGCGACCCCGCGACTCAGTTCGGACGGGAGGGTCGCCGTCCACACTCCCCGTTCTGCTTCAACACCTCACCGGACACCACCATCGACGTGTTGCGGCGGTGGTCGCGCCCCAGCGGCTGAGATCTTTGCCCTCGACGATCGATGTGGCCGCTCTACCGGAGCATGAGGCCGTGGCCCACAACGAAAGCACCACGTGAAGCGGGTACCACTCGTTGAGAGTGCTGATACCGCGGCTCTAGCAGCAGGTTCCCGCAACCACAACATTGACAACACAAGTAAGCCCAGCGTTCGAAACGGATCCCGCTGGCTCCGCAGATGAACAGCGACCACAGGCGATGACCTGCCGTCCCGACTGACAGGTCGGCGGTAGCGCCGCCGGTCGAGCCCGGTTGTCCCGCATGATCCCCGAGGGCTAGCGTCCAGGCGGGATGCTGTCGATCATGGAGGCGCGTGATGTTCTCGGTCCCGCTTGGCTCTGATGGCGCGCGCTTGTGCCCGCTCGAACCGTGGCACGCCGAGGAGTTCCTGGCCCACCTCGATCGTGGCAGGGAGTTCATCGGGCAGTACATCGGCTTCGCCGACCGCGCGACCGATCTGGACTCCAGCCGGGCACTGCTGCGCGCGTACGCGGACAAGGCGGCCACCGACACGGGCCGGATCTACGGCATCTGGGCCGGTGACACCCTCGTGGGCGGCGTGTTGTTCCGCAGGATGGACCTCGAGCACGGAGTCGTCGAGGTGGGCTGCTGGCTCGAGCCGGCGGGCACCGGGAAGGGCCTGGCCACCCAGGCTGCCCGCGCGATCATCGACTGGGCGGTCGAGACCCGGGGCGCGCACCGCGTGGAGTGGCAGGTCAAGGCGGGCAATCTGGCGAGCATCGCGGTGGCTCGCAGGCTGGGCATGACCCGCGACGGCGTGCTCCGCGAGGCCATGCTGCACCGGGGAAAGCGCTTTGACCTCGAGGTATGGTCGGTGCTCGCGCCGCAATGGCGCGCTCAGCATTTGTGACGGCCGCGGGTGAGCGAGCACGGATTCACACCGGTCACCGGTGCTGGATCATCTGAGCGGCGGGACTTGCGGGGCGAGCTCCGGGTCATCAGCGTGATCGCCGACCACATCAGCTTCTGAACGCGCCGGTCCGGTCACACCCGTCTACGTCATGGGCGCTCCTGTCTCTTCGCTCTCGACTGCGTCGCTCACAAGACGCCGGTCCACCGCATCTGCGGCAGCAGTCGTGATGGGCGTCACCCAGTCGATCTGTCACGGGGATCGCGACGCCGACATCTTGTGCATGACCCGATCCGGACTCCGCTTTCGAGACCGGGAGTCGCCTACAGCCCTGCAAGGAGAAAGCTCTCATGAACCTCTCGCTGTGGATCGTTGCCGGACTGCTGGCCGCCGTCCTACTGGTCAGCACCTCCAAGATGTTCGTGCCCAGGGAGAAGATGGCCTCGATGGGCCACGCCGCAGAATGGGTGCTGGACTTCAGCCCTGCTGCCCTCAGGACAATCGGAGCCCTCGAACTCCTGGCTGCAGCCGGCCTGATCCTGCCCGCCGTACTCGACATCGCGCCGATTCTGGTGCCCGTGACTGCAACCTGTGTGGCGTTGCTGTTCGCCGGCGCGGTGACCATGCGCCTCCGCCGTGGCGAGAAGGCAACCATTGTGCCCGACCTTGTCTATCTCGCATTGGCCGTATTCCTGGCGTGGGGCCGCTTCGGCCTCGAGCCCTTCGCCGGCTGACACGGCAACGGACAGCTTGAATAGGACTTCCGCAGTACCGGCTTGTGGGAGACATCGACGTGCCCGGCTCGGCCGCAGCACTCGATCTCCCAGGACGTGACGAACAGCTCGACGGCGAACGCGTGGTTCATCAACACGGCCCGTGCACTCGACTGATCCGGAGCGCGACGGCTCCGGGCACGGGCTACCTGTGACGCCGGGCATAACGGCCCTCGCCTCTTGACAAGCGTTTCCAGTAGATGTGAGCTACGCCTTGCTTCTTGCGTACTGCGTACTCATCCGATCGAGGTGCCCGTGCCTGCTCTTTCCCGCCGTGAGCTGCTGCGCTCGGCCGGTCTCGTCGTCGCCGGCTCGATCGTGGCCGCGTGTGCCGGCCGCCCGGCATCCGGCGGACCGGTGCAGGGCGCCGGTGGTGGTGTTCCGGCCCGTGGCGGGGTGCTCAGGGCGGCGTTCGCTGGGGCGGGGCCGTCCGAGTCGTTGAACCCGTACGCGGGCTCGACGCCCGCGGAGTTCGTCCGGTCCCGCGCCGTGTACGACGAGCTCTTCCGCATGCAGGACGGCGCCCCGGCCGGACGGCTCGCCGTCTCCGCCGAGCCCACCGCCGACGGCTCGTCGTTCGTGCTGCACCTGCGTGAGGGCGTGACCTGGCAGGACGGGTCACCGTTCGGCGCCGCCGACGTGGCCCACACCCTGCGCTACCTGACCTCCCCGCAGCGCCCCTATCCGTCCGAGCTCTCCGCGTTCCTGGACACGGCCGCGATCGAGGTCCTCGACGCGCACACGGTGCGCGTGCCGACGCTGCGGCCGGTCGGCGACCCGCCGGTGTTGTTCGCCGGTGCGAGCGTTTCCGTCCTCAAGGACGGGACGTCGGGCTTCGAGGCCGGGCAGGTCGTCGGAACCGGGCCGTACCGGCTGGTCGCGTTCGAGGCGGGGCGGGAGGCCCGGCTGGCCCGCTTCGACGGGCACTGGGACGGCGCCCCGTACGCCGACGAGCTGGTCGTGCTGAGCCTCGACGACCCGCAGGCCCGAGTGAACGCGGTGCGGGCGGGCCAGGCCGACTTCGCGAACGACATCCCGTTCGCGCTGGCCCGAACCGGTGCCGGGGCGCCCGACCTGGAGATCCGCAGCGCGGGCGACGCCCAGCGCACCGGGTACGGCTTCGTGCTGAACACGACGCGCATACCGGTGTCCGACCCGCGGGTGCGCAGGGCGATCCGGCTGGCCGTCGATCGGCAGGCCATGGTCGACCGGGTCTTCCTCGGGTACGGCGCGGCGGCCAACGACCTGTACGGGCGCGGCGTGCGCTACTTCGCGGGTGACGTCGCGGCGCCTGCCCACGACGTCGCGCTGGCACGCACCTTGCTGGGGGAGGCCGGGGCGACCGGTGCGCCCCTCGCGATCCGCTCCGCCGAGTTCGAGACCGGGCTGAACGCGTCGGCGGAGCTGATGGCGGAGAGCCTGCGGGCGGTCGGGCTGGACGCGCGCGCCGAGCTGGTCTCGCCCGCCGAGCTGTGGACGCCGGACTCGCTCGCCGCCGCGGACCTGCTGGCGTTCCCGCTCGGCCCCTTCCCGCTGTCGGTGGTGTACGCCCGGTCGGCGGCCTACCCGTCGCTGGCGTTCGCGGACCCGCAGCTCCAGCAGGCGATCACCACCGCGCTCGCCACCACCGACGATGCGGAGCGGTCCGTGGCGTGGCGGACGGCGCAGGAGGTGATGGCCGACCGCGGCAACTGGGTGGTGTGGGGGCTTGGCGACGTGCTGAGCCTCGCCCGCGCCTCGGTCACCGGCATCGCCGTGCACGACTCGGCGAAGTACCCCTACCTCGGGAAGGCGGGTCTGGCGTGATCCGGCTCGTCGGCGTGCGGCTGGCCGGTGTCGTCGGGCTGCTCGCCCTGCTGTCGGTGCTGGTCTTCGCCGGGGTCGACCTCCTGCCGGGAGACCCGGTGACGAGCAGGCTCGGCGCCACCGCGACACCGGAGCACATCGCGGAGGCGCAGGCGCGCGCCGGGCTCGACCACCCGCTCGCCGAGCGCTACCTGGACTGGGCGAGCGGGCTGCTGCGCGGTGACCTCGGCACGTCCGCCACCGGGCGTGCGGTCACCGACGTGCTGTCGGATCGGGTGGCCAACTCCGCGCTGCTCGCCGGGCTGGCCCTCGCCCTGCTGGCACCGCTCTCGCTCGCGCTGGGGACGTGGGCGGGGCTGCGCGCGGGACGGCGGGGCGACCGCATCGTGACCACCGCGTCCTTGCTGCTCGTCGCGGTCCCCGAGTTCGTCACGGCGGGCGCGCTGGTGCTCGTGTTCGCGATCGGGCTGGGCTGGCTCCCCGCCGTGTCGCTGGTGCCGGCGGGGACGAGCCCGCTCGCCGTGCCGGAGGTCCTCGTGCTGCCGGTCGTGAGCCTGCTGCTGCTCGGGCTGGCCTACGCCGTGCGCGTCATCCGGGCCGCGACGGCCGCGGCCTCACGGTCCGGGCACGTGGAGTTCGCGCGGTTGAACGGCGCGGGCCGCGGCGAGCTGCTGCGGCACGCCGTGCTTCCGGCCGTGCTGCCCGTCGCGGTGCAGGTGTGGCTGGTCACCGGTGTGGGGCTGGTCGGAGGGGCCGTGCTCGTGGAGTCGGTGTTCGGCTACCCCGGGATCGGTGCGCTGCTGGTCGGCGCTGTGCAGACCGGTGACCTGCCGATCGTGCAGGCGCTCGCGATGATCCTCGGCGCTGCGATGCTGGTGGCGCTGGTCGTGGCCGACCTCGTGGTGCGGATCGGCACCCCGACGCTCCGGACCGGCGCGTCATGAGGCCGGCCGCGGTGGCGCTGGTGGCGCTCCTCGTGCTCGTGATCGTGGGGCCGGTGCTCGCGCCGTACTCGCCGACCGAACCGGTCGGCCCGCCGTACGCGCTGCCGGGGGAGTTCGGCCTGCTCGGTACCGACCAGCTGGGGCGCGACGTGCTCTCGCGCGTGCTCGCGGGCGGGCAGCCGGTGGTGCTGACGGGCCTCCTCGGCGCGCTCGCCGGTTCGGTGGCGGGGGCAGCGGTCGGCCTGATCGCGGCGGTCCGGGGGGTTACGGGTGCCTTCCTGATGCGCCCGCTGGACGCCGTGGCGGCGGTGCCGCCCGTGCTCGTGCTCCTGCTGGTGCTCACCGCAGTGCCGGGCCGGTCGGGCATCGTGCTGGCCGTCGCGCTGGCAGGCGCGCCGCTCGTGGCGCGGGTGACGGCGGCCGCGGCGGCGCCCGTGGTGAGCCGCGCGCACGTGGAGGCGGCGATCGCCCGCGGTGAGGGCATGGCCTGGGTGCTCGGGCGGGAGGTGCTGCCGCTGGTCGCCGGTCCGCTGGTGGCCGACGCGGGCGTCCGGTTCGTCGGCGCGGTCTACCTCGTGACGGCGGCCGGGTTCCTCGGGCTGGGCGCGGGCGCCGCGGACTGGGGGCAGCTGATCGTCGAGGCGCTGCCGGGCGCTGTGCTGCAGCCCGCGGCACTGGCCGCGCCGGTCCTGCTCGTCGCGCTGCTCGCCGTCTCGGTCAACCTCGTCGCCGACGACGTCGTGCGCCGCAGCCGGACGGTCCTCGCATGACGCTGCTGCAGGTCGACCGGCTCGTGCTGCGCGCGGGCGGACGCCCGGTCGTGGACGGGATCGGGTTCACCGTGGAAGCGGGGGAGACGGTCGGGCTGGTCGGGCCGTCCGGTTCGGGGAAGACGACCCTGGCGCTCGCGGTGCTCGGGCACTGCCGCGAGGGCGTCACCCATGCCGGGGGCACGGTGCTGCTGGACGGCCGTCCGATGCTTCCGGTGCCGCCGCCCGGCGTGCGCGGCGGCGTCGTCGGCTACGTCGGGCAGGACCCTGGCGCATCGCTCAACCCGTTCCGCACGGTGGGCGCGAGCGTGGGTTCCCTCGCCGCGCTGGAACGGGTCGGACTCCCGGCGGCGTTCGCCGGTCGCTACCCCCACCAGCTCTCCGGTGGCCAGCAGCAGCGGGTGGCGCTGGCGATCGCGCTGGCCCGCCGCCCGCGCCTGCTCGTGCTCGACGAACCGACCAGCGGGCTCGACCTGCTGGCCACCGCCGAGATCACCGCCGAGCTGCTGCGGCTGCGGGAGGACGGGACCGCGCTGCTGTGGATCGGCCACGACCTGGCGACCCTGGCCAGTGCGGCCGACCGCCTCCTCGTCATGGCAGCGGGCCGGCTGGTGGAGGAGGGCCCGGCGCGGGAGGTCCTTGCCCACCCACGCTCCACGACAGGGCGAGCGCTGGTGTCCTCCCGTCCAACGACGTCGCCGGAAAGTGGCTTTGCCGCCACTGCGGATCCGGTGCTCACGGCCTCCGGAGTCACGGCGCGTTTCCCCGGGGGACCTCCCGTGCTGCGGGGCGTCGACCTCGAGGTCCGGGCCGGCGAGATCCTCGCCGTGCTCGGCGTCTCCGGCGTCGGCAAGACGACCCTCGCGCGCTGCCTCGCCGGCCTGCACCCTCCGGACGCGGGCGCCGTCCAGCTGGACGGCGCCGTGCTCGCGGCCGACGTGCGCCGCCGGTCGCGCGCGGAGAAGGCGGGCGTCCAGCTCGTGGCGCAGAACCCGGCCGATGCGCTGCACCCGCGCCAGACCGTGCACACCGCGCTCGCCCGGCCGATGCGGCTGCTGCGCGGGATCACCCGCGCCGCGGAGGTGCGGGCCGAGGTCAACCGCCTGCTCGAGTCGGTCGGGCTGGAGCCGGACCACGCCGCCGCGCTGCCGGCCGAGCTGTCGGGCGGCCAGCGGCAACGGGTCGCGCTCGCGCGGGCGCTGGCCGCCGGGCCACGGGTGCTGATCTGCGACGAGGTGACGTCCTCGCTCGACACCGTGACCCAGGCGGCCGTCCTCACGCTGCTGCGCGGACTGACGGTCCCCATCGTGCTGATCACCCACGACCCCGTGGTCGCGGCGGGCACGGCCGACCGGGTGCTCGTGCTCGCGGACGGGCGCGTCGCCACCGAGGGCCCGGTCGCCACCCTGCTGCCGCCGCCCGACCCGGCCGCCGCGCTACTGCGCCGGCTCGGCGCGCACGTCCCTGACACCGAACCCACGAGGAGGGTGCTGTGACCGTCACAGCCGTCCGGCCCGAGGAGGGCACATCCGTCGAGGAAGCGAGCGACCCGCCGCCGGGCGCGTCGTTGTCGGCCTTGACCGAACCGGTCCGGCCGCGGCTCGTCGCCGCCGTCGCCCTCGGCGCCGCCGGCGCGGTGCTGGGTGTCGCCGGGCTCGTCGCGCTGGCCTACGCGCTGCGCGAGCTGTTCGAGCCGGACCCGGACAGCGGTGTCGCGGTGCTGCTCCTTGTGGTCGCGACGGTCGGGGTGCTCGGCCGGTTCGGGCTGCGGGCGTGGTCGTTCCAGGCCGCCCACATGGCCGCGTTCGACCTGGAGACCGTCCTGCGCACCCGCCTGTCGACGCACCTCGCACGGGTGTCGCTCGGCGACGTGCTGCGCCTGGGATCCGGGCCGCTCAAGAAGATCGTCCAGGACGACGTGCGCGCCATGCACAGCGCCGTGGCGGACGCGGTGCCGCTACTGGGGTTCGCGCTGGCGCAGCCGGTCGCCGCACTCGTCGCGCTCGCCGTCGTGGACTGGCGGATGCTCATCGCCGTCGTCGTGATCGCGCCGGTCGTGGTGGTCGCGATGCAGCTGTCGATGCGCGACTACGCGGCCGAGCGGGCCCGCTACGACCAGGCGAACGAGACGATCAACGCGGCGATGGTGGAGTTCGTGCAGGGCATGCCCGTCGTGCGCACGTTCGACGACGGCAGTACCTCGTTCCGCCGATTCGCCGATGCCGTGCACGGGTTCACCGAGGCCACCGCCAACTGGCAGCGCAAGAGCCGCACGCCGGGTGTGCTCGCGCGGATCGCGATGACGCCGGTGCCCACCCTGCTCGTCGTGCTCGCGGCCGGGATCTGGCTCGTATCGGCCGGGGTGATGGAGCCGGCCTGGCTGCTGGTGGCGCTGTTGATCGGCACCTTGCCCGTGGAGTCGATCCTGCCGCTGATGTACCTGACCAACTACGTCAACGACTCGAAGGCGGGCGCGGCCCGGATCGCCTCGGTGCTCGCGCTGCCGGAGCTGCCCGAGCCCGCGCAGCCCCGCCCGCCGGGCGACGGCTCGGTGCGCTTCCGCGGGGTCACCTTCAGCTACGGCACCGATCGGGACCGGCCTGCGCTAGACGACGTCGACCTCGAGGTGCCCGCCGGCACCGTGTGCGCGCTCGTGGGCCCGTCGGGGTCGGGGAAGTCAACGCTCGCCCGGCTCGTCGCCCGCTTCCACGACGTCGACTCCGGATCCGTCGAGGTCGGAGGGGTCGACGTGCGCGAGATCGGCACGCCTGCCCTGTTGCGCCACGTCGCGCTCGTCTTCCAGGACCCGTTCCTGGTCGACGACACGGTGGTCGAGAACATCCGGCTCGGTCGCCCGGACGCCACCGAGGCCGAGGTGGAGGCCGCGGCCCGCGCGGCGGGCGCCCACGACTTCATCGTCTCCGAGCTGCCGGACGGCTACGCGACGCGCGTCGGCGAACGGGGCGGGCTGCTGTCGGGCGGCCAGCGCCAGCGGGTCACGATCGCACGGGCGATGCTGGTCGACGCCGCGATCGTCGTGCTCGACGAGGCCACCGCCTTCGCCGACCCGGAGACCGAGGCCGAGATCCAGGACTCGGTCGCGGCGCTCACCCGCGGCCGCACCGTGATCGTGATCGCGCATCGCCTCGCCACCGTGGCCGACGCCGACCAGATCGTGGTGCTCACCGAAGGCCGGGTGGCCGAGCGCGGCACACACGACGAGCTGCTTGCCGCTGACGGGCGGTACGCGCGCATGTGGGAGCACCACGAGCGGGCGCGTGCTTGGGGGGTTCGATCATGAGGCGGATCATCGGCTTGATGTTGCGGGTCGCCGGGCCGTACCGGGACCGGTTCGTGTCGTCCATCCGCGACTCCGTGATCGGGTCGCTCGCGCAGGCCGGCGCGTACGCCTGCATGCTGCCGATCCTCTACGAGCTGTCCCGGCCGCAGGTGGACGCGGCCGCGGCCTGGCGGTGGTTCGCGGTGTTCGCCGCCTGCTACGCCGTGGAAGCGGTGTTCCGGTGCCGCGAGATCGGCTTCCAGTACACCGAGTGGGCCCAGGTGATCGAGTCGATCCGGCTGCGCCTCGGGGACCGGTTGCGCCGCATGCCGCTGCGCGAGCTGGAACGGCGGGCCACCGGCGACCTCACCACGGTCGTCGGGGGAAACGCGGTGAACGCCGCGCTCGGCGTCTCCGCGGTCGCGCTCGTCTTCCTGCAGATGGTCACCGTCCCGGTCGTGCTGATCGTCGTGTTCCTGGCGGTCGACTGGCGGCTGGGGCTCACCCTCGCCGTCGTCACCCCACTGGCCGTTCCGTTCGTGCGACGCGTGCAGCGGATATCGGGGAGGGGGTTCCGGCGGGTGGACCAGGCCGATGCGGACGCGGCGTCGCGGATCGTCGAGTACGTCCAGGGCCTGCCGGTGTTCAAGGCCACCGGGCAGGTGGGGGAGTCGTCGGTCCGCCTGCAGCGGGCGCTCCACGAGCAGACCCGCCACCAGGCCGAGTCACAGACCCAGGCCGCGCTGCCTGCGCTCTACGCCGCGGCGGCGGTGCAAGTGGGGGTGGTCGCCGTCGCCGCCGTCGGCACGGCCCTCGTGCTGGGGGCGGACCTGACGGTGCCGGTCCTCGTCGCCGTCGTGGTCGGCGCGGTGCGTTTCGCCGAACCCCTGGCCACCGCGACGACGCTGACCGCGATGTTCGAGATCACCGACGCCGCCGTCGAGCGCGTGGTCGAGGTACTCGACACGGAGCCCATGGAAGCCGATCCTGACGCCCGGATCACCCGCTTCGACGCGGAGTTCGACCACGTCGAGTTCGCCTACACCGACGCCCCGGTATTGCGCGGCGTGTCGTTCACCGTCGCGGCGCGCAGCTTCACCGCGCTCGTCGGCCCGTCCGGCTCGGGCAAGACGACCGTGACGAAGCTGCTCACCCGCTACGCCGACCCCGACGCGGGGACCGTCCGGATCGGCGGGGTCGACCTGCGCACCGTCGATCCTTCCGAGATCTACCGACACGTCTCCGTGGTGTTCCAGGACGTGTACCTGTTCGACGACACCATCCGCGCGAACATCGCGATGGCGCGCCCCGACGCCACGGACGCCGAGGTGGAGGCCGCGGCCCGCGCGGCCAACGTGCACGGCTTCGTGGAACGGCTGCCGCACGGCTACGACACGCGAGTCGGCGAGATCGGCGGTGCGCTGTCCGGCGGGGAGCGGCAGCGGATCTCGATCGCACGGGCGATCCTGAAGGACGCCCCGATCGTCCTGCTCGACGAGCCGACCGCGGCACTCGACACCGAGAGCGAGGTGGCGGTGCAGCAGGCGATCGACGCGCTGGTCGCCGACCGCACGGTGATCGTGATCGCGCACCGCCTGTCCACCGTGGTCGGGGCCGACCAGATCCTCGTGCTCGCCGACGGGCGGATCATCGAACGCGGCCGGCACGCGGAGCTGCTCGCCGAAGGCGGGCGGTACGCCCGGATGTGGGAGGCGCAGACCAGGGCCCGGCACTGGCGGGTCGGCGCGGAGACGGCCAGGGTGGGCAGCGACAACGGGGGCAGCGATGGATGAGCAGGAGGGTGGCGCCGGCTCGCCGGCGGACCGGCGGGTGCTGCCGCTCCTGCTCGGCGCCGTGCTCGCCGTGTTGACCGGGCAGCAGCTGCTCGGCCCGGTGCTGCCGCCGCTGTCGCGCGAGCTCGGGCTCGGCGAGGTGCAACTCGGGTTCGTGATCACGAGCGCCGCGCTCGTGTTCACGCTGGCCAGCCTCTTCTGGGGGCGGGTGTGCGACCGGTGGGGCCAACGCCGGGTCCTGCTCACCGGGCTCGCGCTCTGCACCGCGGGACTGACCGGGTTCGCCGCCGTCTCGGCGTGGGCGGTGGCCAGCGCGGACCCGCCGGCCGCCGCCGTCCTCACCGGGATGATCCTCATGCGGAGCGTGCTGTTCGGGTTCGGCGTCGGCGCGGTTCCGGTCGCCGCGCTCGCGTACGTCGGCGCCGTCACCGCCGGCGAGGTGGAGCGCACCCGTGCGGTGTCGACGGTCGGGGCGGCGCAGGCGCTCGCGCTGGTGCTCGGCCCCGGTGTCGGCGGCCTGCTCGCGGCCGGCACGCTGCTCGGGCCGCTCTACCTCGCGCCGGTCGTGCTGGGGATGATCACCGTGGCCGTCGCCGTGGTCCTGCCCCGCCCACCACGGTCCGCTGCCTCGCGGAGCGCGGCCCCGCCGGCCCGGACGCTGAACCCGTTCGACCCGCGGCTGCGGCGGTTCCTCGCCGTCGGGTTCATGCTCTTCCTCGCGCTCGGCACCATCCAGATGGTGCTGGGGTTCCTGTTCCAGGACCGCCTCGGCCTCGACGCAAGGGCCACCGCGGCGGTGACGGGTGGCGCGGGGTTCGCCACGGGGCTGGTGCTCGTGGCGGTGCAGGGTGGCGTCGTCCCGCGGCTGGGGTGGGGCCCGCTCCGGCTGCTGCGGGTGGGTTCCCCGGTGGCCGCGGCCGGGTTCGGCGTGGTGGCGGCAGGGCCCGATTTCTGGTCGATGACCGCGGGGATGATGGTCGTCGCGCTGGGGCTCGGGATGGCGATCCCCGGCTACACCGCGGGCCCCACGCTCGCGGTGGGACCCTCCGAGCAGGGAGCGGTCGCGGGCCTGATCAACGCCACCAACGGGACCACCTTCATCGCGGGTCCGCTCATCGGCACCGCGCTCTACGCGGTCTGGCCCGCGCTCCCGGTGGTGCTCAGCGGCGTGCTGTGCCTCGTGGCGTGCGCCCTGCTCGTCCAGCCGATCCGGCAGACCGTGCCCGGCGTGGGCGTCCCGGTACAGGAATGATGTCCCGGTGAGCGTGGCAGGACCGGCGGGACGCGGGCGCCCGATGCGCAGAGGTCGCGGCCTGCTCGATCGGCAGGCGATCGTGGCCGCGGCCCTCGCGGTGGCCCGCACCGAGGGCCTGCCCGCCGTGACGATGCGCCGGATCGCCGAAGAGCTCGGGTGCGGGCCGATGTCGCTGTACCGCCACGTCGCCGACCGCGACGCGCTGGTGCTGGAGATGCTCGACGTCGTCGCGGCCGGGATCGACATCCCGCCACCGTCGCCCGACCCGCGCGAGGAGCTGACCGGCCTGCTCACCGCCGTGCACTCCGCGCTCGCGGTGGACCACTGGGCCGTTCTTCCGCTGATCGCCGAGGGGAAGTCGAGCCCCCTCATCCTGCCCGTGCTCGACAGGGCACTCGCGGCGCTCACGAGCAGCGGGCTGACCGGACGATCGCGCCTTGCCGTGCACCAGATGCTGTGGCAGTACGTCTTCGGCGAGCTGCTCTGGACCCACCACGACCAGCCGGACTCCCAGGGCAAGCGCATGGTGCGCGCGGCTCCCGCGGACGCCTTCCCCGTGGTCGCGGACGCCGTGCGCAGCGCGGGCGGCCACCCGGCCGAGAACTTCCCCGACAACCTCCAGCGGCTGCTCGACGGCGTGCTCGCCCCACGATGAGCGGCACGCCGGCGCACCGTTACGGCAGCAGCTGACGGGGGTACGCCGGAGGCAGGTTCGAACCTCGGGAGCAGACGATGCTGAACCGGTTTGTCCGGCGACCCCCTCCCCGGCGGCCGGCGCCGCCTCCGGTGCTGTTCGTGGCGGCGGCAGCGGTGCTGGGCGCCCTGTGCGGAGCTGTGGCGGAGTACCTGCTCGATCCGGCTCGCGGGCACGCCCGCCGGGCCGGGCTGCGGGAGCGGTCGGCTGCGGCGGGCCGCCGCACCGCGAAGCGGGCCCGGCGCACGGCGACGAGGAACGCGGCGTACCTGCGCGGCAGAGCCCATCGGGTGGGGCACCGGCTGAGCCCTTCCCACCCGCCAGTGGACGATCGCACGCTGGTGGACCGCGTGCGGAGCGAGGTGTTCGGCCGCAGGCGCTTCGGTCACCTCTCGGTGAACATCGACGCGGTCGACGGCGTGGTCACGCTCCGCGGGCAGCTCGACGACCCGGCCACCATCCGCGATCTCGCGGTCGCCGTCGGGAAGGTGGCGGGCGTGCGCCAGGTCGAGAACATGCTGCACACCCCGGACACCGTGGCCCCCAACGTCATCGGCCTGCAACGGTCGGAGCGCTGACCCGGGAATTCAGTTGTCCGTCGGACGGGCGGCGCGCTCGAATGGCGCCGTGCCCTTCGACGCGATGTCCTTCGACCCGCGCACGAGCTTCGGCCCGATGGTCGCGGCCACCTACGACGAGCAGCCAACGGGCGACGAGGAGGCCGCCGTCGCCCGCCTCGCCCAGCTGGCGGGGGACGGGCCTGCGCTGGAGCTCGCGATCGGCACCGGCCGGATCGCGCTGCCGCTCGCCGCGACCGGCCTGCGCGTGGACGGCATCGAACTGTCCCAGTCGATGATCGAGCAGCTGCGGGCGAAGCCGGGAGGCGACGCGCTCGCCGTCACCTGCGGCGACATGGCCGTCGTAGAGCTGCCGGACCGCTACCGGCTCGTCTACATCGTGTTCAACTCGCTGATGAACCTGCTCACCCAGGACGAGCAGGTCGAGTGCGTGGCCAATGCCGCACGCCACCTCACCGACGACGGTGTGTTCGTCGTGGAGAACGTCGTGCCCGACCCGATGTACGGCCTGCGCCAGGAGCGCGACGGCATTGACCAGTACGTCGATGCGATGCACATCGCCGCCGACCGCGTCTCCGTCGAGGCCGGGCGCTTCGACCGGGTCACCCAGCGCGTCGACAAGTGCCACATCGGGTTCACCGGTGAGGGCATTCAGCTCCACCCGCTCGCGCTGCGCTACGTCTGGCCGAGCGAGCTGGACCTCATGGCCCGGCTCGCCGGTCTGCGGTTGCGGGCCCGCTGGGGTGGCTGGTCGGGCGAGCCGTTCGACGCGCGCAGCGTGCGGCACGTGTCGGTCTACGGCCGCTGATCAACCGTCATCCGGGCACGTACCGCGCGCGGTAGTCGCGCAGGCGGCCCAGCCCGGCGGGTGACGCCGCACCGGTGACGACGGTGCCCTCGCCGAGCAGCACCGCGGAGAGGTCGTCGAGCACCCAGAGGGTGCCGAGCGCGCACGACATCGTCGCCCACCGAATCGCGTCCACCTCGACCACGCGGCCGTCCCGAACGGCACCGAGCCGTTGCCAGAGCGGCTGGTCGCGCAGGAAGGTGGGGTCGGCGGTCGGCCCGGTGAGGAGCAGGACGAGGTCGGCGTCGTGCTCGCCGATGCGCTCGGCCGACACCGGGACGAACGGCGTGGCCGGGTCGGTGAGGCCCCGCTGGGCCGCGGGCCGCGGCAGGCCCAGCGCCCCCACGACGGTGCCCGCGGGCGTCCCGGCGCCGAGCAGGTAGAGCGACTGTCCGTCGAGACCGGGCGACAGCACCGACACCGTGGGCGGCGAGCCCGTGCGCAGCCGTGCGGCGAGCTCGGTGGTCCGGCGGTGCACGTCGTCGAGGAGATTGCTCGCGTCGGCCCTCATCCCGGCGGCGAGCGCGCGGCAGTCGGCCTCGTGGTCGCCCGTGCGCTCGACGGCGTGCAGGGCCGCGAGCCCGGCGAGGACCGGCTCGGTGTCGGCGGAGCGGAAGCCGACGAGCCGATCCGGCCGCAGCGCGGCCAGCCGTTCGACATCGATCCCGCCGCCCGCGCCGGACACGTCGGCCACCGCGGTGGCCTGGATCTGCTCGATGGCCTGCAGGAGCGGGTCGACGGCGAGGAAGGCGGCGGTGCCGACCTGGTGCGGGCCCAGGAGCAGCGCCAACGCCGCGGTGGCTCCGTCGAGCGTGACCAGCCGACCGGTCGAACCGCTGTCCCGGCCGCCGCTCGCGCACGCCGCGAGTGCGCCGCCGGCCGCGGCGACGAGCAACGATCGCCGGGCCAGCATCCGGCGGGCATGGGCTGGGGCGGTCGACGTCACGGTTCTCCTCCGGGCCGGTGGGCCACCGGGCCGGCGGCGCCTGCCACGGAGGTCGTCGTGGCGCCCGCTCCGGTTCCTGGGTCAGGGCGGCCCGAGTACGTCCGGGGTGGCGAGGGCGCGTGCGGTCGCGGCGACGTACTCCTCGGAGGCCTGCTCGGCCAGGCCGAGGACGACGCCCTGCACGAGACCGACCAGGAGCGTCCTGAGGGCGGTGGCGAGGCGCTGTGCCTGCCGCCTCGTCAGCGCGGTGCCGCGGTGCGAGCGGCCGGTGAACAGCGTGGCGAGCCGCTCCTGCTGCTCCCGGACGGAGGCGGCGAGCCTGGCCTGAAGGTCGGGGTCGCGTAGGGCAGTGTCCTGCAGGCTGATCTCGAACGACAGGTGCCCCAGAGCGTCGGGGTCCTCGCCGAGGTCGCGGTAGTGCCGGGCGACCGCCTCGACGGCGTCCAGCAGGTCCAGGTCGGCCGGGACGGCCTGCTCGATCCGGTCGTAGTGCGGGTCGACGTGCTCGGTGACCAGGGCGGCCAGCAGCCCGTTCTTGCTGCCGAAGAGCGAGTAGACCGCGCCGGTGGTCAGGCCGGCCTGCTCGGTGATCTCGTCCAGCCGGGCGCGGTGGCCCTCCTTGGCGACGATCCGGCGCGCGGCGTCGAGCAGCGCGCGGCGGTTGCGTTCCTTCGCCTCCGCCCTTGTCACTCTCATAAGCGGATTATTACAGTAACTGGATTATGAAGCTCGCCGAGTGCATGCGTCAGGTGCCCGATTTCGCGGCCTTCCCGTCGGTGGACGACCTCCATGCCGACCTCGACGCCCTGGTTGCCGCCCACCCCGATCTGGTGCGGGTGCGGCGGATCGGGACGTCGCGGCTGGGGGAGCCGCTGCGCGTGCTGACCGTCGGCGACGGTCCGGCCGACGCCGTCGTCATCGGCGGGCCACACCCCAACGAACCGGTCGGCGGCCTCACCGTCGCCGTACTGGCCTCGCTGCTGTGCCGGGACGCCGCGCTGCGCGCGGAACTGGGGTACCGCTGGCACCTCCTCCCGTGCGCGGACCCCGACGGCGCCCGGCTCAACGAGGGCTGGTTCGGCACGCCGGGCGACCGCCGTGCCTACGCCGAGCACTTCTACCGCCCCGACCCCGTCGAACAGGTCGAGTGGACGTTCCCACTGGCCGGCACGGACTACTGGTTCGACCGGACGCTTCCGGAGACCGCGGCGCTGATGCGGTTGATGGACGAGGTGGAGCCGTCGCTCGTGTGCTCGCTGCACAACGGGGAGCACCAGGGGGTCTTCTTCTACCTCAACCGCGACGACCCGGAGCTCGCCCGTCAGCTCGCCGAGCTGGCGGCCATCGAGGGGCTGCCGCTGCACCACGGCGAACCGGAGCTGCCGGGCTCACGGCTGATCGCCCCGGCCGTCTACTCCACGCACGACGGTGCGCGCGTTGGCGCGATGTTCGGGGCGGGCGCGGGCAGCGCCGACTACGCCGCTCGGTTCGGTGCGCTGCACATCGTGCCGGAGGTGCCCATGTGGGCCGACCAGCGCGTGGCCGACCGGAGCGAGACCGGCACCGGACGCCAACAGCTGGTGGCGAGCGGCGCGGCGGCCCGGTGGGAAGCGCTCGACACGCTGGATGCCGCATTCGCGGCCGTTGCGGACGATCTGACCGTTCGATCGCCGTTCGAGCGCTCGCTGCGCGCCACGCTCGGCACCTTCCGCACGCTCGTCGAGCAACGCGAAGCCCCGTCCGGCGAGGACCGGCTCGCCACGGTGGCGGAGGAGTTCGACCACCGGCAGGCGCTGCACCTGCTCCGGCTCCGCCTGCTCGGCACCTTCCTGCGCATGCTCGACGCCGAGATCGCCGCGGGCAGCCCGACGCCCGCCGTGCGCAGTCAGCGGCGCGTGCTCGGGGACACCTTCGACCGGTGGGTGGGGGAGGCCGTTGCCGACACCCCCGGCCCGCCCATCGAGGTCCGCAGGCCGGTGGCGGTGCAGCTGGGCGCGGTCCTGCTCGCCGCCGCCCGGGCCACCACCCAGGCCCGCGAGTCGGACCGGACAGCGACGGGCAGGTCGATGGCGAGGAGCGCCGAAATCGCTTGATCGGCCGAGCGCGCTTTCTCCAGACTCGCCTCCGATGGAGGAGATCGATCGTGCTCACGCCGCCTGAGCGGGTCGCAGGCGCCGACGTGCTCGACGTGGTGCGCACGCACTGGCTCGACGGCGCGGCGACGGCCGTTCACCTCCCGGTGGGATTCGGCGCCCACCACTGGGAGGTCGGCGACGGCGCGGGGCACCGCCTGTTCGTCACGCTCGACGCACTGGGGGAGCGGCACTCCGCGGAGTCGCTCGAAGGCGCGTACGCGGGCGCGGCGGCGCTGGCGCGCGCGGGGCTACGCGCGGTCTGGCCCTCGATTCCGGCGCGGTCGGGCACGTTCACGGTGCCGTTCGGCGACGGGAGGATCAGCGCCACGGGCTGGCTGGAGGGCCGGACGCCCACCGAGGCGGAGGCCGCCGCGCCCGAGCACGTCGACGAGGTCCTCGCGGTGCTGAAGGCTCTGCACGGGTTCTTCCTGCCGCGCGGCATCCCGGAGTGGGCTCCGCGGGTCGGCACCGACTTCCCGCGCCGGCTCCGGGAGCGGACCGCCACGCCGTGGGCACGCGGCCCGTTCGGCGAGGAAGCCAGGTCGGCCATCGTCGACCGGCTCCCCGACGCCGAGCGCTGGACGCGCCGCTACCTCGCACTCGCCGACGAGGCGCACCAGCACCGGGACGGCTGGGTCGCCACCCACGGGGAGCCGAACTACTCCAACCAGGTCGTCACACCGGACGGGCTGCGGCTGGTCGACTGGGAGTCCCTCTCCCTCGCGCCGCGGGAGCGCGACCTCGTCGACGCCGTCGACAGCGGCGCGGCGACCGTCGACGCGCTGGGCGCCCGGGAACCGATGCTGGAACTCTTCCGGCTCGACTGGCGGCTGTCGGAGATCGACGCGTACGCCGCATGGTTCAGCGGGCCGCACGGCCGCAGCAGCGACGACCGCACCGCACTCGGGGGCCTCTACGAGGAGCTGAAGGTCTGACGCCGCGTCACGGCGCCCAGACGCCGGCCGCGGTCCCGCGGGCGACGTGCTGGGCGTAGGTCTCGACCTTGCCGGAGATCACGTCGAGGGCGTCCGCCAGCGCAGTCATCCGGGCCCGGACGCGCTCCTCGTGACGGCGCAGGAGCTCCAGGCGTTCGGCCTCGTTGCCGGTGCCCTGGCGCACGAGCGTGGCGAACCGGCGGATCTCGGCGAGCGGCATGTCCGACTCGCGCAGGCGGCGGCAGATCTCCAGCCATGCGACGTCGGTGTCGTCGTAGGCACGCCTGCCGCCGTGCCGCCGCACCGGCGAGATCATGAGGCCGTCCCGCTCGTAGAACCGCAGCGTGTCGATGCTCAGCCCGGTGCGGGCGGCGACGTCGCCGATCGTGAGATGGTCGTCCACCCCGCCAAGGGTAGATCGCGGGTTTGACCTGGAGCGTTCTCCAGGTCATAGCGTCGACCGCATGAAGATGATCACGACGATCCAGCGGCCGATCGGCTCCGGCTTCGGACCGGCGAGCACCGCGGCGGAGGTCCTGCGCGGCATCGACCTGTCCGGCAAGCTCGCCCTCGTCACCGGCGGCTACTCCGGCATCGGGTTGGAGACCACGCGCGCGCTGGCGGCGGCGGGCGCGCACGTCGCCGTCCCCGCTCGCCGGCCCGCGGTCGCCGCGGCGGCCCTTCCCGGCGCCGAGGTCGACGAGCTGGACCTCGCCGATCTCGCGAGCGTGGACCGCTTCGCGGAGCGGTTCCTCGCCTCGGGGCGCGCACTCGACATCGCGGTCCTGAACGCCGGGATCATGGCGAGCCCCGAGACGCGCGTCGGCCCGGGCTGGGAAGCGCAGTTCGCCATCAACCACCTCGGTCACTTCGCCCTGGTCAACCGCCTGTCGCCGGCATTGCGGCCCGGCGCGCGCATCGTCGGGGTCTCCTCGACCGGCCACCACCTCTCCGCGATCCGCTGGGACGACGTCCACATCACCCGGGGCTATGACAAGTGGCTCGCCTACGCGCAGGCCAAGACGGCCGTGGCGCTCACCGCCGTGCACCTCGACCGGCTAGGGCGCGCGGCCGGGGTGCGGGCGTTCGCCGTGCACCCCGGCGCAATCCTCACACCGTTGCAGCGGCACCTCGACCGGGCCGAGATGGTCGAGGCCGGATGGGTGGACGAGCGCGGCACCCTGGTCGCGACGCACTTCAAGACTGCGGAGCAGGGCGCGGCCACCCAGGTATGGGCGGCCACGTCGCCGCAGCTCGCCGACCTCGGCGGGGTGTTCTGCCAGGACTGTGACATTGCCCCGATGACCGACCACGTCGACATGGACGCAGGCGGCGTGATGGCCCACGCCGCCGACCCCGACGAGGCCGCGCGGTTGTGGGCTCTGTCCGCCGAGCTCACCGGGGTCACGTGGCCGGGGTGAGCACCTCCACCGTGCCGCGGCCGCCGTCGACCCGGACCCGGTCACCGGTGTGCAGCACGCTCGTCGCGGTGCCCGTCCCGACGACGGCGGGGATACCCAGCTCACGGGCCACGATCGCGGCGTGCGAGAGCGGCGCCCCGACGTCGGTGACGACGGCGGCGGCGCGCGGGAAGAGCGGCGTCCAGCCGATGTTGGTCACGGTCGTCACGAGGATCTCGCCGGGCCGCAGGTCCGCGCCCTCCTCGGCCGAGCGCAGCACCCGCACGACCCCCTCGACGACGCCGCCCGCGCCGGGGAAGCCGGTCACGTCTCCGCTGGCAGATGCCGGTGCTGCCGAGGCCCCGTTGATGTTGGAGTAGACATCCGCGCGGCGACCGGGGTCGGCCGCCCATGCGAACGGGTCGAACGCACCGCGGATCAGCGAGGGGTACGGCGGGAGCGCGGCGTAGCGCTCGTAGGCGGCGCGCCGCTCGGAGCTGTCGGGCACCGGCGCGCCGCGCAGGACGGCGGCGACCTCGTCGACGTCCAGCATGAACACCTCGTCGCCGAGCCCGGCGAGCTCGGCGGCCCGCAGCAGGTAGGCGCGCGCGACGGCGAACGCCCGGATCACCTCGGTGCGTGCCTGCTCGCGCTTGCTCGCGGCGCCTGCCCAGCGCCGCAGCCGCTTCCGCGTGGCGGCCACCTGCTTCGCGTGCGCGGCGACGAGCCGTTCCCACGCGGCGCGGTGGGCCGCCTCCTGCTTCCGCAGGAGGTCGAGGGGGTCGGCTCCGGCCTCGCGCAGCGCGCCGAGCTGCTGCTCCACCCAGCCGGGTTGCTCGGCGGGGCGGGGAAGGGACACCTCGAACTCGTGGGGGCCGCGGTGGCCGTACCGCTCGGTGTAGGTGGCCTCGTCGATGTCCCCGCGCTCGAGCAGCGCCAGCCCCACGACCGGTCCGAGGCTCGCGAGCATCTCGCCGTCGACGGTGATCCCCGACGTGAGCGCGGCCGCGTCGGCGTCGCCGACCAGCTTCCGCAGCCGCTTCTGCACGGTGAGCAGGGCGACCGGGTCGCTGCGGCCCGCGGCGCCCAGCATGTCCGAGCCCGTGACGACGAGCCGGCGCACCTCGTCGTCCCAGAGTCGCGCCAGTGCGGCAGGGTCGCTGGTCGCCTTGATCCGTTCGGTCAGCTCCGCGCAGCGGCGCGGGTTCCCCTCCAGGAACGCGGGCAGTCGCCGCAGGGTGCCGGGCACACTCGCCATGAACCGCACCGCGGTGGGCACGAGCGAGCGGAGCACCCGCATCCGCGAGAGCGGGACCGGGGGGATCGCGACACCGGCCGGCAGCTGGCCGAAGGTGTTCTCGGTCAGTGAGCGGAAGCGCGACTCCGAGATGCCGACGAGCCCCGACATCGCGGCGGACAGGCTCATGTTCAGGTAGAAGCGCCCACCGATGTTGCCGTACCCGCGCAGGTCCGGCAGCGAGAGCGTCGGCATGGCCCGGGACATGAACAGCTGCACGAGCGACCAGGTGCACGGCGTCATGACGTCCGGGATGGCCTCGCCGAGGTTGGTGTTGGTCCACAGGAAGTCGCCGAGGCGGGTGTCGTTCCACGGGTCGCGCAACCCGGTGATCGGCCGGGCCTGGACGATCGCGAGCATCCCGTGGGCCAGGGTCCACTCGACGTCCATGGGCCGGCCGTAGTGGGCCGCGATGCGCCGGCCGAGGGCGGCGAGCTCGGCGGCGCGGGCGTCGTCGAGGACGGGGGCGCGGCGCCGCTCGGCCGGCACCGGCCGCTCGGCGGGACCGTCGGGTGTGCGGACGGTCATGACCTCCTTGTCACCGGTGCGCCGTTCCCGCACCGCGCCGGTGGCGGCGTCGAGCACCAGCTCGTCCGGGGTGACCTGACCGCCCACGAGGGACTCGCCGAGCCCCCACGTCGCGTTGACGACCATCCGGTCGGTTGCGCCGGTCACCGGGTCGGCGGTGAACAGCACGCCGGCGGCGTCGGCGTCGACCAGCTCCTGCACGACCACCGCGAGCGCGACGTCGGCCGGGTCGATCCCCTCCCGCCTGCGGTACTCGATCGCCCGCGCGGTCCACAGTGAGGCCCAGCATCGGCGCACCGCATCGACCACGGCATCCGCGCCGCGGATGTCGAGGAAGGTGTCCTGCTGCCCGGCGAAGGAGGCGCCGGGCAGGTCCTCTGCGGTCGCGGACGAGCGGACGGCCACGGCCGGCTCACCGAGCGCGGTGTAGGCCTCCCGGATCGGCGACGCGAGCTCGTCGGGCACCTCGTGCGCCGCGAACAGCGCGGCGATCGCGTCGGCGTCCCCCGAGCCGGCCGCGGCGACGATCCCGTCCTGCAGCCCGTAGTGGGCGACGAACCGCCGGTAGGCGGCCGTGGTCACGTGGAAGCCAGGCGGCACCGGCAGTCCGGCGCGCTGCAGCGTGGCGAGTGAGGCGCCCTTGCCGCCGACGGTGGCCAGGTCGGCCCTGGCCGCGTCGAGGGTCAGCACGTAGGTGTTCTGCGTGCTCGTGGTCATGCTGTCTCCTCCGTGGTGAGGGCGGCCTGCAGCTGCTCGTCGGCAACGGCCAGCGCGCGGTCGACGTGGTCGCGCACCGCCCGGTCCATGGCCGTCACCTCGCCCGGGGTCAGCGGTTCGGGGCGCTGGAGCGAGCGCCACACCGCCTCGGCCACCAGGCCGGGCACCACGTCGTCGGGCACGCGGAATTCCTCGGGCATCAGGGGGGCGGTCAGGAAGTAGCCGAGGAACATCGCGCTCAACACGGTGACCTGCTCGGCGAGGGTGCGGTCGGTGCGGACCAGGCCGGCTTCCCGCAGCGTCACGACGAGCTCGGTGATACCGCCGGTCGGCCTGCCCTCCTCGGCGGCGGCCCGGGCGAGCCCGCCGAGCACCTCGGTGTCGCGGGTCAGCACGGCCGTGACGAGCGGGCTGCGCTGGTAGGCCCGCACGCTCTCGACGAGCAGCAGTTCCAGGTCGGCCGGCCGCTCAGCGGCACGGAGCCGGTCGCGCAGCTGGGTCAGGACGACCGCTCGCTCGCGGCGCAGCAGCGCGAGGAAGAGCCGGTCGCGGCTGCGCCAGTGCGCGTACACGCTGCCCTTGGCGATGCCCGCCTCGCGCGCGATGTCGTTGATGGTCGTGCGGTCGTGCCCGTAGCGCAGCAGCAGCCGCGCGGCGGCGTCGAGGATCCGGTCGGCTCGCTCGACGGGATCGACGGGAACCCCTCGTGGTGACACTGCTGCTCCTGATGACCAGATGAACGGATCTGGTCATCATGATGCCACGGCGAGCGGAATCGGGAAAGATCGGCCAACCTGTCGTATCTGTAGACACACGCCTTCGTACGTAGACGCCTGCTCCCTGTTAGGCTGCCCTTCGTGTCGAGCGATCGAGAGAGCGGCATGCGTGCTGTCAAGTCGGCGGCGCGCACCGTGGATCTGCTCGAGCTCCTCGCCACCCGACAGAACCGTCCGGCAAGGCTTCGCGAGCTGAGTGAGGCCCTCGGCGCGCCGCGCAGCAGCGTCTACGCCCTGATCCGCACCCTCGTCGAACGCGGCTGGGTCCGCGCCGATCCGACGGGCACGCAGTACAGCATCGGCATCCGAGCACTGCTCGCCGGCACAACGTACCTCGACACCGACCCCTACCTGCGCATCGTCCAGCCGCAGATCACGGACCTGTCGGCCGCGCTGGACGAGACGATCCACTTCGGCCGGATCGACCGCGGGGACATCGTCTACCTCGCCACCAAGGAGTCGACCAAATACATCCGGCCGTTCAGCCGGATCGGTCGCAGGCTTCCGGCGTTCAGCACGGCGATGGGCAAGGCGCTGCTCGCCGAACGCCTCGATACGGGGATCGACGCGCACGTGCCGAGGGAGCCTGCGCCGCTCACCCCGAACACGCTGGTCGACCACGACGCGCTGATCCGCGATCTCGAGCTCACCCGCACCCGTGGGTACGCGATCGACGACGAGGAGAACTACGTCGGGGTGAAGTGCTTCGGCTTCGCCCTGCGCTACAGCAGCCCAGCGACCGACGCCATCAGCTGCTCGGTCCCGGCGGCGAGCCTGGACGAGAGCCGGCAGGAGGAGATCGTCGCGGCGCTCGAGCAGACGCGGCTGGCCATCGAGCGCATGGCGCCCGTCGACCTCACCGCCACCCCCGAGCTCGGCCGCGGGATCTAGGCCGTGTCTGGCGGATCTTGACCGCGGTATTCGCGCCCAGGCCACCCCTGGCTGCGTTGTCGGCCCGACCGGGTATTCCCAATACAACGGCTCGGGCCTCCGCCTTGCCAGGGGCGGCCTGGATCACGAATCCCATCGCCCAAGATCCACGAGACACGGCCTAGCCGTTCGCGTCATGCATGATGCCCGTTCAGGAGGGCTGGCGGGTGGGCATGATCGTGATCTGCTGCAGGTTGACTCGCGCGGGCTGCTCGGCCAGGAAGGCGACCGCCTCGGCGATGTCTTCGGGTTCCAGCCAGGTCATGGCCTGCTTGGACCCGTCCAGCCAGTCCCGCGCCCCGGCGTCGGTGACGTGGCTCTGCAGCTCGGTGCCGACGATGCCCGGTTCGATCGCCGACACCCGGACGTCCTTGGCGCCCAGCTCCGCGCGCAGGGTCCGCGACAGGTGGGTCACGTAGGCCTTGGTGCCGGAGTAGACCGCGAAGTTCGGGAAGATGTTCTGCGCGGCGATCGAGGAGGTGTTCACCAGGTCGGCGACCCCCTTGTCGGCGGCGGCCGCGATCAGCTGCGGGACGAAGGCACCGATGGTGTTCATCAGGCCGGTGATGTTCAGGTCGATCTGGTGCTGCCATTGCTCGACCGGCAGCTCCTCGACCGGAGCCGGCAGCATGACACCGGCGTTGGTGAACAGCAGATCGACGGTGCCGAGCTCGTCGGCGATCCGCTCGGCCGCCGCCCGCAGGGCCGCGGCGTCGGTGACGTCGACAGGCAGGGCGAGCGCGGTGCCGCCGGCCTGCTCGATCTCCTTGACCAGGGTCTCGAGCCGGTCGGCGCGGCGGGCCAGCACGGCGACCTGCGCGCCGGAGGTCGCCAGTCGCTTGGCGGTGGCCGCACCGATGCCGCTGGACGCGCCGGTGACGACGGCGACCCGGCCGGTCAGCGGGGCGGTCTGCGTGGAGGTGGTCATCAGGTAGTCCCCTCGGATGGATCTCGTGGCCGGTCGGCCACGGGATCCACACAACCAGCGCCGGACCGGCCGCAGGCCGCGTTGTCGAGCCCTGCCCGACCGGGGTCGGCCGGACCTGGGTCTGGCAGACCGACCTTCGTCGATCCACGGTCCCGCGCGGCACCGCACAATGGCGTTCATGGAGCACAACGCCGAGCTCAAGGAGTTCCTGCGCTCGCGCCGCGCTCGACTCGGAATCGACGACGTCCAGGTCGGGGGCACCGGGGCCGCGCGGCGCGTGCCCGGGCTGCGCCGGGAGGAGGTCGCGCAGCTTGCCGGGGTGAGCGTGGACTACTACAGCCGGCTGGAGCAGGGCCGCCCGCTCAACGTTTCCGACGAGGTGCTCGACGCGATCGGGCGGGCCCTACGGCTCGACGACATCGAGCGCGCGCACCTGTTCCAGATCGCCCGCATCAACCCGCGTCGCAGGCGACGGCGCAGCCCTGCCCGCGTCCAGCGGGTGCGGTCCGGGATCAGGCGCGTGCTGGACACGCTCGACGACGTCGCCCCGGCCTTCGTGTTCGGCAGGCGGATGGACGTCCTGGCAACCAACCGGCTGGCCCGCGCGCTGATGACCGACTTCGAGGCGCTGCCGCCCCGGGAGCGCAACATGATCCGGTACACCTTCCTCGACGAGTCCACCCGCGAGCTGTATGCGGACTGGGAGGACGTGGCCCGGGACAACGTCGCGGTCCTGCGGCTGGACGCCGGCCGGCATCCCGACGACCCGCTGCTGGCCGAGCTGGTCGGCGAGCTCGCCGTGAAGAGCCCGCAGTTCCGGCGATGGTGGGCCGACCACGACGTCCGCGAGCGCAGCCACGGCACCAAGCGCTACCACCATCCCCTGGTTGGCGACCTCACGATCGACTACGAGTCGGTGTCGCTGCCCGGCGACCCCGACCAGACGCTCTGCATCTACACCGCCGAACCCGGCTCGGCCTCGCAGAACGCGCTGCGCCTGCTGGCCGGCTGGACCGCAGCACCGGGCGCGCCCGACACGGTCGCGTCCGGCGATCGCTCGGGGTCCTGATCACCCGCGACAGGCCGGTTGTCCACGGCGGTCCCCACGACCATGGGCACCCGACACTTCGGATCATGCACGGGCGAGTGCGTCCGGCTCGCCGATGAGCGGGTGGTGGCACTCCGCGCCGTGGACCGCATCGCCGGCCGGCGGCGGGGTCCCGGTCGCGCACACCTCGGTCGCCCGCCAGCACCGCGTCCGGAACCGGCACCCGGACGGCGGGTCCAGCGGGGACGGGAGCTCGCCCTCGAGCACGATCCGCTCGCTGCGTCCGGCCCGATCCAGGCTCGGGGCCGCCGACAGCAGCGCCGCCGTGTAGGGATGCCGCGGCCGCTCGAAGACCTGCTCGACGGGGCCCGACTCGACGATCCGGCCCAGGTACATGACGACGACGCGGTCCGCGACGTGGCGGACGACCGACAGGTCGTGGGAGATGAACAGGTACGACACCCCGAGCCGCTGCTGCAGCTCCGCCAGCAGGTTGAGCACCTGCGACTGCACGGAGAGGTCCAGCGCGGACACCGGCTCGTCGCACACCACCACGTCCGGGTCGAGCGCGAGCGCGCGGGCGATCCCGAGTCGCTGCCGCTGGCCACCGGACAGCTCGGCCGGGTAGCGGCCGGCATCCCCTGGTCGCAGCCCCACGAGGTCGAGCAGTTCCCGCACCCGGGCGGCCCGGTCCCGCGCCGTCCGGAACAGGTCCCGGTGGGTCCACCACGGCTCGGCCACGATCTCGCCCGCCGTCATCCGCGCGTTGAGCGAGTCGTACGGGTCCTGGAAGACCATCTGGACCCGGCGCCGCCAGGCCAGTAGCTCCTTGCCGGTCAGCGTGAACGGGTCGACGCCCGCGAAGCGGATCGTGCCGGTGTCCGGCCGCTCCAGCCGCAGCAGCGTGCGCGCGAGCGTCGACTTGCCGCAGCCGGACTCACCGACGAGGCCGAGCGTCTCCCCGCGGCCCAGCTCGAAGCTCACCCCGTCGAGCGCGCGCACCCGCCCACCTCGAACGGTGAAGCTCTTGCCGAGCTCGCGGACCTCGACCAGCTCAGACATTCGGCACCTCGTCGGGGAAGAAGCAGGCCGTCGCCCGGGTGCTCCCGTGTGGGGCAAGCGGCGGCCGTTCGGCCCGGCAGCGGTCCCGGACCAGCGGGCACCGGTCCTGGAAGACACAGCCGGCGGGGATCGCGTGCAGGTCGGGCGGTAGGCCGGGGATGGAGGGCAGGGGCTCGCCCCGCAGGCCGTGGTCGGGCACCGAGTCGAGCAGCCCCTTGCTGTACGGGTGGCGGGGGTCGGTGAACACCTCGTCGACAGGGCCGGTCTCCACGACGCTGCCCGCGTACATGACTGCCACCCGGTCGGCCTCCTCGGCGACGAGCGGCAGGTCGTGGGTGATCAGTACGAGGGCCATCCGCTGCTCGGTGCGCAGGTCCCGCAGCAGCCGCATGATCTGCGCCTGCACGGTGACGTCGAGCGCGGTGGTGGGCTCGTCGGCGATCAGCACGCGGGGGTGCAGCGCGACCGCCATCGCGATCAGCAGCCGCTGGCGCATCCCGCCCGAGAACTGGTGCGGGTAGCTGTCCGCCCGCACCTCTGGCTCCGGGATGCCCACCCGCGCCATGAGGTCCACCGCCGCCTTCCGGGCCTCCCGGCGCGACAGCCCGCGGTGGATCCGGAACGGCTCGGCGAGCTGGGTGCCCACCGGGTAGACCGGGTTGAGCGCGGTGAGCGCGTCCTGGAAGACGATGGCGATCTCGGGTCCGGCCTTGGCCCTGCGGGTCGGCTCGTCGATGGTGAGCAGGTCGACCGCGTCGGCACCACCACTGTCATGGCCACCGAGCCGCACCGCGCCGCCGGTCACCTCGGCCACCGGGTCCAGCAGCCCGACGACCGCGCGGGCCGTCATCGACTTGCCGCAGCCGGACTCGCCGAGCAGTGCGAGGGTCTCGCCGCGGCGGGCGGCGAAGCTGACGGTGTCCACCGCGCGGACCGTGCCGTGCGGGGTCCTGATGTCGACGCAGAGGCCGTCGACCTCGAGCACGGTGTCGGTACTGGTGTTGCTCGCGGGCGGGGCGGTCACGGACGGGCCTCCTGCTCGATGGGCACGCTGTGCGCCACGCCGGGTCGGCGCGAGCGCGGCGTGAGGAGCCGCCAGCGCTCGCCGGGGTCGCCTGCCAGCCGCACCCATGACGACAGCACCGTCGCCGCCACGGTGACGACGACGATGGCCAGGCCGGGGAAGAACGACAACCACCATGCCGTGCGCAGGTAGCTGCGCCCCTCGGACACCATGAGGCCCCAGCTCACGTCCGGCGGCTGGATGCCGATGCCGAGGAAGGAGAGTGACGACTCGGCGAGCGTGATGTAGCAGAAGTCGAGCGTTGCGACGGTCAGCAGCGTGGGCAGGATGATCGGCAGGACGTGGCGGCGGATGACGGCGCCCCCGGAGGTGCCGAACGTGCGCGCGGCGTCGACGAACCCGCGGCCGCGCAGCGCGGCCGCCTCGGCCCGTGCGGTGCGCAGGAAGACCGGGATCCTGGTGATCGCCAGCACCAGCACTATCGTCGCGATGCTCGGCGCGAACACGTACAGCACGACGACGGCGAGCAGCAGCGACGGGAAGCTCATGATCACATCGGCGATGCGCATCGCGATGCTCTCGCGGCGCCCGCGGTGGTAGCCCGCCCACATGCCGATCACGGAGCCGATGACCATCGACAGCAGCACCGTCGGCAGGGCGACCGAGAACGTCGTCGCGCTCGCGACGATCAGCCGCGCGAGCACGCTGCGACCGAGCGCGTCGGTGCCCAGCAGGCCGAACCAGCCCAGCTCGGTGCTGAGCGGGGGGCGGCGGGAGAGCGCGAGGTCCTGCCGCTGTGCGACCTCGCCGAGCAGTAGCGGGCCGAGCAGCGCGCAGAGCGCGGCGAGCAGCAGCACGACGGCCGCGGCGGTGGCGACCCGGTCGGCCAGCAGCAGCCTGAGGAGCCCGGGGGAGGACCGGCGCGGCGCCGGTTCGCTCGGGGCGGGAGCTGTGGGTGTCAGTTCGGCGGTGCTCATCGCAAGCCTTCCTCTACACCGTCGCGACGTCGCGGACGCGGGCGTCGAGCAGGGCGTAGCCGATGTCGATGGCGATGTTCAGGACGAAGATCGCCACGGCGGTCAGCAGCACGGCCGCCTGCAGCACCGCGAAGTCGCGCTGCAGGATCGCGTCGATCATCAGCTTGCCGATCCCCGGCCAGCCGAAGATCGTCTCGACGATCACCGCCCCGTTGACGAGGCCGACGGCCAGGTCACCGGCGACGGTCAGGGCGGGCGCCGCGGCGTTGCGCAGGGCGTGGTGGGTGACGACGCGCCTGCCGTCGGCGCCCTTGCTGCGCGCGAGCCGGACGTAGGGCGCCGACAGGGCGGAGACCATCGCGCCGCGCACGACCTGGGTGAGCACGCCGAGCGGCCGGACCATCAGCACCGCGACGGGAAGGACCCAGGACAGCACGCCGTTGTCCATGCCGGAGGTGGGGAGCACCCCGAGCACGACGGCGAGGAGCCACACGCCGGTCACGGCGAGCCAGAAGTCCGGCACGCTTGCGGCGGTCATCGTGAGGAACGACGAGGTCCGGTCGGCGGGCGAGTTCGGCCGGTACGCTGCCCAGCTGCCGATCAAGAGGGCACCCGCCACCGCGAGGAGCATGGTGACCGCGGCGAGCGACAGCGTCACCGGGAACGCCCGCAGCACCATCTCGGCCGCGGGCTCCTCGGTGCGCAGCGACGTGCCCAGGTCGAGCTGCACGATCCCGGCCAGGTAGTCCAGCAGTTGCTGCCACACCGGCAGGTCGAGCCCGTTCGCCGCGGCGAACTCGGCCCGATCCGCGGGCGAGGCCGACTCGGGCAGGTACAGCGCGGTCGGGTCGCCGGTGAGCCGCGCCAGCAGGAAGACGCCGAGCAGCACGACCAGCAGCGGGATCGCGGCGCTCACCGCGCGGCGGCGCAGGAAGGTCAGCACGGTGTCGCCCGCGGATGCGCGCGTGCGGCCGGGACGGTCATGCATGCCTCCGATGGCATCGTCGTCAGGCTGGGGTCGTCAGGCGGGTGTGTCAGGCGGGAGTCATGGCGGCGAGGCGCATCTCGTCGCCGGTCGCCGCGTCGGGCTCGTAGTGGACGCGCGGGGAGCGGGCGAGCATGCCGCGCATGTGCGCGATGTAGGCGTACTGGTCGATCTCCTCCGGCTCCCGGGCGAAGAGCGCGGCGAGCGCGGCGTGGCGCTCCGGGCCGGAGAGGGCCTCCGCCGCCGCGATCGCCGCGTCGAAGTCCGGTATGCCGTAGGAGCTCTGGTAGCCGTCGGACAGCATGTACTGGTCCAGGGTGAACGCCGCGTCGCCCGCCTGGTTGCCGTGCTGGATCATCAGGATGTACGCGCCGGTGCCCTCCGGGAACGGGCGTTGCTGGTACTCCAGCCCCTCGGCCGAGTCCATCATCTGGATCTGCACGTTCAGGCCCAGCTGCGACAGCTGGTACTGGATCGCCTGGGTCACCTCCGACACCCGGGGGAAGAGGCCCGACCGGACGATGAACCGGATCGGCGCGGAGAGGTCGACGCCATCGGCCCGCACCTCGTCCATCAGGGCCTGCGCCCGCGCCGTGTCGAAGGGTTCCGGGCGCAGGTCGGGGTTGTACCCGATCACGCCGTCGGGGATGAGCTGCGCGGCAGGCGTGCCCGCGCCCTCGAAGAGCGCGGAGATGATGCCGTCCCGGTCGATGACCATCCCGATGGCCCGCCGC
The DNA here is from genome assembly GCF_019468565.1 of Pseudonocardia sp. DSM 110487. Classification (NCBI taxonomy): domain Bacteria; kingdom Bacillati; phylum Actinomycetota; class Actinomycetes; order Pseudonocardiales; family Pseudonocardiaceae; genus Pseudonocardia; species Pseudonocardia sp. DSM 110487. Next base: position 4,588,253 of record NZ_CP080521.1, read on the forward strand.
ACCCGGATGTCATCGAGCGGCGGCTCGGTGGCCTGCAGGCGCAGGGCCGTCGTCTCGTTGTTGGGGAAGGAGACGCCGAGCTCCTCGGCGCCGTCCTCGGGGCCGATGCCCGTCGCGATGTCGGCCTCGCCGTTCACGACCATGGCCGCGCGCACGCTGGAGTCGGAGCGCCACTGGTACTCGGCCCGGGCGAACGCAGGCGGGGTGCCCCAGTAGCCGGGGTTGCGCTCGAGGGTCAGCCGGGTGCCCGGCTCCCACCCGGCGATGCGGAACGGCCCGGTGCCGACCGGTTCGCGTACCTTCCCGTCCGCGTCCGTGGACGGATGCACCATCTCCACGAACGACAGGCGCAGCGGCAGGATCGGGTCCGGCGTGTCGGAGGTGACCACCAGCGTGGTCGGGTCCGGCGCCGCGGTCTCGAGGGAGTCGTTGAAGACGTAGCCCTGGATGTGGCAGTCGATGTCCGCGTTCACCGCGCGGTCGATCGAGTGGGCGGCCGCGGCGGCGTCGAACGGGGTGCCGTCGCTGAACAGGACGCCCTCACGCAGGGTGAACGTCCACGAGGTCGGCGTGGTCTGCGTCCAGGACGTGGCGAGGAGCGGCTCCAGCGCGCCGGTGGTGGGGTTCCGTTCGGCAAGCGGCTCGGTGATGTTGGAGCGGACGACGACCCCGGTGCCGGTGAGCGACGCATCGCACGCTTCGAGGGTGGGCGGCTCCTCCGGGAGGACGATCCGGATCGTGTCGGCGGGTGCCGTGGCCTGGCCGCCGCAGGCCGCGACGGTCAGGCCCAGCACGGCGGCCACCAGTACTGCTCGTGCGCGGACGAACGCGGCCCTCCGCTGGGCAGACGTCATCGTTGATCCTCCGCGCACCGGGGCGACCGTCGTTCACATATGTGGACGAATGCTGGATGGGAAGACGAACCTAAGGGGAGCGGTCCGAACGCGTCAAGCGCTTTCCGTCCACATATGAGGACAGTGGTCTGCCTACCTGCACGGCCAGTGCGCGAGAGAGCCGATCAGGAGCTCTCGCGCTGCACGATCCGGAACCCGACGTCCCGGCTCAGTTCGGCCACCGGACGGCGCTGCATGCGCTCCAGCAGCAGGCTGCCGGCGAGGGTGCCGATCTCCTCGGCGGGCACCGCCACCGTGGTCAGCGACGGCACGAGGTGCGAGGCGATCTCGAAGTTGCCGAACCCGGTGATCGCGAAGCGTTCCGGCACCGGGATGCCCCGCCGGGTGCACGCCAGCAGTGCGCCCGCCGCGAAGACGTCGCTCGCGAAGACCAGCGCGTCGGTGTCGGGGTGGCGGGTGAGGGCCTGGTCGAGCAGCTCGACGCCGGTGGCCATGCTCACGGGGCGGTCCTCGGCCGCGCAGACCCGGGGCTCGGTGCCCAGCAGCTCGCGGACGGCTGCGGCGAACCCGTCGCGACGCTCGGCTGCCCTGAAGTCCCCTGGCTGCAGCGCTCCGGCGAAGACTAGGCGGCGCCGTCCGCGCTCGACCAGGTGGCGGACCAGCGCCGCGGTCGCGGCCGCGTTGGAGAATCCGACGAGCATGTCGACCGGGCGCTCGGTCCAGCCCCACGTCTCGACGACGGGCACGGCCGCGGCGGCGAGCAGCGAGCGAGTGCCCGCCGTGTGCTCGGTGCCCACGACGAGCAGGCCGTCCGGGCGGCGGCCGAGGAAGCTGCGGACGAGCCGCTCCTCCTGCTCGGGGTGGTACTCGGTGCTGCCGACGAAGATCTGGTAGCCGTGCGGGGTGAGCATCTCGGAGAACGCGTGGACGGTCTGGGCGAACACCGACGCGTTGATCAGCGGGATGATCGCCGCCACGGCGCGGCTGCGGTTGGACGCGAGGTTGCTGGCCGCGAGGTTCGGGACGTAGCCGGTGGCCGCCACGGCCTGCTCGACGCGCGCGTAGGTCTCCTCGGCCACCGCCTCCGGATCGCGAAGGGCGCGGGACACCGTCTGCGGGGAGACACCGGCGGCCCTCGCGACGTCGTCGAGGGTGACCGAGCTGGTCCGCCTGCGCGTGCGGCGAGGCGTGGTGTCCACGCGCGGAACCGTAGCCAACCCTGCGTCAGCGCCTGCGGAAGACCGGCGCGCGCTTCTCGGTGAACGCGAGCCTGCCCTCCGCGGCGTCCTCGGTGGCGAAGCAGATCGTCTGCAGGTCGCGCTCGTACTCGAGCGCCTTGTCCTCCGGCAGGCTGTACGCGGCCCGCAGGTTGATCTTCGCGGTCTCCGCGGCGATCGGGGCCCGCGAGGCGATCGTCGCCGCGATCGCCGTGGCTCGCGCCGTGAGGCCGTCGGGGGACACGACCTCGCTGATCAGATGCCAGCGCAATGCCTGCTCGGCGTCGATCGGCTCTCCTGTCATGATCATCAGTGCGGTGTTGCCCGGGCCGATGGCGCGGGAGAGCAGGCTCGTCATGCCGCCGCCGCCGATCCAGCCCAGCTTGATCTCGGGTGCGGCGAAGGTGGCGGCCGTCGACGCGATGCGGATGTCGCAGGACAACGCGGTCTCCAGGCCGCCGCCGAGCGCGTAGCCGTTCACGGCCGCGATCGTCGGGGTGCGCGCGGCGCGGATCGCGTCGCAGTAATCCGTGCGGTTGCGGAAGTCCCACGGGGTGGCGTAGCGGTCGAGCTCGCGGATGTCGGAGCCCGCGCTGAACGCGCGCCCGGCGCCGGTCACGACGATCGCCCGCACCTCGTCGGTGCCGTCGCACCACTCGACGGCGCGGACGATCGCCGCGGACATCTCGGCCGTGACGGCGTTGAGCTTCGCGGGCCGGTTGAGCGTGAGCGTCGCGACCTGGTCATCGACATCCAGGGTGACCTCGTCGCTCATGTGATTCGCTCCTTCTCGCGGTAGAGCACCTGCATGCGGGCCAGAGCGCGGCGGTGGTCGAGAGCCCCGGCGAGCGCATCGCGGACCAGGCCCGATGCGGCCGACTGGAAGGGGATGTAGCCCGCGTACCGCGGGCGCACCCACGCCGTCTCGCAGGTCCGAGCCGTCCGGCGGTAGAAGCCGCTCGCCGCGGCGTCGACGCCGGCGTCGGCCCATGCTGCTCGCGCGCTCGGCTGCCCGGCGTGCGTGGGCAGGAACCGGGTCTGCGTCTCGGTGCTCATCAACCACCGGACGTGGTCGAGCAGCGCGGCGGTGGGCGTGCACCGGCTGCTGATGGCGATGCCGGTGCCGCCCAGGGTGGAGCCGGGCGGGCCGCCGGGCGCGGCGGCCGGGGCGTCGCCGAAGGTCAGGCGCCCCGCGTAGTTCACGTACCCGTAGACGAGGGGGCAGAGCGCGAGGCGGTCGGTGGTCGACATCAGTTCCAGGAGCCCGATGGGGTTGAGGGCGCGGGTCGGCGCGGGGGCCCGCGCATCGATCGCCGCCATGAGGTCGAGCACGTCCAGCCCGGTGCCCGTCGACAGCAGGCGGTCGGGGTCGGCGGCCGGCTCCTCGCCCAGTGCGACCGCGATGGAGCAGAAGGTCAGGAAGGCGTGTGGACCGGCCAGCGAGAGCGCCACCGGGGCGGTGCGAGAGATGCGCTCGACCTCGTCCCACGTGGCGAGCGGCTCGCCGACGAGGTCGGCGCGCGCCGCGCACACCTGTGTCGCGGCGTCGAGCGGGAGCGCCCATTGCCGCCCGTCGCGGGCGTAGGAAGCCATGGTGGCGCCGATGCTCGCCGCCGCCCAGTCCGCCAGCTCGTCGGCACCGAACAGGTCGTCGAGCGGGGTGAGACAGCCCGCTTCCAGCGCGTCGCCGAGGTGGGGGTGGTCGAGCACGACGAGGTCGTAGCGCGCGCAGAGGTCAGTGATCGGGTGCGACTCGAACCCTTCGAGGGGCTGTGTGTCCCATGTGACGAGATCGCCGGCCGCGGCCTTCAGCGCCGCGTACCCGCGCGGGTGGTCCCAGGTGAGTCCGGCGAAGGTCACGTCGTCTCCACCACGACGCCGTCCGCGAGCAGCCGGTCGATCTCCGCGGCGTCCACACCGAGCTCGTCGAGCACCTCGCGGGTGTGCTCGCCGGTGAGCGGGGCGCCGCGGTCGATCCGGGGTGGGGTCGCGGAGAAGCGGTACGGGAAGCCGGGCGTGGTCACGCGGCCCTCGGTGGGGTGGTCGTAGCTGACGAAAGTGCCGTTGTGCCGGACCTGGGGGTCGCGCAGCAGGTCGGCGTAGCCGTAGACCGGACCGGCCCAGATGCCGGCGGCGGCGAACGCGTCGAGCCAGTGCCGCGACGGTTTCCCAGCCAGGTACCGGGCCGTCGTCGCGAAGATCTGGTCGCGGTGGGTCCAGCCGTGTTCCTCGTCGACCATGTCGAGGAAGGAGTCCTCGCCGAGCACCTCGCCGAGCGCCTTGAGCGGCGGGAAGGCCAGCACGATGTAGCCGTCGGCGGTGCGGAACGCGCCGTAGGGCGCGCGGATGTAGACGTGGGCGTGCGGCTCCTCGGACCGCTCCTGCGGCAGCCCGCCGACCGTGTGCACCGACAGCTCCTGCATCTGCAGCGTGCTGATCGCGTCGAGCATGTTGACCGTGACGAACTGGCCCTCCCCGGTGCGCTCCCGGTGCAGCAGCGCGGCGAGCACCCCCTCGAACGCGGTGGACGCGGTGACCGCGTCGACGAGGTACTGCCCCGCGGCCCGCGGGGCCTCTCCGGCCCGCCCGCTGGAGAGCATCGCGCCCGACATCGCCTGCAGCAGCAGGTCCTGCCCCGGGCGCTGGGCGTAGGGGCCGTCCTCGCCATAGCCGGAGATCGACACGTAGACCAGCGCCGGGTTGACCGCGCGAAGGCTCTCGTAGTCGACGCCGAGCCGCGCCGCGACGCCGGGCCGGTAGTTCTGCAGGAAGACGTCGGCCGAGGCCACGAGCCTGCGCAGCACCTCGCGTCCCGCGTCGGTCTTCAGGTCCACGGCGAGGGAGCGCTTGTTGCGGTTGAGCGAGAGGAACGAGACGTTGATCCGGTTGCCGGCCGCGCCGCCCGCCGCGGCGTGGCGCTGCCACTCGCCGGTGACCGGCTCGACCTTGACGACGTCGGCGCCGAGGTCGCCGAGCCGCTGGGCGGCGAAGGGGCCTGCCATCGCGATGGAGCAGTCGAGGACGCGGTATCCGGTGAGCACACCCCGGCGCTGGTCGGTCACGAGGACTCCTCTGGTGTTAGCGCTACCGCTAGCGCTAACATCACGCTAGGCAGCGGCCGGTCGGGGTGTCAAACGGAGCTGCTCGATCTGTCAGAGAAGAGGCTTCATCGATGAACCGTTCCGATGGCGGCCGCTCGTGACGGCCGCGCTCGTCACGGGGGCCGCCGGCGCGCTCGGCCGGGCCACCGCGGCCCGCCTCGCGGCCGACGGGTTCGACGTCGCCCTGCTCGACGTCGATGAGGCGGGGCTGGACGCGACGGCCGAGGACGTCGTCAAAACCGGCGGGCGTGCGTTGTCGCTGCCGGTCGACCTGCGCGAGGCGGAGGCGATCGAGGACGCGGTCGACCGCACGACCGCCGAGCTCGGCCCGCTGGGGGCGCTCGTGAACAACGCCGCGATCTACCCGAACCGGCCGTTCCTCGATGTGCCCCTCGAGGAGTACGACCGGGTGGTCGCGGTGAACCAGCGCGCCTACTGGATCGCGGCGCAGTCCGCGGCCCGCCGGATGGTCACCGCCGGGCGAGGGGCGATCGTGAACATCGCGTCGATCACCATGCACGGCGGCTGGTCCGACCTGGCGGCCTACGTCTCCACCAAGGGCGCGGCGGCCGCGTTCACCAGGGCGCTCGCCCGCGAGCTCGGCCCGTACGGCGTGCGCGTCAACTGCGTGTCGCCCGGCGCGTTCCCCACGGCCGCCGAGGAGATCCACGAGAACCCCGAGGAGTACCGGCGGTTCGTGCTGGACCGGCAGTCGCTCAAGCGGCGCGGCCGCCCCGAGGAGCTCGCCGCGGTGGTGGCGTTCCTCGTCGGCCCGGACTCCTCGTTCGTCACCGGGCAGTGCATCGAGGTCAACGGAGGGTGGGTGATGGCGTGACGCTGGATCGAGCCGAGATCGCGCGGCGAGCGGGGGACATCAGCGCCGCGGGCGGCGTGCGCGCGGTCGTGCTGGACGACGGCGCCGAGCGCGGCATCCGGGTGCTGGAGTTCCGCACCGGCGGCGGGCTGGCGTTCGACGTGCTGGTCGACCGGGCCATGGACCTCGGCACCGCGGAGTTCCGCGGCAACGGCTTCGGCTGGCACTCGGCCACCGGGTTCCGCCACCCCGGGCTGCACGAGTACGCCGACGAAGGCGGGCTGTCGATGCTGCGCAGCTTCTCCGGGTTGCTGCTCACGGCCGGCCTGGACCACACGCTCTTCACCGCCGAGGTGGACGCGTCCCAGTACCGCTACCCGCACCGGGCCACCGTCTGGAACGGGCTGCACGGGCGCGTCGCCAACATCCCCGCCCGCCTCTCCGGGTACGGCGAGCGGTGGATCGACGACGAACGCTGCGTGCTGTGGGCCGAGGGCGAGGTACGCCAGGCCGCGATCTTCGGCGAGCACCTGCGGCTCACCCGCCGGATCGAAGCCGACCTGGGCGGCACCGAGATACGGCTGATCGACAGCGTGCGCAACGCCGGGTTCGACCCCACGCCGCACATGTACCTCTACCACGTCAACGTCGGCTGGCCGTTCCTCGACGAGGGTGCCCGCTACGAGCTGCCCGTCGAGCGCACGCTGTGGCAGAGCGACAGCGTCGCCGAGCAGGGCGTGTCGAACGTCGAGGTGCCCGCCCCGCAGCCGGGGTTCGTCGAGCAGGTCTACGAGCACGAGCTCAAGCCCGACGCCGCTGGCTTGGTGCGGCCGCGGCTGGTGAACGAGCGGCTCGGTGTGTTCTTCGAGCTGGAGTACGACTCGGCCCAGTTCCCGGCGTTCTTCCAGTGGCTGCACCTGCGGGAGGGCGCCTACGCCGTGGGCTTCGAACCGTCCACCCATCACGTGCAGGGCGAGCCCGCCGCGCGCGAGGACGGGTCGATGACGTTCCTCGAACCGGGCGAGGAGCGCCGGTACGAGACGGCGTTCCGGGTGGGGGAGCTGTGACCGACTTCCTTCCCGACCAGCCGATCCGCTGCCGCGACTTCGGCATCGGCGCCGTGGGTGCCGGGTTCATCATGGCCGACGTCCAGCTCGACGCGTACGCGCGCGCCGGCTTCCCGGTGCGAGCCATCACGTCCCGGACCCGGGCGAACGCCGAGGCCGTTGCGAAGCGGTGGGACATCCCGGCCGTCTACTCCACGGTGGAGGAGCTCGTCGCCGACCCGGCCGTGCAGATCCTCGATGTGGCCTACCCGCCGCACCTGCAGCCCGACGTCATCCGCGCGGCCCTCCGCCACGACCACATCCGTGGCATCCTCGCCCAGAAGCCCCTCGCACTCGACCTGGCCGCGGCCACGGCGCTGGTCGAGGAGGTGGAGGCGGCCGGCAAGGTCATGTCGGTCAACCAGAACATGCGCTACGACCAGTCGATCCGGGTGCTCAAGCAGCTGATCGACCGCGGCGAGCTGGGCGAGATCGTGACGGCGACCGTCGACATGCGGGCGGTACCGCACTGGCAGGAGTTCCTGCGCGGCTACGACCGGCTGACGATCGCGAACATGAGCGTCCACCACCTGGACGCGCTGCGGTACCTGTTCGGCGAGCCGGAGGACGTCTACACGGCGGTCCGCACGGACCCGCGGACCACGTTCGAGCACCTCGACGGCATCGTCGCCAGCACACTGCGGTTCCGCAGCGGCGTGCTCGCTCTCTCGTTCGAGGACGTCTGGGGCGGTCCGGTGCGGGAGGGTGTCGAGGGCGACGTCGCCATCCGCTGGCGCGTGGAGGGCACCCGCGGCCTCGCCACCGGCACGCTCGGCTGGCCGGACTACCCCGACGGCAGCCCGTCGACGCTGCGCTACTCCAGCGAGTCGACGGGCGGGTGGGTCGAGCCCACCTGGGACACGCGGTGGTTCCCCGACGCCTTCGGCGGTGTCATGGAACAGCTGCAGCACGCGCTCGCCAACGGCGAGCCGCCCGTGCTCCCCGCGCGGGACAACCTCCAGACCATGGCCCTCGTCGAGGCCACCTACCGATCGATCGCCGAGCGGCGTGCGGTGTCGCCCGCCGAGTTCCTCTGAATCCACGAAGGAGTGGCCCCATGCTGCCCGTCGGCATCTTCTCCGGCATCTACCAGCACGACCTCGACGAGGCCGCCCGCCGCGCCCGCGCCCACGGCTTCGGCTGCGTGCAGTTCGACCTCGACTTCACGGACCCGCGCTTCACCGAGCAGGGCCTCACCGAGGCCGAGTGCAAGTCGATCCGCGACACCTACCGCCGCCATGACCTGCCCATCGTGTCGGTGTCCGGCTACACCAACATCATCCATCCCGACCCGGCCGAGCGGCAGCTGCGGTTGAACCGGCTGCGGGCCCTGATCCGCAATGGCCGCAACCTCGGCACCCCGTACGTGATCAGCGAGACCGGCACGTACAACACCGGCAGCGACTGGGCGCCCGACCCGCGCAACCTCACGGAAGCCGGCTACTCCGAGTGCCTCGACGTGATCGGCGAGCTGGTGGAGGAGGCCGCCAAGAGCGACGCCGTGTTCTGCGTCGAGACCTACGTCAACAACGTGATCGGCACGATCGACGCCACGCTGCGGCTGTTCCGGGACATCAACAGCCCGCACCTCGGCCTGGTCATGGACCCGACCAACTACTTCGAGGACCACAACATCGACGACATGGACGGCGTGCTGCGCCGCATGTTCGCCGAGCTCGGCCCGTACATCAAGATCGCGCACGCGAAGGACGTCGCCCGCGCGTCCGACACGAGCGAGAAGCACGCCGACACCGGCGCGGCCGAGTACCTGTCCTTCCGCGGCGTCGGGGCGATGGAACTGCACGGCCCCGGCCACGGCGCGCTCAACTACCCGCTCTACCTGAAGCTCCTCGCCGCCCAGCACCCGAACATGCCGGTGATCATCGAGCACGTCACGGAGGACGAGGTCCCGGCGGCGAAGGACTTCGTCTACGAGGCGCTGATCCAGGTGGGCGCCTAACCCGGCCCTTTTCCGACGAACGGCGCTCTCGTCGGAACCTATGCGACGAACGCGCCGCTCGTCGGAACGCTCAGCCGCGTGTAAAGCCGGGGGCGGGGGCGTAGGGCCGCCTGGGCGTGCGTGCGTTCCAGGTCAGCGAGCACCCTTGCGGCCTCACGGGTGATGCGGCTGGGTGCGGTGGCCACCACGATGATCCCTGCTGCCGTCATCGCAGAGCGGCGGGCGAGGGTGGCGGCGTGGTCGGCCGGGCTCAAGTGGAACTCGTGCGAGTCGATCTCCCACGCCATGGCCACGCCGTCGAACCACGCATCCGGCTTCGCGATGAACTGTCCGTGCTCGTCGACGACCTCCGCATTCCACATGGCCGGAGGCAGTAACCTGCTGTGCTGCAGGAGCAAGCGGGCCTTCGCCTCGGCGACGGATCGAATCCCGCCGCTAACCTCGTGCAGCACCTCGCGGGGGAGCCGGGAACCGCGCTGACCCCCTTCCTCGAGCTCGGCCGCGAGCTGGGCGGGTGTGCGCATTCCGCGCTGCACGACCTCGGCGACGATGGATCGCACGACGTCGCGGTCGCGCATGCGGCGGACGGCGTCGACCACGGCGCGTTCCAGCGGGGCGAGCGGCCACCTGCCGGGCTCCGGAGCCGGAAGCCGGTCGGTGCGCTCGATCATCACGAGCCCGTAACCGCTGCGCCGCCGCTCGGCGGGCACGAGTAGGTGCACGGGCCCACTTGGGCGGGGCGCCCGCTCCAGCCCGTGCAGCTCGAGCGCGTCAGCGCCGGTGATCAACGCGTCCGGGCCGGCGTGGAGCAGGCCACCCCGACGGCGGTCGTCCCGACTGGGCGGTGCGTTCCTCAGCAGCACGAGGCCAGGTGCAAGGCGGCGCCACGGCCCTCCGGGCCGGCAGCGGTACGCGATCGTGTCGCGGTGCATCCCGAGCTCGACGAGGTCGCGGACGAGAACGACGGGACCGCCCCGGTACGCGACGAGATCGTCGAGGTCGGGGACATCGGTGCGGCGGCGAGGCATGCGCCCCACGGTGCGACCAGCCGAGGCTCCAGCCAGGCGAACCTCGGATCTGTGGATGCGCGAGGTGCGAGGTGGAAAACCCCGATTCCGACGAACGGCGCGTTGGTCGGATAGGTTCCGACGAACGCGCCGTTCGTCGGAAAGGGTCAGCGTTCCAGGCGTGCCGTGCCTTTCGTACTCCCGCGGCGGGTCAGCCAGGCTTCCGTGATGTGGCGGGTCATCGCTGTGGCCGCGCCTTCCGCGTCGCCGTCCGCGATGCGCTCGTAGATCTCCCGGTGGCCGCGGTTGGAGGCGAGGCAGTCGGCGGTGCCGGGCTGGCCGACGTAGCGGGCGGCGTCGGCGGCCTGCGACTCCAGCGAGCGCACCACGCCGCGGGCGATCCGGTTGCCCGACGCCCGCATGATCACGTCGTGGAACTCCTTGTCGTTCGGCCGGTACCGCGGCCAGTCGGCGACGAGGGTGTCCATGAGGTCGACGAGCTCGCGTAGCCGGGCCAGCCCGGCCTCGTCGATGGTGCGGGCGGCGACGAACGCCATGTCGGCCTCCAGCAGCCGCCGGGTCACCACGAGGTCGTCGAGGATCCCCGAGTGGCGCTCGGAGCCGATGCTGGCGGCGAGCACCTGCTCGTCGAGCAGGTTCCACGAGTCCGGATCGGTGATCACCGTGCCGGAACCCTGCCGCACCCGGACCAGGCCCTTCTCCTGCAGCATCTTCACCGACTCGCGCACGACCGTGCGGCTCACCGAGAACGTCTCGCAGAGCGCGGGCTCGGTCGGCAGGGCGCTCCCGGGCGGGTAGGCGCCCGCGACGATCCGCTGGACGAGCTCGGTGGCGACCGCTCGGGAGAGCCCGGCTGGCCGCCGCGTCCAGGCGGGGGCGCCCTCGTCGAGAGGTGCGGTCGACATCCATTCCTCCCTCCGTCGCGGTGGGCGAACAGTACCCCAGGACCCGCGTTGACATCAGTCGTCATACGACTTATGTTTCCGCCACCCATACGAGGGAGGCATCGCGATGAAGCGAGTACTCGCAACGGCCGCCGCGCTCGTCGCGGCCGTCGCGCTGGCCGGGTGCGGCGGCGCGGCAGGCACCGGATCCCTGCCGCAGGGCGGCGGGGACGCGAAGAAGCTCGTGGTCTGGGACTGGAAGTCCGGCGACGCCAACACCGCCGGCTACTTCGAGGCCGCCCGCGCGGCCTTCGCCGCGCGGCACCCGGACATCGACGTCGAGTTCGTCGCGCAGCCGTTCGACCAGTACTACACGCTGCTCGGCACGGCCATCGAGGCCGGTCAGGGCCCGGACGTGGTGCTGTTCAACGGCGGCGGCCAGATCCGCGACCGTGCCGACGCCCTCGTCCCGCTCGACCCCTACCTCGACGGCGCGCGGCAGCGGCTGGCCGGCTGGGACGCCTTCCGCTCCGGCGACACCACGCTCGCCGCACCGGTGACGCTGCAGGGGATGCCGATCTACTACAACAAGGCGCTCTACCGGCAGGCCGGGCTCGACCCGGAGCGCCCGCCCGCCACGTTCGCCGAGCTCCAGGCCACCTGCGCCGCGATCGAGGAGCGCACCGACGCCACCTGCTTCTCCGCGGGCAACAAGGAGGGCTACGGCATCCAGTTCTTCATGTCGGCGTTCGGCCCGGGCATCCTCACGCCACAGGAGTACGACGCCTGGCTCGCCGGTGACCGGGACTGGAACTCCCCGAACGTGAAGCGGATCTTCGAGCTCTGGAAGCAGTTCGAGGACGCCGGCTACAACAACCCCGGCGTGAACTCCACGGCCCTGTTCAACGACGCCTTCTCGGTGTTCTCCGGCGGCCGGGCCGCCCACGTCATCGGGCTCATCTCGGATGTGGGCAACTGGAAGGACCTCGGCGAGTTCCTCGGAGCCGACCTCGGCGTCACCGTCGGGCCGGTGATCACCGACGGCGCCGCGCCCACGCTGGCCTTCGACGGCGGCATCGGCTACGGCGTCACGAAGTGGACGGCCGACCCGGCGCTCGCCGCCGACCTCGTCGCGGCACTGACGGATCCGCAGGCGCTGCGGGTCTTCTACACCGACGCAGGGGCGCTGCCCTCGGATCCGGGCATCGACACGTCCGACTCCGGCCCCGTGGTCGGTGAGCTGGTCGCGGACCTGTCCGCAGGCAAGCCCGCGCTGCACCTCGCGCTCTCGGCGAGCACGCAGGACCTGATGGGGCGGCTGTCGCAGGAACTGCTGGCCGGCTCGGTCACGGTCGACGACGCGGTGCGCCAGCTCGCGGCGGCCGACGCGGCATGACCGTCGGTACGGCATCGGCTCCCGCCCGGGCGGCGGAGCTGTCGGAAGGTCGCCGGTGGGCCATGCCCGAGCGGGCGTGGCCCTACCTGCTGGTGGCGCCCGCGGTGCTGGTGCTCGCCGTCTTCCGCTTCTACCCGCTGCTGCTGGGCGCGAACTTCTCGCTCACCGGTGACGGCGAGCAGAACGGGCAGTTCAACGGTCTTGCCAACTACGTCGAGATCTTCCGCGACCCGGTGTTCGGCTCCGCGCTGCGCAACGTCGGGCTGCTGATCCTGCTGCTGCCGGTCGCCGTCGCCGTGCCAGGGCTGCTCGCGACGTTCCTGTTCCTGCACGTGCCGGGGCACCGCTTCTACCGGAGCGTCTATTTCTTCCCGGTCGTCCTGTCACCGGTGATCATCGGCGCGATCTTCAACATCGTCCTCGCGATCGACGGGCCGGTGAACGTGCTCCTCGGCGGGCTCGGGCTCCGCCCGGTCGAGTGGCTCGGCGACCCGGGCATCGCGATGTTCTCGGTGGTCGCCGTGCACATCTGGGCCACGTTCGGGATGGCACTGGTGATCTTCCTCGCCGGGTTCGCGACCCTGGACAGATCGCTGCTCGACGCCGCCCGCGTCGACGGCGCCAACCTGGCGCAGACGATCCGGCACGTGATCGTGCCGGGGCTGTCGCGGACGATCCAGTTCGTGGTCGTCACGACCATGATCGGGATGCTGACCTCGATGTTCGGCCTGTTGTACGTCATGACGGGCGGTGGTCCCGGTTCGTCGACCTACCTCCCGGAGCTCTACATCTGGGTGATGCAGGGCGAGATGAACAGGCCCGCGCTGGCGTCCGCGGCGTCGATGGTGCTGTTCGCGCTGATGGTCGTGATCGGTGCCGCCCAGATCCGGATCCTGCGCCGTGCGACGAAGGAGGCGTGACGTGCCACGGATCGGCCGCTGGGTGATCGCCTTACCGATGGCACTGCTCGCGATCGCGACGATCTACCCGGTTCTCTTCACGGCGAACGTGGCGTTCAAGTCGCGGCGCGAGTACGTCCTCGACCGCTTCGCAGTGGCCGAGTCGTTCGGCTGGGACAATTTCGCCACCGCGTGGACGCGCTCGGGCCTCGACCGCTACTTCGTCAACTCGCTGCTGGTCACGGCCGCCTCGGTGCTACTGCTCATCCTGATCGGCTCGATGGCCGGGTTCGCGTTCAGCCACCTGAGCTTCCGCGGCAGCCGCCTGCTGTTCGCCGGGTGCCTCGGTGCTCTGCTCGTGCCGTTCCAGGTGATCATGGTGCCGTTCTTCCGGGTGCTCGTGGACACCGGCCTGCTCGACACCTATCCGGGGCTCGTGCTCGCGTACGTGAGCCAGTTCCTGCCGTTCACGATCTTCCTGATGACGAGCTACTACGCCGGTATCCCGCGCGACATCGTCGAGGCCGCCCGCATCGACGGCAACTCCCCGTTCGGCGTGTACCGGCGGATCATGCTGCCGCTGGGACGGCCCGCGCTGGTCTCGGTCGCGATCCTCAACGCGCTGTACTGCTGGAACGACGTGCTCGTCGCCCTGCTCGTCATGCAGTCCTCCGAGCACCGCACGCTCATGGTCGGCATCACGGCCCTGCGCGGGCAGTACTCCTCCGACATCCCGACCTTCGCCGCCGGGGTGCTCATCGCGGCCGTCCCGCTGCTGCTGGTCTACCTGGTCTTCCAGCGCCAGATCACCGAGGGCGTCACCGCCGGTTCGACGAAGGGCTGAACGTGCGGATCACGGGATTCCGGACCCTGACCACGATCCACAACCGTGGGCGCCCCCTCGGCGACGCCAACGGCGTGATCGCCGACGGCGTCACCGAGATGCCCGTCGTGCTCGTGGATACCGACGCGGGGATCACCGGAGTGGGGCTGGGTCCGCACCCCGAGCTGGAGCACGTGTTCGCCGCGATCGAGGGCGAGGACCCGCGCGCGGTCACCGCGCTGTACGACCGGATGCTCGACCGCGTCTTCAAGACCGGCCACGCCGGTGCCGTGTTCGGCACCATCGGCGCGCTCGACACCGCGCTGTGGGACATCAAGGCGAAGGCCACGGGCGAGCCGCTGTGGCGGCTGCTGGGCGCGCGGTCTCCGCGAGTTCCCGCGTACGCGTCGGGCATCGACATCGTGCTGTCCGACGAGGAACTGGTGACGCTCCACAAGCGCTACGCCGAGCACGGCCTGACCGCGGCCAAGCTCAAGGGCGGTCTCGACGTCGAGCGGGACCGCGTGCGGCTGGAGCTGGTGCGCGACGTGCTCGCCGAGGCGGGCGTGCGGCGCCCGGCGTTGATGCTGGACGCCAACGAGACGTGGTCCCGCAAGCAGGCGGTGCGCCACGTCGCCGAGCTGGAGCGCACCCTCGAACTCACCTGGGTGGAGGAGCCGGTGCGCCGCTGGGACGCCGAGGGGTTCGCCGTCGTCAGCCGGGGGGTCCGCGCGTCCGTCGCGACCGGCGAGAACCTCACCGGCCTCGAGCAGTACCGACCCCTGCTCGCCGCGGGTGGGGTCGACGTCGTGCAGGCGGGTGCCGTCTGGGGGATCACCCACTTCCTGCGGGTCGCGGTGCTCGCCCACGCCCACGACCTGCCGGTGAGCCCCGTCGGCGGCACACCCAACCCGCTCGTGCACGCCGCGGCCGCGGTGCCCAACCTGATCGCCTGCGAGCTGCAGGACCTGACCGATCCGCTCGGCCTGCACTCCGACGTCCGGGTGCAGGACGGGGCGATCGTGCTGGGCGAGCGGCCCGGGATCGGCGTGGAGGTGAACGAGGCGGAGATGACGCCGCCGCCGCCGACGGCCGCCGGGCCGGGCCCGCACGTGCGCCCGCCGGATGCGGGCCGACGGCTGGGCTAGGGGAGCTGGTCCAGTCCGAGGATCCGGTCCAGCAGGCGGAGGCGGTACACGGCGGTCAGCGCGGCGAACCACAAGGCGAGCGCCGGGAGGACGACGTGGTAGATCGGCGGCGCGGGGCCGGTCAGCCCGAAGTAGTCCGAGAGCGCGGGGATGAACAGGACCGCGATGAAGGCGGCGATCAGGCCCGCGACCAGGACGGACGGCCGGCGGTCACCGGTGGGCCGCGTCCACGCGGCGAAGAACCGCGTGGGCGGGGCGAGGAAGAGGATGAGCACGAACGACGCGAATCCGACGAAGGTCGACAGGCCGGTCTGGGCGCCGATCGTCGCGGCGGCCTCTGCGAAGTCGGTGTCGGTTCCGTAGAGCAGGCCGGTGTACCTCTCGAACTCGCTGATCACTTCTTCCGGGGTCCGCCCGGTGCTGAAGCCCTCCGAGACGCGCATGTAGAGGTAGGCGTAGACGGCTGTGCCGAACCCAGCCGTCACGATCGCGGCGGGGATGACGAACCGCGCGAGGTTGCCCAGCAGGTGCCGGTCCGGGCGCACCGGGCGGGCCCACAGGGTGAGGAACAGCGTCGGGACCCCGACCGTGAGCAGGGTCAGCCCGACCTGGGTGGGGGCGTAGGGGAAGCCGAGCCCGAGCATGGTGACCGCGAGGATCACCAGGCCCTGCGTGGCGACCCGCGCGAGGAACAGGTACATCGACGCCGCGATGCCGGCGATGATCCGCCTGCCCTCGGCCCTTGCCGGCAGCAGCGCGGCGAACGAGTCGTCGACGAGCACCACGTCGGCGACATCGCGCGTGACGGCGCTCCCGCTGCGCATCGCCACCCCGACGTGGGCGGCCTTGAGCGCCCTGGCGTCGTTCACCCCATCGCCGATCATCGTGACGTGGTGGCGCCCGCGGCGCAGCGAGGCGACGATCCGCTCCTTCTGCTCGGGGGCCACCCGCCCGAACACCGTGGTCCGCGCGACGAGCCGGTCCAGGCCGGCGTCGTCGAGGCCGTCCAGGTCACGGCCGCTGACCGGCTCCCCCGCAGGGAGACCCGCCTGTGTTGCGAGCGCCGCGACGGTGCGCGGGTCGTCGCCGGAGAGCACCTTGAGCGCCACGCCTTCCTCGGCGAACCGGCGCACGCTCTTCGCGACGTCGGGACGCAGCTCGTCGGCCAGCGCGACGATCCCGACCGGGTCCAGCGCCGGCAGGGCCGGTCGGCCCGTGGCATCGCGGAGGCCGGTGGTGGCACGGGCCAGCACCAGCACGCGCAGGCCCAGCGCGGCGCGCTCGGCGACCGCCGCGCCCAGATCCGCGCCGTCGAGGTGCGGCGCGAGGGCGTCGGGCGCGCCGAGCACCCACGTGCCGTCCGCCGTGACCAGGCCGGACCAGCGCAGGGACGACGCGAACTGCACTTCGTCGCGCACCTCCCACGCCTCGCCGGGCAGGCTTCCCGCCAGCGCGGCCGTGGTGAGGTTCGGGGTGGTCACCGAGCGGGCGAAGGACCCGAGGGCGGCAGCGGCGTCGTGCCCGCCGAGCTGCTCGATCTCCTTCAGCTCCAGGCGTCCGGTGGTGAGCGTGCCCGTCTTGTCCGTGCAGACGACGTCGACGTGGGTGAGCGACTCGACGGCGTTGACCTGCTGCACCAGCGCGCCCCGGCGCGCGATCTGTGCCGCGCCTCGGGTGTAGGAGAGCGCGATGAGGAAGAAGAGGCCGTAGGGCACCAGCCCGGAGAGCACCGCGGTGATCTGCACGACGCGCAGCAGCGAGAACCCCTCCAGCGCGGCCTGGGCGAGGATCGCCCCACTCATCAGCACGACCAATGCCATGACCAGCCGCACGACGAAGTCGATCCGCCGCTGCAGCGGGGTCTTGTCGGTGGTCACCCGGCGTGCCTCGGCGGTGAGCCGGCCCGCGTAGCTCGCCGCGCCGACGTCCCGGGCCTCCTGGTAGCCCTCGCCTGCCACGCAGAGAGTCCCGGAGCGCAGGTCGTCGCCCGGCTCCTTCACCACCGGCTCGGACTCCCCCGTGAGCAGGGACTCGTCGGCCTCGAGCCGGCCGCCCGGGAGCAGTGGCCCGTCCACGACGATCTGGTCGCCCGCCCGCACGCGCACGACATCGCCGCGTACGACCTCGGCCGGCGCCACGGGCACGTCGGCGCCGTCGCGCACCACGAACACCTGTGCCGCGTCGAGCAGCTGCAGCCCGTCGAGCTTCCGCTTCGCCCCGATCTCCTGCGCCGCACTGATCACCGCGTTGACCAGGCCCAGCCCGACGCTGACGAACGCGTCGTTGTAGCGGCCCATCGCGAGCAGCGCCGCGCCGATGACGAAGAGGATCGAGTTGTAGAAGGAGAAGACGTTGGTCCGCAGGATCGTCGCGTAGCTGCGCGACGTGCCGCTGACGGGCGTGTTCGCCTCGCCCGCGCGACGGCGGGCGGCCGCATCCGCGGAGGTCAGCCCGGGAGGTGCGGCCACGTCCATGGCCGGCACAGTAGGTCAACGAGCTGTGCGCGACGTGAGGAGTACGGCGGCGGTGTTCGCGATGACGACGAGCGCGATGCCGAGCCAGTCGAGTGGAGCGAACGCCTCCCCGAGCAGAACGGCGCCGATGGCGGCGGCGAACACGGGGTGGACACTCATGAAGATCCCGAAGAAATGGGCGGGGATCCGGCGCAGCGCCAGCAGGTCGACGGCGAACGGGACGGCCGATGACAGCAGCCCCGCCGCGGCGGCACAGGCGAGGGCGGCCGGCGACGGCGGGTGCGTGAGGAGGACCCCGATCCCGACCGGCACGTACCCGAGAGCCGAGATCGCGCCGGCGGCGGCCGTTCCCTCCAGCCCCGGCACCCGCCGCCCAACCGTGCGGTTGAGCAGGATGTACGCCGCCCAGCACCCCGCGGCGAGCAGGGCGAGGCCGACACCGACGTAGTCGCTCGACGGCTGCGGCCGCGTGAGGACGACGACCCCGACCGCCGCGAGCGCCACACAGCCCAGCGTGATGTGGCGGCGGGCTCCCGTCACCGCGATGACGAGGGGACCGAGGACCTCCAGCGTGACCGCGAGGCCGAGCCCGATGCGGTCGACCGCGGAGTACAGCGAGACGTTCATGACGGCGAACACCCCGGCGAGCCCGAGCACCGGCCACCACTGCCGCCGCGTGAACGCACCCAGCCGCGGCCGTCCGAGTACCAGCAGCGCGACCCCGGCCACCCACTGGCGCACCGCCACGACCCCGACGGGCCCGATCGCGTCGAAGGCGAGCGCCCCGACAGCGGCGCCGGTCTGGTTGGACAGCGCGCTGCCGAGGAGCAGTGCGACGCCAGCGGCCTCCCGCCGCGATCGGATCTCGGTGTCCATGTGGCCAGGATGCGTGCCGACAAGGCATTCCCAAAATGCATCTTCCGCTTGGTCGATACGCTGGACGCATGGACGTGGAGCTTCGGCACCTCCGCTGTCTCGTCGCGATCGTCGACGCGGGTGGGTTCACCGGCGCCGCGGCCGAGCTGGGCGTCACGCAGCCGTCCGTGTCCCGCGCACTGGCCGCCCTGGAGGACGCCCTCGGGGTGCGGGTGCTGCGCCGCACGAGCCGGGAGATCGTGCTCACTGCGGCGGGGGAGCGGGTGCTGGCCCGGGCTCGGCGGGTGCTCGCGGAGGTCGACGACCTCACCGCCGAGGCGCGCAGCGGCCACACCCGGCTCCGGCTCGGCCATGCCTGGGCGGCGCTCGGCGAGTACACCGTCGAGCTGCAACGGCGCTGGGCTGCGTCCCACCCGGACGTGTCGCTGCACCTGGTGCGCACCAACTCCCCCACCGGTGGCCTGGCCGAAGGCGCGTGCGACATCGCCGTGGTGCGGACGCCGTCCGGCCCGGACCGTCTCGATCTCCACCGGTTCGACAGCGCCGTCGTCGGCGTGGAGGCCCGCTACTGCGCGCTCGCCGCGGACGATCGCCTCGCCCGGCGCCGGCAGCTGCGCGTCGCCGAGCTCGGCGAGCGGGTCCTCGCGGTGGACCCGCGCACCGGCACCACCACCGTGGACCTCTGGCCGCCCGGCAAGCGACCCGATGTGGAGGAGATCCACGACGTCGACGACTGGCTCGCCGTCATCGCGAGCGGCCGCTGCGTCGGGGTCACGGCGGAGAGCACCATCACCCAGTACCGGCGCCACGGGGTCGTCTTCCGCCGGCTGCGCGACGCGCCCCCGGTTCCGGTGCGGTTGATCTGGTGGCGCGACGACCCGCACCCGGCGACGACCGACATGGTGGGGTTGCTGGCGGAGCTTTACCGGAGGCGGGTTCGTACGAGCGGCCCTTTCGTTCAATAGGATTGGGCGAACGGCACCGTTGCTCGTACCGCGCCCCGCCACCCGGGCATCCGCCGACGAGGCAACGGCGGCCCGGCCAGCGCGCCGCGGCCGATCGTCCCCACCGCTCGGTGACGAGGCGCCCTGCATAGATGCGGTTGATGCCATCCATCCCGACTATCTGTTTCCGGTCCGCCCGACCGGTTCCTACCGTGCGATACATGCGCATCGTGGTGTGTCGGCTCGACGAGTTCCCGCCGGGTGAGCGACGCGTCGTGCAGGCGGGGCGTCGTTCGATCGGGGTGTTCCGGGTGGGGGACCGGTTCTACGCGATCAACAACTACTGCCCCCACCAGGGCGGGCCGCTGTGCCTGGGGCGGACGAAGCCGTGGGTGAGCTCATCGGGGCCGGGGGAGTTCGTGCTCGCGGAGGACGACGCGCTGGTCGCGTGCCCGTGGCACGGGTGGGAGTACGACCTCGCCACCGGCCAGTCCTTCCTCGGTCCCGGTGAGCCGCCGGTCCGCACGTACGAGGTGTCCGTCGAGGCGGAGACGGCGGCGCCACGGGGCGGACGGATGCCTGGGCCGTATGTGGCCGACACGTTCGCGGTGCACGTGGAGGACGCCTACGTCGTGGTCGAGACGACCCCCCGCCCGGCCGCGAAGGCGCCGGGCGTCCGAGCTGCTGGAGGTGCGCAATGACAAGAATGGCCACGACGAGCACGCTGCCGAGGGAACAGGCCGCCGGTCCTCGGACCGGCCACACGATCGTCGACTCCGACATCCACCCGCACGCGCTGCCGCGCCACATCCTTCCGCGGCTGTCGGCGCAGCACCGCAGGCGGTTCGAGATGTTCGGCAGCCGCGTACCGGGCCCGCCGGAGATCTACCCGCGCGTGCGCAACTCCGGGTTCCGGCTCGATTCCTGGCCAGAGGGCGGGTTCCCGGGCAGCGATCTGCAGATGACGCGCGACCAGCTGCTCGACGAGTTCGAGATCGACCACGGCGTCCTGATCCCGCTGCAGGGGCACAGCTGGGGCGTGGAGCAACCCGAGTACGCCGCGGCGCTGTGCGGGGCGCTGAACGACTGGATCGTCGAGGAGTGGCTCGACCGGGAGCCGCGGCTGCGCAGCTCCATCGCCGTCTCGATCGAGACGCCCGAACTCGCCGCCGAGGAGATCGCCCGTCGTGCGGGCGACCCGCGGTTCGTACAGGTGCTGCTGTCCACAGGCGGCGAGTCCGGCTTCGGCGTGCGCCGCTACTGGCCGATCTACAAGGCGGCCGCCGAGGCGGGCCTTCCGATCGCGGCGCACACCGGCGGGCTCGAGCAGCACCGGGGCGCGGGTTGGCCATCGTTCTACCTCGAAGAACACGTGTGGAACGGCAACACGATGGCCTCGCTCCTGATGAGCATGCTCTGCGAGGGCGTGTTCACCGAGTTCCCGACGCTGCAGGTGGTCTGCGTGGAGGGCGGGATCGCATGGGCGGGCCCGCTGATGTGGGCGCTGGACGAGGCGTGGCCGAAGCTGCGGGAGGACGTCCCGCAGCTGACTCGGCCGCCGTCGGAGTACATCCGTGAGCACGTGTGGTTCACGACCCAGCCCGTCGAGGAGCCGGACGATCCGGCGCACCTGGAGATCGCGCTGCGGCACATCGGGATGAACGACCGGATCCTGTTCGCCTCCGACTACCCGCACTGGGACTTCGACTCTCCCCGGCAGGCGCCGAAGCTGTTCCCGGCCGCGCTGCGGCGCGACATCATGGGCTCGAACGCCTGCCGCCTCTATGCGCTGCCCGAGCGGGAGGTGGCGGCGTGACCGCCGTGCAGACCGCCGTGGTCGACACGGACGTGCACTGCTCGCCGAAGGCGCTGTCCGACTTCTCGCCGTACCTCGACGGCTACTGGCGCGGCTACATCACCGACGGCGGGCTCGCGCTGTCTCCGACGCAGGGCGGGGCCTACCCGCAGGCGGCGCCCACCAGCGGCAGTTCGGCTGCGACGTCGGTGGAGCAGTTGCGCGAAGGGTTCCTGGACGTCGCCGGGCCGCAGCTCGCCGTCCTGAACTGCACCACGTCGTTCCACTGCAACCGCAACCCGTACTACGAGGCGGCGCTGTGCCGGGCGGTCAACGACTGGCTGGTGGCCGAGTGGCTGGAGCGCGACGACCGGCTGCGCGCCAGCATGGTCGTGCCCACGTTGGACACGGCCGCGGCGGTGGCCGAGATCGAGCGGATCGGCGAGCACCCGCGGATCGTGCAGGTGCTGCTGCCGGTGCGCACCGACGCCCCGTGGGGGAACGTGCGGCACCGGCCGCTGCTGCGGGCCGCGGCCGAGCGCGGGCTCGTCGTCGGGCTGCACGCGTGGGGCCGCATCGGCAATGCCCCGACGTCGAGCGGGATGACCCACACCTACCTCGAGGACTACCTCGCCAACTCGCAGATCATCGTGCAGGCCCAGGTGACGAGCCTGATCACCGAGGGCGTGTTCGCGCAGCTGCCGGACCTGCGGGTCACGTTGCTGGAGTGCGGGTTCTCCTGGCTGCCCACCCTGCTGTGGCGGTTCGACAAGGACTGGAAGGGCGTCTGGCGCGAGGTCCCCTGGCTGGACGCCAAGCCGTCGGAGACCGCGCGTCGGCACCTGCGCCTCACCACGGCCCCGGCCCACCTGCCGCGCGACCCCGGCCAGGTGCGGGAGGCCCTCGACCTGCTCGACGCGGGCTTGATGCTGCTCTACGCGAGCGACCATCCGCACGACCACGGGTCCGGCGGCGAGCGGCTGCTCGCGGCGCTGACCGACGAGGAGCGCGAACGCGTGCTGGGCGGCAACGCCGCCGACTGGTACGCCCTCGGCTGATGCTGGAGGGCTTCGCAACCGTCGACGTCCCGGTGCCGAGCGGTGCGCGGATCCGGGTGCGCACCGCCGGCACCGGGCCGCCGGTGGTGCTGCTGCACGGCTACCCGCAGACGTCGGCGATGTGGCACCTGGTCGCGCCCGAGCTGGCCCGCGAGCACACGGTGGTGCTCGCCGACCTGCCGGGGTACGGCCACAGCGTCGCGCCGCCGGACGCCCCCGTCGAGGCGTTCGGGAAGCGCGCGATGGCCGCTGCGATCGTGTCGGCCATGGCCGAGCTGGGGTTCGACCGGTTCGCCGTGGTCGGGCACGACCGCGGCGCCCGGTGCGCCTACCGGCTGGCGCTGGATCACCAGGACGTCGTGACCGCGCTCTGCGTGCTCGACATCCTGCCGACGGCGGACGTGTTCGCCAGGGTCGATGCGGCGTTCGCCCGGGGCGCATGGCACTGGTTCTTCCTGGCCCAGCCCGGAGACCTGCCGGAGCGGTTGATCGCCGCCGACCCGGACGCGTTCTTCCTCCGCGGCGCCACGCCGTTCGCCCCGGAGGCAGTGGCTGCCTACCGGGCGGCCTGGTCGCGTCCCGACGTCGTGCGCGCGATGTGCCAGGACTACCGGGCCGGTGCCACCGTGGACGTCGCCGACGACGAGGCCGACCGCGGAAGGCGCACGATCGGCTGCCCGACGCTCGTGCTGTGGGGGAGCGGCGGCCCGCTCGGGCGCGAGCCGGACGTCCTGGGAACGTGGCGGGCGTGGGCGCCCGCGGCCGCGGGGCACGAGCTGACGTGCGGGCACTACGTCGCGGAGGAGCGCCCGGCCGAGACGATCGTCGCGGTGCGGGAGCTACTGGCGGGTTCCATACTGGGTCGGTGGTGAGGCGAGCGACGTCGCTGGCGAACCTCGACCTGAACCTCCTGGTGATCCTGCGGGAGCTGCTGCGCGAGCGGAACGTCACCCGCGCGGCGCATCAGGTCGGGATCACCCAGCCCGCCGCGAGCGCGGCGCTCGGCCGACTGCGCAGGCACTTCGGGGACGAGCTGCTCGAACGCACCCGCGGCGGGTTCGTGCTCACACCGCTCGGGGCGCAGCTCGCCACGCAGATCGAGACCGTCTGTGCAGGTGTCGAGCGGCTCTTCTCCACCGACCCCGCGTTCCGGCCGATGGACTCGGAGCGGGAGTTCGTCCTGCTGATGCCGGACTACGTGCTCGCGGCGCTCGGCGAGGGGCTCTCGCGGGCGATGCACGACGAGGCGCCCGGCACCCGGCTGCACGTGAAGGTCGTCCACGAGTCGATGCCTGCCGACCTCCTCGAAACGCTGCGGGTGATCGACGGCATCGTGTCCGTGCCCATGCCGAGGTTCCAGGTGGCCGGGATCCGCGGGACGGAGGTCTTCCGGGACCGGTGGGTGTGCGTCGTCGCCGCGGACAACTCGGTGGGCGAGCACCTGGAGCTGGCCGATCTCGAACGCCTGCCGTGGGTCGTCCCGCATCATCCCGACGGCGAGTACCCGCCCACGTCGCCGCTCGCGCCGCTGTTCGCCCGGCTGTCGGCGCGCCCGCAGGTGGCGGTGCGGGTGGACAGCTACCAGGCCACCCCCTACTTCGTCGCGGGCACGGACCGGGTCGCGGTGATGCAGCGGCGGCTGGCGCTGCGCTTCGCCGACCGGCCGGACCTGCGCCTTCTGGAGTGCCCTGGGGATCCGCCGCCGATCGTCGAGACGCTGTGGTGGCACGCGAAGAACGACGAGGACGACGCGCACACCTGGTTCCGCTCGATGGTCGCGCGGGCGTCGAAGGACGGGGACGGGCATCCATCGCGTTG
Organism: Pseudonocardia sp. DSM 110487; assembly: GCF_019468565.1. Taxonomy (NCBI): domain Bacteria; kingdom Bacillati; phylum Actinomycetota; class Actinomycetes; order Pseudonocardiales; family Pseudonocardiaceae; genus Pseudonocardia; species Pseudonocardia sp. DSM 110487. Next base: position 4,612,448 of record NZ_CP080521.1, read on the forward strand.
ATGGAGCGCATGTCAACTCGTGATTTCCGCGGGTGGCGACCGCGTTCGTACGGTGATCGGCGGACCCGAAGCGCACGAAGGGGTGTGCCATGGCCGACTCCCGTCCCGTCGACCCCGTCGTCGATGTCGTTCCGCTGATCGAGGACCAGAAGGTCGGCCGGTTCTGGGTCGTGCTGTTCGCCGTCGCATGGGCGGTGACGTTCCTCGACGGCTTCGACCTGCAGATCATCTCGTTCGCGGGCCGGTACATCCAAGAGTCGTTCGCCCTCACCAACACGCAGCTCGGCACGCTGGGCACCGTCGGTGTCGTCGGCACCCTGCTCGGCGGGATCGCGATGGGCTACCTGGGCGACCGGGTCGGCCGCAAGCCGGCGATCGTCGTCTCGACGATCGGGTTCGGCGTGTTCATGCTGCTCTTCGCCGTGGCGCAGGACTACGCGCAGCTGGTGGTGCTGCGGCTCCTCACGGGCGTCTTCCTCGGCGGTGCACTGCCGCTGGTGTGGGCGGTCGTCACCGAGTTCGCGCCCGTACGGCTGCGCTCCACGTCGGTCGTGATCACGATGATCGGCTACAGCCTCGGCAGCGCGTCGGGCGGACCGGTCTCCAACGCGCTCATCCCGCGGTTCGGGTGGGAGGCGGTGTTCGTGGCAGGCGGTGTGGCGTCGCTGCTGGCGGTCATCCCGGTGGTCCTGTTCCTCCCGGAGTCGGTCAAGTTCCTCGCGCAGAAGGACCTCCAGCAACACCGGATCGCGACGATCCTGCGGCGCGCGCTGCCGGACGTGACGCTGCCGGCAGGCGCCCGGTTCGTCGTCGGCACCGGCCCGCGCCGGGACCGCACCCGATTCACCCCCGCCGAGCTGTTCCGCGGCGGCCGGCTGGCACTGATCACCCCGCTGGTCTGGATCGCCTACATGTGCTCGTCGGCGATCGTGTTCTACCTGGCGTTCTGGGGTCCGATCCTCAACGAGCGGATCGGGTTCAGCGTGTCCGCCGCCGCGACACTCGCCGCGTGGACGGCCGTGGCCGGGGCGGCAGGCCAGCTGCTCATCGGGCGGTTCATCGACCACCGCGGCGCCGGCACGATCGCGTGGATGCCGCTGCTCGCGGTGCCGTGCCTGATGCTGATCGGGCTCGTCCCGCTGACCGCGGCCGGCTACGTCGCCGTGATCATCCTGGCGAACATCTTCGTCATCGGCGGGCACGGCGGCATCATCAGCGTCTGCGGGATCTTCTACCGGCCGGCGATCCGCGCCAACGGGGCGGGCTGGGCGACGTCGATGGCCAAGTTCGGCGCGATGCTCGGCCCGTGGCTGGCCGGGTTCGTGATGGACCAGGGCGTCGACGCCCGAGGCACCTTCTTCGTGTTCGCCTTCTTCCCGGTCGCGATGGTGGTGCTGCTGGTGGCGCTGGGCCGCATCCAGAAGGGCCTGCCGGCGGACGCCGATGGATCGCTGCAGGCGCCGGTACCCGCTGTCCGCTGAGCTTCCGCGTTGCGAAAGCGCCGTCGAGGCGGGGGGCCGGCCCGGGCATCGTGAGGTGCATGAGCATGACCACCCGCGCCGCGATCTGCCGCGAGCCGCGCAGGCCGTGGGAGATCACCGACGTCGAGCTCGACGACCCGCGCGCGAACGAGGTGCGCATCCGGTTCCACGCCGCAGGCCTGTGCCACTCCGACGATCACATCCAGAAGGGCGACGCCCGGATGCGGTTCCCGGTGGTCGGCGGCCACGAGGGTGCCGGGGTCGTGGAGGCGGTGGGCGCCGGGGTCACGCGGGTCGCCGTCGGTGATCACGTCGTCTGCTCGTTCATCCCGGCCTGCGGCTCGTGCCGGTACTGCTCGACCGCGCGGCAGAACCTGTGCGACGCGGGCAAGAACGCCTCGACGGGGGAGTTCCCGGACGGCACCTTCCGGTTCCACCTCGACGGCGAGGACCTCGGCGGCCTGTGCGTGCTCGGCACGTTCGCCGAGCGCGCGGTGGTCTCGGAGTTCTCGTGCATCCCGATCCCGGACGACATCCCGTTCGACGTCGCGGCGCTGGTGAGCTGCGGGGTCCCGACGGGCTGGGGCTCGGCCGTGTACGCGGCCGGGGTCCGCGCGGGACAGACCGTCGTGATCTACGGCGCAGGCGGGGTGGGCAGCAACGCCGTGCAGGGCGCGCGGTACGCGGGTGCGAAGAACGTGGTGGTTGTCGACCCGGTGCCGTTCAAACAGGACATGGCGAAGGTCTTCGGGGCCACGCACACGTTCGGCGACGCGGAGGCCGCCCACGAGTTCGTGGTGGACACGACATGGGGCGAGCTCGCCGACCACGCGATCATCACCGTCGGCGTGCTGCACGACGAGGTCATCGCGAACGCGCTGAAGGTGGTCGGCAAGAGCGGCCAGGTGACGATCACCGCGGTCGGCAACGGATCCCTGGTGGCCCCGGCCGGCATGCTGATCGGTTACCAGCGGCGCGTCCAGGGCGCGATCTTCGGTGCATGCAACCCGCTCTTCGACGTCCCGCGGCTGCTGGGCCTCTACCGCTCCGGGGATCTCAAGCTCGACGAGCTGATCACCCGTCGCTACCGGCTCGACCAGGTCAACGAGGGCTACCAGGACATGCTCGACGGCAAGAACGTCCGCGGCGTCATCGTGCACGAGCACTAGGGACAACGATGACGACCGCACCCGCAGCACCGCTGCTCGTCGAGAACGCCCACCTCATCGGCGACGAGTGGGTCCCGGCGGCGTCCGGCGAGACGATCGACGTGATCGACCCGGCCACCGGTGACCTGCTCGCCCGCGTGCCCCGCGGCACCGCAGAGGACGTGGACGCGGCCGTGCGCGCCGCCGAGGCCGCGTTCCCGGCGTGGCGCGACACCAGCGCAACCGCCCGCGGCGCGCTCGTGGCCCGCTGGGCCGCGCTCGTCGAGGCGCACGCGGCCGAGCTCGACCGCCTGGAGTCCCAGGAGGTGGGCCGCCCGCACTGGGGCCCGCCGCCGATGCCGCGGATCCTCACCTTCATCGCGGGCCAGGCCGACAAGGTGCAGGGCCTGTCGCTACCGACCCAGTCCCCTGACGTGCTGGGCCTGACCCTGCGTGAGCCGTTCGGCGTGGTCGGCAGCGTGATCCCGTGGAACGCGCCGGGCCCGATGTTCGTCACCGACACCGGCGCCGCGATCGCCGCGGGCAACACGATCGTGGTCAAGCCGGCCGAGGACGCCCCGCTCACCCCGCTCGCGCTGGCCAGGCTCGCGCGGGAGGCCGGGATCCCGCCGGGTGTCGTCAACGTGGTCACCGGCTACGGCCCCGAGGCGGGCGCTGCGCTCGCGGCTCACCCCGGGATCCGGCGCATGAGCTTCACCGGTTCGCCGGAGACGGGCGCGCAGGTGATGGCGGCGTGCGCGCGGAATCTGGTGCCGCTGCACCTCGAGCTGGGCGGCAAGTCGCCGCAGGTGGTGTTCCCCGACGCCGACCTCGACGTCGCGATCCCGGCGATCGTCGCCGGCATCACGCTCAACACCGGGCAGATCTGCGCCGCGGGCTCACGGGTGGTGGTCGACCGGTCCATGCACGGCGAGGTGGTGGAGCGGCTCGCCGAGCGCATGGCTCAGGTGAGCGTCGGCCCGTGGCACGAGAAGGTGCAGATGGGGCCGCTGATCAACGCGAAGCAGCACGCGCGGGTGCTGGACTACGTGCGGGTCGGGCGGGAGGAGGGCGCCGAGCTCGTCACGGGCGGCGGCCGCCCTGCGGGCGCGGTCTTCGAGCGCGGCTACTTCGTGGAACCCACGCTCTTCGACCGCGTGGCCCCTGACATGCGGATCGCGCGCGAGGAGATCTTCGGGCCGGTCCTCTCGGTGGTCCCGGTCGACGGCGAGGCGGAGGCCCTCGATGTCGCCAACGGCACCGACTACGGGCTCGTCGCCTCGGTCTGGACCCGCGACGTCGGGCGGTCGGTGCGGATGGCGCGCGGCCTGCAGGCCGGGCAGGTCGTGGTGAACGCGGCGCTGGGCGCAGGCGTGATCGGCGGGCCGTTCGGCGGGTACAAGCGCAGCGGCTTCGGCCGCACGATGGGGGCGGACGCCGTGCTGGAGTACACGCAGGTGAAGACGGTGTCGTTCCGTGGGTAATCCAGTGCGACTCCGGGTGCTGATGGAGCCGCGCCACGGCGCCCGCTACGAGGAGATCCTGGCGCTCGCGCTGGCCACCGAGAACGCAGGCTTCGACGCGTTCTTCCGCTCCGACCACCTGATGGGCGTCGACCCGAACGACCCGACCTACCACCCGACCGACTGCTGGACGACCCTCGGCGGGCTGGCCCGCGACACGACGCGGGTGCGGCTGGGCTCGCTCGTCACGCCGGTGACCTTCCGGGAACCGGGCCTGCTCGCGGCCATCGTCGCTTCGGTGGACGACATGAGCGGCGGGCGTGTGGAGCTGGGGCTCGGCACCGGCTGGTACGAGCGCGAGCACGCCGCGTTCGGGATCCCGTTCCCGTCACGGGCGGAGCGGTTCGACCGGCTGGAAGAGCAGCTGGCGGTCATCACTGGATTGTGGTCGGGGCCGGGGTTCTCCTTCGCCGGAACGCACCACGGGATCGAGGACAACCGCACGCCGCCGCGGCCGGTACAGCGGCCGCACCCGCCGATCATCGTCGGCGGCAGTGGCCCGAAGCGGACCCCGGCGATCGCGGCCCGGTTCGCGTCGGAGTTCAACGGGGCGCTGACGTCCGGGGGCGGCACGGAGGGGCTGCGGGAGCGGTTCGCACGCTTCGCCCGCGCCTGCGAGGCGATCGGGCGCGACCCCGCAGGCGCGCGCCTGTCCGCGGTGCTGCCGGTCGCGTGCGGCGCCACGCAGGCCGAGACCGACCGTCGCTCCGCCGTGATCGGGTCGGAGCTGATGCGGGCCAACGCCGCGATCGGCTCGCCCTCCGAGGTGACCGAGCGGATCGGTGAGCTCGCCGAGGCCGGCGCCGACACCGTCTACCTGCACATCTACGACATCCACGATCTCGACCACATCGCGCTGATCGGCGCCGAGGTGCTGCCGCACGTCGCGCTGGACAGAACGGGGGCCTCCCTATGACCATCACGACCCGCGCCGCGATCGCACGGCAGCCGCACACCGGCTGGGAGCTCGTCGACCTGCAACTGGACGAACCGAAGGCGCACGAGGTGCGCGTGAAGTTCGCCGCAGCGGGGCTGTGCCACTCCGATGACCACATCACCCAGGGCGACGCGCCGGTGCGGCTGCCGATCGTCGGCGGTCACGAGGGCGCGGGCATCGTGGAGTCGGTGGGGCCGGACGTGCGGCGGGTCCAGCCGGGCGACCGGATCGTCTGCTCCTACATCCCGGCCTGCGGGGCCTGCCGGCCGTGCTCGACGGGGCACCAGAACATGTGCGTGAAGGGCCTCAACGCGGGCACCGGGATGTTCCTCGACGGCACGTTCCGGTTCCACCTCGGTGCGGAGGACCTGGGCGGCTTCTGCACGGTCGGGTCGTTCTCCCAGTACGCGGTGGTGTCGGAGTGGGCGTGCATCCCGCTGCCCGACGACATCCCGTTCGAGATCGGTGCCCTCGTCGGGTGCGGCGTGCCGACCGGCTGGGGCTCGGCGGTGCACGCGGCGGGCGTGCGGGCCGGGGACACCGTGGTGATCTACGGCGCGGGCGGCGTGGGAAGCAACGCCGTGCAGGGCGCCCGGTACGCGGGCGCGAAGAACGTGGTCGTCGTGGACCCGGTCGCGTTCAAGCGGGACATGGCGAAGGTCTTCGGGGCGACGCACACGTTCGCGGACGCGAAGGCCGCGCACGACTTCGTGGTGGAGACGACGTGGGGCCAGCTGGCCGATCACGCGATCTGCACGCCGGGCGTGCTCACCGCCGGGATCGTGGCCGCGGCCGTGCAGGTCGTCGGCAAGGGCGGCAAGGTCACGGTCACCGCCGTCGGGAAGCTGGGCGAGAACGCCGTCACCGTGCACGCCGGCCAGATGATCAGCTATCAGCGGCAGGTCCGCGGCGCGCTCTTCGGCGACTGCAACCCGCTCTACGACGTGCCCAAGCTGCTGGGGCTCTACCGCTCCGGCGACCTGAAGCTCGACGAGCTGATCACCCGGCGCTACGCGCTCGACGAGATCAACCAGGGCTACCAGGACATGACGGATGGCAAGAACATCCGCGGCGTCGTCATCCACGAGGGCTGACCCGGTGACCACCCCAGGGTTCGTCGCGCCCGACGACGTCGACGCCGTCACCGAGCTGCTGCGCGCGCAGCTGGAGGGGCTGCCCACGCGGTCGCCGCTCTACGCCGACCACCTCGGCGAGCACGGGGTGACGCCCGCGGCATTCGCCACGCTCGACGACCTGCGCAAGTTCCCCTTCACGACGAAGCAAATGCTGCGCGACTCCCAGGCCGAAGCGCCGCCGCTGGGCCGGCACGCCGGCGTGCCGATGACCGAGGTCGTGCGGGTGCACGCCTCCACCGGCACCACCGGGCGGCCGAGCTGGGTGGGCGTCACCCGCCGCGACGCCGCGGCGTGGACCGACATGGTGGCGCGCGCGTTCCGGACGATGGGCGCCACGCGCGAGGACGTCGTGCTGCACGGCGCCGGCCTCACGCTCTTCGTCGGCGGTCTCCCGATCCGCGACGCCCTCGAACGGATCGGCTCCACCCTGGTGCCGATCGGGACCGGGGCGTCGGAGAAGGCCGTGCTCGCGCTGGAGACGCTCGGCGTAACCGCCCTGCACTCCACTCCCTCCTACGCCCGGTACCTGGCCGAGTACCTGCGCGGGCTCGGCCGGGACCCGAAGGAGTTCGGCCTGCGCAAGGTCTTCGTCGGTGGTGAGCCCGGCGGCGGCGAGCCGGCGTTCCGCGCGCACGTGGAGAGTGAGTGGGGCGCACCGGTCACCGAAGGCCTGGGCAACGCCGACATGGCTCCCGTCCTGTTCGGGGAGGAGCCGGGTAGCGGCGGGATGCGGTTCACCGGCGGCCGGCACGTGGTCGTCGAGCTGATCGATCCGGACAGCGGCGAGCCGGTGGGCGCCGAGCCGGGCGCCACCGGCGAGCTGGTCTACACGGCGGTGGATCGCGAGTGCTGCCCGCTGGTGCGCTTCCGCACCCGCGACCGGGTGGTGGTCACCGGCCGCGCCGCGGACGGGGCTCCCCTGATCCGCTGCGTGGGCCGCACCGACGACATGCTGATCGTGCTGGGCGTGAACGTCTTCCCCTCCGCGGTGCGTGACCTCGTGCAGACCCTGCACCCGCGCACCACAGGGGCCGTGCAGATCGTCCTGCCCGCTGCCGGGCCGCGCGTCGAGCCGCCGCTGCCCGTGGAGGTCGAGTGGGGCGAGCAGCCCGGCGACCGGGAGCAGCTCGCCCGCGACGTCGAGGCACTCATCCGTCACCGGCTGTCGGTGCGCGCGGCCGTCACGCTCGTGCCGCCCGGGTCGCTCGAACGCTCCGAGATGAAGTCCCGGCTCACCCGCCTCGCCAGCTGACATCGGAGGGACATCCGTGCCGAACGCGATCCTCGACCCCACCGGCGGCGCCGCTGTGATCAACGCAGCGGTGGCTGCCCCGTTCGCGCCAGCACCCCGCAAGCGGGACCTCGCCGGAGCTCGCATCGGGCTGCTGGAGAACACCAAACAGAACGCCGCGCTGCTGCTCGACGAGGTCGGCAAGCTGCTCGTCGCCGAGCACGGCGCGGCCGCCGTCACGCTCATGCGCACCAAGACCGCGTTCGCCCTGCCCGCCGCCGACGAGCTCGTGGCCGAGTACGCCCGTGAATGCGACGTGGTGGTCACCGGCGTGGGCGACTGCGGCTCGTGCAGCGCCTCCGCCGCAGCCGACGGGGTGGCCTTCGAACGGGCCGGCCTGCCCGCCGCCGTGATCTGCAGCGACGCCTTCGTGGCCACGGCCGACGCGATGGCCGCGCTGCGGGGCGCGCCAGGCTACCGCTACCTCACCACTCCGCACCCCGTCGCGATCCTGACGCCGGACCAGGTGCGGGAGCGGGCGGCGCGGCTCGCGGGCGCCATCGCGGACCTGCTGACGGGGAACGGTTCATGACCGATATCGACACAGCGCTCGACCCCGACGTCGCGCAGGCCGCGATCGAGCACTGCTTCGACCAGGGCTGGTCGGACGGCCTGCCGCTGGTGCCGGCCTCGCGGCCGCTCGTGGACCGGTTCCTCGCCACCACCGACCGGGCGTCCGACGAGGTGATCGGGCGGCTCGCCCAGGTCGGCCGTGAGGTCACCGTCGAGCTCGCCGCGATCAACGCCGCCATGGCCGGGTGCAAGCCGGAGTACTTCCCGGTGGTGCTCGCCGCATGGGACGCGCTGATGCGCGAGCGGGCCACCGGCGGCGGGGGCTGGCAGTCGACGAGCGGGCCGGCCCCGCTGATCGTCGTCAACGGGCCGGTGCGTGACGAGCTCGGGTTCAACAAGGCGGGTGGCGTGTTCGGGCCCGGTTTCCGGGCGAACGCGACCGTCCCGCGCGCGATCGGGCTGATCGTCCGCAACGCGCTGGGCATCCACCCGCACGTGTTCGAGCAGGCCACGCAGGGGCTGCCGGGGCGCTGGTCGATCTGCGTGGCGGAGAACGAGGAGGAGAGCCCGTGGGAGCCCCTCTCCGTCGAGGCCGGGCTCCCGGCAGGCGCGTCCGCGGTGTCGGCGACGCTGCTGCGGACGTCGGAGTTCGTGGACAACCGGCACACCAGCGACGCCGAGCAGCTGCTCGCCGACTTCGCCGACACGATCTCCCGCACCGGCGCGTGGATCTTCCGGCACGCCTCGGCCGGGATCGTGTTCTGCCCTGAGCACGCCCAGCTGCTCGCGGGCGCGGGATTCGACCGGGCGAAGGTCCGTGCGTGGCTCGCCGAACGTTGCGGGCGGACGGTCGGCGACCTCGCGGACGTCGGGAAGGACGGGCTGGGCGACAACGGCGTGCGGCACGCGAGCGGCGCGCGCCCGGACGGCTTCGACAAGTTGCTGCCGACCGATGATCCGAAGCACCTGCTGATCGCGGTCGCCGGGGCCCGCAACGCGGGCATCTCGATGGTCGTACGGCTGTTCGCCGGGTGGTCGGCGACGGCGGTGCCCGTCGAGGCGGTGACCCATGAACAGTCGTGAGTGGATACGCGAGCCAGAGCGCGCATATCCACTCACGACCCCGAGGAGGAGGTCATGGTGAGTGACACGGTGCGAGCGGCGGTGCAGGTGGCGCCGCGCCAGATCGAGCTGCGCAAGTTCCCGCGCCCGGCGACCGGCCCCGACGACGGGCTCCTGCGGGTGGAGGCCAACGGCATCTGCGGCAGCGACGTCGAGTCCTACCGGGGCCACCTCGGGATGGGGCGCGGGCCGACGATCCCCGGGCACGAGCCCATGGGCATCATCGAGGAGATCGGCGACCGCGCCGCGGAGCGCTGGGGCGTGCAGCCGGGGGACAGGGTGGCCCTGGAGGTGATCGTCCCGTGCCGGTCGTGCCACGACTGCCTCACCGGGCGCTACCAGGCCTGCCGCAACCGCAAGTACGGCCACGGAGTCACCGGGATCGACGTGCCCCCGTCGCTGTGGGGTGGGTTCGCCGAGCACCTCTACCTGACGCCCGGCGCCGTGCTGCACAAGATCGACAAGACGTTGCCGGCCGAGCTGGCCGTCATGTTCAACCCCCTCGGTGCCGGCGTCCGATGGGCGGTTCACCTCGGTGAGGTCGGCCTCGGCGACACGCTGCTGATCCTCGGCGCCGGGCAGCGCGGCCTCGCCTCCGTCATCGCGGCGCGGGCAGCCGGTGCCGGCACGATCATCGTCACCGGTCTGGAGACCGACGCCCACAAGCTGGCACTGGCCAGGGAGTTCGGGGCCGACCACACGATCGTCGTCGACGGGCCCGACGCGGAGGACACCGTCGAGCGCGTCCGCGAGATCACCGGCGGCGCGATGGCCGACGTCGTTCTGGAGCTGACGCCGATGGCGGCCGCCCCCGTCACGCACGCCCTGCAGGCCGCCAAGCACGGCGGCCGGGTGGTGCTCGCAGGCTTGAAGGGCGGGGCCGAGGTGCCGCTCAACACCGACCTGATCATCAACCGGGCCCTCACCGTGCGCGGGGCGTACGGGGTGGACGCGCGCGGCTACGCCGAGGCGATCGCGATCATCGAGTCCCGCCGGTTCCCCCTGGCAAAGCTGCACACCCACACCTTCGGCCTGGACGACACCGAGCTCGCCATCCAGACGCTCGCCGGCGAGGTGCCGGGCGAGGCCGCGGTGCACGTGTCGGTCCACCCCAACCTCTAGGAGGTCGCGTGCTCGTCGACGCCCACGCCCACCTGCTGCCGCGCGACTACCCGGCCGACGCACCCGAGTGCTTCCCTCGGATGGAGGCGATCGACGGCGAGACCGCTCGCCTGTTGCTGTTCGGGACGATGCGGTACCGGGCGCGCGACGCCTTCTTCGACGCCGAGCGCCGCATCGAGGAGCAGGACGCCTCGGGCGTGGACGTCGAGGTGCTCAGCCCGATGCCGCCGCTGCTGCGCTACGACCTGCCCGCGGTCGACGGCCTGTCGCTGGCCCGGCACGTCAACGAGGCCACGGCGCAACTGTGCGCCGCGGCGCCGGACCGGCTCGTCGGGCTCGGCATGGTGGCGATGCAGGACCCGGACGCCGCGGCAACGGAGCTGAAGGCCCTGCAGGACCAGGGGCTGCGCGGGGTCGAGATCGCCTCGAACGTGCTCGGTACGTCGATCGGCGACGAGCGTTTCCTTCCGTTCTTCACCGAGGCGCAGCGGCTCGGCACGGCGGTGTTCGTGCACGCGATGCCCTCGCCGACGCCTCGGCTGCCCGCCTCGGCGATGGGCACCTACGTGGTGGGTTTGGAGGGGATGCTCGCCGTCGCGTCGATGATCTCCGGCGGCACCGCCGCCGCCTGCCCTGACCTGCGGATCTCGTTCAGCCACGCCGGCGGCGGATTCCCGCTCGTCGTGCCCCGTGCGCAGTACTTCTGGGGTGGCACCTGGAACGAGGAGCCCGCCGTGCCGGAGCGGGCGATCGCGCACGACGACGGCCCGTCGCCCCTCGACTACGCCCGCCGGTTCTTCTACGACTCGATGGTGTTCGACCGGCGCGCCCTGCGGTACCTGGTGGACCTGCTAGGTGCGGACCGGCTGCTGGTCGGCTCGGACTTCCCCGCGATGCCCCGGGAGGATCCGGCGGGCCGCACGCTGCGCTCGCTGGACCTGGCGCCGGAGGTGCTGGAGCAGATCACCTGGCACAACGCGTGGAGCTGGCTGGGGGTCGACCCACCGCCGGTGGGATAGGCCCTGGGCCGCTGGTACCGCTCCCACAGTCCACTTCACACACCCAGCAACCACTTCACACAAGGCCGGCCTTGTGTGAAGTCGGGACTGGGTGTGTGAAGTCGTTATCTGCGGGGGGAGAGGGCCCTGGTGATCGCGCGGGAGGCCTGTTTCAGGACCGCCGCCAGCTCCCTCGGGCGGGCGCCCTCCGTCTCCACCACCACGCTGATGGCGGCCGTCACCTCGCCCGCCGGGTCAAGGACCGGCACCGCGACCACGAGGTCGGGCATCGTGATCTGGCCGCGTGCCACCGCGACCCCGGTCTGGCGGATGTGGGCGAGCGTGCGGCGCAGCTCGGCGGGGTCGGTCACCGTCATCGGGTTGAACCGCTCCAGCGGCGAGCGCAGCACCGCCTCCTGGAAGTCGGGCTCGGAGTGGGCGAGCAGCACGAGCCCGGTGCCGGTGGCGTGCATCGGCCAGCGGTCGCCGACGCGGCTGGTCACCGGGTTGCGGACGCGGGCGCGGATCGCCTCGACGTACACGACCTGCATGCCGTCGCGCACGGCCAGGTGCACGTTGCCGCGGGTGATCTGGTGCAGGTCCTCGAGGTGCGGGAACGCCGCCTCGCGCAGCTCCAGGCCGCGCGGGGCCAGCGCGGAGAGTTCCAGGAGGCGCAGCCCCACCGAGTAGCGGCCGGCGCTGTCGCGTTCGAGCGCGCCCCAGTCCACGAGCTCGCGGGTGAGGCGGTGTGCGGTGGGCAGGGTCAGTCCGGCGCGCCGCGCGATCTCGGAGAGCGACAGGCAACGGTGTCGCGGTCCGAACGCGTCCAGTACCGACAGGGCGCGCCCGGCCGCGGTGGGCCGGGCCGTCCCCGGGCCACGGCGCCGACCTGCGGCATGCGGCGCCGGAACGTCCGGGGTCAGGGTCATGTCGCACCTCCGGTGGTGGGATCGGGCGGGGTGACGAGTCCTTCGCGGATCGCCACCAGCGCGGCCTGTGTGCGGGAGGTCAGCTGCAGCTTCGCGAGGATGTGGCTGACGTGCGTGCGGGCGGTGCGTTCGCTGATGTAGAGCTCGGCCGCGATCTGGTGGTTCGACATGCCGCGGGCCACCAGCGCGAGGATCGAGCGCTCCCGCGCGGTGAGGGAGGCGACGCCGGTGGGCGGCGAGACGAGGCGGCGGGTGAGCCGGCCCGCCACGGTGGGGTCGAGGTGCACCTCGCCCCGGTCGGCCGAGCGGATCGCGGCGGCGACCTCGTCCGGGTCGGCGTCCTTGAGCAGGTAACCGGACGCGCCCGCCTCCAGCGCGGCGTGCACGCGCTCCAGCTCGCCGAAACTGGTGAGCACGACGACCCGCACGTCCGGGTGCGCGGCGAGCACCGCGCGGATGGCAGTGATGCCGTCCATCCGCGGCATCAGCACGTCCATGAGCACGACCTGGGGGAGCCGGCCCTCTGTGGCGAGGCGCTGCAGCCGGTCGAGCGCGTCCTTGCCGTCGACGGCCTCGGCGACGACCTCGATGCCGTCGGCGCTCTCCAGGTAGGCGGAGAGCCCGCGGCGGACCACGGCGTGGTCGTCGACGACGAGCACGCCGATGTCGCCTGCGGGAGCAGGCGCGGCTTCGCTCACCGTGCCGGGCCTGGTCCGCCCACCGGGACGCACACCCGCACGCGGCATCCCCCGCTGTTCGGCCCACGGTCGTCGTCCATACTGCCCAGCTCGATCGATCCGCCCCATCGCTCCGCTCGCTCCCGCATCGACACCAGGCCGAGCGCGCCGGCCCGCACCTGGGCCGTCAGCCCGATCCCGTCGTCGCTGATCTCGACCACCACGCGGTCCGGCGGCCCGCTGGTGCTGATGTGCACCGACACCCGCGTCGCATCCGCGTGCTTGACGACGTTGTGCAGCGCCTCCTGCACCACCCGGTAGAGGTCCTCCTGCAGCTCGACCGGCAGGTCGCCGACCCCGACGCTGAGGTCGACGTCGACGTCGATGTCAAGGCCGGAGGTGCCCTGCACCGACTCGGCGTGGCTGCGCACCGCCCCCGCGAGCCCGCGCTCGACCAGTTCCACCGGGTGCAGCTGCAGCACGAGGCCACGCAGGTCGGTGAGCGCGGTCTGGGCCAGTTCGAGGAGCTCGTCGGCCACCGCCTGCACGCGCTCGGCGCGGATGGCGCGGCCGGGGGCGACCTGGGCCTGCAGCGCCTTGGCCTGCATCCGCATCGAGAACACCTGCTGGACGACCGAGTCGTGCAGCTCGCGGGCGAGCCGGGCGCGCTCGGCGACCTGCGCGTCGTGCCGGGACCGGGAGAGCAGGTCGGCGGAGTCGACGGCAGTGGCGGCCTGGTCGGCCATCGCCTCCAGGAACTCGACGGCCTCCGTGCCCGGCGGCTCGCCCGGCTTGTAGAAGGCGTTGAGCACACCGACCGCCCGGCCCCGCACGACCAGCGGGACCGCCGCGAAGGCGTCCCACTCGGGGGCGCCCATGATCCGGTGGAGCGGTTCCCATGCCGGGTCGGCCATCACGGCGGCCTTGCGGTGCGGCACGACGATCCGCCGGCACGACTCGAAGGCCTCGACGAACATCATCCGAGCGCCGAGGCGCCTGCAGTCCTCGAGCCGGTCGGTGAAGTCCTCCGCGTCGGTGAAGCCGGCCTTGCCGACGACCCGCATGGTGCCGCCCTCGACCCGCAGGATCTGCACGGCCGCGATGTGCTCTGCCTGCACCACCTCGTTCGCGACGACGTCGAGGGTGACGCTCAGCGACGCCGCGTCGGCGACGCTCGACGCCGCGCGGGCGATCGCCGCGAGCCTGCGCTGCCCGCGCCGAGCGTCCTCCGGGCTCGGGTCGAGCGCACCCCCGCATTCCGGGCACCGCGAGCCCGCTGCGAGCCGCTCCTTCCGGGTGAGCACTTCCGTCACGCCGACCCCTTCGTCTGCGTCACCTTCGTCTGCGTCATGGAGCTGTAGATCGAGCCCAGTCTCACCACTGCGGGAGCCAGGTCACAAGTGCTGTCACAAGTGCCGGGGCCGCCCTCGCCGATGTCGTCCGCGGCGACCCATGCGGCCTACGACATATGACCGATGCGTCACGGCGGCGCCGAACATGTCTTCCGTCCCGCGAAACCGTCCCTGCACCCCGAGTCGCGCCTCCCTGAGGCTGAGTGGGCCGCCTGGGGTGAGCCCGGTCACCGTGCTGCTCCCTCGGGCCCGCTACGGAACGGGAGTCCAGGTGAGACGACGCACGCACGCGGCAGCGGTATTGCTGGCCGCGCTCATGCTCATCGCCGCGTGCGGCGGGGGCGGCGGCCGAGCGGCAGGTCCGGCGACGCCGACCGGCCCTCCGCAGCGCGGTGGGGAGATCACCGTGCTGGAGAATGCGTCGTTCGCGGGTGGCTGGCCGACCGGGCTCGACCCGGCCACGAACACCACGGGCGGCGCGAACATCGCGCAGATGAGCGCGATCTACGGCGGGCTCTTCCGGCTGCAGGCAGCGGACGACGGCTCGGGCGCCGAGGTCGTGCCGCACCAGGCTGAGGGATACGAGCTGCTCGACGGCGGAACGACGGTGCGGATCACGATCCGGGAGGGCATCCGGTTCACCGATGGCACCCCGATGGACGCCGAGGCGGTGGCGTTCAACTTCCGCCGGGCCGTCGACTCCCCGTGCACCTGCTCGCCGACGTGGCCACTCGCCGAGAACGGCATCACCACCGACGGCCCGCGCACCGTCGTGCTGACGTTCACGCGCCCGTTCGCCGCGGTGATCAACGCGTTCCCGGCCACGAACGTCAACTGGATCGCCTCGCCAACGGCGCTGCAGCAGATGGGGGAGGAGCAGTTCGCGTTGAAGCCGGTGGCGGCGGGCCCGTTCACCGTCGTGTCCAACCAGCTCAGCTCCGAGCTCGTGCTCGAACGCAACCCGGGCTACTTCAAGCAGGGGCTGCCCTACCTCGACCGGCTCACGTTCCAGTCGATCGGCGGCGACCAGCCCGCCTACCAGGCGCTGCTGGCCGGCCAGGCCCAGGCGTACGAGGGCCTCAACACCACACCGCTGCTGGAGCAGGCGCAGGAGGCGGGCCGGATCACCGTCACCGTGCAGCCGCCCACCTCGCCGTACGTGGTGCAGCTGAACACGCAGCGCGCGCCGTTCGACGACCAGCGCGCCCGCGAGGCGATCTACCACGCCACCGACTTCTCGGCGATCTCGCAGGGCCTGTTCCGGGGCCGCTACCCGGTGAGCCAGAGCTTCACCGGGCCCGGCGGCCTCTTCCACCACGAGACCGTCGCGGGCTACCCCGCCCACGACCCCGCGCGCGCCCGGCAGCTGGTCGCCGAGCTCGGCGGGCTCACCGTGCACCTCGGCACGCTCAAGGGCTACGTGGCCGAGCAGGTGATGACGGCGCTGCAGACCCAGTGGCAGGAAGCCGGCATCACCGTGCAGATCGAGAGCTACGAGCTGTCGACGCTCATCCAGGAGTTCCGTTCCGGCGAGTGGGACTCGATGCTGCAGACCGCGGGGGCGTGGGATCCCGCGGCCGGGGTCGGCGTCGGCTTCCGCTTCTCGTCGGACTCGCCCTTCACCGGCGTGAAGGACCCCGAGCTCGACCGGATGCTCGACACCGCAGAGGCCACCCTCGACCCGGCGGAGCGGGAGAAGCTCTACGTCGACGCGGGCCGCTACATCAGCGAGCACGCCTACGCGCCGTTCGGCCTCGCCTTCGCCCCCGCCAACCTCGCGACGGAAGGGGTGTACGGGCCGGGGCTGACCACGAAGATCCCGCCGATCGTCGTCAACACCGGCGTCCACTGGGATGAAGTGTGGAGGGCGCCGCAGTGACGGCGGTCGCGATCCGTCCCCGCTGGTCCCCTCCACCGAGCCTGCGGCTCGTCGGCAGGCGGCTGCTGATGGTCGTCCCGATCATCCTCGGGGTGAGCATCCTGACGTTCTGGGTGCTCGCCCTGATCCCCGGCAATGCCGCGCAGCAGCTGCTCGGGCCGGAGGCCACCCCGGAGCAGATCCGGGCGCTCGAGCTCGAGCTCGGGCTCGACCGGCCCGCGGTGCTGCGCTACCTGGACTGGCTCGGCGGCGCGGTCACCGGTGACCTCGGTACCTCGCTGGTGAACGGCCAGTCAGTGACGGGCCAGATCGCCGAGCGGATGGCCGTCACCGCCGAGCTGGTGGCGCTCGCGTTCGTCGTCTCGCTCGGCCTGGCCGTGCCGGTGGCGCTGCTGGCGGCGTACCGGCCGAACCGGCTGTTCGACCGGGTGAGCATGCTCGTGAGCATCACCGGCCTCTCGGTGGCCAACTACGTCCTCGCGCTGCTGCTGGTGCTGGTCTTCGCGGTGGAGCTGACGCTGTTCCCGGCCATCGGGTTCGTCCCGCTGTCGGAGGGGGTGGCGGGCAACCTGCACTCGCTGGCGCTCCCGGCAGCCGCGATCGCGTTCCCGCTGTTCTGCTTCTACACCCGGTTCCTGCGCGGTGACCTCGTCGACCAGCTGCAGGGGGAGGACTACATCACCACCGCGCGGGCGAAGGGCATCGGGCCGTGGCAGGTGCTGCTGCGCCACGCGTTCCGCAACTCGGCGTTCGGCCTGATCACCGTGGTCGGGCTGAACCTCGGCACGCTGCTCGGCGGCACCGTGATCGTCGAGCAGATCTTCGCCCTCCCCGGGATGGGGCAGCTGATGCTCCAGGCGATCAACACCCGCGACGCGACGGTGGTGCAGGGCTGCGTCGTGGTGTTCGCCGTGGTCGCCGTGCTGGCCAACCTGGCCGCCGACCTGCTCTACGCCGTTCTCGACCCGAGGATCCGCTATGGCAGTCGTTGAGGCCGTTCCCGCGTCGGCCGGGCCCGACGAGGCGCGGAGGTCGGGGAGTCTGGCGCGCAACCTGGAGATCGTGGTGCCCGCCGGGGCGCTCGTGGTCATCGCCGCCGCCTGCTTCCTCGGGCCGCTGGTGCTGCCGGTGCCGCCGCCGACCGGGGGGAGCGTGCTCGAGTCCTACCTCGACGCCGGCTCGCCGGGGCACCTGTTGGGCACCGACCCCAACGGCAACGACATCCTCTCGCGGATCCTGCACGGCGGGCGGTCGTCGCTCGTGGTGGCGATCGCGGTGAACGTGCTCGGGCTGGTGGTCGGCGGCACACTCGGGGCGCTCTCGGGCTACCTCGGCGGCGCGGTCGACACGGTGATCATGCGGGTGCTGGACGTGCTCATCGCGTTCCCGTCGCTGGTGCTCACCCTTGCCGTGGCGCAGAGCCTCGGCGCGAGCCAGACCAACACGATCCTCGCGCTCGCCTTCTTCTCGATCCCCGCATTCGCGCGGATCTCCCGCGCGGCGACGCTGCGCCTGCGCGAGCTGCCGTTCATGGCGGCGGCGCAGCTCTGCGGGACGCCGGGACGGCGGGTGCTGCTGCGCCACATCGCCCCGAACATCACCCCGCAGCTGATCACGTTCGGGATGCTGGGGATGGGCATCGTCATGGTGATCGAGGGGGCGCTGTCCTTCCTCGGCCTCGGCATCCCGCTGCCCGCGCCCAGCTGGGGCAACATGATCGCGCAGGGGCAGCAGAGCCTCTCGGCCACACCGATGCTCGTGGTCTGGCCGTGCGCGGCGCTCTTCGTGACGGTGCTGGCCTTCAACCTGCTCGGCGAAACGCTGCGGGCACGGTGGAGCGGCCGATGACCACAGGACGGGTGGCGGCCGACGCCGAGCCGATCGCGCTGGAGAAGGAACCGGCGCCGCTGCTCGAGGTGAGCGATCTTCGGGTGCGCTTCACGCGGGCCGGCCGCGCGGTGTACGCGGTGAACGGCCTGTCCTACCGCCTCGCGCAGGGCCGGATGCTCGCGATCATCGGCGAGTCCGGGTCGGGCAAGAGCGTGAGCTCGCGGGCGTTGATGGGCCTGCTGCCACCGACGGCGCAGGTGAGCGGCTCGGCCCGGTTCGACGGGACGGAGCTGGTGGGCCTTCCGGAGCGGGAGATGCGCCGCCGCCGGGGCGCCGACATCGCGATGGTGTTCCAGGACCCGGCCCGATCGCTCAACCCGACGATGCGGATCGGCGCGCAGATCACGGAGGCGGTCCAGGCGCACGCGCGGCTGGACCGGAACGCGGCGAAGGAGCGCGCGATCGAGCTGCTGCAGCTCGTGCGCCTGCCCGCGCCGGAGCGCCGCTTCCACGAGTACCCGCACCAGCTCTCGGGTGGGATGCGGCAGCGCGTGATGATCGCGATCGCGCTCGCCGCTCGGCCACGGCTGCTCATCGCCGACGAGGCGACGACCGCGCTGGACGTCACGACGCAGGCGCAGATCATGGAGCTGCTGGTCGAGCTGCGGCAGCAGCTCGGCATGGCGGTGATCCTGATCAGTCACGACCTCGCGCTGGCCGCGAGCTACGCCGACGACGTCGTCGTCATGTACGGCGGGCGGGCCGTGGAGCGGGCCCCCGCCGCCACGCTGTTCGCGTCGGTGCGGATGCCCTACACCCGCGCCTTGCTGGGCGCGATCCCGCTGCTGGAACGCCCTGCGCACACGGAGCTGCCGGTGGTGCCGGGGCAGCCGCCCGACCCGGCCGCCTTGCCGGCGGGGTGCCCGTTCCGGCCGCGCTGCGGCTCGGCCGGCGACGAGTGCGCGACGGCGCCGCCGTTCGACGAGCACGAGCCGGGGCACTGGTGGGCGTGCTGGCACCCGGAGGAAGAGAGATGAGCGCAGTAAAGGATCCGCTGCTCCGGGCCCGGAACATCGTGCAGGAGTTCCCGGTGCGCGGAGCAGGGGGCCTGCGCGGCGGGGTGGTGCACGCCGTGTCGGACGTGTCGTTCGACGTGCACACCGGCGAGACGCTCGGGATCGTGGGCGAGACCGGCTCCGGGAAATCCACCCTCGCGCGGTCGCTGGTGCAGGCGCCGCGGCCGAAGTCGGGCGAGGTGTTGTTCCAGGGCAGCGATCTGGTGCGGCTGCGCTGGAAGCGCCTTGTGGCAGCGCGCCGGCACGTGCAGATGGTGTACCAGGATCCGTTCGGCTCGCTGAACCCGCGCTGGCGGGTCACGGAGCTGGTCGAGGAGCCGCTGCTGGGATACGGCGTGAAGGGTGCGGAGCGGCGCCGCCGCCGGGTGCGGGAGCTGCTCGACCTCGTCGGCCTCGACCCCTCGGTGTTCGGCGGGCGCAGGCCGCGGGAGCTGTCCGGCGGGCAGTGCCAGCGCGTGGCCATCGCCAGGGCGATCGCCCTCGACCCGGCCCTGGTGATCTGCGACGAGGCGGTGTCCTCACTCGACGTGCTGATCCAGGCGCAGGTGCTGAACCTGTTCGAGCGGCTGAGGTCGGAGCTGGGGCTGTCGTACCTGTTCATCGCCCACGACCTGGCGCTCGTCAAGCAGGTGAGCGACCGGGTGGCCGTGATGCACCTCGGGCAGCTCGCCGAGATCGGCCCCGCCGACGCGCTGTACCGGGGGCCGCTGCACCCCTACACCGCCGCGCTGCTCGACTCCGTGCCCGGCCTCGACCCGGCCACCGGGCGCGCCCGGCGGCCCGTGCCGCTGCGCGGTGAGCCGCCCTCGCCGCTCGATCCGCCGAGCGGCTGCCGGTTCCGCACTCGCTGCCCGCGCGCCCAGGACCGGTGCGCGGTGGAGGAACCGACGCTGCAGGAGCACTCGCCGGGGCACAGCGTGGCGTGCCACTTCCCGCTGGACACTCCCGAGCCGGACCGCGGGGAACCGCGACATCTGACCCGCTCCGCGCCCGACACCACGGCGGGACGGCGCGGACATCTGCAGGTCGAGCCCTTGCCCGGCCGTTCCTAGCATCACACGAAAAGGGCATCTCAAAACGGACATCCGGCATCGACGCCGCCAGAGAGTGGGTTTCGAAGATGAACTCCCCGTCCCACCGACATCTCAGCCGGGCCCTCGCCGCGCTCGTCTCGGGTCTCGCCCTGCTCCTCGCGGGTTGCGGCGGTGCGGCCCCTGCGGGCGGCGCGCCGGGCAGCGGTGATCTCACGCCCGTCACGTTCCTCAACGTCCTGCCCATCGAGAGCCTCACGTTCACCCCGGAGATCGTCGCCAAGGAAGGTGGCTATTTCGAGCGCGAGGGCCTGGACGTGCAGTTCCAGGTGACGCGGGGAAGCGCGCAGGCGATCCAGACCGTCATCGCGGGCGGCGCGCTCGTCACGCGCGTGAGCGACTCCGAGATGATGGTCGCCGTCGGCGGCCGCGACGCGCCGGTCAGCGCGTTCGGGCAGCCGTCGCAGCAGGCGACGATCCGGATCGTCTCGGCGGCCGACGACCCGATCCGCGGCCCGGCGGACCTGCGCGGCAAGACGATCGGCATCCCGTCGGAGGGCGGCACCAGCGAGACACTCATCGACACCCTCGCCAGGACCGCAGGGCTCACCGATGCCGACGTGAAGAAGCAGGTCGTGGGGCTCGCTCCCGGCATCTACGAGCTGGTGCAACAGGGCCGCATCGACGCCTACGTGGTGGCACTGGACACCGCGGTGACCGTCCAGCGCCAGCAGCCCGACGCAGTGGTGCTCGACCCATCGCAGGTGATCGCGGGCGGCACCCAGGTCTACATGACCTCGCAGGCGGCGCTCGCCGACCCCGCGCAGCGCGACGTGCTGCAGCGCTTCCTGCGGGCGGTGAAGGCCTCCCAGGAGTCGGTGATCGCCGACCAGCCGCTCGACTCCACGCTGAAGACGCTCGGGGACGCCTACGACATCCCGATCCTGCGCGAGCCCGACGTCGCCAAGGAGACCCTGCGCCAGTACATCGCCAGCTGGCAGGCGAGCGGGGAGCTGCTGAAGATCGCTCCGGACCAGTGGTCGCGCGTGTACGACGAGGCGGTGGCCGAGCAGCTCGTGCCCGGCGGCCTCGACGCGAACGGGAGGTTCACCAACGACCTGCTGCCGGGAGCGTCGTCGTGAGCAGGCTGTCCGACACCGCCAGGGTCGCCGAGTCGCTCGCAGGCCCCGGCGCGGGCACGGCGGAGCTGGAGCTCCGCGATGTCGACAAGATCTACAAGGGCAGGCGCGGCGCCACCACCGAGGCGCTGCGCGGAATCTCGCTCGCCGTGCGGACCGGAGAGTTCGTCTCGCTCGTCGGCCGCTCCGGATGCGGCAAGACCACGCTGCTGCGGATCCTCGGCGGACTGGTCACCCCGACCAGTGGCGACGTCCTCATCGGCGGGCAGAACCTCTGGAAGGGCAGCAGCCGGGACCCGGCGGCGCTGGAGAAGTTCGGGATCGTCTTCCAGGAGGCGAACCTGTTCCCCTGGTTCTCCATCGAGGACAACATCGCGCTGCCGCTGAAGCTGCGTGGCGTCGACAAGCGGCGCCGCCGCGAGCGCGCAGGGGAGCTGTGCGACCTGGTCGGGCTCGGCGGGTTCGAGAAGGCCTACCCGCGCGAGCTCTCCGGCGGCATGCGGCAGCGGGCCGCGATCGCCCGCGCGCTCTCCTACGACCCGTCGATCCTGCTCATGGACGAGCCGTTCGGCGCGCTAGACGCGCTCACCCGCGACCGCATGAACCTCGAGCTGCAGCGCATCTCGGTGGTCACCGGCGCCACCGTCGTGTTCGTGACGCACTCGATCACCGAGGCGGTGTTCCTCTCCGACCGGGTCGTGCTGCTGTCGCCGCGGCCGGGCCGGATCCGGTCGGTCACGCCGGTCGGGTTCCCACGGCCGCGGTCGCTCGACGTGGAGACCGAGACCGGGTTCCAGGAGATCGTGCGTCGGCTGCGTCGCGAACTGGACGAGGACGGGGAGGAGGGCTGATGGAGCGGGAAGAACGCAACTGGTTGCCCTGGGTCAGCACTCCGATCGTGCTCCTGCTGGTCCTCGCGGTCTGGACCCTCGCGGTGACGGCGTTCGGGGTGTCGGAGTTCATCCTGCCGACGCCGGCCGACGTGGGGGAGGCGGTGCTGCGGATGCTCGCCGACGCCTCGACGTGGGGACACGTGGTCATCACCCTCACCGAGGTGGCGCTCGGGTTCCTGGCGGCGCTGGCGTTCGGCCTCGTCGCCGGGGTGGTGCTGGGCAGGGCGGAATGGCTGGAGCGGGCCCTGCGCCCCGTCCTGGTTGCGGTGCAGGTGGTGCCGAAGGTGGCGTTCATCCCGCTCTTCGTCATCTGGTTCGGCTTCGGCGTCACCAGCAAGATCATCATGGCGGCCACGCTGGCCTTCTTCCCGATCATGCTGAACGTGATGCTCGGCGTCCGCTCGGTCGAGCGCGGCCACCGCGACGTCATGCTCGGCCTCGGCGCCCGGCGCTGGGCCACCTTCCGCGACCTGGAGCTGCCCAGCACGTTGCCGTACGTGTTCGCTGGCATGGAGGTCGCCATCGTGTTCGCGGTGATCGGCGCGGTCGTCGGCGAGTTCCTCGGCGGCAGCGAGGGGCTCGGCTACCTCGTCGTCGTCAGTCTGAACGCGCTCGACGCCCCACAGCTGTTCGCCGTGATCCTGCTGCTCGCCGCCCTCGGCTGCCTGCTGTACCTGATCGTCAACGGGGCGAAGCGGTTCGTCATCCCGTGGCACGAGTCGGTGCTCGCCCGCGACACGCCCTGAGGAAGGAACCCCATGTTCGAGGCGATGGTCGACCCAACCGCCGGACCCGCCGCCACCGCCGCCGTGCCGCGCCTGGCCACGCGTCCCGCTCGGCTCGACGGGCTGGTGGTCGGCCTTGTGGCGAACCCGAAGAAGAACGCGGAGCCGTTCCTGGACGCCGTCGGCGAGCTGCTGGCGGCCGAGCACGGCACCGCGGACGTGGTGCGCACCCGCAAGACGAGCATCACCGACCCCATCGCGCCTGCCGTGCTCGACGAGCTGGCGCAGCGCTGCGACGTCGTGCTCATCGGCGTGGGCGACTGCGGCTCGTGCAGCGCGGCGGCCGTGGCCGACGGGATCGCGTTCGAGGCCGCGGGCGTGCCGGCGGCCGTGATCTGCACCGACGCGTTTCGGGTGAGCGCCGACGCGATGGCCCGGCTGCAGGGCAGCCCCGGCTACACCTACGTCACCACCGCGCACCCACTGGCGCCGCTCGACGCCGACGGCGTGCGCGACCGGGCCCGGCTCGCGCTGCCGGAGCTGGTCGGGATGCTCAGCAGCGCGGTACCCGCGGTGGCTCGATGACCGCACTCCAGGAGGACACCCAGCGGCTCCACTACACGCGCGCGGCGATCGAGCACGCCTACGAGCAGGGCTGGACCGACGGGCTGCCGATCGTGCCCGTCACAGCCGACGTGGTGGAGGAGTTCTTGGCCGCCACCCCTCGGCCGCGCGACGAGGTGGTGGCCGCGGTGCCGCACCTCGGGCGCGAGTGCACCGTGGAGCAGGCCGCGATCAACGCCGCCATGGCCGGATGCAGGCCCGAGTACCTGCCGGTCGTGCTGGCCGCGTGGGACGCGCTGATGCGGCAGCGGGTGGTGACCGGCGGCGGCTGGCAGAGCACCAGCGGCCCGGCCCCGCTGATCGTGGTCAACGGCCCGATCCGCGGTGAGCTGGGCATCAACTCAGCGGGCGGCGTGCTCGGCCCGGGCTTCCGGGCCAACGCGACGATCGCGCGCGCCATCGGGCTGGTCGTCCGCAACGTGTTCGGCATCCGGCCGCAGGAGCTCGAGCAGTCCACCCAGGGCATCCCCGGGCGGTTCACGCTCTGCATCGGGGAGAACGAGGAGGAGAGCCCTTGGGAGCCCCTCGCCACCGAGCTCGGGCTGGCCCCCGGCACCGACGCGGTCTCGGCGATGCTGCTGCGCACCTGCGAGTTCGTCGACAACCGGCACACCTCGGAGCCCGAGCAGGTGCTGTGGGACATCGCCGACACCGTCGCGCGCACCGGCGCCGCGATCGGGCGGCACTCCTCGGCCGGGCTCGTGCTCGGCGTCGAGCACGCCCAGCTGCTGGCAGCAGGCGGCTTCTCGAAGGCCGATGTGCAGCGCTGGATCTCCGAGCACGCCTTCCGCAGCCACACCGAGATGCGGCTCGCCGGCAAGAGCCTCGACGGGCAGGAGGGGCCGGGCGTCGACGAGCACGGCCTGCACGTCGTGCCCGACCCGGAGCAGATCCCGATCGTCGTGGCAGGGGCGCGCAACGCCGCCATGTCGATGGTCGTGCGCCCGTTCGGCTTCGGCGGCTGGTCGCGCACCGCCCACCCGATCCGGCAGAAGGCAGAAGGAGGACCGGCAACGTGAGCATCGACGAGAACGCCCTCGCCGGGCTGCGCAGCACCCTGGAGGCGGACGACTACCGGATGGCGCTCGCCGAGACCGGCGACCGCGTCGAGGTGACGATCACCGCGGGACCGGCGGCGTGCGAGGACTGCCTGGTCCCGAAGCCGATCATGCGCAACATCCTGCACGCGGCGCTCGGCGTGCCCGAGGACGCGATCGTGCTGAAGTATCCCGCGGACGCGAGCTGACCATGTCCCCTCCGCTGCTCGACGTGCGCGATCTCCGCGTGCGGTTCCCGACGCCGTCCGGGCCGATCGAGGCCGTGTCCGGGGTGTCGTTCACGGTGTCCGCAGGCGAGACACTGGCCGTGGTCGGGGAGTCCGGCTCGGGCAAGAGCGTCTCGTCGCTCGCGGTGCTCGGGCTGCTCGGCGGCGGCCGGGTGAGCGGCGGATCGATCCGGTTCCGCGGCGACGAACTGGTCGGCGCCGACCCGGAGCGGCTGCGGCGCCTGCGCGGCGCCGAGATCGCCATGATCTTCCAGAACCCGATGAGCTCGCTCGACCCGCTCTTCACCGTCGGGGACCAGATCGCGGAGGCCATGCGGATCCACCGCTCGGTCTCCCGCCGCGACGCGCGCCGCCGGGCCGTCGAGCTGCTCGCCGAGGTCGGGCTCCCGGACCCGGCGCGCCGCGTGCGGTCCTACCCGCACGAGCTGTCCGGTGGGCAGCAGCAGCGCGTGATGATCGCGATGGCGCTCGCCTGCGAGCCGGCCCTCCTCATCGCCGACGAGCCCACCACCGCCCTCGACGTCACCGTCGAGGCGCAGATCCTCGAGCTGCTGCGCCGGCTGCAGCGCGACCACGGCTCCGCCCTGCTCTTCGTCACCCACGACATGGGCGTGGTCGCCGAGATGGCCGACCACGTGCTCGTGATGTACGCGGGGCAGGTCGTCGAGCAGGGCCGGGTGGACGACGTGCTGCGCGGCCCCCGCAACCCCTACACGCGGGCCCTGATCGAGTCGATCCCGACGCCGGCCACCCCGCGGGACCTGCCGATGCCGGCGATCGCGGGAAACGTGCCGCACCCCTCCGACCTGCCCGGCGGGTGCCGCTTCCACCCGCGTTGCCCGTCGGTGCTGGAGCGCTGCGCGACCGACGACCCGCCGCTCGTCGAACTGGGACCGGGCCGCACGAGCCGGTGCTGGCAGCACGTGGGCGCGGGGGAGGTGGCGCGTGTCGGGTGACCCGCTGTTCGAGGCGCACGACCTGGTGAAGCACTTCCGGATGCGCCGCGCCGTGGTCAAGGCCGTGAACGGGGTGTCGTTCACGATCCCGCGCGGGCGCACCGTCGGGCTGGTCGGGGAGTCCGGTTCCGGGAAGTCGACGGTGGCGCGGCTCGCGCTGCGCCTGCTCGACCCGACGGCGGGCCGCATCTCGTTCGACGGCGTCGACCTGCTGCGCGCGTCCCGCGGAGAGGTGAGGGCGCTGCGGCGGCGGATGCAGATCGTGTTCCAGGACCCCTTCGGCTCGCTCAACCCGCGGATGCGGGTGGCCGACGCCGTCGGCGAGCCACTGGCCGTGCACCGGCTGGCCCGTGGGAAGGAGCGGACCGACCGGGTGGTGGAGCTGCTCGAACGCGTCGGGCTGGGCGCCCGCGACCTGCACAAGTACGCCCACCAGTTCTCCGGCGGCCAGGCCCAGCGGATCGGGATCGCCCGCGCGCTCGCCACCGGCCCCGACCTGATCGTCTGCGACGAGGCCGTGTCGGCGCTCGACGTCTCGGTGCAGGCCCAGGTGTTGAACCTGCTGAAGCGGCTGCAGGCAGAGCTGGGGCTGTCCTACCTGTTCATCGCCCACGACCTGAACGTCGTGCGGTACATGGCCGACGAAGTCTGCGTGATGCACCTCGGGGAGATCGTCGAGCGCGGCGACGGCGACGTCCTGTTCGCGGAGCCACAGCACGCGTACACGAAGACGCTCGTCGGTGCGGTGCGCACGCTCCCTGCGCCGGAGGCGACATGATCGGCTACACGTTGCGCAGGCTGGGCTACGGCCTTGTCGTGATGGCGCTGGTCACCGTGTTCGTCTTCGTGGTCATGCGGCTGGTGCCGGGTGACGCGGTCGCGCTGCAGCTGCAGGAGACCGGCGCGAGCCCGGAGGAGGCCGCGGCGATGCGGGCGCAGTTCGGCCTCGACGACCCGGTGTGGGCGCAGCTGGGGGCCTGGCTGGCCGGCGCGGTGCAGGGTGACCTCGGGACGTCGTTCTACGGCGGCGAGCCGGTCACCGAGCTGTTCCTCGCCCGCGTCCCGGTCACGCTGCAGCTGGGGCTGTTGGCCATCGCGATCGGCGCACTGCTCGGAATCGGGTTCGGCATAGTCGCCGCGGTCACGCGCGGCACCGCGGTGGATGCCGCGGTGCGCCTGTTCGCGGTGGCGTTCCTCTCGGTGCCGAACTTCGTCGTCGGGCTGCTGCTACTGACCTTCCTCGCGCTGTGGTTCGCCTGGTCACCCCCGATCGTCTATGTCGGCCCGGGGGAGGACTTCGTGGGCTGGCTGCAGCAGATCGCGATCCCCGTCCTCGCGCTCGGGACGGGTGGCATGGCCGCGGTCGCGCGCATGACCCGCTCGTCAATGCTGGAGTCACTCGGGTCGGACTACATCCGCACTGTGCACGCCAAGGGCGCCCGGCAGCGGACGGTGGTGTTCAAGCACGCCCTGCGCAACTCGACGATCGCGGTGCTCACGCTGCTCGGCCTCGAGCTCGCCACCGTGCTGGGCGGCACGGTGATCCTCGAGCAGATGTTCGCCATCCCGGGCACGGGTCAGCTCATCTACCAGGCGGTCCTCGACCGCGACTACCCGGTCGTCGTGGCCTGCACGATCTTCTACGCCGGCCTCTTCGTCGTCACGATCATCGTGATCGACCTGCTGTACGCGCTGGTCGACCCCCGGATCCGCACCGGGAGGGCGCTCTCGTGAACGCTGTCCGCCAGTTCGTCCGCGCCCAGCCACTCGGCGCGATCGCCCTCGTGCTCATCACCGTGTTCGTGCTCGCCGCGATCCTCGCCCCGTGGCTCGCCCCGCACGACCCCCTTGAGCAGTTCCGCCGCGACATCCTCTCCGAGCCCTCGGCGCAGTTCCCCCTTGGTACCGACGACCTGGGCCGCGACGTGCTCAGCCGCGCGATCCACGGCGCCAGCACGTCGCTGCTGGTCGGCGT
The DNA here is from genome assembly GCF_019468565.1 of Pseudonocardia sp. DSM 110487. Lineage (NCBI taxonomy): Bacteria > Bacillati > Actinomycetota > Actinomycetes > Pseudonocardiales > Pseudonocardiaceae > Pseudonocardia > Pseudonocardia sp. DSM 110487. Next base: position 4,640,090 of record NZ_CP080521.1, read on the forward strand.
CGCGACCACCGCCGCGAGCCTCGTTCTCGGCACCGCGATCGGCGTGGTCTCGGGCTACGTCGGCCGCGCCGTCGATGTCGTGCTGCAACGCGTGATGGACGCCGTGCAAGCCGTGCCGGGCATCGTGCTGCTGCTCTTCATCGCGGTGGTGCTGGGCCCATCGGTGCGCAACACCGTGGTCGCCCTGACCGTGGTGATCACCCCGTCGTTCAACCGGATCGCCCGCGGCGAGACGCTGCGCATCCGCGAGGAGCGCTACGTGGAAGCCGCGCGCGCGACGGGTGCGGGCGTGCCACGGATCCTCTTCCGGCACGTGCTGCCCAACCTGCTCGCGTCGGTGCTCACCCTGGGCAGCCTGATCTTCGCCGGCGTGATCATCGCGGAGTCGGCGCTGTCGTTCCTCGGCATCGGCGCCCCGCCGCCGACGCCGTCGTGGGGCGCGATGCTGTCCGAGGGTGTCCGGTACGTCGAACGCGCCCCGTGGGTCATCCTCGTGCCCGCCGCGCTGCTGTCGCTCGCCGTCTTCAGCTTCAACCTGCTCGGCGACGCCCTGCGCGACCACCTCGACCCGCGCCTGCAGCGACCCGTGATCGACCGCGCCGCCCGCCGCTGGTGGGGCGGTGGCCGCCCGCCCGCGGCGCTCGCCCCGACCCTCGCGCGTCCCGACAACTGAAGAGGAGCAACGTGGAGATCTCGCTGGAGGGCAAGGTCGCCCTGATCACCGGGGCGGGACCGAACATCGGCAGCGGCATCGCGCTGGCGCTCGCGCGCTACGGCGCGAAGGTCGCGTGCAACGACATCGACCCAGCGGCCGCGAAGACCGCGGTCGACCGGATCGAGCGCAACGGTGGCACCGCCATCGCGGTGCCCGGTGACGTCACCGACGAGGAGCAGGTCACCGGCTACCTCGCCCGGGTGATCGAGGAATTCGGCAAGATCGACATACTCGTCAACAACGCCGCGCTGCTCGGCGGCAAGGGCGTGCTCGACGAGAGCACCGAGTTCTTCGACCGCGCCGTCCGCGTCGCGGCGCTGGGCAACTTCCTCAACACCAAGCACGTCGGCAGGCACATGGCCGAGCGCGGCATCCGCGGCTCGATCGTCGCGATCTCCTCGTCCAACGGCTGGTCCGGCTCGGCGGGCGTGATCGCCTACGCGTTCCACAAGGGCGGGGTGAACAACTTCGTCCGGGCGGCGGCCATGGACCTCGCCCCCTACGGCATCCGCGTCAACAGCTTCACGCCCACCGCGCCCACCCCCGACAACCCCGAGCTGATCAAGGAACGCGGGCCCGGCGGCGTGCTCGAGAACCCCCGGGCCCACGGCATCGGCGGTCAGACCGGCGACGAGGAGTGGCGTCGCCCGTCCCGGTTCACCGGGCAGCGTGCCCCGCTCGTGCCCATGGGCACCACCGGCACCCCGACCGACATCGGTCACGCCGTGGCCTGGCTGTGCTCGGACTACGCCCGCCTGATCACCGGCTGCGACTTCGTGGTCGACGGCGGGGCGCGCGCCAAGAACTTCGCCTACGCGCCCGCACCCGCATCCGATCTCGCCGGGCCGCTGCCGTTGATCCCCCTGGACGTCACCGGTGAACTGGACCAGGAGCTGGCATGAGGCCCGTCGACCGCAGGACGTTCCTGCTGGCCACCCTCGCCGCGTCGGGCGCACTGGGGCTCACGGCGTGCGGGGGAGGTGGGCGCAGCCGATCCGGTCCGGTCGGGGAGCCGCGCCCAGGCGGCAGCCTCGTGGTGCAGCAGACGACCGAGGTCACCCGCGGCGTCAACCCCCTGACGACGAGCGATCCGACCACGATGGGGATCGTCTCGGGCACGGTTTACAGCAAGCTCGCCGAGTTCCGGACCGGACCGGACGTGACGTCGCTCGAGATCGAGCCCGACCTCGCCGAGTCCTGGGAGATTGCGCCGGACGGGCTGACCTACACCTTCCACCTCCGCCGCGACGTGCGCTGGCACAACATCGCGCCCGTCAACGGGCGTCCGTTCGTCGCCGACGACGTCGTGGCCACCTTCGAGGGTCTGAAGCGGGCCACCGGCGTGCACACGTGGATGATCGAGCCGGTCACGAGCATCACCGCGGCCGACGACCACACCGTGGTGTTCAGCCTCGAACGGCCATACGGCCCGCTGATGGAGTACTTCGCCTACCACTTCAACATGATCCTGCCGAGGGAGGGCGTCGAGGGGCAGTACGACCTGGAGACCCAGGCGATCGGCACCGGGCCGTTCATGCTCGACACGCACACGCCCGACGTCGAATGGGTGCTCAAGCGCAACCCGGACTACTTCGTCCCCGGCCGGCCCTACCTCGACGAGATCCGCCGCCCGATCCTCTCCGACACCGCGGCCATCACCGCCGCCCTGCGCAGCGGCCGCCTCGACGCCGGCGTCACCAGCGACGTGAACGTGGCGGAGGAGTTCAGGTCCCGCGGCGGCTTCACGGTCACCGAGACACCGGGCGCGCCGATCAGCATCTACCTCAACCCGACCGTAGAGCCGCTCGACGACATCCGGGTGCGGCAGGCGGTGATGGAGGCGGTCGACTGGGTCGGCATGGGCGAGAACATCCGTGGCCACTTCAACCTGACCTCCCTGCTGCGGCCGGACACCAGCGCCGCCGCGCTGACCCGCGAAGAGGTGCTCGAGCTACGCCCGTTCGACCCCGCCCACGCGCGGGCGCTGCTCGCCGAGGCGGGCCTGCCGAACGGGTTCTCCACGTCGCTGCTCGTGCAGCGCGTCGACGACGAGGACGTGCGTGAGGCGCAGTGGATGCAGGCCGACCTCGCCGAGGTCGGCATCCGGGCCGAGATCGAGATCGTGGACCCGGCGACCGGCATCGACCGGCGCCGCAACCACGACTTCGCGATCACCAAGGCCCTGCGTGGCGTGCACCTGCCCGACCAGGTGTGGCGCGACTTCGCGCCGGACTCGATCGAGAACTACGCCCTCGTCGACGACCCGGAGCTCAACCGGATGGTCGAGCAGTCCCGCGCGACGGTCGACGAGGCCGCGCGGGCCGACATCTACCGGCAGATGCAGGTGCGGATGGAGACCGAGATCCGGCAGGCCTTCTACCCGATCCAGAAGTTCGACTACGCGATCGCGAACGAGCGGGTGCAGGGCCTGTGGCCGAGCCCGATCTACCAGGGCCGGCGCCTCGCGGATGTGTGGCTCGCCGACAGCACCGCATGACATGGAGGCGTGAACGGGACAGATGACGTATTCCACACGCGTCCCGGCGCAGGTGCGGTGCTGCCGCCGCTTTGTTTGGATCATCCCACCGAATGGCGTCCGAAGGAGTGCGCAGCCGTGACAACACCTGCCACCAGCCCGTCCCGCAGAAGCATCTTCGTGGCGAGCTTCATCGGCACGTCGATCGAGTGGTACGACTACTACATCTTCGGCACGGCGGCCGCGCTGGTGTTCGGCCAGCTGTTCTACCCGTCGTTCTCGCCCGCGGCCGGCACCCTCGCCGCGTTCGCGACCTTCGCCGTCGGGTTCATCGCCCGCCCGCTGGGAGCGGCCGTGATCGGCCACTACGGGGACCGGCTCGGCCGCAAGTCGATGCTGGTGCTCACCCTGGTCCTGACCGGGAGCGCCACGTTCCTGATCGGCGTACTGCCCACGTTCGAGTCCATCGGCATCGCCGCCCCGATCCTGCTGGTGCTGCTGCGGCTGGCACAGGGCTTCGGTGTCGGCGGCGAGTGGGGCGGGGCCGTGCTGATCGCCACGGAGCACGCCCCGCCGGGGAAACGCGCGGTCTACGGCAGCTTCGCGCAGTTCGGGGTGCCCGTCGGCGTGCTGACGTCCAACCTCGCCTTCCTCGCCGTCTCCCCGCTGTCGGACGAGGACTTCATGTCGTGGGGCTGGCGCCTGCCGTTCCTCGCGAGCATCGTGCTCGTCGTCGTCGGGATCGTTGTGCGCAGGCGCCTGCAGGACGCGCCCGAGTTCGAACGGCTCAAGAAGCAACAGACGCTGAGCAAGGTCCCGGTGGCCGAGCTGATCCGCACCGCGCCGGGGAAGCTGATCCTCGCGAGCCTCGCCGCCATCGCCCCACCCGCGATCGGCTACTCGGTGATCGTCTACATGCTCAACTACGGCACCCAGGTCGTCGGGTTCGCACGGCCCCTGCTGCTCACGCTCATCCTGCTGTCCACGGTGGTGTGGATCGCCACGATCGTCCTGTCCGCCGTGCTCGCCGACCGGTACGGCGCCAAGCCCATCTACGTGATCGGCACGGTCACCGCGGTGGTGTGGCCGCTGCCGATGTTCGCGCTGGTCGACACCGCCAACGCCGGGCTCGCCTTCATCGCCTTCTGCGTCGCGGCGATCGTGCAGGGGCTCATCGTCGGTGCCCAGGGCCGGCTGTTCACCGAGATCTTCGAGGTGCGGGTGCGCTACAGCGGCGCCTCGATCGCCTACCAGATCGGCGGCATGATCGGCGGTGCGATCACGCCGATCGCGGCCACGTGGCTCTTCGCCGAGTACGGCTCGTCCACGGCCATCGCGCTCTACCTCACCGGCATCTGCCTGCTCAGCCTCCTGGGGATCCTCGCTCTGCAGGCGGGCCATGCTGCAAAGAGCGAGGCACTGCCCGCGGCGACGGACGGCTGAGCCCGGGCTGCGGCAGGGGCGGCACCGTCGGCATGATCATCGGATCGGTGCCCGGCCGGCCATATACGGCCGTGGGGGCACCCATCTGGTGATCTTCGTGGTTGCCGCGGGCAGGTCAGTGCCGGTGATCATCGGTTGGGTGCGTAGCCGGCCGTATTTGGCCGGTTTCGCGCCGATGCCTTGATCATGTCCGAGAGACCGCCAGGCGCCTCAAGGAGCGGCGGCCGTCAGCCCAGCCGCCGCAGCTCCGCCGGTACCGGCACCTCCACCAGCCGCGGGCCGTCCAAGCTGCCCATCGCGGCCAGCTCCGCCTTCAGCTCCCGCGCCGTCGACACCCGGCAGGCGGGCACGCCGTAGCCTTCGGCGATGCGGACGGCGTCGAGGTCCGGCAGGTCAAGGCCGGGCGCGTTCTGGACGCCCATCTGGTCGACGAAGCCGCGCAGGGCGCCGTAGCCGCCGTTGCGCAGCACGAGGAACGTGATCGGCAGCCGGTGCTGCGCCGCCGTCCAGAGCCCGGTGATGCCGTACTGCGCCGCGCCGTCGCCGAGAACCGCCACGACCGGGCGCTCCGGGTCGGCCAGCGCGATGCCGACGGCGGCGGGGAGGCCGAAGCCGAGCCCGCCTGCCGCGGGGAAGAGCAGGGAGCGGGGTGCGCGCAGGTCCAGGTGCGTCCAGAACTGGGCGGTGTTCGCGGTGGACTCGTTCACCAGGCGGGCACGCGCCGGCATGGCCTCGGTGAGCGCCGCGAACAGGGCGTCGGCGGGGAACGGGGCCTCGTCGGGCAGCTGCGCATCGGGGATGGTGCGCGGCTCCGGCAGGGATCGGCCGGCTTCCTCGGGGAGCGCGTGCAGCAGCTGCCCGGCGATCGCGGCCACGTCGCCCACCAGCGCGTCCCCGAACGGGGCCCGTGCCGCCGACCCGGGATCGGAACCCACGGCCACCAGCTCGGTGCCCTCGGGCAGCCACGGGCCTGGCCGGTGGGCGTGGTAGCGGAACACCGGCGCGCCCAGTACGAGCACGAAATCGTGGCCGGTGAGGTGCTCGGCAACCCCGGCGATGCTCGGGGGCAGCACCCCGCGCCACTGCGGGTGCCGGGTGGGGAACGGGCAGCGCGGCGGCGTCGGCGCCGTCCACACCGCCGCCAGCCACCGCTCGGCGAGCATGACCACCCGGTCGAACGCCAGCTCGTCGTCCACCTCGGGCCCGACGACCAGCGCGGGCGTGCGCGCCGCCGCCATCCGCCCCGCCAGCTCGCCGACCACGTCGGGGTCGGCCGCACCGACCCATCGGACTTGGCGCCCCGCCAGCATGGCCACCGCGTCCGCGTCGGCGGGCTGCGCCCAGTCGTCCATCGGCAGCGACACGAACACCGGCCCGGCCGGCGGCAGGGTGGCCCGGTGGAGCGCCTCGGACAGGGCCCGTGGCACGTCCTGCGCCGTCGCGGGCTCGCACGCCCACTTCACCTGCGGCTCCGGCACGCGCACCAGATCCGGCTCGCCGAGCACGGCGTTCAAGCCGACCATCGAGCGGCTCTGCTGGCCCGCGGTCACCACGAGCGGCGTGTGGCTCGCGCGCGCGTTGGCGAGATTGCCCACCGCGTGCCCGAGGCCGGCGGCGGAGTGGAGGTTCACCAGCGCGGGGCGGCCGGTCGCCTGCGCGTATCCATCGGCCATCGCGAGCACGGCGCCCTCGTGCAGGCCGAGGATGTAGCGGAAGTCGGGCGGGAAGCCGTCGAGGAACGGCAGCTCGTTGGATCCGGGGTTGCCGAAGACTGTGGTCAGCCCCCACGTACGCAGGAGGTCGTGGACGACGTTCCGAATGGTGGCCACCATCGGATCCTCTCGTGAAACCCGCCGGCGGGGCCGGCTCGTGCGCGGCCCCGCCGACGGCGCTCTGGAGCAGTCAGACCGTTGCCTTGGACCGCCAGCCCGGCTGGTAGCTCTCGCGGACGACCTCCGCGTACGGCGCGGGGCTCACGACGGCGCGCACCGCGAGCTGCTCGTGCGGCTGCACGGTGGGCTTGCGGGTGCCGCCGTCTGGCTCGCCCCAGATGACCTGCACCTCGGCACCGAGCGGCACGTCGGGGGCGACGGTCGCCAGCGACAGCACCTTCTTCTCGTTGGCGCTGAAGCCGGTGAAGAGCGAGAGCCCGACGAGCGTTCCGTCGGAGTCGACCACCGAGTCGAAGTTGGACGGCCCGTAGTTGGCGTTGGGCAGGTCGAAGAACTGGTAGTCGGGGCCGTCCGTGACCGGCGAGGCCAGCAGCTTGGCGACGTCCTCCGCGTTCCAGGCCAGCGTGACCTTCCGGCGCTGCTTCTCCGGCTCGATCGCGGCGAGCGCGTCACGTCCGACGAAGTCGTGGTCGTACTTCACGAACGACCCGTAGCCCATCTCCCACGGGTTGAGGTAGTAGTCCTCGATGTTGTCGGACACGAAGCTGCCCGCGATGGCGTTGGTGGCCTCGTAGCCCTCGGCGGGCAGCCACTCGCGGTAGTCGCGCAGCCCGTCGCTCGTGTAGATGGCCGGCAGCGGCGAGGGGATCCAGCCGGACTCGAGCGTGTTGCACGCGTACGCGCGCGACCCGCACGGCTCCAGCCCGAACTCGCGGCCGGCCTCGAGGATGGTCTCGCGCACCCGGTCGTAGCTGTCGTACGGTCCCCAGATCTCCAGTCCGGGCGCGCCCGCCATGCCGTGGCGCAGGGTGCGGACGTCCTCACCGCCGATCTTCATGTGGCCGAGGGTGAAGAACCGGGTCTGCTCGACCGGGCCGCCATTGAGCTTCTCGATGACCTCCCACGCCCGCGGGCCCTGGATCTGGAAGCGCCACAGGTCGCGCGTGACGGCCTTGCCGTAGGGCCGCATCGGTGAGCGCTGGTCCACCTTGATGTCGACGTCGTAGCCCTGGGTCGCCCGGAACTGCAGGTAGTTGGCCACCGGGGCGCGGCCGACGTAGATGAACTGGTCCTCCGCCAGCCGGAAGAGGATGCCGTCGCCGATCACCCCGCCCTCGGGCGACACCGGCACGAACTGCTTCGCGGTGTCCACGCGGAACTTCGCGGTGCTGTTGATGCCGTTGTCGGTGATCAGCTTCAGCGCGTCGCGGCCGGAGATGAAGAGGTTGACCATGTGGTGGCTCTGGTCGAACAGCACGGCCGTCTCGCGCCATGCGATGACCTCGCGCCGGAAGTTCGTGAACTCGGCCGGCACGACCGGGTAGATGTACGCCCCCAGCTGTGAGTTGCGCAGCAGGTCGACGGTGTCTCCTGCCTGGTCCAACACCTCTTGGAGGTTCTTCGCGCTCATGCGTGCCACCCTCGTCTTCCGCTCCTACGGTCTCCGGTCAACCTAGGAACGGGTGTACCCGCGCGGACACAGGGAAATGGCGCGACCGGGACGGCCACCGGAGCGTGGGCGGCCGCGTCATTTGACGTACCGCCTTCAGGGCCCGGAATGATGGGGCGGTGAACACGCCCCTGCGAGTGCTGGTCGTCGACGACCACGCGGTCGTCCGGCGCGGGGTGATCGCCTACCTGGACGTGCTCGACGACGTCGAGGTGGCGGGCGAGGCCGCCGACGGCGCAGCTGCGCTGGACGTGCTCGCGGAGCTCGCGGTGCACGGCAGGCTGCCCGGCGTCGTGCTGATGGACCTGCAGATGCCGGGCATGGACGGGGTCACCGCGATCGCGGAGATCCGGCGGCGCCACCCGTCCGTTCAGGTCGTGGTGCTCACCAGCTTCGGGGAGATCGAACGCGTGCACGCCGCCCTGCACGAGGGCGCGGCGGGCTACCTGCTCAAGGACGCGGGGCCGGGGGAGATCGCCGCCGCGCTGCACGCCGCCGCGCAGGGCGAGGTGTTCCTCGACGCGGCCGTGGCCCGGCGCCTCGCCCAGGAGATCCGGGCGCCCCGCAGCGGGCTGCGCGCCCTCACCGCTCGCGAGCGCGAGATCCTGCGGCTGGTGGCCGAGGGGCGGTCCAACAAGGAGATCGCCGCGACGCTCGTGATCAGCGAGCGCACGGCCCGTACGCACGTCAGCAACCTGCTCGGGAAGCTCGGGCTCGCGTCGCGGACGCAGGCGGCGCTGCTGGCGATCCGGGAAGGGCTGGTCCCGCCCACGGGGTGAGGTCGACCTGTTGCCGCGCGGGTGGATGATCCACACTTGCGGCATGCGCAGGGCCTCCGCGGTGATCGTGGTGCTCGCCGGACTCGTCTGCATGCTGGTCGGCGCGTTCCTCGACCGCCGGGGCCTGGGTGGGTGGGACCTCGGTGCCGACCTCGACCAGCTCACCGCCGGCACGTCCGCCGTCATCGCCGCCGCGGGGCTGCTGTCCCTCTCGCCGGCCCGCAACGCGCGCGTGCTCGCCGCGATCTGCGCCGCCGCGACCGTCGTGCCGGGAGCTCTCGCGGTCACCGGAGCCGTGGAGTCGGGGCTCCCGGGCCCGTCGACCGGGGTGCTCGCGGTCGGCTCCGCCGTGGTCGTCCTCGGCACGCTCGCGCGGGCGTTCGAGCGAGACGGCGCCCCGGCGGCCGGCACCGGCGGAACGCGCCGGCTACGGGTGGCCATGGCCGCGGTGGTGGCGGTGGGCGGCACCGCGCTCGCCGCAGGGGTGGCGGCCACCCTGGTGGTCGACGCGCCGGTCCGGTCGAGCACCACGGCGGTCGTGGACCCGCGACCCGACGCCCAGCGGGTGGACGGGGTGCGCTGGGAGTGGGACGCGGACGGATCGGTGCGCGACGTGCGTGCCGCCGGCGCCGGGGTCGTCGTCGCGGGCCAGGACGGCGTCACCGCGCTGGACGGGGCGACCGGCACGCCGCGGTGGGCGTTCGCGCGCGCCGGAGCGCGCGTGGCCGACCTCGTCGTGAGCCCGGACCGCCGCTCGGTCGTCGTGGTGCACGAGGGGGCGTCATCGCGAGTCGCGGTCGTCACCGTCCTCGACGCGCTGACCGGCGCCCGGCGCTGGGAGAACGCCGTCGACCGGCGTCCCGACCTGCTCGTCACCGACACGGTCGTCGCCCTATCGGACTACCAGCGGCCGGACGACGACGCGTACGACCAGCACCCGCTCCGCGCCCGCCAGACCGCCCACGACATCGTCACCGGAACCCCGGCGTGGACCTGGGAGCCGCCGCCCGGCTGCGGCAGCTCGCTGGTGCGGTCGCTCGCCGCGGTCCGGGTCGTGCCGGTGGAGGCGGAGTGCCCGGACGGCGCGACCCTGCACGGGCTCGACGAGCGCACCGGGCAGGCTGCCTGGTCCCTGCAGGTCCGTCCGTTCTCCACGGCGCCGTCGGACTACGCGGTGCGCGCGTCGAGCGACGGTGCCCTGCTCGTCACCGCGGGGGCCGGCGCGAGCCACGTCGTCGTCGAGTCCGCGAGCGGCCGCGTGGCCGGTCGGCTCGACACGGACGCGTTTCCCCTTCCGGCCGGCGACGGCCGGGTCCAGCTGCTGGACGGCGATCCGGAGCGCGTGGTGGCGACGGTCGACGGGAGCGGCGCGGTCCTCCCGGTGCCGCCCGGCTGCGGCCGCGAGGCGGCGGTGGCCGTCACCGGTGCTGCCGTGCTCCGGCTGTGCCGCGGCGAGCGGAACCTCGACCTGCAGGTGGACGGTGGCGCCGTGGTGCCGCTCGGTCTCCGGCCCGGCGATGTGTTCGCGGGGCTCGACCGCCTGCGGGACGCGTTCGTCGTGCCCGCCCCCGGCGCGGTCGTGGTCGCCGTCGCCAGCAGCTACGGCACGGTGGTCGGGCTGGGCTGACCCGGGGTGAGCCCGGGCACGCCGGTGCGCGTGCTCTTCCGCGGTACCCGGGGGCGGGCTAGGGTACGACCGGTATCAGGAAGCCTGTCATTCGGCGGGAGGGCTCATGGACACCGCAGCGTTGCGGCACGCGTCCGCTCCGGCGCTCGGCAGCTGGCCGTCCCGGCGGGCACGCATCGCGCCGCACCGCCCGGCGCTGGTGGAGGGGGAGCGCACCCTCAGCTACGCCGAGCTGGCCGATCGCGTCGCCCGGCTGGCCCGCGTGCTGGCCGACCGCGGCATCCGGCCCGGCGACCGGGTCGCCTACCTCGGGGTCAACGCGATCAGCGTGTTCGAGACGTACTTCGCCACCTGGCTGCTGGGGGCGATCGCGGCGCCGCTGAACTACCGCCTGGCCGCCGCCGAGATCCGGTACATGCTCGAGGACTCCGGCGCGGCGCTCCTGGTGCACAGCGCCGACACGGACGCGCTGGTGAGCGCGACCGGCCCCGGCGTGCCCGTCCTGGAGGTCGGCCCGGACTACGAGGACGCCGTCGCGGCCGCGGCCCCGCTCGCCGACCCACCGGCCGTCACCCTCGACGACCCGGCGATCCTGCTCTACACCTCCGGCACCACCGGCCGGCCCAAGGCGGCGGTGCTGACCCACGGCAACCTCACCTGGAACACCGTCAACCAGCTCGCCCACGTCGACGTCCTCAGCACCGACCGGGCGCTCTGCATCTCCCCGCTCTTCCATTGCGTCGGGCTCGGCCAGGTCACGCTGCCGACCCTGTTCAAGGGCGGCTGCGTCGAGCCGCTCGCGAGCTTCGACGCCGGCGCCGTGCTCGCGCGGATCGGCCAGGCGGGAGTCACGAGCTTCTCCGCGGTGCCCACGATGCTGCAGATGATGGTGGAGCACCCGGGTTGGGAGACCGCGAAGCTCGACACGCTGCACACGGTCCTCTACGGGGGCTCGGCGGTGCAGGAGCGCGTCGCCCGCGCGTGGCTCGACCGTGGCGTGCAGGTCCAGCAGGGCTACGGCATGACGGAGGCCTCACCTGGGGTCTACATGGTGCCGAGCGGCGGGGACGCGAACCGGCCGGTGTCGGTCGGGGTGCCGCACTTCGCCACCGAGGTCGCCATGCTCCGGGACGGTGAACGCGTGCCGGTCGGCCCCGAGCCCGCCGAGCTGCTCGTCCGGGGGCCGCACGTCTTCGCCGGCTACTGGAACCGACCCGATGAGTCGGCCGCGGCGTTCGTCGACGGCGAGTGGTTTCGCACCGGCGACGTGCTGCGGGTGGCCCCCGACGGCTGGGCCGACGTCGTCGACCGCGTGAAAGACGTGATCATCTCCGGTGGGGAGAACATCTACCCCGCCGAGGTCGAAGCCGTGCTGGTGCAGCTGGACGGGGTGGCCGACGCTGCCGTCGTCGCCGTCCCCGACGAGAAGTGGGGCGAGGTCGGCGCCGCGTATGTCCAGCTCCGGGAGGGCAGTGACATCGCCGAGGCGGACCTGCGCTCGCACCTGCAGGACCACCTCGCCCGCTACAAGATCCCGAAGTACCTCGTTCCGACCGACGCGTTGCCGCGGAACGCCACCGGCAAGGTCCGGCGGGTCGACCTGCGGACCCGCGCGGCCGAGGACTTCGCCGGAGAAAGGCCCTGATGATCAACCCCGCGAGCAGCAACGGGTCGCGCCCGGCAACCCTGGAAGTGGAGCGGGACGGCGACGTCGCGGTGCTCCGCCTGTGCCGCGCCGCCAAGCGCAACGCCCTCGACGACGCCACGGTGCTCGGCATCGAGCAGTTCTTCACCGCGCCACCGGCCGGCGTGCGCGCCGTCGTGCTCGACGCGGAGGGCGACCACTTCTCGGCCGGCCTCGACATGGGCGAGCTCGCCGGGCGGGACGCGTTCTCGGGGGTGGAGCACTCGCGGATGTGGCACCGCGCGTTCGAGCAGGTGGCGCGCGGGACGCTCCCGGTCGTTGCGGTCCTCAAAGGGGCCGTCGTCGGTGGCGGGCTGGAGCTGGCGAGCGCCGCGCACATCCGCGTGGCCGAGCGCAGCACGTTCTACGCCCTGCCGGAGGGACAGCGCGGCCTGTTCGTCGGTGGCGGCGCCGCGGTGCGCGTGCAGCGACTGATCGGTACGGCGCTGATGACCGACATGATGCTCACCGGGCGGGTACTCGACGCGGAGGAAGGGCGGGCCGCGGGCCTGTCGACCTATCTCGTGGACGACGGTGCCGGGCTCGCCACGGCCCTCGGCCTCGCGGAGCGGATCGCCGCGAACTCGCCCGTCACCAACTTCGCGGTGCTGCAGGCGCTCCCGCGGATCGCCGAGACCGGCCCGGACGAGGGATTCTTCATGGAGGCGCTGATGGCGGCCGTGGCGTCGAGCAGCACCGAGGCCCAGGAGCGGATGCAGGCGTTCCTCGCCGGTCGGGGCGGAAAGGTGCGCCCGTCGTGACCGAGCTGGATCGCTTCGCCGACTGGCTGCGTACCGAACGCGGGCTGCGATTCGCCTCCTACCAGGAGCTGCACGCGTGGTCGACCAAGGACCTCGACGGGTTCTGGTCGGCCGTCGCGGGGTTCTCCGGGGTCCGTTTCCACGCGCCGGCGACCGCGGTGCTGGGCCGGCGCGAGATGCCAGGCGCGGAGTGGTTCCCCGGCGCCACGCTGAACTACGCCGAACACGCACTGCGCTCCTGTGACGGGACCGGCGACGAGAGCAGCGCCGTCATCGCGTACTCGCAGACCCGCGAGCGGGTGGAGCTCACCTGGGCGCAGCTGGGCGAGCAGGTCGCGCGTGCCCGCGCGGGCCTGCGGCGCCTCGGCGTCGGGCGCGGCGACCGGGTCGTCGCCTACGCCCCCAACATCCCGGAGACGCTCGTCGCGTTCCTCGCCACCGCGAGCCTCGGCGCCGTGTGGGCGAGCTGCGCGCCCGAGTTCGGCGCCCGCAGCGTGATCGACCGGTTCGCGCAGGTGGAGCCCACCGTCCTGTTGGTCGTGCCCGGCTACAGCTACGGCGAGAAGCCGATCGACCGCACGGCGGAGGTCGCCGCTGTGCGGACCGGGCTGCCGACGGTGCGCCACGTCGTCGCGATCCCGTACGGCGCCGGAGAGGTACCGGACACGCTGTCGTGGGACGAGCTGGTGGCCGAGGAAGGCGATCTCACCTTCGATCCCGTGCCGTTCGCGCACCCGCTCTGCGTCCTGTTCTCTTCGGGCACGACCGGCAGGCCGAAGGCGATCGTGCACGGCCACGGCGGAGTCCTGCTGGAACAGCTCAAGAACCACGCCCTGAGCTGGGACCTGCGTCGAGGCGACCGGATCCTGTGGTTCTCGACCACGGCGTGGGTCATGTGGAACGCGCTCGTCGGCGGCCTACTCGTCGGTGCGGGTGTGGTGCTGATCGACGGCAACCCGGTGCACCCCGATGTCGGTTGGCAGTGGCGGCTGGCCGAGGAGTCCGGCGCGACGCTGATGGGTGCCTCGCCCGGATGGCTGATGGCCTGCCGCGCAGCGGGCGTGGAACCCACCCGCGACCACGACCTGTCCCGCGTCCGCCAGATCGGCGCCGCCGGCAGCCCGCTGCCGCCCGAGGGCTACCGCTGGGTGGCCGAGCGCTTCCCCGGCGTGCTGCTGAACGTCGGCAGCGGCGGCACCGACGTCTGCGGCGGGATCGTGCAGGGCGGGCCGTGGCAGCCGGTCGTGGAAGGCGAGATTTCCGGCCCTGCGCTCGGCGTCGCCGCGGCCGCGTTCGACGCGGACGGCAGGCCCGTGGTGGGGGAGCTGGGCGAGCTGGTGATCACCGAGCCGATGCCGTCGATGCCGGTCGGGTTCTGGGGCGATGCCGACGGCAGCCGCTACCGCGATGCCTATTTCGACGTATACCCCGGCGTGTGGCGGCACGGGGACTGGGTGCGGTTCTCCGAGTCCGGGTCCGTGATCGTCGCCGGCCGCTCGGACGCCACGTTGAACCGTGGGGGCGTCCGATTGGGCACGGCCGAGTTCTACGGCGTGGTCGAGGAGCTGCCGGAGGTCGCCGACAGCCTGGTCGTGCACCTGGAGGACCCCGCGGGCGGCCCCGGCGAGCTGGTGCTCTTCGTCGTGCCCGCGCCGGGTGCCGCGCTGGACGACGCGCTGCGCGCCCGGATCGGGCGCGAGCTGCGCGCGGCGCTCTCGCCGCGGCACGTGCCGGACCGGATCGTCGCGGTGCCGGCGGTCCCGCGCAACCGCACCGGCAAGAAGCTGGAGCTGCCGGCCAAGCGGATCCTGCTCGGCGCCGCCCCGGAGGAGGTCGCGAGCCGCGACGTGCTCGCCGATCCGACGTCCCTCGACGCATTCGTGGAGCTCGCAAGATGATCAACACCGTCGCCGTCGTGGGCACGGGCGTCATCGGAGCGAGCTGGGCCGCATTGTTCCTGTCCCACGGGCTGGACGTCGTGGCCACCGATCCCGCGCCGGGCGCCGAGGAACGACTGCGTGCGGACGTGGCGGCCACCGGGCTCGCCGCACACGGCCGCCTCTCCTTCGTCGACGACGCCGCCACGGCGGCGGCCGGCGCGGACTTCGTGCAGGAGAACGGCCCCGAGCGCATCGACGTCAAGCACGACCTCTTCGCGGCAATGGACGCGGCCGCCCGCCCGGACGTGGTACTGGCCAGCAGCTCGTCCGGCCTGCTGCCGAGCGTGATCGCGACCGCCTGCTCCGCTCACCCGGAACGGGTGCTCATCGGGCACCCGTTCAACCCGCCGCACCTGCTGCCGCTCGTGGAGGTCGTGCCGGGGGAGCGCAGCGGCGAGGCGGCCGTGGAGGCGGCGATCGCCTTCTACACCGCGCTCGGGAAGAAGCCGATCCGGCTGCGCCACGAGCTGCCGGGGCACGTCGCCAACCGACTGCAGGCCGCGCTGTGGCGGGAGGCGTACTCGCTGATCGACCGTGGTGTCGCCACCGTGGCCGACATCGACACCGCGATCGCCAACGGTCCCGGGCTGCGCTGGGCGCTGCTCGGACCGTTCGCGGTGCAGCACCTGTCCGGCGGGCCGGGCGGCATCGCCCACGTGCTGGAGCACCTGGGACCGCCCACCGAAGCCTGGTGGCGCGACATGGGCGACCCGTCGCTCACCCCCGAGCTGGCGGCCAAGATCGTCGCCGGGGTCGACGCCGAGCTGGACGGCACCGACCAGGCCGAGCTGGTGGCCCGCCGTGACGCCGCCCTGCGGGCCCTGCTCGCCAGCAAGGCCGAACACCAGTTGCCGTAGGAGACGAGATGGATCTTTCAACCCTGGACGCCATCGACGTCCACGTCCACGTCGAGCACGACGGGCACGGCTGCTTCTCGCTCGACCAGGAGCTGATGGACGCCTCGGCGAAGTACTTCAAGGCCGACCAGGACCGCACCCCGACGGTGGCATCGATCGCCGAGCACTACCGCGCCCGCCGCACCGCGGCAGTCGTCTTCACCGTGGACGCTACCGCGGGTACCGGTCACCCGGCGCTGTCCAGCGAGGAGATCGTCGACGCCGCGGCCGAGCACACCGACGTGCTGATCCCGTTCGGCTCCGTGGACCCGCACGCGGGCAAGGCTGCGGTCGCGCGGATCCGCCGGCTCGTCGACCGCGGCGCCCGCGGCTTCAAGTTCCACCCCAGCCTGCAGGTGTTCGAGCCGAACGACCCCGCGTTCTACCCGCTCTACGAGGCGATGGCCGAGCTCGGCGTGCCTGCGCTCTTCCACACCGGCCAGACCGGGATCGGTGCCGGCCTCCCCGGCGGGCGCGGGATCAAGCTGCGCTACTCCGCCCCCATGCTGCTCGACGACGTCGCGGCCGACTTCCCGGAGCTCACGGTGGTGCTGGCGCACCCGTCGGTGCCGTGGCAGGACGAGGCGATCTCGATCGCCACCCACAAGGCGAACGTCTACATCGACCTGTCCGGCTGGTCTCCGCGCTACTTCCCGCCGCAGCTGGTGCGCGCGGCGAACGGCTTGCTCAAGCGCAAGGTGCTCTTCGGCTCCGACTTCCCTCTGATCACTCCGGAGCGCTGGCTGCGCGACTTCGGCGAGCTGGACGTCAAGGACGACGTGCGCCCGCTGATCCTCAAGGAGAACGCGGTGCGGATGCTGCGCCTGAGCTGAGCTTTCCGAGCAGGTGGAGCGTGCGGTTCCGCTCCTCGGTGTTGCCGACGCGGCTGACCAGCGCGTCCGTCGCGCCCAGGTCGGCGTAGCGCTGGAGCTCGGCTGCCACCTCGTCCTCGTCGCCCGCGATGACGATGTCGCCGAGCCCTGCGAAACCCTCTCGATCGAGCGAGGTCCGGTACGACGGCAGTGCGGCGAGCGCGCGATAGGCCGCCGCGACCTCGGCACGGACGCGGTCCGGATCGGCCGTCACCGCGACGGGCAGGCCGGCGACCACCCGCGGCCGGGGCCGCCCAGCCGACTCGGCCGCGGCGGTGAGGAGAGGCACCACGTGCTCGCCGATCGTGCGGGGCCCGGCGAGGAACGTGATGGTGCCGGAGGTGCGCTCGCCGGCCAGCCGGAGCATCGCAGGCCCGAGCGCGCCGAGTAGCACGGGGACGGGCGGCGTCGCGCCGTTGACCGAGGTCTCGTCGGGGCTGGAGCCCGGTCCGGACGAGCCGGGCACACGCTCGCCCGCGAGGATCGGGAGCAGGACGTCGAGGTGCCGGCGCAGCGCGTCGACGGGGCGGGCGAACGGGATGTCGTACACGTCCAGCAGGCCGGGGTGGCTCACGCCGAGCCCGAGCGTGAGACGTCCGTGCGATGCCGCCTGCACGGTCTGGGCCTGCGCGGCGAGCACCCGGGGGTGCCGGGGCTGCACGACGACGACCGACGCGCCGAGCTCGACGTCGGGCACGTCGCGGGCGATGGCGGCGTAGGCGGTGAGCGTGTCGTGGTCGTAGCCCTGCGGGAGCCAGACCGTGCGCACGCCGGCGGCCGCCACCGACCTGCCGTGCTCGACCAGTTCATCGATCACGTTGCCGCCCGGGGCATGGGGGAGGCCCACGGCGAGGTTCACTCCAATGCGGATCACGGGGCCGAGGATCGCCCCACGACGAAGGTCCAACCAGGAGTCGGTTGATGGTGGTGGTCGAGGTGACAGGAAGCGCCCGGCGCCGGGAGCTGGGGGCGTGCCTGCGCGCGTACCGGCGACTGGTCGCGCCGCAGCAGGTGGGACTGCCGGCCGGCGGGCGGCGCCGGACGCCCGGGCTGCGACGGGAGGAGGTCGCGGCCCTCGCCGGGGTCGGGCTGTCCTGGTACACGTGGCTCGAACAGGGCCGGGTGACGGCATCCGGTCACGTTCTGGAGTCCGTCGGCCGCGTGCTGGGCGTGGACGGCGCGGGCCGCAGGCACCTGCGGCTGCTCTCCGCGCAGGTGGAAGCGCCCGCCGGTGCGCCGGCCGCGGACCTCGCCTCGCTGCTCGCCGGCTTCACGGGGCCCGCCGTGCTGCTGGACCACCGACTGGACGTCGTCGCCGCCAATCCCGGCTGGACGCGGGTGTGGGGCGATCTCCGCGTCCTCGAGCCGGCGCGACGCAACGTGCTGTGGCAGCTGGCAGCCGGATCGTCTGCGTTGCCCGTTGACGACCCCGGGCCGCTGGTGACCGCGCTCCGCAGGCAGTTCCGGATGGCTGCGAACCTGTACGCGGGCGACCCGCGAATCGAGCAGGTCTCCGAGCTCCTGCATGCGGACGCGCCCGCCTATTCACCGCTCTGGGACTGCCGGGGCATCGGCGGGTTCGGCTCGCCCGCGGTGGTCGTCGACGGGCAGCGGCTGCGCGCACACCTGCTGGAACCGGCAGGGCGGCCAGGCAGCATGCTGCTGTTCCTGGCCGCCGCCCCGGAATGATCGCCATCACAAGGGCTTGTTCGGGAAGCGGCCGCATACGGGGCCGGAGCGCATCGGTGGGGCCGCTCGGGCGGAGGACTGCGAGCTGCCTCCTCGCTCCGCTGGGCCGTTCGGGTGGTCGCGGGTGGGCGGGGCCCGGGCCGGCCGGAAGTGTCGGGGGTCGATCGTATGTTCGAATCATGTCGGGAGTGGTGGAGCTGATCGACCAGGCGGTGGACCAACCGCCCGGTCCCCGGCTGGCCGCCCTGCTCGCCCAGCTGCCCTGGTCTGCGGTGCCGAACGCGCGGCTGGTCGAGGTTCTGCAGGCCCGGTCTCGGCAGCTGGCCCACGACCAGGCGTGCCTGTTCGCCGGCATGGCCGAGATCGCCCGCGCCACCCCGGTCGCCGGGCTGCCCGACGGGGCGGTGGCGCGGGCGGCCGAGGACGCCGAGGATTTCCAGTGGGCCTCCCACGAAATCGCCGCCGCCCTGACCTGGACCCCCACCACCGCCGACCGCGAACTGGACTTCGCCCTGACATTGCGGGGCCTGCCGCGGGTGTTCGCCGCCCTGGAACAGGGCCTGATCGACCGGGGCAAGGCGAAAGTGTTCTGCGATCACCTGGACCCGGCCCGGAGGGAACTCACCCCGGCCCAGATCCGGCGGCTGTGCGAACACTTCGTGCCCCTGGCACCCCGGTGGACCGCCCGCCAGCTGTCCCGGCGGTTGCTGGCCGCGATCCAGGCCATCGACCCCGACTACCACCGCCGCCGCTACCGGCGCGGGCTCCGCGAACGCGGGGTGGTGCTGTTCCTGAACCGGGACGGCACCGCCACCCTGTCCGGGCAAGGACTGCCCCCGGACGAGGCGGCCGCCGCGGCCGCCCGCCTGGATCGGCTGGCCGAGGCGGCGAAACGGGCCGGACACCCCGGGCGGCTCGGCCAGATCACCGCCGACCTATACCTGGGCATGCTGGACGGCTCGTTCCACGGGCTCACCGAGGCGCAGATCCTCGACCGGCTGCTCACCAGCCGCCGGCCCGACGACCGCGACGACACCGATGCCGGCATCGGGGACACCAGCGACCCGGAAGGCGGCAGCGAGGCTGCCGACGCCAAGGCCGGCGCGGGGTGGGAGCCCACCAGCGCAGAGCCGGGCCACGCAGACCCGGGCGGTCGGAACCGGGCCGATGAGAGCCCGACCGGCGAGAGCCCGACCGGCGAAGGGTCCACCGGCGACGGGCAGGCCTGCCCGACAGTGGCGGGCGCGACAGGGTCCGGCCCGTCCCCGACCGCGGCGAGACCAGCCGGCACCGGTGAGGACCGCTGGCGCGGCGAGCGGATCGGCATCCGCCAAGGAATTGAGCTGCGGGTCGGACTGGCCACAGTGCTGGGCTGCGACCAGCGCCCCGCCGAGATCCCCGGCCTAGGCCCGATCGACGCCGAGACCGCCCGCACCGTGGCCGCCCGGCAACGCCGGGGCGCGCGGTGGCACTTCGCCATCCTCGACACCCACGGCTACCTGCTACTGGCCGGACCACTACGGCGCCGACCACGACCCGGCCACCCACCCGGCACAGGACCGCCGGACCGGGTACGCGGCGGGGTGGTCGAGCTGCACCTCACCCTGGCCGAGCTGCGCCGCTTCGCCGCCGACCCCGACCTCACCGGGGACTGGACCGGGCTGATCGCCGAGATCGCCGACCGGTGGGCCGACCGCCACCGCATGTGGCGCGAACTCGGCAAGGATCCGCGGGCCCGGTTCGCCCGCGGCGCCCTGGCCGACCACGTCCGGATCCGGGACCGCAGCTGCGTCGGGCCCGGCTGCGACCGCCCGGCACGGCGCTCGCAGCTGGACCACACCATCGACCACGGCCGCGGCGGGGACACCGTGCAGGCCAACATTGGACCCGGCTGCTGGCGCCACCACCCCGACAAGGACCGCGGCTGGACGCTCACCCAGCCGCGACCGGGGCACTTCGTGTGGATCTCCCCACTCGGACGCACCTACCGCACCCGCGGCGAACCGATCCGACCCGACCTACCCGACCCGGACCCACCACCGGACGGAACCGACCGGCGCGAGGACCCCGATACCGGGCCGGGAAACCCACACGAGCTGCGCATCCTGTGGCGCGAAGGCAACAACCCGGCCCCACTACCCCCACCAGCACCCGACGCCGAGGAGGAACCGCCGTTCTGATCGTCCATGCCGAGGGCGTCGTGCCGACGACGCGGGCACGCCCTGGCGCGGTTGTGCGCCGGACTCGGCGGGCGGCGTCGAGCCCGACGAGTCTCAGTCGAAGTCGGCCGGGGAGTAGGTCTTGGGCTCGACCAGCACCATCCAGTTGCCGGAGTTGTCGCGGGCGACAGCCTCGACCCCGTACGGCCGCTCCTCCGGCGTCTGGATGAACTCCACGCCCTTGGCCTGCAGGTCCTCGTAGGTCTTCCGGCAGTCGTCCACGTTCACGCCGATGCCGAACATGTTGCCCGCGTCGAGCGCGCGGTTGATGGCGGCCACCATGTCGTCCGGGATCGGCGGGCCGGGCACCGTCAGGTGGATCTGCAGGTCCGGCTGGGTCGGGCTCTTCACGGTGCACCACCGGTACCCGTCGCCGAGGGTGATGTCGGTGTGCTCCTGGAAGCCGAGCACGTCGGTGTAGAAGGCCTTGCTGGCGTCGACGTCCTTGACGAACACGCTGGCGATGGAGACGGCTGTGATCATGCGGAAAGGTTAGGAGCCCGCCGCGTTCGGTGGCTTCTCCTCGCTTGCGGACCCACGCCGCTCGGCGAGCCCCCACATGAACACGAAGCACCCGGGGATGTGGGGCGCGCCGGTGGCGGCCCAGCGGCGCTGGAACTCACTCGGCGACTCGCCGACCAGCTCCCGGAACCGGCTGCTGAACGAGCCGAGGCTGGAGAAGCCGACGGCGTGGCAGACCTCGGTGACCGTGAGGTTGGTGGAGCGCAGGAGGTCCTGCGCGCGCTCCACGCGCCGCCGCGACAGGTGAGCAGCGGGGGAGACCCCGTAGGTGGCGGTGAAGAGCCGCTGGAAGTGAAACTTGCTGATCCCGGCGACCGCCGCGATCGACTCGAGGTCGAGCGGATCGGTGTAGTGGCGGTCGACGTGGTCGCGGGCGCGGCGCAGGTGCACCAGGAGGTCGTCCGGGGCCCGGCGGGTCGGGGCGCTCACAACGGTGGAGTCTAGAGCGCCCCAACCCGACTCTCCTCGGGGCGCAGGTCTATTTGGGCGTGGCGAAGTCCTGCGTCCAGTAGCCGCCGACGTAGCCGACGCCCATGTCCTCGAAGGCGCAGTTGAGGATGTTCTCGCGGTGGGCGTCGCTGTTCATCCAGAGCTGCATGGCCCGCTCCGGCGACGTGGTGCCGGAGGCGACGTTCTCCCCGACCTTCCGCCACGTGTAGCCCGCCCGGGTGGCCCGGGCGCCCACGGTGGAGCCGTCCGAGCCGGTGTGGGTCATCTTCCCCATGTCGGTCTGGTCCTGCGAGTGGTCCTCTGCGGCGGCGGTGAGGCGGTTGTCGACCGTGACGGGGTCACAGCCCGCCTTCTCGCGCTCCTGGTTGACCAGCGCGACCACGGTGCCGGTCTCGCCTGCGGTCGTCGCGGCCTGGGCGGCCGTGGCGGGCACCATGCACGCCACGGCGACGAGTGTGGCGACGAGCGGTAGGCGGGCGGCCCCGCCAGTACGTTCTCTCACGCCCGTACAACACTCGAACGGGCGAACGGGATACGCCTGATGTCACATCTCGTGACGCCAAGTGTCGATCACGTCCACCGGACGGGCGAGACGGCGCGGCCTGCGCTCAGCAGGGCTGGTCGACGCCCGCCGGGACCTCCTCGCCGATGCTGGCCGCCTGCACCTCGTTGCCGCACATCTGCCCCTGCTCGGTGTTCGACTCGTACTGGAACGCCTCGGCGCCGATGTCGGAGATCTGGTTGCCCTCGACGATGTTGCCGCCCTTGTCGTACTGGGCGCTGTCGCTCTTGATCTTGATGGCGACGCCTTCCGACCCGCTGATCGTGTTGTTGCGCACGACGTTGTTGTGGCCGCGCAGCTCGATGTTGCTGCCGTCGAACTCCGCCGACTCCGTGTTGCCGAAGCACTGGTTGTTCTCGAACACGTTGTCGTGCGCGTTCTCCTTGACGTTGAAGCACTCCGAGCCGAACGTGCGGATGATGTTGCCGGTGACCTGGTTGCCGGAGCTCGTGTCGTTCTCGGCCATCGGCTGGCTGTCCGACTTCGGGCTGGTGCCGATGTAGACGCCCTCCCCGTTGTGGAACTCGGCCCGCTCGCCGTCGTCGCTCTTCTTGCCGAACATGCCGCAGTACTGGATCACCGAGTCGGCGATGACGTTGTCGTGGGCGTTGTTGCGCAGCCGGACGCACTCGCCGCCCGCGCCGCTCAGGAACATGTTGCGGATCTCGATGCCGGTCATGTCCCGGGACGTGTCGGCGGCCCCGATGTAGATCAGCCGGCCGTCCTCGACCTCCCTGGCCACGCTCTGCTTGAACGCCGTGATCCTCGAGATGTCCTCGGGGAGCTGCTGGCCCTTGAGCTTCTCCTGGCCGTCGATGGTGAAGCCCTCGAAGACGTAGTAGCTGTGGTCGACGCTGATGATGCGGTCGGTGCCGTACAGCGTGGCCTGGTAGCGGCCGGACCGGTCCTGACCCGTCTCCGGCCCCTTGATCGTGATCGGAGCGCCCGGCTGCCCGTCGCGCTGCGTGGCGAGGTTCTCGCGGTACTCGCCGGGCGCGAGGTTGATCGTCGTACCGGGCTCGGCCTCGTCGAGCGCCTTCTGGATCGTCTGAAAGGGCCTGCCCGTCGAGCCGTCGTTCGTGTCGTTGCCGGCCGGGTCGACGTAGAGCTGCGGTCCGGCGGGGACGGGCGGGGTCGGGCCCGGTGGAGGTGGGTTGCCTCCCGGGGTGACCACCAGCAGCACGACGACGACGAGCACCGCAGCAGCGAGTGCGGCGCCCAGCGCCAGGTTGCGCCACAAGCGGGACTGCCGCGCCATGGGCGCGGCGGGCGGCGAGTTGCGGACCTGGACCACAGATACCCCGATCGCTCCGGCGCGCACTCGAATGCACGCGCTCCGCAACGATGATGCCCGCATCGCGCAGGGGCCATCACCCGAGGGCCCCATCCGGGGGACGGATCAGGCCAGGATGCGCAACGGGGCGTCCCACAATTCGGCGAGTGTCTGCAGGTAGCGCGCGCCCGTGGCACCGTCGACCACACGGTGGTCGCACGAGAGTGTCACCCGCATGATCGACGTCACCACCGGGACGCCGTCTCGCGGGCGGAGCTCCTCGGTGGCGGCGCCGACGGCGAGGATCGCCGCCTCTGGCGGGTTGATCACGGCGGTGAACTGCTCGATGCCGTACATCCCGAGGTTCGACACGGTGAACGTGCTGCCGGTCATCTCCTCGGGCCGGAGCTTGCGGTCGCGGGCCCGCGCCGACAGGTCGCGCGTACGGGTCGCGATCTCGGAGACGCTCATGCGGTCGGCGTCGCGCACGACCGGCACGAGCAGGCCCGACTCGACGGCCACCGCCATGCCGACGTGCACCCGCTTGTGCCGGCGCACCGAGTCGCCCGCGAACGACACGTTGATCTCCGGGTGCGTCCGCAAGGCGCTGGCCACGGCCTTGAGGACGAGGTCGTTCACGCTGACCTTCGGCCCACCGGCCGCCACCAGGGTCTCGTTCAGGGTGGCGCGCAGCGCGAGCAGCTCGGTGACGTCGACGGCGCGCGTCAGGTAGATGTGGGGCGCCTCCTGCTTGCTCCGCGTGAGGCGGTCGGCGGCGACCCGCTGCATCTGGGGCAGGGGGAGCAGCTCGACGTCGGGGTCGTCCTCGGCGCGCGCCGGAAGCGCCGGTGGCGTGCTCGGCTGGTCGCCGGGACGCACATGCTCGTCGGGAAGCACAGCGGCCGCATCGATGTCGGCGCGGATGATCCGGCCGTGCGGCCCGCTGCCCTGTACGGCGCTCAGGTCGACACCGCGTTCGCGGGCGAGGCGGCGGGCCAGCGGTGAGGCGGGTGGGCGCCGGTCGGGTGCCGGTACGGCCGGCTCGGGCGTGGCCGCCGCTGTCGGTACGGCGGGCTTCTCGGGCGCCGGGGACGCGGGCGCGCTGCCGGCCGCACGGTCGGCCCCGCCCTCGGCCCCGCTGTCCCCGCCGCTGCCGTCGCCGAGCACGCCGATGGGCGCCCCGATCGGGGCGCTCTCGCCTTCTGGGACGAGGATGCGCTCGAGGACGCCGTCGTCGTACGCCTCCAGCTCCATGATCGCCTTGTCGGTCTCGATGTCGGCGATGACGTCGCCGGTGCTGACCGGGTCCCCGACGTGCTTGTGCCAGGTCGCGATGACGCCCGACTCCATCGTGTCGGAGAGGCGGGGCATGGTGATCTCAGGCAACGGAGGTCCTCCCGGGGAGGCGGCCGACGGCGGCGAGGGTCTCCCGCACGGCGGTCAGCAGCGAGTCGGCCGAGGGCAGGGCGGCCTGTTCGAGGGGTTTCGCGTACGGCAGCGGCACCTCTGCGGCGGCCACCCGGCGCACGGGCGCGTCGAGGTGGTCGAAGGCGCCCTCGGAGATGGTTGCGGCGATCTCGGCGCCGATGCCGTAGGTCAGCCAGTCGTCCTCGGCCACTACGGCGCTGCCGGTCTTGCGCACCGAGTTCACGATCGTGTCGCGGTCGAGCGGTCGCAGGCTGCGCAGGTCGACCACCTCGGCGGAGATGCCCTCCTGCGCGAGCCGGTCGGCCACCTCGGTGGCGACAGTGGCCATGCGCGAGTAGCCGACGATCGTGACGTCGGTGCCTTCGCGGGTCACGGCGGCTCGGCCGATCTCGGCGGGCGGCAGGTCGTCGGGCACCTCGCCCTTGGTGTTGTAGAGCGCGAGGTTCTCGAGGAACAGCACGGGATCGTCGTCGCGGATCGCGGCCCGTAGGAGTGCCTTCGCGTCGGCGGGTGTGCTCGGCGCCACCACCTTGAGCCCGGGCACGAACGCGTAGTACAGCTCGATGTTCTGCGAGTGGGTCGCCCCGAGCTGCTGGCCGCCCCCGCCGGGGGTGCGGATGACCATCGGCACCGGCGTCTGGCCGCCGAACATCCCGTAGACCTTCGCCGCGTGGTTGACGATCTGGTCCAGCGCGATCAGCGAGAAGTTGATCGTCATGAGCTCGACGACCGGGCGCAGCCCCAGCATCGCCGCCCCGATCGCCGCGCCGACGAAGCCCTCCTCGGCGATGGGCGTGTCGCGTACGCGCTTCTCGCCGAACTCGGCGAGCAGCCCCGCAGTGATCTTGTACGAGCCCTCGAAGACGCCGATCTCCTCCCCGATCAGGAAGACGTCGTCGTCACGCAGCAGCTCCTCGCGCAGGGTGCTGCGCAGGGCCTCGCGGTAGGTCATGACAGGCACGGGCAGGTCCTCAACGGTAGAGGGCGTCCGCCGGCAGGCGGCGCGACTCGTTCGCCACCGGCGTGGCGTAGGTGTGGTCGAACAGCGTCGAGACGTCCGGGTGCGGGCTCGCGGCGGCGAAGGCAACGGCCTCGTCGGCCTCGGCGCGCGCCTGCGCCTCCAGGGCCGTGAGCTGCTCCTCGTCGGCGGTTCCAGCGGCGAGCAGCGCGGCCCGGAACCTGGCGATCGGGTCGGCCGCACGGGCCGCTTCGACGTCGGACGACGTGCGGTAGCGCGCCGGGTCGACCACCGAGTGGCCCTTCAGACGCGAGCTGACCGACTCCAGGAGCGCCGGCTTCCCCTCGGTGCGCGCCCGCTCCACGAGCCGGCGGGCGGCGTCGCGGACCGCGAGCACGTCGTTGCCGTCCACGCGCTCGCCGTGCATGCGGTACGCGGCCGCGCGCTTGTGCAGGTCCGGCTCGGCGGAGGACTTCTCCACCGTGGTGCCCATGCCGAGGCCGTTGTTGACCACGACGTAGACGATCGGCAGGTTCCACAGCGCGGCGATGTTGAGCGCCTCGTGGAAGGCGCCGATGTTGGTGGTGCCGTCGCCCATCTGGCAGACCACGACCTCGTCGCCGCCGCGGTAGTCGACGGCGAGCGCGGCGCCGGTGGCGAGCGGGACCTGGCCGCCGACGATGCCGTAACCGCCGAGCAGGCGCGCCCGCGCGTCGAACAGGTGCATCGAGCCGCCCCAACCCTTGGACGTACCGGTGGTGCGCCCGTAGAGCTCGGCCATCACGCGCCCGGGCTCGATGCCCTTCGCGATCGCGTAGCCGTGCTCGCGGTAGTTGGTGAAGAGGTAGTCGTCGGGGCGCATCGCGGCGAGCAGGCCGACGACGGTGGCCTCTTCGCCGAGGTTCAGGTGGCAGTAGCCGCCGATCTCGGCGCGGGTGTAGCCCTGGGAGGCGCGTTCCTCGAACCGCCGGACGAGGACCATCTGGCGGTACCAGCCCCGCAGTACCTCGGGATCTTCGGCGGCAAGCGGGTTCGCCTGCTTCCGGGGGCGCCTTGGCGTCTGTTGGGGTGTCACCGCTGCCACGCGGTCAGACTCGTCCCGGCGGGCTCTCGGCACCATGATCCGACGCCCAGTGCTGGGGGTGGCGGATTGGGCAGGTTGCCCAATCAGGTTGCCCAATCAGGCGGGGAGTTCGAGCGCGGAGAGGGCGAGCGAGAGCTCGACGTAGGCCCGCCGGCCGGTGAGCTCGCGGCCGACGAGGGCGGTGACGCGCTGCAGCCGGTTGAGGACGGTGTTGCGGTGGCAGTAGAGCCGCTCCGCGGCGACGCCGGCCGACCGGTCGGCCTCCAGCCAGGCCGTCAGCGTCTCCAGCAGCACCTCGCGTTCCCGCTGGGGCAGGCGCAGCACGGGTCCGAGCCATGCGTCCGCGAGTCGCTGCCGCAGCTCGGGGGAGCGCAGCAGCATCGCCTCGGGGTAGCGGTCCTCGATGCGGACGAGCGCTGCGCTGCCCCTGGGCAGGGTGCCCAAGGCGAGAACGGCGAGCCGGTGGGCGGGCGCCACCCCGGCGAGGCCCGCGGCGGTGGGTGCCGACGCCACCCTGCCCCGGGCGAGCGAGCGCAGCCGAGCCAGCACGAAGGCCGGGTCGTGGCTTTCGAGGGGTACGAGCCCGACGAGGGTGTCGGTGCGCACGTGCCAGACCGACCGGACCCCGAGCGCGGACAGGGCAGTCTGCGGGCCGGGCAGCGCGGCGGTGCCGTCCTGATCGAGGTCGGCGACCACCACGAGGTAGTGCCCGGCCAGCGGCAGGTCGAGCTGGTCGGCGACCCGCTGTCCGGTGGTGCCGCCCGCGACGACCTCCTCCAGCAGGGCGTGCCGGCGCTGGTCGTCGCGGCGCAACTGCTCGGCCTCGGCGCTGCGGTAGGAGGTGGACAGCGCCGACGAGAGGCCGTCCACCACGGTCCACATCGCGGTGGCGGCGGCGCCGAGGTCCGCGGGCGCCACCCCGTTCGTGCGTTCGAGGAGGGCCTCCCAGACGACCCGCCCGCCCAGCCGGAACGTCCGCAGCATCACTTCGAGGGGTACGCCCTGCTCGGCCCGCTGCCGGCCGATCGGTCCGGCAACCGGATCGTCTTCCGTGCTCCAGGGCCGGCCGTCCGCGAGCAGCTCCAGCACCCGCATGAGGTATCGGCGGCACCCGTCGCGCAGATCCTCCGGCGGCACGCTGCGGTAGTCGGTCCACGCCGGGTGGTCGGTGAAGACCGCGGTGACCAGCCGGTCGGTCAGCAGGTCGACGTCGGGCAACCATGCGGTCGCGATCGTCGACAGCGGGCCTTCCACGAGGCCGGACGGTACCGGCCGAACTTCTTCCCTCGTCCCGGAGCCGCGTCTACCCAACCCGGGGGACGAACAGCACCGCATCGGCGCCGACGAGGTGCTCCGGGTGCAGCGGGGCGTACCAGTAGTCGGCGATGCGGAGCGCCTGCCGCCGTCCCTTCAGGTCGTCGGCGTGGTGGATGCCTTCGCCGAGCTCGGCGAGCAGGCCTTCGAGGGTGTCCGGTGCCGGTTCGCCGAGCCCGCGGGACGGAGCCGACCCGAGCGCCGTGGCGACGAAGGCGTACCCGTCGCCCAGCACGGTCGCGATGATCGCGCCTGCACACCACCACCGCAGCGGGACACCCGCCATCGTCATCGAGCTCGGTTCGCGCTGCAGGTGCCCGTTGTGGGTGAACACCAGCGTCGGCCCGCGGCGCGACTCGCGGTCGGCGATGTCGCGCAGGTTGTCGGCCATCATGGCGGCGCGCATCCCGGCCGCCCGTGCGATGCGGTTCTCCGCCGGATCGGCCAGCACGCGGTGGTAGCGCAGGAGGCCGATGGCCGTGCGGGCGTGCAGCCGTGCCCGCCGCCAGCGCGCCTCCGAGGTTGCGGCGACGAGCCCGGGTGTCTCGGCGTCCAGCACCGCGGTGAGGTCGTCGGCGATCAGCCGCAGCGCGCGGGCGTCGGGCGAGTCGCCGGCGGAGCGGGCCGGGTCCATGACGGCCTCGGTGGCGGTCCACCGGACATCGTCGCCCGCCAGGCGCTCGATCTCGCCCGCGGCGCTGGGCACCAGGTCCGCGTCGACGTGCGCGGTGAGGTAGTCGCGGAGCGCCACGAGCGGGCCGCGCGGGCTCGCCGCGCTCGTCGTCTCCAGCGGTGCGTCGACGCCGTCGAACCGGAGCCGCTCGGCCGGCTCCCGCCCGGCGTTGTGCGCGCGCATCCAGGCGACCAGCTCGCGGTTCGCCGCCGCCGCCCCGAATCCGTGGCTGAAGCCGGTGAACATGATCACGTCGATATCGCCCGGCCCGCCCGCGACGTACGCGTCGACGGCCTGCGCGGCCAGCACGTCGGTCTCCATCGCGATGCCGCGGTACCCCTCGTGCTCGACGAGCCAGCGGAACATCCGGTTGCGGATCTCGAGGAACTCCTCGAAGCCGTGCGTGGGTTCGCCGAGGCCGAGCAGCCGGGGACGGGCCGGGAGGGAGCCGAGGAACCGGGACAGGGCATGGCCGAATTCGAATTCCAACACCCCTTCCACCTTAACATTGAAGCTCCTGTTGAGACTTTTCCCGGAAACCTGCACGGAATGCGTCCTGACGTTCAAGTGTCGACGGGCGGTGGTCGGGTTGTGGGCGGCCTGCGTCCGGGGACGTCTCGGGGCACTCGACCGGGTGAAGTTCGGGCGACCGGTCTGATCTTGCAGTCCGTTGCGGCAGACGCCGGAATGCCCTGGTCAGAGACCATCCTGTGAGGACGGTCCCGCTGTGCGAGTGATCCACGTTCTACAACTACGTACTGCAGCGAGGCGTATCCGTAGAGCGACTGGCTTCGTTCGTCGGCTGAGCAGCCGGGCGACCCGCTCCCCGTCGCCGCTCCGGTTCGTTCCCCGAAGAAGAGGAGCCCGGATGGCCCAGCACCGTTTCGCATCCCCACCACGAGCCGGCGGCGAATCGTCCGTCGTTCCTGTGGCGACAAGCCGCCGACGTTTCCTCGGCTACCTCGTCGCGGCGCCGACCCTGGTGGTGGCGGCCGAGCTCACGCGCCAGTCGGTGTTCGGTGAGACGCGGGCCGCGGCGGCGATCCCGTCCGCCCCGCAGACGCCCGAGGTCTACGACCTGCTCGACGCGCTGCGCGACGCGGGCCGGCCGACCGCGAACCTGATCCGGGTCGAGGTGAACCGCGACGGCACGGTGTCGTTCGCGTTGCCGCGTTCGGACAACGGCCAGGGCATCATCACCTCGACCCAGATGATCATCGCGGAGGAGCTGGATCTCGACGTCGAGCAGGTCCGCGTCACCCTCGCCGACGCCCGGCCCGAGCTGATGTTCAACCAGCTCACCGGCGGGTCGAGTACGACCTTCACCACCTACACCCCGATCCGGGTGGCGGCCGCGCTCGCGAAGGGGCGGCTGCTCGCCGCGGCGGCGCAGGTGCTCGGCCAGGACGTCCGCACGCTCACCAGCCGCGCGGGGATGATCAACGGCCTCGGGTTCGGTGAGCTCACGGAGAAGGCGGCCAGCGCGACGACGGAGCCGGTGGAGGTGGTCCTCAAGGGCACGGAGGACTTCCGCGTCATCGGGCGGCCGCAGAACAAGACCGACGCGCGCGCGATCGTCACCGGCCGGAAGAAGTTCGTGACGGACATGCAGGTCCCGGGCGCGCTGCCGACCGTCATCTGCCGGGCGCCGGACCTGAACGGCACGCCGAAGCGCGTCCGGAACCTGGACGAGGTGCGTGACATGCCGGGTGTCACCGACGTGGAGGTCGTCTCCACCGGCGTGGCGGTCCGGGCACGGACGTTCGGGCAGGCGATCGACGGCGTCAACGCGCTGCACGTCGACTGGAAGCCCGGCACCGTGGCGGGCGAGGACGACGCATCGATCCTGGCGACGTTGAAGGCCGCCGAGCTGCCGATGGCGGTGCCGCCCGGTATCGGCGAGACGATCGACCACGCGTTCACGTTCTACTTCACCTCAGGGAGCGCGCTCGAGACGAACTCGGCCATCGCCGACGTGCGGCGCGACCGCGCGGAGATCTGGAGCCCGCTGAAGAACCCGATCGCGGCGCAGGCGGAGATCGCGAAGCTGCTCGGGCTGCCGCAGAACAGCGTGAGCGTGCACGTCACGGAGGGCGGCGGATCCTTCGGTCGCAGGCTCTTCTTCGACGCAGCGCTGGAGGCCGCCGAGGTCTCGCGGGCGATGGGCAAGCCCGTGAAGCTGATGTGGACCCGCGCCGACGACTCGCGGCAGGGGCGGGTGCACCCGATGTGCACCTCGCGCGTGCGGGCCCAGATCAGCGGGACGTCCGTGCTGAGCTTCGAGCAGCGGCACACCAGCGTTGCGACGCAGATCAACCCCGGCCTCGGCGAGGCGATCACGGCGGCGGCGGTCAAGGCGCCGCTGGGCAACCTCACGCTGTCGGAGAGCATCTTCGAGCTGACGCAGGTCACGCCCTACCACTTCGGCGTGTCGACGCGGTTCCTGAACGAGGTCGACATGCGCTTCAACACCAGCTCGGTGCGCAACATCTACTCGCCGAACGTCGCGACGGCGCGCGAGCTGATGGTCGACCAGCTCGCCGAGAAGATGGGCAGGGACCCCTACGAGTTCCGCCGCGAGTTCGGCAAGACCGACCGGTTGCGCGCCGTCCTCGACCGGGTCGCCGATGAGGGTGACTGGGGTCGCTCCATGAAGAAGGGCACCGCGCAGGGCATCGGCGTCCACACCGAGTACAAGGGCGTGTCCGCGGCGCTCGTGGAGATCGACTGCCGGCCCGACACCGCCGACCGGAAGGTCCGCCATGGCGTGACCGGGCCGCGGGTGACCAAGGTCGTCTTCGCCATCGACGTCGGCCTCGTGATCAACCCGCGCGGCCTCGAGGCGCAGATGATGGGCGGCATCAACGACGCGCTCGCGCAGATCCTGACCTCGAGTCTGCACCTTCAGGACGGGCACTTCGTCGAGGCGAGCTGGGACAACTTCTTCTACACGCGGCAGTGGAACACCCCGCCCGAGATGAAGATCATCATCGTGGATTCGGGCGCGGACGAGCCCGGCGGGGCGGGGGAGGCGGGCCTCGCCGCGACGTGCGGGGCCATCGCCTGCGCCTATGCGCGGGCCACCGGCACGGTGCCGGAGTACTTCCCGATCAACCACGAGGACCCGTTGCCGTTCGAGCCGTGGGCGACCGTGCCGCCCGTGCCGGAGTCGCCGACCAACGGCCTGAAGTACACCTTCTGAGGAGCGCGCCCATGCCTACTCACACCTTCATGCTCAACGGCGAGCGCGTCTCGGTGGACACCGAGGACGACGTGCGCCTGCTCTGGGTGATCCGCGACCTGCTCGGTGTCACCGGCCCGAAGTACGGCTGCGGGATCAACGTCTGCAAGGCCTGCACCTCCCACATCAACGGCAAGGCCTTCAACCCGTGCTCCGTGCCGGTCGGTGACATCTCCGATGACGACGAGATCACCACGATCGAGGGGCTCGCCGACGGGGACGACCTGCACCCGATGCAGGAGGCATGGCTCGACAACGACGTGCCGCAGTGCGGCTTCTGCCAGCCCGGCCAGATCATGGCCGCGGTGGCGAAGGTCCGGCAGTGCCGCGACGAGGGCCGTGACGTCGACGACGAGGCGGTCGAGGAGATCCGCAACATCTGCCGTTGCGGCACCTACAACCGCATCCGCGAGGCCATCAAGGCCGGCGCGGAGGACATGTGAGGAGCGATCAGATGACCCAGCGCATGATCACCGGGCTGCTGTTGTCCGGCGCTGCCCTTCCCCTCGTGACGGGCACCGCCGCGGCGGGCGACCTCGAGCAGGCGGTGAGCGCGGGCGCGGCGACCGCAGGCGACGCGCAGGCCTCCTTCCTCGACGCCGCCGACGGCCCGGAGCCCGCGGGTGCCGACGGGCTGGGGACCGAGTTCCCCCAGTTCGACCCGCGTTTCGTGGAGGGGCCGGCCGGCGGGCTGCTCGACGACCCGCTCGGCTGACCGGGCGCGCTCCGCCGCCCTGCAGTAACCTGAAAATGAGCTATTAATGGTTACTCGCGGAGTGGGGGCTTCGACGATGAGCGTGAACGATCGCGGCAAGGACGAACTCGATGTCCGGGAGCTGCGTGCGGAGACCTGGGACGACTTCGAGCGGGTCCTCGGCAGGAACGGGGGCGCCCGTGGCTGCTGGTGCATGCACTGGCGGCTGTCGATCGCCGAGTGGATGGAGGGCAAGGGCGAGGGGAACAAGCAGGCGATGAAGGAGCTCGCCTCGCGCGAGCAGCCGCCTGGTGTGCTCGTGTACGAGGGGGACGAGCCCGTGGCCTGGTGCGCTCTGGGACCACGTGGCGCCTTCCCCCGGCTGGAGCGCTCACCCATCCTGGCGAGCGTCGACGACGAGCCTGTCTGCGCCATCACCTGCATCTTCGTCCACCGGCAGCGCCGAGGGGCCGGCCTGCTCCCCGCCGTTCTCGATGCCGTGTGCGACTACGCGGCCACCCGCGGATACCCGGTCGCCGAGGGGTATCCCGTCGAGCCCCGTTCCGGGCGGCGCGCGGGCTCCGACACCGCGATGACCGGCATCGCCAGCGCCTTCCTCGGTGCGGGCTTCACGGAAGTGGCCCGGCGGAAGGCCGACCGCCCGGTCATGCGCCGATCACTGGGCTGAGTGCGGCTGGGCCGACTGGCGGTGGCGGCTGGCCTTCTCACGGTTCCCGCAGGTGCTCATGCTGCACCACCGCCGCCGGCCGCCTCGCGAGGAGTCCAGGAACAGCCAACCGCACCGCCCGCACGCGCGGATCCGCTCGGGGGGCAGCGTGAACAACGCGTGCACCGCGAGCAGGGACAGCGCCGTCGGTATCGCCCCGGGGGTGGCCCAGTCGGCGGCGAGGTGATCCATCTCGGTATCGACGTCCTGGAGATGGCCCGCGCGGACGCCGGCCCCGCTCCGCTCCAGGAGGGCGCCCACGGATGCGGTGGGGACGGGTTGCCGGCGCGACACCGCGTCGAAGGCGGCCCATGCGTGCTCGCGGACGGAGCGGATGTCCTCCGTCAGGCCGTCCACCGCCGCATCGCCCAGTGCGGGTGCGGTCTCGAAGAACCCTGCCGACTCGCACCACGTGAGCACGTCCGACGGCGTCTTCAGCAGTTCGTTGTCCGGAACCGGGTGCGCGCGGTCGAACACCGTGTTCGCGAGGTCCAGCACCGGATGGCCGCCGATGAAGTGCCCGTCCTGCCACGGGGCGCGCGCTCGCGGTTCGGGCCGGCTAACCATTGAACACACAATATCCGGTTGGTACCCCGCCGGGCCGCTTCGGGTGCCGGCCTGCGCACCCCGTTTCGGCCGGCGCGCCCACTCGTAGCTGACGCCACCGGTCGATGGGCAGCGCAAGCCGACATCTGGTGCGTGAGCCGACACGGGTTGCCCGGCCCGCACCTCGCGCGAGCGCAGCGCGGGGTTGAGCGCGGTGAGCAACAGCGTGGTTGTCGCGCGCGGGTCGGTGGCCCAGCCGATGATGCGGTTGGCGAAGTGGCGGCTCGCCCAGCGCCGCCGTGCCGCGGCGGATCAGCATCCCTCTCGCCGGGCCGGTGCTCGAGCGGTGACTCGACCATCGGCCCGGCGGTGGCGAAGGGTGTCACTCGCGGTTGAGCTTGTCCTGGGCTGTCCCGGCCGCCTTCTCGACGGGGTTGGGCAGGTCGGTGGTGCCGTACATGCGTGCGTCCGGCCGCGTTGGCGGCGGCATCGGCGCGTGTGTGGTGGGCCCGTCGTGGTAGCTGAACTCGTGCCCGTCCGGGGTGGGCCCGCTCGCCCAGCGCCCGTTGGCGGCCTCCTTGCCGTCGCTGAAGTTGAGGTACTGGTAGGAGACTTCGGTGTGCTCCTTGCTCTGCGGGAAGTTGCTGGGCACAGGCATCCCCTCGTAGCCCTCCTCCTGCAGTTCCTTGGCCGCCGCGAGCCACTGGTTCTGGTGCATGGTGTCGCGGGCGAGCAGGAAGGACAGCAGCTCGCGGACACCGTGGTCGTCGGTCATGTGGTACAGCCGCGCGACCTGGGTGCGGCCTTGCATCTCGGCGTTGGCGTTGGCGGTGAAGTCGGCGAGCAGGTTGCCGCTGCCGGTGATGTAGCTGCCCTGCCACGGGTTGCCGTTGCTGTCCACGGGACGGGCGCCCGCACCGGCGACGATGGCGTGCTGTACGTCCATCCCGCCGACGACGGCGGCGACGGTCGGGTCGTCCTGTACGGCGTCGCTGGTGATGCCCAGCGGCGCCTTCTCGAGCAATTGGGCGATCATGGTGGCGAGCATCTCGACGTGGCCGAACTCCTCGGCGCCGATCCCGAAGACGAGGTCGCGGTACTTGCCGGGGAGGTGGGAGTTCCAGCCCTGGAACATGTACTGCATCGCAACGGTGATCTCGCCGTACTGGCCGCCGAGTACCTCTTGCAGCTTGCGCGCGTACACCGCGTCGGGCTGGTCGGGTGTGGACTTGAACTGGAGTTCCTGGCGGTGGAAGAACATGCATTCTCCTGGGAACCGAGTGGAATCGGTCCGGGTCTGAGCGGACACCGGCGAGCGCCGGAGCTCCGTGAGTGCCCCGCGCGGCCACGCGGAAACGGCGGCTCGGCGCGTCGCCCAGGCGCAATGGCTAGGGCCGTTCGGCCAGACGCCGCAGCGCTGCCGAGAGCGCATCCATGCCCCCCGCTCACGTGCCCGCGCCGTGATCATCCGGAGGTGATCCGGACGGCGGCCGCGCGCATCGCGTCGACGAACGCAGCGATCGCCGGGTTGCCTGCCGCGCCCCGCCGGTGGGCGGCCATCGTGCGCCGGTGCATCGGGAGCGGGGTGAGGACGACGTCCGCGTCCGTTGCCGTGACGTCACGTGCGGGGACGCCGAGCTGCGGGACGAGCGCGACCCCGCCGCCGATCGTGACCAGGGCCAGCACCGCCGGGAAGTCATCGACCACGTGCCGCGCGTCCGGCGTGAAGCCGGCGGCCTCGCAGGCCCGGATGGTCATGGTCCCGCAGCGGGTGTCGCGGGGCGCGACGATCCAGGGTGCGGCCCGCCACCGGCGCAGGGCATGCGGCTCGCCGGGCATCGGGGTGAGCGTGCGCGGCGCCGCGAGGAACATCACCTCCTCGAACAGGGCGACCGTCTCCACGCCGGGCTCGGCAGGCACGGGCACGAAGTCGTAGTCGTGCACGAGTGCGACGTCGACCTCGCCCGCGCGCAGCGCGCCGGGGACGGCAGCGGGGTCGAGCTCGCGCAGCCGGGGCTCGAGAGCGGGGTGTGCTCCGGCGAGGGCGGCGAGCGCGGCGGGTACCACGGCCCGTGCCGCCGACGGGAACGCACCGATCCGCAGCGGGCCCGCCGGCTCTGCCCGGCCCGCCGCGAGGTCGGCCTCGGCGCGTTCGAGGCGTTCGAGCACGGCCTCGGCGTGCGCGACGAGCCCGTGCGCGGCGGGAGTCAGCTCCACCCGCCGACCGCTGCGGGCCAGCAGGCGGGTGCCCGCCTCCCGTTCCAGGGCGGTGAGCTGCTGCGACACCGCCGACGGCGTGTAGGCGAGCGCCTCGGCGACCGCGGCGATCGTGCCGCGGTGGGCGAGTTCCCGGAGCAACCGCAGGCGCCGCACGTCGAGCATCAGCACAGCTTACGGACAACAGCAGAAATGTGAACTGGATCTGACGCTCGGTGGGACCGACGCTGTCGTCCATGGAGCTCTCGGGTGTGTACGTCCCGCTCGTCACGCCGTTCACACCCGACGGGGAGGTGGACACGGCCACCCTCGAACGGTTGGCGCGCGAGGTGGTGGCGGACGGGGCCGCCGGGATCGTGGCGCTCGGCACGACGGGCGAGCCCGCCGTGCTGGAGGACGCGGAACGCCGCGCGGTGCTCGACGTCTGCGCGGCCGTGCGCCGCGACACCGGCACGACCATGGTGGTGGGCGCGGGCGGGAGCGGCACGTGGCGCAGTGCGGCCGAGCTCGCCGCGCTCGCGGCATGGCCGGAGGTGGACGCGGCGCTCGTGCCCGTGCCCGCGTTCGTGCGGCCCACCGAGGCGGGCGTGGTGGCGCACATGGCGCAGCTTGCGGCCCGGAGCCCGGTGCCGGTGATCGTCTACCACGTGCCGCACCGCACTGCCCGCCCCCTCGGCGTCGCCACGCTGCGCGAGCTGGCCGCGCTGCCCGGCGTCGTGGGCATGAAGAACGCCGTCCCGGCGCTGGACGCCGACACCGTGACGCTGCTCGCCGACCCGCCGCGCGGGTTCGCCGTGCTCGCGGGCGACGTCATGGCCGCCCCGATGCTGGCCCTCGGCGCGGCCGGGGCGATCGCGGCGTCGGCGCACCTGTGCACCGGGCGATGGGTCGCGATGGTCGACGCGTGGCGTGCGGGCGACGCGGCACGCGCCCGCGAACTGGGCGCCCCGCTCGCGCCGCTGGCGGCGGCCCTGTTCGCCGAGCCCAACCCGAGCGTGATCAAGGCAGTCCTGCACGCGACGGGCCGGATCCCGGCACCGGACGTGCGGCTGCCGCTCCTTCCGCCTGATCCGGCGACGGTGGCGGCGGCGCTCCACCGGATAGCACTAGCGTGCGGGCGTGAGTGAGTTGACGATCGGCCTGGGACTGCCGATCTCCGGCGGATGGGCGACCCCGGAGAACCTGGTGCGGGTGGCGGCGGAGGCGGAAGAACTGGGATACGCGTCCCTGTGGACGCTGCAGCGCCTCCTCGTCGGCGCCGACCAGGACCTGCATCCGGTCTATCACAGCGTGCTGGACCCG
Source organism: Pseudonocardia sp. DSM 110487 (assembly GCF_019468565.1). NCBI lineage: Bacteria > Bacillati > Actinomycetota > Actinomycetes > Pseudonocardiales > Pseudonocardiaceae > Pseudonocardia > Pseudonocardia sp. DSM 110487. Next base: position 4,677,524 of record NZ_CP080521.1, read on the forward strand.
GTCGCCGCGCTGGCGTTCGCCGCCGCGCGCACGTCCCGCATCCGGCTGGGTATCGGGGTGATCAACCTCCCGTTCGTCCCACCCGCTTACCTGGCGAAGCAGGCGGCCACCCTCGACGTCCTGTCGGACGGGCGGCTCGACCTCGGGCTGGGGGTGGGCTGGTCGCCCGCCGAGTTCACGGCGTCGGGCGCGTCGACAGCCCGGCGCGGCCCGCGGACCGTGGAGTACGTGCGAGTACTGCACACGCTGTGGGCCGACGAGGTGAGCAGGTTCGAGGGCGAGTTCTACACGGTGCCGCCGAGCCGGATGCTGCCGAAGCCCGTGCAGCGGCCCGGTCCGCCCGTGCTCCTCGGGGGCGGCGTGCCGGCGGCGCTGCGCCGCGCGGGACGCATCGCCGACGGGTGGATCAGCAGCAGCGGCGCCGACCTGACCCGGCTCGCCGATGACATCGCGCTGGTCCGCCAGGGCGCCGATGAGGCGGGGAAGGACCCGGCGGCCGTACGCGTGGTCGTCCGCGGTGTGGTGCGGGTGGACGGGCGGGACGACCGAATCCTGTCCGGCTCCTACGACAAGATCCGCGAGGATGCGGCGTGGCTGGCCGGGCAAGGCGTCACCGAGCTGTTCTACGACCTGAACTACGACCGCGCGATCGGGAGCCCGGAGGCGGATCCGGCAGCCGGCCTCGACCGCGCCCTGAAGATCATGGACGCGCTACGCCCTTGAACCCGCGCGAATAGGCGAGCCTCCGGTGGTCGGGTAGGGCCGGCGCCGGCGTGTCCGCCGAGCACTCAGGCGCCCGGGCGCCTTCGCTGCTCGACCGGCGCCCCCTGCAGGAACTGGGCGACGGCGGCGTCGACCTCCGCGGCTCGCTCCAGGTGCGGGGCGTGCCCGCAGCCGAGCACCTGGAGCGTGACCGGCCCGGCGGCGCGGTCGCGCACCGCTTCCACGTGCACGACCGTGCCGTACGGGTCCGCAGTGCCCTGCACGCCGAGCACCGGGCAGGTGACCGCGGCCAGCTCCGGGCGGATGTCCCAATCGCGGAACGCGTCGTCGAGCCAGCCGTCGTTCCAGTTCCAGAATGTGACGTCGGGGTCGCGGTGGTGGCGGGCCATCCGGGACCGCAGGTCGCCTTCGAGGTACTCGCGGCGGGCCTGTTCGATGCCGCGCAGCCCGGCCTCCTCGACGAAGACGTGCGGCGCGAGCACCACGAGTGCCTCCACCTCGGCCGTGCCCGCGTGGAGGAGGGCGATGGAGCCGCCGTCGCTGTGCCCGACGAGCACCACCCGGTCCAGTCCGAGCGCCGCGCGCACGGCGGGGACCACGTCGGTGGCTTCGTCGTGCATGTACCGCGGGGTTCGCTTGCCCTGCGGGAGGTCGGAGCCGCCGTGGCCGAGCCGGGAGAACGCCACCGCGCGCCGGCCGGTGGCGGCGGCGAGCCGGTGGTGGAACCGCCGCCACAGCCGTACCGAACCCAGCCCCTCGTGCAGGAGGAGCAGCGGCGCGCGGGCGGGGTCGCCGGGCACGTCCTCGTACTCGACGCGCCCGCCGGGCACGTCGACCAGCGGGAGATCCACGCGAGCGAGCCTGCCCCCGCTGCGCGGGCTCGTCCAGCTGGGCCCCGGGGGGCGCGGCGGCGCCGGTCAGGCGCGCCGGGCCCGGACCGCCCGCACCACCAGCCAGATCCCGGCAACCAGAGCCACCAGTCCGATGACCAGCCACAGCCGGGAACCGGACATGAAGCTGCCGCCGAGCAGGTTGCTGCCCTGCAGGGTCCACACGGCGCCGATCAGGACGAGGACGACCCCGAGGGCGGGAAGCACGAATCGCATCCTTCGATGATGCTCCCTCCCGGGTCGGCTCCACGGTGGATGATCTGGTCATGACGGACGGTTGCGGTGCTGCCGGAGCGGCTGAGCTCGCCGAAGGGGCATGCATGAGGCGCATGCCGTTCCTCAGCTGTTCGTGCGTGCGACGGCGTGCTGCGTGCGCTGGCGGCGGGCCATCCGGCCCATGAACCGGACGATCAGGCGGCGCGGCAGGACCTTGCTGGCGAGGGCGAGCGGGCGGCCGTTGGTGATCACCGACGGGGGCGCGGAGCGGCGGTCCAGCGTGTCGAGTGCCGTCCTGACGACGTGGGCAGGGGTGGCTCGCTTCGCGCCGTAGTCGGCCGACTGGCTGCCGGCGGCGTCGTAGAACTCGGTCCGCGTGGCGCCGGGGCACACGGCGAGGACGCGTAGACCGGTGTCGTGGGTCTCTTCCCACAGCGATTCGGTGAAGCTGAGGACGAAGGCCTTGGTGGCGCCGTAGACGCTCATGTACGGGGTCGGCTGGAACCCCAGGAGGCTCGCGACGTTGATCAGGACGCCGGTGTCGGCGGCGGCCAGCGGGTCGATGTAGGCGCGGCTGAGGTCGACCAGCGCGCTGATGTTCAGCGCGATCATGCTCTGCAGACGGTCCGGATCCTCGTCGGCGAGTGCGTCGTTGCTGCCGAAGCCGGCGTTGTTGACCAGTCCGGTGGCGTGGATGCCGCGGGCTTCGAGTTCGGCGCGCAGCGTGCGGCCGGCGTCGGGCAGGCCGAGGTCGCGGGCGATGACGGTCACCGTGACGCCGTGGGCGCGGGTGAGTTCGTCGGCCAGGTTCTCGAGCCGGTCGGCCCGGCGGGCGACGAGCACGAGATCCGCGCCGCGGCGGGCCAACTGGCGTGCGAACTCCGCGCCGAGCCCGGAGCTGGCGCCGGTGACGATGACGGTCTGGCGGCCGTAGTCGATCTTGGTCATGCCATACACTCTACGCATCTTCGTGCACGGAGTGCAAATTGCTTCGTCAGGTGAATCTACGTACCATCGGTGCATGGCCCAGAAGTCGACCCCCATCCGTGAGCAGACCCGCGCCGTGGTCCGTTCCCTGCTCGCCCGGACCGCTGTCGAGCTGTTCGCCGCCAAGGGCTACGACGACACGACGCTCGACGAGGTCGCCGCCGCGGCGGGTGTTTCCCGACGGACCTTGTTCAACTACTTCCGCAGCAAGGAGGACCTCGCGCTCGGCGGCCTGTCCGAACAGGGCGAGCTGATCGCCGCCCGGTTCGCCGAGCGTCCGGCCGACGAGGAGGTCTGGGCGTCACTGCGGGCGGCGTTCCAGGTGCTGGAGGAGATCGAGATGACGGCCGAGCGGCGGCTCGAGATGATCACGCTGCTGTTCGGCAACGACGCCCTGCGTGCCGGTCACGCCGAGAAGCAGGGTCGCTGGCAGGACCTGCTGGCACCGCTGATCGAGCCGCGGTTGCCCGACTCCGGCCGCCGCGCCTTGCAGGCGCGCGCGATCGCGGCCGCGGCGATCACGTGCCTGCAGGCAGCGAACGAGGAGTGGGCGCGCCTTGGCGGACAGGTCGACCTGTTCGACCTCTACGACGCGGCCGTAGGAGCCGTCCGCCGTCCGGCCTGAGCCGCCAAGCCTGGCGCGGCGAGCACCCGCTGCCGGACGTCGACGGGCGCGCTGTCCGTCGGGGGACCGGTCGGTACATGTGATCCCACGGTCTGGCCGATCAGGTCGGCGATAGGCACGATGACGGGCGTGGAACCCCGCGAGATCGTGGACACCTACCTCGACGTCATCCGCACCGGCGAGCTCGATCGTCTCGATGCCATGCTCTCGCCCAACATCTACGACCACGTCGGGCAGCGCGGAGGGATCGCCTGGTGGAAGGAGATCCTCGGCTCGCTGTCGGCTGGCTTCAGCGACCAGCGCGTCATCGTGCACCACGTACTGGTCGACGGTGACATGGTGGCAGTCCACCTGACGGTCGAGGGCGTCCACACCGGACGATTCCTGCCGCAGATCGGCTCGGTGGAGCCCACGGGCAAGCCGTTCGCGTGGTCGCATGTTCACCTGTTTCGCGTGGCTGATGGCCTGGCTGTGGAGCATTGGGCGGTTCGCGATGACATCGGCCTTGCGAAGCAGGTGGGCATCCTCTGATTTGCTGCTCACTTGAGAAGCTCCGTCAACGGGATCGGTCAGGCCTCGCCGTGGGCGCGCTGCAGGATGGCGGTGGCTACCAGCGGCCGTGCCTCGTGAGCACCGGCTGCGGCCCGCTCAGTTCACCAGCGGAAAGTGGCAAGACACCGATCGGTTCGGGCTGATCCGCGTGAGCGGCGGCTCGATCTCGGCACAGGTGGTTCGGGCCAGCGGGCAGCGAGTGCGGAAGCGGCATCCGCGTGGTGGATCGAGCGGTGAGGGCAGCTCGCCACGCAAGGTCCGGCCGCCGAGTGCGACGGCCGGGTCGGGGACCGGCACCGATTCGATCAGCGCGCGGGTGTACGGGTGCGCCGGCTCCCGGTAGACCTCGTCGGCGTCGCCGATCTCGACGATCTTTCCGAGGTACATCACGGCGATGCGGTCGCTGATGTTCCGCACGACGGCGAGATCGTGCGAGATGAACAGCATCGCGAGCCCGCGTTCGGCGCGCATCCGCTCCAGCAGGTTCAGCACCTGGGCCTGGACGGACACGTCGAGCGCGGACACCGGCTCGTCGCAGATCAGCAGGTCGGGGTGCAGCGCCATGGCGCGCGCGACCGCGATCCGCTGGCACTGGCCACCGGAGAACTCCCCGGGACGGCGGTCGGCCACCAGATCCGGGTCCAGTCCGACCTGGCGCATGGTCTCGTCCACGCGGTCGGCGATGCCGTCCGCGTCCATGCCGTGGATCGTGAGGCCCTCGGCGATGACGTCGCGGATCCGGCGCCGCGGGTTCAACGCGGAGATCGGGTCCTGGAAGATGATCTGCATGCGCGGCAGGACCCGCCGCAGCCGGGCGAAGGACATCGAGGTCAGCTCGACCCCGTCGAACCGGATGCGGCCCGCCTTGGGAGCCGGCAGCCGCACGAGCGCCTTCGCGACGCTGGACTTGCCGCAGCCGGATTCCCCCACCAGTCCCAGTGTCTCGCCACGCCGCACCTGGAAGCTGACGCCCGAGACCGCGTGAACCGTCCCGCCGGGGACGCGGAACGACTGCACGAGGTCCTCGACCTCCAGCAGGGGCCGGCTGGGTTCGGGATCGACTGTGCTGGCACTAGTCACGGCTGCTCCTGTGGGATCGGGCCGGCCGGCGCGAAGCAGGCGTACCGGTGGCCGGGGTCATCGGCCGGCTGGAGGTTCGGTGCCTCCGCCGTGCAGCACGGGAGGACGGCCGCGCAGCGGGGTGCGAAGCGGCATCCCGAGCCGTGGGCCACCGGGTCGGGCGGTGCCCCCGGGATGGTGTGGAGCAGGGAATGGCGCGGCTGAGCCATGTCCGGGATCGCGCTCAGCAGGGCCCGCGTGTACTGGTGGCGGTGCCTGGCGAACAGCGCCGCCGTGGGGGCTTCCTCGAGAACCTGCCCGCCGTACATGACGGCGATCCGATCGGTGCGTCCGGCGAGTACACCGAGGTCGTGGCTGACCATGATCACGGCCATGTTCCGCTCGCGTTGGATGTCCTGGAGCAGGTCGAGGATCTGCTTCTGCACGGTCACGTCCAGTGCGGTGGTCGCCTCGTCGGCGATGAGCAGCTCGGGGTCGCAGGCCAGGGCCATGGCGATGGTGACGCGCTGACGCATGCCGCCCGAGAGCTGGTGGGGGTACTGGCGGAGGCGCTTGCGTGGCTCCGGGATCCCCACCTGCTCCAGGAGCTCCAACGCCTTCGCACGCGCCGCCGTACGGCTGAGGCCCAGGTGGTGGCGCGACCCCTCGATGAGGTGCCGTTCGATGCGCACGACCGGGTTGAGAGCGGTCATCGGGTCTTGGAAGACCATCGCGATGTGCCGGCCCAGGTAGGTGCGGGCCTTCTGCACCGACAGGGCGCGAAGGTCGACCCCGCCGAAGTGCACACCGCCGCTGATCTCGGCCGCGCGGGGCGCGATCCCCATGATCGTGCGGACGAGGATGCTCTTGCCGGAGCCCGACTCGCCGGCGATGCCGAGGGTCTGCCCGCGCTCGAGGGTCAGCGTCACGCCGTCGACGGCGCGCAGCAGCCCGCGTGGCGTCGGGATGTGGCAGCGGAGGTCGTCGACCTGGAGCAGCGGCGGGCGGCCGTGGGAACCGATGGCCCGCTGCGGTCCCGGCTCCGGGTCGGTGGTGGTCGGGGAGTTCATGGCGGCCCTTTCCGCTGCCGGGTGCTGTCAGAGCTGCGACTGCGCCACGTCGAAGCGTCCGCGAAGGTGGTCACCCACGGCGTTGAGCGCGTACACGGTCACGAACAGGAAGAACACGGGGACGAAGACCAGGCTCGGATGCGTGGCGATCCGGTCGTCGCTCTCGGCGACCATGCCGCCCCAGCTGGGGTAGGGCATCGGCATCCCGAATCCGAGGAAGCTCAGGGAGCCCTCGATCACGATCAGCAGCGCCATGACCACCACGGAGAACGAGACGATGCTCATGAGCGCGTTTGGCAGGATCTCCCGGAACATGATCCGCCAGTGGGACGCGCCCATGGCACGGGCCGCCAGGACGAACTCGCGGCTGCTCTGGGCGACGACGCTGCCCTTCGTCATCCTGGCGAACGACGGGATGATCAGAACCGCCAGGCTGAGGGTGAGGCTCGGGATGCTCGGCCGCACTGCCGCCGCGAGGGCGATGAGGAACAGCAGCGGGGGAAACGCCTGCACGACCTCGGCCAGGGTGTCGATGACAGCCTCGATCGGGCCCCGGAAGTAGCCGGCGAGCAGTCCGAGGAAGCCCCCGACGGCGAGCCCGACGACGGCCGCCGTGAGCCCGACCGCCATCGACGCCCTGGCTCCGTACAAGATGCGCGACAGCACGCTGCGCCCGATCGCGTCCGTGCCGAGCAGCTCGCCCGTCAGCTGCGGCCCCTGCATCGGGGGACCGACCACCTCGTCGTAGCCGGCGATCGGCAGGACGTCCGCCAGCAGAGCCACCAGGGCGAGGCAGGCGATCCACGCGGCCCCGATCCACAGCGGAAGGCTCGCCAGTCGGCGCGGTATGCGGACTCCGGCGGGCGATGCCGTCGTCGTGGGTTCGCCCGGCCGTCCGCCGCTCTGGACGGGATGCATCACCGAGGACATGTGGTCACCTCGTCCGGATCCGCGGGTCGATGATCGAGTAGCTCACGTCGACCACGATGTTGATGAGCACGTAGATGACGGCCACGACGACGACGATCCCCTGGATCGTGGGGATGTCCTGGAACGGAACCGACTGGATGACCAGGAAGCCGAGACCGGGCAGCGCGAAGAGCGACTCCACGATGACCGCCCCACCGAGCAGGCGTCCCATGGACAGTCCGGCCACCGTCGTCAGGGAGAACAGCGATGGGCGCAGCACGTGGCGGAACAGCACGTACCCGGGGGGCAGGCCACGCGCTCGGGCCGACAGCACGAACTTCTCCTGCAGGGTGCTGATCACATCGCTGCGGAGCAGCCGGAAGTAGACCGCTGCCTCCATCAGGGCGAGGCTCAGCGCCGGCAGGAAGGCGAAGCGCAGGTTGCCGATCGGGTCCTCGGTGAACGGGACCCAGCCGCCGACCGGGAACAGCCGCGCCTTCACCGCCAGCAGGTAGATCAGCAGCACCGCGGCCGCGAACCCGGGCAGCGACAGCAGCGCCGACGAGAGCGCGGTGGCGGCGCGGTCCAGCCTCCCGCCGGCGCGGGCACCTGCGAAGAGCCCGAGGGGAACCGCGATGAGCAGTGCCATGACGACGGAGAGCAACGCGATCTCGAGCGTCACGGGGAACCGTTGGGCGATCGCCGTGGTGACCGGAAGGCCCATGCGCAGCGACGTTCCGAGGTCCCCGCCGAGGGCCGCCGCCAGCCAGTCCCTATAGCGCACGAGGAACGGCTGGTCCAGGCCCAACTGCTCGTCGAGCCGGGCGATCTGCTCAGGGGTCGCCTGGTCGCCGAGCATCGCCAGCGCGGGCGAGCCCGGCATCAGGTCGACCATCGCCGTCGTGAACAGCGTGATCAGGAACAGCACCGGTACCAGGCGCAGGAGACGACTCCCGACTTGACGCAACACCGTGGCTCCCATCGGTGCGAGCGGCGGCTTCCCTCAGTCGCCGGGCGTGCTCAGGGCCGGAATCCGATCTTGTCCCAGCGGAGCAGGCCACGGCTGCTGTACTCCAGGCCGGTGACGTTCCGGGACATGATCGTGCTGAGGGTAGGTGTGAAGGTGAACAGACCCGGCAGGTCCGCCATGAACCGCTCCTGCACCACGCGGTAGTCCGCGGCGCGCTCGGCGGTGTCACTCGTCGACCGCGCCGCGATCAGCGCGGCGTCGACGTCGGTGTCGGTGTAGCCGGTGGTGTTGAAGCTGCCGGACGTGCGCAGGAGGTTCACCAGGGCGGGCTCCGGGTCCGGGAACCGGTAGGACCCCGGGTACGGGCTCATGTCGTAGTCGTGCCGGAGGAAGACCCGCTCGCGGGCCGCGGTGACATCGACGTTGTCGATTCGGATCGACACGTTCCGCATGTCTCGAAGCTGGCTCTGGATGTACTGCGCTGCGCGGGCGTTGACGTCGTTGCCGCTGATGTTGACGAAGACGAAGTCGACCGGCTTGCCCTCGGCAGCCAGCTCGTCGAACAGCTCCTGGGCGCGAGCTCGGTCGGTGGCCGGGAAGGTCAGGTCGGGTTCGTGGAAGGGGGATCCCGGTACGAACAGGGTCTCGGCAGCGCGGGCTTCCGGTGCCCCCTGCATGATCTCGGCGAGCCGCTGCCGGTCGATGCTCAGGTAGATCGCCTCGCGAGCCCGGACGTCGTCGAACGGCGCGCGCCGATTGTTGAAGTAGATCCAGCCTCCGCCGTTCTGGGACTCGCGGTGCACGATGAGACCCATCGCCTCGGCCTGTGCGAACAGCGCGAGGTCGGAGTCCGCGCTCGGCGGCTGCATGTCCGCCTGGCCGGACGCGATCGTGTTGATCCGTTGCGCGGCCTCGGGGACGAGGTTGATCCGCACCTGCTCCAGGTAGGGCTTCCCGTCCTGCCAGTAGTTCGGATTCGCGGTGTAGAGCTCGTGGCTGTCGCGCACCCACTCCGTGAGCAGATACGGCCCGGCACCCACAGGGTTCTCGAAGAAGCCGTCGGGGTCGGTCCGCATCGCGGTCGGGGACACGATGAACGGCAGCGACTGCGCGATCATCTTGTCGAGGTGCATGTTCGGCTCGGGTGATGTGATCTGCAGCGTCAGGGGATCGATGACCGACATGTCCCAGGTGGCGATGGTGCGCGCCTCCGGCGAGAAGTCCAGATCGACGTAATGCCGGTAGGTGAACCGCACCGCCTCTGCGTCGTACGGGGTGCCGTCGGTGAAGGAGACCCCTGGCCGGATCCGCATGGTCCAGACCCGCCCGTCCTCGGACGGCTCGAGGCTCTCCCCGATGTGCGGCACCGCCTCCCCGGTCACCGGGTCGGAGAAGAAGAGGTGGTCGAAGACGGCGGCGAGCCGCGTCGCGTCGCCCGTGGACGAAAGGGTGGCGTCCTGGGCCGGGTCGAAGCTACGGGTCGGGATGCCGATCGCCATGGTCAGCGTTCCGCCCCGCTCCGGCTCGGCGTCGACGGGCCCCGCCGTGGCGGCCCCACCGGATCCCCCGCACGCGGCGAGCATCAGCGTCAGTGCGACGGCCGCTCCGACGGCCGTGAGCCTGCCGCGGATGTCCGTTCGCGGAGATCTCGACATCGTTGTCGCCTCCTTCCTCAGTGGTCCCGGCGCGCCCGGGCGGTAGCCGGCTGCCGCGCGATCTCGGCGAGCACCTGGCGGCCGAGCTCGTCGTCGGGTGTGTTGAGGTGAGCGGTGCTCGTGAAGTGGTTGTGCCCGGCCAGGCGCAGGACGGCGGGCCACCGCCCGTGCCGGCGGGTGTAGGCGTCGACCAGGGCGGCCGCCTGCCGCTGCGCCGCGGGCGGGTCGAACTCGGCGACGACGTAGAGGACCGGCACCGGGCAGTCGAGGAGCCCGCGCAGCGGGGACAGGTCGGCGTAGCGGCCGGGGTCGTCACCGTAGTAGGGCCGCAGCCGGTCGTGGTCGAAGCTCGGGAGGTCGTAGGCGCCGGAGAGCAGGCTCGCGCTCGCGACCCCCGGTCCGCCCGGGTGCTGGAACTCCGGACCGGCGAGGTAAGACGCCGCGTGCACCGCACCCGCGGACGTCCCCATCAGGTGGACTCGGCCGGGATCGCCCCCGAGCGCGTCGATGTTCGTGCGCACCCAGCCGAGGGCAGCCGCCACGTCCTCAGGGCCTGCCGGCCAACCGAACTCCGGGGCGAGCCGGTAGGTCATCGTGATGCCGACCAGGTTCCGGCGTACCGCCCAGACGGCGACGTTGTCGTGGTACGGGCTGCCGGGCCGGTTCTTGTCGCCACCGACGAAGCCGCCCCCGTGCACGAAGACGACCACGGGCCGCGGCCGTCCGGATCCGGAGTTCACCGACCGGAAGAGGTCCAGGCGCTGGCGCGGGTGCGACCCGTAGGCGATGTCCCGGTCCACCTGGATGCCCACGTAGGGCGCGCGTTCGTGGAACGGCGCGTACATCGTGTGCGAGGCCACGAGCACCTGCTGCGAGACCTCCGCGCCGAGGTCTGCGATGCGCCGTGCGAGCGCCCGGATGTCGAACGCCGGGCGCTGTCGGGACGCGGTGGTCAGTCCGCGGCCGGCATCCATTCGACCTCCCGGCCGTCCTCCGTCGGATACACCCGCCGGGCCGGCGGTGCGTCGGGCTGTCCAGTGACCGGCATGGCACCCACCTCGACGGTCGCCCGCGACCTCGGCCGCCGCTCGCGGTCGGGCCATCTGAACCAGTCCCGGGCGTTGTCGTGGAAGACCTTGGCGTGCCACGACGGGGGGAGCCGCTGCGCGATGTCGTCGACGGCGTCGGTGTTCCAGTGCGGGTAGCCCGAGGCGAAGCACAGGAGGTCCGGCGCGCCACCGAACGCGTCGAGGAGCTTCACCACGCGTTCGGCTCCGTCGGGTTCGGCCGGGCGGTCGATCGGCCAAGTGCCGACCCGCACGTGCTCGCGGAAGTAGTCGCTGGGAAGGCGGCGGACCCACGGCACCTCGCGCCGTAGCCCGCGCCAGTTGACGTCGAGGCGGAAGAACAGGCCCGGTATCCAGGCCGCGCCCACCCCGGAGACGAACAGCCGCAGGTCCGGGTACTTCTCGAACACGCCCTGCACGATCATGCTCTGGACGTGGGTCATGATCGGGCTGAACGCGAGCGCGGACAGCTCCCCGAATGTCGCAGGCAGGCCGCCTGCCGTGGGGTGGGTCAGCGTGTCGGCGCCCACGTCGCCGCCCGCGTGCAGCACGACCGGTAGGTCCATCTCGGCCGCCGCCTCGTAGATGGGGTGGTACGCCGGGTGGCCGAACGGCTTGTTGAGGCCGTTGGCGGCCATCAGCACTCCGACCATCCGGTCGTGGGCGCCGGCGCGGCGTACCTCCGCGGCGCCGTCCTCCGGCGTCTGGTTGGGCACCAGCACGAAGCCGAAGAGGCGCTCGTCGGCGGCGAACCACTGCTCGGTCGTCCAGTCGTTGATGGCGCTGGCGATCGCGCTCGCCCGGTAGGTGTTCGGGACCCCGGGCACGAACATCCCCCGGTCGTGGCTCAGCACCGCCCGCTCCACGCGACCGCTCCCCAGGAGCTGTTCGACCAGCAGCCCGGGATCCGAGCCCGCCTGCCTGCCGTCCGGTTCGGCCGACGGCAGGTAGTCGCCCGTCGGGTGCCGGTAGGGCGCGGCGGGCAGGATCGGCATCGCTCCGGCCCCGCCGGGCAGGGTTCCCGGCACGCCGATGTGCTCCCGCCAGCCGGCCGACATGAAGTCGGTCACCTCGAGCTGCGACTGCCAGTGGTGGTGCACGCACACGTCGATGACGGGGCCTCGGTAGCGCTCGTCCGCGGCCATGTCAGCCCCTCCCCAGGTGGATCAGGACGCGGCCGTCGTCGACGTGGACCGGGTAGGCCCGGACCCGGTACCCGGGACATGTCGACTCGCCGGTGCGCAGCGAGAACTCCCAGCGGTGCCAGGGACACAGGACCACCGGCTCCGCCGCATCCGCGTCGACCTCGACGCCGTCGGGGGTGAGCCGGCTCGACAAGGCGACCTGCAGGAACCCCTCGGAGAGCAGTGCGGCCTGGTGGGGGCAGCGGCTGCGCACCGCGAAGATCTCGGTGCCCCACCGGCACACGGCGATCTCGATCCCGCCCGCGTGCACGTGCCGCATCGTGCGGTCCGGGAAGTCCTCCTCGGCGCCGATGTCGACCGAGCCCATCACGCCGACCCCCCGGCGGCGATGGGCTCGGTCACCGGCGCCAGCCGCAGGACGGCGCGCGCGTTCTCGTGGAAGACCTTCGGCAACCAGTCCCGCGGCAGGCGTCGCGCGACGTAGAACGGATCATCGGCGTCCCAGTGCGGATAGTCGCTGGAGAAGCAGAGCACGTCCTCCATACCGCCGAGCGCCTCGAACAGGTCGATCAGCTGGCTCCTGCGCGGGGTCAGCTCGAACGGCTGGGTGCTGAGCTTGACGTGACGGCGGAAGTAGTCGCTCGGCCGCTGCCGCACCCAGTCGCTCTCGGCGCGCAGCTCCCGGTAGTGGGCATCGAGCCGCCAGAGGAAGTTCGGCACCCAGGCGACGCCGGTCTCGAGCACGAGCACCTTGAGCCGCGGAAACTTCTCGAACGTCCCCTGGGTCACGAAGCTGGCGAGGTGGGTGAGCGTCGGCTGCTGCAGCAGGGTGTGCCACTCCAGCCGTGAGTTCGGCACGCCGCCCGCAGCGGTGTGGGCCAGTCCGCCTTCCGTCTCGCCGGCGGCGCCGTGGATGGCGATCGGTAGTCCTGCCTCCTCCGCGGCCCGGTAGATGGGGTCGTAGACGGGATGCCCGAGCGGCTTGCCGAAGGCGTTCCAGGAGAACAGGACGGCCGTCACTCCGAGATTGCCGGCCATCCGCCGGATCTCGCCCGCGGCCTCGTCGGGCAGCTCGGCCGGGACGACGACGGTCGTCCGCAGCCGGGAGTCACGGGGCAGCCAGGTCTCCACGACCCAGTCGTTCATCGCTCGCGCGATGGCCGCGCCGAGTTCGGGGTTGCGCTGGGCGACCTCGTGGCCGATGTCGAACGACAGGTTCGCCACCTCGATGGGATAGGGGTCCAGGTGCTGGCTGCGCATCAGCTCGTACGAGGTCCCCAACCCGTCGTCGGGGAGCGCCTCCAGTCGCTTGTTGACCCCCCGCTGGAACGGGTAGCTGAGTCCGGCGGGCATGAGCGCGGCACGGGGACCGCCGGTGCGGGCGCGGACGTAGTCGCGCCACCGCCGAGGAAGCCGGTCCACCAGCTCCTCGGCGGAACGCCACCGCTGGTGGACGTCCACGTCGATGATCGGCCCGTCGTACACCGGCACCTGCCTCGTCACACCGGTCCCTTCGTACTGGGAATGCCGGTAGCAGTGTGGCCGCCCTCATAATTCATGAAAAGCATGACTAACTAGACTGGGAGCCAAGTATTACTATCTTTGCGTGCGGTTCACGCTGCGGCAGCTGGAGTACTTCGTGGCCGCTGCCGAGACCGGCACGCTCACGGGGGCGGCTGCCCGCTGCCACGTGTCACATGCCGGGATCGCGCTCGCCGTCACCGACCTCGAACGGGCCCTCGGCGTCCAGCTCCTGCTCCGCCGCAAGGCGAAGGGCGTCACGCTCACGCCGGCCGGCCAGCGCGTACTGGCGGACGCGCGGGCGTTGCTGGGGCAGGCGGAGGAACTCCAGTCCACCGCGGAGTCGAGCGGTGGACAGCTCGCGGGCCGGTTGCGCATGGGCTGCTACACGGTGCTGGCGCCGTTCTTCGTCCCGTCGTTCCTGGACACCTTCGCCGCCGAGCACCCGCTGCTCCGACTCGACGTCGTCGAGGACGCGCAGCCCGAGCTGCAGCGTCTGCTCCTCGATGGTGCGATCGAGGTCGCCCTCCTCTACGACCGCGGCTTGCACCCCGACATCGACCACCTGCTCGTCAAGCGACTGCACCCCTACGTGCTGCTCGCGGCGGATCACCGGCTGGCCCGGAACCCGCAGGTGAGCCTCGCGGACCTCGCCGACGAGCCGTTGATCAGGCTCGACCTGCCGCCGATGACGCAGGGTTCGGAGGTGCTCGCCGCCGGCCGGGGCACGGGGGCTGCGGCGTGGTACCGCACGCCCAACCTCGAGCTGGTGCGCTGCCTGGTCGGCCGTGGCCTCGGCTACGCCGTGCTCGTCCAGCATCCGCTGAGCGAGGTCACCTACGACGGGCGCAGGGTCGCCGCACTCCCGATCGCCGACGAGGTGCCGGACGTCTCCGTGGTGCTCGCCCACCCGCGCGGTGCGCAGCTCACCCGGCGCGCCGAGGCGCTCGGCCAGTTCTCCAGGGACATCCTGTCGGTCGCGGACCACGTCTGAGCGGCCGCGCGACAGGGTGCGTCCCGCTGGTCTCGTAGGGCCCGCGCCACCGGGTAGGGCCGGGCCGGCGCTACTGCGATGTAGGTATCAACCTTCACTAACCTCGACGCGTCTGACGTCTCTGCCCGCGTCATTTGACTGCATTTTCCTGGGCGGGGAGCCGACTGGGCAGGTCGGGAGCGCTACTGAGCCGGACAGAACATGTCTAACCATTGACCACATCTGTGGTCCTGTGGCTTACTGGCCCCCGGCCCGCCGACGACAACGGAGTCGCCCGATGCCACTGGATCACCCACCTCGCGGACGCCGTGCCGTCTGCCTCGCCATCGCCGCGGTCGTGTCAGTGCTCCTCGCCGGTTGTAGCGCCGCCGCCCCGGCGAGCGGCGGAGAGCTGGACCTGGTTCCGCTGAAGCGGGGCGCCGAGCAGGAGCGAGAGCTGCGGCAGCTGTACGACGCCGCGATCGAGTCCGGAGAGACCGACGTCTCCGTCTACGCCGGGCATCACGACGAGTTCGCCGAGATCTACGAAAGCTTCGAGACCCGGTTCCCCGGTCTGACGATCAGTCCGGAGGTGTACACGGGAGCGGCGCTGCAAACGGCCCTGGAGTCCGAGCGAACGTCCGGGCGCCACGTGGCCGACGTGATCTCGAACCCCAATGCCGACCGCTACGCCGAGCAGGGCTTCGTCGAGCCCTACCAGGTCGTCACGTTCGCCATGCCGGAGTGGTCGGAGGGAAGGATCAGCCCTGATCAGCTCCGGGCCGCCGATCACACCTACTACTCGCCCGCGGCGTTGATGTTCTCCGCGTCCTACAACACGCAGAAGTTGACGCAGTCGGAGCTCCCGACGTCCTGGGCGGCGCTGGCGGGTCCCGAATGGCACGGCAAGATCGTCTTCATGGACCCGTCGGTTCCCGGGGGGACGAACACGGTCCTGACCATCCTGCTGAACGCAGGGGTCGTCGATCAGGCATGGCTCGATGCGGTCGGACGCAACGCCAAGATCGTCGCTCAGGATCAGCTCGCCCTGCAGTCCATTAGCTCCGGGGAGTTCCCCTTCCAGCCGTTGTCGGCGACGACGTCCATCGTGCTGGCGCAGAAGAAGGGCGCGCCGGTGGACGCGTACTTCTACGACGTCGGCAACGTCATCGCGACCGAGAAGTGGATGCTCGCCGCCGATGCACCGTCGGCCGCCGCGGGCAAGCTCTTCCTGAACTACCTCCACACAGTGGAAGTGCAGCGAGCGGTGCTGGAGGCGGGCAACTTCCCGATCAACCAGGATTCCTCGCTCACCTCGCCGCACGGGTGGCCGACCCTGGCCGACGTCGATTTCGTGCCGCTGCCGGCACTGTCGGTGGTCCGGCAGAAGTCGACGGAGTTCGGCCCACTCTTCAAGCGGCTCACCGCGGGTTGACCGCACAGCACCGACTCACGCCGGGCGGTGGCCGGAAAGGAATTCACATTGGTTGACGAGCGTCAATTCGAGGACCGGAACACAGTGGGCTCCGGAACGGTCCGCGAAGCGTCCGTGATGGATCGCCTTCGTGAACTCGAACGGCAGGTCGACGAGTTGCGGTCGGTTCAGGAGATCACCGACCTGCAGAGCACGTATGTGCGCAACCTGGCCGATCGCGACTGGACGGCGGTCGCCGAGGCCTATACCGACGACGCAGTGTGCGATATCCGCATGCACGGCGTGCACGTGGGGCGCGAGGCCATCGAGGAGATGTTCCGGTCCGAGCTGGAGAACGTCGTCACGACCAGGGACGGCTACGTCCTGTGCTCGCCGTCCATCCGGGTCGACGGCGACCTGGCGCACGGTGAATGGACCTGGATCCGGCTGCAGTGCGAGTTCCGCACGGCGTTCGGCCTGATGCGCGTGTGGGGGCCGTGGTCCGAGGGCCGGTACAAGTGCGAGTACGCCCGGGTGGACGGGCGCTGGAAGATCAAGTCGCTGTGGTTCCGGGTCATTCGCCCCGATTCCGACGAGGAGCTCATCGCGATGTCCGAGGACCAGGTCATAGGCGGCGGGTATGCGTCGGTCGAAAGGCGATAGCAGCGCCCACGACCACGGGCGGGGGAACTCGATCCGAGGAATTCTGCGCAATCCGCAGTGGCTCGTCGCGGCGGTGTGCGCCGTGTGCTTCGTGGGGCCGGCACTGATGGTCGTGCTCGGCGCCTTCAAGGTCTCGGCCTTCGGGGGCGGCGAGTGGTCCGCGGCGATGTTCGGTGAGGTCGTCACCTCGGAGCGCACCCGCGACGTCGTGGTGCAGACGATCGCGATGGGCCTCGCCGTCGTCGTCATCTCGACCGTGCTGGCCGCGGCCTTCGCGGCGATCTACACGAAGACCGACACCCCGCTGCGCGGCGCCATCCCGGTCATCATGTTCGTGGTGGTCGCCACCCCGGGGCTGTTCTTCGCCATCGCATGGGGGCTGCTGGGGAACGAGCAGGTCGGGCTGGTCAACACGCTCCTCGGAGCGGCCTTCGGTGACGGTGCGCGGGTGGTGAACGCCGAGTCGTGGTGGGGGGTCGTCCTGGTCTCCTCGCTGCGGCTGACGGCGCTGCAGTTCTTCCTGCTGCTCGGACCGTTCCTCGCCGTGGACCGCTCGCTGCACGAGGCTGCGCGGACCAGCGGCGCGGGGCCGGTGCGCGCCTTCTTCCAGATCGAGGTCCCGGTGCTGGCACCGGCGATCACCGGGGCGGTGATCCTCGGTTTCGTCCTCTTCCTCGAGTCCTTCGACGCGCCGCAGGTGCTGGGCGTCCCGGCCGGGATCTTCGTCATCCCCACCGAGATCTATGCCTACCTCTCGAACTCGACCGGACCGCAGTTCGCGCACGCCAGCTCGATATCGGTGCTCCTGATGGTGGTGCTACTCCTACTGGTGGTGCTCCAGGTGAAGGTCCTGGGCCGGCGGTCCTTCGTCACGGTCGGTGGCAAGGAAGCGCGCGCGACACGCGGTGAGACCGGAAACGCCAGATGGCTCTTCAGCGCGCTGATCCTGATCTTCTTCCTGGTGGCGATCGCGCTTCCGATGTTCCAGCTGGCGAGGGTGTCGCTGTCCCCGTTTCTCGGTGCGACCTCAGGATTCTCGCTCGACAACTACCGGGAGGTCCTCACCCGACCACGGATGCTGAACGCGTACCTGAACACCGCGGTGGTCGCGGTGTTCGGTGGCCTGCTGGCCGTGCTGGCGGCGACGGCCTTCGCATGGGCGGCCCGGTTCAAAGCCGGGAAGCTGGCCCGGTTCATCGAGTTCAGCCAGTGGCTGGGCCTGGCTATGCCGGGCCTCATCCTGGCACTCGGTGTCCTCTGGCTGTTCCTCGGCGTCGGCTTCCTGACCGGGTTCTACGGCACCCCGGTCATCATGGTGTTCGCGCTGTTCGTCGCGGTGATCCCGATCGCAGGCCGTGCGACTGGCCCTGCCATGGCGCAGATTCCCCGCTCGCTGGAGGAGGCCGCGTGGGTGTCGGGGGCTTCCAAGCCGCGAGCGGCGTGGGACGTCGTGGCCAAGCTGATGCTGCCGAGTCTGCTGAGCGGCTGGGTGCTGTGCTTCGTCGTGATCTGCGGAATTCTCTCGGTCCCCTTGCTGCTCTCGGCACCGCGTAGCAACTACGTGGCCAAGGAGATCTACAGCCGCTACGTCGAGGGCAACGCGCCATCGGCGGCAGCGGTGGCGCTGACTGTGCTGCTCGGCTTCCTCGTCGTCGCCCTGGTCGGGTGGGGCGCCCGCTACCTGATCACGAGAACCACCTCCCCGGGGCGGGCCGGCGAGGCCGCTTCCGTGCGCTCCGAGCCGGCGGCGGACGTCCTGATCACGACGCCCGCCCGGAACACCGTGGAGCACGGGCGAGCCCGCGAGCGGGAGGGGATCACCTGATGCAGACAACGAAGGGGAGGCACGAACATGGGCGGAATCGTTGTCGACGGGCTCGCGAAGCTGTTCCAGTCGACCGTTGCGGTCCAGGATGTCGACCTGGACATCGCCGAGGGCAGCCTGGTCACCCTGCTCGGCCCCAGTGGCTGCGGGAAGACGACGACGCTGCGTTGTGTCGCCGGTCTGGAAACGCCGACATCAGGCCGTATCCAGGTCGGCGGCGCGACGGTTGTCGACATCACCGCCAGGAAGGTCGTGCCCACCCACAAGCGAAAAGTGGGAATGGTGTTCCAGAGCTATGCGCTCTGGCCCCATCTGACGGTCGCGAGCAACGTGGCCTATCCACTGAGACGCCGGAAGGTGCCGCGCGCGGACATCGGGCCGCAGGTCACGGACACCTTGAAGGCGGTCGGGATGGAGGAGCACGGCGACCGCTACCCGCACGAGCTGTCCGGTGGTCAGCAGCAGCGGGTCGCGCTGGCGCGCGGTCTCGTCTCGGCGGGCGAGGTGATGCTGTTCGACGAGCCGCTGTCGAACCTGGACGCCCGGCTGCGGTTGTCGATGCGCGCGGAGATCCGGCGCTTGCACGACAAGTTCGGGCACACCGCCATCTACGTCACCCATGACCAGGAGGAGGCACTCGCGATCTCGGACCGGGTCGTCATCATGAACGCAGGGCACATCGAGCAGGTCGGACTTCCGCGCGAGGTCTACGACCGTCCCCTGAACCGGTTCGTGGCCGACTTCGTTGGCTTCGAGAACGTCTTCGAGTGCCGCGCGGTGGAGTCGACCGATTCTGGGCCGATCGCGGTCTGCGAGGGCGGGCTCCGGGTACCGCTCCGGCAGGAGACCGAGGGACTGATACCCGGTGCCGCGATCGCGTTCCGAGGGCGCAGGGCCGAGCGCGCTCGGCCGGACGACCCGCGGACGGCCGTCACGGCTCGCGGCCGGGTCGTGGTGGCCATGTACTCCGGGGAAGCCCAGCGCTTGATCGTCGAGATCGCAGACGGCACGCAGGTGACACTCGAGGTGCCGGTGCCACGGCATTCCGATTCCGACCGGACCACTGTCGGAGAGCTCATCGACTTCTCGGTGCCGTTACCGGACGTGGTCGTCCTGTCGTCGAACCGGTCAGGAGAAGGGTGGGAAGACTACCCCCACCATGTGACCGGCGAACCCATCGCGATCTAGTCGGCGGGAGTGACAACATGAGGGATCTCGGCTACCACGTGATTACTCGCGACGGTGTCGATCCGACCACGGCGCCCGGAAAGCCGCCGCTGCCCCCGATCGACCACGTGCGCTTCGACATCGACGGGCTGTGCGTCGACCGCAACATCCCCGTGCGGTTGCGCGACGGCACCACGATCTACCTGGACCTGTACCGCCCGCAGTCGGCGAACGCCGCACTCCCCGTCCTGCTGGCATGGGGGCCGTACGGAAAGCACTTCCAGTCCAGCAGGCTCTGGCCCGGAGCGGATGTGGAGGACGGCTGGATCTCCGAACTCACGGGATTCGAGAGCCCGGACCCGGTCTACTGGTGCGGTCATGGCTACGCCGTCGCCTACGTGGATCCGCGTGGACTCTGGCGGTCCGAAGGAACGTACCCCCACAACGGGCCACAGGAAGCCGAGGACGTCTACGACACGATCGAGTGGCTCGGGGCGGCGGAGTGGTCCAACGGCAGGGTCGGCATGCTCGGCGTCTCCTATCTGGCGGGCATTCAGTACCTGGCCGCGAGTGTGCACCCGCCGTCGCTGAGAGCGATCAGTCCGTGGGAGTGCTTCGCCGACTGGTATCGAGAGCTCGCCTATCACGGCGGTATTCCGGAGACGGGCTTCCTGCCTCGCGTGTCGAGCAACGTCAGCTACTCGCTGTACCGCACGGAGGACACGTACGCCAACATCAAGGCGCGTCCGTTGATGCACGACTACTACCGGGACAAGTACGGCGAACTGACCCGGATCACGGTGCCGGCGTACGTGGTGGCCAGCTGGAGCGACCACGGCCTTCATTCGCGGGGCACGCTGGAGGTGTTCGAGCGGATCTCGTCGGAACAGAAATGGCTGGAGATGCACGGACAGAAGAAGTGGCGTCACTTCTACCAGCCCGAGAGCGTACAACGGCAGCGGGCGTTCTTCGACCATTTCCTGCTCGACCGGGAGACGGAGCTGGAGTCCTGGCCGAGGGTGCGCATGGAGATCCGTGACCGGCCCGGGCGGTTCGAGGTCCGCGACGACCTGGCGTGGCCGGTGCCGCAGACGTGGGCCGGCCGGCTGCATCTCGACGTCGGGCGCGGCGCGTTGGTCCCGGAGCCGCCGGTGGAGCGGTCCGCCGCGACCTTCGACCCGCGCACGGAGCAGTTCGACGCTTCCGTCGTCTTCTCCGAGGACACCACTGTCGTCGGACCGATGAGGCTGCGGCTGTGGCTGTCGGTGGACGACGGCGACGACGCGGACGTCTTCGTGGCGCTGCGGAAGTTCGACCGCGACGGCACCGAGGTGCGCTTTCCCTTCAATGCGTTGTTCGACGACGGCCCGGTGGCCCTGGGCTGGCTGCGCGCCAGCCACCGGGAGCTGGATGAGAAGGCGTCGACGCAGCTGCGGCCGGTGCACCCGCACGAGCGGGAGGAACCGCTCGTTCCGGGCCGGCCGGTACCGCTGGACATCGAGCTGTGGCCGTCCGGAACTCTGTTCCACTCGGGAGAACGGCTCACGGTCACGCTGTTGGGCCGGGACTTCGTGTCTCGTCCGCCCATTCCGAATACCCCGGTGCTCCGGCACGAGGACCTTCGGAACAAGGGGAGCTGGACGATCCACTCGGGTGGCGAGCACGACAGCCTGCTCTGTATGGCCCGCGTGCCACTGCGGACGTGACAGGAGCTCGCCGATAGGATTTGGTCGTGTCGTTGTCGTTCGAAGGTGGCGCAATGCGTTCTGTCAGCGAATCCGCAGTCGAGCCTCCGGCCGACGGCGACCGCGAGACGGATATTCTCCCGCGGCGGAGCTCCGTGCACGACCGGTTTCTCCATTTCGTCGACGTGGCCCTGCGCAAGGCGCGCCCGGCAGCCGGCGAGATCGACCCGATGGTCATCAAGTTGAGCCTGCTGCTGCGCAAGGTCGCCCAACTGATGAGCGACGACGCGAACTGGATGGTGCATCGGCCGGCCGGCTGGACCCAGGCGAGCTACCGGATATGTTTCACGCTCTGGGTCTCCGGTCCGATGCCACCGCACAAGGTCGCCGAATCCACGAACATGAGCCGGGCCAGCATCTCGGCGGGAATGAAGAGGATCTTCGAGGCCGGGTTGATCACCAAGGAGCCGCACAAGGATGATCTTCGCTCGACGGTCCTGAAGCTGACCGACAAAGGTAGGGATGCGGTCGAGAGCACCTACCTGGCGCATCTCGGGCTCGAGACGAACTGGTTCGGCCCGCTGACCGACACCGAACGGCTCGTGCTCTTCATGCTCTTGGAGAAGATGCTGGCCGGCGAGGAAGCCGACAAGGCGGACAGCCGGCGGTAACGCGGGTGGACGTCCGGAGATCACAGCCGGTCCGCCTCGCGTCGCTGGGTGGCGGTCAGCGGTAGTCGGCGGACACCTGGTGGTTGTCCCCCGTGCGAGCTACCCGCGAGTGTCCACCGTGCGGTGACGATTCCGGGGCGTCGAGTCCATAGCGTTCTCGACGTTGCCGCGGTGCCCCGGCCGCGGAATCTCGCAGGGGGAGTCGTCATGCGATTGTTGAAGCAGCTCGTGCCTGTCGCGGCGGTCGCGTTCGTCGGCGGCCAGGCCCTCGGTGCGGTAGCGGGGAACGCGCTTCTGACCCTGGTCCTCGGTGTCATGACGGCCGTGCTTGCGGTGGTCACGTACGCCTGGACGGTGCGGTGGTCCGAGCGCCGCGCGGCGGTGGAAGTGGCAGCGAGTGGTGCCATCGCCCGCATCGGTCTGGGGACGCTGATCGGTGTCGGGTGGTGCGCGGCCGTCATCATCAACATCGCCTTTCTCGGCGGCTACCGGGTCGACGGCTTCGGTTCGGCGGCGGGCCCGGTCGGGCTGTTCGGCTTCATGGCCGCCGCCGCCGTGACGGAAGAGTTGCTGTTCCGCGGCATCCTGTTCCGGATCGTCGAGGAACGCGCGGGAACGTGGATAGCGCTGATGCTGACGGGCCTGCTGTTCGGCCTCTCGCACCTGTTCAACCCGCACGCCAGCCTGTGGGGCGCCATCGCCATCGCAATCGAGGCCGGCGCCACGCTCGCCGCCGCCTATGCCGCCACCCGCACCCTGTGGGTGCCGATCGGCCTGCACTTCGGCTGGAACTTCGCACTGGCCGGCATCTTCGGCGCCGAGGTCTCCGGCAACGGTGAGACGGAAGGGCTGCTGAACGGCGTGACCTCGGGCCCGGCCCTGCTCACCGGCGGTCAGTTCGGACCGGAGGGGAGCCCGTACACGGTTGTGTTCGGCGTGGTGCTGACGATCGTGTTCCTGTGGCTGGCCCGCCGGCGCGGCCGCATGGTGCCCCGTCGCCGGCGCGCCGCCGGGGCCGGCGCGATCGCTACGGTTTCCGAGTGATCGATCTTCGGCGGGTCCCGGACCTGTGGCGGCGATTGGACGTCACGGTCCGGGATCTCCCGCTTGCGCTGCTGCTCGTCGTCGTGTCGTTCCTGCCGGCGCTCTACGGGCACGAGACGCAGGTCGGCGACCTGCCGGCTCGTCCCTTCGACGCGCTGGCCGCCGTGGCGCTCGCCCTGGAGTGCCTCCCGCTCGCCGTGCGCCGACGGTGGCCGGCCGCTTGTCTCGCCCTGGTGTCGCTCGGCTTCACCATCGCCGAGCTCGGCAGCTACCACATGGTCGCGGGCACCGCTCTGCCCATCGCGCTGCTGAGCGCGGGCGCCCATCTGGAACGCCACCGGCGCGCCACCGCGGTCCTGCTCTCCGCGGCGTATGTGGTGCTGGCGATCGCGCTCGACCAGCTCGGAGCACCCGAGCGAACGGACGGGTTCGTGGTGTTCTACGTGGGTCTCGTCGTCGCGTGGGGCATCGGTGCGTGGCTGCGCTCCACCCGTGCCGTCGAGGCCGAACGGCGCCGCCGCGTCGCCGAGGCCACCCGCGCCGCCGAACGCACCCGCATCGCTCGCGAACTCCACGACATCGTGACCCACCACGTGACGGCGATGGTCGTGCAGGCGGAGGCGGCTCGTTATCTGACCGCCGCACCCGATCGCCTCGACGAGACCCTGACCGCCGTTGCCGACACCGGCCGGCGGGCCATCTCCGACCTGCGGCACCTGCTCGACGTGATCGGCCCCGACCCTGCGACCGACGGCAGGGCGCCGTCGGTCGGCGAGCTTCACGCGCTCGTGGAGCAGACGCGCCAGGCCGGGCAGCCGGTGGAGTTCACCGAGGAGGGCAGGCCCGCGGAGTCGGCAGGCAGCGCCGAGCTCGTGGCCTATCGGGTCGTGCAGGAGGCCCTGACGAACGCCCTCAAGTACGCTCACGGCAGCCGCACCGTGGTCGGCGTGCACTACGGCGAGGGGGAGATCTCCGTGGAGGTCGGCACCGACGGTTCCGGCTCGCGGAGCGGGTCTCCCGGCGGGAGCGGGCGGGGCCTCGTCGGGCTTCGCGACCGGGTCGACGCCCTGGGCGGCGAGTTCAGCGCGGGCCGGCGGGCGAGCGGTGGCTTCGTCGTGCGGGCACGCATCCCCGCGGGGAGCCCGTTGTCGTGACCGCACCGGTCCGGGTCCTGGTCTGCGACGACCAGGCGCTGATCCGCACCGGGTTCACGACGATCATCGATGCCCAGCCCGACCTCGAGGCTGTGGGCGAGTGCGGGGACGGGCGCGCCGCGGTCGACCTCGCCCGCCGGCTACGGCCGGACGTGGTGGTGATGGACGTACGGATGCCGGTGCTCGACGGCATCGAGGCGACCCGCCTGCTGGCCGGTGCCGGGGTGGCGCATCCGGTCAAGGTGCTCGTGGTGACGACGTTCAACCTGGACGAGTACGTGTACGAGGCGCTCCGCGCGGGGGCGAGCGGGTTCCTGCTCAAGGACGCCCCACCGGCGCAGCTGATGCAGGGCATCCGCACCGTCGCCACCGGTGCCGCGCTGCTGGCGCCCGAGGTGACGCGGCAGCTCGTCGGCAAGTACGCGGCGCGGATCCGTCCCGCTGAGGACACACCGGACGAGGACGCGCTGACCCCGCGCGAACTGGAGGTACTGCGCCTCATCGCGGCCGGCCTGTCCAACAGCGAGATCGCCGCGACGCTGATGATCAGCCACGAGACCGTCAAGACGTACGTGTCGCGCATCCTGACCAAGCTCGGCCTGCGTGACCGCGTTCAGGCGGTGGTCTACGCCTACCGCAGGGGCCTGGTGACGTGAGACCTCCGCCGACCTGGCCGGGCCACCGATGGAGGAGTGCGTCGGTGCACGATTGTCAACGGCCGGTGGAGCCGTCGATCTGCTCGCGGAGGATGTCGGCGTGGCCGGCGTGCCGGCCGGTCTCCTCGATCATGTGCACGAGGACCCACCGCATCGACGGTGCCCGTCCCCGGCGCGGGGGGCGCGGGGCGGGAAGCGTCAGGTCCGGGCAGGCTTCGATGACCTGGTTCGCGCGCTCGGTGGCGTCCCGGTAACCGGCGAGCAGACCGTCGACCGTCTCCTCGGGAGACGGCTGCATGGTGACGCCCCAGTCGTCGACGTGTTCGCCGAGGAAGTAGAACCGCTCGACGTGCGTCAGGTGCTTGACCAGCCCCAGGAGGTTGGTCCCTGAGGGCACCCCGGCGGTGCGGGCCTGCGGTTCCGGCACACCCGCAGCCTTGTCCGCGATCGAGATCCGCAGGTAGTCGAGGAATCCCAGCAGGGTGGCCTTCTCGTCGGCTCCGGTCTGCGGGGGTCCGGTGTCCTTGCGTGGCATCAGTCGCTCCGATCCGCGGCGGTTCGCCGGATGAGCAGGACGTTGTCGGTGACGGTGGCGGTCTCGCCTGCCGGTCCGACGGCCTGCCGGCGTGGCATGTCGGCGCGGACGACGGACCACTGTCCGGGGTGGAGATCGAGGCCGGCGGCGATCTCACCGGGTGTGGGGTAGTGGGTGTCGGGGTCCTGGTTCCAGGACCACGGCGCGGTGGAGCCGTGGTCGACGACCAGGAGCAGACCGCCGGGGCGCAGGGCCCGCGCGGCGCTGCGCAGCACTCGGCTGCGGGGGAGCGGGAACGGGGTGTGGAGGTACTGCGCGGAGACGAGGTCGAAGTCTCCGCGCGGGAAGCTCCGGGCCAGATCGTGCTGTTCGGCGGCGACCCGGCTTCCGACGCCGAGATCGCGGGCTCGCGCACGCACCCGTTCGACGGCGGTGCCGGAGATGTCCACGGCGGTGACTTGCCAGCCGTGCCGGGCGAGCCAGATGGTGTCACCGCCGGCACCGCAGCCCAGGTCCAGCGCGGCGCCGGGGGGCAGTGGCTCGGCGGTCTCGACGAGCAGCGGGTTGGCGCGCTCGCCCCCGGCGAGCCGGGTGCCGTAGTGCCGCTCCCAGAACAGCTCGGCGTCGTCGCGAGAAGTCATCGGGCAGCTCCGTCGGCGAGGAACGCCAGCAGCTCGGCGGTGACGAACGCCGGGTTCTCCTCCGGCAGCCAGTGGCCCGCTCCGGGCACCTCGACGGCCCGGGTGATGCGGGACATGCGGGGTTCGACCGTGGACCGCGTGAACGGGAGCAGGCCCTCGGCGGTCATGAGCATCGTCGGCACGGTGATCGGCGCGGCGGCCACGTTGTCGGCCTCGTCCCGCTCCAGCGTCCGGTACAGGTCGAACCCGCCGGTGAGGACCTGGGGACGACGGTAGGTACGGGCGAACTCGTCGATCTGCTGGTCGGTGAACGGGGACGTCGCGCCGGTTCCGCCGAAGCTCTTCCCCCCGTGGGCGACGTACGCGAAGAACAACGCGAGGTACTCGCGCACGTCGTCGGCCACGATCGTCTCCGGGAACGTGTCCTGGTCGTGGAAGGCGAGGTGCCAGCTCAGCGATCGGTACGCGTCGGCGCTGAGGCCAGGACCCGGGAGCGGATAGTCCAGGTGGGCGTACCTGATGACCTCGTCCGGGTACTGCGCGGCGTACTGGAACCCGACACCGGCGCCGAGGTCGTGCCCGACGAGGTTGACGGCGCGCAGGCCGAGCTCGTCGGCGAGCAGACCGTGGACGAACCGGGCGAGGGTGGCCTTGTCGTGGCCGGGCGGTGCTCCCTCGCTGTCCCCGAGCCCCGGCAGGTCCAGTGCGTACACCGTGTACCGATCGGCGAGTGCCGGCATGATCTCGCGCCACGCGTACCAGGACTGCGGCCACCCGTGCAGCAGGACGAGCGGCTCCCCGGTCCCGCCGGTGACGTAGTGCATCCGCACGCCGTCGACATCGGCCGTCTCGTGGCGGAATCGGCCGTTGAAATCGGCGTCGTCGCGGGTCGCGGAGTCGAAGGCCGGAGCCGTCGGACCGGCGGCCGGTCGGCTCGGCGTCTCTCCCGTCGTGCACGCCGTCGCCAATGCGACAACGGCCAGGGCCATCACCGCGCCGCGCAACCACCGCGATCCGACTGTTGTGACCATCAGGTGTCACCTCCGCGGCCAGGATCGCCGCCGTGATTTCGTTCTTGCAAGACAAGTTGCGGATCCGCATGATGGGGCGCCATGGGCAGCGCCGAAGGAGACGTTCTCGCCGGAGTCGGGCCGCGCTTGCGCACCCTGCGCCGGGCGCGGGGCATCACGTTGGCCGACCTGGCCGTCGAGACCGGCCTCACGGCAAGCACCCTGTCGCGCCTCGAGAACGGGAAGCTCCGCCCCACGCTGGAGCAGCTGCTGCCGCTGGCGCGGGCGCACGGCGTCCCGCTCGACGAGCTGGTCGCGGCGCCGCCCACCGGCGACCCGCGCATCCACCTGCGGCCCGTGCGGAGATCCGGGCTGACGGTGGTTCCGCTGACCAGACGAGCCGGGGGTGTCCAGGCTTACAAGGTGGTCTATCCGCCCGCCGGCCGAGCCCCCACGCAGGACCTGCAGACCCACGACGGCTACGAATGGTTCTACGTCCTCAACGGCCACATCCGGTTCGTGCTCGGCGAGCAGGACCTCCGGCTCGGCCCGGGTGAGGCCGCCGAGTTCGACACCCGCATTCCGCACTGGATCGGCAGCGCCGACAGCCAGCCCGCGGAACTGCTCACCCTGTTCGGCCCTCAGGGAGAGCGCGCCCACCTGTCGCCGTCCGAAGCCCGACCATCCCGGTGACCGCTCCGGGGGCTCAGCCTCCGAAGACCTGCGTCTCGGGTCGTCGCGGGTCGTGCGGGGCCCAGCCAGGGGCCCCGGTGGCAGCGAACGCAACCCAGGCGCCGTGCATCCGGGCGGCGAGCCCGGCCGGCGCGGCGGCGGGGCCGAGCAGGCCGGTGTCGCCGTGCAGCCACGGCTCGTCGGCGAGGTCGAAGACGAACGGCAGCTCGACGGTGTGGGTGGCGCCGAGCCGCCCGTCCAGGGCCGTGGAGCGGTGGGCGAACGAGTAGACGTGGGTGCGCCCGCCGGAGATCCGCGCGTGTGCGTCGGCCATGCGCGCCGTCCCGGCACCGAACAGGGCCTCCCCGAGCACCGCGGAGCGCAGCTCGCCCGGCGTTGCGTCCGGCCGCGCCGCCCGGTGCGCGGCGACGAGGGCCTCGGGGTCGTCGTGCACCTGCGCGGCGAGGGCGAGGAGGTCCGCCTCCGTGGAGGGTTCGAGGCGGCCCTGCGGCACCAGGTACAGGTGCCCCTCCTCGGTGTTGGTGCCGATCAGCAGGTCGACGTCGGCTGCCGGCCCGTCGGCGAGTGCGTCGGCGGGCTGGACCGGGAGCACCAGGCTGAACGGGCTGAGCCCGACCAGCGGATCCGTGGCGTCGGCGGTGCGCAGGTCGAGGCCGGCGAGCGCGGGCAGGACCTCGAGGAAGCGCTCGTCCGGCACCGCGACGAACGCCTTGGCGGTCGGCTCGACGCCGAGGGCGGCGGCCGCCGCCGCGGTGACGCGCCGCGCCTGTTCGGGGGTGAAGGCGCCGGTGCCGCTGCCGCTCTGCATGATCGCCCGCGGGAACAGGCCCTTGGCGTCGGGTGTGGCGAGCAGCGCGCCGGTGAGGGTGGCGCCCGCGGACTGGCCGAAGACCGTGACGGTGTCCGGGTCGCCGCCGAACGCTGGGATGGTGTCTCGCACCCAGCGCAGGGCGGCGAGCACGTCGAGCAGGCCGCGGTTGGCCGGCGCGCCCTCCAGATCGAGGAAGCCGGGGATGCCGAGGCGGTAGTTGAGGGTCACGAGGACGACGCCGTCGCGGGCGAAGGCGCTGCCGTCGTAGAGGGCGGCGCGCGTGGAGCCGGTGACGAAGCCGCCTCCGTGCACGAAGACCATGACCGGCCGCTTGCCGTCGTCCGCGGCCGGCGTGCGGACGTCGACGGTGAGGTACTCCTCGCCGCGCGCCCAGCCGGGCCCGAAGTAGGGGCTCATGTCGAGCCGGCCGAAGTCGCGGGCCGGCTGCGGGGCCGTCGGCGACGCCCGGGTGCCGTCGCGGACGCCGGACCAGCCGGGGTGCGGCGCGGGCGGGGCGAAGCGGCCGGCGCCGGCTGGGGCCGCCGCGTAGGGGATGGCGCGGTAGAGCTCGCCGAACCGGTCGCGGACGCCGCGCACGGCGCCCGCCGGGGTCGCGACGACCGGATCTGCCTGCTGGGGCACGGGAAACGTCTCCTCTCCGTGGTGGGGGTCAGGCGATGCGGGAGAAGCCCGCCCACTGCTTGATCGCGAACCGCGATCCGTTGCGTTCGATCTCCGCGGCACCCTGGCCACCGAGGTGGGCGGGGAAGACGAGTGCGTTCTCCTCGGCGGCCCGGCCGAGCAGCTCGTGCCGGGTCGCGCGGGACTGGGCCGGGTCCTCGCAGAAGCAGGAGTTGGTCGCGGGCTCCACGAGCTGCAGGGCCGTGTGCACGAGGTCGCCGACGAACAGGGCCCGGTCGCCGCCGGACTCGAGGACCAGCACGGACGAGCCGGGGGTGTGCCCCGGTGCGAGCTCGAGCCGCAGGTTCCGATCGATCCGGTGCGCTCCGTCCCACAGCTGCGTCAGCCCGGCCTCGTGCACCGGGGCGACGCTGTCCTCGAACACGTTCTGGTTGCCGCGCCCGAGCACGGGCTGGTGGTCGCCCGCGGGGTCCCAGAACTCGAAGTCCCGCCGCGGCATCAGGTAGGTCGCGTTCGGGAAGGCCGGGACCCAGGTGCGACCCTCGAGGCGGGTGTTCCAGCCGACGTGGTCGATGTGCAGGTGGGTGTTGACCACGATGTCGACGTCCTCGGGCCGTACGCCAGCAGCCGCCAGGTTGTCGAGGAAGTCCGTGTCCAGTCGGCTCCAGACCGGCGCGTAGGGCCGGTCCTTGTGGTTGCCGACGCCCGTGTCCACCAGGATCGTCCGGCCCTCGCTGCGCAGCAGCCAGGTCTGGATCGCCACGTGGACCTCGTCCTCGTCGGGGTTCCAGAAGTCCGGCGCCAGCCAGCCGCGGTCCTCGTCCCACGAGCCCTCGGGGCTGTCCGGGAAGAACTGCGCCGGGCTCATCCCGCACGAGCCGTAGTACTCCTTGATCCTGGTGACGGTGACGTCTCCCAAGGTGATCTGGTCCATGCCACCGAGCCTGGAGACGCGGGCCTGCACGGACCACTCCCGCGTTGTCCTACCCCTCACAGGGTGTGGCCGAGCCCGGCCACCAACCGGACACTGGGGAGGTGGACGGACCTGGCCCGCTCGGTGACTTCCTGCAGGCCCGGCGGGCGCGGCTGCGGCCGGAGGACGTCGGCCTGCGCGACATCGGCCCCCGACGGCGGGTGGCCGGGCTGCGCCGCGAGGAGCTCGCCCAGCTGGCCGGCGTCAGCGTCTCGTACTACACGCGGCTCGAGCAGGGCCTATCCCGCGGGGCGTCGGCCGAGGTGCTCGATGCGATTGCCCGCGCCCTGCGGCTCGACGAGCACGAGCGCGAGCACCTCGAGCGGCTCGCCGACGCATCCCGGCGGACGCCCCGCGTGCGCAGGCCGCGGCCGGAGCGGCTCTCCGACGAGACGCGGGACCTGCTGCGAGCCCTCGACGACGTGCCCGCGCTCGTCCTTGGCCGGCGCACCGACGTACTGGCGTGGAACGCGCTCGGGCACGCCCTGCTGGCCGGGCACCTGGACGCGCGGGACCCGGAGGACCCGGCGCGCCGGCCGAACACGAGCCGGCTGCTGTTCCTGGACCCGCACTGCCGTGAGCTCTACGGGGACTGGAGGCGCAAGGCTCGCGCGGTCGTCGGCAATCTGCGGATCGCCGTCGGCCGCCACCCGGAGGACCCGCTGCTCGCGGAGCTGATCGGCGAGCTGACGATGAAGAGCCCCGAGTTCGTCGCGCTGTGGCGCGATCATCGGGTGGCACCGTGCGACGCCGCCTCGTACGAGCTGCACCACCCCGTCGTGGGGAGGGTGACGGTGACCCAGCAGACGCTGGCGATCGCCCGCTCGCCGGGACAGTCGCTGATCGTGTGCACGACGCCCGCCGGGTCCCCGTCCGAGCAGGCCCTCGTGCTGCTCCGGCAGGCAGGCGGCGCCCCGGGCCGCACGCGCCCGACACAGGTGCCCGCGTCCTGGTGAGATGTCCGGCCCCGAAAAGACGTCCAACTAGGGTCTGCGGTCGTGGCAGTCTCCCGTGCACGGAGCAAGGCGATCACCTATACCTGCGTCTGGGCTGGATCGCTGATCGTGGGGCTGCTGTGCACGATTCCCTTCGCCCGGGCCCACTCGTCGGGCATCCCGACGACAGCGACGGTAGAGGAATGCCGCCTCGTCGACAGTGATGGCGCGGCCCCCGGAGACTCTGATCTGACCTGCTTCGGCTCCTGGGAAATCGCTGGTCAGCAGCGCTCGGGGGAGGTCACCGGCCTCGGAGTGCGCGACCATGAGGGCGGCACCGTCCAAGCACGTGTGATCGGTGACACGGCATTCGTCGAAACCACGTGGGGCGGCCTGCTGTTCGGGTTCGCTCTGGTCGGAGGAGGTTTGGGTGTCGTCCTTCACGTGGGTCTCTGGTTCACCTTCCGGAAGCGTGCGAGGGAATCGTCGAGGTAGCTCCACCAGTCCTTCAGATCGTGGGCGTACGCCTTTGACGGAGTTCGGCGACCGCTCGACCACCCCCGAGACGTGACTCTGCGTTACGCGGGTGTAGCCGTGATCGCTCAGGTCGGCATCTCCATCCCGGGCGCCATCTCCGACACCGGCGCCTCGTGCATCCCGCCGGAGGGCGTCATGAGCCACGGCACCCGTTCGGGAACCAGGGCCACTGCGATGCCGAGCACCAGCAGCGCGACAGTCACGGCGCCCGTGGCGGTTCGGCGCCACGGCAGCAGCTTCTCCGCCCCGATGAAGGTGGCGATCACGACCATCCACGGAATGCTCATGATCCCGAGCGCGAACAGCGATGCCATCAGTGCCCAGCAGCAGCCGATGCACCAGACGCCATGACGCACACCCATCCGTACAGCGCCGAGTGGCCCCGGGCGCCAATGCTCGAGTAGGAAGCTGAACGGCCCGCGGCAATGCCGCAGGCAAACGTCCTTCAGTGGGGTGAGCTGGTAGACAGCGGCCGCGACGATCACCCCGCCCGCCAGCAGCGGGCCGCCCCGGTCCCAGCTCAGCGCGTCAACCTGCATCGAGTGTCCCGCTTGGACGATCGCGAAGCCGACGAGTCCGGCAGCGGTCCATGCGGTGAGGTAGCCGACGACGAGCAGGCCTGGCCCCAGCGGGACGCCGTGCTCCCCGCGTTCGCGCCGCGCGGCCTGCAGGCGCTGGTACACGAGCACCGTCGGCCAGACCGATGGGAGCATCATCGCGGCCATCATCAGGACCCAGATCCCGACGAAGAAGCCGAGCGCGCCCGGGTCGTCGCGTCCGTGCGCACCGCCCATCAGCTGCACCACGACGGTCCAGCAGACTGCGGCGACCGCCAGCAGCACCAGGATCGTCGGCAGGCGCCCCGACTTGACCGAGGTTGGCGCCGCGCTCATCTAACCGGACCAGGAGAAGGGTGCGGAGAACCCTGACGTCGCCTCCTGGTTCCATTCGAGGCCGAGGACCCCGACCCGCGAACGGCCCTTCGCCACCGTGAGCTCGTTGCCTGCGGGGTGGAAGACGTCGACGAGCCTGACGGGTCGCCCGTTCTCGACGCCGAACGGGACGACGTCGTCGACGTCGACCTCGACCGCGTCGCCGGCGGTCAGCCGGTGGTTCCCGTTCCCTTCGCTTACTTCGATGCGCATCCGCTCCACGCCGAGCATCTCGCCGACCAACGGGCCGAGCGCCTCCATCGGGCCGCCCAGCTCGCCGCCGAACACGGCGCCCAGCTTCTGGAGCTGGTCGTCGGAGGTGCGCTCGTCCACCACCAGCCCGAGCTTCCAGTTGCCGTCGGCCATGACCTGCGGGCTGTCGACCACCGCCACGACGGTCCGGTCGCTGACGTCCACACCGTCGACCTCGCCGGCGTCCACGTGGAAGACGAGCACCGCGTTGCAGCGTTCCTTGTCAGCGCCCGCGTCCAAGGAGAACGTGCACGGGCAGGGCATGTCGCACGAACAGTTCTCGAAGTAGCGACCGCGAATGGACCAGGCCATGTGTGCCACCTCCCCAGAATGGGGCAGTGAGTCTTGTCCTGTGATCTTGCCTGGTCAAGCCGTCCGTGGGGATCGGAGGTAGCCGGTCATCAATCCCGCGCCCACCACTCCGGGATGCTCGGTTCCATCGCGCGGCCTCGGCCAAGAACGCGCTCTACAGGTCAGTGTCGTCGGGGAGCGCCGTGCACAGGGCGCGGAGCCGTTCCAGTGGCGTCACGCCGGTTCCGCTCGCATCACCGAGTACCCCCGCTCCTGCGCGGACGTGACCGCGGTGAGCCGCAGCCCGGCGGCGGCGAGCAACGCGCCGAACTCCGACTCCGTACGCTCCCGGCCACCGGTGCAGACGAGCATGTTGAGGTCGCTCATCAGCAGCATCCGCTGCGCGGGGAGGGCGGCGGGGTCGTCGACCAGCACCGGCTCCACCAGGAACAGCACGCCGTGCGGCGGCATCGCCTCTCGGATGCGGGAGAGGATCGCGACGCTGCGCTCGTCGTCCCAGTCGTGGATCACGCTCTTCAGGACGTACGCGTCCGCGGCGGGAACCGAGACGAAGAAGTCGCCGGTCACGACCTCGCAGCGATCGTCGACGATCGCGGTCGCCCCGGACGGGGAGTCGAAGAGGATCCCGCGCAGGTGCGGGTGCGCGTCGAGGAAGGCGGTGAGCAGCGTGCCGTTGCCGCCGCCGATGTCGGCGAGGGTCGTGACGCCGGTCAGGTCGCAGGCGGCGACGATGCCCGGCGCGGCCATGCGGGTGCCCTCGGCCATCGCTTCGGTGAAGATCGCATTCAGGGTCGGGTCATCGGCCATGTAGGCGAACGCCGGCCGGCCGGTGACCTTCTCGAACGCGACCTCCCCCGTGCGGACGCTCCACTCCAGCTCGCCCCACGCCCGCCAGACCGCGTCGCCGCAGAACAGCTGGGCCAGGTTGCCGATGGAGCCGGGAACGCCGGTGCGCAGCAGTTGGCCAGCGGGCGTGAGCGCGTAGGCGCCCTCCGGGGTCGTGGTCACCAGGTCCAGTCCCGTTGCCACCCGCAGCAGGCGGGCCAGCGCGTCCGCGTGCGTGCCGGTGCGGCCGGCGAGCGCGTCGAGGCCGAGTGCGCTGTCGCCGAGCGTGTCCGGCACGCCGAGCCGGGCGAGGGTCTGCACCACCTGGGCCGGGAAGAACCCGAAGACGAGCCCGGCCACCCGTTCCCGCTCCGCGGCGTTCACCTGCGCGGTCACGGCTTCACCTGCGGGCGGTAGCTGCCGACCGACCAGATGTTGCCCTCGGGGTCGCGCACCGCGTACTCGCGGGAGCCGTACGGCTGGTCCACCAGCTCCTGCACCACATCGGCCCCGGCGGCGACGGCCCGGTCGTGGTGGGCGTCGACTGCCTCGGCGGAGTCGAGGGCGAGGTAGACGACCGCGCGGCCGGTGTCGAACGTGTCGGGGGTGCCGCTGCGGGTGCCGAGCATGATCACGCCGTCACCGAAGCTCAGCTCGGCGTGCGCGATCGTGCCGTCGTCGGCGGTGGAGACGTGCTGCTCGACGAACCCGAGCGTCCCGGTCAGGTACGCGATCGCCGCGCGGGCGTCGTCGTAGCGGAATGTCGCGTAGATGCTCATGGGACGGACGCTAGGAGCGTTCGGGGCCTGCGGGCTTGGACGAATGGGAACCCGCCGTCAACTCCACCCGTCCAGGTACTCGGTCGGCGTACAGCCGGCGAGCGCGTGGAACTCCCGCACCAGGTGGGCGTGGTCGGCGTAGCCGCATGCGGCGGCGACGTCGGAGATCGACGGTGCCGCGGGGGTGGCGGCGCCGTAGACGCTGGCCGGGGCGAGCAGCCGGGCCGCATGGTGGAACCGCAGCACCCGCGCCGCGGTCTTCGGGCCGAGGCCCACCTGGGCACGGAAGCGGGTGAGCAGATGGCGGCGGCTCCAGCCGGTGTCATCGGCCAGCTCCCGCACGCCGACCCGGCCGGCGCTACGGCGAAGCCTGCGCCACGCCCACGCCACTTGCGGGTCGGGCCGGATCGTGGAGGCGTCGAGGCGGCCGAGCAGGACGTCGTCGAGCAGGGCGAAGCGGCGGGGCCAGCCGGGCTCCTCCGCCAGGCGCGCGGGGAGGCCGGCCAGCTCGGGCACGTCGAGCTCGGTGAGCTGCGGGGACACGTTGGTGAGCTCGGCCATCGAGCGGCCGAGCAGCGCGAAGACGCCGAGCGGGCTGAGGTCGACCTGCAGCCCGTACTGGTGGCCGGTGAACTCGGTGAGAACCGGACCGTCGTGCATGCCGGCCAGGAACGACGCCGGCACGGACGGGCCTGCCGGGCCGTGCAGGCGGATCGGCGGGCCGAGGCCGAGGATCAGCGTGCACGAGGCGCCGGGAGCCTGCCTGCGGCGCACCGGCGTGGTGCTGTGCTCGCGGTAGCCCAGGTAGCGCACCACGCAGCCGGCGAGCGCGGGGTGCGGCCGCCCCAGGGAGTACTCCCCGTCCACCCCGCCAGGATGGCACGACCAGGGCCGCCCCTACTCTGCGGTCGGACACATCTCCGGGGGGAATGATGGGAACCGTCGTCGGCGTCGTGATCGCCGTGCTCGTGATCGTGCTCGCGATCCTTGTGATCGTTGGCTACAACGGCCTGGTCAGAGCGCGCAACTCGATCAGAAACGCCTTCGCCCAGATCGACGTGCAGCTGCAACGGCGGTTCGACCTCGTGCCGAACCTCGTCGAGACGGCCAAGGCCTACATGGCGCACGAGCGCGAGACCCTCGAAGCCGTGGTGGCCGCGCGCGGCGCCGCTCTCTCGGGCTTGTCGGCGGCACAGACCAGCCCGGGCGACCCCGCCGCGATGCAGCAGCTGGAAGCCGGCCAGGGCGCGCTCAACGCCGCGCTCGGCCGGTTGATCGCGGTCGCGGAGTCCTACCCGGACCTCAAGGCCAACCAGAACATGGCGCAGTTGTCGGAGGAGCTGACCTCCACCGAGAACAAGGTCGCCTTCGCCCGTCAGGCCTACAACGACGCCGTCATGTCCTACAACAACCGGCGCGAGACATTCCCCACCAGCGTCTACGCCGGCATGTTCGGGTTCGCCGTCGCCGCGCAGCTCGGCATTCCGCCGGAGCGGCCCGAGATGCGGGATGCCCCGAAGGTCGAGTTCTGACCCGGGCGCCGCGTTGAACTCCGCTGGGGTGGACTTCTTCGAGCGGCAGCGCACGGCCCGCGGCACGTCGGCCAAGCTCGTCGTCCTGTTCGTGCTGGCGGTGCTCGCGTCTGTCGCGGTCATCGACGTGATCGCCGTCCTCGCGATGCAGGGCCGGGGCAACGTCACCGGGGTGCTCGTCGTGGTCTCGGCCGGCACCCTGCTGGTGATCGTCGGCGGCATGATCGGGAAGTCGTTCGCGCTACGCAAGGGTGGTTCGGCCGTCGCGGCGTCGGTCGGAGCCGTACCCGTCGACCCGACGACGACCGACCCCGCACTGCGCCGGTTCGTCAACGTGGTCGAGGAGATGTCGATCGCGTCCGGCGTGCCGATGCCCCGCCTGTTCGTGCTGCCGAGGGAACGGGGGATCAACGCGTTCGCGGCGGGGTACACGGCCGCCGACGCGGCGATCACGGTCACGGAGGGCGCGCTGTCCCAGCTCAGCCGGGACGAGCTGCAGGGCGTGATCGGGCACGAGTTCAGCCACGTCCGGGGCGGCGACATGCGGCTGAGCATCCGCCTGATCGGCCTGCTGTACGGGATCATGCTGCTCGGCCTGGTCGGGTCGCGGGTGCTCGCGCTCGGCGGCCGGGGCTCCGACCGCAAGGGCGCGCTGCCGATCGTCGCCATCGCCTTCGGCGCGATGGTGGTCGGCTTCGTCGGCCAGTTCTTCGCCGGGCTCATCAAGGCCGCGGTGTCCCGGCAGCGTGAGTGGCTCGCCGACGCGTCCGCCGTGCAGTTCACCCGCCAGCCCGACGGGCTGGCCGGCGCGCTGAAGAAGATCGCCGGGCTGCCGGAAGGCTCCCGGTTGGCGGACGAACGCAGCGCGAAAGAGGTCAGCCACATGCTGTTCGGGGAGGGCCGCCGCTTCAGCAGGCTCTTCTCCACGCACCCGCCCATCCACGAGCGGATCGCCGCGCTCGATCCGACATTCCGCGAGGCCGACCTCGAGACGCTGCGGGAACGCTGGCGCGACGAACCTCCGCCCGGGCCTGCCGGGGACGTCACGCACGGCCTCGCCCCCGCCGTCACCGCGCCGGTCGCGGTCACGCCGGAGCAGGTGAGCGCCCGCGCGGGCACCCTCACCCCGGCCGACCTCGACCGTGGCGCGGCACTCCACTCGCAGGTCCCGCCGCACATCCACCAGCTCGCCACCCAGCCGAGCACGGCGGCCTCCGTGGTGCTGGCGATGGTCGTGTGCGGCGAGCCGGGGCTGCGTGCCACCCAGCTCGCCGCCGTGCAGGAGCGGCTCGGCATCGCCACGGCGCGTTCGGTGGACGCGCTCGTCGCCGAGGTCGCCGCGCTACCGCGGCACCTGCGCCTCCCGGTGGTGGGTATCGCGTCGCCGCAGCTCACCGGCCGTCCGGACCACGAGCAGCAGGCGCTGGTGGCCGCGCTCGACGACCTCGCGCTCGCCGACGGTGCCGTCTCGCTGTTCGAGT
This sequence comes from Pseudonocardia sp. DSM 110487, assembly GCF_019468565.1. NCBI lineage: Bacteria > Bacillati > Actinomycetota > Actinomycetes > Pseudonocardiales > Pseudonocardiaceae > Pseudonocardia > Pseudonocardia sp. DSM 110487. The sequence goes on from NZ_CP080521.1 coordinate 4,715,055, forward strand.
ACTGCCTGACCCGCACGGTGCGCGCCACGCTGCAGGACGCCGCCGACCCCGCGTCGCGCAGCCGGCCGGGCAGCACCGCGGTGCGGCAGGCGACAGACGAGATCGTCGCGGTGCTCACGGCGCTGGCATTGTCGGGCAACGCCGACCGGGTCGCTGCCGAGCGGGCGTTCGCGGCCGCGTTCGCGCATCTCAGAAGCGGTGCCCCGGTACCCGAGATGCCGGCGGGCCCCGCCTGGCGACGGCTCGACGCGTGCTGGCCCGTGCTCGACGGGCTGGCCCGTCTCGAGAAGCGGCTGCTCGTGGAGGCGATGGTCGTCGCCGTGCTCGACGACGGCAAGCTCACCAGCTCGGAGGCGGAGCTGCTGCGGGCGGCGTGTGCACTCGTGCACGTGCCCCTGCCCGCGCTGATCGCGTGAGCGGCCGCCGCGAGCCGTCAGGAGTGGTGGGCCGCCCGGTGCGCGGCCAGCACGTCGCGACCGAAGTCGGACTCCGGGTCGCGCCACACGGCGTGGGCGTGGTTGACGTTCCGCTGCGTGTTGTCCCACTCGACGAGCAGCCGCGGGCCCTGCAGCCGGTAGTAGTGCGGCTCGCCCGGCGCGGTGGAACCCGCCCACGCGACGTGCACGGCGTCGAGGGCGGCCGGGTCGTCGTAGCGGGGGAGTGGCGAGACCCCGGCCGGGACGCGGTCGAGGTATGTGGACAGCAGCGCGCGCAGCAGCTCGCGCTGCGTGGCGTCGAGATCGGTGCCCGGCACACCCTTCGGCTCCGGGGTGAGCGCGACGGCCTCCTGGTCGGCGCCGTGCAGGCCGGTGGCCGGAGTCGCCGCACGCGGGTCGGTGTGCCTGCCTGGCCGCCACAGCCCGCTGCGATCCACCCCGTTGGCGATCCGCGGGCTGTTGGCGCCCACGATGTCGTCGGGAGCGTGGGGGAGTAGCACGGCACGTGCCGCGAGCTCGGGGCGCAGCGAGCGCACCAGCTCGCGGGCCAGGTCCTCGGCCGCCCCGAGCGGCCGCAGCGCGGTGCCGCCCAGCAGTGGCGAGTTGGCCGGGTCGGCGCCGAGGAAGCACGGCGTGGTGGCGGCGACCCGCCCGTCCACCACGAGGTTGTGCAGCGACACGTGGTGGCCACCGAACCGCCACCCCCATGGCGCCTGCCCGCCGGGCTCGCCGAAGACCCGCAGGAAGTACCGGCCGGGGTCACGGCCCCGGTCCCACCCGAAGTCGACCGTGAAGCCCTCGGTGCGGTCGAGCACGTTCTCCAGGCCGAGCACGGTGGCAACCGTCGTGTACCCGGCCTGCGACAGGCCGCTCGCGACCAGCCGCATCACGAGGCGGTGCTGCGCGGGGCGTTGCTGGTGGAAGGTGAGGCCGCCGTGGTCGGTGGGGGTGTAGAACCAGCGCGTGCGCTCGGACTCCGCATCGTCACTCACCCCGGGCGGCGGCCCGATCGCCACCTCGCGCTGGGCCGGGTCGAGGGAGTCGAGCCACGCCGCGGCCGCCTCGGCCATCCGGTCCGCCACATCACGACTCGCGTCGTCGGTCACCGCCTGCACCATGCGATGACCATAACCGCCTACACAGCAGGCATGGGCGGCCCGCCGAGCCCGCCCCGTGCCCGGCCCAGCCGGATCTCGCACCGAACGGCCGTGGGATCCAGGCCGGTGAGGTCGACGATCAGCGACCGGGCCGCGTCCTCGGCGTCCGGCATCGCAGGGGCGGTGGTGGCTGCCTCGATCTCGGGCACGTAGAGCACGAGATGCCGTTCCGAGAGCCAGGCCACCACCTCGAACGTCCGCTCGCCAGTGTGCGCGGCCACGTCGACCACGGTAGTCGGCGAAGGCGCCGCCGTCGTCATCCGCAAGGAGTCACGGAACAGTCCTCGTCGTCGGTGGGGTGGTCCACGCCAGGGTCCCCGAGGATCCCCGGCCGCTCGGGATCGTCGGGAGTGACGTCGGGCCCGTCCGGCGGCGGCCCGGCCGCAGCGCCTGGGGGCGGTTCCAGCGGCGGGGGCAGCGGCTCGGACGAGGGTGGCGGCTCCTCGTTCGGGCCCAGCGGTGACGGAGGTTGGCCGATGGGCCGGAACGGCGGGAAGTCCTCGACCGGGGAGCCGGCGAGTGCATCGGACATGACGTCCTGCCACACGTCGCCCGGCAGGCTGCTGCCCTGGATCGGGCGGCCGCGTGCGGTGCGGATGGGTGAGTTCATGTCGGTGCCCATCCACACCGCGGTGGCGAGCGACGGCGTGAAACCCGCCATCCACGCATCGTTGTTCTCGCCCTCGAACCGGGACTGGACGGTGCCGGTCTTCGCCGCAACGGGGCGCCCCCGCGGCAGGCCCAGCCGGTCGTGCTCGGCGACTCCGAGCATGGCCTCGACCACGTTGCGCGCCACCCGCTCCGGGAAGCGCCGCTCGCCGTCGGTGGCGGCCTGGTAGAGCACCCGGTCGTCGGCGGTGACGACGGACGACACGAGGTGCGGCTGGCGCCAGACCCCGCCGGCCGCGATCGTCGCGTACGCCGAGGCCAGCTCGAGCGTCGACACCTCCTTGTTGCCGAGCGCGATGCCCTCGGTCGCGTTGTCGAGGGGTGCGGTGATCCCGGCGGTGCGGGCCGCCGCGGCGACGGACTCGGGCCCGACCTCCTTGGCGAGGGCGTGGAAGACGACGTTGTTGGACACCGTCATGGCCTGTTTGAGGTCGCACTCGTCGCAGTCGGCGCCGCCCGCGTTGCGCAGGCCGGGTATCTCCCGGCCGTCGAAGACCTCGCCGAGGCCGACCGGTGGGTTGCGCATCAGCCCCGCGAGCACCACGAACGGCTTGAACGTCGACCCGGCGAGCTTGCGTACCTGCGCGTAGTCCAGGCCCAGCCCGTTGTCGCCGCCGTAGTAGGCGAGCACGCCCCCGGTGCGCGGATCGATCGCCACCACCGCGCTGCGCAGGTTCACCGGTTGCCCGTCGAGCGCGTCGTGGGCGGACTCGACCACCTGCTGCTGGTGGCGCGGATCCACCGTCGTGGTGATCCGCAGGCCCTCCTGGGCGACGTCCTGCTCGGTGAACCCGAGGTCCTCCAGCTCGGCGGTCACGGCGCTGACGATGTGGCCGCGGCTGTCGGTCGGCACGCCGCGGGCGAGCGAGCGGCGCGCGTCCGTCTGCGGGAAGTGGGCGGCCGCGCGGTCGGCGGGGGTGAGCCAGCCCTGCGAGACCATCCCGTCGAGCACGAAGGTCCACCGCTCGACGGCTCGCTCGGGGCTCACCGCGGGGTCCCATCGGGACGGCGACTGGATCAGCCCGGCGAGCAGCGCGCCCTCGGCAGGGGCGAGGTCCTGGACCCCTCTGTCGAAGTAGGCCTGGGCGGCGGACTGGATGCCGTAGGCGCCGCGGCCGAAGTAGATCGTGTTCAGGTAGTCGGAGAGGATCTCGTCCTTCGTGCGCTCCTGGGAGATCTTGACCGCGAGGATGACCTCCTTGTACTTGCGCCACAGCGTCTGCTCGTCACCGACGAGCGCCTTCTTGACGAACTGCTGCGTGATCGTCGAGCCGCCGCCTTCGCCGCCGCGCAGCTGGTTCCAGGCCGCCCGCATGATGCCGGTGAGATCGAAGCCGGGGTTGGAGTAGAACGAGCGGTCCTCCGCTGACAGGACGGCGTGGCGCACGTGCATCGGCACCTGGTCGAGCGGCACCTTGGTCCGGTTGCCCTCCTCGGGCACGAGGCGGGTGAGCGGGCTCCCGTCGGCGAACGAGACCTCCGCGACCTGGTTGTTCACCGCATCGTCCGGGTTGGGGACCGAGAAGAGCAGATAGCCGGTGACGAAGGCGACGACCGGCCCCAGCACGATCGCCGCCGCGGTCGCGAGCACCGCCCGCCGCAGGAGCCGGACCCGGCGGGCGCTCGGCGAGCTCCGACTCGCGCGGGCGGGCGCGTCGACGACGGGCAGCACGTCCGTGGCGTCCGGTGCGCGGTGCCGGGCGGTGTCCTCCCCGGCCTGGCCCGGCGCCCCGGCGCGCTGCGGCCGGTTGCGCTGCGGTTTCGGCGGTTGCCACCAGGCGACCCTCGACGGGTGGGTGTCCCGCCGCGACCGCTGGACCGGCAGCCCAGTGCGGCGCACGCCCGGTCCCGTCAATCGGGTGGAGCGCCTCGGGTGGGCTCCGTGCACGCGTCCACCTCCCTGACCGGCACTCCCCGCCCCGGCCGCGGGGAGAACGTGGGGTCCAACGGGCGCTCCCGTGCGGGCGGTGTGGCGGCGGAGGCGACATCACCCGATGGGCGTGCGGAGAGTGATATCGACCGGGTTCGAGGGGTCGGTTCGTGCACGCTCCGTTACCGCACGTCCGTCGGACGGCTGCGTGCCGGTCGGCGCAGTGGCGGGGCCGCCGAGCGGGTGGACGTCGGTTGCTCCACGCCGTCGCGGGATGCTGCGTGGATGCTCCCCGCTCCCCGCGACCCCCACGCCCCCGAGGCGGTGCCGCCCGATCCTCCGCCTGCTCCACCGCCCGAACCGCCACCACTCGAGCCTCAGCTCACCGGACTCCTGCGGTCCGCAGGCGCGCAGGCCGTCCACGCCGTCGACGGCGCGCGGGGCGACGTGCTCGCCGAGGTCGGCCTCGCCGACGGCGACGACGTCCACGCGCTCGTGCAGCTCGCGCGCGCCGCCAATGCCGTCGGCAGGGGCCGAGGTGAATGGCTGGAGGACGTCGTCGTGACGCTCGGCCGCACCGTACACGTGCTCCGCGAGTGCGACGGGGTGGTGCTGCACGTGCGCCTCGACCCGGCCCGCGGGGACATCGGCGCCGCGCGGCGCGGGCTGGCCGCCGAGGGCCTGCTGCGTGCCGCCGTGGCCGCGTGGCGCGCTGCCTCCGCCGCCGCGTCCGAGCCCGCAGGCACGGACGGACCGGCTCGCGGCGGCGCCGCTCGCCCTGCGGCGCAGGTGTCCGGCCCGACGCCCCGGCCGCGCCCGGCGACCGGGGCACCGTCCGCCCGCCACGCCGCCCGCCCGCGCCCTTCAGACGCCAACGTCTGGCCGTACTCCCTCCCGGCCCCGTCGCAGGTCGCGCCGTTCCCCGCCGCGCCGTCTCCTGCCGCGCCGTCTCCTGCCGCGCCGTCTCCTGCCGCGCCGTCTCCTGCCGCGCCGTCTCCTGCCGCGCCGTCGCCGACTCGCCGCCCCGCCGGACCCCGACCGGCCGACCAGCGCGGCGCGGTTGCGGCCCCGCCCGGACCCGCACCCGCGCCGCCGCCCGGTGCGCCCGCCACGCACCAGCCGCAGCCCCGGCGGGCCCTCCAGGGGCCACCGGCGAACGCGGCGGCGCAGGGGCGCCCCTTGCCGCCACAGCGATCGGGATCCCAGCCGATTCCGCGCTCGATTCCGCGTTCGGTTCCGCAGTTGGGTCCGCGGTCGGGTCCCCAGTCGGGTCCCCGGCCTTCCCCGCAACCCCGACCCGAGCGGCTGCAGGATCCGCCGCCGGTTCCGTTGCCCCGGCCGGCCATCGGGCCCGGCCCGGACGGCCGGGTTCCCGCGCTCGTCGCCGTCGACGGTGGCTCGCCGGTCACCGCGACGGGTGCACTCGCCGTGCTCGCGCTCCCGCCCGTGACGGCGCTGCCGCGGCGCAGGCCGGCCGCCGCGGTGCCGCCCGGCCCTTCCGGGCGCGCGCTGGCGACGCCGCCGGTGCTGCGGCAGCCGTGGGCATCGGACGTCGACACGATGGGACGCTTGCTCGCCCAGCTGCGCCGCATGAGCTAGTGCCCGGCAACCGGCTGGCTCGCTGGCACTAGCATCGACGGATCTCGGGCGGTTCGCGCCCGAGCCCGAAACCCGTGGAGGTCTCCCGTGTCCGCGCCCGCATCCCGTCCCGCGTCCGCCCCTGTCCGGGTGCCGGCCGGGACGACGGCCGGCGCCGCGATACGGGAGGTGGGCCTCCCCACCACCGGGCCCACCGCCGTTGTCGTCGTGCGCGACGCGGGCGGGCAGCTGCGCGACCTCGCATGGGCGCCGGAGTCCGACGTGGAGGTGGAGGCGGTCGGCGCCGACACCGACGAGGGGCGCAGCGTCATCCGGCACTCGGCCGCGCACGTGCTCGCGCAGGCCGTGCAGCAGCTGCGCCCGGAGGCGAAGCTGGGCATCGGCCCGCCCATCACCGACGGCTTCTACTACGACTTCGACGTCGAGCAGCCGTTCACCCCCGACGACCTGAGCAAGCTCGAGTCGGCCATGAAGAAGATCATCAAGGCCGGCCAGCGGTTCTCCCGCCGCCGCTTCGACTCGCGCGACGATGCCCGCAAGGAGCTCGCCGAGGAGCCGTACAAGCTGGAGCTGATCGACCTCAAGGGCGCTCCGGAGGATGACGTCGTCGAGGTCGACGCGTCCGGCGAGCTCACGATCTACGACAACGTGCACGCCCACACCGGGGAGACCGTCTGGTCCGATCTGTGCCGGGGCCCGCACGTGCCCACCACCCGGTTCATCCCGGCGTTCAAGCTGATGCGCACCGCTGCGGCGTACTGGCGCGGGAACGAGAAGAACCCGCAGCTGCAGCGCATCTACGGCACCGCGTGGGAGAGCCAGGAGGCCCTCGACGCGCACCTGGAGCGGCTGGCGGAGGCCGAGCGCCGCGACCACCGCCGCCTGGGTGCGGAGCTGGACCTGTTCTCCTTCCCCGACGAGATCGGGTCGGGCCTGCCGGTGTTCCACCCCAAGGGCGGGGTGATCCGCAAGGAGCTGGAGGACTACTCGCGGCGGCGCCACGAGGAGGCGGGCTACGAGTTCGTCAACACCCCGCACATCACCAAGGGGCAGCTGTTCGAGACCTCGGGGCACCTGTCCTGGTACCGCGAGGGCATGTACCCGGGGATGCACCTCGACGAGGAGCGGGCGGCCGACGGCACCGTGCGCAAGCCCGGCCAGGACTACTACCTGAAGCCGATGAACTGCCCGATGCACAACCTGATCTTCCAGGCGCGTGGGCGGTCCTACCGCGAGCTGCCGCTGCGCATGTTCGAGTTCGGCAGCGTGTACCGGTACGAGAAGTCGGGCGTGGTGCACGGGCTCACCCGGGCACGCGGGTTCACCCAGGACGACGCCCACATCTACTGCACCGAGGAGCAGATGCAGGGCGAGATCCGCTCGCTGCTGCAGTTCGTGCTCGACCTGCTGCGCGACTACGGCATGGATGACTTCTACCTCGAGCTCTCGACGAGGAACCCGGAGAAGTCGATCGGCAACGACGAGGACTGGGAGCGTGCTACCGACGCCCTGCGCACGGCCGCCGAGGCCAGCGGGCTGGACCTGGTGCTCGACCCCGGCGGCGCCGCCTTCTACGCACCGAAGATCAGCGTTCAGGCGAAGGACGCGATCGGACGCAGCTGGCAGCTGTCCACCATCCAGGTCGACCTGATGCTGCCGGACCGGTTCGAGCTCGAGTACACCGCGGCGGACGGGTCGCGGAAGCGGCCGGTCATGATCCACCGGGCGCTGTTCGGCTCCATCGAGCGGTTCTTCGGCGTGCTCACCGAGCACTACGCGGGCGCGTTCCCGGCATGGCTCGCCCCGGTACAGGTGGTGGCCATCCCGGTCACCGACGAGCAGGTGCCCTACGTCGAGGACGTCGCCCGGCAGCTGAAGTCCCACGGGATCCGGGTCGAGGTGGACGCGAGCGACGACCGGATGCAGAAGAAGATCCGCACCCACACGATGCAGAAGGTGCCGTTCCTGCTGCTCGTCGGCGGGCGCGACGCCGAGGCGGGGGCGGTGAGCTTCCGGTTCCGCGACGGCACCCAGCTCAACGGGATCCCGACGGCTGACGCCGTCGCGACCGTGGCCGACTGGATCCGCAGCCGCACGAACGTCTCGCCGAACGCGGACGTCTTCGCCGCAGCACCCTGACCGGCTCCCTAGGATCGGCGCATGAGTGAGGCGGGCGAGCCGGCGTACGAGGCGCGGGACGGCATCGGCACGCCCGACGGGTTCCGCAGGCTCTGGACCCCGCACCGGCTGGCCTACATCAAGGAGGCCGGTGCGGAGGGCTGCCCGTTCTGCCGCATCCCCAAGCTGTCCGACGAGGAGGGGCTCGTCGTGGCCCGCGGCGACACCGTGTACGCGGTGCTGAACCTGCACCCGTACAACCCGGGGCACCTGATGGTGCTGCCGTACCGGCACGTCGCGGAGCTGGAGGACCTCGAGCCTGCCGAGGCGAGCGAGCTCATGACGTTCACGCAGGCCGCGGTGCGCGCCATGAAACGGGTGGCGGCACCGCACGCGTTCAACGTCGGTCTCAACCTGGGCACGGTCGCGGGCGGCTCGCTCGCCGAGCACCTGCACCAGCACGTCGTGCCGCGCTGGGGCGGTGACGCCAACTTCATCGCCGTGATCGGGCAGACGAAGGTGATCCCGCAGCTGCTGTCGGAGACCCGGTCATTGCTGGCTGAGGCCTGGCCCGCGCGCGGCGCGGCTGCGGATCGGCCATCGGGGGAGCAGCAGTAGGCTTGATTGTCGGCGCGCCGAGTAGAGGCGGCGGCCGGCGGCCCGGCGATCAAGCAGGAGTCCATGCTCAACGTCTTCGCCCGCGTGCAGGTCAACCGCGTGACCGAGCCCGTCGGCCGTTGGCTGGTCGCGCGGGGGATCGCGCCCGACGTGGTCACGGTGGTCGGCACGGTCGGCTCGGTGGCCGCTGCGCTGTGGTTCCTCCCGCGGGACGAGCTGTTCGTCGGCGCCGTCGTGGTCACGCTGTTCGTGCTGCTCGACCTCGTCGACGGCGCCATGGCCCGTGCCCGCGGCTACAGCACACCGTTCGGCGCCGTGCTCGACTCCACGTGCGACCGCGTCGCCGACGGCGCCCTCTTCGCCGGGCTCACCTGGTGGTGCCTCGGCGCGGGGGAGGAGCGGGTCCTCGGCGTGGCCGCGCTGCTGTGCCTCGTGTCCGGCCAGCTCGTGTCCTACATCAAGGCGCGGGCCGAGGGGGCGGGGCTGTCGGCCGACGGCGGCCTCGTCGAGCGCGCGGAGCGGCTCATCATCGCGCTGGTCGGCACCGGGCTGCACGGGCTCGGCGTGCCGTACGCGCTGCACGTCGCGCTGTGGCTGCTCTCGGCGGCGTCGGTGTGGACCGTCGGGCAGCGGATCGTTGCGGTCTACCGCAGCGCCCGGGACGCGGAGGCCGGTCCCGTCCCACCCGACCAGGCCGCGAGCCCATGAGCGAAAAGCTGGCCGACATGCGGTACGCGCTGGCGTGGCGGCTGGCGGGGATCCTCCCGGCCGGCGTCACCGCGCGCGGGTTCCGGCTCGCGGCCGACCTCGCGGCCCTGGCCGGCGGCGGGCCGGCCGCGGGGCTGCGCCGCAACCTCGCGCGCGTCGTGCCGCAGGCCTCGCCCGCCGAGCTGGATGCGCTGGTGCGCGACGGCCTGCGCAGCTACGCCCGGTACTGGTGCGAGATGTTCCGGCTGCGGCCGGGGGACGCCCAGGCCGTGCACGCCCTGATGGACCGCGGGATGAGCGGCACGGAGCCGTTCTACGCGGCACTGCGGGAGGGCCGCGGCGTGGTGTTCGCGGTGCCGCACAGCGGCAACTGGGACGCCGCGGGCGTCTGGGTGGTGGAGACGCTGCGCAGGCTCGGCCACGAGCCCGTGTTCACCACGATGGCGCAGCGGCTGCGCCCGGAGTCGCTCTACCGGCGGTTCCTCGCCTACCGGGAGGCGCTCGGGTTCGAGGTGGTGGCCGCCGAGGCCGGCATCACCGCCCACCGGGCTCTCACCCGGCGGCTGCGGGCCGGCGGCGTGGTGTGCCTCGTCGCCGACCGGGATCTCACGGGCTCCGGGATCGAGGTCTCGTTCTTCGATGAGCCCGCCCGGTTCCCGGCCGGGCCCGCGCGGCTCGCGGCCCTCACGGGTGCGGTGCTCATGCCGGCCTACCCGCACTTCAGCCCCGACGGCTGGGTGGTGCCGATCGCCGACCCGGTGCCGGTCGACCGAACGCCGGAGTCGGTGGCGAAGGCCACGCAGGCGATCGCCGACGCGTTCGCCTACCTCATCGCGCGGGCGCCGCGGGACTGGCATGCGCTGCAGCCGCTGTGGACCGCCGACATGGAGAAGCGGTGAATCCCCCCGCCGGGCTGCGGGTGGGCATCGTCTGCCCCTACTCGCTCGACGTCCCCGGCGGCGTGCAGGCGCACGTCGTGGGCCTGGCGGTCGAGCTGGAGCGGCTCGGGCACACGGTGAGCCTGCTGGCGCCCGCCGCCGACGGCACGCCGGTGCCGCGGTTCGTCACGCCCGCCGGGCGCTCGGTGGGGGTGCCCTACAACGGCTCGGTGGCGCGGGTGACGTTCGGCCCGCTCACCTACGCGCGGGTCCGGCGCTGGCTCGCCGAGCACACGTTCGACGTGCTGCACCTGCACGAACCCACCACCGTGAGCGTCTCGGTACTGGCGCTGCTCGCCGCGGAGGGGCCGATCGTCGTGACGTTCCACACCTCGATCGAGAGGTCGCGCACGCTCGCCGCGTTCGGCGGGGTGCTGCGGCCGCTCATGGAGAAGGTCACCGCGCGGATCGCGGTGTCGCCGCACGCCCGCCGGGTGCAGGTCGAGCACCTCGGGGGAGACGCCGTCGAGATCCCCAACGGCGTCGACGTCGAGGCGTTCGCCGTGGGCCCGGCACTGCCGGGATACCCGCGGCCGGGCACCGTCGGGTTCCTCGGCCGGTTCGACGAACCCCGCAAGGGCATGCCGGTGCTGCTGGACGCCGTGCGCAGGCTCGCCCCCACCCGTCCCGACCTGCGGGTGCTGGTGATGGGCAACGGGGACGCTGACGCGCTGCGCCGTGTCGCGGGCCCCGTGGCCGACCGGCTCGACGTGCTGGGCCCCGTCGACGACGCCACCAAGGCCGCCGCGCTCCGGTCGGTGGACGTGTTCTGCGCGCCCAACACCGGCGGGGAGAGCTTCGGCATCGTGCTCACCGAGGCGCTCGCCGCAGGCGCGCCGGTGCTGGCGAGCGACCTCGACGCCTTTCGCGCCGTGCTGGGGGAGGACGAGCCCGCGGGCGTGCTGTTCCCGGCCGGGGACGCCGCCGCCCTCGCCGACCGGCTCGGGGAGCTCCTCGACGATCCGGCCCGCCGGACGGCGCTTTCGGCCGCGGGCCGCGTGCGGGCCGGTCACTTCGGCTGGCCGGCCGTCACCGCGGCGGTCCTGCGGGTCTACCGGACGGCCATCGCGGCCGATCCGCGCCGGGCGGCGAGCGTCCGGTGAGTGCCGTGATCTGGGTACTCGTCGCCGTCGCCGTCCTGGTCCTTGCGGGGCTCACCACGCTGGTCGCTTCGCGGATCCGGCGGCTGGACCGGCTCCACGTGCGCACGGACGGGGCGAGGGCGGGCCTCGAGGCGGCCCTCGAGCGCCGGGCCGATGCGGCGCTGGCATTGGCGGCGGCGCTCGAGACGCGTGGCGTGGACCGGGCCGCGGGCGTGCGTGCCGCGGTTGCCCGCACCCGCGCGGCGCCGGCCGACGGGGACCGCGAAGGCGCGGAGAACGTGCTCGGCCGCGAGCTGTCAGCCGTGCGCCGCACCGGCGTCCCTGGCGCCGTGCTCGATCAGCTCGTCGACGCCGAGCAGCTGCTGATCCTCGCCCGGCACGTGTACAACGACGCCGTCCGCGACACCCGGGAGCTGCGCTCGCGGCGGCTGGTGCGCTGGCTGCACCTCGCGGGGACGGCGCCGATGCCGGACTACTTCGAGATCGCCGACGCCGAGGCGGGTGTGACCACCGGCACGAGGGCCGTGGCAGCCCCCGCACGCCCTCCGGTCGCGCCTCCGGCCTGACGTACCATCGGGTGAACCGCCAGCAGAACCGAGAGGTAGCCGCCGTGTCCTCGCCCGAGACGCCCACCACCGACCCCACCGCGCGCACCGACGCCGCGCTGCGCTCTTCGGGGGAGCTGGGCACCGCGCGCGTCAAGCGCGGGATGGCGGAGATGCTCAAGGGCGGCGTGATCATGGACGTCGTCACCGCGGAGCAGGCGAAGATCGCCGAGGACGCCGGCGCCGTCGCGGTCATGGCCCTCGAGCGGGTGCCCGCCGACATCCGTGCCCAGGGTGGGGTGGCGCGGATGAGTGACCCCGACATGATCGAGGGCATCATCGGCGCCGTCTCGATCCCGGTGATGGCCAAGGCCCGCATCGGCCACTTCGTCGAGGCGCGGGTCCTGCAGTCGCTCGGCGTCGACTACGTCGACGAGTCCGAGGTGCTCACCCCGGCCGACGAGGCCCACCACATCGACAAGTGGGCGTTCACCGTGCCGTTCGTGTGCGGCGCCACCAACCTCGGCGAGGCGCTGCGCCGCATCTCGGAGGGCGCGGCCATGATCCGCTCCAAGGGAGAGGCCGGCACCGGCAACGTGGTCGAGGCCACCCGCCACATGCGCTCGATCCGCTCGGAGATCCGCAAGCTCGCCGCGCTCGACGAGGCCGAGCTGTACGTCGCCGCGAAGGAGCTGCGGGCGCCGTACGAGCTGGTGGCCGAGGTCGCCAAGGCGGGCAAGCTGCCGGTCGTGCTGTTCACCGCGGGCGGCATCGCCACCCCCGCCGACGCCGCGATGATGATGCAGCTCGGCGCGGAGGGCGTGTTCGTCGGCTCCGGCATCTTCAAGTCCGGCGACCCGGCCAAGCGGGCGGAGGCCATCGTCAAGGCCACCACGTTCCACGACGACCCCGACGTGATCGCCAAGGTCTCCCGCGGGCTCGGAGAGGCGATGGTCGGCATCAACGTCTCGGAGATCCCCGAGGACCAGCGCTACGCCACGCGCGGCTGGTGACCTGACCCTTCGCTCGATCCGGTCGAGTTCACCCCCCGGTGAGGTGATCCGGCCAGCCCGAGTAGTGATCGCTGCTTAGTGTCCGCCGTGTCCGAGTTGTGACTCGAGGTGCGGGGGAGACGGATGAGGCGATCTCTGACCATCACGGCCATCGTCGGGACGGTTGTTCTCGGGAGCGCTTCGACGGCCGGAGCGTCCCCGCAACCAGCGCCGCCGCCCGCCGCTCCAGGGGTGTCGGCGGGCCACGAGACGAGCGCCGCCGCGCTGCACGGCTGGGGCGATCCTGGCCGTGTCGAGGAGTTCAACGGGCCGCTCGACGACAGCTGGAACGTCTACGACGGCCCCGGCCACGCGGACAAGGGGCGCCGTACGCCCTCGGCGCTGAGCTTCGCCGACGGGATCATGACGATCACCGGGAGCCCGAAGGGCGACACCGCGGGAATGGGATGGGAGCCGGGGCAGCGCTACGGCCGCTGGGAGGGCAGGGTCAAGGCGCCCGCGAGCGACGAGACCTACAACGCCCTGCTGCTGCTTTGGCCCGACGCCGAGGACTTCCCGGTGGGCGGCGAGATCGACTTCATGGAGATGATGGATCACACCCGCCAGAGCACCAACATCTTCCTGCACTACGGCAAGGACAACGACCAGGTCGCGGGCGAGGTCAACATCGACGCCACCCAGTGGCACAACTGGGCCGTCGAATGGGCGCCAACCCACGTGGCCGCGTTCGTGGACGGCAAGGAGTGGTGGCGCACCGACAACACCGACATCCTGCCGCCACGCGCCATGCACCTGTGCGTCCAGCTCGACTGGTTCCCCGGTGACGCCAAGGGCGAGGTGCAGGAGTCGCACATGCTCGTCGACTGGGTGAAGCAGTACCCGTACCCGACGGGCGGGGAGGGCGGTCCGGCGCAGACGGAAGGCGCTCCGGACGCGGGCACGCTGCTGTCGTCCCAGCGTGCGCCGTCGGGCCGCTGAGAGGCTGCGCGAATAGGCGGCTACCCGCAGGTCGAGTGGGGCGCCGGCGCCCCAGCTCCCGGTGGTCGAGTAGCGGCGGCCCGCCAGGGTTGACGCGTATCGAGACCACAGACACAGCCGCCTCGGGGCTCGTGGTCTCGATACGGGCCGGCGCTGGGCGCCGTCCCTACTCGACCACCGGACGCGCCAACCCTCCTCGCGAGCTGTCCGCGGCCGGTGCGCGGGGGGAGGCGGTCGACGTGTGGCGGGAGGCGTACCGGATCTGCGTCGAGCGCGACGATCCGGCGATCGAGGAGGTCCGGTCCCTCCTGGGCGACCAGACTGCCCCGCCGATCGCGTGACCGTCAGACGTACTCCATCACCAGCACCGCGGAGCAGCCCGGGGTGAGGGCCTCGTAGGTGTGCGGGCGGTCGCCCGGGAAGCGGGCGTAGTCGCCGACGCCGAGCTCCACCTCGCCGCCGACGGGCCCGGCGCGCCACCGCCCGGACGTGACGATCATGTGCTCGGTGGTGCCGGGAATGTGGCTGTCCGCGGCCCGCTGCGGCCCCGGTTCACCCGCGATGACGTGCAGGTCGCGGCGCGCGCCCGGCGGGCAGGCGGCGAGCAGGGTGCCGCTGAACGGGGCGTGCTCGGACGGGATCGCCATCCCCTCGCCCGCGCGCAGGACCTGCACCGGGGCGGCCGGCGGGTCGACCAGCCTGCTGAACGGGACGTCGAGCACCACCGCGAGCGCCCACAGAGTCTCCACGCTCGGGTTGCCGGTACCCGCCTCCAGCTGGGAGAGCGTCGACTTCGCGATGCCGGCGCGGCGGGCGAGCTCGGTGAGCGAGATGCCGTGCCGCTCGCGCTCCCTGCGTAGCGATGCCGCGATGACGGAGAGCGGGCCTGTTCGGTCCATCGGACTCCTTGTTCGGCTTGACGAACGGGCGTCGTTGCGTTCACTCTAGTGGTCATGCGTTCGCTCTACCGAACAGTGTGCCGGGATACGGCACTGCATGCCGATGATCTCCGGGATGCGCTCGCGCTGGCGGCCGCGATCGCCATGGTCGGCGCCTCGTTCGGCGCGCTGGCCGGCACCGCGGGGGTCCCGTTCGTCCTGATGGTCGCGCTCTCGGTGGTGGTGTTCGCCGGAGCGTCGCAGTTCCTGGTGGTGGCCGTGGTGGCGGCCGGGGGCAACCTGTTCGCCGCCGTGGTCGCCGGGCTGCTGATGAACGCGCGGCACGTGCCGTTCGGGCTGGCGATCGGCGGCAACATCGCCGACCGGTGGCCGGCCCGGCTGCTCGGGGCGCACCTGCTCATCGACGAGTCGGTCGCGTTCTCCCGGTCGCGGGGGAGCGGGCCGCGCGCCCGTGCCGCGTACTGGGCCTGCGGGATCCTGCTGTTCGTCTGCTGGAACACCGGCGCCGTCGTGGGCAGGCTGGTCGGCTCCGCGATCCCGGACCCGGATGCCTTCGGCATCGACGCGGCGTTCCCAGCGGCGCTGCTCGCCATGCTGCTGCCCGCGCTGCGCCGGGCCGACGCCCGCCGCGTCGGGGTCGCCGCCGCGGTCGTGGCGCTCGCGGCCACCCCGTTCCTGCCGGCGGGGGTGCCGGTGATCGTCGGGCTGCTCGGCCTGTTCGCGGCCACGACGGCGCCGGCGGGGAAGGAGGAGGCATCGTGACCTGGTCCGCCGTTCTGACGCTCGGCGTCGGCACCTACCTGCTGCGGCTGGTCGGCATCGTCCTGCGCGACCGGCTCACGGTGCCCGAGCGCGTCGAGCGCTACCTCGACCTGGGCGCCACCGCACTGCTGGTGGCACTCGTCGCCACGGCAACGCTCACCGCCGACGGCGGGTTCGCGGGCTGGGCGCGGCCCGCCGGCGTGCTCGTCGGCGCCGTTGCGGCGTGGCGACGCGTGCCGTTCGTGCTGGTCGTGGTGCTCGCCGCCGGCACGACGGCGGGCCTGCGGATGCTGGGCGTGCCCTAGGAGCCCGGTGCGACGTCGTAGCGGGCGAACCGGCGCGTGAACGTCGCCGCGCCCGCGGTGAGGGCGCGCAGGTCCACCGCGTACCGCAACAGCTCGATGCTCGGCACCTCGGCCTGTACGACGGTGCGGCCGAGGCCGGCGACGTCGGTGCCCATCACACGCCCGCGCCGGCCGGACAGATCGCCGAGCACGGACCCCAGGTGCTCGTCGGGCACCCGGATCGCCACCTCGTCGTAGGGCTCGAGCGTCACCACGCCGCACGCCTGCGCGGCTTCCCGCAGCGCGAGGGCGCCCGCGGTCTGGAACGCGGCGTCAGAGGAGTCGACGCTGTGCGCCTTGCCGTCCACGAGCCTCGCGCGGAAGTCGACCACCGGGTGGTGGTCGTCGGTGAGCCCGCGCTCGGCCTGCGCCCTGATCCCCTTCTCGACGCTCGGGATGAACTGGTTCGGGACCGCCCCGCCGAAGATCTTGTCGACGAACTCGATACCCGAACCGCGAGGGAGCGGCTCGAACTCGACGTGGCAGACGGCGTACTGCCCGTGCCCGCCGGACTGCTTGACGTGCCGGCCCGTGACCTTCGCCTGCTTGGCGAGGGTGGTGCGCAGCGGGACGCGGACCGGCTCGGTGTCGACCTCGGCACCACCGGCCCGCAACCGGGAGAGCACGACGTCGGCGTGGGCCTCGCCCATGCACCACAGCACGGTCTGGTGGGTCTCCTGGTTGCGTTCCAGGCGCAGGGTCGGGTCGGCGGCCACGATCTTGGCGAGGGTCTTGACCATCGCGTCCTCGTCGCCGCGCGTGCGGGCCGTGATCGCGACCGGGAGCAGCGGTTTCGGCAGGTCCCAGCACGAGAGCAGCAGCGGGTGGTCGGCGGCCGACACGGTGTCGCCCGTCTCGGCGCTGCCCAGCTTCGTGAGCGCGCAGATGTCGCCCGCGATGCAGGCGTCGACCTCGCGCAGGGTGGCGCCGAGCGGCCCGTAGACGTGGGCGAGCTTCTCGTCGGCGTCGTGCCCGTCCACCTCGCCGGTGCGTTGCGTCGGGATGCCGGTCGGGTGCCCGCTCACGTGCACCGTGGATTCGGGGCGCAGCGTTCCGGAGAACACCCGCACGAGCGACACCCTGCCGACGTAGGCGTCCGCCGACGTCCGCACCACCTCCGCGGCGAGCGGGCCCTGCGGGTCGGCGGCGAGCGGCGGGTGCTCGACCCCGTCGATGCCGGTGACGCGGGGCAGCGGGTGCTCCAGCGGTGACGGGAACCCGCCGACCAGCACCTCGAGGAGGGCGTCGAGACCCGTGCCGGACGCGGCGCAGACCGGGATCACGGGGTGGAACGTGCCGCGCGCCACCGCGGTCTCCAGGTCGTCGATGAGCGTGGTGACCTCGATGTCCTCGCCACCGAGGTAGCGGTCCATGAGCGTCTCGTCCTCGGACTGCTCGATGATGCCCTCGATCAGCGCGGCCCGCGCGTCCTCGGCGCCGGGCGGGGCATGCCCGGCCGGGGTCTGGGAGAGCAGCCCGTAGAGCCCGGTGAGGCTGTCGCCGTCGCGCAGCGGCAGGTAGAGCGGCGCGACTCCGCTGCCGAACGCGTCCTGGCAGGCGGCGATGGTGGACTCGATGTCGGCGCGCGGGTTGTCGCAGCGGGCGATGACGACCGCGCGGGGCATGCCCACCGCGGCGCACTCCTCCCACTGGGCGACGATCGTGGGGTCGATGGGGCCCTCGCGGCCAGCGTTGGCCGGCACGACGAAGAGCGCGGCGTCGGCGGCGCGCAGCCCGGCGCGCAGCTCACCGACGAAGTCGCCGTATCCCGGCGTGTCGATCAGGTTGATCTTGGTGTCCGTGTGGAAGAGGGGAGCGACGGACAGGGCGACGGAGCGTTGCTGGCGGACGGCGGCCGGGTCGTGGTCGCACACAGTGGTGCCGTCCAGCACGGTGCCCGCCCGCGGGATCTCGCCGGCGTGCGCGAGCAGCGCCTCCACCAGCGTCGTCTTCCCGGAACCGGACGGTCCGACGAGGACCGCGTTGCGCACCCGGGACGGATCGCTGACGGTGGGGGCCGTCCCACGGCTCCCTGCGCGCTGCCCGGCCTCTGCTCTGACCGCCATCGAGGACCACCTCCGCGACGCTGCGTGTGACGTGCCCGCCATCACACACCCCTGCTCCACTGGTCACAACCCCTGCGGTGCGGAGCGGCCCGTTCGCGCCGCCCGGGCGACCAGGACGGCTGCGCCGACGAATGCGGCGCTGACCTGCGAGAGCCCGCTCCGGACGAGGGTCGGCCTCGTCCGGAGCGGGCGGCGCAGGGCAACGCAGGTTAGGTCGAGCGGGTGGCCGAGGCGACCAGCAGGGCAACGCCGACGAACGCCAGTCCGATGCCGATCACCGCGCCGCGCACCGCGACGGTCCCGGCGACGGACAGCACCGGAAGCGCCACCATCAGGATGAACCCGCCCACCGCGCTCAGGCAGCCGATCATGAGCCGGGCGCCGTGCGGCGGCCGGGTCGCGAGCCGGCCGAGCGCGACCCACATCAGCACGACGGGCGGCGCCAGCAGGACGACGGCGATCAGCAGGGACGCGGTGGCGATCCCACGGTCGGCGGCCGAGGGGGACTGCAGTGCGTAGATCCCGAGGCCTGCGATGAAGAGGGCCAGCGCGGTGAGGACGAGCGTGGCGAACCCGGAGCAGAGCAGGGCAGCGGTCAGCTGCGGAGCGCGAGGGCTCGTGCTCGTGGTCGTGTCCTGAGTGGCCGCGTTCTGAGTCATTCTGATCGTCCTTCCCGGTCAGGCCGGCTGCGCCGGGGACAGGAGCTCGGTCTGCTGCCGGCTGACCCGGCGGATGATCATGACGAGCAGGGCGACGGTCGGGGTGAACACGACCGCGAGCAGGGTGTTGTACAGCGCGACCCCGAAGAACCCATGCACCGCGTCCGCGCCACCGTCGACGAGTCGGCCATCGGGCGTGTAGGTGAGCACGTGGAACGAGAACAGGGGCTGGGTGAAGATCGACACGAGCGTGGCTCCGATCGAGATCCCCCAACACGTCCGGACCAGGCGCACGGTGTCGTCAGCCGGGCGGTGCGGGCTGCTGCCGATGCAGATGTCCTCGAGGATCGGCCGGAACCACCAGTAGTTCGCGAACGGCACGACCATGCCGCCCACGGAGAAACCGGGGGAGTACCGGAAGCGGTACTGAGGGGACAGGATGCCCGCGTTGGTGCGGGCCCGGTGAACCCAGACGAGCCAGGTGACGCTCGATGCGATGATCAACGGAAGCATCAGCAGCGTGAGCATGAGGGACCCGAACCCGGAGGAGTACTGCTCCCAGAACGCATCGTCGGTGATCCGCCCGCTGACGTGGTCGGAGAGCAGCCGGTAGTTCGACCAGTCGTCGATGAGAAACAGCGCGAACAGCAGGGCACAGGCTACGAGGAGTGCACCGGTGGCGGCACCCAGCCCGTTGATCGGGCGCGGCCGAGCGGGAACGACGATCGGTGCGGGTTCGACGGGCGGCGGAACGGCGGTCATCGGTACCTCCGAAGGGGCGGCGGCGGGACACCGGGGACGACCTGGGCCGCAGCGATCCAGTTGGGTGCTGTGGCGGGGGTCACATCAGACCTGCGCAGATAGGGTGCGCAGGTGCCAGTTCCCGGTCCCGGATACGCCATCACCGCACGGGTCGAGGTACCCGCCTCGGCCAGTGCCGCGGGCGACCTCACGATGGCGGTCGGCCGCGTCGGCGGCGTCGTCACCGCCTTCGACGTGGTCGAGTCCCACACCGCCACGCTCGTCGTCGACATCAGCTGCAACGCGCTGAACGAGGCGCACGCCGAGGAGATCACCGACGCGCTCGAGTCGCTGCCCGGCGTGCGGGTGCGCAAGGTCTCCGACCGCACGTTCCTCCTGCATCTGGGCGGGAAGCTGGAGGTGCAGTCGAAGGTCAGCCTCCGCAACCGCGACGACCTCTCGCGCGCCTACACGCCCGGCGTCGCCCGGGTCTGCCAGGCGATCGCGGCCAACCCGGCCGACGCGCGCCGGCTCACGATCAAGCGCAACACCGTCGCCGTGGTCACCGACGGGTCCGCGGTGCTCGGGCTGGGCAACCTCGGCGCGGCCGCCGCGATGCCGGTGATGGAGGGCAAGGCGGCGCTGTTCAAACGGTTCGCCGGGGTGGACGCCTGGCCGGTCTGCCTCGACACCCAGGACACCGAGGAGATCATCCGGACGGTCCAGATCCTCGCCCCGGCCTACGGCGGCATCAACCTCGAGGACATCGCCGCCCCGCGCTGCTTCGAGATCGAGGCGCGGCTGCGGGAGATGCTCGACATCCCCGTGTTCCACGACGACCAGCACGGCACCGCGGTGGTGGTGCTCGGTGCGCTGCGCAACGCGCTGCGCGTGGTCGGCAAGGAGATCGGCGCCTGCAAGGTGGTCGTGTGCGGCGTCGGCGCGGCCGGCTCGGCGATCATCCGCCTGCTGCAGTCGAACGGCGGGCCCGGCGACGTGGTGGCCGTCGACATCGAGGGGATCGTCCACCGCGACCGTGCGGGCCTCGACGACAACCTGCGTTGGATCGCCGAGCACACGAACGCGCAAGGGCTCAGCGGATCCCTCGCCGACGCGCTCGTCGGCGCCGACGTGTTCATCGGGGTCTCGGCGCCCAACCTGTTCGGCGCGGAAGAGCTGCAGACGATGGCCCGCGACGCGATCGTGTTCGCGCTGGCCAACCCGGATCCGGAGATCGACCCCGCCATCGCCACCGCGCACGCCGCCGTCGTCGCCACTGGCCGGTCGGACTACCCGAACCAGATCAACAACGTCCTCGCATTCCCGGGCGTGTTCCGTGGACTGCTCGACGCCCAGGCCCGCGACATCACCGACGCGATGCTGATCGCCGCGGCGCACGCGATCGCCGACGTCGTCTCCGAGCCGAACCCGTCGTTCATCGTGCCGAGCGTGTTCGACTCCTCGGTCGCCCCGGCCGTGGCCGAAGCCGTGCGCGAGGCCACGCGGAAGAAGGACGTCGCCCCGGTCTGAGCCGGGGCGTGGTGGGCGAGCGGAGTTCGTCCGATCGTCAGCGGGATCGGGGTGCGCGCACCCATTTCACGAACCAGACGGCGATGAAGAGCAGGCCGAGAGCGGCGAAGAAGGCCGTGATGAACGGGAAGAACTCGCGGTCGCTCGCCAGGCTGTCCGGATCGAGGTGGACCACGACCGCGATGCCGGCGAACACCACTGCGCAGGCCAGCAGCAGCACGCCGCAGAAGCGTGCGAGACCGCCGGGGGCGAGGAACACGCGATCGAGGAACCACCGGTTCACCGGGCCCATACCGCGTGGGTTCGGAGACGGGCCTTCGTCGCGCATGGCGGTCCTTTCGAGGTGATCACCGGGTCCGGGCCGACGATATCGGTGACCATCGGTCGGCGAGGTGGTCGGTCGCTCGTCGCGGCGGTGAGGCCTCCCACTTCCGCGAGTCGGGGTCTCCGTGCACGCGAGTTGCGGGCTGCGTGTGCCGGTGTCGGGGTCAGGGGGCGTGGAACAGGTGCTGCTCGGCCGGCGGGAGCCAGCACTCCGCTCGGGTCGGCGCGCGGTAGCCACCCTTCAGGTGTGCGACGAGGGCAGGCAACAGCGGGTGTCGGTTGTCGCGGCGCCACAGCAGCGAGTGCGGGTAGCACGGCACGGGCGGCGCCACCGGGATCCGGACCAGGTCGGGGTGCCACGGCACCCGAACGCCCTCCCCGGCGAACGTGACGGTGTCCGTCGAACGGGCGACGTCGTCGAGGAGGTGGTCGAAGCCGAAGTTCGGGCCGCGCGTCTCGATGCGCAGAGCGAACTCGGCCGCGAGGTCGGTGAACCACGCCGTCCACTCGGTGCCGGGTGTGTTGCCCGGCATCCACGCGGTGGTGCCGGCAAGCTCGGCCATCGTCACGAGCCTGCGGCCCGCCAGGGGGTGGGCGGTGCCCACCAGGACGTGCAGCGGGTCGAGGGCGACGGGGGCGTGCGCCAGCGCGGGGTCGAGCAGGCCCAGCACCCGGACGAACGCCGCGTCCACCGAGCCCCGCAGCAACGCGGGAACGGCCGTCCGCAGGCCGTCCGAGGTGATGATCTCGACGTCGGCACCCGTGCTCTCGTGGAAGTCGCGAACGAGCTCCGTGGCGGCCAGCCGCGTGGCGAGCACGTCGACGCGCAGCGCGCGCCTGCGGGACCGGACGGCGTCGACCGCCTGATCGGCGGTGGCGAGCAGCGCGCGGGCCGGTAGCAGGAACGCCGCGCCGTCCTCGGTGGGCTCGGCACCCGCGGCCGTACGGCGCAGCAGCGTGGTGCCGAGGTCGGACTCGAGCTTCGCGATCCGCTTGGAGACGGCCTGCTGGCTCAGGCCGAGCTCGTCGGCGGCTTCGCCGAAGCGGCGGCAGCCGGCCACGGCGACGAACGCCCGCACCGCACCCAGGTCGAGCTCCACCCGCACCTCCCGCAACAACCGATGGTTGTCAGAGCCCGCGTGTCTGCTGTTGGACCACAGGGCCCTGTGCTGGCTGGGATGCCTACTCGGAGATCCGCAGCCGACCACCGAGGAGCGTACGCGTGGGCTCGTTCGCGCACCTGCACGTCCACACCGAGTACTCGATGCTCGACGGTGCCGCGAAGATCGCGGCCCTCGTCGCGGAGGCCGAGCGCCTCGACATGCCCGCGGTGGCGATGACCGACCACGGCAACCTCTACGGGGCCGACGAGTTCTACCGGGTGGCGAGCCGCAGCGCCGTGAAGCCGATCATCGGGATCGAGGCGTACGTGGCGCCCGGGAGCCGGTTCCACCGCAAGCCGGTGTTCTGGGGCCAGGCGCAGCAGCGCGGCACCGACGTGTCCGGGGGAGGCGCGTACACGCACCTGACGCTGCTGGCCGAGGACGCCATCGGGCTGCGTAACCTGTTCCGGCTCTCCTCCCTGGCCAGCATGGAGGGCTACTACCGCAAGCCGCGGATGGACCGCGACCTGCTCGCGCAGCACTCTGCAGGGCTCATCGCCACCACCGGGTGCCCGTCCGGCGAGGTGCAGACCCGGCTGCGGCTGGGCCAGCGCACGGAGGCGATGCAGGCTGCGTCCGACCTGAAGGACGTCTTCGGTGCGGGCAACCTCTACCTGGAGCTGATGGACCACGGGCTGCCGATCGAGCGGTCCGTGCGCGATGGCCTGCTGGACGTCGGGCGCACGCTCGGCCTGCCGCCGCTGGCCACGAACGACTCGCACTACGTCACCCGCGAGCAGGCGCCGATGCACGCCGCGCTGCTGTGCGTGCAGTCCGGCAAGACGCTCACCGATCCGACGCGGTTCCGGTTCGACGGCGACGGCTACCACCTCGCGTCACCGGCCGAGATGCGCGCCCACTGGGACAGCGAGGTGCCGGGCGCGACCGACAACACCCTCGCCGTTGCCGAGCGGATCGGCTCCTACTCCGACGTCTGGGAGCACCGCGACCGGATGCCGGTCTACGACGTGCCGCCCGGCCACGACGCGGCGTCCTGGCTGCGGCGCACCGTGGCCGAAGGGTTGGGGCGCCGCCTGCCCGGCGGCGTCCCGGACACCTACCGCGACCGCGCCGACTTCGAGATCGACGTCATCGTCCAGAAGGGTTTCCCGGGCTACTTCCTGATCACCGCCGACCTCATGGCGTACGCGCGGAGCGTCGGGATCCGGGTCGGCCCCGGCCGCGGATCGGCGGCCGGCTCGCTGGTGGCCTATGCCCTGGGCATCACGAACCTGGACCCGATCCGGCACGGCCTGCTGTTCGAGCGCTTCCTCAATCCGGAGCGCGTCTCGATGCCCGACATCGACATGGACTTCGACGACCGCCGCCGCGGCGAGATGGTGCGCTACGCGACCGAGAAGTACGGCGCCGACCGCGTCGCGCAGGTGATCACGTTCGGCACGATCAAGACGAAGGCCGCGATCAAGGACGCCGCCCGCGTGCACTTCGGGCAGTCCGGCTACGCGATCGCCGACCGGATCTCCAAAGCGCTTCCGCCGCCGGTCGCGGCGAAGGACATCCCGCTCTCGGGGATCCTCGACCGGGCGCACGAGCGTCACGCCGAGGCCGCCGAGGTGCGGGCGCTCATCGAGGGCGACGAGACCGTGGCGACGATCGTCGAGACGGCGCGCGGGCTGGAGGGCCTCGTCCGTGGCGCGGGTGTGCACGCCTGCGCCGTGATCATGTCCGCCGAGCCGCTGATCGACACCCTCCCGCTGTGGCGGCGCGACGACGGCGCCTTGATCACCGGCTGGGACTACCCGTCGTGCGAGGCCATCGGCCTGCTGAAGATGGACTTCCTCGGCCTGCGCAACCTCACGGTGATCGGCGACGCGATCGGCAACGTCCGGGCCAACCGCGGCGTCGACGTCGACCTCGAGAACCTCGCGCTGGACGACGAGGAGACCTACGCGCTGCTGGCCCGCGGCGAGAGCCTCGGCGTCTTCCAGCTCGACGGCGCGGCCATGCGGGAGCTGTTGCGGCGCATGCGCCCCACCGGGTTCGGCGACATCATCGCGGTCAACGCGCTGTACCGGCCCGGGCCGATGGCCATGAACACGCACGTGAACTACGCGGACCGCAAGAACGGCCGCCAGCGCGTCGAGCCCATCCACCCGGAGCTCGCCGAGCCGCTCGCCGACATCCTCGCCGAGACCCACGGCCTCGTCGTCTACCAGGAACAGATCATGCAGATCGCCCGGCAGGTGGCCGGCTACTCGATGGGCCGCGCCGACGTTCTGCGCCGCGCGATGGGCAAGAAGAAGAAAGAGGTCCTGGAGGAGGAGTTCGACGGCTTCCGCTCCGGCATGCGGGCGCAGGGCTTCACCGACGAGGCCGTGCAGGCGTTGTGGGACACGATCCTCCCGTTCGCCGGGTACGCCTTCAACAAGTCCCACGCCGCCGGGTACGCGCTGGTCGGCTACTGGACGGCCTATCTCAAGGCGCGCTACCCGGTGGAGTACATGGCGGCGCTCCTGACCTCGGTGGGGAACGACAAGGACAAGTCGGCGGTGTACCTGGCCGAGTGTCGCAGGCTCGGCATCCGCGTGCTCCCGCCCGACGTCAACTTCTCGGCCCGGCGATTCGCCGCGGTCGGCGACGACATCCGGTTCGGCCTGGAGGCCGTGCGCAACGTCGGCGCGAGCGTCGCGGAGTCGATCCTGCGCACCCGCGAGAACGGCGGCCCGTACCGGTCCTTCGCCGACTTCATGGAGCGTTCCGAGCTCGCGGTCTGCGCCAAGCGGGCACTCGAGTCGCTCGCCAAGGCGGGTGCTTTCGAGTCGCTCGGCGCCACGCGCCGGGCCGTGATCGAGGTGCACGAGGCGGCGGTCGACGCCGTCGTCCCGCTCAAGCGGCGGGCGGCCACGGGCCAGTACGACCTCTTCGGGGACGAGACCGCGGAACTCGAATCGGCGTCGCCGCTCGCGCACCTGCGAATGCGCCCCGAGGAGTACCCGCGCGCGGAGCTGCTCGCCCACGAGCGAGAGATGCTCGGCCTCTACGTCACGGCGCACCCACTCGACGGCGCCGAGCACCTGCTGCGCCGCCATGCACACCGCTCGATCGCCGCGCTGCTCGCCGACCGGCCGCGCGAAGAGGAGATCACGGTCGCCGGCCTGATCACCACCGTCGACCGGCGCGTCGACAAGCGGGGTGAGCCATGGGCGATCTGTACGCTGGAGGACCTCGACGCGAGCCTCGAAGTCCTGTTCTTCGCCCGGACGTACGCGGTACTCGGCGCCCAGCTCGCCGAGGACGCAGCGGTGGCCGTCACCGGGCGGGTGAGCTGGCGCGAGGACCGGATGTCCGTGTTCGGCGAGTCGCTCGTCGTGCTCGACCTGGCCGTGACGGCGCCCGAGCCGCTGCTGCTGTCGTGCGTCCCAGACCGCTTCGACGCCGATGCCGTGGACGACCTGCGCCGCACCCTGCTCGCACATCCCGGGCACACGCCGGTGCACGTCCGGATCGGCGCGCGCCTGTTCGCGCTCGACGACTACCCCGTGGAGATCACCACGGCGCTCATCGGCGAGCTGAAGGGCGTGCCGGGAATCGGGGTGGCGGCCGCGACGTACGCTGGAGGGCGTGGTTCCGGTGATCGGCGTGCTCGCCTTGCAGGGTGACGTCCGTGAGCACGTGGCGGCCCTCACGGCCTGCGGCGGCGTGCGCGCGGTGCCCGTGCGGCGCCCGTCAGAGCTCGACGCGGTGGACGCCCTCGTCATCCCGGGCGGCGAGTCCACCACGATGAGCCGCCTGCTGCAGACGTTCGACCTGCTCGACCCGCTGCGCAAGCGGATCGTCGACGGGATGCCGGCCTACGGCTCCTGCGCCGGGATGATCCTCCTGGCCAGCGAGGTCCTCGAGGGCCGCCCCGACCAGCAGCAGCTGGGCGGCCTCGACGTCGTGGTGCGGCGCAACGCCTTCGGCCGCCAGGTCGACTCGTTCGAGACGGACCTGGAGTTCGTCGGCCTCCCCGACGGCCCCGTCCGGGCGGTGTTCATCCGCGCGCCATGGGTCGAGTCGGTCGGGCCGGCGGTGGAGGTGCTCGCCACCGTTCCCGCGCGCACCCTCACGGGCGCCGACGCCGGAGCGGCCGCCGGCCGCGCGGTGGCCGTGCGGCAGGGCTCGGTGATCGCCACGGCGTTCCACCCGGAGCTGACAGGCGACCTGCGGGTCCACGGCCTGTTCTGCGAGTTGGTGAAGGCGACGACGGGTAGTTGATCGCCCCTTTTCGCTGACCGGGTGCACCGGATCGCCGATCTTGGTGGCGCGGCGCCGTGACCGTCGGCATGATCATCGGATCGGTGCATGGCCGGCCATATATGGCCGTGGGGGCACCGATCTGGTGATCTTCATGGTTGTTGCGGGCCGGTTCATGGCCATGATCATCGGTTGGGTGCATGGCCGGCCGTATTTGGCCGGGTTCGCGCCGAAGCCTTGATCATGCCCGTTGGACCGCCTTCGGTGGCGCCGCGCGCCCTCCGGGCAGGCCCTTGGGCCTGCCCGCGTGGTTTGCCCGGAGGGGTCGCAGAGGCTCGCCTGTCAAGGGTCGCGCAGCGATCGCGAAGCGACGCCGGAGGCGCCCTTGACAGGCGAGGGGCGGCCCCGCACGATGCGCGGCGCCACCGAAGGCCCTGGTCAGGGGCGCCACCGAAGGCCCTGGTCAGGGGCGCCACCGAAGGCCCTGGTCAGGGGCGCCACCGAAGGCCCTGCACGAGGCCGCCACCGAAGACCCGCGCAAACCGCGGTCACATGCGCGCCAGCGCCGCGTCGAGCTCATCCAGGCAGGCGAGCCCCGCCGCCACCGAGTACCCGTCCCACCAGGCCACCGGATCGAGCTCCACCACCCGGCCGGCCCGCACGGCGGGCAGCTGCTGCCAGAGTCCGCCCGAGAGGTACCGCTGCGCGGTCGCGGCGGCGCCGAGGGCCGACCCGCCCCCGCCCACGAAGTAGAGCAGCACGTCCGCGTCGGCCGTGACGCCCACGGTCTCCTCGGTGAGGGGCACGTAGGTGGCGTTGGACCCGGGGGTGTCGGTGGAGGGCGGGCGGCGGATACCGGCGTGCGCGAGGATCGAGGCGCCGAAGATCTCCCCGCGGACGATCCGCAGCTCCGACGAGGTGAAGCGCAGCAGCGCCACCGTCGAACCCGCGATCACGTCGGCTTGGCGTGACCTCACGGCGTCCACCCGGGCGGCGTACGAGGCGAGCCGCTCCTCGACCCGGGGGAGGGCGCCGAGCACGTCGCCGATCGTGCGCACCGACTCGCGCCAGTCCTGCCCGGCCCCCGCGTTGCGGTACGCGACCGTGGGCGCGATCCGGCTGAGCTCGGCGTGGGCCTCCTCGACGCGCTGGACGTTGCCGATGACGAGGTCGGGCCGCAGCGCGGCGACGCGTTCCAGGTCGAGCCGGTCGAACCCGAGCGACTCGAAGCCCGGCGGTGGCGCCGGCAGGTAGGGCGGCACCGGCACGTCGCCGTCGAGCGTCTCTGAGGCGACGAGCGGGGCGCCCAGCTCGAGGCTGACCTGCAGCGCGCCGTTGGAGTCGAGCGAGAGCACCCGTTGTGGAGCGACCGGGACCTCTGCCGTGCCGAGCGGGTGCGTGACGGTCCGGGTGCGGCTCGCCTGCGGCGCGGCCTCCGGTGCGCTGCCGCAGGCGGTGAGCAGCCCCGCGAGGCCGGCGGTGCTGAGCAGCGAGCGCCGGGTGATCTCGGCGCGGAGCCCGCCGATGCCCGGCTCGTCAGGGGTGAGGAGGAACACGCCGCGATCTTAGGCGAGGCTGGCCTCAACAGGAGTGCTAGGGGCTGCGGCCGCTGCCGCCGGTACCATCGACGGGATCTGTGCACGGCGAAGGGACTAGACGGTGAGCGGCCACTCCAAATGGGCGACGACGAAGCACAAGAAGGCCGTCATCGACGCTCGGCGGGGCAAGATGTTCGCCAAGCTGATCAAGAACATCGAGGTTGCCGCCCGCACCGGCGGTGGTGATCCCGATGGCAACCCCACGCTCTACGACGCCATCCAGAAGGCGAAGAAGAGCTCGGTGCCCAACGACAACATCGAGCGCGCCGTCAAGCGCGGCTCGGGCGCCGACGCAGGTGGGGCCGACTACCAGAACATCACCTACGAGGGGTACGGCCCCAACGGCGTCGCGGTCCTCATCGAGTGCCTCACCGACAACCGCAACCGTGCCGCCACCGAGGTGCGCCTCGCGATGACCCGCAACGGCGGCCAGATGGCCGACCCGGGCTCGGTCGCCTATCTGTTCACCCGCAAGGGCGTGGTGATCGTCCCGAAGAACGGGCTCACCGAGGACGACGTGCTGATGGCCGTGCTCGACGCGGGCGCGGAGGAGGTCAACGACCTCGGCGAGAGCTTCGAGGTCGTGTCGGAGGCCACCGACCTCATCGCGGTCCGCAGCGCGCTGCAGGATGCGGGCATCGAGTACGACTCGGCCGACCCGACCTTCCTGCCGTCGATGTCGGTTCCGCTGGACGCCGAGGCGGCCAGGAAGGTGTTCCGGCTCATCGAGGCCCTCGAGGACTCCGACGAGGTCCAGAACGTCTATGCGAACTTCGATGTGTCCGACGAGGTGCTCGAGGAAGTCAACGCGTAGGACGAGGTCGGCTGACCCCGCCCCGTCCGTCCCTACGAACGGCGCTTCCCGTTGCCGGAAGCGCCGTTCGTGTTCTCCGGGGGCTGGTGGCGATGCACCGTCACGCGCGCCGGGCGCACCGAGCGGCCTTCGACCTCCAATCCCGGCTCCAGTAGCTCGGCGACCGTACGGTCGAGTGCCGCGTCGTCGGTGGCCACCACCTCCGCCGCCTCCATCGTGGCCGCGCTGAACGCGTGCCCCGGCCGGGGCGAGACCAGTGCGCCGCCGCGCCCGGCGAGCAGCCGCTCCAGCCCGGCCGCGAGACCCTCGAACGCCGAGCGCTCCTTGCGCATCCGAGTGGTCGCCGCACAGGCCAGCGCGTCGGAGCGCAGGGCGTGCAGCTCCACCAGCAACGGCACGTCCGGTCCGGCGCGGGTGCCGCCGTCCGCCAGCCGTGCGAGCGCGGCGGACTGCCGGGTGACGAGCCGTGACAGATCGTCGACCTTGTCCACGATGTCCTGCAGTGAGGGGTCAACCACCCGGGGGAACCTATCGCTACTCTGCGGTCGTGGCCGTCCACGGTATCGATCTCGGCACCACGAACTCAGCGATCGCCCACACCGGACTCGACGGACGGCCCGAGGTACTCACGGGTATGGCCGGCTCGCCCACCACGCCGTCGGTGGTGCTGTTCGCCGGCCCGGACGAGCACGTCGTGGGGGAGGGAGCCCGCCGGGAGGCGCGGCTGGACCCGGAGCACGTCTGCGCGCTCGTGAAGCGCCGGATGGGCGACGCCGAGTGGCGGTTCGTGGCGCACGGCAAATCGTGGTCGGCTCCCGCGGTGTCGTCGCTGATCCTGAAGAGCCTGGTCGCCGACGCCGGGTTCGCCACCGGGGAGACGCCTGCGTCGGCCGTGATCACGGTGCCCGCCTACTTCGGCGACGAGGAGCGGCGCGCCACCGTGCTGGCAGGCACCTACGCCGGCCTCGACGTCGTCGACGTGCTGTCCGAACCGATCGCCGCCGCGCTCGCGTACGGCTTCGGGCGCCTCGACGGCAGCCCGGACCTCGCCAAGGGTGCTGCGCACGAAACCGTACTGGTCTACGACCTCGGTGGCGGCACCTTCGACGCCACCGTCATCGAGCTGGCCGACCGGCGGATCGCGGTGCTCGCCGTCGAGGGCGACCACCAGCTCGGCGGCGCCGACTGGGACGAGCGCATCGCGCTGCACCTGTCGCGCCGGTTCTGCGCCGAGAACCCCGACGCCGAGGATCCCCTCGACGACTCCGCGGGCTCCCAGGCGCTCGTGCTGGCGGCGGAGCGGGCGAAGCACCAGCTCACCGACGCCGACGGCACCGACGTGGTCGTCGCCCACGACGGCGTCCGCTCGACCGTCCGGCTCACCCGTGCCGAGCTGGAGGAGATGACGGCACCACTTCTGCGCCGCACGCTCGACCTCACCCGCGCCTGCCTCGCCGAGGCCGCACGCAGGGGTGTCGACCGCGTCGACCGGGTGCTCCTGGTGGGCGGCTCCTCGCGGATGCCGGCCGTCGCGGCCGCCCTGCGCGACGAGCTCGGGCTCGAGGCGCGGCTGCACGACCCCGACCTCGCCGTCGCCCGCGGAGCCGCGCTGTACGGGGAGAAGAAGGAGCTCGAGCGGATGGTCGCCGCCGACCTGCGCACCCGCGGCCGGCTCCGCGACGGCGCCCCGCTCGACGACGCAGCGGCCCCCGATCTGGGCGACGCCTGTCGCCGGGTCGCCGACGCATACGGCGTGCCGCTCGCGCAGGTGCGCCGCGCGGTGGAGATCCAGGTCGACACCGTCGTCTCCCGCGGGTTCGGGGTGCTCGCGCTCAACGGTTTCAGCGGGAGGCTCGAGGCGTCCTGGCTGGTGCACCGCAACGACCGGCTGCCCATCCGCACCAGCCGGTCGTTCGGCACCATGCGTGCGGACCAGGACGTCATCCAGGTCACGGTCGTCGAGCAGCAGGGCCAGGCCGAGTCGTCCCGGCCGGAGGACGTGAAGATCCTCATCGCCGGCGAGATCAGCGGCATCCCACCCGGCTACGACGAGGGCAGCGAGGTGCGGGTGACGTTCGAGATGGGGTTCGACGGGGTACTGCACGTCACCGCGTTCCACCTCGACGCGGGCCTCCCGCTGCAGCTCACCGCCACCACAGGGGCCACCCTCTCGCAGGCCGAGGTGGCACGCGAGCGCGACCAGCTGGGGAAGACCCGCCGCCGTGACTGACCTGGCTCCCTTCGATCCGAACGACTACCGCAAGCGGGTCCTCGCCGCCGTCGAGAAGCGCGGTGGGCCGGATGCGTCGGACCCGTTCGAGCTCTACGACCTGCCCCCGGCCGACGACCTGGACGACGCAGTCGTCGCCGAGCGGATCGGGCAGGTCTGGGCGGCGTGGCAGCGCCAGCGCGACCACCCGAAGTACCGGGTGCTCGTCGGGCTGCTCGTGCGGCAGCACGCCGAACGCAGCGCCGAGCTGCTCGACGCGGGCAGGCGCCGGGTGGCTGCGGCCCGCGTGCGCGCGCAGCGCGAGCAGCGCGACTCGGCGCGCTACGAGTTGCTCGACGCCGCGATCCGTCGCCTCGTGCAGCGGCACCGCGGGATCCCCGCCGACAAGGTCGAGGGCCTGTACGAGGTGGGCGCACTCGCCGGGTTGAGCCGTGCCGAGGTCGATGTGCGGTTGCGGCGCCATCGGGTGCTGCAGGCGGGCAGGCCCGGGATCGGAGCGGAGCGGCGCCGCCAGGTGCGCGCCCTGCTGGACGAGTTCGGCAGGCTCACCGGCGATCCGGCCCCGCCCACCCTGCTCTCGCTGCTCGGGCTGGGCCCGGACGCCACCGCCGAGCAGGTGCGCACCATGGCGGGCGCGTGGCGATCGCGCGCCCGGGAGCTGCCGCCGGAGCGGCTGCGGGCGGTGGTGGACGAGCTGCTCGTGCACGTGTCCGAGCTGATCGAGCCCGGCCGCGAGGCCGTGGATGCCTACCTGGATGCGGTGGCGGCCGACGTCGCCGAGCACCTGCGCCCCCGCGTGCGCGCCGCGGTGCTGGTGGAGGATCGGCTCGTCGCCGAGGACCGGGAGCACCTCATGGAGGAGGCTCTCGAGCTCGGGCTGGACCGCCCGCGGGCAGCCGCCATGATCGCGGCACTGGCCGAGGAGCTGGGAGTGGGTGTCGACGGGCCCGCGCCCGTCCCGCCACGTGCCCAGGAATGGGAGGAACCGCTGAAGGGGGCCCGTGCGGCGCTGCGGGCGGGCCGGCCCGTGGAAGCGCAGCGGCTCGTCCGGGTGGCCGAGCAGCACGCGCGGGACGGCGGGCGCACGCAGGTCCGGGCGGTGGCCGACGAGGTCGCCGCCGTCGTGGCGGCGGCCGAGACCCGCTGGCGGGCCGCCGCGGCTGCCCGCGATGCGCGGCGCTGGAACGAGGCCGTCAACCTGCTGGACGAGCTACGGCGCACCGCAGCCGACATTCCCGGACCGCGGGGCGAGGCCGTCGACGACCTGCTGCGGGAGGCGCGCGCCGCGCTGGAACGGGCCGACAGGGCTGTCGCCGCCGCGCTCGCCGGGCCGGTAGCCGAGCGGGCCCGAGCCCTGTCCGCCGTGCTCGCCGACTGCCCCGGCCACCCCGGCGCCACCTCCGCGCTGGCGCAGATCCCGGTGGCCGCCCCGGCGTGGGTGAGTGCCGCCCGGGACGCCCGCGGCGATGTCCTCGTGCTGTGGGCGGCGTCCACCACACCCGAGGTCGTGTACCGGGTGAGCCGGCAGGGCCCCGACGGTCGCTGGCAGGTGCTCGGTCGGACCGACACCACATCGCTGGACGACGGCGGTGCCCCGTTCGGGGTCGAGGTGCCGGTGTACGCGGTGGTCGCGATGCACGCCGGCCGCGCGTCGGCGGAGACGCGCTCGGACGCCGCGGCCGCGGTCACGCCCTGCGCAGCCCCGCCGGTCGCCGCTCCGGTCGCTGGTCCGGAGCCGCCGCGCGACGTCCGTGCGGTGCGGATGGCGGACGGCACGGTGCGTGTGAGCTGGACCGGATCGGGAGACGTCGAGTACCGGGTGCGCAGCGTCACCCCAGACGGGCGATGGCGGGTGGTCGGGCGCACGCGGGCGCTGTCCATCGAGGACGGCGGCGCTGCGGCCGGTCCCGTGCCCGGGTACGCGGTGAGCGCGGCAGCGGACGGCGAGCGCTCGGCGGAGATCCACTCGAACGAGTGACCCGTGACCGGGTGAGACGTGATCTCCCTCCGGGTGGGCCGACAGATTCCGACGTTTCGGGCACACTGGACAAAGCAGCCCACATCGGGCGTGCCACCCGGGCCTGCCGGGGACCCGAGACGGAACCAGGAAAGAGGACATGAACCTTCGGATCTTCGGCTGGTCCTACGCGGTGACGGCGGCCTCGCTCGTCATCGCCCTCCTGTACGGCGGGTGGGAAGCTCTCATCCTCTGCGCGGTGCTGGGCATCCTCGAGGTGTCGCTGTCGTTCGACAACGCGGTGGTCAACGCCACCGTGCTCGAGCGCATGAGCCAATTCTGGCAGAAGATCTTCCTCACGATCGGCATCCTGATCGCGGTCTTCGGCATGCGGCTGGTGTTCCCCCTGCTGATCGTGGGGATCACGGCGGATCTCAACCCGGTCGAGGCCGTCACGCTGGCGCTGGAGCGCAGGCCGGAGGACGACCCGACCAGCTACGCCTACCTGCTCAACGAGGCCTACCCGCAGATCGCGGCGTTCGGCGGCATGTTCCTGTTCATGCTGTTCCTGGACTGGGTGTTCACCGAGCGTGCGCACACGTGGCTGACGTGGCTGGAGCGCCCGCTCGCCCGGATGGGGCAGCTCAACCGGCTCTCGGTCGTCATCGCGATCGTCTCGCTCGTGCTGCTTGCCACCTTCCTCGCCGAGGAGCCAAGCGTCGTGCTGATCGCCGGTGCGCTGGGGCTCATCACATACCTCGCCGTCAACGGGTTGGGCGACTTCTTCGAGCAGGCAGGCCAGAGGCAGCTCGAGGCCGTCGAGGAGGAGGCCGCCGAGACCCGGAACGGGTCCGGCCCGTCCCAGCTGGCCAAGGCGACCGGCAAGGCGGGCTTCTTCCTGTTCCTCTACCTCGAGGTGCTCGACGCCGCGTTCTCCTTCGACGGCGTGATCGGCGCGTTCGCCATCACGACCGACCCGATCATCATCGCGCTGGGCCTCGGGCTCATCGGTGCCATGTTCGTGCGGTCGCTCACGGTGTTCCTCGTCCGCAAGGGCACGCTCGCCGACTACGTCTACCTCGAGCACGGTGCCCACTGGGCGATCGGCGCGCTGGCCGCGATCCTGCTGATCGGCATCGGATACCACGTCAACGAGGTCGTCACCGGCCTCGTCGGCGTCGCCTTCATCCTCTCCGCGCTCGCGAGCAGTATCGTGCGCAACCGCAGGCTGGCGGCGCAGGGGGTCGAGACGCACAAGACGGCCGACGAGCTGGCCGCGGACCACAGCAGCGTCTGACCTCCGGTGTCCGATCAGTTCCACGTCTACGAGGGGGTTACGTGAGCATCAACATGACCAAGGGCCAGAAGGTGTCGCTGGCCAAGCGCGGCGGCGGCGCCCTGACCCTGGTCCGCATGGGGCTCGGATGGGACGCGGTGAAGAAGCGCGGCCTGTTCGGCTCGAAGTCCCAGTCGATCGACCTCGACGCGTCCGCGTTGCTGTTCGACACCGGGGGCAACCTGGTCGACGCCGTGTGGTTCCGGCAGCTGCGCAGCCAGGACGGCGCCGTGCAGCACACCGGCGACAACCTCACCGGCGCCGGTGAGGGCGACGACGAGTCGGTCGTCGTGGATCTCACGCGGCTGTCGCCGAGCACGGCGCAGATCGTGTTCACGGTCAACTCGTTCACCGGCCAGGACTTCTCCCAGATCGAGAACGCCTTCTGCCGGCTGATCGACGAGACCACGAACGAGGAGCTGGCCCGCTACGAGCTCACGGGCTCGGGCCGGCACAACGCTCAGATCATGGCCAAGGTGAGCCGCGACGGCGCGGGCGCGTGGAGCATGACCGCGATCGGGGCCACCGCCAGCGGCCGCACGTTCCAGGACCTGCTGCCGGCCACGAGCGCCCACCTCTAGGAAGCGCCTCTAGACAGCATCTGGACAGCGCTGAGCACGCCCCAGCCGTGGGGCGGCAGGACGAGGCGGGCGGCTGCACCTCCGGCGTGGTGCAGCTGCCCACTCCCGGCGAGGAGCTCGGTCGCGCCTGGGGCCGGCAGGTCGGCGGCATCCTCGTCGAGGTTGAGGGCGAGCAGGAGCCGGTGTTCGCCCTCGGTCGACTCCAGCACCGCCCGGTGGTTCTGGAGCACGACCGGCGTGGTCGTGGCCCGGTGCAGCCACCCGTGCCGGCGGCGCAGCCCGATCAGCTGCTGGTGCAGCCGGTAGGTCGGCAGGCCCCACGCGGCGAGTCCGGGCGGGCCGTCGGCGGGGAAGGCGGGGCGGATCGCGTCGTCGCCGCCCTCCCGCTGCTCCTTCACGCCGCGGAACGCCTGCTCGTCGCCGTAGTAGATGGACGGTGCGCCGCCGACCGTGAGCAGGATCGCGAGGGCGTGCGGGAGGTGCCGCTCGTCGGGGAGCGCGGACGCGATGCGCGTGACGTCGTGGTTGCCGACGAAGGTCAGCGGGACGAACGACGCCAGGAAGTCGTTGTGCCGTTGTAGCGCCCAGGCCAGCTCGTGCAGGTTGCGGTCGGAGAGCGAGCTCCGGATCGCCTTCCACAGCTCGTACTGGGTGACCGCGTCGACACCGCTCCGCTCGACGACGCCCCCGTAGTCGCCGTGGATGACCTCGCCCACGATGTAGGCGTCCGGGTGCCGGGCGCGCACCCGCGGTAGCACGGCCGCCCAGAATGCCTCCGGCACGGCGTAGGCCGCGTCGAGGCGCCAGCCGTCGGCGCCGGCGTCCAGCCAGAAGCACATCGCATCGGCGACGTAGTCCACGACGGCCGGGTTGCCGTGGTCGAGCGCGACGAGGCCCCGATGGCCCTCGAAGGTGTCGTAGGCGGGCTCCGCGCCCGTCGCGGTGCCGTGCAGCCAGCTCAGCCGGAACCAGCCGGCCTCCGGTGCCGCAGGCCCCTGTTCGAGCACCCGGGCGAACGCCGGGAACGCCCGGCCGACGTGGTTGAAGACCCCGTCGAGCAGCACGCGCAGACCGCGGGCGTGGGCAGCGGCGATGAGGCGCGCGAGGTCGTCGGCGTCGCCGAGCCGGGGGTCGACGCGGAAGTGGTCCACCGTGTCGTAGCCGTGCGTCTCGGCGGCGAACACGGGGCCGAGCGCGAGACCCGATGCGCCGAGTTCCACGGCGTAGTCGAGCCAATCGATGATGCGGTCGAGCCGGTGGCGGACCGATCCGTCGATCGCGGTGAGCGCGGGCTCTGCGTCCACGAACCCGAGCGGGAACACCTGCCACCAGATGGCGTGCCGGACCCAGTCGCGACTCATCGTCCCTCCCGTCGTGCGTGCAGCATGGCCACCTTCACGCAACGGGGTTGCCTGAAGGTGGCCATGCTGCAACATGACGCGGGGACCTACAGGTCGAACGCGCCCGTCGGGATGTTCACGGCGTGGCAGGCCTCGCGGACGGCCCGCTTCTCGTTCTCGTCGAAGGTGCCGTCGGCGCCACCGATGATGATTCCCACCTGGATGACCGCTCGCGCGGCGTCCTGCTTCGACTTGAGCTTGCCGATCGTCGCGATGGACTCGAGCTTCCCGAATTCGAAGTCGCTCTCCAGCTTCGAGGCGTAGAACTCGAAGTGCTGCTGCAGTTCGGCGGCGTCGAACACCGACAGTGCCTCACTGCTGGCGATGAAGCCGGCCATCTTGCGCCGCTCCTCGGCGGAGATGGTGCCGTCCGCCGCGGCGATGAGGGCGCACATCGCCATGCTCGCCTTCGCGAAATCCTTGTTCTGGAACTTCGCGACCTGCGTCTTGGTGTCGGCGGTCAATCCTTGCAGCCGGGACTTGAGCTGGTCCCACAGCGCCATGGGCTTCTCCTCGATCGTCGGTGGATCACAGACTGCCAGAATCGGACATAGGGGTTTCGGTCGCCCACTTGTGCAGCCGGACGAGCAACTCCTCGCCCGCCGCCACGCCCGTCGCCGTGGTGACCGCCAGGTGCGGCCGGGTGAAGCCGGCGGCGGCCAGCTCGCCGTGAGGCGGGCGGATCGCGGCGTCGGCGGCGTCCAGTAGGTCGGCGTCGAGCAGCGAGTCGCCGGCGGCGAGCAGCGGGCCGCCGCCGCAGCGGGCCACCACCTCGGCGGCGGCCGCCGACTTCGTCAGCGTGGCCGGCACGGCGTAGACCTTGCGGCCCTGCAGCGACACGGTCCATCCGCGCGTGGCGCACCACGCGGCGAGCTCGTCCACCCAGCCGTCGGGCAGCGCGGCGCGGTCCACCACCGCGTACGCGAAG
Organism: Pseudonocardia sp. DSM 110487; assembly: GCF_019468565.1. NCBI lineage: Bacteria > Bacillati > Actinomycetota > Actinomycetes > Pseudonocardiales > Pseudonocardiaceae > Pseudonocardia > Pseudonocardia sp. DSM 110487. The sequence goes on from NZ_CP080521.1 coordinate 4,752,337, forward strand.
AGCTCGCTCGCCTCCCGCAGCGAGAGCACGAACGGCCCGCCCCGTGCCCGCAGGTGGGCCTGCACCTCGGCCAGCGGGGCGCACCCGGCGAGGCGATCACGCACGGCCGCGTCCCACTCGGGGTCGGAGACGCCGTCGACGAGCAGGTGCCCGCCGTTGCTCGCGATCGCATAGCGGGCGGGCGGCCCTGGCAGGTGGACGCGCGCGAGCTGCGCGGGTGTGCGGGTGGTGGTGGGCACGACCGTGGCCACGTCCTGCAGCTCCCGCAGCGTGGCGGCCGCCGCCTCGGTGAGGAACGACAGAGGGGCGCCCTTGTAGACCTCGACGCACAGCAGCCGGGGTGCCTCGTGGTCGGGCTCCCTCAGGTCGAGCGCCGCCGCCGAGTAGATGACGGTGCGATCGAGGTCGAGACAGGCAACCGGGCGAACGACCGTCACGAGCGCACCGCCGCCAGCCCGTCGGCGCCGGTGGCGCCGCGCGTGAACCGCGGATGGACCAGCCCCACGCAGGTGTACGGCAGGTCGGCCACCTCCTCGACCGGGACACCCCGGCGCTTCGCGAGCAACAGGACGTGCGCGAGGTCGGCCACCGGGGCGCCGGCGCGCACCAGCACCCGCCACGGCACGCGGCGCAGCAGCACCCGAGTGGTCTCGCCGACCCCAGGCTTGACGAGGTTGGCGTCGCCGATGCCGTAGTCGTCGACGATCCGGTCCACGGCGGCGCGACCGGCGAAGTCGGCGACGCGGTCGGTCGGCGGTGCGGTGCCGGGGACGCCGGTGAACTCCGCCGTGACGGCGTCGAGGAAGTCGTTCGAGACGTCCACGGGTGCGAGCTCGCGGTAGAACTTCGCGCCGTGGTATTCCTCGGGCCGCAGCAGCCGGGGGTTGAGCACGGTGCGCGACACGAGGCCGGACACCGTGGAGTTGAGGCACGCGGACGCGATCAGCCAGTCGTCGCGGGTGCCGAACGTGGTGGCGCAGCGGCCGGGGTCGGCGAGCACGGCGAGGTCGGGGTCGAACCGCACGCCGGTGTCGCGCTCGTGGTCGGCGATGGCGGCGGCGAGCTCGCGGGAGATCGCGCCCTTGCCGGTCCATCCGTCGACGAACACGACGCGGGCCGGGTCGTGGTAGGTGGCGAGGTGACGCAGCGCCAGCCGGTCGATGCCGCGGCCGCGCACGATCGACACGGCGTAGTGCGGCAGGTCGAGCCCGTGCGCGTACCGCGCCCAGCGCCTCAGCAGGACGCCGACCGGGGTGCCGGCCCTTGCGAGCGACACGAGCACGACATCGCTCCCGCGCTCGGCGAGCACCAGCTCGGCCACGGTGGCGACGGCCCGCGCGAGCCGCGGTGCCCCCGCCGTGAGTGCGGAGCGGTAGAGCTGCAGGTACTCCGCGTCCGGCTGGTACTCGTGCGGCAGCGACTCGGCGTAGTGCGCCCCGCCGTTCTGGACGGCCTCCTCGCGCTCCTCGGTCGGCGCTTCCAGCGCGAGGTGGGAGATGTCGGTGAGCAGCCACGCGACCTCGTCGGGTGCGTAGCTGCCGAAGGTGGGCCCGCGCAGCGGGTCGGGGGTGTTCAGGGCGTCACCACCAGTGTCGTGCGACGGGTGTACGGGGCCAGCGCCGGCAGCAGGCCGGCGTGCAGTGCGGGTGTGTCGGCAGGCGGGTCGACGACGACGAGGACGTGGTTCCAGCCGGCCGAGCCGACGTTGTAGGCGAAGCGCGGGCCGGGCCCGTCGGCGGGGTCGTCGTGGGCGGGGAAGCTGATCCCGCTGGTGAGGGCGTAGCCCGGTTCGTCGATCACGACGGCGGGGGAGCGGGTGGTGGTGGAGAACGCCACGTGGTGGCCCACGTCGGCGAGGGTCTGGGCCAGCCGCAGCGGCACCTGCATCAGCTCCTCGGTGCCCAGCACCAGCGTGAGCTCCCCTGGCCGGATGCCGGCCGCCGTGGCGAGCCCGTCGGCCAGCCGGGGCAAGGCCGACGTGAGCGCACGGTGTTCGGACGGGCCGAACCCGTGCCGCGCCCCCGCCGGGAGCGCGGAGGGCCACCCCAGAGCCCGCAGCTCGACCCGCGAGTCGCGTTCTGCGTGCCCGCGAGTCGCGCTCTGAGTGCGCGCGAGTCGCGGCGTGAGCGCACCGGGGCCGGGGGCGGGACCGAGCTCCGCAGTCAATGCCGCCGCCCGTTCCGCGATGTCCGGTGGCAGCTCGACCGACCCGCGGGCCAGCGCGACCACGTCGAGGCGCGCCCCGAGCGCGGCGACCTCGGCAGCGAGCTCCCCGCCCGGCGGCCGCACGTCGACGAGCGCCGCAACGACGTAGCGCTCCCGCGGTGCGGCCCGGTGCAGCGCGGTGATCGTGTTGAGGACGGTGCGCCCGGTGGACAGCTCGTCGTCGACCAGCACGAGCGGGCGCCCGCCCCTGAGCAGGTCGGGGTCGGCGGGCAGCAGCATGTGGTCGGTGGCGTGCGAGTGCTCCTCGGTGAACGCGCCCGCCGCAGCGAACCCGGGCACCGGCCGCCGGGTGGAGTGCAGCACGTCGGCGTCTCCCAGCCCTTCCGCGACGCAATGGCCGAGCGCCGTTGCCGTCTCGGCGAACCCGAGCACGAGCGCGTCGGGCGGCTCACCGATCGCAGCCTGTGCCGCCGCGTGCTGTGCTGCCGCGTGGAGCGCGCCGATCGCGGTGACGTCGCCCGCCACCGCCGCGTGCAGCAGCGGCACCGGCAGCGCCCGTGCCGGCCGGTCGGCGAGCGCGTCGGCGACGAGCCCGCCGAGCAGCAGGCCTGCCGAGCGGACGAGGCGCGGGTCGGTGGGCACGTGCTTGCCGAGCACGCGCGAGACGAGCAGCTGGGCGCGCCGCGGGTTGCGCCGCAGTGCGAGCCCGAGCAGCACGCGCGGGTCGGCGCCGTGACCGGTACGGGGTCCGGCCGGGTGCAGCCGCACCCCGAGGCGGTCGATCACACCCCCATGCATCTCAGTGGAGTGATCAGCGATGCCGGTCATCGCGGCAGGCTCGCGGCCAGCAGATCGACGAAGGACACCCCGTCGGCGGCGACGCCGAACACCCGGGCCCGCAGCATGGTGTCGCGGGCCCACGCGGTGTGCGGCCGGATCTCGTTCATCTTGTTCCGGTGCACCGACGCCAGTACGCCCCCCGCGCGGCCCGCGCCGAGCACGTCCGCCGCGTCGCGGTGCTCCTCGTGGGAGACGACCGACAGCGCGTTGACGACGGCCACGTGGCTCGGGTGGATCGCGGTCTTGCCGGTGAGCCCGTTGGCGCGGTCGAGGGTGACCTCGCGGATCAGCCCGTCGATCGCCCGGGAGACGAGGTGGCCGCGCAGGTCGGGCTCGTCGTGCTCGACGAACGGCGACTGCCGCAGCTGCGGCTTGAAGATGCGTTCCGGGCCGCCGAAGTACTCCCAGACCGGGCCGGTGACGGTGAAGCCGGTGCCGTCGACCCTGCCGAGCACGTTGACCACGTCGGCGATCAGGTCGCTGACCACCTTGACGTCGTAGATGGACAGGTCAGGCGAGCGCCGCAGCCCGTACAGCGCGCAGAGATCGGTGGCGCCGAGCCGAATGGCGAGGATGCGGTGCCGCTCGCGGTGCAGCAGGTCGCGCAGCCGCGTGAGCTCCTCGACGCGGGTCTCGGCGTACAGCACGGCGCCGGACTCGATCACCGGCATGACCCGCAGGACCGGTCCCGGCCCTCGCAACGCGTCGGCCTCGTCGACCGCGCGCAGGTAGGCCGCCCCGAGCGCGGCCGTGAACTTGGGCAGCACGAAACCGTCGATCACCGTGGAGGCGGGCCCGAGGCGCGTCACCAGCTGCGGGATCTGCCCCGGCTCCCGGACCCGGACGAACAGCAGCGGCAGCTCGGTGCGGGCCTGCTCGTGCAGTTCGGTGAACGCCGCGACCAGGTTGGCCTCGGCCTCGGCGAGTTCAGCATCGGCGATCGCGTCCTCGAGGCAGACGACGACCGAGGTGACTCCGGCCGCTGCCTGCTTGGTGACGTCCGCGGCGAGCGCGGGACGGCTCGCCGGCATGTAGAGCGTGGCGCCGAGGGCCACCGCGAGCAGGTCGGCGGCGCTCTCGCGGCCGAACTGCTCGGGTGGCGCCTCGAACAGCGCGTCGGTGTCGGACGCGCTCAAGTACCCGAAGTGCCGCACGGCGGAGCCCCCCTCGACGACGCCACCCCGGTGTGGCACGGCATGTGAACGGTCGTGCTCGTTCCCCCGCGCGGGCTACTTGCGCCCGCGCGCCCACTCCATTCCCCAGCCGTACGCATCGTCGACGTCGGCCTGGCCGCCTCGGATGTAGCGCACCTCGCGGCGCACCACGAGGTCTCCGCCCTGGTTCTCCAGCATCGCGATCACGCAGGTGGGCGAGCTCGGGTCGGGCTCGTCGAGCCGCACCTCGATCTCCGGCCCGCTGGCCGGGTGGAGGGTGACCACCCCGCCGGCGCTGGCCCAGTTGGGCACACCCTCGTAGATGAAGGTGAACACCAGGATGCGGCGGATCTCGTCGACCCGCGACAGGTCGATGAACATGTTCTCGCCGCCGCTGGCCGTCCCGGAGCGGTCGTCGCCGTCCAGCCGGATGATCGGCGCGCCGTGGTAGGGCGCCTGGAACGCGTTGCCGAGCGCCTGCACCACGCCCTTGCTGCCGTCGGAGAACTCCCAGAGGCAGGCGAGGTCGAGGTCGATCGCGTTGCCGCGGCGCTTGCCGAACAGGCCCCGGCTCTGCTGCTGCTCGCCAGCGCTCCACCGGAGGTTCACGCGCAGCTGGCCGCCCGTCGCGCCTCGCTTGGTGAGCGAGACGCTCGGCGCGGACTTGGTGAGCGTGACCTTGGACAGGGACACCCCGCCCGAGTCACCCGCGGGCTTCGACGGCCGCTTGGTGTAGTCGATCGCCACGACGGGAGATCAGACGTTGACGCCGTAGTCGCGGGCGATGCCGGCGAGCCCGGAGGCGTAGCCCTGGCCCACGGCGCGGAACTTCCAGTCGGCGCCGTTGCGGTAGACCTCGCCGAACACCATCGCGGTCTCGGTGGAGGCGTCCTCGGAGAGGTCGTAGCGGGCGATCTCCTTGGAGTCGGCGGCGTTGACCACGCGGATGAAGGCGTTGCGCACCTGGCCGAAGCTCTGCCCGCGCTCGTCGCCCTGGTAGATGCTGACCATGAAGACGATCTTGTCGGTCTCCGGGGTCAGCGCGGCCAGGTTGACCTTGACCTGCTCGTCGTCGCCCTCGCCCTCGCCGGTGAGGTTGTCGCCGGTGTGCTCGACGGTGCCGTCGGGCGTCACCAGGTTGTTGAAGAAGATGAAGTGCTTGTCGGACACGACCTTCCCGTCGGGGCCCGCGACGATCGCGGACGCGTCCAGGTCGAACTCCGCGCCGGTGGTGGTGCGGGTGTCCCATCCGAGGCCGACGACCACGTTGGTCAGGCCGGGGGCCTCCTTGCTGAGGCTGACGTTTCCACCCTTGGTGAGGCTGACGCTCACGTACTGCTCCGCATCTGTCGCGGGGGGCTCGAACCCCCCTGGTTCCGAGCTGGGCGCGGCCGAGCTTAACGGGATGAACCGGACTCGACGCCACGCCTGTCACATCGGCAACGGAAGACCTGTCCGTCCGGTTCCCGTGCACGCTCCCGGCTCGGGCCGGGGTCCATCGGGCGGACCGCGATCACCCGCCCGTGTCGCCGTCAGGACGCCCGGCAACACTGTCGGTGCCCGGTCCTACACTCGCGGCCGTGAGCACCGCCACCACCACGTCCAGCAAGCCGGGCGCTGCACAGGCGCAGCCGCCGTCGACGGGAAGGCGGTTGCTGCTGCTCGACGGCCATTCGCTGGCCTACCGCGCGTTCTTCGCGCTGCCCGCGGAGAACTTCCGCACCGGCACGGGGCAGACCACCAACGCGGTCTACGGCTTCACGTCGATGCTGATCAACCTGCTGCGCGACGAGCAGCCCACCCACCTCGCGGTGTGCTTCGACGTCTCGCGCTCCACGTTCCGCAACGAGCGCTACGCCGAGTACAAGGCGAATCGGACGACGACTCCGGACGACTTCCGCGGCCAGATCGACCTCATCAAGGAGGTGCTGCGCGCGCTCAACATCCCGGAGTTCGGCGTCGAGGGCTACGAGGCGGACGACGTGATCGCCACCCTGGCCAGCCAGGCCGAGGCCGATGGCTTCCAGGTGTCCATCACCACCGGCGACCGCGACGCGTTCCAGCTGGTCAGCGACAACGTGATGGTGCTCTACCCGAAGCGAGGGGTATCGGAGCTCTCGCGGGTCGACCCGGCCGAGGTGATGAACCGCTACGGGCTCACGCCCGCGCAGTACCCCGACTTCGCGGCGCTGCGTGGCGACCCGAGCGACAACCTGCCGAGCATCCCGGGCGTCGGGGAGAAGACGGCGGCCAAGTGGGTGCGCGAGTTCGGCTCGCTCGCCGACCTCACCGACCGCGTCGACGAGGTCAAGGGCAAGGCGGGCGACGCGCTGCGTGCCCACCTCGCGGGCGTCCTGCTCAACCGCCAGCTCACCGAGCTGATCCGCGACGTCCCGCTCGACGCCGTTCCCGCCGACCTCGCCGTGCGCCCGTGGGACCGCGACGCGGTCCACCGGCTGTTCGACGAGCTGGAGTTCCGGGTGCTGCGCGAGCGGCTCTTCGCCACGCTGCAGAGCGCCGAGCCAGAGGCCGAGGGCGGCATCGAGGTGCAGGGTGGCACGATCGAGCCCGGCGGGGTGCGGGCATGGCTCGACGAGCACGCCCGCGCCGGTCGCCGCATCGGCATCGCGTTCGCGGGAGTGCGGGGCGGCGTCACCACCTCGGACCTCACCGGCATCGGGCTCGCGGTGGGCGAGCCCACCGTGGAGGCCCGTGCAGGGCTCGATTCCCGCCCACCCGCCGCCGCCGGCGTGCCGCAGGCGGGCTACCTGGACGTCACCCGGCTCACCCCGGACGACGAGGCCGCGCTGGGGGAGTGGCTCGCCGACCCGTCCGTCCCGAAGACCGCCCACGACGCCAAGTCCGCGCTCCACGCGCTGCGCGGGCGCGGTTGGACGCTCGCGGGCCTCACCAGCGACACCGCGCTCGCGGCCTACCTCGCCCGGCCCGGGCAGCGCAGCTTCGACCTGGCCGACCTCGCGCTGCGCTACCTGCGCCGCGAGCTGCGCTCCGACGGCGAGGTCGAGAACGGCCAGCTGTCGCTGCTCGGCGGCGAGGAGGAGGCCGACGCGGCCCACGCGCAGGCGCAGATGATCGCCGCGTCCGCCGTCGCCGACCTGGCAGACGCACTCGACGTCGAGCTGGCGCAGCGCGGGGGCACCGAGCTTCTCGCCGAGCTGGAGCTGCCCCTCGAGTACGTGCTCGCCGACCTGGAGACCGCGGGCATCGCCGTCGACCACGAGGCCCTCTCCGCCCTGGAGGCGGAGTTCGCCGCGCAGGTCAAGCAGGCCGCGCAGGACGCATACGCCGTGATCGGCAAGGAGATCAACCTCGGCTCGCCCAAGCAGCTGCAGGTCGTGCTGTTCGACGAGCTGGGCATGCCGAAGACCAAGCGCACCAAGACCGGCTACACCACCGACGCCGACGCGCTGCAGACGCTCTACGAGCAGACCGGCCACGAGTTCCTGTCCCACCTTCTCCTGCACCGCGACGCCATGCGGCTCAAGGTCACCGTCGAGGGGCTGCTCAAGTCGATCGCCGACGACGGCCGCATCCACACCACCTACAGCCAGACGATCGCCGCCACCGGCCGCCTCTCGTCCACCGAGCCCAACCTGCAGAACGTCCCGATCCGCACGGCGGCGGGCCGCCGGATCCGCGAGACGTTCGTGGTGGGCCCGGCACCTGCTGATTTCTCGTGGGCGGAGCTGATGACCGCCGACTACAGCCAGATCGAGATGCGGATCATGGCGCACCTGTCGGAGGATTCCGCGCTCATCGAGGCGTTCCGCTCCAGCCACGACTTCCACGCCGATACCGCGGCGCGGGTGTTCGGCTGCGAGCCCACCGAAGTGTCGGTGGAGCAGCGGGCCAAGATCAAGGCGATGAACTACGGGCTGGCCTACGGCCTGTCCGCGTTCGGTCTGTCCGGCCAGCTGCGGATCTCCACCGAGGAGGCCCGCGCATTGATGGACGACTACTTCGAGGTCTTCGGCGGGGTGCGCGACTACCTGCGCAGCATCGTCGACATCGCCCGCAAGGAGGGCTACACAGCCACGATCATGGGCCGCCGCCGCTACCTGCCCGACCTCACGAGCGACAACCGGCAGCGCCGCGAGATGGCCGAGCGCATGGCCCTCAACGCGCCGATCCAGGGCAGCGCCGCCGACATCATCAAGGTCGCGATGCTCGGCGTCCACCGCGCCCTCACCGCCGAGGGCCTGCGCAGCCGCATGCTGCTGCAGGTGCACGACGAGCTCGTGCTCGAGGTGGCCGAGGGGGAGCGCGAGCGGGTGGAGGAGCTCGTCCGGCGCGAGATGGGTGCGGCAGCGAAGCTGTCGGTGCCCCTCGAGATCTCCGTCGGGTACGGGCGCAGCTGGGACGACGCGGCGCACTGACCGCCGCCGAAGCTGGACATGATCGTGCGTTCGGCGCCGGTGCGGCCACATGCGGCCGCCGGCGCACCGACCGCGTGATCTTGGTTTCTGAGGTGGGCAGCTTTGGCGGCGCGTCTTGGAGTGATCGTCGGGTGGGTGCGTGGCCGGCCGCATGCGGCCGCTCGTGCACCCATCCGCTGATCATGCTCCTGGCGGCGGCGTTGCGGTGGACCTCGACCTGATCATCAGGGAACGAGGACACCCCGACCGTGCATGCGGCCCTGCTCGAGGTCGGCCATCGCGTCGGCGAAGGCGTCGAGCGGGTAGGTGCGGGTGTGCACCGGTGCCGCGCCCGTCGCCGCGAGTGCCATCAGTTCGCGCAGGTCGTCGTGCGTGCCCACGGCGTTCCCGACGATGCTGATCTCGGGCAGCACCACCGCGAAGGTCAGCACCCGCAGCTCGCCGCCGTAGCCCACCACGAAGTAGGTGCCGCGAGCACGCACCATGCCGATGGCGGCGGCCACGGCGTCCCCCTCGCCGACGAAGTCGATGACCACCTCGGCTCCGGCGCCGCCGGTCAGGGCGCGAACACGCTCGACCTGCTGCTCGTCAGCGGGAACGACGTGGTGCGCGCCGACGCCCGTGGCCAGCTTGAGCGCGTCGGGGTCGCGGTCGACGGCGATGACCTCGGCGGCGGTGAGAGCGCGCAGGCACTGCACACCGATGTGCCCGAGTCCGCCGATCCCGACGACGACCACGCGCGTCCCGGGCCCGAGCAGCGGCACAGCCTTGCGGACGACGTGCATCACGGTCAGCCCCGCGTCGGCGTGCGGCGCGACCTCGGCCGGCCGCAACCCGGACGGGAGCGTCAACACGGCGCGATCGGCCGTCGCGAACAGCTCGGCGAACCCGCCGTCGCGGGTCAGGCCGTTGAAGGCGAGACCGCGGGCGCAGCGCATGTCGTCGCCGATCCGGCAGGCCGGGCAGACACCGCACGACTGCTGCGGGTGGCAGATGACGGCGTCGCCGACGGCGACGTTCTCGACAGCCGACCCGACCTCGTGCACCCACCCGCTGTTCTCGTGCCCGAGCGTCAGCGGCAGCTCGGTGGGCACCGCTGGGGCGAACCACCCGTCACGGATGTGGAGATCGGTGCGGCACGGCCCGGCACCGCCGACCCGGACAACGACGTCGTGCGGGCCGCGGACCTCCGGTTCGGGCACCTGCTCGAGCTGCGGCTGCTGGTGGTACGCGTGGAGCCGGACGGCCTTCATGACGCCTCCCGGGGGATGGGTGACCGCGCCGAGCGGCCCAGCGTCACAGGTGTCGCGGGAGCTGTCGTCCGCCGTTCGGTCATGCGAGGTCAGGCCTTCCGGACCACCCGCTCCGGCTCACCCGGCTTCCAGATCGTCACCTCCATCGCGCCGTCGACGAGCTCCACCGACGACGCCCCGGTCAGATCCGCGACGTAGAAGGGCCGGAACTCGCGTCCCCGCAGGTCGAACCCGGTCTCGGCGTACAGCGCGTCGGCGAACCGCTGGTGCAGGGCCTCGTCCTGCTCGTCGTGCACACGCCCGAAGAGCTTCGCGTCGCCGTCGGACACGTGGGTGTCGACGGTGGCGGTGTGCAGGCAGAAGCGCGGGTCGCGGCCGAGGTCGCGGAACTTCGTGGTGCCCGGCATGCCGGCGACGATGAGCCGCCCCTCGAAGATCCGCGGTTCGATCGGGCTGATCCGCGGGAAGCCGTCGGAGCGGAGCGTGGCCAGCATGCACAGGTTCCCGGTCTTCGCGTGGCGGCGCACGAAGATCTCGGCGATCCGCGGTGCGCCGGTGGTGAACTCGTCCCATGTGCTCATGCCGAGGACGCTACGGGTGAACCTTGACAGCTGCTGTCAGGAAGGTAAGCCATGCGTAGTTCGGAATCGGGCGACGATATGGCCAAGAATTGTGGAGAAAGCGTCATGTGCGGCACGCAGAGCGCTTTCCGGAGATCCGCGCCGGTACGATCAAGGCCACTGGGTCTGGCCCAATATCATTGACCTTCACCGGTCAGGCTCAATCGGCCCCCGTCTGTTCGGCGGAAGTTGCTCGGTGAGGGTTGACCTCGCAGTCGGCCGGGAGTTTGTTTGGCCGTGCCGGCGTAGCTACTCCCGAGAGAGAGGTGATCGTATGGAGCAGCAGCAGGCACAGCAGGTCGAGCAGATGCTGCGGCCGAACTGGCGGCAGATCCGCTACCGGATCCTGGACCAGTTCGCCCAGGTCAGCACGGCTGACCTGGACTCGGCCGTGAATGTCAACGATCTCGTGCAGCGCATCGCGGACAAGACGCACCACAGCGAGCGCTACGTCGAGACGCGGCTGCAGGAGCTCGTCGGCGTTGCGGCCGGGCAGCAGGGCGGCCAGCAGCTCGGCCAGCCGTTCGGTCAGCAGGCGGGTCAGCAGGCGGGTCAGCAGGCGGGCCAGCAGGGCGGCCAGCCGTTCGGCCAACAGCAGGGCCAGCAACAGGGCGGTCAGCAGGCGGCCGGGCAGCAAACCGGACAGCCGTTCGGAGCGGGTGCCCAGTAACGGACGCAATCAGCCGAGGAGGTGACAACTGGGCCGGTTAGGTGACCCCGGCACGGTCGCACGCCAGGGGGCCTCCTAACCGGCCCGGCCCATCTTACGCTGCCAAGTGTGCTCGGTAGTCGAGGAGATCGTCGATCAGTCCGAGCACGCGGTGGTCACGGGGCATCCGGCGCAGTTCCATCAGCATATCGTCGACCTGGTCGAGTGTCGGCTCGTCGTCAATCGCAGCTACCATTTTCACCAGCGGGTTCACGGGCTCTCCTTCGGGGTCAGAGCGGGCGACTCCGTGCGGCAGGCGTACAGAGAGCGTGTGGTCCCGCCGTGTCGCCGTTGTTGACACCTTGTTTCGTAGATGTAACGACCCGTCGCTGCGATGGGTTCAGGTCGGTCCGCGGGCGATCAGCACGCGGGCGGGTGGCAGGTTCCGCCAGACCGTCGGGCTCGCGGTGAGCGAGCCGAACGCCGCGCGCAGGTCCCGTGCCTGGCGCCGGGCCGGCGGGAGCAGGTGGAGGAGGGCCTCCTGCTCGTCGTGCGAGCGTGGCCAGCATGCACACAGCCGCTGTCAGTGAGGCGAGCTGCGATCATCCGGAGGTGCTGCCGCTGCGCGCGGTCGACCCGCTGCCACATCACCCGCGTCGCGTCCTCGTGGCGGGCTGCTCGGGCGCGGGGAAGAGCACCGTCGCCGCGGCGCTCGCCGACCGGCTCGGTATCCCGTACCACGAGCTGGACGCGCTGCGGCACGGGCCGGGCTGGGTGCCCCGCGCGGAGTTCGCGGCGGACGTTGCCGCGTTCGCCGCGACGGAGTGCTGGATCACCGAATGGCAGGGTGCGGCGGTGCGGCCACTGCTGCTGGCCCGTGCCGACCTGGTCGTGTGGCTCGACCTGCCCCGCCGGCGGGTGTTCGGGCAGTTGCTCCGGCGCACCGTGCGTCGCCGGGTGCGGCGCATCGAGCTGTGGAACGGCAACGTCGAACCGCCGCTGTGGACCGTCGTCACCGATCCCGAGCACGTCCTGCGGTGGGCGTGTCGTCCTACCGGCGCGATCAGCGCCGCATGCGGGAGCTGTCTGCCGACCGCACGGCTCCGCCGGTGGTCCGGCTCCGCAGCCGCCGTGAGGTGCGGCGCTGGTTGGCCGCGATCTAGTGCCGGGGTTCGCGGGCGATCAGCACGCGGGCGGGCGGCAGGTTCCGCCAGATCGTCGGACCCGGGGTGAGCGAGCCGAACGCCGCCCGCAGGTCCCGTGCCTGGCGGCGGGCGGGCGGGAGCAGGTGGAAGCCGCGCAGGGTGGCCTGGGTGAACGTGCCGGACGGCGCAAGGGCGCGGGCGGCGATGGCCGGTACCGGCGCGGACGCGTAGGCCGCCCACGGCAGCAGGCTCACGATCGCGTCGGCGCGCTCGATGCCGTGCTCGGTCAGCACGTCCGGCAGCCGGGCCGCGTCGGCGCAGACGACGGTGACGGCCGGGTGGCGGGCGGCGAGCAGTTCCGCGAGCACCGGGTTGATCTCGACGGCGATGTGCCGGCCGGCGCCGCGGAGGCGGTGCTGCAGCGCGTCGGTGACCCGCCCGGTGCCCGCGCCCAGCTCGACGACCACCCGCGAGCCGTCGAGCTGGTGCGGCGCGAGCAGGCCCGTGACCAGCGCGTCCGAGCTCGCCGTCACGGTCGCGACACGCGTCGGCGCGCGCAGGAACTCCTGGAACAGCACTCGGCCATCACTCACGTCGTGACCCTAGGGATGCTCGACGGATGGCGGGGTGACGTGCAGGGGAACATCAGCTGTCGGACGTGCGTGCCAGGTCGCGGGCGCGCAGCGCGAGCCACAGCTCCTGCCGGTCGTGGGCCGAGGCGAGCCGGCGGCCGGTGAGCTCCTCCACGGTCGCGATCCGGTTCCGCACGGTGTGGCGGTGGACCTGCAACGCGGCGGCGGCCGCCTCCCAGTGGCCGTTGTGCTCGAGGAATGCGGTGAGGGTGCGCACCAGCTCGGCGGATCGCTCGCCGGCATCCAGGGGGCCGAGCACGGCGTCGGCATAGCCCTGCAGGCGATCCGCGGGCACGGTCGCGAGCAGCTGGCGGCTGCTCGCGATGTCGGCGGCGTGCACGTGACGGCCGGTGATCCGGCTCTCGGGCAGCGCGGAGCGCGCTTGCCGCAGCGACACGACGAGCGCTCCCGGCCGTACCCCGATCCCGATCCCGGCGGGACGCGCGGGGGCGAGGGTGCCGAGTACCGCGGTCAGGTCGACGCCGACGGGGACGGCCAGCTCGACGCAGGACTCCTCGGCCACCTCGACGACGCGGGTCAGCGCGTCGGGCAGGGCCCCGGCGATGTCGGCGGCGAGCTCCACCGCGTGCGGCGCGGCGACGACGGCCGCCTGCAGGTCGCCGCCGGGCAGCCCGGCCGCGTCCAACCAGCGGGTGGCGACGAGGTCGTCGACGGTGCCCCTGGCCAGCCGGGCGAGCACCTGGGCGCGATCGCGCTGGCGCGTCGCCCCCAACCCGTGCACGCGTTCGAGCTCGAGCGACAGCAGCGACACGAGGTCGCCCGTGACGAGGTTGGAGCCGACCCGGTCGGCCGGCCCCGCGACCAGGAGCCAGGCCCGTAGCCTGCGCGACCCGAGCGGGTGCACCTCCCGCCTGCTGCCCGCGGTGGCGTCGACCGCCGCGCCGAGCAGCCCCTGGGCGCGGACCCGGGCGAGCATGCCCGTGAAGTCGGCCACGAGGGCCTCGTGTCCGGGACGGGAGCTCGCGATCGGGCGTTCGAGCAGGTCGACGACGAGGGCGGCCCGGCCGGTGGCCCGCTCGTACGCGCCGATGATGCCGGTGAGGCCGCCTGGTTGGACGGCCGCCGCGGTGAGTGCGCGCTGGGTGTGCAGCGCCCATTCCAGCTGGCGGCGTTCCTCGCGCGCCCGCCAGGCGAACACGGCCTTCGTCACGGCGATGAACGGCACCCCGTCGGGCACGGTCAGCAGCGGCAGGCCGGCGTCGTCGGCGGCGCGGATCAGGCAGGGCGGAGCCGACTGGTAGCGCAGGTCCGCGCCGAGTCCCAGCCCGAGCGCCCGCACGCCCGCGGCGAGCAGACCGGCGACGTACGCGGCGCAGCCGCCATCGGACTCGTCGAGCAGCAACCCGATGGTGAGCAGCAACTCGCCGCCCTGCAGCCACGGTCCGGGCTCCGCGAGTTCGGACACGGCCGCGGCCTCGATCTCGCGGCCCAGCTCGTCCCGGCCCGCGACGACCGCGAGCCGCAGCGCCGGGTCGGCGACGAGGTCGGCGAGGGTCAGCAGGGCGCGCTCCTGGACGTTCCGGCGAATCAGATGCGGCAACGTTAGACACGACGGCGATGTCGGGGAAGGCTCCGACGCCTCACCCTGGGCCGATGCCGCTGGGACCAGTCGACGCGAGAGCCACGCCCCGCTTCGCCGGACCGGACACGTTCGCGCGTCTGCCGCGCCTCGACCAGGTCACCGACGTGGACGTGGCCGTGCTCGGGATGCCCTTCGACTCCGGGGTGTCCTACCGGCCCGGCGCCCGCTTCGGGCCCGCCCACGTCCGCGCGTCGTCGAAGCTGCTGCGCCCGCACCACCCTGCCCTGAAGGTGGATCCGTTCGCCGACCAGCAGGTGGTCGACGCGGGCGACGTGTCGATCAACCCGTTCGACCTCGACGACGCGATCCGGTCCGTCGAACGCGCCTCCGACGAGCTGCGCGGCGGCGGGGCCCGCCTGCTGTCCATCGGCGGGGACCACACGATCGCGCTGCCGCTGCTGCGCTCGGTGCACCGCACGCACGGGCCGGTCGCCGTGCTGCACTTCGACGCCCACCTCGACACGTGGGACACCTACTTCGGCGCGCCCTACACCCACGGCACCCCGTTCCGGCGGGCGAGCGAGGAGGGTCTGCTCGACCCGGAGCGCTGCCTGCACGTCGGGATCCGCGGGCCGCTCTACGGAGCAGCGGACCTCGCCGACGACGCCCGGCTCGGCTTCCAGGTGATCGGCTCAGACGACTACCAGATCGACGGGCTCTCCACCGTGGTCGAGCGGATGCGCGCCCGCCTCGGCGACGGCCCGGTCTACGTCTCGGTCGACATCGACGTGCTCGACCCCGCCCACGCACCCGGCACCGGCACTCCCGAGGCAGGCGGGCTGACCAGCCGCGAGCTGCTGCACACGCTGCGCGGGCTCGTCGGGACCGACATCGTCGGCGCCGACATCGTGGAGGTCGCCCCGGCCTACGACCACGCGGAGATCACCGGGATCGCGGCGGCGCACGTGGCCTACGAGCTGCTCGCGGTGCTGGCAGCGAAATGAACACGGCGAAATGAGCACTCGCAACGGCGGGGCGGCGGTGGTCGAGACCCTCGCCGCGCACGGCGTCGACACCGTCTTCGGGATCCCGGGCACCCACAACCTGGAGCTCTACCGGCACCTCGCCGGGTGCGGCATCCGCGCGGTGACGCCCCGGCACGAGCAGGGCGCCGGTTACGCCGCCGAGGGGTACGCGCGCGTGGGCGGCCGGCCCGGCGTCGTGCTGACGACCAGCGGCCCTGGGCTGACCAACGTGATGACGGCGGCCGCCACCGCCTATGCCGAGTCGCAGCCGATGCTCGTCCTCTCGCCGGGTGTGCCGACGGGCACCGAGGGCGCCGACCTCGGCCGGCTGCACGAGGCCAAGGACGCGAGCGGCGCGATGGGCCGGCTCGTGCGCTGGAGCCGGCGCGTCGAGAGCCCCGAAGAGGCCGCCGACGCGGTGACCGAGGCGTTCGCCGCGTTCCGTGGAGCGCGCCCGCGGCCGGTGCACGTCGAGGTTCCGCTGGACGTGCTGGAGCAGCGGTGGGGCGGCAGCCCGTGGGTCGGGGCCGTCACCGCGGCCCCGGAGCCCGACGCCGCCGACGTGCGGCGCGCGGCCACCCTGCTCGGCGCTGCCCGCCGGCCGCTGGTGATCGCGGGCGGCGGTGCCGTCGACGCCGCCACCGAGGTGCGCGCGCTCGCCGAGGCGCTGGGCGCGCCCGTGGCGACCACGGTCAACGGCAAGGGCGTGCTCGACGAGTCGCACCCCCTCGCCGTCGGCGCCTCCGTACGGCTGCGCGCGCTGCAGAAGGCGGCCGCCGACAGCGACGCGCTGTTCGTTGTGGGCAGCGAGCTCGGCGACTCCGACCTGTGGGAGGGCCGGATCACGGCGGGGGCCGTGATCCGCTGCGACATCGAGCAGGGCCAGCTGCACAAGAACTGCCCGGCGGACATCGTGCTGCTCGGCGACGCCGCGGCCACCCTTCGGGCAATGCGGGAGGCCCTCCCGGCCCATCCGGGTGGGCCCGGGTCGGCCCGGGCGGGTGAGTTGCGGGACGCCTGTCGCGTCGAAGCGAGGGCCGACGCCGGAGCCTACGAGGAGATCAACGCCGCCGTCCGGGCCGCGCTGCCGGCCGACGGGGTGCTCGCGGGCGACAGCTCGCAGGTCACCTACCTGGGCTCGGTGCACTTCTTCGACGTCCCCGTGCCCCGGTCGTTCTGCTACACCCCCGGCTTCGCGACCCTCGGCTACGGCCTGCCCGCCGCGATCGGAGCCTCCCTCGCCCGGCCGGACCATCCGGTGGCCGTCCTGCTCGGGGACGGGGCGTTCCTGTTCTCCGTGCAGGAGCTGGCCACTGCCGTCGACCTGCGGCTCCCGCTGCCGATCGTCGTGGTCGACAACGGCGGCTATCGCGAGATCCGCGACCAGCAGGTCGCTCGCTCGATCCCGCCGGTCGGCGTCGACCTGCGGGCTCCCGACCTCGCCGCGCTCGCGACCGCCTTCGGCGCCCGCGGCGTGCGCACGACAGACCCGGGCGCGCTCACCGCGCTCGTGGCCGACGCGCTGTCGGCCGACCGCCCGACCGTCATCCACCTGGAAATGGAGTGAGCATGGACGTCGCCGTCGTCGTCGCGTACCTGGTGGCCATGATCGCCTTCGGTTTCTGGGGCAAGCGGCGCGCCAGGACGGAGTCGGACTTCCTCGTGGCAGGCCGCAGGCTCGGCCCGCTGCTCTACGCCGGGACCTTGTCCGCACTCGTACTGGGCGGCGCGTCGACGATCGGCGGTGTCGGGCTGGGTTACGAGTACGGGCTGTCGGGCATGTGGCTGGTGGTCGCGATCGGTACCGGCGTCCTGCTGCTCTCCCTGCTGTTCGCCGGGCGGATCCAGCGGCTGCGGGTCTACACCGTGAGCCAGATGCTCCAGCTGCGCTACGGGCCGGGGTCGAGCGTGCTGTCCGGTGTGGTGATGTTCGGCTACACCCTGATGCTCACGGTGACCTCGACGATCGCGTACGCCACGATCTTCGCCGCGCTGCTCGACCTGCCGCGCGTGCCCTCCATCCTCGTCGGCGGGCTCGTCGTGGTGATCTACTCGGCACTGGGCGGGATGTGGTCGATCACCCTGACCGACTTCGTGCAGTTCCTCATCCAGACCGTCGGGATCTTCCTGATCCTGCTGCCGATCGTGCTCGTGCAGGCCGGTGGGTTCTCGGCGCTGCCGCCGGAGGCGCTCTCGCCCACCACCATCGGCGGCGACACGATCGTGACCTACTTCGTCATCTACACGTTCGGCCTGCTCATCGGGCAGGACATCTGGCAGCGCGTGTTCACCGCCCGCAGCCCCGGCGTCGCCCGCTGGGCCGGCGCTGCGTCCGGCGTGTACTGCCTGCTCTACGGCGTGGCGGGCGCGCTGGTCGGGATGGGCGCGAGCGTGCTCGTCCCCGGCCTCGAGGAGCGGGGCGACGCGTTCACCGCCGTCGTGAGCGCGACCATGACGCCGGTGCTGGCAGGGCTGGTGCTCGCCGCGGCACTGGCCGCCGTCATGTCCACCGCCAGCGGCTCGCTCATCGCCACGGCCACGGTGTTCGGCCAGGACATCCTGCAACGGTTGCGCGGGCGGGCCGATGGTTCCGAGGAGGAGCACGTGCGCGGCCACCGGCTGCTCATCGTCGCGTTCGGGCTCGTGGCGATCGTGATCGCCTGCCTGCTCCAGGACGTGGTCGCCGCGCTGACGATCGCCTACGACATCCTGGTCGGCGGTCTGCTGGTGCCGATCCTCGGTGGCCTGCTGTGGCGGCGCGCCACGATCGTCGGCGCCGTGGCGGCGATGGCGGCGGGCGCCGTGGCCACCCTCGTGACGATGGCGGTGTTCGGCATCGAGGCGAACGAACCGATCTACGTCGGGCTCGTGGCAGGGCTGGTCACGTTCGTGGTGGGCAGCCTGGTGTCGCGGCCCACCGCGCCCGAGGTGCTGGCGGAGTGGGACCGGCGGTCGGCGGGAGAGCGGTCTGCCGGGGTGCAGGCCCCGGCGAACTAAGGGCTCAGCGGCCAGCGGGGGACACTAGGCCAGTGCGAGCAGCCGCCATGACCGGGCCGGGAGGTGCCAGGGGTCGCCGGCCGTGCCCGCCGGGGCGAGCACCTCGGCCGGGTTGTCCGCGGGGAAGCGGTGCTCCCGGTCGGCGATGTTGAGCAGCACCGCCACCCGCCGTCCGCCGGACTCGCTGGTGAGCGCGATCTGCTCGTTCGCAATGTGGTCGAGTGTCGTGCCTGCGCGGGTCAGCCACGGGTTGCGTCGCCGGACGCCGATCAGCTCCTGGTGCGTCCGGAACACCTGTTCGCCGAACGGGGCGAGCTCGGCGGGAGCGGCGGGGAACGCAGGGCGTACCGCGTCGTCACCGCCCGCCCGGTCCTCCTTCACCCCGCGGAACGCCTGCTCGTCGCCGTAGTAGATCGCCGGTACACCGGCGACGCCGAAGAGCACCGCGAGCGCATGCCCCAGCAGGCTCGGGTCATCGAGCCTGCTGGCAATGCGCGTGACGTCGTGGTTGCCGAGGAAGGTCATGGGGGCGAACGTGCTCGTGAACCCGTCGTGGCGCTTCAGCGCCCACGCGAGCTCGAAGAGGTTGCGGTCGTTGAACGAGCTCCAGATCGCCTTCCACAGCTCGTACTGCGTGACCGAGTCGACCCCGCCGTCCCGGACGAACGAGCCGTAGTCGCCGTGGATCACCTCGCCGACGAGCCACGCGTCGGGCTGTGTCGCGTGCACGGCATCGCTGATCCGGCGCAGCGCGGGCTGCGGTATCGCGTACGCGGCGTCGAGCCGCCAGCCGCTGGCACCGGCGTCGAGCCAGTGCGTCATGACCTCGACGATGTAGTCGGTCACCTCGGGCTCGGCGTGGTTCAGCGCGACCAGTTCCCGGTGCCCCTCGAAGTCCCGGTACTCGAAGCCGTCGGGCTCGCCCGCCGGGTCGAAGTCGATGTCGAACCAGTGCGCGTACGGGGACGCCCTCCCGTGTTCGAGCACGTCGCGGAAACGGGGGAAGTCGCGGCCGACGTGGTTGAACACGCCGTCGAGCAGGACGTGCACTCCCTTGGCCCGACAGATGTCGAACAACCACAGCAGGTCGTCGTCGCCGCCGAGGCGCGGGTCGACGCGCAGGTGGTCGATCGTGTCGTAGCCGTGCGTCCCCGAGGCGAACACCGGGCCGAGGGCGAGCCCGTTGCAGCCGAGGTCGAGCAGGTAGTCCAGCCAGGGCTCGAGCGCGCGCAGCCGCGGCACCGGGTGCGGGCCTGCCTGCGCGGCGGAGGGCTCGGCGCCGGTGAATCCGAGCGGGTAGACGTGCCACCAGATGACGTGCTGGGTCCAGCCGGGCATCGCACCTCCTACTGATTCATCATTCAGTACGAGGCTACTGGATGGCGAATCAGTAGCGCCGCTAGGGTTGGGCGGTGTCCCGGCGCCGGTTGAGCCCCGAGGAGCGCCGTGCCGAGCTGGTCGACGCGGCGCAGCGGGTCTTCGCCGGGAAGCCCTACGACCAGGTGCGGCTGGACGACGTGGCCGCGGTGGCCGGCACGTCCACCGCTCTCATCTCGTTCCACTTCGGCGGCAAGCGCGAGCTGTACCTCGCATGCCTGCGGTCCGCCGTTGACGAGCTGCTCGCCCGGCACGCGGCCCTGCCCGGCCCGCCGTCAGCGGAACGGCTCGCCGCCAGCGTCCGCGTGCACGTCGAGTTCGCCGCCGACCGCAGGGCCGGGTACCTCGCCGTCGTGCGCGGCGGCCACGAGAGCACGTTCCCCGAGATCAAGGCGTTGCTCGCGGACGTGCGCGAGCAACTCGTCACGCGGCTGGCCCAGGGGCTCGGCCGGTCGCGAACGCCGGCGCTCGATCTCGCGTTGCACGCCTACCTCGGATACGTCGACAGCCTGACCGCGCGCTGGCTGGAGCTCGACGAGCCCGAGCGTGAGCAGGTGCCGGTCGACTCGATCGTGGCGATCGTGACGGGCGCCTTCCGCGGCTCGATCGCCGCACTCCCGAACTAGCAGCACCGCAACTTGGAAGAAGCCTCCGCCGGCCGGCCGCTCCTAGCCTTGGCCGCACAACGGATGGGAGGGCTACGTGATCAGGAAGTTGTCGCACGCCTGCGTCTACGTGCTGGACCAGGATCGGGCGAAGGAGTTCTACACCGAGAAGCTCGGCTTCGAGGTCCGTCACGACGTGCGGATGGGCACTGACTTCGAGGGAGCGGGAGAGGGGTTCCGCTGGCTCACGGTCAGCCCGCCCGACCAGCCGGACATCGAGATCATCCTGGCCGATCCGGGGATGGGCCACGACGCCGAGAGCGCCGAGCAGATCCGCGCGCTCGTCGCGAAGGGGGCGATGGGCTCGGGGGCGATGACCACCGATGACATCCACAAGACCTTCGACGAGCTATCCGGCCGCGGGGTCGTGTTCACCCAGGAGCCGGTGACGAGGCCCTACGGGGTGGAGGCGCTGTTCCGCGACGACTCGGGCAACTGGTTCAGCCTCACCCAGCCCAACACGTGACGGCGCGCCCCTGCGGCGCCCCGGCGGCGCGCCGGTAGCCTGCCTCCTCGAACGGCTGTTCGCGGAGATGATCGGGTAGGGGAGATCGGGTGCGGGTGCTCGGCGTCGACCCGGGGTTGACCCGGTGCGGGCTCGGGGTCGTCGACGGCGCGGGCGGGCGGCGGGTGCAGTGCGTGGCGGTGGACGTCGTGCGCACCCCGGCCGACGCGCCGCTGCCCGAGCGGCTGCTCGCCGTCGGCGCCGAGGTGGAACGCTGGATCGAGCGGCACCGGCCGGATGTGGTGGCGGTCGAGCGGGTGTTCAGCCAGCACAACGTCCGCACCGTCATGGGCACGGCCCAGGTCAGCGGCGTCGTCGCGATGCTCGCCGCGAAGGCGGGCCTTCCGGTGGCCTTCCACACGCCCAGCGAGGTGAAGGCCGCGGTCACCGGGGAGGGACGCGCCGGGAAGCAGCAGGTGACGACCATGGTCACCCGCCTGCTCGCGCTGAAGGAGGCGCCACGGCCCGCCGACGCGGCCGACGCGCTCGCCCTCGCCATCTGCCACTGCTGGCGCGCGCCGATGCTCGACCGGATGGCGCAGGCGCAGGCGCGTTCGGCCGAGCTCGCCCGCGCCCACAAGGCTCGACTCGCCGCGGCGAGGGAGGGGATCTCATGATCAGTTCGGTCCGTGGCGAGGTGCTGGAGATCGGGCTCGACCACGCGGTCGTCGAGGTCGGCGGCGTCGGGCTCGCCGTCCAGGCCACGCCGGGCACGCTCGCCCGGCTGCGTCGCGGCGACCAGGGCAGGCTCGCGACGGCCCTCGTCGTGCGGGAGGACTCGCTCACCCTGTTCGGGTTCGCCGACGAGGAGGAGCGGGAGCTGTTCGGCCTGCTGCAGACCGTGAGCGGGATCGGGCCGCGCATCGCGCTCGCCACGCTCGCCGTGCTGAGCCCGGACGCGCTGCGCCGCGCCCTCGTCGACGGCGACCTCACCACGCTCACCCGGGTGCCGGGCATCGGTCGCAAGGGCGCCGAACGGCTCGCCCTCGAGCTGCGCGACAAGGTCGTCGCACCTGCGGCATCGCCCGCGACCCTCCCCATCTC
Organism: Pseudonocardia sp. DSM 110487; assembly: GCF_019468565.1. NCBI lineage: Bacteria > Bacillati > Actinomycetota > Actinomycetes > Pseudonocardiales > Pseudonocardiaceae > Pseudonocardia > Pseudonocardia sp. DSM 110487. Next base: position 4,774,349 of record NZ_CP080521.1, read on the forward strand.
CGCGAACGGGGCGAACCCCCGCCGCGACCAGGTGGTGGAGGCTCTGGTCGGCCTCGGCTTCGCGGCGAAGCCCGCCGAACAGGCCGTGGACGGCGTCATGGCCGGTGACGGCGAGGCCGACGCGAGCGTGCTGCTCCGGGCCGCGCTCACAACGCTGGGCGGCAAGGGACGGTGACCGAGGTCTCGCTCACCCCCGGGCCCGAACCGGAGGACCTCGAGGTCGACGCCTCGCTGCGGCCGCGCACACTGACCGAGTTCATCGGGCAGCCGCGGGTGCGCGAGCAGCTGGAGCTCGTACTCGAGGGCGCGCGGCGCCGCGGCCAGCCGCCCGACCACATCCTGCTGTCCGGGCCGCCCGGGCTCGGGAAGACGAGCCTCGCGCTCATCGTCGCGGCCGAGCTGGGCGCCGCGATCCGGCTGACGTCCGGGCCCGCCCTCGAACGCGCCGGTGACCTCGCCGCGATGCTGTCCAACCTCGATGCCGGCGACGTCCTGTTCATCGACGAGATCCACCGGATCGCCCGCCCTGCCGAGGAGATGCTCTACCTCGCGATGGAGGACTTCCGCGTCGACGTCGTCGTCGGGAAGGGGCCGGGCGCCACGTCGATCCCGCTCGACATCGCCCCCTTCACGCTGGTGGGCGCCACCACCCGGTCCGGCGCCCTCACCGGCCCGCTGCGCGACCGCTTCGGCTTCACCGCCCACATGGAGTTCTACGAGCCCACCGAGCTGGAGCTCGTGCTGCGCCGGGCGGCCGTCATCCTCGGCGTCGACCTGCGCCCGGACGGTGGCGAGGAGATCGCCATGCGGTCCCGGGGCACGCCGCGCATCGCGAACCGGCTGCTGCGCCGCGTGCGCGACTTCGCTGAGGTGCGCGCCGACGGGGCAGTCACCCGCTCCGTCGCGCGCGACGCGCTCGCCGTCTACGACGTCGATGAACTCGGTCTGGACCGGCTCGACCGGGCGGTGCTCGGAGCGCTGGTGCGCTCCTTCGGCGGCGGGCCGGTCGGTGTGTCCACGCTGGCTGTGGCGGTGGGCGAGGAACCGGGTACCGTCGAGGAGGTCTGCGAGCCCTACCTCGTGCGGGCCGGGATGCTGGCGCGCACCCCGCGGGGCCGGGTGGCCACAGCCACCGCCTGGTCACATCTGGGCATCGCTGCGCCACCCGACGTCACTCCGGGTGGCCCTCCCGCGTTGTTCTGAACCGGGGGCTGGCAGACTCTGGTGGCTCCACGACGTGCGGAGATACGGAGACCAAGACCATGGAGTACCTGTTCCCCATTCTGATCGCGCTGCTGTTCATCCCGATCTTGCTGTCGGGGCGCAAGCAGCGGCGCCAGATGCAGGACATGCAGAAGATGCAGGCGGCCCTCGAGGCCGGTGACGTCGTGGTGACCACCTCGGGTCTGCGCGGCACCATCGTGGACGCCTCGTACGAGGACACGCTCGACATCGAGATCGCCGACGGCGTCGTCACCACGTGGGTGCGCGGCGCGGTCCGGGAGAAGGTCAACCCGGCGGTCACCGAGGACGCCTCGGAGGAGGAGTCCACCGAGGCGACGCCGGAGGAGCCGGCGGCCAAGTCCCTCGAGGAGCCCGCGGCAGCGCCGTCGCTGGAGAAGTCCACGCTGGAGAAGGACGAGTCGACGAACGGCACGGCTCGCAGCTGACGGCGTCCGCGCGGCCGCCGGTGCGCCGGGCGGGTCGCACCTGAGAAGGAAGAGATCGCGAGCAGTGGCATCCACCCCGGGGCAGATCCGCCCCTGGCGTCACCTGGCGGCGTTCGTCGCCATCGTCGCCGCGCTGTACGCGCTGGTGTTCTTCACCGGCGACGGCAGTCCCACGCCCAAGCTGGGCATCGACCTGCAGGGCGGCACCCGCGTCACCCTGCAGCCCCGCACCGAGACCGGCGCCGAGCCGCCGCGCGAGCAGCTCCTGCAGGCGCAGCAGATCATCGAGCAGCGCGTCAACGGCCTCGGTGTGAGCGGGGCGGAGGTGGTGGTCGACGGGAGCAACCTGACGATCACGGTGCCCGGCCAGCAGGGTGAGCAGGCCCGCTCGCTCGGCCAGACGGCCCAGCTGCGGTTCCGCGAAGTCGTCGGCGGCCCGTACGCGGCGCAGCAACAGCCCCAGCAGCAGCCGCAGCCCGGCGCGCCGCAACCGGGCGCCCCGCCGGCGAACCCGGCCCCCGCGGACGCGGGGCAGGCGCCCCCCACGGGGCAGCCGCAGGGGATGGGTGGCCCGGCTGACGCGGTCGAGCGCGACGTCGCTCCGGTCGCCTTCAGCCGACCGCTGCAGAACCCGACGCCCCCGCCCGCCCCGCCGGCACCGGGTCCCGCGTCGCCCGCCGATCCCCGGCTCGCCGCCGAGGTCGAGTCCGCCCGCCAGATGCGGCAGAGCTCCGACCCGACGGTGCAGGAGACGGCGCTGCTCACGCTCGACTGCAACGCCCGCGACCCGCTGCGCGGCTATGACGACCCGACCAGGCCACTGGTGGCCTGCAACCAGGACCGCACCGAGAAGTACATCCTCGGGCCCTCGTTCCTCGAGGGCACCGAGATCGCCGGTGCGCAGGCGCAGCAGAACACCACGGGCGTGGGCTGGGTCGTCAGCCTGACGTTCGAGTCGCAGGGCGCGCAGACCTGGGGCGAGTACACGACCAACAACGTCGGCAAGCTGGTGGCGTTCACCCTCGACGGCGAGGTCGTGTCGGCGCCGCGGATCAACCAGCCGATCTTCGGGCCGACCCAGATCGAGGGGCAGTTCAACCAGGCGGACGCCGAGCAGCTGGCCGGCGTCCTGCGGTACGGCTCGCTGCCGCTGTCGTTCGAGTCGTCCGAGGCCCAGACGGTGTCGGCGACGCTCGGGCTCGCGTCGCTGCAGGCCGGGCTGATCGCCGGTCTGATCGGGCTGGCGCTCGTGTTCGTGTACGGCCTCTTCTACTACCGCGTGCTCGGCGTGCTCCTCATCCTGTCGCTGGCGCTGTCCGCGGCGATCGTCTATCCCGTGCTGGTGCTGCTCGGGCGCTGGATCGGGTTCACGCTCGACCTCGCGGGCGTGGCCGGCTTCATCCTCGCCATCGGTATCACGGCCGACTCGTTCATCATCTTCTTCGAACGGTTGAAGGACGAGATGCGGGACGGCCGGACGTTCCGGTCGGCCGTTCCGCGGGGCTGGGTGCGGGCGCGGCGCACGATCCTTTCGGCCGACGCGGTGAGCTTCCTGTGTTCGGCGGTGCTGTACCTGCTGGCCATCGGGCAGGTGAGGGGCTTCGCGTTCACCCTCGGCCTGTCCACCGTGCTGGACCTGATCGTGGTGTTCCTGGTGACGCACCCGCTGATCTCGCTGGTGGCCAAGTCGCGCGTGTTCAGCAACCCAGGGCTGTCCGGGTTGGGCGAGGCCGCCCGCACGGGCGCCGAGCGCAGACGCGTCCTCGCCGCCGCAGCCGGCCGATCGAAGGGAGCCTGACGTGGCCGGGGTACTGAACAGGCTCTACACGGGCACGGGCGCGTTCGACATCATCGGGCGCAAGCGCGTCTGGTACATCGCCTTCTCGGTGCTGGTCCTGATCTGCATCGGCTCCATCGTGTTCCGGGGGTTCAACCTCGGCATCGACTTCACCGGTGGCACGCAGATCCAGTTCCCGGCCACCACCGCGGCCGCCCCGGCCGACGTCGAGGCGGTGCGCGCGGTCTACGAGCGGGTGATCGGGCACGAGCCGGAGGCCGTGCAGTCGGCGGGCACCGGCGGCGCGGCGTCCATCCTCATCCGCTCGGAGGCGCTCGACGCGAGCCAGCTGGTCCCGCTCAAGCAGGCGCTGTTCGACACCTTCCAGCCGATCGGGGCCACCGGCGCCCCGGAACTAGCGGTGATCAGCGACAGCGCGGTGAGCGGCAGCTGGGGCGGGCAGATCACCCGCCAGGCCCTCATCGCCCTCGGCGTCTTCCTCGTGCTCGTCACGATCTTCCTGGCGTTCTACTTCGAGCGCTCCATGGCGCTCGCGGCGCTCGTCGCGCTGCTGCACGACGTGGTGGTCACCGCGGGCATCTACTCGCTCGTCGGGTTCGAGGTCAGCCCGTCCACGGTGATCGGCCTGCTGACGATCCTCGGGTTCTCGCTCTACGACACGGTGGTCGTCTTCGACAAGGTCAAGGAGAACACCCGGGGGCTGCTCGGGCTCACCCGCCGGACCTACGCCGAGGCGGCGAACCTCGCGCTGAACCAGACGCTCATCCGGTCGATCAACACCTCGCTGTTCGCGGTACTGCCGGTCGTGGCGCTGATGGTGATCGGCGTCGGCCTGCTCGGGGTCGGTACGCTCGCCGACCTCGCGCTGGTGCAGATGGTCGGCATCATCGCCGGCGCGCTGTCCTCGCTGTTGCTGGCCACGCCGATCCTCGTCGACCTCAAGATGCGCGACCCGCGGTTCCAGCAGCAGGCCGCGCGGGTGGCGGCCCGGCGGGCCAAGGCCGCGGGCGTCCCCGATCCCGCCGATGGCGCGGCAGCCGATACCGACCCGGACCTCGCCGACGACGCCGTGCTCGCCGGGGAGCTGCGCAAGGAGCGGGCGATGGCGGCTGCCGCGAGCATGCCGGCCCGCCACGCCCGTGGCGGCGGGCAGTCCCGGGGGGCCCGCACGGCAGGCAAGCCCGCCCGCCCGACCGGCAAGCGGCAACGGTGACCGGCCCCGTCACCGTGGCCGGCGCCAGGCCCGATCCGGGGTCCGAGCTGGAGTGGGTGGCCGCGCTCGTCCGTGACGTGCCGGACTACCCGTCGCCGGGCATCCTGTTCCGCGACATCACGCCGGTGCTGGCCGACGCCGAGGCATTCACCGCGGTCACCACCGAGCTGGCGGCGCTGGTGGGGGAGGCCGACCTGGTGGCAGGGGTCGAGGCCCGCGGGTTCCTCCTCGCTGCCGCGGTCGCGGTGGTGGCGGGCACGGGCGTCGTGCCGGTGCGCAAGGCGGGCAAGCTGCCGCGCGTTGCCGGTTCGCGCACCTACGAGCTGGAGTACGGCACCGCGACGCTCGAGCTGCCCGCGGAGACCGTGGGCCATGGCGCGCGGGTGTTCCTCGTGGACGACGTGCTCGCCACCGGCGGCACCGCCGCGGCGGCAGCCGACCTGCTGGCCGAGGTGGGGGCCACCGTCGTCGGCTTCGGGGCGTTGCTGGAGCTCACCGCCCTGAACGGCCGGGCACGGTTGGGTGACGTCCCGGTGCACGCCCTCCTGACGGTCTGATCCGGGGGAGCCTAGACTGGCGCGGGTGAAGGGCACGACGGGATGACGGAGCTGCAGCAGCCCGCGCCCCCGGCTGCGAGCCCGACCCCGCCCGTGCCGGACCCGAACGGCAACGGGGCCCGGCCGTCGGCCACGCGCCGGGTGCGGGCCCGCATCGCGCGGCGCATGACCCCGCAGCGCGTCGCCGTCGTCGCGCCCGTGCTCGAGCCGCTCGCCAGCGTGCACCGCACGCTGCACCCGAAGGCCGACCTGGCGCTCCTGCAGCGCGCGTACGACGTGGCGGAGGCCAAGCACGCGGGCCAGAAGCGCAAGTCCGGCGACCCCTACATCACCCACCCGCTCGCGGTGGCCAGCATCCTTGCCGAGCTGGGCATGGACACCACCACGCTCGTCGCAGCGCTGCTGCACGACACGGTGGAGGACACCGACTACTCGCTCGACCGGCTGCGCAAGGACTTCGGCGAGGAGGTCGCCCACCTCGTCGACGGTGTCACCAAGCTGGACAGGGTCGAGCTGGGCACCGCCGCCGAGGCAGAGACGATCCGCAAGATGATCGTCGCGATGGCCCGCGACCCGCGGGTGCTGGTCATCAAGCTGTCGGACCGGCTGCACAACATGCGCACGATGCGCTTCCTGCCGCCTGAGAAGCAGGCGAAGAAGGCCCGCGAGACCCTCGAGGTGCTCGCCCCGCTGGCCCACCGGCTCGGGATGGCCACCATCAAGTGGGAGCTGGAGGACCTGTCCTTCGCGATCCTGCACCCGAAGAAGTACTCCGAGATCGTGCGGCTGGTCGCCACGCGGGCGCCGTCGCGCGACACGTACCTCAAGCAGGTCATCGACGAGGTCATGCAGCAGCTCGACTCGGCCCGGATCCAGGCCACGGTCGAGGGCAGGCCCAAGCACTACTACTCGATCTACCGCAAGATGATCGTCAAGGGCCGCGACTTCGACGACATCCACGACCTCGTCGGCGTCCGCGTGCTCGTCGACGAGGTGCGCGACTGCTACGCGGCGATGGGCATGGTCCACGCCCTGTGGCAGCCGATGCCCGGCCGGTTCAAGGACTACATCGCCCAGCCCCGGTTCGGGGTGTACCAGTCGCTGCACACCACCGTGATCGGGCCGGACGGCAAGCCGCTCGAGGTGCAGATCCGCACCCGGGAGATGCACGAGACGGCCGAGTTCGGCATCGCGGCGCACTGGCGGTACAAGGAGACCCGAGGCGCCCACAACGGGCAGGCCCTCGAGGTGGAGCAGATGGCGTGGATGCGCCAGCTTCTCGACTGGCAGCGTGAGGCGGCCGACCCAGGTGACTTCCTGGAGTCGCTGCGCAACGACCTCGGGGCCCAGCAGATCTTCGTGTTCACGCCGAAGGGTGACGTGGTCACGCTGCCGTCCGGGTCCACCCCGGTCGACCTCGCCTACGCCGTGCACACCGAGGTCGGCCACCGCTGCATCGGGTCCCGGGTCAACGGGAAGCTGGTCGCGCTGGAGCGCAAGCTCGAGTCCGGCGACGTCGTCGAGATCTTCACGTCCAAGGCTGAGGGGGCGGGACCGAGCCGCGACTGGCTGTCGTTCGTCGCGTCGCCACGGGCGAAGTCGAAGGTCCGGCAGTGGTTCGCGAAGGAGCGCCGCGAGGAGGCCATCGAGGGGGGCAAGGAGGCCATCGCGCGCGAGGCGCGGCGCACCTCCTTCCCGATGCAGCGCCTCGTCTCGTCGGAGGCGATGTCGGCGCTGGCGCGGGAGATGCATTTCTCCGACGTCTCCGGCCTCTACGCCGCGGTCGGGGAGGGGCATGCCAGCCCCCGGCACGTCGTGCAGCGGCTGGTTGCGCTGGTGGGGGGCGAGGACCAGGCCGAGGAGGACCTCGCCGAGCGCGCCATCCCGTCCATCGTGCGGCTGCGCCGCAGCAGCGGCGACGCAGGCGTCGTGGTGCGCGGCGCCGACGGCGACTTGGGCGACATGTACACGAAGCTCGCCCGCTGCTGCACCCCCGTGCCGGGCGACGACATCCTCGGGTTCGTCACCCGCGGCGGCGGCATCAGCGTGCACCGCACCGATTGCACCAACGCGAAGGACCTGCAGGCGCGCGCGGAGCGGCTCGTCGAGGTCGCATGGTCGGTGCAGCCGGGCTCGGTGTTCCTGGTGGCCATCCAGGTGGAGGCGCTCGACCGGCACCGGCTGCTCTCCGACGTCACGAAGGTGCTCGCCGACGAGCGGGTCAACATCCTCTCCGCCTCCGTACAGACCTCCCGCGACCGGGTGGCCGTCTCCCGGTTCACCTTCGAGATGGGCGACCCGAAGCACCTCGGCCACGTGCTGCGCGCGGTGCGCAACGTCGAGGGCGTCTACGACGTGTATCGGGTGACCAGCGCCAGCTGAGTGGCATCCACCTGTTCGGGGTACTTCCTCTCAACAGAGGGAGGAGACACCTATGAGCACGGTCCCCGAGGCGGAACGGACGCAGCCCTTCCCCACCTTCAAGGACGCGCGTACCCACCTGACGTCCCAGCAGGCGCGGCGCCTCGGCGGTATCCGGTGGGGCTCTGCCTTCTTCGGCTGGGTGACCGCCATGGGCATGGTGGGGTTGCTCAGCGCCCTCGTGACGGCAGGCGCTGCCGCGCTGGGCCTGGTGAGCCCCACGCCCGACCCGGTCGCCGCCGCGCCTGCGATGGGCGTGGCCGGTGCGGCCGTCCTGCTGGTGATCATCTTCGTCGGGTTCTACAGCGGCGGTTACGTGGCCGGGCGGATGGCCCGCTTCGCCGGTGCACGGCAGGGCGTGGCCGTGTGGCTGTGGACCCTGTTCCTCGCGGTGATCGGGGCTGTGATCGCGACGGTGACGGGCGTCGTCTCGGGCCCGCAGCTCGACGAGCTGGTCCGGCTCCCCATGAGCGGCGGCCTGATGAGCGGCGGAGTGCTGTCCGCAGGGGCGGCGGCGCTCGCCGTGGGCGTGCTGGTGGTGACGCTGGTGGGCGCGGTGCTCGGCGGCCTCGGGGGCATGCGCTACCACCGCAAGGTCGACCGGGACCTGGTGGTGCCCGGCTAGCGCCAATCCCAGAGCGCACACCGGTGGCCTTCGGCGAACGCCGGCCCTGGAGTGACGGTCGTGGCCGCGCCGGGGCCGGAAATCGTGAGCAGCCGGCCGTCGCCGGTCCACGGGGGCCACGACGTGACCGTGTCGAAGCCGGAGGTGCCCGCGTTCGGCTCGCCGGTCGTCGCGAACCGGGCCCACCGGTCCACCAGCTCCGCCGCGAGGGCCTCCTGGGCGGCCGTGAGCTCCGGTTGGCCGGGAACGAGGTCGAACAGGTAGGGCATCTCCGCGCCGTGGGCCGAGCCGCCGGCGAGGTCGGCCGGTAGCGCGACGTACGGGGAGGGTGCGGCCGGGTCGGCGAGCTCGTACGCGTAGAGCGGGCCACGATCGGCGAGCGCGCGGTAGTTGACGAGGCCAGGGCAGGCGTACGCGCGGTCGGTGATCACGTCCGACCAGGCCCGCCCGGGGGAGCGGTCGACCGTGCGGTAGACGGCGCCTGCCTCCCCGGCCCGCGTACCGGCTGCGGCCGAGAGCAGCGCGCGGAACCCCGGGTCGGTGAGCGGGGTGCCCGCGCGGTCGAAGAACGCGACCGTGAACAGGGTGCCTTCGTCGCGGGTGGTGCCGGCGAGGATGGGGACGCCCGGCCGGGCGGCGCGGTTCAGCACGATGTCGGACGGTCGGCGCGGGAGCATCGGCGTGCCGGTGGCGGGGCTCCAGTAGTAGCCGGCCCCGCCGACGAGCTGCGCCGTGGGCAGCGCCCGCAGGCAGGTGAGCACCGCGGTCGGGTCCGTGCTGCCAGCAGGGGCGGGGCAGCCGAGCGTGCCCGCCGCCGCCGCGCCGGCGGCCTCGAGCAGGGGTAGCGGCTTCCACGTGTCGCCCGCGGGCCCCGCGCCGGGGTGGATCACGTCGACGAGGTTGGTCGTGCCGCACTCGCCGCTCTGCATGATCACCCGGTGGAACAGGCCGGCGGACAGGGGCGAGGTGAGCTGGCCGCAGACGCTGTCGGCGCCCGCGGACTGGCCGGCGAGCGTGACGCGGCCCGGGTCGCCGCCGAACGCCGCGATGTTGCGCCGGACCCAGGTCAGGGCGGCCCGCTGGTCGAGCAGCCCGAACGAACCCGACCCCTCCAGGCCCGGCAGGCCGAAGAACCCGAAGATGCCGAGCCGGTAGTTGACGGTGACCACGACGAGCGGCCCGGCCTCGGCGAGGCGGCGCGGATCGGTGTCAGTGCCCGCACCCGCGGTGAACCCGCCTCCGTGGATCCAGACCAGCACGGGAAGCCGCGCGTCGGCGGCGGTGCCGGCCGGCACCGTGATGTCGAGCGTGAGGCAGTCCTCGGTGTCGCTCCCGCCGGTGGCGTGCGGCGTGCCGGGCGCGGCAGGCAGCTGGGCGCACCGCGTTCCCGGTTGCGTGGCTGGCCGAGTGCCGCTCCACGACTGCGGCCGGCCCGGCGGCGTGAAGCGCCGCTCGCCGACCGGCGGGGCCGCGTACGGGATCCCCCGGTACCGCAGCACCGACCCGTCGGTGGCGCCGAGCAGCTCGCCCTGCTCGACGGAGACGAGCTCGCCGAGCGGGATGGCGGGCGCCTCGGGTGCCGTGGCGCTCGTGCAGGCCGCGAGGGCCGCGCACACGCAGAGGACGACGGCCGCGGTGCGCGCCCGGACCACCGACGTCAGGCGGCGGTGGCGGACTGGATGGTCACCTGCGTGCGCGGTGCTCCGTCGCCGGGGCCGTTCGCGTCGTCGGAGCCGCCCTGCGCGATGGTGTCGAGCGTGGCCAAGCCCTCCGGACCGACCGTGCCGAATACGGTGTAGTCCGGCGGGAGGGTGGAGTCGGCGTAGACGAGGAAGAACTGGCTTCCGCCGGAGTTGGGTGCCGACGTCTTCGCCATGGCGAGCGTGCCGCGCGGGTAGATGGCCGCGCCGTTCCCGGCGGGTGCGAGCCCGGTGGGCGGCTCGTCATTGATCGTGTAACCGGGCCCACCCGTGCCCTGGCCCGTCGGGTCGCCGCACTGCAGCACCTTCAGGCCCTCGCCGGTGGTGAGCCGGTGGCAGGGCGTGTCGTTGTAGTAGCCCGCGTTCACCAGGCTCAGGAAGCTCTCCACGGCGCAGGGACCGGTGGCCCGGTCGAGCGTCAGCGGGATCGAGCCACGGTTGGTCCGCAGGGTGACCGCGGCCGTGCCGCTGGTGCTCGCGGTGGTGGCGGTCGGGACCGGCGCGGCCTTTGCGGCGGGCTCGTCCGGCGTGGGGGAGAAGGCGCAGTCGCCGAGCGCGGCCGGAGCAGCGGTGGGGGTGGCGGCGTCGGACGGCGGCGCGGCGGTGTCGTTCGTGTCGCTGCCACCGCCGCCGGGCAGGCCGACGGTGGAGAGCAGGACCACGGCCAGTACCACCACGACGACTACCGACGCGGACGTGATGATCGCAGTGCGCTGTCGCCGCCGCGCCCGCTCGGCGCGTCGCTTCTGCTGGTTCTCCAGCTTGCGCTTGGCCGCCTCGCGCCGTATCTGATTGGTCGCCACCGACAACTCCCTCGCTTCCGCCGAACGGCGGCAGGATAGCGAGCGACCCTGAGAGACTTCGGTGAGGTCGCGCCCCTCTACGCTGGTGGACGTGCTCGTTGCAGGTTTTCCCGCTGGTTCGTTCCAGACCAACTGCTACGTGGTGGCAGCGGGTCAGGGCGAGGCGTGCGTCGTGGTCGACCCCGGTCAGGACGCCGTCGATCCCCTGGACGCGCTGCTCACCGAGCACCGGCTCACGCCGGTGGCGGTCCTGCTGACGCACGGCCATTTCGACCACACGTTCAGCGTGGCGCCCGTGTGCGACGGCCACGACGTGCCCGCCTGGATCCACCCGGACGACCGGGACCTGCTCGCCGATCCGATGAAGGGCCTGTCGCGTGAGGCGGCGGCGTTCTTCGGCGGGCGGATCGAGCTGCGCGAGCCGCGGGAGGTCCGCGAGCTCGCCGACGGCGCCGCGCTCGAACTGGCCGGGCTCACGCTGCGCGTCGACCACACCCCCGGCCACACTCCCGGCTCCGTCGTGTTCACCACTCCCACCGAGGAAGGGGTCGAGGTCGTGCTCGCCGGCGACACCCTCTTCGCCGGGTCGATCGGACGCACCGACCTGCCCGGAGGCGACCACGAGCAGATGCTCGCGAGCCTGCGCGACAAGATGCTGACCCGGGCCGACGACACCGTCGTGCTGCCAGGACACGGCTCGACGACGACCGTGGGGCGCGAGCGGGCGTCCAACCCGTTCCTCCAGGGACTGGAAGCACCGGCGCGGGGGCGTGGCCTGTGACCGCCCTGGAGGAGAAGAAGATCACGAGCTTCGCCGCGCCGAAGGGCGTCCCGGAGTACTACCCGCCGGAGTCGGCCGGGTTCGCGCACGTGCGCGAAACGCTCGAGGCCGCCGCCGAACGGGCCGGGTACGGCCTGCTGGAGCTGCCGGTCTTCGAGGACACCGCGCTCTACGCCCGCGGCGTCGGGGAGTCCACCGACGTCGTGAGCAAGGAGATGTACACGTTCGCCGACCGCGGCGACCGGTCGGTCACGCTGCGGCCGGAGGGCACGGCCGGCGTCGTCAGGGCGGTGATCGAACACGGGCTCGACCGCCACGGCCTGCCGGTCAAGCTGCGCTACGCGGGCCCGTTCTTCCGCTACGAGCGCCCGCAGGCCGGTCGGTACCGGCAGCTGCAGCAGGTGGGCGTCGAGGCGATCGGGGTGGACGACCCGGCCCTCGACGCCGAGGTCATCGCGGTTGCCGACGAGGGTTTCCGCGCGCTTGGTCTCACCGGCTACCGGCTGGAGATCACCTCTCTGGGTGACGCCGAGTGCCGGCCGGAGTACGGCAGGCTGCTGCGCGAGTTCCTGGCAGGCCTGCCGCTCGACGAGCCCACCCGGGCCCGCGCGCAGCTCAACCCGCTGCGGGTGCTCGACGACAAGCGCCCCGAGGTTCGTGCGCTGCTCACGGACGCGCCGCTCCTGATCGACCACCTGTCCGCGGCCTCGGCCGAGCACCACGCGGCCGTGAAGCAGTACCTCGACGACCTGGGCGTCGCGTTCGTCGAGAACCCCCGGATGGTGCGCGGCCTGGATTACTACACGAAGACCACGTTCGAGTTCGTCCACGACGGTCTCGGCGCACAGTCCGGGATCGGCGGTGGGGGCCGCTACGACGGGCTGATGGCCACCCTCGGTGGGCAGCCGTTGTCGGGCGTCGGCTTCGGGCTCGGCGTCGACCGCACCCTGCTCGCCTGCAGGGCCGAGGGCGTCGCCCCCTGGTCGGAGGCGCGCTGCGAGGTCTTCGGCGTGCCGCTGGGCGACGCCGCCAAGCGCCGCCTCGTGGGGCTCGCGGCGCAGCTGCGGAAGGCAGGCGTTCGCGTGGACCTCGCCTACGGCGGCCGCGGCCTCAAGGGTGCGATGAAGGCCGCCGACCGCTCCGGCGCCCGCCTCGCCCTCGTCCTGGGTGAGCGTGACCTGGAGTCCGGCACGATCGGCGTGAAGGACATGGCGACGGGCGAGCAGCAGTCGGTGGACCTGGACGCGGCGGTCGACACGGTGGTCGCGGCGCTGGCCTGACGCCCCTATTGCCGGCGTCGCCGTGGCACCGCCACCGCGGCCACCACGCCGATCGTCGCCAGCACCACCGGGACCGCCGTCGCGCCGGAGCCGAGGGTCAGCGCGGCGAGCGCAGGGCCCAGGGTGAACCCGAGGTTCCGGCCGAGCGCCATCAGGCCGCTGCCTGCCCCGACCATGGCAGGCGGCGTCGCCCCGAGCACGAGCGCCGAGTTCGGTCCTGCGATCAGGCCGTTGCCCACGCCAATGAGCAGCAGCGGCCCGACCAGGCCGAGCGGGCTGACCGGCGCGGCGAGCAACCAGGCCGCACCGGCGAGCACCGCGACCGTCCCGGCGAGGACGACCGGCTCGGCGCCCACCCGGTCGGCGAGCACGCCGGCCGGCGGCGACGTCGCCGCCATGGCGGCCGACAGCACCAGCAGCACCAGCCCGGTGGTGCTCGCGCTCGCGCCGACCAGCGCGTAGGGCACGAGCAGGTTCACCGCGCCCACCCCTGCCGTCGTGGCGAGCAGCGCGACGAGCGACGGCGCGATCCGCCGCATGCGCAGCAGCCCGAGCACGGGCCGGGCATCCGGCCGCCGCGCCCACGCGAGCGTGGCGACAGCCGCGACGGCGAGCAGCGCGACCGCGAGGAGCGGACCACCGGCCGGCAGGCCGACCGCCAGCACGAGAGCGGTGACACCGGCGCCGAGCAGGACCGTGTCCAGCACGGCGGCCCGGTCCGGCCGCGGCAGGCCGGCCCTGCCGGGGCGAGCCGCCGGGATCGCCCGGCCGGAGAGCGCGAGCGCGACCGCCACGACGGGCAGGTTGACCAGGAACACCGCGCGCCAGCCGACGGTGTCGGTCAGCAGGCCGCCCAGCGCAGGGCCCGCGACCCCGGCGAGGGGGATGAGGGTGAGCACGATGCTCATGGCGCGGGCGCGGTGCTCGGGCCGCACCGCGTCGTTCACGAGCGGCAGCGCGACGACGCCGATCAGCGCGCCCGCGCAGCCCTGCAGCACGCGCGCCGCGATCAGCGTCCCGATCCCCGGTGCGAGCGCGACGAGCGCGCTCGCCACGCCGAAACCGCCCACCGCCAGCCGGAACGCCGGCAGCGGCCCGGCCCGGTCCACCCACCGGCCCGCCGGGAGGCTCAGCGCCACGATCGGCAGCGAGTAGCCCAGCAGCAGCCACTGCGCCACCGCCGGCGGCGCGTGCAGCTCGGCGCCGATGGCCGGCAGGGCGACGGCCACGATCGTCATGTCGAGCGACATCAGCACGACGCCGAGGCAGACGACGAGCACCGCGTCCCATCGACTCCCCGATCCGGTCGCCGCGGTGCGCGACGTCGTCATGGAGGTCCTCCGATCCACGGCGGCACGTCCGGCCGCCGCGGGGACCACGTTCGTTCTGAGTCCGGGGGTGCCGCATCGGGCACGAGCCTTAGAGGCCCATCCGGTGGTCGAGTAGCGCCGGCCCGCCAGGGCCGGCGCGTATCGAGACCACATGCCGGGGTGGTGGTCTCGATACGGGCCGGCGCTGGGGCGCCGGCCCTACTCGACCACCGGGGAGGTTTCCGCCAGCAATCCGAGGCGGTGGGCGGTCGCCGCCGCCTCGACCCGGTTGGTGACCTCGAGCTTGCCGAGGATGTTCGACACGTGGACGCTCGCGGTCTTCGGCGAGATGTAGAGGCGTTCGGCGATCGCGGCGTTGCCCATCCCGGTCGCGAGCAGTGCCAGCACCTCGGTCTCGCGCGGGGTGAGGCCGATGCGGCTCGCCGCGTCGCCCACGGGGACGTGCCCGCCGAGGGGGAGGCGGGCGCGCCGGGCCAGGTCGGCGACCGCCGCGCGGAGCGGCGTCGCGCCCAGTTCGCCCGCGACGGCGGTGGCGCGGGTGAGGGCGTCGGCGGCGGCGGAGCGCGCGCCGGCGGCGAGCAGGGCGGCGCCGTGGTGGTGGAGCGCGGTGGCGTGCTCGAACGGGTGCGCGAGCTCGTCCCACAGGTCCGCGGCCGTGGCCCAGTCCGCCGCGCGTTCCGACGTGTACGCGGCGGTGGTGGCGGCCCACGCGCGCTGCGGCGGGGTCACCTCCGGCACGGCTTCGGTGATCGACGTGACCTCCGTGGACAGGGAGCCGTCGCCCGCGGCGGCGGCCGCCTCCGCGGCCACGGCGAGCAACGGCCACGCGTAGCGGGAGGCGACGGCGAGGTCGGCGGAGCCGAGCGCCGGTTTCAGCGCATAGCAGGCGGCCACGGGCTCGCCCTGCGCGAGGTGCAGCCGGGCGCGCAGGCGCGTGAGGGGAAGCGGGTTCGTGTCCGTCAGTTCGGCCGCCCGGTCGAGCAGGGCACTCGCGTGATCGAGCTCGCCCCGGCCGAGCACGAGGTCGGCGGCCAGTGCGAGCAGCCGGGAGTAGTGGATCGGTTCCGGGACGAGCTCGAGGGCCCGCTCGAGGGTGTCGCCCGCCTCGGCCCAGCGCCCCGCGGCCAGTTGGGCCGCCGCGAGGTTCGCCGCGTGCACCGGGCCGGCCGAGCGGGCGAGGCCGGCCTCGGCGGCCGCGGCCAGACCGGCCCGCGCCACCCGCTCCGCGTCCGCGAGCCGGCCGTAGCCCTCCAGCAGGTGCGACTCGTGGGCGAGCACCCGCAGCAGCAGGTGGTCGGCGCCGAGCGTGCGGGCGACCGCTGTGGCCCGCGCGAGGCGCGGCAGCTGGGCGTCGAGGTCACCGAGCCGGGCGTCCAGCGTGGCGAGGGTGACCAGGGCGCTCGCCTCGGCCGGGTCGTCGCCGCTGCCGCGGGTGGCCGCCAGTGCCTCCTGCGCGGCAGCGCGGGCGCCATCCGGGTCCGGCAGGTCCATCAGGTACGCCGCGAGTGCGTTGAGCAGGTAGGGCCGGATGGGGTGCCCGAGCGGGACGGCGGCGAGCGCCGCCCGCAGGTCCGGCCCGCGGCCGGGGTGGCCGGTGCATGCCCTGAGCCGGGCGCGCAGCTCGTAGAGCGCCGCGGTGTGCGCGTCCTCGAGTCCCGGCTCGGCGAGCGCCAGTCCGGCCAGCCGCTCGCCGCGCTCGCTCTCCCCGGCCCGCAGCGCGGCCTCCGCGGCCGTCTCCAGCACCGTCGCGCGGCCGGCGCCGACCAGCGTCGCAGCGTCCGGCACGGCGTCCCACCACCCGAGCACCCGCTCGACGAGCTGCAGCTCCTCGGCGTGCGCCAGCACCCGGCGCGCCTGGGCGGCAGCCGCCCACGCGGCGGCGACGGCGCCGGGCCCGTCGCCCGCGCCCGCGAGGTGGTACGAGAGCTCGGCATCCGACCCGCCGCCGTGGTGGCGCAGCACGTCCGCGTAGCGGCGGTGCAGTCCCGCCCGCTGTCCCGGCAGCACGCCCGCGAGCACGGCATCGCGGATGAGCGCGTGCCGGAACCGGTACCCGTCGCCGTCGGGGACGAGTACACCGGCGTCCACGGCCATCCGGACCGCCACGTCGACCGGCTCCCCGCAGACGGCGGCGAGCACCGCGTGCGGGACGCGGATCCCGCCGACGGCGGTGGCCCGCACCACCGCGGCGGCGTCGCCGAGCCGGTCGACCCGCGTCGCCAGCAGGTCGGAGAGCGAGCCGGGGACGTCGCGCGGCTCGTGGATCCCCGTGTCGCTCAGCAGCGCCTCGACGAAGAGCGGGTTGCCGTCGCTGCGGGCGTGGAGGGATGCCACCAGCGCGGGGTCGGCGGGGCGGCCGAGTATGGCGCTCGCCTGCGCCGCCACCTCGCCACGGGTGAACGGCGCCAGCACGACCCGTTCGACGTGGTCGAGGCGGCCCAACCCGGCGAGCAGCGGGCGCAGGCCGCGCGAGCCGGGCTCGTCCGAGCGGTGCGTCACGGCGATCATCGACGCGGGCGCCGCGCGCTGGTTGCGGACCAGGAACTCGAGCAGGTCGAGGCTGGAGCGGTCGGCCCAGTGCGCGTCCTCCAGCACCAGCACGGTCGGACCGTCCGCCGCGAGCCGGGCGAGCAGCGTGAGCACGCCCTCGAACATCCGGAGCCGATCGCCTGCCTCCCCAGTGTCCAGGCCGGCGTCCAGGCCGGGAAGGAGCGGTGCGAGCCGCCGTCGTTCGGCGTCATCGAGCTCGGCGCCGCGGAGCGCGGCCACGAACGGCGCGTACGGCAGCCCGTCGGCGCCGAGCTCGACGCACCCACCGGCCAGCACCCGCACGGCCGGACTGCGCGCGAGGAACGCCTCCACCAGCCGCGACTTCCCGACGCCTGCCTCGCCGCCGACGAGCACGGCGCCCACGCCGCCCGACGCGGCCCTTGCCAGCACGGCGTCGAGCAGCCCCGACTCGGCGGCGCGGCCGACGAGCAGCGGACTGCGCACCGGTGTCCTCATGGCCTGCTCCACCGTAGCGAGCCCCCACGACTGTCTGCACGACCGTGTGCGCCCGACTACCGCGGATCACTAGGCTCGCCGCATGGCCGACGCCGACCGGGAGCGCTGGGACGCCCGCCATGCGGTCGCCGTTGCGGCGGACGCCGGGGTGCCGGCGCCGCCCGACGCGCTGCGTGGCCGGACGGAGCTGCTCCCGCCCGGCGGCCGGGCCCTCGACGTGGCCTGCGGCCGCGGCACCGTGGCCGTGTGGCTGGCGGAGCGGGGGTTCACCGTGGACGCGGTGGACGTCTCCCCGGTGGCGCTGGAGGCAGGGCGGGAGCTGGCGGCGCGGGAAGGCGTGACCGTGCGGTGGCTGCTGCACGACCTCGATGCCGGGCTGCCGGACAGCGGACCGTATGACCTCGTCGTCTGCCAGCGGTTCCGTGACCCCGCCCGCTACCCGGAGCTGGCCGCCCGCCTCGCGCCGGGCGGGCTGCTCGTCGTGACCGTGCTGTCCGAGGTGGGCGAGGGACCCGGGCCGTTCCGCGCGCCCGCGGGGGAGTTGCTCGCGGCGTTCGGCGCGTTCGAGGTGCTCCACCACGTCGAGCGGGACGGTGAGGCCACCGTCGTGGCCCGGGTCAATGGGCGGTCTTCGACGTCAGCCCGTCGGTGAAGTCGGCGTCCTTCGTCTCCCGCAGCGGCACGAGGCCGGCCACGCACACGAGTGCGATCACGAACACGTAGGCCGAGATCGCCGCGCTCGACCCGGTGCGGGCGAGCAGGTCCGTGGCGACGAGCGGGCTGATGCCGCCGCCAACGATGCCGCTCGCGCTGTAGGCGAACGAGGCGCCCGAGTACCGGAACCGCACCCGGAACAGTTCCGGCAGGAACGCGCCCATCGGCCCGTACAGCATCGCGAAGCAGAGCAGCCCGCCGGTCATGCCGAGCGTGATCAGCAGCGGGTTGCCGGTGTCGATCAGCCAGAACAGCGGGAACGCCCACAGCGCCGCGAGCACGGCCGACGCCATGCAGAGCCGCTTGCGGCCGATGCGGTCGGACTGCACGGCGAACCACAGCGTCGCCACCCCCATGACGGCCACGGCGACCATCGCGGCCAGCAGCATCGTGGTGCGGTCCAGGTGCAGCGCTGTGGTTCCGTAGGACAGCGCGAACGTGGTGACCGTGTAGAACAGCGTGTGCGCGAGGATGAACGACAGGGTTGCGAGCAGCAGTGTCTTCGGCTGGCTGCGCAGCAGGTCGACGAACGGCACTCGGGACCGTTCCTGGCGGTCCATCGCGGCCTGGAACACGGGCGTCTCGGCGATCCGCATGCGGATGTAGTAGCCCACCACGAGCAGCACGGCCGAGGCGAGGAAGGGGATGCGCCAGCCGACGGTGCGGAAGGTCTCGTCGGACATCGTCGCGTCCAGCAGCAGGAAGAGCGCGTTCCCGAGCAGGAACCCGACCGCCGGTCCGAGCTGCGGGAACGCCGAGTAGAGGCCGCGCTTGCCGGGCGGCGCGTACTCGGTGGCGAGCAGCACCGCGCCGCCCCACTCGCCGCCCAGCCCGATGCCCTGCAGGAACCGGGCGATCACCAGCAGCACGGGCGCGAGCACCCCGATCGTCTCGTACGACGGGATCAGGCCGACCGCCACCGTGGCCGCGCCCATGAGCACGAGCGAGACGATCAGCATCCGCTTGCGCCCGATCCGGTCGCCGTAGTGGCCGAACAGGATCGCGCCCAGTGGCCGCGCGACGAATCCGACGGCGTACGTCGCGAACGCCGCGAGCGTGCCGGCGAGCGGCGAGAACGACGGGAAGAACACCGCGCCGAACACGAGCGCCGCGGCCGTGCCGTAGATGTAGAAGTCGTAGAACTCGATCGCGGTGCCGACGAAGCTCGCGATCGCGATACGCCGGCCGGACGGTGCGGGGGAGCTCACGGGACGAGTGTGAGCGCCGTCGGATCCCAGTCCTCGGGGAGGGCGGGCCCGACCTCCAGCGCGGTCGCCAGGTCCACCGCCACTCCGCGTTCGGCGGCCTCGATCGTGGAGATCATCACGTCGAGCACGTGCTCGCCCAGCTCGCCGGACGCCCGCTCGGGTCGCCCGGCCCGCACGGCGCGGGCCAGCTCGAGTACCCCGGTGCCACGGGTGGCCGGCGCGGGGACGGCGGGTGTGGTGACCGCGTCGCCGTCCATGCGGTGCACGACGATCTCGCCCGCGAACGTGTTGGGGTCGGGGACGGCGATCGTGCCCTCGGTGCCGGAGATCTCGATGGTGCGCCGCTTCACCGCCGAGTCGAAGCTGAAGAGGCTTTGCGCGCTCGCGCCGCCCCCGAACCGGTAGATCGCGGCGACGTGGGTGGGCACGGTGACGTCGAAGCGCTGCCCCGCGCGGGGCCCCGACCCGACCGTGCGCACGGCACGCGCCCGCGACGTGACCGCCGAGACCTGCGAGACCGGGCCGAGCAGCTGGACGAGCGCTGTGAGGTAATAGGGGCCGAGGTCGAACAGCGGGCCGGCCCCGTCCTGGAAGAGGAAGTCCGGGTTGGGGTGCCACGACTCGGGGCCGGGGCTCTGCAGCAGGGTCAGCGCCGTGAGCGGCGTGCCGATCGCACCGGACTCGACGAGCCTGCGCGCGGTCTGGATGCCAGGGCCGAGGAACGTGTCGGGCGCGGTCGCCACGCGCCGCCCCGCGGCCCGCGCCGCGTCGAGCAGCTTGCGGGTGCTCTCGCGGTCCAGGCCGATGGGCTTCTCGTTCCACACGTGCTTGCCGGCGGCGATGGCCTGCAGCGCGACGTCGACGTGCGCCTGCGGCACGGTGAGGTTGACGACGAGCTCGATCTCCTCGTCGTCGAGCACCGCCGTCACCGAGCCGCCACGCGGTACGCCGAACGCGGCCGCCTGAGCGCGGGCCCGCTCCTCGTCGAGGTCGCCGACCGCGCGGACGTCCAGATCGGGGAGGCGTGTCAGGTTGCGCAGGTATTCGGTGCTGATGACGCCCGCGCCGATGACGCCCACCCGGACCGGGCCCGTCATGCCAGTCCTTCGGCACGCAGCCACGTGATGCTGTCGGCGACGGCCTGGAACCGATCGCCCCGGGTGTCGTCGAGCTCGACCACCCGCAGCGCATGCGGGGCGGCGGCGAGGATCTCCCGCACCGGGAGGTCGCCCTGCCCGACCGGCACCTGGTCGATCGGATCGGCCGTGGCCGGCCCGTCCTTGACGTGCACGGCCGTGACCCGGTCGCCGAGCCGCTTCAGCAGCGCCACGGGATCCTGACCGCCGACCGCGGCCCAGTACGTGTCGACCTCCAGCACGACGGCGTCGTCGAGGTGGGAGGCCAGCAGGTCGAGGGCCGTGGTGCCGTCGTGCACGATCTCCAGCTCCTGGGCGTGGTTGTGGTAACCGATGCGCACGCCGTGCTTCTCGGCGACGGCGGCCGCGGCGTTGAGGTCCTCGGCGACGGCGGCCACCCCGTCCGCGCTCTCGAAACGCTGCCGGTCGATGCGCGGGTCGAACACCGTGCCCACGCCGAGCGTGGCGGCGGTGCCGAAGATCTCGTCCTCATGGCCCGTGCCGACCACGTGCTGGTGCGCCGTAGGTGCGGTGAGCCCGCTCGCCGCGAGCGCCGGGCCGAGCTGCGCCGCGTAGTCGGTGAGCCGGAACGGCTCGACGTGGGCGAATCCCAGCCCGGCGAGGCGGTCGAGCGTGCCCGGCAGGTCCTCGGCCAGCAGCTCGCGCAGGGTGTAGAGCTGAACGGAGAGGGAGGTCACGCTTCGAGGATCACTGCTCGTGGGTCTGCGGGGCAAGCGTTGTCCCAGCGGGCGGACGCCGCGTTAGCCGGCCTTCTCGGCGGCCGGCACCGTCTCGCGCGCCGCCACCGCCGCGGCGAGCGCCGTGGTGATCGGCACCGAGGCCACCAGCCCGATGCTGCCCACCAGGGTCCGCACGATCTCGGTCGCCACGTCCTGCGACGTGACGACGTCGCTGAATCCGCGCCCGGACAGCGAGAACAGCAGCAGGAGCGGCAGCGCCGCACCGGCGTAGGCGAGCACGAGGGTGTTGACGGCGGAGGCGACGTGGTCGCGTCCGATCCGCATCGCGGCCGAGAACAGGCCGCGCGCGCTCAGGCCCGGGTTGGCGTGGCGGAGCTCCCACACGGCACTGGTCTGGGTGACGGTCACGTCGTCGAGCACGCCGAGCGCGCCGATGACGACCCCGGCGAGCAGGAGGCCACGGGCGTCGACGCCGGTGCCGAGCGTGGCGATCAGGTTGCTGGTCTGGTCGTCGAGGCCCGTGAGCTCGGCCGCGGCCGAGAACCCCGCGCCGAGCCCACCGATGAGCGCGAGCGAGAGCAACGTGCCGAGGACGGCCGTCGACGTGCGGGCCGACGGACCGTGCGTCAGGTACAGAACGGCGAACATGATCAGACAGGCGCCGACCACGGCGACCGCCAATGGGTCGCGACCCGCGAGGATCGCGGGGACCACGAAGAACAGCAGCACCACGAAGCTGAGGCCGAGCGCGGCGAGCGCGGCGAGGCCGCGCCACCGTCCCAGCACGAGCACCGCCAGGGCGAACAGGCCGGCGAGCCACCCGAGTGGAGCGCCCCGCTGGAAGTCCACGACCTGGTAGGAGCCCGCGTCGTCCGCGTCGGCGCCGGACCAGTTCAGCACGACCTGGTCGCCCACCGTGAACCGCGGCGTGCCCGGCTCGACCGGCACCACTTGCACGAGGTCCCGGCCGGGGCGGGGCCCGTCCGCCATGTGCACGACGAGCGCGAGGCAGGCGCCGTCGCCGGAGCCGGCGCTGCAGTCGCTGACCCGGGTGGCCGTCACCTGTGCCTTCACCGGTTCCTGGCTGGTCCGGTACGTCGTGGCGGGCGGGCCGCCGGTGGGCCAGAGCAGGGCGAGCCCGACGAGCGTGGCCAGCGCGCACGGGACGAGCAGGGCGGCGATGAGGATCCGCACCCTCCTCCCGGCGGGTCGGGCAGGTCCGTGGCCGTGCCCGTGGCCGTGACCGGCAGGCGCGGCGTCGTCCCCCGCTCCGCGCACGAACCGATCGGCCCAGCCGGGCAGCGGAACGCCGAGCACCCGCGCGCGGGCCGGTGGCGCGTCCTCGGTCTCATCGGTCTCGTCGGTCGTGCCGGTCTCCTCGGCCGCCCTGGCCTTGTCGTGCAGGCCGAGCAGCTCCGGGGTCAGCACCGGTGTCTCGGTGGTGGTCTCGACGAAGAGCTCGGCGGGGGCGCCCGGCGGGTCGCCGGGCCTGCGGTTGGGCAAGGCGGCCGGGGTCGGGTCCACGCGGGTCCGCTCGCGGCGGGGAGGCAGGTCGCGGGGGCCCGGCCGGCCGGGTGCCTGGTCGGGAGACCCGCGCGGCGGCTCGGGGCCGGCCTCCACGTCGGCTGCCGAGCCGGCGCCGGAGTGGGACTCGATCCGGCGAGTCCCGTACCGTTCCTCTGCAGCCGCGGGGGAGCCCGCGGCGCCGCCACGTGGGGCCGGGTCGTATCGGTCACGTTCGGCGCCGCGATGCTCGGCGTACGGGTCGGGCCCCGGTGCCTCGGCCCCGAAGGGGTCCGCGTCCGGGCGTGGGGTGTGGCGTCGGTCCGGGCCGGCTGGGTACGTCTCGTCTGGGTACGGCTCCGCGTGGTACGTATCCGCGGCATACGGGTTCGGCGCGTACCCGTCTCTCGCGTACCCGTCTCCCGCGTACTGGTCTGCCGCGTACCGGTCTGCCGTAGACCGGTCGTCGCGGCGCGGCGAGTCCGGGTAGGCGTTGTCCCGCTGCCGGGTCCCGCGCTCGGACAATGCGTCGGGCTGGTCGCCGGCCCAGTCCCGGGCGCCGTCCCGGTGGCCGCCGTTCGCGCTGCCGTCGTACCAGTCGTCGTACCCGTCGTCCGCGGTGGCGTCGGGTCGGCGGGTAGCAGGGTCGGCGCCGCGGGCGTGCCGCGGGCGCTCGGACCGAGGGGCGGGCTGGTCGACGGCGGGGAAGCCGACCTCCGGCGTGTGCGTGGCCGCGTCGGGCCGGTGCCGGCCGGATGCGCGTCTGCGGCGCACCGTCCCGGTGGTCTCGTCCGGATGGTCAGCAGGCACGCACCCATCCTGTCAACGCGTGCCGCATCCTTCCCGCCCCGTCCGCTCGCCGGTTGGTGTCGCGCGGTCACCGGCCCGTCACCTGGGGGTAAACGGTTGTGCGTGCGAGCGTCAGCGCGTCTGGCGTCCGCTCGGCGCATCGGCGCTGCTCTGATCGCCGATCTGCCCGCCCCCCTGATCGTCGCCGAGGCGGGCCAGTACGTCGTCGGCCACGTCGTCGGGGGACCGGTCGGTGTCGACGCCGAAGCCCGGCTCGTCGGGATCGAGCGGTTCGAGCGTGGCGAGCTGGCTGGTCAGCAGGGAGGGCGGCATGTAGTGGCCGCGGCGGTTGTCGACCCGGTTCTGGATGAGCTCGCGCGGGGCGAGGAGGTGCACGAACCGCACCGAGGGGTGCCCGTCGCGCAGGAGGTCGCGGTAGCTGCGCTTGAGCGCGGAGCAGGTGACCACGGCGCCGCGGCCCGCTACCTCCTGCTCGCCGATCCAGGCGGCTATCCGGCGCAGCCATGGCCAGCGGTCGTCGTCGTCGAGGGGGGTGCCGGCCGCCATCTTGGCCCGGTTGGCGTCGGTGTGCAGGTCGTCGCCCTCGACGAAGACCCATCCCGTGCGCGAGACGATCGCGTCGGCGACCGAGGTCTTGCCGACCCCGGAGACGCCCATCACCACCAAGGTGCGAGTCATGGTGGCAGCTTCCCGCATCGCCGAGCCCCGCGCTTGCACCCATGCTCGAACAGGTGTTCGATACAGGGATGGCTTCCGAGTTCCGATGGAGCGGGCAACAGGTGCTCGACGAGGGGATCGGCGCCGCGCCGGCGCTGCCCGGGATGCGTGGCCTGCTCCGCTCGGTGCGCACGCCGGAGTTCGCCGGCATGGTCTTCCACGAGGTGGAGGCGAAATCGGCGCTGAACCGGGTGCCGGCCGCTTCGCGGATGCCTTTCACGTGGACCGTCAATCCGTATCGTGGCTGCTCACATGGGTGCGTCTACTGCTTTGCGCGCAATACGCACACCTACCTCGACCTCGACGCGGGCGCCGATTTCGACAGTCAGATCGTCGTGAAGGTCAACATCGGCCGGGTGCTGGAGCGCGAGCTGCGCGCGCGGCGATGGCGGCGGGAGCCGGTGGCGATGGGCACCAACACCGACCCCTACCAGCGCGCAGAGGGCCGCTACCGGCTCATGCCAGGGATCATCGGCGCGCTGGCGCGCTCGGGCACGCCGTTCTCGGTGCTCTCGAAGGGCACGGTGCTCGCCCGCGATCTGCCGCAGCTCGCCGCTGCCGCCGCCGACGTGCCGGTCTCGCTGGGGGTGTCGATCGCGCTGCTCGACCGGCCGCTGCAGTCGCGGCTCGAGCCGGGCACGCCGTCGCCCACCGCCCGGTTGGAGCTGGTGCGTCGCATCACCGACGCGGGCCTCGACTGCGGGGTGATGGTGGCGCCGGTGCTGCCCATGCTCACCGACTCCGCCGAGGCCCTCGACGCCCTCTTCGCGCAGATCAGGGCCGCGGGTGCCAGCGGTGCCAGCGTCATCGCACTGCACCTGCGGCCGGGCACGCGCGAGTGGTTCCAGGCCTGGCTGGCCCGCGAACACCCGGGCCTCGTCGAGCCGTACGCCCGCCTCTACCGCCGAGGCTCGTACGTCGACGTCGACTACCGCCGGATGCTGTCCGAGCGGGTCCGCCCCCTGCTGCGCAAGCACGGCCTGGAGCGCGGGGTCGGAATGCCCCGCACCCCGCCGGAGGGGCCGCCACGCGCAGTGCCCGCGGAGCAGTTGGCGCTCCTCTAGCCACGACTTCACACAGCGTGTGGGCGCTTCACACAAGGCGGGCCCTGTGTGAAGCGGGTGCTGGGTGTGTGAAGTGAGGCGTTGGGCCGGGGTGCGCGGAAACCCGCTGGCCCCGGCCGGATAGCCTCTCTTGTCGTGATGCGCAGCCACCCCGCCGGCACTCTCCGTGCCGAGCACGCCGGTCAATCCGTGACACTCGCCGGGTGGGTGGCGCGCCGCCGGGATCACGGCGGCGTGATCTTCATCGACCTCCGCGACGCGTCCGGCTCGGCCCAGGTGGTGTTCCGCGAGGGCGAGATGGCCGAGCGTGCCCACCGGCTGCGCGCCGAGTTCTGCGTGCAGGTCAGCGGTGACGTCGTGCGCCGCCCGGCGGGCAACGAGAACCCCGACCTCGCCACCGGCCAGATCGAGATCACCGCCACCGGGCTCACCGTGCTGTCGGAGTCGGCGCCACTGCCGTTCCCGGTCGACGAGTACAGCGACGCCAACGAGGAGATCCGGCTCAAGCACCGCTACCTCGACCTGCGCCGCAGCGGCCCGGCGGCCGCGCTGCGGCTGCGGAGCGAGGCCAACCGGATCGCGCGCACCGTCCTGCACGAGCGCGCCTTCATCGAGGTCGAGACGCCCACGCTCACCCGCTCCACGCCAGAGGGAGCGCGCGACTTCCTCGTGCCCGCCCGGCTGCGTCCCGGCTCGTGGTACGCGCTGCCGCAGAGCCCGCAGCTGTTCAAGCAGCTGCTGATGGTGGCGGGCGCGGAGCGCTACTACCAGATCGCGCGCTGCTACCGCGACGAGGACTTCCGCGCCGACCGCCAGCCCGAGTTCACCCAGCTCGACATCGAGATGAGCTTCGTCGAGCAGGACGACGTGATCGAGCTCGGCGAGGAGATCGTCGCCGCGCTGTGGTCGGAGCTCGCCGGCTACGAGATCCCGCGCCCGATCCCGCGCCTCACCTACGCCGAGGCGATGTCCCGCTACGGCTCCGACAAGCCCGACCTGCGCTTCGGGGTGGAGCTCACCGACCTCACCGAGTACTTCGCCGACACCGCCTTCCGGGTGTTCCAGGCGCCCTACGTCGGGGCCGTCGTGATGCCCGGCGGGGCGAGCCAGCCACGCAAGCAGCTCGACGCGTGGCAGGAGTGGGCCAAGCAGCGCGGTGCTCGTGGCCTGGCCTACGTGCTCGTCGACGACAACGGGGCGGTCAGCGACCGCGGCCCGGTCGTGAAGAACCTGTCCGAGGCCGAGCGGGAGGGCCTGCCCAAGGCCGTCGGCGCCGCGCCGGGCGACGCGATCTTCTTCGCCGCAGGACACCCGTCCGACGCCCGCGACCTGCTCGGCGCCGCCCGCGGCGAGGTCGCCCGCCGCTGTGGGCTGGTCGACGAGAGCGCGTGGTCGTTCGTGTGGGTCGTCGACGCGCCGCTGTTCGAGCGGGTCCGGGACGACAAGGGGAACGAGATCGGCTGGACCGCGGTCCACCACCCCTTCACCTCGCCCAACCCGGAGTGGATCGACCGCTTCGAGGAGGCGCCGGACCGGGCGCTCGCCTACGCATACGACATCGTCTGCAACGGCAACGAGATCGGCGGCGGCTCCATCCGTATCCACCGCTCCGACGTGCAGGAGCGGGTGTTCGCCCTGCTCGGCATGGACGAGGCGGAGCAGCGGGAGAAGTTCGGCTTCCTGCTCGACGCGTTCGCCTACGGCCCGCCGCCGCACGGCGGCATCGCGTTCGGCTGGGACCGCACCTGCATGCTGCTCTCCGGTGGCGACTCGATCCGCGACGTGATCGCGTTCCCGAAGACCGGCGGCGGCTTCGACCCGCTCACGGCCGCCCCCGCGCCGATCACCCCGGAACAGCGCAAGGAGGCGGGCGTCGACGCGGTGCCGCCGCCCGCACCCGCCGCCGCGTCCCCGGCAGCCGACGAGCCGCCCACCAAGCTGTGAGCGGTGCTGATGCCCCCGGAAGGGGGCGCTAGCCCGTGCTGCACATGAGGGTGATCGCGTCCGCCGACCAGTCGGACGCGGTGCTCGATCTGCTACTGGCCGAACCGGGCGCCACCCACGTCACGGTGTTGCCGGGCGCCGCCGTCCAGCCCGCCGGTGACGTCGTGGAGGCCGCTGTCGCCCGCGAGGCCGCCGACGACCTGCTCGGGCGGCTCTGCGAGCTGGGCATCGACCGGACGGGCGGCGTGACGCTCGAGGCGATCGACACCAGCCTGTCCGACGCCGCCGACGCCGCCGTGGAGGCCGCACCCGGCGACCCGCAGGACGCGATCATCTGGGACGAGGTGGTGGCCCGCACGGGCGAGGAGTCCCGGCTGTCGGTGAGCTACCAGGCGTTCCTGACCATCGCGTGCCTGCTCGCCGCGATCGGCGCCATCACGGACTCGCCGGTCACGGTGGTGGGGGCGATGGTGCTCGGGCCGGAGTTCGGGCCGCTCGCCGCCGTCGCCGTCGGCCTCGTGCTGCGCCGCGGCGACCTCGTCCGCCGCGGGGCCATCGCGCTGGCCGCCGGGTTCCCACTGGCCATGGCGGTCACGGCCATCGGATCAGTGGTGCTCGATGCCGTCGGTCTGCTGTCCACCGCCGGGCTCGCCGATCTTAGCCAGGTCGCGTTCATCTACGAGGTCGGGCCGTTCTCGCTGATCGTCGCGCTGCTCGCGGGTGCGGCCGGAATGCTCGCGCTGACCTCCGCCAAGTCCGCGTCGCTCGTCGGGGTGTTCATCTCGGTGACGACCGTTCCCGCCGCCGCGTTCGCCTCGGTCGCGCTGGTCGAGGGCCGGTACGCGCAGGCGATGCAGTCCGCGCTCCAGCTCGCTGTCAACCTCGTCGGCATCGTCATCGCCGCGGCTGTGGTGCTCCTGCTCGCGCGCAGCCGGTCGGAACGCGGCGGGCGAAAGCTGTCCGCGGGGTAGGGTCGACACGATGGTTCGCGACCTGGGCAGCTTTCCCAGGCCGGTGCTCGCTGCGCTGGCTGCTGCCGAGCGGCTGCTCACCCGCCGGTCAGGCGCCGGCGTCGTGCTCGCAGATCCCGAGGACCTCGGGGGCAGCGAGCGGTCGGTGGTGGCGCGCGCCCGGCTGGCGCGCAACCCGTTCTCGCTCCCGCGCACGATCGTCGTCAAGCACTACCTCGGCGAACCCGAGCCGGACCGGCCCGACCCGTTCCACTACGAAGTGGCCAGCTGCCAGCTGTTCACCGCGCTCCCGGCCGAGTCGCGACCGAGCCCCGTGCTGATCGCGCACGACCCGCAGGCCCGCCTGCTCGTGCTGGAGGACCTGGGTCGCAGCTCCACGCTGGCCGACAAGCTCTTCGGCCCCGACGCCGACGCCGCGCGACGCAACATGCTCAGCTGGGCACGCGCGCTGGGCCGGATGCAGGCCGCGACGGCGGGCCGCGAGGGGGACTTCGGGGCGCTGCTGCGCAGGCTGGGGGAGCGGGCGTGGCGCGACCCGGTGGCCGAGGACGCGCGCGTCGCGCTCGCCAAGGGCCCTGCCCTGCTGGCCGCCGAGCTCGGAGTCGATGCCTCCTCCGCGGCCGTGCTGGAGGCGCACGAGACCGCCCGCCTGCTCGGCGGCACCCGGTACCGGGCGTTCAGCCCGTCCGACACCTGTCCCGACAACAACCTCGTCACCAGCCGCGGCGTGCGGTTCGTCGACTTCGAGTGGGGCTGCTTCCGCGACGTAGCGCTCGACGCCGCGTACTTCCGCGTGCCGTTCCCCGGCTGCGAGGCGAGCTTCGCCCTGCCGGCCGGCCTGGCCGACACCATGCTCGAGGCCTGGCGCAACGAGATCGCGACGGTCTGGCCCGACCTGGACGAGCCCGCCGTGCTCGAGCGCAGGCTGCTGCATGCGCAGCTGCTGTGGGTGTGGCTCACCACGTGGTGGCTCCTGCCCCGGATCCGGGAGCGCGATCGCCCGATCGGCCCCGACGCCACCCGCTCCCCCCGCATCAGCAGTGCACTGGGGCACTACTGGCGCCAGATGGCCCGGGAGGCGGAGACCGGGGGCCTGCCCGCCACCGCAGAGCTCGGTGACGCGGTGGCCGACGCGCTCGCGAAGCGGTTCCCCGACGCTCCCGGCACGCTGCCGGTCTACCCCGCGTTCCGCTCCGTCGCCTGACCGGGTCTGCGCTGGTCAGCACACTTAGTGGCTCGGACCGGGAGCCCGCCACGTATCTCGACGGACCAGCTTCCCGCTGGGCGCACCGGCGAACCGGCCGAGTACGCCCGGTACGAGGCCGGCTCGCCGGCACACCCAGCGGAAACCTGGATCCGCCGATATACGCCCCGGGCTCCCGGTCCGAGCCACTATCGTTCGCCCACCTGCCCTCAACACGTCATCCCGCGAACACCCCTGGTGAGCCGTCATAGCTGATCGTGGCGGTGTGAGCGTGCAGCCGTCGACTGTGCCACCGCCCGACCCGTTCCGGCCCCATCTCTCCCTCGTCCCGTCGCCGCGGCCGCGCCCTGTCCGGACGCTGGTGACGCTCGGCGACTCCACCGCCGCCGGCCTCGGCGACCCGCTGCCCGGCGGCGGGTGGCGCGGGTTCCCCGTACTGCTGGCCGATGCGCTCGGCGCGCGGCTGGTGAACCCGGCCGTCACCGGCGCCCGCATGGCCGATGTCCGCGGGGCACAGCTCCCCGTGGCGCTCGCCGCGGAGCCGGACGTCGCGGTGATCTTCGTCGGGATGAACGACACCCTGCGCTCGGACTTCGACCCGGTCCGGTTGCGCGGCGACCTCGCCACGACGGTCGGCGCGCTGCGTGCGGCAGGTGCGCACGTGCTGCTGATGCGCTACCACGACCACACGCGGGTGTTCCCGTTGCCGGGGCCGCTGCGCCGGGCTCTCTGGCGGCGGGTGGTGGCGCTCAACCTGGCCGTCGACGCGGTGGTCGCCGATGCGGGCGCCGGGGTGGGCGTGCTCGACCTGGACGGGTTGCCCGGCGGCTACGAGCCCGCGGCGTGGGCGATCGACCGGTTGCACCCCTCCGAGCTGGGGCACCGGATCCTCGCCGGCGGTCTCGCCGCGCTGCTCGTCGGCGCCGGCTTCGCCGTGCCGGCGCAGGTGAGCTTGCAGTGCGGCGGCGGCCGGGAGGTGACGGGCCTGCACCGGGCCGCATGGCTGGTGTTCAAGGGTGTGCCGTGGCTGGTGCGCCGCGGCCGCGACCTCGGCCCGGTGATCGTCCAGGGGCTGGTGGGCGAGCTGCGGGCGGGGCTCACCGGCCGGTGCTGATCAGCTCCCGCAGCGATGCCCACAGGCTGTGTGCCGCCTCCGCCGGAAGTGGCGCCAGGAATGCACGAGGTGGAGTAGGTCAGGCGGCGCGTCGTACCGGGACCGGTGCGACCGGCGCGGTGGGGGAGGCCACCGTGAGCAGCGCCTCGATCCGCCAGAGCTGGGCGCGGGTGCAGGTCGGGCAGATCCAGGTGATCGAGCCGTCCGGCTCGTGCTGGCTGCTCCACGCGAGACCGGCGGCATCCGCCGCGGTGCGTTCCAGGGCGCAGAGCGGGCAGGCCGTGTTCTCCATGTCACCGAGGCTTCCGGGTGCGGATTGCGGCCCGGTGAACCGCGGATAAAGGTTACGCTGCGTGGACGTCCGACTACTGGAGGTCCACGCGCATCGCCCGGGGGCAATATGTCCCTGTCCAGCAGGCGATGACGAGGGGGCCGAGGTGGGGCGGACCGGCACGTTGGCGGAGGCCGACTGGGAAGCTCATCGTGCCGCGGTCTTCGGTGCGGCCTACCGGATCCTCGGCACCGTGGCGGAGGCCGAGGACGTGACCCAGGAGGTCTGGTTGCGCGCCGCCGCCGCCGATCTGTCCGAGGTGCGGGATCTGCGGGCATGGCTGGTGACCGTGGCCGCGCGGACGTCCTACAACGTGCTGAAGTCGGCGCGCGTCCGGCGCGAGTCCTATGTCGGGCCATGGTTGCCCGAACCACTGCTCACCGGCCCGGACGCGGGCGCCCAGGTGCTCATGGACGAGTCGGTGAGCACCGCGATGCTGGTGGTGATGGAGACCCTGACCCCCGCCGAGCGCGTCGCGTTGGTGCTGCACGACGTCTTCGACCTCCCGTTCGGTGAGATCGCCGAGGTGCTCGGCAGCACACCCGCCGCCGGCCGCAAGCTCGCCTCCCGTGCGCGGGCGCGGATCGCCGCGGTCGGGGAGCGGCCCCGGGCGTCGAAGGCCGAGACGCAGCGCGTGCTCGAGGCGTTCAAGGCGGCCGCCGACGCGGGGGACATGGCCCGGCTCATCGCGCTGCTCCACCCCGAGGCCGTCTACGTCGCCGACGGCGGCGGCAAGGTCACCGCCGCCCGCAGGCCGGTCCACGGCGCCGAGCAGATCGCGCTCCTCACGGTCCGGCAGATCGAGATCAGGCGCCCGGACGCCTTCCGGATCGTCGAGGTCAACGGCCTCCCGGCCATGGCGACCTACCAGGCCGGTGAGCTGGTCTGGCTCGACACCGCGGAGATCTCCGACGGGCGGATCACCACGTTCCGGAGACTGGTCAATCCCGAGAAACTCGCGCGCGTCGGTCACACATGAGGTCGCCATCTTGACTCCCTGCCGACCCCCGATCCCGGAGGGCGAAGCGGATGAGAGGACGAACGATGGCCCGCGTTGTGATCATCGGAGGCGGTTTCGCCGGTGTGTGGAGCGCGGCGGGTGCCGCGCTGGCCCGCGGGGACGCGGACCTGCACGTCACGCTCGTCGCGCCGAACGAGCACATGGTGCTGCGCCCGCGCCTGTACGAGCCGGAGCCGGACCTCGCGAAGGTCGAGCTCAGCAGGATCCTCGGCCCGATCGGCGTCGAGCACGTGCCGGCAACGGTGAGCACGATCGACACCGGCCGCCGCATGGTGGTGGCCGACGGCGAGGAGATCGGCTACGACCGTCTCGTGCTGGCCGCGGGCAGCAAGCTCGTCCGGCCCGACGGCTTGCCCGGCGCGGAACGGCTCTTCGACATCGACACGCTGGACGGGGCCCGGCGCCTCACCGACCACCTGCGCGACCGGGAGGACTACTCAGCCGTGGTCGTCGGCGCCGGGTTCGTCGGCCTGGAGGCCGCCACCGCGCTGGTGGACCGGGGCCGGGTGCTGCTGGTGGACCGGTCGCCGGTGGTCGGGCACCAGCTCGGCCCAAGCCCGCGCGCGGAGATCGAGTCGGCGCTGGACGAGCTCGGCATCGAACGGCGCCTCGGCACGACCGTCGCGGAGGTCGGTGACGGCTACGCCGTCCTGACCGACGGCAGCCGCGTGGAAGCGGACGCGGTGGTCTGGTCGGTGGGGATGCGGGCCAGCGAGCTCACCCGGCAGGTCACAGGCGACCTCGACCACCTCGG
This sequence comes from Pseudonocardia sp. DSM 110487, assembly GCF_019468565.1. Taxonomy (NCBI): domain Bacteria; kingdom Bacillati; phylum Actinomycetota; class Actinomycetes; order Pseudonocardiales; family Pseudonocardiaceae; genus Pseudonocardia; species Pseudonocardia sp. DSM 110487. The sequence continues at coordinate 4,806,726 of NZ_CP080521.1, forward strand.
CCGGGTACCGGTGGACCGTCACCTTCGCGCCCTGCCCGACGTGTTCGTCGCCGGGGACACCGCCGCGGCGGCGTTCGACGCCGACCACACCGTCATGCAGGCCTGCCAGCACGCCACCCCGCTTGGCAAGGTCGCGGGGTACAACGCGGCCGCCGACCTGCTCGGCGTGCCGCCGCGCGACTTCACCCCGGGCCCGTACGTCACCTGCCTCGACCTCGGCGGCGCCGGGGGGATCTTCACCCGGGGCTGGGACCGTAGGGTGATGGCCTCCGGCGCGGACGGCGCGGAGATCAAGAGGCGGATCAACCAAGCTATCCACCCGCCGGTCGACGACGCCGCCGCGATCCTCGCCGCCGCGGATCGCGTCCGCATCGAGCTCCCGTTCTTCCCCCGCTCAGAGGAGGTTTCCGCGGCATGATCCTGGTGACCGGGGCCACGGGCAACGTCGGACGGCACGTGCTCGCCCAGCTCCGCGAGGCGGGCGCGGCCGACGTCCGCGCCTTGGTGCGGCCCGGGGCCACCCACCCGCACGACGGCGTCGACGTCGCGACCGGGCGCCTCGACCACCCGGACGGGCTGGACGCGGCGTTGACCGGGGTCGGGACGGTCTTCCTGGTGTGGCCGTTCCTCACCACCGACGGTGCGCCCGCCGTGCTGAAGGCGATCGGCCGGCACGCCCAGCGCGTGGTCTACCTGTCGTCGATCGGCGTGGGCGGACCCGAGGAGCCGGCCGACCCCATCTTCACCCTGCACGCCGACATGGAACGGTTGATCGAGGCGAGCGGCCTGCCGCACACCGTGCTGCGTTCGGACACCCTCGCCAGCAACACCCTCGGCTGGGCCGAGCAGATCCGCGGCACCGGCGTGGTGCGCGGCCCGCTCACCGCGGCGACGGCGGTCGTCGACCCGCGTGACATCGCCGCCGTCGCGGTCCGGGCGCTCACCGACGAGGCGCACGTGGGCGCGACCCACCTGCTGACCGGGCCCGAGGTGATCAGCCGCCCCGAGCAGGTCGAGGCGATCGGGGCGGCGATCGGCCGCGAGCTCCGGTTCGAGGAGGTCCCCGTCCCGGACGCGCGAGCGCGGATGCTGGCCGACGGCCGCCCGCCCGCGTTGGTGGACGCCCTGCTGTCGGCCGCCGAGAACCGGTCGACCTCGACGCTGGTGACCTCGACCGTCGAGGACGTCACCGGGAGCCCACCGCACAGCTTCGCGCGGTGGGCGCGCGATCACCGCGAGGCGTTCCGCTGACTGGTGCGCAGGAACCGGTCGATCCGCACGAGCGCCTCCTCCAGGAGGGGGAGCGCCGTGGCGTAGGAGCAGCGGACGTGGCCCTCGCCGGACGGGCCGAAGACGCTGCCGGGCACGACGGCCACGTGCTCGGCGTGCAGCAGGCGCTCGGCGAACGTCTCCGAGTCCATCCCGGACGAGCGAATCGAGGGAAAGGCGTAGAACGCGCCGCCCGGCTCAGGGCAGTCGAGGCCGGTCTCGCGCAGTCCCTTGACGAACACTCGCCTGCGCCGGTCGTAGTCGGCGACCATCGCGTCGACCTCGTCGTCCGGCGCCGACAGCGCCTCCACGGCCGCGAGCTGCGAGACGTGCGGCGCGCACAGCATCGTGTACTGGTGCACGCGCACCGCCAGCTCCGCGACGGGTGCGGGCGCGCAGATCCAGCCGACCCGCCAGCCCGTCATCGCGTGGGCCTTGGAGAAGCCGCCCAGCAGCACGGTGCGCTCGCGGGCGCCCGGCAGCGTGCCGAGGCAGGTGTGGCCGCCGGTGTAGGTGAGCCGGTCGTAGATCTCGTCGGAGACGAGGTAGAGGTCGTGCTCCTCGGCGAGGCGCACGAGCCCCTCCAGCGAGGCACGCGGCTGCACGGCGCCGGTCGGGTTGGCCGGTGAGCCGATGAGGATCGCCTTCGTCCGGGGCGTGATCGCGGCCGCGACGACGTCGGCGTCGACGGCGAACCCGTCCTCCCAGCGGGTCGGCACCCGCACCGGGGTGCCGCCGGCGAAGGCGACGCACGGCTCGTAGGCCACGTAGCAGGGTTCGGGGACGATCACCTCGTCGCCCGGGTTGAGCAGCACCCGCAGCGCGAGGTCGAGGCCCTCGGACACGCCGGTGGTGATCAGGCACTCGTCGCCGGGGTCGTAGTCGGCGCCGTAGCGCTTCGCGAGATCAGCGCAGATCAGCTCGCGCAGCCGCGGGAGCCCGGCGTTGGAGGTATAGGTCGTGTAGCCGCGCTCAAGGGCGTAGATCCCGGCCTCGCGCACGCGCCACGGCGTCACGAAGTCGGGCTCGCCGACACCGAGGGAGATCACGTCGTCCATCTCGGCGGCGATGTCGAAGAAGCGCCGGATGCCCGACGGCGGGCAGGCGGCGATGACGGAGTTGAGCGCTTTCACGGGGTCACCGGCAGCCGGTGGTCGGCCTCCTGCTCGGTGAACGCGTCGCCGTCGCGCTTGTAGGTCTTGAGCACGAAGTGCGTGGCCGTCGACTGCACCCTGTCGATCGTCGAGAGCTTCTGCGCCACGAAATCCGAGACCGCCCGGATCGTGCGGGCGATCACCGTGCAGCGCAGGTCATGGGTGCCCGAGACCAGGTAGACGCTGCGGACCTCGTCGAAGCGGGCGATGCGCGTGGCCACGTCGTCGAACCCCACGCCGCGGGCAGGCGCGAGGGAGACGTCGATGAACGCGGTGACCGTCTCGCTGGTCGGGTCCTCGTCGACGGCGTCCCAGTCGACCACCGCCTTGTACCGGCGGATCGCCCCGGACGCCTCCCAGGTCGCGATCGCCTCGCTCACCTCGGCGACCGGCAGACCGGTCATCGTCGCGATCGTGTCGTGGGAGAGCTGGGCGTCGCGCTCCAGCAGTTCGAGGATCTGGCGCACGCGGAGACCCTACGTCCCGCTCGTGCGCCAGGCGGCGCCGAGCCGGTCCACGGCCGTGTGGAGCTCTCCGGGCAGGTTGGACGCGAAGCAGAGCCTCGCAGCGGCTGAGAGGTCCCGCCCGACGGCGAACGCCGTGCCCGGCACGTACCCGACGCCGTGCTCCAGCGCCGTCGGGAGCAGGTCGGCCGGGCGGGTGCCGTCGCCGAACTCGAGCCAGCAGAACATGCCGCCCGTCGGGACGGAGCAGGTGACCGCGTCGTCGAACACCCCGGCGACGGCGCTGGTGAGGGCCTTCGCCCGTTCGCGCAGGGCCGCGCGGAGCCGGTCGAGATGCGCGGCGAACCAGGCGTGGTCGGCGAGCAGATCGGCCGTGACGAGCTGGGTGAGGCTGGAGGTGCACAGGTCGGTGCACTGCTTGAGCCGCTCGACGGCGGCGCAGAGCGGCGCGGGCCCGGTGAGCCAGCCGACGCGCAGTGCGGGGGCGAGCACCTTCGACGCGCTGCCAAGGCGGACCACGTGGTCGCCGTGCGCGGCGATGGGCACCGGAGGCGGGCCGTCGAAGGCCAGCAGGCCGTACGGATCGTCCTCGACCACGAGGAAGCCGTAGCGCTCGGCGAGCTCCGCGAGGAGCGCCCGCCGCGCCGCGCTGAGCGTGGCGCCCCGCGGGTTGTGGAAGCTCGACACGGTGTGGACCAGCCGCGGGCGCAGGCCGGCGGCGAGCCGGTCGGCGAGCACGTCGACGGCCATGCCATCGGCATCGACGGGCACCGGACGCAGGTCGGCGCCCGCGGCCTGGAAGACCTGCAGGGCACCGACGTAGACGGGGTCCTCGACGACGACCGGGTCCCCGGGGTCGAGCAGCGCCCGCGCCACGAGGTCGAGGGCCTGCTGCGAGCCGCTGGTGACGACCACGGCCTCGGCGGCCACGGCGCGTCCGAGGCGCTCGGTCTCGTGCTCGGCGAGGACCTCGCGCAGCGGCCGCAGGCCTGCGGTCTCCCCGTACTGGACGGCGGCCGGGTCGGCCATCGCGGCCGCGAGGGATGCGGCGATCCGTTCGCGGGGGAGCAGGTCGGTGCCGGGAAGCCCACCCGCGAGCGAGATCACCTCGGGGCGGGCGGTGAGCGCGAGCAGGTCGCGGATGGCCGAGCCGCGCACGTCGCGCAGCCGGGTGGAGAGGGTGATGGACATGCCTGTCGCCTTCGGTGTCGAGCCAGGAGGGCGGTTCGTCCTGGGTCGGCAGGGCGAGCGAGGTGGCGGGCCGGGTGGCGCCCGCCTCATGAGCATGCCGGATGGATCCTGAAATGCGGAACGGATTCCCGAATGTTGAGATGCTCTAGGCTCCGTCGGGTGCTGCTGTGGATCAACGGCCCGTTCGGTGGCGGGAAGACCCAGACCGCGTACGAGCTGCGCAGGCGGTTACCGGGCAGCGTGGTGTGCGACCCGGAGCACGTCGGCTTCGGCCTGCACCGGATGACCCCTCGGGCGCTGCGGGGCGACTTCCAGGACCTCACGGCGTGGCGGGAGGGCGTTCGGGAGGTCCTCGACCTGGTGCTCCGCAAGCACGAGGGCCCGGTGATCGCGCCGATGACACTCGTGAACGGCGGCTACTTCGAAGAGGTGGTCGGTCGGCTGCGCGAGGACGGGCACGAGGTGCACCACTTCGCGCTCCTGGCCGAGCGGGCCACGGTGCTGCGGCGGCTGCGGGAGCGCGGATGGGGGCTCGGGCTGAAGCGGGAGAGCTTCGCCGTGGCCAAGCTCGACGAGTGCCTGGAGCGACTGCAGGGGCCGGAGTTCGCCGAGCACATCCGCACCGACGACCTGCCGGTCGCCGACGTCGCGACCCACATCGCGCGCTCGGCAGGGCTGCCGATCGCCCCGAACGTCGACGGGCGGGTGCGGCGGCAGCTGCGCCGCTACGCCGTCAGCCTGCGGCACGTCCGCTTCGGCTAGTGCGGTGACCCCATGTGTTCGCGGATCCGCTGGATGCGGCGTCCTGCCCGTGGTGGAGCGAACGGCACTCCGGGTCGCTGAGCCCACTCACGTCAGGCGTTCTCATGGAGCGAGCGGCACACTCGCACGCTAGGTGTGAGCGATCGCGCCGTTCGGTCCCCGCCCGGCGACGCGTGCCAGCCGGGAGCGCAGGTCCTGCAGCACGTCGAGGGCGTCCTCGACGGGCGCCTCGACCTGCAGGACCAGGTGCCCGACGCCCAGATCCGCGACGCGCGCCGCGTCCTCCGCCCACTGCGCGACCGTCCCGCGGAACAGCGGGCGATCCCGTCCGGCGGCGGGGTCGAGGACGGCGTCGCCACGCAGTACCACGGGCAGGGCCGCCGGGTCGCGGCCCGCCTCCGTTGCCGCCGACCGGAACAGCGCGATGTCGGCGGCGAGCCGGGCGGCGTCGGTGCGGTAGGGATGCAGCCCGTCGGCGATACGCGCCGCTCGCCGGATCCCGGCCGCGGTCGTGTAGCCCAGCAGCACCGGGATCGCGGCCCGGCCGAACGGCTTCGGCCCGACGTCCGAGGGCGGTACCGGGTAGGTGTCGCAGGTGACCTCCACCGGGTCGGGTCCCCATGCGGCCCGCAGCGCCGCGAGGTGCGCGTCGAGCAGGTCGCCGGTGGCGGGGGAGCGGCCCGCGGCGGCGAACTCCTCGCGCATCCACCCCGCGGCCAGGCCGGCGACCACCCGGCCCCGGGAGAGCTGGTCGACCGTGGCGAGCCGGCGGGCGAGCAGCACCGGCGGCTGCAGCAGCGCCTGGACCGCGCTCGTGCCCAGCCGCAGCCGGGTGGTGAGCGCGGCGAGGTGCGCGAGCACGTCGATCGGGTCGAACACGCAGGCGTAGCCGTCCGCAGGCATCTCGACGGGCACCGGCACCCCGGGCATTTCGACCGGGTGCCGCGGCCGCAGCCAGCGGTCCATCACCCACACCGAGTCCAGGCCGGCCGCCTCCGCGCCCGTGGCCAGCCGGACCAGGTCCTCCGTCGCTACCGTCGCGCCGCCGTTCGGCAGCCCCACTCCGATCTCCATGCCCTGACGACGAACGGGCCGCCTCGGAATCGACCGGTCAGCGCCGCGTGAGGGCGGGGAGGTCGATCGAGACCGGGTGCCCTACGACGTCGAGGGCGGCCGAACCGGTGTATTCGCCGGAGAGCTCGTAGTTGCCGTCCACCAGGACATAGGCGAGCAGGCTGGTGGGGTCGTCGAGATCGACGATCCAGTACTGCGGGATCCCGGCATCGGCGTACTCGGAGAACTTGAGGACCCGGTCGACGCGGCGGGTGCCGGTGGAGAGGATCTCGACGGCGAGGAGCACATCGGCGGCCGGGTACCGAGGGGGGTTGGTCTCGAACAGCGCGGTGCGGGTCACGAGCACATCGGGTGCCCGGATCGTCAGCGGGACGAGCGTGATCAGCACCTCGACATCGAGCAGGCCGGTAAGGGTGTCCGGGAGTTGATCGTCGAGGAGCGTGCCGAGCCGCATCCCTGCCTTCTGGTGCCAAGACAGGGGTCTGGGCGACATCACGAGCATCCCTTCCGCGACCTCGAGCTTGTTCGCCGAGTCCTCGGGCAGCGCCTCCCACTCCTCGAGGGTGATCGGGTGGTTCGGCCACGAGAGGGTCATTGCCGTCTCCTTCCACGGACGGACCGATCTTCCCACGGTCCACTGACAACCATGACGAGGCGCGACGGCGCCACCCGCCGAGCCCGGCATCGGTCGGGTAGACCGGCAGCACCGGGATCGCAGCCCGACCGAACGGCTTCGGCTCGACGTCCGGAAGCGCCAGCGGCCACCCGGGGCAGGTCCAGCCACGCCGACGGCAGAGGCATGATCGGCGGAAATGGTGCGAGAACGTCAGAAATGGCGCTTTCACACCACTCGTGGCGATCATCGACCGGCCCGCCGCCGATGATCGCCGATTCGGCGCGGATACGGTCATATCTGGCCGGTTCCGCGCCGAATCGCCGATCAGGGGGACGTGAACCGCATTAGCGCACCCCGCGGATCGGCCGCACCGCCAACGCACCGACCAGCATGAACAGCCCGCCGACGAGGAAAAGCAGCGGGTAGTTCCCGCTCGGCGCGCCCGCCGCCACAGGTCCAGCGCCGATCCCCAGCACGAGCGGGGCGAGCGTCGGCGCGAGCAGGTTGGGGAACAGGCTCGCGATCGTGAAGAGGCCCATGTTCTTCGCGGCCTCGGTGCGGCCGGCAGGGAGCAGGTCGGTGGCCATCGCGAGGTCGACGGCGACGTACACGCCCTTGGCCGCTCCGAGGAGCGCGACGCCGACGAGGAACATCGGCAGCGTCTGCGACAGCCCGGCCACGGCGAAGCCGAGCGCTCCGAGGCAGGCCGCGGTGGCGACGAAGATCTTGCGGCGGCCGGCCCGGTCGGACAGGTAGCCCGAGATCAGGTTCGCCGCGATGCTCACCCCGTTCTCCAGGAGCAGCACCCCGAACATGACCGCCGCGATCGACGCGGGCGGCACGCCGATGCGGGCCAGCAGGAAGTAGGTCTGGTAGACGATCAGGATCGTGATGCCCATGAACACGAGGAGCCTGCTCACCCAGGTCCACGCGAAGTCGGGGTAGCGGCGCGGGCTGGACCAGAAGCTGGACGCGACCTCCCGCACCGACAGCGGCGGCCGGGGCCGCCCGTCGTGCACGCGGTCGGGCAGCACGAGGCACAGGAACCCGACGGTGATCGCCGCGAGGCAGACCGGGGCGAGCAGGCCCCACGTCAGCGACGTCGCGTTCAGCGTGAGCAGGCCGGTTCCGAGCGTCGTGGCGGCGCTCTGGCCCATCCCGATCAGGCCGCCGATGCGCCCGCGCTGGCGGTGGGGCACCTGGTCGGGCAGCACCGCGGTGATCGCGGCCAGCAGGGACTGGATGCCCAGCTGCGTCACGGCCCATCCGAGCACCAGCACCGGCACCGACGGCGCGACGGCCACCACGGACAGCCCCAACGCGCCCGCGACGATCCCGCCGAGCATCCACGGCCTGCGCATCCCGAACCGGGAGCGGGTGCGGTCGGACAGCCGCCCGAACAGCGGGTTGCCGATGATCCCGAAGACGGCGCCGACCGCCGCAACCAGCGAGAGCGTGGCGCTCGCTCCGGCGGGGTCGATCTCGCGTACGCGCAGCGCCAGTGTGATCGCGGCCGGTGTGAGGATCGCCGACCAGGCGCACAGGTTGGCCACGACGAAGGCCGTGAGCGCCAGCGGGCGCAGGCCCGGCGCGTCGGGCGCGCCTGTGTCGGCAGCGCCCGTGTCCGCAGCGCTCATGTCCGCAGTGCTCACGGCTGACTCCATGACGGGACGGCGGGCCGGCGCGCGCCGGTCCGCTGGTGGGGTGCGGCTCAGACGGTCAGGTGGAAGAGGCGGGTGGCGATGCCCTCGAAGAACTCCCGCTTCTCGGCGGGATCGAGCGGGAGCTCGTCCTGGTGCCGGACCTCGTCCGCGACGTACTGGTACGGGTAGTCCATCGCGTAGAGCACGCGGTCGGCGCCCACGACGTCGCGGACGAACATGATCCCCGGCTGCCAGGCCATGCCGCTGGTCGTGTACCAGACGTTGCGGCGCAGGTAGTCGCTCGGGCGCAGCTGCAGCGCCTTCATCGCGGGGTAGCGGCCGGACGCCACCTGCGCGGCGTGGAAGTGGTCGATCCGCGGCAGCCAGAACGGCAGCGCCTCTCCGAGGTGCCCCACCACGAGCCGCAGCCGCGGGAAGCGGTCGAACACCCCCGAGGTGATGATGCGCAGCAGGTGCATCCCGGTCTCGACGGCGAACCCGTAGATGGCGCCGTCGAGCCCAGCCTCGTACAGCGGCTCGACCATGCGGTCGTTCGGGGTGTTCGGGTGCAGGTAGACGGGTACGTCGAGGCGTTCGGCCGCCTCCAGCACCGGCCAGAACCGCTGGTCGTCGAGGTAGGTGCCCTGCACGTGGGAGTTGGCGATCACCCCGCACATCCCGAGCCGGGTGACGGCGCGCTCCAGCTCGGCGACGGCCGGATCCGGGTCCTGCCATGCCACCGCGGCGAGGGCGGTGAACCGGTCCGGGTGGTCGCGCACGGCCTGAGCGGCCACGTCGTTGGCGAGCGCCGCCATCGAACGGGCGGTGGCGACGTCGAGGACGTTGGTGCCCGGTGCTGTGAGCGCGAGGACCTGGTGGTCGATGCCGGCCGCATCCATGTCGGCGATGCGCTCGGCGCCGAGGTCGGCCAGCCTGCGGACGACGGCGCGCGGCCGCTCGGCCGTACTGGCGAGGTAGAAGCCCCAGAGGCTCTCGAAACCCTTGTCGCCATGGCCGTCCCGCAGCGTCCGGCGGTAGAGCTCCAGCAACTCGGGAGGGGCGAACGCCTCCTCGGTGGCGATCCGCCGGTAGGTCATGCCCATGCCTGACCCGTCACCGGGTGCGGGTAGTGGAACGGCACCACATCGGTGGCCGGGAAGAACGCGAAGTCGGGCAACAGCTCGTCGGGTCCGAGCGGGTCGTCGGGGAAGGTGGTCGTCGGGATGAGGTGGTTCATCGGCTCCGTGCGCGCCCACCCCTTGTCGTAGTCGGCGTGCCAGAACGGGTGGTAGTGCAGCTTCTGGATCTTCCAGACGCCGTCCTCCACGACGTAGGTGTTCTCGTAGACCCCGCCCTCCCACCACTGCTCGAACGAGGTGCGCCCGGCCAGTTCGGGAGCCGAGTGGTGCACCCCCGCCTGCATGAGCGCGCGGATCCGCGCCTTGGCCGAGCGCGCGTCCGGCGCGACCGTCACGACGTCCTGCAGCATCGGGTGGTCGAGCAGGAAGCCGGGGAGCGGGCCGTTGTGCCCGCGGGTGAAGCGCTCCCGGAACCGCTGCAGGTACAGCCGCTCCACCCCCGCGCGCCCGCGGTAGAGGCCACCGATGAACGCGACCTCGCCGTCGCGGGTGAACAGGTCGACGACCTCCTGGTAGAGGCACTTGTCGAGGTAGTAGCCGTACTTGTGGTGCAGCGTGCGCACCTCGTGGCGGGCCTCGGTGACGGCGAGACGGCGCGCCAGGTCCTCGACGGTGCGTCGAAGCTCGTCGATCTCGGTCGGTGCCTCGGTCGTGGACATGGAACTCCCTCGTTCGCAGAGCGGTCTGCTTTCAGGCGGTACGGTCGGCGAGCTCGGCGCTGCTCACCCAGTTGCCGTGCAGGCCGCGGCGGATGCGGATGGGCAGCGCCACCGTGGCGACGGGCGGGGCGTCGAGCCGCTGGGCGTCGAGGATCACCAGGTCGCTGCGCATCTCATGGTGCCGCCCGACCACCACGAACACGTAGCCGTGGCCCTCGGGCGCGTCGGCGTTGCCGGGGACGAAGAGTGGCTCGGCCACGGAGCAGTCGTCGCCGGGGTAGTAGACCTGCGGTGGGTTGGCGCCGGTGGTGTCGAACGCGCCGATCCACCGGAAGCCTGCGCCCGGCCGCGGATCGCCGGGGACGTCGTTGAGCGCGAGGAACCCGCGCCGGTAGGGCAGCGTCTCGAACCGGTCGTCCATCCGCGGGAACTCGCCTGCGGCGTCGGTCAGTCGCTGCTCGGTGAACGTTCCGCTCTCCGAGCCCATGTCGATCGTCCAGCGCGACAGGTAGCCGCGGGCGCGCACCGGGTCGTACGGCGCTCCGGTGACGTCGGGGAAGAACGGGAAGAAGTTGCTCTGGCCGACCGGCGTCTCGATGTGGATGCGCCGCCCGTCGTCCCACGCGCCGAGGATGTGGCTCGCGAACCGGTTCGACCCGCGCAGCCAGCGCACCTGCTCGGCTGTGCCCTTCCGAGGCAGGACCCCCAGGTAGACCTCGCGGTCCGGGTCCCACTGGAAGTGCGGTTGCCGCGCTTCGAGCCACGCGTACTCGCTGCGCATCGGGATGATCGGGAAGACGATGAAGTTCTGGGTCACGGCCCAGTCGTGCACCATGCTCGAGTACGGCGCGCGGATCCAGGTCTCGTGGATGATCCGGCCCTCGGGGTCGGCCTCGTAGTAGGCGATGTCAGGGGTGGTCTCGCCCTTGGCGGCGTAGCCGAAGAACACCATCTCGCCGGTGCGCGGGTCCAGCTTCGGGTGCGCGGTGCACGTCTGGGACGTGAGCGTGCCCTCGAAGGTGTACTCGCCGATCGTCTCCAGGGTCATCGGGTCGAGCAGGACCGGTGCGCTGTCCTCCTTGGACGCGTACAGCTTCCCGCCGTGGTAGAAGACGTTCGTGTTGCCCAGCCCGCGGGAGATACCGGCGACGGACGGGTCGTCGGTCAGCGGGTTGCGGTAGGCGCCGAAGAGCGCCCGCCCGGCCTTCGCCTCGGCCTCGTAGCGGGGCGTGCGGACGTAGCGGCTGCGGAAGTCGACCCGGCCGCCGTGGAAGCGGAAGTACATGGCCATGCCGTCGTCGTTGAACGTCGGCACGTCGGGGAGCACGGCGGGTGGCCACTGCCGGTCGGTGACCACGCGGTAGTAGGTGCCGGACAGGTGCTCGGGTACCTCGCCCTGCACGACCTCGAGGCCGGCGATGTCGGCCTCGACGCGCATCGGCGCCTCGAACGCGATCGCGCCTTCGCGCTGCGGGAACCTGGTCATCCGCGGACACCCCCTCGTGTGGTGACCCCCACCACAGCTGGGTCTACGGGACGGCGACAAGCGCGCGCGACGACCTTTCCTCGATGCGGAAAGATCAACTCCCGCGCATCCGCTGCTGGATGAGTGACGCAGCCGCGATCACGGCGGGTGCCAGCGCCCGCAGGCGGGTGGCGGTGCCCAGCCGCGACATCGGCGCGGCCACGCACACCGCCGCGACCGGTTCCCCGGTCCCGAGGAGCACGGCGGCCCCGAGCGCGGCGATGGACGGGTCGGTCTCGCCGAGGTTGGTCGCCCAGCCGCGGCCGCGGACCCGCGCGAGCTCGCGTTCCAGGCCCTCCCATTCGGCGACCGAGCGCGGGGTCGTGGCCTCGAGGTGGTGGCTCGGGTAGCGGTCCCGCAGCGCGGCCGGGGTCAGGGCGGCGAGCATCGCCTTGCCGCCGGACGTGCTGTGCGCCGGCAGCAGCAGCCCCAGCCGGGAGCTCACGCGGACCGACTGCCGCCCTTCGAGGGATTGCACGAAGCGCGTGTTGCGGCCCTCCAGGATCGCCAGGCTGACCGTCTCGCCGAGGTCGTCGCGCAGGTCGGCGAGCACCTCGGCGCCCGCGTCGCGCAGGGTGACGGCGTTGGACCCGGTCACGAGCGTGAGCTCGTGCAGTGCCGGTCCCACGGTGTAGGGCCCGCCCACGTGGTCCTGCCGCGCGAAACCCTCGCGCACGCAGGTGGCGAGCAGCCGGTGCGCGGTGGACACCGCCACGTCCAGCTCCCGCGACACCTCGGTGACGGTCACGGAGCCGCGTCGCGCGATCAGCCGGACCAGCGCGAGGACAGCCGACGCCGAGCTGATCGCCGCCCGCCCCGGTTTCCGCACGCCGGAACGATAGGCGCACGCGGACGTTGTCTGACCCGAGTGGCAGGCTGGAGGGGATGACTACCGAGGCGGACGGGCTGTTCGAGCTGGACGAGCCGGACTCGATGCCGCCGGTCGACCAGGCCGGGGCGCGGGCCACGGCGCCGCTGGCCGTCCGGATGCGCCCGCGCACGCTCGACGAGGTGGTCGGGCAGGCCCACCTGCTGCGCCCCGGCGCCCCGCTGCGCCGCCTGGTGGAGGGAGGCGCGGCCGCGTCGGTGCTGCTCTACGGCCCGCCCGGCACCGGCAAGACCACGATCGCCCGGTTGCTCGCGGGCGTGGGGAGCCGCCACTTCGTCGCGCTGTCGGCGCTGTCGTCGGGCGTGAAGGAGCTGCGCGCCGTCATCGACGACGCCCGGCGCCGCCGCGACCGCCTCGACCAGCAGACCGTGCTGTTCATCGACGAGGTGCACCGCTTCTCCAAGACCCAGCAGGACGCGCTGCTGGGCGCGGTGGAGGACCGCCTCGTGCTGCTCGTCGCGGCCACCACGGAGAACCCGTCGTTCTCGGTGGTGTCGCCGCTGCTGTCGCGGTCGCTCGTGCTGCAGCTGCAGTCGCTCACCGACGACGACGTGCGCTCGTTGCTCCGCCGCGCGGTCGCCGACCAGCGCGGGCTCGACGGCGCCGTCACGCTCGCCCCGGAGGCCGAGGACGCGCTCGTCCGGCTGGCCTCCGGGGACGCCCGCCGTGCGCTCACCGCCCTGGAGGCGGCCGCCGACGGCGTCACGGGCACCGGGGCAACCGAGATCGACGTCCCCGCGGTCGAGCGCGCGGTCACCGAGGCCACCGTGCGCTACGACCGGCAGGGCGACCAGCACTACGACGTGATCAGCGCGTTCATCAAGTCGATCCGCGGCTCCGACCCGGACGCGGCGCTGCACTACCTCGCCCGGATGCTGGTGGCGGGGGAGGACCCGCGGTTCATCGCCCGGCGCCTGATGGTGCACGCCAGCGAGGACATCGGTCTTGCCGACCCCACCGCGCTGCAGGCCGCGGTGGCCGCGGCGCAGGTCGTGCAGCTGGTGGGGCTGCCGGAGTGCCGGCTCGCGCTCGCCCAGGCCACGGTCCACCTGGCCACGGCGCCCAAGTCCAACGCGGTAATCACCGGCATCGACGAGGCGATGGCCGACGTGCGCGCGGGCGCCGCGGGCGCCGTGCCCCCGCACCTGCGCGACGGCCACTACGCGGGCGCCCAGAAGCTGGGCAACGCGGTCGGCTACCGCTACCCGCACAACGCCCCCGACGGCGTCCTGGCCCAGCAGTACCCGCCCGACGGCCTGGTCGGCCACGACTACTACCGCCCCACCACCCGCGGCGCCGAGCGCGTGCTGGCCGACCGCGTGCTGAAGCTGCGCCGCGCCGTCCGCGGCGAGCCCTGACTCACCCGGCCGCCGCCCGTCAAGATCGACGCGTGGGTGCATCCGCGGCCGCATGTGGCCACCCCTGCATCAGCCCGACGATCATGCTCCGGCGGCCTGTGCCGGCTGACGTGATCGTCAGCCGGGTGCGTAGCCGGCCGGATGTGGCCGTCCGTGCACCGGCCTGGTGATCATGGCTGATGTCCGGTGTGGCACTGGCCCGTGATCGCCCATTGGGTGCGTTCCCGGCCGGATGCGGCCGCGCCTGCGCCAGTCCGGTGATCATGTACGGGGGCGAGCCCGGCGGGTGCGTCGCGACCTACCGGGCGAGGGCGTCCGCGGACCAGGCCGGGTCGCGGCCCAGGAGTGTGAGGATGCGCGTCCAGGGGTCCGCGCCGTCCGGTGCGGGGAGGGCGTGGCCGAAGGCCGCACCGGGGGTCTCGCGGGACTCGTCGTCGGGGATCCGCTCGGACATGGCGAGGGCCGAAGCGACGGTCTCTGGATCGAGCCGCGCCACGTAGTCGCCCTGCACACCGAGCGTCGCGGCGACGTCCCAGCCGTGCACCAGCGTGTCGATCAGGTGCATCTGGACGACGATCGGCAGCGGCAGCCGGACGCCGAACTCGGGCAGCAGGACGGGGCCGTCGGCGCCGGCGGCGAACGCGGCCACCACCTCGTCCAGGCCTGCGGTGAGGGAGGGGCCGAGTGCGCGGGGGGCGAACTCCGACACATCCACCTCGTCGCCGGTGTGCGCGGCTCGTACGGCCGCGGCGAACCCGTGGTCCTGGCCGGTCATGTGCTCAAGCAGCGCTCGCAGGTCCCAGCCTGCGCACGGGGTGGGCCGGCCGAGGTCGGCCTGGTCGATGTGGGCGAGGACGGGGCGGATGCCGGTGACGGCCCGCCGGTGCAGTTCGACGATGTTCTCCATGAGTAGATCGTCTACCTTGGTAGATGATTGGTCAAGGGCTACCGTCGGGCCGTGAGCGAGCAGCGGCACGACCTCGGCGCGGCCTTCGCATGGCTCGCCCGCGCGATGATCAAGGGGGAGGAGCCGATCCTGCGGGCGCACGACGTCGAGATGTGGGACTACGTCGTGCTCGCGACGCTCGACCGCGGGCCTACGTCCACGCAGTCGGAGCTGGCCGCCGCATCGGGCCGGGACAAGACGCGGCTCATCCCGATCCTCGACCGCCTCGAAGCCCGCGGCCTGCTGCGGCGCACGCCCGACCCCGCCGACCGGCGCAACCGGGTCGTCGCGCTCACGGCCGCCGGCCGGGAGCTCGTCGCGTCGTGCCGGACGGCCATCCGGGAGATGGAGACCGAGTTCCTCGCCGACCTCGAACCGGACGAGCACGCCACTTTCGTCGCCGTGCTCGACCGGCTCGCCGACGCGGTGCGCGAGCGCTGACGTTCCCCGTTGACGCGGGATAAGTTCTGCCGTAGAACTTAGCCCGCCACGACGACGTGAACGGAGCGCGCCGATGACCCAGCCCGCCGCCGAACCGGTCCACTTGCGTGCGGCAGGGGTGAGCGTCGTGCTGGCAGCGATCGGCGGGCGGCTACCCGCGGTGCTGCACTGGGGCGCCGACCTCGGCGAGCTGACCGCCGCCGACCTCACCGAGCTCGCGGACGCGGGCGTGCCCGCCACCGTCCCCAACGACCTCGACCAGGTCACCCGGGCCGGGATCATCGCCGAGCACGCCGCGGGCTGGAACGGCAGGCCCGGGCTCGCCGGGCAGCGCGCCGGCCGGGCCTGGTCGCCGCTCTTCACGCTCATCGACCTCGACGCCGAGCATGCGCCGGACGGTGGCGGCCGGGTGCTCGCGACCGGCCGTGATCCCCAGGCCGGTCTGGACGTTCACCTCGAGCTGGAGCTGCTGCCTTCCGGCTTGCTGCGCCAGCGTGCCACCGTGGCGATCCCGGCCGATGCGGACGCGGAGCCGTTCGTGGTCGACGGGCTCGCACTGACGCTGCCGGTGCCCCCGGTCGCCACCGAGCTGTTCGACCTGGCAGGGCGCTGGGGACGGGAGCGCGCTCCGCAGCGGGCGCCGTTCGTCGTCGGCATCCACTCGCGGGAGAACCGCCGCGGCCGCACCGGCCCGGACGCCCCGCTGATCCTCGCCGCGGGCACGGCCGGTTTCGGCTTCTCCGACGGCGAGGTCTGGGCGGTCCACGTGGCCTGGAGCGGCAACCACGTGACCTACGCCGAGCGTCTCTCGACCGGCGCATCGGTGCTGGGCGGCGGTGAGCTGCTGCTCCCCGGCGAGGTGCGGATCGGGCCGGGGGAGTCCTACACCGGCCCCTGGGTGTACGCGGCCCACGCCACCGGTCTGGACGGAATCGCGTCCCGGTTCCACACGATGCTGCGCGCGCGGCCCCACCACCCGGGCAACCCGCGGCCGGTCGTGATGAACACATGGGAGGCCGTCTACTTCGACCACGACCTCGACCGGCTCGTCGAGCTCGCCCGCGTCGGCGCCGACGTCGGGGTCGAGCGCTACGTGCTCGACGACGGCTGGTTCCGCCACCGCCGCTCCGACCACGCAGGCCTTGGCGACTGGTACGTCGACGAGGGCGTATGGCCGGAGGGCCTGCACCCGCTGGTCCGCGAGGTGCGGCAGCGCGGCATGGAGTTCGGGCTGTGGGTGGAGCCGGAGATGGTGAACCCCGACTCCGACCTCGCCCGCGCCCACCCCGACTGGATCCTGCAGACCGGCGGCCGCATGCCGATCCCGTCCCGGCAGCAGCAGGTGCTCGACCTCGCGCACCCGGACGCCTACGCGTACATCCTCGAGCGGCTCGACGCGCTGCTCACCGAGTACCCGATCAGCTACCTCAAGTGGGACCACAACCGCGACCTGGTCGACGCCGGCCACGGCCCGGACGGTGTGCCCGGCGTGCACGCGCAGACCCGCGCCGTCTACCGGCTGATCGACGAGGTGCGGGCCCGCCACCCCGGCGTCGAGATCGAGTCCTGCTCGTCGGGCGGGCTGCGCGTGGACCTGGAGATCCTGGAGCGCACGGACCGGATCTGGGGCAGCGACATGACCGACCCCCTCGAGCGCCAGCAGATCCAGCGCTGGACCGCGCAGCTGATCCCGCCGGAGCTGGTCGGCTCGCACGTCGCCGCCCCGCGCTCCCACTCGACCGCGCGCACCCACGACCTGTCCTTCCGCGCGGGCACCGCGCTCTTCGGATCGTTCGGCATCGAGTGGGACGTCACAGCAACCGGCCCGGAGGAGCGCAAGGAGCTCGCCGCGTGGGTGCAGCTCTACAAGGACGTCCGCGGCCTGATCCACACCGGCAGCGTGGTCCGCGGCGACCAGCACGACCAGTCGTTCGCGCTGCACGGCGCCGTCGCCCCGGACCGCTCCGACGCGCTGTACGCCCTGGTGCAGCTGGCCACGCCGCTCACGTCCGTGCCGGGTCAGCTGCGGCTACCCGGCCTCGACCCGGACCGGCGCTACCGCGTCACGGTCCAACCGCCGGGTGACCGGCCGTCCTTGCGCCAGCGACAGGCGCCGGCCTGGCTCGGCCGCGGGGTCGAGCTGCCCGGCCGCGTGCTCGCCGAGGCCGGCCTGCGGGCGCCCGCGCTCAACCCCGAGCAACTGCTGCTCCTACGCGTGACGGAGGTGGCCCGATGACCGTGACAGCCGTGCCCGCCGCAGGCGCCCCCGCCTCCGGTGCCCCCGCCGTCGCCCGGCGCGCAGGGGTGAGCCGGGACACCTGGGTGGCGCTCGGCTTCATCCTCCCGTCGGTCTTCGGCTTCGTCGTGTTCTACCTGTGGCCGTCGGTGCGCGGGTTCGGCCTGAGCCTCACCGACTACCAGTTCTTCACCGACACCTCGTTCGTCGGACTCGCCAACTACCAGCGGCTGCTCACCGACGAGACGTTCTGGAACGCCATGCTCGTGACGGTCTGGTACGTCGTGCTCAACATCGGCTTCCAGACCGTGCTGGCGGTGCTGCTCGCGGTCCTGCTGCACCGGCTCACCCGCTCGGTCGTGATCCGCGGGCTCGTGCTGATGCCCTACCTGGTCGCCAACGTCGTGGTCGCGCTGCTGTGGTTCTGGATGCTCGACGCCCAGATCGGGATCGTGAACCAGGTCCTGTCCTGGTTCGGGATCGGCTCGATCTCCTTCTTCGGCAGCGAGTCGTGGGCGATACCCACGATCGCGTTCGTCAACACGTGGCGCCACCTCGGCTACACCGCGCTGCTGATCTTCGCGGGGCTGGTGATGATCCCGCGCACGCTCTACGAGGCCGGCCGCGTGGATGGCGCCAGCGAGTGGCAGATGTTCTGGCGGATCACCATGCCGCTGCTGCGTCCGGTCCTCGCACTGGTGCTGGTGATCACCGTCGTCGGCTCGTTCCAGGTGTTCGACACGGTCGCGGTCACCACGATGGGCGGGCCTTCCGACGCCTCGCGGGTGATCCAGTACTACATCTACGACCTCGCCTTCGAGCGCCTGGACTACGGCTACGCCTCCGCGGTGTCCGTGGTCCTGCTCGTGATCCTGTCCGTCATCGCCTTCGTGCAGCTGCGGCTGATGCGGGCGAACGAGTCGGACCTCGCCTGAGGAGCGCGCCACCATGGTCACCGTCGACACCGCTGTCGCTCCGACCAGCCGCACACCCGGCCAGGAGGCGGGCGGCCTGACACCCGGCCGCGTGCTGGCGTGGGCGTGCCTGATCGCGATCATCGCGATCACGCTGTTCCCGTTCTACTGGATGCTGCGCACCGCGCTCTCCAACGGCACGACGCTCGCCACCGCGGGCACCTCGTGGCTGCCGGTGGACTTCACGTGGGGCGCATTCCGGCGAGTGCTCGGCCTGGCCACCTTGGAGGAGGCGCAGGCAGAGGGCGGCACCGGCTCGGCGGTCGACTTCTGGGTCTACCTGCGCAACTCGGTGCTGGTGGCGGCGCTGATCACGGCCGGGCAGGTGTTCTTCGGCGCGCTCGCGGCCTACGCGTTCGCACGGATGAAGTGGCCCGGGCGCGACGCGGTGTTCTTCGTGCTGCTGACGGCGCTGATGGTGCCGCCGATCTTCACGCAGCTGCCGAACTTCCTGCTGATGCGCGACCTGGGCCTGGTCAACACCTACGCCGCGCTCGTGCTGCCGTTCTTCTTCATGACCCCGTTCGCCGTGTTCTTCCTCCGGCAGTTCTTCCTCGGTATCTCCCGCGAGATCGAGGAGGCGGCCCGGCTGGACGGCGCGGGCCACGTTCGCACGTTCTTCCAGCTCATCATCCCGATGAGCTGGGGGCCGATCACCACGCTCGCGCTGCTGCAGTACGTGCAGGCGTGGAACGAGTACTTCTGGCCGCTGCTGGTCGGCAGCGAGCGCAGCGTCCGCACCCTGACGGTGGCGCTCGGCGTGTTCCGCTCCCAGACCCCGCAGGGCAGCCTCGACTGGCCCGGCCTGATGGCGGCGACGCTGATCGCCGCGCTCCCGGTGCTCCTGCTGTTCATCGCCTTCGGGCGCAAGATCGTCGACTCCATCGGCTTCTCGGGGATCAAATGAAGCGCACCCGCAGGCTCACCGTCATCGCGACCGCCGTCCTCCTCGCGCTCGTGCCGGCCTGCGCCGTGGAGCGCCCGCCCGCCGAGTCCGGCGGGTGGGACGACACCGGCGAGGTGACCTACTGGATGTGGGACGCCAACCAGCTGCCCGCCTACCAGCAGTGCGCCACCGACTTCGAGGCCAGCAACCCGGACATCGACATCGCGATCGAGCAGGTCGGCTGGGACTACTACTGGGGGCGGATGCTCAGCTCGTTCGTCGCGAACTCCGCACCTGACGTGTTCGTCAACCACACCTCGAAGTACGGCGACTACACCTCCCGCGGGCTGATCGAGCCGCTCGACGAGCTGATCGCGCGCGACGGGCCCGACCTGTCGCAGTTCGTCGAGGGCACCGGCGACCTGTGGGTCGGCGACGACGGCAAGCGCTACGGCCTGCCGAAGGACTTCGATGCGGTGGGCATCTTCTACAACGCGACGATGATCCAGGACGCCGGCATCACGCCGGAGCAGATGCAGAACCTGACCTGGAACCCCCAGGACGGCGGCACCTACGAGGACGTGCTCGCGCGGCTGTCCGTCGACGTCAACGGGGTGCGTGGCGACGAGCCCGGCTTCGACCCGCGCAACGTCGCCACCTACGGGCTGGGGATCTCCTACCCGCCCGGCGGTGCGTCGGGGCAGACGCAGTGGTCGTTCCTCACGGCGACGCTCGGCTGGAGCCACACCGACAAGCCGTTGTGGGGCACCCGCTACAACTACGACGACCCCCGCTTCCAGGACACGATCGCCTGGTGGCGCAGCCTCGTCGACAAGGGCTACATGCCACCGGTCGAGCAGGCGGTCGGCAACGAGCCCTCGCAGCTCATGCAGGCCGGCCGCGTCGCGGTCGTCACCGAGGGGTCGTGGAACATCAGCACGTTCGCGAAGCTCGGCGGCATCGAGTTGGCCACGGCACCCACGCCGATCGGACCACGGGGATCCCGGGCCGCGATGACCAACTCGCTCGCCGACTCGATCGCGGCAGGCTCGCCGAACAAGGGCGCCGCGTGGAAGTGGGTGCGCTACCTCGCCTCGCCCGAGTGCCAGTCGGTGGTGGCGCGGGGCGGGGTGGTCGTGCCCGCCATCGCGTCCGTGGTGCCCGCGGCCGAGGCCGCGATCGGTGCGCACGGCCTCGACATCACCCCGTTCACCCGCCACCTGCGCGAGGGCACGGCGTTCCCCTACCCGGCCGCGCAGCACGCCGCCGACGTCGAAACGATCATGGAGTCCGCGACGGAGCGGGTGATGGGCGGCAGCGCCGACGCGTCGTCGCTCACCGCGGCCAACGAGGAGGTCAACGCCCTGTTCACGCAGGGCTGACGGCCCTGGCGCGGCCCAGGACGTGCTCCTGGACCGCGACCGCAGCAGCGCCGCGGGCCCACTCGGTGAACGGGAACGGCCGCACGTCGAGTGGCACCGGGGCGAGCGGGGCCTTCCGGTTCTCCGAGAGTGCGGCGTCCAGTGCGGGGCGGGCGACGTCGACGAGACCGATCCCGTCGCCCGTGAGGATGACGAGCTCGGGGTCGATCAGGTTGGCGATGTCGGCCACGAGCACGCCCAATGCCCCCGCCGCCTCGTCGACGACCCGACGGGCGGCCGCGTGGCCGTCGGCCGCGAGCCGCAGTGCCTCGGCGTAGGTCACCGGCCTGCCGAGCGCCTGCGCGACGGTCCCCGAGACCGCGCGGGACGAGACGAGGCCCTGCGCGCAGCCGCGGTGCCCGTCCTCGCACACCACCGAGCTCACGACCGGGCGGTGCCCGATCGACCCGCCACCGCCGTGCGCTCCCTCCACCACGAGGTCGTGCACGACGATCCCGCACCCGACACCGGCGCCGATCGTCAGCACGAGCAGCGACTGCAGCCCACGGCCGGCCCCGAACCAGTGCTCGGCAGCGGTGAGCGCGCGCACGTCGTTGTCGACGACGGCGGGCAGCCCGGTGGCATCCTGCAACAGGTCGGCGAGCGGAACGCGCTCGTGCCAGCCGAGGAAGTGGGCGCGGGCGACGTCGCGGCGGTCGACCACCAACCCGCCGATCCCCACGCCGAGACCCACGACGCCCGGGTGGCCGGACCTCAGCAGCCGGGTGACGTCGGCCACCGCGCCGACCACGGCTGCCGGTTCCGTGCCGGGCAACGGGCGCGTGTGCTCGGCGAGCACGGTGGCCCGCAGGTCGGTGACCACGGCGAAGAGTGCGTCGCCGGTGATCTTCACGCCGAGGAAGCGGTGCTCGGACGGCCCGACGTCCAGGGGTAGCGACGGCCTTCCGGTGCGCACCGGCTGTTCGGCGTTGTTCTCCGGGGTGCCCTCCACGAGGAGTCCTGCGTCGACGAGCGGGCGGGTGAGCCGCGTGAGCGAGCCGGGGGAGAGGCCCAGCCTGCGGGCGAGTTGCGCACGGGGCAGCGGGCCGAACCGCAGGACCTCGACGGCGACGCGCTGGTGGCTGCCGTCGAGCGCGCTCCAGTCGTCGGAGGGCGGAGTTTGTTCCGCGACGGAAGTCACCGGTGAACGATAGCTCGCACCGCGCGACATCGCCGCGATTTTCACCCGCGGAAGACTCCGTGGCCAGGGGTCAGGATGCCCGCCGGGTCGTAGCGGCGTTTGAGCGCGACGAGGTGCGGCCACCGGTCGCCGTAGTGGGCGCGCCAATCGGCGGGACCGCTCGCCACGGTGCCGATCGGGTAGCGCGCGCCGCCCGCGGCGAGTGCGCGGTCGAGCAGCCGTCTGTTGCGCTCCAGCATCGCCGCGGCGAACCCGGCGTCCGCGCCGGGCGGTCCGGCCGTCATCACGGTGAACAGGTGGACGAGGTCGCTACCGTCCGGTGCCGGCAACCGCAGCGACGGGCGGGTGAGCGCCGCCCGCCGGTGGGTGTAGAGCAGCACGAACCCGCCTGCACCCACGTCGGCAGGCGTCAGCTCGGCGAGCGTCGCGCCGACGACCTCCTCGACCCGCGAGTCGGGCAGCCACACCGTGAGCCACGGCTTGGGCAGCGCGTCCCAGCCGATCGCCCTCCGCAGGTCGGCGACGGCCTCGTCGATGCGCGTGACGTGCTCCAGGTAGCCGTCTTCCCGCAACTCGGCGCCGGCCGGAGGCGCGAGGGCGCCGTCGAACGCGAAGGCGTTCAGGTGGTGCACATCGCCCGACTCGCCAGGACGCCACCAATCGGCGAAGACCTCGGTGGCCTCGCCGCCGCGCGCCAGCGCGCGCAGGTGGGCGAAGAGCGCGACCGGGTCGCTGTAGGGGACCGACCAGCCACGGACGGTCGTCGGCGCGGGCACGAGGCCGACCGTGGCCTCGGTGATGATCCCGAACTGGCCGAGCCCGGCGAGCACCGCCTCGAACAGCTCGGGATCCGCCGTCGGTGAGCAGCGGCGCAGCTCGCCGTCGCCCGTGACGACCTCGAGCTCGCGGACGTGGTCGACCTGGGCGCCGGTCGCGACGGCCGGTGGGATGCCGCCCACCGAGAGCGTGCCGCCGACCGTGAGGGCGAGGTAGCCGGTGGCGGCCGGGATCGCGAGGCCGTGGGCGCCGGCGGCACGGGCCAGGTCGAGCCACGTGGTGCCGGCCCCGACCGTGGCCCGGTCGGGGTCACCGTCGGGGCCGATCGCGCGGACGCCTGCCAACGCCGTGGTGTCGACCACGACCCCGCCGGGCACCAGCGACTGCCCGCCGGTGGTGTTGGCGACGCCGCGTGCCGCGACCGGGAGGCGGTGGCGCCGGCAGAACCCGACCAGGCGGGCCACGTCAGCCGCCGATCCGGGGCGAAGAACGGCGGCCGGCACCCCGGTGCTGATCCGGCCGGCGTCACCCGCGTAGCGCATGCGAGTGGGGAGGTCGGTGTGGAGCGAGCCGTCGAGCGGCGGGACGCCGCCGGGCAGGGCCGTCACCCGTCCATACTGGCCGATGCTCTCAGATGGGCCGCGCGGTGGTGAGGAACTTCCGCAGCTCTGATCGTGAGGCCCGCTTCTCCCCGGTGATCACGAAGTAGACCATCCCGGCGTCGGACACGTCGCCCTTCTCGGCCACCTCGAGGCGTGAGCGCAGCCAGTCCATCTCGGGACCGAGGTCCCGCAGGTAGTTCCAGTCGGACAGCTTGGTGGGCCCGAGGTTGCCGTTCTGGTCGGGGATCTGGACGCGCTGGCAGCCCAGCTCGATCACGTCGTCGTAGGAATGGCCGCCGTGGTCCTTCTTCCCGTGGGTCTGGTTGAAGCTTCCGTCACCGTGTGACACGCACTTGACGTGTTTCCGTGCCGCCGGATCAGCGGCGTCGAGGGCCATCCACGTGGTCTCCATCGGCCCCGCGAGGACGATGGTGAGTTCGTCGCCCGGCCTCGACGCGTTGATCGCGGCGGTCAGTGCCGCGACGCCCGCGGCGAGCCCGTTGGCGTCGGCGCCGTCGTAGAAGCGTGACGTGTCGAAGCCGAACCGCTTGCCGGCCCCCAGCACGCTCTCGGTCATGTTCCGGCGGTGCTCGGCGTCGGAGTCCCAGATGTGATTGTTGTAGATGTAGTTCACGACGTTCTGCTGCAGCCCGGCACGGGCGAGGATCGCGAGTGTCATGGCCGAGGACGCCCAGTCGTCCTCGTCGTGCTGGTTCCCGTCGGCGGACAGGGCGATGCGCCCGACCCCGCCGTCTGGGGCGGCCGGTGCCGGCGCAGCCGGTGCGCCGACGAGGATCGCGACGGTGGCGGCTGCGGCCCAGAACATCACGCCCCGGATCCTGCTCGACGCGACGCGGGTTCGTGGCGTTCCGACAGATCCGTCGAGCGGTCGGGTGGCCGATGATCACCCGTTAGGGGTCACGCCGGACCGGGCAGCTCATGCACCGCGGTCCGCCGCGGCCGCGTCCGAGCTCGCCGCCGGGGATGTCGAGCACCTCGATGCCGGCCGCGCGCAGGAAGCGGTTGGTGGTGACGGTGCGCTCGTAGGTCACGACCACCCCGGGCGCGACGGCGAGGGTGTTGCACCCGTCGTCCCACTGCTCGCGTTCCGCCGAATGGACGTCCTGCACCGGGGTGAGCACGCGGATCGCCGCGAGCCCGAGCGCCGCGGCGATCGCGCGGTGCATGTCCTCGGGCGGGTGGTCGACGAGGTCGAGCTCCTTCTCGGTGTCGCCGGGCCGGATCGTGTAGGCGGGCAGCATCCCGAGCCCCGCGTACTGGGTGAACGTCTCCGGGTCCACCATCGTGAGCACCGTGTCCAGGTGCATGAACGCGCGGGCCTGCGGCATGCGCAGCGCGACGATGCGGTCGACCTCGCCGCCGGCGAAGAGCTGCCGCGCCAGCCGCTCGACGCCCTGCGGGGTGGTGCGCTCGGACAGCCCGATCAGCACCGCGCCGTCGCCGAGCACGAGCATGTCGCCGCCCTCGGTGGTGGCAGGGCCGTTCACCGCGCCCGCGGACCAGACCGCGTAGCCCCCGCCGGCGAAGAGCGGGTGCCAGCGGTAGACGGCCTCGTAGTGCACGGTCTCCCGCATGCGGGCCTTCTTGCGCATGCTGTTGATGGCGACGCCGCCGTAGAGCCACGCCGACGTGTCGCGGGTGTAGAGGTGGTTGGGGAGCGGTTCGAGCACGAAGTCGTCGGGTTCGAGCACGTGGAAGGCGATCGAGCGCGGCTCCGGGATCCGGTCGAGGACCTCGCGCTTGGTGATCCCCCCGATCAGGTGGTCGGTGAGCGTGTCGGGATCCATCGCGTCGAAGCAGTTGCGCAGCGCGTCGATGGCCAGCGGCCCGTACACGCGGTCGTCGAAGATCCGGTCCAGCACGTACTTGCGCGCGTCCGGGATGTCCAGGGTGGTGCGCAGGAGCTCCCCGAACAGGTACACGGTGATGCCGCGCTCGCGCAGCAACGCGGCGAACCGGTCGTGTTCCTCCTGGGCACGGGCGACCCACAGGACGTCGTCGAACAGCAGGCGGTCCTTGTTGCCCGGCGTGAGCCGCTTCAGCTCCAGCCCAGGCCGGTGCAGGATCACCTCGCGCAGGACGCCCACCTCGGAATCCACCCGGTACATGGGCCACATCCTGCCGCGTCGACGCCGCGGGCGCGGGAGCACGATGGGTGGGTGCAGCTGGACCGTCTGGACGAGGACATCATCGCGCTGCTGGTCGAGGACGCCCGCCGCAGCTACGCGGAGCTGGGGAACCGGATCGGCCTGTCGGCGTCGGCGGTGAAGCGGCGGGTCGACCGGCTGCGTGCGGGCGGCGCGATCACCGGGTTCACGGTGCGGCTCGACCCCGGTGCGCTGGGCTGGACGGTGGAGGGCTACGTCGAGCTGTACTGCCGCAACAGCACGGCGCCGGGCGTGATCCGGTCGGCCGTCGACCGGTTCCCCGAGGTCGTCGACGCCAGCACCGTCTCGGGCGACGCCGACGCCGTGCTGCGGATCCTCGCCACCGACATGCGCCACTTCGAGCAGGTGCTCGAGCAGATCGGCGCCCAGCCGTTCGTGGCGAGGACGAAGTCGGTGCTGGTGCTCTCGCCGCTGCTGCGCCGCGCCTCCACCCCACCGCCGCACTGACCTTCCCGGGCCGGCGTGGGATGCTCGAGACGTGAGCGTCCTGGTCGTCCTGGTCGGCGGGGCCGAGGACGGCCGCGAGTTCCGCGTGCCGGACGACGATCCGATCGCGACCTCCGGCGTGATGGCTCTGCCGGAGCCCGACGAGCCGGCGGGGGAGACGTTCACGCTGCTGCGCTACCGCTGGGACGGCTCGGAGCGCGCGGACGGCGCCCGCCGCTTCCGGCTGCTCGGCTAGGTGAGAATCGGTGTCGTGACCGTCATCGAGGACCCGGACCTGGTTCGCGCCCGCGCCGGCGACGATGCCGCCTTCACCCGGCTCGTGGCGCCGCTGCGCCGGGAGCTGCACGCCCACTGCTACGGGATGCTCGGCTCCGTGCACGACGCGGAGGACGCCCTCCAGGACGGCCTGCTGCGGGCGTGGAAGGCCCTCGCGACCTTCGAGGGGCGCAGCTCGCTGCGCTCGTGGCTCTACTCCGTGGTCACCCACGCGTGCCTCGACGCGGCGCGCCGCCGCGGCCGCAGGGCGACGCCGGTCGATCTCGGCCCGGCGAGCGACCACGCCGTGGTCGACTCCGCGCCGCGCACCGACGTCGCGTGGCTCGGGCCGTACCCGGAGGCGCTGCTCGCCGACGCCCGCCACGAGCAGCGCGAGGCCGTCGAGCTGGCCTTCGTCGCCGCGTACCAGCACCTGCCGGGCAACCAGCGTGCTGCGCTGCTGCTGTTCGAGGTCCTCGGCTTCTCCGCGGCGGAGATCGCCGAGATGATGCGCACCTCGCGGGCCTCGGTGAACAGCGCCCTGCAGCGTGCCCGCGCCGTCGTCGCCGAGAAGGTCCCGCCGCGCACCCAGCAGCAGACGCTGCGTGAGCTGGACGACGCGCGGGTGCGCGAGATCGTCACCGGGTTCTCGGGCGCGCTCGAGCGCCGCGACACCGACGGCCTGGTGGCACTGCTCACCGAGGACGTCACCTGGACGATGCCACCGCTCCCGCACTGGTACCAGGGCCTGCCCGCCGTCACTGACTGGGCCGTACGCGTCCCGCTGGGCTCATGCGGGGCGTGGCGGCACCTGACAACGGGCGCCAACGGCCAGCCGGCCGTGGCCTGCTACCTGTGGGACGACGCGGCAGGGGCGCACCTGGCCTGGGCGGTGAACGTCCTCACCCTGCGCGGCGACCGGATCGCCGCGGTCACCTCGTTCCTCGGCCGCGACCAGGTCACGGCGTTCGGGCTTCCGGCGGCGCTGCCCTGATCCCCCTGTCGGGGTATTGCGCTCGAAACGAGCGCCCATGTGGCAGAACACGCAACGAACGTGCGTGAAATGGCAGGACTTCGCGATTGTCGGGCGGCGGGCCCCTTCCTACCGTGATCAACGTGACCAGCGTCCTGCCCCGGCCGGTTGTGTCCACCGAACCCGTCGCCCGCCCCCGGCACTACCTCATGTGCCGGCCAGAGCACTTCGAGGTCCGCTACGCGATCAACCCGTGGATGCGGCCCGGCGAGCCCGTCGACCGTGAGCGCGCACTCGCCCAGTGGGACACGCTGCGGCAGACCTACCTGGATCTGGGCCACCGGGTCGACCTGATCGACCCCGTCCCCGGTCTCCCGGACATGGTGTACGCCGCCAACGGCGCCACCGTCGTGGACGGCATGGTGTTCGGCGCTCGGTTCCGCCACCGCGAGCGCGCCGCCGAGGCGGCCGCTCACCGCGGCTGGTTCACCGCCGCCGGCTACCCCGTGGTGGAGCCGGAGTTCGTGAACGAGGGCGAGGGCGACCTACTCGCCATCGGCAGTGGAGACGACGGCGTCGTGCTGGCGGGGCACGGGTTCCGCACCGACCCGCGCGCCCACGCCGAGGTGGCGGCCGTGTTCGGCCGCGAGGTCGTGCCGCTGGAGCTGGTGGATCCGTGTTTCTACCACCTCGACACGGCCATCGCCGTGCTCGACGACTCGACCATCGCCTGGCTGCCCGCGGCGTTCACGCCGGCGTCGCAGGACGTGCTGCGGACCCGGTTCCCGGACGCCGTCGTCGCCGACCCGGCCGACGCGGCCGTGCTCGGCCTCAACGCCGTGAGCGACGGTCGGCACGTCGTGCTCCCCGCGCAGGCCACCGGGCTGGCCGCGGCACTGCGTGAGCGTGGGTACACGCCCGTGCCCGTCGACCTGTCCGAGCTGCTCAAAGGGGGCGGCGGACCGAAGTGCTGCACGCTGGAGGTGCGTTGATGACGCTCATGCAGTCGGCGACCGAGGCCCATCAGGAGCTCGTACACGAGCACTCGGCGCACAACTACCACCCCCTGCCCGTCGTGGTGGCGGAGGGCAACGGGGCCTGGGTCACCGACGTCGAGGGCCGCCACTACCTCGACTGCCTCGCCGGCTACTCCGCCCTCAACTTCGGCCACCGCCACCCCGAGCTCGTCGCGGCGGCGCACCGCCAGCTCGACCGCCTCACCCTCACCAGCCGCGCGTTCGGGAACGACCAGCTGGGCCCCTTCTGCGCGGAGCTCGCCGCGCTCGTCGGCAAGCAGCGGGTGCTGCCGATGAACACCGGCGCGGAGGCCGTCGAGAGCGGGCTGAAGGTCGCGCGCAAGTGGGGGTACGAGGTCAAGGGCGTCCGGGAGAACCGGGCGCGGATCATCGTGGCCGCCGGCGCCTTCCACGGCCGCACGATCAGCATCGTCGGCTTCTCCACCGACCCGGACGCCCGCGGCGGGTTCGGCCCGTTCACCCCGGGCTTCGACGTCGTGCCATACGGCGACCTGGACGCCCTCGCCGCGGCCGTCACCCCGGACACCGTGGCCGTGCTGCTCGAGCCGGTGCAGGGTGAGGCGGGCGTCGTCGTGCCGCCCGCGGGCTACCTCGCCGGGGTCCGCGCGATCTGCGACGCCGCCCGCCTGCTGTTCGTGGCCGACGAGGTGCAGTCAGGGCTCGGCCGTACCGGGCATGTCCTCGCGACGCGCGGTGCCGGGGTCGACGCGGACATGTACCTGCTCGGCAAGGCGCTCGGCGGCGGGATCCTGCCGCTGTCGGCAGTGGTCGCGGACGACGAGGTGCTCGGCGTGCTGCGCCCCGGCCAGCACGGCAGCACGTTCGGCGGCAACCCACTCGCGTGCGCGGTCGGCCGCGCGGTGCTGGGCCTGCTCGCCGACAGCGGGCCGCACGGGGTCCTCGCCGCCGCCCGCAGGCTCGGAGTGGTGCTCCAGAGCGGGCTGGCCGACCTCGTGGGTCACGGCGTCGTCGCGGTGCGCGGGGCAGGGCTGTGGGCGGGCGTCGACGTCGACCCGCGGCTGGGCACCGGACGCGCCGTCAGCGAGGCGCTCGCCCGGCGCGGGGTGCTGGTGAAGGACACCCACGGCTCGACCGTCCGCTTCTCCCCGCCGCTCGTCGTCACCGACGACGAGATCGGCTTCGCGATCGATGCGCTGGCGCGATCGCTGGCCGAGCTGGCGGGACCCTGATCATCCAGGAGTAGGCTCGGCTGGCAGCAGCCGAGAGGGGAACATCGGATGATCGTCTTCACGATACTGGGCTGGATCGTCTTCGGGCTGATCGCGGGCTTCATCGCCCGCGCGATCGTGCCCGGCAAGGACGACATCGGCCTCCTGCGCACGATCGTCCTCGGCTGCGTCGGGTCGGTGATCGGCGGGCTGATCTTCGGGCTGCTGACGGGCGGCCTGCGTGGGTTCGAGCCCTCCGGGTGGATCGGATCGATCATCGGCGCGGTGATCGTGCTCGTCATCTACAACCAGGTCACGGGCCGTAAGCGCAACCGCACCTGATCCGACCCGGCCCGCGCCGGTCACGATCTGTCAACGGTCGTCCAGCGGTACGCGCCGGTCGGCACAGTCCGTTCGGCGGAACGGCCGCTCGTCGTTGTCGGCATTCGCGAGCAGTTCGGGGCGCAGCATGCCGAACAGCACGGTGAGCAGCAGCTCCGCCGTGACGTCGGCGGGCTCCTCCTTGCGGTTGATGCTGCGCAGCAGCAGCAGGTTGACGATCATCCCGCTCACGTCGAGCGCGCTCGGGAACGGGCGGAGCTGACCCGTCTGCTGGCCGTGTTCGATCAGGATCCGCAGCGGGGTGGGCACGGGTGCGAGCGTGCGCGGGTCGCCGTCGTCGGCGGTGTCCGGCGGGCCGCTCACCTTGATCGTGTACTCCTCGACGGCCGACCAGAAGGAAGCCGTGAGCTTGCGGTACCGCTGACTGATGCGGGCGAGGGCCCTGATCTGGTCGGTCAGCGCGTCCACGACGGGGCGGCCAGCGGCGATGTCCCGCTCCGCCTCCGACAGCAACGGGCGCACGAGCGGCCCGTACACCGAGCCCACGAGCACGTGCTTGGACGGGAAGTGGTTGTAGGCCGTTGCGGCGCTGACGCCTGCGGCAGCGGCGACGTCCTCCATCCGGGTGTCCGCCCACCCGCGGCTGCCGAAGGTCGCATCGGCAGCATCCAGCAGCGCCCGCCGTGTTCGGTCACGCTTCGTACGTGCCGCCCTGGCCCGCGGATCGTCCGGTTCAGCGAGGTCGGAAGCTGCCATTGAGCGAAGCGTAACCGCTTTCGGCTCGAATTGCTCTTGACTCCAACTTGGGTTGGACCCAAACTCCGTGCTTGAACGTCGAACGACTTCGATCACCGCAGGGCACGGCGGCGATCGAGGCTCCGGAGGGGCAACCGGAACGGGCATCTGTGGTCGGGGGACCGAAGCAGGTATCACCGAACGTCCCGGTCGCTCCTCCACAGCATGGATCGGTAGCTCTCAGCAGTAACACCGAGCACGTCTCAGCACGATCGCAGTACGCGCCGTTCGGCCGACCGGAGGGCGCGCAGCCGCCGGCGATGGCTCCGCCGGCGCAGGGGAGGGGAACCCGATGCACGCGTCCGATCTGTTGTACGAACGTTTCCGCCGGCGCCACGGGGCAGTGTCCGGCGTCGCTCAGCTCGCCGCGGCAGGCGCGCGATGAGTGAGGGTCAGCGAGCGAACCACGAGCACAGCGCCCGCGTGCGGGGCGCGCAAGTGAGCGAGCTTGCGAGCGAATCAAAGTCACAGCGCCTTCGCCCGGCTCGCGAGCCTGCGAGCGGGCAATCGACTCAGTGCCCGGCGAAGCCGGCCGAGCGCAGCGAGGCCGAGCGATGAGCGCGCCGATGGTGGTCTCCACCGTCGAGGAGACCGGCCGGACCGCCGATCTGGCCACCGCACAGGCTGTCGATCAGACCGCGCCGCTGCCGGACACCGCTGTCCCCGTGCTCGGGGCCACGGTTGCGGAGTCCGATCCGCCGCTCCTCGAGAGCCTGCTGCGGGCCGCGGTCGCAGGCGAGCCCCGCGCGCGCGATCGGCTGCTCGCCGAGATCCACCCGCTCGTGCTGCGGTACTGCCGGGCACGGCTGGGCCGCCAGGAGACGGTGATGGGCTCGGCCGACGACGTCGCGCAGGAGGTCTGCCTCGCGGTCGTGAACGCGCTGCCGGGTTACACGCTGCGCGGGCTGTCCTTCCGCGCGTTCGTCTACGGGATCGCCGCCCACAAGGTCACCGACGCGTTCCGAGCCATCGGCCGCAACCGCGCCGAGCCCGTCGCGGACATCCCGGACGCGCCGCTCGCGCACGACGGCCCCGAGTACCACCTCCTGCAGGTCGAGCTCACCGAGCGGCTCGGGGCACTGCTGCACCTGCTCACGCCGCGGCAGCGCGAGGTGCTCGTGCTGCGCATCGCCGTCGGGCTGTCGGCCGAGGAGACCGCGCAGGCGGTCGGGTCCACGCCGGGCGCGGTCCGCGTCACCCAGCACAGGGCGCTCAACCGGCTGCGCCGCAAGGTCGTGACGGCCGGTGTCGAGGCCGGCGACGAGGGCGACGAGGAGTAGGAAACGCCGGGTCATCGGCCGGGTGCGGCGCCGAGCCCCGACGGTAACGGGATGCGGGCGGGGAGTAACCTGAGGAGATCAAGAGCGGCGATCGCAGTGGGCGCCGCGCGGGATCCGGGGAGGCTTCGTGTCGGCTGGCCAGATCGCGGCGCTGATCGCCGCGGGGGCCTTCGTGGTCCTCGTGCTGCTGCTGGCCGTCCCGCTGCTGAAGCTCGGCCGCACGCTCGACGAGGCCACCATCGCCATCCGCAAGGCGCACGAGGGCGGCGACCCGCTGCTGCGTGACGCCCAGACCACGCTGCACCAGGTGAACACGCAGCTGGAGCGGGTCGACGGCATCACATCGAGCGCGCGCACCGTGTCGAGCAACGTCTCGGTCCTCACGTCGCTGTTCACCGCCACCCTCGGCGGCCCGCTGGTGCGTGCCGCGGCGTTCAGCTACGGCCTGAACAAGGCGATCAAGGCCCGCCGTGCCGTGCGCGACTCCGGTGCCCACTCCCGTCGGAGGGGGCGTCGGAGGTGAAGCGGCTCTTCTGGCTCGGGCTGGGGCTCGCCGTCGGTGTGTACGCCACCCGGCGGGCGTCCGAGGCGGCCCATGCGCTCACCCCTGCCGGGGTGGGTGCGAACCTCGCCGACGGCCTGCGTGAGCTGGGCGCCGGGCTCGGGGCGTTCGGCGCCGAGGTGCGCGCCGGGATGACCGAGCGGGAGCAGGAGCTCTCCGACCTCGTGGAACGCCGCACCGGGGCTCCGCTGCCCGCGATGAGGGACGCGTTCTCCGACCCCGAGCCCACACCTGCGCGCCGACCGGCTCCCCGCGCGCGAGCGCGCAGGGCAGGGGCCTGACGCCGCCAGGCTCGAGCCTGGTCTCCCAGCGCGCGTCCCCCTGCCGTCCCGCGTCCCGCTCGCTGCGGGAGACTGGCCGCGCCGCCTGAGGATGCCTGCCTCCCGTTCGACCCTTGGAAGCCAACCGTGCAGACCCACGAGATCACCCGTCGGTTCACCGACCACTTCGTCAGCGCCGGACACACCCGTGTGCCGAGCGCCTCGCTGATCCTCGACGACCCCAACCTGCTCTTCGTCAACGCGGGGATGGTGCAGTTCAAGCCGTACTTCCTGGGGCAGGTCCCGCCGCCGTACCCGCGGGCCACCTCGATCCAGAAGTGCGTGCGCACCGGCGACATCGACGAGGTCGGCAAGACCACCCGCCACAATACGTTCTTCCAGATGGCCGGGAACTTCTCCTTCGGCGACTACTTCAAGGAAGGCGCGATCGAGCACGCCTGGAACCTGGTGACCGGAAGCCAGGACGCGGGCGGCTACGGCTTCGACCCGGACCGCATCTGGGTCACCGTCTACCAGGACGACGACGAGGCGATCGCCCTGTGGCGGCGCATCGCCGGGCTGCCGGAGGAGCGGATCCAGCGCCGGGGCGGCGACGACAACTACTGGGACATGGGCGTGCCCGGTCCCGGCGGGCCGTGCTCGGAGATCTACTTCGACCGCGGGCCCGAGCACGGCCGCGAGGGTGGCCCGGTCGCCGACGAGGACCGCTACCTCGAGATCTGGAACCTCGTCTTCATGCAGGACGAGCGCGGCGAGCTCTCCCCGAAGAAGGGGCACCCGCCGATCGGCAGCCTGCCGAAGAAGAACATCGACACCGGCATGGGCATCGAACGGGTGGCGTACCTGCTGCAGGGCGTCGACAACGTCTACGAGACCGACCTGGTCCGGCCGGTGATCGCCCGTGCGGAGGAGTTCTCCGGCCGCAAGTACGGCGCCTCGCACGAGGACGACATCCGGTTCCGGGTGATCGCCGACCACGCCCGCTCCGGCGTCCTGATCATCGGCGACGGCGTCACCCCGTCCAACGAGGGCCGCGGCTACGTGCTGCGCAGGCTGCTGCGCCGCATCGTCCGCTCGGCCCGGCTGCTCGGTGTGCACGAGCCGGTGCTCGGCTCGTTCGCCGAGGTGGTGCGCGACGCGATGGCCCCGTCCTACCCCGAGCTGGTCACCGACTTCGAGCGGATCTCGGCGGTCGTGCGGGCCGAGGAGGAGGCCTTCCTCGCCACGCTCACCGCGGGCTCGCGGATCTTCGACACCGCCGTCACGGCCACGAAGCAGGCCGGCGGGAGCCGGCTGGCCGGTGACAAGGCGTTCCAGCTGCACGACACCTACGGCTTCCCGATCGACCTCACCCTGGAAATGGCGTCCGAGGCCGGCCTCACCGTCGACGAGCAGGGCTTCCGCTCGCTGATGGAGGAGCAGCGGGCCCGCGCCAAGGCCGACGCCGCCAAGCACAAGGTCGGCCACGGCGACGCCTCCGTCTACCGCGCCGTGCTCGACGCGGGCGGCGGGAGCGAGTTCCTCGGCTACACCGACCTCACGACCGAGGCCCGCATCGCCGGGCTCGTCGTCGACGGCGTTGGCGTGCCAGCCGCGGGCACGGGCACCACGGTCGAGGTCGTGCTCGACCGCACCCCGTTCTACGCCGAGGGCGGCGGGCAGCTCGCCGACACCGGCTGGATCCGGGGCGACGGGTTCACCGTCGAGGTCTCCGACGTCCAGTCGCCCGTGGCCGGGCTGATCGTGCACCGCGGCACGGTCACGGCGGGCGAGGCCCAGGTGGACACCACCGTCCAGGCCGAGGTGGACACGAGCCGGCGGGCCGCGGTGTCGCGGTCGCACTCGGCCACCCACCTCGTGCACGCCGGGATGCGCAAGCACCTCGGCGACGCCGCCGCCCAGGCCGGCTCGCTCAACGCCCCCGGCCGCCTGCGGTTCGACTTCACCTCCCCCGCCGGGGCAGTCCCGCCGTCCGTGCTGACCGACGTCGAGGACGAGGTGAACGCGGTCCTGCAGAACGACGAGGAGGTCCGCTGGTTCGTGACCTCCCAGGACGAGGCCCGCAAGCTCGGGGCGCTCGCGCTCTTCGGCGAGAAGTACGGCGACAAGGTGCGCATCGTCGAGATCGGCGACTACTCCCGCGAGCTCTGCGGTGGCACTCACGTGCACCGCTCCGGCCAGCTCGGCCTCGTGAAGCTCCTGTCGGAGGCCTCGATCGGCTCCGGCGTGCGGCGCGTCGAGGCCCTCGTCGGGCTCGACGCCTTCCGGTTCCTCGCCAAGGAGCACGTCCTGGTCTCCCAGCTGGCCGAGCAGTTCAAGGCCAGGCCCGAGGAGCTGCCCGAGCGCATCGGCGGTGTCGTGGAGCGGCTGAGGCAGGCCGAACGTGAGCTGGAGAAGGTCCGCGCCGACGCCGTGCTCTCCTCGGCCGGCGCCCTCGCCGACGCCGCCGAGGACGTCGACGGGGTCGCGCTCGTCGCCGTCGCTGCTCCCGAGGGGGTGAACGGCAACGACCTGCGGGCGCTCGCCTCCGACGTGCGCGGGCGCCTCGGCGCTCGCCCCGGTGTGGTGGCGCTGTTCTCCGCCGACGGGGAGAAGGTGTCGTTCGTCGTCGCCACCACGGCCGCTGCCCGCGACCGGGGCATCGCGGCCGGGAAGCTGATCCCCGCGTTCGCCCCTGCCGTGGGAGGGCGCGGCGGCGGCAAGCCGGACCTCGCCCAGGGCGGCGGGACCAAACCGGCCGGCATCCCCGAGGCGGTCACCGCCTTGCGGACCGCGCTGCGCGGGTGATCCGGGGACGACGCCTCGGCATCGACGTCGGCGCCGTCCGGGTCGGGGTCGCGATCTGCGACCCGGACGGCGTGCTGGCCACGCCGCTCGTCACGGTCCCGCGCGACGTCGACGGCGGCTCGGATCTGCGGACGATCGCCGGGCTCGTGGCCGAGTACGAGGCGGTCGGGGCCGTCGTCGGGCTGCCGCGCACCCTCGCGGGGCGCGACGGTCCCGCCGCGGAGGCCGCCCGGACCTTCGCCGACGCGCTCAGGGGTGTGCTGGACGTTCCGGTCGAGCTGTCCGACGAGCGGCTCACCACCGTCGTGGCCACCCGCCAGTTGCGTGAGCGTGGTGTGAAGGGGCGCAAGCAGCGCGCCGTGGTCGACCAGGCCGCGGCCGTCGCGATCCTGCAGGGCTGGCTGGACGCGCACCGCGGCTGATCACATCCGGATGACCCACCGATGCAGCGTCGTTCACCCGATGGCTACTCTCCGGTGTCGTGAACCCGGACGGATGGGACCACCCACGGCCGCCCCGCCCCCCGGGTGTCGGCGAGCGACCCGGAGCCCGTCCGGTCCCGCCGCCCCGGGCGCAGGGCAGGCCGCTCCCGCGCATCGGTTCGGGACCCGCCACGCGCTCCGGCCCGCCGCCGGATTCGGGCCCTCCCACCGTGCCGGTGCCCGTCGTCGGCCCGCGGATGCGCGGCGATGCCCGGCGGCCCGGTTCGCCCGAGTCGGCCCAGCGGCCGGCTCCGCCCGAGCCCGCTCCCGGGCCGCGGAACGGCGGGCATGACGTCCCGGCGGCCGCCCCGCGACCCGAACCCGAGCCGCCGGCCGACCACCGTGATGAACCGGCCGCGGGGCCCGGCGCGAAGCCCGGGAAGAAGCGCACGAAGAAGCGCAGGCGCGCCGTGGTGCTCCTGCTCTCGGTGCTCCTGCTCGGTGGTGTCGCGGCGGGCGGCGCGTACTCGTTCCTCACCTGGTTCGCCGTCCCCGACTTCGAGGGCGGGGGCACCGGCGACGTCGTGATCGAGGTCGAGGACGGTGCCTCGACCCGCAGGATCGGCACCGTGCTCGCGGAGAACGGGGTGGTGGCGGCCCCGGAGTCGTTCACCCGTGCCGCGGAGGACGAGGACCGCATCCGCGCGGTGCAGCCGGGCTTCTACCAGATGCGCAGGCAGATGTCGGGCGCCGCGGCCGTGGACATGATGCTGGACCCGGCCTCCCGCGTCGGTGAGCTCGACATCCGCGGCGGCGTGCAGCTCGACGACACGCGCGCGCCCGACGGCACGGTTGCGCCCGGTGTCCTGAGCCTCATCTCGACCGCCACCTGCGCGCGGCTCGACGGGCAGGAGCGATGCGTCTCGGCGGACGAGCTGCGCGCGGCCATGACCGACACCGACCCGGCCGCTCTCGGCGTGCCCGAGTGGGCCCTCGAGGGCGTCGGCGCCGCGGAGCCGCGGCGCCGCCTCGAGGGCCTGCTCGTGCCGGGGCGCTACGACGTGCCGCCCGGCGAGACCGCCGTCGACGTGCTGCGCGGCCTGCTCGCCACATCGGGGGAGCGGCTCGCGGCATCCGGCCTCGTCGCGGGCGCGCAGAGCATCGGCTCGAGCCCGTACGAGGTGCTCACGATCGCCTCGCTCGTGGAGAAGGAGGCGATCAACCCGGACATGCCCAAGGTGGCCCGGGTGATCTACAACCGGCTCGGCGCCGGACGGCGGCTCGAGCTGGACTCGATGGTGAACTACCCGCTGGACCTGCAGGCGCTGCGCACCACCGCGGAGGATCGCGCACGACCGGGCCCATACAACAGTTACGCGGTGGCCGGCCTCCCGCCGACCCCGATCGCCGCGCCGGGGCGGGAGGCGATCGCGGCGGCCCTGGAACCGGAGCCGGGCCCGTGGCTGTACTTCGTGCGGTGCCAGTCCGACGGCACGTCCTGCTTCGGGGCGACGATCGACGAGCACAACGCCAACGTCCGCGCGGCCCGGCAGAACGGCGCGTTCTAGCGCCCCGAACCGAAAGGGTCAGTCTGCCGGCCTGCCGAAGAAGCCCGGTGGGGGCAGCGGGGACGGCGCGGTGGCCCCGTCCACGGGCACGGCGGCGCCGCGGGCGAACCGGCGCAGGTCGGCGCCCGCGAGCACGCGGGCCGGGAACGCGTCGCCCGCGGCCATGCGCGCGAGCTCGGCCACCGGAAGCGGCGCCGCCGACCCGACGAGGACGAGGTTGCCGAACCTGCGCCCGTGCAGCAGCTGCGGCACCGCCAGCACCACGACCTCGGCGAACACGGCCAATGCCGCGGCGACCTGCGTGCGGGCGAAGGTGAGCGACCCGCCGTCGGCGACGTTCGCGGCGTAGACCCCGTCGGCGGAGAGGACGGCGGCCGCCGCGCGCACGAACTCCACCGAGGTGAGGTGCGCCGGCGTGCGCGCGCCGGCGAACACGTCCAGCACCAGGAGGTCGGCCGACCCGGGGGCCACGGTGGCGAGCGCGGCCCGTGCGTCGCCGACCATGATCTCGATGCTGGTGTCGTCGGAGGGCAGCCGGGAGGAGACGAGGTCGACGAGGCCCGCGTCCAGCTCGACCACCCGCTGGGGAGATCCGGGCCGGGTGGCGGCGATGTAGCGGGCGAGGGTCCACGCGCCACCCCCGAGGTGCAGCGCCCGGACCGGCTTGGTGGGCGGGGCCACGAGGTCGGCGACGTGCGCCAGCCGCCGGACGTACTCGAACTCGAGGTGGGTGGGGTCCTCGAGGTCGACGTGTGACTGCGCGGTGCCGTCCAGCAGAAGGGTCCAGCCCTGGGCCCGATCGGGGTCGCCGACGAGCTCGGCCGTGCCATGATCCACATCGGCCGTGATGACCGCCCGCGCCACCCGCAATCCCCGCTGCTCCACCCCCCGATCCTGCCTTGTGGACGCCCGCCATGCCCTGTTGGCGGGGATGCATACCGGTCCGACAGGTCGCGGCAAGGTGGCCCGGGACGACCACCTGTTGTCCACCTCGGGGTCCGGCTGTCCACAGTTGCGCGAACACCGTTGGCCGCGCCCGCCTGGGCGCCGACGATCGAAGGCGCAGGCGGTGCGGAGGAGGACGTCATGATGATCGGGTCCGGGCTGGTCGTCGCGGTGCTCGCCGGTGCGGGCGTGCTGGCCGGCGCTGCCGCGCGGGCGGTGCTGCTGCGGTTGCGCCGGGGGACGCGGATCCCGCCGCCGTGGTGCGAGCTGGGGGTGGCGGCGCTGTGGGCGGCCGCGGGGGCGGCGTGGGCAGCCGGCGGGTTGCCCGGGGTGTGGGTGCCCGCCGTGCTCGGGCTGGGCTGGCTCGCCGTCGCGGCCGGGGTGGTCGACGTGCGGCATCGCCGGTTGCCGAACGCCCTCACGGTGCCCGCGTTGCCGGTCGCGCTGCTGCTCCTGCTGCCGGTCGGGTCAATGGCGGTGGTCCGGGGCTCCTGCGGTGCGGCGGTGGCCGTGGCGGTGCACGTCGCGTTCCACCTCGTCGACCGGCGGGCAGTCGGGGCGGGTGATGTGAAGCTCGCCGCCCCGCTGGGTGCGGTGCTGGCGGCGGTGGCGTGGCCTGCGCTCGCGCTGGCAGCGGTGCTGGCCGCCGCTTTCACCGCGGTGCTCGCGATGACCGCTGCGATCGGTGCGGCAGTCGGTTCGCGGGCAGCGGCGGAGGGCCGGGTTCCGGTGTCGGGGGAGGCACGGGCGGGGCCGTCGCGGCGGTGGCGGCTCGCGGGCCGGGCCGTCCCGCACGGTCCCTCGATGCTCGCGGCCACGTGGGTCGTCACGGTCGGCCTGCTGACAGTCGTGGCCCGCTAGGCGCGGGCGCCGCTGGAGGAGGGAGGTGAGAGAATCGCGATCGTGCTGCGCTGGATCACCGCCGGGGAGTCCCACGGTCCTGCCCTGGTCGCCATGCTGGAGGGCATGGTCGCCGGGGTCGAGATCACCACCAAGGAGCTCGCCGCGGAGCTGGCCCGGCGTCGGCTGGGGCATGGCCGCGGTGCCCGGATGAAGTTCGAGGCCGACGAGCTCGAGGTCATCGGCGGAGTCCGGCACGGGGTCACGCAAGGTGGGCCGGTTGCGGTCCGTATCGGCAACACGGAGTGGCCGAAGTGGGAGACCGTCATGGCGGCCGACCCCGTCGACCCCGAGCTGATCGCCAGCCGGGCGCGCAACGCGCCGCTCACCCGCCCCCGTCCCGGCCACGCCGACCTCGCGGGCATGACGAAGTACGGGTTCGACGACGCACGGCCGGTGCTGGAGCGTGCCAGCGCCCGCGAGACGGCGGCCAGGGTCGTGCTGGGCACGGTGGCGAAGGCGTTCCTGGCGCAGGCATTCGACGTGGCGATCGTGTCGCACGTGGTCGAGCTCGGCGCGGTGGAGGCACCGGAGGGAGAGGCTCCCGGCCCCGGCGACCTGGACCGGGTCGACGCGAGCCCGGTCAGGGCATGGACGGACGAGGCCACCGCGGCCATGGTCGCCGAGGTCGACGCCGCGCAGAAGGACGGCGACACGCTCGGTGGCGTGGTCGAGGTGATCGCCTACGGCCTCCCGGTCGGGATCGGCTCGTACGTGCAGAGTGACCGCAGGCTCGACGCGCGGCTCGCCGGGGCGCTCATGGGCATCCAGGCGATGAAGGGCGTCGAGATCGGCGACGGGTTCCGCACCGCCAGGCGGCGGGGCAGCGCCGCCCACGACGAGATGGTGCCCGGCGACCCGGTGCGGCGGCTGTCCAATCGGGCCGGCGGCATCGAGGGTGGGATGACCAACGGCGAGCCGGTGCGGGTCCGGGTCGCGATGAAGCCGATCTCCACTGTTCCGCGGGCGCTGCGCACCGTCGACGTCGCCACGGGAGAAGCCGCACAGGCGATCCACCAGCGTTCGGACGTCTGCGCCGTGCCGGCGGCGGGCGTGGTGGCCGAGGCGATGGTCGCGCTCGTGCTCGCCGACGCGGCGCTGGAGAAGTTCGGCGGCGACTCGCTCCCCGAGACTCGCCGCAACCTGCGCGGGTACCTCGACGCGATCGGCCCGCACAGCGCGGATTGAGACAGGCGTTCCGCGACAGGCGTTCTGCGACAGGCGGTC
Organism: Pseudonocardia sp. DSM 110487; assembly: GCF_019468565.1. Lineage (NCBI taxonomy): Bacteria > Bacillati > Actinomycetota > Actinomycetes > Pseudonocardiales > Pseudonocardiaceae > Pseudonocardia > Pseudonocardia sp. DSM 110487. Next base: position 4,847,072 of record NZ_CP080521.1, read on the forward strand.
ACGGAGAGCTGGGGCACGTCGAGCAGGACGCCAGCGCGACCGCCGCCGCCGTGGGGTGCTGATCACCGTCCGGCAGACAACTCGGGCCCGACGACCGGCGTCCCGCTCGGGGCACTAGCGGTCGGCTCGGTGGTGTCCGCAGCGGCCGCGGTGGGCGCCCGCGTGGAAGGCGGCGGCGCGATCGGTCTGGCCGCCCCGTTCGTGGCCGCCCCGTTCGTACCCGCCCCGTTCGTACCCGCCCCGTTCGTAGCAGTCCGACGAGGCGCTCCGGGCGAGCTCGGGAGCCCCGTCGGGGCCGAACGCGGCGAACGGTGTACCCGTGCTGGTGCCGTCGGGGGTGCGCAGCTGCGGCTCGATGTGTGACTGGCGCCGGCGACGGGGGAGCGGGAGCTGCTCGCGGGCGGGCGTGGGCCCGTCCGGCGGCTCGGGCATGTCGTCGGGGTGGGTCACCGATCGCCCTCGCTGCGCTGTTCGCTCTCGCGGTGGGTCACCGGCTGCTCCGATCATGCGGAATCGCGGTCTTTGCGCACCATATCTGATCTCCGATCGACCCGCCGAAGGGAGCAGGGAGGGAGCGCGCATCGGGTGAATGGCGCGGTCACTACCCTGGGGACGTGCCTGTCGAGAGTCGCCCCACGCTGGTCGTCGTCGGCCCGCCGGGGGCCGGGAAGACCACGGTCGGCCGCGTGCTGGCGCGGCGGCTCGGCGTCGGGTTCGCCGACGCGGACGCGATCATCGAGGAGCGCACGGGCAAGGCGATCGCCGATCTGTTCCTCGAGGACGGCGAGGACGGGTTCCGGCGCCTCGAGCGCGAGGTCGTCGCGGAGGCGCTCGCGAGCCACGACGGTGTGCTCGCCCTCGGCGGCGGTGCCGTGCTCGCCGCCGAGACCCGCGAGCTGCTGCGGGCCCACCGGGTCGTGCACCTGAGCGTCGGGCTGGCCGACGGCATGCGCCGCACGGGCATGTCCACGGCGCGGCCGCTACTGGCGGGCGTCAACCCGCGTGCCACGTTCAAGGCGTTGCTCGACGCCCGCGCGCCGTTGTACCGGGAGGTGGCGACCGTGCAGATCGCCACCGACCGCCGCAGCGCCAACCAGGTGGCCCGGGCGGTGCTTGAGGCGCTCGGAGAGATCTCCGCGGCCGCCCCTGAGGACCCGATCGACCCGGACGACCCGCTCGACCGGCCCACCCCGAGAGGCGGCGCCGCCCTGCCGGACCCGACCATCCGCCTCTGACCGCCGCGGCCGTAGGGTGATCGCTCGTGAGGGAGCTCAGCGAGGCCGGACGATGAGTACGACGGTGCGGATCGACGTGGCAACCGAGCGGCCGTATCCGGTGCTCGTGGGCCGGGGGGTCCGCGCCGAGCTGACGTCGACGGTCGCCGGGCTCGGCGCAGCGGCCGCGCTGATCATCCACCAGCCGGCGCTGGCCGACGTCGCGGAAGTGGTCCGGGCGGAGCTGGAAGGGGCAGGCGTCGACGCGCACCGCGTCGAGATCCCCGACGCCGAAGACGGCAAGGCACTGGCCGTCGCGGGCTTCTGCTGGGAGGTCTGCGGGCGCATCGGCCTCACCCGCGGCGACGTCGTGGTGTCGCTCGGCGGTGGCGCGGTCACCGACCTCGCCGGGTTCGTCGCGGCCACCTGGATGCGCGGCGTGCGCGTCGTGCACGTCCCCACGACGCTGCTCGCGATGGTCGATGCGGCCGTCGGTGGGAAGACCGGCATCAACACAGCGGCCGGCAAGAACCTCGTCGGGGCGTTCCACGAGCCGTCCGCGGTGCTCGTCGACCTCGCCGTGCTCGACACGCTGCCGGCACCGGAGCTGGTGGCAGGCAGCGCGGAGATCGTCAAGACGGGTTTCATCGCCGACCCGGTGATCCTGGAGCGGATCGAGGCCGACCCGGCGGCGGCGCTCGATCCGGCGGGCCCAGTGCTGCCCGAGCTGGTGGAGCGCTCGATCCGGGTGAAGGCCGACGTGGTGGCGGCCGACCTGCGCGAGTCGCACCTGCGGGAGATCCTCAATTACGGCCACACGCTCGGGCACGCCATCGAGCGGCGCGAGGAGTACCGCTGGCGCCACGGCGCCGCGGTGAGCGTCGGTCTGGTGTTCGCGGCCGAGCTGGCGCGAGCGGCGGGGCGGCTCGACGACGCCACGGCCGACCGGCACCGGGCGGTGCTCGCCTCGCTCGGGCTGCCGGTGACCTACGTGGCGGGCGTGCTGCCCGAGCTGGTGGAGTCGATGCGCGGGGACAAGAAGGCGAGGGCCGGCACGTTGCGGTTCGTGGTGCTCGACGGGCTGGCGAAGCCGGGCCGCATGGAAGGCCCAGAGCCGGAGCTCCTGGAGCGCGCGTACGCGGCGGTGTCGACGGGGGCGCCGGCATGACCCGCGTGCTGGTGCTCAACGGGCCGAACCTGGGCCGCCTCGGCACCCGCGAGCCGGCCGTCTACGGCCGCACCACCTACGCCGACCTCGTCGCGCTGTGCGAGCGCACCGGCACGGACCTCGGCCTGCAGGTCGAGGTGCGCCAGACCGACCACGAGGGCGAGCTGCTCGGCTGGCTGCACGAAGCCGCCGACGCCGGCGCGCCGGTGGTGCTGAACGCGGCGGCGTGGACGCACACATCGGTGGCGGTGCGCGACGCGTGCGCCCAGCTCACCGCACCGCTGATCGAGGTGCACATCACGAACGTGCACCGGCGCGAGGAGTTCCGCCACCACTCCTACATCTCCGGCGTGGCGACCGGGGTGATCGTCGGGCTCGGCGTCGACGGCTACGCGCTCGCCTTGCGCTGGCTGGCCGAGCACACCCAGGCCACGGCCTAGGCCCTCCTAGAGCTCGGGGTCGGGCGGGTAGTCCACGCGGCGCCGCACGACGGGACGTACCTGGCGGGCGACGAGGAGGCTCACGACGAGCCCGATCGCGCCCACGATGGTCAGGATCCAACCGACGAGCTCCAGATCGATCCCGCCCAGGTCGACTCGCACGGCGAGAGCGAGGACCAGGCCGACCGCGAGCAGTCCGATGCTCATACCGATTCGCATGTCCCGGTCTACCCCCGAGCGGACCCGGTACACCCCATAGGGTGGACGTATGTCCTGCTCCGCCCGGCGGGCGGCCCTGCGCGCGCTGCTGCCCGGCGCGGGGGTCGACGCCATGCTCGTCACCGACCTGGTCAACGTCCGCTACCTGACCGGGTTCACCGGCTCGAACGCGGCGCTGCTCGTGCACGCAGGCGGTGACGCAGGGAGCCGCTTCTGCACCGACGGGCGCTACCGCACGCAGGCAGCTGCCGAGGTGCCCGACCTGGAGCCGGTGATCGACCGGGCCTGCGCGCTCGCACTGGCGAAGCAGGCCAAGGCGCTGGGCGTCGGGCGGCTGGGGTTCGAGTCCGACGCCGTGACCGTCGACGCGCACGACGGCCTGGCCGAGGCCGCCGATGGCGTGCCGCTGCTCAGGGCGCCAGGGCTCGTGCAGCGGCTGCGGGCGGTGAAAGACGCGGGCGAGGTGGAGGCGCTGCGGCGCGCCTGCGCGGTGGGCGACGCCGCACTCGCCGACCTGCTCGGTGCGGGCGGGCTGCGGCCCGGGCGCACCGAGCGCGAGGTCGCGCTCGACCTCGAGGACCGGATGCGCGCCCACGGCGCCACCGGCCCCGCCTTCGAGACGATACTGGCCGCCGGGGCGCACTCGGCCGTGCCGCACCACCGCCCGACCGCTGTGGAGCTGCGGCGGGGCGACCTGGTGAAGCTCGACTTCGGGGCGCTCGTCGACGGCTACCACTCCGACATGACCCGCACCGTCGTGCTCGGCGGCGCCGCCGACTGGCAGCGGGACCTGCACGCGCTCGTCGCGGAGGCACAGGCCGCCGGGCGGGCCGCCCTCGCGCCGGGTGCGGAGGTCACGGCGGTGGATGCCGCCGCCCGCGGCGTGGTCGAGCGGGCGGGGCGCGGCGAGGAGTTCGTGCACGGGCTGGGCCACGGCGTCGGGCTGCAGATCCACGAGGCGCCGTACGTGGGCAAGACCGGGACGGGGGCACTCGCCGCCGGGATGGTGGTGACGGTCGAGCCCGGCGTCTACCTCGAGGGCCGGGGCGGCGTGCGCATCGAGGACACGCTCGTGGTGCGCGAGGCCGGGCCGGAGCTGCTCACCCACACCACGCGCGAGCTGCTCGAAGTCTGACGGTATCCTTGGTGCCGGACGACGGCGCCGTTGCAGCGCGCCGCTTCATCGAGCAACCCCGGCGCGCTGGCGGCATCCCGCGAATCCTGCGCGCCCGCGACAGACGCAAGGAGTCAGGCGCACGTGGCCACGACGAACGACCTCAAGAACGGTCTGGTGCTCAACCTGGACGGCCAGCTGTGGTCGGTCACGGCGTTCCAGCACGTCAAGCCCGGCAAGGGCGGCGCATTCGTGCGCACAACGCTGAAGAACGTGCTCACCGGCAAGGTCGTCGACAAGACCTTCAACGCCGGCACGAAGGTCGACACCGCCACCGTCGACCGGCGGGACATGACCTTCCTCTACCGGGACGGCGCCGACTTCGTCTTCATGGACGGCGACACGTACGACCAGATCCCGGTGCCGGAGAACACGGTCGGCGACAACGCGAACTTCATGCTCGAGAACCAGTCGGCGATGGTCGCCTTCCACGAGGGCACCGCGCTGTACGTCGAGCTGCCCACGTCGGTGGAGCTGGTGATCTCCCACACCGACCCGGGTCTGCAGGGCGACCGCTCCACCGGCGGCACCAAGCCCGCCACCCTGGAGACCGGCGCCGAGATCCAGGTGCCGCTCTTCGTCACGACCGGCGAGAAGGTCAAGGTGGACACCCGCGACGGGCGCTACCTGGGCCGCGTATCCGGCTGATGCCCGAGCGGCTGCAACGGGCGCGCACGAGGGCACGCAAGCGCGCCCTCGACATCCTCTTCGAGTCGGAGGCAAGGGGCGACGACCCACTGGTCGTGCTCGCGCACCGCCGCGAGACCGACGACGCCCCGCCCGTCTCGGACTACGCCGCGATGCTCGTCGAGGGCGTGGTGGCCCACCGCGAGCGCATCGACCAGCTCCTCGCCGAGCACGCCGAGGGCTGGACGGTCGCGCGCATGCCGGCGGTCGACCGCACCCTGCTGCGGATCGGCGTGTTCGAACTGCTCTGGGTCGACGAGATCGACGACCCCGTCGCGATCACCGAGGCCGTCGAGCTGGCGCGGGCGCTGTCCACCGACGACAGCCCGCGCTTCCTCAACGGCGTGCTCGGCCGCATCGCCGACATCGCAGAGCACCTGCGCGCCACGCGCTAGGAGGGTCCTGAACAGTTGTTCAGGGCGCTCCTAGAGCACGGTTTCGATCGCCGCTCCGATCGCCAGGCCGAGCAGGAGCAGCGCGCCGGCCTGGCGCACGTGCACCCATGCCAGCGCGGCGTACCACAGCGGCCACACCGGGAATCCTGGCGGCGGCTCGTCCGGCGGTGGCCTGCGGAAGCGGGTCCATACCTTCGCCAACCGCGGCAGCGCGAGCACCACGGCGAGCGCGGGCCACGGCATCGCGCCCACCAGCACGCACCCAACCACCAGCACGTAGAAGGCGGCCATCAGGGCGAGCGTCGCGGAGCGGGCGCGGCGCTCGCCGAGGATCACCGGCAGTGTTCTGATCCCGAGCGGAGCGTCGAACGGGATCTTGTCGATGTGCTTGCCCATCAGCACGGTGGTGCACAGCAGGCCGTAGGGCAGCGACGCGAGCAGCACCGGCCATGTGATCGACCCGGTGGCGGCGAAGAAGGTGCCGCCGACCATCAGCGGCCCCCACACCACGAGTACGTCCGGCTCGCCGAGCCCGCGCTTCTTCAAGCGCAGGGGTGGGGCGGTGTAGGCCACGCTGAGTACGAACCCGGCCAGGGCGAACGCCACCACCGGCCATCCGCGCGCGAGCGCCAGCCCGATGAGGATCGCGAGGTCGGCGAGGTTGACCAGCACGATCGCGGCGATGAGGGTGCGGCGCGACACCAGGCCGGAGAGCACGGGGTGCGGCGCGTAGAGAGCGCGTGGGTAGGCCGCGGTGTCGCTACCCGCCTGCGTGTCGTACAGGTCGTTCATGAGGTTGTTCGCGAGGTGCGCCAGCACGATCCCGACGACGGCGAGCGACAGCCACCACCAGTCGAGGCCCGGCTCCCCGATGGCCAGCAGCGCGGCGACCAGTCCGGAGACCAGCGTCATCGGGAGCACGGCCGCGCGCGTCACCACGATCCAGCGTGTGATCAGATCCGGCCGGCCGTCGGGCGGCGGGTTGGTGGTGCGCAGCGCGTAGGCCCATGACGACAGCCGGGACCGGCCGGTGGTGGCCTCGCTCACACTGCAGAGCGTACGACGTCGACGGCTCGGTGCGGGATCGCGCGGCCCGGTGCCAGCACGCGCACCGGCCCGGGAAGCTTGTCCCGGACTACCGGATGAACTGGTCGACGAACCCGGCGCCGAGGCCGACCTTCTCGTAGTGATCCCGGCAGAGGTCGATGTAGTCGAAGACGTCGAACGTGCCGTCCGGCTTGCCGTCCTCGTCGAGCCAGATGAGCGGGCCGGTCACGTTGAACGTGATGCGCGTCGGCTCGTCGGACTCGTAGGTGACGAGCGTGTGGCCCTCGCCGGGTGCCTCGTAGACGAAGTCGCCCGCCGTGGCGACCCAGTCGTGCTCGAGGTAGCCCCACTTGCCCGAGATCGTGTAGGCGAACACCTGGTGCGGGTGGTAGTGGCGGTTCACCAGGCCGGCGCCACGCGCCATGAGCACGTCGCACCAGCGGTTCTGGCTGGTCGAGATGAACAGTGGCCGGGAGCCGACCGTCTCGGACAGTGGGATGTAGTAGCGGTCGTCGTCGATGGGCCCGTCGGAGACGTGCAGGTCGGGCAGGGCACCCGGCCGGAAGACGTTCTCGATCGGCTTGATCTCACGCCAGAACTCGGTCATGGCCGTCACGATCCGCCGGTGCGTGGCGGCAGGCCTTCCCCAGGGTGCACAGTGCCCGGTCGAGGGCGCACAGCGCGGGGACCCGATCCGGCGCGGACCGCGCGCGCCCGCCACTCCCGGGGCGGGCATCCGTACGTCGCCCGGAACACGCGGCTGAAGTGGTCGGGGTTGGTCAGGCCCCACGCGCTGCAGATCGACTCGATCGTGTGCCCGGCGAGCGTCGGGTCGCCGAGGTCGCGCCTGCAGCGTTCCAGCCTGCGTTGCTGGACGAACCGGGACACCGACGTGCCCTCGCGCTGGAAGAGTTTGTGCAGGTAGCGCACCGAGATGAAGTGTGCCCCCGCGATCTGCTCCGGTCCGAGACCCGGATCGGCGAGGTGCTGCTCGATGTGGTCGTGGATCCGGCGCAGCAGCAGGGCGGCAGGGTCGCTCGGCACCGCGGGGCGGCCGCTGCTGAACAGCGAGCGCAGCAGGCCGACCATGCTGTCGGTGAGCGCGTCGGACTCGGCGATGGACCCCTCGTCGAGCCCGTCGAGGATCCCGGTGAGGAACGGGCCGACGCGGGCCGCGAGCCCGGAGTCGCCCGCGATGCGCATGGCCGTGCGCGCCCTGATGTGGTCGGCGTGCGGGCCGAGCAGGTACTTCGGGAAGTTGAAGACGATCAACTCGAACGGTTCGTCGATGTCGATCGTGTAGGGCCGCGAGGTGTCCTGGGTGGTCAGGTCGCCGGGCACGAGGGCGCTCGCCCGGTCCTGTTGGCTGACCCGGCAGAGCCCGCGCCGGACGAGGTGCAGCTGCAGCTCCTCCGGGTCGCCCTGGCGGATGCCGCGCGGCGTGCGGATGCAGGTGTTCGGGTCGCCGGTCACCCGGAACGCCTGGATCGGCCCGAGCCGGTGCCCGAGCACCCGGCCGAAGAAGGGTTCCGCCCGTCCCCGCTCGATCTGGAGCGGAAAGAAGATCTTGGACGCCGCCTCGTGCCAGCACTCGAACCGCTCGGCCGGCGGCACGGCGCGCGTGTCGACGAGAACGGCCATCGTCGATCCGCCTCCTTGCGGTCGGCTGGCCACATCAGAACTACGGGTCATCACAGTCGCCCCGCCGACGCGATGTCAAGGCGCTGCCGTGTAGCGGAAACATCATCGGGAACTGACGCGGTGTTGCTTGACTGTTACGGAGCGCGACGGGAAACCGTGTGGGCGCGCACTGCTCCCGCGCTCCCGCGCACAGGTCCCGCTCGCCGCCCGCCCCCCGTTCCCGTCCTCACTAGCGTCCCGCCGCACCCGATCGCGACGCAGGCCGAAAGGCGGGGTCATGCGCAACTCCCCGAGTGTTCGAAGGCGCGACTTCCTGCGAGGTGTCGCGGCCGCCGGCGCTGTGGCCTCGACGTCGAGCCTGCTCGCCGCCTGTGGGGGGCTTGCGGGTTCGGGGCAGTCCGGGAGCACCGGCGGCACGACGATCCGGATCGCGCACATCGTCCCGCAGACCGGCCCACTGGCCGGCTTCACGGAGCCGGACGCCTACCTGCTGGACCTCGTCCGGGCTGTGTACGCGAAGGGCGTGCAGGTCGGCGGCACGACCTACCAGCTGGAGATCATCACGAAGGACGCGGCGTCGGACTCCAACCGGGCAGCCGAGGCGGCGCGCGAGGCGATCCTGCAGGACCAGGTGGATCTCATCCTCACCGGCGTCACCCCGACCGTCGCGAATCCCGTCTCCGACCAGGCCGAGGCCGCAGGCGTGCCGTGCATCGCCTCGCTGGTGCCGTGGGAGAGCTGGTTCACCGGCCGGGGCGGCGACCCGGCGACCGGGTTCCGGTACACGGTCTGCTTCTTCACGGGGGCGAGCGGCGAGATCCGGGCGGTGCCGCCGGTGTGGGCGCGCCTGCCCGTGTCCGAGCAGACGATCGGCGCGCTCTGGCCGAACAACGTCGACGGCGACACGTTCCGCGCCGCGTTCACGCCCGCGATCGAGGGCATCGGCTTCCGGCTCGTCGACCCCGGCCCGTATGCCGAGCCTGCGAGCGACTACAGCGCGCAGATCGGCCGGTTCCGCTCCGACGGCGTGCAGATCCTCACGGGCGTGCCAGCCCCGCCCGACTTCGCGACGTTCTGGCGCCAGTGCCGGCAGAACGGGTTCGTGCCGCCGTACGCCTACGTGCACAAGGCGATCCTGTTCCCGGCGGCGGTCGAGGCGCTCGGCGACCTCGGCGAGAACCTCATGACGAGCGCATGGTGGACGCCCGACCTCCCCTACACCTCGTCCCTGGACGGGATGACGGCGAAGGCGCTCGCCGAGGGCTACCAGCAGCGCAGCGGGCGCCAGTGGATGCAGCCGATGGGGTTCACCTACGCGCTCTTCGAGGTGGCGCTCGCCGGGATCAGGGCGGCCGCCGACCCGAAGGACCGCGAGGCGCTGGCCGGTGCGCTGCGGACGTTGCAGACCGAGACGATCGTCGGCCCGCTCGACTTCGGCGGCGGGCCGGCGCCGAACGTCGCGTTCACCCCGGTGTTCCCCACCCAGTGGCAGCGCGGCAGCGGGCAATACCCGTACGAGCTGGTGATCGTGGACAACGCGCTCGCCCCGGACGTCGCGATCACCGGGGACGTCAAACCGCTCCCGGGATCCGGGGCCGCATGATTGCCCCCGCCTTCGAGGTGGAGCACGTCGCGCTGGCGTTCGGCGCGCACACCGTGCTGCGCGACGTCTCGCTGGCCGTGGCACCCGGCGAGGCGGTCGGGATCGTCGGGCCGAACGGCGCGGGCAAGTCGACCCTGCTCGACGTCGTCACCGGTGAGCGGCGGCCGGACGGCGGGCGGGTTCGGCTGTACGGGAGCGACATCGGCCCGCAACCCCCGCGGCGGCGCTGCATGCTCGGGCTGGGACGCACCCACCAGATCCCGCGGCCGTTCACCGGCCTGACGGTGCTGGAGAACGTGCTGGTCGGGGCGTTCCGCGGGGCCGGGCTGCGGCGTGGGGCCGCCTACGCGGCGGGCATGGCCGCGCTCGAGCGCACCGGCCTCGCCGACCGGGCCGACCAGCAAGCGGGCGACCTCGGCCTGCTCGACCGCAAGCGCCTCGAGCTCGCAAGGGCGCTCGCCACCGGCCCCGACGTCCTGCTGCTGGACGAGATCGCGGGCGGCCTCACCGCACCCGAGACGGAGTCGCTCATCGCCCTGCTGCGCGAGCTGCACGGCAGCGGCACCACGATCGTCTGGGTCGAGCACGTGCTGCGGGCGCTGACCCGGGTCGTCACGCGCGTGGCCTGCCTCGCCGTCGGGGAGATCATCGCCGACGGTCCGCCGGACGTGGTGATGGCAGATCCCGGCGTGGTCGCGGCGTACCTCGGCCGACCGGGGGCGGTGCTCCTGTGAGCGCGCTCCTGGAGGCCGACGGCCTCGATGCCTTCCACGGGCACCTGCAGGCGCTGCACGACGTGTCGATCGCCGTCGACGAGGGCGAGACGGTGGCGCTCGTCGGCGCGAACGGCGCCGGGAAGTCGACGCTGCTCTCGACCCTCGCCGGGGCGCACCGGCCTCGTCGCGGCGCCGTCCGGTGGTCTGGGCGGGACGTCACCGCGCTCCCGGCGCATCGCCGCGTCCGGCTCGGCGTATCGCTCACCCCGGAGGGTCGTCGCCTCTTCCCGAGCCTCACCGTGGCGGAGAACCTGCAGGTGGGGGCTTGGAAGGCGCGGCCGGGTGCGTGGAGCATCGAGCGCGTCTACGAGGCGTTCCCGCTCGTGGCCGGAGTGCGCGACCGCCGGGCCGACGCGCTCTCCGGCGGGGAGCGGCAGGCCGTCGCGATCGCCCGCTCCCTGCTCGCGAACCCGCGCGTGCTCCTGCTCGACGAGGTGTCGCTCGGGCTCGCCCCCGTGATCGTCGACCAGCTCTACGACTCCCTCTCCGGGATCCGCGATGAGGGGACCGGTCTCCTGCTGGTGGAGCAGGACCTGCAGCGCGCGATGGAGGTCTGCGACCGCATGTACTGCCTGCTCGAGGGCCGGATCGTGCTCGCGGGGCGGCCGGCGGAACTGAGCCGCGACGATGTGGTGGCCGCGTACTTCGGGCTGCGGGGCGTGACATGACGCAGGCGCTGGTACAGGGCGTGCTCGTCGGCGGCCAGTACGCGCTGTTCGCGGCCGGCCTGTCGCTGATGTTCGGCGTGATGCGCATCGTCAACCTCGCGCACGGCGCGCTCGCCGTCGCGGGGGCGTACCTGGCGAGCACCGCGATCGTGGCGCTGGGCGTGCCGGCTCCGGCCGCGATCCTGCTCGCGCTCGTCGTGATGGCCGGTGCCGGCTGGGGCCTGCAGCGGCTCGTGCTGGAGCGGACGATGCGATCCGGCGAGTTCACGACGCCGCTGGTGACGTTCGCGCTGTCGGTCGTCATCGGGAACCTGTTGCTGATGCTCTTCGGATCGGACGTGCGGTCGATCGCGCTCGCCGGGCTGGAGACCGCGAGCGTCCCGATCACGTCGACCCTGTCGGTGGGGTGGATCAGCGTGCTGGTGTTCGTCGCGGCGGTGGTGATCCTGGGCGGGGTCCAGCTGTTCCTGCACCGCACGGTGCTGGGCCGGGTGGTGCGCGCCGCGGCCGACGACAGCGCCACCGCCGCGCTCATGGGTGTGGACCACCGGGTGGTGTTCTCAGCGGTCACGGCGTTCGGCCTGGTCACCGCCACGATTGCGGGGATCGCCTTCGGTGTGCAGTCGAGCTTCGACCCGAACACCGGCGTACTGCTCCTGCTGTTCGCGTTCGAGACGATCGTGATCGGCGGGCTCGGCTCGCTGTGGGGAACGCTCGTCGGCGGGATCGTGCTCGGGGTGAGCCAGACGGTCGCCGCGGCGATCGACGTGCAGTACTCGCTGCTCGCAGGCCACCTCGTGTTCCTGGCGTTCCTGTTCGTCCGCCCGCGCGGCATCTTCCCGGGGACCTGGCAGTGACGAGGACATGGCAGTGACGAGGATGGTGTCCGAGCAGGCCGCGGCCGCGACTCCGGTGGCCCGGGTCGTGCGGCTGGACCGGATCTCGATCGCGGCCCTGGTCGGTGCGGCGGTGCTGTTCGTGGCGTTCGCCGCGTTGCCGTTCGTGTTCGCCGGGCCGGTGCAGAACGCCCTGACGACGGTGTTCCTGCTGGTCACGATGGCGTCGATGTGGAACCTGCTCGCCGGGTACGCCGGGCTGGTCTCGTTCGGGCAGCAGGCGTACCTCGGGGTCGGGGCCTACACGCTGCTGGTGTCCGTGCGGGCGGGGGTGAATCCGTTCGCGGCCGTGCCGATCGCCGCGGTGGTGTCGCTCGCCGTCGCGGTGCCGCTGTCGTACGGGCTCTTCCGCACCCGCGGCGCCTACTTCGCGATCGCCACGTGGGTGGTCGCCGAGGCCTTCCGGCTGCTCGTGATCACCGTCCCCGCGCTCGGCGGCGGTGAGGGCGCGACGCTGCCCCCGACCGGCCTCGACCCGGTGCTGCGCACCGCGCTCACCTACTGGACGGCCCTGGCGGTGGTGACCGCGTCGCTGCTCGGGATCTGGCTGCTGCTGCGCTCCCGGATCGGCCTCGACGCGGCCGCCGTGCGCGACGACGAGCAGGCCGCGGTGGCCGTGGGCGTGCGCGCGAGCCGGGCCCGGCGCGTGCCCTACCTGGTGTCCGCGGCGGGGTTCGGCGCGGCGGGCGCCGTGCTGTTCCTGGCCAACCTGCGGCTCGAACCGGCGTCGATCTTCAACGTCAACTACAGCGCGAACGCCTTCTTCATGGCCCTGATCGGCGGCGTCGGCACGCTCGAGGGGCCGGTGGTCGGCGCGCTCGTGTTCTACGGGCTGCAGTTCTTCCTCGCCGACCTCGGGGCCGCCTACCTGGTGCTGCTCGGGCTGCTCGCGATCGTCGTGATGCTCGTGGCGCCAGAGGGGCTGTGGGGCCGGTTCTCCCGGCGCACGGGCGTGGTGCTGTTCCCGATCGGATACCGGGTGCGCCCAGCAGGAAAGCACGAACGAAGGGGGCCGTGATGCGGGCGGTGGTGACCCGCCGGGCCGGGACCATGGAGGTCGGCGAGGTGCCCGACCCCGGCGAGCCCGGCGCGGGGCAGGTGCTGGTGCGGACGGAGGCGGTGGGGATCTGCGGGTCCGACCTGCACTTCCTCACCGGCGAGCTGGCGACGCCACCGGCGTTCGGCCCGCAGTTCCCGCGCGTGCAGGGGCACGAGTTCGCCGGTGTGATCGAGGCGCTGGGCCATGGCTGCCCGCCGGAGCTGGCGGTCGGGCAACGAATAGCCGTGCACCCGCTCTCGTCGTGCGGGCGGTGCCGGGCCTGCCGGATCGGGCGGGAGAACGCGTGCCCTGACTTCCGGCTGGTCGGGGTGCACGTCGACGGCGCGCTCGCCGCCCGCGTCACGGTGGCGGCCGACCAGGTGTTCGGCGTCGGCGACCTGCCGCCGGCCGTCGCCGCGTTCTGCGAGCCGATGTCGATCGCCGTGCGCGCGCTGGAACGGGGGAGGGTGACCGACGGGGAGCGGGTCGTCGTGCTCGGCGCCGGACCGATCGGCCAGGCCGTGACGATCGGGGCGCTCGACCGCGGCGCGCGCGTCATGATCACCGACGTCGCCGCGGCCCGGCTCGCCCCTGCGGCCGCCGCGGGGGCGGAGGTGCTCGACGCCGGGGTCGCCGACGTCGTCGCGACGGCGGGAGAGTGGACGGGCGGGGACGGCCCAGCGGTGGTCGTCGACTGCACGGGCCGGCCGTCGGCCATCGCCGACGGCGTGGCGATGGTGGCGCCGGCGGGCCGGGTGGTCGTCGTCGGCATCTCGCACGAGCAGGTGTCGCTGCCGGTCGACGCCTTCACGCGGAAGGAGCTGGACGTGCTCGGCTCCACCGTCTGCACCGCGGCCGACTTCGCCGAGGCCGTGCGGCTGGTCGAGCGGCATCGGGAGCAGGTGAGCAGGCTCGTCACGCACCGGGCTGCGCTCGCCGACGCGCCCGCCGCGATCGCGCACGCGCTGCACCACCCCGGCGAGGTGCTCAAGCTCGTGATCAGTACGGAAGGGGCCTGATGGGCGACCTGCTGGCGGGCAAGACCGCCGTGGTGACGGGAGCCGCGGGCGGGATCGGCCGTGGCGTCGCGCTGGAGCTGGCGCGCGAGGGCGCCGCGGTGCTGGTCTCCGATCTGGCCGCGGCGAAGGCGGGCGGTGAGGAGACGGTCGCGCTGATCGATGCCGAGGGCGGGAGCGCGGCCTTCACCCCGTGCGACGTGACGTCGGCACAGGACTGCGCGGCGCTCGTGGACACCGCCATGGCCCGGTTCGGCGCGCTCGACTGCGCGGTCAACAACGCGGGCATCGCCGTCCACAAGCCACTGGCGGAGGTGACCGAGGAGGAGTACGACCGGGTCCTCGCGGTCAACCTCAAGGGCGTGTTCCTCGGCATGCGCGCCCAGATCCCGGCGATGGTGGAGCGCGGCGGCGGGGCGATCGTCAACATCGCGTCGGTGGCAGGCCTCATGGCCGTGCCGCTGATCAGCCCCTACACCGCGAGCAAGCACGGGATCATCGGGCTCACGCGCAACGCGGCGATGGAGTACGGGGCCGCCGGGGTGCGCGTGAACGCGGTGTGCCCGAACGCCATCCGCACGCCGTTGATGGACGCATCGCCGCCTGAGTTCGTGGCCGACCTGATCCGGCCGCAGGCGATCCCGCGCGTCGGCGAGCCCGAGGAGGTCGGCTTCGCCGTTGCCTACCTGTGCTCGGACCGTGCCGCGTTCGTGACCGGCGTGGCCCTGCCCGTGGACGGCGGCTTCGCCGCCTAGGACCCGCCTGGGGCCTCAGGCGGTCGGCCGGGCCTCTGGCGGCAGCACTCCCCAGTCGATCAGCTGGTCGGTGAGCTCGCCGGGCGTCATGTCGTAGATGATCGACAGCGACCGCAGGTCCTCGGAGCGGATCGAGAGCACCTTGCCGTTGTAGTCGCCGCGCTGGCTCTGGATCGCCGCCGCGTAGCGGGCCAGTGGACCGACCTTGTCGGCGGGGAGCTGCTGGAGCCGCTCGAGGTTGATCACGATCTTGGTGGCGGGCTCCGATCCGGACGGGACGCGGCCCTCGGGGAGCAGTTCGGCGACTGGGACACCGTAGAAATCTGCCAGCTCGGCCAGCTTCTGCACGGTGACGGCGCGGTCGCCGCGCTCGTAGGAGCCCACCACGACCGCCTTCCAGCGACCGCCGGACTTCTGCTCGACGCCGTGCAGCGACAACCCCTGCTGCTGCCGGATGGCGCGGAGCTTGCCGCCGAGCGCCTTGGCGTAGTCGCCCATCTGGCGACCTCCTCACTTGCTGCTCGCTCGGCCGCGGGACCGAGCTGTTCCGGTGGTGCTGCGGTACCGGTGCCGAGTCGGCACCGGCCCTCGCGCCCCGAGTGGACCCCCCGCTACCGCGGCCACCCAGGGAGCAATGTCTAGATACGGAGAGTAATCATGCGCTCGCCCCGACAATCGGTCAAGTTGTCGTCCCCCTCCCGGTACCACAGTGGACCGAGACCACTCGAACGGCTGATCGAGCGTCCCCCGCCAGGCGTTACGCCCCCCGCGGCGCGCGCATGGCGCCCGTGATGGTGTCAGCAGCACCATCACGCTGTGACGGGTGGGGTAGGTGTGGGTGTCGGCGGAGCGTACGGCCTGTGACATCCGCGATGTGCGGCGCGTGAACGGGGAGCTACGGACGTACCGCTGGTAGCGTCCGGGCGACCGGTTCCTTTAAGCCCGTCCGGTGAGGCGGGGAAGGAGATTTCTGTGGCGGAGCACCGCCGCGGGGACCCGGCAGGCGCGAGCACTCCCGCACGGGAGCTGCTCGGCGCCGCCGATGTCGCCCGCACCATCGCGCGTATCGCGCACCAGATCATCGAGAAGACGGCCACGGGGGCCGACGGCATGGCCGACGTCGTGCTGATGGGTATCCCCACGCGCGGCACCGTGCTCGCGAGGAGGCTCGCCGCGGCGATCGCCGAGTTCGAGGGCACGGACGTCCGCGTCGGCTCGGTGGACCCCACGCTGTACCGCGACGACCTGCGCCGCCGCCCGGCCAGGGCCCTCGAGGACACCGCGGTGCCCGATGGCGGGCTCGACGACGCGCTCGTCGTGCTCGTCGACGACGTGCTGATGTCGGGCCGCACGGTCCGCGCCGCGCTCGACGCGCTGTCCGACCACGGCCGCCCGCGCGCCGTGCAGCTGGCCGTGCTCGTCGACCGAGGGCACCGCGAGCTGCCGATCCGGGCCGACTACGTCGGCAAGAACGTGCCCACCGCCCGCGACGAGCAGGTGCTGGTGCTGTTCGAGGAGATCGACGGCGCGGATGCCGTCCGCCTGCGGAAGGCGGGTGAGCAGTGAAGCACCTGCTCTCGGTCACCGACCTCGACGCCGCCGCCGCGACCGGCCTTCTCGACACCGCCGACCGGCTCAAGCAGGCGCTGCTGGGCCGCGAGGTGCGCAAGCTGCCCACGCTGCGCGGCCGCACCGTGATCACGATGTTCTACGAGAACTCCACCCGCACCCGCGTCTCCTTCGAGGTCGCCGGCAAGTGGATGAGCGCCGACACCGTGAACGTCAGCGCGTCCGGATCGTCGGTGGGCAAGGGCGAGTCGCTGCGCGACACCGCGCTCACGCTGTCGGCCGTCGGCGCCGACTGCGTGATCGTGCGCCACCCGGCCTCCGGCGCGGCGCACCGGCTCGCCGGCTGGATCGACCGCGACGCCGAGAAGACGGGCACGCACACCTCGATCGTCAACGCGGGCGACGGCACCCACGAGCACCCCACACAGGCCCTGCTGGACGCGGCGACCCTGCGCGACCGGCTCGGCGGCATCGCCGGTCGGCGGATCGGGATCGTCGGCGACGTGCTGCACAGCCGGGTGGCGCGCTCCAACGTCTTCCTGCTGGCCACGCTGGGCGCCGAGGTGGTGCTGGTCGGCCCGCCGACGCTGCTGCCGGTGGGCGTCGAGCAGTGGCCGTGCCGCGTGAGCCCCGACCTGGACGCCGAGCTGCCTGCCCTCGACGCCGTGATGATGCTGCGCGTGCAGGCCGAGCGGATGCACGGAGCCTTCTTCCCGTCGGCACGGGAGTACGCGATCGGCTACGGCCTGTCCGACGACCGGGCCCGGCTGCTGCCCGACCACGCCGTGGTCATGCACCCGGGACCGATGGTGCGTGGCATGGAGATCTCGCCCGCGGTGGCCGACAGCCCGGCCTCGACGATCCTGGCGCAGGTCTCCAACGGCGTGCACGTCCGGATGGCCGTCCTCTACCACCTTCTTGCGGGGGCACCCGAATGATCGACCGCAGTGTGAAAGACCTGCTGATCACGAACGCGCGGCCCTACGGGGAGGACGCGGTCGACCTGCTCGTGCGCGACGGTGTCGTCACCGAGATCGGGAGTGGGCTGCGCGCGCCGGACGACGTGGAGGCACTCGACGCCGACGGCGCCGTGCTGCTGCCCGGCTTCGTCGACCTGCACACCCACCTGCGGGAGCCGGGCGGCGAGGAGTCCGAGACGATCGAGACCGGCTCGCGCGCGGCCGCCCGCGGCGGCTACACCGCGGTCTTCGCGATGCCCAACACCGACCCCGTTGCCGACACCGCCGTCGTTGTGGAGCACGTGCGCCGCCGCGGCGAGGAGGTCGGGCTGGTCGACGTCCACCCGGTCGGTGCGGTCACCGTCGGGCTCGAGGGCGCCAAGATGGCCGAGCTCGGGACCATGGCGCGCTCGCGGGCGCGGGTGAGGATGTTCTCCGACGACGGCCGCTGCGTGCACGACCCGGTGCTCATGCGCAGGGCCCTCGAATACGCGTCGGCCCTCGACGTCGTGATCGCCCAGCACGCCGAGGACCACCGGCTCACCGTCGGCGCGCAGGCGCACGAGGGCGTGGTGGCGTCGCGGCTCGGCCTGGCCGGCTGGCCGGCCACCGCCGAGGAGACGATCGTGGCCCGCGACTGCGCGCTGGCCCGGGAGGCGGGGGCGGCGCTGCACGTCTGCCACGTCTCGTCGGCGCGCACGATCGAGGTGCTGCGCGCGGCGAAGGCGCAGGGCGTGCGGGTGTCGGCCGAGGTCACGCCGCACCACCTGCTGCTCACCGACGCGGCTCTGACGAGCTACGACCCGGTCAACAAGGTCAACCCGCCGCTGCGCACCGGCGAGGACACGAAGGCGATGCGCGCGGCGCTCGCGGAGGGTGTGATCGACGTGGTCGGCACCGACCACGCCCCGCACGCCGCGCAGTACAAGGACACCGAGTGGGCCGCCGCGAAGCCGGGGATGCTCGGCCTGGAGACGGCGCTGTCGGTGGTGGTGCACACGATGGTCGAGCCCGGCCTGCTGGACTGGCGTGGCGTGGCGCGGGTGCTCTCGGAGCGCCCCGCCGAGATCGTGGGCCTGCCCGACCAGGGCAGGCCGATCGCGGTCGGCGAGCCCGCGACGTTCGCGCTCGTCGACCCGGACGCGGTCTGGACGGTCCGCGGCGCCGCACTGGCGAGCAAGGCGTCCAACACCCCCTTCGAGGGGATGCGGCTGCCGGCCACGGTGGTGGCCACGGTGCTTCGGGGTCGAGTGACCTCACGGAACGGGGAGGTGCAGGCGTGACGGCGTTGCTGGTTCTCGAGGACGGGCGGATCTTCCGCGGCGAGGCGTACGGCGCCCGCGGCGAGGGGCTCGGCGAGGCGGTGTTCACCACCGGCATGACCGGCTACCAGGAGACGCTCACCGACCCGTCCTACCACCGCCAGATCGTGGTGCAGACCGCGCCGCAGATCGGCAACACCGGCTGGAACGACGAGGACGACGAGTCGCGCGGGATCCAGGTGGCCGGCTACGCGGTGCGCGACCCCGCCCGCATGCCCTCGAACTGGCGGTCCCGGCGCTCCCTCGAGGATGCGCTGCGCGAGCAGGGGATCGTCGGGATCGCCGGGATCGACACCCGGGCCGTGGTGCGCCACCTGCGCGAACGCGGCGCCATGCGTGCCGGTGTCTTCTCCGGGGACGCCATCGCCTCCGACGAGGAGCTCGTGTCGCGGGTCCTGGCCAGCCCGCCGATGGAGGGCGCCGACCTCTACGGCGCGGTCACCACCCGCGAGCCGTACGTGGTGCCCGCCGACGGTGAGCGGCGGTTCCGCGTGGCCGCCCTCGACGTCGGGATCAAGTTCAACACTCCGCGCATGATGGCCGCACGCGGCATCGAGGTGCACGTGCTGCCCGCGGCGACGTCGATCGAGCAGATCGAGGAGCTGGCACCGGACGGGTTCTTCATCGCCAACGGCCCCGGCGACCCGGCCACCGCCGACGCGCCGGTCGAACTGACGCGCCAGGTGCTGGAGCGGCGGATCCCGACATTCGG
This sequence comes from Pseudonocardia sp. DSM 110487, assembly GCF_019468565.1. Taxonomy (NCBI): domain Bacteria; kingdom Bacillati; phylum Actinomycetota; class Actinomycetes; order Pseudonocardiales; family Pseudonocardiaceae; genus Pseudonocardia; species Pseudonocardia sp. DSM 110487. Next base: position 4,866,372 of record NZ_CP080521.1, read on the forward strand.
GATCTGCTTCGGCAACCAGATCCTCGCCAGGGCGCTCGGGCGCGGCACCTACAAGCTGCGCTACGGCCACCGGGGCATCAACATCCCGGTGGTCGAGCACGCCACCGGCCGGGTCTCGATCACCTCGCAGAACCACGGGTTCGCCGTCGAGGGCGAGGCGGGGGAGCGGTTCGACACCGCCTTCGGCTCGGCGGAGATCACCCACACCTGCCCGAACGACGGCTGCGTCGAGGGTCTGCAGGCCCTGGACGTGCCGGCGTTCAGCGTGCAGTACCACCCGGAGGCCGCCGCGGGCCCGCACGACGCCGCGGACCTGTTCGACCGGTTCGTCGAGCTCATGGACGGGAGCAAGAGCTGATGCCGAGGCGCGACGACATCCGGCACGTGATGGTGATCGGCTCGGGGCCGATCGTCATCGGCCAGGCCGCCGAGTTCGACTACTCCGGCACGCAGGCCTGCCGCGTGCTGCGGGCCGAGGGCATCCGCGTCTCGCTGGTGAACTCGAACCCTGCCACGATCATGACCGACCCCGAGTTCGCCGACGCCACCTACATCGAGCCGGTCACGCCCGAGTTCCTGGAGCAGGTGATCGCCGCGGAGCGCCCGGACGCGATCCTGCCGACGCTGGGGGGCCAGACCGCGCTCAACGCGGCGGTCGCCCTGCACGAGAGCGGCGTGCTGGAGCGCTACGGCGTCGAGCTGATCGGCGCCGACATCGACGCCATCCAGCGCGGCGAGGACCGGCTGAAGTTCAAGGAGATCGTGCAGTCGGTCGGCGGTGACGTGCCGCGCAGCGCCGTCTGCCACTCGATGGACGAGGTGCGGGCCGCGGCCGCCGAGCTGGGCCTGCCGGTCGTCATCCGGCCGTCGTTCACGATGGGCGGCCTCGGCTCCGGCATGGCCCACACGGCCGACGACCTGGAGCGGCTCGCCGGGGCGGGCTTGGACGCGTCGCCGGTCACCGAGGTGCTCATCGAGGAGTCGGTGCTCGGGTGGAAGGAGTACGAGCTCGAGCTGATGCGCGACAAGCACGACAACGTGGTCGTCGTCTGCTCGATCGAGAACCTCGACCCGATGGGCGTGCACACCGGCGACTCGATCACCGTCGCTCCGGCGATGACGCTCACCGACCGCGAGTACCAGCACATGCGCGACGTCGGCATCGACGTGCTGCGCGCCGTCGGGGTGGACACCGGCGGTTGCAACATCCAGTTCGCGGTGCACCCGGACACCGGCCGGCTCGTCGTCATCGAGATGAACCCGCGGGTCTCGCGGTCGTCGGCGCTCGCGTCGAAGGCCACCGGATTCCCGATCGCGAAGATCGCGGCCCGGCTGGCCATCGGCTACACGCTCGACGAGATCCGCAACGACATCACCGGCGAGACCCCTGCCGCGTTCGAGCCGACGCTCGACTACGTGGTCGTGAAGATCCCTCGGTTCGCGTTCGAGAAGTTCCCCGGCGCCGACCCCGAGCTCACCACCACGATGAAGAGCGTCGGCGAGGCGATGGCGCTCGGCCGGTCGTTCCCGGAGGCACTCGGCAAGGCCCTGCGCTCGATGGAGACCTCGCGCGCCGGGTTCTGGACCACCCCCGACCCCGACGGCGAGCCGGACGTGGCAGCGGCCCGCGACGGACGCATCTACGCGGTCGAGCGGGCACTGCGGCTGGGCCGCGGCGTGGCCGACGTCGCGGGCGAATCGGGCATCGACCCCTGGTTCGTCGACCAGATCCTGGCGCTCACCGAGCTGCGGCAGGAGATCGAGGACGCCGCCGTGCTCGACGGTGCGCTGCTCTGGCGGGCGAAGCGGGCGGGCCTGTCGGACCGCCAGATCGCCGTGCTGCGCCCGGAGTTCGCCGGCGAGGACGGGGTGCGCTCCCTGCGGCACCGCCTGGGCATCCGTCCGGTCTACAAGACCGTGGACACCTGTGCCGCCGAGTTCGCCGCGAAGACGCCGTACCACTACAGCGCCTACGAGACCGACCCCTCCGCGGAGTCGGAGATCGCGCCGCAGACCGAGAAGCCGAAGGTGCTCATCCTCGGTTCAGGGCCCAACCGCATCGGGCAGGGCATCGAGTTCGACTACTCGTGCGTGCACGCGGTGATGGCGCTACGCGAGGCCGGGTTCGAGACCGTCATGGTCAACTGCAACCCGGAGACCGTCTCCACCGACTACGACACGGCCGACCGCCTGTACTTCGAGCCGCTCACGTTCGAGGACGTCATCGAGGTGGTCCACGCCGAGCAGCAGTCCGGCACGGTCGCAGGCGTCATCGTGCAGCTGGGCGGGCAGACCCCGCTCGGGCTCGCGCAGCGGCTCACCGCGGCGGGTGTCCCGGTCGTCGGCACGTCGGCGGCGGCGATCGACCTGGCCGAGGACCGCGGCGCCTTCGGCGAGGTGCTCCGGAAGGCGGGCCTGCCGGCGCCCGCGTTCGGCATGGCCACCTCGTTCGACGAGGCCCGCGCCATCGCCGCGCGGATCGGCTACCCGGTGCTCGTGCGGCCCTCGTACGTCCTGGGCGGGCGCGGCATGGAGATCGTCTACGACGACGAGACGCTCGCCGGCTACATCTCGCGCGCCACGACGATCAGCGAGGACCGTCCGGTGCTGGTCGACCGCTTCCTCGACGACGCGATCGAGATCGACGTCGACGCGCTGTGCGACGGCACCGAGGTGTTCATCGGCGGCGTGATGGAGCACATCGAGGAGGCCGGGGTGCACTCCGGCGACTCCTCGTGCGCCCTGCCGCCGATCACGCTCGGGCACTCGGTGCTGGAGCAGGTCCGCCGCTCCACCGAGGCGATCGCGCACGGTGTGGGTGTGCGCGGGCTGCTCAACGTCCAGTACGCGCTGCACGGCGAGACCCTCTACGTGCTGGAGGCCAACCCGCGCGCCTCGCGCACGGTGCCGTTCGTCTCTAAGGCCACCGCGGTGCCGCTGGCCAAGGCGGCGGCGCGGATCATGCTCGGCGCCACGATCGCGGACCTGCGCGCCGAGGGACTGCTCCCGGCCGATGGCGACGGCGGCGAGCTGCCGCCCGACGCGCCGATCGCGGTCAAGGAGGCGGTGCTGCCGTTCCACCGGTTCCGCACCGTCGAGGGCCACGGGGTCGACCCGCTGCTCGGCCCGGAGATGAAGTCCACCGGCGAGGTGATGGGCTTCGACAGCTCGTTCGGCGCGGCGTTCGCCAAGTCGCAGGCCGGGGCGTACGGGTCGCTGCCGACGTCCGGGAAGGTGTTCGTCTCGATCGCCGACCGGGACAAGCGGGCGATGGTGTTCCCGGTGCTGCGCCTCGCCGATCTCGGGTTCGAGGTGCTCGCCACCGCGGGCACGGCCGACGTCCTGCGCCGCCACGGCGTGTCCGCCACGGTCGTGCGCAAGCACTACGAGGGCGGGGAGACGATCGTCGACCGGATACTGGCAGGCGACGTCGATCTGATCATCAACACGCCCTACGGCAACTCAGGGCCCCGCGTGGACGGCTACGAGATCCGCTCGGCGGCCGTCGCCCGCGGCGTGCCGTGCATCACGACCGTGCAGGGTGCCGGTGCGGCGGTGCAGGGCATCGAGGCGATGAAGGCGGGCCGGATCGGCGTCCGCTCGCTGCAGGACGCCCATGCGAGCCTGCTGAAGGCCCGCTCGTGACTCCGTTCGGGGCGCGGCTGGCGGGCACCGTTGCCCGCCTCGGACCGCTCTGCGCTGGCATCGACCCGCATCCGGGCCTGCTCGCCTCGTGGGGGCTCACCGACGACGCCGACGGGCTGGCGCGGTTCGCCGACGCGTGCGTGGCGGCGTTCGCCGGGAACGTGGCCGTGGTGAAGCCGCAGTCGGCGTTCTTCGAGCGGCACGGCTCGCGCGGCGTCGCGGTGCTGGAGGAGCTCCTCTCCGCGTTCGCCGGCACGGCGACGCTCACGATCCTCGACGTCAAGCGCGGCGACATCGGCTCGACCATGGACGGCTACGCCGACGCCTACCTCGGGGTGGGGGCGCCGCTCGGGGCCGACGCCGTGACGCTGTCCCCGTACCTGGGGTTCGGGTCGCTGTCGTCGGCGCTCGACACGGCAGCGGACGCGGGGCGCGGGGCGTTCGTGCTGGCCAGGACGTCCAACCCGGAGGGCGCCGAGGTCCAGCTGGCGGAGTTCGGCGGGCGGGGCACGGCCCAGGCGATGGTGGACGGCGCCGCGGCCCGCAACGCGGGTCTCGCGCCGCTCGGCGACGTCGGGGTGGTGGTGGGCGCGACCCGCGAGCACGGCCTCGACCTGTCCACCCTGAACGGCCCGGTGCTGGCGCCGGGCCTCGGCGCCCAGGGCGCCGCCCCTGCTGACCTCGCGGCGATCTTCGCCGGGCTGCAGGGCCTCGTTCTGCCGGCGGCGTCGCGCTCGGTGCTGGCGGCTGGCCCGACGGTGGCGGCGCTTCGCGCCGCGGCGGAGTCGCTCCGCGACGAGCTCGCCGCGGTGGTGTAGCCACTTCACACACCCAGCAGGGGCTTCACACAGGGCCCGCCTTGTGCGAAGTACATGCTGGGTGTGTGAAGTCGTCCGATCGGCCCGGGTTCCGGGCTGCGTGCGGTGTGTGCAGCGCCGGTGGGCGGATCACTCGGCTCGCCGACGTGTCCGTCGGCAGCGGGCGTGCGCAGCTCGGCGCGCGCGGACTACTGATCGTCGCGAGCGTTCTCCGCTCACCCGGACGGCGGATCCGCGCCGCCGGCCCGCCCGCCGGGGTCCGCGCCGAGGGAGCGCGCAGGCGACGGTCGGTCCGGTGCGCCGAGCGGGCGGGTCGAATCCCCGTTCGGGCGCATTCGCGTGGTATCACCCGGACGGGTGGGCCCGGTGGGAGAACCGGCAGGTGGACCCCCGTTTCCCTTTCCCGGCCGGGCGTGAGTACGTTCGGTGGGAGCCGCGGGTCGAGCCCGCGACGGTGGTGAGGATGCGCCTGATTTGCAGGCCGCACGGAGAAAGACGGAGGAGACCGTGGCCCTTCCCCAGCTGACCGAGGAACAGCGTGCTGCCGCCCTGGAGAAGGCGGCTGCGGCGCGCCGGGCCCGGGCCGAGCTGAAGGACCGGCTCAAGCGCGGCGGGACGACCATCGGGGAGGTCCTGAAGCAGTCGGATACCGACGAGGTGCTGGGCAAGATGAAGGTCTCGGCCCTGCTGGAGGCGATGCCGGGTGTCGGCAAGGTCCGGGCGGCTCAGATCATGGAGCGGCTGGAGATCGCCCCGTCGCGCCGGTTGCGTGGGCTGGGCGACCGGCAGCGCAAGGCGCTGCTGGCCGACTTCGAGTCCTGAGACCGGTCTCTCGATCCGGCTCTGAGAGACTGAGCACCGTGTCGGAAGGCGTGCGGAGGGGACGGCTGGTGGTGCTTGCCGGCCCCTCCGGCGTCGGCAAGTCCAGCGTGGTCGACGCGCTGCGTGGCAGGCTGCCGGAGTTGTTCTTCAGTGTGTCGGCCACCACGCGCGACCCGCGTCCTGGCGAGGTCGACGGCGTGCACTACCGCTTCGTCGGCCCCTCCGGTTTCGACGAGCTCATCGCGCGCGGTGAGCTCCTGGAGTGGGCCGAGATCCACGGCGGGTTGCAGCGTTCCGGCACCCCCCGGGAGCCGGTGGAGCAGGCGCTCGCGGCCGGGAGGCCGGTGCTCGTCGAGGTCGACCTCGCTGGTGCCCGCAACATCAAGGCGGTGCTGCCGGAGGCCGTCACGGTGTTCCTGGCGCCGCCGTCGCTCGCCGAGCTGGAGCGGCGCCTGCGCGGGCGCGGCACCGAGTCGGAGACCCAGTTCCGGCGCCGCCTGCAGACGGCCCGAGAGGAGCTCGCGGCCTGCGACGAGTTCGACGTCGTGATCGTCAACGCCGAGCTGCAGGACGTCGTTTCCCGGTTGGTAGACTTGCTGGTCGGTGCGGGTCCTCCCGCCGTACGCCCGTTCCCCCAGGAGTCTTCTTCGTGAGCATGCCGCTGACCGGTGTTGTCGCTGGTTCCACGCCCGAGGGCATCACCAACCCGCCCATCGACGATCTGCTGAGCCAGGTCAGCTCCAAGTACGCGCTGGTGATCTACGCCGCCAAGCGCGCCCGCCAGATCAACGACTACTACTCCCAGCTCGGCGAGGGCCTGCTGGAGTACGTCGGCCCGCTCGTCGAGCCGGGTCCGCGCGAGAAGCCGCTGTCGATCGCGATGCGCGAGATCCAGGCAGGCTTGCTCGAGCACACCGAGGGCGAGCAGTAGCCGTGCCGCCGCCCCGGGTCCTGCTCGGGGTGGCCGGCGGCATCGCGGCCTACAAGAGCGCGGAGCTGCTCCGCCGGCTCACCGAGACCGGCCACTCCGTGCGGGTCCTTCCCACGCCGTCGGCGCTGGAGTTCGTCGGCACCGCCACCTTCGAGGCGCTGTCCGGTCAGCCGGTGCACACCGGCATCTTCGCCGACGTCCCCGAGGTGTTGCACGTCCGGCTCGGCCAGGAGGCCGACCTCGTCGTCGTCGCGCCGGCCACCGCCGACCTGATGGCGCGCGCCGCCGCCGGCCGCGCCGACGACCTGCTCACCGCGTCGCTGCTCACCGCGCGATGTCCGGTGCTGTTCGCGCCGGCCATGCACACCGAGATGTGGGAGCACCCGGCCACACGCGCCAACGTGGAGCTGCTGCGCTCCCGCGGCGTGGTGGTCATGGAACCCGCGTCCGGCCGGCTGACCGGCGCCGACACCGGCCCCGGGCGGCTACCCGACCCGGCCGAGATCGCCGAGCTCGCCCGGCTGTTGCTGGAACGCGGCGACGCGCTGCCGCGGGATCTCGCCGGCCGCCGAGTCGTCGTGTCGGCCGGCGGCACGCGGGAGGCCCTCGATCCGGTGCGCTACCTCGGCAACCGCTCGTCGGGCCGGCAGGGCTACGCGCTGGCGCGGGTGGCGGCGCAGCGCGGCGCCCACGTCACGCTCGTCGCCGCGCACACCGCCGATCTGGGTGACCCGGCCGCGGTCGAGGTGGTGCGGGTCGGCCCGGCGTCGGAGCTGCGCGAGGCGATGCACGCGGCGGCAAAGGGCGCCGACGCCGTCGTGATGGCGGCCGCGGTGGCCGACTTCCGGCCCGATTCGCTGGCCGCACACAAGATCAAGAAAGACGGTTCGGAGCCGCCTCCGCTGCGCCTCGCGCTGAACCCGGACATCCTCGTCGAGCTGGTCGCCGCGCGCGAAGCCGGACAGGTGATCGTGGGGTTCGCCGCCGAGACGGGCGACGACACCGGCGACCCGTTGCACCACGGCCGAGGGAAGCTCGCCCGCAAGGGCTGCGACCTGCTCGTCGTCAACGCGGTCGGCGACGGGCGGGCGTTCGAGGTGCCCGACAACGCCGGCTGGCTCCTGGGGGCCGACGGCTCCGAGCAGGAGCTGGAGAACGGCTCGAAGGCGTTACTGGCGTCCCACGTCTGGGACGCGGTGGCGGCCCGGCTGGAGGCTCGGCCGCACCCTTAGGTCGAGCAGCGCCGGCCCGCCAGGGCCGGCGCGTATCGAGACCACAGCCATGACTGCGTCGGTGGGGGTGGCCTCGATACGGGCCGGCGCTGGGCGCCGGCCCTACTCGACCACCGGATAGGGATGTGAAACCCGCGGGGCGGGCGCGGCTGCGGGTCCGGGGGCACCCGGCGCAGCCCGCCCCGCGGAGTACGGGGCCCTCGCCTCAGCCGAGCAGACCGCCGATGCCGCCGCCTGCGCCCCGAGGCGCCTGTTGCTGGCCGGGACCCTCTGCGTCCTCCGACTCCTCGGTCTCGGCCGGATCGGTGGAGTCGGTGGCGTCGGTGGAACCGCCGCTCTCGTCGGCGCTGCTGTCGTCCGCACCGGCCCTGCCGGCGCCGCTGCCGGTCGCGCCGGAACCGTGGGCACCGTGCCGGCCGGCCCGCCCGCTCTCCCGGGCATCGTCGGACGAGCGGCCCGAGCGACGGCCGTCGGCCTCGTCGGTGTCCTCGTCCTCGGAGTTGGCGGATCGCGCGGCAGGCGCAGGGGCTCGGCCGTTCACCGAGATGTACTCCTGCGCAGCCCAGCCGCCGAGGCTGGTGAGCTGCACGAAGCCGTCCTTGGCCTGCCCGACCTTCACCGCGGTGCCCTCCTCGCACAGCGCGACGATTCGGGAGGTGGTGTCGGGCTCGGAACGAACGTTGACGTTCTTGGTGCACCTGCCGGGCTGTTCGGCGCTCGGGTTGGCGGTGGCGGTGCCGGAGAGCAGTGCGACGGCCGCGGTCGCGCTGACCGCGACCACCGCACCGACGACGGCAGTGGCGCGGCCGGGTCGGTCGAACAGCGACTTGGGGGCCTTCATGATCAGGATTCCTCCGTGGAAAGTGGGCCTTCGCAGTGGACCAACGAGCGTTTCCGTTACCGATTCGCTACCGAACGCAACATCACCGGATGGACTGACGAGGCGGGGGCGTGTCGTGCACGATGTGACGTTCCGTGCCTGGCGTGCGACTAGACCTGGTGCCCCCGGCACCCTGCGGTGCGTCGACTACGCTCGCTGGTCGGACTTCGGGTGCGCGTGGACCCGGTTGAGAGATTGCGGACGGAGTGGGGCGTGGCGACACCAGGGCGGCGGCTGTTCACCAGCGAGTCGGTGACCGAGGGTCATCCCGACAAGATGTGCGACGCCATCAGCGACACGATCCTCGACGCGCTGCTGGCGCAGGACCCGCGCAGCCGGGTGGCGGTGGAGACGCTCGTGACCACCGGGCAGGTGCACGTCGCCGGTGAGGTCACCACCAGCGCGTACGCCGACATCCCCACGCTCGTGCGGGACAAGGTCCTCGAGATCGGATACGACTCCTCCGCGAAGGGCTTCGACGGCGCCTCGTGCGGGGTGAACGTCGCGATAGGCGCGCAGTCCGCGGACATCGCCCAGGGCGTCGACACCGCGTACGAGAGCCGGGTGGAGTCCTCCGAGGACGAGATCGCCCGCCAGGGCGCGGGCGACCAGGGCCTGATGTTCGGCTACGCCAACACCGACACGCCTGAGCTGCTTCCCCTGCCGATCGCGCTCGCGCACCGGCTGGCGCGCCGCCTCACCGAGGCCCGCAAGTCCGGCCTGCTGCCCTACCTGCGCCCGGACGGCAAGACGCAGGTCACGATCGAGTACGACGGCGACAAGGCCGTCCGGCTCGACACCGTGGTCGTCTCCACCCAGCACGCGGCCGACATCGACCTCGACGGCCTGCTCGCGCCCGACGTCCGCGAGCACGTCGTCGGCCCGGAGATCACCGAACTCGGCCTGGACGTCGCGGATGTCCGGCTGCTGGTCAACCCCACGGGCCGCTTCGTGGTGGGCGGTCCGATGGGCGACGCGGGCCTCACCGGCCGCAAGATCATCGTCGACACGTACGGCGGCTTCGCCCGCCACGGCGGTGGCGCGTTCTCGGGCAAGGACCCGTCGAAGGTGGACCGCTCCGCCGCCTATGCGATGCGCTGGGTCGCGAAGAACGCGGTGGCCGCGGGGCTCGCCGAGCGCATCGAGGTGCAGGTCGCCTACGCGATCGGCAAGGCCGCCCCGGTGGGCCTGTTCGTCGAGACGTTCGGCACCGAGCACGTCGACCCGGTGAAGATCCAGTCGGCGATCACCGAGGTCTTCGACCTGCGCCCGGCCGCGATCATCCGCGACCTCGACCTGCTGCGCCCGATCTACGCCCAGACCGCGGCGTACGGGCACTTCGGCCGCACCGATGTCGACCTGCCATGGGAGAGCACCGACCGCGCCGCTGCGCTGAAGGCCGCGGCAGGCGCCTGACACTCGTGAGCGGATACGCGCGTCATGGCGCGCCTATCCGCTCACGACCGCCGGAGGCGGCAACGCAGTGAGCACGGTGACCCGACCGGGTCGCAACCGCGGCGAGTGGCAGCCGGCCGGGGACCTGCCGGTGGCAAGGGTGGCGGTCGACGTGCCGCTCGCCCACCTCGACCGCCCCTTCGACTACCGCGTGCCCGCGCATCTCGACGGCGACGCGGTGCCGGGCGTGCGGGTGCGGGTGCGGTTCGCCGGGAGGACGGTCGACGGCTTCCTGCTCGAGCGGGTGGCCGAGTCGGCGCACGGCGGGCGACTGGCATGGGTGGACAAGGTCGTGTCGCCGGAGCCGGTGCTCACCACCGAGGTGGCGGCCCTGTGCCGGGCCGTGGCGGACCGGTACGCGGGAGTTCTCTACGACGTGCTGCGTCTCGCCGTTCCGCCCCGGCACGCCAGGGTCGAGGGTGAGACGCCCAAGGAGCGGGAGCCCGCGCGGGCGGCGGAGGCGCCGGTCGCCGGGTGGTCCCGCTACACGCGCGGGCCGGCCCTGCTCGACGCGCTCGCGCGCGGGCGGGCGGTCCACGCGGTCTGGCAGGCGTTGCCGGGGGAGGACTGGCCGCAGCGGCTGGCGGAGGCCGCCGCCGCCACCGTCGCCGCCGGGCGCGGGGCACTCATCGTGGTGCCGGACCAGCGCGACGTCGACGCCCTGCACACCGCGTGCACGCAGCTGCTCGGATCGGGCGGCGTGGTCGCGCTGACCGCGGACCTGGGACCCGCAGAGCGGTACCGGCGGTGGCTCACCGTGCGGCGCGGGGAGGTGGGTGTGGTCGTCGGCACGCGGTCGGCCGCGTTCGCCCCGGTGCGGCGGCTCGGGCTGCTCGCCGTGTGGGACGACGGGGACGACCTGCACGCCGAGCCGCGCGCGCCGTATCCGCACGTCCGCGACGTGCTCGTGCTGCGCGCCCACGCTGTGGGCGCCGCGCTGCTGGTGGCCGGGTTCGCCCGCACCGCGGAGGCGCACCTGCTGGTCGAGTCCGGGTGGGCGCGCGAGGTGGTGGCCGACCGGGTGGTGGTCCGGGACGCGATGCCGCGGGTGGCCGCTGCCGGCGAGAGCGAGGCCCAGCTCGCGCGCGACCCGAACGCACGGGCGGCGCGGCTGCCGCACGTCGCGTTCGAGGCGGCGCGCGCGGCGCTGTCCGCAGGGCGCCCGGTGCTCGTGCAGGTGCCGCGATCCGGGTACCTGCCGTGGCTCGCGTGCGGTTCCTGCCGGGAGACGGCGCGGTGCCGGCACTGCGCGGGGCCGCTGGGCTTCACGGGCAAGGCCGCAGGGGACGCGGACGGCGCGGCGCCGCCGCACTGCCGCTGGTGCGGCCGGCCCGAGACGGCGTTCCGCTGCCCGGGGTGCGGCTCGCGACGGCTGCGGGCCGGGATCGTGGGTGCCGGGCGCACCGCGGAGGAGCTCGGCCGCGCGTTCCCCGGCACCACCGTCCGCACGTCCGGCGGCGGCGCCCCGGTCCTCGCCGTCGCCGCGGATCGACCGGAGCTGGTGGTCGCCACACCGGGCGCCGAGCCGCGCGTTCCCGGCGGATACGGCGCCGCGCTGCTGCTTGACGGGTGGGCCCTGCTGTCGCGGCCCGACCTGCGCGTGGCCGAGGAGACCCTGCGCCGGTGGCTCGCCGCCACCGCGCTGGTGGTGCCGCACGGGGCCGGTGGTCGGGTGGTCGTGATGGCCGACCCCGAGCTGCCGGTCGTGCAGGCGCTGGTGCGCTGGGACCCGGCCGGGCACGCCCACGCGGAGCTCGCAGGCCGGGCCGAGGTCGGCTTCCCGCCCGCGGTGCGGATGGCATCGGTCGAAGGCGAGCCCGCCGCGGTCGCCGAGGTGATCGACGGGGTGCTGGCCGACCTGCCCGCGGCCGAGGTGCTCGGGCCGGTGGAGGTCGAGCCGGAACGCCATGGCGACGCCGAAGTGCGCGAGCGCGCGCTCGTGCGGATCCCGCGCGCCCATGGCAAGGCACTGGCCGCCGCGCTGCACGCCGCCCAGGCCGGCCGCACCGCCCGCAAGGCCACCGATCCGGTGCGCGTGCGGCTCGACCCGGTCGAGGTCGGCTGAGTCGGTGTCGAACGGCCTCCGCTTCGCTCCGGGGGCTCGCGGGCCTACGGGGCGCTGCCCCGCTCGTGCGCGCTGGTGGGCGCCCTGACGGCACATGGCAGAATCGACGGTCGCCGCCGCGCCTCCCGCTCCGAACCGTCTGATCGTCTGCGCGGCGCCCTCCTGGAGGAGTTGCGTGTCCGTCCTTCCCGTCCGGCTGTTCGGTGACCCGGTGCTGCGCACCCGGGCCGCCGAGGTCACCACGTTCGACGCCGAGCTGCGCAAGCTGGTGGCCGACCTCACCGACACGATGCACGAGGAGGGCGGTGCCGGTCTCGCCGCGCCGCAGCTCGGGGTGGGGCTGCGGGTGTTCACCTACGACTGCGACGGCTTCGCCGGCCACCTGGTGAACCCCACGTGGGACGCCGTCGGCGCCGAGGACCAGGTCGGGCCGGAGGGGTGCCTGTCGATCCCGGGGCTGCGCTGGGACTGCCGCCGCCACCTGCACGTCGTGGCCCGTGGCTGGAACATGCACGGCGAGCCGGTCGTCATCGAGGGCAGCGAGCTGCTCGCCCGGTGCATCCAGCACGAGACCGACCACCTCGACGGCGTGCTGTTCGTCGACCGCCTCGACGCGGAGACGCGCCGCCAGGCGATGGCCGAGATACGGGCGGCGGAATGGTTCGGGGAGCCGGTGCCCGAGGTCCGCGTGAGCCCGCACCCCCTCTTCGGGAAGGTCCGGTAGTGAGGCTCGTCTTCGCCGGCACCCCCGATCCCGCGGTCCCGTCCCTGCGGGCGCTGCTGGAGTCGCCGCGGCACGAGGTCGTCGCCGTCGTCACGCGGCCGGACGCGCCTGCCGGCCGCGGCCGGAAGCTGGTGCGTTCCCCGGTGGGCCTGCTGGCCGACGACGCGGGGATCCCGGTGCTCACCCCCGCGCGGCCGTCCGAGCCGGACTTCATCGCACGGCTCGCCGAGCTCGCCCCCGACTGCTGCCCGGTGGTCGCCTACGGCGCCCTCGTGCCCCGCAAGGCCCTCGATGTGCCGCGGCACGGCTGGGTGAACCTGCACTTCTCGCTCCTGCCAGCATGGCGGGGCGCCGCACCCGTCCAGGCGGCGCTGCGCCACGGCGACGAGATCACCGGGGCCAGCACGTTCCTGCTCGAGGAGGGGCTCGACACCGGGCCGGTCTTCGGCGTCGTCACCGAAGAGGTGCGCCCCACCGACACCGCGAGCGATCTCCTCGGGCGGCTCGCGACGTCAGGTGCCGGCCTGCTGGTGGCCACGCTCGACGGGATCGAGGACGGCACGCTCGACGCCCGGCCGCAGCCAGCCGGTGGCGTCTCGCTCGCGCCGAAGGTCACGGCCGCGGACGCGCGCGTCGACTGGACCGCGCCGCCCGTCGCGGTCGACCGGCTGATCCGCTCCGTCACCCCGGAGCCAGGAGCCTGGACCACCTTCCGCGACGAGCGGCTGGGCCTCGGTCCGGTCACCCGTCCCGAGGACGCTGCGGAGTTCGTGCCGGGGGCGTTGGAGCCGGGGGAGCTGCGTGCGGAGAAGCGGCGGGTGCTCGTCGGCACGGCCGGGTCACCGGTGCAGCTGGGCGAGGTGCGGCCGGTGGGCAAGCGGGCCATGCCCGCCCCGGACTGGGCACGCGGCGTGCGCATCGTGGCCGGGGAGCGGCTGACGTGAGTGGCGTCGGCCCACGCCGGGAGGGCCCGCGCCGCCCGCGCCGCGACCGGGGCGCCGGCCCGAGGCTGTCGGGTCCGCCGCGGGGCCGGCAGGGCCCACCCCGCCCACCCGAGCCGGACCCCGCCCGCTTGGCCGCCCTCGAGCTGCTCACCGCCGTGCGCACCAGGAACGCGTACGCCAACCTGGCCATGCCCGCGATCCTGCGCCGGTACGGACTGCGCGACCGCGACGCCGCGCTCGCCACCGAGCTGGGCTACGGCACGCTGCGCGCGCAGGGCCTGCTCGACGCGGTGATCGACGAGTGCACCGACCGGCCGATGTCCCGCGTGGAGCCCGGCTTGCTCGACGCGCTGCGCCTGGGCGCCTACCAGCTGCTGCGCACCCGGATCCCGCCGCACGCCGCGGTCGCCACCACCGTGGAGCTGGTGCGCGGCGAGGCCGGGAGCCGGGCAGGCGGGTTCGTGAACGCCGTGCTGCGCCGGGTCGGCGAACGCGACGAGCAGGCATGGGTGGCCGCGCTCGCGCCGCCGATGGACGAGGATCCGGTGGGGCACGCCGCGCTGGCCCACTCCCACCCGCGGTGGATCGCGCAGGCCTTCGCCGACGCGCTCGGGCGATCCGCCGACCCCGCAGCGGAGCTGGACGTCGCGCTCGCCGCCGACGACGCCCGCCCTGCCGTGCACCTGCTCGCCCGCCCCGGGGAGATCACCGCCGCCGAGCTCGCTCTCGTGACCGGTGGCGAGGAGGCGCCCTACTCGCCCTACGGCGTGCACCTGCCCACCGGCGGCGGCGACGTCGGCGAGATCGACGCGGTGGCCGAGGGCCTGGCGATCGTCCAGGACGAGGGCAGCCAGCTGGTGGCGCTCGCCCTCACCCGTGCACCGCTCACCGGCGAGGACGGGGGCCGCTGGCTCGACCTGTGCTCCGGCCCCGGCGGGAAGGCCGCCCTGCTCGGTGGCCTCGTCGCCCTCGACGGCGGCACCCTCGACGCCGTCGAGCCCAGCGAGCACCGCGCCGGCATGGTGCGCCGGGCCACCGACGGGCTCCCGGTGACCGTCCACCAGGCCGACGGCCGCGCCGCGCCGCTGCCCGACGCGACGTTCGACCGCGTGCTCGTGGACGCGCCCTGCACCGGCCTCGGCGCGCTGCGCCGCCGCCCGGAGGCTCGGTGGCGGCGGCAGCCGTCGGACGTCGCGGGTCTCACGGCGCTGCAGCGGGAGCTGCTCACCGCCGCGCTGCGGCACGTGCGGCCCGGCGGCGTGGTGGCGTACGTGACGTGCTCGCCCCACCTCTCCGAGACCGCGGGTGTGCTGGCCACGGTGCGCCGCACCCACCCGGACGTGCAGCGTCTCGACGCGCGCGAGTACCTGCCCGGCGTGCCCGACCTCGGCGACGGGCCCACCGTGCAGCTGTGGCCGCACCGCCACGGCACCGACGCGATGTTCCTCGCACTCCTGCGCCGCGAGGAGTGACTGCGGGTCGCGCGGCGTAACCTCCTCCGAGTGCACCCCATGATCGCGCCGAGCATTCTCGCGGCCGACTTCGCCCGGCTCGCCGACGAGGCGGCCGCGGTAGCCGGCACGGCGGGCCGCGGGGCCGACTGGCTGCACGTCGACGTCATGGACAACCACTTCGTGCCGAACCTCACCCTGGGGCTGCCGGTGGTGCAGGCGCTGCGCAAGGCGACGGACGTGCCGCTGGACTGCCACCTGATGATCGAGGACCCGGAGCGCTGGGCACTGGGCTACGCGGAGGCGGGTGCCCACAACGTCACCGTGCACGTGGAGGCCTCCCGCGACCCGGTGGCGTTGGCGAAGGACCTGCGTGCCGCGGGCGTCCGCGCCGGTCTGTCCATCAAGCCGGGCACGCCGCTCGAGCCGCACCTGGACACGCTGCGGCACTACGACACGCTGCTCGTGATGAGCGTCGAGCCCGGGTTCGGCGGCCAGGAGTTCATCCCCGAGGTCCTCGACAAGGTGCGGACGGCGCGCCGCCTCGTCGACACCGGCCACCTCACGCTGCTCGTCGAGATCGACGGCGGCATCAACACCGACACGATCGAGGCGGCGGCGGAGGCGGGCGTCGACTGCTTCGTGGCCGGCTCGGCCGTGTACGGCGCCGACGACCCGGCTCGCGCAGTGGAGGCACTGCGCGAGCAGGTGCGGCACGCCTCGGCACACCGCGGCTGGGCCTGATCCGGGGAACGATACGCCGAGCCGCCGGGTTGCACCCGGCGGCGCAGGCGGCGGAAGGGGAGATGCGGGATGTTCACCGGAATCGTCGAGGAGATCGGCGAGGTCACCGAGGTGCGCGAGAGCGCAGACGTGGTGGTGTTCAGGGTGCGCGGGCGGACGGTCACCTCCGACACGCGCCACGGCGACTCGATCGCCGTCAACGGCGTGTGCCTCACGGTGGTGGACCCCGAGGGCAGCACGGACGACACGTTCACCGTCGAGCTGGTGCCCGAGACGCTCAAGCGCTCGAGCCTCGGCGCCGTCGTGCCCGGCACGAAGGTGAACCTGGAGCGGGCCGTCCCGGTGGGTGGGAGGTTCGGCGGTCACATCGTGCAGGGCCACGTCGACGGCGTCGCCACGCTGCTGTCGCGCTCGCCGGGCGAGCGCACCGACGAGCTGCGCTTCAGCCTCGCCCCCGACCTCGCCCGCTACCTGGTGGAGAAGGGCTCGATCACCGTGGACGGGGTGTCGCTCACGGTGGCGGGCGTGTCCGCCGACGCGTTCACCGTGGCGCTCATCCCCACGACGTTGTCGCACACCACACTCGGATTCCGGCAGCCGGGGGATACCGTGAACCTGGAGGTCGACGTCGTTGCGAAGTACGTCGAGCGGCTCACGGCGGGGTACAGCGGGGTCCCGTCGGCACACGAGGAGGCCGGGGCTCTGTGAGCGATGATGAGGCGGCACAGCCGGTGACGCCGGGCGGTTTCGAGTCGATCGAACGCGCGGTCGCCGACCTGCGCGCAGGCAAGGCGATCGTCGTGGTCGACGACGAGGACCGCGAGAACGAGGGCGACCTGATCTTCGCGGCCGAGATGGCCACGCCGGAGCTCGTGTCGTTCATGGTGCGCTACACGTCCGGGTACATCTGCGTGCCGCTCACCGAGAGCGAGTGCGACCGGCTCGACCTGCCACCCATGCACCACACCAACTCCGACAACTTCCGCACGGCGTTCACGGTCACCGTGGACGCGAAGGAAGGCGTCACCACCGGGATCTCGGCGGCCGACCGGGCCCACACGATCCGGACGCTCGCGGATCCCGCGACCGGTCCGAACGACCTGGTGCGTCCCGGCCACATCCTCCCGCTGCGGGCCCGTGAGGGCGGTGTGCTGCGCAGGCCCGGCCACACCGAGGCCGCCGTCGACCTGGCGCGCCTCGCCGGGCTCAGGCCGGCCGGTGTGCTCTGCGAGATCGTGTCGCAGAAGGAGGTCGGCGACATGGCCCGCGGCGACGAGCTGCGCGTGTTCGCCGAGGAGCACGACCTCGCGCTGATCACGATCGCCGACCTGATCGCGTACCGGCGGCGCTTCGAGAAGCACGTCGTGCGGGTGGCGCAGGCCCGCATCCCCACCGCGCACGGCGACTTCATCGCGTACGGGTACGACTCGCTGCTCGACGGCATCGAGCACATCGCGATGGTGCGTGGCGACGTCGCCACGCCGGAAGGCAACGGCGAGGACGTGCTCGTGCGCGTGCACTCCGAGTGCCTCACCGGCGACGTCATGGGATCCCTTCGGTGTGACTGCGGCCCGCAGCTCGACGCCGCGCTCGCCGCGGTCGCCGCCGAGGGCCGCGGCGTGGTGCTCTACATGCGCGGGCACGAGGGACGCGGCATCGGCCTGCTGCACAAGCTGCAGGCCTACCAGCTGCAGGAGGCCGGCGCCGACACCATCGACGCCAACCTCGCACTGGGCCTGCCCGCCGACGCCCGCGACTACGGGACCGGCGCACAGATCCTCGCCGATCTCGGCATCAAGTCCATGCGGCTGCTCACCAACAACCCCGACAAGCGCGCCGGGCTCGAAGGCTACGGCCTCACGATCACCGGTCGCGTGGCGCTTCCGGTACGCGCCCACCGCGAGAACCTGCGATACCTGCGCACCAAGCGCGACCGGATGGGGCATGATCTGCCCGATCTCGACACGGTCGAGCGGGGCGCGCTCGCCGACAGCACGGGTTCGTAGGGGGAGAGAAGCAATGAGCGGCGAGGGGCGTCCGGCGGAGCAGCTGCCCGACGCGTCGGGCCTGCGGCTGGCCATCGCGGCCACCACGTGGCACGCGGAAATCGTGGACGTGCTGCTGGAGCGGGCGATCGCCACGGCGGAGAAGGCGGGAGTGGAACCGCCCACCGTGGTGCGGGTGCCCGGCACCGTGGAGCTGCCCGTGGTCTGCCAGGAGCTCGCCGTGCGGCACGACGCCGTGGTGGCGTTGGGCGTCGTGATCCGCGGCGGCACTCCCCACTTCGAGTACGTGTGCGACGCCGTCACGGCGGGCCTCACCCGCGTGGCGCTCGACGAGCGCACGCCGGTGGGCAACGGGGTTCTCACCTGCGACACCCGCCAGCAGGCCCTCGACCGCTCCGGCAGGCCGGGCGCCGCGGAGGACAAAGGCAGCGAGGCGTGCGTCGCCGCGCTCCAGACCGCGCTCGTGCTGCGGGACCTGAGGACGGAGCGATGAGCGCAGAAATCGGTACGGTGAGCGCCGTGACCGCCCCGGATCACGACGTCGTGGTGGTGCGCCCGCGGAAGATGCTGATCGCGTCCTTGGTGGGCGCGGTCGTGGTGATGGCGCTCTTCGTGGCGATCGCCGTGGTACTGCGCGCGGTGCAGACCGGCGTGTTCTTCCGGTTCGCCGACCAGGTGGCGCTCGTGCTGCTCGGCCTCTTCATCGCGGGCGGCCTGCTGCTGCTGGCCCGGCCCCGGGTGCGCGCCGACACCGAGGGCATCGAGGTGCGCAACATCCTCATCACCCGGCGGCTGCCGTGGTCGCTCGTGCTGCGGGTGGCGTTCCCGGACGGTGCCTCGTGGGCGCGGCTGGACCTCCCCGACGACGAGTACCTGCCGGTGCTCGCCATCCAAGCCGTCGACGGGCAGCGCGCCGTGGACGCGATCACCCGGGTGCGTGCGCTGCACGCCCGGTCCCGGTCCTCCTCCTGAACCGCACGTAGCATCGGGGCGTGCTGCGCTCCCGGGAGTTGAACTCCCATCCTGTCCAGCCCGCCGAGAGCGTGCGGCTGGGCGACATCGTGCTCCGCAACCGCCTCGTCACCTCGTCGAGCCTGCTCGGGTACGGCGTGGCCAACTCACCGCTCTTGCCGTACGGCATGAGCCCGGTGTCGCTGTTCGTGCCGCTGGCCGAGTTCGGTGCCGTCACCACGCGCACGCTCACCGTCGAGCCCCGGGAGGGGCATTTCACCACCCGCGACGACTGGGCGCTGCGCGAGCTGCCCGGGCTGCTCGAGCGGTACGGCACCGTGCTGCGCGGCACCGACGGGGGGTTCATCAACGCGTTCGGCTGGTGCAACATCGGCATCGACGCCTATCTGCGCGACTACTACCCCCGCACCCGCGACCAGCGCACGATCATCTCCCTCGGCGGGTTCTCGGCCGAGGAGTTCGTGACGCTCGTGGACCGGGTGAACGCCGCGGTGCCCGCAGGCGACATCGCCGCCGTCGAGTTCAACGTGAGCTGCCACAACGTCAACTTCGACTTCTCGACGATCCTGCAGGACGTGCTCGACGAGGCCGCACCGCGCAGCAACCACCCGGTGATCCTCAAGCTCTCGCCGGACTACGACTACCTGCGCAACGCCGAGCAGGCCGCGAAGGCGGGTGTGTCGGCACTGACGGCGATCAACACGGTGAAGGCGCTGCGGCTCGACCCGCGCACCGGCACCCCGTGGCTCGCCAACCGCTACGGAGGCCTCTCCGGCCGCGCGATCAAGCCGATCGGCCTGCGCGTCGTGAGCGAGCTGCGCGAGGCAGGCGTGACGCTCCCGATCATCGCCACCGGCGGCATCCGGACAGTGGACGACTGCCGCGAGTACTTCTGGGCGGGCGCCGACGCCGTGAGCCTCGGCAGCGCGACGTGGCTGGCGAGCTATCCGGGGTACGCTCTCGCTCCGTTGCGGGCGCTGCGCGTTCGGCGCGTGTTGCGAGCCGTTCGGCGCTACTCAACGCTGCCGAACCGCAACAGCGCGTCGCATTGAGCGACGATCTTCACCCGGACGGGGCCGGCCGCTGAGGCATTTGCAGGGAGGAGTTCGATGACGATCACGTCAGGTGCCGCCACCACTGGCGGGCTGCGTGCTCCCGATCGCCGGCCGCGCGCCGTGCTCTTCGACGTATTCGAGACCATGCTGCGGGTCGACGCCCTGCGGTCCCGATTCGTGGACGTGGGCCGCCCCGAGTACGAATGCGAGCTGTTCTTCGCCCGCACACTCCGCGACGGGATGGCCCACACGCTGGCGGGCTCCGTGCGTCCCTTCGGTGACGTGGCCCGCGCGGCCCTGCGCACGACCACCGGCCACACCCTCTCCGACGAGGCGGTGGAGCACGTGATCGACGGGTTCCGGGAGCTGCCGCCGCACCCGGACGTCGAGCCCGCCCTGATGGCCCTCGCCCGCGCCCGGATCCCGGCTTTCGGGTTCACCCACGGCACCGAATCCCTGGCCTGCGACGCCCTCGACAAGGCCGGCCTGCGCACCTACCTGCGCGACACGTTCTCCACGGAGCGGATCGGCTCGTTCAAGCCACCCGCCCGCGTGTACCACTGGGCCTGCCAGCGGGTGGAGCTGGAGCGGGAGAAGGTGGCCCTGGTGGCCGTGCACTCGTGGGACGTGCACGGTGCCGTGCGGGCCGGGCTCATCGGCGGCCTGGCCACCCGACTCGAAGGGGTCGTGCCGGACGTCGTGGAGCGCCCGCACGTGGCGGCGGAGCGGCTGGACACCGTGGTGGAGCGCCTCATCGCCCTCCCGGTCTGACTCGGAGTGGATCCGGCGATCGGGGGCAACGATCGCCAGTCCTACCGGCGGATTTTTGTGATCACGGGTGTTCGGCGCTGTTGCCGGGTCCCGTTCGGCGGTGGCCGCGCCCATGATCCGAAGTATCGGTTGCTTATGGCTGTGCCGGCAGCAATGGTCAACCGCTACTCGCGATCTTCGCTTCCATGATCCGGAGTTTCGGGTGCTCATGGTTGTGCGGGCAGCCGTGGACAACCGCTAGTTCGGATCGTGCCCGCCACCGGTCGCGCGGCCGGGGTGGGTCAGGCGCGATCGTGTCGATCCATCGGGTCGAGTCTGGTCGGGCGGCTGCCGGTGGGCGCGCCGTTCCCGGCCCGGGCGCCCTGGTGCCCGCCCGGTGATCCGGGCCTTGCGCGTGTTCCCGCCGGTTCACCTCGGCCCGTTGCCTTGTGGAGGTGGCTGGGTTGGGTGCACTACCGAACCCTGGGGTTGCGTGGGCGGCCGTCCCCGGCTGGGGGGCACGGCTGTTCTCGACGAGACCGCCGCGGTTCGGGTGCCACGCGACCGGCTGTGGTCCCGACCCTCCACACCCAGCCCTCTCCCGGATGATCACGGCGAACCACCCTGGGACAGGGCCGCGCGCAGGTCCATGATCAGCAAGAACGGGACAGCAGTCGCAGGGGTGCCGCGCAGGTCCCGATCCCGCTGATCACGCCCCAGACTCCCGGGGCGGCCACCGGGCGAGAACGGCACCACAGCCAGTCAAGTGGCACCCAAATCGCGGTGGTCTCGTCCGGAACGGGCGTGCCCCCGCGTCGGGGACGGCCGCCCGAGCAACCACATGATTCGGTAGTGCACCCAACCCAGCCACCTCCATGAGGCGGGGGTTGCGGTGAACCGGCGGGAACACAACGGCGGCCGGGGCTGGTAGGCGAGCGCCGGGGGGCCCGGGCCGGGAACGGCGCGCCCACGAAAGGCGCGGCACCCGGCCGCACCCCCGGGGGCGCGTTCCGCGGAACGCAGCGCAATCGAGCGGTGATCAGCGGTTCGGCGCGAAACCCGACGCCCCACGTCGGGAAAGGCACCGATCTGATGATCACGGCTCACCCCGGAACTGCCGTCCCTACGCGGGCCCGAGGCGGCGCGCTCGCCTCCGGCCCGCGAGCCCGCCTCGCACCGGGGGGACCCGATGTCCGACGCCCGAGCGCCCTACGCCCCCAGCGCCCGCTGCCTCCCGACCCCGAGACCACCGCCCCCGCCCAGATCCGCCCGCTGCCCCGCCAGCGCCCCGGCGGTTCGGCCGGAGCCGGAGAGGGCGCTGGGCCGCAGCGTGGCGAGGCGGGGGTAGGTGGTGGCGAACTCCTTGTCGACGCGGCGGCGCCGGTCGGCGAGCACGACGGCCACCCCCGTGGCGCCGCTCGCCGGGGCGCGGGCGGTGGCGTCGCCCGCGGCGCGCTCCTCGGCCTCCACGAGCCTGCGGTGGATCTGCGCTGCGAAGCCCTCGAGCCAGGATCGCCGGTACGCCGCCACGGATTCGCCCGGCCAGGCCGGCCGCGCCCGGACGAGCTGTGCGGTGGCCTGCAGGAGTAGCGAGGTGTAGAGAACCTCCACCCGTTCGCGGTCGGAGGCGTGCCCGAACACGGTGACGGCGGCGACCTTCCCGCCCCACGCGCCGTGCAGTACCCACCGGCAGCCGAGGGCGGCGGCGGTCCAGCCGAGCAGGCGGGCCTTTCCCGCGCTGTAGGGGTCCTGCATCCCGATCCGGAGCGGGCCGATCGCGTCGCTGCCGGGGGCGGATGCGGCGAGCAGGGCGGCGTCGATGCCGTGGCGGGCCATCAGCTCGACGGCCTTGGCGGTGTAGATCTCGGACTCGGCCGCGGTGGCCGCTCTCTCGGCCTTGGCGAGCAGCTTGCGCACGGTCTCGAGCTTGGTGCCGGTCTTCCCAGTGCCGGTCGTCGCTGTGCCGGTCGTCTCCGCACCCATGATGACCCCCTCGGATCGAACGTGTGTTCGCAGGGGAGATGTAATCACGGGGTGGCGACATTTTCGCGGAGCGCCTACACCACCCCAGCGACGCGCCGGGAAGGCGGCCCCGCCCGGGCGTGTCGCGCCGCGGTCCTACCCTGGAGGAGCCATGCGCGATCCCGCCTCGAACGACCCCTCCCGGTACCGCCCGGCGCCCGGTTCCATCCCGGAGGCGCCCGGTGTGTACCGGTTCTCCGACCCGCACGGGCGCGTGATCTACGTCGGCAAGGCCAAGAGCCTGCGCCAGCGGCTGAACTCCTACTTCGCCGACCTCACCGGCCTGCACCCACGTACGCGGCAGATGGTCACCACCGCGGCGAAGGTCGAGTGGACCGTGGTCGCCACCGAGGTGGAGGCGCTGCAGCTCGAGTACAACTGGATCAAGGAGTTCGACCCGCGGTTCAACGTCCGGTATCGGGACGACAAGACCTACCCGGTGCTCGCGGCCACGATGAACGAGGAGTTCCCGCGGCTGCACGTCTACCGCGGACCCCGGCGCAAGGGTGTGCGCTACTTCGGGCCGTACGCGCACGCATGGGCCATCCGGGAGACCCTCGACCTGCTGCTGCGCGTGTTCCCGGCACGTACCTGCAGCGCAGGGGTGTTCAAGCGGCACGGCCAGATCGGGCGGCCCTGCCTGCTCGGCTACATCGACAAGTGCTCGGCTCCGTGCGTCGGGCGGGTCGACGCCGACGAGCACCGCCGCATCGTCGAGGACTTCTGCGACTTCCTCGCCGGCCGCACCGACCACCTCGTGCGCCAGCTCGAGCGGAAGATGGCCACCGCTTCCGAGCAGCTGGAGTTCGAGCGGGCGGCGCGGCTGCGCGACGACATCGGCGCGCTGCGCAGGGCCATGGAGAAGCAGGCCGTCGTGCTGGGCGACGGCACCGACGCCGACGTCGTGGCGTTCGCCGAGGACGAGCTCGAGGCCGCGGTGCAGATCTTCCACGTCCGCGGCGGCCGGGTACGCGGCCAGCGGGGATGGGTGATCGACAAGGTCGAGCCGACCGACACCGCGCAGCTCGTGGAGCGGTTCCTCACCCAGTTCTACGGCGAGCAGGCCGCGCTCGCCGGGGCCGCCGACGACGCCACCCAGCCCGTACCCCGCGAGATCCTGGTTCCGGAGCTCCCGGCGGACGCCGGCTCGATCGTCGAGTGGCTCTCCGGGCTGCGCGGGTCGCGGGTGCACCTGCGGGTGCCGCAGCGGGGCGACAAGCGCGCGCTGGCCGAGACCGTCGCACGCAACGCCGCGGAGGCCTTCACCCAGCACAAGCTGCGCCGCGCGGGCGACCTGACCGCGCGCTCGGCCGCACTGCAGGAGATCCAGGACGCGCTCGGACTCGACAGCGCGCCGCTGCGCATCGAGTGCGTCGACGTGAGCCACGTGCAGGGCAGCAACGTGGTGGCGTCGCTCGTGGTGTTCGAGGACGGGCTCGCCCGCAAGTCGGAGTACCGGCGGTTCGAGATCAGGGGTGGCGCCGAGGGCGGTGACGTCGCGGCCATCGCGGAGGTGGTGCGGCGGCGCTTCCGCCGCTACCTCGCAGAAACGAACGCCCCAGGAACGAACGCCCCAGAAACGAACGCCGACGCGCGACCGGGTAACGGCGAACCGGGCATCGGCGAGTCCGGAGAGGTCAGCGCTTCGGATCCAGGAGAGCACCGCCCGGGCATCGACCCCGAGACCGGCCGCCCGCGCAAGTTCGCCTACCCCCCGAACCTGCTGGTCGTCGACGGTGGACAGCCGCAGGTCGAGGCCGCGGCCGACGTGCTCGCCGAGCTGGGGATCACCGACGTCGCGGTCTGTGGGCTCGCGAAGCGCCTCGAGGAGGTGTGGTTGCCCGCCGAACCCGACCCGGTGATCCTCTCGCGCACCAGCGAAGGCCTCTACCTGCTGCAACGCGTACGCGACGAGGCGCACCGCTTCGCCATCACCTACCACCGGCAGCGTCGTTCGCAGAGCATGGTCGCCTCGGAGCTGGACGCCGTGCCCGGACTGGGCCCGGCCCGCCGCGCGGCGCTGCTGAAGCATTTCGGTTCGCTGCGCAAGATCAAGGCCGCGGGCGTGGACGAGATCGCCGCACTGCCGGGCTTCGGCCCGCGCACGGCGGCGGCGGTGCTCACCGCGTTGAACGGCGAGCCCAGCACGGAACCGGCATCGGCGGGGCAGGGGGTCCAGTGAGCGACGGCGCGTTGACCGACGGCGCAGGTGGCGCAGTGAGCACGGCACGTGGAGGGGCGATCGCGGGATCCGATCCGCCGGGCATCGAGGTCACCTTGGTCAGCGGGCTGTCCGGGGCGGGCCGCAGCACCGCGGCGAAGGTACTCGAGGACCTCGGCTGGTTCGTCGTCGACAACCTGCCACCCGAGCTGATCGCCACGATGGTCGACCTCGGTGCCCGCGCGCGGGGCGAGATCACCCGCATCGCCGTCGTCATGGACGTCCGCAGCCGGGCGTTCACCGCCGACCTCGGCGCCGTCATCAAGGACCTCGACGCTCGCGGCTACAAGCCGCGTCTGCTGTTCCTCGAAGCGTCCGACGCCGTGCTGGTGCGCCGCTTCGAGCAGGTGCGCCGCAGCCACCCGCTGCAGGGCGACGGCCGGCTGATCGACGGGATCGCCGCCGAGCGGGAGCTGCTCAGGCCGCTGCGGGAGAACGCAGACCTGGTCGTCGACACGTCCACGGTGGCCGTGCCGCAGCTGCGTGCGACCCTCGAACGCGCGTTCGGCACGGAGGCGGCGCAGGTCACCCGGGTCACGCTGGTGTCGTTCGGCTACAAGTACGGCCTGCCGATGGACTCCGACCTGGTGGTGGACGTCCGGTTCCTGCCCAACCCGTACTGGATCCCCGAGCTGCGCGACTTCACCGGCCGCGACGAGACCGTGCGCGACTACGTCCTGTCCCAGGACGGTGCGGAAGAGTTCATCAGCCGGTACCTGGAGCTGCTGCGGCTGGTGGGCGCGGGGTACCGGCGCGAGGGCAAGCGCTACCTCACCGTGGCCGTCGGGTGCACGGGCGGCAAGCACCGCAGCGTCGCGATCAGCGAGGAGATGGCTCGCAGGCTCGCGGGCTCGGAAGGGGTCACCGTGAACGTGGCCCACCGCGACCTGGGGCGCGAATGAGGGCGGCCGTCGCTCTCGGGGGCGGGCACGGTCTGCACGCCACGCTCTCGGCGCTGCGGCGGCTCACCGACGACGTCACCGCGGTCGTGACCGTCGCCGACGACGGCGGTTCGTCCGGCAGGCTGCGCAGGGAGCTCGGGTTGCTCCCGCCCGGCGACCTGCGGATGGCGCTCGCCGCGCTCGCCTCCGACGACGACTCGGGCCGGCGCTGGAGCGAGCTCGTGCAGCACCGCTTCGGCGGCACCGGGGCGCTCGCCGGGCACGCGGTCGGCAACCTGCTGCTCGCGGGGCTGATGGAGGTTCTCGGCGACCCGGTCGCCGCGCTCGACGAGGTCGCGGCGCTGCTCGGGCTGCGTGGCCGGGTGCTGCCCATGAGCCGCGACCCGCTCGACATCGAGGCCGAGGTCACCGGGCTCGGATCCAACGGCGCGCTCATCCGCGGTCAGGTCGCGGTGGCGTCCACACCGGGGCGGGTGCAGCGGGTGTGGCTGCGTCCCGAACGTCCGAGGGCGTGCTCGGAGGCACTCGATGCGGTGAAAGCGGCCGACGTCCTGCTCCTCGGACCGGGGTCGTGGTTCACCAGTGTGATCCCCCACGTGCTGGTGCCCGAACTGAGAGAAGCCCTGATCACGTCCCCTGCGCGGCGCATCGTCGTGCTCAACCTCGCCCCCGAACCGGGGGAGACCGCCGGGTTCTCACCCGAACAGCACCTCGCCGTACTCTCACAGCACGCCCCGGAGCTGCGGGTCGACGCGGTGATCGCCGACGTCGCCGCGGTCCCGGTTCCCGAGCGGCTGCACCGCACCGCGGCCGCGATGCTCGCCCCCGGAGGCAGGGTTCACCTGGCGCCGGTCGCCGCGGCCGATCCCGCGGTACCGCGTCACGACCCCGCCGCGCTGGCCGACGCCCTCGGCGTCGTGCTCGCGGAACTGGATACGCACACCGGGCCCGACGCGCGCGCCGGGTCAGTTCACACGGGGGCAGAGCCGCACGGGTCCGTACCCGGGGGGCAGGAAACGAGGAGGTCGAACCCATGGCGATGACCGCGGCGGTCAAGGACGAGTTGTCGAGGCTCGTCGTCACGAAGCCGTGCTGCCGCCGGTCCGAGGTCGCGGCGTTGCTGCGCTTCGCGGGCGGGCTGCACATCGTCGGCGGCCGCGTGGTGGTCGAGGCCGAGGTCGACACCGGGTCGGTGGCGCGGCGGCTGCGCCGCGAGATCCACGACCTCTACGGCCACACCTGCGAGGCCCACGTGATCAGCGCGGGCGGGTTGCGTCGCGGCGCCCGCTACGTGCTGCGGGTGGTGCGCGACGGGGAGGGCCTCGCCCGACAGACCGGTCTGCTCGACGTCCGTGGCCGCCCGGTGCGGGGCCTGCCGCCGCCCGTCGTCTCCGGTGGCGTGTGCGACGCGGAGGCGGCGTGGCGCGGTGCGTTCCTCGCGCACGGCTCGCTCACCGAGCCCGGCCGCAGCTCGGCACTCGAAGTCACCTGCCCCGGCCAGGAGGCGGCGATGGCGCTGGTCGGAGCCGCGCGCAGGCTCGGCGTCACGGCCAAGTGGCGGGAGGTGCGCGGCGCCGACCGGGTGGTGGTCCGCGACGGCGACGCGATCAGCGCGCTGCTCACCCGCATGGGCGGGCACGAGAGCGTGATGGCGTGGGAGGAGCGGCGGATGCGCCGTGAGGTCCGCGCAACGGCCAACCGGCTGGCCAACTTCGACGACGCCAACCTGCGCCGTTCCGCGCGGGCGGCCGTGGCCGCCGCGGCCCGCGTGCAGCGGGCACTGGAGATCCTCGGCGACGACGTCCCCGACCACCTGCTGGCGGCCGGCAGGCTGCGCGTCGAGCACACCCAGGCATCCCTCGAGGAGTTGGGTCAGCTCGCCGACCCGCCCATGACGAAGGACGCCGTCGCCGGGCGGATCCGCCGGCTGCTGCACATGGCCGACAAGCGTGCCGCCGACCTCGGCATCCCGGACACCGACTCCGCCGTCACCCCGGAGATGCTGGACGAGACCTGACCGGCCTCATCGATCCGCGAGGAAGGCGTAGCGGTTCAGGCTGAAGAATGCGGCCTCGCCCAGCGACGTGACGTCGTCGAGCCATGCCTGGGCGTCGGCGCCGCTGATGCCGGCCCGCCCCGTGACGTACTCCGCGATGGTCGAAGCGGTCATGGCGCTGTAGGAGTTCGGGTCGTACCCGATGTTCAGCAGCGGGAGGACCCGCGTGAGCACGGCGCTGAACCCCGCGGCGCGCAGTGCGGGGGCGAGGGTCCGCGGCAGGTGCGGGTCCGCGAGGTGCTCGTCCCACGCGGCCAGGATGCGCGCGGTGCGGGCGTCGTCGCGGGTGTGCCAGACGATCGAGTCCCAGTCGGTGTCGAGCAGCAGCACCCGCCCGCCAGGCCGCAGGACGCGGTGGACCTCCGCCAGCGCGCCGGGCACGTCGTGGAGGTACTCGAAGACCTGCGTGGAGACGGCCGCGTCGACGCTCGAGTCCGGGAGGGGGAGTGCGTCCGCGGATCCATCCGAGACCTCGATGTGCGCGGCGCCCGGCGGTCGAGCCCGCGCCTGCGCGCGCGCCCGCATGCTCTCGCTGGGCTCGACGGCGTGCACGCCACCGTCCGGCCCCACCTCGGCAGCCATCTCGACGGCGAGCAGACCGGGGCCCGCGCCGATGTCCACGACCTGCTCGCCGGGGCGCAGCGCGAGGATCCTCCGCACGTCGTGTCGCTGCCCGGCGACGTCCGGGGTGGTGTAGACGGCTTCGAGCCGGCGGGCGCCGGCCTCGTCGAACGACAGCATCCCGGACACTGCGACCTCCTCGGCGCGGGGCGACGTGCCCAGCATCCCGCAGTGCGCGAGCGAGGTGGGTCGGAGATCGCCAGAAGTATCGGTTGCCCATGGTCGCAACAATGACAATCTGCATCCGATACCGGCAGGTCAGCGCGGCGATCAAGGGCTGATGGTCGCGATTGGAGATCATCTAGCGACCATCTCGCCTTGATCCACCGCGTTGTCCCCACGTGAGCGTCGCGGGTCACCGCCTAGCGTCGCACCCGGTACCGGAGGTGGGTGACGTCGCGGCCCTGCAGGATCCGGACCGGTTCGAGCTCGATGTGGCCGGGCCCGAGCGCGTCGAAGAGGCGCCGCCCGTCGCCGAGCAGGACCTGCACGAGGTGGATCTCCATCTCGTCGAGCTGGCCGGCGCGCAGCAGCGCCTGCGCAGCGCCTGCGCCGTGCACGAGCACGTCACGATCGCCCGCGGCTGCCCTGGCCAGCTCCGCGCACTCCTCGACGTCGGTGACGAACCGGGCGCTGCCCGGCGGGACGTCGCCCTCGTCGACGTGGCGGGTGAGGACGAAGATCGGCACGCCGTCGTGGTGGTCGCCCTGCCAGCGCCCGGCGAGCTCGAACGTCCGCCGGCCGGAGATCACGGCGCCGGTCGCAAGCGCCTCGCGGAAGACCTGCCCGTTCGGGCCGTCGGACATCCGGTCGTCGAGCCAGTTGAACAGCCGCCCGCCGTCGCGGCCGAGCTCCTGGCCGGGACGGTCGTCCGGTCCGGCGATGAAGCCGTCGAGGGACATGGACATGTACAGCACCAGTCGGGACACGGGGATCTCACTCTCACGCGAAGTCGAACGAGGGCCAGCGCGTCGGACGGGCGGTGAACCCGGTGAGCTGGGACTCGGGGTGGGCCAGCCGGCCGTCGACCATGCCCGCCGCGGCGTCCAGCGGCAGACAGGGCTCGACGATCCGGAGCATCTGCTCGCGCTCGTCAGGGGTCAGGGGCCGCGCATGGTTCCTCCAGCCGTGGGGACAGGACTGCGTCGGGGTCAGCCGCGTCGCGGATCCGCCGCAGCCGTTCGTGGTTGCCGCCGTGGTAGGCCGCTGCGGGGAGCGCGCGGTCGGGGTCCGGGAAGTTCGGGTAGACGCGGCGGGAGCCGAAGGGGGCGACCGTCGACCATGAGCGGTCGAGTCGCCGGGTGTCCCCGCTGGTCACGAGTCCGATCTGGAGCAGGTAGGCCTCCGCGCGATGGGCGAACGCCGTGGCGTCGGGCCGGACCCGGTTGTAGGCGCCGCCCCACGGGATGAGATCCACCTCGTGGGCCTGGCCCGGCACCCGGTCGGCCACGACGCTGTGCACGAGCGCCGCCGCCGCGTCCGGGGGCAACGGACGGCGGAAGAACTCCGACCGGCTGTGCAGGAGGGCCGCCGGCTCCGCCCCGCTCGCGTCCAGCTCGGCCAGCGACCGCTTCGCCTGCCGGAACGACCCGGACGCGAGGGTCGCGCGCGCCGGCTCCACGCCCGCGCGGCGGACGAACTCGTCCAGCAGGGGTGCGGGGTCGCCGTCGAGCATCGTCCCCACGAGCGTCACCACCGCCGGCAGGCGGGGGTCTGCCGGCGCGACGAGGCGCAGGGTGGCGGTGAGCTGGTCGGGAGCGCCGGGGGCCCAGTGGGGCCATGCCGAGACGACCGCGGTGGCGGTGCCCGCCGGCCACGTCAGGTGGAACACGGTGGTCGGCGGCGCCGGGACCGGGCGGAACAGCAGCGTGGTGACGACCCCGAAGCCCGGCCCGCCGCCGCGCAGGGCCCAGAAGAGGTCGGGCTCGCGGTGTGCGTCGCAGTCGACGACCCGGCCGTCGGCGCACACCACCCGCGCCCCGGCGAGCCGGTCGCACGTGAGCCCGTGCCGCCTGCCCAGCTCCCCGAACCCGCCGCCGAGCGTCAGTCCGGTCACGCCGACCGCGGGCTCGCAGCCTGCCGGCAGGGTGAGGCCGTGTCCGTCGAGCGCGTCGTAGAGCGCTCCGAGCCGGGTGCCAGCGCCCACGACGGCCAGCCCGTCCCGGAGCGCGACCGTGGCCATCGGGGAGACGTCGAGGACGATGCCGGTGGTCGAGGAACGGCCTGCGAAGCAGTGCCCGCCGCCGCGGACCGCCACGGGCACCCGCAGGAGACGGGCGACGGCGAGGGTCTCGACGACGTCCTGGGTCGTGGCGCAGCGCACGACGGCGCGCGGTCGGACGTCGCGGAAGCGGGCGATCGCGGGCCTGCGGGCCCTCTCGTAGTCCGCCGACCCGGGCAGCACCACCTCGCCCGCGATCGTGCCCCGCAGGGCGGTGAGCTCGCGTTCGGTCGGGGTCACGCGGATGACGCTAGGACGCCGCCCCGGTGGCGTTCTTGAACGAACCGGCCAGCATCGGCTGGTAGGAGGCGGCGTGGTCGTGCCCCCCGCACGCGCAGGCGTCCGCGCTCTCGGCGAGGAACGCGCGGGGCGTGGCGCCGGTGAGCCGCACGCACTCGCGGGTGAGGTGGGCCTGGTCGGCGTACCCGGCCCGGAGCGCGAGCTCGGCCAGGCCGTCCCGCGAGCGGCCGGTGGCGAACGCCTGCTGGGCCATGGCGAGGAAGCCCTGGAAGCGCAGGGTGCGGTGCAGCGCCTTCGGCCCGAGGCCGACGGCGGCATGGCAGCGCCGCCGCAGATGGCGCTCGGAGACGGCGAGGAGGCCGGGGAGCGCGGCGACGCCGGAGGACCGGCCGGGCATCAGCAGGCGGACGGCCTCGGTGACGAGCGGATCCGGGTCCGCGTCGGCGGACCGCCGGGCGAGCATGCCGCGCTGCAGGGCGGCGAGCGCTGCCGCGGGAGACGCCGCGGCACACACCTGATCACCGAGCGCGGTGCCCGGCCGGCCCCAGAGCGCGTCAGCCGGCACGCTGAGGTCCACCAGCTCGGACGGCGGCACCCCCAGCAGCGCCGCGCCTGCTCCTGGGCGCAGTCGCATCCCCACCACGGTGGTGCCCGGGGCGAGCACCTCGACGTACGGACCAGTCAACGGTCCGACCACCTGCGGGGGTGCTCCCATCGCGCAGACGACCTCGGTGCCGCCGTGCGGCAGGTTCCGATGCCGGTAGGCGGGTGCGTCGGCACCGATCTGTTGCACCCACACCGTCGAGACCATGTCGGCGAGCCCGGCGACCGGCCTGCGCTCGACATAGCGCTGGCCGACGGACGACTCGTCCCTGGACATGCCTGGCATCCTGCCGGGGGGCGGCCGGTCAGCCAAGAAGGATGCGTGGCTCTGGCACGATCGCGGCGTGGATGATTCGGTTCTGGCGGTGCTCCACCGGGTGAGCGACGCGGCGGCCCGGCACGACGCCGCACAGGCAGATCGGCTCGACAGGTGGCGGGTGCTGGAACCGGACGCCGGCCGGTTCCTCTGGTTCCTCACCCAGGCCGTCGATGCCCGGAGGATCGTGGAGATCGGCACCTCACGCGGCGTCTCCACGCTCTGGCTCGCCGACGCCGCCCGCGCCACCGGTGGCCAGGTGATCAGCTTCGACCCAGACCGGGCAGCCCAGGACGATGCCGCCACCAGCCTCGCCGACGCGGGCCTCGCCGGCTACGTCGATCTGCGGCCCGAGGACGGGGGAGCGGGGGTGGCCGGGCTCGCGGACGGCGAGGTCGACCTGCTGTTCCTCGACGCGGAGCGCACGGAGTACCCGTCGTGGTGGCCGCACCCGGTCCGCGTGCTGCGCGCGGGCGGAGTGCTCGTCGCCGACAACGCGCTGTCGCACCCGGACGAGATCGCTCCCCTGGAGGCTCTGCTGCGCCGCGATCTCACCGCCGTCACGACGATCCCGGTCGGCAAGGGGGAGCTCGTCGCGCGCCGGCTGTAGGTTCGGCGGATTCGATGCGGTCAGAATCGATACAGGGCCTGGGCGTTTCCGTCCCGTGACCAGCGACTAGGGTTGATGCCGGTTCCAGAGACGCGAGAGCGGTACAGGAGGCGCACATGACCGTGCGGGTGGGCGTGAACGGGTTCGGTCGCATCGGCCGCAACTTCTGGCGAGCGGTGGACGCCCAGCGGGCGGCCGGCACCACCGATATCGAGATCGTGGCGGTGAACGACATCACCGACAACGCCACGCTGGCCGGGTTGCTCAAGTTCGACTCGATCCTCGGCAGGCTGCCCTACGAGGTGAGCCACACCGATGACGAGATCATCGTCGACGGCAAGGGCTTCAAGGGCCTCGCCGTGCGCGACCCCGCCGAGCTGCCGTGGAAGGACCTCGGCGTCGACGTCGTGGTCGAGTCCACCGGCATCTTCACCAAGCGCGATGCCGCCAGCAAGCACCTCGACGCGGGCGCGAAGAAGGTCATCATCTCCGCCCCCGCGACGGAGCCCGATCTCACGGTCGTCATGGGTGTGAACGACGACGCGTACGACGGCTCGCAGACCATCATCTCCAACGCGTCCTGCACCACGAACTGCCTCGCGCCGCTGGCGAAGGTGATCGACGACGCGTTCGGGATCGAGAAGGGTCTGATGACCACGATCCACGCGTACACGCAGGACCAGAACCTCCAGGACGGCCCGCACAAGGACAAGCGGCGTGCCCGTGCCGCCGCCCTGAACGTGGTGCCCACCTCCACGGGAGCCGCGAAGGCGATCGGCCTCGTGCTGCCGCACCTCAACGGCAAGCTCGACGGCTACTCGCTGCGCGTCCCGGTGCCCACCGGCTCGATCACCGACCTCACGGTCGACCTCCGCAAGGAGGTCTCGGTCGACGAGGTCAACGCGGCGTACAAGGCGGCGTCGGATGCCGGCCCGCTGAAGGGCTACCTGCGCTACAGCGACGACCCGATCGTCTCCTCCGACATCGTCACCGACCCGGCGTCCTGCATCTACGACGCGCCGCTCACCAAGGTGATCGGCAACCAGGTCAAGGTCTTCGGCTGGTACGACAACGAGTGGGGCTACTCGAACCGCCTCGTCGACATCACGGACCTGGTGGCATCCAAGCTGTGAAGACGCTCGACGACCTCCTCGGAGAGGGTGTGTCCGGGCGGACCGTGCTGGTCCGCTCGGACCTCAACGTCCCGCTCGACGGTTCGAGGATCACCGACGACGGCCGGATCCGCGCCTCGGTACCCACGCTGCAGAAGCTCCGCGAGGCCGGGGCGCGGGTGGTCGTCACGGCGCACCTGGGCCGGCCGAAGGGTGGGCCGGAACCGAAGTACTCCCTCGCCCCGGTGGCCGGGCGGCTCGGTGAGCTGCTCGGGGCCGAGGTGACCCTCGCCGAGCACGGCGACGAGGCACAGGCCGCCGTCGGTGCGCTGGCCGACGGTGGGGTCGTGCTGCTGGAGAACATCCGGTTCGACCCGCGCGAAACGTCGAAGAACGACGACGAGCGCGCGGCGCTCGCCCACGAGCTCGCCGCGCTGACCGGGGCGAGTGGCGCGTTCGTCTCGGACGGCTTCGGCGTGGTCCACCGCAAGCAGGCCTCGGTCTACGACGTGGCGCAGGACCTGCCGGCGTACGCGGGCGGGCTCGTGCTCACCGAGGTCGAGGTGCTGCGCAGGCTCACCGAGTCGCCGGAGCGCCCGTACGCCGTGGTGCTGGGCGGTTCGAAGGTCTCCGACAAGCTCGCGGTGATCGAGGCGCTGCTGCCGAAGGTCGACGCGTTGCTCGTGGGCGGGGGCATGTGCTTCACGTTCCTCGCTGCGCAGGGCTACGGCGTCGGCGACTCGCTGCTGGAGCGCGACCAGATCGACACCTGCCGCAAGCTCCTCGAGACCGGGAAGATCGTGCTGCCGTCCGACGTGGTGGTGGCCGACGACTTCTCGGCCGAGGCGAAGACGCAGACCGTCGCCGCCGACGCCATCCCCGACGGCTGGAAGGGCCTCGACATCGGCCCGGACTCGGTGGGGGCGTTCGCCGAGGTGCTGGCCGGGGCGGCCACCGTGTTCTGGAACGGACCGATGGGCGTGTTCGAGCTGGCACCGTTCGCCGAGGGGACCCGCGGGGTGGCCCGGGCGATCGTCGACTCCGGCGCCTACAGCGTCGTGGGCGGCGGCGACTCGGCCGCCGCGGTGCGCGCGCTCGGCCTGCCGGAGGACGGGTTCTCCCACATCTCCACCGGCGGCGGCGCGTCGCTGGAGTACCTGGAGGGCAAGTCCCTCCCCGGCATCGCCGTACTGGAGAAGTAGAAAACATGGCCGTCCGCATGCCGCTGATCGCCGGCAACTGGAAGATGAACTGCAACCACCTCGAGGCCCTCGCGCTGGTGCAGAAGATCGCCTTCTCGCTGCCGGAGAAGTACTTCGACAAGGTCGAGGTGGCGGTTCTGCCGCCGTTCACCGACATCCGCTCGGTGCAGACGCTCATCGACGGCGACAAGCTCCTGCTGGTGCACGGCGCGCAGGACCTCTCGCCGCACGACTCGGGCGCCTACACCGGTGACGTCTCCGGTGTGATGCTCGCGAAGCTCGGCTGCCGCTACGTGGTGGTCGGGCACTCCGAGCGGCGCGAGCACCATGGCGAGGACGACGCGCTCGTCAACCGCAAGGTGCACGCGGCGGTGAAGCACGGGATCGTGCCGATCCTCTGCGTGGGCGAGAACCTGGAAGTTCGCGAGGCAGGCGAGCACGTCGCCCACACCACGCGGCAGATCACAGCCGCGCTGGAGAAGGTGCAGAGCCAGCACGCGCAGAACCTCGTGCTCGCCTACGAGCCGGTGTGGGCGATCGGCACCGGCCGCGTCGCGAGCGCGGCCGACGCGCAGGAGGTGTGCGCGGCGATCCGCGAGACCGTGTCGGCGAAGTACGGCGAGGCCATCGCGACGAGCGTCCGGGTGCTCTACGGCGGCTCGGTGAAGGCCAAGAACGTCGGCGAGATCGTGGCGGAGAAGGACGTCGACGGTGCCCTCGTCGGCGGCGCCAGCCTCGACGCCGACGAGTTCGCGCAGCTCTGCGCGATCGCGGCGGGCGGCCCTCTCCCGTAACCATGTCGTGGGTGGATACGAGTGCTCCAGCGCGTATTGGGCGCGTATCCACTCACGACCCCCGGCGGGCGCCGAGCGCCATCACGGTAGTCTCGGTATCCCCGGCACAGCTGTCGGATGCGCACGAGCAATTCGGAATGAGGATCGATGGAACTGGCCCTGCAGATCGTGCTGATCATCTCCAGCGTGCTGCTCGTGCTGCTGATCCTGCTCCACCGTGGCCGCGGTGGTGGACTCTCCACCCTGTTCGGCGGCGGAGTGCAGTCGAGCCTGTCGGGGTCGAGCGTGGTCGAGAAGAACCTCGACCGCCTCACGCTGTTCGTCGGTTCGATCTGGGTGATCGCGATCATCGGCACCGGGCTGCTGGTCCGGGTCGGGGTCTGAGGGAGGCAAAGGGATGTCCGGCGGCAACGCGATCCGCGGCACCCGTGTGGGGGCCGGTCCGATGGGTGAGTCCGAGCGAGGCGAGACGGCGCCGCGCTCGCGAATCCCGTACTTCTGCGCGAACGGCCACGTCACCACTCCATCGTTCGCGAACGAGGCGGACATCCCCGAGTCGTGGGACTGCCCGCGTTGCGGCCTGCCCGCTGGCCGGGACGGGGAGAACCCGCCCGCGCCGCCGCGCACGGAGCCCTACAAGACGCACCTCGCGTACGTGAAGGAGCGCCGCAGCGACTCCGACGGCGCGGCCATCCTCGAGGAGGCCCTCAACCGTCTCCGCGCCTCCCGCGAGCTGCCCTAGCGCCCACACCTCCCGGTGGTCGCCATCGCGACCACCGGGCCCGCGTTGGCGAGTCTCGATACGTGACCTGTGGGTGGCTTCGGCCCTCTGCGCGGCCGCTCAGCCGCTCAACGCCGCCACCTGCTGGTCGAACGCCACCACCAGCTGCGCGGCGGTGGTGCCGGCCGGCACGGCCGATGCAGCGAGGGTCACCAGTCGGCCGTTGCGTACCAGCGCGGCGAACACGTTGCCGCCCTGAAAGCGGCACACGAACCCGGCGGCCCCCACCGGTGCCCGGGACCCGTCCTCGCAGAGCTCGGCCACGGTGTCGAGCGCCGGCGGCCGCTCCGTGACGTCGACGGACAGGAACGTCGGGCCCTCGGCCGGGCGTGTGGTGCCGGCCGGGTCGTAGACGCAGCGGGTGTCGCTCGCCGTGCTCGCGTCCGGTGTCCAGGTCACGCCCGTGACGTTCGCGAGCGCGGCCGTGTCGAGCAGGCACGCGGCCGGCGGCGGTGGAGGTGGAGGCGGCGGTGCCGGAGCAGGTGGTTCGGCGGCCGAGCACCCACAGAGGGCCGCCGTCAGGACCACCGCGCCCACCAACTGCCTCACGTGCCCACTCTCCCACGCGGCCATCGCGCACTGTGGCGCCATACTGCTGACCCGAGGCCCCGGAAACAGCCGTATGGATCCAAGGTGCTGGAGGTCGATGATGACCCGATGGACGTTGCCCCCTGAGAAAATCCCCAGCGCGTGGTTCAACGTCGCGCCGCATCTCCCGAAGCCCCTCGAACCGCCCCTGCATCCGGCCACGCGTCAGCCCGTCGGGCCCGACGACCTGGCCCCGCTCTTCCCGATGGCGCTGATCGAGCAGGAGGTCTCCACCGAGCCGTGGATCGACGTGCCCGGTGAGGTGCTCGACATCCTCCGGCTCTGGCGGCCCACCCCACTGGTGCGGGCCGTGCGGCTGGAGCGCGAGCTGGGCACTCCGGCGCGCATCTACTTCAAGGACGAGTCGGTGTCGCCCGCCGGGAGCCACAAGCCCAACACGGCAGTGGCGCAGGCCTTCTTCAACGCCCGGGAGGGCATCACCCGCCTCTCCACGGAGACCGGCGCAGGGCAGTGGGGCACCGCCCTCGCGTTCGCCTGCGCCCAGTTCGGCCTCGATCTGCAGGTCTACATGGTCCGGGCCTCCTACGAGCAGAAGCCGTACCGCCGGGTCGCGATGGAGACGTGGGGCGGTTCGGTCGTCGCCTCTCCGGTGGACGACCCGCAGCACCCCGGATCGCTGGGCATGGCGATCTCGGACGCCGTAAGGGACTGCGTCTCCCGCGACGACACCCACTACGCGCTCGGCTCGGTCCTCAACCACGTGCTGCTGCACCAGACCGTGATCGGTCTGGAGGCCAGGGAACAGCTGGAGCTCGCGGGGGAGCGGACGCCGGACGTCGTGATCGCGCCGTGCGGTGGCGGCTCGAACCTCGGGGGAATCGCGTTCCCGTTCGTGCCCCACGACGCGGTGCGGCTCCTGGCCGTCGAACCGGCGTCCTGCCCGACCCTGACGCAGGGGCGGTTCGACTACGACTTCGGTGACACCG
Organism: Pseudonocardia sp. DSM 110487; assembly: GCF_019468565.1. NCBI lineage: Bacteria > Bacillati > Actinomycetota > Actinomycetes > Pseudonocardiales > Pseudonocardiaceae > Pseudonocardia > Pseudonocardia sp. DSM 110487. The sequence continues at coordinate 4,904,102 of NZ_CP080521.1, forward strand.
CGGGCCTCACCCCGCTGCTGCCGATGTACACGCTGGGACACGACTTCGTGCCGCCGTCGATCCACGCGGGCGGGCTGCGCTACCACGGCGACTCCCCGCTGGTCTCCGCGCTCGTGCGGGACGGCCGGATGGAGGCCGTCGCGTACCCGCAGCGGACGGTGTTCGAGGCGGCCGTGCAGTTCGCAAGGGCCGAGGGCAAGATCGCCGCCCCTGAGGCGGCCCACGCGATCCGGGCCGCGATCGACGAGGCACTTGCCGCGAAGGAGTCCGGCGAGGAGAAGGTGATCCTCTTCAACTACTGCGGCCACGGCTTCCTGGATCTGTCGGCGTACGACGACTTCCTCCACGGCCGGCTGCCCGACGAGCAGGGCTAACAGCGCTGCAATCCGCCGCGCCGGGGTCAGCAGCCGCACGGCACCGTGAGCGGGTCCGGATCGCTGTAGGTGAGGCCTGCGTCCGTCTCGACCGGGAAGCCCTCGCGGGTCCAGTACTCGATGCCGCCCAGCATCTCCTGCACCACGTAGCCGAGGCGGGCGAGGGCGAGGGCGGCGCGGGTGGCGCCGTTGCACCCCGGGCCCCAGCAGTAGGTCACGACCGGCACCCCGGGGTCGAGCAGGGCGGCCGCACGGTCGGGGATCTCGCCGGTGGGCAGGTGCAGCGCGCCGGGGATCCGGCCCGTGGCCCACGATGCGGCACTGCGCGAGTCGATGAGCACGAATCCAGGCTCGCCGCTCGTGAACGCGGCGTTGACGTCGGCGACGTCGGTCTGGAAGGCGAGGCGGGCGGCGAAGAACGTGACGGCGTCGAGGTCCATGGCCGCGACGCTAAGCGGCGACCGCAAGCACTGGAAGGTGGAATCCACGGTAGTTTCGCGTTATGGCCGTGGAATCCCTGGACGATCTGGACTGGCGCTTGCTGGAAGCGTTGCAGAACGACGGCCGCGCCAGCTACGCCGACCTGGGGCGGCTCGTCGGGTTGTCGCCTAGCGCCGTCACGGAGCGGGTGCGCAGGCTCGAGGAGAGCGGCGTGATCACGGGCTACGGCTGCGAGGTCGACCCGGAGAAGCTGGGCCTGCCGATCATGGCGCTCGTCCGCCTGCGCTACCCCCACGGCAACTACAAGCCGTTCCGCGACCTGCTGGCCACGACACCCGAGGTCACCGAGGCCCACCACGTCACGGGGGATGACTGCTTCGTGCTCAGCGTGCGCGCCCGCGGGATGCGCCACTTGGAGCAGGTCACGGGCCGGATCGCCGGCCTCGGCGCGGTCACGACGAGCGTCGTCTACAGCACCCCGCTGCCGAGACGATCAGCGGTCACCAGCGCGGTGGCCGCGAGTGGGGCCGCCGCGAGCGCGAGCAGCCGTCGCACCTGACGCCCGATCCGGAGCACGATCACCCGAGTGGAGCGGCAGCGACAACACGGGAGCGTCGCACACGTGGGTGGCTGCGGGAGGCGGGCTACGCCGTCGTTCCCCGGTGGGCGGCGGCGACGGCGAGCCGCCCCATCCCCACGATGCCCGCGTCAGGTCCGGTGGTGGTCGCGTCGATGACCAGGTGCCCGGTGGCGATGGGGTGCGACCCCTCGTAGACGCGCCCGCGGACCGCCGCGACGAACGGCTCGACCGAGGACAGCGCCCCGCCGAGGTAGACCGCGCCGGGGTTGACGAGGTTCACCACGGTGCACAGCACGGCGCCCAGGTAGCCGCCCGCGGCGCGGACCAGCGCGGAGACCTCGGGGTCGCCGTTCTGGGCCCGGTGCACGACGTCGGCGGTGGAGCCGATCTCGATCCCGCGTGCCTGCAGCAGTCGCACGACGCCCGCCCCGGAGGACACCGTCTCGAGGCAGCCGAGGTTGCCGCACGAGCACGGCGTGGCGCTGGCGACGTCCACCCGGGTGTGGGTGATGTTGCCGGCGCCCGCCGATGAGCCGGGGTAGATCCGGCCGCCGATGACCAGACCGCAGCCGATCGCGGTGCCCGCCTTGACCGTGACGGAGTCCCGGGTGTGGTCGATGCGGGCATAGTGCTCGCCGAGTGCCATCGCATTGGCGTCGTTCTCGACGACGGTGGGAACGCCGAGCCGCTCGGTGACCCGTTCCCCGACGGGGACGTCGTTCCAGCCCGGCATGCGTGAGGCCTGGACGACGGCGCCGCGGTCGGCGTCGACAGGACCGGGGAGCGAGAGCCCCGCTGCCATGACCGTGCCGCCCCGGGCGGCCTCGTTCCACGCCGCGACGATCCGGTCGAGCGTAGCGTCCGGCCCCTCGCTGACATCGACATCGACCTCGGCCACGTCGCGTAGCGCTCCGGTGAGGTCGACGACCGCGGTACGCGCGTGGTGACCGCCGACGTCCGCGACGACGACGCAGCCACCGTCGTCCCGCAGCCGAAGGATCCGTCCCGGCCGGCCGCCGCGGGAGGGTGCGAGGTCGGCCTCGTGCAGCACGCCCGAGGCCAGCAGCTGCCCCACGCGCAGCGACACGGTCGACGGTGCCCAGCCCAGTACCTTGCCGATCTCGGCACGGGTGACCGCTCGACCGGTGGCAACGAGCTCGACGATGGCAGCGGCTGCCTCGGACATGACCCTTCTTCCATTATTGAACGAAGTGGGCGTGCATTTTCGCACTTTTCGCCGCTGTGCCCCCTTGGTCGGACACGGTCCGCCTGAATTTATCGCTCCGTAACAGCGAAGAGCTGGTGATCGCGGCGTGCCACTGGTTGCATGCTTCCATCTTGCAGTAACTTTTGCCAGTGATGGAGGAAGTTGTGTCCCGACCCCCACTCGCCGCACGGATCGCGCGCGGCACCGCCTTGGCGGTCGCTGCGGCGCTCGCCCTGGCTGCCTGCGGCTCCGGCGGCGAGGAGAGCGGCGGCACTGGCTCCGTCGTCAACTACGCGCTTCCGGCCAATGCCACGCCGAACTGGATCCTGCCGATCGGCGTCCCGGGCACGCTCGCCACCCACAACACCTCGATCTACCGGAGCCTCTGGCCCGCACTGGTGGCCTTCAACGGCAGCACGGGCCAGGTCGCGCTGGACGAGGCCGCCTCGGTCGCCGAGTCCATCCAGTGGTCCGAGGACGGTACGCAGGTCACGCTGAAGCTCAAGGACATGAGCTGGAGCGACGGACGTCCGGTAGCCGCCCGCGACGTCGAGTTCTGGTTCAACCTGATCAAGGCGGGGAAGGACGGCTGGGGCTCGTACGCCGAGGGCAAGATGCCCGACAACGTCGTGGCGGTCAGCACCCCGGACGAGCGGACGGTCGTGCTCACGCTCGACCAGGCCTACAACCAGCAGTGGTTCACCTCCACCCAGCTGACCCTCATCACGCCGCTGCCGCAGCACTCGTGGGCGAAGACGAGCGACGACGGCGCGGTCGGCGACGGTGACCGCGACCCGGCCCAGGCACGGGCGATCTTCGACTACCTCGTGGCGGAGTCCAAGGACCTCGCATCGTACGAGACGAACCCGCTGTGGGACGTGGTATCCGGGCCGTTCACGGCGCAGGAGTACGCGGCGAACGGCCAGGTGAAGCTCGTGCGGAACCAGGCATACGACGGGACCGACCCGGCGCACGCCGACGAGGTCAACCTCCTGCCGTTCACGAGCGCCGACGCCGAGGTCAACGCGGTGCGCGCCAAGTCGGTCGACTACGGCTACATCCCGAGCTCCGCGCTCGCGCAGGAGCAGCAGTACACCGGTCTCGGCTACCGGGTCCAGCCGTGGACCGGGTGGTCGGTCACGTACATGCCCTACAACTTCCACCACCCGCAGATGGGCGCCGTCTTCTCCCGGCTCTACGTGCGTCAGGCGCTGCAGCACGCGATCGACCAGGTCGGCATCTCCGAGGTCGTGTGGCACGGCGCGGCCGACCCGGGCTACGGGCCGGTCCCGCAGGAACCGGCGAGCGACTACCTGTCGGAGGTCCAGGCGACCAACCCCTACCCGTTCGACCCTGCGGCGTCAGCGCAACTGTTCGCCGCCCGCGGCTGGACGCGGGGCGGCGACGGCGTGCTCGCGTGCACCAACGCGGGCACCGGCGCCGACCAGTGCGGCGAGGGCATCGCGGCGGGCACGAAGATGGAGCTCACGTTCCTCGTGCAGAGCGGCTCCCAGGAGACCGACAACCAGTTCGCCGAGATCCAGTCGGCCCTGCAGCAGGTGGGCGTGTCGGTCTACCTCGAGCAGGCGCCGCTCAACCAGGTGCTCTCCCGCACGGCCCCCTGCAAGGCAGGCGCCCCGGAGTGCACGTGGCAGCTGAGCTACTTCGGCACCGCGGGCAGCTGGTACTTCGGCGCCTACCCCACCGGTGAGCGCATCTTCGGCAGCGGCGGCACGGCCAACTTCGGCAACTACTCCAACCCCGAGGCCGACGCCCTGCTCTCCGCGGCTGTCCTCAGCAACGAGCCGGGGACGATGGCGCAGTACTCGGCGCTGCTCGCCCGGGACCTGCCGGTGATGTGGCTGCCCAACCCCGTCTACCAGGTCTCGGTCATCGCCGAGGGCCTGACGGGCACCACGCAGGACCCGGGCGCGAACTTCTACCCCCAGCGGTGGGGTTGGGAGAGCTGACGAAGCCATGGCCACCACCACAACCGCGACCATGAACCCCCTGCTGCGCTTCGTCCTGCAGCGGACGGGCCAGGCCGTGCTCGTCGTCCTGCTCGTGACCGTGGTGGTGTTCCTGCTCCTCCAGGCGCTGCCCGGGGGGCCCGCGCGCGGGGTCCTCGGGCAGACCGCCACGCCTGCGCAGATCGCCGCCTTCAATGCGGCGAACGGGTTCGACCAGCCCCTGCTCCAGCAGTACCTCGCGTTCCTGGGCCGCCTCGCCAGGGGCGACCTCGGCGACTCCTTCGTGATGAACCAGCCCGTGGCCGACGCCGTCGCGCAGCGGCTGCCCAAGACGTTGCTGCTCACCGGGCTGTCGCTCGTCGTGGCGCTGGCGGTCGCGCTACCCCTGGGGGTGCGGCAGGCCGCGCGGCGCGGCTCCGGCTTCGACTACTCGGCCACGACGATCGCCGTGGTGCTGTACTCCACGCCCAGCTTCTTCCTCGGGCTCATCCTCGTCGTCGTGCTGTCGCAGTGGCTCGGCTGGTTCCCGGCGCTCGCACCGCAGGGCCGCACGGTGCTCGCCATCCTCGGCGAGCCCCGCGCGCTCGTGCTGCCGGTCCTCACCGGGGCGCTGGTGGCGGTCGCGACGTTCAGCCGGTACGCGCGGTCCTCGACGATCGACAGCCTCGCCGAGGACTACGTCCGGACCGCGCGCGCCAAGGGCACCCCCGAGGCCGCGGTGCTGCGCCGGCACGTCCTGCGCAACTCCCTCACACCCGTCGTGGCGATGCTCGGCTACCAGATCCCCGTGGTCTTCGGCGGCACACTCGTGGTCGAACAGCTGTTCAACTATCCCGGGATGGGCCTGCTGTTCTGGAGCTCGGCCCAGGCCGGGGACTTCCCGGTGCTGCTCGGCTGCGTCCTCGTGATCGCTATCGCCACCGTCATCGGGTCGTTGCTCGCGGACGTGCTCCAGGCCGCCGTCGACCCGCGCACCCGAGGAGCCCTGCAGTGACCGCCCCGCTCCCCGCCGACGCGCGTCCCGTGTCCCGTGGGCGCGCGCTGCGCCGGTTCCTCGCGAACCGGATGGCCGTCGTCGGCCTCGTGGTGCTCGCCCTCCTCGTCCTGTTCAGCGTCGTCGGCCCGCTCGTCCACCCGACCGACCAGGTGCACACGAACCTCGCCGAGGCCAACCTGCCGCCGTCCGGTTCCCACCTGCTCGGCACCGACTCGGTGGGCTACGACGTGCTCGGCCGGCTCATGCAGGGTGGTCAGATCTCGTTGCTCGTCGGTCTCTCCGCGGGGATCCTCGCCACCCTCGTCGGCACCCTCTGGGGTGCCACCGCCGGCTACGTGGGCGGCTGGGTGGACGCGGTGATGATGCGCGTGGTGGACGCCGGCATCGCCATCCCCGCGATCTTCCTTCTGCTCGTCGTCTCGGCCATCACCGGCCCGACCGTGCCGCTGCTGGTCCTCGTCATCGGCCTGGTCTCGTGGCTGGTGCCGGCGCGGCTGGTGCGCGCCGAGTCGGTGTCGCTCAAGACGCGCGAGTACGTGCTCGCCGTCCGGGCAGGCGGCGGCACCCACCGGCGGGCGGTGCTGCGCCACATCGTCCCGAACACCATCGGCACGGTGGTCGTCAACGCCACGTTCCAGGTGGCCGACGCGATCCTGCTCGTCGCCTACATCAGCTTCCTCGGCATGGGTGTGCAGCCGCCTGCAACGGACTGGGGAGCGATGCTCAGCTCCGGCGTGGGCCTCGTCTACTCGGGCGCGTGGTGGCTGATCTTCCCCGCCGGCCTGGCCATCGTCGCCGTGGTGTGCGCCTTCAACTTCATCGGCGACGGGCTGCGAGACATGTTCGACGTGAAGGGGAAGCGCGCGTGACCACGTCAACGGCAACCGCAGCGCTCGAGATCGACGACCTCCACGTCACCTTCGCCACCGACGAGGGCGACGTGCACGCCGTCCGCGGGGTCCGGCTCGCGCTCGAGCGCGGCCGCGTCCTCGCCCTCGTCGGCGAGTCCGGCTCCGGCAAGAGCGTCACCGCGATGTCCGTGCTCGGACTGCTGCCGCGCAACGTCCGCACCACCGGCCGGATCAGCGTCGGCGGGACCGACGTGCTCGGCCTGACCGGGGAGGACCTGCGCCGGGTGCGCGGCGCCCGCGTCGGCATGGTGTTCCAGGAGCCCGCCACCGCGCTCAACCCGAGCATGGCCGTCGGCGCCCAGGTGGCCGAGGCGTTGCGCAACCACGGGACGGCCAGGGACGCGGCCGCGGCGCGCGCCGTCGAGCTGCTCACCGAGGTGGGCATCCCAGACGCAGCCGCCCGCGCAGGCCGTTACCCGCACGAGTTCTCCGGCGGGCAGCGCCAGCGGGTCGTCATCGCCATCGCGATCGCGTGCGAACCCGAGGTGATCATCGCCGACGAGCCGACCACGGCGCTCGACGTCACAGTGCAGGCCGAGATCCTCGACCTCCTGCGCCGCCTGGTCCAGGAGCGCGGCGCCGCCCTCTTCCTCATCACCCACAACATGGGCGTGGTGGCCGACATCGCCGACGACGTGGCGGTGATGTACCACGGCCGGGTCGTCGAGCAGGGGCCCGTGCAGCAGGTCCTCACGGAGCCGGCCGACGACTACACCGTCCGGCTCCTCGCCGCCGTGCCCGAGCTGCCCGAGCTCGCGGCCGAGCCCGCTCTCGTCGACAAGGCTGCCACCGAGTCGACGGACGGGAATGCCCTGCGGCTGCAGGGCGTGTGCGTCGACTACGGCCGCGGGCGGCGCGCGTTCCGCGCCGTCTCCGACGCCGACCTCGTCGTCGGCGCGCGCGAGATCGTCGGGGTGGTGGGCGAGTCCGGCTCGGGCAAGTCGACGCTGGCGCGGGCCGCCGTCGGGCTCGTGCCGATCGCGGCGGGCTCGGCCTCGGTGCTGGGATCCGAGCTGACGGGCCACGGCCGGCGCGCCCGTGTGCTCCGGGCGCGGATCGGCATCGTGTTCCAGGACCCGGCCGGCTCGCTCGACCCGCGCATGACCGTCGGGGAGTCGGTCGCCGAGCCGTTCCGGATGCATCCGGAACTCGCCGGCCGCCCGAACCGGGCGGAACGCCGCCGACGCGTCACCGAGCTGCTCGACGCCGTCCGGCTGCCCGGCGGCAGCCTCGACCGCTACCCGCACGAGCTGTCGGGCGGGCAGCGCCAGCGCGTCGCACTGGCGCGGGCGCTCGCCCTGCGGCCGGGCCTGCTCATCGCCGACGAGCCGACCAGCGCCCTGGACGTCTCCGTGCAGCAGCAGGTCCTCGACGTGCTGCGCGAGGTGCACGCCGAGTTCGGCTTCGGCTGCCTGTTCATCAGCCACGACCTCGCAGTGGTGCACGAGATCGCCGACCGCGTGGCCGTCATGCACCGGGGCGTGATCGTTGAGGAAGGACCCGCCGGCCACGTGCTCGGCGCCCCGCGCGAGCCCTACTCGCGCCGCCTCGTGGCCGCCGCGCCGTCCCTGGACCCCGTCGAGCAGCGCCGCCGACGCGAATTGCGCGTCGCCACCCGCTGAACCGCGCTGGACACCAGCAAGGAGCATGACCCTGAGCACGCCACGCAGACCCCGCATCGCCATCGCCGGCATGGCGATCGAGTCGTCGGCCTACGCCGCGCACCGCGCCGACCACCGGGACTTCCACACCTCCACCGGCGACGCGCTGGTCGCCCGGTACCCGTTCCTCGCGCCCGCCTCCCCGCTGCGCGAGGCCGCCGAGTGGCTGGGCGTCTTCTACGCCCGATCCATCCCCGGCGGCGCCGTGCGGACCGAGGTCTACGAGGACTACTGCGAGCGGATCGTCACCGGCCTCGCCGCGCTGCACGCCGAGCGGCCGCTCGACGGGATCTACCTCGACGTGCACGGCGCGATGAGCGTGGTCGGCATGGACGACGCCGAGGGCGACCTCGTCACCCGCGTGCGCGGCGTCGTCGGGACCGACGTGCTCATCGGCGCGACGATGGACCTGCACGGCAACATCTCGCCGCGGTTCTTCGACCAGGTCGACCTGCCCACCTGCTACCGGCTCGCCCCGCACGAGGACGCCTGGGAGACCCGCGAGCGCGCGGCCCGCAATCTCGTGGCCCAGGTCCGCGTGGCACAGCTCCGGGACGGCGCCCGGCCGGTCCGCGCGTGGGTGAAGGTGCCGATCCTGCTGCCGGGCGAGAAGACCTCGACCCGCGTGGAGCCCGCCCGCAGCCTGTACGCCTCGCTCGCCGACGTCGAGCGGCGCGCCGGCGTCCTCGACGCCTCCATCTGGATCGGCTACGCCTGGGCCGACGAGCCGCGCTGCCACGCGAGCGTGATCGTCACCGGGCACGAGGCCGACGTGGTGCGGGCCGAGGCAGAGGGGATCGCGCGCCACCTGTGGTCGGTGCGCGAGGACTTCACGTTCGTCGGCCCGCCCGGCACGCTCGCCGACGGCGTGGCGGCGGCGCTGGCCGCGACGGAGACGCCGTACCTGGTCAGCGACTCCGGGGACAACCCCGGCGCGGGCGGCAGCGGCGACGTCACGTGGACGCTCACCCGGCTGCTCGGCATGCCCGAGCTCACCGGCGAAGACGCACCGCTCGTCTACGTCGCCTCGATCTTCGACGCCGCCGCGATCGAGGAGCTCGCCCGCCATGCGGTCGGCGACGAGGTCGTCGTGGTGGCCGGTGCCCGCGTGGACAACCGCGTCAGCGGCCCCGTCCGCATCGCCGGCACGCTGCTGAGCCTGACTGCGGGCGACCCGCACGCCGGGCGGATCGCCGTGATCGCCGTCGGCGGCCTGCGCGTGATCGTGACCGAGTTCCGCAAGGCGTTCCACGCCGCCGGCGACTTCCGCGCGCTCGGGCTGGAGCCGACCGAGGCCCGGGCGATCGTCACGAAGATCGGCTATCTCGAACCCACCCTGTACGACCTCGCGCGCGGCTGGACGCTCGCGCTGACCCCGGGACCGGTCGACCAGGACCTCGAACGCCTCGGCCACGAGCGGATCGCGCGGCCGATGTTCCCCTTCGACGCGTTCGACGCCGACCCCGACCTCACCGCGAGGGTGTCGGCATGAGCGAGCTTGCGAGCGAACCGTCGATTCGGCGCCTCGTCCTGGAGCTCGCGGTCCAGGACGTCCGGGGGATCGGGGTCGCGGCCCGGGTCCGTCCAGCCCGGATCGAGCTGTGCACCGCACTGGCCCTGGGCGGGCTGACCCCGCCGGGGAGCCTCATCGACGCCGCCGTGGCCGCGCGGGACGCGGGTGGCCCCGGCGTGCACGTCCTCATCCGGCCACGCTCCGGCGGGTTCACCTACGACGCCGACGAGCTGGCGGTGCTGCTCGCCGACTGCCGCGCTGCCGCCGAACACGGCGCGGACGGGATCGTCGTCGGTGCGACCACCACCGGCCCCGACGGCACACCGGTGCTCGACCTCGACGTGATCGCGCAGGCCACCGAGGCCGCCGGGGACCTCGACGTCACCGTGCACCGGGTCGTCGACACGCTGCCCGATCCCGCCGCCGCCGTCGCCGCCCTGGTGGGCACGGGCGTGCGCCGCGTCCTCACCTCGGGCGGTGCCGCCGCCGCACCTGATGGTGTGCCCGTCCTGCGGGCCATGGTCGCCGCCGCGGGCCGGATCGAGGTGATGGCCGGCAGCGGGGTGACACCGGCGTCGGTTGCGACGCTCGCGGCCGCCGGGGTGGACGCCGTGCACGCCTCCGCCAGCCGCGTGCACGCCGACGAGACGGGCGTGAGCCTCGGGTCCTCGCCCGACGCCGGGCGTTTCACGACCACCGACCCCGAGCTCGCCGGCCGGCTGCTGGCCGCGGTGCGCGAGGTCGCACCATGACGGATCACGTGTTGGGGATCGACTACGGCGGCACCTCGACCAAGCTGCTGATCGCGGCGGCCGGGGTGCGGGAGGCCGTCCCCGTGGCGGAAGCCCGCGTCCCCACGCCGCGCGGCGCGGGCGCGCTGGACGAGCTCGCCACGCTCGTCGAGACGTTCGTCGCCGACCGGAGCGTGCGCGGCGCGGCGGTGACCGTCGCCGGCATCGTGGACGACCGCGGTGTCGTGGTGACCTCGAGCAACCTGCCATGGCTGGCGGGCGTCGCGATCGGGGACGTGCTGCGCGCGAGGCTTGGCTTCGCCGTCGTGCCCGTGCACGACGGCCGGGCGGCGGCCCGCGCCGAGGCGGTGCTCGGAGCCGGGCGCGGGCACGAGGACACCTACGTCGTCGCCCTCGGCACCGGCGTGGGCAGCGCGCACGTGGTGCGCGGCGTGGTGGAAGCCGGCGCGCACAACGCGGCCGGCGAGATCGGGCACATCAGCCAGAACGAGCACGGCCGGCTGTGCTCGTGCGGGCAGCGCGGCTGCCTCGAGACGTTCATCGGCGGTGCGCACCTCGCCGGCCGGTGGCGCCAGGTCGTCGCGGCCGAGGGCTCCGCCTCGCCCGAGGAGCTCGAGGCGCTCACCGCGCAGGACCTCGTGGCGGCCGTCCGAGCCGGACACCCCGCGGCTGCGGCGATCCTCGCCGAGGCGACGACCGCGCTGGCCCGCGGGCTGCTCGGCATGATCGCGACCGTCGATCCCGGGCGCGTGGTCATCGGAGGCGGGCTGGGTCAGGCGCCCGACGTCATCCTCGAGCCCACCGTCGAGCAGCTGCGGGCGCGCGCGACCTTCCACCAGGTCCCGCCGATCGTCCCCGCGACGCTCGGCCCCTGGGCGGGGGCATGGGGGGCGGCGCTCACGGCCGACGAGCTCGCGCCCGTCGACGTGGGAGGCGTCGCCGTCTGATCTGATCGAGGGCAGTCCCGAAGCCCCAGCTTTCCCCGGCGTCGAGGTCCGTCGGGAACGCCCGACTACGGGGGCAGCACCTGCTGGCACTGCTCGACCACCTGCTCGACCAGCCCGCTCGCCCGGATCCCGCGCGGCAGGGCGGCGACGAGCGAGTTGGTCCCGATGTCCTCGACGATGGGCAGGAACCGCAGCGGCCGGCCCTCGTGGCTGCTCGCCACCTCGGTCATCAGCAGCGCCCAGGCCAGCCCCCGCCCGACCAGCGCGCGCACCGTCAGCACGTCGGTGCTGCGGTAGGCGATCTGCGGGACGACCCCGAAGCGGGCCAGCAGGGCCTCGTTGAGGAAGCTTGCCGGCTCGACGTTGAGCAGCGCGCCGGGGTGGTCGGCGAGGTCGGCGAGACGCACGTCGGGCCGCGCGGCGAGGGGGTGGTCGGCGGCGACGGCGACCTTGAACCGGCGCTCGCGCAACAGGGTCGGCTCCACCTCGGGCTGCAGCTGCATCTCGTAGAGGAAGCAGACGTCCACCTGGCCGCGCAGCAGGCGCTCCTGCAGCACGGCGGCGGAGCCCTCCATGATCTCCAGCTGGGCGTCGGGGAACCGGTCGCGCAGCAGGCCGGCGACCTCCGGTACGACCTGCGCGGACACCGAGGGGAAGCACCCCACGGTCAGCCGCCCGGTGCCCGGGTGCCCTGCGAGCTGCCGGACGTCGTGCAGCACCCCGCGGGCCCGGGTCGCCGCCGCACGCCCGGCCGCGGTCAGGTGAACGCCCTTCGCGGTGCGCCGTACGGCCAGCTGCACCCCGAGCGCGCCCTCGAGCTCCCGCAGGGCCTGGCTGATCGCGGCCTGGGAGACGTGGCAGCGGACCGCGGCCCGGGAGATCGACTCGTCCTGGGCGATCGCGACCAGGTACTCGAGCTGCCGCAACGTCACGTCCTTCACAAGTGGAGCTTATGCTCTCCGGCAGCAGAATCAGCTATGCCTGATACCGCTGGTGGGCGACAGTGCTGCTGGAGGTGCGGCTGCCGCACGTCGAGCACGACACGAAGGAGTGTCATGTCCAGCCCTCATGTGGTGACCCTCGGGACCGCGGGCGGTCCGCGGTGGTGGGAGCGTCCCGGCGCCGCTGCCGCGCGGAGCGGGATCGGCACGGCGGTCGTCGTGGGCGAGGCCGTGTACCTCGTCGACGCCGGCCAGGGCACCGGCCGCCAGCTCGCCCGGGCCGGGCTGCCGCTCGACCGGGTCCGCGCGCTGTTCCTGACCCACATGCACTCCGACCACGTCGCCGACCTGGTCCCGCTGCTGCTGTTCGGCCTGTTCGAGCGCCCGGACCCGGCCGCTGCGCCGATCGAGGTGCACGGTCCCGGCCCGCGCGGCGGCCTGCCGCCGCTGTCCCCGCACGCGACCGGGCGACCGGCACCGGTGGCGCCGGCCAACCCGACCCCGGGCACGGTCGAGATGGTCGATCTGCTGTGCGCGGCGCACGCGACCGACCTCAACGACCGGATCTTCGACTCGTTGGCCCGGCGACCCGCCGACCTGATTGCCGTCCACGACATCGCGCTGCCGCCGGGCACGGGCTTCGCCGCCGACGCCCGGGTCGCCCCGGTGATGGAACCGTTCGAGGTCCACCGCGACGACGTCGTCGTCGTCACCGCGATCCTGGTCGAGCACCCGCCCACCGCCCCGGCATTCGCGTTCCGGTTCGACACCGCCGAGGGTTCGGTGACGATCTCGGGGGACACCGCGCCCTGCGCCAACCTGGTCCGCCTCGCGCGGAACACCGACCTGCTGCTGCACGAGGCCATCGACCTGGCCGCGATGGGCCGCCGCTACGCCGACACCGCCATGCGGCGCGCGACGATGGCCCACCACGGCCGCGCCCACACCACCGCCCGCCAGGCGGGCGAGCTCGCCACCCAGGCCGGTGCCCGGGTGCTGGCCCTGCACCACCTGGTGCCCGGCGACGCCCCGGCGTCGGCGTTCTCCGCAGCCGCCGTCGAGACGTTCCGCGGCCCGGTGCTCGTGCCCGACGACCTGGACGTCATCGCGCTCGCGACCGGCCGCCGGACGGAGGTGGCGTGATGACCGGCACCGACAGCGCACCGGCCGCCCGGCGGGTCGATGCGACCCCGGAGGAGATGCGCCGGATCCTGGCCGCCAGCTTCATCGGTACCGCGATCGAGTACTACGACTTCATCCTCTACGCGACGGCCGCGAGCATCGTCTTCGGTTCCGTGTTCTTCACCGGGGTCGGCCCGGGGGTCGCGCAGGTCCTCGCGTTCGGCACGCTCGCCGCCGGCTACTTCGCCCGCCCGCTCGGCGGCATCGTGTTCGGCCACCTCGGCGACCGGCTCGGCCGCAAGTCCATGCTGGTCGTGACTCTGGTGTTGATGGGCCTGGTCAGCACGCTGATCGGCCTGCTCCCGACCACCGAGCAGATCGGTGTCGCGGCGCCGCTGCTGCTGGTGCTCCTGCGGATCCTGCAGGGTGTCGCGGTCGGCGGGGAGTGGGGCGGCGCCATGCTGCTCGGCTTCGAGCGCGCGAAAAAGGAGTCCCGCGGCTTCGCCGCCTCCTTCGCCTACATGGGCGCCCCCGCCGGCACGATCGCCGGGACCCTGGTGCTCAGCCTCGCCTCGACGCTGCCCCGGGAGGACTTCCTGTCCTGGGGCTGGCGGCTGCCGTTCGTCTTCAGCGCGGTGCTGGCCGGAGTGGGGCTGGTCATCCGGCTCAAGACCGCCGAGTCGGCGGTGTTCCAGGAGGCCGTGCAGGCGGTGGAGGAGAAGCGGGTGCCGGTCGGCGAGGTCCTCACCCGCTACCCCCGGCGGCTGCTGCTGGCCATCTCCGCCGGGATCTCGGGGCAGGCCGCGCAGGGGCTGATGGGGGTGTGGGCGCTGGGCTACGCCGTCACCCAGCTGCAGCTCTCGCCCACCGGTGTGCTCAACGTGAAGGCCCTCACCGGCGTCTGCGTGATCGCGGTGGTCGTGGTCGCCGCACGCCTGTCGGATCGGATCGGCCGCCGGCCGGTGATGCTGGGTGGGAACGTCGCCGCGCTGCTGCTCGCCTTCCCGATCATGTTCCTGCTCGATGCGGGCAGCGTCTGGACCGTGTTCCTCGCGCTGCTCCTCGGCCTGGCGGTGATCCAGGGTTTCGTCGCCGGGCCCTACGGGGCCTTCGCGGCCGAGCTCTTCCCGACCCGGATCCGCTACACCGGGACCTCGATGGGCTACCAGATCGCCGCGGCGCTCGGGGCTGGTCTCATGCCGGTGATCGCGTCCTCGCTGGTGCTGGTCGGCGGGGGATCGCTGTGGCTCGTCGCGGTGGCCTGGATGGGCATGACCTCGATCAGCCTGGTCGCCATCGTCGTGGCGAGCGAGGGCAAGGACCGCGACCTGCGCGCCATCGGCTGACTCAGCGGGCGAGCAGCGCGCCGCACGGCCGTCATCCGGCGACCAGGGGACCGGACGCTCTTCGGGACACGCATCAGGGGGCGGGGAGGGCGTTCAGGAGGGTGCCCGGGCCCGTCGTGGCGGCTCCCGAGCCGCGGACCTGCTCCCGGAGGGCGCGGTCGGCCGTCACGACGATGACCGCGGCGCCGCTGCCGTCGACAATCAGGTCGGTGGCCACTGCCACGATCATGGAGTCGCCGTCGGCGCGGGCGCGGACGATCGTGAGCGCCGGATGGCTTGGCAGGTCCTCGACCCGTGCCGCGGCGCCTTCCAGCACCAGGTGCACGCGCAGATCGGCGCCCGGGTGACCGAACGCCTCCGCGAGCCCGAACCGGTCGGTGGTGAGCGCGGCCACGATTCGCCCGGCCAGCCGGCGGGCCGCGCCCTCCCGGTCGCGCCACCAGCCGTCGGGCCGGGATCCGACGACATTGGCGCCGTCGACGATCACGTGGAGCACGATCCGCTACCCGATGTGCGGCACCAGATCGCGTGGGAGCTTGGCCGCCGCGGCCCGGTCGAGCAGCCAGCGGGTGCGCCTGCGGCCCTGCGCCCCGGCCACCGGGATCGCGACCTCGCCCGCCCCGCCGAGGGCCATCGCGACCGCCGCGGCCTTTGACTCACCGGTCGTCATGATCCACACCTCGGCGGCGCGGCGGATCGCCGGGAGCGTGAGCGACACCCGGGTCGGCGGCGGCTTGGGGCAGCCGTGCACGGCCACGACGGTGCGCTCGGTCTCGTAGACGGCGGGGGAGTGCGGGAACACCGACGCGGTGTGGCCCTCGCCGCCCATGCCGAGCATGAGCACGTCGAACGACGGCACCGGCCCGTGGTCCTCCGGCCGCGCCGCGCGCCGCAGGACCTCCGCGTACTCCTCCGCGGCCGCCTCGGCGCCCGCCGGCCCGGTGCCGGTGTCTGCGCCCATCGCGAACACCTTCGTGGGATCGACCCCGACGTGGTCGAGCAGCGCCTCGCGGGCCTGCTTCTCGTTGCGCTCCGGGTCGTCGGGCGGCACGAACCGCTCGTCGCCCCAGTAGAACTCGACCTGGCCCCAGTCGACGGCGTCCCGGGCCACGGAGGCGCGCAGCTGCTCCAGCACCGCGGTCCCGGTGCCGCCGCCGGTCAGCACGATCTTGGGCGTGGTGCCGGCCGCCTGCAGGTCGACGAGCTTGGTGACCAGCCGGGCGGCCACGGCCGCGGCGAGCACGTCCGGGTTGGCGTGGACCGCGATGTCGGGGGCGGGCATCAGGCGCCGGCCAGGGCCGGGACCTTCACCGGAGTGCGGCCGCGCGCGACCTTGCCGACGCCGGCCAGCGCGGACCCGTAGATCTCGTCCGCGTCGAGCCTGCGCAGCTCCTCGGCGAGGCAGTCGCGCACCTCCCGGCGGGCGAGCGCGACGAGCCGGTCCGGCTGCCCCGGCTGGCGCAGCGTGCCCACCTTCCCGTCGGGCCGGATGAGCTCGACGGGTCCGGAGCGCCGCTCCAGCCGCACCGACACCACCCCGGGGCCGGACGCGGCGGGGGAGCGCTTCACCTTGCAGTCCAGCCGCACCGCGAGCCAGCCTGCGAGGAGCTCGGTGGACGGGGAGACGGCCTCTCCTGCCACGACCACGTTGGTGACGGGCTCGAACGGCGGCGCGTCGAGCGCCGTGGCGAGCAGTGCGCGCCACGGCGTGAGCCGGGTCCACGTGAGGTCGGTATCGCCCTCGACGTAGTTGGCGCGGCGCTGCTCGAACGCCTTCATCGGGTTCCTCGCCGACAGGGCGTCGGTGATGCGGCGGGTCGCGAGCTTGCCGACCGGGTCCTCCGACGGGATGGTGGGTGCCTCGTCCGGCCACCACGCCACCACGGGCGCGTCGGGCAGGAGCAGTGGCATCACCATGCCGGCGCCCGCCTCCTCCGCGGCGAGCGGGCCGTAGCCGCGCAGCACGACGACCTCGCTGGCACCGGCATCGCCGCCGACGCGGATCTGGGCGTCCATCCGCGGGGCTGCCTTCCGCTGGCCGCTGGCCAGCACGATGATCCGGCAGGGGTGCTCGTGGCTCGCCGAGTTGGCGGCGGCGATCGCGTCCTCGATGCCCGCCCCGTCCTCGGTGGCGATCACGAGCGTGAGCACGCGGCCCATCGTCAGCGCGCCGCCGCTCGCCCGCATCTCCACCAGCTTGCGGTTGACGGCCGACGTGTTGCTCGAGGGAAGGTCGACGATCATGACTGCATCCTCCTCACAGCATCCTCCTCAGGGCCGGCGCCATGTGCGGCCGGTTCGGGCGAGCATCGCGCCCGCCGAGTCCGGTCCCCAGCTGCCCGCCGGGTAGGGGTCGGGGCCCCGCTCCTGCCGCGCCCATTCCTCGATCACCGGGTCGAGGATCTCCCAGGACCGCTCGACCTCGGCGTTGACCGGGAACAGCGACGGCTCCCCGAGCAGCACGTCCAGGATCAGCCGCTCGTACGCCTCGGGGGAGGCCTCGGTGAACGCCGAGCCGTAACCGAAGTCCATGGAGACGTCCCGGACCTCCATCTGGCTGCCCGGCACCTTCGAGCCGAACCGGAGTGTGACGCCCTCGTCCGGCTGCACGCGGATGACGAGCGCGTTCTGCCCGAGCTCCTCGGTCATCGTGGCGTCGAACGGGAGGTGCGGGGCCCGCTTGAAGATCACGGCGATCTCGGTGACGCGCCTGCCGAGCCGCTTGCCGGTGCGCAGGTAGAACGGCACGCCCGCCCAGCGCCGGGTGTCGACCTCGCAAGTGATGGCCGCGAACGTCTCGGTGCGCGAGTTGGGGTCGAACCCCTCCTCCTCGGTGAGGCCGCGGACGAGCTCGCCGCCCTGCCAGCCGCCGCTGTACTGCCCGCGTGCCGTGGTCTCGTCCAGGGGCCCGACGAGCTTCGTGGCGTTGAGGATCTTGATCTTCTCGATGCGCAGCTCGTCGGAGGAGAACGAGACGGGCTCCTCCATGGCGGTGAAGGCGAGCAGCTGCAGCAGGTGGTTCTGGATGACGTCGCGGGCGGCGCCGATTCCGTCGTAGTAGCCGGCGCGCCCACCCAGGCCGATGTCCTCGGCCATGGTGATCTGCACGCTGTCGACGTAGTGGCTGTTCCAGATCGGCTCGAAGAACTGGTTGGCAAAGCGCAGCGCCAGGATGTTCTGCACCGTCTCCTTGCCGAGGTAGTGGTCGATCCGGAAGACCGAGTCCTCGGGGAAGACATCGTTGACGATCTCGTTGAGCTCGATGGCCGACTTCAGGTCGTGGCCGAACGGCTTCTCGATGACGACCCGGCGCCAGCCTGCGCCGTCCTGCTTCGCCAGCCCGGAGCGGGCGAGCTGCTTGAGTACCACCGGGAACGCCCCGGGTGGGATGGACAGGTAGAACGCGTGGTTGCCGGCCGTGCCGCGGTCCCGGTCGAGAGCTTGGACGGTCTGCTCGAGCCGGTCGAACGAGTCGTCGTCGTCGAAGGTGCCGGACACGAACCGGAAGCCCTCGGCAAGCCGGTCCCACACGTGCTGGCGGAACGGGGTGCGGGCGTGCTCCTTCACCGCGTTGTAGACGACCTGGCCGAAGTCCTGGTCGGCCCAGTCGCGGCGGGCGAAGCCGGTGAGGGCGAAGCCCGGCGGGAGCAGGCCGCGGTTGGCGAGGTCGTAGATCGCGGGCATGAGCTTCTTGCGCGACAGGTCGCCGGTGACCCCGAAGATGACCAGGCTGCACGGTCCCGCGATCCGCGGCAGCCGCTTGTCCCGCGCATCGCGCAGCGGGTTGGTCCACCCCGCTGCCGCGGACGTGGCGGTGCTCATCTGACTCCTCGGTCGGGTTGATGTCATAGATCGGCGCTTGCGGCGATCATTCCAGGCTCTCCTACAGCTGCTGCACAGCCCGCGCCAAGGTGACGAGGCCCGCCACCCGGTCGGTGAAGTGCAGCCGCAGCACGCGCCGTCCGCGGGCGGCGAGCGCGGCGGCGTCGGCCGCCGCGAGCCCCTGCTGCACCGCGTCGAGTGCGGCGGCGGCCTCCGGGCGGAGGCCCGGGTCGTCGGGATCGGCGGTGAGCTGGCAGACCAGCACGTCGCCCGGGCCGCCCTTGGCATGCTGTCCGCTGCCAGGGAGGCAGCGGGGCGCCCACCCGAACGTGGTGGGCAGGCCGGTGCGGCGGGCCAGCTCGGCGCGCAGCACGGCGGCGGAGGCGTCCTCGATCCGGTCGAGGTAGGCGTGGACCGCGAGGTGGCGAGCCCCGCTGCCGTCATCCGGGTCCACCAGCGCGGCCCCGACGAAGACACGCAGCGCGTCGGCGACGGTTGCGGTGCTCGCCGGCAGCCAGTCACCGGCGTGGACGGCCACCCCCGCTTCGGTGAACGCCGGCCCGTGGTTCGTGACGGCGGCGGGCGCGGCGAGCGCGTCCGCCCGATCGGTGGGGTCGACGCTCAGCACGTGCGCCGCCGCCGCGACCGCGTGTTGCCAGGTGGCCATCTGCTCGGCCACCGATCCGCGGGTGGCGAACGTCGCTCCGGGCACGTCCCCCAGCCCGACGGCGGGCAGAGTGCCCCATTCCGGGGCATTCGGGCCTTCCACCACCACCGGCAGCGGGCCATGGCCGTCCTTGCCGAGACCGCCGGCCACGAGCTGTGCGGCCCACTCTGCGAGTGCGGGCGCGTCCGGTGCGGCGAGCGCGAACGCGGGGGCCGAGGCGAGCAGCGCACCGAGGCCGAGGGCGTCCCCGCCAGCGGTGCCGAGCTCGGCCCGGATCGCGCCCGCTTCGGCGAGCACCGCCCCGACGTCGACGCCCGCGAGCCCGGCGGGTACGAGCGCGTACCCGGTGAACGCCGCCCATGGACCGTCGACGTCGTCCGGCGCGAGTACGACGACCGTGCCGGCCGGGCTGGCGTGTTCCGGCAGCAGGGGCCCGTCGGGCGGCGTGACGACCACGGTGTGCGCCTGCGGGTCGAGGCCCTCGGCACGGAACGCCGCGTGCGCCATGTCGCGCAGCAGCCGCACCGGCTCCGGGTCCTCACCGGGCGGGACCGATACGACGAGCACCGTGGCCGCGAGCTCGCCTGCCAGTGCGTCGGCCACCTGGGGCGGGTCGGTGGTGTCGAGGACGACCAGCCGGGGATCGGACCCGGTGAGCGCCTCGGCGGCGACCCCGGTGCCACCCGCCGCGGCGAGGACGACGCGCACCTGCCCGGCCACGCGGCGCTGCTCGGCCAGCGCCGCAATCTCGCCGACCAGCGGCCGCGCCGCGCGCACGGCGCCCGTCCACCCGGGTCGGGCGACCCTGGGCCACAGGGCCGGGTCGCCGTCCGCGATGCGGGCAGCGACGTCGCCCCCGACGAGGCGCGCGAGCAGCTCCGCCTCGGATGGCACCGGTCGCGCGGTCACCCCTTGTCCCTTCCTGGCTCGCTGCTGCTAGCGCGCCTGCCGCAGCTGCTCGGTGACCGTGTCGCCGAGCTCGGTCCAGGACTTCTCGAACTTGTCGACGCCCTCGTCCTCCAGCACCCGGAACACGTCGGGCAGGTCGATACCGGCCCGCTCCAGCGCGTCGAACACCTCCTGCGCCTCGGCGCCGGTGCCGGTGACGCGGTCACCCTGCACCTCGCCGTGGTCGCCGAAGGCCAGCAGCGTCTTCTCCGGCATCGTGTTGACGGTGTCGGCGACGACGAGCTCGGTGACGTAGAGGGTGTCGGAGTAGTCCGGGTTCTTGACGCCGGTGGAGGCCCACAGCGGCCGCTGCGGCCGGGCGCCCTTGGCCTCGAGGGCCTTCCACCGCTCGGACGAGAAGACCTCCTCGAACGCCGCGTAGGCGAGGCGGGAGTTCGCGACGCCCGCCTTGCCGCGGAGCGCGAGGGCGTCGGAGGATCCAATCGCCTCGAGACGCTTGTCGATCTCGGTGTCGACGCGGGAGACGAAGAAGCTCGCCACGGAGGCGATGCTCGCGAGCTGGTGCCCGTTGGCGGCGGCCTGCTCGAGGCCATCGAGGTAGGCGCCCATGACGGCGCGGTAGCGCTCGACGGAGAAGATCAGCGTGACGTTCACGCTCACGCCCTCGGCGAGCGCCCGGGTGATCGCCGGCAGGCCCTCCGCGGTGGCCGGGATCTTGACCAGCAGGTTGGGGCGGTCCACGGCCTTCCAGAGGTCGAGGGCCTGGGCCACCGTGGCCTCGGTGTCGCGGGCGAGGCCGGGGTCGACCTCGAGCGAGACGCGCCCGTCGACGCCGTTCGTGGTCTCCCACGTGCCGCTGAAGACGTCGCAGGCCTGCTGGACGTCGGACACGGTGATCTCGCGGACGGCGTCCTCGACCGAGGCGCCTCGCGAGGCCAGCTCGCGGACCTGGGCGTCGTACGCGGAGCCCTTCGCCAGTGCCGCCGCGAAGATCGTGGGGTTGGTGGTGACGCCGACGACGTGCTTGTCGGTGATCAGCTCCTGCAGGTTGCCGCTGTTCAGGCGCTCGCGGGACAGGTCGTCCAGCCAGATGGACACACCGGCCGCTGCCAGCTGTCCGAGTCGCTCGTTGCTCATGGGATGTTCCTCCTCCAAGGAGAATGACTCAGGAAGCCTTCTCGAGGCTGCGCTTCGCGGCGGCGACGACGTTCTCGGTGGTGAAGCCGAACTCGCGGAACAGGGTCTGGTAGTCCGCGCTCGCGCCGAAGTGCTCGATCGAGACGTTCTCGCCCGCGTCGCCTGTGTAGCGGTGCCACGGCTGGGCGACGCCTGCCTCGACGCTCACCCGCGCGCGCACCGCGGCGGGGAGGACCGACTCGCGGTAGGCCTCGTCCTGCTCGTCGAACCACTCGATGCACGGCATGGACACCACCCTCGCGGCAACGCCATCGGCCTCGAGGACCTTCCGGGCCTCCACCGCGATCTGCAGCTCGGATCCGGTCGCGATGAGGATCACCTCGGGCTCGCCGGACGAGGCGTCCGCGAGCACGTAGCCGCCGCGGGCCACGCCCTCGGCGGAGGTGCCCTCCAGCACGGGCAGGTTCTGCCGGGTGAGCGCGAGGCCCTTGGGACCCTCCGGGCGCTCCAGGGTGGCGCGCCAGGCGTGCGCGGTCTCGTTGGCGTCGCCGGGGCGGATCATGGCAAGGCCGGGGATGGCGCGCAGCGCGGCCATGTGCTCGATCGGCTGGTGCGTCGGGCCGTCCTCGCCGAGCCCGATCGAGTCGTGCGTCCAGACGTAGACGACGCTCGCCTTCATGATCGCCGCGAGGCGCACCGACGGGCGCATGTAGTCGCTGAACACCAGGAACGTGCCGCCGTACGGGCGGGTGGGGCCGTGCAGCGCGATCCCGTTGAGGATCGCGCCCATCGCGTGCTCGCGGACCCCGAAGTGCAGGGTGCGGCCGTACGGGTTGGCCTTCCACATCTGCGTGGCGGTGGAGGTGGGGCCGAACGAGTCGGCGCCCTCCATCGTGGTGTTGTTGCTCTCCGCGAGGTCGGCAGAGCCGCCCCACAGCTCGGGCAGCACGTCGGCGAGCGACTTGAGCACCTCACCGGAGGCCTTGCGGGTGGCCAGGCCCTTCGCGTCGGGCTCCCAGACCGGAAGTGCCTTCTCCCAACCGATCGGGAGGTCCCGGCCGAGCACGCGATCGAGGAGCTCCTTGCGCTCCGGCTCGCGGGCGGCCCAGTCGTGGTAGGTGGCCGCCCACGCGTCGTGGGCCTCCCGGCCGCGGTCGACGACCTTGCGGGCGTGTGCGAGCACCTCGTCACCGACCTGGAAGGTCTGCTCCGGGTCGAACCCGAGGATCTTCTTGACCTCGGCCACCTCGTCGGCGCCCAGTGCGGAGCCGTGGGCCTTGCCGGTGTTCATCTTGTTCGGCGCGGGGAAGCCGATCACGGTGCGCAGCAGGATGAACGACGGGCGGTTGGTCTCCGCGCGGGCGTTCTCCAGTGCATCGAGGATGCCGGTGACGTTCTCCCCGCTCTCGACGACCTGCACGTGCCAGCCGTAGGCCTCGTAGCGCTTCGCGGTGTCCTCCGACAGCGCGATCGTGGTGTCGTCCTCGATGGAGATCTTGTTGTCGTCGTAGATCACCGTGAGGTTGCCGAGCTGCTGGTGCCCGGCCAGCGACGACGCCTCGGAGGTGATGCCCTCCTCGATGTCACCGTCGGAGGCGATCACGTAGATGTGGTGGTCGAACGGGCTCTCGCCGGCCGGCGCGTCGGGGTCGAACAGGCCGCGCTCGCGCCTGGCGGCCATCGCCATGCCCACCGCGTTGGCGAGGCCCTGGCCGAGCGGGCCGGTGGTGGTCTCGACGCCCCTGGTGTGCCGGTGCTCGGGGTGGCCAGGGGTCTGCGAACCCCAGGTGCGCAGCGCCTTCAGGTCGTCGAGCTGGAGGCCGTATCCGGACAGGTACAGCTGGATGTAGAGCGTGAGGCTGGAGTGGCCTGCGGACAGCACGAACCGGTCGCGGCCGATCCAGTCGGCGTCGTTCGGGTCGTGCCGCATGACGCGCTGGAAGAGCGCGTAGGCCAGCGGCGCGAGGCTCATGGCGGTGCCGGGGTGGCCGTTGCCCACCTTCTGCACGGCGTCGGCGGCCAGCACTCGGACCGTGTCGACGGCCTGGCGGTCCAGGTCGGTCCAGTCGTCGGGGACGCTGGCACGGGTGAGAGTCTCGATGTCGATATCGGCCACAGCTCTTCCCTCGGTTCGGATGGGGATATGCAGGCGGTACGCCCCGATGCGACCGCTCGCGCTGACTCGCTCCGCGGCCAGCCTAGTCGCGTACGCGGGCTGTGTGTGATCTCCCGCCGCACGGTCGGCAGGGGTCTACCCGGCCGATGGGTGCGGCATGCCCCGGGCTACCATCGACAAGCCGTAGAACTCGGGATCGGCCGAGTTCCCCACCACGCGGATCGAGGTTGTGCCGGTGACTCTGCCCGTGTCCCGCTCGGGCCACCCCGCGCAGGGTTCCCCCGGTGCCCGGCGGGCCGGCTGGGAGCGGTTGCGGGACACCGTGCGCGCCTACCTCGGGCTCACGAAGACCCGGATCATCGAGCAGTTGCTCGTGGTCACGGTGCCTGCGATGTTCCTCGCGGAGCGCGGCGTGCCGCCGGTGCTGCTGATCGGCGCCACGCTGCTGGGCGGCGCGATGGCCGCCGCCAGCGCGCACGCACTCAACTGCGTGGTCGACGCCGACATCGACGCCGTCATGAAGCGCACCAGCCGCAGGCCGCTCGCCAAGGGGCAGGTGCCCACCCGGCACGCGCTGGTGTTCGGGCTCGTGCTGGGCGTGCTGTCGGCGGTGTGGCTAGGGCTCACCACCAACTGGCTGGCCGCGGGCCTCTCGGTGGCCGCCATCGCGTTCTACGTGCTCGTCTACACGCTCCTGCTGAAGCGGCGCACCTCGCAGAACATCGTGTGGGGCGGCGCGGCCGGCTGCATGCCGGTGGTGATCGGCTGGGCCGCGGTCACCGGCTCGGTCGAGTGGCCCGCGCTGGTGATGTTCGGTGTGATCTTCTTCTGGACGCCGCCGCACTTCTGGGCGCTCGCCATGCGCTACAAGGAGGACTACGCCGCGGCGAAGGTCCCGATGCTGCCGGTCGTGGTGCCGCCGGAGGAGGTGTCGCGGCGCATCGTCATCTACTCGTGGGTGATGGCGGCGTGGTCGCTCCTGCTCCTCCCGTCCACCTCATGGATCTATGCGGCCGTCGCGGCGCTGGGCGGCACCTGGTTCGTGCTGCAGGCCCACCGCCTGCACCGCGGTGTGCTGGCAGGGGTGGAGACGCGCCCCATGCGCCTGTTCCACCTGTCGAACATGTACCTCTGCTGCCTCTTCGCCGCCATCGCGGTGGACGCGGCGATCGGGCTCCCGGTCCTCGCGTTCTAGGCGCTCCTGGGGCGTCGGGCCCTCGGGGCGCCGCGGATCGGGGGGCTGGCGGGGACCTTCGGTGGCGCCGCGCAGTGTGCGGGGCCGCCCCTCAGAGGTCAAGGGCGCCTTCGGCGTCGCTTCGCGATCGCTGCGCGACCCTTGACCTCTGAGCCTCTGCGGCCCCTGAGGGCAAGCTGCGCGGGCAGGCCAAGGGCCTGCCCTCATGGGCGCGCGGCGCCACCGAAGGCGGTCTCGCGGACATGATCAGGGCTTCGGCGCGAAACCGGTCAAATACGGCCGGCAATGCACCCAGGCGATGATCAGGGGCAGCGACCGGCCCGCGGCAACCGAGAAGATCACCAGATGGGTGCCCCCACGGCCGTATGTGGCCGGGCATGCAACGGTCCGATGATCATGCCGATGATGAGGCCGCCGCACCGTCGTGGCCGAGCCGACCTCAGCCCGCGAAGCGCGTCGCGGCGTCGTGCAGGCAGGTCGTGAGCTCGTCGGGCGTGGACAGGAACGGCGAGTGGTCTGCCGGCAGGCCGTACACATGGCGGCACGGCGTCCGCTCCGCCATCCAGCGCTGCGTGGCGGGCCCGAGTGCCCGGTCCTTCTCGCACACGACGTAGACCTTCGGCACGCGGCCGAAGCCCTCGGCGGTGAGGGTTGTGGGGGAGCCGCCGGTCGGCACGAGGGGCTCCGGTGTCAGGCGGGCGGCGGCCATGGCGGCGTCCTCGGGGGAGCACTCGCCGTAGAACACGACCTCCGGGTCCCGCACGGTCCGGATCCGGTGCACCGGGTCCACGACGAGGTGCGCGCCGAGGATGGACTCGGTGTCCCGGCGGGCGGCGTCGGGCGGGAGCTCGCCGTCGGGGAGGAGGAAGGCCGAGACGTAGCAGGCCAGCGCCACGTGATCGGGGCGGCGCTCGGCGGCGGCGGAGACCAGCATTCCCGACGACGAGTGTCCGACCAGCACCACGGGCGCGGTTTCGGCGTCGATCTCGTGGAGTACGTCGTCGAGGTCGGGGTGGTCCGGCGTGTGGACGGCGTGGCCGAGCTCGCGCAGGCGCGGGGCGACGCGTTCCCAGCACCACGAGCCGTGCCATGCGGCGTGCAAGAGTACGAATGCGTGCATATCGCACACCATACGTGTGCGATATGCACGCATCAGTCGGGCCTGTTACGCCGGGATCATCCCGTGCGGGTCGAGCACGTACTTGCGCGCGGCGCCCTGGTCGAACTCCTGGTAGCCGCGCGGGGCGTCGTCGAGCGGGATGACGGTGGCGTTGACCGCCTTCGCGATCTGCGCCTTGCCATACAGGATGCTCATCATCAGCCCGCGGTTGTACTTCAGCACCGGACACTGGCCCGTGGTGAAGGAATGGCTCTTCGCCCAGCCCAGGCCGAGGCGGACCTTGAGCGTGCCCTCCTTGGCGTCCGCGTCGGCGGCGCCGGGGTCGCCGGTGACGTAGAGGCCCGGGATGCCGAGCCGCCCACCGGCCCGTGTGATCGACATGACCGAGTTCAGCACGGCCGCAGGCTGCTCGCCCGCACCCGCGCCGTGTCCGGACGCCTCGAACCCCACGGCGTCGACCGCGCAGTCGACCTCGTTCGTGCCGAGGATCTCCGCGATCTGGTCCTCCAATGTGGCGTCCAGGGAGATGTCGACCGTCTCGCAGCCGAACGAGCGGGCCTGTTCGAGCCGCTGCTTGTTGAGGTCTCCGACGATGACGACCGCGGCACCGAGGAGCTGCGCCGAGTGGGCCGCGGCGAGCCCGACCGGCCCCGCGCCCGCGATGTAGACCGTCGAGCCGGTGGTCACGCCCGCCGAGTAGGCGCCGTGATAGCCGGTGGGGAAGATGTCCGACAGCATCGTCAGGTCGAGGATCTTCTCGAGGGCCTGGCCGCGGTCCGGGAACTTCAGGCAGTTGTAGTCGGCGAACGGGACCATCACGTACTCGGCCTGCCCGCCTTCCCAGCCGCCCATGTCGACGTAGCCGTACGCCGATCCGGCGCGGGCCGGGTTGACGTTCAGGCAGACGCCCGACTGCCCCTCCCGGCAGTTGCGGCACCGCCCGCACGCGATGTTGAACGGCACCGAGACGATGTCACCGACGTCGAGGAACTGCACGTCCTCGCCCTTCTCGACGATCTCCCCCGTGATCTCGTGGCCGAGCGTCTGCCCGGCGGGAGCTGTGGTGCGCCCGCGCACCATGTGCTGATCGGAGCCGCAGATGTTGGTCGCGACGTTCCGCAGGATCACCCCGTGCACGGCCTTCTGGGACAGCCCCTTGCCCTTCGCGACGTCGGCAGGCACCTCGAGCTTCGGCGGGTCGTGGTCCTCGACGACGACCCTGCCGGGCTCCTTGTAGACGACGATCTTGTTTCCACCCATGTGTGGTCCACCTCACTTTTTTTCCGTCCCCTGGTCCTACTCCCCGGCCGGTCGAGGTCACAAGACGGCCACACGGACTCATCGCCAGGCGGGTCGGGTCGGCGCGGGCAGCCCCGTCTCGGCCTCGCACCGGGCGAGCAGCTCGTCGATGGAGGGCCCCTTGTCGAACACCGGCAGCGGGTCGGGGCGGGCCGCCCGCAGCCGGGCGCGCAGCGCTTCGGTGGCGTTGACGTCCACCTCGATGTCCAGGAGCGGGTCGCCGCCGGTGGTGCACACGACCCCGTAGCGCCGGGCGCCTTCCGGCGTGACGAGACCCCGCCGGGCCTCGAGCGCCACGAGGTCCGGGTCGCGGGCGAGCGGATCACCCCAGCCACCGCCGCCCCACGTGACGAAGTGCAGGACGTCACCGTGCGCGACTGGCACGTCATGGCACTTCGCCGGAAGCACCTGCCGGGAACCGTCGGCGCGCTCGATCCACTTCGTGCCCCGCGCGCCGGGCTCGCCGCCGTTCACGCCCCATGGGTAGGTGAGCCAGCGGTCGTCGAGAATGGCGATGGTGCCCGGCTCCTCGAACAGGTAGGCGATGTCGACCCCGTTGCCGCCGCGGTGCAATCCGACACCGCCGGAGTCCGGCACGGTCTGCCAGTTCTCGACGCGCAGTGGGTAGTACGACTCCAGGAACTCGCAGGGGATGTTGACGAAGCTGGGCCAGAGCGAGTGCCCGTCCGGGCCGTCACCGAGCGGCCTGCCCGGGATGCCGCCGAAGCCGATCGAGTAGAGCTGGAACCACTCGCCGGCGCGGTCGCCGGTGGTGTAGTGGCCCGAGTACAGGAAGTGCGGGCTGGAGGAGAAGCCCGCCGCGTTCAGCAGCGCCGGGTTCGTCTGCCCGAGCAGCCCGCCGAACAGGTCGAACACCCGCCCGATGCCGTGGCTGCGGCCGCTGAGCGGGGCGGGATGGCGCGGCTTCCAGAACGAGCCGTCCGGGATGGTGACGTCGACCAGCGGGTAGAAGCCGTCGTTCCAGAGGATCTGCGGATCCGCCACGGTGATCAGATAGATGCCGAAGAACATCCGGGCCAGGTTCTCGTTGAGGTAGTAGCTCACGGGCCCGGCGGCCTGCGGTGCGGAGCCGGTGAAGTCGAGGTGCACCTTCTCCCCGTGGCGGGTGAGCGAGAGCGTGAGCTCGTAGGGGCCGTTGCCGACGCCGTCGTCGCAGAGGTAGTCGGTGAAGCTGATCGTCCTTCCGTCCTCGAACACCGCGGCGAGCAGCACCTTCATCGCGTCGTAGTTGCGCTGCAGCAACGCGTCGAGCGCTGACAGGTACGTGGCGGTGCCGAACCGTTGGCACATCTCCACGACCCTGCGGGCGCCGGTGCGGCACGCGGCGACGAGGCCGTCGAGGTCGGCGCGGTTCCAGTCCGGCGTCCGCACCTGGTTGAGGATGATCCGCAGGGCGTCGGTGTTGAGCTCGCCGCCCCGGTAGAGCTTGAACGGCGGGATCACCACGCCCTCTTCGTAGATGGTGCGGGCGTCGGTGGGCATCGAACACGGCGTCTTGCCGCCCACGTCGGTCATGTGGCCGAACATCGAGGCCCAGCCGACCACGCGGCCCTCGTGGTAGATCGGCATCACGAGGAGCCAGTCGTTGGCGTGGCTGATCGCGGCAGCGCAGGCGTACGGGTCCGAGGTGAGCAGCACGTCGCCCTCGCCGACGGTGTCGCCGAAGCCGGCGAGGAAGTCGGGGACGGACAGGCCGAACTGGCCGACCACCATCTTCCCGCTCGGGTCGGCGATCAGCGGGAACTCGTCGTGCTGCTCGCGGATCCCCGGGGAGAGCGCGGTGCGCAGCAGCACGCCGTCCATCTCGTATCGGGCGTTGCGGAGGCCGTTCTCGATCAGGTCGAGGGTGACCGGGTCGACCTCGACCCGGTCGACGTGGCCAGTGGCGGTCTCGATGATGCGGGCCATGGCTCACCCCTGCGCGGACGGGCGGATGAGGAGGCTCCCGGAGAGGTGCACGGTGGCGGTGTGCCGGGGCGGCAACAGGGTGGTGGAGTCCATCTCGGTGACGATGGCCGGCCCGGGCACCACGTCGCCCGCGCGCAGCTTCGCCCGGTCGTAGACCAGCGCCTCCACCCATTCCCCGAGAACGTGGATGGCGTGCGCGCCGACGACGGCGCCGGCCGGATCGCCGTCTCCCTCCGGCACTTCCACCGGCGTGACGGACGGGCGCGGGCCGGTGACGGTGGCCCGGGCGTTGACCAGCTCGTGGTCCACGGCCGGCAGGAACGAGAAGAGGCGTTCGTGTTCGGCGTCGAACGTCGCGGCCAGCCGGTCCAGCACCGAGTCCGGCTCGTCCAGCCATGTGGGGTCCAGGTCGACGGCGATCTCGTAGCCCTGCCCGTGATAGCGCACGTCGACCTGATAGCCGACGACCTGTTGATCGCGAGGGAGTCCCTGCCCGGCCAGCCGCGTGCCGGCCTCGTCGGCCAGCTGGCCCACGATGGTGGCCAGATCGCCGCCGGAGAGGTCGACGAACCGGCGCAGCACCGTGCGTGCGGCCTCGTCGCGCAGGCTCGTGGTCGCGTCCCCCAGCGCGGACAGCACGCCGGGCGATGGCGGCACGACCACGGGCCACGCCCCGGTGAGCCCGGCGAGAGTCGTGGCGTGCAACGGACCGGCGCCGCCGAACGCGACGAGCGCGAACCCGCGCGGGTCGAAGCCCTGCTGCACCGAGACCAGCCGCAGCCCGCCCAACATGTTCTCGTTGACGATGTCGACGATGCCGGCCGCGGCCGCCTCCACCGAGTCCAGTCCCATCGCCTCGGCGACCCGTCCGACGGCCGCCCGCGCGGCCTCCACGTCCAGGGTGATCTCACCGCCCGCCAGGGTGGCCGGAAGGTAGCCGAGCACCAGGTCGGCGTCGGTCACGGTGGGTTGCGTGCCGCCTCTGCCGTAGGCGGCGGGGCCCGGGTCGGCGCCGGCCGACTGCGGCCCGACGCGCAGCGCCCTCGTCAGCTCCGGCACGTGTGCGATCGAGCCGCCGCCCGCGCCGACCGTGCGGACGTCCACGCTGGAGGCGCGCACGGTGAGGTCGCCGACCGTGGTCTCGCGACCGATCCGTGGGCGTCGGCCGCGCACGAGGGCCACGTCCGTGGACGTCCCACCCATGTCGAAGCTGATGAAGTCGGAGATGCCGCACTGCTCGGCCACCCACAGCGCCCCGGTCACCCCGCCGGCCGGCCCGGACAGCAGGAGGGTCACCGGCGCGGCGATCGCGGCCCCTGCGGCGGACAGCCCGCCGTCGCTGCGCAGCACGGCCAGCTCACCTGCCGCCCCTTCGGCGCGCAGGCGGCGATCCAGCGCCTCCACGTAGGACTTGACCTGCGGTTGCACGTACGCGTTTGCCACCGTGGTCAACGTGCGCTCGTACTCGCGAAGCTCGGGAAGCACCTGCGAGGAGAGCGACACCGGTATCCCGGGCAGCTTCTCGGCGGCGATCTCGGCGACCCGCCGTTCGTGACCCGGGTCGGCGAAGGAGTTGATCAGCGACACGGCCATGGCCTCGATGCCGCGCCCGGACAGGCGTGCGACCTGCGTGCGCGCGTCCTGCTCGTCGAGCGGCCGGATCTCGCGGCCGTCCGACCCGATCCGCTCCTCGACCTCCACGGTGTGCTCGAGCGCGGCGAGCGGCTCCGGCTTGGGCCAGATGATCCACCCCGCGAGCCCGCCGGGAACGAAGGAGCGGGCGATCTGCAGGACCTGCCGAAAGCCCCTCGTGGTGACCAGCCCGACAGTGGCCCCCTTGCCTTCCAGGATCGCGTTGGCGGCCACCGTGGTCCCGTGCAAGACCTGATCCACCTGGGCAAGGTCGATGTTCGCCTCGGCGCAGATCCGACCGATGCCGGTCAGCACCCCGATGGCCTGATCGGCGGGCGTGGATGCGGTCTTGGCCCGCCAGGTCCGGCCGGTGGCCCGGTCGACCAGCAGAAGGTCGGTGAAGGTGCCGCCGACGTCCACGCCGAGCCGGTAGCCGGCCGGCCCGGTGACCGGTGTGCTCACGTCGCCTCCAGCTGGCGGTAAGCGAAGGGTTTCGCAACGTAGCGACGAGCAGTGCATCCGACAAGGCTCGGGCGCGTGCGGGTCTCCACGGCCGCGACTTCGGAATAGGCTGACGGGGTCGGCCGGCCGGTCCGAGCCCGCCCAGTCGGATGGGCGGCGAGGACCTACGGAGAGCGGAGGCCGTCATGGCGGCTCGCAGGCCCGCTCGGCGGCGCACTCCGCGGGGTCAGGCCCTGTGGACGATGTCGCTCCCCGCGTCGATCGCGGTGTCGATCGCGGCGGCGAGCGGGCTGGTCGTCCGTGAGCGGGCGAGGCGGGAGCTGCGGGGCTTCGCGGCCGAGCAGGCCGCGCTGCGCCGGGTGGCGACGCTGGTCGCAAGGGCCGCCCGGCCGGAGGAGGTCTTCGGTGCGGTCGTCTCGGAGGTCGGGCAACTTCTCGCCGCCCCACTGTCACAGCTGAACCGGTACGACCCGGACGGCTCGGCCACCACGGTCGTGGGTGCGTGGGCCAGCCCGGGCTCCGTCGTGGCCTTTCCGGTCGGAACCCGGTGGCATCTCGGCGGGCGGAACGTGTCCACACTCGTGAGGGAGACCGGCCGGACGGCGCGGATCGACGACTACGGCGACGCCGCAGGCGAGCCCGCCGACGCCGCCCGCGTGCGCGGCGTCCGTTCGTCCGTCGGGGTGCCGATCACGGTCGAGGGCCGGTTGTGGGGCCACATGAGCGTGGCCTCCACGCAGGAGCAGCGCTTCCCGGCGAATACCGAGGCGCGGCTGGGCAACTTCGCCGAGTTGGTCGCCACTGCGATCGCCAATGCCGAGAGCCAGGCGCAGCTGACCGCGTCGCGGGCGCGAATCGTGGCCGCCGCCGACAACACCCGGCGCCGCATCGAGCGAGACCTGCACGACGGCGCCCAGCAGCGGCTGGTCGCGCTCGCGATGCAGCTGCGCGCGGTGCAGGCCGCGGCGCCGCCTGACGCCGACGGCCTGCGCGGACAGCTCGACGATCTGGTCGACCAGGCGACCGCCGCGGTGGACGAGCTGCGCGAGCTCGCCAGGGGAATCCACCCGGCGGTCCTCGCCGAGGGCGGGCTGCGCCCGGTGCTCAGGGCGCTCGCCCGCCGCTCGACCGTCCCCGTGCGCCTCGACGTGCGGGGCGAGGGCCGGCTTCCCGAGCAGGTCGAGATCGCCGCCTACTACGTCGTCTCCGAGGCGTTGACCAACGCCGCGAAACACGCCGCCGCGTCGGTCGTCGACGTGTCGGTCGAGGTCTCGGGGGACGTGCGCAACGGGACCCTGCACCTTCGGATCTGCGACGACGGCAGGGGCGGGGCCGACCTCTCGGGCGGGTCCGGCCTCGTGGGGCTCAAGGATCGGGTCGAGGCGCTGTCCGGGCGGCTCTCGGTGCGGACGGCCATCGACTCGGGCACGTGCGTGGAGGTCGACCTCCCGCTGGATCTCCGCTCCGGCTTCGGCTGACTCCGATCTACGGCCGGAGCTAGTGCTCCCCACTAGCGCAGCAGCTCCGGCGTCTGCCAGTCCTTCCCGAGGACGTGGTGGTCGAGGAACGCGGTGACGGTCTCGTACCAGACGGCCGCGTTCTGCGGCGTGAGGACCCAGTGGTTCTCGTCCGGGAAGAGCAGGAACCGGTGCGGCAGGTCGGCGGGGTCACCGGTGTGCCGCGCCACGAGGTCCCACCACAGCCGCAGCGCCTCCCCGACGGGAACGCGGTAGTCGCGGTCGCCGTGGATCACGAGCATCGGGGTGGCGATCGCGTCGGCGAAGCGGTGCGGGCTGTTGCGCTCGGCCATCTCCGGGGTCATCTCGCGCAGCCAGTAGGACGGCATGTCGGTGGTGGGGCCGAACTGGTCGAGCGCCCAGAGGCTCGCGTGCGTGACGATCGCGCGGAAGCGGCCGGTGTGGCCGGCGATCCAGTTGGCCATGTAGCCGCCGAACGAACCACCCATCGCGGCGGTGCGCCCGGCGTCCAGATCGGGCCGCGCGAGCGCCGCGTCCGTGATCGCCATCAGGTCGGTGTAGGGCGCTGCGCCCCACTCACCCCAGCCCCTTGCCACGAAGTCCAGCCCGTAGCCGGTGGACAGGGCCGGGTCGGGGAGCAGCACGGCGTACCCGCGGGCCGCGAGCAGCCACGGGTTCCACCGCCAGTGCCACGAGTTCCAGCTGGACAGCGGCCCACCGTGCACCCAGAGCAGGAGCGGCGCCTGCGAGTCGGCGGATGCCCCGGCGGGCAATACGAGCCACGCGCGCAGCGGCGTGCCGTCGGCCGCGGACGCGTGCACCTCGGTGAGCGAGCCCGGAAGGGCGGGCTCCGGTGCGGGGCCGGGTAGCGCGACCGGTTGCTGGCCGGGGGTCGCCGGGTCCAGCCGGACCGGGGCGGGCGGGGCGTCCACGCTGCTGCGCAGCGCGTAGACCGCCTGCCCGTCCGGAGCGACGGCGAGATCGCTGTACGCGGCGTCGTCGCCGGTGAGCCGGGTGACGCCACCGTCGGCGACCTCGACACGGAAGACCGGGGCGCGGCCGCCGTCGTCGGCGACCACGAGCAGGGCGCCACCGTCGGGCGTCCATCGGGGTCCGCCGGCCCAGCGATCCCAGCCCGGGGCGACCTCGCGCGCCTCTCCGCCCGCGAGCGGGAGCACGACCAGCCGGATGTCCGTCGGTGACGTCGGCGTGGACAGCGACTCCCGCCAGCACACCACCCGTGTGCCGTCCGGGCTCACGACCGGCCCGCCGAACTCGTACCCGGGGTCGTCGGCGAGGACCCGCCGCTCGCCCGTGGCCACGTCGATCGCGACGAGGACGCCGCGGGTTGCGCCGCGCGGCTCGGCCACCCGCCAGCCGGTGACGACCGTGCGGCCGTCCGGGGTGATGTCGTGGTCGGTCTCGACCAGCGCGTCGCCGGGGGCCGGGGTGAGGTCGCGCCACTCCGCGGGACCGTCCGGTGGCAGGTCGGCCGCCACCAGCCGAGGCTCGTCCGGGCCGATGTCGGCGTCCCAGAACCGCACCGGGTGGCCGGCGTGCAGGATCCCGCTGACCTTGCGGTCGCGGCGGGCCTTGCGCCGCTCGGCGTCTTCGTCTCCCGATGCCGCCCCGGGCAGGGTCATCGACGTGGCGACCACCGTGCCCGCGCCGCGGGCGACGGCGGGCGCCGCGAGCCCGCCCGGCCGGGTGCCTGCCACCTTGGCCTCACCGGCCGCTGGCAGCCGCCACAGCGCCGCCGGGGCGTCCGGCGGCGGCTCCTTGCCCTCGGGATCGGGTCGGGCGGAGGCGAACAGCAGGTCACCGTCCGAGGTGAAGACGGGCGCGGACTCGCCCGCCGCGCCGCGGGTGAGCCGGCGTGCGGGCCGGGCCCCGGCCGGGTCGATCTCCCACAGCGCGGTGCGAAGTCGGCTGCGCTCCGGGTCGAGGGTCGCGACGGTGGTGACGAGGCGGGTGCCGTCGGGGGAGAGAACCAGGCCGCGGAGCCGGGGGAGGGCCAGGAAGTCCTGCAGGTCGTGGAACGGCGTGCCGGTCACGGGATCAGCAGCAGCTTGCCCGTGGTGCGCCTGGCCTGCAGGTCCTCGTGGGCGGCGCGGGCCTCGCCGAGTGGGTAGCGCCGGCCGATCCGCACGTCGAGCGTTCCGTCGGCCACCGCGGAGTAGACGGCCGCCGCGCGGGCCGTCAGCTCCTCGCGGGTGGCGACGTAGTCGAACAGCTTGGGACGCGTGAGGTACACCGAGCCCGCCGCGTTGAGCCGCTGCGGATCGACCGGCGGCACGGGGCCGCTGCTCGCCCCACAGAGCACGAGCATCCCGCGGCGGCGCAGCGAGGCGAGGCTCGCGTCGAACGTGGTGGCTCCGACGCTGTCGTAGACCACGTGCACGCCCGCGCCGCCGGTGAGCTCCCGGACGGCGGCGGCGAGATCGTCCACCTCCGTGTAGCGGATGACGTCGGCGGCGCCTGCCCCGCGGGCCAGCTCCTCCTTCTCCGGCGTGGACACCGTGCCGATCACGCGGGCGCCACGGCCCACGGCGATCTGGGTGAGCATCAGCCCGAGGCCGCCCGCGGCGGCGTGCACGAGCACGTCCTCACCGGCCTGCACCGCGTGCGTCTCGGTCGCGAACGAATGGGCGGTCATTCCCTGCAGCAGCGCGGCCGCCGCCACCTCGTCGGACAGTGCGTCGGGCACGGGCACGGCCTTGTCGGCGGCGACGGCCACCAGCTCGGCGTAGCTGCCGAGGTTCTCCGACCACGCCACGCGGTCGCCCACCGCGAACTCGGTGACGCCCTCGCCGACCGCCCTTACCCGGCCCGCGCCCTCCAGGCCGGGCACGTAGGGCAGGGACATCGGGTAGATGCCCTCGCGCTGGTAGGTGTCGATGTAGTTGACGCCGGCCGCCGCCACCTCAACGAGGAGCGTGCCGGGCCCCGCCTGCGGGTCGGGCAGCTCTGCCTGCGTCAGGACGTCGGGGCCACCTGCCGAGCTGATCTGGATCGCGCGCACGGCCCGATCATGCCCCGCGATCGGCCAGTGCGGGCGCGCGGGCCGGGGTGGGCGCGGGGAGCGCGGTCCGCTCGGTGAGCGAGGCCCAGAGCGCGGCCGCGGCCACCGTGACGAGCGCGGCGCCGAGCACGTGCAGCGAGACGAGGACCTCCGGCACGCCGAGCGCGTACTGGATGCCGCCGAGCAGCCCCTGCGCGAGCACGACCGCCACCAGCACGGCGTACCGGCGCAGCACCCGGGCCGGGGCGGCGACGGCGCGCAGTGCGAAGCCCAGCCCGACGAGCAGGCCGAGGTAGCCGACCAGTAGCTCGGAGTGCACCTGCGCCACGGTCTCGACGCTCAGCTGGAGCCGCGGGGTCTGCGCGTCGCCTGCGTGGGGACCCGCCGCCGTGACGAACGATCCGGCAACGAGCACCGCGGCGAGGACGGCGGTGCTCGTGGCGGCGAGCCCGCGGACGGGGCCCGGCACCAGCCTGCGCGGGGGGCCCGCACCGTCGGATGCGGCCGCCACCAGCTGCATCGCGAGCCAGACCAGGATCATCGAGACGAGCAGGTGCACGCTGACGCTCCACCACACCAGGCCGAGCAGCACCACACCGCCGCCGATCACGGCCTGGGCGATCACGCCGAGCGGCTGCACGAGGGCGAGCCGGGTGAGCCGGGCCCGCCGCGGCCGGGTGGCCAGCGCGGCGAGGAGGCATGCGCCGGCCACCAGCACGACGACGCCGGTGAGCATCCGGTTGCCGAACTCGATCCACTGGGTGAGGGGTTCGACCTCGGGGTGCGGGGTGGGGACCAGGCTGCCGGGGAAGCACTCCGGCCACGTCGGGCAGCCCAGCCCGGAGCCGGTGACCCGCACGACCGACCCCGTGACCGCGATACCGGCCTGCGCCACGACGGCGGCGATCGCGAGCGCTCGCATCACCGGAGGGCTGACGGCCGGCAGGCGGTCGAGCAGGGTGGAGCGGGTCATCGACACATCGTAGAAGACGGGTGCGGAAGATCGGCGTGGACGGTGCATGGGGCGGTGCTCGGCCGGGCACCCGTCGATCGGGGGGCTGACAGGCCGGTCGCCGGGTCCTACCGTCGTTCCTGCAGCCCACCGTGGGGAGGCACCGATGACCGCCGTCGAGCCGAAACCGATCACGCCGCCGTATCCGGCCCGCAAAGTGCCGAAGGGCGCGACCTTCGCGAAGATGCTGCGCACGACGGACCCGAAGGACATCGCGATCCTGTACCTGGTCACGTCGTTCGGGTTCTTCATGGTCGGTGGGGCGATGGCGCTGCTGATCCGCGGTGAGCTGGCGGTGCCGGGCCTGCAGTTCCTGTCGAACGAGCAGTACAACCAGCTGTTCACCATGCACGGCACGATCATGCTGCTGCTGTACGCGACGCCGATCCTCTTCGGTTTCGCGAACTACATCGTGCCGCTGCAGATCGGCGCCCCCGACGTGGCGTTCCCCAGGCTGAACGCGTTCTCGTACTGGCTGTTCCTGTTCGGCGGGCTCATCGTGATGTCCGGGTTCCTCACCCCGGGCGGGGCGGCCGACTTCGGCTGGTTCGCCTACGCACCCCTGCACAACGAGTCCTTCTCACCGGGCAGCGGCGGCGACCTCTGGGCCGTCGGGCTGATCGTCTCCGGGCTCGGCACCATCCTCGGCGCGGTCAACTTCACCACGACGATCATCTGCATGCGGGCGCCCGGGATGACGATGTTCCGGATGCCGATCTTCTGCTGGAACATCCTCGCGACCGCGATCCTGATCCTGATCGCGTTCCCGGTGCTGACGGCCGGGCTGTTCGGGATACTGGCCGACCGGCACCTCGGCACCCACGTGTTCGACCCGGCCAACGGCGGCGCGATCCTCTGGCAGCACCTGTTCTGGTACTTCGGCCACCCCGAGGTCTACATCGTCGCGCTGCCGTTCTTCGGGATCGTCACCGAGGTCATCCCGGTGTTCAGCCGCAAGCCGCTCTTCGGCTACAACGGCATGGTCTTCGCGACGATCGCGATCACCGCCTTGTCCTCCGTGGTGTGGGCCCACCACATGTTCGCCACCGGCGCCGTGCTGCTCGCGTTCTTCTCGCTCACCACGTTCCTCATCGCCGTGCCGACGGGCATCAAGTTCGTCAACTGGATCGGCACGATATGGCGCGGGCGGGTCACGTTCGAGACGCCGATGCTGTTCAGCGTCGGCTTCCTCGCCACCTTCCTGTTCGGCGGGCTGACCGGCATCCTGCTGGCCTCGCCGCCGCTGGACTTCCACGTGTCCGACACCTACTTCGTGGTGGCGCACTTCCACTACGTGCTGTTCGGCACGATCGTGTTCGCCACGTACGCCGGCATCTACTTCTGGTTCCCGAAGATGACCGGCCGATTCCTCGACGAGACGTGGGGCAAGGTCCACTTCTGGCTCACGTTCGTCGGCTTCCACCTGACGTTCCTGGTGCAGCACTGGCTCGGCAACGAGGGCTTCCCCCGCCGCTACGCGGACTACCTGCCGATCGACGGCTTCGGCGTGCTGAACGCGATCTCCTCGATCGGCGCGTTCGTGCTGGGCGCGTCGGTGCTGCCGTTCGTCTGGAACGTCTTCCGCAGCTACCGCTTCGGCCGCGTGGTCACGGTCGACGACCCGTGGGGCTTCGGCAACTCCCTGGAGTGGGCGACGTCCTGCCCGCCGCCGCGGCACAACTTCACCGAGCTGCCGCGGATCCGGTCGGAGCGCCCAGCGTTCGAGCTGCACTACCCGCATCTCGTCGAGCGCTACCGGGGGGAGGCCCACATCGGATGGCGGCCTGCCCCATCCGAGGAACTCGCCCACTCCGTCGCTCGGGAGACGCACCCGGACGAGGACCCGCGGTCGCGTTGACCTGAGACCGCTCTGCCGACACGGCGCTACCGGAGGCGGACTATGCGGACGGCGAGCGCGCTCGCGGCCGCCGTCCATACGAGCAGCACCAGCACCGTGGCGGCGGCCGGGGGCGCGCCGGTGGCGAGGGTGTCGCGCAGGCCATCGGCCAGCGCGCCGGACGGCAGGGCCGCCGCCACGACGGCGAGCGGGCCCGGCAGCTGGTCGACGGGGATCACGATGCCGCCCGCGAGCAGCAGCACGAACCACACCAGGTTGGCCACGGCAAGGGTGATCTCGGCGCGCAGCGTCCCGCCGAGCAGGATCCCGAGCGCGGCGAAGGCGGCGCAGCCCAGCAGCACGAGCAGCAACCCCCAGCCGACGCCCGCAGGCGCGGGGCGCCAGCCCAGCGCGGCGGCGATCGCCCCGAGCACGACGATCTGCACCGCGACCACGCCGAGCACGGCGACGAGCCGCCCGGCCACGAGCAGCCAGCGGGGGAGCGCCGTGGCGGCGAGCCTGCGCACCACCCCGTAGCGGCGGTCGAAACCGAGTGCGATCGCCTGCCCGGTGAACGCGGTGGACATCACGGCGAGCGCGAGCACCCCCGGCGCCACGGCGTCGATCCGCGGCTCCGGCAGCGGCACCACGGCCAGCAGGGTGAGCCCCACCAGCAGGACGATCGGGATCAGCACCGTGAGCAGCACCTGCTCGCCGTGGCGCAGCGCGAGCCGCAGCTCGGTGGCCGACTGGGCGGCGAGCATCCGCAGTGGTGACCCGGGCCCTGGCCGGGGCGTGAACGTGCCCGCGGGGAACAAAGGTGGCGTCATGAGCGCAGCTCCCGCCCGGTGAGCTCGAGGAACACGTCTTCGAGGCTGCGGCGCGCGACCTGCACGTCGTCGGCGAGTGCGCCGTGTGTGGCGCACCATGACGTGATGGTGGACAGCACGTGCGGGTCGATGCGGCCCTGCACGACGTAGCGCCCTGCGACCGGCTCGTCGGCGCCGTACCCGGCGGGGAGCGCCGCGGCGAGCTCGGCGACGTCCATGCCGGGCCGGGCGCGGAAGCGCAGCTCCTGCTGGCCACCGGTGGCGGTGAGCGCGGCGGGGGAGCCCTGCGCCACGACCCGCCCGGCGTCGACGATCACGACGTGATCGGCGAGCGCCTCCGCCTCCTCCATCAGGTGCGTGGTGAGCAGCACGGACACGCCGTCGCGGCGCAGCGCGCGGATCAGTTCCCAGACCAGCCTGCGGCCCTGCGGGTCCATCCCGGCTGTCGGCTCGTCGAGGAATACCAGCTCGGGCCGGCCGACGATGGCGCAGGCCAGTGCGAGGCGCTGCTGCTGCCCGCCGGACAGCCGTTTGTACGGGGTGCGTGCGCAGGAGTCGAGCCCGAGCACTGCGGTGAGCCAGCCGACCTCGAGGGGGTGTGCGGAGCATGCGGCGACGAGGCGGAGCATCTCGGCGGCGTGCACGCCCGGGTAGGCACCGCCGCCCTGCGGCATCACGCCGATGCGGGCGCGCAGGGCGTCGGGGGCGCCCGCGGGGTCGACGCCCAGCACGCGCACCTCGCCCGCGTCGGCGCGCAGGAATCCCTCGCAGACCTCGACGGTGGTGGTCTTGCCCGCGCCGTTGGGTCCGAGCAGCGCGAGGACGGACCCGGTGCCCAGCTCGAGGTCGAGGCCGTCGACCGCGGTGGTGCGGCCGTAGCGTTTCACCAGGCCCCGAACCGTCACGGCGGGCGGCCCGGCAGTCGACCGCACGGTACTCACGATCGACGAGCTTAAGGCGTGGTCTCGCGCACGGGGACAGGGGCGGGAACGGGGGCCCGGCCGGGCAGCACGTCGATGTCGTGGCCGCTCTGGCCGGCGAGGTGGCGGCGCAGCACGAGCAGGAAGACCAGCAGGATCCCGATCCCGGCGATGATCGACATCGGGAGCTGGAACGCGCGGAACTGGAAGTCGGCGCCGGTGGGCGGTACCAGTACGGCGAGGACGGCCGACGCGGCGAGCGCGGCGCGCCGGTAGCGGGGCAGCCCGCGGGTGGCGGCGAGCGGGATGGCGGCCCAAAGCAGGTACCAGGGGTGCACGACCGGGCCGAGCAGCACCACGGCGCCGAGCGCCGTGCCCATGCCGGTGATCGGCTCGACGCGGCCGCGCAGGACGGCGAAGAGCAGCACGACGAGGAGCACGGCCGACGCCGCAAGGCCGATGTTGCGGGACACGGCGAGCACGGCGTCGGTGTGGTCGCCCAGCCGTGCCAGGATGCCGACCTGCCCGCCGATCATGCCGAGGTCGGTGGTGACCGACATCCAGCTCCGGATGAGCTGGGGGATGTCGAGCGTCGTCAGCCAGCCGATCCCGACGCCCATGCCCACCGACATCGGGAGGTAGCAGGCCACGGCGAGGAGGCCGAAAAGCCCGGCGACGGGGACGACGTGCGTGATCCGCCCGCCCCGACGGCGGGCCCACTCCATGCCGAGGAAGCCCAGCGCGAGGATGGCCGGCAGCTTGATCGCCGAGGCCGCGATGATGAGCAGCGCGCCTGCCAGCAGGTTGCGGTCGAGCAGCCGGTCGCCCGCGCGCAGCCCGATCTCGAAGCCGGCGAGCATCAGGCCGACCATGAGCGCCTCGTTGTGGATGCCGCTCACGAGGTGGAACAGGACGAGGGGGTTGGCGAGGCCGAGCCACATCGCGAGGCCGGTGTCGAGCCCGCAGCGCCGGGCCAGCTTCGGCAGCGCCCACACCATGAGGCCGAGGCCGGCGAACGCGAGCAGCCGGTACTCGAAGATGCCGAGCACGATGTCGTTGCCCGACAGGGCCGTGATCCCGCGGCCCATGATCAGGAACAGCGGCCCGTACGGCGCGGGGGTGTCGCGCCAGATCGTGGGGATGCTGCGGGTGAGCGGGTCGTCGACGCCGAGCGCCTCGGCCGGCCCGAGCACGTACGGGTCGAGGCCGCGGGCGAGGGTGGCGCTCTGCGCGAGGTAGCTGTAGACGTCGCGGGAGAAGAGCGGCGGGGCCAGCGCGAGCGGCACGGCCCACATCACGGCGGTGCGGGCGAGCTGTGCCGGAGTG
The DNA here is from genome assembly GCF_019468565.1 of Pseudonocardia sp. DSM 110487. NCBI lineage: Bacteria > Bacillati > Actinomycetota > Actinomycetes > Pseudonocardiales > Pseudonocardiaceae > Pseudonocardia > Pseudonocardia sp. DSM 110487. Next base: position 4,945,577 of record NZ_CP080521.1, read on the forward strand.
GGCGCGGGCGCTACGGCGCCGCGTGCGCGCAGCATCTTGCCGACCCACAGCCACGCGAGCACCAGCAGGCAGATGCCGGTGTAGGTGACGGCGATCGCGATGGTGGTGTTGCGGCTGGGCAGGCCGAGCAGCCGCAGCCCGAACAGGGGGTTGGGCACCGGCAGCGCACCGGCCCCGAGCCCGCCGATCGCCATGAGGAGGGTGCCGGTGAGCCCGACCAGTCGCGGCATCCGGCTGGGGTCGCGAACGCGCGACGGAGCGGGCACCGCTGCAGTTTCTGCGGTGTCGAGCTCCCGGGCGACCATGGAGGGCAGCGTATCCAGTGCCGCACGCGGGTTGGTCACCCCGTGTCCGAACGGGTGTGACGGGTCAGACACCCGGCAGGGTGAGGAAGTTGTACTCCCAGGCCACTGCCAGGAAGGCGACGCCCGCGAGCGCGACCGCCGTGTAGTGCAGGCGGGCCGGCGCCGACCACCACCGGTGCCGCCACGCGAGCGCGGCCGACACCAGCACCCCGAGCGCGCAGACGGCGGCGAGGAAAGGCAGGGCCTGCAGCACCGTGAGGGCAGGAGTGCCGCCGATGAGCGCGTCGATGAACCGGTCGAGCGGCATCGCCAGCCACGCCGCGAAGCCGAGGAACGCCACGATCAGCACGGCCATCGCCCCGGCGAGCCACCTAGTGTCCCGAACCGGAAGTCCACCACATAACTCGACGGCCCAGCTTCCCGCTGGGCGCACCGGCGAACCGGCCGAGTACGCCCGGTACGAGGCCGGCCCGCCGGCGCACCCAGCGGAAACCTGGATCCGCCGATTTATGCACCGGACTTCCGGTTCGGGACACTAGCGAGTCGCGCGGCGCCCACCGGCACCCGCCGACGGCGGACGAGCGCAGCGGCAGGCCACGCCAGCGTCGACAGCAGCCCGGCCGTCGCGGCGAGGGCGAGCCCGAGGTGCAATGTGGTGTCCTGCCACCACGACACGCGTTCCCACGCCACGGTGGCGTCGTCACCGGTGGCGAGGTAACTGCCGTCCGCGCCGAACGTGAGCAGCTCCGTGCGGCTGTCCGCCCGGTAGAGCCGTTCCCCGACGGGCACCCAGCGGACGCGGTCCGGGAGGTCGTGGAGCACCGGGCCGACGGTGGTGAGCGAACCGTCGGGGCCCGGCTCCACCCGCACGTCGGTCAGCGCCTTCGCGAGCAGGCGGGACGGGTCGGACGTGCTGATTCGGGTGTAGCGGTAGAGGCCGGCCGCCTCGGTGGCGGGCGCGGCGGCCACTACCGGATACGTCGAATGGCCGATCGGGCCTGGCGGGAGGAGCTCGTCGGCGAACCGCCGGAGCAGTTCGTGGAGCCCCGCGGCGCCACCGACGTCGATGCCGTCCCCGTTCACCGCCGCGAACACCCCCACCCCGAGCGTGGGGAACAAGGCCATCACGCTGTGCGAGCCGAGGCCGTCGCCGTCGTGCCCGACCGTCGGGTGCCCGCCGAGCACGCCGCGCTGGAACGCGTAGCCCATGCCGGGCAGCCGGGGGTCGACCGCGAACTGCCGGTCCTGCATCGCGCGGAGCGCGCCGTCGTCCAGTAGCCGGGCGTCGCCCTGCAGTTCGGCGAGCATGAACCGGGCCATGTCGGCGGCCGGTGCGATGGCCGAACCGGACGGGAACATGAAGTCGTACGACGGTGGGACCGGGGCTTGGACGACCGACGAGCCGTCGCCGTCCGGCCGGTGGTTGCGGGCCACATCGGCCCGCAGCGGGTGCGTGGCGGACTGGTCGAACGTGCTGCCGGCCATGTCGAGGGAGCGGAAGACGTGCTCCTCGACGTAGCGCTCGAACGGCACGCCGGCGCGCAGTTCCACGATGTGACCGGCCAGTGCGATGCCGTAGTTGGAGTAGGAGGGCAGCTGGCCGGGCGGGCGGACCCGGGCGGGCTGGTGTGCGGCGAGGTACTCGCCGAGCGGCCTGCGGGTGGCACCCGTGTTGCCCGCGTTGCGCTCCTCGAATCCCGCGGTGTGCGTGAGCAGGTGCGCCAGTGTGACCGGCCGGCCGGGAAAGGTGTCCGGCACCTCGAACCCGGTCAGGTAGCCGTTCACGTCGCTGTGCAGGTCGAGCTCGCCGCGGGCGACGAGCTGCATCGCCGCCGTGGCCGCGAACAGCTTGCTGATCGAGTCGAGGTGGACGGGGGTGCGGTCGTCGAGCGGACGGCCCGTGTCGAGGTCGGCGACGCCGTAGCCCCCGGCGAACACCTGCCGCCCGCCCGCCACGACGGCGACCGAAGCCCCGGGCAGCCGCAGCCGGTGCAGCTGCTCGGGCACGACGCGGTCCATGAACGCCCTGACCGCGCCGGGATCGAGCGCGTTGGGGGGCGCGGCCCACGCACTGCCGGCCGTCCCGACCCCGCCGACGAGCAGACCGAGGACCACTGCGAAGACAACCCGGATTCGCACGTGAGCAGCGTCACGATCAGGGTCTGGAACGATCAATCCGGCCAGCCGCCGGGAGTGCGGGGGGTCAACCCCCCTTCCGACCTGCGGCGACCCCGACCGCGCGCCGGGCGTGAGTGTCCTCACCTGGGGTGGGGGCGGCTTTGCCCTGGCGGGGGATATACGCAAGACTGGTGTTGTGAAAAGCGCCCGGCCTGCCGTGCCGGTCGACGTCCGCCCGCTGGAGGGTGCGTCGACCGGTGAGGGCCGCACGCGCGAGGCCGTTTCCCGGCTGCTGATGGAGCAGGGCCCGATCACGGCGGCGGCCGTCGCCGCGGAGCTGGAGCTGTCGGCCGCTGCCGTGCGGCGCCACCTCGACGCGCTGCTCGCCGACGGGGAGGCCGAGGTACGCGAGGCGCCCCGGCGGGGCCCGCGGGGGCGAGGCCGCCCGGCGCGGGAGTACCTGCTCACCGATGCTGGCCGGGCCCGGTTCGGCCACGGGTACGACGAGCTGGCCGTAGCCGCGCTGCATTACCTCGCGGAGCACGGTGGCGAGTCCGCGGTGCGCGGGTTCGCCCGCAGCCGGGTGGACGCGCTGCTCGCGTCCGGTGCGCAGCAGGTCACGGCGGCGGCCCGGCCGGACGAGCGGGCAGAGGCCCTCGCCGCGCTGCTCACCGCGCGCGGCTACGCGGCGCAGGCCCGCGAGTCGCGCACCGGCGTGCAGCTGTGCCAGCACCACTGCCCGGTGGCCCACGTCGCGGCCGCGTTTCCCGAACTGTGCGAGGCCGAGACCCAGGCGTTCGCTGCCCTGCTCGGCACCCACGTGCAGCGATTGGCCACCATTGCCCGCGGCGACTCCGCGTGCACCACCCACGTTCCGCTGGACTCTCCCGACGTCCGGCGGAAGCTCGATCCCACCACCGTCCCCGCAGGGAGGCAGCCCGAATGACCACCGCTCCTGAGGCACTCACCCAGGAGGAGACGCTCGCGACGCTCGGCCGATACGCATTCGGTTGGGCGGACTCCGACGTCGCTGGCGCCTCCGCCCGTCGTGGCCTCTCGGCCGACGTCGTGGCCGACATCTCCCAGATGAAGAACGAGCCGAAGTGGATGCTCGACTTCCGGCTCAAGGCCCTCGACCTGTTCGAGCGCAAGCCGATGCCGCGCTGGGGCGCCGACCTGTCGGACATCGACTTCGACAACATCAAGTACTTCGTGCGGTCCACGGAAAAGCAGGCCACCTCCTGGGAGGAGCTGCCCGAGGACATCAAGAATACCTACGACAGGCTGGGCATCCCAGAGGCGGAGAAGGCCCGGCTGGTGGCGGGTGTCGCGGCGCAGTACGAGTCCGAGGTCGTCTACCACCAGATCCGCGAGGACCTGGAGCAGCAGGGCGTCATCTTCCTGGACACCGACACCGGGCTGCGCGAGCACCCGGAGCTGTTCAAGGAGTACTTCGGCTCGGTCATCCCGGCGGGCGACAACAAGTTCTCCGCGCTGAACTCGGCGGTGTGGTCAGGCGGGTCGTTCATCTACGTGCCGCCTGGCGTGCACGTCGACATCCCGCTGCAGGCCTACTTCCGGATCAACACCGAGAACATGGGCCAGTTCGAGCGGACGCTGATCATCGTCGACGAAGGTGCCTACGTGCACTACGTCGAGGGCTGCACCGCGCCGATCTACAAGACCGACTCGCTGCACTCCGCGGTCGTCGAGATCATCGTGAAGAAGGGCGGCCGCTGCCGCTACACGACCATCCAGAACTGGTCGAACAACGTCTACAACCTGGTGACGAAGCGGGCCAAGGCCGAAGAGGGCGCCACCATGGAGTGGGTCGACGGCAACCTGGGCTCCAAGGTCACCATGAAGTACCCAGCCGTCTGGCTGATGGGTGAGCACGCCAAGGGCGAGGTGCTCTCGATCGCGTTCGCGGGCGAGGGCCAGCACCAGGACGCCGGGGCGAAGATGGTGCACCTTGCGCCGCACACGTCCTCGACGATCATCTCGAAGTCGGTGGCGCGCGGCGGTGGCCGCACCTCCTACCGCGGCCTCGTGCAGGTCAACCCGCGGGCCCACCACAGCCGGTCCACGGTGAAGTGCGACGCGCTGCTGGTCGACACGATCTCGCGGTCCGACACCTACCCGTACGTCGACGTGCGCAACGACAACGTCACGATGGGCCACGAGGCCACGGTCTCGAAGGTGAGCGACGACCAGCTCTTCTACCTGATGAGCCGCGGCCTCACCGAGGACGAGGCCATGGCCATGGTCGTGCGCGGGTTCGTCGAGCCCATCGCGCGCGAGCTCCCCATGGAGTACGCGCTGGAGCTGAACCGGCTGATCGAGCTGCAGATGGAGGGCGCTGTCGGATGACGGCTCCAGAAGTTGCCGGCCTCGCACCCGAGCTGAAGGGCGCGAAGAAGGGCCAGGGAGAGTCGCCGATCGCGTCGGCGATCGATCGCTTCACGTCCTACGACGTCGAGGCGTTCGAGGTCCCCGGCGGTCGCGAGGAGAACTGGCGGTTCACCCCGCTGCGCCGGCTGCGCGGCCTGCACGACGGGTCGGCGTCCCTCGACGCCTCGACGAAGGTCGAGGTCTCGGCTGGGGACGGCGTCACCGTGGAGACCGTCGGCCGCGACGACCAGCGCCTCGGTGCGGGCGGTGTCCCGGCCGACCGGGTCGCCGCCGCCGCGTGGTCGGCCTTCCGCGAGGCCACCGTCGTCACCCTCGACGGCACGCCAGGGCCCGTCACGATCACGGTCACCGGACCGGGGGAGGGGCGCAGCGCCTCGGGCCACCTGCAGCTGCGCACCACCCTGCACACCGAGGCCACGGTCGTGGTCGAGCATCGCGGTTCGGGCACCGTCGCCGACAACCTCGAGGTCGTGCTCGCCGAGGGCTCGCGCCTGGAGCTCGTGGTCACCGAGGAGTGGGCCGACGACGCCGTGCACTTGGGCGCCCGCCACCTGTCGGTGGGGCGCGACGCCACCCTGCGTTCCACGGTCGTGTTCCTCGGCGGCGACCTGGTACGGGTCGGCGAGACCGTCAGCTACACCGGCCCCGGCGGCGACGCCGAGCTGCGTGGGCTCGGCTACGCCGACGCCGGCCAGCACCTGGAGCAGCGGCTGCTCGTCGACCACTCGGTGCCGCACTGCCGCTCGGACGTGCTCTACAAGAACGCGCTGCAGGGCGACGGGGCGCACACCGTCTGGATCGGTGACGTGGTGATCCGGGCCGCCGCCGAGGCCACCGAGACGTTCGAGTTCAACCGCAACCTGGTGCTCACCGAACGCGCCCGTGCCGACTCGGTGCCCAACCTGGAGATCGAGACCGGCGAGATCACCGGCGCCGGCCACGCCAGCGCCACCGGCCGGTTCGACGACGAGCAGCTGTTCTACCTGCAGAGCCGCGGCATCCCCGAGGACGTGGCCCGCAGGCTCGTCGTCCGCGGCTTCTTCGGCGAGATCCTGTCCAAGATCACCCTGCCCGAGCTTCGCGAGCGCCTCGAAGCGGCCGTCGAGGCCGAGCTCGCAGTGACCGGCGTCTGACCCCACCACCACGGAGCATCCACAGAACATGTCCACCCTGGAGATCAAGGACCTGCACGTCTCGGTCGCGACCGACGACGGTGCCAAGGAGATCCTGAAGGGCGTCGACCTCAGGGTCAGCACCGGCGAGACGCACGCGATCATGGGACCCAACGGGTCCGGCAAGTCCACGCTCGCCTACGCCATCGCCGGCCACCCGAAGTACGAGATCACCTCGGGCACCGTCACGCTCGACGGTCAGGACCTATTGGCCCTCACCGTCGACGAGCGCGCCCGCGCGGGCCTCTTCCTCGCCATGCAGTACCCGGTCGAGGTGCCCGGCGTGTCGATGTCCAACTTCCTGCGGTCGGCCGCCACCGCCGTCCGCGGCGAGGCGCCGAAGCTGCGCACCTGGGTCAAGGAGGTCAAGGGCGCGATGAGCGACCTCGACATCGACCCGGACTTCGCCGAGCGCTCGGTCAACGAGGGCTTCTCCGGCGGCGAGAAGAAGCGCCACGAGGTGCTGCAGCTCGCGCTGCTGAAGCCGAAGTTCGCCATCCTCGACGAGACCGACTCCGGCCTCGACGTCGACGCGCTGCGCGTCGTGTCCGAGGGCGTGAACCGCTACAGCGAGGGCAGCGACACCGGCGTGCTGCTGATCACGCACTACACCCGGATCCTGCAGCACATCCGCCCCGACCGCGTGCACGTGTTCGCAGGCGGCCGGGTCGTCGAGTCCGGCGGCCCCGAGCTCGCCGACGAGCTCGAGCGCAGCGGGTACGTGCGGTTCACGGGCGGGAAGGCCGAGGCGGCGGTCTGATGACCGCTCTCGAGGCCCCCGATCTGGCGGGGCTGGACATCGGGAAGATCCGGGCGGACTTCCCGATCCTCACCCGCACCGTCCGCGACGGGAGGCCACTGGTCTACCTCGACTCGGGGGCCACCTCGCAGCGGCCGCGACAGGTGCTCGACGCCGAGCGGGCGTTCCTCGAGCAGCACAACGCGGCCGTCCACCGTGGCGCCCACCAGCTCGCCGAGGAGGCCACCGACGCCTACGAGTCGGCGAGGGCGCGGATCGCCGCGTTCGTCGGCGCCGACCCAGGCGAGGTGGTGTTCACCAAGAACGCCACCGAGGCGATCAACCTCGTCGCCTACGCGATGAGCAACTCGTCGGTGCGCACCGGGCTCGGCCCCGAGACCGAGCGGTTCGCGCTCGGCCCCGGCGACGAGATCGTGATCACCGAGCTGGAGCACCACGCCAACCTGGTGCCGTGGCAGGAGCTCTGCCGCCGCACCGGTGCCACGCTGCGGTGGTACGCGGTCGACGACGATGGCAGGCTCGACCTCGACTCGATCGAGCTGTCCGAGCGCACGAAGCTGGTGGCGTTCGCCCACCAGTCCAACGTGCTCGGCACGATCCTGCCGGTGGCGGAGCTGGTGCGGCGGGCGCAGGCGGTCGGTGCGCTCACTCTGCTCGACGCGTGCCAGTCCGTGCCGCACATGCCGGTGCACCTGACGAACCTGGGCATCGACTTCGCCGCCTTCTCCGGGCACAAGATGCTCGGCCCGTCCGGCATCGGCGTGCTGTACGGCCGCGCGGAGCTCCTTGCCGCGATGCCGCCATTCCTCACCGGCGGGTCGATGATCGAGCTGGTGCGGATGGAGGGCTCCACCTACGCGCCGCCGCCGCAGCGGTTCGAGGCGGGCGTGCCGATGACGTCGCAGGCCGTGGGCCTGGGTGCCGCGGTGGACTACCTGTCGGGCATCGGCATGGGCCGGATGCACGCCCACGAGTTGCAGCTCGCCCAGGCCGCCCTCGACGGCCTCGCCGAGGTGCCCGGCGTGCGGATCATCGGGCCCCGGTCGCTGGAACAGCGCGGCGGCACCGTGGCGTTCGTCGTCGAGGGGGTGCACGCCCACGACGCCGGCCAGGTGCTCGACGACCGCGGGGTCGCCGTCCGGGTGGGACACCACTGCGCGTGGCCGCTGCACCGGCGCTTCGGCGTGGCGGCCACCGTGCGGGCGTCGTTCGCGGTGTACAACACCCCCGATGAGGTCGGCGCGCTGATCGACGGCGTGCGCGCGGCCCGCGAGTTCTTCGGGGTGAGCTGACGCTATGCAGCTGGAACAGATGTACCAGGAGATCATCCTGGACCATTACCGGTCACCGCACGGTGCCGGCCTGCGCGAACCGTTCGACGCCGAGTCGTTCCAGATCAACCCGACCTGCGGCGACGAGATCACGCTTCGGGTCAAGCTGGACGGCGAGAAGATCGCCGACGTCTCGTACGAGACCCTCGGCTGCTCGATCAGCCAGGCCTCGGCGTCGGTGCTCACCGACCTCGTGGTCGGCCGGTCGGTCGAGGAGTCCCGCGACGTGCTCGCCGCGTTCCAGGAGATGGCGCAGGGCCGCGGCCAGGTCGAGCCCGACGAGGACGTGCTCGGCGACGGCGTCGCGTTCGCAGGCGTGGCCCGCTACCCGGCGCGCGTGAAGTGCGCGCTGCTCGGGTGGATGGCGTTCAAGGACGCAGTCGCCCGTGCCGAGACCGGTCCCGCGAACGGCACGGCGGGTACCGTCGTGGCGGAGGAGGCAACCACATGAGCGAGACGGAAGAGGTCGTGCGTGGCGCGGCCGGGATGCCCGAGCCGCCCCCGTCGTCGGACGCGGTGTCGATCGACGACCTGGAGGAGGCCATGAAGGACGTGGTCGACCCCGAGCTCGGCATCAATGTCGTCGACCTCGGGCTCGTCTACGGCATCCAGGCCGAGAACGGCGTCGCCACCATCGACATGACGCTCACGTCGGCGGCCTGCCCGCTGACCGACGTCATCGAGGAGCAGGCAAGGGGCGCTCTCATCGGGCCCGGCCTCGTGGACGACATCAAGATCAACTGGGTCTGGATGCCGCCATGGGGCCCCGACAAGATCACCGACGAGGGCCGGGAACAACTCCGCGCCCTGGGTTTCCGGGTATAGGCGTCAACTTCACACACGCAGTCCCCGCTTCACACAGGGCCGGCCCTGTGTGAAGCGGGGACTCGGTGTGTGAAGTCGGGCTGATCATGCTGCCAGGGCGCGCTCGGCGGCCGCCAGGGCGTGGGTTCGGGCCGTCGCGATCAGCGGCACCTTGGCGGTCATGACCGCCAGCTCCAGTTCCGTGCATGCCAAGGCCACTGCCTGCGCCCCGTCTGCGGCGAGACCTTCCACGGCGGCCAGCAGCTCGGCCTGGGACTCCGGGCGCACCTCGCCCACCGTGAGCTCGTCGAAGATGATCTCGTCGAGCCGCGCCCTGGTGGGCGCGTCGGGCACGACCGTGCCGATGCCGTGGCGGGCCAGCCGCTCGGTGTAGAAGCCGTCCGTCAGGACCGGGCTCGCGCCGAGCAGGCCGATCTGCCGCGCGCCCAGCCGCGTCGCCTCATGGCCCACCGCGTCGGCGATGTGCAGGAACGGGACCGGTATCGCGTCCTCGATCGCGCCCGCCGCCTTGTGCATGAGGTTGGTGGCGAGCACCACCAGCTGCGCGCCCGCCCCGGCGAGGCCCGCCGCGCTCGTCGCCATGATCTTCCCGGCCCGCTCCCAGTCGCCGTCGATCTGGCACTGCCGGATCTCGGCGAAGTCGAGCGAGTGCACCAGCAGGTCGGCGCTGTGGTGCCCGCCCAGCCGCTCCTGCACCCGCTCGTTGATCACCCGGTAGTACTCGGCCGTCGAGTACCAGCTCATCCCGCCTATCACGCCGATTCGTCGCATGCGCTCATCGTGCGGCGGCGGGCACGCCATAGGAAGCCGTGTTCTCCTTGGAGCATCCATCGGCCATGCTTATGGCGTGGATCCCAGGCGATTGCTCACCTTCCGTGCGGTCGTACGCGTGGGCTCGATCAGCGCGGGTGCCCGTGAGCTGGGCTGGACGCAGCCCGCGGTGAGCCAGCAGCTCGCCGCGCTCGAGCGCGAGGCGGGCACGCCGCTCCTGGTGCGCGGTCCGACCGGCGTCGTCCCGACCGAGGCGGGGGCGGCCGTGCTCCGGCACGCGGACGCGGTGGACGCGGCCCTGCGGTCGGCCCGCGAGGAGGTCGATGAGCTGGTCGGGCTGGGTGTGGGGACGGTCCGGATGGCGGCGTTTCCCTCCGCTGGAGCGGTCGTCGTGCCCGCAATCGCCGCTGAGTTGCGCGCATGCGCTCCTGGCGTACAGCTGCGTGTGGAGGAGGCCGAGCCGCCGGAGGCCGCCGCGCTCGTGCGATCCAACGCGGTGCATCTCGCGCTCGCATTCCGCTACCCGGGGCAGGCCGCGGAGCCGGATCTCGCGTGGCATCCGCTCGGGACGGACCCGGTGCGGATCGTGCTCCCCGCCGCCCATCCCGGCGTCGAGAACCTCGCCGCGCTACGCGACGAGGTGTGGGTCGCCGGGTGCGAGCGCTGCCGCGCGAACCTCCTCGCGGCCAGCGCGGCCGCCGGCTTCACCCCGGACATCCGGCACGTCACCGACGACTACGTCGCGGTGCAGGCGCTCGTCGCCCGCGGGGTGGCCGTGTCACTCCTGCCGGAGATGGCGCTGCGCGCCGCCACCGTCGACGGCGTGCGCGCCCACTCCGACCCCGCGCTCGCCCCGCGGACGGTGGGCGTGCTCCACCGCCCGGGGGTCGAGTGGGTGCCCGCGGTCGCGGCGGTGCTGGCGGCGCTCCGGTGAGCTGTCCGGGCGGCCTCTCGTGGGGCGACGGGCGCTCAGGGTTCCGGCGACCGCGGAGGTCGGGCGCCAGCGGTGGGGCAGATCATGAGCCATGCGAGGGCTGGGACGGGGTAGAGCAGCAAGAACAGGTTCGGGGCCCACCACGTGATGTCGAACTCCCCGCGCAACGCCCAGTACGCGAGCGCCATCAGCCCGGCCGTCGCGGTGAGGGTGAGCGAGACGAGCATCAACGGGTGCCACGCCCGTGAGCCGCACCGCCGGAGCGCGACAGCGGCGATCCCGGTGGCGCTGACCAGGAGGTCGAGCGGGAGGAACGACCAGTTCCAGGCGATCACCCGTGGATCGTGGTGGTCGGCGAAGAGCACCTCGTCCGGCAGGAGCCGCAGGGCCGTGACCGTCCAGTAGGCGAGGAACCCGAGGTCGGTGACGATCATCGCAGTCTCGATGGCCCGCAGCGGTGCCGGCGTGCGGGCCCGGTGGGGATGCCGTGCTCGAAGGGCCGTCGGGCGAGTCACGGAGCGTCGCAGGCTCGTTTTTGCATCACAGCTGTGATGTTACCGGGAGTGGCCGTATTGTCGGACCGTGCCTCGAGTCGTGGACCACGCGCAGCGCCGCACCGACCTGGCGCGCGCCGCGTGCGCGGTGATCGCCAGGAGTGGCGTGGACGGAGCCACGATGCGCGCGGTCGCCGCGGAGGCGGGGTGCACCACAGGCATGGTGAGGCACTACTACGCGGATCGGCAGGAGCTCGTCGTCGCAGCGCTCGACGCCGCCACCGCGGCGGCGGGAGAACGGATCCTGCTCCGGGAGCAGGACTCTCCTGACGACCTGCGCGGCGCGCTGGCGGAGTCACTACCCCTCGACACGCGACGCCAGGAGGAGTGGCGGGTGTGGACGGCGTTCTGGGGCGCCGCGATGGGGGACGCGCGCCTTGGCGACGAACACCGGCGCCGCTACGACGCATGGCGCGCGGTGCTCGTCAGGCTGCTTCGACGGCGCGGGATCGCGCATGGGGCGGAGGTTGCGGAGTCGCTGATGGCAGGGGTCGACGGGATCGGCCTGCACGCGGCCCTCGACCCGCAGGCCTGGCCGGCCGAGCGCCAGCTCGCGCACCTCGACCGGCTGCTCGAGGCCGCGTTGACGCCCGGCCGGCCGGACCTCACGGGCCCGGCCACTTCTCACCCCTTGACGGCGCCCCCGAACGCGAAGGCCCCGCCGAGGCGGCGCGACAGCATCAGGTACAGCAGCAGCGCAGGCAGCGAGTAGATCACCGAGTACGCCGCGAGCTGGCCGTAGACGACCTGGCCGTACTGGCTGAAGAACGAGAAGATGCTGACCGACGCCGGCAGGTTGTCGTTGGACTGCAGCAGGATGAAGGGCACGAAGAAGTTGCCCCACAGGTGGATGAACGTGTAGATCGCCACCACCGACATCCCCGGCCACATCAGCGGCAGCACGATCCGCCGTAGCGCCTGCATCGGGGCGGCGCCGTCGGTCCAGGCGGCCTCCTCCAGCTCGATCGGCACGGCGTCCATGAAGTTCTTCGTCAGCCAGATCGCGATCGGCAGCGAGGTGGTCGCCATGAACAGGATCGTGCCCATGTACGTGTCGATCAGGTCGACCTGCACGAACATGCCGTACACCGGCACCATGATCGCGGTGATCGGGAGGCCGGTCGTGAACAGGATCGTGAGCAGGAACGGCCGCTTGTACCGGGACTGGTAGCGCGAGAGCGGGTACGCCGCCAGCACCGAGGCCGCGATCGTGACGAGGGTGGCGGTGCCGCACAGGATGAACCCGTTGAGCATCGGCCGGAACGTCGTGTCCTCGTCGAGGACGGCCCCGAAGTTGCCGAGCGACCAGGGATCCGGCCAAGTCACCGACAGGGTCGCCGACTCGTTGAACGCGGCCAGCACCACCCACAGCAGCGGCACCACGAAGCAGGCCGCGATCAGCAGCAGGACGAGGTTGACGGTCAGCTTGCTCACCACGTGCGACGAGCGACGGCGGCGCACGACCCGGTGCGCGCCGGCGCGGGCAGCCGCCGGGGGAGCGGTGAGCTCCGGGGTATCGGTGGTCACGACATGGACTCCCCGAGTCGCAGGGCACGCAGGTAGACCAGCGAGAAGACCCCGCCGATGAGCAGCAGGACCAGAGCCAGCGCGGTGCCGTAGCCGAGGTCGCCGAACTGGAACGCCTGCTGGTAGGCGTAGATCGGGAGCGTGGCGCTCTGGTTGCTCGGCCCGCCCCGGGTCATCGTCCAGATCAGGCCGAACACCGACAGCGTCTGCAGCGTGATGAGCATGAGGTTGGTCGCGATGGACCGCCGCACCATCGGCAGCGTCACCGAGAACAGCCGTCGCCACGTGCCGGCCCCGTCGACCCTCGCGGCTTCCTCGATCTCCTTCGGCACCTCCGAGAGTGCGGCCGAGTACACGAGCATGGAGAACGCGGTGCCGCGCCAGATGTTGGCAATCGAGACCGCGAGGATCGGCGCCGTGAAGAGCCAGTTCTGGGCCGGCAGGCCGACCGCGGTGAGCAGTCCGTTGAGCGATCCGCCGTCGCCGAGCAGCGCCGTCCACAGGTAACCAGCCACCACCTCGGGCAGCACCCACGCCCCGATCACGATCGCGCTGACGATCGCGCGCACCACCCGGTGCCCGGAGCGCATGAGCAGCGCGAGCACCATCCCGAGCACGTTCTGCCCGATGATCGCCGACATCACCGTGAACGCCACGGTGAGCAGCGCCGACTGGTGGAATTCGGCGCTGGTGAACGCCCGGGTGAAGTTGTCGAACCCGACGAACTCGTACCCCGAGGCGCCGGTCAGCTTCATGTCCGTGAAGGCCGTCCAGATGCAGTACACCACCGGGTAGCCGAGGAACAGCACGAGCAGGACGACGGCCGGCGCCAGCGGCAGGCCACGCAGCAGGGACGCAGGCGCCGGGGCGCGGCGAGCGCCGCGCCCCGTGCCTGCGGTGAGCGTGCTCACGACCCGGATGCCACGATCACCGCGTCGCCGGCGATCGCCCGTACCTGGTCGTCGTAGCGCTGCGCCGCGCCGGCCGCATCGGCGTTGCCGGTGATGACCGACTCCGAGGCGACCTGGATCTCCTTGGACACGCGCGGGTACTGCGCGTACGCCGGCCGGTAGGTCGTGATCGGCACGAGCGAGGCGAAGAACTCGTTCGACGGGTTCGCTGCGGCGTACGTCGGGTCGGCGGCGACGTCCTTGCGCACCGGGATCTGCACCTCGTCGATCGCGAACTTCAGCTGGTGCGCCTTGTCGTTCAGCATCTTGCTGAACTCCCACGCCAGGTCCGGGTTGTCGGCGTTCTGCGGGATGGCCCATGTCCAGCCGCCGGACATGCTGACCTTCCCGGGAGCCTGGCCGTTCTGCGTCGGCATGGCCGTCCAGCCCATCACCGTGCTCCACTGCGGCCAGGGGTTCGCGCCGCCCTCCCCCCACTTGTTGGACAGCCACGAGCCCTCGACGGCGATCGCGACCTTGCCCTGCGGGATCTGCTCCTGGCCGACGGTGTTGTTCCAGTCCGTCGTGAGGACCTGCTGCGGCGTCGCGCCGAGGCCCTCGGAGTAGACGGTCTGGATGAACTGAAGGGCGTCGCGGAAGCCCTGGCTGCCCACCACCCACTTCTGCGCGCCGTGGTCGTAGAGGGTGTCGCCGGTGCCGTAGAGCAGCATCTCGAAGCCCTGCATCGACGATGCCTCACCCAGGGTCGCGCCGGCGTAGATGCTGAGCGGGATGACGCCCGGCACGGTGGCCTTGATCGTGCGGGCGGCCGTCAGCAGGTCGTTCCAGTTCGCGGGCTGCCAGTCGGCGGGCAGGCCGGCCTTGGCGAGGATCTCCTTGTTGAACCAGACGCCCCGGGTGTCGGTCCCGGTCGGGATGCCGTACGTCTTGCCGTCGAGGGCCCGGCCCGCGTTCTTGGCGGTGTCCTCGAAGTTGGTCCAGTCCGGCCACGCGGCGATGTAGTCGTCGAGCGGGCGCAGGTAGCCGGCCTCGATGTCGGAGTTGATGAGGAAGGTGTCCTCGTAGACCAGGTCGGGCGACGTGCGCGGCGAGCGCATCTGCAGCTGCAGCTTCGTGGGGTAGTCGTCGTTCGAGGCGATGATGGGCTGCAGGTCGATGGTGGTGCCCGGACGGGCCTGCTCGAACTCGGCCTTGGCCGCCTTGAGGAAGTTCTCCTGCACGTGGTCGTCGCCGAACTGGCGGAAGGTGACGGTCACGGTCGACGCGTCAGCCTCGTCCCCACCGCCGCACGCGGCGAGGGTCACCGCCATGAGTCCCGCCGCGGCGAGCGCGCCCGCCCTCCGCCATCGCTGCCCTGCACTCGTTCCCAGCACTGCGCTACCTCCGTCTTCCCGCCGTTGGTGAAGTCGTCCGGGCGTCACTGCTGATCCCCGCCCGGGAGGGAGAACCTCAGGGTTACGACCTGGAACGGTCGCACGGTGAGCTCGAGCGTGTCGCCGTCGAGCGGGATATCGCCCGCGAGCGGCCGCTCGAGCAGGTCGGTCTCGGTGCAGGTGGTGGCGGCGAAGCCGAGCGCCAGCCGCACGGTCGCCCGCGCGCCGAGGGCCTCGTACAGGCGCACGACCACGTCGCCCGACCCGTCGTCGGCGAGCTTCACCGCCGAGATCACGACGCCGTCGCGATCCGTGCGCACGAGCGGTTCCACGTCGGCATCGCCCGGCACGCGCCGCTCGCGCAGGTTGATCCGGTAGCCCTCGCGCGTGGCGTCGGTGAGGTCGGCGCCCGGGACGAGCGCGAAACGCATCCGGTGCACGCCCTGGTCGGTCTCCGGGTCCGGGAACCGCGGCGCGCGCAACAGCGACAGGCGCACGGTGGTGGTCGTGCCGCCGTCGCGACGCACGGTGCGGGTGACGTCGTGGCCGTAGGTCGAGTCGTTCACCAGCGCGACGCCGAAGCCGGGCTCGGTGACGTGCAGGTACCGGTGCGCGCAGATCTCGTACTTGGCGGCCTCCCAGCTCGTGTTGGTGTCGGTCGCCCGGTACACGTAGCCGAACTGGGTCTCCGCCGCCGAGCGCTCCGCGCGCACGTCGAGCGGGAACGCCGCCTTGAGGAACGTCTCGGTCTCGTGCCAGTCGACGTCGGTGGCGATGTCGACGCGGCAGGCCCCCGGAGGCAGGGAGATCACCTGCGTCACCCGGGAGCGGCCGAACGCCCTGACCACGCGCACGGCCGCATCCGCCACGGGCTCCACGGCCTCGACGTCGGTCAGGTCGGTGACGGTGCGGCGGTACGCGTGGTCGACGTCCCACGCGTCGTACTTCGCGGGCAGGTCGGGGTGCAGCTGCAACAGGTTGGCCGGGCTGCCGGGGGCGATGGCCTCCCGCCCGGTCGCCAGGTCGACGACGGACACGAGCAGCCCGCGCGCATCGACGACGGCCCGGACGAGGCCGTTGTCCAGCACGTAGCCGCCGTCCGCCGCGCTGCGGGTGGCGGGCGCGGGTGCGTGCGGCACGCGGATCGCCCCGCGGGCGGGAACCCCGCCGCGCGCATGCGGGGCCGCGTTGAACACGACCTCGCCGCCGGACGCCCGGCCTGGTTCCGGGTCCCCGGCGAGCGCCCGCTGCGCTGCGGTGATGATCGCCTCGAGCTCGGCGGTCAGTCGCGCGTAGGTCTCGCGGCTCTCGCGGTGCACCCACGCGATCGACGAGCCGGGCAGGATGTCGTGGAACTGGTGCAGCAGGACCGACTTCCAGATGCGGTCCAGGTCCTCGTAGGGGTACGGGTGCCCGGCGCGCACGGCGGCCGTGGCCGCCCACAGCTCGGCCTCGTACAGCAGGTGCTCGCTGCGGCGGTTGCCCTGCTTGTTCCCGGCCTGGCTGGTGTAGGTGCCGCGGTGGGTCTCCAGGTAGAGCTCCCCGACCCACACCGGTGGCTGCGGGTAGTCCGCGTATGCCTTCGCGAAGAACCGGGCGGGCGTCTCGACCTCGACCCGCGCCGATCCCTCCAGGTCGCGCAACCGCGCGGCCCGCGCGAGCATCTCGCGGGTGGGCCCGCCGCCGCCGTCGCCGTGGCCGAACGGCACGAGCGAGCGGTTGGCCACGCCCTTGTCGGAGAAGTTGCGCACCAGGTGGGCCATCTCGGCGCCCGAGAGGGTCGCGTTGTAGGTGTCCACCGGCGGGAAGTGGGTGAAGACGCGGGTGCCGTCGAGGCCTTCCCACCAGAACGTGTGGTGCGGGAATCGGTTGAACTGGCTCCACGAGATCTTCTGCGTGAGGAACCAGCGGGAGCCCGACAGGCGCACGAGCTGGGGGAGTGCTGCGGTGTAGCCGAAGGAGTCGGGCAGCCACACCTCCTCGGTCTCCACGCCGAGCTTGTCGAGGAAGAACCGCTTGCCGTGCACGAGCTGGCGGGCCAGCGCCTCCCCGCTCGGCATGTTGGTGTCTGACTCCACCCACATGCCGCCGACCGGCACCAGCTGGCCGTCGGCGACCTTCTTGCGCATCCGCTCCCACACGTCGGGGCGGTGCTCTTCCATCCACGCCCACTGCTGTGCCGACGACATCGCGAAGACGAAGTCCTCGTCGTCGTCCATGAGCGTCAGGACGTTGGACGCCGTGCGTGCCACCTTGCGGACGGTCTCGCGCAGCGGCCACAGCCACGCGGAGTCGATGTGGGCGTGCCCGATGGCGCTCACCCGGTGGGCGCTCGCGGCGGCGGGGACGGCGAGGGCGGGCGCGAGCGCCGCCCGGACCGCGGCCGCGCTGCCGGGGACGTCCTGGAGGTCAAGGGCGTCGAAGGCGTGCTGGAGAGCGCGCAGGATGTTCCAGCGTCGCGGGTCGTCCACGGACAGCTCGTGCATGAGCTCGCCGAGCACCTCGACGTCCTGCACGAGCTCCCACACCTGCTCGTCGAACACCGCGAGGACGACGCTGCGCACGTGGTAGAGCGGGTCCCGGCCGGCCGTGCCGACCTCGCCCAGCGGCGTGCCCACGCCCTCGACGAGCGGGTTGGCCGCGGCCTCGACGTAGAGGTCGACGGGCTCCCCGCCCTCGGCGCGATCGGCGATGCGCAGCCATGTGTTCGTCGGGTTGAGGCCCTTGAGAGCCGTGCCGTCGGCGCGGTGGACGAGCGCCTCGGCGGAGAAGCCGGGGCGGTCGGTCGCGAAGCCGAGATCGATCACGGCCTCCACCGGGCGACCGGCCCATGCAGCCGGGACCGATCCGGTGAGGTGGAACCAGCTCGTGCCCCATGCCGGGCCCCACGCCTCGCCGGCCGGCGCAGGGCGGTAGGCCGCCTGCAGCGCCTCGCCGACCGCGACCGGCTCGCCAGGGGCGTGCCAGACCTCGACCGTGAGGGGGACGTCCGCGCCGTGCACCGCGGGTCGCAGCCGCTCGCGCAGGATGCGCTCGATGCGCCGCTCGATCAGGACACGGTCGTCGTGCATGCAGTGACTCCTCGGCGAGCCTTTAGTCCATCGTTTGGAGCAAGAACCTAGATTCAACGCTTTAATGCGTCAATACTGTGGCGCAACCGGGTCGACGGGGACGAGGAGGACGTGCACTCCGATGGCATCTGGGACGGACGGGCCGCCTTCGGGCGTCGCGTTGTTCGCGTGGGTCAAGCAGGAGCTGCTCGACTCCATCGGGCGTGGAGAGTTCTCCTCCGACGAGCCGTTCATCACGCAGCGCGAGATCGTCGAACGCTTCGGGGTGTCCACGACCACCGCCGTCCGGGCGCTGAACGAGCTGGTGGCGGACGGTGTGGTGGTCCGGCGTCGCGGCCGTGGGACGTTCGTCGCGGAGCGCGCCACCGCCCGCCGGGAGACCGCGTCCGGCACCCCCGTGCTCGCCTACGTCAGCCCGGACCGGCGAGCCGGCATGCACGATGCGGAGCTGCTCTCGGGCCTCTCCGTCGAGGCTGCCGCGCTGGGTTACCAGCTCACGGTCGCGCACACCCGTAGCCGGGCCCACGAGGAGCAGGTCCTGCGCGCGATCGCGGCCGGTTGGGCGCAGGCGGTGGTGCTCTTCGCGCACGACCGGTCCAGCGCGGCGGGGGTGGTGGAGGAGCTGCAACGCGCAGGCGTGGTGACGGTGCTCGTCGACCGGTACCTGCCCGGCGTCCCCACCGACTCGGTCCTCTTCGACGACTTCGCCGTCGGCTACGACGTGACCACCGCGATGATCGACCGGGGGCACCGCTCCATGGCGGTGCTGTGGAGCGAGACGGAGGTGACGAGCGTGCGGGACCGGCTCGCGGGCCACCGCCGCGCGCTGCGCGACCGCGGGTTGCCCGAGCTGCCCGAGCGGTCGGCCCTGCTCCCCTTCTCGCGCCTCGATCCCCCTGGCCGGCAGCGCCGGTTGCGCGCACTGCTCGCGTCCGGCGAACCGCTCACGGCCCTGCTGTTCGGCAACGCACCCACGCTCGCGATCGCCGTGTCGGACCTACTGGCCATGGACGTCGACGTACCGGGCTCGATGGAGCTGGCGAGCATGGACCAGTCCAGCCCGGACGGCGTCGGGCCGCTCTCGGTGGTCTCGGCGCGGTTGCCGGTCCGGGAGATGGGGCGGCGGGCCGCGCGGCTGGTGCACGAGCGCCTCGAGGTCGCAGGCGGTCCGGCCCGCCACGTGGTGCTGCCGGCCGAGGTGCAGGTGGCGGCGCCGGGGCGCAAGACGCTCGTCGTCAGTGCCACACCACCCGGCTGACGTCGTGAAGCTCCGCTCCGGGCGACGGCGTCATGGCAGAAGGTCGTCGCGGGCGAGCAGCGGTGCGACCGCCTCGCGCATCACGGCGGTGGGGTCGGCGAGGCCGGTCCACCGGACCCACGCCGTCGCCGCCTGCGCGACGAGCATGCGGTCGCCGTTCGCGGCGTGCATGCCGCGGGCGCGGGCGCGGCGCACCAGCTCGGTCTCGGCCGGGATGTAGACGACGTCGAACACGGCGGCGGACGGGTTGAGCAGCTCGACGTCCACGACCGGGCCCGGCGACAGCATGCCGACCGAGGTCGCGTTCACGAAGACGTCCGCCGCGGCGAGCCGCTTCTCGACCGCGGGCTCCCCGAGCGCGAGGGGTTCGATCGAGGCGATGTCGGCGAACTCCTCGGCCAGCCGCCGCGGCATGGCAACGTCCAGGTCGAGCACGGTGAGGTTGCCGACCTGGGCGGTCGCGAGCCCGTACGCCACGGCGTGGCCCACCCCGCCGGAGCCGGCGACCACGACCGAGCGCCCGGCCAGGTCGCCCGGGTGGCACGAGCGCAAGCCGGCCAGGAATCCCAGGACGTCGGTGTTGAAGCCGACGAGCCGACCGTCCGCGTCGGCGACGACGCTGTTGACCGCGCCGATGCGCCGGGCGTCCGCTTCGACCTCGTCGAGCAGGCCCATCACGCGCTGCTTGTGCGGGGCGGTGATCTGGAAGCCCATCCAGCCGTCGCGCCGGGCCTCATCCACCTGGGCGACGAGCCCCGCCTCGTCGACCTCGCGCAGCTCGTACCGGGCGTCGACCCCGGTGGCGGCGAACGCGGCGTTGTGCATCACGACCGAGTGCTGCCTGCGCAGGGGGTTGCCGAAGAGGGCGACTGTTCTCATCTGTCCGTCCTGGATCTCGTGGTTCAGCGACCGGTGAACCGGGGGGTCCGCTTGCCGAGGAACGCCCGTGCGCCCTCGAGGACGTCGTCGGTGGCGAACACGACCTCGGACCCGTCCGTCTCGAGCGCCAACCCCTCGTCGAGGGTGGTCTCGGTGGCGGCGTCGAGCAGTTTCTTCGCGATGCGCACGGCCACCGGGCCGCGCTCGGCGAGCGTGGCCGCCATCTCCCGCGCGGCCGCCACGGCCCCGCCGGGGTCGACGACCCGCGTGACGAGCCCGAACGACAGTGCCGTGGCGGCATCGAGGGGCTCTCCGAGCAGGATGATCTCCTTGGCCCGTGCCGGGCCGACGATGCGGGGGAGCCGCTGGGTGCCGCCGCTGCCGGGGGTGACGCCGAGCTTCAGCTCCGGCATGCCGAGCTTGGACCGGGTGGTGGCGATGCGGAAGTCGCAGCACAGCGCGAGCTCGAGCCCGCCGCCGAGGGCGTGGCCCTCGATCGCCGCGATCGTGGGTACCGGCAGCTGCGCGAGCTGGCGGTAGACCAGCTTCTCCAGCAGGAGCTTGCCCTCGGCGGCGCGTCCGTGCAGCGACTCGAACTCCCCGATGTCCGAACCGGCGCAGAACGCCCGCCCACCGGCGCCGGACACGACCACCGCGCGGACCTCCTCGTCCGCCGCGATCCTCCGCAGCGCCGAGCGCAGCTGGGCCGTCAGCTCGGTCGTGACGACGTTCATCGGCGGGTTGTCCAGGACGATCTCGGCGCAGGCGCCACGGGTCAGGTGCACCAGCTCGGTCACGGCGTGGCCCCCGCGAAATCGGCGGCCAGCCCCATCGGCCCGGCCGCGAACAGCCGCGGATCCATCACCGCGAGCGACGCGCTCACGGCGGGCTTCAGGTCCATGTGGGCCAAGACGTCCCGCTCGACGTCGATGCCGGGGGCCACCTCGATCAGCTCCAGGCCGTCGGGGGTCAGCTCGAAGACGGCCCGCTCGGTCACGTAGCGCACCGACTGGCCCTTCCGGACCGCCAGCTCGCCGTTGAAGCTGATCTCGGTGACCGCGTCGACGAACTTGCGGTTGCGCCCCTCCCGCACGATGGTCAGTACGCCGTCGTCGACGGACACCTGCAGGCCACCCGCCGTGAACGTGCCCACGAAGCAGAGCCGCTTCGTGCGGGTGCTGATGTTGATGAAGCCGCCCGGCCCGCGGGGGTGCTCGTCGAAGGCGTGCACGTTCACGTTGCCGGCGCGGTCGACCTGAGCGAACGACAGGCTGGCGATGTCCAGCCCGCCGCCGTCGTAGAAGTCGAACATCGACGGCTGCTCGAGCCGCGCCTGGTAGCCGTACCCGGCGCCGCCATCCGCGCCGAACGCGGGGACGCCGCCGAAGATCCCCTGCTCCACGGTCAGCGTCAGCGCTCCGGCCACCCCTTCCTCGGCCGCGATCGAGCCGATCTGCTGGGAGATGCCGAAGCCGAGGTTGCAGATGTCGCCGCGGCGGAACTCCAGCAGCGAGCGGCGTGCGATGACCTTGCGGACGTCCAGCGGAGTCCGCGCCAGCCCGGTCGAGGGCGCCCGCAGCTCGCCGGAGTAGTACGGCGAGTACCGGGTGGCGTAGGTCTGGCGTTGCGCGGCGTCGACGTAGACGAGGTCGACCAGTGCGCCGGGGATGCGGACGTCGCGCGGGCGCAGCGACCCGCGGGCGGCCATGCGCTCGACCTGGACGATCACCCGGCCGCCGTTGTTGTGCGCCGCCATGGCGAGCGCCAGCGAGTCGCCGAGGATCGGCTCGTGCTCGAACGTCAGGTTGCCGTCCTCGTCGGCTGTGGTCGCGCGGATGACGGCGACGTCGATCGGCGGCGGGTGGTAGAGCAGCCACTCCCGCCCGGCCAGCTCGACGACCTCGACGATGTCCTCGGTCGTGCGGTCGTTCTGCCGTCCCCCGGTCTGGCGCGGGTCGACGTACGTGCCCAGCCCGACGTGCGTCACGTGGCCGGGCCGGCCCGCCGCCATGTCGCGGCACAGCCCGGACAGGACGCCCTGGGGCAGCGAGTAGGCCTCGAGGGCGCCCGCGCGGACGAGGGCACCGAGGCGCGGCTCGTTGCCGATGTTGCTGCCGATGGTGCGTCGGGCGAGCCCGGGCAGCGCCAGCTGGGAGAACCCGACGTCGCCGAAGTCCCCGATCCCGACGACGCGCACCGTGGTCAGGTCGCGAGGTCGGCCTACGCGCTCGAACGTCGCCGCCAGCTCGTCGATGAAGGCCTGCGGGACGCCGTGGCCGGCGCCGGAGCCGCCGACCCAGACGGCCGCGCCGTCCTGGACGAGCGCCACGGCGTCCTCGACGGTGCCGATCATCATGGCATCAGCCCGCCGCTGTTGGGGTTGAGTGTTTGCCCGAGCAGCAGCGACGACGCGTCCGACAGCAGGAACACGACGCAGTCGGCGACCTCGTCGGGCTCGCCGAAGCGCCCCAGCGGGAGCTCGGCCATCCGCCTGCGGCCGACCTCGCCCTCCATGACGGTGCGGCCCATGTCGGTGTTGGTGACGCCGGGAGCCACGCAGTTGGCCCGGATGCCGCGCTGGCCGAACTCCCGGGAGATCGACTTCGCGAGCGCGACCAGGCCCGCCTTGGCGCTCGCGTAGTGGGCAACCCCCGGCCAGCCGACGAGCCCGAGCCGGGACGCGATGTTGACGATCGTGCCGCCGCCGCGCGCGAGCATGCCGGGAAGGACGGCCTGGCTGGCGTGGAACGCGCTGGTCAGGTTGGTCGTGATGACCCGATCCCACTCCTCGGGCGCCATCTCGAGGAACGGTGACGTCGGCATGATCCCGGCGTTGTTGACCAGGCCGTCGAGGCGCCCGAACCGCTTTTCCGTGTCCCGGACGAAGGAGAAGATCTGCTCCCGGTCGGTGACGTCGCATGCGAACGTCTCGGCCTCGTGGCCGTACCCGCGCACCAGGTCCGCGACCGCCTTCGCGCCCGTCTCGCTGTCGCGGTAGGCCAGCGCGACGCGCGCCCCCTTCGCCGCGGCGGCCAGTGCGACGGCGCGGCCGATCCCTCTCCCGCCCCCGGTCACCGCGATGACGCGGCCGCTGAGCGAGCCCGTCAGATCCCGTTCGGCCATGCCACTCCTCTGTAAGCGCTTTCAATTTCTGCGTATGCTCGCACACCATGACGGACACCTCAAGGCGCGATCCGGGAGCGCGCGTCGTCGACGTCCACGCGCACGGCGTCCCGCGCGAGCTGCTCACCGCGCTGCGGTCGGCTCCCGGCTCGTCGTCGCTGCCCGAGCTCGGACCGGACCGGCGACTCCGCTTCGGCGTCCGATGGACGTCACCAGCGCCGGAGGCCCTCACCGACGTGCCCGCGCGGCTCGCGGAGATGGACCGCACGGGCGTCGACGTGCAGGTGGTCTCGCCATGGATCGAGCTGAGCCCGGACGAGCTCGAGCCCGCCGCGCGGGCGGCGTTCCTGCGCCTGCTCAACGACGGGATGGCGGAGCTGGCGGCCGACCACCCCGACCGGCTGCGGGCCCTCGCGCTCGTCGACCGGCACGACCCCGCGTCGGCCGCGGCAGAGCTGGTGCGCACGGCCGCTCGTCCCGGTGTCGTCGGCGTCGAGCTCGCCGCAGGCGGGTCCGCGGCGCCGCTGCACGACCCGGCATGGGACCGGCTCTGGGCTGCGGCGTCGGAGTGCGGGTCGTTCGTCCTGCTGCACCCGTGGCGGGCCGGGTCGCCCGCCGGGATCTCCGGACTCCGCCTCGGCGACATCGTGGACAACCCGGCGCAGTCCACAGCGGTGGTGGGCGCGATGGTCCTCGCGAGCGTCTTCGACCGGTTCCCCGACCTGCGGCTCTGCGTCGTGCACGGCGGCGGGTTCCTGCCGTACCAGGCAGGCCGGTTCGACGCCATCGCGCGCCTGGAGGGTGAGCGGTCTCCTGGCTCTGTGCTGCGCCGCCTCTACTACGACTCGCTGACCCACTCGCCCGAGGCGCTGTCCTGGCTGGTCGGTTTCGCCGGGAGCGACCGCGTGCTCCTCGGCAGCGACTTCCCCTTCGCCACCGGCGACCCCGCGGCCGTCCGCGCCGTCGAGCGCGCCCCGCTGACCGCGGCCGCCCGCGCCGCCGTGCTCGGCGCCAACGCGTGCCGGCTGCTCGGTTGCTGAGCGCGCTCCTTGACACTCCGAGAAGCGCCACAGTAGAAAGCGCTTACAGAAAACTGGAGGGTTGGACATGGATCAAGTTCGCGTCGGGATCATCATGAACGGCGTCACCGGCCGGATGGGGACGCGCCAGCACCTGGACCGCTCGATCGTGGCGATCCGCGATCAGGGTGGCATCGCGCTGAAGGACGGGCGGCGGCTCGTGGTCGACCCGATCCTCGTCGGGCGCAACCCGGCGAAGCTCCAGGACCTCGCCGAGCGCTACGGCATCGACCGGTGGACGACGAGCCTCGACGAGGCCCTCGACGGCGCCGACGACAGCATCTACTTCGACGCGCAGACCACCAAGGAACGCGCCGGCTCGATCCGGAAGGCCATCGCAGCGGGCAAGCACATCTTCTGCGAGAAGCCGACCGCCACGTCCCTGCAGGACGCGCTCGAGCTCGCGCGCATGGCCACTGCGGCTGGGGTCAAGAACGGCGTCGTACAGGACAAGCTCTTCCTCCCCGGAATGCGCAAGCTCAAGCGGCTCATCGACGCCGACTTCTTCGGCACCCTGCTCAGCTTCCGGCTGAACTTCGGCTACTGGGTCTTCGAGGGCGACTGGCAGCACCTGAACCGTCCGTCGTGGAACTACCGCAGCGAGGACGGCGGCGGGCTGATCCTCGACATGTACCCGCACTGGCGGTACCTGATCGACAACGTCGTCGCGCCGATCAGGTCCGTGCTCTGCCACGCCGAGATCCACATCCCGAAGCGGTGGGACGAGAACGGCAACGCGTACACCTCGACCGCCGAGGACGCGGCGTACGGCATGTTCAAGCTGGACAACGGCGTGCTCGCGCAGTTCACGACCTCGTGGGCCACCCGGCCCTACCGCGACGAGATCGGCGAGTGGCAGCTGGACGGGACGAGGGGCAGCGCGATCGCAGGGCTGCGGGACTGTCGCACCCAGGAGCGGGCCAACACGCCGATGCCGGTGTGGAATCCCGACATCCCGAACCCGCTCGACTTCCGTGCGGGCTGGAGCGAGGTGCCCGACAACGAGGAGTTCGGGAACGCGTTCCGCATCCAGTGGGAGATGTTCCTCCGCCACGTCGTGGAGGACGCCCCGTTCACCTGGGACCTGCTGGAGGGCGCCAAGGGCGTGCAGCTCGCCGAGCTCGCCCTGCAGTCGTCGCGGGAACGGCGCTGGATCGACGTCCCCGAGCTGACGCTCGAGCCCGCATGAACACCCGGCTGTCGATCAACCAGATCACCGTGAAGAGCTGGACCTTCGAGGAGACGGTCCGGGGCCTTGCCCGGCACGGGATCGGCTGGCTGGGGGCCTGGCTCGGCCCCGTGCAGGACTACGGCGTCGAGCGCGCGGCGAAACTGCTGCGCGAGCACGACGTCCGGGTCTCGAGCGTCTGCCGGGCCGGCTTCTTCACCGGCAAGAACCCCGACGGGGGAGGGCTCGACCCCGCTGCCAACGAGCGCGCCGTCGACGTGACGGCCGCGCTCGGTGGCGACGTGCTGTACCTGGTGGCAGGCGGGGTACGGGACGACCTCGACCTCGCGAGGTCGCGGCAGGCCGTGGTCGACGGCATCGCCGACCTGGTGCCGTACGCCGCGGCGGCGGGGGTGCGCCTGGCGGTCGAGCCGCTGCACCCGACGATGTGCGCGGAGCGCTCCGTCGTCGTCACGCTCGACCATGCGCTGGACATCGTGGAGCGGTTCGACCCGGCCCACGTCGGACTGGCGGTCGACACGTACAACGTGTGGTGGGACCCGAACCTGCACGCGGCGCTCGACCGTGCAGGCGACCGCGTGATCAGCTACCAGGTGTGCGACTGGCTTGTGCCGCAGCCGCACCCGCTGTTCGGCCGCGGCATCCCGGGGGAGGGCTCGATCGACATCCCGGAGATCACGCGGGCCATCGACGCCGCCGGGTACGGCGGCCCGATCGAGATCGAGATCTTCAACGAGGCCGTGTGGGCGGCCGACCCCGAGGACGTCCTGCACTCGATCACCGCCGGCTTCGAACGATCGGTGCTGGGCTGAACAGGCGGATCAGCGCAGCGCCGCGACGCTGTCGCGCCGCACGACGGTGCCCTCGACCTCCACGACATGGCGCGGGGAGGCGGGCTTGAGCGCGAGCTCCATCGCGTTCTCGCCCACCTTCCCGAGCGGCAGCTCCACCGTGGTGAGCGAGGGCACCGCGTCGATCGCGGCGGGTATCCCGCCGAACCCGGTGACCGACACGTCGCCGGGGACGCTGATCCCGTTCGCGCGGAGCCAGGACAGCGCGCCGACGGCGACGACGTCGGCGACGGCCAGCAGGCATCGGGGCGGCTCCCGCCTGCTCATGAGCGCCTGCGCGCCGACCAGTCCGCCATCGCGCGACACGTCCCCGTAGACGACATCGTCGCGGCCGAGCGTGATGCCGTGGTCCTTGAGGCCCAGCTTGATGCCCTGCAGCCGGTCGCGCACCGCGAGCAGCCGCTGCGGGCCTGCGAGCACGCCGAAGGAGGTGTGGCCCAGCCCCACCACGTCGTGCACGAGCTTGCGCATGCCTCCGACGTTGTCGATGTCGACCACGTGACCGACCGTCCGCCCCCTGGTCACGGACACCACCGATCCGCCGGACCGCTGGTACGCGTCGAGCTCGGCGTGCATCGCCGCGTTGTGGGCGCTGTCGCGGACCGGGCTACCGGCCAGGACGATGGCGCGCACGCGCTGATCGGCCAGCCGCTTGACGTACTCCAGCTCGCGGCGGGGGTCGCGATAGGTGCACACGATGGTGACCAGCAGGTCGTGCCGCTCCGCCACGGTGATGACGCCTCCGCTGAGGGTTGCGAAGTACGCGTCGCGGACGTCGTGGATCACCAGCCCGACGTTCATCGAGGTGGCCGTGGCGAGGGCACGGGCATACGGGTTGGGCCGGTACCCCAGCTCGGCGGCCGCGGCGAGGACGCGTTCGCGCAGGGCCGCCCGGCCGCCGTACTCCGGGTCGCTGAGCATCCGGGAAGCCGTGGCCAGCGACACCCCGGCGTGCTCGGCGACGTCCTGCAGGCGCACGGGGGGCCGTTCCGCCATGTGTGAATCTCCCGTCGGTCCGATCGATGCGGGGATTGTAAGCGCTTGCAACCTGGCGCCTTGACGCCTGTGCGCTCCTCTCGTAGCTTGGCCGAGCCGGCAAACTGAAAGCGCTTACTGTTAGGAACGGCTTGATCACTACAAGGGCGCGCGACCGCCCGGTGCGCAGCGGTGAGCACCGTGCACCCGCTCGCGCGCTGAAGAGGAGGAGGCCATGCACATCTGGACGCGGCACATCTGGACGCGTACGAGACGACTCACCGCCATCGCGCTCCTGTCCGCCCTGACCGCGACGGCATGTGGTGGCGGGGGCGTCGAGACCAACGCGGACGGGACGCTCTCGTTCACCGTGGCGGTCATCGAGCCGGACATCACGGCCGTGCCGATACTGGCGGCCGTCGACGCCGTCCGCCAGGCGGGCCACCAGGTCGAGGTCGTCGAACTGGCGGAGCCGGAGCTGGCCATCGAAGGCCTGGCGAAGGGCGACTACGCGATCTCGGCCGAGGCGACGAGCGCAGCGTTGATCGCCATCCAGCAGGGTGCGCCCATCAAGATCATCGCCGATGTCATCGGCAACCAGTGGGCCATCTACGGCAAGCCCGGCATCTCGTCCTGCGACGACCTGAGCGGGCGTCCGTTCGGGATCTTCAGCGAGGGCGCGGTGGCGACGGCCATCACGAAGGACTGGGTGGACAGCACGTGTGCTGACGGCAAGCAGCCCGACTACCTGACGATCGGCGGCTCGGACGTGCGCGCTCAAGCCCTCCTCACCGGTCAGATCGACGCGACGCCGCTGGAGCTGTCGGACGTGGTCACCCTGGAGTCGTCCGGCACCTCGGGGTTCGCCGAGGTCGTGAACTTCGCCGAGAAGATGCCCCACCTGCATCCGCAGACCGTCTACGCGAACGCCGAGTTCCTCACCGAGCACCGGGACGTGGCGCAGGCGTTCGTGACCGCACTGGTGCAGGAGCACGCGAGGATCAACGCCGATCCGCGGCACCTCGCCGACCTGGTCACGAAGTACCTGCCGGAGGAGGACCCGGCCACCGTGGCCCGGATCGCCGAGCGGTACGTCGAGGCGAGGCTCTTCGACGCGGCGGCCCTGACGGAGCAGAACGTCCAGGGCACCATCAACTTCTTCGCACGGGCCGGCGTGATCGAGCAGGGCTTGACCGCGAAGGACGCCGCCGACCTCAGCTTCATCGAGGCCGCCGGATGACGGCCGCGACGACCCCCCGACACTCGCTCGCGCCCACCGTGTCCCGGTCCGGGCCCAGACCCAGGCAGCGCCCCGGGCCGCTGCGCCGGGTTCTCGACGCGAACCTGACCTACCAGCTGCTGACGTTCGTCGTCTTCGCGGTGGCATGGGAGATCTACGCCCGGGAATGGGGCGGCCTGCTCATCCCCACGTTCACCGAGACGGTCATGGCCACCGTCGAGCTGCTGGGCAGCCCCGAGCTGTGGCGGGCGATGTACGTCAGCAACCAGGCGTTGGTGCTCGGGTTCTGCATCGCGGTCGTCGTCGGCGTGCCGGCGGGCATCCTGCTGGGCCGGTTCCGCCGCCTGGAGCGGTTCGCCGACGTCTACCTCAACATCCTGCTGGTCACGCCGATGGCGGCGATCATCCCGCTGCTGGTGATGTCGGTGGGCTTCGGGCTGGCGTCGCGGGTCATCCTCGTCACGATCTTCTCGATCGTGATGGTGGTGGTGAACTGCCGGGCCGGGGTCCGGCAGGTGGATCCGTCGCTGATCGAGATGGCCCGCTCGTTCGGGGCCACCGAGCGGCAGGTCTGGTCCCGGATCCTGCTGCCCGGCGCCCTTCCGGCGATCATGACGGGCATCCGGCTGGGCGTCGGGCGCGCGGTCACCGGCATGGTGCTCGTCGAACTCCTCATGGTCTCCGCGGCGCTCGGCGGGCTGATCCTGGAGTACCGCGGCCTGTTCAAGGCGCCGCTGCTCTACGGCACCATCGTGATCATCTTGGCCGAGGCGCTCCTGCTGATCTCCGCCGCTCGATGGGCCGAACGCAAGCTGACCGGATGGGTTCGGACGAATACGGCAAGGAGCACTCAGTGATCGAGATCCGGGGGATGAGCAAGACCTTCGTCGGCCAGGACGGCGGCTTCGTCGAGGCGCTGCGGGACGTCGACCTCGACGTCCGCGAGAACGAGTTCCTCACCGTTCTCGGGCCGAGCGGATGCGGGAAGACCACCTTGCTGAAGGCCGTTGCCGGGCTCATTCCCTGGGACCGCGGCGACATCCTCATCGACGGCATGCCGGTGCGCGGCCCGGGTCCCGATCGCAGCATGGTCTTCCAGAACTTCGCGCTGCTGCCGTGGGCCACCGTGCTGGACAACGTCGCCTTCGGGCTGCGGATGCGCGGGGTCGGCCGGGCCGAGCGCGAGGAGCGCGCCCGCTCGTTGATCGCGATGGTGGGGCTGTCGGGTTTCGAGACCAAGCGGCCCGGGGAGCTGTCCGGCGGCATGCAGCAACGCGTGGGTATCGCCCGCGCGCTCGCCGTCGAGCCGCAGGTGCTCCTGATGGACGAGCCGTTCGGCGCGGTGGACGAGCAGACCCGGCGCCTGCTGCAGGAGGAGCTGCTGTCGATCTGGGAGGAACACCGGCTGACCGTCGTGTTCATCACCCACAGCATGGAGGAGGCCGTGCTGCTCGGGGACCGCGTCGTGCTGATGAGTGCCCGCCCAGGGCGGATCGCCGAGATCGTGCCGGTCCCGCTGCAACGGCCGCGTTCCAGCGACGTCGGTGCCCTCGAACGCTCCGGGCAGTACGTCGAGATCACGGCATATCTGTGGGACCGGCTCCGGGACATGCACGAGGAGCACCGTCCGGCCGGGGTGTCCGGATGAATGCGCTGACCGTGTCCCGTTCCGGCGGGCAGCCGTCATGGCGGCGGCTGCCGGACGCGCCGCTGAGCCTTGCCGCCGGTGCCGTGGCCTGGGAGCTGGTCGGGCACCTTGCGGGCGTGCCGTTCTTCCCACCGCTGAGCACGGTGCTGGTCCGGCTCGCCGAGATGGCATCGGGCGGGCTGATCTTCAGCAGTCTCGGCGACAGCCTCGTCAACCTGGCGCTCGGGTTCGCCATCTCGCTCGTCGCCGGGCTCGTGACCGGCGTCGCCATGGGCCGTTACCGCAAGGTCGAAGCCGCGCTCGGCGTGTACGTGTACTCGCTGCTCACCGCCCCGTCGCTGGTCTTCGCGCCCATCTTCTTCTCGGTGCTGGGAGCAGGCCGCGGCTCGATCGTCGCGGTGGTCGTGATGTACGCGATGTTCGTGATCATCATCAACACCGCGTCGGCGATCCAGTCCGTGCCCGCCCACCTGGTCGAGATGGCGCGCTCCTACGGCGCGAGCGAGCGCCAGGTGCTGCTGCGGGTCATGCTGCCTGCCGCCGCGCCCATGATCATGGCGGGCGTCCGGCTCGGCGTCGGTCGCGCCGTCACTGGAATGATCAACGGCGAGATGTTCATCGCCGTCGTCGGCCTCGGTCACATCGTCACCGAGGCGAGCGGGCGATTCGACGGCGCGAGCGTACTGGCCGTGCTCCTGATCATCATCGCCGTCGCGCTCGGGGCCGTCGCGCTGGTCCAGGCCGTCGACCGCAGGGTCACCGGCTGGGTTCCGAAGACATCGAGAGGAGAACAGTGAAGGTCGACGCGTACAGCCACATCCTGCCGGCCCCGTACTTCGAGCGCATGCGTGAGCTCGCCGTGGATCCGGGCGCCCTCAAACGATGGCTGGAACTGCCCGCACTGCACGACGTGGACGAGCGGCTGCGGATGATGGACGAGTTCGGCGACGACTACCAGCAGGTGCTCACCCTGTCCTCGCCGCCGATCGAGCTGCTCGCCGGCCCGTCCGAGTCGCCGGCGCTGGCGCGCCTTGCCAACGAGTCGATGCGCGAGCTGTGCGAGAAGCACCCCGACCGGTTCCCCGCGTTCGTCGCCTCGTTGCCCATGAACAACCCGGATGCGGCGCTCGACGAGCTGGCCTCCGCGATCGACGACCTCGGCGCTCGCGGCGTGCAGGTGTTCACCAACGTCAGCGGGAAGCCGCTGGACGACCCGGCGTTCCGCCTGGTGTTCGACGAGATGGCCAGGCGGGACCTGCCGATCTGGATGCACCCGGCCCGCGGCCCCGGCTTCGCCGACTACACCACCGAGGACACCTCGAAGTACGAGATCTGGTGGGCGCTGGGCTGGCCGTACGAGACAAGCGTCGCCATGGCCCGGCTGGTCTTCTCCGGCCTCCTCGAGCGGCACCCGAACATCAAGATCATCACCCATCACCTCGGGGCGATGATCCCGTACCTGGAAGGCCGGATCGGGCTGGGCTGGAGCGACCAGCTCGGCAGCCGCACCGCGGACGAGGACTACGACCGAATGCGCCGCGAGCGGCTGCCGAGACCGTTGCTCGACTACTTCCGCCGGTTCTACGCCGACACGGCCCTGTCCGGCTCGGCTATCGGCATCCGTTGCGGCCTGGACTTCTTCGGCTCCGACCACGTCCTGTTCGGCAGCGACTGCCCCTTCGACCCCGAAGGCGGGCCCATGTACATCCGGGAGACGATCCGCGTGATCGACGCGCTCGACGTCACGGACGAGGTGCGGGACGAGATCTACCAGCACAACATCCGACGCCTGATGCGGCTGCCCGACGGACGGGCCTAAGGAGCGCCCTGAACAACTCAGGCCTACTGCGCGCCGCCCAGGCGGCGCCCTCGCCGCGTTGGACGATCGGGCCGATACAACAGCGGTATCGGCCCGATCGTCCGCCTTACGAGGACACCACCTGGACGCCGCTCGCTACGGCCTGAGTTGTTCAGGACCCTCCAAGGCGCTCTCCCGTGGCGTCCTACCCGCCTGCGGCCCGGCGGGCCCGCTCGCCCAGCGTCCGCAGGTGTTCGCGCAGCTCCGGCGGCTCGTGGACCTCGAAATCGCACCCCAGCCGCAGGAGCGCGAAGGCCAGCCACTCGAGGGTGTCGGTGTGGCTGCGCAGGCGGCAGCTACCGGCGTCGATCGGCTCCAGGTCGCCGGACCCGTCGCCGATCCGGCCGCGCACCTGCTCGATCGGTGCGTGCAGGGTGGCCACAGCGGAGTGGACGGGCACGCCCGAGTACAGCTTGTCCGTGACGTACGCGGCGGCGTCAGGGGCGGGCAGCTCGCGGGGCGTCACCCGGGCGCCGGTCGGCTGCGGGCCGTCGATCCGGTCGACGCGGAAGATCCGCCAGCCGTCACGGTCCAGGTCGTAGGCCACCAGGTACCAGCGCCGCCCGGAGGGGACGAGCCGGTTCGGCTCGACGTGCCGCCTGGACTCGACGCCGTCGGCCGCGGTGTAGCGCAGCCGCACCCGCTCGCGGTTGGTGATCGCGGCGGCGAGCGTGGTGAGGTGGGCGGGGTCGACGGGGGTGGCGTAGGCGTCCGGCGCGGGCACGGTCGCGGCACCGAGCGCGCCCACCCGGTAGCGCAGCCGTGACGGCAGCACCTGCTCCAGCTTGGCGAGCGCGCGGACGGCGGCCTCGTCGATGCCGGTGACGGCCTGCCCCGCGGCGGTCCGGAGCCCGACGGCGATCGCGACCGCCTCGTCGTCGTCGAGCAACAGCGGCGGCATCGCGGTGCCCGCCACGAGGCGGTAGCCACCGAGAGCGCCCATGGTCGCCTCGACGGGGTAGCCGAGGTCGCGCAGCCGGTCGACATCGCGCCGCACCGTCCGCAGGCTCACGCCGAGCCTGCGGGCGAGCTCGCTGCCCGGCCACTCGCGGGGCGTCTGCAGCAGGGAGAGCAGCGTGAGCAGGCGGGCCGGGGTGTCGGTCACGGCGGAAGAATGCCATCGATGTGTGCCAGAAGCTGACCTATATGGGCCGTAGCGTTTCCGACATGACACAGACGATCAAGCCCGTTCCCGACGGCTACACCACCGTGACACCCTGGATGATCTCGAAGGACACCGCGGGCCTCATCGACTTCCTGACGCGGGCCTTCGGCGCCGAGGAGCTGGCGAGGGTCGAGAACCCCAACGGCCCCGGGATCGGCCACGCGGAGGTCCGGATCGGGGACGCGGTCGTGATGATGTTCGACGTGCTCAGCCCCGAATGGCCGTACACACCCGCGTTCCTGCGGCTCTACCTGCCCGATGGCGACGCGGCCTACCAGCGCGCGGTGGACGCGGGCGCGACCCCGCTGCACCGGATGACGGAGATGTTCTGGGGCGACCGCGTGGGCCGCGTCCGCGACCCGTTCGGCAATGTCTACTGGATCCAGACCCGGGTGGCCGAGCTGGAGCCGGAGGAGATCGAGCGCCGGATGGTGGCGCCCGAGTTCGTGGCGGCGATGGAGTACATGCAGAGCGGGGAGCTGGTCCTCCGCGACCCTACGATCCCGGTGTGACGCGGACCCACCTCGACGAGCGGTTCCCCGGCCGCGACCTGGACCGCTCGGTCTGGTTCCCCTACTACCTGCCGCACTGGAGCTCGCGGGCGGAGTCCGCCGCCACCTGGGAGGTGCGTGACGGCGAGCTGCGCCTGACCATCCCGCCGGGCCAGCCGCTGTGGTGCCCCGACCTGCACCCGGAGCCGCTGCGCGTGTCCTGCGTGCAAACGGGGAGCTTCACCGGGCAGCAGCCGTTCGCCGACGGTCTGGTCGTGCGCGAGGAGCAGCCCACGTTCTTGGGCTACACCCCCTGCTACGGCTCGGTGGAGGTGCGGATGCGGGCCACCGTCTCGCCGCGGTCGATGTTCGCGTTCTGGATGTCGGGCATCGAGGACGAGCCGCACCGTAGCGGTGAGATCTGCGTGGCGGAGGTCTTCGGCGACACCGTCGACGGTCATTCGGCGGCGGTGGGGATGGGGGTGCACCGTTTCCGCGACCCCGGGCTGGTCGAGGAGTTCTCCGCCGAGCGGTTCGACCTCGACGTCAGCGAGTTCCACCGGTACGGCGTCGACTGGCGCGCGGACGGGCTCACGTTCTCGGTCGACGGCACCGTGGTGCGGCGGGTGCGGCAGAGCCCGTCCTACCCGATGCAGCTCATGATCGGCGTCTTCGACTTCCCCGCGAAGGCGACCGGCGCCGACGTGCCGGTGCCGGAGCTGGTGGTCTCGCACGTCACCGGTCTGTCATGACCCGTTCAGATCTCCGCGGCTCGTTCCAGCAGCCACGGGTGCAGGTGCCGGTAGCCGCGCACGGCGACCGAGCGCAGCGGCCGCAGCGCGAAGCGGGGGTCGTCGGACAGCGCGTCGGCCACCCCGCGGTCGGCCAGCACGCTGCCGGGCCGGGCGTGGGCGGTGAGCCGCGCGGCGATGTTGACGATCTCGCCGTAGACGTCGCCGTAGCGCACCAGCACCGGGCCCGCGGCCAGCCCGATGCGCAGCTCGGGCAGCGCGGGCTCGGCCCGCACGCGGTCCTGGAGCGCGAGCGCGATCGCCGCGCCGTGCGCGACGTCGTCGGCGACGAAGAGCACCTCGTCGCCGACCGTCTTGACGATCCGCCCGTGCCCGTCCGCGATCACCTCGGTGGTCGTCGAGCCGAAGCGTTCGATCATCTCGCTCAGTTCGGCGGTGGAACGGCGCCTCGTGGTGCGGGTGAAGCCGACCATGTCGGCGAATCCGACGACGAGCTGCCACGTGCCGGGCTCGTCGACCGGGCCGGACGTCACGACCATCCGGCGGACGGCCGCGGCGAGGTGCCTGCGCCACACGTAGCTCTGCAGCTCTTCGAGGGCGGGCAGGACGGCGGCGGCGATCTCGCGCGAGCCCTGCGGCGTGACCTCGCCGCCCTGCCCCTCGATCACGCGGACGAGCATCCCGACCTGCCACTCCGCGAGCCGCGAGAGCGATTGGGCCATGGCCCGCGCGACGGCCTCGCGGACGTCGGGGTCGAGCACCCCGGCGTCGGTGAGGTGGGTCATCAGGCGCACGGCCTCGAGGTCGCGCTCGGTGAAGAGGACCTCGTCGTCGCTGGTCTCGGCGAACCCGAGCGCGCGCCACAGCCGCCGCCCGGTCTCGAGGTCGAGCTCGGCGGTCTCGGCGATCTGCTGACGGGTGTAGCGCCGCGGGGCACCGAGGATGAACTCTTCGAGGGCGTCCTCCGGTGTGGTCACGTCACGTCGTGTGGACGATCAGCACGTCGATGCCTGCGCGGCGCGCCACGTCCGACGGCACGGAGCCGAGCAGGCGCCCACTGAGGGTGTTGAGGCCGCGGTTGCCGACGACGAGCAGGTCGGCGCCGGTGTCACGGACCGCCTTGCGCAGCACGTCGACGGGCGGGCCGTCGACGGCGAGCGTCCGGATCGTGCGCGCGCCCGCCGCCGCGGCGCGCTCCTCGGCGGTGCGCAGCGTCTCCTCGGCGGGCGTCCAGCCGACCACGAGGTAGGCCTCGTCCTTGAGGGCGTCCTCGGCCTCGGCCGTGTCCTCCCGGGAGGGGGGCGTGAAGGCGCAGACGATGACGAGCTCGGCCTCGCTGTCGCTGGCGACGGCGGCGGCGCGGTCGACGGCGTTGAACGACGTGGCGGAACCGTCGGTACCGACGACGATGGTGCGGTAGGCGGGCATCGGAAGCCTCCGGCATCGGGGAACGTGGGCAGGAGGTTACCGCTGGTAGTGGAACGGC
Organism: Pseudonocardia sp. DSM 110487; assembly: GCF_019468565.1. Lineage (NCBI taxonomy): Bacteria > Bacillati > Actinomycetota > Actinomycetes > Pseudonocardiales > Pseudonocardiaceae > Pseudonocardia > Pseudonocardia sp. DSM 110487. Next base: position 4,981,635 of record NZ_CP080521.1, read on the forward strand.
CGCGCACGCCGTCACACCCTGGTCGGGGGAAGCACGGCTGGTGCGATCAGCCGGGCGCGCATACGCCAGTCGGCCCTGCCGTAGAGAGCGCGCATGGTGGCCGCGGTGCCGCGCACGTTCGCACGCTCGGTGAGATAGCACCAGCGATGCCGCGCCGGGAGCGCGAAGAACGTCTCGAAGAACGCCGGCACCTCGGCAGGCGGCATCCGCAACAGCGCTTCGAGGCCGACCCGCCGGAACCGGTGCACGGCGGCCGCCCCGCGCGGCCAGACGACCGAGCGCGCGGCGGCGATGCTTTTCGCGGGGCTCATCGCGGGCGCGGCGGCGATGGCGTCCGCGACCGCCGGCGCGAGCCGTAACGAGGTGGCCACGGAGAACCCGCTCGCCGGGTGCACGAGCGGGGCGGCCGCGCCGAAGGCGAGTACGCCATGGGTGCGGTGGCGGGGGGAGTCGACCGGGAAGCGGACGGACTCGGTGGCCGCGTCCGGGGGAGCGGCGATGCCGTGCCGCGCGAGCCGCGCGTGCAGCCGCCTGCGCAACACCGGGAGCGGCAGGCCCGGGCGGCGGGCGAGCGAGGTCTCCTCGAGAAGCACGGCGCCGCCGCCGAGCGGGATGCCGTAGAGGAAGGTGGGCCAGCCGTCCTCCCCGTGGTCGGGGCGCCAGTCCATGAACAGTGCCTCGCCCGGTGTGACGAGCGGCGCGGCCGTCGCCTCGTCGACGACCACGCCAGCGGCGGTCTGTTCGGCCGCGCTCCCGCGCCGGTCACCGGCGCGCAGTGGCTGGCGGTGCCCGCCCGCGTCGACGACGACCGCGGCCCGCAGCTCCTCGCCACCGCCCAGCCGGACGGCGCCGGCCTCCCATCCGGTGGCGCGTCCCGCGCGGACCTCCACGCCGTGCCGGGCCAGCTCGCCGTCGAGGTGGGCGCGCAGCGCGGGGACGTCCAGGACCGCGTAGTCCCAGCCCAGCCGGTGCTCGGAGAGCGCGATCGCCCGTCCCGCTGCGCGGGCCGCCAGCACCGAGGCAGGCAGGTGGGCGGGCAGCTCCTCGGCCCAGCAGCCATAGGTGGCCCGCCACGGCGCCTCTGGAGCGGGGTCGAGCAGCACCGTCCGCAACCCGCGCTCGGCGACGGCGGCGGCGAGGGCCCGCCCGGCAGGCCCGCCGCCGACGACGAGCACGTCGGGATCAGGGTGCACGCGGAGCATCCTGCCCGCCGCGGCCCATCCCCGGGCGCCTGCGCCGCCTGCCGGGCCGTGCGCACTAGCCTTCGCCTGTGGCGGATCACTCCGTGCTCGAACAACCAGTCCGCCCATCCGCGCGCGCGGATCGGCGTTCCGGGGTGGGGGAGAGCGGCGCAGGGCTGGCCGCCAGCCCGTTCCGCGTCGACCGGGACCGGATCGCGGCGTCGCCGTACTTCGCGCGCCTCGCCGGCGTGACGCAGGTGGTGAGCCCGACCGGCGGCGGGCTGTTGCTGCACAACCGGCTCACCCACAGTCTTCAGGTCGCGCAGGTGGCGCGGGCCATCGCCGAACGGCTCGCCGCCGAGGCCGGCCCGCTCCTCGACCGGCTCGGCGGCTGCGACCCCGACGTCGTCGAGGCGGCCGCGCTCGCCCACGACCTGGGCCACCCGCCGTTCGGGCACCTCGGTGAGCAGGTGCTCGACCGGGTCGGCCGCGAGCTGCTCGGGCTGCCCGACGGGTTCGAGGGCAACGCGCAGAGCTTCCGCGTGATCACGACGATCGACCTGCACGGACCGGGCGGCGCAGGCCTCGACCTCACCGCCGCCGTCCGGGCGGCCGTGCTCAAGTACCCGTGGGCCCGCCGCGGCCACCCGGATCCGCATCCGAGCGCGGCACCGACCCCGCCGCGCGGCGCCGGCCCGCTGCCGGGCGCACCGGACGCGGGGTCGGCCAAGTTCTCCTGCTACCTCACCGAGCTCGACGACCTCGTCGACAGCCGGGACGCGGTCGCCCGGGCGGTCGGGCCCTGGCAGCAGACGGTCGAGGCCGCCGTGATGGACACCGCCGACGACGTCGCGTACGCGATCCACGACCTGGAGGACTTCCACCGCGTCGGCGTGCTCGCCCAGCCGGGCGTCGCGGCGGAGCTGGGCGGCTGGCTGCGCGATCGCGGCGGGCTCGCCGCGGCCGACCCGTCCGCGCTCGGGTCGCTGCGCCCCGGCGCCGACCTGGAACGGCTGCGCAGGCGGCTGCACACCAAGGACGCGTGGGCGTTCGACGACGAGGCGTTCGCCGCCGCCGTCGCCGTCGTGCGCGAGGAGCTGGTGGACGGGCTGCTCGCCGTGCCGTTCGACGGGTCGATGGCCGCCGAGCGGGCCGTCGCCGAGTTCTCGGCGCGGTGGACGGCCCGCCTCGTCGCCGGGGTGCGCGTGCTGCCCGAACCGCCGGTGCGCGCCGCTCCCGTCGCCCTCGCCACCGGGCCGTGGCACGAGGTGGCGGTGCTGAAGTTCGTGCACCGCCGGTTCGTGCTGCAGCGTGCCGATCTCGCCTCCCACCAGCGGGGCCAGGCGACGGTGCTGACCGGGCTGGTCGGCGCGCTCGCCGATTGGCTGAGCGGCGACGACGAGGTCCGCCTCCCGCCCCGGCTGCACGACCTCGTTGCGCTCGCCCACGCCGAGTACCGCGGGCTCGCCGCGGACGAGCGGCTCGGGCCCGATCCGGACGTCGACGCCCTGGCCCGCGGGCGGGCGGTGGTCGACTACGTCGCCTCGCTCACCGACGGCCAGGCCGGCGCGCTGCTCGACGTCCTCACCGGCCGCTCCGCGCGGCTATGGGTGGACGCCGTCGCCCTCTAGCCGGCTGGTCCTACTAGGCCGAGCCGAGGGAGCCGGTCGAGAGGATGCCGCCATCCACACGGACGGTCTCGCCGGTGATCCACGACGCCGCGTCGGAGACGAGGAAGCCGACGAGGTGGGCGACGTCCTCGGGCGTGCCAAGGCGCTTCATCGGGTAGGCGGCGCTGACCTTCTCCTCGCCCTGGGCGTAGAGGGCCGTGGCGAACTTCGTCTTCACGACGGCGGGCGCCACGGCGTTGACGCGGATCGACGGCCCGAGCTGCCACGCCAGCTCCTCGGTGAGCCGGATCAGCGCGGCCTTCGACGCCCCGTACGCGGCGATCACGCCGGAGGAGCGGATGCCGGCCACCGAGGCGAGGTTGACGATCGCGCCGCCGTGCTCGCCCATCCACGCCTTGTAGGCCAGCTGCACGAACCCGAGCGCCGCGACGACGTTGGTGTCGAACGTCTTGCGGACGGCGTCGAGGTCGGCGTCCATGAGGAAGCCGTAGGTCGGGTTGATCCCCGTGTTGTTGACCAGGATCGCGAGGTTGCCGAACCGCTCGACGGTGCGGGCGACGGCCTCCTCGCGCGCCTCGGCGGATCCGGCGTTGCCCGGGACGGCGAGCACCCGGGCCGGGTCGCCGCCCGACGAGAGCTGCTCGGCCGCCGCGTTCAGTTCGTCCGGTTTCCGCGCGGTGATCGTCACCGACGCCCCCCTGCCGAGGAGCTCGCGCGCGATGGCGAACCCGATGCCGCGACTCGCGCCCGTGACGAGGGCAGCGCGACCGGCAAGATCCTGTGGGATGTCGGCGGTGACGTCGGTCATGCTCGGGACCCTACTTCCCGAAACCGCTCGACCGGGCCGGTACTCTGGTTGGCGTGATCATGATCCGGATCGAGTAGCGGCGGCGCGTGCCAAGTCCTTGGGTGCCGTCCCTTCCGCTCGTCCTGGAGTACTTCTCGTGATCACTGCCTCTGACCTGGAACTGCGTGCCGGGTCCCGGATCCTGCTGTCCGGGGCCGCCCTGCGCGTGCAGCCCGGCGACCGTATCGGCCTCGTCGGCCGCAACGGCGCGGGCAAGACCACCTCGATGCGGGTGCTCGCGGGCGAGGGCGAGCCCTACGGCGGCGTCGTCAGCTCCACCGGCCCCGTCGGCTACCTGCCGCAGGATCCACGCGAGGGCGACCTGTCCGTCACGGCCAACGACCGCGTGCTGTCCGCCCGCGGGCTCGACGTGCTGCTGCGCAAGATGGAGAAGGCGCAGACGGCGATGGCCGAGCTCGTGGACGGCGCCGAGAACGCCAAGGCGGTGCGCGAGTACGGGCGCCTCGAAGAGCGGTTCTCCGCGCTGGGCGGGTACGCCGCCGAGAGCGACGCGGCACGCATCTGCACCCACCTCGGGCTGCCCGAGCGGGTGCTCTCGCAGTCGATCGCCACGCTGTCGGGTGGGCAGCGCCGTCGCGTGGAGCTGGCCCGCATCCTGTTCGCGGCGTCCGACGGCGGCTCGCAGAGCGCCACCACGCTGCTGCTCGACGAGCCCACCAACCACCTCGATGCCGACTCGATCACCTGGCTCCGCTCGTTCCTGTCCTCTCACGAGGGCGGCCTCGTCGTGATCAGCCACGACACGGAGCTGCTCGCCGACGTCGTCAACAAGGTGTGGTTCCTCGACGCCACCCGCGGCGAGGTGGACGTCTACAACATGGACTGGCGCCGGTACCAGGAGGCGCGGGCCACCGACGAGAAGCGGCGCCGCCGCGAGCGCGCCAACGCCGAGAAGAAGGCCGCCGCGCTGCACATGCAGGCGGCGAAGATGGGCGCGAAGGCCACCAAGGCCGTTGCGGCGAAGAACATGGCCCGCCGCGCCGACCAGTTGCTCGCGGGGCTGGAGCCAGAGCGGCAGGCCGACCGCGTCGCTCGGATCCGCTTCCCCGACCCGGCGCCGTGCGGGCGCACCCCGCTCACCGCGGAGGGCCTGTCGAAGTCGTTCGGGTCCCTCGAGGTGTTCACGGGCGTCGACCTCGCCGTCGACCGCGGCGCGAAGGTCGTGGTGCTGGGCCTCAACGGCGCGGGCAAGACCACGCTGCTGCGGCTGCTGGCCGGCACAGAGGATCCGGACTCGGGCCGGGTCGTGCCGGGGCACGGGCTGCGCACCGGCTACTTCGCCCAGGAGCACGACACGCTCGACATGGAGGCCACGGTCTGGGAGAACGTCCGGCACGCCTCGCCGGACACCCCCGAGCAGCAGCTGCGCACGCTGCTGGGGGCGTTCATGTTCTCCGGCGAGCAGCTGTCGCAACTCGCCGGCACCCTCTCCGGCGGCGAGCGCACCCGGCTCGCGCTGGCCGGGCTGGTCTCCAGCGCCGCCAACGTGCTGCTGCTCGACGAGCCCACCAACAACCTCGACCCGGCCAGCCGCGAGCAGGTGCTCGATGCACTGCGCCGGTTCTCCGGGTCGGTCGTGCTCGTCACCCACGACCCGGGTGCGGTCGAGGCGCTCGACCCGGACAAGGTGATCGTGCTGCCCGACGGCACCGAGGACCACTGGTCCGCCGACTATCTCGAGCTCGTGCAATTGGCCTGATCGGGCGATTTCTCCCGGCGTGTCCCGCCACCCGATCGGGTTGCGATCACGCCAGGGGCTGGTGGAGCGGCCCGGGCCGAAACGTTCCAACAGATCGGCGCTCCGCTTCCGGGGTGACGTGCAGGTGGCGACGGGGTGACGTTCGGATGTGCGGCATACGGCAATGATCACCCGTACGCGTGATCCATTTGGCCGAACCGTTCGCCGATCATTGAGTGGATCTCCTGGCACGGGGTAGTTCCGTGGACGATCATTGCCGCACCGGGGGGAGCCGGAAACGATCTGCCTGCGGTCCGCGCAGGTGGGCGAAGGAGATCAGGTGTCATGGCCGACCTGAAGAAGGGTGCTCGCATCACCGGCACCCAGCGCGACAAGCTCGCTACCGACTTGAAGAAGAAGTACGAGAAGGGCGCCAGCATCCGCGCGCTCGCGGAGCAGACGGGCCGGTCCTACGGGTTCGTGCACCGCGTGCTGTCCGAGACGGGCGTCACGCTCCGCGGACGCGGTGGGGCTACTCGTACCAAGAAGAAGTAGGCGGCGAAGAAGTAGGCGAAAGCCGCTTCCTACCCCGGGGTAACCTGCCGCCATGACAACGGCGGCGATCGACCCGGAGCTTCTCCAGCGTGGCGGCCTGGCGCTCGACGTCGACGGTCCGCGGGCGACGATCACGCTCGCGCGACCCGAGGCGTTGAACGCCCAGACCCCGCACACGTGGGAGGCGCTCCGGGCGATCGGGGAGTCGCTACCCGGCGACGTTCGCGTCGTCGTGGTGCGAGGCGCGGGCCGTGCCTTCTCGGCCGGTCTCGACAAGCGCTTCTTCGCGGCCGCCGAGGTCGACGGCCAGCCGGGCATCACCGGCATCGCCGCCCTGCCCGACGAGGAGGCCGACGCCACGATCGCCGCCTTCCAGGCTGGTTTCTCGTGGCTGCGCGACCCGGCGCGGCTCACCGTGGCCGCGGTGCATGGCCACGCCATCGGCGCAGGCTTCCAGCTCGCACTCGCCTGCGACCTGCGCATCGTCGCCGACGACGTGCAGTTCTGCATGGCCGAGACCACCTTGGGCATCGTCCCCGACCTCGGCGGTACCTACCCGCTCGTGCACGCCGTCGGCTACGCCCGTGCCGTCGAGATCTGCCTGTCCGGGCGCCGGGTGGGCGCCGACGAGGCGGTCGCCATCGGTCTCGCGCTGCGCGCCGTGCCGACCGCGGAGTTCGACGGCGCCGTCGACGCAGGCGTCGCCTCGCTGCTCGCCGCCCCGCCGAAGGCAGCCGCGGAGACTCTTCGCCTGCTGGCGGGCGTCGCGGAGGGCACCGACCCCGCAGCGGCACTGGCGGCCGAACGCGCGGCCCAGCTGCGCCGGCTCCGCTCACTCGCGGCGGGCGAGGGCTGAAGCCGACTGGGCCCGACCCGACCCGACTCCGGGTGGTTCCGACGAACGGCGCGTTCGTCGGAACCTATGCGACGAACGCGCCGTTGGTCGGAATCAGGTGTGTGCGGCGGCCGTGTGCGGCATCGCGAACCCGCCCACCGCCTGCTCGAACGTGTGGGCCACGCGGAGCACGTCGGCATCGGCGAAGTGCTTCCCGATGATCATCATGCCGGCAGGGAGGCCGCCGGCGAGGCCCGCGGGCACGGAGCACGCCGGGTGGCCGGTCACGTCGGTGACGCAGGTGTTGGCGATCATCTCGAGGGCCCGCGGGATCACCTCCTCGCGCGGCGCGTCGGCCTGCGGGATCTCGGTGGCCCGCAGCGGCAGCGTCGGCATGACGAGCACGTCGTAGCGGGCGAGCGCCTCGTCGTAGGCCGCGCGCAGCCGCGGCACCAGGTTGCGCGCCATGGCGTAGAAGCGGCCGTGCTGCCGGTCGACGGCGTGCCCGCCCGCCAGGAGCACGAGCTTCACGGTCTCGGAGAACCGGCTCCCGTCGGCGCGCCACGTCCGCCCGTAGTGCTCGATCACCTCAGGGTCGTAGAGGCCGTCCCAGTTCATGCCGTAGCCGTTGCCGTGGACCATCTGGACCATCGCGCCCTCGGTGGCGATGACGTCCCAGATGCGCGCGCCGTGCGCGTGCCACGGGATCGACACCTCCTCGGCGGTGAGGCCCGCGCCACGCAGGACGTCGACGCCCGCTCGCACCGCGTCGTCCACCTCCGGCTCGGAGTTGGGGTGGCCGAAGCCCTCGGTGACCACGCCGATCCGCATTCCCTCCGCGCCGCGGGCGAGTGCACCGACGTAGTCGTCGGGCACGAGGTCGCGGGGCTGGCGCGGATCGAGGCCGTCCGGGCCCGCCATGACGGACAGCATGAGCGCGGCGTCGCCAACGGTGCGGGTGATGGGCCCGATGTGGTCGATGGTCTGCTCGATCGGGAACGCCCCGGTGTAGGGGACGAGGCCGAAGGTGGGCTTGTGCCCGACCGTTCCGCTGTAGGCGGACGGGATGCGCACCGACCCGCCCTGGTCGCCGCCGGTGGCGAGGTCGACGACGCCACCGGCGACCAGCGCCGCGCTGCCCGAGGACGAGCCGCCCGCCGAGCGGGTCTCGTCCCACGGGTTGCGCACCGGCGCGGGCCGGGAGGTGTGCGAGCCGCCGGAGAAGCAGAGGTCCTCGCAGACCGCCTTGCCGGCGATCGTCGCGCCCGCGGCGAGCAGGCGGCTGACGACGGTGGCGTCGCGCAGCGGGACGTAGCCCTCCAGGTACGGCGAGCCGTTCATCATCGGGACGCCCGCGACGGCGGTGTTGTCCTTCACCGCGACGGTGCGCCCGGCGAGCGGGCCCTGCCCGCCCTCGGAGATGGCGGTGGTGACGTACCAGGCGCCGTACGGGTTGTCCGCGTCGTCCGGGCGCCGCCACGCGCGCTCGGGGGCGACGGGGGCGGACTCGCCGTAGAGCTCCTCCACGACGTTCCACGAGGACAGCAGCCCGTGGACGAACGGGCCGAACGATTCGATGTCTGCGTCGGAGAGTCCGAGGCCGTAGCGCTGGGCGACGGCGTGGAGCGCGGCGCGGTCGGGCGGGTCGAGGGCCATGGTCGGACCGTAGTACGGGCGGGGAGTACAGGGGGCTCTCGTCGTGTTGCAACCATGGGTTGCAACGGTGTAAGTGAAAGGGGCCGCGGATGGATCGGCCGATGGGGATGCTGCGGGGGGTCGTGCGCGGCGCCGACGCGCCGGAATCGATCAAGAAGGGCACGATCCCGCGGATCTGGGCGTTCGCGCGCCCCCACCGCGGCCGGCTGCTCGCCTACCTGCTGCTCACGGTCGTCTCGGCCACGGTCGGCGTGCTCACGCCCGTTCTCGCCGGGCGGGTGGTGAACGCGATCGTCGCCGGCGGCGACGTGTCGGTCGCGGTCGTCACCGTGGTCGGGCTGGCCGGGGGGATCGCGGCGCTCGCGATCGTCGAGGCCGTCGTCGGGCTGGCCTCGCGCTGGTTCTCCTCCCGCGTCGGCGAGGGCGTGATCGTGGACCTGCGCCGGGCGGTCTTCGAGCACGTGCAGCGCATGCCGGTGGCGTTCTTCACCCGCACCCGCACCGGCGCGCTCGTGAGCAGGCTCAACAACGACGTCATCGGGGCGCAGTCGGCGATCACCTCGACGCTCGCCAGCGTGCTGAGCAACAGCATCCAGCTCGCGCTCGCCCTCGCCGTGATGATCACGCTCGCGTGGCAGGTCACGTTGCTCGCGCTCGTGCTGCTGCCGATCTTCGTGATCCCCGCGCGCCGCTTCGGGCGCCGCCTCGCCGACCTGCGCCGGGAGGCCGCGGACCTGAACGCCGGCATGGGTAACCAGATGACCGAGCGGTTCTCGGCACCGGGCGCCACGCTCGTGAAGCTCTTCGGCCGGCCGGACGAGGAGGCCACCGAGTTCGGTGAGCGGGCCGAGCGCGTCCGCGACATCGGGGTGCGCACCGCGATGGTCTCGCGGGTGTTCGTCACGGCGCTGTCGCTCGTGTCCGCGCTGGCCCAGGCGCTGGTGTACGGCCTGGGCGGCTGGCTCGCCGTCACGGGCCGGATCGAGGCGGGCACGGTCGTCACGCTCGCGCTACTGCTCACCCGCCTCTACACGCCGATGACCGCGCTCGCCAACGCCCGCGTGGACGTGATGACCGCGCTCGTGTCGTTCGAGCGCGTCTTCGAGGTCCTCGACCTGAGGCCGATGATCAACGAGCGGCCGGGCGCCGTCGCGCTGCCGGACGGGCCCGTCGACGTGCGGCTGTCCGGCGTGCGCTTCGGCTACCCGAGCGCCGACCGGGTTTCGCTCGCCTCCCTCGAGGAGGTCGCCGTGCTCGACAGCCGCGGCGGGGAGGAGGTGCTGCACGACGTCGACCTCGACGTCGGCGCCGGGCAGCTGGTGGCGCTCGTCGGGTCGTCAGGGGCGGGGAAGTCGACGCTCGCCTCCCTCGTCCCGCGGCTCTACGACGTGGACGCCGGCTCGGTGCGCCTGTCCGGCGTCGACGTGCGGGACCTGACGTTCGCCTCGCTGCGTGGCGCCGTCGGCGTGGTCACGCAGGACGGGCACCTGTTCCACGACACCATCCGCGCCAACCTGCGCTACGCCGCGCCAGAGGCCAGCGACCCCGAGATCGTCGACGCGCTGCGCCGCGCCCGGCTCGGCGACCTCCTCGACTCGCTGCCCGACGGCCTCGACACGGTGGTGGGGGAGCGCGGCTACCGGCTCTCCGGCGGCGAACGCCAGCGCCTGACGATCGCCCGCCTCCTGCTCGCCCGCCCCCGCGTGGTGATCCTCGACGAGGCCACCGCCCACCTCGACTCCGAGTCCGAGGCAGCCGTCCAGGAGGCACTGGCCGAGGCCCTCGACGGCCGCACCGCCATCGTCATCGCACACCGGCTGTCCACCGTCCGTGCCGCCGACCAGATCGCCGTGCTGGAGCACGGCCGGATCGTCGAGCGCGGCACCCACCACGAGCTGCTCACCCTCGGCGGGCGCTACGCGCGGCTGTACCGCACGCAGTTCGCGCTCGGCTCCTTGGAGGAAGGCCTCGACCAGGAGGGCGTCGAGTGCGGGATCCCGGGGTGCACGGTCCTGCATCGGGAGGAGCACCTGGTGGGGTGACGTCGCGTGGCCAAGATCGGCCCTGCAGCGCGGTCTGGCCGACCGCTCCTGGCGGCGTCGGGTTTGATCGTCAGGTCCTCGTGTCTGGCCGCTGCGGCGGTGATCAAGGGCATATGGTCGCTGTTGAAGATCATCTGGCGACCATTTCGCCTTGATCGCCGATCGTCATGGGTTGGGCGGAGGGGTGGCCCCGCACCATGCGCGGCGCCAGCGAAGGCCACCGAAGGCCTGCGCAGAGGCCCTCACCTCCGCCGCACCGAGCCCTCCACCACGTCGAGCACCTGCTCGAGGTGGTCGGACCGCAGGCCCATGGCCAGCTGGGACACCAGGCCCTCGAGTACCAGCTCCAGGTAGCGGGCCAGCACGGGCACGGGGACGTCATCGCGCAGGGTGCCGGCGGCGGCCTGGCGGGCGAGGCGCTGCTCGGTGGCGGCGGTGAGCGCCTCGGCGTGGGCGCGCCAGCGGGCCCGGAAGCCGGGGTCGGTGCGGCCGCGGCGGGCGACCTCGAGGAAGGAGCCGGTCCAGCCGGCGTCCAGGGGCTGTTGCGACGACAGCAGCTCGCGCATCACCTGGACGAGGCCCTGCGCGGCCACCACGTCGGCCATCCGCTCGGCGTCCTGCTCGGCGAGGGCGAAGAACAGCGCTTCCTTGTCGCGGAAGTGGTGGAAGATGGCTCCCCTCGACAGGCCCGTGGCCTGCTCGAGCCGCCGCACCGTTGCGCCTTCGTAGCCGTGGCGGGCGAAGCAGCTGCGGGCACCGTCGAGGATCTGCTGCCGCCGCGCCGCGAGATGGTCGGTACTGACCCTGGGCACCCGGACGACGATACCGCCATCTCCAGACGTACGTACGGCTTGGGAAAGCCGTCAGATTCTCGTCACCCGAAAATGTCAGGGCCCGAGGGTAGCGTCGCTGCCATGTCGGAGAAGGCCGCGATGATCACGATTCCCCAACAGGACTCGGGTCCGGAGGCGGATGCCCCGGACGCGGGGCCGTCGGTCCTGCGCGACTGCGCCGACGCGGAGACCCACGTCGGGTCCGTGTGCTTCAAGCACGGGCCCCCGCGGCTCTTCGGCGTCGAGCTCGAGTGGCTCCTGCACCGCCCGCCCGAGCCGCGGTCGGCCCCGGACGCCGCTGCGCTCGCCGCGGCACTCGGCCCGTACACCCCGTCCAGCCTCTCTCCGTCCTCACCCGCAGACCCGCTTCCCTCCGGTTCCACCGTCACGGTCGAACCCGGCGGCCAGATCGAACTGGCCAGCCCGCCGAGCCCTGACCTCGCCACCCTCCTGCATTCCGTCAGCGCCGACACGGCCACCCTCCACGGGCGCCTCGCCGCCGCAGGGCTTCATCCCACGCCCCGCGCCACCGACGCGATCCGCCCACCGCGCCGCATCCTGCAGCTGCCTCGCTACCAGGCGATGGAGGAGTCGTTCGACCGCCGCGGGCCGTTCGGCCGCAGCGCGATGTGTTCCACCGCGGCCGTCCAGGTCTGTCTCGACGCGGGGGAGGCCATCGACACCGGCGGCCGCTGGGCCGCGCTGCACGCCCTCGGCCCGGTGCTGCTGGCAGCGTTCGCCAACTCACCGACGCTGCACGGCAGGCGCACCGGCTGGAAGTCCTCCCGCTGGGCGTGCTGGCAGCGCGCCGACCCGGCCCGCACGGCGCCGCCGCCCGCCGCCGACGTCAGCGGGGCCGACCCCGCCGCTGCGTGGGCGCGCCGGGTGCTCGACACGCCGGTGCTGGCCGTGCGTAGACCGGGCCGGTGGACGGTGCCCAGCGGCGTCACGTTCGCCGACTGGGTGCGCGGCGCCCTTCCGGAGCCGCCCACCACGGCCGACCTCGACTACCACGTCACCACGCTGTTCCCGCCGGTCCGCCCGCACGGGCACCTCGAGGTGCGCTACATCGACGCCCAGCCGGGGCGGCGCTGGGCGTTGCCGGTCGCGGTGCTGGTGGCGCTGCTGTCCGACGCCACCACGATCGACCAGGTGCGCGCGGCCTGCGCACCCGCGGCCGGGCGCTGGACCTCCGGCGCCCGCCACGGCCTGTCCGACCGCGTGCTCGCCCGCGCTGCCGCGAGCGTCTTCGAGCTGGCGATCGGCCGGCTGCCCGCCGTCGGCGCCCCGCAGTGGGTGCTCGACGACCTCACCGCCATGCACGAGCTCCAGGTACTTCGCGGGCGATGTCCCGCCGACGATCCGGACGTCCCGGAGGGAACGCTGTCATGACCACCGACTCCGACACCGCACTCACCGCGGAGCAGCTGCGCACCCGTGTCGCCGACCTGCTCGCCGAGTCCCGGGCCCGCAGCACCGCCCTCACCGACGTCGTCGACGAGGCCGACCTCGTGGCCCAGCACTCGCCGCTGATGTCCCCGCTGGTCTGGGACCTCGCCCACGTCGGCAGCCAGGAAGAGCTGTGGCTCGTGCGCGACGTGGGCGGCCGCGAACCGCTTCGCCCGGAGATCGACGGGCTGTACGACGCGTTCCAGCACTCCCGTGCGAGCCGCATCGACCTGCCGCTGCTCACCCCCGCCGAGACGCGGACGTACGTCGCCGAGGTGCGCGACAAGGCCCTCGACGCGCTCGAGCGCAGCCCGCTTACGGGGCGCAGGCTCGTCGAGCACGGGTTCGCGTTCGGGATGATCGTGCAGCACGAGCAGCAGCACGACGAGACGATGCTCGCCACCCACCAGCTGCGCGCCGGGGCGCCCGTACTGCACGCGCCACCGCCACCGCCCGGGCGGCCGCCCGCGGTGCGCGAGGTGCTGGTGCCGGGTGGCCCCTTCACGATGGGCACGTCCACCGAGCCGTGGGCGCTGGACAACGAGCGACCCGCCCACGTCGTCGACGTGCCCGCCTTCGTGATCGACACCGCGGCGGTCACCAACGGCGAGTACGCCGCGTTCATCGAGGCGGGTGGCTACGACGACCCGCGGTGGTGGAGCGAGGAGGGCTGGGCGCACCGGGTCTCGGCCGGGCTGGTCGCGCCCCAGTTCTGGCAGCGCGACTCGTCGGGGACCTGGTTCCGCCGCCGGTTCGGGGTGGTGGAGCCGGTGTCCGCCGACGAGCCGGTCGTGCACGTCTGCTTCCACGAGGCCGATGCCTACGCGCGCTGGGTGGGCAAGCGGCTGCCCACCGAGGCGGAGTGGGAGAAAGCGGCCCGGTACGACCCGGCCACCGGCCGCTCGCGCCGCTACCCGTGGGGCGATGACGATCCCACGCCCGCCCACGCCAACCTCGGCCAGCGCCACCTGCGGCCCGCCGCGGCCGGCGCCCACCCGCTCGGGGCCTCCGCGCTGGGCGTCCAGCAGCTGATCGGCGACGTCTGGGAGTGGACGAGCTCCGGCTGGCACCCGTACCCGGGCTTCGAGGTGTTCCCGTACCCGGAGTACTCGCAGGTGTTCTTCGGCGGCGACTACCGGGTGCTGCGCGGCGGCTCCTTCGGCACGGCGCCCGCGGCGATCCGTGCCACGTTCCGCAACTGGGACCACCCGATCCGCAGGCAGATCTTCTCGGGCTTCCGGTGCGCCCGCGACGCCCGGCCCGAGGACGGGCCCGCCTAGTGTGCAGACACCTCGCATACGTCGGCCCGCCCGTCACACTGGCATCGCTGGTGCTGGAACCGCCCCACTCGTTGCTGCACCAGAGCTACGCACCCGCCGACATGCGGGGCGGGGGCACGATCAACGCCGACGGCTTCGGCGCGGGCTGGTACCCGGAGCCGGGAGGGCCGGCCGCGCGCTACCGCAGCATGCAGCCGATGTGGTCCGACGCCTCGTTCGCCGCGGTCGCGGCGGCCACCCGCTCGGGCGGGGTGCTGGCCGCTGCGCGGTCGGCCACGGTCGGCATGCCCGTTGTCGAGACCGCCGCGGCGCCGTTCGCGGAGGGGCCGTGGCTGTTCAGTCACAACGGCGTCATCCGCGGGTGGCCGCACTCGGTGGCCGCCCTCGCGGAAGCGCTGCCCGTCACCGACCTGCTCACCCTCGACGCGCCCACCGACGCCGCCCTGCTGTGGGCGCTGGTGCGCCACCGACTGCGGGCCGGCGCCGAGCCGGGCGACGCGCTGGCCGGCGTGGTCACCGATGTGGCCGCGGCGGCGCCGGAGTCCCGGCTCAACCTGCTGCTCACCGACGGCACCTGCATCTGGGCCACCGCCTGGTACCACGCGCTCTCCGTCCGCATCGACGAGCGGAGCGCGCTCGTCGTATCCGAACCCCTCGACATCGATCCGGGCTGGCGTCCGGTGCCCGACCGGCACCTCGTCACGGCCGTGCCCGGCTTCCACCGCTGCATCCCGCTGGCGGCGTCCCCTGCGCTGCCCACGATCCAGGGAGTTCGATGACCGCCCTGCTCGACATCCACCTCACCGGCGCCGACGCCGACGCCGCCCTGCGCGCCGACGCGCGGGCGGGTCTCACGGCCGCGCCGAAGTACCTGCCGCCCAAGTGGTTCTACGACGCGCGCGGCAGCGCCCTCTTCGAGCAGATCACCGAGCTGCCCGAGTACTTCCCCACGCGCACGGAGCGCGACTTGCTGGAGCGCACCGCCGACGCCATCGCGATCACCTCGGGCGCCGACACGATCGTCGAGCTCGGCTCCGGGTCGTCGGCGAAGACCCGCCTGCTGCTCGACGCGTTCGGGCGGGCGGAGTCGCTGCGCCGCTACGTGCCGCAGGACGTGAGCGAGGCCGCGTTGCGGGAGGCGATGGCGGCACTGGTGGCCGACTACCCCGGCCTGGAGCTGCACGGCGTGGTCGGCGACTTCACCGCACACCTCGACCGGCTGCCCCCGGAGGGCCACCGGATGGTCGCGTTCCTCGGCGGCACGATCGGCAACCTGCTCCCGCCGGAGAGGGCGGGGTTCCTGCGGGCGCTGCGTGCGGCGCTGCGGCCTGGCGAGCAATTCCTGCTCGGCACCGGGCTCGTCGTCGACCCGTCCCTGCTCGTGCCCGCGTACGACGACGCCGCGGGGGTCACCGCCGAGTTCAACCGCAACGTGCTCCACGTGCTCAACCGGGAGCTGGGCGCCGACTTCGACGTCGACGCGTTCGACCACAAGGCGGTGTGGAACGCCGAGAACGAGTGGATCGAGATGCGGCTCGTGGCACAGCGGGCGATGACGGTCACCCTGGCCGAGCTGGATCTCACCGTCGAGTTCGCGGCGGGGGAGGAGATGTGCACGGAGGTGTCGGCCAAGTTCCGGCTGCCCGGGGTGCGCGCGATGCTGGAGGCGGCCGGATTCATCGTGGTCGGGAGCTGGACCGATCGCGACGAGCGGATGGCGCTCACACTGGCTGCCGCCGTGTGAGGCCTGACGAGGCCATTTCACGAACGTCGAAGCTCTGCCGATGCCCCGGCTCCCACTCTCTGCTGCACCGCCACCGCCGGCAGCAGGGAGAACACGATGGGGCGCCTGGACACCACCGCCGAAGAGCGCATCACCGTGCGCGAGCTGCGATGCGACGAGGGTGACGTGCTGGATGCGCTCGTTGCTGGGCTTTCGCCGCGCAGTCGCTACCTCCGCTTCCACGCGCCGATCCCCGCGTTGAGCGCCGGCCTGCGTCGTGCGTTGCTGGACGTCGACGGCCGCGACCGCATCGCACTGGTGGCGGAGGGGGTGGACGGCAGCCCGGTCGGGATCGCGCGCGTGTCCCGCGGCCCCGAGCTCCGGGAGGAGGCGGAGATCGCCGTGTCGACGATCGACGCATGGCACCGCCGGGGCGTCGGGCGACTGCTCGTGGCCGCCGTCGCCGAGCGCGCACACGCCGTCGGGGTGCGGCGGTTGACCGCCATGGTGCTGCCGGAGAACCGTGCGGCGATCGCACTCTTCCGGTCCGCCTTCCCGGTCTGCCTCACGCGCCGGAGCGCCGATGCCGTCGTGCTGGTCGCCCTGCTCGGAGCCGGGATCGACGACTGGACGGTCACCACGGAGGACGTCTTCGCCGACCTCGCCGACATGGCGAGCTAGTGTCCCGAACCGGAAGTCCGGTGCATGAATCGGCGGATCCAGGTTTCCGCTGGGTGTGCCGGCGGGCCGGCCTCGTACCGGGCGTACTCGGCCGGTTCGCCGGTGCGCCCAGCGGGAAGCTGGGCCGTCGAGTTATGTGGTGGACTTCCGGTTCGGGACACTGGCCTTCGGATGGTCCGGCGCCGGCAAGCGGTGCAGGATCGGGTGGGTGAGTCCTGACTGGCGTTCCGAGGGGGTCCGGGTCATCCCCGGCGACGCCCTCGACACGAACACGCCGCAGACGCCCGGGATGCACCGGGCCGCGGCGATCACCGCGGCGCGGGCCGGCGCACAGAAGTTGTGGGCGGGCACCGTCACGATCCATCCGGGCGCCCGCACCGGCGCCCACCACCACGGTGAGCTGGAGAGCGTGATCTACGTGGTGCGCGGCCGGGCGCGGATGCGGTGGGGCGAGCGGCTGGAGTTCACCGCCGAGGCGGGTCCGGGCGGGTTCATCTACGTGCCGCCGTTCGTACCGCACCAGGAGATCAACGCCCTCGACGACGAGCCGCTCGAATGCGTGCTCACGCGCAGCGGACAGGAGCCGATCGTCGTCAACCTCGACATCGAGGGGGCCGCCGAGCCGGAGCACGTGCCGTGGGTCGACCCCACCCACCCGGCACCCTGACCGTCAGCCGAAGGCGGCCTGCCCGAGCAGTGCCAGCGCGCCGCCTGACGCGAGGGCGAGTACCGCCGGCCGGGTCCAGCCCCGGTCGAGGAGGCGCCGGGCCGGCCCGGACAGCGCGAAGCCGACGATCATGAACGGCACCATCAGCGCGGCCGCGCTCAGGGCGTCGCCGCTGAACTGGCCGCCGAGGAGCAAGCCGCCGAGCGAGAGCAGCGAACCCACCGCGAAGTAGGCCCCGAGCGTGGCGCGCACCCGGGCGCCGTGCGCGTCCTGGTAGAGCAGCGCGACCGGCGGCCCGCCGATCGCCGACGCGGTGCCGCCCGCCCCGGACACGACGCCTGCTACGAGCAGCGCGGGCACGGTCGGGCGGGGCCGCCAGCGCACCACCGACAGTGCGACGCAGGTCAGCACGGTGACGGCCACCGCCACCCCGAACCAGCGCGGCGGCAGCAGGGCCACCGCGGCCACGCCGAGCGCGATGCCCGGGAGGCGCCCGAGCAGCGCCCAGCCCACGCCGGGCCAGTCGGCGTGGCGGTATTCGCGGCGCAGCATGAGCATCGCGTGGGCCGTAGCGAGGAGGAGCATGGGCACGGGCACCAGGCGCGGGTCGATGATCGCCAGAAACGGGGCGGCGACGAGCGCGAGCCCGAACCCGACCGCACCCTGCACGAGCGCTCCGAGTGCCACGACGAGCCCTGCGAGCGCAATCGTCACGTCCCCGACGATAGTCCGTACATTAGGTCAATGATTCGTTGACGCCATCGAATCGGCAACGGATCGTTGACGCGGGCAGCGGGGGAGTGGCCGTTCCGACGAACGGCCCTTCCGTCGGATAGGTACCGACGGGAGGGCCGTTCGTCGGAACGGTGTGGCGGGACCTCAGGCGGTGCGGCGGAGACGGATCTCCAGGCTCAGGCCGTCGACGCGCACCTCGCAGGTGCCGAAGGCGCTCGCCGCGGCGGCGATGCGGAAGTGGTCGGCCGCGTAGGCGCGCCGGCGCAGGCCGGAGAGCGTGATCCACGTGAGCACCGCGTTGAGTCGGCCCAGTTCCATGCGGTCCACCTCGCGGCGGATGTCCTCAGGAGTGGCGTCGCGGTTCATGTCGCCGATCACCGCGGCGCCGCCCGGGCGCAGCACCCGGTGCATCTCGTCGAGCGCGGCGACCGGGCGCCCGAAGTTCTTGAACGCGGCCTGGCAGACGACCAGGTCGACCGAGGCGTCGGGCAGGGGGAGGTCGGCGGCGTCGGCGCGGAGGAACCGGGCCTCCACGCCGGCGCGGCGGGCCGCGTCGGTGGCGAGCTGGACGAAGGTGGCGCTCAGGTCGACGCCGGTGATGTCGAACCCGGGGCGGGCCATCTCGACGGCGAGGTAGCCGGGGCCGGGGGCGACCTCGAGGACGCGGGCGCCCTCCGGAAGGCCGGCCGTGAGCTGGGCGGCGTGTGCCCGCGCGGCGGCGAGCTGCGGTCCGGTGCCGCGGATGCGGGCGTACCAGCGGGCGATCGGGCCTTCCATGCCCAGCGCCTGTGGGCGGTACGGGCGGATGTCGGTCATGACTTCTCCGTTTTCTCGGGACGGGTACGTGCCCGAACGGCGGAGGAGCCCCGGCTATCCTGATCAGTGCCACCTCGTGGCCGGTGCCCATCCGCGGTTCGGTGCGGGGTACGGGGCCCCGGCGCGGTGTTGCCGCACCCGCCGGGGCCGATCTCTCAGTACGGCCTAGGTCGCGGCTCCTCCTTCCGCGTGCCACTCGCGCCATCGCTGCAGGTCGGGGAAGGTTTCGCGCGCGAGCTCGTCGAGCAGCGCGCGGGTGAACTCGGCGTCGGCCTCGCGGAGTGCGAGGTCGTACTCGGCCTCGACGAGGAACATCCGTGGGACCTCCCGCCGGTACTCGTCGAGGGCGGCGCGATGGGCGGAGTTCTCCTCGTCGAGGCGGGCCAGCCGTTGCCGCAGCAGTGAGGTGACCTCGTCCGGGTCGAGCGCGGCCCACACCGAGAGTCCGGCCTTGAACCGGGGAGGCTCCCGCTCGGGCACGGCGATCAGCTCGCGCACCCAGTCCTGCAGCTCGGCGCGGCCGGCGTCGGTGATCCGGTAGACGGTGCGCTCGGGACGCCCGCCGTGGCGGGCGCTCTCCACGACCTCGATGAATCCGTGGCGGTGGAGGTTGCGCACGACCGTGTACAGCGAGCCCCACTTGAGGACCATGTCCTGGTCCTTGCCCCGTTCGCGGATGACGGTGGCCATCTCGTACGGGTGCATGGGCCGCTCGACGACGGCCGCGAGCACGGCGAGGCCGAGCATGTTGCTCACCTTCCGAGCCAAACGCACCCCTCCTTACTCGTGCGCGAGTATACGCATGCGAGTACCTCGGAGAAACGACAACGCCCCCGCCCACGAGAGGGGCGGGGGCGTCGGGGACGGACGTGTCAGTTGCGCAGCATGCCGCGCAGCACGTACTGCATGATCCCGCCGTTGCGGTAGTAGTCCGCCTCGCCAGGGGTGTCGATTCGCACGGTTGCGTCGAACTCGGTCTTCTCGCCGGTCTCCTTGGTGGCCGTGACGTGGACGGTGCGGGGCGTCGAGCCCTCGTTGAGCGCCGTGACGCCGCTGATGTCGAACGTCTCGGTGCCGTCGAGGCCGAGCGACCTGGCCGACTCGCCCTGCGGGAACTGCAGTGGCAGCACGCCCATGCCGATCAGGTTGGAGCGGTGGATGCGCTCGTAGCTCTCCACGATCACGGCCTTGACGCCCAGCAGCGCGGTGCCCTTCGCCGCCCAGTCGCGCGACGAGCCGGAGCCGTACTCCTTGCCGCCGAGTACGACGAGGGGAGTGCTCTGTGCTGCGTAGTTCTGCGCGGCGTCGTAGATGAACGCCTGCGGCCCGCCGTCCTGCGTGAAGTCGCGGGTGTAGCCGCCCGAGACCCCGCCGTCGACGATCGCGTCGAGCAGCTGGTTGCGCAGCCGGATGTTGGCGAACGTGCCCCGGATCATCACCTCGTGGTTGCCGCGGCGGGAGCCGTAGGAGTTGAAGTCCCGCTTCTCCACACCGTGCCCGCGCAGGTACTGCCCGGCGGGCGTGTCCTCCTTGATGGAGCCGGCGGGGGAGATGTGGTCGGTGGTGACGGAGTCACCGAGCAGGGCGAGCACCCGGGCACCGGAGATGTCCTGCACCGGCGACGGCTCCGGCTGCATGCCCTCGAAGTACGGGGGCTTGCGGACGTAGGTGGACTCGGGATCCCACTCGAAGGTGTTGCCCTCCGGCGTGGGCAGCGAGCGCCACCGCTCGTCGCCTGCGAAGACGTCGGCGTAGTCCTTGGTGAACATCTCCTGGCTGATCGCGTTGTCGATCGTGGACTGCACGTCCTGCGGCGAGGGCCAGATGTCGCGCAGGAAGACGTCGTTGCCGTCGGTGTCCTGGCCGAGCGGCTGGTTCTCGAAGTCGAAGTCCATCGTGCCGGCCAGCGCGTACGCGATGACCAGCGGCGGCGACGCCAGGTAGTTCATCTTGACGTCGGGGTTGATGCGGCCCTCGAAGTTGCGGTTGCCCGAGAGCACCGACACGACCGTCAGGTCGGCCTCGTTGACCGCGGCGGAGATCTCGTCCGACAGCGGGCCGGAGTTGCCGATGCAGGTGGTGCAGCCGTAGCCGACGAGGTGGTAGCCGAGCTTCTCCAGGTACGGCCAGAGGCCGGCCTTCTCGTAGTAGTCGGTGACGACCTTCGAACCGGGAGCCATCGACGTCTTCACCCACGGCTTGACGCTGAGGCCCTTGTCGACGGCGTTCTTCGCCAGCAGGGCGGCGCCGAGCATCACCGACGGGTTGGACGTGTTGGTGCACGAGGTGATCGAGGCGATCACGACGGCGCCGTGATCGAGCACGAACTCGCCATGCGACTCGGACGTGACCTTCGTCGGCTTGGACGGGCGGCCCTCGCCGCCGTTCGCGGCGGAGAACACGACAGGCTCGGCGTCGTCGTCGACGAACCCGACGGCGGGCGCGTCGCTGGCCGGGAACGACTCGTCGCCCGCCTCGTCGACGTGGCCGCGCAGCAGCGGCTCGGCAGGCGGGTCGTCGGTGTAGTCGTGGATCGACTTGCGGAACGCGGACTTCGCGTCGGTCAGCTCGATGCGGTCCTGCGGGCGCTTCGGCCCCGCGATCGACGGGACCACCGTCGAGAGGTCCAGCTCCAGGGTCTCGGAGAACACCGGCTCGCGGGCCGGGTCGTGCCACAGGCCCTGCTCCTTGGCGTAGGCCTCGACGAGCGCGATCTGCGCGTCGGAACGGCCGGTGAGCGTGAGGTAGCGGATGGTCTCGTCGTCGATCGGGAAGATCGCCGCCGTGGAGCCGAACTCGGGGCTCATGTTGCCGATCGTGGCGCGGTTGGCCAGCGGGACGGCGCCGACACCCTCGCCGTAGAACTCGACGAACTTGCCGACCACGCCCTGGCGGCGCAGCATCTCGGTGATCGTCAGCACGACGTCGGTTGCGGTGGCGCCGGGCGGGATCTCGCCGGTGAGCTTGAAGCCCACGACCTTCGGGATGAGCATCGAGACGGGCTGGCCGAGCATGGCCGCCTCGGCCTCGATGCCGCCGACGCCCCAGCCGAGCACGCCGAGGCCGTTGACCATCGTGGTGTGCGAGTCGGTGCCCACCAGGGTGTCCGGGTACGCCTGCCCGCCCCGGGTCATCACCACGCGGGCCAGGTGCTCGATGTTGACCTGGTGCACGATGCCGGTGCCGGGGGGCACGACCTTGAACTCGCTGAACGCACCCTGGCCCCAGCGCAGGAACTGGTAGCGCTCCTTGTTGCGCTGGTACTCGAAGTCGACGTTGCGCTCGAAGGCGTCCGCGCGGCCGAAGATGTCGATGATCACCGAGTGGTCGATCACCAGCTCGGCGGGGGCGAGGGGGTTGACCTTCGCCGGGTCGCCGCCGAGCTCGGTGACGGCCTCGCGCATGGTGGCGAGGTCGACCACGCAGGGCACGCCGGTGAAGTCCTGCATCACCACGCGCGCGGGCGTGAACTGGATCTCGGTGTCCGGCTCGGCGGCGGGGTCCCAGCTGGCGAGGGCGCGGATGTGGTCGGCGGTGACGTTGGCGCCGTCCTCGGTGCGCAGGAGGTTCTCGAGCAGCACCTTGAGGCTGAACGGCAGGCGTTCGGCCCCCTCGACGGCCGACAGCCGGAAGATCTCGTGCTCCGACCCGCCGGCCTGGATGGTCCCTTTCGCTCCGAAGCTGTCGGTGCTCACGTGGTCTGTCCTCCTGGCGGTGGTGGGCGCTGGGATCGGGTTGCCCGGAGTCTCGCGCACCGACACGTCAGCGGCACGGCAGGCCCCGCACCTATAAACAGTACGCTTGTCCTGCTAGAAGGTCGAGGTCGCCCCCTCGTTCACCGATGTGGTGGAAGTTGGCCCCGTTACGGGTGTGGCGCCGGGTGCATCTGCGCCGGAAGTGGCACAGTTCGATCGCTCGCAGAGATCACGAATACGGCGATCATTCGTTCGGCGCTCTTACGGGGATGGAGGTCGGTCTCGTGCGGCTCGTGCGGTCTCGACGCACGCTCGTGCTGGCCCTGCTCGTGGTCGTGGGATTGCTGACCGGGACGGGCACGGCTCTCGCGCAGCCGGCGCCCCCGCCCAACCCCAGCGACGACGACCTGCAGCGCAGCCGCCAGGCCGTGGACGCCCGCGCGGGGGATGTCGCCCGCCTCACCGCGACGCTCGCGGAGCTGGACGCGAAGACCGACGATCTGCAGGCTGCCCTCGCGGCGCAGCGCGAGACCGCCGAGGCGGCGCTCGTCGACCTGCAGAACGCGCGGGACGCCGCCGCGGCGGCGAAGAGGCGGGCCGAGTCGGCGCGGATCGAGACGCAGGCGGCCACCGTCGCGATCGACCAGGCGCGGGCCCGGCTCGACGAGATCGTGTCCACCACCTACCTGCAGGGCCTGGATGCGGGGCCGCTCGGGCTGCTCACCGAGGCCACGAGCCCCGAGGACCTGCTCGCGCGCGCCGAGTACACCGACATGGTCGCGCGCACGCAGCTGCAGGCCCACGAGGGGCTGGAACGCGCACGTGTCGACAAGGCCAACGCCGACTCCGCCGCGCGGGCGGCCCTCGACGAGGCGAAGGAGGCCGAGGACGGCGCCGAGGCGGCCAAGGCGGTGGCCGACGACGCGGTCGCCGCCGCCCAGGCGGCCGCCCGGGCCCAGGCCGAGCAGCTGGCCCAGGTGGCGGCGCAGCGGGCGGGCGTGCAGCGGCAGCTCGACGCCGCGCAGTCGGCCGATGCGGGCCTGCGCACCCAGCGCCAGCGCTTCGACGACTGGCAGCGCCGGATGGCCGAGGAGCGTGCGTCGCGGGAGCGTGTCGAGCGCGATGCCGCGGCCGCGCGGGTGGCCGTCGAGGGCAGGGCGACGAGCCTGCGCGGTGGCGCCGCGGTACGGCGTGTGATCGACAGGGCGATGTCGCAGATCGGGGTGCAGTACGTGTGGGGTGGCGGCAACGGCCGCGGCCCGAGCACCGGCATCCCCGACGCGTTCGGCTCGCCGCTCAACCGGGTCGGTTTCGACTGCTCCGGCCTCATGCAGTACGCCTACAGCGGCGCCGGGGTCTCCCTGCCGCGGGTGAGCCGCAACCAGTTCCACGCGGGGGAGAAGGTGCCGGTCTCCTCCGTCCGGCCCGGCGACATGATCTTCTACCAGAACCAGGGCGCCCCGATCCACCACGTCGCGATGTTCATCGGCGACGGCAAGATGGTCGAGGCCCCGTACACCGGCGGGAACGTGCGCGTGGTCCCGATGCGGACGAGGGGCCTCCTGCCGCACGCCGCCCGGGTGCTGTGACAGGTGCTCTGACGGCACGCGTCAGCGGGCGGCGAGGCCGCGCGCGATCGCGCCGGTGACGGTGCCGATGTAGCGGGCGAGCTGGTGGCCGGTGGGGTCGTGGCCGGGGTTGACCTCCGTCAGGACGACGGCGGCGAGCGTCGGTGCCCCGCACAGGACGGCCAGCACCTCGCCTGCCGCGGCGAGGGAGATCCCGGTGCCGTAGTGGGGGTAGTTGGCGAGTGGGAGGTCGCGGGAGTCCACGGCGTCCACGTCGAAGTGGACGACAAGGCTCGACGCGTTCGGCTGCAGCGCGGTCAGCGCCGCCGTCGCGCAACCGGCCGGGTCGGCGCGGACCTGGTGGTCGGCGAACCGGACCAGGCCGGGACGGTCGTGCAACACCTCGGTCTTGAAGGTCTCGGGGTCGGTTTCGTCGTAGCCGATGAGGGCGAGCCGGTCGTCGGTGAGCATCGGCGGCCCCGCGCCCAGCCGGGCCAGCTCGGTGTCGGCGAGCCCGAGCAGGTGGGCGATCCCCATGGCGTCGAGCACGCCGCTCCCGGTGGTCTCCGGGGTCGCCAGGTCGGCGTCCCCGTCGAGGTAGAGCAGTCCGGCGGTGGGGTCCCGGCGCTGGGCGCCCGCGACGACGCCGAGGGTGATGGTGCAGTCGCCACCCAGAACCAGGGGTAACGCGCGCTGGGCGAGCGCGTCACCGACGGCGTCGGCCACGGCCCTTGCGACGCGGACCACCGCGTCCAGGTTGCGGGCGGTCGAGCCCATCTCGTCGGCGACGAAGACCTCGTGCAGGAGGTCGCCGCGGTCCTCGACGGCCACGCCCGCGGCCCTGAGCCGCTCGACGAAGCCGCCTGCCCGCAAGGCCGCGGGCGCCTGGTCCTGGCCGGCATGGTGAGTCCCTGCGCTGCTGGCCACTCCGATCACGGCCACCCGAGCACCCGTCATGACGGGATCCTCTCACCGTCAATGAGTCGTTGACGCCATCCGATGGTCCACCTTTCGGCGACCTCCGCTGCGAACGGCACCGGATCTTCCTATGTCAATGAATCATTGACGCCTTCGAATCGTCCATCTTTCATTGACCACCCGCCGCTAACGCGGCGTTCGTCAATGACGGCGGAAGCGCCGGTTCACCGGCGTCTCACGGCCGGCAGGGTGGGATGGGCGCGTGAGCGTGCAGGAGTCCGTCCCGAGCCCGGCGAGCGAAGGGGAGCGCCTCGAGCGCGTCGTCTTCGAGATCAAGCGTGTGATCGTCGGTCAGGACCGGTTGGTCGAGCGGATGCTCGTCGGCCTCCTGGCCCGCGGCCACCTCCTGCTGGAGGGGGTGCCGGGTGTCGCGAAGACCCTCGCGGTGGAGACGGTGGCGAAGGTGGTGGGCGGCAGCTTCTCGCGCCTGCAGTTCACCCCGGACCTCGTGCCGGCCGACATCCTCGGTACCCGCATCTACCGGCAGGGGCGCGAGGAGTTCGACGTCGAGCTCGGGCCCGTCGTCGCCAACTTCGTGCTCGCCGACGAGATCAACCGCGCGCCGGCGAAGGTGCAGTCGGCGATGCTCGAGGTGATGGCCGAGCGGCACCTGTCGATCGGCGGCCAGACGTTCCCGATGCCCGACCCGTTCCTGGTGCTCGCCACGCAGAACCCCATCGAGAACGAGGGCGTCTACCCGCTGCCGGAGGCCCAGCGCGATCGGTTCCTCTTCAAGATCATCGTCGAGTACCCGGGTGTGGAGGAGGAGCGGGAGATCGTCTACCGGATGGGCGCGGAGCCGCCCGTCGCGCAGCAGGTGATCGATCCCGTAGAGCTCACGCGGCTGCAGAAGGTGGCCACGCGGGTGTTCGTGCACCACGCGCTCGTCGACTACGTGGTGCGCCTCGTGGTCGCCACCCGCACGCCGGGGGAGCACGGGCTGTCCGACATCGCGAGCTGGGTGTCCTACGGCGCATCGCCGCGCGCCACGCTCGGCATCGTCGGCGCCGCTCGGGCGCTCGCGCTGGTCCGCGGCCGTGACTACGTGCTGCCGCAGGACGTGCTCGACGTGGCGCCCGACGTGCTGCGCCACCGGCTGGTGCTGTCCTACGACGCGGTGGCCGACCAGGTGCCGATGGACCACATCATCTCCCGGGTGCTCGCCACGGTGCCGCTGCCGCAGGTGAGCGCGCGGCCCCAGAGCGGCCCGGCGCCGTTCCCGGCGGGCAGCTCGGCGTGAGCCGTACGGACGTCCGCGAGAACGGCCCACCCGAAGGCGGCGGTGCGCCGCTGACGCCCCCCTCGTTCCGGGAGGGGCGGATGGAGGCCGCGCTGCGCACGCTGGAGCTCACCGTGCGCGGCCGGCTGGACGGGCTGCTGCAGGGCAACCACCTCGGGCTCGTGCCAGGGCCGGGCAGCGAGCCGGGGGAGTCGCGGCTCTACGTGCCGGGCGACGACGTGCGGCACATGGACTGGGCCGCGACGGCCCGCACCACCGCGCCGCACGTCCGCGAGACGATGGCCGACCGGGAGCTGGAGACCTGGGTCGTCGTGGACCTGTCCGCCAGCCTCGACTTCGGCACCACCACCTGCGAGAAACGCGACCTCGCGATCGCGGCCCTCGGCGCCGTCACCCACCTCACCCGGGGCGGGGGCAACCGGATCGGTGTGCTCGTCGCCACCGGGGAGAAGCTCGTGCGCATCCCGGCGCGCGGCGGCCTCGCCCACGCGCAGGGCATGCTGCGGCGCGTGGCGAGCACCCCGCGTGCGCCCGAGGGCACCCGCGGGGACCTCGCGGCGGCGATCGAGCAGCTGCGCCGCCCACCGCGAAGGCGCGGGCTCGCGGTCGTGATCTCCGACTTCCTCGGCGAGCCGGACTGGGAGCGTGCGCTGCGCGCACTGTCGGCGCGGCACGAGCTGCTCGCCGTCGAGGTCCTCGACCCGCGCGAGCTGGAGCTCCCCGACGTCGGCACGGTGGTGCTGGCCGATCCGGAGAGCGGCCGCCAGCGGGAGGTGACGATCACCCCGCTGCTGGCGCGCGAGTTCTCCGCGGCGGCGGCCGAGCACCGCGAGCAGGTCGCGGCCGCGCTGCGCCGGTGCGGGGCGGCGCACCTCATCCTGCGCACCGACTCGGACTGGATCGCCGACGTGGTTCGGTTCGTCCTCGCCCGCAAGCGCGCCTGGTCCGGAGGGCGGTAGATGTTCTCGCACCCCTGGTGGCTGCTGCTGCTGGCCGTGGTGGCGGCCTTGGTGGCCGGCTACGTGCTGCTGCTGCGCAGGCGCCGCCGCGACACGATCCGCTTCACCAACCTGGAGCTGCTCGACCGGGTGGCCCCGAAGCGGCCGGGCTGGTACCGGCACCTCCCGGCGGCGGCGCTCATCGTCGCGCTCACCGTGCTCACCATCGCGCTGGCCGGCCCGCAGGCGGAGGCGCGGGTGCCGCGCAACAGGGCCACGGTCGTGCTGGTGATCGACGTGTCGCTGTCGATGCAGGCCACCGACGTCGAGCCGAGCCGGTTGGCCGCGGCGCAGGTGGCCGCGAAGGCGTTCGCCGACCAGCTCACCCCCGGGATCAACCTCGGCCTCGTGTCGTTCGCGGGCACGGCGGCCGTCCTCGTGTCGCCCACGGTCGACCGGGATCCGATCAAACGGGCCGTCGACGGGCTGAAGCTGTCCGAGTCCACCGCCACCGGCGAGGCGATCTTCGCGGCGATCCAGTCGGTGGAGACGTTCTCGCAGGCCATCGCGGGCTCGGCGGAAGGGCCGCCGCCTGCACGGATCGTGCTGATGAGCGACGGCAAGCAGACCGTGCCCGGTGGTGTGATGCCCGAGGAGGAGCCGCGCGGGGCGTTCACCGCGGCGCGGGCGGCTGCGGAGGCGTCGATCCCCGTGTCCACGATCTCGTTCGGCACCGACTACGGCACGATCGAGATCAACCCGGGGGAGCGCACGCCCGTAGCCGTCGACGACGCGTCGATGCGCCAGATCGCCGACCTGTCCGGCGGCCAGTTCTTCACGGCGGCGAGCGAGGGCGAGCTGCGGCAGGTCTACGCCGACCTGTCCGACCAGATCGGCTACGAGGTCCGCCGGGTGGACGTCAGCAGGCCATGGCTCGCGGGCGGCGCCCTGCTCCTGGTGGTGGGCCTCGGTGCCGGCATCGCGCTGGGGCGCCGCCTGCCCTGACGGGCCCGCCGGATTCGGCTGTGGCACGCGGTGGAACATCCCCCGGGCGTCCGTGGTTGGATACACGAGGTCGTTCGGTTTCCGTGTTCGTGTCTTATGCACGCCGCAGGGATCTGACTCGGGGCCACGGGCTCGGCATCACAAGGACGCCGACCCGTAGCCACGAGCCCGGCCGGGCCCGCAATCAGCGGGCCG
This sequence comes from Pseudonocardia sp. DSM 110487, assembly GCF_019468565.1. Lineage (NCBI taxonomy): Bacteria > Bacillati > Actinomycetota > Actinomycetes > Pseudonocardiales > Pseudonocardiaceae > Pseudonocardia > Pseudonocardia sp. DSM 110487. Next base: position 5,009,884 of record NZ_CP080521.1, read on the forward strand.
ATCAACCTGCGAGGAGCAGAGCAGTGGCACAGGGAACTGTGAAGTGGTTCAACGGCGAGAAGGGCTTCGGCTTCATCGCCACCGACGGGGGCGGCGCTGACGTCTTCGTGCACTACTCCGAGATCGACGCTGGCGGATTCCGCAGCCTCGAAGAGGGGCAGCGCGTGGAGTTCGAGGTCGGCCAGGGCGCCAAGGGCCCGCAGGCCACCGGCGTGCGCGTCATCTGACGTAACCCGTTCGCACAGGAGCCCGCCCCCTTACCGGGGGCGGGCTCCTGTCGTTCCGGCGGGTTCGGAACACTAGGTTTCGGCGTTCAGCTGGCGGCGCAGGCCGCCGATCACCACGTCGAGGCCCTCGTCGAGTTCCTGGAGCCCGTCGTAGGCGGCCAGCTCGGCGGCGAGCGAGCGGATACGGGGGAACTCCCGCGCGGGGAGCCGGTGCAACCCGAGCCGCAGCAGATCGTCGGTCTCGTCCGGGTCGTGCATGCGTTCCTGCAGCTCGTTGAGCACGTGCCCCTGCAGGAATCCCATGTAGAGCCGGTAGGCGTGCAGCGCGCTACGTGGGTCGAAGCCTGCCCCGATGAGCAGTTCGAGCAGCTGCTCGAGCGGGCGCAACGTCCCGAGCGGGCGCAGCGCGAGGGGCGTGGCGAGCGGACGGGTCACCAGCAGCGGCACGACGTGGGGGTGCGCCCGCGCGATTTCCCGGAAGCTGCGTGCCGCGCGGCGCAGTACGTCTTCCCAGCCCGCGCCCTCTGCAGTGGGGATGTACAGCTCGCCGAGTACGAGCTCGACGACGCCGTCGAGCAGCGCGTCCTTGCTCGACGCGAACCGGTAGAGGCGCATCGGGTCGCGGTCGAGCGCTTTGCCGATCCGGCGCATGGACAGCGCGTCCACCCCGTCGGCGTCGATGAGGGCCAACGCCGTTTCGAGCACCTCGTGACGGGTCAGCGCGGGTCGCCGTCGGACGTGGCGTTGCGTGTCGGCCGTCATCTCACCCCTTGGCCCGTTGAGGAACTTGCCGCTACAGCGTAGCGTCTACACCGTAGCGCTACGGCGCTGCTTACCTGTGCCCCGATACTCGAGGAGAACCGCCGAACGTGACGACCACGACCGCCCAGGAGCGCCCGGCGCGCGACGGCGGCCCGAAACCCACCCTCGACGGACGTCGCCCACACGGCGAGAGCACCCTGGTGTACGTCTTCGTCGTCCTCCCGATGCTCGCGCTGCTGGTCGCGGTGCCTTTCGCTTGGGGGTGGGGCCTCAGCTGGCTGGACATCGGCCTTGCGATCGGCTTCTACCTCCTCTCCGGCTTCGGCGTCACGGTGGGGTTCCACCGGCACTTCACCCACCGCTCCTTCGCGGCCAACCGGGTGCTCCGCAACGCCCTCGCCATCGCGGGCAGCCTCGCGCTGCAGGGCGACGTCGTCACCTGGGTCGCCGACCACCGCCGCCACCACGCCTACTCCGACAAGGAGGGCGACCCGCACTCGCCGTGGCTGTTCGGCACGACGCCGGCCGCGCTCGCGCGGGGTTTCTGGCACTCCCACACCGGTTGGTTGTTCGGTCGCGACCGCACCAACGCCGCCCGGTTCGTCCCCGACCTGCTCGCCGACCGCGACATCGCCCGCATCGGCCGTCAGTTCGCGCTCTGGACGGTCGTCAGCCTGCTCGCCCCCGCCCTCATCGGCGGTCTCGTCACGATGTCGTGGTGGGGTGCGCTCACCGCATTCTTCTGGGCAGGGCTGGTGCGCGTCGGGGTGCTGCACCACGTCACCTGGTCGATCAACTCGATCTGCCACATGCTGGGCGAGCGCCCGTTCGCGAGCCGTGACAAGGCCGGCAACGTCTGGCCGCTCGCGATCCTGTCGATGGGCGAGTCGTGGCACAACCTGCACCACGCCGACCCGACCTGCGCCCGCCACGGCGTGCGGCGCGGCCAGATCGACATGTCCGCCCGGGTGATCTGGGCCTTCGAGAAGCTCGGCTGGGCCACGCAGGTCCGCTGGCCGACCGCGGCTCGCCTGACCCGCCTCGCCCGGCCCGCCTGATCGCGGACCGCGACTTCACAAGCAGGGAGACGCCCGTGCAGCTTCCCGAGGACGTCATCGAGTCGTTCGCCGCGCTCGACCGGGCCAGGCTCACGAGGATGGACGACGGCGCCCGCGCGGAGCAGCTCCATGCCCGGCAGGCGCTCCTGGAGTACCTCGAGGCGCTCTGGCAGGACGTGCGGCGGTCCGGCGAACATCCCGATGTGGGCGAGAAGTACCACGCGCTCGCGATCGTCCGGGAGATGACCCGCTCGCTGACCGCGGTCGCATTCGACGCGGTCTACGACCGCCAGACGCCGTGACCGGCGCCTTGAGCAGGCCCACCGAGTCCCAGGCCGCCGTGGACCCGGTCCGCGCCTACCTCCAACGCATCGGCAAGGTCGCCCTGCTGACGGCGGCGGAGGAGGTCGACCTCGCCAAGCGCATCGAGGTGGGGCTCTACGCCACCCGGCGGCTCGATCACCCCGACGGTGATCTCCCGAGCGCCACCGTCTCCCGCCGGGACCTGCAGTGGCTGGCCCGCGACGGCGACCGGGCCAGAACCAGGCTCCTCGAGGCGAACCTGCGCCTCGTGGTGTCGGTGGCCAAGCGCTACGCCGGCCGCGGCATGGCCTTCCTCGACCTCATCCAGGAGGGCAACATCGGCCTGATCCGCGCGGTCGAGAAGTTCGACTACGCCAAGGGCTACAAGTTCTCCACCTACGCCACCTGGTGGATCCGCCAGGCGATCAGCCGGGCCATGGCCGACAAGCGCCGCACCATCCGCCTCCCGGCACACGTCGCCGAGGCCGTGACGAAGCTCGAGCGGCGCAGGCGCGAGCTGCTCGTCCAGCTCGGGCGCGAGCCCACCGCCGCCGACCTGGCCACCGACCTGGCGATGACGGCGGAGCAGGTCGTGGAGTTGCAGCGGCTCGCGCGGGAACCGGTCTCCCTCGACGACACCGTCGGTGCCGACGGAAGCGCCTCGATCGGCGACCTGATCGAGGACACCGCCGCGGTCGTCGCAGCGGACGCTGCGATCGCGGTGCTGCTCGAGGACGAGATCAGGGCCGTCCTCGCGACGCTGACCGATCGGGAGGCGAACATCGTCCGCCTCCGGTTCGGCCTCACGGGCGGGCGACCCCACACCCTCGACGAGATCAGCCGGGTCCACGGCGTCACCCGCGAGCGGATCAGGCAGATCGAAGCCAGGACGATGACGAAGCTGCGCCATCCGTCCCGGGCCCGCGTCCTGCGCGACTACCTCGGCTGACCGAGGCATCGCCGCGGGCCGCGGCCCGATCGGTTAACGCCGGGACGCCGACGAGCGAGACAGTGGCATCCGAGCGGTGCTCGGGTCGGCCTCGAGTTGCAGGCCGGAGCCGATGCCATCGACGTCATCCTCTCGATCCACGGTGTGGTGCAGGGCCGAAGGCGCCCCTGCCGGGACAGCGTTGTTCACACGTCGCCGTCCCCCGCAGTTCCCGCCGCCCGGGATTCGGAGGTCACCTCGATGACCCCTCTGACCATCACACCCGCCGACACCGCGCCTGCCGACACCGCGCCTGCCGAGACCCCGCCCACGCCGCGCCTCACGTCGATCGTCAAGGCCTACGACGTGCGTGGAATCGTCGGCGAGCAGCTGACGTCCGCCGTCGCCGAGGCCATCGGCTGGGCCTTCGGCCGCTTCGTCTACGACGAGGCGGACGACCCGGCCGAGCCGCGTAGCTCGGCGGTCGTGATCGGGTACGACATGCGTGACTCGTCGCCGGTACTGGCCGCCGCGTTCGCGGAGGGGGTGACCGCAGCGGGACTGGACGTGGTGATGCTCGGGCTCGCCTCGACCGACATGGTGTACTTCGCCTCCGGCACCCTCGACCTGCCCGGTGCCATGTTCACCGCGTCGCACAACCCGGCCCGGTACAACGGGATCAAGCTGTGCATGGCGGGCGCGGCGCCGCTCAGCCTGGACACCGGCCTGGCCCGGGTGCGGGACGTCGCCCAGGCGGTCCTCGACGGCGTCGTGCACCGTCCGATCCTCCCGTCCGGTGTCGTCACCGAGCGGAACCTGCTGGCCGACTACGCGGACTACCTCAACGAGCTGGTGGACCTGTCGTGGATCCGCCCGTTGCACGTCGTCGTGGATGCCGGCAACGGGATGGCCGGCTACACCGTCCCCGCCGTCCTGGACCACCCGCGGCTGCAGGTCAGCGGCATGTACTTCGAGCTCGACGGCACCTTCCCGAACCACGAGGCCAACCCGCTCGAGCCCGCGAACCTCGTCGACGTCCAGGGGGCCGTGCGCCGCGTTGGCGCCGACGTCGGCCTCGCCTTCGACGGCGACGCCGACCGATGCTTCGTGATCGACGAGCTCGGCAGGCCGGTGTCGCCGAGCGCGATCACCGCACTGGTGGCGTCGCGCGAGCTGGCGCGCTCTCCCGGCTCGACCGTCCTCTACAACACCATCTCCTCACGGGCCGTGCCGGAGATCATCGCCGAGTCCGGTGGCCGAGCCGTCCGGACGCGGGTCGGGCATTCCTTCATCAAGGCGGAGATGGCGGCGACCGGGGCGGTGTTCGGGGGCGAACATTCCGCGCACTACTACTTCGCGGACTTCTTCAACGCCGACACCGGCATGCTCGCGGCCCTGCACGTGCTGGCGGCGCTGGGAGGGCAGGAGCGACCCCTGTCCGAGCTGGTGGCCGAGTTCGAGCGGTACAGCCGCTCCGGAGAGATCAACACGCCGGTGGCCGACGCCCTCGCCGTGCTCGGGCGGATTCGCGGGTGGGCCCGGGAGCGCGGGGCGGAGGTCGACGAGCTCGACGGCGTGGAGGTGCGCCTGCCCGACGGGCAGTGGTTCAACGTCCGGGCGAGCAACACCGAACCCCTGCTGCGGCTGAACGTCGAGGCGCCGACGAGCCAGGCCATGGGTGGGCTGCGCGACGAGATCCTCGCCCTGATCCGGAGCTGAGCCGTGGACGTGATGATCCTCGGCTGTGCGGACGATCGGGCGGACGATCGGGCGGACGGTGGGCCGCCCGCCGAGGCGATCGCCCTCGACCCCGTGGCCGCCCTCGGCGCCGACGTGGCCGCCGAGTTCGGCCCCCGGCTGCCGTTCCTGCTGAAGCTGGTGGCGGACGCGCCGCTGTCCCTGCGGGTTCACCCCTCAGCTCGGCAGGCGCGCGCAGGCTTCGCGCGTGAGGAAGCGAGCGTGGTGCCGATCGACCCCGGCAGCCGCAGCTACCGGGACCCGTACGCCAAGCCGGTGCTCGTCTGCGCACTCACCGAGTTCCACGCGCTGTGCGGGTTCCGGGACGCCACCGGCACGCTCGCGCTCTTCGACGGTCTCGACGTCCCCGCGCTGCGTCCGTGTCGGGGGCTGCTCGCCGCGCACCCCACGCGGGCCGGCATGCGGCTGCTCTTCTCGGCGATCATGCAGATGCCCGACGAGCGCCGCGTCGCGCTGCTGGAGGCGCTCCTGGTGGCCTGTGCCGCCCGCCTGGAGGTCCCCGAGTACCGCACGGCCGTGGAGCTGCACGAGCGCTATCCCGGCGACCGGGGCGTGCTGGCGTCGCTGCTGCTCAACCGGGTCGCGCTGGCGCCGGGTGATGCGCTGTTCGTGCCGCCCGGGACCCTCCACGCCTACGTGGCGGGCGTCGGTGTCGAGGTCGCGGGCAGCTCCGGCAACGTCCTGCGCTGCGGCCTGACACGTGAGCACGTCGACATCGCGGAGCTGGTGTCGGTCGTCGACTTCTCGACGGGACCGGTGAACGTCGTGCGGGGCCGCCCCGTCGAGAGAGGCGAGCTCGCCTACCCGGCGCCCGCGGGGGAGTTCCGGCTGTCGCGGATCGACCTGGGAGCCGAACGCGTCCTGCGGCACAGCGGCCCGCAGGTGCTGCTCGTCGTGGCCGGCGAGGTCACCGCCGTCGACGCGGCCGGGGTGACGCGGCGGGCCAGGCGCGGTCAGTCGCTCTGGGTGCCCGCGGGCGCAGGGCCGGTGCGGTTGTGCACCGCGGGCGGAGCGCCGAGCACCGCCTTTCGCGCCACCGACGGGCTCGCCGGCCAGTGGCGCCTGCCCGGCGGGCGCTACGCGGGCGCGGCACCCGCCGCGCGATCCGCAACCTGACCACCAGTCCGATCCCTAGCAGTCCGATCCCTATCGGACCACGGACAGGACGAGGTCGGAGATGACGCGATGGCCAGCATCGGACGGGTGCCCGCCGTCGGTACCCGAGGTCGTCGGGTCGTTCTCGTTGCCGGCGCGGCCCAAGCCGCACCAGACCGACCACGGCTGCTGTGTCTCCGCCTGCACGTCGATGTACGCGGCACCGAGGGACGTGGCGAGCGCCCTGCTCGCGGCCTTGAGCTGCTCGTAGCGTTCCTCGATCGCCGGGGTGGCGCTCGCGGGCGCCCACACGAACACGAGGTCGGGTACGAGGGTGCCGTCCGGGTGCCGGTCGAGCCCTTCGAGGTAGCCCTGGATGTTGCGCTGCCAGCGTGCGCTCACGTCCGGGTTCGTGACGACCAGCTCGCCGGTCGCGGTGGCGGCCGGGGCCGCTGACAGCGTCGCGGTGCCCGTTTCGGTGTCGACGGCGGTCACGGTCGTCCCGGGGCCGATCCCCGGCCCGGTCACCAGCCGGCCGACGTCGGTGCCTTGCCAGGCGCCACTGGTGACGGCGGGTTGCCCGGCGACGGTGGCGGCGACCACCGTGCGCACCGCTTTGAGGGCGTCGTTGCCCCCGAGTTCGTAGATCACGAGGTCGGCGGGCGCTCGCCGGCCGCCGACCAGCTCCCCTGACCGCCACTGGTCGGTGTTGTTCCAGGCCCCGGACTCGAGTCCGGCGATGGAGTAGTTGTCCACGAGGACGCCGTCCTGTGCGCTGCCCTCGACCCCGGTGAGCCACGGGCCGTCGACGTCGTCGGCCGTGACGTGCAGTGCGTGGGAGCCCGGCGGGAGGCCGGTGAGCTCCACGTGCGCGGGCCCGCCCGAGTCACCGGGGGTGACCCGCTGCTCCCGTCCGCCGTCCACGCTGAACGTCCACGCGGTGCCGCGGTCGACGTAGGACAACACGAGCCGCGTGCCGGTGAACGGGATGGTGGCGGTCGAGCCGGACTCGGTGCCGACGAGGGCTCCGTACGCCGGCCCGTGGGGCCACTGCGGGGTCCGCCACCCGCCGGTCTGCACCCACGTGTTGCCTGCGGTGCCGGAGTAGTGCTCGAACGCGGCCCGCGGGAATCCCTCGACGAAGGTCTGGGAGCGTTGCATCCCTTCGAAGCCGCTCCCGCCGTGGCCCGCGTCCTCCTGCAGGGTTGCCGTCAGGATGGCGGCCCACGAGGTGCGGGTCAGATCCGACGCGTAGAGCCCTTCCCCGACGGAGTCGCCGACGATGGCGACGCGCGCGAGCGACCGACCCGCTCGGGCGGAATCGAGTGCCGGGAACCACCGCGCACCCCAGCCCGGTGGCCGCCCAGGTGGCGTCTGCGCCGCCTGCGTCGTTGTCGGCAGAGGCGGAGCGCACAGGGATGCGTCCGGGTTGGCTCGGGTGGTACCGCTGCGCGCGATGAGCAGCCCGAGTACCAGCGCGGTCGCGACGACGACGGCGAGCGCTGCCCTCATCGCTGCTGTCAGCGCCGCTCTCATCCCTGCCCTCATCCCGCGGGCCGGATGCGCGCGGCGAGCTCGGGGAACGCGACGAGACAGGCGCCGACCGCGGCGACGAGGGCGCAGGCGAGCCACGCGACCGGGTGGTCGACCACGACGAGGACCGCGGCGAGCGCCGCGAGGAGCAGCGCGGCCCGGGGGCTGGCGCCGCGCCGGGCCAGCGTGGCGACGGCGGCCCGCTCGGTCGGGAGCGCCGCGAGGAGGGCGACGGTGCACCACACCCCGATGACCCCGCCCCATGCCAGCCCGCTCAGCCCGGCGTACTGCGCACCTGCGACCAGGAGCGCGGTGTGCAGGACGAATCCGGCGGCGAGGAGCGCCTGCGCAGCGCGGATGCGGTCCTCGGTCTGGATGAAGGTCGTGAGCATGTTCAGCATGCCGATGCCCGCCCCACCGAGCGTCACGATGGGCAGCCACCCGGCCAGCGCGCCGAAGTCGGCAGGGAAGACCAGCTCGACGGCCGCCGCGGGCACGCTCGCCATCGCGATCATCGCGACCGCGCTCACTACCGCCAGCGTCCACAGCGCCTCGGCTCGCCGCCGATTGTCGCCGCGGTGTGCCAGCAGCGCGGGGAACACGGCCGTCGAGACGGCGACCGAGACGAACAGCGGAGCGCGGCCGAGCGCAGCGGCGGCCTGGTAGGGGCCCGCGCCGGCGCGGGTCGAGGCCAGCGCGGCGACGAGGACCGTGTCGAGCGCCGTGAACAGCGCGACGACGATCTGAACGCTCCCGATCCGCCCGGCCGCCCGCCACAGCCCATCTGACAGGCGCACCCGGCGTGGCCTGCCGATCGCGCGCAGGCAGGTCAGGCACGCGGCGAAGGGGACGATCGCCCCGAGGGTGCCGGCGAGGAGCGAGGCTGTCGCGCCGAGACCCAGCACGAACACGAGGACGACGCCCGATCCGAGCTTCACGGCGAACTCGCCGAGGAGCACGAAGCCCAGGAGGGTGACGCGCTGGGTGCCCTGCAGGTAGCCGAGCGCCGTCGAGCCGACGGCGAGCAGGAACGTCGTGGCCGCCATGACGAGCGCCGTCGGCGGGGAGCCGAACGTCAGGGTGACGGCGGCGACCGCGCCGGCGAGCACGGCGCCGGCGCCCACGTTGATCCAGAATGCGAGGTTCACCGCGGCGCGCTGCCGGTCCGGGTGCGCGGCCTGCACGACGATCTCGCGCGCCAGCACCCACGGCACGGCGACGGCGCCGAACGTGCCGAGCACCAGCAGGACACCGTTACCGGCGGCGAACACCGCGTAGTCGGCCGGCGCCAGCCCGTAGGTGAGGAGCAGGGAGTAGGCGTAGTTGGCGACGGCCGACCCGCCCATCGCGAGGGTCAGCCACGCGGCACGGACGGGCCGCCTGCCGGCGGTCGAGGCGGTGTCGCCAAGGCTGGTCCTGGTCACGGTGTCTCCTCCGATTCACGGTGGCGCTGGCGCCGGGCACCGACGAGCGCGGCGGCGGAGAGGAGCGCGACGGCGGCCCCGAGCGGGATCAGGAACGGTGCCGCGCTCGCGGACGCGACGGCGCCGGGGAGGGGCATCGCGCACTGCTGCCCGTCGGTTCCCTCGGCCGCGCCCACCTGCCAGACGCTGAGCTCGCCGTAGGTGTGCGTCGACGCGGCGAATAGCTCCGTTCCCGCCCCGCGCACCCACGCGTCGAGCTGCGGATTGCTGTTGCCGTACAGGAACTGACTGTCCTTGGTGGACAGGATGAAGACGTGGACGCCGCCCGCGACGGCGTCCGGTCCCGCCGGGTAGGCCGCGACCGGGTGGGAGCGCAGGACGTAGCCCCAGCGGAACTGGTCCCCGCTGCCGTTGACCGGCACGCAGTGCGGCACCTCGGCGGCGAGGAAGTCGCGGGTGGCCACGGTGCCGTCGTCGACCGTGAGCAGCTGGTACTGCACCCAGCTGACGCTGCTCGTCACCGCGGCCGCGACGAGCAGCCCCGTGGCGGCGATGCGCAGGTAGCGCCCTGCGCGGCGCCACCACGTGCCCGGACGCAGCTCGAACCGTTCCCACACGGTGACCGCGGCCAGTGCGGCGGCCGGGAAGGCGTAGCAGAACAGCTGCTCGTTGGACTGCCCGAACAGCACGTTGTAGGCGAGGGTGCCGAATGCGAGCGCGCAGTAGCTCACGAGATAACTCGTCTGCTCCGGCCACGGGCGAGTGCGCAGCAGCGTGCGGAGCAGGCCGAGGCCGCCTGCGAGCAGCATCAGGTAGGCGCCCGCGTACTGGCCGAGGGTGCCCAGCAGCGCGTCCAGGGCGGAGACGCCGGGTCGGTTCAGACCGCTGAGCTGCAGCAGGCCGAGCAGGCGACGGATGCTGATGCTCTGCTCGCTGAGGAACTCGAGCGTCTCGCCGTTGCTCACCGCCCAGATGGGGAACGCCAGCCAGACCGTGGCTGCGACCCCGAGCGCCCCGATCTCCCGCCGGATCCGATCGGTGCGTCGCCCCACGAGCGCGGCGACGAGCGGGGTGATGATGACGAACGCGGTGACGCTCTTGGTGAGCAGCGCGAGCCCGCCGACCAGGCCGACGGCCGGGAGGTAGACGGCTGCGCGGGACGTCCGCAGCCGCCACGCCGCGAGGACCGCGCAGAGGGCGAGGGAGAGCGCGAGCGGCTCGATCATCACCATCCGGCCGAACCGGATGCTGATCGGGTTCACCGCCACGAGCAGGGCCGTGACACAGCACGCGACGAGGCGGATCCGGGGCGAGGCCAGTGCCGCCGCGAACGCGCCTGCGAGGGCGGCGGCGAGGCAGGACAGGATCGCGTTCAGGTGGCGCAGCGTGTGGATGTCGCCGAGGACGTCCTGACCTCCGGGGGCGAAGGCGGAGAGCCACGCGCCCGCGAGCAGGAAGTAGCCGGGCGGGTGCACGAAGATCGGGTTGCCCCATGCGATGTCGCCGTGCTCGGCCACCGTCCGGCCGGCGATGGCGTACAGCGCCTCGTCGCCCGTGAAGTCGGGCGCCTGCCGCAGCCGGATGAGGTACAGCGCCGACGCCGCGGCGGCGAGCAGGACGGCGACGACGACCGGGGCGGCCCGCCGGCTGCGGGTGGGGGGCCGTGCCGTCAGTCCGGGCGCAGTCGTAGGGCGCAGCGCGACGTCGATGGTCGTTCCTCCGATCGCGACCCGGACGGACACTCCAGGCGCTGTGGCGCGAGAATGGCGCAGCCGGATTGTGCATGGCGACCCCGAGAGCTGGGCGACGAATACGTTTCCCGCACGTTTCGAACACGGAACTTCGGCCACCTTGCACCCGTACCGCGTAACGGCCGTGCCCGGCAGTTCGACTCCTGCGACGACCAGGTCCAGCAGAACCAGTCGAAGGGTGGAGACGAACGATGCCCGAGTCCATTACGGGGTCCTTTGCCAGGTCCATTGCCGAGCCGCCTTCCGATCTGTCGCGGCGCCGCCTCGCCATTCCCGAGAACCCCCGGGTCGCCATCCTCGGCTGCAGTCTCGCGTCCGGGCTCGGTGTCCGGGAGCATTCCGTGGGACGTATCGCGGCTAAGCGCCTCGGCGCGAGCAAGGTGCTGTTCAAGGCGAAGGCCCGGCAGCTGATCGACGATTCTCTCGAGCTGGTACCGCGCGTTCTGGAGTCCCGGCCCGACCTCGTCGTGATCAGCACGGGCAGTGCGGAGGCCCTCGTCCACCCGAGCAAGCTGGTGGAGCACCTCCTGACGAAGTACGGCCCGAAGAGCTGGCAGGGCGAGGTCGGGCTGGACGCCCGTCCGTACTACTCGAAGGAGCCCGACAAGCAGCGGCGGGAGCGGCTCACGTCCGTCTTCAAGGTGATCTTCAAGAACGTCACGATCTGGATCGGCGGTGGGTACACGCGGATGTCGCTCGAGGACTACGTGCCGCACTTCGAGCTGGTGCTGGACACGCTCACGGCGCACGGGTGCGCGGTCGTCGTGCTCGGCACCGGCGACCCGCACCCGCTGCTGTTCCCCAAGTCCCGCAAGAGCCTCGCGCGCTTCGATGCCGCCCAACAGCGCAGCGTCGCCGCCCGCCCCGGCACCACCCTCGTGCGCCCGAGCACGATCATCGACCGGCGTTCCGAGGTGCAGGCCGACAAGGCGCACCCGAACGTCAAGGGCCACGAGCACCTCGCGGAGGCGGTGCTCGCGGTCCTGGACATCCAGCCGCGGGTGACGGCCTCCGCGTCCTGACGGATGGCACGGCGCCGGCAGGGGCAGCACCGGCGACACCGGGGGCGCCGGGAGGGTCGCCGCGCGTTCCACGTGCTGCTCGTGCTGTTCGGGCTCGCCGCCTGCGCCGGTGCGAGCGCCCCCCGGCCGGCCGATCCACCGCCCGCTCGCGTCGAGGCAGCGCCGGTGCCGGGGCCGGCACAGTGGGGTGTCGCCGGGCCGCTCGCGGAGCCGTACGGGTCGTTGCGGGCCGCGGGCGCAGAGGCCACGATCCTCGAGCTGGCGTGGCGCGACGCCCAGCCTGCCGCCGGCGTTTGGAACGAGGCGTACTTCGCCGCGCAGCGCTCGCGCATCGCCGCGCTCCGGGCGGCCGGTATCGCCGTCGTCCTGAACACCGGGATGCACGAGCCGCCCGCGTGGGCGCTCGCCCTGCCGGGAGCGCGCTACGTCGACCAGTCCGGCCGGGTGAGCAGCGACGAAGCGGGGCTCAACCTGGTGTGGAACCGGGAGCTGCGCCCGCTGGCGGCCGCCTACCTCGCGAAGCTCTTCGACGAGCTCGGCACGGACTTCTCCTACGTCCGCGTCGGCGGGGGCGAGCTCGGCGAACTGACCTACCCGCGTACGTCCGGGGCCGCCGACTCGTACTGGGCGTTCGACGCCGCGGCGCAGGGGGTGAACCCGGTACCGGGGTGGCGGCCGGGGCGCGCGGCGGCGTCCGGCGAGGCCGCGGTCTTCCTCGACTGGTACCTCGACGCGCTCTCGGACTTCCAGAACTGGCAGATCGCCACCGTGCGGCGGCATTTCGCCGGGCCCGTCGCGGTGCTCTACCCGGACGTCGGCGTGCCGTCCGGCGAGCTCGCCGTTGCGGCGCAGGGCGGGCTCGCCGGATCGGCGCCCTCCGAGCGCACCAGGCGGGTGCAGGCGGGCCAGGACCACGCGCGGCACATCGCGGCGATCACCGATGCGGCCGTGGCGGCGTGGTGTACGTGGGCGAACAACGCCGCCGCCGTCGCCTCGGTGGCCGGGCCGGCCCACGCGCGCGGGCTCCCCGTCGTGGGGGAGAACAGCGGCGACGAGACGTCGCTCGCCGACCTGGAGGCGTTGGCCGCGCACGTGCGGGCCTACGACCTCCGGCTCGTCATCTGGGTGAGGTACACCGACCTCGTCTCCGGTGCGCGGGGGAAGGCGAGCCTTGCGGACTTCACCCGGGTCACCCGGACCTGAGCGGACGCGGGGGGCGCACTCATCTCGGTACGATCGGGCGGACGGAGCGCCGAGAGATCGGATGACCCATCCCACCGCACGAGTGCCCCATGCCGAAGCCGACAGCAGCAGGTGAGGAGCGGACCTGCGTCTGCGGGGCCCGCTACGTCGCGGTACGGGCCGGTGTGTGGCGGCGGCTCCACTGGCGCCGGAATCTCTTCACACTTCCGTTACACCTCGACCAACCGGACGTCGAGGACGACGACGAATCCGCGTGACGAGGGCGGGCGTTGCGCCGTTCGGACGCAAAGCTCGCGGATCGCGTTTCGGGGGATCGCCGCACATTTCCGTGAAGTGACCGGCCCGCGTCCACTGCGGCGGGACCCGCTGGGTCGCCGGGTAACAGGGCTTCGGGCAGCGGCGAGAGCACGAACGGCTCCCTGGTAGCCACTGGCCCGATGCCGCGCCACGAACGCAGACCGGATTCGACGGGAGAACGACACGTGGCGACGTTCGCGGGAACAGCGATGCGAGTGCACGAATTCGGCCCGGCAGTCGGCGGTGCGGTCGGTGGGCCGGCGCCGGACCTGTCGGTGGTGATACCGACCTACAACGAGGCCGGGAACGTCCGCGAACTGCTCTGGCGGCTGGTCGCGGAAACGGCTCAGGTGCGCGCGGAAATCATATTCGTCGACGACAGCACCGACGACACCGCGGCCGTCGTCGAGGCGGCGGCGGCGGAATTCCCGGTGCGGATCGTGCTCGCGCGACGAGAGCGCGCCGTCGGAGGCCTCGGTGGCGCGGTCGTGGAAGGACTCAAGCTCGCCGCCGCCCCCTGGGCCGTCGTGATGGACGGGGACCTGCAGCATCCGCCGTCGCTCGTGCCGGTGCTGCACCGCCGCGGCGTGCAGACCGACGCCGACATCGTGGTGGCGACCCGCTACACCACCGGCGGCAGCCGGGAGGGCCTGGGCAGCGCATACCGGCTGGCCGTGTCGCGCAGTCTCACCGCGCTCGCATCCGGCGTCCTCGGCCCGTCGGTGGCCCGGATCTCCGACCCGCTCAGCGGCTTCTTCGCCGTCCGGCTCGCGGCGTTGCGGCTCGAGGAGGCCCGCCCTCTCGGCTACAAGGTGATGCTGGAGTTGGTCGTCCGGTACGACCTGCGCAACGTCGTGCAGGTCCCGTACGAGTTCGGCCACCGGCACGCGGGCGATTCGAAGTCGACCTACCGGGAGGGTCTGCGGTACCTGCGGCATCTCGGCCAGCTGCGGCGGCTGCAGGGGCGGCGGCGGGACCAGCCCCGGCCGCTCGGCCCCGGCGCGGCGGCGCGGCTGTCGGTCCTCGTCGTCACGAGTGAGGCGCCTCCGGTCGTCTCGGGGATCTCGCGCTGCGTCGACCGGGTCGCCGCCGGACTGCGCGAGCGCGGCCACCAGGTCGACGTGGTGTCCTCGGTGCAGATCCCGCGGTTCATGCTCGGCGAGTACCGGTTCAGCACGATGCTGCTGCACTGGCCCCGGCTCGCGCTCCGATTCCGGCACTACGACGTCGTCAACCTGCACGGCCCCGTGCCGACGCTCAGCGACGTCTTCCTGAGCCTGTGGCGGATCTTCTCGGCCGGCTCCCGACCCCTCGTGTACACGCACCACTCGGCGTTGGAGATCCGAGGGGCCGAGCGGCTCTGCGCGCTCTACAACCGGCTGCACCGGCGCCTCGCGAAGAACGCATCGCTCACGATGGTGACCTCGCAGTACTACGCCGCCGACCAACGGGTCGACGGCGGGCCGCCGGTGCGGGTCGTCCCGTGGGGGGTCGACATGCGGGCCGAGCCGCTGCGCTCGGACTGCGACGACGATCGCCCGCTGCGGGTGCTGTTCGTCGGCCAGATGCGCGGCTACAAGGGCGTCGACTGGCTGCTGCCCGCCGTCGCAGGCATGCCGCAGCTGGAGCTCCGGCTGGTCGGCGATGGCGCGGAGCTGCCGCACTACCGCAGGCTCGCCGCCCGGATCGGTGCGACGAACGCCGTGTTCCTCGGCCGTGTCCCGGACGAGGAGCTGCACGCCGAGTACGACCGCAGCGACGTGATCGTGCTCCCGTCGGTGACCCAGGCCGAGGCGTTCGGGCTCGTGGTCGTCGAGGGGATGGCCGCCGGGTGCGTCCCGGTAGTGTCCGACCTCCCCGGGGTTCGGGACGTCGTCGCCGACGCCGGGCTGGTCGTCGCCCCGCGCAACCACGACGCCCTGAAGGACTCGCTGCTCGGGCTCGCCGCCGACCGGGAACGGCTCTCCGCGCTGCGGGCGGCCGCCCGCTCACGCGCGAAGGAGCTCAGCTGGGACACCTGCGTGAGCCGATACGAGGACGCGTACCGCGATGTTCTGGACACGAGCGCCACTGCGGTCCGCGCGTGATGGCGGGCCGCCTGTTGCGCGTCGGCGTCGACGGCAGGGTGATGCAGGACCGCTACCACGGGATCGGGCGCCACACCTTCGAGCTGCTCCGGCGGCTGGCCGTCCGGGACGTCGAGCTCGTCGTCGTGACGGACTCGTCGCGGCTGGGCCGGATCGCGTTCCCCGCGCTCTCGCGGCACCCGAACGTGGCGCTGGTCGATCTCCCGGTTCCCGTGGTCTCACCCGCCGCGCAGCTCGCGCTTCCTCGGCTGCTGGCGCGCATGCGGCCGGACGTGTTCCTCTCGCCCTACCACCTCGCCGCGCCCCTGCTGCACCCGCGCGTGCCGACGGTGACGTTCGTGCACGACTGCATCTTCGAGGCCGACCCGCGCTACCGGCCCGGCGGCGCGGGCTTCGGGCTCCGGTACCGCGCGGCGACCCGAGCGGTCATCGCCACGACGACGGCGATCGCCACGATCTCCGAGGCCACCCGGGCCGATCTCGGGCGGCACTACGGGCTCGCCCTCGACGATGCCGCCGTGGTGCCGCACGGCGTCGGCGACGAGTTCCTCGCGCTCGCAGGCGCGAGCGACGCCGCCGAGTCGGCTGGGCACGCCGCTCGCTACGTGCTCCACGTCGGCGTGCACCGGCCGCACAAGGACCACGCGGTGCTGATCGAGGGGTTCGCACGGGTGGCGCGCGACCTGCCGGACGTGCGGCTGGTGCTCGTCGGCCAGCCGGATCCGCGGTTCCCGGTGTCGGTCTCGGAGCTCGTGCGGGAGCACGGCGTTGCGGATCGGGTGGACGTCCTCGCCCACGTCGACGACGCACGCCTGCTCGAGCTCTACCGCGGCGCTTCGGCCTTCGCGTTCCCCTCGCTGGTGGAGGGCTTCGGTCTGCCGGTCCTCGAAGCCATGGCGGCAGGCGTGCCCACCGTCACCAGCGCCCACCCGGCCGTCGTCGAGGCTGGCGGCGGGGCGTCGCTCGTCGTGCCGCGGCGCGACCCGCAGGCGTGGGCGGCTGGGCTCACCCGGGTGCTGACCGACAGAAGGGCCGCCGCCGACATGATCGCGCACGGGCGCGCCGTCGCCGCGGCCCACACCTGGGAGCACGCCGCCGATCGGACGCTGGCACTGCTTCGCGCGGTGCACCACGGCGCAGCGGTCACGGGAGCCGCCGCTCACTAGCGCCGGGAGAACGCAGCCCGCCATGGCCTCGTGCACTAGGTTCTCCGCCGTGGGACGCAGCGTGTTGGTCACCGGTGGAAACAGGGGAATCGGTCTCGCGATCGCCAAGGCGTTCGCGGCCCAGGGCGACCAGGTGGCGGTGACGTATCGCAGCGGCAACGCCGAGGACCTGCCCGGTGACCTGCTGCCGGTACGGTGCGACGTCACCGACGCCGACGCCGTGGAGGCGGCGTTCACGACGATCGAGGAGAAGCACGGCCCCGTGCAGGTCCTCGTGTCCAACGCGGGCGTCACCCAGGACACCCTGCTCATGCGGATGAGCGAGGACCAGTTCACCCAGGTCATCGACGCCAACCTCACCGGCGCGTACCGGGTGGCGAAGCGGGCTTCGCGAGGGATGCTCCGCGCCCGCAGCGGACGGATGATCTTCGTGGGCTCGGTCGTCGGGCTCGCCGGTTCGCCCGGGCAGGTCAACTACGCGGCGTCCAAGGCCGGCCTCATCGGAGTGGCGCGCTCGATCGCGCGCGAGCTCGGCTCGCGAGGCATCACCGCGAACGTCGTCGCGCCCGGATACGTCGAGACCGACATGACGCGCGCGCTGTCGGAGGCGCGCAAGACCGAGATCAGCAGCCTCATCCCGCTCGGTCGCTACGCCGACCCGGACGAGATCGCCTCCGTCGTCGCATGGCTGGGTTCGGACGGCGCGTCCTACATCACCGGCGCCGTCATCCAGGTCGACGGCGGCGTGGCGATGGGCAACTGATCCGCCGAACTCCCCGAACCCCCCACCACGAAAGGCACCCATGGGACTGCTCGACGGCAAGCGCCTACTCATCACCGGTGTGATCACCGACGCCTCGCTCGGCTTCCACGTCGCGAAGGTGGCGCAGGAGCAGGGCGCGCAGGTCGTGCTCACCGGCTTCGGCCGGCTCAAGCTCGTCGAACGGATCGCGCAGCGGCTGCCGCAGGCCGCGCCCGTCGTCGAGCTGGACGTGGCCAACCAGGAGCACCTGGACACGCTCGTCGATCGGGTCTCCCCGCACCTGGGTGACGATCCGAAGCTCGACGGGGTGCTGCACTCCATCGGCTTCGCACCGGCGTCCTGCCTCGGCGAGGGTGCGTTCCTGGGTGCACCGTGGGAGGACGTCGCGCAGACGATCCAGGTGAGCGCCTACTCGTTCAAGTCGCTGTCCACCGCGCTGCTGCCGCTGCTCGGGCCGGGGTCGTCGATCGTCGGGATGGACTTCGACAACCGGCAGGCATGGCCCGCCTACGACTGGATGGGCGTGGCGAAGTCCACCTTGGAGTCGGTCACCCGCTACCTGGCGCGTGACCTGGGGCCGAAGGGCATCCGGGTCAACCTCTGCGCCGCCGGGCCGGTGCGCACGATGGCCGCCAAGTCGATCCCCGGCTTCGCCGCCTTCGAGGACGCATGGGACGGCCGCGCGCCGCTGGGCTGGGACGTCAACGACCCGGTGCCGGTGGCGAAGACCGTTTGCGCGCTGCTCTCGGACTGGATGCCGGCCACCACGGGCTCGATGGTGTGGGCCGACGGCGGCTTCCACGCCATAGGTGTCTAATGCGTGCGTGAGCGAGTTCGACGCCCTGCTGGTGCTGTCGTTCGGCGGCCCCGAGGGCCCCGCCGACGTGCGCCCTTTCCTCGAGAACGTCGTCCGCGGCCGTGGCGTGCCACCCGAGCGGCTCGACGCCGTCGAGGAGCACTACCAGCACTTCGGCGGCGTGAGCCCGCTGAACGCGCGCAACCGCGAGATCATCGCGGCCGTTCGGGAGCGGATCGAGCTGCCGGTGTACTTCGGCAACCGCAACTGGCACCCGATGGTGGAGGACGCGGTCGCGGAGATGGCCCGCGACGGGGTGCGGCGCGGGCTCGTGTTCGCCACCAGCGCCTACGGCGGCTACTCGGCCTGCCGGCAGTACCAGGAGGACATCGCCCGCGCCCGCAAGGCCGTGGGGGAGAGCGCCCCCGAGCTGGTGAAGATCCGCCACTTCTTCGACCACCCGCTGTTCGTCGCGGCGAATGCCGACGCCGTGCGCGCCGCGCGTGCCACCCTGCCCGAGGGCGTGCGGGACGCGGCGCGGGTCGTGTTCACCGCCCACTCGGTGCCCGTCGCCGCCGACGCCGCCGCGGGTCCGCTGGGGGAGGGAGGGCACCGGTACTCCCGGCAGGTGGCCGAGGCCGCCCGGCTGGTGGCAGCCGATCTGGGTGCCGCGGAGTACGACGTGGTGTGGCAGTCGCGCTCCGGACCGCCGCAGGTGCCGTGGCTGGAGCCGGACATCGTCGATCACATCGACGCCCTGCACGCGCGCGGCGTGCCTGCTGTCGTGGTGGCGCCGATCGGGTTCGTGTCCGACCACGTCGAGGTGATCTGGGACCTCGACACCGAGGCCCGTGAGCGGGCCGAGGAGCTCGGCATGGGCTTCGCCCGCGCAGCGACGGCCGGGCCGGACCCGCGGTTCGCCGACATGGTCGCCGAGCTCGTGGCCGAGCACCTGCACGCCGCCGCACCGCGCTCCCTCGGTGGCATCGCGGCCGGCGGCTCCACCGTGAACGGCGTCCCGTGCGCCGTGGACTGCTGCCAGCCGGCGCGGCGCCCACGCTAAATCCTCTTGTAGTTATATAGCCCATATGGGATGCTCTGTGTGGGAGCCGGGGACTACGCGAGTTGGGGCGACAGGTTCGCCGAGGTCGGTGCGAGGCTCGTGGCCGAGGTCGGGGTGGAGGGACTCGACGTCCTGGACGTCGCCACCGGCCACGGCCCCACGGCGATAACCGCCGCGCTCGCAGGCGGCCGCGTCACCGGGCTTGACCTCACACCCGAGCTGCTGGCGCTCGCCCGCCGTCGAGCGGCCGAGGCAGGGGCACCTTATGCGGTCGCGATCGCGACCCGGCCGGGGTAGGAAGCGATCGTGAGCCGCAGCTTCGACGACCTGGTGTCCGAGGCCGAGGCGGCCCCGATGGAGGGCTGGGACTTCTCGTGGCTCCACGGGCGCGCCACCGAGGAACGTCCGCCGTGGGGCTACCAGCGCCTGCTGGGCGAGCGGCTGCCGCGGGTGTCGGCCGCGCTCGACGTGCAGACCGGCGGCGGGGAGGTGCTCGCCGGGGTGGCGGCGTACCCGCCGCTGATGGTGGCCACCGAGTCGTGGCCGCCGAACGTCGCGCGGGCAACTCAGCTGCTGCACCCGCGCGGTGTGGCCGTGGTCGCCGACCCCGACGAGCCGCCCCTCCCGTTCGGCGACTCCGCGTTCGATCTGGTGACCAGCCGCCACCCGGTCACCGTGTGGTGGGAGGAGATCGCCCGCGTGCTCCGGCCGACTGGCAGCTACCTCGCCCAGCACGTGGGGCCGGCGAGCGTGTTCGAGCTGGTCGAGTACTTCCTCGGGCCGCAACCTCGGCACGGCCGTCACCCCGATCACGCCCGTGAGGGCGCCACCGCCACCGGACTCGAGGTCGTGGAGCTGCGGACGGCGCGGCTGCGCATCGAGTTCCACGACATCGGCGCGGTCGTGTGGTTCTTGCGGAAGGTGATCTGGATGGTCCCCGGGTTCACGGTGGCGGCTTACCGGGACCGCCTGCGCGAGCTGCACGGGCTGATCGAGTCCGACGGCCCGTTCGTGGCGCACTCGTCCCGCTACCTCATCGAGGCGCGGAAGCCGCGAGGGCGGTGAGGGTGCGTTCCCCGCCCGGATCGCCGGCAGTGGCGGGGACCAGCGTCACCTCGTCCAGCCCAGCGGCGGCGTAGGCGTCGAGCCGTTCGTGCACGGAGTCGAGGTCGCCGACCAGCCCGATCCGGTCGGCGGCTTCTGGTGGAACCGCGGCGAGCAGTTCGTCACGGGTGGCCCCGGCCAGCGCCATCCGGACCGCGTCGCCGAGGCCCGCCGCAGTGAACATCTCGCCGTACCCGGCGACCTCCAGGTAGCCGACCAGGCTCTGCAGCACCTGCGCCCTTGCCTCCGGTCCGGGGTCGACGGCGGCGGGGAGCCACGCCGCCAGCCGTGGCGCGGGCCGGCCTACCTGCCGTGCCGCCGCATCGAGCTTGTCGCGGTAGTGCCGGACCTGCTCCGGAGAGACGAGGTCGAGCACCATGCGGTCGGCGTGCTCGGCGGCGACCGCGATCGCCCGGTCGCCGAACGCGGCGAGCGTGAGCGGCCCACCGGGTGCGTCGAGCCGCAGCCGGTAGCCGTGGGTCGAGACCATCTCGCCCGCGAAGTCGGCGACCTCCCCGCGGAACAGTGCCCGCAGCGCCTGCGCGCTCTCGGCCATCGCGGTCACCGCGCGCTTGCGGGAGCGGCCGTGCATGCGCTCGACCACCCGCACACTCGACGTGCCCAGCGCCACCCCGACCGGCCGGCCGACGAGCGCGGCCGTCGACGCGGCGGCGCGGGCGATCGACGCCGGATCCCGGACGGACACGGGGATCGGGCCGACTGTGAGCGCGATCCGCTCTGTCGCCAGGCCCGCCGCCGTGGCCAGTGCGAACGCGTCCCAGACGAAGCCCTCACCGATCCAGAGGTCCCGGTAGCCGAGCCGGTCGGCCACGACCGCGGTCCGCAACTCCTCCTCCGGCGGGACGTCGGGGCGCGACGCGATGACCACGGTGATCTCCATGGCGAGGGCCAACGTCGCCGGGTCCGCGTGTTGTTCCTGAGTCCCGCAACGGGACGGCCGGGTCAGCGGCCTGGCTAGGCTCGCCACGTGGTCCGGACTCGGGGTCGTGCGATCGTCCGCGGCGCCCCGAAGGCCGCCCGCGTTCATCGGCGCGCGTCCGGCTGGCTGCTGGTCACGTCGTTCCTACTGCTCTCGGGCGCCGCATGCGCCCGCCAGGGGGTGTCGCAGGTGGACGCGCAACAAGCGTTTGCCGATCCGAGGGTGGCGGAGCTCGCCACCGCCGCCGTGGACGGCGACGTCGCGCGGGTGCGCGCGCTGGCGCAGGCAGGCGTCGACCTCGACGCGCACGGCGACAAGCAGGTGACTCCGCTGCAGTGGGCGCTGTTCAACCTGTCCACCCGTGGCATGGAGACCCTGCTCGACGCGGGCGCCGACCCGGCCGAGCCCGGTATCGGCGGGGACACCGCGATCCACCTGGCCGCGATGGCCGACGACCCGAAGTACCTCACCCTGTTGCTGGCGCGCGAGGCAGACCCGAACGCGCGCAACGGCACGACCGCGGCACCGGCGCTCTTCTCCGCGTTGAAGGGTGGTCGCGACGCGCAGTTCGACACGTTGCTCACCGCGGGCGCCGACCCCAACACCACGGATCGCGTCGGCAACACGGCCCTGCACCAGGCCGCCAAGTACAACGACGTGCGCAGTGCGCTGGTGCTCCTGCAGGCCGGCACCGACCCGGCGGCGCGGAACGCGCAAGGCGTGACGTTCCAGCGCTACCTGTTCATGACCCCGGAACGGGTGCTGAACGCGGAGGCGAAGCGGGGTCGCGAAGCGATCCGCGACTGGCTGCGTGCCCACGACGTGCCGATCGAGGGATGAGCGGGAGTCAGTAGAGGATGGACGGCAGGCAGGCGCCCTGCGAGTCGCGTCGCACGCCGGCAGGCGGCGACTCGTGCTCCCGGTACTGCACGGTTCAGGCGGAGACCGCGGGGGCCGGGTGCAGCGGGAGCTCGGCGTACACGGTCGTACCGGCGTCGGAGGCGCTGTGCACCCGGAGCCGCCCGCCCAGCGCTTCCACACGGTCGGCAAGGCCGACCAGGCCGGATCCGGCGGAGACGCGGGCGCCACCGCGGCCGTCGTCGCGTACCTGGACCCGCAGCACATCGTCGGCTTCGCTGATGCCGACCTCGACGTGGACCATGGTGGCGTTCGCGTGCTTGGCGGCGTTGGTCAGCGCCTCGGCGATCAGGTAGTAGGCGGCGATCTCGATCGGTTCGGGCAGCCGCCGGTCGGCGCGCACGTCCAGCTCGACCGGGACGGGGCAGCGGCGGGCCAGTGCCTTGAGCGCAGGCGGCAGGCCGCGCTCCGCGAGTAACGCCGGGTGGATGCCGCGTGCCAGCTCGCGCAGCTCGTCCAGCGCGTTGGTGGCCTCGACGACGAGGTCATTCAACTTCGCGGCCAGCTCGGGGGTTTCGGGCGGCACCGTGGCCTGCGCCGCTTGCAGCTGCAGCGCCATGGTGACCAGCCGCTGCTGGGCGCCGTCGTGCAGGTCCCGTTCGATGCGGCGCCGGGCGTGGTCGGCGGCGGCGACGATCCGGGCGCGGGACGCAGTCAGCTGCGCCTGGCTCTCCGCGTTGGCGATGGCGGTGGCCACCAGCTCGGTGAAGGTGGCCAGCCGCGCCTCGGTGTCGACCGGCAGCGGGCGCTCGCGCGTGGACGAGACCACGATGACGCCCCACAGCCGGCCGTCGACGCTGATCGGCACGCCGACCGACGAGTGCAGGCCCCATCGCCGGACGACGTCGACGACCGCCCCTGATGTGTCGGCGTAGTTGTCGATCCGCGCGGGCCGCCCCGTCTCCTGCACCAGGGTGGTCACGTTCCGTCCGCCGACGGTGGCGCGGGCGGGTAGCCGCTCGTCGCCGTTCGCGCTCCAGATCCCGACGCCGGTGACGAGGCCGCCGGGCTCGTAGCGACCCAACGCCGTCAGGTCCGCGTCCAGTAGCCGGCCGACCTCCTCGCTGACGGCGGCGAACACCTCCTCGGGCCGCGCCGGCCGGGCGACCAGGGTGGCCACCCGGCGCAACGCGGCCTGTTCCTCGGCGAACCCGCGCAGCTCCATCCGCGCCTGTGCGTCGGCGATCGCCGTCGCGACCAGTTCGGTGAACCCGGCCAGGCGTGCCTCGTCGTCCGCGGGCCGCGGCTGCTCGGACCTGGACAGCGCGCTCATGACGCCCCACACCCGGCCCTCGATGGTGATCGGCACGCCGGCCGCCGCCCGACCGCCCCATGCGCGGGCGATGTCGGCCGCAGGCCCCGTCGCGTCGGCGTAGTCGTCGATCCGCGCCGGCCGGCCCGTCTCGTACACCGCGGTGGCCAGGTTCGACCCGCCGAGGGGCACGCGGTCACCGACGGACACGGGCCCGGGCGCGCCGGCGCTGGTCCACGCGCCGACGACGGTCCCGGTGCCGTTCGGGCCGAACCGGATCATGCTCGTGTGGTCGGTGCCCAGCACCCGGCCGGCCTCCGTCGTGACCGCGGCGAAGATGTCCTCGGGTGCTGTTCCGCGGGCGACGAGCGTGGCCACTCGCCGTAGCGCGGCCTGCTCATCGGCGATCCGGCGAACGTCCGGCTCGCCGCTGCGCCGGCGAGCACGCATGGCCCAGCCCGCCACGAACCCGGTCACCGCGGGAATCGCCACGGCGGCCAGCGACTGCGCTCGGGTCATGGCCCCTGCCGCCTCCTCGTCGGCGCCCCCCGGAACACGAGGCTAACCGGGAACGATCGCGGTGGACACCGCTGCGACCAGCGTGACCAGGGCCTCACGGGGTGCTCGCACACCGATTTCGGGGCATACCGTCCGGCGGCGCGGGCAACCGTGCGAGCGGTGTGGCGGGCCGAGGCGGCTTCAGGATCGGTCGAACTCGCGCGCGCGGACGGCGGCGAGGAACTCCGCCCAGCGGGTGGTGGGGTAGCGGTGCGGGGCCAGGGCTCGGTCCTTCGTGTCGCGGACGGCCACCTCGTCGGGCAGGAACGCCACCTCGACACAGCTGCCACCGTTGCCGCCGCTGAAGCTGCTCGTGAACCAGCGGAGCTCGTCGTCACGCACGGCCACTCCTTCTGACGAACTCACCCCCCGACCAGCCGACGAACCAACGCGAGGGACTCGGCCGGGTCGAGCGCATCGGACAGCACGCGCTCGAATGTCAGCCTAGCCCGCGCGACGTCACCGGCCTTGTCGAGACTCAGCGCGCCGAGGGTGTGCTCGACGTAGGCCATGTCCGGCTCGTCGAGGTCACCGAAGTTGAGGACCATGAAGCCGGAGGGCAGAGCGGCGTGCGCGCCCACGGCGGTGGGCAGGATGTGCAATGCCACCGTGTCGAGCTCCGCGAGCGCCGCGATGTGTGCGAGCTGATCGCGCTGGACCGTTGCGCCGCCTATCGGGCGGTGCAGAGCCGACTCGTCGATCGCAGCGATCACTTCCAGCGGGTTGTCGTCGGAGGTGAGCCGTTGCTGGCGGTAGATGCGTGCCGCGACCTCGTTCTCCAACTGCTCCTCGGTGCGCCGCAGCGGGACCGCGCGCATCAGGGCCCGGGCGTAGTCAGCCGTCTGCAGAATCCCGGGAACGTAGGAGACGGTGAATTCCAGGAGTCGGGTCGCCTCCGTCTCGAAGGCGATGTAGCTGTTGTTGCCCAGCCCGTAGGCCCGCCACCACCCGGGCTGGAGGGCTTCCTCGGCCAGTTCGAGCAGTTCGGTCCACCGCGTCCCGCCCACGTCGTAGACGTCGAGCATGCTCTTCACCCAGTGGATGTCGATCACGACCTGGGCGTTCTCGATCCGGCTGAGCTTGCTCACCGAGAAGTGCAGCTTCGGCGCCGCTTCCTCAAGGGTGAGCCCGGACTGCTCGCGCAGCAGCTTCAGCTGGCGGGCCAGCACCCGCCGGCGGACCATCGATCCCTCGCGCCGCGTCACGTGACCCCCCGCTCCGACTCGATCACGGATCGTGGCACACGAGAAGCCGGGTGCGGGAATCCCGCATCCGCGCTTCTCGCGTCGACGGTCTCGATCTCCGAGGTCCGTCCGGATCCTCGCCGCCATGACTTCCGCGGCGAGACGCCACGAGACCTTTGCCCAGCGCAACTTCCGCCTCATCGGGGAGGCCGCCGAGATCATCACCGGCTGGCCGCAGGTCCGGGAGCGCCTGCGCGCCGTCCACGTCCCCGACTCCGACGGCCGCTGCCGAGGCTGCACGAGCCAGACCCGGAGGGCGCCGGAGTGGCCGTGCGCGCTGACCCTGGTAGCCCACGGCGAGGAGCCGCGGCGGGACTTCACAAACCCAGCACCCGCTTCACACAGGGCCCGCCTTGTGTGAAGCCCGGGCTGGGTGTGTGAAGTGGCTCTAGTGTGGGTCGGGGGCTGCGGCGATCGCTGCGGCCACCAGGTCGGCCGCGGTGCTCTCCCTCGTGCGGCGGCCCCGGTCGTAGTGCTGCGTGGTGGCGATCGTGGCGTGTCCGACGTCGGCCTGGACGTGCTGGATGCGAGCGTCCTGCTCCAAGGCGATGGTGACGTAGGCGTGGCGGAGGGCGTGCGGGTGCACGCGCTCGGCCACGCCGTCGAGGGCCGGGCCCGCGTGGGTGGCGATGCGGCGCAGCAGCGTGTAGAGGTCCACGCGGGAACAGCGGCCGCCGTCGCGAGTGGCGATCATCGGCGTGGCACCGGACGTGGTGCGGCCCCTGCGCGCGGGCACGGCGGTGCCCGCGAGGCGGTCGCGTTCGGCCAGGTAGGCCGTGAGGGCCTCGCGCACGAGGTCGGTGATGTACACCTCGCGGTGCAAGCCACCCTTGCCCAGCACGCGCAGGACGTCGTCGCCACCGGTGCGGTAGAGGTCGTCGCGGTCGAGGCCGACGAGCTCGGAGATCCGCAGCCCGAGCGTCAGCAGGGCGACCACGGCCACCGCGCGCAAGGCGTAGAGCCGGGCGAGCCGGGGGCTGCGTGAGTACGGCAGGCGCGCCGCGGCCATGAGCAGTGCCTTGAGCTGCTCCGCGGTGAGCCGCACGGTGGGCGACGCGTCGCGGGCGCTGGACGAGAGGCCGAGCCGGGCCCGGTTGAGCGCCGCCGGGTTGGCCGCGACGACGCCGGTCTCGGCGAGGTGGCCGTAGAGCGCGGAGAGGGTCGACAGCATCCGCTGCCGGGTGCGCCGCTGCGCGCCGGCCGCGTCGAGCGCGTGCAGCCACGCCTTGACGTGCCCGGCCGTGGCGTCGCGGGGGTCGAGGGTGCGGCGGGCGCACCAGCGGAACCAGGCGAGGTCGTGCAACGGGCCCGGCGCGGCGGCCGGTGGCCCGCCGCGCCGCGGCTCGTCGGTGGGGTCGACCCAGGAGATCGGGAGCCCGAGCGCGTAGGCGTAGGTGCGGCGGGTGCCGGCGTTCGCGTACTGGGACAGCCAGTCGAGGAGCTGGGCCCGCAGCACCTGCGGGTCGGCGACGCCCGGCCAGACCGACTCGTCCACGGCGGGGATCGCGGGGGAGCGGTCGCGGGCGGCCTCGAGCACGACGAGCGGGTCCAGCTCCATTCGCAGGACCGTACGGCATGATCATCCGGCGGGATCGAGGTCGATCCGGATCGTGAGCATGTCGCCGTCGGCCAGCTTGCGCAGCAGCACGCCGTCGAGACGGTAGCCCGGTCGGCCGCGTCCGAGGGCGCGGTGCCGGGCGCGGGCGTCGTCGTCGGGCAGCGGGTGGGCGGTGCCCGTCCGCCAGCGGCTGTGCCACGCGGGGAACGACCGTCCGGCTGAACGGCGGGGCATCTGCGGCTTGCCGAGGGTATGGGCGACGACCGTGTCGTGCGGCACGGCGGCGGCGCGCCGCCGGTCACCTTCAGGTGTTCTGAAGCTGTCCTACGGGTGTCGCGGACGAGGTCCTCCTGCCATACGCGAGAGCGCGCAGCAGCCACTCCGCGGGTCCTCGCCTGCCGGTGCGGTCGAGCAGCACGGCGAACGCCATCGAGACGAGCCACGTCGCGACCGCCACGAACGCGGCTTGCCACTCGTCGAGGACGCCGCCGAGGCCGAAGCCCCATGCGCACAGGAGCGGCGCGAAGACCACCGACTGCAGCAGGTAGCACGAGAGCGACCGCTTGCCGACCGCCGTCAGGCCTCGCGCGAGCCCGCCGGGCGACCCTGTCGTCGCGAAGCGCGCGGCGAGGAGGGCGAACACCGCCGCGTACCCAAGCCCAGCGAACAGGCCGGTCAGCAGGTGGAGCGGGGTCGTCGACCACGCGGGGACGTCCCAGATCCCGTGCTGCACGAGCGCGGACGGCACGGCACCGGCCCAACCGACGGTGATGCCGAGGACCGCGGTACGCACGAGCAGCGGCCGATGCGCCTCCGGGGATTCGAGCACGCGACGACGCGCGCAGGCGATCGCAACGAGCACGGCCATCGGCACGGCGAAGCCGAGGACGCCCTGCGCGATCGTCGCGGGAACCCAGAACAGAACCCGGGGCACGATCGAGGCGACGTACGGTGTGATTGCGCTCAGCTGCGGCGCCCCGCCCGCGGTCGCTGGCGCGATGACCATCCCGGCGACCAGGACCGATGCCGCGATCAGCACGAAGACGCCGCCGAGCGCGATGGCCCACCTGTGAAGGGTTCTGCTCCTGCGGTGCAGGAACAGGCCGACCACGACGAAGCCGATGAGACCGTAGGCACCGAGGACGTCCCCGTACCAGAGCAGCGCGCCGTGCACCGCACCGAAGACGAGCATCCAGGCGTGGCGCCGCTGCAGCAGGCGTCGCGCGGACCTCTCGTCCCGTCCGGCCGCCTGCTGCCTCGTGTAGAGCTGCCAGATGCCGTATCCGAAGAGGAAGGCGAAGAGGGGGTAGCTGCGCCCGTCGATCGCGACGATCGCGACGGTCTGCCACACCGCGTCGAGACCGGTCGCGCCGGTGCGGTGCGCACTGACGGGCGAGGTGGGCGCTCCGTAGAGGTACCAGGGCACGTTGGCCAGCGCGATGAGCAGGAGCATGAGCCCGCGCGCAAGGTCCGGCGCGACGGCACGCGTCGTCATCGAGCCTCGCCTGCGTGGGCCAGCGCGCTGGGGGAGAGACGCCCGACGATCGCAGGCGCCTCCTGGATGAGCGTGTCATCCGTGAGCGCCGCCACCATGAACAGCGCGAAGTCCACGCGTCGGGTCAGATTGCTCGCGAGGATCGGGTCGCCGACGTGCCGGCTCCACACGGGCAGGCCCTGGCTCTCGCCCTCGTCGAGGTCACTGCCGCGGACCACGGTCCACCGCCGGTCGCTGGCGAAGATCCGCCGGCACGCCTCCACCTGGTCGTCGACCTCGACCGCGCGCACGAGGCGGGCCAGCCAGGTGACGATCCGGACCGTCGCCGTGAACCTCCACGAGTAGCGGTCCTCGCTGTCCCGGCTGATGTGCCAGCCGCACGAGAAGACCAGGCGTGCGTTGGGCTCGGCCTGGTCGAGCACAGCCTGCGCCGTGCCCGACGAGTACTGCTGCACGCCCCATGGCGCCAGCACGGTCAGCACGCCGTCGCATCCGGCGACCGCCCTTCGGATCACCTCCCGGTCGTTCGTTGGTCCGGGAACGATCGTGATTCGATCCGCGAACGCGGCGAGCTTGCCGACGCTGCGCTCGCGGCACACGCCGACGACCTCGTACCCGGAGTCCAGCGCGTGCCGAACCATGTACTGCCCGAGCTTCCCCGAGGCGCCGACGATGCAGACCTTTCGCATCCGGTCCGTGCCCATGTCCCGCTCCCGTCACTCGGACTTACACCGTAAGTCACGGTAGGCTTACAGTGTAAGCTGGTCAAGTCGCAGCGGGAGGGATCCATGCGCGAGCGCAGCGCGGCACCTGGCCGGGCGCCGCTCAGCCGAGAGCGGGTGGTCGCCGCCGCGATCGAGCTGGCCGACGAGAAGGGCGAAGCTGGGGTCACCATGCGGGCGATCGCCGCCCGGCTGGGGGTCCAGGCGATGTCGCTCTACAACCGCGTGGAAGGCCGTGAGGATGTCCTCGACGGGATGGTCGACTCGGTGTTCGGCGAGATCGATCTCCCGGCGCAGGCTGCGGACTGGAAGGTGGCTATGCGCGAGCGTGCCGCCTCGTCGCGCGCGGCGCTCCGGCGCCACCCCTGGGCCGTCGGCCTCATGGACTCCCGCAGGCGGCCCGGCCCCGCCACCCTGCGCCACCACGACGCCGCCCTGGGCGCTCTCCGTGCGGGTGGCTTCTCCGTCGCGATGGCCGCGCACGCCTTCTCGCTGATCGACAGCTATCTCTACGGGTTCGTCCTGCAGGAGCTGAGCCTGCCGTTCGCGAGCCCGGCCGAGCTCGAAGAGGTCGCAGACGGCATCCTGCGCGACCTGCCGGCCGACGCCCACCCACACCTCACGGAGCTCATCACGGAGCTCGCCATCCGCCCGGGCTACGACTACGGCGCCGAGTTCGAGTTCGGCCTCTCGTTGATCCTCGACGCGCTGCGCCCCGACGAGGTGTAGCGCTCGACTCTGCGGAGCCCCGGCGACGCCCGGCCAGACCGACTCGTCGCCTCACGGAGCGGGGGAGTGGGACGCGCCGAGTGACTCGAACACGGCGAGCGCCGGTCTGGTCGTCAGCTAGTTGTACTGCCCCGAGAGGTTGGGGACGCGGATGGCGGGAGGGCCGCCGATCGCGGTGTGTCCGCGATGATGGTTGTAGTGGTGCATCCAGTCAGGCAAGGCGGCGCGCCGGGCGGTCTCGCTGGGGTAGGGCTGGGCATAGGCCCATTCGTCGAGCAGGGTGCGGTTGAACCGCTCGACCTTGCCGTTGGTCTGGGGTCGGTACGGGCGGGTGCGCTTGTGCGTGGTGCCGGTCGCGACCAGCGCGGCGGCGAAGTCGCGGGAGCGGTAGCAGGAGCCGTTGTCGGTCAGAACGCGTTCGATCCGCTCGATTCCGCAGGAGGCGAACCAGGCCGCGGCACGGGCCCAGAACGCGGCGGCGGTGGTCTTGGTTTCGTCGGGCAGGATCTCGGTGTAGGCCAGCCGGGAGTGGTCGTCGATGGCGTTGTGCAGGTAGGCGTAGCCCAGCTTGGCGCGGGGGCTGGTGCTGTTGTTGGTGACCGGGGCGCTGCGGGTGCTGTTACGTGACCCGCTGGCGCGGCCGTGGATGCGGTGCCCGCCGCCGTCGGGGATGTTGCCCAACTTCTTGATGTCGACGTGCACCAGCTCGCCGGGGTGGTCGTGTTCGTAGCGGCGCACCCGCTGACCGGTGGCGCGGTCGAGGTGGGCCAGGCGAGCGATCCTGTAGCGGGTCAGGACGCGGTGCACGGTAGAGGCGGCGATGCCGAGCAGGAACCCGATGCGGGCGGGTCCCCACCGGCGCAGGACCCGGACTTTGATGATGCGTCGTTCGGTGCGGGTCGGGGTCTGGCGGGGGCTGTGGTGTGGGCGGGAGGAGCGGTCGTGCATGCCGGCTGGCTCGTCCTCGCGGAACCGGTCGGCCCAGCGGGCCGCGGTGCCAACCGAGACCTGGAACCGTTGCGCGGCCGGGCGCAGCGGCCAGCCGTCCTCGACGATGCAGCGGGCCAGCCGCTCACGCCCGAGCGGGGTCAGCGGGGCGTTACGGTGGAGCACGAGGGCCTCCTTGGTCGGTGCAGATGTCGCAATCCACACCGGACCTGGAGGCCCTCCCTCACATCAAGATCATCCGACTCGCGTCGTCCCTAACCTCTGTGGTCAGTACAGCTAGTCGTCGATGACGTCGGCCTGGTCCTGGGGCAGCACGAGCTCCGGGAGCTGGGCGAAGTGCCAGCCGTCGGCCGTCTTGGTGAAGGTCCAGACCACGTCGAACCGGTCGTCCGGCCAGTCCTTCGGCGGCGTGGGCGTCACATCGGGGAAGGCGTCGGCGATGGTGGGCAGTTCGCCGTGCGCCCAGCAGATCAGGGTGGGTCCCGGCTCCGCGGTCAGCTGGTCGACGAGCTTCTCTTCGTCGCCCTTGCCGTAGTCGGTGTTCACCGCGATCCCGAGCCGCTCGGCGAGCGGTGCGACCGTCTCGCGGGTGCGTGCACCCTCACCGTCGTCGTTCGCTCCGGCCGCGTAGATCGCCGCGGGGCGGACGAGCCCCGTACGGGGCTGCCCCGACTGCGGATCGAAGAGATCCGCCAGCCGTTCCGCCCGCTGCCAGCCGACCGCGGTCAGTGAGCTGTCGTCCTTGTTTCCTTGTGCGTCGAAGCCGGGTTCCGAGCCTTCCGGCTTCTCACCGTGCCGGATCACCATCACCACGGTGCCCGGCGCTGCGGTGCCCGACGCCGAGGTGCCCGACGTCTGCGGGGAGGCAGCACAGGCGGCCAGCATCACTGACAGCGCCACCGCGACGACACCCACGAGCACTCGCCGCACCGACCGACCCGATCGCGGCCTCGACATAACCGGTACCACGGTCGTACCTCCGTTCTTGTCGTTCACTCCACCCGATCCGACCGGTTCTCGCCGCTGTCGCGAGCACCGGTGGGAACGAGAACCTCCATCCGATCCGACCGGTTCTGGGCGTTGTCGCGAGCACCGGTGGAGACGAGATGCTCCGCCCGCTCGGCGGGAAGCTCCGGCGGCGCGACCGGCTCCGAGGCAAGCGCCTCGAAGCGTCCCTGCCGGCTGACGCCGGCCCCGGGCCGGTACCGCACGTCGACGGTGGTGTGCTGGCGCCCCAGGTCGATCTCCGTGACCTCGTGGTACATGATCCGCCCGCCCAGCTCGCGCTCGAGGTCCGCCACGAGTGCCGCGTCGCTGTCGTACACGCCCTTCAGGTGGACATCCAGGCGGCGGGACCGGTCGCGCAGAGGCTTGCTGTCGAACACGGCCATGACCACCAGCAGCAGGACGTTGAGGGCGATGACCAGCGCGCGGTCGGCCACGTCCAATCCGTTGATCAGACCCATGACGAGCGCGACGAAGTAGTAGGCCACCTCCTGCTGGGTCACCGCGCTGGACCGCAACCGGATGATCGACAGGATCGCGAAGAGTCCGAAGCCGATGGCGATGTCCACCCGCACGGTGCTCAGCACGGACATCACGACGAAGATGCCGATGTTGAGCGTCACGTAGGACAGCAGCAGGTCCGCCCGCCAGTGGCGGCGGAAGTACAGCACGTAGGCCATCAACAGGATGCCCACGAGGTCGATCGCGAGCTCGATCCCGAAGCCGGAGTACTGCGCGATGGCCTGGCTGATCAGATCATTGACATTCACCGGTCGGCTCCCAACGTCATCCACGGTGAGCGGGTCGAAGGGTGCCGCTCCGGCCGTCGCCGATGCGCGGGGCGGGCAGCCGCGGCAAGCGGCGCTCTCCCCGCGCTGTAGCAGCTCCTCCTTCAAGCACCACATCAACGTAGCGCTTAGAATTGCCGGGTCCACAGTGGTGTGACGAGCGAGTCAGTAAGTGCCGCGCGGACGGCAGGTCAGCTGGAGCCGACGCCTCCCAGCAGGACCTCGACGGCGAGGTCGGCGGCGCGGCCGGTCTCCAGGTCGGAGAACTGGCGGGCCACCAGGTTCACGATTTCGTACAGCAGGGCCCATGCCATCCCGTCCGGCAGGTCGGCCCGGATCAGCCCCTCGTCCGCGGCCCGCCGCAGGAAGGCCTCGACCCGCGCGCGCTGCTCGACGAACCTCTGGAAGACGCTCGACGAACTGTCCATCTGGTCGTTGCTCACCGGGTAGCTGCGGACGACCGCGACGGCACCCTCGACGAACTTGTGCAGGGCCACACCGACCGGCGCCTCCGTCAGTCGGCTCTGGGTGAGGACGTCGTCGAACGCGTCCAGCTTGGCCTGGAACACCCCGCAGAGCAGTGCGTCCCGGTTGGGGAACCGCCGGTACACGGTGCGCCGGTCCACCCCGGCGGCCGTCGCGATGGCGGCGACGCTCGCTCCGGGATCCTCGGCCAGTAGCCTGGCTCCGGCCTGGAGAACTGCGTCGAGGTTGCGTGCAGCATCTGCGCGCATCGGGCACCTCCTGAGCGACACCTACACGCTTCGCGTGTGGCAGGTGTTGACTCTTACGTCACAGGCATGAGCCTACCCCAGGCCAAAGCGCTACGTTTCTGTGGTGGTTCTCGATAGACCTGTCACGGAGGCGGACGAGCCGGTCGAGGACTGCCGCTGACCGCGTCGGGCGGCGCGAATGACCCATGCATCGGAGTGACGACATGTCCGTGTTGGTGATCGCGGTCATCCTGATGGCGCTGCTGTTCGACTTCACGAACGGTTTCCACGACACGGCCAACGCGATGGCGACCTCGATCGCCACCGGGGCCCTGCGGCCCCGGGTCGCGGTGCTGCTGGCCGGAGCGTTGAACCTGATCGGGGCGTTCCTGTCGGTGCAGGTGGCTCTGACGATCTCCAGCGGCCTGGTCGACGAGGCCCGCATCACCCCGCAGGTGATCTTCGGAGGGCTGGTCGGGGCGATCCTGTGGAACCTGCTCACCTGGCTGGCCGGGCTGCCGTCGAGCTCGTCCCACGCCCTGCTCGGCGGCCTGATCGGCGGGACGTGGGTGTTCGCCGGAACCAGCGCCATCCACTTCTCCACGGTGGTCGGCAAGGTGCTGGTGCCGCTGGCGCTCTCGCCCATCGTGGCCGGGCTGGTGGCGCTGGCCGCGACATGGCTCGCCTACCGCATCGCCGCGCACGGCGACCCACGCACGACCACCCGGGGCTTCCGGAACGCACAGGTCGTGTCGGCGTCGATGGTCGCGCTGGCGCACGGGACGAACGACGCGCAGAAGACCATGGGCGTGATCACCCTGACACTGATCACCGTCGGCCTGCTGCCGGCGCACTCCGCTCCGCCGCTCTGGGTGATCCTGCTGTGCGGGCTGGCCATCGCGGCGGGCACCGCGATGGGGGGCTGGCGGATCATCCGGACCCTCGGCCACCGGATCAGCAACATCGAGAGCACCCAGGGTTTCGTGGCCGAGACCGCGAGCACCGCGGTCATCCTCAGCTCGGCGCACCTCGGCTTCGCCTTGTCGACCACGCAGGTCACCGCCGGAGCCGTGCTCGGAAGCGCGGCGGGCCGCCGCTCGGGCACCGTGCGCTGGCGGGTGGCGGCCGAGATGCTCGTCGGCTGGCTGCTGACCCTGCCCGCCGCGGCCGTCCTCGGGGGGCTGGCCGCCTGGACGGCATCCAGTGGCACCACCGGAACCGTGCTGGTCGCCGTCGTCCTCGTCGTACTGGCCGGTGGCATCTACCGGCTCTCCCGGCGCAGGCCGGTCACCGCCACCACCGTCAACGACGAGCCCCTCGCCCGGCGCGCCGTCGTCGCGCCCGCCCGAGCGGTCGCGTAACCAGGAGGAGCCAGCACAATGATCGACTGGGGATCACTGCTCATCGTTCAGCTCGTCTCGTTCGGCTCGACCATCGCCGTCGTCGGGCTGATCTCCCTGGCCGTCGTGGGTCTGTCGGCACGCGGTGCCCACCGCGCACCGGCCTCGGCGTCAGGACAGTCCATGACCGCCTTCTCCGCCCGATCCGGCACGGCCGTCGGCGCGATCTGCCTCCTCGTGGCGGCGATGATCGTGCTGTTCGGGCTCTGGCAGATCGTCGCCTGACAGCGCCTGGAGATCGATCCTCATGACAGTCGTCGACGTCGGGTCGGCCCCCCGGCGCCCCGCGGACCACCCACTGACGCCGGTCCCACCTCAGCCTCTCGGAGGGTCGGTTCGCCGGCAGGTCCTCATGATCATCCGGCACGCGGAGAAGCCGTTGCCGACCGGACCCGTGTCGGGCATCAGTCCGTCCGGGCGGCGGGACAAGCGCTCCCTGACCATCGACGGCTGGCAGCGGGCCGGGGCACTGGTCGAGCTCTTCGCCCCGATGCGCGGCGGGCCGCCGACGGGCCTGTGGCGCCCGGACGCCGTCTACGCCGCCGCGGCGCGGCACGGCCGCAGCAGGCGCTCGATCGAGACGGTCGAGCCGCTGGCGAGGCAGCTCGGACTCGAGGTGGACGACCGCTACGAACCGGGCCAGGAGGCGCAGCTCGCCGCGGAGCTCGTCGACCGCCCCGGCGTCACCCTCGTGTCCTGGCACCACAAGTCGCTCAGCAAGATCGTCGACCTCCTCGAGGAGATCACCGCCGCGATCACCCCGGCCCCGCCGCAGCATTGGCCGGCAGATCGCTACGACATGGTCTGGGTCTTCGTCCGCGCCGGCGACGGCTGGCGGTTTGCGCAGGTCCCGCAGCTGCTCCTGCCCGGAGACCAGCCCGTACCCATCGCCGCTCGAGCGTCGAACACCAACGAGCCGCCGCAAACCCTGTTGGCGGACCACGGCGACCACTGCTAGCTTTCCGGCGGCCGTGCGAGAGAACGAGGAGGTGGTACCCGTGAACGCTGTATCGACATGGGTGCTCCCCTCCGGGGTCACGGTCGGACGATAGGTCGTCCGGGAGCGCCGTTCAGAGCACTCCCGAAAGGCACGGCCATGCGATTCACCTCCGAACAGCGCCTCGACGAAGGCGTACTCGAACGCGAGTTCGCCCTCGGCGAGATCCCCGGCATCCTGTGGACGCCCGGATCCGCATCCGCACCGGCCCCGCTGATCCTGCTCGGCCACCCCGGCGGACTGCACAAGATGTACCCCCGGCTGGTGGCCCGGGCCCGACACTCCGCGGCGGAGGGCTACGCCGCGGCCACCATCGAGCTCCCCGGCAGCGGTGACCGGCCCCGTTCCGCCGCCGCCGAGGAGGCCCGCGCCGACCTGCGCCGCGCGCTGGAGGCCGGCGAGCCGGTCGACGACGAGATCATCGACCGGCTCGTCCTCCCGCTGGTCGACAAGGCGGTCCCGGAATGGCGGGCCGCCCTGGACGCCCTCCTTTCGCTGCCCGAGATCGGCGGGCCGGTCGGGTACGCGGGAGGGGTGATCTCCATCGGCGTCCGGCTGGCGGTGGTCGAGCCGCGCATCTCGGCCGCCGTTCTGTTCGCCGGGAGTTTCGTGCCGCGCACGATGTTCGAGGAGGCCCGGCAGGTCACCATTCCGCTGCAGGTCCTGCTGCAGTGGGACGACGAATGGAACGACCGGCAGATGTCCCTGGACCTGTTCGACGCCTTCGGCACCAAGGAGAAGACGCTGCACGCCAATATGGGCGGGCACACCGGCGTACCGCAGTTCGAGGGGGACGACGGGAACCGGTTCTTCGCCCGGCACCTGAAGTGAGGCCGGGCCGTCCGGCCGGCAGCAGACGATAGGAGCTGTCGACGAAGGCGCTGGGCTTCCGACACGGTGGGCGGAACCGGGGGTCCGCTGGCGGCGGGCAGTATGACGGTTCTACCCTTTCGGTGTGACTGCTGAGCGTGTGACCGTCAGCCTCGATCCGGAGCTGCTCGGGGATGCCCGCGCTGCTGTCGCGGCCGGTGAGGCGGAGAGCCTGAGCGCGTACGTCGCGGGCGCCCTGCGCCTCAGGCGCGACCGGGCCCGCGCCCTCGCCGAGCTCGAGCGGGTTCTCCCCGGAGGGCGGCCGCCGCAGGAGGAGCTCGACCGGGTTCGACGTGACCTCGGGCTCGCTCGCAGGTGATCGGCGGCCGGGTCCTCGACGCCTCCGCCCTCGTCGGGTTCGCCAGCGGCGAGTCGATCTACGCTGCCGCGCTGGTCTGGACCGCGGTCGAGGAGGCGATCGTGCTGGTCGTGCCCTCCACCGCGATCGCCGCCGCGTGGGCGCAGCTGCCCGACAAGGACCACCTGGTGCTCCTGGTGCTGCTCAGCCTGCCGATCACCGTCGTGGACGACCTCGACGCCACCCGCGCTCGCGCCGTCGGCGCATTCGGTGGTGACCAGCCCGAGGCGCACGCCCTGCTCTGCGCCCACGATCGCGGCTACGCGCTGGTCACAGCCGACGCCTCCCGCTACACCGGCCTCCGGGCAGCCGGAGTGGACATCGATCAGCTCCCCTGAACGATCAGGGGGCACCGATTAGGTTTCCGCGCCCCGCCCGTCTGTATGTGTGAGATCGACTCACGGGAGGTTGGCACGATGCGGAAACTGATCTTCGGCATGAACGTGACCCTGGACGGCTACATCGCCGCGCCCGGCGACGACATCGGCTGGAGCGGGCCGCCGAGCGACGAGCTGTTCCAGTGGTGGCTCGACCACGAGCGGGCGTGCGATCTGACGCTGTACGGGCGCAAGCTGTGGGAGACGATGAGCTCCTACTGGCCGACCGGCGACGAGCAGCCCAACGCCACCCCGGCCGAGATCGAGTTCGCGCGGAACTGGCGGGACACGCCGAAGGTGGTGTTCTCCTCGACGATCGACAAGGTGGACTGGAACACCCGTCTTGTCACCGGCGACGCGGTCGCCGAGATCACCCGGCTCAAGGCAGAGGACGGCGGCCCGATGAGCATCGGTGGCGCCACGCTCGCCGGGGCGGCCATGCGGGCCGGGCTGATCGACGAGTACGAGCTGGCCACCTACCCGGTCCTGTTGGGCGGCGGTACACCGTTCTTCGCGGCGCTGGACAGCTGGGTGAACCTGAACCTGGTGGAGACGCGGACGTTTCCCGGCGGCGTGGTGCTGACCCGGTACGAGACGAGGCGCTGAGCACGGCTTGTGCCATCACAGCGTCGGGGGCAGGCCCAGCCATGGTTTGTCGGTTGCGTCGAATCCGGTGAGCTCGGCGATCTTCCCGTCGACGATGTGCAGGACCGCGATGGCGAACAACCGGTAGTCCGGGTCGTCGGGGGTGCGGAGGTACAGCGCGGCGGCCGGCAATCGGTTGACCGTCGTGCTGATACCGCGCCAGTCGTCGTGGCCGCGCTGGAAGAGCCCGCCGGAGACCCAGCCGTCCACCGCGTCCTCGGCCGTCATGAGCACGGTGCCCATGTCGGGCAGCATCGCGAAGCGCAGCTCGTCGCGCAGCAGGGACATCAGCCCGTCGAGGTCGTTGCGCTCATGGGCGTCGATGTACGACTTCACGACGCCGCGTTCGTCGTCCGACAGCGCGTGGGTGGCGGGGCCCCGCCAGTCGATGCGGCGGTCGGGCAGCTGCTCGCGCATCGTCACGCGCGCCCGCTGCAGTGCGCTGGTCGCCGATGCGACGGTCAGCTCGAGGGCGCCGGCGACCTTCGACGCCGGCCAGCCGAGGACGTCGCGCAGGATGAACACCGCCCGCTGCCGCGGCGGCAGGTGCTGGACGGCGACGATGAACGCCAGCTCGATCGTCTCCCGCGCCACCACCGATTCCTGCGGGTCCTCGGGGAGCATCCGGTCGGGGTACGGCTGCAGGTACAGCATCTCGGATCCGGGGTCCGGTAGCTCGGACGGCACAGGTGTGCGGTCGTTGCGCTTCTCCAGGAAGTCGAGGCAGGCGTTCGTCGCGATCCGGTACAGCCAGGTCCGCAGCGCGGCGTGGCCCTTGAACGACTCCCGCTTGTTCCACGCTCGCAGGAACGTCTCCTGCGTCATGTCCTGGGCGTCGTCGTAGTTCGCGAGCATCCGGTAGCAGTGCACCTGCAGCTCACGCCGGTGGCGCTCGGTGACGTGTGCGAACCGCGCCGTGTCATCCGAGCGGACTGCCGCGATGAACGCGGCCTCGTCGGCGCCCAGCTCTCTGGCGTCGGTCATGGTCATCAATCCTTCCACCGGTGCGAGGGCTACCAGAACTGACGGCGTGGCGAAGGATTTCTGATCGGTGAAGCCGCGGCTCCGGCCGTCACGGCTCTGCGATGTCCAGGCTGACCTTGGACAGCGGGCAGCCGACGCACGTCAGGACGTAGCCGTCGGCCTTCTGCTGCGGCGTGAGGCAGTTCGGCCCGTTCATCGCGACCTCCCCGCCCCGGAGCTTCACCATGCAGTCCCCGCAGTTGCCGACCGTGCACGAGTACGGCATCGGCAGCCCCGCCGCGAGCCCGGCGTCGAGAAGCGTCTGGCCGGGCTCGACCACCACGGAGCCGACCTCGTGCACCCCGTCCTCGACGATCATCTGCTGCGGCGCGACGATCGTGGTGGTCGTGTCCGCCCCGCTGGTGTAGCGCTCGTGGTGCACGTGGTCGTCCGGCACACCGAGCTCGGTCAGGACGCCCTGGACCGTGTCCGTCAGCGCCACGGGACCGCACATGTAGTACCGGGCGTCTTCTGACGGCCGCAGCTCGGTGATCCAGCGGCGCACGCCCGCAGCGTCGAGCCGCCCGCGCTCCTGCGTCAGGACGTGCGTGACCGACAACCGCTCCGGGTGTTCCTTCTCCAGCCGGAGGAGCTCGTCGGCGAAGATGACCTCCTCCTTCGTGCGGCTGCTGTAGAGCAGCGCGATCCGGACAGTCATCCGAGCTGCCGGCAGCAGGGTGCGGATCATGCTCATCATCGGCGTGACACCACTGCCCGCGGCGACCAGGACGACCTCGTGCCCCGCCGCCGGGTCGGCGTGGAACGCCCCGGACGGACCGCGCACCGAGAGCCGGTCGCCGGGTCGCATGTTCCGGTGGACGTGGGTCGAGAACCGGCCGCCTTCGACGTGCTTGACCGTGACCTCCAGCCGCGATGCCCCTGGCGCCGACGACGCCGAGTAGGCGCGCCGCACCGGTCGGCCGTCGACGTCCGCGACCAGCGTGAAGAACTGCCCGGCCCGGAAGTCGAAGGAACCCGGGTGCTCGGCGTCTTCCAGCACGAGGGTCACCGCGCTGGCCGTCTCTCGGCGCACCTCGGCGATCCGCACCTCCCGCAACGAGTTCCCCGCCGCGGGCTCGACGGCGGGAACCTTCAGTCGCCCGCCACGCCGCGAGCCGACCTCGATGTCCTCGTAGCCCTCCTTCCGCAGCCCGGACCGGTAGGCGCGGTCCGTCACCAGCCGCAACACCCGGGTGATCCCGGGGATCCCCGCAACGACCTGGAGCACGCGACCGAGCAGGCCGTTCCCGGCTTCGGCCGTGTTCGCCGCGAGGTGGTCCCCGGCCAGCGCGAGCAGGTCCGGCGCCGCGCCCGTCTCGAGATGTGCGGCCACGGTCCACACCCGCGATCGCGTCACGGCGTCGCTGGCGGTGACCTCGGCGTGTTCGACGTCGATGAGCAGCGCCGCGTGCGGGGGCGTCCCGCGCAACGCCATCGTCTCCAGCAACGCGGGGTCGTCGGTGATCGAGCCCCGCCCCCTGACGTGCAGCACCCCAGTCCGCCCCGGTACGAGTGCGGCGAACGAGAGCCGGTCGTCCTGGAGGAGGTTGCGGAGGCTGTCCGCGCGCTTGTTGCCCTTCCGGTCCGGGACGGCGAGCGTCCGGCCGTCGAGGATCCGCGCAACGGTCTGCCGGTCTCCCCGCGGACTGGTGTCACTGCCACCCGACCCGTCCCAGGTGGACAGGGCGAGGAACGGGGCGGCGGCGAGGAACTCGGCGACGCCGGGTCCGCACAGCGGGCCCCCGCCCCCAGCCACGTCGCCCTCGACCTCGGGCGCAGGCTCGGCGGGAGCGGGTGGCTGCCACAGGCGCGAGCGGATGACGGCCTGCGCGCAGTGCACGTACGCCTCGTCGACGTCTACGAACGTCTCGGCACCCTTCTGCTTTGCCACGGAACCGTTGACGCGCAACGTCTCCCCGACGCCCGGCAGGAGGAACAGGAACGACACCGGGCCGTGCGCATCGCCATCGGGCAGGGTGAACGACATCCGCGTGGGCGAGTGGACGCGCACGAATCCGGGTCTGCCGCCGATGAATGTCGTGCGGCTGACGCCGTCGGCGTCGCGGTAGCCGAAACCGGCGAGTGGGCTGTGCGCCAGTACCGTCCGGCAGCCTTCGTCGAGGGCGCTGATCTGTTTCAGCATGATCATCGACGGTGGTCGTCCCAGTGCTGCCTCGACCTGGTCGACCGTCGTCATACGGTGGAGTGCGCTCGACTGCATCGGAATCCCCCTCAGCCCGGTGCCGACCAGCCGTGCCGCCAGTAACCCGCGAACGAGATGTCCGCCTTCGGTACGCCGCGGTCGTTGACCAGGTGCCGCCGCACCGACGTGGCCAGCCGGGACTCGCCCGCGACCCACGCGTAGACGCGGCCGGGCGGCATCGCCGCACGGCGAACCGCTTCCGGCACGACGGCTCCCGGTCGTTGGTCCGCGAGGTCGTCGCGGCTGAACCAGTGGATTCGCACCCCGGGCGGCGCCACCACGTCACGGACATCGGCAGCGGTCGGCACTTCCAGGTAGACCTCCGCGGCCAGCGACGGCGGCGCCTGGTCGAGGATCGCAAGGATGGCCGGCAGCGCGGTCTCGTCGCCGACGAGCAGTTGCGACTGCCCGTGATCCGGC
Organism: Pseudonocardia sp. DSM 110487; assembly: GCF_019468565.1. Taxonomy (NCBI): domain Bacteria; kingdom Bacillati; phylum Actinomycetota; class Actinomycetes; order Pseudonocardiales; family Pseudonocardiaceae; genus Pseudonocardia; species Pseudonocardia sp. DSM 110487. Next base: position 5,051,387 of record NZ_CP080521.1, read on the forward strand.
GGCCGGTACGTGGTGCCCATGTCGAAGATGCCTGCCGGGTCCCCGGGCCGCACCCGGCGCACCCACGACGTCATGGGGGAGTCGCCGTGCAGGGCGAACTCGATGTCGACCTCGTCCTCGGCGGGGCGGGCGCGGCGGACCGTCATGTTCCGGACCTGCGGGCGGACCGACTTCGGCATCAGCAGCACCTGGGCCATCCACGCCTCGTTCGACGCGGTGGGCATCCGCAGCGCGGTCTGGCCCTCGCGCGGGAAGAACAGCCGGATGGTCTGGTCGCCGCCGGCCACGATCAGGTCCTGCAGCGCCGGGCCGCCGAGGGTGATGCTCGCGAAGCTCGGCGACAGCGACTCGCGGCGGCGCACCTCGAGCGTGATCATCGTGCGGGCACGGGGCAGCCGCAGCTTCGGGATCACGAGACGGCACCGGGAGACTTGTTTTCGCAGCTCATAGCACTATTGTGAGCATTAGCTCAGGTATTTGCTACTCGCTTTTGGCGCCCTCGAGGAGGACCAGGATGCCGTCGGCAGACCGCCGCTTGGAGCCACGTCGGAAGCCCCGCCAGGTGCGCGCCGAGCTCACGCGCGAGCGCATCCTCACCGCGGCTGCTCACGTTTTCGCCGAGCACGGCTACGCCGCCGGCACCACCAACCGCATCGCCGAGCGGGCCCGCATCTCCATCGGCTCGCTGTACCAGTACTTCCCGAACAAGGACGCCATCCTCGCCGAGCTCCTGATCCAGCACATCGACCGCGGCACCTGGACCGCCGCCGACGCGCTCGACCTCTCGCCCGGCACGCTGGAGGCGACGGTCCAGGCGCTCGTCCGCGACGCGATCGACAACCACCGCGACGATCCCCGGCTGCTCCGGGTGATGATCGAGGAGGCGCCGGTCTCCCAGGAGCTGCTCGACACGATCAGCCGGCACGGGAAGTTGCGCACGGCCCAGGTCCGCGACGTGATCGTCGGGCACCCCGACGTCCGCGTGGGGGATCCCGACGTCGCCGCGGAGATCATCCTGTTCACCGTGGAGATGAACACGCACAAGTTCATGGCCGCTCCGCGGACCGTCCCCGTCGAGACGTTCGAGAACGAGCTGGTCGCCATGGTGACCCGCTACCTGCGCGGGGATCAGTAGCCGCAGCTCCACCGGGCACGCCTCGGCCGCCGGCCGCGTTCACCGAGTCGCGGCCAGCACTGCCGCGAGGCCCTCTTGCAGGTCCTTGACGAAATACCCGGGAACCTCCAGCGACGGGAAATGTCCCCCGGTTTCGGCCAACCTCCATCGGACGATCTGGCGGTACCGCTCCTGCGCCCAGGGCCGCGGACACTTCTCGACGTCGCGGGGATACCCAGTGATTGCTGACGGGACGTCGACCCGGAGTTCGGGGTCGAGCGAGTTGTGGCTCTCGTAGTAGATGCGGGCCGCCGATGCGCCGGTCCGCGTCAGCCAGTACAGGGTGACGTCGTCGAGGACGCGGTCTCGGGAAATCGTCTCGAACGGGCTGTCTTCGGTGTCCGACCACTCGGCGAACTTGTCGAGGATCCAGGCAAGAAGCCCGACCGGTGAGTCGACGAGCGAGTAGCCGATGGTCTGCGGCCGGGTCGCCTGCTGCTTCGCGTACGCCGCGCGGTGGCGCCAGAAATCGCGGGTTTCCTCGGCCCATTTGCGCTCGACCGCCGTCAGCCCGTCCGTCGTCAACCCGGGCGGCCCCTCCGCGAACGTGGTGTGGATGCCGAGAACGTGCGCCGGGAACCTGCCGCCGAGGACCGTGGTGATATTGCCTCCCCAGTCGCCGCCGTGGGCTGCGAACTTGCTGTAGCCGAGCCTTCCCATCAGTTCCACCCATGCGGCCGCGATCTTTTCGGTTCCCCACCCGGTCGTGGCCGGTCTGTCGCTGTAACCAAAGCCGGGAAGCGACGGGACCACGACGTGGAACGCCGGCGCGTCTGCATCCTCCGGATCTGCCAGCTCGTCTACCACATCGATGAACCGAACAACGCTGTCCGGCCAGCCGTGCGTCAAGATCAGAGGAGTGGCATCGGCGCGCGCGGATCGGCGGTGCAGGAAGTGGATTCCCAGATCATCGATGGTCGTGCGGAACTGGCCGATCCGGTTGAGGCGTTCTTCGAACGATCGCCAGTCGTACCCGGTGCGCCAGTAGTTCACGACGTCGACGAGGTCGGCGAGAGGCACGCCCTGTTTCCATCGGCGAGGGTGGGGTGCGGCGCGATGGACCGTCTCTGCCTCCGGTAGCCGCGCCGCGGCCAGTCGCGCACGCAGATCGTCGAGGTCAGCGTCGGTTGCGTGGGCTTCGAACGCTTGCACGTCGCTGGTTGGACGGGGCATGAGACCTCCTGCCATCGCGAGACCGGCTACAACCTGTTGCGAACCGGCTAAGCCGGTTCTAGCATGCCTTCATGCCGGCGTGCAACCAGCCGGTGCTGCCGGGCTACGGGTCTCTGGCTGGTCAGGCGGGTTGCGGTGTCAGCGGAGATCGCGACGGTCGAGGCTAAGGTGGTTCCATGCGTGCTGAGTTCCCTGACTTTCGCCTCGGTAGCGTGCTCGCGACCAGCTTCACGGGGACTCTGTCGGAGCGTCATGGCAACGCTGTGGAGCGCATCCCCACGCCGCAGCGACTCGTCGACTGGCTGACGGTGAACGGCCTGGCCGTGGACTCCTGCACCACCGCCCAGCTCGAGCTCGCCCGGGAACTGAGGGAAGCAATTCACGCCGCCGCGACGGCGACCGCGATCCAAGACGCGCTCCCTGCGTCTGCTGTCCAAATCATCAATGACTGCAGCATTCGAGGTCGGGCCGCGGCCGTCCTGACGCCCGAGGGCAATCGTCAATGGCGCCTCGGCTCGGCTTCCAGCGTAGAGGATGCCCTCAGCGTGATCGCCGCCGACGCGATCAGCATCATCGCAGGTGAACGAGACGGAAAATTGGCCTTGTGCGCGTCGCCGACCTGCCGAGCCGCCTTCTTCGACACCAGTCAAAGTCGCACTCGCAAATGGTGTGACATGAACACGTGCGGGAATCGTCAGAAGAAGGCGCGCTTCAATGCCAACCATCGCAAGAACGGGGCTATCGCATTCGCCCGTTCGTCGAACGTGAGTTGACGCGCGGGCGGCACGAAGCCCAGGCGTTTCTGATCAATCGCTTGCGGGTGGCCGCTGTACGAGTCGTCAGAGCACAGGCATGAGAATGGCGTCGACGATCGCTGCGATGTCGTCGTCGCTGATCTGCTGGCCGCGAACAAGCTGCCAGTGGAGCAGGAGAGCGAGGGCGGCGGAGACCGCGATCGGGTGATCACCTGACGGATCGGTCCGGCCTGGGGGCCGATCGCCGCGCTCCACCGCGTGCGCCAGCACGCCCTCGACGGCTTGGTGCAGGGAGTCGATATAGCGCTGGCGGACGAGGCTGCACAGTTCCGGTTCGTGGCGAGCTGTGTCGAGCAGGGCTGAGAGCAGGTCGACGCGCGAGTAGTCCGTGCTCCGAGTGGCGCGGGTCATGGTCGCGATGAGTTCCGCGCGGAGTTGGCCGCGACCGATCGTGACCGGGACGAGGTCGTCGGTGAGACCAGCGTGGTCCAGCGCCTCGGCGGCAAGCTCTGCGCGGGACCTCCAGCGCCGGTACACGGTCGCCTTGCCCACCCCTGCTCGTGCCGCGGCCTTGTCCATGGTCAGCGCCGGATACCCGCCCTCAGCGAGCAGCTCGCAGGCCGCACGCAGGATCTGGGCATCCCGGGCGGGGTCACGTGGAGGGCCCGAGACGCCGGGGGGACGGCGCAGTCGCGCACTGGAGTCGGGCATGCCAGCTCTCTTCTCACACTAGGACCACTTTGTATCGAGCCTATCGGGGCTGTTAGCGTCCTCCATGAACCCGGAACATGCTTGTCTCGGGTTCTGGCGTGATCAACTTGGTCGTTTGGTGGCGTAGTGAAAGCTGTGGGTTTCACCGAGTTCGGCGGTCCGGAGGTCGTGCGGGTTCTGGATCTGCCGGAGCCGCATGCCGGGCCCGGGCAGGTGCGGATCAAGGTGGCCGCCGCCGCTGTACACCCGTCCGACGTCAACGCGCGGCTCGGGGTCATCGCCGACTACAGCCCCGAATTGTTCCCGCCCGCCGAGAAGTACGTGGTGGGGTGGGACGCGGCCGGGGTGATCGATGAGGTCGGCGAGGGAGTGCGCGCCGAATTGGCGGTCGGCGCCGAGGTGATCGCTCTGCTGGAGCCGAAACTGGCGCTGGGTGCGCAGGCGGAGTACGTGGTGGCGCCGGCGGAATCGGTGGTCCGCGCACCGAAGGGGGCCGACCTGGCGGCGGCGTCGACCCTGCTGATGAACGCGCTGACCGCGCGGATGGCGTTGGAGGCCCTCGAGCTGCCGCCAGGAGCAACCGTCGCGGTGACCGGAGCGGCCGGTGCGGTCGGCGGTTATGCGGTGCAACTGGCCAAGGCCGCCGGGCTGACGGTGATCGCCGACGCGGCCCAGACGGACCGGGACCTCGTCATCGGCTTCGGCGCCGATCACGTGCTCGCACGCGGGGACGGATTCGCCGAACGGGTCCGTGATCTGTGCCCCAGCGGCACGGACGGGATCATCGACGGCGCGGTGATGAACGACACGGTGACCGCAGCGGTACGCGACGGCGGAAGCATCGCGACTGTTCAGGGGTTCACCGGCACTGCGGACCGTGGTGTGCGCTGGTGCCCCGTGTTCGTGTACGACCGGCGCCGGGACACGGCGGCCCTGACGGAACTACGCGACCAGGCCGAGGCCGGCATCCTCACGCTCCGCGTCGCGGCGACATTTCCAGTCGACCAGGCGGAATCGGCGCACCGGCTCGTCGAAGCCGGCGGCGTACGGGGCCGTCCCGTTCTGCTGTTCTGAGCAAGGACGAGGACTGACCGCCCCGCCCCGCTCGACTCGGGCCCCACCCTGGATCCTGGCTCGGTGTTGCCGGCCGTGGACGTCGGAGGCCACACCCTCTCGAGGCTCAGGCCTCGAACCCGAGCGCCCGCATGTATACGGCGAACTGGTCCCGGGCGGGGATGACCTGGGCCGCTTCGAACTCGAGGACGTCCGCGGTGCGCACGCCGGTGCGGCGGGCCAGCTCCGCCGCCGATACCCCCTGCATCTCGCGGGCCTCGCGGAGCACGATGGCCAGGTCCTCGGCGTCCTCCTGCGGGGTGAAACCGTTCGTCGTCATCGCTGCTCCTCGACGCTCTCGACGGCCGCCGTGATCAACCGAACGGCCCGCGGGTCGGGGCCCATCGGGCTGCCCATCCGGTTCATCACGTAGCCGAACGCCAGCCCGCTTGCCGGGTCGGCGAACCCGATCGAGCCGCCCATCCCGCCCATCCCGAACCCGCCCGGCGGCAGCCCCGGCGTCTCCGGCGTCGCCAGCGAGAAGCCGTGGCTCCAACGCACCGGGGCGCGCATGATGCGGTCCTTGCCCGCGGCCTGCTCGGTGGTGGCCAGGGCCAGCGTGTCCGGCTCGAGGAAGCCACCGATCAGCGCCGCGTAGAAGCCGGCGAGTGCGCTGGCGGTGCCCACCCCGTTGCTTGCCGGGATCTCCGCGGACAGCACGTCCGGGTCGTTGTTGTCCATGGGCGGCACCACCATGGACATGACGCGCGCGCTCAGCGACGTCGGGTCGCTGTAGGCGGCGATCATGTCGCGCATCTCCTCGGGCAACGCGTCGATGTCGAACGCCGCCGCCGAGTCGGGATCGGGCGGCTCGGGCGCGATGATCCGGCTCAGCCGGTGGTGCTCGGACTTCGGCAGTCCGATCCAGAAGTCGAGGCCGAGGGGTTCGGCGATCTCTTCCCGGAAGAAGGTGCCGAGGCTGCGCCCGGTCACCCGCCGCACCACCTCGCCGACCAGCCACCCGAAGGTCAGCCCGTGGTAGCCGTGCTCGGTACCCGGTGTCCAGAACGGCTGCTGGACGGCCAGCGCCGCCACCACCGGCTCCCATGCCAGCGCGTCGGCGAGCGGCACCGGCTGGTCCACGATGGGCAGGCCGGCCTGATGGGTCAGCAGCCAGCGGACCTTGGCCGGGGCGGTGAACTCCGGCCAGTACTCCTGCACCGGGGCGTCCAGGTCCAGCTCACCGCGCTGGACGAGCAGCAGCGCGCAGGCCGCCGTCATGGCCTTGGTGGTGGAGAAGACGGCCTGCAGGGTGTCCCGCCGCCATGGCCGGCCCTCCTGCTGGTCGGCGACCCCACCCCACAGGTCGACGACCTGCTCGCCGTGCCGGTACACGCTGACCGCGGCCCCGACCTCGGCGCCCTCGGCGAAGTTGGCCGCGAACGCGTCGCGGACCGCCTCGAACCCCGGGGCGATCTCGCCCTCGATCTCAGTCACCGGTCTTCCCTTCGGGTGCGGCCAGGGCGTGCTCGCACATGGCCACCAGTTCGTGGGTGTAGCCGGTCAGGTCCACGTCCGGCTGGGTCAGCAGGTGCTGCAGCGCTCCGGACAGCATCTGCCGGATGATCAATGCGACGGTTCGGGTGTGGAACTCGCGGAACTCGCCCGCCCGCTGCCCGCGGACCAGCAGTTCCTCGACCGCGTCGAGTTCGGCGACGTTGTTGGCGCCGACCCAGCGCCCCAAGGCCTCCGGGTGGCCCTGGAGGATGTGCACCAGTGCGCCCATGTACGTGCGGTGGCTGTCGTAGAAGGCGACGCTGCCCTCCAGGTACCCGCGCAGGGCCTGCCAGGCCGACGTTGCGCCGTCGCTGTGCGGGCGCACCACGGCGCCACCGGTGGCGTAGATCTCGGCCACCACCTGCCCGATCAGGTCGTCCTTGTTGGCGAAGTGGTACGAGATCAACCCCGGGCTGCTCAGCCCCGCCCGCCGCGCGATCTGCGCGAACGAGGCCTTGGCGTAGCCGAGCTCGGCGATGGTCTCGATCGCGGCGGCGACGATCTGCTTCCGGCGTGCGGCCTCGGTGAACGTTTGTTCGCTCGACCCAGGATTAGGTTGCACGACCTAAAACTAGTGCACTCGTCCTACGCGCCTACGGCTGGGGGCCACTCCCCGCCACCTCGTACCGCGCGCAGCAACAGGCCGCCCGCGCCGCCCGGCGCCCTCGTGGGCTCACACTTCGGCGGGAGCCATCGCCGCGCTGAGCGCGGCCAGCTCGTCCGGCTCCAGTCCGGCCCAGGGGTGGTCGATGACGTAGAGCCAGCCGCCCTCCGACTGACGCGCGGCGACCTCGGCGGTCACGGCGGACGTCGTCTGGTCCCCGGTCCTCAGCGTCCACTCGTTGCTGAGGATCGCCAGGTCACCTGCTTCGATCGCGTAGCGGCTGCGTATGGCGAGGTGCCCACCCATCTCGAGCAGCCCCGACCATTGCTCGCGGATCGCGTCCGAACCCGTCGCGGTCGAGCCGTCGAGCAGGATCATCCTGGCATCTGGCGCGTATAGCCGCATCAGCCCATCGAGGTCTTGATCATTGAACCCGGCCTCGACAGCGGGATGGATAGCCTCGAGATCGACGCCCTGCGCCATGGGTCCGCCTCCAACACCGGTGGGGAGTACGTGAGCTGCGACCGTAGCGCCGCGGTCCATCTGGGTCGATGCAGTGAGCGGAGGAGAGCAGGACGCACGAGAGGCGGAGCGCGCGGTTATGACAGTCAGGGTCGGTAGCCCTCGTAGTCGCCCCAGCCGCCGCTCTCCATGAGCTCCCGCCACGTGGGCCACGGCTGCCCGGTCGCCTGCCGCACCAGCTCGCCGGGCACGGTGAACGGCGGGGCCTTCTGCGGCCTGTCGACGGCCTGGGCAACGAGCGTGTCGTGCAGCACCGCGGCGGCGTGCAGGCGGGGCAGCACGGCGTGGACGCGCTCGGCGAAGCCGCAGTGATCGTTGCGAGATGCGCCTGAGCACCCCCGGCAGGGCGCTCAGGCTGATCTCGGACGGATCACACGGTGCTGATCGATCCGAGAACCGGCTCAGCGCCCTCCTCAGGGCGATCGCACGCGCCTCGGATGGATCTTGCTCCAGGCTGCCCGCATGCCCTCCAGGGCTCGATCGCGGGGGTCCTTCTCCAGGACGCCGCCTTGGTCGACGCACACCAACGAAACAGTCGTTTCGTTGGCTCCTGGTTTGCTAGATGAAACGCAAACCAGGTTCCTCAGTTCGCGAACTACAAACGTGTAACCTGCGGAACCATGATCGACGAGGCCGTACGCTGCGGCTACAGCAAGTGCAGGACCGAGCTGCCCCCTCCCGGACCCCAGGGCGGCAGGCGCCGCTCCTTCTGCCGCGACACCCGCTGGCCGGGTGGTCGCACGTGCGCGCAGATGGCGCGCGCGGAACGCGACGCCCTCGACGCGCTCGGCCTCGACGCGGGGCGCGCGACGTTCCAGCTCGACGCCGACCGGCTGCGGGAGCACGTTGACGCCCTGCACGGCCCGGTCGCGGACCTCGCCGAAGCCCTCGCCGCCGTCCGGGCCCGGCTCGACGAGGTGGAGGGCGGCGCGCTCGCCGCGGTGGAGACGGCCAACCGCACAGCCGCGGACGCCGAGGCGGCCCGCGTCGAGGCGCAGCAGGCACAGGAACGCGCGGAGCGCGACGCGCGCGGAGCGCGGGAGCAGGCCGCGCAGGCGGGGGAGGAGCGGGCCGCCGCCGTGGAACGAGCCGCCGCGGCGGCGCGGCAGGCCCTCGACGCCACCGAGGCGCTGGGCGCCGCCCGTCAGCAGGCGCAGGACGCGGTGACGGCGCGGGGACAGGCCGAGGAGCGGGCCCGGGACGCGGACCGCCGGGCCGCCGAGGCCGACGTGGCGGCCCGGGAAGCGATGGTGCGTGCCGAGCGGGCGGTCACCGAGCGGGACGCGGCGCACGCTCGTGCCGAGGAACGCAGGGTCGAGGCGGACGGCCTGCGTGCCGAGCTGGGCGAGGCGCGGGCGGCGGTGGCGACAGCTCGCGCCGAGGACGAGCGGCTCCGGGCCGAGCTGGCAGACGTTCGGGCACGGCTGACGTCGGTCGGAGCTGCCCGTGACGAGGCGGCGGCGGCGCTCGCCGTCGAGCGCGAGGCTCGGCACCGCAGTGATCAGGAGCTGGCCGGGGCGCGGGAACGCGCCGACGCGGAGTCGGCCCTGCGCGCCCGTGTGGAGGCCGACCTGGAGCGCGCCCACGCCGAGGCGAGGCAGGCTCGCGGACGCGACACAGCCGAGCTCCGAGCCCTGGTGACGGCGGCGATCCGCGACGCCGCCGCCCCCTGACCCCTTCAGAGCCTCCAGGTCAGCGGTTCGGCGGGGTCGTATCGGCAGGTGGTGCCCGTGATCACCGAGCGGTCGAGGTGCGCGCCCAGCTCCGGCAGGACCGCGCCGATCCGCTGAATCGCCTCCCTCAGCCGCCCGCCGACGGCCTTGCGGGCGCGCTCCGTGGTGCTGCTACCCAGGGTGCGGGGGCGTCCGGCGATCCCGGCGGTCCGGCCGAGCTGCTCGTCGTATGGGGGTACCAAATGATCACCAGGGCACCGGGCGCCCGTCGCGCGTGAACGTGCTCGTGGGGCCGCCGTCGGGCAGGTCGACGGCGTACATGATGCTGGCGGCGCCCTCGGTCACCGGGCGCCCGCCGGGGCCGCCCATGTCGGTGGCCACCCATCCCGGGCAGACGGCGTTGACGAGGACGCGTTCGTGCCTGAGGTCGCCTGCCAGTGTGCGGGTGAGGGCGTTGAGGGCGGCCTTGCTGACGTTGTAGGCGGGGGTGCCGCCGCCCATCGAGGCGAGGGAGCCGCCTTCGCTGCTCACCATGACGATCCGCGGGTGCGCGCTGCGGCGCAGCAGCGGGAGGAAGGCGAGCGTGGTCTGCCATGCGCCGAGCACGTTGGTCTCGAGTGCCTCGCGCACGACGGCCAGATCGGCGGTGACGCTCGTCTGCCGGGTGTCGTAGTGGATGGCCGCGTTGTTGACCAGCACGTCCACCCGGCCCTCGGTGTCCGCGACGTCCTTGGCGAGCGCGGCGAGACCGTCGGCGTCGGTGACGTCGAGCCGGACCGCGCGCACCCGGCCGGGCAGCTCCCGGGCCACCCGCTCGCCCGCCGCGAGGTCACGGGCACCCAGTAGGACGGTGTCCCCGCAAGCGGCGCAGTGGCGGGCCACCTCGCGGCCCAGCCCGCGGTTGCCGCCCGTCACGACGACGACCCGATCACTGTTCATGGCCGGGATCTTCGCCCGTATCGCCGGACTCGGGGAGGTCCGTTCCTGCCATCCAGCCGGCGAGGAAGCCCCGGCACGCCTCGGCGGCGGCGCCGAGCGTGGCGTCGGTGCGGTGCAGCAACCCGACCGGGCGCAGCTGCGGTCCCGGGACGACGCTGTGCACGGCGACCGGCGGCCCTGGCGCCTCGGCCACCGACCGCGCGACGAGTGCGACGCCGAGCCCGTGGGCGGCGAGGTCACGCAGCCTCGGCAGGTGAGAGCTCTCGAACGGCACGCGCGGGGTGAAGCCGGCCTCGGCCGCGAGCCGGTCGAGGATCGCGCGCAGGCCGCTGTCGGCGGGCAGGCACACGAACGGCTCGTCGCGCAGGGCGGCCAGCGGGAGGGGATCGGTGCCGGCGAGGGGGTGGGCCGGGGAGGTGACGAGCACCAGCTCGTCGGTGAAGAGCGGGGTGCATGCGTACCGGGCGGGGAGACCGGGCGGCATGGGGCCGATGGCGAGGTCCAGCTCGCCGTGGTCGAGCCCGTCGAGCAGGCGGCGCAGCGCGCCGGAGGACAGCGCGAGCTCGACGCCCGGGTGCCGCCGGTGGAACGCGGCGAGCGCGGCCGGCAGGTCGAACGGGTCGAGCGCCTGTATCGCGCCGATCCGCACGCGCCCCAGCAGGCCGCCTGCGAGTCCGGCGAGCTCGTCGCGCACGGCGTCGAGCTCGGCGATGGCCCGCCGCGCTCGGCGGAGTACGAGCTCACCGGCCTGGGTCAGCTCGACGCTGCGGGTGGTGCGGTGCAGCAGCCGCGCGCCCACCTCGGCCTCCAGCCTGCGGATCTGCACCGAGACGGCGGGCTGTGCCACCCGCAGGTGTTCCGCGGCGCGGGTGAACCCACCGTGCCGGACGACCGCGTCGAAGTAGACGAGCTGGCGAAGCTCCACCCATTCATAGTGCACGGCAATGAGTGTCAGCACGAACATGTCTTGGACGTATGAGTAGCACGGAGCCCACGATGAGGGCATGCGCTGGTTCATCACCGGTTCCTCGGCCGGCTTCGGCCGGGTCATGGCCGAGACCTTGCTCGCCCGAGGCGAGACCGTCGTCGCGACAGCCCGGGATCCGCTCGCCCTCGCCGACCTCGTCGACAAGTACCCGGACGCTGTGCTCGCGCTCCCGCTGGACGTCACCGATCCCGACCAGGTGCGGGCGGCGGTCGACGCCGCGGGGCCGATCGACGTACTGGTCAACAACGCGGGCCACGGGCTGCTCGGCGCGCTGGAGGAGCTCTCGGACGAGCAGATCCACGAGGTGCTGGCGGTCAACCTGCTGGGCGCGCTCGCCGTCACCCGCGCCGTGCTCCCGCAGATGCGGGCCCGGCGCGGCGGGCACATCGTGCAGATGTCGTCGGTCGGTGGGGTGATCGGCAACCCGGGCCACGCGATCTACGCCACCAGCAAGTTCGCGCTGGAAGGGGCATCGGAGGCCCTCTCCGGTGAGGTGGCGCCGTTCGGGATCCGGGTGACGATCGTCGAGCCTGGCCCGTTCCGAACCGAGTTCCTCGGCCGCTCCATGCGCCGCGCCACCCCCATCCCGGACTACGAGGACGGTCCCGCCGGTGTGTTGCGTGCCCTCTTCGCCACGCAGCACGGGCAGCAGCCGGGCGACCCGGTCCGCGCGGTGGAGGCGATCATCGACGCCGTCCACTCGCCGTCGGCGCCGCTGCGGCTGCCGCTCGGCCGCGCGGCCGTCGAGCGGATCCGCGCGAAGTTGCGGGCACAGCTCGCCGACCTGGAGGCCTGCGCGGAGGTGGCGATCGCCGCGGACCGATGAGTTCGCGTCCTCCCGCCGGTCTCCACGGTCATGAGCATGAACCTGGACATCGTCGACCGCCCCGCACAGCCGTACGTGGCGGTCCGGCGCACGGTCACGATGCAGACCTTCCCCGAGATCGCCGACCGTCTTCCCGGGCTGTTCGGGTGGCTCGCGGAGCGCGGGATCGCCCCGGCGGGCCCGCCGTTCTTCCGGTACCTCGTGATCGACATGGAGCGTGAGCTCGACGTCGAGGCGGGCGTGCCGGTCGCGACGCCCATCGACGGCGACGGCGAGGTGCTCGCGGGTGAGCTGCCGGCGGGGCGCTACGCCGCGACCACGCACGTCGGGCACCCCGACGAGCTGATCGCCGTGACCGGGGCGTTCCTGGACGAGGCCGCGGCGCAGGGCCTGAGCTTCGACGCCACCGAGACCGAGCGGGGCACCCGGTGGGGGTGCCGGCTGGAGCTGCTGCTCACCAACCCCGCCGAGCAGCCGGACATGAACAAGTGGGAGACGACGCTCGCGTTCCGCCTGGTGGACTGATCAGATCTCTCGGGTGACGGCGGCGACCAGGTGGCCTAATGTCGCCTCACCGTCCGTCACGAAGCCCCGGGAGCGACCAGTGTCCGACCGATCGACGCCGTCCATCGACAAGGAAGCGCCGGTACACCGGCTACCCGTCCGGACGCTGGTCGCGGCGTCGGTCGGGAACGCCATCGAGTGGTACGACTGGACGATCTACGCGACGTTCAGCATCTTCTTCGCGACGCAGATCTTCTCGCAGGAGAACCCGACGCTCGCCCTGATCAACACGTTCGCCACGTACGCGCTGGCGTTCTTCTTCCGCCCGCTGGGCGGCTGGCTGCTGGGCCGGTTCGCGGACCTGCGGGGGCGGCGCACCGCGATGCTGCTGACGATCACCCTGATGGCGGGCGGGTCGTTCATCATCGGCATCCTGCCGACGTGGGAGCAGGTGGGCTGGCTCGCGCCGATCCTGCTGCTGCTCGCGCGCATCGGGCAGGGCATGTCGCTCGGCGGGGAGGTCTCCAATGCCTCGGCCTACCTCGGTGAGATCGCGCCGCCGGAGCGGCGGGGCCGCTACTCGTCGTTCTTCTACATCTCCACGGGGTCCGCGGTGCTGACCGCGTCGCTGCTCGGGGCGCTGCTCACCGCGGTGCTGAGTCGCGAGGAGCTGGCCGCGTACGGATGGCGCATCCCGTTCATCATCGGCGGCGTGCTCGGGCTCATCGGGTTGTGGCTGCGGCGGGCCATGCCGGAGACCGAGCAGTTCGAGGAGAACAAGGCCAAGGCCCAGCAGGTGAAGCACCCGCTGTTGCTGACGCTGACCGAGCACCCGAAGGCGGTCGGGCAGCTCGTCGCTTTCACGCTGCTCTCGACGCTGTGCTACTACACGTTCTTCTCCGCGCTCACGCCGTTCGCGGTGAGCTCCCGCGGCGCCGACCCCGGCCAGGTGTTCACGGCGCTGTCGATCGCGACCGCGATGTTCGTGCTGCTGCAGTACCCGATGGGCGCGCTGTCCGACCGGTTCGGCCGCAAGCCGCAGCTCTTGGCCTGGTCGGCCGCCACGGCCGTGCTGATCGTGCCGCTGTCGTTCCTGATCGGGCCCGGGTTCTGGAACATGCTCGTGGTCTTCGTCGTCGGGCTCGGGCTCTACACGGCGATGACGTCCGTGGCGCCCGCGATCATGAGCGAGCTGTTCCCGACCGAGCTGCGCGGCCTCGGCATCGGCGCCTGGTACAACCTCACGGTCGCCACGTTCGGCGGCACCGCTCCGCTGGTGATCCAGACGCTGTCCGCTGCCGGGTACTCGCAGGCCTTCTTCTGGTACGTCGCCGGAGGCGCCGTCATCGCCTTCCTCGTGATCCTCACGCTGCCCGAGACGAAGGGCCAGGTGCTGAAGTGACCGACGCCCTCGACCTGCTGAGCGAGCTGATCCGGTTCCGGACGATCGGCGGCGGCGAGGGGGCCGCGGCCCGGCACTGCGCGGCCACCGCCGAGAAGGCGGGCCTTGCCACCCAGTTGCTCGCGTGGGAGCCGGGGCGGGAGCAGCTCGTCGCGCGCACGGCGGGCGGCGACGGGCCGCCGCTCACGTTCACCGGACACCTCGACACCGTCCCCGTCCAGCCCGACGACTGGTCGGTCGACCCGTGGGCGGCCGAGCGCGACGGGGACAAGGTGGTGGGGCGCGGCGCGAGCGACATGAAGTCAGGGGTCGCCGCAGCGGTCGTCGCCACGGTCGAGCACGCCGCCCGGCCACACGCGTGCCGGGGCGTTCAGCTCGTGCTCACCGCCGGGGAGGAGACCGGCTGCACGGGCCTGGTGAACCTCGACGCGTCCGGTCGGGCCGCGATCGCCGGCGGCGGCCCGGTCGTCGTGGCGGAGCCGACCGCCAACGCGCTGGTGATCGCGCACAAGGGCGCGCACTGGATGCGGCTGACCGCCACCGGGCGCGCCGCCCACGGCTCGGCGCCCGAGCTGGGCGACAACGCGGTCGTCCGGCTCGCGCGGGCCGCGGTGGCGCTGCACGACCACGCGGGCTGGCCCCGTGACGACCGGTTCGGGCCGGTCACCGCGAACGTGGGCGTGCTGCGCGGCGGCGTGGCCCCGAACGTCGTGCCGGACGCCGCGGAGTTGATGCTGGACATCCGCACCGTGCCGGGCGTCGACGCCGGGCAGCTGCGTGCTCAGATCGGCCTGCTCGCGGGGGAGCGGGTGAACGTGACCGACCACGTCGTGCTGCCGCCGCTGGACACCGGCGCCGACGAGCCGTTCGTCGGCATGGTGCGGGCAGCCCTGCAGGCCACCGGCGCGTCGGACGAGGTGGCGCCGCCCGCGCGGTTCTTCACCGACGCCTCCGTACTGGCGGGCCTCGTCGGTGGGGAGGCGGGCCCTGCACCCACCGTCGTGCTCGGGCCCGGCGAGCCCGCCCAGTGCCACGTCGTGGACGAGTACTGCCTCGCCAGCCGGGTGGAGCAGGCGGTCGTGGTGTACCGGGAGCTGCTCGAGCGCTGGTGCGCCCAGGCCTGACCGCGTCGCACCCGTCTCCGCTGCACACCCCTTGTCAGCCCACGCGGCCCGTCGACCGGCAGCGTGAACTGAGAACGGGTGCGTGCTCTCGGGAGATCACCCACCGCAAGATCGCCGATTCGCTGCGCTGGCTGCGGATCGGACAGCTGTGGGTGCACCGAATCGCCGATCTTGAGGGCGCGGCGGCCTCATCGTCGGTGTGATCATCGGATCGGTGCGTGGCCGGCCATATACGGCCGTGGGCGTACCCATCTGGTGATCTTCGCGGTTGCTACGGGCCGGCCGGCGCCCATGATCATCGCTTGGGTGCATGACCGGCCGTATTTGACCGTTTTCGCGCCGACGCCTTGATCATGGCTGTGGGATCGCCTTCGGTGGCGCCGCGCGCCCAGAGGGCAGGCCTTGGCCTGCCCGCTCTGCTTGCCCGGAGGGGTCGCAGAGGCTCGGAGGTCAAGGGTCGCGCAGCGATCGCGAAGCGACGCGCAGCGCCCTTGAGCTCTGAGGGGCGGCCCCGCACAATGCGCGGCGCCACCGAAGGCCCTGCCCAGAGGCGCCACCGAAGGCCCTGCGCGATAGCCCTGCGCGAAGGCCCCGCATCCCGAGGCCCAGAACCAGGAGACCAACACCCTGGAGCCCGGAGCTCACGCCCCCACACCCGCGAGTCGCGGTGAGGTCTGAGTGCGTCAGACGAGGGGGCTGCTCGCCAGCACGCGGACGGCCTCGGCCACCGCGGCGCGGCGGGCCACCCGCACCGCCGTCTCGATCGGGCGCAGCGCCTCCCGGCGCGCGGTGGCGGCGGACGCGGAGAGGGCGCCACCGGGCTCGTCGATCTTCGCCGCCGCCAGGATCGCCTCCACCTCGTCGGCGTGCTGCAGGACCCGCAGGGCCTGCTGCGGCATGCCCGCGGGCCACAGTGACGCCGGTCGGGCACGCAGGGCGGCGGCGATCTCCTCCCGGACCCCCGGGCGGTGCCGCGCCACCCCGAGCGAGGTGAGGACCGATGCCGACTGGCGCACCTGGTCGCGCAGGTCGCGCTCCGCGTGGCTCAGAGCGACGAACTCGGGCGGCGGTCCCGGCTCCGGCACCCGGTAGACGGTCCAGCGCAGCACGCCGTCGGCCACCGTGGTGGGCACGATCCCGAGCCCGCCCCCTGGCCCGGTGTCCGGGAAGAGCACTCCCTCGCCCGCCTCGGTCGCCGCGGTGCTGAAGGCGCCCGGGCCGGGCAGCCCGCGCACGTCGCCGGGCGCCGCCAGTACCAGCCGTGCCGGGCCCGCGGCAGCGCGTCCGGCCGCGGCGCGGCGCAGCGCAGCGAGCAGGAACGTCACCGAGCTCACCGGCGCCCCCGGCGCCGGCAGGCTGGTGAGTTGCGCGGTGTCCGAATCGGCGGCTTGGACATCGTGCGCGTCCGCCCACGGCGCGAGCGCGTCGAGGACGTCGTCGGGCGCGGCGGCGCCCACCAGCCAGGCCGAGGCCCACACGGTGAAGGTGGCGGAGGGGCAGGGCACAACGTCAGGCTATCCACGTCCGAGTGCGAGAGCACTGCCGCCTCGGAGTGAACGTGGGCACGCTCCGTTGCCGCAGCTCACGCGCGGTGACCCGCGTGTCGCGCTCGGGCCGGGTCCGCGGGCCGGGTAGAACGGGGTACGTGACCCGGGCACACGACTACCAAGGGGCGTTCGCCTCCGACGGCACCCGCATCCGGACGCGCAAGCAGATCCCGGAGGTCCCGGCCGAGCTGGGGCTCGTGGTGGAGGACCCGGCGAGCGGCTTCTGCGGCGCCGTGGTCGCGGTGGACGCGCGCGGCGTCACCCTCGAGGACCGCCACGGCGGGCGGCGGGAGTTCCCGCTGCGGCCGGCGGCGTTCCTGTACGAGGGCGCGCCTGCCACCCTCGTCGTGCCGCCGCGGGCCCCGGCGGCGCCCACCCGTTCCGCGTCCGGGTCGGTGCGCGTGCAGGGCCACACCGCCCGCACCGCTCGGGCTGCCCGGATCTGGGTGGAGGGCCTGCACGACGCCGAGCTCGTCGAGCGCGTGTGGGGCCACGACCTGCGCGTCGAGGGCGTCGTGGTGGAGCCGATGCACGGCATGGACGACCTCGCCGCCGCCGTGGCCGAGTTCGAGCCGGGGCCGCAGCGGCGCCTCGGGGTGCTCGTCGATCACCTGGTGGAGGGCTCGAAGGAGACTCGCGCCGCCGCCGCGGTCGCCGGCCCGCACGTGCTGGTCACGGGCCACCCGTACGTCGACGTGTGGCAGGCGGTGAAACCGTCCGTCGTGGGGATCAGGGAGTGGCCGCAGGTGCCGCGGGGCACCGACTGGAAGACCGGGGTCTGTCGGTCACTGCGCTGGGGTGAGCCCGCCGACGGCGCCCGCCGCGTGCTCGGGGCGGTGCGCAGCTACCGGGACCTGGAAACGCCGCTGATCGGCGCGGTCGAGCAGCTCATCGACTTTGTGACGACCTGATCTCAGGTGATCACGCGCCGGAGAGGATCTGGCAGGATCTGCGGGCATGACGGCCGCCGTGATCTGGCTCATCGTCGGTGTGCTGCTGGTCGTGGCGGAACTGCTGTCGGGCGAGTTCGTGCTGCTGATGCTCGGGGGCGGCGCGCTGGCCGCCGGCGGGGTGTCGTTGCTCGTGGGAGGGCCGTTGGTCGGCGGCGTGGTATTCGCCGTTGTGTCGGTGCTGCTGCTGTTCGCGGTGCGCCCGGCGCTGCGCAGGCGCCTCGACCGCGGCATCGACCCCGCCGTGATGCACCACAAGGCGCTGCTGGGGACCACCGCGGTCGTGGTGGCGCGGGTGGACGAGCACGGTGGCCGGGTGAAGATCGGCGGCGATCTGTGGTCGGCGCGGACGAGCGACGGGCACCACGCGATCGAGCCCGGCGCCCGGGTCACGGTGCTGAGTATTTCCGGCGCCACCGCGGTCGTCGTCGCACAGGACTGAATTTCCGAACCTGCTCCGAGAGGGGGCTGCCGTGACCGAAGGCACCTTGGTGCTGATCGTCGTGGTGCTGTTGGTGTTGCTCGTGGTCGTGTCGCTCGTGAAGGCGGTACAGATCATCCCGCAGGCCACGGCCGCCGTGATCGAACGGCTCGGACGGTACAAGGGCACCGCCGACCCGGGACTCGCGTTCCTGGTGCCGTTCATCGACAAGGTGCGCGAGCGGATCGACCTGCGCGAGCAGGTCGTCTCGTTCCCGCCGCAGCCGGTGATCACCCAGGACAACCTGACGGTGAACATCGACACCGTCGTCTACTACCAGGTCACCGACCCCAAGGCGGCCGTCTACGAGATCTCCGACTACATCACCGGCGTCGAGCAGATCACCACCACCACGCTGCGCAACGTCGTCGGCGGGATGAGCTTGGAGGGCACCCTCACCTCCCGCGATCAGATCAACACGGTGCTGCGCGGTGAGCTGGACGAGGCCACCGGGCGCTGGGGCATCCGAGTGGCGCGGGTGGAGATCAAGGCCATCGACCCGCCGCCGTCCATCCAGGAGTCGATGGAGCGGCAGATGAAGGCCGACCGCGAGAAGCGCGCGATGATCCTCACCGCCGAGGGTCAGCGGGAGTCGGCGATCCGCAGCGCCGAGGGCAACAAGCAGAGCCAGATCCTCACCGCGGAGGGTGCCAAGCAGGCGGCCATCCTCAACGCGGAGGCCGAACGTCAGTCCCAGATCCTGCGCGCACAGGGTGAGCGCGCTGCCCGCTACCTGGAGGCCCAGGGCGAGGCCAAGGCCATCGAGAAGGTGTTCTCGGCGATCAAGGCCGGCCGTCCCACTCCGGAGCTGCTCGCCTACCAGTACCTGCAGACCCTGCCGCAGATGGCGCAGGGCGAGGCCAACAAGGTCTGGCTCGTGCCGTCGGACTTCGGCAAGGCCCTCGAAGGCTTCACGCGCATGCTCGGCGCGCCCGGCGAGGACGGCGTCTTCCGCTTCGAACCCTCGCCGGTGGACGAGCCGCTCGCCAAGCCGGAGGAGGACGACGAGTCGATCAAGGACTGGTTCGACACGGCGACCGATCCCGAGATCGCGAAGGTCGTCGCCGACGCCGAGGCGCAGGCCCGCAAGGAGGTGCCGCCGATCGGTGCGCCCATCCCCGAGACCCCGGTGCCCACCTCGTCCCCGGCGCCCGCCTTCGCGAAGGAGGCGAACGGCCCCACCCCGGCCCCGGCTCGGGAGGGCCGGCCTCAGCAGGCCGCCCCGGCTCCCGCGCCGGTACGCCAGCCGGAGAGCGCCGTGCCCACCCCGCCGCGAGGCATCCCGCAGGTCCCCGGTGACCGCGGCAACGGCGGTCCGCGCCCCGGCTACCCCGCCCCACCGCCCCAGCAGTAGTCCTGGATCGGCGGACGCTTCTACCGCGCAGTGTCGGTGGAGGGCTGATCGATTCGAGCAGCGCACCACGGCAACAGCGATTGCACTGGTGCGCTGCCGGATGGCGGCAACCAGACGCCTGGCGACGTCACTCGGTGCTCTCGCGTTTCGGGCACTCGTTGAGATGCCGGAAGTCTGGTCGGTGCGGGTCCCGGTCGAATTCACCGAGTCGCAGCATCATGAACCTGTCCCACTCGCCGACCTCGATGAACTGACTGATCGCGGCCGTGACCTGCCGGCACGTTTCGTAGTTACCTTTCGGCAACCCGACGCCGTATTCTTGGCGTTGACCGAACGTGAGATGGGGAATTACCGTCAGGTCGGACGAGGCGTATCCATAGAGCAAGATCTGGTCTGTCGCGACGGCGTCGACGTTGCGGCTGCGCAACCGATCGACGCACTGCTTGAGCCCATCGTCGTCGGTGACGCTCGCGCCGCGGCTCTTGAGTTCCTCCACGGCTGTGCTGCCTCGTGGAGTACATGCGGTGCGTCCTGGCAGAGCGCTCGGGTCGGGCCACAAGCCCTCCTCGCCGCGGCGCACGAGGACGCCCAAATAGGAGTAGAGATACGGCCCGGCCATATCGATCTTCTCGAGCCGTTCGTCGGTGATGGAGAACGACTGCACAACCATCTGTACGCTGCCGTTCTCCAGAGCCGTGATTCGGTCGTCGACCGACACTGGCGTCCCTACGATGTTGAACTTGGGCTCCATCGTGCGGGACAGCCAGTTCGCCAGGTCGACATCGAACCCGTTGAACTGATTGCGACCGATGTCCAGCGAGCCGAAGCCGGGCTGATCGGTGGCGAACCCGACGGCAACGCGGTCGGTCAGGATGCTCTCCGGCTCGGAGGGCCCGGTGCACGCCTGTGTCACGAGCATCCCCGACAGCAGTGTTGCGAGCATCAATCGGCCGTGAGCCCTCATCGCGACCCTCCGTCGCCCCTCAGGGTGGAAATTCGTTGTACAGGTACGCATCGGCCACCGACAGGTCGACCCTGCACTCTGGGGTCGGCGCGTCGTACGTTACGTCGACCGAGAGGCGAGCAGCGTTCTCGACCGGTAGTCGAACCTCTTCCAGGCTGGAGACTTCGGTCGCCGTCCCTGATACGTGCCCGTCTGCGATCGCATCGATCGTGAGGCGGCTCGGATTGACACAGTTTCCGCTCTTCGACACCGTTTCGGGAGCGGTGAGTACGAACTGCAGAAAGATGCGCTCCCGGGGCTCGAACGGCGGTGCCAAGGTAAGGCGGGCCGTCGACTCATCCGACATGCTCTCGCCTTGGCCGGCATCGAACACCAATCGATCCGCGACGCGAACGTCAGGCTCGCGGAAGCCGCTCACGAGAACGAGCAGCATGAGCGGTGCGAGTATCCAGGCCGCGACAACGATGAATCGGCGCCGCCCCGGCGGCCCGGGCCGCCGCGGCGGCGAGTTGCCGGCTTGCCGAGCCTGCCTGTCCCACGCTATTGGTATCGCGATCGCAACGATCCCGAGGAACACGCCGACGACATCGACGATCTCGACACCCTTGCTCCTCAGGAGCATCAGGATCACGCAAATGACGACCGCGCCGCCCGCGACGACAAGGAGCCAGCGCTGGTGTCTGAAGAAGTTGATCATGGCGGGATGCGGCGCCTGTCTTGACAACGGGGGAGCGATGGCGCAATGACCAAAGCGCCCGCAGTCTACATCGGATTGGCGGCGGCCGCGATCAAATTTCGAGCAGCGGGCGTCGGGCGGAGCCAGATGCGTGCGCCAGCGGCGTCGCAGCAGCGGTGGTCATCGGCTCGGGAGTGATCGCGGTAGCCCGAACGACGGGAGCACGGTGTTCTCGAAGCGGGTCATCGCGCGGATCCGGTCGCCGGCGAGTGTGAGGACGTAGAGGCCGGTCCCGTGGCTGACGCCGTCGCGGGTGCGCAGGTAGGCCCCGAACGCGGGCTGCCCGTTGGCGCGGGCCGGCACGAGGTCGAACCTGCGGCCCGCGCGGAAGATGCCGGCGCAGAACCGGGCCGCGACGTCGCGGCCCTCGTACTCGAAGGGCATCGGCGGCATCGACAGGAAGACGTCGTCCGTCAGGAGGCCCACCAGGGCGTCGAGATCGGCGCACTCCCACGCGCGGACGAAACTCGTCACCACCGCGTCCTCGGCCGGTGAGCCGGGGGCCGGTGGCGCCTCCTGATCGGGAGGCGGGAGCCTGCGCGCCACGCCGGCGCGGGCTCGCTTCAGGGCACTGGTGACCGACTCGACCGTCGTGCCCAGCATCGCGGCCACCTCGCCGGCGTGGAACCCGAGCACGTCGCGCAGGACGAGCACGGCGACCTGACGGGGCGGCAGTACCTGCAGGGCGGTCACGAAGGCCAGTGAGATGGACTCGGTCCGCTCGTAGCGGGACTCCGGGCCCGGCAGCGCGTCGGGCCATGGCTCGAGCCACACGATCTCGCCGATGCGGGTCGGCTCCGGCGGTTCGACGTCGGGCACGTTCCACTCCACGGCCGGGCGCCTGCTCGCGGCACGGCGCGCGTTCAGGCACCGATTGGTGGCAATCCGGTAGAGCCACGTGCGGATCGAAGCACGTTCCTCGAACCCGTCGAGGCCTCGCCACGCGTCCAGCAGCGTGTCCTGCAGGGCGTCCTCGGCGTCCTGGAACGACCCGAGCATCCGGTAGCAGTGCAGCAGCAGCTCCCGCCGGTGCGGTTCGGTCAGCTCCCGGAACGCGTCGCCGTCGCCGGTGCGCGCTCGCGTCATCAGATCCACGTCATGACCTCCTCCGCGTATCGACACCGGTCGCGGCGGGAACTGGGCGGCGCGGGACCGCCCAGTTCCGGTGATGCCGCGGTTTCTACCCCGGTGGCAGCCGACACACGAGCGAAGGAGAGCCGCCGTGGGAACGATCGTCGTCAGCGAGAACGTCACGCTCGACGGAGTCATGCAGGACCCGAGGGGCGAGGAGGGCCTCGGCCGCGGCGACTGGTTCGCCTGGCTCGGGGAGGGGGACCGGCACGCGTGGGCCGAGGCGCTCCTCGCCGAGGCGCTCGGCGCAGAGGCCCTCCTGCTGGGGCGGCGCAGCTACGAGTACTTCGCCGCGCGGTTCCCGTCCCGCGCCGGCGCGTGGGCGGACAGGTTGAACAGCATCCCCAAGTACGTCGTGTCCTCCACGCTCACCGACACAGGTGCCTGGAGCAACTCCACGGTCCTGACGGGCGACGTGGTGAGCGGGGTGTCGACGCTGAAGGAGAAGGTGGACGGTGAGGTCGTCGTCTATGCCAGCGGCCGGCTCGTTCGCGCGCTGATCGAGCACGATCTGGTCGACGAGATGCGGCTGATGATCTACCCGTTCGTGGCAGGCGCGGGCGAGCGCCTCTTCGGCGAGACCAGCGGCGTGCGGCTGATGCGGCTCGCCGCTACGCAGGTCGTCGGTGACGGCCTCGCCCTGCTCACCTATCGGCCCGCGCCGCGACCATAAGCTCGGCCTCGTGGACATCGAGATCACCCCGGGCGGTATCACCGACGTCGACTCCCTCGCCCCGCTCTGGATGGCGATGGTGGAGCACCACCGCGCCGTCGTCGCGGGGCGGGTGCCGGTGCGGCCGGCGCCCGACGCATGGGAACGGCGCCGCCGCGAGTACGTGTCGTGGCTCCAGGACGGCAGCGGCCTGCTCTTCCTCGCCCGGCGCGAGGGTGCCGACGAGGTGATCGGCTACGCGATGTGCCGGCTGCTGCCGTCGGGTCCGACGTTCGACCTCGGGCCCGTCCGGGGTGATGTCGAGTCGCTTGCCGTCTCGCCGCGGGCTCGCGGCGCGGGCGTCGGGACGGCGCTGCTGGGCGCGGTGCGGGCGGAGCTGGAGAGGCGGGGCTGCCGGCACTGGTCGATCAGCGTGGCGGCGGACAACGCCGACGCCGTGCGCCTCTACGAGCGCGTCGGGTTCCGCCCGCTGGTCCACATGATGCACGCGCCGCTCACGGGCTGAAGCCGTACGGGAGCTCGAGTCGGTGGCGGTGCAGCAGCTCGGTGTCGGCGAGCAACTCGCGGGTGGGGCCGTCGGCCACCACCACACCGTCGTCCAGCACCACGCTGCGCGGGCACAGCTGCAGGGCGTAGGGCAGGTCGTGCGTGACCATGAGCATCGTCGTGTCCAGTCCGAGCAGCACCTCGGCGAGCTCGCGGCGCGCCACCGGGTCCAGGTTGGTGGACGGCTCGTCCAGCACGAGGATCTCCGGCTCGCAGGCCAGCACTGTGGCCAGCGCGACGCGCCTGCGCTGCCCTCCGGACAGGTGCAGCGGCGAGCGGTCGCGGTGCTCGCGCATCCCGACGGCGTCGAGCGCCGCGTCCACGTGTGCGTCGAGGTCGGCGCCGGTGACCCCGAAGTTCGCCGGGCCGAACGCGACGTCCTCGCCGACGGTGGGCAGGAACAGCTGGTCGTCGGGGTCCTGGAAGACGATGCCGACCCGCCTGCGGATCTCGCGCAGGTGCTGCTTCTCCACCGGGAGCCCGCCGACTGCCACCGACCCCCGGCCGGCCGTGAGGATGCCGTTGAGGTGCAGCACCAGCGTGGTCTTGCCGGCGCCGTTCGGGCCGAGCAGGGCCACCCGCTCGCCCCGGCGGACGGTCAGGTCGATGCCGAAGAGGGCCTGGTGCCCGTCCGGGTAGGCGAAGGCGAGCCCGCGCACCTCGAGCGACGGCGGGGGAGTGGGCGCCACGGCGGTGGCGGACGGATCGGGTGCGGCGCTCACGACAGCACCCAGCCGGCGGTCGCGAGCGCGAGCGCGACGGCGACCGGGGCCAGCCCGGCGAGCCAGTCCCGCCGGCTCGTGCGGTGCTGCGACAGCGGCGGCATCCGGCCGTTCCAGCCACGCGACAGCATCGCGAGGTGCACCCGCTCGCCGCGCTCGTACGAGCGGACGAAGAGCGACCCCACGCCGCGGGCCGTGGCACCTGCCTGCCAGAGGAATCGCGGGTCGTGCCCGCGCGAGATGCGGGCCACGCGCATCCGGCGGGCCTCGGCGACGATGACGTCGACGTAGCGCAGCATGAGCGTGGCGATCGTGACGACGAGCGCGGGTGCCTGCAGCCGTTGCAGCCCGAGGAGCAGGTCGCGCAGGGGCGTGGTGGCGGCCAGCGTGAGCGAGGTGAGCACGCCGAGCGTGCCCTTCACCAGTATGTTCCAGGCGCCGAGCAGGCCCGGCTCGGAGAGACTCAGGCCGAACCATTCGACGTGCGGCACTCCTCCGGTGATCGGCAGCAGCACCGCGAGCACGACGAACGGGGCCTCGATGAGCGCGCGCCGCGCCATCCAGCCGGGTGGGATCCGCGCCATCGCCCATACCGCCGCGAGCAGCAGCAGGTAGCCGCCGAACACCCCGAACGCCTCGCGCGGCGTGGCGACCACGCACAGGACCACGAGAAACGCCGCCACGATCTTCACCTCGGCGGGGAGCCGGTGGACCGGCGAGCTCCTGGGGAGGTAGAGCGGATGGGCGTGCCCCGCGCCCACTACCGCTTCCCCGGCGACCGTCGGCGCAGCAGCCAGAACAGCCCGCCCGCGACGATCAGGGTGACGATCACGCCGATGACGCCCGCCAGCCCGACCGTGCCGTCACCACCGCCGACGGAGTAGTCGGCGAGCGGGCTGCCCGCCATGGCGTGGTCGCCCGCGTGCTGCGCGATGCAGGTGCCTTCCAGCTGCTCGCCCGCGTCGGTCTCGACGACATCGCAGCCGTTCAGCGTGACGGTGTCGAGCCCGTCGGGGTCGGGGCTCGCCAAGTACGACAGCCCGCCTGCGACGAGGAGGGCGACGGCGAGGAAGCCGAGGAAGAACGCCAAGGCCCTGCGGTTACCGGCCGGGGCGCTCACGACGGGGTCCCGCGCACCTCGAGCGGGGCCGGGGCACCGCGCAGCAGGTACACGAGGTCGGGCCGCACCGCCGCCACCGCCCCGACCGTGGCCGCCGTGATGACACCCTCGCCGATACCGATCAGGACGTGCAGGCCGAGCATCAGCGCGGCCACCGTGCCCACCGACGCCCCGCCCGCGCCGCCGATCGCGTACTCCAGCACGAACGCCAGCGCCGCGACCACCGTGTTGACGAGCGCGGCGACGAACGCCGTCGTGACCAGCCCCGCGCGGCCGCGGCGCGCGAGTGGCCGCAGCGCCGTGGCCACCGCGTGGCCGACGAACACACCGACCAGCGCCATGTTGACGATGTTGGTGCCGAGCGCGGTGAGCCCGCCGTCGGCGAAGAGGAGGGCCTGCACGACGAGCACGATCGCGATGCAGAGCGATCCGACCCACGGGCCGACGAGGATCGCGACCAGCGCCCCGCCCAGCAGGTGGCCGCTCGCGCCGGGCAGGATCGGAAAGTTGATCATCTGGACGGCGAAGACGAACGCGGTGACGAGGCCTGCCATCGGCGCGGTTCGGTCGTCGAGGTCGACGCGGGCCCGGTGTAGCGCGATCGCGAGTCCCACCAACGCGACGAGGCCGAAGCCCACCGCGGTGGGCGCGTTGACGAGCCCGTCGCTCATGTGCATGGCCAGTGATACCTGGGAGGCGGAGACCATACGACCTCCTTCGCGCAGACGTGGGCACCCGGTTCGGGTGGCCGATCCAGGCTAGACGCAGACGCGGGAAAGCGGCAGTCGCAAGTGATGTGCGACAACACTCCGCAGGTCGAGTAGCGCCGGTCCTACTCGACCACCGGTCAGGAGGCGCCGCCGCGGGAGGAGACCTTCGAGAGCGTGAAGAGCGCGCGCCTGCGCGCCCGTCCGGCGGGGGCGAGCATCCGCCCGACCGCGAGGTCGATGCCCCGTACCTGGAAATACGGAGAGTCACCGATCTCCTCGATCAGCATCTTCTGCTGCGCGTAGAGCTTCTCGTCGTCGCGCGAGGAGATGCTGTCTCTCGCGATGCGGAACGCCGCGAGCGTCTCCGGCAGGCCGAGGAAGTCGCCCAGCTGCAGCAACCGCAGCCACAGGTCGATGTCCATGACGTTGGCGCGGTCGGTCTTCCAGCCCCCGACGGTGAAGAAGTCGTCGCGCCGGAACAGCACGTTGTTGGACTCGCCGATCGGGTTGGAGCCGCTGCGCACCACGCGCCGGGCCACCTCCACACCGGTGTGCACGCCGACGAGCCCGTTCAGGCCCCTCCGCGGCACGATCACGCGGCTCTGCTCGTCGATCATGTGCCGGCGCGCGGCGACCACGGCGAGGCCCGGGTCGGCGTCCATCGGCCCGACCTGCAGCTCGAGGCAGCGGGGATGCAGCAGGTCGTCGGCGCAGACGATCTTCACCAGCGGCCCGCGGGCCAGCTCCACGACCCGGTTCCAGTTGTCGGCCTGGGGCAACGTCTCGCGGTTGCGCTCGATCCGGATGCGCGGGTCGCCGAAGGACCGCGCGATGCTGCCGCTCTGGTCGGTGCTGCCGTTGTCGAGCACGACGAGCTCGAAGTCGCGATAGGTCTGGTCGAGGACGCTGCGCATCGTCTCGGCGAGGAAGCGCTCACCGTTGTAAACCGGCACGCAGACGGAGACGCTGGGAATCGGCAGCACGGGCGCGACGGTACCGCTCCCCGCTGCACCGGCCGTCCGGCGCCTCCGCCACCCCAGGGCGCGCAGACTGGTCGACATCCGTAGAGTGCCCCCACGCACGAGACCGACCCGGCCGAATGCAGTAGCGGAGAGTCGCCGAAATGGAGGCCTCCCCGTCGCAAGAACGTAACGTAACGCGACGGGGCCGCCTGGAGATAAGCCCAGTGATGACGAACGTCTCCGGCGGTGGCTACGGGCAGCAACGGTCTGAACGGCGCGAGCACGCCGCTGACGCGGTGGGGGGGAGAAAGGCGATGCAGCGGAACGGCAACCCGCGGGTCTCCGTGGTGGTGCCGACCCGGAACGAGGCGAGGAACCTGGAGGTCGTGCTGCCGGCGATCGCGGCGGTGCGGCCGGCGGTGCACGAGATCATCGTCGTCGACGGCAATTCGGTCGACGGCACGATCGAGACCGCTCAGCGGGTTCTGCCATGGGTCAGGGTCATCACGCAGACGCGCAAGGGCAAGGGCAACGCGATGGCGTGCGGCTTCGCGGCCGCGACAGGGGACGTCATCGTGATGTTCGACGCCGACGGGTCGGCCGATCCGGCCGAGATCCCGGCGTTCGTCAGGGCGCTGATCGACGGCGCCGACTTCGCGAAGGGGAGCCGGTTCGTTCGCGGCGGGGGCAGCGACGACATCACCCTCCTGCGCAAGTCGGGCAACGCGGGGCTCAACGGCGTGGCCAACGCGCTGTTCGGTACCTCGTACACCGACCTCTGCTACGGCTACAACGCCTTCTGGCGCGACATCCTCCCGGTGCTCGACCTGCCGTCGA
Organism: Pseudonocardia sp. DSM 110487; assembly: GCF_019468565.1. Lineage (NCBI taxonomy): Bacteria > Bacillati > Actinomycetota > Actinomycetes > Pseudonocardiales > Pseudonocardiaceae > Pseudonocardia > Pseudonocardia sp. DSM 110487. The sequence goes on from NZ_CP080521.1 coordinate 5,079,125, forward strand.
TCGACACGCCCGCGCCTGCCGACGGCAGCATGATCTGGGGCGACGGGTTCGAGATCGAGACCGTGCTGAACTGCCGGGTCGCCGCGGCCGGTCTGAAGATCACCGAAGTTCCGTCGATGGAGCGGGAGCGGATCTTCGGGCAGACGAACCTCCGCACGTTCGCCGACGGCACCCGCGTACTGCGCACGCTCGCCGCCGAGCGGCGGCGCGCGTCGCGGCGCAAGGCCGAGCTGGTGCAGGTCGAGGAGCAGTCCCGCGCGCTCACGCCGGCCGGGGGCATCCCGGTCGTGCCGCCCGCGCCGCAGCCGGTGCTCACCCAGCCTGCGCCCGGGTCCACCCCGCCGGTCAACGGCACGCGGCCGGACAACGGTCAGATCAACGGTCAGAGCAACGGCAAGACCCCCGGTGAGGTGCACGGGCCGGTCGAGCCCGCGGAGCGCCGCCCGCTGCCGCAGGCACGGGTCGAGAGCCAGCCACGGGTCGAGGGCCCGGCGCGGGAGACCCGCGACGGGGTGAGCCTGCGCCTCGCCCTCGAGGAAGAGGCTTCCTGACCTCGTCGAGCCCGCCGGGGGCGCCGGGCATTTTCTCAGGTTCACCCGACTAGACTTGTCATTTGGTCGGGTGAACCTGCGCCTCCGGTGGGACACGTGCGGTTGTGCCGCGCCGTGAGGGGGCGTGGCGAGGTGACGAACGGAGCAGGACTGTGACCATGCCACCCTCGAACGCGGTGCTGACACGTGCGCGTGTCGCACGGCGCTACGTGGCACTGGTCCTGGTCGTCTCGGGCATCGCGGCCTGCATCTTCAACGCGATGGGCACCACCGGTGGCATCCTCGGCGACCTGCGCTTCGTCGTCACCACCGCCTTCCTCGTTCTCGGCCCGGGCTGGGCGGCCGCGGGATTCCTGCGGCGCGCACCCGCAGCGCACGTCTGGCTGCTCACCATCGGCGTCGGCGTGGCCGTCACGCTGCTGGTCGCGCAGATCATGGTCAGCGCGGCCTTCTGGCGTCCCGAGCTCGCGCTGTATGCGATCACGGTCGTCAGCGTTCCGTTCCTCCTCCGACACGCGGTGGTGGCGCAGTGAGACCGGGCGCAGGGAAACCGGGCGCGGTGAGACCGGGAGCTGCGGCAAGGGGCGGCGGACCGCGGCGGATCGCGGTGTCGTGAGCCGTCGGCAGTCGACACCGACCGCATCGGGGAACGCCGTCCCGAACCCGGCGATCGTGCGACCCGACTTCTTCGGTCGCACCCACCCCGACCCCAGGGCAGACCCGCCCACCGTCGTTCTCGACCCCTCGGGCGCGCGGACCGAGGAGCTCCAGCTGATCGCGCCGGAGACCCATCGCATGCCGTCGACGGGCGGCGATCGGGGTGCCGATCCGGACGCCGACACCGACGGCATCCCGGTCGTCATGCCCGAGGCCGTTGGCGGGGCCCCCGGCGGACACGCCATGGCGCTGAGCGCCCTGCTCGGCTCGGCAGGCGGCTTGATCGGCTGGCTCGTCGCGGCGCACCTCCTGCCGGTGAGGGCCCTCGGCGACGCGCAGCTCGTGGTGTCGCTGTTCCTGCTCGTCGGCGGGCTCGCCCCACTGACGATCCTGCCGGTGCGCCGGTGGCGGCCCGTCCGCCTCGCGTGGGCCGCGCTGCTGGTCCTGCCGCTGTGCGCGCTCGTGGGGCTGGCCTGTGGCCTGCTGGTGCCGGGGCTCGGGGCGATCCCGACGGGCCCCGGTGTCGCGCCGGCCATGGGCCCGCTGCTCGTGGCGCTGGCCTGCGCGGCTTGGGGTGTCGTGGCGGCACACGACGTCGTGCTGGCCGCGGCGGGGAAGTCGCGGTGGGCGGTCTGGCGGAGTGTGCTTCTCGCGATCCTGCAGATCGGCGCGCTCGTCGCGCTCAGCGGCGTCGCCGGGCTCGGCGCGTACGGAGTCGTGCTGTCCTGGCTCGCCCCGATCGTTCTGTGGGCGGTGTTCGGCGTCGCGCTCGTACCGGTGCTGGTCCGCCGGACGCCAGTGGGCGGGCCGTCACCGACCCCCGCGGCGATCTCGCTGGTCGGCACCGCGCTGCTCTACCACCTGGTCCCGGTCGTGGTCACTGTGCGATTCGGGCCGGAGACCGGCGCCGCGTTCTTCGTGGCGTGGCAGGTCTTCGTGGTCGTCGACCTCGCGGCCGCCTACACCGTGCACGCGCTGTCCGGCGCCGTGGCCCGCGAGCCGGGGCGCACCGCGGAGCTCGTCGCGCGGGCCCGCAGGCGGCTGCTCATCGTGTTCCTCCCGGTGATCGCGCTCGGTGCCGCGCTCGCCGGCCCGCTCCTGACCGCATTCGGCACGACATACGCCGAGGCGGGCGACCTGCTCCGGCTCCTGCTGCTCGGGCTCGCGTTCCGGCTCGTCGTCACGCACGAGCTCGGCGTCCGGCAGGCCCTCGGCCACGGGGTGGGATTCGACCGGCTCCAGTTGTTCAGCGCCGTGCTCGTGCTGGTCGTCGCGATCGCACTGCCCGTCACCGCACTGTCCTTCACCGCGGTGGGCGTCACCGAGCTGCGGCTCGTGGCGATCGGCTACATCATCGTTCAGGTGGCCTGCGCGGCCGCTGTGCTTGTCATCCCGGCGGCGCGCCGGACCGACCTGGAGGTGCGTGCACCGTGACATCGACCGACCGTGGCGGAGGGGATCCGGGCCGCGGCCGCACGCCTCCCGCGCCGCCGGGCCGCCGGCCGCCTGCGCCCCGGCCCGACCTCCCGCCCGTGGCCCGGCCACAGGTGCGCCCCGAACCCCGCCCGGCCCCCGGCGCGCAGCCCGGGCGGCCCGCCCCGGCCCCGCAGCCGGGCCGCCGCCCCGCGCCGACCGGCACCCCGTCTCCCGGGCCGGCTGCTGGCCCGTCGCCCGCGCGGCCGGGCGGCCCGCCTCCGCGACCGGCGCCCGGACCGTCCGCCGCCCGCCCGGCCCAGGTAGGGGATCCCGCCGCGGCCAGTGCCATCAGCCCGGAGCGCACCACCGCGTTGCCCGTGCAGCGGCAGCGGCCGCGGCCACCCGCCCCGCCACCCGCGCCGACCACCAGCGGCATCTACCGCTGGCTCTCGCCCGCCTTCGCGCTCGCCGCGGTGGCGCTGCTGCCGATCGCGGCGGCCACCACCGACCTCTCCGCACTCGACGGCTGGGGCCTGGCCAAGGTCCTCGGCCCGGCAGCGTGGCTGTCCATGCTGTGCGCGGTCGCGGCCTGTGCTACCGAGCTGTGGTCACCGCGGCCCCGGATCCCGATGCTCGGCACGGCCACGGCGACGCTGATCCTCTGCTCCTACGGCATCCCGTCGGTGGTCGAGCCCGCCGCTCGGTTCTCCACCGCGTGGCTGATCTCGGGGTTCGTCGACGCGATGGCAGGCGACGGGCGACCCGTCGAGGGGTACGACGCCCGCTTCTACTGGCCTGCTTTCTTCGCGCAGTGGGCGTGGTTCCGCGACGCCGCGGGCGCCACGCAGCTGGACGAGGTGCTGCGTTGGTTCCCGCCCGTCATCGTCGGGGTCTGGGCGATCGGGATCTATGCGCTCGCCCGCTCCATGCTCGGGGGCCACCGCGCCCCGTGGGCGGCGGCATGGCTGTTCCTCGGGCTGAACTGGATCGAGCAGGACTACTTCTCCCCCCAGGCCACCGGCATCGTGCTGATGCTGACGCCGCTGGTGTTCGCGCTCGGCCCGCTCGCCACCCGGCGCACCGACGCTGCGGGCGTGCCCGGCTGGCCCAAGCCGCACGCCGACGCGAAGCGGCTGGCGCTGCCCCGCCGCTGGCTGGTGGCCGCACTGACCCCGCCGAACCGGCCGACGCTGCCGCCGCGGCAGTTGCTACTGATCTACTTCTGCGCGGCGCTGTGCCTCATCGCGGTGGCCCCGGAACACCAGCTCACCCCGTTCGCGATCATCGGCCAGCTGGTGGTGCTCGCGATCGTGGGCCGGTTCCGCGGGCGTGGCCTGGTGCTGGTCGGGATCATCGCCGTCGCCGTGTACATCCTCATCGCGGGCCGCGACTTCTGGCTCAACCAGCTCGACATGATCATCGGCTCCGGCAACGCCGAGGAGGCGATCCAGGCCGGTGTGTCGGACCGGTTCGCCGGCGACCAGGGACAGATCTTCGTCAAGCTGCTGCGCATCCTCGTGCCCGGCTTGACCTGGCTGCTCGCGATCGTCGGGGCATGGGTGTACTGGCGCCGCAGGCGCGACCTCACCCCGATCGCGCTGGCCGCGGTGCCCATGGCGTTCGCCGCACAGGGCTACGGCAGCGAGGTGTTCCTGCGGATCGTGCTGTTCGGCCTGCCGGTCCTGTCGATCCTCGGTGCCGACGCGCTGCGCTGGGTGGCGCGCTGGAAGCGCGGCATGGAGAAGGTGCTCGCGGTCGGCATGGCGCTGCTGTTCGGGTCGCTCATCCTGATCCGGGGCGGCAACGAGTCGTACATGGTCGTCTATCCCGAGGAGGTGGCGATGATGCGCGAGGTGTACGCCACGACACCGCCGGGCCTCGAGGTGGTGCCGCTGGTCAGCGGCGTCGGCCCCTACGCCGTCGACGGGATCGACACCCATAGCCGCGGCAACTCGATCGAGGGCTGCTCCGACCTGATCGACGACCCCGTGCGGTGCGTCGACCTGCAGGATCCGGACGTGATCGTCTCGTTCGAGTCCACGGAGGCGTACGGGCGCGACCTCAAACTCATGCCGGCGGGGTGGTCGCTCGAGGCAGTGCGGCAGATCGTCGCCACGGGTGAGTACGTGATCACCTACCAGAACGGGTTCGACGTGGTGCTGCGCAAGGTCGAACCCACCGGGCTCCCGGGAGCGCCACGATGATCGACCCGCGGCTGGACATCCTCGTCTGGGCGGCGGTGCTGCTGCTCCTCATCGTGATGGGCGCGCGGGCGTGGGCCGTGGAGACCACGCTGGCGCGGAACTACCGCAAGTCGGCCCGCGTGCGAATGCTGACCATGGCCACCGGCGTGGCCATGGCGGCGCTCGCCGGGCTGATGGCGATGCAGGGCGGGATCCTGTTCGTCCAGGCCGTCGTCACCCGAACCGATCCCGAGACGTTCGTGACGGTGATCGGCCAGGAGGACAACACCGACCAGGCCGTGCCGGACCCGGACGACCGCCCCGACCAGCCTGCGGCCCCCGCCGACCCGAACGCCCCGGCCGCCGGTGCTGCCGACCCGAACACGCCGGCCGCACCTGGGGCCGGGGCGAACCCCGGCGGCGCGCCGGCCGGGCAGCAGCCGGTTCAGCCCGGCGGCTAGTGCTGGCTCAGCCGCTGAACCCGATCGCCACGTACTTGGTCTCGAGGAACTCGTCGATGCCGACGGTGCCGCCCTCGCGGCCGAGGCCGGACTGCTTGATGCCGCCGAACGGGGCCGCCGGGTTGGAGACCAGCCCGGTGTTGAGGCCGACCATGCCGGACTCCAGGCGCTCCGACACCCGAAGGGCGCGGCTGATGTTCTCCGTGAACAGGTAGCTGACCAGGCCGAACTCCGTGTCGTTCGCGGCGGTCACGGCCTCGTCCTCGTCGTCGAACACGCTGATCGCGGCCACCGGGCCGAAGATCTCCTCGGACGTCAGCCGGGCCTCCAACGGCACGTCGGACAACACGGTCGGGCGGTAGAAGTACCCCGGCCCGTCGCCCGATTCGCCGCCGACGTGCACGCGGGCGCCCCGGTCGACCGCGTCGCGCACGAGCTCCACGACCTTGTCGCGGCCCTTCGCGTCGACGAGCGGGCCCACCTGCACACCCTCCTCCGTGCCGCGGCCGACGACGAGCGCGCCCATCCGGTCGCTGATCCGCCGGGCGAACTCCTCGGCCACCCCGCGCTGCACCAGGAACCGGTTGGCCGCCGTGCAGGCCTCGCCCATGTTGCGCATCTTGGCGAGCATCGCGCCCTCGACCGCCTTGTCGAGGTCGGCGTCGTCGAAGACGAGGAACGGCGCGTTGCCGCCCAGCTCCATCGACGTTCGCAGCACCTTCTCCGAGCACTGCTCCAGGAGCTTCCTCCCGACCGCGGTGGACCCGGTGAAGGACAGCTTGGGCGCGCGCCCGTCGCGGATCAGCGGCTCCATCACGCCGCCCGCGTCGGAGGTGGTGACGAGGTTCAGCACGCCGTCGGGCAGCCCGACCTCGGCGAGGATGGCGGCAAGCGCGTGCATCGAGAGCGGGGTCTGGTGCGCGGGCTTCATCACCATCGCGCAGCCGGCCGCGATCGCCGGACCGATCTTGCGGGTGCCCATCGCCATCGGGAAGTTCCAGGGCGTGATGAGCAGCGACACCCCGACGGGCTGCTTCTGCACGAGGAAGCGGCTCGCGCCGTTGGGAGCCACGGCGTAGCCGCCGTCGATGCGCACCGCCTCCTCGGCGAACCACCGGAAGAACTCGGCGGCGTAGGCGATCTCGGTGCGGCTCTCCGCGAGCGGCTTGCCCATCTCCAGCGTCATGAGCAGGGAGAGGTCGTCGATCCGTTCCATGATCACTTCGAAGGCGCGACGCAGGATCTCCCCGCGGTCCCGCGGCGGCATCGCGGCGAACGACTGCTGCGCGGCGACGGCCGCGGCGAGCGCCTCCATCCCGTCCTCGCGGCCCGCGTCGGCCACCTCGCACAGCGCCTTGCCGGTGGCCGGGTCGTCGACGGTGAGGGTGCGGCCCGACGCGGCCGGACGCCACTGCCCGCCGATGAACAGGCCGGTGGGGACCGCGTCGACCACCCTGGCCTCGTCGGTGCTGCTGGCGGCGGAGTTCGTCGCGGAGTTCGTCATGGCCGCGATGCTGCCACCGCCCGCCGGGCGGCGCAGCCTTGTGTGGTGTGCCACGCGGTCTCCTGCGCCGCGATGACAGAGGATGGGCTGGTGACCGCGACGCTGCATCGGCTACCCGACCTCGTGCCGCCCCCCATCGAGCTGCCGCCGCGGACATCGGCGCTGCGCGCCGAGGTACGGGCGTTCCTCGCGGAGGAACAGGCGGCAGGGCTGTGGACGCCGCGTGCGGACGTCTGGCTGTCGGGATGGGACGAGCGTTTCTCCCGCGAGCTCGGGCAACGCGGCTGGCTGGGCATGACGATCCCGAAGGAGTACGGCGGACACGGCGCGTCGGCGCTGGACCGCTACGTCGTCACCGAGGAGCTGCTCGCCGCGGGCGCGCCCGTTGCGGCGCACTGGATCGCCGACCGGCAGATCGGGCCCACGCTCCTGCGGTTCGGCACCGAGGAGCAGCGGCAGCGGTTCCTGCCGGGAATCGCCAGGGGTGAGGTGTACTTCGGCATCGGGATGAGCGAACCCGACGCCGGGTCGGACCTGGCCGCGGTGCGCACCCGGGCCGAGCGCGTGGACGGCGGGTGGGAGCTCACGGGCACGAAGGTGTGGACGTCCGGCGCGCACCACGCGCACGCGTTCTTCGCGCTCGCCCGGTCGGCCCCGCGCGACGAGCAGCACCGGCATGCTGGGCTGTCGCAGTTCATCGTGCTGCTCGACGCACCCGGCGTGCAGATCCGCCCGATCCCGCTGCTCACCGGCGCCCACCACTTCAACGAGGTCGTCTTCGACCGGGTCTTCGTGCCGGACGGCATGGTGCTCGGCGAGGTCGGCGCCGGCTGGAAGCAGGTCACGAGCGAGCTGGCGTTCGAGCGCAGCGGCCCGGAGCGGTTCCTGTCGACGTTCCCGCTGCTCGTGGCGCTGGTCGGGGAGCTGGCGGGCACGACCGGAGCCGAACGGGAGATCGGCGGGCTGGTGGCGCGGCTGTGGACGCTGCGGCGGATGTCGCTCGCCGTGGCCGGCTCACTGGAGTCGGGGGAGGCCCCCGAGCTGGCCGCGGCCGTGGTCAAGGAGCTCGGCACCCGGTACGAGAACGAGGTGATCGACGTGGCGCGGCTACTGGTCGCTGTTCCGCCGGACCCCGGCGCGGAGTCGGGGTTCGCGCGCCTGCTCGCCGACGCGGTGCTGCACGCCCCGGGGTTCACGCTCCGCGGCGGCACGAACGAGGTGCTGCGCGGGATCGTCGCGAGGGGGCTGGGGCTGCGATGACCGGGGCAGGGATGACCGGGTCGGGGATGACCACGTCGGTGAACACGGAGCTGCAGGAGCTGGCCGAGTCCGTGTTCGGGGATGCCGCGTCGAGTGACACGGGGTTCGACGCCGGGCTGTGGCGCACGCTGGAGGAGACCGGGCTCGCCCGGTTGACGCTGCCCGCCGATGCGGGCGGCAGCGAGGGCACCTTCGAGGACGCCGCCGTGGTGCTCGCGGCGGCCGGTGCGCACGCCGCGAGGGTGCCGCTGGTGGAGACCGACCTGCTCGGCGGCTGGCTGCTGCACGCCGCGGGCGTGCCGCTGCCGGACGGGCCGCTCACCGCGGTCGCGGGCCGGCTGGAGGTGGACGGCACGACCGTCCGTGGCGAGCTGCCCCGGGTGCCGTGGGCTCGGGACTCGGCCGGCGTCGCGGTGCTGACGGGCGCCCACGTGGTGCTGCTCGACCCGCGCGCCGCCGGGATCACCGAGGGGACCAACCTGGCGGAGGAACCGCGTGACACGGTGGCGGTCGCCGGACCCGCCGTCGCGGTCGTCGCGGCACCCGACAGCGTGGCGGCCGAGCTGCGCCTCCGCGCGGCGCTGGGGCGCGCCCTGCTGCTCGCGGGCGCCGCGCGCGGGGCGCTGGCCGCCGGCGTCCGCTACGCGGGTGAGCGGGTGCAGTTCGGCCGCCCGATCGGCCGGTTTCAGGCGGTGCAGCAGCAGCTGGCACTCGCAGCGGGCGAGGTGGCCGCGGCATCGGCCGCCGCATCCGCGGCGGCGCGGGTGGCCGCTGACGTCGGCTTCGCGGCACCCGCCACCCGGCTCGCCGTGGCCGCGGCCAAGTCCCGCGCCGGGGAGGCCGCGGGCGCCGTTGCCCGGATCGTCCACCAGGTGCACGGCGCGATCGGCTTCACCCGCGAGCACGACCTGCGCCTGTGGACCACCCGGCTGTGGGCATGGCGGGAGGAGGACGGCTCCGACGCGGAATGGAACACGGACCTCGGCGCGACCGTCCTCGCGGCGGGCCCGGCGGGCCTGTGGCCGCTCATCACGGGCTAGGCGACCCGGTGGTCGAGTAGCGCCGGCCCCCAGGGCCGGCGCGTATCGAGACCACGAGACGGATGCCTCGCTCTGGTGGTCTCGATACGGCACGGCGCTGGGGCGCCATCCCTACTCGACCACCGGGAGCCTCAGGAGCCCTCCTCCTCGGCGCGCATGTGCCGCCCATTGCGGACCCCGCGCTGGAAGGTGCTGAGCCGCCCGCGGACGGCGTCCGGGTCACGTCCCGAGATCGACGGCGGCGGTTCGCCCGGCATCGCGCTGCCCGGCATCAGCCGGCCGCGCGGCACCCGCTTCGGCAGGCCGGCCGTGGTGTAGCCGGCGGTCTGGCTCTCGGTGGCGGCGCGGGCGGCCTGCCACACCGCGTCGGCGGACGTGACGAACGCGGACGGGTCCTGGCGGGCGCGGGCGCCGACGCCGGCGGGCACGGGCTCGGCGTCGTGGGAGCGGGGCGCCGGCACGTGGAACCAGCCCGATGTGACCTCCGCGAAGATCGGCGTGGCCTCGAACTCCTCGACCTCGGAGGCCAGTGGGTCGGGCGGGCGCGGCTCACCGGGGTCGGGCAGGGATGGGGGCGGCACGATCGGCTCGAACAGGTTGGGCGGTTCCAGGCGCGCCTCCGCGCCGGCATCGACCGGCGGCGGCGCGGGCTCCGGCTCGCCATGGGGCTCGGGCTCCGCGGAGACCACCGGCAGCCGCATGGTGGTCTCGCCGCTCGTGGGGTCGTAGCGCGGGCGGGGCGCCGGGCGTGAGTGGTCGTCCGACGGCAGCGCGGCACCGTCGGAGCCCGCGGCGCCCGCGCCCAGCGGCTCGCCGCCGGCGGGGGTGCGGGGCGCCGGGCCGGGCGGGAGGACGATGCGGGACGGCACAGCGGGGGCCGGGTCGATGCGCGACCAGACGACCTGGTCCGGCTCGTCGACGCGCTCGCCCACCAGCTCGGCCGGGATCGTCACCCGGGCGGTGACGCCCCGCTTGGCGGCGGCTGCCGACGCGCCCAGCGAGTCGGTGAACAGGCCCACCGAGATGCCGTGCCGGTTGGCCAGCCTGCCCACCACGAACAGGCCCATGCGCCGCGACGCCGCCACCGACGCCGTGGACTCGACCGGGTTGCGCAGCCGCTCGTTGAGGGTGCCGAGCTCGCCGGGGGAGAGCCCGATGCCCTCGTCGAAGATCTCCACGAGGATCGAGTCGTCGCGGGCCTGGCTGCAGCTCATCACCACCTGGCTGTCACTCGGCGAGAAGTTGGTGGCGTTGTCGAGCAGCTCCGCGAGCAGGTGCTGGATGTCATTGGCCGCCGTGGCGGCGAACGTGGCGTCCGGCGGGTTCTGCACGACCACCCGCTGGTAGTGCTCGATCTCCGAGACCGCGGCCCGCAGCACGTCGAGCACCGGGGTGCTCTCGGCCGCCGGGCGGGGGATGTCGGCGCCCGCGAGGACGAGCAGGTTCTCGCAGTTGCGCCGCATTCGCGTGGCGAGGTGGTCGAGCCGGAAGAGGTCCGACAACTGCTCGGGATCGACCTCACCCTCCTCCAGCTGTTCGATCAGCACGAGCTGCCGGTCGACCAGCGCCTGGCTGCGGCGGGAGAGGTTGACGTACATGGCGTTGATGTTGTTCTGCAGGGTGGCCTGCTCGGCGGCGAGCCGGACGGCCTGCTCGTGCACCGCGTCGAACGCGCGGGCGACCTCGCCCACCTCCTCGCGGGTGGTGACCGGCACCGTGGCGATGTTGACGTTCGGCGCGGTGCCCTGGCGCATCCGCTGCACGGCCTCCGGGAGGCGGTCCTGCGCCACGGTGATGGCGCTGCGGCGCAGCGTGCGCAGCGAGGCGATCATCGAGCGGGCCACGAAGCCGACGATCACCCCGGCCAGTACGAGCGCCAGCAGCAGGACGACGGCGTTGGCCCACGCCTCGACGAGCGCGCTCTGCCGCCGCTCCACGACCGCGGTGCGCAGCTCCGAACGCAGCCCCTCTGCCGCGGCGTCGACCTCGCCGAGGAATCGGCTGTAGACGTCGGCGACGGTGGCGACGCCGTCACCCTCCGGCGGTGAGCCGGTCAGCACGGCCTGCACGAGGCCGTTGCGGGCGCTGTTGCCGGGACCCGGGATCAGCCCGGCGTACCGCACGCGTTGCGGGGCGTTCAGCGACACCCGGAAGTCGGCGAGCGCGCTCTCCAGCCGCGCATTGCTGAACTGCAGGTCGGTGCCGAGCGTGGGGGACAGGCCGCTACGCACGGCGATGGCCATCTGGGCCTGCTGGAGGGTGGCCTCGTTGCGCGCGGCACCGAGGCCGGCGAGTGCGTTTGCGAGCCCGGTGACCTCGGACGTGTTGATGTTGCGCAGCAACGCGGTGTCGAGCTGCACGAGCTGCTCGATGAGCTCGGAGTACCGCGCGACGACGGCCTCGGGCGGGGCATTGGACCGGGTGACCACCTCGCGCAGCGGCGGGAGCCGGGAGATGGCCTGGTCGGCCTGCTGCTGGACGAGCACGATCGCCGGGACGTCGTCGGCGAGCCTCGCCACGGCGTCGCGGCTCCTCGCGGCGCGCTGGTCGACGGCGTCGACCACGCCCTGCAGCGCGCGCGGGTCCGCCCGGCCGTTGGCGACGAACTCCGTGGCGCGATAACGCTCGCGCTCCACGTCGACGACGAGGGAGGTGACCATGCCCTGGGCCGAGACGAACCTGGCGACGAGGCCCCGTTCGGCCGCCTCGGCGACCTCGTCGAGGATCCGGATCGTGCCGAGCGCGACGGCGAGCACGAGCGGTACGACGACCACGACCGAGAACTTGACCCGCACGCTCCAGTGCCGCGGGGACGGCCACGCGGACCGCCGGCGGGCGGCCGGCCGGTCGTCCGTTGTCACGTCGGTCTTCTCCACTCGGACGCTTGGGGGAGCAAGGCGGCCCGCCCTGGCCACCGGACAACATGATCACCTGCTGTCGCAGTGTAACCAGAGTCACCCGGGCTTGTCGGTAGTGCGAGCACCAGGATGCGCCGAACGGGTGGCCACCTGCTGCGCTGCGTCATGATATGGGTACCCCCGGTGGTCCGTCGCGGCGCCATGGTGCTCCGCGTGTCGCAACCCCGAGTTTGACACCTCTGATGTCCGCCGATGATGCTTCGCACCGATCAAACAACTGACGATTCGACGATCCAGAATAATCCAGACGGCGATCCAGCGAGCACGAGGACGGTATGCAGGACGGCACAACAAGCCGCTCGCGGCCGAATCGTCGACAGTTCCTCCGCACCGTCCGCACCGCAGGGGTCGGCGTGCTCGCCGGGGGGATGGCCGCGGCGTGCGGCTCCGAGCCACAGGCGACGATCCCCGCCGCAGGCGCTCCCGGCGACGTGATCCGGATCGGGTACGTCAGCGCCGAGACCGGGGCACTCGCCCCGTTCGGCGAGGCCGACGGGTTCGTCGCCACCGCGCTGGGGCAGTTCTTCACCGCGAACCCGATCGCTGTCGGCGGCCGCCCCCATCGGGTGGAGATCCTGACGCGCGACAGCCAGTCCGACGCCAACCGGGCGGCCGACGTCGCCGCGGGCCTCGCCCTCGACGACGGCGTGCACCTGATGCTCGTCTCGGGCACGTCCGACACCGTAAACGCGGTCAGCGACCAGTGCGAGGCCGCTGGCCTGCCGTGCGTGGCCACCGCGAGCCCGTGGCAGTCGTGGTTCTACAGCAGGGGCGGGCGACCGCAGACCCCGTTCGCGTGGACGTACCTGTTCTCGTGGGGCCTGGAGGACACGCAGGCCGTGTACGCCGACATGTGGGACCAGGTGGCGACCAACAGGGCGGCTGGCGTGCTGTGGCCCAACGACACCGACGGCCTTGCCTGGGGAAATCCGGACACCGGCATCCCGCTCTCCGTCGCGCAGCGCGGCTACACGATCGTCGACCCTGGCAACTTCGCCGGCGGCAGCCATGACTTCTCCGCGCAGATCGCCGCGTTCCGCGCCGCCTCGGCCGAGGTTCTGCTCGGCGTGGCGAACCCGGCGGACTTCGCCACGTTCTGGCGGCAGGCCGCCCAGCAGGGCTACCAGCCGCGGATCGCGACGATCGGCAAGGGCATCCAGTTCCCGGCCACCGTGGAGGGGATCGGCCCGGCCGCGGTGAACCTCGCAACCGAGGTCGGGTGGTCGCCGAGCCACCCGTTCAGGTCCTCGCTCACCGGGCAGAGCGCCGCCGACCTCGCCGCCGAGTACACAGCGGCGACGGGGCGGCAGTGGACGCAGCCGCTCGGGTTCGCGCACGCGCTGTTCGAGGTCGCCGCCGCGGCGCTCACGGCCGTCGGGTCCGTGCAGGACCGCAGGGGGATCGCCGACGCGATGGCCCGGATGCGGCTCGACACCGTCGTCGGGCCCCTCGACTTCAGCGCCGGGCCCGTACCGGGAGTCGCCAAGACGCCGCTCGTCGGCGGCCAGTGGCGCGCGGGCACGACCACCCCGTACGAGCTGGTGATCGTCAGCAACACCCAGCACCCGCAGATCCCGGCGGGCGGCACCGTCGCACCACTGCCCGCCCCGGCCCGGTGAGGCAGCGGCGGCCAGCACGCTGCTCAGCCGCTGAACTTGCGGAAGTCCCAGCTCGTGATCTTGTCCGGCACTATGCGGAGCCAGGCGTGCCGGCCATCGTGGACGAACGTCCCACCCATGTAGCGGTCGGCCATGAGCTGCTCGGGGCCCTCCAGCTCCGGCACCGGCTCGCCGGTGCGGGGGACCTCGCCGACGACCTCGACCCGCCCGCGCAGCTCGACACCGCGCAGCTCGTCGTAGGAGGTGCCGGCGTCCACGACGACGGCGACGCGCGGGTCGCGCTGCAGATCCGTCCAGCGCTGGCTGCGCACCACCGACGTCAGCCACAGCGCGCCGCCGTGCCACGCGTACCACAGCGGGGTGGCGTGCGGCCCGCTCGGGCCGAGGGTGGCCACGCGGCACGTGCGTTCCTCGGCGAGGAACGCATCCACTTCCTCGGGGGTCATCGCGATCCGCCGTCCCCGGCGCTGCTCCAGCATGACCACGGACGGTAGCCGACCCGGTGCGCAGGCCGCCGCCGGCAGCGAGTAGAACCAGCACGGTGGACGATGTGGTCGACCTGGCGGTGGTGGGCGCAGGCCCGGCCGGCAGCGCCGCGGCGCTGCGCGCGCTGCAGCTGCGTCCGGACGCCCGTGTGCTGCTGGTCGACGCCGCGGAGTTCCCTCGCGAGAAGACCTGCGGCGACGGGATCGCCGCCCACGCCCTCGACCTCGTCGAGGCGCTGGGCGTGCCCGGTGTGTCCCGCCTCGGCCCGCCGGTGCCGCGGATGCGGCTGCGTAGTCCCGGCGGCCGGGTGGTGGAGCGCGCCTGCGCCCGCCCCAACCGGGTGGTGCCGCGTACCGTCTTCGACGCCGAGCTGGTGGCCGCCGCCGTCGCGCGCGGGGCCCGGCTGCTGCGGCACCGCGTCCGGCACCTGGAGATGGGCCCGGACCGCGTCGTCCTAGACGGTGCGGTCGCGGCGCGCGTCGTGATCGGCGCGGACGGTGCGAACTCCACCGTCCGCCGGCTGCTCGGCGCCCCGGCAGCACCACCGTCCGCCACCGCCGTGGCCGTACGCGGCTACGCGCCCACCGCGGTGGACCCGGACACGCTCGTGATCGAGTTCGCGCGCGGGCCGTACCCGGCGTACGCATGGTCGTTCCCGCTGCCAGGGGGCGGTGCCAACGTCGGGTTCGGGGTGTTCGACAAGCGCGGGAGCGGCTCCCGCACCGAGCTCGTGGCGGCCCTGCGGGCGCTCCTGCCGGGTCACGAGCCTGACCCTGCCTCCGTCCGCGGCCACCACCTGCCGCTCTTCACCACCCCACGCCACCACCCCGACGGGCGGGTGCTGCTGGCGGGAGACGCAGCGGCTCTGGTCAACCCGCTGACCGGGGAGGGAATCTTCGACGCGCTCGCCTCCGGCGTGCTGGCCGGGCGCGCCGCGCTGCTCGGCGCCGCGGCGGGGGCGGCGCACCGGGCCGCGATGCGCCAGACGTTCGAACGGCACCACGCCCACGGCGCCGTGCTGGCCCGCCTGCTGCGCCGCCCCCGGTTCCTCGACGCGGCGGTGCACGCGGCGGCGCGGCGCCAGTCCGTCTTCGACGCCGCCGTCGACATCGGCCTCGGCAGGGGAACGGCACCCTTGTCCGCGCTCGCCCACGTTGCGTTGAGCTGCGCGGCCGCGGCGTAGTAGGACTTCGTAGGCTTGCGGCGTGGTCGGTGCGGCGCTCGAGGACGTGCTGCGGCCGCTCGCTCCGCAGGTACTCGGCGTGCTGGTGCGCCGCCACGGTCAGTTCGAGGCGTGCGAGGACGCGGTGCAGGAGGCGCTGCTCGCCGCGAGCGTCCAGTGGCCGGCAGAAGGCGTGCCGGACAACCCGAGGGCGTGGCTGCTCACGGTCGGCACCAGGCGACTCGCCGACCACTGGCGCAGCGAGCACGCCCGGCGCCGCCGTGAGACCACGGCCGCGCTGCTCGACGGCCTCGACGAGGCCGCGCCCGAACAGCCCACTGGCGAGGACGACGCGCTCACCCTGCTGTTCCTGTGCTGCCACCCCGCGCTGTCGCCGTCATCGCAGGTGGCGCTCACGCTGCGTGCCGTCGGCGGGCTGACCACCGCCGAGATCGCCAGGGCGTTCCTCGCGCCCGAGTCGACGATCGCGCAGCGGATCAGCCGGGCCAAGCGCACGGTGGCCGGCCACGAATTCGCGATGCCGGCCGACGCCGATCGCACGTCCCGGCTCGGCGCGGTGCTGCACGTGCTGTACCTGGTGTTCAACGAGGGCTACACGGCGACATCCGGGCCCGACCTGCACCGGCCCGATCTCACGCGCGAGGCGATCCGGCTGGTCCGGCAGGTGCACCGGCTGCTGCCCGCCGACGGCGAGGTGGCAGGCCTGCTCGCGCTCATGCTGATCACCGAGGCGCGCAGGCCGGCCCGCACCCGGCCCGACGGCGGCCTGGTGCCACTCGCCGAGCAGGACCGGTGCCTCTGGGACCGCACCCTGCTCGGAGAGGGAATCGCGCTGATCGAGACGACCATGGCACGGGCACCGGTGGGGCCCTATCAGCTGCAGGCCGCGATCGCCGCCGTGCACGGCGAGGCGGAGCGCTCCGAGGACACCGACTGGCCGCAGATCGCGCAGCTGTACCGGGTTCTGTCCGCGGTGGCGCCGGGTCCGATGGTCACGCTCAACAGGGCCGTGGCCGTCGGCATGGTCGAGGGGCCGCGAGCAGGACTCGACCTGCTCGCCACCCTGGACGACGGCCCCCTCGTCGGACACCACCGGGTGCTGGCCGTGCGCGCGCACCTGCTGGAGATGGCGGGCGACCGGGCCGGGGCTCGCGCCGAGTACCAGGAAGCGGCGATCCGCACGACGAGCGAGCCCGAGCGGCGCTATCTGGAGGAGCGCGCCGCCCGCCTCGGGTGACACGGCCTGGTACTCGGGAGTATCGAGACGATCACCGCGTCGTTGAGTCGATGTGCGCCGCTCCCCGGCCCGATGGGTCGCCCCGGTTCTGCTCGCAACGGCCATTCCGCTCGCGACGGCCCCGCCCGCCGCTGCGCAGCCCGAGCAGACCCCGGTGCAGCGCTACGTCGCGCTCGGCGACTCCTACGCGGCCGGCCCGCTCGTGCCGATCCCCACGGGCGAGCCGGCCGGGTGCCTGCGCTCCAACCAGAACTACCCGTCGGTGGTGGCGCGGGAGCTGGGTGCGGGCGAGTTCCGCGACGCCAGCTGCAGCGGGGCGACCACGGAGAACGTCACCGGGCCCCAGAGCGTGCCGCTGGGCAAGAACGCACCGCAGCTGGACGCACTGGCGCGCGACACGCAGCTGGTGACGATCTCGATCGGCGGCAACGACATCGGCTTCGGCGACATCATCACCGAGTGCGCCACCCGCTCGCCGCTGCAGCCCACCGGCAGCGCGTGCAAGGACCACTACACGGCGGACGGCACCGACCAGCTCACGCGGCAGATCGACGAGGCCGCGCCGAAGGTGGCCCGCGTGCTCGCGGCGATCGAGGAGCGGTCCCCCGACGCGCGCGTGCTGCTCGTCGGCTACCCCGTGATCCTCCCCGACGAGGGCCCCGGCTGCTTCCCGGTGGTGCCGTTCAGCCCGGGCGACGTCGACTACCTGCGCGGGGTGGAGAAGGCGCTCAACGCGATGCTGGCCGACCAGGCGTCCGCGGCCGGCGTGAACTTCGTGGACACCTACACCCCGTCGATCGGCCACGACGTCTGCCAGCTGCCCGGCACGAAGTGGGTCGAGGGCCTCGTCCCGACCGCGCCCGCGGCGCCCATTCACCCGAACGCGCTGGGTATGAAGGAGATCGGCGGGATGGTCGTCGACGCACTGGCCGACGAGCCCTCCCGCGCCGCCGCCTAGGCAGTCGATCTCCGGTGGTCGAGTAGGGCCGGCGCCCCCTGTCCGGTGGGTCTGTCCTAGAACACCTTCTCCAACCGGTTGATCCACTCCTCCCAGCCCTCGCGCAGCTCGGCGTAGTGGGACGGCTCGAACTCCGGGCCGATCCAGCTGTTCACGAGCGTCAGCTCGGTGCGCCCCGGTTCGATCTCACGGAAGGTGACCTCCACCTTCTCGTCGCTGATCCGGTCCTCGGGGGTCTGGGAGTGGTGGGTGAAGGTGAACGCGATCCGCGTGTTCGGCGTGAGCTCCAGGTACTCGCCGGTGAATCCGTTCACGGTGCCGTCGGCTTCGTGCAGTTCGATGCGGTACCGCCCGCCGACGCGCACGTCGGCGTCGACGACGGTCGCGTACCACTTGCGCATCCTGTCCGGCTCTGTCCACGCCGCGTAGAGCGCCTCGGGGGAGGCGGCGATCGTGCGGACGACGGTGACGCGGTGCGGGACGGTCTTTGCTACGTCGGTCACGGGGACTCCTCCTCGGCTCGGGTGACGAACGCTTCGAGGGCGTCGATGCGCTCGGTCCAGAACTGCTCGTAGAAGTGCAGGTGGCGGCTCGCCGCGGCGAGGGGCTGGGCCTCGAGGCGGCACACGTGCCGCCGTCCGAGCACGGTGCGCCGCACCAGGCCGGCCCGCTCCAGCACTTTGACGTGTTTGGAGGCGGCCGCGAGCGAGATCGGGTGCGGGGCGGCGAGTTCGCCGACGGTCCGCTCGCCGCCGGCGAGCGTGCGCACCATGGCCCGGCGCGTGGGGTCGGCCATCGCGTGGAAGACCGCGTCGAGTTGCTCAACCACTCGGTTGAACGTAGTGCTCGACCAGCAAACCGTCAACCGCTCGGTTGAATGTTGACAGCGGGGTTATGGTAAACCTCGAAGTTAATTAACCGGAGGGTTTGACACGTGGTCAACGATCAGCTGGACGTCGTGTTCGGGGCGCTGGCCGACCCCACCCGGCGCGCGATCCTCACGCGGCTGGCCCGCGGCGAGGCGACCGTCACCGAGCTGGCCGAGCCGTTCGCGATGAGCATGCCGGCGGTCTCCAAGCACCTGAAGGTCCTCGAACGCGCCGGGCTGATCAGCCGGGGCCGCAACGCGCAACAGCGGCCGTGCCGGCTGGAGGCCGCGCCGCTGGCGGGCGTCGCGGAGTGGGTGCAGACGTACCGGCGGTTCTGGGAGGGCAGCTTCGACCGTCTCGACGAGCACCTGCGTGAGCTGCAGCAGGGAGGGCCGGCATGACCACCACCCGGGAGTTCACGATCACCCGGGAGTTCGCCGCTCCGCGGGAGCTCGTGTTCCGGGCCTGGACCGACCCGCGGCACCTCACCCGCTGGTACGGCCCGCGCGGCTTCAGCACACCGCTCGAGTCCATCAGCGCCGACGTCCGTCCCGGCGGCATCTGGCGGGCGACCATGGTCGTCGACGGCACCGGCCAGGAGTTCCCGACGGGCGGCTTCTACCTGGAGGTCCGCGCCCCGGAGCGACTCGTGTTCACGTGGCGCGCGCCCGGTGGGGACGCGGAGTCCGTGATCACCGTCGAGCTCGCCGACCTCGGCGACGGCCGCACCGAGATGACCTTCCACCAGGTGGGCTTCAGCACCGAGGAGGCCCGGGAGAACGTCCACGACGGATGGTCGAGCGCGTTCGACCGCCTCACCGAGCACGTCACCGAACCCGAGAAGGAGAACCGATCATGAGCGCACCGCCCAGTACCGAGCTCGCCCCCGAGGCGCTACCCCCGGTCGTCACGCCCCAGGAGTGGGCCGTGGCGGCGGCCGAGCTGCGGGCCGCCGAGAAGGAGCACATGCGTGCGGGCGACGCGCTCGCCGCGCGGCGGCGCCGGATGCCGATGGTCGAGTTCGGCGGCTACACCTTCGAGGGCGCCGACGGGCCCGCCACGCTGCTGGACCTGTTCGAGGGCCGCCGCCAGCTCGTGGTCTACCAGTTCATGGCCGGGCCGCCCTGGTGCCAGGGCTGCTGCCTGTTCACAGACCAGATCAGCCACCTCGCCCACTTGCACGCCCGCGACACCACGATGGCCAACGTCTCGCTGTCGCGGTACGAGGACCTGGCCGCGCTGCGCGAGCGCATGGGCTGGCAGGTGCCGTTCTATTCGTCCCTCGGGAACGACTTCGCCACCGACTGCGGCACCGCGGAAGGCTTCGGCCTCAGCGTGTTCCTGCGCCACGACGACCGGGTCTTCCGCACCTACTTCACCACCGACCGGGGCGGCGAGGCGATCGGCACCGTCTGGTCGATCCTCGACCGCACCCCGCTCGGGCGCCAGGAGACCTGGGAGGACACCCCCGCCGGCCGACCGCAGACCGCCCCGTACCAGTGGTGGCGCCTGCACGACGAGTACTGATGGCGACGGACATGAGGGCGTGGGAACCGATCATCGGTTCCTGGGCGTCCTCCGGGCAGACCGTCGACGGCGTCGGCATCGAGGGCAGCGACGTCTACGAGTGGCTGCCCGGCCGGCAGTTCGTCGTCCACCGCGTCGACGTGCGGATGGGCGGGGAGCAGGTCGACGTGCTGGAGGTGATCGGCGAGCGGGACGGTGACGCCCTCCTGATGCGCTCGTTCGACCACAGCGGCGGCACCGCGCTGATGCGGGCCACCGTCGACGACGCCGGGATCTGGACGTTCGCCGGACCGGCCGCGCGCGCCACCCTCGTGGTCGCCGGTTCCACGATGTCAGCGAAGTGGGAACGCAACGTGGACGGCGCATGGGAGCACTGGATGGACATGGAGTTCCGCCGGACGTCGGGCTGACGCTCACGTCTCAGCGCTCGTCGTCCCAGCGCTCACGTCTCAGCGCTCGTCGTACCCCTCCACCACGCGGGCCTGCATGGGGAAGTGGACCGGGGTGTCGCCGAAGAGGCGCCGACCGGCCGTTGCGGCAGCGGCGTGGACGGCGTCGGCGGTCTCCTCGGCCACCTCTGCCGGTACGTGCAACAGCACCTCGTCGTGCTGGAAGAACACGAGCTGGGCCGGGCTCCCTGCCGCGCGCAGCTGCCCGCGCAGCTCGGCGAGCAGCACCAACGCCCACTCGGCGGCGGTGGCCTGCACCACGAAGTTGCGGGTGAACCGCCCGCGGGCCCGCGCCGCGGCGGGCTGCTCGTGGCCCGGGCGTGCTGGCGGGCAGGTGCGGCCCAGGTGGGAGCGCACCAGCCGCCCCTCCTCACCGGCGCGGGCGGCGTCCTCGACGAACGCCATCGCGGCCGGGAACCGCTTGCGCAGCGTCGCGAGGAGCACGGCGGCGCCGCCGGAGGTCTGCCCGTACATCGCCGACAGCAGTGCGAGCTTTGCCTTCGCCCGGTCGCCGCCGAACTCGCGCGCCGCGAGCGCGGTGTACAGGTCCTCGTCGCCGGGGGCGAGGGCGTGGTCGCCGGAGAGCGCGGCGAGCATCCGCGGCTCCAGCTGGGCGGCGTCGGCCACCACCAGCCGCCAGCCGGGATCGGCACGCACGGCCGCGCGCACCGCCTTGGGGATCTGCAGCGCGCCGCCACCGCGGGTGGCCCACCGGCCGGATACCACACCGCCGACGATGTACTCCGGCCGGAACCGCCCGTCCCGCACCCAGCTGCGCAGCCACGCCCAGCCGTGCGCGGAGTGCAGCCGGGCGAGCTCCTTGTAGGCGAGCAGCGGCGCGACGGCCGGATGGTCGATCTGCTTGAGTTCCCACGACCGCGTGGTGGCCAGCTCGTGCCCGGCGCGCGCGAAGGCACGCAGTACCTCGGCCGGGGAGTCGGGGTTGACCGGGCGCCCGAACGCCGCGTCGACCGCATCGGCGAGGGCCGCCAGCCTCGGCGGGCGCCCGCCCAGCACGGGCCGCGGTCCCAGCAGTTCGACCAGGAGCCGGTCGTGCACGTCGGCGCGCCACGGCAGCCCGGCGGCCGTCATCTCCTCGGCCACGAGCATCCCGGCCGATTCCGCCGCCGCCAGCAGCCGCATCCCAGGTCCCGCGTCGGCGAGCGTGCGCTGCTGTGCCGCGTGCACCGCCACGACGTCGGCGAGCTCGTCGGCGGGCGCAGCGGTCTCGAACAGCGCGGGCGGGCCGTCGTCCACGGCGGGCGGGTCGGGATCGGGGGTGCGCCCCTGGAGGCGGGCCGTCGCCGCCGCCAGCCCGTGCGGCTGCCCGAAGTGACCGTCGGCCGCGACGAGCAGGCCCTCGACCAGCTCGACGTCGTGCGCGCGGCCCACGTCGACGCCCGCCGCGAGCAGCCGCCGATAGCTGCGGGCCCTCGCGAACACCCACCTCGGCGCCTCCTGCTTCTCGAGCGCGGCGACGGCGGCGAGATCCGGCAGGGTCTCCGCCACGCCGGCCGGGGTGCCGTCCTCGTGCAGCCGCTGGATCCGCGGGACGCCCTCGCGCGGACCCGGGTCGAACGCGACCCTCACCGGCGGCGGGGCAGTAGCCCGGCCAGCAGGCCCCGCTGCGGACCACCGAGGATCTCCTCCGGGGCGGCGCCCACCTCCGCGAACACGTCGTTGGCCGCCAGCACACCCGAGACGGCTGCACGTTCCATGAGGCCGGTGAGGAACGGGGTGGTGACGTGGTCGCCCGCCACCCGCAGCCCGCGGCACGGACCGGTGACGGTGATCCTGGACGCGGCCCCGCCGGGCGGGAACGACGGCGCCGTGGCCTCCATCCGCTCCTGCCGGTGCAGCACACCGGCGTCGGCCGTCTCCGGCCACAGCTCGGCGAGCTCGGCCCGCATCCGCGCCGACGCGGTGGAGGCGTCGGGGGCGGAGCAGGCGTAGGAGTGCAGCTCCACGATCGAGCCGCCGGTGCGCGCCGCCCACTCCGCCGACGGCGCCTCGAGGCGGGAGTAGACCGTGACCGAGTCGAGGGTGCGCTCGCGGCTCACGGCGCTGAACGTGGCGCGGTGGGGGGCGACGTCGCGGTCGAACCACAGCCGGGTGACGGCGAACGGCGGCGCGACCGGGATGGCGGCCGCCTTCGCCACGAGCCGCGGCGCCACCGCCGCCACCTGCGGGGACGCCGCGAGGAGGGCGCGCAGCGCGGGCGGTTCGGTGGCGAGCACCAGGTGCCGGGTGAGCAGCGCACCGTCATCCAGCTCCACCCGCCAGCTGTGGAACTCGGCCGGGGCGATCGACCGGGCAGGCGCGGCCGTGCGCACCTGCGCGCCCAGCTTCTCCAGGTACGCCGCGAACGGCTCCCAGATCGCGGTGCGGTGGTCGGTGGCCGGCGCGTCGAAACCGATGCCGTGCGGATTGCCCAGGAAGTAGTAGTGGAACATCGCGATCAGCTCGGCGGCCGACAGCGCGCCCGGATGGGCGAAGAACGAGCGCGCGAACGCCTCGAACAGCATCGCCTGCGCGCGATCGGACATGCCGAGCGAGGCGAGGAACCGGGCCGCGGGCACGTGGTCGAAGCGTGCGGTGGTGCGGACGCGGTCGTAGGCCAGCAGCTCGGCGGCGAGCGACTGGCGGGACCGCAGCAGGTCGCGCAGCCCGAGGCTGGGGGACCGGGCGAACAGCGCGATCAGGTTGAACGGCGGGACGCCGGGCAGTCCGGTGAGGTCCTCGTCCGGCCATTCGCGGGAGATCACCGGGTAGCCGCCGATCGGGCGGAGGAAACCCAGCTCCGGGTCGATGCGGCGCAGCAGCGCACGCCAGGTGTGGTAGTGGCGGAAGAACGCGTGGAACCCGTGCTCGACCACCTGCTCGGTGCCGTCGGGCAGGGTGTGCGGCCACGCGCCGAGCCGGCCGCCGAGGGTGGGCGCCGCCTCCAGCAGCGTGACGGCCACCCCGCGCTCGGCCAGCACCACCGCCGCCGAGACCCCGGCGATACCGCCGCCCACCACCACCGCCTCGGTGCCGGCCGGGACCGTGTGGGGCAACGACGGATCGGCCGGCACCAGTACCCGCGGGCGCGGTTCGCGACTCACCCGCTGACCCTATGCGGGAGCACCGACGCTTTCGCGGAATGCCCGCCCACCCGAGCCGCGTTGGCCCGTGACATGACGATCGATGTGGGCCGGTACGGGATCTGGCGAGGGCAAGGGGGGCTCAGCCCCGAGTTCGCGGTGGAGGCCGAGGCGCTCGGGTACGGCGCCGTCTGGATCGGCGGGTCGCCTCGAGGGGACCTCGCGCTCGCCGAGTCGCTCCTCGACGCCACCGAGCGCATCGTGATCGCCACCGGCATCGTGAACATGTGGGCGACACCCGCGGAGGAGGTGGCGCCGTCCTACCACCGGATCGCGGCGAAGCACCCGGGCCGGTTCCTGCTCGGCGTCGGGATCGGGCACCCCGAGCAGACGAGCAAGTACCGCAGCCCGTACGCCACGATGGTCGACTACCTGGACGCGCTGGACAAAGCCGATGTCCCCGTCGCGGGACGGGCGCTCGCCGCGCTGGGGCCGAAGGCGCTGCGGCTGGCGGCCGACCGCACGGCCGGCGCGCACCCCTACCTCACCACCCCAGAGCACACCCGGGAGGCGCGGGAGATCGTCGGTGACGGCGTCCTGCTCGCCCCTGAGCAGAAGGTGGTGCTCGACACCGACGCCGAGCGCGCCCGCGCGATCGGCCGCCCGGTCGTCGACCGGCCCTACCTGAACCTGGTCAACTACCGGTCCAACCTGCTGCGTCTCGGCTGGAGCGAGTCGGACCTCGACAACGGCGGCAGCGACGCGCTCATCGACGCCCTCGTGGCCCACGGCGACGCCGAGTCGGTGGCCGCGCGGCTCACCGCCCACCTCGACGCGGGCGCCGACCACGTGTGCGCCCAGGTGCTCACGGCCGAGGGCGCCGACCCGCTCCCGCCCCTGCGCGAGCTCTCGGCGGCGCTCGGGTTGCGCTGACCCTTTCCGGCCCGCCTCCCGGTGGTCGAGTAGCGCCGGCCCGCCAGGGCCTCTGTCCGGTGGTCGAGTAGCGCCGGCCCGCCAGGGCCGGCGCGTATCGAGGCCACAGCCACGATCGCCTCATGGGTGAGTGGTCTCGATACGGGCCGGCGCTGGGGCGCCGTCCCTACTCGACCACCGGGAGGGCGGTGAGCAGCTCTCTCGCGCGGGTCGCCGCGGCCGCCGCCAGGTGGGACAGCGCGTCCGGTGGGAGGCCGGGCGGTGGCGGGAACACCGGGACGTCCGCTCGTGCCGGTGGCGGGAGCGGAGCGGGAAGACCTGCGGGAGTGGCCGTGTACGCCGCGGCCGCCGCCACCACGCGATCGACGTCCCGCCGGTCCGCCGGTTCGGCCGCGGCCGGTTCCCTGCCGAGCACGTCGAGCAGCTCGTCCGCGTCGCGGCCGCGCAGCAGGAGCAGCACGAACGGGTCGTCGTCCAGCAGCCACGCCGCCTGGTAGCAGAGGCCGGCCGCGTGCTGGCACGGATCGCCGATGTCCGGGCAGTCGCAGTCGGACTCGAGGTCGCCGATGGTCGGCAGGAGCGCGACGTCGGCGGCGTCCGCGGAGCGCACGAGCGATCGCGGCACCTCGCGGTCGAGCAGCGCCGCGAGGTGGCCCGCCTCGGCCAGCACCTGGTCGAGGAACCGGGCCCACTCCGCGTCGGTGAGCTCGGCCAGGTGCACCACGACGTCGTAGATCCCGTCCGGGTCCTCGATGGTGGCGGCGATCCGGCCGGGCGACACCGTGATCGGCCCGATCCGCCCGCTGCCGGCGAACCGCCGCCCGGCCCGCAGCAGAGTGGCGTCGAGGGCGGCGTCCTCCATGGCCGCGGTGAACGCCCGCGCCCACCAGGACCGGCCGCGCCTGCCCGGGCGCGGCGGGAACGCGGGGAACCCCCGCGCGGCGGTCACGATTCGCCCCGCAGGGCGACGAGGTCGGCCAGCTGGGCGTCGGTGAGCTCGGTGAGCGCGGCCTCGCCCCCGGCGAGCACGGAGTCGGCGAGCGCGCGCTTGGATTCGAGCAGGGCGGCGATGCGGTCCTCCACGGTGCCTTCGCTGATCAGCCGGTGCACCTGCACCGGGCGGGTCTGCCCGATCCGGTACGCCCGGTCGGTGGCCTGCTCCTCGACGGCGGGGTTCCACCAGCGGTCGAAGTGCACGACGTGGTCGGCGCGGGTGAGGTTGAGCCCGGTGCCCGCCGCGCGCAGCGACAGCAGGAACACCGCCGCCTCGCCGCGCTGGAATCGCTCGACCATCGCCTCGCGTTCCGGCACCGGGGTGCCGCCGTGGAGGAACTGGACGGACGTGCCGCGCGCTCGCAGGTGCCGCTCGAGCAGCCGCCCCATGGTGACGTACTGCGTGAACACGAGCGCCGCGCCGTCCTCGGCGAGGATCGTGTCGAGCAGCTCGTCGAGCAGCTCCAGCTTCCCGGACCGGCCCCGCAGCACCGGGTCGGGCTCCTTCGCGTAGAGCGCGGGGTGGTCGCAGATCTGTTTGAGCGCGGTGAGGAGCGCGAGAACGAGGCCGCGCCGGGCCATGCCGTCGGCGCGGGCGATGCGCTCCATCGTCTCGGCCACCACCGCCTCGTACAGCCCCGCCTGCTCGCGGGTGAGCCCGACGGGGCGGTCGGTCTCGGTCTTGCGGGGCAGCTCCGGCGCGATGCCGGGGTCCGACTTGCGCCGTCGCAGCAGGAACGGGGCGATGAGCCGCGCGAACCGTCCGCCGACGCCCGGATCCTCCGAGATCGGGTCCGCCCAGCGGGCCCGGAACTCGGCGAGTGTGCCGAGCAGACCCGGGGTGGTCCAGTCGAGGATCGACCACAGCTCCACCAGGTCGTTCTCCACCGGGGTGCCGGTGAGCGCGACTCGGGCGGCGGACGGGATGCGGCGCAGCGCGGCCGCGGTGCCCGACGCGGGGTTCTTCACGTGCTGCGCCTCGTCGGCGACCACAAGGCCCCACCGGTGCGCGGCCAGCGCGTCGACGTCCAGCCGCATCGTCGCGTACGTGGTGAGGACGAACCCGTCGTGCTCCGGCAACTCCCGGCCGCTGCCGTGGTAGCGGTCGACGGGCACGCCCGGCGCGAACCGCGTGATCTCCCGCTCCCAGTTGCCCAGCAACGACGCCGGGCAGACCACCAGTGTGGGTCCGGCAGCGCGGTGCAGGTGCAGTGCGATCAGAGTGATCGTCTTACCGAGGCCCATGTCGTCGGCGAGGCACGCGCCGAGCCCGAGCGAGGTCATCCGGTCCAGCCAGCCGAGGCCGCGCAGCTGGTAGTCGCGCAGCGTTGCGGCGAGCCCGTCCGGCGGCGCGAGCGGGGCGGGCGGCGCGGCGATCCGCTCCTTGAGCTCCTGGAGCCAGCCCGTCGTGAGCACCGGAACCGGGGTTCCGCGGTCGTCGACCTGTCCGGTGAGCGCCGCTCCCAGCGCCGACACCGGGCTCACCGGGCCGAGCGTCCGATCGGTCGCCCGCGCCCGGGTGGCGGGATCGACGAGCACCCACTCGTCACGAAGCCGCACCACCGGCCGGTGACTCGCGGCCAGCTCGGCCATCTCCTCGCCGGTGAGGGGGTCACCGCGCAGGGCGAGCTCCCAGTCGAGGTGCAGCGGCTCCCCGCCTGCCGTGAACGGGGTCGGACCGCTGCCGCGCCCCGCGACGACGCGCGCGGACAGCTCCGGCCGCAGGTCCCGCGGCCAGTGCACGGCGACTCCCGCGGCGGCGAGCCGGGCGGAGCCGTCGCCGAGCAGGTCGGTGACATCCCCGTCGTCGAGGTCGAGCACGTCCGGCACCGCCTGCCCGAGCAACTGCTGAAGCGGGTCCCAGAACCGCGCGGCGCGGCGCACGGCGAGCAACGCGTCGATCCGGCCGCGAGGCCCGAAGCCGACGGCCGCGCCGCTCCACACGGCGGCGAGGTCGGCCACCCGCGTGGGATCGTCGAGCGCGTGCAGCTGGACGACGGCGCGGAACCGGGTGGCGTCCGGCCCCACCTCGACGCGCAGCGACAACCGCACGCCGGCGTCGAAACCCGCCGCGACCTCGTCGGCCCAGTCCCTCAGGTGCGGGACGGCGTGTGGCTCCGGCGAGGCGTACACCGGCGTGCCGGTCGCCTCGACCGCCTCGGGGGAACGGGGCAGCACGTCGGCCACGGCGTCGAGGAACGCCCGCAGCAGCGGTGCGGCCGCCGGGAGGGCCACCGGCTCCTCTCCCGGCGCGGGGACCGCCCTTGCGCTGGGCGGCATCGCCGCGGCGAGGGAGTGCAGCCGGTCGGCGTCGTCGGCGTCGAGCGGGCCGACCCGCCACGCGTCGAACCCCGCGGGCGACACACCCGGGAGCAGCCGGCCACGGGCGACGAGGTGCACGGCGAACCGGGCCGCATCGGCCCAGAACCGCAGCGCCGCGTCCAGATCGCCGGACTCACCGTGCCCGAACGTCGGACTCGCGAGCAGGGGCGCCAGCGCCTCGGCCACCGGTATCCGCCGCACCGGCACGTTCCGCACGTCGTCCCCGGGCGGGGGCACGACGTCGGCGGCGCCGGGGGTGCCGAGGCCGGTCAGCACGTCGCCGGTCAGCAGCAGCTGGCCGGCTCGTGGCGGGTCGGCGGGGACGAAGACGGCCAGGTCGGTCCGGCTGGGCGCCCGGCCCTCGGCGGCTGGGCTCATGGGATGAGTCGAGGTCATCGAACTCCAGGGTGCAGGGTGGTCGGGGAGCCGGCTCAGCGGGCCGCGACGTGGCGGGCCAGGTGCTCCCCGGTGAACGAGCCGGTGGCACGGACGAGCTCGTGCGGCGGGCCCTCGAACACCACGGTGCCACCGTCGTCGCCGCCGTCGGGGCCGAGGTCGATCACCCAGTCGGCGTGCGCGATCACGTCGAGGTTGTGCTCGACCACGATCACCGAGCTGCCGCCGTCGACGAGCCGGTCGAGCAGGGCCAGCAGGTGCCCGCAGTCGGACATGTGCAGCCCGGTCGTGGGCTCGTCCAGGATGTAGATGTTGCCTTCCTCGTGCAGCCGCCCGGCCAGCTTGAGCCGCTGGCACTCGCCGCCCGACAACGTCGACAGCGGCTGGCCGAGCGTCAGGTACCCGAGCCCGACGTCGACCACGGCCTGCAGCCGCCGCCGGATGTCGCGGGCGGTGAAGAACGCGCACGCCTGTTCCGCGGTCATGTCCAGGGCGTCGGAGATCGACTTCCCGTCGACGGTGAGCGCGAGCACCTCCTCCGTGTAGCGGCGGCCGTGGCATTCGGTGCAGGTGGAGCGCACGCCGTCGAGGAACGCGAGGTCGGTGTAGAGCACGCCCAGCCCGTTGCAGGTGGGGCAGGCGCCGTCGGAGTTGAAGCTGAACAGCGCAGGCTTCACCCCGGTGGCCTTGGCGTACAGCTTGCGGATCGGGTCCATCACCCCGGTCCAGGTGGCGGGCGTGGAACGGATCGAGGTGGCCACCGCGCTCTGGTCCACCACGATCGCCCCCGGGTGCTGGGGCACGAGCACCTCGCGCACCAGCGTGCTCTTGCCCGAGCCCGCGACGCCGGTGAGCGCGACGAGCACGCCGAGCGGGACGTCGACGTCGAAGCCGCGCAGGTTGTTGGCCTTCGCGTTCTCCAGGCGCAGGTGTCCGGTCGGCGTGCGCGGCTCCTCCCGGAGCGCGATCGGACGGTGCAGGAACTCGCCGGTGAGCGTGCCCGACGTCGCGAGCCCTGCCACGTCCCCCTCGTACACGATCCGCCCGCCCCCGGAGCCGGCCAGCGGGCCGAGCTCGACGACGTGGTCGGCCGCCGTGATCACGTCGCTGTCGTGCTCGACGACCAGCACCGTGTTGCCCTTGTCGCGCAGCCGGTGCAGCAGCGCGTTCATCCGCCCCACGTCGCGCGGGTGCAGCCCGATCGTCGGCTCGTCGAACACGTACATGACGTCCACGAGCGACGACCCGAGGTGGCGCACCATCTTGATCCGCTGCGACTCGCCACCGGACAGCGTGGAGGTCTCCCGGTCGAGCGTGAGGTAGCCCAGCCCCATGTCGATCAGAGCCCCGACCCGCGCGGTGGCCTCGTCGACGAGCGGCCTGACGTCCGGATCCGAGAGGGTGGGCAGCAGCGCGTGCACCCCGTGCAGGTTCATCGCCGTGACCTGGGGCAGGGAGTACCCGCCGACGGTGGCCGTGCGCGCGGCCTCGTTCAGCCTGGTCCCGCCGCAGCCGGGGCAGCGCACCGATGTGGTGAACCGCGCGACCGTCTCCCGTTTGCGCTCCGAGCTGCCGGAGTCGGCGTCCGCCTGGATGTAGAGGCGGTTGAACTTGGCCTCCACGCCCTCGAAGTCCATGTTGACGGCCTTGCGGCCGGGCCCCTTGAGCGCGACCTTCCCGTCCGAGCCCCACAGCAGCAGCCGCCACTCGGCGTCGCTGTAGTCGCGCAGCGGCTTGTCGTTGTCGAACTTCCCCGACTGCGCGTAGATGTGCCAATACCAGGAGTCGACCGCGAAGTCGCGGTGCCGGATCGCGCCCTCGTTCAGCGACTTGTCCAGGTCGAAGAAGGCGCCGTGGTCGAGCTGCACCTTGCGCCCGATGCCCTTGCACTCCGGGCACATGCCCTGCGGCTCGTTGAACGAGAACGCGTAGCCGTACCCGACGTGCGGGGTGCTGCGGCGCGACCACAGCAGCCGCAGCAGCGGGTTGATGTCGGTGACCGTGCCCAGCGTGGAGCGGGCCCCGCCGCCGAGCCGTTTCTGGTCCACCACGATCGCCGTCGACAGCCCCTCGATCAGGTCGGCGTCGGGCTGGCCCAGCTTCGGGAGGAACCCGCGCACGAACGCCGAGAACGTCTCGTTGAGCTGCCGCTGCGCCTCCGCGGCGATCGTGTCGAACACCAGTGACGACTTCCCGGACCCGGAGACCCCGACGAACGCCGTGATCTGGCGCTTCGGGATCCGGACGGACACGTCGCGCAGGTTGTTCTCGCGGGCGCCGGTGACGGAGATGTACTCGGTCATGCAGTCCTTCCTACGCGGGGCAGCGGACGGTTTCCGACCGCATTCACGCAGGCTCGACCCGGAAAACGCCGCACCGGCCCGCGACCGCCTCGAACGCCTCCGGCGTCACCGCCTCCACGACCCCGGCATCGGCCATGATCTTCGCGCCGTCGGCGAGACGCACCGGCCACAGCCGCAGCACCGGGAGCGCGTCCTGCGGATCCAGCTCGACGAGCCGAACCTGCTCGCGGCGCTTGCCCGTGCTCAGCACGGCGCGACCGTCCGCGGCCCGGACGTTGCGCGCCCAGTCGGCGCCGGGGAAGCCCTCCAGCAGGTAGCGCTGTCCCTCGTGCTCCAGCACCGAGAGCGGTGTGCTGCGCGGCTTGCCGCTCTTGCGGCCCGGCACGGTGAGCACGGGCAGCGTCTTCATGCCGAGGCCGGTGCGCCGCAGCGCGAGGAAGACCTTGTTCATCGGCTTGAGCCAGCGCGGCGGGGTGGGGTTCTGGGTGGTCATCGGCTCATCTCCCGGTAGCGGTGGACGGAAAGCGGCCCGAAGACCGCGATGATCACGAGCGGCCAGACGACGGCCATGAGGACGGGGTGCTGGGCGACCCATGAGTCGCCGCCCCACCCGGGGTTGCCGAACAGCTCGCGGGTGGCTGCCGCGGTGGCGGTCAGCGGGTGCCACTCGGCGATCGTCGAGACCACGGCGGGCATGGCGGCGGGTGCGAAGAACACCCCGGACAGGAACGCCACCGGGAACTCGAGGGCCTGAGCCGCGGTGACCGGCCCACTGCCGCGCGCGATCAGGCCCAGGTAGATGCCGATCCACAGCATCGCGAATCGCAACAGCAGGAGCAGCCCGGCGGCCGCGGCCACGGCGAGTGGCCCCCCGCTGATGCGCCAGCCGATCGCGAGACCCGCGAGCATCAGCACGACCAGCCCGATCGCCGAGATCGTGAGATCGGCGGCGGCCCTCCCGACGAGCACGGCCGACGGCGTCATCGGCATCGAGCGGAACCGGTCGGTGATCCCGCGCTGCGCGTCGGTGACGACGGCGATCATCGTGCTGCCGATCCCGGACAGCATGGTCATGGTCAACATGCCCGGGAGCAGCAGCTGCCGGTAGTCGCCGCCCGGCACCACCATCATGCCGCCCATCAGGAACACGAAGATCAGCAGGATGACGATCGGGAACCCGATCGTCATCACGAGCTGCTCGGGCTGGCGGCGCAGGTGGGCCAGGTAGCGACGGGTCAGGGTGCCGGCGTCGCTGAGCGCCCAGCGCAGGCGCGACCCGGGCGCGGGAAGGACGGTCACGCCGCCACCCCCGTCGCCGTCAGATGCAGGAACACCTCGTCGAGGGTGGGGCGGCGCACGGTGAGGTCCTCCGCGTCGATCCCTTCGTGCCGCAGCCCGTGCACGACCGCGGTGAGCGCCTCCATGCGGTCACTCACCGGGGCCGTCACCCGGCGGGTCGCCTGCTCGGTCTCCGGGGTGGTGCCGGCCACCCGTCCCACGAGCGCGGCGGCGCGGGGCAGGTCGGCCGCGTGGTGGACCACGACCTCGATCCGGTCCCCACCGATGCGCGAGCGCAGCTCGTCCGGTGTGCCCTCGGCGACCACGCGGCCGCCGCCGCCCTTCGGTGCGGCGAGCACCGAGATCCGGTCGGCGAGCTGATCGGCCTCATCCAGGTACTGAGTGGTGAGCAGGACCGTCGTGCCGTCCGCGACGAGCGCACGCACCGCGCCCCACACCCCGGCCCGGCTGCGCGGGTCGAGCCCGGTCGTCGGTTCGTCGAGGAACAGCACCGCGGGCGCGAGGATCATGCTGACGGCCAGGTCGAGCCGCCGCCGCATGCCGCCGGAGTACCTCCCGACCGGCCGGGTACCGGTGTCGGCGAGGTCGAACCGCCTGAGCAGCTCGTCGGCCCGCCGGTGCGCGTCGGCCCGGGACAGGTGGAAGAGCCTGCCGAACATCACGAGGTTGGTGCGGCCGTCGAGGATCTCGTCGACCGCGGCGTACTGGCCGACCAGCCCGATCCGCCTGCGCACGTCCGCGCCCTGCGTGGCGACGTCGAACCCGTCGATCGCGGCGCGCCCGCCGTCGGCGCGCAGCAACGTGGTGAGGATGCGGACGGCGGTGGTCTTGCCCGCGCCGTTCGGGCCGAGCAGCCCGTGCACCGTGCCCGGCGGCACGGACAGGTCGAACCCGTCGAGCGCGGGCTGGTCGGATCCGGGGTAGCGCTTGCGGAGCGCCTCGGCGCTCACAGCGGCAACCATGTCCCTCCCGATACTCAAGTTTGAACCCTGCCCGACGAGAATGCCTCACCGGGAAGGGGGTGTGCAAACTTGAATCGCCACGAACCGGGCGGGTGTTACCAAGCGCCCCGCTATCGCGGCGGATACGGCGGGAACTTCAACGCTTCCCAGCTGCCGGGCTTGCCCGGCGAGCGTGGTTCGCCCGCCATCGGGTACGCGCCGCCCTCGAGGCGCTCGATCAAGCCGCGCGTCCACTCGGCGCTGCTCGCCGCGCTGTGCTCCCACATGCCGAACAGCTCCCGCACGTGCGGCGGGTCCACCAGCGCGTCGACCTGTGCGCGCGCCTTGTCGCGCGCGGTCTCCAGAGCCCCCAGGCGCTCCCGCAACAGCGAGATCGCCTCCTCGCGGGACAGCGACGGCAGCATCGCGAGCGCGGCGCCCAACGCATCCGGACGTGGCTGCGGACGGCGCAGCGCGTCGCGCAGCAGCTTCATGTACTCGGCCTCACCGCGCTCGGTGAGCTCGTACTCGGTGCGCCCCGGCATGTCGTTGAAGTCCCGGAGGTAGCCGCCCTCCGTGAGCGAGTGCAACGCGTGGTAGATCGAGCCCCACTTCACGTTCGCCCACTCGTCGGCGCCCCACGACAGCAGGTCGTTGCCGATCCGGTAGCCGTGGGCGCGCCCGTACCCGCGAACGATCCCCAAGACCAGCAAGCGCGTCGCCGACATCGATCCGAGCCTAAGGCACCCGATCGGTTGTATCGCGGAACGCGGTCTCCAACCGCGCGTCTGACCAGGTGGAGCGGCGCAGTGCTGATGTAGCCAGTGGAGCGCCGCGGAGGAGCGGGGAAATGATCTGGACCAGTACCAGGGTGGCGGGGGTCGTCGCCGCCGTGTTGATGGGCGTGTCGGCATGCGCCGGCGCGCCGCCGACAGCGCCGGTCTCGCCTGCGACGTCCGCGGACGTCGCGCCGACCGCGACACCGGCCGCCGCCGGGACCCGCGCGATCAGGCCCACCGAGCACGCGGACGGCACGGACCTGCCCCGCTGCACCACCGGCGAGCTCTCCGCGTCACTCGGCGAGGGCGACGCCGCCGCGGGATCGGTGTACCGCCCGCTGATCTTCACCAACACCGGCTCCCACACCTGCGAGCTGCGCGGCTTCCCGGGCGTCTCGTACGTCGCAGGCGACGACGGCCACCAGGTCGGCCCGGCAGCGGCGATGTCGGGGGAGCGCGGCGGCCAGGTGCCGATCCCGCCCGGCGGCACGGCACGTGCCCAGCTCCAGCTCGTGAACGTCCAGAACTACGACGCCGCCGCCTGTCACCCCGTCCCGGTCCGCGGAGTGCGCGTCTACCCGCCGGGCGACACCGCCGCCCTGTTCGTCCCCGTGGAGGGCACCGGCTGCGACACCACCCCACCGGGGAACCAGCTGTCCGTCCAGACGATCACGCCGTAGCCGTCACGACACAGCGGAGGCCAGCCCGCCGAAGAACTCGATCGTGCGCGCCTGCTCGGCGGGTGGGCCGATCGGGCAGAGCTGCAGCTCCGTCGCTCCGGCGTCGGCGAACCGACGCACGGCCTTCTCCAGCTCCGCCTCGTTCCCGGCCAGGATCGTGTCCTCCGGTCCGGAGAACCCGGCCTGGTCCAGTGAGCGGCGATAGCTCGGCAACGAACCCGCCATGCCGAAGTTCCGGGCGACATGCTCGCGCGCGGCGTCCCGGTCATCGGTCAGCGTGGCGATCACGCCGACGACGACCTGCGGGTCCGGCCGGCCTGCCGCGGCCGCCCGCACCGCAGGCACCACGTTCTCGGCGACGCTGCGAGCGTCGGTCCACGTGGTGATCACCCCGTCGGCCCGCTCTCCGGCCATGCGCAGCAGGCGCGGGCCGTGCGCGGACAGCAGCAGCGGCGGTGCGGGCGCGCCGGGCGCAGTCAGCGCGCCGACCGCCGTGACCGTCTCGCCGTGTACGTCGACGGCCTCCCCGCGCAGCGCGGGGAGGAGGACGTCGAGCTGCTCCTCGACGTGCCGGCCGGGACGGTGCCAGTGCTGACCGAACCGGCCCTCGACGATCGGCTGGTGACTGGGTCCGATCCCGAGCGTGAGCCTGCCCTGCACCGCGGCCTGCGCGGTGAGTGCCTCCGCGGCGAGCGTGAGCGGGTGGCGCGACCAGGTCACCACGATGGCCGTCCCCATGCCGATCCGCGGGGCGCGGTCGCCGATGGCGGCGATGACCGTCAGCGGGTCCCATCCGAGCCGCTGACCGAACCAGGCACGGCCGAAGCCCCTGCGTTCCGCGTCCACCACCGCGTCGACCACGGCCGGCAGCGGCCTCTCGTCATCGATCCACATCCCGATCTGCATGCCACCAGTCCAGCGACGGCTCGGTCGCGGATCAACGGGCAATCGGCCCGCACAGCGATAAGGACGCGTGATGGATCCTGGTAGAGACGTGGTAGAGATGTGGCGTGGAGGTTCGGCAGCTGCGCTACTTCGTGGCCGTCGCGGAGGAGCTGCACTTCGGGCGGGCCGCCGAGCGCCTGCACGTCGCGCAGCCTGCGGTGAGCCAGCAGGTCGGCCGGCTCGAACGGGAGCTGGGCGTGCGGCTGCTGGAGCGGACGTCCCGACGCGTCGCGCTCACCGGCGACGGCAGGCGGCTGCTCGACGAGGTACGCGCCGCCCTGTCGGCGGTCGACCGGGTACGCGCTGTTGCGGCCGACCTCGCCGCCGGGCGCGCGGGGGTGCTGCGGGTCGGCACCACCCCCGGCACGGGACCACGCCTGTACCGGGCGGCCGCGAAGCTCCGGGCGGACGTCCCCGACCTCGCGCTCACCCTCGTGGACGGCACGATCGCCGCGCACGTCGCCGCACTGCGCGCCGGTGAGCTGGACATCGCGCTCGTCCGCGGGGCGGTGGGGGCCAGGGACCTGCAGGCGCGAGAAGTGTGGCGCGACCCGCTGCAGGTGCTGCTCCCGTCAGCGCATCCGGCGGCGCGCGCTCCGGCCGTACCGATCACCGCGCTCGCCGACCTCACGCTGCGCCTGCCCGACCGGGGGAGCGACCCGGCCCTGCAGGACGCCCTGCAGACGGCCTGCCGCGCCGCCGGCATCGTTCCGAGCACCGGCCGGCCGGTGCGTTCGCTCGAGGACGCCGCCGTCGAGATCGGCATGAGCGAAGGCGACGCCACGATCGTCTGCGGCTGCGGTGACGCGCCGATGCCGGGCGTGGCCGTCCGGCCGCTGGCCCCGCTGGTCGAGGTGTCCGGGCTGCTGCTCGCGCCGCCGAGCACCGCTCCCGCCTGCATGGACGCCCTCGTCGCCGCCCTCGCGTGATCCCGCTACGGTGACGCGGTGGCGATCACGCGGGACCTGCGGCTGGCAGACGGACGCGACCTGCGGATCCACGAC
This sequence comes from Pseudonocardia sp. DSM 110487, assembly GCF_019468565.1. Taxonomy (NCBI): domain Bacteria; kingdom Bacillati; phylum Actinomycetota; class Actinomycetes; order Pseudonocardiales; family Pseudonocardiaceae; genus Pseudonocardia; species Pseudonocardia sp. DSM 110487. The sequence continues at coordinate 5,115,121 of NZ_CP080521.1, forward strand.
ACCGGCGACGGGGACACCGCGCTCGTCTGGCACCACGGCACGCCGCAGACCGGTGCGCTGTACGAGCCGCTTCTCGGCCTGGCCAGGCAACGCGGTTTCCGGCTCGTGTCCTGCGCCCGCCCCGGCTACGGCGGATCCACACCGCAACCGGGCCGCGCCGTCGGATCCGCGGCCTCGGACCTGGCTCATGTGGCCGACGTGCTCTGCCTCGACCGGTTCGCCGTGATGGGCTCGTCCAGCGGCGGTTCGCACGCGCTCGCCTGCGCGGCCCTGCTGCCCGACCGGGTGACCGGTGTGGCCTGCTTCGCCGCGATCGCCCCCTTCACCGGCGACGACAGCTGGTTCGCCGGTATGGCGGACGACGGCGCGCTCCGCGCCGCCATGGCCGGGCGGGAGGCCCGTCTGCGCTACGCCGAGCAGAGCGAGTTCGACCCCGCGACCTTCACCACCGCCGACTTCGAGGCGCTGTCCGGCACCTGGGAGGCGATGGGTGTGGACGCCGGAACCGCCGGACGCGCAGGGCCGGACGGCCAGGTGGACGACGACATCGCGCTCGTCACCCCGTGGGCTGCAGACCTGGCCCTGGTCGAGGCGCCCGTGCTGCTCGTGCAGGGCGAGCAGGACCGGGTGGCGCCCCGGACGCACGCCGAGCAGCTGGCCCGCACCCTTCCCCAGTCGGAGATGTGGTTCCGGCGCGACGACGGGCACATCTCCGTGCTCGACGCGTGCCCCGAGGCCATGGACTGGCTGCTGGAAGTGACCCGCCTGCTGGTCGAGTAGCGCCGGCCCTCAGGGCCGGCGCGTATCGAGACCACCGGCAGCTGCTACGCCCGAATCGGTTGTCCATCCTTGTCGAGGCGCAGCGGCAGGTCCCACATCGGGAACAAGGTGTCGACGTCGAGGAAGGCCGTGTAGGCGGTGATCCGATCGTCCTTGAGGTCGAGGACCTGCAGCGCCCAGGCGTAGTACCCGTCGCCGTCGGGGTTGGGCCGCCACTGCGCGAAAGCGGGCATTCCGTTGGCCGAGAGCGGCCGCAGCTTCGAACCCCGGCACGGCGCGCCCGGCCCGATCCACCACTTCTGGATCTCCTCGACGCCCTGAAGCCAGATGTCGTAGGGCGGCATGTTCAGGATGGCGTCCTCGTGCAGGAGGTTGACCAGTGCCCCCACGTCGTAGCGCTCGAACACGTCGGCATAGCGGGCCAGCAGCTCCTGGTGATCGGCGTCGAGCTCGCTCGCCCCGCCACCGCCGGGCCCTGGCTGCGCGAGCTCCTGCTCGGCCAGCGTGGCACGGGCACGCTGCAGCGCGCTGTTGACCGACGCGACCGTGGTGCCGAGCAGCTCGGCCACCTCGGACGCCTTCCACTGCAGCACCTCACGCAGGATCAGCACCGCCCGCTGCCGAGCGGGCAGGTGCTGCAGCGCCGCCACGAACGCGAGCCGCACCGACTCCTTCGCCACGGCGAGCTCGGCGGGGTCGGACTCGACGGGCAGCACCCGCGCGTCGGGGATCGGCTCCAGCCATGAGATCTCCGGCTTCGGCGTTGGCCTCGGGCCGTCGGTCGACGCGGCGGGGCCGAAATCCATCGGCGTGGCCCTGCGCTGGCGGCTGTCGAGCATCGTGAGGCAAACGTTCGTGGCGATCTTGTACAGCCACGAGCGCACCGAGGAACGGCCCTCGAACTTCTCGTACGAGCGCCACGCCCGCACCATCGTGTCCTGCACCGCGTCCTCGGCGTCGGCCGAGGAGCCGAGCATCCGGTAGCAGTAGCCGGTGAGCTCCACGCGGTACTGCTCCCACGTGGTCGGCGGGGCATCAGCGGTGATGGTCATCGGTTCCCCCTTCTCGCGCGACGAAGCCTAGAACGGGTGGCCGACAAAACCGAGCGAGGATCGGAAGCTGACGAGAAATGCGCGGTCACACGGGGTGCCGGCGCACGTGCCGGTCCCGGCCCGCGAGCACACCCGCCGCGCCCTGCACCGCGAGCAGCGCCACGAGCAGCAGGAGCGGGACCGTCCAACCGCCGGTCAGGTCGCGCAGCGCGCCCACCGCGAACGGCCCTGCGGCGGCGACGACGTAGCCAGCGGTCTGCGCCATGCCCGACAGCTGGGCCGCGTGCGCGGCGTCCGGGGCCCGCAGCGCGACGAGGACGAGCGCGAGGCCGAGCGCGGCGCTCTGCGCGGCACCGAGCAGGATCACGGCCACCGGCTCGACGCCGATCGGTGCGAGCACGCCCAGCAACCCGACCGCGGCCACGGCCGTGATGCCGACCGCGAGCCCCCGCTGGCGCCTCCCGCGCGTGGCGAGTATCGGGGCGACCAAGGCGCCGGCGATGCCGGCCACCGTGGAGAGCGACAGCAGGAAGCCGGCTGTCACCGGGTCGTAGCCGCGGTCGACGAGCAGCGCAGGCAGCCAGGCCGTCACCGCGAAGTAGCCGAGCGACTGCAGGCCCATGTACGCGGTGACCTGCCACGCCAGCGCGTCGCGCCAGAGCCCGCCGACGCGCTGCCCGCCCACCCGGGCGGGTCGCCCGGCCCTGCGCACGTGCGGAAGCCAGCACAGCAGCGCGACCAGCGCGAACAGCGCCCACCCTGCCAGCGCGCCGCGCCAGCCCAGCCCGGCCGCCTGCGCCACCGGCACCGTGATGCCGGCCGACAGGGCGCCGCCACCGGCGATCGCCATCGTGTAGAGGCCGGTCATCATCCCCGTGCGGTGGGCGAAGTCGCGCTTGATCAGGCTGGGGAGCAGCACGTTGCCGATGGCGATCGCCGAGCCGAGGAGCACGGTGCCGGCGAACAGCGCAGCCAGCGGGCCGCTCGAGCGCACCAGGAAGCCGACGATCAGCAGCGCCAGCGCGGTCAGCAGCGCGCGTTCGGTGCCGAGCCGCCGGGCCAGCGGCGGGGCAACCGGTGCGATCAAGCCGAAGCAGAGCACGGGAAGGGCCGTGAGGATCCCGGCCGCCGTGGCGGAGAGCCGCTCGTCCGCCTGGATCTGCGCGAGCAACGGCGCCACACCCACGACCGCGGGTCGCAGGTTCGCCGCGACCAGCACGATCGCCAGGCCGATCCACCACGCGGGTGCGGCCACGGAGCGTGTGGGGCGGGCCGCCGCCTCGACGTTCACGAGCTGCGCTCCATGATCGCGCGGGCCGCGTCGAGGTAGCGGTTCGCGGCGGCTCGCGCCGCGTCCGGGTCGCCGGCAGCGATCGCGGCGGCGAGCTCCTCGTGCCCGGGGAACGCCCCTGGGTCGTCGTCGTGCTCGTCGATCTCGCTGACCGAGTGCTCCAATGCCTCGGTGAGGCCTGCGTAGAGGTCGATGAGCACCGGGTTGCCCGTGGCGGCGACGACCGCCCGGTGGAAGGTGACGTCCGCCGCGACGAACGCGGCCCGGTCCGGCTGGTCGCAGGCGGCGCGGCGGGCCTCGACCGCAGCCCGGATCGCCGCGACGTCGGCATCGGTTCGATTCAGCGCGGCGGCCACGGCGGCGTCCCGCTCCAGGCTGGTGCGCACGGCGAGCACGTGCGCGACCGTGGTGCGCCGGGCCCTGCGCATCAGCGCGGCACCGAGATCGCTCGTGGCGCGCACGTACGTCCCGTCGCCGCGGCGAGGCTCCAGCACCCCGGCGTGTTCGAGGGCCCGCACCGCCTCGCGCACGGTGTTGCGCCCCACGCCGAGCGCCGCGACGAGCTCCGGTTCCGCCGGGATCTTCGCGCCAACCGGCCACTCGCCGGACGCGATGAGCGCCTCGAACTGGGCCACCACCCCGTCGCACAACCGGCCGGGCCGCACCGCCGTCAGTCCCACTCAAACAACCTAACATCCCATGTTTGGCTGCCGCGTACCGTCCCGCTGTGGCAGTCATCCATCGCGCTCGGATCACCCCGACGAAGGCCGAGCTCATCGCGGCCTGGCTGCCCTCGCGCGCCTGGTCGGGCAGCGCCGGGGGCCCTCTCGAACTCGTGGGCGCGTACCGGTTCGACGACCCGGCGGGGGACGTGGGGATCGAGACCCACCTGGTCCGGACGGCGGAGGGGGTCGTACTCCAGGTCCCGCTGACCTACCGAGGCACCCCGCTCGCCTCCGCCGAGCGCCACCTCGCCGGAACCATGGAACACACCCACCTCGGACGCCGCTGGATCTACGACGCCTGCGGCGACCCGGTCTACGTCACGGCGCTGGCCGCGGCGATCCGCACCGGCGGCGGGGAGGCCGAGGAATGGGTCGAGACGGATGGCGCCCCCGTACGGCGCATGGCCACCGCCAGCGTCGCCGGGTCCGGCGCCCCGGGCACCGCCACGCCGGCCTTCGCGTCCGTCGAACCGATCGATGGCCCTGCGACCACGACCGTCGCCGGGCTCGCCGTGCTTCGCCGCATCGGGCAGGTGGAGAGCCCCGAAGGCGCCGAGACACTCACCGGAACCTGGTCCGGGCAGGCCGAGCCGGCGCTACTGGCGTATCTGAGCCGCTGAGGGCCCGTCGCGCCATCATCGGACTTTGGGTTCGGAGGGGATCGCGCGGCGGATGACCTCCAGGTCGGCGCGCAGGTGGCGTACGCGGTCGGCGCCGAGGATCTTGCCGACCTCCTCCTCGATCGCGGGGACCAGCCCTTGGGCGACGGCGATCACGTCGTGGCCACGCTCCGTCGGAACGACGAGCTTCGCGCGCCGGTCTGTCGGGTCGGGAACGCGCCGCACATAGCCGTGCGTCTCGAGGTGCTTGACCAGCTCCGCCATCGCCTGCTTGGTCATCTGTGCCCGCTCGGCGAGCAGGCTCACCGTCGTGCCGGTGTCGTCGATGTACTGGAAGACCGCGCCGTGCGCCGGTCGTACCTCACCGTGCCCGTGTTCGGCGAGCCCGGTGAGGACGCGGTCGTTGAGCGCCACGAACGCCTCGCGCATGAGGACCGCGAGGTTCGCCGGCCGCTCCTGCCCGCCCAGGCTGGGCAGACGCCTTGACATTAGACATGCCTCCTGTCCATTATCTTCCGATATGGACATGCTACCTGTCGATTCCGCAGCACCTGAAATGATCCGTACCGGACTGGACGAGATCACCGTCCTCGCCACCAGCTCCCAGACCGGCGGCGCCCTGTTCGCCATGCAGATCCGAATGCCACCCGGCGGTGGCCCACCGGTGATGCACCGCCACGACCCCGGCGAGGTCTACTACGTGCAGAGCGGCGAGTTCACCTTCTACATCGGGGGAGCCGACGACCCCGACCGCCGCCGCGTGACGGCCCGCGCCGGCGACGCCGTCCCGCTCGCGGGCCGCACGCCGCACACGGTCCGCAACGAATCATCCGAGGACGCCGTCGCGTTCGTCGTGCACGCGCCCGGCGCCCCGATGGAGGGGTTCCTGCGCGCGGTCGCCGCGCTCGAAGGCCGGCCGGGCATTGACGAAGTCCTCGTCGTTGCAGAGCGGAACGGGATCGAGCTACTCGGCCCGATCCCCTGAGCCCTCCGCGAGCCCGCGGGTCCATGCGTTCCCGTGCGGCTCGAAGCCTGATCGCTGGAGGACGCGTCCGGCGGCGGACTCCCGGGGCGCATGGGCGACAATCCGGTCGAACCCGGCGCAGCGGGCGGCCCGCACGCACTCCGCCACGAGCCGGGAGCCGATCCCGGCGCCCCGTGCCGCCGGCTCGACGAGCAGCAACCCGAGCCGGGCAGCGCCCGGCTCGGCGTCGTCGGCGAGGCACAACGCACACCCGACCGGCGCGCCGTCGACCTCGGCGATCCACGCCGACTCCCGCGGGTCGGTCCGGCAGGCGAAGGCGGCCACGAGCCTGGCCGCCTCGGCCTCCTGCGGAGCGTGCTGGGAGATGATCCATCCCAGCTCGCCGGCCTCGGGCCCGCGCAGCACGACGGTGCGGGGGAGCGGTGCATCGAGCGCTCGGCGGATGCAGTCCATCGCGGCCACGAGCCGCCGCCGCGCTTCCGGGTCGAGCGGCTCGAGCAGCCGCTCGGTGGCGCGGACCTGCTCGCCGTCGATGTGCTCGTACGCGGTCCGGCCATGGGAGGTCAGGCGCACGACCTGGCGCCGCCCGTCGTCTCGCGCCGCCTCGCGCACGACGAGCCCGTCGGTCTCGAACCGGCGGAGGATCCGGCTGAGGTAGCCGGCGTCGAGCCCCAGGAGCCCGCGCAGCTCGGACGCGCTCATCTCGTCGCGATGTGCCAGCTCGAACAACACGCGGGCCTCGGTGAGCGAGTACGGCGTGCCGAGGACACCGGCCTCGAGCACGCCGATCACCCGTGTGTAGAAGCGGTTGAACTCGCGTACCCGCGCCACCGTGCGCGCCGCCACGGACATCCCCGCACCCTCCGAAGAAGCTTGACAGAGGCCAGCAATTCATTGACTCTGTCAAACACTAGCGGAAGGGGGCGGCGCCATGTGGCGCGTCTACTGCAGTGACTGCGGGGAGGTCGTACTCCTCGACTGCTCCCAGCTCACCAGCGTCGTCAACCTCGAACCGGGGGTGATCGCGGTGGAAGTGCGGTGTACGCGGGGACACCTCATCCCGATGCTGACGGGTCACGCGATGGGGGAGCAGGTGTGGAAGCAGTCCTCCTGATCATCGCGGTCGGGCTCGTGCTGATGGCGTTCGCGCCGGTCGCGCAACAGAGCACCCCACGCACCGGCCTGCGCACGCGCATCGCCCGGCAGTTGCACCTCTGGGACCGCTACCTCCTGAACCTGCCCGGCAGCGAGTCCTGGCGCGCGTGACGTCCGTCAGGCTAACCTGACGTCATGTCGCGAGACGCCTGGCGCGAGGCACTTGCGGCGTGGGGGCGCCTCTCCGGGCGACCCGGCTCGGGGGAGGAGGCGCTAGGCGCGCTGTCCGACATCGGCGTCCTCCGCAGGTTCCTGGACCAGGCCGAGCTCGAGGCGGTCCGGGTCGCCCGGCGCGACCGGAAGTCGTGGGCCGAGATCGCCACGCGCCTCGGCGTGTCCCGGCAGTCGGCGTGGGAGCGCTGGAAGGACCTCGACGAGGAGCCGAGCCCGCCGCCACCTGCGCGCACGCGGGTGGCGGTCCCGAACGTGGTCGGCATGTCATGGCCGGTCGCGCAGCACCGGCTCCTCGAGGAGAGCCTGCACGCGGTCATCGCGGATCCGGCGCCGATGCCGTTCCTCGGGCCCGAAGCCGCCGACTTTCACGTGGTCGAGCAGAAGCCCGTTGCCGGTGAAAGTGTCGCGTCACATTCGGAGGTGACCGTCTGGCTCTACCGCGGTCCAGGATCCGCGGGCGATCGCTCCCCGCTGGAGCCTCCGCCCGACCCTCGGGCCCGTCGTGGAGCCGTGGACGAGGAGACGGGCGAGAGCGTGCACTGACAGCGAGAGTTGCCGTCTCCACCGCGGGTTGTATGGATGAGCTCGCGTCGAGAGCGCGCTCGCGGTTGAGTAACCGGTGTGGGGCTGAGCTTCGACGTCGTCTCCGGACCGAGCAGGCGGGTAGTCCGCATCTGGTCGGCCGCGTGTGACGTCCAAACCGACATGAGCTCGATCGCGAAGGTCAACCCGATGATCGCGTTCGCGCGGATCGGCGGTAAAACGACGGTGCACCTGCGTGGGCCGGAGACGCAGGCTACGACGGCGACGTGCCCGTCCGGTGCGGAGTTCTTCGGAGCCGAGCTCCGCATCGGCGCGTACCTGCCGATGTTCCCTCCCGCCCGCATCGCCAACATGCAGGACGGCATCCTGCCGACCTTGCCCAATGGTCGGATCCTGATCGACAACCAGCCATGGGAGATGCCGACACCGCAGAACCTCGACGTCTTCGTCGACCACCTGGAGCGCGCAGGCCTGCTGGTCTTCGATCCGCTGGTCGAGGAGCTCCGGCACGTCGGCACCGTCGGCAACGTGCCGGAGCGAACCGCGCAGAGCCGGTTCGTCCGGGCCGTCGGGCTGCCGCGACGGAAGGTGCAGGTCATCGAGCGTGCGCGGCGCGCTGCCGAGCTGTTGAGGGCGGGTGTGTCGATCCCGGACGTGGTCTGCGATGCCGGGTACTACGACCAGCCGCATCTGACCAGGGCGCTTCGGCAGCTGATCGGCCAGACGCCTGCCGAGGTTGCGCGGGGCGGGCGGTACTTCGCCCTCTGATCTGCGCCTCGGTACAAGACAACCGCGATCTCCGCCGGTTGGATCCGCGACCATGAGGAAGCTGGTCGAATCGACGTACCTCTCACTCGACGGAAAGGTCGACGGCGAGGGCTTCTGGGCCGCCCAGATGCAGTACCGGGACACCTATGACGAGCACGCCGCGAAGCTGCTCGAACCCGCCGAGGCGCTCGTGCTCGGCAGGGCGACCTTCGAGGTCTTCGCGGCGACGTGGCCCGGCCAGACGGGCCAGCTGGCCGACAAGCTCAACGCGATGCCGAAGTACGTCGCCTCGCGCACGCTGGCCGATGCCGGCTGGAACGCCGAGATCCTGCGGGGTGACGCCGTGGGGGAGGTCGCCAAGCTCAAGGAGTCCGGCAATGGCACGCTGCTGAAGTACGGAACCGGTCCGTTGAGCCGGGCCCTGCTCGAAGGCGGACAGCTCGACGAGCTGCACCTCTGGGTGTTCCCCTTCATCGTGGGCTCCGGCGAGAGCCTCCTGCCCGGGATCATGACCACGCACCTGCACCTGGCGGACGTGACCGAGCTCGGTAAGGGCTGTGTGGTGCTGACCTACACGCCCAAGAAGTAGACCTCGATAGTTGGCAGGATGAACAAGAGGGCATTGGACGCGACATTGCCGGGCGGCTCGGAGATATGACGCAGATCACGTCCCGGTTCGTCGAGCCCGGCGCGACGGCTCCGACGTCCGTGGTGGGAGGGCGCCGCTTCCTCCCGTGACAGGAGGAGATCCGATGAAGTACGTGGTGCTGATCCACTCCAATCCCCGACCGTGGGGCCATCCGACGAGCGACTTCGTTGCCGAGCACCAGGCGTTGCCGAAGGAGCGGCGGGACGAGCTGCAGGCTGACTTCGAGGAGTTGCTCACGAAGATGCAGGCCGACGGCGAGCTGCTCGGGGGCGAGGCATTGGCCGATCCCGCGACAGCGCGTTTGTACCGCTGGGCCGACGGGGAGCAGGTCGCTGTGGACGGACCATACTCCGAGGCGCGTGAGCACCTGGCCGGCTTCTTCCTGATCGACGTCGACGCGGAGCGGATCGAGGAGATCGGACGCCGGTTCAGCGGGCCGGGCGAGACCGTGGAGATCCGGCCGGCCATGTGGCCGGGCGGCGGGGAGTCCTGACCGCGGCGGCGCTGGTCGAGGAGGTGTGGCGGCGGGAGTCGCCGCACCTCCTGGCCGCGCTGCTGCGCCGGCACGGCGACCTGGCCGACTGCGAGGACGCCGCCCAGGAGGCGGCCGCCGAGGCCACCGTCGCGTGGGCCACCCGGCCACCCGACGACCCGCGGGGCTGGCTGGTGCGGGTCGCGTCGCGGCGCCTGATCGACCGGGTCCGCAGTGACCGTGCACGCATTGCCCGCGAGGACCGGGTGGCGCTGGCCGAGCCGCTCCCGCCGGCGCCGTCGAGCAGCGACGACAGCATCGCGATGCTGATCCTCTGTTGCCATCCGGCGCTGTCGCGCTCCGCACAGATCGCGTTGACCCTGCGGTCCGTCGCCGGTCTGAGCACCGAACGGATCGCGGCCGCGCACCTGGTGCCGACGCCCACGATGGCCCAGCGGCTGAGCCGCGCCCGGGCCACCCTTCGCGCCGCCGGGGCCCGGTTCGAGCTGCCGTCGGTGGCCGAGCTGCCCGGCCGGATCGCGGTGGTGCTGGATGTCTGCCACGTGATGGCCACGGAGGGACACCTCCGCACCGGCGGCTCGGAGCTGGTGGACACCGACCTGTCCGCTGAGGCCCTGCGGCTGGTGCGGGTGCTGCACGCCGCGCTGCCCGCGCACGACGAGATCAGCGGGCTGCTGGCACTGCTGCTGTGCACGGGCGCGCGGGCAGGCACCCGGGTGGACGCCCGCGGCGACCTCGTACCGCTCGCCGAGCAGGACCGCAGCCGCTGGGACCGGGCGATGATCGGCGAGGGTGTCCGACTGCTGGAACGGGTGCTGCCCAGCGGGCCCGTCGGCCGGTTCCAGCTGCAGGCGGCCATCGCGGCCGTTCACGCCGAGGCACCCAGCGCCGAGGAGACCGACTGGGCGCAGGTCAGCGCGCTGTACGCGATGTTGCACGACGTCGCGCCCGGCCCGGCGGTCACGCTGAACCGGGCCGTGGCAGTGGCCATGGACCGAGGGCCCCGCGCGGGCCTCGACCTGGTCGAGCCCCTGCTGGAGCTGCCGGCGATGCGCCACCACCACCGCACCCATGCCGTCCGGGCCCACCTGCTGGAGATGACCGGCGACACCGCGGCCGCAGCGGAGGAGTACCGGACGGCGAGCAGGCTGACCACCAGCCTGCCCGAGCAGCGCTACCTCAACCGCCGCCTCGCGGCCCTGGACCAAGATCGCCCCAGGTGAGTGGTAATGACACCTGTTCGACAGACCGGAGTAGGTCTCAGGCGTGGCGCTCGTAGCCGCTGTCGAGTGGGCCTCCGATGCGCTTGAGTTCGGCGTCCCCGCAGTTTCTGAGGACTGAGGCGTCACCTTGAACAGCGGCTTGCAGGCCGGCGACCAGGTTCTCGCTGAGGTCAGGGGCGATCTCACGGAGTCGACGGGTCAACCATCGTCCGGTTCCGCTCCAGTGGCCGCGGGAGACGAGGGCAAGGTCGGCGACGTCGGTGAACACGGCAGCTGCGAGTGCGGCGCGGTCAGCTGGGTTGGTCTCGTCGGCGAGGTCATCCAGCAGCGCGGTCAGTCGATAACGACGGTCTTCGAGCTCGTCGTCGGCCAGCCCGGCGGGGCCAGCTTCCCAGCGGTCACGGGCGAGGTCCTGCAGTCGGGCCAACCGCCCGTCGTGGTCGCAGATGATCAGCCCGTGAGCACACATGTGCAGTAGAGGTGATCTGCGTAGGTGGCGCTCCCGGTCGATGAAGGCCACGAACGATTCCTCGGTGTGAACGAAGAACTCGACCAGCCGCCCCTGGGCGCGTTCGGTGCTCCGCATTGGGGCTGGACGGCCGGAGAGCAGGACGATCAGGTCAAGATCCGAGGACGGTGTGTCGTCTCCGCGGGCAGCGCTGCCCGCGACCAGTCCGCCCACCGCGTCCGGGAACCGGGCATCGAGGATCTCTCGCGACAGCATGCGGTCAGGCTCGAACACCCGGTGATCTCGCGCAACGAGATTGGGGATGCGCCGCTTGCGCCATCCAACTGGCATGCCGCGTGGTCAGACGCCGATGAGTTCAGCCAGGCGTGCTTGGACTTCGGGCGGGTGGATGCCGAGTGTTCCGAGGTCCGCAGGTGCGGTCCAGAGCAGTTCGAAGCTGTTGTTCTCGCCGTGCGCTGCTGCCTCGTCGCCAGACAGTTGCGCAGTTCCTTCGACGTTGGTCATGAGGAAGTAGTAGGCGGGTCGCCTGTTGTGCGTGCCGGTCCAGAGCAGTCGGTCGACCGTGGCGGTGAGGGTCGTCTCCTCCTCGAGTTCGCGTCGTGCGGCGTCCTCGGGAGTTTCGCCTGTCTCGACGTGGCCGCCAGGGAGGACGGCATAGTGGTGACCTTCGCAGTGCGGTCCTGATGCGCTGCCGGCTTCGCACATGGCGCAGTCGTCGGCCTGGTCATGGCGCAGATAGCGCTTGATGATCAGCACCTTGTTCGCGTCCAGCACGACAGCGGCTGCCCTCGGGATCAACATGCGCTGGAGCATGCCATCCGCCGCCACTGCAGTTGATCTGTCATAACGTCGATTATCGGCTCAAAGGCCGGGAGTGACATCCGATGGGAACTGCGTAGATCGGCTATGATTCTTGCGTGTCAACCAACAAGTATCTGGGGGATGGCTTCGTGTCGCGCACTCCACTCGTCCTCGTCCACGGCAACCCCGAGTCCGCGGCCATCTGGGGACCGCTCATCGGGGAGCTCGACCGGGCCGACGCGGTCGTCCTGCCCCCGCCCGGGTTCGGCGTCCCTGCGCCCCGCGGCTTCGACTCGTCGGCCACGACCTATCGGGACTGGCTGGCGTCTCAGCTCGAGCTGTTCCGCGCTCCGGTCGACCTGGTGGGTCACGACTGGGGCGGAATTCACGTCGCGGCGCTGGCCATGAGCCGTCCGGATCTGATTCGCAGCTGGGCCTCCGATGCCCTCGGCGTGTTCGCGCCCGACTACCTCTGGCATCCGCGGGCACAGGTGTGGCAGCAGGAGGGCCCAGGGGAAGCCTCGGTGCAGCAGTTGTGGGGAGGCGATCTGGAGCAGCGACTCGCGGTGACGTCGGCCCTCGGTATGGCCGGGCGCATGGCGGAGCGGGTCGCGGCAGGCATGGATCCCGAGATGGGTCGCGCCGTCCTCAAGCTGTTGCGGTCGGCACGACAGCCGGCGATGGCCGAAGCGGGACGGCTCCTACCGAGCGCCGCACAACGTCCGGGGCTCGCTCTCATCGCCGTGGACGACTTCGAGAGAGCCAGCGGGACGTTGGCGCAGCACGAGTGGGCAGCGCGCCAATCGGGCGCAAGGATGGCGCATCTGGAGGGCGTGGGCCACTGGTGGCCGGAGGAGACGCCGGCGCCGGTTGCTGAGGCTCTGACGAACTTCTGGGCAGAGCTGCCGGATCCAGAAAGGGCTCCTGCGACCGGCTCCCGGGGGTAACTTCTGCGGCGCGCTCGCCGGGTTCCCCTGTTCGTTATGACAGCACTGTCGTTCAGTGGCCGCCCGTCAGGGTGGCCTCGAGACCGGAGAGCACGATCCTCGCCGCTGTCGGCCCGGCGTTGAGGTACCAGGGGTCGTCGTCGACGAGCACGGCACGGCCGTCCCGCACGGCCGGCAAGGCCTTCCAGAGCGGGTTGGCGGTGGTCGCCGAATCAGCGGCCTCGGCCTCCGTGGTGGCACCCTGCACCGAGTAGAAGATCCGATCGGCGTCAGCCAGCTGCAGTTCCTCCGGCGAGAGATCCTTCGACGTCGCGTCGAACTGCTGCGCCGGAGGCCTCCGCAAACCCGCGTCCCATGCGATGAAGCCCACGAAGGAGGAGACGCCGAAGATCCGCGTGCGGTCGGCGGTCACCCGGAGGAACGAGACGGTCTGCTCCCCCGCGCTCTCCCCCAGCTTCGCGGCGTCGGCGGCGAAGCCGTCGAGGAACGCCTGCGCCGCGCCCTCCTTGCCGAGGCCGTCGGCGAGCAGCAGGAAGTCCTGCTTCCAGTTGACGCCGGTGCCTTCCACCAGAACGGTCGGCGCGAGCGCGGAGAGCGCCGGGTAGACCTCCTGCGACGCGGCGGCGTTGGCGAGCACGAGGTCGGGATGCAGCGCGGCGATCGCCTCCAGGTTCGGGTTCTGGCGCGATCCGACCGACGCGACGGCGGCGAGCTGGGTGGCGTACTGCGGGAACGCGTCCCGGACGTAGCGCGGCACGAGGTCGGCGTCATCCCCTGAAGCGGCGCCCACCGGCACGACCCCGAGCGTGAGGATCGCGTCGGTCTGGCCCGTGGCGATCACGACGACCCGCTGCGGTGGCGCCGCGATCGTCGTCACCCCACCGAAGTGCGTGATCGTGCGCGGGAAGACGCCGTCGGCCTCGGGGGCACCCATCCCGCCCGTAAGGGACGTCGGACCCGGTGGCCGGTCGACCGGCGCCGGGGGCGGCGCTTCGCTCACCGGGGGCGAGCTCGCGCACCCGCTCAGAGCGGCGAGCGCGGTGAGCGCCGCCACCGCGATCACGGGCACGCGTCCGAACACCGAGACCTCCCAGGAAAGGCTGACCTAAGTCCGGGGGACGATAGTCAACCGGGAGGGCCCGACGCCTCGGTTGTGATCGAGATTGCTGTGCCGAAGTCTGCTGTGACGAAGGCTTCAGCCCGCGGTCGGCGGCTGGTCCACCAGCTGGGCGAGGTAGAGCTGCTCGCCGAGCCTGTCGATGAGCTCGAGGTTGGTCTCGATGTAGTCGATGTGGTGCTCTTCGTCGGCGAGGATGTCCTCGAAGAGCTTCGCCGTCGTGATGTCCCCCTTGTCGCGGCACACCTTGATGCCGGGCCGGAGCCGTTCCACGACCTCGACCTCGATGGCCAGGTCGGCCTCGAGCTGCTCGCGGACCGTCTGCCCGATCCGCAGCGAGAACAGCCGCTGGTAGTTCGGCAGGCCCTCGAGGAACAGGATGCGGTCGGTGATGAGCTCCGCGTGCCGCATCTCGTCGATCGACTCGCTCTTGGTGTACGCGGCGAGCTTGGTGAGGCCCCAGTTCTGCTGCATCTTGGCGTGCAGGAAGTACTGGTTGATCGCAGTGAGCTCGCTCGTGAGCTGCTCGTTCAGCAGCGCGATGATCTCGTCGTCGCCACGCATCGGGTCCTCGCTTCGTCGGCAGTGAAAGGCAGGGGAAACGCACTGCGGACGTTAGCGTCACGAATGGGCGACAAATGATGCAGGTTCGCCTTTCTGCAGGTCAGGCGAACCTTAAAAGAGGCGGGCCTGGCTTTATGCCGACTTCGGCAGGTCGGAGATTTCCGACGGGGCGTTGGCGGCGGCGAGGAAGATGTCGATGTGGTCGTGGCACGAGCCGCAGCCGGTGCCCGCATCGCATGCGTCGCCGACCTCCTCGACGGTGCGCGCTCCGCGCGCGACGCATGACCGGATCACCGAGTCCGGCACCGCGTAGCAGATGCACACGTACACAAGGCACCCCTTCGATCAAGCAAGGCTTACCTATGGTCACATCCACCCCGGCCTGGACGCAAGAACTAGCCTTTCCAAGTGCCCCTCGACGAGTACCGCCGCAAGCGCGACGCGAGGCGGACGCCCGAGCCGATCCCCGCCGCCGACCCGGCCATGGAGGGCCCTGGCCACCGCTTCGTCATCCAGGAGCACCACGCGCGCCGGCTGCACTGGGACGTCCGGCTGGAGCGCGACGGCGTGCTGGCCTCGTGGGCGGTACCGAAGGGGCTGCCCGCCGACCCGGAGACCGTCCGGCTTGCCGTGCGCACCGAGGACCATCCCATCGAGTACCTGGAGTTCTCGGGCGAGATCCCGGCGGGTGAGTACGGCGGCGGCGCGATGACCATCTGGGACTCCGGCACCTACGAGACCGAGAAGTGGAACGCGCGCGAGGTCATCGTCCGGCTCACCGGGGAGCGGGCATCGGGGCGGTTCGTGTTCATCCGCACGGACCGCGACGGCGGTAAGGACAACTGGCTGCTGCGCCGCTCCGACCGGGACGGTGCACGCGCCCCGCTCCCCCACGACGCGCGCCCGATGCTCGCGACGCCCGGTGAGCTCCCGGCCGAGGGCGAGTGGTGGCCGCAGGTCGGGTTCGGTGGACGGCGCGTGATCGTGCGGGCTGACGGCGGGCGCGTCCGGATCACCGACGCCGATGGCGACGAGGTCGCCGCGCCGAGTCTGCGCGAGCTGGGGCCGTCGCTCGGTGCGACGCAGGCGTTGCTGGACGGCGAGCTGGTCGGTGGCGGCGAGGGCGCGTACCTGTGGATCGGTGACGTGCTGCACGTCGACGGTCGCGACACGTGCCCGCTCCCCTTCCGGGACCGGCGGGCGCTGCTGGAACGGCTCCCCCTCGACGGGCCGCGCTGGCGGCTCGCCCCGGTGTTCCCCGGAGCAGGGCCCGAGGTGCTGGCCGCGGCGAAGCAGCAGAACCTGCCCTACGTCGTGGCGAAGGACCCGGACTCCCCGTACGAGCCGGGCCGCACCAGCACGCGCTGGGTGCAGGTACCCACCGGGGTCGCGGCGCCGGAGCCGCCGCCGCACCGGGCGGCAGCCACGGGGTCCAGGGCGGGATACGGGCGAGCCTCGCTCAGCAATCCCGAGAAGGTGCTCTATCCGCTCACCGGCACCACGAAGGCCGACGTCCTGGCCTACTACCTCGCGGTCGCGGACGCGATGCTGCCGCATCTGCGCGACCGTCCCGTCACGCTCGTGCGCTGGCCGGACGGGGTGGAGCGGGGTTCGTTCTTCGAGAAGGACGTCTCCCGGCACGCCCCGCGCTGGCTGCGTACCGCCCGCGTCGGCACACCGGGCGGCCGGTCGGAGAACGCCGACTTCCCGCTGATCGACGACGCCGAGGGCCTCGCCTGGGCCGCGAACCTCGCTGCTCTGGAGTTGCACGTGCCGCAGTGGCGGGTGGGGCCGAGGGGCGCCCAGCGGCTGCCGGACCTCGTGGTGTTCGACCTCGACCCGGGAGAGGGCACCACCGTGGTGGACTGCGCGCGGGTGGCGGAGCGGATCGCCGAGCGGCTGGTGGACGACGGCCTGGTCGCGTACCCGCGCACCAGCGGCGGGAAGGGCATGCAGCTGTACCTGCCGGTCACCGTCTCGCAGTCGGAACGGACGTCGGAGTTCGCCAAGGCGCTGGCCGAGGAACTGGCTCGCGAGTCACCAGGTTCGGTGACGGCTGTGATGGCGAAGGCGCGGCGGCGCGGGAAGGTGTTCGTCGACTGGAGCCAGAACAACCCGTACAAGACCACGATCGCGAGCTACTCGCTGCGGGGGAGGGCGCGTCCGACCGTCGCCACGCCGGTGACGTGGGACGAGGTGCGGGCCTGCCGCCGCCCGGACGATCTCGTGTTCACCGCCGCCGACCTGCCCGCCCGCATCGCGGAGCACGGCGACCTGCTCGCCCCGCTGTTCACCGAACCGCAACGCCTCCCCCGTCGCGCGTGATCGAGTCGGCCTGCGAGGCTTCGCCTGTGCCCCGGCACCCCTACTTCGACGGCCCCTATCCGCGCGCCTATGCCCACCGCGGCTGGCACATCGACGACCTCGACGGGTGCGAGAACACCCTCGCTGCGTTCCACCGCGCCGTCACCGAGGGCTTCGCCTACCTCGAGCTGGACGTGCACGCGAGCGCCGACGGGGTGGCGGTGGTCCACCACGACCCGGCGCTCGACCGCACGACGGACGGCCACGGGCCGATCCGCGCACAGCCCGCCGCCGCGCTGGCCGGAGTGCGGGTGCGCGGCCGCGAGCCGATTCCGTTGCTGGAGCAGGTGCTCACGGAGCTGCCGGACACGCGAATCACCGTGGAGCTGAAATCCGGGGCGGCAGTGGTGCCGGTGCTCGAGGTGCTCGAGCGCACCGGCAGCTGGCACCGCGTCTGCATCGGCAGCTACCACGACGGGTGGCTGCGCAGGGCCCGCCAGGCGGCCGGACCGCTGCTGTGCACCTCGATGGCGCAGGCCGCCGCGTTCGGGCTGCGCACCCGCGCGTGGCTGGACGAGCTGCCCGGCGTGCTGCAACGCATCCCTGCGCCACCGTCGCCCGGGGATCTCGCCCAGCTTCCCCGCCACATCGGACCGCTGACCGTGGTGGACGCCGCCCTGCTGCGGGCAGCGCACGGGAGCGGGCGCGAGGTGCACGTGTGGACGGTGGACACGGCGAGTCAGATGGCCGCGCTGCTCGACCTCGGCGCTGACGGACTGCTCTCCGACCGGCCCGACGTACTGCGTGAGGTGCTGCATGCGCGCGGTGTGTGGCAAGGCGCCTGAGGTGCACGCAGGGCGCTAGTCTCCCCCGGTGACCGGGCCGACCACCGTCGTCGATCGCGGCGCGGTGCTCGCGTGGGCGCTGTGGGACTGGGGATCCGCCGCCTTCCACGCCGTGATCCTCACGTTCGTCTTCTCGGTCTACCTCACCGACGTCGTCGGCGACGGGACCCCTGCGGCGAGCGCCGCCCTCGGCTACGCGATCGGCGGAGCGGGCCTCGTCATCGCGCTGCTGGCCCCCGTGATCGGGCAGCGGGCCGACGCGGCGGGCAGGCGCAAGCTCTCGACCGGCCTGTGGACCGCCTGCACGGTCGCGGCGATGGCAGGGCTCTTCGCCATCCGCGACGACCCCGGCTACCTGTGGCCGGGCCTGGTGTTGCTGGCAACCGGCTCGGTCGTCGCCGAGCTCGCCCAGGTCTCCTACAACGCCATGCTCGCCCAGGTCTCGACGCCGGCGACGATCGGGCGGGTGTCCGGGTTCGGCTGGGCCATGGGTTACCTCGGTGGCATCGTGTTGCTGCTCGTCGTCTACTACGGGTTCGTGGCGGGCGACGGTGCCACGGCGGGACTCGCCGGCCTCCCCCGCGACGAGGGTTTCAACATCCGTGTGGTCGCGCTCGTCGCGGCCGCGTGGTTCCTGGTGTTCGCGCTGCCGGTTCTCCTGCGCGTGCCGGAGGCCCCACCGGCCAGGGACCGGCCGGCCCGGTTGGGCGTCGTGGCCGCCTACCGCGCGCTCGCGGCGGACATCGCCGCGCTGTACCGGGAGGACCGGCACACCGTGTACTTCCTCGGCGCGAGCGCGCTGTTCCGGGACGGGCTCGCCGCGATCTTCACGGTCGGGTCCGTGCTCGCGGTCGGCGTGTACGGCATCCGGGCCGGTGACGTACTGCTGTTCGGGGTGGCCGCCAACGTCGTCGCCGCGGTGGGAGCCGTCGCGGGCGGCCGGGTCGAGGACCGGGTCGGCCCGAAGTCCGTGATCATGGCATCGCTGCTCGGGATGATCGCGGCCGCTGTGGCGCTGCTCGTCGTGTCCGGGCCGGTGATGTTCTGGGTGTTCGGCCTCGCGCTGGTGCTGTTCGTGGGTCCGGCCCAGTCGTCGTCGCGCACGTTCCTCGCGCGGCTGGCCCCGCCGGGCCGCGAGGGCCAGTTCTTCGGCCTCTACGCCACCACGGGGCGGGCGGTGTCGTTCCTGGCGCCGAGCCTGTTCGGCCTGTTCGTCTCGCTCTTCGACGCACAGCGGGCCGGGATCGTCGGGATCGTGTTGGTGCTGGTGGCGGGGCTGCTGGCGCTGTGGCCCGTGCGTCCCCCATCCGTGTCCGCCCGGACGGGGTAACGGCTCGGCGGCAACGCTGTGAACAGCACGTCAGCGGGCAGTGACATAAGTCACAGTTGGCTGACAGGTCACAACAGCGTGTGTAGCGGCCTCGGATCGGGGACACTCGTGTACCGGGGCGGCGGACGTCCGGTGTGGTCGCATGAACTGACCACACCCGGTCGGATTCCGCCCCTATGGCGGGAATGAGCGGCTGTTCTGCAGACGTTACACCCGGTGGTGATGGCCGAGGGAGGCTCCCTCGGCCCCGTTAGGGAGGATGACGCATGGCCGACCGCGTGCTCCGTGGCAGCCGGCTCGGGGCTGTCAGCTACGAGACGGACCGCAACCACGACCTCGCGCCGCGGCAGTCGATGCGCTACGCGTGCCCGCGCGGCCACGAGTTCGAGGTGCCCTTCGCGGGCGACGCCGAAGCTCCGGCGACCTGGGAGTGCCGCCTGCACGGCAGCATCTCCCGCCTCGTGGACGGCGCAGAGCCGGAGCAGAAGAAGGCCAAGCCCCCGCGCACTCACTGGGACATGCTGCTGGAGCGTCGCTCCGTGGCCGAGCTGGAGGTGCTGCTCAACGAGCGCCTCGAACTGCTCGCCGAGCGCAGGCGCGAGATCGCCTGACCTCACACGGACGAGAGCCGGGTCGCCAGAAGGCGGCCCGGCTCTCGTGCGTTCACTCCCACCACCGGGAGCTAGGCGTCCAGCACCTGCGCTTCGCGCTTCACCACGGGTGGGAGCGTCGACCACGGGAAGTTGATCCACCGGTCGGTGCGCCGCCACACGTACTCGCACTGCACGCTGCTGTGCGGCTTCTCGTAGACCACGGCGCAGCGCACGTCGGCCACGTGCTCGCCGCAGAAGTCCCGCACGAGCTTGAGCGTGGCGCCGGTGTCGGCCACGTCGTCGGCCACGAGCACCCGTGCCCCGGACAGGTCCACCACGTTGGGCACCGGCGGCAGCATGATCGGCACCGGGAGCCGCTCGTCCACCCCCGTGTAGAACTCGACGTTCGCCACGTGCAGGTTCTTGACGTCGAGGGCGTAACCGAGCGCGCCCGCCACGAACAGGCCGCCACGCGCGATCGACAGGATGATGTCGGCGACGTAGCCGTCGGCGGCGATCTCCTCGGCGAGCTCACGGGAGGCGGTGCCGAAGAGCTCCCAGGTGAGCTCCTCACGCGGCGCGTTCATGTGCGGACCGGTCCGTCGCTCACGGCCTCGTCACCGGCCGGGCTGCTCGGGCGCTCCGGGGCCGGGGACGGGTCTGCGGCCGCTCGGTCGGCCCGGAGGACGGTGGGCGTGCGGCGCACGAGCCGGCCGGCGCCCCAGCAGGCGACCCGCCAGAACGCCTCGACGACGATCGTGGTGTCCATCTTCGACGAGCCGCGCTCGCGCTCGGTGAAGGTGATCGGCACCTCGCGCACGCGGAACCCTCCGAGCGCGGCGCGCCATGCCATGTCGATCTGGAAGCAGTAGCCCTGCGATGCGATCTGGTCGAGGTCGAGCTCTTCCAGCACCTGCCGGCGGAACACCCGGAACCCGGCGGTGATGTCCTTGATCGGCACGCCGAGCGCAAGGCGCGAGTACAGGTTCCCGGCGCGGGAGATCAGCTGCCGGCGCGCGGGCCAGTTGCGCACGATGCCGCCGGGCACGTAGCGGGAGCCGAGCACGACGTCGGCGTCGTCGAGGGCCGCGATCAGCGCCGGGAGGTCCTCCGGCGGGTGCGAGCCGTCGGCGTCCATCTCGACGACGATCTTGTAGTCGCTGCGCAGAGCTTCGGCGAACCCGGCCAGGTAGGCCGCGCCCAGTCCCTGCTTGCCCGTGCGGTGCAGCACCTTGATGCGTGGGTCGGCGGCCGCCATCTCGTCGGCGAGCTCACCCGTGCCGTCGGGGCTCGCGTCGTCGACCACGAGGACGTCCGCCTCGGGAACCGCGGCGTGCAGCCTCGCCACGACCGGACCCAGGTTGTCCCGCTCCTGGTAGGTGGGGATCACCACCAGAATCCGGCCCCTCGGCTCAGCCATCCTCGTCCCTTCCCGCACGCCTCACCGCGCGACGCCTGGTCACGATCCCCGTGCCGATCGCGAGCACCCCGATGGCAACCAGCGCCCATTCGGGCGCGGACCGCCATCGGGTGGCCAGAGTAGTGGTGTCCCGCAGCTGGGTCCGATCGACCAGGACATCCGGCGTGAACTGTCGCGTGCTGGCGGTGACCGTGCCGTCGCGGGTGATCGTCGCGCTCACCCCGCTCGTGGTCGCGATGATCACCGGCCGGTCGTGCTCGACGGCCCGGATCCGCGACATCGCGAGCTGCTGGTAGGTCATCTCGGACAGCCCGAACGTGGCGTTGTTGCTGGGCACTGCGAGCACCTCGGCACCGGCGGCCACGCTGTCGGCCACCAGATCGTCGAACGCGACCTCCCAGCAGATCGCGATGCCGACGCGGACACCCGCCATGTCGACGGCGCCTGCGCCGTTACCCGGCACGAAGTAGCCTGCGCGGTCGACGTACGGGGAGAGCAGGCGGAAGAACTCCCGCCACGGCATGTACTCCCCGAACGGCTGCACCCGGCGCTTGTCGTTGCGCTCCACGACGCCGACGCCGCCCTCCCAGACCAGGGAGGAGTTGGAGGTGGTGAGACCGTCGGGGTTGCGCAGCACCGAGCCCACCAGCACGGGGACCCCGACGGCGCGGGCGGCCCTGTCGATCTGGGCTGCGGCGTCGGGGTTGCGCAGCGGGTCGATGTCGCTGGAGTTCTCCGGCCAGATGACCAGGTCGGGGCGGGGCACCCGGCCGGCTCCGACGTCGGCGGCGAGCTGCTCGGTGGCCTTGACGTGGTTGTCGAGCACCGCGCGGCGCTGGGCGTTGAAGTCGAGGCCCAGCCGCGGCACGTTGCCCTGCACCGCGGCGATCGTGACGGCGCGATCGTCGCCGTTGGGGGTGGCGGGTACCAGCGCGGCCAGCGGACCCGCCGCCACCGCGAGAACCGCGATGAGCGCCGGTGCCACCATCCGGCGCGGGCTCTGCCGCCGGACGAGCCTGCGCGCCAGCTCGCCGAGCGCGAGGCCCGCGAGTACCGCCCCGAACGACAGCAGCGGCTCGCCGCCGATCGCGGCGAGCGGCAGCAGCGGCCCGTCCGGCTGGCCGAAGCCGACCCGGCCCCACGGCAGCCCGCCGAACGGGATGCGACCCCTGATCGCCTCACCCGCGATCCACACCGCGGCGGCCCAGACGGGCGCGGCGGGCAGCCGGGACACGACGGCGATCCCCGCGCCCGCGAGCCCGATGAAGAGCGCCTCGAACGCGCTCAGCACGACCCAGGGCAGGGAACCGACGAACGTGCCGGTCCACGCGAGCAGGGGCAGGAGGAAGCCGAGGCCGAACAGGAACCCGTAGCCGAACCCGGCGCGGGCCCGCCTCCCGTACAGCACGAACCCGAGCAGCGCGAACGCCGGGAGTACCAGCCACCACAGCGTGCGGGGAGGGAAGCTCAGGTAGAGCAGCACACCGCCGACCACGGCGCCGACGGCCCTGGCGGCCGGCGCGGGAGGCAACCACCTGTGGGCCGCAGCGGATACCGGTGGCCTGGTGCCCGGCTCGGGCGCGACGGGTTCGGCGGTGGGTGCGGCCACGGCGTGAGCCTACGGGGCGGGTGTATGACGCCGGTGATCGAGCCGGAACGAGAGGCCGGAACAGAACATCAGGCCGGAACCGGGGCCAGGAGGTGGGCGTTGCCCAGCGCGTCGAGCGGGCCTTGGGCGCCGCTGCGAGTGAACCACTCGTAGCCGTAGGCGCTCGCGAAGTCGTCGGCCGGCACGTCCTCGTCGGCGATCTGGCTCGCGTGCGCCACCATCGCGGCACGCTTGTTCCGCAGGTGCGCGTCGGTGCCGGTGACGGCGAGCCCGATCTCGGCGGTGACCCGCCCGAACGGCACGGCGGCGGCGCGCGCTGCGCCGTGGATCAGGTGCCGATCACGCGCGGAGACGTGCAGGTGCTCGCGGTCGACCGTGGCCCGGTATCCGGTGAGTCCGAGCATGTCCGCCGCGGTGGCCCCGATCCGGAAGATCGCCCGGTGATCGGGGTGGCCGTAGATCCCGTGCTCGTCGTCGTGGACGATCGCGCCTGCGCCCTCGTCGTCGGCGATCTCGGCGACGTCGCGGGCGAGCTGCAGCAGGTCGGCCATCGCGAGGGCCCGTTCGTGCCGCGCATCGGCCCAGCCGGGCAGCCCGGAGTCGCGCCTGCCGAGCAGTGCGAGACGCGACACGCCGAGCAGCTCCGCCGCCCGCTCCAGCTCGGCGAGCCTGCGCTCCGGGATCGTCTCCCCCGGCCGGAGCGAAACGCGGGAGCCGCCCAGCTCGCCTGCCGTGGCGACTACGAGGACGGTGCGCGCACCCGCGTCGGCGAGACGGCGCAGCGTGATCCCGGTGAAGATCGCCTCGTCGTCCGGGTGGGCGTGCAGGACGAGGACGGTGTGCCCGCGCAGGTCGGGGGTGCTGATCATCGGTGGTTCGCAGACGTGCGGGGCCGCGCGGAGCGGCCGGGACGGACGGGGGCCGGGGGTCAGCTGCGACAGCAGCGACAGCACCCCGGACAGCACGAGGTCACGCCCGCGCAGTAGGTCCGGTCCGTCACGGCGCGAAATTCTGCCAGACGGTGCCAGCGCCCCACCACGGGGTGGGACGAAGGACACCTCCGGCTAGGACCGCCGCCTACGCCGGAGCCGGGGCACGTGGTGCCGCCACGCCCGGCCCAGCCCTGCCGTGACGGCCGCCACGGCGAGGGCACTGCCCGGCAGCCCGAGCGCCAGCAGCCCCACGACCAACAGGATCAAGAGGCCGAGTACTGCGCGCACGCAGGTCCGCGTCCCGGTTCGGGCGAGGCTGCGCTCACCGCGCAGCAGAGCGGCGAGATCCGGATCCGCGGCCGCGATCCGCAGCTCGATCGCCCGCAACGCCTCGCGTTCGTCCCTGTCCAGCATCTCGACCTCCACGATCCGTTATGGAAGGCATACGCAGCGCACCGTCGGACGGTTCACATCGGGGCAGGAGAGTGGTGAGGGTCGCCATCGCGAGCACGCCCGCTCGATCACCGGCAGCCTGGGCGCCGTCCCTACTCGACCACCGGGAGGGCGTCGTGCAGGACCTCGCCGCGGTGCACGGTGCGCAGGCAGCGCGGATTCCGGGCGCTGCCGTCCAGGGGGCCCGCGCCGTCCCAGATCGCGTAGCTGGCCGGGGCGCCGGGCAGCAGGCGTCCGGCCAGTCCTGACCGCTCCCCCGCCGCGCGGTACCCGCCCACGGTGTGCGCGGTGAGGGCCTGGGTGGCGGTGAGCGCCGAGGCGGGCGTGCGGTGCTCGACGGCGGCGCGTACCGCCGCCCACGGGTCGACCGGGGTGACCGGGGCGTCGGAGCCGAGCGCGAGGACGACGCCCGATGAGGAGAGTTCGGCGAACGGGTTCATGCCGCGGGACCGGCCCGAGCCGAGCCGCGCGGCGTACATGCCGTCCGGGCCGCCCCAGTACGCGTCGAAGAGCGGCTGCACGCTCGCGACCACACCGAGCTCGGCCAGCCGGCGCGCCTGCGCCGCGTCCACCATCTCCAGGTGCTCCACCCGGTGGCCCGCGGCGCGCACGGCCGCGGCGGACGTCGCGGCGGCGGCCTCGTCGAGCCCGGCGAGCAGTGCGTCCGCCGCGGCATCGCCGATCACGTGGAACCCGGCCTGTACACCGGCCTTCGTGCAGGCGACGAGGTGCGCGCCGATCGCGGACGCGTCGAGGTAGCGGTTGCCGGTGCAGCCGGGAGCGTCGGCGTATGGCACCCGCAGCGCCGCGGTGCGCGAGCCGAGCGAGCCGTCGACGAAGAGGTCACCCGCGAGCCCGCTTGCCCCGGTTGCCGCGATCAGCTCCGTGGCGTCCTCCGCGGTGTGCACCGCCTCGCCCCAATAGCCGACGACCTCCGGCCCGGTGCGGACGCGCAGCGCGGCCAGATCGTCCGCCGACGAGATGTCCGGGCCTGCGCACTCGTGCACGACCGCGACCCCGCGGGCGGCGGCATCGGCGAGGAACGCGATCTGCGCGGCGTCGCGGGTGGCGGTGTCGACGGCGGCGAGCGCGGCCCGGCGGGCCCGGTGGTGGGCGTCGCCGGACAGCGCCGTGAGCGACCACCCGGCGGCGCCGGCCACGCCGGGGGCCCGGTCGAGCAGGGCGGAGGAGACGAGGGCCGAGTGCACGTCGATCCGGCTCAGGTAGACCGGCGCGCCCGCGGCGGCGCGGTCGAGCGCCGAGCGCGACGGGAGCTCGTCGGGCCATGCGTGGTCCTGCCAGCCCTGGCCCCACACGAGCGCGCCGGGCCGGGCGGCGACGCGGGCCGCAACCGCGTCGAGCAGCGCCCGTGCCGAGCCGCAGCGGGTGAGATCGAGCCCGTCGGCGAGCAGGCCCGCGGCGGTGGCGTGCACGTGCGCGTCGACGAACGCCGGGGTGACGACGGCGCCTGCGAGCTCCAGCACGGTGGCGCCGGGCCGGCGGTCCCGCGCGGCGTCGGCGCCACCCACCCAGGTGATCCGCTCACCCTCGATCTCGAGGGCTCCCGCGCCCGGTGCCGGGGCGAAGATCCGGGCACCGAGCAGCAGGGTGCGATCCACCCGGAGTGTCTACCGGATCAGTAGGCGCGCTTGGGCATGAGGATCCACAGCACGATGTAGATCACGATCTGCGGGCCGGGCAGCAGGCAGGACAGGAGGAACAGCAGCCGGACCACGAACGGGCTCATGCCGAACCGGTCCGCAAGGCCCGCGCACACGCCGGCGATGACCTTGCCGTGCCGCGGGCGGGTCAGGGTCGATGCCACCTTGGGCTCCTTCCACATCGCGGCGAGTCTCGCCGCTGGGTCCAGTGTCGGCCTCGTGGACGGCGCTGGCACTCGGGAAACGCCCGGAGGCGCCCCTGAGGTTCCACTGGCGATACCCCCAGAAGCGTCATCGCACTCGCGGACCGTGACCGTGTGCTGCGCCGCGGGGGCGGTGATCGCTGGTGTCGGTGAATGCCCTGGTCAGGCCGTTGGGGTGCGCATAACGTCCCTGTCGTGACGCGATCACGCTCCCTGGCCATGCTCGTCGCGGCGGGTGGTGCCGTGGCGCTCACCCTGCTCGGTCCCCCCGCTATGGCGACGGCGCAGACCGCCGCCGCCGTGGTCGTGCTCGGCGACAGCGCCGCGGCAGGCGACTACGACGTGGGCACGCGCGGGGAGAACGGCAATTGGTGCCACCGCTCCAAGCACGCCTACGTCCACCGCACCGACCTCGCGTCGGAGTCGGTCAACCTCGCATGCTCGGGGGCCGACACCGCGGACGTCGCGTTCGGTCGCGGCGCCCACTACACGGAGGGATCCCAGGCGCAGCGGCTCATCGAGGTCGCGGGCCGGTACCGGGTCACCACCGTGATCGTGCAGATCGGCGCCAACGACGACGCCGCGCTGTTCGACACCGGCGTCGCGTGCATCCGCGCGTTCGTCGACCCGCGCGAACCCCCGTGCCGGGAGACGGTCGGCCCGCTCGTGCGCGAGCGCATGGCCGTCACGGCGACCAAGGTGGAGGCGGCGGTGCGCGACGTGCGCGCGGCCATGCGGCAGGCCGGCTACGGCGGCCGCGAGTACACACTCGTGCTCGCGTCCTACGCGTCCCCGATCTCCGAGCACATGGTGCCGCTGCAGGCCCTCGCGGGCTGCCCGTACAGCCGCCCCGACGCCGCGTGGGGGCGCACCACGCTGTTCCCGGCGCTCTCGACCGCGCTGCACGGGGTCGCCGAGCGCACCGGCGCGCGGTTCCTCGACATGGCGCGGGCAACAGAGGGCTTCGAGGCGTGCACCAAGCCGCTGCGCGACCAGGAGTGGCAACGGCGCATCACCGTCGACCCGGAGGCGCTCGTGTACGGCGGACTGGATGCCATCGGATTCCACCTCGCCCAGGAATCGTTCCACCCGACGGCCGCGGCACACGCCGAGATGGGGCGATGCGTGGGTGAGTTCGTGCGCTCCCGGTCGGATGCCGCGGCCTGTGTGGCCGGTTCCGACGGACAGGCGCATCTCGAACCGGCCCCCGTGGAGGCCCCTGCCGCATGAGTCGGCGCATTTACGGCCCGGAAACAGATCGGCAGCTCATCTGACATCCGACGTCCATACGGTCGCGGCTCTCGTGATCAGTAAGGGAGTCGTGTGACGAGTTACCTCATCAAGCGCGTGCTGGCGCTTGTCCCGGTGCTCGGCGTCGTCGCGGTCGTGGTGTTCCTCCTCATCCATCTCACGCCGGGCGACCCGGCGGCGGTGATTCTCGGGCCGGAGGCCAGCGAGGCCGACGTGCAGGCGCTGCGCGCGCAGCTGGGGTTGAACGATCCGCTCTACGTGCAGTTCCTCCGATGGTTGGGCGGGGTGCTGCAGGGTGATCTCGGGGATTCGCTGTTCATCCGGCAGCCGGTCACCGAGGTGCTGGCCGACGCCATGGGGCCCACGCTCTCGCTGGCGATCTTGGCGGAGCTGTTGGCCGTGGTCGTCGCCGTGCCCGCGGGGATCGTGGCCGCGCGCAGGCGCGGCACCGCCGTGGACCGGGCCTTCATGGGAGGTGCCCTGCTCGGGATCTCCGTGCCGAGCTTCCTGTCCGGGCTCTTCCTCGCACTGGTGTTCGCGGTCGGGCTGGGCTGGTTCCCGGTGGCAGGGTTCCGCCCGCTCGAGGACGGCCTTGGCCGACACCTGACCTACCTCGTGTTGCCCGCGATCGCGCTGGGTGGGTTGCAGGCCGCGCTCATCGCGCGCACCACCCGGTCCTCGATGCTCGACGTCCTCACCCAGAACTACATGAAGACCGCGAAGGCGAAAGGGCTCTCGGAACAGGTGCGCATCTACAAACACGCATTGCGCAACGCCGCCCTCCCGGTGCTCACGGTGATCGGCCAGACGTTCGGCACGTTGATAGCCGGGGCCGCCGTCGTCGAAACCGTCTTCAACATCCCCGGCATCGGGCAGCTGGTCGTGAACTCGGTGGAACGGCGCGATTTCGTCGTCATCCAGGGAGTGGTGCTCCTGATCGCCGTCAGTTACGTCCTCATCAACCTGGTGGTCGACGTGCTCTACAGCATCCTCGATCCGCGGATCCGGGTCGACTAGTGGTCACGATGGTTCCGGGCACGACATTCCGTCGCGCGCAAAGTGGCCGATCCCTGTTCCTGCGCCGGTTCTCGGCGAACCGCACCGCCCTCGCAGGCGGGATCCTCACCGCCGTCATGGTCCTGCTGGCGATCGCCGGCCCACTGCTCGTGCCGGCCGATCCTCTCGCGGTCGCGGCAGAGGACCGGTTGCAGGGGCCGAGCGCGGCACACCTGTTCGGCACCGACAACTACGGGCGCGACCTGCTCGCCCGGGTCGTGCACGGCGCCGCGACCTCGCTGGGCACGGCGTTCGCGATCGCCCTGATCACGTCGCTGCTCGGCCTCGCCGTCGGCCTCTACGCGGGATACAACCGAATGGTCGATGCCGTGGTCATGCGGATCGCCGACGGCCTCATGGCCTTTCCCGCGATCCTCCTGGCCATCGCCATCATGGCCGCACTCGGCCCGCGCACCGAGAACGTGGTCATCGCGCTGACCGTCGTCTTCGTGCCCTACATCGCCCGGGTCGTGCGCTCCTCGGTGCTGACGATCAGGGAGCAGACCTTCGTGGAAGCGCTGCAGGCGCAGGGCGCGTCGACCTCGCGGATCATCTGGCTGAACATCGCCCCGAACGTGCTCTCGCCGCTCATCGTGCAGGCGACGTTCATCTTCGCCGACACGATCATCACGGAGGCGGCCCTCTCCTTCCTCGGGGCCGGCATCCCGCCACCCGCACCGAGCTGGGGGAACATCCTGCTCGACGGCAAGATCGTGATCTACACGGCGTGGTGGATGACCGTGTTCCCCGGCATCGCGATCCTGCTCACGGTGCTGGGCGTCAACCTCCTCGGGGACGGCCTGCGGGACCTGCTCGACCCGCGATACGCGAAGGCGGTCAAGTGACCAATCGGGTACTGACGGTCGAGAACCTGCGCACCCACTTCGCCACCGAACGCGGCCGCGTCACGGCCGTCGACGACGTGTCGTTCTCGGTGGACCGCGGCGAGACGCTCGGGATCGTCGGCGAGTCCGGCTGCGGCAAGAGCGTCACCGCCGAGTCGCTGATGCGGCTGCTCGACGAACGCTCCACCACCTACGAGGGCCGAGTGGTCCTGGCCTCCGACGACCTGCTCGCGCTCCCCGAGGCCGAGATGCGGCGCAGGCGGGGCCGGGACGTCGCGATGATCTTCCAGGACCCGATGAGCTCGCTGAACCCGGTGTTCACGGTCGGCGACCAGCTGGTGGAGGGGATCCGGCTGCACCAGGGCGTCGCGACGGCGCAGGCCCACGAGATGGCCGTTCGGATGCTCGAGCTGACCAACATCGCCGCTCCCGAACAGCGGATGCGCGAGTACCCGCACCAGCTCTCCGGCGGCATGCGGCAGCGGGTGATGATCGCGATGGCGCTCTCCACCCGGCCCAAGCTGCTGATCGCCGACGAGCCGACCACCGCGCTCGACGTCACCACCCAGGCCCAGATCCTCGACCTCATCGAGGAGCTGCGCGCCGAGTTCGAGATGGGCACGATCTTCATCACGCACGACCTCGGCGTGGTCGCGGAGGTGTGCGATCGGGTGGCCGTGATGTACCTCGGGCAGATCATCGAGGAGACCGATGTCGTCTCCCTGTTCGACAAGCCGCTCCACCCGTACACGCGCGGGTTGCTCGCCTCGACCCCGGCGCTGGAGGCGGACCCGAGCGAGGAGCTCGGCACGATCCCCGGCCGGGTCCCGACCCTGCACAACGTGCCATCGGGCTGCCGGTTCGCAGACCGGTGCGCGCACGCACTCGACTCGTGCCGGGACGAGGCGCCGGTGCTGGAGGAGATCGAGCCGGGCCACACCGTTCGATGCCTGCGGGCGGGGGAGCTGGCCGGTGTCCGCTGAGCACGCACTTCTCGAGGTGCGCAACCTGCGCAAGTCCTACCCGACGCGCACGGCGCTCGGCACCCGTGGCGGCGAGGTCCACGCCGTCAACGGGATCAGCTTCGACCTGCGCGAGGGCGAGTGCTACGGGCTCGTCGGTGAGTCCGGCTGCGGGAAGACGACCACCGGCCGGCTCCTGCAGGGCATGCTCGCCCCGTCCGGCGGGACCATCGCCTACCGCGGCACGCCATTGTCGTCGCTGTCACGGGCGGCGCTGCGCGCCTACCGCTCCGACGTCCAGATGATCTTCCAGGATCCGTACTCGGCACTGAACCCGCGCAAGCGGGTTGGGCGGATCCTCGAGGAGTCCCTGAAGATCCAGGGCGCCACGCCCGGACGCGAGCTGCGCTCCAGCGTCATCGCCTCGCTGGAGGCGGTGGGCCTGTCGGAGGAGCACTTCGACCGGTATCCGCACGAGTTCTCCGGCGGGCAGCGCCAGCGCATCGGCATCGCGCGGGCGCTGATCGTCTCCCCCCGGATCATCCTGTGCGACGAGCCGGTCTCCGCGCTCGACGTCTCGATCCAGGCGCAGATCCTCAACCTGCTGCGCCGGCTGCAGCGCGAGCTCGGGCTGACCTACCTGTTCATCTCCCACGACCTGTCCGTCGTGCGCTACATCGCCGACCGGGTCGGCGTGATGCACCGGGGTGAGCTCGTGGAGGAGGGCACCACCGAGGAGATCTTCGCCCGACCGCGGCACCCGTACACCAAATCCCTGCTGGCCGCCGTGCCGGCACGCCATCCCGCCGAGCGGAAACGCCGGCCCACCCAGCACGACAGGCTCGAGGAGACGGCATGAAGATCCGACTGGTCGCCGCGTTCGCCGCGTTCGCGGTCCTCGCGGCCGGCTGCGGCGGCGGGGGCGGCTCCGCACCGGCGGACACGACCGAGTTCGACATCGCATGGGACGCCCAGCCCGCCACGCTGGACCCGGTGATGACCACCGCGACCACCACGCGCGACATCATGCGCAATGTCTACGAGCCGCTCGTCGTCATGGACGCGAACGACCAGGTGCAGCCCGTGCTCGCGAGCGGCTGGACCGTGTCGGAGGACAAGCGCACGATCAGCTTCACCCTCCGCGAGGGCGTCACCTTCCACGACGGTTCCGCGCTCGACTCCGACGACGTCGTCGCGTCGTTGGAACGCTGGATCGCGCAGACGGTGTCGGGCAAGCAGTTCATGCAGGGCACCACCGTCACCGCGACCGGCCCGTTGACCGTGGACGTCACCACGCCGCGGGCGATGTTCACCACGCTCCAGCTGCTCGCCGACCCCAGCCTGATCACGCCCATCCAGCCCGCCGAGGTGGTGCGCGGGGCCCCCGCCGAGGGCGTCACCCGGTTCGTCGGCACCGGGCCGTACCAGTTCGTCGAGTGGGTCACCGACCAGCACATCCAGCTGCGGCGTTTCGCGGGCTACGCCTCGCCGCCGGGGCCGGCCAGCGGCCAGGCCGGCGCGAAGACGCCGGTGTACGAGAACCTCTACTACCACTTCGTCTCCGACCCCTCGACGCGCCTCGCGGGGCTGCAGACCGGTGAGTACGACGCGGCGAACGCGCTGCCGTTCGACAACATCGCGCAGCTGCAGGCCGACCCCAACCTCAAGACGGACGTCAGCCTCGAGGGCACAAACGTGGTGGTCTTCAACAAGCGCAAGGGCGTCATGTCCTCGCCACTGATGCGCCAGGCCGCCAACGCAGCACTCAACATGGACGAGATCCTGCGGGCCGCGTTCGCCGACCCGCAGTACTACCAGCTCAACGGCGCGATCGCCTCCGACGAGGCCAGCCCGTGGTACTCGGACGCCGGCCTCACCAACTACAACGTGCACGACCCCGACAAGGCGCGGAGCCTGCTGACCGAGGCGGGATACGCCGGTGAGCCCGTCCGCATCCTCACCACGCGCGAGTACGCCGACCACTACAACTCGGCGGTGGTGATCGAGGCCGAGCTGAAGGCCGTCGGGATCAACGCGCAGCTCGTGGTCACCGACTGGGCCACGCTGCTGCAGAACCGCACCGACGACACCGCCTACGAGGCGTTCATCACCGGGTTCACCCCCACCGTGCTGCCCACGAGGAACCTGTTCCTCGCCGGCAACTGGCCCGGATGGACCGACGACCCTGCTATCACCGGTGCCATGGACGCGATCACGTATGCGGCGGACGAGACGTCGGCGACCGCGGCGATGGGGCAGCTGCAGCAGGCCGTCTACGACTACCTTCCCATTGTGAAGTTCGGGGAGAACTCGACGCTCATGGGCCTCGCCGCCGACGTCGAGGGCTTCAGCCGCCAGACCGAGACCGGGGACATCTTCTACAACGTGCACCCGAAGAATGACGCATAACCACCTGACCGCCGTGGAGCTCGCCGGGCTGACCCGGTCCGGCGAGCTGACCGTCACCGAGGTCATGGAGGCGCACCTCGCGGAGATCGAGCGTCGCAACCCCGCCGTCAACGCGATCGTCGACTTCCGGCCTGAACGCGCGTTGGCCGCGGCTCGCGAGCTCGACCGCACCTTCCGCAAGGACGAGCCGCGCGGAGCGCTCTACGGGCTTCCGGTGGCGCACAAGGATCTCGTGCCGGCCGCCGGGTTCCGGTTCACCCAGGGCAGCCCGATCTACGCCGACCGGGTCGCCACGCAGGACCACCTCGTCGTCGAGCGGATGGCGGCGGCGGGGGCGATCGCCGTCGGCAAGACCAACGTGCCCGAGTTCGGGCTGGGGTCGCACACGTTCAACGACGTCTACGGCGTCACCCGCAACCCGTACGCGCTCGACCGCACCGCGGGCGGCAGCAGTGGCGGCGCGGCGGCGGCGCTCGCGGCGCGCATGCTGCCGCTGGCGGACGGGAGCGACACCGGCGGCTCGCTGCGCAACCCGGCGTCGTTCTGCAACGTCGTCGGGTTCCGACCCTCGCCGGGCCGGGTGCCGTCGTGGCCGAACGGAGACCCGTTCAGCCGGCTGTCGGTGGTGGGACCGATGGCGCGCACGGTCGACGACCTCGCGCTGCTCATGAGCGTGCTCGTGGGAGCAGATCCGCGGGCCGGGTGGTCGGTACCTGCGGACCCGGCCGCCTACTTCCCGCTACCCGACCCGGGGCGTCCGATCCGGGTGGCGTGGTCGCCTGATCTGGACGGGCGGGTCGTGGTGGCCCGCGAGGTCCGGGACGCGCTCGAACCGGTGGTCGCAGCGCTGGCGGCGCACGGCTGGGACGTCGAGCTCGCCACCCCCGACCTCACCGGCGCCATCGAGACGTTCCGCGTGCTGCGGGCGCTCAAGATGCAGGTGACGCTCGGCCCGGTGCTCGCCGAGCACCCGGGGCGGCTCAAGGCCGACGCGCGGTGGAACGTCGAGGAGGGCGCCAAGCTCGACGGCCCCACGATCGCGGAGGCCGAGCGCAACGCGGCCCGGATCTTCCACGTGGTGCGGGAGTTCTTCGACTCCGTCGACGCGCTGGTCACCCCGACCTGCCAGGTGGCCCCGTTCGAGATCACCACCCGGTACCCGCGCGAGATCGACGGCACCCCGATGCACGACTACCTGGAGTGGATGGGCCTGCCGTCGGCGATCACGGTCACCGGTTGCCCGGCGATCTCGCTGCCGGCCGCCTTCACACCGGACGGGCGGCCGGTCGGCATCCAGCTCGTCGGGCCGCACCTGCGAGAAGATCGCCTGCTCGCCATCGCGCGCGCGTTCGAGTCGGTGGTGAACGCCGGCCGCGCGCCCGAGGTCGATCCGACCCCACAGCCGGCCTTCGTCACCGTGGATTGATCGAGAAGGGGGAACATGCTGACCAGCGGGTTGGACGACCGCATCCCGGACCTGGAACTGCTCTACCGCGACCTGCACGAACACCCCGAGCTGTCGTTCCAGGAGGAGCGCACCGCGTCCGTTCTGGCCGCCCGCCTGGTCTCGGCGGGACTCGAGGTCACCACCGGCGTGGGCAAGACCGGCGTCGTCGGCGTGCTGCGCAACGGCGAGGGCCCGACGGTGCTCCTGCGGGCCGACATGGACGCGCTGCCCGTGCAGGAGATCGAGAAGGTCCCCTACCGCAGCCGCGCCACCGGCGTCGACCCGGACGGCATCTCGACCCCGATCATGCACGCCTGCGGCCACGACACCCACATGACGGCACTGATCGGTGCCGTGGAGCAGCTGGTCGCGAACCGCGACTCGTGGTCGGGCACCGTGCTCGCCGTCCTGCAACCGGCCGAGGAGGTCGGAAGCGGGGCGCAGGCCA
The DNA here is from genome assembly GCF_019468565.1 of Pseudonocardia sp. DSM 110487. NCBI lineage: Bacteria > Bacillati > Actinomycetota > Actinomycetes > Pseudonocardiales > Pseudonocardiaceae > Pseudonocardia > Pseudonocardia sp. DSM 110487. The sequence goes on from NZ_CP080521.1 coordinate 5,149,245, forward strand.
TGCTGGACGACGGGTTCCTCGAGCGCTTCGGCCCGTTCGACGTGGCGCTGGGGCAGCACATCACCTCGGCGCCCAGCACCCACCTGTACCTGTGCCCCGGCGTGTTCATGGCCGCGGCCGACAGCCTGCGCGTCACCGTGTACGGCCGCGGCGGGCACGGGTCGGCCCCGCACACCACAGTCGACCCGGTCGTGCTCGCCGCCTCGATCGTGGTGCGCCTGCAGACGATCGTGGCGAGGGAGGTCGCTCCCAACGAGGTCGCGGTGGTGACCGTGGCCGCCATCCACGCGGGCCGCAAGGAGAACGTCATCCCGGCCTCTGCCGAGCTCAAGCTCAACGTCCGCACCTTCGACCCGGACGTGCGCGAGCGCGTGCTCGCCGCCATCACCCGCATCGTCAATGCCGAAGCCGAGGCGGCCGGCGCGCCGCGGCCGCCGGAGATCGCCCCGATCAACGGCTTCCCGCTGCTGCGCAACGACGTCGCGACCACGGAAGCGGTGCGGACGGCTTTCACGGAGGCGTTCGGGGCCGGGCACGTCCACGAGACCACGCCCAAGACCGGCAGCGAGGACTTCGGGCTCTTCGCAGTGGCGGCCGGGGTGCCGTCGGTGTTCTGGAACTTCGGCGGGTTCGACCCCGCGCTCTACCCGGACGACCCGGCGCACCCGCAGGCCGCGGTCGCCTCCGGCCGGGCACCGGGCGGCCACTCCCCCGAGTTCGTGCCGACCGGCGTCGCGCCGACCCTGCGGCAAGCGGTGGAGGCACTGCTGACCGCGGCCGGGATCTGGCTCGCGCGATGACGGTCGACACGCTCTTCACCGGGGCGCGGGTGATCGACCCGGAGTCAGGCCTCGACGACGTGCGGCAGGTGGGCGTGCGCGACGGGACGATCGTGCACGTGGGCGCCGACCCGGTCCCGGCCACGCGGACCGTGGACGTCACCGGGCTCGTGCTCTCCCCGGGCTTCATCGACCTGCACAGCCACGCCCAGTCGGTCAACGGGCTGCGCCTGCAGGCGATGGACGGCGTGACCACCTCGCTGGACCTGGAGTCGGGCACCCTCCCCGTACCGCTGACCTACGAGCGGGCCGCCGAGGAGGGCAGGCCCATCAACTACGGCTACGCCGCCTCGTGGGCCATGGCACGGCTGCACGTGGTGGATGGTGTGCCGCTGGCGTCGGGTACCGCACCGAACGTCTTCCAGGCCATGACGGACGCGGCACGCTGGAACCAGCCGGCCACGCCGGCCGAGGTGGACCGGATGCTCGCGCTGCTGGAGGAGGGCGTCGCGCACGGTGCGCTCGGGATCGGCGTGCTGCTCGGCTACTCGCCGGACTCGGGCCGAGTCGAGTACTTCCGCACGGCGCAGCTCGCGTCCCGCCTCGGCGTCGGCGTGTTCACCCACTCCCGCGGCAAGTCGAACGTCGAGCCGATGACCTCCCTCGAAGGCGCGCTCGAGATCGTCGGCGCCGCCGCGGGTACCGGCGCCAGCATGCACATCTGCCATCTGAACAGCACCTCGCTGCGGCACATCGACGAGATCGCCGCCGCGATCGAGACCGCCCGTGGTCTCGGCAACCGCGTCACCACCGAGGCCTACCCGTACACCGCGTCGTCCACGGGCGTCGGGGCGGCGTTCCTCGCCCCCGACGCACTGCACCGCATCGGCATCGAGCCGAAGGACATTACCTATTTGCCGACCGGGGAACGCGTCGCCGACACCGAGCGACTGGCCGAGCTGCGCGCCACCAACCCGGGCGGCCTGTGCGTGATCGACTACCTGCGCGCCGACGAGCCGGCCGACATCGAGACCCTGCTGGGGTCGATCACCCTCTCCGACACGGCGGTGGCGTCCGACGCGATGCCGCTCGTCCTCGACGGCGTGCCGGACCTCGGTACGCAGTGGCCACCCGACCCGCGGGCGATCGCCCATCCGCGCAGCATGGGCTGCTTCGCGCGAGCACTGTCCTGGCTCACCCGGGAGCTCGGGGTGTTCTCGCTCGCCGAGACCGTGCGCCGCTGCACCCTGCTCCCCGCGCAGATCCTCGAGGAGACCGCCCCGGCCATGCAGCGGAAGGGCCGCGTGCAGGTGGGTGCCGACGCCGACCTCACCGCGTTCGACCCCGACACGGTCGCCGAAGGCGCCACCTACGACCGGATCGGCCCCTCCACCGGGTTCCGGCACGTGGTGGTCGGCGGGGAGTTCGTGGTGCGCGACGGCGAGCTGATCACCACGGCCCTCCCCGGCCGCCCGGTCCGCGGCCGGGGCAGCCACTGAGCCTGCGGAGCGTCCGAACCGCCGGCACGAAGGAGCCGACCGAGGAGCCCCGACAGCCTTCCGTGACTCCCCCGTGTGACGGCGCTTCCCCATGGTGCCTGCCCGTGCAACGCTGTTCTTCTCCGTGCAAGGCAGTGGTCGGGATGGAGATCGCTCGGGAGATCGAGGCGTTCCTCGCCGTCGCCGAGGAACTGCACTTCGGCCGGGCCGCCGCGCGCCTGCACCTGACGACGTCCCGGATGAGCCAGTCGATTCGTGGCCTCGAGCGCCGGATCGGCGCGCCGCTGTTCGAGCGGACCAGTCGCACGGTACGGCTCACCCCGCTGGGCCAAACCCTGTTCGAGGATGTCCGTCCGGCGGTCGAACAGTTGGAGGAAGCCCTGCGCAAGGCCAAACGCGCGGCCGGTCGGGAGCCGCAGGGTGTGATGCGGGTCTTCTTCGCCAACTCGCTGCGCGAGGAGGTCACCACCACCCTGATGCAAGATTTCGCCGAGGCCTACCCGCAGATCCCACTGGTGCGCTACGCATATCCCGCCATGCAGCACCGCCAGTGGTGCGACCAGCAACGCGACGACGTGTTCGTCACCTGGTTCCCGGCCGAGCCGGGCACCCTGCACCTGCCGAGGGTGCACCTGGGGCAGGCGATCCTCCGCGAGCCCCGATCGGTGATGGTCAGGACCGGCCACGCGCTGGCCCGACACGAGGTGGTCGACATCGAGGAGCTCGCCGACCACGACGTGCTCTACCCGCCCCCCGTCACACGGCAGTTCGCCGATGCCTGGACCCCGCCGATCACGCCTTCAGGGCGCCGGATCCGCCGCGTGCGGCGGATGACCGACAGCTACCTGGAGGAGGCGGTGACGATCGTGGTGCGCGAGAACATCGCCCACATCACCACCACCAGCTTGTCCCTGATCGGGCTGCCGTCGGACCTGGTGCTGGTGCCGCTCACCGGGTTGCCGCCGTTCTGGCTTGCACCGATCTGGTCGGTATTCGCGCAGAACATCTGGATCCCGGAGTTCGCCGAGCTGGCCGCGCGGACCGGCTCCCGCGCCGGGTGGCTGACGCCCGACGGAGGGTGAGACCTCGGTTACGCCTGGCATGGCGTGCCGGCGCGCACAGCCGAGGCGGCTCGTATCGCACCGCGACGCAGTGATCACGGGGTGACGGAACCGGCCCCCGCGTGCTGAGCTGGATGAATGTGAGGCGTGGCGCGCGGGCCGGGAGATCGCCCGCGAGGGGCATGGCGATCGAGTCGTGCGCCTACGGGATCCGTCGTGAAGCCTCGCTACACGGTGCTGTAGCCGGCGGTCCTTGATGCCCGGCACCGGAGCAACCGAAGGTGTGGCCGTGCCTGCCGCCGGTGGCTTGACCAGCCGTCTCTCACCAGCACCCGAGATCTGGGCATTCGCTGTAAGCCCGGCCATCAACCATTCATCCGGTCTCGGGCCGCCGTGATCCGCCGGCTGAGATCGCCTGGCGACGAAATCCGTAGCCAGTGCCGGCTCGTCGCGACCAGATCGAGCGGTCACGCCGATGACCCACCACGAAAGGACACCGGATGACACGTACCGGGTTTCCCGAGCTGCGGCGCCTCCGGCCCGCGCGACGATCCACTCCGGCGGATCGAGCGTGACCGGGCGGGGCGATGCCGGTGGGGCCGACGAGCCGGATCCGCGGGTGTTCGGCGATCCGCGGGCGATCGCCGCCTGGTTCGAGGAGCTGCCCGCCGCGGTCTTCGTCTTCTCCGGGCCTGATCACATCTTCACCGCGGTGAACAGGGCGGGGCGGATCATGGTCGGTCCAGACCGGGAGGTGGTGGGGCGGCGCTACCGGGAGGCGATCCCGGAAGAGGCCGGTCAACGCATGGCCGAGCTGCTGGACGACGCCTACAAGACGGGGAGCCCGGTCTCCGGGCAGGAGTGGCGGGTCCTGCTGGACAACGACGCCGACGGGGAACTGGAGGAGCTCTACCTGAGCTTCACCGTCGTGCCGATCCGGGACGCGGGCGGCGACGTGACCGGGCTGGTCGCGCACGTGCTGGACGTGACCCCGGCCGTGTCCGCCCGGCGCGCGGCCGAGGCTCAGGCCACCGCGTTCGAACATCGCTACCACGCGGCACTGGACGGGGTGATGTCCCTGCAGCGCAACCTTCTGCCGGAGCGGTTGCCGGTGCTTCCCGGCGTGGAGCTGGCGGCCCGCTACCTCGCCGCCGACAGCGAACAGGGCGCCGGGGGCGACTGGTTCGATGCGGTGCCACTCGGCGACGGGCGGCTCGGACTGGTCGTCGGCGACGTCGTGGGTTCGGGCACCCGTGCCTCGGCGGTCATGGGTCAGCTTCGTGCGGTGCTGACGGAGCTCCTGCTCGAGGGTCTAGCCATCCCTGAGGTGTTGGCCCGGCTCGACCGCTTCGTCGCGCGGATTCCGGAAGCGGCGGCCACCACGCTCTGTCTTGCCGTGCTGGATCCGGCCGACGGGCGGCTGGACTACATCAGCTGCGGGCATCCGCCACCTCTGGTGCTGGCGGCCGACGGTCGGACCGGCTATCTACCCGCCGGTGCCACGGGCCCTCTCGGCGTCGTCGCGGCAACCCGCCCGGTCGTGGTGCAGACCGTGTTGCTGACGGCCACGGATGTGTTGCTGCTCTACACCGACGGGCTGGTCGAGGGTCCCGAACTGCCCCTGGACGAGGGCCTGGACCTGCTGCGGGGAGTCGCGGCCGGGGCGCGGGCGCGCGGAACCCCGTCGATGATGGCCGCCGCGGCGCCGGAGCGGGTGTGCGAGCTGACCGTGGAACGGATGACCCGCAAGGGCCACACCGATGACGTGACCCTGCTGGCAGTGCAGTGCACCGGCACGCGGCCCGAGCCGTTCGAGGCCGAGCTGCCGGCATCCCCGGGCGTCCTTTCCCCGCTTCGCATCCAGCTCGACGACTGGCTGATCGCACGGGGCGGCAGCGACGAGGACACGCGCGCCATCCGATTCGCCGTGCTCGAGGCCGTCAGCAACGTCATCGAACACGCTTACCCCGACGACGTGGGACGGGTCCGGGTCGAGGGGGTGCACGACGACTCCGGGCGGATCTGCATGACCGTCAGTGACACCGGTCGGTGGGTCCCGCCACCGGTTCGTCCGAACCGCCGAGACCGAGGATTCGCCCTGATCCGCGGCTGCATGGACACCGTGGAGATCGACCGCACGACCACGGGGACCAGCGTGCTGATGGACCGCACGCTGAGCCGCAGGCCCGTCGTCGGTCCGGACAGCGGCCGCCTGCGGCCGGCAGCCGCGTCCAGCGAGGCCGGGTTCCGCGTCGACATCGTGGATGTGGGCCCGCCGCACGTCGCGGTGCACGGGCCGATCGACCTTCCCAGCGCTGCCGATCTGCGTCGTCGCCTCCAGGACGCCACCCGGGGCGGGGTGCTCCCGCTGACCATCGACCTCACCGGCGTGACCCATCTGGCCAGCGCAGGCGTACAACTGCTCTACCAGCTGGCCGAACAGATGGCCGCCGACGGCTGTCGGCTGCGACTGATCGCCCCCACCGGCAGCGCCGCCCACCAGGTGCTCTCGCTCACCGCGCTGGACCAGCTCACCGAGATCATCGAGGAACCCGAGGTGAGTCGGTAGGTCGGATCAGAGCACCCGATCAGAGCACGACGAGGTCGCGGCTGCTGACGGCGGACGACTCGGTCTCGCTGCGCCTGCAGTGATCTGTCGGTGTGCACTGGCACGATGGTCGCAACGGAGGTGCATGCCGTGACCACGACACCCGACCACCCGGGCAACTGGCCGAAGGACGACTTCGTCCCCACTGACGAGCTCGTGCGCCAGCAGGGGATTCTCCCGCTGACGTCAGTGGATGACCTGGCTGCCGTCGACGATCCGTTCGAATCGAACGAGGAGTACGAGGAGTTCCTCGGCGACCTGTACACATCGCGGCGGGCCGGCCTGGTGTGAGCCTCATCGTCCTCGACACCGACGTAGCCTCCGCTCTCCTTCGCCGCCGTACACCGGATGCCCTCGCGCGACAGCTGGTCGGCAAGATTCCGGCGATCACGTTCGTGACGCTGGGAGAACGAAGGCCTCGAACTGCTCCGTTGAGCGCCGAGCGCTCCCGCGGCCTCAGAGCACCACGAGGTCGCGCGGCCGTTTGTTGAGCCGTTCGTAGCCGTCCTCGGTCACCACCACGATGTCCTCGATGCGCGAGCCCCACTCGCCGTCGAAGTACACCCCCGGCTCCACGCTGAAGGCCATGCCCTGCTCCAGCGCGAGCGCGTTGCCCGCCACGATGTAGGGCTCCTCGTGGACCTCGAGGCCGATGCCGTGGCCGGTGCGGTGCACGAACCGCTCTCCCAGGCCGGCGGCGGTGATCGGCTCTCGGGCGGCGGCGTCCACCTGCTCGGCGGTGACGCCCGGCCGCACGGCCCGCACCGCGCGGTCCTGGGCGTCCTGCAGCACGGCATACGCCGCACGCACGGCGGCGGGCGGCTCGGCCCCGACGGCGTAGGTGCGGGTGGAGTCGGAGTTGTAGCCGCTCTCCAGCGGGCCGCCGATGTCGATCACGACCACGTCACCGCTCCCGATCACGCGATCGGACACGTCGTGGTGCGGGCTGGCGCCGTTCGCCCCGGACCCGACGATCACGAACGCGGCCTCCGTGTGGCCCTCGGCGACGATCGCCTCGGCGATGTCGGCGGCGACCTGCGCCTCCGTGCGGCCCGGCTTGAGGAACTCGCCCATCCGGGCGTGGACGCGGTCGATCGCCGCACCCGCGGCACGCAGCTCGGCCACCTCGGCCGCGTCCTTGCGCATCCGCAGCTCGCGCAGCACCGGCCCCGCGAGCACCTGCTCCACGTCCGGGAACGCGGCACGCAGCGGCAGGACGTGCGCGGCGGGCATCGCGTCGGCGAGCCCCACCCGGCTCGGCCCGCCGCCGAGGTCGCTCACCAGCAGGTGCGGGTCCTCCCCGTCGACCCAGGTCACGACGTCGATGCCGAGCTCGTCCAGCGGGAGCCCCGCGAACCCCGGCGCCTCGAGGCGCGGCACCACCAGCGCGGGCGGGGCACGGTGGCCCGCCGCCGGCAGAACGAGGCACGTGAGGCGCTCGTGGGACTCGCCGGACACGCCGAGCAGGTACCGCAGATCCGGGCCCGGTGTGACGAGCAACAGGTCGGTGTCCTGCGTGGCTGCCACCTCGCCTGCGCGGCGGATGCGCTCGGCGAGCAGCGCGGTCGGAACGGCCGGTGTCATGAGAGGGAGGGTATTCCGGCAAGCTGTGGCCCGTGACCCCGCCTGCACCGCCCGCGCAGTCGCTGATGCTGCTCGACTCCGCCAGCCTGTACTTCCGCGCCTTCTACGGGGTGCCGGAGTCGATCACGGGCCCGGACGGCACGCCGGTCAACGCGATCCGCGGGTTCACCGACATGGTCGCGCGACTCATCAGCGACCGGCGCCCCACCCGCCTCGTCGCGTGCCTCGACCTGGACTGGCGTCCGGCGTTCCGGGTGCGGGCACTGCCGTCCTACAAGGCGCACCGGGTGCCCGGCGAGCCGGACGTGGCGCCCGCCGGGCTGCCGGAGATCGTGCCCGACACCCTCGAACCGCAGATCCCGGTGCTGCTCGAGGTCCTCGCCGCCGCGGGCATCGCCACCGCGGGCGCGGAGGGCTACGAGGCCGACGACGTGATCGGCGCGCTCGCCGCGGGCGAGCGCACCGACCCGGTGATCGCGGTGAGCGGCGACCGCGACCTCATGCAGATCGTGCGTGACGAGCCGGTGCCGGTGCGGCTGCTCTACGTCGGGCGCGGGCTGGCCAAAGCCGAGCACCTCGGGCCGATCGAGGTCGCCGCGAAGTACGGGGTGCCGGTGGAGCGTGCCGGCGACGCCTACGCCGAGATGGCGATGCTGCGCGGCGACCCCTCCGACGGGCTCCCGGGCGTGCCCGGGATCGGCGCCAAGACCGCTGCCACCCTCGTCGGCCGCTTCGGTTCGTGGGCCGAACTGCGGGGCGCCGTGATCGACAAGGCCGACGGCAGGCTGAGCCCGCCGGTCCGCAGCAAGCTGGCCGCGGCCGCGCCCTACCTCGCCGTCGTCGAGCCGGTGGTGCGCGTGGCCGTCGACGCGCCGGTCGAGCTGGACCGCCCCGACACCCTCCCGGCAGGCCCGGCCGACCTGGACCGCCTGGCTGCGCTCGGGGAACGCTGGGGAGTGGGGAGCTCGATCGAACGCCTCTGCGTGGCGCTGGTGAAGAACGCGCGCTGACAGGCAATGCGCGTCGTCGACTGGCGTGGCAAACGAGGAAGGGAACCTGCCGCATTCGTTCGTAGCGTTGCTCCCATGACCGAGATCAAGCCCTTCCGCATCCACGTCCCGCAAGCCGACCTCGACGACCTGCACGACCGGCTCGCCCGCACCCGCTGGCCGCACGAGATCGCGGGCATCATCGGCTGGGAGCGCGGGATCCCGCTGGGCTACCTCCGGAAGCTCGCCACGTACTGGGCCGAAGGCTACGACTGGCGCGCCCATGAGGCGCGGCTGAACGAGATCCCGCAGTTCACCACCGACATCGACGGCCAGCGCGTCCACTTCCTGCACGTCCGCTCGCCCGAACCCGACGCCCGCCCGCTCGTCCTCACGCACGGCTGGCCGAGCTCGTCGGTGGAGTTCCTGCGGGTCATCAACCCGCTCACCGACCCACGCTCCCATGGTGGCGATCCGGCGCACGCATTCCACGTGGTCGTCCCCACCTTGCCCGGCTACGGGTTCTCCACACCGATGCGCGAGACGGGATGGGGCAACCTGTTCCGCGTCGCCACGGCGTGGGCCGAACTGATGACCCGGCTCGGGTACGAGCGCTACGCGGTGCACGGCACGGACGCCGGGTCCGGACTCGCCTTGCTGCTGGGCATGGTCGACGCGGCCCGCGTCATCGGCATCCACGTCAGCGGCACGTCCGCGGCGTTCCCGTTCGGGCCCCCGATCGAGCTGGACGGCCTCGAGGGCACCGACCGGGAGCGCGCGGAACGCTTCAACCAGCTCCAGCAGGACGGGCTCGGGTACCTGCACATCCAGGCCACCCGCCCGCAGACGATCGGCTACGGCCTGCACGACTCCCCGGTGGCACAGCTGGCCTGGATCGCCGAGAAGTTCCGCGACTGGACCGACCCCACGCACGACCTGCCCGAGGACGCGGTCGACCTCGACCAGATGCTGACGACGATCAGCATCTTCTGGTTCACCGGGGCAGGCGCGTCCGCGGCGCACGCCGTCTACGAAGGCATGCAGGCGTACCGTGCGATCGTCGGCCAGCAGCAGAGCCGCGACCAGGAGAGCGGCGACCAGGACTGGCCTGCTGGCCCGCCCACCGGGTACGCGGTCTTCGCCGGTGACACCGCCATCCGCGGCCTCGTCGATCCGGCCGGCCGGCTACGGCACTGGTCGGAGTTCGAACGCGGCGGGCATTTCCCGGCCATGGAGGTGCCGGACCTGCTCACCGCCGACATCAGGGCGTTCTTCGCCGACCTGGGCTGAGACTCAGAAGTAGGTGCCGCACCACGGAGTCCCGGCCGTCGCGAACGCCGCGTCGGCCCGGGACACCGCTTCGGGGTCCGGCGCGCTCCACCAGCCGGTCGCCACGAGCTCGGACGGGCGGCGGTCACCCAGGTAGGCCATCGCGAGCGCGTCCACCGTGCACTCCAGCTCGGGTCGCACCTGGCCACCGAGCGGGCCCACGCGTTCCGCGGAACCGTCGGCGATCCGGTACACGCCCGAGTTCGCCTCCAGGAGGCCGTCGTGCACGGCGAGCAGCACCGGTTCCGCGGCGCCGTAGCTGCGAGCCGCGAGCGCAACGGGCACGTCCACCAGCCGCAGCCAGGTCTCGTCCTCGTTGCCGGTCACGACGGACGCCCGCGGATCGGCCAGCAGCAGCTCCATGGGCTCGTCCAACGGGCGAAGGTGCGCCTGCACGCTCTCGACCAGGTCGACGCCCATCAGGAACCGCCACAGCGACGCGGTGGCGCCGACATCACCGTGCAGGTCGACCACGTCGAGCGAACGTCCGCTGACACCGTTCGCGTCGGCGAGGTAGGCGATCGCGAACCCGTCGTCACCCTGCTGGCCGGTGTGCACGGCGGCGAGGACGTGCTCACGCTCCACGTCCACGCGCCTGCCCGTTCCCACCGCCCACCAACCCTCGGTGCGGGTGATCCCGCCGGGTCGCCGCAGCGCGATGCGCGCGTGGATCTCCCGCAGCACCGGCACGATCTCTCCGCGCTCCAGCAGCCGCACGGCCCCGCGGGGAGCCTCGGGGCGGAACAGGGTCGCGTCGGCGCGCACCCGCACCGACCGGCCGCGGGTCGCGACCCCGTAGCCGAAACGGCCGTAGATCCGGGCCTCGCTGGCCCGCAAGGTCGCGACCGGCTCGCCGCGGGCCGCCGTGTCGTCGAGCTGCGCCCGCATCATCGCGGTCAGCAGGCCGCGCCGGGTATGGTCCGCGCGCACGCCGACCCGGGTGACCGCGGCCATCGGGAGCACCGCCCCGCCGGGCACCGCCAGGTCGCTCGGGAACGAGGTGGCCGTGGCGACGAGCATGTCGCCCGCGTGCACCCCGAACGTCCGGCCGGGCGAGTAGAGGCGCGCGGACGCCGCCCAGCCGGCGTCGTTCGCGGGCGGGCGGTGGATCGCCGCGGCGAACAGCGTGTGCGCGGCGCGCAGCTCGTCGGCCTCGAGTCGGTGGACGGCGAGCGTCACCGTCAAGCCGGCCGCCCGACCTCGTAGTTGCCGTCGGTGCTGGTGATCCTGATCGGAACGGTGACCTGGTCGCCGTCGACCAGTGCGGTGCACTCGAATGTGGTGTCAGGCACGACCTGCTGCCCCGCAGGGCAGGTGACCGACTGGACCTCGAGGTCGTAGTCCTGCGTGAGGACCTGCTGCACCCCGTTCTGGACGGCGGCCGAGTCGAGCACCCGGGTGTTGAAGAAGCCGGGGCTGACGAAACCCAGCACCCCAACCAGGGCGAGCACGACCACCGCGGCCACCGCACCGATGATCAGCGGCAACCGGTTCTTCGCACCGCCTCGTGCCTCCGGCGACGGGTAACCCTGCGCCCACGGCTGCTGGGCGTCCTGAGGGCCACCCCACTGCTGGGCGGGCTGCTGGCCGGCACCGGGCTGCCCCCACGCGCCCTGCTGGCCCGCCCACGGCGCCTGCTGCCCCGCCTGCTGCCCGAAGGCGGCCTGCCCGTACGGCTGCTGGCCGGGCTGGCCGTGTTGCGCCTGCCCGTGTTGGGCCTGCTGGCCCTGCTGCCCGTACTGCGGCTGCCCGAACTGCTGCGTGGGCTGCTGGCCGTACGCCTGGCCCGGCTGGGCGCCGTACGGCTGCCCGTAGGGCTGCTGACCGTAGCCCGGCTGGCCCGGCTGCGCCGCCCCGTACGGACCCTGCTGGCCGGCGTAGGGCTGCTGGCCGGGAGGCGCGTACGGCGAGGCCTGCTGGCCATGGTGCGCCTGCTGCGGCTGCGTGTGCTGAGCCGTGTCCTGCTGCCCGGGATACTGCTGGCCCGGCTGGGACTGCTGGACGCCGTAGTGCTGCTCTGGCGACGCGTAGGGTGCGGCGACCTGCGTCTGGTCAGCGGGCCCCCACGCCTGCTGCTGGGCAGCATCACCCTGCTGTGCGCCGTGCGCCGGGACCGCGGTTGTGGCCTGGTCGGCATCGTCCGCCTGCTGCTTCTCCGGTGCCTGCTCCTCGGCGGGGGACTTGAACAGGTCGGCCCCGCCACCATCCCCATCGCCCTCGCCCTCGGCCTGCTGGGCAGCAGGCGGCGCGGCGTCTTGCTGGGGCACCTCGCTCGTTTCGGGCGCGTTCCACTCCTGCTGCGGGACAGCGCGGGTCTCCTCGCCGGGCCGCTGCTGCCCCTCCGGCGGGGCCCCCCACCCGCCTTGCGGCTGCTGCTGGCCCCAGGCGGGCTGCTCGGCAGGCTGCTGAGGCGCACCATGTGGTGGCTGCGGTCCCTGTGGCGTACTCATCGCGGGCCTTCCCCCTGGAGACGTGCGGTCGGGCGATCAAAGCACAGGCGGCGCGGCGGGCACAGAGCCGGTCGGCCCTTCGCCCACTCACGCGGTACCGACGGCTACCACCCCGCGGCGAATCGTCGAGATCGCCGTGGCCGCGGCCCTTCCGACGCCGCTCCCCCGTCCCGCGACCGCTGCGACCTGGTCGAGGAGGTCCAGAACCTGCCGGCACCAGCGCACGAAGTCCCCCGCCGAGAGCTCCACACCGTTCTGCTCGGCGGCGGTGAGCACGGCGGCGAGGGACTCCCCGCGCGCCCAGCGGTGCATCGGCCACGCGAAGCCGAGGTCCGGTTCGCGGGTGCGCTCGACCTTGTGCCTGCGCTCGTCCCCCTCGAGCTCGGCCCACAGGCGCACGGTGGTGGCCAGCGCATCGGACACCACGCCCGATGGCACGCGCGGCATCGACCCGTGGTCGCGACGCGACTCGTACACCAGCGCCGACACGACCGCGGCCAGCTCGGCCGGCTCGAGGCCGTCCCACGCGCCGTGGCGCAGGCACTCCGCCGTCAGCAGGTCGGACTCGCCCCACAGCCGGGCCAGACTCTCGCCGTACCCGGTGACCTGCTCCCCGTCGAGGTAGCCGCGCTCCGCGAGGAGCGCCCGGATCCGGTCGAACGCGCGGGCGAGGGAGTGGGTGGTGGCGCGCACCTTCTGGCGCAGCTGCTCGGTGTCGCGCTCCAGCCGCGCGTACCGGTCGGCCCACCGGGCATGGGCCTCGCGGTCGGTGCAGCCGTGGCACGGATGGGCGCGCAGCGCGCGGCGCAGCGTGGCCAGCTCCGGGTCTTCTGCGGCACCGCCGCGCGATCGCCTGCGCTGGGTCGGCGGCGCGACGATCCCCGTGCTGCGCAGCGACGAGGCCAGGTCGCGCCGCACCCGCGGGGCGCGGTGGTCCACCCGCTTGGGCAGCCGCATGCGGCCCAGCGGCTCGACGGGCGCCGGGAAGTCGGCCGCCGAGAGCCGGCCCGCCCAGCGGTCCTCGTTGAGCACGAGCGGCCGCGGGTCGCCGTCGGTCCCGATCCCGGGATCGAGCACCACGGCGAGCCCGGCGCGACGCCCGCCGGGCACGGCGATCACGTCTCCTGGACGCAGCGTGCGCAGCGAGTCGACAGCGGCCTCGCGCCGCTGTGCCACCCCCTGCCGCGACAGCGACTTCTCCCGCTCCGCCACCCGCCGGCGCAGCCCGGCGTACTCCCGGAAGTCGCCCAGGTGGCATTCCAGGGACTTCGCATACCCCTCGAGCGCCTCCTCGTTGCGCTCGATCCGCCGGGCGAGTCCCACGACCGACCGGTCGGCCTGGAACTGCCCGAACGACAGCTCCAGGAGCTCCCGCGCGTTCTCCGTGCCCAGGCGGCCCACGAGGTTGACGGCCATGTTGTAGCCGGGCCGGAACGAGCTGCGCAGCGGGTAGGTGCGGGTGGAGGCGAGCCCGGCCACCTGCTCGGGATCCACCCCCGGCTGCCAGACGACGACCGCGTGGCCCTCGACGTCGATGCCGCGGCGGCCCGCCCGGCCCGTCAGCTGCGTGTACTCGCCGGGTGTGAGCTCGGCATGGGACTCGCCGTTGTACTTGACCAGCCGCTCCAGCACGACCGTGCGGGCAGGCATGTTGATCCCCAGTGCGAGGGTCTCCGTGGCGAACACCGCGCGGACGAGCCCGCGGACGAACAGCTCCTCCACGGTCTCCTTGAACGCGGGCAGCATCCCGGCGTGGTGGGCGGCGATGCCGCGCTCGAGGGCGTCGCGCCATTCCCAGTACCCCAGCACGGCGAGGTCGGCCTGGGGGAGCTCGGCGGTGCGCCGCTCCACCGTGCGCCGGATCTCCTCGGCCTCCTGCTCGGTGGTCAGCCGCAGCCCCGAGCGCACGCACTGGCCGACCGCGGCGTCGCACCCGGCGCGGCTGAACACGAACGTGATCGCCGGGAGCAGGCCCGCTCGGTCGAGCCGGTCGATCACGGTCGTGCGCGACGGCGGGCGGAACCCGGACCGCCGTGGCGGCCCGGTGCGTCCCCGCCCGCGGCCACCGCGATCCCACTGGGTCATCGAGCTCTGGCGGTCCAGCTCGCGGGTGTGACGCACGAGGTCCGGGTCGACCTCGAGCTCGCCTGCGGAGGTCTCGCCCGCGAACAGGTCGAGCAGCCGGTTGCCCACCATCATGTGCTGCCACAGCGGCACCGGCCGATGCTCGTCCACGACGACGGTGGTGTCCCCGCGCACGGTGACCAGCCAGTCACCGAACTCCTCGGCGTTGCTGACGGTGGCCGACAGGCTCACGAGCGAGACGTGCTCCGGGAGCTGGAGGATGACCTCCTCCCACACCGCGCCGCGGAAGCGGTCGGCGAGGTAGTGCACCTCGTCCATGACCACGAAGCCGAGGTGCTCCAGCTGCCGGGACCCCGCGTAGATCATGTTGCGCAGCACCTCGGTGGTCATCACCACCACCTGCGCGTCGCCGTTGATCGCCTGGTCGCCGGTGAGCAACCCGACAGCGGACGCCCCGTGCCGCTCCACGAAGTCGGCGTACTTCTGGTTGGACAGCGCCTTGATCGGCGTCGTGTAGAAGCACTTCTGCCCCTGCGCGAGCGCGAGGTGCACCGCGAACTCGCCCACGACGGTCTTGCCGGCACCGGTCGGGGCGCACACGAGCACGCCGTGACCGTCCTCGAGGGCGGCACAGGCGGTGTGCTGGAACCCGTCGAGCTCGAACGGAAGCGTCTGCGCGAACTCGGCGAGCCGGGGACGGGCGGCGCGGCTCCGCGCGGCGGCATATGCGTCCGCGGGAGCAGACTTGCTGCTGGCCACGATGCCAGGCTTCCATACGGCCGCCGCACCGACCGGAGTGCCTGCTCACAACGGTAGCCCGAGCACGTGACGAGGCCCCCGGCGTCGCGGACCGGGAGCGCATCGACACCGCGACTGCTTACCTCCGACGTCATCGACCAGCCGCACCCGGCGGGCGAGGGTTGCGACATGACCACCTACGCCGTCGCCCACGTGCAGACCGTCGACATCGGACCCGCGATCGTCGAGTACCTGCAGCGGATCGACGCCACACTGGCGCCGTACGAGGGCCGGTTCGTCGTCCACGGGGCAACGCCTGACGTGCTGGAAGGCGAGTTCCCCGGCCATCTCATCGTGATCGCATTCCCGACCCGCGAGCAGGCCGAGAGCTGGTACGGCTCGCCCGCCTACCGGGAGATCCTCCCGCTGCGGCTGGAGCACTCGACCGGCGCGGCGTTCCTCGTGGACGGGGTCGGGGCCGACCACCGGGCCACCGACATACTCGGATGACGGAGGGCTGGGCTCGGCCAACATTTCCATTCCGACCCGATTGCGCCTCGTTCCTGCCTAACCTGCTGCGTACGAACGTTACGAGGGCGACCGAACGGGGCGGGTTGGTGAATCTCGTGGTCCAGGTGCTCACGACAGCTGGGATCGGACTGGTTCTGCTCATCGTGCTGTGGCCGCGTCCCGCGCGCGCAGCCCTGCTGCTGGAACGGTGGGGCGTTTCGGAGCCGGACCCGCTCGAGACGAACGAGGCGCTGCGCTACCTCAAGCTGCGGCGGATCCTGTACCCGGGGCTGGTCGTGACGATCTCGCTCGGTACCTCGCTGTACCACCTGCCGGGAGACGCACCGTTGTCGTCGACGGTGCTCGCCAGTTTGCTTGTCGGTGGCCTACTCGCGGAGACGGCCGCCGACAGCCCATGGCGGCCGGCAAGACGTGAAGCGTCTGTTGTTCGACGACGGATGCGTGATCTGGTCCCGGTGTGGTCGATCTGGATGGCGGGCCTGCTGCTGGGCGCACTCGTGGTCCTGGCAGCGGTGGCTGGGGACGAGTCCGAACGCGGACTGCCGCTCTGGTCGGCGCTGCTTCTCGGGTTCGGATCCGCCGCAGCGGCGGCAACGATCGTGTGGTTGGCCGGGCGGCGACCATCGCCTCGCCGAAGCCGGGCGGACGAGGCGCTGCGTCTGCGGAGCGCTCGGGTCGGGATCGGGCTCGCGATGGCTGCCTTCGGCGCGATCGCTGCCTCTGTCGGTGCAGCAGTCGGGCTGGCCCTCGGCGTGCTGGGAATCGTCGGCTGGCTCGCCGTGACCGCCCCGGTGCGGGCCCGTGCCCGGCCCGCCCGGGGCACCGACGTGCTGACGTGAACGAGTCGTCAGGTCACGTCGTCCAACCGCTTGGCATCGGCCGCGGGCGCCGGGTCGAGCCGGCTGGGGCTGGCATCGATGTCGCTGGGCGCGGTGTCGATCGCGCTCGGGGTGGTGTCGATCGGGCTCGGGGCGTCGGGGTCCCAGTCGTCCCAGCCCTCGGCGGCCCGCCGTCGGGTGCGGCGCCGGTCGTTCAGGCGGCTGATCTGGATCGCCAGCTCGAACAGGAGCACCAGCGCGACGGCGAGGGCGATCATCGAGATCGGGTCCTGGCCGGGCGTGGCGATCGCGGCGAACACGAAGAGACCGAAGGTCAGCCCACGCCGCCAGGCCTTGAGCTTGGCGTAGCTGATCACGCCTGCGATGTTGAGCATCACCACGAGCAGGGGCAGCTCGAAGCTCACGCCGAAGATCAGCAGCAGCGCGATGACGAACGAGAAGTACAGGTCACCCGACAGCGCGGTGGTTTGGATCTCCGAGCCGATGGTGAGCAGGAAGGCGAGGCCCTGGGTGATCACCGCGTACGCGAGCACGGCGCCGGCGACGAAGAGCACCGACGCGACCGAGACGAAGGACATCGCGTAGCGCCGCTCGTTCGCGTGCAGTCCGGGAACGATGAACGCCCAGATCTGGTAGAGCCAGATCGGGCAGGCCAGCACGACACCCGCGGTGGCGCCGACCTTGAGGCGCAGCGAGAACTGGTCGAACGGCCCGGTGCCGAGCAGCGTGCAGGATCCGTCCGCGGTGAACACCGCGCGGGACGACGCGGGCAGCGCACAGTAGGGGGCCTTCAGCACGTCGCCGAGGCTGGGCAGGCCGAAGAACGGGACCGCGAACCAGATGTAGCCGAAGACCGTCGTGATCAGTATCGCGACCAGCGCAATCGTGAGCCGGTTGCGCAGCTCGTACATGTGCTCGACGAGCGACATCGTGCCGTCGGGGTTCTTCGGCCTCTTGCCGGCCCGACGGAGCGGGATTCGAGCCACCGCGCCGGGACTACTGGGCCGAGGTGCTGCCCGAGCCCGGCTGGGAGGCACGGGTCGTCTCAGGGGCCTTTTCGGTGGCCTTGGCCTGCCCCTCGGGAAGCGACTTCGGCTCCGGCGAGGCGGGCTGGTCGGCCGGCGCGTCGCTCTTGGCGGCCTCGTCGTTCTTCATGCCCTTCATCTCGCCCCTGAACACCCGGGCGGACTGACCGATGGACCGGGCCATGTCCGGCAGGCGCTTGGCACCGAACAGGAGCACCAGGATCCCGATGAGGATCACAAGCTCCCAGCCGCCGAGGTTCGGCATGGTTATCGTCCTTCCGCCGTGAGCAGTCGTGGGAAGTCTACGCGGACCCCGCTCAGGCCGATCCGTCTCGTCGCTCGCCCGCCAGTGCGCGAAGCACGGCCACCCGCTCCGCCACCCCAGCTCGCAGCGCAGCTCCCTCGCGCGCGAACCGCCGCACGGGTGGCAGCGCGAGGACGAGCAGCACCACGAGCAGCACGACCCCCACCCCGGCCGTCAGCATCACCAGCAGCACGTCACCCATCCCCTCGCTCCCGATCGACCGCGTCGAGCGCCTCGCGCGCCCTCGTCGCCACGGATTCCACCAGATCCGGCGGCTCCAGCAGCCGCGCCCCGCCGCCGAGGCCCAGCACGAGCCGGACCAGCCACGCGGGATCGGCGTAGCGCATGAGCACCTGTACCCGCTCGTCGCCGAGCTCCACGACCTCGTCGACGGGGTAGTACTCGGCCACCCAGCGCGCCTCGCGCTCCAGCAGCAGCACCGCCGACCGGTGCTCCGCGCTGGGCCGGAACAACCCCTCGGACACGTCCGTCGGCTCCGCGTCCGGCGGCGGCGCCGCCGGCTCGTCGAGCACCGCGACGTCCTCGACGCGGTCGAGCCGGAACAGCCGCACCCCTTCCGCCCGCCGGCACCAGGCCTCCAGGTAGCCGCGGCCGTCGACGATGAGCAGCCGCATCGGGTCGATCGTGCGCTGCGAGACCGCGTCGCGGCCCGCCGTGTAGTAGACGATCCGCATGGCTCGCCCCGCCACGAGCGCGTCGCGCACTGCGGCCGTGGTGGCGGCCTCTTCCCGCGTCGGGCCGTCCATCGCGACGCCCGCGAGCCCGGCGTCGCCCACGGCGCGCTCCACCTTCGCCGCAGCCCGGCGCACGGCCTCGGTGTCGGCGACGCCCGGTACGTCGGCGAGCGTGCGCAGCGCCATCAGCAGCGCCGTGGCCTCCGCGGTGGTGAGCCGCAACGGCCGGCGCATACCCGCATCGTGGGTGACGGTGACGGTGTCGCCGGAGAAGGACAGGTCGACCAGGTCGCCAGGGCCGTAACCGGGCAGCCCGCACATCCAGAGCAGCTCGAGGTCGCGGCGCAGCTGCTTCTCGGAGATGCCGAAGTCGGCCGCCGCCTCGGCGACCGGGATGCCGGGGCGGGCCAGCAGGTAGGGCACCAGGGAGAGCAGCCGCGGCAGGCGCTCGGTGACGCCGCCCGTACTCACTGCCGGCCCCGCTGCGCTCGGATGAAGGTCAGTACGGACTGCGGCGACATCGATGTGCTCGCAGGTTCGCTCATGTGCGCGCCAGCGGCTCGGTGTGGGCCGCCACCGCCGCCGCCCAGTTCGCCCGCACGGCATCGGCGAGGCGCTGCGGGCCCAGCACGGCGACGTCCGGGCCGTGGCCCGCGACCCAGCGGGCGAGGGTCTCCACGTTGCGCAGATCAAGCTCCACCGCATCGCCCGCGCGTCCGGCGTGGGCGTGCCGTCCGACGACGCGGCCGAGGCGGCGCAGCCCGTGGGCGCGACCGTCGGCGATCCAGACACGCGCGGTGTCGGTGGCCGGGGGCGGGTCGACGCCCATGCGGACCATCTCCATCAGGTCGACGCCCTCTGGCACCCGCACCGCTCCGGCCGGCCCGACCGGGGTGACCGGCTCCATGATCCGGGAGATGCGGAAGCAGCGCGGGGCCTCGCGGTCGCGGTCGTAGCAGCACAGGTACCAGCGCCCGCGCCACGACACCACACCCCACGGCTCCACCGTGCGCCGCTGGACGGGCCCGCCCACGCCGCCCCGCTGGTGGTCGAACGTGACGGCACGACCGGCCCGCACCGCGGCGAGCAGCGGCGCGAAGGCCGGGTCGGCGGCGCGCACCCGCGGCTGCACGCGTCCCTGTTCCTCGTCGACCTCGACACCGGCGGCGCGCAGCTTGACCAGCGCGCTGTGGGCGGGCATCGCCAGCTCGGGCGAATCCCACAGCCGCGCGGCCAGCGCGACGGCCGCGGCCTCGTCCGGTTCGAGGTCGATCTCACCGAGCTCGTAGTCCTGGCGGGCGATCCGGTAGCCGTCCACCGTGTCGAAGGTGGACAGCCGCCCGGTCTCGAGCGGAACGCCGAGCTCGCGCAGCTCGGCCTTGTCGCGCTCGAACATCCGGAAGAACGCCTCGTCGCCGCGCGCGTCGGCGTACCCCGGCACGATCTGCCGGATCCGTTCTGCGGTGAGGTACTGCCGGGTGGACAGCAGGCAGAGGACCAGGTTCACCAGCCGCTCGGCCCGGGCAGAGGACACCACGGCATCGTACGACCGGGCGGCCGTGCTTCGTGGCCGACCGGCGCAAACCCCGGCCCGGACGCTCGGTTACAGCGACGCGATCAGGCGCTCCACCCGCTCGTCCACGGCCCGGAACGGGTCCTTGCACAGCACGGTGCGCTGGGCCTGGTCGTTGAGCTTGAGGTGCACCCAGTCGACGGTGAAGTCGCGGCCTGCGGCCTGGGCGGCGGCGATGAAGTCGCCACGCAGCTTGGCGCGGGTGGTCTGGGGCGGGGTGTCCTTGGCCGCCTCGATCTCGCCGTCGTCGGTGACGCGGTCGACCATGCCCTTGCGTTGCAGCAGGTCGAACAGCCCGCGCCCGCGGCGGATGTCGTGGTAGGCGAGGTCGAGCTGGGCCACCCGGGGGCTCGCGAGGTCGAGGCCGTTGCGCTCGCGGTACCGCTCGACGAGCCGGTGCTTGATGGCCCAGTCGATCTCGCGGTCGATGCGCGACAGGTTCCCGCTCTCGACGGCGTCGAGCGTGCGCCCCCACAGGTCGAGCACGCGCGGGATGGTGGGGTCGGCGCTGCCGCGCGTGCGGACGTGCTCGACGGCCTTGGCGTGGTACTCGCGCTGGATGTCCAGCGCGCTGGCCTCGCGCCCGCCCGCGAGGCGGACGGTGCGGCGGCCGGTGAGGTCGTGGCTGATCTCCCGGATGGCGCGGATCGGGTTGTCCAGCGTGAAGTCCTTGAACTGGACGCCCGCCTCGATCATCTCGAGCACGAGGGTGGCCGACCCGACCTTGAGCAGGGTGGTGACCTCGGACATGTTGGAGTCGCCGACGATGACGTGCAGCCGCCGGTAGCGCTCGGCGTCGGCGTGCGGCTCGTCGCGGGTGTTGATGATCGGCCGCGACCGGGTGGTGGCGCTGGAGACGCC
Source organism: Pseudonocardia sp. DSM 110487 (assembly GCF_019468565.1). NCBI lineage: Bacteria > Bacillati > Actinomycetota > Actinomycetes > Pseudonocardiales > Pseudonocardiaceae > Pseudonocardia > Pseudonocardia sp. DSM 110487. The sequence continues at coordinate 5,170,195 of NZ_CP080521.1, forward strand.
CTCCCAGATGTGCTCGGCCCGCTGCGACAGGCAGTACACGGCGCCGCGCGGCGTCTGCAGGACCTTGCCCGCGCCGCAGATGAGCTGCCGGGTGACGAGGAAGGGCAGCAGCACGTCGGCGATCCGGGAGAACTCCCCGGCCCGTGCCACCAGGTAGTTCTCGTGACAGCCGTAGGAGTTGCCCGCGGAGTCGGTGTTGTTCTTGAACAGGTAGATGTCGCCACCGATGCCCTCGTCGACCAGCCTGCGTTCGGCGTCGACGAGGAGGTCCTCGAGGATCCGCTCCCCCGCCTTGTCGTGGGAGACGAGCTGGGCGAGCGAGTCGCACTCCGCGGTGGCGTACTCGGGATGGCTGCCCACATCCAGGTAGAGCCGGGCGCCGTTGCGGAGGAACACGTTCGACGAGCGCCCCCACGACACCACCCGGCGGAACAAATAGCGTGCCACTTCGTCGGGCGACAGGCGTCGCTGCCCGTGGAAGGTGCACGTGACCCCGAACTCGGTCTCGACGCCGTAGATCCGCCGCTGCATCCAGCAAGCGTAAGCGGAGAGAGCCGAGTCGTGTTACGCCTGTGACCGACTGGCCGTGTCGTGTCCTTCCTCCGGCCGTCGTCACTCGGCCATGTGCGTACTGTCAAGTCGTGCTGCCCTGGATTCGGCGGGCCACCGACGAGGTGGTCGACGCCGATCGCGCGATCTCGCGCAGGATCTCGGCGATCCCGCCGAGCCCGTTCGACACCGCCATGAAGATGGTGTCGGTCGCCGCCAACCACAGCGTTCTGTGGTTCACCATCGCCGCGATCCTCGCGGCGCGGCGCGGGGCGAGCCGCAAGGCCGCCGCGCGCGGCGTGCTGGCCATCGCGGGCGCGAGCGCCACGGCCAACAGCCTGCTGAAGCCGATGCTGCCGCGCAGGCGCCCCGCCGCGGCCGAGCTGCCCGCCTATCAGACCCTGCGCAACCCGCCGAAGTCGTCGTCGTTCCCGTCCGGGCACGCCGCATCGGCGGCCGCGTTCGCCACCGCCGTGGCCCTGGAGAGCCCGAAACTGGGGCTCGCCGTCGCGCCGCTCGCGGTGTCCGTTGCCTACTCGCGGGTACACGTCGGCGTCCACTGGACCACCGACGTGCTGGTGGGTGCCGCCGTCGGCAGCGGGATCGCGCACGCCACGCGGCGGTGGTGGCCGGTCCGGCGCTCCGACGAGGCGAGGGCCCGCCCGCTGGACACCGTGCCCGAGCTGCCGGACGGCGAGGGCCTCGTGCTGATCTCCAACCAGCGCTCCGGCGACGCGGCCTACGACCCGGCGGACGACCTCGAGAAGGCGCTGCCGGCCGCCGTCGTGCTGCGCGCAACACCTGACCAGGACATCGACGCCCAGCTCGAGGCCGCCGTCGCCGAATGCGACGGGTGGGCGCGGGCGATCGGCGTCGCGGGCGGCGACGGGTCGGTGGCCGCGGCCGCGACGGTGGCGGGCCGGCGGAACCTGCCGCTCGTGGTGGTGCCGACGGGCACGCTCAACCACTTTGCGCGGGACGTCGGCGTGTACGACATGCAGGAGGCGGTGGACGCCACCGGCGCGGGCGAGGCCGTCGCCGTCGACCTGGGTGTGGTGGACGTCCACCCGGGCCACGGCGCCGACCCGGCGAGTGAGGCCGTGATGCGCCAGCGCTACTTCCTCAACACCGCGAGCCTCGGCTCCTACCCCGACCTGGTGCGGCTGCGGGAGAAGTGGCAGGGCCGCTGGGGCAAGTGGCCCGCGTTCGCCGCGGCTCTCGTGGTGGTGCTGCGTCGGGCGGAGCCGGTCCGCATCAAGGTGGACGGGCGCTGGCTCGCGGTCTGGCTGCTCTTCATCGGCAACGGGCCCTACCACCCCCGCGGCATGGTGCCGGCCTGGCGGCCTTCGCTCGACTCCGGCCTGCTCGACGTGCGGTGGCTGCGCGCCGACATCCGGTTCTCGCGCCTGCGGGCCGTGGTCGCGCTCGTACTGGGCGCGCTCGGGCACAGCCACGTCTACCACCAGCGTGAGGTCGGTGAGCTGGACGTCGAGCTGGCGGTGCCCGGCATGCTCGCCACCGACGGCGAGGTGGTCGAGGAGGCCGGGCGCTTCACGTTCCGGGTGGCCGAGCAGCGGGTGCCGGTCTACCGCCGCCACGAGGACAACTGGAGCGGCAGGGACCGGCCCTTCCTCGGCTGAGGGCAGGATGAGGGCACGAACGGGCGGCGGTGTGGCCGTCCGCGTGTCGACGGGGGATGACGACGGTGCGTGCACTCGCGGTGACGGTGGCGGTCATGTGCCTCGGTGCCGGCTCGGCCGCCCCGGCGGCTGCCCAGCCAGCCGGGCCGGACGCGGCGGCGATCGCGGCGGTCGTACAGGCCCACGTCGGCGCCACCCGGCTGCCGGGCGTGGCGGTCGCGATGATCAAGGACGACAGGGTTCTGCACCTCGCCGGGTACGGTCACGACTCCCGCGGCGAGCGCGTCACCGAGAAGACGCCGATGTGGCTCGGCGGGGTGTCGGAGTCGTTCACCGCGATGGTGTTGTCGCAGCTGGCGGGACCGGGGTTCGTCCCGCTGGACGATCCGGTCGTCGCACACCTGCCCGAGTTCACGACGGCCGACCCGCGCTCCGCGCAGATCACCGTGCGCCAGCTGCTGAACCACACCTCGGGCCTGCCCGCCACCCACGACGGGTCGGAGGGCCGCCCGCGATCGCTGCAGGAGGCCGTGGCCGGGCTGCGCGGCGTCACGCTCGCGTCCGTGCCCGGGGAGCGACGGGTGCGCAGCGAGGTCGGCTACCAGGTCGCGGCCCGGCTCGTGGAGGTGGCGACGCGGCGTCCGTTCGACACGGTTCTCTGGGACCGCGTGCTGTTCCAGGTGGGCATGGCCGCCACCACGGCCGTCGCAGGCACCCGGGACCTCGTGCCGGGCCTCGTGGACGGGCACGACCGGTTCCTCGGCGTGAGCCGGCCGCAGGCGGAGCCCGACCGGTTCGTCGACGGATCCGGCGGCATCGTGAGCCCCGCGGAGGACGTCGCCACCTGGCTGCAGTTCAACGCGGGCTGGGGCCTGCGCACGGTCATGGCGGGCGACGGGCTGCGCGAGGTGCAGCGGATCGGTTGGGAGGAGCGCACTGGCGGGGAGCTGGTACTGCGCGGGCGCACGGCCACCGCGTCGGCCACGCTGGTGCTGATGCCCGGGCCGACGCCGGAGGAGCGCTACGGCGTCGCGGTGCTCGCGAACAGCCGCGAGCCCCTCGACGGCGGGGACGGGACGGGGCCGAGCGATGTGGACGACCTCGCGGACGAGCTCGTCGCCCTCGTCCGCGGGACGACGCCACCCGCTCCCGCCCTGCCACTGGCGTTCCTCGCCGAGCTGCTCCTCGTCGCCGCCGCGGTGGGGGCGATGGTCGTCGCGGCCGTGGCGGTGCCGCGGTCCCGGAGGTGGGCGCTGCGTCGGCCGGGCAGCCGAGCGCTGCGGCTCGTCCCGTACGCCCTGCCGCTGCTGCTGCTCGCGGCTTTGCCGCGCGCCGCGGGGCCGCTCGTCGGCGGCGTCACGTTCCGCGACCTCGCCGAGGGGTGGCCGACGGCGCTCGTCGCGGCCGAAGTGGTCGCCGCCGCCGGTGCGGTGGTGCTGGCCTCGCGGCTCTCTCTACGCGCTGGCCCGCGTGCGCTCCGTCAGCCCCCGTACGGAACCGTGAGCACCTCCAGGTTGTGGCCTTCCGGCGAGTCGAAGTAGAGCCCGCGCCCGCCGTCGTTCGTGTTGAAGCCGGGGCTGCGCCGGCCCGGGTCCGCCCAGGTGGGCAGCCCGCGCTCCCGTAGGCGTTCCGCGACGGCGTCGAACTCGTCCTCGCTGATCAGGAACGCGTAGTGCTGGCTGACGATCTCGCCGTCGACGTCCATGAAGTCGAGGCTCACGCCGTTGGCCAGCTCCACGACGGCGAACGGACCGAACGTCCCCGGCTCGGGCAGGCCGAGCACGTCGCTGACGAAGCGGGCGCCGGCGCGCTTGTCGTGGGTGTAGACGATGGTGTGGTTCAGCTCGATGGCCATGCGCCCAGGATGAAACCTGAAGCGGGGTTCACGTCAAGGCCGGCGGGTGCGGCGGCCACGAACTCAGGAACCGGACGCCGGGCTGTCCCCGTTCACCGCTCCACTGCCCGCCGGGGCCTCGTCGCCACCCGCCTCGGCCCCGCGGCCGCCGCTCACGGCCCGGTTGGCCTCGGGGAGCAGGTCGCGCAGCACGTTGCCGGTGATGCGGCGGAAGGTTCGCCGCGAGCGGGTGCGGTCGAGCACTGCGACCTCCAGCGTGCCGGCCCCGAGCACCTCGTGGGCGCCCCCGTTCGCGGTGGTCCCCGACTGCAGCGCCTCCACCGCGATCGCGATGGCCTCCCCCAGCTCCAGCCCGCTGCGGTAGGTCTCCTTGAGCTTGGTGCTGATCGGCTCCGTGGTGCCGCCCATCACGACGAACTGCGGCTCGTCGGTGATGGAGCCGTCGTAGGTGATCCGGTAGAGCTGGTCGGACCCGGGGTCGGGGCCGACCTCGGCGAGACACAGCTCCACCTCGTAGGGCTTCTGCTGCTCGACGAACGATGTGCCCAGCAGCTGGGCGTAGCCGTTGGCGAGCCCGCGCCCGGTGACGTCGCGGCGGTCGTAGGTGTAGCCGCGCAGGTCGGCGTGGCGGATGCCGGCGGTGCGCAGGTTGTCGAACTCGTTGTAGCGGCCCACCGCGGCGAACCCGATGCGGTCGTAGATCTCCGACACCTTGTGCAGCGCGGTGGAGCGGTTCTCGGCGACGAACAGCACGCCGCCGGTGTAGGTGAGCACGACGACGCTGCGGCCGCGGGCGATGCCCTTGCGCGCCAGCTCCGACCGGTCGCGCAGCAGCTGGTCGACCGACGAGTAGAACGGCATCGTCACGGCAGGGACTCCTGGTACGTCGAGGGGGAGCGGATCACGGGGATGATCGTCATCCTCCAGGGTTCTCGGTGCGGGCCGCCACGACGTCGCGCGCGATCGCCTCGATCTCCTCCTCGGGCCGGCGCACGGCACCGTCCGGGCCGGTGATGGTCGCGACCACGGGGAAGATCCGGCGGGTGAGGTCGGGCCCACCCGTGGCGGTGTCGTCGTCGGCGGCGTCGTAGAGCGCCTCGACGGCGGTGCGGACGGCGCCGGCGAGGTCGGCGGTGGGGTCGTGGCGCTTCTTCAGCGCGGACTTCGCGTACACGGAGCCGGACCCGATGGCGTGGTAGCCCAGCAGCTCGTCGTAGCGCCCGCCCGCGGCGTCGTAGGTGATGATCCGGCCGGCTTTCGCCGGCTCGGCGTCGACGTCGTAGCCGACGAGGATCGGCACCACGACGAACCCCTGCATCGCCGCGGGGAGATTGGCCTGGACCATGCCGGCCAGCTTGTTGGCCTTGCCGTCGAGGGAGAGGGACACGCCCTCGGTCTTCTCGTAGTGCTCGAGGTCGACGCTGAACAGGCGTACCAGCTGCAGGCCGTTGGCGGCCGTGCCGGCGAAGCCGACCGCGGAGTAGGTGTCGGTGATGAACACCTTCTCGATGTCGCGCTGGGCGATCACGTTGCCCTGGGTGGCGCGCCGGTCACCGGCGATCACGACGCCCTCCGAGAACGTGAGCGCGACGATCGTGGTGCCGTGCGGGACGTCGAGCGTGCTCGCCGCGCCCGCGCCTGCGGCCGGCACAGCGCCCGGCGGTACCCGGCCGGGCATCAGGTGCGGCGCGGTGGCGGCGACGAAGTCGGTGAACGACGTGACGCCGGGCGCGAGGTACGCGCCAAGGCCGGTGGGCACGCCGAGGGGCGGACGCTCGGGGAACGTCATGGTCAGGTGAGAGCCTCTCTCCGGGCGGGTGCGGTACGGGTGTGGCGACTGCGGTGCTCGGGGCGGCTACTCGCCACCCTTCTGCACGTAGGCCCGGACGAAGTCCTCGGCGTTCTCCTCGAGCACGTCGTCGATCTCGTCGAGGATCGTGTCCACGTCCTCGCCGAGCTTCTCACGCCGCTCCTGGCCTGCCGCAGCGGCGTCGGCACCCTCTTCGTCGTCGCCGCCGCCACCGCCCTGGCGCTTGGTCTGCTCCTGGGACATGGTGAATCCTCCTCGCGCCTGCCCGACCACCGCTGCCGTCCTGCATGCGGCGTGCCGGATCGGTGTAGATGAACACTACCTAGCGGATGGGCGACACGCCCGGGTTTGCGGCCGGGTCGGTGGGCGCGTCGGGCGCGCCTCGCCCGATCAGCCGCGGGTGAGTGCCTCGACGAGCTCCTCGGCGGTGCGGGATCGATCCAGAAGCTCCCCGACGTGGCGGCGCGTGCCGCGCAGGGGCTCGAGCGTGGGGATCCGCACCAGCGACTCGCGGCCGAGGTCGAAGATCACCGAGTCCCACGACGCGGCGGCGACCTCGGCCGGATAGCGCTCCAGGCAACGACCGCGGAAGTACGCCCTGGTGTCCTCGGGCGGACGTCGCATCGCCGCCACGACGTCGTCCTCGGACACGAGGCGCTTCATCGACCCGCGCGTCACCAGGCGGTTGTAGAGGCCCTTGGCCATGCGCACGTCGGTGTACTGGAGGTCGACCAGCGCGAGGCGCCCGGAGTTCCAGTTCAGGCCGTCGCGCTCGCGGTAGCCCTCGAGCAGCCGCAGCTTCGCCGTCCAGTCCAGGCGGTCGGCCGTGCTCATCGGGTCGCGGGTGAGGTCGTCGAGCACCTCGCCCCACAGCGTCAGCACCTCGGCCGTGGCGTCGTCGACGTCGGCGCCGAGGGTGTTCTCGACGTGCTTCTGCGCCTTCTCGAAGTACGCCCGCTGCACGTCGAGGGCGGTCATCTTCCGGCCGTCGGTGAGGTCGAGCAGCGTCTTGAGCGAGGGGTCGTGGCTGATCCGGTGGACCGAGCGCACCGGCTCGGACAGGCGCAGCTCGTCGAACCGGACCCCGGACTCGATCATGTCCAGCACGAGCGCCGTGGTGCCGACCTTGAGCAGCGTGGAGTACTCGCTCATGTTGGCGTCGCCGATGATGACGTGCAGGCGGCGGTACTTGTCGGCGTCGGCGTGTGGCTCGTCGCGGGTGTTGATGATGCCGCGCTTGAGCGTGGTCTCCAGCCCGACCTCGACCTCGATGTAGTCGCTGCGCTGGGAGAGCTGGTAGCCCGCCTCGTCGCCGGTGGCCCCGAGCCCGACCCGGCCCGCCCCGCAGATCACCTGGCGCGTGGCGAAGAACGGCATCAGGCCGGCCACGATCGACGGGAACGTGGTCTGGCGCGACATCAGGTAGTTCTCGTGCGAGCCGTAGCTCGCGCCCTTGCCGTCGACGTTGTTCTTGTACAGCTGGATCCGGGGCGCCCCTGGCACGGTGGCTGCGCGTTCCGCGGCCTCCTCCATCACCCGCTCCCCCGCCTTGTCCCAGACCACGACGTCGCGTGGAGTGGTGACCTCCGGCGTGGAGAACTCGGGGTGGGCGTGGTCGACGTAGAGCCGTGCGCCGTTGGTGAGGATGACGTTGGCGGCGCCCAGGTCGTCCAGCTCGGACTCGGCGGGGTTGTGCATCGTGGGCGCCGAGAGGTCGAATCCGCGGGCGTCGCGCAGGGGCGACTCCACCTCGTAGTCCCATCGGGCGCGCCGGGATCGCGGGATGTCGGCGGCCGCCGCGTAGGCGAGCACCACCTGCGTTGAGGTGATCACCGGGTTGGCGGTCGAATCGCCCGGGACCGAGATCCCGTACTCGACCTCGGTGCCCATGATCCGGCGGGCGGTCATCGGCCGACCTCGACGTGCGTCATGGGGGCGAGCGTAGCCGCGTGCAGAGGTCATGATGAGGGGGTGCGGCCAGTCGATGAACCCGTGGCGATCTACGACGAGGGCGGCCGGGTCGTCGGCGTGGCGCCCCGCGGTGTCGTGTACCGGGAGGGTCTCTGGCACGCCAGCACCGGCGTGCTCGTGCGCAGCGGGGACGGCGAGCGGGTCTACCTGCACCGCCGTTCGCCCGACAAGCTGATCTTCCCAGGGTGCTATGACTGTTGGGCGGGCGGCGTACTGGGGCCAGGAGAGACGCCCGACGACGCCGCCGCCCGCGAGCTCGACGAGGAGCTGGGCGTGCGCGGCGTCCCGCTGACGCCGATCGACCGCTTCGCCTACGACGACGGAAACGTGCGCTACCACGTCTTCCTCTACGAGGCGCGGTGGGACGGGCCGATGCGCCACCAGCCGGAGGAGGTCGTGTGGGGCGGTTGGGTGACGGTGGCGGAGCTGCGTGATGTGCTCGCCGACCCGGCACGCCCGTTCGCCCCGGACGGGCGGGCCGGGATCGAGCGATGGTTGGCGGGGGACGCTTTGGAGGTGGGAGATGGGTGAACGGTCCTATCGGAGCGCGACGGAGCTCGTCGGCGCGATGGCAGGGGGCGAGGTCTCGGCGGTGGAGCTCGCGGAGGAGGCGATCGCGCGGATCGAGCGGTACGAGCCGACGCTGAACGCGGTGTGCGTGCGGGACTTCGAGCGAGCCCTCGACGCCGCGCGCGCCGCCGACGCGGCGCGCGCCCGGGGCGACGGCCGGCCGCTGCTCGGGGTGCCGATGACCGTCAAGGAGTCCTTCCACGTGGCAGGCCTGCCCACGACGTGGGGAATCCCGGAGTTCACGGACTTCGTGGCCGACGAGGACGCCGTCGCGGTGGAGCGGGTCAAGGAGGCAGGCGCCGTCGTCCTCGGCAAGACGAACGTGCCGCTCGTCCTCGGCGACATGCAGAGCTACAACGCGATATACGGGACCACCGGCAACCCGTGGGACCCGGAGCGGATCCCCGGCGGGTCGTCGGGCGGGTCGTCCGCGGCGCTTGCGGCCGGGTACGGCGCCCTGTCCATCGGCTCGGACATCGGCGGCTCCCTGCGCAACCCGGCGCACTACTGCGGCGTCTACGCCCACAAGCCCACGCTCGGGCTGCTCCCGCTGCGCGGGCACACGGCACCGGGGATGCCCGTGCTGCCGGTCGAGAGCGACCTGGCGGTGATCGGCCCGATGGCGCGCACCGCGTCGGACCTGGCGCTCCTGCTGGACGTCCTCGCCGGGCCCGACCCGCTCGGCAGCGGCATCGCCTACCGGCTCGCGCTGCCGGCGCCACGGCACACGGTGCTGGCCGACTTCCGGGTGCTGGTCGTCGACACCCACCTGCTGATCCCGTCGGCGGAGAGCGTGCGCACCGCGATCGGCAACTTCGCCGACGCGCTGACCGAGTCGGGCGCGAAGGTGGAGCGGGACAGCCGGCTGCTGCCGGACCAGGCCGACAACGCCCGGCTGTACATGCACCTGCTGATGTCGACGCTCGGCGCGCGGTTCCCGGCGGAGATCTACGAGCACACCCGAGCGGCCGCCGCGCAGCTGGATCCCGCCGACACGAGCCTCGACGCCGAACGGACCCGCGGCACGGTGCTCAGCCACCGCGACTGGCTCGCGGCCGACGGCAGGCGCGCGGTGCTGCGGCAGCGCTGGAGCGAGCTCTTCACCGAGTTCGACGTGGTGGTCTACCCGGTCATGCCGACCCCGGCGTTCCCGCACGACCACAGCCCCATGGGAGGCCGGACGATCAGCATCGACGGGGCCGACCACGACTACCTGGACCAGCTCGCGCTCGCCGGCGCGGCGACGGTCCCCGGCCTCCCGGCCACCGCGCTGCCCATCGGCCGCTCCGACGAGGGACTGCCGATCGGCGTGCAGGCCATCGGGCCGATGTTCGGGGACCGCACCACGATCCGGTTCGCCGAGCTCGCCGAGCGCGAGTTCGGCGGCTTCACACCACCCCCGCTGGACAGCTGACGCGCGATCCCTCTCGGCCTGCAACAGGCGACTTCACACACCCAGTAGCCACTTCACACAAGGCCGGCCTTGTGTGAAGTCCGTACCAGGTGTGTGAAGTCGCCTGTTGGCGGCGAGACACCCGCGCGCCGGGGCGCTAGAGGTTGATCATGTGCCCGGTCAGGCCGTGGAACGCCTCCTGCAGGCCCTCGGACAGCGTGGGGTGGGCGTGCACGTTGCGGGCGAGCTCGTGGGCGGTGAGGTCCCACTTCTGGGCCAGGGTGAGCTCGGGCAGCAGCTCGGTGACCTCGGGACCGATGAGGTGGCCGCCGAGCAGCTCACCGTACGTCTCGTCGGCCACCAGCTTGACGAACCCACCCGGCTCGCCGAGGCCCTGCGCCTTGCCGTTGGCGGTGAAGGGGAACTGGGCGACGGTGACCTTCCAGCCCTTCTCGTCGGCCAGCTCACGGGCCTGTGCCTCGGTGTAGCCGAAGCTCGCGACCTGGGGGTTGCAGAAGGTGGCCCGCGGCATCATCACGTACTCGAGGGGCATGGTCTCGGCACCGGCGATCGTCTCCGCCGCCACAACGCCCTGCGCCTCGCCGACGTGGGCGAGCATCAGCTTGGCCGTGACGTCACCGATCGCGTAGATGTTCGGCACGTTGGTGCGCATGTGGTCGTCGATGGCGATCGCGCCGCGATCGGTGAGCTGCACGCCGGTGTTCTCGAGGCCGTAGCCCTTCACGCGGGGGGTGAACCCGATGGCCTGCAGCACCTTGTCGGCGTACAGCTCGCGGGTCTGCCCGTCCTTGCCGGTGACGGTGACGGTGACCTGGTCGCCCGAGTCGTCGATCGACTCGACGCGCGTGGAGGTGAGCACCTGCACGCCCAGCTTGCGGTAGCGCTTGGCGAGCTCCTTGGACACGTCGATGTCCTCGAGCGGGAGCAGCCGGTCCAGGAACTCGACGATCGTGACCTCGACGCCGTAGTTGCGCAGGACGTAGGCGAACTCGACGCCGATCGCGCCCGCCCCGGCGATGATGATGCTGCGCGGGAGATCCCGCGTGAGGATCTGCTCCTCGTAGGTCACCACGCGCTCGGAGAGTGACGTGCCGGGCAGCAGCTTGGTCTCCGCCCCGGCGGCGATGATCGCGTTGTCGAACGTGATCCGCTCGCTGCTGCCGTCGCTGCGCTTCACCTCGATCGTGTTGGCGTCGACGAACGAGCCCCACCCGTCCACCTCGGTGATCTTGTTCTTCTTCATGAGGTAGTGCACGCCCTTGACCCGGCCGTCGGCCACGGTGCGGCTGCGGTCGAAGGCGGCGCCGAAGTCGACCGAGATGTCGCCGGAGATGCCGAACGTCTTCGCCTCGGCCGTGACGATGTGGGCGAGCTCGGCGTTGCGCAGGAGCGCCTTCGACGGGATGCAGCCGACGTTCAGGCACACCCCGCCCCAGTACTTCTCCTCCACCACCGCGACGCTGCGGCCGAGCTGGGCCGCGCGGATCGCCGCCACATACCCACCCGGACCCGCTCCGAGGACCACGACATCGACGTGAGTTGCCATGGGAACGACTCTAGGAGTCCGAAGTTCCCGTGCGCTTACCGGACGGCCACCGCGACGAACTGGGTGACCTGTGTCTCGGAGAAGTTGTCGTCGCTGACCAGCACCAGCGTTCGGGAGCCGTCGGGGCGGTCGGGGCCCCACGCCATTCCCTCGATGTTGTCGACCGACGCGAGCGGGAGATCCGCCAGGTCGAGGAGCAGCCGCTTGGTGACGGGGGTGGCGCCGCTGACCTGCTGCCCGCCCGCGATGTCGGTGGCACCTGCCGTGTCCACCTCGTAGAGACGGATCTTGTTCCCGACGCCCGTCACGAACGACCGTTCGACGACCAGGTAGTGGGCTGGGTCGGCGTCGTCGACGGCGAGCACGGCGGTCACGCCGCTGTTCGCGAACCCGTCCGCGGGCACCGGGTCGGCGAAGATCGGCTCCTGCGGGTAGACGAACTCGGAGACGATCTCACCGGCCCTGGTCTGCAGCACGATCCGGGACAGGGCGCCGACCGTGCGGGTCGGCAGCGGGCCGTCTTGCAGCAGCGGACCTTCCAGCGCGGTGACGACGAGGTTGCCGCGGTCGGCGAGGGTCAGGCCTTCCGGACCCTGGTTCTGCCGGATGCCGCGATCGCCCGCATCCGCCCGTTGCTCCGGCGGCACCGCCAGCTCGGCGCCGACGCGTCCGTCGCGCTGTGCGAATCGGACGCCGGGGTCGATCAGCGTGGGTGCCGTGCCGTCGCCCGGCACGAGGCGCTCGCCCTCCTGGCTCCAGATGAGCTGGTGGGTGGCCGGGTCGACGCGGATGTCCTCCGGGTCGACGGTGGTGCCGTCGCCGCCTTCCAGCGGCGGGTACGGAGTGCCGTCGGGGCGCAGGAACGGGGTGGTGCCGGTGAGTTCGACGGCCGAGAGCGCCGCGTCCGGGCCGTCGAACCGCAGGTTCGCCGTGTAGAACCGGGCAGGCTGCAGCGACGAGCGGTCGTCGCTGACGATGACCCAGCTCTCGCTCTCCGGATCGCGGTCCAGACCCGAGAACCCACCGACGGTGGTGCCGCCGTACTGCGTGCCGGGCGGTATGCGGTGTTCACCGAGGAAGGCGCCGACCTCGAGCGTCGTCGAGGCCGGTGGCGCCTCGGGCGGGGATGCGGTGGGCCCGCACGCGGCAACCGTCAGGACGAGAGCCGGCGTTGCCATGGCGGCGAGCAGGCGGGGGACGGCCGGGCGGCGACGAAACGACATGGGCCGCATCCCACCCGGACGGGACGACCGAAAGGTGACACCGAGGTGACCGGACGGCGACCCGCACACAGCGACGGGGCCGCTATTCGCCCGTCGCCGCCTCGGAGCCGGAATCGTCTGCCGCCGGCCACACCGGTTCGTTCGACAGGTGCGCGACGAGGGTGTCACTGACGTCACGCAGGGCCGCCACCTGCTCAGGGGAGAGCGCGTCGAACAGGCCCCGCCGCACGGCCTCGACGTGCCCGGGAGCGGCCGCCTCAAGGCCTGCCATGCCCGATTCGGTGAGCTCGGCGAGCTGGCCGCGCTTGTCGTGCTCGCACGGCCGCCGCCGTACCCAGCCGGACTCCTCCAGCCGGGCCACCGCGTGCGAGATGCGGCTGCGGGAGGACAGCGAGGTACTGGCGAGCTCGCTCATCCGCAGCGTGCGCTCTGGCGCCTCGGACAGCCGCACGAGGATCTCGTAGTAGGTGTGCGGAATGCTGGAGTCCTGCTGCAGCTGCCGCTCGATGCCGTCGAAGAGCAGCCGCTGGGCGGTCAGGAAGCTGCGCCACGTGTGCTGCTCGTGCTCGTCGAGCCATCGCGTGTCGGACACCACACCTCCGGAATAGTTGAACGCTCATGCGCCTTACGCTAGTGTCCCTCTCAACAAGTGAGAGTTCAACTAACCCTGGGAGCTCCGATGACCAGCGCAACCACCACCTCGATCCCGGGCTACCTCGCGGGAACCTGGGACATCGACACGAGCCACTCCGATGTCTCCTTCACGGTCCGCCACATGATGGTGAGCAAGGTACGCGGCCGTTTCGGCGCGTTCTCCGGCGAGATCGTCACCGGCGAGAACCTGGCCGACTCCTCCGTCGTCGCGACGATCGACGCCACCTCGATCGACACGAACAACGAGCAGCGCGACGGGCACATCCGCTCGGCCGACTTCTTCGACGTCGAGAACCACCCGGAGTGGACCTTCCGCTCCACGGGCGTGCGCGCCAGCGGCGATGACCTCGTGGTCGACGGCGAGCTGACGATCAAGGGCGTGACCAAGCCGGTGTCCCTGGCACTCGAGGTCAACGGCTTCGGTCCGGACGCATGGGGCGGCACCCGCGCCGGGTTCTCCGCCTCCACCACGATCGACCGCAACGACTTCGGCGTCGACATCAAGATGCCGCTCGACGGCGGCGGCGTGGTCCTGAGCGACAAGGTGCAGATCCACCTCGAGATCGAGGGCGTGCTCCGCCAGGCGTGAGCCACCCGTGAACTACGGCCCGGCCCATTCCCGTGGGGCCGGGCCGTTCCGCATTCAGGTCGCGTCCAGCCAGCGCGCCTGCTCCGGCAACTCGGGCCGCGTCAGCGCGGGATCGGTGAGCGCCGCGACGAACGCCGTCGCGATGGGCGAGAGCGGGCGCGCGGCGGCCCGCACGACCGCCATCGTCCGGTGGGCGGCCGGCTCGTCCAGCACGACGTGGCGCACCCCGGCGAACCTCATCAGCGGGAGGACGAGGCCGGGCACCACCGAGACGCCGAGGTCGGCCGCCACCAGGCCCGCGACCGCGGCGATGTTGCGGGCCGCCACCACCTGCCGCGGCGTGACGCCCGCCGCGGCGAGGGAGGCATCGACGTGCTGGCGGATGCTCGTGGTGCGGTCGAAGGCGATGAACGCCTCCCCGGCGAGCTCGCTCCACGAGAGCACGTCCCGGCCGGCGAACCGATGCGCGGGTGGCACCACGCAGCAGAACCGGTCGGTGGCCACCGGCGTGACCGTGAGGCCGTCCAGGGGGTCGGGCGTCTGCGACACCACCGTGACCGCCAGGTCGACGAGGCCGCCGCGGACCCGTTCGAGGACCTCGTCCGACAGCGCGTCCTCGATCGAGAGCTCCACCTGCGGGTGCTCGGCCCGGAACGCCGAGACCACCCCGGGCAGCAGGATCGCGGCGAGCGAGGGCAGCGTCGCGATGCGCACCCGCCCCGTTCGCCCCGCGAGGTAGCCCTCGACGTGGCGCATCTCGGCGTCCACCGCATCGACCGCGCGCCGGGCCGCGGCCACGATCTCCCGACCGGCCGGGGTCGGCTCCAACCGCCGGGTGGTCCGTTCGAAGAGCGGCGCGCCCAGCCGCCGCTCCACCTCGGCCACCGTCCGGCTGAGCGAGGACTGCGCCACCAGTAGCTGCTCGGCCGCCGCCGTGAAGCTGCCGGCCTCGTGCACCGCGACCACCACGCGCAACTGCTGGAGCGTCAGATTCGTGCTCACAGTTATGACTTTAGGGCATGAATCTATCGGAAATTGGTGTTTGACCTGCATTGCTCCTGTCGCGGAGGGTGACCGGAACTCGACGCCGGAGGTCAACGATGCTCGCCGCGACCGGTTTCCTGACGATCGCCGCCTTCCTGGTGGCCGTGCTGTCCCAACGTGTGTCGGTGTTCGTCGCGCTCACCGTGCTGCCGATCCTCGCGGCCATCGTGGTCGGCGCGGGAGGCCGGCTCGGTGAGCTGATCCTCGGCGGGTTCGAGACCGTGGCCCCGGTCGCGATCATGATCACGTTCGCGGTGCTCTACTTCTGCCTGATGGTCGACGCCGGGCTCTTCGACCCGGCGGTGCGCCGCGTGGTGCGCTGGGCGGGCGGCGACCCACTGAAGATCACCGTGGGGACGGCGGTGCTCACGCTCCTCGTCGCGCTCGACGGGGACGGCGCGTCCACCTTCCTGATCATGGTGTCCGCCATGCTGCCGATCTACCGACGGCTCGGCATGCGCCCGCTCGTGCTCACCGCGGTGATCTGCCTCGCCGCCGGCGTGATGAACATGATCCCGTGGGGCGGGCCAACCGCACGCGCGATGGCCGCCCTCGACCTGACCAGCGGCGACGTCTTCGTGCCGGTGCTGCCCGCGATGGGCGCCGGCATCGTGTGGGTGCTGGTGGCGGCCGTGCTGATCGGGCGCGCCGAACGCAAGCGGATCGGGACGGTCACCGAGCCCGGCGCCGCCGTACCCGCCGATGCGCCGGGCGCGGCTCACGCGCCCGCGGAGGCGCCGGTCGACCGCATCCGGTTCTGGCTCAACGTCGCGCTCACCCTCGCGCTCGTGGTGGTCCTGCTGGCCCAGCTGGCCGAGCTGCCCGTCGTGTTCGTCGTCGCGTTCGTGCTGGCGCTGCTGGTGAACCGGCCCGGCTGGGAGGCCCAGAAGGACCTGTTCACCCGGCACGGCCACAGCGTGGTGCTCGTCACCACGATGATCTTCGCCGCCGGGGTGTTCACCGGCGTGCTCGGCGGCACCGGGATGATCGAGGCGATGGCCAGGGCGGTCGTCGGTCTCGTGCCCGAGGGCGCAGGCGGCGCACTCCCGACGCTCGTGGCCGTGACCAGCATGCCGCTGAGCCTCGTGTTCACGCCGGACGCGTACTACTTCGGCGTGCTCCCGGTGCTCGCCGAGACCTCGGCCGCGCTCGGCGGCGACCCGGCCGAGGTCGCTCGAGCCGCGATCCTGGGCCAGATGACCACGGGCTTCCCGCTCAGCCCGCTCACCGCATCGACGTTCATCCTGGTCGGGATGGCCGGGGTGCAGCTGGGCGCCCACCAGCGGTTCGTGTTCGGCTGGGCGTTCGGCACCACGCTCGTCATGACGGCGGTCGCGCTCGCCACCGGGGCGATCGTATGAGGACCGTCCGGATCGGAGCAGGCGCCGGGTTCGCGGGCGACCGGCTCGAACCCGCCGTCGAGCTGGCCGAGCGGGCCGGGCTCGCCGACATCGTGCTGGAGTGCCTCGCCGAGCGCACGATCGCGCTCGGGCAGCAACGTCGCCTCGCCGACCCCGCCGCGGGCTACGACCCGCGGCTCGTCGCCCGGTTCGAACGGCTGCTGCCGGTGGCTCTCGCGCGCGGCGTGCGGGTGATCACGAACATGGGTGCGGCCAACCCGCTGCGCGCAGGCGAGGTCACCAGGGACCTGCTGGCCCGGCTGGGCTCGACCGCGCGCATCGCCGTCGTGACCGGCGACGACGTCCTCGACCGGCTCGATCTCGACACCCCCGCACTCGAGGACGGGCGGCCGCTGGTCGCCCACGGCGAGGTGGTCGCCGCGAACGCGTACCTGGGGGCCGACGCCGTGCTGCCCGCGCTCGAGGCGGGGGCCCACGTCGTCGTCACGGGGCGGGTGGCCGACCCCTCGCTGTTCCTCGCGCCCCTCGCCCACCGCCTCGACCGCGACCTCGCCGACCCGGGCTTCGCGGCGGCCGGCACGCTCGTCGGGCACCTGCTCGAATGCGCGGGCCAGCTCACCGGCGGATACTTCGCCGACCCTGGCGTCAAGGACGTGCCGGGCCTCGCCGACCTCGGCTTCCCGTACGCGGACGTCGCGGCGGACGGCACCGCCGAGTACGCCAAGCTGCCCGGCACCGGCGGTGTGCTCGACCGGGCCACGGTGCGGGAGCAGCTGCTCTACGAGATCACCGATCCCACCGGCTACCGCACCCCCGACGTCGTACTCGACCTGCGCGGCGTGACCGCCGTGCAGGTGGGGCCGGATCGGGTGCGGGTGGCGGGCGCGCTGGGGCGGCCGCGCCCGGACCAGCTCAAGGTGAGCGTGGGCTACCGGGCGGGGCACAAGGTCGAGGCCGAGATCTCCTACTCCGGCCCGCGGGCCGACCGGCGCGCCGCGCTCGCCGCCGACGTCCTCGCCGCACGGCTCACAGGCCTGCCGGTGCGCCCGCGGATCGACGTGCTCGGCGTCGCACCCCCGGACGGCGACGAGCACGCGGAGTGCCGGGTGCGGGTGGCGGCGCTGGCAACCGAGAGGTCCGTGCTCGACGTCATCGGGCACGAGGTCGAGGCCCTCTACACCAACGGACCGTCGGGAGGCGGTGGCGTGCGCGTGTTCACCGGGGAGGTCATCGGGGTGGTGTCCACGCTCGTCCCGCGGGCGGCGGTCGCGCCGACCGTCACGATCGTGGAGGCCTCGGATGCCCGTCCGGCTGCATGAGCTCGCCCACTGCCGGGCGGGCGACAAGGGCAACGTCGCCACCCTCTCGGTGATCCCCTACTCCGACGGGGACTACCCGCTACTCGTCCGCGAGCTCACCGCGGAGCGGGTGCGCGCTCACCTCGCCGGCCACGTGGGCGGGCAGGTGCGCCGTTACGAGCTCCCGCTGCTGCAGGCACTGCAGTTCGTCTGCACCGAGGTCCACGACGGCGGCGTGACGACGTCGCTGGCCCTCGACACGCACGGGAAGTCGCTGAGCTCGCGGCTGCTCGCGCTGGAGCTGCCGGAGGGGTGAGAGCGTGCCCAGCCGATGTCGGGGGGTGGAGCTACCGTTGATGACGTGGGCTACCGGGAGATCCCGCCACCCCGTCAGCTGCGGGGTGAGATCGAGTGCGCGTGGACGGCCGGGGTCGCCGCCGGTTCCCCCGCTGAGTCCGTGCACGTGCTGCCGGACGGGTGCATGGACCTGGTCTGGACGGGGCAGGAGCTCCTCGTCGCCGGGCCCGACACCGGGCCGCAACCGGCTCGCCGGCAGCCCGGCGTCCTGAGTGCCGGCCTGCGCTTCGCCCCCGGCCGGCTCCCGGCACTGCTCGGGATCCCGGCGGCTGAGGTACGCGACCAGCGGGTGCCGCTTGCCGACCTGCAGCCCGCCCTCGCGCGGCGAGCGCTCGCCCGCCTCGAACAGGGCGAGCGTCCCCTTCCGGTACTCCTCGGCCTCACGCTCGCGCTGCCGGGCGACCCGGCCGAGCTCGCTGTCCGCACGGTCGCGGCGCAGCTGGCCGACGGCGCATCCGCCAGGGCCACGGCCGACCGGCTCGGCTGGACCGAGCGCTCCCTGCACCGCCGCTGCCTCACCGCCTTCGGGTACGGGCCCGCGGTGCTGCGCCGAGTGCTGCGTTTTCGGCGGGCCGCACTCCTGCTCTACGACGGCGTCCCGATCGCGGAGGCCGCCGCCGTCGCCGGCTACGCCGACCAGCCGCACCTGTCCCGGGAGATGCGGGCGCTGGCCGGCGTCGCCCCGAGCCAGATCTACGGCGGTCAGCGATCCAACGGCGCGTAGAGGTCCACGCCGTTGCCGTCCGGGTCGTTCATGCTGGCGTAGCGCTGCCCCCACGGAGCGTCGAACGGCTCCAGCTCACCGTGGTGGCCTGCGGCGGTCAGCTTCGCGTACATCGCGTCCACCGCGGCCGCGTCCGGGAGCGACACGGCGAGGCCGATCCGCCCGGCACCGACGGCAGGGCTCCACGACGGGTGGAACGAGCGCACCGTCTCCTCGGTGTCGAACATCAGCCGCATGCCGCCGCCGAGCTGCACTTCGACGTGCGGCTCGTTCTCGGCGCCGTCGGGCACGGCGAGCCCGAGCGCGCGGTAGAAGGCCAGTGACTTCGCCAGGTCGGCCGCGACGATGCCGATGGCGTCCAGCTTCGCTTCGATCGTCATGGGCGAGACGCTAGGCGCGGTGCCGGCGTCGGGTCGTGAACGAATCGGACAGGTGCGTGCCGGGGGTGTGGCCGTACGCGCGGCGGAAGACGTCGATGAACGCGCTGGTGGACGACCAGCCGCAGGCGTGGGCCACGGTCGTGACCTGGGAACCGTCGGCGAGCATGCGCAGCGCGTTGTAGAGGCGCAGCTGGGTGCGCCACTGCGGGAAGGTCATCCCGAGCTCGGCGCGGAACAGGCGCGTGAGCGTGCGCTCGCTGACCCCGGCGTCGGCGGCGAGGGCGGCGAGCGTGCGGGCGTCGGCGGGATCGCGGCGAAGGGCCGCGCACACGGCCGCAAGCCGCGGGTCGGTGGGCTCTGGAAGGTGGACCGGTCGCTGCGGGGACGCGTGCAGCTCGTCGAGCAGTACGGCACGGAGCCTGCGGCGCTCGGGGCCGTCGTCGTGCGGGGCCCCGGTGTACGCGCGGATCAGCTCGCGCAGGAGCGGGCTCACCACCAGCACGGTGGGGCGGTCCAGGCCGAGCGGGTTGGTGGCCGCCGGCAGGCCCAGCATGTGGAGCTCGAGATCGCCGTATGCGCGGTGGGCGTGCACGGTGCCGGCCGGGACCCAGATCGCGCGGGTTCCGGGGGCGAACCAGGTGCCGGCGTCGGTGGTGATCGCCAGGACACCGGAGCCCGCGTAGAGGATCTGGTGGTCGTCGTGCCGGTGTGGGTCGATGCTCTCGCCGCTGGCAAGGGGCTGCTGCCGGGTCGGCGCCACCGGGTCGTGGCGGATGTTCGGCATGTGTCGGCACTTTATCGGAAGCGGGACACGCCACGTCGCGGCGACGATCGAGGCGTGACCCGACAGCTCGTCAACCGCACCGGACCGATCGCCCTCATGGCCGCCGGGCACGCCTGTGTCGACGTCTACCAGGGTGCCGTGGCCGCCCTGGTGCCGTTCTTCGTGTCCGAACGCGCCTACACCTACGCCGCGGCGGCAGGCCTCGTCCTCGCCGCGTCTCTGCTGTCGTCGGTGGTGCAGCCCGTGTTCGGCGCGCTCACCGACAGGTGGCCGATGCCGTGGCTGCTGCCGGTGAGCACACTCCTCGGCGGCGTCGGTGTCGCCTTATGCGGCGTCACCGACTCCTACGCCATGACGCTGGCGCTCGTGGCGCTGTCCGGTATCGGGGTCGCGGCCTACCACCCCGAGTCCGCCCGCGTGGCGCGCGCCGCGAGCGGTGGGAGCCACACCGCGATGAGCTGGTTCTCACTCGGCGGCAACCTCGGCTTCGCGTTCGCACCGCTCATGGTCGCCGGGGTCGTCGCGCTCGGCGGCCTCGCCGCGTCGCCGCTGTTGATCCTGCCGGCCGTGGTGGGCAGCGTGCTCTGCGTGGCGGCGGTGCGGGCGATCCCGGCGCCCCGGCCCACCGCCGGCCACGCCGCCTCCGCGGCTGGCTCCGACGACTGGGCGTCGTTCGGCAGGCTCTCCGGCTCGATCGTCTGCCGCTCGATCGTCTTCGTCGGGCTGAGCGCGTTCATCTCCCTCTACGCCGCGGAGCGCACCGGCGGTGGCGCCGCCGCGGGCACCGCCGCGCTGTTCGTGCTGTACCTCGGCGGCGCCGTCGGCACCGTGCTCGGCGGGACGCTGGCCAACCGGTTCGGCCGCGTCACGGTGGTGCGCTGGTCGGGCGCCCTCGGCGTGCTCGCCGTCGCGGGCGTGGTGTTCGTCCCCGGCCCGCTCCTGCTCGTCTGCGTGGCCCTGACCTCGGCCTGCCTGTACGTCCCGTTCTCGCTCAGCATCACGCTGGGCCAGGACTACCTGCCCCGTCGCGTCGGTACCGCGAGCGGCGTCACCCTCGGCCTCACCGTCAGCGTCGGCGGCATCGCGAGCCCGCTCATCGGTGCGGCCGCCGACCACACGTCCCTGCAGGTGGCACTCGCACCGCTGATCGCGCTCCCGGGCGTGAGCTGGCTGCTGCTGCGGACGTTGCGAGAACCGTGATCAGGGGGGCCTGGGGGCCATCCCGGATGGCGCGGTGCGTCCGTCGCGGCACGCTTCGGGGGTGATCTCACGTGATCTCGGATCCGACCGCAGGACCCGGCTGCTCGTCGGCGGCGGCGCTGCCATCGGCACGGCGGCGGTGCTGGGTGCCGTCGTGCGTGACCGGTGGTCCCCCCTCGACACGTGGTTCGTGCGCGAGTTCCGGCCGCCGGTGGCCGCGCCGGTCGTCGAGGCGGCCGCCGGGGTGGGGATGCTGCTCGCGGTGGCCGGTCTCCTCCTCGCCGTCGCCGCGGCGTTGCGCCGGCCCGCCGTTCGGGCAGGGCTCTGGCGCCACGGCATCCTGCTCGTCGCCTGCGCCGCCGTCGCCGGCACGCAGGTGCTCTTCCAGCGGCCCGGCCCACCGGGCGCTGGGCAGGACTGGACCTACCCGAGTGGGCACGCCGCCGTCATCACCGCCGTCGCGGTCACCGCGGTGGTCCTGTGCCGCCGGTCGGCGCCGACGTGGGGGCGAGCCGTGCTGGTGGCCGAGGTGCTCGCCGTGGCCGTCGCGACGGCGAGCCGGGTGGTGCTCGGCGAGCACTTCCCGACCGACGTCGTGGGCGCGGTGGCCGCGGTCGTCGGCGTCGGGCTCGTCGTGACGGCGTTGATCGACACCGCGTTGATCGACACACGCGAACGGCCCGCCGATCCGGTGTGATCGGTGGGCCGCTTCGCGATGAGGGCTACAGGTACTGGCCGGTGTTCGACGCGGTGTCGATCGCGCGGCCCGTCTCGGCGTTCTTGCCGGTGACGAGGGTGCGGATGTAGACGATCCGCTCCCCCTTCTTGCCGGAGATACGCGCCCAGTCGTCGGGGTTGGTGGTGTTGGGGAGGTCCTCGTTCTCGGCGAACTCGTCGACGATCGCGTCCAGCAGGTGCTGCACGCGCAGCCCCGGCTGGCCGGTCTCGAGCACCGACTTGATCGCGGCCTTCTTCGACCGGTCGACGATGTTCTGGATCATCGCGCCCGAGTTGAAGTCCTTGAAGTACAGGGTCTCCTTGTCACCGTTGGCGTAGGTGACCTCGAGGAACCGGTTCTCCTCCGTCTCGTCGTACATCCGCTCGGTGACTCGCTGGATCATCGCGTCGATGCACGCCTTGCGGTTGCCGCCGAACTCCGCCATGTCGTCGGCGTGGATCGGCAACGTGTCGGTGAGGTACTTGGAGAAGATGTCCTGCGCCGCCTCGGCGTCCGGCCGCTCGATCTTGATCTTCACGTCGAGCCGGCCCGGCCGCAGGATCGCGGGGTCGATCATGTCCTCGCGGTTGGAGGCGCCGATGACGATGACGTTCTCCAGGCCCTCGACACCGTCGATCTCCGCAAGCAGCTGCGGCACGATCGTGGTCTCGACGTCGGAGGACACGCCCGAACCGCGGGTGCGGAAGATCGAGTCCATCTCGTCGAAGAACACGATCACCGGGGTGCCGGCCGAGGCCTTCTCCCTGGCCCGCTGGAAGATCAGGCGGATGTGCCGCTCGGTCTCGCCGACGAACTTGTTGAGCAGCTCGGGGCCCTTGATGTTGAGGAAGAACGCGCGGCCGTCCTCGGGGTTGTCGCCGCGGACGGCGGCCACCTTCTTGGCCAGCGAGTTGGCCACCGCCTTGGCGATGAGCGTCTTGCCGCAGCCGGGAGGGCCGTAGAGCAGGACACCCTTCGGTGGGCGCAGCTCGTACTCCTTGAACAGCTCGGCGTGCAGGAACGGCAGCTCCACGGCGTCGCGGATCTGCTCGATCTGCCGGAACAGGCCGCCGATGTCCTCGTACTCGACGTCGGGCACCTCCTCCAGCACGAGGTCCTCGACCTCGGCCTTCGGCACCCGCTCGTAGGCGTAGCCGGCCTTGGTGTCGACCAGGAGGGAGTCTCCGGGCTTGAGCGCGACGCCGTCAGGGTCGTCCGGGCCGGGGAACAGCGGCGCGGCGAGCCACACCACGCGCTCCTCGTCGGCGTGCCCGATCACCAACGCCCGGCCGGCGAGGCCGTCCTCGGTGGGCTCGGACAGCACCTCGCGCAGCCCGCAGACCTCCCCGATGCGCTCGTAGTCGCCCGCCTCGACGACGGTGAGCGCCTCGTTGAGCCGCACGGTCTGGCCGCTGCTCAGGTCAGCGGTGTCGACCGCGGGGGACACGGCGACGCGCATCCGCCGCCCGGACGTGAACACGTCGACCGTCTCGTCTGGGTAACGAGAGAGGAAGACGCCATAGCCGCTCGGTGGCTGCGCCAGCCGGTCGACCTCCTCACGGAGCGCCACGAGCTGGCCGCGGGCCTCCTTGAGGGTCTCGGTGAGCTTCTCGTTGCGGGCCGAGAGCTGCGCGAGCCGGCTTGCCGACTCCGCCAGGCGCTGCTCGAGGACACGTGCGTGCCGCGGGGACTCGGTGAGCTTGCGGCGGAGCAGAGCGACTTCCTCTTCGAGGAACCGGATCTGCGCGGCGGCCTCACTGGGGCTGAGTTCGCCACGATCACCTGGTTCGCGCCTGCCGGGACCGTCGTAGGGGTTCACGGCATCCTCCCTCCGTGTTCCGTTTCCATACGGTACCTGCCAATGGGCGGTTCCCACCTTGCGGCGAACCGGTGATCCACCACTCCACCGGACGGCACCTTGACGCCAGGCGATCGTCCTGATCCGGTTACCAGCGGGCCGTACCCCGTTAAGCCGGTCGAGGTCATCGCTCGTCCGCGCTGACGCTCGGACAGCACTTCGCGAGCGCTGCGTCGATTTTCGCTCGCTGACGCTCGCTCATCGACTGGTCGGTCTGCGCTGCGGGCGGGGCGGAACGACACCCTCCGCGAGACGGCGCGCCGTCACGAGGAACGCCGTGTGACCCTGCATGCGGTGTTCCGGACGTACGGCGAGGCCCACGACGTGCCACGGGCGCATGAGCGTCTCCCACGCCTGCGGCTCCGTCCAGCACTGCTGGGAGCGCAGGTCCTCCACGAGCCGGGACAGCTGGGTGGTGGTCGCGACGTAGCCCACGAGGACACCGCCGGGCACGAGCGCCTTCGCGACGGTGTCCAGGTGCTCCCATGGAGCGAGCATGTCCAGGACCACGCGATCGAAACACTCGGCGAGCGGCTGCTCGGCGAGCGCGGCGAGATCAGCGACGCGCAGGCTCCAGTGCTCCGGGAGCTCGCCGAAGAACTGCCGCACGTTGCGTTCGGCGTGCTCGGCGTGGTCGGCGCGGACCTCGTAGGACACGACCCGGCCTTCCGGCCCGACCGCCTGCAGCAACGAGCACGCGAGTGCCCCCGACCCCGCGCCCGCCTCCAGCACGCGGGCCCCCGGGAACACATCGCCCCACATCAGGATCTGCGCGGCGTCCTTCGGGTAGATCACCTGAGCCCCGCGCGGCATCGACAGCACGTAGTCCGCCAGCCGCGGCCGCAGCGCCAGGTAGGGCGTGCCGACCGGCGAGACGATCAGGCTGCCCTCCGGCTTGCCGATCAGGTCGTCGTGGGCGAGTCCGCCGCGGTGCGTGTGGTACTCGGCGCCCGCCTGCAACGTGATCGAGTAGTGCCGGCCCTTCGGGTCGGTGAGCTGCACCCGGTCCCCCGCACGGAACGGGCCGCCGCGGGCGGGCAGGTCGATCTCGGCGGGTCGGGGCTCGGGCACGAGGCGTAACGCTAACGGTCCCGGTCGGACGGCCCGCACGGCGGTCGGCGGCCGCGGCGCCGCCTCTTCCGTGTTGCAAAACGGACATTCGGCATGTTTTGGCCCACTTGGGCCGATCGGGTGATCGGGCGAGCCGGATTACTCCATCCGATCGAGGACCGTCTCCGCGTCGGCCTCCGCGGCCGGCTCCGGCCAGCCGGGATACTCGGGCGGAGTGCCGTCCCATGCGGGGCAGAACGCCTTGTGGCTGCACCAGTCGCACATGCGGGTGCGGTTGGGGCGGAAGTCGCCCGTCTCCCCCGCCGTGCGGATGGCCGCCCAGATGGCCTCGAGAGTGCGCTCGAAGCGGCGCAGCTCGGGCTCGTCGGGCTCGTAGGTGAGGTACTCGCCGTCGGACAGGTAGAGCAGCCGCAGCTGGGTGGGCACCACACCGCGCTCCTGCAGGAGCGCGAGCGCGTAGAACTTCATCTGGAACATCGCCGCGACCTCGCCCGCCTCACCGGGCGCCGAGCCTGTCTTGTAATCGATCACCCGAATCTCACCCGATGGAGTGATGTCGAGGCGGTCGATGTAGCCGCGCAACAACAGGCCAGAGCCCAGCTCCGTCTCGACCAGCAGTTCACGGGCGGCGGGCTCGAGCCGGCGCGGGTCCTCGAGCCGGAAGTACGCATCGAGCAGCCCGCCCGCGGACTCCAGCCACACCGGCAGCTCGGGGTCGTCCGCGCCCTCGAACAGCTGCCCGACCAGCTCGGGCAGCTCGGCGCACAGCTCCTCCCAGACCGGCCCGACGAGCCCGCGGGCGCCTTCGGGAGACCGTTGCGCCGCGGGCAGGTCGTAGAGCCGCTCCAGCACCGCGTGCACCAGCGTGCCGCGCACCTGGGCGCGGGAGGGCTGCTCGGGCAGCCGGTCGATGGCGCGGAAGCGGTACAGCAGCGGGCACTGCTTGAAGTCACCGGCCCGCGAGGGCGACAGCGCAGGGCGGCGCCGCGGGGCCAGTTCGACCGCGGGCGCGCCTGCGGTTTCCATGCCCGCGGTGTCCGTCACGCTCCGTAGAGTAGGCGAGACCCCTGACACTCCCGGGCGGCGCGGCCGGCACGGAAGCGGCTGCTCTAGGTTGAACCCGGTGAAGACGATCCGCACCGCGGTGGCCGCCGCCGCGCTGGTCGCCGCCCTCGCCGGGTGCGGCAACCCGGTCGCCGGGATGCCTGCCGCGCAACCAGCCCCTCCTCCGGCCCCGACGACGCCTCCGCCCGACCCGGCCGCCGACCGGCAGGCGATCGAGACCGTGTTCCACGACTACTACCGCGCCCTCCGCGCACGGGACTTCACCGCGGCGTGCGGCTACAACGCACCGGAGACGACCAGCAGGCTGCTGGCCGACCTCGGCGCCCGCGGCGTCGACGCCAACACCTGCGAAGAAGGCATGACCGCGGTCTACGCGATCCCGGAGAACGCGCGGATCGTGGAGCAGGTCGGGCAGAACGCCACGATCGACGACGTCACGGTGAACGGCAACGAGGCCACCCTCAACTGGACCTCCAAGGTGAACGGCAGGAGTGGGCAGGGCGCCACCCACCTGCGTCGGGTCGACGGCCGGTGGTTGCTGTCCGGCACGGGCACCGCGACGGGCATCAACTCGCGCGCCGGCACATGAGCGAGTTTGCGAGCGAATCAACGGCACAGCACCCGCGCCCAGCGACGCCGGCCGAGCTCGAGCCGTTCTACCTGCCGCTCGACGGGCCCGACAGCGCCCGCTTCCAGGCCACGTCGTCGACGACGGGGCCGTGGTTCGCCGACGCCCAGCACGTGGGGCCGCCGTCGGCACTGCTGGTCAGGGCCCTCGAGCGGCTGCCCGACGGGCCTGCCGTGCAGCTCACCCGCATCACCGTCGAGGTGCTCGGGCCGGTTCCGGCGGGCGAGGTGCAGGTGTCCGCCGCGGTGGAGCGCCCTGGCCGGTCGATCGAACTGGTAGCGGCGGAGATGACCGCGGCCGGCCGCCCGGTGCTGCGTGCCCGTGGCTGGCGGGTCGCCGCGGGCGACACGACGGCCGTGGCCGTCGGCGGGACGGAGACCATGCCGCCGCCCGAGCAGGGCACGTTGCAGACGAGCTGGAGCGAAGGATGGCTCCCCGGCTTCATCGATGCCGTCGAGTGGCGTTGGGTGGCAGGCGGGCCGCCGGGTGCGGGCCCGGGAACGGCGTGGCTCCGGCAGCGGGTGCCGCTGGTGGCGGGCGAGAAACCCACCTCCGTGCAGCGGCTCATGGTGGCGGCCGACTGCGCGAACGGCGTCGGCGCGCCGCTGGACCTGCGTGACTGGCTCTTCGTCAACACTGAGCTCACCGTCCACCTGCACCGCCAGCCGGTGGGCGAGTGGATCGGGGTCGACGCCACCACGGTGGTGGGCCCCGCCGGTGCCGGCACGGTGTCGGCACTCCTGTACGACGAGGACGGCCACACCGCCCGCGGCGCGCAGGCCCTGATCGTGCGCCCGCGCCGTCCGGTG
The DNA here is from genome assembly GCF_019468565.1 of Pseudonocardia sp. DSM 110487. Classification (NCBI taxonomy): domain Bacteria; kingdom Bacillati; phylum Actinomycetota; class Actinomycetes; order Pseudonocardiales; family Pseudonocardiaceae; genus Pseudonocardia; species Pseudonocardia sp. DSM 110487. The sequence goes on from NZ_CP080521.1 coordinate 5,197,313, forward strand.
GTCGAGTAGGGCCGCCGCTCGCCGGCCTGTGGCCTAGCTCGGGTACGGCTGGATCGCAGCCCCGTCGACGGCGCGGCAGGAGCGGATCTCGGAGGTGAGGATCGCGCGCACGCCCAAATCGGCGAGGTCGTCCATCACCTTGTTGGCCACGGTGCGGCGCACCATCGACCGCACCGCCGACCAGCCGGGCTCGGTGAGCGGGGAAACCGTTGGTGCCTGCATGCCGGGCGTGATCCGCTTCGCCTGCTCGAGCACGCGGTCGGGGCAGTCGTAGTCGAGCATCAGGTACTGCCGCGCGTAGACGACACCCTGCAAGCGGCCGGTGAACACGACCTTGGCCGCCTTGGTCTCGGCCGTCTCGGGGCGGTCGGGGCGCGGCTCGCGCTCGATCAGGGTGGCCTGCGAGACCGCGATAGCGTCGTCGAAGGCGACGAGGCCGTGCTGGCGCAGTGTGCGGCCGGAGGACACGACGTCGGCGATGGCGTCGGCAAGGCCCAGCTGCACGGAGATCTCGACGGCACCGTCGAGCTTGATGATGTCGGCGCGGACGCGGTTGCGCGCGAGGTGGGCGCGGACCAGGCGGGGGTAGGAGGTGGCGATCTTCTTGCCCTCGAGGTGCTTGATCGTCCACTCCTCCCCGGTCTCGGTGAGCGGAGGTGCGGCGAAGCGGAACTTGGAGGCCCCGAAGCCCAGCTCGATGACGCGCTTGACCTGGCTGCCCGACTCCTCCATGAGGTCGGCGCCCGTGATGCCGAGGTGCAGGTCGCCGGAGCCGACGTAGGTGGCGATGTCCTTGGGGCGCAGGTAGAAGAACTCGACCTCGTTGTCCTCGTCCAGCATGCTGAGGTCGCGCGAGTCCGTGCGCTGCCGGTACCCCGCTTCTCGCATCATGGTCGCGGCGGGCTCGGCCAGCGTTCCCTTGTTCGGGAGTGCGACGCGGAGCATGGGGCTCTCCTCAAAAGCTACGTGCAGTGCCGTTCACAAATGCAGTGCCGTGCAAGATGCACTGTGGTTCAGAGATGCACAGGGGTTCAAAGGTACTTGTAGACGTCCTCGAGCGTGATCTTGCGCCCGATCATGAGGACCTGGATCCGGTAGAGCAACTGGGAGACCTCCTCGGCCAGCGCGTCGTCGGCCTCGTGCTCGGCCGCGAGCCAGACTTCCCCGGCCTCCTCGAGGACCTTCTTGCCCTGCTCGTGGACCCCGGCGTCGAGCGCGGCGACCGTGCCCGAGCCCTCTGGCCTGGTGGCGGCGCGCTCGAGCAGCTCGGCGTACAGCCCGTCGAAGGTCTTCACGTGCCCTTCTCCTCTCCTGGTCAGTGTCATATCTTCCTCGAGAGCGACGCGAACGGGACCCGGCCTGGTGCTGCGCCCGGTCAGCGCGGTGCGCCGGACGGTCTCAAGCCTCGCATCACTGGTGGCGGCCCCGGCGACCGGACCCCGGCCGCGACGAGCGGTCACGCCACGCGCTCGCCCCGTGCCTGCGCGTAGCTGAGACGTACGTCATCCGATGTGAGCCCGAGTAGCGAGCCTCGATGGACCCGCCGCGGTCCGGCCGGCACCGCCACGTCGCACGGCACGACGAGCACGGCGCATCCGGCCCGCTCCGCCGCGATGGCACCCGTCGGCGAGTCCTCCACTGCGAGGCAGGACTCGGGGGCGACGCCGAGCAGCTCGGCGGCCCGCAGGTAGGGGTCGGGGTCGGGCTTGCCGCGCGGGACCTCGTCTCCGCAGACCGTGACGGTGAAGTGCTCACGCCCGATGCTGTCCAGCGCGTTCTCGGTGAGCGAGCGCAGCGTGTTGGTGACGAGCGCGGTGGGCCAGCATGCGGCGCGAACCATGCGCAACGCGTCGAGGGCACCCGGTCGCCACTCCAGCCCGGCCGCGAACAGTTCGCCGGTGCGGTCGGTCAGGTACTGCTCGGCTTGCGCCATCCGCATCGCGTCCCGCTCCAGGCCGAGGTCGTCGAACATCAGCCCGAGCGAGCGCGCCATGTTCGAGCCGACCATCGCTTCGCGTGCCTCGGCGGAGAGCTCGCCACCCAGCCACCGGCTGGTGTCGGCGAGGGAGATCGTCCAGACCTTCTCGGAGTCGACGAGGGTGCCGTCCATGTCCCACAGGACCGCGGCCGGACCGGACGGGTTAGCCAGCATTGAAGTACTTCGCCTCCGGGTGGTGGGCCACGAGCGCGTCGGTCGACTGCTCGGGATGCAGCTGCAGCTCATCGGACAGCTGCACGCCGATCCGGCCGGGTTCGAGCAGCTCCACGATCTTGCTGCGGTCCTCGAGGTTCGGGCAGGCGCCGTAGCCGAGCGAGTACCGCGCGCCCCGGTAGCCGAGCTTGAAGAACTCCTCGACGTCGTCCGGGTCCTCGGCGGCGACCACACCGCCCTCTGCGAACACCAGCTCCTCGCGGATGCGCCGGTGCCAGTACTCGGCAAGCGCCTCGGTGAGCTGCACGCCGAGGCCGTGCACCTCGAGGTAGTCGCGGTAGGCGTCCTTGGCGAAGAGCTCGTTCGCGAAGTCGGCGATGGGCTGGCCCATCGTCACCAGGTGCAGCGGCAGCACGTCGACCTCGGCCTCGGCGATCGCCCGGTCGCGGGGCCGCCAGAAGTCGGCGAGGCACAGGTGCCGGTCGCGGCGCTGGCGTGGGAAGGTGAACCGGAAGCGCTCGTCGGCGTCCGGTTTCGGCTCGGCGAGCACGACCAGCGAGTCGCCCTCGGCGACGGCCGGGAAGTACCCGTAGACGACGGCGGCGTGCGCGAGGACCCCCTCTGTGTGCAGCCGCTCCAGCCAGTACCGCAGCCGCGGGCGCCCCTCCGTCTCCACCAGCTCCTCGTAGCTGGGGCCGGCACCGGCCTTCGCACCGCGCAGGCCCCACTGGCCCAGGAACAGCGCGCGCTCGTCGACCATGCCGGAGTACTCGGCCACGGCCACGCCCTTGACCACCCGGGTGCCCCAGAACGGCGGGGTGGGGATCGGGTTGTCCAGCGCGACGTCCGAACGTGCCGGCAGCGGACCCGCCACCTCCGCCTCGGCGGCCCGGCGCTTGGCCGCTATGCGCTGTGACCGCTCGTGGCGCGCCTTGCGCTCGGCCTGCTTCGCTTCCTCTTCCGGGTCGACGGCCGGGGCGAGCCCGCGGGCGCGGGCCATCGTGGCGTCCATCAGCCGCAGGCCCTCGAACGCGTCGCGGGCGTAGGAGACCCGGCCCTCGTAGACCTCGGTGAGGTCGTTCTCCACGTAGGAGCGGGTGAGTGCGGCGCCGCCGAGCAGCACGGGGAGCTTCTTCGCCACCCCGCGCGCGTTCATCTCCTGCAGGTTCTCCTTCATCACCACCGTGGACTTCACCAGCAGCCCGGACATGCCGACGGCATGCGCTCGGTGCTCCTCCGCGGCGGAGACGATCGTGGAGATCGGCTGCTTGATGCCCAGGTTCACGACCGTGTAGCCGTTGTTGGTGAGGATGATGTCCACGAGGTTCTTGCCGATGTCGTGGACGTCGCCCTTGACGGTGGCGAGCACGATGGTGCCCTTGCCGTCGGAGTCGGTCTTCTCCATGTGCGGCTCGAGGTGGGCCACCGCGGCCTTCATCACCTCGGCGGAGGCGAGCACGAACGGCAGCTGCATCTGCCCCGAGCCGAACAGCTCGCCGACCGTCTTCATCCCGGACAGCAGCGTGTCGTTGATGATCTCCAGGGCCGGCCGCGACTTCAGCGCCTCGTCCAGGTCCTCGGCCAGGCCGTTGCGTTCGCCGTCGACGATCCGCCGCTCCAGCCGTTCGAACAGCGGCAGGCCGGCCAGCTCCTCGGCGCGCCCAGCCCTTGCCGAGCTCGCGGTAACCCCTTCGAACAGCTCCATGAACCTGTTCAGCGGGTCGTAGCCGGGGCGGCGGCGGTCGTAGACGAGGTCGAGCGCCACCGAGCGCTGCTCGTCCGGGATCTTCGACATCGGCAGGATCTTCGCCGCCGAGACGATCGCGGTGTCCAGGCCTGCGTTCACCGCCTCGTGCAGGAACACCGAGTTGAGCACCTGGCGCGCCGCGGCGTTCAGCCCGAAGGAGATGTTGGAGACGCCCAGCGTGGTCTGCACGTCCGGGAAGCGGCGCTTGAGCTCGCGGATGGCCTCGATCGTCTCCAGGCCGTCGCGGCGCACCTCCTCCTGCCCGGTGGTGATCGGGAAGGTGAGCGTGTCGACCACGATGTCCTCGACGTGCATGCCGTGGTTCTCGGTGAGGTCGCGGATGAGCCGCTCGGCCACCCGCACCTTCCACTCCGCGGTGCGGGCCTGGCCCTCCTCGTCGATGCACAGCGCGACGACGGCGCAGCCGTGCTCGCGGACCAGCTCCATCGCGCGCTGGAACCGCGACCCGGGACCGTCGCCGTCCTCGTAGTTGACCGAGTTGATGATGCAGCGGCCGCCGAGGCGCTCCAGCCCGGCGCGCAGCACGGCGGGCTCCGTGGAGTCCAGCATGATCGGCAGCGTCGACGCCGTGGCGAGCCGCCCGGCCAGCTCGTTCATGTCGGCGACGCCGTCGCGGCCGACGTAGTCGACGCACAGGTCGATGAGGTGGGCGCCGTCGCGGGTCTGTTCGCGGGCGATCGCGACGCAGTCCTCCCACGCCTCCGCGAGCATCGCCTCGCGGAACTTCTTGGACCCGTTGGCGTTGGTGCGCTCGCCGACCATCAGCACGGAGGTGTCCTGCCGGAACGGCACCGCGGCGTAGAGCGAGGAGACGCCCGGCTCGGGGCGCGGTGCTCGCCGCGCGGGCCGCAGGTCGCGGATCGCGTCGGCGACGGTGCTGATGTGTTCCGGCGTGGTGCCGCAGCAGCCGCCCACGAGGCTCAGCCCGTAGTCGCGGACGAACGTGGCGAGCGCCTCGGCGAGCTCGTCGGGCGTGAGCGGGTACTCCGCGCCCTTCGGGCCGAGCCGCGGCAGGCCGGCGTTCGGCATCACCGAGAGCGGGATCCGCGCGTGCTTGCTCAATGTGCGCAGGTGCTCGCTCATCTCGGCGGGGCCGGTGGCGCAGTTGAGCCCGATGAGGTCGACCCCGAGCGGCTCGATGGCCGAGAGGGCGGCGCCGATCTCGCTGCCGAGCAGCATCGTGCCGGTGGTCTCCACCGTGACCTGGGTGATCAGCGGGATGCGCCTGCCCTCGGCCGCCATCGCCCGCTGCATGCCGTGGACCGCGGCCTTCACCTGCAGCAGGTCCTGGCACGTCTCCACGACGAATGCGTCGGCGCCTCCGGCGAGCAGCCCGCGGCCGCACTCGGTGTAGGCGTCGCGGAGCCTGCCGAAGGTCTCGTGGCCGAGCGTGGGCAGCTTCGTGCCCGGCCCGACCGAGCCGAGGACGAACCGGGGCCGGTCCGGGGTGGACAGCTCGTCGGCGACCTCCCTGGCCAGCGCCGCCCCCTTCTCCGCCAGCTCGCGGATCCGGTGGGCGATGTCGTACTCGGCGAGGTTGGGCAGGTTGGTGCCGAACGTGTTGGTCTCGACGGCGTCGGCGCCCGCCTCCAGGTACGCGCGGTGGATGTGGCGCACGACGTCGGGCCGGGTGTCGTTGAGGATCTCGTTGCAGCCCTCGAGGCCGTCGAAGTCATCGAGGGCCAGGTCGGCCGCCTGCAGCATCGTGCCCATGGCGCCGTCGGCGAGCACCACGCGCTCGGCGAGCGTGTCGAGGAACGTCGAGTGGAGATCGGACCGCACCCGTCCACGGTAGCCGCCCGCGGGGGATACACCGGTGGGGCCGCAGCGCGGGCCGTAGGCTGGACCGATGACCGATCGCGATCCGCGAACCGGAGCGTCGGGCGACCTGCCGCGTCTGGTCGATCCGGTGATGATCGCCGCCTTCGAGGGGTGGAACGACGCAGGGGAAGCCGCCAGCACCGCGCTGGAGCACCTCGAGCTGAGCTGGGACGCCGCGCCGCTGGCGTCGATCGACCCCGAGGAGTACTACGACTTCCAGGTCACGCGCCCGCACGTCCGGCTGACCGACGGGGTCACCCGGAAGATCGAGTGGCAGACCACCCGGCTCTCGGTGGCCCAGCTACCGGGCACCGAGAGGCACGTCGTGCTCATCAACGGCATCGAGCCCAACCTGCGCTGGCGCAGCTTCTGCCGCGAGCTCCTCGGCTACGTCGAGAAGCTCGGCGTGACGAAGGTCATCACGCTCGGTGCGCTGCTCACCGACACCCCGCACACCCGCCCCACCCCGGTGAGCGGCATCTCATACGACAAGTCCTCGGCAGGCGAGCTGCGGGTGGAGCCGTCGAGCTACCAGGGCCCCACCGGCATCGTCGGCGTCTTCCAGAACGCGTGCGTCGAGGCAGGGATCCCGGCGGTGTCGTTCTGGGCGTCCGTGCCCCACTACGTGTCGCAGGCCCGCGTGCCGAAGGCCGCCGTCGCGCTACTGCACCGCGTGGAGGAGGTCCTCGACGTCGAGGTGCCCCTCGGCGGGCTGCCGGAACAGGCCGAGGAGTGGGAGCGCACCGTCTCGGAGATGGCCGAAGCCGACGACGAGGTGCGCGAGTACGTGCGCCAGCTCGAGGAACAGGCGGAGGCCGAGGGCGACGCGCTGCCCGAGGCCGACGGGGACGCGATCGCCGCCGACTTCGAGCGCTACCTCCGCCGCCGCGGCACAGGGGGTTCGGGCAACTGAGTCCGCCGCTCGCGCGAGCGGGGCTTTACGCGGGAGCGTTCCTCGGGCCGTTCGGGGCCGGGATCACCGTCGCGATGCTGCCCGAGCTCGGGGCGTCGTACGGCGTGTCGCCGGGGTCGGCGTCGCTGTCGGTCACGGCCTACTTCCTGCCGTTTGCGGCGGTCATGCTCTTCTCGGGCACCCTCGGCGAGCGCTGGGGTCGGCGGCGGACGGTCGTCGTCGGCTACGCCGGTTACGTGCTGGCGTCGCTGGCGTGCGTCCTCGCGCCGACGTTCCCGCTGTTCCTCGTGGCGCGAGCGCTCCAGGGCGTTGCCAACGCCTTCACCACGCCGCTGCTGCTGTCCGCCCTCGGGGCCGCGGCGCCTCGGGACCGGCTGGGGCGCGCGCTCGGCTGGTTCGGGTCGCTGCAGGCGGCAGGGCAGACGTCCGCCCCGTTGCTCGGGGGCATCGCCGCGGAGGCCGACTGGCGGTTGGCGTTCGGCGGTGTCGCGGTCGTCGCCGCTGCGCTCGCCCTGATCGGGATCCCCGCCGACGAGACCGCCGACGGTGCGCGGCACGAGCGGCTGGCCACCGCGTTGCGCGCCGCGCTGCGGCCCGAGGTCCTTCGCGTCGGCACGGCCGCCGCACTCGGCTGGGGCTGCCTCACCGGGCTGAGCTTCATGGTCGCGCTGCGGCTGGAGGAAGGGTTCGCGCTCGGCGCAGGGCCGCGCGGGCTCGTGCTCACCGCCGCGGGCGTCGCGGGTCTGCTCACCGCACGGCTCGTCGGTGGCAGCGTCGACCGGATCGGGCGGCGCCGCAGCGTGCTCATCGGTGCGGCAGGCGGCGCGCTCGTCGTCGTGGGCGTCGGGACGCTGCCCGCCGTCTGGACGGTTGCGCTCGCGTGGGCGCTCGGCGGGGTCGCCACCCAGTTCCTGCTCGTCGGCGTCAACGCGCTCGTGCTGGGATCTGAGCGCAACCGCAGCGGGGCGGTGTCGGTGGTGCAGTCGCTGCGCTTCGGCGGTGGCGCCCTGAGCCCGGTGGCTTTCACCCCGCTGTACCACGCCGACCCCGTGGCCGGCTTCCTGGTGCCCGCGGCGCTCCTGGCCGTCGCGGTCCCGGCGGTCCTCCCCCGCCACCCCTCAGGTTCAGGAACGCCACGTTCATGAACCTGCAGGACAGAAACGCCACGTTCCTGAACTTGCAGGTGCCGCTGCCTACCGGGTCAGGAGCGTGAGGAGGGCGCGGGCGTAGGCGCGTTCGGCGTCCACGTCCACGTGGCGCTCCTCCGAGCCGTCCGCGCCCTCGATCACCACCGCGAAGCCGTCACCGATCGGCTCGAGGCGCCGGAACCGGGCGCCGAGCGCCGCGCGCAGCTGGCCTTCGCGCGGCAGCCAGACGACCGCTTCCTGCGGCACGCTGTCGAGCGCCCACTCCGTGGTGCCGTTGAAGCGGATCAGGGGGCCGGTGGGCGCCTGGTGCACGTCGATCGTCAGCTCGCTCACCACGAACACGTCGGCGTCCATCTCCCGGGCAGGGATGACGAAGCGGTCGCCGGATGCGGGCGTCCACTCCAGCCCAGCGGCCCGCAGCCGCAACGCCAGCTCGACAGAGATCATTTCGCCGCGATCACGTGCCGGATCGCACGGCGTGCTCGCGCAGGTCGGCGAGGTCCACCCAGTCCAGGGTGCGGGCGTGCGTCGCCTCCAGCACGATCGGCGGCGCGACCCCGGCCGCGAGCGCCTCCGCCCAGCGGTCGGCGCACAAGCACCACCGGTCCCCCGGCTGCAGCCCGGAGAAGCCGTACTCCGGTCGCGGGGTGGACAGGTCGTTGCCCCGCTCGACGCTGAACTCCAGGAACTCGGCTGTGACCTGCGCGCAGACCGTGTGCACGCCCGCGTCCTCGGCGCCGGTGTCGCAGCAGCCGGTGCGATAGAAGCCGGTCATCGGGTCGGTGCCGCAGGTCTGCAGCTCACCCCCCAGGACGTTGCGCGCCATGTGCTCCACCCAACCAGAACGGGTAGCCCGCGCGCATGACCGAGCCAACCGCGATGCCGCCCGATCCGGAGCCGCCGCCCGGCACGCCCGACCTGGACGTCGACCTGCCCGCAGACGAGGGCGACGACGATCAGCCGGGCAACGTGCCCGCGGACGACGACGTGGACCCGGACGCCGGAGCCATGGAGCCACCCGACTGATCCGGCACGCGCTCACCCCGCCGGTTCGGCTCCCGACTGCTGTCGTGTCGGTGTTCCACGCGGCCGGACGACGGCGCTTTGGGAGCGCCAACCGACCGGGGCGTTCGCTACGGGGATCCGGGTCCTGTCCCGCAAGGGCGACCGTTTGCACCAGAGGGCTGGCTCCGGGGCCGGGAGGGTAGCCAGTGGTGGTCGTTCGAGGAGTGCCGTGGCGCCACGATCCACCCGCGTCCTTCCGGGAGGTGAGGCACGGCACCGACCCGGAGATCAGTCGTGGAGGTATGTGAGACGCCACGACTCCCCGATGTGGTTCATCGTGTTCATTCGCTTTTCCGGCGGGTAGAGCGGGGCGTACCCTGTACCGACGCTCCAGTTCCCCGGCGCCAACGACGTGAGCGCGGTCTGACCACCGAGGCTCGTCACCCGCCAGAGCTGATGGTCGTCACCGGTCTTGCACGGATCGATGTCGGTCACTGCATTCCCGTGCCTGTCGACCATCCAGCTGAGGCAGAAGTGGCCCTTTAGGGCCAAATTCTGGAGCTGCAGCACGGAATCACCCTGAACGCGGTTGATCCGCCATCGATCCAATTCTCTCTTCGGCTCGTGGCACCCGGAGCTCGAAGGGTAGAGATCCGGTACAAGTTGCCCATTGATAGACACCATCCGCGTCACCATGTGCAGGCAGCCTTGCCCGCCATCGATGCCGTAGACGCCGCCGGGGGCCGCCGACGCTGACCCGGTACCGACGGTCATCGCAATCAGTGCAAGGCCCACCGCCGTGAGCGCCCCGGCCAGCTTTATCCGCAGGCACGACCCGCCTCGCCGTGACGACTTCATCGCTGTCCACCCCGTTCCGATCCGCAATATCCCTCCCGGCGGGAGGAACGGCCGCCAGCATCGGAGCTTGACGTTTCACCAGCCTTTCAGCTGCGCTTCGCCCGGTCAGGCGGGTGCGGCGCCGCAATTTGGCAACCAACACAATCGCTGGTCGGCTACCGCGAGAACCGTAGCGGCACCGACCCGCCGCCGAGCCCTAGCGACATCCCGTTCGTCGGCAGTCGCGCCCAACACCCATAGACGGTCTACTCGGTGCATTGCCCCTTCCTCGGCTATGTACAGCACGTCGGTGGACCGTCGCGAGCGCGGTCGGCCCCGGAGGTTCTGCCACGGCGTGGGCCGTTCGTCGCGGCGCGGGTTGGTGTTCGACGCGACCGGCCGGCCGCTGAGAGCTGAATCGGCTTTGCCGCGTGTCCATCGTCACCGGATGGGAAGAGAGACCCCGTAGCAATGCTTCGCCGCCGAAGGCCTGCAACAGCCGCCTCGGCTCATGCCCGCTCGCCGCCCATACCGACTGTTTCCGCTGGTAGAGAGCCTGGTCCCCGGTGTTACAAGAACAGCCCGTGCTGCAGTCGGTGTGGGGTAGCAGATGTCGATGCGAGCGGGCCGGCGGCGCTAGAGCACCACTCCGAGCAGCGCGTCGGCCGCGTCGCGGGCGAGCGCCGGGGCCCTCTCGTCGCGGCCGCGGCGGTCGAGGGCCTCCCCCGCCCACGCGTCGACGGCGGCGAGCGCGGCGGGTGTGTCCAGGTCGTCGGCGAGGTGGGTGCGCAGCCGGGCCACCATGTCGTCGGCGGGCGGGGCGGCGGGGAGCGCCACGGCGGCGCGCCAGCGGGCGAGCCGGGCCTCGGCGGTGGCGAGCAGGTCGGCGGTCCACGCGCGGTCGGTGCGGTAGTGGCCGGCCAGCAGCGCGAGCCGCACCGCGTTGGGGTCGACGTCCTGCGCGCGGAGCTTGGAGACGAACACGAGGTTGCCGCGCGACTTCGACATCTTCTCGCCGTCGAGGCCGATCATGCCGGTGTGCACGTAGTGCCGGGCGAACGGGTGCACGCCGGTGAACGCCTCGGCGTGGGCGGCGCCGAACTCGTGGTGCGGGAACACCAGGTCGGATCCGCCGCCGTTCAGGTCGATCTGGTTACCGAGCCGGTTGAGCGCGATCGCCGTGCACTCGACGTGCCAGCCCGGGCGGCCCGCTCCGAGGTCGGACTCCCACTGCGGCTCCCCCGGCCGCGCCATCCGCCACAGCAGGGCATCGGCCGGGTGGCGCTTGCCCGGGCGGTCCGGGTCGCCGCCGCGCTCCCGCGACAGCGCGATCATCGTGGCCTCGTCGTAGTTCGACTCGTAGCCGAAGTGGCCGCTCGCGCTCGAGTCGAAGTAGACGTCGGGGTACTGCGGGTCGGGCACCCGGTACGCGGCGCCTGCCGCGAGCAGCTTGCCCACCAGCTCCGCGATCTCCCCCATCGCCTCCACCGCGCCGACGAACTGGCGCGGCGGCAGCACCCGCAGCGCCTCCATGTCCTCCCGGAACAGCGCCGTCTCGCGCATGCCGAGCACCACCCAGTCGTCGTGGTCGCGGGCGGCGCGCTCGAGCAGCGGGTCGTCGATGTCGGTGACGTTCTGCACGTAGTGGACGTCGTGGCCCAGGTCGCGCCACACGCGGTGGACCAGGTCGAAGGCCAGGTAGGTGGCGGCGTGGCCGAGGTGGGTGGCGTCGTAGGGGGTGATGCCGCAGACGTACATCGTGGCGGTGCTGCCCGGCGCCGTGGGGCGGATCCGGCCGGATGCGGTGTCGTGCAGCCGAAGCGGCGGGCCCCCGCCTTCGAGCCGAGGGACGTCGACGGATGCCCAGGTCTGCATACCCAACAACTTACGTGATGCTATCCTTTGGGCAATCGCCCAAGGCGAACGCCCTAGAGAGGTGCACGTGGCCGAGACAGCGGCGGCCAGGGGTCGTGAGGTGCGGCTCCGGCTGATGCGCGCAGCACGGGAGCTCGTGCCCGCGCGCGGGTGGACGGCCGTGAGCACGCGCACCCTTGCCGAGCATGCGGGCGTCGCGCCCGGACTCGTGCACTACCACTTCGCCTCACTGCAGGCGCTGCTCGTCGAGGCGGCCGTCGGCGCGCTCCGGGACGCGCTCGGTGGCGTCGACGCGCTGCTGCGCCAGGCCGCTACGGCCGGCGAGCTCGTCGAGCTCCTCGTCGCCGAGGTGGACCGCTACACCGGCACCGACCCGGCGTCGCTGCTCGCCACGGAGACGTACCTGGCCGCCACCCGCGACCAGGACCTGCGCCGTGAGCTGGTTGTCGTCCTGGAGGACTTCCGGGACCGGATCGCCCGCGGGTTGCGCGAGCACGGCGTACCCGATCCCGACGCGACGGCGGCCGTGCTGGCCGCCGTGATCGACGGGGTGTTGCTGCACCGCGCGCTCACCCCGCTACCCGGCGGTGCGGTGGCTCCTGTCCTGCGCAGGATCGTCGAGGGGGGAGGACGGTGATGAAGGTCGCGATCTGCGGTGCCGGGATCTCCGGGCTCGCGCTGGCACACCAGATGCACGCCCACGGCTGGGACGTCGTCGTGCTGGAGCGTGCGGCGGGCCCGCGCGAGCAGGGCTACATGATCGACTTCTTCGGCCCCGGCTTCGACGCGGCCGAGGCGATGGGGTTGCTGCCTGCGCTGCGCGAGCGGGCCCATCCGATCGACGAGGCGAGCTACGTGGACTCCTCCGGGCGCACGACGGCCCGGCTCACCTTCGCCCGGTTCGCCGCCACGGAGAACGGCGGACTGCTGAGCCTGTTGCGTTCCGAGCTGGAGGCGGTGTTACGGGAACAGCTGCCCGATGCGGTCGAGCTGCGGTTCGGAGCGGGTGTGGCGGAGGTGCGCAATGGGCCCGATGCCGTGGACGTCGGGCTCACCGACGGCACCCGGGTCACCGCCGACCTCCTCGTCGGCGCGGACGGGATCCACTCCACCGTGCGGCGGCTGGTCTTCGGGGAGGAGCAGCGGTTCCTGCGCTACCTCGGGTTCCACACGGCGGCCTACCAGTTCCACGACCCGGTCGTGGAGGAGGTGACCCGCCGCCGCATCTGCCTGACCGACACCCCGCGGCGCCAGATGGGGATCTACGGCCTTGGCGCCGGCCGGGTCGCGACGTTCACCGTGCACCGCACGCCCGACCCCACGCTCCCCGCCGACGCACGGGAGGCGGTCCAGGAGGAGTACGGCTCGCTCGGATGGCTCGTCCCCCGCGCGCTCGCGGCCTGCCCGCCGTCGCCCGAGGTCTTCTACGACCAGGTGGCGCAGATCGAGATGCCGCGGTGGAGCCGTGGGCGGGTGACCCTGCTGGGCGACGCGTGCGCCGCCGTGTCGCTACTGGCCGGTCAGGGCGCATCGCTCGCCGTCGGCGGCGCGTACGTCCTCGCCGAGGAGCTCACCGCCGCCCCGACGCTCGAGTCGGGCCTCGAGCGGTACGAGCGGGCATGGCGCCCGGTCGTCACCGATCGGCAGGAGGCCGGACGGCGAGCGGCGCGGTGGTTCCTGCCTGCCTCGCGGCGGCAGGTTCTCCTGCGCAGGGCCGTGCTGAAGCTGGGCCGCCTGCCCTGGCTGGATCGCGCGATCGTCAGGACCGTCGCGGGCGACCCGACGCCGGTGCTCGCGCGGTTGACCGCTCGATAACCGCGGCGTCAGGCCCACCACTCGTGCGGCAGCTTCGCCTCGATGTCACGCACGTGCCGGCGCGCGCAGGCCGGGCACAGCCAGTGCTCCCGGCCGTCGGGGTCGCGTTCCCGCACCCAGGCGATGGCGTCCGCCACGCCGGCATCACGGTGGGTATCGCAGTGCCGGCAGGTGTCCACGCGCACAGCATGACGAACACCATGGCGACTTGCCCGCGCCCCTGCCGCGTGACAACCTGAGTCAAGTCATCTAGACCAAACGTCTACTGTGAGGGTGCGCGTGCGGACCGTCATCGGGGTCGACATCGGCGGCTCCAAGACGCACGGGATCCGGGCCGTCGGCGGCGAGCCGGTCGCCGAGGCGGTGGCCGGCAGCGCCAACGTCGCCGCCGTGGGCCTCGCAGAGGCCGGGCGCCAGCTCGACGCCCTGTTCGCCCAGCTGGACGTCCGCGGGGTCGACGCCGTGTGCGCGGGGGCTGCGGGCGCCGACGGCACCGAGTCGATCGCCGCCGTCACGCGCCTGTTCGCCGACCGGGTGCCGGGCGCGCAGGTGAGCGTGGTGCACGATGCGCGGCTCGTGCTCGGGGCCGAGGGCCTCGACGAGGGTGTCTCCCTGATCGCCGGCACCGGCTCGGTGGCGTGGGGCAGGCGCGTCGACGGCACGGAGGCGCGCGCCGGCGGATGGGGCCACCTGCTCGGCGACGAGGGCAGTGGCTACCGCGTGGCGATCGACGCCGTGCGGCACGCGCTGGATCGGATGGACGCGGGCGCGCCCGTCGACGCGCTCACCGCCGCGCTGCTGTCGAGCTGCGGCCTCGCCGACCGCACAGAGCTGATCGACTTCGTCTACGTCCGCCAGGACCGCCGGTACTGGGCGGAGCGCGCCGCCGTCGTCACCGGGCTGGCCGCACGGGGCGACCCGGCCGCGGCCGGGATCATCGACGTCGCCGCCGACGCCCTCGCCGCGCTCGCAACGCGTGTCCTCGACCGGCTGGACCTGCCGGGCCCCGTGGTGCTCGGCGGCGGGTTCGCCGTGCACCAGCCGCTGCTGCAGCGGGCCGTGCGCGAGCGGCTCGACGGCAGCGAGGTGCGGCTGCTGACCCACGCCCCCGCCGTCGGTGCGGTGCGACTCGCCACCGCCCTCCCCGAGATGGAGATCCTGTGACACCCGCTCTCACGTCCCGGCCGGGCCACCTGATGGCGGCGGAGATCCGCGAGCAGCCCGCCATCTGGCGCAGCCTGCTCGCCCATGCCGGGGAGGCGGGCATCGACGCGGCCGCCGAGATGATCCGCGCCAGGCGCCCTCGCGCCGTGCTGTTCGTCGCCCGCGGCACGAGCGACCACGCCGCGCTCTACGCGAAGTACCTCGTGGAGATCCGCCACGGCCTGCCGGCGGGGCTCGTCTCCCCCTCCACGATGACCGCCTACGGCGCCCGCCCGGACCTGCGCGACGTGCTGATGATCGGCGTGAGCCAGTCGGGCGGCTCGCCCGACCTCGTCCGCTCGCTCGCGGTGGCACGGGAGCAGGGCGCGCTCACCGTGGCTGTCACCAACGACGTGTCCTCGCCGTTGGCCCAGGTCGCGCACGCGCACGTCAACGTGCTCGCGGGCCCCGAACGCTCGGTGGCGGCCACCAAGTCCTACACCGCACAACTGCTGGCGCTGTACCTGCTGCTGGAGCGGGTGCGCGACGTCGACGGCCGCGTGGCAGCCGCGCCGCTGCCGGACCTCGGCGACGCGCTGCTCGCGCGGGGTGACGAGATCACGGCGCTCGCGCAGCGCTACCGGTTCGCGCAGCGGATGATCACCACGGCGCGTGGCTACTCCTACCCCACCGCGCGCGAGGCCGCGTTGAAGCTGATGGAGACCTCGTACGTGTCGGCGCAGGCGTTCTCCGGCGCCGACCTGCTGCACGGCCCGCTCGCGCTCGTCGACCCGCAGGTGCCGGTGCTCGCCGTCGTGGCGTCGGGGGTGGGCGGCGCGGCGATGGGCGACGTGCTGCCGCGGCTCGCCGAGCGCAGCGCTGACGTGTGCTGCGTGGGCCACCGGGCCGCGGTGGCCGACGCGGCGGTCGGTTTCACGCTGCCCGATGGGGCGCCCGAGGAGCTGTCGCCGCTGCTGGAGATCCTGCCGTTCCAGCTGCTCGCGCTGCACGTGGCGGTCGGGCGCGGCGGCGACCCGGACGCCCCGAGGGGGCTGAGCAAGATCACGGAAACCCTGTAGATGGGCACTGGGATCCTCGCGGCGCGCACGCTCGTCGCCGACGGCCTCCCCGTCGGGCCGGGCTGGGTGCAGATCACCGGCGACCGGATCATCGCGACCGGGACCGGTCTGCCCGCCACGCCTGATGTCGATCTCGGAGATGCCGTGCTCGTCCCCGGCTTCGTCGACATGCACGTGCACGGTGGCGCGGGTGCCGCCTTCCCGGACGGCGACACGGAGGCGGCCATGCGGGCCGTCGCGTTCCACCGCGGGCACGGCAGCACGACGATGGTCGCGAGCCTCGTCGCCGCCGGGCCGGACGAGCTGCTGAAGACCGTCGACGCGCTCGCCGACCTGGTGACCGACGGTGAGCTGGCCGGCGTGCACCTGGAGGGCCCGTGGCTCGCCGAGGGCCGCTGCGGCGCGCACGACCCCCGCCAGCTGCGCGACCCCGACGCGAGCGAGCTCGACCGCCTGCTGGGGGCCGGGAACGGCGCGGTCCGGATGGTGACGCTCGCCCCCGAACGGCCCGGCGGCCTGGACGCGGTGCGCCGGATCGTCGGCGCGGGGGCGGTCGCCGCGCTCGGGCACACAGACGCCAGCTACGCGCTCACCCGCGAGGCGATCGACGTCGGCGCGCGCGTCGGCACGCACCTGTTCAACGCCATGGCGCCGGTGCACCACCGCGAGCCCGGCCCCGCCGTCGCGCTGCTGGAGGACGACCGCGTGACGGTCGAGCTCGTGACCGACGGCCTGCACGTGCACCCGGCCCTGTGGGAGCACGTCGTCCGGACCGCCGGCACCGGGCGAGTCGCGGCGGTCACCGACGCGATGGCCGCGGCCGGCATGCCCGACGGCGACTACCACCTCGGCGCGATGCGCGTGACCGTGGCCGGCGGGGTGGCCCGGCTCGCAGCGGGCGGCGACGGCAGGGTGGGGGCGATCGCGGGCAGCACGGCCACCACGGACGCCCTCTTCGCGAAGGTCGTGCGGCACGCGGCGGTACCGCGGGCCGAGGCGCTGCGGCGGGCCGTCGCGCTGACCGCCACCTCCCCCGCGCGGGCGCTCGGCCTCACCGACGTCGGAGTGATCGCGGCGGGTCGGCGCGCCGACCTCGTGGTGCTCGACCCGCAGCTGCGAGTTCGCGAGGTCTACCGGGCAGGTACGCCACTCGCGGGTTGAGGAGGACGCCTCAGCGCTTGCGGGTGCGTAGGTAATCGCTCACCACCTCGGCACCCAGGCCGTCCAGCGTCGGGGCCACCACCCTTCCGCTGCAGCGTCTCGCCACGTCGTCGACGAACATCGCCAGGCGCGGGTCGTCGCCGAGCATGAAGAAGGTGATCGACGGCCGGAGGGTCGTGATCTTGTCAAGGGCGCCGATGGTGGCCCGCAGGGTCTCCGGGCTCGGCGGCCAGTCGAACACCGACTCGCCGTCGGGCTCCAGGTGAGCCGTGGGCTCGCCGTCGGTGACGATCAGGACGACGGGCTGCGCGTCCGGGTTGTGGCGCAGGTGCTCGCCCGCCAGCAGGAGCGCGTGGTGCAGGTTGGTGCCCTGCTCCCACACCCCCTCCAGGCCGACCAGCTCCCCCAGCTCCACGGTCCGGGCGTGGCGGCCGAACGTGATCAGCTTCAGGTCGTCGCCGCGGAACCGCGTGGAGATCAGCTGGTGCAGCGCCAGCGCCGTGCGCTTCATCGGCACCCAGCGCCCGTCCTGCACCATCGACCATGAGGTGTCGACGAGCAAAGCCACCGCCGCGCGGGAGCGCTGCTCGGTCTCGACGATCTCCACGTCGGTGACGTCGAGCGGGCGGTCGTCCCCACCTGCCCTGCGCAGCTGGGCGTTGAGCAGCGTGCGCGGCACGCTCCACGCCTCCGTGTCGCCGAACGCCCACGGACGGGTGGCCCCGGTGGCCTCGCCCGCGGGCCCGGACCTGCGGTCCTCCCGCTCGCCGCGCCGCGCACCGACCTTGTCGACGATGTCGCCGAGCGCCGACTCCCCGAGGCGCCGCAGCGCCTTGGGCGACAGCTGCAGCGACCCGTCCGGCGCCCGCTCGAACAGGCCCTGCCGCTCCAGTTCGCGCTGCAGCTCGGCCAGCGCACGGGCGTCGACTCGCGCCTGGTCGCCCAGGTGCTCGCCGAGCGCGTCGAGGTCGATGTCCTCCATGCGCGCGCCGGGGTAGCTCTGCGACAGCTGCTCGGCCAGCGCGTCGAGCTGCCCGAGCTGCTCCATCGCGCGGGTGGCCTCGCCCATGCCGAGCGGGTTGTCGCCGCGGAAGCGGCCCTGGCCCTCCCAGTCCTCGCCGGGCCGCAGGCCCTGCAGCTGGGCGTCCAGCTGGGAGAGGGCCTGCGCCAGCCGGGGATCACCGAACGCCTGCTGCGCGAGCTCCATCAGCTCGGCCCGCTGCTCGGCCGACATCGAGTTGAGCATCCGCTGCGCCGCGGCGGCCCGCTGGGCGAGCAGGTCGATCAGTTCCTCGGTGTTCTGCGGGTTCTCCGGGAAGAAATCGCCATGCTGCTGCATGAACTGCTGGAACTGCTCGGTGGTGTCCTGCCCCGCCGCATGGTTGGCGAGCAGGTTGTTCAGGTCGTCGAGCATCTCCCGGATCCGCTCGACGTCCTCCGGGGTGGCGTTCTCCATCGCCTGCTTCATCCCGGCGAAACGCTGGTCCAGCATTTCCCGGCCGAGCAGGTCGCGGATCTCCTCGTACGCCTCGCGAGCGTCGGAGGACTGCCAGTCGTATTCGTTGAGTTCCCGGACGGCTCCGCCGGTGTCCGACGGCAGCGCGTCGAGCTGCATCTCCCGGAACCGGGCGTCGTCGGTGTCCTCGCGGCCCAGCAGGTCCCGCTCGGCGTCGAGCGCACGTTGCAGCAGCTCGCGGACCTGCTGCAACGTGCCGTCGAGCCGGTTCTCCCGCTGCAGCCTGCTGCGGCGCTGCCAGATCTCGCGGGTCAGCTCGTCGAGGCCGCGTCGCTCGCGCGTGCCCTGGCGCAACAGCTCCTGCAGCGCCGACCGCGGGGAGGAGCCCTCCATGACATCGCGGCCGATCGAGTCGAGGGCCTCCCGGATGTCGACGGGCGGGGCGAGCGGATCGGGCCCGTCGACATAGGGCCCGTATGCGAAACGGCGACTACGTCGCGCCACGACGCCCTCCTTCCCGGCGTTGATTCCGACGAACGGCGCGTTCGTCGGATAGGTACCGACGAACGCGCCGTTCGTCGGAATGGGGGCGGCTCATTCGTAGATCACCTTGTCGTCGTCCGACTCGCTCTTCGTCAGGCGCCTCGTCAGGTACAGGAGCTCCAGGGCCAGTTCTGCTGCGCTCGCCATCGGGCCCGGGTCCTCGGTGCCGGCGGCGTCGAGGCGCTTGGCCACCTCGGTGAGCTCCTCGACGGCCGGCAGGGCGGCCACCACCTCCACCGCGGGCACCCGCTCACCGGTACGCACCGGCGACTCGGCCACGGCCTCGGCGAGGGGGTTGAGGTCGATCCCGCGCAGGCGGGCGCGGGCGGTGTCGGCGGTGGCGCGGCGCAGCAGGTGGTCGAGGTGCTCCATCTCGCGCCCCTCCTCACCGGAGGCGAACTCCAGCTTGCCGCGCAGCACGGCCGCCACCGACTCGAGGTCGATCGGCCGGGCGACCGGGCGCTCCTCGCCGGTGATCGCGGCTCGGCGCAGCGCCGCCGCGGCGACGGTCTCGGCGGCCGCAACAGCGAACCGCGCCGAGACGCCCGATCCCTGGTCGACCGCGCTGGACTCGCGCAGCGACCGGGTGAACCGGGCGACCACCTCGACCAGGTGGCGCGGGACGTCGGCGACGAGCTCGGCCTCCTGCTGCACGAGCGCGATCTCGTCGGACAGCTCGAGCGGGTAGTGGGTACGGACCTCGGCGCCGAACCGGTCCTTGAGCGGGGTGATGATCCGCCCGCGGTTGGTGTAGTCCTCCGGGTTGGCGCTCGCCACGAGCAGTACATCGAGGGGCAGCCGCAGCGTGTAGCCGCGGACCTGGATGTCGCGCTCCTCCATGACGTTGAGCAGCGCCACCTGGATGCGCTCGGCCAGGTCGGGCAGCTCGTTGATCGTGACGATGCCGCGGTGAGCGCGCGGCACCAGGCCGTAGTGGATGGTCTCGGGGTCGCCGAGCGAGCGGCCCTCGGCCACCTTGACGGGGTCGACGTCGCCGATCAGGTCGGCGACGGCGGTGTCGGGGGTGGCGAGCTTCTCGGTGTAGCGCTCGTCGCGGTGCCGCCAGGCCACCGGCAGGTCGTCGCCCAGCTCGGCGGCGCGGCGGCGGGAGGCGGGGGTGATCGGGTCGTAGGGGTGCTCGCCGAGCTCGGAGCCCTCGATGACGGGGGTCCACTCGTCGAGCAGGTTGACCAGGGTGCGCAGCAGCCGGGTCTTGCCCTGGCCGCGCTCGCCGAGCAGCACGACGTCGTGCCCGGCGATCAGTGCGCGCTCCAGCTGCGGGAGCACGGTGGACTCGAACCCGACGATGCCGGGCCACGGGTCGCGTCCCTCGCGGAGCGCGGCGATGAGGTTGAAGCGGATCTCGTCCTTGACACCACGGAGCTCGTGGCCGGACGCGCGGAGCGCGCCCAAGGTTCGGGGGAATCCAGAAGGCACGTAATCAACGTTACGCCGGGCACCCCGCCACGGCGCGAGCGAGATCCATTGACCTCGACCTGACTTCAACTCTTAACGTGCCGTCGACAAGGTCGACACCAGCGAGGAGAACGACGTGAAGGCGATCCGGCAGTACGAGTTCGGGCCCGCGGAGACGCTGCGCTACGAGGAGGTCCCGGACCCGGTCCCCGGCGAGGGTCAGGTGCTGATCGAGGTCGCCGCGGCGGGCGTGCACCTGCTCGACACCACGATCCGGAACGGGACGAGCGGCGGGCCGTTCCCGCTCCCCCAGCTGCCGATGACGCCCGGCCGGGAAGTGGCGGGCACCGTCACCGCGACGGGGCCCGGCGCCGACCCGAGCTGGACGGGCAAGCGCGTGGTCGCCCACCTGGGCATGGCGAGCGGCGGGTACGCCTCCCTTGCGGTCGCCGCCGAGACCTCGCTGCACGAGATCCCCGGCTCGCTCACCGCGGAGGCCGCCGTCGCGATGATCGGCACGGGCCGCACCGCGGTCGGGATCCTCGACGCCGCCGGGATCGAGGCGGGCGACGTCGTGCTCGTGCCGGCGGCGGCGGGTGGGCTCGGGAGCCTGTTCGTGCAGGCGGCGCGCGGAGCGGGCGCCGTGGCCGTCGGGCTCGCGGGCGGGCCGGAGAAGGTGCGGCAGGTACAGGCGCTCGGCGCCGACATCGCCGTCGACTACCGCGAACCGGGCTGGCCGGACCGCGTCCTCGCCGCGCTCGACGGGCGCAAGCCCACCGTCCTGCTCGACGGCGTCGGCGGCGAGGTCGGGCGCGCCGGGGTCGAGATGCTCGACATCGGCGGGCGCATCGTGATGTTCGGTTGGACCTCTGGTGAGGTCACGCCGTTCACGAGCGCCGACATCGCCGCTGGTTCGCTGTCGGTCGTGTGGATCACCGGGCCGCGGATGCTGAAGCGCTACGGCGGCCTGCGCGGTCTCGAGACGCAGTCGCTCGCCGAGGCCGCCGCGGGACGGCTGACGCCGCTCGTCCACCCGCCGTTCCCGCTCGCCGACGCCGGGGCGGCGCACCGGGCACTGGAGAGCCGGGCGACGACGGGCAAGGTCGTCCTGGTGCCCTGACCGGCGCGGTCCACGCGATGTCCGAATACCGCAAGACCGCGGCCGGCAGCGTGAGCAACGGTGGCCGCATGCGATCGTCGGGAATTCCCCGCGCCGCCGCGCGGTTCCCCGTTCACGTGCGGTCTCCCGGGCGGTCTGCCGCCCTGCTCGGTCTCCTGTTCGGGCTCGCCGGCATGTCGACGTCGGCGGTCACCGTCGCGCTGCCGGAGCTCGCGAGCGAGCTCGACATCAGCGCGCACACGGCCGCCTGGATGGTGAGCGGCTACACGGTCGCGCTGGCCGTCGCCACTCCTGCGCACGGGCGGATCGCCGACATGGTCGGCATCCGGCTCCCCCTCGCGCTGGGCACCGGGGCGATGGCGCTGGGCGCGCTGGTGGCGGCGCTGGCACCTTCGTTCCCGGTGCTCTTGGTGGCCCGGGTGGTGCAGGGCGCGGGGGCGGCCGCCATCCCGGTGCTCGCCACGGCGCTCATCAGCGCGCGGTGGAGCGGGGCGGACCGCGGAACCGCGCTCGGCCGCATCGCGGGCGTGGCCGCCACGCTCGGCTCGCTCGGCCCGCTGGTCGGGGGTGGACTGGAGGCGCTCGGCGGGTGGCGGTGGGCCGTGGCGCTGCCGGTGCTCGGGGTCCTCGCGATCGTGCCGCTGTGGCGGGTCGCCCCTGCCGAGGGCACGGGTGAGCGCATCGACGGCGTCGGCGCCGTGCTCGTGGCGGTCGCGGCCTCCGGGTTGGTGCTGCTGCTCCAGTCCCCGTCCGCAGGCGTGGTGGCAGGGGCCGTCGGTGCCGTGCTGCTGGTCGCGGGCGCGCCGCTGCTCGCCCTGTGGGTCCGCGCGCGGCCGCACGGGTTCCTGCCACGCGAGATCGTCACCAACACCACGGTGCTCCGCAGCGCCTTCGCGGCGGCCGCGGTGCCGGCGAGCTGGTTCGCCCTGCTCCTCGGGGTGCCGCTCACGGCCGCGTCGTGGGGCTGGACACCGTTTGCCACCGGCGCCCTGCTGGTGCCGTCCGCGGTGGTGGGGTTCGTGTCCCCCAGGATCGCCCGCATCCTGCTCGCCCGGCTCGGCCCGCGCCGCTCGATCGCGCTGGCCTGCCCCACGGCCGTGCTCGCGCTGCTCGTGGCCGCCCTCGGTGCGTTCGTGCACGCGCCGGTGCTCCTCGCCGTGGCGGTGATGCTGGTCAGCGGCGCCTTCGGCGTCGGGCAGCCGGCGATGATCTCCTCGGTGGGGGCGGCGGTCCGCGACGCGCAGCGCGGCGTGGCACTAGGCATCGCGACGCTGGTGTTCCTCACCGGCGCCAGCGTCGGGGCCGCGCTCGTCGGTGGGCTGGCCGGGGTGATCGGGGTGCCGGGGGCGTTCTGCCTGCTCGTCGTGCTGCCGATCGCCGGCCTCACCACGCTGCTGCTCGGCGGGCCGGACCGGGTGGAGGCCGACCCCGTTCCCGCCTGACCCGGTCGCCGATCAGGACTGAACGGGCCAGTTCCGCACGGCGTGCGTGACGCCGTGGGCGTCCACGAGCAACGCGGGCAAGCCCAGGTCTGCCAGCCACGCGGGCGCACCGGCACCGCGCAGCAGCGCACCCGTGCACGCGGCGCTCGCGGCGGGCGCGTCGGCCGCTGCCACCGCCACCGACCGCCACGCGGGCACGACCGTGCGCCCGGTGGCCGGCACCACGAGCGGCTGCAGCCGGTCGGGTCGTCCGGGCCGCACGCAGCTCACCGACGAGATCGCGCCGCCGTCGATCGCCACGAGCGTGGTCGAGGCCGTCGGCGCGTCGCGCAGCTGCACCCGCCAGCCACCGACGGGCGCGAGCCCCGAGGTCGCGACGTGGTCGCCGAACGCCACGAGAACACCGCAGGAGAACTCCTCGGCCACCAGCTCTGCGCACCGCTGGGCGAGCAGGGCCTGCGCGGCCGGGCCGGGCGCGACGGACCACCCGTGGCGGGCGCGCGTGGCGGCCGTGAACGCCTGCTGCCACGGCGCGGGGGCGGCGCGGTGGACATCGGCCTCCGCGGGCGCCGCGGCGATCCCGTAGGGGAAGGGGCGCGGCGGGCCGGCCAGAGCTTCGCCGAGCATCTCGGCGAGGCGCTCGTCACGCCGCGCCACGGGGAGCCGCCGATCGACGGAGGCCGCGAGCGCGGCGACGAGGTCGGTGACCCTCAGCCGGGCGTGGTGCATGGCCCACGGGTCGGTGACCACCAGACGGAACGGCGCGTCCCACGCGGTCCACTCGGTGCTGACCGTCGCGGTGCGGATACCGGTGTGCAGCGAGATCGTCATCGTGCCTCCGGAGGTCGTGCAGGGGGGAACCACAATTTCGCAGACGGTCGCTGTGACGACGCTGTGAGCTGATCACCTGATCGGGGGGTCACCCCCACCCCCGGGTCGGGGGCTCACCGGCTCATCATCGGCGGGCTGCTCGCGCAGGGTCGGAGCATGACCAGCAGCACGATCACCGACACCCCGGCGGGCGCCGCCGGGAGCGACTTCGCCCGCCTCTCCGCGCGGGTGGCCGCCGCGGGCCTGATGCGCCGCCGTCCCGGCTACTACGTGGCCCGGTTCCTGCTCGTGGGTGCCTTCGCCGCGGCTACCGCAGGCGCCTTCGTCCTGCTCGGCGACTCGCCGTGGCAGCTGGCCGTGGCGGCGGCGGCCGCCGTGCTGTACGGCCAGATCGCGCTGCTCGCCCACGACGTGGCCCACCGCCAGGTCTTCCGTACCCGCGGCCCCTCGGCGATCGTCGGGCGGATCCTCGGCAACCTGGGCATCGGGATGTCGTACGGCTGGTGGCAGGACAAGCACACGAGGCACCACGCCAACCCGAACCACGAGGGCCTCGATCCGGACGTCGAGGCGGGCGCCCTGGTGTGGACCGGCGAACAGGCGCGGGCGAGCAGCGGCCTCAACCGGCTGATCAACCGCCACCAGGCGGTGTTGTTCTTCCCGCTGCTCACGTTCGCCGGACTCGACCTGCGTCGCGCGAGCCTGCAGGGCCTGCTCGGCGCGAACGGCGCGAAGGTTCGCCGGCGCGGGCTCGAGCTCGCGCTGCTCGCCACGCACGTGGTCGGCTACCTCGCGGTGCTCTTCGTGGTGCTGCCGCCGGGGCTCGCGCTGGCGTTCTTCGCCGTGCACCAGGGTCTCTTCGGCATCTACCTCGGCTCGATCTTCGCGCCGAACCACAAGGGCATGGATATGCCGACGACGACCATGGACTTCCTGCGCAAGCAGGTGCTCACCTCGCGCAACGTGGCAGGTGGGCGCCTGACCGACGGGCTGCTGCACGTCGCGATGGGCGGGCTGAACCACCAGATCGAGCACCACCTCTTCCCCAGCATGCCGACCCCCAACCTGCGGCGGTCCCGGAAGCTGGTGCGCGAGTTCTGCGCCGAGGTCGGGGTGCCGTACCACGAGACCGGTCTCGTGCGGTCGTGGTCGGAGTCGCTCGGCCAGCTGCGCGAGGCGAGCGCACCCCTGCGCGGCTGAATGCGGTGCGTCCGCCGCCCCGGCCCGGTTCAGGAGAGCAGGAGCAGGACAGTGGGGATCGCGACGAGCCCGACGGCGGCGAGCCGTACCAGCAGACGGACCGCCGACGGCAACGGCGCCGGCGGTCGGATGATCCGCAACAGGCGCCGGTCGAGCGCGTCGGTGAAGGAGCTGAGCGCGGCCGCGGGGGCGGCGCCGCCGACCGTGCGCAGCGCGCCCGTGAGCTGCTTCGGGGTGACCGCTGCCGAGGCGACGTCGTCGGCGCGCATCTCCACGAGCGCCGCCACCGCCACCTGCGCGCACACCATCCCCCGCACGAACGGCGCGGTGGCCCCCCACGCGACGAACGGCAGCACGACCAGGTCGTGCCGCTCGCGCAGGTGTGCCTGCTCATGGGCGAGCACGGCCTTCACGGCGGGCGGGTCGAGAGCGTCCAGCACGCCTGCCGAGACGACGAGCCGCGAGCGCAATCCGGGAAGGCAGTACGCCACGGGCACCGAGTGGTCGAGCACCTGGGCGTGCGGCACGTCCGGCCACGGCGTGGCGAGCAGGTCGAGCAGGTCCCGGTGCCGCCGCCGGGCGCGCAGCGTGCGGATCGTCACTGCGGCGAGCACCCCCACGAGCCGCAGCGCCAGCACCAGCGCGGCGGCCAGGGCGAGCACGCGGCTGTAGCCGAGTTCCGGCACTCTCCCCGCGGCGAGGGCGTCTGCCGCGTTGCGCGCCGCGGCGGGGAGGGTGGGGCCGAGCGGCGCGAGGCCGTAGACGATCCCCGAGCCGAGCAGCGCGAGCCCTCCGGCCAGGCCGATGGCCTGCCAGACGAGCAGGGCACCGACCGGGTCGCGCGCGGGCCAGTGTGCGCGCGCCAGTGAACGGCTGACCGGCTCGGCGAGCAGGACGCCGAGCACGAGCAGCAACAGCGCCGCACCCTCCATGGAACAAGAATGTCAGTCGAGCAGGTCGCGCAGCGCGGCGCGTTCGTCCTCGGGGATCGAACCGAGGAACCGGGCCAGCGCCGCACCGCGGTCGGGGGCGGCGTCGAGGGCGTCGCGCATGAGCTCGGCGACGTGGTCCTCGCGGCTCGCGACGGCCCGGTAGCGGTGGGCGCGACCCTCCCGCTCCCGGGTGACGAGGCCCTTGCGCTCCAGCCGCCCGAGGACGGTGAGCACCGTGGTGGTGGCGAGGTCACGGCCCGCGAGAGCGTCCTGCACGTCGCGGGCGGTGACAGGTGCGGTGGCCGACCAGAGGGTCTCCATGACAGCGCGTTCCAGCTCACCCAGTGTCGGCACGGACGCCATTCTACTGGAGGTAGAAGCCCCGACACCAGCTAGTGGATCTGGACTTCGTCACCCTTCTGCAAGAAGTAGAAGAACGCGCTGGCGTCCTCGCGGTCGAGCTTCACGCAACCCGCCGACGGGGTGTCCTGCGTGCCCTCGTGGAACGCGATGCCGCCGTCGGCGAAGAACACCGAGTACGGCATCTGGGTGAGGTACTCGCGGCTGGTGTACTGCTCGGCCTTCCACTGCACCTTGAAGGTGCCCCTCGGCGTGGGGTCCGCCGCGTCGCCGTGCTGGATCGGGACCGGTCCCCTGACCACGTTGCCGCCGTCGAGCAGCCAGGCCAGCCGCTCGCCCAGCGCCACACATGCGCGCGCGGCGGTCGTGCAGGGGGTGCCCGCGACGGGGGCGGGCCCCGGCGGGGCCGGGTGCGGGGCCGGCTTCGAGCCTGCGGGCTGACTGGGGTCGGCGGGCGGCGCCGCGCGGCGCGGAGTCGTGTGCGGGGCGTTCGGCGCGGCGGCGCGCAGCCGTCCAGGGGCCTCCCCGTCGGCGTCGGCGTCCCCGCGGCCGACGTCATCGGCATCCTCGTCGGGGTCGGCGGCGGGCGCGCGCTCCGCGGGCCGGGCCGGGGCGACCGCGGCCGGGGCAGTCGGCAGGTCGGGGGCGGCGAGCTGCGGGTTCGCCTGCGCGTACCCGAGTCCCAGCAGCCCGGTCGCCACGGCCACCGCCAGTGCTCCCGCAGCCACACGGGCGGCCGGTAGCCGCCGCGCGCTTCTTCCCATGTCGCCTCCCGGATTCCTGCACCGTCAACGATCGCGCCCTGCCGAGGTGACGGGCAGTCATCCGTCGTGCACGGGGAGTTGTTCGATCAGTGGTGACGACAGCCACGAACGCGGACTCGCAGGCCGTAGGCTGCGGCGCATGGTGGCGGGGGAACTGCGGATGGGCACCACGGCGGGGCGGTGGGTGCTCACCACGACGGTGTTGGGATCGGGGCTCGTGTTCATCGACGGCACCGTCGTGAACGTGGCGCTCGAGCGCATCGGCACCGAGCTCGACGCGGGGTTCACCGGCCTGCAGTGGACGGTGAACGCATACACGCTGTCGCTCGCCTCGCTCATCCTGCTCGGTGGCTCACTCGGCGACCACTTCGGGCGCAGGCGGGTGTTCGTCATCGGAGTCGTGTGGTTCGCGCTGGCGTCGCTGGCCTGCGGGCTCGCCCCTGACGTCGGCACGCTGATCGCCGCGCGGGCGCTGCAGGGGGTGGGTGGCGCCCTGCTCACGCCCGGCAGCCTTGCGCTGATCTCGGCCTCGTTCCACGGGCCGGACCGCGCCGCGGCCGTCGGGGCATGGTCCGGCCTGGGTGGCATCGCGGGCGCGGTAGCCCCGTTCCTGGGCGGCTGGCTCGTCGAGTGGAGCTGGCGCGCGGTCTTCCTGATCAACCTCCCGCTCGCCGTGGTGATCATCGTGCTCGCGCTTCGGCACGTGCCGGAGAGCCGCGACACGGAGTCGGCGCCCGGGCTGGACGTCACCGGCACGGTGCTGGCCGTGGTGGGGCTCGGCGCGCTGACCTACGGCCTCACCGGCCTCGGCGAGCGCGGCGCCGGCCCGCTCTTGCTGGGCGCCATCGCCGTCGGGGTGCTGGCACTGGTGGCGTTCGTGGTGGTGGAGCGGCGCTCACCCCACGCGCTGGTGCCACCGGCCCTCTTCCGGGACCGGACGTTCAGCGCCGCCAACATCTGCACGGTCCTCATCTACGGCGCGATGGGCGCGGTGTTCCTGCTGCTGGTGCTGCAGCTGCAGACCGTCGCCGGCTTCACGCCGCTCGGGGCCGGGGCAGCCCTGCTGCCGGTCACGGCCCTGATGCTGGCGTTCTCCGCACGAGCGGGCTCCCTGACCGGCAGGATCGGTCCCCGGCTCCCGATGACCGTCGGCCCGCTGGTGAGCGCGGGAGGACTGCTCCTGCTCCTGCGCGTGGACGCCACGACGTCGTGGCTCGTCGACGTGCTGCCGGCGATGCTCGTGTTCGGCGCCGGGCTGACGCTCACCGTCGCCCCGCTCACCGCCACCGTGCTCGACTCCGCGCCTGACCGGTACGCGGGCGCCGCGTCCGGCGTCAACAATGCGGTGGCCAGGGCCGCGGGCCTCCTCGCGGTGGCCGTCGTGCCCGGCCTCGCGGGCATCGCGGGCGAGGACTACACCGACCCGGCCGCGTTCGACGCCGGCTTCCGGATGGCGATGGTCATCGGTGCGGGCCTCCTCGCGGCGGCGGCGCTGGCCGCGTTCACGCTGATCCGCGCGCCACTGCAGGCGGCGAAGGCACCGGATCGCGAGGGCATCCGAGTGGAGGAATGCGTCCACTGCCCGATGACGGGTCCTCCCCTGCACCCCACCGGCACCCCGCGCTAGTGCCCCGGTTCGGGACACTAGGGGCGGCTCGCGCTACACGTTCCGGCTCGCGCACCTGGTTTGGGTTCGCGCTGCCAGTCGACGGGATGCGTCGCCCGAGAAGGGGGGCGTCGCCGTCCCGCGGGGGCCTCCTGGCGGCGTCGCGGGGAGCTTGTTGCCCTCGCACACCCGGTTGGGGCTGGCGCACCCTGTCTGGCTTCACGCAGCCGGTCGACGGGCCGCGTGGGCCGACAACGGGTGCGTGAGCTGGGAAGATCGTTCCGAGTAGTACGTGACAGCCCCGCCGGGGACCGTGAGGTGCACTTCGCACCGATCATGAGCCTGTTCTGGCCCATGATCAGAGGTTCGGCGCGTTCCCGGGCGGTTTTCGCCCGTTTTCGCGCCGAAGCCCCGATCATGTCCGTGGGACCGGCCTTCGGTGGCGCCGCGCGCGCGAGGGGCAGGCCCTCGGCCTGCCCGCGTAGGTATGCCCCGCCCCGCACGATGCGCGGCGCCACCGAAGGCCCTAACCAGACGCGCCACTGAACGCCAGATCAGGCCCGGCGAACGCATGTGGTCGCCGCATCACCGGCTCCCGAGCTGCGGGGCGTTCGCCTCCGCGAGCCGGCCGACGAGGTAGGCCCGCTCGGCCTCGTTCGCGGTCAGTGCGATCGCCTGCTTATAGGCCGCCGCGGCATCCGCGGAACGGCCGAGCCGGCCCAGCAGGTCCGCCTTGGCTGCGGGCAGGTAGCGGTATCCGGCCAGCCGCGGATCGCCGTCCAGAGCGTCGATCTCGGCCAGCCCCGCGGCGGGCCCGTGGACCATCGCCACCGCCACGGCCCGGTTCAGCGCCACCACCGGTGACGGCCAGCGCCGCAGCAGCTCGTCGTAGAGCACGAGGATCTGCGGCCAGTCCGTGTCCTCGTAGGCCGGGGCGACGGCGTGCAGCGTCGCGATCGCGGCCTGCAGGGCGAACCGCCCCGGGTCGCCACCCCGCATCGAGCGCACGACGAGGCCGTCCGCTTCCGCGATGGCCTCCCGGTCCCACGCCGCGCGATCCTGCTCGTCGAGGCGCAGCAGCCGCCCGTCGGGGGTGGTCCGGGTCGCCCGCCGGGCGTGGCCGGCCAGCAGCAGCGCGAGCAGCCCGCCCACCTCACGTTCCCTCGGCAGGAGAGCGTGGAGCATGCGGGCGAGGTCGAGTGCGCGTTCGGTGAGGTCGTTGCGGGTGAGAACCCGACCGGCGGGGGCCGTGTGCCCTGTCGTGAAGAGCAGGTGGATCACCGTCAGGACGGCGTCCACGCGGCCGGGGAGCTCGCCCGGTGGGGGCATGCGGAACGGGATGCGGCTCGCGGCGATCTTCTTCTTCGCCCGGGTGATCCGGGCTGCCATGGTCGGTTCCGGCACCAGGAAGGCCTGCGCGACGTCCGGGGTCGGCACGCCGCAGACCAGCCGGAGAGTGAGCGCCACCTGGGCCTCCGGCGCCAGCGCCGGGTGGCAGCACAGGAACACCAGCCGGAGCCGGTCGTCGGCCACCGCCGGAAGCGCGGGCGGCTCCACCAGCAGGTGCAACTTCGCCTGCTGCGTGCGGGCCCGCCGGACGACGTCGAGCGCGTTGTGCCGGGCCGCCGTGGTGAGCCATGCCCCCGGGCGGGACGGCACGCCGCCGCGCGTCCACGACTCGAGCGCGGCGGCGTACGCGTCCTGAACGCACTCCTCGGCCAGGTCCAGGTCACGCGTGACGCGCACCGTCGCGGCGAGCACGGTGGCCCACTCGCGGCGGTGCGCGTCGGCCACGGCGCGCCGGACGTCGGAGATCACAGCAGCGGACGCACCTCGACCGCCCCGTCCATGATCGGGAGGAGCTTGCCGACGGCGAGGGCCGTGTCGAGGTCAGGGGCCTCCACCACGAAGAACCCGGCGAGCACCTCCTTGGTCTCCATGAAGGGGCCGTCCGTGACGAGTCCGTCCTTGTGGATCGTGCGGGCGGCCGCGGCCGGCTGCAGGCCCTGCTCGTGGACGACGCGCACGCCCATCGCGGCGATCTTCTCCCCCGCGGCGATGTTCGCCTCCATGACCTCCGGCGGGATGTCGGCCACGCCGCCGGGCAGTTCCTTCTCGTAGATGAGCACCGCGTACTGGGGCATCGCTCGTCACCAGTTCCCTGTCTCGGGGCCAACCGCACCGTAGGTGATGTCGCCCGCGCGCACGTACCGTCCGACGACCACACCGGACCGGGTGGTCCCGGCCGAGAGCAGGGCGAAGCGGGCCGGCACCGTCCCGCTCCCGAACAGCCGCTTCCCGGACCCGACGAGCACCGGCATCACGGCCAGGTGCAGCTCGTCGACGAGGTCGTGCGCGAGCAGCGTCTGCACGAGCTGAATGCTGCCGTGGACCTGGATCTCGCCGCCGTCGGACTTCTTGAGCTCCGCCACGGCGTTCACGACGTCACCTTCGAGCAGTGTGGAGTTCTCCCAGCTCACCGCGGTGAGGGTCCGGGACGCGACGTACTTGCGCACCGCGGCCCAGCGGGAGCCGATCGGGTCGTCGGCCGGGGCCAGCGGCCATGTGGCGGCGAACTCCTCGTACGTCCGCCTGCCCAGCAGGAGCGCGTCGGCCCTCGCGGTGACGCCGATCGCTCTGGCGAGCACGTCGTCGTCGATGAACGGGGCGGCCCAGCCGCCGTGGACGAACCCGCCGTCGCGGTCCTCGTCGGGACCACCGGGGCCCTGCACGACGCCGTCCAGCGAGATGAACTCCGTGACCATCAGAGTGCGCATCACCGTCTCCTCCGCACGCAGGGCGGGCGTCGCCTGCCGGCGCCCGTCACCTGCCCGGCGGGCGAGCAGAAGGTGAATCGACAGTCTTCGGTGTGATGCCGGTCACGGCGCGGCGGACGGCCCGGCCCGTCGCGGACACGACCGCCTCCAGCGGACCGCGGAGCCCGGCGAGCCGCAGACCGAGGCCGATCAGCGTGGCGACCAGCACGTGGCTCAGCCACAGAACGAGGTCGTCCGACCCGCTCCCCGCGTACACCGCGAGGGCGATCACGTGGAGCGTGTAGAGGGTGAACGGCGCCGAGCCGAGCGCGGCCGGCACCAGCACCAGCCGCCGGGACCACCGCGCCAGTAGCAGCATCGTGCCGAGCACGGCCAGCGCGGACCCGGTCGTTGCGGCCAGGTCGAGCGGGCTGCCGGAATGCGGGGAGTCCACGGCGAGCCACCACCAGTTCCCCGTTGGAGTGGTGCCGTAGCGCCGCGCCGCTGCCTCGGCGCCGAGCACCCACACCCCGTTGCCCGGGCCGAGCAGCAGCGCCGACGCGGTGTGCGCGGCCACCGCCAGCGCGACCCCTCCGGCGAGCAGGCAGCCCGCCACCTGCGCGCGGCGCAGGTCGAGCCGGCCGACCGCCATCCCGGCGAGCAGGTACGTCGTCCACGTCAGCACCGGGTAGTAGCCGGTGAGCACGAGCGTGACCAGTGCGTCGCCTGGCTCGGCGAACGCGGGCCACCCGACCTGATCGTCCGTGCCGTCCGGGAGCCCCACCCGCAGCAGCTGGCTCGCCACCGGCGTGAGGACGCACGCGAGCACCGCACCCACCGCGAGCACGCCGCGCGGGGCCCGCAGCAGGAAGGCGGCCACGACGAACAGCACCCCGTAGTAGGCGAGGATGATCGCGACCGGGGCCTCGAGCGCCACCAGCGTGAGGCCGACCGCGCCGACCAGCAGCCCGCGCACGACGAGGGCGGCACCGGCACCGAGGTGGGCCCGCGCCCCGCGCGGCCGCTGCGTGCCCCCGGTCGCGAGCGCCACCCCGACCCCCGCCAGCACCGCGAACAGCGCCGACGCCCGCCCGGACGCGATCAGACCGGTGAGCGTCGGCTCGCGGCCATCGCGGATGGGGAAGATGTGCGTGGCGAACATCCCGACGAGCGCTACGGCGCGCGCCGCGTCGACGCCGAGGATGCGTCCCCGGCCGGACGTGGGGACGTCCGGCACGACGGCCGTTGCGGGGGCTCCCGTCACCGGGCCGGGGCGCCCGCGCCGACCGGGCCGTCCGGGCGCTTCCCGGCCCGGCGCAGCCACTCCTCGAGCGTGCTCTGCACAGCCCGCAGCTGCGGCCTGCGGCGCGGGTCGGTGTCCATCGCCGCACGCAACAGGTTCAGGTGCGCCGACCGGGGCGGGAGGTGGCTGAGCGGGGCCCCGGTCGCCGCGGCGCGCAGCCCGGACACCGCGTCGGGGTGCCCACCGCGCGGCGGATGCCCGGTCAGGGCGTAAGAGATCGTCGCGGCGAGCTGCCACGAGTCCGACGCGGGCGTGGCACGCTCGCCGCACGCCACCTCCGGGGCCAGGAAGTCCGGTGTGCCCAGCACGAAGCCCGCCATCGTCAGCGTCGAGTCACCGGTCTTGCGGGCGATCCCGAAGTCGATCAGGTGCGCCAGCCCCGCCTGGTCGACGACGACGTTGCCCGGCTTCACGTCACGGTGCAGCACGCCGCGGGAGTGTGCGGCGCCGAGCGCGCCCGCGAGGCCGACCCACACGCGGGCGGCGGTGATGTCGTCGAGTGGGCCGCGCGTGCGCACGAGGTCCCCCAGCGGGGCTCCCTCCACGTACTCCATCACGATGACGAGGCCGTCGAGCTCGCGGAGGCCGGGGTCGGCCGTGGCCGGCAGCAGGTCGTGGATCCGCACGCAGTGCGGGTGGCGGACGGCAACGAGTGCGCGCGCCTCGCGCCGGATCCGCTCCTCGGTCTCCGGATCGGGCGCGTGCGCTGCCTTGAGCGCGACCGGATGCCCGAGGCGGGCGTCGTGGGCGAGCCACACCCGGCCGAACCCGCCGGAGCCCAGCCTCCGGATCAGCCGGAACCGCGGCGCGCCCGCCCCGGCCGGAGGCGAGGGCGCGACGAGCGTGGGTCGCGGGCCGGACGGTCCGCGTGGCGACTGCGCCAGTGGCCGGGGCGGCGGCTGGTGCGCCGACGCCGTACGGGGCTGCGGGATCACCACCGGAGGCTCGGGCTGCCGCGCCGCGAACCGCCGCGCGAGCCGGTCGGCAAGGGACGTCTGCGGCCCGGCAGGAGCGGGGGGACGACGAGCCGCGACCGGCGGGCGCATCGACTCCATCCGCGGCGGTTGCCGTGGCGCGGGAGCGGGCGCGGCGAGCGAACGGCGCACGACCTCCCGTGGCGGGGTCCCGACCGTCAGCACGACGGCGATACCCAGGAACGCCCCGATCGCGACCCCGATCCACAGATGGCCCGTCGACCCGGCGGGAGTCCGTCCCGTGAGCAGGGTGAGCACCAGCAGCGGCACCCAGAAGAACTTGGCAGGCCAGCTGGGCCCGCGACGCAGCGCCAACCGCGCCTGGGTGGCCACGCAGACCGCCGCCACCAGCGGGAACCCGACGAGCAGGACGACGGCGAGGCCGAACCGCACCGGATAGGACGGGTCGAACGCCGCGGCAACGGTATAGCCGCCGAGGTAGGCCGACTGCGGGGTGAAGCACACGGTGGTGCCGAGGTCGGCGAGCTGGTCCGAGGTGAGGCCGTCAACCTCCCGGCCAAGGGCCACTGCCCGGAACACACGCCCGGTGGCGTTGAACACGGCCAGCGGCAGCAGCCCGGCGCCGACCACCCCCGCGAGGACGATCAGCACGGACTCGCCCGCCCCGTAACGGGACCCGATCCGCTTGCGCAGCACCGCCACCAGCACCGCACCCGCGGTGGGAAGCAGCCCGACCCCGATGCCCAGCACCGTGACCGCCCACGGCCATCCGCCGGGGCAGACGTCGGCGGCCAGCGCCGTGCGCAGGCTCGCCACCAGGCCGGCGACGAGCGCGGTGAGCGCGTCCACGCCGTGCTCCCCTTCCTTCGGCCCCACGGCGGCGCGCCGGGGGAATCCCGGCACCCACTATGGCATCACCGGGTCACGCGCCGGTGTAGGCGAGGTTCTTCACCCGTACGTCGTCATGCGTCCCTTCGTCACCCGTGCTTCGTCACCCGTGTTTCGTAACGGCGTCCTTCGCGGCGCGCAGCTGGGCGAGGTCGGCGAAGCCGGAGAGCGCGAGGGTGAGGTCGAGCTCGGCGAGCACCGAGCGCAGCACGTGCCGGACCCCGTCCTGCCCGCCGAGCGCGAGCCCGTACACGTACGGGCGGCCGAGCAGCACCGCGTCGGCGCCCAGCGCGAGCGCGACGGCGGCGTCGGCGCCGGTGCGGATCCCCGAGTCGAACAGCACCGCCGCCCGCCCGTCGACGGCGGCCACGATCCCCGGCAGCGCGTCGAGCGACCCGATGGCCCGGTCGACCTGGCGCCCGCCGTGGTTGGACACGACAATCCCGTCGATGCCGACGTCGAGCGCGTGCAGGGCGTCGTCCACGTGCTGCACGCCCTTGAGGACGATGGGCCCGTCCCAGTGCTCGCGCAGCAGGTCGAGCCGGTCCCAGCGCACGGCGGTGCCGGTGAACATCGGCACCCAGCGCCCCACCGCGGCCATGAGGTCCTCCTCGGGCGGCGCGGCGAGGCCCGCCCGGAACGCCGGGTCGGAGAAGGGGATCGCGGTGCCGACCCCGCGCAGGAACGGCAGGTAGGACAGATCCAGGTCGTGCGGGCGCCAGCCCAGCGTCCAGGTGTCGAGCGTGACCACCAGCACGCGGTAGCCGGCGGCCCGCGCCCGTTCGAGGATGCTCACGGTGACCGCGTCCTCGGTCGGCCAGTACAGCTGGTACCACCGAGGACCATCGCCCGACGCGGCCGCGACCTCCTCGATCGTGTGCGACGACGCCGTCGAGAGCACCATCGGCAGGCCCAGCTCGGCGGCGGCGCGGGCCACCGCAGGCTCCCCGTCGGGGTGCACGATCGACATCACGCCGATCGGTGCGACCAGCAGCGGCGCCGGCATCGGCGTGCCGAGCACGGTGGTGGACCAGTCCCGCTCCGTGGTGTCGCGCAGCATCCGCGGCACCATCCCGTACCGGTCGAACGCGGCCCGGTTCGCGCGCATCGTGGCGCCCGTGCCCGCGCCACCCGCGACGTAGCCGAACGGTCCGTCCTCGAGCACGGAGCGGGCGGCCGCCTCCAGCCGGGACGGGTCGGTCGGCACCGCGGGCCGCCCGTCGGCGAGCCCCTGCAGGTAGATCTCGGCGCCGTACGCGCCGAACGGAACGCCCATTCCGGCGAACCTACTGACTCATGCAACCGATCCCGTGGATGCTCCGTCCTTGAGGCATGCACCGCGCCACGATCCCGCTGCTCGCCGTCACGTTCGCAACGGCCGCGCTGGCCCTGTCGGGCTGCTCGGCGGCCGCGGCGGCCCCGCCCGGGTCGGCGGCACCGCCCGCCATCACCGCCCGCGCGGTCGGCACCGTCGTCGCCGCGCCGGACACCGCCACCGTTGTGCTCGGCGTCGAGACCCGCGACCGGAGCGCGACCGCGGCGCTGACCGCCAACTCCGAACGCGCGAACGCCGTGATCGGCGTGCTGCAGGGTGCGGGCGTGGCGGCCGCCGACATCCGCACGAGCCAGCTCACCGTGTACCCCACCACAGCGCCGGAGACCGGCCGGATCACCGGTTACGAGGTGAGCAACCAGGTCACCGCCACCCTGCACGACATCGCGGCGGCCGGCGCGGTGATCGACCAGGCCGCCGCGGCCGCCGCCGATGCCATCCGCGTGCAGACGATCCAGTTCTCCATCGCGGACGAGAGCACCGCGCGGGCCGAGGCACGTGCCGACGCGGTGCGGAGCGCGCTCGCCCAGGCGCGGCAGCTCGCCGACGCGGCGGGCGTCGGTCTGGGCCCGGTCCGCTCGATCGTCGAGCTGTCGGGCGAGCAGCCGCCGACGCCCTACAAGGCCGAGGCCGACCGCGCTCAGCTTGCGGTGCCGATCCAGCCCGGCACGCAGGAGCTGACTGTCACGGTGGAAGTGGTGCACGACATCGCGTGAGAGGCCCGGCCACTCTCCGGTGGTCGAGTAGCGCAGGCCCGCCAGGGCCGGCGCGTATCGAGACCACGTGCCGATCTCGGGGTGGTGGTCTCGATACGGGCCGGCGCTGGGGCGCCGGCCCTACTCGACCACCGGGGGCTGGAATGCGCGACCGCGCGGGGCGTTGGGAGTGGCATGGCTCTCACCCGTGCCGACGGTCCGCTGTCCGCGGCCGCGCCCGCCACCGTCAACTACCGGATCGACGGGCCGGCCCACAAGCTGCTCATGCACCCGTTCCCGCGCCGCGTGCGCGCCGAGTTCGCCGGCCGCACGGTGCTCGACACCCGCGGCGGCGTGCTCGTCCACGAGACGAACCTCCTCCCGCGGCTGTACGTGCCGGAGGAGGACATCGACCAGACCTTGTTCGTGCCCAGCGACCACACCACGCACTGCCCGTTCAAGGGCGACGCCACCTACCGCACGCTGCGCGTGGACGACCGGGTCGTCGAGAACGCGCTGTGGGCGTACCCGGACCCGCTGCCCGACGCGAAGTGGCTCGCCGGGTACGCGTCCCTCTACTGGGAGGCCGCCGACGCGTGGTTCGACGAGGACGAGCAGGTGTTCGCGCACCTCACCGACCCGTACACCCGCGTGGACGTGCGGCCCACGAGCCGGCACGTCCAGGTGCTCGCGGGCGACACCCTCGTCGCCGAGTCGCACCACCCGCTCGTGCTGAACGAGACCGGCCTGCCGGCCCGCTGGTACCTCGCCCCCGAGGACGTGCGCGTGCCACTGGAACCCACGGCAACCCGCACCCGCTGCCCGTACAAGGGCGAGGCGAGCTACTGGTCGGTGCGGCTGCCGGACGGCCGGGAGCTCACCGACGCCGTCTGGTCGTACCCGGAGCCGCTGCCGGAGTCCACCCGCATCGCCGGGCGGCTGAGCTTCCTGCACGAGGGCCTGACCGTCCTCGTGGACGGCGAACCCGAGTAGGGCCGGCGGGTGGACGTCAGTCGTCGTCCACCAGGAGCGCTTCGAGGGCGGGGAGCGCGGCGACGATCCGCTGCCGCTCCCCGTCACCGAGGCGGACGAGTCGGCGGGCCACCAGCGCGGTGCGGTGGCTGCGCACCTCGGCCAGCCGCGCGGCGCCCTCGTCGGACAGCACGATCTGCACTCCCCGCGCGTCGTGCGGGTCGGGGGTGCGGATCACCAGGCCCTGTTCGTCGAGCGCGGCGAGGACCCGGCTCATCGTCGGTGCGGTGACGGCCTCCCGGCGGGCGAGTTCGGACAGCCGCAGTGGGCCGTGTTGCTCCACCGTGACCAGCGCCGACAGCTGCAGCGGCGGGATCGACTCTCGTCCATCGATGCGAATGCGACGGTGCAGACGGCCGACGACGAGCCGCAGCCGAGCGGCGAGCTCGGTCAGCTCCTCGGTTGCCCCGGCCGGCCCGATGTGCTCGGTCTCCATGGACCCGGTGGTCATCGACACATGGTGCCAGGTGCCGTCAGAACACGTTCTCAGACCTTCCCCCCATCACACTTTCCGCAGCCTGATCCCGGTGACGTTGTGCTTCGGGCCCTTGCGCAGCACGAGCGAGGCACGCCCGCGGGTGGGAAGGATGTTGCGCTCCAGGTTGGGGCCGTTGATCTCGGCCCAGATGCTCTCGGCCCGCGCGGTCGCGCCTGCCTCGTCGAGCGCCGCGTACCGGCGGAAGTAGGACTCGGGGTTGCGGAACGCGGTCTCACGCAGCCGCAGGAAGCGCTCGACGTACCAGCGGCGGATGTCCTCGGTCGAGGCGTCCACGAACACCGAGAAGTCGATGAAGTCGCTCACCGCGAGCGCGGGTCCGCCCTCGCGCGACGGCTGGGCGGGCTGGAGCACGTTGAGTCCCTCCAGCAGCAGGATGTCCGGGCGGTGCACCGTGGAGCGCGCCCCTGGCACGATGTCGTAGGTCAGGTGCGAGTAGACGGGGGCCGACACCTCGGCCCGCCCCGCCTTGACCTCCGTGACGAACTCCAGCAGCGCCCGCCGGTCGTAGGACTCCGGGAACCCCTTGCGGGTCATCAACCCGCGCCGCTCCAGCTCCGCGTTGGGATGCAGGAACCCGTCGGTGGTGACGAGCGCCACGCGCGGGTGCTGCGGCCACCTGGCGAGCAGCAGCCGCATGAGCCGGGCGGTCGTGGACTTTCCCACTGACACCGACCCCGCGATCCCGATGACGAACGGCGTGCGCGCGGTCGTGGCGCCGAGGAACGTCCGGTAGGCGCGGTAGAGCCGCCCGCCCTCCTGCACGTGCAGGGTCAGCAGCCGCGACAGCGGCAGGTAGACCTCCCGCACCTCGTCGAGGTCGACCTCGTCACCCAGGCTGCGTACCTGGTCGAGCTCCTCCGCGGTGAGCGGGAGCGGCGTGTTCGCGCCGAGCCGGGCCCACGACTCACGGTCGAAGTCGACGAACGGCGACGAATCGTGGGATGTCTCCCCGTTCATCGCCTCTGGTCGGGCCCACGTCTCAGGCAACGCACCGATGCGAGTGCCGCTCATGACCCGTCAACCTAGATCCCGCGCGGCCGGATCGCCCCTCTTCGTGACCGGCGCGACTCCGGCGGGAACCGAAACCGGAGCGCACATACACTGAGCTCTCCGCTCCAGGAGGAACACGCCGTGCCCAGCGCGAGCCCCACCGAACCGGGCTGCAGTAGCCGGCCGGGTCCGACCCGGCTTCCCGTCACCTGCCCTGCTCGCTCCCCCGCCATCTCCCGGCGAGGCCCTGGATGACCGTCCTGCTCTCGGTCCTCGGCCTGGTCGCGGTCGCCGCCCTCACGCTCGGCACCGCGATCTCGGTGGCGTCGGAGTTCGCGCTCACCGCCCTGGAACGCAGCCAGGTCGACGCCCACGTCGCCGAGGTCGGGGACCGGCGCGCGAGGGCCGTGCAGCGGGCCCACCGCGGCCTGTCGTTCCAGCTGTCGGGCAGCCAGCTCGGCATCACGGTCACCACGCTGGTCACCGGCTACATCGCCGAGCCTGCCATCGCGACGCTGTTCCGGCCAGGTCTCGAGGCGATCGGGTTCTCCCCCGGCCTCGCCGCGGGCACCGCCACCGTGCTCTCCCTCCTGCTCGCCACGACCCTGTCGATGGTGTTCGGGGAGCTCGTGCCGAAGAACCTCGCCATCGCGGGGCCGCTGCGCACCGCCCGCGCCGTCGTCTGGCTGCAAAGCGGTTTCGCCCACGCGTTCCGGTGGCTCATCAACGGTCTCAACAGCGCCGCAAACTCGGTGGTGCGCAGGCTCGGGGTGGAGCCCGCCGAGGAGCTGCGATCGGCCCGATCGGCACGCGAGCTCAGCTCGCTCGTCCGCACGAGCGCGCAGCACGGCACGCTCGACGCGGGCACCGCCACGCTGCTGGATCGGTCCCTGCGCTTCACCGACCGGGTGGCAGAGGACCTCATGACACCGCGCGTCCGCGTGGAGTCGCTCGACGCCGACGCCACGGTCGCGGACATGGTGGCGCTCGCCCGGCGCACCGGCTTCTCCCGGTTCCCGGTGCACAACAGCGACCCGGACGCCGTGCTCGGCGTCGTGCACGTCAAGCAGGCATTCGGCGTCCAGCCCGCGCACCGCGGCTGCGTCACGGTGGGCGAGATGGTGCAAGAGGTGCCGACGGTGCCCGCGTCCCTGGACGGCGACGAGCTGCTCACGCGGCTGCGCAGTTCCGGGCTCCAGCTCGCCGTCGTGGTTGACGAGTACGGCGGC
Source organism: Pseudonocardia sp. DSM 110487 (assembly GCF_019468565.1). NCBI lineage: Bacteria > Bacillati > Actinomycetota > Actinomycetes > Pseudonocardiales > Pseudonocardiaceae > Pseudonocardia > Pseudonocardia sp. DSM 110487. The sequence continues at coordinate 5,237,360 of NZ_CP080521.1, forward strand.
ACGGCGGGCATCGTCACCCTCGAGGACCTCGTCGAGGAGATCGTCGGTGACGTCCGCGACGAGCACGACCGCGCCGAGCAGTCCACCGTGCGCCCGCTCGGCCGCGACAGCTGGCTGGTGTCGGGCCTCCTCCGCGACGACGAGGTGGCCGACGCCACCGGCTTCCAGATGCCCACCGGCGCGTACGAGACCCTCGCGGGCCTCGTGCTCACCCGGCTCGGGCGCATCCCCGACGTCGGCGACGAGATCACCGTGGACGGGTGGCGGCTGACGGTCATGCGGCGCGACCGCAACCGGATCGCCGAGCTGCGCCTGGCCCGGGCCGGCGCAGAGGAGGCGACATGACCTCCGACCTGCTGGCGCTGCTCGCCGCCGTCGCGCTGCTCGGGGCCAACGCGTTCTTCGTCGGCGCCGAGTTCTCGCTGATCTCCGCGCGGCGGGACCGCCTCGAGGCGATGGCCGCCGCGGGTACCGCGGCGGCCGGCACCGTGCTGCGCGCACACGCCGACCTGTCCCGGATGCTCGCGGCGTCGCAGCTGGGCATCACGATCAGCTCGCTTCTCCTCGGCAGGCTCGGCGAACCCGCCGTCGCCCACCTCATCGAGCGCCCACTGGGGTGGCTCGCCGTCCCCGAGGCGCTGCTGCACCCGATCGCGTTCACGATCTCCCTCGCGATCGTCGTGGTCGCGCACATCCTGCTCGGCGAGATGGTTCCCAAGAACATCGCCATCGCGGGGCCGGAGCGCACCGCGATCCTGCTGGTCCCGCCGTTCCTCGTCTTCACAACGGTGATGCGGCCGCTGATCGAGCTGTTCAACCTCATCGCCAACGGCGTGCTGCGGCTGCTGCGGGTGGAACCGCGCGACGAGCTGGAGTCGTCGTTCACGTCCGGCGAGCTCGCCGACCTCATCGCCGAATCCGGCCGTGAAGGCCTTCTCGACGACGACGAGTCGCGCCGGCTCACCCGCGCGCTCAGCTCAGCGGAGGCCACAGTGGCCGACGTGCTCGTCCCGGCCTCCGAGCTCGTGACGCTCCCGGCCGAGCCCACCGTCGGTGACGTCGCCCGCGCCGTCGCCGAAACCGGGTTCTCCCGCTTCCCCGTGCGCGCAGCGACCGGTGACCTCGCCGGCTACCTGCACGTCAAGGACATCCTCGACCTCGTCGACGACCCGGCGACCGCCGTACCGGGCCCTCGCGTGCGCACGCTGCCCGAGGTACCGACGTCCGTGCGGCTCGACGAGGCGCTCGCCGTGCTCCGCCGCGCGAGCGCTCACCTCGGCCGCGCCGTCGGCCCCCGCGGCGAGACCGCGGGCCTCGTGGCGATGGAGGACCTCGTCGAGCACTACGTGGGCGAGGTCCGCGACGCCACCCACGCCCGCGAACGGCGGGCCTGACCAGCCGTACCGGCCGCTCCCCCGGATCCGGCGGCGGCTCTGCGGTCGATGCCGTTCGAGATGGTCAATCTGTGATTGACCATCTGTAGGCGTCAATGATTCATTGACACAAGAATGGAGATGCCCGGATCAGGCCGGCTCGCCACCATGCCGGGGGTGTTCGTTCCCGGTCTGCAGCTCTGCCGCGCCTTCTACGCCGAAGCCGTCCGCCCGCTCCTCGGCGACGTCCCGCACTCCGGCGCCCGCATCGGCCCCGGCTCCGAGGTACTCGGCTTCGACACCCCGCGCTCGGCCGACCACGATTGGGGCCCGCGCCTCGAGGTCTTCGTCTCCCCCGCCGACGCCGCCCGCATCCCCGAATTGGACCGCAGGCTCGCCGAACACCTCCCCCGCACCTTCCACGGCTGGCCGACGCATTTCGCGCGCATCGAGGGCGACGGCTCCGGCCGCATGACCCCCACCGACGGCCCGGTCCGGCACCGGGTCGGGATCGCCACCCTCGACGGATGGTGCCGCGACCGGCTCGGCGTGACCTCCGGCACCGTCCTGCGCCCCACCGACTGGCTGACGCTGCCCACCCAGGCCCTCGCCGAGGTCACCGCGGGCGCCGTCTTCCACGACGGGCTCGGCGAGCTGGAGCCGCTCCGAGCCGCGCTGGCCTGGTACCCGCCCGACGCCTGGCGGTACGTGCTGGCCTGCCAGTGGCAGCGCATCTCGCAGGAGGAGGCGTTCGTGGGCCGCGCGGGCGAGGTCGGCGACGAGCTCGGCTCCGCGGTCGTCGCCGCCCGCATCGTCCGCGACCTCATGCGGCTGGCCCTGCTCCTGCACCGGCGCTACCCGCCGTACAGCAAATGGCTCGGCAGCGCGTTCGCCGCCCTCCCCCTCGCAACCGACCTCGACCCCGTCCTGCGCGGCGCCCTCCGCGCCACCACGTGGCGGGAGCGCGAGTGGCACCTCAGCACCGCCTACGAGGCCCTCGCGGCCGTCCAGAACGACGCCGGCCTCGCCGAACCGGTCGACCCCACGACCCGGCCCTACTTCGATCGCCCCTTCCAGGTCCTGAAGGCCGACCGCTTCGCCGACGCGCTCCTCGCCGCCGTCACGGACCCGGCGATCGCCGCGCTCCCCCGCGTCGGCGCCATCGACCAGCATGCCGACAACACCGACCTCCTCATCGATCCCCCGCGCAGGCAGGCCGTCGCGCACGCCGCCCTCTCCTCCGAGGTGGGCTCAATCCTCCCGGTCGTCGAGTAGCACCGGTCTAGTCGACCACCGGGAGCCGTCATCGAGTCGTTGGCATTTCGGAGGCGTCAATGATTCGTTGACAGCGGTGGTGGTGATCACATGTATCAGAACGCTGTCAGCGCCCTCCTTGCTGCGGACGGGTGGGGCGGAGGGGACCCGCCCGTCCGCTCCACCCTGTCCGCGGCAAGCCCGGATCAGGCCCTGCTCAGGAGGAGAACGCCTCCACCGGAGGGCAGCTGCACACCAGGTTCCGGTCGCCGTAGGCGCCCTCGATCCGGCGTACCGGCGGCCACACCTTTCGGTCGTGCACGCCCGGCGTCCCACCCATCGGGTACGCGGCGATCTCGCGCGAGTACGGGTGGTCCCACTTGTCGGCGAGGCAGGCGGCGGTGTGCGGGGCGCCGCGCAACGGGTTGTCGGTGGCGGGCCACTCCCCCGCGGCCACCCGCTCGATCTCCTGCCGGATGCCGATCATGGCGTCGACGAAGCGATCGATCTCGGCGAGGTCCTCGCTCTCCGTGGGTTCCACCATGAGCGTGCCCGCCACCGGGAACGACATGGTGGGCGCGTGGATGCCGTAGTCGGCCAGCCGCTTCGCGACGTCGTCGACCGTGACCCCGGTCTCCTTCGAGATCCCGCGCAGGTCGAGGATGCACTCGTGGGCCACATGTCCGTCGGCCCCCGCGTAGAGCACCGGGTAGTGGTCGCGCAGCCGCGCGGCCACGTAGTTGGCCGCCGCCACCGCGGTGAGCGTGGCCCGCCGCAGCCCGTCGAGGCCCATGAGCCGCACGTACGCCCACGAGATCGGCAGCACACCCGGGCTGCCGTGCGGCGCGGCGGACACCGCCCCCACCGTCCCGCGTCCGGGCAGGAACGGTGCCAGGTGCTCGGCCACCGCCACCGGCCCGACACCCGGCCCGCCGCCGCCGTGCGGGATGCAGAAGGTCTTGTGCAGGTTCAGGTGGCTGACGTCGCCGCCGAACGCCCCCGGCCGCGCCAGCCCGACCAGCGCGTTGAGGTTCGCGCCGTCGACGTAGACCTGCCCGCCCGCCGCGTGCACCGCGTCACACACGTCGCGGACGCGGGCCTCGTACACGCCGTGCGTGGACGGGTAGGTGATCATCAGCGCGGCGAGCGTCGGCCCGTGCTCGGCGATCTTGGCGTGCAGGTCGTCGAGGTCGATGTCGCCGGTCGGCGCGGTGGCCACCACGACCACGCGCATGCCGGCCATCACCGCCGACGCGGCGTTCGTGCCGTGCGCGCTCGCCGGGATCAGGCAGACGTCCCGGTGCCCCTCGCCGCGGCTGCGGTGGTAGGCCGCGATCGCGAGCAGACCGGCGAACTCGCCCTGGCTGCCCGCGTTGGGCTGAAGCGACACCGTCGCGTAGCCGGTGAGCTCTGCGAGCCACCGCTCCAGGTCGGCGATCAGCTCGAGGATGCCGGCCGCGTCGGCCTCGGGTGCGAACGGGTGCAGGTTCGCGAACTCCGGCCAGGTGATCGGCTCCATCTCGACGGCCGCGTTGAGCTTCATCGTGCAGGAGCCCAGCGGGATCATCGTGCGGTCCAGCGCGAGGTCGGCGTCGGCGAGGCGGCGCAGCCAGCGCATCAGCGAGGTCTCGCTGCGGTGCTCGTGGAACACCGGGTGCGTCAGGTACTCCGATGCGCGGCGCAGACCTGCGGGCAGCGCGTCGTCCGTGCTCGCGTCGAGCGCCGAAGCATCGGCCGACACCCCGAATGCCGACCACACCGCCTCCAGGTGCGCGACCGTGGTGACCTCGGAGCACGCGACACCGAGGGTGTCGGCGTCGATGTGGCGCAACGCGATCCCCGCGGCGTGCGCGGCGTCCGCCACCTCCTCCGCCCGGCCCGGCACCCGCGCCTGCACGGTGTCGAAGAACTCCCCGTGCCCGACCTCGACGCCCCCGGCGCGCAGCCCCGCGGCCAGCACCGCGGCCATCCGGTGGGCGCGCTGCGCGATCCGGCGCAGGCCGTCGGGGCCGTGGTACACGGCGTAGCAGGCGGCGACGACGGCGAGCAGCACCTGCGCGGTGCAGATGTTGGACGTGGCCTTCTCGCGGCGGATGTGCTGCTCACGGGTCTGCAGCGCCAGTCGCAGCGCCGGGTGGCCGTCGGCGTCCCTCGACATGCCGACCAGGCGCCCCGGCAGCTGCCGCGCGTGCCTCTGCTGCACGGACAGGTAGCCGGCGTGCGGCCCGCCGTACCCGAGCGGCACGCCGAACCGCTGGGTGCTGCCGACGACGGCGTCCGCGCCGAGCTCCCCTGGCGAGGTGAGCAGGGTGAGCGCCAGCAGGTCGGCGGCCACTGCCACCAGGCCGCCGCGCTCGTGGGCGGCCGCGATCAGCGCGGACGGGTCGCGGACGGCACCGGAGGCGCCCGGGTAGCTCAGGAGCAGGCCGAAGAACTCGCCGTCGGGCAGCCCGGCCTCGAGATCGGCCACCTCGAGCTCGATGCCCAAAGGCTCGGCCCGGGTGCGAAGCACCTCCAGGGTCTGCGGGAGCGTGTCGGCGTCCACGACGAAGCGTGGCGAGCGCACCTTCCCTGCACGCCGCAGCAGGGTCATCGCCTCGGCGGCCGCGGTGGCCTCGTCCAGCAGCGACGCGCCTGCCACGGGGAGTCCGGTGAGGTCGGCCACGACCGTCTGGAACGTCAGCAGCGCTTCGAGGCGGCCCTGGCTGATCTCCGGCTGGTACGGGGTGTACGCGGTGTACCAGGCCGGGTTCTCCAGCACGTTCCTGCGGATCACGGCAGGCGTGATGGTGCCTGCGTAGCCAAGGCCGATCATCGGGACGGTCACGGTGTTGCGCGCCGCGAGGGCCCGCAGCTCGGCGAGCACCTCGGTCTCGGTGGCCGCGGGTGGCAGCGTGGACGCGACCGGGCCCTGATCGCGGATGCTGTCGGGCACGGCCGCGGCGGCGAGCTCGTCGAGGGAGGAGGCGCCGATGGCCGCGAGCATGGTGTCGAGCTCAGCAGCGCGGGGCCCGATGTGGCGGTCGGCGAACGGGGTGCCGCGCTCCAGCTCGGAAAGACTGGGTCGGTCGGTCGCTTGTCGATCTGGCACGACGTCCTCCGGGGCAGCGCGGGCGAGCGGGCAGGGTGGAACCGCCCTCCCCCTCTGTCCCGCCCGGCGGCCGGGCACCTGAGAGATTCACCCTGATGCGCCTTCGGCACATCTGGGCTTTCCCCGTCGGCGGACGGGCATGCCCGTCGCTTTCCAGAGGCGTCTCACCCACGCGGTCCTGCTGCCTGAGAGGTTCCGGGGAGGAGTTGCTCCTTCGGCGCCCGGCCTTGACCGGGACTCTCCCGCACGAGATCGGCGACTACCGGGCAATGCTACCGCCGCGACCCGCCCGCGAACCGGCGGCTCGCGCAGCGCGAGCCACGATCACAGCTAGGAGGGGTGCCCCTGGGTGGCTGGTGTCTTTCGCGTGGCGGTCCGGCCTCCGGAGGTGGTCTTCGGTAGGGCCTCCGGTGGCGCCGCGCAGTGTGCGGGGCCGCCCCTCAGAGTTCACGGGTGGAACCGGCCGTGACCGGGGATGGTGCTGGCGCCGTGATCACCAGAAGTGGTGCCAGAGCGACGGATCTGACGTTCTGCCACCACTTCCGACGATCATGAGCCACGGTACGGGACGGCACCGGGAGATCCGTGAGACCGCCAGGAGGTCGGGGGTGCGGCCGGGTGCCGGACACTTTCATGGGCGCGCCGTTCCCGGCACCGGATAGCCCCCGGGCCGCACCACCAGCCCCCGGCTGCCGGCGTGCTCTCACCGGTTCACCTCAACCCCCTCACGATGGGGAGATGGCTGAGTGGGGTGCACTACCGAATCATGTGGTTGCTCGGGCGGCCGTCCCCGACGCGGGGGCACGCCCGTCCTCGACGAGACCACCGCGGTCTGGGTGCCACGCATCTGGCTGTGGTCCCGTCGGCGCCCCTGACCACGCCTGGAATCTGGGGGTGTGATCAGCCGAATCGGGACCTGGCCTGCACCCCTGCAGCTGATGTGTTTCGACCGAGCAGACACCCTGCAGCGGGTGCCCCGTTCCTGCTGATCACGGACCTGCGCGTAGGGCCCTGACCCTGGAGTGGTATCCACGAGAAGGGCTGGGCGGGGAGGGTCGGGACCACAGCCAGTCGCGTGGCACCCGGCAGGACGGTCTCGTCGCAACAGGCCTGTGCCCGCGTCGGGGACGGCCGCCCACGCAACCCCACTAATCGGTAGTGCACCCAACCCAGCCACCCCGGCAAGGCGACGGTCCAAGCAACCGGTGGAACCACGCCCGAAGCCCGGATCACGGGGCGGGCGCCGGGCCGCCCGGGCCGGGAACGGCGCGCCCACCGGCAGATGCCCGACCAGACCGACCCGACGGACCGACACGAGCGCCCCGACCGCCACGCGCCCGACCGGCGGCGGGCAAGATCCGAACTACCGGGTGCCCACGGCTGCCCCCACGACCATGAGCACCCGAAACTCCAGATCATGGACGCGAAGATCGCGAATGGCGGTTGTCCATGGCTGCCGACACAGCCATGAGCAACCGATACTTCGGATCATGGGCGCGGCCACCGCCGAACGGGACCAAGCAGCAGCGCCGAACACCCATGATCACAAAATCCGGCTGTAGGGCACCTAGGACGTGACCCCGAGGATGCGCCCCACGTTCTCGTCCGAGAAGAACTCGGCTGGCGAGGTCAGCCCGGCGGCAACCCGCACGAACCCGTTCATCGCCTCCTGGTCGGTGCTCGCGGCCGCGAGCAGCCTCTGCAGCTCGGGAGGGGGCGGTTCGAGGGACGCGACCTCGGCGGTGAACTCGTACATCGCCCCGACGTGCGCGTCGCGCGCGGCCTGGTAGTCGTGCAGCGCGTCGTCGAACGGCCGGTCCCCGGTGAGGGCCTCGTGGAGGGCGGCGGCGCACCGCTCGGCGTCCCGGAACGCGTCCTGGATCCCCTGCCCTGTGATGAAGTCCGTGTTGTACCCGGCGTCGCCGATGAGCGCCCATCCCGGCCCGTAGGGCTTCCGGAAGTAGTTCGGCACGGCCGTCCCCACGATGCGCGTCTCCCGCCGGGCGTCCCTCAGCCGCTCGGCGAAGGCGGGGACCGTGCCGATCGTGGCGAGATAGTTGCCCTCGAGGTCGGTCCGGTTCGCGGCGAACTCCCGGAACGGCCAGCCCGCGATCACGAGGGTCAGGTCGTCGTTCGTCGGCCACGCCGCGAACCCGCGGGCCGGGCGGTCGTAGGTCTCGAAGCGGCCGTCCATCGGCAGGCCGCTCCAGTAGGCGTAGTAGCCGCAGAGCAGCCGCGGCTTCTCCCGGTACTGCTCGGGCCGCACGGCGCGGGCCACGAGCGAGCGGAGCCCGTCGGCCCCGACGACCACGCGCGCCCGCTCGGTGACGCCGCCACCGCCCGCGTCGTGGCCGCGGATGCCGGTCACCCGGCCGTCCTCGACGAGGACCTCGGACACCGTGAACCGCTCCCGCACCTCGGCCCCCGCCGCCCTCGCGGCCTCGACCAGCACCGTGTCCAGCACGGTCCGCCGGGGGGCGAACGCGGTTCCGGGCGACCCGGTGATGGTGAACGGGCCGAAGTCGAAGACGTACGTGTCGATCGGCGGGCAGCCCGCGACCGCGCGGTCCAGCAGGCCCCAGCGCCGCAGTGCGGCCACGCCCGGCGCGTGCACTATGTGCGTCGAGAGCGTGTCGCTCGGGAAGCTCGCCCGGTCGACGACCAGCACGTCGTGTCCCGCGCGGGCCAGAAGCATCGCCGTCGGCGATCCCGCGCACCGCGCGCCGACCACGATCACGTCGTAGCCGTTCATCCGACAGCCACCGATGCCGTCGCCGCCCGCAGCGCGTCGAGGAACGCGTCGGGCCGGTCGAGCGGCGGGTCGTCACCCGCGTCCTCGATGACGTGCAGCGGCCAGCCGTAGCGGGCGCTCGCCTCCTCGGCGACGTGCAGCGGGGTCGCGAGGTCGTGACGTCCCCAGATCAACGCGGTGGGCACGGTGATCCCGGCCATCTCCTCCGGCGGGATCGGCACGGCGCCGAACTGCCCGATGAGGCTTCCGAGCGCCGCCTGCACCCCGGCGTCGCCCACCAGCTCGACCGCGTAGGCCGCGTACGCCTCCCACCGCGGCCCCAGCTGCTCCCGGACGCGGTCGAGGTCGAAGGCGCAGAACTCCATCACCCGGTGGTAGCTGTGGTCGGTCGGTTCGGCGAAGAAGCGCTGCAACGCGATCCAGAAGCGGGGATCGGGCCGGAAGGGCGCGAGCCCCAGGGTGTCGACGAGCACGAGCGCGGCGATCCGGTCGCCGTGCGCGGCCGCGAACCGCGCCGCGATCGCCCCGCCGGCCACCCTGCCGACCAGCACGGGTGGCTCGGGACACGTCTGTTCGACCAGCTCGGCGAGCCATCGCAGCACCTCCGCCGCGGCCAGCGGACCTCCGGCGGTCGGCGACGCTCCGTGGCCGGGCAGGTCGGGTGCGATCACGCGGTGGCTGTGGGTCAGCCGCGGGAGCACCGGGAGCCAGCCGGCCGCGAACTCGCCGGGGCCGTGCAACAGCACCATCGGCGGCCCCTCGCCGCCTTCGAGCACCGCGGTCGACACCCCCGCCACGTCCCGCCGGCACTCGGTGACCGGAAGCCCTGCCAGTAACAGCTCGCGCGCTGATGGCTCGTGCATCGCTCTCTCCCCGGAGTTCGTCGGTCCGGCGACGGTAGGGAGAGCGGGCGGACCGGGTCGTCGGGAGAAGGCCCCATCTCGAGCGGATGGGTAGTTCTGTGTAGCCCGGGGCTGGGCGCCGCCGCCTGCACCAGGAGTTCTAGACGAGCGCGTGCTCGTAGGCGTACGCGGTGGCCGCGGCGCGGGACGACACGCCGAGCTTGGTGAAGATGTTGCTCACGTGCCGCGCCACAGTCTTCTCGCTGAGGAACAGCTCGGCCGCCACCGCGCGGTTGGTCATGCCGGTCGCGACCAGACGCAGCACCTGCACCTCGCGGGCGGTCAGCGGACCGGCCCCACCCGCCTGCGGCCCCGCCCGCATGAAGGCCCGCACCCGGGTGACGTCCGGCACGGCGCCGAGCTGCTCGAACACCAGGCGCGCGGCGTCGAATTCCATGTCCGCCGAGTCGGGGTCCTCGAGCTCGCGGCACGCGAGTCCCATGAGGACGCGGACGCGCGCCGCCTCGTACGGCGCGTCGAGGTCCTGCCATGCGCGCCACGCCCGGCGCAGCACCTCCGCGGCATCGGGATCGTGCTCGGCGACGCGGATTGCGCCGGTCGCGTGCAGGGCCATCGCCCGCAACAGCAGAGCACCGACGTGGTCTGCGATCGCAACCAGCTCGTGGACGCCTGCCCGCGCCGCGACGAGGTCTCCTGCGGCGATCATGACCTCGACGTTCGCCGCGAGCAGGCGGGACCGGACCGCGGCCGGCGGCGCGGGCTCGATGCCCGCCGGCCGCGGCGCCACGAACCCGACGGCACCCTCCAGCGCACGGCGCAGCATCGCCGCGGCGGCGTCCACATGGCCCTGCGCCATCCGCAGCAGGGCCATGCCCGGCTGCGGTTGCGGGATCCAGCGGCTCGCCTGCCGGTATGCGTCCTCCGCCTGCCCGAACTCCCCGCGCAGCCGGTGCACCTCGGCGAGCTGGTAGAACGCCGCGCCGGCGGCGGGCCGGCCGGCCAGGCTCTCGCACGCCCGGCGCGCCTCGTCGAGGGCGTCGGCCCACACGCCCTGCACGAGCATGATCTCGGACCGGTGGACCATGCACTGGCCGCGGTAGGGCACCAGGTCCGGCTGCGCCTCGCACCAGCGGGTGAGCGCCACCGTCCATTCCCGGGCCCGGCGCAGGTCGAGGGCCTCCTGGCACGTCTCGATCACGGCGCAGTAGACGATCCCGGCGAAGATCGGCGAGACCTCGTCAGCGGTGACCGCGACCATCACCTCGTCGAGCAGCGCGAGCGCCGGCGTGATTCGGCCCGCGGCCACCAGCGCCTGGCCCACGCCGAGCCTCCCCAACGCCAGCAGGTCGAGATCGCTGAACCGTTCGGCGATCGCGGCCGCCTCGGCGGACGCGGCTTCCGCCGATGCGGGGTCACCCTCGACCAGATGCTCAAATGCCGCCGGCACGAGCAGGTACCCGCGCTCCGCGCAATCCCCGCCCCGATGGTCGAGCAGGCGTCGCGCGCGGGTGAGCCAGCCGCCGCTGCGGGCGGCCTCGCCGCGCAACAGCAGCAGGATGGCCAGCCGGAGCGCGTACCGCGCCGCGCGGGCCGGGTCGCCGTCCGCGCATTCCCGGCATGCGCGCGCGGACAGGTCGTCCCCTACGTCGTCGTGACCGGTCAGGTAGGCCGTGGTCACCCACAGCTCGAGGTCGTCCGCCTCCAGCGGCGACTCCCGGTCCGCCGAGGACAGCAGCGCGTACGCGTCCGCCCAATCCCGGAGCCGGTACGCACAGCGACCCCGCTCCCGCAGGTCCGCGCTCTCGGCCATCGGACCCGGTGGAGGTCAGCTGATGGCGCGCCGCGCCCTGCGCCGGGACAGCTCGTCCTCCGGCGAGTCGTCGACGCTGCCGCCGTCGGCCCGCTCCACCGGGAAGTCCTTGATGGAGCCGCTGATCTCCTTCATGGCGCCGCCGACCGCGATGCCGAACACGCCCTGGCCGCCGCGCAGCAGGTCGACGACCTCCTCGGGCGAGGCGCATTCGTAGACGGTGGTGCCGTCGCTGAACAGCGTGATGCCGGCCAGGTCCCGGATGCCGCGCCGGCGCAGGTGCTCGACGGCCACGCGGATGTTCTGCAGCGACACACCGGCGTCCAGCAGTCGCTTGACGACCTTCAGGACGAGCACGTCCTTGAAGGAGTACAGCCGCTGCGACCCGGAGCCCGCAGCGCCGCGGATCGACGGGACGACGAGGCCGGTGCGCGCCCAGTAGTCGAGCTGCCGGTAGGTGATACCGACGACCTGGCAGGCGGTAGGCCCGCGGAAGCCGACGAGCTGATCGGGCAGGCCTTCGAAACCTTCTCCGAGCAGCGGGTCGGGGAAGAGCTCGCCCTGCTCGGGCGCGCCGTACGGCGGCTGCTCCACCGAACTCCTTCCGCCGGTGCCCGGCTCCGACCACCGGGGGGTCTGTCGGAGCCGACGGGCTTAAGAGACATCCGACGATATGAGCCTGGGAGCGCCCGGTCAACGCGGCGCGCCGCCGGTGGTGGGGCGGGGCTAGGGCTGGGCGCCCCTGAAGTCCTCCGGCGAGATCGAGTCGAGGAACTCGCGGAACTTCTCGACCTCGTCCTCCTGCTCGTCCGGGATGATCAGCCCGGCCTCGGCGAGCACGCTCTCCTCGGCGTGGATCGGCACCCCGATCCGCAGCGCGAGCGCCACCGAGTCGCTCGGGCGCGCCGACACCGTGATGCCGCCGTCGAACACCAGCTCCGCGTAGAAGGTGCCTTCCTGCAGGTCGGTGATCCGGACCTGCTCGAGGCGGCGCCCCAGCGCGTTGATCACGTCCTTCAGCAGGTCGTGGGTGAGCGGCCGGGCGGGCTTGACGCCCTGCTGCTCCAGCGCGATGGCGGTGGCCTCCACCGATCCGATCCAGATCGGCAGGTAACGATCACCCGAGGTCTCCCGCAACAAGAGGATCGGCTGGTTGGCGGGCAGTTCGACCCGTACCCCCACGACGCGCATCTCGCTCATCGCACTGCTCCTCCTCGCGATCCTGCGCTTCCCGACGCTACACGGCGCACCCTGCCGGCGCCCGACTCCGGACGGGTCGCGACGCGAGGTTCGGCGGGCGGACCGGAGCTAGTGGACCACCGGTGCTTCCCGCCCGGCGGGCGGCACTAGTGCCTCGCCCCGGACTCGCGCGGCCCGGTGAGGAACACCAGACGGAACTTCCCGATCTGCACCTCGTCACCGTTCGCCAGCACGGCGGTGTCCACCGGCTCCCGGTTGACGTAGGTGCCGTTCAGGCTGCCGACGTCCACGACGACGAACTCGCCTGCGTCGCTGCGGAACTCCGCGTGGCGGCGCGAGACGGTGACGTCGTCGAGGAAGATGTCGCTGTCGGGGTGGCGCCCCGCGCTCGTGGACGGCCGGTCGAGCAGGAAGCGCGAGCCCGCGTTGGGGCCGCGCTTGACCACCAGCAGGGCGGAGCCGGCCGGTAGCGACTCGACACCGGAGACCGGCTGGTCCTTGGCCGTGGGCTCGGCTTCGGAGAGGAAGTCCGCACGGAAGACCGAGGTGGTCTCCGGGGAGCGCTCCGGGGGCACGCCGGGCCCGTCGTTCGTGGTCACCTCGGGGTCTCCTCCTGATGGTGGGCGGGGTCTAGTGCCCTGTTCTTCACGTGCAGTAAGTGTGACGCGGTACGGGCTGACGCGCGCGCCGGCGCCGGATCTCGCAAACCTACCGTGCGGCAGTGGGACCGGGTGGTGCGGTCAGCTCCCGGTGAGCTGCTGGTAGGCGGCCGCGTCGAGCAGGTCGTCCGGTATGCCGGGTACGTCGCCCGCGAGCCGGACCTCGATCATCCAGCCCGCCTCGTACGGACCGGAGTTGACCAGCTCGGGATTGGCGTCGAGGGCGTCGTTGACGGCCGCGACCGTGCCCGCGACGGGCGAGTAGATGTCCGACACCGACTTCGTGGACTCGACCTCGCCAACGGCCGCCCCTGCCGTGACCTCGTCGCCGACGGCGGGCAGCTGCACGAAGACGACGTCGCCGAGCTGGGACTGGGCGTGGTCGGTGATACCGATCCGGACCACCCCGTCCCCCAGGTCGCGCACCCACTCGTGGGCTTCGGTGTAGCGGAGGTCCTCGGGGATCACGCGGGAAGACTAGTCCTCGTGCCGGAGGCCGCCCGCGACCCCCGCCCGATCAACCGGTGTGCGCAGCGCGCGGACGAACTGCGCCATGTAGAGGGCACCCGTGTACAGGTAGAGCGTGGTGCCCCACACCGCGAACGCGTAGGCGAACGGCCGGGCGAGGTCGGCGAACCACCCCTGCGCCTGCGCGGCGAGCAGCAGCGGGAACGCGTACAACAGCAGGAACGTGGCGCCCTTGCCGAGGTAGGTCACCTGATACGGCCCGTAACCGCGGGCGCGCAGCACCGGCAGCGTCGCGGCGAGCACGAGGTCGCGGGCCACGAGCGCGATCACCGCCCACCACGGCACGACGTCGCGCACGCCCAGCGCCACCAGCGCGGCGAGGATGTACAGCCGGTCGACCGCGGGGTCCAGTAGCGCGCCGAGCGCGCTGTACTGGTCGAGCAGCCGGGCGAGCTTGCCGTCGAGCCAGTCGGTGATGCCGCCCAGTGCCAGCACGACCACCGCCCAGATGTCCGCGCCCCACGCCGCGCCGCCTGGCACCAGCAGGAGGTACAGGAACACCGGCACCCCGGCCAGCCGCACCACGCTGAGCAGGTTGGGCACCGTGAGCACCCTGCCGCGGCGGACCTCGGCCCACACGCTGCTCAGCGACAGTTCGACCACGCGCCGAGCCTACTGACCCCACCCGCCACATCGCGCCTCACGACGGCGCGGGGCACGATGCAGCGATGGACGCCACGACCCTCAGAGAGCTGCAGACCCCGCTCAAGGAGCGGTACCGGGAGGACCCGGCCGCCGCGGTCGTCACGCTCACCGCGGACGGCGAGCTGGACGGCACCGGCGTGGCCTGCCGCGTGCGCACGGCGACCGCGCTCGCCGAGGCCGGCCTGCACCCCGCCACCGGGGGCGACGGCACCCAGCTGTGCTCCGGCGACATGCTGCTCGAGGCGCTCGTCGCCTGCGCGGGCGTCACGCTGCGGGCCGTGGCCACGTCGCTCGGGCTGGCGACATCCGGCAGCGTGCACGCCGAAGGCGATCTGGACTTCCGCGGCACGCTCGGCGTCGACAGGGAGGCCCCGGTCGGATTCCGCGAGATCCGGCTGAGGTTCGACCTCGACACGGGAGCGAACGAGGACGAGGTCGCCACCCTGATCCGGCTCACCGAGCGCTATTGCGTGGTGCTGCAGACCCTCAAATCCTCCCCCGCCACGTCGGTGAGCGTGCAGGCGTGATCGGCGCCCACGCGCTCCTGCGGTCACTGCTCGCGAGCGGGGTCGACACCTGCTTCGCCAACCCCGGCACCTCCGAGATGCACTTCGTCGCCGCGCTCGACGGCGTGCCGGAGATGCGGGCGGTGCTCACCCTGTTCGAGGGCGTCGCCACCGGCGCGGCCGACGGCTACGCCCGGATGGCCGAGCGCCCCGCCGCCACGCTGCTGCACCTCGGCCCCGGCCTCGGCAACGGACTGGCCAACCTGCACAACGCCCGCAGGGCGGGCACGCCCGTCGTCAACGTCGTCGGCGACCACGCCACGACCCACGCGAAGTACGACGCGCCGCTGCAGTCCGACATCGCCGCGATCGCGGGCGCGGTGTCCGGATGGGTGCGCGAGAGCACCCTCACCGCCGAGATCGGCGCCGACGCGGCGGCGGCGGTCGCCGCGGCCATGGCCGGGCAGGTCGCGACGCTCGTGCTGCCCGCCGACGTGAGCTGGAGCGAGGGGGGTGAAACCGCGCCCGGGCCGGATCCGGTCGCGGCCGCGCCCCAGGCCGGCCCGGACGCGATCCGGGAGGTCGCCGCCGCGCTCACATCGGGGGAACAGTGCGTGCTGCTCGTCGGCGGGGACGCCACTCGCGCCGCAGGCCTCGCCGCCGCGGACCGGATCGCCGCCGCCACCGGGGCGCGGGTGCTCGCCGAGACGTTCCCCACCCGCCTCGAGCGGGGTGCCGGCGTCGCGCCGGTCGACCGGCTGGGCTACGTCGTCGACGTGGCCGTGGGGCAACTCTCGGGCGCACGCCACCTCGTGCTGGCCGGGGCGCGCTCGCCGGTGTCGTTCTTCGCCTACCCCGGGAAGGCCTCCGACCTCGTGCCTGCGGGCTGTCACGTCCACGCCCTCGCCCCGCGCGAGGGCGCCGTCACCGGTGGGACCGCCACCGCCGCACTCGAGGAGCTGGCCGACCTGCTCGCCCCCGGCACCGCAGCGCGGCCGGCCCCCGCCGCCCGGCCGGGGCTCCCCACCGGCGCCCTGACCGTCGAGAGCGCCGCCGCGGTGGTCGGCGCCCTGCTGCCGGAGGGGGCCATCGTCGTGGACGAGTCGGTGACCTCCGGTCTCGGCCTCCCCGCGGTCACGGCGGGTGCCCCGCGCCACGACTGGCTCACGCTCACCGGCGGCTCGATCGGCTACGGCCTCCCGGCCGCCACCGGGGCCGCGGTGGCCTGCCCCGACCGGCCCGTGTGGTGCCTGCAGGCCGACGGCAGCGCGATGTACACCATCTCGGCGCTGTGGACGCAGGCCCGCGAGGGACTCGACGTGACCACGGTCGTCTATCACAACAGCGCATACGCCATCCTCCGCATGGAGCTGCTGCAGACGGGGGCCGCGGCGCACCTCGCAGGCGACGGAGCACGGGCCAGGGCGCTACTCGACCTCGGCAGGCCCGAGCTCGACTTCGTGGCGCTCGCCGCCGGCATGGGCGTGCCCGGCGAGCGCGTCACCACCGCGGAGGAGCTCGCCGCCGCGCTGCGCCGCGCCGCTGCGGAACCGGGGCCGCACCTCATCGAGGCGATGGTGCCGCCACTCGTGCCCTGATCTGCTGTTTCAGGTTCCCGCGGCGTCCGCTCATCGCGGCGATCACGCGGTTCGTCGTTCCCGCCCGACCGGCGGGCCCACCGCTCGACCCGCCGACGTACAGTGTCCTCCGCGTGACGCTGTGTTCGAGTGATGCCGTGTTCGATCGGGTGACCTGCTCGGTCGGAGCCTGTGTTCGATCCGACACCGATGCCCCAGTTCGCTCGTCCCGGGATGCGTGATGACGACAACGGTCGAGGACTGCCGGTCCGTCGACCATGCCATCGCGGTCCCGGTGAGCGACGAGCAGCTGTGGCAGGTCTCCGCCGAGTTCCTCGCCCACGGCCTCGTCCGCGGTGAGCACGTCATCTACTTCGACGACGGCTCATCCGACCGGGTTCTGGAGCGCATGACCGACGACGGCGTCGCTGTCGCGGGGCCGCTGCGCGAGGGCCGGTTCACCATCGTCCCGAGTGACCACCACACCTCGCCCCACGAGGTCGCGGAGACGGTGCGCGCCACGGTCGACGCCGCCCTCGCCGCGGGTTACCCGGCCGTGCGCATCACCGGCCGGCTCACCTTCGTGGAGCGGCACGCCGCCGGCGGGTACGACATGGCCGACTACGACCGGGTCATCGAGGAGGTCGTCCGCCACCGGCCGGCGCACGTCCTGTGCATCTACGACCGCGCCCGCTACTCCGAGGAGGTCTTGGAGGTGATGCGGGCGGCACACCGCACCGAGGTGGTCGCCCCCGCGATCTACGACGACGGCCTGCTCCGGATCACCGCCATCGGCCCCGGTGCCGCCCGCGTCGCGGGCGAGTGCGACCACAGCAACCGGCCACGCATCCGCAGCTTCCTCGAGGCTGCCCTCGACAGGGCGCTGCGCCAGCCGGAGGCCCCTGCCGACATCACCCTCGACCTGTCGTCGCTGCGCTTCCTCGACGTCGCGGGCGCCGTCGGGCTCGTCCACGCCGCTGAGGAGTTCCCCAACGCCCACCGGCTGGTCCTCACCGGTGTCCGGCCTCGGGTGCAGCGCGTCCTCGACCGGTGCGGGGCACCGTTCGCCACCCAGCTCGACGTGCGCGCACGCAACGACCTGCCTCCCGTCGACAGACCTCCGGCCGACCAGTTGCCCACCGACCGGCCCTTCCAGGAGCAGACGCCGGCATGAGGATCGAGACCACCCGCTCGGCCAACGCGGTCCGCCTCGAGCACGCCGCAGGCTTCCACGGCTCCACCACGGAGCTCCTCGACCAGCTCGTCCCGCTCGCGGAGCAGGCCCTCGAACGCGACGAACCCCTCGCGATCGCGCTGCAGCCCGCCACGGAACACGCCGTTGCCGACCGGCTCGGCGGTCGGCTCGCCTCCGCGGACGGGCTGGTCCACCTGCGGCGCCCGGACAGCGGCCCCGCGGGCGCGTCGGCCCAGACGCTCGCCGCGGGGTGGGCCCTCGAGCTCCGCGCGCTGAGCGTCGCGACGGCCCGCCCGGTCACGGTCCTCAACGAGCACGCCGCCGACCTCGACGGCGCCGATGGCCGGTTCTGGACCGAGCTCGACGCGGCCCTCAACGTCGCGCTCGCCGACCTGCCGGTGCGCATCACGTGCTTCTACCCGGAGCTCCCACTCCACCTGGAGATCCTCGACGGCGCCCGGCGCAACCACCCGCTCCTGCTCGCCGACGGCGAGCTGCGCCACAACCCCGGGCACCACGACCCGCGCGCCGTCCTCACCGCGCGGCCCGCCGCCCGGCCGCCCCTGCTCGGCCCACCGGACGTGCGGCTGTCGTTCAGCGCATGGCAGCTCCACGACGTGCGCACCAGCGTCGAGCGGGCGCTCACCGGGCGCGGCTACGAGCGCGAACGCCTCGAGGACATCGTCCTCGCCGTCAACGAACTGGCCACCAACGCGGTGGAGCACGGCACGCCAGAGGCGCAGCTGTCGCTGTGGACGGGCGAGCACGGGCTGCTGTGCGAGATCGACGACGGCGGCACCCTGCGCGACCCGTTGCCCGGGCTACAGGCCCCGCACCCGGCCGAGCCCCGCGGGCGGGGAGTCTGGATCGCCCGGCAGCTGTGCGACTCGCTCCACGTGTGGGCAGACGCCCGAGGAACCCACGTTCGGGTGCACGCCACCCCATGAGTAAGATGCCTGATGACTCGCACGTCACCCGGACGGCCGCAGAGCAGCCGGAAGTGTGACGAACATGCCCCTTGGCAACGCGGTCGCTCGGGAGAACACTCTTTCGCGGACTCGGGCGCTGTCGTGCTGCCGACGGGTCCCCGCGAGCTCCATCCGGGCACTCCACACATGGGACGATCATGTCTGACGATCAGCGACGATCTCGCACGACTCAGGCGCACCCAGGCGCCCGGCACGCGGTACGCGTGCTGGGGTCCTTCACGCTCGTCGCGGACGGCAACCCCGTCCCGCTCGGGGTCGATTCGCGAAGGCTGGTCGCCTACCTCGCCGTGCACCCGCGGCCGCAAGAGCGCGCCATGCTCGCCGCCGACCTCTGGCCCGGCGTCCCCGCCGCTGCGGCGCAGCGCCTCCTCGCCGAGGCGGCCACCGGGGTCGGCGTACCCACGCTCTTCACCGACGGTGACCTCACCGGCCCGCTCTCGCTCGCCGCCGACGTGCAGGTCGACCTCGCCGACGCGCTCGGTCTCGTACGGGCGCTCCCCGAGATCCCGGCCACCGACAGCCCCGACATCGGGCTGCTGTCGGCCGACATCCTGCCCGGCTGGACCGCCGCCTGGATCGTCATCGAACGCGAGCGGTTCCGCCAGCTGCGGCTGCACGCCCTCGAGGAGCGCAGCCTCCGCCTGTCCGCCGCCGGCAGGCACGCCGCCGCCGTCGCGCTCGCCGAGATGGCGGTGCGTGCCGCACCGAGCCGCGAGAGCGCCCGCAGGGCCCTCATCGAGGCCCACCTCGCACAGGGCAACATCGCAGCGGCCGTCGCCGAGTACGACGCGTACGAAGAGCTGCTGCGCTCCAGCGTCGGCGGGCCCGCCTCCAGTGGCCTCGACGCGCTCTTCCCGCCGTCGCCGGTGTGGCCGGTGCTGCGCGCCCGCCACCCGATGCCCCGCTCGGCCGTCCAGTTGCCTGGGCTGCGTGCGGTCCGCGGCGCGGCAGGCGGCACCCGCAGGCTCGTGTCGGGTGGCGGGGCGTCCCGCCCCTACTGACAGCACTGACCGCCATTTCCGGTGTTCGGAGCCCGGATGGTCGGGTACCCGCACTGCATGCACAGGACCTCCGAACCGGACGTCGAGGTCGACCCGCAGGTCGCGCGCAGCCGCGAGGTGGGCGGGGTCGACCCGGACCGCAAGGACCGCGCCGACGCGCGCCACGGTTCTCCCGACGGGCCGAGCACGACGGGCACCGACGAGAACGAGGAGTTCGTCGGCCGCGTCGCCGGTGAGGACTCCGGATCCGGGGGCGAGACCGGTGCCGAGGCGCGAGCGGAGCGCGAGTCGTGAACCGGCGGGACGGCAATGAGCTGAGCGGCCTCGCGAAGCTCGCCTACAAGCCGATCGGCCTGTTCTTCGGGCTGATCGGGGGCCTGCTCGCGGGCAAGGTCTTCGGGATCGTGTGGAAGAAGATCTCCGACGAGGACGAGACCCCGCAGCCGCTGTCCGACGACTACAGCACCCGCGAGGTGCTGCTGGCCGCCACGCTGCAGGGCGCCATCTTCGGACTGATCAAGACCGCGGTGGACCGGTACGGGATGAAGGGTGTCCGTCGTTTCCTGGACACGCCGCGCCCGCCGGCGCACCGCAGAGCGGAGGTGTAACGAGATGCCGGGCAAGGATGCGATGCCGAGCACCGTGGAGCGCTCCGACGCGAAGGCGAAGCGCACCTGGGTGGAGACCTACGACTCGGCGATGGAGACCTACGGCGACGAGGGCGGCCGCGCCCGCCGCGTCGCGTTCGCCGCGCTCAAGCACACCCACGAGAAGGTCGGCGACCACTGGGAGCCGAAGGACGGCAAGGGCCCTTCCGACAAGCAGTCCTCCGGCCCCGGCCGCCGGACCAGCCGACCGACCGCGGCCGGCGTGGACGCCAACGCCTCGAAGTCGCACCTGATGGACGTGGCGAAGAAGCTCGACATCCCCGGGCGCTCGTCGATGAAGAAGGACGACCTCGTCAAGGCCATCCAGAAGGCGAACAACCGCAAGACGGACAAGGCCCGCGGCAAGAAGTAGCGCTCGTGAGTGGATACGCGTGCCCGGGCACGCGTATCCACTCACGACCCTGGGTCAGGCAAGCGCGCGCAGTCGCGGGAGCACGTCCTCGGAGAACTGGGCGAGGAAGCGCTCCTGGTCCTGGCCGGGGCCGTGGAACACGAGGTGGTTGAGCCCGGCGTCGACGTAGGGCTTGATCTGCGCGACGGCCTCGTCCGGGTCGGAGGCCACGATCCAGCGCTTCGCCACCTGCTCGATGGGCAGCTCGTCGGCGAGGCGCTCCATCTCGACGGCCGAGCCGACGCTGTGCTTCTGCTCGGCCGAGAGCGAGAGCGGCGCCCAGAACCGGGTGTTCTCGAGCGCCTGGTCCGGGTCACGGTCGTAGGACATCTTGATCTCGATCATGCGGTCGACATCCGCCGCGTCGCGCCCAGCGGCCGCCGCGCCCTCCTCGACGGCGGGGATGAGCTTGTCGGTGTAGAGCTCCATCCCCTTGCCAGAGGTGCAGATGAACCCGTCACCCGAGCGTCCGGCGTACTTCGCGACGACCGGGCCGCCCGCGGCCACGTACACCGGTACGGGCTGCTCGGGGCGGTCGTAGATGGTGGCCCCGACGGTGCGGTAGTACTCGCCCTCGAACGTCACCTCCCCCTCGGTCCACAGCGCCCGCATCAGCCGGATCGACTCCCGCAGCCGCGCGAACCGCTCCTTGAACTCCGGCCACTCCCGGCCGGACACCGCGATCTCGTTGAGCGCCTCGCCGGTGCCCACACCGAGCATCACGCGCCCCGGGTACAGCAGCCCGAGGGTCGCGAACGTCTGGGCGAGCACCGCCGGGTTGTAGCGGAACGTGGGCGTGAGCACGGAGGTGCCGATCAGCACCCGTGACGTGCGCTCCCCCACGGCCGCGAACCACGCGAGCGACGATGGCGCGTGCCCGCCCTCGTGCCGCCACGGCAGGAAGTGGTCCGACGTCACGACGCTGTCGAGGCCCACCTCCTCCGCCCGCACGGCGTACTCCACCAGCTCCCGGGGCGCGAACTGCTCCGCGGACGCCTTGTAGCCGATCCTGAGTTGTCCTGCCGCCACGACCGTTCCTTCCCCATGCGATCTTCTGCTCGTCCCAGCCTGCCACTTCGGCGGGACTGGACTTCAACCCGAGTGGAGGTGGTTCCGTCGGACGCGTGAGAGAACTCGGGTGCGCGGGCCGCCGCGCCCTTCTAGCGTCGATCGAGCCATGACGGAGCCGCCGCCCGAACGGGCCACCCTCTCCACCCTCCGCCGTCTCGCCCCCTACGTCCGTCCACACCGCTGGACGCTGCTCGCCGGCGGGGCGGCGGCGCTGGCCGGCACCCTCGCGGGCCTGACGATCCCGCTGGTCACCCGCGCGATCGTGGACGGCCCGATCACCCGCGGCGAGCGCGACACCCTGCCGTGGCTGGTGCTGGGTGTGCTCGCGCTCGGCGCCGGAGAAGCCGTCCTGATGTTCCTGCGAAGGCGCCTCGTGGCGCGGCCCAGCACCGGGATCGAGGCCGCGATGCGCACCGACCTGTACGCGCACCTGCAGCGGCTGCCGGTGTCCTTCCACGACGGGTGGCCGTCCGGTCAGCTGCTCTCCCGCGCCACGGGCGACCTCAACACGATCCGCTGGTTCGTCGCGTTCTCCGGCATCTTCCTCGTGGTCAACGTCCTCACCGTGCTGGTCGGCATCGGCGTGCTGCTGTGGCTCTCCGTGTCGCTCGGGGTCGTGATCGCGATCACCGCCGTGCCGCTGCTGGTTCTCACGCTGCTGCTGGAGCGCAGGTTCTCGGTCGAGGCCCGCCGCGCCCAGGACCAGGCGGGCGACCTCACCACCGTCGTCGAGGAGTCGGCGCTCGGGATCCGCGTGCTCAAGTCGCTCGGCCGGGGACGGCGGCTCAGCCGACGCTTCGTGGCCGACGCACGTGGCCTGCGGGGCACCGAGCTGCTCAAGATCCGCCTCATCGCGGCGCTGTGGGCGGTGCTCGTGATGCTGCCGGAGTCGGCGATCGCGGTGGTGCTCGGGCTCGGCGCGTGGGGGGTCGCAGCCGGTTCCCTCACGATCGGCACGCTCGTCGCGGCCGTCACGGTGATGACCTACCTGTACTGGCCGATCGCGTCGATCGGGTGGTTGCTCGCCGAGGCGAGCAACGCCGCGGCCGCGACGAAGCGGTACTGGGAGGTCCGCGACGTCACGCCGGAGATCCTCGATCCCGCCGATCCCCAGCCGATGCCGCGGCCGGTGCGCGGCGCGCTCGAGCTGCGCGACGTCCGGTTCCGCTACCCGGGCGGCGACCGCGACATCCTGCGCGGCGTCGACCTCAGCGTGCGGCCAGGCGAGACCCTCGCCCTGGTCGGGGCCACCGGGTCGGGCAAGACCACCCTCACAGCGCTCGTCACCCGCCTGCACGACGTCACCGGCGGCGCGGTACTGCTCGACGGTGTCGACGTGCGCCTGCTGCGCCTGTCCGACCTGCGCGCCGCCGTCGCCACGGCCTTCGAGGACCCGGTGCTGATCTCGGCGAGCGTGCGCGAGAACGTGCTGCTCGGCTCGCCCGGCCACTCAGACGACCAGGTCTGGGAGGCCCTCCGGATCGCCAGTGCCGACGGCTTCGTCGCCGCATTGCCGTGGGGGCTCGACACCCGCATCGGTGAGCAGGGCATGTCCCTGTCGGGCGGGCAGCGCCAGCGGCTCGCCCTGGCAAGGGCGGTGGTCGGGCACCCGCCGGTGCTGGTGCTCGACGACCCCCTCTCCGCCCTCGACGTGCACACCGAGGCCGAGGTCGAGGCGGCGCTGCGCCGGGTGCTGGGCGGGGTCACGGCGCTCGTGGTGGCGCACCGGCCGTCCACGGTGCAGCTCGCCGACCGCGTGGCGCTGCTCGACGGTGGGCGCATCACCGCTGTGGGCACGCACACCACGCTGCTCGCGACGGTGCCCGAGTACCGGAGGCTGCTGGCCAGCCCAGCGGTCGACACGGCCGGCGACACGGTGGAGGACCGCGAGGGGGTGGAGGCGTGACCGCGGCTCTCGACGACGAGGCCTGGCGCGGGATCGCCGCGGAGGACGAGGAGGAGCCCGACTCGGTCGACCGCCGCACCGGGCTGCGTCTGCAGGCGCGGGCCCGCAGGCTCGTCGCCGAGCTGCTGCGGCCGCACCGGCGTGCGGTGGTGCTGGCCGCGGTGCTGCTCGTGGCGGAGAACGCGGTGATGCTCACCGGTCCGCTGATGGTGGCGCTCGCCATCGACAGCGGCGTGCCGGCCGCGCTCGACGGGCGGCCCGGCCCGCTCGCCGCGGCCATCGGCGGGTACGCGACGGTCGGGATCGCAGGCGCCGGGCTGCGGGCGGCGTTCCTGCTGCTGTCCGGGCGCATCGGCCAGGACCTGCTGCTGGACGTGCGCAAGCGCCTGTTCGCCCACGGCCAGCGGCTGTCGCTCGACTTCCACGAGTCGTTCACATCGGGCAGGCTCATCTCGCGGCTCACCAGCGACGTCGACGCGCTCTCCGACCTGCTCGAGAAGGGCCTCGACGGCCTGTTCGGCGCGCTGCTGTCGCTGGTCGGCATCACGGTGCTGCTGGTGTGGATCGACCCGCTGCTCGCGGCCGTCGTGCTGGCCGGGTTCGTCCCGCTGCTGCTGCTCACCCGCTGGTTCCAGCGCCGCTCCCGGGCGAGCTACCGGCGCACCCGCAGCACGGTGGCGCGGGTGATCGTGCACTTCGTCGAGTCCGTGAACGGGATCCGCGCGGTGCAGGCGTTCCGCAGGGAGCCCCGCAACGACGAGATCATGCAGGGGCTGACGGACGCGCACCGCGACGCCAACACCGCGGCGTTCCTGACCGTCGCCTGGTTCATCGCGGCGGTCCGGCTGGTGGGCAACTGCACGCTCGCGCTCGTGCTGCTGCTCGGTGGCCTGCGCGTCGCCGACGGCACCCTCGCCCTCGGCGCCCTCACCGCGTTCGTGCTCTACCTGCGCCGCTTCTACGACCCCCTCGACGATCTCGCGCAGTTCTTCAACGCCTACCAGTCCGCGGCGGCGGCGCTGGAGAAGATCGCATCGGTTCTCGACACCCCGGTCGGCGTGCCCGAGCCGGCGCATCCGGTGCCGCTGCCCCAACCGGTGCGCGGCGAGCTCGAGTTCGACCGGGTCCGGTTCGCCTACCAGCGGGCGCCCGACCGCACGGTGCTCCCGGAGTTGTCGCTGCGCGTCCCGGCCGGGCAGACCGTCGCGCTCGTCGGCGCCACCGGAGCAGGCAAGTCGACCCTCGCGAAGCTCGCGGCGCGGTTCTACGACCCCACCGAGGGTGCCGTGCGCCTCGACGGGGTCGACCTGCGCGACGTCACCGATGCCGACCTGCGCTCGGCCATGGTGATGATCACCCAGGAGGCGTTCCTCTTCTCGGGCTCGGTCGCCGAGAACATCGCGATGGGAAGGCGGGCGGACGGCTCACCCCCGCGCGCGGACATCGTCGCCGCGGCAGAGGCCGTCGGCGCCCGCGGGTTCATCGAGGCGCTGCCGGAGGGCTTCGACACCGACGTCCGCAAGCGCGGCGGACGGCTGTCGGCGGGCCAGCGCCAGCTGATCGCGCTGGCCAGGGTGGTGCTCGCCGACCCCTCCGTCGTGCTGCTCGACGAAGCCACCTCCTCGCTGGACATCCCCTCCGAGCGGGCGGTGCAGGCGGCCCTGGAGACGGTGCTCGCCGGCCGCACGGCGCTGATCATCGCCCACCGCCTCTCGACGGTGCTCATCGCCGACCGGGTGCTGGTGGTGTCGGAGGGCAGGGTCGTGGAGGACGGCCCGCCGCAGGCCCTGCTGGCCGATGACGGCGAGTTCGCGACACTCCACGAGGCGTGGCGGGCGAGCCTGGCCTGATGTCGGGGGCTACTCGGCGACCACCCGGTTCGTCAGGGCACCCAGGCCCTCCACCTCCACCGTGATCGTGTTGCCCGGCTCGACCGCGCGGACGCCCTCCGGGGTGCCGGAGAGGATCACGTCGCCGGGTTCGAGCGTGGTGAACCGGGTGATGTACTCGATCAGGAACGGGATCGGGAAGATCAGGTCCTTCGTGCGGCCGTCCTGGCGGCGCTCGCCGTCCACCGTGCACGAGACGCCGACGTCGGCCGGGTCGAACTCGGTGTCCACCCACGGCCCGATCGGGCAGAACGTGTCGAAGCCCTTGCCGCGGGTCCACTGGCCGTCGGACCGCTGGATGTCGCGGGCGGTGACGTCGTTGCCGCAGGTGTAGCCGCCGATCACGGCCCATGCGTCGGCCGCTGGGACGTTGCGGGCCGTGCGCCCGATCACGAGCACCAGTTCGGCCTCGGGGTCGACGCGCCCCGACAGCGCCGGATACACCACGTCGGCGCCGGGCCCGACCACCGCGGCGGGCGGCTTGAGGAACAGCAGCGGCTCCTCCGGGACCGGGTTGCCGAACTCCTCGGCGTGGGAGCGGTAGTTGCGCCCGACGCAGAGCACGGTGCGCGGGGTCACGGGAGCGAGGAGGGACACCTCCTCCAGCCGGCCCACCACCTGCCCGCCGGGCCGCAGGTCGACGAACGGTGTGCCCTCGGCAGCGCGGACCACGCCGTCGTCGAGGACGCCCCACGCGGCGCCGTCAGGGCTCGAGTAGCGAACGATCTTCACCGGGTTTCCTTCCGAGTCAGCACTCGTTGTACGCGTTGGTCCACAGCACGCCCTCCGCGGGGTCGCCCGCCGTGTCGGTGAGCTCCACCTCGTGCATCACGGCGAGCGTGCTCTGCACGGCGGCTGCGTCGAAACACCCGTCGGCGGACAGGGCGGGCGCCAAGGCGTCGAGGGTCTGCTGCAGCACCGGGAGATCACCCGCCGACATCCGGTCCACGATCTTCGCGGCCGCGGCGTGCGGGTCGGCCAGCACCTGCTGCATGCCCGCGTTGAGCGCCCGGTTGAACGCGCGGGCGGCCTCCGGGTTCGCCTCGGCCCACTCGCGGTTGGCCGCGAACCCGGTGTAGGCGAAGTCGGCGAAGCGGGGCACGTCTCCGGAGGGGCCGTCGATGATCACCGTTCCGAAGCCCCCGGCCTGGGCCACGTACGGCGTGGGCGGCGAGAGCTGGTAGGCGTCGATCTGGCGGGTCTCGAGGGCCGCGAGCAGCGAGGCGCCGTCGCCGATCGCGATGATCTCGGCGTCGCGCTCCGGGTCGAGGCCTGCCTCGCGCAGGTAGTAACGCATGTACTTGTCGCTTGCTGCTCCCGGCGAGGTCACGCCGAGCCGCAGGCCCTTCAGCGCCGCGTAACGGGCCTCGATCGGCGACTCGCGGGTGACGCCGCGCTCGCGGGCGACGTCCGGGTTCATCACGAGCGTGAACGTCACCCGGCGCACCAGGTTGTGCACCATCACGAGGCTGTCCTCGCCCTCGGCCGCGAGGGTGGCCAGGTCGTCGAACCCGAGGTCGGCGTACTGCGAGCTGCCCGAGATGGCGGCCGGCACGCCGTCGGCGCCGCTCTGCAGCTCCACGATCGTGACGTCGAGACCCTCGCGCTCGAACAGCCCGTCCTTCTCGGCGATGTACATCGGGGCGAGGAACGCGCTCGGCAGCGACGACACCGTGATCGCGGTCCGCCCACCCTCCCCCGGCGCTCCGCCGCCCGCGTCCCCGCCGCACGCCGCGAGGGTCAGCGCGAGTGCCAACGCGCCACCCATGACCGCGGAACGCCGTCGTCCTCGCATGATCACTCCTGTCGCTCCGGTTAGCGTCCGTCCGCTGCCTGCGGCACGTCGACGTCGGGCTGCCAGCGCAGCGCGTGCCGCAACGGGCGCAGCAGCAGGTTCATCACCAGCACGATCACGGACAGGCAGAGCACGCCTGCGAGCACACCCGCGGTGGAGTAGCTCGCGGCGGCGGCGCGGGTGAGGTAGCCCAGCCCGCGGTTGGACGAGATGAACTCGCCGGTGACGGCGCCGATCATCGCCGCGGGGAGGGTGATCCGCAGCGCGGCCAGCACGAAGGGCAGGGCGCTGGGCAGCAGGATCGTCCGCAGCTGGTCGCGGCGCGACGCCCCCATGACCCGCGTGACGTCGAGCAGGCCGGTGGGCACCTGCTGGAACCCGGCGACCGTGTTGATGAAGACGATGAAGAACACGAAGTAGGCGGCGATGAGGACCTTGGGCGTCAGCCCGATCCCGAACCAGAGGATGAACACCGGGCCCATCGCGACCGCGGGGATCGAGTACGCCACCAGGAAGTACGGCTCGGTGATCCGGTACGCGGTGCGCAGCATGGCCAGTGGCCATGCCACCAGCACGGCCGCCACCGCGCCGAACACGTAGCCGAGGAACGCCGCCGTGACCGTGAAGGCGCCGTGGTAGACCAGCTCCCCCGAGGTGACCCACTCCGCGAGCGTCTCGGCCACGGCACTGGGCGAGCTCACGTAGAACGAGCGGATCAGGGTGCCGGAGGCGAGCTCCCAGGCCACCAGCGCGACGATCACGATGCCGGCCCGCGTGGCCAGGAGGAACCGCCGCTCCGCGGTGCGGGCGGCGCGGTGCGCGCGGCGGGTGGCCTCCAGGACGGCCGTCCCCGCCGACGTGGGCTCGTTCATCCGTGCACCTGCCCGTTGTGCCACGGCGCGAGCCGGGCCTGCAGGACCCGGAGCAGCCCGTTGGCCGCCATCACGACCGCCGCGATGATCACGATTCCGGCGAACACCGTGGCGATGTCGAACTCCCGCGACGCCCGCGCGACCAGGTAGCCCAGCCCCTGCGTGGAGGCCACGAACTCCGAGAGCAGCGCGCCCTCGATCGCGCGGGTGACCGTGATCCGCACGCTCGCGACGATCGCGGGCGCCGCCGAGGGCAGCGTGACCTTCAGCAGCAGGTCGCGGCGGCTCGCGCCGAGCACCCGGCACACCTGCAGCAGCCCCGGCCGCACCTCCCTGATCCCGGTGGCGGTGTTGACGAAGACGACGAAGTAGACGAGCAGCGCGGCCATGATGATCTTCGGCGCGGTGCCGAGGCCGAACCACAGGATGAACAGCGGTGCCAGTGCGATCTTCGGGATCGAGTAGAAGCCGACCAGGAACGGCTCGAACACCGCGTACCCACGGCGGGTCTGCGCCAGCCCGAACGCGCTCGCGAGGCCCAGCACCGAGCCGATGACGAACCCGGTGGCCGCCTCGCCGATCGTCACGCCGACGTGGCGGAGGATCTCCCCCTCCGCCGCGAGCTCGACGATCCGGCCCGCGATCGTGGCCGGGTCGCTCACGTAGCGCGGGTTCACGATGTGGCCGAGGCCGAACTGCCAGAACAGCAGGATCGCCGCCCCGAACGCCGCGGTGCCCGCCCACAGCACCGCCCGCTCCGACTGCCTGCGCCGCCTGTCGGCCGCGGCGGCGCGGGCCAGCACGGCTTGCCCGGTGGCGGGCGGGGCGGCCGCGATCGTCACGGGGCCTCGCCCCCGATCTCGGCGCGGATGTCCGCCCACAGCGCCTCGTGCAGCTCGGAGAACCCGGGCGTCTCGTGGATGCGGAACGGGTCGCGCGGGCGTGGGATGTCCACCGCGTACTCGCGCTTGATCGTGCCGGGGTTCGCGGTGAACACCAGGATCCGGTCCGACAGGGCGATCGCCTCGACCAGGTCGTGCGTGACGAACAGGACGGTGGGCCTGGACCGCTGCCACAGCTTGAGCAGTTCGGCCTGCAGGATCACCCTGGTCTGGGCGTCGAGCGGGCCGAACGGCTCGTCCATCAGCACGACGTCGCTGTCGTACGCCAGCGTGCGGATGATCCCGGCCCGCTTGCGCATGCCGCCGGACAGCTCGTGCGGGTAGTGCTCCTCGAACCCGCCGAGCCCGACCAGGTCGATGAACTCCTTCGCCCGCGCGCGGCGATCGGCCCGCGCCACGCCCCGCAGCTCCAGACCGAGCTCGACGTTGCCCGAGAGGGTGCGCCACGGCAGCAGGTTGTCCTCCTGCGTGATGTAGCCGACCGCGGTGTTCACCCCGCGGACCGGGCGGCCGTGGTGGGTGACCGCGCCCTCGGACGGGGTCGAGAGCCCGGCCACGAGGTTCAGGCAGGTCGACTTCCCGCAGCCGGACGGGCCGACAAGGCTCACGAACTCGCCAGGCCGCGCGTCGAACACCACGTCCTGCAACGCCAGCACCGGCTCACTGCGCCGCCCGCGTGCGACGAACGCCTTGTAGACGTGGTCGAACCCCACCGCGGCGGTCTGCACGTTCTCGGTGACCTTCTCCACGGTGCTCACGCCGTCTCTCCGCCCGCCGCGCGCTCGTCGTCCGCCCGCTCGTCGTCCAACAGGGTGCTGACCGTGTCGCCGACCGAGCGCTTGTGCCACAGCGCGAGCGCCGCGGCGCGCTTGGGATCCCGCGCCCGCAGCGCGTCCATGATCCCTTCGTGCTCGGACTGGGAGGCGGCGAGCCGCTCCGGCACCATCCGGAAGACCCGCTGGAAACCGGAGTGGCGCTGCCAGATGTCCATGGTCAGCTCGCGGAGCATCTCGTTGCCGCATGCTCCGACGATCGTCGCGTGGAACTCGCGGTTGAGATCGGAGAAGCCCGGCCCGTCCCCCGCCTCGACGGCGGCGCGCATCCGCATCATCAGCTCGTCGAGGGTGTGCAGCTCGGCGTCCGTGATGCGCTCGGCGGCGAGGCCGGTGGCGATGCTCTCGAGGTGACCGCGGATGAAGTAGGTCTCCTCGATCTCGCGCGCCGTGAGCGTGGTGACCCGCGCCCCGCGGTACGGGACCATCTCGACCAGCCCGTCGCGCTCGAGCATCCGCAGCGCCTCGCGCACCGGGATGTCACTGGTGTCGTACTCGTTCGCCAGCTGGCGCAGCACCAGACGGGTGCCGGAGAGGATCTCGTTCGACAGGATCCGCTCGCGCAGCGCGCGGTAGATCGTCTGCGACTTCAGGTCGGACACGAACCACCCCCTTGTGGCCTCCGTCACTCCGACGATATCAGATATTTGGAGCGAGGCACGCTGCGTTCCGGCCCGGTTCGCCTCGGTAGCGCTTACGCTGTGCGGATGTCCGCGGAGCTGCTCGGGCGCGCCCCCGCCCTCGAACGCCACCGCGGCGTGCCGGTGCACGCGCAGATCGAACGGTGGCTCATGGAAGAGATCACCGCTGGCGCGATCTCGACTGGCGACCGCCTGCCCGGGGAGCGCGAGCTGGCCGCGGCGCTGCGGGTGAGCCGGATGACCCTGCGCCAGGCCCTCGACGGGCTCGCGCGCCGCGGCGTGCTCGTCCGCACACCAGGGCGTTCGGGAGGCGCGTTCGTCGCCGAGCCCCGCATCGACTGCGATCTCACGGGCGTCGCGGGCTTCACCGAGCAGATGCGACGCGCCCATCGGCGGGCCGGCGCGGTGGTACTCGGCGCGCGGACCGTGGAGGCCGAAGGTCCTGCGGCGCAGGCGTTGCGGCTCGCGGCCGGAGCCCCGGTGTACGAGCTGGTGCGCGTTCGCTCCGCCGACGGCGCCGCGCTCGCCCTCGAACGCTCGTGGCTGCCCGCCGACCGATTACCCGGCCTGCTCACCCACCCCCTGACCGGGTCGATCTACGAGCTGCTCGCCGACGAGTACGGGCTCGCCCCGCACACCGCCGTGGAGTACCTCGAGCCCGTGAGCGCCGACCCGGCCGAGGCTGCCGCCCTCGGCGTGATCCGGGGCACGGCGCTGATGGGCGTGGAACGCACGGCGCTGTCGGTCGGCGGCCTGCCCGTGGAGTACGCCCGCGACCTGTACCGCGCCGACCGCGTGCGGCTCATGGTGCGCACCGCGGTCCACCGCTGACGGGAGCGGAGCCCCGTCCACAAGCCATGACCGCACCACGGCGCGGACCGCTGAACGGCATCCGATACGGTTCGCCGGATCGGAAGGGTGCGGGGGGACCATGGAGCGTGGTGACCTGATCGCCGGGCAGTACCGCCTCGACGGCGAGGTCGGTTCCGGCGGGACGGCCGAGGTGTGGCGCGCCACCGAGCAGGGGTCGAACGCGGCCATCGCGCTGCGACGGGTACGCCTGTCCCACCTCGCGCCCGACGAACGGGAACGCGGAGCTCAGCGGCTGCGCGCGGAAGCGGCGATCGCCTCGCTGCTGGATCACCCGAACATCGCCTCCGTGTACCGGATGGTGGAGCACGGCGGCGAGCCGTGGCTGGTCATGAGGTACGTGTCGGCGCCGGACCTGGCCGATCTCACGGCCGCAAGGCCGTTGACCCCGCGCCGGGCCGCCGGTCTCGGCGCACAGGTTGCCGGTGCGCTGGCCTACGCCCACTCGCCCGGCCTCGGCGTCGTGCACGGGGCGGTGACACCCCGGGACGTCCACGTCGGCCAGGGCGACCACGTCACGCTCACCGGCTTCGGGATCTCCTCGCGCGAGGGCGATGACCCCGCGCGAGCCGCGTTCCTCGCCCCCGAAGTGGCGAACGGGCTGGAGGGTGGCCCGCAGGCCGACGTCTTCTCGCTCGGGGCCACGCTGTACGCGGCGGTGGAAGGCCGTTCCGTGTGGGGCGACGGAGACCCCGAGCAGATGCACAGGGCGGCGATGAAGGGCGTCGTCGAGCCGCCGCGCCAGGCCGGCGCGCTCGGCCCCGTGCTGATGCGCATGCTGGAGAGCAGGCCGCGCGAGCGGCCCACCGCGGCAGAGGTCGCTCGGCTGCTCGCGGAGGTGGCGGGCAGCGAGTCCACCGACGGGCGCGTCGAGCGCACAGGCGGGCGGCGGTGGCTCTGGATCGCGGTCGCCGCCGTCGCCGCTGTGGCGGTCGCGGCGGGGCTGGTCGTCTGGCTGCGCCCGCCGACGGGGGTGGCGGTCGGCGCCGCGGCAGCCGGTCCCGTGCTCGGCGATCCCGCCACCGCCGACCCGTGCTCACTGCTGCGTCCCGAGCCGCTCGACCGGTTCGGCCAGACCCTCCTGGAGGCCGACGCCGGGAATTTCGACCGCTGCGACGTGACCATCGACTCCGGGCAGGACCGCTCCACGGTGCAACTGCAGTTCGCCCAGGCCGGCACGGCCCTGCCGGAGGGCGTGCCCGAGGAACGCGACGGCATGGTCATCGTGCGCGGCACGCCCGTCAACGGTGAATGCGCCCGCACGCTGCGGCTGTCCGACGGGAACGACGTCCGCGTCGTCGCCCGGCCCGTGCGTGGCGCGCTCCCGGACCCGTGTGCCGTCGCCGACGTCGCCACCGACACCGCGGTCGCGGTGCTCGTCAGCGGCCCGATACCCCGCCGCGCCGCGCCGTTCGACCCCGGATCGCTGGCCGCGGTCGACGCGTGTGGGCTGCTGGACCGCGCGACCGTCGCGACCGTGCCCGGCCTGGAGACCGTCGACCCCGACCCTGGCTTCGCGGGGTGGGACTGCGACTGGGAGAACCTGACCACTGGGGCGTCGGTCGAGGTCGCCTACGACCGCAACCGAGGCGGCATCGGCAGGAACGCCGGCAACAGGGTGCAGATCGCGGGACGCGAGGCCGCTGCCCGAAGGGACGAGGACGGCGGCGGGTGCGACGTGCAGATCCTGCACCGCCCCTACACCGACAAGCGCGGATACCCGTCGGGCGAGCTGCTGATCGTGAAGGTCGACATGGCGGCTCCGGCCCCGCCACCTGCACCGCCACCTGCCCGGGTGCCGGACCCGTGCATCCGGGGCGTCGCCATCGCCACGGCCGCGGTCGAGCGGCTTCCCCCCGCGCCGTAACGGCACCCGATACCGGCAGGTCAGCGCGGCGATCACGAGCTGTTGGTCGCCATGAAGATCATCTAGCGACGTCTCGCCTTGGTCGCTGCCGTCCCCACGGTGGAGGCCTGGCCGATCCATCCGGCGCCGGCTTTCGCGGTTCGGCCCCGCCTCGTCGGACCGTGCCCCTACGATCGCCAGGTGCCCGATACCCGGACCGCAGATCCCGTCGCCGAGTCGGCCACCGCAACCCCCGCCCCCGCAGCTCCCCCGCTCGACGTCCTGCGCCGGGTCTTCGGCTACGAGTCGTTCCGCGGCCAGCAGGCCGAGATCATCGATCACGTCTGCGGCGGCGGCGACGCGCTGGTGCTGATGCCCACGGGCGGCGGCAAGTCGCTGTGCTACCAGATCCCCGCGTTGGTGCGCGCCGGTGTCGGGGTGGTGGTGTCCCCGCTCATCGCGCTGATGCAGGATCAGGTCGACGCGCTGCGGGCATTGGGCGTGCGTGCGGGGTTCCTCAACTCCACCCAGACCTTCGAGGAGCGCCGCGACACCGAGCGGGCGTTCCTGTCCGGCGAGCTGGACCTGCTCTACCTCGCCCCCGAACGGCTGCGGGTGCCGTCCACGCTGAGCCTGCTCGACCGCGGCCGGATCGCGCTGTTCGCGATCGACGAGGCCCACTGCGTCGCGCAGTGGGGCCACGACTTCCGGCCCGACTACCTGGCCCTGTCCGAGCTGCACGAGCGCTGGCCCGACGTGCCGCGGATCGCGCTCACGGCCACGGCCACGGAGGCCACCCACACCGAGATCGCACAGCGGCTGGACCTGCGTCCGAGTGAGCGGGCGCGGCATTTCGTCGCGAGCTTCGACCGGCCCAACATCCAGTACCGGATCGCGCCGAAGGACGACCCGCGCCGCCAGCTGCTCGACCTCATCCGCACCGAGCACGCCGGCGACGCGGGCATCGTCTACTGCCTCTCGCGCAACTCGGTGGAGCGCATCGCCGAGTTCCTGACCGCCCAGGGCCTCACCGCTGTGCCCTACCACGCCGGGCTCGACTCGGGCACGCGCGCGCGGAACCAGTCCCGGTTCCTGCGCGAGGACGGCGTGATCGTCGTCGCCACGATCGCGTTCGGCATGGGCATCGACAAGCCCGACGTGCGGTTCGTCGCCCACCTCGACCTGCCCAAGTCCGTCGAGGGCTATTACCAGGAGACAGGGCGCGCCGGCCGCGACGGGCTGCCGTCCACGGCGTGGCTCGCCTACGGGCTCGCCGACGTCGTGCAGCAGCGGAAGATGATCGAGGAGTCCGACGGCGACCGCGACCACCGGCGCCGCCTCGCGCAGCACCTCGACGCCATGCTCGCGCTCTGCGAGACCGTCGAGTGCCGCCGCTCGCAGCTGCTGGCCTACTTCGGGCAGCGCGGCACGCCCCCGTGCGGCAACTGCGACACCTGCCTGGTGCCGCCCGAGTCATGGGACGGCACGGTGGCGGCGCAGAAGGTGCTCTCCACCGTGTTCCGGCTGGACAGGGAGCGGCGCCAGAAGTTCGGCGCAGGACAGATCGTCGACATCCTGCTCGGGCGGCGCACGGCCAAGGTCGAGCAGTTCGACCACCACTCGCTCACCGTGTTCGGCGTGGGCACCGACCTCGGCGAGGGCGAGTGGCGCACGGTGCTGCGTCAGCTCGTGGCCCGTGGGCTGCTGGCCGTCGAACCGCGGCACCAGACGTTCGTGCTCACCGAGGAGAGCCGCCCGGTGCTGCGCGGCGAGCACCAGGTGATGCTGCGGCGCGACCCGCCACGCCAGGCCCGCCGGGCCCGCCCGGCCAAGGCCGCGGCGCCGGACCTCGCGCCCGAGGCCGCCCCGTTGTTCGAGCGCCTGCGGACGTGGCGCGGCGCCACCGCCAAGGAACAGGGCGTCCCGGCCTACGTGATCTTCCACGACGCCACGTTGCGCGAGATCGCCTCCCGGCGCCCCACCTCGCTCGCCGAGCTCGGCTCGGTCAGCGGCGTCGGCGAGACCAAGCTCGCCCGCTACGGCGAGCAGGTGCTCGAAGCTCTCACCGGCTGAACGGGACCGAGCGCGGGAACTGCACCACGTTGGAACGGTCCAGCGCGTGCTCGACGAGCCGGACGATCGTGGTGAGGCACGAGCCGCGGACCCGCGCGTCCATCGGCACGACCGGCACGTCGGTCCGCAGCCGCAGCGCGTCGTGCACGGCCTCCGGGCGGTACCGGTCGGCGCCGGGGAACGCGTTCATCGCCACGACGAACGGGACGTCGCGGCTCTCGAAGTAGTCCACGGCGGCGAAGGAGTCCGCGATCCGCCGCACGTCGACCAGCACCACAGCGCCGACCGCGCCCCGCGCCAGCTCGTCCCACATGAACCAGAAGCGATCCTGGCCCGGCGTGCCGAACAGGTAGAGGACGAGCGAGTCGCCGACGCTGATCCGGCCGAAGTCCAACGCCACGGTCGTCGTGGTCTTGTCCGGCACCGCGCGGAGGTCGTCGACGCCGACCGACGCGACCGTGAGGGGCTCCTCGGTGGACAGCGGCCCGATCTCCGACACCGTCTGCACGAGCGTCGTCTTGCCCACCCCGAACCCGCCGGCCACGACGATCTTCAGCGGGATCGGTGCCAGACTCCCTGATCGATCGTCAGCTCGATCGTCAGCTCGTCGATCGTCAGCGCGCACGCAGTCCCTCCAGGAGCCGGGTCAGCACGGCGGAGCTCGGGCGTCCAGCCGCGAACGCGGGTGGCGGGGCGTGCACGTCGAGGAAGCCGCCGTCGACGAGGTCGCCCACGAGCACCCGGGCGACCGTCACCGGCACGGCGAGGGCCGCGCCGATCTCGACGAGTGACACCGGCCGCCGGGCCAGCTCGACGATCGTGCGGTACTCGTTCTCGAGGTGGTGCCCCCAGCCGGCGCGTTCCGTCGCGGTCACGAGCGACTCCATCGGCAGCTCCCGGCCGCCCGATCGGGTACGTCCTCCGGTCAGGGCGTAGACGGGGACGAGCCGGCGCGGGGGACCCGAGTCGGCCTGGTGCCGTGGAGGCTCGGCGTCGCTCACCTCCCCGCTCCGCGGTCGGGTTCGGCATCGGAGGGCGGCGGCTCGAACCACGCGGCGCCCGCCCCCGCGCCTTCGGAGCGTGCGTCCGCGGCGCCGTCGCCGCGGTCGGTGGCGGCGCGCCTGCCGGCGTGGAAGCGCGAGAGCGCCTGCGCCGCGCCCGTCACATGTGCGGGTGGCAGCGCGGGGCGCGCGGCGGCGATCGAGCCCTGCGCCCGCAGCTCCGGCACGAGATGCGACTGCGGGGTGCGGCGGCGGAGGCCGACGTACTGCCCTGCGTCGTCGCCGAACCACACGGCTCCCGACCGCTGGTTCGGCACCACTGGCATCGCGGCCGCTGGATCGCGCGGAACCCGCTGGTCAGCGGGCCGCGAGTCGGCGCCCCACGGATCGGTGCCCCACGTGTCGGCGTCCCACATGTCGGCGTCCCCAGTACCGGCGCCCACGGAATCAGGTGAGGTGTCGTCGCCGTCGAGCCGGAGCCGGTGCGCACCCACTCTGCGATCCCGCGGCAATGCGACGTACGGCCGTGCCAGCACAGCCGTGTCGGCGAGCGACGGGGCGTGGTCGTACGCGGACACCGCTGCTCCCACCGGTGTGGCGCGGTTCAGGCGTCGTTCGAACAGCTCGGCGGGGAGTGCCACGACCGCTGTCGTGCCCGATCCGGGCGTCGGGGAGAGCGAGACCCGGATGCCGTGACGGGCGCTCAGCCGGGCGACGACGTGGAACCCGAGGCGCTGCGCCACCGAGAGGTCGATGTCGATGACCTCCGAGAGGATCGCGTTGGCGGCCGCGAGGTCGTCCGCCGGGATACCGACACCCCAGTCCTCGATCACGACCAGATGGCCGCCGGGGTGCTGGGGATCGGGCCGCGTGCGGATCCGGACGAGGGTGTCGGGCGGGGAGAACCGCACGGCGTTCTCGGCGAGCTCGGCCACCAGGTGCGTCACGTCGGTGACGCTGTGACCGGCGATGGCCATGCGGTCGTCGATGAGCACCGACACGCGCCCGAAGTCCTCGGTCTCCGCGATGGCGGCGCGAACCACGTCGCGCAGCGCGACGGGCTCCCGCCACACTCGGGCAGGCTGCTCTCCGGACAGCACGAGCAGGCTCTCGGCGTTGCGCTGCACCCGCGTGGCGAGGTGGTCGAGCTTGAACAGCTCGGCGAGCGCGTCAGGGTCCTGTTCGGACTCCTCGAGCTGGTTGATGATCTCGAGCTGCCGGTAGAGCATGCTCTGGTTGCGCCGGGCCAGGTTCACCAGCAGGTCGGAGGCGAACTGACGCCGGTTGATCTCGGCGTCGGCGAGCTGTTGCGCCAGAGCGTCCTTCTCCCGCTGCGTGTCCTCCGTGACCCGCCAGAACAGGGCCATCCCCACGCAGGCGAGAAGCACCGCGACCCCGTGGATCAGCGACCACAGCCACGGGTTCGACTGCGCCGGCGTGTGGTTGAAGATCAGCGTCTGCTGCCAGACCGACCCCACACCGTGGCTCACCACCGTGAAGAGGACGTTGAACAGGAACGGCACCCAGTCCTGGTACAGAGCGATGAAGCCGATGATGATGAAGAAGTGGAAGTGGGCCTCGATCGTGCCGCCGGTCAGCCCGACCAGCGCCGCCGAACTCCAGACGAGCCCGCCGGTGACCGCCACCGAGGCCACCCGCCGGTGCCGCTCCAGCAGCCAGCCGAACAGCAGGCACGCGCCGGGGACCACCACGGCGAGCAACACCGCATCCGGCGGCTGGCGCAGGAACACCCCGAAGGCGGCGAGCCCGGGTATGTGCACAGCCAGCACGACCAACAGGAGCTGGTGTCGTCGGTGCCAGTCGGCACTGGACAGGCCATAGCCGTGCGGCACCAGTTCGAGTACAGATCTCCAGACCGAGCGACGCATCCGTATCCCCCACGGAGAAGCTGGACGGGGAGCGGAACGCGCCGGTCGAGATCGGACACCCGGAGCGGGAGCACGGCGACGCCGATGTCACCGTGGGCGACGACCTACGAACGACGCGCTCACTGAACAGCGCAATACGACTCGTCACTATGCCCGCAACCGTTACGCCTGGTACCGCAAACGTCTACAATTAGTACACTCGGGTGAAGATCCCAATTCAGGCGCGGAAGCGTTCGCCCTTCGGGTCGTACAGCGGGCTCGGGGCCACCGCGGCGCGCTCCCACGTGCCGTCGACCTGTACGAAGACCTCCGTTCCCTCCGTGGTGCCCGCCGGGAGGTAGGCGTTGGCGATGGAGCGGGCCACCGTGTACCCGTAGCCGCCGGAGGTCACCTGGCCCACCACCTCACCGGCGAGCCGGACCGGTTCCCCGCCGAGCGCCACGGCGCGCGGCTCGTCGAGCACGAGGCAGCGCAGGGTGCGGGCCGGCCCCCGCTCGCGGGCCGCGAGCAGCGCAGCGCGCCCGACGAACTCCCCCTCCCTGCGAACGGCGAAGGCAACGCCGGCCTCGTCAGGCGTGGTCTCGGGGGTGATGTCGGTGCCCCACACCCGGTAGCCCTTCTCCAGCCGCAGGCTCTCGATCGCCCGGTAGCCGCACGGCCGGACCCCGGTCCCGGCGAGCGTGCGCCACAGGGCGTCGCCGTACTCGGTCGAGCAGTACAGCTCCCAGCCCAGCTCCCCCACGAACGTCACACGCACCGCCCGTACCGGGATGTCCCCCACCGTCGTCTCGCGCATCGTGCCGAAGGGGAAGTCGCTGTTCGCGAGCGACACGGGGGTGAGCGGGGCGAGCAGGTCCCTGGCCTCCGGCCCCCACAGCCCGAAGCACGCCTCGGCGCCAGTGACGTCGGCCAGCCGTACCGACGCGTCGGTCAGCCGGGCATGGCGGCGCAGCCAGCCGAGGTCGTGCGTGCCGAACGCCGTGCCGGTGACCACGAGGAACTCGTCCTCGGCCAGGCGGGTGAGCGTGACGTCCATCTCGATACCGCCGCGGTCGTTGAGCGCCTGCGTGTAGACCACGGCACCCGGGGCCCGGTCCACGCGCCCGGCGAAGACGTGCGCGCAGAACGCGGCCGCGTCCGGGCCGCTGATCGAGATCTTCGCGAAGGAGCTCTCGTCGAACAGGCCCGCCGCCTCGCGCACGGCGCGGTGCTCGGGCTCCACGCAGGGCGACCAGTGCCGGCCCGCCCAGCCCCGCGGACGCAGCTGCTCGGA
The DNA here is from genome assembly GCF_019468565.1 of Pseudonocardia sp. DSM 110487. NCBI lineage: Bacteria > Bacillati > Actinomycetota > Actinomycetes > Pseudonocardiales > Pseudonocardiaceae > Pseudonocardia > Pseudonocardia sp. DSM 110487. Next base: position 5,276,723 of record NZ_CP080521.1, read on the forward strand.
TCCTGCGTCCGAGTAGTGGTTCACCCGCTCCCACCCGGCCTTCTCGCCGAACACGGCGCCGTGCTCGGCGTGCCACGAGTAGGCGGGGGACGTGCGCAGCGGGCGACCCGCCGAGCGCTCCGCCGCCGGGTAGCGGATGTCGTAGTAGCTCTCGTAGTTCTCGACCGTGCGCGCGAGGGTGTAGCCAGGCGCACGGTAATGGCGGCCGAAGCGGCGCACGTCCATGTGCCAGAGGTCCATGCCCGGGTCGCCGTCGAGGATCCAGTCGGCCATCACCCGCCCGATCCCCCCTGCACCCGCGATGCCGTGGGCGCAGAACCCAGCGGCGACGAAGAAGCCCGCGACCTCGGTCTCGCCGAGGCAGAACTCGTTGTCCGGGGTGAACGCCTCCGGCCCGTTGATCATCGTGACGATGCCGGTGTCGGCCAGCGCCGGCACGCGGACCTGCGCGTTGTCGATGATCTCGGAGAAGCGGTCCCAGTCCGGAGGGAGCAGCTTGCCGTTGAAGTCGGCCGGCACGGCGTCGTAGGAGCTCGTGGTCGCGGTCCACGGGGCGGACTGCCGCTCGTATCCGCCCATCACGAGGCCGTCGACCTCCTGGCGGTAGTAGACGAGCAGGTCGGGGTCGCGCAACGACGGCAGCGGCCGGTCGGTGGGCATCGAGCCCGCCGGCAGGGGCGCCGTGACGACGTACTGGTGCGACATCGGCACAACCGGGATCCGGACGCCCGCCAGCCGCCCGATCTCGGCCGCGAACATCCCCCCGCAGTCGACGACGATCTCACATTCGACGTCGCCCCGGTCCGTTCGGACGCGGCTGACCTGCCCTTTGGCGGTGTTGATCTCGATGACACGGGTTCGTTGTGCGATCGTGACCCCGTTCGCCCTGGCCAGGGCCGCGAGGGCGTAGCACAGCCGCGACGGGTCCACGTGACCGTCGGTCGGCGTGTACGCCGCGCCGAGCACGCCATCCGTGCTCATCAGCGGAAACAGATCCTTCGCCGCCTCGGCGGAGATCAACTCGAGGGGCAGGCCGGACCGGGCCGCCCACCCCGCCTGGCGGCGGATCTCCTCGAGGCGCTCGGGCGAGGACGCGAGCCGAAGCGACCCCGACTCGACCCACCCGGGCGTGTGCTCGCCACCGGCTGCCTCGAGCTTGCGGTACAGCTCGGCGGAGTAGACGTTCATCCTAGTCAGGGCGGGATCCGAGCGCAGCTGCCCGACCAGTCCGGCCGAGTGGAACGTCGACCCGCTGGTCAGCTCGGAGCGCTCGAGCAACAGGACATCCCGCTCGCCGCGCTCCGCGAGGTGGTAGGCCACACTGGCGCCGCCCACTCCTCCACCGATGATCACGATGCGGGCACGGCCGGGCAACACGTCTGGCATGACCGCACCTTACGGTCTAGACCGTATTTGACGCGACTTCTACCATCCCCCAGTGGAGTTGACCACGACCGTGCTCGATCCCGACCTGGACGCGCTGCTCGACACGATTCCGTGCACCGCGCGACACCCGCGCACCGTCGTGGATCTCCCTGGTGGGCTCACCAACCGCAACCTCAAGGTGACCAACGCCGACGGCACGTGTGTCGTGCGCATCCCGGCCGGAGGGAAGAGCCTGCTCGGGATCGAGCGTGACATCGAACACGCCAACTCGGTGGCCGCCGCCGAGGCCGGCGTCGGCGCGCCGGTCCTGCACTACCGCCCCGGTGAGGGCATCGTGGTCGGTTTCCTGCCCGGCCGCGCGCTCGGCGACGCCGACCTGCACCGCCCCGATGTCCTGCACCGGGTCGCCGCCGCGTGCCGTCGGCTGCACGCCGGTCCGCGCTTCGTCAACGACTTCGACATGTTCGAGGTGCAGGCCCGCTACCGGAAGATCGTCGCCGAACACGGCTTCCGGCTGCCGGAGCGCTACGACGAGTTCGCGCCCACCGTGGCCCGCATCCGCGAGGCGCTCGGCCCCCGGACCGACACGGTGCCCTGCAACAACGACCTGCTCGCCGAGAACCTCCTCGACGACGGGGAGCGCGTCCGGATCATCGACTACGAGTACTCGGGCAACAACGACCCGTGTTTCGAGCTGGGCAACATCTGGAGCGAGGCGACGCTGCCGCTCCCCCTGCTCGACGAGCTCGTCACGGCCTACTACGGGCGGCGCCGCCCACGTCAGGTCGCGCGGGCGCGCCTGTTCGCCCTGATGTCGCAGTACGGCTGGACACTCTGGGCGGCCATCCAGCACGGCTCCAGCCCTCTGGACTTCGATTTCTGGTCCTGGGGCATGGAGAAGTACGACCGCGCCGTCGCGGCGTTCGACGGACCCGACCTCGAGCAGCTGCTCGTGGCGGCTTCCCAACCGGAATGACCACGATCCACCCCCGAATCACCTAGGAGCCCCAGTGGCCGCCACCGAGGGTGCCCAGCGCACCGAGGACGAGGCGATCCTCCATCGCCTCGGCTACGCCCAAGTGCTGTACCGGGAGATGGGCGGGTTCTCGAACTTCGCCATCTCCTTCACGATCATCTCGATCCTGGCCGGCTGTCTGACCTCGTACTACCTCGCGTTCAACAACGGCGGCCCGATCGCCATCACCTGGGGCTGGCTCCTCGTCGGGGCCTTCTGCGTGCTCGTGTCCATGTCGATGGGCGAGATCGCCTCCTCGATGCCCACCGCGGGTGCGCTGTACTTCTGGGCTTCCAAGCTCGGTGGGCCGGCGTGGGGCTGGTTCACCGGCTGGTTCAACCTGATCGGCCAGATCGCCGTCACCGCCGCCATCCAGTACGGCTCCGCCCTCTTCGCAACGGCGCTGCTCAACCTCTGGTTCCCGGACGCGATCGGCACCGACACAGGTACCGTCTTCATCACCCTGACGGTGATCGTCGCGCTTCAGCTCGGGCTGAACCTGCTCAACGTCAACGTCCTCGCCCTGCTGAACACGGTCTCCGCGTGGTGGCACATGGTTGGCGTCGTCGTGATCGTCGGCATCCTGATCGTCATCCCGGAGAACCACCAGTCGGCGGGCTTCGTGTTCGGCGAGGTGATCAACAACTCCGGGTTCTCCGACACGGGGATCATCTTCGTCTTCGGCCTCGGGCTGCTGATGGCGCAATACACGATCACCGGCTACGACGCCTCCGCGCACATGAGCGAGGAGACGCGGCAGGCGTCGCGCGCCTCCGCGCTCGGCATGGTGATGTCCGTCGTCGTGTCCGTGGTGTTCGGCTTCATCCTGCTCGTCGCGGTGACCTTCGCGGTGCCCGACGTTCAGGGCACCCTCGACGCCGCGGGCAACGCCGTGATCTACATCTGGACGGAGTCCCTCGGCGAGACGTGGGCGGAGTTCCTGCTCCTCATCGCCGTGGTCGCGCAGCTGTTCTGCGGGACCGCGTCGGTGACGTCGGCCTCGCGGATGATGTTCGCGTTCTCCCGCGACCGGGCGGTGCCGTTCTCCACACTGTGGCGCAAGGTCGCGACCAACCGCGTGCCGGTCAACGCCGTCACCGCGATCTCCGTGCTCGCATGGGCCCTGATGATCCCCACGCTGGCCAACGGCGTGGTCGGCTACGCGGTCGGTACCTCGATCGCCGTGATCGGCCTCTACATCGCATTCGCCCTGCCGATCATCCTGCGGATCAAGGCGGGCGACTCGTTCGAGCACGGCGCCTGGAGCCTCGGCAACCACTACAAGTGGATCGCCCCCGTCTCCGTGGCGTGGATCGCGATCATCTGCATCCTGTTCCTGATGCCGCTCTCGCCCAAGGGCATTCCGGGCGCGGAGGACTTCACATGGGAGTCGGTGAACTACGCCCCGATCACCGTGTTGGGCGCGCTCGTCCTGTTCGGCGGGTGGTACCTGCTCTCGGCCCGGAACTGGTTCACCGGCCCGGTCCGCGAGGCCGGAAGCGAGGAGGAGCTGCAGAACATCGAGAAGCAGCTCGACGCCGAGGCACACCGCCACACCGGCCCCGGTGCCGCCACGGCGGCCGCCGGCGCGGCGGCCACGACCACCGCGGTCGCGGTTGCCGAGAAGGCCGACGAGTCGGACACGGACTCGGACGAGGCCCCCGAGAAGGAGACGGGGACGGACGCCGAGGCGAAGGCCGACGAGATCGACGCGGCGGGCGAGGCCACGAGCGACGACGAATCTGCCCCCGAGCAGCAGCCGGAACCGGCCGAAGCCCCGGTCGCTGACACGGCCGAATCCGAGACGGCCGACACCGAGACCGCCGAGGAGGCCTCGGAGGAGCCGGAGAGCGCGGACGCAGCGGCCGCCGAGGCCCCCACCGGAGAAACCGCCGCCGAAGAGACAGCGACCGAAGAGGCGGCAACCGAGGCCGACAGCGGCGAGGAGGCCGCCGAGGAGCCGAAGGCCGACGACGAGACCACCGCCGAGACCACGGCGGAGGCGGAGGCAGAGGTGAAGGCCGAGGCCAACGGCAAGGCCGGCACCGACGCTGCCGACACCGAGGCCGAGGGCGCAGCTGCGGATGGCAAGGCTGCCACCAACGGCAAGGCCGACACCGAGGCCGAGATCAAGTAAGCAGGGCGTAGGTCACGTCGCAACGCACCGACGAACGGGACCCTGATCCCACCGAGGTCTGCGCGCCGCGCGAAGCCTGCGCGCAGACCTCGGACGGGCATGGGGTCGGATAGGTTCCGACCAGGGTCCCGTTCGTCGTGATCGGCCCGTACCCGGAAGGACTCTCCCCATGGCCCGTCCCGGCATGCTCACCGTCGAGCAGCTGCGCACGTCCGTCGAGGACGGCGCGATCGACACGGTCCTCGTCGGGTTCACCGACATGCAGGGCCGCCTGCAGGGCAAGCGGTGCGCCGCGCGGTACTTCCTCGACGAGGTCGTGCCGCACGCCGCCGAGGCGTGCAACTACCTGCTCGCGGTCGACGTCGAGATGAACACCGTCGACGGCTACGCGATGTCGAGCTGGGAGCGCGGCTACGGCGACTTCGTGCTGGTGCCCGACATGAGCACCCTGCGTCTCGTGCCGTGGCACGAGGCCACCGCGCTCGTGCTGTGCGACGTGCAGTGGACCGACGGCACGCCGGTGGTCGCGTCCCCGCGGCAGATCCTGCGCGCTCAGCTGGACCGGCTCGCGGCGCACGGGCTCGCCGCCGACGTGGGTACCGAGCTGGAGTTCATGCTGTTCGCCGACTCGTTCGACACGGCGTGGCGCAAGGCCTATCACGGCCTGGAGCCGGCCAACCTCTACAACGTCGACTACTCGATGCTCGGCACCGCACGGGTGGAGCCGATCCTGCGGAGCATCCGCAACGGCATGGCGGGCGCTGGCATGGTGGTCGAGTCCGCGAAGGGCGAGTGCAACCTCGGCCAGCACGAGATCGCGTTCCGCTACGCCGACGCGCTCACCACCTGCGACAACCACTCGATCTACAAGACGGGCGCCAAGGAGATCGCCGACCAGGCCGGCATGGCGCTGACCTTCATGGCGAAGTACGACCAGCGCGAGGGCAACTCCTGCCACATCCACATCTCCCTGCGCGGCGAGGACGGCCCGGTGTCGGCGGGCGACGGCGAGCACGGGTTCTCCCCGCTGTTCGCGCGGTTCGTCGCCGGGCAGCAGGCCTGCCTGCGCGAACTCACGTACCTCTTCGCCCCGAACATCAACTCCTACAAGCGCTACGCCGAGGGCAGCTTCGCGCCCACGGCCATCGAATGGGGCCTCGACAACCGGACGTGCTCGCTGCGGGTGGTCGGGCACGGCCCGTCGCTGCGGGTGGAGAACCGGGTGCCAGGGGGCGACGTGAACCCCTACCTCGCGGTGGCCGCGCTGATCGCGGCCGGTCTGCACGGCATCGAGAACGAGCTGCCGCTCTCGCCGCCGTTCGCGGGCAACGCCTACCAGTCGAGCGGTTCCCGGGTGCCGACGACGCTGCGTGATGCGGCCGAGCTGTTCGCCGGGTCCAAGGTCGCAGAGGCGGCGTTCGGCACCGAGGTGGTGGAGCACTACACCAACGCGGCACGCATCGAGCTGGCCGCCTTCGATGCGGCGGTCACCGACTGGGAGCGCAGGCGTGGGTTCGAACGGCTCTGAGCCGATTGCTGGGCCGCGCCCCGTCATCGGGGTCACCGCGTACGGGGAGCACACCCGCTACGGGGTCTGGGACCACGCGGCCGTGCTGCTCCCCCGCACCTACCCGGACGTCGTGATCGCCGCCGGCGGGGTGCCGGTGCTGCTCCCGCCGGTCGCGGAGTCGGCCGCGGCCGTCGACCGCCTCGACGCCGTCGTGCTCGCGGGCGGCCCGGACGTCGGCCCCGACCGCTACGGCGCCACCCCACACCCCCGCACGGGGCAGCCGCATCCCGAGCGGGACGCGGCCGAGCTCGCCGTGCTCCACCGCGCCCTCGAACGCGGGATCCCGGTGCTCGGTGTGTGCCGGGGCGCGCAGGTCCTCAACGTCGGGCTCGGCGGCACCCTGGTCCAGCACGTGCCCGACGCGGTGGGGCACACCGGGCACAACCCCTCCCCCGGCGTCTTCGGCACCATCGACGTGGCGTTGGAGGCGGGCAGCCGGGTCGGTGCCGCCCTCGGCCGGCAGACCGCCGTGCGGTGTCACCACCACCAGGCCCTCGACCGCCTGGCGGACGGCCTCGTGGTAACCGGCCGAGCCACCGACGGCCTCGTGGAGGCCGTCGAGCTCGCCGACGCCCCGTTCGTTGTCGGCGTCCAGTGGCACCCGGAGGAGGACGCCACCGACGTCCGGTTGATGGCCGCACTGGTCACCGCGGCCGCAGCGGTCTAGACCGGGCGATCTAGGCTCGCGGGCATGACGGAACGGTTCTCCGGCCGCACCGCGGTCGTGACGGGTGGCGGCAGCGGCATCGGGCTGGCCACGGTGCGCCGGCTGGCCTCCGAGGGAGCGCGCGTGGTGGTCGCCGACATCGACCCAGGCCCCGGCAAGACCGCCGCCGACGAGGTGGGCGGGCTCTTCGTGCAGACGGACGTCACCTCGGAGACACAGGTCGAGGCGCTGTTCTCCGCCGCGGTCGACACCTACGGCAGCGTGGACGTCGCGTTCAACAACGCCGGGATCTCCCCGCCGGAGGACGACTCCATCCTCGAGACCGGCCTCGACGCGTGGCGCCGGGTGCAGGAGGTCAACCTCACCTCGGTGTTCCTGTGCTGCAAGGCCGTGATCCCGCACATGCAGCGCCAGGGCGGGGGCGCGATCGTCAACACCGCGTCGTTCGTGGCGGTGATGGGCGCCGCGACCTCCCAGATCTCCTACACCGCCTCCAAGGGCGGGGTGCTCGCGATGACCCGGGAGCTGGGCGTGCAGTTCGCCCGCGAGGGCATCCGGGTCAACGCGCTGTGCCCCGGGCCGGTCGACACCCCGCTCCTGCAGGACCTGTTCGCCACCGACCCCGAGCGCGCCCAGCGCCGCCTGGTGCACATCCCGATGGGCCGCTTCGCCAGGGCCGAGGAGATCGCCTCCACGGTCGCGTTCCTCGCGAGCGACGACGCCAGCTTCATCACCGCCTCCACCTTCCTCGTGGACGGTGGCATCTCGGGGGCGTACGTGACGCCCTTGTAGATCGCGGATCGAGACCAGGGCGGGGCTGGATCTTCGCCTCGAAGCACGGTTGCAGCAGGGAGTACGGCAATCCCCCGCGACGGCGGCCATGATCATTTCGAGATGCGCCCCACCGTCCCCGCGGAGGCCGTGGTGCGCATCTCGGAATGATCTGCGCCGCTCACACACCCGTACTCGGCCCACGCAGCCCATCGATGGGTCGCGTGACACGACACGGGGTGCGCCGGCCGACACCGGGTGGGCGAGGGCATCACCGGCCGCGTGAGACCGACCTCCTGGCGGCGGGCGCGTGGGCCGAACAGGGATGCCCCAAGCACTGAACCCGGTACGGACGGCACGGGGAGATCGTGAGACGCGTCGTGGCGGCGCCGCGCGCCCAGAAGGGCAGGCCCCGGTCTACCCCCCGATGCACGCCCCGCACCATGCGCGGCGTCGCCAGGAGGCCGGTTCAGGCCCAGGACACCAACCACCGAAAGACACCAGTCACCTAGACGTCCAGCCGGGCTACCAGCGACCGTGGCGCCACCTGCCGGTAGGCGTCGAGGATGATCTCGCCGACCTCCTCCCAGTCCGGCTCGCGATCGAGCCGCATCCCCACCCAGTCGCGCCCGCCGAAGCGCGGCGCGAAGAAGCGGTCCGGCGCCGCGGCCACCAGCTCCTGCCGCGCCCCTGGCGGTGCCGCCGCCCAGATCGCGACGTGCGGCAGGGCGAGCCGGGGGTGCTCGTCCGGGTCGACGAACTTCACGAACGACCGCCGGCCGCGCACGAACCAGGTGGGCCCTCCGTGCGTGAGTCCCTCGGTCACCTCCGGCAGGGCCAGGCACCGCATGCGCACCTCGGCCAGCAGGATCGACGCGTCAGGCACCGTCCCGCAGCTTGTGCAACATCGGCGGCAGGGGTTCGGCGTGCACCACCGCGAGCCGCTGGGTGGCGCGGGTGAGGGCGACGTAGAGATCGCCCTGCCCGCGCGGCGACTCGGCGAGCAGCTCCACGGGCTCGACGACGACCACGGCGTCGAACTCCAGCCCCTTCGCCGCCGAGACCGGCAGCACCACCACGGGAGCGGTGAGGTCCACATCCGTGCCGTCCGGGGCGTCGGCACCGAGCAGCCGAGCCCGCAGCCCGTCCAGCCGGCCAGTGGGCACGAGGACGGCGGTACGGCCGTCGCCGACCGCGCCTGCCTCCTCGGCGAGCACCTTCGCCACGGTGTCGTCCAGCTGGCTCCCGTTGGCATGTACCGCGCGCGGCGGCACGCCGGTGCTGCGGACCGACCGCGGCGGGGCGAGGCCCGGCTCGATCTCGGCGAGCACGTCGTCGGCGACGGTGGCGATCTCGGCCGGGGTGCGGTAGTTCACGGTGAGCTGTTCCAGCCGCCAGCGGCGTTCCACGAACGGCGCGAGCACCTCGTCCCACGAGCGCGCGCCCGCGCGGTCGCCGGTCTGCGCGATGTCGCCCACGATCGTCATCGACCGGCTCGGGCAACGGCGCATCACCAGCCGCCACGCCATCGGCGAGAGCTCCTGGGCCTCGTCGACGATCACGTGGCCGTAGGTCCACTCGCGGTCGGCGGCCGCCCGCTCGGCGGTGGAGTCGTAGCGGCGCAGCGCCTGCCGCTCGGCGAGCCGGTCGGCGTCGATGACGTCGGTGGCGCGCAGCAGCTCGGGGTCGAGGTCCTCCTCCAGGTCCAGCACGTCGAGCACGCCCTGCGCGTAGAGCACCTCCTCGCGCAGCGCGGCGGCCTCGCGGGCGGCCGCCTCCGAGCCGTCGTCACCGAGCAGTTCAGCGGCCTCGTCGAGCAGCGGGACGTCGGCGGGGGTCCAGCGCAGCTCGGGCGGCACGTCGTCGGCGGGCGCGGGGCGGTGGAGCAGCTCGCGGTCGGCCGCCGGGATCCTGCGCGCCACCGAGTTCAGCCGCTTGCGGTCGGCGAACAGGTCGGTGAGCAGCTGCTCGGCCGACAGCGTCGGCCACAGTGCGTCCAGCTCGCGGCCGAGCTCGCGGCTCTCGGCGAGCTCGTCACGGATGTCGGCCAGGTCGCCCGCGTCGAGCAGGTCGCGCCGGCCGGGGCTCGTCAAGGTGTGCGCCACCTGCTCGGCGAGCAGCCGCAGTGCCTCCTTGCGGAAGATCCGCCTGCCTTCGTTGTGCGGCTTGCGGGAGCGGCGCGCGCGGGTGCGGGCGGCGTGGGCGACCTCGCGGTCGAGCCGCACCGGCTGCCCTTCCACCACGAGCTCGACCGGCCGGCGCGGCACCTGCTGGCGGTCGCGGACCGCGGCCGCGATCACCGCCGCCATGTCTGCCCGCCCCTTCACGGCCGCCGTGACCGGCGGCTCGGCGCGCCGCGCGTCGAGGCCAGGGTGCAGCTGCCCCACCGTGCCGAGGACCACGCTCGTCTCACCGAGTGAGGGCAGCACCTGGCCGATGTAGGACAGGAACGTGGGGTTGGGCCCGACCACGAGCACGCCGCGACGGGCGAGACGGTCCCGGTGGGTGTAGAGCAGGTAGGCGGCCCGGTGCAGGGCCACCGCGGTCTTGCCGGTGCCCGGCCCGCCCTGCACCACCAGCACCCCGGAGGGTTTCGACCGGATGATCGCGTCCTGCTCGGACTGGATGGTGGCCACGATGTCGGCCATCCGGCCGGTGCGGCGGGCATCGACGGCGGCGAGGAGGGCGGCCTCGCTGGTGAGGCCGCTGGACTGGGATGCGGCGGTGGCGTCGTCGAGGTCCAGCACCTCGTCGTCGACGGCGATGACGTCGCGACGGCGGGTGCGCAGGTGCCGCCTGCGCCGGATGCTCTCCGGCGACGCGGCGGTGGCCGTGTAGAACGGCCGGGCCGCAGGTGCCCGCCAGTCCATCAGGAGCGGCTCGTACTCGTTGTCCTCGTCCAGCAGGCCCAGGCGCCCGATGTAGCGGCGCTCCCCGTCCTCGACGTCGAGGCGGCCGAAGGCGAGGCCGTGCTCGGCGGCGCGCAGCGCCGCGAGGCGATCGGTGTACATGGCGGCAGCGGCGTCGCGCTCGGAGAGCGCCTGCGGGGTGCCCACCGTCTCGTCGTGCAGCACGTCCGAGAGCCTGCGGGCGGTTTCGGCCCGTCGCGCGTCGAGGCGCTCGTACAGCATGTGGACGTAGGTCCGCTCGTACTCGATCCCGTCGTCGAACCGGCCTGGGAGCTGGTTCGGGATGCGGGCGTCCGACACCGCGGGGGACGTGCTGTTCGACACCGGCAGATCACCTTCGCGGGCGTGACGTTCGACAGGGCGACTTATGAACGTACCAGCGACCGGGTTTCCGGTCGGCAGGCCGCGGGTAGGTCTTCGCGTGCACCTCCCGCCTTCCCGCACGTATGAGGGCGTGCAGCTGAGCGAGCGTCAGCGAGCGAATCATCGATACCGCGGCCGCGCGAAGTTCCGGCCGAGCGCCAGCGAGGCCGAGCGATGAGCGACACGTCCCGTGACTCCGATTACGGCCACCTCTCGCCGCTGTTCGAGGAGTTCGCGGCCCTGCCGCCGGACCACCCCGAACGGCCGGCCATCCGGGCCAAGCTCGTCACCGGTTACCTGCCGGTGGTGCAGCACATCGCACGCCGGTTCGCCGGCCGCGGAGAACCCGTCGACGACCTCGAGCAGGCCGGCACGGTAGGGCTGCTCAACGCGGTGGACCGGTTCGAGCCTCACCGGGGCATCGACTTCCTGTCCTACGCGGTCCCGACCATCACCGGCGAGATCCGGCGCCATTTCCGCGACCGGACCTGGTCGATGCGCGTACCGCGACGCCTCAAGGACCTGCAGAGCGCGATCAACGGCGCGATCGGCCCGTTGTCGCAGGAGCTCGGGCGCGCCCCGCGCCCCAGCGAGATCGCCGCGAGGCTCGGCCTGCCCACCGAGGACGTCGTGGAGGGCCTCGACGCCCAGCAGGCGTACCGCAGCAGCTCCCTCGACGAGCTGGTGGCCGGCGCGGACACCCCCCTCACCGACACGCTGGGCGACGTGGACGCCGAGCTGGACAAGGTCGAGTACCGCGAGACGCTCGCACCGCTGCTCGACGAGCTGCCCGAGCGGGAGCGCACGATCCTGCTGCTGCGCTTCTTCGGCAACCTCACGCAGACCCAGATCGCCGACCGGGTCGGGATCTCGCAGATGCACGTCTCCCGCCTGCTGTCCCAGACGGTCGCGCAGCTGCGGCGCCGGATGACCGAAGACGGATAGCCGGGCGGCCATCGGGTAAGCCTCCAGCATGACCACCGATGTTGTGCAGACCGTTGACGTGGCCGTGCCCGTCAGCACGGCCTACAACCAGTGGACGCAGTTCGAGTCGTTCCCGAAGTTCATGGAGGGCATCGAACGCATCGAGCAGCTCACGCCGACGCGGACGCATTGGGTCACGAAGATCGCCGGGGTCCAGCGCGAGTTCGACGCCGAGATCACCGAGCAGCACCCCGACGAGCGGGTGGCCTGGCGAACCGACCGCGGCACCCACCAGGCCGGTGTGGTGACGTTCCACCGCCTCGACGACAAGCACACCCGGGTCACCCTGCAGATGGAGCACGACCCGGAGGGCTTCACCGAGAAGGCGGGCGAGGCACTGGGCATCGTCCAGCGCCGCGTGAAGGGCGACCTGGAGCACTTCAAGGAGTTCATCGAGTCGCGGGGCCGTGAGGAGGGCGGCTGGCGCGGGGACGTCGGTCGCAGCCCTCAGCAGCCGCAGACGCCGCCGCAGACCGGTCCCTCCGGCGTCCCCGGCAATCTGCCCGGGTAACCCCTCAGGTCGATGACGGCTCGCGAGCCGCCGCCCTACCGCCGGGCGGCGGCCCGTCGCCGTCCTCTCCGTCGCAGTCGTTGTGGACGAGCGCCGGGGCCGGCCGCGTGCGACGCAGCAGCGGGATCGGCAGCACGAACCACAGCAGGCACAGCACGACGATGGCCGCCACCGACGAGGAGATCGCGAACGTCAGCCCCACCGCGACGTCGAGCACCAGCAGCACCGAGCCGGTGAGCGTCAGTGCGAGCGCACCGAGGCCGAGGGTGAACAAGCGGTGCCCGAGCTGCACGGTCTCCTGCTTCACGCCCCGCCGGAACGTGACGCGGTGCACGGCCGCCGGGGCGACGAACAGCCCCGCCGTGAGCACCGAGAGCAGGAGGGTGACGACGTAGGTCCAGCGCTGCACCTCGTCGATCGAGGCGAACCGCTCGGTGAACGAGAGGGTCAGCAGGAACGCGAACAGGATCTGCACACCGGTCTGCGCCACGCGCAGCTCCTGCAGCAGCTCGATCATGTTGCGGTCGGCACGCTGCAGCGGACCCTCGCCACGCCCGTCGGCCCGGGTGCCGGGGCCGGTGCGCCACTCTGTCATGAGCCATGACTACCCGATGGAGTGACGCGTGAACTCCGGAGGGAGGCCTTGTCACACGGTGGCGCCCTGGTCGTGCACCCGGTGGGTGCCCTCCGCGAACTCCTCCACGATCTTCGCGCAGAACGCGGGAAGGTCCTTCGGGTTGCGGCTGGAGACCAGCCCGTTGTCGGTGACGACCTCCTCGTCGACGACGGTGCCGCCCGCGTTGCGGATGTCGGTGCGCAGGCTCGGGTAGGAGGTCAACGTTCGGCCGCGGACGAGGTCGGCCTCCACCAGCGTCCACGGGCCGTGGCAGATCACGCCGACCGGCGTGCCCGCCCGGAACGCGTCGCGCACGAAGTCGCGCACGTGCGCATTCATCCGCAGGCGGTCGGCGTTCACCGTGCCGCCGGGCATGATCAGGGCGTCGTAGTCGGCGGCGTTCGCCTGGGCGGCGGTCCGGTCGACGGCGAACTTCTCGGCCGGGGTGATGTCGCCGTTCATCGCCTGAATCTCGCCCTCGGCCACCGAGACGATCTCGGTGCGGGCGCCCTCCCGCGTCACGGCGTCGCGCGGCTCGGTGAGCTCCACCTGCTCCACTCCGTCGGTGGCGAGTATCGCGATGCGCTTTCCGTCCAGCTTGCCAGTCATGCCCGTCGCGTACCCGTGCGCGCTGCCGCTACGCACGCGCACTTGACCTTGACACCGGTGTCAGGCTCTAGCGTCCGAGGACATGGCAGGCGCAGTGGTGCTGGGAGCGGGACCGGGAACGGGCAGGGCGATCGCGAACCGGTTCGCGCGGGGCGGGATGCCGGTCACGGTCGTGGCCCGGTCGCGGGCGACCGTGGACGCCGTCGCCGGGAGCGTCGCGGCGTCCGGGGTCGACGTGCTGGCCCTCACCGCGGACGTCGCCGACGAGGCCGCGCTGCGAGGCGCATTGACCGCCGCGGAGGAGCGGTTCGGCCTGCCGGACGTGGTCGTGTACAACGCGGCTCTCATCCGGCCGGACGAGCCCGGTGAGCTCGCGGCGGCGGGTCAGCTCGCGGCATGGTCGGTCAACGTCGTCGGGGCCCTCACGGCCGCCGCGCAGGTGCTCCCCCGGATGGCCGCGCGGGGCAGCGGCACGTTCCTGGTCACCGGCGGCATGCCGGAGCCGAAACCCGGCTACGTGAGCCTGTCGCTGGGCAAGGCGGGCGTCCGGACCCTCGCCGCGCTGCTCGACACGCAGTACCGCGACGCGGGCGTCCACGTCGCCACCGTGACGGTCGCGGGGCCGGTCGCCCCGGGAACGGCATGGGATCCCGACGAGATCGCGGAGCACTACTGGCGGCTGCACCACCAGCCCCGCGAGGTGTGGACCCACGAGGCCGTTCACTGACGCGCTCATTCCCCGGCGGCGATGAGCCGCACAACGGCCCGCTCGACCGCGGCACGGGTGGCGTCCTCGGTCAGGTCGGGCACGGGCGAACCGTTCTGGAGCCCTCGAAGCGCCCGCAGCACCGTCCGGCCGCGTTCGAACCGCTCGATCACGCGGGGATCCACGTACGAGCCGCGCGCGATCGCGGGGGTGTTCCCGAGGTGGGCAGCCACCTCCTCGAGCGCGCGGTTGACGATCCTCGTGCGGGCGCGTTCCTTCTCGGGCACCCCGCCTTCGGCGGCCCGGGCGGCGAGGGTGACGGCGGCGAGCACGGTGGCGTTCCAGGTGCGCAGGTCCTTGCAGCTGTACTGATCGCCGATCAGCTCCTTGACCGCCACATTGAGGTCCTCGGCCCGCACGTCGTGCCACCCGCGGCCGACGCGGTAGGCGAGCAGGTCCTCACCTCCCCCACGGCGCCGGAGCAAGGAGTTCACGACCCGGTGCAGGAGCGGGTCGCGCAGTGCGAGCGTGCGCGGCACCCCGCCCTTCGCAGGGTAGGAGAACACCACCGCCCCTCGCCGCAGCCGCACGTGCTCCCGGCGCAGTGTCGCGAGCCCGAACGTGCCGTCCTCCTCGTCGTCCCCCGGGGCGTACTCCTCGCCGCCGGGCCGGAAGACGCCGACGTCGAGCATCCGCACGCCGGCGGCGAGCACGCGGTCGCGGCCGAGTCCCTTCCCCCGCAGCCGCTCGACCAGCTCCACCCGCACGTCGGGCAGGGCATCCCCGAGCGTGAGCACGCGCTCGTACTTCTCCCGGTCCCTGAGGCGGCGCCATTCCTCGTGGTAGCGGTACTGGCGTCGGCCGGCGGCGTCGACGCCGACCGCCTGGATGTGTCCGCCGGGGTCGGGGGAGATCCACACGTCCTGCCACGCGGGAGGGATGGCGAGGGACTTGATGCGGGCGATCTCGGCCGGGTCGGTGATCGGTGCGCCCGCGCAGTCGTAGAAGCTCCATCCGCGGCCACGGCGCCTGCGGGAGAAGCCGGGCGCCGCGGGATCGACCCGAACCAACTCCTCGGGGGCCTCGCTCACACGCCCCATCTACCCCCGCGGGGCTACGGCGAACCGGGGCTCTGGTCCTGACCACAGCCGACTTCACACACCCAGCCCCCACTTCACACATGGCCGGCCTTGTGTGAAGTGGGGACTGGGTTTGTGAAGTCCCGCTGCGCGCGGCGCTACGTCACGACGGGCGTGTCCGCGTGCTCCCGGCAGGTACGGGCCTCCGGCCGGCTCTCGAGCCGCTCGTCGTCGATCTCACGGTCGCAGACGGCGCACCGCCCGTAGCCGCCCTCGTCCAGCAGCTCGATCGCGTCCAGGACGCGCCTGCGCTGCTCGGTGATCGTCTCGACGCTCATCCGGGCTTCCATCGTCGCGTTCACGTCGGAGCCGTAGTCGCCCGGATGCTGGCCGAGAGCGCCCTCGGGGCCGATTGCGTCCACGGTGGTCTCGGCGCGGTTCTCCTCGGCGGCGCGCAGCCGGTCGTCGAGTGCGGTCAGCTCGCCGGTCAGTAGCTGTCGGGCGCGGTCGGGGTCCACGAGCGTTCTCCCTCCTGCTCGGCGTCCCGCATCACGTACCCGCTCCGCGACCGCGTACGCGCCGACCGCCGATCAGCTGCCCGGGTGACGGGCCTTCGGACCACGGCCGTACGGCTGCTCCACCGGCTCGACCGGTTCCAGCGGCGGGATCGGCCGAACCTGCGGATCCTCCGCGAGCGCCACCGCCTCGCCGTGGTGGCGCAGGCGCATCGGCGGCCCGGAGACCAGGCGGTACTCCACCTCGTCCGGCCGGATCTCCACCCGCAACTGCCGCCCCTGCCACCGGAGCCCGAACGAGATCCGCGACAGCGCGGGAGGCAGCCGCGGCGCGAAGGTGATCCCCGCCTCGTCCATCCGCATCCCACCGAACCCCGAGACCACCGCCGTCCACGTGCCGGCCATCGACGCGATGTGCACCCCGTGATCGGAGTTACCGGCCAGATCGTCCAGATCCACCAGCGCGGCCTCTGCCAGGTAGTCGTAAGCCAGATCCAGATGCCCGGTCCACGCCGCCACCACCGCCTGCGTGCACGCCGACAGCGACGAGTCCCGCACCGTCAGCGCCTCGTAGTAGGCGAAGTTGCGCCGCATCTGCTCCGGACTGAACGCGTCCGGCCGCAGCTGCATCGCCAGCACCAGATCCGCCTGCTTGATCACCTGCTTGCGGTACAGGTCGAAATACGGCACGTGCAACAGCAGCGGGTACTTCTCCCGCGGCGTGTTCTCGAAGTCCCAGACCTGGTGGTGCGTGAACCCCTCCGCCTGCGGGTGCACGCCCAGCACCTCGTCGAACGGGATCCGCATCGACTTCGCGGCATCCCGCCACGACGCCATCTCCTCGGCGTTCACCCCGAGCTTCGCCGCCGCCCGCGCGTGTCGCGCCGCCGTGTCCGCGGCCGCCCGCAGGTTCGCCTGCGCCATCAGGTTGGTGTAGACGTTGTTGTCCACGATCGCGGTGTACTCGTCCGGCCCGGTCACCCCGTCGATGCGGAACTCCCCCGCCGAGTCGTGGTGCCCGAGCGAGCGCCACAACCGCGCGGTGGCCACCAGCAGCTCCAGGCCCACCTCCCGCTCGAACACCACGTCCCCGGTGGCCGCGACGTGCCGGCGGACGGCGTCGGCGATATCGGCGTTGATGTGGAAGGCCGCCGTACCTGCCGGCCAGTACCCCGAACACTCCTGGCCGCGGATCGTGCGCCACGGGAACGCCGCACCCCGCAGCCCCAGCTGCTCGGCGCGCTCGTAGGCGAGCGGCAGGATCGTCTGCCGCCACCGCAGCGCGTCGGCGGCGGCATCGGGCGCGATGTGCGACAGGACGGGGATGCAGAACGTCTCGGTGTCCCAGAAGGTGTGCCCGTCGTAGCCCTCGCCGGTCAGCCCCTTCGCGCCGATCGCCCGCCGCTCCGCCCGCGCGCCCGCCTGCAGCACGTGGAAGGTCGCCAGCCGCACGGCCTGCTGCAGCTCGGCGTCACCGTCGATCTCGACGTCGGCGGTCTGCCAGAAGTCGGCGAGGTAGTCGCGCTGCTCCCCGCACAGCCCTTCCCAGCCCGTGTAGCGGGCCGCCGCGAGCGCCGCCCGCACCTGGTCGTGCAGCGCAGGCAGCGACCGGCGCGACGACCAGCCGTAGGCCAGGTACTTCACCAGCCGCAGCGTCTGGCCGGGTTCGAGGCGGGCGATCACCGTGGTGCGGCCGATGTCCTCCGTGGCCTCCGAGGTGACCTTGACGCCCTCCGGGCCGTGCACCTCGTGGTCCATCGCCGCGGCCACCCGCAGGCCGGAGCGGCGGGTGCGGTGCAGGAGCGTTGCACCGGCGTCGTCGCAGCGGTGCTGTTCGGCGACGAGCGGGTCGGTGAGCGCGGCTTCCACCCGCGGGTCGGCCTCGTCCCGGGCCGGCAGCTGCTCGTTGGCCACCAGCTCGGACTGGACGACGAGCAGTGCGGCAGCGTCGAGCACCTCGACCTCGTACTCGATCGCGGCGATCGCGCGCTGGGTGAGCGACACCAGCCGCGTCGAGCGCACCCGCACCATCCGGCCCGCGGGCGAGGCCCACTCGACCTCCCGCGTGAGCGTGCCGGCCTGCAGGTCCAGCACCCGTTCGTGGCGGCGCAGCTGCCCGTAGCGCAGGTCGAACGGTTCGTCCTCGACCAGCAGCCGGATCAGCTTGCCGTTGGTGACGTTGATGATCGTCTGCCCGGACTCGGGGTAGCCGTACCCGCCCTCCGCGTACGGCAGCGGCCGCCGCTCGTAGAACGAGTTCAGGTACGTCCCGGGCATCGCGTGCGGCTCCCCCTCGTCGAGGTTGCCCCGCAGGCCGATGTGCCCGTTGGACAGCGCGAACACCGACTCGACCTGGCCCATTCGGTCCAGATCCAGCCGCGGCTCGCGCACCACCCACGGCTCCACGGTGAACGCGCGGCCCGGGTCGGGGCTCATGGCATCCCGTCCAGCAGGTCGGCCAGGTCGGTGACGACGATGTCGGCGCCGTGCTCGCGCAGCGCGTCGGCCTGTCCGAGCCGGTCCACACCCACGACCAGACCGAACCCGCCCGCCTTGCCCGACGCGACACCCGCCAGTGCGTCCTCGAACACGACTGCCTCGTCCTTGCCGACCCCGAGGTCGGCGGCTGCGGCGAGGAACGTGTCGGGGGCGGGCTTGCCGGGCAGACCGCGCTCCTTCGCGGTGACCCCGTCGACCCGGTGGTCGATGAGGCCGGCGAGGCCCGCGACCTCGAGCACCTGCGCGGCGTTCGCCGACGACGACACGACGGCCGTGGCGAGCCCCGCGTCCTTCACGGCGTGCAGGTAGCGCACCGATCCCGGGTACACCTCGACGCCGACGGTGACGATCTTCTCCTGGACCAGCGCGTTCTTGCGCATGGCCAGCGCGTACACGGTGTCGGCCTCCGGGGCGTCGTCCGGCCCACCGGCCGGGAGCTCGATGCCGCGGGAGCGCAGGAACGAGTCGGTGCCCTCCATCCGTGGCTTGCCGTCGACGTACGCCGCGTAGTCGGTCGCGACGTCGAACGGCCGGAACGGCATGCCCTCCCGCTCGGCACGGGCCCGCAGGTACTCGTCGAACATCTGCTTCCAGGCCGCGGCGTGCACGCTCGCGGTGTCGGTCAACACGCCGTCGAGGTCGAAGAGGCACGCGCGGGTGCCGTCGGGGAGGCCGAGCATGAGCGCACGGTACCGAGCCGGCGATCACTCGGGGAGGCGGAGCCGTCAAATCGTCCGGCGGGCCCACCGTAGCGGAGCACCCCAACCCGTCGGGGCCGATCACGGCAGGTGCTCGGAGGGCAGGTGGATCGTCCGTGCCTCGGCCGATCCGCCCGTCACGCGCACCTCGCACCCGCCCTCCACGGCCCGGGCGGCGAGGCTGAGCAGGCCACCCTCCGGCCGCGGCTCGATGTCGCGCTGCACCGCGTCGCGCACGGCGGCGAGGATCTGCATCGGGGTCACGGGGATCGGGTGCAGGGTGTCCGCCACGTCCACCGCCACCTGCAGCCGCTGGCCGAACCGGGCCTGCTCGAGCTGCAGGTACCCGTGCACGGCGGCGAGCTCGTCGCCCAGTGTGCTCCCGCCGACCTGGTCGACGGCCCGCGACAGGTCGGCGAATCCCATGAGCAGGTCCCGGGCCCGGCCGGGGTCGGTGCGGATCAGCGCGGCGATCGTGTTCAACGAGTTGTAGACGAAGTGCTGCTCCAGGCGGCGTGCCTCGGTGGCAGCCTCCGCCGACTCGGGCGGCGGCTCCGGGCTGACCGGCTCTGGCGGCGGCTCGACGGGCGCTTCCGTGGCGGGCGCGGGCTCCGGCGGGCGAGCCCACCGGTCGTCGTGGACGTCCGCCGCGTCGAGCAAACCGCGCCAGTACGGGCGGCGCATGCGTCCGCCCCCGATCCAGCCGGAGAACTCCACGAGCCCCGCGAGCTCGGGCCGCGCCCAGCGCGCGTGGCGCGCCGCCGCGTCCGGTACCGCGTCGACGAACGGGGGTGCGTCCTGCTCGCAGTCGGCGAGCGCGCCGGCGAGCCTGCGGCGCTCCCCGAGCGACACCCCGACGCGGCCGACGTAGTGGAGGGCGCCCGGGGTGTCCGCCACGGGGGCCCCGAGCAGCAGGGTGCCCACCGTCTCGGGCCGGTGCGGGTCGGCGGGTGTCCAGCCGCCCACGAGCACCTGGCGGGTGCGGGTGACCGGCAGGCGTAGCCAGAACCGGGAGCGCCCTCCCGGGTGGTAGCGGCCACGCAGGTGCCGGGCGTGCAGCCCGTCGGCCCCCTTCTGCTCGGCGATCGCGAGCATCGTGCCGATCTCGGTGGCGGGCAGCGGGGATGTGGTCCACACCGGCGGGCTGGCGAAGCCGAGGCCGTCGAGCAGCGCGCGGCGGTCGGCGTAGGGCAGCTCGGTGGTGCTGTGCCCGTCGAGCCACAGCAGGTCGGCGACCTGGAAGTCGACGGGGATGCGCCGGATCGTCGCCTCCGACGGGCGGTGTCGGGCGCTGCGGCGCGCGATCAGCCGGGGGCGGACGGCGTGCTCCTCGCCGCGCGCGACGAGCGTGCCGTCGAGCACCATGCCGCCCGGTGGCGACCGGCGCAGCAGCGGCTCCGCGAGCTCGGGGTAGGCGGCGGTCATCGAGTTGTCGGCACCCGACAGCAGCCGCACCCGCCGGCCCGGCTCGACGTAGGCGATGCAGCGGTGCCCCGTCCACGCCACCTCCACCATCCAGTCGGGGCCGGTGGGCGGTTCGCCGGTCACGGTGGCCGGCTGCATGGGCGGGACGAGGCCGGGCACGCCACGCCGAGTCCCCCGCTCCGTCACGGAAGCCACGGTAGCCAGTGTCCCGGACCGCGAGTCCAGTGCGTGTACCGGCGGATCCGGGTTTCCGCTGGGTGTCGACCCTCGGCCCCACGTCGCCGGGCGCGTGGGGGACGATCGGGGGCATCATGACGCTCACCGACCGGCTTCCTTCCTCCTCCGATCCCGACGCGCTCGTCGAGGCGTTCACAGACTGGGCGTTCGAGGAGCGCGGCCTCTCGCTCTACGCGGCCCAGGAGGAGGCGCTGCTCGAGCTGGTCACCGGTGGCAACGTGATCCTCTCGACGCCCACCGGCTCGGGGAAGTCCCTCGTCGCGGTCGGCGCGCACGCCGCGGCACTCGCCCGTGGGGAGCGCACCTTCTACACGGCGCCGATCAAGGCGCTGGTCAGCGAGAAGTTCTTCCAGCTCATCGACACCTTCGGCGCCGAGAAGGTCGGCATGCTCACCGGGGATGCCGCGGTGAACGAGAAGGCGCCGATCATCTGCTGCACCGCGGAGATCCTCGCCAACATCGCGCTGCGCACCGGGCGGGGCGCCGACGTCGGCTCCGTGGTGATGGACGAGTTCCACTTCTACGCCGACCCCGACCGGGGCTGGGCGTGGCAGGTACCGCTGATCGAGCTCCCGCAGGCGCAGTTCCTGCTGATGAGCGCCACGCTCGGCGACGTGTCGTTCTTCCGCGACGACCTCACCCGCCGCACCGGCCGGGACACCGCGGTGATCACCTCGGTGGAGCGGCCGGTGCCGTTGCACTTCCGCTACGTCCTCACCCCGCTGCACGAGACGATCGCCGAGCTGCTGCAGACGCACGAGGCGCCGGTCTACGTCGTGCACTTCACGCAGGCCTCCGCCGTGGAGCGGGCGCAGGCGCTGATGAGCGTCAACGTCACCTCGAAAGAGGACAAGCACGCGATCGCCGAGCTGATCGGGCGGTTCCGCTTCACCGCGGGCTTCGGGAAGACGCTGTCGCGGCTGGTACGCCACGGCATCGGCGTGCACCACGCCGGCATGCTCCCCCGCTACCGCAGGCTGGTGGAGACCCTCGCGCAGGCCGGGCTGCTGAAGGTCATCTGCGGCACCGACACCCTCGGCGTCGGCATCAACGTGCCGATCCGCACCGTGCTCTTCACGGGACTGTCGAAGTACGACGGGCAGCGCACCCGCCCGCTCAAGGCACGGGAGTTCCACCAGATCGCCGGCCGCGCCGGGCGCGCGGGCTACGACACCGTCGGCACGGTCGTCGCCGAGGCGCCCGACCACGAGGTGGAGAACGCCCGGCGGCTCGCCAAGGCGGGCGACGACGCCAAGAAGCGCCGCCGCGTGGTGCGCACGCAGCCGCCCGAGGGCTTCGTCGGGTGGTCGCAGACGAGCTTCGAGAAGCTGCAGAACGCCCAGCCCGAACCGCTGACCAGCCACTTCTCCGTCACCCACGCGATGCTGCTGAACGTGATCTCGCGTCCGGGCGACGCCTTCACCGCCATGCGGCACCTGCTCGAGGACAACCACGAGCCGCGGGCGCGCCAGCGCCGCCACATCCGGCGCGCGATCGCGATCTACCGTGCGCTGCGCGCCGCCGGTGTCGTCGAGGAGCTGCCGGAGCCCGACGCAGAAGGCCGCCGCGTCCGCGTGGTCGGCGACCTGCAGCTCGACTTCGCGCTCAACCAGCCCCTCTCCCCGTTCGCGCTCGCCGCGATCGAGCTGCTCGACCGGGATTCGCCGCAGTACGCCATGGACGTCCTGTCGGTGCTCGAGGCCACCCTGGACAACCCGCGCCCGGTACTCATCGCGCAGGAGAAGAAGGCCCGCGGGGAGGCCGTCGCCGCGATGAAGGCCGAGGGCATCGAGTACGAGGAGCGCATGGCTCTGCTCGAGGACGTCACCTACCCGAAGCCCCTTGATGAGCTGCTGCACGCGGCGCTGGAGACCTACCGGCGCGGCCACCCGTGGGTCGAGGACGCGCACCTCTCGCCCAAGTCGGTGGCGCGGGACATGTTCGAGAAGTCGATGACGTTCGTCGAGTACATCGGGCACTACGGCCTCGCCCGGTCCGAGGGCCTCGTGCTGCGCTACCTCGCCGACGCCTACCGCGCACTGCGCCAGACCGTCCCGGATGAGGCGAAGACCGAGGAGCTCATCGACGTCGAGGCGTGGCTGGGCGAGCTGGTGCGCCAGGTCGACTCCAGCCTGCTGGACGAGTGGGAGGCACTGGCCGCGGGCGCCGGGGCGGGCGAGGGTCTTGAGCCACCTTCGCTCGACGCCGCCCCGACCGCGGTCACCGCCAACCCGCGGGCCTTCCGCGTGCTCGTGCGCAATGCGTTGTTCCGCCGTGTCGAGCTCGCCGCCCTGCACCGGTTCGACGAGCTGGGAGAGCTCGACGCCGAGGCCGGCTGGGATGCCGACGCCTGGCGCGAGGCGCTCACGCCCTACTTCGCCGAGCACGGCAACGACGGAATCGGGGCAGGCCCGGACGCGCGCGGTCCGCAGTTCTTCTCCGTCACAGAGGAAGCCGAGCGCTGGCTCGTCAGGCAGGTCCTCGAGGACCCCGAGGGCCACCGTGACTGGGCCATCACCGCGGAGATCGACCTCTCCGCCTCCGACGAGCAGGGATTCCCTGCCGTCTGGGTGACGGGAGTGGAACCGCTCGGCGGCTGACCCGCCACTCCCCCCGCCACCACCACCCCGAGGCCATCGCTGCCCCGTCCCGGGGAGGTTCGCCGGCGCGTCACGTCCATGATCGGTTGACGTTTCGAGGGCGTCAATGAATGATTGACGGCATGGAGTACGAGGACGCTGTGCGCTGGCTGGACCGCGTGGATCCGATGATCGCGCGGCCGGACCGGTCGATCACGGGACGGCTGGACCGGCTCAAGGAAGTGTCGAAGGACGGCGGGCTCACCCGCGACGCCGCGGCGGCCTGGTACGCGCACGTTGGCGAGATGCGCAGGCTCGCCGACTACTACGAGCGCGACCTCATCCGCAGGCTGCGCGCCGACGGGCTCACATGGGCCCAGGTCGCGGACGCCGTGCAGGCGCAGCTGTCGAGCCGGCAGGCCGCCCAGGCGAAGTGGAAGCGCCTGCTCGACCCCGGCCGCCGCACCACCACCGGCGACATGCGCCGCGGCGGCCGCCCCCGGCAGTCTCCCTGACCGAGCCCGGTGACTACCGCGGAGCGGTAGGCTCCCGCCAAGATCGCTCGTGCCCCGGGCGGTCAGGGGTCACGAGCGGGGGCGCGGCCATGGGCGACGACGCGCAGGCGCTCGGCACCGCGTGGGCCGGCGCGGTGCAGGCCGCCGGGTTCGTACCGGTGCCGCGCCCCGCGTTGCACGCGGTGCTCGTCGAACGGGCCGGCGCGCTGCTCGAGGCCGCGTCCGGGGTGCGCGAGCCGGATGCGGGTACCGCTGCCGGCCGGTGGCTGGTGGAGTCCCACTTCACGCACCCGGCCGCCCTCGAGAAGACGCTCAGCGTGCTCGGCCCGGCCCTCGCCCGGGTCGATGCCGACCGCGGTGCCGAGGTGGTCGCCGCTCTCGCCGCCGGCTACGCCGCCGCGCTGCAGGAGCGCACGCGCGCCGAGCAGGAACGGGTCACGACGGCCGCGTTCGTCGCCCGTGCCGCCGCCGAGCAGGCGCGCTGGGCGAGCGAGGCCCGCTTCGGCGCCCTGTTCGCCGACGCGGCGATCGGCATCGCGATCGTCACGGCCGATGGCGAGATCGTGGAGGTGAACCGGGCGGTATGCGAGATGTTCGGCCGCACGGCCGACGAGGTGCTCCACCGCTCCATGGAGACGTACGTTCCCGCCGACGACCACGAGCACTCCCAGAAGTTGCGCGCGATGCAGGCAGGCGAGCTGGAGCACGTCCGGCTCGAACGGTCCTATCCGCACGCCGACGGCACCACGATCTGGGCCGACGTCGTCCTCTCCCTGGTCCGGGCGCCGGACGGGTCGCCCCGCTTCATCGTCGCCATGATCGCCGACGTCACCGAGCGGCACCGACTCGAGACGTCGCTGCGCCACCAGGCCCAGCACGATCCCCTGACCGGCCTCCCCAACCGCACGCTGTTCTTCGAGCGGCTGGAGGCCGCGCTCGGTGCCGGTCGCGACGTCGGCATCTGTTACCTCGACCTCGACGACCTCAAGGCCGTCAACGACACGCTCGGCCACGATGTCGGCGACCACGTGCTGCAGACCGTCGCGCACCGGCTCGCCGCGGAGATCGGCCCGGGAACCGGTGCCGAGAGCGATGCCGGGCGCATGGTCGCGAGGATGGCGGGTGACGAGTTCGTCGTGCTCGTGGAGGGGGCCGCCGACGGCCGGCTCGACGTCGGCCCGCTCCGCGTGGCACAGCGCGCCCTCGACGTGGTGCGGCGCCCGGTGGTCTCCGGCCCGCACCGGGTCCTCGTGTCCGCCAGCGTCGGCGTCGTCGAGCGCGCATGCGGCTCGACGGACCTCGACAGCGCGGCGGATCTGATGAAGGCGGCAGACACCACCCTCCAGTGGGCGAAGAAGGACGGCCGCAACCGGGTCGCGGAGTTCGACGCCGAGCGTCACCGCGCCGCCGTCGCCCGGTTCGAGCTGTCCGCCCGGATGCCAGACGCACTCGGTGCGGGCGAGTTCGTCGTGGACTACCAGCCGCTGGTCCGCCTCACCGACCAGCGGCTCGTCGGGGTCGAGGCGCTCGTGCGCTGGGAACCGCCCGGTGGCGACCGCATCGGACCGGACGAGTTCATCCCGGTGGCCGAGGAGACCGGACTGATCGTCCCGCTCGGCAGGTGGGTGCTCTCCGAGGCGTGCCGGCAGGCCGTCCGCTGGCGGGCGGAGCACCCGGACACGCAGCTGTTCATGAGCGTCAACCTCGCCGCTCGCCAGGTACGCGAACCCGGGATCGTCGACGACGTCGCGCGCATCCTCGCCAACTCCGGCTGGCCGGCGCACGCACTGCAGCTGGAGCTCACCGAGAGCGACCTCATGGGCACCACCGGGGAACCGCTAGACGCGCTGCGCGCCCTCGCGGCGATGGGGGTGCGCATCGCGATCGACGACTTCGGCACCGGCTATTCCAACCTCGCCTACCTGCGCACCCTCCCGGTGCACGCGCTGAAGCTGGCAGGGCCGTTCGTCACGAGGCCGTTCACCGCGGTCGAGTCAGGAGGCGATCCCGAATCCGACCAGGTCGACCTCGAGGTGCTCGCACTGCTCATCGAGCTCGCCCACACGCTCGGCCTGTCCGTCACCGCCGAGGTCGTGGAGACGTCGGTGCAGCTCGAGCGGTTGCGCAAGCTCGGCTGCGACACCGGGCAGGGCTGGTACTTCGCCCCACCCGTGCCCGCGTCGGCCGTGCCGGCCATGCTGCACGGCCCGGTCGGGCCTGCCTGACTAGGAGGGTCCTGAACAACTCAGGCCGTAGCGAGCGGCGTCCAGGTGGTGTCCTCGCAAGTGCGTCGGCACGGTGCCATGGGTGCGGCCGAGCTGCCACAACACGGCCAGCGCGAGCCACGGCGCGGCGAGCACCAGCGGTAGCCACAGCACGGTGACCAGCCACACCACCCACGCGATCAGGTCCACCGCCGAATGGAGCGGGGCGAGCACCCAGGACAGATCCCGGTGGCCGACGGCGAGGGTGATACCCCACGCCAGCAACATCCCGGCGATCGTCATCGCCGCGACTGCGACCGCCTTGGCGAGGGCAAACGGGGCAGCGATCCAGTCCATCCGCCGCTTGTGCCGCATCGCACGAGCCCGTTCGGCCCGCTGCTCCCAGTCGATCAACCGCTGCATGTCGCCGGCCAACTCGGCCTGGCGCAACATCCGCTCGTACCGGGACTGGGTGTGCGCCTCCCACACCCGCCGCACCACTACCCACAGTCCGGTAGCGACGTAGACCACCGCATTGCGGATCGCCCATCGCACCGCGGTGCGGGTCCGCTCGTGCGTCGCTGTCACCCGCACCCCGGTGATCACATGCACGGTGGCTCGGCTGGCACCGCGGCGCACCACCGCTGCCGCTGTGCGCAACACCGGGGTACCGGCCGTGGCGTGCGGGGGACGGCAGGGCCGCTGCTGGCCACCACCAGCGGTGGCCGGATGCGGCCCAGCCAGCTGTGGGAGCTCGTCCGCCGCCTCGCCGCCGCAGCCGAGATCACCGAGTGGGATTGGCTCTCGGCGCACTCGCTGCGCCACACCGGCATCACCCGGGGTGTGGGCGGAGCCCGCGTCTTGGCCCTCGCGCTATCGCGCGCTAGCGTGATCACTATCGGCGAGATACCCTCAGATGATGATTGATCAACCATCCGCCAAACTCGCCGAGCTGTTGGAGAAGGCTTCACCGGACGACCGGAAGGTCATCATCGGGTGGCTCTTGGAGAGTCGGTTCGGGGTGTCAGCCTCTAACCCTGAGGACCAGTGGATGGTGAAGCGCCTCCGAACGGCACAGATGTTCGGCGACATTCCTACGGGAGAGACCCAGCTCGTGACAGTGCGGCTGCCGCAGGAGCTCCACGGGCAGTTGAGGAACTGGTGTGGCGAGCACGGGTTCACGATGGCGTCTGTCATCCGCGGCGTGGTCGAACGCTTCGTATCGGAGCGACGGGCAGCTGCCGAAGGCGACCCGTCAGCCTGATCGTTGGCAGGCGCGGTCGCCGGGCTCCTCCTGCTCGACGGCCGGTCCCCTCTTCCACGACGGCACGCCGGCGCACCGGGGCGGCGGGGTTCGCCGCCACGAGGTCCTCCTCGGCGAGATGGCGATAGAAGCTGGTCAACGCCGAGAGCCGGCGCGCGGTGCTGGAGTGCTCGGCGCCGCCGTCGAGCAGGTGGCGGGCGGTGATACCCAGGCGGACGATCGCGCCGATACCGCTGTTGTATCGGCGCGATCGTCCAACGCGGCGAGGGCGCCGCCTGGGCGCCGCGCAGTAGGCCTGAGTTGTTCAGAGCGCTCCTAGGCCGTGCCGGTCACAGCTTCCTGAGGCCGCTGAGCACGCGCTCCATCAGCGCCAGATCGGGTCCGTCGGAGCCTGCGACGCGGTGGACGGCCACGGCTCCCGCGGCCGCCAGGTCGCCGACGAGAACGCGCGCCACTCCGAGCGGCACACCCACGCGCGCCGCGAGCTCCGCGACCGACCGCGGTTCCCGGCACAGACCGAGCACGGCATGGTGTTCGCTGGTGAGGCTCGTCGTGCGCGACTGCGGGACCGCCGACACGAGCGTCTCGATCGAGAGCTGGAAGGCCGAGCGCGTGCGCCCGCGGGTGTACACGTACGGACGCACGGACGCCGACCCGCCTGCGACGGGTTCCTCCGCCTCCTGCTGGGGCGGCGCGACCGGCAGCGGAGCCTGCGGACCGACGCGAACAACAGCGACCGGCTCGACCGGCGCGGGCCGGGGTTTGCGCTCCTTGCGGGCGCCCCCGAAGCGGGCGCCCGTCAACCCGACCACCGGTCCGCCGGGCTCCTCCACGTCGGGCACCTCTACGTCGGGCACCTCCACCTCGGGCGGCGGCTCAGCGCGTCCGACGGGAGCCAACGCCTCAGCCGGTGCGCCGTGCATGCGGGCGCCCCCTCGCGGAGCCGGGCCGGGCGGCACGACCGGGATCGCCACGGTGTCCGCCTCCGGCGCGGTCTCGACGGCCGGCGCTCCGTCGGCCTCGGCCGCCTTCTTCCTGCGGGCGGTGCGCCGCCGACGCGGCGCACCCCCGAAACGTGCGCCCGTGGTACCGATCGCGGGGCCTTGATCTTCCGCTGAATCGTCCGCAGTGTCCACTTCGTGCCCTTCCCCCAACGCTCCGAAGTGCGTCCACCATGTCGACGGCGCGTTACGATTGTGTTACTCAATCGTTCCGCCGTCATGACGATTGGTGATCACATAACTACAAAGAGTAATTTCACCGGCGGCCGACCGGGTGACGGTGGAGGATCAAGGGCATGACCCACCCCATCCGGATCGGTGTCCAGCTGCAGCCCCAGCACGCCGACTACGTGCAGATCCGTGCCGCCCTCGCCGAGGCCGAGGATGCCGGCGTCGACATCGCGTTCAACTGGGACCACTTCTTCCCCCTGTACGGGGAGCCCGACGGCAAGCACTTCGAGTGCTGGACGATGCTCGGCGCGTGGGCCGAGGCCACCAGCCGGGTCGAGATCGGCGCCCTCGTCAGCTGCAACAGCTACCGCAACCCCGAACTGCTCGCCGACATGGCCCGCACCGTCGACCACATCTCCGGCGGACGCCTCATCCTGGGCATCGGCGCAGGCTGGTTCCAGCGCGACTACGACGAGTACGGCTACGACTTCGCGACCGCAGGCGCGCGGCTGGCCGACCTCGCCCAGGCCCTCCCCCGCATCCGCGACCGCTGGTCGAAGCTCAACCCCGCGCCCACGCGCGACATCCCCGTGCTCGTCGGGGGTGGCGGGGAGCGCAAGACCCTGCGCTACACGGCCGAGCACGCCACGATCTGGCACAGCTTCGGCGACCTCGACACCTTCACCCGCAAGTGCGAGATCCTGGACCGCCACTGCGCCGACGTCGGCCGCGACCCGGGCGAGATCGAACGCTCCATCGGGGTGTCCGCGCCGCCGCAGGAGGTCGCAGACGGGCTGCTCGCCGCCGGCGCGAGCCTGTTCACGATCGGTGTCGGTGGCCCCGACTACGACCTCGGCCTGGTCAAGGAGTGGATCGCCTGGCGCGACGCCCAGCGCTGACCGGCGCAAGATCGCCGATCTTGGGTAGCGCCGGCTGCCCCAGCCCTCCGGTGGTCGAGTAGGGACGGCGCCCCAGCGCCGGCCCGTATCGAGACCACCATCCTGCAGGGAAGTGTTCTCGATACGCGCCGGCCCTGGCGGGCCGGCGCTACTCGACCACCGGGAAGTTCTGGGCCGGCGCTACTCGACCTGCGGGTAGCCGCCTACGTTCTCAGGCCGGCACCGACGCCCGCTCCGCAGCGTCCCGCCGTGCCACCTCCGCGCGGACCAGCGGGATGACCTCGCGGCCGAACTCCGTGGCGTCTTCCAGGAGGTCGTAGCCGCGCGCCGACAGGATCCGCACGCCGAGGTCGTAGTAGTCCATCAGCGCGGCGGCCACCGTCTCGGGTGTGCCGACCAGCGCCGTCGAGTTGCCGGCACCGCCGGTCGCCTTGGCGGTGACCGTCCACAGTGCCCTGTCGTGGCGCTCGCCCTGCTCGGCGATCGCGAGCAGGCGCTGCGAGCCGGCGTTCTCCGGGTCGGTGAGCCGGTGGCGGCGGCTGAGCTGCGCAGTGCCGCCCTTCGTCCGGTCCTGGATGCGAGCCACGGTGGCGTAGGCCTTCTCCCATGCCTCTTCCTCCGTGCGGCCGAGGATCGGGCGGAACGCCACCTGGAACGTCGGCGCCGGGCGGCCCGCGGCCGCGGCGAGCTCGGTGATCGCGCGGATCTGCTCGGCCGTGCCGGCGAGCGGCTCGCCCCACAGCGCGTAGATGTCGGCCTCCTCCGCCCCGACCTTGTACGCGGCGGGCGACGAGCCGCCGAACGAGATCCGCGGGCGCGGGTTCTGCGCGGGTTCGACGTCGAGCACGAAGTCGCTGAAGGTGTAGTGCTCGCCGTGGAAGTCGAACGGCTCGCGCGAGGTCCAGGCCTTCTTGAAGATCTGGATCGCCTCGCGGGTGCGGTCGTAGCGGCGGTCCTTGGGCAGGGTGTCGCCCTCGCGCTGCTGCTCGTGGTCGTTGCCGCCGGTGATGACGTGCACGGTGGTGCGCCCGCCGCTGATGACGTCCAGCGTGGCGATGGTCTTCGCCGCGAACGTGGGATAGGAGACGTTCGGCCGGTGCGCGACGAGCACCTGCAGGCGCTCGGTGCGGCAGGCGATCAAGGCGGCGGCCTGGGCGGGGTCGGGGCTGCCGCTTCCGTACGCGGTGAGCACCCGGTCCCAGCCGGACTCCTCGTGGGCGCGGGCCAGCGCCACGGTGTACTCGGGGTCGAACGCGGGGCCCGAGCGCGCCGTCGTCTCGGTGCCGTCGTTGGTGGCTCCCATGCCGAGGAACTCCACGGGCATGTCGAATACTCCTCGTGAGTGGTGGAGGGGTGGCGGCCGTCAGGAGCCCGGACACGCCGCCGACCACACGCGACCGAGGTCGACGTGCCGTCGCGTCACCAGCGGAACGCGGATAGCCACGAACTCCACTCCAGCACCCGGCATCGCGAGCGTCAACGTCCTTCACCGGCTGTCGTTCACTGGCTGGCGCCCCGAACGCGACCTACAGTCGATGGAGTCGGCGCGACGCGGCGCATGCCCCATCCCCTCGGAGGAGCCGTCTGTGAGCTCTGCGATCGCGATCGTCGGCGCGGGCCCGCGCGGCGTCGGGATCCTCGAGCGCATGGGCGCCAGCGCTCCCGAGCTGGGGCCCGACGGCCTGGACGTGCACCTGATCGACCCGTACCCGCCGGGTGCAGGGCGGATATGGCGCCACGAGCAGTCACCGCTGCTCGCGATGAACTCCATGGCCGCCGACGTCACGATGTTCACCGACGAGACCGTGATCTGCGACGGCCCGATCGTGCCGGGCCCGTCGTTCTGGGAGTGGGCGCAGGAGCTGCGCACGCGTGGCGACCCCGACGCCATCGGCCCCGAGCTGGCCGCCGAACTGCGAAGCGTCACCGCATCCACGTTCCCGAGCCGCCGGCTGCAGAGCGCCTACCTCGCCTGGGTGCTGCGCGACGTGATCGCCGGGCTGCCGCCCGGGATGCGGGCGCACCTGCACCGCACGCGCGCCGTCGACCTTGCCGAGGACGGTGACCGCCAGCTGGTCCGGCTGGAGAACGGCGGCACGCTGCGCGTCGACGCCGTGGTGCTGGCGTCCGGCCACCTCGACGCCACGCCGACCGACGACGAACGGGCACTCGCCGCCCGTGCCGCCGATGCCGGGCTCACCTACCTGCCTCCCGAGCAGACCACCGACTCGGACCTGTCGGTAATCGCGCCGGGCGAGACCGTGCTCGTCCGCGGGCTCGGCCTTGCGTTCATCGATCTCGTCGTGCTCCTGTTCGAAGGGCGCGGCGGGCGCTTCGAACCCGACGGCGACGGGCTGCGCTACGTGCCGTCCGGGGCTGAGCCGCGGCTCGTCGCCGGCTCGCCACGCGGGATGCCCTACCACTCGAAGCCCCACTACGGCCTGCGCGCGGGCCGGCCGCCGCTGCCGCGGTTCTTCGGGCCTGCGGCCGTCGACCCGCTGATCGCCTCGGGCGGGCCGGTCGAGCTGCACACGCAGGCGTGGCCCCTGATGGCGAAGGAGATCGCCTGGGGCTGGTACCACGAGCTGTTCGTCGGCCACCCGGGGCGCGTCCTGATGCCGTGGGCCGAGTTCGCGGCGCGGTACGCCGGCCTCGGGTGGGACTCACCCGCGATGGCGCAGCTGATCGCCGCGGCCGTGCCGGACCCGGTGGACCACATCGATCTCACCGCCCTCGACCACCCCCTCGACGGCGTCCGCGCTCCGGACCTCGCCGCCCTGCAACCCCTCGTGCGCGAGCGCATCGCCGAAGATCTGCGCCAGCACGTGGATCCGGCGCACACGCCGCACCTCGGCGCGTTCGTCGCGATGCTGTCGGTGTTCGGGGAGGTCACCCGGCTGGCCGGTTCCGGGGTGCTCTCCGCGCGGTCACGGGCGCGGGATCTGAGCTGGTGGCAGAGCTTCTTCAACGCGGTCGCGAGCGGCCCGCCCGGCTTCCGGGTGCGCGAGCTGCTCGCGCTGTCCCGAGCCGGATACGTCGCGTTCCTCGGCGAGGGCATGTGGATTGACACCGGGGTCGACGGCGGCGACGTCGTCTTCCGGGCGGGGAGCGCCAGCCTGCCGGACGCCCCGCCGGTCACCACCCGGGCGCTCGTCGACGCGCGCCTGCCGGACCCGAGCGCGGCCCGCACCACCGACCCGCTGCTCGCCAACCTGCTCGCGGGCGGCGCCGTCAGCGAGGAGGTGCTGCGCGACACCGACGGCACGGTGCTGCGCAACACCGGCCTCATCCGCGTCCGGCCGGCCGACGGGGCGCTCATCGATGCCGCGGGCCACCCGCATCCGCGGCGGTTCGCCGTGGGTCCGCACACCACGGTGAAGGTGGCGGGTGCGTTCACCCGGCCCGGCATGAACGCGCAGAGCCTGCGCTACAACGACGCCGTCGCCCGTGCGGTGCTGCGCAGCCTCCCCGGGGCGCGGGCCGCTGCGGCGTAGTGCGAGCGGCATAGTGTGATCGGTCCGCGCTTTCGACGTCCGGAGGCCACATGCCGCACCCGATCCCGCCGCAGCCGGAGATGGCGCTGATCACCGAGGCGGTCACCCGCTCGATCAGCCCGGAGAACCCCACCGGCGCGCCCGGCGCCGGAGGTGGCGCCACCGAGGGCACCGGCGCGGCCGCGGCACGCGACCTCGGCCGCGGCTGGAAGGTCTCCCCCTCCATCGAGATCCCGGCCGGCACCACCGCTCGCCTCGCCGAGATCGACGGGCCCGGGGTCGTGCAGCACATCTGGCTCACCACGCACCCGTCGCACTGGCGCGACCTGCTGCTGCGGATGCACTGGGACGGCGACGCCGAGCCGGCCGTCGAGGTGCCGATCGGCGACTTCTTCGGACAGGGCTGGGGCGAGTTCGCCCAGCTGTCGTCGCAGGTCGTGGCCGTGAACCCGCACGGGGGGTTCAACTGCTACTGGCAGATGCCGTTCCGGGCGGCGGCCCGCATCACGCTGGAGAACGTCGGGCCCGACCCGGCGATCGTCTACTTCCAGATCACCTACGCGCTGGCTCCGGTGCCCGAGCAGGCCGGCTACCTGCACGCCCAGTGGCGCCGCGACAACCCGCTGCCCAAGGGCAGCACGCACCCGCTCCTCGACGGCGTCGCCGGGCGGGGGCACTACGTCGGCACGTACCTCGCATGGGCCTCGAACTCGAGCGGCTGGTGGGGTGAGGGCGAGATGAAGTTCTACCTCGATGACGACGACGAGCTCCCCACCATCTGCGGCACCGGTACCGAGGACTACTTCGGTGGCGCGTGGAACTTCGACGTCCCCGGCCACGGCTACACCGCTTTCACCACGCCGTACCTCGGGCTGCACCAGGTCCTGCGCCCGGACGGGTGCTACCGCAGCCAGCAGCGGTTCGGCATGTACCGCTGGCACCTGGCCGACCCCATCCGGTTCTCCCGCGCCCTCCGCGTGGACGTCCAGGCCCTCGGCTGGCGCTCGGGGCACCGCTACCTGCAGCTGCAGGACGACATCGCGTCGGTTGCCTGGTTCTACCTCGACCGGACCTCCACCCACCGTCCCCCGACGCCTGAGGTCGACGACCTCGAGGTCACCTGAGCGCGCGTCGCGAGTCGCGGTCCGGGTGTACGCGTGTCGGGCCCGGGCCTGCCAGACTGCGCCGGTGGCAACGCGGAGCGCAGGAGTGGTGCTGCACCGGCAGGGCCCGGACGGCACCGAGGTGCTGCTCGGGCACATGGGTGGGCCGTTCTGGGCCCGCAAGGACGACGGGGCGTGGTCGATCCCCAAGGGCGAGCACGGCCCCGACGAGGACCCACGGGCAGCGGCGGCAAGGGAGTTCGCCGAGGAGCTCGGTGCGCCCCTGCCCGGCGGGACGCTCGTCGAGCTCGGCGAGGTGCGGCTCTCGGGCGGGAAGCGGATCACGGCCTTCGCCCTCGCCGCCGACTTCGACACCGACGGCATCGTCCCCGGCACGTTCTCGATGGAGTGGCCGCCGCGGTCGGGCTCGCTGCGGGAGTTCCCGGAAATCGATCGCGCGGCATGGTTCGGGCTCGACGCGGCCCGGCGGAAGATCACGAAAGGGCAGCTCCCGCTGCTCGACCGGTTGCCCGCCGTGGTCGCGGGGTAACGGGGATGCTCATGAGGTCCCTCGTCTCCGGGCTGCTCCGCGGTGCCGCGGCGGGCGCTGCCGGCACGACCGCGCACGCCGCGGCGGGCACCCTCGACCGCACCCGTCGGGCGCGCCGGCTCTCGCCGACGGGCCTGCTGGCCGACACCGCCGCCGGGGTCGGCCTCGGCGCGCTCGCCGGTCTGCTGCGCGCGACCGGGGTGCGACCACCTGCCGCCGTGAGCGGCATCCTGCTCGGGCTGGCGGACGCCTGGGTGCGTGGTGGCCTGCCGGCCGTCCTGCGGATCGTCGATCCGCGCCGGAGCGCCGACTGGGCGGCCGACGCCGTCGCACCCCTTGTGTACGGCTTCACGACGCACACCACGCTCGTCTCGGTGTCCCGGGTGGCCGAGGGCCGGGAGACCGTCCCGCACGCGAGCCCCGCCGCGCTGCTGCGCGCGGCCGCGCTCGGGGCGGCGAGCGGGTCGCGCAGCGCCGCCGGGTTGGCCGCCGTGGCGCTGACCTCCCGGCCCGACGACACCGGACCGGTCGCCTCGCGGCTCGGCGGCCGCACCGGCGGCGCGCTCTCCGGTCTGGCCGCCGCGGGCGAACTGGTCGCCGACAAGCTGCCGGGCGTACCGAGCCGCCTCGCGCCGTTGGGGCTGATCCCCCGGGCCGCGTTCGGCGCCACATCGGCGGCCGCGGTCGCCCGGCGCGACGGGCACGACCCGACGCTGCCCGGCCTCGTCGGCGCCACCGCCGCGATCGGGGCGGCCGTGCTGGGCGTGCACCTGCGCGCCGCGGCCCAGCGACGCTTCGGGTCGGACCGGCCGGGCGCGGTGGCCGAGGACGTGATCGCCGCCGCGCTGGGCTGGCTGGGCGCCCGCCGCCCGGTCGCGGCGGCGGCGCCCGAGACGACCGAACGGCCCCTTGCCCGTTGATGCCGCGCTCATCAGTCGGCAGTGCTGGAATGATCCCGCGTCGCGGAGGTTGAGGAGAGCATGGCCGGTATCACCCGAGGTTTCGTCGGGCGGCGGCGCGAGCGCGACTCGCGGCTGCCTCCCGGGCAGTACGACGCGCGTGACGAGTGGCCGGTGCTGCACGCAGAGGCCACCCCGAACATCACGACCGACCGCTGGACGTTCACGATCGAGGGCCTGGTCGAGAACACCGTCACCTGGGACTGGGACGAGATCCACGCGCTCCCCCGCTCCCGCTACGAGGGCGACATCCACTGCGTCACCACCTGGTCCAAGCTCGGCATGACGTTCGACGGCGTCTCGGTCGACACGCTGCTCGCCGCCGCGAAGCCGCAACCGAGCGCCACCCACGTGATGGCCGTGTCGCACACCGGCTACACCACCAACCTGCCGCTCGACGACATCACCGGTGGCAAGGCATGGGTCGTCTGGGATGCCGACGGCGAGCCGCTCAGCACGATCCACGGCGGCCCGGCCCGGCTGCTGGTGCCGCACCTGTACTTCTGGAAGAGCGCGAAGTGGGTGTCGGGCCTGCGCCTGATGGACCACGACGAGCAG
This sequence comes from Pseudonocardia sp. DSM 110487, assembly GCF_019468565.1. NCBI lineage: Bacteria > Bacillati > Actinomycetota > Actinomycetes > Pseudonocardiales > Pseudonocardiaceae > Pseudonocardia > Pseudonocardia sp. DSM 110487. Next base: position 5,312,717 of record NZ_CP080521.1, read on the forward strand.
GGCTTCTGGGAACGCAACGGCTACCACGACCGCGGCGACCCCTGGACCGAGCAGCGCTACCAGGGCGACTGAGGGCGACCGGCCCATGACGCTCACCCCAGGCGGCACCGCACACCGCCGCACCCTGCGCTGGCAGACGGCCCGCGTCCTCGCCGTGCGGGACGAGACGCCGCGCGCCCGCACCTTCCGGCTCGCGCTGCCGGAGCCGCGCCCGCACTTGCCCGGGCAGTACTACGTCGTCCGGCTCACCGCGCCCGACGGCTACACGGCCTCCCGCGACTACTCGGTCGCCTCGCCACCGGACGACACGGGCGAGATCGAGCTGACCGTCGAACGGCTCGACGACGGCGAGGTCTCGGAGTTCCTGCACGACGTCGTCGTGCCAGGCGACGAGCTGGAGGTGCGCGGCCCGATCGGCTACTTCGGCTGGGACGCGAGCAGCCCCGCGCTGCTCGTCGGTGGCGGATCGGGGGTGGTGCCGCTGATGGCGATGCTCCGCCACGCCCGCAGGATCGGCCGCCCCGACCTCGTGCGGCTGGTCGTCTCCGCCCGCTCGCCGGAGGACCTGTACTACGCCGACGAGCTGCCCGGCCCCGAGACCACGGTGATCTACACCCGCCATGCGCCGCCCGATGCGGGTCGCGCGGTCGGCCGCCTCGCGATCGCCGACGTGGCACCGCTCGTCCGTGGTGGGGAGACGGCCTACGTGTGCGGTTCCTCCGGCTTCGCCGACGCCGCCACGCACGTGCTGATCGAGGCAGGCGTCCAGGTGCAGGACATTCGTGTGGAGCGCTTCGGCCCGTCCGGCTAGCGTCGTGATCATGACGCCCGCGTGGATCTTTCCCGAGTTCTCCCCCGTCGGGGTCGACCTCGCCGGCGCGGAGGCCGTCGCGCGCTACGACCACAACCAGGGCACCGACCCCGAGCGTGACAACGCCCTGCTCGACCGGCTCGGCGTCGGGCCGGGCACCCGGTTGGTCGACCTGGCGTGCGGCACCGGGTCGCTCGTGGTCGAGGCGGCCCGGCGCGGTGCCGACGTGCACGGCGTGGACGTCGGCGAGGAGATGCTGGCGTTCACGCGAAGGCGCGCGGCCGACGCGGGGGTCGATGTGTCGCTGCACCACGCCGGGTTCCTGTCCTACGAGCTCACCGGCCCACCCGCCGACGTCGTCACCACGCGGTCGGCGCTGCACCAGCTGCCCGAGTTCTGGAAGCAGGCTGCCCTGCTCCGGATCGCCGGGTACGTGCACGCGGGCGGCCTGCTCTACGTCTGGGACCTGATGTTCAGCTTCCCACCCGCCGAGTACGCCGAGCAGGTCCAGCGGATGATCGACGAGCTCGGGCGGCCGGACGGCGGTGCAGACGGCGCAGGCTTCACCAGGGCCGACTTCGAGGCACACGTCCGCGAGGAGTTCTCCACCTACAGCTGGATCCTGGAAGGTCTCATCGAACGCGCCGGGTTCACCGTCGAGGAGGCGGCGTTCCCCCGGCCCACGCACGGGGAGTTCGTCTGCAGGCGCCGGTAGCCTCGCCGTCCGGCCGATCGTTAGGTTGTCAGGACCAACGGCACCCCGGACAGGAGGCTGCGATGCCCGACCGCCCGCATGTCCTCGTGGACCGCGCCAGCCCGGTGCCGCTGTACTTCCAGGTGGCGCGCCAGCTGGAGCAGGCCATCGAGTCGGGGGTGCTCCCGCCCGGCTCGCGACTGGACAACGAGATCACGCTCGCCGAGGAGCTGGGGCTGTCCCGCCCCACCATGCGGCAGGCGATCCAGTACCTGGTGGACAAGGGCCTTCTGGTGCGCAAGCGCGGCGTCGGCACCCACGTCGCACGGGCCCGGGTCCGCCGCCCGGTCGGGCTCACCAGCTTGTTCGACGACCTCACGAGCTCGGGCCAGTGGCCGACCACCACCGTGCTCTCGCACACCGTGGAGGCCGCATCCGGCGTGGTGGCCGCCGCGCTCGAGGTGCCGGAGGGCACGTCCGTGATCGCGCTGGAGCGGCTCCGCCGCGCCGGCGGCGAACCCCTCGCCATCATGCGCAACCATCTGCGCGCCGACCTCGTTCCGCTACAGCCGGAGCAGCTGGAACAGCGCGGGCTCTACGAGGTGCTCCGCGAAGCCGGGGTGGCGCTCACCTCCGCCACCCAGAGCATCGGCGCCCGGCGGGCCACCGCCGCCGAGGCCAAGCTCCTCGACGAGACACGGGGCGCCCCGCTGCTGACGATGCGGCGCACCACGTTCGACGACCGCGGCCTCGTCGTCGAGTTCGGCGACCACCTCTACCGGGCGTCGCGCTACTCGTTCGAGGTGGCACTCACGGGCCGGTGACCCCGCGCCGGAGTACACGCTGCGTGTCGACATCACCCGATCTCGTCCCTGGAGGGACCTCTTCGGGTGGAATCGGCCCGCATGCCGCGACGGACCCCGACCCGGACAGTCAAGCTGTGCCCATGCGACGCAGGCATGTGGCGGCAACAGCCCTGGTCAGTCTCGTGATCGGCGCGGTGCTGGCGATGCTCGCACCATCGGCCACGGCCGCGTCCGACGCCGAGTCCGGCAGCTCACCGGGGAACCGGGGCTGGGTCGCCGGGAACGACTCCGACAGCAACGACGACTGACGGGCGACGGAAGACGACACCGACCCGGGGCCGGCCACCGGCCCCGTGCTGACCGCCGCCGCTCCCACCCCTCCGGTGCGGCGGCGGTCAGCGTTCGGCCCGGCAAGACCCGACCGCGCGCACGCAGCCGTGAACCGCGGGATTCCGGCTCCGTCAGGACGCGCCGTCGGCCATGCGGCGGTACACCTCCGCGGCCGCGCGGGAGAAGCCGTCCGGCACGCCGACGGCAGCGAGGGTGGCGGCCGCCTCGTCCATCTCCCCCGCCCAGCGCCATGCCTTCGCCCCCGCGCGGGCGTGCAGTGCGTCCAGGTGCGCCGTGAGGTCGACGCCGTCGCTGGCCAGCTGGTCGCCCAGCGCGTCCCGCACGCCGTAGGCGTCGGCTGCCGCGGCGAGCGCCGCCCACACCGTCGGCAGGGCCTTGGTCTGCAGGGCGTAGCACGCCTTGAGCGCGCTCGCCTGGCCGAGGCCGGGGCCGAGCACCCTGGCAGTGAAGGGGGAGCCCGCGAACAGGTCGGCCACCACGGGTGCCGCCTCGCCCGACAGCCACAGCACCGTGCGGCCGGGCTCCCATGCCGGTCGGCCGATCACGGCCCCGTCCACAACGCGCTCCTCGCCCAGCAGCGCACCGATGCGCTGCACGGTGGCGGGGGCGATCGCGTTCGCGTCGACGTACAAGGGCGGGTCCGGGCGGCCGTCCAGGGCGGCCGCCACCTCCTCGGCGACCGCGCCCGCCGCGTGCGGCGGGCAGATCGAGACGATCAGGTGGGCCCGGCGGGCCAGCTCGGCCACATCCGGCACGGCGACGAGGTCGGCGAGCTCCGCACGCTTGGCCGTGGCGTGGCTGCGCCCGGCCGCGGCCCAGATCACCGTGCCTGCCCGCGCCTTCAGCGCCGAACCGAGCGCGGCACCCATCGCGCCGGGGTGCAGGATCCCGACCACGGGCCGGTCCTGGAGAGGTGAATCCACACCGGCATCATCGCCCTCCCCCGCATCCGCCCGTCAGCCGCCCGCGATCAGCCGCTCCACGTGGCCGCGCATCTCCAGCAACCACGGCGCCACGCCGGGCACGACGAACGCGGCGAGCAGGAACACCGCCAGCGTGAGCGCGGGCGCCACCAGCCATGCCTCGACGGCGCCGCCGGTGCGGAACCTCATCGGCCGTGGGCTGCCCACCGGGTACCACCGGCGGCCCCGGATCGGCAGCGGCCACAGCAGCGGCGCACCGGACTCGGTGATCGCGTCTCCAGCGGAGTGCACGACCATCCCCAGGGTCACGGCCGTGCCGAGCCAGCCCGCCGTGCCCGCGGTGCCGCCTGGAACGGCCTGTTCGATCGCGTAGGTGAGCCCGGCGGCGATCACCAGCGACGGTGGCCCCGGCACCAGCGCGTCGAGGCCCTTGATCGCCAGGGCGAGGCACACGAACAGCGTGCCCACCAGCACCGGGGTGCCGAACCGGGCGGACGCCATGTTCACAGCCATCCCGAGCAGCACGGCCCCGACGACGGTGTGGGTGAGGCCGCGGTGGGAACCGCGGCCGGTGTCGCGTCGACCCCGCGTGAGGTCGTACACCAGCCGCGACAGTGGCCGCACCGCGTGGCTCGCGACGAAGGAGGCCGCCGAGAATCGGCGGGTGGCGATCGACGACGGGTGGTCGAGGTCGGGCAGCAACGCCGCCCCCGCGCAGACGGCGGTGAACGTCAGCACGGTGCCGGCGTCCGGCTGCTCCCCCAGCAGCTGGGGTACGAACCCCGCGACCGCGAGCCCGAGAGCCGCTCCCGACAGCGCATGACTGACCCCGAGCACGCCGCGACGTTAACCCGACCGGGCGACAAGATCGGCCGCGCCACGCCGGGGCGTCGAACGCCACCGACCGGCTTCCGCCGCGGCGCGCACGACTTTCCTCCCGTCTCTCCATCCGTACGCAGTTCTACGTAATGCCCGAAACAGCGGCCACGCGTACCGTCGGCGAAGTGGTCTTCAGGCACACATTCGTCCCAATCGAATCGATGCCACCTGATGGATTGACCACAGATCTGCCCGACTCCATAATCGGGCGATCCTGGCGGCCACGCCCCGGTCGATGAGGAGATTGTGATGACCACCGCGCGACAGGTGCCGGACGACTTCCACGCCCTGTACGACCCGGGTGTCCGCATTGCGCGGGGGACAGCGCCGCCCGCACCCGTTTCCGTCGCGACGGAAGGTCACCGCCGGCTGGATGCGGAACTCGGCGACCTCGAAGTCGACTACGACGAGGCGACGGGATTGCCCAACCGGGTCGCACGGCGAGAACCGGCCGCCGCCTTGTCGGCCGAGGCGAGCGGGTCTCCTGAGGAGGCCGTCCACGCGTTCGTCGCCGATCACGCGGACCTGTGGCGGCTGTCCGACGCGGATGCGCAGGGAGTCGAGGTCGTGTCCGTCGGCGGCCGGGGCCTCCGCACGGCGCAGCTGGTGCAGCGGGTCGAGGGCGCGGAGGTGTTCAACTCCGAGGCCACCGCGGCGATCGGCCCTTCTGGCGAGGTGATCTCGGTGGCGGGTCAGTTCTTCCCCGGCGCAGCCGCGGCCGGCGGCGCCGCACGCTCCGCCGCAACCTCCCCCGAAGAGGCGATCGCGATCGCGGCATTCGACCTGACCGGTTTCGAGTACGCCTCCTCCGCGTTCGGTGAAGTGACCGACGAGGCCGGCGACTCGGCCCGGGGAAACTATCGGACCTATCGATTCACCGATACCGTCGGAAACGGTCGGCCCGCGTTCGAGCGACCGGTGCGGTTGAAGGAAGTGCTGTTCCCGCTCGGCGAGCAGCAGTTCGCCCCGGGGTACTACCTCGAGCTCTGGGTCGAAGACTTCCCGGCGTTCGGCTACGTGATCGGTTCGGCCGAGGAGCCGGATGTGCTGTTCCGCAAGAACCTGCGTGCGGACGCGGCGTTCACCTACCGGGTCTTCAACACCGGCGACGACCTGTTCCGCCCCGAGGACGGCCCTGCGCCCGGCTCGCCGCACCCCACCGGCCGGCCGGACGGTTTCCAGGCCAAGGCGGTCCCCGAACGGCTGGTCACGCTCGAGAGCCTGCTCCCCGGCGACCCGTGGGTACCCGACGACGCCACGACAACCCGCGGCAACAACTGCACGGCCTATGCCGATCTGCGTGCACCAGACGGAGCCGGCCCGGGTGACGTGTTCGGCACCGTCACCGGCACGCGACGGTTCGACCACGCCTACGACCACACCCGGCCCGCGAACGATCCGGCGAACGTGCAGGCCAGCGTCGTCGGCATGTTCTTCCTCGTCAACTGGTTGCACGACCGCTGGTACCAGGCGGGCTTCGACGAATCGGCGGGGAACGCCCAGCTGGACAACCTCGGCCGCGGCGGCGTCGGGGGCGACCCGGTACTGGCGGAGGGCAACGACTTCAGCGGCACCGACAACGCCAACATGCAGACGCCGAGCGACGGTTCCAGTCCGCGGATGCAGATGTTCGAGTTCCGGGGTGTCGCGCCGCTCCCGTCCCGCACCAGCAACCTCGACGCGATGATCGTCTTCCACGAGATGGGGCACTACATCACCAACCGCCTCGTCGGGAACGCACGAGGGCTGTCCAACAAGCAGGGCAGGGCGATGGGCGAGGGTTGGGGCGATTTCTTCGCGATCTCCATGACGTCCCAGGACCCGGACGACTTCGCCGCGGGGGCGTTCCCCGTGGGTGGGTGGACCGATCTCACCTCCACGTTCAACGACAACTACTACTTCTCCATCCGCCGCTACCCGTACTCGGCCGACATGCGGAAGAACCCGCTGACCTTCAAGCACATCAGCGACGGAGTGGTGCTCCCGACGGGTGCGCCGCGCAATCGGAACACCGGCGGCACCAACAGCGAGGTGCACAACGCGGGCGAGGTGTGGTGTGGCGCGCTGTGGGAGGTGTTCGTCAACCTCGTCGCCGCGCACGGCCACGCCGAGGCCGAGCGCAGGATGCTCGAGTACGTCGTCGGAGGGCTCAAGCTCACTCCGAACATGCCGACGTTCACCCAGGCGCGCGACGGGATCATCACCGCGGTCTCCGCGCTGAACCCCGGAGACCTCGACGACGTGTGGCAGGGGTTCGCCAAGCGCGGCATGGGCGTCGGAGCCGTGTCACCCCCGCAGACCTCCACATCGCTCGCGGGTGTGGTCGAGAGCTTCACCACTCCCTAGCGTCGGAGGCCCGTCGTGAAGATCGTTCTGTTCGACCTGGGCAACACCCTCGAGGTCGCGGGCGTGCTCCGTCCCGCAGCCAGGGAGACCCTTGAAGCGGTCGCCGCCCTGCACGACGGTGCCGGGCGCGACGGTGACGGGCACGGTGCGCTGCTGGGGCTGGTGTCGGACTTCGACATGCCCGCCGATCCGGCCGACGTCCCCGCGATCCAGCAGCGCTACTACACGCTGCTCGACCAGCTCGGCATCCGTGACCTGTTCGAGCCCGTCGCACAGCGGGTGACCCTCTCCACCGAGGTCGGGCAGTTCAAACCCGCGGAAGCGGTGTTCCGCACGGCCGTGGCGAAGTCCGGCCCCACCATGGCCCTCGCCGACGCGCTGTTCGTCACGGAGAACCTCGCCCACGTGCTCGCGGCACGCCGGCTCGGGCTGAAGGCCGTGCACGTCGGGGTTCCGGGTGGGGCGGGCGGTGAGGTCGACACACTGCCCGAGCTCGTCCCGCTGGTGCGGGCGTTCCTCGATGCGGCGCCGCCCGACGAGGTCCACGTCAATCGGGCCACCGACCCGGCGGCCGTCGACGCCATCACCAGCGCTGCCGAGACCGCCGGTGCGACGTGGACGCGGCTCGGTGACGCGATCCTGGTCACCGGCGACAGCTCGGCGCTGCGCAGAGCCGCATCGACCCCGGGAGCCGAGCCCGAGGCGCGACCGGGCGTACGCAGGTCACACCTGCACCTGGTGACCCAGAACGGCCGGCAGTTCCAGCAGGAACACCCCGACGTCCCGGTCGTCGTCGACCGGGGCAGATACCTCGTCGTCGACCTCGCCCCCCGCGAGGCCCGGCAACCGGCGAGGGAGTACATGCCGTGCTACAGCGTCCGCGGCCTCCCGGAGAACACCGTCGTCTTCTCGCAGGTCACACCGGCCCTCACGCGACGGCCGGCCGCGGTGGCGGAGGCCGAGCGGGTCGAGGCCGTGTCCCGGATCGCGTTCGAGGCCGACCTGCGCAAGCTGGCGGGATTCCGGACCCGGCACTCGACGAGCGCCGAGTTCCTCAGCGCCGCCGAATGGGTGGAGAGCGAGCTGCACGGGCTCGGCTACCCGACGAGCGTCCAGCCGGTGCCGGTCCAGGGCGGTACGACGAGGAACGTGATCGCCGAGCGACCCGGCAGCGGTGCCGGCCGAGAGGTCGTCGTCGTCGCGGCCCACCTCGACTCCATCAACGTCCGGGACGGCGCGGCCGCTCCCGCGCCCGGCGCGGACGACAACGGTTCCGGCAGTGCCGGGCTGCTCGGGATCGCCAGGGCTCTGAGCGACCACACCGGCGCCCGCGACCTGCGGTTCATCCTCTTCGGCGGCGAGGAACAGGGCCTGTTCGGCAGCTTGCACTACGTCGCGGGGCTCGACGACGCCGAACGCGCCCGCATCCACTCGGTCCTCAACATGGACATGATCGCCGGCCGGAACACGCCGGCACCCACCGTGCTCCTCGAAGGATCGGCCGTATCGCGAAGCGTCATCGATTCGCTCGCGGCCGCGGCGCACAGCCACACCAGCCTGGCCGTTCAGACCAGCCTGATGCCGTTCAACAGCGATCACGTGCCCTTCATCGAGGTCGGTGTCCCCGCCGTGCTGACCATCGAGGGGGCGGACGGCGCCAACGACCGGATCCACACCGCGCGTGACACGCTCGACCACATCGACCACGACCTGGCGGTCGAGATCCTGCGGATGAACGTCGCCTACCTCGTGCAGGCGCTCGACCAGATCTAGTGCGGTGACCACTGACGTTCGCCGGTTCCTGACGCGCGCCTGGCCCCCGTACACACCTTCACGTCTTCACACACACGGTCGCGACAACGACCATCCGCACCCGATACCGGCAGGTCAGCGCGCTGATCAAGGGCTGATGGTCGCAATTAAAGATCATCTAGCGACCATTTCGCCTTGATCGCCGCATTGTCCCCAGGACGGCGGCTTGATCAGCAGTTCGGCGCGTTTCCGGGCAGTTTTTGCCCGTTCTCGCGCCGAAGCCTCGATCATGTCCGTCGGACCGCCTCCGGTGGCGCCGCGCGCCCCGAGGGGCAGGCCTTCGGCCTGCCCGCGCTGCATGCCCCAGGGGTCGCAGAGGCTCGCGGGTCAAGGGTCGCGCAGCGACGCCGTAGGCGCCCTTGACCTGGGAGGGGCGGCCCCGCACACTGCGCGGCGCCACCGGAGGCCCTGCAGCCTGGCGGCCTGATGAGGACCCGGCGCCACCGGAGGCCCTGACCGCACCCTTCATTGGGGATGCGCTGCCGGGCCGGGTACGACCGGGGTCACACGCGAATCGGGCGTGGCATACGCCTCAATCACGGCCTGACGGGATTCCGCCCCGTGGAGCAGTGGGTTGCACGTCGCGCACGGCCGCCCCGACGGCCCTGCCGACGGTCGGCGACGACGCTGACGTCGCCCACTGCCCAGGAGCAGCGCCGCTCCCCCGCGCCCCCGAAGCGCTCCCCGAAAGGCTCTCCCCTTGCGGCCTCCCCTGCCGCCGATGTTCCGCGCACTTCGTCACCGCAACTACCGCTTGTGGGCCGCGGCGGACCTCGTCTCCTCGACCGGCACCTGGATGCAGGTGCTCGGACTGAACTGGCTGGTCCTCGAGTCCACGGGCTCGCCGACCGCGGTCGGTCTCGCGATCCTCTTCCAGGCAGTGCCGATGCTGGTGCTCGGCCCGTGGTCGGGCGCACTGGCCGACCGGCTGCCGCTGCGCCCGCTGGTCCTCGCCACCCAGACCCTGCATCTGTTGCTGGCGGCGACGCTCGCCCTGATCGCCATGGCGGGCGCCTCGACGACCGCGATCTACGCCATCGCCGTGCTCACGGGTCTCGTCGCGGCGTTCGACGGGCCACCGATGGGCAGGCTCGCGGCCCAGGTCGTCGGCCGGGCCGACCTGGGCAACGCGCTCGCGCTCGGGAGCGTCGTCAACTCGGCAGGCCGGATCCTCGGCATGAGCCTCGGCGGCGCGCTCGCCGCGCTCGGCGGCGCGACGGTCCTCTTCGGTGTCAACGCGGTGAGCTTCCTCGCCGTGATCATCGCCGTGCTCGCCCTCCGGCCGGACACCCTGCACCCGATGGACGTCAGCCCGCCCGAGCGCAGCGGGATGCTGGCCGGGTTCCGCTACCTGCGGGGTGAGCGGCGGCTGCTGGTCCTGTTCGCGCTCGGCTTCGTCCTCTCGAGCGTCGGCCGCAACTACCAGGTGACGATGGCCGCGATGAGCAACGGCCCGTTGCATACCGGGGCGGCCGGGTTCGGACTGCTGTCCACCGTGTTCGCCGTGGGCACCGTCGGCGGCGGGCTGCTGGCCGCCCATTGGCGCGAGCTCGGCCTCCGCGTGCTGCTCGGCGCCGCCCTCGTCACGAGCGCGCTGCAGGTCGTCAGCGGGTTCGCCCCCGGTCTGCTGCTGTTCGCCCTCGTCATCCTGCCGATCGCGGCGGGTGCGGTGGTCATCGACACCGCGATGGGCACCCGGGTGCAGCTCGGCAGCGCCGACGACATGCGCGGCCGGGTGCTTGCGGTGCAGAGCAGCGTGTCCGCCGCCGCAGGCGCGCTCGGCGGCCCGCTGGTGGGCTGGCTGTCGGAGACCATGGGCCCCGCGTCGGCGCTCGAGGTGTCCGGGGTCGTCGCGCTGCTGGCCACGGTCGCGGCGACGGCGGTATTCGTCAGGATCCGTGGCGCGCGGCGACCGGCCTGGTCCGGTCCGATCACGCCGCGGAACACCGACGAGCCCGCGCCCGCGCTCACCTGAGGGGCGCGAGATGCCGGTCCCGGAAGTCAGTCTCCGAGGCGGTCCAGCAGCTGCTGGGCGGCGAGGGTGGGGGTGAGCTCGCCGCCGCGGACCGCCCGCTCGAGATCGGGGAGGGCCTCGCGGACGCCCGGGTCGGACTGGAGGCGGTCGAGCAGGCGGTCGCGGACCACCCGCCACATCCACTCGACCTGCTGGTCGGCGCGGCGGCCCTCCAGCTCGCCCGCGGCGTCGAGGGCGGCGCGGTGGTCCTGCACCGCGGTCCACACCTCGTCCATGCCGGCGCCGGTCTGCGCGCTGCAGGTGAGGACGGGCGTCGTCCATCCGGCCTCGGCCAGCGCAGGGCTGGCGGGGGTGAGCATCCGCAGCGCGCCGCGCAGCTCGCGGGCCGCGGCGCGGGCGTCGGCCTCGTGCGGGCCGTCGGCCTTGTTGACGGCGACGACGTCGGCGAGTTCGAGGATGCCCTTCTTGATCCCCTGCAGGGAGTCGCCGGTGCGGGCGATCGTGAGCAGCAGGAACGTGTCGACCATCGCGGCGACGGCCACCTCGGACTGGCCGACGCCTACGGTCTCGACCAGCACCACGTCGTAGCCCGCCGCCTCCATCAGGACGATCGTCTCGCGGGTGGCGCGGGCGACGCCGCCGAGCGTCCCGGCGCTCGGCGATGGCCGGACGAACGCGTTGTCGTCGCTCGCGAGCCGCGCCATGCGGGTCTTGTCTCCCAGGATCGAGCCCTTCGTCCGTGTCGAGGACGGGTCGACGGCGAGCACCGCCACGCGGTGGCCCGCCCCGGTGAGCCGGGTGCCGAGCGCCTCGATGAACGTGGACTTCCCGACGCCGGGCACGCCGCTGATCCCGACCCTGCGGGCACCGCCGGCATGCGGCAGCAGCTCCATCAGCATCTGCTGCGCCGCCTCGCGGTGGTCGGGCCGGTGCGACTCGACGAGCGTGATCGCCCGCGCGAGCACCGACCGCGACCCGTCGAGCACGCCCTTGACGAGCGCCGGGACGTCGACCTCTCTGGGCACTAGTGCAGCTTCGCCGTGAGCGTGCCGAGGAGGTCGACCGCCGCTTCGGCGATCACGGTGCCCGGGCCGAAGACCGCGGCGGCGCCTGCCTCGTGCAGGGCGGCGTGGTCGGCGGGCGGGATGACTCCGCCGACGACGATCGTGATGTCCTCGCGGCCCAGCGCGGCGAGCTCGGCGCGCAGCTCGGGCACCAGGGTGAGGTGCCCGGCCGCCAGCGAGCTGACCCCGACGATGTGCACGTCGGCCTCGACGGCCTGCCGGGCCACCTCGGCGGGCGTGGAGAACAGCGGGCCGACGTCGACGTCGAAGCCGAGGTCGGCGAACGCGGTGGCGATCACCTTCTGGCCGCGGTCGTGCCCGTCCTGGCCGACCTTGGCCACCAGGATCCGCGGCTGGCGCCCCTCCGCCGCCGCGAACTCCTCGACCAGCTCACGGGCCCGTTGGATCACCGGGTTCTTGCCTGCCTCGTGCGCGTACACACCGGAGATGATGCGGATCTGCCCGGCGTGACGGGAGAAGACCTTCTCCAGCGCGTCCGAGATCTCCCCGACCGTGGCCTTCGCTCGCGCCGCCGCCACCGACAGGGCGAGCAGGTTCTGCTCGTCGGTGCGGGGTGAGCCCTCGGCGATCAGCGCGGCCGCCGACGTCAACGCCGACAGGGCGTCGTCCACCACGCGGTCGTCGCGTTCCTCGCGCAGCCGGCGCAACTTGTCCAGCTGCTCGCGGCGCACCCCGGCGTTGTCGACCTTCAACACGTCGATCTCCTCGTCGGAGTCGACCACGTAGGTGTTGACACCGATCACGGGCTGCCGCCCGGAGTCGATCCGGGCCTGGGTGCGCGCGGCGGCCTCCTCCACGCGCAGCTTGGGGATGCCGGCGTCGATCGCGGCCGCCATGCCGCCGGCGCGCTCGACCTCCTCGATGTGTGCCCAGGCCCGGCGGGCCAGGTCGTAGGTCAGCCGCTCGACGTAGAACGAGCCGCCCCACGGGTCGATCACCCTGGTGGTGCCGGATTCGTGCTGCAGCAGCAGCTGGGTGTTGCGGGCGATGCGCGCCGAGAAGTCGGTGGGTAGGGCGAGGGCCTCGTCCAGGGCGTTGGTGTGCAGGGACTGGGTGTGGCCCTGGGTGGCGGCCATCGCCTCCACGCAGGTGCGGATCACGTTGTTGAACACGTCCTGCGCGGTCAGCGACCAGCCCGACGTCTGGCAGTGCGTGCGCAACGACAGCGACTTGTCGTTGGCCGGGCCGAACTGGCGCACGAGCTTGGCCCACAGCAGCCGCGCCGCGCGCAGCTTCGCCACCTCCATGAAGAAGTTCATGCCGATGCCGAAGAAGAACGACAACCGCGGCGCGAAACGGTCGACGTCCAGCCCGGCCTCGATGCCCGCGCGCAGGTACTCCACCCCGTCGGCGAGGGTGTAGGCCAGCTCCAGGTCGGCGGTGGCCCCGGCCTCCTGGATGTGGTAGCCGGAGATGGAGATCGAGTTGAACTTCGGCATCTCCCGCGAGGTGAACGAGAAGATGTCCGAGATGATCTGCATCGACGGCTGCGGCGGGTAGATGTAGGTGTTGCGGACCATGAACTCCTTGAGGATGTCGTTCTGGATGGTCCCCGTGAGCTTCTCGTGGGCGACGCCCTGCTCCTCGCCCGCGACGATGTAGAGGGCCAGCACCGGCAGCACGGCGCCGTTCATGGTCATCGACACCGACATCTGGTCCAGCGGGATCCCGTCGAACAGCTGCCGCATGTCGTAGATCGAGTCGATCGCCACCCCCGCCATGCCCACGTCACCTGCCACGCGGGGGTGGTCGGAGTCGTAGCCGCGGTGCGTCGCGAGGTCGAACGCGATCGACAGGCCCTTCTGCCCGGCCGCCAGGTTGCGCCGGTAGAAGGCGTTCGATTCGGACGCCGTGGAGAAGCCCGCGTATTGGCGCACCGTCCACGGCTGGGTCGTGTACATCGTCGGGTACGGGCCACGCAGGTACGGCGCGATCCCCGGGAAGGTGCGCAGGAAGTCGACGTCGGCGAGATCGGCCGCGTTGTAGAGCGGCTTCACACCGATGCCCTCCGGCGAGTCCCACACCGGGACGTCACCGGCCCATTCCGCGGCATCGGCCGAACCGTCCCGCAGCGGAACCCGGGTGAAATCGGGGATCATTCCTGCACCTCCAGCGCCCGGTAGACCGACCCGATCACGGCAGGCGCGTCGCAGCCCGCGGCGAGATTCCCGTCCACGCCGGGCACGTCCGCCTTCCCGGCGAGCAGCACCTGCCGGGCCCCGGCCGCCCGCAGCGCCGCCGCGGTGTCCGATGCCCGCTCCGCGTACAACGCATCGGTCGAGCACAGCACCGCCACCGGGGCACCGGCCTTCCGGAACGCCTCCACGACGTCCTCCGCGGTCTCCGTCGACCCGGCCTCCGGCGTCTCGATCCCACCCGCCTGCAGCAGGTTGCGCGCGAACCCCGCGCGAGCCGTGTAGGCGGCGAGCGGGCCGAGCGTTGCGAGGAACGCCCGCGGCCGGGCACCGGTCTCGGCGAGCAGGGCGTCGGAACGATCCCGGAACGCCTCGTACGGCTCGGCGGGCCGGAACAGGGGCAGCCCGCCGCCGGGCGGTGCCTGCCCCGGACGGCGCCCGGGCACCGGCTCGGCGAGGTCGGCGAACTCGCTCACGCCCACGATCGGCGCGGTCCGGCGGGCGGCCGCCTCCTCGCGCCGCTCGCGGACAGCCGCGACGCGCTCGGCCACCAGCCCCGTGTCCAGCGCCGCGAGCACCCCGCCCGCGGCCTCGATCTCCTGGAAGAACGCCCACGCCGCCGCGGCCAGCTCCCGGGTCAACGACTCGACGAACCACGACCCACCCGCCGGGTCGACCACCCGCGCCAGATGCGCCTCCTGCACCAGCAGCGACTGGGTGTTGCGGGCGATCCGGCGGGAGAAAGGCTCGGATCCGCCGATCGCGGCGTCGAACGGCGCGACGGTGACCGCGTCCGCGCCACCCACCCCGGCGGCTAAGCCCGCCACCGTGCCCCGCAGCAAGTTCCCGTGCACGTCCCGCCGTGTCAGCATCACCGGCGACCCGACCGCGTGCTGGAACTGCGGCAACGCCCGCCCGCATGCCTCGGTCACCCGCGACCAGAGCAGCCGCGCCGCCCGCAGCTTCGCGATCGTCGGGAACTGCTCCGCCGTCGCCGCGTAGCGGAACTCCAGCAGGCCCGCCGCCGTGGCCATGTCGAGGCCCGCACCGGTGAGCGCCCTCAGGTACGCCACCCCGGCCGCGAGGGAGAACCCCAGCTCCTGGGCGTCCGAGGCGCCGGCCCCGTGCACCGGAACTGCGTCCACCACCACCGCGCGAACCCACGGGAACTCGGCCGCCACCCGCCGGACCAGCGGCACCACCACATCGGGATCCGGCCCCGCACCGGTGCGCGCGCGGCGGCCCACCGGGTCGAGGCCGAGCGTGCCCAGCGCGTCGGACGGGGGCACGTTCCGCTCGGTCGCCAGCGCGAGCAGGGCGTGGGCCGCGGCGAGCTCCGTGTCCGCAGCGTCGGCGGACGCGTCCAGCACGACGGGGACCACGTCGAGGTCCACGGCCTCGAGCACAGCGGCCATGTCCGCGACAGCCGTGCCGCCCGCGCCGACGGCCAGCCAGATCGAGCGGGCCCCGTTCCGCAGGTCGGCGCGCACCGCATCCGACGCCGCGTTCGCGTCCGGTTCGGCGTGCCGCTGCCGCACGTCCCACCCGCCCGGAGCGGGGCCGTTCGCGCGTCCACCGCGCACGTACGGCGCGGCGCCCGGCACGCCTGCGGTCTCGGGGGCGGGGCCGTCGTCGGCCGTGTAGAGGGGCCGCACCGGGATGCCATCGAGGGTGCGCCAGGTCAGCTTCTCGAATCCCGCACCCGGCTCGGCGTCCTCGGGGATCCGTCCCGCCCTGCGCACGACCTGGTCGACGAGCGCGAGCCAGGCCGCCCCGTCCGCCTCCGGGAACTCGGCGGCGAGCGCCAGTTGCTCCGGCTCCGGAGGTGCCTGCGCGTCGAGCGCGGCACCGTCGACCTGCGCCGTACCGCCGGCCGTCGCACTGCGTTGTTGTGCACTGGGGGCTGACTCCACCATCTCGGCGTCCATGCAGCGCCACACCTTCCGCCACCCCGGGCGGCAACCCCGCCGCCGGGCCCGACCGTCCGGAGTCTAGGTCGGTGCGGGGTCCGTCACCGGGTCTCGGCGGAGTGATCCGACCCACGGCGCCGTGCACTCATCAGACCGCCAGGCCGCCGCAGGGCCACCGGTGGCGCCGCGCAGTGTGCGGGCAGGCCGGGGGCCTGCCCGGTGGGGCGCGCGGCGCCGCCAGGAGGCGGTCTCGCGGATCTGCCTTGCCTACCTACACCCGGTCTCCGCTCGCGCACCCCTTTGTCGGCCCGCGCGGCTCACCGTTGGCGTGATCATCGGATTGGTGCTTGGCCGGCCATATATGGCCGTGGGGGCGCCTAGCTGGTGATCTTTGTGGTTGTTGCGGGCCGGTTGGTGGCTGTGATCATCGGTTGGGTGCGTGGCCGGCCGTATGTGGCCGTTTTCGTACCGACGCGTTGATCATGTCCGTGGGGCCGCCTTCGGTGGCGCCGCGCGCCCTGAGGGCAGGCCCTCGGCCTGCCCGCTCCGCTTGCCCGGAGGGGTCGCAGAGGCTCACGGGTCAAGGGTCGCGAAGCGATCGCGCAGCGACGCCGTAGGCGCCCTTGAGGCGTGAGGGGCGGCCCCGCACGATGCGCGGCGCCACTGGAGGCCCTACCGAAGACCACCTCCGAAGGCCGGACCGCCACGCGAAAGACACCAGCCACCTAGGCGAGCACGATCTCCTCCCCTGCCACCGAGATGCCCCGTTCCGGGAGCCCGGTGTCGGCGGGCCCGTCGACCACCGAGCCGTCCGCGACGGCGAACTTGCTGCCGTGGCAGTTGCAGTTGATCGTGCCGTCGGCCACCTCCGTGACCGGGCAGCCCTGGTGGGTGCAGGTGGCGGAGAAGGCGCGGAACTCCCCGGCTTCCGGCTGTGTGACCACGATGTCCTGCTCGGCGAACACGGCGCCGCCACCCACCGGGATGTCGGAGGTCCTGGCGAGCCCGACGGCCTGCGGGGATCCGCCCGGGCCGGGCGCTGCCTGGGCATCCGGTGGGGCGGGCGCCTGCGCGGGCGCGGGGCCGACCCGGTACACGGCACAGGCGCTCAGCGCGGCGCCGCACACCGCGCCGCACGTACTGGTGACGAACGCGCGCCGCGTGAGGGGACTCGGGTGGACGGGTTGCACGAGGTTCCTTTCAGAAGGACAGTCCGGAGGTCGAGAAGAACCACACGGCCGAGCTGAGCCATACGGCGGTGAGGGTGGTGAACAGCAGGCCCCCGAGCAGCGGGAGGCTCCAGCGAGGGCTCCTCGGCTGCTGCAGCACGAGCATCTTCGCGACGAACGCGCCGTACAGGAAGCAACCGGCCAGCGAGTGCACGAGCACACGTGGGGTGCTGCCCTCGAATCCGAGCGCGTAGAGGCAGTGCACGGCCACGGGCACGGTGAGCAGCACCGCCGCACGCCCCGACCAGCGGTGCAGGCCCGCCACCCAGTCCGGTGCCCCGCCTGCCTCCCGCCACCGCCTCCCGACGCGTCCGAAGAGGGCGGCCGCGGACCACAGCTGCACCAGCGCCAGCAGGAACGCGCCGGTGGCCAGCCACGCCTTCGCGGCGATCCCCGAGGAGAAGCCCGCGATGTTGAGCGCGGCCCCCGCCGGCTCGTGGAACCGGCCGTACACGCCGAGGCCCACGGCGACCAGCGACCCCACCGCCACCGCCCCCACGAGCCCGGGGTTGCCGCTCCGGCGAGCGGCGCGGCGGTGGGGCCCCGGGGCGGGGTAGCCAGGGGCGCGCGGGAGGGTCCGCTCGCGGTTCGGGCCGGAGTGCGGTCCGGCCATCTGGGAGGGCGTCTGCTGGTACTGGACGCCGGGTGCGGAACGGGTCATCGCCCGATCACCGCCCGGATCCGTCGAGGGCGGTGACCGCGACGGGGACGCCGTCGATCTTCGTCGCACCGGGGTTCGCCGGGTTCAGCGCGGGCGCCGGTCGCCGGGTGCCACCCGTGTTGGCGACGCCGGTGACCTTGCCGTCGTCGTCGACGATCCAGCCGATCCGGGTGAGGACGCCGCGCACGGCGACGCGCCCCTCGTAGAGCCCGGCGGGCGACGCGACTCCCTCCGCGGCGAACGGGAGGTCCTTGCCCCCGACGGTGACCGTGCCGAGGGCGGCCGCCTCGGTCACCGTCGCGGTGATCCCCTGCTTCCCGTCGGCCGCGTCGAGCCGCAGGTCCGCGCCGTTGAGCGTGCCCTCGTACCACGCCTCGACCTTCTTTCCGTCGCACACGTAGGCCACTGCCCTTCCGTCCTTCACCGCGAGCGCGACGGTGACCTCGTTGCCTGCCGACCGGCCCGTGTACGCGGCCTCCACGACGGCCGGTGCCGGTGGCGACGCGGCGGGCGGGACCGGCTGCGCGGCGTCCGGCGGTGCACCCGGCGCTGCACCCGGCGCCGACTCCGGCGCACCCTCGGCGGCGGCGACCGGCGGGGCGGCCACGGCAGCGCCGGCCGTGACGGCGGGCGGGCCGATGACCGTCGTGTTGATCAGCAGCAACGCGCCGCCGAGTACGGCCACCGTGCCGAGTGTGATCAGCGGTGCGAACCTGGCCACGACACTCCCCCGGTCGTCCGGGCCCGGTCGGTCCGGGCGCGCTCCTCTCCCACACGGATGGCGGGGACGGGAGGTTCAGAAACTTGCCGTGAACCGGTCGCGCCGTTCGGCCGTGTCCGGGGTGGGAGCCGCTTCACAAGTGCTCTGGATCGGGGGTCCGGTGCGCGTATCGGCGGATCCAGGTTTCCGCTGGGTGTGCCGGCGGGCCGGCCTCGTACCGGGCGTACTCGGCCGGTTCGCCGGTTCGCCGGTGCGCCCAGCGGGAAACTGGGCCGTCGAGACGCGTGGTGGACCCCCGATCCAGAGCACTAAGGTTCCGCCCCCGACCAAAATCCCCCGGGAGCCCACCGACCATGCCGCCCGCCCGTGATCGTGACGAGGCACTGGTGCACGCCGTCTACTCCGAGCACGGGCGCGCCCTGCTCGCGTACGCCACCCGGCTCACCGGCGACCGTGCCGCTGCGGAGGACATCGTGCAGGAGACGCTCATCCGTGCCTGGCGACATCCAGATGTACTGACCAACGGAAAGGGCTCCGCGCGTGGCTGGCTGCTCACGGTGGTCCGCAACCTCGTGACCGACCGGTACCGAGCCAAAGCCGCCCGGCCACAGGAGGTGGCGGAGAACCCCGACGCGCCTCCGATGGTCCGGGACCACGCCGACAGGGTCGTGGCGTCGGTCACCGTGATGGCGGCGCTCGACGAGCTCTCCGAGGACCACAGGGGTGTGCTCGACCAGATCTATTTCCAGGGACGCAGCCTCGGCGAGGCCGCCACGGCGCTCGGCATCCCCGCCGGCACCGTGAAGTCGCGGTCGTACTACGCGCTGCGGGCGCTCCGGCAGGCACTGGCAGGGACGATGTCCGATAGCCCGGCGGGACGGGAGGTGCCGGCATGAATCGCCACCGGACCGGGAACGGCGACTGGACGGATCGGGAGTACGGCGGGGCGCACCACGCCGAGGAGCTCGGCGCCCACGTCCTCGGCCTGCTCGACGCGGCGCAGTCCCGCGCGGTCGAGGAGCACCTCGCCGGCTGCCCGGCGTGCCGACGCGAGTGGGAGGAACTGCGCGGGATGGTCGAGCTGCTCGACGACGTGCCCCCTGAGGCGTTCCTCGACGGGGCGCCGGACGCCGACCTCATGCTGCATCGCACCGTGCGGCAGGTTCGGGCGGAGGCAGCGGCCCAGCGCCGCAAGCGCCGCTTCCTGCTCACCGGCGTGGCCGCGGCGGCGCTCGCCGTGGTGCTGAGCGGCGGGGTGCTGGTCGGGCGGGAGACCGCCCCACCCCCCGCGGTCGTGGCGGCGCCCGGCGCCGTGCAGCTGGCCGGCGGCGGGACGCCCGGCGTCTCGATGACCGCGACCCTCACGCCGGCAACCGGCTGGGTCCGCCTCTCGACCTCGGTGAAGGGGATCCCGGCCGGCGAGCGGTGCTACGTCGTCGTGGTGGGCCGCGACGGCACCCGCGAGATCGCGGGGAGCTGGCTGGTCTCCGAGGGCGGCTGGCGCGACGGCGTGACGCTCGACGGTTCCGCCCTCGTGCCGCTCGACCAGGTCGCCGAGGTGGTCATCGAGAACGAGGCAGGCCAGGAGTTCGCCATCGCGCGAACCTGAGCGAGATCCGCGACACCCGCCCACCCCTCACTCTTCTACATGCGGTAGAACTACTACAGGCAGTAGAAGTTCACGGGGGAGGCACGGGTGGACGCACTGGACCTGGCACGGTGGCAGTTCGGGATCACGACGATCTACCACTTCCTGTTCGTCCCGCTGACGATCGGACTCTCGGTCGTCGTCGCAGCGCTGCAGACCGCGTGGCACCGCACCGGGCGGCCGGAGTACCTGCGTGCCACGAAGTTCTTCGGGAAGCTGTTCCTGATCAACTTCGCGATGGGCGTGGTGACCGGCATCGTCCAGGAGTTCCAGTTCGGGATGAACTGGAGCGCCTACTCCACCTTCGTCGGGGATGTCTTCGGCGCTCCGCTCGCGCTGGAGGCCCTGCTCGCGTTCTTCCTCGAGTCCACCTTCATCGGGCTGTGGATCTTCGGGTGGGACCGGCTCCCCCGCCGCGTGCACCTGGCGACCATCTGGGCCGCGGCGATCGGCTCGAACCTCTCGGCGTTCTTCATCCTCGCCGCCAACGCCTGGATGCGGCACCCCGTCGGGTTCGCCGTCGACCCGGCCACCGGGCGCGCGTACCTCACCGATATCTGGGCGGTGCTCACCAACCCGCAGGCGCTCTCGACGTACGCGCACGTGGTCAGCGCGTCGTTCGTCGTGGCCGGGCTCTTCGTGGTGGCGGTCTCGGCCTACAAGCTGCTGCACCGGGACCGGGCCGGGCACCCCAGCGAGCCGGGCCTGTTCCGCCGGACGCTGCGCGCCGGGCTGGTCACCACCGCGGTCGCCGGGGCGGTCGTGGCCCTCTCGGGCGACCACCAGGCCAAGCTCATGGCCGAGTACGAGCCGATGAAGCTCGCCTCGGCCGAGGCGATCTGGGAGACGGAGGGCGCGGCCGGATTCTCCCTGTTCGCGATCGGCGATCACGAGATCGGTGAGGTCGGCGTCGGCCGCAACGTCGTGGACCTCGAGGTGCCCTACGTGCTCAGCGTCCTTGCCACCGGATCGCCCGCCGGTGAGGTGGAGGGCATCAACGACCTGCAGCGCCGGTTCACCGAGCAGTTCGGCCCCGGCGACTACACCCCGAACATCCCGGTCCTGTACTGGTCGTTCCGGCTGATGATCGGGCTCGGGCTGGCCGGCGTCGGCGTCGGCGTCCTCGGCCTCTGGCTCACCCGGCGCGGGGCCATGCCGCGGCAGCGGTGGATGTACCGGGTGGCGATCGCGGCCCTGCCCGCCGCACTCGCTGCGAACATCTTCGGCTGGGTCCTCACCGAGATGGGCCGCCAACCGTGGACGGTGGTCGGGCAGCTGCTCACGGCCGCGAGCGTCTCCCCCGGCGTGAGCCTCGGCGAGGTGGCCTTCTCGCTGACGGTCTTCACCCTCCTCTACGGGGCGCTGGCCGTCGTGGAGACGCGGCTGCTGCTGCGCTACGTGAAGGCAGGGCCCGGCCACGTCATGCCCTACCCCCGCGCGGGCGAGCCGGAGCCCGAGCGCGTCCCCGCGTTCGTCTACTAGGGAGAGAGTCGTGGACCTGCCCACCGTCTGGTTCGTCGCCATCGCGGTGCTCTGGACCGGCTACTTCGTGCTGGAGGGCTTCGACTTCGGGGTCGGGATGCTGCTCCCGGTGCTCGGCCGCGGCTCCGACGCCGACCGGCGGGTCGTGATCAACGCGATCGGCCCGGTCTGGGACGGCAACGAGGTCTGGCTCATCACCGCGATCGGGGCCATGTTCGCCGCGTTCCCCGCCTGGTACGCGGGCATGCTGAGCGGCTTCTACGTCCCGGTGCTGCTGATCATCGTCGCCTTGATCGTCCGCGGTGTGGCGTTCGAGTACCGGGGAAAGGTGGACGATCCGCGCTGGCGCGCCCGCTGGGACACCGCGATCGTCTTCGGGAGCACCGTGCCGGCGTTCACATGGGGCATGCTGTTCGCCAACCTCGTGCGCGGTGTCGAGCTGGGCCCCGACGGCGTGGTGCGGTCGGGCCTCCTCGATCTGCTCAACCCGTACGCGCTGGTGGGCGGCCTCGCGACGCTCGCGCTGTTCGTCCTGCACGGCGCGGTCTTCCTGGCGCTCAAGACCGACGGCCCGGTCCGGCACCGGGCCAGGGCGACGGCGCGGGCGGCGGCACCCGCCGCGGGCGCCACCCTCTTCGCGTTCCTCATGTGGACCCAGGCCGACCACGGCTCGCCCGCCACGGCGCTCGTCGCGGCGTGCGCCGTCGGGGCGCTGGTCGTCGGGGGCCTGCTCGTCGCCCGCCGCAGGGAGGGCTGGGCGTTCCTCGCCACCGCGATCGCGATTGCGGCCACGACGGCGGTGCTCTTCGGGACGCTCTTCCCCGCCGTGCTGCCGTCGCTGCTCGATCCCGCGTTCGACCTCACGGTGGCCGGCGCCGCGTCGAAGCCCTACACGCTCGGGATACTGTCCTGGATCGGCGGGTTCTTCCTGCCGCTGGTGCTGCTGTACCAGTCCTGGAGCTACTGGGTGTTCCGGCGCAGGGTGACCAGGGCGCACGTGTCATGAGACCGCTCGACCCGCGGCTCGTCCGCTCCACCGCGGCCGTGCGGGTGCACCTGGCCGTCACGGTCGTGTGCGGGTTCGCCGCCACCGCGCTGATCCTGCTGCAGGCATGGCTGGTGGCACGGGTGATCGGGGGCGCCACGGCCGGGGCGCTCGACGCACTGGGCGGGGCCGTCGCCGCTGTCGGAGCCGTCGCGCTCGCCCGCGCCGCCCTCACCTACGGGGCCGAGACGGCCGCCCTGCGCAGCGCCACGCGCGTCAAGTCCGACCTGCGTCGACGGCTCGTCCGGCACGTGGCCGCGGGCGATCCGGCGACCACCGACGCGGGCGAGCTCGCCACCCTCGCGACCCGCGGCCTCGACGCCCTCGACGACTACGTCGCTCGCTACCTCCCCCAGCTCGTGCTCGCGGTACTCGTGCCAGTGGCCGTGCTCGTCGTCGTGTTCCGGGCCGACTGGATCTCCGGGCTGGTGATCGCGCTGACGCTGCCGCTGATCCCGGTGTTCATGGCGCTCGTCGGGATGCACACGCAGGAACGCACGCGCCGGCAGTGGCACCTGCTGGAGCGGCTCGGCGGCCACTTCCTCGACGTCGTGGAGGGCCTGCCGACGCTGGCGGTCTTCCGCCGCGCGAAGGCCGAGGCGGCGCTCATCCGGCGGGTGACCGAGGCCCACCGCGAGGCGACGATGCGCACGCTGCGGGTGGCGTTCCTGTCGGCGTTCGTGCTGGAGCTGCTCGCGACGCTCGCGGTTGCGCTGGTGGCGGTGGAGATCGGGCTGCGGCTGCTCTACGGCCGCCTCGACCTGGAGACGGCGCTCCTCGTGCTCATCCTCGCGCCGGAGGCGTACCTGCCGCTGCGCGAGGTGGGCGCGCGCTTCCATGCCAGCATGGAAGGGGTCACCGTGGCCGAGCGGGTGTTCGCCGCGCTGGAGCGGCCGTCCGCCGCGCCCACCCCGGCCGAACCCGTCGACCCGACCCCGAGGCCGGCCGTGCGCTTCGCCGGAACCGGTCTCACCTATCCCGGCCGGGACGCCCCCGCCCTCGACGGCGTCGACCTCACCCTGCGCCCGGGCACGACCACGCTCGTCACCGGGCGCAGTGGGGCGGGCAAGACCAGCCTCATGGCGCTGCTCCTGCGGTTCGCCGAGCCGACGGCGGGGCGGGTGCTCGTCACCGCGGCCGACGGCCGGGAGGTCGACCTGGCCGACATCCACCCGGACACGTGGCGCCAACGCATCGCATGGCTCCCCCAACACCCGTACCTCTTCGACGCCTCGGTGGCCGACAACATCCGGCTCGGCCTGCCCGGTGCGTCCGACGAGGCAGTGCGCCGCGCCGCCCGGCGGGCGGAGGCCGAGGCCGTGATCCGCGCGCTCCCCGAGCGCTACGCCACCCCGCTCGGCGAGCGCGGGCACCGGCTGTCGGCGGGCCAGCGCCAGCGCATCGCGCTGGCCAGGGCGTTCCTGCGCCAGGAGGCCCTGGACGCGCCGATCGTGCTGCTGGACGAACCCACAGCGCACCTCGACCCTGAGCACGCCGCCGCCGTGCGCGCCGGTGTCGCCCGCCTCCTGGAAGGGCGGACCGGCGTGATCGTCGCGCACGACGAGGGCTGGTCCGACCTCGCGGACGAGGTCGTGCGTCTCGAGGCCGGCGCGCCCGCGGAGGCCGCTCATGCCTGACGCGGAACCTCTCGTGCGGATGATCGCGCTCGCCCGGCCTCGCGGTGCGCGGTTCGCGCTCGGGGTGCTCGCCGGGGCGGCCGCGACCGCCTCCGGGGTGGCACTGCTCGTCGTCGCGGCATGGCTCATCGCCACCGCCGCGACGTCACCGCCGCTCACGGCACTGTCCGTGGCGATCGTCGCGACCCGGGCACTGGGCGTCACCCGTGGCGTGGCGCGCTACCTGGAGCGCCTCGTCACGCACGACGCCGCGCTACGAACCCTCTCCGACGTCCGGGCGCGGGTGTACGAGCGGCTGGCGCGGACCGAGCCGGTGCACCGCTTCCGCACGGGCGACCTCGTCACGCGCCTCGTCAGTGACACCGACGCCACGCAGGACCTGCTCGTGCGCGGCCTCACCCCGCCGCTCGCGGCGCTGGTCACCGGGGCGGGCGCGGTGGCGGTCAGCACCGCGCTGCTCGCGCCCGGCGGGATCGTGCTCGCCGCGGGGCTGGTACTCGGCGGGGTGGCGGTTCCACTCGTCGCGGCGGCGGCCGGGCGAGGCCCTGGCCGCCGGCGCGCCGCTGGCCGGGCGGCTCTCTCCACGGCGCTGGTCGACACCCTCCACGGCGCCCCCGACCTCGTCGCGTACGGCGCCATGCCCGCCGCGCTCGCCCGGGTCGACGCCGCTGACGGCGAGCTCACCCAGGTGGAGCGCCGCGACGCCGGCCTGCTGAGCACGGGTGCGGGCGCGTCCGCGCTGCTCGCGGGGCTCACGCTATGGGGCACGCTGCTGCTCGGCGTGGCCGCAGTGCGCGACGGGACGCTCGCCCCGGTGCCCATGGCCGTGCTGGTGCTCACCGCGCTCGCCGCGTTCGAGATCGTCGCGCCCCTGCCCGGCGCTGCGGCCCGGCTCGGGACGGTGCGCGCCGCGGGAGCCCGCCTGTTCGACGTCCTCGACACCCCGCCCGCGCTGGCGCAGCGCGCGGCCGCCGCACCCGCGCCAGCCGGGGACGGGCTGCGGGTACGGGGACTGCGCGTGCGCTACGGCCCCGGCGAACCGTGGGCGCTCGACGGCGTCGATCTCGACGTGCCGCCGGGCAGGCGGATCGCGGTGGTCGGCCCGAGCGGGTCGGGGAAGAGCACGCTCGCCGCCGTGCTCTTCCGGTTCCGGGACCCGGACGGCGGCACCGTGCACCTGGACGGCGACGACGTCACGGCGCTGCCCGCCGACACCGTGCGCGCCCGGGTGACCGGCATGCCGCAGGACCCGCACCTGTTCGCCAGCACGGTGCGGGAGAACCTGCGCATGGCCCGGCCGGACGCGACCGACGCCGACCTGCGCGCCGTGCTCGCGCGGGTCGGGCTCGACCCCGATTCGCTGGACACCGAGGTGGGCACGCACGGGGCCCGGCTGTCCGGCGGGATGCGCAGGCGGCTCGCGCTCGCACGCGCCCTGCTCGTGCCCCCGGCCGGTGAGGCGGGACCGCTGCTCGTGCTGGACGAGCCGACCACCCACCTCGACCCCGACACCCGCACCGCCGTGCTCGATGACCTCCTCGCCGCGACAGCGGGCAGGTCGCTGCTCCTCATCACACACGACCTGGACGCGCTCGACCGGATGGACGAGGTGGTCGTGCTGGTCGACGGCCGCGTGCGGCAGCGTGGGACGCCGGCCGAACTGCGGGAGCGCCGCGGCTGGTTCCGCAACGGTCTCAGCGGCGCTTCAGGGCGACCTGCCACCGTCTGGCCTGTCAGCGCAGAGCGGTAGGGTTTCGCCCGCTCCCGCCACGGATCGACAAGAGACTTCTCGACAGCGAGGTTCTTCTCGTGCGTTCTCCCCGTCCCCTCGCGGTGTCGCTCGCGGCGCTCGCGGCAGTGATCCTCACTGGGCTCGCCGCATGCTCCTCGGCCCCGAGCGGGCCCACGTCGGTTTCCGAGCAGACGCTGCGCGCGATCGAGGCGGACTCCGGGTTCACCTGGGAGAAGCAGCCGGTACCCCTCGAGCTCGGCGTCACCCACACCCAGAACAGCCTGGACTCCCACGACCCCGACGCGGCCACGGAGCGGGGCATGGACATCCTCCGTGACGACAGCGCGATCTGGCAGAACATCCACCTCATGGGCTTCGGCACCGGCAACCCGGAGCCGTCGCCCGGCGACTACGACTGGGACAGCCTCGACCAGCGCATGGAGCTCACCGAGGAGACCGGCGGGAAGGCGATGCTCACGTTGTGCTGCGCGCCGGACTGGATGAAGGGCGGGGAGGCGGGCGACACCGACTGGACGACGCTCGAGGACAACCCGCTGCCCGAGCACTTCGGGGACTACGCGAACCTCGCGGCCGAGGCCGTGAAGCGCTACCCGCAGGTCGACCGCGTGCTGGTGTGGAACGAGCTCAAGGGGTTCTACAACCAGGCGGCGAACCGGTGGGACTACGAGGGCTACACCGAGTTCTACAACCAGGTGTACAACGCCGTGAAGGCCGTGCGCCCCGACATCCAGGTCGGCGGACCCTACGTCGTGCTCACCAGTCTCGAACAGGGCACGACCGACGCGTCCGACCAGGTCACCGGCCCGTGGGGCGCGGCCGACCAGCGCGCACTCGACGTCGTCGACTACTGGCTGCGGAACAAGGTCGGCGCCGACTTCGTCGCCGTGGACGGTGCCACCAAGACCAGGGACGACGTGCTCCCGTCCGTGCTCGACGGCACCCAGAAGTACGCCGACCTCGACCGGTGGCTGCGCGAGCGGACCGACATGCCGATCTGGTGGGCGGAGTTCTACCCCGACGTGCCCGAGAACGCCCAGCCCGGCGCGGCGAGCCCGGCCAGCGCCACCGCGACGCTCGCGGCCGTGGCGGCGTACGCCCGGTCCGGCGCCTCGGGCGCGCTGCTGTGGGGCCCGCAGGGCGACCCCGACCTCGCCTACGCGGCGCTGTGGACCGACGCCACCGTGGAGGACGGCGGCAAGCCCACGCCGCTCACCGCCGCCTGGCAGTGGCTCGTGCCGCGACTGGCGCGGGGTGATGTCGAGATCGGGCGATCAGATGCCTCACCGATCGTGGTGTTCCGCGCCCCTGACGGCGCGGTGGTGGTGAACGCGAGCGACGAGCCGGTGCAGGTGTCCTCCGACACGGAGACGGTGGGCCCATGGTCGATCACGGTGGTGTCCCGCAACTCCTGATCGACGAGCTTCCGGTGGTCGAGTAGGGCCGGCGCTACGGCTTGCGGGCAACCCCGCCGAGGAACATCTCGTCCTCCTTGCTGGCCGTGGCCAGCAACGGGCCGTCGGGCCACCAGTCCCGTAGCCGGCCGATGCCCGGCTCCACCACATGGAGGCCGTCGAAGAACGCCTCGATCTCCTCGCGGGGACGGAAGACCAGCGGGCCAAGCCCGCTGCGGGTGAAGACGCCCTCGACGAAGCGGGCGAGCTGGGTGCCGGAGCCATCGTCCTGCGGGTCGCAGAAGTGCGTGAGCACCAGGTAGGAGCCGGACGGGAGCAGCTCGAGGTAGCGCCGCACGATCTCGTGCGGGCGCTGCTTGCCGGGCACGTGGTGCATGGTGCGGCTGTGGATCAGCGCGACCGGCTCGTCCGGTTCGAGGTACTTCTTGACGGTCTCGTGGCCGAGCACCTCCTCCGGCCGGGCGAAGTCGGCCTCGACCAGGTGGGTGAGGTCGTTCTCCTCGAGGATCGCCCGGCCGTGCGCCTGCACCACGGGGTCGTCGGCCACGTAGATGACGCGGGTGTCGGAGTTGAAGCGCTGGGCGGCCTCGTGCGTGTTCTCGATCGTCGGCATGCCCGCGCCGACGTGCAGGATCTGCTCGATGCGCACCGACTTCACCAGGAAGCGGGTGACCCGGCCCAGCCAGGCCCGCTCCTCCTGCACGACCCGGGTGAGCTCCGGTGCGACCGCGTGGATCTCGTGGACGACGGCGCGGTCGGCCGCGTAGTTGTCCTTGCCTGCGAGGAAGCTGTCGTAGACGCGCGCGATGTTGGGGTTGGACGCGTCGATCCTGCGGGACGGCGGCATAGGGGGGTCATCGGGATCGAACCCCGGGGAATCGAACCCCGGAGGATCGAACGCGGTGCCGGACGTCACGCCACGTACCGTAGCGGGCGCGTACGCGCGCGGTCATCCCCCACCGGGTGACGATGAGGGCCTTGATGACGTGCGCGGATCCCTCACTCGCGCGGGATCGGGTCACCACCGGGCAGTGTCAGGGTGCTCGGCGTGTTCGGCAGGATCGCGTCGATGTAGGACTTCGCCGCCGCGGTGGTGCCGACGTCCTTGCCTGCCCGTTCCGAGAGGAACCAGCGGTGCTCCAGTACCTCGTGGAAGATCTCCGCGGGTTCGAGCCGGTCGGAAAGGGACTCCGGGATGCGGGCCATCACCTTGTCGTAGACCTCGGCCCGCCAGCGGTGCCCTGCCACCGTCTCGGGCACCGAGCGGCCCTCCTTCTGCTCCAGGTACCCGCGGTAGCTGCGCAGGTCGTTGAGCAACCTGCGGGCCTGGTTCTCGGTGACCTCGAGACCGGTGAGGGCGTAGAGCTTGTTTCGGTGCCGGCCGGTCTCGGCCACCTGCGTCTTGACCCGCAGCCGGACCCCGTTCTCCGTGGTCTTGAGCTCGATCTCGTCGACGTCGAAGCCCAGCTCGTTGATCCGGTCCACCCGCGCGGCCACCCGGTAGCGCTGCTCGTCGGGCCGCAGCAGCTCCTCGCGGGTGAGCTCGTCCCACAGGGCGTGGTAGCGGCGCGGCAGCTCGGCCGCGATCTCGACGGGGTCGACGTCGTCGGGCAGCAGACCGCCGGCCTGCAGGTCGAACAGCTCGCCGCCGACGCGCTCGGCGGCGTAGTCGATGTCGAAGCTGCGCTGCCCCGTCGTGAGGGTTGGGTGCAGCTCCGCGGTCTCGGCGTCGACGAGGTAGGCGGCGATGCTTCCCGCGTCCGGGCGGAACAACGTGTTCGACAGCGAGCAGTCACCCCAGAACAGGCCCGCGAGGTGCAACCGGACCAGCAGCTCCACCATGGCGTCGACCAGCTGGTCAGTGGGCCGCGCGGCGTGACCGTGCGAGAACACGTAGCGGTAGGACATCGAGTAGTCGAGGAACCGCGTGACGAGGATGGCGTCCTGCGGCGTGTCGTCGCCCGCCGCGGGCGGGCGCTCGACGCATACGCCGAGCACCGACACCGCGGGCATGCCCATCGCCTCGAGGCTGCCCAGCAGCCGGTACTCGCGCCGGGCGAGGCGCTCGTCGATCTCCTTCAGCGCGTAGACGTGACCGTCGGCCTCGACGAAGCGCACGACGTGGCGCGAGATGCCCCGGTGGGCCACCTCGAGGAGCTGCTCGTCGTCCCACTCCTCGAGGGGCTCCTGCCACGGCAGCGACAGCAGCCCGGCCGCGTGCTCGGCCGGGGGCCGGAAGATGAAGCGCACGTACGCCAGTATGCGTAACGCGATCAGGCCTTAGGGCCCCCAGCGACGTAGAGCACCTGCCCATTGACGAACCCGGAGCTCTCGCTGACGAAGAACGACACGGCATTTGCGATGTCATCGGGCTGTCCGGCGCGGGCCACCGGGATCTCCGCCGCCCTGGCCGCGACGTAGGTGTCCCAGTCCTGTCCGATCCGCTCCGCGGTCGCCTTCGTCATGTCGCTCGCGATGAACCCGGGCGCGATGCAGTTGGCGGTGACGCCGAACTTGCCGAGCTCGATCGCGAGGGTCTTGGTGAAGCCCTGCAGCCCGGCCTTGGCCGTGGAGTAGTTGGCCTGCCCGCGGTTGCCGAGCGCCGAGGTGCTGGACAGGTTGACGATGCGGCCGAAGCGGTGCTCGACCATGTGCTTCTGCACGGCCCGCGCCATCAGGAACGAGCCACGCAGGTGCACGCCCATCACCGTGTCCCAGTCCAGCTCGGACATCTTGAACAGCAGGTTGTCCCGGGTGACGCCCGCGTTGTTCACCAGCACCACAGGTGGGCCGAGCTCGGCGGCCACCCGCTCGACGGCGGCCTCCACCTGCGCGGAGTCGGAGACGTCCGCCCCGACGGCCAGCGCCCGCCCGCCCGCGGCCTCGATCGCGTCGACCGTGCCCTTCGCGGCAGCCTCCTCGAGGTCGATCACGGCCACGGCGAGGCCGTCGGCGGCCAGCCGCTGCGCGGTGGCGGCGCCGATCCCGCGCGCCCCTCCGGTCACGATCGCCACGCGCTGCGGGGTCTCGGTCATGTCCTGCTCTCCCATCGTCGTCGACACGGGGAGTCTGGGACACCGCGCAGTGGCGCGCCAACCCGCGCGTGAGCGATCTCGCTCCGCCGGTGGTCGAGTGGGGTCGGTCAGTCGAAGAAGCGGGCCATGTGCCGCTCGTCGGGCCCTTCGTCCCGTGGTGCCGGGGTGAGGTCGGCGAACACTGTCGACTCGTCCCGGCCGACGTGCAGCGGGAACCAGGACGGGCGGTCCGGGCCGGAGCAGATGCCCTTGACCGTCTGCGTGTCGAGCAGGCGGACGTGGGTGGGGTCGGCGACCGCGTTCACGTGCTTCCACCACGGGGAGAGCACGTGGAGCACGCCGCCGGGGCGCAGGATGCGGTGGCACTCGGCCACGAGGGGCAGGAAGTCGATCAGGTGCTCCAGCACGTGCACCGCGAAGACCCGGTCGACGCTGCCGTCCCGGAACGGGAGCGGGCGCGACACGTCGGCCACCGCGGCGACCGAGGGCGTGCGTCTGCGGTCCACACCGATGTTGGTCGGGTACTGGCGCTGGTCGCCGCAGCCGAGGTCGAGCACGACGGGGTCCCTTCCCGCGACCCGCACCCGGTCCCACACGGCGTGCACGCCGGCCAGCCGCCCCACGAGCCTGCGGACGGTGTCCAGCTGGGCCTGCCGGTCCACCCGCCCCCGCAGGTGCACGACCCCGCCGTCGACCTCGGCGGTGATCTCGAGCCCGCGCACCCGCTCGTCGTGGGCGAGGATCTCCCGCACGGCGTCTGCCAGGTACTCGTCACACAGCTGCTGCCTCGCCTCACCACCCATGCCCGACCGCTACCCGGCCTCCGGGCTCCCAACCCCTCTGGGCGTCCCGCTGTTTCGGATCCGGTGCCCCGGGAACGCCCACCGGAGCCCTTGATCCGAACCGCTGGAGGAGATGCGCGCCCATGACCGGCTTCCTCGGGCCAGGCGAACCCGGCTCGTTCGACGAGTTCCTCGCCCGCTTCCTCGGGCCGGGCGCCCGCGGACCGGCGCGGCGGATCGACCTGACGCGGTTGATGAGCGCAGGCGCGCGTGAGCTCGTCGCGACGGCCGCGCAGCTCGCGATCGACCGCGGCGACCCCGACCTCGACGCCCAGCACCTGCTGCTCGCGTCCACCCGGCTCGACCCGACCCGCCTGTGGCTCGACCGCGCGGGTGTCGACCCGGACGAGCTGGCCCGGATGCTCGACGAGCGCCTGCACCGGTCCGAGCCGACCGGGCGGGCCCCAGCGCTCACGCCGGCCGCCAAGCGGGCGCTGCTGGACGGGCACCAGGTGTCACGCTCCCTCGGATCCACCTACATCGGGCCTGAGCACGTGCTGCTCGCCATCGCCGCCAACGAGGAGTCGGCGGCCGGCAGGCTGCTGGCCCAGGCCAGCTTCTCCCCCGGCGCGCCCCACCGCGGCGCGCCCCGCGCGGGCGGTCCCACCGGACCGTCCTCGACCCCCACCCTCGACCAGTTCGGGCAGGACCTCACCACCGCCGCCCGCGAGGGCAGGCTCGACCCGGTCGTCGGGCGCGCCCACGAGATCGAGCAGACGATCGAGGTGCTGTCGCGGCGCACCAAGAACAACCCGGTGCTGATCGGCGAGGCCGGGGTCGGCAAGACCGCGATCGTCGAGGGCATCGCGCAGCGGATCGTCGACGGCGACGTGCCCGACACCCTCGCCGGGCGCCGGGTCGTGGAGCTGCAGCTGTCCGGCGTCGTGGCGGGCACCCGATACCGCGGCGACTTCGAGGAGCGGCTGCGCACCCTCATCGACGAGATCCGCGCGAACGGCGACCAGCTCATCGTCTTCATCGACGAGCTGCACACGATGGTCGGCGCGGGCGGTGGCGGTGGCGGCGAGGCGGGCGGTGCCATGGACGCGGGCAACATGCTCAAGCCCGCCCTCGCGCGCGGCGAGCTGCACGTCATCGGCGCGACGACGCTCGACGAGTACCGCAGGCACATCGAGTCCGACGCCGCGCTCGCCCGCCGCTTCCAACCCGTGATGGTGTCCGAGCCCAGCTGCGAGGACGCGATCGAGATCCTGCACGGTCTGCGCGACCGTTACGAGGCCCACCACCAGGTGCGCTACACGGAGGACGCGCTGCGGGCCGCGGTGGAGCTCTCCGACCGCTACCTCACCGAGCGCTTCCTGCCCGACAAGGCGATCGACCTGATGGACCAGGCGGGCGCCCGGGTCCGGCTGCGCACGCGCACTCCCTCGACCGACCGCCGCGGGCTGGAGCAGCGCCTCGAGCAGCTCGAGCGGGACAAGGACCAGGCCGTCACCGACGAGCAGTACGAGCGGGCGTCGGAGCTGCGCGACGAGATCGCCGACCTGCGCGGCAGGCTCCGCACGAGCGGTCCGTCCGACGGCGGCGTGCCCGAGGTCGGGGTCGCCGACATCGCCGAGGTGGTCTCGCGCTCGACCGGGATCCCCGTCGCCCAGCTCACCGAGGCCGAGCGCGACCGCCTGCTGCGCCTCGAGGAGGAGCTGCACGCGCGGGTTGTCGGGCAGGACGAGGCCGTCTCCGCCGTGGCCGAGGCGATCCGCCGCTCCCGCGCAGGCCTCGGCGACGAGAACCGCCCCGTCGGCAGCTTCCTGTTCCTCGGCCCCACCGGCGTCGGCAAGACCGAGCTGGCCCGCGCGCTCGCCGCCGCGCTCTTCGGCGAAGAGGAACGGATGGTGCGGCTGGACATGAGCGAGTACGGCGAGCGGCACACCGTCTCCCGGATGGTCGGCGCGCCACCCGGCTACGTCGGCTACGGCGAGGCAGGCCAGCTCACCGAGGCCGTGCGCCGCCGCCCGTACTCGGTGCTGCTCCTCGACGAGATCGAGAAGGCCCACCCCGATGTGTTCAACGCGCTGCTGCAGGTGCTCGACGACGGCCGGCTCACCGACGGGCAGGGCCGCACGGTCGACTTCCGCAACACCGTGGTCATCATGACCAGCAACGTCGGATCCGAGCTGATCACCAACCAGGGCGCGACGCTCGGTTTCGGCAGCAGCCGCGACATCGGGGCCGACGCCGACTCGGCCGCCCTTCGCGACAAGATCATGCCGAGGCTGCGCGAGGTGTTCCGCCCCGAGTTCCTCAACCGCATCGACGAGATCATCGTCTTCCGCAGGCTCGACCCCGAGCAGCTGGCGACGATCACCGACCTGCTGCTGGGCGACACCCGCAGGCGGCTCGCCGCGCAGGACGTCACCGTCGAGTTCACGACCGCGGCCATCCGCCGGATCGCCGAGCTCGGCTACCAGCCCGAGTTCGGCGCACGTCCCCTGCGGCGCACGATCCAGCGGGAGATCGACAACCGGCTCTCCACCCTGATGCTCGCCGGGGAGCTCCCCGCCGGGACGCACGTCAAGGTGGACTCGCACGACGGCGAGCTGGAGCTCCTGCCGGCGGCGTAACCCGTCTCCCGTTCAGGGGCGCAGGCGTGCAGCCACCTCGAGGTCGGCCACCAGTGCGGACAGCGCCTCCTCGCGGGACTCCGGCGGGCCGCGCAGGATCGAGCTGGGGTGCACGGTCGGCACGAGCTGGTGGCCCTCCCAGTCCACCACGTGGCCGCGCTCCTTCGTGATCTTGAAGCCGGAGCCGAGCAGGGCCTTGGCGGCGACCGCGCCCAGTGTGGCCAGCGCGCTGGGCCGGACGGCGGCGAGCTCGCCGTCCAGCCAGTGGCGGCAGGCGCGGATGTGCGTGACGCCCGGCGTCTTGTGGATGCGCCGCTTGCCCTCGCGCTCGAACCGGAAGTGCTTCACGGCATTCGTCACGTAGACCTCGTCGCGGTCGATGCCCGCCCGGCGCAGCGCCGTGTCGAGCACCCGCCCGGCCGGGCCGACGAACGGAGCACCCTCCACGTCCTCCCGGTCGCCGGGCTGCTCCCCCACCAGCACCAGCCACGCCGAGGCAGGTCCCTCCCCGAACACGGTCTGCGTGGCGGGCGCGTACAGCTCGCAGCGGGTGCAGGCGGCCGCCTCGCGGCGCAGGTCCGCCAGATCGGGACGATCGGAGACGGTGGTCACCTCATGGTGCCTACCCGGCGGCGGGTGCGGTCAACCGTCCCATTGCGAGCCGTCACTCCGGGAATTCCTGATGTTTGTCGATCGCAAATCACTGGTAACCGACGCACAACGACGTCACTCCATCGAGTGAACGACAACCACAGAGAAGGAGAATGCGGTGGACAGCACCGTGATCGTCCTTGTCGTCGTCATTGTGGTGCTGGTACTGGCGCTCATCGCCGCCGGCGTGATGCTGTTCCAGCGGCGTCGCACGGAACGCCTGCAGGAGCACTACGGGCCCGAGTACGAACGGAGCCTCAGCGAGGCGGGCAACCGGCGCGCGGCGGAGGCGCAGCTCACCGAGCGCGAGAAGCGCCACCGGAACCTGGAGATCCGCGATCTCCGATCCGAGGAACGCGATCGGTTCGCGGCATCGTGGGCCGATATCCAGCGCGAGTTCGTCGACGACCCGAAACGCGCCGTGCGCGACGCGGACGCGCTCGTCCTCGACATCATGCGAACCCGCGGATACCCGGTCGGCGACGACGGCGGCGACTTCGAGCGCCGCGCGGAGGACATCTCCGTCGAGCACCCCGACGTGGTGCAGCGCTACCGGGAGGCGCACAGCGTGCGCGACGCGACGGAGCGCGGCGACGTCGACACGGAGAACCAGCGCTCGGCCGTGACCTCGTACCGGTCGCTCGTCACCGCGCTGCTCGACACCCGCGGTGACGGCAATCGCGCTGACGACAATCGCCGCGACGACCGCGAGAGCCACGAGCCGACGAGCAAGGAGTGGACCCGATGATGATGCCGGAGCAGAACGAGAAGGTTCGCGAGCGTCCCGAGCAGGTCACCACGGAGTCCAAGTACCCGCGGTCCGAGCAGAGGCAGTCCGAGCAGAAGGAGACCAGCCAGCCGACGGCGGCCAAGCAGCCGACAGCGGGCCCCGGAGACGAGGGGCGCGAGCGCCTCGTCCCCGAGGACCACGCGGCGTCGTACGGGTCGCGGTGGGACGCGGTGAAGGGCACCTTCGTCGACGAACCGCGTGAGGCGGTCGCCCAGGCCGACGCGCTGGTCGGC
Organism: Pseudonocardia sp. DSM 110487; assembly: GCF_019468565.1. Lineage (NCBI taxonomy): Bacteria > Bacillati > Actinomycetota > Actinomycetes > Pseudonocardiales > Pseudonocardiaceae > Pseudonocardia > Pseudonocardia sp. DSM 110487. The sequence goes on from NZ_CP080521.1 coordinate 5,348,165, forward strand.
GAGCTGCTCGACGAGCTGGAGACGCTGTTCCGCGAGCAGCGGCGCAGCATCGAGCAGGGCCTCGACAACGACGAGACGTCCACGGAGGACCTGCGCACGGCGTTGCGCCGCTACCGCAGCTTCTTCGAGCGGCTGCTCGCCGTCTGACCTCCCCCTGCGGCCCCGCCTGCCTCTCGACGTCGAGCGGCCGGCGGGGTCGCGCCTCGTTCGAGCGTATGCGGACGTCTGTGCTGTTCTGTGTCGTTCTGCCGGACCTCTCGATCGGCGGGCCCCATCGGATCGGTTGTGCTGTGGCTGGCAGTCTCGTGCGGTGGGTGCCGGGGCGGGCAGGTTCTGTCGGTGCCCGGTTCTAGCCTGCGGGGTGTGATCCGGGCCTTCCTGTTCGCGCTGGATCCGACCCCTGCCCAAGTGCAGGCGTTTCGGTCGCACTGCGGCGCGCAGCGGTTCGCCTTCAACTTCGGGCTCGCGCTGGTCCGCGCCAACCTCGACCAGCGGGCCGCCGAGCGCAGCTACGGCATCGCCGAACCCGACCTGACACCGGCCGTGTCGTGGTCGGCCTACGGGCTGCGCCGCACCTGGAACGCCGCCAAACACCAGGTGGCGCCGTGGTGGGCGGAGAACTCGAAGGAGGCCTACTCGTCCGGGTTGGCCAACCTGGCTGCCGCCCTATCGAACTGGTCGTCGTCCCGGTCGGGGACCCGGGCCGGACCCAGGGTCGCGTTTCCGCGGTTCAAGCGCCGCCGCTCCCGCCCGAGTTGCCGGTTCACCACCGGCGCATTCGGCCTAGCCGCCGACCGGCGGCACGTCCGGCTGCCCCGCATCGGTGCAGTGCGCACCCACGAATCGACCCGCAAGCTCGCCCGTAAGATCGAGACGGGCCAAGCGCGGATCCGGTCGGCCACCCTGTCCTGGCAACGGGGCCGCTGGCACGTGTCGTTCTCCGTCGAGCTGCTGGACCGCGAGCCCGTGCGGCGCGGCGGTGGTCGGGTCGTGGGGGTTGATCTGGGCATCTCCACCCTGGCCACGCTGTCCACCGGTGAGCGGGTCCGCAACGGCCAGCGTCTGGAGCGGGAGCTGGCGCGGCTGCGCCGCGCACAACGCCGGGCGTCGCGGCGGCGTGGCCCGGATCGGCGCACCGGGCAGGAGCCGTCGAACCGGTGGCGCAAGGCCCGGGCCCGCGCCGACCGGATCCACACCCGGGTGGCCAACCTCCGCCGCAACGACATCCACCAGCTGACCACCCGGCTGGTCCTCGATCACGATGTGATCGTGATCGAGGACCTTTACGTGGTCGGGATGCTGCGCAACCGCCATTTGGCTCGGCACATCGCCGGCGCGGCGTGGGCGGAGATCCGCCGCCAGCTGTCCTACAAGGCCCAGCGGGCCGGGATTCGGCTGGTCGTGGCGGACCGCTGGTTCGCCAGCAGCAAGACCTGCTCGGGATGTGGCACGGCGAATCCAAGCTGGCCCTGTCCGAGCGGACGTTCGTGTGCACGGCGTGCGGACTGGTCCTGGATCGGGACCTCAACGCCGCGCGGAACCTGGCCGCGCTCGCGGCCGACACCGGCGAGTTGCGCCGGGAGCAGCCCGACAGAACCGGTGTCAGACCAGCGCGGCCCGCCGCGATGGCAGTCGGACCGCTGCGGGAAGGGCCCTGCGGGACTCAACGTCACTGCCGCGAGGCGGTGGCTCGATGAGCGGAACAGAATGTCACGCTTATCGAACGGTCGTTTCACGTGCGCGAGAGCAGGTCCATGACCTCCTCGTGCACCTCGGCGACCGGTATCTGCCCCAGGAACGACGGGCGATGGGTGCATCCGTCTCCTCGGCGATGCGGGTGGCCGGCGGTGCTGCAGTCGGCACCGCACTCCGGGCAGTGCACGGTCCAGCTCAGCAGTGGGCGGTGCAGGGTGCGGGTGGCGGGCGCCGCGTTGATCGCGTTGCCGCACCAGTACAGGCCGACGGTGGCGGTCCCCACTGCCCTGGCGAGGTGCAGCGGGCCGGAGTCGTTCGCGACGGCCACCGCGCACCGCTCCAGCACGCCGGCGAGCGTGCCGAGGCCGGTGCGGCCGGTCAGGTCGGTGATCGGGCGGGCCGCGACCTCCGCGACCGCGGCACTCACCGCGGCGTCCGCAGGCCCGCCCACGAGCACGGGACGCACGCCGGCCGCGGCGAGCATGCCGGCGAGCGCGGCGAACCTCTCGGCGGGCCAGCGCCTGCGCGGGTCGGTGGCGCCGGCGTGCAGCGCCACCCACGGCCCGTCGCCGGGCAGCAGCCCGGCGGCAGCCGCCCGCTCGCCGCGCGACACGGCGAGCGGCGGGTAGTCGGCAGGCCCGTCGGCCCCGGCGAGCCGGGCGACCTCGAGGTACCGCTCGACCTCGGGCTGGTAGTAGCGGTAGGGCACCACCGCGTCCAGTGGCGGCGCGTCGGCCGCGCGCAGCCCGATCGTCCGGCGGGCGCCCAGCGCCGCCACCAACGGGTTCGAAGCGCGGCCTCCGCCGTGCAGCTGCACGGCGAGGTCGTAGCGTTCCGCCCTCAGGAAGCCGGGCAGGGTGCGTGCGTCGGGTGCGTCCGGGGGCTGCCCGGCCAGGCCGTCGACGCGCGGGAGCACCCGCACGCGGTCCACCGGCCCTGGCCGGCCGGTGAGGAACCGCTCGTGCCAGCGCGCGCCGAGCAACGTCACCTCCGCATCGGGGAACCGCGCGCGCAGCGCGGCGAGCGCCGGAGTCGTCATCAGGTAGTCGCCGAGCGCGTTGCAGCGCAGCACGGCCACGCGCCGGACCGGGATCCCCTCCATCACAGGCGCGAGTTACCCGGGACGCGCGGGGGTACGCAGGCGACGTGGAGCGCTCGCGGGAACCGACGGCACTCGTGCTCCGCGCGCTGCACGTCGGCGACCTGCTCGTCGCGGTGCCGGCGCTGCGGGCCCTGCGCAGGGCGTTTCCCGGGCACCGGATGGTGCTGGCCGCTCCCGGCTCGCTCGCGCCGCTCGTCCCGCTCACCGGTGCAGTCGACCAGCTGCTGCCGACGTCCGACCCCGATGCGCTCGCCTGGACCGGTCCGCCGCCGGACGTCGCGGTCAACCTGCACGGCAAGGGGCCGCAGAGCCACCGCGCCCTCGACGCGACGGCACCGGGACGGCGTATCGGGTTCCGGGCTCCCGGCTGGCCCGGCCCGCGGTTCGAGGAGATCGCGCTGCGCCACCCCCACGAGCGCGAGCGCTGGTGCGCCATGCTCGCGGCCCACGGCATCCCCGCGGACCCTGCCGACCTCCGGCTGCCCCCACCGCAGGAGACACCCCGGTGCGGCAGCCATGCCCCGGTGCTCGTGCACCCCGGCGCCCGCTACGGCTCCAAGCGCTGGCCGGTCCGCCGCTTCGCCGAGGTCGCCGCCGTCCTGCACTGCGCCCTCAGCCCGGTGCTGATCACCGGTACCGCCGACGAGCGGGAGCTCGCGCTCGCGGTGGCCCGGGCGGCGGGGCTGGCCGAGTCCCGCGTGCTCGCCGGGCGCACCGACCTCGCCGAGCTGTGCGCGCTCGTGGCGGGCGCCGCGCTCGTGGTCAGCGGCGACACCGGCGTCGCCCACCTCGCCGCCGCGTTCGCCACCCCGTCCGTGACCCTCTACGGACCGGTCGGCCCGCAGCAGTGGGGCCCGCCCGCCGACGGCCCGCACGCCGTGCTGGACGAGCCCGGCGCGCGCCGCGGCGACCCGTTCGCCGACGACCCCGACCCCGCCCTACTGGAGATCGGCGTGGGAGACGTCCTGCGCGCCGCGGCCGCCCTGCGCGGCACCCGCGCGCGGGCCTTGCGGTGACGGCGCCCCCTTGATCACCGGATCGGTGCGTCGCCGGCCACATACGGCCGTGGGGACACCAATCTGGTGATCTTCGCGGTTGCTGCGGGCCAGTCGGTGTCCGTGATCATCGCTTGGGTGCCTGGGCGGCCGTATTCGACCGTTCCCGCGCCGAAACATTGATCATGCCCGCGAGACCGGTCTCCGGTGGCGCCGCGCGCCCTCCGGGCAGACCCCCGGCCTGCCCGCGCAGCGTCAGGCGACGCGGTGGCCGGACGGTGGCGTGCCGGCCACGAGGTCCGGCTCGGCCGCCTGCAACCAGCGGTTCCCGCGGCGCCGCACCGTCGCGCCGCCGCCCCGCTCGACGAAGCCCGCCGCTTCGCGGACGGCCTCCGCGACGGCGTCATCCACATCGGCACCGGCGGCGAGCGCGGCGGCCACGCCGCCCGCGAAGTGGTCGCCTGCACCGCACGGGTCGCCCCCGTCCACGGCCGGTGCGAGCGTTTCGGAGCCACTCCCGTCCCGGTGACGCACCACCGCACCACCGCTCCCGAGGGTGACCGCGACGGCGCGGGCGTCCCAGAGCTCGACCAGCCGCCCCGCGAGCTCCGGCCCCACCCGGTCGGCCGTCCCGTCCGGTCCGGCCACGGCACGCCGCGCCTCGGCCAGGTTCGGGGTGGCGAGGGTGACGCCGGGTACGGGCTCGGGGCCCCGCGGGTGCGGGTCCCAGACGACCGGCACCCCGCGGGCGACCGCTCGCGTGAGTGCCCCACGCACCTGCGGGTCGGCCGCGACGCCGCGCCCGTAGTCCGACACCAGCACCGCGCCAGCGCCGGCGAGCACGCGGCCGAGGCCGAGCCGAGCCGCGAACCGCGGTGCCGGCACGCCGCGACCGTGGTCGGTGCGCAGCAGCGTCCGGCCTCCGGTCCGCCACCGGCACTTCACGACGGTGCCGCCCATCGCGGGGCCCGCGAGCACGTCGAGCGTCCCGTCGAGCAGGTCGAACAGGCGCCGGCCGGGCTCGTCGCGCTCCAGTGCCGTGACCAGCCGCACCGGGGCACCCCGCCCGGCCACCAGGGCAGCGGCGAGCCCCGCCCCGCCCGGCCGGGCCGACTCGTCCCCGACGTCGAGCACCGGGGCGGGCGCGTCCGGGCACATCCGCTCGACGGTGCCCTCGACGTCCACGTCGAGCAGCGCGTCGCCGACCACCACGACGGGCCGGGCGCTCACGACGCGCTCCCGACGACGTCCATGGCCTCCACCGTGCGATCCGGCACCGTGGTCGGCGCCTCCAGGTGGCAGGCGCCGGAGGGCAGGATCCCCGCGCCTCCGGCTTCCGCGAGCACGCGAAGCTGTGCGAGCACGTCCTCACCGCAGTGTGAGGGGGGCAGGTCGGACCAGAAGCCGAACCCGCCGCACGCCTCGAGCACGGGCCGGTCGTAGAGCACGCAGCCGCCCACCCAGGCGATCTTGTACGGCACCCACCGCTCCCCGGGGCGCAGGTGCCTGCGGGCGAGGTGCGCCGGGTTGGCGGCGTTGTGCAGGGTCCATCGGTCCCATGCCGGCGTGCCCGGCTCGACCCGCTCCGGCTCCGGCCGCCCGGTCCACCTCTCGAACGGGGCGAGCTCCTCCGGCCGCACGTCGTCGAGGTACGACAGGCCCTGCACCGCGGCCCCGACGAGCCCGCAGCCAAGTGTCGCGATCGCCTCGTGCAGGCGGCCGACGGTGCCCGGTTCGAGCCACACGTCGTCGTCGAGGAAGAGGACGTACCGCGCGCGAGAGTGGGCCAGCAGGGCGGCGCGGTGCTCGGCCAGCCCGCGCCGGGGCAGGTGCTGACCGACGCGGACCCGGTGCCCGGCCGCTCGAAGGGCGCGCAGCATCGTCCGTGCGGCGGGGGTGTCGTAGGAGGGCCGCCCACGCGACTGGTCGCTCAGCACGACGCCGAACGGGTGGCGCTGCGCGGCCAGCCCGGCGAGCGTCGTGGCCAGCTCGACCGGCCGGTCGCAGGTGGGGACGAGGATGTCCAGCTCAGGCGCCCTCACGACCGGCCCGCCTTGATCCGGCCGACGATCGCGCTCGTCGAGTGGTCGGACAGGTAGTCGAGCACCCTGACCTCGCCGCCGAGCCGCTCGACGATCGGCGTCTCGGGCAGCATCTGCGGCGTGTAGTCACCGCCCTTGGTGTAGACGTCGGGGCGCACGGCCTCCAGCAGCGCGGCGGGGGTGTCGTCGGCGAACGAGGTCACCAGGTCCACGCACTCGATCGCGCCCACGACGCCGGCGCGGTCCTCGAGGGGGTTCACCGGCCGCTCCGGGCCCTTGAGCCGCGCCACGCTGTCGTCGTCGTTGAGCGCCACGACGAGCACGTCGCCGAGCGCGCGGGCCTGCCGCAGGTAGGCGACGTGTCCGCGGTGCAACACGTCGAAACAGCCGTTCGTGAACACGATCCGGCTACCGCGACGGCGGTGGTGGCCGACGACGGCCATGAGGTCGCGATGGGTCAGCAGGCCGCCGCGGTCGCGCTCGGCCAGCCGCGCGGTGAGGGCGCCGGTGGTGCACACCGCGGTGCCGTCCTGTTCCACCGCGACGTCGGCGGCGCACTGCGCCAGCACGAAGGCCTGCTGCGGGCAGATCCCGGCCGCGCGGGCCGCTGCCGTGGCCGCGGTGAAGGTGTCGCCCGCCCCGCACGCGCGGGACTCAGGGCCGGGGCGGGCCGCCGACCGCTGGGCAGGCGTGGCGGACTCGGCGGGCAGCCGCACGGCGCCGTCGACGTCGAGGGTCACGATGACCTCCCCGCCGCCCGCGGCGCCGATCAGCTCGGCCCGGTGGGCGAGCACCCACGCCGCGCGTCCCTTCCCTGCCGGCTCAGGGGCCCCGATCAGGGCGGACGCCTCCGCAAGGCTCGGGGTGAGCACGTCCGGACGCAAGGCACCCCACCCGTCGGGCGCGTGAGCGTCGACGACCAGCAGCGGGATCCGCTCCCGCAGCCGCGACAGCGCGGCCCGCACCCGCTCGTCGAGCGCGCCGAGCCCGTAGTCGGCGACGACCACGGCGTCGGCGGGCTCGGCGAGCGCCGCCTCGAGGCCCTTCACCAGCGCGGCGATCGTACCGGGCCGCGGCGGGTGATCCGGTCCCGCGTCGTAGCGGGCGAGCGGCTGGCCCGCGGTCATCAGGCGGCGCTTGACCGCGGTGGCGCGCCCCGGCTCGGTGACGCAGTGCGTCGTGCCCACACCCCCGGCGTGGAGCAGTTCGCGCAGCTCGACGCCGCCCGCGTCGTCGCCGAGCACGGCCACCAGGTCGGCGCGCGCGCCCAGCGCGGCGAGGTTGGCCGCGGCGTTGCCCGCGCCGCCCGGCGCCGTGCTGGTCTCGGCCAGCTCGACCACCGGCACGGGGCCGTCGCGCCCGAGCCTGCGGGCTGGCCCGGAGAGCCAGCCGTCGAGCAGGGCGTCGCCCACGACGACGACCCGTGGCGCCCGGGTGGCGATGCGACCGGCGAGAGCCGCGGGGGCGGCCGGGTCGGTCAGGGTTTCACCGGGACCAGGCATGGGATCTCCTCCGTGAAGTCGGAGCCTCGTTCAGGGCGAGGTCCCGCGAGGGCGAGCGCGGCCGCGGCGACCTCGCCGGGCGGGACGTCGAGGCACTCGTGCTGGAACGGGCAGGTCAGCTGCCGGCACGGCGAGCACGGGACGGGGCGGCCCAGCAGCGTCGCCCGCGTGCCGCGCGGGCGCAGCTCCTCCGGCCGCTCGGTTCCTGCGTACGTGACGGCGACCGGCGTGCGGACAGCGTCGGCGAGGTGCATGCCGCCGGAGTTGTTGGTGACGGCGACCGCCGCGCGGGCGATCAGCGCGGTGAACACGGGAAGCGGTACGGGCGGTACAGGTGTGACGTCCGGCTGCCCCGCGGCGGCGGCGACCCGCGCGACGAGGGGCGTCTCCGGCTCGGACCCGGCGACGAGGACCGGCAGCCCCGCGCGGGCGATCTCCGCCGCGGCCGCGCCGAACCGCTGCGCCGGGTAGCGCCGTGCGGCGCAGGACGCACCGGGTGCGAGCACCGCGAACGGACGGCCCGGGGCGAGCGCCGCGGCGTCGCGCCGCGCGGCGGCCGGCACGGAGAGCGCTGTCTCCCTGCCCCTGTGCGGCACGCCGACCGCGGCGAGCAGGTGCAGTGCCCTGTCCACCTGGTGCGTGGCGTCCGGCGGTGGCGTCACCCAGTGGGTGGCGACCGCGCCGCCGAACTCGCGGGAGTGCGCGACCCTCGTCCCGATCCCGGCGAGCAGCCCGAGATGCGCCACCGGCCACGGCGACTGGGAGAACGACGTGAACACGAGCAGCACGTCGTATCCGGCCACGGCGACCCGTTCCAGCAACGCGCGCTCGGCGTGCTCGTCCGCAGCGCTCGCACCCGGCAGCTGCTGCCATGACGCCGAGGTGACCAGCACGCCGTCGAGCTCGGGGATCATCGGGACGACCGCGGAGCCCGCGGGCGACGCGAGCAGGTCGATGGCCGCGTCCGGCGCGGCCGCGCGCAGCGCCCGCAGGGCCGGCGTCGTGGTGACGACGTCGCCGATGTTGTCGGCACGCACCACGAGCACGCGCCGGATGGTGCTCAGGTCGACCGGTCCGCCACGATCGGCGCCGGGGTGCTGTCCCGGGACGGCCGTCCCCGGGCCGGCGGTCACGGCCACGACGGCTCCGTGGAGGCGCACACGACCATCTCGCGCACCTCGGACCCGTCGGGCCGCGTGAGCGCGTAGACCACGGCGTCGGCCACCTCGGCCGGATCGTTGAGCTGCGCGTCGGGACCGGGCTGGTACTGCGCGGGGCGGCCGTCGAAGAAGGCGGTGTCCATGCCGCCGGGCACGAGGAGCGTCACCCCCACCGTGCCGGCGAGCTCAGCGGCCAGCGCGCGGGTCATGCCCACGACCCCGAACTTCGAGGCGCAGTAGGCCGACGCGTCCGGCAGCGCGCGCACGCCCAGCGTGGAGGCGACGGTGACGATGCGACCGCGGGAGGCCGTGAGCGCCGGGAGCGCGGCGCGGATCACCGCGGCGGTGCCGAGCAGGTTCACCCCGATCACCCGCTCCCACTCCGCGGCCGGGACCTCGGCCATTGGCCCGCACCGGTCGGTGCCCGCGGCGGTGACCACGCCGTCGAGCCCACCCGCATCGGAGAGCAGACGACCGATTGCCGCCTCGCTCCCCCTGCCATCGGCCAGGTCGGTGACGACGGACGGCGCGTCCGCCAGCAGCGGGTCCGGCTCGACCGGGACCCGGTCGAGCAGCAGCGGCGTGCCCCCAGCCGCCGCGATCGACGTGGCCACCGCGCGGCCGAGGCCCGACGCGGCGCCGGTGACGAGGACGGTCCCGACCGGCCGGGGGGCGCGGGGCGTGGTGGTCGGGGCGGGGAGGGTGCGTGTCATGGCGTTCCTTCCTTCACCGGTCCTTCATCCGCCGGCACCGCCCCCAGGCGGCGGACGGCGCCGAGGACCTGTTCGGGGGTGATCCGGGCGAGGCACGGGTGGCCCGGTACCGGGCAGATCCGGGCCCGGGAGTCGCGGCACGGAGCGTGCTGGTCGCCGAGCAGCACGTGGGGCACCCCGTAGGGCCGCCACCGCACGGCCGGCACCACGGGAGCGAAGAGCGAGACGACCGGCGTTCCCACGGCGGCAGCGAGGTGCGCGGCGCCGGTGTTGCCGACGACGAGCGCTGACGCCCCGGCGAGGACGCCGGTGAGCTGGGCGAGGTCGGTGCGCCCTCCCAGGTCCAGCCCGTCGTCGCCGGCGACGGCGGCCGTGAGCTCGCGCTCCCCCGCACCGCCGGTCACGACGGCGGGAAGGCCGGCCCGCGCGAGTAACCGCACGGTGCGGCGGTGGTGCTGGGCGGGCCAGCGCCGCGCCGGAACCGCCGCTCCGGGGTGCACGACGGCGTACGGCCGCCCGGACAGCGGGCCGAGCAGCGGCCCCACCGCGGGCGGGCGGCGCACGGCGAGCCGCCCGTCGTCGCCGGGTGGCAGGTCGAACCCCGCCGCGGCGGCGATCGCGAGCGCTCGATCGGGCTCGGGAAGGTCTTCGTGGAGGTCCTCACCGGGGCGCAGCCGCACGTCGAGCAGCGAGCCGGGGTAGTCGACCGACGCCCCGGTGATGCGGGGGATGCCGGCCAGCCGCAGCAGCAGCGCCGTCGGGAGCGGCGACTGGTGGAACGAGGTGAGCACGACGGCCTCGTCGAACGTCTGCGCCGCGAGCCTCGCGACGATGTCGTCCACGTCGGCGGCCGTCACCGGGGGCGCCGGGGCGATGACCCACGGGCTCGACCACACCAGCACCCGGCGCACGCCCGGAAGCAGCCGGCCCGCGGCCGCGCCGTCCGGGCCGCAGAGCAGGGTCACCTCGGCGCCCGGCGCCGCGGCGGCCGCCCGCACGGCGGGTCCGGCGAGCACGACGTCGCCCGCGCCGTCGAGGCGGACCACCAGAACGCGGCGGGTCACGGGGCCTCCAGCAGGTGGCGGACGGCGGACAGGAGGTCGGGCTGCACCGTCGGCGCGGCGGCCACCTCCTCGGGCCGGGTCACCGGCGTGGGCACGAGCACCGCGGTGGCACCCGCAGCCGTGGCCGCCTCGACGTCGGCACCGATGTCGCCGACCACGGCCAGCCGGTCCGGCGCGACGCCGAGCCGCCGGGCGGCGGCCAGCACCATGCCCGGCCGGGGCTTGCGGCACGCGCAGCCGTCCGCCGGCCCGTGCGGGCAGATCTCCCACACGGCGAACGGACCGAGCAGCTGCTCGACCCGCCGGTTGACCCGCTGCGCCTGCTCGGCGGTGACCAGCCCGCGGGCGATGCCGGACTGGTTGGTGACGACGCCCGCGCCGATCCGCGCCTCGCGCAGCAGGCGGAGGGCGTCACGCGCGCCGGGCATCGGGCGCACCCGTGCCGGGTCACCGTTGTAGGGCACGTCGACGACGAGGGTGCCGTCCCGGTCGAACAGGACGGCCTCCGGCACCGTCGTGCGGCGAACGTTCGTGCGGCCAACGATCACGGAGGAGGACTGTCCGAGCTCGTGGCCGGTAAACCGCCACACCTCGTCCTACTACTCTCCGCGTCCACTACTACTCGCAGTAGCGGGCAAGCGGGAAATCGCTCCTGTGATCGGGCCCACCGTGCCGGTTACGGTGAGCCGCACGGGGTATCGGCGGCGCCCGGCCACGGGGCCACGAGCGGTGAGGGGGCGCGATGGGGACATTCCCGTCCGATCTGGCGATCGCGAAGGGTGCGACGTTGCAGCCGTTGGCCGACGTCGCGGCGGGGATGGGGATCGGGCCACACCTGATCACCCCGTACGGCCGGGAGGTCGCGAAGATCGAGCTGGCCGCGATCGAGGAACTGGCCGACCGGCCGCGCGCCAAGTACGTGGTGGTCTCCGCGATCACCCCGACCCCGCTCGGCGAGGGCAAGACCACCACGACGGTGGGCCTTGGCCAGGCGATGCGGCACATCGGGCGCAGCGCCACGGTGGCGATCCGGCAGCCGTCGATGGGCCCGACGTTCGGCATCAAGGGCGGAGCGGCGGGCGGCGGCTACTCGCAGGTGGTGCCGATGGAGACGCTGAACCTCCACCTCACGGGCGACTTCCACGCCGTCACCGAGGCGCACAACATGCTGTCGGCGATCCTGGACAACCACCTGTTCCAGGGCAACGCGCTCGGCATCGACCAGCACAACATCACGTGGCGCCGGGTGCTCGACGTGAACGACCGCGTGCTGCGCAACATCGTCGTCGGCCTCGGGTCGAAGGGCGACGGGGTGCCGCGCCAGACCGGCTTCGACATCACGGCAGCCTCCGAGGTGATGGCGATCTTCGCCCTGGCCCGGTCGGTTCCGGAGCTGCGGGAGCGGCTCGGGCGGATCGTCGTGGCCTACACGGGCGCGGGCAAACCGGTCACGGCGGAGGACATCGGCGGGGCCGGCGCGATGGCCGTGATCATGCGCGACGCGCTGCGGCCCAACCTGCTGCAGACGCTCGAGAACACCCCCGTGCTCGTGCACGCCGGACCGTTCGGCAACATCGCGCACGGCAACTCGTCCGTGGTCGCCGACCTGATCGGCATCCACGCGGGTGACTTCCTCGTCACGGAGGCCGGTTTCGGCGCCGACATGGGCGCCGAGCGGTTCTTCAACATCAAGTGCCGGGCGTCGGGGCTGCGGCCGGACGCCGCCGTCGTCGTCACCACCGTGCGCGCGCTCAAGGCGCACTCCGGGCGGCACCGCGTCGTCGCGGGCAAGCCGCTGCCGGAGGCGATGCTCGCCGAGAACCCCGACGAGGTGCACGCGGGCGGCGCGAACCTGCGCAAGCAGATCGAGAACATCCGGCTGCACGGGGTCTCCCCCGTCGTCGCGATCAACGCGTTCCCCGGCGACCACCCGAGCGAGCACGCGGCGATCGCGGAGATCGCCGCGGCGGTGGGCGCCCGATCGGCCGTCTGCACGCACTTCGCCGACGGCGGGCGCGGTGCGGTCGAGCTGGCGCAGGCGGTGGCCGAGGCCGCCGAGGAGCCGTCGCACTTCCGGTTCCTCTACCCCGACGAGGCGCCCCTGCGCGAGAAGATCGAGACCGTCGCCCGGAAGGTCTACGGCGCCGACGGCGTCGACTACGACCTCGTCGCGGCGCGCCAGCTCGACTCCTACGAGCGCAACGGGTTCGGCAACCTGCCCGTCTGCATCGCGAAGACGCACCTGTCCATCTCATCGGACGCGTCGCTGAAGGGCGCGCCCACCGGCTGGCGGCTGCCGGTGCGGGAGGTGCGGGCGTCGGTCGGGGCCGGGTTCATCTACCCGATCTGCGGAGACATGCGGACCATGCCCGGCCTCGGCGCCAACCCCGCGGCCCACCGCATCGACCTGGACGCGAACGGGGACATCGTGAACCTCTCGTAGGGGCCCGTGATCGCCAGAAGGCCGGGTGGGCGCCGGCTGGTGCGGCCGAGGCGATCGGCCCGCCGGTGCGCCGGCCGCAACCGGGGGTACCCGTGGCCATGACCGAACACGAGCAGGACCCCACCGAGCACCAGCCCGCCGAGGCCGCGCGACCGAAGATCGGCCGCCGCGACGAGCCCGACGCGCTCAACACGGAGACCGAGGACGAGCCCCGCAGGGAACCGCCGCCCGACGACTCCCCGGACTCCCCCCGGCCCACCGAATCCCCCGCCCCGCGGGAGTAGCGGCGTATCGGAGCGCGCGGACGGGGTACGAACCGGACATGAAGCCCGCCGTCGTCCTGTTCGCCCCGTCGCCGCTGCTCACCGTCACGATCGAGGATCGGGCGGGGCAGCCGGACATCCACGTCCACCCTGGCGGGCAGGGCGTGTGGCAGGCCCGGATGATCTCGGCGCTGGGCGTGCCGGTGGTGCTGTGCGTCGCACTCGGCGGCGAGGCCGGAGACGTGCTCGCGCACCTGCTGCCGGGCGAGGGTGTCGAGCTGCGCGCCGTGCGCGTGGGCGCGCGCAACGGCGGCTACGTGCACGACCGCCGCACCGGCGACCGCGAACCGATCGCCGAGGCACCCGGCGGTCCGCTGGACCGCCACGAGCAGGACGCGCTCTACGAGCTGGTGCTGGCCGAGGGGCTCCGGCATGGCACGGCACTGCTGGCGGGCCCGAACTCGGACCAGGTGATCCCGGCGGGCCTCTACCGGCGACTCGCGACCGACCTCGGCGCGAACGGCTGCCGGGTGGCCGCCGACCTCGCCGGGGAGCGCCTCGACGCGGTGCTGGCCGGCGGGCCCGCGGTGCTGAAGGTGAGCCACGAGGAGCTCGTCGCCGACGGGCGCGCGGAGAGCGATGACCCGGCGGCGCTGGTGGCCGCGATGAAGCAGCTGCGCGCCGACGGTGCCGACACCGTGATCGTCTCCCGAGCCGCGGATCCCGCGCTCGCGCTCCCCGCCGGGACCGACACCGTCCTGGAGATCCACGTGCCGCCGCTCGAGGCCGCAGAGCCGCGCGGGGCGGGAGACTCCATGACGGCGGGGGTGGTCGCCTCGCTGGTGCGCGGGGATCCGGTGCGGGAGGCGCTGCGGACCGGGGCGGCCTGTGGCGCGCTGAACGTGGTCCGCAGGGGGCTCGGCACCGGCGGCGAGGCGGCCGTACGGGTCCTGGCCGAGCGGGTCGAACTGGTCGAGTGGAAGGGATGAAATGGTGCGCGCGCTGGTGACGAACGACGACGGCATCGACTCCCCCGGCCTCGCCGCGCTGACGCGGCTGGCGACGGAGGCCGGGCTCGACGTCGTGGTGGCCGCGCCCGCCACGCAGTCGAGCGGTGCGAGCGCCGCGATCACGGCCGTGCGCGAGGAGGGCCGCACCGTCGTGCAGCGCCGCGAGCTGCCCGACCGGCCGGACGTGCCGGCGTGGGCGGTGCGGGCGCAGCCGGGCCACATCGTCGTCGCCGCGCTGACGGGCTGGCTCGACCCGGCTCCCGACCTCGTGCTGTCGGGCATCAACCACGGCGCCAACGTCGGGCGTGCGGTGCTGCACTCGGGCACCGTGGGCGCGGTCCTCACCGCAGCGGTGCACGACGTGCGCGGGCTCGCCGTGAGCCTCGACGTCGCGCTGCACCCCACCGGGGAACGCCACTGGGACGCAGCCGACGACCTCTTCCCGCGCGTGCTGGACCTCCTGCTCGCCGCGCCGCCGGGAACGTCGCTGTCGCTGAACGTGCCCGACCGGCCCCCGGCCGAGCACGACGAGCTGCGGGAGGCCCGCCTCGCCGCGTTCGGCGCCGTGCAGGCCCGCGTCGATGAGGTGGGCGACCAGGGGCTGCGCCTCGGCGAGATCGAGGTCGGCGCCGAGCCGGAGCCGGGCACCGACGGCGCCCTGCTCCGGGCGGGACATCCGACACTCACCGCGCTGTGCTCCGTCTCGGAGAACGAGAGGGCCCTGGTAGGAGCGCTGGGGCCCGGCCGACGGCCGGCGGTGCACGAGTCGGCGCGGTGAGGCGGCGCGGTGAGGCGGATCAGGCCGCCGTGTCGACGGTGGCCGCGACGGCGGCGTCGACCGCACGGCACAGCATGTGCACGGCCGCAAGGTGGCATTCCTGCACGGTGGCCGTGTCGCCGGGCAGGCACACCGCGCGGTCGCAGGCGTCTGCAAGGGGGTTCGGTCCCGGCCCGGTGATCGCCCACCGAGACGCCCCGGCGCCCGCGGCAGCCTCGGCGGCGGCGAGCAGGTTCGAACTGCGGCCGCTCGTCGAGAGCAACAGGACCACGTCGCCGGGGCGGGCGTGCGCCCGTACCTGCCGCGCGTAGATCTCCTCGAAGCCGTAGTCGTTGCCGATGGCGGTGACGCTCGAGGTGTCGGCGTGCAGCGCGATCGCGGCAAGGGGACAGCGTTCCCCGTCGAACCGGCCGACCAGCTCTGCCGTGAGGTGCTGGGCCTCCGCGGCGCTGCCCCCGTTGCCCGCGGCGAGCAGGCGGCTGCCGGCGAGCAGGCGTGCCGCGAGGTCGGTGCCCCACGAACCGAGGGTGGGGGCGGCGGCACGCAGCACCGGCAGTGCGGCGGCCAGCCGGTCGACGTGCGCGCCGAGGACGCCCGACACCTCGTCGGGGTGGGTCAGGAGCGGGGAGGCCGTCGGCATCGTGCTCGGGAAGGCCTCGGGGAACGCCGGTGGAAACGTGGTCGCGATCGTTGTCTGGGAGGGGCTCATCGATTGACTCCCGCGGTCTCGGGGACGGCGGCCCTGCGGTCGCGCTTGCCGCGGGCGGCGACGACGTCGCCGTACACCTGCGCGGTGGCGGTGGCCACCCGTTCCCAGTCGTATCGGGCGAGGACGCGGTCGCGGCCGGCGATGCCGTACGCGGCGCCCATGGTCGGCGAGGCGAGCAGGTCCCGCAGTGCCGCGGCGAGCGCGTCGGGCCGCCGTGGTGGCACGAGCAGGCCGGTGACCTGGTCGACGACGGTGTCCTGGATCCCGCCGACGGCGCTCGCCACCACCGGTCGCCCACAGGCCATCGCCTCGAGCGGGACGATGCCGAACGGCTCGTACCACGGCACGCACGCCACGGCGTCGGCCGAGCGCAGCAGCGCGGGCACGTCGGAGCGGGCCACCGGGCCGGTGAGATGGACGCGGTCGGCCACCCCCGCCTGCCGGGCGCACTCGCGCAGCCGGGCGGCGTCGGGATCGGCCCTGCCGTCGCCGCCTGGCCCCTCGCCACCCGCGATGACGAGCTCGGCTGCCGGCACCCGGCGCATCGCCTCGATCACCTCGTCCACCCCCTTGCGGCGCACGAGACGGCCCAGCGACACCAGCCGCGGTCGCTCGCCGCGCGGGGCGATCGGACCGTCGGGCGTGAACGCCGCGGTGTCGACCCCGCACGGGACGACCGTCATCCGGCGGCGCGGCGCGCCCATCCGCGCGAGCTCGAACACCTCGTCGGTGCAGGTGGCGAGTACGCGGTCGGCCTGGCGCGCCACGGCGAGCTCCGCGCGGACGCGGCCGTCGGGGCTCGTGTCGTCGGCCCCCTGGTGACGGCGCTTCACGCTGCCCAGCGCGTGGAAGGTCTGGACCACCGGGAACCGGCCGGCAGCGGCCGCGAGCGAGACCATGCCGGACATCCAGAAGTGGGCGTGCACGATCTCGGGCGGGTCCGCGGTCCACGCGTCGTCCAGCGCCCGCGTGAACGCGGGCAGGTACGGCACCAGCTCGTCCTTGGGCACCGGCCGCGCCGGCCCTGCGTGGACGTGCCGCACGACGACGCCCGGTCGTGCCGGGACCGTGTCGGGGAGGGCCGCGTCGTCACGGCGGGTCCACACCGTGACCTGGTGCCCCATGTCGGCGAGCGCGGAGCTCAGCTCCAGCACGTGCACGTTCTGACCGCCTGCGTCGGCACCGCCGAGGGCGGCGAGCGGGCTCGCGTGCTCGGAGACCATGGAGATCCGCATGCGGATCAGCTCCTTCCGTTCGTGGCGGAAGCGACCGGGACACGCGCTGCCGGACGCTCGGTCACGTCCGCCAGCAGTGCGTCCCAGTCACCGAGGAATCGGTCGAGGCCGTACCGGGCCAGCGCGTGAGCGCGGGCCGCGGCACCCTGGGTGCGGGCGAGCTCCGGCTCGGCCACGAGCTCGCGAAGCGCCCGTTCGAGCCGGCCGGGGTCGGTGGAGCAGCAGCCGGTGCCGCGCGGCACGGCCTCGACGGCCTCGGTGGTGGCGAGCGCCACCACCGGCATGCCGAGCTGCATGGCCTCGACGAGCGAGAGCCCCAGCGACGTCCAGCGCGACAGGTGCAGGTAGGCGCGCCTGCGCGCCATCTCGGTGTGCATGCGGTCCTGCGGCAGGTCGCCTCGGGGCCGCACGCCGGCGGTACCCAGCGCACTGTCCAGCCCGGCCGTGCCCATCCCGAACACGTCGAGCGGCACGGCACGGGCGAACCGGGGCAGCAGGTCGGTGCCGGTGACGCGGCCGCGGCGCAGCGGCTCGTTCACGGCCACCGCGGCTGCCGGCAGCTCCCCCGTGTAGCGGTGGCCGGGGTCGACGACACCGTGCTCGACGACGGCGGTCCGGGTGCTGCCGGCGTCCCACATCAGCCGGTTGAAATGGGTGACGTGGACCAGCAGGAGGTCGTCGCGGTCGGCGGCGGGGTGCCTACTGGTGGCCGCGTGCTCGCGCGGGGTGTTGTGCTCCACGTAGACGGCGGGCACGTCCCGGCCGGGCGTGCGGTGCAGCCACCGCCGCGCGAGCTCGAGCTCCTCCGGTCGCTGCAGCACAACGACGTCGACGTCGGCGCCGGCAAGTTCGGTGGGCGGCACCTCGACGGCGGAGGCAGGCCAGTCCCACGCCGCGGGGCGCCCTCCGCCCCACGGCCCGCGCTCGGGGAGCGTCGGGATCAGGTAGCGGTGCACGCCCTGGACGAACGCGGTCGTCCAGGAGCCGTGCACGTGCCAGAGGACGATGTTCACCCTTCTCGGTTGTGCCGAACAGCGTCGATCAAAACCCGGATCGCCCAACTGCTACTCTTCGCGTCGGTCAACTACTCACAGTGATGGGCTGGCGTGCGCGACATGTCGCCGCCCGCCGCCCGACCGCGCAGACCGACCGCGCAGGCGTTGGCGCTCGGAGCCCCACCGCGGCGCGCCGAGCGCTCATCGGGCGACAGGGCCGGTGCCCTGCCTAGACTTTCCGGGTGACCGCCGCCCGCGCGCTGCCCTTCCTCGCCGCAGGCGGCGAGCTGGGCAGGCTGATCGGTGCGCACGACTGGGCGGCCGGTCCCCTCGGTCCTTTGTCGAGGTGGCCGGGCCCGCTCCGCGCGGCCACGGGGATCGTGCTGCAGTCGCCGCAGCCGATGCTGCTGTGGGTGGGGCCCGAGCTCGTCGCGCTCTACAACGACGCCTTCGCCGCGCGCGCGGGCACCGCCCACCCGGACGCGCTCGGCAGGCCAGGCGCACTCGGGTTCGCCGAGGTGTGGCCGGTCATCGGTCCGGCCGTGACGGGGGTGCTCGAGACGGGCACGGGCGTCCGGATCGACGAGCAGCCGCTGGTCCTGCACCGCGGGCACGGCCCCGAGGAGACGCACTGGACGCTGACGCACTCCCCCGTCCCCGGCGAGGACGGCGAGGTGCTCGCCGTGCTCACGACCACCACCGAGACCACCGATCGGGCGGTGGCCGAGCGCAGGCGCGAGACGCTGCGCGCACTGGGTGACCTATCCCCCGTTCGCCTCGCGCCCGCGGGCCACACGGCCGAGCACGTCGCGGTCGCGGCACTCGACGCGCTCGCGCTCAACCCGCGTGACGTCCCGTTCGCCGCCGTTTGCCGGCCCGTCGCGGACGGCGCGGGCGCGCCGGAGCTGCGGGTGGTCACCGCGCACGGCCTCCCGGAGGGGCTGCCCCCGCTGCCGGCGACCGACCGCTCCGGCTCGGCACCGGCGCAGGCCCTGCGCACCGGGGAGCCCGTCGTGGTTCGCGGGCTGCGGGATCGGTTTCCCGGCGCCTTCCCGGCCACGCACGAGCTCGGACCGCTGACCCCGGACGCCGCGGTGGTGCTGCCGCTCGGCGCGGGCGCCCCGGCGGGCGTGCTCGTGCTCGGCGTCAACCCCTACCGCCCCCTCGACGACGACCAGCTCGCGTTCCTCCATGCCGTCGAGAACCAGGTGTCCGCGGCGCTCGCCGACGCGAGCGCCCTCGACGCGGCCCGCGACGGGGACGCGCCCGCTGACGAGGCGCTCAGCAGCGCGCTTTTCCAGGAGCGCGAGCGCTACCGCACGCTGGTCACGCAGGCCCCGGTGGGCATCTGGGTCGCCGACCGCCGCGGCACCACCACGTTCGTCAACGACCAGATCGCCCAGCTGTGGGGCCGGCCCGCGGTCGAGCTCACCGGAGCGGGCTGGACCGACCAGGTGCACCCCGACGACCGGGAGGCCGCCGCCGCCGGTTGGGCCGCCGCGGTGCGGGGCGGCACGGTGTGGGAGTCCACCTACCGCATCGTCGCCGCCGACGGCACCGTGCGGGAGGTCCGGACGGCGGCGCGCCCCCTGCGCGACCCGGCGGGCGGGATCACCGGCTTCCTCGCGACCACCGCCGACATCACCGAGGAGCGCCGCGCCGAGCAGATCCGCCGCGACGTCGCCACCGAGCACGCCGCCCGCAAGGCCTCCGAGGCCGCCGCGGCCCGGCTGCGCGCGATGGTGCAGGGGCTCGCGGCGATCGTGTGGGAGGCCGAGTGGCACCCGGAAGGCGGCCCGGACGACAGTGGTGGCCTGCGGTTCACATTCGTGTCCGACCGCGCCGAGGAGCTGCTCGGACATCCAGCGGCCCGCTGGTGCGACGACCCGGACTTCTGGCCCGCGATCATCCATCCCGACGACCGGGACGAGGCGCTCGCCTACACCGACGACCGCACCGCCGCGGGCGTCGACCACGACCTCACCTACCGGGCCGTCGCGATCGACGGCCGGGTGCTGTGGCTGCACCAGGTGGTGCACGTGGTCACCGGACCCGACGGCGCCCCGGTCGCCGCGCAGGGCCTCACGGTGGACGTCACCGAGCAGAAGCGCGCCGAGCGCTCGGCCGCGCTCCTCGCCGAGACCGGCAGGCTCGTCACGCAGGAGGGGGGCGCCGAGGAGCGGCTCGGCGATCTGGCGCGGCTCGTCGTGCACGAGCTCGGCGACGCCGCCGTCGTGGCACTCGTCGGCCCGGACGGCCTGCTGCACCGCGCCGCCGTGGAACACGACCACCCGAGCGTCGCCGCGGTGCTGCGCGCGATCACGACCCTGAGGATGCCGCCGTCGCTCGCCGAGGCGCTCGCGCCCGGCGTGCCCGCGGTGATGCCGATCACCGAGGAGCTCGTCAAGTCCGCGGTGGACGACCCGGACGCGGCGGCCCGGATCGCGCGGCGGGCGAACAACGCCCTCGTCGTCCCGCTCGTCGTCGGTGACCAGTTGGCGGGCGTGCTCGCGTTCGTGAACATCGGCGCGGGCCGCTACTACCACCACGCCGAGCTCGACCTGGCAGCCGAGCTGGGCAGGCGGGCATCGATGATGCTCGCTTCCGACCGCAGGCGCACCCGCGAGCGGCGGCTGCAGCAGGTGAGCGCCGACCTCGCCTCCGCGGGCAGCGTCCTCGAGGCGGCCCGGCTGCTCGTCGCGCGGCTGCCCGACTTCCTCGGCGCGGCGGCCGTCAGCGTGTACCTCGCCGACCCCGATCGCGGCCTGCGGCTCGTGCACGCCGCCGGCTACGCGAAGCCGGTGCTCGGCGCCTACTCCGCACTGCGCCTCGACGAGCCGGTGCCGATCGCCGTTGCCGCACGCACCGGTGAACCGGTGTGGATCCGCAACCGGGAGGAGTGGGCGCGCGACTGGCCGAAGCTCCTCGACCAGGCGGTCGCCGCGGACCGGTACGCGGGCGCTGCGCTGCCGCTGGCCGCCGTCGGCCGGGTGGTCGGCGCGATCGGTCTCTCGTTCCCCACCGAGCGGGCCTTCCCGCCCGACGAGCGCGACTTCGTGCTCGCCCTCGTCGCCCAGGCCGCGCCCGCGTTCGAGCGGGCGGCCGCGGCCGACCAGCGCCGGGTGATCGCCGAGACGCTGCAGAAGAGCCTCCTGCCCCCCACCCTCCCCCGGCTGGAGCGCCTGCCGCTGGCCTCCCGCTACCTGCCCGGCGCGCGCGGCAGCCAGGCGGGCGGTGACTGGTACGACGTGCTGCCGCTCGACGAGGGCCGCGTCGCGATCGCCGTCGGCGACGTCGTGGGCCAGGGCGCGCGGGCCGCGGCGATCATGGGCCAGCTGCGCAGCGTGCTCTCGGGATACCTGCTCGAGGGACACGCCCCGGAGCAGGCCCTCGAACGGCTCGACCGCTTCGCGGGCCGCGTGCCGGACGCCATCGGCAGCACCGTCGCGTGCCTCGTCCTCGACCCGGAGACCGGTGAGCTGGTGTGGGCACGGGCCGGCCACCCGCCGCCGCTCGTGACGGGGCCGGACGGCTGCCGCCCCCTCGACGACGCCACCGGCACCGTGCTGGGAGTGCGCGCCCGCCCCCCGTACACGGCGGGGACGGCGACGATCGCGCCGGGCGAGAGCATCGTGCTCT
This sequence comes from Pseudonocardia sp. DSM 110487, assembly GCF_019468565.1. Lineage (NCBI taxonomy): Bacteria > Bacillati > Actinomycetota > Actinomycetes > Pseudonocardiales > Pseudonocardiaceae > Pseudonocardia > Pseudonocardia sp. DSM 110487. Next base: position 5,369,510 of record NZ_CP080521.1, read on the forward strand.
ACACCGACGGCCTCGTCGAGCGGCGCGGCGAGATCATCGACGAGGGGATCGACCGGCTCGCCGCCATCGCCGCGCGCCACCACGCCCTCGCTCCCGAAGCGCTGACCGACGCACTGTTGACCGGTGCACTCGCCGGACACTGCGGCGTCGGCGCCAGCCCCGATCCGGCCGACGACGTCGCACTCATCGTCGCCCGCCTGGTGCCGGCCCCGCTACGGCTGGTGCTGCCGGCCGAAGCCGCGGTGCTGCGGGAGCTGCGTGCCGCCGTGCTCGCGTGGGCCTCGGCGGTAGGCATCGACGAGGACGACGTCTACGACCTGCAGCTCGCCGTCGGCGAGGCCGCCGCCAACGCCGTCGAACACGCCTACCGAGGCCACACCCCTGGCCCGATGTCCGTCGAGCTGACCCGGGATCGCGACGGCGGGATCGACGCGCACGTCCGCGACGAGGGCAGCTGGCGGCCCATCCCGGAGGAGAAGGGCTACCGCGGCCGGGGCCTCGAGCTGATCCGCGACGTGAGCAGGCGGATGCGGTTGCACCACGGACCCGATGGCACCGAGGTGCGGTTCACGCTCCCGCCGTCCGGCCACTCGCCCGCGTCCGCGGGAACGGGCCCGGCGACCCACGTCGCGGCCAGCCTCGTCTCACCCGACCCACCGGGTCCCGCCACCTTGCACGTCGCCGACGGCGGAGCGAGCACCGTGGAGATCCGCGGAGAGCTGGACCTCGCCGGCGTACGAGGCGTCGGCGACGAGCTGCTGGCCTGCGCCGACGCAGGCGGGGACATCACCGTGGACCTGCGCGCCACCACCTACCTCGCCAGCGCGGGCATCGCCATGCTCGTGGAGGCCGACCGCAGGGTCCGCGCGGCGGGCGGGCGGCTGCGCGTGCTGGTGGCCCCCGGCGACCTCGTCCGAAGGGCGCTCGCCCTCAGCGGGGTGGACGGGCTGCTCGACGTGCTCGACGGCGACGGCCCCCCGGTGGTCGAGTAGGGACGGCGCCCCAGCGCCGGCCCGTATCGAGACCACCACCCGCGGCATGCCTCACAAACGAAGGGGGTCTCGACACGCTCCGGCGCACCAGGTCGCCGGTCATCCGTGCGACTACGCGTTGATGAGTGCGATCGTGAGGAGCGCGGCGGCGACCAACGCGGAGCCGGATCGGACGTGATTCCAGCGCGTCCATTCGCGCAGATAGCGCGACCAGAGCTCGGCGGCGCCCTGAGCGTTCACCGGCATGGCTTCGAGCGCATCGTTGCGTGGCACGTTGCACAGGGCGGTGACAGCCAGCGTCCCGATCAAGAAGAGCGCACCGCCTGCGACGACCCAGGGGGCCTCCGGAGCGGGCCAGCGAGCGAGCGCGGTGATCATCGCCAGCGCGCACGCCACCGGCGCGAGGGAGAACGCGCCGCCGAACCATGGATTGAAGACGACGACGTTGATCGATTGCATCGTCGCCATGCCGGACGGGTGCGGCTGACGCGCGAGCGCCCACATCACACCAGTGGAGAAGGCGTAGAAGAGACCGCCCTGGAGACCGCAGAGCACCGCTGCCACGACCGTCAGCGTGGAGCTGGTCGTGGCGCTCGGCATGAGCAGGCCGGCGTTCAGTAGATATGCGTAAACGAGGCACGCCACCGCGCCGATTAGTGCGCCGACGACCGCACCGGTTCGATTACCAACGACACGGCCGAGCGCTGCTCCGGCCGCGAGCCCGATCACGAGTGAGACACCGATGACCACAATTACCGTCCTCGCATCGGTACCACACGTCGAGCGCTGCGCATCACCATTCGACGCCTCCGAACGCGCTCAAGGGGTCGGCCGCGAGCTCTTCCTCGGAGACACCGACGCCGTATGTGACCACGCGCCGGCTGGGTGAGATCTTGATGAAGCAGGTGTCTGGGCGCTCCAACTCGCCGTGCGACGTGATCGCGGCGAGGCCGCCGTCGACGACAAGACCGACGATCTCGGGGTCGTCGTTCTGCAGGAGCGCGGCGGTGCTTTGCAGGCTGGCCGTGAACGGCGGTGCCTGCGGGTCGACCTGGCTTGGGATGCACACGGCGACCCGCGAGTTCTCGGCGATGTTGCGCGCCTTGCGGCTCGTCCTGTCGGTGTTGACGTACAGGTTGCGGCCGACGAGCGCGTAGAGCACGCCGGCCACGTGCGGACGATTCTCGGCGGAACTCGTCGCCAGTATGCAGAACGAGTTGCTGGCGATGAAGTCAGTCACGGCCTCTCGAAGTGCGGCCTCGTTGCGCATGTGCCCCCTAGTGTCGGCTAATGCTTGACGTTCCGGTTGACGTCTCGGAAACTCTGTTCGGGTGTTGCGGTCCAGGTGAATGGTTCAGCCTCCTTGTTCCAGTGGGCGATGTAGTCTCGATGTGTCGGGTGAGTTGCCGAACCGACTTAAAGGTGCCTCGACGGATGGAGTGTCGTACCGTGGGCTTCACCACGGCTGCCTCAGCCCGTGCGGTCAGCGTTCACTGGGCTGACGCTGACCGGGAGGCTGACCAGTCCACGGAAGACCGGGGTGGGACGCCAACGCAACTCGCTGTACGGACGGGCCAAGGTGAGATGCGGGAAGCGCCGCACCAGCGTGCCGATCGCGATCCGTGCGGTCATGCGGGCCAGCGGCGCGGCGACGCAGAAGTGGATTCCGTGCCCCAATGCGAGGTTCGGGCCGTGGTTCCGGGTGATGTCGAGCCGGTCGGGTTCGGCGAACCGGGCGGGGTCGCGATTGGCGGCGGACAGGCCGACGACCACGATGTCCCGCGCTCGGATCGTCACCTCGCCCATATCGAGGTCCTGGATCGTCGTGCGTGGCGAGGATCGCGCGGTCGGTCCGTCGTAGCGCAGTAGTTCCTCGATGGCCGGGTCCAGCAACTCGGGACGCTGCCGCATCAGCGCGAGCTGATCGGGATGGCGCAGCAGTGCCGCCACGCCGTTGCCGACGATGTTGGTGGTGGCGTCCTGGCCGGCCAGCAGCAGGTGGCTGACCGTCTCGACCACCTCGGCCTCGGTGAGCCCGCCGGCCGTGCCGATGCCCGGGACCAGCGCGCCGATCACGTCCTGCGGCTGCTGGGTGGCCGACGACTCCTGGGGCCGTACCGCTGCGTGGCGCTGCGCGACCAGTTCCGCGACGTAGCTTCGCAGCCGTCGGGCTCCCTCCTCCCGGGACATCGGCGCGTCGGTGACGTACGTCGGTGTGTGGGCCGCGGTCGTCCAGGTGCGGAAGTCGTCACGGTCGCCCAGGGGTGCGCCGAGCAGCTCGCACAGGATCGTCACCGACAGCGGAAAGGCGAAGGCGTCGATGAGGTCCGCGGTTCCCTCCTCTGCCACGGTGTCCAGCAGCCGCTCGGTGACCTGCTTGATCCGCGGCCGCAGCCGCTCTGTTGCCCTCGGCGCGAACGCCCGGATCACCGGCGCCCGTAGCCGACTGTGTTCCGGTGGGTCGGCAGTGAGCATGCTGGCGTTCGCGTCGTCGGCGGCGCCACGGACCATCCCGGCACGACGCAGCGCCGCCCAGGCGTGGCGCGGATCCTTCGACAAGCCGGGGGCGCCCAGCGCCATCTCCGCTTCGCGGTACCGCGTGACCAGCCAGTACTCCAGCCCGTTGGGATCACGGACCCGCACCGCCGGCGCCTGCTCCCGCAACCGCGCATACGCCGGATGGGGATCGGCGAAGAACTCCTCGCCATAGCTGATCGTTGCCGTCCCCCGGGCCATGCCCCCGCCTCCGATCGTTGGAGATCCAACGGCAACGTACCACATCGTTGGGAATCCAACGGCCTAGTATGCTGTGCGCATGGCACCCTCTGGTGGAGGCGGATATGTGCCGCAGCGGGTCGCGCGGATGCCGAGCTGGCTGCTCTCCACCGCCGCCAAGCAGGGGCACCGCTTGTTGGGCGAGTATCTTTCGGCCGAGCATCTGCGACGGCAGCACTACCTTGTGCTGGCCGGTCTCGCGGAACTCGATTCACCCGCCCAGGCGGAACTGGGCAGGATCCTCCGAGTGGACACCGGCGACCTGGTCGCCATCCTCAAGGACCTCGAATCCGCTGGATACGTCGGCCGGGAACGCCGCCCGACGGACCGCCGCCGCAACGCACTCACCGTGACCGAGGCCGGCCACGAAGCCCTCCGCAACCTCGACGAAATCGTCGAGACGGCCAACGACGCCCTGGTCGCCTGCCTGTCCCCCGCCGATCGCGAGCAGCTCGTGACCCTGCTGACGCGCGTCGTCCTCAACGTCAGCGCCGAGACGGCAGGCCCGGCTGCCGATCGCGCACACGACCCACCACCCAGCCCAAAGGCGAGAGACGACCATGAGCGGCGCCTGACGTGATCTCACACCGCTCTCCTGCCCCCACCTAGCCCGGGCTTTCACGTGGGATCGGCCGGTGAGGTGTGTCGAACGGCTGAAAGGTGCCGCTCCTAGTGGCCCCTGCTCGACCAGCCCACTCGTCCGAGCGCCGACCGGTCATCGGCCGGACGCCACACCCGAGACCGCCGTGGGAGGGCATCTCGGGCGCCGGGAGGCGCTGGAGGGTTGGCCGCGGGAACCGCGGGCTACCCGCGCAGGGTCGACGTCCTCCGGCGCCCCGAGGAGCACACCGTGTCCCAGCGATCCGGGGCCCAGCAGCCCGGGACCCAGCAACGCGGGACCCAGCAGCCCGGGGTCCGGACGCCCGGCCGCGAGGCGGCCACCCCGGTGCAGATCCCGCCGCGCGGTTGGTGGCAGGTCACCCGCAGGGCCTTCGCGGAGAGCAAGGCCGACCACGTCCCGATGCTCGCGGCGGGCGTGGCCTTCTTCGCCTTCCTCGCCGTGTTCCCCGCCCTGATCGCCGGGCTCACCCTGTATGGGCTCGTGGCCGACCCCGGCCAGGTCGCCGAGCAGGTGGAGGCGCTCGCCGGGGCGCTGCCCCGCGACGCGCAGCCACTGATCACCGACCAGCTCGCCGCCCTCGTCGCGAGCAGCGACGGCGCGCTGGGGATCGGACTGGCCGTGTCGCTGCTGGCGGCCCTCTGGTCGGCATCCAGCGGCACCGGCAACCTCATGCAGGCGATCAACCTCGCCTACGACGAGGACGAGACCCGCGGCTTCGTGAAGCTGCGGGGCACAGCGCTGCTGCTCACGCTCGGCGCGATCGTCTTCGTGCTGCTGGCGCTCGCGCTGGTGGCGGTCGTCCCCGCGCTGCTCGACGCGGTGCCGCTCGGTCCGGTGGCGACGGCGCTCGCCCAGGTCGTGCGGTGGGTCCTGCTGGTCGCTGTCGTGATCGTCGCGCTCGCCGTCGTCTACCGCCTCGCTCCCGACCGCGACGCACCCCGCGTCCGCTGGGCGAGCACCGGCGCGGTCGTCGCCACCGTCCTGTGGATCGCCGGCAGCGTCGCCTTCAGCCTCTACGTCGACAACTTCGGCAGCTACAACCGCACGTACGGGGCACTCGCCGGCGTCGTCGTGCTGCTGCTGTGGCTGTATCTCACCAGCTACGTGGTGCTGCTCGGCGCCGAGATCAACGCCGAGGCCGAGCGGCAGACCGAACGCGACACGACGCGCGGCCCGTCGGTGCCGATGGGCGAGCGGCATGCCGTCGCCGCCGACGAGGTGGCCGACCAGCGCTGACGCCGGAGTGTCGGGGTCTGCCGCGGTGGGTAGACACGAGCCATGGGCCGGCGGCTGATCGTGATCGGCGCTTCCGCGGGAGGAGTCGAGGCGCTCCGCGCGGTCGTCGCGGGTCTCCCGCCGGATCTCGCGGCAGCAGTGGTCGTGGTGCTGCACATCCCTCGCGGGGCGCCGAGCGCGCTCCCGGGGATCCTGGACCGCGCGGGCCCCCTGCCGGCCGTCGCCGCCGAGCAGGCCGCCGCCCTGCGGCCCGGTGTCGTCTACACGGCACCCGCCGACCACCACGTGCTCGTGGTCGACGGGCGCCTGCGGCTGTCCACCGGGCCGACCGAGAACGGCCACCGTCCGGCGATCGACCCGCTGTTCCGCTCGGCCGCGCTCTCCCACGGGCCGGACGCCGTTGGGGTGGTGCTCTCCGGCACCCGTGACGACGGCACCGCCGGTCTGGCGGCCATCGCCGCGCGGGGTGGCACTGCCGTCGTGCAGGAGCCCGATGACGCGCTCCACGCCGCCATGCCGGCGAGCGCGCTAGCCCAGGTGCCCGATGCGCTGGTGCACCCCGCCCCGAAGATCGGGCCGGTTCTCGGCGAGCTGGTGAGCAGGCCGGCCGACACTGCCGCCGGCGGGCACGACGAGCTGCTGCGTGCCGAGACGCGGATCGCCGCGACGGGTGTGCCGACCACCGACACCCTCGCGGGTGCCACGCCGTCGGCGTTCAGCTGCCCGAGCTGCAACGGCGTGCTCTTCGAGCTGCCCGGGTCGCCTGCGCCGCGGTTCCGCTGCCGCGTGGGACACGCCTGGTCGCCTGCCGCCCTCGAGGGGGAGCAGGCCCACGCGGTGGACGAGGCACTCTGGGCCGCGGTGCGAGCGCTCGAGGAGAAGGCGGACCTGGTGGAGCGGCTCGCCTCGGACGCGCACCAGCGCGGCCGCGTGCACACCGCCGACGTGTTCGCGCAACGCGCGGCCCACACCAGGAGGCAGGCGCAGCAGGTGCGCGACCTGGTCGAGGACCGATCGACGGACCCGGAGCACGGCGGTGCGGCGAGCGGCCCATGATCCCGTGCGCCGCGCGGCACCATCGGCGGCGCCCCGCGTTCCCCGCGAGTGCGGGGCGCGGGATCCTGTACGCGTGGCCGAGCCGGACCCCGCCTTCGAGACGCTGCTGGAGCACCTGCGTGACACCCGCGGCTTCGACTTCACCGGGTACAAGCGCTCGAGCCTGTCGCGGCGCGTCGACCGGCGGATGACGCAGGTCGGCGTCACCGACTACGCCGGGTACCTCGACTACCTCGAGATGCACGGCGAGGAGTTCACCGCGCTCTTCAACACGATCCTCATCAACGTCACCGGGTTCTTCCGCGACCCGGAGGCGTGGGAGTTCCTGCGCACGCAGGTGCTGCCGGAGCTCCTCACCGGGAAGGGCCCGCACGAGCCGATCCGGGTGTGGAGCGCGGGGTGCGCGTCCGGGCAGGAGGCGTACACGCTCGCCATGCTGCTGACCGAGCTGATGGGCGTCGACGAGTTCCGCGACCGGGTGAAGATCTACGCCACCGACGTCGACGAGCACGGCCTCGCCCATGCCCGGCACGCCGCCTACGAGGAGCGCGAGGTGCGCTCCGTCCCGTCGGCGCTGCTGGAGCGCTACTTCGAGCGCCATGGCCAGACCTACACGTTCCGCAAGGACCTTCGCCGATGCGTCATCTTCGGGCGCAACGACCTCGTGCAGGACGCCCCGATCTCCCGCGCCGATCTGCTCGTCTGCCGCAACACCCTCATGTACCTCACCGCGGACACGCAGGCCCGCATCCTCGCTCGCTTCCACTTCGCGCTCGCCCCGTCGGGCGCGCTGTTCCTCGGCAAGGCCGAGATGCTGCTCAGCCACGGCGGTCTCTTCGCGCCGATCGACCTCAAGCACCGGGTGTTCCGCAAGGTGCCGCGCGCGGTCGCGGGCGGCGCGACGATCATGGCGGACCCGATCCCGATCGGCGGTCCCGCCGCCACCGCGAGCGTGCACGACCGGATCCGGGAGGAGGCGCTGCTCGCGGGACCGGTGGCGCAGCTCGTCATCACGGCCGACGGGCACGTCGCGCTGGTCAACCACCAGGCCGAGACGCTGCTCGGGGTGTCGATCCGGGACAAGGGGCGCCCGTTCCGCGACCTGGACGTGTCCTACCGCCCTCTGGAGCTGCGCCGCAGCATCGAGCTGGCGCTGGAGGAGCGGCGCACGGTGCACGCGGGCGATGCGGTGTTCCACCGAGGCGGTGAGCAGCTCACGCTCGAGGTGCACGTGAGCCCGCTCGTCGACCGTGCCGCCGGGGTGCTCGGCGCCACCGTCGTGTTCCACGACGTCACCGAGGCCAGGCGCCTGCAGGGCGAGCTGGAGGCCACCCACCGGCAGCTGGAGACGGCGTACGAGGAGCTCCAGTCCACCAACGAGGAGCTCGAGACGACGAACGAGGAGCTCCAGTCCACGGTGGAGGAGCTGGAGACCACCAACGAGGAGCTCCAGTCGACCAACGAGGAGCTCGAGACGATGAACGAGGAGCTCCAGTCCACGAACGACGAGCTCCAGGCCATCAACGACGAGCTGCAGGACCGCACCGGGCAGGTCGATGAGGCGAACGCCTTCCTCGAGGCGATCCTGTCCGGGCTGCGCGCCGGCGTGGTCGTGCTGGCCCCCGACCTTTCGGTGCGGGTGTGGAACCACGAGGCCCACGACCTGTGGGGGCTGCGGCCCGAGGAGACCATCGGGCAGCATTTCCTCACCCTCGACATCGGGCTGCCGCTGGAGAAACTCGCACCGATGATCCGCCGCGCCCTCGGTGGCGAGCCCGGCCCGCAGGAGCTCGCGCTCCCCGCGGTGAACCGCCGCGGCCACCGGATCGAGGTCCGCGTGCTCGGCAGCCCGCTCGCGGGCTACGACGGTCGGCCGGGCGGCGTGATCCTGATGATGGAGCAGGGCGACGGCACCGACGGGAGCGAGGTGGTCGGGGCACGATGACGGTCGTCGCCGGACTGTGGACCGAGGTCGAGGTACGCCCCGACCACGACCTGCTGTGCCTTCGGGGCGGGCTGTCACTGGCCACCGTGCCGCGCGCCCGCAGGGTGCTTGCGAAGCTGCTGCACGACCGCGGCGCCGTGATCGTCGATCTGGCCGATGCCGAGCTCGCGTGGGGCCCCGCCGCGGAGATCTTCCCCTCGACGCTCGCCTCGGCGGGCGGCTGGCCCACCACACGCCTCGTCCTCACGGGCGCGGATGGCCGGTTCGCCACCCAGCTGCGCGCGCTGCGGATCCACCGCTCCGTCCCGCTCGTCGACGACCCCGGAGACGCGCCGGCACACCTGTACCGCAGGCCGGAGCGGGTTACCCGGCACCGGGACCTCCCGGTGGACATCGTCGCGCCCGCGATGGCACGGGCCCTGGTGCGCGAGGCCTGCGCGGACTGGTCGGCCACCGCGGCGGAGGACGCGGCGGCACTCGTCGCGAGCGAGCTCGTGAGCAATGCCGTGCAGCACGCGGGCGGCACGTGCCGGGTGTCCGTTGCGGTCGACGGCACCCGCCTGCGCGTCGCTGTGCGCGACTACGCGCCGGGACACGGGCCGCGGCCCCGGCCGGTGGACATCAACCGGCCCACCGGGCGCGGCCTGCACCTGGTCGCGCTGCTCTCCTCCGCGTGGGGGGTGCACCAGCACCCCGACGGCAAGACGGCGTGGGCGGTGATCCCCCTCCCCGTCTGACGCTGCCCGTCCGGGAGTCAGGCGCCAAGCTCCAGCAAGGTGGCGTCGAGCGTCTCGCGATGGTGCAGGACGGGCCCGAGCTGGGTGATCTCGAGGACCCGGCGCACGATCGGTGGCCCGTCGGCCGTGCCGAACCGCACGCCGGCCGCCTCGGCGTCCCGGCGCGCGTCCATCAGCACGACCAGCCCCGTGGACCCGCAGAACGTGAGCCTCGCCAGGTCGATCACGAGGCAGCGCGGCGTGGCCGCGACCGCGGCGCGGGCAGCGTGGCGCAGCAGATCCGCCGTGGACACGTCGACCTCGCCGATCGGCGCGAGCACCACCACACCGGGCCGGGACTCGGAGACCTCGACCCTGAGCAGGTCGGGACGCGGAGCAACCTGCAGCTGCTCGACGTCGCCGCGCTCGAAGTGCTCGTCCCTGTGGGTCATCCCGTTCCGCTCTCGTGATGGGGGCCCGTTGGGTTCTGAACGGGTGCAGAGGGCCTGGCCCGTGTCAATCACAGTGCACCCGCGGCAACGAACCCGCAAGTGGGTCCCATGCACCCGGAAGGGTTGATCTTGGAACGCCACGTGTGGGGTCGCACCGGCGGGGAACCTTCCCGGGCCCGGGAACGCCGGCGACGGGCGGGCGATGGCTCAGGCGCCTGCCGGGAGCGGATAGCGCAACAGGGCGCCGACGCCGTCGTCGAGTGGGTGTCCGACCAGTCCGGTGCGACCGCCCCCGAGCGGGACGAAGCCGGCGCCCGTGCCGGCCGCCGCGCGCAACAGGGCGGCGTCCACCGGAACCTCGTCGATCGGATCGGCGCCGGCGGCGCGCAGGTCCTCGGGCGCCGCCGCCACCTGCGCGGGCGCGCCGGAGATCCAGACCGTGGCCTCGCGCTGGACACCGGCGTCGAGCAGCAGTGTGTCTACCGCCTCGGCACGCAAGGCCGCGAGCACGGGCCCGATGCCCTCCACGGCGAGGCCGTCGGGGCGCCCGGCCGCCTTCTCGTAACGGTCGAGCACTGCGAGCCGCGCGTCGGTCACGACGTCACGGACGGCCTCGGCAACCGCGGCGGCAAGGTCGTCCCCACCCGTGCCGCCCCGTTCGAGCTCCACCGCGATCGACGCGCTCCGCTCCGCAAGGGCGTCGACGAGGCGCGACCGCGACCGCCCGTCGCCCGCGACGAGCAGCACCCTGGCCCCGGTGTCCGCAACGAGTCGGTCGACCCGCTCGGCGACCTGCGCCGTGTTGCGCCGCCAGCTCTCCTCCACCCGTTCCTGCATCGCGAGGTGCGACCAGCCGCCTCCGCGCACCTTGTGGACGGGATGGTCGCCGCCCTCGACGTGCTCCGCCACGACCGGCTGCTCGTCCGGGCCCGCGACGAAGATCTCCCCGCCGGCCTCGTCGACGCGCACGACCACCACTGGCACCGGCTCGGGCTGGTCGGCGAGGGCAGGCAGCAGGTCTGGCAGTGGGCCCCAGTGCGCAGCGGGACGCGCCGGGGGCTCCGGCAGCGCCCGGTCCAGCAGGACCTCGCCCCGGCCGTGGTCGGCGCGGTGGGCCACCAGCACCCGCCCCGCCCTTCCGACGGCGGGCGGGGCGTCCGTGACGGCGGCCGCGAGCGCGTCCAGCGTGGCGGAGTCGGCGCCCTGCGCGGTCAGCTCGTCGCGGGCCTGGGCCCACCTCAGCGCGATGGCGCGCGCCGCGTCGTCGGTGTCGTGCGACGCGTCCAGGTACACGGTGGCGAACGGGCCCGGCTTCCGGGTCAGCTCATGCAGGAATCGCAGGTCCACGTCAGTGGCCTACCCGGGTGCACCGGCGGGCATGCGGTGAGAATCGGGGTAATGAGATCACAGACATGAGATCGCGAACTCCGGCATGGGCGCGTTGGGCGCTGCTGATCGTGCTCACGGTCGGGAGTACCGCCGCGCTGACGCCGCTCGGCGTGCCGTCCCCCGCGCTCTTCGCGGGGCTGGTGGTCGCCACCGTCCTCGCGCTCGCCGGGCTGCCGGTGGCCGCGCCCGGGCCGGTGAACGGTGCGGCGCAGGCCGTCATCGGCGTGGTCATCGGCGTGCTCGCCCAGCCCGGCACGCTCGCCGGCCTGGCCGGCCAGTGGGTGCCGGTGCTGCTCGTGTCCGTCGCGACGCTCGCGGTCAGCATGGCGGCCGGCCTGCTCCTCGGCCTGCGGCGGGGCATCTCACCGCTCACCGGGATGCTGGCGCTCACCGCGGGCGGTGCGTCCGGGCTGGTGGCGGTGAGCCGTGAACTCGGTGGCGACGACCGCACAGTCGCGGTCGTCCAGTACCTGAGGGTCGGGATGGTCACCGCGACGATGCCGGTGGTTGCCACGCTCGGCTTCGGCGCTGCCGCTGGGGCAGGCCCCGGCGCGCCCGGCTCGGCGCCCCTCGTCGTCGACATCGGGTACCTCGCGGTCTGCGCGGTGGCCGGGACGGTGCTGGCGCGGGCCGCCCGGGTGCCGGCCGGTGCGCTGCTCGGGCCGATGGTCGTGGCCATCGCGATCAACATGACCGGATGGTCCTTCGGCGCCATCCCGCCCGCGCCGCTGGTGGAGATCGCGTACGCGGTGATCGGGTGGCAGGCAGGCGCCCGGTTCACCCGGGAGAGCCTGCGCACGGTGCTCGGCGCGCTCCTCCCCGCCGCGACGCTCGTCGTGGGCGTCATCGTCGCGTGCGCGGGACTGGGCCTCCTGCTCTCCACCCTCACCGGCACCACGCCGCTCGACGGCTACCTCGCCACGACCCCTGGCGGTGTCTACGCCGTGCTGGCGACCGCGGTCTCCGCGGGCACCGACGTCACCTTCGTCATGGCGGTGCAGGTGCTGCGTGTGATCGTGATGCTGCTGGTGACGCCGGCGATCGCCCGGCTCGCAGGCCGCGCCCTCCCCTGATCCATCACCCGTTCGGCGTAAGAAATGGGTGTGGTGTGGCAGGGCGGGTAACCCGCGGCCGAACGAGAGAGATCGGAGGATCCGATGGGCCGCGACGAGAAGATGGACCACAAGCTCGAGGAGCTCGGGGGCAAGGCCAAGGAGGCCGTCGGCCGAGCGACGGACGACGAGGCTCTCGAGGCTCAGGGCGAGCGCGACCAGACGAAGAGCAACCTCAAGCAGGCGGGTGAGAAGGTCAAGGACGCCTTCAAGCGGCGCTGACCGCCCGCCCCGAATCGGGCCCCGGCCGTCCCCCGACCGGCCGGGGCCCGGCCATGTCCGGCTGTTTCGGCACTGCCCGTCGCAGGTACATGGAACAGGTGGATGGGTGGGGAGAGGCGATGGCGCCGTGCCGCATCGGGTTCGTCGGGACGGGCGGGGTGGCCCATCGCCACGCTCGGGTGCTCGGGGCGATGCCCGATGTGCGGCTCGTCGCCGCTACGGACGTCGACCGCGCCTGCGCGGCGGTGTTCGCCGAGGCCCACGGCGCCCGCGTCGTTCCCGACCTCGACGCCCTGCTCGGCGAGGAGCTCGACGCCGTCTACCTGTGCGTGCCCCCGTTCGCGCACGGCGAGCTCGAGGTGGCGATCGCGTCCGCCGGGGTGGCACTGTTCGTGGAGAAGCCGCTCGCGTGCGACCGGCCGACCGCCGAATGGGTCGCGCGGCGGATCAGCACGTCCGGGGTCCTGACGCGGGTGGGCCACCACTGGCGCTGCGCCGACCCGGTGCAGCGGGCCCGGAAGCTGCTCGACGGCAGGCGTATCCGGCTCGTGTCCGGCTCGTGGCTGGACTGCACGCCACCGGCGGCGTGGTGGGCCGACCGGGCCCGGTCCGGCGGGCCGCTCGTCGAGCAGGCCGTGCACGTGCTGGACCTGGCGCGCGTCCTCGTCGGCGAGGTCACCGAGGTGCACGCCGCGTCCGGCGGGCGGCTGCCCGGCGGAGTCGAGTCCGCCACCGGCGCCCTGCTGTGCTTCGCGGGCGGCGCAGTCGGCACGTTCGCCACGGCGTGCGTGCTGGACGGGAAGCACCGCGCGGGGCTGGAGATCGTGGCCGACGGGATCGTCGTCGGGGTCGGCGAGGACTGGCTCGACGTACGCGACGGCGAGGGTGCCCACCGCGCCGAGTACGACGCCATGGCCGCTCGCACCGCCGTCGACGCCGCGTTCGTCGCCGCGCTGCGCGGCACGCCCGTCCCGCCCGAACGCGACGCGCCCGACCACGCCGAGGCGCTGCGCAGCCATCGCCTCGCCTGCGCCCTCGCCCGCTCGGCGGGGTCCGGACGCGCGGAGATGGTGAGGTGAGCGCGACCGATCGGGCGATCGTGGTGCGCGCGCCCGGCGAGGCCGCCGTGCAGGAGGTGCCGGCAGGGGACGGCCCGGTCCGGCTCGCGACTGTCTGCTCGGGGGTGTCGGCCGGCACCGAGCTCTCCTTCCTCACCGGCACGAACCCGGCGCTGCACGCCCACCACGACCCGGAGCTGGGGCTGTTCCGCACCGACCTGCCGGCCACCGGCTACCCCGTGACCCGCATCGGGTACATGGAGGTCGCGCGGGTGGTCGAGAGCGATGCGCCAGGGGTGACCCCTGGCGCCCTCGTCGCCGCGGCCTACGGCCATCGCACCGGTTGTCGCGTCGACCCACTGGCGGAGCGGGTCGTCGTGCTGCCGTCCGACCTCGACCCGCTGCTCGGCATCTACGTCGCCCACATGGGCCCGATCTGCGCCAACGGCCTCCTCCACGCCGCCGCCGACCTGTGCGGCACCGACGTACGCGCCCTCGGCGACGGCGTGCGCGGACGGCGGGTCGTCGTGGTGGGCGGCGGGGTCGTCGGGCTGCTCACCGGGCTGTTCGCGCACCGGCACGGGGCGGCCGATGTCGTGCTGCTCGACCCGACGCCGGAGCGCCGCGCGGCAGCCGTCGGGCTCGGGCTCGAGGCGCTCGACCCGGAACAGGCGGATCCAGCCGTCGTGCTCAAGACCCGCTGGCGGCACGGCCCCGGTGACCGCGGCGCCGACGTCGTCTTCCAGTGCCGCGGCCGCACCGCGGCACTCGCCACAGCGCTGCGGCTGCTGCGCCCCCAGGGCACCATCGTGGACCTCGCCTTCTACACCGACGACGGCTCACCGCTGCGCCTCGGAGCCGAGTTCCACCACAACGGGCTCGTCATCCACTGCGCGCAGATCGGCCGGGTGCCCCGCGGCACGGCCCACGCGTGGGACCGCGAACGCCTCTCGACCGAGACGATCGACCTGCTCCAGGCCGAGGGCACCGTCGTGCGCAAGCACATGATCACCGACGTGCTGCCGTTCGCAGACGGCCCGGCGCTGCTGCACGACCTCGCGGCCCGCCGCCGCCACGTCGTGCAGGCCGTGCTGACCTTCGACGACCCCTCGCCATGATCATCGGATCGGTGCGGGGCCGGCCACATACGGCCGTGAGGGCACCCACCCGGTGATCTCCGCGATCGCTGCAGTCCAGTCGACGCCCATGATCATCGCGTGGGTGCTCCGCCGGCCACATACGGCCGTGGAGGCACCCATCTGATGATCTCCATGATAGCTGCGCGCCGGTCGATGCCCATGATCACCGCATGGGCGCCCGGTCGGCCACATACGGCCGTGAGGGCACCGAGGCCTTGATCATGCCCGCCCAGACCGCCTTCGGTGGCGCCGCGCAGCCGCTCCCGGGACCGCGCGGACCCTAAGCCGAGCTGATCCTCGCCCCTCTCACCGCCGCCAGCCGGGCGCGGGCGCGGGCCACGTCGGCCGGGTCGCCGCCCTCCAGCAGCTCGATGGCCTCGTCGATCACGTTCCGCAGCACCACGACCTCGCCGGCCCGGTCGGCGAGTTGGGTGTGGGTGGTCCACAGGTCGACGAACACGGCCACCTTCGAGCGCAGCACCCAGGGGTCGAAGGGCTTGGTGATGTAGTCGACCGCTCCGGCCTGGTAGCCGCGGAAGGCGAGGTGCGGGTCGTAGTCGACGGCGGTGAGGAACAGGATCGGGATGTGGCGGGTGCGTTCGCGCTGCTTGACGTGCCCCGCCGTCTCGAAGCCGTCCATCCCGGGCATGTGTGCGTCGAGCAGGATCACCGCGTAGTCCTCGACGAGCAGCCGCTTCAGCGCGTCCTCACCGCTGGTGACCGCCACCAGCTCGATCGGCAGTCCCTCGAGGATGGCCTGCAGGGCGAGCAGGTTCTCCCGGCGGTCGTCCACGGCGAGCACCCGCGCGGTCTGGCGGATCACTGCCCACCGCCTACGGCACTGATCCCGGTGGTGCCCGCCCGCCCGCGCCGTGGTGTCACCCACGACCCCATGAGCGCGAGCAGCTCGTCGAGGTCGACCGGTTTCGTGACGTAGTCGGTGGCCCCGGCGGCGAGGCTCGACTCGCGGTCGCCGGGCATCGCCTTGGCGGTGAGGAACACGATCGGCAGGTCACGGCCCTGCGGCAACCGGCGCATCCGCCGTGTGGTCTCGTTGCCGTCCAGGTCGGGCATCATCGCGTCCATCAGCACCACGTCGACCTCGGGGTGCTCGGTGAGCAGGCGGATCCCCTCGCTGCCGTTGTCGGCGTAGAGCACGGTGAGGCCGTGCAGCTCGAGCGCACTGGTGAGCGCGAACACGTTCCGCACGTCGTCGTCGACGATGAGGACGGTGACGCCGGCCAGCTCCAGCGCGGGCCGCACGCCTGCGGGCCCGCCCGGCCCCGTGCGCAGGATCGGGTTCGGCGATGCCGCCGGGCGGGGTGGCTCCAGGGCCCGCTCCGGGAGCGCGAGCGCCGGGATCGGTGGGCGCGGTGTCATGCGGGCTGCCGCCGCCGTGACCGGGGGCAGCTCGTCGGGCAGCAGGAGGGTGAACACCGATCCCTCGCCGGGCTGCGACGTGACCTCGATCTTGCCCCCGAGCATCCGCGCGAGCTCCTTGGAGATCGACAGCCCGAGGCCGGTGCCGCCGTATTTGCGGCTGGTGGTGCCGTCGGCCTGCTGGAACGCCTCGAAGATCATCTCCAGCTTCTCCTGCGGGATCCCGATCCCCGTGTCACCGACCGTGAAGGCGATCACGGTGCGGGCCGAGTCCAGCGCGGGCACGCCGTGCAGCGTGCCGGACGGCACGGCGGAGACGCCGAGGCTCACGTGGCCGGAATCGGTGAACTTCACGGCGTTGGCGAGCAGGTTGCGCAGCACCTGCTGCAGCCGCTGCTCGTCGGTGGTGATGGTCGCCGGCAGTTCGGTGGTGGCCTCGACCCGCATCTCGAGGCCCTTCTCCTCGGCCTGCGGCCGGAAGGCCTGCTCGACCGACGAGCACACCTGGGCGAGGTCCACCGGTGCCGGATCGACGTCGACCCGGCCTGACTCGATCTTGGAGAGGTCCAGGATGTCGTCGATCAGCCGCAGCAGGTCGGAGCCCGCGCTGTGGATCGTGCTGGCGAACTCGATCTGCTTCTCGGTGAGGTTGTTGTTCGGGTTGTCGGCGAGCAGCCGGGCGAGCAGCAGCAGCGAGTTGAGCGGCGTGCGCAGCTCGTGGCTCATGTTGGCCAGGAACTCCGACTTGTACTGGCTGGCGAGCGCCAGCTGCTGCGCCTTCTCCTCGACGCCGCGGCGCGCCGCGTCGATCTCCATGTTCTTGATCTCGACGTTGCGGTTCTGCTGGGACAGCTGCTCGGCCTTCTCCTCCAGCTCGGCGTTGGCGCGCTGGAGCTCGGCGGACTGGTCCTGCAGCTCCATCGCGAGCACCTGGGACTGCGACAGCAGCTCCTCGGTGCGCCGGTTCGCCCGGATCGTGGTGATCGCGACGCCGATCGAGGCGACCAGCCGCTCCAGGAACGTGAGGTGCAGCGGCGAGAACGGCACCACCGACCCCAGCTCGATCACACCGAGGCACTCGCCCTCGAACTGCACCGGGAGCACGACCACCGCCCGTGGCGACGCCGCGCCGACGGCCGAGCGGATCGGCAGGTATCCGGGCGGCACGCCCTCGACGAGCACGACCTGGCGGGTGGCGGCGGCCTGGCCGACGAGCCCTTCCCCGGGCCCGAACGACAGCGGTGGGTCCCCCGCCGTCATGGCGTAGCCACCGGTCATGACCCAGCGGTCCGGGTCACCGCCCGAGATGATCGACGGCTCCGCCGACAGGAAGAACGCTCCGACCTGGGCGTTCACCAGCGGCGCGACCTCGTTCATGATCATCTGGCAGACCTCGTTGAGGTCGCGCTGCCCCTGCAGCAACCCGCCGATGCGCACGAGGTTCGAGTCGAGCCAGCCCTGCTCGGCGTTCTCCAGCGTGGTCTCACGGAGGTTGCCGATCATCTGGTTGATCGTGTCCTTGAGGTCCGCGATCTCGCCGCGGGCCGCCACCGTGATCTGCTGCGTCAGGTCACCGCTCGCCACCGCGGTGGAGACCGCCGAGATCGCCCGCAGCTGCGTGGTGAGGGTGGCCGCAAGCTGGTTGACGTTCTCCGTGAGGTCGCTCCACGTGCCCGAGACGCCCTTCACCGTGGCCTGACCACCCAGCTTGCCCTCGGTGCCCACCTCACGGGCCACCCGGGACACCTCGTCGGCGAACGACGAGAGCTGATCCACCATCGTGTTCACGGTCGACTTGACCTCGAGGATCTCGCCCCGCGCATCCACCGTGATCTTCTGCGACAGGTCACCCCGTGCGACCGCCGTGGTGACCTGCGCGATGTTGCGCACCTGCGCCGTGAGGTTCCCCGCCAGCTCGTTCACGTTCTCGGTGAGGTCCCGCCACGTGCCCGCGACGCCCTTCACCGTGGCCTGACCACCCAGCTTGCCCTCGGTGCCCACCTCACGCGCCACACGCGTGACCTCGTCCGCGAACGACGACAGCTGATCCACCATCGTGTTCACGGTCGACTTGACCTCGAGGATCTCGCCCCGCGCATCCACCGTGATCTTCTGCGACAGGTCACCCTGCGCGACCGCCGTGGTGACCTGCGCGATGTTGCGCACCTGCGCCGTGAGGTTCCCGGCCAGCTGGTTCACGTTCTCGGTGAGGTCCCGCCACGTGCCGGCGACGCCCTTGACCTCCGCCTGACCACCGAGCTTCCCCTCGGTGCCCACCTCACGCGCCACCCGCGTGACCTCGTCCGCGAACGACGACAGCTGATCGACCATCGTGTTCACGGTCGACTTGAGCTCGTGGATCTCTCCCCTGGCGTCGACGGTGATCTTCTGCGACAGGTCGCCCTGCGCCACGGCAGTGGTGACCTGCGCGATGTTGCGCATCTGGTGGGTCAGGTTGGACGCCATGTAGTTCACGTTGTCGGTGAGGTCGCGCCACGTGCCTGCGACGCCCTTCACCTCCGCCTGACCACCCAGCTTGCCCTCGGTGCCCACCTCACGCGCCACCCGCGTGACCTCGTCGGCGAAGCTCGACAGCTGATCCACCATCGTGTTCACGGTCGACTTCAGCTCCAGGATCTCCCCTTGAGCATCCACCGTGATCTTCTGCGACAGATCGCCACGTGCGACCGCCGTGGTGACCTGTGCGATGTTGCGTACCTGCGCCGTGAGGTTCCCGGCCAGCTGGTTCACGTTCTCGGTGAGGTCGCGCCACGTGCCCGACACCGTCGGAACCGCGGCCTGGCCACCGAGCTTGCCCTCGGTGCCCACCTCGCGCGCCACCCGCGTGACCTCGTCGGCGAAGCTCGACAGCTGATCCACCATCGTGTTCACGGTCGACTTGAGCTCGAGGATCTCACCCCTCGCGTCGACGGTGATCTTCTGCGACAGGTCGCCGCTCTTCACGGCGGTGGCCACATCGGCGATGCCACGCACCTGGTTGGTGAGGTTGGCCGCCATCAGGTTCACCGCATCGGTGAGGTTCTTCCAGGTGCCTGCGACGTTCGGCACGGCGGCCTGCCCACCGAGGCGGCCCTCGGTGCCCACCTCCACCGCGACCCGGGTGACCTCGTCGGCGAACAGCCGCAGCGTGTCGGTGAGCGAGTTGATCGTGTCGGCGAGCTCGGCGATCTCACCGCGAGCGCTCACCGTGATCTTGCGGGATAGGTCGCCCTTGGCCACCGCCGTGGCCGCGCTCGAGATCGAGCGGACCTGGTTGGTCAGGTTGCTCGCCATCGCGTTCACCGAGTCGGTGAGCGCGCGCCACGTACCCGCGACGCCGCGCACGTCGGCCTGCCCGCCGAGCATCCCCTCGGTGCCGACCTCGCGGGCCACGCGCGTGACCTCGTCGGCGAACGACGACAGCTGATCCACCATCGTGTTCACGGTGCGGCCGATCCGGCGGAACTCGCCGCGCAACGGCCTGCCCTCGATCTCGAGGGCCATGTGCTGGGACAGGTCGCCCTCGGCCACCGCCTCGATCACACGCGCGATCTCCGCCGTCGGCGCGGCGAGGTCGTCGATCAGCGCGTTGACCGCCTGCACACCGTGGGCCCACGCGCCGTCGTAGGCCTCCTCGTTCAGCCGCTCGGACATCCGGCCCTCCCGGCCGACCGTCCGGCTGATCCGCAGGATGTCGCGGTTGCGGCGCTCCAGGAGCGCCACGAGGTCGTTGACCTGGTCGACCAGCTCGCCGGGGGAACCCGCCCGCCTCGGCAGCCGGACGTCGAACCGCCCGCGCCGCACCTGGTGCAGGATGTCGGCGAGCTCGTGCAGAAGTGCCGACTCGTGGGGCGTCGACTGCGCCGCCTCCTGGGCCGTCTCCGGGGCCGCCACCTGCGCACCCGACGACGGGCCTGCGCCCGGCGGCTCGGTGCTCTGGCGCGGGGTCGTGGTCATTCGGCCGTCCCTCCACTGCTCGACCGGCGACCGGGCACGGGCGCGCGCCGCATCCATCTAGGGCCGGAGCACCGGCGCGGCCGCCGCAGCACTCGACCCTAGTGGATGCGCAGCGGATCCGACCCCGCACGTTGCGGCACACCGGTGGAGTGGGCACCCGACCGGTGAGGGGTGCAGACTGCACGCCGTGCCCGTTCTGCTCGAGCGGCGGACCAGGCTGCCGCCGGACCCGCGATCAGCCGGTCGAGCCCGACGGATGCTGCAGGAAGCATTACGCGAGCTCGAGGAGGCCGACGACCCGTCCGGCGACGGCTCTGCCGTCGACACCGCCGTCGACCCCGACATCGTCGACACGACCGTCCTGCTGGCCAGCGAGCTGTGCGAGAACGCGGTCCTGCACGCCGGCACCGAGTTCGAGGTCACTCTCACGGTGACCGAGGCCGACGTCACCGTCGCCGTCACCGATCGCGGGCCGGGCCCCCTCGAACTGCACCTGGCCCAGCCCCGCCAGCGCTACGGCCGCGCGGCGAGCCACGGACGCGGCCTCGCGCTCGTGCAGCGGCTGGCCACCACGTGGGGCACCCGGCACGAGGCCGACGGCCGCCACGTCATCTGGTTCTCCCTCGCCCGCGAGGAGCGGCCCACCGCGGCATCGGCCCCGCCGGCCCCGCCGGACGCCGAGCGGGTCTGGACCACCGCCGAGCAAGCCCGATGGCTGCTGCACGTACCGCCGGGGCTCGTCGACCGGCTCGAACCGGACGAGCTCGTCGCCGAGCTCGTCCGGAGGCTGCGCGAGCTCCTCGACGCCGAGTCGGTGAGCGTGGAGGTCGACGAGGGCGACGGCACCGGCGCGCGCGAGATCACCCGCGACGGCATCCCCGACCCGGGACTCTCCACCGGCGGCGAGATCATCACCGGCGTCGGGACCGACACCGGCCGCCGCGTCGAGGTACGGCTGCCCACCACCGCGCCGCTGCGCGGGATCCTGCGCGTCACGCACCGCCTCGGTGGAGCGGCCGCAGGCGACCCGGAACGCACCCGTGACCTCACCGAACTCATCGCATACCGCGTGGCGATGGCGGTGGAGTCGCAGTGGCTGCGCGCGGTGGACCAGCGCAGGCGCTCCTGGATGACCTACCTCGCCGAGACGAGCGAGCTGCTCGGGCAGTCGCTCGACGTGGACCTCGCGGTGGCGGTGGTGCCCCAGGTCGTCGTACCCCGGCTGGGTCGCTGGTGCGCCGTGCACCTGGTCGAGCCCTCCGGCGGTATGCGCCTGGCCGCGCTCACACACGCCGACGAGGACGCCCTGCCCGAGCTGCGCGCCGTTCTCGACCCGGACGGCCACCCCGGGCTGCCCGCCGAGCTGCGCACCCGACTCTCCGACGTGGTGCGCAACGGCTCGTCGGCCGTCCGGTTCGCCGTGCCCACCGACGGGATCGCGCTACCGCTGCGGGCCCGCGGCCGCACGCTGGGCACTCTGCTCGTCGGCAGGCCGCCGAACCGGCCCCACAGCCCGGAGGACGTCGTGCTCGCGGGCGACGTCGCCCGGCGGGCCGCACTGGCGATCCACAACGCGCAGAGCACCGGAGCGCACGTCGCGGTCTCCCAGGCGCTGCAGCAGGCACTGCTGCCGCGGGCGCTGCCGGTGGTGCCCGGCCTGGACTTCGCCGCGGAGTACCTGCCCGCGAGCTCCGGCAGCGACGTCGGCGGCGACTTCTACGACGTGCTCACCGTCGACCCGTCCCGGTGGCTGGTGTCGATCGGCGACGTGTGCGGAAAGGGCGCGCGCGCCGCGGCACGCACCGGGCTGGTGCGCGACGTGCTGCGGGTGCTGGTGCGCGACGACCGCTCCCTGCCGCGCGCCGTCGAGCGTCTCAACGAGGTCATGATCGAGGCCGACGACCCGCTGCAGTTCTGCACGCTCGCCGCGGCGATGGTGCGCAGGCGCCACCGGGGCGCCGGCGGCGGCCCTGCCCACTCGCACGGCGCGTCGCGCGGCGGGCTCGACGTCGACCTCGTGCTCGCCGGGCACGTCCAACCGGTGCTCGTGCGGGCGGACGGCACCGCGGAGCTGATCGGCACGTTCGGCACGGCGGTGGGGCTCGTGCCCACCGTCCGGCTGACCTGCACCCAGCACCGCGTCAACCCGGGTGACACCCTGCTCGTCTACACCGACGGCGTCACCGAGCGGCGAAGGGGCCGCGAGCAGTTCGGGGCGGAACGGCTGCTCCGGGTGGCCGCGCGGGCGGCTGGACGTCCCGCCGTGCAGGTGGTGGGTGCCGTGCGGGAGGCCGTGGAGCGGTTCTCCACCGAGCCCCTCGACGACGACGTGGCGCTGCTCGCGGTGCGGGCCGCGCCGTAACCGGCCGTCACGTAACGCAGGCACGCCGTGGTCCGAAGCCTCCGCCGGGATAGGCCGGTCGGTCGTACCCTCGGCCACCGGGCCGACGCATAGTGGAGGCGGCTCGAGATCCGCTCCCGAGATCACGGAGGTGGAGCACTGGACGCGAAGCGCAGCGGGCGGACAGTACTCAGGGAGCTGCGTTCGTGGCCGACCATCGTGCTGGTCCTGTTCTGTCTGGGCGTCGGTATCCCGGTCACGGTCGCGCTCACCCCGGCGCAGGACCTGGAGGTGTTCGGCCAGCACATCACCGTCGGCGCCCGGCCGCCGGACCTGTCCATCGCGGGGCCGGCCCGGCTCGTGCAGGTCGGCAACACCGCGCTCGACATCGACCAGATGCACGTCTACGGCCCGCTTCGCCCTGAGCTCACCATGGGCCCGGTGCAGCGCAACTCCGCCGCGGCCGCCGTCTTCGACCCCGTCGGGGGTCCCCAGGCGCAGGACGACGCGATCGGGGCCGTCACCCGCGGGTTCCTCACGTGGTACGTCCTCGGCGGGCTCGGGCTGCTCGCGTTCACGCTCGCGGCCGCGGGCGGCGCCGCCGGCATCCGCACCCTTGTCGTGCTGCGGCGCCAGAGCCGAACACAGGGCGGCGAGCACGAGCCGCTGCACGAGATCTTCTCCTACTGCGTGCGCGCGGCCCGCCGGATGACCGTCATCGCACTGGTCACGGCGGTACTCGCGTGGCTGGTCTCCGGGGCGCTCGCGGTCACCGGCTCCGTGCAGGGCCTGCGCGGCGTCACCTCGCTGGCCCAGCTCGTCGGCGCCTACCACCTCACCCCCGACGCGGTGGGGCCGCCGATCACCGGCTTCGACGGCGCCGTCATCGGCGATTCGCGCGCGGCCCGCCTCGGCGGGCCCCCCGTCCCGGACGGCACCGCCGACGACGTCGCCTGCCAGCGCAGCACCGACTCACTGGCCGCGGAGGTCGGTCACCTCCTGCCCGCGAGGGTGCTGAACCTGGCCTGTCCCAGCGCCACCATCACCAGCGGGCTGCGCGGTCCGCAGGACGCGGGAGGCCGCTCGGTGCCCGCCCAGGTCGGCGTGCTCAAGCAGGCGCAGGACCTGCGGTTCGTCGTGGTCGCGATCGGCCCGAACGACGTGGGCTGGATCGACTTCCTGCGCTACTGCTACGGCGTCCCCGACTGCTCCGACCGCCTCACGCAGGGCGAGTTCGACTACCGCCTCGCCGCGTTCGACCGCGTGTACGGCGACCTGCTGATCGACCTCAACCAGCTGCCCGGCAGGCCGCAGGTGATCATCATGACCTCCTACGGCGCCTTCCCACCCGACGCGGACTGCGCCGACACCCGTGCCGAGGGCTACCCCGGCCTCGACCCGGTCAAGATCGAGCTGCTGAACGACCGCAACAAGCAGCTCAACGACGTCCTCACCGCCGGCGCGCAGAAGTACGGCTTCGCCGTGGCCGATCCCCAGCTCTCCATGCTGTGCGAGAAGGGAACCGACGGGCTCGGACCCGACCTGCAGGGCATGGCCGACCCGTTCCCGTTCCACCCCACGGGGATCGGATCGCTGCGCATGGCGTCGTCGGTGGTGCGCAAGATCGTGCCCCTGCCGGCGGCGGGCTGAGCGGGCAGGCCGAGGGCCTGCCCCTCGGGCGCGCGGCGCCACCGAAGGCCGGTCCCACGGGCATGATCGAGGCTTCGGCGCGAAAACGGGCGAAAGCCGCCCGGGAACGCGCCGAATCTCCGATCCCGGAGCCAGAACAGGCCCATGATCGGTGCGAGGTGCGCATCACAGTCCCCGGCGGGGCCGTTACGTGCGGCTCGGAACGATCTTCACAGGTCACGCACCCGTTCTCCGCCGACGCGGCCCGTCGGCTGGCCGCGTGGCGCCAGAAGGGGTGCGCCAGCCCAAACCAGGTGTGCGAATGCAACAAGCTCCCCGCGACTCCGCCTCCTGGCGGCGCCGCGCGCCCACCGGGCAGGCCCTCGGCCTGCCCGCTCTGCTTGCCCGAGGGGCCGCAGAGGCTCGCAGGTCAAGGGGCGCGCAGCGCTCGCGAAGCGACGCGCAGCGCCCTTGACCTGGGAGGGGCGGCCCCGCACACTGCGCGGCGCCGTCAGGAGGCAGGGCCCGGATCGGCCTGCGCGGCGGCGCCAGGAGGCCTCGTAGGCGGCGACGCCGCACTAACCGGCCGGCAGGTCGAGCGCGGCGACCGCGTCCACGACGCCGTTGCCGTAGTAGCCGTTGAAGCTCGCCGAGCCCTCGCACGGCGCCGTCGGCAGCGCGGTGACCGGGCACGCGGTCTCGTGCGCCGAGCCCGTGAGCGCGCGCTCCACGGCGGCGGGATCCATGGTGAGCCCGCCCGGGTGCGCCGGGTCGGGCAGACCGAACTTGCTCACCACCAGCGCGGCCACGCCGGTGACGTGGGGCGCGGCCATGGAGGTGCCCTGCAGGTAGGCGTAGTAGCCGCACGGGGCGTTCGGGTCGGCGCCGCAGACCTTCTGCACCCCGCCGCCGCTGCCCTTCGGGGTGATCTCGCCCGCGGCGTCGACGTCGCCGTCCTGTTGCAGGATGCTCTTCGGGTACGTCGAGAGGATCAGGTCCTCGTTCCCTCCGAGGCCGCTGTTGCCGCCCGGCGCGGCCAGTGAGATCTGCTCGACGCCGTAGTTCGAGTAGTCCGCCTTCTCCCCCCTCGGCCCGACGGCGGACACCCCGATCACGTGCGGACCCTCCACCGGCAGGTTGCTGCACGTCGCGTTGTCGATCGGGCGCGCGTACTCCGAGCCGGGCGGGTAGTTGGGGCTGCTCGTGTCCTGGCGCGGGCGGCCGAGGTCCTCGTTCTCGTTGCCGAGCGACCCGATCAGCGTGACGCCCTTGGCGTGCGCGTATTCGAGGGCCCGGTTCATCGCCTCCACCGTGGTGCGCTGCTCGATCCGCGCCGCGGGAGGGTCGGACGGGTTGTCGATGCAGTTGTAGCGCCACGGGTCCACGTAGAACGACATGTTGATCACGTCGAGGCCGATGTCGGCGCCGTAGGTCAGGGCGTCGATCACCGGCTGGAGGAAGAAAAGACCCGCATCCTGGCCCGCGCGGATGTTCACCAGCGTGACGTTCGGCGCCACACCGGACAGCCCGGCCCCGTTCGCGGCCGCCGCCACCGTGCCCGCGACGTGGGTGCCGTGGCCGCCGCCGTCGTAGTCGGGCGGGTCGACGCAGCCCTCGAACTCGCACGGGCCGTCCTGCTGCGCCCCGGTCGGGTCGGTGGGGATGTCGGTGACGAAGTTGCGCGAGAGCGCCCTGTCGAGGTTCGGCGCGATGTCGGGGTTGCTCCCGTCGACACCGGTGTCGAGGACGCCGACGAGCACCCGCCGGTCGCCCGCCTGCACGGCACGCACGGCGTCCGCCCGGATCATCGACAGGCCCCACAGCCGCGCGTCGAGCGGGTCGAGCCCGGTGGGTCCGGCCGCGGCCGGGTCCGCGCGCACGACGCCCCTGCGGGATGCCACCGACTGCGCCGTGCCCAGCACCTGGGCGCGCGTCGCGCCGAACACGCCGTCGACGGCCGACACCCGCTCGACGAACCCCTCGGGTGGTGCGTCGGCCACGAGCGCGTTGACCGCAGCGTTCTCCCGCAGCAGGTGCCCGCCACCGGCCTCGATCGCCGCGACCGCCCCGTCGCGGGCCGCCGGGCCGTCGAGCAGCACGGTGAAGGTGGCGTGGCCCGCCGGTACCGAGCCTGTGCGAGTGGCTTGTGGCGCCACCGATGCGGCCGGAACCGGCCCCAGCGACGACGCGCCCGCGGTGGCGAGAACCGCGACGACGGCCGCGACAGCCCACCCGACTGCGCGAGGGCTCTTCACGCGACCTCCCGGTTCCCCGTGCCCCTGGATCCGGGCTCGGTCGATCACCTTAGGACATCTGGCGTATGCAGAAGGTCACGGCACACTGATGGGGTGGCCTACTGGGTGCTGCACGTCGACCTGGACCAGTTCCTGGCCGCGGTCGAGGTGCTGCGCCACCCGGAGCTGGCCGGACGACCGGTCGTCGTGGGCGGGAAGGGCGATCCGACGCAGCGAGCGGTCGTCGCCACCGCGTCCTACGAGGCGCGCGAGTTCGGGGTGCGCTCCGGGATGCCGCTGCGCACGGCGGCGAAGCGCTGCCCCGACGCGGTGTTCCTGCCGGCCGACAACGCGCACTACGAGGAGATCTCCGAGGAGGTCATGGCGACGCTGCGGGACCGGCCCGGCGTCGTCGTCGAGGTGATGGGCTGGGACGAGGCGTTCGTCGGCGCCGAGACCGGCGACCCGGAGTCACTCGCCGCCGCGATCCGGGCCGACGTCCTCGAACGCGCCCGGCTGCACTGTTCCGTCGGCATCGGCGACAACATGCTGCGTGCCAAGCTCGCCACCCAGTTCGCAAAGCCCGGCGCCGGCGACGGCGTGTACCGCCTCACCGTGGCCAACTGGGCCGAGGTGATGTTCGACCGTCCCACCCAGGCGCTGTGGGGCATCGGCACGAAGACCGCGCGCAAGCTCGCCGAGCGAGGCATCACCACCGTCCGGGAGCTGGCCGCAGCCGACCCGGCCGCGCTGGCCGCCGAGCTCGGTCCCGCGCTGGGGCCCTGGTACGTGCAGCTGGGCCGCGGCATCGGCCGCGTGGTCGTGGAGGGCACGCCGTGGGTGCCGAGGTCGCGCAGCCACGAGACGACGTTCCAGGAGAACATCACCGACTGGGCGGACGTCCGCACCGAGGTCGCCGCGCTCGCCCGCCGGGTGGCCGCCGAGATCGAGGGCGCGGGCCGTCCGGCGGCGCGCGTGGCGGTGAAGGTCCGGTTCGCGCCGTTCTCGACCTACACGCGCAGCGCCACGCTCGACGCACCCACCACCGACGCCGACCGGTTCGCCGAGGCCGCCCTCGACGTGCTCGAACTGTTCGGCTCCCGGCGCCCCGTTCGCCTGCTCGGCGTGAGAGCGGAATTTCCTCCGGTGTGAACTGAGAGTGAGCTCAGCCGAGTCCCTCCATCGTCGGACCCGTGGATCACAGTGCGGCGGTGGGGGCGGTGCGCAGGCATTTCGACCGGCTGGGTGAGCACGGGGGGAGCCGACCCGACACCGACCCGAGCGGCCAGGTGAGCCGCGAGGTCCACCGCCGGTTCCTGCGCCGGTTCGTCCCTCGGGGTGCGCGCGTGCTGGAGCTCGAGGCGGGGGCCAACCGGTTCACCACCGAGCTCGCGGCGCGGGCCTGCCATGTCGTGGTCACCGATCCGTCGTCCGCGCGGCTGGCCGCCCACGAACGCAGGGTGCGCGGCACTCCCGCCGAGCGCAGCGTGCTGCGACGCGAGGTGCTCGACCCCGCGGACGTGAGCCGGTACGCCGCCGGGGAGTTCGACGTGGTGCTCGCCTACGGGTGCCCGCTGTCGGCCGCGTACGGCTGTGCGGCCGGGCTGCTGCGCGGGCTGCTGCGCGTCGTCGCGCCGGACGGCGTCGTCGTCGCGTCGGTGCTCTCGCTGCTCGGGGCGTGGCGCCACCACCCACCGGGCCTCGACGGGCAGGCCGACGGGGAGAGTTCCGTCCGCAGGTACAGGTGGTCGGACGTGGTCGCGCTCGTCGACGAGGCGGGAGGGGAGCTCGTCGACGGGAGCGCGAGCAACTGGGCGTCGGCCGGGGACCCCGACGCGCTCGCGCACCTCGCCGCCGACCGCGACCGCTGGCGCCGCTTCCTCGATCACGAAATCGCCGCGTGCGCCGAACCCGGGGCAAGGGACGGCGGCACCCACATCCTGTTCGCGGCCCGCCCTGCTTGATCACTAACGTGACTGGCGTGTACCCGCCCATCGAGCCGTACGACCACGGGGTGCTCGACGTGGGCGACGGCAACCGCCTCTACTGGGAGGCCTGCGGCAACCCGGACGGCAAGCCGGCGCTCGTCGTGCACGGCGGCCCGGGCTCCGGGTGCACGCCCGGCCAGCGGCGGGCGTTCGACCCGAGCCGCTACCGGGTGGTGCTGTTCGACCAGCGCGGTTGCGGCCGCAGCTCGCCGCACGCGAGCGACCCCGCAACCGACATGAGCGTGAACACCACCGCGCACCTCATCGCCGACATGGAGCGGCTGCGCGAGCACCTCGGTATTGACCGGTGGCTTCTGCACGGCGGGTCGTGGGGTTCGACGCTGATCCTCGCGTACGCGCAGCGGTACCCCCACCGCGTCTCGGAGATCGTGATCGCGAGCGTCACCACCACGCGCCGGTCGGAGATCGACTGGCTCTACCGCGGTGTCGGGCGCTTCTACCCCGAAGCCTGGGAGCGCTTCCGCGTTGGCGTGCCGCCCGCCGACCGCGACGGCGACCTCGTGGCGGCGTACGCGCGCCTCGTGGCCCTCCCCGACGCCGCCGTACGGGAGCAGGCCACGCGGGAGTGGATCGCATGGGAGGACGCTGTCCTCTCCGCGGAGCCGAACGCCCGCCCCGGCGTCTACGGCAACCGCCCGCCGCTCGCGCAGCTGGCGTTCGTGCGCATCTGCACCCACTTCTTCTCCCACGGCGTCTGGCTGGAGGAAGGCGCGCTGCTGCGCGACGCAGGCCGGCTCGCCGGCATCCCCGGGTTCCTCGTACACGGTCGCCTCGACATCGGCGGTCCGCCCGGCACGGCATGGGAGCTCGCCCGCGCGTGGCCGGACGCGGAGCTGGTGATCGTCGAGGACTCGGGCCACACGGGCAGCGACACGATGCGCGCGCACGTCACGGCCGCCCTCGACCGCTTCGCCGAGCGCTGACCCGAGCGCGCGGTGGGATCACGGCCGCCCCGGGAGGGCCGCGGCCAGCCACGCCACCGCCTCCTCCACGCTCGCGACGACGGGTGCGTCCGGCGCGGGCGGGCGGGCGATCAGCACGACGGGGAGGCCGAGCTCCCGCGCGGCCACCAGCTTCGCCGCGGTCAGCTCGCCGCCGCTGTCCCGCGCGACGAGCACCTCGACGCGGTGCTCGCGCAGCAGCGCGCGCTCGGCGTCCGCGGTGAACGGGCCGCGCGCGACCACGAGGTGGTGCCGGGCCGGGAGCGGCGGGGGCGGCGGGTCGACGGCACGCAGCAGGCACCATGCGTCCAGCCGGGCGAACGCCGCCAGATCGCCGCTGCCGATCGCGAGGAACACCCGCGCGCCCAGCCGGGGCACCAGCGCGGCGGCGGCCGCAGCGGCCGGCACTCGGTGCCAGCGGTCCCCCGGCCCCTCGATCCAGCCGGGCCGTCGCAGCACGATCAGCGGCACGCCGACCGCCGCGGTGGCGGCCACCGCGTTGGCCGTCATGCGGGCGGCGAACGGGTGCGTGGCGTCGACGACCGCGTCCGTGCGGTGGCCCCGCAACCACGCCGCGAGGCCGGCGGCGCCCCCGAAACCGCCGATGCGGACGTCGCCGCAGGGCAGCCGGGGCACCGCGACCCGCCCCGCGAGCGACGACGTCACGGCGAACGCGGGGTCATGGTGCAGCGCGATCGCGAGGCGGCGCGCCTCGTGGGTGCCTCCGAGCACCAGCACGTGGTGCGGGGTCACCGGCTCCGCCGCCGCAGCAGGTAGGTGTCCATGATCCACCCCTTGCGGGCACGGAGCTCGCCGCGCAGCCGCACGATCTCCGCCTTCACGTCCCGGAGGCGGCCGTGCACGAGCGCCTCGTCGGGAGTGCCGAGGTAGGCCCCCCAGTAGATGTCCCACAGGTCGTCGGGCAGCGCGGCGAAGGCGTCCACCGCGTCCAGCATCACGACGACGTCGTCGACGCCCTGCGGCGGTCCCTCGTCGGCGAGCCTGCGCCCCGTCGTGACGATGACCGGCCGCCCGACCCGGTTCAGCGGGATCCGGTGCGCCGCGGCGAGCGCCTGCACGGCGCTGATCCCCGGGATCGAGATCACCTCGAACGCGACGACGGCACGGGCGCGGATCCGCTCCAGGATTCGCAGCGTCCCGTCGTAGAGCGCCGGGTCGCCCCACACCAGGAACGCGCCGCACTCGTCCTCGCCGAGCTCGTCGACGAGCATCCGCTCGTAGAGCTCCGCCCTGCGCTCCTGCCAGTCGGCCACCGCGCCCGCGTACCGCCCGCTGGGCGCGCCGCGATCCCGCTCCGGATCGCGGGCGGTCACCACCCGGTGCGGCCGCGTGACGTGGCGGGCGACGAGCGTGGCGCGCAGCCCGGCCAGCTCGGCCTTCGCCTCCCCCTTGTCGATCGTGAAGAACACGTCGGCGCGGTTCATCGCGGCCACGGCCTGCAGCGTGAGGTGGTCGGGGTCCCCGGCCCCGATACCGATCACGTAGATCGTGCGCATTCCCGTCCTACCCCGCGTCCGGCGCGTCCGGTGGCGCGACGTCCGGCACGCGCAGCACCAGCGTGCTCGGCTCGACGCGGATGGAGAGTTCCTGCGCGTTGCCCACCGGGTCGCCGTCCACCTGGCACGGCTGGGGGTTCTCCGTGCGGATCACGATGGAGCGGGCCTGCCAGTGCTCGACGCGTGCGTGTCCCCGTGGGCGTTTCGTGATCACGCGCAGGGCCACCGCGATCCAGCCCGCGAGCGTGCCCGGCGCGAGGCTCACCACGTCGAGGACACCGTCGTCGATGTTCGCGCGCGGCATGAGGACGAGCCCGCCCAGCAGGGTGCCGCTGTTCCCGACGAGGACGGTGCGGGTGCGGCGGCGCAGCGGCGGGCCGTCGTCGAGGCTGAGGGTCACGCGGATGCGCCGCCCGCGCATGGCGCGCAGCCCGGAGATCACGTAGGCGAGCGGGCCGACCTTGACCTTCAGCGCCTCCGGCGTGCTCTCCATGATCGCGGCGTCGAACCCGGTGCCGGCCATCACCAGGAACACCCGTTCCTCGTCCGCGCCGTCGATCCGGATGCGTCCAACATCGATGGCGCGGTCGTCGCCGGTGAGCGCCACGCGGGTGGCGACCGCCACGTTGTCCGGCGTGCCGACGGTGCGGGCGAGCAGGTTGCCGGTGCCCACGGGCACCAGGCCCATCGCAACCCCGGTGCCGGCCAGCGCCTCCGCCACCGAGCGGACGGTACCGTCCCCGCCGCAGGCGAGGACGACGTCGGCACCCTTCTCGATCGCGAGCTTCGCCTGCCCGGTGCCGGGGTCCTCCACCGTGGTCTCCAGCCACAGCGGATCCGCCCAGCCGAGCCCGGTGCAGACCGACTCGATCCGCTGCCGCGTGCCCGCTTCGATCTTCGTGGGGTTCACCACCACGGCGGCGAGCGGGCGATCCTCCGGCTCGGCGGTCAGCGAATCGGGGTCGACGGCGTGGCGGCGCCCGCGGACCACGACGACCGCGAGCAGCCCCAATACGGGCAGCACCGCGAGCGCGATGACCCACCACTCGTTCACGGCGGAACCCTATGCGCCGCCGGGCTCCCCGACGCGCGGCGTACACCACACGCCTGGAAGGCGTACCCGAGCGCGCGACATGCGTGCACCCAGCCAGCGACTCAGCCGCATCCAGACCGCGACTCGCGGAGATAGGGGTCCCCATCTCCGCGAGTCGCGGTCTGGACGTACGCGAGTCGCGGTGGGAGTGCACGCGAGCCGCGCAGGGGATGCGGCTCAGGCCGCGATGAGCGTGTGCGGGTCGGCGTAGGGCAGGCCGAGGTCGTGGGCGACCTGCAGGTTGGTGAGTGCGCCGTCGTGCGTCGAGAGGCCTGCCGCGAGGGCGGGGTCGGCCGCGAGCGCGTCGGACCAGCCCAGGTTCGCCAGCCGCAGCACGTACGGGAGCGTGGCGTTGGTCAGCGCGTACGTGGACGTGTGCGGCACGGCGCCGGGCATGTTGGCCACGCAGTAGAACACCGAGCCGTGCACGGTGTAGATCGGGTCGGCGTGCGTGGTGGGCCGCGAGTCCTCGAAGCACCCGCCCTGGTCGATCGCGATGTCCACGAGCACGGAGCCGCGCTTCATCCGCCGCACCAGGTCGTTGCTCACGAGCCGCGGGGCGCGGGCACCGGGCACGAGGACGGCGCCGATCACGAGGTCGGCGTCCAGGCAGGCCTTCTCCAGCTCGTGGTTGTTGGAGGCGACGGTGCGCACCCGCCCCGCGTAGCGCTCGTCGACCTGCCGCAGCTTGGCGATGTCGAGGTCGAGCACCGTGACGTCGGCGCCGAGCCCGACGGCCATGGCCACGGCGTTCTGGCCTGCCACCCCCGCGCCGATCACCACGACGTTCGCCGGCCGCACGCCGGGCACCCCGCCCAGCAGCACTCCGCGCCCGCCGGCCGCACGCATGAGGGCGTTGGCGCCTGCCTGCGGCGCGAGCCGGCCCGCGACCTCGCTCATCGGCGCGAGCAGCGGCAGGCTGCCATCGGGCAGGCGCACTGTCTCGTAGGCGATGGCGGTGGTGCCGGCGTCGAGCAGGGCCTGCGTGCACGCCTTGGACGCCGCGAGGTGCAGGTAGGTGAACAGCACCTGGTCGCGTCGCAGCCGGTGGTACTCCTGCTCGATCGGCTCCTTGACCTTGAGCAAGAGATCCGCGGCGGCCCACACCTCGTCGGCGGTCGCCACGATGCGGGCGCCTGCCGCCTCGAAGTCGGCGTCGCTGATCGAGCTGCCGACGCCGGCACCGTGCTCGACGAGCACGTGGTGCCCGGCGCGCGTGAGCTCCTGCGCGCCCGCCGGGGTGAGCGCCACCCGGTACTCGTGGTTCTTGACCTCGCGGGGAACACCGATCCTCATGGGCCGAGAATGAAGATACTGCCGACTGCCGGCAACTTCATCGGGAGAAGATTCGGTAGATTGCCCAGATGCCACTACCACCTGCAGGTTCGCGACCAGAACGGGCGCTCCGGCCGCAGGAGGTTCGCCTCGACGCGACGGACCGGGCGATCCTGCGGGTCCTCGCCGACGACGCGCGCATCTCCAACAAGGAGCTGGCCGACCGCGTCGGCATCGCCCAGTCCACCTGCCTCGCCCGCGTGCGCGCCCTGCGGGCGAACGGCGTGATCCGCGGCTTCCACGCCGACATCGACCCGCGCGCCCTCGGCCACGACCTCGAGGCCATGATCGCCATCCGGCTCCAGCCGAATGCCCGCGGGAGCCTGACCGAGCACGTCGCGGCCCTGTCCCGGCGGCCCGAGGTACTCGACGTCTACTTCGTCGCGGGCGCCAACGACTTCCTGCTGCACGTCGCCACCGCCAGCACCGACGCACTGCGCGCGTTCGTGGCCGACCACCTCAACCGCGACCCCGGCATCGCGGGCACCGAGACCAACCTCATCTTCGAGCACACAAGGGCGGCCGGCCGGCGCGGAATCTGAACGGGAGATCGTCGGCCGTCCCCGTAGGATGTGAGCCCATGACTCCGGGGGGCAGCGTGGACGTCGATCATGTCGAGGAATTCCCGCTTCTCGCGCGGCTGCTGCAGCTCGCGGCCGACCAGGGCGAGGGCACGATTCTCGGGCTGGTACCGCCCGGGCGGTCGCGGATCGGGCGGGTGTCGCGCGTCGACGCCGCGGCGTTCGCCGAGCGGCTCGCCACCGCCTACCGGGAGCGCTCGCCCGCCATGATCCGCTACGCCACGCGCAAGGTCGGCGATCCGGGCCGCGCCGAGGACGTCGTGCAGCGGGCATTCGAGAAGATCCTGCGCCGCCAGCAGGGCGACCCGCCGGAGATCACCAACATGCAGGCGTACGTGCTCACGGCCGTCTGCAACGAGATCAACCGCGAGCTGCGCGAGGTGATCCCGGCCCGGGCCAACGTCAGCATCGACGACCCGGACCGCGCCGACGACGCCCCGAGCGCCCCGGTCGACGTCTCCACCCAGGTCGCCGACGCCGCGGTGCTGCGCGACGCGCTCGCCGCGCTCTCCCCGCGCGAGCGCGAGGCCGTCGTCATCCGCATGCAGTGGCAGCTGTCCGTGGCCGAGGCGGCCGAGGTGATGCAGCTGTCCACCGGCGCGGTCAAGCGCTACACCTCCGACGGCCTGCGCCGCCTGCGCGAGCGCCTCGACCCGGCGTTCGTCGCCTAGAGCCGGAGCACCACCCGGTGGTCGAGTAGCGCCGGCCCTACTCGACCACCGGGGTGTTCAGGCCTCCAGGAACTCCGCGAGCCCCGTGAGTAGGCGGTCGACATCGGAGTCGTCGACGTAGGGCGCGAGGCCGATCCGCAGCGCCCCGCCGTCGCCGAGGCCGAGGCGGCGCGACGGCTCGAGGGCGTAGAAGGTCCCCGCTGGGGCGTGCACGCCGCGCTCGGCGAGGAACGCGTAGGCGGACGCGGGCTCCCGGTCGGCGAACGTGACGAGCAGCGTGGGTGTGCGGTGGGCCGCCCGCGACAGCACCGTTACGCCGGGGAGCTGGGCGAGGCCGTCCTCGATCCGCTCCCGGAGCCGGTCCTCGTGGGCTCCGATGGCGCCCAGTGCGGTGACTATCCGGTCCCGCCGGGTGTCGCCGGTCCCGAGCCCCGCGAGGAAGTCGATCGCCGCCGTGGTGCCGGAGAGGAGCTCGTAGGGCAGGGTGCCGAGCTCGAAGCGTTCCGGCACGACGTCGGGCGAGGGCAGCAGCTTCTGCGGGCGCAGCTCCTCCAGCAGGGCGGGCACCGCCGCGAGCACGCCGCAGTGCGGCCCGAGGAACTTGTACGGCGAGCAGGCGAAGAAGTCCGCGCCCAGTGCCTCGACGTGCACGGGCAGGTGCGCGGTGACGTGCACGCCGTCGACGTAGGCGAGCGCGCCCGCGTCGTGCGCCAGGTCGGTGATCGCACGGACCGGCGGGCAGGTGCCGAGCAGGTTCGACGCGGCCGTGACGGCGACGAGCCGCGTGCGTGGGGAGAGGACCTCCGCCACCGCCTCCGCGGGGAGCTCCGCGGTCGCGGGGTCGAACTCGGCCCAGCGCACGCGGGCGCCCACCGCCTCCGCGGCAAGCACCCACGGGCGGATATTGGCGTCGTGGTCGAGTGAGGTGACCACGACCTCGTCGCCCGGTTCCCACGTGGCCGCGAGCGTGCGGGCGATGTCGAAGGTGATCTGGGTCATGCTGCGGCCGAAGACGACACCTCCCGGCTCGGCGTCGAGCAGGTCGGCAACGGCACGGCGGGCCGCCAGGACGATGTCGTCGGCGGCGCGTTCGGAGGCGGTGACCCGGCCGCGGTTGGCCAGCGGCGCGACCAACGTGCGTGCCACCGCATTCGCTACCTCAGCGGGGACCTGGGAGCCGCCAGGGCCATCGAAGTGGGCATATCCCGCCGTCAGGGCCGGAAAGTGCGCGCGAACCGCCGCAACGTCGTACATCACCCCGTCACCCTGTCACGAGGGCCGGGCCGTGTCCGGCCCGGCCGCTAGGGGCGATCCGGGGCGCGAGTTCCGCGGTCGAGATCCGCGGGACACGGCCTAGTGTCCCCCGCCGGAAGTCCGTTGGGTAAGTCGGTGGATCCAGGTTCTCGCTGGGTGCGCCGGACGGCGGGCCTCGTACTGGACGTACTCGGCCCGTCGGCCGGTGCGGCCAGCGTGGGCCTGGGCCGCCGAATTATTCGGCGGACTTCCGGCGGGGGACACTAGTCACCAGTCCTCGGCCTCCGTGCCGCCGTCGGAACCGACGGCGCGGTGCCGACCCTCGCGCAGGCCGCGCTGGTAGGTGCTGAGCCGGTCGCGCACCCGGTCGGGCGCGCGCTCCGCGGGGGTGACGTGCTGCGCGCCGTTCTGACCGTTCTGACCGTTCTGACCCGTCTGGCCGTTCCGCTCGGTGCTGCGCGGCGGCGGCACGAGCTGGTTGCCAGGTCGGCGACGGGGAAGACCGCTGGACGTGGTGGGGAGCTCGGGCTCGGGGCGGGCGGCCCGGGCAGCGGCTTCGCGCCACTCGTCGTCCTGCGGCGTCTGCCAGTCCAGTGGAGAGGAAGAGCCCGGCCCTCCCCCTGACCCGTCCTCACGGAACCATGCCGACGCGATCGCCTCGAAGATCGGTGTGGCGTACCGGTCGTCGATCGGCTCGAGGGGCAGGTCGAGCAGCGGCCCGAACAGCTCGTCCACCTGCGAGGAGGACGAGGGCGAGTAGGCCGGCGCGTCGTCGAACGACAGCGACGGCCGGGTGCCGTTGATCGGCTCGTCCGAGCTCGAGCCGGCCTGCTTCGAACCGTTCGTGCCGTTCACGGCCCGCCCGACGCCTGCGCCGGCGTCGAAGCCGAGCTCGTACGAGGACAGCGACGACAGCCCGGTGCGGTCCAGCAGCGGCTCCGGCGAGGGCAGCGGCGGCGGCGCGGGAGATGGTGAGGGCGGTGGCGACAGGCGTGGCGACGGCGGTGGCAACAGAGGAGGCGACAGCGGTGGCGACGGCCGCGGCGGCTGCTCCACCGTGACCGCCGCCGGCGGACAGTGCACGCTCGCGACGAGCCCGGATCCGGCGGGGGGCGGGCCGCCCGAAGGCCGGCGCAGCACGATCCCGTGGCGCGAATGCCGGGCGAGCTGCTCGGCCGCCGCGGCGGCCCTGCGGCCACCGAGGCCGTCGGGGTCGTACCGGGCCGCGCCGTCGACGATGACGTCGACCGTGGCGCCCCCGTTGCCGGAGCTCCGGCTGGCCGCGGTGTCCAGGTGGCTCGCGAGCTCGATGCGCGCGCCGGGGTACACCGCGGTGACGTGGTCGACGAGCTCGGCGAGCACGTGCACCAACTCCACCGCGGCTGCCGGGGACACGAGTGCGGACGGGGCGGACCGCACCTCGATCCGGCGGGGCTCCTCGGCGAGGGCGGCGGCGTCGGAGACGACGTCGCCGAGCCTGCGCGGCCCCGCCGATCGCACCCCGGGCTCGTGGCCGGCCAGCAGCAGCAGGCCCTCGACGTCGCGATGCATCCGGCGCGCGGTGTCCTGCAGCTCGGGGAGGCCGGGCGGCTCGGGGTAGAGCTGCTCGGCCTGCAGCCGCTCCAGCAGCCAGATGTGCCGGTCGAGCCGGGCCTGCAGCCGCCGTGCGACCCCGGCCGCGGCGTCGTCGCCCCCACGATCGACAGCACGATCGACGGGGTGATCGACGCCACGTTCGAAGCTGCCGCCCGCGCGGGCATCCCAGCGGTCGGTGCCAGCAGCGGATCCGAGGTGCGCGAGGTAGCCCGAGTCTCCCTCGTAACCCCTGTCCACCAGTCGGTCCTCTCCCACGGGTCGATGCCTCGCGCCGACTCACGCCGAAGCGGCGTGACGTGCATCACGCTCGGGGCACGTGGCCGGCTGCCCTCGGCGACGCACGCTACCTCGCAACGGGCTTCCACCGACCGCCTGCGGGGAAAGTGCGCTCAGGGCGCGCGTTCCTGCGGCGGGCGGCCCGGACGTGTCCTGACCTGCGCCGGATGGCACGCACCGTAGCCCATTCGGGCGCCTTCCGCCTACGGATGGGTGGCGAGCGGCGGCCTCGCCGCGGTCAAGTGGTAGAAGCGCACGCCCACCGATGAGTTCGGCTGCCGTGGGAGGTCACAAGTCTGCGCCGGGCGTGAAGAACCCGGCCGGACGACCGAACTGCGAGGAGGACTGCCATGACCGGAGTGCGGGTTCTGGTGGGCACGCGCAAGGGAGCGTTCGTGCTCACCGCGGACGGCACGCGCGAGCGGTGGGAGGTGGACGGGCCGCACTTCGCGGGATGGGAGATCTACCACGTGGCCGGCTCGCCCGCCGATCCGAACCGGCTCTACGCGTCGCAGTCGGGCGGATGGTTCGGGCAGGTCGTGCAGCGTTCCGACGACGGCGGAGCCACGTGGGAGCCGATGGGCAACGAGTTCACCTACACCGGCGTGCCCGGCACCCACCAGTGGTACGACGGCACGCCGCACCCGTGGGAGTTCGCGCGGGTCTGGCACCTCGAACCGTCGGCCACCGACCCGGACACCGTGCTCGCCGGCGTCGAGGACGCGGCGCTGTTCCGCAGCACCGACGGCGGCGCCAACTGGCAGGAGCTGCCGGGCCTGCGCGAGCACGGCTCCGGCCCCAGCTGGCAGCCGGGGGCCGGCGGGATGTGCCTGCACACGATCCTCGTCGATCCCCGTGACCCGGCCCGGATGCACGTCGCGATCTCCGCAGCGGGGGTCTTCCGCACGGAGGACGGCGGCGCGTCGTGGGAGCCGGCGAACCGCGGCCTGCGGTCCGAGGGCATCCCCGACGAGGACGCCGAGGTCGGGCACTGCGTGCACCACCTCGCGATGCACCCGGACCGTCCCGACACGCTCTACATGCAGAAGCACTGGGACGTGATGCGCAGCGACGACGGCGGCGCCAACTGGTACGACATCGGCGAGGGCCTGCCCAGCGACTTCGGGTTCCCGATCGAGGTGCACGCGCACGAACCGGACACGATCTACGTCGTGCCGATCACCAGCGACTCCGTCCACTTCCCGCCCGACGGCCGGCTGCGGGTGTTCCGCAGCCGCACCGGCGGGAACGGGTGGGAGCCGCTCACGAAGGGCCTGCCGCAGGAGCACTGCTACGTCAACGTGCTGCGGGACGCGATGGCGGTCGATTCCCTCGACACCTGCGGTGTCTACGTCGGGACGACCGGTGGGCAGGTCTACGCCTCACCCGACGCGGGCGAGACATGGGCGCCGATCGTCTCGAACCTGCCTGCGGTGCTGTCGGTGCAGGTCCAGACGCTGTCATGAGCGGCGTGACGACCGCGACGGTCAGGGTGAAACTGCCCGCACACCTGCGGAAGCTGGCGCGGGTGGACGGCGAGGTGCGCCTCGACGTGCCGGCCCCGGTCACCCAGCGGTCGGTGCTCGACGCCCTGGAGGCCCGCCATCCGGTGCTGCGGGGCACCATCCGCGACCACGACACGCGGCGGCGCCGCGCCTTCGTGCGGTTCTTCGCCTGCGAGCAGGACCTGTCCCACGACGAACCGGACGCTCCCCTTCCCGGCGAGGTGGCGACCGGGAAGGAGCCGTTCCTGGTGGTCGGCGCGATGGCGGGCGGGTGAGCGCTCGTACAGGCCCCGGAGGTTCAGGAACGCCACGTTCATGAACGTGGAGTACATGAACGTGGAGTACATGAACGTGGCGTTCCTGAACCGCGCCTGCGGCGGCGTGGCGCCGCTACTCGAACCGTGACGGGTCGCCCGCCCCGCGGCGGACGATCTCGGGTTCGTCACCCGAGAAGTCGACGACCGTGGTGGGCTCGGTGCCGCAGTCGCCGGAGTCGAGCACCGCGTCCAGGACGCCGTCGAGCTGATCCTTGATCTCCCAGCCCCGGGTGAGGGGCTCCGGCTCGTCGGGCAGGAGCAGGGTTGACGACAGCAGCGGCTCCCCCAGCTCGGCGAGCAGCGCCTGCGCCACGGTGTGCTGCGGGATGCGTACCCCGACGGTCTTCTTCTTGGGGTGCAGCATCCGGCGCGGCACCTCCTTGGTGGCCGGGAGGATGAACGTGTAGCTGCCCGGCGTCGCGGCCTTGACGGCCCGGAACACCCGGTTGTCGATGTGCACGAACTGACCGAGCTGCGCGAAGTCGCTGCAGACCAGCGTGAAGTGGTGCTTGTCGTCGAGGCGGCGGATCTTGCGGATGCGATCGACCCCCGCTGCGTCGCCGAGCTGGCAGCCGAGCGCGAAGCACGAGTCGGTCGGGTACGCGATCAGTCCCCCGCTCCTGATGATGTCGACCACCTGGCTGATCGCACGCCGCTGGGGATCGACCGGATGGACGTCGAAGTACCGCGCCATGCTGCGCAGAGTAGGGCCGCTCGGGTCCGTTGTGCAGATCGAAACGCGGTCGCGGCCCCGTACATCGCCGAGACGGTGCCCTCACCGCGTCGGAACGCACGACTTGAACGTGTCAGGACGCTGGACTCGCGTCCTGCGCGAGTCAAGCGGGCGGGTCAGCGGGGCTTGTCCAGCGTGACCTTGTCGACCGTCCACTCCCTCGCCTGCT
Organism: Pseudonocardia sp. DSM 110487; assembly: GCF_019468565.1. NCBI lineage: Bacteria > Bacillati > Actinomycetota > Actinomycetes > Pseudonocardiales > Pseudonocardiaceae > Pseudonocardia > Pseudonocardia sp. DSM 110487. The sequence goes on from NZ_CP080521.1 coordinate 5,409,762, forward strand.
CGCTCAGGGTGACGCCGAGGCCGGGGCGGTCGGACAGGTGCATGCGCCCGTCGCGGATCTCCAGTCGCTCGGGGAAGAGCGGGTGGAGCCAGTCGAAGTGCTCCACCCACGGCTCGCTGGGGTAGGCGGCAGCGAGGTGGACGTGGATCTCCATCGCGAAATGGGGCGCGAGCTGCAGGTTGCGGTGCTCGGCGAGTGCTGCGAGCTTGAGGAACTGGGTGATACCGCCGATGCGCGGGGCGTCGGGCTGCAGGATGTCGACCGCGTCGTGGCGGATCAGCTCGGCGTGCTCGGCGACGCTGGTGAGCATCTCGCCGGACGCGATCGCGGTGTCGAGCGAGCGAGCGAGCGCGGCGTGCCCCTCGGCGTCGTATGCGTCGAGTGGCTCCTCGATCCACACGAGGTCGAACTCCTCCAGAGCGCGCCCGACGCGCATCGCGGTGGGCCGGTCCCACTGCTGGTTGGCGTCCACCATGAGCGGCGCGCCGCCGATGTGCTCGCGGACGGCGCGGACCCGGCGCAGGTCCTCGGCCGAGTCCGGCTGCCCGACCTTGATCTTGATGCCGCCGACGCCGGACGCGAGCGTGCGGGTGGCGTTGTCGAGCACCTGCTCGATCGGCTCGTGGAGGAAGCCTCCCGAGGTGTTGTAGCAGCGCACGGAGTCGCGGTGGGCACCGAGCAGCTTGGCCAGCGGCAGGCCTGCGCGCTTGGCCTTGAGGTCCCACAGCGCCACGTCGATCGCGGCGAGGGCCTGCGTGGCCGCGCCGCTGCGCCCGACGGAGGCCCCCGCCCATACGAGCTTGGTCCACAGCCTGCCGATGTCGCTGGGGTCCTCCCCGATCAGATCGGGCGCGACCTCGCGGGCGTGGGCGAACTGGGCCGGTCCGCCTGCTCGCTTCGAGTAGCTGAACCCGACGCCCTCCAGCCCTGCCTCGGTGGTGATCTCGGCGAAGAGGAACGCGATCTCGGTCATCGGCCGCTGCCGGCCGGTGAGCACCTTCGCGTCGCTGATGCCGGTCGGCAGCGGCAGCGTCACCGACGACAGCGTGACGGAGTCGATCCGGTCGAGAACGGGGGTCATGCTGCTCCTCTTGCAGGTCAGCGGACGAGGCACGGGCGCTTGGGGTCGAACTCCCAGCCCGGCACGAGGTACTGCATCGCGACGGAGTCGTCGCGCGCGCCCAGCCCGTGCTCGCGGTAGAGCTCGTGCGCGGCGGCGAGGGCATCGGGGTCCAGCTCGACGCCGAGGCCGGGCGCGGTCGGTACCGCGATCGCGCCGTCGCGGATCGGCAGCGGCTCACGCGTGAGCGCCTGCCCGTCCTGCCAGATCCAGTGCGTGTCGAGCGCGGTGATCGGTCCCGGAGCCGCCGCTCCGACGTGGGTGAACATCGCGAGCGACACGTCGAAGTGGTTGTTGGAGTGCGAGCCCCAGGTCAGCCCGAAGGAGGAGCACAGCTGCGCGACGCGCACGGAGCCGCGCATGGTCCAGAAGTGCGGGTCGGCGAGCGGGATGTCGACGGCATCCGTGCGCACGGCGTGCGCGAGCTGGCGCCAGTCGGTGGCGATCATGTTGGTGGCGGTGGGCAGGCCGGTGGCGCGGCGGAACTCCGCCATGGTCTCCCGGCCGGAGAAGGAGCCCTCCGCGCCGACGGGGTCCTCGGCGTAGGCGAGCACGTCGTGCAGGTCACGGCAGAGTTCGATCGCCTCGGCCAGTGGCCACGCGCCGTTCGGGTCGAGGGTGATGCGCGCATCCGGGAAGCGGGCGGCGAGAGCGCGCACGGCGGCGACCTCCTCCTCGCCGGAGAGCACACCGCCCTTCAGCTTGAAGTCGGCGAACCCGTAGCGGGCCCGCGCCGCCTCGGCGAGCGCCACCACGTCCTTCGGGGTCAGCGCGGGCTCGCGGCGCAGCCGCTCCCAGTCGTCGGCGGGGTTCTCCTCGGCCACGTAGGGCAGGTCGGTGGCGCGCCGATCACCCACATAGAACAGGTAGCCGAGCACCGGAACCGAGTCACGCTGCTGCCCCTCGCCGAGCAGCTCGGCAACGGGGACGCCGAGGTGCTGGCCCAGCAGGTCGAGCAGGGCCGACTCGAGGGCCGTCACGGCGTGGATGGTGGTGCGCTGGTCGAAGGTCTGCAGGCCGCGGCCGCCCGCGTCCCGGTCGGCGAATCCCTCGGCAACCGACCGCAGGAGCGACCCGGCGCGGGCCACCGGCTTCCCGACTAGCAGCTCGGCGGCATCCGCGATCGTGCGGCGGATCGCTTCGCCCCCTGGCACCTCGCCGACGCCCGTGCGTCCCGCGCTGTCGGTGACGATCGCGATCGTGCGGGTGAAGAACGGGCCGTGCGCGCCGCTCAGGTTGAGCAGCATGCTGTCGTGCCCGGCGACGGGCACGACCTCCACCCGAGCGACCGTCTGGGCGCCGGTCATCAGGAGACCTTCTGCACCAGTGTCGCCAGCTCGGCGCGCTCGTCCTCGGTGAGGTCGGTGAGCGGCGGACGCACGCGGCCGCCGTCCCGCCCCACCGCCGTGAGGCCCGCCTTGATGATCGATACCGCGTACCCCTTCTCGCGGTCGCGGATGTCGAGGTACGGGATCACGAACTCCGACAGCAGCCGGTAGACCGTCTCCCGGTCCTGCTGGCGAACCGCTGCGTAGAAGCGCAGCGCGAACTCGGGCAGGAAGTTGTACAGCGCGGAGGAGTAGGTGCTCACGCCCAGCTGCAGCAGCGGCAGCGCGAACGTCTCGGCGGTGGGGAGGCCGCCGATGTAGGTCAGCCGGTCGCCGAGCCGGGCGTAGATGCGGGTGAGCCGCTCGATGTCGCCGACGCCGTCCTTGAAGCCGACCAGGTTCGGGTTGCGCTCGGCGAGCTCCGCGACGGTCGTGTCGGTCAGCACGGCGTTCGCCCGGCTGTAGACGATCACGCCGAGGTCGGTGGCGCGACACACGGCGCTGACGTGCTCGGCGAGGCCACGCTGTCCCGCCTCGGTGAGGTACGGCGGGAACAGCAGCACGCCCGAGGCGCCCGCGTCCTGCGCGGCCTTCGCCTGCGCCACGGCGAGCGCGGTGCCCCCGGTGGCCGGCGCGACGACGGGAACCAGGTCACCGACCTCCGAGACGGCCGTGCGGACGACGTGGTCGACCTCGGGCGGGGTGAGCGAGAAGCCCTCCCCGGTGCCGCCGGCGGCGAACAGGCCGGCCACGTCGAACCCGGCCTGCCAGGCCAGGTGCTCCCGGTAGCGGGGCTCGTCGAACTGGAGGTCGGCGTCGAAGTGGGTCACCGGGAAGGACAGCAGGCCGGACCGGAGCCGGTCGGCGAGTTCGTCCGGGGGCAGCAGCGTCACGCGGTCACCGTAGAAACACCGACGATGCCTGTCCAAGAGCAGTTCCGCATGGTGCGATACCTGTCCAGCATTACGAGTAGCCTCCGAGGACGTCGAGGACCCGCCACAGCGCCGGGTTGGCCGACTCCCTTGCCCACAGCAGGTGCAGCTCCGCCGGTTCGGGCACGGGCGTCGCAAGCCGCACGAAACCGACGCCCTCGATCCGCAGCCGGGTCGCCGATGCCGGCACGAACGCGATGCCCCGGCCCGCGGCGACGAGCCAGAGCATCGTGAGCACCTGGCTCACGCTGTGGACGATGTCCTCATGGGGGATCGGAACGACACCCGCGATCAGGTCGTAGAAGTAGCGGGCCTTCGTGGGCGAGTGCATGATGACCGGCTCGCCGACGACGTCGTCCGCGGTCACGTCGCGGTCGAGCGTGAGCAGCCGGTGGCCGGCAGGCGCCGCGACGAGCATCGGCTCGCGGTGCAGCAGCCGCGAGTCGAACGTGTCGCGGTCGAACGGCGGGCGGGCGAGCCCGATGTCGATCTCGCGGTTGGCCAGCGCCGCCACCTGCTCGCGGGTGACCATCTCGGCCAGATCCACGTCGACATCGGGCAGCCGACGGCCGAGCTCGTTGAGCAGCTCACCGAGGACGCCGTAGGTGGACGCCGCGGTGAACCCGATGCGCACCACGCCACTGGTCCCTGACGAGACGCGCCGCGCCAGGTCGGGGGCCGCGTCGGCGAGTGCCAGCAGCCGCCGGGCCTCGGTGAGGAACACTCGGCCTGCGGCCGTGAGGTTGACCCGCCGGTTGTCGCGCACGAGCAGCTGCGCGCCGACGGCCCGCTCCAGCTTCTGGATCTGCCGCGAGAGCGGTGGCTGCGTCATCTTCAGGCGGACGGCGGCCCGGCCGAAGTGGAGCTCGTCGGCGACGGCCACGAACCCGCGCAGCTGCTCGAGCGTGTAGGCCATGCACGAACGGTATCAATCCATGCCACATCGGATTTGGACAGGCATGACCGCCGTTCCTAGGCTGCCCCGGCAAGGAACGCGGCTTCTCGAAGGGGAGAACGACATGACCAGGACCCTCGCTGGGCGCCGCTGGCCCTCGATCGGGCTCGGGCTCGCCCTCGCCGTCGCGCTCACGGCCTGCGGCGGCAACCTCGGCTCCGGCAGTTCCGAGGACGCAGCGGAGTTCCCTGGCGGCGACCCCGTCACGATCCTCGTCGGAGCGGACCCCGGTGGCAGCACCGACCTGATCGCCCGTGCGCTCGCCGAACCGGCGTCCGACGACCTCGGCGTGCCGGTCGTCGTCGAGAACCGGCCGGGCGCCAACGGCGCCCTCGCCGCCCGCGAGCTCGCGAGCGCCGCCCCGGACGGCCACCGGCTGATGATCTTCAACGGGAGCCTCGCCTACATCACGCCACTGGCGGTCTCCCCCGAGGAGGCCGTCGACGTCGCGGACTACGAGATCATCACCGGCGTGTCCCAGGACGACTACGTGCTCGTGACCGCGCCGTCCTCCGGCCTGCGCACGGTGCAGGACCTGGCGAACGCGGGCCGCCCGATCACCTACGGCACCACCGGCGTCGGCACCGGCAGCGAGCTGTCGCAGGCCCTGCTGTTCAGCCAGGCCGGCATCCCCGCCAGCGCCGTGCCGTTCGACGGGGGCTCCCCCACCCTCACCGCGGTGCTGGGCGGCCAGGTCGACGTCGGCTCGATCCAGCTCGGCGAGGCGGTGGAGCAGATCCAGGCGGGCACGCTCACGCCGATCGTGACGTTCGCCCGGCAGCGCCCCTCCTACCTGCCCGACACCCCCACCGCGGTGGAGGCGGGCTACGACGTCCCGGTGCAGCAGTCCCGCGCCGTCGCGGCGCCGAAGGGCACCCCGCCCGCGGTGCTGGACCGGCTGCGCGCGTCGTTCCAGAAGGCGTTCGCCACCGACGCGTACAAGCAGTTCAACACCGACAACCAGCTCACGCCCAACGAGGTCGGCGGCGAGGAGCTGCGCGCGCAATGGACCGGGAGCCTGGACAGCTACCGCCGGGTCACCGAGCAGTACGGCATCAAGTTGGGCGGGCAGGGGTGAGCTCCGAGGAGTCGACGCCGGCCGCGGCGGCGCGACTCTCGGACGCCATCCACGAGGTGGAGGAGGCCGAGCACGAATTCCGGCCACCGGTCGCCGGGCGGGTGACGGACGTCGTCGTCGGGATCGCGGTGCTGGGGCTCGGGGTGGCCGCGCTCGCCGGCTCACTCGCCCTCGGGGTCGGCAGCCCACGCGCCCCCGGCACCGGGACGTGGCCCTTCCTGGTGAGCGTCGTGCTCGTCGTGCTCGGGCTGGGACTGCTGGCGCTGACGGGGCGGATGCACGACGCGGAGCGGTTCACCCGCGCCGGCTGGCTCGTCCTCGCGGGCCTCGCCACCATGATCGCATTCGTCACGGTGATCTCGCTGATCGGATTCGAGATCCCGGCGGCGCTGCTGATGTTCGTGTGGCTGAAGTTCCTCGGCGGCGAGTCGTGGCGATCCTCGATCGTCACCAGCCTCGCCACCGTTCTCGCGTTCTACATCGTCTTCGTCGGGCTGCTCGCGGTCCCGATCCCGCACATGTTCTGAGGAGTTCAGCGCGTGGACCTGACTCCGGTGGTCGAGGGCTTCAGCGTGGTGCTGGAGCCGACCAACCTCCTGTTCTGTCTCATCGGCGTGGTCGTCGGCATGCTGATCGGGGTGCTGCCAGGGCTCGGCCCCGCGGCCACGATCGCGATCCTGCTGCCGATCACGTTCGGGCTGGAGCCGGTGACCGCGATCATCATGCTCGCCGGCATCTTCTACGGCGCCCAATACGGCGGCACGATCACGTCGGTGCTGCTGCGGCTGCCGGGCGAGGCGTCGTCGGTGGTCACCGTGTTCGACGGGCACGCGCTGGCGCGCCAAGGCAAGGCCGGCACCGCGCTGGGCATCGCCGCGATCGGATCGTTCATCGGCGGCACGGTGTCGATCATCGCGTTGTCGCTGCTCGCACCGATCGTCGCGGGCTTCGCGCTCGACTTCGGCCCGCCCGAGTACACCGCCCTTGCCCTGCTGGGCATCCTGCTGGTCGCGACGGTCAGCAGCGGCCACCGGCTCAAGGCGCTCGTCGCCGCCTGCATCGGCCTGCTGCTGGCCACCGTGGGGCGCGACGGCTTCACCGGAGCCGCGCGGTTCACCTTCGACAACCTCTCGCTCGCCGACGGCATCGACTTCGTACCGATCGCTATGGGCCTGTTCGGGCTCGGGGAGATCCTCTACAACCTCGAGGAGCGCCACCGCTCGGTGCAGGCGCCCGCGCGCGTCGCGAACGTCTGGCCGTCCCGCGCCGACCTGCGGGCGTCATCCGGGGCCATCGGCCGGGGATCGGTGATCGGCTTCGTGCTCGGGATCCTCCCGGGCGGCGGTGCGGTGATCTCCTCGCTCGCCGCCTACGGCCTCGAGAAGCGCCGGTCGAAGCACCCGGAACGCTTCGGGCGGGGTGCGGTGGAGGGCGTCGCGGCACCGGAGACCGCGAACAACGCCGCGGCCACCTCGTCGTTCATCCCGCTGCTGACGCTGGGCATCCCGGCGAACGCGACTATGGCGGTGATCTTCGGCGCGCTGCTCATCCAGGGCGTGAGCCCCGGCCCTCAGCTGGTCTCCGAGCACCCGGAGCTGTTCTGGGGCGTGATCAACTCGATGTACATCGGGAACATCCTGCTTCTGATCATGAGCATCCCGCTGGTCGGCCTCTTCGTGCGGATCCTGCGCGTACGCGCAACGATCCTGGCGCCGATCACGGTCCTGATCACCCTGATCGGCGTCTACACCGTGGGCAACGACGTCTTCGACATCATGCTCGTGATCTTCTTCGGCGCCGTGGGCTACTTGATGAAGAAGCTCGGGTTCGAGCCGGGCCCGCTCGTGCTCGCGTTCGTGCTCGGCTCCCTGCTCGAGGAGTCCCTGCGCCGGTCGCTGATCATCTTCGAGGGCGATGCCACCGGGTTCGTCACCCGCCCGATCTCCGGCACGCTGCTCGCCGCGTTCCTGGTGGTCGCCCTCCTCCCCCTGGTCCGGGCCGCGCTGGCGCGGCGCCGCTCCGAATCGAAGGAGACTGTATGACCGTCCTCGTCGGATTCGTCCCGAACGCGGAGGGCGAGGCCGCGTTCGCCGCGGGCCTCGACGAGGCCCGCAGGCGCGGGGAGGACCTGCTCGTCCTGAACTCGCCGCGCGACGGTGCCCCGGTGAGCGCCGACGTCGCGCCACCGGAGCTGGTCGCCGACCTCACTGCCAGGGCTGAGGCGGCCGGGGTCGCGATGCGGCTCGTGCAGGAGGCGCGCCGCGGGGAGCTGGCCGACGAGGTGCTCCGCGCGGCCTCCGACGCGGACGCCTCGGTGATCGTCGTCGGCCTGCGCCGCCGCTCCCCCGTCGGCAAGCTCATCCTGGGCAGCAGCGCGCAGCGGATCCTCCTCGAGGCCGACCGGCCGGTGCTCGCGGTGAAGCCCTAGACCGGCATACCGAAGGATCTACGCTGTATCAGTGACCGATCTGCGGCGGCGGATCCTCGAGGCCGCGCTGGCCATCGCGGATGAAGGAGGGCTCTCGGCTGTCACGATGCGGGCCGTGGCGCAGCGTGTCGGGGTCAGCCCGATGGCGCTGTACCCGCACGTCGCGGGCAAGGAGGCGCTGCTCGACGGGATGGTCGACGTGTTGCTGGCGAAGCTGCTGCCGTTGGTCGACTCGTTGCCCGTCGACGCTGACTGGTGGAGCCGGCTCTCCGCCCTCGCCCGCGGGTTCCGCGCGCTCGCGATCGACCACCCCAGCGCCTTTGCGCTGTTGCTCTCCCGCCCGTCGGTGACGCCGGAGGCCGTGCGGGCGACCGATGTCGTGTACGGGGCGGTGCTCGAAGCCGGTGTTCCCGAGGCCGACGTGCCTCGGATCGAGCGTCTGATCTCGACCTTTGTGATCGGCTTCGCCGCGTCAGAGGTCAACGGCCGCTTCAGCCGCGGCACCCTCGACCCGCGCAGCCGACGCGCGCAGCTCGCCCTGGCCGAGGCGCCCGGGCACTACCGCCTCGCCGAGTACCTCGACCAGCCCATCGACTGGGACGCGGAGTTCGAGGCCGATCTCGCCGATCTCCGCGCACTCATCGAGCTCGCCCGCCACCGTTAACCAGGCCTGTCGTCGGTCGTGTGACGGGGATCTCCAACCGTCGCTATACAACGTATATACGATGTAGATCGTGATCAGGGGATCAGTGGCGCTCAGCGCCGGCCCGACTGCCGCTGGGGCGACCCGGCGCGGGCGGCTCGGCTTCTACTGTTACGACTGGGCGAGCGCGGTCTTCACGACGGTGCTGACTTCGGTGTTCTTCGGTCCGTACGTCACGGCCGTCGCGGAGCGGGCCGCCGACGTGCAAGGACGCGTGACTCCGCTGGGTATCCCCGTCCCTGCCGGCTCCTACTACCCGTACCTGGTGAGCCTCGCGATCGTCGTGCAGGTCGTCGTGCTGCCCGTCGCGGCCGCGCTGACCCGGCGGTGCGAGAAGGGGGCGGTGCTGGCCGTTCCGGCGCTGACCGGGGCGGCGGCGACGCTCGGCATGTCCATGACGGGCGGCACCGACTACGTGCTGGTCGGAGCGTTGTACGTCCTCGCAACCGTCGCGCTGGGGGCGTCGATCGGCGTCGTCAACACCTACCTTCCCGTCATCGCGGGGCCCGCGCAGCGGGACAACACCTCGGCCCTTGCATCCGCGGCCGGCTTCGCGAGCGGCGGTCTCCTGCTGGTGGCTGCCCTGATCCTGCAGGTCAACCAGGAGGTGTGGGGTCTTCGTGAGGACGACACGGCGCGCGTGGCGATGGTCGGCGTCGGGCTGTGGTGGCTCGTGTTCACGGTCGTCGCGATTTGGCTGCTGCGGGCGTATGGCCGGCCCGACGCTGATGCCAATGGCTCGTTCCGCGGGCTGCTCACGGCGGTCCGGCAGCTGCGCGAGCGGCGGCGCGCGGCGTGGTTCCTGGTCGCGTTCTTCCTCTACAACAACGGCACCCAGACGGTCACCGCGCTCATCGCCACGTATGCGGTGCTGGGATTGGGGCTTACCCAGGGCGACGTCATCGCCGTCGTGCTGGTCGTCCAGTTCGCCGCCGTCGCCGGCACGGCCGCGCTGGGCCGCGTTGCAGGGCGCTACGGCGCGCGTGCCGTGCTGGGATCGCTGGTGGCGGTCTGGTCGGTGGTCATCGTGGTGGGCGGGCTGATGCCGGCCCGGTCGCCCGGCCTCTTCACCGCACTGTGCGCGGGTGCGGGCCTCATCGTCGGCGGCACGTACGCGCTGTCGCGCTCGATGTTCATCGGCCTGGTGCCACCGGAGCACGTCTCCGTGTACCTCGGGATCTTCGAGGTGGTCGCCCGCTGCTTGACCTTCCTCGGCCCGGCGGCCTACGCCCTCACGCTCCAGTGGACCGCCAGCCATCGCACCGCGTGGCTGTCCATCCTGGCCTTCCTCCTGGCCGGCGGGATCGTCCTGCTGACCGCGGTGCGGAACCGGGAGGCGCTGCCCGATGCCTGACCAAGCCCGCTACCGGGTCCTGCTCACCGAGTCGTCCAGTGCCTCGGCCCGGGAGGTGCTCACCGTGCTCGGCCGGCAGGGCCATCGCGTCGACGTCATGGACAGCGGCGGGCTCTCGTTCACCCGGTACTCCCGGTGGGTGCGCCGCCGCCACCGCGCCCCGGCGTTCGCCGCCGACCCGCTCGCCCACCTCGACGCCCTTCGCCACGTGCTGCGGGAGCACCCCTACGACGTGCTCCTGCCCACCCACGAGCAGCTCGTCGCGATCGCTCGCCACCGTGATGAGTTCGCTGGGCTCGTCCCTGGGCTCGCCGTGCCCCGCTTCGCCGCGGTCCGTCGGGTCCAGGACAAGGCCGACGCGGTCCGTCTACTCGCCGATCTCGGCCTTCCCCAGCCGGACACCCTGCTGGTCCGCGGGCCCGGCGAGCTGGTCGCCCGGGCCGAGCAGCTTCCCGCCTACGTGAAGGTGCCGGTCGCGACGGGCAGCCGCGGTGTGTGGCTCGCCGCGGACGAGGCCGCTCTCGGCCGGATCGCCGATGACCCGGCCGTCCGGGAGGTCTTCGCCGGCGGGGGCGAGGTGCTGGTGCAGCGGCGGGTGACGGGTCCGCTCGTCATGGTCCAGGCACTGTTCCGGCACGGCACGCTCGTCGGCCTGCACACCGCCCTGCGCCGCCGGGAGGGCGTGCAGGGCAGCGCGTCGGCCAAGGAGTCGGTGGTCCTCCCGGACGTCGCAAAGCATCTCGCTCGGCTCGGCGCCGCGCTCGACTGGCACGGCCCGCTCTCCCTCGACGCCGTGGTGGACGAGGGCTCGGGCGAGGTGCGCTACATCGATCTCAACCCACGCCTGGTCGAGCCGGTGAACGCCGAGCTCGCCGGAGCCGACCTCGTGCGCCGCTGGCTGGCCGTCTCGCTCGGCGAGCAGGTCGGCCCGATCGCCGAACCCCGGCCAGGCGTGCGCACCCACATGCTGCTCATGGCGCTGGTACGACACGCCGAGCTCGGAAGAGGGCGGCGGCACCTGCTCGGTGAGCTGACGCGGGCCGTGACGCAGCGCGGGTGGTACACGCACAGCCACGAGGAGCTGCTCCCGATCGGCGATGATCCCGGCGGCGCCTTGCTGGTCGGAGTAGTCGCGGCCTGCCTGCTCGTCTCGCCCGGGCTGTGGCGACGCCTCGCCGGCTCAGGAGCGCCGCCCCACGCCCTGACGGCGGACGGATGGCGGCAGCTCACCCGACCGGTCAGCTGACCGCCAGCGCCCGATCCTTTCGAACGTGCAGAACAACCCCGGCCTTCGCCACCGCCACGTCCGTGTCGTGTGAATCGTCCGCGCCTCAACTCGTGACACCGTCTCCGAGGTAGGCCGCGCGCACGCGCGGGTCGGCCAGCAGCTCCGGCCCGGTGCCGGACAAGGTGGTGCGGCCGAGATCGATCACGTAGGCGTGGTCGGACAGCGACAACGCCGCCGGGGCGTTCTGCTCCACCAGCAGCACCGTCGTGCCCGCTTCCCGCAGCTCGTGGACCGTCTCGAGGATCGTCCGGGTCATGATCGGCGACAACCCCATCGTCGGCTCGTCGAGCATGAGGAGCTGCGGGCGCGACATCAGGGCCCGGCCGATGGCGAGCATCTGCTGCTCACCGCCGGAGAACAGGCCGGCCTTGTCCCCCCGGCGGTCGCCGAGCACCGGGAACAGCGCGTAGATCCGCTCCATGTCGGCCACCACGCCGGGCTCGTCGCGACGGGTGTAGGCCCCCAGGCGCAGGTTCTCCTCCACCGTCATGCGCGCGAAGAGCCGCCGCCCCTCCGGGCTGTGCGCCACGCCGCGGGCGAGGATCTCGTGCGCGGGCAAGCGATGCATCGGCTCGCCGTCCAGCAGAATCTCGCCCGAGACGGGCCGCAGCAGACCGGAGATCGTGCGCAAGGTGGTGGTCTTGCCCGCGCCGTTGCTGCCGATCAGGCTGACGATCTCACCTCGGCCGACGGAGAACGACACGCCCCGCACTGCCTGGATCGCGCCGTAGGCGACCGTCAGATCGCGGACCTCGAGGAAACTCACCTGCGCCGCCCTCCACCGACCCGGTCGGCCGGCGTCCCCAGGTAGGCCTCGACGACCCGTGGGTCGCCGCGCACCCGCCCCGGCGGGCCCTCGACCAGCACCTCGCCGCGCACGAGCACCACCACGCGGTCGCACAGGCCGAAGATGAACTTGGTGTCGTGCTCGATGACGACCACCGAGACCCCCAGGTCACGGATCGCGAGGACCAGCTGACGCGCGGCCGCGGTCTCCTGGGCGTTCATGCCCGCGGTCGGCTCGTCGAGCAGCAGCACCGCCGGATCGGTCGCCAGCGCCCGGGCGATCTCCAGCCGGCGCTGGTCGCCGTAGGGCAGGTTGCGGGCCAGCTCGCCGGAGAACCGACTCAGCCCGACGAACGCCAGCAGCTGGCCCGCTCGCGCCGCGGCCTCGGCCTCGCTGCGCCGGAACGCCCGCCCGTGCAGCAGCGAGGACAGCGGGCCCTGTTTCATCCGGGAGTGCCGTCCGACCAGCACGTTCTCCTCCGCGGTCATGCTCGGGAAGAGCCGGATGTTCTGGAACGTCCTGGCCACCCCGCGCTCGGTGACCCGCGCGGGGTCCTGCGGCAGCGGCGCCCCGCGCAACACCACCGAGCCCGACGTGGGCGTGTACAGCCCAGTGAGGCAGTTGAACAGGGTGGTCTTGCCGGCGCCGTTCGGTCCGATCAGGCCGATGATCTCGCCCTCGGCGAGCGTGAACGACACATCCTTCAGGGCGGTGAGGCCGCCGAAGCGCATGGACACGGTGGTGGCCTGCAGGATCGGCCGGCCGCCCACCCGCGGACGACCGAACTCCACCGTCGGCTGCTCGGACATCAGGCGCCCGCCTTCGCCGGGACCACGGGGAGCACGACGGTGGGCTGCTCCGTTCCCGGTGCGAGCTCCGCCCGCCGATGGGCGTCGGCCACAAGGCCCTGCGGCCGGAACCGCATGATGAGGACGAGTGCGATCCCGAAGAGCAGCAGCCGGTAGTCGGAGAACTCCCGCAGCTTCTCCGGCAGCACGAACAGGATCGACGCACCGAGCACCGCACCCGGGATCGTCCCCATCCCGCCCAGTACCACCGCGGCGAGCAGGGTGACCGACTCGATGAACCGGAAGCTCTCGTACGAGACGGTGGCCGTCTTGTGCGCGAAGAACGCGCCGGCGAGCCCGGCGAGCACGGCGCCGACGAGGAACGCGAGGACCTTGATCGGCCCGGTGCGGACGCCCATCGCGCGTGCGGCGTCCTCGTCCTCGCGGATCGCGATCCACGCCCGCCCCAACCGCGAGTTCTTCAGGTTGGAGAAGACGAGCATGGCGCCGGCCACGACGAGCACGATCAGCGCGTAGTAGAGCACGCCGGGCGCCAACCGGATGCCGCCGATGACCAGTTGGTCGTCGAAGGCCTGGCCGAACACCGACAGCGATGGAACACCGGGAATCGCGTTCGAGCCCCCGGTCAGCCCGCCGATGTCGTTCTGGGCCACGCGGACGAAGATCTCGCCGAAGGCGAGCGTGACGATCGCGAGGTAGTCGCCGCGCACCCGCAGCGTCGGCGACCCCACGATCGCGCCGAAGATCCCCGCGACCACCGCGCTGATGACCATCACGAGCGGGAACGGCAGCGCGATCCCGATCTTCGACGCCGCGGCGCCGGACAGGTTCGCCGCGACGAACGCCCCGATCCCCAGGAACGCGACGTACCCCAGGTCGAGCAGTCCGGCCAGGCCCACCACGATGTTCAGCCCGATCGCGGTGGCGGCGTACACGCCGATGTTCGCCGCCACCGTCATCCAGTACTCGCTGCCAGCCTCGGTGAACGGCAGCGCGAGCGCGCACAGCAGCAGCACGCCGACGCCGAACCCCCGGTGACGCTCCGACAGTGCCGCCACCCACGACAACAGCCCCGACGCGTGCAGCGCACCCGTCCCGGCCCCGGCGGCGGCGAGGAACGACAGGAACACCGCGCCCGCGTACATGTTCGCCGCGCCGCCCTGCCCGCCGCTGGTGAGCAGCGCCGACACCAGGATCAGCAGCAGCACGAACACACCCAGCAGCACGAGCCGCTCCCACCACGGGGACAACCGCCACAGCCACACCGGTGCCGCCGCATCACGTGCGGCCGCCGCCACGATCAGAGCTCCGCCCGCCACCGCGACGGGAGCCCCGAACGCCACGTCCCCCTCGGAGAGGGTGACGGCTCCGAGCCCGCCGCCGTCCACCGCGATCCACAGCCCGTTGACGGCGCTCACGGCGACGACGCCGGCACCCAGCGCGCGCAGGATCCGCCCCTGCCCCGGAACCGGCACGAGCGTGAGCACCACCGCCGCGACCCCGAAGACCAGCAGGTGCAGCCGGTACCCCTCCACCCCGAGCGGCTCCGTGAAGAACTCGAGAGTGGCCTTCCCCGGATACGGACCGTCGTTCAACACGAAGGTCGCCCACGGCAGGCACGTCCCGGCGACGGTGAGCAGGCCGCCGATCAACCGCAGCGCAGTGCTGACAGGGGTCGCTGTACCGATCGTCATGCCCGCACCCGCTCCGTCTCCCCGAAGAAACCCTGGGGCCGGAACACCAGCACCGCGATCAGCACGACGAAGATCCAGACGTAGTCGTAGGCGGTGCCGCCCGGCAGGTACTGCCCCCCGAGCGCTTTCACGAGCCCGACCACCAGCCCGCCGACCACGGCGCCCCGGATGCTGCCGATCCCGCCGAGCACGGCGGCGGTGAACGCGAAGATCCCGGTCTGGAACCCGATGTCGATGTTGACGAAACCCAGGTCGGCGCCGTAGAGGATGCCGGCGACCCCCGCCAGCACCCCGCCGAGGGCGAACGTCGCCACGATGACCCGGTCCGGGTCGATCCCCATCAACCGCGCGGTGTCCCGGTCCTGCGCGATGGCGCGCATCGCCCTCCCCAGCCGCGAGTGGTCGACGAACCGCTGCAAGGCGATCGCCAGCACCACCGACACGACGATGATCAGCGCGCCGGTGTAGCGGATCGGCACGCCGTCGCCGATGGGGAGGACGTAGGCGCCCTCGACGAACACCCGGGGGTACGGCAGCGGCGAGATCGCCCCCGGGTAGAAGACCCGCACCACCTCCTGCAACGCGACCGACACCCCGAGCGCCGTGATCAACGGCGCGAGCCGCGGCGCGTCACGCAGCGGCCGGTAGGCGAACCGCTCCATCGCCACCGCCACCGCCACCGAGACCGCAGCGCCGCCCACGAGCAGCAGCGGCAACGCGAGGTACCACTGCTGTGCCAGGAACCCGGGCAGCAGGTAGGTGGATGTCGCCAGCCCGCCGTACGCGCCCACCATGAACACCTCGCCGTGGGCGAAGTTGATCAACTGGACGATGCCGTAGACCATCGTGTAGCCCAGGGCGATCAGCCCGATCAGCGAACCGAGCACCAGGCCGTTGACCGTCTGAGAGAGCAGCGTCGACAAGATGATCAGTTCGACGGCTCGAAGACACCGGTCTCGAGGGGCTCGAACTCGCCGTCCTTCACCGTGGAGACCGTCAGGACCTTGTTCGTGGTGTCGCCGAACTCGTCGAACGCCACCGTCCCGCTGGCCCCGGGAAGGTTGAGCCGCTGCACGGCCTCGACGAGCCGCCGCCTGCTGGACTCGTCGAACTCGCCGTTCCGCACGACGCCCGCCAGCGCCCCGATGATCACGTTGGTCGCGTCGAAGGTCATCGGGCCGTACGCGCTGGACGGCTCGGCGTAACCCGCCGCCGCGTACGCGTCGACGAACGCCCGCGCGCTGGCCAGCGACTCCACCGGCGCGCCGATGTTCGTCGCGAAATCACCGGGCCGCCCACCCAGCTCGATGTACTGCGGGTCGGCGATGCCGTCGCCGCCCATGAGCGGGATGTCCAGGCCTGCCTCCGCGAGCTGCCTCGACAGCGGGCCCGCCGCCGGGTACTCGCCGCCGTAGTACACCGCGTCCGGCCGGCTCGAACGGATGGCGGCGATCGTCGACGAGAAGTCGGTGTCCTTCTCCCCCACCTTCTCCCGGGCCACGATGCGGGCGCCGAGGCGCTCGGCCTCCTTCACGAAGTTCTCCACCAGCCCGACGCCGTAGGTCTTGCCGTCGTCGATGACCGCGATCTTCTTCTTTCCCGCCTTCTGCACCAGGTGGCGCGCACCGAACGGGCCCTGCACGAGGTCGTTGGCCGCCACGCGGAAGTAGGTCGGGAAGGGACGCTGCGGCTCGGTTGCCGCCTTCTCCCCCCTCGTCAACGCGGGCCCGGTGTTGGCCGGCGAGACCTGCACGATCGACCGCTGCGCGAGGATCGGGGCGGCCGACTGCGCCGTGGAGGAGTTGTACGTCCCCACGACCGCCACCACCTTCGGGTCCGAAGCCAACTTCGTCGCCGCCTGCGCGGCGATCTGCGGGAGGCTCTGGTCGTCCTCGGGCTGGAAGACCAGGCGGTATCCCGGGACGGTGCAGTTCTCGTTCGCCTGGTCGATCGCCAGGTCCGCGGAGTTGCGCATCCCCATGCCGAACGCTGAGACACCGCCCGACATCGGCGCGATCATCCCGATGACCAGCGTGCCCTTGCTGGTGTCGCACGACGAACCAGCGGCGGCGTCGCCCTCCGAACGGTTCGTTCCGCACGCCGCGAGCAGCGTCGCGCCGACCAGGACCGCCCCGGCCACGGCGACTGCGCGTCTCCGACTCATCGCTGTTGCATCCCCCATCACGTCGGTGATCGGGCCCGGAGCCCGACGGCGAGGACGCTAAACGGGTGAACGGGCTTCGGTCGTCCCACCCAGATGGGAACTCTGTCTACCCCCAAAGGGGTAGACGTCTGGCCTCGTTCAGTCGCCAGACTGCCTCGTTGATCGCCGAGCGCTAGCCCGAATGAGGGAGACGCGAGGAGGCGGGCTGGACCAGCCCGGTCTCGTACGCCACGACGACGGCCTGCGCCCGGCTGCTCAGCTGCAGCTTCGCCATCAGGTGCTTGACGTGGGTCTTCACGGTCGCCTCGCTGAGCACCAGCCGCTGGGCGATCTGGGCGTTGGTGAGGCCGGTGCCCACCAGGCGCAGGATCTCCGTCTCGCGCGGGGTCAGCCCGGACAGGTGGGCGGTCGCCGCGGCCGCAGTCCGGTGGTGTTGGGCGTAGGCCTCGACCAGCCGGTGAGTGATGCGCGGCGTGATCAGGATGTCGCCCGCCGCGACCGTGTGCACGGCGGAGATGATGCGGTCCGGCGGGGTGTCCTTGAGCAGGAAGCCGGACGCGCCCTCGCCGAGTGCCGTGTACACGTACTCGTCGACGTCGAACGTGGTCAGCACGATGATCCGCGGGCGGTCCTCGCCCGCGGCCAGGATCCGGCGGGTGGCCACGATCCCGTCCAGCACCGGCATCCTGATGTCCATCAGGATCACGTCGGGACGGGTCTCGGCCGCCAGCCGGACGGCCTCGGCTCCGTCGGCGGCCTCGCCGACGACGTCGAGACCCGGCGCGGCGCTCAACAGGGCGACGAGCCCACCGCGAATCAGCGCCTGGTCGTCGACGACGAGTATGCGAATCATGATCCGTCCTCGCTGATCGGCAGGCGCAGGACCACGGCGAACCCGCGCCCCTCCCGAGGTCCGGCCGTGAGCACACCGCCGTAGAGCTCGGCACGCTCCCGCATGCCGCGGATGCCGTGCGGATCCGGCGACGGGGGTCCCGGCACGGAAGCGGCCCCGTCGCCGCTCACCGAGAGGGTAAGGGTCTCCTCACCGTAGTCGATCTCGATCCGCGCCCGCGCCGGGCCGGCGTGCTTGGCGACCGGCATCGGCCGCGGTGCCGATCGCGACCTTGGCCGTCGCCGGGTCGGCGTCGAGCACGTACCGCGCGAGGCCCGCCTGCAGCGCGACGACCGACATGTGGTGGGCGACGATGTCGTGCAGCTCCCTCGCGATGCGCAGCACCAGGGCGGACTGCATCACGTCCGCCGGATCGACACCCCCGCGCAGCCGAGGCCGATCAGTAACGGATAGACGGCGCAGCGTTCTACGAGACCGATCAGGACGTTGGCCCCGGAGCCGGCGAGGGCGAGGAAGCCGACCAGTGACACCAGGCCGAGCCCGCCGAGCACGACCATTGCCCTCCCCGGATTCGGGGGGACACCGATGAGCCGGTGCACACGCCCGAGAACGATGACGAGCACGTTGCCGCCGACGATGGCCGCGATGGCACCCAGCCCGTGATAGGCGCCGGTGGCGTCGTTCATCGCCTCGGCGGATCCGGGGAAGAACGCCAGCACGATGCCACCGACGGCCAGAGCGGCCGCCGGCACGAGCACGGCCCCACGGCGCCGGCCGCGCAGGCCCCTGAGCATGGCGACGCCGGCGAGCGCCGTGATCCCGAAGAGGAAGAAGCCGGTGTTCATGACCCAGGCGAGCGGCGAGTACATGAACTGCCCGAGCGCTTCCGAGGGGCCGCGGACCCCGAGGTTGCTGATGTAGTGGTACGTGTAGCTGTAAGGGGGATCCGTCCATGCCGCCGCGGCGATGAACTCGGCGAGGAAGAAGATCACCGCCGAGGCGACGAGCATCGTGCCGGCGTGGCGTTGCATCGTCCGACGCCCTTCGAGGGCGAGCGTCTCCGGCTCTGCAGGCTTCAAGGGCTTCTTCTCTCGTGGCTCATGGTTCACTGGCCTGACAACGAAACTGTATCGATACCAGGTTTGGTGTCAAGCCAGTTACGCTCCCGGTACAGTAATGTCGGCGGCATGGCCAACGCAGACCCACCGGGACGTCGGGAGCGAAAGAAGGCAGCCACGCGCAGGACGATCGTCGACGCGGCGACCGAGCTGTTCCTTGCGCGCGGCTTCGACGACGTGAGTGTGCGCGAGATCGCCGACAAGGCAGACGTGTCCCCGACGACCGTGTTCGCGCACTTCCCGCAGAAGGAAGCGATCCTGTTCGACGACGAGACCGCGCAGCACGAACGGCTCGTCTCCGCGATCCGCGACAGGCCCGCAGGCGCGTCCATTTCGACGGCACTGCGGGACCTCTACTGCTCCGAGCTCGCCGAGATGACGTCGCGGCCGAACGGGCCCCGGGTTCTCGAGCTGATGGAGTCGACCCCGTCACTCGTGAACTACGCGTCCCAGATGTGGCTACGCCACGAGGACGCGCTCGCGGCGGCAATCGCCCAGGAGTTCGGGCAACCGGAACCGAGCGACGAGGTACGGGCCTACGTGCGGTTCGCGCTCCAGATCCAGCTGCTCGCCTCGGACAGCCCCGATCCGGACGCGATGGTCAGCACGGGATTTCGGGTCCTCGACCACGGGTGGAACCAGTACGCGGAGCAGGCCGCGCCCTCAGCTGTGCGCCACTAGTGTCCCCCGCCGGCGGGCGGTGTCTGGGTGGTCTCGATGGTCACGCGGTTCACGGTCAACGACGTGCACACGCTGCTCGATCTGGTCGACCGCTGCCTCAGTGTCGCGCTCGTGTCGCGCGGACTGCGCGACGCCGGTGACCCACGGGTTGTCGGCCTGTGGCCTTCACTCGGTCGAATGGTCGGCCAGCGATGCGTGCAGCGTGGCCGGGGCCACACCCAGGTGGCGCAGGGCTGGCCCGATGGGGTCGGCCGGGTCGTCGAGTTGCGCCATGATCAGGTGAGTTGTCCCCACCACCTTGTCTCCGCGGCGGGCCGCGACGAGTTTCGCCCCTGCCGTCGCCTTGTCGATCTCATTGGCCGACGGTGTGATGTCCGTTGCCAGCAGTGCCGCCGGGTCCACTCCCGCAGCACGCAGTGCTGCCGCACCCCCGGACTCGTACTCGGGGCGGAGCCGGTGCCCGGCGTTGGCGAGCTGGTCGTCCAAAGTCAGCACCGCCGCCACGAGATCGATGGCGGTGGCCCCGGGTCGGCCGGCCCGCGCCGCGTGCCGGATGGCCTCGTTCCGGACGGCCAGCAGCATCGGACCACCGAGGTCGCTTCCGCGGGCGATGAGCCACGTCAGCCAGCGCACATAGCCCCCGCCGGATTCGCCTTGCAGGGCACCGGCTTTGCGTAGCAGCCACACCGCTGGTGTGTCCTCCGGGCGCGCCACCACGCGCACAGCCGCCGTCGTCTCCTCGACGTTCACCCGGTGCACGGTGAACAGTTCGGCGGCCCGCCCGGATGGTGCGCGCAGCAGCGCCAGCGCGAGGTCGGTCGTGGTCAGTACGCCGTTGCTGGCGTTGGCGATCGCCTCGCGCAGGCACTCGCGCAGCGCCCCGGTCTCCGGCAGGGCGGGCTCCTGGCCGGCAGCGTGGTTGACATCTCGCATGAGGGCCGTGACGTCAGCGTCCGGAGGTCCGTCCGGACCGGCGTCGTTGTCTGCCCAGTGTTCCGTGCCGCGGGCAGCGGCCTTCGCGCGCAACGCGGCCCGGCCCAGCACGCTGGCGGCACCGGTGGTGTCTGCCAGTGCGATGAGCAGGTTCTCGGTGCCCACCGCGGGGGACTCCAGTTTCGCGGCGCGGCGCACGGCGGCGGTCAGCACCTTCACCACCTCTCGCGATGGTGTGACGGTAGTGGTACTGCCGTTGGTCACGGGCTCCTCCTCGGTACGGCCTCGACGCCGCCAACGCTAGGAAGCACAACCGGTCCGGCGCTGCTGTCGACCGGCCGGCAGATCGTGGCCGATCGGCCATCACGGCCGACCGACCGGCACTGGCCGGTGATCGACCGGGCCACGGACAATGGGTGCTCCCACCCGATCTTGGAGACACCCGTGCACCGATGGCTCGCCGCCGCCACGATCCGGCGGATTCCGCCACGCGACGTGGTGTTCGCGGCGCTGGTCGTCGCGGGGGGCGCGGTGTCGCCGTGGCTGATCAACTCGAATACCGCCGTGGCAGTGGTCGCCACGGCGGCGGGCGCGGTGCTCCTGCTGGCCCGACATCGCTGGCCGGAGTTCGCCTTCCTCGGGTCCGCCCTGGTCTATGTCTCCCCGTCACTGGGGGCGCTTCTCGGAGTGGTGATCACCTCGGCCACCGCCGGTCGCCGGGTCCGCCCAGCCGGGCGGCTACTGCTCATCACGGTCGTGGCGATCGTGGCGACGACGGGGATGCAGGTGCAGCTGGACCCCGGCGAGGAATCGACGAGCCTGCTGGTGATAGGGAACGGCGCGCTGTCGGTGGTGCTGCTGGGCCTGCCCGCACTGGCCGGCGCGCTGCTGAGCGGACGGCGGCCACTGACGCGGTTGTTGCGCGAGCGCAACGAATACCTGGAGCGTGCCACGTTGCTCACAGCCGCGAACGCCCGCGCCGAAGAACGGACCCGTATCGCCGGGGAGATGCACGACCTGCTCGGCCACCGCCTCAGCCTGATCTCCATACACGCCGGGGCTGTGGAATACGTGACCGCGACCAGCGCGCCGCAGGTCAGTGAGCAGGCAGAACTGCTGCGCACGGCCGCGCACACCGCGCTGGAGGAACTACGACAAATCCTCATCGTGCTCCGTGTGCCTGGCTACGGGGACGCCGAGGACGTCGAACTGACCGGTACGCGGGCCGACGTGACGGGACTGGTCGAGCACTCCCGCGAGGCGGGCATCGAGGTGCGGCTGCAGTGGCATGGAGACGATCTGTCAGACGTCGACGTGCGGACTCGCCGAGCGGTACACCGGGCCGTGCGGGAAGGGCTGACCAACGTGCATCGGCACGCCGCGACGGCCGGGACCGTTGTCGTGGTCGACGCCGGACACGACCGAATTCGGGTGGCGGTGACCAACGGGCCGACGCAGGCCCCGAGCACGCTCCTCGGCACCGGCCGTGGGCTGGCCGGGCTGAGCGAACGTGCAGCGCTGGTGGGTGGCACCGTCACCGCGGCACCGGAAGCGGGCGGGTTCGCGTTGCGGTTGGACGTGCCTCGGGAACCACCGGCCCTGTCCCAGCTTCCGGCGCCGGAGTACATCGGTGTGGAACCGCCGCCGCCGAGTAGAGCCAATGTGCTGACCCTCCCGCGGATGCTGGGCATCGGCTGCGTGGGGCTGTTGGTGGGCATGGTGCTGGTGATCGCGGTCGGCGGACTGATCGTGCTGCTCGCCTTAAAGTGAGCCGGGTGATCCGCGTGCTCATCGCCGACGACGAGGCCCTCATGCGCGCCGGGATAGGCCTGATCCTCGCCAACGCCCCCGATGTAGAGGTGGCTGCCGAGGCGGACAACGGCCCCGCGGCGGTACGTGCGTGCCAGGAACACAAGGTGGACGTGGCGTTACTGGACATTCGCATGCCCGGCGGCGATGGTCTCGCGGCCACGAGGGAGATCGCGCGCCTGAGCCCGCGGACCAACGTCGTGGTGCTCACGACGTTCGGCGAGGACCGCTATGTGGCGGAGGCGATGCGCTCGGGTGCGACCGGGTTCCTCCTCAAGGACACCGGTCCCGCCGACCTGGTGCACGCGGTGCGCACAGCCGCGCGAGGCGAGTCCGTGCTGGCACAGCAGATCACCCGCAGACTGGTCGAGCGGCACCTGGTGTCCGGCGGTGCCAGTGACGAAGCGCGACAGCGGGTGCGGAAGCTGACCCCGACCGAGCGGGACGTGCTCCGGCTGGTGGGCACGGGTGCCTCGAACGCGGAAATCGCCGCCGAACTGTTCCTCGGCACCGGCACGGTGAAGGCGCACCTGAGCCGGGTGCTGACCCAGCTAGGTTGCGCCAACCGAGTGCAGGCAGCCATCGTCGCGCACGAGGCTGGCCTGCTCACCGCCCAGCCCGGCTGACGCCCGAGTCTCACTCAGAGGTTGCGGACCAGCTGAACGGCATCGGGGAGGGAGAGTTCGGGCTGTTCGGCCCGCAGCATCCGCGCCGCCGCCACCTCACCGGCGCGCTCACGTTCTGCGCGTACGGCCGCCGCTCGGCCCGGCTCGATCTCGACCGGTGTCGTGCTCGCCGCCGGGCGTCGCCGCAATTCCCAAACCGCTGTAGCAACGGCGACCAATGCGAGCATGATGGCCAAAGGCCACCAGGTTCGGCTCGGATGTACTGGGAAATCTACGAGCTCGGCCGCCGCGGCGAGGGCAGCCGCGGTCAGCAGGACGGTGGGGGTGATCCAATCTCTCATGCGCGGACGTGGAGCCTGGTCGCTCATCCTTGTCCGTTCCGCCGATCGGCTGTGCGTCGTCGTCGAAAGTCGTCGAAAGTCATTGAGCTGCGCCACGAGGTCGCGGTATTCCGTCGAACCAGCCGGGCCCGCGCCTGGACCGGGCCGACCCTAGCAACCACTGGCGCTGTGCCTGGCCGGGCCGGCGGAGAAGATCGATCGCACATGGCTCTGATTGTGTGCCGCGCCGCGGTGTCAGCGCGCGGTGACGGCCACCCGCAGCCCGAGCCCGACCAGGACTGTGCCGCTCATCGCCTCCATCCGCGCCCGGATCCGCGGCCTGCGCAGCCACCCGCCCGCTCGCGCCACCCCGGCCGCCAGTGCCAGGTAGAACCCGGTCTCCAGCACGACCTGCAGCGCGGCCAGCACTGCGGTGGTGGCGAACAGCGGCATGTCGACCGGCACGAACTGCGGGTAGAACGCGATCATGAACACGGCCGCCTTCGGGTTGGCGAGCATGACGATGAAGCCCTCGCCGAACGCCGCCCACCCCCTCGCCGGCGTGACCGCCGCTGGTTCCGGCTCTGCCGGGGGCCGCCGGCGCTGCAGCCACGCCGCCCGCCACGCCCGCACCCCCAGGAAGATCAGGAACGCGGCGCCCGCGACCCGCAGCACCAGGTAGGCGACCTCCGACGCCGCTACCAGGGCGGCGAACCCGGCGGCGGCCAGCAGCGCCCACACGTACAGCCCCGCCTCCAACCCGAGCACGGTGGGCACGGCGCCGCCGAACCCGCGCAGCGCCGCCCGCCGCAGGATCAGCGCCATCGCCGGACCCGGCGAGGCCGAGATGAGGAAGACGGCGACGACGAAGGCGGGGAGGGCGGCGACGAGATCCACGCAGTGGACCCTTCCAGCGCCGTACCGGGGTGTCGACCGAAATCGATCCCGCCGTGACACACCGACTCGTCACCGCGCCCAGGCCGCTCGCACACCGATTGTGGCGGCGAGAGCCTTGCTGCGCTGATCGAATGCGACCGCGAGCAATGCTTGAGACCTGTGGATGAGCAGGAGGGGTCGCACCCTCCCGATCACCTGCAAGCCCTCGAGCAAGATCGGCGCGCCAACGCCGGTCGGGAAGGTACGACCCGTGCTCACCGTAGTTCCTGGAGGTGCCGATGCCGATGACCCCCGCGGAGCGGGTGGTTCGGCGAGTCTGATCGACGAGATCGTGCGTGAGGGTGCCCGCCGGATGCTCTCCGAAGCCCTGCAGGCCGAGGTCGACGCCTCCATCGCCCAGTTCGCGGGCGAGCGCGACGACCACGGCCGGCGGCTGGTCGTGCGCAACGGCTCCCACCAGCCGCGCGAGGTGCTCACCAGCGCCGGGGCGGTCGAGGTGACGGCGCCGCGGGTCAATGACCGCCGCACCGACCCCGACACCGGCCAGCGGCGCCGGTTCTCCTCAGCGATCCTGCCGCCGTGGTGCCGTAAGACGCCGAAGGTCACCGAGGTGCTGCCGCTGCTCTATCTGCACGGGCTGTGCCTGCTCGTGCTGATCGGGGTGCGGGCCGACGGCCGCAAGGAGCTCGTTGCGCTGGCCGACGGTTACTGCGAGTCGGTCGAGTCGTGGGCGGACCTGCTGCGCGACTGCGCGCGGCGCGGCATGTCCGCCCCGGTGCTCGCGGTCGGCGATGGCGCGCTCGGGTTCTGGGGCGCGCTGCGCGAGGTGTTTCCGGCCACCCGGGAGCAGCGCAACTGGTTCCACAAGATCGCCAACGTGCTCGGGGCGCTACCGAAGTCGGCGCATCCGGGGGCGAAGAAGGCGCTTGCGGAGATCTGGAACGCCGAGGACCGCCGGCACGCCCTCGACGCCGTCACCAGCTTCAAGGCCGCCTACGGCACGAAGTTCGGCAAGGCCGTCGCGAAGATCACCGACGATCTCGAGCAGCTGCTGGCCTTCTACGACTTCCCGGCCGAGCACTGGATCCGCCTGCGCACCACGAACCCGATCGAGTCGACCTTCGCCACCGTCCGCCACCGCACCAAGATCACCCGCGGGCCCGGCTCACGCGCGGCCGGGCTGGCAATGGCGTTCAAGCTCATCCAGGCCGCCCAGGACCGCTGGCGCGCAGTCAACGCCCCGCACCTCGTCGCCCTCGTCCGCGCCGGCGCCACCTTCGAGGCCGGCAAGCTCGTCGAACGACCTAACCAACAACCCCAACCCAAAGCCGCCTAAGGTCTTCATCCAAAGGTCTTGACAACGAGCTTGCTTAGTGCGTGCTACGTTTGCCCGCCATGTCGACTCGACCCGAGGAGCTGCACCCGGCGCTCACCACCGCCTACAACGCCGGCGACCTCGAGAGCATGCTCGCACTCTACGACCCGAAAGCCGTCTTCGTGATCAAGCCAGGTCGCGTCACCGACGGACCCGCGGAGCTGCGCACGGCGCTGCGGCGACTCATCGAGCTCCGCGGCCACCTGACCATCCACCCGCACGCCTTTGTCCGCTCGGACGATGTCGTCCTCGTCCTCGGCAAGTACACCCTCTCCGGCCGCCGGCGCGACGGCACCCCGCTCGAGCTCGAATCACGCTTTGCCGATGTCCTCCGCCGGCAGCCCGACGGCCGCTGGCTCCTCGCCGTCGACAACGGCTTCAACGGAGACTGACGCGCCCGCCCATCGAGGGCCGACTGACGGACCACCCAGCCGATACCGATCTCCTGTGGACATCCACCGGTCTGGAGAGACCGGCGTCCGCTATGGGCAGCTGATCGAACGACCCGACGAACACGCCCCACCTACAGTCGACTAGAGATCTTGATCCACAGGTCTTGACAATTCCTCGCGACCGCTGCCCGCTCGACGATCAAGCCTTCCACGGCGGCGGGGCAGTCGGCACGATCGCAGGAGGACGTGACGTCGACGCCTGATCGGGGGACGATTGATGACGGAAAGCACGTGGACGGACGAGCTCCTCGACTCGATGCGCCGCACTGGAGATCCGGACGCGGATGCAGCTATCGAGCAGACCTACGCGGAGGGCCGGGCAGAGCACGTTCGGAAAGCGCTGGTCGACTTCGACCGGAACACCGACAGGATTCCGGACGACCTACCCTCGCGACTCCGCGAATACTTCGAGAAGACCGCCGTCCTGCCGGACTGGGCTGATCCCGACCGGATGGAGCGCGGGAACGACCTGCTGGGCCGGTACCAGCCGTACCTGCTGTCGACGCTGCTGTGCAGTTCACTACCGATGTGCTACGGATGCGGCGACGGCGCACAGGTCCTGTACCGATCGCAACGTCTGACGGGGCGGGTGTACCACCGCCTGATCGATACGTCGCAATTCTTGGTGGACGTACTGTGTGAAGGTGGTCTGCAGCCCGGCGGCCACGGTGTGCGGACGGCGCAGAAAATCCGCCTGCTGCACGCCACCATGCGCTACCACGCGTCCCGGGACAGCGACTGGGACCCAGCATGGGGTCATCCCGTCAACCAGGAGGATCTCGCCGGCACCCTGACGAGCTTTTCCGTGGTGGTCCCGGTGGGGTTGCAGCGCCTCGGCGTCGACCTTCCAGATGGCGATCGCGACGACTTCGTCCACATCTGGCGCGTGATCGGCCACATCCTCGGGATCGATCAACGTCTGAATCCCGCCGACTTCGACGCCGCGCAGGCACTCATGGACAGGATCCTGGATCGGCAGCAGTCCCCTTCGGAGGCCGGCCGGGCGCTGACCAAGGCCCTTCTGGACTTCATCCGCGAGACGATGCCAGGATCGGAGTTCGCCTCCCTCGGGCCCACGTTGATCCGTCATCTGGCCGGCGACCATCAATCCGACCTCGTGGACGTTCCCCAGCCGGATTGGGCCGGCCTGGCCACCGCGGCCGGGCTCGAGGCCGGGGCCGGGTTCAGCGCGGTGACGAGCCGAACCACCAACGCCGTGCCGCTGACCAACCAACTCGCCGCCAAGCTCGGGGACGCGGTTCTCAAGAGCGGGATCCGGCTGGCCAACAAGGGGCAGCGGTCGGAATGGCAAGTGCCCACCGGCTTGACCGATACCTCCGAGGAAGCAGCGGCATCCCGCTAAAAAGGGCGGAAGTCGTCGAACGAGGGTTCGAACGACGGATCAGGCAGGCGAAGGGCTCGCAGGCGGCCGGCTCCGGTCGCGGGATCGGTCGTGCCGCCGTCGAAGACGTCGGGCATGACGAGCCACCCCATGTTGCTCTCGAAGTAGTGGATCGCCGTGCGCACCGACGGCCACCAATAGTCGTCGAGGACGACGATTCCGCCCGGTCGGACGATCTTGCGGAGGAAGTACAGGTCGGTGAAGACCTCGTGGAACCGATGGCTCCCGTCGACGAACGCCGCGTCAGCCGTGAACCCCTGCTCGACGAGTCCGGCCAGGGCTTGCGACGACGGCTGCAGAACGAGTCGCGAGGTCGCATCGAGCCCTGACGATCGGATCAGCTCCCATCCGACGTTCGACCAGGTCGTCTCCTGCAAGGGGTCGATGATCACATGGAGCGGCCGCTTCCGCGGCACGGAAACCAGCGCCTCTCCGATCGCGAGCGCCGAACTGCCGTACGCCAAGCCGATCTCGACGATCGTCTCGACCCCCTCCGCGACGACGAGGTCACGCAGGAGGTTGCAGTCCCGCTCGGGCAGCGTCACCCGCTGGAAATCGCCTTCGTAGTCGCGAGTCCAGCGCGGGCCGTCGAGAACCAGCCGGCGCCGCTCGATCCTGACCCGATCGTGGACGCGCTTTCGTCGCTCCTCGTCGATCGGCCAGATGTCCATCGCTCACCCACTCGCATTACATGATCAGGTCGACACCATACGTGTGGCCTAGCAGGTGTAGACCCATGAGGTCGACATGATCATGCGCACGCCCAGGTCGCTACGCTGCGCCCACCGCGAGCCGGCATTCCCCCGCTCGCGCCCCGGCGACGAAGGCAGCCCACTCGGCGCGCGTGAAGAACAGTTCGCCGCCCTCCCCCGTCATGCGAACGCCCTCGTCCGCGACGAACACCGACGAGTGGGAGGTACTGGTCGCGGCGCCGGCCGCGAGGTCGTCCCATTCGGCGTGGGTGAAGCGAAGTTCTGCCCCGTCGCGGTCCTTGCTGTCCCGGACGTACACGCCGGTGGAGGTGACGGCCCATTCGACGCAGTCGCCGCCGTTGCCACCGGAGAAGGTGCTCTTGACGAACCGGCGGGTGTCCTTGCTGGTCATGACGAGTACTCCTGGAGAGGGATCGCACTGTTCAGGATGTTCGTGAAGATCGCGCGGTACCGGTCGAGATCCGCGGGCTTCTGGAGATAGGCCGCGGAACTGGCGGTCTCGACATACGCGACCGGTGGGTCTTCGTCCGGGTTCTCGAAGTCCAGGATCGCGAAGGAGCCGTTCATAGCCGCGTGCGCGCCGGAGCGCAGCGGTAGAACGTCGATGGTGATCTCGGGACGGTCGACGGCGTCCCGAAGCTTGGCCAGTTGCGTCTGCATCACCTCCGGCCCTCCGACACTCCGCAGAAGGGCCGCCTCGTTGAGCACGGCATGCAGCCGGCGCGGCTCCGCGCGGTCGAAGATCGCCTGGCGTTCCATGCGGACGGCGACGCGGCGCTTGATCTCCCCGTCATCGCTCTCTCCCCGAAAGGCCTGGTAGATCGCCCGTGCATAGTCCTCGGTCTGCAGCAAGCCCGGGACGAGCTCGGACTCGTACTTGCGGATGCTCGATGCCGCCGGTTCCAACTCCATGTAGAGGCTGAACCACTCCGGCACCGCATCGTCGCCGTACACGTGCCACCAGCTCGCCTCCTGCGTCGCCAGTGCCAGCGCCTGCAGTGTCGACGTCTCGTCGGCCGCCACCCCGTACCGGGCGCAGAGGACCGCGATGTCCTGCGGCTTCGCCGGATGCTTCCCGGCCTCGAGCTTGTACAGCTTCGCGCGCGAGATGCCGAGATGTCGTTCCGCGACCACCTCCTCGACGGACATGCCCGACACGTCACGCAGCTGCCGGAGGCGGCGGCCGAGCTGGCGTCTGACAACGGTCGGTCCCACGGACGACATCGTGCTCCTCTGCTCTGCGGTCTCCGGAGCCGACATGGTCTCACATCGGAATCGAGTATCGCGACGAGACACAAGAATTGAGAGTTGTTCGGTGAGACTCTCATCGGTACGGTGAGCTGACCGCACATCGACCGGAGAGAAGCTGCGATGACATTCGATGAATGGCACGGCGACACCTCGGCAGTGGCGGCCGCGGCGCAGTTCCTGGCGGCGGTACCCGGTCGAATCGAGCGAATAGCGGCGAGGCACCATCCCTTGCCCGGGAGCGACATATGCGCGGGATGCAGCGCCGCTCTCACCCGGCACCCGTGCACAGCGTCGCGTATCGCCGAATTCGCAAGGCAGCGGGGCGGAGGGCGGTCGTGAGCCCGTGGCCATGGGCAGGACCCGACGTGGTCCACCTCGTCGTGACCACGGTCGGCGCCGACGGCGTACGACGGCGCTGGTACGCGGACCTGCACACCGGGCCGGAATCCGGCGAGACCATCAGGCTTCCCGCCGGGACTCAGATCGTCAAGATCGAGCGACACCGACGCGTGCGGGTCGAGCTGGGGAGACTTCGGACCCGGCGCCGATGACGCGACGCGAAAAGCACCGCGGTGCACCCGAAAGCGCCACCACGTACTGATCACACCGATCTTCGGCCGACCCGCGGGTCGCGTCAGCCGACGCGGGCTGCGTCGACCGGGGCGGGGACGCAGAAGTCGAGGTCACAGCCCTGGTCGGCGCCGAGCACGTGCTCGTGGAACAGACGCCCGTAACCGGTCGGCGGGCCGGGCGGCGCCGCCGGGAGGGCCGCACGGCGGCGCGCCAGCTCGGCCTCGTCGACGAGCAGGTCGAGCCGGGCCTCGCGCACCGAGAGCCGGATCCGGTCGCCGGTTCGTACGAGCGCGAGCGGGCCGCCCACCGCCGCCTCCGGCGTGACGTGCAGGACGATCGTGCCGTAGGCGGTGCCGCTCATCCGGGCGTCCGAGATGCGCACGATGTCCTTCACTCCCGCCCGCGCGAGCTTGCCCGGGATGGGCAGGTAGCCCGCCTCGGGCATGCCGGCGCCGCGGGGACCCGCGTTCTGCAGCACGAGAACGTCGTCGGGCGCGACGTCGAGGTCGGGGTCGTCGATCCGGGCGGCGAGGTCCTCGAGCGAGGTGAACACGACGGCGCGTCCGGTGGTCTCGAAGAGCGCGGGGTCGGCGGCCGACCGCTTGATCACCGCACCCTGCGGCGCGAGGGAGCCGCGCAGCCAGACGAGCCCGCCCACGGGCCGCGCCGGGTCGGACAGCGGTCGGACGACGGATCGGTCCACCCAGCGCGGGCCGTCCCCGAGCACGTCGCCGAGCGTCTTGCCCGTGACGGTCGGGGCGGACAGGTCGAGCAGGTCGCGCAGCTCGTGCAGGACCGCGGCGAGGCCGCCGGAGGCGTGCAGGTCCTCCATGTAGTGGTCGCCGGTGGGCTTGAGCTCCACGAGGACCGGCGTGGTGTCGCTCAGTGCGTTCAGCTCGTCCGGGTCGATCGGCAGGCCGAGGCGCCCGGCCACCGCGGTGAGGTGGATCAGCGCGTTCGTCGAGCCGCCGATCGCGAGCAGCACGCGCAGCGCGTTGCGCACGGATGCGGGCGTCACCACCTGGTCCGGGGTGCGCCCCGCGCGGGCGATCTCGACGGCCGCAGCGCCCGTGGCCTCGCCGATGCGCAGCCGGTCGGCGTGCACGGCGGGGGCGGTGGCGCTGCCGGGCAGCGCCATCCCCAGCGCCTCGGCAATGCAGGCCATCGTGCTGGCGGTGCCCATCACCGCGCACGTCCCGGCCGTGGTGGCGAGGTTGCGCTCGACCTCGGCGATCTCGACGTCGTCGACCTCGCCCGCCCGGTAGCGCGCCCAGAACCGGCGGCAGTCGGTGCAGGCGCCCAGCCGCTCGCCGTGGTAGCGCCCCGTGGACATCGGCCCGGTGACCAGCTGGATCGCCGGGCGTCCCGCCGAGAACGCGCCCATGAGCTGCGCGGGCACCGTCTTGTCGCAGCCGCCGACGAGCACCACCGCGTCCATCGGCTGCGCCCGCACCATCTCCTCGACGTCCATCGCCATGAGGTTGCGGAACACCATCGAGGTGGGGGTCAGGAAACTCTCCCCCAGCGAGATCGTCGGGAACGCCATCGGCAGCCCGCCCGCCGCGAGCACGCCGCGCTCGACGGACGTCACCAGCTCCGGCTGCGCGCGGTGGCACGGGTTGAAGTCGCTCGGCGAGGTCGCGATCCCGATCACGGGCCGTTCCAGGGACTCCGGCGAACGCCCGCTGGCGTGCAGGAAGCTGCGGCGCAGGAACCGCGAGAACGCGACGTCGCCGTAGTTCGCGAAGCCCCGGTCGAGACCGCTCACGAAGCGACCCGCAGCGCGTGGGGCGTGCGCCGCAGGTGCTCCAGCAGCACGGGGAGCAGCGGCTCCGGGGCGGGCGCGGCGGGCGGGCGGACGGCGGGCGACGCGATCAACCCGCGGTGCACGAGGCTGTGCTTGCGCAACGCGAGCGCGATCCCGGCCTGGAACTCGAAGTTGACGAGCGGCAGGTAGTCCAGCCACGCCTCGCGGGCCGCGGCGAACCCGCCGTCGCGGAACGCGTTCACGCACGCGATCAGGCCCTCGGGCACCGAGAAGCCGGTCATGGCCCCTGCCGAGCCGACGGCGAGCTCGTCGAGCAGGCCGGTTCCGCCCAGCCCGCCGAACACCGGCACGGAAAGCCCGGCGGCGAGGATCGCGACGGCGGGCGGGCTCGGCGCCGACTCCGACTTCACCGCCACCGCCGCCGGCACCCGCCGGACGACCTCGACGAGGTCGGCCGTCGCGATCGACACCCCGCTCATCACCGGGTAGTCCTGCACGACGATGCCCTGCCCGGTCCGCTCGGCGACGGTGGTGAGCTGGCGGACCACGGCGTCCGGGTCGGGCGAGCCGACCTGCACCATCAGCCCGGCAGGCGACCGGTCCAGCACGTCGAGCACGTTCGCCGCCTCGGCGCAGGCCGCGTCCGCGTCCAGCGCGGAGAGCCCGATCACCAGCGGCAGCTCCGGGGCCGCCGCCGCGACCGTCCGCACCACGGTCTGCCGCTCGTCCGGGGTTAGCCGGGCTGCCTCGCCGAACACGCCGAGCGCGGTGAGCCCGGTGGCCCCGATCCGCACGTAGTGCTGCACCTGGCGCGTCAGGGAGTCGGTGTCGACGCTCGCGCCGTCCGGGGTGAGGGGCGTGGCGAGGACGCCCCACACGCCGGGCGCGAGCTTCTGGACGGTCATACGGTTCCCCTCGTCGTCACGGCCGTGGCCACGGTGTAGGCCTCCAGGCTCTCCGTACCCCCCTCGCGGCCGTAGCCCGACAAGTGCACCCCACCGAACGGGGACGCCGCGGCCGCGAGAGCGGTCTCGTTCACCCCGATCATGCCCACGTCCAGCCCCGCGATCACCCTGTCCGCCCGGGCGAGGTCCGAGGTGAACACGTAGGCGGCGAGGCCATAGGGCACATCGCCTGCGCGGGCGAGCCCGTCGTCGAGGTCGGCGAACCGCAGGATCGGCAGGATCGGCCCGAACGGCTCCTCGGTGAGCAGCGCGGCGCCATCGGGGACGTCGGTGAGCACCGTGGGCGGGTAGAACCAGCCGGGCCCACCGGGGACCCCGCCGCCGCACCCGACGGTCGCGCCGTCGGCCACCGCCTTGTCGACCAGCTCGGCAACGGCCGCCCGGCGCCGCGCGTTCGCGAGCGGCCCGACGTCGGTGTCCGGGTCGGCGCCCGGCCCCACCCGCAGCGCCGTGACCCGCTCCAGCACGGCCGCGACGAACCGGTCGTGCACCGCGTCCTGCACGAAGATCCGGCTCGGCGAGATGCACACCTGCCCGGCGTTGCGGAACTTCGCCCGTACGACGGCGTCGGCGGCGCGGCCGAGCGCGGCGTCGTCGAGGTCGTCGAGCACCAGCAGCGGGGCGTGGCCGCCCAGCTCGAGGGTGAGCGGCTGCAGGTGGGTCGCCGACAGCCGCACGAGCTCGCGGCCCACGGGCACCGAGCCGGTCAGCGTGATCTTCGCGATGACCGGCGACTCGATCAGCCGCCTGCTCACCCGCGGCGGATCGCCGGTGATCAGGTTGACGACGCCGTCGGGCGCCCCGGCGTCCTGAAGGGCCGCCACCAGCGCCATTGCCGTGCGGGGCGCCTCGACCGCGGGGCACAGCACGATGCTGCAGCCGTACGCGACTGCGGGCGCGAGCTTGCGGGCCGGCAGCGCCGCCGGGAAGTTCCACGCCGTGAACGCGGCGACCGGGCCGACCGGGCGCCGCTCCACCCACGATCGGCGGCCCGGTTCGGTGGCCAGCACCCGCCCGTAGGAGCGCACGGCCTCGCCCGCGAACCAGCGGAACTGCTCCGCGGCCTGCCGCACCTCCGCCCGCGCCTCTGCGATCGGCTTGCCCTGCTCCTCGGTCAGAACGGCGGCGATGGCCTCGGCCCGGTCGAGCAGCAGCGCGGCCGCGCGGTCGAGGACGGCGCCGCGGTCGGCGGGCGCGGCGTGCCTCCAGGTCGCGAACCCGGCCGCCGCGGCGGCGAGCACGTCGTCGAGATCGGCGTCGGACGCGTCCGGGACCCGGCCCACCACCTGCCCGGTGGCGGGATCGTGGATGTCGATCGTGCGCCCGTCGGAGGCGGCGCGCCATGCCTCGCCGATGAGCAGCTCGTCGGGCACCTCAGGCGACCTCTCCGGCCGGGGTGAGCACGATCAGGCTGAGCGAGGGCAGAGGCAGCTCCAGCCGCAGCGCGAGCCCGCCGTCGACCGTCTCGGTGACGTCGTCGGCGAACGGTTCCAGGCCCTGCCGGTCGCGGATCGTGGCGAGCTGCTCGGGCGTCGGGTCCTGCGGCGCGCCGAGGTCCCGCCACACCGTGTGGCTGTTGCTGTGGCTGTGGTCGATGCGCCGGTGCGCCACCGTCCACCGTCCCGGCGCGAGGCCGTCCACCTGCAGCTCGACCGGGGTCGCGGCTTCGTCGGTGGCGTACTGGTCGTCGGCGTGCCGCCACACCAGCACCGCGACCCGCCCGTCGGCCGAGCCGCGCGAGGCGAGGACGTCCACCTCCTCCGGCAGGCCGGGGCCGAGCGCGCCCAGGTCGTCGACGACAACTGCGGCATCGGACGTGGCGCCGATCCGCCGGTCCCCCAGCTGCGCGAACGCCCGGTAGGCGTTCATCAGCGGCTTCTCGATCCCGGACGCCGTGACGAAGCTGCGGGTGCCCTCGAAGGAGCGCTCACCCTCCATCGAGAAGCTCCACGTGGTGGCCTCGGCCACCTGGGCGGCGCGCTGCTCGTTCAGGTCGAGCACCTTCTTCATCAGCTTGGCCTGGAACACCGGGTAGTACTCGGTGTTGCGGTAGGCGAAGTTCGGGTTGTCGTACACGCCCCAGTGCGCGGGCACCGACGCGTCGCACTCGTCGACGATCGCCGGGAGGCCGTTGTAGCGCGGGAACTCCTCCATCACGGCGAGCGCCCTGTCGATCTCGCGCAGCATCTTCGTGGTCGACGGCGACTGCCGCTCCGGTGCCGGCGCCCCGATCGGCCCGTACGTGCGCCATGGCGTGAAGTGGGCGCCCTTCGTGTGGAACGAGACGAAGTCGAGCGGCAGGTCCCGCTCGGAACAGGCGGCGAGGAAGCCGCGCAGGAACCGCGCGCCCGCGTCACCCCCGGTCACCGCGGGCCCGCCCACCTTCGCCTCGGGCAGCACGCTGCGCACGGCCCGCGCCGTGACGGCGTAGAGCTCGTGGAACTCCTCGGGCGTGCCGCGCCAGTAGGAGATGTCGGGCTCGTTCCACAGCTCCCACAGCCAGTGCGACACCTCGTCGGCGCCGTAGCGGTCGCGGCAGTGCGCGGCGAGCGCCGCCACCAGCCCGCCCCACTTCGCGTAGTCCTTCGGCGGGTAGGACCACCAGCCGGCCTCGTACTCGCTGTACAGCGTGGGGCTCGGGGTGAAGGCGAACTCCTCCTTCGCCCGGTCCGGAACCAGGGCGTGCGGCGTGAACGCCAGCTCGACGAGCGGGTGGTGGCCTGCGCCGACGATCGTGTCGTAGGTGAGGTCGGCGATGGTGAAGTCGTAGAACGGGTTGCCGTCGGCGTCCTCGTGGTAGACGTTCCCGGCACCCCAGTGCGGCAGCCCCAGTCCGGTGCCGCTGTTGAAGATGTAATGCGGCCGCACGTGGTAGGCCGTCTCGGCGAACGCGCCGATCGTCTGCAGCGTCCGCTTGCCCTGCGGGGTGTAGGTCCAGTTGATCTCGTCGTAGCCGAGGCTGGACCACGGCCGCGCCAGCACCCCGCGGTCGTCGCTCGCGTCCACCCGGACCCGGGCCTGCCGCACGTGCGGGGCGTCCGGATCCGAGGGGGCGTGGCGCAGCGGCTGCACCGCGCTCGGAGAGCTGTTCTGGTCGGTCATCTCTTCCTCTCGGATCAGGCGTAGACGTAGTCGGTGGCCTGCTGCCAGTCGGGGAACGCCCAGTCGTCGAGAGAGACCTGGGCGCCTTCATCGGTGGCCTGCTTCAAGGCGCGCTCCCGGTCGGCGGTGGACGCGTCGCTGAGCTGGCGGAGGGCGGCGCGCAGATCGGGGATGTTGCCGCCGAGGTAGCCCTGGACGATGTCCCCGAGGTCCGGGCTGATGGGCTTCTCGAGCGCCTCGACCGCGGCGACCTGCGGATTGCGCACCACGGCCTCCGGCATGCGTTTCACCTGATCGCGGAAGTAGCCGACCACCCGCCGGTACGGCTCGGTGACGTCGGCCGTCTCGACGATGTCGAGGTTCATCGGCGGCTGGTCCATGCCCGCGGCGAGGCCCGCTTGGTACTCGGGCGTGGTGAACGAGCTGACGAGAGCGATCGCGTGCCCGGGGTCGGCGGTGCTGCCCGCGACGAAGATCTGCGACGCCGGCGCCCCGCGGTAGACGACGGGCTGCGTACCGGGCTCGGGGGTCAGGATCGGGCCGACCTCCATGGTCGGCACGAACTCCGGGTTGACGGCCTTGACCCCGCCTGCGCACCACGGCCCGTCGGGAAAGAAGCCCGCAGTCCCGGCCGCCCACCGGGTGCACGCGTTGGCCACGGTGAAGTTGATGGCGCCGGGGATGATCGCGCCGGTGTCGTTCAGCTCCTTCCAGAAGTCGATGGCCGTGACGTAGGCGTCGTGGTGGTAGGCGAACTCCCCGGTGGTGAACAGCCGCCCCTCGAAGCCGGGGAAGCCCGCGGCGCACGCCATGTCGTTGATCTGCTCCCGCATCCGCGCCTTCCCGCCCAGCGCCAGCATCATCGGCACCTCTCCCTGCGCCGCGATCCGGCGGCACGCGTCGCGGAAGGCGTCGTAGCTGGTGGGCGGGTTGGCCGGATCGATCCCCGCCGCGGCGACGATGTCGCGGTTGAACCAGGTGGCGGCGGCGTACTGGCGGAA
Organism: Pseudonocardia sp. DSM 110487; assembly: GCF_019468565.1. Lineage (NCBI taxonomy): Bacteria > Bacillati > Actinomycetota > Actinomycetes > Pseudonocardiales > Pseudonocardiaceae > Pseudonocardia > Pseudonocardia sp. DSM 110487. The sequence continues at coordinate 5,446,241 of NZ_CP080521.1, forward strand.
GGCGAACAGCGGTAGCCCGTACACCTTGCCGTCGATGTTCGTGATCCCCTCGGTGAGGGCGCCCTCCGGCAGCCGCGCCTTCACCTCGTCGGAGAGGGCCAGCTCGTGGACCCACCCCTCCCGCACCAGCGCGGCGAGCGGGATGTTCAGGATGTTCGTGTAGACGTCCGGCAACTGCTTGCCCTGGTTGGCCAGCTGCAGCGCCTCGATCGCCCGGGTGACGTCGTTGTAGGTGTACTCCACGCTCACGCCCATGGCCTGCGACTGGCGCTGCGCCCAGTCCTCGTGGAAGTTCTGCAGCGCGCTGTAGTGGTCCCACCACCGCAGCCCGCTTCCGCCCGAGGATCCGCCCGCGCCGCCCCCACAGGCGGCGAGCAGGGTCGTGGCGGCGAGGGCACCACTGGCGCCGAGAAAGGCCCGACGGCTGATTCCGGACATATCTACTCCTCGTTGAGTGCGTGTCGGGACTCTCAGGATTTGACGGCGCCTGCGATGCCTTCGACGAAGTAGCGCTGCAGGAACAGGAAGAGCGCCACGATGGGGACGATCGAGATGACGCCCGCCGCGGCCATTCCCGACCAGTCGGTGGCGTTCTCCCCCACGAACGCCTGCATCCCCACGCTCAGGGTGCGCAGTTCCGGGCGGCTGAACGAGAAGACAAGCGGCAGGAAGAAGGCGTTCCAGGTGGCCAGGAACGTGAGCAGGGCGACCGTGGCCGTGACCGGCATCGACAACGGCAGCATGATGGTCCAGAACACGCGGAAGAAGCCCGCGCCGTCCATGATCGCCGCTTCCTCGAGCTCCTTCGGGAGCTGCCGGAAGTAGCCCGCGTAGATCAGGATGAACGACACGTTCGCCGCGCCGCCGAGGGCAAGGATCATCCCGGTGAGCGAGTTGAGGACACCCAGCTCCAGCGACAGCTTGACGATCGGGATGATCGTGTAGCCGGTCGGCACGAACAGCGTGGCGACGAGGATCCCCACGATGATCCGCGACCCAGGGAACCGGTAGCGGCCCAGCACGTACCCGCACAGCGCGCAGCGGACGACCACGATTACGACGGTCGCCAGGGTGACGATCACCGTGTTCAGCATGTAGCGCCCGAAGCCGGCGTCGTCCCATGCCCGGGCGTAGTTCTCCCAGACGAACACCTCGGGCCACAGGCCCACGCCGCCGCTGAAGACCTCCGTCGAGCTCTTCAGCGAGGCCGACACCATCCACCCGAAGGGGTAGATCCACAGCAGTCCGAGCAGCGCGAGCAGCAGGACCGCGCCCCACCACGGGAGGCGCCGCAACGCCGCCCACGGGCTGCGTGCGCGGCGGGGCACCTTCGCCGTCGCGATCGTCGCGGTGCTCATCGGGTCGCCTCCCTCAGGCGCCGAGCGGCGTACACGGCCCACAACTGGAAGAAGCCGAACACCATCACGAACAGGCCGAACAGCACCGCGGCCGCCGACGCGAAGCCCAGCTGGGGAATCGAGGCGGCGAATGCCCACCGGTAGATGTAGATCTCGATGACCTCGGTGCCGAAGAACGGTCCGCCGCCGGTCATCGACTGCATCAGGTCGAAGGCGCGGAACGTGTCCTCGATCGTGAGCACGGTGATGATGAGCAGGAACGGCATCAGCAGGGGCAGTGTGATGTGCCGGAACGTCCGCACGGCGGAGGCGCCGTCGATCGTCGCCGCCTCGTAGAGGTCGCGTGGGATCGTCTGCAGGGCGGCCAGCCAATAGATCATCGTGATCCCGAAGAACTTCCACACGTAGACGGCCGAGACGGTCAGGAGGGCCAGTCCGGACTCACCGAGGAAGTTGATCCCCTTCGACTGCCCGAGCGTCTGCAGTGCGGCGTTGATGGGGCCGCTCGACGGATCGAAGATGAACTGCATGACGACGCCGACGATCGCCGTCGTCGTCACCACGGGGAGGAAGTAGACCGTCCGGAACAGCGCGGCGAACGGCAGCTTCGGCGAGTTGAGCACGATCGCCAGCAGGAGACTCAGGACGATCCGGGCCGGCGCCACGAGCAGCATGAAGACGACCGTGACCCACACCGAGTTCCAGAACCCGGGATCGGCCAGCACGGCCTCGTAGTTGCTGATCCCCACGAAGCGCTGCTCGGCCTCGAACCCGTTCCACTCCACGAGCGAGTACCAGTAGCTCGCGATGATCGGGTAGACGGTGTATAGGCCGTAGAGCACCACGGTGGGCATGAGGAACGCCCAGATCCACAGGTTCCTGCGGCGGAGCGCCGCGTTGCGGTCGCGGGGACCGCGGGGTGGGGCTGCGGTCACGGCAGGAGGGCCGCCACGGGCCGGTGCCGTCATGTGAGCGCTCACAGTTCGTGACGCCCGTCGATCTCGATGGTCATCGCGCCCTCCTCGTCGAGCGGCCGGCGATCTGCGGGTAGCCTGGGCCTGGCTTCGTCAAAAGTCAATTGTTAACAATCAACGCGCTTTCGAACGCAAGGGAGTCGCTGTGCCCGGGCCCCTCGACCAGCTCACCATCGAGACCGAACCCAGCCCGGCGCTGGCCGCCACCGTCGTGCCCGCGATTCGCCGGATGATCACGACCGGCGTCCTGCCCCAGGGGGTGCACCTGCGCGAGGCGGAGCTCGCCACCGCGCTGGGGATGAGCCGCGGCCCGGTGCGCGAGGCACTCGTCGAGCTGGCACGCGAGGGCCTCGTCGTGCTCCGGCGCCACCGCGGCGCGCAGGTCATCACACTGACCACGGCCGACGCCGAGGAGGTCTACACCCTGCGGCGCGCGCTCGAGCGGCTCGCCGTCGAGCGGGCGTGCGGTCGGCTCACCGCCAACCACCTCGCGGAGCTCGACGCCATCCTCGACCGCATGCGGGAGCTCGACGCCGACTACTCCCCCGCCGTCGCCGTCGAGCTCGACCTCGCCTTCCACGACGTGCTGGTGCGCGCCGCAGAGCACTCACGGCTGGAGCGGTCGTGGCAGCAGATCCGCAGCCAGGTCGCGATGTTCCTGCACGATCGCCACCTCGCACGCAGGGACTTCCACGAGATCGCCCACCCCGAGCACCGCGCCGTGCGCGACATCGTCGCCGCGGGCGACCCAGCCCTCGCCGTCGAGGCGATCGAGAACCACCTCGTCGGCGCCTACGACCGGCTGGTCGCGGCGCGCACCGACGCCGGCTGACCGGGTCAGGGCCGCGGCGCGGGCTGGAACAACTCGACCAGGTTGCCCGCCGGGTCGGCGAGCAGGATCTGGCGCCCGCCGGGCCCGCTGACCAGGTCGCTGCGGAACGGCAGGCCGGCGTCGCGGAGCCGGGCGACCTCGGCGTCCAGGTCGTCGACGATGAGATGGATCCGGTTGCGGCCGGCAGAAGCGGCGTCGTCGGGGGTGGCCCGGGCGCCGGAGCTGGTGGGCCCGGACAGCAGCAGCCGCAGCGGGCCGCGGAGCACGTCGGCGAACGCGGGTGCGGCGTTCATGTTCACCGTGAAGCCGAGGTGGGAGGTGTAGAAGTCGACGGCGGCCTGCACGTCGTCGACGACGTACCGGACGCTCGCGTACTGATCGGATGTGGTCATCGCCTTGCCTCCTCGCGGTTGGCGGTGCCCAACGCCGGCAACAGGTACCGGACGCGGGTGTCGATCTCGGCCGCGGTGCGCCGGAACGCCGCGGCATCGTCGGCCGGCTCGGGGATGCTCCAGTGCACCCGCCGGGTGCGGCCGAAGTCCGGGCAGACCTCGCGGGCCTTGTCGCACATGGTGACCACCCAGTCGAACGTTCGGCCGGCGAGGCTGTCCAGGTGCCGCGGGCGCTGGCCGGAGACGTCGACGCCGAACTCCTCGCGCAGCACCCGGACGGTGTGGGGGTGCAGCTCCGGTCGAGGCCTGCTACCTGCGCTGGTGACGGTGGCCCGTGCGCCGGTGTGGCGGCGCAGCAGTGCTTCCGCGATCGGCGAGCGCGCGCTGTTGCCCGTGCAGACGAACAGCACCGCCCCGCCGGGGATCGTGGGCGCCACGTCGCGGCGCAACGCCGGGTGCAGGGCGGCCGCGCTCTCGGCCAACGCTGCACCGCACCGGTCGAGATCGAGGTGGTAGTAGCTGTCGCGGCCGTCGAAGCTGCTGCGCGTGACCGTGGCCAGCCCACCGTCGCGCAGCAACTTCAGGTGGTAGGAGACGAGGTTCTGCGGCTCGCCGACCAGAGCGACGAGCTCGCGCACCCGGTAGTCGCTCCCCGCGAGCGCGGAGAGCAGCCGCCAGCGCACCGGGTGGGCCGCCAGCCGGACGAAGGCAGGCGGGTCGGCGACGATGCCCATAGTCCAGAACTATACATCAAACGTGGTTGATGTATCGACCTATTTTGATGGATCGTCGGTATGGAGATCGGATCACCGGTTGGCGGCGGCCCGATCCAGGAGTAGCAGGCCACACACGACGGGCAGAGTCGGGCCGAAGAGCAGCGGGCCCACCGCGAGCGGCAGCGCGACCACCGGGGCGAGCACCAGCGCCGCGAGCAGCACGAGGCAACGGCGCGGCGAGCCGAAGGCGAGCAGGAGGGCGCGGGCGCGCCAGCTCGCCCGGGCCGCCGGGTCGTGCCCGGCGACCACGGCGAAGGCGAGGTGGAACACGGCGAACGCGGCGAGCCCCCCGACCTGCACGGCGAGCAGCGGGATGGCCATGGGCTCTGGGCGCCCGGCGAGGAACGCGATCGCCGCGACCATCGCCGCCGGGGCCGCGGTGGCCGCCATGGCGTGGCGCCACAGCGCCCGCCAGTACCCCGGGAACGCCGCGAAGACGCCGGTGAAGACGCGGGTGTCCCCGTCGCGGCGCCACCGGTCCAGCGCCGCCGCAACGGCCGCGAGCGCCGGCAACCACGTCACGATCCCGAGGGCGAGCAGGCAGAACGCGGCGCCGGCGAGCGCCGGATGGGCGACCCACTCGAGGCCCTGCAGCACGGCTCCGGCCCACCCCCTCCCTTCCGTGTTCCGACGAACGCGCCGTTCGTCGGGAAGTGCGAGGCGTTCGGGGCGGGGAGCTCGGGTCACACCCGGGTCACCCGCGCTCCGGCTGTCAGGATCGCTCCCCCGCCGGCCGGGAGGCGTACCTGCTCATCGCCGAAGTCGACCCCGTCGGGCACGGCCGTGGCACGGGCGGGCGCCGGGTGCAGCGCGGCCGTCGGCTCCAAGGCCGTGAGGAGCACCGCCTCGGCCTGGCGGGGGGTGGTGATCCGCAGCGTGCGCAGGGTCTTCGTGATCCGGAGGCTGGGGGTGCTGCCGGTGGGGTTGGCCTCGATCGCGGTGTCGGCCTGCTCCACGCGCTGAGCATCAGATCCGAGGGCCGTCAGCCAGGCCATGCCCGAGCCCGAGCGGATCGCCCACCGGCCGTCCACCGGCTCCGCGGGCCAGTCGCTGTGCAGCAGGAACGTCCATTCCCGAGGCTCGTCCGCGGCGAGACGGTCTAGCAGCACGAGCCTGCCACGGGGGGTGACGACCAGGGTGCGGTCCACCCGCCGCACGCCGAGCGCGGGATCGAACATCGCCGCCGACTCGGCCACGGCGTGCACCCACCCGTCGACGATCGCGACATCCCGCACACGGGGCTGCGATTCGTGAGGAAGGCCCTGGTAGACGTGGTAGCGGCCCTCCCCCGCCCAGCCCTGCCCGTCGACGAGCACGAGGTTGTGCTCGGCCGCTCGCTTGGCGTTGCTGTAGCCGCAGTCGACGGCGAGGAACGCGCCGTGCGCGGCGAGCACGAACGCCCCGGCGTCGGGGTGGTGGTGGCCGGCGGACAGCGTCTCCCAGCCGCGCTCGCGGCGGAACCGCTCGGCCGTCTCCCACGCGGTGTGCCCGCCGCCCGGGGCGGCCTTGAAGCTGACGAACGCGGCGTCGTCGGCCCATGACGTGCGGGCGGTGACCTGGCCGAGGTCCGGGAAGTAGGCCGCGGTGGGCTCGCTCGCCGGGTCGACCGGGGCGACGGCCGGGTCGTACCAGAGCAGCTCGTAGAACGCCTCGGGCATCACGCCGGGCTTGACGCCCGATGCGTAGGCCTCGCGCCAGAAGTGCCGTCGCGCGACCCGGTCGGCGAGCCATTGGGCCCGGCCGTCGCCGTAGGCCGACGCGAGCCGGTGGTAGAGCGCCACGCTGTGGCCGCTGCGGCGGTCGTGGCAGTCGCCGTGGTCGACGTTCTCCTCGAACCCGGGCGCGCACTGGTGCAGCCGCCAGGTGAACGTGTTGGCCATGAACTCGCCGCGGCGCCACCAGTCGACGCCCTCGGTGCGCTGGATGAGGTCGAGGTAGATCGCGAGCCACGGCACGCCGTAGCGCCAGTAGACGACGCCCTCGGAGTCGGACCCGTCGGCCGGCATGAGGTCGAGGACCTGGGCGAAGTTCTCCTTGGCCCGTGCGGTCCACTCCGGCCGGTCGAGGGCGTATCCGGCGGTGGCGAGGCCCGCGTAGCAGATCCAGTTGTGGTTCTGCCAGAAGCTGGACGACCACCAGGTGCCCTCGGTCTCCACCGCGAACGTGTGGAGCCGCTCCCCCTGCAGCTCCAGCTTGGCGCGCAGCGCGGCGGCGCGGTCGGCCGGGAGGTCGTCGCGCAGCCAGGAGTACGCGAGCGACAGCCCGTGCAGCAGCCACCCCGCGTCCAGGTCGTGGTCGGGCAGCTTGGCCTTGCCCCAGTGCGGGTAGGAGATGGCCGTGCCGATCCAGCGCCACGCCTCGTCGAGGTACCCGCGCTGCCCGGTGAGCCGGTAGGCGAGGGCGAGGTTGGCCGCCGCGGGGCCGAAGTAGGTGATGCTCGCGGTCGGGTGCTCGGGCGGCGGGGTCTGGCCGCGGTACCAGTCGCACTGCTCGGCCAGCCGCCGCCACTGCGCGGCGTGGGTGGTGGTGAGGGCGGCGCGTAGCTCGTCGACGCGGCCGGCGATCAGGAGCGGCTCCATTACCTCTCCACGCGGTAGGTCGATCGGAAGGTCACGGTGGTGGCGTCCTCGGCCACCCAGTCGACGTGGGTGCGGGTGCGCTGCGGGTCGTCGGCCGGGCCAGGGCCGGGGCGGGCGACGAACCGCGCTGCCGCGCCCGACGCCGTGTGCGTTCCTTGCAGGCCCGCGTCCCAGCCGGTGTGGACCTCGCCGTCCTGGCCGGTGCGGACCGTGAGTGGCGCGTCCGGACGCAGGTGCGCGGCGATCCGCCGGGGCCGGTCGGTCGTGACGGACAGCTCGTCGCGCAGCGTGCCGTCGGGAGCCAGCGCCACCCGGCGCACGGCGCTCACGCCCTCGTATGCGGTGCCGCACGCCACGGTGATCTCGTCCGACCCGGCGCTCACCAGCTCCCCCGCGCACTCGGCCTGGTCGAGGCCGTCGACGGAGAACGTGGGGTGCGCCGCCGTGGAGGCGTAGTAGCGGCGCCACTGCGTGTGCCCGTACGGGACCTGCCCCGGGTCGGGCTGCCACGGGACGGCATCGCCGTAGAGGTAGAGCGAGAGCGTGTCGAGGTGACCGTGTGATCCGCCGTGAGGCCCGTAGGCGACGATCGCCTGCACGCCTGCCGCATGCAGGATGGCGTAACCGGCGTCCCGGTACACCGTGACCGGACGCCGTGGTGCGGGCTTCATGTTCAGCTCGGCGAGCTCCCGGTCCCACTCCGCACGTCGGTACGGGCCGTCCTGCAACGACGGCAGCAGCCCGCCGGGCGTCACGAGCACCCGCAGCACGTCGGCCATCGCCTCGATCCGCCCCCGCACGGTGGCCGGCACCTTCACACCGGGAACGGCCTTGATCGCGTGCCGGTAGGCCCGCAGTACGAACGAGTGGTAGTAGGTGCTCGCCTCCCACTCCCAGCCGTCGGGGTGGGTCGCGGCGACCACGTGCGCGAAGATCCCGTGCCGGCCGTCGAGCCACTCGGGCTTCCCGGTGCACGCCGCGCCCGCCGCGTCCAGCCACGCGGTGTAGTTGGAGCGGAAGCGGCCCTCGGCGACCAGTGAGTCGCGGGCCACGCGGGCGGCCTCCGCCAGCGCCGCCGTGAGCTCCGGCACCGGGTCGCCGAGCAGCCGCGCGGCCCGCCCGATCGTCACGGCCCAGATCGCCTCGGTGAGCGCCTGCTGGAACAGGCGCCCGCGCAGCATCCAGCCCGCGGCGCCGTTGTGCCCGGTGGTGCCCAGCGCCGCGTAGCGGTCGGCGTACTCGCGCAGAAGCGCGGTGGCGGCGGCCCGCTCGTCCGGCGAGCCCGACGCGGCCGCGAGGATCGCCCGCGCGCACGCCTGGTGGGCGAGCACGGTCCAGGCGCCGCGCACGTCGGCGGTGTCGATCCGGCAGCCGTGCGCGCACGGTGCCCCGCCGGAGGGGAACTCGCCGGTGAGCAGGCCGACGTGCTCGAGCTCCACCCCGTGGGCAGGGCAGACGTAGTGGTGCCACCAGCCGCCCCGCTCACCCGGCAGGACGATCGGGCTCACCGGAAGCCGACGCCCCCGTCGATGTCGATGGTGGTGCCGTTGATGAACGCGGCCTCGTCGGAGCAGAGCCAGACCACCGCGCCTGCGACGTCGGTGACCGTGCCACCGTGGCCCAGCGCGATCCCGCCGACCATCGCCTGCTGCGCCTGCGGCGGGGTGAACGTGTCGTGGAACGCGGTGCCGCCGATGAACCCGGGGGCGAGCGCGTTGACCGTGATCCCGGCCGGGCCGAGCTCCTTGGCCAGGCCCTTGGTCAACCCGATGACCCCGGCCTTCGAGGCGGCGTAGACGGCCGCGCCGGTGCCGCCGCCGTTGTGCGCGGCGAGCGAGGCCATCGTGACGACGCGCCCGGCCGTGCCGGCGGCCCTGAGGTGCGGGATCGCGGCGCGCACGGTGCGGAACGTGGACCCGAGGTTGACCTCGACCACCTTGCTGAAGTGCTCGTCGGTCATGTCGGCCACCGGGGAGCGCCCGACGAGGTGCCCCGCGTTGGTCACGAGGATCTCCAGGCCGCCGAGGAAGCCCACGGCCTCGTCGACGAGGCGGTCGACCTCGGCGGTGACCGTGACGTCCGCGCCGATCGCGGTGGCCTTGCGCCCCAGCGCGCCGATCCGCTCGACCACCTCGGCCGCCGGTCCCCCGGAGTGCCCGTAGTGCACGACGACGTCGGCGCCCGCGGCCGCCAGTGCCTCGGCGATACCGGCGCCGATGCCGTGACCTGCGCCGGTGACCAGGGCGCGACGGCCCGTCAGATCGAAACTCACACGATCTCCTTGCTCACTTGATTCCTGCCGTGGCGAAGCCTTGCACGAAGTATCGCTGGGTGAACAGGAACAACACGATCATCGGGAGGGTGGCGAGCACCGTCCCCGCCATCAGGTACTCCCACAGCACCCGGTCGGTCTCCCGGAACGCGGCCAGCCCGACCTGGATGACCCGCAGGTCGTTGCTGCGCGTGACGATCAGCGGCCACACGAAGTTGTTCCAGCTGTTCTCGAAGGTGATGAGAGCGACCGTTGCGATCGCCGGCTTCATCAAGGGGGTCATGACCCGGGCGAAGATGCCGAACTCGCTCAGCCCGTCCATCCGAGCCGCCTCCTCGAGCTCGCGGGGCAGCGACAGGTAGAACTGGCGGAACAGGAAGATCGCCAGCGGGGTGACGGCGCCCGGCACGATCAGGCCCCACCACGAGTCCAGCCAGCCGCTGCCGCCGCGGCCCAGGAAGTCGTTGCCGCCGAAGAACGGCATGGTCTTCGCGATCAAGTACTGCGGCACGATCTTCGAGAACGTCGGGATCATCATCGCCGCGAGCACGAGCAGCATCAACAGCGACCGTCCCCGGAACTCGACGCGCGCGAGCGCGTAGCCGGCCATCGCGGCGATGACCACGTTGATGACGGTGTGCGAGACGGCGATGACCAGGCTGTTGCGGAAGTAGGTACCGAACGGGGCCCATTCGAGGGCCTCGGGGTAGTTGGCCCAGTCCCACACGCTCGGCAGCAGCGTCGGCGGGTAGGCCAGTACCTCCTCGCTCGTCTTGAGCGACGTCAGCACCATCCACACGAACGGTGCGACCATCACCAGCGACAGCAGGATCAGCACCGCGTGCAGCACAACCTGCCCGGGCCGGGGCATACCCCCCGTCCGCCCCGGCCCGGGCGCCCCCGACTCAGGCAGCCCCACCTCAGGAAGCATCGTCTCTCCCGGTGATGCGCCTGCCGACGATCGTCAGCACGAGCAGGAAGGCGAAGAGCACCACGCTCTGCGCGCTCGCCGTGCTCATGTCGAACCGTTGGAACGCGGACTCGTAGATCTCGTAGGTCATCACCGTCGTCGCGTTCGCCGGCCCACCCCGCGGGGTCAGCACGTAGAACTGTTCGAACACCTGGAACGAGTCGATCAGCGAGATGATGAAGACGAAGAAGGTGGCGGGCCCCAGCAGGGGGAGCGTGATCGAGACGAACCGGCGCACCGCGCTCGCGCCGTCGATCTCCGCCGCCTCGTACAGCTCCTCGGGGATGTTCTGCAGCGCCGCGAGGTAGATGACCATCTTCAGGCCGATGCCCTTCCAGATGCTCATCAGGATCACCGAGGTCATCGCCCACGTCGGGTCGGCGGCCCATGCGGGGCCGCGAATGCCGAACCACGACAGGACCCCGTTGATCACCCCGACATTCGGCTCGTACATCCACGCCCAGACCAGCGCGATCGCGACGGTCGCCGTGATGTGCGGCATGAAGATCGCCGTGCGGTACCACGCCCGTGCGCGCAGCTTCGCGTTGAGCAATGCGGCGATGACGACGGCGATCGCCATCGCGACGGGCACCGTGAAGAACGTGTAGACGAGCGTGTGCCAGACCGCGGTCCACCACGTGGGGTTCGAGAGGACCGCGACGAAGTTGTCGAGGCCGGCCCAGGTCATCGTCCCGGCGAGGATGTCGTAGTGGGTGACCGCCAGCACGAACGTCGCCACGGTCGGGATGCCGATCCACCACACCAGGTGCACGAGCGCCGGGGCGAGCATCAGGTACGCGGTGCGGCGCCGCTCGTGGCCGAAGCGCCGGTACCGGGCGCGGGGTGCAGGAGGGCGCGCCCGGGCGGCGGTAGGAGCCGTTGCAGTGCTCATGCGGGTCACCCGGTGGCGGCCGTGGCCTCGGCCGCGAAGTCGTCGAGCGCCTGTTGCGGGGTCTTCTGACCCAGCATCGCGCTCTCGATCGCGGCCTTGAACCCGTTGCGGATCTCGAGCCAGGCCGGCACACCGCCCTCGGAGTAGGCGTTGTCGAGGTTCGCCATGGCGAACTGGATCGCCTTGTTGCCCTGCACGAACTCGGAGGACTCCAGCGACCGCAGCGCCGGAATGTTGCCCCGCTGCTCGTTCGCCGCGAGCATGGGCCCCTCGGATGCGAGGAACTCCGCGAAGGCCTTCGCCGCGGCCGGGTTGCGGCTCTGCGCCGCCACGGTGGCGAGCGTGCCGCCCTGGAACACGGCCGGGCGCTCGTTGGTGATCACGAAGAACCCGATCTTGTCCTGGGCGATCAGGTCGGGAGCCGTCCGCTCGATCTCGGACCAGAAGTTGTGGTGGCCGACCATCAGCGCCGCCCGCCCCTGGGCCATCACGTTGCCGGTCGGCGACTGCGGCTGGGTGAAACCGATGTCCTCGCTGCGGTCGGCCTGGAAGACGTCGACCATGAACTGCAACGCCCCGACACCCTGTGGCGAGTTGAACGCGGGCTTTCCGTCGGGGGCGAACAGCTCACCCCCGTTGGCCCACAACAACGTCTCGAACGCCTGCCGAGGATCGATGCTGAGCACGTCCAGCCCCGCGCGCACCAGCGTGCCGTCGGGTGCGCGCTGGGTGAGCCTGCGCCCGTACTCGCGCATCTCCGCGAAGTTCTTCGGCGGCTCGGTGATACCGGCCTCGGCGAAGAGGTCCTTGCGGTAGATGCCGATCCGCGTGTCGAGCATGACCGGCAACGCGTAGACCTTGCCCTCGTAGACGCCTGCGTCCACCACGGGCTTGTAGTACTGCGACGCGAGCTGGGCGGGGTCCTTGCCCAGGTCGGCGAGCACGCCCTTGGCCGCGAACGGCGGGATCCAGCCGATCCCCATGAGCATCACGTCGTAGGGCTGGCCACCCGCGATCGAGGCCGTCAGCTTCTCGTTGAGGTTGTTGTAGTCGCTGTAGTCCGGCTTCACCGTCACGTCGGGGTAGCGCTGCCGGAACGCGGCGATCTGTTGCTCGAGTACGGCGGCGCCGTCCGCGCCCTGGAAGATCGGCGTGAGCAGGCTGATCTCGCCGCTCACCGCCCCGTCTCCCCCACTGCCAGGTGCGGGGCCGCCGCACGCCGCGAGTACCACGAGGCCGGCCGCCGAGGCCGCCGCGGCCCGCAGGACGGACCGGCGTCGGATGGTCATCGTTGAGCTCCCCTCCACTGCGGTGTGGATCGGCCGGACGGGTGGCGCTCACCACTGCAACGTTGCACCATTGCAACGATGCACCAAACTAGGGGCGCCCTCATGCCCTGTCAACGATCGACATGGCCCGGGCTGTGAACGCCGGAGGAGGCGCGTTGAGTGTGACGATCCACCAGGTCGCCGCGGAAGCGGGCGTCTCCCCGAGCACGGTGTCGAACGTGCTCAACGGCCGCTCCGATCGGATGCTGCCGCAGACCCGCGAGCGCGTCGAGGAGGCTATCGCGCGGCTCGGGTACCGCCCCAACGGCCCGGCCCGGCAGCTGCGGACCGGCCGCTCCCAGGTGCTCGGGCTGGTGGTGCCGTCGGTGGCGAACCCGTTCTGGGGCACGTTCGCGCGCCACCTGGAGGCCGCCGCGCTGCAGGCCGGCTACCGCGTGCTGCTGTGCAACAGCGAGCGCGAGCCGGCCAGGGAGCGCGACTACCTCGAGGAGCTGTGGGCCGACGGCATCCGCGGCGTGGTGCTGTGCTCGTCGCTGCCGTCGCTGGAACACGTGCTTCCGCTCGTGGAGCGTGGGCTCACCCTCATCGCCTTCGACCGCACCGCCCAGGCGGGCGATCCCCCGTCGCTGGTGAACATCTCCGTGGACAACGCCGTCGGCGCCGAGCTCGCCACCCGGCACCTCCTGCAGCTGGGCCACCGCACGCTCGCCTTCGTCTCCGGCTCCCTGCGCAGCGTGAACCGGCGCGCCCGGTTCCGCGGCTTCGACGCCGCCCTCGAGGAGTACGGCCTCAGCACCGAGGACGCGGTCGTCTGGTCCGGGGGCACCCAGGACCACTACGGGGATCGCTTCGGCGACCTCGACTTCCCCGACCTCGGCCGCACCGCCGCCCGCGAGCTGCTCGCCAGCGGCCGGCCGCCCACCGCGATCGTCGCGATCAACGACATGTGCGCGCTCGGCATCATCGCGGGCGCCCGCGACGCCGGGCTGGCCGTGGGCACCGACCTGTCCGTGGTCGGCTTCGACGACATCGTCCTGGCCGACCTCGCCACCCCACCGCTGACCACGATCCGCCAGCCGCTCCCTGCGATGGCCGACGCCGCGTTCGCCCACCTGCGCGCAGGCGTGGAAGGGGGCGGCAGCCCACCCAACGGCGGGTCCCTGCTGCTGCGCCCGGAGCTGGTGGTGCGCAGCTCCACCGGCCCGGTGCCGCGCCCGTAGCACGCCGCCGCACCCCCATCTCGGCCCGCACACGCCGGGTGACGCCCCGCCCGGACCCACTAGCCTTTCCGGGTGCAGGTCGACCACGACGCCGGGCGCACCGGGTTCCTCGACGCGATGAAGGCGCTGCGGGCCGTGGCCGACGGGCTCGACGACGACCAGCTGCTCGTCGGCAGCCGCTGCCGGGGCTGGACGGTGGGCGACGTGCTCGTCCACGTCCACCTCGGCCTGCAGGAGATGCTGCTCGGCGTCGTCAGCCCCACCGACCGCGCCCCCGACATCGACGCCGCGAGCTACTGGAGCACCCCGGCCGGGCCCCATTCCGCGGCCAGCCCCGTGGGTCACGTGCGGTTCGTCAGGGCCATGGGCGCGGCCTACCGCAGCCCGACCGGGATCGTGGCGCACCTGCGCCCCACCGCCGACGCGCTCGCCGCCGCCGTCGACGCGTTGCCCGACGGCGTCGTCGCGATCCAGGGCCACACCATGCGCACCGGCGACTTCCTGGCCACATGGGCCTTGGAGCTCGCCGTCCACCACCTGGACCTCGGAGCCGACCTCATCCTCCCGGCGCCCGTGCCCACCGCGCTCGGGCTGGCCCGCGCCACCCTGGAGGAGCTCGCCGGAGGCCCGCTCCCGTGGGACGACCAGACGACCGTGCTGATCGCCACCGGCCGCCTCGTGCCGGACGAGGAGCAGGCCGCGCAGGCCGGCCCGATCGCCGCCCGTCTCCCCGTCCTGGGCTGAGCGCGCGGGCGCACGAGAAGATTCCAAACTGCAATATTTCTGACTGCGACATGACGTGGCCGCGGCTACGGTCTGGCGGTGTGCGGGGCCGTCTGATCATTCGGTGCGTCGGGCTGCTGCTCGGCCTCTGTCTGCTCGCCGGTGTGCTCGTGGCGGGCGTGTCCTATCCGCTGGCCGCGAGCGCGGGGCTCGCGGCCAACCAGGCGAGCGACAGCCTCAGCGGGTTGTCCGCCCAGCTCATCACGGGCGCGCTCCCCCAGACCACCACGATCACCGACAGCCGCGGCACCCCGATCGCCCACCTGTTCGCCCAGGACCGCGAGCTCGTCACCGTCGACAAGGTGGCCCCCGCGATGATCGCCGCGCTCATCGCGGTGGAGGACCGGCGGTTCTTCGAGCACGACGGCGTCGACTGGGCCGGCACCATGCGCGCCGTGCTCGCCAACACCGCATCCGGCGACATCGAGCAGGGCGCGTCCACCCTCACGCAGCAGTACGTCAAGAACTACACGCTCTACGTGCTGGCCAACAGCCCCACCGAGCAGCTCCAGGCGGTCGAGCAGACGCCCGCGCGCAAGCTGCGCGAGGTGCAGAGCGCGCTGCAGCTCGAGCGCCAGCTCACCAAGAACGAGATCCTCAGCCGCTACCTGAACACGGTGTTCTGGGGCAACGGCGCGTACGGCATCGCCGCTGCGGCCCGCACCTACTTCGGGGTCACCCCCGACCGGCTCACGATCCCGCAGGCCGCACTGCTCGCCGGCATGGTGCGCAGCACCAGCGGATTCGACCCGGTGCGCCGCCCGGAGGCCGCGCAGGAACGCCGCGACCTGGTCATCAAGCTCATGCTCGAGCAGGGTATGATCGACGACGAGCAGGCGCAGGCCGCGCTCGCGAGCCCCCTCGGCGTGGCCTCGCCGCTGAACACCCTGCCCAACGGCTGCATCGGCGCCGGTGACAACGGCTTCTTCTGCAGCTACGTCCTGCACTACCTGGCCGCGGCCGGTATCTCGCAGAACCAGCTCGCCCGTGGCGGCTACACCGTGCACACCACCCTCGACCCGGACGCGATGGCGGCGATGAACGCCGCGCTCAAGGCGCAGGTGCCACCGGACTCGCCCGACGCCGCCGACGTCATGGCGATCGTCGCGCCCGGCGGCGACAAGCACCCGGTGCTCGCGATGGGGTCCAGCCGCGTCTTCGGCCTCGACGCCGCAGCGCGCCAGACGAGCTACGGGCTGCCCTACGAGCCGGTGAACCTCGGCGCAGGCTCGGTCTACAAGGTCTTCACCGCGGCCACCGCGCTGGAGAAGGGACTCGGCATCGACACCCAGATCGAGGTGCCGCCCGGCGGGTACGCCTCGCCGATCTACCGCGACGGCGCCGGCCGCCCCATCCCCGTGCAGAACGCCGGCAGCTACCCCCCTCGGCTGTCGCTCACCGACGCACTCGCGCAGTCGCCCAACACCGCGTTCATCAGGCTGGAGGAGTTCACCGGCGTCCCGCCAGTCGTCGACATGGCCGTGCGGCTGGGCATGCGCTCGCTCGCCACCACCCCGTTCGTCAACCCGGCGACCGGGCGCCCGACCGACCGCTCGATCGCCGAAGTCACCAAGGCGCAGCGCCAGGCCTCGTTCACGCTCGGGGTGACCCCCACGAGCGTGCTCGAGCTCGCGAACGTCGGCGCCACGCTCGCCAGCGCGGGCAAGTGGTGCCCGCCGAGTCCCGTCGAGTCGATCACCGATTCGGCCGGCAACGCCGTGCCGGTGCCAGAGGCAGCCTGCGAGCAGGTCGTCGAACCGGGCCTGGCCAACACGCTGCTCACGGGGCTCTCCAAGGACGACAAGCCCGGCGGTACGGCGGCAGGCGCCGCGGGCCAGGTCGGCTGGAACCGGCCGATGGCAGGCAAGACCGGCACCACCCAGGTGCACCAGTCCGCCGCGTTCCTCGGGGTCGTGCCGCAGATGTCCGGCGCCGTCATCACGTTCGACAACTCGTCGAACCCCCGGCCGCTCTGCGACGGCCCCGGCGCGCCGTTCGCCTGCCGCGTCGGCAACATCTTCGGTGGCAAGACACCGGCCCAGACCTGGTACGGCACCATGACGCCCCTGCTCGCCGCGCGCCCCGTCGAACCGCTGCCACCCACCGACCCGCGCTACGTCGCAGGCGGTCAGGCCACGCGCATCCCCGACGTCATCGGGCGTCCCGAGGCCGAGGCCCGCGCCATGCTGGAGCGCGCCGGATTCCCGGTCACCACCGGCACCGTCGACAACGCCGCGCCCGCGGGCACCATCGTCGGTCAGTCCCCCCGGGGCACGGCGCTGCCCGAGGAGACCGTGGTGCTGCAGATCAGCAGTGGCTCGGTCCCACCACCACCCCCGCCACCCGGCGCCGGCTGACTCCGGGGGAGTACGCCGGCGGGCGTAGGCGGAATGCCTCCGCGGAGCCGACGCCGCGGGCCCGTGCGCGGGCCAGCATCGAGGGCATGACGGAGAACACCACCACGCCTTCGAAGCCCACCGGTATCCGCGCCTCCGACGCCGAGCGCGAGGCCGTGGCCGCCCGCCTGCGCGACGCCGCCACCACCGGGTTCCTCACGCTCGCCGAGGCCGACGAGCGCCAGGCCGCCGCCTACGCCGCCGTCACCCGCGACGAGCTCGTCCCGCTCACCGTCGACCTGCCCACCGCGCAGGAGCCCGCCCAGCCACGCGAGCGGTGGCGCGGTCCGCTGACCGACGGGGCACGCAGGCGGCTCGCGGTGCACGCCGTGCTCGTCGGCTTCATCGCGGTGTTCCTGGTGACCCGGTGGGCGATGGACCCCGCACCCTGGTTCTGGCCGGTGGGGCCGATCTTCTGGCTCGCGCTCAGCCTGCTCGTACACCACCGCGTCGCCACGCGCGCCGCAGCCCGAACCTCCGCAGCCCGAACCGCCGCCATCTGACGGCGGTACCGGCTGCCGCTGCCCGAGCGTGAACGTGCTCCTACCCTGTGCGCAGATCATCGGGGGGATCACGAGCGTGACATCGAGCAGCCAGGACCACACTCTCGCCGCGAGGGTGGCGGCCAGGATCATCACGCGCGGCGGCGACGTGGCTGGCGCCGGTTTCCTCGTCGGGCCGGACCTGGTCGCCACCTGCGCGCACGTGGTCGCGAGCGTCGCGGGCGCCGACCCGTACGGGACGGAGCCACCGCCGGAACCCGTCCAGCTCGACTTCCCGATGCTCGGTGCCGCGGCAAGGGCCGTGGTGCACCGCTGGCTGCCGATCGCCGAGGACGGCACGGGCGACGTCGCCGTGCTGAAGCTGATCGACCCGTTGCCGACCGGGCCGCGGATGCCACCCCTGCGACGCATCGACCAGCTGTGGGACCAGCGATTCCGCGTGCTCGGCTTCCCCGAGGGCATGGCGGACGGGGTCTGGACCACCGGGCGGATCCGCGGTGCGCAGGGCACCAGCTGGTTCCAGCTGCAGACCACGGTCGGTGAGCAACCGATCGTCCAGGGCTTCAGCGGCGCGCCGGTCTGGCACGAGGAGTCCGGCGCGGTCGTCGGGATGACGGTCGCGGCCGACAGCAGTGGCCGGACGACCACCGCCTACCTCATCCCCGTCGAGCAGGTGCTCGGTGCCGACCCGGAGCTGTTGCCCTGCCCCTACCGGGGCCTGCAACCGTTCGGCGAGGAACACGCCGAGTTCTTCTTCGGCCGCGAAGCGGACGTCGCCGTGCTCGCCGACGCGCTCGCCGCGCACCCGTTGGTCGCGGTGGTCGGACCGTCCGGCGTCGGGAAGTCCTCGCTGGTCGGCGCGGGTCTTGTGCCCAGGCTGCGGGCTGAGGGGGCACGGATCGCGCAGCTGACCCCGATCCCGGGGCAGCCGGTCGAGCCTGCGCTGACCGCGGCGCTCGCGCGCCTGCCACCCGGTGAGGGCAACGGCAGGGTCATCCTCGTCGTCGACCAGTTCGAGGAGCTGGCCGCCGCGCAGCCGGACGACGCACGCGGGCTGCTCGAACGGGTCGGCGAGCTGGTGGCGGGAACCGAGCCGATCAGCGCCGTGCTGACCCTGCGCTCGGCGACCCTCGACGAGGTGCTCGTGCCGGAGCTCGCGGGCCTGCTCGGCGCCGGCACCGTCCTCGTTCCGCCGATGCAGCGCGGCCAGCTGCGCGACGCGATCGTCGCCCCCGCCGAGCGAGCTCCCGGCCTGTCGTTCGAGGCCGGGCTCGTCGATCGGATCCTCGACGATGCCGCCGCCGAACCCGGCCACCTCCCGCTGGTGGAGTCGCTGCTCACCGAGCTGTGGTCGCGCCGCGACGGCGGCCACCTCACGGTCCGCGCCTACGAGGAGGCCGGGGGCGTCGCGGGCGTGATCGCCACCCACGCCGAAGCCGTGCTGGCCGGCTTCACCGAGCCCGACGACGCGACCCGGCTGCGCCGCCTGCTCACCTCGCTCGCGAGCCCCGACCGCGACGGGCGATTCACCCGCACCCCGTTGCCGTGGGCCGACGTCGCCCCCGACCTGCGACCGGTCGTGCACCGGCTCGCCGCGGGCCGCCTCGTGGTGGTCGCCCGCTCGTCCACCGGCACCGAGCACGTCCAGCTCGCCCACCAGGCGCTCATCGCGCACTGGCCGCGGCTGCGCGACTGGCTCACCGAGGACCGCGACTTCCTCGCCTGGCGCGCACAGCTCGACCAGCAGCGGGAACGCTGGGAGGACACCGCCCGGGACGACGGTGCGTTGCTGCGCGGCACCGCGCTCTCCACGGCGTTCGACTGGCTGCCGGAGCGGTCCGTCGACGTCTCCGAGGCAGCCCGCGAGTACGTCCGGCGCAGCCAGGTCCGGCAGCGGCGCGAGGTCCGCCGCTGGCGGGTCGTCACCGCGGTGCTCGCCGTGCTCGTGCTGGCCGCGGGGACGCTCTCCGTCGTCGCCGTCACCCGCGGCGATCGGATCAACGACCAGCTCCGCCTCGCCAACGCCGAGCTGGTCGCCCAGACGGCGCTCAGGCAGGCCGGTGTGGACCCGCTTGCCGCCACCCGGCTCGCCCTGACCGCGTGGCACCTCGACCCGTCCAACGGCGCGGCCCGCACCGCGCTGGTGAACCAGTACCTCGCCATGCGGTCGGTCGAAGGCGCCTTCCCCGATGTCAGCGGTGACGGCCTGGACAGGATCGTCATGGCCCCGGACGGGGCCGACCGCGTGCTGGTGCGAAACGGTCGGGGTCTCGCGCTGATCGACGCACTGGCCACAGGCAGGCCCGAACGCTGGGACGTGCCGATCCCCGCCGAGTTCCGCACCGCGGGCCTCATCGACAACGGCAAGACGCTCATCGCGCTCGCTTCGAACGGTGACGTGCTGCGATGGGACATCGCGACGCGCAGCGGTCCGGACCGGACCCCCACTGGCATCACGCCACCCGGGTTCGCCTCCGTCGAGGTGGATCCCGCCGCAACGAAGGTGGGTTGGATCCAGCAGATGAGCCCTGGCGTGCACGCGCTGGAGCTGCGCGATGCCCGGACCGGCGCCGTCATTCCGCACCGGATCGACCCGATCGCAGATCCTGGCGGCGTCGGGGTCGAACTGCCGGCCGACCCGAACCTGGTGGTCCTCCAGCCCGGTTTTGACTCGTCCAACCAGGGCCCGCTGACCGTCCGATCGCTGGCCGACGGCGCCGAGCGGGCTTCCTTCCTACCGGGAAGCGTGACGACCTCGGCAGTCGACGGAACCGTGCTGAGCTGCGAGCAGGACGGGTCGGTCGCGGTGCTGCGGGCGTTGGCCGACGGCGCAGAGATCCGCCGGTTCGCCCTGCTCAGCGGGTGCTCGGGTGAGTGGCCCTTGCTGCTCACCGCCGACGGGGACCATCTCCTCGAGGTCACCGCGTCCACCGGCGACTCCGGCAGCCGGACCACACGCATCACCCGGCTCAGCGACGGACAGACATATGGGCTGGCCCTCCCGCCGGACACCCGCAACGCGCTGAACCCGCGTGTCGGCATCTCCATGGTCGTCGTCGGGAGCGACGCCTCGCCCGCTGTCCTGCTCGCGCACGGAGGATCCGTCCTGCGACTGCGCGCCCGGCCGGTGCCCACAAATCCGAAGGTGACCTTGTGGCCCGTCGACGACGAACGCTACCTCGTCGCGGTCGAAAAGGGCCGGACGATCGTGACGGACCGCGAGCTGCGCCGACTGGCGGAGCTGACCGATGAGCAGGCCGGCATGAACACCGACTCACGCAGTTACGCCCTCAGCGGGCTGGCCGTGCTGACACCACCCCCACAGGGGTGGGCGATCTCAGATTTCGCTCTGCCCTCCCTCGACCGGATCTCCACCCACAGGCTCGAGGCCCCGACGACGGGCCGCGCACCGCAGGTCGTGGTGACGAAGGACCGGATCATCTCGATGTCCCGGCGCGTTGTGACCGCATGGGACCGCGCCACGGGCGCGCAGCTGTACGAACCGACCCGACTGCCCGAGGTCGATTTCCGGGACACCGCGAACTTCGCGATCCGGCCGGGCCATCCGGACGAGATCATCGTGGTCAAGGGACTCGGCGCCGAGATCTGGGATCTCCGGCAACGCCGACGGGTTGCCGACGTCCCGCTCGTCGGCTCGCTGCAACCGGCTGTACTGGCGTTCTTCCCTTCCGGAAACCGGGTGGTCTCCCTCGCGCTGGGCTCGAATCTGGAGATCAGGAACGTCGCCGACCTGCAGCCGGTCCGGCCGGCATTCCCCGCACCCGGCACGACCTTGCTCCTCGGCGTCACCCAGGACAACCACATCCTGACCTTGCGGAACGAAACTGACGTCCAATTCGTCTTCTGGGACGCCGAGCGGGGCAGCGCGAGCGGCACCTTCACCCTGCCGAAGATGTACCGCCCGAGCGACGTGACCGAGGACGGCCGCCAGATACGCATCAATGCGGTCAACGGCGGGGTGCCGTTCAACATGCCGGTCACCGCACAGCAGTGGGCGGACAGACTGTGCACGATCGCCGACCAGCCGTTCACCGACGAGGACCGCGCACTCCTACCTGCCGGGGTCGAGGCCGATCACCCCTGCCCCACGGGCTGACACGCACCGCTCCCATCACACCGTGTCGTCGCCAGGTCGGGCACTCGCCACCAGGAGACGGGCGCCCGTCGCGCCGCCCCGCAGCGCCAGGTGTGCTCCATCCGTCGGTTCGGACCACGCCGTCCGGCGGGGCCGCACACGCTCGCCTGCCACCTCGGCGTCCCCCTCGATCACGAGGGCGAACGCCCGGTCGGCCGCCGGCACGGCCAGGTCGAACGCCGCACCCGCGTCGAGCGTGACGAGCACGACCTGCGCGGGCGAGGCGGGCCGGGCGAGGCCCACCACGCCATCCACCGTGCCGGCGAGGACGTCGACCTCCGCGCCCGGGTGGGCGATGCGCGGCCGGTCGGCGGCACGGAGCTGCTGGTGCCCCGGCGCCGCCGACCGGACCCGCGCGGGCAGGTCCAGCCACAGCTGCAGGACGTGGGCGTGCGACCCGCGGGCGGCGACCTCCCGGTGGGTGATGCCGCGGCCCGCGGTCATCCACTGGGCGTCGCCCGCCGCCAGCACGCCCGCGCCACCCGCGTCGTCCGCGTGCTCGAGCACCCCGTCCAGCACGACGGTGACGGTCTCGATCCCGCGGTGCGGATGCCAGTCGAAGCCCGGCACCGAGAACCGGTCCTCCGAGAGCACGAGGA
Organism: Pseudonocardia sp. DSM 110487; assembly: GCF_019468565.1. Taxonomy (NCBI): domain Bacteria; kingdom Bacillati; phylum Actinomycetota; class Actinomycetes; order Pseudonocardiales; family Pseudonocardiaceae; genus Pseudonocardia; species Pseudonocardia sp. DSM 110487. The sequence goes on from NZ_CP080521.1 coordinate 5,468,232, forward strand.
ACGGCGCCGTCCGCGCCGGATCGCCGGGGCGCACGTGCAGCCACTTGTCGTCGACCTCGGCGTCCGGGCCTGCGTGCAGGGCCTCCTCGACCCGGACGACGGTGCGCACCCCCGGCGACATCAGCTCAGCCGCCGAACAGCTTCCCGGCCTGCTGGCCGATCGTGAGCACGGCCAGGACGCCGAACAGCAGCACCGACCACACGAGCGCGCCCACCCGGAACCCGCGGATGCGGATCGGCGCGGGCAGCAGCTTCTTGTTGATCACGATCAGCAGGCCGGAGTAGATGAACATCATCGTCCCGCCCACGCATGCCGCGATCACGGCCAGCACGATGGGCTGGGAGAACCCGGCCGAGATCACGATGATCCCGATCAGCGCCAGCCCCCACACCAGCCCGGCGTACAGCTTGCTCTCGTTGACATCGGGGAAGTACATGGTCTTCAGCACGTCGGCGGCCAGCCTGCTGGTGTAGTCCACGATGCCCAGCGCGGCGGCGAACAGCGACACCGCCCCGACCACCCAGAAGAAGTAGCCGAACCAGGTGCCGACCCGCTCCATCAGCACGTTCCCCTCGATCCTCAGGAACGAGATGTCGTTCTTGACGTCGGGGTGCCCGAACACCGTCGCGTACGCCAGCAGCGACATGAACACGATCGAGATGAACGAGATCAGCACGAACGTCCACAGCTGCTCGCGGTTGGCGAACCGCCACCAGCCCCGCCAGTTGTCCATGTTCTGGTCGCTGGGCGCGAACACGTAGCCGACCCGGCCGCGCGCCTCCGGCTCCCCCGTCAGCGGCGACACGATCTTGGGCACGTAGTGGCCCATGCCGAAGCCCTTGTCGCGGATCCAGTTGCTCTGCACCAGGTTCTGGCCGCCACCCGCGCCCGCGAACGCCAGCGCGCCCATCAACGTCGCGAACCCCAGCTCGGCGGCGGGGAACTGCGCCTCTGTGACGATCGTCGGCACGTTCGCCCACGCCCCACCGATCGCGAACAGCGCCCCGATGACCACCAGCAGCCCCACCGCGGCCACCTTCAGCATCTGGGCGCGCTCCAGCGCGGTGTAGACCACCGGGGCCAGGGTGAGGATCGCCCCGACCAGCACCAGCAGCCCGATCGCGATGACCGATGCGCTGCCGCCGAAGATGTAGCTGAACAGCGTGCCCGAGCTGGTGACCCAGGCAGGCCACAGGTTCGCGAAGTAGGCCAGTATCGCGAAGACCAGGCCCCAGTGCCGCCACAGCCTGCTGAACCCGGTGAGCGCGGTTTCGCCCGTGGCGAGCGTGTAGCGCTCGATCTCCATGTTCAGGAAGTACTGGGTGATCAGCCCGACCAGCGCGGCCCAGACGAAGCCGAGCCCGATCTGGGAAGTGATGTAGGGGAACAGGATGAACTCGCCGCTCGCCAGCCCGACCCCGGCAGCGATGATGCCGGGGCCGACGTAGCGCCACTGGTTCAGCGGCGGGGCGGGCAGCTCACGCACCTGCGGTGGGGGCAGGTACTTCGTGGGGAACAGCTTCGACGGGTCTGTGGAGACCGCGTCGTCGCGATCGGCGGACATCAGCACGAGCCTTTCTGTCTAGTGGGGGTTTCCTCGGTGCGTCCGGACGTGGTCAGCGCTGCACGTCCTCCTCCGCACCGAGCAGTGTCAGTTCGTGCGGCCGGGGGGATGCCTCCCAGTCGCCGGGCACCGTCACGGCGAGCGCGCCGGTGACGGCAGCGGTGCGCAGGCCCTCGTCCGGGTCGCGGCCGGTGAGCCGGCACGCGAGGTAGCCGGCCACGAAGGCGTCACCCGCGCCGACGCTGTCGACGGCCTGTACCGGCACCGCCGGTACATCGATCAGGTCGCCGTGGATCAGCGCGGTGGCACCTCGTCTGCCGCGCTTGATCACCACCTCGCGCGGGCCCAGCTCGGCGAGGGCGGCGGCGAGCTTCTCGGGGCCCGTCCTGTCGTCGAGCTCGAGCGCGATGCGCGCCTCGTCGTCGCCCGCGAAGAGCATGTCCGCGCCCGCCGCGAGCTCCCGGAACACCGGTGCCGCGGTGGCGGCGTCCCACAGCCGGGACCGGTAGTTGAGGTCGACCGACACCGGTACGCCCGCGGCGCGCGCCCTGCGAAGCGCCTCACGGACGGCCGCGGCGGGGCCCTCCCCCAGCGCGGGAGTGATCCCCGTCAGGTGCAGCACGCCCGCGTCCTCGACGATCCCGGCCGGCACGTCGCCGGGCCGCAGGTGCGATCCGGCGCTGCCGTGGCGGTAGTAGGTCACGTTCTGCACGGAGCCGGTGCGCCGCTCCCGCAGCATGATCGCGGTGGGGGCGTCGTCGCGGTGCACGACGGCGCGCACCCGCTCGGCGAGGAGGTTCCGCTCGATCAGGTCGCCGATCGGGTCGCGGCCCAGCCGCCCGATCCAGGTGGCCGCCACGCCGAGCCGGGACACGCCGATGGCGACGTTCGACTCCGCGCCGCCCATCGACAACCGCATCCCCTTGGAGAGGGAGAGCGGGCCGACGTCCTCTGCGACGAGCAGACCGAGCGTCTCACCGAGGGTGACCAGCCCGGCGGTCACGAGCGGGCCGCCGCGAGTGCCGCGGTCGCGCGCTCGGCGAGCGCGGAGAGGTCCCCGTCCGGCGCGAGCGCGTCGCCGATCAGCGGGCCGCCCATCCCGACGGCCACCGCGCCCGCGGCCAGCCACCCGCGGACCGAGGCGATGTCGACGCCGCCGGTGGGAACCACGGGGATCTCGGGCAGCGGGGCCCGCACGTCCTTGAGGTAGCCGGGGCCCAGCTGCCCGGCGGGGAACAGCTTCACCGCGCTCGCGCCCGCCTTCCACGCCGCGGCGATCTCGGTGGGCGTGAACGCGCCGGGATAGCTCGCGACACGGTGGCGCAGCGCCGCGGCGATCACCTCTGGCTCAACGGAAGGGGAGACGACGAAGCGCGCGCCCGCGTCCACGGAGCGGTCGACGTCGGCGGCGGTCAGCACGGTGCCCACGCCGACCTCCACCTCGGCCGGGACCCGCGCCGCGAGCCGCTCGACGACGTCGAGTGCACCCTTGGTCGTCAGCGTCAGCTCGAGGCTCCGCACCCCTGCCTCGACGAGCACGTCGACCACGGCCTCGGCGCGGTCGGCGTTCTCGGCCCGCAGGATCGCCACGACCCGGGTTGCGGCGAGCCCGGCGCCCACCGGAACCCGATACTGATCAACACTGTTCAGCTCGGATGCGCTGGATTCGGTCACAGGCGGTGATCCCCCTTCCTCGGGCACCGGAAACGGGGATCCCGCAACGGCACCAGCGGCGTTCTATGTAGTGGAATCAAGTTTCACTACAGCTCGCTGCATGATGGACGTCCGGCAGCGGGACGACAAGCGTCCCGCACGACTCGGCACGTGATCTGAGACTCGCGACGGAGGTGCCCTGACTCAGCTGCGCTCCCACGACCCCAGCACCATCAGCGTCCGGGTGCCCGTCACCGTCCCGGAACGACGCAGCGTGTCGATCACGAGTTGCAAGTGGCCGAGGTCGCGCACCCGGACCTGGACCAGCGCGTCCGGGTCACCCGCGAGCGTGAAGACGGCCTGCACCTCCGGGATGGTCCAGACCGAGCGCACGATCTCGCTCACCCTCGTGTTCCCGAGGAAACGCAGCTCGATGAACGCCTCCACCCCCGCACCGAGCTTCGCGTGGTCCACCTGGACGGTGAACCCGGTGATCACGCCGATCTCGCGCAGCCGGTCGACCCGCCGCTTCACGGCCGCGACCGACAGGCCCACCTGCACGGCCATCTCGGAGTAGGTACGGCGGGCGTCGACGCGCAGCAGGTCGATCAGGCGCCGGTCGGTGTCGTCCACATCGACCACGGCCGCCTCCGCGCAAAGAACTCGAGCTGCCTGCGATTCAAGCACAACGCCTTTGCGTGTTCATGGGCCGACACCGGCCAGCACTTGCCGGAACGGGTGCCGAAGCGGTGTTCTTCATCGCACCCGCCCTGACGGAGGTCGCAGAGTGCCGCCCACCACAGTCACGCTGGACGACAAGTACACGGCCCGCCACGGCCGGGTCCTGATCTCGGGGATCCAGGCGATCGTGCGGATGGTCCTCGAGCAACGCAGGCTCGACACCGCCCGCGGCCTGGACACGCGCGCGTTCGTCAGCGGATACCAGGGTTCGCCGCTCGCCGGGCTGGACCAGGAAATGGTGCGGGCCCGGCCGTTCCTCGACGAGGCGGGCGTGGTGTTCCGACCCGGCCTCAACGAGGAGCTCGCGGCCACCGCCGTGGCGGGCACCCAGCTGCTGCGCCAGGCCCCCGGACGGCGCCACGACGGGGTCACCGGCTTCTGGTACGGCAAGAACCCGGGCCTCGACCGGGCCGCCGACGCCATCCGCCACGGCACCCTCGCCGGCACAACCGCGCTCGGCGGAGCCGTCGCGCTGATCGGCGACGACCCCGCATGCAAGTCCTCGACCGTGCCGAGCACGTGCGAGCCGATGGCGCAGAGCCTGCTGCTTCCGCTACTCACCCCCGGATCGGTGGCCGAGATCGTCGAGCTCGGGCTGCACGCCGTGGCCATGTCGCGCGTCAGCGGGCTCTGGACCGGCCTGAAGATCGTGGCCGACGTCGCCGACGCCGCCGCCACCGTGGACGTCGGTGCGCTCGACCTGGGCGTGCCAGTGCCCGGCCGCGCCGAGGAGGCGCCCCGCGTCCTCGTCGGCGCAACCGCCCTCGACGCCGAGCACGACGCGCTCACCCGCCGCCTCGACCTCGCCCGCGCCTACGCCCGCGCGGCCGGGCTCAACCGGATCGCCTTCACCTCGCGCTCCGCGCGGCTCGGCGTGCTCGCGTCCGGGACGTCGGCCGCGACCGTGCAACGCGCCCTCGACGACCTCGGCCTCGACGAGGCCGCCATGGAGGCGCTCGGCCTGCGGATCATCACGCTCGCCATGCCGTTCCCGGTGGACGCCGACACGCTCGCCGACCTCACCGCCGGGCTCGACGAGGTGCTCGTCGTCGAGGACAAGGTCCCGTTCCTGGAGGACCACCTCAAGTCCGCGCTGTACGGCCGCGCGGGCACACCGCGGGTCGTCGGCCGCCACGATCCCGACGGCCGGGTGCTGCTCCCCGCCCGATCCACGCTCGGCGCCGAGGACGTGGCCGCCGCGCTGGCCGCCCGCATCGGCTCCGACCGGCTCCCCCGCACCGCGGCCGTCCACCTGCGGGCCGCAGCGCCGAAGCAGCCCTCGCGGATCGCGCTCCCGCTGGCCGCGCGCACCCCGTTCTTCTGCTCGGGCTGCCCGCACAACACCTCCACCCGCACCAGCGACGACACGCTCGTCGGCGTCGGCATCGGCTGCCACGCCATGATCGCGCTCGACGGCGCGGGACGCGGCCACCAGCTCGGGCTCACGCAGATGGGCGGCGAGGGCGCGCAGTGGCTCGGGCTCGCCCCGTTCACCCGTGACCGGCACTTCGTGCAGAACCTCGGCGACGGCACCTTCCACCACTCCGGGTCCCTCGCCATCCGCGCGGCCGTCGCCGCCGGCGTCACCATGACCTACAAGCTGCTCTACAACGACGCCGTCGCGATGACGGGCGGCCAGCGCGCCGAGGGCAGGCTCGACGTCCCCGCGCTCACCCGCTGGCTCGCCGTCGAGGGCGTACGCCGCATCGTCGTCACCACGGCCGATCCCGGCAGCTACCGCGGCGTCACGCTCGACCCGATCGCCACCGTCCGCCACCGCGACGACTTCGCGGACGCGGAGAAGGAGCTGGCCAGCGTGGACGGTGTCACCGTCCTGATCCACGACGACCGGTGCGCCGCGGAGGAGCGCCGCCTGCGCAAGCGCGGGAAGCTCCCCACGCCCACCGCGAAGGTCGTGATCAACGAGCGCGTGTGCGAGGGCTGCGGCGACTGCGGCCAGGTCTCCACCTGCCTGTCCGTGCAACCGGTTGACACCGAGTTCGGCCGCAAGACCCGCATCCACCAGGCCTCCTGCAACACCGACCTGTCCTGCCTCAAGGGCGACTGCCCATCGTTCCTGCTGGTCGAGCCGGGCAGCCGGGGCCCGCGGGCAATCCCGGAGCCACCGGCCGGCCTTCCCGAGCCAGAGAGCAAGCTCACCGGGGACACCGCCCTGCTCCGCATGCCCGGGATCGGGGGCACCGGCGTCGTCACCGTGTCGCAGATCCTGCAGATGGCCGCGCACCTCGACGGGCGCTACGCCGCCGGCCTGGAGCAGATCGGGCTGGCCCAGAAGGGCGGCCCGGTGGTGAGCGACGTCCGCATCGCCAAGCAGCCGGTGCGCGGGGCACTGCGCGCCTCCCGCGGCACCGCCGACGTGCTCATCGGCTTCGACCTGCTCGGCGCCGCATCGGAGGCCAACCTCGCCGTCGCCCGCCATGGCCACACGATCGCCGTGGTGAGCTCCGCGGTGGTGCCGACGGCGGCGATGGTCACCGGACGCGTCGCCCTGCCCGGGTCCCCCGACGAAGCCCTCGACCGCATCGCCGCGGCCACCCGCCCGGACGCCGCCCTGCACGTCGACGCGCAGGGCCTGTCCGATGCGCTGTTCGGCGACCACATGCCGGCCAACATGCTGCTGATCGGCGCCGCCTTCCAGCACGGGTGCATCCCGATCGCGGCGGACGCCATCGAGCAGGCGATCCGGCTCAACGGGGCAGGCGTCGAGAAGACCCTCGCTGCCTTCCGCTGGGGCCGCGCCGCGGTGGCCGACCCGGCGGCGGTCGCGACGGCCATCGGTGCACCCGCCGCCGTCGCCGAGCCCGCGGGGTTCGCCGACGTCCTCGCCACCCGGGTCGCCGACCTCACCGGCTACCAGGACGAGCGCTACGCCGACCGGTACGCCGAGGAGGTCCAGCGCGTCGCGGCCATCGCCACCGAGCGCGCGGGGGCGGACGCGGGCGAGCGGGTGGCCGTCGCATACGCCAACGGGCTGCACAAGCTCATGGCCTACAAGGACGAGTACGAGGTGGCGCGGCTGCACCTCGATCCGGCCGAACAGGCCCGGCGCGACGCCGAGTTCGGCCCGGACGCCGCCGTCTCGGTGCTCCTGCACCCACCGGTCCTGCGCGCGCTCGGCATGACCCGCAAGATCAGGCTGCGGCGCACGGCAGGCCCCGTGTTCCGCGCGCTGCGCGCCGCCCGCCGCCTGCGGGGCACCCCGCTCGACCCGTTCGGCCGCGCCGAGGTCCGCCGCGTCGAGCGTGCACTCGTCGTGGAATACCAGACGCTGGTCCGCGAGGCCCTCGGCCACCTGCGGCCGGACACCGCAGAGGCCGTCGCAGAGCTCGTCGCCCTGCCGGACGTGATCCGCGGCTACGAGGAGATCAAGCTGCGCAACGTCTCCGCGTTCCGGGAAAAGGCCGCCGCCGCGCTCGCGGATCTGGCAACCTCGTCCCCGTAGTCCGGGAGTCGAGGGGGGCCGGTGATCGACCTGCCGGGCCGCCCCAGCGCGTGGCACGTGCTCTGGTGGCTGGTCGTGCGCCAGCGCGGGCGGGTGGCCGCCGGCTCGGTGTTCGCCTCGGTCGGGATGTCGAGCATGGCGCTGGCGCCGTACCTGCTCGGCCGAGCCGTCGACGACGGGCTGGCCAGGGGCGACTGGCCGGCACTCGCCGCCTGGACGGGGGCGCTCCTCGCCGCCGGGGTCGCCACCGCCGCCCTGTCCATCCTCCGCCACCGCACCATGTCCCGGGTGCGGATGGACGGGACCTTCCGCATCTCCCGCACCGTGCTGGAGCACGCCACCCGGCTCGGCGCCGCGCTGGCGAGCCGCACCACCACGGGCGAGGTCGTCAGCATCGGCCTCGGCGACGTCATCACCGTGAGTACCGCGCTGACCGTCGCAGGCCCCAGCGTCGGGGCGGTGGTCACCTACCTCGTGGTGGCCGGGCTGATGATGGCGATCTCGCCGCTGCTGGCCGCCGTCGTGCTGCTCGGGGTCCCGTTGCTGACGGTGCTCGTCGGACCGCTCGTCGGCCGGCTGCGAGCGCTCGAGACCGCGTACCGGATCCAGCAGAGCACGCTCACCGCCCAGCTGCTCGACATCGTCGGCGGGCTGCGCGTGCTGGCCGGCCTCGGCGGCGAGGACCTCATGGCCCGGCGCTACCGGCACGGCTCCCGCGCCCTGCGCGGCGAGGGCTACCGGGTCGGCACGATCAGCAGCTGGATCGAGGCGGTCGGCGCCGGGCTGCCGGTGCTGTTCGTCGGCGGCGTGACGTGGATCGCCGCCCGCACGGCCGCGGCCGGCGGGATGAGCGTCGGCGACCTGCTCGCCGTCTACGGGTACGCCGCGCTCCTCGCGATCCCGGTCGGCGCCCTCATCGAGGGAGCCCACCAGCTCAGCCGCGGATGGGTGGCCGCGAACCGGGTTGCCCGCTTCCTCGCCATCGAACCCCGCCCGGTCGCCGGCACGCCCGGCCCGCCCGCCCCGGCCGTGCTGCACGATCCCGAGTCCGGTGTGGACGTGGCGCCGGGCGCGTTCACCGCGCTGGTGAGCGACCGGCCCGCCGAAGCCGCCGCGGTGGTCGACCGGCTCGGCGGGTTCGCCGAGCCACAGGCGACCTGGGGCGGGCACCGGTTCGGCACGATCGCCGCCGAGGAGGTCCGGGAGCGCGTCATGGTCGCCGACCCGGACGCCGCGCTCTTCGCAGGCCCGCTGCGCGAGGTCCTCGCCGGCCGCGCCGACCCGGACGACCGCACGATCGAGCAGGCGGTCGAGGCGGCGGCCGCCGAGGACGTGGTGCACGGGCTGCCGGCCGGGCTCGACGGCCACGTCGACGGCGAGGGACGGAACCTGTCGGGCGGCCAGCGCCAGCGCGTGCGCCTGGCAAGGGCGCTGGTCGCGGATCCTGAGGTGCTGCTGGCCGTCGAGCCCACCTCGGCGCTCGACGCGCACACCGAGGCCGCGGTGGCGGCCGGGCTGCGCGCCGCGCGGCTCGGGCGCACGACGCTCGTCACCACCACCTCACCGCTGCTCCTCGCCCATGCCGACACGGTGTTCCTGCTGATCGGGGGGCGCGTGGTCACTACCGGAACCCACGACGACCTGCTCGCCACCGAGCCCCGCTATCAGGCGGTGGTGGCCAGATGACCCTTCCCGTGGCCACACCCGGTGCCGCGCGCAGGGCCGCCCTGCGGCTGGTGCGGGCCGACGCCCGCGCCGTCACCGCGATGGTCGCGCTCAACGCACTGGCCGCCGCCGCGGGTCTCGCCGGCCCGTGGCTCGTGGGCCGCATCGTCGACGCGGTCAGCGCAGGGAGCGGGCCGGAGGACGTCGACCAGCTCGCGCTGGGCATCGTCGCCTGCGCGCTTGCCCAGCTCCTGCTGGCCCGCCAGGCACGGTGGGTCGCACACCGGTTCGGCGAGCGCTCCCTCTCCCGGGTTCGGGAGCGGTACGTCGAGCGCGTGCTCGCCCTGCCCACCGGGGTGGTGGAAGGCGCGGGCGCAGGCGAGATCGCAGCCCGCGGCACCGGGGACGTCGCCGTCGTGGCCGCCACCCTGCGCGACGCCGGACCGGATCTCTTCGTTGCCGCCGTCCAGGCGCTCTTCCTGCTCGCCGCCGTGCTGGTCGTGGCGCCCCCGCTGGGCGTGTGCGGCCTGGTCGGCCTGGTCGGGATGTGGTTCGCGGTCCGCTGGTACCTGCGCCGCGCCCACGCCGCATACCTCGCGGAGGGCGCCGCGGCGTCCGCGCTCGCCGAGGTGCTCACCGCCACCGTGGCCGGGGCACGCACGGTGGAGGCGCTGCGGCTGCAGGACCCCCGGATCGGCGCCTGCCGGGACGCGATCGAGGCCAGCAGGCGCACGCGGGAGCGCACGCTCGCGCTGCGCAGCGTGCTGTTCCCGGCCGTGGACGTCTGCCACGTCGTCCCGGTGGCCGTGGTCCTGCTGGTAGGCGGCCCCCTCCTCGCCCACGGCGCGACGACACTTGGCGAGGTGGCCGCCGCCGCGCTCTACCTGCAGCAACTGGCCACCCCGCTGAACACGATCATGTGGCGCGTCGAGCAGCTGCAGAGCAGCACCGCCGCCTTCGCCCGCGTCGAGGGCATCGCCGCCGGCGCACCCGCGCCGCCGACCAGGGAAGCGCCGCGCGGCGAACGCGTGGCCGTCCGGGACGTGCACTTCGGCTACCCGGGCCGCGATCGCGAGGCCCTGCGCAGTGTGGACCTCGACCCGCGCCCCGGCGAGCGGATCGCGCTGGTCGGGCCGTCCGGTGCGGGCAAGTCGACCCTCGGACGCCTCCTGGCCGGGCTGGACGCGCCCCGCACCGGTGCGGTCACCGTCGGCGGCGTGCCCATCGCCGGCCTCGACCGCGCGGAGCGCCGCCGCCACGTCGTGCTCGTCACCCAGGAGCACCACGTGTTCCTCGGCACCGTTCGCGACAACCTCCTCCTCGCGGCCCCCACCGCCGACGACCGCGCGCTGCGGACCGCGCTCGCCACCGCCGGATGCCGGGTCGACGAGCTCTCCGACGGCCTCGACACCCCGCTCGGGCCGGGAGGGCACCAGCAGGGCGGCGCCCTCGCCCAGCAGCTCGCACTCGCCCGCGTGGTGCTCGCGGACCCGCACACCGTGGTGCTGGACGAGGCGACAGCACTCCTCGACCCGGCTACCGCCCGCAGCACCGAACGGGCCCTCGCGGCCGCCATCGCCGGGCGGACCGTCGTGGCCATCGCCCACCGGCTCCACACCGCCCACGACGCCGACCGGGTGGCGGTGATGCAGGACGGGCGCATCACGGAGCTGGGCACCCACGACGAGCTCGTCGCGGGCGGCGGCGCGTACGCCGCGCTCTGGCGGTCATGGCACGGGCATCACGAGCGCACGGCCAGGTGACAAGGGCCTTGGCACGGGCCCATATGCACGTCCCACACCCCTGCGTGCAGGATGATCTCGACCATGCAGACCGGTCGGGAGCCGCGGTCGCAAACGCCGCGGCGTTCGGCGTTTGGGCGGTCACTCCTCCGGGCATGATCGTTTCAGGACCCGAGGAGTACACGATGACCGCCGGCCCCGCCGCCGCCGAACAAAGACACGAGACCCGTTCACCTGTCCGGCTCGCGGTCACGCTGGTGATCGCGAGCGGTCTGACGCTCACCGGCGCCTGCGGAAGCCCGGTGACGCCCTCCCCCGGTTCCCTCCCGTCCGCGGCCGCGCCGGCAACCACGCCACCTCCGTTCTCGCCCACGGCACCTCCGACGTCGGCACCGTCCACGGCGGCACCACCCGCACCGTCCACCTCCACGCCGCCCGCGCCGGAGGCCGCCGACGCGGTGCTGCGCCTCGAGTCGTCCGGCCCCGCCGTGCAGGAGCTCCAGCAGCGCCTGTCGGGCCTCGGCTTCTGGGTGGGCGAGCTCGACGGCCACTACGGGCAGCTCACCCGCCAGGCCGTCATGGCGTTCCAGAAGGCCGAAGGGCTCGACCGCGACGGGGTCGCCGGCCCCGACACCCGCGGGAAGCTCCCCACCGCGGCGCGGCCGGCGCCCCGCACCGCCGAGGGCGACCACATCGAGGTCGACCTCGAGCGGCAGCTGCTGCTCGTGGTGCGGGGCGGCGAGGTGCAGTGGGCGTTCAACACCTCGACCGGAAACGGGGAGGCCTACGACCGCCCCTCCGGCGGCACCGGTGTGGCGCGCACCCCGCGCGGCGACTTCGAGATCGAGCGCCAGATCAACGGCGTGCGTGAGGCCGACCTGGGTGTGCTCTACCGGCCCAAGTACTTCCACGGCGGCATCGCCGTGCACGGGTCGGGCAGCGTTCCCGCACAGCCGGCCTCGCACGGCTGCGTGCGCCTGACCAACGCTGCCATGGACCTGCTGTGGGCCAGCGACGTGGCCCCGGTGGGCACCGAGGTGCACGTCTACTGACGCCGGCCGTACCGCTACCCGAGCACGGCCACCGCCTCCACCTCGACCAGCAGGTCGGGCTCGCCGAGCGCGGTGACCCCGAGCAGGGTGATGGGGCGGACCGGGTCGAACCCGAGGCGCTCCGCGGCGCGCATCGCCCCCGCCACCAGCTCGGGCATGCGCTCGCTCGACCAGTCGACGACGTAGACCGTGAGCTTGGCGACGTCGGCGAACGTGGCCCCCGCGGCGGCGAGAGCGGTGGCGAGGTTGAGATAGGCCTGCTCGGTCTGGGCCGCCAGATCGCCCGCGCCGACCCGGCCACCGTCGGCGGTGCGAGCGACCTGGCCGGACACGTACACCAGGCGGCTGCCCGACGCGACCCCCACCTGCGCATATCCCTGTGGCTGCGGCAACCCCTCCGGGTTGATCAGTTCGACCGGCACCGGCCCACCTCTCGTTCGTCGGATGTGACGCCACCATCCGAGCACAGGGCCCCGACACTTCGGCTCGGGCAACTCAAACCGCCCATTAATGCATGAAACGGGCTCTACCGACGATCCGGACAAACATCGTAAACTGGTCACGTCGATCGACCGCCAGCACGTCACGTGAGGAGGGCAGGGCGCGCATGCCCCCGCCGCCGCCGGCTTCAGGCCCGGACGAGCCGCGTGCGCTCTCGCCCCGCGAACGGGAGATCCTGGCCGGCATCGAGCACGACCTCGACACGAGCGCCCCCGGGCTCGCCCGCGAGATGGCCCACCCCACGACCGTCGCGCCACCGGTGCCGGCAGGCGCCGTGGAGGCGGGGTTCCTCGCCCTCTCGCTCTTCGTCGTGCTGGCCGCGGCCGGACTGGTACCCGGTGTCGTGTGGGCGCTGCTCGCGGTGATCGGCTCCATGATCGTGGTGCCCTGGGCGATGCTGCGGGCCTTCGAGAAGTTCGAGCGTGGCCCGGACACGGAGAGCGACGACACGGGACGCGGCGACCCGGATCGGTGACGCTCGACCCGGCATCGGCGGGGCCAAGAGCGGACAGATCCGGCACTCAGGCAGGATGTGCCGTCGACAGGCATCGTTCGGATGCCGTCCATGCTCCGTTCACGATGGTGTAGTAGGGCGACGTTTCTTGGGGGCGCGCAGGTGGCGGTGGCGGTCGCGCGGATGAAAGGCCTGCTCACGGGGTGGCGAGCGCCGCAGCACCGCGACGGGCTCGCACTGGTGGTGAGCTCAGGGATGTCCTCGGCGGTCGGGCTGCTCTACTGGGTGCTGGCCGCGCAGATGTTCCCGGCCGACGTCGTCGGCGTGAACGCCGTGGCCGTGTCGTCCATGATGCTGGTCGGCGGCGTCGCGCACCTGAACATGTCGCACGCGTTGCTGCGCTTCGTCCCCGTGGCCGGCACAGCAGCCCGCAGGCTCGTGGCGCTCGGCTACCTCGTCGCAGTCACCCTGTCCGCCCTCGCGGGCGCCGGGTTCGGCGCCGGCGCGATCTGGTGGGCGCCCGAGCTGGTCGACGTGGCCGGCTACGGCACCCTCATCGCGTTCTTCGCCGTGAGCTGCCCGGTCTGGACGCTGTTCAGCCTGCAGGACTACGTGCTCACGGCCGTCGGCCGGGCCACGGCCGTGCCGATCGAGAACGTCGTCTTCTCGGTGCTCAAGATCGGCCTGCTCGTCGCGGTCACCCTCGCCGCCCTGCCCGGCGGCATCGCGCTGTCCTGGGTGATCGCCACCGCCCTGATCGTGCTGCCGATCAACCTGTGGCTCCTGATCCGGCTGCTGCCCGCACACGGCGCGAGGACGGCCGAGCGGGCGGTGCCGATCACCGTCGGCGCCGTCGGCCGGTTCATCGGCGCCGACTACGTGGGCGCCCTGTTCTGGCAGGCCGCGATGATGGGCCTGCCGGTGCTGGTGCTCGGCCGCCTCGGCGCCGAGGCGGCGGCCGCCTACAACATGGTGTGGCAGTTCGGCCTCGCCCTGTACATGGTGCCGTCCGGCATGGGGCAGTCGATGATCGCCCACAACGCTGCCGACCCGGGCAGCGTCGACAAGGCACGCCGGGAGACCGTGCGCCGCGGGCTGACGCTCGTCGTCCCCGTCGCATTGGTCCTCGCCCTCGGCGCGCCGCTGGTGCTGGCGCTCTTCGGCCCGCACTACGCCGACACCGGCGCCGGGGCGCTCGCGCTCGTCGCGCTCTCCGCGATCCCCAACGTGATCACCGCGGCGGCCACCAGCACGGCTCGCGTGCGGCAGCGCCGCGGCATCCAGTTCGGGGTGCCGACCTCCCTCTCGGTGCTCACGATCGGGCTCGCCTGGCTGCTCATGCCGCACCTGGGCGTCCTTGCCGTCGGATTGGCCTGGCTGCTCGCGCAGTGCACCGTCGCGTCCGTCGTGCTGATCATGAACGCGCCGTGGATCCCCGGCCCGCCGGGCGCGTGGATCGACGGCATCCGCAGCTCCGCCCTGCTGCGCCGGGTCGGCGAGGACGGCCTGCGCCGGGTCGGCGCCCCTACCGGTTGGGCGATCGGATCCAATATGGGCGGGGGCTCGGAGACGGTCGTGGTCACGATCGGGCCGGTCGGCGAGCGCAAGGCCCTGCTCAAGGCCGCCGACACGGCGAACGGGCAGCGCGAGCTGCGCCAGCAGACGTCGGCGCTCGCCGCGCTGCACTCCGACCCGCGCCTGCAGCACTGGACGCCGCTGATCCCCCGCGTGCTCGGCACCGCCGAGGTCGGGGACACCTACCTCCTGACCGAGACCCTGCTGCCCGGCGGGTCGGGGCCTGACGCACTGGCCGACCCGGCCCGTCGCGGCGCGTTCCGGTCGAGCGCCGTCGGCGCGATCAGCGAGCTGCACCGGAACACGGCCGCGCTGCACCGGCTCGGCGACGCCGAGCTCGGCGAATTGGTGCACGGCCCGATCGCCGAGGTCTCCCGCACACTGCCCGCGGGACTGCGGACCGAAGCGAGCAGGCTCGCCGCGCTGCTGGACGCCCGGCTGCGCGGCCAGGTCGTCGGGATCGGCTGGGTGCACGGCGACTACCTGCCGGTGAACCTGCTCGCCGCGCCGAACGGGCGGGTGAGCGCCATCATCGACTGGTGCACCGCCCGGCCGGACGGCCTGTCCGTGCTCGACATCGCGACGTTCGTGCCGATGGCGGAGGCGATGGCCGCTGGCGTGGAGTTCGGCCCCGTCGTGCTGCGGTGGCTCGAGGGTGTGCCGCCTGCCGAGGCCGATGTGCTCGTCGGATGCCAGTCCGCGCTCGGCGGCACCATCCTCGCGCCCGAGGTGCTGGTCCTGCTCGGCTGGCTGGACCACATCCACTCGTGCGTGTCGCGTTCGGAGCGGATGGCGGCCAACCCCGTGTGGAACCGGCGCAACGTGCGGGTCGTGGTGCAGGGCGCCGTCGACCTGCTCGACCGCGGCCCGACGGCCGCCGCCCAGGCGGAGTGGGCTACGCGCGCAGCCCGTTGAGCATCCGGCGGATCGTCGAGGCGCACCCGTCGCGTACGGCCCTGCGGTCGGCCTGCGCCGCCTCGGCGATGGTGCGCCCCGCACCCCCGAGCAGGTGGAACACCAGCTGGCTGCTCGCCTGCGCCGGTACGGGCGCGAGCAGCCCCTCTGCCCGCGCGGCCTGCAGGAACCCGTCGATCATCGCGTAGGCGTACTTCTTCTCGTAGTCCATCCAGCGGGCCCAGCCCAGTGCGAGCGGGCCCTCCAGCCAGCACAGCCGGCCGTAGCGGTCCTCGCAGCACAGGTCGAGGAACGCGTCGAGCGCGGCCATGCCCGCATCCCACGCGTTCGACTGCCCCGCGGCGGCGGCCGCGACCCGTGCCGTCATGTCCTGCTCGAGCGTGTCGAAGACCGCCTCGAACACCGCCTGCTTGCTCTCGAAGTGGTGGTACACCGCGCCGCGGGTGACCTGGGTGGCGACCGCGATGTCGTCGAGGGAGGTCCGTGCGTAGCCGCGCTCGGCGAACATCGCCGTGGCCGTCTCCAGCAGCGCGGCACGGGTGGCCTCCGAGTAGAGCTCGCGCCGGCTCTTCGGCCTTGACATGCCGAGAGTCTACGACATACTCAGAGTACGTACACAGAGTATGTAACCATCGCAGCGCTGGAGACCGACGTCATGTCCCCGAAGTTCCTGCTGATCCGTGAGGTCCTCGCCGAGGCGGCCCGCAACGGCCGACCGGAGATCACCCGCCGCGGCGACGTCGAGGCCACGTTCGGCAGCGTCGAGGCGTTCCTGCTCGCGCTCCACCAGCGCTGGCGCACCGCGCTCCTCGCGCGCCTCGACGCCCTCCTCGAGAACATCGGCGACGACTCGCCCGCCGACTTCGACGCCGCCGTCGTGGCGACGTGGAACGACCCGACGACGGGCGGCCGTGGCCTCCGCGCCCTCCTCGACGCCCACGCGGACCACCCCGCGCTCGCCGCGGCGCAGGAGCGGGATCGCCTGCTGTTGCGCCGGACCCTCGGCGTCGAGGTCCCCTCACCGGGCTCGCGTCCCCGCGTGGTCGCGCACGCCCCAGCCAAGCGCTGGTGGCGCGGGGCGGCATAGCGCGGCAATGCCTTTGGGGTCTTGGTCTTCGGGTCTTGCGGTGGCCTCCTGGCGGCGGAGTCGCGGGGATCTTGTTGCCATCACACACCCGGTGAGGGCTGGCGCACCCTTTCCGGCTTCACACACACCGTCGACGGGCCGCGTGAGCCGACAACGGGTGCGTGAGCTCCGGAGATCGTTCCGAACTGCACGTGACGGCCCCGCCGGGGACCGTGAGGTGCACCTCGCTGCGATCATGGGCCGGTATGGCCTCATGATCGGAGATTCGGCGCGTTCCCGGGCAGTTTTCGCCCGTTTTCGCGCCGAGGCCCCGATCATGCCCGTCGGGCCGGCGTTCGGTGGCGCCGCGCGCCCGAGGGGCAGGCCCTTGGCCTGCCCGCGCTGCACGCCCCAGGGGTCGCAGAGGCTCAGAGGTCAAGGGTCGCGAAGCGATCGCGAAGCGACGCCGAAGGCGCCCTTGACCTCTGAGGGGCGGCCCCGCACACTGCGCGGCGCCACCGAAGGCCCACACCAGAGCGCGTCCAGTCCGCTCCCTCGGTGGCCGATCGGTGGGTGCGCGGACCACCCGCCCGAGATCGTTCCCACGTCCGCACCCGGGCCGCATACCGTGGTGCAGTGGCCTTCAAGACCGTTCAGTGGCTCGACGAGAGCGGGCCCGCCGTTCGCCTGCTCGACCAGACCCGCCTGCCAGGCGAAGAGGCGTACATCGACGCCGCCGATGTCGACACGCTCGTCTCCGCGATCCGCCGCCTCGCGGTCCGCGGGGCGCCCGCGCTGGGCGCCGTCGGGGCACTGGGCGTGGTCGTCGCGCTGGCGCAGGGTGCCCGCGAAGGCTGGGACGACGCCCGCCTGCACCACGAGATCGGGCGGCTGCGGGAGGCCCGCCCCACCGCGGTGAACCTCGCGTGGGCGGTGGACCGCGTGCTGCCGCTCATCGCGGAGGGACCGGCGGCCGTGCTCGCCGAGGCACGCCGGGTGCTCGCCGAGGACGAGGCCGCCAACCGGCAGCTGGCGAAGCTGGGTGCCGACTGGCTCGTCGCGCGCTGCCCGCCCCGCCCCCTGAGGCTGCTCACCCACTGCAACACCGGCACGCTCGCCACCACGGCATGGGGCACCGCGCTCGGGGTCGTGCGCGAGCTGCACGGCCGGGGCCTGGTCGAGCTCGTGCACGTCGACGAGACCCGCCCGCTCCTGCAGGGCGCCCGGCTCACTGCGTGGGAGCTCGCGGCCGACGGCATCGACCACGTGGTTCAGGTCGACAGCGCCGCACCCGGCGCGATCCTGCGCGGCCTCGTCGACGCGGTGCTCATCGGGGCGGACCGCATCGCCGCCAACGGCGACACCGCCAACAAGGTCGGCTCCGTCGGGCTCGCGCTCGCCTGCGCCGACGCGGGCGTCCCGTTCGTCGTGGCCGCCCCGTGGTCCACCGTCGACCTGGCCACGCCCGACGGCACGGCGATCACCATCGAGGAGCGCGACGCCGCCGAGGTCACCGCGCTCGCCGGCGTACCGACCGCCCCGGCCGGCACGCGCGCGTTCAACCCCGCGTTCGACGTCACGCCGGCCCGCCTCGTCGACGCGATCGTCACCGAGCGGGGTGTGGCCGAGCCGAAGCGGCGGCCGGACATGCGACTGACGGAGCCGGCAGCTCCGGGCCGCACAGCGCCTTGACCCGGTGCCAGTCCCAGCAGATCAGGAAGATCACGCCCAGCAGCATCAGCCATGCGATCAGCCAGGTACCCCGGAAGCCGACGGTCGTCGTGATCACCACGATGCCGGACGTGATCGGCAGGTGCACGAGCGCACCGACAAGGGTCGTGCGTGGGACGAGCAGCAGCACCGCGGCCGCGAGCTGGCAGGCCCCGATGAACTGGTACAGCCCGCCGAAGTCGTACTGGAGGGCGGCGAACAAGCGACCCACCTCGGACGCCTGCGGGTCGAGCCGGGTGAACGGCACGCCGAGCACCTTGGTCAGACCCGAGGGCAGGAACGCGACGGCGAGCAGCACGCGCGTGCACCAGGCGAACCAACCCAGTGCGCGGATCCCGCGGACCCGTGCGTGCAGGTGGTCGGCGGACACGATCAGCCCGTGCACGGTCTCCCCCGTCCGGATGGCAGTTCCGGCGTGCATCTTCACCCGGCACCGGCAAGGGGGACATCGGCCGATCGTCCGACACAACTCTCGATCTTTCGGCGGACGGCGTGCCGCTCAGCTCATCGTGGAGGCGAGCACCGCGCGCTGGGTGGGCTTCGCCTCGAGGTAGCGCCGCCGGCCCGCATCGGTGAGCGCGATGAAGATCGCGCGCCTGTCGTCGGGGCACGCGGTGCGCTCGACGAGGCCGTCGCGCTCCATGCGGGCGACGAGCCGGGAGGCCGCGCTCTGGCTCAGGTGCACGGCCTCGGTGAGCTCCACACCGCGGCACTTCCCCTGCTGGACGGTGGCGAGACGCTCGAGGGCCTCGAACTCGCTCACGCCGATGTCGTGGCGGCGGCGCAACTCGGCTTCCAGGGCACCGCACACGGTGGCGTGGCGGGCGAGCAGCTCGTGCCACTCACCCAGTAGCTGCTCCTCGGCGAGGCTCACGAGCCGCAGACTAGCATGCACGGGACTGTGATGCACGCTCATTTAATGAGCTTGCATCTGATGCGCATGCATGTAGTCTCGTGGCTCGTGACCGCTTCCCTCACGACCACCTCCACACGGTGGACGCCCCGGCTCTGGGGCGTACTCCTCACCGTGTCCCTCGTCGTCGGCCTCGACGCGCTCGACGTGTCGATGGTCGGCGTCGCGCTGCCCGTCATCCAGGCCGACCTCGGCCTCTCCACCAGCGCCTTGCAATGGGTCGTCAGCGGCTACGTCCTGACCTACGGCGGTCTGCTGCTGCTCGGCGGGCGCACCGCCGACCTGCTCGGCAGGCGGCGCGTGTTCCTCATCGCGGTCGCGGTGTTCACGGTCGCCTCGATGCTCGGCGGGCTCGTCGACGACGGCGCCCTGCTGATCGTCACCCGGCTCGTGAAGGGCGCCTCCGCGGCGTTCACCGCGCCCGCGGCCCTGTCGATCATCACAACGACCTTCGCCGAGGGCCCGGCCCGCAACAGGGCGCTGGGCATCTTCGCGGTGTTCGGGGCAAGCGGGTACTCCGCAGGCCTCGTCTTCTCCGGGCTGCTGACCGAGGTCGGCTGGCGCTGGACGTTCTTCCTGCCCGTACCGATCGCGATCGTCGCGCTGGTCGCGGCGTACCGGGTGCTGCCCGACGACAGGCCGGCACAGCGGTCCGGCGGGTTCGACCTGCCGGGCGCGATCACCGGTGTGGCCGCCATGCTCCTGCTGGTCTACTCCGTGGTCGAGGCGCCGGAGATCGGGTGGGCCAGCCCGCGCACGCTGCTCCAGTTCGCCCTCACCGCTGTGTTGATCGCCGCCTTCCTGATCGTCGAGCGGCGCAGCGCCCACCCGCTCGTTCCGCTGGGCATCTTCCGGTCCGGCCGGTTGGTCAGGACGAACCTCGGCGTCATGGTCTTCTTCGGCGGCTACCTCGGGTTCCAGTTCGTGGTGATGCTGTACCTGCAGTCGGTGCTGGGCTGGTCGGCGCTGCAGACGGCGCTCGGCTTCCTGCCTGCCGCACTCATCGTGGCGTTCGGCTCCCCGCGCATGGACCCGCTGATCGACCGGGTCGGCACCGCCCGCACGATCGCGGCCGGCGTGGTCGCCCACGTCGCCGCGTACGTGCTCTTCATCGTGGTCGACCGCGATGCCCCGTACGTCGTCGGGGTGCTGCCCAGCATGATCCTGCTCGGCATCGGCTTCACCCTCGCGTTCGCGTCGTTCAACATCCAGGCCACGGCCGGGGTCCCGGACGACGAGCAGGGCCTCGCGGGCGGCCTGCTGAACACCTCCCTGCAGGTGGGCGGCGCGCTCGGCCTGGCGATCGTCACGGCGGTGCTCGTGGCGGGCGGCGAGGGGCACACCGGCCCGGACGCGCTGCTGGCCGGGTTCACGCCGGCCCTCGGCGTCGTCACCGGGTTCGCCGTGGCCGGACTCGTCATCGCGCTGAGCGGGCTCGTCCGGCGGCGGGACCGGGTCCCGGCCGAGCTCGCGCTGGCCGACTGACCGAATTCGGATGCACGACACCGCAGCAGGCCGCGATGATCACCAGATGAGTCGCGACCTGCTGCGGTGGCAGTTCGAGTTCACCTGGTCCCTCGCCGAGCTGCACCTGGACCGGCTGGCCACCGAGGACTTCCTGTGGGAACCGGCCCCACTCTGCTGGACCGTGCGGCAGGACGCCGATGGGACCTGGACGCCGGACTGGGCCGACACCGAGCCCGATCCCATCCCGGTTCCGACGATCGGCTGGGTGACCTGGCACATCGGCTGGTGGTGGAGCGTCGCGACCGATCACGCGCAGGGCCGCGAGCCCCGCGACCGCGCGGCTGTGGCGTGGCCCGGCCCCGACGGCACCGTCGACTGGTTGCGCGGGCTGCACGACGCGTGGCTCGCGGTGCTGGATCGGCTCACCGACGCCGACCTCGCCGGACCAGCCTCATTCCCGTGGCCCGCCGACGCCGGGATGACCGTGGCGCAGATGCTGGGATGGGCCAACGCCGAGCTCATGAAGAACATCGCGGAGCTGGGCCAGCTGCGGCTGCTCCGCGCCGCGGGACGCTAGTCACATCGGCGGCCGACTACTGTTCCCGAGCGAGCTGAACGTCGTGAGGAACCGGTCGCGGAAGGACTCCATCGGCAGGACCGGTGCCCGCGGGTCGGGCCGCAGGCCGTCCTGCCAGCCCCACTTGTCGATCCGGTCCAGCACGTCGCGGTCCCGCGTGACGATCGTGATCGGGACGTCGTGGCCTGCGCCGTCCCCGCTGACGAAGGCGGCGGGCTGGTGGTCGCCGAGGAAGACGAGGACCAGGTCGTCGTCGCCGTAGGTTTCGACGTACGAGATCAGCGTGGACAGGGAGTACTCGATCGATCGCCGGTACCCGTCGCGCATGCGGTCGGGATCCGCCTCGACGGCCTCCACCGGGTCGCTCTGCCCCGCTCCCGGCCGGTCGAACACCGATCCGTCGCCGACGTCGTCCCAGTCGAGCAGCCGCGGGATCTCCGCCCACGGCCAGTGGCTGGAGACGAGGGGGATCTCCGCCATCAGCGGGCCGCGATCCGCCCGGCCGCGCTCCGCCCGCTCGAATGCGGCGAGGGTGTACTGGTCGGGCGTCTGGAAGAGATCGAAGATCCCCGACCGGTTGCCGAGGTTCGCGGAGTCGTAGGTCCGCTCGTAGCCGTAGAACCGCCCCGCCGGCCACGGGCCGAGGCTGGATGGCTGGACCGCCGTGGTTTCCCAGCCCGCACGCCGGAACGCGGATGTGAGCGTCAGCCGGTCGCTCGCGACGAGCTTCTCGAAGCTGTGCTGGTTGGCGACGCGCACGCCCGACTGCAATGTCGCGTGGGCCATCCAGCTTCCCCCGCCGATCACCGACGAGGTGAGGAACGCGCTGCGGGCGCCGAAGCCGGCCGCGCCGAGGCGCATGGTCCCCTCGTCGAGCACCGGCGTGATGGCCGGCCCGAACTGCGGGTTCTCCAGCGCCGAGCGCCCGTAGCTCTCGACGTAGGTGAGGACGACGTCCTTGCCGCGGAGCGCGGTGAGCAGGTTCGCGTCCGGAACGTCGCGCAACACGTCCGCGGCCACCTGCTGGTCGAAGATCTGCTGCTCGCGCACGCTCGTGACGGCCTGCCGCGCGGTCTCGTAGACGCCGGAGGCCGCGCTCCTCGCCGCGACGGGCATCGGGGCCACGAGCTGTGTGCCGAGCACGAAGCAGGCGAGCCACACCGTTGTGAGCACGGCGACCAGCCGGGTCGCGGCGGTCCGGTGGCGGGCCGCGCAGGTCGCCAGCCGCCGGGCCGCCAGTGCCGTGAGGACGACCAGCACGGCAGCAGCGGCGACGACGGCGACGGCGGTGCCCGCCCCGCCGAACGGACCCCGCAGCACGCTCGCGCCGCTGGCCAGCTGCGACCAGTCGAAGATCGGGTCGAAGGGCCGCGCGACGATCGCGAGGAACCCCATCTGCAGCACGCGGAGCAGGGTCAGCATGGCGAGCAGTGCCCCGGCGACGAACGCGACCCGCGGTCGATACCGCGCAGGCAGGACGAGCAGGACGGCCACGCCGACCAGCGCCTCCACCGGGATCCGCACGAACGCGAGCGGGCTGAGCTGGCCCGCCTCCCGGGGCAGGGTGAGGGCGAGGAGCACCAGCAGGCCGGCGAGCACGGTGAGACTCGCCCGCGCGAGGCGGTGACCGGACGACGCTGCTGCGGGCGTCTCGCGCCGGGATCGGGCCGATCGACGCCTGCTGAGCAACAAGGCCGGGCTCCTTCCGCACGGGTGCTCCTCCCATCAGCACGCGTCCCGCGGGTGGTCGGTTCAGCCTCGTGACCGAACGTTTCCCTCCGGACATCCGTGTCGAGGTTGGGCCCGCTCCACGACGTCCACCGCGCCGGAGGCACATCACCCGTGAGCACGACCGATCCCGACCCGACGCGAGCCGACCGGCACGAGGCGGAGGAACCACAGGGCTGGCGGTTCGACTCCACCCTCGTCCTGAGCATGGTTCTGCTCCTCGCGGTCGCCGGGCAGGGGCCGATCCGCCGCGTGCTGTCCGAGCCGGTGATGCAGACCTGGACGACCGTGTTCGTCGCGGTCGTCGTGCAGGCCCTCCCCTTCCTCGTCCTCGGCGTGCTGCTCTCGGCGATCATCGCGGTGTTCGTGCCGCCGTCGTTCCTCGCCCGTGCGCTGCCGAAGCACCCCGCCAGGGCCGTGCCGGTGGCCGGCGTGGCCGGGATGGTGCTACCCGGCTGCGAGTGCGCCTCCGTTCCGGTGGCCGGGGCGTTGGTCCGCGGGGGCGTCGCCCCGGCGGCCGCGTTGGCGTTCCTGCTGTCCGCCCCGGCGATCAACCCGATCGTGCTCACCGCCACCGCCGTCGCGTTCCCCGACAACCCGGGGATGGTCCTCGCCCGGTTCGTGGCGAGCCTGCTCGTGGCGTGCGCGATGGGCTGGCTGTGGCAGCGGCTGGGCCGCACGGACTGGCTCCGCCTGCCGGCCCGCCCTTCGCCCGCGGGGCTCGGCAAGGCGGCGGCGTTCTGGGCATCCGTACGCCACGACGTGATGCACGCGGGCGGCTTCCTCGTCCTCGGCGCCATGGCCGCCGCCACCCTCAAGACCGTGATCCCGGCGAGCTGGCTCTACGCCGCGGCCGCCGTCCCGGTGGTATCCGTGCTCACACTGGCGCTCCTCGCGGTGCTGCTGTCGATCTGCTCCGAGGCCGACGCGTTCGTCGCCGCCTCCCTGACCCAGTTCTCACCCACCGCCCAGCTGGCCTTCATGGTGGTCGGACCGATGATCGACCTGAAGCTGTTCGCCATGCAGGCAGCCACGTTCGGCCGCGGGTTCGCGCTGCGGTTCGCCCCGGTCACCTTCGCGGCGGCCGTAGTGGCGGCGGCCGTCGTCGGGGCGGTGCTGCTGTGAACCGGGGGGCGCAGGCGGCCGTCCTGTTCCTCCTCGGCGCGGCCGTCGGGTACGCCGGCCTCACCGACCTCTACCTGCGCTACGTCAAGGCGGGTCTGCGCCCGCTGCTGCTCGTGGCCGCCGCCGTCCTCGTGGTAGCCGCCGTCGCCACGGTCTGGTTCGAGTACCGACGCTCGCGGGGCGCGGCCGCTCCAGCCGCGCACGAGCACCGCGAGCCGCGGATCTCGTGGCTCCTCGTCCTCCCCCTGCTCGCGCTGATCTTCGTCGCCCCACCCCCACCGGGCTCCTACGCGGCCATGCGCGCCGGCACAGCCCTGCAGCAACCCTGGGATCTCTCCGATCTCCCCGCGGGCGACCCGGCGCAACTCAGCCTGGTCGACTACGCCGGCCGCGCCGCCTATGACAACGGGCGCACCCTCCGCGACCGGCGGATCACCACGTCCGGGTTCATCAGCCTCGACGAGGGCGGCACGCCCTACCTCGTGCGCATGGTCCTGAACTGCTGTGCCGCCGACGCCCAACCCGTCAAGGTCGGCCTGGCCGGCCGGCTACCGCCCGTCCTGCAGCCCGACACCTGGTACGAGATCACCGGCGCCTACACCGACCAGCGGGCGGCCGACCCCATCAACAACGGCGTGATCCCGTACATCACCGTCGCCACGGCACGACCGGTCCCCGCTCCGGACGACCAGTACGACAGCCTGCCCTGATGTCCAGCGGCGCCGCGGCGATCAGTACGGCCGGACGGGCTGACGCATCTGCTGCGGGTGCGGCTGGCCGTTCCCGCGCTGCATCACGTTGAAGTCGTCCTGGGGACGATTCTCGCGCACGGGGCCGGTGAACCACTTGCGGGCCGAGACGAGGTACCAGCCGCCGAAGAGCGCGAGCGCGCCACCCACCGTCAGCGGGGCGTAGTTCACCGACTCCCAGGCGAAGCCCTCCGTGCCGGGGATGCCCTTCGGCGAGATCGGCATCAAGAACAGCACGCACACCACGCCGATCCAGACCACCGCGATCCGCGAGACCCACTTGTAGTGCTTGCCGAGGCTCCACGCGCCCGGCTCGAACCTGTCGCCCGCCTTGATGCGCAGGATGATCGGCAGCGCGAACGCGATGTAGAGGCCGATCACGGCGATCGAGGTGCCCACCGCGTATCCGACCACGCCGTTGGCGAGCGTCGGGATCATCAGCGCCCACGAGGTGACCGCGATCGCGATCACCGAGTTCACCGGCACCCGGTTGGCGCCGACCCGGCGCCACAGGCGGGAGAAGGGCACCGCCCGGTCGCGGGAGAACGCGAACATCATCCGCGACGCCGACGTCACCGACGCGGTGCCGCAGAACAGCTGCGCGATCACCACGATGACCAGCATGAACTCGGCCCACGCGTCATTGGTGGCCTCGGACCAGATGTAGACGACGGCCATCCCGGCGGCGTCGATGGTGCCCTGCACGTTGGGCACCGCGAACGTCACCGCGACCAGCAGGATGAAGCCGAACACGACCGACCCGACGACGGCCCAGATCATGCCGAGCGCCGCGGCGCGCGATGCCCCGCGGGTCTCCTCGCTCATGTGCGCCGACGCGTCGTAGCCGGTGACGGTGTACTGCGCCATCAACAGGCCGAGACCGAAGACGAACCAGATGCCCGAGTCGGAGAAGCCGGAGTTGTTGATCACCTCACCGAACACGAACGAGACCGACTGGTGCTCGGTGGGCACGATCAGCAGGATCACGACGATCAGCGCGACGCCGGCCATGTGCCACCACGCGGACAGGGTGTTGAGCCGCGACAGCAGGTTGACGTTGAGGAGGTTGAGGCCCAGCTGGCCGGCGGCGATCACCGAGAAGACGATGAAGATCGTGGTCGTGTCCGTGCCGACCAGGCTCGGGAACCACAGGTTCAGCAGCGCCGTCGCGAACGTCGCCGAGCCGTACTGGATGGCCGCGGTGACCGCGATCTGGCCGATGAGGTTGAACCAGCCGGTGAACCATCCCCACGCGGGCCCGCCGAGCTTGGACGCCCAGAAGTACAGGGCGCCCGCCGTGGGCATCGAGGAGGCGATCTCCCCCATCGCCATGGCCACGAGCACGCAGAACCCACCGACCAACAGCCAGCCCCACGTGATCGCGACCGGGCCGCCGTTGTTGAACGCGAGGTAGTACGACGTCAGGCAGCCCGCGAGCACCGAGATGATCGTGAACGAGATGGCGAAGTTGGAGAACCCCCCCATCTCGCGGTACAGCACCTGCGAATAGCCAAGGCGCAGCAGCAGCGCCTCGTCACTGCGCGCGGTCTCGCGCTCTCGCGTCAGGTAGCCGGTCGGGGGGGTCGACATGGTGATGCCTCGGTTCGTGGGTCTGGGGAGCTCGGGGAGTCTTCGGTGGCGGCGCTACCCATCGCGACGGGTCATGCCGATGGCTTCGGCGCACTCGACGAGGGCGGTGAGGTGCGGGTGGCGCGGCGGGAGCACCTGCTCGGCGTCCTGCACGGCGGCGCTCAGCAGGGCCGTGGCCGCCTCCAGGTCGCCTGCGGCGGCCTGAGCCCGCGCCAGCCCCATCCGCGAGGTGAGCGTGTCGGGGTGGGCCGGGCCGAGGACCCTGCGGCGCTGCGCGGTGACCTGACCGGAGATCTCGACGGCATCGTCGACGTCGCCGGCGAGGCGGTACGCCACGGCGAGCGCGTCGCGGGCGGTGAGGGTGCGCGGATCCTCGTCGCCGAGCACGCGCGAGCGGTCGGCGACGTTCTCGGCGATCATGTGGATGCCCTCCCGCCGCTTGCCCGCCGAGATCCGCGCGGCGCCGAGGTTGCCCGCGACGGTCAGCGTGGCGTGGTGGTCGCGACCGAGCAGCGCGCGGCACCCCCGCAGCGTGTCCTCGAACAGGTCGGCGGCTTCCCTCGCGTTGCCCGCCGAGAAGAGTGCCACCGCGCGGGCGTTCCGGACGGCCAGCTCATGCACTGTGCCCCGGTCCGGAGCGCCGGGGCGCGCCGGCGGTCGCGATCCATCCATGGCGACGGACTCACCGTCCCCCTCCCTGGACCACCAGGGCATTCAGACCCCCAAACGAGGACCAGGTCACCACGTTACGTGACAACCGCTCGGCCGAACGTGGAGAGTCAACCTGATGGCCCGAAGAGGGCGCAAGCCGCCCCGGCCAGGTGTGACCACCGTCCGCGTAACCCGACCCGGTGATGCTCACCCGAACGAGGGATGCACAATACGCGCGATGAACGAGCCCGATCATGAGCGGCTGCGGCGGGAGCTCGAGTCCGCCGCCACCGAGTCGCGCGCGGAGGCCGGTGACCGGCGCGTGGTCACCGGGAAGCAGGCGATGATCGGGCTGCTCGCCGCCGTCCCGATCGCCGCCGCGGTGATCGCCGCGATCACGGCGTCCCAGTCCGGATCCCCGTCCGAGCCCGCCCCCGCCACACCGGTCGGGGAACCCCCGAGCGAGCCGGCGGTGCCGCCACCCCCGTCACCCGGGCCGACGACCCCGCGCCCGCCGACCACGCCCACGGGCCCCGACGTGCCCCCGCAGCCCGAGCGGCCGAACGCCCAGCCGCCCCAGCCCGGGCCCCCGCCGGACGCGAACCGGCCCGTCACCCATACCGTGCGGCAAGGGGAGACGCTCGCCCGCATCGCGCTGCGCTACCAGGTGTCGCTCGAGCAGATCGCCGAGCAGAACGCCATCGCCGACCCCGACCGGATCCAGGCCGGCGACGACCTCGAGATCCGCCCGGCGCCGCCGAACGAGATCGTGATCCCGGCAGGCGCCACCCTCACCGGCCTCGCCTCGCGCCACGGCGTCACCGTCTCCCACCTGATCCGGCTCAACCCGCACGTCATCGACCCCGACCGGATCGTCGCCGGAGGACGGCTCCGCATCTCCTAGCGGCCCGAAAATCGGGCGCGCCCCACCTCGGCAGGCGGTTAGCGTTCCCCCACCGGCGCGAAGGCCGGGAGGGGGCACGGGCCGGGGGGCATGGACGAGAGCGCGCGGCCGTACCACGTGCATGGGTACCGGGCCCAGCCGCTCACGTGGCGCCGCCTCGCCGGTCCCACCACGGCCGTGGTCGGCGCGCTCGTCGTCATCGCCGCGGTGGCCGAGACGCTCGGGGCCGTGGTGGCCGGCCGGGTGGCCGAGCAGCCCACCGTCGGGCTCGTCGGGCTGCTGGGAGCGCTGCTGGTCGGCGCCACCGTTCTCGACACCGCGGGGCGCACCGCGTTCTCCGGGGTTCTCGGCCGCGCCGAGGGACACCTGCGGGCCGACCTGCTGCACGCCGCGCTCCGCCAGCCGCTGCCGGTGCTCGAGGAGCAGGCCGTCGGTGAGATGCTCGACCGCGTCGACGACGACGCCCGCCAGCTCGGCGCCCTGCTGCGGCGCGTCGGCTGGCAGCTGAGCCACGCCGTGCTGCGGTCGGTGCTGGCCTGGGTGGTGGCCGGGCTGACGTGGTGGCCCGCCTGGTTCGCCTTCCCGGTCGTCGCGCTGCTGGCGACGGCGCTGGTGCGCCCGCTCACCGCGGTCATCGCCGACCGCAAGCTCGTGGAAGAGGCGGCGTGGTCGGCCCACTCGGCGCAGCTGGAGGAGGCCGTCGCGGGGCGCGACGACGTGCGTTCGTCGCTCGGCCAGCCGCACGTCGTGCGCCAGTACGCGATACGGGCGCGCGACGTGCTGCGCCGCGTCGCGGCCACCTGCGCCGCCTCCACGCGCGTGGGCCTACGCACCGGGCTGGTCCTGCACGGGATGCTCGCCGCGCTCGCGGTGGCAGGCGCCGCCATCGTCAGCGAGGGCGGGCTCGGGGTGGCAGAGCTCGTGACGCTGTGGCTGCTCTTCACGACGTTCGCGGGCCAGCTGAACAGCATCAGCATGCAGATGCCGGAGGTGCAGGCAGGCCTTGGCGCGCTGCAGCGCATCCGCGGCCTGCTGGCCGCGCCGCAGGAGCCGGTAGGCGGGCTTCCCGTGCCGGACGGCCCCGCCGCCGTGGAGCTCCGCGGCCTCACCTTCGGCTACCCCGGCGGCTTCGCGCTGCGCTCGGTCCACCTCACGGTGCCGGCGGGCACCACGTGCGCGCTCGTCGGACGCACCGGTGCCGGCAAGTCCACGCTCGCCAAGCTGCTGTCCCGGGCCGTGGAGCCGCCACCGGGCACGGTGTTCCTGGCCGAGCAGGACGTCACCACCACCGACCTGCAGGACCTGCGACGGGCCGTCGGCGTGGTCACGCAGCGCACCGAGATCCTCGCCGCAACGGTCGAGGAGAACATCACGCTGTTCGGGGACGTCCCGCGCACCGCCGTCGAGGCAGCCGTCGATGCGCTCGGCATTGCCGAGTGGGTGGCCGCGCTGCCGGACGGGCTGCAGACCCGGCTCGGTGGCGGCGGCACCACCCTGTCCGCGGGCGAGGAACAGCTGGTGGCGTTCGCCCGGCTGCTCGTGCGGGACGTCGCGGTCGTCGTGCTCGACGAGGCCACGGCCCGCATGGACCCGCAGACCGAGCGCCGCGTCACCCAGGCCGCCGACCGGCTCCTCGCGGGGCGCACCGGCATCGTCATCGCACACCGGCTCTCCACCACCCGCCGTTGTCACGCGGTGGCGGTGCTCGACCGAGGACGCGTGGTGCAGCACGGCGACCGCGCCCGGCTCGCCGCCGAGGCGGGGCCGTTCCGGGACCTCCTCACCGCGGCGGGCGACGCCGAGCCCGCCGTCGAACCGGCCGCCCGGTTCGCCCCCGCGGTCCGCCGCCCGCCGAAGCCCGCTCCCCCGCCGGTACGCGCGCGGCTCGCCGGCACGGTGCTGCGCACGATGTTCGCCCACCCGCGCTGGGGTGTGCTCGGTGGCCTCGCGTTCCTCGTCGCGTCGCTGGTCGGGGCCTACGGAGCGATCACGGGCTGGTGGTGGGGACGACTCGTGGGCGCCCTCGAACAGGGGATGCCGCCATGGGACGAGACCGCGGCGCTCGCCGCCACCCTGCTGCTCGCGCCGCCCGCCCTCGCACTGGCGTTCCGCACCTACCCGCAGTGGTGGTCGGCGGTCACGCTGCGGATGCGCCTCGCCGTGTTGCGCGGGCAGACGATGCAGCGGCGCCTCGCGCGCACGCCCGCGGGCGAGGTGGTGGCCAGAGCGCTCGACTCCGACCGCCTCGTGCTCTACGTCGACCGCTGGGTCGACGTCGTCAACGGCACGCTCGTCGTGCTGGTCACGGCCGTCGCCGCGCAGAGCGTGCTCGCAGGCGGCGTGTTCGGTGCGGTGCTGCTCGTGTCCGCGGCGATCTCGGCCCTCGGCGCCCCGCTCGCCGGGTCCTCGGCCCGCGTGGCGGGCGACGCGCGGGCCCGGTTCGGCGCCGCGCTGGTCTCGGTGCTCGACGCCGCGCGCACCGTCAAGCTCGCGGCCGCGACGACAGCGGTGAAGGAGCACCTGCGGCGCGTGGACGAGCGGCGGATCGCGGCGACGGTGCGGGAGCAGCGGGTGCGGATGCTGCTCGAAGGCACACCCGCGCTGCTCACGCAGCTGGGCGTCGTGACGGCGTGGGCGGTGCACCTCGCGGGCGGATGGGACCTCGCCACGGCCCTCCTCGTGAGCACCGCGGTGGCCGGATCCGGGTGGTTCGGCACGGTGTTCGGCGCCGCCGTCACCGAGGCGCCGGTGGCGCGTCGCTGGCTGCAGGCGATGTCCGACCTCTCGGGCGGCACCGACATCATCCGCGTCCCGCCCGGCGTCGACCTGCCGGCGGGCACCGCCCCCGCTCCGCCGCCCGCCGGCCGGGTGCCGCTCGAGAAGCTCAGCCTCGAACGCGTCACCGCCGTGCACGACGACGGCACCGTCGGCGTGCAGGAGGTCGACCTCGTCATCGACGCCGGTTCGCTCGTCCTGCTCACCGGGCGCGTCGGGTCGGGCAAGTCCAGCCTGCTCGCAGGCCTCGCCGGGCTGGTCGACCACGAGGGCAGCATCCGCTGGAACGACCTCGAGGTCGACGACCCCGAGCTCTTCCTGCGCCCCGGCCAAGTTGCCTACGTCGGGCAGGTGCCACGGGTGCTGTCGGGCTCCTTCTCCGACAACATCGCGCTCGACCACGACCGTCCGCTGCAGGGCGCGCTCGACGACGCCCGTCTGGAGGCCGACGTCGCGGACGCGGGCGGGCACGGCACCCTGATCGGCCACCGCGGCGTGCGGCTGTCCGGCGGGCAGGTGCAGCGCCTCGCGCTCGCAAGGGCGCTCGCCACCGAGGCCGAGCTGCTGGTGGCCGACGACGTCTCCTCCGCGCTCGACGCCCGCACCGAGGTGGAGCTGTGGGAGGCGCTGCGCCGCCGCGGCGTCACCGTGGTGGGCTGCAGCTCCAAGCGCTCGGCGCTCGCCCGCGCCGACCGCGTGGTCGTGCTGGAGGACGGCCGGGTTGCGGACACCGGCCCGTGGTCGCAGCTCGCGGACCGCTGGGGCCACCTGGCCGGCTAGCGATCCTGCCTTTTCCGTGGCAGCCCCGACCCGCGCGTTTGCCGTACGTGTCAGTACGCGGCAGGGTGATGGTGTTCACCCCGGTGCGCATGGATCAGTTGGCCGTCGTGACACCATCGTGAGACTGTCGACCCACTCATCGGAGACCTGATGATCGTCGTGCCCGACGAGGCGGATGCGGGGTCGTTAGGCCATTCCGCTGTCAATCCCACCCCTACGGGAGCGGCGACGGGCCCCACCGTGCTGCGTATCGGGTTGGGTGGGGCGCTGCGGCGCAGGCGTGAGGCGGCGGGTGTCACTCGGGAGCAGGCGGGTGAGGCGATCCGCGCCTCGCCCGCGAAGATCAGCCGGCTGGAGCTGGGTCGGGTCGGGTTCAAGGAGCGCGACGTCGCGGATCTGCTCACCTGCTACGGGGTGCGCGACCCGGCGGAGCGCGCGCAGTTCCTCGAGCTTGCCCGCCAAGCCAACACGCCCGGCTGGTGGCACCGCTACTCCGACCTTCTGCCGAGCTGGTTCGAGACCTACCTCGGGCTCGAGCAAGCCGCGTCGGTAATCCGCAGCTACGAGCTCCAGTTCGTGCCCGGCCTGCTGCAGACCCGCGACTACGCCCGCGCGGTGACCATGCTCGGCCACAGCGACCCGGTGGAGATCGAACGACGCGTCGAGCTACGGGTGCAGCGCCAAGCGCTGCTCACCGGGCCCCACCCGCCAACGCTGTGGGCGGTGGTCGACGAGGCGGCGCTGCGCCGCCCGCTGCTCGGCCCCGAGCACAGCCGCGCCCAGATCGCTCACCTGATCGAGATGAACGAGCTGCCGCACATCTCGCTGCAAGTGGCGCCGTTTTCCTACGGTGGGCACGCTGCGGCCGGCGGGCCGTTCGCGATCTTGCGTTTCGCCGACCCCGATCTGCCCGACATCGTCTATCTCGAGCAGCTCATCAGCGCGCACTACCTGGACAAGCGCGCGGACGTGGAGCACTACGTCGCGGTGATGGAACGGCTGTGCGCGCAGGTGGAGCAGCCGGAGCGCACGGAGGAGATCCTCACCCGCATCCGCTCGGAGTTCTGAGCCACGCGACGCAAGTTCCGCGCCGCCATCGGAAGATCGGCGGTCACGGACGTGCGGCCAGAATCGTTCGGCCAGGTACAGCAGCGAATCGCGACCGATCGCGTACGCGGGCGGACGTGAATGTGACCCGCGGCACACCCGATAGTGTCGCGCCTGCGTGATGCGTGGGGTTCGCGCGATCAAGGCCGAGCCAGTCAATCCGGTGCGGACATGTGGGGGGATGCTGGGTATGGGTGTTGACCCTCAGGCGGCGCCGGAGCGCCCGGAAGACCGTCCACCAGACATCCGACCGGGTGGCGCCGGGCGCAGAGGGGTCGAGCGCAGGGGTGTCGACCGCATCCCCGATGTTGAGCGCACCTCGACGCCCGCAACCTTTTTCGTGATCTTCGTTGGGACATCCGTCGGTCTTGGCGCGGTGGCCTTCGGATGGGTGGGGATCACGTTCGGGCTGGGTGTCTGGGCGACGATCTCCGCGATCGCTGCGGGTACCGCGGTAGGCCAGATCCTGTTGGTCCCGCTGATCCTCGCCGGTTCCCGAGCGGCGACGAACGACGCCACCGCGTCGGGGGCGACGTTCGGCGTTCGGGGGCGGGTCATCGGTAGCGGGATCGGGTTGGCGACCTGCCTCGTCTCGGTTGCCCTGACCGTGTGGACCAGCGGCTCGGCGGGGCTTTCGGTCGCCAGCCGGCTGTTCGGGCTCGCGGACTCCCCAGCAGCTCAGGCAGGGGCTTTTGCGCTGGTCGCGGCGGTCTCGGTCGCGGTGGCGATCTGGGGGTACCGGTGGCTGGTGCGCTCCACCGCGACCCTTGCGCTCATCGGTGGCGCTCTGCTGGTTCTGATGCCGTTCGCCTTCGCCGGTTCAATCAAGTGGGACTACGTCGGCGGGCAATACCTGCTTGGCACATTCTGGGCGACCTGGCTTTCGGTGGCCGCGACGGTGGGGGTCGCGGGGGCCCTGGTCGTGTGCACCATCGTGGGCGACTGGACGCGCTACATCCGGCCGGATCGCCATCCCGCACGAACGCTGGTGCCGATCGCGTCCGCGGGGATCTTTGTCGGGTTCGTGGTTCCCGCGACGGTCGGCGCTGTCGTGGCCACCGCGTTCACCGACCCGTTCGCCCCGTTCCCGGTCAGCCTGGCCGGTGAATCGCCGACGTGGTACGCGGTAGTTCTGCTCCCGCTCGCCCTGCTCGGCGGAGTGGGGCTCACCGCCTCCTCGCTGTACAGCGCAGGCCTGGACCTGGACGCACTCGTGGTCCGGCTCACCCGAGCGCAAGCCACCGTCATCATCGGCGTGGTCGCGGTCACCCTGGTGTACCTCGGATTGCTCGCACCGCGAGTTCAGGAGTCGATCTCCGCGGCGCTGCTGGTTCTCGCCGAGCTCAGCGCGCCGTGGGCGGTGATCTTCGGGCTCGGGTTCCTGCAGGCCCGCGGCCATTACCACGCCGACGACCTGCAGGTGTTCAACCGTCGCGAAACCGGCGGCCGCTACTGGTACACCGCCGGCTGGCATCTTCCGGCCGCACTGGCTTGGGCAGCCGGATCCATCGCCGGCCTGCTCACGGTCCAAACCCCGCTCTACACGGGCCCGCTCGCGGGCGTCGCGAACGGCATCGACATCAGCCTCCTTGCCGCAGCGGCAGTCGCCGCCCTGATCTACCTCCCACTCACCACTCGTCGAGGTGCCCGGCCAGCACGATGAACCAGCGGGATTCATCGGCATGCCGGGGACTGTGGTCGCCTCGTACTACCGTGGGACGCGGCGGCAGTCACACATCGAGGACGAGCAGGACATCCATGGCAAATGGCACCGACGATGACGGCCAAGCGCTGCGCGGCATCGACGTCACGACGCCGCACTCGGCACGCATCTGGAACTACTGGCTGGGCGGCAAGGACAACTTCCAAGCCGACCGCGACGCCGGGGACGAGTTCCTCACGATCTACCCTGGGCAGCGCGACAAGGCGCGCGCCTGCCGGTACTTCCTGCTCCGCACGATCCGGTATCTCGCAAACGAGCCCGGGGTGCGGCAGTTCCTCGATATCGGCACCGGCCTGCCCACAGCCAACAACACCCACGAGGTCGCCCAGCGGGAAGCCCCGGACTCACGGATCGTCTACGTCGACAACGATCCACTCGTGCTGGCACATGCCCGCGTACTGCTGATCAGCTCGCCGGAAGGCGCCACCAACTACATCGACGCCGACCTGCACGACCCCGAAACGATCCTGGCCGAAGCCAGCAAGACCCTGGACTTCAGCCAGCCGATCGCGCTGATGTTGATCGGAGTCCTCGGCCACATCCAGCATTACGACGAAGCCCGCTCGATCGTCTCGCGCCTGCTGGAGGCGCTGCCGTCGGGCAGCCATCTCGTGCAATGCGATGGAGACGACACGAGCCCTGCCTACATTGCGGCGCTCGAATACTACCGCGACCGCAGCAGCGTCCCCTACAACGTCCGCAGCCAGGATCAGATCGCTGCATTCTACGAGGGACTAGATCTGGTCGAGCCCGGATTGGTGCCGATCCAGCAGTGGCGGCCGGAACCGAATCCCTTCGGAGAGCCACCCGACGTCGCTGAATTCGGCGGTGTCGGCCGCAAGAGATGACACCCTGAGGACCGGCGCTACTCGACCCAGCAAGCGGATCCGTCAGTCACCGGTCAAGCGGCGGTAGCCGGGCCCGAGGACGTTGTCCTGGATCAGGATCCCCGACGTGCCGTCCGCCTGCTGGATCGCCTTGTTGCCCCCGCCCGCGAAGGCGTTGTCCCTGATGACGAAGTCGTGGGCGTCGCGCAACGCGACCGTCTGGTTCGCGTAGCACTGGAAGTGGTTGGACTCGATCACCCAGTCCTCGGTGGACCCCGGCCCACCGCCACCGCCGTCCGTCGAGCCAGGGCCCTCGACCATCACGCACTGCCGGAAGTCGTCGTCGCGGCAGTCGTTGCCCGCGATCACCGCCCGGGCGCTTCCCCCGCCGGTCTCGGTGGACGCCCACGTCTGCATGCAGTCCAGGTGGGCGTCGTGCTTCGGCCCCACGAGGATGTTGAAGAACTGGTTGCGCAGGATCTTGGTGTCGTTGCCGAAGAAGCGGAGCCCGTCGATGTCGTCCCCGGCGTAGTACACCTGCGAGATCTTGTTGTCCTGGGCAACGTTGCCGGAGCCCTTCATCCAGATGCAGTTGCCGGCGCAGTTCGTGAAGTTGAAGTTCTGGATCACGACGTTGTCGGCGTTCACGGTGATCCCGACCGAGGAGAAGCCGCGCCCGTCGAAGATCATGTTCGACGTCGTGACCTCGATCCTCGACGTCGCGTCGCCCGTCATGCACATCACGTTGCCCGCCGTGCAGTCCACGGCCATGACGGCCTGCGCAGGCAGAACCCGGTCCGACGCCACCCGGTTGCCGATCGCGATCGGCGGCAGCATCAACGTCACCGCAGCCAGTGCGAACAGCGGCCACCACCGCAGCCGCCGAACCCTCGGCACCACCAC
The DNA here is from genome assembly GCF_019468565.1 of Pseudonocardia sp. DSM 110487. Taxonomy (NCBI): domain Bacteria; kingdom Bacillati; phylum Actinomycetota; class Actinomycetes; order Pseudonocardiales; family Pseudonocardiaceae; genus Pseudonocardia; species Pseudonocardia sp. DSM 110487. The sequence goes on from NZ_CP080521.1 coordinate 5,504,174, forward strand.
CAGCGACCCCCCTACCAGCCAAGGCCCTCCTCGATCCGGCTCGCCAGCAAGTCTGACATCGAGGTGCTGTAAGTCGCTGTGAGGTGGTTGTCGTCCATGTAGACGAGCACGTTGCCGATGACCGGTGGGCAGCGTTCCGCGTCGCACACGGCGTCGGCGATGTCGACGAACGTGACGTTCGAGGGGACGTCGGGCAGGTCGGCCCACGGCGGCGTCGGCCGGTAGACGTCCGCGCGGTTCACTCCGCAGCCGCCGATGTCCTCCGGGCGGGTCTGCACGCAGTCCGGCACGGAGTGGTCGAACCGCGGGTTGTCGCGCAGCGCGAGCACCGGGATGCCCTCCGCGTCGAGCCTGCGCCACTGCTCGACGAACCCGGCGGGGGTCTGCTCCGTCTGCCCGACCCGCGCGTCGCGCGAAGCCAGCGTGACGACGGCGTCGGGCCGCATCGCCATGATCTCGTCGGCGGCGGCCGCGTTCCAGGCGAGGCAGTCGGCCTCGTCCGGCACCACCTCCGATGCCGTCGAGAACGGGCATGCGCCGCGCACGATGGTGAGGATCTGCCAGTTGTGCAGCTGTGCGATCGGTAGCAGCGCGCCGGTGAGCTGCTGCGCGTGCGAGTCGCCCACCACCACGATGCGGCGGTCGGGCTGCAGGGGCTCCTGGGTGTCCTCGGCCACCGGCAACGGTTGGGCGCAGACATCCATCGGGAAGCCGGCCATCGGCGTGCAGTTCCACCGCTCGATGCGCACCCAGTCCTCGGTGACGGCCACCGCCGACGGCAGGAGCGGCGCGGGCGGGACCTCCTCGTCCGAGAGCAGCGCGCGGGCGCCGGGATGCTCGTCGTCGCCGAGCGCCGCCTCCGGGTCGACGCGCAGCGCGGTGGCGACCTGCCATGCGAGCGCGACGGCCAGCACGGTCGCGGTGCACGCCGCCGTAATCCTGACCTGGTGCCGGGTGCCGCCACGCCGCCGGGCGAGCGGCTTCTCGACGCACTCGTAGGTGATCGCGGCGAGGACCGTGGCCGCGCCGATGATCAGCGCGCCGGCGCCGAGCCCCGCCGACTGCTCCCCCGACGCCTGCAGGTACAGCATGAGGAGCGGCCAGTGCCACAGGTACAGGCCGTAGCTGATGTCACCCAGGTAGCGGGCCGGCGCCGCGGTGAGGATGCGATCGGCGCCGAACCACGTTCCGGTCCGGCCGGCCAGCAGCACGAGGGCCGCGCACCCGGTGGGCCACAGCGCCGCGATGCCGGGGAATGCGTGCGCGACCGGGATCACCGCGCCGCACGCCACGAGCCCGGCCACGCCGGTCCAGCCGGCGGCCACGCGGGCCCGCCGGGTGAGGACGATCCGGTCCCCGTGCAGCGCCAGCAACCCGCCCAGCGCGAACTCCCACAGCCGGGTCAGCGTGTGGAAGTAGGCGAGCGGCTGGTTCGCGATCGTCAGCTCCACCGAGTGGACCAGCGACGTCGCGAACACCCCCAGCAGGGCCAGCGTCGCGGTGCGGTGCAGCTTGCCGGGCACGGTGCGGCAGGCGAGCGCGACCACGGCGAACAGCAGCGGCCAGAGCAGGAACACCTGGACCTGCACCGACAGCGACCAGAAGTGCTGGGCGACGCTCGCCACGTTGTTGCGGGCCGCGTAGTCGACCGAGTCTGCCGCGAGCTGCCAGTTCTCCAGGAACAGTGCCGCGGCGACGATCTCGCGCACGGTCTGGCTCCAGCGGCCCTCCGGGAGGACCAGCGCGGCCGCAACCGCGGTGACGACGAGCACCACCGCCGCGGCCGGCACGAGGCGCGCGAGGCTGCGCGACCAGCGGCGCCGCACGTCGAACTCGCCGCGCCCGGCCGCGCGCACCAGCTGCGCCGTGAGCAGGAACCCGGACACGACGAAGAACACGTCGACGCCGCCGGAGACCCGGCCCACCCACACGTGGTAGACGACGACGAGGACGACCGCGAGCGCCCGCAGCCCCTGCAGCTCGGGCCGGTAGCCCGTCGCGACACCCGGCCCCGTGACCGGGTGCCCGGCCGGCTGCTCACGCGGCGTCATGCAGTCCTCCCTCTCCGCGATCGATCACCCAATCCTAGGAAGCCGCCCTTGGCGTCGATCGATCGCCCGCGATCGGATCCTGATCGGATCTTGACCTCCGCCGCCGCGATTGGTTCTAGGCTGGCCACGGGGCGTGAGCGTTGGGGGGACGAGTGGGCCTTGACCTCGAGACCGCCACCCGTCGACCGGCGAGCGGCACCACCACGAGCGGTCTGCGGCAGCGGTTCCGGGTGCTCACCACCGGCCCCAGCACCCCCGACCGGCTCCGGCGTCTCGGCGCCGTCCTCGTGCTGGGGTGCCTGCTCGCCGGCGTGTTCAGCCTGATCGAGGGCATCGCACGCACGGAGGCGGTCCGCGACGGCGGCACCCGCATCGCCGCCGTGCACGCCGACGCCGCGGAGCTGTACCGGTCGCTCGCCGACGCCGACGCGATGGCGACGAGCGGCTTCGTCTCGGGCGGGCAGGAGCCTGCCGAGATCCGGGCCCGCTACGACCGCGACATCGCCGACACGACGGCCCGGTTGGTGCACGCCGCGGGCATGCTCCCCGCCGACGACCCGGCGGCCCCCGCGCTGGCCACCATCGCGGCGCAGCTGCCCGTCTACAGCGGGCTCGTGGAGTCCGCGCGCACCTACAACCGGCTCGGCTACCCGCTCGGGCAGTCCTACCTCGACAGCGCATCGCGGCTGATGGCCACCGAGATCCTCCCGGCCGCCGACGAGCTGCGCAGGCTCCAGGCCGACGCGCTCGCCGACGCGTACGGTCGCGCCGGGGGCGCGCCGATCGCGGTCCTGCTGATCGGCCTCGCCGCCGTCGCCGCCGTGATCGACGCCGCCGCGCGGGAGCGCAGGCGCACCCAGCGCGTCCTGTCGGTCGGCCTCACCGTCGCAGGCGCGGCCGTCGTGGTCGCGTTGCTGTGGTGGGTGATCGCCACGTCGGTGGCCGGCGGACGGCTCACCGACGCGGGCCGGCACAGCGGCATCGCCGACACCCTCGGCGAGGCACGAGCCGCCGTCCTGCAGGCGCGCAGCAACGAGAGCCTCGTGCTGGTGGCCCGCGGCGGGGGCGCCGCCGACAGCGGCTTCACCGCCGCCATCGAGGGCGTGCTCGGCACGATGACCGACCGCGGGCTGCTCGCCGCCGCCACGGACGCAGCCGACCCCGGCACGGACGAGCGGATCGCCGCGGTCCGCACCGCCGCCGAGGAGTGGATGACCGCCCACCGCAGGCTGCGCGAGCTCGACGACGGCGGCCTCTACCGCGACGCCGTGGCGTCGGCCACCGGGGCGAACCCCGACGGCTCCGGCCCCGCGTTCGACCGGCTCGGCGCGGTGCTCGGCGACACGATCGACGCCGAGCGGGCCGCGTTCCGGGCCGATGCCGACGCCGCGGCGGCCGCCCTCGCCGGCATCGCCGCCGGCCCTGCCGTGCTGGCGCTGGTGGCCGCAGCCGCGGCGGCCGTGGGTATCTGGCGACGGGTGGAGGAGTACCGGTGACCGTGTCGTCAGCTGCTGTCAACCCGCGCCGGCCCGCCATCTACCTCGCCGTGGGCGCCGTGCTCGCGCTCGGCGCCGCGCTGCTGGGCGGCCCGGCCGCCGCCGGCGGGCCCGCGACTCCCGCGCCCGCCCCACCGCAGGCCGGCGCCGCGCCCGCACCCGCATGCACCGAGGTCCGCGAGAGCCTGCGCCCGCGCGATCCGCTGCCCGCGCCCGGCGCCATGCCCGCCGGTTCCACGATGGGCGTCATCGCCGACAGGGGCCGGCTCATCGCGGGAGTCGACCAGGGCAAGTTCCTCGCGGGGTACCGGGACCCGCTCACCGGCAACCTCACGGGCTCCGACATCGACATCGTCCGGCGGATCGCGGCCGCGATATTCGGCGACCCGGAACGGGTGCAGTACGTCGTGCTGAACATCGCCGACCGGGCCGCGGCCCTGGAGCGCGACCAGGTGGACGTCGTCGTCAACAGCTTCACCGTCACCTGCGCCCGGCAGCGGGTGGTGGAGTTCTCCGCCCCCTACATGCCGGCCACGCAGCGCCTGCTGGTGCCGCTCGGCAGCGGCATCCAGGAGGTCGAGGACCTCGGCGGGCGCACCGTCTGCACCTCGCTCGGCTCCACCACCGAGATCGTGCTGCGCAACCTCGGCCTGCAGGTCGAGTCGCTCCCCGGCATCCCGGACTGCGTCCTGGAGATGCAGCGCGGCCGCGTCGCCGCGGTGTCCAGCGACGACGTCATCCTCGCCGGGCTCGCGGCGCAGGACCCCAACACCAGGGTGGTGGGACGGGCCCTCGACAACAGCTCCCGCTACGCGGTGGGCATGCGCCCCGACGAGCCCGACCTCGTCCGCTTCGTCAACGGGGTGCTCGAGGCCGCCCGCGCCGACGGCGGCCTCGTGGCCAGCAACCAGCACTGGTACACCGGCCGCCTCAACCCGGTGCCCCTGCCCCCGCCGCCGGTATACCGCGACTAGGAGACCCCTGAAAATCGCGGTGTCGGTCCCGCTGGGTTCGTGATCGGGTTGGGACGATCGGTTGGTGCAGGGACGGGCTGATCCGCAGCGTGAGATCTTGGATGTGGAGTCGGTCGCGGGGCATCTGCTGCCGCAGGGTGGGGTGTTCGCGTTCCTGGCCGCGCACCGCCGCGAGTTGTTCCCGGACGAGATGTTCGTCGACCTGTTCGCCTCCGGTCGGGGGCGGCCGTCGATCCCGGCGGATGTGATCGCGGCGGCGATCGTGTTGCAGACCCTGCACGGGCTCTCGGACGGGGAGGCCGCGGAGGCGCTGACGTTTGATCTGCGGTGGAAGGCCGCGTGTGGGCTGGCGGTGACGGGGAAGGCGTTCCACCCGACGTCGTTGACCTACTGGCGGCGCCGGCTCGCGCGCTCGGATCGGCCGAATCGGATCTTCGACGCGGTCCGGCAGGTGGTGGCCGAGACCGGGACGTTGACCGGGAAGACTCGGCGGGCGTTGGACTCCACCGTGCTGGATGACGCGGTGGCCACCCAGGACACCATCACCCAGTTGATCGCCGCGGTCCGTCGGGTCGCCCGGGAGGTGCCCGGCGCCGCCGCCGTGATCGCGCAGCAGTGCCGGGCCCACGACTACACGCGGCCGGGGAAGCCGTCGATCGCCTGGGACGACCCGGCTGCCCGTGAGCAGCTGGTCGACGCCCTGGTCGGCGATGCGCACCGACTGTTGGGGCATCTGCCCGAGCAGGAACTCGGTGCGAAGGCGGCGGAGGCGGTGGCGTTGTTGGCGCTGGTCGCCGGGCAAGACGTGGAGCCGGTCGAGGACTCGGACGGCACCGACGGGCGGTGGCGGATCGCCCGTCGGGTGGCCCCGGATCGGGTGATCTCCACCGTCGATCCCGAGGCGCGGCATGCGCATAAGACCCGCTCGCGGCGCCAGGACGGCTACAAGGCGCATCTGGTGGTCGAACCCGAGACGGGGATCGTCACCGACGCCGCGCTGACCCCAGCCTCGGGGCCCGAGAACAGCGACGCCGCGGTCGGGATCGATCTGCTCGCCGGCACCGACGACCCGGCCGAGGTGCTGGCCGATTCCGCCTACGGCAGCGGGGAGATGCTCGACGCCGCGCAGCAGGGCGGGCACACCCCGATCATCAAGCCGTGGCCGCTGCGCCCCGCGGTCGAGGGCGGGTTCACCCTCGACGACTTCACCGTCGACGAGCACGCCGGCACCGTGACCTGCCCCAACGGCATCACCCGCTCGATGACCCGCACCCGGAACGTGATCTTCGGGGCGGCCTGCCGGGACTGCCCGCTACGCGCCCGCTGCACCACCTCGGCATCGGGAAGAACACTTCGGCTCCATCCTCACGACGCGCTCCAACGCACGCATCGACAACGCGCCCAAGACCCCGAGTTCCAGGCGAGCTACCGCCAGCACCGGCCGATGGTCGAACGCTCGATCGCCTGGCTGGTCGCCGGCGGGAACCGGCGACTGCGGTTCCGCGGAACCGCGCTCAACGACCTGTGGCTGCACCACCGCCTCGCCGCGCTCAACCTGCGCCGCCTGCTCACCCTCGGCCTCACCCGCACCGACGGGGCCTGGGCGATCGCCTAACCCGAACCGGGCTTGACCAGCCCCGCCCAGCCCTCCACGCTGACCCGCGACGGGCAGGGTGAGCTCGTAGTCACGCCCACGGGCGCTCGACTCCAACGCCGCAACGACGGCCCATTGAGAGACCCTGCCCGTCCCGCACCCATCGAGATCGGCTTTCTTCAGCGCCCTCCTAGGCCGTGCCTAGTCCGGGGCCACCAGCGTGATCGTGGTCCAGGCGCCCACCTTCACCACGTCGCCGTCGGCGAGCGGGACGGGCGTGTTCGGTGGGATCGGATCGGGCCGGTCCCCCACGACGGTGCCGTTCGTCGATTCGAGGTCCACCACGTCCCAGCCCCCGTCGGCCCGGCTGACGAGCAGAGCGTGCAGGGCCGACACACCGGGATCCATCGGCCGGGCGGACAGGTCGATCTCCGGCTCTATACCCCGCGAGCGGCTGCGCCGCCCGATCGCCAGCCGCGGGCCGTCGAGCACGAACCGCCGCTCCGTGCTGAACGCGGGGAACTGCAGCGAGCCGGCGTCGGGCCCGTTCCGGCGCAGGACCTCCTCGAACCACGCGCGGTCGGCACGGACCACCGCGATCCACGGCCCGCCCCGCGCCGGCTGTGGCGCCGGGACCTCGGGAACGCCGGCGGCGGCAGGTTCGGGTGGTGGCCCCATCGCGCTGTCGTAGCCACAGACCTCACAGAACCGGCCCTCGCGCGCGGCACCGCAGCTCGGGCAGCGCTCGGCGGGCGCCTGCGGCGGCGCGGCGGCCTGTGCACCACGCAACCGCAACCCGCAGACGTCGCAGTACTCACCGGTCGCCGCGGAGTGGTCCTCGGTGCAGGGTTGAGTCATCCGTCCCCCCGCACCCGCACGGTGCGGGTGGAGCGGGTGTCGAGCGTCATCTCGTCCACGTCCGCGACCACCTTGCGCAGCCGGACCGTGCCCGACGGCGCGTCGACCACGTCGACCACCTTTTCCAGGAGCCGCGCGGTGCCGTCGTTCCCCGACGCCGTGGCGAGCGCGACCGCGCGCCCGAGCCGGGCGGTGGCCGTGGGCTCGTCGCCCGCCTTCCGCGCGGCGAGCCCCTCCTGGATGGCCTCCGCGAGCTCGGCCTGACCGGTGTAGTGGGCGACGCCGCGGCTGATCCGCGTCGACAGCCCGCTGTCCTCGGTCCAGATCGCCGTGACGAGGCCCTGCCCGAGCACCTGCTCAGGGAGGTCACCGGAGCCGGGACGCACGACGCTGATCCGCCCGGCGAGCATCTCGTCACCGACCCCACCCGCGGGGACCTCGATCGCGAGGTGGTAGTCGCGGGACTCGGCGCCCCACGAGCCGAGCGGGTAGTCACCGCTCTGCCGGGCGGCCTCGGTGCGCCTGCCGGTCAGATCCTCGACGGTGGGCGCCACCTGCTTGACGAACCGGACGGTGGCGCCCCGCGGCGTCCACAGGCGCAGGGCGAGATCGGCGACGCTCTTGCCCATCGCCTCCCCCATGATCGACCGGAAGTCGGCCGCGAGGTCGGCGGGATCGGCGACGATGTCGACGGTGCCCAGCATCGCGGTGGCGATCGTGCGCAGCTCGTCGACCCGCCAGTCGGTGCCCACCCCGCGGCAGTCGCAGGTGAACGCGCCGAGCACGCTGTCCAGCGCGTTCGTGAAGTACTGCGCCGACTCGCCGTTCTGCCCGTCGGTGAGCAGGATCGCGTGCTTGATCGAGCCCGGATGCGCGCGGGCGAGCCCGCCCACGTGCATCAGCCAGTTCCCGATCCCGGTGCCCCCGTCGGCCTGCAGCCGCTCCACCAGCCGGATGGCCGAGGAGCGCGAGCCGTCGCCCGCCACGGCCGTGCCGTGCTGCGGGAAGACCTGCCGGGCGACGTGGTTGCCCGCAACCACCGCGAACGACACACCGTCGCGCAGCTCGGAGATCGCCGCCACCGTGGCCTGCCGGGCGGCCCGGATCTTGCTGCCCGTCATCGACGTCGAGCAGTCGATCACGATGACCTCGAGCACCTCGGACGCGGGGGCGGGCCCGGCCGCACCGTCGGTGGCCGTCACCGTGACGATCGCGTCCACCCGGGTGGCGTCCACCGGCAGGTAGCTGTTCTGGTCGACCTCCACGGTGAACCCACCGGTCGCAGCCACGTCGGTCACTCGCTACCTCCTCTCGTTCGAGGCACGACCGGCACGGCGACCACCGTGATGTTGTCGCGCCCGCCCGCGTCCAGCGCGAGGGCCGTGAGCGCACGGGCGACAGCGGCCGGCCCGCCCCGCGCGAGGACGGGCAGCGCGACCTCGGCCAGGTCCTCGGCACGCGGGAGGTAGTTCCAGAGCCCGTCCGTGCAGAGCAGGAGCAGCCCAGGGCCCGCGGGGCGCAGCGTCATGACCTCCGGCTCCGGCTCGCCGCCCGCCCCGAGCCACCGCGTGATGGCATGGGCCCTCCGGTCGGCCATCGCGGTCTCGGCGTCGAGCACCCCCGCGGCGATCATCTCCACCGCCCACGAGTGGTCCACGGTCAGCAGCCGCGCGGGTTCGGCCGCGTCCGGCGCCGCCAGCCAGTAGACCCTGCTGTCGCCGACCCACCCCACGGTGATCGCCGGACCGTTCTCCGCGTTCTCCGCACCGTCGTCCGTTCCCGGGTCCACCAGCGCCGCCACGAGCGTGCACGACGGCGGGTTGCGGAATGTCCCGTGGCTCCCGTCGGCGAGCGCGGCCACCATGTCAGCGGCCTCCTCCACCGCCTTCCTCATCGTGGCGCCGCCCGGGTGCAACAGCCGCTCCAGCGCGGCGTCGGCACCGGCGCGCGAGGCCAGCTCGGGTGCGTCCACCGAGGACACGCCGTCGCACACCACGGCGGCCACGAGCGGCTGCGCGCCGGGGCCTGCGAGCACGCCGACGGCCATCGCGTCCTCGTTGCGGACGTGGTAGAGCCCGCGGTCACTCACCCCGGCGACGGGTCCGAGGTCGGCCTCGACGTGCTCGGTGCCGTCGGAGCGACGCAACCCGCAGGTGCCGCAGTAGTCCTCCCCCGCCTCGTCGACCCCGAAGCCGTTGACGGTGCGGGTCCCGTTCGCGCCGCAGCCTGGGCACGGCCCCGACGGCGGGCGGGCGGCCCCGCCGCGGCGCAGCCACAGGTCGAGGCCGCAGTTCTCGCAGAAGCGGTGGTCGTCCACCGCTTCCCGGCACCGGGGGCACGCGGCGGCAGGTGGGGAGACGTGTTCGGTCATCGGCTAGTGCCCCCCGCCGGAAGTCCGTTGGGTAAGTCGGTGGATCCAGGTTCTCGCTGGGTGCGCCGGACGGCGGCCCTCGTACCGGGCGTACTCGGGCCGCCGGCCGGTGCGGCCAGCGTGGGCATGGGCCGCCGAATTACTCGGCGGACTTCCGGCGGGGGGCACTAGACCCAGGTCCATGGGCGCACGGCGTTCGCCCGATCCACCAGAAGCACCCGCTGTGCCCGGTCGGACGCGAGTCGCGCCGAGGCGCGCAGGCTCGCCTCGAGGGCCAGCCGCAGCGCCCGCTCGTTCCACGGGCATTCGAGCAGCGGCGCCCCGGCGGCACCGTTCGGGGCGAGCTCGACCGCCCCCTCGAACAGGCGGGTGCGCACGCGCTGCGCGGTGGCCGCGTCGAGGTGCAGCCCCTCGACCCGCGCAGCCGCCGACCGCAGGTCGTCCTCTCCGGGATCGGCGCCGAACCGGCCGGAGAGCGTCACCTCCACCGCGGCGAGCTGGGCGACCACGTACGCGCTCGACGAGTCGGGCACGGCGTCGAGCGCCGCGAGCGCCCCCGCGCGGTCACCGGCCCGCACCCGCACCCGCGCCAGCCCGAACGCCGCGTCGCCCACGCCGGGATCGGGCCGGGCCACGAGTGCGTAGTAGCGGCCCGCCGGCTCGTCGCGGCCCGCGCACTCCGAGGCCGCTGCGAGCGCCAGCTTGGGCGCCGCCTCGCCGGGCAGGGTGGAGTACACGGTGTCGAACGCGGCGCACGCCGCGTCGATGCGGCCCTCGACGAGCGCCGCGACGCCTCGGAACCAGTCCAGTCGCCAGTCGTCGGCTTCCTCCTCGGAGTCCTCGGCGGCGAGTGCGTCGAGCACCATCGTGGCCGCCGCCGCGTCGGAGGCGTCGAGGTGGGCGCGCACGAGGGCGAGCTGCAGCGCGCGGCTGGACTTCGGCGCCGCGGCGAGCACCCGCTCCACGTCGGCAGGGGTGCTGGGCGCGGCCGCCGCGAGCAGGCCGGCGGCCGGATCGTCGCGGTCGACCAGCGGTACCGGCAGCAGCGCGGCCACGCGCTCGGGGTCCGGCCGGCCCGGGTCGGCTTCGCCGCCGGTGTCGCCGCCGGGCCCCGCGCCGACGAGCAGCCCGGGCGCGAAGGTGCCGCGCGGTGGCCCGAACACCGTGGAGACCGCGGGCGGCACCGGGTCGTGCTCGCCGGACTCGTCGCCGGTGCCTTCCGCGCGGTCGGTAGCGATCACCTCGCGCAGCACGCCGCCGAGTTGCTCGGCCATCTCGTCGGCCGTCTCGAACCGGCGCAGCGGGTCGGGGTCGGTGGCCCGCAGGAGCAGCCGGTGGAACGACTCGTGCCGCGCGAGCACCGGATGCTCTCCCGGGTCGGGGATCGGGGTCGGCACGCCCCGCCGCGTCGGCGGGAGCGCGAGGGCGAGCACGGCGAGCGTGCGGCCGACCGTGTGTACGTCCGAGCTCGGGGTCGGCCCGTTGTCCTTGCGCGTCCTGTCGCCGATCTCGGGTGCCTGGTAGCCCACGGTGCCCCAGACGTCGCTGGCCTGGTCGTCGAACCCGATCACGGCACCGAGGTCGATCAGCTTGAGCTGCCGGTCGTACTGGATCACGTTCTCGGGTTTGAAGTCGCAGTACGCAAGGCCGTTCGCGTGCAGGTAGCCGAGCGCGGGCAGCGCCTCCAGCATGTACGCGATCGCGCGCGGCACCGGCATCGGGTCGAGCGTGCGATCCGGGCGGCGGCGGACCTCCATCAGCTGCTTGAGCGAGGAACCGCCCACGTACTCCATCACGATGTAGCCGACGGGGGTGCCGTCCTCGTCGGGGTGCTGCACGAAGTTGTGGATCGTGACGATGTTCGGGTGGTTCACCTGGGCGAGGAACCGCCGCTCCGCCACGGCGGCGGCCATCGCGTGGGCGTCACCTGAGTTGAGGAGACCCTTGAGCACCACCCAGCGGTTCTCCACGTTCAGGTCGGTGGCGAGGTAGATCCATCCGAGACCGCCGTAGGCGAGGCAGCCCTGTACCTCGTACTGGCCCGCGACGACCGTGCCCGGCCCGAGCTTCGGGGTGAACGAGAACCGCGTGCCGTCGTGCGGGCAGAATCCCTCGGCGCGCCCTGGCCGGTCGTCCTTCGACCGGCCGACGGGCTTGTGGCAGGTGCTGCAGAAGCGCTTCTCCTCCGGCACCTCGGGGTCGGTGAGCAGGGCGCTCGCCGGGTCGACCTTGGGCACCGCCGGCACCTCGACGAGGCCAGCGCCGAGGCGGCTGCGCGTGCTGCCGGTGGTGGTGCGGCCCGATCCGCGGCGGGACGGTCGGCTGCCGCCGCTGCTGGTGGACCAGCCGCTCGGTCGGCTGGACGGCCCGGTGGACGGAGCGGTGGACGGGGCGGTGGACGGGGCCGTTGACGGTCCGGACGCCGGGTCGCCGGTGGGCGCCAGCCCGCACGTGTCGCACCATCCGTCGTCGATGGTGCCGTCGCAACCCTTGCGGTCGCAGGGTTGCCCGGCACCCGGTGCGGAGGACGCCGCGGGGGCGGCCGTTGCCGTGCTGGTGGTGGGCGCCAGCCCGCAGGTGTCGCACCACCCGTCCTCGATCGTGCCGTCGCAGCCGGGGCGGTCGCAGGACTGTGGCGCGGTCATGCGGTCCTCCCTGTCGAGCCGTCGCCGGTGGCCATGAGCCGCTGGTAGGCCACGAGGGCCCGGGTGGCGGCCGCGAGGTCGGCGGGGCGGGTCCACAGCAGGCGGCGGACGTCGGCGTCGACGGCGAGCAGGTCGGGGCGTTCGGAGACGCCGAGCCGGCCGGCCTTGGCCCGGTAGGCCTCGAATCGGCCGCGCAGCTCGGTGCGCCGTTCGAGGAGCCCGTCGGCGAGCGCCTGCGCCCTGCGCACCTCCGCGGCCGCCGCATCCACGTCGGCTTCCAGCCCGGCCAGGGCCTGGGCGCGCGCCGGCCAGCCGCTGCGGCTCGGCAACCGTCCGTCGATCAGCGCGGTGAGCACGCCCCGCAGCGCGTCGGCGCGGTCGGGTGGCGCGTCGAGCGGGGCCGTGACCACGAGCTCCTGGGCGCGTAGCCGCACCTGCTCCGCGGCGGCGCGGGCCGCCTCGAGCTCCGCGAGCGCGGCGCCGACGCGGGCGAGCCGGTCGTTCCACGCATCGCGCGCGGCGGCGGTGCGGGCGAGGTCGGCGGTGAGGGCGTCGACGCGCGCCCCGAGCTCGGCGAGCGCGGCGTCAGGTGGCGCGTCGGCGAGGGAGAGCGGATCGGTCGTGCACCGGGAGGTGAGCTCCTCGACCTTGCTGGTCAGCTCGGCCACACGGGTGTCCTCGAGGTCGGCGGCCAGTTGCCGGGCCGCCCGCAGGCGCTCAGCGAGCGGGCCGATCGCGGCGAGGAACTTCTCGTGCAGGTCGTGGGCGGCGACGAACAGTGCGTGCACCCGGTCGAACGCCGCGTCCATCCGGTCGGCGAGATCGGCGAGGGTGATCGAGTCGACGCGTTCGACGGTGCCGGTCAGTTTGCGCTCGACGACGGAGCGCCCCACCTCGATGGACGGTTCGCGCAGCAACCGGTGCAGCTCGGGATCGTCCGCGCCGCGGGCGAGTGCGTCGCGGGCGGCGGCCACCACCCGCCGGTAGGTGTCGAAGTCCTGCCAGAGTCCGGCGAGATCGGCGCTCGCCTGCGTCCACTCCCGTGACGTGCGGCCGGTGAGGCGGCTCGTGGACAGCAGCGCGTGACCGGGATGCTGCTCCAGCTCGACCAGCGACGTCGCGATCCGTCCCTCGGCGACGGCGCGCCGCGCCAGCTCCGCCTCCAGCCCTCCGACGGGCCTTCCGATCGGCGCGGCGCCACTTCCGCCTGTCATCCCCCGGTCACGCCCCCAGCCCGCAGCACCCCATCGTGTCGGCAGAGTAGCGCGATCAGCGTCACCGAGGGATGGCTCTGAGCGACGGTTTCACAACGGGCAGACTGATCACTGCTTTCAGATCGTCGCAGCGGAGGGGCCTTCATGTTCTCGATCGGGTTCGTCGGGGCCGGCCAGTTCGCCGGCCAGTTCACCGAGCTGTTCCACAAGCACCCCGGCGTCAGCGCCGTGCACGTCACGGACGTGATCCCCGAGCGGGCCGCAGAGCTCGTGGCGCTACAGGACCTCGCCGGCACGTACCAGAGCTTCGAGGACATGCTGGCGTCCGACGTCGACGCCGTCGCGATCTTCACGCAGCGGTGGACGCACGCCCCGCTGGTACTGAAGGCACTGGAGGCGGGCAAACACGTCTACTCCGCGGTGCCGATGGCGATCACGGCCGACGAGATCGGCGCGATCATCGAGGCGGTTCGCGCCACCGGGCTCACCTACATGATGGGCGAGACGAGTTACTACCACCCGGCCACGGTGTTCGCCCGCAGGAAGCTCGCCGAGGGCGCGTTCGGGCGGATCTTCTACGCCGAGGGCGACTACGTGCACGACATGGACCTCGGCTTCTACGCCGCCTACCAGTTCAGCGGTGGGGAGAACTGGAAGGCCACGGCCAGCTACCCGCCGATGCTCTACCCGACACACGCGATCGGCGGAGTGCTCGGCGCCGTGCCGACACATGCGGTGAGCGTGAGCTGCATCGGGGTGCGCGACCAGCGGGGCGACGGGGTGTTCGACCGGGAGATCAGCCAGTTCGGCAACGACTTCTCGAACGCCACCGCCCTCTTCGAGCTCGCCGACGGCGGGGTGATGCGCACCAACGAGATGCGGCGGGTGGGCTACCCGTCGCACATCCGCGAGTCCCGGTTCCGGTTCTTCGGCACGGAGGGCAGCTTCGAGCAGCTCGCGACCGTCGGCCTCTGGCAGGACAAGGAGAAGGTCACCGACGTCACCGCCGAGCTGGAGGCAGGCTCCGGCGGCCTGTCGGTGGACGACCCGTCCCTCGCGCACGTCGCCCCCGAGCTGCGGCCCGCGTTCGTCTCGGGCCACGCGCCGGTGCACGACGTCGCGCGGCTGCCGGCGAGCTACCACGGCGCCCACAACGGCCACGAGGGCAGTCACCAGTTCCTCGCCGACGACTTCGTCCGCGCGGTGGAGACCGGCACCCTGGCCACGGTGAACGCGTGGATGGCCGCCCGGTTCACCCTGCCCGGCATCGTCGCGCACGAGTCGGCGCTGCGCGGTGGCGAGCGGCTGCCGATCCCCGACTTCGGCGACCCGCCCGCCTGATGCCCACTCGTGAGTGGATACGCGAGCTATGGCGCGCGTATCCACTCACGACCTGGGGGTGGCTAGACCTCGTCGAAGATCCGGCCCATGTCGGCCCACACGTCCCGCCGGTACCGCCAGGTCCAGGCGGCCACCGCCAGGCCGGCGGCGGTGATGGCGAGGCAGACCCACGGCACCATCGCCACCTGCGGCGGGATCGGCACGTCGGGCGCGGCGGGCACGAACGAGTAGTACACGCCGCCCACGACGGCCAGTGCCCCGACCACCGCGGCGAGCACGCCAGTCACGGTGAACCCCGGCCGCCCGGTGCGCCTGCCCTGCGCCGCACCGGCGATCCCGAGCAGCAGGTACACGCCCATCACGAGGGGCGTGCCGATGCCGGCGAGGAAGGTGAACAGGAAGACGCCGCCGGTTTGCCCGGAGTCGATGCCGCCCGCGATCGCGACCTGGCTCTCCCGACTGGTGAGGAGCACCGACACGGCGGCGAGCAGTACCCACACCGCGAGGTCGAGCCCGATCGCCCGCCACGGCGTGCCCCACCGCGGGTGCAGCGTGCCCAGCCAGGCGGGCAGCACCCGCTCGCGGCCCATTGCGAACAGCACCCGCGAGACCGCGATGTGCACCCCGAGCGCGCAGAACAGGCTCGCCAGAGCCGCGCAGGCCAGCACGACCGCGCCGACCGCCTCGTTCGGGGCCACGGCGGCCAGCCCGGCGACGGACGTCGGCCAGTCGGTGGACGCCTGCTGCACGCCGAACCCGATCGCCGTCGCGTAGGTGATCACCAGGTAGAACAGGCCCGCCACGACGATCGACCCGATGATCGCGCGCGGGATGGCCCGCCGCGGGTCGCGGGTCTCCTCCGACAGCACGGCGCTGGCCTCGGCCCCCGTGAACGACAGCATCGCGAACGACAGGCCGAAGAGCACGCCCGTCCACGAGACGCCCGCCGCGGACGGCCAGAACGCGGCCAGGTCGAGGCTGCGGCCCGGGTCGGCCACCGGCGTGGTCCCGTCGATCACGCTGACGGCCGGCGACCCGATCGCGATGACGACCACGGCGACGACGAGCAGCGCGACCATCGTGACCAGCAGGATCACCAGCTGGGTCCGGGTGGAGGCCCGGATGTCGAACAGGCTCATCAGCGCGATGACGACGAGCCCGGCGAGGGAGAACCAGTACCAGGCCGGGTCGGCGCCGGTGAGCAGCGCGACGAGGCTCGCCGTGAAGAACCCGAAGCCCCACAGCACCGCGCCGCCGAGCACGAGGAACGCCGCGGCGTAGCACCATCCGCCGAGGAAGCCGAGCACCTTCCCGCCGCCGCGGGTGATGTAGGTGTACATCGAACCCGCCGACGACAGCGAACGCGCGAACATCGCCACCGTGCCACCGACGGCGAGCATGGCGAGGGTCCCGAGCAGGTAGGCCAGCGGCGTCGCGCCACCGGCCTTCGTCGAGGCCAGGTAGGTGAGGAACGCCCCGGACATCGCAGGCGCGATCACCGAGAGGCTCTGCGCGATGACGTCGCGCAGGCCAAGCGTGCGGTGGAAGCCGCCGGTCGTGGCGGTGGGGGCCGCGGTCGCGTCAGTCGCCATCGCCGGCACGCTCCTTTGCCGGCCCGTGCACCTCGGCGGCGCCGTTGTGGCAGTGGGCTCCGGGAGCCGGCGGGACGTCGAGCGCCGGGTTGCGGTCGAAGAACCCGACCGGCTTGAGCGTGAACCCGGTGTGGTCGACCGGCATCACCGGCCAGTCTTCCGGCCGGGGGAAGTGGGTGGTGCCGAACGTGTGCCAAACGACGATGTCCTCGCCGTCGATGTCGCGGTCGGCCCGCACCCATGCGGGCAGGCCTGCACCGCCCGGGATCTGGTTGACGAAGTCGCCCGCCGGGTAGCGCTGCGCCGGGTCGTACCGGGTGACCCACAGGTGGTTGGTCGCGAACGTCGCCCGCGCGTGGATCGAGGACGCCTCGTCCGCGAGCAGGGTGGCCTTGCCCTCCGGCAACAGCGCGTAGCCGACGTTCTGTCCGAGTGCGTTGCGCTGCTCCGGGTTGACGATGTGCCAGCTGCGGACCACCGACCCGTCCGCGCGCCGCTGCGCCTGCGACTCGCGGGTCAGGCGCGTGCGCCGCTGCCGGAACGCGTTGCCGTACGGGTTGCCCTTCCCCATCGGCACCCGCTCGGCCTCGGCCTCCTCGACGACGTTGCGCACGCCGTCGACGGTCATGTCGAGGCGCGCCGAGAACAGGTGCTGGTGGTAGGGCGCGCCGAGGCCGGGCGCCACCTCGGTGGCGTAGTCGTTGCCGCCATCGGGGTAGGCGGCGGTGAACACGATCCCGGTGGCCTTGACCTCGAGCTGGATCGTGCCGTCGAGGTAGAGGTACCAGTAGAAGCCGTAGTCGTAGTTCCCGATCGGCGTGAAGAACGAGATGACGAGCCGGCGCTGGCGGCGCACCTCGCGGGAGCCGGTGAACATGTCGGAGTGCTTCCAGAGCACGCCGGTGTCCTCCTCGTGCATGCAGATGGCGTTGGTGATCGTCTTCGGCATGCCGAGGTCGTCGGCGATCACGGCGTCCACGTAGTGGATGTCGCCGAGGCAGTCGCACCCCAGCTGGAGCGAGTCTGCGTAGCGGGCGAACATGTACTCGCCGCAGTCGAAGTAGTTCTGCCAGAACCGCGTGGGCGCCGGGTCGGCGTAGGGCACCACCATCTCGGCGATCGACGCGCGGTAGCAGATCGGGCGGCCGTCGAACGCGATCTGGTGCAGGGTCAGACCCTCACGCTCGTTGAACCCGATGCGCAGGTCCCACTTGCCCCAGCGCACCCGGCCGTCCTCCACGGTGAAGCTGCGGCCATCCGGCTGGGTGATCTCGATCTGCTTCAGCGACTCGAGCGGCGGGCCCTGCACTTCGGGGTCGTCGAAGTTGCCCGAGGTGGCCGGGACCGGAGGCGTGCCGATGTCGATGATCCGCGTGACGCGCCGGTCGGTGAGGTCGACGTAGGCGACGAGCCCGTCGATCGGGTGTGCCCACGGGTGGTCCTTCTCGTGGTCCTGCCGGAACCCGAAGGCCCGCACGATGCGGCGGCCGACCTCCTCTGGGTGGTCGTACACGCCCGCCGAGAGCGGCACCGCGCGTACCGACGCCGGGTCGATGCCCCGCTTGTCCAGTGCCGCGGTCCAGCCCTCGTCGGCGTTGAGGATGTCCTCGATCAGCTCGAACTCGGCGTCGATGATCGGCGGCTGGCCGTCGACCGGCGGGTCCAGCTCGCGCGACGACACCACATCGCCGCTGGTCGCCGACACGACCGTGTCCCAGGACCGGCCGGTCGCGAGGTCGAGCAGCACGGCCCGGAACCGCCGGTCGACGGGTGCGCCGTCGGCATGCGCGAGCACCTCGGCCTTCGGCGGTTCCTCCGGCGCGAAGAACGCGAAGCGGACGGTCTCGGTGAGCAGGCCGGCGGCGGCCAGAGCCTCCCGGACCCGGTCGACCTCGGCGCTGCTGGTCATGGTGAGGGGATGCGTGGTGGCCGCGTCGCGCCGGTCATCGAGGGTCGTCATGCGGGTTCCTCCCTGCGTCGTTGGCGAGAGCGTGGTGAGGGACCGTCACCGCTGGGTGCCGCCGCCGTCAAAGGTGGGTCTCCCCAGCCGCGAAAGCTCGGTGCGACGGCTCTCACGCCGTGAGAATCACGGGGTGCACGATTCTCATTCGACGTATTTGCGCCTGTCGCAGCCGCGGTCGACGGGTTAGCGTCCCCCGATCATCGGAGGTGAGGATGCGGAACGGGGCACTGGCGGGGCTGCGGCTCCGCTCGCCCGTGCACGGGCTCGACCGGCGCAACCTCCGCCCGGTCGAGGTACTCGCGCAGTCGGTGTCCACGGCGGCGCCCGCGGCGGGGATGGCCACCGTGCCCGCGATCGTGGCCACGACGGCCGGCACGGCGACGGTCTGGTCGTTCGTGCTCGCCACCGCCGTGGCCGTCGCCGTCGGCGCGTGCATCGCGACCTTCACCCGCCGGATGGCGGCGGCCGGATCGCTCTACAGCCTCACCGCGAAGGGCCTCGGGCCGGCGGCGGCGTTCGCGTGCGGCGCCGCGCTGCTGGCCGGCTACGCGGTGTTGCTCATGGCGGTGCTCGCAGGCTCCGTGCTCTACATCGACGCGCTGCTCAGCCGGCTGGGCTGGAGCACTCCGCCGCCGGTGGGGGCGGCGGGGGTCGTTGTCCTCGCCACCCTGGCGGCCGGGCTGGTGCTGCGCGGGGTCCGGGTGTCGGCGCGGATCGTGCTCGCGGTCGAGGCCGTCTCGATCGCGCTGATGCTCGTGATCTTCGCCGTGCTGCTCACCGGTCCGCAGGCGCCGCCGCCCGCAGTCGGTGAGCCGGGCTGGAGCCTCACCGGCGTCGCGGCCGGGGTACTCCCCGCGCTGGGCGCCTTCATCGGGTTCGAGGCCGCCACGACGCTCGGGGTCGAGGCGCGGCGGCCCTTCGTCACCGTCCCGCGGGCCGTGCTCGGCACGGCCGCGCTGGTTGGGCTGTTGGTGCTGCTCGCCGCCCACACCCAGGTCGTCGGCTTCGCGGGGGCGCTGGGCGACCAGCCGGAGCCGGTCGTCACCCTCGCCGCGGCGCACGGCACCCCGTGGCTCGCCGTCCTCCTCGACCTCGGCATCGCCACCTCCTTCGTGGCGTCCACACTCGCGACCGCCAACGCGCTGGTCCGCGTGCTCTTCTCGATGGCGCGCGATCGGATCGTGCCGCGGCGCATCGGGGCGACGCACCGTCGCTACCGGACCCCGCACGTCGCGATCGCGGTCGCGATCCCCGTCGGCGCAGCGGTGCCGGCAGCGCTGTTCCTGGCCGAGGTGCCGGGCCTGACGATGCTGCGCGGGCTGATCACCGTCGCGACCGCGGGCTACCTCGTCGCGTACCTGCTCGTGGCGCTCGCCGCGCCACTCTTCCTGCGCCGCATCGGCGAGCTGACTTTTCTGCCGGTGCTGGTCACCGCGGTCGCCGTTCCGGTGCTCGCCGGGGTCTGCGGCGCGTTCGTCGTCTCCGCGCTCGGCGGCGCGATCCCGATCGTGCTGGGCGCGCTGGTGCTGGCCGCGCTCGCCTGGTACGCGGTGCTCCGGGTCCGGCGGCCGCATGAGCTCGCCGCGATCGGCGTCTACGACGAGACGTCGACGACGGACGTGCACACCGGGCGGGGCGCGTGACCGGGCTCGACCCGCTCCCGCTGTCGGGGCGCCAGCCCCGCGCGGTGCGCAGCGCGCTCGCCGTGCTGGAGGAGGTGGTCGCGGCGGGCCCCGGCGTCACCGCCAAGGAGATCTCGGCCGCGCTCAAGCTGCCGCAGGCCACCACGTACCGCCTGCTCAACCTGCTCGTCGGCGAGGAGTACCTCGTGCGGCTTCCCGACCTGCGCGGCTTCGCGCTCGGCCGCCGCGCGGCGCGCCTCGCGCTGCCCGTCGTCACGACCCCGCCGACGGCCGCCCGCGCGGTGGTGGAGCACCTGCGCGGGCTCGTCCGCTGGGGCGTGCACCTCGCGTCGTTCACCGCCGGGCAGGTCACGCTCGTCGACCCGGATCCCGATCACCCGCCTGCCGAGGCCACCCTCATCGCCCGGTACCCGCACGCCTCGGCGCTGGGCAAGCTGCTGCTCGCCGACCAGCCCGACTGGCGGGCGGTGGCCCGCGACCTGCGCCGGTTCACCGAGCAGACCGTCGTCGACGCCGCCGCGCTCGACCGCCAGCTCACCACGGTCGCGGCCACCGGCCTCGCCCGCCAATGCGGCGAGCTGCGCCCCGACCGCGGCTGCCTCGCCGTGCCCGTCCGCGCCCCGGGCACCGGCGCCCTCGTCGCCGGGCTCGCGCTGGCCGGGCCGCCACACCGCGTGGCCGAGCCGAACGACGAGCTCGTGGCCCTCCTGCGGGAGCACGCCGAGCGGCTCGCCCCGCTGCTCGCCTGAGAATGTGTTTGAGAAGCGCGGAGCGGGCCGCCCAGCTCAGCCTGGACCTGCGGGATCGCCGACGTCTGCTGCCCACATGCGGGCTTCTCAAACACATTCTGAACCGGCTCAGCAGGGCGCCGTACCCGGCCGGCACGGCGTACCCGACGGCGAGCTGAGCTGACGGAACCGGGTGGATCCGTCCGGCAGGGGGTCCATGATCGCCACGGCTTTCTCGACGGGGGATCCGGTCGCGGCGAGCGATATCCAGCCACTCGCCCCGGCGATCGCCTGCGGTCCGTGGAGCCGCTTGAACTCCTGGATCACCGCGTCCGGCGAGCTGACCGACTCACCGGGCTGCCGGATGGCCGTGACCGCGGTCAGCACCGCGTCATAGGCCATGATCGCGTAGCTGTCGTCGAGGCTCTGGTCGGGGAACAGCGTCGGGAAGCACTCCGCGCAGCCACCGGTCAGGTAGTCCGCGGTCCCCGGGGCGAAGGCGTCGGCGGCAGCCCGCCACGCCTCGGGGTGGGCGAGCGCGGTGTAGGACACCGAGGCGTTGGCCCGCAGCCCCTCGCGCAGCCCCGGCTCATCGCGGGCCACCGCCTCCGCGAAGCTGGCGCCGTCGTCGCCGGTGACCACGCGGACCGGGTGGTCGAGGCAGGTCCGTTTCGGCAGTGCCGCGACGAACGGCCCCAGCTCCGCTGCCCGTCCCGCGAACATGACCACGTCAGGGCGCTGCTGGCAGACGTGGACCAGGATGTCGTCCATGGCGTTCGCCGCACTTTCGCCGCCGATGTAGGTCTCGTCGGGGGCCAGGATCGTGTGCGCGCCGTCGGCGTACTGCTCCCGGAAGCCTTCGCCGAGGCTCGCCGCATAGCGGTCCCGCCGATCGCTGTTCTGCACGATCAGCGCCGTGCGGGTGGTCGGTTTCAGGTACGAGGCCAGCGCGGCCGCCTGGTCCGCCGTGGTGGGCGCGATCCTGGCCAACGAGGTGTCCGCGGCGACCGGGCTGGAGGTGACCTCCTCTGCCGTCAGATGGGAGATGAGCACCGGCACCTGGGCGGCGACCAGCTCGTCGATCATGCCGATCATGGGGTTCAGGGACTTTCCGCTGACCGCGACGGCCATGAGCTTGTGCTCGGCGAAGCCGGAGCCCGCCATGCCGATCAACTTCTCGATCGGCTCCGTGGCCGGCTCCGCGGAGTCGCCGACGTTCGCGACCAGCAACCTGATCAACGGGCGGTCGCCGAGCGTGTTCGTGCGGTTGGCCTGGCGCTGGGCGACGGCGGCGCCCATGACGTCGCCGCTCAGCCGGACGGCGTACTCGTCCTCCACACCGGGCGGCGGGATGGGCACGAGGTAGGCGATCGTGACGATGTCCTTGCCGCCCGGATCGGCGGCGATACGGGCGTTCTCCGCGCCGATGAGCTCCAGCGCCTCCGCCGTCCCGGCGCCGAACACCGGGCCGTGCGAGCCGTCGGTGATCCCGACACAGCTGCCGTTCGCGCGGAGGATGTCCGCGGCGCAGTACCACCACGTGTTCCATCCCCACACACCGAGCGGGACCAGCGCCGCCACCAGGACGATGATCAGGCTGACCTGCCACAGGGTGATCAGGGCTCGCCACCATTCGCGCAGCCGCCGTACCCGGCCCGGCCGGGGCGGCCGTTGCGGTGCCCGAACCTCGGTCATGCACTCCCCCTCAACGTCGATGCCAGAGACCCCAGCAGCTGTCGAAATCCCTGCTCTTCGCCAGCAGGTAGGCCCTCCCGGTACGGGCATTCCGCGAGAGGTCGCCGAGCTCGGCGGTCACGACCCCGCACACGTCGTGGCTCGGGTCGCCGAGAGGGTCGGCGTGCAGCTGCAACGCCGCGACAAGCTCCGCGGTCACCGGGCCGTCCGGTTCCAGGTCCGCGCAGAGTTCCCCGTGGTGCGACGTCGCGTCCGGGGCCCGGTCCGGCCGGGCGAGCGGTGCTCTCGTGACCCGGAGGAGCAGGTCGTACCAGCCCCGCGGATCCTCCGGGTCGAAGAGCCCGGACAACGCGTCCGCAACGGGCCCGACCCGGCCGAGGGCCAGCTGGTGGTAGAGCCGCGCCACCTCGTCCCCCCGCTCGGCCGCGGCATCGCGCAGGAGTGCGTGCGCGGTCTCCCAGTCCAGGCCGGCTACGCGCTCCCGGCCGAGCCGGTGGGCGATCGCGCGCCGGGCGAACGGGTGCAGTCGCGGCGCGTCGGCCCGACCGTCGACGACCCGATGGCTGACCCAGAGATCGCGCTCCCTGAACTCGGTGATCAGCCGGCCGACCTGCTGGTTCTCGGTGGCGAGGATCGGTGCGATCCCGGCGTCGGACAGGTCGACGGCGATCCCCATCAGGGCAAGCGGGCGCCGCAGATCCTCGGTCCACGGTCCGAGCACGAGATCGAACACCACGTCGTCCAGCGGCCTGCCGGCGGGGTCGGTCAGGTTGAACAGGCCGCGCAGGTCCAACGGGGTTTCCCCGTCCCGGTCGGCGCCGTCGAGCGCCCGGAGGACCATGTCCATGCCGGCCGGGTGGGCGGCGGTCAGGCGACGGGCGAACGCGATCACCGGGTACTCCCCGGGCGGGAGCCGGCGCCGGTCGGCGAACGTCAAGACCTCCGGTTCCCTGGGTCCGGCCGTGGCCGGCACGTCGTCGATGGGATCGACCCATACCGGGTAGTACCGACTCCCCTCACGCGTCCGGCGCTGCTGCGCCCACCTCTCCCACGACGCATCGGCGAGGTCGTCGGGCTGCCACTGCGCGGGGCGCTTCGCGGCCGCGTCCGGGAAACGCCGGTGGGATGCGGCGACGACGAGCAGCGGCCCGGACCCGTCCCGCTGGGCTGCGAGCATGTGGACGAATCGGCTGGCGGGTTCGGTGCCGACGTTGTCCATCAGCACCAGCGCGCTCCGGCGGCGTTCGTAGACCGGGCCCGCGCCGCTGGCGAACTCGCCGCGGAGGTCGGCGACGAAGGCTCGGCAGAGCACCTCGTCGACGAGCTCGTGGGCGCCCTGTGCCTCCTTGATCGACAGCTCGACCAGGGCGTCGGCCCCGTCGGAGACGTGGTGGCCGAGACCGTCCTGGTACCACCTCAGGCCGGCCCCCCGCAGGAGCGCGAGGGTGCGGCCGGCCTCCAGGACGCCGTCCACGGCCATGCCGAACGCCTCGGCGCGGTCGGGGGGCAGCCCGGCGAGAACGGCGATGGCACCCGCGGACGTGCGCAGCCACTCCCGCCCCTCCCGCCGGTTCCGCAGGTATCGCCCGATCAGTGCCCGCCGGGCCGCCGCGGCACCGGGGGCGGACCTGGGGTCGAGCGGCTCGCTGACCGCCTGCATGCCGAGGAAGAAGCGGGGGAAGCGGGCGCGGCCAAACCGTTCGACGCGCTGACCCAGCTGAAAGGCCAGGCGGTTCGCCACGGCGTGCGGTCGCAGGTCGGGCAGCAGCTCGCCGTCGAGATGGGCCCGCGGCGCCCGCCAGTCCTCCACCCGGCGCAGGTGCAGCAGCAGCTCGGACGACTCCGAGCCGCGCGCTCCCCACAGCACCACGATCGGCAGATCGTCGGGGTCCCTCCCGGAGCGGTCCCGATCTGCGAGATCACTGGCGAGCTCGGTCAGTGCAGCCGCGGGACCGTCAGGCAACTGCCACCCCCTGGAGTCGTGACGATCGGTGATCGCAACCACAAGATCGAGTGACGTAGAGGATACGCACGACCACCAACGGTGCCGATCACTCGGCGACGTTCTGCTATCCGATCGAGACCTCGGCGGTCGTCCCTCCGCGCAACACCGTCGCGGCCACCCGGCCTCGCCCGCCACCCGGCCGTCTCGGGAGGTACGTAGTCTCTCGGATCCGCCGACGGCCGCGGCCCGGAAGCCTCACCGCCATGACGAACGCACCGACGGCCCCGCCGACCGCGGCGGGACTCGCCACCGCCACCCCCGTCGACCGGGACCGCTACGCCGACCTGCTGCGACTGTTCTCCATCGGCATGGTCGTGCTCGGGCACTGGGTGGTCGCCTTGCTCACCGTGCACGGCGCGGGCGGGGTCACCACCTCGCTGCCGCTCATGCTGTCGACCTGGGTGTGGCAGGTGATGGCGCTGTTCTTCTTCGTCGGCGGGTTCGCGCACGCACGGGCACTGCGCCACCGGCCGGCGAGCGGCCGGTTCATCCGGGCCCGGTTGGCCCGGCTGCTGCCGCCGGTGCTGGTCATGCTGGCGGTCTGGACGGCGCTCGCCGCGCTGATGCACACCACGGGCTACTCCACCGGCCAGTTCGCCGTCGGCCTCCACATGATCACGGTGCCCCTGTGGTTCGTCGGCGTGTACCTGGTCATCGTGCCGGCCGCGCCGGCGATGATGCGGCTCCACGAGCGCTTCGGCCTGTGGCCGGTGCTGGCTGCCCTCACAGGCGCTGTCGTGGTCGTCGATGCGCTCAGGATGAGCACCGGCGAGACGCTGGTCGGCTACGCGAACTACCTGTTCGTCTGGCTGGCCGTGCACCAGCTGGGCTACGGCTACGCGGACGGGACCCTGCAGCGCGGCGGCCACCGGTTGGCAGGGCTTCTCGCAGGCGGCGGGCTGGCCGGCGCGGCGCTGCTGGTCTTCGGCACCTCGGCGTACCCGGTGCTGATGGTCGGGCTGCCCGGCAACGACGTGTCGAACTCTGCGCCGCCCAACCTCGCGCTGCTGGCGCAGAGCCTCTTCCTCGTCGGCACGGCACTGCTGCTGCGCCGGGCCGGCACCGCGCTCATGGATCGGCCGAGGGCGTGGTTCGCGGTGGCGACGGGCAGCTCGGTGATCATGACGGTGTTCTGCTGGCACCTCACCGCCTGCTATCTGGTGCAGGGCCTGCTGCTGATCGCCGGCGTGCGGCTGCCGGCCGCCGACACCGTGCTGTGGTTCCCGGCGCTGGCCGGATGGCTGATCGCGTGCTCGCTGGCCTGCCTCGGCATCGTGGCGCTGTTCCGCCGGTTCGAGCGGCCGGCGGATGCGCTGGTGCGCGGCTCGGTCCGGACGCCGATCGTGGTCGCCGGGACGCTCGCCGTGGCGGTGGGGCTGTTCGTGGTGTCCAAGATCGGGCTGCACGGGCTTGTGACCGAGCAGGGCCTGCCCGGCGCCGTGTTGCTGCCGCTCGCGCTGGTCGCGGCCGGGGTGATGGCCCTCCGCGGCCGGTGATCTCGCGCGCCGTTATTCGAAGCGGAAGTCGGGCGGCATGTTGTGGAAGTAGCCGGTTTCCGCTCGTTTGGAGATCTTCCAGCCGTCGGGAGTTCTGACGAGTTCGTCGTCGTACCACAGGCCCTGGAAGAACATCTGAGTTTGCCCGTCACCGCGATCGAGAACCACCGGGCAGTGGCAGATCGTCTTGGCGGTGGCGGTGTCGCCGTCGATGCTGACCAAGGACGTGGAGATGGCGTGCTGGATCAGCACCACTTTCTCGAGAGCGCGGGGAAGGAACGCCACCATGTCATCCACGCTGTTGCCCGGGCCAGCGCTGATGTCGTCGATGACGGCGTCGTCGGTGTAGATCGCCCGGTAGGCGTCCCAGTCGCGCTGGTCGATGGCGTGGCAGTACCGGATGAGCAACTGCTCGATCTCCAGGCGGTCAGAGATCTCCTGTGATGACATCGTCATGCTCGGCCTCCGTCCCTGTTGCCAGCACGTATCCGTTTCTCGATATGCCGACGATATGTGTCGGCTCGTAGCCTCGAAAGCTTGTGCGTGTGTTGAACGTGGAGGACGAGCCCCAGGTTAGGAGACCCGTTATGGCCACCACCCAGTCCCTCGACGTCCCCGGCGCGCGCCTGCGCTACGAGGTCCGCGGCACCGGACCATTGCTGCTGGTCATGGGATCGCCGATGGCCGCTGCCCACTTCGCGCCGCTGGCCGACGCGCTGGCAGGCGACCACACCGTCGTCACCCATGACCCGCGGGGTATTTCGGGCAGCCGTGTGGACGACCCCGACCAGGACTCCACCCCTGAACTGCGAGCCGACGACGTCGCCGCCCTGTTGGACGCTCTAGGGGCCGAGTCGGCCGACGTGTTCGGTAGCAGCGGCGGTGCGGTGACCGGCCTTGCGCTGGTCCCGCGGCATTCCGGGCGCGTACGGACCCTCGTCGCGCACGAGCCGCCCCTGCTGGAGCTGCTGCCTGACGCCCTCGAGCGGCGCGTCGCGACCGACGACATCGTCGAGACCTTCCACCGGGAGGGAGTCGCGGCGGCGTGGGGGAAGTTCATGGCGGTCAACGGAGTCGTGGACCCTCCCCCGCAGGGAGAGTCCGCGGAGCAGGACCTCGCCGACAGCGCCCGATTCTTCGGCCATGAACTCCGTGGCACCACCCGATACGTGCCCGACATCGCGGCATTGAGGGCCGCCCCAGCCCGTGTCGTCGTCGGCATCGGGGCCGACTCGGGCGGCCTGGACACTTACCAGACCTCCACGGCGCTGGCCGAGCTGCTCGGCACATCACCGGTCGAGTTCCCCGGCGGCCACGGCGGCTTCCTCGACCACCCCAAAGAGTTCGCCGATGTGCTGCGAACTGTGCTGTGACACCTCCGGCTCCGGGGCCGGGAACACCGGCAGCAGATCTCTTGAATGTCGGGCGCGCCGGCCGTCCTGGCGCGGCGTTGAGCAGATCGTCGACCGTGACACCCATCTGGGCCAGCTGCGCCGCGAACGGCCCGGACTTCCAGCCGCAGGTACGTCAGACGTTGCAGGCCTTGCTCCCTCCGCCACCGGCCTACGGGCGCCAGCGGGCGATCAGCTCGTCGTGCACGAGGCCGTTCGACACGACGCAGCCGTCGACGGGCGCGTCGTAGCGCTGGTCCCGGCCGTGCCGGTCGGTCACCCGGCCGCCGGCTTCTCGCACGAGCACGCAGACGGCCGCGACGTCGTGGGCGGAGGCGTGGCCGTAGAGGTCGCCGTCCCACGAGCCCTCCGCCACCTTGCAGCCGGAGAAGACCGTCGGCCACGGGAAGCGGACGGGCGCGGTGTCCACTGGCGGACCGGTGGTCACGTGCAGCAGCGAGTCGGCGTCGAGCCCGCCCTGCGACGGAACTGCGCCGCCGCCCGCGACGATCGCCGGGTCCGTCGCGCCGTCCCGCACGGACACGGCGAGACGCTCGTCGTTGCGGTAGGCGCCGCGGCCAGCGGCGGCCCGGTAGATCTCGCCGGTGGAGGGGTTGGCGGCCACACCCACGACCGGCACGCCGTGCTCCACCAGCGCGATCGAGACCATGAACACCGGGATGCCGAGCACGAACTGCTGGGTGCCGTCCACCGGGTCGATCACCCACGTCCGCGGCCCGGCGGCGGGGTGGCTCGCCTCCTCGCCGAGCACACCGTCGGACGGGCTGCGCTCGCGCACCCGGTCGATGAACCAGTGGTTGACATCCAGGTCGGCGGTCGTCACGAGGGTGTGGTCGCGCTTGGCGCCCACCTGGAAACCGTCGGCTCGGATCCGCCGGATCCGCTCGGCGGCCTCCTCTGCGCAGCGGAGCGCGAACACCAGGTCCTCGGCGTGGTCGCTCACCGGGCCACCTCGGCGTGCGCGGCGAGAGCGGCCGGATCGTCGAGCAGCGGCCCGAGTACCGCTTCGGCGGCGCCCACGAGGCCTCCGTCGGCGGGGTAGCCCGTCGGCCGGATCGGGGGGAGGCCTTCGTGGGAGGCGCGCAGCGCTGCATTGCCTGCCGCGTCGACCACGCAGGGGCCCGCAGCGGCGAGCAGGTCGGCGGCGTGGCCTGCGAGCACGACGAGGTCCGGGTCGTGGGCGGTGACGAGCGCCCCGATCCCGCGCCCGAGCGCCGTCGCCACCTGGTGCACCGCGCGGCATGCCTGCGCGTCGCCCGCGGCGGCGGCGCCCAGCACGCGCGCTGCAGTCGCCGCCGCGGCGTCCGGCCGGTCGTCGCCGCCGGCGGCTCTGGCCAGTGCTGCCTGATCCACCTCCGGCTCCCAGCAGCCGCGCGCGCCGCAGCGGCAGGGCAGCTCGGCCCGGCCGACCGGCAGGTGCCCGAACTCGCCCGCGAGCCCGCTGCGCCCGCGCAGCGGCCGCCCGTCGACCACCAGCGCGCCACCGAGCCCGACACCGGAGTGCAGGAACAGCACGGTGCCGGACGCCGCGGCGCTGCCGGGCCGGGCGTCGGCGAGCGCCCAGAGGTGGGCGACGTTGTCGACGTGCGCAGGCAGCCCGTCCGGCAGGCCGAGGCGCGGCAGCACGGGCTCGTCCGTCCAGCCGAGGTTGGGTGCCGAGACCACGACGCCGGACGGCGCCGCGACCAGCCCGTAGGCCGCGATCCCTACGCCGGCGCAGCGCGGCCCGACGGCGGCGAGCCGCCGCTCCAGCAGCTCGCGGGCCGCCGCCAGCACGTGCCCGGGGTCGCGGCGGGCGAGCGGCACGGCCTCGACCTCGCGCAGGCGCCCGCCGAGACCGGCCGTCGCGACCCGCACCGCGTCGACGCCGATCTCGAGCGCAACGACGACCGGGCCGCCGAGTGCGGGCACCAGACGCGGGCTGGGCCGACCCCGCCGGCCCGTCGCACCCGGCGCTACTTCGGCCGCGAGGCCGAGGCGCCGCAGGTCGGACGCGAGCGCCGCGGCGGTCGCGCGCGTGCACCGCAAGGCGCGCGCGAGGTCGGCTCGGGTCAGTTCGCCCTCGCCTGCATGCAGGACGGTCAGGGCCCGGGCGAGGCCCGCCTGCCGCAGATCAGTGGCTGTCGCGGGGAGCACGACGCCGATTATGGTCGTGTCATGAACAAAATAAAAGTGGCGTTGCTGACCCGCGAGTTCCCGCCGCACGTGTACGGCGGCGGCGGCGTGCACGTCGAGTTCCTGGTGCCGGCGCTGCGCCGCGCGGGTGTCGGCGTGCAGGTGCACTGCCTCGGCGCGCCCCGCGACGGCGCGATGGCCCACCCGGAGGACGATCCCCGGCTGCCGGGGGCGAATCGGGCGCTGCACGTACTGAGCGCAGACCTCCCGATGGCCGCCGCGACCGCCGCAGCCGACGTGGACCTCGTGCACTCGCACACCTGGTACACCGCCATGGCCGGGCACTGGGCGGCCCTCGTGGCGGACCTGCCACACCTCCTCACCGCCCACTCGCTGGAACCGGCGCGACCGTGGAAGGCCGAGCAGCTCGGTGGCGGGTACCGGATCTCGAGCTGGGCCGAGCGCACCGCGCTCGCGGGGGCGGCGGGTGTGATCGCGGTCAGCGCGGCCATGCGCGAGGACGTGCTCGCGACCTACCCGGCGATCGACCCCGCCCGGGTGCACGTCGTGCACAACGGGATCGACGCGCAGCAGTTCCGGCCCGATCCCGACACCGACCTCGTGGAGCGGCTCGGCATCGACCTGCATCGCCCGTACATCGCCTTCGTCGGGCGCGTCACCCGCCAGAAGGGGCTGCACCACATGCTGGCGGCCGCCCGGCACCTCGACGCCGCCGTGCAGCTCGTCGTGCTCGCCGGACCGGCCGACACCGCGGCCGAGGCCGCGCGCACCGAGGCCGCCGTCGCCGAGCTCGCCTCGGCCCGCGGCGGGGTGGTCCTCGTACCCGGGATGCGGCCAAGGTCCGAGGTCCGTCAGGTCCTGAGCCACGCGCTCGCGTTCTGCTGCCCGTCGGTCTACGAGCCCATGGGCATCGTCAACCTGGAGGCGATGGCCTGCGAAACGGCGGTGGTCGCGAGCGCGGTCGGCGGCATCCCGGAGGTGGTGGTCGACGGCGAGACCGGCCTGCTCGTGCCGCATGACCCGGACGATCCGGAGGGCTTCGAGCGCGGCCTCGCGGCCGCCCTCGGCGCGCTGGCCGCCGACCCCGGACGGGCCGCGGCGATGGGGCGCGCCGGGCGCGAGCGCGTGCTCGCCGAGTTCGACTGGCCCAGCGTCGGGAGGCGCACCTCCGAGATCTACCTCGCGGCCGGGCGGTGACGCGGCCGTCGAACCCCTCGGCGACCGGGGTGGTGTTCGGCTGTCGGTCCCCTCACCTCCGCGTGACTCGGCATGCCCGTGGCAGGAGCATGGAGTCACGTGACCGCCGCCCGCTCCCACCCAGCACCCGCGACCGACTCGTCCGCGGTGCCGGCGGCGCTGCTCGTCACCGCGATCCTCCTGCTCGCGCTCAACCTGCGCGGTCCGCTCGTGGCCGTGTCCGCTGTGGTCGACCCGATCCGCGCCGATCTGGGGATCGACGCCGCCACGGCCGGGCTCTTCACGAGCCTCCCGGTGCTCTGCTTCGGGCTGGCCACTCCCCTTGCCTCGGCGCTACTAGCGCGGGTGGGCCTCGCCAGGGGCGTGCTCGCTGCGCTCGCCGTCCTGCTCGCCGGGATCGTGGTCCGGTCACTCGACGGCCTTGCCGCTGCGGTCGCCGGCACGCTGCTGCTCGGCTTCGCGATCACGGCGGGCAACGTGGCCGTCCCGGTGGTGATCGGGCGGGACCTCTCCCGGCACGCGGGCTCCGTCCTCGGCGCCTACACGGCGGCGCTCAACGTCGGCTCGATGCTCACGCTGTCGCTGACGGTGCCGATCGCGGCCGCCACCGGCTGGCGCACGGCGCTCGCGAGCTGGGGCGCTCTGGTCGTCGTGGCCGCCGTCGTGTGGTGGTGGGCGACCCGGAACCCCGGCCCGGCTCCCGCGGTGGACACACCTCCCGAGCGCACGGCGTGGTGGCGCAGGCCGGTCGCGTGGGTGCTCACCGCCGCCTTCGCCGGGCAGGCGTTCGCCTACTACGGCGTGACGGCATGGCTCCCGCAGCTGCTGCGCGACGAGCTCGGCATGCCCGCTGCCACGGCGGGTGCGGCGGCGTCGGTGTTCCAGATCGCCGCCCTCGGCGGCGCGTTCGGCGTGCCGGTGCTGCTGCGCTACGCCGGCCCGCGAGCCACCGTGCTCGCCGTGTGCGCCATGTGGACGACGATCCCGCTCGGGCTGCTCGTCGCACCGTCTGCCTGGGCGGTCTGGTGCACCGTGGGCGGGATCGCCCAGGGCGGGGGCCTCGTGGTGATCTTCTCGCTGGTCGTGCGGGTGGCACGGGACGCGGCGGAGAGCCGGCAGTTCTCCGCCCTCGTGCAGGGCGGTGGCTACACGGTGGCGGCGGCCGCGCCGCCGGTGCTCGGCGCCGTCCACGCCGCCACCGGCGACTGGACGGCGCCGCTCCTCGTCGTGCTCGCCGCGATCGCGCTGCTCGCGGTGGCCGGAATCGTCGCGGCCGGGATCGACGCAGCCCGGATCGACGCAGCCCGGATCGACGCGGCTACGCGGTCCGCCCCCGGCTGACCGTCTCCACGGCGCCGCGGACGTCCTCGCGGATCTCCGCGGGCATGCGGCCGAGCGCGTGGCCGAGCGCCATGTGCGGCAGCCACCGGGTCTCGTCGAGGAACTGCTGCACCTTCGCCTCGTCCCGCGCGCGGATCGCGCCGAGGAGCGCGTCGTACGCCTCCTGGTCGTCGATCACCTCGGAGAGGGGCGTGTCGAGGGTGACCGGCCCATGGCCGTTGCTCGTCGCGGGCGCCGCGACCTCCCACCGGTGTGTGCCCGAGCCCACGGAGATCGGCTCGCCGCCGCCGGGCAGGCGGACCGTCGCGGTGGTGTTGGCGGGCACCACGACGTCGACGACGATCCTGTCCCCGCGCCGCTCCCAGCCCACCGACGCGCGCCCATACGGCGTCTCGTGCGCGGTGCGCGCCCAATCGAGGCCGGGCAGCGGGTGCGGGGCGATCTCGAGCTCGCGGTAGCCCGGCGCGGCCGGGGCGAGGCCCGCGACCACGCGGTGCAGCCAGTCGGCGATGGCGCCGAAGGCGTAGTGGTTGAACGAGGTCATCTGGCCCGGGTTGACCGTGCCGTCCGGGAGCATGCTGTCCCAGCGTTCCCAGACCGTGGTGGCGCCCATCGTCACCGGGTAGAGCCAGGACGGGCACTGCGTCTGCAGCAGCATCCGCGCGGCCGCATCCAGGTGGCCGGTGTCCGTGAGCGCGTCCTGCACGATCGGGGTGCCGACGAACCCGGTGGCCACGCGGTAGCCGGCGACCCGCACGAGCTCGGCGAGGCGCTCGCCCATCACCCGGCGCTCCCCCGGCTCGGTGACGATGCCGAACACCAACGCCATCGCGTAGGCGGTCTGGGTGTCGGACATCATCCGCCCGGCCGGCGTGACGTACTCGCGCACGAACGCGGCCCGCACGTCCTCGGCCAGCTTCCGGTAGTGCGCGGCGTCGTCGTCGCGGCCGAGCAGCACCGCGGCGCGGGCGAGCAGGTCGGTGGAGCGGAACAGGTGCGCGCTCGCCACGAGGTCGCGGTCGGTGGTGGCATCACCGGGGCGCTCCGGCGGGGCCGCGGGGTCGAGCCAGTCGCCGAACTGGAACCGCCCCTCCCACAGCAGCCGCGGACCGGCCAGCCCGAGCAGCACCTCCACCCAGTCACGCATGCTGTCGTACTGCGCGGCCAGCACGCCGCGGTCGCCGAAGCGCTCGTGGAGCACGTGCGGTATCACGGTGGCGGCGTCGCCCCACGCCGCGGCCGGCGTGGCGGCACTGTCGAGGACGTTCGGGATGATGAACGGCACGACCCCGTCCCGCACCCGCTGCTCGAGGGCCAGGTCGCTGAGCCACGAGGCGAGGAAGCCGTCGGAGTCGAACAGATACGTGGCGGTGGGCGAGAAGACCTGGATGTCGCCGGTCCAGCCGAGCCGCTCGTCGCGCTGGGGGCAGTCGGTGGGCACGTGCAGGAAGTTGCCCCGCATCCCCCACACCACGTTTTCGTGCAACCGGTTGACCAACTCGGAGGAGCTCTCGAACCACCCCGTCCGCCGCATGTCGGTGTGCACCACGACCGCGACGACGTCGGCCGGATCCAGCTCGCCGGGCCAGCCCTCCACCTGCACGTAGCGGAACCCGTGGAACGTCGAACGCGGCTCCCAGGTCTCCTGGCCGCCGCCGGCGAGCGTGATGCGGTCGGTGGCCTCGGCGTTGCGCAGCGGGCGGGTGCACAGCTCGCCGTGCTCCAGCACCTCGGCGTGGCGCAGCACGACCTGCTGGCCGCGCTCGCCGCTCACCGTGATGCGCAGCCAGCCGACGAGGTTCTGCCCGAAGTCGAGGATGGTGGCCCCGCTCGGCGTGGTCAGCACCTCCCGGACCGGCACCTCCTCCGTGCGCCGGGCCCCCGGGGCGGTGCGGGCCTCCGGCACGACGGTCGTCTCGTGCACCCGCACCGGCGCCCACCCGGAGTCGTCGAACCCGGGCGCGGACCAGCCGGGCAGCACGCGCCGCGCGTCGAACGACTCCCCGGCGTAGATGCCGCCGGCGGTGAGCGGCCCGTCCGCCGTCGCGCGCCAGTCCGGGCCACTCGCCACAGTGGCCGTGCGCCCGTCGACGTACTCGATCACCAGCTGGACGGCGATCGCGGGCTGCGGCCCGTAGTGCAGCTCCCGGTCCCGGAAGCCGAACCGCTCGGTGTACCAGCCGCCCGACAGCCACACGCCCACGGCGTTCTCGCCATCGACGAGCAGCGCCGTGACGTCGGTGGTCTCGTGGAGCAGCCGCTGCTCGTACGGTGTCCAGCCGGGCTTGAGCACCTCGTCGTCCACCTCGCGGCCGTTGACCTCGGCCTGGTAGACGCCGTGGGCCGTGGCGTAGAGGGTGGCGCGGCGCACCGGGCCGTCGACGGTGAAGCCCGCTCGCACGAGTGCGGGCTGCGCGTGCCCGGCCGGGTCGGCGAGGCCGACCAGCTGCGCGGTCCAGCCGCCGTCCGGCAGGAACCCGGCTTCGATCTGGTGCGGCTCACTCCACGCCGAGGTCACGCCGTCCTCGCCCGTGACGCGGGCCCGCACGGTGTGCACGCTGCCGGCATCGAGGGCGTCGAAGGGCCAGTCGACCAGCACCGAGTCCCGCCCGTCCAAGCGCACGGCGTGACCGCCGTCCAGCTCGACCTCGGCGCCCGCCTGTAGCCAGCCTGGCGTGTCGGACTCGGTCACCCACGACAGGCGAGGGCGCGGGGTGGCAACGGTGGTCCGATCGGTGGCGTATTCGGCGGTGATCCGGACGACGGACGGCACAGAATCTCCCTTTTAACCCTTGATGGCACCGGCGGTCATTCCGGCGACGATCTGGCGGTTGAAGAACAGGTACATCACCAGCGGTGGGATGGTGATGAGCAGGATGTTGGTGAACAGCAGGTTGTACTGGGTCTCGTACTGGCTCTGGAAGTTGTAGAGCGTGAGCTGCACGGTGGCGTTCTGCTCGCCGGGCAGGAAGTACAGCGGGTGCGTGAAGTCGTTGAACACCACGACCGACTGCACGACGATCACGGTGACGGCCACCGGGCGCAGCAGCGGGAAGATCACCCGGAAGAACAGTCGCAGCGGACCGGCGCCGTCGATGATCGCGGCCTCGTCCAGCTCCCGCGGCACGGTGGCGATGAAGGCCCGGAAGAGCAGGATCGAGAAGGACAGCCCGTAGGCCGCCTCGGCCAGGATCAACCCGGGCATGGTCCGGAAGAGCCCCAGCCCCTGCAGCACCCAGATCGTGGGCACGACCGCGGGCGGGATGATCAGCCCGGACAGCACGAGGAAGTTGACGAATCCGGTCCAGCGGGTGCGGCGGCGCTGCAGCACGAACCCGACCATCGCCGCGAGGATCACCATGATCGCCACGCTGGCGACCGTGAGGATCGTGCTGTTGATGAACGCGATGATGAGGATGTAGTTCCTGGCTTCGAGGGCGTCCCGCAGATTGTCGAGCAGCACGATCTCGGTCGGCCAGGAGAATTCCAGGAACCCCGCCTCCTGCTGCGTCTTCATCGCGGTGACGAGCACGAACACGAACGGGATGATGAACAGGACGGCGAACACGAGAATCGCCGCGGTGCCGAGCCAGTACCGGGTCGCGGTCCTCACATTTCCACCTCCTTGCGGTTCAGGAACCGCGAGAGCGGCAGGACGATCGCGGTGACCAGGACGAACAGCAGCACGTTCCCGGCGGTGGACAGGCCGTAGAAGCCTGCCTGGTACTGCTTGTAGATCACCGAGGCGATCACGTCGGAGGTGAAGCCGGGTCCGCCGCGGGTCATCGCCCAGATCAGGTCGAACGAGCGCAAGCCACCGATCAGCGACAGGATGATCACGGTGACGGTCGCCGGGCGCGCCAGCGGCAGCAACACGTGCCGGAACTGCTGCATGGGACTGGCGCCGTCCACCCGGGCCGCCTCGAAGTACTCCTGCGGGATCGAGACGATGCCGGCGATGTAGATGACCGTGGCGAGCCCGACGCCCTTCCACACGTCGACCAGGGCCACCGACAGCAATGCGATGGAGGGGTCGGTGAGCCAGCCCGGCCCCGGGATCCCGATGGCGGCGAGCGTCTCGTTGATCGGGCCGCCGAACGGGTCCATCAACACCTGGAAGGTGATCCCGACGCCGATCGTGCTGACCAGCACCGGGAAGAACACCACCGAGCGCAGGAAACCGCGCGCGATGATCTGCGAGGTCAGCAGGACGCCGAGCAGCAGCCCGAGCACGACCTTGAGCGCCGACGTGACCACCCCGTAGACGACCGTGTTGATCAGGCCGGTCACCAGCGCCGGTTCCCGGAAGAACTGGACGAAGTTGTCCAGCCCGATGAACGAGAACTCGAACAGGCTCCAGCGGGTGAGGCTGAAGTAGAACGAGGCGACCGTCGGCACCAGGAACAGGATCGTGTAGAGGATCGCGGCCGGCAGGTAGAACCAGGTCGGGTACGGGCTGGCCGGGCGCCGCCCGGCCGGCGGACGAGCCGCCCCGCGGGGGGCGGCCGTGCCCGGCTTCGTCGTGATCGTGCTGGCCATGTCGGCGCCCTTCGCGGCTACTAGTCCCACCCCGGGAGCCCGAGCTGCAGGGCCTGCTTGCGGACGTCCTGGTCGTACAGGGCGGCCCCGTCGGCGGCCGGGCGGATGCCGGAACCGACCTCCACGGTGATCTGCTCCAGTGCCGGGCCCTTGATCGGCGACAGGAACTCCAGCGCGGGGCTGTAGGTCCCGGCGTCGACGTAGGACTGGAAGTCCTGGGTGGCCGGAAGCACATCGGCGGGGAGCGTGCAGCCCTCGACCGCGTAGGGGCCGGTGGGCGTGGAGCCCGCGGACTGCGCGTCGCACCCGGCGGGGCTCGCGAGGAACGCCTCGAACTTCTTGGCCGCGTCCAGCTCCGCACCCTCGGTGGTCTTCGGGATGTACACGCCCGACGGCGACCAGACGGTCAGCCCGTTCTTCGCGGGGTCATCGCCCGGGATCGGGAAGATCCCGATGTCCTTGGCGCCCTCCGGGGAGGCGATGGCGAGGGTGGAGATGCCGTTGCTGAGCATCGGGTAGTGGGCGCCCTCGCCCGCGCCCAGCTTGCGCATCCCCTCCTCCATCTTGGCGGTGGGGAAGTCCTCGTTGTAGTAGCCGAGGTCGTGCAGCTCCTGCAGGTGCTGCCAGCCCTTCAGCGCGGCGGGCGAGGTGGCGAACTTCGCCTGGCCCGCCGTGTAGCGCTCGGCGAAGTCCGGCTCGGCGGCGGCGACGTTGTGGAAGTCGCCGAGCACGAACAGCTGCGAGGTGTAGGTGTCGCCGTAGGTCTGGATGACCGGGTCGATGCCCGCGGCCTTCACCGCGGCGTTGTTCGCCATGAACTCGTCCCACGTGCGCGGGATCTGCAGGCCGTGGTCGGCGTAGACCTTCTTGTTGTAGAGGACCGCGCCGGTCAGCTGGGACCCGATGGGGGCCCCGTAGACCTGGTTCCCGGCGGTGACGACCCGCTTGTAGTTGTCCTCCAGCGCGCCGACCCACGGCTGGTCGGTGAGCGGCACGAGGTTCTGCTCCGGCCCGATGGCCTGGAACAGCGACCCCGAGTTGTAGAGGAACAACTCGGGCATGTCGCCGGTCGCCAGCCGGGTCTTGATGATGTTGTCGCCCTCGGAGCCTTGCGGCCGGGTCTCGACGTTGATGGTGATGCCCGGGTTCTGTGCCGTGAACGTCTCGGCCAGGCTCTCGGCGGCGTTGACCGTGCTCTGGTTGCTGCCGACGAGGAAGGTCAGCGAGACCCCGTCCCCGCCCCCACCGCCGCTGGAACCGAGGCTGCCGGCGCTGCACCCGGCGAGGGCCAGCGCGACGCCGGCCGCGAGCGCGATCGTCCGCAGGTGACGACGCGGAGATGTCTGCTTCCTCATCTGGACCTCTTTGTCAGGACGGGAATTTAAACGTTTCAGATGCTGCGGCGACCCTAAGCGTGCACCTGACGTGCGTCAAGTCACAGCCCGGAGCGCACATGCGAAGAGGATCAGCGGTGAAAGGTTTCACCGCTGGTCGCGGGCGTGGCCGCCCAGCCTGCCCAGCGCGTCGGGGTGACGATCAGGACCGCGCCCGACGGCGGGGCCGACGCGTAGGCCGGGTACTTGGCCGCCAGCGCGCCGAGCGCCCGCTCGCGCAGTTCCCCGCCCTCGTGCACGGCGGCCGTGCCGTCCACGCGCACCCACCACAGTGCCGACCAGTCGTCGGCGTAGTGGTCCACGACGATCCCCACCCGCGGGTCGCGCTCGATGTCGGCGAGGCGGGCGAGCCGGGTGGTGGTCTTCGGCTTCACCTCGTCGACGGCGGAGCAGATCAGGCCGTCGAGGAGCACGAAGGTGATCGGCACCAGCCGCGGGGTGCCGTCGGGGCGCAGGGTCGCGAGCCGCGCCACCGGGGCGGTGGCGAGGCGGGACCGCATCGCGGCGGGTTCGAGGGCGGGCACCCACAGAGTGTGGCGTTAAGATCCGCTCGCTGCGAGGGGGGCGCGTGGTACGCGAGCAGGCGAGATCCGTGGTGCGGGTGCTGGCCGGTGACGGCAACACCGTCGTCGGCGCCGGCTTCCTCATCGGCCCTGACCTCGTCGCCACCTGCGCCCACGTCGTCGCCGACGCGCTCGCCGCCGACCCCTATTCCCCAGCGCCCCCTCACGGCCCGGTCCTGCTGGACTTCCCGCTTGTACAGGATCCGGGCGACGGCCCGGCCGCCGCGCACGTGCACCGCTGGTCGCCGATCGCGGCCGACGGCTCGGGCGACGTCGCCGTACTGCGCCTGCAGCGGCCCGTCCCGCACGGCGCCCGGATGCCGCCGCTGCGGCGGGTCGACGCGCTCTGGGATCACGGGTTCCGGGTGCTCGGCTTCCCCGAGGGCCTCACCGACGGCGTCTGGACCACCGGGCGGATCCGTGGTGAGCAGGGCACACGCTGGTTCCAGCTGCAGGGCGCCCCGGGCGACCAGGCCGTCGTCGGGGGTTTCAGCGGCTCCCCGGTGTGGGACGAGGAGAGCGGCGCGGTCGTCGGCATGACCGTGGCCGCCGACCGCAGCGCCGACACCACGACCGCCTACCTCATCCCGATCGACCAGGTGCTGGGGCTCGACCCGGAGCTCCTGCCGTGCCCCTACCGCGGCCTCGAGCCGTTCGGGGAGGAGCACGCGGCGTTCTTCTTCGGCCGTGACCCCGATCTGGACCGGCTCGTCGACGCCGTCGCGGACCGGCCGCTGGTGGCGGTGGCCGGCCCGTCGGGGGTGGGCAAGTCCTCGCTCGTCCGTGCCGGCCTGCTGCCGCGCGAGCGCGACGCGGGCACGCGGATCGTGGAGCTGCGGGCGGCCACCGACACCGCGCCCACCCGGGCGCTGGCCGCAGGTCTCGGCCCCGCCGGGTCGGTGGAGGACCTGGCCGCGGGGCTGGACTCCCCGGACCCGGCCGTCCGCGCCGAGGCCGTGCAATCGCTCGTGCCAGGCCCCGAGGAGCCGCGCCTGCTGCTGTTCGTCGACCAGTTCGAGGAGCTCGCGGCCACCGACCCCGCTGCGGCCCGGGAGCTCCTGCTGCTCGTCGCCGAACTGGCGGGTGATCGCGTCCGGGTGGTGCTCACCGTCCGGTGGGAGTCGCTGTCCGAGCTGCTCGAGCCCGGCGGCCCGGACGGCGTCGACCCCGTTCTGGACGCCGGATCGGCGCTCGTCGCGGGCGCCGTGCTCGTCGGGGCGATGGACCGCACCCGCCTGCGCGACGCGGTGGTCGGTCCCGCGGAACGCGCGCCCGGCCTGTCGTTCGAGCCGGGGCTCGTCGACCGCATCCTCGACGACGCAGGCGCCGAGCCCGGGCAGCTGCCCCTGGTGGAGTCGCTGCTCACCGAGCTGTGGGAGCACCGCACGGGCGGCGCGCTCACCGTCGCCGCGTACGAGGCCGCCGGTGGCGTCGCGGGCGCCGTGGCGAAGCGGGCGGAGCAGCTGCTCGCCGAGTTCCCGGACCCGGCCGAACAGGGCCGGCTGCACCGCCTCTTCACCCTCCTGGCCCAGCCCGACCGGGACGGCCGCTTCGTGCGCCGCCCGGTGCCGCTCGCGGAGCTGTCGGCCGACCTGCGCGCGCTCGTGCCGCGCCTGGTGGCCGGCCGGCTGCTGGTCGTGCAGCTGGCGCCCGAGCGCGGCGAGACCGTCGAGCTCGCGCACCAGGCGCTGATCCAGCACTGGCCGCGCCTGTCGGCGTGGCTCGCCGACGACCGTGACTTCCTCGCCTGGCGCACCCAGCTCGACCAGCAGCGGGAGCGCTGGGACGCCGCCGACCACGACCCCGGCGCCCTGCTGCGCGGCACCGCCCTCGCCGCGGCGAACCAGTGGATGCCCGCCCGAGCGGCCGAGATCTCCCCTGCGGCTCACGACTACCTGCGCCGCAGCCGCGCCCGGCAGCGGCGCGAGGTGCGGCGCTGGCGCGTGGTCACGGCGGTGCTCGCCGTGCTCGTGCTCGCCGCCGGCACCTCGGCCGTGGTGGCCCTCGACCGGGGCAATCGGCTCGACGAGCGGCTCCGGGTCGCCAACGCCGAGAGCCTCGCCCGGGAGGCGCAGGCAGCGGCGCCGGTGGACCCGGAGCTGTCCGCCCGGCTCGCGCTGGCCGCGTGGCGATCCGACCCCGGCAACGACGAGGCCCGATCCGCTCTCGCGCGGGCCTACCTCGCCCAGCAGTCCGCTGAGACGGTCCACGCGGACCTCACCACGCGCACCATCGATGCGTTCGGCGCGAGCGCGGACGGCAGCGTCCTCGTCGTGCCCGGAGCGAACCAGGACGTCGTCGTCGTCCGGCCCGGCACGGACGATCTGGCGCGGCGCTGGGCGGTGCCCGACATCGCCGCCGACGGCGAGGACGCGACCCGCGTCTCCCCGGACGGGCGGACGCTGTTCGCCGCGAGCCCAGGCGGGATGATCCGATCCTGGGACCTGGTGAGCCACACGCCGACGGACCTGCTGCCGACTCCCCCGGACATCGACGTCACCACGCTGGAACTGTCCCCCGACGGGAGCCGCCTCTCGTGGCTCACGACGCCGACCCCGGCCGGGCGCCGCGTCGTCGTGTGGGACGTCGCGGCGAGGTCGGAGGTCCCCCACGGTCTACCCCTGGTCACCGACGCCGCGGCGGTGACCGCCCACCTCGCCGCCGACCCCGGTGTCGTGCTGCTCGAGTTCACCCGGTCCGGCGTGCTGCGTGGTGATCAGCAGGAGGAGTCGCAGTCCGCACCTCGGCGCGCCGAGCTGCGGACGCTCGCCGACGGGGCCCTGCTCTGGACCGGCCCGGAGGACCCCGAGATCACGGACGCGGGGCTCGTCTCGTGCGTTCCGGCGGCGGACCCGCAGGACCGCGCCACCCTCGTGGTGCACGACGTCTCGAGCCGAGCGGGCCCGGTCGAGCTGCGCCGCATCCCCCTCGCCGATGACCGGTGCACCGGCCGGCTGTGGACGACGATCGACGGTGGGCACGTCGTCGAGGAGCGCCCGCACGTCGAGGCGGTCGCGGTGCCGACCCGGGTCATCCGGCTCTCCGACGGCGCCGTGTTCGACACGGTGCTGCCCCCGAACGCGGAGGTCCCGTCGTACGACAGCGCCTTTCCGATCCAGACGATCATGGCCGTCGCCACCGCGCCCGACGGCGGTGTCTCGGTGCTGCGGGCCGGCGGGTCCACGTTCACCCGCTACGCCACGGCACCCGAGCCGGCATGGGTGACGGGCCGGCCGGGCCTGCAGTCCGCGTCCGGCGACGGCCGCCACGTCGTGGCGGTGGAACCCTTCGGCTACGCCGCGTACGACCGGGCCACCGGTCGGCTCGCCGGCGCCGTCGCGGGTGCCGACCTCGCCCACGTCGGCCGGACGAGCTCGACCGTCGAGGGCGACGAGCTCCGCCTCGTGGTCGCCACCCCGGCCGGCTGGGTCCTGGACCGCTACGCGGTTCCCCGCTTCACCCTGCGCGGCAGCCACCCGCTGCCCACGCCCACCACCGACCCCGCGGGACGCGGCGGTGCCACCGCCGTGCGGGACGGCGACCGCCTCTACGCGGTGAGCGACGCCCAGCTGTCGGTGTGGGACACCACCACCGGAGCGCAGCTGGCGGGGCCGATCTCCCTGCCGGTCGGCCGGGCGGTTCAGAGCGTCATCCTGCAGGTGCGACCGGGTCATCCCGACCAGGTCGCCATCCGCGCCGAGGACGGCGTCATCGAGGTCTGGGACGCCCTCGCCGGCCGGCGCACGGCACGCCTGGAACCACCGCCCGACCAGCGCAGGCTGGCCTACGGGTTCACCTTCGACCGCAGCGGCGACCGGATCGTCACGATCACCCACGTCGACACCATCGATGTGTGGGACGTCGACACCCGACAACTCACCCGGCCGCCGATCCCGCTGCCCTTCATCGCCAACGCCGCCGGCGTCGACTCCGACGGGTACCTGGTCACCTCGCACACGACGTCCGTCGGGTCGACCGCCCTCACGTTCTGGGATCTCGGCGCGGGCCGACAGGCTGGTGTCGTCGACATCGGGGCGCACGACGTCAAGCCGGTCGGTGCGGACGGCCGATCGATCCTGCTTCCCGGGTTGGGCAGTGTCCGCCCGGTGGACCTCCCGCTCACCGCCGGCCAGTGGAGTCAGCGCCTCTGCGCGCTGTTCGATCGACCGTTCACCGAGCCCGAGCTGGCCGTGCTGCCGCCCGGGTTCGATCCGGCGTCGCCCTGTTCCCGAAGCGGTTCCTGAGGCTCCTGCCAGGCGATACGTACTAGCGTCGCGGCATGGCCCCTCCCTCCGCCGTCGCGGTCGCACCGGGCGT
The DNA here is from genome assembly GCF_019468565.1 of Pseudonocardia sp. DSM 110487. Lineage (NCBI taxonomy): Bacteria > Bacillati > Actinomycetota > Actinomycetes > Pseudonocardiales > Pseudonocardiaceae > Pseudonocardia > Pseudonocardia sp. DSM 110487. Next base: position 5,546,739 of record NZ_CP080521.1, read on the forward strand.
CTTCCGCATCCCCACGGTCGGGTCGTGGGCCGTCAACTCCTTCGCCCTCGTCGACGGCGACGGGTCGGTCACCCTCGTGGACACGGGCCTCGAGCGGGCGCCCGCCCGGATCGTCGCCGGGCTGGCCGCGCTCGGGAAGCACCCGGCCGACGTGCAGCGGATCGTGCTCACCCACGCCCACCCGGACCACGCGGGCGGCGCGAGGGAGATGGCGGACCGCACCGGCGCGCCGGTGGCTGTGCACGCCGACGACGCCGGGTTCGTCGAGTCGGGCGAGTCGCCACCCAACGACAAGTCGTACTCGGTGGGCCGGGTCTTCGCGCGGTTGCAGAACGGGCGGTTCCCGGCCGTCGGCGTGGGCGAGAAGCTCACCGACGGGCAGGTGCTCGACGTCGCGGGCGGGCTGCGCGTGGTGGCGACGCCCGGCCACTCGCCCGGGCACATCTCGCTCCTGCACGAGCCGACCCGCACCCTGATCACCGGCGACGCGATCTTCAACGTCCTCGGGATGCGCTACCCGCCGCGGATCTTCTGCACCGACTTCCGGCTGACCAAGCGCACCGCGCACGTCCTCGGCGAGCTGGAGTACGACCGGGCGGGCTTCACCCACGGGCCCGAGATCGTCGACGGGGCGCGGGAGGCAGTCCGGCGCTTCCTCGCGAAGTCGGCCCTGGCCTGAGCACGGGCGGCGCCATCGCTCGCACCTAGTGCCGTTCGCGCCTGACGAGCCGGATCGCCGCGTGGTCACCGCACTATGCCGTGCCCTCGAGCAGCCCACGGATGTAGCCGACGGCGTACAGCCGCCCGAGCACCCCGTACCCGGCCTGCGCGCCCACCTCGCCGTGCAGCGTCGGGACGTGATCCGAGCGCATCAGGCCGTCGAACCCGATGCCGCGGTAGGCGTCGATGCAGGCCCGCATGTCGGTGGGCCCGGCGTCGTGCCATGTCTCGACGAAGCTGTCGAGGTTGCCCTCCACATCGCGGAAATGCACGAAGAAGATCTTCCCGCTGTCCCCGAGGTCGCGGATGGTGCCCGGCAGGTCGTCGGTCATGAGGCGGAAGTTGCCTTGGCAGAAGGTGATCCCGTTCATCGGGCTGTCGGAGATCTCGATGAGCCGCCGGAACCCGTCGACGCTCGACATGATCCGCCCGATGCCGCCCAGCGGCGAGATCGGCGGATCGTCCGGGTGCATCGCCAGCCGCACCCCTGCTTCCTCCGCGACGGGGAGCACCCGCGCGAGGAAATACTCGAGGTTCTCCCAGAGCCGCTCCTCGGAGATCGTGCCGAGCGGGGGCGGCGGACCGGCCTCGAAGACGGCCCGGTCGAAGCCCGTGACGGTCGATCCGCCGCGCGCCGGGATCGCGGTGCTCGTGCGCACCCAGTTGCGGTCGGTCATCCACTCGTAGCACCAGACCGGGATCCCGAGCCTGCCCATGTTGCGCAGCAGCGTGCAGACGTTCTCGATCTCCTCGTCCCGGCCGGGAAGGCCGCGCTTGGCGAGGTTGAACGGGGGGCGCCACTCGATCACGCCGAGGTCGAAGCCGTTTCGCTCGTAGAGGTCCTTGGTGCGGACCATGGGGAGGTAGTCCCACGGTGCCTCGTGCCCCGGCTGCGGCCGGGGGTCGCCGGGCAGCGTGCCCACCGCGTCGGTCACGCCCGCCTGCCGCATGAGCGGCCACAGGCTGCCGTCGGCCCGGTCGGCCGGCAGCATCTCCGCGATCCTCATCGATCACCCTTCCCTGTTCCGCTACGCGGAACGTGATCCCGCTGGAGTGAACCCGCGGCCGACCGTACCTCCGGCCCCCGTCGCACCTCCACACCCTCGCTGCGCAACCAATCGCCGCGTGCTTCACGTGGGCGCGAGCTCTCGAGCCCGCCACCACCGGTTGTCGGTACCGCTCCGTAGCCTGATCCCGTGCTCGCCGTCCACGCCCTCTGGTCCCCCGGCCGCGGGGTGCTGCTCTGGGCCGAGGACGGCGACCGGCCGCCCGGCTCGTCCAGCCGGTCGCTGCGCCCCGCCCGGCCGCACCCGTTCGCGGCGCCGGTGTCCGCACTCGCGGCACTGCACCCGGGCAAGCCGGCCACGGCCACGCTCCTGCTGCCCTCACGCCCTGGCGGGCCGCTCGCATCGCCCGAGCTGGTGCGCAGTGCGGGCAGGAATGGGTCGGGCCGGGGCGGGGCGCCGCGCGGCGGGCCCGTGCTGCGGGCCTGGACGGTGCCCGCGCTCGCCGTCGACGCAGCCGAGCTGGACGACCCGGCCGACGAGGCGCGCTACGGCTCCTCCGTCGCCCACCTGCGCGCCGTGGCGGCACTGGCCGCCGACCTCGCCGCCCGCGGGAGGGTGCTGCCCACCCTGCGCCGCCACGGTGGCAGGGCGTTCGCCCGATGGCGCCCGGTCGTGCAGGGGCTCGACGCTGTCGCGTTCGACGCGCTGGTGGGCGCGTTGCCGCCGGTCGGGCGGGCCGAAGCGCTCGCGCCGGACACCGGGCCCGACCCGCACGATCTGCTCGCCGACGCGCTCGAAGCCCTCACCGACGCCGCCGTGCGCGACCGGATGGCCCGCGCACCCGAGCCGGTCACACTGGTGCCACCGCGGCCCGGCGCCCTGCCGGCCACGGAGGCATGGCTCGCCGCCCTGCTCACCGCCGACGGCCGGATCGACGACACCGTCCCGATCACGGAGCTCTCCGCCCTCGAGGACGCCGTCGCCGAATGGGACGCGGTCGGCGCCGACACCACCGGGGAGGGCCGGGCCTCCTTCCGGCTCTCGGAGATCAGCACGCTGCACGACCCGTCCGATCCCGATCCCGACACGCTCGACCAGACCGGCGAGGGCACCCGCTGGGTGCTGGAGTTCCTGCTGCAGTCCACGGCCGACCCGAGCCTGCTCGTGCCGGCCGAGCAGGTGTGGGCCGGCGCCGCGGAGCGGCTGCTCGCCGAGCCCCAGGAGCTGCTGCTCGCCGAGCTGGGCAGGGCGGCGCTGGTGTACCCGGCGCTCGCGCGGGCGTTGCGGCAGGCGCGGCCCGGCCATCTCGACCTCACCGTCGACGACACCCACGAGTTCCTCACCACGCGCGCCGCGCTGCTCGTCGAGGCCGGGTTCGGGGTGCACCTGCCCCGCGGCTGGGACGGCGCGCGCCGGGTGGGGCTCACGCTGTCCGCCCGCAGCACCCCGGCCGATCGCGTGCTCACCCGCAGCGGGCTGGGTCGCGAGCAGCTGGCGGAGTTCCGCTGGTCGATCGCGGTGGGCGACGAGGAGCTGTCAGAGGAGGAGATCAGCGAGCTCGTCGCCACCAAGGCGCCGCTCGTGCGGCTGCGCGGCCGATGGGTGAGCGTCGACGTCGACCGGCTGCGCAAAGGCCTGGAGTTCCTGCGCCGCGCCCGCACCCGCCGCGACGCGGGCGCCCCCACCGCCGCCCAGGTGCTCGCGCTCGCCCAGCGCCACCCCGACGACTGGGACGACGGGGAGGTCCCGCTCCCCGTCACCGACATCCGCGCCGACGGCTGGATAGGCGAGCTGCTCGCCGGCACCGCGGAGCAGACGATCACCCCGATCGAGCCGCCGCAGAGCTTCCAGGCCCAACTGCGCCCCTACCAGCAGCGGGGGGTGTCCTGGCTCGCGTTCCTGTCCGCGCTCGGGCTGGGCGCATGCCTCGCCGACGACATGGGGCTGGGCAAGACCGTCCAGCTGCTCGCCCTCGAGGCCTACGAGCGGGCGCACGAGAAGCGAGCACCCACGCTGCTGATCTGCCCCATGTCACTGGTCGGCACATGGCAGCGGGAGGCCGCGAAGTTCGCGCCCGGCCTGCGCGTGCTCGCCCACCACGGCGCGGGCCGCGCCCACGGCGAGGAGCTCCACACCGCCGTCGCCGAGGCCGACCTCGTGGTCACCACCTACGCCACCGCGGCCCGCGACGGCGACGACCTCGCCCCGGTGTCGTGGCGACGGCTCGCGCTCGACGAGGCGCAGGCCGTGAAGAACAGCCGGGCCACGCACGCGCGCGCCGTGCGCCGGTTCACCGCGGAGCACCGCGTTGCGCTCACCGGCACTCCGGTGGAGAACCGGCTCTCCGAGCTCTGGTCGATCATGGACGTGCTCAACCCCGGCCTGCTCGGCTCCGCCGATGCCTTCCGCATCCGCTACGCGATCCCGGTGGAGCGCCACGGCAGCAAGGACGCGGCCGCGCTGCTGCGCCGCGTCACCCGCCCGTACCTGCTGCGCCGGGTCAAGACCGACCCCACCATCATCGACGACCTGCCCGACAAGATCGAGGTCACCCAGCACTACCGGCTCACCCGCGAACAGGCCTCGCTCTACCGCACCGTCGTCGACGACATGCTGGAGAAGATCGAGGACTCCGAGGGCATCGAACGGCGCGGCAACGTGCTCGCCGCCATGGCCAAGCTCAAGCAGGTCTGCAACCACCCCGCACAGCTGCTGCACGACGGATCCCCGATCGGCAGGCGCTCCGGCAAGATCATCCGGCTGGAGGAGATCCTCGCCGAGATCCTCGACGAGGGCGACCGCGTGCTGTGCTTCACCCAGTTCACCGAGTTCGGCCACATGCTCGTCCCGCACCTCTCGGCCCGCTTCGACACGGATGTCGCGTTCCTGCACGGCGGCACCACGAAGAAGCGCCGTGACGAGATGGTCACGCGGTTCCAGGCCGGTGACGGCCCGCCGATCATGCTGCTCTCGCTCAAGGCCGGTGGCACCGGGCTCACGCTCACGGCCGCCAACCACGTCGTCCACCTCGACCGCTGGTGGAACCCCGCGGTCGAGAACCAGGCCACCGACCGCGCGTTCCGCATCGGCCAGCGCCGCAACGTGCAGGTGCGCAAGTTCGTGTGCCCCGGCACGGTCGAGGAGCGCATCGACGAGCTGATCATCAAGAAGAAGGCGCTGTCCTCCATGGTCGTCGGCGACGGTGAGGGCTGGCTCACGGAGCTGTCCACCGAGTCGCTGCGGGAGCTGTTCACGCTCGGCGCAGAGGCACTGCAGGAGGAGGCAGAGGATGCCTGATCCCGACCCCTTCTGGTGGCGCGACGCCGAGCCATCCCGCCCGCGCAAGGTCGAGGGCGGCATCCAGATCCACAGCACCCGCGGCCAGGTCGCCCGCACGTGGTGGTCGCAGCGCTTCCTCTCGGTGCTGGAGTCGCTGGGGGTGGGAGGGCGCCTCTCTCGCGGCCGCAGCTACGCCCGCGCCGGGCAGATCGTCTCCCTCACCATCGACGTCGGCGGCGTCGTCGCGCAGGTCCAGGGTTCGCGGCCGCAGCCATACCAGGTTCGGCTCGGCGTCCCCGCGTTCGGCAAGGCGGAGTGGGCCGCGGTGGCGCAGGCGCTCGCCGACGAGGCCGCGTACGCGGCGGCGCTGCTCAACGGGGAGATGCCCCGCGACATCGAGCGGGTGTTCGAGGCGGTGGGGCTCTCGCTCTTCCCCGCGAACGAGCGCGACCTCGCGATGGACTGCAGCTGCCCCGACTACGCCGTGCCGTGCAAGCACCTCGCCGCGGTCTGCTACGTGCTCGCCGAGCGGTTCGACGCCGACCCGTTCCAGATCCTCGCGATGCGCGGGCGCCACCGCGATGCCCTGCTGGAGGAGCTGCGTACCCGCCGCTCCGCGGCCCCGCCGCCCGCGCACGGGGAGGACCTCTCCGAGGTCATGGACCGGTTCTGGGTCGGCGGGGACGTGCCGGAGCAGTTTGCCGGGCCGCGCACGCCGCCGGACGCGCTGCTCGACCAGGTGCCGCCGTTCCCGATCGAGGTCCGGGGCGAGCAGGTGGCGCAGCTGCTGCGCCCGGCCTACCGCGCGCTCGGCGCGGAGATCTAGAAAGGACGCGTGTCCTCACCGCACCGTGACGTCCCCCGCTTGGCCACCCTCGCCGTGCACGCCGGCAACGCCGTCGACGCCGGGAGCGGGGCGATCCGCCGCCCGCTGGTCATGGCCAACTCCTACGCCCTGCCCGACGACCCGTCGGAGCTGTCCTGGTCGGACACGGGCACGCCGCTCTACACGCGCAACGGCGGCGCCAACCAGCGGTGGCTCGAGGAGAAGCTCGCCGCGCTCGACGGCGGGGACGCCGCGGTGGCGCTCGCCAGCGGGATGGCCGCCGTCCACGGGCTGTTCTTCGCCGCGCTGCGCTCCGGCGACCACGTCGTGTGCTCCGACAACACCTACGTCGGCACGTACCGGCTACTCACCGAGCTGCTTCCGGCCAAGTACGGGATCACGGCCACGCTCGTCGACTCATCGGACCCGGACGCCGTTGCGGAGGCGATCCGGCCGGAGACCCGCCTCGTCCACGTCGAGACGCCCGCCAACCCGACCACGCGCATCACCGACGTGGCCGCGGTCGCCGAGCTCGCCCACGCCGCGGGCGCGCTCCTCTCGGTGGACGCCACGTTCGCCACGCCCGTGCTGCAGCGCCCGCTCGCACTGGGCGCGGACGTCGTCGTGCACTCGCTCACGAAGTACATCAACGGCCACGGCGACGCGATGGGCGGCGCCCTCATCGGCGGCGGGGAGACCGGAACGGCCCTGGTCGATGCCGTGCGCCGGGAGGCGATGGTGAACGTCGGCGGGGCGATCAGCCCGTTCAACGCCTGGCTGATCATGCGCGGATCGGTGACGCTGCCCATGCGGATGCGGGCCCACTGTGCGGGCGCGCAGACGGTGGCCGAGTTCCTCGACCAGGACCCGCGCGTGGCGTACGTGGCTTACCCCGGGCTCGCGTCGCACCCGCAGCACGCACTCGCCACCCGCACCCTCGACGGCGGGTTCGGCGGCATGCTCGCGTTCGCCGTCGACGGCGACGCCGACACCCAGAACCGGTTCGTCGCGGCACTGCGCGTGATCACGTCGGCGGTGTCGCTCGGCCACGACGAGTCGCTGATCGTGCACGTCTCCGGCGACGACGAGCGCGGCCGGTTCTATCCGGAGGAGTTCCGCCGGTACGGGCACCTGCGCTTCTCGGTGGGCCTCGAGGACCCGCGGGACCTGGTCGCCGACCTCGACCAGGCCCTCACCGCGGCGGTGGGTGTCCGCTAGGTGGCTGGTGTCTTTCGGTGGTTGGTGTTCTGGACCTGAACCGGCATTCTGACCGCGCGCATTGTGCGGGGCCAAGCGGTGTGGGCATGCCGAGGGCCTGCCCAGTGGGCGCGCGGCGCCGCCAGGAGGCGGTGTCGCGGATCCGCCGTGTCTTCCCACACCCGGTCTCGGCTCGTGCACCCCTTGTCGGTCCGCGCGGCTCGTCGACGGGCAGCGTGAACCGAGAACGGGTGCGTGACCTTGGGAGATCAGCCCGAGGCCGCCACGGCACCGGTCTGGTGATCTTCGTGGTGGTTGCGGGCCGGCCGGCCCACGGAAGACAGCCTCCGGAGGCCGGACCGCCACGCGAAAGACACCAGCCACCTAGTCCGGCACGAGCCCGAGCTGACGCAGCAGCCCCAGCTGGTCGAGGCGGCCCCAGCGCTCGACGATCCGGCCGTCCGCGATGCGGAAGATGTTGATGCCATCGAGAACCAGGGTGCGGCCGGTGGGGGCCACGCCCATCAGCGGCCCGCCGGTGTGGGTGCCGCTCGCACGGAAACGCTCCACCACGATGTCGCCCTCGGCGACGAGCTGGAGGAGGTCGCTGTGCCAGTCCGGCAGCGCCTGCCGGAACATGACCGCGGCCTGCCGCAGGCTCTCCGCGCCGGACGGCGCTTCGGGGACCGGCGGGTCATGGACGATGCAGTCGGGGTGCACGTAGCGGTCGACGGCGTCGAGGTCGCCCTTCGTGAAGAGCTCCTGGATGAACGCCTCGACGATTTCCTTGTTCCGGGATTCCATGCCGGAAGGGTGGGGCGCCCCGAAGCCCGGGACCATCCCAGCAATGTGGGGTTCCGCCGACGCCTCGAGCGGGCGCACACTTCCGCCATGAGCCCGGCGCCGGGCACCGCACGGGCGGAGGGCGACCTCGTCCGGCTGTGCCACAGTGGCCAGGACCTCCCCGCGCTGCGGACGGGGGTGCTGCGGGCGTTGCGGCGCCTGATGCCGGTGGACGCAGCCTTCCTCGCGACGGCCGACCCGGAGACGCTGCTCTTCACCAGCGCCTACGCCGAGGATCCCCTCGACGCCGCCACGGCGCTGTACCTCGACAACGAGTTCGGCGCCGAGGACGTCAACAAATTCACGACGCTCGCCACCGCCGCCACCCACGTGTCGTCGCTCGATGCGGCGACGCGCGGGGACCGCTGGTCGAGCGAGCGCTACCGCGACATCATGCGCCCGGCCGGGCTCGGCGACGAGCTGCGCGCCGCCCTCACGACCGGCGGCGACTGCTGGGGCTACCTCTGCTTGCACCGCACCGACCACCCGCAGGGCTTCACCGCCGCGGAGGCGGCGGTCCTCGCCCGGGTCGCGCCGCACATGGCGCACGTCTTCCGCCAGTCGGTGCTGCTGCACGCGGCGCCCGCCGCCGCTGATCCGCGTCCCGGTGTGCTGGTCCTCGCCGGGGACCTCAGCGTCGTCGCAACCACCCCGGAGGCCGCCGCGCTGCTGGAGCAGCTCGAACCCGCCCCGCACCTGCCGCTGCCCGCGATCGTGTACGCGGTCGTCGCCGCGCTGCGCAGCGAGCGGCCTGACCCGAGCGTGCGGGTGCGCGGTGCCTCGGGGGTGTGGCTGGCCCTGCACGCGTCCCACCTCGACGGCGCGGAGGCGGGGCGCGTCGCCGTCGTCATCGAGCCGTGCACCGCACGTGCCACCGTGACGATCCGGCTGGCGGCCTTCGGCCTCTCCCATCGGGAGGCCGAGGTGGCCCGGCTGGTGTTGCGCGGGTCGTCGACGCGGGCGATCTCCGCCGCGCTGCACATCTCGCCCCACACCGTCCAGGACCACCTCAAGCACGTGTTCGACAAGCTCGGGGTGCGCAGCAGGCGCGACCTGGTGGGGCTCATGCTCGGGGGGCATTAGCCCCGCATCAGCCTCGGAGGCCGTCGAGGACGATCGCCAGGTTGCGGCGCCACTGGTCGGGCCGCGCGGCCATGCCGAGGGTGTGGTCGGCCGGGATGGCCGTGCCCAGCGCGAACGGGACGTCCACCCAGTCGACGTCGGCCCGGATCGCCCCGGCGTCCTGGGCGTGGCGGACCAGTTCCCGGACCGCGTCCCGCAGCCGTTCCACCCGGGTCTCCACGTCGGGCCCTCCCCCTCCGCCCAGCGCGGCGTGCAGCCCGCAGCTCGACGCGCGCAGCTGCACGAAGTCCGCGGCGAACGCGGTGAAGCCCGCCCAGGCGTCGTCGGCCTCCCGTGCGCGGACCGCCTGCTCCGTCATCTCGTCGATGGTGTCGGCCAGGATCGCGGCCATCAGGGCGTCGAGGGACGGCACCCGCCGGTACAGCGTGCCGAGCCCGACGCCGGCTCTCCGGGCGACGTCCCGCGTGGTGGCGTCGAGCCCGATCTCGTCGAGGGCCGCCCGGGCCGCGGCGACGAGCCGCTCGGCGTTGCGGCGTGCGTCGGCCCGCAACCGACCCCCCTCGGGGGCGAGCAGGGCGTCGAGTCCCGTGGTCATGCCCACACCATAACCGGGTCATAGCGCTCCGGTTTCACGTACGGTGAAACCGGAACACGTTGACCCGCTTTGGGGGAGCTCATGAAGCCGCAACTCGGCGTCGGAATCATCGGCGCCAACCCGGAACGGGGCTGGGCAGCCCGCGCCCACGTCCCCGCGATCCAGGCGTCCCCGGATTTCGCACTGGCCGCGGTGGCCACCACCCGCACCGAGAGCGCGGAGGCGGCTCGGGAGCGGTTCGGCGCGAGGCACGCCTTCACCGATCCGGCGCGCCTCGCCGCACACCCCGACGTGGACCTCGTCGTCGTCACGGTGAAGGTGCCGGCGCACGTCGAGCTCGTCCGGGTCGCCCTCGACGCGGGCAAGCACGTCTACTGCGAGTGGCCGCTGACCCCCACCGCCGCCGAGGCCGCCGACCTCGCCGAGGCCGCGCGGCGGGCGGGCGTGCACGCCATGGTGGGCCTACAGGCCCGTTTCGCACCGGCCGTCGAGCGGGCCCGGCGCCTGATCGCCGAGGGCGCGATCGGCACGGTCCTCTCCGCGACCCTCTACAGCTCGCGCACCAAGGGCAGCACCCGCGACGTCCCGGCGTGGACGGCCTACACCTACGACCGCGCCGCCGGCGCAGGCCTGGTCGAGGTACTCGGTGGGCACGCCCTCGACCTGGCACAGTTCCTGCTCGGGCCCGTTCGCGCCATCACCGCGCGCACGGCCGTCCGCAGTCCCGAGCACCGGGTGGCCGAGACCGGCGAGCCCATCGCGGTCACGAGCCCGGATCACATCCTGGCCACCGCCGAGCTCGCCTGCGGGGCGCTCGCGTCGGTTCACCTGCACGACGCAGAGGCCGCGTACCCGCGCACGCGTCTGGAGATCGCCGGAACGACTGGCGACCTCGCGATGGTCTCCGTCCCGGAGAGCGATCCGTGGGCGGCGCAGCTGCAGATCGGAGGCCTCGCGCTACACGTGTCGCGGCCCGGCGACACGGGATGGCAGGAGGAGTCCGTGCCCGACGCCACGCCCGGCCTCCCGACGTCCGCGACGAACGTCGCCCGCCTCTACGCGCAGCTCGCGCGCGACCTCCGGGACGACACCCGGAACACGCCGGACTTCGCGACGGCGCACGCCCTGCACACGCTCATCGAACGCGTCGCCTGACCCGCCCCGGGCCGGGAGGGGCCATGGGGCCCGGCGGCCGGCCCCGGCCCGGCCCCGATGGGGGCGGCCGGCCACGAGTGGGCACGGCCCGCCCTTGTGCCCTCTCCACTAGGCGACTGCCGCGGGCTCGGCCAGCATGCCCCGACGGCTCGCGCGCCGCTCGAACCACAGCGTGGCGAGCGGCGGGATGCTCGCGACCAGCGCGATCAGCGTGGTCGGCAACCGCCACGCGAACGTGCGGGCGACGACCAGCGTGACGACCACGTAGGCCACGAAGAGCGCGCCGTGGATGGGGCCGAACACCTTCACGCCGATGTCGTCGAACACCACGACGTACTTGAAGAACATTCCGATGAGCAGGCCGGCCCACGAGCACGCCTCGGCGATCGCGACGACGCGGAACACCACCGCACCGGTGGACGGGGAGACGACAGCCACCCCTTCACTCTGCCGGACGCTACTCGCCACCCATTTGCGGGGTGTCCAATCGCACAGCGTATCCGTTGCTTGGCAACTACGTAGGCACTGAGCTACATTAAGTGCCATGCAAGCCGTGCTCGAGGCCCTCGTCGAACCGCGCAGGCGGGAGATCCTCCGCCTGGTGCGCGACAGTGAGCTCACGGCCGGCGCCATCGCCGGCCGGTTCCCGGACGTCGCCCGGCCCACCGTGTCGCAGCACCTGCGCGTGCTGCGTGGCGCCGGGCTCGTCGTCGAGCGTCGCGAGGGCACCCGGCGCTTCTACCGCGCCCGGCCCGACGCGCTCGAAGAGCTGCACGCGTTCGTCGCAGAGTTCTGGGACGCGCGGCTCGCCGCCCTCAAGCAGGCCCTTGACGAGGAGGAGACATGACGTCAACGCAACCGACATCGACGCAGTGGTGGACCGAGCTCAAGAGCATCACCCTGCACGTCGAGGGCGAGTCGCCGCGGCTGTGGCCGGAATCGGCGGCCGAGGAGTACCGCCTGGCGCGCATGGAGCTGGTGGCGGCCGAGGCGGAGCTGCGCGACCGGATCGAGGCCGTGGCCGCGCGGCGCCGCGCGCTCCCGCCCGGCGGTGAGCTGCCCGACTACCGCTTCGCCGAGGGCCCCGACGACCTCTCGGTGGACGGCCCCGAGCGACCCGTCGCGCTCTCGGAGCTCTTCGCGGGCCACGCCGAGCTCGTGCTCTACCACCTCATGCTGCACCCCGAGGACACGAAGGCCTGCGCGGCGTGCTCGATGTTCGTCGACGGCCTGGACGGGGTCGAACGGCACCTGACCCGGCGCGCGGGCTTCGCCGTCATGGCGCCGGCGCCACTCCCCGTGCTGCGCGCCTGGGCCCGCAGCCGTGGCTGGCGGCGGGTGCGACTGGTCTCCTGCGCCGGCACGACGTTCCTCGACGACCTCGGCGTCGCGGGGTCCCGCGGTGCGCTGTTCCCGGCGTTCAGCGTGCACGCCAAGGGCACCGAGGGCCGGATCCGGCACGTCACCACGCAGCCGGCCGATTTCCCGGACGGCACCGGCCGCGGCATGGATCTGATGAGCCCGGTCTGGAACCTGTTCGACCTGCTCCCGTCCGGCCGCGGCGACCAGGAGCCCGACAACACCTACCCGCTCGCGCCTGCCGTGCGCTGACCCGCCATCTCACGCAGCACGTACTTCTGGACCTTGCCCGTCGACGTCTTGGGTAGCGGCCCGAACACCACCGCCTTCGGTGCCTTGAACCGCGCCAGCCGCCCGCGGACGTGCTCCCGCAGCTCCTCCGCGGTGGCGCTCGCGCCGTCGTGGAGGGTGACGTAGGCGACGGGTACCTCGCCCCATCGCTCGTCGGGCGCGGCCACGACGGCCGCCTCCAGTACCGCGGGGTGGTCGGCGAGCACCTGCTCCACCTCGACGCTCGCGATGTTCTCGCCGCCGGAGATGATCACGTCCTTGCTGCGGTCGCGCAGCTCCACGTAGCCGTCGGGGTGCACGACGCCGAGGTCGCCGGTGCGGAACCAGCCGTCGGGGGCCGCAGCGGCCGTCGCGTCCGGGTCGTGCAGGTAACCCAGCATCACGTTGTTGCCGCGCAGCGCGATCTCCCCGATCGTCGCGCCGTCGGCCGGGACGTCCGCGCCGTCCGGCCCGACCACGCGGGCCCGGCAGGAGATCATGTTCCCGACGCCTTGGCGGGCCTTGAGCCGCGCCTGCTCTCCCGGGTCGAGGCCGTTCCACTCCGGCCGCCAGTCGCAGATCATCACCGGGCCGAACGTCTCGGTGAGGCCGTAGAGGTGGGTGACGTCGAATCCCAGCTCGCCCATCCTGCGCAGGATCGCGGGCGTCGGCGGAGCCCCACCGGTGGCCACCCGGACCGTGCGCTCCAGCGGGGCCGCCGCCGCGGCGTAGGCGATCATCGAGAGCACCGTCGGCGCGCCCTCCAGGTGGGTGACGCCCTCATCGCGCATCAGCCGCCAGACCTCGTCGGGCTCCACCTTCGGCAGGCACACGTGGGTGCCGGCGGCCGCGGTGACCGCCCACGGGAAGCACCAGCCGTTGCAGTGGAACATCGGCAGCGTCCACAGGTGCACGGCCGACGGCGAGAGCCCGGTGTGCGCGGCCATGGCGAGGGCCTGCAGGTAGGCGCCACGGTGGTGGTACATCACGCCCTTGGGCCGCCCGGTCGTCCCCGACGTGTAGTTGACCGAGAGCAGGGCTCGCTCGTCGCTCGGCGTTACGGTCAGCGGGGTGGCAGCGGCAAGCAGTTCCTCGTAGCGCTCCCCCACCGGCACGAGCACCGGTGGCTCGGCCAGCCCGGACACGGCTTCGGCGACCAGCGCGTCGAACACCGGGTCGTGCACGAGGACGGCCGCCCGCGCGTGCCCGAGGATGTAGGCGATCTCCGCCGCCGCCAGCCGGGTGTTGATCGCGACCAGCGGCACCCCGGCCCACGGCACGCCGAAATGCGCCTCGAGCAGGACGTGGGTGTTCGGCGCCAGCACCGCCACCGGCCGACCCTGCGCGAGGGGCGCGAGCGCGCCCGCCAGCCGCGTGCACCGCTCGTGCAGCTGCGCGTAGCTGTAGCGCAGGGCGCCGTCGACGACGGCGATCCGGTCGCCGTGCGCGGATGCGGCCCGATCCAGGAACGACACCGGTGTCAGCGGCTCGAACGAGAGGTCCACGGGGACGTCCATGCGGCCACTATCTCCCGCCGGGCGCCTCGACGCCCCGTCCTCCTAGCCGGGGCACTGGTATCTGGCGGCCGGCCCGGCACCTCCTGACGAGCGGTAACGCCCGCACCGCGATGGCCGAGCCCTTCAGGCACGCGCGGCGGGACTCCCGCCGTCGAAGGGACCGACCATGAGCGAGCTTGCGAGCGAATCGACGTCAGAGCGCCTGCGCGAAGCGCACGCGATGAGCACCAACTTCCCCGCCGAGCCATGGCACCGGCACGACCAGCGCTGCTACTGGGACCACACCCGCTGCGGCTGGGTCTGCCCGGCCGAGAACATCGAGCCGGACGTCATGGCGACCGAGGTGGCTCCTCCAGAACGGCCGCCCGCTCGTGCAGCCGTGCCCGGATCTCCTCCGGCGTGTACGCCCGCCGTTGCCGTTCCTTCCGCGCGATGACGACGCCGGTGGCGGCGACACCGGCAAGCCCGGCGAGTCCGAGCAGCTTCCACAGGCGCATGCCGCCAGTGTCCCGCGCCGGGAGCCCGGTACGTAGATCGGGGGATCCAGGTTTCCGCTGGGTGCGCCGGCGGGCCGGCCTCGTACCGGGCGTACTCGGTCGGTTCGCCGGTGCGCCCAGCGGGAAGCTGGGCCGTCGAGGTACGTGGTGGGCTCCCGGCGCGGGGCACTAGCTTAGCGGCGTGCCCGGCACCCCGATTACCCTCGACGAGGCCTGCGAGCTGGTGCGTACGGGCGACATGTGGCTCTTCCGCGGCTCCTCCGGCGCCGACCGGGCGATCCGCGGCGTCACCAACGCGCCGATCAACCACGTCGGCATGGCCCTCGTACTCGACGACCTCCCGCCCCTGATGTGGCACGCGGAGCTGGGCCGTGCGCTCCCCGACCTCTGGACCGGCGCCCGACACCGCGGCGTGCAGCTGCACGACATGCGCGACGCGGTGCTGCAGTGGGGCCATCGCTACCGGCAGCGGGCCTGGCTGCGACAGCTGGAGGGGCCGGTCGAGCGCGCACACGAGGACGGCGCGCTGCGGGCGGTCGCCCGGCTGGACGGCAAGCCGTTCCCGTCCGCGGCCCGGCTGACGGGCCGATGGCTGCGCGGCCGGCTGCCGGCCGGATTGCGCAGGCGCCGATCCGCATCCGAAGCCGGTTTGGAGAGCGCTTACTGCGCGGAGGTCGTCGCCCTCACCTACCAGGAGATGGGGCTATTGCCGCCAGATCGCAACCCGGACTGGTATGACCCCGGACGGTTCTGGAGCGGCGACGATCTCGACCTCGCGCCCGGGTTCCGGCTCGGCGGTGAGATCGCTGTGAAGCTGCCACCGGCTCCGGCCACGTCCTGACGCTCCACCCTTTCCCGGGGAGCGCGATCCATTCTGGTCACGGCACACCCATGGGTCAGGTCCCGGATCGACAATGCGCACCGGACTCCTTTATCATCGATCCCGAAATTAGTGCCCACCGTTCTCCAGCGCCGGATCCCCGCCCCGCGGGTAGTCCGGCGTACCCGGAGCAGTTCTGAAAGGCAGCACCAGTGGCCAAGCAGACGACCGTCACCCTGGTCGACGACCTGGACGGCAGCGTCGCCGACGAGCAGGTCGAGTTCGCGATGGACGGCAGGTCCTACGAGATCGACCTGTCCTCGGCCAATAGCGCCAGATTGCGCGAGGCCCTCGCGCCCTTCGTTTCCGCAGCTCGTCGCACGAGTGGACGCCGCCGTTCGGGTGGCGGTGGCGCCGTCGCCGCGGCCCGGCCCAGCACCGACCGCGAGCAGAACCAGGCCATTCGCGAATGGGCCCAGCAGCAGGGCATGAAGATCTCCGAGCGGGGCCGTATCCCGTCCAACGTGCTCGAGGCCTACCACAAGGCGCACTGACTCATCCTGTTCAGCGCGGGGCCATCCGGATTGCGCCGTCGAGCCGGATGACCTCGCCGTTGAGCATCGGATTGACAACGATGTGCGTCACGAGTGCCGCATACTCCGCGGGATCTCCGAGTCGGGCGGGGTGCGGCACCTGCTCACCGAGCGAGGCGCGCACCTCGTCCGATGCCCCGGCGAGCAACGGGGTGTCGAACAACCCGGGCGCGATCGTCATCACGCGGATCTGGGCACTCGCGAGATCGCGCGCGATCGGGAGGGTCATCCCCACCACGCCGCCCTTCGACGCGGAATAGGCGGCCTGGCCGATCTGGCCGTCGAACGCCGCCACGGACGCGGTGTTGACGATCACGCCACGCTCCTCGCCGATCGGGTCGAGCCGTGTCATTCGCTCGGCGGACAAGCGGATCACGTTGAACGTGCCGATCAGGTTGATCTCGATGACGCGCGTGAAGTCGGGCAGCGGGAACACCCCCTTGCGCCCGATCGTCCGGTGGGCGGTGCCGATTCCGGCGCAGTTCACCGCCACCCGCAGTGGCCCGAGCTCGTCGGCCAGATCGAGGGCGGCGGCCACGTCGGCCTCGCTGCGGACATCGGCGGGGGCGAAACGCACCCCGTCGCCGAGTTCCCTGCTGATCGCCGCGGCGCGCTCGGCACCCTCGGACGTCGGCAGGTCGACGATCACCACTTGCGCGCCCGCGGCGCGCAGCGCCTTGGCCGTGGCGAGTCCCAGCCCGGACGCGCCTCCGGTGACCAGCGCAACCCCATTCGTGATGTCCACAGTTCCCGCCTTCTCGCCTCGGTGATCGTCGGGACCTGTCATACCACCGTCAGTCGGCCACCGGGCCGGGGTCGACCGTCCCCCGGTCGCCGTAACGGCGGCGGGCGAGCACGGCCGCGATCGCCAGCGGCACGGACACCGTGAGCGCCGCCCGGAACACCGTGTCGAACGCGGCCGCGTCGGCGAGCGGGGCGAGTACCGCGGTGCCGACCGAGCCGCCGAGGAACAGCAGGGCTGCGAAGAGCGCGATCATCGCCGCCCGCTCCCCTGGCACCACCTCGGTGGCCCAGCTCTGCAGCGTCGTGTGCAGGAACGCCCACGACCCGCCCACCAGCAGTCCCCCGACGGTCACCGTGGTGAGCGAGACGGTCAGCGCGGGCAGTGTCCAGCCGGCGATGAGCATGGCCGCGCCGATCGCCGCGAGCCCGGACGCCGACAGCCGCCCGACCAGGAGTCGTACCACGCGCGACAGGACGACGGCGCCCACTCCGAACGACGCCGCCACCAGCCCGGCGATGGCCGCCGACGCGCCGAGCGCCTGCACCGCGGGCGCGAGGTAGGTCACCACACCCAGCACGACCGCGCCCTCGACGAGCACCAGGACGAGCACTGCGAGCGCCCACCGGTGGCGCACCACGGCGCCGAGGGAACGCATCGGGCTCCTGGTCACCGGCTCACGCTCGGGCTCGGGCAGCCGGCGCAGCGCCACCCACAGGGCGGCAGCGGCCACGCCGGTCGCGGCCGGCACCACACGCCAGCCGACCAGGTCAGCGGCCACTCCTGCCCCGGCCGTCGCGAGCGCCGTACCGAGCGACGACGCCGTGAGGACCTCCGCGAGCGGGCGCTGCCGCATCTGCGCGGGCCACATGTCGCCGACGTACACCAGCGTGGCCGGGATCAGCGCGGCTACGCAGGCGGCCGCGATCGTGCGGGATATGCCGAGGACCAGCAGGTTCGGGGCGACGGCCGACACGACGCCTGCCAGCGCGGCCCCCAGCAGCGCGATCCGCATGACGCGGACGCGCCCGATTCGATCGCTCACCAGCCCCCACACGGGCTGCATCAGCCCGTAGGCGAGGTAGTAGGCACTCGCCACGGCGATCACGGCCACGAGCGGCGCCCGCATGTCGATGCTGATGACCACCATCAGCGGCGCGAGAGAGAACCGGTCGCAACTGCTGGTCAGCCCGGTCAGCTGCAGCAGGCGCAGGCGGGTCCGCTCGCCGCTTCGGCCCGTCGTCGCGCCGGTCTCGCCAGTCACCGTTCGACCATGCGCCGCCCCGGCGCGATTCGCTGCGTGGCCTGCACGTGAGTCTTGCCACTGCACGTGGGTCGGGCAGCTGGGCCTCGACCCGGTGTTCACGTTCGCCGCGTCGCTGCTGTGGGTGCGCGACGGTGCCGCGCTGCCCGCGGCGCTGTCGATCACGCCGGAGTTTCTGCGCAACCCCGCGTCGGAGTCCGGCGCGGTGGTCGACTTCGGGACTGGCAGATACCGCTCGGGCGGCGGTTCCGGGCGCTCAAGCTGTGGGCGGTGGTGCACGGCACGGGACTGTCGGGTTTGCGGTCGCACATCCGCGAGCACGTCGCGCTCGCCGCGAAGCTCGCCGATCGGGTGCGCGCCGACCCTGCGTTCGAGCTGGCACCGAGCCGTCGCTCGGGCTGGTATTCCTCCGGATGATCACCGGCGCCGGTCCAGAGGCCGACGACGCCGCGACGCGCGAGGTGCTCACGCGCGTCAACGCCTCCGGCGCGGCGTTCCTGACGCACACCGTGACCGGCGGGCGTTACGTCATCCGCGTGGCGATCGGCGCGGTGACCACCCGCCCCGAGGACGTCGACCAGCTGTGGGACCGGCTGCGCGCCGAGGTGGCCTCGGTCCTGCGAAGCCGGCCGTGACACTAGCCGGGTTCGCCGCGCCACTTCCGGTACAGCACCCACACCAGGTCGACGAGGGCGATCACCGCGACGACCACCATGGCCCATCCGAGCATCGGGAACGCGTTCGCGAAGCCGATCCACGCCGCGCCGGCCGCGAACACGAGCCCGAACACCGCGAGCACCGCCCGCAGCGTCAGCGCGCTGTAGGCCGGGGCGGCCCCGCCGAAACCGGCCGTGGGGTCGTGGTAGTCGGGCAGGCCACGCTCGTAGTCGGCCCGCGTGCGGTGCGGCCTGTCCTGTCGTTGCCGCTTCACCATGAACCCGGGGTACCCGCCTCCGGGGTATCAGGCCTCCTCGTGCTCCCGGTCGCCGTTCGCATCGGGAATCCGGTGTCGCAGGAGCACGCGGCTGCCTCGATGGTCGAAGTGGATGAGCACCGACTCGGACATGTGGCTCATCAGCGGGATCCCCCGCCCACCCTCCTTGGGCCCGTCCGACGGGGGCCGCCAGCTGCCGTGGTCGACGACTTCGATGCAGAGCGTCGCTGGTCCCGATGGTCCCGACTCCGTCCACAGCGTGAGCTCGACGGCGCCGGCCTCGTCGGGGCCGTAGGCGTGCCGCACCGCGTTGGCGGCCGCCTCGTCGACGGCGAGCACGACGTCGGCGACCTCGATCTCCGTGAGCGCCAGTGGGGCGAGCCAGCCGGAGAGCTCCCGCCGGATCACCGCGAGCTGGTTCGGGTCCGCCGGCCAGCTGCGGTGAACGAACTCGATGCGGCCGGGGGCGGGCCGGCGCGAAACCTCCATACCCGTCACGTTCCACGACTTCCCGGAGAAGCAAACGTCGCCGGCCGCTCGGACACAGCCGGTGGCCCGTTCGTCGCGCCGAGTAGACCGGCGAGCGCTGCCTTCACCTGCTGTTCACCCCCCGCCGTGATGATCACGACGTGCGCGGGTTCCGGCTGAACGGCCATCGGGTGCTCGAGATCGACCTGCAGGGCGGCTCGGTGCGGGCCGCCACCGGCTCGATGATCGCCTACACCGGCGAGGTGACCTTCCGCAACGCAGGCCTCGGCGGTGGCGACGGGCTGCGGGCGGCGATCAAGCGCCGGGCCACCGGCGAGTCGGTCGCGCTGATGCAGTGCTCCGGCACGGGCACCGTCTGGTTCGCGAAGGACGCGATGGACGTCGTGATCGTCGAGCTCGACGGTGACACCCTCAAGGTCGAGTCCGAGCAGCTGCTCGCGATCTCCGACGGCCTGCGCACCGACGTGGCGTTCGCCGGGTTGCGCGGCGCGTCGTCCGGGCAGGGCCTGTTCACCACCACCGTCACCGGCGCGGGCGCGGTCGCCCTGCTGTCGGCGGGCGGGCCGCTCATCGCGCTGGAGGTCTCGCCCCAGTTCCCGCTCGTGGTCGACCCCGACGCGTTCGTCGCCAGCAGCGGCAGGCTCGACCAGACCTTCGTCACCGACGTGTCGTGGCGCAACCTGATCGGCGAGAGCTCCGGCGAAGCGTTCTCCCTGCGCTTCGACGGCACCGGCGTCGTCTACGTCCAGCCTGAGGAGCGGTAGTGCCCTTCACCGAGGTGAACCCGAAGGTCGTCATGGCCGCGGTGGCGCCGGGCACGGAGGTGCTCGCCCGCCGCGGCGCGATGCTCGCCTACACCGGCGACGTCGGCTTCGCCCCCGTCCACACCGGGCAGGGCGGGATCGGCGGCATGGCCGGCCGGATGGTCCGGGGCGAGCAGGTGTCGCAGATGGTCGCCCGGGGACGCGGCACCGTCTACTACGGCTTCCGCGGCATGTACGTCACGATCGTCGAGCTCGACGGCTCCGGGCCGCTCTCCGTCGAGGCCGACCGCCTCGTTGCCCACGACGCCGCGCTGCAGTCCACGGTGGTCTTCCTCGGCCAACAGGGCGGCATCCGCGGCGCGGTGCGGGGCGCCGTCACCGGCCAGGGCATGTTCACGACCCAGCTGCACGGGGTCGGCTCGGTCGCGGTGCTCTCCCACGGCGGCACCATCGCCCTTCCGGTGCAGCCCGGCCGGCCCACCACGGTCGACCCCCAGGCCTACGTCGCCCACGTCGGGCAGGTGAACGCCGACATCGCCGTCAACGCGAGCTGGCGTGACGCCGTCGGCCGCGGCTCGGGCGAGGCGATCCAGCTGAAGCTGACCGGCAGCGGCACCGTGTACGTCCAGGCGTCCGAGCAGAAGGTGTGATCGCGGTGACCGGCACGCTCAACCCGCAGACGCTGCCCGACAACGACAACATCCCGGGCAACCACTACGCCTACTGCGTGCGCCTCGACGGGCAGCTGTTCATGCAGACCGGGCGGATGATCGCCTACTACCCGGCGCACGGCTCGGGGATCAGGTTCGAGCCGCTCACCGCCGGGAGCATCGGCGGTTTCGTGGCCTCGCGCTTCTCCGCACCCCTCTACACCCGCGACTGGGTGGTGGCCACCGGAGCGGGGCACCTCCTGCTCGGCGACCGCGGCTACGACATCAACAGCTACGACCTCACCGACGGCAACCTCACCCTGCGCGCGGCGAACCTGCTCGCCTTCGACGCGACGCTCGAGCTCAAGCAGTCGATCGTGCCCGGCTTCCTCACGCTCATCGGAACCGGGAAGTTCCTCGCCTCCAGCTCGGGCCCGGTGATCTTCGCCGAGCCGCCGATCCGGGTCGACCCGCAGGCGCTCGTCGGATGGGCCGACTGCCCGTCGCCGTCGCACCACTTCGACGCGGGCTGGATGACCGGCTTCCTCGGCGCCGCCGCTGGCTTCTTCGGGGCCACCTCCGGCGAGGAACGGCAGTTCGACTTCACCGGCGCCGGCACCGTGCTGCTGCAGTCCTCCGAGCACGCCGTGGACGACCCGCACCTGCTGCGGCAGCTGGAGTCCCAGGTCGGCTCGCTCGGGCTTACCGGCCTCACCCACCTGCAGGGCGTCGTCCAGTCGCAGATCGCCCAGCGCCGGCCGTAGCGCGGTTCACGTTCGCGCATGTCCCGGCCGGCACGGGGCACCATCCGGTCGTGTCGAACCTGTGGTACCTGGTGCGGGAGCAGTTGCGTGTGCTGTGCAGGCCTGGCCGCGACCGCGAGGTCGTGGTGCAGGCGGTCAAGGCTGCACTGGCCGCCGTCGCCTCTCTGCTGGTGACGGGCCCGTGGGCCGGGAGTCACGCCTTCCTCGCCCCGTACGCCGCGGTCCTCACCGTGACGAGCACCGTGCGGGGCTCCTGGACCGGGGCGGCCCGACAAGCGGGCATGGTGGCCACCGGGGTCGTGCTGGCGCACCTCGTGGGCCTTCTCGTGCCGGTCGGCACCCTCGCCGTGCCCGTCGTCGTGCTGATCGGGCTGTTGGTCGGCCGGTGGCGGCAGTTCGGCCCCGACGGGTGGTGGGTCGCCATCACCTCGCTGATCGTGGTGGTCAACGGCACCGCGGCGAACGCCCTCGACCTGGCGGGCTGGGTGGCGCTCAGCCTCTGCGGGTCGCTGGTGGGCGCCCTCGTGAACACCGTCCTGTTCCCCCCGGTGCACCTGCGCGACGCGCGGCACGCGGTCGGCGCGCTCATCGATGAGGTCGCCACGCAGCTGCGCGACATGGCCGCCGCCGTGCGCGAGGGCTGGTCGGCCACCGACGCGCGCCGCTGGACGCACAGCGCCCGCGGCCTGCGCCGCGCCGTGCGGCGGGCCGACGACGCCGTGTGGTACGGCCGCGAGAGCGCCCGCTGGAACCCGCGCAGACGCCACATCCGCCGGGCCGACTCCCCGCTTGCGGGGCGCGACGTCGTCGACCGGCTCAGCCGGGTCTGCGAACGCGTGCTGCAGGTCAGCGTCCTGCTCGCCAACCGCGCCGAGCACGAGGACCACCCCGGCGACCCGGAGCTCGCGGTCCTGCTCGAGCGGCTCGCCGACGCCGTCGCCATCCTCGCCGAGCGACCGGACGAGCTCGCCGCCGCGCTCGACGCCCCCGGCGCCGAAGCGCGCAGGCTGCGGGACGGCGCCGGCACGCAAGCCGCCCGTGGTGCCTGCGTGATCGCGGTGTCGGACGCGGTGACCGAGCTCGAGGCGGTGACGGGTTGACTGCGGTGACGGGTTAGCGGAGCCGGGTGGTGGGGTAGCTCTCCGGCATGACCTCGCACACGACGGGCGTGCCGGCGCAGCGGACAGCGCCCCCTCCCGGTGCGCCCACGCCCGGTACCCCGGACCCGGCCGCGACCACCGCGGAGCTGACCGACGTCTCGACCGGCGAACTCGTCCGCAGGCTCTCCGCACAGCTCTCCGAGCTGTTCCGCCGCGAGCTGGAGCTGGCGCGGACCGAGCTCACCGCGAAGGGGAAGCGGGCGGGTGCCGGGGCAGGGCTCGCAGGCGCAGGTGGCGTGGTGGCCCTCTTCGGGGTCGGCGCGCTGATCGCGGCCGCGATCGCCGGGCTCGCCACGGTGATGCCGGTGTGGCTGTCGGCCCTGATCGTCGGGGTGGTGCTGCTGCTCGTGGCGGGGGCGCTCGCCCTCGTCGGGCGTTCGCGGCTGCGGAAGGCCACGCCCCCGGTGCCGGAACAGGCGGTGCAGGGCGTCCAGAACGACGTCGCCGCGGTCCGGAACGCGGTGCACCGATGACCAGGCCGGGAGACGGCGGCGCCCCGAACGAGGGTGAGGTCGTCGAGCGGGACGTCGCGCAGCTGAGGACGGAGCTCGGCGACACGGTCGAGGAGCTCGTCCACCGCGTCGACGTGCCGCAGCGGCTGCGCGAGAAGCGCGCCGAGGCCACCGAGCGGGTGCAGGCCCAGGTGGCGCACGCCCGCGAGGTCATGGCGGAGAAGGCACCCGCCGTCGAGGACGCGGTGCGCCAGCGGCCGCTGGTGGTCGGTGGGGTCATCGCCGCTCTGCTGCTCCTGTTCCTGCGCAGCCAGCGACGCCGGCGCATGCACCGGAAGGAGGACGCCGATGGAACGCGGTAGCTCCAAGCACAACCCCCGCGAGGACGAGGCGCTCGCCGACCAGGTCTCCGGCGAACTCGGCCCTGGCGGGTCGAACCGCGAGGAGTGGACGTCCGCGGAACCCCCGGCGGACGACGACCCACCCGAGCGCACCGACGAGGGCTGAGCCCCGGGGCTCAGTGCACCGGCCGGCGGCCCGGCAACCCGAAGCCGACCGCGACCACCGCCGCGAGCGCGGCGCCGATCGCGGTGATGCCGAAGCCCAGCTCGTACCCCTCGACCGACGGCAGCGCCGCGCCCGGTGACACGTGCGCGGCGAGGACGGCCGCCGCCACCGCACCGGATACGCTCGCCCCGAGCATCCGGACCAGGCTGTTCACGCCGCTGGCGACTCCGGTCCGCGCCGGGTCGACGTGCTCGATCGCCATCGTCGCGAGCGCGGAGTACGCGAGCCCGATGCCCACGCCCAGCAGCGTCATGGAGCTCAGCACGTCGGTGACATGCGCGTGGGACAGCACGAGCCAGAGCTCCGAGGCGCCGGTCAGCACCGCCCCGATCGCGACCACGTACGGCGCGGACAGCCGTCGGATCAGCCCGCCGGACGCCAGCGACACGATCATCATCAGGATCGACGCCGGCAGCACGTAGAGGCCGGCCTCCTCGCGGAGGCGATGCAGGTCGAGGGGCCGCACGCCACCCGGCAGGTCCAACGGCTGGTCGCCCGCGGTCTGATCGAGAAGACCGTCGACCCCGCCGACCGGCGCGTGGCGCGGCTCGCGCTGACCCACGAGGGGATCGAGCTGATCGACCGCTACCACGCGGTGATCAAGGGCTGGATGCGCGACGCGGTCGCCGACTGGCCGACCGAGGACAGGCGGCAGGTCTGCGCGCTCATCGTGCGCTGGGTCGATGACATCGAGACCTACTTCGACAAGCTCGACGCCCAGCCGTTCCCCAGGTTGGACGCAGGTGCCCCGAACCGGAAGTCCGGTGCATAAATCGGCGGATCAGGCCGGTCGGCCCGCCACGGCGACGAGCACGTCAGGCATCGAGGTGTTCCTTGCGGATGTACCAGACGTGCCAGGCGATCAGACAGGCCAGCACACCGAGCCATACCACCGTGGTGACCAGGGAGATGAGGTCGATCGGCAGCGTGTAGACGAGCACGACGTGGACCACCGCGTTGGCGAGCAGCACGGCGCCCCATGCGGCTGTGTCGATGCGCAGCCCGCGCCGGAACCGGGCGTCGGTCTCCCAGCGGGCGACCCACGCGGCCGCACCTTCGGCGCCGCGCTTGACCTCGGCGATCGTGCGGCCCAGCGTCAGCTGGGCTGGCCTGCCGATGAATACCGTGACCAGCATCCACGCGCCGAACAGGCCGCCCAGCGCGGCGGTCCACGCTTCCCGGATGACGAGGGTGCGTGGGTCGTCCGACAGCAGGCCGAGCACGACCGACAGCACCAGGACGCTCAACGTGACCAGGGCGACGAGGTCGATTCGGCGGTTGCGCACGACCGTCCACACCACGTACGGCGCGGCCACCAGGACACCCGCCATCAACGCCCACCACTGGCTCACGCCCGCGGCGCGCAGCCCGTAGAACAGCACCATCGGCACGATCACCTCGAACACGACGGCCATCAGGTTGGCGCGGACCACCCGGCGCAGGCCCGCGTCGGGAACGGGCTTCTCGTCGATCCTCATGCGGATCCCCCCTCGGGATCGGACGCGGTCGCCCGCACGTACAAGTCAGCGAGCTCGCCGCCGATGCGGGCGAGCTCGACGGGTTCGGGTGGGTCGGCGGCCGCGGTGGCGACGACGGCGTCGAGCCCGGTCATGAGGGCGATCGCCACCGTCCGCGGGTCGAACGGCCGGAACACGCCTGCTGCCTGCCCGGTGCGGAAGTGCTCCTCGAACAAGGCGAGACGGCCGCTGACCTCGGTGCTGTGCGAGCCGGCGTTCTTCACCAGGTCGATCAGCGCTCGGACAGCGGCCGGGTGCTCGCCGACGAGCGCGACATTCGCCTCGACGTAGGCGCGCAGCTGCGCGACGTGCCCGTCGGCGGCGTCGATGCGCGGCTGCATGAACGCGCCCGTGACCAGCTCGATCTCGGCGACGCACGCCGCGAGCAGGTCATCCTTGCCTGCGAAGTGGTAGCTGATCATGCCGGTACTGGACAGGCCGGCGCGTTTCGCGATCCGGCTGAACGACGCCTTCGCGTAGCCGACCTCGGCGATCACCTCGATCGCCGCCGCCACGATCTGGGTGCGCCTGCCCGACTCGGTGAACGTTCTTGCTCGCACGAGCAGAAATTAGCTCATACAAGCAAATGAGGCAAGCTGGTCGGCACAGCGGGCACCATCAAGGAAGTCGGTCCTAGTACGCCACGGTGAACCGCACTCGGCGGTGCGCAGGCGCCTCGATCTCGTCCACCAGCGCCACCGCCATGTCCTCGACGGAGATCGCCGAACGTCCCGCGGCATCGACGAGCAGCTCGTCGCCGCCCAGCCGGTAACGGCCGGTGCGCGCCCCGGGGAGCATCGCGGCCGGCGGGCTCACGTAGGTCCAGTCCACGTCGACGGCGGCACGGCAGGCCGCGAGCTGACGCACACCCGCCCTGGCGATTCCGCGGTAGTCCGGCTCGACGAGGTCAGGGTCCTCGGCGACGAGTCGCCCGCCCGAGCCGGGCACCGCCAGGCTGCCCGCCCCGCCGACCACCACGAGGCGCGCCCCGGTGCCGGCGAGCCCGGCAAGCAGCGCCTTCGTGGTGGCGACGAGCTCGCTCTCGCGCCCTGCGGGCGGACGGGTGGCCGCAACCACGGCGTCCTGCCCGTCGCCCAGCATCGCGACGTCGGCGATGTCGGCCGCGTCGCCGCTGCGGACGCGGACTCCCGCGGGCAGGACGGCGGCACGGGACCGGTCCCGCACGACGGCTGTGACGTCGTGGCCTCGGGCGACCGCCTCGGTCACGACCCGGCTGCCGACGAACCCGGCGGCGCCGATCACGGTGATCTGCACGATCGTTTCTCCAGTCAGGATTCGACGAGCTCGCGACGGCGTTCCGTGGCGCGAGGTGCCGGCCTCGGCCGGCTCAGCGCCTGGCCTGCGACCAGCGCCGCCAGCGCGACCGCGAGCCCGGCGATCTGGGGCGACGTCAGGGTCTGCCCGAGCACCACGAGCCCGGCGAGCGTCGCCGTGAGCGGGTTGGACAGGGTGAGCAGCGAGACGGTCGCCGGGGAGAGCCGTCCGATCCCGCGGAACCACAGGATGTAGGCGAGCGCACCGCCGAACGTCGCGAGATAGGTGTAGCCCGCCGCGTTGGCGACGCTCACAGCCGCCGGCAACCCTTCGCCCAGCAGCGTCACGGGCACCAGGACAAGGCCCCCGAGCGTCATCTGCCATGCGGTCGACATGAGCGGATGCCCCGGGCTCCCCCACTTCTTCACCAGGACGATCCCGAGGGCCATGAGGCCCACCCCGACGAGCATCGCGACCACGGCGAGCGGGTCGAGCCGGGCCTGCGCGGTGAGCGTCATCAGCGCCACCCCTGCGACGCCCGCGAGCGCGGCGAGGAGCTGCGGCAGGGGCGTGCGGGTCCGCAGCGCTAGCCAGGCAAGCCCGGCGACCATGAGCGGCTGCACCGTTCCCAGCGTGGCGGCGACGCCGCCCGGCAGCCGATAGGCCGCGTAGAACAGCAGCGGGAAGAACGCGGCGAAGTTCACGACGCCGAGCACGAGGAACCGCCACCACCACACCGGCGACGGCGGCAGCCGCCGCACGAACAGCAGTACGAGAAGCCCGGCGGGCAGGGCCCGCAGGAGGGCGGCGAGCAGCGGCCGGTCCGGCGGCAGGAGCGTCGCCGTGACGACGTAGGTGGTGCCCCAGCTGACGGGGGCGAGCATGGTCATGAGGCGGTCCTTCACTGAACTCTCCATCCTGATAATCTCGATGTCGAGATACATGCCAGCACGGCGGTAGCTCGACGTCAAGTTTCTCGACATGAAGAGAGGTGGGTCACGCGTGGAGGACGCGGTCGACCGGATCCTGGGCCAGTGGCGCCGCGAGCGCCCCGACCTCGTGACCGAGCTGTGGCCCATGGGGCTCGTCGGGCGCGTCCAGCGGCTCGACCGCATCGTCGAACGTGAGCTGAAGGCGTTCTGGGCCCAACGCGACCTCGAACTGTGGGAGGCCGACGTGCTCCTCACGCTGCGCCGTGCAGGCGCGCCCTACGCCCTCACCCCGGGCGCGCTGCTCAAGGCCGCCATGATCACGTCAGGGGCCATGACCAACCGCATCGACCGTTTGGAGGCGAAGGGCCTCGTCGAGCGCAGCCCCGGCCCCGACGACCGCCGCTCGGTGCGCGTGCAGCTCACGCGCCGCGCACACGAGCTGATCGACGAGTTCTTCGCCGAGCACATCGCGAACGAGGCCCGCCTGTTCGCAGGCCTCACCGCCGACGAGCGCGAGCAGCTCGCGAGGTTGCTCCGCACGGCGCTCCACGCGCTCGGCGACACTGATATCACATGACGCCCGAACGCGACGATTCATCATTCCACACTCGAAAGTGGAACTGAGCGGGTC
This sequence comes from Pseudonocardia sp. DSM 110487, assembly GCF_019468565.1. NCBI lineage: Bacteria > Bacillati > Actinomycetota > Actinomycetes > Pseudonocardiales > Pseudonocardiaceae > Pseudonocardia > Pseudonocardia sp. DSM 110487. The sequence continues at coordinate 5,574,641 of NZ_CP080521.1, forward strand.
TAGATTCGGCTGGATCTCGGGTGATGCGCGTTCCGCGGAACGCGGTGGCGGTTCGGTTCAGGCTGCCGTCTGGATCCGGCGAGGGAGGAGGACGTCCAGGATCGGGTCCGGGTCCAGCCGCTCACCACCCCAGTCCGGGGTCAATGTGGTGTGGTCGATCCGCAGCCTGGCCCTCGTGTGCATTTCGATCAGGCTTTCAGTGTTGCCGGATAACGGGACCGCCACATTCGGGATCGACGTGCCGTCGGGTCTGAGGAACTCCCACCGCCCCGGTAGCCTTCGGATGCCGTAGCCATGGTCGTGGACGAGGCGGTGGTGAAAGCTACAGATCAGGATCAGGTTGTCGATGTCGGTGCGGCCGCCGAACCACCACGCCACGACGTGATGGGCATGCAGGTGGCGGGTGTGCGTGCAGCCGGGGAACTGACACCCATCGCCGTCGCGGACGGTCAACGCGGCGATCTGGGCCGGGGTGGCCAGGCGGCGATTGCGACCCAGATACATCCGGTTGCCTTTGCGGTCGTTGAGCAGCACCTGCACCCGGGCATCACACGACAGCCGCTGCGCGGTCGACTCTGGAACCTCGGGCCCGCCCTCCAGCCGGGCCGCGCCCGTGGAGGCGTCGACGTGCACGATCACCTGCGCGGTGCCGCGCTCGACCACCGGTCCGGTTTCGTCCGTGTGGCCGTTGACCAGGGTGAGCAGTGCGTCCGCCCGGCGGGCCGCGACCCGATCCACCGTCGGCCCGGGTTCCTGTTCCAGCGCCCGCCGGTCCAGGTCCTCCGGGGACGGCGGGATCGGATGGGCAATGGGGGTGCCGGGCGGCACCAGAGCTTCGATGGCCGCGACCAACGCGGCGCCGTCGTCGGGGGTGAACCGGCCGCGGAGGATCAGGGTGCCGTCCTCGTCCCACTGCCACGACAGCGACCGGCGGGCGGCAAGGTTCTCGGGTGGGATGTGGCGGCGCCGCACCGCCCGCACCACCGTCTCCACGTGGCTCGCGGTGCCGTGCAGCGCCACGGTGAGCAGCACCTGTTCGGCGGCGGCCGGGTCGGCGACGGTGGTGTGGCGCAGGTCGGAGTCGCCGGCGGCGATCCCCGCCGCGAGCCGGGTCAAGGTCGCGGTGTCGGTGCCGGTGATGCGGGTGATGGCGCGGACCTTGGAGTAGGAGATCCGCCCGGCGGCGAACGCCGCGGTGATGCGGGGCAGGTTGCGCAGGGCGTGCGCGACGCGGAGGTGTTCGGTGGCGGTGCGCAGGCTCATCCCGGCCCGCCAGGACAACCAGTGCCCGCACGAGCGGATGCCGTCGCCGGCCCAGCCGTTGCGCTGGTCGAACTCGGCCAACAACTGCAGGAACCGACATTCGGCGGCGGCGATGTGCCCGGCCAAACCCAACAACTCCGATTCCAGATCATGGAGGGGCATGGCGTCCAGTGGGATGGGCAGCGAAACGACCGACATGACAAACCTCCCGAGTGGTGATACCGGTGTTCGATCCCAGGATGGCAGTCCGGTACGACAATTCTGCGTTCCGCGGAACGCGGCGAGCAGGCAACTACTTCGCGGTGAACCTGCGGGACGGGTCGGGACATAGTTGCGGGGTCACCGACCACACGCACCTAACAGACGTAAACCGGTGGCAGCGCCCCGAAACACCGCGGACGCCGATCGCAACCGGGCCCGAGGCGATCAGGCTCGCCCACGCGCGAAGCGTTCCGCGGAACGCGCGGACTCACTGATCTAGTCAGTGGCCGTACGCGGCCACGTCGCACTTGACGGATGCACTGGGGGCCAATCTGTGTCAGATACCGTGGCAAATCGCCGCGAGATGGTCGTGACGCCGGGCCTCGTTGCGTCGGTCGGTAGCCGGACGAGATCACGACGAAGCACGGAACCCTACCTGGAGTGGCTCTGGCCGTCGTCACGCATCGCGGGTCTCACGCCGGCGTCGGCCGTGGCGAGCCACGACGACAGCAGCCGCATCGCGTCGTGCGACGGGCTCCCCGCGCGGGTCGTGTACAGGAACAGGGTCTGGTCGGGGTCGCCTGGGAGGTTCATCGCCTCGTAATGGATCTCCAGCTCGCCGACGACGGGGTGCCGCATGCGCTTGGTGCCGTGGCTGCGCTCGACGACACGATGACCGGCCCACCAGCGGCGGAAGTCCTCGCTCGTCATCGCGAGCTCGCCGATCAGCTGCCGGGTGGCCGGGTCGTCGGGGTAGCGGCCCGCGTCGAGCCGCAGCGTCCCGACGGCTTCGGCCGCCACCCTCGCCCAGTCCGGGTAGAGCGACCTGGGCTCGGGCGCCAGGATCAGCCAGCGCACGTAGTTGCGTTCCCGGGCAGGCATCGCGTACCAGTCCGCGATCAGCGCTCTGGCCAGCGCGTTCGAGGCGAGCACATCGGTGCGGCGACCGATGATGAACGCGGGGTGGTCGGCGAGCCCGTCCATCAGGTCCAACAGCTCCGGCCGCACCTGCTGGGCCCGCGAGCCCGGCCGGGGCCGCGCCGGCACCCCGTCGCGGGCCAGGTTGATCAGGTGGGCCCGTTCGGCGTCGTCGAGGCGCAGCGCGGTGGCAACGGCCTCGATCACCGAGTGCGACGGGTGCTGGTGGCGGCCTTGCTCCAGGCGGGTGTAGTAGTCCACCGACACCCCCGCGAGCTGCGCCACCTCCTCGCGACGCAACCCGGGAACCCGCCGGTTCGGGCCCGCGGGCGGCAGGCCGACGTCCTCCGGTCGCGTGCGGGCTCGCAACGCCTTGAGGTACTCGCCCAGCTCGCCACCGGCCATGCCCTTCATGGTTGCGCACCCGCGACGGCTCCGGAGCGCCCGAAGGTGGGTGTGCCGTACCCAGGCACAGCCGGGCGGGTTATCGCGCCCGCCGACGGTCGCCACGGCGGTTGAGTTGGGCACGGCAGCACAGAACGAGAAACGAGGTGTGCAATGCCCACGTTCCGATCCGCCCAGATCAGCGAGCCCGGCGGTGCCTTCCACGTCGTCGAGCAGGAGCTCCCCGACCCGGCGCGCGGTCAGGTCCGCATCACCGTCGAGGCCTGCGGCGTGTGCCGATCCGACGCGGCCTTCGTGAACGCCGCGTTCCCGAACGTGTCGTTCCCCCTGGTCACCGGCCACGAGATCGCCGGTCGCATCGACACCATCGGCGACGACGTCGAGGGCTGGACCCCCGGGCAACGGGTCGCGGTCGGCTGGTTCGGCGGCCACTGCGGCACCTGCACGGCCTGCCGCGGCGGCGACTTCATCCACTGCGAGCGGCTCCAAGTGCCCGGCTGGGCCTACCCCGGCGGCTACGCCGAGGCCACCGTCGTGCCCGCGAATGCCCTCGCCCGCATCCCCGACGAGCTGAGCGCGACAGAGGCCGCTCCGCTGGGGTGCGCAGGCGTGACCACCTTCAACGCGCTGCGCCGCAGCTCGGCCCGCCCGGGCGACCTCGTCGCGGTGCTCGGCCTGGGTGGCCTCGGGCATCTGGCCGTGCAGTTCGCGAACAAGCTCGGCTTCGAAACCGTCGCTATCGCCCGCGGGGCGGACAAGGCCGCGGCGGCCGAGCGGCTCGGCGCCCACCACTATGTCGACGCCTCGGGTGGCGACGTCGCGAAGCGGTTGCAGGCCCTCGGCGGAGCCAAGGTCGTGCTGGCCACCGCGGGCAGCTCCGCCGCCATGAGCGCGACCATCGACGGGCTGGGCCGGTCCGGCGAGCTCATCGTCGTCGGCGCCGACCCGGAGCCGATCCAGGTGAGTCCGTTCCAGCTCATCGCGACCAGCAGGACCGTGCACGGCCACCCCTCCGGCACCGCCCGCGACGTCGAGGAGACCCTGAAGTTCGCCGCGCTCACCGGCATCCGACCGATCACCGAGACCCGCCCGCTGGACCAGGTCGGCGCGGCCTACGACCGCATGCTGTCCGGCGACGCCCGCTACCGGATGGTCCTGACCACCGGAAGGTGACTCGCGGATCCGCTCCGGGCCGTCACACACCGACTTCGGCGCTCGCACACCGACTGCCGTTGATGTGCCGGAGCAGAAGTCGGTGTGCGACCGCAGCCGGCGATCAGATCGTCGCGTCCGCCGGGTCCTTGTCGCTGCGCAGGCCCCGCCACGCGGCGTGCCGCAGCCTGCCCTCCTTCGTCAGCACCCGGTAGACGACCTCGCCCACCAGCTCGGGGCGCACCCAGCGGGCCTTGCGGGCCTCGTCGCGGGGCACCTCCTCGTCGAACGGGCTCCCCGGCTGCTCGCGAGACCGCAGCTCGACCAGCAGCGAGCGCAACGCGGCCTCGGTGAACCCGGTGCCGACATGCCCGAGGTAACGCAGCGACCCGTTGCCGTCGTAGGCGCCCAGCAGCAGGGCGCCGATGTTCTCCGCGCGCCGGCCCTCCCCCGCCGTCCAGCCCCCGATCACCACCTCCTGGGTGTGCAGCAGCGCCGTCTTGATCCACGCTGCCGAGCGGCGGCCCGGCTCGTAGCGGGAGGCGCGCCGCTTCCCGACGACGCCCTCCAGGCCGTGCGCCCTGGCGACCTCGAGCAGCTGCGCGCCGCTCACCCCCACGGCAGGCGGGGGCACCTGCACCCGCCGCCCGGCGATCCCCAGCTCCTCGAGCAGCGCGCGCCGCCGGTCGTAGGTATCGCCGAGCAACGACTCGCCGTCCAGGTACAGCAGGTCGAACACGATGTAGGACACGGGGATGCGTTCGACCAGCTGCGGGTCGGGCGAGCGGACGTGCATCCGGTGCTGCAGCGTCCCGAAGTCGGGCCGGCCGTCCTCGTCGAAGGCGACGAGCTCGCCGTCGAGCAGCACGGGCCTGCCGTCCAGGAGCTCGACCAGGTCGGTGAGCTCCGGGTAGCCCGCCGTCACCTCGTTGCCGCGCCGGCTCTGCGCCCGGATGCGGTCGCCCGCCACGGCCGTGACGGCTCGCACGCCGTCCCACTTGAACTCGAACGACCACTCGGCGCCCGCGCGTGGTTCCCCGGCGGTGGCCAGCATCGGCGACACCGGGGGCGGGAGCGGAACGGTCGGAGCCATCACCCGCAGCCTGCCTGGATCGTCGTACGTGCGCACGCCCGGAATCCCGATCGGGTGGACCGGCGGCCGCCTCTCGAGGGGGTGAGGAGGCGGCCGCCGGAGGCACGGGGCGGCCGGGGGTTCCGCCAAGCCGTGCTACCTCACGGTAACTGTTGCGCGCGCAATCGCGCGGATCATCGGACCGAAAAGTCCGACTAGGCTCGGTGTGTGCCGGACCACTTCGCCGAACCCGACACCGCGTCGGACGCCACAGCGCTGGACACCACAGCGCTCGACACCGTCGCCGACGAGCTGTACGCCGTGCCGCCCGACGAGTTCGTCGGCGCGCGCGACGCCGCCGTCGCCGCGGCCCGCGAGCGGGGCGACCGCGACCTCGCCAAGGCCATCGGCAGGCTGCGCAGGCCCACCAAGGCCGCGTGGCTGGCCAACCTCCTCGCCCGCCACCGGTCTGCGCAGCTCGATGGCCTGCTCTCGCTCGCCGGCGGGCTCGCCGACGCCCAGCGCACCCTCGACGGTGCGGCTTTGCGCCAGCTGTCCAGCAAGCGGCACCAGCTGGTCGCGGCCATGGCCCGCGAGGCGGGGCGCCTGGCGCAGGAGGCGGGCGACCCCGCCGCCGAGAGCGTGCTGCGCGAGCTGCAGGGGATCCTCGACGCGGCGATGGCCCGCCCGGAGATCGCCGAGCAGGTCCGGTCCGGCCGGCTCACCCGGACGCTGAGCTACACCGGCTTCGGCCCGGAGGCCGACGCGGACGCCGTACCCGCACCGGCACCCCGACCTGCTCCCCCGGAACCGGGTGCCGCGCCTGGACCGGCGGCCGCGGACGAAGGAGCGGACGACGGGGCGGCTGACCGTGTCCGACTCGAGCGGTTGCGGGCCGAACGCGACCGCAGGGCGGAGGCCCTGGCGGCCGCGGAGGACGAGGAGGCGGCGGCGCGCGCCAAGCAGGACGCCGACGAGGCCGCGCGGGAGGAGGCCGCCACGGCCCGCGAGGACGCCCGCCGCCGGGTGGCCGAGCTCACCGCCGAGCTCGAGGCCGCCCGGGAGCAGGAGCGCACGGCCGCTACGGCGGCCCGCGACGCGGAGACGGCGGCGAAGGCCTCCGCCCGTGCGGTGGGTGTGGCGGCGTCGCGCACGGCGAGGGCCCAGGCCCGACTGGAGGAACTGGACGCCCAACTCAACGCGACTTCACGCACCGAATAGGCGCTTCACAGAAGGCCCGCCGGGCGTGATGTCGCCGGATCGGCCGCGCCCGGATTCACTCTCGTGGCCGCGCGTGTCGATCCCGAGCCCCGGGCACCCGTGCGGCATGGCGAACTCCACCACCGCCCTCCCGACCGCCCCCGAGACGGCCGCGACCGACACCGTCGTGGGCCAGCTGAGGACACTCGAACAGCTCACCCGGACCGAGGCGCAGATCGCCCGCCTCCGCCTCGGCCAGGCCCGCACCGACGCCGTGCGCCGCGAGCTGGAGCAGAACGGCACGAACGCGGACCGCAGGGCGCAGCGCATCGAGCGGGCACTGCGCAACCTGGACGCCGTCCCGGACGTGGTGACACCCGCGATCGGACGCGTCCTCGCGCTGGTCAAGACCACCCTCGAACAGATGCAGGCGATCGACGAGGCACTCATCGGCGACCTCGCCCTCGAGCACCAGCTCCTCGATCGCGCCCGCTACCTGCGCGTTCTCGCCCGGCGGGCGGGGCTGGACTCGGTCGAACGGCTCGCGGACGACCTCATCGACGCGCACACCGCCACCGTCGAGTGGCTCACCACCGTCCTCGCCGAGGAGGCCCTCGGCGGCCCCGCGGCCCTCACTCCGACGAGGCTGCAGCGGCTGGCCGGGGGTGTGGCGCACGCGGTCGCGCTGCCCACGCGGTTCGCCGTGGAGCAGGTCAACCGCGCCGTCAACACGGTCTACCGCACGGGCGAGGGGGCCAAGGAGACTGTGGAGGACGTCGCGGAGACGGCCGCCCGGATCGGCAGCGACACCCGTGAGGTCGCCACGGCCGGCCGGGACGCGACGCTGCAGCAGGCCGAGCGTGTGGCGCGGCGCGAAGGGTCCGACACCGTAGCGGGCGCCGTGCACGACACCCGCGCGGACCTGGGCACCCTCGCCGCGTCGGAGCTGCCGATCAAGCACTACGAGGAGATGACGGCGCCGAACGCGATCGCCGCCATCCGCGAGCTGACCGACCCCGACCACCTGCGCGTCATGATCGCGTTCGAGGAGTCCCACAAGAACCGCTCCGGCGTCGTTGACGCCGCACAGGCGCGCTACGCGGCCGTCGCGAAGGACCGGTCGGACTCGTGACGAGGGTTTGACGCGCTCGGCCATGGGCATCATCCGCTCGTGATGTTCTCGTGATGTTGTTGTGCCCGCCTGGGGTGTACCGGGCAGAGAGCGACACCGAGTTGCTCATCGACGTGACCCGCGAAGGCGGGTTCGCCCGCGGACGGGACGTGCTCGACGTCGGAACGGGCAGCGGCGCTCTCGCGCTCGCGGCGGCCCGTTCCGGCGCGGCCACGGTCACCGCGGTGGACGTGTCGCTGCGGTCGGTGGCCACCACGTGGCTCAACAGCCGGCTGCGCGGGGCGCGGGTGGCCGTGCACCGCGGCGACCTCTTCGGCCCGGTCGCGGGCCGTCGCTTCGGGCTCGTGATCGCGAACCCGCCGTACGTCCCGGCGAGGTCCTCCCGGCTCCCGCGCCACGGCATGCGACGGTGCTGGGACGCCGGTCCCGACGGGCGGGCGCTGCTCGACCGGATCTGCGCGGACGTTCAGCACGTCCTTGCTCCCGCCGGCGACGTGCTGCTCGTGCACTCCGCGGTCTGCGACGTCGACCGGACGCTCGCCGCGCTCGACGGTGCCGGGCTCGTCCCTCGGGTCGTCGCCACGGCGAGGGTCCCGTTCGGGCCGGTGATGCGGGCCCGCGCCGCGCTGCTGGAGGCACGGGGCCTCATCCGGGCGGGACAGCGCGAGGAGGACCTGGTGGTCGTGGGAGCTCACCGTGCCTGATCGGGTTCCACGGGTCCTGCTCACCGACGAGGGGCCGATGCTCGTGTCCGGCCCGGTGGACATCGTGCTCCCCGACGGCCGGCGCGTGCGGTGCGACCGGCCGGTCACGGCGCTGTGCACCTGCCGGCGCAGCCGTCGTCAGCCGTTCTGCGACACCAGCCACCGGCGCAAGGTCCGGACCGGCCAGGAGGAGGACGGCCGTGTTCGGCGGTGACCCCGACTGCAGCACCGTCCGTCCCGTCGAGGCGGCGCCGCTGCCGCAGCCGCGCGGGCCGCTCTCGGCCGCCGTGATCAGCGCACTGCGGCGGGGCCCCGAGATCCTCCCGCCCGTGGACGGAGCCGACCCGTACGGCGCCGACCTCCAGCTCGCCCTGTACTGCCTGTACGAGATGCACTACCGCGGCTTCGCCGGGGTGCCCGACGAGCGCGAGTGGGACCCCGCACTGGTCACGATGCGCGTCGCGGCGGAGCGGCTGTTCCTCGACGCGCTGCGCGGCGAGATCGACCCGTCCGACGAGGTTGGCGCCGAGATCGACGCGCTGCTCGTCGAGCCGGTCGATGGCGTCGGCCCGTCATGGCACCTGGCGAAGGAGGGCGAACGCTGGCAGGTCCGCGAGTACGTGGCCCACCGTTCGCTCTACCACCTCAAGGAGGCCGACCCGCAGGCATGGGTGATCGCCCGGCTCGAGGGGCCGGCGAAGGCCGCGCTGGTGACCGTCGAGCACGACGAGTACGGCGCGGGCGATCCCGACCGGATGCACGCGCGGCTGTTCGCCGACATGATGCGGGCCCTCGACCTGGACGACAGCTACGGCGCCTACCTCGACGCCGCGCCCGCCGAGACGCTCGCCGAGGTCAACTTCATGTCCCTGTGCGGGCTGAACCGCGCCCTGCGCGGGGCGCTGATCGGGCAGTTCGCCACCGTCGAGCTCACCTCCTCCCCCGGCTCGGACCGCCTCGTGCACGCCATGCGGCGCCTCGAACTGCCGGAGGCGGCGGTCGCGTTCTACGCCGAGCACGTCGAGGCGGACGCGGTGCACGAGCAGCTGGTCCGCCGCGGCGTCATCACGCCGCTGCTCGCGGCCGAGCCCGCGCTCGCCGGGGACGTCGTGTTCGGGATCCGGGCGAGCGGGCTGCTCGCCGACCGGTTCGGCGGACACCTGCTCCGCTGCTGGGCCAACGGCCTGCCATCGCTGCTGCGTCCGGTGCCGGCCTGACGGGCAGACCAGTGCCCCCCGCCGGAAGTCCGGCGGGGGACACTGGCGGCGATGCTCCCCGACCTCCCGGTGCGCGCCGCCCTCCCCGAGATCACCGCCACGCTCGCGGCGGCCGGCTCGGCGGTGCTGGTGGCGCCGCCCGGCACCGGCAAGACCACGCTGGTGCCGCTGGCCCTCGCGCCCGATCTGCCCGGGAAGGTGGTCGTCGCCGAGCCGCGCAGGCTCGCCGCCCGGGCCGCGGCCGCCAGGATGGCGTCGCTGCTCGGCGAGGACGTCGGGCGCACGGTCGGCTACTCGGTCCGCGGCGACACGCGCACGTCCGCGGCCACGCGCATCGAGGTCGTGACGTCGGGGCTGCTGCTGCGCCGCCTCGTCTCCGACCCCGAGCTCCCCGGCACCGCCGTGGTGGTGCTCGACGAGTGCCACGAGCGGCACCTGGATGCCGACCTGCTCCTCGCGCTGCTGCTGGACGCCCGCGACGGGCTGCGGCCGGACCTGCGCCTGCTGGCGACGTCGGCGACGGTCCGGACGCGGCGGCTCGCCGAGCTGCTCGGCGACGCGCCCGTGCTGGACGTCCCGGCGCGCACGTTCCCGGTGGACATCCGGCACGCCCCGCCTGCCCGCGGCGAGCGGATCGAGGCCTGCGTGGCCCGCGCCGTACGGGCCGCGCTCGACGAGGGGGACGGCGACGTGCTCGCCTTCCTCCCCGGCGTCGCCGAGATCCGGCGCACCACCGACGCGCTCGCCGGAGCCGACGCGGATGTGCTCCCGCTGCACGGGCGCCTCCCACCGGCCGAGCAGGACCGCGCGCTGCGGCCGGGCGCCCGCCGCCGGGTGGTGCTGGCCACCGCCGTCGCCGAGTCGAGCCTCACGGTGCCCGGGGTGCGCGCGGTGGTCGACGCCGGACTGGCCCGGGTGCCGCGCACCGACCACCGCCGCGGGCTCGCCGGGCTGGTCACCGTCCGCGTGTCGGCCGCGGTGGCCGAGCAGCGGGCCGGACGCGCGGGGCGCGAGGCGCCGGGGCGCGTGTTGCGCTGCTGGCCGGTGGGTGAGCTGCTGGCACCCGAGCCGGAGCCGGAGATCCGCACCGCCGACCTCACCCGGCTCGCGCTCGACCTCGCCTGCTGGGGCACCCCGGACGGCGCTGGCCTGCGCTGGTGGGACGCCCCACCGGAGGGCCCGCTGCGGGCCGGGCGCGCGGTGTTGCACGCGCTGGGCGCGATCTCCGACAGCGGCGTCACGGACCGGGGACGCCGGATGGCCGAGCTCGGGCTGCACCCGCGCCTGGCCAGGGCCCTGCTGGACGGGGCGCCCGAGGTCGGGGCACGGGCTGCCGCGGAGGTGGTGGCCCTGCTCGACGACGACACCCTCGCGGCCGGCGTCGAGGTCGGCGCCGAGCTGCGCAGGCTGCGTTCCGGGGAGGCGCCGGGATCCGGCCGGTGGCGGGCCGAGGCGCGCCGGCTGGAGCGGCTCGTCGAGGGCCGTCGCGGACGCGACGACCCGGCGTTGGTCACCGCGCTCGCCCATCCCGAACGCATTGCGCGCCGCCGCTCCCCCGGCTCGCGGCGCTACCTCATGGCCGGGGGCACCGCCGTGGAGCTGCCGCCCGGCACGGCCATGGCCGACCACGAGTGGATCGCCGTCGCCGTGGCCGACCGGACACCCGGCGCCGACCACGGCCGGGTGCGCCTCGCCGCCGCGGCCGACCGGGACCTGGCGGAGCGGGCCGCACCCGCCCTCGTCACGGAGGCCGATGAGGTGGCATGGGTGCGCGGCGATCCGTCCGGTGTCGTGGCCCGGCACGTCCGGCGCCTCGGCGCGATCGTCCTCGACGAGCGCCGCATAACCGATCCCCCACCCGACGCCGTGCGCGCCGCGCTGCTCGACGGCCTGCGCACCGAGGGCCTCGGCCTGCTGCGCTGGTCGGACGGGGCTCGCCGGCTGCGGGACCGGCTCGCCACGCTGCACCGCACCCTCGGCCCGCCGTGGCCGGACGTCTCGGACGAGGCGTTGCTGGCCGAACCCGACCGCTGGTTGTCCGGGCCGCTCGGGTCGGCCCGCGGCCGCGCCGACCTCGGCCGCATCGACGCGGCGGGCACCCTGCGCGGCCTGCTCGGCTGGCGGGAGGCCGCCGCCCTCGACGAGCTGGCGCCGGAGCGGGTGACCGTGCCGTCCGGCTCGCGGATCGCGCTCGACTACTCCGGCGAGCGCCCCGTGCTGGCGGTGAAGGTGCAGGAGGTGTTCGGCTGGACCGGCGCGCCGGCCGTCGCGGGCGGGAAGCTCCCGGTGCTGCTGCACCTGCTCTCGCCCGCCGGCCGCCCTGCGGCGGTCACGGCGGACCTGGCGGGGTTCTGGGAGACGGGCTACCCGCAGGTCAGGGCGGAATTGCGAGGCCGCTACCCGAAACACGCGTGGCCGGAGGACCCTCGGAGCGCGCCTCCCGCCGTCACCGGTCGCGGGCGAGGGCGTCCTGGGCGATGACCGCCTCCTCCTCCAGCGTGGGGATCTCCCGCACCGCCGCCGTGGCCTCCTCGGTGGTCTCGGCTGCACCGTCGAGGTCGGCCCGGACCGTCTGCAGCAGCACCGCGCCCGCCAGCACGACCACCGCACCGAGCAGGAACGGCACGTGCACGCTCAGGTGCTCGGCGAGCAGGCCCGCCGCCAACGGGGCGAGCCCACCGCCGATGAACCGCACGAACCCGTAGGTCGCCGACGCCACGGGCCGCGGCACCGGCGAGATGCTCATGACCGCCGTGGTGACGAGGGTGTTGTTGAGCCCGACGAACGCTCCCGACGCGATGACCGCCGCGATGACGACCCATCGCGTGCCGGGGAAGATCCCGATCAGGGCGAGCACGAGGGCGACGAGGACGAGGCAGGCGGTGAGGGTGCGCGGTGTTCCGAAGCGTCCCTCGAGCCATGGCGCGCCGAACACGGCGAAGATCGCCACGAGCACGCCCCACGCGAAGAACACCCCGCCCAGCTGCAGCGCCGACAGGCCCATCAGGAACGGCGCGTAGCCGAGCAGCGTGAAGAAACCCCAGTTGTAGAGCAGGCCGGTGAGGCTCGTGGTGCGCAGGCTGCGGTGCCGTAGCGCGGCGAGGGGCTCCCGCAGGGACGAGCGCCGCTCCGACGCGGGCGTGGGCGGCAGGAAGACCACTGTCGCGACGAGCGCGATCAGCATGAGGACGGAGACGCCGAGGAACGGCCCGCGCCAGCTGATCTCGCCGAGCAGCCCGCCGAGCAGCGGCCCGGTGGCGATGCCGACGCCGAGCGCGGTCTCGTAGAGCACGATCGCTCCCGCGAACCCGCCGCTCGCGGAGCCGACGATCACGGCGAGCGAGGTGGCGATGAAGAGCGCGTTGCCCAGGCCCCACCCGGCACGGAAGCCGACGATCCCGGCGATGCTGTCCGCTGCCCCCGCCGCGGCCGCGAACACCACGATCAGCACGAGGCCTGCGATCAGTGTGCGCTTCGCGCCGATCCGGCTCGACACCGCGCCCGTCACGAGCATCGCGACGGCGGTGACGACGAGGTAGCTGGTGAACAGCAGCTCCACCTGCGTGTGGCTCGCGTCCAGCTGGGTGGCGAGCGCCGGGAGGATCGGGTCGACGAGGCCGATTCCCATGAACGAGATGACGCACGCGAATGCGACGGCCCACACGGCCTTCGGCTGTCGGAAGGGACTGATCTCAGCGGTCACGGATTCCGATTATAGATAGCGTTGCTAAGCATCCGCTGCGGCAGGATGATCCGTGTGACGCATCCCTCCCCCACCTACACGCTCGTCCAGCTCACCGACCTGCACATCGTTGCCGACGGCGAGGAGCTCCCCAGCGGTGTCGACACTGCCGGGGTCCTCGCGGACGCGCTGCGCGCCGTCGAGGACGCCGCGATCAGCCCGGCCGCGCTCGTCCTCACCGGCGATCTGACCGAGAACGGCCGCCCCGCGCAGTACCGCCGCCTGCGCTCGATCGTCGAGCCCGTCGCCACCCGCCTCGGCACCCCGCTCGTCTACGCGGCTGGCAACCACGACGACCGCGCCGCCCTGCGCGAGCACCTCCTCGACGAGCCGCCATCCGACGATCCCCTCGATCACTCCGTCCGCGTCGGCGACCTGCGGATCGCCGTCCTCGACAGCACGATCTCCGGTCACGGGCACGGCGCGCTGACGCCCGAGCAGCTGGACCGGCTGCGCGCCGAGCTCGCCGAGCCCGCACCGGCCGGCACGGTGCTGGCGCTGCACCACCCGCCGCTGCCGAGCGCCGCGCCGCTCGCCGCGTCCATCCCGCTGCTGCGCCGCGACGAGCTCGCGGCCGCCGTCGCGGGGACGGACGTGCGGCTGGTGCTGGCCGGGCACACCCACGTCGTCAGCGCCGGCACGCTCGGCGGGGTGCCGGTCTGGTCCGGCGGGCCGCTCGCCACCGTCCTCGACCCGTTCGCGCCCGGCGCCGCGCTGCGCGGACTGGCCACCCCGTCGGTGAGCCGGATCGACCTGTTCCCGAACGATCTGATCACCACCAGCGTGCCGATCGGCGCGCGGTGCGTGTCGGACGTGCCGGCCGCGACGATGGAGCCCGCCATCGCGGCCTTCCACTCAGCCTGGACCGGTTGACCCGTTCAGGTAGCGTGGAGCGATCACTGACCGGACGCGAGCGACCACGCGGAGAACGGTGAAAATCGCGCACCTCGTCCCGACCCTGCATCCGAACGGCCCGGAGATCGGCCTGGCCGACCTGGCGAGCGCGGCGGGCGAGGCCGGCCTGGAGCTCGTGGTGATCGCCCTCGCCACCACATCGGACACCACGGTCGTGAGCCCACTGCGCCGGCTCGGCGTGCCGGTGATCGAGCTCGGCCTCGCCCGCTGGGATCCGCACTCCGTGCCGCGCACCGCCGCGCAGCTGCGCGCGCACGGGGTGCAGCTCGTGCACACCCACCTGCCGCCCGCGGACGTGGTCGGCGCCGCGGCGGCGGTGCGCAACCGGATCCCCGCGGTCTCCACGCTGCACTGGATCGAGAACCTGCCGGCCGACCGCGGCGACCGGCTGAAGCGCACCGCCCGCATACTCGCGCGGCGGCAGTTCATGGCCCGCACGATCGCCATCTCGCAGACCCAGCTCGAGTGGTACCGGGGGCTCACCGGGTCGGGCCGCAAGCTCGTCGTCGTGCCGAACGGCGTGGCCGACCCCGGCGTGGCGAGCCCCGCCACGCGCAGGACCCGGCGGGCCGCGCTCGACGTCGCGGACCACGAGGTGCTGGTGGTCAGCAGCGCCCCGATGCGCCGTGGCGAGGGCCACGAGCTCCTGCTCGACGCCGTCGAGGCGCTGCCCGACAAGCTGCCGCTCGCGGTCGCGCTGGCCGGCGACGGCCCGCTGCGGCCGTGGCTGGAATCGCGGGTCGACCGCAACGACGACCTGTCGGGCCGGGTCCGCTTCGTGCACCGCCACCAGGACCCCGCGAGCCTGCTCGCGGCCGCCGACATCGTCGTGCACACCCCGCGGTCCGGGGCCGCACCCACGGCGCTGCTGCGGGCGATGGCAGCGGGCGTGCCGGTCGTCGCCACGCGGGTCGGCGGCATCCCGGAGATCGTCACCCCGGCGACCGGTGTCCTCGTCCCGCTGAGCGCGCCCGCGATCGTGGACGCGATCGTCGGCCTCACCGAGGACGACGAGCGGCGCGCGGGAATGGCCGCGGCGGCGCGGGCGCGTTTCCTCGCCGCGTACGACGCGGCCGGTTGGGCGCGGCGGCTGCGCGGCGTCTACGACGACGTGCTGGCGCGCCGCACCTGAGTCGGGCGCCTGAAACCCACGCCTGAATCGGGTCGACGACGGCCGCGGACCACTGCAGACTGCGGACTCGTGCTGCACCACGACGCGCCGCCCCTCCTCCCCCCGTCGATCATCCTGCGACGGGCGACCGCCGCCGACTTACCCGCCGTCATCGAGGCCGATGGACGGGCCTTCGGCGAGCACTACTCCGACGAGCGGCAGGACGAGATCCGGGCGCTGTTCGATCCCGACCGCCACCTCCTCGCCGAGGACGCGGGCGAGATCGTCGGCATCGCCGGGTCGTACCCGTTCGACGTGACACTGCCCGGCGGCGCCGCCCTCCCGGCCGCCGGGGTCTCGTGGGTGTCCGTCGCGGTCACGCACCGGCGGCGCGGCATCCTGCGGGCGCTCATGGCCGAGCAGCACCGCGGGTTCGTCGCGGACGGCCTCGCCGTCTCGCTGCTCACGGCCAGCGAGGGCGCCATCTACGGCCGGTTCGGCTACGGGATCGCCACCGAGCATCGCGAGGTCGAGATCAACCGAAGGCGCGCCGCGTTCCGGTCGGACGTGCCCGACCCGGGGGGCGTGCGCCAGGTCGGCACACCCGAGATGCGCCGGATCGCCCCGGAGATCCACCGACGGTGGGCGGCGCAGACGCCCGGCGCCCTCTCCCGCAGCGACCGGTGGTGGGACGGACTGCTCGCCGATCGCGAGTGGAACCGCGGCGGAGCGAGCGCGCTGTTCCACCTCGCGCACCCCGACGGCTACGCCTCCTACCGCATCGACCACGCCACCGATACCTGCCGTGTCGTCCAGATGGCCGCCGCCACCGACGAGGCATACATCGCACTGTGGCGCACCCTGCTCGCCCTCGACCTCGTCGAGACCGTCTTCGCGCGATCGCTCACCGTCGCCGAGCCGCTGCAGTTCCTGCTCGCCGACCCCCGGCAGCTGCGCACCGTCGGCCTGTACGACGGGATGTGGGCCAGGGTGCTCGACGTGCCGGCGGCGCTGTCGGCCCGCCGCTACGCCGCGGACGTCGACGTCGTCCTCGACGTGCGGGACCCGTTCCTCGACCGGGGCGGGCGCTTCCGGCTGCGCGGTGGGCCCGACGGCGCCGAATGCGTCGCCAGCGGCAGCGGCGAGCCGCTCGTCGGCATCGAGATGGCCGCGCTGGGTTCCCTGCTGTTCGGTGGCGCACACGCCGGTTCCCTGGCCAGGGCCGGGCTGCTCCACGCCGACGACCCGGCTGTCCTACGCCGCCTCGCCGCCGCCTTCCAGGGCGAGCGCACGCCCCAGCACGGCACCGAGTTCTGAGCCCGCATAGCGGCGGCCCGGCTGGGTAGACCCTGGTCATGGCGTTCCAGGTGACCGAGGTACAGCGCGTCCTCAAGGGCGCCGACTACCCGATGGACGGCAAGCAGCTCGCCGCACTCGCGAAGAAGAACGGGGCGGGCGACGACCTCGTCGGCGCCCTGAAGGGCGTGGGCAAGGCCAACGGGCCCAACGAGGTGATGAAGGAGCTCAAGGGCGACCTGGGCGGGTCCACACCGGGCGGAAACAAGTCCGAGCACCGGGAGTACAAGGAAACCGGACAGCCCGCCTTCCAGGTCAACGAGGTGCAGAAGTACCTCAAAGGTGCCGACTACCCCATGGACGGCACGGAGCTCGCCGCGCTCGCCGAGAAGAACGGGGCGGGCGACGACCTCACCGGCGCGCTGAAAGGCGTGGGCAGGGCCAACGGGCCCAACGAGGTGATGAAGCAGCTCAAGGAACACCTCGGCGGCCGGCCCGGCGCCTGAGCCCGCTGCTAGGTCGTGTCCTAGAGCAGCAGGAACAGCACGATGAGGCACGCCGTCAGCAGCACCGACAGCGCGACCGAGCCGAGGCACCCGAGCCTGCGGCTGTAGAACGCGATCACGGCTCCTGTGTACCCCGCCCGCGGCGGCCCGCCCACCGCGGGGGCAACCGGTCGTCCGGGCGGAGGTAGGGACCCGCGATGGCGCTCTTCGGCTTCCACGCCTCCCACGAGCAAGTACCTCCCGGCGCGCTGCTCGCCGCCGTCCGGCGGGCCGAGGAGGCCGGGTTCGACGCCGCGATGTCGTCGGACCACCTCTCCCCCTGGAGCGCCCGGCAGGGCCAGTCGGCGTTCGCATGGTCGTGGCTGGGCGCCGCGATGCAGGCGACGTCCCTGCCGTTCGGGGTGGTGACCGCGCCGGGCCAGCGCTACCACCCGGCGATCGTCGCGCAGGCCATCGGCACCCTCGCGGCGATGTTCCCGGGCCGGTTCTGGGCGGCGCTTGGCACCGGCGAGGCGAGCAACGAGCACGTCACCGGCGACCCGTGGCCGCGCAAGGAGGTCCGCAACGCGCGGCTGCGCGAGTGCGTGGACGTGATCCGCGCGCTGCTGCGGGGCGAGGAGGTCAGCCACGACGGCCTCGTCCGCGTGGACCGGGCGCGGGTGTGGACGCTCCCGCCCGAGCCACCACCCCTGGTCGGGGCGGCCGTGAGCGTCGCGACGGCGCGCTGGTGCGCGGAGTGGGCCGACGGGCTCATCACCATCAACCAGGAGGTGGACACGCTGCGCGAGATCGTGTCCGCCTACCGCCACGAGGGCGGGCGCGGCCGGCTGCACCTGCAGGTGCACCTGTGCTGGGACCCCGACCCGGATCGTGCCGAGGCGATCGCCCACGACCAGTGGCGCAGCAACGTCTTCCCTCCGCCCGCCTGCTGGGACATCGACTCGCCTGCGGTGTTCGACGTCGTGTCCGCGCACGTCCCGCGCAGCGCGGTGCACGGCCCCGTCGTGATCTCCCACGACCTGGGCCGGCACGCCGCGCGGCTCGCCGAGTACGCGGCGCTCGGGTTCGACGAGATCGCCCTGCACCACGTCGGCAGGGAGCAGGACGCGTTCGTCGACGCGTTCGGCGCCAAGGTCCTCCCCCAGCTGCGGGAGCACGCATGAGACTCACCCGGACCTCGGACCTCTGGTGGCGGAACGCGGTCGTCTACTGCCTGGACATCGAGACGTTCGCCGACTCCGACGGCGACGGCCGCGGCGACATCCAGGGCCTGATCCAGCGCATCGACCACCTCGACCGGCTCGGCGTCACGTGTCTGTGGCTGATGCCGTTCTTCCCCACGCCCGACCGCGACGACGGGTACGACATCGTCGACTTCTACGGCGTCGACCCGAGGCTCGGCTCGCTCGGCGACATGGTGGAGCTGATCCGCACCGCGCGCGACCGCGGCATGCGCGTGATCGCCGACCTCGTCGTCAACCACACCTCCGCGCAGCACCCCTGGTTCCAGGACGCGCGCCGCAACCACGACTCCCGCTACCGCGACTGGTACGTGTGGCAGGACGAGCCGCCGGCGGACGGCCCGCAGGGCATCGTGTTCCCCGACCAGGAGACCAGCCTCTGGGAGTACGACGAGCAGGCCGGCCAGTACTTCCTGCACCGGTTCTACAAGCACCAGCCCGACCTGAACGTCGCCAACCCGGAGGTCCGCGACGAGATCGCGCGGATCATGGGGTTCTGGATGGAGCTGGGGCTGTCCGGGTTCCGCGTCGACGCCGTGCCGTTCCTCATCGAGACCGCGGGCCAGGACGACGCGACGGCGCTGCCGGACCCGCACGACTACCTCGCCGACCTCAGCGCGTTTCTGCGCCGCCGCAACGGGGAGGCCGTGCTGCTGGGCGAGGTCAACCTGCCCTACCCGGACACGATGCCGTTCTTCGGCGCCGCCGACGGTGGTGGTTCGACGGACGAGCTGACGCTGTGCTTCGACTTCATCGGCATGCAGCACATGTACCTCGCGCTCGCCCGCGGGGACGCCGAGCCGCTCGCCGAGACGCTGCGCAACCGCCCCGACCCGCCCGAGGACGGGCAGTGGGCGACGTTCGTGCGCAACCACGACGAGCTGACGCTCGACAAGCTCAGCGACTCCCAGCGCCAGGAGGTCTTCGCCGCCTTCGGGCCCGACGAGGACATGCAGCTCTACGGCCGCGGCCTGCGCAGGCGGCTCCCCCCGATGCTCGGCGGCGACCACCGGCGCATCCGCATGGTCTATAGCCTGTTGTTCAGCCTGCCCGGCACGCCCGTCCTGTTCTACGGCGAGGAAGTCGGGATGGGCGAGGACCTCGGCCTGCCGGGGCGGTTCGCGGTGCGCTCCGACATGGACTGGGACGCAGCGCGCGACCAGCAGGCCGCCCCGGACTCTCTGCTGAACTGGATGCGCCTGCTCGTCGACAGCTACCGCGCGTGTCCCGAACTGCCGTGGGGCCGCTACACCTGCCTCGACCCAGGGCCCGACGCCCGTCCAGTGCTCGCCCACCGCTGCGACGCCGACGGCGCGTCGGTCGTGGCGCTGCACAACCTCGCCGACGCCGACGTCGAGGCCGCGCCGATGGTGCCGGACCTCGCAGGTGCGCGGCTCACCGACGTGCTCGACCCGCGCGCGAAGCCGGTCACCGTTGCCGACGACGGGCGGCTGGCCGTCACGCTGACACCGTACGGCTGCCGCTGGCTCCGCTCGGGCGACGGTGTGAACTTCCCGGCGGTCGAGTAGGGCCGGCCCACATCGAGTCCACCGTCGCCGAGGCCCACCCATCCTCGAGGCCTTCCACATAGGGTGGCCGGTTGTGCCCGACGCTCCCGACTCACTCGCACCCGTCACCCGGCTCGACCCCGCTGACCTGATCGAGCGGCTGCGCGCCGCCACCGGCACCGACCTCGAGCTGATCGGGCCGCTGCCCGGCGGCCAGGTCGGGGCGGCCCTCGTACGCTGGCCGGACGGACACGACGGCGTGCTCACGCACTGGGGCGACGCCTCGGACGAGTCGTGGGCGCGGATCGAGCGGACGGCGGAGCTGCTCGACATCGCCCGCGACGCCGGGATCCCCGCGCCCCGCTACGAGCTCGTCACGCGGCTGCCCGACCGGATCGCCGTGGCGCAGGAGCGGCTTCCCGGCGAGGCCCCCTCCCGGGTCGACCTCGCGCTGGTCGAGCAGCTCGTCGCCATCGCAGGGCGCGGCGCAGGCCTCCTCCGGGGGCGGCCCGACGTCCCGGCCGCCGAGCTGTACCTGCTGCGCAGCGGGCCCGGCTTCTGCCTGCACCAGCCACTCGCCCAGTACGACGACCGCACCCGGCGCCTGCTCGACGTCGTCCGCCGCACCGGTGCCGCATCGCCGCACCGCATGGCCGGCGACGACCTGGTGCACATGGACTTCCACCCCGGCAACGTGCTGGTCGACCGCGCCGACGCCGTCAGCGGGATCGTCGACTGGGACGGCGTCGGCCGTGGTGACCACCGCTTCGCGCTGGTCACTCTGCGCTTCGACCTCGCCGTGCCCGGCGCCGACGCACAGGCCCGTTCGGCTCGCTCCGCCGCGGCGCGGTGGCTCGACAACCGCATCGACGACCTCATCGAGCCCGCCACCCTGCGCGCGTACTGGGCACACATGGGGCTGCGGCTGGTCGACTGGGCCATCCGCCACCACGGCCCCGACGACGTGGACCGCTGGCTCACGGTCGCGGCGTCGCGGCTGGGGTAGGGATCAAGCCGATCTCGCCGTGGCGCGCCAGCGGCCCGGTGCCACCCCGTGGTGGCGCTTGAAGGCGGCCGCGAACGAGAACTCCGACGCGTAGCCCAGCGAGCGGGCGATGGCGGCCAGGCTCGCCTCGCCTGCGCGCAGCTGCTCGCGCGCCAGCGCCATCCGCCAGTCCGTGACGTACCCCAGCGGGCCGAGGCCGAGCAGCCGGGTGAAGCGCCGCGCGAAGGTCGCCCGGGACAGCGACGCCTCGGCCGCAAGGCCCGCGACCGTCCACTCCCGCTGCGGGTCTGCGTGGATGGCGCGCAGCGCCGCTCCGACCCCCGGGTCGGCCATGGCGCAGAACCAGGCGGGGGCGGCGTCCAGGTCGGCCGCGAGCTGCTCCCGCAACGCCTGGACGAGGATCACGTCCAGGAGGCTGTCCAGCAGCGCCTGCTGGCCGGGCCCCTCCTGGAGCACCTCGCCCGCGAACACGTCGAGCGTGGCACGCAGGCTGGAGCCGGCGCGCGGGCGCACGACGGTGAGCCCCGGCAGCCCGGCGAGCAGCCCTGCGCAGAGGTCCCCCTCGAAGCGGTAGGCGCCGCAGAAGAACGTGGTCGCGTCGCCGGCCCCCGAGCCGAACTCCATCCGGAGCGCACCGCCGGACGGTGGCGCGGCCGCCGGGTGCCCCTCGAACGGGACGAGGTCGGCCGCGGGCAGGTGACCCATGTGGTGCTGCGACGGGCCCCGGATCAGGACGACGTCGCCGGGAAGCACGCGACGGGCTCCGCGCGGCGCGTCGGTCCACGCGAACGCCTCGCCCCCGAGGATCCCGTGGATGGCGAGCTGGGTGGCCGGCGGGAACCGCACCCCCCACGCACCACGCGCCGTCGAGTGCGAGAACGCGGCCCCGCGCGCACGGGAGCGCCGCAGCATGTCCGTGAGCACGTCCACGAGATGAGACGGTCGCATATCTCTTCGCGCCGATCCAGCATGGATCGCCGCACCGGCCGCGGGTTGCATGGGTGATGTCAACATCACGAACAGGAGCGGTGACATGCCACTGGCAGTGCAGTTCGACGAGTACGGCGACATCGACGTGCTCGAGGTCCGGGACGTCCCGGCCCCGCGGCCGGGTACCGGCGAGGTGCTGGTCCGCGTCGAGGCGGCCGGGATCAACCCCGGCGAGAACTCGATCCGCCTCGGGGTGTACCACGAGCGCTGGCCTGCGCGCTTTCCCTCCGGCCAGGGCAGCGATCTCGCCGGGCGGATCGTGGGCGTCGGGCCGGACGTGCCCACCTGGTCGGTGGGTGACGAGGTGATCGGCTGGGTCGACGCTCGCGCCAGCCACGCCGAGCTGGTCGTGGTGCCCGCCGCGCACCTGGTCCGCCGGGACCCGGCGGTGCCGTGGGAGGTGGGTGGAGCGCTGTTCGTCGCCGGCACGACCGCGCACGCAGCGGTCGAGGCCGTCGGCACAGGCCCGGGCGACACGGTCGTCGTCGCAGGCGCGGCCGGCGGCGTGGGATCGCTGGCCGTGCAGCTCGCACGCCGGGCCGGGGCGACGGTGATCGGGCTGGCGAGCGGGTCCAACCACGGCTGGCTGGCCGACCACGGCGTCATCGGCGTCGCGTACGGCGACGGTGTCGCCGATCGCATCCGGGCGGCCGCGCCCGGTGGCGTCGACGCGTTCATCGACACCTTCGGCGACGGCTACGTCGACGTCGCGCTGGGGCTGGGAGTCGCGACCGACCGGGTCGACACCGTCATCGACTTCGCGGCGGCGGCGCGCACGGGGGTCAGGACGGCCGGCAACGCCGAGTCGGCGCGCGCCGAGGTCCTGGACGAGCTCGCCAAGCTCGTCGCGGCCGGTGAGCTCGACGTCCCGATCGCGGCGACCTTCCCGCTGACCGAGGTCCGTGCCGCGTACCGGCAGCTCATGCTGCGGCGGACCCGCGGCAAGATCGTCCTGCTGCCCTGACCCGGGAGGAGCGGGCTCCTCGGCGCGGCCGGGGGCGGGGTGGCAGGGTGTCGCCGTGACCACCGCACGCGACACCGTCGCCGTCGTCACCGGCGCCGCCCGCGGCTTCGGCCGCGAGATCGCCCGCAGGCTCGTGGCCCGCGGCCACCGGGTGCTGATCACCGACCTCGACGCCGACGCGGTGGCCGTCACGGCGGGCGAGCTGGGCGCCACGGGCATGCGGGCGGACGCGCGGGTGCCGGCCGACCACGCCGACGTCGCCGCGGCCGCTGCCGAGCTCGGGCCGGTCGGCGTGTGGGTCAACAACGCGGGTGTGCTGCGGGCGGGGCGGGTGTGGGAGCAGCCCGAACAGGACGTCACGCTGCAGGTGGAGGTCAACCTGCTCGGCGTCGTGCACGGCTCGCGCGCGGCCGTCGAGGCGATGCGGGGGCGCGGCGGGCACCTGCTCAACATCGCGTCGATGTCGGCGCACGGGCCGGTGCCGGGGCTCGCGGTCTACGCGGCCACGAAGGCGGCCGTCCTCAACTTCACCACCAGCCTGCAGGGTGAGCTGGACCTGGCGCGGCTGCCGATCCGCGCCCACGCCCTCTGCCCGGACGCCGCCGACACCGCGCTCGTGCGCGACGAGCAGGCCAGCCCGGACAGCGCGATGCTGTTCTCGCAGCGCACGCTCCTCGCGCCCGCCGCGGTGGCGGACGCCGCCGTCGCGCTGCTCGACGGGCGCCGGGTCGTGCGCTCGATCCCGACCTACCGCGCGGGCGCGATGCGGATCGCGGGCGCCGTGCCCCGGCTGGGGCTGCCGGTACTGGCCCGGTTGCGCGCCCATGGCGACCGACGCCGGGTCGCGGGCTCATGAGCCCTCGTCCGTCCCGCCGCCACGACCACGACGCGGGCGGTGACCCCGAGCTGCTCGCGGCGAAGGCGGCGCTGCGCGACGAGGTCTGGACGGCATTGTCGGAGGCGCGGGTGGCGCGCTTCCCGGGCGCCCGCAACCGCATCTCCAACTTCACCGGAGCCGAGGCCGCGGCCCGGCGGCTCGCCGAGACCGACGCGTGGCGGGCGGCCGCCACCGTCAAGGCCAACCCGGACTCGGCGCAGCTGCCCGTGCGCCAGCGGGCCCTCGAGGACGGCAAGACCGTCTACATGGCGGTGCCGCGGCTCGCCGAGCCCGAACCGTTCTTCCTGCTCGACCCCGACCACCTCGCCGACCCGCCCCGCCGCGCCGCGTCCATCGCGGGGGCGACGCGCTCGGCGCGCCGGGTGGCCGTGGCCGACCTGTCCCCCGTCGACCTCGTCGTCAGCGGCTGCGTCGCCGTCGGCGAGGACGGCGCACGGCTGGGCAAGGGTGGCGGGTTCGCCGACCTGGAGTTCGCGCTCGCCACGGCCGCTGGGCTCGTCGGCCCTGGGACACTGGTGGTCACCACCGTGCACGAGCTGCAGATCCGGCCCGCCGGGGCGATCCCGACCGCGCCGCACGACGCCCCGGTCGACCTCGTCGTCACGCCCGAGCGTGTGATCGACTGCCGGGAGCGGCGCGGGCCGCGGCCCGCCGACGGCATCCGCTGGTCCGAGCTCACGCGGGAGAAGATCGAGGCGATCCCGCTGTTGCGGGTCCTCGAGAAGGAGGCAGTGCGATGACGGGGACCACAACCGTGCGGCTCGCATACGGCGAGGCAGGCCTGTCGGTGGACCTGCCGGCCGAGCGCACCACCGTCGTCGAGCCCGTCTACGTGCCGGGCGCTCCCGACCAGCGGGAGGTGCTGCGCACGGCCCTGCGCAGGCCGGTGGCCGGGCCGCCGCTGCGTGAGCTCGCCCGACCAGGGCAGCGCGTCGCGGTCTCGATGTGCGACGGCACAAGGGCGCAGCCGAGGCACCTCATGATCCCGGCGGTGCTCGAGGAGCTCGACGGGGTCGTCGACCTCGACGACGTGGTGATCATCGTCGCCACCGGGACGCACCGCGGCAACACCGAGTCCGAGATCCGGACGATGCTCGGCGACGAGGTCGCCGACACCGTGCACGTGATCAACCACGACGCCCGTGACCCGTCGTTGCTCGTGCACCTGGGCACTCACGGCGGGGGAACCCACGGCAACGGCGTGCCGGTGTGGCTGAACCGCTACTGGGTGGAGGCCGACCTGCGGATCACCACCGGGTTCGTCGAGCCCCATTTCTTCGCCGGTTTCAGCGGCGGGCCCAAGCTGGTGGCTCCCGGCCTCGCCGGGCTCGACACCGTGCTCACCCTCCACGACGCCCGGCGCATCGGGCACCCGCAGGCCACATGGGCGGTCTGCGAGGGCAACCCCGTGCACGATGACATCCGGGCCGTCGTCGGCGCCGTGGGGAATGTCGACTTCGCGCTGGACGTGGTGCTCAACCGCGAGCAGCAGATCGTCGAGGCGTTCGGCGGCGAGCTGTTCGCGATGCACGCCGCCGCGCGCGAGGCGGCCAAGCGGCTCGCGATGCGCCCGGTGCCCGGCCGGTTCGACGTGGTCGTGACGACGAACGCGGGCTTCCCGCTCGACCAGAACCTCTACCAGTCAGTGAAGGGCATGTCGGCCGGCGCAACGGTCGTACGGGACGGCGGCACGATCGTGTGCGCGGCCGAGTGCCGCGACGGGTTCCCCGACCACGGCTCGTACCGCGAGGTCCTGGAGTCGGCGCCGTCGCCGCGGGCCCTGCTCGACGCGATCGAGGCGCGCACGGAGACCGTGCCCGACCAGTGGCAGGTGCAGGTGCAGGCCAAGGTGCAGAGCCTCGCGCGGGTCGTGATGCACACGTCGTACCTGTCCGACCAGGCGCTCGCAGCCGCCCATCTCGAGCAGACCGCGGACATCGCGGGCACCGTCGCCGAGGCGCTGGGCGCCGCCGGGCCGGACGCGCGGGTCTGCGTGCTGCCGGAGGGTCCGCAGACCATCCCCTATCCGGCCTGAGCTGGCATCCTCGCCCCATGGGCTACCAGCTGCTCGCCGAGCTGGTGATGCTGCTGCACTTCGGGTTCCTGGCCTACGTCGCGCTGGGCGGGTTCATGGCCTGGCGGTGGCCGTGGGCGGTCGTCCCGCACGCCGCGGCGGTGCTGTGGGGCGCGCTCAACGCCACGGTCGGGATCCCGTGCCCGCTCACAGCGTGGGAGGACGCCGCCCGTAGGCGCGCGGGCGAGCTGGGCCTGCCCCGCGGGTTCATCGACACCTACCTCACCGGCGTCGTCTACCCGGAGGAGCACCTGCTCACGGCGCAGCTGCTGGTGGCGGCGCTCGTCGTGGTGTCGTGGACGGGGTTCGTGCTGCGCATGCGCCGGAGTGCCGCCGTTTAGGAGGGTCCTGAACAACTCGGGCCGTAGCGAGCGGCGTCCAGGTGGTGTCCTCGCAAGGCGGACGATCGCGCCGATACCGCTGTTGTATCGGCGCGATCGTCCAACGCGGCGAGGGCGCCGCCTGGGCGCCGCGCAGTAGGTCCGAGTTGTTCAGGGCGCTCCTTAGTCCGGGTCGCGATCCGAGCCCTTCTCCGCCCACTCCCGGTCGGCGCGGTCGGCCGCCTCGGTGCGCTCGCGCGCGATCTCCAGTGCCCGCGCCGCGGTCTCCTGGTCCGGGTACGGCCCGAGCCGGTCGGCCGAGCGACAGCCGTCCCACGGCTCCACCTTGTGGTGTTTGAGGCAGTAGAACCATTGCTCGTCAGGCATACCGCGAAGCGTGTCACCTCAGGTCGGCTCCCGCACGGGCCGCGCGTGCGAGCATGTGCGCCATGGTGGAACCCGCTCAAGCCCCCGTGATGACCGACGTCGCGCGGCTGGCCGGCGTGTCCCACCAGACCGTCTCCCGCGTGGTCAACGGTTCCCCCCACGTGAGCGAACAGACCCGGGCCCGCGTGCTCGCCGCGATGGAGGAGCTCGGCTACCGGCGCAACGCCGTGGCGCGCGCGCTCGCCACCCGCCGCTCAGGCGCCCTCGGCGTGATCACGTTCGACACGGTGCTCTACGGGCCGGTGAGCACGCTGTACAGCATCGAGCAGGCGGCGAGCACGGTCGGCATGGGCGTCAGCATCGCGGTGGTCGAGAGGATCAGCTCCGAGGCGGTCGAGCGGGCGCTCGACCGGCTGCAGGACCAGTCCGTCGAGGGCGTCGTGGCGCTCGCCGCCCAGCTCGACGCCGTGGAGGTGCTCACCGCGAAACTGCGGCCGGTGCCCACCGTCTTCGTGGGTGGGCTGCTCGGCGGCGGGAACGGCGGGGAGACCCCAACCGTGCCTGCCATCGGCATCGACCAACGCGGCGGCGCGGCCCGAGCCACCCGCCACCTGCTCGAACTGGGGCACCGCACCGTCCACCACGTCGCAGGCCCCGCCGACTGGCTCGACGCCCGCTGGCGCGTCGAGGGCTGGCACTCGGCCCTCGCCGAGATCGGCGCGCCGGTGACCACCCCCGAGGCAGGCGACTGGAGCGCCCGCTCCGGCTTCGCCGCGATGCAGCGCCTCCTCTCATCCGACCCGGGGCTCACGGCCGTCTTCGTGGCCAACGACCACATGGCGCTCGGCGCACTGCGCGCCCTCGACGAGGCCGGTCGGCGGGTTCCGGAGGACGTCAGCCTCGTCGGGTTCGACGACGTCCCGGAGGCGGAGTTCTTCGGCCCACCGCTCACCACCGTGCGCCAGCACTTCCCGGAGGCGGGCCGGCGCGCGGTCCGCCTGCTGCTCGACTTCATCCGGCCGGACGAGGCCTCGACCTTCACGATCGGCGCAGGGGCCGACCTGGTGCCCACCGACCTCGTCCTGCGCCGCAGCACCGGGCCCGCCTGAGCGCGGCCGGACCGCCCTTGTGGATGGCCCTCGCGCCTCTTGCCGGCACCGACGCACCCGTTCTCCGCCGACGCCAACCGTCGATGGGTAGCGCCGGCCGACTCGAGGTGCGTCGGCAACGAAGGGGTGCGCCCGCCTGACCGAGTTGTCCACAGGCCGCCACAACACCTACCGCAGCGGCCGCCGCGCCCCGCACGCTTGGGTCATGACGATCTCGACGCAACCTCCCCTCCTGCGCCCCCACCTGCTCGCGCGCGGCTACTCCAGCGACGAGGTGCAACGAGCACGAAGAACGGGCGAGCTCGTCCCCGTCCGCCGGGGTGCCTACCTCGGCCGCGGTGACGAGCGCCTCGACGTCCCGGCCGCCCTCCACGCGGTGCTCGTGCGCGCCACGCTGCCGACGCTCGCCCCGGGCACCGTGGTCAGCCATGTGTCCGCCGCGCTGCTGCACGGTCTGGACGTCTGGGGGATCCCGCTCGATCACGTGCACGTCACCCGGTCAGAGCGCTCCGGCGGACGGATCGGCTCGGTGGTGCACCGGCACGTCGCACCGCTCGAACCCACCGAGATCACCTCGCTCGACGGCGTCCTCGTGACCTCACTCGCCCGCACGATCACCGACATCGCCCGCAGCGTCCCGTTCGAGCAGGCGGTGGTCGTCGCAGATTCCGCGCTGAACACGCACTCGGACCTCACCTCCTCCGCGCTGGATGCGGCTCTTCGAAGGGCCACCGGCTGGCCTGGCGCACCGGCCGCCCGGAGGGCGATCGGATTCGCCCGACGCGGAGCGATGTCGCCAGGGGAGTCACTCAGCCGGATCGCCATCGCCCGCGCCGGCCTGCCCGTTCCGCAACTGCAGTACCCCGTGCGGCTGGCGGGCAGCGTCGCCGTCACGGACTTCGGCTGGGTCGCCCAGCGCGCGGTCGGCGAGTTCGACGGCGAGGTGAAGTACGGCAGGCTCGTCCCGCCTGGGCGGACGCCGGGCGATGTCGTCTTCGCCGAGAAGGTTCGCGAGGACGCGGTGCGCGCCCTGGGCTACGGCTTCGCGCGCTGGACATGGGACGAGCTCGACGATTTCGCACCCGTGGCTGCCCGGATCGCCCGTTCCTTCCGCTGACCCGCGCATCCCATGTCGGCTCACGCGCCCGGCGTCGGCTCACGCGGCCCGTCGATGGGCAGCGCGGGCGGACACGAGGTGCGCGGGCCGAGAAGGGGTGCGCGAGCAACTCCTCGCCGTGCCACCAGGCACACCCCCCTCCTCCGCTCACGCACCCAGTCTCGGCTGATGCACCCGTTGACGGGTAGCGCCGGCCGAAAGCGGCCGCGCCGGCGGATACGGGGTGCGTGAGTACCCGCGGCCTCGCGCACCCCGGCGTCCAGCGACGACAGACGCGGGCCGCCACCAAGGATGTCAGAGGAGTTCGCGCGCCGTCTTGACAAGTCCCCACCCCGCCCCCGATTGTGAGCGCTAACAACGCCGTTCGACGGGAGAGAGCACCGTGCCGAGTCCGCACAGCCCACAGGGCGCCGTCACCGTCGGCATCGACTTCGGCACGCTGTCCGGGCGCGCGGTCGTTGTTCGCGTGTCCGACGGCGCCGAGCTGGCGAGTGCCGTGCACCCCTACCCCCACGGGGTCGTCGACCACACCCTGCCCACCACCGGCGCGACCCTCCCGCCGGACTGGGCCCTTCAGATGCCGGGCGACTGGATCGAGGTGCTCAAGGTCGCCGTACCGAAGGCGGTGGCCGCCGCGGGCGTCGAACCGCGCGAGGTGATCGGTATCGCCACCGACTTCACCGCGTCGACGGTCATGCCCACGCTCACCGACGGCACCCCGCTCTCCGACCTGCCCGAGTTCGCCGACCGCCCGCACGCCTACCCGAAGCTGTGGAAGCACCACGCCGCGCAGGGCCAGGCCGACCGCATCAACAAGGTCGCCGAGGAGCGCGGTGAGGCATGGCTCGCGCGCTACGGCGGGCGGATCTCCAGCGAGTGGGAGTTCGCCAAGGCGCTGCAGCTCCTCGAGGAGGACCCCGAGGTCTACGCGCGCACCGAGCGCTGGGTCGAGGCCGCCGACTGGATCATCTGGAAGTTGTCCGGCACGTACGTCCGCAACGCCTGCGTCGTCGGCTACAAGGGCATCTACCAGGACGGACACCACCCCGACCGGGACTACCTCGCCGCGCTGAACCCCGACTTCGCCGGCTTCGTCACCGACAAGCTGGAGCACCCGATCGCCCAGCTCGGCGACCGCGCCGGCGGCCTCACCGCGGAGGCCGCGGCCTGGACCGGGCTGCCCGAGGGCATCGCGGTGGCGGTCGGCAACCTCGACGCGCACGCCACCGTGCCGGCCGCGAACGCGCTCGAGCCCGGCCAGCTGGTTGCGATCATGGGCACCTCCACGTGCCACGTGATGATCGGCGAGCAGCTTGCCGAGGTGCCCGGCATGTGCGGCGTGGTCGACGGCGGCGTCCTGCGCGGAACCTGGGGCTACGAGGCCGGCCAGAGCGGCGTCGGCGACATCTTCGGCTGGTTCGTCGAGACGTCCGTACCGCCGGAGTACCACCAGCGCGCCGCCGAGCGCGGCATCGACGTGCACGCGCTGCTCACCGAGCTGGCCGCCGAGCAGGAGGTCGGCGAGCACGGGCTCGTCGCACTGGACTGGCACTCCGGCAACCGCTCCGTGCTCGTCGACCACGAGCTCTCCGGTGTGATCATCGGCCAGACGCTGGCCACCCGGCCCGAACACACCTACCGCGCGCTCCTGGAAGCCACCGCGTTCGGCACCCGCACGATCATCGAGTCCTTCGAGGCGTCCGGTGTGCCGGTCCGGGAGCTGGTGGTGGCGGGCGGGCTGCTGAAGAACAGGTTCCTCATGCAGCTCTACGCCGACGTGTGCAACATGCCGCTCTCGACGATCGTCTCCGAGCAGGGGCCCGCCCTCGGCGCGGCCATCCACGCCGCCGTCGCCGCGGGCGCCTACCCGGACGTGCGGGCCGCCGCCGCGGCCATGGGCGGCGCGAACCGGAACGCCTACACCCCCGACCCCGAGCGCACCCGCGCCTACGACGCGCTCTACGCCGAGTACCGCCGCCTGCACGACTACTTCGGACGAGGAGAGAACGATGTTCTGCACCGGTTGCGCGCGATCCGACGGGCTGCGGTGAATAACAAGTGACTGCCATCCCCGAGTCCGCCAAGGCGGCTGTCGACGAGCTGCGTGAGCGCGTCGCCGCCCTGCACGCCGAGCTGGTGCGCTACGGCCTCGTCGTCTGGACGGCGGGCAATGTCTCCGCCCGGGTGCCCGGCCACGACCTGATGGTCATCAAGCCGAGCGGTGTGTCCTACGACGACCTGTCCGCCGACCGGATGGTGGTCTGCGACCTGGACGGCACGCTCGTCGAGGGCGACTACTCCCCCTCCAGCGACACCGAGGCGCACGCGCACGTCTACCGGCACATGCCCGACGTCGGCGGCGTCGTGCACACCCACTCCGGATACGCGAGCGCGTGGGCCGCGCTCGGTGAGCCGATCCCGTGCGTCCTGACGGCGATGGCCGACGAGTTCGGCGGCCCGATCCCGCTCGGCCCGTTCGCCCGCATCGGCGACGACGCCATCGGCCGCGGCATCGTGGACACCCTCACCGGGCACCGCTCCCGCGCGGTGATCATGAAGAACCACGGCGTGTTCTCGATCGGCCCGGACCCGAAGGCCGCGGTGAAGGCGGCCGTGATGTGCGAGGACGTCGCCCGCTCGACGTTCATCGCCCGCCAGATGGGCCCGCTCCAGCCGATCCCGCAGGACGACGTCGACGCGCTCTACGACCGCTACCAGAACGTCTACGGCCAGCAGGGGGGCTCCAAATGACCGGACGGGTGTGGTTCCTGACCGGGAGCCAGGGGCTCTACGGCGAGGAGACGCTGCAGCAGGTCGCGCAGCAGTCGCAGGAGATCGCCAAGGAGCTCGGGGCGGCCCTGCCGGTCGAGCTCGCCTGGAAGCCGGTCCTCACCGACTCGCCGGGCATCCACCAAACCATGCTGGCGGCGAACGCCGACCCGGACTGCATCGGCGTGATCGCGTGGATGCACACGTTCTCGCCCGCCCGGATGTGGATCCACGGCCTCGACGCTTTGCAGAAGCCGCTGCTGCACCTGCACACGCAGGCCAACCAGGCCCTGCCGTGGTCCACGATCGACATGGACTTCATGAACCTGAACCAGGCCGCCCACGGCGACCGGGAGTTCGGCTACATCGAGGCCAGGCTCGGCGTGGTCCGCAAGATCGTCGCCGGGCACGTCTCCGACGCGGTCGTGCAGCGCAAGGTCGCGTCGTGGACCCGTGCGGCGCGGGGCTGGGCCGAGGTCCGCTCGCTGCGGCTCGCCCGCTTCGGCGACACCATGCGCGACGTCGCCGTCACCGAAGGCGACCGCACCGAGGCGCAGTGGCGCTGGGGCGTCACGGTCAACGGCTACGCGGTCACCGACCTCGCCGACGCCGTGCACGCGAGCCTCGACGCCGAGGTCGACCGCCTCGTGGCCGAGTACGAGGAGCGCTACGAGGTCGCCGGTGAGCTGCGTCGCGGCGGCGAGCGGCACGAGTCGCTGCGCTACAGCGCGCGGATCGAGCTCGGCCTGCGCGCCCTGCTGGACAAGATCGGCGCGAAGGCGTTCACCACCAACTTCGAGGACCTCGGCGCTTTGCGCCAGCTGCCCGGTCTCGCCGTGCAGCGGCTGATGGCGGAGGGCTACGGATTCGCGGGCGAGGGCGACTGGAAGACGGCCACCCTGCTGCGCACGCTGAAGGTCGCGGCAGATGGCCTGCCCGGCGGCACGTCGTTCATGGAGGACTACACCTACCACCTCGGCCCGGGCACCCCGAAGGTGCTGGGCGCGCACATGCTCGAGGTGTGCCCGACGATCGCGGCCGCCACCCCGCGCGTGGAGATCCACCCGCTCGGCATCGGCAACCGCGAGGACCCGGTCCGGATGGTGTTCGACGCCGAGCCGGGCGAGGCCGTCGTCGTCGGCATGTCCGACATGGGCGACCGCTTCCGGCTCGTGCTCAACGAGATCGACCTGGTGCCGGCCGACGAGCCGCTGCCCAACCTCCCCGTCGCCCGGGCGGTGTGGGAGCCGCGGCCGGATCTCGCCACCTCGGCGGAGACCTGGATCATGGCCGGTGGCCCGCACCACA
Organism: Pseudonocardia sp. DSM 110487; assembly: GCF_019468565.1. Lineage (NCBI taxonomy): Bacteria > Bacillati > Actinomycetota > Actinomycetes > Pseudonocardiales > Pseudonocardiaceae > Pseudonocardia > Pseudonocardia sp. DSM 110487. The sequence continues at coordinate 5,607,166 of NZ_CP080521.1, forward strand.
CCGTGCTCTCCACGGCCCTTTCCACCGATGAGGTCGCCGACCTCGCCGAGTTCGCCCGCACCGAGCTCGTCGTGATCGACGCCGACACGCGGGTGCGCCGGTTCCAGCAGGAGCTGCGCTGGAACCAGGCCTACTACCGGCTCGCCGGCGCCCTGTAGAAGCAGCACTGTAGACAGTGCTCATGGACGTCATGTGGCTGCGCAGCAGCGCGCTCGAGGTCGGCGTGATCACCTATGGGGCGCGGATCGTCTCGGTCCGCACCCCGGACCGCGACGGGACGTGGGCCGACATCGCGCTCGGCCTCGCCGACCTCGACGCGTACCGGCGCGACACCGGCTACCTCGGCGCCTGCGTGGGCCGCTACGCCAACCGGATCGGCGGGGCCCGGTTCACCCTCGACGGCGTCGAGTACCGGATCCCGCCGAACGAGGGCGAGAACGCGCTGCACGGCGGGCCGGGCGCCTTCGAGTCCGCCGAGTGGAGCACGGACGGTCCCGACGGAACGTCGCTGACGCTCCGCCACACCAGTCCCGACGGCGACAACGGCTTCCCCGGCACGCTCGCGGCCGCCGTCACCTACACCGTCGACGGCCCGGAGCTGCGCATCGAGCACACCGCCACCACCGACAAGCCGACCGTGGTGAACCTGACCAACCACACCTACTGGAACCTGGCGGGCGGCGGCAGCGCCGAGGACCACGAGGTGCAGCTCTACGCCGGCCACGTCCTGCCGGTGGACGACCGATCGCTGCCCACCGGCGCGCCCATCCCCGTGGACGGCACGCCACTCGACTTCCGCTCCCCAGCACGCCTCGGCGCCCGCGTCCGCGACGGGCACCCCCAGCTCGTCGCGGTACAGGGACACGACCACAACTACGTCGTCGACGGTTCGCCCGGCGAGCTGCGCGCCGCCGCCCGCGTGGTCGAGCCCCGCAGCGGCCGCACCCTCGACCTGCGCACCGACCAGCCCGGCGTGCAGTTCTACTCGGGCAACATGCTGAACGGCTCGCTCGTGCTGCGCGACGGCACCGCCGCACGCCAGACCGACGCCTTCTGCCTGGAGGCACAGGGGTTCCCGGACGCGCCGAACCACCCGGACTACCCGTCCACGGTCCTGCGGCCGGGCGAGGAGTACCGCTCCCGGATGGTCTTCACGTTCGCTACTGCGTAGCAAGAGCGGATCAGCAGCGCCCGCATCGCAGGCAGTCGGTTCGCCCCACCGAGGCATGGCCCGCGGTACCGTATTGCCCCGTTCCGCAATGACCCGCGGGGGGCGACGATGGCCGACGGCCAGGAGGGCGACTCGCTGCGGGCTGTCCAGGCCGAGGCTCGGGGCGGTTCCACGGTCCTGCGCCTCCTCGTCGGCGCGCAGCTTCGCCGGCTGCGCGAGGCGAGCGGCATCACCCGGGAGGCGGCCGGCTACGCCATCCGTGCCTCGGAAGCCAAGATCAGCCGGCTCGAGGCAGGCCGAGTCGGGTTCAAACGCCGGGATGTAGCAGACCTCCTCGCCATGTACGGGGTCACCGACGAATCGACGCGGGACTCAGTGGTGCGGCTGGCCGAGCAGGCCAACGAGCCCGCCTGGTGGCACCGCTACAACGACACCGTCCCCGGCTGGTTCTCGACCTTCGTGGGGCTGGAACAGGCGGCCGCGATCATCCGGTGTTACGAGGCCCAGTACGTCCCGGGACTCCTGCAGACCGAGGCCTACGCCAACGCCGTGATCGACCTCGGCCGACTCGTCCGGGTCGACCAGGTGAGCCAGCGCGTCGAGCTGCGGATGCACCGTAAGGAGCTGCTCTCCATGCCGAACCCTCCCGACTACTGGGCAGTGATCGACGAATCCGCGCTGCGGCGGATCATGGGCAGCCGGGAGATCATGCGCGACCAGCTCGACCACATGGTCGAGGCCAGCAAGCGCCCGAACATCACCGTGCAGGTCGTGCCGTTCGACCGAAGCGACGCCGCGGTACTCGGCGGCTCGTTCACGCTGCTGCGTTTCACCGAACCCGACCTGCCCGACATCGTCTACATCGAGCAGATCAACAGTGCCCTCTACCTGAACAGGAGCGAGGACGTGGATCTCTATCTCAAGATCGTCGACCGGCTGGCCGCGGGCGCCCTGACGCCCGCACGGTCCAGCGAGATGATCGCGTCCGTCCGCGACGCGCTCTGACGTCGCGGGTTCCGCAGTTCGGTGATCGACCAACCATTCAGCGAACACCCGAGGGGACGAACCGTGACGGAATCGACGGGCCTGCACAGCGCGACCGCGGCAGCGGAGCCGGTTCCGGCCGGCATCGACACGAACACGCCGGCGATCTCCCGCGTGTACGACTACTTGCTCGGCGGAAAGCACAACTACGACGTCGACCGTCAAGCCTCACAGGCCATGATCGACGCGGTCAGGGAGACTCCGCTGCTGGCAAAAGCGAACCGCGCATTCGTTCGCCGAGCGGTGGAATTCCTGGTCGGCGAGGCAGGGATCAAGCAGATCCTCGACATCGGGTCGGGACTGCCAACGGCGGGCAACGTCCACGAGATCGCCCAGTCGATCGATCCGAACGTCCGTGTGGCGTACGTGGACAAGGACCCGATCGTGCTCGCGTACGGTCGCGCCCTGCTCAGCACCGACGACAACACCACTGTGGTCACCGCGGATCTCCGAGACCCCGACGGGATCTTCCGGAATGCCGACGTTCGCCGGCTCATCGACACAGACGAACCGTTCGCGGTACTGCTCGGTGGCGTCATGATGCATCTCGAGGATGATGAGGATCCCACCGGAATCGCGGCTCGCATCCGCGCCCACCTCCCGTCGGGCGGTTATCTGGTGCACTGCGGCTGCGCCGATCCCGGGGACCCTCGCGCGAAGGAGCTCAACCGGATCTTCGCGGAGACCCACATGGGTACCCGGTGCTTCCGCCCCGTTGACGAGCAGCTCGTGTACTTCGACGGCCTCGAACTGATCGAGCCCGGTTTCGTTCCCGCCAACACGTGGCGACCGAGCCCCGATTTCCCCGAGCCCGACAACCCGGCCCACGCAATGCTGGTCGCCGGCATCGGCCTGAAGCCGTAGGCCCGGCCCCGCGGGCGCGGGGCCGGCGCTTCCCGTTCGGCGGGAAGCGCGAGCGGAGCCGGTGCGCGAGCGACCGGCGGGTGCGTCACACGTAGGCCGTTCGAGTGAACATCGAGCGATCGGCCACGAATCTCTGGCAGCTATGCCGAAATGAACTCGCCAAGGGAAAGCGATCGGATCTTCCAGAGGAGCACCCACCCGATGACAGCCGCCGCCCCACGCCGCGGCACTTCGCCGCCATAGATCCGCCGACTCGGCGGACACCACATCGGCACATCGCCGAGATGGGCTGACGGTCGGCCGGAGATCGGCCGGACAAACGGTCGGCACGCGTATCTCCAGGGACCCGGCTGCGCCAGATATTTCAGGCGACGGGCCTTCCCCGGTCGAGCTCGTGCCCGGATATCACAAATTCGAAGTCGCCTCCCGGGCAGGCCGCTCTGCGCCCGGAAACGCCGGAATGCTCGATGCATCTTCGCGCTCGACCCACACGATTCCCTCGGCGAGGAGGCCCCTCACTTGCCCCGCGACCTCCGCCGGCGAACCGACCGAGATCCATAGCCTTACGAGGAGAGAGGACCAGCCATGGCCGCCAGGAGTTTCGTCATCGTCGCCGTGGTCGCGGGCGCCGTCACCGGCCCCGTCGCGAGCGCCGCGTCAGCCCCGGCACCCGCGACCGCATCCGTGCAGGCCCATGCGATGAGCCGCCCGGCGGAGACGACGGCGAGCGCGGATGCCATCGACCTGCAGGTCACCCGGAACGGCAGCCTCGCCATGACACTGACGTGGTCCGGAGGCTCAGGACCGTACGACGTGCTGATCGACCCGACCACGGGCGCAGGGCGGTTCGAGTCGGACGTCGACGACACGACCATCACCGTCGCGACGGAGCCCGACCGGGGCTACTGTTTCGAGGTCTTCGGGGCGGACGGGGCCGAGACCGAGCAGCCGGAGTGCGTGTCGCCGCGGTAGGGCGCACTACGTGTGATCGATCCGAGTAGCACACCGCTGCTGTCGCGGCCGTGGCGTGCTGCCCAGCCGGAGTTGGGGCCTGTCCGCGTTCGGGCGCCGGCACGACGATCGGTACGCGGCAGGATTGGACCTACAGCAAGGCAGTCGAATGGACCTCATCGGAGGACCATTATGGCGCAGGCTGTGCCCATGACGATCCGATCCGAGACCCGGGGTGGCGCGCTCGCGATGGGCGCCGCCGGCATGGCGTGCGTCGGCGCCGGCGTCGCCGTGTCCGGTGTGCTGGCCGACGCCCCACTGTTCACCGTCCAGGCGATCCGCTACGCGTCGGCCTCATTGCTGCTGCTCGCGCTGGCCCGCGCCGCCCGGGTACCGCTGCGTGCGCCGCGCGGCACCGAGTGGCTGTGGCTGCTCGGGGTCGCCGCTCTCGGGCTCGTGCTGTTCAACGTCGCGCTGGTGCGCGGCTCGGAGCACGCGGAGCCGGCCGCGATCGGGGTCGCCGTGGCGTGCGTACCGGTGGTACTCGCGCTCGTCGGCCCGCTGATGGAGGGCGGGCGACCGGCCCGGGGCACGGTGCTCGCCGCGGTCGTCGTGACTGCGGGCGCGGCGCTGGTGCAGACCGGCGGCCGCACCGACCTCGCCGGGCTGGGATGGGCGGCCGTGGTGCTGGTGTGCGAGGTCGGGTTCACCCTGCTCGCGGTGCCGGTGCTGCGCCGGCACGGACCGTGGGGCGTGTCGGTGCACACCTGCTGGATCGCCACGGCCCAGCTCACGGTGCTCGCGGCCGTGACGGAGGGCCCGACCGCAGTGACGACCCTGCGCGTGCCCCACCTCGTCGCGATCGCGTACCTGGCGGTCGTCCTGACGGCGATCGCGTTCGTCCTCTGGTACTCGGCGGTCGGGCGGCTCGGCAGCGCGCTCGCGGGTCTGCTGACCGGCGTCGCCCCCGTCGCCGCGGCCGCGATCGGCGTGCTGCTCGGTGGCCCCGTTCCCGGCGCCGGCGTGTGGGCAGGGACGGCGCTGGTCGTCGCCGGGCTGCTGCTCGGGGTGCGGGCTCGACCGAGCAGGAAGAAGAACACACTGCCCGCGATCGCGTCCGCAGGCACTATGGAGTGATCAAGGGCCTTCAGGGGGAGGTCCCGTCGCGACGACGTGGGGTTCAACGGATGAAGGTCGTGCTGTTCTGCGGTGGGTTCGGGATGCGGATGCGGGACGGGATGTCCGATCTGCCCAAGCCGATGCACCCGGTGGGACCGCGGCCGCTGATCTGGCACGTGATGCGCTACTACGCGCACTTCGGGCACACCGACTTCGTGCTGTGCCTCGGCTACGGGGCCCACCACATCAAGGACTTCTTCCTGACCTACTCCGAGACCGCGTCCAACGACTTCGTGCTGCGCGGCGGGGACGTGCACCTCTTGGGCAGCGACATCTCCGACTGGACCATCACGTTCGTGCACACCGGGCTCGACTCCCCGATCGGGGAGCGGCTGCGGCGGGTGCGCCGGCACGTGGCGGGCGAGGAGATGTTCCTGGCCAACTACGCCGACGTGCTCACCGACCTGCCGCTGAACAGGATGGTGGAGAAGTTCCGGCGCTCGGACGCGGTGGGCGCGCTGTTGGCGGTGCCGCCGCAGTCGGCGTTCCACTGCGTCGACGTGGGTGACGACGACCGGGTTGCCGGGATCACCACGTTGCAGGAGATGCCGCTGTGGGAGAACGGCGGCTACTTCGTGCTGCGCCCGGAGATCTTCGACTACCTGCCCCAGAACGGCGATCTGATCATGGATGCGTGCCGCCCGCTGGCGAAGGAGGGCCGGTTGATGGCCTACCGCCATCGCGGGTTCTGGCAGCCGGCCGACACGGTGAAGGAGCGCCACGCCCTCGATGCGGCCTACCGGGCGGGCGCTCGCCCGTGGATGGTGTGGGAGCCGGAGCTCGACGACAGCGGGCTCGTGGCGGCCGACCTGGTGCCGCAGCAGCTGCGCACGGAGGTCCTGGCCCGCTGATAATGTGCTCGGACGGGGCCTCGCTACGTCGCGAGCCAGGCGGCGGTGTCCGCGGGAAGCGACCCATCGCCGTCGAGGGCACCGCTGGCCAGCAACACCTGCGCACCCTCCGGTAGCGGCACCGGGGCGTGCGAGAGGTTCACCAGGCACGTGAACCCGCCGCCACGGGAGAACGCCAGCACGTCCGGCCCGGCCGGGAGCCAGGTGAGCTCACCGTCGCCGAGGGCGGGCTGTTCGCGGCGCAGCCGCAGCGCGTTCCGGTAGAGCGTGAGCGTCGACGCCGGGTCGCCGTCCTGCGCCTCCGCTGTGATGGTGGCGAAGTCGGGAGGCTGCGGCAGCCACGGCGCGGCGCCCGTGCCGTCCGGGCTGAAGCCGAACGGCGCCTGCGTGCCCGACCACGGCAACGGCACGCGGCACCCGTCGCGGCCCACCTCCGTGCGGCCCGACCGCTCCCAGGTCGGGTCCTGCCTGGCCTCGTCGGGCAGGTCCTCGACCTCCCACAGGCCGAGCTCGTCGCCCTGGTAGACGTACGCGCTCCCGGGCAGGGCCAGCATCAGCAGCGCGGCCGCGCGGGCCCGCCGCGTGCCGAGGTCCCGGTCGAGCGTCTCCACCGGCGGCAGGTGGGCGAGCGAGTAGGCACCCGGGGTGAGCGGGCGGCCGAGCCGCGACACATGGCGCACCACGTCGTGGTTGGACAGCACCCACGTGGCAGGCGCGTCCACCGCGGCGACGGTGGCGAGCGACTCGTCGATGACCTTCCGCAACGCGTCGGCGTCCCACGGCGCCCGCAGGTAGTCGAAGTTGAACGCGGTGTGCAGCTCGTCGGGACGCAGGTAGCGCGCCAGCCGCTCGGGCGAGCGCACCCAGGCCTCCGCGACGAACACCGGCGGCTCGGGGTAGGAGTCGGCGACCCGGCGCCACGCCCGGTAGATCTCGTGCACGCCGTCGCGGTCCCAGTGCGGGTGGTCGGGGCGGTCGGCGGGCAGCAGCACCGCCTCCTCGTCGTGCGGACCGAGGTCGGGCAGGTCGGGCCGCTTGACCAGGCCGTTGGCCACGTCGATGCGGAAGCCGTCCACCCCGCGGTCGAACCAGAACCGCAGCACCGCCTCGAACTCGGCGCGCACGTCCTCGTGGTCCCAGTTCAAGTCGGGCTGCGAGGAGTCGAACAGGTGCAGGTACCACTCCCCGTCCGGCACCCGCGTCCAGGCGGGTCCGCCGAAGACGCTGCGCCAGTCGTTGGGCGGCTCGGAACCGTTGGCCCCGCGCCCGGGGCGGAACCAGTAGCGCGCCCGCTCCGGCGAGCCCGGCGGGCTCGCGAGGGCCGCCTGGAACCAGGCGTGCCGGTCGGACGTGTGGTTGGGGACGATGTCGAGGATCACCCGCATGCCGCGCGCGTGGGCCTCCTCGATCATCGCGGCGGCCTCGTCGGCCGTGCCGAACACGGGCTCGACGGCGCGGTAGTCGGCCACGTCGTAGCCGCCGTCGGCCATCGGCGACGGATACCACGGGTTGATCCACAACGCGTCCACGCCGAGGTCGCGCAGGTAGTCCAGGCGGGAACGGAGGCCGGCGATGTCGCCGGTGCCGTCGCCGTTCCCGTCGGCGAAGCTGCGGATGTAGACCTGGTAGACCACCGCGTCACGCCACCAGCCAGCCATGTAGCTCCCCTCGAATCGCCCGGTGCCGAGCCTAACCGCCGGGCGGAGCGGCGCTCACGACTCAGCTACCACTGGTGCAGGCGGCCTCCGGATGGACGCCGAGCTCCCGCGGGCCGACGATGGAGGTCGATACCCGCACGTCCGACGGAGGGGCATCCGGTGGGGCGCGACGTCGAGCACATGGTGTTCAGCAGGGAAGACCGGCGCAGGTTCCGGGACAAGACTCGCCGCAGCCTCGACGCGCTGGCCCAGATGCTGCGTGAGTCGCAGTTCGACTTCGATCGCCCGCTCACGGGCATTGAGATCGAGCTCAACATCGTCGACGAGCGCGGCGAGCCCGCCAACGTCAACGAGCAGGTGCTCGCGCTCGTCGCCGACCGCAGCTTCCAGACCGAGGTCGGCCAGTTCAACATCGAGATCAACGTCCCGCCGCGCGAGATCGGCGGGACCGGGCTCGTCTCGTTCGAGGAGACCGTGCGGGCCAGCCTCAACGCCGCCGACGAGCGCGCCCGGTCCGGAGATGCCCTCCTGGTGATGATCGGGATACTCCCGACCCTCATGCCACGCCACGTGAGCATCGACTCGATGAGCGCGAACCCGCGCTATGCCCTGCTCAACGACCAGATCTTCGCCGCGCGGGGCGAGGACATGGCGCTGTCCATCCAGGGCGTGGAGCAGCTGCGCACGTACACCGACTCGATCACTCCGGAGGCCGCCTGCACGAGCTTCCAGCTACACCTGCAGGTCAGCCCATCGGAGTTCGCCCAGTACTGGAACGCGGCGCAGGCGATCGCGGGCGTGCAGCTCGCGCTCGCCGCGAACTCGCCGTACCTGTTCGGCACGGAGCTGTGGCGCGAGACCCGCGTCCCGCTGTTCGAGCAGGCCACCGACACGCGGCCCGAGGAACTCAAGGAGCAGGGGGTCCGGCCACGGGTGTGGTTCGGCGAGCGCTGGATCACGTCGGTGTTCGACCTGTTCGAGGAGAACACCCGGTACTTCCCCGCGCTGCTGCCGATCTGCGAGGACACCGACCCGATCGAGCAGCTCGGGCGCGGCGAGGTGCCGAAGCTCGACGAGCTCTCCCTGCACAACGGCACGATCTACCGCTGGAACCGGCCCATCTACGCCGTCGTCGACGGGCGGCCGCACCTGCGCGTGGAGAACCGGGTGCTGCCCGCTGGGCCGACCGTCGTGGACGCCATGGCCAACGCCGCGTTCTACTACGGCCTTGTGCACACGCTCGCCCACCACGAGCGGCCGGTGTGGTCGCAGATGTCGTTCTCCGCGGCCGAGGAGAACTTCCACAGCGGCGCCCGCGACGGCCTCGACGCCTCGATCTACTGGCCCGGCCTCGGTCCGGTGCCCGCCGCCGAACTGGTGCTGCGCAGGCTGCTGCCGCTGGCGCACCAGGGCCTGGACGCATGGGGCGTCGACCCTGACGTGCGCGACCGGCTGCTCGGCATCATCGAGGCCCGCTGCGTCACCGGCATGAACGGCGCCTCGTGGCAGGTCGACACCGTGCGCGCGCTCGGCGGGAACCGGCTCATCGCGCTGCACGAGATGCTGGGGCGCTACGTCGAGTACATGCACGCGAACGAACCCGTGCACACCTGGCAGCGCGCCACCCCCTCGTGAGTGGATACGCGCGCTATAGCACGCGTATCCACTCACGAGTCATTCGTAGACGAGCTTCTGCGGCCCCGGGTAGACCCACGACAGTGCGTCGCGGAGGGTGTCGCGCCAGTTCTCCCAGTCGTGGCCGTCGCGCGTCTCCACGAAGCGCACGGTCATGCCCGTCGATTCGAAGGTGTGCACGATCGAGCGGTTGGGCATGATCAGCGGCTCGTACACGCCGCAGCTGACGAAGAGGCGATCGGCCACCCGCCGGGGGCGGTCCCGGTAGCGGTTCACGAACCGCACCACCGGGTCGAAGACGGGACCGCCGCCGTGGTCGACGGCGCCGATGTCGGTGAAGACGAACGAGCCGGACATCAGCACGAGCGAGCCGTAGACGTCCGCCGCCCGGTACGCCGTGGCCAGCGAGGCGACCGCGCCGAAGCTGGAGCCGAGCAGGCACCGCCCGGAGCGCTGCCCGACGAGCGGGAGCTCGGCCTCGAGGCGGGGTACCAGCTCGCGGGTGAGGAACCGCGCGTGCGCGGCCGAGTTCGAGTACTCGGCAAGCCGGTCCTGCGGGTGGACGAACGCGACCACGGTCTCGGCCACGTCGAGGCGGTGGATCAGGTTGTCCAGCACCGTCTTCGCCGCGGCGTACTGCAGGAAGTCACCGCCGTCGTGCACGACCAGCAGCGGGTAGGACGCCGTGTGCCGGAACCGCGCCGGCAGGTACAGGGTCACCCGGCAGTCGCGGCGCAGCGCGCGGCTCTGGAGCACCAGCTCGGTCAGCTCGCCGGACCGGGCGTCGGGGTCTGGCTCCGTCCAGTCCGGGGTGACGTAACCGTGGGCGAAGCACACCGAGGACGTGCCGACGGGGCTGTAGGACAGCTTCGGGTTGAGCGGGTCGTTGCCGCGCTCGGTGTGCTCGCCGCGGCGGACCTCGACCTGGTAGTTGATCCGCGATCCCGCCGGTAGCTCCAGCACCAGGTACCACAGGTCGGTGCCCCACAACCTGCGCAGCGGCAGCCGCTCGGGCAGTCCCACGATCCGCTGCACGAGGAACACCTCGTCGGCCTCGCCGCGCCACAGGAACGTGCACCGATCCCCTTCGACGATCGGCACCTCGTGCCGGGCGAGGAACCGGTCGATCGAGGCGGCGTCCGGCCTGCGCTCCTTGAGCCGGTTGATGGCGAGGCGGGTCACGCGAGGTCGCCGATCCGGCCGTCGGGGCCGATCGTCCGCGCGCCCGGCGGCAGCGCGCCGCGCTCGCCGAGGTCGAGCCGCACCCCGTCGTCGAGCACGACACAGCGGGCCGGGGCGGCCCGGCCGACGAGCTCGGCCATCCGTGCGGTGTCGTCGGTGCGCAGCCGCCTACGCGCGTGCGGGAGCAGCACACACCCGGGGATCCACCCGAGGCCTGCATCGAGGAACTCCGCGTGCGCCGGCCCGTGCGGTGCCTTGTCGTGGAACAGCAGCACCCGCTCGGTCAACGCCATCGCCCCCGCCGACCAGGCGATCACCACGGGCGCGGCACCGACCGCGAACAGCCGCAGCACGTGCAGCAGCACCCCCACGTGCCCGCCCGCGACGACCAGCCCGGCGGCCGCGTCCAGCACGTGGCGCACCTCGGTGCGGTGCCCGGCGGCCGCGAGCCGCTCCCCGGGGCGCCACCTGGCCTCGAACGCCTCCCGCGCCTCCCGCACGCGAGCCAGGTGCCGCTCGTCCACGAGCCGGACGACGGCCTCGGCGTCGGCGCACGCCGCGTCCCGGATAGGAGGGCGGCTACCGCCGTACCGCGCGACCTCGCGCAGGCCCCGCAGCGCGCCGTCGAGCTGCACGAGGTGCAGCTCCTGCAGCTCACGCAGCGCCGCCCGGTGCTCGAGCTCAGCGGCCGCGTACTCCGGGTCGCGGGTCAGTACGTCCTGCCAACGGGCGTGCAGCCGCAGGTTGGCGCTGCGGCCCCCGACCAGTGCGTCGAACTCCGCGTCGTCGGGCTCACGCTCCTGCCAGCCCGCGGTGACGGTGGCGATCGGGCCGCTCAGCTCGAGGCTGCGGACCACGGCATCGAGGGTGGGCCGGCGCTGCGGCCCGAGGACGATCACCCTCATGCAGCGTGGACGTGCACCGTGCGACCGACGTCGTCGAGCATCCCGCGCAGGACGTCGTAGTCGGGGTGGCGCATCCGCACGTAGGCGTTGGCCCAGTACCCCGCCTCGACCGGCTGGGTGGGCGTGCCGGGCGACGGCAGGTGCGCGTCGATCACCCACTCCCCCAGGCGCGCCTGCGCCTCGTCGACGCCCGAGTAGCCGCTGATGTGCCCGTCGCGGTCGGGCCGCAGCGCCACGATCCCGGTGGCGAACCGCCGCGACGGCCGGGTCGCGACGTGCCCGTGGACCACCGCGTTCGCCCACTCGCGGTAGATGTCGATGTCGTTGCCCGCCGAGTAGAGGTCCCACGCCCCGACGCCGGGCGGCCGACACCCGATCTCGGAGAACCGCAGCCCCTTGGGCCCGAAGAACCACTCCATGTGCGTGGCGCTCGTGCCGATCCCGAGCGCCGCATTGACCCGGGCGCCCATGTCGCGCAGGTCCTGGTAGTCCGGGACCGCGTCGACCCGGTTGGTCGAGACGAACTGCGGGGAGATCCACCGGGTGCGCATCGCCTCGAGGACGTTCGGGTAGTAGTGCGAGACGAAGTCCAGCGACGCGTTCCCGTCGACCGACACGGTGTCGTAGAAGCCCTCGTGGCCCTCCACGAACTCCTCGACCGCGATCGACTCGACGGCCTGGGCGCCGAACCGGCCGAGGGCCTCGTCCAGGCCGGCGCGGTCGTCGACGCGGATGGTGTCGAGCGCGCCCGCCCCGGTGCGCGGCTTGAGGATGATCGGGTAACCGACGGCGTCGACGAAGGCTTGGACCTCGTCGGCGGCGGTGACGGCGGCTGACGCGGCGGTGGGGACGCCTGCGGCGCGCAACGCCTCCTTCATCGACGGCTTGTCCCGGCACAGCCACGCCGTGCGCACCGACGTGCCGGGGATCGTGCAGTTCTCCCTGGCCTGCGCCGCGGCGAGCGTGTGCGACTCGATCGTGGCCTCGAGCCGGTCGACCCACACCTTGTCCTGGATCCAGCGGACCGTGTCGGTCAGGACGCCTGCGTCGATGACGGTCGGAACCTGGTGGTAATGGGCCATCCAGCCCTTCAGCTCGTCGTCCAACTGGTCGACGGGGCGCTCCCCCACGCCGATCACCGTGGCTCCGACATCGGCCAACGCGCGCACGAAATGGCGCTGCGTCGGCGGGAACGCCGGCTCGACATAGACAACGTTCACCCCAAGCAGGGTAGCTTCCGATGGATGACGGTCGCTGCTTTCGTCGCACCGTTCCTCATGCCGGCCACCGTGCGGTTCGTCGCCGCGGCGGCGCAGATCCCGGACGTCCGGCTCGGAGTGATCACCACGGTGCCCGCCGAACACGTACCCCCGGAGCTCGCCCGCCACCTGGCGGCGCACTGGCGCGTGGACGATCCGCTCGATCCACGCCAGATCGCCGAGGCCGCGAACGGGCTGTCCGGCCAGATCGGGCGGGTGGAGCGGCTGGTCGGGGCCCTCGAACAGCTGCAGGTGCCGCTCGCGTACGCCCGGGAGACCCTCGGAATCCCCGGCATGGACGTCGAGACCGCCTACAACGTGCGCGACAAATCCCGGATGAAGCAGGTGCTGCGCGCCGCGGGCGTGCCCTGCGCCCGCCACCAGCTCGTCACCGATCCCGGCGACGCGCTCGCGTTCGCGGACGCGGTCGGGTTCCCGCTGGTCGCGAAGCCGCCGGCCGGTGCGGGGGCGCAGGCGACCTACCGTCTCGACGACGCCGCCGCGCTGCGCAGCTGGCTCGCCTCGACCCCGCCGCGTGCGGAGGCACCCGGGCTGCTCGAGGAGTTCCTCGTCGGGGACGAGCACACGTTCGAGGCCGTCACGATCGACGGCCGCGTGGTGTGGGGGTCGGTGTCGGACTACGTCCCGCCGCCGCTCGACGTGCTGCGCAACCCGTGGATCCAGTGGACGGTGCTGCTGCCGCGCGAGCTCGACGGCCCCCGCTACGCCGGGATCGGCGAGATCGGGCCTGCGGCGCTGCGCGCGCTCGGCGTGCGCCACGGCCTGACGCACATGGAATGGTTCCGCCGCCCGGACGGCTCGGTCGCGGTGTCCGAGGTCGGCGCCCGCCCGCCCGGCGCGCAAGTCACGTCCATGCTGGGGTACGTCCACGACGTGGACTTCTACCGCGTCTGGACCGAGCTCATGATCCTCGACCGCTTCGATCCACCGGAGCGCAAGTTCGCGGCGGGCACCGCCTATCTGCGCGGCCAGGGGCGCGGCCGCGTCCGCGCGGTGCACGGCGTCGACGAGCTGCAACGCCGCATCGGTCATCTCGTCGTGGAGGCGCGGCTGCCCGAGCCGGGGCAGCCCGCGGCGTCGGGCTACGAGGGCGAGGGGTACGTGACCGTCCGGCATCCCGACACGGAGGTGGTGCGCGACGCCCTGCGCCAGATCGTCGAGGGGATCAGGGTCGAGATGGTGGAGGCCCAGTGATGATGGAGGCAGAGTGATGATGGAGCCACAGTGACCACCGTCGTGATGCTCTCCCCGGGCTTTCCCGCGGAGATGGCGTACTTCACCCGGGCGCTGGCGTCATCCGGTGCACGGGTGATCGGGATCGGCGACCAGCCACCCTCCGAACTGCCCGCGGCGGCCCGCGACGCACTGGCGCACTACGAGCACGTGTCGCTCGCCGACGAGGGCGCCGTGTTCGCCGCGCTGCACAGCCTCACCCGGCACGTCCGGTTCGACCAGGTCGAGTGCCTGTGGGAGCCGTACATGATCTTGGCCGCGCGGATCCGGGAGACGTTCGGGCTGCCCGGCATGAGCGTCCTGCAGACGGTCCCGTTCCGCGACAAGGAGCGGATGAAGCAGGTCCTCGACGCCGCCGGGATCCGCACGCCGCGCCACGTCAGCACGAGGACCGTCAAGGGCGTGTGGGAGGCGGCGGAGCGCATCGGCTACCCGATCATCGTCAAGCCCATCGCGGGCGCGGGTTCCGCCGACACCTACCGCGTCGACTCCTCGGCGGAGCTCTCCGAGGTCCTGCCGCTACTGCGCCATGTGCCGGAGGTGAGCGTCGAGGAGTTCGTCGACGGCGAGGAGTTCACGTTCGACACCGTCTGCGCCGACGGGAAGATCCTCTTCGAGAACGTCATGTGGTACCGCCCGCGGCCGCTGCAGATGAAGATGCACGAGTGGGTCAGCCCGGTGTCGATCGCGCTGCGCGATCTCTCGGCGCCCGATCTGCAGCCCGGGCGCGAGATGGGCGCCCATGTGCTCGCCGCGCTCGGGTTCCAGACCGGTTTCACGCACATGGAGTGGTACCGCACGGCGTCCGGCGAGGCCGTGTTCGGCGAGATCGCCGCCCGCCCTCCGGGCGCCCGCGTCGTCGACCTGATGAACTACGCCACCGACGGTGATCTCTACGTCGGCTGGGCGGAGGCCGTGCTCCACGGCCAGCTGCGCACCCCGCTGAGCCAGCGCCACAACGCCGGCACGATCTTCAAGCGCGCGCAGGGCTCCGGCCGGATCACCCACATCGAGGGGCTCGACGCGCTGCGCGCCGCGTACGGCGACGACATCGTGCTCGTCGACCTGCTGCCGATCGGCGCCCCGCGCCGCGACTGGCGCGCCCTGCTGATCAGCGACGGCTGGGTCGTGGTGCGCCACCACGAGCTGCAGCGGGTGATCGAGATGACGGAACGGTTCGCGACGGATCTCCGCCTCTACGCCGCCTGAGAAGACCGTGCACACCGGCCGGCGACCGTGCACACCGTCGACGGTGTGCACGGTTGCGCGGAGATGTGCACGGTGCGTTCGGTCTACGCCGGCTGGGTCGCTGCCTCGTCCCGCACCCACAGCCCGACCAGGCCGCGGAAGTGCGCGATGAACCGGTCGTGCTCCTCCGGCGGGTAGGTGTTGCGGACGGTATCGACGAGCAGCGCATCGAAGTCCGGGCTCTCGACCCACTCCAGCACGACCTCCCCGACGTGGCCCATCCTGCTCTCGCAGAAGTCGAGGTAGCGGTCGGTCTCGAAGTACTCGTCGGCGAGCTTGCGGTACCCGGCGAGCTTCTCGCCGTAGGACAGGTCGTCCCGGTCGGCGATCGCGAAGTAGTTCGCCATGCTCAGGTCGAGGCGCGGCTTGCGCCCCGTCACCAGCGAGAACACCGACCAGCGCACGAGTGCCGTCATCGCCCACGGGAAGTAGTAGTGCAGCGACGTCAGCGCCACGTCCGGGCAGGCGTTGGCGTAGTCGATCGGATAGACCTCGGTGCCGGAGACCAGGTTCTCGCAGGAGTTGAACTCCCAGCGGAAGAACGCGTTGATCAGCCGGGAGATCGTCACCACCTCGTCGCCCACCTCGGGTTCGAGGAACTCGTGGTCCACCGCGTAGCGGTCGTGCATGGGCAGCTCGGGGCGGAACTTCATCACCATCGTCTCCGCGCCGATCGAGAGCGACCGGGCGAACACGTCGTAGCCCTCCACCGCCTTCTGCAGGTGCATGAGCCGCTGGCCGGACGCGTCGTAGGCGGCGCGCAGGTCGGCCTCGTCGGTGATGCGGGTGACGCCGACCCACGCCCCTCCGTCGTATGGCTTCATGAACAGCGGATAGCCCATGCGATCGCCGATCGCCTCGAGGTCGAAGGACTTGTTGTAACGGGACGCGGTGTAGGCGAACTTGGCGTGCTCGGGCGGGTCCTTGAACGGCACGAGCACGGTGTCGGGCACCTTGAGCCCGAGCCGCATCATCGCGCAGTACGCGGCGTGCTTCTCCATCGACTGGAACGTGAACGGGCTGTTGAGCAGGTACACGTCGTCCATCAGCGCGATCTTCTTCAGCCACTCGCGCGGGACGTAGTACCAGTAGGCCAGCCGGTCGATGACCAGGTCGTAGCGGGGCTTGTCGCGCAGGTCGAACGGCTCGATGGTGATCCGCTCGACGTCGAAGCCGTGCTCCTCGCCCGCCCCCGCACGCACCGGGCCCATCCGACGCACGATCGTCTCGAAGGCGGTGGGCCAGTCCTCCTCTGTGCCGAGCAGCAGCCCGATCAGGTGTCGGTTCAACGGCCCCTCCTCTTCGCTAGCCACTGGTCAAGCGGTCCATGTGGTGCGCGAGCTGGCGGCGCCACCACGGCCAGTCGTGCGCCACGTCGTGCCCCCACACGTCCAGCTCGTGCGGGATGCCCTTCTCGGCGAGCAGGCCGGCGAGCCTGCGGGTGCTCGCCTCGGCACCGGTCGTGTCCTCCCACATCCCCTGCCCGACGACGAGCACGAGGTGCACCTGACCGCGCAGCCACTCCAGGTGGTCGCCGTGCAGGCCGCTGATGTACGAGGTGGGGATGTGGAAGTAGACGGCATCCCCCTCCTCGCCCCACCCGTACAGAGCGCGCGGGTCGTAGTTGCCCGACAGGCAGAGGGCCTGCGGGAACAGGTCACCGCGGCGGAGCGTGAAGTTCGCGGCGTGGTAGGCGCCCATGCTGGGTCCGGTGGTGAGGATCGGCTGCGGCCCGCCGCAGTCCTCGTGGATCCACGGCGCGACCTGCTCGACGATCCAGGACTCGTACGCGCCGTGCCGCCGCCCGCGCTCCTCCAATGCGATGGTCGGGTTCGACCACGACTGCGCGTCGAAGCTGTCGACGCAGTAGAGCTTGACCCGGCCGGCTTCGAGGAGGTCGGCGACCGCGTCGACCATGCCGTGCGACTCGAAGTCACCCGCGCGGCCCGCCTCGGCCGGGAACACGAGCACCGGGCGTCCCCAGTGGCCGTAGGCCATCACGGAGCCGGAGGAGCCGATCGCAGGCGACCACAGGTCGATGCTGCGCCGCCTCATCCTTCGGGATGGTAGACCGGGATCGGAGTCTTCGCGGGGCTCGCGGCGACGGCGGACGTGGGAGCGCGCCGCCAGGCCGCCCGGTCCAGGCCGATCAGGGCGATGGCGAGTGCGCACCACAGGGCGCCGGTCAGCCAGTCCATGCGGGCAGCGTCGGCACCGCCGAAGCCGAAGACCGCGTACCCCGTGCCCTGTGCGATGTGGAAGACCATGGTCATGAGCGCGCTGCCGCCGGTGCGGTTGAACAGCCAGACGTAGACCAGCGTGATCGCGACGGTCACGACGAGGGCGATCGGGGCGAGCTGCCCGGTCGCGACGAGCGGCAGGTGCCACAGCGCGACGGCGGGTGCGAGGACGAGCCCTGCCGCGAGCGGGGTCCGGTCGACCTGCAGCAGCGGGAGCGCGTAGCCGCGCCAGCCCGGTTCCTCGCCCAGCGGGCCGTCGAGCGGGTTCACGAAGCGCACGGCGAGGGCGACCGCGAGAGCTCCCCACGAGACGTCGGCCAGCACCGGCGCGGGTGCGCCCCAGACCGTCACGTTCGCCGTCGCGGCGAGAGCCATCACCGCAAGCGGGGTGCCGATCGCCACGCACCACCACACCCACCCCACCCGCCAGCGGATCATCCGGGCACCCAGGTCGCGGTAACCATGGCGCCCCTCGGCGACCCCGATGACGACGAGGGCGGCCACGAGCGGGCCGCAGGCGAAGAACGCCGTCGGCACCGCGCCCAGCGCGTAGAACGGCCAGGGCCACCAG
The DNA here is from genome assembly GCF_019468565.1 of Pseudonocardia sp. DSM 110487. Lineage (NCBI taxonomy): Bacteria > Bacillati > Actinomycetota > Actinomycetes > Pseudonocardiales > Pseudonocardiaceae > Pseudonocardia > Pseudonocardia sp. DSM 110487. Next base: position 5,625,178 of record NZ_CP080521.1, read on the forward strand.
GACAGGAGGAAGGTGAGCGCGAAGAACGCGATGAGCCGGTTCCGGCGGGTCCACTCGTTGATTGCCGACATGAGGCCACTGTCGTCGCGACCCGGCGCCGGCCGGTAGCAGGTGGACCCGGCGCCACGGGCAGGGTTATCCCTGGTGCCAAGTACTACAGCCGGATTTGTGATCATGGGTGTTCGGCGCCGTTGCCAGGCTCGTTCGGCGGTGGCCGCGTCCATGATCCGCAGTACCGGTTGCTCATGGCTGTGCAGACAGCCGTGTACAACCGATACTTGCGATCTTCCTGTCCATGACCTGGAGTTTCGGGTGCTCATGGTCGTGGCGACAACCATGGACAACCGATAGTTCGGATCATGCCCGTCGCCGGTCGGTCGGGCATCTGCCGGTGGGCGCGCCGCTCCCGGCTCCGGCCACCCGGCGCCCGCCCCGCGATCCGGGCCTCGCGCGTGGTCCCACCGGTTCGCCGTGACCGACGCGTGTCGGGTCGTGGGGGTGGCTGGGTTGGGTGCACTACCGTCCCCTGGGGTTGCGTGGACGGTAGTCCCCGACGCGGGGGCACGCCCGTTCGCGCGACCGGGCGATGATCAGCGGTTCAGTGCGAAAGCGGCCGCCCGGCGCCGGGAAGGCGCCGATCTGATGATCACAGGCTCACCCCGGGCCGGCCTGACGCGGCTCGTGTCGGCTGGCGCGCTCGTTCTCGGCTCGCGCACCCGGTCGACGGGGCGCCTGACCTACGACGGGGTGCGTCGACCGACACGGGGTGCGTCGGCGCCAACTAGCCGCGCAGGAACGCCAGCACCGCGAGGACCCTCCGGTTGTCGTCCGCGGCCTGGTGCAGGCCGAGTTTGGTGAACACCGCGCGCACGTACGCCTCGACGGTCTTCGGGCTGAGGTAGAGCCGATCGCCGATCGCCTGGTTCGAGCGTCCCTCCGCCATCACCGTCAGCACGTCGCGCTCCCGCTCGGACAGCGCGTCGAGGGGGTTCTGCACGCGCAGGCGGCCGACGAGCGCGGCGACCACGCTCGGGTCGACCACGAGCCCGCCTGCCGCGACCCGGCGGACGGCGGCGGTCAGCTCGTCGACGTCCGTCACCCGCTCCTTGAGCAGGTAGCCGGCCCCGGTGGCGCCCGACTCGACCATCTGGAGCGCGTAGGCCGTCTCGACGTGCGCCGACAGCACCAGGACGCCGATCTCCGGGTACCGCGACCGCAGGGTCCGCGCGGCCTCGAGCCCCTCCGTCGTGTGCGACGGCGGCATGCGGATGTCCACGACGGCGACGTCCGGCCGCTCGGCGCCGACGTGGGCCAGCAGCTCCCCCGCGGTACCGACCGTGGCCGTCACCGCGAACCCCGCGTCCGCGAGCAGCCGCGCGAGGCCCTCCCGGAACAGCACCGCGTCATCGGCGACAGCGACTCGCAGGGACATCCCGCCAACGTCGGGGCCGCGGCCACGGGTGTCAAGTAGCGGGCTGACCCTGTATCCGCCGGACCCGCCCGGTGCCAGCATCCTCGTGTGCCGATTCGGGTGCTCATCGTCGACGACCACGCCCCGTTCCGGGCGCTGGCCCGGCAGCTGCTGACGGTCGACGGCTTCGACGTCGTCGGCGAGGCGAGCGACGGCGCTGGCGCTCTCCGCGCGGCCCGCGACCTGCGACCCGACGTCGTGCTGCTCGACGTGCAGCTGCCCGATGTCGACGGGTTCGGCATCGCCGATGCACTCGCCGGCGCCCCGCAGGCGCCCCGCATCGTGCTGGTCTCCAGCCGCGCTCGCGACGACTACGGCCGCCTGGTCGCCGAGAGCGCGGCGCACGGGTTCATCGCCAAGGCCGAGCTGAGCGGCGACACGCTGCGGCTGGCGCTGACGTGATCGCGCCGAGCCGGCGGGTCCGGGCCCCGCTGGGCGCCGCGGGGGCGGCGGCCGGGATCGCCGCCGCGGCGGCGTTGATGTGGGGCGGCTACGACGTACCGGCCGAGCTCGCCGCGCCGACGCTCGTGCTGGATCTCGCCGTCGGCTGGTCGTTCATCGGCATCGGGCTGGTCGCATGGACCCGACGCCCCGACAACAGCACCGGCCCTCTCATGGTCGTACTGGGTTTCGCCTTCCTCGCGCGGTTCGCCGTCGCGGTCGACTCCGACGCGGGGTTCGCCGTCGGCGTGCTCGTCGGATCGGTCCACCTCAGCGTGTTCGTGCACCTGCTCGTGACCTTCCCGACCGGCCGGATCCGATCGTGGCCCCAGCGCGTGACCGTCGCCGTCGGCTACCTGCTCTCCGCCCCGCTCGACCTGGTGTTCCTGCTGCTCGGGGCGCGGCGCGGGGCAGGCACCGGGCTCCCGCCCAACGGGCTCGTGATCGTGCCGGTCCAGCCGGGCAGTCCCGAGCTCGTCGACGTGGCGGTCCAGGTGGTCGTGCTCGCGCTCTGCGGGTCGGTGCTCGCGATCGTGGGGGCGCGGTGGCGGCAGGCCGGTCCCGCGGAACGCCGGGCGATCGGGCCGGGGCTACTGGGCGGAGTGCTGATCGTCGTAGCGCTGATCGTGCAGCGCAGCGCCTTCGTGCTGGCCCTGCCGCCAGAGGTGCGCGCGGCGTTCACGTGGGGCGCCCGCACGATGCTCGTCGTGTTGCCGTTGGCGCTGCTCTTCGGGCTGTTCCGCAGCCGGCTGGACCAGTCGGGGGTCGGCCGCATGATCGTTGAACTCGGGGCGGGAGCACCCGCCCCGGAACGGCTGCGCGAGGTGCTCGCCCGCACGTTGCACGACCCGTCCGTCGTGGTGGCCTACCGGCTCACCGACCGCGAGATCTACGTCGACGCCCGCGGCAGGCCGGTCGCGGTCGAGCCGATCCCGCCCGGCAGGGCGGTCACCTACCTCGAACGGGGCGGATCGCGCATCGCCGCGCTCGTGCACGACCCCGCGCTCGCCGCCGAGCCGGAGCTCGTCGAGGCCGTCGCCGCAGGCGCGGGGATGGCGCTGGAGAACGAGCGCCTGCACGCCGAGGTGCGCGCGCAGCTGCGGGAGGTGCAGGCGTCGCGGGCCCGGATCGTCGAGTCCGCCGACGCCGCACGTCGGCGCGTGGAGCGCGACCTGCACGACGGGGCGCAGCAACGCCTGGTCACGGTCGCGCTCCTGCTCACGCTGACCCGCCGCAAGCTGGCCTCCGCGTCCGTCGAGGAGGTCGACGCCGCCCTCGCCCGGACCGGCGAGGAACTCGCGGGGGCGCTCGCGGAGCTGCGCGAGCTGGCGCGCGGGATCTACCCGGTGCTGCTCACCGACGCCGGGTTGGGACCGGCGCTGACCGTGCTGGCCGAACGCTCGCCCATCCCCGCCGTTCTCCGGCGCACGCCCACCGGACGCCTGCCCGAGCCGGTCGAGCAGACCGGGTACTTCGTCGTGTCCGAGGGCCTCGCCAATGCCGCGAAGCACTCGTCGGCCGGAAAGGTGGAGATCGACGTCCACGTGGACGGCGACACGCTCGTTCTCGACCTCGCCGACGACGGGGTGGGTGGCGCGAACCCGGACGGCTCCGGCCTGCGCGGCCTTGCCGACCGGGTCGCGGCGGCCGGTGGCCGGCTCGGGCTGACGAGCCCCGCCGACGGCGGGACCAGGCTGATCGCCGTGCTGCCCTGCAACGGCCGCTGACGCTCACGCGGCGAGCTCGACCGCCCGGCCGGCCCGGACCAGCCACGCACCGATCGCCGCGATCGCAAGCCCGAGCGGGACGCCGAACGGGGGCATCCCCGCCCAGAACCCGACGACTCCCGCCGCCAAGACGGCCAGCGCGAGCGCGCGCGGGACGATGCGGGCCCGCAGGCAGCCGATCCCGAACAGGACCCAGCCGAGTGCGAACAGCAGATAGCTCGAGTAGAACCCGAACTGCCAGATGAGCGCCTTCTCGACGGTCAGGACCTGGGGTACCGCCTCGACGAGCCACGGCACCGCGAACGCCTCGAACCACATGTTCGCGCCGAGGACGAACGTGCCGACGACCGCGGCGCAGAAGCCGACTGTGCCGGCCCTTCCCGCGGCGCTCCCCTGTCGTTCGTACAGCGCGACGATGGCGATCAGCAGGAACGGGAACGTGGCCGCGTAGGAGATGTTCGCGGCTCGGAAGGCCGGGTCGGCGGACATGGCGACGAGGTCGGTGCGGTCCATCACCGAGTAGAGACCGAGGTGGGTCGTGGCGAAGAGGGTGCCTGCCGTGGCCGCGACGGGGCCGGCGTGGCGCGCGAGAGGTGTCATGCCCGTCGAGTGTTCGCACCGGCGGTCCGGATCGGCATCGGGTCACCCCCGGGATCGCACCGGGTTATCCCTCGAACTTTGCCGGGATCTCCCCGTGGCCCCGGCCGCCGACGCGACCGACGCTGTGATTCGGCCAGTCGAGGCCGAGCCGAGGAGGGCCGATGCACGAGTGGCTGGCGGAGCTCGCAGCGTGGGCCTGGGAGCGCCATCACAACGTCCTGAGCTGGTACATCCGGCCGCTGTTCTTCCTGCCGTTCTGCTTCTTCGCCTATCGGCGCAGCTGGCCCGGCATCGTGGTGACGCTCCTCGCGCTCGCGACGTCGATGGCGTGGTTCCCCGCACCTGCCCGTCCCGAACCGGGCGTGATCCAGATGCTCCAGGTGGAACGCGACTACCTGCTCGGCGAGTGGACGGCCGCGAAGATCGCGATGTCGCTGCTCGTGCCGCTGATCTTCCTCGGCGTGGCCGCCGCCCTGTGGCGCCGCTCGTTCGGCTGGGCGATGGTCGTGATCAACGGTGCGTTCCTGTTCAAGATCGCATGGACGTTCTTCTACGACGCCGATGGATCGGGCGCCCAGGCGCACCTGCAGGCGGTCCTGATCGGGATGCTCCTGGTCGACGCCGGCCTGCTCGCCGGCGCCCGGCGGCACGCGTCCCGCTCTCGTGCTCGAATGGTCGCTCGACCACCCGAGGGCACGGCAGGTGCGCCATGACCGAACCGACCTCGCTGGTGGGGATCGGCTGCGACCCGGTCGCGGGCGACCACAGGTCGATGGTGCGCCGCGTCACTCTTCCGGATGGAAGACCGGGATCGCCGTCCGCGCGGAGCGCGCGAATCCCCTCAGGCCGCCGCCGGGTCGCCGCTCCCCCATGCGTCAGCGATTCCCGTCCGGCGCCGCCGTGGCGGCGAGGGCATCCCGCAACTGGGTTCTGCTGGTGATACCGAGCTTGGCGTACACGTTGGCGAGGTGCGCCTCGACCGTGCGCACGGACAGCACCAGCCGGGCGGCGATCTCCGCGTTGCCCCGCCCTGCCGATGCGTGTCGCGCGACCTCTTCCTCGCGCGACGTCAGATGCGGCATCGACAGCTGAACCAGCCCGGGAGTGCGGGGACGGCCGCAGGATCGGGCGAGCTTCGCCGCCTTCACGGCAGCGGCCGAGGCCCTCCGATGGTGCCGCGCGCGTCGGTGGGCTGCGGCCGCCACGGCGCTGGCGTCCTCCGCGGCGAGGTACGCGCCCACCCGTTCGTACTCCGCGACGACGGAGTCCAGTCGCCCACCCGATTCCTCCGCCGCTGCGTCGGCGTGATCGGCGTAGATCGAGACGAGCGTGTTGTCGAGTTGCGCGGCGAGCTGACGCAGTCGCCCTGCCACGTCGCCCGGCCGCCCGAGCTGGACGACGGCCTGCAGCACGGTCGCCTCGATCGCCCAGAGCCCCAGGTCGGCAGCGAGGCGAGCGGCCTCGAGGGCGATGTCCAGCCCTTCCCGCCTGTCCGTCGCCGCCGTGACCCACGCTCTGCCGAGCAGGATCAGCGGTTCGAACGCAGGCATCGCGCGGTCACGCACCGCGTCGACCTGCCCGAGCGCCTCGCGCGCACCCGAGTCGTCCCCGAGCAGGCTTCGCGTCTGGGCCAGCTGCGACGCACAGACCGGAAGCAGACCCATCGGATCCTGTCGCCGGAATCCGGCCATCGCCTCGGTGAGCCACCGCTTCGCCACCGAGACGTGTCCCGGCGCCAAGGCGGCCCATCCGATGTGCAGCGCGGCGACGGCGTCACCCGCCCAGTCAGGAGCCGTCATGCTCTGTTCGTGCAGTTCGACCGCCCGGCTGTGGAGATCGGCGAACCGGCCGGACAGCCACAGCGCCAGGAGCTCCCCTTGCGCGAGGGACAGCCGGACGAATGCCGCCTGGGACTCCGTGGGGGCGCCCTGCACCTCGGACCACCCGGTAGCCGCCACTGCGAGCGCCTCTTTGGTCCGCCCGGTCATCGCGAGGGCGCCGGCCGTCGCGGCTGCCGCGAGCGATCGGGCGAACGTGCGGTTCTCGAGGCGCGCCAGGACTCCGGTGCCGAGGTCCACCGCCTCCTCGGCCCGCCCTCTCAGGAAGGCGATCAGCGCCAGCGCCGCGATCAGCTCGTCTCGGGCCCGGAGGCCCGGCACGACCGCGGCAGTCTCGCGGAGCCGTGCCTCCGCGTCGGACGCCCGGCCGGCCCCGCAGAACGCGTTGAGTGCGCGCATCACCGCGAGCCGTGCACGTTCGTCGTCCGAGAGGGCCCACGTGGCAGCTGCGCGGGCGATCGCCTCAGCGTCCATGGACCTCCCCTGCCACTGCACGGACTCGAGCAGCGCCAGGCGGGCGGCGATGCCGCCGCCCGCATCCACGGCTGCCCGCGCCAACCGCTCGGCGAGGGGGTGATCGAGATTCTCGTTCGCGCACCCCGCGGCCTCGGTGAGCAGCGCAGCGTCCAGCGCCGGGCCGGCACCGTCCAACGCCATCCGGCCGGCACGCAGGAGCTCCTCCTTCGACCTGCTCCGCGCCCCGCCGTTTGCGAGCTGCTGACGGATCCGGATCGCGGCAGCCTCGGGCATCTGGGCCCGCACGACCTCCGCGTGGAGCGGATGCGTCATGCGCACCTGCGCTTGCTGGCCGGTCCCCTCGACGGCGGCCAGCCCGATCCGTTCCAGGCCCGCAACCGTCGCGGTCGTGCTCATCCCGAGCAGCGTCTCCAAGGAGACCTGCTCGCCGACGGCCAGAACCTCCAGCGCGGCCCGCTCCGCGACGTTCACATCGAGTTGGGCGTCAACGATCTCGACGAGGCGCGGCGACGGGGACATCTCCCCGGCCCAGCGCCAGCAACCGTCGCGGCGGCGCAGGTGTCCTGCGGCCAGGCCGCCCTCCACGAGCTCACGCAGGTACATCGGGTTGCCGCGGGTCAGTCGCCGCAGGCGCTCGCAGCTGCGCGTGTCGACGTCCCCGCCGAGTGCTGCCGCGACCAGCCGGTCCGACTGGTCCCGTTCGAGCGGCGCCAGATCGATCCGTTCGGCCGTGCCGTCCCGGCACAGGGCCGCAAGGCCCGGCGCGGTGGCCGTGCGGATCGTGATCACGACGGAGACGATGCCGCCGGTGGCGAGTTGCTGCACGAGCGTCTGCGACAGGTCGTCCAGCAAGTGGGCGTCGTCGACCACGAGCACGAGCGGACGCTCACCGCCCGCCGTGACGATGGTCGACATCGCCCGCTGCAGGAGCGCCAAGGGATCGAGCGCGGGTTCTGCCGGCGGGATCAAATGGGCCATCGCGCCCAGCGGAACCGCCGACGCCGCCGTCGTACCGGTTGCCGAGAGCGTGCTCCATCCGGCGTCGCGCGCAGCGACGAGTGCTTCCCTCGCCAGGCGCGTCCGGCCGACACCCGGATCGCCCGTGATGACGATGCAGTGCGGCGCTCCCTCGCTGAGCCGCTCGACGATGACGTGACGCTCTGCCTCACGCCCCGTCAACGTCCATGGGTCGCTCGATATCCCCTCGAGCAGCTGCATCTGGGTTGCTGTCCCCCCGTGCATTCGCCAGTAACCGAAGCATCGTGAAAAGCGCAACCATATTACTACCATCGCGTGACGCGCTTCGGTAGCATTCGCGTGCGGCTCGCAACCTTCTCATTGCCGACGGCCCAGACCGCTCGTCAACGAACGACAACGGTGTAGTGGACGGTCAGGACTCCACGGTCGACGGTAATGTCGGCGGGAAAGAGCGAAGGCAGGGCAACGAGCCGGCGCGCCACGAGTTCCGAGGTCCCGGCCGCCCGCACGAGCGTGCCATCGACGGCGGCGATCTGCATGATCCGGCGGGGCACGGTCGCCGGTTCGCCCTCGACCGTCGGAAAGGCGCTGATCCGGAGTTCGTGGGTCGACGCCAACCCGGCCAGCAGTGTGAGCAGCCGCGCATCGACCTCTCCCTGCCGCATCGTCTCGGCGGCCGCGGCGTCCAGGGTCAGTGCTGGGTTCCCGACCAACCGCGACCCGAGCCGAAGCCGCTCCTCCGCGTCATCGACGGTCGCCGGACCGTAAGCCTCGGTGACCCCGCCTCCCGGGCCGTCGGTCACGGTCATGAGCGGCCTCACGGCCGGCGGCGGCCCCGCCGGCATCGTGTCCGCAGGGGTCGTGACGACGGTGACCGCGCCCGGCATCGGCGGGTCCGTTGCGGGCCGCAACCGCTCGGCCGGGAGGCCGTCCCGCTGGAGCTGCGCCGCCGTGAGCGGGTCGGTCTGGACGACGGTTGCGGGACTCAGCTCGGTGCGGACCCAGTCGCTGACCCGGCCGGAAGCGGGTGCCGACGCGGCGGCGGCGTGCACCACCGGCCCGGACGTGGCGATCCCGGTGAGGAGCAGTGCCGCCGGCACGAGCCCGCTTCGCCATGAGCGCCACCGCCCGCCGGCATCCTCCAGGAGAGCCGCGGCCAGCACCCCGAGCGCGGGCAGGCCCAGCAGGATGGCGGTCGTGACGTGGGGACCGGGCTCGAAGACGATCATCAGGAACGCCATCCCACCGACGGCGATCGGCTGCAGCCGCGGGATCCGGTGGTAGGCCACGGCAAGCAGCGGAGCACCGATCGCGAGGAACGCTCCGCGCACGTCCGCGGGAGGCATGCCGACGCCCGACACGACCCACGGCCCGCTGCCGACGGAACGGACGGCTACGGCAATCGCGGCCATACCCAGCGCCACCGCACCGGCACACCGTGCCCACGGTGGCCAGCGGCCGGCGACGGACCCGATCAGCACGGCGTGCGCACCGCCGATCAGCAGCCCGACCGCGGCGAGCGGTGCGGTGAGCACCGCCGTCACCGTCGCAGCCACGGCCGCGACCATGGCCCACCGCCCTCGGCGGACCAGGCACGCCGCCGCGGTCAGCCACATCGCGGCCAGGCCACCGGCGTCCACCGACGCATGGAGCAGCACCAGCGGCGCAGGGAGACCGCAGAGGACCACGGCCATCGCCGCGGCCCGCGCCGAAAGCCCGAGCCGCCGCGCGAGCGGGAACAGCAACAGGCAGCCCACCGCGTTCACCAGCACGAAGACGGTCCGCGCCGAATCGATCACGGTCGGCGCGACGTCACCCATCAGCCGCTCGACGGCCGCGATCTGGTGCACGGCGACGACATCTGGCCACGAGACGGCCCCGAGGCCGCTCCCCGAGCCGAGCGCGGCCCCGGCCGCGACAACGGCCTCTCCCGCGGTCGCGGCCAGCTGGTCGGCCGCGCCGGCGGCCAGCAGACCGACCAGCGAGACGGGCACCGCGACGACGAGGAAACTCCGGAATGCCCGCCGCGATTCGGCGGGTACCGCGCGCGCGGGCCGGTGCGGCTTCCCCACGACCGCGCGGCCGATCCGGCGGCAGAGCGACCCGAGAAGCATCCCGACGCCGACCACCGGCAGGACCACGAACAAGATCCGGACCACGTCGAGGGATGCAAGGGCTGTGTCCCCGGACCGGATCGCCGCGGCGGACCTGGACAGGAGCATCAGCACCGTGTCCCACACCACAGGCAGCACCTGCGGCGCGAGCACCACGAACATCGCCAGGAAGAAGAGCATCAAGGGGACGACCAGCAGGATCCAGGCGATGATGATCACGCGGACGCCCGGCTTGAGCTCGGCGAGCTTGGGGTGCGGGGCACGGCCGGGAAGGACGCTCTTCAGCACCGGGCGGAGGAACATGAACAGGTCGGGCAGCCCGATCAGGTCGCTGAGGATGTAGTAGCCGTCGAGCCGGATCGACGGCAGGAACTGTCGGGATGTCTCCACGTGAAGGACGAGGATCGCGACAAGCAGCCACGGCGCGCCCGTCCAGAGGTAGGCCGCGCTCATGCCGGCGATGTAGATCGCGTTGAAGTACACCCCGCCCAGGTCGACGCGCAGCCGAGCGGTGCGGGAAAGCCGGTAGCTATCGGTGACGGTGCTGTAGAACGCCGGCCAGACCAGATAGATCCCGACGCCCATCGGACCGGGCCGCGCGCCCCCGTATCGGCATGCGGCGGCGTGCCCGAACTCGTGGAAGACACCGGACGCGAGCACGATCACGAGCAGCAGCAGGGCCAGCACCGGTTCCCGGGCCAGAGCGATCGCACCGGCCGTGACCTGACCGACCGCGCCGCTCAGCACGAGGACGACATCGAGCACGACGAAGGCGGCAAGCAGCGCGACGAGTACGGGCGGCCAGTACAGCGGCTGGAAGGCGCGGGCGACGAACGAGACCACGTTCGGGGGGACGACCCGGACGCGGTGGCGCAGCAGGAGCAGCGGATCCGGCCTGGGGCGCGCGACGGGGACGGCGGGGCGATCCGGGTCGTCGTCCTGCGCCGCGACGATCCCCGCGGGCCGGAGCTTCCTCTCCAGCAGGAGGACGACCTGCTCGGCGCTCAGCTGCCGTCCGGACTCCGCCTCGAGACGAGCGGCGAGCTCGTCGATGTCCCTGCGCCCGTCGACCGCCACCACGAGCTGGTACAGCAGCTCGGGGAGCTGGATGATCTGGCCGTCGTCGCGGCCCACGAGGTATTTCGGCTCCCGGTAGCCGGAGCCCTGGTACCGGCCGATCAGCTCCGTGCCCTCGACGAGGCGGGGAGCCGGCGCGCTGTTCGGTCTCTCCAGGATGCCGTGCTCAGTCACCTCGGGGCTCACTCACGTCACCGCTCCGCGGGGTCGGTCGCAACATGGGAAGGGGCGGCCGGTGGGGGTTCGGCCGCCCCTCGGGGGGTGGCTCCTTCATGCAGAAGGTCACCGATGGCGGTGACTACTCGCCGCCGCCGCTGTCACTGTCGTCGCCGCCGTCACCGCCGTCCTCGCCGCCGTCTTCGCCGTCGTCACCGGCGCCGCCATCGCCACCATCGGCGCTGGCACCGCCACCGTCAGCACTGGCATCGCCGCCGTCGCCACCGTCACCGCCACTGGCGTCCTGCGAGTTGCTCGTGTCACCACCGTCGCCACCGACGGACGTGCCGTTCAGCGCCTGGACGTTCAGGTTGGACCCGCCATCGCCACCATCTCCGCCGTCCCCGCCATCGGCCTCGCCGCCGGCGCCACCGGACGCGGACCCGCCGTCGCCACCGTCTCCACCGTCGCCATGGCCGGCACCGTCACCGCCGGAGCCGCCATCGCCACCGTCAGCGCTGGCACCGCCACCGTCAGCACCGGCATCGCCGCCGTCGCCACCGTCACCACCTCCGGCGTCCTGCGAGTTGCTCGTGTCACCACCGTCGCCACCGACCGACGTGCCGTTCAGCGCCTGGACGTTCAGGTTGGACCCGCCATCGCCACCATCTCCCCCGTCACCGCCATCGGCCTCACCGCCGGCGCCACCGGACGCGGACCCGCCGTCGCCACCATCTCCACCGTCGCCGCCGCCACCGTCAGCACTCGCACCGCCGCCGTCAGCGCTCGCACCGCCACCATTGCCACCATCACCGCCACTGGCGTCCTGCGAGTTGCTCGTGTCACCACCGTCGCCGCCGACCGACGTGCCGTTCAACAGCTGGACGTTCGCATTGGGCCCACCATCACCACCAGCGCCCCCGTCACCGGCGCCGGCCGCGCCGCCGTCCCCACCGGAGGCGTCTCCGCCGTCCCCGCCGGGTCCGCCGAGGGTCGACAGCAGCGTGCGAGCGGGCAGCAGCTCGACATCCAGCTCGTCGATTTGGTCGTAGTTGCGCTCGGACACGCGCGTCCCCTCCTGGTCGAATTCTGATCGAATGCTCTCGAATCGCTCGAAAAGCAGCACAAAGCGTCCGGCGAGACGCACTCCCGGGCGCTGTCCGCCTGTCTCTCGGCCCCAGCTTCCTGTTCGCTCCGGGGCAAGGCCACCTCACAGCCTGGTGAGAGAACACCTTGCACGCAAGATCGACTCTGCGTACATTTCCCGTGGCGAGTACTGAGATCCCGGCGGACGGTACTGAAAGTCGGAACAACCCAGTACCTAAGATCACCAAGGAGTACGTGGGGCACAGGGGCGAGCTGCCGCAACGACCGCGAGGGGCAGCCGCTGTTCGGCTGCCCCCCGCTTGACCCGTTTGCAGCAGCGTCACGCTGCCACGGGGGTGACGCTGTCAGGCCTCGTCATCGCCGCCTTCACCGTCACCACCGGAGCCGCCGTCGCCACCGTCGGCACTGGCGTCACCGCCGTCGGCGCTGGAGTCGCCCCCGGCACCACCGTCACCACCGCTGGCGTCCTGCGAGTTGCTCGTGTCGCCGCCGTCGCCGGACTCCGAGGTGCCGTTGCTGACCTGCTCGTTGGAGTTGGAGCCGCCGTCGCCACCGGCACCGCCGGCACCGCCGGTGGACTCGCCGCCGTCACCGCCGGTAGCGGTCCCTCCGTCGCCGGCGTCACCGCCGTCGCCGCCGGTGCCGTCGCCCCCGCCACCGAGGGTCGAGAGCAGGGTGCGGGCGGGAAGCAGCTCGACATCCAGCTCGTCGATCTCGCCGTGATCGGTCTGGTCGTAGTTGATCTCGGACACAGGCACCTCCTGACTCGGGTCACCCTCGGATTCGCGTGCAGCGCAGCACGAAGCGGCCTGCCGAGCAGGCTCTCGAGGATGTGTTTTGGGTCGACCGATCCCGCCACCTCTTTGCGGTCGGCGAACGGCCACGTCCCAGCTTGGTGACGGGTGAATCGACAATCAACATCAACGCTGCGTACCTTTGCGACCCCGGCTACCGAGATCCGAGCACGCGGCACCGATGAGCGGTCCGATCGCTACCTAAGATCATCCACAGGTCGCACCCTCGCAGGTTCGATCGCCCGTCCGAGCGGTCGCGGGTGGCACGCGCCGGGCTCCCGTGCTCGAATGGGTCGCCCGACCACCCGACGCACGGCAGGTGGGCCATGACCGGATCGACGGCACAGGACGACCCGACCTTCGTCATCGTCGGCGCGAGCCTCGCGGGCGCGAAAGCGGCGGAGACGCTGCGCGACGAAGGGTTCACTGGGAGGGTGGTCCTCGTCGGCGAGGAGCCCGAACCCCCGTACGAGCGGCCCCCGCTGTCGAAGGGCTACCTGCTGGGCAGCGACGAGCGCACCGCGGCGTTCGTGCACGACCGGGCCTGGTACGACAAGCAGAACATCGAGCTGCGCACAGGGGTGCGGGCCGAGGCGATCGACCCCGGCGAGCACACCGTCACGCTCGCGGGCGGCGAGCGGCTGGCCTACGACAAGCTGCTGCTGACGACGGGTTCGGTGGTCCGCACGCTGCCGGTGCCAGGCGCCGACCTGGCGGGCGTCCATTACCTGCGCCGCATCGAGCACTCCGACACGCTGCGGGGCGTGCTCGTCGAGGGCGCCCGGGTGGTCGTCATCGGCGGTGGCTGGATCGGCCTCGAGGTCGCAGCCGCCGCCCGCACGCACGGTGCCACCGTCACGCTCGTCGAGATCGACACGCTGCCGTTGCGGCGGGTGCTCGGCGACGAGGTCGCGCAGGCGTTCGCCGACCTGCACGCCGCACACGGCGTGGACTTGCGGCTCGGCACGGGCGTGCGCGAGATCGTCGGTGAGGGCGGCCGCGTCGCGTCGGTGACGCTCGACGACGGCTCCTCCGTGCCTGCCGATGCGGTAGTGGTGGGCGTCGGCATCACCCCAGCCGTCGAGCTCGCGCAGGCCGCGGGCCTCGACGTGGACGACGGAGTGGTGGTCGACGCCGCGCTGCGCACGTCCGACCCGGACATCTACGCCGCGGGCGACGTCGCCAACGCCGACAACCCGTTGCTCGGCAAGCACATCAGGGTCGAGCACTGGCAGAACGCCCTCGACGGTGGACCGGCCGCGGCCCGCTCCATGCTCGGCCACGACGTCGTGTACGACCGCGTGCCGTACTTCTTCACCGATCAGTACGACCTCGGGATGGAGTACACGGGTCACGCCGAGCCGGGTGGCTACGACCGGGTGGTGTTCCGCGGCGACGTCGCGAGCGGCGAGTACATCGCCTTCTGGCTCGCGGACGGGCGCGTGCTGGCCGGGATGAACGTCAACGTCTGGGACGTCGCCGAGGACATCGGCCGGATCGTCCGCTCCGGCGCGCGGGTCGACCCCGCCCGGCTGGCCGATCCCGCCGTGCCCCTGGCCGACCTGTAGCTCACCGGGTGCTCGTTCGCACCGTCGCGGCCCATGCGGCCTCGCGGCTCGGTGCGCGATCGCCGAGTGCGATCAGGGCACAGCTGCGCCCCTGGTCGAAGAGCGACTGGGCGATGGTGGTGAGGCCTTCCCGCTCCGCGTCGGGATCGTCGTCCCAGCCCGCGACCGCGACGTCGTCGGGCACGTGGAGCCCTCGCCGCCGGGCGGCCTCGAGGACGGCGAACGCGAGCTGGTCGCCCATGGCCACCACTGCGTCGGGCGCGCAGGAGTCGAACAGCACGTCGGCCATCGCCGCGGCCTCGCCGCGGTCGTTGCGGGCGACGACCGCAACCGGCAGGAGGCTCGGGTCGAGGCCCGCTTCCCGGCAGTGGTCGTAGATGCCGAGGAGGCGGTCGCGGGTGACCGGGAAGTCGACGCGTCCGGGGTCCGGCCCGATCTCCAGCCGGGGCCTGCGGTCGCGGCCGAAGGGCTGGCTGAGCACGGCCGGACGCCGGGCTCCCGGGAAGGTGCGTGCGGCGAGCTCCCGGCCGGAAGCGCGGTTGTCGATGCTGACGACCTGTGCGCCGTGCACCGCGGGACCGCCGTGGACGGCGACCGGCTTGCCGAGCCCGGTCACCACGGCGAGCACGGGGTCGGAGTCGACCGTGGTCCAGACGATGTAGCCGTCGACCGACGCCGCCCGCACGCGGTCGACGTCGTCGTCCGCACCGGTGGTCGGGATGAGGTTCAGCCCGACGCCGCGCTCGCGGCAGACCTCGGCGACGCCGGCCAGGAAGCGGCGGGCGCCCGGGTCCTCGAAGGCGTAGGTGAGGTGCTCGCCGAGCACGACACCGATCGCGCCGTTGCGGCGGCGGCGCAACGACCGCGCGGTCGGGTCAGGACCCTGGTAGCCCAGCTCGGCGGCGACCTCCCGGACCCGGCGCAGCGTGTCAGGGGCGACCCGGTCCGGCTGGTTGTAGCAGTACGACACGGTCATCGGTGAGACACCGGAGCGGCGCGCCACCTCGGCCATGGTGACGCGCGACCCCGTACCGGACATGGCCGAAGCCTAGCTGTGTATCGTTAAACAGATGCGTCCGAGGAACCCCTCCCGGGAAGCCGTGGCGCTTGCATCGCTCAGCGCCGCGTGCTTCGTGTCCGTGACGTCGGAGAACCTGCCCGTCGCCCTACTGCCCGACCTGGCGGCCGGCTTCGACGTGTCCGAGCCCGCTGTTGGCCTCCTCGTCACCGGGTACGCGGCCGTCGTCGCGGTCTCGGTGGTGCCGCTGGTCGCGCTGACCTCTCGCTGGGACCGTCGGACGGCCGCCGTTGCCACGGTCGCGACGATCACCGCGTCCAACCTGTTGCTGGCGGTGGCGCCGAGCTACGGCGTCGCGGTGGTCGCCAGAGTGGTCTCCGCGGTCGGCCACGGGGTGTTCTGGTCGGTGGTCGCGGTGATCGCCGCCCGGCTGGTCGGGCCGCACCGGGCCGGCCGGGCCACCGCGGTGGTATTCGCGGGGAACTCGCTCGCCTTCCTCGTCGGGCTCCCGCTGAGCTCGTGGCTCGGGGCGACGATCGGCTGGCGGCCCGCCGTCCTCGCCGTGGCGGGCGCCGCGGCGCTCTCGGCGGTGGCGATCCGCGCCACGGTCGACCCGATGCCGCCCGAGCACGGACGACAGCGCGGCCCGTCCTCGGTGCGACGCACCCTGACCGACCGGTCACTCGCCGCGGTGAACGCGACCACGCTGATCGTGGTGCTGGGCCACCTCACGGCGTTCACCTACGTCACGGTGATCATCGCCGACTACGTCCACCTCACCGGCCCCGCCACCTCGGGCCTCCTGCTCGCGCACGGGGCGGCGGGCATGGTCGGCCTCGTACTGATCGGCCGCGAGGTGGACCGCCGTCCGCGCGGCACCGCCCTGATCGTCACCGGCGGGTTCGCCGTGTGCATGCTCGCGCTGCTCGCCGCCGGCCCGGGCTCCGGCGTCGTCGCGGGAGCCGCGGTCGTGCTGTGGGCGGTGCCGGCCGGCGGGATGAGCGTGGTGCTGCAAGCCGCGGTCCTGCGCGTGGCTCGTGATCGGCCGGACCTCGCCTCCGCGGTGTACATCGTCGCCTACCAGGTCGGCATCGCCGCCGGTGCCGGGATCGGAGGCGTCCTGCTCGACGCGGGCGCCCTGGCCGTCGCGGTCGCGACCACGGCGGTGTGCGGCGTCGTCGGCACCGTCGTCGTCCGCAGGTCCACCGCATTCCGACGCTCGACCCGGTGTGGAGTGGCGCGATGAGCCGGCCGTGGTGGCAGGACGCCGTGATCTACCAGATCTACCCTCGCAGCTTCGCCGACTCGGATGGAGACGGGATCGGCGACCTGCCCGGGATCATCGAGCGGCTGCCCTACCTGCGCTCCCTCGGCGTGGACGCCCTGTGGATCTCGCCGTTCTTCCGGTCACCGATGGTCGACTTCGGCTACGACATCAGCGATCACACCGCCGTCGACCCGATCTTCGGCACCGACGCCGACGCGCAGGCGCTCATAGACGCAGCCCATGCGCACGGCCTGCGCATCCTCGTCGACATCGTGCTGCCGCACACGAGCGACCAGCACCCGTGGTTCCGCGACGCGGCCGCCTGCAGGGACGCCCCGACGCGGGACTTCTACGTCTGGCGCGACGGGCACCTGGACGGTGGCCCGCCGAACAACTGGGCCGCCGGTTTCCCGGCCGGCACATCGGCATGGACGTGGCACGCCGGCACCGCGCAGTGGTACCTGCACTCCCACCTGCCCCAGGAACCCGACCTCGACTGGTCCAACCCCGCGGTCCGCGCCGCGCAGCTCGACGTCGTGCGCTTCTGGCTCGACCGCGGCGTGGACGGCGTGCGGCTCGACTCGATCAACCGCCTCGGCAAGGACCCCGCGTACCGCGACAACGTCGCCGGTGAGCGGTCGCGCCAGCAGGACTGGCCGACGCTGCACGCGTACCTGCGCGAGGTCCGCGCGCTCGTGGACCGGTACCCGGACGCCGTCGCGGTGGGCGAGGTCTGGGAGTTCGACCAGCGCCGGATCGTGCCCTACCTCGCCCCCGACGAGCTGCACCTCGCCCACAACTTCGTGTTCGCCCGGTCGCGGTTCGACGCCGCGGAGATCAGGCGGACGGTCGAGGAGTTCACCGGCATGGCCGGCCCGGGCACCTGGCCGGCGTGGTTCCTGGGCAACCACGACGAACCGCGGAGAGTGACCCGCTGGTCGGCGCCCCGCGACGACGACGAGACCCGCGAGGCCCGTGGCCGCCTCGCCGCGATGCTGCTGCTCACCCTGCGCGGCACCCCCTTCCTCTACCAGGGCGAGGAGCTGGGGCTGCCCGACACCGAGCTCCCGGAGGGGGTCGGCGAGGACGGCAACGGCCGCGACCCGCAACGCACGCCGATGCCATGGGCCCCACCGTCGACGGCCGGTCCCGGCGCCGGGTTCACCACCGGCGAGCCATGGCTGCCCGTCGGCGGCACCGCCGAGCGGCTGAACGTCACGACGGAGCTCCAGGACCCCGGCTCGGTGCTCGCCCTCTACCGCACCCTGCTCGCGTTGCGCCGGGCCCGGCCGTCCCTGCGAGCCGGGAGCCAGGCGTTCCTCGACGCTCCGCCGGATGTCCTCGCCTACGTCCGTGCGGACGGCGGAGAACGCACGCTCGTGATCCTCAACTTCGCCGCTACGACTCGCCGCATCGATATCGGGACGCCCGCTCTCCTGCTGCTGGTCTCGACCGGAGACGCCGCATGTTCTGGCTCTCCGATCGTCATGGGCCCGTTCAGCGGCGTCGTCCTCGAGGCCGTAGCTTCATAGCGAAGTCTTGACTCTCGTCAGCAAAGCGCCATACTTTCTCGCGGGAGGTTCGCCATGGCCAGCGCCCACACGGACCCGTTCTGCCGCGATCATCTGCCGCCCCGCGACCAGTGGCCCGAGCTCACGTTCGAGCTGCCGGAACTGCGCTACCCCGAGCAGCTCAACGCTGCCCGCGAGCTGCTCACCGGCCCGCCCGGCGAGCGCCCGTGCGTGAGCGGGTCCGGCATCGCGTGGACCTACGGCGAGCTGCGCCACCGCGCCGCCCAGGTGGCCGCCGCGCTCACCGACGACCTCGGCCTCGTGCCGGGCAACCGCGTGCTCCTGCGCGGGCCGAACGAGCCGTGGCAGGTGGCCTGCTGGCTGGGAGTGCTGCTCGCGGGCGGGGTGGCGGTGGCCACCATGCCGATGCTGCGCCGCACGGAGCTCGACACGATCACCGGGCTCGCACGGCCGTCGCTCGCGCTCGTCCACCACGGCTTCCTCGATGACGTGCCGCCGGAGCTGCGCACCGTCTCGTACGGGGACGACAGCGAGCTCACCGGCATGATCGCGACCCACGACGGCGACTTCAGCCCCGTGGACACCGCCGCCGACGACGTGGCGCTCCTCGCGTTCACCTCCGGCACCACCGGGCGCCCTAAGGCGACGATGCACTTCCACCGCGACGTGCTCGCGATCGCCGACACGTTCTCGCGCCACGTCGTGCGGATCCAGCCATCCGACGTCGTGACCGGCACGCCACCGATCGCGTTCACGTTCGGGCTCGGCGGGCTCGTGGTCTTCCCGCTCCGCGCCGGGGCGAGCTCGGTGCTGCTGGACCGGGTGACGCCGCCCCAGCTCGCCGACACCGTGGCCGAGCAGGGCGTCACGGTGCTGTTCACCGCGCCCACCGCGTACCGGGCGATCCTCGCGACCGGCAAGGCCGACCGCCTCGCGGGCGCGCGCCGCCTGGTCTCCGCGGGCGAGACGCTGCCCGCGAGCGTGTGGCACGCGATGCACGACGCCACCGGCCTGCGGATCATCGACGGCATCGGGTCCACCGAGATGCTGCACGTGTTCATCTCCGCCGCCGACGACGACATCCGCCCCGGCACCACGGGGCGCGCCGTGCCCGGCTACCAGGCCGCCGTGCTCGACGACGACGGGCAGCCGGTGCCCGACGGCACACCGGGCAACCTCGCTGTGAAGGGCCCCACCGGCTGCCGCTACCTGGACGGCGATCGACAGACCACCTACGTGCGGCACGGCTGGAACTTCACCGGCGACACCTACGT
This sequence comes from Pseudonocardia sp. DSM 110487, assembly GCF_019468565.1. Classification (NCBI taxonomy): domain Bacteria; kingdom Bacillati; phylum Actinomycetota; class Actinomycetes; order Pseudonocardiales; family Pseudonocardiaceae; genus Pseudonocardia; species Pseudonocardia sp. DSM 110487. The sequence continues at coordinate 5,644,617 of NZ_CP080521.1, forward strand.
GCGCGACGCCGACGGCTACTTCACCTACCTCGCCCGCAGCGACGACATGATCGTCTCGTCGGGCTACAACATCTCCGGCCCCGAGGTGGAGCAGGCCATGCTCGGGCACCCGGACGTCGTCGACTGCGCGGTGGTGGCCACGCCCGACGAGGAGCGCGGTTCGCTCGTCACCGCGTACGTCGTGCTGCGGGATGGCGCCGTGCCCGACGCGGCGGCGCTGCAGGACCACGTGAAGCAGACGATCGCGCCCTACAAGTACCCGCGACTCGTCGAGTTCGTCACCGAACTCCCCCGCACGAGCACGGGCAAGTTGCAGCGCTTCGTGCTGCGGGAGCGGGCCGCCGAGCGCTGACCCCACTCACAGAGTGGATGTGCGAGCAGGTCGAGGCCGTGCTCGCACCGCACCTTGCCCGTGGAGCGTGAATTCGGCGGTGCGGCGCGCCGGCCGCTGGCAGCATGGCCGCCATGTCTGGAATCGCGAAGATGCGAGCGGTCGTCCTCGACAGCCCAGAGCCACGTGCACTGGCCGAGTTCTACCGGGAGCTCGTCGGAGGCGACATCATCTACGCCGACGAGGAGTGGGTCAGCCTGCGCGACGGCGACACCGTGCTGCTGAGCTTCCAACTGGCCCGGGACTACCAGCCACCGATCTGGCCCGAACCGGACCGTCCCCAGCAGTTCCACATCGACGTCACGGTGGCGGCATCCCAGCTCGACGAGGCGGAGCAGAAGGTGCTCGTCCTCGGAGCGACCAAGCACGAGCTGCAACCCGGCGACAACTGGCGGGTGTACCTGGACCCCGCCGGCCACCCGTTCTGCCTCTGCTGGGACTGACCTGCTCCGGGCCGCCGGGGACCGGCTCATCTCGGCTCGAAGAGGACGAACGGAGGCATGTGGAATGCGGGAATTGGTCTACTACGTCGGGGTCAGCATCGATGGCCGCATCGCGGGGCCCAACGGGGAAGTCGGCTTCTATCCCGCGGGTGACGAGACCCAGGCAGCCGCCTACAGCGCGTGGATCAACGCGCAATACCCCGAGACCGTCCCGACCGCCCTGCGCGCCGCCCACGGCCTCGCGGACGTACCCAATCAGCACTTCGACACCATGCTGATGGGACTCGGGAGCTACCGAGTCGTACTGGACGCGGGTATCACCAGCCCGTACGCCCACCTGCGCCAGTACGTGGTCTCGAGCACGCTCGGCGCCAGTCCCGATCCGGACGTCACCGTGGTCGGCAACGACCCGCTCACCCTGGTCCGCACCCTCAAGCAGGAGACGGGGCAGGACATCTGGCTGTGCGGCGGTGGCAGGCTGGCGGGTGCGCTGCTGCCCGAGATCGACAAACTGATCATCAAGAGCTACCCGGTAGTCGCGGGATCCGGCGTCGCGGCGTTCGACGGGAGGTTCGACCCCACGGCCTTCACGGTCACGGACCGCAAGTCGTTCCCCAATGACGTCACGATCACGTGGTTCGCGCGGCACGGGAGGAGCATGGCGGAGTCTTTGCGACAGTAGGCGTTCCTGCCACTTTTGGGACTCTCTGTCCGCGGCCAGGATGTTTGCTGTCGTAGCAGCCACCGGGCCTGGAGATCATCGCCGAGCCGGTGCGCACGGCCCCGCCTGAGCGCGAAACAGTAGGAGACGTACTCCATGATCGTCCATTCGCTGCAAGGGATCATCGGCACCGAACGGGAGGTGAAGGGCCCCACGTGGACGAGCCGTCGCCTGGTGCTCGCCGAGGAGAACGTCGGATTCTCCCTGAACGACACCGAGGTGCCGGCGGGCGCGGAGATCAAGATGTGGTACGCCAACCACATCGAGGCCGTCTACGTCATCGAGGGCCACGGCGAACTGGTCGACGACGAGACCGGTGAAACGCACCGTCTCGAGCCCGGCGTGATGTACCTGGCCGACGCACACCAGCGGCACACGCTGCGCGCCCTCACCCCGTTCCGCGCGGCCTGCGTGTTCAACCCGCCCCTCACCGGCCGCGAGGTCCACGACGAGAACGGCGTCTTCCCGCTGCCGACCGGGGAGTGACGAGGCTTTGCCCCTTTCCCGACCCCGCAGGTCGAATAGCACAGGGCCCAACGATGATCAAGCTCTGCACGGCGGCGCGGGCCCGGTCTGCCATGCTGGCCGAATGCACGAGCTCGTCGATCAGCACGACCGCGCATTCCCGAGCGCCGCGTCGATCGCCCTGGAGCTCATCCGGCGTCAGGACGTCTCCGATGGTTGGTCGCAGCGGAGTGCGCTGCCGAAGATGTCGATCGGCGCTCTCGCCTGCCACCTGGGACGTCAGATCTCCCACGCGGCCGAGTTGCTGCAAGCTGACGCGGCTCTACCGACGCTGGAGTCTGCGGACGCGCACTACGCGCGGGCCGCATGGGTGACCGCGACCTCACCTGACGATCCGGTCAACGATCGCAGCACGGACGACGCAGAGGCCGAGCTCGGCCCATCGGCGCTGCGGAATCGCGCAACGGCGGCGCTGCAGACGGCACGTGACCTGCTCGTCGCCGGTGGCGCCCGCGATGTTGTGCCCATTCCCTGGCAAGGCTGGTCGCTGCGACGCCACGACTTCCTGCTGACTCGACTTCTGGAGATCGTGGTCCACTCCGACGACCTCGCGGTGAGCCTCGACCTGCCCACACCCGAGTTCCCGGACGAGGCCTTCGCACCCGTGCGAGATCTCCTCGTGCGCCTCGCGGTGCGGCGCCACGGACAGTCTGCGTTGGTCAGCGCCCTGACCCGGCGGGAGCGCGCCCGCCCGATCAACGCGTTCTAGCCGACGAGCTCCGCGACGGGGTAGCGCTGTGACGTGGGGCGAGGTCCGCCCCGCTCGCGATGCGGATCGTTGACACTTTCCGATATAGGCATACGATCGCCGCCATGGCACGAGCGGCGACGACCTCGGACGCGTTCAACGCGATCGCCGAGCCGCAGCGGCGGGAGATCCTGGTCCTGTTGCGGGGCGGCGAGCGGCCGGTGACCGAGCTGGCACGGGATCTGGGGATGAGCCAGCCGCAGGCGTCCAAGCACCTGCGGGTGCTCCGGGAGGTCGGGCTGGTGCGGGTCCGCGGAGCGGGCAAGCAGCGGCTGTACGACCTGGACGCCCGCAGGCTGCAGCCGGTGCACGAGTGGCTGGGCGGCTTCGAGCGGTTCTGGAGCGGGAGCTTCGACCGGCTGGACGAGTACGTGCAGGACCTGACACGAGCGAGGAGGGAGGAACCACCGGATGGCGACGACCAGTAGCGGCGGCGAGCCCGAACACGCGACCGCGGACCGCGAGATCGTGATGTCCCGGGTCATCAGCGCACCACAGGCGCTGGTGTTCGAAGCGTTCACGCAGGTCCGGCACCTGTCGCGGTGGTGGGGACCGGAGGGGTTCTCCACCACCACGCGGTCCTTCGAGTTCCGCGTCGGCGGGGCATGGGACTTCGTGATGCACGGGCCGGACGGGACCGACTACCAGGAGTGGATCACCTGGCGGGAGATCGTCCCGCCGGAGCGGATCACGATGCTGCACGGCGAGTCCCGCGACGACCCCAACGCCTTCGAGTCGGTCCTGGCCTTCGAGCCCGCCGGCGACGAGACCCGGATCGTGATGCGCACGGTGTTCCCCACCAAGGAACTCCGCGACGAGGCGGTGGAGAAGTACCACGCGATCGAGGGCGGCGAGCAAACCCTGCACAACTTGGCGGTCTACGTCGCCGAACTCAGCCCGAACGAGACCACACCGATCGGAACGGAGAGCTGATGGCCGGGAAGGTGTTCTTCAGCGTGACGATGTCGCTCGACGGTTTCATGGCACCCGAGGCCGTGCCGACCGAGGATGCCTTCTCGCCTGAGAAGCAGGACGACCCGGGCGTCAGGCGCTGGATGTCGAAGTGGGCGGAACTGCAGGCGTGGGCGTTCCCGCAGCGCTGGTTCCGGGAGAACCTCAAGCTCGGCGAGGGCGGCGAGGAAGGCATCGACAACGACATCGCACGGGCGACGTTCGAGCGCACCGGCGCGAGCGTCATGGGCAAGCGGATGTTCGACCTCGGCGAGCAGGCATGGCCGGAGGAGGCCCCGTTCCACACGCCGGTCTTCGTCGTCACTCGCGCCGAGCGTGACCCCTGGGAGCGGCCGGGCGGCACCACCTTCCACTTCGTCAACGACGGCATCGAGAGCGCGCTCGACCAGGCCCGCGAGGCCGCCGGCGAACGCGACGTCCGCATCGCCGGCGGCAGCGAGACGATCCAGGAGTACCTGGACACCGGCCTGGTCGACGAGTTCTCGGTCACGCTTGCGCCCGTGCTGTTCGGCACCGGCATCCGCCTGTTCGACCGCGTGGACCCCGACCGCCTGGCCCTGAACCAGGTCCGCGCCGCCGCCTCGACGCGGGTGACCCACCTGACCTACACCGTCGGCAAGCGATAGCCGGCGAGAACGTTGCGCGACGGGGGTCAGCTCCAGCCGGCGACGATGGCGTGGTGGCTCGCCCTTCGTCCAGGCCGTCTCACGGCATCAGCGCAGGTCGCGGGGACGATCTACGGTGTAGCACTAGCGTGCTGGTCGGAAGCGGACATCGAGCTCCGCGTTCGGGGCGCCGTCGTGCACGCGGTCGAGGCGCACGGGTGCGCCGCCGGGGTTGTCGAACAGCCGGATGCCGTCGCCGAGCAGGACCGGCGCGATGTGCAGGTCGATCTCGTCGATCAGGCCGCGCTCGATCAGCTGTGCTCCGATCGAGGCCGAGAGCACCTCGACGTTCTTGCCGTCCGCGGCTTCCAGTGCGATCCGCACGGCCTCGGCGACGTCGCAGGTGAGGAACGTGACGCCGGCGGTCGGCGTGGCGTCCTCGGGGTGGTGGGTGAGGACGAAGATCGAGCCCTGCCAGGCGTCGCTGTAAGGGCGGGATCCGGAAAACGCGTCCCAGCCGGCGCGGCCGCCGAGCACGGCGCCGGTGGTCGCGATGTACTCCTCCTCCAGCCCGGGCCTGCCCGAGATCCCGGACATCCAGTCCATCTCGTGGTTCGGCCCGGCGACGAAGCCGTCGAGCGACATCGTGAAGTGCCAGAGCACCTTGCCGACTGCGGTCTGCGGTTCTGGGAGGGGTGTGGTGTTCATGCGCGGTATGACTGCTTTCGGCGGCGGGACTCATCGGGGGCGGCCGCACCCTGGGCAGCCCACCCTGGGCGGCCACACTCGGGGCGACGATGGATCAGAGCGTCCAGCCGGTGGCCTGGGCCCAGTCGGCGGCCCGGCTGATCAACGAGCGCACAAAAGCGGTATCCCGAGACGAAGTGGACCTCAGGCACGCGACCAGGTCCCGGAGGATCGTCGCGTGCGCCCGTGACCTTTGTGACTCTGTCTTGGTGGGCAACGAGGGCTTGGCCCCAGAAGAGCAGCAACACACGATCATGGCGAGCGCACTCCGCGAGCACACCTCGCCCATCGGGTGGAGCACGACCGCGGACCGGCTGCGCTGACGATCCGCGGCCGCGGATCAGGGGGATACCCGCGGTGGCGCCCGGCACCCGGCACTCGTGGTGGCCGCCGGGGCGGGGTCCGGGCGCGGGGCGGGATACCTGCGCCTGCGCGGGTCCTAGGAGGCCGCGCGCCCGCGCTGGGTGTCGTAGGTGCGGCGAGCCATGTCGGCGATCCCGTGGATCACGCATGGCCAGGGTGTGGTGGGCAGCCCGGTGCCGCCCTTGGTGCAGGTGCGGCAGCGCCCGGCGCGGTCGGGGACGTGCTGGGCGAGCAGCCGCTGCCACACCTCCACCATCGGCGCCAGCTCGTCGGCGACCCGCTGCTGCTCCGGCATCGCATCGTCGACGACCTCCGCGGGGCGGCCGCCGGGACGAGCACCCTGGAGCGGCCCCGGGACCTCGACCGATCGGTGTGGCGCGCCGGCGTCGTTGACGGTGGCTCCCGACCGATCGAGCGCGACTCCTGCCGCGCGCGCCGAGCCGTAGCTCGCCCCCCAGGAGTAACTCATGGCGGTCCCCCGTTTCGCTGCCGACGCACACCCGGGTGGGTGGCGCGTGTCGCACCCTGATCGTGGCCTGCCTAACTTGCATTCGCAAGTGCCAGTGCATGAGCATCTGCACGTGCAACTTGCTTTGACAGAGAACTACGAGACCGTGCAGTGGCGCAAGAGCACGGCGAGCAACCCCAGCGGAAACTGCGTTGAACTCGCAGAACTCGCAGGTGGGAACGTCGCCCTGCGCAACTCACGCTTCCCGGCCGGCCCGGTGCTCGTCGGCACCCGCGCCGCAGTCGCGGCCTTCGTGCTGGCCGCGAGGAGCGGCGAGCTCGACGACCTCGCCTGCTGAACGCGCATTTGCGCACGCTTGCCGTACGTGCCGATGCACGGCAGAGTGAGAGTGCTCACTACAGTGCGCATGCACGTGAACGCGACCAAGACACACTGCCGGGGGAACCTGATGATCGTCGTGCCCGACGACGCGGAAGCCGGGTCGTTCGACCAGTCCGCTCTCGACCGTGCCGGCGGTCGCGCTCCGAAGGGGGCCCCGACAGGCCCCACCGTGCTCCGCATCGGGCTCGGTGGGGCGCTGCGACGCAAGCGTGAGGCCGCGGGCATCACCCGCGAGCACGCGGGCGAGGCGATCCGCGCCTCGCCCGCCAAGATCAGCAGGCTCGAGCTGGGGCGCGTCGGGTTCAAGGAACGCGACGTCGCCGACCTGCTCACCTGCTACGGCGTGCGTGACACGGCCGAGCGGGCGCAGTTCCTCGATCTGGCCCGGCAGGCGAACACGCCCGGCTGGTGGCACCGCTACTCCGACCTGCTGCCGAGCTGGTTCGAGACGTACCTGGGGCTCGAGCAGGCCGCGTCGGTGATCCGCAACTACGAGCTGCAGTTCGTGCCGGGGCTGCTCCAGACGCGCGACTACGCGCGTGCCGTCACGATGCTCGGCCACACCGACCCGGTGGAGGTCGAGCGGCGCGTCGAGCTCCGCATGCTGCGCCAGGCGTTGCTCACCGGCCCCAACGCGCCCACGCTGTGGGCCGTGGTCGACGAGGCGGCTCTCCGACGCTCGTTGATCGGGCCGGAGCAGAGCCGCGCCCAGCTCACCCACCTCATCGAGATGAACGAACTGCCCAACATCTCACTGCAGGTGGCGCCGTTCTCCTACGGTGGCCACGCCGCGGCGGGTGGGCCGTTCGCGATCCTGCGCTTCGCGGAGCCGGACCTGCCCGACATCGTCTACCTCGAGCAGCTCACCAGCGCCCTCTACCTCGACAAGCGCACCGACGTGGAGCATTACGCCGCGGTGATGGACCGGCTGTGCGCGCAGGTGGAACAGCCGGAGCGCACCGAGGAGATCCTCACCCGGATCCGCGCCGAGATCTCGTGACAGGGCGGCACGGGGGCACTAGATCAGAAGGAAGTTGAAGTCGCCGCTTCCGCAGCGGCACGGGCTCGACGCGGTGCGGCTGCGGACGCCGGCGGAATCGTCGTGGGCCACGATGCGTGACCACCTGGTCGAGCGCCTCCCCCGGGTCGATCCGGCGCGGATCGACGCCATGCTGCTCGAGGAGCGCATCGTCGGGCGCAACGGGCCGATCACGCTGGACGCACCGTTCGTGCCGGAAGAGTTCCTGTGGTTCCACCGGGACCTCCCGGACGAGGCACCGGTGCCGTTCGAGATCGGCATCGTGCACCGCGACGACGAGCTGGTCGTCGTCGACAAGCCGCACTTCCTCGCCACGATCCCGCGCGGGAGTCACATCCTCGAGACGGCACTCGTACGCCTGCGCCGGGACCTGGATCTGCCCGCGCTCTCTCCCGCCCACCGGCTGGACCGGCCCACCGCGGGCCTGCTCATGTTCGTGGTGCGGCGAGAGCGGCGCGGCGCGTACCAGACGCTGTTCCGCGACCGGCGGGTCCGCAAGACCTACGAGGCGGTCGCCCCCCACGACCCGGCCCTCACCCTGCCACACACGGTGGAGAGTCGGATCGTCAAGGAACGCCGGGTGATCCGCGCGTACGAGGAGCCGGGCCCGACCAACGCGGTCACACACGTCGAGCTGCTGGCCCACCGGAACGGGCTCGCGCGCTACCGGCTCGTGCCCGAGACGGGCCGCACCCACCAGCTGCGCGTGCACATGAACGGGCTGGGCATTCCCATCCTCGGCGACGACTTCTTCCCCGAGCTCACGGAGAAGCCGCTCGACGACTTCAGCCGTCCCCTGCAGCTGCTGGCGTCCACGCTGGAGTTCCGCGATCCCTTCAGCGGCACGATGCGGCGGTTCACCACGCGCCGCGACCTGCAAGCATGGACCTCCTACGAGGAGTGGGCATCGCAGCAGTGGACGTCATCGCGAACGGAAGGACGGACGTGACCGCCACCCAGGCCAGCACCGCGACCGGCGCAGTCCGGTTCCCCCAGGGGTTCCTGTGGGGCTCCGCCACCGCCGCCTACCAGATCGAGGGGGCAGTCGCTGCGGGCGGGCGCACGCCGTCGATCTGGGACACGTTCTCCCACACGCCGGGACGCGTCGCCGGTGGGGAGACCGGGGACGTGGCCGTCGACCACTACCACCGGTACCGCGACGACGTGGCCCTGATGGCCCGGCTCGGGCTCACCTCGTACCGGTTCTCCGTGTCGTGGCCCCGGATCACCCCCCAGGTCACCCCCGACGAGCTCGGCCCCGTCAACGCCGAGGGGATCGGCTTCTACTCCGACCTGGTGGACGAGCTGCTCGCACACGGGATCAGCCCGTCGATCACGCTCTACCACTGGGACCTCCCGCAGGCGCTCGAGGATGCGGGCGGCTGGACGGCGCGGCACACCCCGGAGCGGTTCGGCGAGTATGCGGAGGTGGTGGCCGCGGCCCTCGGCGATCGGGTGCCGCTCTTCATCACGCTGAACGAGCCGTGGTGCAGCGCGTACCTCGGCTACGCCAGCGGAGTGCATGCCCCGGGCCGCACCGACGACGCCGCCGCGCTGACCGCCGTCCACCACCTCAACCTGGCCCACGGGCTGGCGACGGCGGCGATCCGCCGCGCAGCGCCCGACGCCCGCGTCGCGATCACACTGAACCTCGCGTGGGTGCGACCGGAGAACCCCGCCTCGGACCTCGACGTCGACGCCGCACGCCGCGTCGACGGCCTGCAGAACCGGGTGTTCCTCGACCCCGTGCTGCACGGGCGCTACCCCGCGGACGTCCAGGCCGATACCGCGGGTGTGACCGACTGGTCGTTCGTACGCGACGGCGACGTCGACGTCATCTCGGCGCCGATCGACGTGCTCGGCGTCAACTACTACTCCCCCACGCCGGTGCGGCACTGGACGCGCGAGCGCCCCAAGGAGAACGCCGACGGCCACGGCGACGGTGCCGCCAGCCCGTGGATCGCGTGCGACGACGTCGAGTTCCCGATTCAGCACGGTCCCAAGACCGACATGGGGTGGAGCATCGACCCGCGCGGACTCACCGAACTGCTGGTTCGGGTTGCCCGCGAGGCTCCCGGCCTCGAGCTGCTCGTCACCGAGAACGGCGCCGCGTTCCCGGACGTGGTCGGGCCCGACGGGCGGGTCGTCGACATCGACCGCGTCGAGTACCTGCGCGGTCACCTGGCGGCCGTGCACGCGGCGATCGAGGCCGGAGCACCCGTCAACGGGTACTACGTCTGGTCGCTCCTGGACAACTTCGAGTGGGCATGGGGCTACGCCAAGCGGTTCGGGATCGTCCACGTCGACTACGCGACGCAGGTCCGCACGCCGAAGGACAGCGCCCACTTCTACGCCGAGGTGATCCGGCGTAACGCACTTCCCGGGTAGCACGCAAGGGGCCTTCTGGCCCGAAAGTGGGCCGAAATCCCGCGAGCGCGAAACATCGGGCGGCTCGCGAACGACTCTTCACTGGACTCCCCGGGACGCGACGGCCACCGGGGTAGTCTGTCGCCGGTTGCCCGGCCGGCACCACCCACGAGAAACGGAGGTCGGGGTGCGGCTCGGAGACGAGAACGATCTCCCCGACGGGGGCGGCACCGAGAACGGTGGTTCGCTGCCCCAGGACACCGAGCATCCCCTCGACGTCGCCGCCCTGCGCGCCGACAACGAGTTCATCGAGCAGCTCGCCGCGGGTCTCGTCGCCCCGCGCGACGTGCCTGCCTCCGCTCGGGGTACCGAGGACGAGCTCGTCGCGATGCTCGCCGCATGGGTGGCCGAGGTTCGGCCCGAGGCGCTTGCCGGTGGCTCGTCGTCCGGACCCACGCCCTCTGCAGGCCTTATCGCCGATACAGCCGTCGACGTTTCCGATCCCGACGACACCACCGGTGCCCCCGCCGGTGTCACCCCCCTGCGGTCCGGCCGGCGCCGGACATTCAGCCCCTACGCCCGACGGCTCGCGATCGCGGCCGCCCTCGTCGCCCTCGCGACATCAGGGGTCGCGGCCGGTGCCTCCGACGCCGAACCAGGCAGCGCCCTCTGGCCCGTCTCGAAGGTGTTCTACGCCGAGCGGGCGCGCTCGGTCGAAGCCGCGATCACGGTCAACGACCACCTCGAGCAGGCGCGTGCGGCGTTGCGCGCCGGCCGCCCGGACGAGGCCGCCCGCCAGATCGACGCCGCCGCCGCGAGCCTGCCCGGCGTCCGGCCCGCCGAGGGCCACGACGACCTCGCCCGCGTGCAGCGGCAGCTCGCCGACTCGATCGGCACGGGGCGTCCCGCCGATCCGGAAGAGCCGGACATCGGGCCGGCCCACCGATCGCCCCGGCGACGAGAGCATCCTCGCTTCGCCGCCGTTCCCCGGAGAGGACGAGGGCGGTGCGCCTGGGGCTCCGGGCGAGCAGGGCCCGTCGGCCGAGCCCGGTTCGGAACCCGGCGCCACGCCCAGCGGGCCGGATACCGCGCCCCAGACGGCCGAGCCCCAGAGTCCGTCCGCGAGTGATCAGAATCCTGCCCCGGCCACCGGGAGCGACCCGGGTACCGAGCCGAGCGGCGAGGCCCAGCCGCCTGGCCAGCCGCAGACCCCGGAACCCCAGAGCCCCGAGCCTCAGAGCCCGACCGAGCCTCAGAACGAGCCGGAGCCGGAGGAGCCCTCCGGCGGCTCGGGCAGCGGCTCCAGCGGCTCCAGCGGATCCGAGGGCGAGCCGAGTACCCAGTCCGACGACGACTCCGGCACCGGGGCGGACGAGCCCGACACCACAGACGACTCCGACACTCCCGGCGAGTCCGACAGCTCGGGCGGCTCCGGCACCTCCGACGAGTCCGGCACCTCCGACGAGCCCGGCTCCGACGAGCCCGAGGAGGCCGGCGACACCGCGGAGGAGCCCGAATCCGGCGCGGCAGGTGCCGACACGCCCGACGACGTATCGGCGGCACCAGCCGAAGGCGACGAGGGGCAGGCGAATGCCGCGCCCGCCCCGGTCCCCGCCGAGGACGAGGCACCCGACGAGGCCACCCCGGCCGAGCCCGGCCCGGCCGCGGGCGGGGAGGACGGCGGCGCTCCGGCCGAGCAGGCCGGCCCCGAAGCGCCGATCATCGACGTGCCCCCCACGGACGACGCCGCGGAGCAGGCGGCCGAGGAGGCCGCGGCGGATGCGGCCGAAGCCGCCGAGGACGCCGTCACCGAGGCCCCCGGCGGCGCCGACGAGCCGGACACCGACGAGCCGAGCACGTCCAGCTCCGGCTCGGGCAGCGACAGCGGTGACAAGGCCGAAAGCAAGAAGGCCGAAAGCGACAAGGCCGAAAGCGACGAGAAGGACAGCGGCAAGGCCGACGACGAGGCCGACCGCGAAGACAAGTCCAGCAAGGACAAGTCGGACGAAGACGACGACTCGGACGAGGACAAGTCCGACAAGAAGGACAGCAACAAAGAAGACGGCGACAAGGACAGCAGCGACAAGGACAGCAGCGACAAGAAGGCCGAGTCCGACGACTCGAGCGACTCCGAGGACTCCGACAGCAAGGACAGCAAGGACTCGTCCGACGAGAAGTCGAGCGAGAAGGACTCGAGCGACGGCGACTCCGGCGACGAGGACTCCGACGACGGCGACTCGGCGGTGTCCCGCGTCACCGATGCCGTCGGGTCCGTGGCGAGGGCTCTGACTTCTGTCGTCACCTCCTTCACCCACCGTTTCTAGCGGGGCGAACGGCACTTCGGGTTGTTGGATGCGACCGAAGGCGCCGCTCGGCCCGTTACTCGGCGCCATCGGCCCTCTGTCGGGATACCGCGACGAGCACGGCGCTCTCCTGTCCCTCGTTGTGCAGCGCTCGGACGCCCATCCCGGTGAGCCAGAGGACGTCTCCTGCCCCGAACGCCCTGCGGCTGCCGGCGTGGCCCTCCACCACCACCGCGCCGCACTCGACGACGACCAGTGCGTCCCGCCACTCGCCCTCCTCGTAGGGCCGGGTGCCGCCGGGACGGATCGTCACGGTGCGGGTCCGGAACGAGGGCCCGAGCGGCCGACCGAGGAACGTGACCGGCTCGGCGTCCACGTCTCCTCCCCGCTACCGGGAGGCCGGGAGGTCGAGCAGGTCGAAGACGGGGAACGTCTCCGTGTGCTCGAACGACAGGATGTCCGTGATCGACCCGTCCTCGACGCGCAGCACGTCCACCGCCAGTGCGCGGAACTCCGAGTCGCCGGGCCGGCGCACGTAGTTCGCGACGGCGGGCTGGTGGTTCATCCACACCGGCACCAGGAGGAGCTCACCGAGCGCAGACGTCCCGGCCAGCGCGGGGGCCCAGAGCTCGACGATCGCATCCCGGCCGTGCGTCACCTCGGGCTGCGGCGGCATCGAGAAGACCGCGTCCTCGCGCATCAGCGATGCGAGCGCGGGCATGTCGGCGCGCTCGCACGCCTCCATGAACCGCTGCAGGACGGAGCGCTCCTCATCGGTCGGTCCCGCGGGCGACCACTCCGAGCGCCGCTGCGGCAGGTGCTCGCGAAGGGTCGCCCTCGCCCGCTGCAGGGCGCTGTTCACCGAGGCGACGCTCGCGTCCAGGACGGCGGCGCTCTCCGCGGCCGACCAGCCGAGCACGTCGCGCAGCATGAGCACCGCCCGTTGCCGGGGCGGCAGGTGCTGCACGGCGACGAGGAACGCGAGCTCGATCGTCTCCCGCGCCACGACCACCGCGTCCGGCTCGGCATCCGAGGGCGCGGCCTGCTCGAGCAACCGGTCCGGGAACGGTTGCAGCCAGGTGACCTCGCCGTCCCCACCAGGACGGCGCGGATGGCGCTCCAGGTGGTCGAGGCACGCGTTCGTGGCGATCCGGTAGAGCCACGCGCGGAACGTCGAGCGGCCGGCGTAGGTCTCGCGGCGGCGCCATGCCCGCAACAGGGTTTCCTGCACCATGTCCTCGGCGTCCGTGAAGGAGCCCAGCATCCGGTAGCAGTGCACCTGCAGTTCCCGCCGATGCGGCTCGGCGAGCGCCGCGAACGCCGCCTGGTCGCCCGACCGGGCCGCGGTCAGGGCGTGGGAGTTCTCGGGATCCGTCGCCACCGTCATGCTGTTGAGACCGCCACGGGGCCGGAAACTCATCGGCGGCCGGGCTCGGTCTCGTCCAGGTGCAGCCGCAGCATCGCCGCCGCCGCCCACGCGGGCGGTCGGCCCCGCAGCGAGACCAGCACCATCGTCGCGAACGCGAGCGGCACCGACCACAGCGCGGGCTGGCCGAGGAGGATCCCTGCGAGTCCCGGCGGCACACCGAGGAACAGGTCGATCCCGATCACACCCGCCGATGCAAGCAGGCCGGTCGTCATCCCGACGATCGCGCCGCGCGCCGTGAGCCGCGGCCACCAGATCCCGAGCACCAGCAACGGGCAGAACGTGGATGCGGCCACCGCGAACGCCGAGGTCACGAGGACACCGACGTCGAGCCGTGCCGCGGGGAGGGCGAGCAGCACGACGACGAGCGCCGCGACGAGCGGGGTGAACCGCAGACGGCGCAGCGTGCTCGGCACGAGGTCGTGGGACAGTGCCCCGGACACCGCGAGGAGCAGGCCGAGCGAGGTGGCCAGGAACGCCGCGAACGCCCCTGCGGTGAGCAACGCGGTGAACAGCGTGCCCGCGAAGCCGTCATCCACCCTGGCGGGCAGCGCGACGACCACGGTGTCGGTGCCCCCTGAGAGGTACAGCTCGGGCAGTAGCGCCGCGCCGAGCAGGCCGTACACCGCGGGGAACAGGTAGAACACGCCCAGCAGGGCCACGGTGATCGCGGCCGTGCGGCGGGCGCCGCGCCCGTCGGGGCTGGTGTGGAACCGGATGAGGATGTGCGGCAGCCCCATCGTGCCGAGCACCGTGGCCACCAGCACCGACCAGGTGGCGAGCACCGGGTGGCCTGCGGGGTCGAGCAGCGGGCGCGCCCAGTCGGGGCCGCCCGGTGGCCCGGCGCCGACGTGCGGCACCGCGGCGCCCGCGTCGAACTCCCACGTCTGCCCCGCCTCCACGGGGTACTCGCCCGGCGCGAGCACCTCCGGCGCTCCCCCGCCCACCCGCACGGGAGTGGGTTCGGTGAGGGTGAGGGTGGTGTCGAGCCGGAACTGCACCGGGGTGGCCGACTCGAAGCGGCTGAACTCGACCGGGGTCAGCGCGTCGCGTCGCGTGTCCGGGCTGACCTGCAGCACCAGCCAGATCGCCGGCACGATGAACAGCGCGAGCTTCAGCACGAACTGGAACGCCTGCACGTACGTGGCCGCCCGCATGCCGCCCAGCGCGAGCGTGATGCTGACGGCGGCGCCTGCGATCACCACGCCCACCCAGTACGGGCTGCCGCTCACGACGCCCAGCACCTGCCCGGCCGCGGTGAACTGCGGCACCAGGTAGAGGCAGCCGATCACCAGCACGACCACCGCCGACAGCTTGCGCAGGCCCGGCGATCCGAGCCGGGCCTCGGCGAAGTCGGGCACGGTCAGGGCGCCGGTACGGCGCATCGGGGCGGCGACGAGCGCGAGCATCGCGACGTAGCCCGCGGCGAAGCCGACGGCGTACCAGAGTGAGCCGACGCCGTCCTTGACGACGAGGCCGGCGATCCCGAGGAACGACGCCGCGGAGAGGTACTCGCCGGACACGGCGGCCGCGTTGACGGTCGGGGAGATCCGGCGCGACGCCACCAGGAAGTCCGACGTGGTGCGCATGGCCGCGACCCCGCGCGCGCCGATCAGCAACGTGATCAGCAGTACCGGGACGATCGCGAGGATCACCGCAGCACTCGCCGCCGAGCCGGCCACGAGCGCTCCACACGCTCGGCCTTGCGCAGCTGCCACCCGGCGAGCAACGCCATCAGCGGGAACGGCAGCACCGCGACAGCCAGCCATGAGACGGGGATCCCGGCCAGCCGCACCACGTCGAGCGCTGGGACGCCGGCGAGTACGAGGGGCAGGCCCAGCAGGAGCGCACCCAGCAGCGCGAGCGCCGTGAGGGCGTAGCGCAGCTGCCGGTCGTGGATCCGCCGGGCGCGCTCGGCGTCGGCCGGGGCGAGGTGCGGCGGCGCCACGGGCGCGCCGCTGCGCCGGCCGGCCAGCGCCACCCGGGTCTGTGGGCTCGTCACCGCGACGCGGCGCTGCTGTTTCATCCGCACAGTTGTTTCATCGGGCCCGCTGGGCGGGCGGTTCAAACGCGCCCCGCGTGGCTGCTTCGAGGAGGTGCTCACGCAGCTCGCGGGCGTGCCGGCGGCTCACCGGCACGTCGCCGACGTCGGTGTGGGCCAGCAGGCCGCCGGACAGGTCGCTGCGCAGCTCGCGGACGGCGGGCACGGCGAGCAGGTAGCTGCGGTGCACGCGGCTGAAGCCCGCGTGCTGCCAGTGCTCCTCGAGCCGCGAGATGGGGATGCGCACGAGGTGCGCGCCGGAGGGGGTGTGCAGGCGCACGTAGTCGCCGTGCGCCTCCACGAAGCGCACGTCGTCGCGCCGCACGAATCGGGTGCGCCCGGCGAGCTCCACCGGCACGGCGGGGAGCGCGTCGACCGGGGCGGGGGCCGGCGCGGTCTCCGCGGCGCCGAACCGCCGCACCCGGGCGAGCGCGGCGGCCAGCCGCTCGGCGCTCACGGGCTTGAGCAGGTAGTCCACCGCACCGATCCCGTACGCCGATGCCGCATGCTCCTCGTACGCGGTGACGAAGACGACCACCGGCGGGTCGGTCATCCTGGCGAGCAGCGATCCGAGCTCGAGCCCGTTCATCGCGGGCATCGAGATGTCCAGGAACACAGCGTCGAGCGGGCCCGCCTGGATCAGGCGCAGCGCGGTGATCGGGTCGCCTGCCTCGGCCACGTCCCCGACGTCCGGCGACTCCCGCAGCATCCGGCTGAGCTCCGCGAGCGCCGGCGCGACGTCGTCGACGGCGAGCACCCGCATGCGGCGGGTCATCACACCACCACCCCAGGTTGGAACCGGGGCAGGCGCAGCAGCACCCGGGTGCCCGCGCCCACCCCCGTCTCGATCACGAGACCGTAGCCGGGCCCGAACACCGTGCGCAGCCTCCGATCGACGTTCACCAGACCCATGCTGCCCGGCGAACCCTGCCCGGCGAGTACCGCGGCCGCGTACTCGGGGTCCATGCCCGGGCCGTCGTCCTCGACCGCGATCACGCATTCCGTGCCGTCCGCTTCGCCGCTCACCTGCACGAGGCCGCTGCCACCCGGCAGCTCGACACCGTGGCGCACGGCGTTCTCCACAAGCGGCTGGAGCGCGAGGTAGGGCAGCGCGACGGGCAGGATCTCCGGGGCGATCCGCACCTGCACCGTCAGCCGCTCCCCCAGCACCGCCCTGGCCAGCGCCAGGTAGGCCTCGATCGCCCTGAACTCGCCCGCCACCGTGGTGTAGTCGCCGTGGCGGGCAAGGCTGTGGCGCGTGTACTCGGCGAAGTCGAGCATGAGGTCGCGCGACCGCTCCGGGTCGGACTTCACGAACGACGCGATGGCGGTGAGGCTGTTGTAGACGAAGTGCGGCGAGATCTCCGCGCGCAGCGCTCGCAGCTCGGCCTGCTCGGCCACGGCCGCGCTCTCCTCCAGCCGGGCCCGTTCCAGGGCCTCCCCCAGCCAGAGCGCGGCCTCCCGCGCGGCGGCGACCGCGACCGGCCCCGCGACGACGAGCACACCCGCCAGCTCGTCGCGGGCGTGTACCGGGAGCGCGACGATCCCGCGGGCACCCGCGCGGGCGTCGCTGCTCAGCACCGCGTCGGCGAGGGCGTCGGCGTCGTCGGGCGGTCGCCCGGCCCACACCGGTACGCCGTGCAGGCCACCGATCCCCACCGCGTCTGCGTCGAGCATCCGGCGCAGACCGCGCGCCGCCCCGCCCGCGTCGGGTCCGCCGAGCCCGCCGCTCACCGCGGCAGCGACCCGGCGGGCATCCGCCAGGGTGGCCATCGACTCCGCGCCGCCCCGGCCACGACGCCACCGGCGGCGCGAATCATCGGGCGCGGCATCTGCCTCCACTGCAACCATTGCCGCCTCCGTCGCCGAACAGGACGACGTTAGGACACAGCACCCGCCGCGGCCAACCGCCGTTCGACACGGGGACGGAATCGATATCGAAAGATCGGGAGGACGTGCGGCGCGCTCGTCATCTCTGGAGCATCCCGGCATCGACCGGCAGGGAGACACCGGTGACGTAGCGGCCCTCGTCGGAGGCGAGCCAGACGATGGCGTTGGAGATGTCCACGGCCTCGACCATCTCGACGGGCAGGAGGTTCTGCATGTTGCTCTGGCCGTCGTCGGTCGCCGTGAACTGCGCGGTGAAGTCGTTGACCACCATGGGCGTGTTGACGCCCGTCGGGTGGACCGTGTTGACGCGGATGGAGTGCGCGGCGAGCTCCACGGCGAGCGTGCGCATCAACCCGACCACCCCGTGCTTGGCCGACACGTAGTGGCCGATGCCCGCCATGCCCTTCACCCCGGCCGTCGAGCTGGTGAGCACGATGCACCCGCCGTTACCGGCCTCGATCATCGCGGGCGCGGCGGCCCGCACCGTCTTCCACACCCCGGTGAGGTTCACCGCCAGCATCTCGTCCCACTGCTCGTCGGTGAGCGACCACGCGTTCTCCGCGAACGTCACGATGCCGGCGTTGGCACACACAACGTCGAGGCGCCCGAACTCGCGCACGCCGTCGTCGACCAGCGCCCGCACGGCGGCCGCGTCCCGCACGTCGGCCTCGCGGGCGAGGATCCGCCGGTCGAGGTTCTCGACCAGCTTGACCGTCTCCGCGAGATCGTCGGGCGTGGCCAACGCGTAGGGCACGGTGTCGAGCTGCCGGCACACGTCGAACGCGATGACATCGGCGCCCTCCTCCGCCAGCCGCACCGCGTGCGAGCGGCCCTGCCCCCGAGCCGCACCGGAAACCAACGCGACCTTGCCCTCGAGGCGTCCTGCCATTTTTTTCCTCCTCATCGGATCCGCGGCTGTGCCGACGATCGCCACACAAACTCCGCTCAGCGAGCCAGCGCGCCCCCGTCGACGGCCAGGCAGTGGCCGGTGACGTGCCGTGCCGCGTCGCTGAGCAGCCACAGCAGCGCCCCGGTGACCTCGTCGGACGTGATTACCTCGTTCAGCAGCTGGTCGTGCAACCAGCGCTTGTGCACGTCCGCGGGGGTGAGGCCGAGCTCGTCGGCGAGGCCCGCGAGCATGGGTGAGTCGACGGCGCCGGGCAGGATCGCGTTGACCGTGACGTTCGCGCCCGCGAGCTCGATCGCCATGGCCCGGGTGAGGCCGACGACACCGTGCTTGGCGGCCACGTAGTGCGCGAACTCCGGCACCGCACGCACGCCCCCGGTGGAGGCGATGTTCACGATCCGCCCGCGCGGGGAGCGGCGCAGGAGCCCGACGGCGGCGACCGTGGTGCGCCACACGCCCGACAGGTTGGTGTCGACGACGGCCGACCACTGCGCCTCGGACAGCTCCCAGAACGGCGCGCTCGTCACCACGGCCGCGTTGTTGACCAGCACGTCGAGCCGGCCGAACGCCTCCTCGACCGTCTCCCCGGCAGAGGCCACCTCTCCCGGGTCCCGCACATCCGCGACCAGCGGTAGCGCGCGGCGGCCGAGGCCCTCGACCGCGGCCACCACGTCGTCGAGCTCGGTGCGGGTGGCGAGCGGGTAGCTGGGGACGTCGAGGTCACGGCAGACGTCGAGTGCCGCGATGTCTGCCCCGCACTCGGCGAGGGCGATGCAGTGGGAGCGGCCCTGGCCGCGCGCGGCCCCGGTGACGAGGGCGACCTGACCGGTGAGATCGGGGACGGCCGCGCTGCGTGGATCGAGCACGTCACCCCCGGCCTGAACCGGCGGAACCGTCCAGAACCGCGAAGAAGTGGGGGCGGGCGCCGCCGTTGACCGCCCGCCATGTGAGGAGTACCACTCGTTCAGGTGACGACTCAAATCGTCTCGGATCAGCTCAGTCAGATCGGAGGACGGACGTGGCGGTTGGACGTCGGCTCACGGTGAGCGAGGCGGGCCGGGTGCTCGGGTTGAGCCGCACCACGCTCCTCGCTGCCGAGGAGGCCGGACTGCTCACCGCGCTGCGGACGCCCGGCGGCCACCGGCGCTACGACCCCGCCGAGCTGCGCCGCTACGCCGAGCACGCGGGCGCGGCCGGATGGGAGGAGGCCTCGGCCGCCCCGACCGACGCCGGCGGCGCGGTACCGGAAGCGCCCACGATCACGGCCGCGGCACGGGCCGCCCTGCGGCCGCTCGCCCAGGCGATCGACGCCGAGAGCACCGGGCTCTACCTCCTGGTCTCGGGCGAGCCCCACTTCACCGCGGCGTTCGGCGTGCCACGCTGGCTGGCCGACCGACTCACCGCGGCATCGCCGCCCGCACCGATCCTCGCGGCCCTCGACGCCCGGCGCCCGTGCCCGTTCGACCCGGCGGCCACCGGCTTCCCGGAGCCGCGCTCCGCCGGGAACGGTGTCGCGGTCGCCGTGCACCGGGACGGCGAGGCGCTCGGCGTGCTGTTCGCCGTGAGCCGGCGGGACATGCTCGCGGCGGAGATCCGGTTCGTGGAGGCGTTCGGCGACGTGCTCGCCATGCTGGTCGCGGACGAGCGCCGGATCGTCGAGCTGGAGCGGCGCATGGAGGCGATCGGCGCGCTCACCCGCCCGGAGCCCACGGCCGATGACCCCGAGCGCAGAGCCGCTCGTTGATCACCGGCTCAGCGGCACACGAGCGGGGTCGAGAGCGGGTCCTCGGCGCGCAGCTCGCCGGCCACCGCGGCGATGTTGAGCTCCTGCAGGTTGGGCAGCGAGGCGACAAGCGGGAAGTCCGGGTACTGCCGGTCGAGCTCTGCGACGATCGACCGCAGCTCGTCGGGCGCGACGTCGGCGCCCGCCGCCGACTCGGCCAGCGTCGCCGGCCGGACCATGCCACGGAAGGTGCGCAGGTAGGCGTCCTGCTCCGCGATCTGGGAGGCCGACTCGTCGGGTGAGCCGTGTCCTGGGTAGGCGGTCAGGGCGTCTGGGAAGCGCTGCGCGAGCCGCTCCAGGTTGGTCAGCCAGCCGCAGCTCCGTCCCTCCAGCAGTGCCGGGGTGACGTGCTCGCCGGTGAGGTCGCCGGAGAACAGGATGCGGCTCGCGGGCTCGTAGTAGGCGGTCGCGGTCTCCGACTCGCCGGGCCCGAACTGGGCGGTGTGCAGCTGCACTCCCCCGATGTCCAGTACCTGGTCGGCGGGGAACGTGCGGTCCGGGTAGGTCAGCTGGGCAGGGAAGTCGGGATCCGCCTGCCGGGCCAGCGGGTAGAAGCCGAGCGGATCGGCGCGCATCCAGGCCGCCGTCGCCTCGGAGGCGTACATCGGGACGTCCGGGAACTCCTCCCGCAGCGCGCCCGCCCCGCCCACGTGGTCGGGATGCGGGTGCGTGATCAGGATCGCCACCACCGGCTTCCCGGTCTGCCTGATCGCCGCCGCGGCCCGGTGTCCGCCGCTGACGTTCCGCCCCGTGTCGATCACCAGCAAGCCGTCTGGAACCGACATCCAGTACGTGTTCACCGATCCGGGGTTGTCGGAGGCGAACCGGCCGACCGCTTCGTCCGCGGCGGGCGGCGAGGGCGGTGCCGCCGGGGTGGTGCTGCCGGCGCACGCGGTTGCGACGACGGCGCTGGCGAGCACGCTCAGCAGCAGGTGAGCGCTACGTCTGGTCATGCAGTGAGGGTTGCGGGCAACGGCCAGTTGATCAACCGACGATCGCTCATCCCAGCGAGTAGCCTTGCTCATCGATGTGGGAGTCGGTCGAGCTGCGCGAGATCCGGGTGTTCCTCACCCTTGCCGAAGAACTCCATTTCGGCCGCACCGCGCAGCGACTGGGGCTCACCCAGTCCCGGGTCAGCCAGACCCTTCGGCAGCTCGAACGCAAGATGGGCGGCCAGCTGCTCTACCGGACGAGCCGCCGGGTCGAGCTGACGCCGTTCGGCGAGGGTTTCCTCGAGCGGGCCGGCGCGGCGTACGGACAGCTCGCCGATGCGCTCCGGCACAGCCACCGGACGAGCGGGAGACCGTCCGGCACGCTCCGTTTGGGCACCTTCGAACCATGCTCCGCCGGGCCGCACCTGACCTCGATCATCAGTGCCTTCGAGGCCGAGCATCCCGACTGCGACGTCGAGGTCAGCGAGATCACGCACGGCACGGACCCGCTCGAGACGTTGCGCAGTGGAGCCGTGCAGCTGATGGCCATCCGCCTCCCGCTCGATGCCCCCGACCTGGCCATCGGACCCGTGCTGACCCGCGAGCGCCGGGTCCTCGCGGTGGCGCGAACCCATCCGCTCGCCGGACACGCCTCGGTCACCCTCGACGACGTCGCCGAGCACCGGGTCACCGACTGCTTCGGCGTCCCTCCGACGATCATGCGTGCATTCGTCCCGACCAGCACGGCGAGCGGCCGCGCTCTGCGGCGGATCGAACGCAGCCCGGTGAAGCCGTTCGAGGTCGCTTCGCTGGTGGCCCGCGGCAAGATCGTGCACCCGACGGTGCCGTCGTTCGCCGACTTCTTCGGTCAGCCCGAGATCACCTACCGGCCCATCGCAGACCTGCCGCCGCTGGAATCGGGGCTGGTCCACCGCCGAAGCGACCAGGACCCCCGGGTGGCTGCGTTCGTCCGGGCGGCCGAGGCCGTGCTGACGAGGGCGGGCTGACGAGGGCGGGCTGACGAGGGCGGGCTGACGAGGGCGGGCTGACGGGGGTGGGCCACCCCGGCACCGGTTGCTGACCTCGAGTTCGACCCGGCGGCCACCGGCTTCCCGGAGCCGCGCTCCACCGGCAGCGGTGTCGCGGTCGCCGTGCACCGGGACGGCGAGGCGCTGGGTGTGCTGTTCGCCGTGAGCCGGCGGGACCCGCTCAGCTGGCTGCGAACTGGTCCAGCACTAGTGGCAGCGCCGCGCCCATGGAATCGAGGTGCTCGATGTCGCCGAGCGCGACCACCTCGGCCGCCGCGCCGCGTTCCGCGAGCGCACGACGACAGAACTCGGCGTTGGCCACGGGGACGTCGAGGTCACTGGCGGCGTGGTAGATCCGCACGGGCACACTCGGCACCCAGTCGCAGGTCGCGTCTGCGGCGTTGAGCGCGTCGCGCAGCGCGCCCGTCGGGTGCTGGAGCTGGTCGAGGAACGCAGGGGTGAACAGCTCCGCCGGCGTCGCGGGGAGCTTCGGCTCGATCTCCTCGAACGGGTGAGTTCCGTCGAAGAGCGCTTCGATCGTGCGGTCGTACGGCGGACGGAACGCCTCGGCGGGGTCGCCGTAGAGGTGGTGGAGCCGGTTCCACGCGACGGTCAGGTACCCGAGGTACCCGGTGGCATGGGCGATTCCCCCCGGCGCTGCGACAGCGACCGACCCGGTGAAGTCGTAAGGACCGGCGATCGGCGCGAGAGCCCCGACCTGGAACGCCGGTTCCGCGCCGTCGTCCATTGCCCTGCCCAGCGCCATCGCAGCCGGCCCGCCCTGCGAGAAGCCGCTGATCAGCACCCTTGGGTCGAGCTCTCGGTCGACGAGCCCTGGCACCGTACGCGCGGCACGCAACGCGTCGACCGACGCCGTGACGGCCGAGTCGTGGTGGTTGTAGGGGTGGGCGCCCGGCCCGACCCCGAGGCCCAGGTAGTCCGGTGCCGAGACGACGTGGCCGGCCGCGGCGAAGAAGTAGGCGGCGGCGCGGTCGGAGCTGTCGACGGACACGGACGCGGCCGCGGCCTTGTGCGCGGTGGTTCCGTGCTGCCACGACACCAGCCGCAACCTCCCGCCGGGTGTCGCTTCCGGAACCGCGACGAGCGAGCTCGCCGTGGTCGGGGCGCCGTCGGGATCGACGGTGCGGTACTCGACACGGAACGCCCGCACGCCGCCCGTCACGCGCCCGGTGTCGATCCCGAACTCGCGCAGGCGCGCGGCGACGGCCGGTGCGTCGAGCTGTTCGAGTGGGGTGACCGAGACGACGTCGCCTCGCGACGGCGCCGACGTCGCTGGCGGCGCCGACGTTGTGGCCGCTCCGGCACCGCAACCTGCGAGAACGAGCACGACACACCCAGCGACGAGACAGCGCATGAATGAGATCGGTTCCATGTATTGACGGTCTCTCTGACAGGGCGCCGACCACATCACGGCAACCCCCACAACGCCGCGTAGGGAATACCCCCATGCGAGGCGCACGGTCCGGTGAAGGACGCTGATGACCACCGTGCGGTCACACACCAACTGTGGTGCTCGCACATGAACTCCAGTTGCGGTGCGAGCGCCGGTGTTGGTGTGTGAGCCGTCAGCGGCGCCAGGCTGCGCCGGCCGGCGAGGCGGCGAAGGCGCGGCGCAGGCGTCCGGCCACCGGGTCGAAGTCGTCGATCTCCGGCCAGATCCAGCGGACCACGCGCAGGTCGAGGTCTCGGATCTCGTCCTCGCGCAGCTTCTCGGCCACGACGACGTCGGCGGGATCCTGGCCCGGCTTCAGCAGCCGCCCGTACTTGAACAGCCCGTCGAACTCGCCGACGGTGTGCAGCTCGGGCCAGCCGAAGTCGACCTCGAAGACCCGCCCGTTGCCCTCCACCTTCCACTGCAGCACGGGCGCAGGCAGGCCGGCCCGCTGGATCGCCAGCCGGCTGCGGGACTCGCCGACGCTGTCGCTGTCGCCGTCGGCCAGGGCGACGACCCGGCGGGCTTGCAGTGCGCCGGGCCATCCGGTGCAGCGTCGGGCCGCACGCGCGAGCTCGTCGGGGTCGGCGAGATGCTTGTGCAGGGCGCTGTCGGCGACCGCGACCGCGGCTTCGAGCCCGGCGGTCCGAGCGATATCGATCACCGTGCGGGCGGGTGAGGTGACGAGCAGTCCGCCGACCTCGGCGACCTCGTCAGGCGCGAGCGGCGCGGCGTACACGTGCACGCCCTCGCCGACCCGTCCGCCGGTGCGCCGGTCACGGGTGCGATGGATGCGGTCGAGCGGCAGCCCCCATGTCGACAGGCCGTGCAGCACCGCAGCGGAGACGTGGGAGAGCACCCCGTCCGCAGACTGGCGCTCGTCGCGTACCGCCGCGAGCAGTGCGTGGCGGACCTCGAACCGCGGCGGCGCTCCGGGAGCCGGCAGGTAGGAACCCCGGCCGAGCCGGACGAGTTCCCCGGACCGCAGCTGCCGACGCAACTCGTGATCGGTCCACCCTGCGGCGAGCAGCTGGCGCC
This sequence comes from Pseudonocardia sp. DSM 110487, assembly GCF_019468565.1. Lineage (NCBI taxonomy): Bacteria > Bacillati > Actinomycetota > Actinomycetes > Pseudonocardiales > Pseudonocardiaceae > Pseudonocardia > Pseudonocardia sp. DSM 110487. The sequence goes on from NZ_CP080521.1 coordinate 5,669,189, forward strand.
GCACGACAAGACGCGGAATGTCCACCCGAGGAGCATCGCGTCTCGACGGTTGCCGCGGACCGAAACGAACGAATTCCGCGCTCGCACACCAACATGCGCGCTCGCACAGCAACTGCAGTTCGTGTAGCAGCCCAGATGTTGGTGTGTGACCGGCCGGCGCTCGCACAACAACTGCAGTCGCGCCGGCGTTGCGGCGAAGCCACCCCACGCCACGAGATGGCGTGAAAGTGGCTTCGCCGCAGTCGGGAGAGCGTTACGAGCCGCTGCTGAACGCCGCGTCGAACGCCGCCGATGGCGGGTCGAACGCCGTGCGCTTCACGAAGGCCAGCGCGTCCGGTGCACCGACGAGACGGTCCATGCCGGCGTCCTCCCACTCGACCGAGATGGGGCCGTCGTAGCCGATCGTGTTGAGCATCCGGAAGCACGCCTCCCACGGCACGTCGCCGTGGCCGGTGGAGACGAAGTCCCAGCCGCGCCGAGGGTCGGCCCACGCGAGGTGGCTGCCCATCCGGCCGTTGCGGCCGTTGCCGACCTGGCGCTGCGCGTCCTTGCAGTCGACGTGGTAGATCCGGTCCTTGAAGTCCCACAGGAACCCGACCGGGTCGAGGTCCTGCCACACGAAGTGGCTCGGGTCCCAGTTGAGGCCGAACGCCTCCCGGTGCCCGACGGCCTCGAGCGCCGCGACCGTGGTCCAGTAGTCGTAGGCGATCTCGGACGGGTGCACCTCGTGGGCGAACCGGACGCCGACCTCGTCGAACACGTCGAGGATCGGGTTCCAGCGGTCGGCGAAGTCGCGGTAGCCGTCGTCCACCATGGACTGCGGCACCGGCGGGAACATCGCGACGGTCTTCCAGATCTTCGACCCGGTGAACCCGACGACCGTCTTGACACCGAGCTTCGCCGCGGCGCGGGCGGTGTACTTCATCTCCTCCGCGGCCCGCTGCCGCACGCCCTCCGGGTCGCCGTCGCCCCAGACGCGCGGGTGCACGATGCCGCGGTGCCGCTCGTCGATCGGGTCGTCGCAGACGGCCTGGCCGTTCAGGTGGTTGGAGATCGCGAAGACCTGCAGGCCGTACTTGTCCAGGATCTCCCGGCGGCCCGCGATGTAGGAGTCGTCCTCCACGGCGGCCCGGACGTCGAAATGGTCGCCCCAGCAGGCGATCTCCAGCCCGTCGTAGCCCCACTCCCCCGCCAGGCGGGCGACCTCCTCGAACGGGAGATCGGCCCACTGGCCCGTGAACAGCGTGATCGGTCGCGCCATCAGTCCTCTCCTGCGATCGGTACCCAGCCGCTGCCGGACTCGGCCGAGCGGGCCACTGCGTCCAGCACCTGCTGGACCTGCAGCCCGTCGGCGAACGACGGGGTGGGGTCGGTGCCAGCCGCGAGGTCGCGAACCAGGTCCACGATCTCGTGGGTGAACGAGTGCTCGTAGCCGAGCCCGTGGCCGGGTGGCCACCACGCGCCCGCGTACGGGTGGGTGGGCTCGGTGACGTAGATCCGGCGGAACCCGGCGGTGTCGGCGTCCTCGCTGCCGTCGTAGAACGACAGCTCGTTCATCGATTCGAAGTCGAACGCGACCGAGCCCTTGCTGCCGTTGATCTCCAGCCGCAGCGCGTTCTTGCGACCGGTGGCGAACCGGGTGGCCTCGAACGTCGCGACCGCCCCGCCGCCGAAGCGGCCGAGGAAGAGCGCGGTGTCGTCGACGGTGACCTCACCGCGTTCCGTGGAGCCGGACGCCGACAGCCCGCTGGACGCCTCCGGCAGCGGGCGCTCCTTGACGAACGTCTCGGTGAGCGCGGAGACGCCGCTGATGCGGTCGCCGGTGACGAACTGGGCCATGTCGACGATGTGGGCGCCGATGTCGCCCAGCGCGCCCGAGCCGGCCTTGTCCTTCTGCAGCCGCCAGACCAGCGGGAACTCCGGGTCGACGATCCAGTCCTGCAGGTACACCGCGCGGACGTGGCGGATCTCGCCGATCCGGCCCTGCTCCACCAACCGCCGGGCAAGTGCAACCGCGGGCACCCGCCGGTAGTTGAACGCCACCATGCTGCGCACGCCGTTCGCCTTCGCCGCCGCGGCGGCCGCGACCATCGCCTTGGCCTCGTCGACGGTGTTGGCGAGCGGCTTCTCGCACAGCACGTGCTTGCCGGCCTCCAGCGCGGCGATCGCGATCTCGGCGTGCGTGTCGCCGGGCGTGCAGACGTCAATCAGCTGCACGTCGTCGCGGCCCAGCAGCGCCTTCCAGTCGGTCTCGGTGTGCCGCCAGCCCATCCGCTGCGCGGCGGTCGCGGTGGCCTCGGGATTGCGCCCGCACAGCACCGCCATGTCCGGCTGCAGCGGGAGGTCGAAGAACCGCCCCGCCGTGCGCCATGCCTGGGAGTGGGCCGCGCCCATGAAGGCGTAGCCGATCATGCCGACGCCCAGCGTCGAGGATGCTGTCATGATGCCGCCTCCGCGGAGGGGAGTACGTCGGCGGTCACGATTCGAAGCCAAGGGGCAGGTAGTCGGCCACGTTCTCCCTCGTGATGGTCGCGGATGCCAGTGTGATCGACGCGGGCACGTCGCGTTCGGCAAGATCGCTCATGCCCCGACCCTGCGCCACGAGCCGCGCGAGCGCAACGGCCGACGAGGCCATCGACGGCAGGTAGGTCACCGTGGCCTTGAGCACACTGGTGTCGGCCTGGATCTCGCGCATCGCGTTGGCCGATCCGGCCCCGCCGACCATGAAGAACTCGTTGCGGCCGGCCTGGTTGATCGCGGCGAGCACGCCGATGCCCTGGTCGTCGTCGTGGTTCCAGACGGCGTCCAGCCGGGGCGCCGCCTGCAGGAGGTTGGCGGTGACGCGCTGCCCGCCCTGCGCGGTGAAGTCGGCGGCCTGGCGCGGGCCCACGGCGAAGCCGTACGTGGCCAGCGCGTCCGCGAAACCGCTGCTGCGCTGCTGGGTGAGCGGCAGGTTGTCGATGCCCGCGATCTCGCCGATGATCGGGTTGGCCACGCCCGCGTCGCGCAGCCGGCGGCCCATGTAGTGGCCCGCGCTCACGCCCATGCCGTAGTTGTCGCCGCCGATCCATGTGCGGTAGGCGAGCGGCGAGTCGAAGATCCGGTCCAGGTTGATCACCGGAATGCCGGCGTTCATCGCCTGCTGTCCCACGCGCGTGAGCTGGCTGCCGTCGTTGGGCAGGATCACGAGCGCGTCGACGCCTCGGTTGATCAGGGTCTCGACGGCCGCGATCTGCTGCGCGATGTCGTTGGTCGGGTTGACCGCCTCGAACGTGACGTCCGGGTACTGCTCCGCCTGCGCCTGCGCGTTGTTCGCGATCGCGGCGATCCAGCCGTGGTCGGCGGCGGGCGCGGAGAACCCGATGGTGACCGGTGTGCCGGGCTCGGAGCCCCCGGCGGCGGGTGCGGGCGCGACGGCTGGGCCGCCGCCCCCGCCGGCAGGCGCGTTGCTCGTGCACGCGGTGAGCGCCGCGCCTGCGCCGACGCCGAGCGCGCCGGTGAGGAACCTGCGACGGTGCAGGCCCCGGGTGGGGTCGGACATGTTCATCCCTCCAGTGGGTTCAACCAGCCGAAAGATCAGGTGGAGGCCGACGAGCGCTGGGCGCGAGCCTGGATCAGCACAGCGACGACGATGATCGCGCCCTTCGCGATGTTCTGGACCTCGGTGGCCAGGTTGTTGAGCACGAACAGGTTCGTGATCGTCGTGAACACGAGCACGCCGAGGATCGAGCCGATCAGCGTGCCCCGGCCGCCCGAGAGCAGGGTGCCGCCGATGATCACCGCGGCGATCGCGTCCAGCTCGTAGAGCGTGCCGTGGGTGCTCGATCCGGTCGTGGTGAGCGAGGCGATCATGATCGCGGCGATGCCGCAGCACAGGCCGGACACCATGTACAGCAGGATCGTGTGCCGCTTCACGTCGAGCCCGGCCAGGCGTGCGGCCTCCGGGTTGCCGCCGATGGCGAACGTGCGCCTGCCGAACGTGGTGCGGTTGAGCACCACCCACCCGACCGCCACCACGGCCGCGAAGAAGTAGACCAGCAGTGGGATCCCGAGCAGCCGCGTGTTGGCGATGCCGGCGATCACCGGGTCGGTGACGATCTGGCTGCGCCGCCCCGAGATCCGCTCGGCAAGGCCCTGCGCGGAGATCAGCATGGCGAGGGTGACGATGAACGGCACGATCCGGCCGTAGGCGATGAGCAGGCCGTTGACGAGCCCGGCGCCCACGCCCACCGCGATCGCGCAGAACACCATGACGGCGGGTCCGTAGGACTGCGTCGCGACGGTCGTGGCCCACACCGAGGCCAGCGCCATCACCTTGCCGACCGACAGGTCGATGCCCCCACCGATGATCACGAACGTGACGCCGACGGTGAGCACGCCGATGATCGACGCCTGAGTCAGGACGGTCAGCAGGTTCGCCGTGGTCAGGAACGTGTCGGTGGTGACGACGCCGACGATGGCCAGCAGCACCATCACGGCGACGAGGCCGAAGTTGCGGCCCGCCCCGCTGTCGAGCAGGCGGCTCCACGACGAAGCCGCCGGCTCTGCCGCACGTGCGGCGTCCTCGACCCGCGCGTGCTCGTCGGCGGCGGGGATGGTGGTCCGCTCACTCACGGCGACTCCTCGCTGACGCTCGTCGGCGCCATGAGTGGCACTGCCGTGTCTGATGGTGATCCCGCAAGCTCGATCACGCCCTGCTCCCTTCCATCACCAGGTCGAGCACGCGCCCCTCGTCCAGCTCGTCCGCGGGGGCCTCGTGGACCACCCGGCCCTCCCGCACGACGAGCACGCGGTGCGCGAGCCCGAGCACCTCTGGCACCTCGCTGGACACCAGCACGATCGCCGCCCCCTCCGCGGCGAGCCGGTGGATCAGCGCGTAGATCTCGCTGCGGGCACCGACGTCCACGCCGCGCGTGGGCTCGTCGAGCAGCAGCACCGTGCAGCCCTGCAGCAGCCAGCGGGCCAGCACGACCTTCTGCTGGTTGCCGCCCGACAGCGTGCGGACCGGCCGGGTGGCGTCCGCGGGCCGGACGTCGAGCTGGGTGGTGACGCCCGCCGCCGCGTCCAGGTCGGCCTGCGGGCCGAGGAAGCCGCCACGGGCGTAGCGCCCCATTCCCGGGAGCGAGACGTTGCGGAACACCGGCTCGGCGAGCAGGAGTCCCTGGCTCTTGCGCTCCTCGGGGGCGAGGCCCATCCCGGCGCGAACCGCGACGGGCACGGAGCCCGGCCGCAGCGTCCGGCCACGCACCCGGACCGTGCCAGCGGTGGCCTTGCGCGCCCCGTAGACGGTCTCCATGATCTCCGAGCGCCCCGACCCGACGAGCCCGGCCAGCCCGACGACCTCGCCCGCCCGCACCGTGAACGAGACGTCCGCGAACTCACCGGCGCGCGAGAGTCCCTCGACCTCCAGCACGACCTCGTCGGAGGGCCGGTTCCGCTCCGGGAAGACGTACTCGATGGTGCGGCCGGTCATCAGGCGGATGACGTCGGCGGTCGGGGTGTCGCGCGCGGCCAGGTTGCGGGCGACGGTGCGGCCGTCCTTGAGCACGGTGACGCGGTCGCCGATCTCGCGGATCTCCTCGAGCCGGTGGGAGATGTAGACGACCGCGACGCCGTCGGCGGTGAGCTCGCGGATCACCCGGAACAGGTTCTGGACCTCCTCCGGGTCCAGGACGGCCGACGGCTCGTCCATCACGATCAGCCGGGCGTCGCGGGCCAGCGCCCTGGCCATGCTCACCACCTGCTGGCCGGCGGCCGAGAGCCGGCCCAGCTCGCGCCGTGGCGGGATCTCGGGGTGCCCGAGCCGGGCCAGCAGCTTCCGCGCGATGTCCTCGGCGGCGCGCGGCCGGCTGAACCCCAGCCGGGACGGCTCGTGCCCGAGCACGATGTTCTCCGCCACCGACAGGCCCGGCACCAGGTCCAGCTCCTGGTAGATGGTGGCAATGCCGGCGGCATCGGCGGCCTGCGGCGCCGCGAACACCACCTGGCGGCCCTCCCAGACGATCTCGCCGGCGTCCGGGCTGTGCGCCCCGGCCAGCACCTTGATCAGAGTGGACTTGCCGGCACCGTTCTGGCCCAGCAGGCAGTGCACCTCGCCGGCGGCGACGTCCAGATCGACGCCGTCGAGCGCGCGCACCCCCGGGAACTGCTTGACGATGCCCCGCATCGCCAGCAGTGGCTCTCCAGTCAATTCCTCACCTCGTTGTGCGCCCCCGCCGCGCAACCTAGGAGGATTGACCAGTGCCGTGCAACGACGGAATAATGCCACTTTCCGTCAGTTTTCCGTCGATATCGGACCGTGATGCTGCCACCGTCTCCGCTGCCACCGCTTCGGTTGTCCGCCGCACGAACCGGACGAATCGATGCCGCGGTCACGCTGAGCACCGTGGCCCGGCTCGTCGCATCCGGGGCCGCCGTGAGCAAGGCCGATCTGGTCGCCGCGGCCGGGTTGGCACGCACCACCGTCAGCACGGCGGTGGACGAGCTGCTCGACCGCGGCCTGCTGCAGGTCGACGGCACCCGCCCGACGGTCGGCCGGGGCCGGCCTGCCGACCGGCTCGCGCTCTCACCGCGCGGCGGCCACGTGCTGCTCGCCGACGTCGGCGCGAGCAGCGCGCACCTCGCCGTGGTCGACCTCAGCCAGCGGATGCTCGCGCGCACCGAGGTGCCCGTCGACATGACCGACGGCCCCGACGCGGTACTCCGAACGGTCGAGACGCAGCTCACCCACTTGCGCGAGACCGTGCCGGCGGAGGTTCCGGTGCGCGCCGTCGTGATCGGGCTGCCGGGGCCGGTGGACGGCACGCACGGCGTCCCGATCCGGCCGCCGATCATGCCCGGATGGCACGCCTACCCGGTGGCCGCGCGGCTCTCCCAGACCTTCGACTGCCCCGCCGTGCTGGAGAACGACGTCAACCTCCGCGCGCTCGGCGAGGCACGCGCGTTGCCCGCCGACCAGGTGCCGCTGCTGTTCGTCAAGGTCGGCACCGGCATCGGCGGCGGCCTGGTGAGCCGGGAGGGGACGCTGCACCACGGCGCCGACGGCGCGGCTGGCGACATCGGGCACGTCCGCGTGCGCGGCGCTCCCGACGAGCCCTGCGTCTGCGGGAACGTGGGCTGCATCGAGGCGGTGGCGTCGGCGGGCGCCATCGCGCGCCGGCTCGGCGCGCCGGGCCCGCCGGTCCCGACCGCGGAGGTGCGGGCTCTGCTCGCGCGCGGCGACGCCACCGCGGTCGCGGCCGTTCGCGAGGCGGCCGCACTGATCGGCGAGCTCGTCGCCACGCTGGTGCACTTCTACAACCCCGCCCGGGTCACAATCGGCGGCGGCCTCTCCGCCGCGAGCGACGAGCTGCTCGCCGGCGTGCGCAGCGTCGCCTACCAGCGCGCCCTGCCGCTCGCCACCCGGAACCTGGTGCTGACCAACAGCGTGCTCGGCGAGTACGCCGGGCTGGCGGGCGCGGCGGTGCTGGGCATCGAGCGCGCGCTGTCGACGGAGTCGATCGGACTGCTCCTCGCCCAGCGCGCGTGACCCGCGCCACTCCTGCGTCGTCACGGGATCGGGTGAATAAGGGGACCCCGATGACACGCGCCGCGGCAGGCCGGATTCACTAGTGCCCTGGCCAGGGCACTCGGTTACTGGTCACGGATCCGGACGGAACGGACGTCGATGAGCCTCACGTCGAGCCCGCTGCCGCTCGCGGCGGATCGCCCGCGCGGCGCGGGCGCCGCCGCGGCGGCGGCCCTGGCGCTGCTGACGCTCGCGGGGCTCGGCGCCGTGCTCGACGGTGACGCACGACAGCTGGTGGCCAATCTCGGTGTGCTCGGGCTCGCCGCGGGCGGTGGGCTCGGCTGCTTCGGTGCGGCCCGGCGCACCGGGGGACGCATCCGCCGCGGATGGGGTGCCCTCGCCGTGGCCTGCTGGTCGTGGGCGGCCGGGCAGGCGGCGTGGACGGTGTACGAGAACGTGTTGGGCATCGCCGCCCCGTACCCGTCACTCGCCGACCTCGGCTATCTGGGCTTCCCCGCCGCCGCGCTCGTCGGGCTGGCCTTCCTCGCCCCTCCGGGCTCCGGCCTCGCCACGCCGCGCCGCGTGCTGGACGCGCTCCTCGTCGGCTGCGCCGTGGGACTGGTCGCGTGGGTGACGGTACTCGACCCGGTGATCGGCACCTCCGGCGACTCGATGCTGCACGCCGCCGCGTCGGTCGTCTACCCCGTCGCGGACGCGGTGCTGCTCTCCGTCACGGTCCTGACGCTCGCCCAGACCCGGGACGCGCCGCTGCGCTGGGGCCTGCTCGGCGCCGCGGTGCTCGCGATGGCCGCGTCCGACGCCACGTTCGCCTATCAGATCGCGGTGGGCACCTACGCCACCGGTTCGGCCGTCGAATGGGGGTGGCGGATCGCGTTCTGCCTGCTCGGGATCGCAGGCACGCTCGTGCGCGGCGGCCAGCAGGCGGAGCTGCAGAGCGTCCACGAGCCTCGCGAATCCGTCCGCGCCGGGCTGCTGCCCTACCTCCCGCTCGCGGCCGCCGCCGTGCTCGTGGCCCTGGAAGCCGCGGGTGGGGTTGGCCTCGACGGCGTGGAGGTCGCGTGCATCGCCGCGCTGGTGCTGCTCGTCCTCGTGCGCCAGTACGTGACGATGCGGGAGAACCAGGAGCTCACGCGCGCCATCCAGCAGCGCGAGGTGGAGCTGCACCACCTCGCCTTCCACGACCCGCTCACCAGCCTCGCCAACCGGGCGCTGTTCCTCGACCGGCTCAAACACGCCCTCGACCGGGCCGAGCGCACCCGGCAGCCGGTCTCCGTGGCCTTCGTCGACCTGGACGGGTTCAAGGCCGTCAACGACACGCTCGGGCACGCTGCGGGCGACGCGCTGCTGATCGAGGTGGCCGGCCGCCTGCGCGGGGCACTGCGCAGCGCCGACACCCTCGCCCGCCTCGGCGGTGACGAGTTCGCCGTGCTGGTGGAACAGGGTGACGATGCCACGACCGCCGCCCGGCGGCTGCTGGGCACGCTGAAGGACCCGTTCCACGTGCACGGCCGGTCGGTGGCGGTATCGGCGAGCATCGGCGTCGCCACCGTCGAGGCGGGGCAGGACATCGGCACCGACGCCGCCACCCGCGCCGCCACCCTGGTGCACCGCGCCGACGTCGCTATGTACGCGGTGAAGGCGTCCGGCAAGGGGGACGTGGCCGCCCACACCGCCGCGCTCGACGGCGAGCCGGCCGACAGGGCCGAGCGGCACGCGGTGCGCCGGGTCCGCCCACCGCTGCCCGAGGCGTTCGCCGACGCGCTGCACCGCGGCGACGTGCAGGCCATCTACCAGCCGGTGGTGGACCCGGTGTCCGGCCGGATCTCCGCCATGGAGGTGCTTGCCCGCTGGACGCACGAGGGCGAGCCGGTGTCGCCTGCCACGTTCATCCCGGCCTGCGCGGCGGCGGGCCTGTCCGGCCAGCTGACCGCGCTCATGCTGGAGCAGGGGTGCGCCCAGCTCGGCCTGTGGAACGCCGGTCTCGCGCACCGGCGGCTGCGGATCGCGGTGAACGTCGACCCCACCGAGTTCGGCGACAGCGGCCTGCCCGACCGGGTGGCGGGGGTCATGCGCCGCTACGGCATCTCCCCCGGCCAGCTGGCGCTGGAGATGACCGAGATCGCGGTGAACAACCGGCCCGCGAACGCCGTCGACGTGATGCACCGGCTGCGCGAGCTCGGCGTCCGGATCGCGCTCGACGACTTCGGAACCGGCTACTCCACGCTGGCCAGGCTCTCCCGCACCCCCGTGGACACCGTGAAGATCGACAGGTCCTTCGTGGCCCACATCGACCACGACGAGCAGCAGCGCTGGTTCCTGCGCGGCCTGCTCGACCTCGCCCGCCACTTGGGCCTGCGGACCGTCGCCGAGGGCGTCGAGCGGGCCGGGCAGCTGCACGAGCTGCGCAGGCAGGGCTGCGACCTGGTGCAGGGCCACTTCATCGCCCGGCCCGCCACGGGTGCGCAGCTCACCCCCGCCGTGCTCGCCGACCTGCCGATCCTCGCCCCCCACCTGCGCGGGATGCGGGCGAGCGAGACGCGGCTCGCCGCGGGCCGCTGGTTCCGCCCGGCCTCCGAACCCGGCTGATCAGGAACCCGCAACCCCCTCGTCCGGTGGTCGAGTAGCGCCGGCCCGCCAGGGCCGGCGCGTATCGAGACCACATGCCGGTCTCCGAGGTTGGTGGTCTCGATACGGGCCGGCGCTGGGGCGCCGGCCCTACTCGACCACCGGGGTTGGTCAGGCCGGGAGTGGGATCGTTGCGGTCGGGGCGTGGGACCGGGTCGTCGCGAGCTCCTCGAACTCCTGCACAGCGTCGATCTCGGTGCCCATGGCGATGTTGGTGACCCGCTCGCAGATCGCCTCCACCACAACGGGCACGCGGTGCACCGCCATCAGTTGCCGAGCCCTGGTGAAGGCGCCTGCGAGCTCGCGCGGATCGGTCACGCGCAGGGCCTTGCAGCCGAGGCCCTCTGCGACCGCGACGTGGTCGACGCCGTACTTGCCCAGGCCGGGCGCGTTGACGTTGTCGAAGCCGAGCTGCACGCAGTAGTCCATGTCGAAGGCGCGCTGGGCCTGGCGGATCAGCCCCAGGTAGGAGTTGTTCAGCACGAGGTGCAGGTAGGGCAGGTTGAACTGCGCCCCGACCGCGAGCTCCTCGATCATGAACTGGAAGTCGTAGTCACCGGAGACCGCCAAGACGAACGCCTCGGGGTCTGCGACGCGGACGCCGAGCGCGGCAGGGGCGGTCCAGCCCAGCGGGCCGGCCTGCCCCGCGTTGATCCAGTGCCGCGGGCGCTGGACGTGCAGGAACTGCGCGGCCGCGATCTGCGACAGCCCGATGGTGCTGACGTAGCGGGTGTCGGGGCCGAACGCCCGGTTGCACTCCTCGTACACCCGCTGCGGCTTGATCGGCATGTCGTCGAAGTGGGTGCGGCGCTGCATCGTGCCCTTGCGGCGGGCGCACTCGCGCACCCACGCGCTGCGGTCCGGATGCGTCCGCCCGCCGGCGGCGGCGAGCATCTCGCGCAGGAAAGCCCCGGCGTCCGACACCACGCCGTAGTCGGGCGCGAACACGCGCCCGACCTGCGTCGGCTCGATGTCGACGTGCACGAACGTGCGGCCCGCGCGGTAGACGTCGAGGCCGCCGGTGTGCCGGTTGGCCCAGCGGTTGCCGATGCCGAGCACGAGGTCGGACGCGAGCAGGGTGGCGTTGCCGTAGCGGTGGGACGTCTGCAGCCCGGCCATGCCGGCCATCAGCGGGTGGTCGTCCGGGATGGCGCCCCAGCCCATCAGCGTGGGCACGACCGGCACGTCGAGGAGCTCGGCCAGCTCCACGAGCTCGGCGCAGGCATCCGCGCCGACGATCCCGCCGCCCGCGACGATGATCGGCCGTTCCGCGGCCGATAGGAGGTCCAGGACCTTCTCGGCCTGTGCCCGGGTGGCGGCGGGCCGGTGCACCGGCAGGGGCTCGTAGGTGTCGATGTCGAAGGCGATCTCGGCCTGCTGGACGTCGACCGGCAGGTCGATCAGCACCGGCCCGGGGCGCCCGGAACGCATCAGATGGAAGGCCTGGGCGAACACGCCCGGCACCTGGCCGGGCTCGCGCACCGTGACCGCCCACTTGGTGACCGGCGCGGCGATGGCGGCGATGTCGACGGCCTGGAAGTCCTCCTTGTGCAGCCGCGCCACCGGGGCCTGGCCGGTGATCGCGAGCAGCGGCACGGAGTCGGCCGCCGCCGCGTAGAGGCCGGTGACCATGTCGGTGCCGGCCGGGCCAGAGGTGCCGACGCAGACGCCGATGTTCCCGGCGGCCGTGCGGCTGTACCCGTCGGCCATGTGCGCGGCGCCCTCGACGTGCCGGGCGAGCACGTGCTGCAGCCCGCCATCCCGGCGGACGGCGTCGTAGAACGGGTTGATCGCCGCACCGGGCACTCCGAACAGGTGCGACACGCCCTCGCGGCGCAGGATCGCGACGGCGGCGTCGACGGCGCGCATGCGTTCCATCAGGTTCCACCCCTCCCGGACAGCCTCTCGACGAGCAGCAGCAGCGCGCTGTGGTCGAGGTCGCCGTGCCCCATGGCCCGCAGCGCCCCCACGAGCTGGGCGACGTGCGCACCGAGCGGGATCGTGACGCCGGCCTCGCGGGCGGCGGCGGTGACGATGCCCAGGTCCTTGTGGTGCAGGTCAATCCGGAAGCCGGGCGCGAACTCGCGCGCCCGCATACCGGCGGCCTTGCGCTGCAGCACGGTGCTGCCGGCGAGCCCGCCGCCGAGCACCTCGGTGGCGGCCGCGGTGTCGACGCCGTGCGCCTCGAGGAAGACGAGGGCCTCGGCGAGCAGCTGGATGTTACCGGCGACGATCAGCTGGTTGGCGGCCTTCACGGTCTGGCCCGCACCAGCCGGGCCGACGTGCACGACGGTGCCGCCGACCACGTCCAGGTATGGCCGCGCCGCCTCGACGTCCTCGGCCGCACCGCCGACCATGATCGAGAGAGTGCCCTCCTTCGCGCCGGCCTCGCCGCCGCTGACGGGCGCGTCGACGACGCGGATGCCGCGCTCGTTCCCCGCCTCGGCGATGGCGCGGGCGACGTCCGGGCGGATCGTGGAGCAGTCGACGTGCAGGGTGCCGGGCTTCGCGGTCGCGTAGATACCGTCCTCACCCAGCGCGACATCCTCGACATCCGGACTGTCCGGCACCATCGTGATCACGACCTCGGCGTCGCGCACCGCGTCGGCCACGCTGCTCGCGGCCCGGCCGCCGCGCTCGACGAGCTTGTCGACGGCGGGGCGGGAGCGGTTGTAGCCCACCACGTCGTGGCCGGCGTCGATCAGGTGCCCGGCCATGGGGGCACCCATGATGCCGAGGCCGATGAAGGCGATGGTCGTCACTGCTCTTCCTTCCGGAGCCAGTCGAAGGCGTGGTCGCTGTCGGTGGACGGCACGTACTCCAGCCCGATCCACCCGGTGTAGCCGGCCGCGGTGAGGGCGGAGAGGTGCGCGTCGAAGGGGATCTCGCCGGTGCCGGGCTCGTGGCGGCCGGGGGCGTCGGCGATCTGGACGTGCCCGATCCGGGCGGCGTGGTCGCGGATCACCGCGGCGACGTCGTCGCCGTTGACGGTGAGGTGGTACAGGTCGGCCAGCAGCGCGACGTTCGGCACGTTGAGCCGGTCGGCCACGGCGAGGGCGTCGGTGGCGGTGCGCAGCGGGTAGCGGTCGGCACCGGAGAGCGGTTCGAGGACCACGGTGCCGTCGAGCAGGGCCGCCGCGCGGGCGAGGTTCTGCACGGCGAGGTCGTCCTGGTCGCGCGGGTCGGCGCCCTCGACGCGGTTGCCGTAGAGCGCGTTGAACACCCGCGTGCCGAGGCGTTTTCCGATCGCGGCTGCGATGTCGATGCTGTCGCGGAACTCGGTCTCCCGCCCCGGCCACGACGCAAGCCCGCGGTCCCCGTTCGGCATGTCGCCCGCGGCCAGGTTGAGCCCGGTGAGCTGCACACCGGCGTCCTCGATCGCGCGCACGAAGGTGTCGACCTCGGCGTCGGAGGGCGCGGCGGTGGGGAAGGGCCACCAGAACTCGACGGCGTCGAACCCGGCGGCCTTCGCCGCGGCTGGCCGTTCGAGCAGGGGCAGCTCGGTGAAGAGGATCGAGCAGTTGACGGTGTATCTCACCGATGAGACCTCCGGTTCGGGACACTAGGACCAGCGGGCAGCCAGTTCCGTGCGGCCTTTCGGCGTGAGCGCGCCGTGTAGCCGTAGGCGGGCCATGCCGCCGTCGGGGAAGACGTCCATCCGGACGTGGGTCACCGCGGTGGCGGGAACCCGGAAGCGGTGTCGCGTGTCGGGCTGCAGCGCGGTGCGGCGCAGCAGCTCGACCGTGCCGCCGTCGGCGGTGCGGCCGGTGAGCGCGGCCCAGCCGGGCGCGTTGTGCAGGAACCAGCTCGTGTCGAGCTCGGCCAGCACCAGCTCGGCCTCGGCGACGAGCGCAACCTCGACCCAGTCGTTGCCGTCGTCGCGGCGCCGGGCGTTCTCCCAGCCCTCGCCCATGGTGCGGGCGGGGCCGGGCAGCAGCAGGTTGTTCGGGGAGCCGTAGAACGCGTTCGAGCAGGCCACCACCCGGCCGCCGTGTTCGAGGGCGGCGAGGTCGGCGGTGCCGAGCACGTCCAGGAGCGAGGGGTCGGGCAGCGCCTCGCCGTGCACCCGCAGCCGCGCCACCCCGCCGTCCGGGAAGATCCGCAGCCGGACGTGGGTGACCCGGCGCGGGTTCTCGACGGCGAACGCGTTCTCGCTGTCACCCGACACGGCCGAGCGGGGCACGAGCGGCTCCCACTCGAGCGCGGCCACGTCGGCGAGCCCGTCGGCGCATGCGCCGTCCACCCCGATCTCGGGCGGGTAGTTGCCCGTGAACCAGGCCGTGTCGACCACGACCCCGTGCACCACCCCGGACGCCCCCAGCCGCACGATCGCTTCGTCGTGCCCCGGCGAGCGCCTGCGACGCGTCTCCCAGCCGTCGTAGACCTTGCCCTGCGAGCCGAACGTGGTGGGGTCGAACACCGGCCGGCCCGGGGTGATCAGGTTCTCCTTCGCGGCGAACGCGTCGTCGTTGGCGTACACGACCGCGCCGCCCAGCGAACGCAGCGCGAGATCGGGCAGCTCCCGGAAATCTGCCATCAGCTCTCTCCTCGTCGCAGCAGCCGCCCGCGCGGCGTCCCGCCGGCCGGCGCGCCGCGCAGCCAGGTCTGGCGCACCACGCCCTGAAGCTCCCGGCCGGCGTACGGGGTGACCGCGTGCCGGTGGTGCAGCTCCCCCACCGTGTAGGGCTCGTCCGGCGCGAAGACGACGAGATCGGCGTCGGCACCGGCGGTGATCCGGCCCTTGTGGTGCAGCCCGACGCGCGCGGCGGGCGCGTGCGCCATCCACTCGACGACGTCGGTGATCCCGTGCCCGCGCCGTCGGGCCTCGGTCCACACGACCGGCAGCCCGACCTGCAGCGACGCGATGCCGCCCCACGCGGTGCCGAAGTCGCCGGTGTCGAGGTGCTTGAGGTCGGGTGGGGACGGCGAGTGGTCGGAGACGATCATGTCGAGCACGCCGTCGGCGAGGCCCTGCCACAGCGCGTCCCGGTTGGCCGCCTCCCGCACCGGCGGGCAGCACTTGAACCGGGTGTCGCCGTCGGGCACCTCCTCGGCGGTGAGCGCGAGGTAGTGCGGGCAGGTCTCGACGCTCACCGGGAGCCCTTCGGCGCGGGCCGCGGCCAGCAGCGGCAGCGCGGACGCCGCCGACAGGTGCACCACGTGCACGCGCGCCCCGGTCTCGCGGGCCAGCCGCAGGAGCATCGCGATCGCCCCGTCCTCCGCCTCCGGGGGCCGGGAGGCCACGAAGTCGGCGTACCGGCGGCCGGCCGCGGGCCGGATCGCTTCGCCGTCCTCGGCGTGGGCGATCAGCAGCCCTTCGTACTCGGCCACCGCGGAGAGCGCGGCCTTCAGCCCGTCGGCGTCGAGCGGCGGGAATTCCGGCACCCCGCTGTCGAGCAGGAAGCACTTGACGCCGAAGACACCCTCGGCGTGCAGCTTCGCGAGCTCGCCCGCGTTGCCGGGGATCGCCCCGCCCCAGAACCCGACGTCCACAGCACACTGCCCGTCGGCCGCCGCCCGCTTGGTCTGCAGGGCCGCCACGTCGACGGTCGGGGGCAGCGAGTTGAGCGGCATGTCCACGATCGTCGTGACGCCGCCCGCCGCGGCAGCCCGGGTGGCGGTGGCGAAGCCCTCCCACTCGGTGCGGCCCGGCTCGTTGACGTGCACGTGGGTGTCGACCAACCCGGGGAGCAGCACCTCGTCGTCGGCGAGGACCACGTCCCGCGCGTCGACCGGGAGGTCGAACGGCAGCACAGCTTCGATCCGCTCACCGGAGACCAGCACGGCTGCGGGCTGTTCGACGCCCTCGACGACGGCCCGCCGCGCCCGGAAGACGATCACTGCTTCTCCTGGAAAGCCCGCCAGCTCGCGAGCCCCGAGATGTCCTCCAGCGGCGGGAGCTGCGGATACTCCCGGCGCAGGATCATCGCCAGTGACCCGCTTCCGTCGGCCAGCTCGACCACGCCCAGCTCCAGCCCGTCGGGCTCACCGGGGAGCAGCACCTCGCGCAGCTGCTCGTAGGACAGGTCGTAGACCTCGCCCTCGACGGCCGCGCCGCCCTCCCCGACGTCTTCCAGGGCCGGGTACTTCCCGCCGACGGCGTGGAAGCGGTAGCGCGGCGCGGTGGTGGTGCGGTCCACCAGCGGAGCGTCGCCCACGAGGTGGTGATCGGCGCCGCCCGACATGGCGGTTCCGTTGAGGAACATCCGTGGCACTGTCAGACCCCCGTGATGTGTTCGGGCCGGATCGGGACGCGGCGCAGGGCGCGCCCCGTCGCCTCCCGGATCGCGGCCGCGACGGCGGGGCCGCTGGAGATCGTCGGCGGTTCGCCGACCCCACGCACACCGTAGGGGGCGTGGGGGTCCGCGTACTCGAGAACCTCGATCTTCATCGGGGGCATGTCGAGGATCGTCGGGATCAGGTAGTCGGTGAACGACGGGTTCTTCACGATCCCGTCCGCCACCACGATCTCCTCCATCAGCGCGAGGCCCATGCCCTGCGCGCTGCCACCCTGGATCTGCCCGATCACGGCGTCCGGGTTGATCGCCTTGCCGACGTCCTGCGCCGTGTCCAGCGCGACGACCTTCACCAGGCCCAGCTCCACGTCGACGTCCACGACCGCGCGGTGCGCGGAGAACGCGTACTGCACGTGGGCCGTGCCCTGGCCGGTCTCGGGGTCGACGGGGTACGTGGGCCGGTGGCGCCACTCGACGGTCTCCTCGACGACCTCGTCGCCGAGCACCTCCACGAGGTCGGCGAGCACCTCGCCGCCGACGTCGACGATCTTGTCGCCGTCCAGCCGGAGGCCGGAGCGGCCGAGCAGCGTGGCCGCCCGTCCGAGCACCGAGGCCCGCACCGCCTCGCAGGCCGCTTTGACCGCGCCACCGGTGACGTAGGTCTGCCGCGACGCCGAGGTGGAGCCACCGGAGCCGACGCTGGTGTCCTTCGGCGCCACGACGACGCGGTCGACGCCCAACTCGGTGCGCACGATCTGTTGCTCGACGGTGATGAGGCCCTGTCCCACCTCGGCGGCCGCCGTGAGGACGGTGGCCACCGGCTCCCCGCCGGTGACCTGCAGCCGCACCCGCGCGGTGGAGTAGTCGTCGAAGCCCTCGGAGAACCCGACGTTCTTGTAGGTCACGGCGTAGCCGACCCCGCGCACCACGCCCTCGCCGTGGGTGGTGTTGGAAACCCCGCCCGGGAGCTCCCGCAGATCGCGCTCGGTTCCGGGCTCGGGAGGCAGGGGCAGGTCGCGCACCTTGCGGATGAGCTCGGCCACCGGGGCGGCGGAGTCGATGAGCTGGCCGGTGATGTTGTGGTCGCCCTCGCGCATGCCGTTGCGGGCGCGGATCTCCACCCGGTCGACGCCGACGGTGTCGGCGAGCTCGTCCATCAGCGCCTCGTGCGCGAACGCGGCCTGCACGCAGCCGAACCCGCGCATCGCGCCGCAGGGCGGGTTGTTCGTGTAGACGCCGCGCGCGTCGACGTGCACGTTGGGGATCCGGTACGGGCCCAGCCCGAGCGTGCCGCCGTTGCCGACGACCGCGGGCGTGGACGAGGCGTAGGCGCCACCGTCGAAGAGCAGGTCGGCCTTCGCGTAGACGAGGGTGCCGTCGCGCTCGGCGCCGAACTCGTAGTGCAGCCACGCGGGGTGGCGGTGCACGTGCCCGAAGAACGACTCCTCGCGGTTGTAGCTCATCTTCACCGGCTTGCCGGTGTGCTGCGCGAGCAGGCAGGCGTGGACGTGCATCGAGAGGTCCTCACGCCCGCCGAACGCACCGCCTACCCCGGCGAGGTGCAGCCGCACCTTCGCCGGGGCCATCCCGAGCGCCCGGCAGACCTGGCGCTGGTCGACGTGCAGCCACTGGGTGGCGACGTAGAGGTCCAGCCCGCCGTCCTCCGCGGGCACGGCGAGCCCGGACTCGGGCCCGAGGAAGGCCTGGTCCTGCATGCCGACCTCGAAGTCGAGCGCGACCACGACGGGTGCGCTCGGGTTCTCCTCGCCGCGGCGGACCTTGAGGTGCCGCACGAGGTTCCCGCCCGGCTGCACCTGAGGTGCGTCCGGGTCGAGAGCCTTGCGCGGGTCGGTGAGGGCGAGCAGCGGCTCGTACTCCACCACGATCCGCTTCGCGGCCCGCCGCGCCGTCTCGGGGTGGTCGGCCGCTACCAGGGCTACGGGCTCGCCCTGGTAGCGGACCACATCGCCGGCCAGGACCGGGGTGTCCTGGTGCTCCAGCCCGACGGAGTTCTCCCCCGGCACGTCGCCTGCCGTGAGCACGGCGGTCACGCCGGGCACGGCCAGGGCCTCACCGATGTCGATCGACAGGATGCGGGCGTGCGGATGCGGGCTGCGCAGGGTGACGCCCCAGGCCATGTCGTCGTGCCACAGGTCGCTGGCGTACGCGAACTCGCCGGTGACCTTCAGCGTGCCGTCCGGGCGCAGCGGGCTGTCCCCGATCCGGCCCGAGGTGCGGGTTCCGGCGGGTGATGTCTCGGTACTGGTCATGCTTTCTCCAGCAGTTCGCGGTGGACGGCCTCGGCCTCGCGGGCCAGCGCGTCCGCGTCGACGGTGAGTACCCGGTCGCGCTCGACGACCGCGCGCCCGTCGACGAGCAGCAGTTCCAGGGGCGGTGGGGCGCCCAGCACGAGCGCTGCTACGGGGTCGGCGATGTCGGCGTGGGCAGGGCCGTCGATCCGCCAGAGCGCGAGGTCGGCCAGCTTGCCGACTTCGATGGAGCCCAGCTCGTCGGTGCGTCCGAGCACGGCGGCGCCGCCGAGCGTGGCGAGCTCGAGGCCGTCGCGCACGGTGAGCGCGGTGGGGCCGCCGACGGCGCGGGCGAAGAGCACGGCGTGCCGGACCTCCTCCAGGAGGCTGCCGGCCTCGTTGCTCGCCGCCCCGTCCACGCCGAGCCCGATCCGGGCGCCCGCGTCGCGCAGGTCGCGGGTGCGGGCGATGCCGGCGCCGAGCCGGGCGTTGGAGGACGGGCAGTGCGCCACGCCGGTGCCGGTGTCGCCGATCTTCTTCACGGCCGCGTCGTCGAGGTGGATCGCGTGGGCGAACCAGACGTCCTCGCCGGTCCAGCCGAGGCTCTCGGCGTACTCGAGGGGGGTGCAGCCGAACCGCTCGCGGCAGAAGTCCTCCTCGTCGAGCGTCTCGGCGAGGTGGGTGTGCAGCCGCACGCCGCGCCGTCGGGCGAGCTCGGCCGCCTCCCGCATGAGCTCGCCGGTCACCGAGAACGGCGAGCACGGCGCGAGGCCGATCCGCAGCATCGAGCCGGGCGACGGGTCGTGCCAGCGGTCGATCGCCTCCTCCGAGGCGGTGAGGATCGCGTCGCGGTCCTCCACGACGTGGTCGGGAGGGAGCCCGCCGTCGCGCTGCCCGAGGTCCATCGAGCCGCGCGTGGGGTGGAAGCGCAGGCCCACCTCGCGGGCCGCGGCGATCTCGGCGCCGAGCAGGTCTCCGCCCTCGCGCGGGAAGACGTAGTGGTGGTCGGTGCTGGTGGTGCAGCCGGTGCGCGCGAGCTGGCCGAGGGCCCCGCTCGCGCCGACGTGCACCGCGCGCTCGTCGATGCCGGCCCACACCGGGTAGAGGGTGGTGAGCCACTCGAAGAGCGTGGAGTCGACGGCGAGGCCGCGGGTGACCCACTGGTAGAGGTGGTTGTGGGTGTTGACGAAACCCGGGGTCAGCA
The DNA here is from genome assembly GCF_019468565.1 of Pseudonocardia sp. DSM 110487. NCBI lineage: Bacteria > Bacillati > Actinomycetota > Actinomycetes > Pseudonocardiales > Pseudonocardiaceae > Pseudonocardia > Pseudonocardia sp. DSM 110487. Next base: position 5,689,031 of record NZ_CP080521.1, read on the forward strand.
AGCAGCCGCGACCGTCGACGACCACGCCCGCGCGCTCCGGCACCGGCCCCGCGCCGACGGCGGTGATCCGGTTGCCCTCCACGACGACGTGCCCGTCCGGGTACTCGGCACCGGAGACCGTGACGACGTGCGCCCCCTCGATGACGATCATTCGGCACGCTCCGCCGCGGCGGTCCGCACGGCATCCATGATCTTCTCGTAGCCCGTGCAGCGGCACAGGTTCCCGGCCAGTGCCTCCCGGATCTCCGGGTCGGACGGCTGCGGGTTGCGCTGTAGCAGGTCGTGCGTGGAGACGATCAGGCCCGGCGTGCAGAAGCCGCACTGCACGGCCCCCTGCTCCAGGAAGGCCTGCTGCACGGGGTGCAACTCCTCCCCGGAACCGAGCCCTTCGACGGTGGTGACCTCGCGCCCGTTGGCCTGCCCGGCGGCCACGAGGCACGAGCAGACCGGGGTGCCGTCGAGGTAGACGGTGCAGGAGCCGCACTCGCCCTGCTCGCAGGCGTTCTTGGAGCCGGGCAGGCCGAGCCGCTCGCGCAGGGCGTAGAGCAGGCTCTCGCCCTCCCACACGTCGTCGGCCTCGCGGCGCTCGCCGTTGATCGTCAGTTCGATCTTCATGTCAGGCGGCCCTCCGGTAGTCGTCCCACGCCCAGGTGGCGGCGCGCCGCGCCATCACCGAGAGGGAATGCAGGCGGTACGCGGCGCTGCCGCGCACGTCGTCGATGGGGGCGGCGGCGTCGCGGACCTTCCGCCCGAACTCCACGGCGAGGCCCTCGGGCAGCGCGCCGCGGGACGCCCACAGCCCAGCCGCGGCCAGCTCGCCGGCCAGGAAATCCGCGGCGGCGACGGCTCGGCGTGGAGTGGGGGCCGCCGAGCCGATCCCGGTGCCGACGGCCTCCCGCTGCGGGTGCAGTGCCAACCCGAACGCCGACACCGCGATCACCATCGCGTTCCGGGTGCCGATCTTGCAGAACTGCTGCGGCCCGGCGGCCGCCGGGATGAGGACGGCCGCGATCAGCTCGTCCGCGGCGAGGGCGTTGCGCTTGACGCCCGTGTAGAACTCCGCGGCCGGGATGCGCCGGACCCCGCGCAGCGAGGCGACCTCGATCTCGGCATCGGCCGCCAGCAGCGGCGGGTGGCTGTCCCCGGCGGGCGATGCCGCCCCGAGGTTGCCGCCGACCGTGCCGCGGTTGCGGATCTGCGGCGATCCGACCGTCCGGGCGGCCATCGCGAGCCCTGGCAGCCGGTCCCCCAGCTCGTCGATGATGCGGGTGTAGGTGACGCCGGCCCCGAGCCGCACCCGCCCGTCGTCCTGGATGTCCCATTCCTGCAGGTCGGGCACGCGGGTGAGGTCGAGCAGGGCGGCCGGGCGCCGGTGGTCGAAGTTGATCTCGACCATCACGTCGGTGCCGCCCGCCACCGGCACGGCGTCCGGCTGCTCGGCCTTCGCCGCGAGGGCGTCGGCCCACGTCGTCGGCGCGAGGAAGTCCATGCCGAGAAGTAGAGCCCTTTCCCGCGACACGCAGAAGTCGCCGCGGTGACGAATCACCCGACCCCGGACCCCGGACGGGTTGTAGGTTCCTCCAATGCAGCTGCGCGACCTGCTCGCCCACCCCGCACTGGGGCTGCGGCTGCTGCATGCGGGCAGCGCCCCGGACACGCTCGATCGGCCCGTCCGTTGGGTGTACACGACGGACCTGATCGACCCGGCCCGCTACCTGTCCGGTGGCGAGCTGGTGATCAGCGGGCTGGTCTGGCGACGGAAGCCGGCCGACAGCGAGCGGTTCGTCGCCGCCGTGGCCGGCGCGGGGGCCGTCGCACTCGCCGCCGGCGAGGCGGTGTTCCACGGCATCCCGGACGACCTGGTGGAGGCCTGCCGCCGCCACGACCTCCCCCTGCTCGCCGTGCCGGAGGAGGTGTCGTTCGCGGCGGTCACCGAGCTGGTGGTCGGGGCGCTGACGGCCGCACGCGGCGACCGGCTCGCGCACACCCTCGGCCGGCAGCGGCGACTGCTCTCGGCGGTCGCGGGTGGGCTCGGGCTCGACGAGCTGGCGGCCGAGGTGTCGGCGGCCACCGGCGTGGCGATCCGGGTGCTCTCCGCCACGGGACGGGCCGTCGTGGCGGGGCCGGCGCCGCTCACCGGCGACGACCTGGACGCCGCCGTCACGACGTTCCTCACCGCGGATCGGCTTCCCGCGGTCGTACCGGGTGCAGAACGGTCGGTGTTCCCGGTGGGCCCCGCGTCGGAGGAGCGGATCACGTCGTGGTTCGTGGCCGCCGACGGCGACTGCACCAGCTGGGACACCGAAGTCGGCGACACCGTTGGCGAGCTGGTCGCGATCACCGCGCTCGACCGAGCCCGCCGTGGCGAGGGCCTGCGGCTGGCCCGTGAGATCGCCGAGGACGCGATCGGACTCGTGGCGGCGGGCTCTGCGCACCGGCCGGAGGTGGCGGTGCGGCTGCGGCAGGCGGGCCTCGACCCGGACGTGCCGCTCGTCGTCGCCGTGGCCGGGTTCGGGACGCCCGAGCGCGTGCAGACGGCCCGATCCGTGCTCGTCGACGCCGCGACGCACGTCGGACCACCCGCGGTCGGCGTGCACGACAGGCTCGCGGTGGCGCTGCTGCCCGCGGGACCGGCCGACACACCCGCCGTGCTCGGTGCCGCCCTGCACCGGCTCGCTCCCGGGCTCGGGACGGACCGGCTGACGGTCGGCCTGAGCCGTCCCGCGCCGATCGAGGCCCTCTCCGGCGCGCTGCAGGAGGCCCGGCACGCCCGCGAGCTGGCCGCCCGTCGTCCCGGCGCGGTGCACGTCGTGACCGGTGGCGAGGTCACCTCGCACGTGGCACTGCTCGCCGCCGTGCCCGACGAGGTGCGCCGCGCGTTCGCGGTTCGCGTGCTGGAGCCCGTGCTGGACTACGACGCGCGCACCGGCGCCGGCCTGCGCGAGACCCTGGAAGCGTTCCTCGAGTGCTCCGGGTCGTGGAGCCGGGCAGCCCAGCGGCTGCACCTGCACGTCAACACCGTCCGCTACCGGATCGGCCGAGTGGAGGAACTCACGGGCCGCAACCTGGCGGAGCTTCCGGACCGGGTGGACGTGTACCTCGCGCTCCGCTCGCTCTAGTGTCCCGAAGAGCTCTGGCCGTAGCGAGCGGAGTCCAGGTGGTGTCCTCGACCCGGGCATCTCCGGTATGCGCGGGCTTCGGTGCGTTCAGGCCGTGGTGGGCTCGAAAGCGGCGCGGTTGTCACGAATGAATGTTTCGAGGGATTTTGGTGGTGTGCCGCCGACTGTCTCGACGACGTCGGTGACCATGTCCTGTTCACCGTGTTTGTGGGTTTCGGCTACATGGCAGAGGTGCTTGACCAGCAGTGAGGGGGCTCCGCCCTGGGACAGGGCCCGTCGCCAGTTCTCGACGGGAATGTCCACGTACTCTATCGGGCGGTCGAGTACGCGGCTGAACGTGTCGGCTTGTTCGGACATGGACATTGACACCGGGCCGGTCGCAACATAAGTCTTACCGTGGTGTCGGCCGGGATCGATCAGGACTCCCACGGCTACGCGGGCGAGGTCTTCGCCGGCGACCGGGGCATGTCTGCCATGGCCGTAGGGCAGGTAGATCTTGCCATCGGCTCGGATGGCTGCCGGGTTGGCGATGGTGAGTAGGTTCTCCAGGAAGTAGGGCGGGCGAATGTGGGTTACGCCGATCCCGGACCAGTCGAGTGCGCGCTCGGCAAGCCAGTGTCCGCGGGCGGCCGGGCTGGCGTGATCCGGGCGGGCGGTCATCTGTGACATGTTCACGATCGACTCAACGCCCGCTTGTCTTCCGGCGGCGGCGAACGTTGTTGTCGCCGCGAGGAGGCCGTCGGCGAGTGGATAGGTGAAGTAGGCACGCCGCACGCCTTCGAGGGCGGCACGTACGGCGTTGAAGTCGCCGACGTCACCGACAACGATCTGCGCGCCCAGCGCCTTGAGCGCGGCAGAGCGGTCATCGTCGTGATGAACAAACGCTCGAACGGGTAGCCCTTTTGCCAGCAGCTGTCGGGCGACGTGGTTACCCGTCGCCCCATGACTCCCACCCGCGCCAACAATCAAATACGCCGTCGAACTTGTCTCGGTCATTGCGGTCTCCCTCGTCGTCGGGCTGGACGCGGTCGGGTTGGGCGAGATGCTGGCCGGCACTCGCCGTGACCGGGTCTCACCTCTGCCGACGCCCGGCAGTAGCCGGGATCGACAGCGCGCCCGGAGAATCTCGGCGAGGAGGATTTTCGGCGCGGCGTCGATGTCGATGCGGTCCCTGCTCGCGCGTCGAGGTGAGTGGAGGGCCCGAGTGGCGGGCACGACGGGAAGGATGAACCGATGGCCCAGTACCTGGTGTTGATCTACGACGACGAGAGCGCGCTGGCCGGCGCCGGCCAGGAGGAGTCCGGGAGACTGCTGGCCGACCACCAGCGGTTCATGGCCGCGCAAGAGACGGCGCTGCACGGCGGTAACGCCCTGCAGTCCACCGCGACCGCCACCTCGATCCGCCCGGACGGCGGAGGCGGGTTCAGCGTCACCGACGCCCCGTTTGCCGAGACCAAAGAGGCGCTCGTGGGCTACTACCTCATCGAGGCCGACGACCTCGACCGGGCCGTGGCCATCGCCAAGCAGGTTCCGACGTTCGCCGGCGGGGTCGAGGTCCGGCCCGTGCGCACCTTCGACTGACCACCCGAGGACGCCGCGTGATGACAGTGGACCCGCGGGTGGGCGCCGCGGTCGTTGACGCGCACCGCCGCGAGTGGGCCTTCGTGCTCGCCGCGACGGTGCGCGTCACCCGCGACCTGGATCTGGCCGAGGAATGCGTCCAAGACGCCTACGCCAAAGCCCTGGCCACCTGGGCCACTGACGGCGTCCCCCGCAACACCGGGGCCTGGTTGACCACCACCGCGCGCCGCCGCGCGCTGGACCTGCTGCGCCGCCAGGCCACCGCGGCCCGGGCGTTGCCCCTGCTCGTCGAGACCAGCACCGACGAGGGACTCGACCAGGGACATGAGGAGCGGCTCGGTGGGGCCGAGATCGGCGATGAGCGGCTGCGGCTCGTGTTCACCTGCTGCCACCCCACCCTTTCCCGCGACGCTCAGGTGGCACTGACCCTGCGGCTGCTGTGCGGACTGTCCACCGCCGAGGTGGCCCGCGCTTTCCTGGTCAGCGAGTCGACCATGGCCGCCCGGATCACCCGCGCCAAGAAGAAGATCACTCAGGCGCGGATTCCGTACCGGGTGCCCGCGCGTGAGGAGCTGCCCGACCGCGTGGCGTCGGTGTGCGAGGTGGTGCACCTGCTGTTCACGACTGGCCACGCCGCGCCCGCCGGCGCCGAGCTGATCCGCCGCGATCTGGTCGAGCGCGCCCTCGACCTGGCCCGGATGCTGCGCACCCTGCTACCCGCCAACACCGACATCGCCGGGCTGCTGGCGCTGATCCTGCTCACCGACGCCCGCCGTGGCGCCCGTCTCGACGAACACGGACAGCTCGTGCTGCTCGCCGACCAGAATCGGGCCCGCTGGGACCACGACGCGATCACCGAGGGAATGGCCCTGGTCCGCGAGGCCCTGCGCCGTCGGCCTCCAGGGCGGTTCGCGTTGATGGCCGCCATCGCCGCAGTCCACGACGAAGCCGAGAGCTGGGACACGACCGACTGGCGCGAGATCGTCGGGCTCTACGACCTGCTTGTGGCCCTGTGGCCCTCACCTGTCGTCGCGCTCAACCGCGCCGTCGCGGTCGGGTTCGCCGACGGTCCCGCCGCCGGCCTCGATGCACTCGACCCACTCACCATCGAGCCCCAGCTCGCCGGTTACGGCTACCTCGCCGCCGCCCGCGCCGAGTTCCTCGCCCGCCTCGGGCGCACCCATGACGCCCGCACCGCCTACGAAGAAGCGCTGCTCCTGACCGAGAACACCATCGAGCGCGACTACCTCACCCATCGCCTCGATCAACTCCAGATGTGAGCTGCAGGCGGGCCGAGGCGACGGCCCGTTCATGTCCTGGGTCCCAGGCCGCCGGGCGCGCGGGAACGTCCCTTGAGCGGCGCGCTCCCCCGTTTCGTGAACGCGTGACAGCTCCCTTCCGTACCCACCGGAGAGATCCGCTCCCCGACACCTGGAGATCTCCATGCGCACATCGTGGAAGACCACCCTGATCGCCGGCGCGGCCCTGGTCGCGACCGCCTCGTGCGCCGGCAACACCCCGAGCACCCCCGCGGCGGCCGCGACCCCCGTCGGCGACCCGTCCAGACCCGCCGCCGGCGCCGCCGCCGCTGCCGTGGACGTCGTCGGCCTGGTCGACGGAACCTCGCTGGTGCGCTTCACCACCGCCGACCCCGCGCCCGTCGGCGAGCCCGCGACGGTGTCCGGCATGGCCGGGGATGCCCGGCTGGTCGGCATCGACTACCGAGTCCAGGACGGCCTGCTCTACGGCGTCGGGGACGAGGGCGGGCTGTACTCGATCACCGAGACCGGCTCCGCCACCAAGGTCGGCGAGCTGTCGGTGCCGCTGGACGGCGAGGTGTTCGGCGTCGACTTCAACCCCGCCGCGAACGCGCTGCGGATCATCAGCGACACCGGGCAGAACCTCCGCCAACCGTTCGCGACGACACCGCTGCCGAACACCGTTGCGGACACCAAACTCAGCAACCCGGCCCAAGCGCCCGCCACCGGCACCGTGCCGGCCAACGGAGTGGTGTCCGCCGCCTACACCAACAACGACACCGAGGACACGACCGCGACGTCGCTGTTCGTGCTCGACGCCGCGGCGGGCCGGATCTCGCTGCAGGCCCCCGCCAACGGCGGCACGCTGTCCCCGACGGGCAGCCTCGGCGTCGATGCCGACGCCGGGTGGGGCTTCGACATCCACACCGACGCGAACGGTGTCAACACCGGCTACGCCACGGTGCAGGTCGGCAGCGGGTACGAGCTGCATTCGGTCGACCTCCTCACCGGCCGGATGACCCGGATCGACCGCCTCGACGGCACCATCACCGACATCGCCGTGGCTCTGTCGTAGTAGCGGCGTCGTCGTCGGAGTAGCGCATCCTCATTCCGCTCGCGCACCCCGTCTGCGCCGACGCGTCCCGTCGACGGGACGGGCGCGCGCGAACGGGATGCGCCACCCGTGACGGGGTGCGCGGGCGACCGCCCGGCCATGCACCCCGTGCGGCGACACACCTCGTCTCGGTCCGCGCGCCCCGTCGACGGGTGGCGTGGACCGAACCGGGTTGCGGGAGCGCGCGGCGGCCCCTGGCGCGCCCTTTCTGCATTCCTCCTGGACCGATACGAACGGTCGTGCTAAAAATGTGATCGTGAGCAAGGGAGAGGCGACCCGCGGGGTCATCCTCGGCGAGGCGAGCCGACTGGCGCGCCGTATCGGACTGGGCGGCCTCACGATCGGATCGCTCGCCACCCAGACCGGGATGAGCAAGAGCGGCCTCTTCGCGCACTTCGGCTCGAAGGAGTCGCTGCAGCTGCAGGTGCTCGAGCACAGCACGGAGCGGTTCGTCGACGAGGTCATCCGGCCCGCGGTCAAGGCCCCTCGGGGCGTGCCACGGGTGCGCGACCTGTTCGAGCGCTGGCTCGAGTGGGACTCCGTCGAGGGCGGCTGCCCGCTCGCCGCCGCCTCGTTCGAGCTCGACGACCAGCCCGGACCGGTGCGCGATCACCTGGTCCGCGTGCAACGGGACTGGGCCGACACGCTCGCCACGGTCTTCACGAGCGGCATCGGCGAGGGCCACTTCCGACCCGACACCGACCCGCGGCAGTTCGCCCAGGACGTGCTCGGCGTGATGCTCGCCTTCCACCTGGCGAGCCGCCTGCTCGCCGACCCTTCCGCCGCCGACCGCGCCCGCCGCGCCCTCGACACGCTCCTCGCCGCCGCAGCCGACTGACCATCCATGCATCCGGAGGGATCGCACACGTGTCGCCGAAAAAAAGCACGATCGTTCGTATCATTACGTGGGGCGAGCACTGGGCCCCGTCCGTCGCGGTCCGGCTCGCGACCAGGGCGTGGTTCACGATCCCACCGCCGATCCCGCGCGACCGGCTGCCCGCGCTCCCGCCGGGCACGGCCGCACCGGTGGAGCTGCACGGACGGACTCTGCACGCGATCACCTGGGGCACCGGAGAGCCCGTCTACCTCGTGCACGGCTGGGGCGGGCGGTCCGAGCAGCTGGGCGGGTTCGTCGCGCCGCTGGTCGCGGCCGGGCTCCGGGTGATCGCCTTCGACGGGCCCAGCCACGGCGCCTCACCCGCAGGCTCCTACGGGCCAAGCTCGACCGCGATCCCGGAGCTCGCCGACGCGATGCGTGCCGTGGTCGCCGAGCACGGCACGCCGCAGGCGGTGATCGCCCACTCGATGGGCGCGTCGGTCGCCGCCCACGCCGTGCGGGGCGGGCTGCGGCCCCGGTCGCTCGTGCTGCTCGCACCGGCGGCGGACCCGCGCTGGGTTCTCGACCACTTCGTGCGGCAGCTCGGCGCGGGTCCGCGGGTGCGGGCCGGACTGGAGCGGGCGGTGGTGAGACGTGTCGGGCTGCCGTGGGAGGCGTTCCACGTCCCGTCCCTGCACCGCTCGACGCCCGTGCCGCCCACGCTCGTGGTGCACGACGCGCAGGACCGGGAGGTCGAGCCCGAGCACGGCCGCGCGATCGCCGACGCATGGCCCGGCGCCCGGCTTCTGGAGACCGAGGGCCTCGGCCACCGCAGGCTGCTCCGCGACGCAGGTGTGATCGACGAGGCCGTCCGGTTCGTGACCGACGCACGCAGCGCCCGGCGGCCGGCATGAGCGCCCCCGTCGTCCAGCCGCTGGACCGCGCCCGGGCCGAGGCCGCCGTCGACGCCGTCTTCGCGGGCCTGTCCCCGCGAAGCCGCTACCTGCGCTTCCACTCCCCCGTGCCGCGCCTGCCCGAGTCGGTGCGGGCCCGGCTGGTCGACATCGACGGCATCCGCCACGCGGCCGTCGTCGCCGAGGCCCGCGATCTCGGGCCGATCGGCATCGCCCAGGTCTTCGGCGCGGGGAACGGCACCGCCGACGTCGCCGTGGCAGTGGTGGACGCCTGGCAGCGGCGCGGGATCGGGAGGCGGCTGCTCACGTCCGTCGCCGCCCTCGCCGAGGAGATCGGCTACACGGAGCTGCGGGGCTCGATCCTGCCGGAGAACGTGGCGATGCAGCGGCTCGCCCGCAACGTCCTGCCATGGGCTCGGCCTTGGTTCGACGGGGAGACGGTGCAGTTCGTCGCCGCCATCGGCCCGGCGGCCTGGACCGTGACGCACGAGGACCTGCTGGCGGACCTGATCCGCTGACCTGCCCATGATCGCGCCGAGAAGCACACCAACGCCGCCCGAGCGACGCTCATGATCGTCTCGGAATGATCATCCGAGGCGGCGACGTCAGTGCCGGGTGAACTCGCCCGCCCGGACGCCGGACAGGAACTCCGCCCACGAGTTGGTCGAGTAGCGGTGCGGGGCCAGGGTGCGGTCCTTGGTGTCGCGCACCGCCACCACGCCGGACAGGAATGCCACCTCGACGCACCCCTCGCCGCTGCCGCCGCTGAAGCTGCTCGTGAACCAGCGGAGCTCGTCGTCACCCACGGCCTTCTCCTTCGGACGGGCTCACCCCCCAGCCAGCCTGCGCACCAGCGACAGGGACTCGGTCGGGTCGAGCGCGGCGGACAGCACACGCTCGAAGGCAACCTTAGCCCGCGCCACATCGCCGGCCTTGTCGAGAATCATGGAACCCAGAGAGTGCTCGACGTAGGCCATTTCCGGTTCGCCAAGATCCGCGAAGCTGAGGATCGTGAACCCCGAAGCCAGCCCGGCGTGCGCGCCTGCCGATGCCGGCAGGACGTGCAGCGTCACCGTGTCCAGCCCGGCGAGCCTGGCGAGATGCTCGAGCTGCGCTCGCAGGACATCGGGTCCGCCCACGGTCCGGTGAAGGGCGGACTCGTCGATCACAGTCACCAGCTCCAGGGAGTTGTCCGCCGAGGTCAACCGCTGCTGGCGGTAGACCCGCGCGGCGACCTCGTTGTCGAGTTGCTCCGCGGTGCGCTCCACCGGCACGGCGACCATCAGCGCTCGGGCGTAGTCGGCGGTCTGCAGCAGTCCGGTGACGTAGCCGAGGCCGAAGATCTGCACGCGCGTCGCCTCCGTCTCGAAGGCGACGTAGCTGGTGTCCCCAAGTCCGTAGGCCTTCCACCACCCGGGCTGGTTGGACTCCCGCGCCAGCTCCACTAGCTCGGTCCACCGATCGCCGCCGACGTCGTACAGGTCGAGCATCCCCCGGACCCAGTGCACGTCGATGCGGACCTGGGCGTTCTCGATGCGGCTCAGCCTGCTCACCGAGAAATCGAGTTGGGGCGCCGCCTCCTCCAGCGTGAGCCCGGCCTGCTCGCGCAGCAGCTTCAGCTGTTTGGCCAGCATCCGCCGCCTGACCACGGATCCCTCGTGCCACCCCACGTGACCCCCCGCTCCGACTCGATCACGCATCGTGGCACGCGAGAACTCGGGAGCGGGAATCCCGCTCCCGCGCTTCCCTGCGGATCGGGTCAGGAGCGCGTGACCGTCGCCTCGATCAGCCCGTACGGGCGGTCGGCTGCGTAGAAGACCTCGTTGGGGTTCTCCAGGCCGAACGGCGACAGGTCCACGGTGAAGTGGTGCTTGTTGGGCGCCTGCAGGCTGATCTCGGCGATCTCCGGATGTGCCTCGAGCACGCCGCGGCCCATCTCCCACAGCGTCTGCTGCAGGGCGAGCGAGTGCACGGTGGCGAACTTCTCCAGGAGGATCCGCCGGGCGTCCGCCCAGGTCTTGTCCCAGTCGACATCCAGCCCCGAATACCGCCACTGGGCGACGAGGGCGGTCGACATGATCCGGTCGTCGGTCTCCGGGAGGGTCGTGTAGCGGTCGGTGAGGAAGCCGTGGAACTCCGAGCCGGTCGACTTCAGCAGCACCAGGTCGCGCAGGCCGGAGACGACCTCGGTGCCCTCGTCGGAGACGTCGACGACGGTGGTGCGCACCTCGGGGCCGCGGCGTACCCACGTGTGGTCGTGGCCCTCGCCGCCGACCGGCACGCGCTCCCACGCGTGCTCGTCCACGGAGATCCGGGCGCCGCGCACCGGCTCCACGTCGTCGACGAAGTGCCGGGCCAGCGTGAGCGCGTACTCCTCGATCGCGCGCAGCCCGTGCTCCTTCGCGAACGCGTAGGCGGTGTTCTTCTGCGTGTCGGTGGGCAGCACCTTGGCCTGGTCGCCGTGCAGGTGGGCGTCGGCGAAGTCGCCGCGCAGCGCGGTGGACACGGTGACGTCGCGGATCTCGTGCCGCGCGGTCTCCCGGTAGATCCGGACGAGGCGGTTCTCCGCCTTCCCGTACTGGTTGGCGCCGAGGACGATGCCCATCTTTCAGCTCCCGCGGTAGGTCGAGTAGGCGTACGGGGACAGCAGCAGCGGCACATGATGATGCTGTCCCGGGTCGGTGACGGTGAAGGTGACCACCACCTCGGGGTAGAAACCCTTCTGCCCGTTCGCCGCGAAGTACTCCCCCGTGGCGAACGTGAGGCGGTAGTCGCCAGCAGGGAGCTCGGCGGCGAGCTCCCGGACGCGCCCGTCGGCGTCGGTGACGGCGGAGGCGAGCTCGTGGCCGTCCGTGGTCGCGAGCCGGACGGCGACACCGGTGGCCGGCGTTCCGCGGGACGCGTCGAGGACATGCGTCGAAAGTGTCATGCGGCATCCTCCGCGAACAGGCGCGCGATGCGCAGCCGGTTGATCGCCGCCAGCTCGGCGAGCGCCACGGCCCGCTCGGTGGCGGGGTCGTTGCCGAGGCGGGCGCGCAGGATGTCGAGCATCTCCTGCGCGCTGCGGCCGGTGGCGCACACCAGGTAGACGTGCCCGAAGCGCTCCTCGTACGCGCGGTTGCCGTCGGCGAGCGCGGCCAGCAGGGCCGCGTCGGCACCGGCCACGCCGCTCTGCTCGCGCCGCGACGCGCCACCCGCGTTCCGGTCGCCGATCCGCGGGTGGCCGGCCATCGCCTCGTCCAGGTCGGCGTCGGTGAGCGCGACCTCGGCCGTGGCCTGCAGCGACGCCACGTCGGGATACGGCCGGCTCGCCACCACCTCCCGCGCCCAGCGGGGCGCGGCGCACACCAGGCGCAGCTCCCGCTCCGCGTCGGCGGCGTCGAGGGCGTTCCACTCGTCGAGCTTCATCCGCCGAACGCCCTCGTGCGCGCGGTGGCGATCGGGTTGGCGTTCGCAACGAGGTTGGCGAAGCGGTGGTTGGCCACCTTCGCGATCTCGATCAGCGCCGCGGCGTGCTCCTGGGCCGGGGAGTTCGCCAGCCGCTGCCGGCCCTCGGCGAGCACCCGCTCCCGGGAGCCCGAGTCGCGCACGCACACGATCAGAGGGAACCCGAACCGCTCCCGGTACGCCGCGGTCAGCTCCGCGAACTCGGCGTGGTCCTCGTCGGCGAGGCGGGTGAGGCCTGCGCTCGCCTGGTCACGGGCGGAGTCCTCGCCCTCCTCGCCGTCGGCCACCCGGTCGGCCCCCAGGTCCGGATAGGCGGCCATCAGGGCGCTCTGCTCCTGCGCCGGCGCGGAGAAGAGCGCCTCCTGGAACGCGGCGCGCAGGTTCGACGTGTCGACGAAGGGCCGCCGGTCGTAGGCGCGGCCCACGATGTCCGAGCTGCCCTGGAACAGGCGCCCGAACGTGGCCACGAACTCGTCGCGGCTCATCCGGTTGACCTGCTCGAGCCGCACGGCCCCTGCGCCGGGCGCGCCCGCCACGGCCGGCCCGCGGCCGCGGCCGACGTGGTGGAACGCCACGTTGAGCACGATCGCGGTGAGGCTGCCCAGCGTGATGCCGGAGCCGAACACGATCTGCGCCCAGCCGGGCACCGCGGTCGCCACGTCCGGTTGGGCGGTGACGAGCATGGCGAGCCCGACGCTCGTGCCGACGATCACGACGTTGCGGTGGTCGTGGAAGTCGACGCGGGCGAGCGTCTGGATGCCGACCACCGCCACCGTCGCGAACATCGCCAGCGCCGCCCCGCCCAGCACCGGGTGCGGGATGCCGGCGACGACGGCCCCGGCCTTCGGCAGCAGCCCGAGGGCGATCATGAACCCGCCGGCCGCGACCACCACCCAGCGACTCTTGACCTGGGTCAGCCGCACGAGGCCGACGTTCTCGGCGAAGCAGGTGTACGGGAAGGAGTTGAGGACGCCGCCGATCGTCGTGGCGAGGCCGTCGGCGCGCAGGGCGCGGGTGACGTCCTCGCGCCCGACGCGCTTGTCGACGATCTCGCCGGTGGCGAACACGTCCCCGGTGGTCTCCACCGCGGTGATGAGCATGACCACGATCATGGACACGATCGCGGCGAAGCTGAACTGAGGCCACCCGAAATGGAACGGGGTGGTAACACCGAGCCAGGCCGAATCGCCGACCGCGTCGAAGTGCGCGTCGCCGAGGAGCCACGCCACGACCGTGCCGAGCACCAGCCCGATGAGCACGGCGACCGTGGCCATGAACCCGCGGAAGAGCCGCTGGATCGCGACGATCACGGCGAGCGTCCCGAGGGCGTAGGCGAGGTACCGCGGGTTGCCCGGCTGCGGGTCGGACCCGCCGCCGACGGCGTCCAGCGCGGCCACCGGCAGCAGCGCCAGGCCGATGATCAGGATGACCGACCCGGTGACGACCGGCGGGAAGAATCGGATCAAGCGACCGAAGAACGGCGCGATCAGGAACGTGGCGAGCCCGGCGACGATCACGGCGCCGTAGATCACGAGCAGCCCGTCGGTCCCGCCACCCGCCGCGAGCCCGATCGCGATCATGGGCGACACGGCGGTGAACGTGACGCCCTGCAGCAGCGGCAGCCGCACGCCGATCTTCCAGAACCCGGCGGCCTGGATGATCGAGGCGATCCCGCACGTGAACAGGTCGGCGTTGATCAGGTGGATGAGCTCACGGTCGGACAGGCCGATCGCACCTGCCAGCAGGATCGGCACGATCACCGCGCCGGCGTAGAACGCGAGCACGTGCTGGAACCCGTACACGGCGAGCTTGCCTGCTGGCAGAACTTCGTCGACGGGATGGGTACGTCGCGGCATGGTGCACCTCGCTGTGCGCGGCGGCGGGGACGGGACCACGATCGCCGCCCCGGTGTGGCGGCGGACACCCACGGAACCGACGAAACAGCTCGGCGACCCGGGCCGGCGACTTGTGCGATCCGCCAGCCCCTTTCCCGGTGGTCGAGTAGCGCCGGCCCGCCAGGGCCGGCGCGTATCGAGATCACATGCCGGTCGCGGGGCTCGTGGTCTCGATACGGTCCGGCGCTGGGGCGCCGACCCTACTCGACCACCGAGGAAACCAGGCTGTCGAGATGACGCGCGAGCACCTGGCGCAGCGTCGAGGGGTCCGCGCGGGCCGGGCGCAGCACGCCGTGCACGAGCAGGCCGTCGACCAGCGCGTGCAGCCGGGCCGCCTCCGCATCCACGTCGAGATGCGGCGCCAGCACGCCGGCGTCGGCGAAGCGGCGGACCAGGTTCTCGCAGACCTCGCGCAGCAGGTCCCAGCCCGCGTCCCGGAGCGCCCTGAGCGCGGGGTCGACCATGGCTCGCGCGGTGAAGGCGAGCCAGACCTCCGACTCGGCCCGCCGATCCGCGTCCAGGGGGAGCATCTCCTCGAGGACGCCGATGGCCCGGCGCCGCGGGTCCCCCGTGGCGGGCAGCGCCTCGACCCGGGCGCGGATGCGGTCGGTGACCTGCTGCATCGCGAAGACGTGCAGCTCCGACTGGCTCGGGAAGTAGTGGCGCAAGGACCCCATCGACAGGCCCGCCTCGCCGGCGACGGCACGGACCGAGGCGCCCTCCAGGCCGTCGCGGCGCACGACGCGCCAGACCGCCTCGGCGACGTCGGTTCGACGGGTGGACGGCTCCACGATGCGCGGCACGACCCTTTCTAGCACAGCCGTGCTATCGTCTCGGAACTAGCACGACTGTGCTACTACCGACAGGGGGAGCAATGCCGGACGCCGTGGCGCGCCGGGCGGGACGCGTGATCGTCACCGTGCTGGCGGCCGTACTCACACTGGCCGGGATCGCCGCGCTCGGCGCGCACGCCGCGCAGGAGGCGGAGGGCGGCTATTTCAGCACCTCGACCGCGACGTTCTCGACCCCGACGTCGGCCCTGGTGACCGACGAGATCCTCGTGGAGGCGGGACGGCCGGGCGACTCCCCGACCGACGTCGGAGACCTGGGCGAGGTGCGCATCCGGGCCACGCCGACCGAGCTGGGGAGGGCGCTGTTCGTCGGCATCGGGCCGAAGGCCGAGGTCGAGGCCTACCTGCGAGGTGTGGCGCACGACCGGATGGCGGGCTTCCAGCTCGACCCGTTCACCGTGCGGTTCGACCGCGCGCCGGGCGGGCCGGGTCCCGTACCGGCTGCGCAGCCGTTCTGGGTGGCCACCACGAGCGGCGACGGAACCCAGGCACTGCATTGGAGCAAGGAGCGCGGGGCGTGGTCGGCGGTCGTCATGAACGCCGACGGCAGCCCCGGCGTCGAGGTCAGTGCCGACGTCGGCCTACGGTTCGGCATCCTGGCGCCGCTCGGCGTCGCGCTGCTGGCAGCGGGGCTGCTGGCAGCAGGTACCGCGGTGCTGCGCCGCTGGTCCGCGGCCACATCGCTCCCCTAACCTGGCGTGATCAAGTGGCAGGGGGGCACGTGAGCGACGAGCAGGCCGCGTCACCGGGCTATGCCTGGGCACAGCTGGGGCGCGCGCTGCGGCGCGCGACGGACGACGAACGGACGCACGCGAAGGTCGCGCAGTGGGAGGCCGTCCTTCGGGGCATGAGCGACGGCACTCTGTGCATCGGTTCCCGCGCCCCGATCGCGGACACTCCCGTGTGGGTCACGCCGGAGGTGGTGGACGGCGGGTTCGCGACCGGCCGGCTGCTCGCCGAGGCACCGCTACGGGACGACGAGGCGGCCCGGGTCGCGGCGCTGCCCGCGGACGCGCCGGGGCGCACCCACCGCGAGCGGCTCAACCTCTGGCACCTGGGCGACAGCGGCCACGCCGAGCTGATGGCCGCGCTCAACGCCGGTGAGTACGACATCGAGCTCCCGGAGGACGCCGCGCTGCCGGTGGTCGCCCTGCTGCTCGACGCCGGGCACGACGAGGCCGCCCTCGACCTCGTGGCCGAGCTGTGGCCGCACATGCACCGGCTGCGCATGACCCCGCGCTGGCAGGCCGGGTCCTCAATGATGGCGGGCAACGCCCAGATCCTGATGGCGTCCTCAAGCGCGGCTGTGAGCTCAGTGGGATCCGGCCCATCGCCGCCGATGCTCATCGGGGTCCTCCTGTCCTGAGCCACGTACCGCCGCCGCGCCAGTGTGGCTCACCGGGGTGGCTGGGTGTCGTGAATCGACGACGTTCTGGGAGCTGCTTTGCGGGTGCCCCGCTCGGCCGCGAACTGCGCGCGAAGCTGCGCACGACGGGCCTCGCTCGTCGCCGGGACGAACTCGTCCTGCCGAGGTGCGCTGGGCTGGCTCCTTGACGCCTCGCGCGGGCGGCGGAGGAGGTAGTTCCCCGGCACGCCGACGAGCGCCGCAGGCAGCTCGTGAAGTCGTCCTCGCCAGGGGCGCAGGCGTGCGCCCAAGACCCGCAGCGGGTCCCGGGCACCGCGCAGGAGATCGCCGCAGTGCTGATCCGGCCGGTCGGGGTGGTGATGCATCGCCCACTCCAGCGCGCGTGGGCATGCTTCGGCGTCCCACCACGAACGGAGCAGAGCCCGGGTGCGCCACAACGGCACCCCGGAGAGCTACGCCTCGCCCACCTCGGCCGGCCCCCCACCCGGACCGGCCGTCGGCGATGGCGGCGCTCCGGGAAGCGGTCGCGCCCGGCCCGGATCGCTGACGGCGCTCACGACGACCCCCGCGCGAAGCGTGCGCGCCGCCTCACTCCGACGAGCTGGACCAGCGCATACGTGCCGAACAGCACCCCCGGCCCGACGAGGTACCACGGGAACATCTGCCCGTCATCGAAAGAGCCACGAGGCCCACCGGAAAGATGGTTCACCTGTGCGTCCCACCAGGCGAGCGTCACGATGGCCGACATGACGAAGCCAATGAGCGCGAGCACGCCCCACATCCGGCCCAGCCGCTTCGCCAACTCGGCGTGTGTCATGCCGCCACCCACCCCGCTTCCCTCGTCGTGGTCGGCGCCCGGCGACGCCTCGGCGCGAGCTTAGTGATCACCATGATGATCATTGCGTACGGCAGCCCACACCGCCGGCCTACGTCGCCGAGCCTGCCATCAGCGCGCTGATCTTCCCGGGGTGGCTACCGGCTCCGGCTCGCTGCCAGTGGCAGTCGTGCGCCGACGACGTCACCGCGGAGGCCGGCGGCATGAAGCTGGGCCGCGCGGTCGCCCGAGTCGAGCTGGATTGAGCTCCCTACGAGCATCGCGACGTAGCCGCGCTGCCGCAGGCCGATGTGCCAGCCCTCCGGGGCGTCGTGGAGGTCGCCGTCGTAGAAGACTCCGCCGGGTTCGCGGATCTGTAGCAGCCGCCCGCTGCGGGACTGCTGGACCTGCCAGTGGGGCAGCAGCGGGAGCGCCGAGAGATCGGCGAACTCGATCCCGGTGACAAGGGCGAAGCCCCACCGCAGGAGCGACGAGACGATGAGGTCGACCGGTTCGGCGCGGGGATGCTCATCGTGGGTGTGCACGCTGACGGACGGCACCATGACCAGGATGGCCAGCGGAGGCTGTCCCAGTGCCCCGCCCACCGGGCTCCCTCGTGCGACTCGAGAACGTGGGCGCCGTCGTCGGCGCGCTGTGGGCGGTCCGGGTGCCCGCGCAGATCGCCGCCATGCAGGAGACCCTGCGCGTGTGGCACCCGCTCTACGACCGCCTGGTCGCCCTGTGGTGCGAGACGGTCGAGGGGGACCTGCCCGCGCTCGACTCCGGCGCGATCACCGGTGGCCGGCCGTGCCGGATCCAGCCAGCGGGCTGGCGCGAGCGGCGGAAGCGGTGGCTGGCCGACTACCGCGCCGCGAGCACCGAGCATCACCTGTCCGGCGCCCACCGGCGGCCGCGGAGCAACTTCTTCCGGCTGCGGAATGCGGTGGAGCGATGCGGCGCCGACGGGCGAGCCCTGACGCGCGGCGACGAGAGCCGGATCCGCTTCACCCTCGCCGCCACGATCACGGCGCACGGCGCGCCGGGAACCGAGCGGCGCGCGGCCTTCCGCGCGATGCAGGCCGCCGACGCCGCCCACCCCACGCACGCCGAGCTGGCCCGGGTGCTCGCACGGCGCCTCGACCGGTACCCGCGGGACGGCGGGATCCCGGCGCTCGAACCGGTCGTCGGCGACGTCGCCCGGGACGAGGCGACGGACGCCCCGGAGGGGCATCCGATACCGGCGCCACTGGTCGCGAAGGTGGCACGGGCGCTCGAGGGCACGGTCGAGGAGCTGGTGGAGCGTGATCTCATCACCTCGGGTGAGGTGCTGGCCACGCTCGTACCGCAGATGACGGCGGGACTCGCGGCGGCGAGCTTCGCCGATGCGCGCCTCGGCACGCTCTACGCCCAGTGCTACGCGGCGTTCCGGCGCCGCCGCAGCCTCATGCTGCTCAACCTGGAACACCAGATCCGCTTCGAGGAGCTGCCGTGGATCGCGGCGCTCGAGCCGCTGCGCACCCGGCAGCCCGACACGGCCGCCCCCGCCCGGGAGGCCCTGCGCCGCACCACGCTCCTCGCGCTGCACGCCTTCCCGCAGGCGATCCTGCCCAACCCGCTCGTGCGGGAGCTGGGCACGCTCGCGAACCGGGCCCAGCTCCCGATGCCACTGGTCGAGGAGGTGGCGGCCGATATCACCCACGTTCTCGACGAGGGCCGGCTCGGCCGGGACGGGCCAGGGCGCCGGTTCCTCGGCTGGTCGGTCGGGCCGCACTGGTTCCTGCGCGCCTGACCCGGTCAGCGGACGATGCCCGCCGGCAACGGCTCAAGCACCAGGTCCTCGAACTTGCGGCGCACGGTCTCCATCCGCCACTTGTTGCTGAACACCGCGAGCAGGGCGCCGTCGGCGCGGCGGGTGAGGACCTCGACCTCGCTCTGTCCCTTGAGGAGCTCGGCGCCTGCCTCGTCGGTGCGGCGGGTGACCGTGTAGCCGAGGTGCTCCAGGGTGACGGGCGCGCGGAACTCCGACTCCAGCCGCGAGGTGACCACCTCGAACTGCAGCGGCCCGACCGCGGCGAGCACCGGGGCCTGGTCGCCGCGCAGGTCCGAGACGAGCACCTGGATGACGCCCTCGCTGTCGAGCTGCTCGATCCCGCGGCGGAACTGCTTGAAGGCGCCGGAGTCGGCGCCGCGCACCACGGCGAAGTGCTCTGGCGCGAAGCTCGGGATCGCAGGGAAGTGCACCGGGTCGGTGGAGTAGAGGGTGTCACCCGGCCGCAGGGCGCCCGCGTTGACGAGGCCAACGATGTCGCCGGGGAACGCCTCCTCCACGGTGGTGCGCTGCTGGCCGAACACCGCCTGCGCGTACTTGGTGGCGAACGGCCTGCCGGTGGCGGCGTGCGTGAGCACCATGCCGCGCTCGAACCGGCCCGAGCACATCCGCACGAACGCCATCCGGTCGCGATGGGCGCGGTCCATGCCTGCCTGCACCTTGAACACCAGGCCGGAGGCCGGGGCCTCCAGCGGGCGCGGGTTGCCGTCGGCGTCCTCGCGCGGCTCGGGGGCGGGCGCGAGGTCGACCAGCGCGTCGAGCAGGCGGGCGACGCCGACGCCCGTGAGCGCGGCGCCGAAGAGAACGGGCGTGGCGATGCCGGCGAGGAAGTCCTTCTCCTCGAACCCGGCACCGATCTCGGCGAGCAGCGCGATCTCGTCCTGCGCCGCCGACCAGAACTCCGGCTCCGCCGCGGCGATCTCCGCCTCGGGCACCGGCTCGGCCTCGGCCCGGGTGGCCCCGCCCGCGGTGCGGGAGAACCGGGTGAACTCCCCCGTCGCGACCTCGACCAGCCCGCGCAGCTCACCTGCGATGCCCACCGGCCACGTGAGCGGCATCGGGCGCAGCCCGATCGTCTGCTCCACCTCGTCGAGCAGCTCGAGGGCCTCCCGGCCGGGCCGGTCCCACTTGTTGACGAACGTGAGAACCGGGATCCCCCGCGAGCGGCAGACGTCGAACAGCTTGAGCGTCTGCGGCTCGAGCCCCTTCGCGGCGTCGAGCAGCATCACCGCGGCGTCGACGGCGGCGAGCACCCGGTAGGTGTCCTCGGAGAAGTCGCCGTGGCCTGGGGTGTCGAGCAGGTTGATCACGCAGTCGCGGTAGCCGAACTGCAGCACAGCGGACGTGATGGAGATGCCGCGCTTGCGCTCCATCTCCATCCAGTCCGACGTGACGCCGCGGCGGCCGGCCTTGCCGTGGACGGCGCCCGCCGTGTCGATCACCTCGGCGTACAGCGCGAGCGCCTCGGTGAGGGTGGACTTGCCCGCGTCCGGGTGGCTGATCACGGCGAACGTGCGGCGCCGTCGCGCCTCGGCCGGCACCCGGGCCGGCTCAGCAAGGACCTCTGACATCAGGCCTCCAGCCTAATCCGCCCGCCGTTCGCGCTCGCGGTCAGTGCGACGCGCGCCGCAGCAAGGCCGGAGCCGCGAGCGCGGCGGCCAGCGCCAACGCTGCGCCCACCCAGGCAGCCAGCTGCATCCCCGCGACGAACGCTTCGGTGGCCACAGCCATCAGCTCGGCCCCGGCTGCCGCGGGCAGCCCGGCCGCGGCGTCGTATGCGCCCGCCAACGTGTCGGCGGCAGCGGCCGCTTCCTCCGACGACAGCTGGACCGGCAGGCCGCCCCCCATCGCGCCGCGATAGACCGCAACGCCGACGCTGCCCAGCAGCGCGATGCCGAGCGCATTGCCCAGCTCGTTGCCGGTCTCCGAGACCGCGGACGCGGCGCCCGCCCGCTCCGGCGGCGCGGAGCCGATGATCAGGTCGACGCTCAGCGTGGACGCCGGTGCCGCGCCGATCCCGAGCACCGTCAGGCCCGTGACGACGAGTGCCAGGTCCGGCTCGCTGCCGACCTGCGCGAGCACGAGCAGCCCGACGGCCGCGACGGCCAGGCCGCCGCTCACCACCCGGGGCGCGGGGATGCGCCGCACCAGCACCGGGGCCAGCAGTGACCCGGCGATGATCCCGGCCGTCGGCGGGATCGTCCACAGGCCGGCTTCGAGGGGGCTCATCCCGAGCACGAGCTGCAGGTACTGGGCGACGAACAGGAAGATGCCCGCCAGCACCACGCCGATCAGGATGTTGATCATCGCCGAGGTGCGGAACGGCACCGAGCGGAACAGCCCCACGTCGAGCAACGGGTGTGCGATCCGGCGCTGCCTGCGGACGAACACCACGCCGACGGCGGCGCCCACGAGGAGTGCGGCGAGCGCCGTCGGGTCGGCGCCGGCCTCGGCGACCCGCTTCACGCCGTAGATCAGCGCCAGCAGGGCGAGCACCGACAGCGCGGCGCCCGGCAGGTCGAACGGTCCCGGCGCGGGGTCGCGGACCTCGGGCAACAGCCGCGGCCCCACGATCAGCAGGGCCACCATCACCGGGAGGTTCAGCAGGAACACCGAGCCCCACCAGAAGTGCTGCAGCAGCACACCGGCGACGAGCGGGCCGACCACGGTGCCGGCCGAGAAGCTGGTGACCCACAGCCCGATCGCGAACCGGCGCTGCGCCTCGTCGACGAACAGGTTGCGCAGCAGCGCCAGTGTGGACGGCATCAGGGTAGCGCCCGCGATCCCCAGCAGCGCCCTGGCGAGGATCAGCAGCTCGGCGGTCGGGGCGAACGCCGCGAGCAGGCTGGCCAGCCCGAACGCGGTGGCCCCCGCGAGCAGGAGCCGTCTGCGGCCGATGCGATCGCCGAGGGTGCCCATCGTGACGAGCGATCCGGCGATGAGGAAGCCGTAGACGTCGGTGATCCACAGCAGCTGCGTGCCGCTGGGGTGCAGCGCCTCGCTCAGCGCGGGCGTCGCGAGGATGAGGACGACCAGGTCCATCGAGATGATCAGCGTGGGCAGCACGAGCGCGCCGAGTGCGGTCCACTCGCGGCGCCCGGCGCGGACGGGGTCGGTCGCGGTCATCGACAAACTCCTTTCGTTCCATGCCGGAACGTAACAGAAGGTTAGGCTGGACGCCATGCCCACCGGCCGCCCACGGAACCCCCAGATCGACGCCGCCGTGCTCGAGGCGACGCTCGCCGTGCTCGACGAGGCCGGCTACGGGCGCCTCACCATCGAGGAGGTGGCGCGGCGGGCCGAGGCCACCAAGCCGGCGATCTACCGGCGCTGGCCCACCCGCCAGCACCTCGCCCTGGCCGCGCTCGCGTCCCGGCTCGGCGACTCACCGGCGCCGGACACCGGGTGCACGCTGTGCGACCTCGACGAGGGGATCCGCGTCTTCCTCGTGGCCTTCCGGCGCATCCGGCCGGGCGTGCTCGCTGCGCTCTTCGCCGACTGCGCCGCGGTCCCCGAGCTGCGCGTCGCGTTCCTCGCCACCCTCTTCGACCCGCCGCGCGCCGCCGTCGGGCAGATGCTGGAGCGCGCGGTAGCGCGCGGCGACCTCCGCGCAGATATCGACCGCGGCCTCGTGCTCGACATGCTCTCGTCCGTCGTCCACTACCGCGCCCTCTTCGGGCACGCCACGACCACCGACCACGAAGTCCAGCAGGCGGTGGAGGCGCTGCTGTCCGGGATCGCCGTCGACTACCCGCGACTGGTCGCCCACAGCCGGGCGCTCACCGAAACCCACCACGCCCACGCGTGACGGGGGCTCACCCGCCGACGCCGGCATCGGTTCGTCGCCGCGTGCGCAGCGGCAGCCAGTCCAGGACGTCCTGGATCCGAGCGTCCCAGTAGGCCCAGTCGTGGGCGCCCGGTGAGAACTCGGAGCGCAGCGGCACCCCGGCGCCCGCGCAGGTGTCCCGGAACGCCTCGTTCTCGCCGAGCAGCGGATCCTCGGTGCCGCAGCACAGGTACAGCGGGGGCAGCGCGGCCGGGTCGGCCGCCCGCAGCAGCGTGTGGAGGTCGTGCGGACTCCCGGCGACGTCCTCGTCGCCGAACACGCGCTCGAACAGGCGCGGGTCCTCGGGGCGCGGCCTGCGGCGCGCCGCGAGGTCGAGCGCGCCGGACAGGCCGGCCGCCGCCGCGAACCGCTCCGGGTGCCGCAGCGCCCAGCGGAACGCGCCGTAGCCGCCCATCGACAGACCGGCCACGAACGTGTCCTCGCGCAGGGGCGAAACCCGGAAGAAGTCCCCGACCAGCGCGGGCAGCTCCTCGGACAGGAAGGTCCAGTAGCGGCCGCCGTAGGCCTGGTCGGCGTAGAAGCTGCGGTGCACCTGCGGCATCACCACCGCGAGGCCGAGCGGCGCGACGTAGCGCTCGATCGACGTACGCCGGACCCAGATCGTGTCGTCGTCGGAGAGGCCGTGCAACAGGTAGAGCACGGGCGGCGGCCCGTCGTCCCCACCGCCCGCCATGCCGATCTGGGTCGTGGTCCGCTGCGGCAGCAGCACGGTCATCGACGTGGAGAGGCCCAGCACGTCGGAGAAGAAGTCGCATCGCAGGTGTGCCACATCGGTGATCCTGCCGGTCGCGGCTCCGGCCAGCACTTGACAGCGCTTACCGCGACTGTTGCGATCTAGCCCACTCACGGACGGGTGACCAGGGGGCGGTCGCGACCACCCCCTCGACGCGCAAGGAGGCGCGGTGGCCGACCAGAGCCGTACATCACTTCCGAGCAAGTACCTGCCACCGGTCGAGTTCAGGGACCTGCCGGAACCGGTGCCGCTGCGGAAGGTCTCCGGGGCGAGCGTCATCATCCTGGCCACCGCCATCGGGTCCGGGGAGATCGTCCTCTGGCCCTACATCACCACGCAGGTCGGCTTCATCTTCATGTGGGCCGCGGTCGTCGGGTTCGCGATCCAGTTCTTCCTCAACATGGAGATCGAGCGCTACACGCTCGCCACCGGGGAGACCGCGATCACCGGCTTCGCCCGGTTCTGGAAGCCGTGGTGGTGGCTGTTCATCATCTTCGCGCTCTGCCAGAACTTCTGGCCCGGCTGGGCGACCGGCGCATCCACCGCGCTGACATTCGTGCTCGGAATGGGCGAGGGCGCACCGATCGTTCCGATCACCATCGCGGCGCTCGTTGCCATCGGCATCACGCTCACCCTCTCCCCCGTTGTCTACCAGACGGTCGAGAAGATCCAGTTCGTGCTGGTCGCACTGATCATGCTCTTCGTCATCGTCGCGATCCCGGTGGCCACGACGGGCGAGGCCTGGGGCGCGCTCTTCACCGACGGCGTCGGCTTCCCGGTCGGGCAGGCCGGGCTGGACATCGCGCTGCTCCTCGGCGCGCTGGCATTCGCCGGCGCGGGCGGTGCGAACAACCTCGTGCAGAGCAACTACATCCGGGACAAGGGCATGGGGATGGGCAAGCACATGCCCAAGATCGTCTCCCCCATCACAGGGCACGAGGAGGCGAAGCCCTCACTCGGGTACATGTTCCCGACCGACGCCGAGAACATGCGGCGGTGGCGCGGCTGGTGGAGGGTCGCCAACTGGGAGCAGTTCATCACCTTCTTCCTCGTCGGGCTCCTGTCGCTCGTCATCATGGCGGTGCTGGCGTACTCGACGCTTCCGGTCGGCCAGGTGACGGAGCAGAACCTCGCCTTCCTGCGTCTCGAGGGACAGGCCCTCCAGGAGACCGTGGCACCGTGGTTCGGCACCGCCTTCTGGTTCACCGCGGTCATCACCCTGTTCTCGACCAACCTCGGGATCCTCGACTACACCAGCCGCCTGATCGCCGACCAGCTCAAGATCAACGCGCTGAAGGACAGCACGGTCTGGACCGAGAGCAGGATCTACGCCACCACCGTCTGGCTGATGATCATCGTGGGCTCGGTGATCCTGCTCTCGGGTGTCAGCCAGCCCTTCCTGCTGCTCGTGATCTCGTCCTCGATCGCGGGCGTGCAGATGTTCATCTACTCCGCACTGCTGATCCAGCTCAACCGCAAGGCGTTGCCGAAGGAACTGCAGATCGGAGGCGTGCGGCTGGCGGTGCTGGCCGTCTCGTTCCTCTTCTTCGGGTTCCTGTCGGTGCTACTCGTCCTCGACAGCCTCGGCGTCAGCATCGGATGATCCGTGCTCAAACGGCTGTGGCTGCGCATTGTGGTGGCGCTCGCGATCTGGATGGTGCTGCTCGCCCTCATGTGGGCGGTCGGCATCATCGGTTGATCTCGTGAGCGGTTGATCTCGCGGCGGTCGATCTCACGTGTCAGGTCTGGCGCACCTGCGTCGGTGTGCAACCGAAGCGCGCACGGAACGCGCGGGTGAAATGTGCCTGCGAAGCGAACGCCCAGCGGCTGGCGATGTCGGCGATGCGGTGCTCCGCCATGTGGGGAGACGTGAGATCGGCCCGGGCGCCGTCGAGCCGCCGGTCGTGGACGTACTGCGACACCGTCGTGCCCTCGGCCGCGAAGGCCCGGTTGAGATGGCGGGAGGTCACCCCCACGGCGCGGGCGACCTGCTCCGTGCACAGTGAAGGGTCGGTCAGATGCTCCGCCACGAACATCTTGGCCGCCATCAGCCGACTGGTGCTCACGACGGTCCCGCTCCCCGTCGTCATCATCTGCAGGAGGTCGAGTATCTGGTCGGACATGCCCTCCGAGTAGGTGGCCACATCCTCCACCGTCCGTGACAACGTGGTGCGCAACGTCCGCGCCACCAGCGCGGCAGACCCCGGACCGGAACCGGCGATCCGCAGCGGCCGCCCGAGATCGACCCGGCCGCACCGCTCCACCCACAGCGCCCGCGGAACGTCGAGCAGCAACTGACGCATCCCGGACCCGAAGCCGAACAGGTAGGGCTGGTCGGTGTCGTAGACCACGACGTCGCCCGCGACGAGCGGCACGCACTCCCCGGCCTGGTAGAAGAACGCATCTCCTTCGAGAAGCAGCGAGGCGAAGGTGGCGTCCTTGGGGAACTGCCGGACCGTCGTGGGCGCCCGCTCGATCACGTGGGCGTTGCCCGCGATGTCGGCCAACCGGTACCCGCCCAGATCGAGGTTGAGCTCCTTCGCGACCAAGCCCTCCGGAGCGTAGGTCGAGCAGGTGAGACCCACGAGAGCGTCGGCGTTGTGCTGCTCCCAGAAGGCCACCCTGTCCGCTGGCTCGACCACCGAGGTGGACGCCGACGACACCACCACGGGTAGGGGCACGACACCTCCATTGGCCGTTCTCGCGCCCGGCGACCCTACCCGACGCCGCTTCGCCCCGGGAGGGTTTCAGGTGGTCAGATAGCCTCCGTCGACGGGCAGCACCACCCCGGTCACGTAGGACGCCGCGGGAGAAGCCAGGAACACCACGACCTCGGCGACGTCGTCGGGGCTGCCCCAGCGACCGAACGGCATCCGGCCGAGGATCGTCGCGCTCGCGGTGGCGTCGGCCTGCAGGCCCTGCGACAGCGGGGTGTCGATCCAGCCGGGAGCCACCGAGTTGACCCGGATCCCTTCTTTTGCGTACTCGGCGGCCAGCGACCTGGTCAGCTGTACGACGCCGCCCTTGCTGGCGCTGTACGCCGGCCGGTCAGCGGCTCCGAAGAAGCTGTACATGGACGCCGTCGTCACGATGCTGCCGCCGGTCCGGGCGAGCAAGGGGCGCGCGGCCTCGGCGGCGCGCATCGTGGCTACGAGGTTGACCGCGATGACTCCGGCGAAGTCGTCGAGGTCGTACTCACTACGGTCCCGGCTGATTCCGGCGCAGCAGAACAGCACGTCGAGCGCGGGCAGGACGGCGATCGCCGCGCGGAACGCCGCATCGTCGGTCACGTCGACCTCGGTGACCGTCACGCCCTCGTGATGCGGAGCATGCGGGCCGTCCGCGGCCAGACCCAGCGCGTGCACGGTCGCGCCGAGCCGGGCGAATCGCACCGCGGCCGCAGCTCCGATTCCGGACGTGCCACCCGTGACCACCACGGTCTTGCCTGCAAACAGGCCCGGCTGCCAGCTCAACATGCCTCCCCGCCGCAGCGCACAAGCGTCTTGACCCCGCGGCCGCCTTCGGTCGCCATCCGCAACAGCGCCGCCGGGGCGTCGGCCAGCGCCACCACATCCGTGACGAGTGCGCCCAGATCGAGCCGGCCTCCCGCCAGCAGTCCGATCAGCTCGTCGTGGCAGTCCCGGTAACCGACGCTGGTCGAGATCCGCAGCTCGGCGTTGACCATGTCCAGCGCCGGCACGCACAACCGGTCGGCCAGGCCGAGCAGCATCAGCTCACCGCCAGGCCTCAGGCAGGCCAGCGCCTGGTCGAACGCGGCCTGGGCCCCGACGACCTCGAAGGCCACGTGCACGCCGCCGGACAGCCTGCGGACCGTGGACACCACGTCCTCGTCCGGACCGAGCACCGTGGATGCGCCGAACCGGACGGCGAGCTCCCGACGCGCCGGCACCGGATCGATGCCGACCACGAGCTCCACACCGGCTTCCCGCAGCATCGCGCACACGAGGATCCCCACCGGACCCAGCCCCACCACGAGCGCCGACGACCCCGCGTCGACGGTCGAGCGCCGCACCGCGTGAAGCGCCACTGCCGCGGGCTCCAGCACCGCGGCGGCGGCGAGATCCGTGCCGTCCGGCAGGGGATGCACCATGTAGGCGGGCACCAGGACGTACTCCGCGAGCCCTCCGTCGCCCATCAGACCCGCGAAACCGAAGCCGTCGCACACCTCGTAGCGGCCCTCCCCGCACGCGACGCACCTCCCGCACCTGTAGTTGGGCTCCACGGCCACCGGGGTACCAACCGCGACATCCGCGGCCGCGCCGACCGCGACAACCGTGCCCGAGAACTCGTGGCCCAGTGTCAACGGCGCCACTGCTCCCGAGATCGGGTGCGGCCGCGAGACCGGGATCCCGTGCGGGCCGTCCTTCACCTCGTGCAGATCGCTCCCGCACACCCCGCAGTAGGCGACGGCCACCAGTACCTCATCGGGGGCCGGCGACGGGAGCTCGACGGTCTCCAGCCGGACATCACCCGGACCGTGCCATCGCACGGCCCGAGTCCGCGACGGGCGGCTCACGCGGTCGCACCCCGCCGCGCACGCCGTTCCAGCACCGCCGGTGCCGTTTCCACCAGCAGGAGGCTGAGCAGCACGACGACGACCGCAGCGCCGGACGAGACGAGCATCGAGGCACCGAGCCCGAAGCTGTCGGACAGGACTCCCGCGAGCGACGGCGCCACGAAGCCTCCGACGATCTCACCGGTGCCCATGATCAGGCCGAGCGCCGTGGCCATGACCCCGCGCGGAACCGTCTCCGCGGGAATGGTGGCCATGAACAGCGTGAAGCAGCCCAGGCCGGTGTAGGTGACGACGAGCGCGGCGAACAACAGCGCCGGTGAGGCGATAGCGATGATCGCCAGCGGCGACAGTGCGGCCAGCAGCGAGAACACGATCATCGCGGATCTGCGGCCGATCCGGTCCGAGATGCCGGGAACCAGCGCACCCCACAAGACCCACGCGACGCCGACGCCGCTCAGCACGAAGCCGAGCTCACCGGGCCCGAAGCCCTTCACCTCCGCGAGGTAGAGCGGCGTGAACGTCTGCGTCGTCGTGAACCACGTCAGGTAGAACACGGCGATGATCAGACACACCAGCACGTTCCGGCTGCGCAGCGCCGCCAGGCGGCCACCGGCCACCCGGATGTCCGGCACGTCGGCGTCCATCGCGGCGGTTGCCGGATGGCGCAGCCGCAGGTCGCGCACGAGCCTGAGCACGAGTACCGCCATGATCAGCCCGGGGATCACGGTGGCGTAGAACGCGGTCCGCCAGCCGAACGACTCCGCGAGCCACACCGTCACGATCGGCCCGACGATCCCGCCGAGCAGTCCCGCGGACGACCCCTGCAGGAGGCCCATGTTCAGGCCGCGCCGATGCGGGGTCGACGAATGCAGCATCATCGGCTGCGACAGCGGCAGCACGGCGCCCTCGGCCGCCCCCATCAACGCGCGGAACAGCAACAGGCTCGCGAGGCCGCCCACGATTCCCGACAGCGCCGAGAAGAGCGTGAACATCACGATGGCCCCGAGCAGCAATGGCTTGCGCCGGTCGATCCGGTCCGACAGGAACCCGATCGAGATGCCCGCGATGGCCCAGGTGAGGGCCGGGACACCGCCGAGCAGGCCGACCTGGGCGTTGTTCAGCCCGAGCTCGTCCTTGAAGAACGGGGTCAGGAAGTTCAGCGCGAGCCGGTCGAAGAACACGAATCCGAAGGTGCTGAACAGCACCGCCAGCAGGACGTTCTCGTAGTGGCCGCCACGCGGCGGCGGCTGATAGTCCGCGGTGTCCGTCGTCCCCTTCTGCATGGCGATCACCGGCTCCTCGGCCGTCATCGGATGAGCCCGTCGATGTAGTCGGCGCCGATGCCCACCTCGTCGTAGTGCTCGCGGCACAGTGCGAGGTAGTCGTGCACGTCGAAGTAGCCGTTGCCGTTCCCGTCCTCGTCCAGCCAGACCAGCGGGCCCTTCACGACGAAGAAGCAGCGCATCGGCTCCTCCGACTCGTACGCGACGAGCGTGTGGCCCTCTCCCGGGGTCTCGTAGACGAACGAGCCCGCCGTGGCGGTCCAGGGCTGCTCGAGGTAGCCCCAGTTGCCGCTGATCGTGTAGGCGAACACCTCGTGCGGGTGGTAGTGCCGGTTCACCAGGCCGGCCGAGCGGGCCCACAGCACGTCCGCCCACCGGTTGTCCCGGGGCGAGATCCACAACGGCCGGGAGCCGACGGTCGGGCTCAACGGCGCGTAGTAGCGCTCGTCGTCGACGGGGGCGAACTGGTGGAAGACCTCCGGCTGCGCGTCCGGCTTCAGCGCGTTCGCGATCGGCTTCAGGTCACGCCAGAACTCGGTGCCCGGTTCGTTCGGCATGTGCTCGACTCCTTCGGTGAGCTGGGCGGCGGTCGGCATCCCACGCGGAGTCAAGCCGAGGGCCGAACCGCTCGTCTTCCTCGCACCGGACACGCCCTTTGCCTAATCCGGACGCTCTCAGCGTCGGTTCAGCGATCCGGTCGCAGTGTGGGTGTCGCCCACCGCACTGCGACCGGAAGGACCCATGCCGACCCTGCAGGCCCGCTTCGACCCGCGGCGCAACGGCTTCGACGCGCTGCGGGTGCTGTTCGCCGTGCTCGTGGCGCTCGGCCACGGCATCTCCGCCCACGCCGGTGCGCAGCCGCGGATCGGTCAGTCGGGGATCGGCGACTTCGCCGTCGACGGGTTCTTCGTCCTCAGCGGATTCCTGGTCACGCGCAGCTGGTTGCGGCTGGAGTCGTTCCCGCGCTTCGCATGGCACCGGTTCCTGCGGATCATGCCCGGCTTCTGGGTGTGCCTCGTCGTGGTCGCGTTCGTCGCGGCGCCGGTCGCGGCCGTGCTGCAGGGCATGTCACCGCTGCAGGCATTCACCGGAACGCCGTCGGCGTGGAACTTCGTGTTCCAGAACGCCGGCCTGCTGATCGTCCACTTCGACATCGCCGGCATCCTCGCCGACCTGCCGAAGGAGAACAGCTTCAACGGGGCGTTGTGGACGCTCGTGTTCGAGGCGTTCTGCTACGCGATCGTCGGTGTGCTCGGCGCGCTCGGGCTGCTGCGCCGCAGGCCGGCGCTCGTGCCGGTGGCCGCCGCCGTGCTCCTCGCGCTCACGGCGATGCAGGAGGCCGGGCTCCCGGTACTGCTCAACGACCGGGTGATCCGGCTCGTCCTGATGTTCCTGCTGGGTGCCGCCGCGTACCTGTACGCCGACCGCATCCCGCTGCGCGGCGACCTGGCGGCAGGCGCGGTGGGCCTGTTCCTGGTGAGCCTGGCGCTGTTCGACGACTACCGGGTGCTGGGCGCGGTGCCGTTCGGCTACCTCTGCCTGTGGCTCGGCACGCGCTTCGCGTGGCGGATGCGCGCGGACCTGTCGTACGGCATCTACATCTACCACTGGCCACTGCAGCAGATCCTGGTGCTGACCGCGCTGGGCACCGCTCCCGCGGCGGTGTTCGTGCCGGCCTCGATCGCGCTCGCGCTGCTGCCCGCAGCGGCGTCCTGGTATCTGGTGGAGCGACCGGCCCTGCGCCACAAGGACAGCCCGCTGCCCGACCGCCTCGCCGAGCACCTCGTGACGGCGCTCGCACCCACCCCGGACCGCCTCCGGCGGTCGTGAGTGGATACGCGCGCTATGGCTCGCGTATCCACTCACGACCCCGGAGGGGCGTCAGCGGCCCGCGCCGGCGTCCACCCAGGTGCCGCCGCGGCGCTCGATCTCGGGCAGCGCCGCCTTCGCCTCGGCCACGAGCTCGGAGACGAACACGAGCACGACGTCCGGCTCGGCCGCGACGAGCTCCTCCGGCGGGATGATCGGGATGTCGGTACCGGGCATGCGCCGCTCCTGCTTGCCCGGCGAGGCGTCGGCGACACCGCGCAGGAGGCCCGCGTCGAGGTCGGCGAGGCGTAGCAGCGACACCGCACGTGAAGCCGCCGCGTACCCGTACACCCGCCGCCCCGCTGCCCGCTGCGCGACGAGCATCTCCCGCAGCGACCCGGCCGTGCGCCGCACCGAGTGCTGCAGGCCACCCACCTTGCCGGGCCGCAGCATGCCCGCGGCGAGCTCGGGCGCGACCACGGCGTCGACCGCGGCCGTGTCCACGGCTGGCGACTCGGACGTGCGGCCGGCCACCAGCGCGATCGTGCCCCCGTAGAGGGGGAACCGGCGGGCGGAGGTGACGGTGAACCCGGCCCGCCCCAGCATCCCGATCATGGCGGGGGTGGAGTAGTAGGCGTAGTGGCCCAGCCGCAGCGCGTTCCACTGCGCGCCGGCCACGATCGCGTGCAGCGAGTGGAACTGCACCACGAGACGGCCGCCCGGCCGCACCGCCGCGGTGCGCTCCAGCAGGGCCGTGTCCTGGTCACGCTCGTGCATCACCCCGAAGCAGCCGTCGATCACCAGGTCGGCGCCGGTGAATTCGCCGCCCTCGCGGGGCACCGCGGTGAAACCGTGCCCGGCCAGCAGGTCCAGCCACGTGCCGCCGTGCGGGCTGGGGAACTCGGCGGCGGTGCCGCCGTCCGGGAGTGCGCCCGCCGCCACGAGCTCGCGCACGGCGTCACCCCGCTGGGCGGTGAGCGCCGCGGGCTCGGCGCCCGCAACCTCCTCCGGAACGTCGGCGTCGTCGGCCAGCTGGGCCAGCCCGCAGCCCGCGCACAGCCACATCCGCAGCGGGAACAGCTCGTCGGGGCCGGGATCGTCGATCTTCGGGAACAGTTCGGACGAGGGCTGCTCGCCGAGGTCGAGGACGATGTCTCCGTCGGTGCGGTGGCAGGAACGGCAGGCAGGGCTGGCGATCACCATCGGTCTCCCGGATCGGTCCGGCGCGGAAAAGGCACGGCTGTAAGGTCGGCCCGAAGGCCGGGGACGTCACCCAGGCACTTCGAACCGTGTCACGAACAACGCCGGTGGAGGCAGCATGCACGTCCGCGAGACCGGGATCGCCGGCCTCCTGGTGTTCGAGCCGTCGCCGCACCGCGACGAACGCGGCTGGTTCAGCCGCACCTTCGACGCCGACGTGGCGCGAGGCGCTGGCGTGGACCCGCACGCGTTCCTGCAGGACTCCCAGTCGCGCACGGTACGCGCCGGGCTGCGCGGGCTCCACGGCCGGGTCGGGCGCGGCGAGGCGAAACTGGTGCGCTGCGCGCGGGGCGCCATCTTCGACGTCGTCGTGGACGCGCGGGCCGACTCACCGACGCTGGGCCGCGTCGAGTCGTTCCGGCTCGACGACGAGAACATGACGAGCATCTACATCCCGCGCGGCTGCCTGCACGGCTTCCAGGCGCTCACCGAGGCCGACACCTGCTACCGCATCGACGCCCCACACGACCCCGCCGAGGACGTCACCGTCCGCTACGACGACCCGGACCTCGCGATCGACTGGCCGCTGCCGGTGTCGGTGATGAGCGAGAAGGACAAGGCCGGGCGCTCGTGGACCGACCTCACCCGGATGCTGGACGCCGCGGTCGGACGCTGACCGTGCGCGCCGCGGCGGGCCGCCCCGCGAGGTGGCGGTGGGCGGCGGCGTCCCTGTTCGTGGTCGTCGGCGCCCTCGCGGTCCTCGTGTTCCACGGGATCGTCTGGCCCAACCGCATCTTCGCCGCCGGGTACGAGGTGAAGGGTGTCGACGTCGCCCACTACCAGGGCGAGATCGACTGGGAGAAGCTCGCGAGCCAGAGCATCGACTTCGCGTGGATCAAGGCGACCGAGGGCTCGTCCACGTCGATCCGCGGTTCACGGAGAACTGGCGGCGCGCGGGAGAGGCCGGGCTGCTCGTCGGCGCGTACCACTTCATGAACTTCGAGAGTTCCGGCAGCACCCAGGCCGAGCAGCTCGCCACGCACGTGCCGGCCACGCCCGGAACCCTCCCGCCGGTCATCGACCTCGAGTTCTACGGGTCTCACGTCGCCGATCCACCGGCGCCGGAGCAGGTCCGCGGCATCCTCGACGACCTCGATGCCGGCATCGCGAGGCACTACGGCACGAGCCCCGTCCTCTACGTCACCGGGGAGGCGTACGACCGCTACGTCGCGGGGCGGTATCCCCAGCTGAAGATCTGGATCCGGTCGATCGCCCTGCCGCCGAGCCTGTCGGACGGGCGCGACTGGACGTTCTGGCAGTACTCCCCTCGCGACCGGCTCGACGGGTACGACGGCATCGAGCCCTACATCGACATGAACGCCTTCGCGGGCACCCGCGCGGAACTGGAGTCGATGACGCTTCGCTAGTGGTCTCGACTAGTCCTACAGCCGGATTTGTGATCATGGCTGTTCGGCGCTGCTGCTGGGTCCCGTTCGGTGGTGGCCGCGCCCATGATCCGAGATATCGGGTCGCTATGGCTGTGGCGATAACCATGAGCACCCGCTACTTGTGATCTTCGCGTCCATGATCTGAAGTTTCGGGTGCTCATGGTCGTGAGAGCAGCCATAGGCACCCGATAGTTCGGATCTTGCCCGCCGCCGGTCCGGGCGCCTGGCGGTCGGGGTGCGATCGGGTCGGTCCATCGGGGTCGGTCTGGTCGGGCATCTGCCGGTGGGCGCGCCGTTCCCGGCCGTGGCCGCCCGGCGCCCGCCTCGTGGTCCGGGCTTCGCGTGGGTGTCCGCCGGCTGCCTCGCACTCCTTCGCTTTGCGGGTGGCTGGGTTGGGTGCACTACCGATTAGTGGGGTTGTGTGGGCGGCCGTCCCCGACGCGGGCACAGGCCCGTTTCGACGAGACCGTCCTGCCGGGTGCCACGCGACTGGCTGTGGTCCCGACCCTCCACACCCCTGCCCCTCCCCTGGATGATCACGGCCAGACCACCCCACGGACAGGGCCCCACGCACAGATCCATGATCAGCAGGAATGGGACACCAACTGCAGGGGTCTCTCCCCGGTCAGAACACACCGGCTGCCGGGGTGCAGCCCAGGTCCCGATTTCGCTGATCACACCCCAGATTCCAGGGGTGGCCAGGGGGCGAGGACGGGACCACAGCCAGATGCGTTGCACCCAAATCGCGGTGGTCTCGTCGAGGACGGGCGTGCCCCCGCGTCGGGGACGGCCGCCCACACAACCCCACTAATCGGTAGTGCACCCAACCCGGCCACCCGCAAGGCGAAGGGAGTTGAGGTGAACCGGTGAGAACACGCCGGCAGCCCTCGGCTGGTGGGTGAGGCCAGGGGGCTATCCGGTGCCGGGTACGGCGCGCCCATGAAAGCGTCCGGCACCCGGCCGCACCCCCAGGGGAGGCGTTCCGCGGAACGCACCCGCGACCCAGGCGCTGATCAGCGGCTCGGCGCGAAACCCGACACCTCGCGTCGGGAAAGGCGCCAAGCCTGATGATCACAGACTCGCCGACCGGCCCGACCCGGACCGTGTGTGGCCCGGCGCGCTCGTTCTCAGGCGGCGCGCCCGGTCGACGGGGTGTCTGACCTGCGACGGGCTGCGTCGACCGACACGGGTTGCGCCGGCAGCTCCGCCGTACCGAGATGCGGCTCGAGCCCTGCGATCAGAGGAATGATCACGAAGTCCGGCTGCAGTACTAGGCCGTGCCCTGTAGGCCAGTGCGCAGCCACAACACGATTGAGGCGATGATGATCTCGGCGCGGTAGTAGGCGGCGCGTTTGGCGTAGCGGGTGGCCAGGTCCCGGAACTTCTTGAGCCGGTCGGGCCTTGACACGGGGTCATGGCACGGTCAGATCCAGCAGTACGGCAACGGTCCGCAGTTGCTCCCTTCCTGGCGTGAACGGCTCTCTGCCATCGCCGAATATCAGCGATTTCGCGGCTCGAGCGACGTCGAAGACGGTGAGGGTTCCCGGGACCGACTCGAGTGTGTCCGGGCCGGCGAGCCGCTGGTACTCGGTCGCCAACCGGATGCGTTGGACGGTCCCTGTGACCCTCGGGGCGGCTTCGTGCACGGTGCCCACGAGGCTGCCCCGCACAACCGCGCGGCCGGGCTCCGGCGGCGGGCCGTTGCGCACGCACCATTGCGCGGATACCGCGCGTCGAGCAGCCACGTCGAGCAGCCGCGGTGCTCCACCTGCCATGCACGATCGCGGTCGAACTGCTCCAGCGACCCGGCCGATCGGCTGCTGAACGTCAGGGCCCAGCTCGCGAGCTCGCCCACGACAGGGATGGGCGCGCAGCAATCGATCTCCCACAACGGGAGGGACACCTCGATGTGGTTGCGGCCATTCAGGGTGGTAGGTGTCAGTTCGGTGAACTGGTGCGGCATCTGCACGGCCCGCGCACTCGGAAACGTCCGGAGCGCGAAGGCCCCGGGCGCGGGCTACCCGTACCTACGACGCTAACCGATCCGACCTCGCGTGTGCACAGCCCACGTCCACCGACGAGCCGTCAGCCGGTGCGGGTCGCGTCGCCGATGCGGATGATCGCGCTCGCCTGCACCGCCACAGCGGCGAGCAGCACCGCGATCGCCGCGGTGTAACCGGCGGTCAGGTCGATCAGCACGCCCATGACGAACGGCCCGATACCGGCGACGGTGTAGCCGACGCCGAGGGCCATCCCGCTCGTGGCAGCGCTCGCCGCGGCATCAGGGGTGCGCCAAGCGATCACAGTGAGCCCGAGCGCGAAGTTGGCGCCGCCGATTCCGAGCAGCGCCGCCCACAGCCACGGCCCGACGATCGGCGCCAGCGGTGCGAGCAACAGGCCGAGCGTGCCGATCGCGGTGCTGGCGGACGCGACGCCCGACCAGAACCGCCAGCGCCCGGTGCGCTCGGCCAGCGCCGGAATCGCCAGTGCGCCCGGCACCTGCGCGGCGGCCCACACGCCCAGCACCAACCCCGCGTCGCGCGGGCTCCAGCCCTGGCTCGTGAGGTAGGGGGCGAGCCACGTCATCCAGCCGTAGACGAGCAGCGAGGCCGTGGACTGGTGGGCCGCGGCGAGCCGGGCGAAGCGGTCGCGCCACGGAAGGCGGGTGCGCTCGGCAGGCGCGGGAGGCTCGACCGCGCGAGCCACCGGAACCCACGCCGCGATGGCGAGCACCGCAGGCACCGCCCATACGGCCAGCGCGAGTGACCACCCACCGACCGCCGTGGCGAGCGGGACCGCGACCACGCTCGCCACGGTGGAGGGGATCACCATCGCGACGACGTACGCGCCGGTGACCGCCCCGGCATGGTCTGCGAGGTGCTCCTTCACCACGCCGGTGAGCAGCACGCCCGCCACGCCGATGCCGAAACCGATCAGGAGGCTTCCGGCCACCAGCGGCACGGCGTCGGGCTCACCGCGCACGAGGCTGCCGAGCGCCACCAGCCCGACCGCCCCGACGAGCGCGCGCTCCGCTCCCCCGCGCCGCGCGACCGCAGGGCCCGCGAGCGAGCCGACCGCCATCATGAGCACCGCTCCGGTCTGCACGAACCCCGCCGTACCCGCGGAGAAGCCGAGATCGGCGCGGACGGCGTCGATGAGGGGCGGGTATCCGGCCAGTGCGGTGCGCAGGTTCAGCGCCAGTGCCAGCAGCCCGACCAGCACCACACCGGGACGGACCCGTACAGGGGTGTAGGATCGGTTCATCCATTACACGATAGGGGAGGCTTGTAAGGGATGCAAGTCCAACTAGACGATTACCGGGCGGGTGCCATGTTGACGACCGACCTCGTCAACACGGCCCCAGAGGTCATGCTGAGCACCGGCGACACCCTCCCCGACCCGGATGCGCTCGCCCGCTTCCTCGCCGACCACGACCTGCACCCGGGCACCCCCACCGCCGCCGACCTCGCCGCCGTGCGCGACCTGCGGCAGGCGCTGCGCGCACTGCTGGAGGAACCCGACCCGACGCGCGCCGCCGCGCTCACCACAGCGGCCGGCGGCCTGGAGCTACGCCCGGACCCCGACGGCCACTGGCAGTGGCAGGTCCGCGCCCGACCCGGGGCGGCGCTGGCCGACGTGCTCGCCCTACTCGCAGGCACGGCGCTGCTCGGTGTGCTCCGTGCGCTGGGGCCCGACCGGTTCCGCCACTGCGCCGCCCCGACCTGCGACGGCATGTTCGTCGACACCAGCCGCGCCGGCCGCCGCCGCTACTGCGTGCCGGAGGTGTGCGGCAACCGCGTCAACGTCGCCGCCCACCGCGCCCGCCGCCGGGCCGGAACCCCGGTGGTCGAGTAGGGCCGGCCCCGGGGGGCCGGCGCTACTCGACCACCGGGGTCAGGACGGCACCGCGGAGCCGGCGGCCAGCGGGTCCACGGATGGCGGCCGGGGCGTCCGCTCGGTGACCCCGGCCCCGCGCATCGGGAGCCAGAGCACGAACGTGGCGCCCTCGCCCGGCGCGCTGTGGACGGCGACGGTGCCGCCGTGGCTCTCCACGACCTGCCGGACGATCGCGAGCCCGAGGCCGGTGCCCCGGTCACGACGGCGGGTGCCGTCCGGCCCTCGCCAGAACCGGTCGAACACCCGCTCCTGGTGCTCGACTGAGATGCCGGGGCCGTGGTCGCGCACAGCCAGCCAGGCCCAGCCGCCGTGGCGGCCGGTGGCGAGCACGATCTCCTCCCCCTGCGGGGACACCCGCACGGCGTTGGACAGCAGGTTGTCCACGGCCCGGCGCAGCGCCTCGGCGTCGCCGATCACGCCGAGGCCCGGCGTGGGGCGGCGTTCCACGCGGAGGCCGTCGCTGTCGGCGAGCAGCGCGAACGCGTCGGCCGCCTCGTCGGCGACCTGCCCGAGGTCGACGTCGGCGTCGGTGAACGCGGGCGCCGCCCTGCGGGCCGCCGCGAGCAGGTCCTCGATGAGGCTGCCCATCCGCTGGGTCGCCCGCGCCGTGACGGTGCTGGCCCGCTGCCGCTCGGCCGTGTCGACGTCGTCACGGGACAGCACGGCGTCGAGGTTGATCTGGATGATGGCCAGTGGGTTGCGCAGCTCGTGGGAGGCGTCGTCGATCATCTGGCGCTGCGCGGCGAACGCACGGTCCAGCCTGCTGAGCATGTCGTCGACGGTGTCGGCGAGGTCGCGCAGCTCGTCGCGCGGGCCGTCAAGGGCGATGCGCCGGGAGAGATCGGTGGCGCTGATCTCCCTCGCCGCCGCCGTGACCCGCTTGACCGGGCGCAGCACTCGCCCGGAGAGCCACCAGCCCACCCCGAAGCTCGCGATCAGCAATCCGCCGAGCGCCCCGGCGGAGGCGTCGCGCATGAGCTCGAGCGCCTTGTGGTTGACCGCCTCCTGCACGCTGGCGAGGTCGGCGGCCTGGAACTGCTCGCCGTCCTTCAGCACGAGCTCTCCGCCAACCTCCTTCACCTTCTGGACGGTGATCGGGTTGAGCGGCGCGGCGTCGACGCTCTGCGACACCACCGCGTAGACGGCGACGAGCACGAGCGCGGCCAGCGCGAACAGCACGAGCGAGTAGGTGGCGGCGAGCCGGAACCGGATCGTCTGCGCCCAGGCGGGGCGTCTCATCCGATCTCCCGCAGCCGGTACCCGCGCCCGATCACGGTCTCGATCAGCGGTTGCTCGCCGTCGCCGGTGAGCTTGCGCCGCAGCGTGCCGACGGTGACGCGCACGGTCTGGGTGAACGGGTCGGTGTTCTCGTCCCAGACGTGTTCGAGCAGCTCCTCGGCCGACACGACGTGCCCCGGCCGGTGCATCAGGTAGCGCAGCACGGCGAACTCCTTGCGGGTGAGCGGCAGCTCGCGGTCGCCGCGGGTGGCGGTGCTGCGCCCGTCGTCGAGGGACAGGTCGCCGACGGTGAGGATGGCCGTGCCGCCGCCGTTGTCGCGGCGCAGGAGGGCCCGCGCCCGCGCCAACAGCTCGGCGAGGGCGAACGGCTTCACGAGGTAGTCGTCGGCGCCCTCGTCGAGCCCACGAACCCGGTCGGTGAGCTCGCCGCGGGCGGTGAGCATGAGGATCCGGAGCTCGGGGCCGCTCGGTCCGGCGATGCTGCCGTCGCGCACCCCACGGCAGAGCGTGAAGCCGTCGATGTCGGGCAGGTTGAGGTCGAGCACGAGCAGGTCATAGGCGTTCACCCCGAGCTTTGCTGCGGCGTCCGCGCCGGTGAGCGCGATGTCCACCGCGTAGCCGGCCCGGCCGAGCCCCACCCGCAACGCGCTCGCCAGATCCTGCGCGTCCTCGATCACCAGCAGCCGCATGACCGTGACGGTAGCGAGTTCCCCCGGTGCGCAGACCCGCCCTTTTCGGTCGGCTTTCGCTCCGGCTTCCCGGCGTTTTCGCCCCGGCTTGCTCTCCTGGTACCCAGCCGGTGGGTCGCCCCTCACCACCGGTACCCGGCCGGCCCGCTCCGCGCATCCCCCCAGCGCGGGACGGGCCGGCACCAACCGAGGTGCTATGGAGGTCAGAGAACATGTCCCGAACCGCACGCATCGTCCTCGCCGGAGTGCTCACCGCCGGCGCGCTCGTCCTCGGCGGCGTGGCGCTCGCGGCGCCCTCGGCGCCCACCGCTCCCTCGAGCAGCGTCTCGGTGGAGCAGGGCGGGCCCGCCGGCCTGCGTCCGGCGCAGAACGTGCCCGACCGCGACTGCCCGGAGGGTTCCACCGGCGCGGTGAACGCTTCCGCGATCCGGCTGTGAGCGAGACGACCTCGGCGGAGTTCGCGCTCCACGAAACAGCATTGCGCGAAACAGCACTGCTCGAGAAGGCGCTGTTCGAGGTCAAGCGCGTGGTGGTCGGGCAGGACCACGCGCTCGAGCGGATGGTGGTGGCCCTGCTCGCGCGGGGCCACTGCCTCCTCGAGGGCGTGCCGGGGATCGCCAAGACGCTGGCGGTGCGCACCCTGGCCACCGTGTCCGGCGGGACGTTCTCCCGCCTGCAGTTCACGCCCGACCTCGTGCCCGGCGACATCGTCGGCACCCGGATCTGGCGCCCGTCGACCGAGACGTTCGACGTCGAGCTGGGGCCGGTCTTCGCGACCGTCGTCCTCGCCGACGAGATCAACCGGGCCCCGGCGAAGGTGCAGTCGGCGCTGCTCGAGGCCATGGCGGAGCGGCAGGTGACGCTCGGCGGCAAGAGCCACCCGCTCCCTTCGCCGTTCCTCGTGCTGGCCACGCAGAACCCGATCGAGTCCGACGGCGTCTACGAGCTGCCGGAGGCGCAGCGCGACCGCTTCCTCCTCAAAATCGACATGGGCTACCCGTCGGGTGTCGAGGAGCTCACGATCCTCGCGCGGATGGGCGTCGACCCGCCGGTACCGACCCGGGTGCTCGACCCGGATCGCGTCACCGCGCTCCAGCGCGCGGCCGACCGGGTGTTCGTGCATCACGCCAGCGCCGAGTACGCCGTGCGCCTCGTGCTCGCCACCCGCGACCCCGCCGGGTACGGCCTGCCGGACGTCGCGGCGGCCCTGCAGTTCGGCGTCAGCCCGCGCGCCACACTCGGCCTCGTCGCCGCGGCACGGGCGCTCGCCCTGCTGCGCGGTCGCGGGTACGTGCTGCCCGGCGACATCACCGACGTCGCACCCGACGTGCTCGCCCACCGGCTGGTGCTCTCCTACGACGCCCTCGCCGACGGTGTGCCGCCGCGGGCGCTGGTGGACCGGATCCTCGCCGCGGTGCGCGCTCCGCGGGTCACCCCGGCCCAGGACGCGGCCGCATGACGGCTCCGGATTTCCCGGCGCCGGATTTCACGGCGGCGGAGCGCGCGCTGCGCGTCCAGGAGCTCGCGATCCGCCGCCGCCTCGACGGCATCCTGAACGGGGACCGGATCGGCCGCCGCACCGGACCCGGTAGCGAGCTCGGCGAGGTGCGGCCCTACCGGCCCGCGCAGGACGACGTCCGGCGCATGGACTGGAACGTCACCGCCCGCGTCGGCGAGCCCCACGTGCGCGCGAGCATCGCAGAGCCGGACCTCACGACCTGGGTGCTCGTCGACGCCTCGGCAAGCATGGACTTCGGCACGGCCGTGATGGAGAAGCGCGATCTCGCCGTCGCGGTCGTGGCCGCGGTGCTCGCGCTCACCGATCGGCCCGGCAACCGGCTCGGCGTCCGGCTCGTCGGCGGGACAGCCCCGCGCACGTTCCCGCCCCGCGCCGGGCGCCCGGCCGCGCGCCTCCTGCTGCGCGAACTACTCGCGGCGCCCCGCACACCGCACGGGGCCGGTCCCGGCCTCGACCTCGCCACCGCGTTGGAGCGGCTGCACCGCGAGCAGCGCAGGCCAGGGCTTCGGGTGGTGGTGTCGGACCTGCTGCCGCGCACCCCCGACGAGCGCATGGCGTGGGTCGTGCCGCTGCGGCGGCTCGCCGCGCGGCACGACGTCGTCGCCGTGGAGGTGACCGACCGGCGGGAGGCTGTGCTCCCCGACGTCGGGCCGCTCACCCTCGTCGACCCGGAGTCAGGGCGTACGACACGGGTGCGCACGGGCGACCGCAGGCTGCGCGAGCGCTACGCACGCGCCGTGGCCGAGCACCGCGCGGCCACGGCGTTCGCGCTGCGCACGGCGGGCGCCGACCACGTGGTGCTGCGCACCGACCGCGACTGGGTCGGCGACGTGGCCCGCTTCCTCGCGGTGCGCCGCCGCACCGCCCGACACCGCAGGAGCGTGCGATGAGGTTTCTCGCCCCCGGGTGGCTCGCGCTGCTGGCCGCGGTCGCCGTGCTGATCGTCGCGTACGTCGTGGTGCAGCGCCGCCGGAGCCGCTACGCCGTGCGCTTCGCGGCGCTCCCCCTGCTCGAGCGGGTGATGCCGCGCGAGCCCGGCTGGCGCAGGCACGTGCCGGCCGTCGCGTTCCTGCTGACGGTCGCCGGTCTCGTGCTCGGCATGGCCCGGCCGGTGATGGAGGTCCAGGTGCCGCGGGAGCGGGCCACGATCGTCGTCGCCGTGGACGTGTCGATGTCGATGGGTGCCCAGGACGTCG
Organism: Pseudonocardia sp. DSM 110487; assembly: GCF_019468565.1. Taxonomy (NCBI): domain Bacteria; kingdom Bacillati; phylum Actinomycetota; class Actinomycetes; order Pseudonocardiales; family Pseudonocardiaceae; genus Pseudonocardia; species Pseudonocardia sp. DSM 110487. The sequence continues at coordinate 5,731,433 of NZ_CP080521.1, forward strand.
CCCCGTCCCGGATCGCCGCCGCGGTGACCGCGGCACGGGAGTTCGTGGCGGAACTGCCAGAGGCGTTCCCGGTGGGTCTGGTGCTCTTCTCCGGCACGAGCGCGGTGACCGTGCCGCCGACGCCCGACCGCGCCGCGGTGACGGCGGCGTTCGACCGGATCTCGCTCGGCCCCGGCACCGCCATCGGTGACGCGGTGCTCGCCTCGCTCGACGCGGTGCGCGGCTCGGACGCCGGCGCCGCGCCTCCCCCGGCCAGGGTCGTCCTGCTCTCCGACGGCGCCAACACCACGGGCACCCCGATCCCGGACGCGGCCGCCGAGGCCGCCGCGGCGGGCGTCCCGGTTTCGACCATCGCCTACGGCACTCCCACCGGCACCGCCACCATCGACGGCGACAGCGTGCGGGTGCCCGCCGACGTCGAGGCGCTGGCAGGGCTCGCCGAAGGCAGCGGCGGTCTCGCCTACCGAGCCGAGACCGCCGCCGAGCTGGAGGCCGTGTACGCCGACATCGGCTCGTCGATCGGGTTCCGCACGGAGGAGCGCGAGGTCACGAGCGCCGTGCTCGCGTTGGCGCTGCTCACCGCCTTCGCCGCGGCCGCCGGCTCGCTGGCCTGGTTCTCCCGATTGCCGTGAAACCGCAAGTTCGGAGCCTCCCCGCCCGGCACCCGACTGCGATGGTGGAGCCGTGACCGAACCCCGTCCCCTCCAGCTCTTCACGGGTGGCACGTCGCTGGCCGCCACCCTCCACCGCAGCGTTCCCGACCTCGTCGAGCCGCAGCCCACCATCGTCATCAGCGGCTCGTGGCTGACCGTCAAGGAGCAGATGGCCGACCTGTACGCGGCCCGCCTCGCGCAGCGCGGGTACACCGTCGTCACGTTCGACTTCGCGGGCTTCGGCGCCAGCGACGGCGCGCCGCGGCAGGCGGAGCTGCCCGCCCGCAAGATCGACGACATGATCACCGCGACCCGGGCGGTGTCGACGCTGTCCTTCGTGCGGCCGGGCGCGATCGGGTACCTCGCGGTCTGCGCGAGCGCGCAGTACGCGGTGCGCGCGATCGCGGCCGGAGCGCCGATCGACGCATTCGCGAGCGTGGCGGGTTGGTACCACGACGCGCGGACCGTGGCACCGTTCTACGGCGGCGACGACGGCGTCGCACTCCGGCTGGAGCGCGGGGAGGAGGCGCTCGCGGCCTACCAGCGCACCGGCGAGGTCCGCACGGTCCCGGCGTACGAAGCCGGGAACGACCGGGCCGGGATGTTCTTCGAGCTGGACTACTACGGCTCGCCCAAGCGGGGCGCCGTGTCGAACTGGGTGAACGAGATGGCCGAGCTCAGCTGGGTGTACTGGTTGACGTTCGACGGGCTGTCGGCGGCGCGGCAGGTGCGCGTGCCCAGCCTGTTCGTGCACGGCGACGGCTGCGTGCTGCCGGAGAACCTTCGTGCGGTGGCCGGAAATGTCGCAGGCCCCGCTGAGACGGTGTGGGCCGAGGGCACACAGATCGACTTCTACGACCAGGACCCGCAGGTGACGCTCGCGGTGGACGCGGTGGACGCCCACTTCCGCGCCCACCTGGCGGGGACCTCGGGCTAGTCCGCAGGGCGGACGAGCCCAGACTCGTACGCCAGTATGACCAGCTGCACCCGATCGCGGGCGTTGACCTTGCCCATGATCCGGTGAACGTGGGTCTTGGCCGTCAGCGGGCTCAGGACGAGGGCGTCGGCGATCTCCTGGTTGGTCAGGCCGTGGGCGGCGAGGGTGAGCACCTCACGCTCGCGGTCGGTCAGTCGGGCCACCGCGCCGTCCGGCGGCGGGAGCGGGTCGGGCACCCGCAGCACCCGGGCGATCAGGGCCCGCGTCGCCCGGGGCGACAGCAGCGAGTCACCCGCGGCAACCGTCCGGATCGCATCGAGCAGGTGCTCGGGGCGGGTGTCCTTCGCCAGGAATCCGCTCGCACCCGCGCGGATCGCCCGGAACACGTTCTCGTCGGTCTCGAACGTGGTCAGCACCAGCACGCGCGCCGTAGCGAGATCCTCGTCGTCGGCGATCAGCCGGCATGCCGCGATCCCGTCCAGCTCGGGCATCCGGATGTCCATCACCACGACGTCGGGCCGGCTCTCCCGCGTCAGCGCGACGGCTTCGCGGCCGTCTGCCGCCTGCGCCACCACGTCCATGTCCGGTGCGGAACCGACGAGCAGCGCGAAGGCGCTGCGCACCAACGTCTGGTCATCGGCGAGCAGCACCCGAATCGTCATCGGCCCTCCGTCGGGAGCTCCGCGCACACCATGAAGCCGCCTCCGGGACGCGGGCCGGTGTCCAGCCGGCCCCCGACCGCGGCGACCCGCTCGGCCATCCCCCGCAGCCCGTGACCGGTCCCGGGAGCCCCGGCGTCCGTTGAGCCATGCCCGTCGTCGAACACTTCCACGCTCACCACCTCGTCGCCGTACCCGATCTCGAGCCGTGCGCGCGAACCGGGCGCGTGCCGGGCCACATTCGTGAGCGCCTCCTGCACCACCCGGTAGGCCGTGACGTCGACCGCGGGCGGCAGCGCTCTGGCCCGCCCCGTGGTGCTCACCGCGACCTCGACCCCCCGCGCCGCGGCCCCGGCCACCAGCTCGTCGAGCCGGTCCAGACCCGGTGCCGGCGACCGCTCGTCCTCGGCCCCGTCGGAAGTCCGCAGGACTCCGAGCGCCGCCCTGAGCTCGGCCATGCTCGTGCGCGACTCCTCGGCGATGGTGGCGAGCGCCGCGACGAGGTCGTCGCGAGCGGCGCCGCCGGCCCGCGCGACGTGCGTGGCCACGGAGGCCTGCACGTTGATCAGCGAGATGCTGTGGGACAGCAGATCGTGCAGATCCCATGCGATGCGCAGCCGCTCCTCGGAGATCCGGCGCTGGGTCTCGGCGGCGCGCGCCGCTTCCGCGCGTTCGGCGCGCTCGGCCGCCGCCGCGAGATACGAGTCGCGCGCCCGGGTTCCCTCGCCGAGCGCTACGGCCAGGGCGATCCAGCTCACGGCGCCCAACAGCTCCTGCGGGCTCGACCGGGCACGCCACCCGATGAGCGCAACGACCGCCACGAGAACGGCACCGACCAGCCCCGCGACCCGCGGCAGCGCGCGCGTCCCCGCAACCGTGTAGAGCGCGACCAGCACGGGGAGCATCGCCGGCTCGGGCGGGTAGCCAAGGCCCTGGTGGGCGGCGGCGGCGACGAGGCAAACGCCCAGCACGGCCAGCGGTGCACGCCGCCGAAGGGCGAGCGGCGCACAGAGGGCGACGCACAGCCCGATTGCGACGAGAACCGGCCGATCGGGTGGCCCGTCCTCGATCACGACCGCGGTGGCCACCACCGCCAGTGCGGCCACGGCGAGCAGCGGGTCCGCCCACCGTGCGATCGACGCCCGCATCCTCAGGCGACGACAGCGGCCGGGCGGGCGGCGCGGGTGACGGCGGTCGTCGCCGTCACCAGCGCCAGCACGGCATATCCGGCGACCAGGGTGATCCGCATCCAGTTGGTCTCCATGTACAGGAGGTACGACGGGTGCGGCGCCCCGTCGGCGAGCACCACCGATCCGGCGTCACGCACGTCCTGCGCCCACGTTCCCCACGTACCGATCCTCGTCACGACGACCGCGAGCTGCAGCACGAGCGTGAGCCCGAGCAACCACACCGTAACCGCGCGCCGGTACAACGCCAGCAGGGTGACCGTGCACGCGATGCCGAGCACGGAGGTCGGGACGACCGTCGCATCCGACAGCGACTCGTAGGCGGCGTCGAACGCCGCCATCCGCGACTGGTCGACGTACCACAGCGCCCTGTGGTGCATGTGCGTCATGAAGGACAGACCCGCACCGAAGGCGGTCAGCGCCGACAGGACGACGAGGAGGGGAAGAGCAGCGCGCTGTCTCAAGGAGGTCTCCGTTGTGAGGACGCCGGGTCCGTCCCCGGCCTGTCCCCGGAGTCTTCCCTCGGCCGGCGTTCCCGACGACCTGCCTCGGGCGTCAGTTCGGTCTACCACCCGCGGACGCCTGCCCGTACTCCCGCGGGCGTATCGGAGATCCATTGGCGGGGCACTAAGTTCGCGTGCGGGCCACCCGGGGTGACACCCCGGCCCGCTCCGCGGCCTTCGCGGGCAGGCCGGTGTCGCCCTCCTGGTAGAACATCCGCAGGGTGATCCCGCCGATCCGCCAGCCGTCGGCCGTGCGCACGAGCGGCACCACGTAGTGCCCGTGCACGCCCCACACGGCTGCGTCGTCGCCGCTGCCGATCCGGTGGTAGGCGCGCACGTGGGTCTGCGCCACGAGCCCGCCGTCGCGCTCCTCCACCAGGCACGGCCCTGTCATGTGCTGGGTGGCGTCGAAGCCCGGCACGAGGCCCTTCCAGCGCTCGACCAGCTCGTCGGCGGGCAGCGACTCCGGCTCCCCACCGAAGAGCTCGGAGTAGTCGGTGCGCACCTCGTCGGCGAGGCAGGCGCGCACCCCGTCCCAGTCGACGTCGTCGATCGCGTGGAGCAGGCGGGTGAGCACGGCGGCGGGTTCATCGGATGCGGGCACGCGCTGGACCTTGGCACAGCGAGGTGCCGCAACGGAGGGTCCGATCTTGCGGACGCGCCCGCTCAGCGCCGCAGCTCCCCCGGAGCGACCCCGAACTCCCGGCGGAACACCCGACGGAAGTGACTCACGTTCGAGAACCCGACCGAGTGCGCCACCCGCACGACGCTCGCGTCCGACGTCAGCAGCGCCGCCTTCGCCGTCTCCAGCCTCCTTGCGGTGACGAACCGGTGCGGCGCGAGCCCCGTGGTCGCCTTGAACGCCCGGGCGAAGTGGAACGGGCTGAGCGCGGCGACGCCCGCCATCGCGTCGAGTGTGATCGTCGCGGTCAGGTCGGCGTCGACGTAGTCCGTGACCCGGTCGACCGTCCGCCGGTCCAGCGCCCCGACCGCGGGAGCGACCGGTGCGCCACCGTCGCCGTAGGCACGCACCACGTGGGCGACCAGGCGGTGGGCGATCGTGCTGGCCTCGACGTCGGTGAGGTTCCCGCCCACGACGTGCGCCCTCCTGACGAGGGTGGCCATTCCGTACACCACGGCGTCGCGCACGCCGAGCGCGTTCTCGATGCTCGGCGCGTCCGTGGCGACGCGGCGCACCAGCCCGGGATCCGGGTAGATCTCGAGGGCCTCCGTCGTGCCGTCCACCCCGCCCCACGTGATGCCGTCCTCGCCGGTGACGAACACGGCGCCGGCCCGGATGTCCGTCCGCAGGGCCCGCCCGCCGGACTCGAACTCCTGGCGGCTGTGCGCGGAGAACGACACGCCGACCTGGTGGGGCCGCGTGACGGTCGGTTCGCGGTGCGGGGGCAGCCAGGAGTACTCCGAGCGCATGCCCGGCCACTCGATCACCCTCTGCACCGCACGTCCGGGCGGGGCGCTCATGCGCCCCGCCCGGTCCAGCGCCGCTGCCTCACACCGCGGGTCATACCGCATTCCGCGCTCGGCTGGTGTGAAACGGGCGTCGAGGAACGCGGGGACGAGCGGGCGGTCTGAGCCGACCGGGGCTCACGGGCCGATGAACAGCTCCGGGACGGCAGCCTCCGCAGCGGCCCGCAGTGCCGGGACCGCCACCTCGTCGACCGACCGGTGCGGCCAGCGGACGCGCGTGCCGATCGGGGCCCAGCCGCCGATCGCGGCGAGGGTCTTGTCGAGCGCGGGATCGGAGTGGCCGGCGCGGCCGAGCGGGCCGATGTGGGCGTCGAGGAAGCCGCGCAGCCGCTCCTCGAACGCCAGCGCGGCGGGCAGGTCGCTGGTGATCAGCGCGTACCAGCGGGCGGCACCGGCCGGGCTGAGGCAGGCCACGTTCGAGTACGCACCCGCAGCGCCGCGGGCGTACCCGGAGGCCAGCGTGTGGCCCGCCACGAAGATCGCGAGGCGGCCGCCCACCGCGTCGGCCATCCGCGTGTACCAGGCGTCGTCGCCGCCGGGCACCTTCACGCCGATCAGCGCCGGGACCTCGTCGGCGAGCTTCCCGAACAGCTCAGGCGGGATCTGCGTCTTCGCGTAAGGCGGGTTGTAGAGCACCAGCGGCACCCCGTCGGCCACGGCGGCCATGCGCTCGACGGACGCGAGCACCTCGTCGGGTCCGAGCGGCAACCAGTCGGGCAGCACCACCTGGATCGCGCAAGGGCGCAGGTCGGCGGCGCGGGCGATCCGCTCGAGGGACAGCTGCCCGCTGGGGTGGCTCGCCCCGAGCTGGAACGGCATGCCCGCCGCGGTGCAGCGCTCCGCGACGAGCGCGTGCAGCCGGTCGTACTCGGCCTCGGTGAGCGTGTGGAACTCACCCGCGGTCCCGTTGGTGTAGATGCCGTGCACGCCGGAGGCGAGCACCCGGTCGAGCGCGACGGCGAGCCGGTCGAAGTCGATGCTCTCGTCGTCCCGGATCGGCAGCAGCACGGTGGCCCATACGCCGTGCAGCGCGGACGCGGTCAGCGACTCCACTGCTCAGCCCGCATCCGATTCCGGGGTACGCAGCAGGGCGGCGCGCTCCCGGATGTCGTCGAAGTGCTGCTGCATCGCCGCGATGCTCTCGCCCGCGTCGCCGGACTGCAGCGCACGAATGATCCGCAGGTGCACCGCCCCGCGTCCGCCCTCGGGCGGCACCGGGATCGAGTCGCCGAGCCGCGTGAACAGCTCCCAGAAGACCTCGATGAGGTTGTCGACGAGCGGGTTGCCCAGCGCCCGGTAGAGCACCAGGTGGAACCGCTTGTCGACCTCGGTGATCGGCTTCCCGCGCGCCTCGAGCGCGGTCATCTCGTCGGCGAGCCGGGCGCACTCGGCGAGCTCGACCTGCGGGTTCAGCCGCGCGACCGCCGGCATCAGGCCGAGCTCCATCGCCTCGCGCGCGGTGAGGATCTCCTCCAAGGCAGTGCCGGCCGCGGCGAGCCCGTAGGGCAGCTGCTCGATCAGCGGGCGGAAGGAGAACGCCGAGACGAACAGGCCGTTGCCGTGCCGGGCCTCGATGACGCCGAGGGTCTGCAGGCTGCGCGTGGCCTCGCGCAGCGACAGCCGGCTCACGCCGAGCCGCTCCGCGAGCGCGGACTCGGACGGCAACCGGTCCCCCGGGCCGAGCCCGGCCTCGGTGATGAAGTCCCGCAGCCGGGCCTGTGCCTCGCGGTAGATCGGGTTCTTGACCCGTTTCTCAGCCATCGACGCCCTCCAGCGCCGCACGCACGGCAGCGGCCAGCTCGCCCACCAAAGCAGCGGAAGCGTCGTCCAGGCGGCCGTACGGCGACCGCGCCGGGCCCGCGTCCGGGCCTAGCGCGTTCATCAGCGCCTTGAGGAACCCGATCCCGCCGTTCGCGTTCGCGACCCTCGCCACCTCGCGGAACGGCGCGTGCAGCCGGTAGGCCTCGGCAGGCTCGCCGCGGCGAAACGCGGCTGCGACCGCATGTGCCAGGGGAGCCATGCCGTTGTAGAGGCTGCCGATCACCTTGTCGACACCGCAGGCCAGCCCGGCGGGCAGCAGCTCGTCCCGTCCGAAGTACGCGTCGATCCCCGGAGCGGCCGCGCGGGTGCGGTCGTACTCGAGCAGGTCGCCATCGGTGAACTTCACGGCGCCCGTGGTCGGCGCCGCCGCGGCGAGCGCCGCGACCACCTCGGACGGCCGGAAACGCGAGCCGGTCATGCTCGGGATGTGGTAGAAGCCGAACGGTGTGCCCGGCGCCGCCGCCGCGATCGCGGCGAGGTGCGCCACCAGCGCGTCGAGGGTCGGAGCGTCGCCGTAGTACGGGCCGACTGCCCCGATCAGGTCGGCCCCGCAGGACTCGGCGTGCGCGGCGAGCTGCTGCGCCTGCGCGAGGTCGGTGTGCCCCACGTGCACGCCCAGCTTCAAGCCGGAGGGGCGGGCGTCCTGCCACGCCTCTGCCAGCGACTGCCGCTCGGCCGCGTCCATGGCCGCGAACTCGCCCGTCGTCCCGCCGACGAACGCGCCCGCCACGCCGGTGGCGTGCAGGTGTGCGGCCTGCGCCGCGACGACGTCGAGGGCCAGCTTCCCGTCCGGCGTGAACGGGGTCGGCGTGGCGGCCCAGATCTCGAGCATGCAGCGAGTCCTCTCTAACCCTTTGTGGCACCGTCGGTCAGACCGGCCACGATGTAACGCTGGAGCAGCACGAACAGCACGATCACCGGCACGGCAACCACAGCGGACACGGCCATGAGCTCGTTCCACCGGGTGCCGAACGCGTTGGTGAGCTTCGCGATCACCACGCTCACCGGCTGCAGCTCGTCGCCGGTCGCGAGCGCGAGGCCGAACACGAACTCGCCCCACGCGCCGAGGAAGCTGACAACCGCCATCGTGATCACGCCGGGGATGCTGACCGGCAGGGCCACGCGGACGAACGCGCCGAACGTCGTGCAGCCGTCCACGCGCGCGGCCTCGAGGACCTCGCCGGGGACCGACAGGAAGTACGGCCGCATGATCGTGATCGCGAGGGGGATGGAGAGCGAGCAGTTCGCGATGATCAGCCCCGCGTAGGTGTTGACCAGCCCCACCCGCCCGAAGAGCACGAACATGGGCAGCGCGAGGTTGACCGCCGGGATCATCTGCACGGCCAGGAAGAGCAGCAGCGCGGGCGTGACCCACCGGATGCGCAGGCGGGCGAGCCCGTACGCCGCCGGGACCGCCACGACCAGCGTGAGCACCGTGGTGCCGGTCGCGATGACGAACGTGTTGACCAGGCCGCGGGCGATGTCCGGGTCGCCGAACACCGCGGTCTGGTAGGCCGCGAGCGTCGGGGGCACGGGCACGAGCGCGGGCGGCCTCGCGAAGACGTCGGCCTGCTGCTTGAACGACGTGTTGAGCATCCAGTAGACGGGCAGCAGGTACACCGCCGTCACGGCGACGGCGATGCCGAGCCGGATCCGCTCGCGCGTCATGCTGTCTCCTCCCTGCGCAGCGACCGGAAGTAGAAGATCGACAGCACCAGCGGCACCAGCAGCATGACGGTGGTGGCCACCGCGGCGGTGTCGTAGCGGCGGAACTCGAACGCCTCCTGGAAGGCGTAGAGCGGCAGGGTGAGCGTGGCGCCGCCCGGGCCGCCCCGCGTCATGAGGTAGATGGTGTCGAACGTCTTGAAGGCGAAGATGAAGATCAGCAGCATCACCGTGACGCTGACCGGCCGCAGCGCGGGAAGCGTGACGTGCCGGAACTGCTGCCAGGCCGAGGCGCCATCGATGCGCGCTGCCTCGTACAGCATCGTCGGAACCCCCTGCAGGCCCGCGACCAGCAGGATCATCGCGAACGGCGCGAAGCTCCACGCGGTGGCCGCGATCACCGACACCAGCGCCGGGCCGGGCTGGCCGAGCCAGAAGACATCGCCCTCGATGAGGCCGAGGCCGCGCAGCACCGCGTTGAGCAGCCCGTAGGAGCCGTCGAGCAGCCAGCGCCACACGTTCGCACCTACCACCGTCGGCAGGATCCACGCCAGCATCAGCAGCGCCCGCATCACGTTGCGGCCCGCGAACCGGTGGACGAACAGCAGCGCGAGGGCGAGGCCGCCGACGTAGGTCAGCACCACGGTGCCGACGGTGTAGACCAGCGACAGCCACAGGGCCTGCCAGAACTCGGCGCGACCGAACTGGTTGGCGAAGTTGGCGAACCCCACCCACTCGGCGCCGCCCCTGATGACCTCCCTGAGGCCGACGTCCTGGAACGCCTGCAGCACGCTGTAGACCAGCGGATACACCACCGTGACGGCGACGAACAGCACCGCGGGCAGCAGGAACAGCTGGTCAGCGCGGTTACCCGCGCGCCGGCGCGGCCGGTGGGCCGGCGCCGGCGTGCGGGTGCGCTCGAGAACCGCGGTCATGACGTCCCGAGTGCCTCGTCGATCGTGGCCTGGGCGCTGCGCGCGGCGTCCGGGACCGGGGTGCCGCTGATCGCCTGTTGGAGTGCGGCCTGCAGCGCGGTCAGTACTTCAGTGGTGTGGGGTGCCAGCGCCGCGTCGGGCGCCCACGCCTGCTGGAGCTGCTGGGCGAAGACCGCGCGAACCGGGTCTTCCGCGGTGCCCGGCACGTCGTCGCGGGCCGGGAGCTTGTTGCGCTCCGGCAGGTAGACCTGCAGCTCGTCGGGCCGCTGCATGAAGCTGATGAGGTCCCATGCCCGGTCGACGTCGTCGCTGGTGGCGCCGATCGTCAGGTTCTCCGCGGACAGCATCGTCTGTCCCGTCGTCTCCGACGGCAGCACGGCGACGCTCCACTGCAGGTCGGGGTTCTCCTCGCGCAGGATGTTCACGTACGTCGCCGAGTTGATCATCATTGCGGCCTGGCCGGTGGCGAACTGGTTCTTCGCGTCCTCCTCGTTCCAGGTGAGGAAGCCCTCCGACAGCGCGCCGCTCTGCACCATCCGCTGGAACGACTCGAGCGCGGCGTGCCCGCCGGGGCTGTCGATCTCGGTGGGCTGCGCGCCCGCCGCGAGCATCCGGATCGCCAGGCCGGTGGCGCCCTCTGCGCCCTCGATCCCGCTCACCGCGAGCCCGGCCCGGCCCTGGCCGGAAAGGGACGCGGCGGTGGCCTCCATCTCGGCCCACGTCGTCGGGGCCTGCTGCACCATCGCGGTGTTGTAGTAGACGGCGTATGCGTCGGCCAGGTGCGGGACGCCGTAGGTCTTCCCGTCGGCCTGCGTCGACTCCCAGCTGGTCGGGAAGTACTCGCCCTGCTGCCCCCACGCCTGCACCTGGGGGCTCAGGTCCTGGATCACGCCGGCATCGGCCATGGCCGCCGTGTCGAACGCGCTGATCAGCGCGATGTCGGGGCCGTCACCCGCCGCCGCGGCCTGGGTCAGGGTGCGGTTGAAGTCGTCGTACGGGATGAAGCGGATGTCGACGTCGGTGCCGCTCTGCTGCTCGTAGCGGGCGACGAGGTCGTAGAGCGGCTTGCCGGTCGGCATCGACTCGTCGCCGTAGAACTGCCAGACCGACAGCGGCTCCGCCGCATCGCCGCCACCGGTCTCGCCACCGCCGCCCGCGCACCCCGCCGCCGCGAGGACGGCGGCGGCCATCACCACGGTGGCTCTCACGACTGTCCGCATGTCCGACCTCCTTGTCCGAGTCGGGACGAAAATAGGTTAGATATCTAACCTCTGTCAACGCGGCGCGGCACTCGTTGCTGTGGCAGGCTCGGGTGATGGTGGACCCAACGCTGTTCGCCGCCTTCGTCGTCGCCGTCGCGCTGCTCGTGCTCACTCCGGGGCCGGACATGCTGTTCGTGATGGCGGTGGGCGCCACCGGCGGACCCGTCGTCGGGCTCTGCGCCGCCGCCGGTGTCGCCGCAGGCCTTGCCGTGCACGCGACGGCCACCGCGTTCGGACTGGCCGCCCTGTTCTCGGCCGTGCCCACGCTCTACGTCGTCGTGAAGATCTGCGGGGCCGGGTACCTGCTTTACCTCGGGATCGCGACGCTGCGCAGGCGCGACGAGCCGCTGGTGCGCGCCGACGGGGCGGGCGGCGGGCGCGGGCGCGCCTTCCGCCGCGGCCTGCTCACCAACCTGCTCAACCCGAAGGTCGTGCTGTTCAACGCCGCGTTCCTGCCGCAGTTCGTCGACCCGGCCCGCGGGAACGTCACCACACAGCTGCTCGTGCTCGGCGCCGCGTTCGTCGTGGTCGACCTGCTCGTCGACGGTCCCATCGGGCTGCTCGCGGGGCGGCTCGGCACGCTGCTCGCCGAGCGGCGCCGCGCGGTCCGGCGGCTGCACATCGCCACCGGATCGATCTTCATCGGGCTGTCCGCCCGGCTCGCGCTGACCCGCTGAGACCCTCAGGCGCGCGGCAGCGCGAGCGCACCTCCGGCGGCCGCGATCGCCGCCGCGCCGAACGCGACCGGCGCCGTCGTGAGGTCGGACAGCAGGCCGAGCGCGGGCGCGGCGAGGGTCTGCCCCACCGCGATGAGCAGGAAGGCTGCGCCCACCCCGAGCGCGGGCGCGTCCGGGTAGGTGCGCGTCCCCCAGACCAGCAGCACGGCGGTGAGACCGATGTACACCGCCCCGAACAGCGCGGCCGCCACGAACACCACCGGCAGCACGCCGGGCGCGAGTGCGAACGCGGCGGTCGCGGCGGCGAGCAGCAACATTCCCGCGACCCACGCGCGGCCCAGCCCGGTCCGCGCGACCAGGTCGCCGGTGAACGCGCCCGCCACCCCTGCCACCCCGAGGGCGATCCACATCAGGGTCGAGGCCGCCGCGCTCACGCCCGCGGTCACGACGAGGTCGCGCCCGAAGACCCACACCGCCGCGCTGCCGGCCCCCAGCGCCGCGGCGGCCAGCAGTAGCCGTCCCGTCCCCGGCCGCCACCACGGGCCGCGGGCGGCGTCCTCGGACTGGCGACGGGTCCGGCCACCCGGGATCGTAGCGACCGTCCACGCAGTGACCAGCACGGCGATCCCGCAGTAGGTCGCCCATGCCAGGCGCCAGCTCCCGAACAGCAGGAGCGCGATCGGCCCGGACACCGCCACCCCGACCCCGGTACCGGCGTTGACCACGGTCTGCACGCGGTCGGCGCGGTCGGCCCGCACCCACCGGGCCACGGCGTCGGCCAGCGGAGGGGAGGCCAGGCCCGTGCTCGACCCGGCGATCACCACGCCCACCGCGAGTACAGGCACACCGGGGGCGAGCGCGATCAGGCCGGTGCCGAGCACCGCGGCGAGCCCGGCAGCCGTCGCGACCGCCCGCGGCCCCCAGCGGACCGTCGCGAGCGTCGCCGCGACGACGGCCACGCAGTAGCCTGCGTAGCTGCTCGACGCGATCGCGCCGGCCGCCGCGGCCCCGAGCCCGAACTCCACCGTGAACGCCGGGACGAAGAGGCCGTACGCGAACCGGGCGAGGCCGTAGCAGACCGCGATGACCGCCAGCCCTGCCGCCGCCAGGCGCACGGCCCCGACGGCGGCCTGTGTCTGCACGGTCCGTCCCCCCACTGGATGCATGCCGTCGAGTACCCGGATCGGGACGGAGGCACCAAGGTCGTCGCCGTAGAGCGGACGGCTGGAAGACTCGTCGGCGTGGACCCCGACCCGGATCGCACCCGCGCCTTCGGCGAGCAACTGCTGGGCATCCTCACCGGCGGCGTGCTCACGATGCTGATCGGCATCGGCCACCGCACCGGCCTGTTCGCGGCCGCGGCGCGCGGCCCTGCCACCAGCATGGAGCTCGCCGAACGCGCCGAGCTGCACGAGAGGTACGTGCGCGAGTGGCTGGGCGCCATGGTGACCGGCGGGATCATGGAGTACGACCCGGCAGGCGGCCGGTACTCGCTGCCCGCCGAGCACGCGGCGCTCCTGACCGGGGCCACGTCGCGCAACATCGGCCCCGCCGCGAGCAGCCTGCGCACGCTCGGGTCCGTGCTCCCGCAGGTCGAGCGGTGCTTCACCGACGGAGGCGGCGTCCCGATCGCCGAGTACGCCGCGGTGTCGGCGGGCGGGCTCGGCGAGACGTGGCGCCACATCTACGACGAGCACCTCGTCGACGGCTTCCTCGGGCCGGTGCCGGGCCTGCTGGAGCGACTGCGCGCCGGGGTGCGCGTGCTCGACCTCGGCTGCGGTACCGGCCACGCCGTCAACGTGCTGGCGCGCCGGTTCCCGCGCTCGACGTTCGACGGCCTCGACATCGCCACCGACGCGATCGCCGACGCCGAGGCCGAGCGCACCGCGTTCGACCTCCCGAACGCGGCCTTCGCCGTGGCCGATGCCGCCGACCTCGCGCCCGACAAGCCCTACGACGTGATCACCGCGTTCGACGCGATCCACGACCAGGCGGCGCCGGAGGTCGTGCTGCGCCGCATCCGGGACGCGCTCGCGCCGGACGGCGTGTTCGTGATGATCGACACGAAGTTCGCGACGAGGCTGGAGGACAACGTCGGCAACCCGTACGCCCCCCTTTCCTACGGGGTCAGCCTCCTGTTCTGCGTGCCCACCTCCATCGCGACCGGCGGTAGCGGGCTCGGCGCGATGTGGGGCCAGGAACGGGCGACGGAAATGCTCGCCGACGCCGGGTTCACCGACGTCGAGGTGTTCGACACGCCGCGCCCGCAGAACTGCATGTACGTCTGCCGGACGGAGGAGTCGTGAGCAACGAGATCGTCGAGCGCACCACCGGCCTCGCGGGCGAGCTGGTGCTACGCCGGGACGGGGAGCACCACGAGATCGTCGCCAACGGGGTGTTCCTCATGGACACCCGAGGCGGCGGCTCCGAACGACTGCTCGTCTCGGCCACCGCCGACCGCATGCCGCCGCCTGGACGGATGCTCATCGGCGGGCTCGGTGTCGGGTTCTCACTCGCCGCCGCGCTGGTGCACCCCGCGGTCACCGCGGTCGAGGTGGTGGAGCGCGAGGCCGCGGTGATCCACTGGAACCGCGGGCCCCTCGCGCCGCTGCACGGCGACGCGCTCGCGGACCCGCGCGTCGCGGTGCACGAGGCGGACGTCGCCGACCGGATCGCGACCGCGGCGCCCGGGTCGTTCGACGCGATCTGCCTCGACACCGACAACGGACCGGACTGGCTCGTCAGCCCGGCCAACGCCCGGCTCTACACCGACTCCGGCCTCGCCGCGGCCGCGCGCGCCCTCTCCGCGGGCGGGGTGCTCGCCGTGTGGAGCACCGCCCCCTCCCCCGCCCTCGTGGCACGGATGGGCGGGCTGTTCGGCGAAGTCACGACGCTCGAGGTGCCGGCGGATCGGGGCGCACCGGATGTGGTGACGCTGGGGATCGATCCGCGCCAGGAAGCCTAGTTCTCCACCTCGACACCACATACCGCGGAAGATCGCCGGTCGGGTGCACCGGCGGCCACATCCGGCCGGCCGCGCACCCAACCGATGATCATGGCTCGCCGAGATCACCAGCGCCGGACGGGTTGACAATCGCGCGATTCGAGCATCACAGTGGGCGCCGGCGATCTAAAGCGTATTAGATGAGTATTAGGTGCCCGCGATGAAGCCATGGCAGTCCTTCCGCGTCGACGAGTTCGCCGGTCGCGTCGCGCTGATCACCGGAGCCGCGAGCGGGATGGGCCGGGAGACGGCCCGCGCATTCGCCGAGCACGGTGCCGACGTCGTCCTCGCCGACGTCGACGCCGGCGCGCTCGACGGCGTCGCGGGCGAGCTCCCCGAGGCACTCCCGCTGGCCGTCGACGTCTCCGACCCGGATTCGGTGGCGGCGGCGTTCGAGCGCATCGATGCCACCTACGGCCGGCTCGACCACGTCGCGCACTGCGCCGCGGTGATCGCGGCGACACGCTTCCTCGAGGCGGACGCGGCGCACTGGCGGCGGGTGCTCGACATCAACCTGGTCGGATCCGCCCTGGTGACGCAGCAGGCGCTGCACCGGATGCTCGAGGCAGGGAACGGAACAATCGTGCTGGTCGCCTCCGACGCCGGCTTCCGCGGCGGCGGTGGCGTGATTGCCGACGCCCCGTACGCCGCGAGCAAGGCCGGTGTGCTCTCGATCGTGAAGTCGGTGGCCCGCGAGTTCGCCGGGCGCGGCGTCCGGATCAACGCGCTCGCGCCCGGGCCGTCCGACACCCCGCTGCACAGCGGCATCCCCGCCGAGGTGAAGGAGCGGATCGCGGCGGGGCTCCCGATGCGGCGGATGGGCGACCCGGCCGACATGGCCGGTGCCATCCTGTTCCTCAGCTCCGCGGTGGCGTCCTTCGTCTACGGCGCGACGCTCGACGTCGACGGCGGGTCGATGCTCCGATGAGACGAGCGAGCGGAACGCGCAGACCGCGTCCTCGGCAGGCCGACATCGCCAAGGTGGCCGGGGTCTCGCAGGCCACCGTGTCGCTCGTGCTCGGCGGGAAGCCGGACGTCGTCGGCCTCGCCGCCGGCACGGTGCAGCGCGTGCACGCGGCGGCGAAGGAGCTGGGCTACGTCGCCGACCCGGCGGCGCTGCGGCTGGCCCGCAGGCAGAACTACCTGCTCGGCGTGCACACGTTCAGCGCCACGTTCCCGGTCGACATCGAGAACTCCTACTACCCGTTCCTCGCCGGCATCGAGGAGCAGGCGGGGGCGCGCGGCTACGACATCGTGCTGTTCACCGGCGCCGCACCGGCGAGCCGGCAGGCGCCGGGGCGGGCCGACGCGATCCACCGCCTGCGGCTGGCCGACGGTTGCATCCTGTTCGGCCGCAAGGTCCCGCGCGACGAGATCGGGCGGCTGCTCGACGACGATTTCCCGATCGTCTACATCGGACGCCGGAACGAGCTCGGCGACCGGCTGCCCTACGTCGGCGCCGACTACGTCTCCGCCAGCCGCGACGTCGTCCTCCACCTCGCGGGGCTCGGCCACGAGAAGATCCGCTACGTCCGGGAGCAGGACGTCGCACTTGCGTCCGAGGACCGCCAGGCCGGTGTGCTGCAGGGGCTCGCCGATGCCGGGTTCGCCGGCGGCGCGCCGCCCGTGCTGGCCGCCGCGGCGGAGGAGGTCACCGCCGACTGGGTGCGGGCCGAGGTCGAGGCCGGGGTCACGGCCTTCGTCACGGAGGCCACCGACACCAGCGTCGTCGCCCGCGCCGTCACCCGCGCGATCGCGGGGGCGGGCCTGCGGTGCCCGCAGGACGTGTCGCTGGCGATGCTCGGCGAGTACGTCGTGCAGCCCGCGGGTGAGCCCGTCCCGACCGGGTTCGCCGTGCCGCGCCGCGAGATGGGCCGGGCCGCGGTCGATCTCATGATCGACCTGCTCTCCGGCACACCCGTGCCTGCGCCTCGCCGGCAGTCCCTGATGGCCTGCGCGTTCGTGCCGGGCGAGACCACCGGTCCCCGTACCCCCTAGGAACAGGAGAGAAGTGCTCGAACTGCGTGCTGACGTGCTCGTCGTCGGAGGTGGCCTCGGCGGTGTCGCCGCGGCCCTCGCCGCCTGCCGGGCGGGTCGCGACGTCGTGCTGACCGAGGAGACCGACTGGGTCGGTGGGCAGCTGACCAGTCAGGCCGTGCCGCCGGACGAGCACCCGTGGATCGAGCAGTTCGGCGCGACCGCGTCCTACCGCGCGCTGCGCGACGGGATCCGCGAGCACTACCGCCGCTGGTACCCGCTGCGCGCGGAGGCCGCCCGGCTGGCGAACCTCAACCCTGGTGCCGGCCGGGTGAGCAAGCTCTGCCACGAGCCGCGGGTCTCCCTCGCCGTGCTGGAGGCGATGCTGGCTCCGCACCGCGCGGCCGGACGGCTGACCGTGCTGCTGGAGACGGTGCCGGTCGGCGCGGAGTGCGACGGCGACCGCGTCGGCCCGGTCGAGCTGCTCAACCGGCGCGACGGGCGGCGGATCGTGGTCTCGGCGCCGTACGTCGTCGACGCGACCGAGACGGGCGACCTACTGGCACTGACGAAGACCGAGTACGTCACCGGGGCCGAGGCGCAGTCCGACCACGACGAGCCGCACGCGCCTGCCGTGGCGAACCCGCAGAACATGCAGGGGTTCACGTTCTGCTTCGCGCTGGACCACCGGCCCGGCGAGGACCACACCATCGACTGTCCGGAGCGTTACGACTTCTGGCGCTCCTACCAGCCGGAGTTCTGGCCGGGCCCGCTCATCGGGCTGCTGGCGCCGCACCCGCGGACCCTGGAACCGACGCCTCGGCACTTCGCGCCGAACCCTGGCGACGACCCGCTCGGCGTCGTCGCCGACCAGAGCAAGGCGGCGGGCGACCTCGACCTCTGGCTCTTCCGCCGCATCCTCGCGCGCGACCTCCACACGCCGGGGGCGTTCGCCTCCGACATCACGCTGGTCAACTGGCCGCTCAACGACTACTGGCTGGGCAGCGTGATCGACGTCGAGCCGGACGTCGCGGCGCGCCACCTGGCCGACGCCAAGCAGCTGAGCCGGTCGCTGCTGTACTGGCTGCAGACCGAGGCACCCCGCCACGACGGCGGCACCGGGTGGCCGGGGCTGCGCCTGCGCGCCGACGTCACCGGCACCGCCGACGGCCTGGCGAAGGCACCCTACCTGCGGGAGTCCCGCCGGATCCGGGCGTTGACCACGGTCACCGAGAACGATGTGTCGCTCGCCGTGCGCGGAGCCCACGTCGTGCGCGTGCGCGAGGACTCGGTCGGCGTCGGCAGCTACCACCTCGACCTGCACCCGTCGACGGGCGGCGACACCTACATCGACCTGGAGAGCGTGCCGTTCGAGATCCCGCTCGGCTCGCTCGTGCCGCAGCGGGTGCGCAACCTGCTCCCCGCCGCCAAGAACATCGGGACGACCCACGTCAGCAACGGCTGCTTCCGGCTGCACCCCGTCGAGTGGAACGTCGGTGAGGTCGCGGGCCTGCTGGCGGCCCACTGCGTCGAGACCGGCAGCGAACCGCACCAGGTGCACGCCGACCGCGACCGCAGGGACGAGTTCACCCGGCTCCTCGAGCGCGGGGGCGTCGAGCGGCACTGGCCGGAGATCAAGGGGTACTGATGACGATCACCTACGCTCGCGAGCTCGACGTCGCCGCCGACGTCGACGTGCTGGTCGCGGGCGGCGGGCCTGCCGGGCTCGCGCCGCGGTCGCGGCGGCGCGGGGCGGCGCCCGGACCATGCTGGTCGAGCAGTACGGCTATCTCGGCGGGAACCTGACCGCAGGGCTCGTCGGCCCGTGCATGACGTCGTACTCCCTCGACGGCGAGCAGCAGCTGATCAAGGGTGTGTTCGACGAGTTCGTGCGGCGGATGGCCGAGCGCGGCGACGCGCTGCACCCCTCGCAGACCCGGGCGGGCGACGAGTACTCCGGCTTCATCGTCTACGGGCACGACAAGGTCACCCCGTTCGAGCCGGAGGCGGCGAAGACCGTGGGCCTGCAGATGTGCCGGGAGTCCGGTGTGGAGCTGCTCCTGCATTCCTTCGTCGCCGACACCCTCGTCGAGGACGGGCACGTGCGCGGAATCGTGGTGGCGAACAAGAACGGCCTGCAGGCGCTCACCGCCCGGGTCACCGTGGACGCCACGGGCGACGGGGACGTGGCCGCGCGGGCCGGCGCCGAGGTGCGCGTCGGCCGCCACTCGGACGGCCGGACCCAGCCGATGACGCTGTTCTTCCGGGTGCAGGGCGTCGACGACGACCGCGTGGTCGAGTACATCCGCACGCACCCGGAGGACCGGCGGCCGTACGCCGGGATCGTCGCGGCGGCGCGCGAGGACGGCCGGTTCCCCTCGCCCCGGATGGGCGTCGGGATGTACAAGACCATGCGACCCGGCGTGTGGCGGATCAACACCACCCGGGTGCTGGGCCGCGACGGCACGCAGGTGCGCGACCTCACCGCGGCCGAGATCGAGGGCCGCGACCAGGCCATGGCGCTCGTCGACTTCTTCCGCGCCGAGCTGCCTGGATTCGAGGCGTCCTCGCTGCTCGACACCGCGGCGACGGTCGGGGTACGGGAGAGCCGGCGGATCATGGGCGACTACGAGCTGTCCATCGAGGACCTGCAGACCGGCCGCCACTTCGACGACGTGATCGGCCTGTGCGCCTACCCCGTCGACATCCACGACCCGAACGGCGCGGGCGGCGGGATCACGCCGTCGTACAGCACCGCGAACGCCTACGAGATGCCCTACCGCAGCCTGCTCCCGCGCGGCCTGGAGGACGTGCTCGTCGCCGGCCGGTGCGTGTCGGCCACCCACGAGGCGCTCGGCGCGATCCGCGTCATGCCGCCCGCCTTCGCCATGGGCGAGGCCGCGGGCACCGCGGCGGCACTCGCGGTGGCCGGGGGCACGTCCCCGCGGCTCGTCCCGGTGCCCGAGCTGCAGCGGCGGCTGCGCGAGCAGGGCGCCTACCTGGGCGAGGAATCCCTCGCCCTGGCCTGACCTCCCCACCTCGACGAAGAGGAGTTGGTGCCGGATGACGACGCCCATCAGGGTCGGGATCGACGTCGGAGGAACGTTCACCGATGCCGTGGCGATCGACGCGACGAGCCTCGAGCTGATCGGGACCGCGAAGGTGCTGACCACGCACCGGCACCCCGACGGGGTGGCGCGCGGGATCATCAACGCGCTCAAGGAGCTGCTGGAGAACTGCGGGCGCAGCGCCGACGACGTGGTCTTCCTCGCCCACGGCACGACGCAGGCGACGAATGCCCTGTTGGAGGGCGACGTCGCGACCGTCGGGGTCGTCGGCCTTGGCCGCGGGCTGGACGGCTGGCGCACCCGATCGGTGCGCCACCTGTCCCGCCTCGAGCTGGCGCCGGGCAAGCACCTCCCGCTGGCCTACGCCCACGCCACGGCGCCGTCGCAGGTGCCGGGCGCCGTGGCGGCCGTGCACCGGGCAGGCGCCGAGGTGGTCGTCGGGGTGGAGGCGTTCAGCGTCGACGACCCCGATGGGGAGCTGGCCGTCGTCCACGCCGCGGAGTCGCAGCGGCTGCCGGCCACGGCGACGCACGACATCAGCAAGCTCTACGGGCTGAAGAAGCGGGCGCGCACCGCGGCGCTGAACGCCAGCATCCTGCCGCGCATGCTCGGCACCGCCGAGCTGGTCCGCAGCAGCATCGACCACGCCGGGATCCACGCGCCGCTCATGGTGATGCGCTGCGACGGCGGCGTGATGTCCCTCGACGAGATGCGCCGCAGGCCCCTGCTGACGATCCTCAGCGGACCGGCCGCGGGTGCCGCGGGCGCGCTGCTCGCCGAGCGGGTGAGCGAGAGCGTCTTCCTGGAAACCGGCGGGACGTCCACCGACATCTCCGTCATCCGCGACGGCCGCGTCGCCGTCTCGTACGCGAAGGTCGGCGGCTACACGACCTACCTAAAGTCCCTCGACGTGCGCACGGTCGGCATCGGGGGCGGCTCCCTGGTCCGCGTCTCCGGTGGCCGGGTCGCGGACGTCGGGCCGCGCAGCGCGCACATCGCCGGCCTGGACTACGGCTGCTTCGCCGACCCGGAGCTGGTGCGCGGCGGCCGACTGGAGCTGGAACGGCCGATGGAGGGTGACCCGGCCGACTACGCCGTCGTCGTCACCGACCACGGCCGCTTCGCGATCACCGTCACCTGTGCGGCGAACGCGCTCGGCATCGTGCCCCGTGGCGACTACGCCTTCGCAGAGCCTGCGGCGGCCCGTCTGGCGATCGAGCCGCTCGCCGCGCGCCTGCGCTACTCGGTCGACGACGCTGCGCGGCAGATCCTCGATCGCGCGGCCGGCCGGGTCCGGGAGGTGGTCGACGAGCTGATCAAGGACTACCGGCTCGAGCGGGATGGCCTCGAGCTGGTCGGAGGGGGCGGTGGCGCGGCCACCGTGGCCCTGCACCTCGGGTCCACGATGGACCTCCCCGCCCGGATCGCCGCCAACAGCTCCGTCATCAGCCCGATCGGCGTGGCACTCGCGCTGGTGCGCGACACCGTCGAGCGGGTCATCCCCGAGCCGAACCGGCAGGACATCCTCTCGGTGCGGGCCGAGGCGGAACGGGCGGTTCTGGCGCAGGGCGCCTCGCCGGCCACCATCGAGGTCGACGTGTCGGTCGACCCGCAGCGCAACGTCGTCGCGGCGGTCGCGACCGGCGCCACAGACCTGCACACGCCTGCGTCGGAGAAAGCCTCCGAGCAGACCGCCGCCGATGCCGCCGCCCGGAGCATGCGCGTCGACGTCGCCGCGGTCCGCACCGCCGCGACCACCCCGCAGTTCCGCGTCTACACCGCCGAGCGCGCCCGCGGCGGGCTGATCGGCAGGGTGAGCCGGCCACGACACCCGGTTCGCGTCGTCGACTCCGACGGCCTCGTCCGCTTCACCAGCCCGCACGCCGAGGTGCGCGGCTCCACGGTCGGCGCGGCCCGCGCGGCGCTGACGAAGGCCCTCGACGAGTTCACCGCCTACGGCGACAGCGGGGCGCGGGTGCCCGCGATCCACCTGCTCGTCGCCGGGCGGCTGGTCAACCTCGCCGGCGTCACCCACGCCGACCAGGTGCTCGCGCTCGCCGACACCGAGCTATCGGGGCGCGCCGACGAAGAGGACGTCGTGCTGGTCGTCGAGGAGCGCTCGTGAATACCGCGGTCCTGGCGCAAAGGTGCGTCGAGCTCGCCGGACGGTCGGACGCGGACATCGGAGGGAAGTTGCTCGGGCAACTGGCCGTGCACGCCGCGGTCGACCCGGACACCCTCAGCGGCTGGGCCGCATCCGCGCTCGCCTTCGGCCGCGAACTCGCCCGCACGGCCCGGCGGCCCGCGCCCCTGCCCGTCACCGAGACGAGCGGGGGCATCGAACCCGGGCGGCGCATCCTGCTCGCCGAATACCGCAGCCGGCCCGCGCGCGTGCTGATCTACCGCGACGCCGTCGAGCGGGCCGAGGTGCTGATCGACGACATCGGCTGGCGCGACTGGTACCCGGCCGGCAGCGTGCGGGCCGCCGCCACCGCGCACGAGACAGCGCACCAGCTGCTGCACGGCCCGGCCGCCGCCGCGCTCCGCCACCGCGTCGGGAAGGTCGCGCTGCGGATCGGGCGCTGGTCGGTGCCCGCGCACGTCGTGGGCGCCGCCGAGATGGCCGCCCACGGCTTCGCCGCAGAGTCGGCCGGCCTGGGACGCACCCCGGTCCTGCTCACCGCGGCGCTGGGCGAGCTCGCCGCCGGTATCCGACAGCCTGCCGAGAGGGACATCTGAGATGGGTATCGCGATTCTCCTGGTCATGGCCGTCGGCGTCGGCGTGATGCTCACGCGGAAGGTGCCGACGGCGTTCGTGCTCGTGCTGCTCGGTGTCGTGATCGGCCTCATGGCCGGGGCACCGCTGATGGGCGAGAAGAACAGCATCACGACGACCGTGCTGCAGACCGGAGCCGTGGCGCTCGCCGCCACGATGGCCGCCATCGTGATCGGCTCGTGGCTCGGCTCGATCATGGGTGAGACCGGCATCGCCTCGACGTTGATCCGCAAGACCGTCGAGCTGGGCGGCGACCGCCCCTATGTCGTCGCGCTCGGCGTGTTCGTCGTCGGCATTCTCGTCGGGACGGTCACCGGCTCCGCTCCCGCCGCGATGCTGGTCGGGATCATCGGTATCCCCACCATGATCGCCATGGGTGTCCCCCCGATCACCGCAGCGGGCACCGTCGTGTTCGGCCTGAGCGCGGGCATCCCGTTCGAGTTGATCTCATGGCAGTACCTGTCGCAGACACTGGAGATCCCGGTCGAGACGGTGCGCGACTTCCAGCTCACGCTCTTCCCGATCGTGCTGGTGATCGGCGTCGTCTACGTCGTCGTCGAATCGCGGCGCCGCGGGGTGCAGCACGCGTGGGCCGCCATCGCCCCGGAGCGCGCGCGGCCGGCGAGGGAGCGCCGCACGGGGGGCGCCCCGTGGTACTCGCTGATCACGCCGCTGGTGCCGATCGTGCTGGCGCTGCTGCTCGACGTCCCGATCATCCCCGCGCTGCTCGTCGGCGTCTGCTACGCGCTGGTCACCACCACGCGGCCGAGCCGGCTCGCGGCCGTCGGGCTGCGGACGCTGCACCGCAGCTTCGACACCGCCATCCCCCCGCTGCTGCTCTTCGCGGCGATCGGCATCCTGCTCGCCGCGGTCAAGCTGCCCGGCTCGGTCGAGGCGCTGCGCCCGATCGTCACCGCGGTGATCCCCACCCACCCGGTGCTGTTCGTGCTGATCCTCGGGCTGCTCACGCCGCTGTGCCTCTACCGGGGACCGTTCAACGTGTACGGCATGGGTGCCGGGCTCGCAGGCGTCCTCATCGCCAGCGGGGCGTACGTGCCACAGGCGGTGCTCGGCGTGATGGCGTCGTACAACCAGACCCTCGGCGTGTCCGACCCGACGAGCACCCAGACGGTGTGGAGCGCGGGATACGCGGGGGTGCGGGTCGAGCGGGTGATGCTGCAGACGCTGCCCTACACCTGGGCGGTGGCGGTCGGCGGGCTCATCCTGACTGCCGTGCGGTTCCTATGAGTGGTACCCGGGTCTGCGCGGGGTGAACCACGGTTGTGCGGCGGGGAGACCCTCGGCAGGCTGATCGCGTGCGCGACTTCCGGTTCTCCGCCAACGTCTTCGGGATCCCGTCACGAGAAGCGCTGCAGGAGCGGTGCCGGCGCGCGGAGAGCGCCGGGTTCCACACCATCTTCGCCCCCGATCACCTCGGTGCCCCGGCCCCGTTCCCGGTGCTGCAGGCCGCGGCCGACGCCACCGAGCACCTGCGGGTCGGCACGCTCGTGCTGAACGCGCCGTTCTGGAACCCCGCGCTGCTGGCCAGGGAGGCGGCGTCGATCGACATCCTCTCCGACGGCCGGCTGGAGCTCGGGCTGGGCTCAGGGCACATGAAGTGGGAGTTCGACACCGCCGGCATCCCGTGGGAGCCCTTCGGCGCGCGGGCGCGTCGGCTCGAGGAGACGATCACCGAGCTGCGCCGGTTCTTCACCTCCGACCTGGCGGCACTGCCAGGAGGGCGCTCCCCGCTCCCGATCCAGCGCACCGGGTTCGACGGCTCCGGCCCGCCGCTCATCGTCGGCGGCACGGGTGACCGGGTGCTGTCGATCGCCGCGCGGTACGCCGACATCATCGGCATCGCGGGCGTCTACCAGATCGAGGGCAAGCCGCCGGGGACGTTCCGCCTCGGTACCGCCGCGGACGCCGACGACCGCGTGCGGTTCGCGCGCGAGCAGGCGGGCGGCCGGGCGGGCGACGTCGAGTGGCACGTGCTCGTGCAGATGGTCGTGCCCACCGACGACCGCCGCGCGGCCGCGGAGGAGCTGGTCAGGCGCTTCGATGGCGAGATGACGGTCGACGAGGCCCTCGAAACCCCGTTCCTGCTGATCGGCACGGTCGCGCAGATGGCCGAGCAGCTGCGGGCCTCCCGTGAGCGCTACGGCTTCTCCTACATCACCGTGCACGAGCCGTATTACGAAGCGTTCGAATCGGTGGTGGAACTGATGCGGAGCGAGGCCGTCACCCAATAGGGTGACCGCGTGCCGGAGCTGGACCTGCGTTTGCTGCAGTCGTTCCTCGCTGTCGCCGAAGAGGGCGGCATCACCCGGGCTTCGGCCCGACTACACCTCGCCCAGCAGGCCGTATCGGCGCAGATGCGGCAGCTGGAGCACACGCTCGGCGTCGCGCTGCTCGTCCGCACCTCCCGCGGCGTGCTGCTCACCGCGGCCGGACGCGAGCTCGCCACGGGCGGGCCCGCCGCACTCGAGCACGTCGACCGGCTCGTCGAGCGGGTGCGTGGCGTCGCCCGCGGCGAGTCCGGCAAGCTGCGGCTCGCCTGCAAACCCCACGCGACCGCCGAGTTCGCGCTGGAGGTCACCGAGGCCATCGAAGCACGGGTCCCCGGCGTGGACATCGAGCTCACCACGGCGTCCACGCTGCCCGAGGAGCTGACGCTGCTGGCGACGGGCGCCGTCGACGCGGCGTTCCTCTGGGCGCCGATCGGCGATCCCCGGCTCCCCTACGCCCCGGTGCGTTCGGACCGGCGGATGGTCGCGCTCGCCGCCGATCATCCGCTCGCGGGCCGACGACAGGTGCAGCTCGCCGACCTGGCCGACGAGCCCGTCATCCGGCCGGCGGGCCCAGTGGCCGCGAATGTGCTCGCCCACTGGCTCGCCGAACCACGGCCTGGCGGCCGCCTCGCCAAGCGCGGGCCGGCGGCCGACCGCAGCGAGGACCACCTGCTGCTCGTGGCCCGCGGCCGTGGCGTCTGGCTCGCGCCGGAACCGATCAGCCGCTACTTCCCCAGCCCGCGCGTCCGCTGGCTCCCTGTCACCGACGCCGAGCCGAGCACGCTCGTCGCCGTGTGGACGCCCGAGTCGCCCTCCGCGCTGGTATCCCGCCTGATCGCCGAGGTGCGGGCACTGACCGGCTGGCACGACTCGTGAGTCGGTCCATCTCCTGAATCAGTACATTGCGCCGTTGACCCGCAGGGTCTGACCGCTCACCCAGCCCGCCTCCGCACCCACGAGGAAGCCGACCATCGGGGCGATGTCCGACGGCGTCCCGAGCCGGTTCTGCGGGACGAACCCGGCGGCCATCGCCGCGGACTCCGGCGACTCGGCGCCGTGGAAGAACGGGGTGTCGACGGGATCTGCGCCGCGTCGGTCGCGTCGGTCCGCACGGCCTCGGCGCTCACTCCGTGCTCCTCGAGCCGGGCGAGGGTCTTCGCGGCGACATCCACGTCCCCGGCGTAGCTGATCACGGTCGTGGCGCCGCGGGCGGCGAGACCCACCGCGAACTCGGCTCCCATGTTGCGGGAACCCCCGACGACGATGGCGACCTTGCCGTCGAGGTCACGGGCGGTGGTACGGGCTGGAGCAGTCATGGCACGACCCACGCCGCTTCTGGCGCCGACCGGAAACAGCGATGCGCGGTGGCCGCGTCCACGAGATGTTGTGGCGGTAACGTCGTCCCGTCCGTTGACGAGGTTGAGCCCGAGGAATACTCTGACCACACAAGAGACAAGGTTTTCGTCATGACGGAGCGCTACCTCGGTGTTCTCGGCATCGCCGAGGCGCTCGAGGTGAGCCGGCACGCCGTGCACAAGTGGCGCTCCCGCTACCCCAGCGACTCCGCCCACCCGTTCCCCGAACCCGACGTCGAGGTCGACGGGGCTCCCGGCTGGGCGGAGCGCAGATTGGACGAGATCGTGCAGTGGCGGGATGGCCTTCCCGGGCGCGGTGTGGGCGGCGGGCGCCCCTCCGCCGCGCGCCAGCGGTATCTGAGCGAGGCGCTGACCCGAGGTCTGAGCAGGGAGGAGGCGGACCGCCTCCTCACCGCCATGGCCGAGGAGTTCCCCGAGATGACCGACCAGCAGGTCTGCGAGTTCCTCCTCGAGAAGTGGCGCGGCCTCGACGAGATGGAGGAGATCCTCCGGCGCTACAACTAACTGATCCGGCGTATCGGTTGGCCATGGTCGCGACAACGACCACCTGCACCCGATACCGGCAGGTCAGCGCGGTGATCAACGGTCTCGATCGACACCGCGACCGGCGCATGACGGGCCGGTCTCCGGGACCTGCGCTGTTGGTAGCCTGTCGCCGTCTCCCATCCAGTTGGGCGGTCACGCCTGCATGCAGCCGTCACTTCGGATCACCACACGCCGGTTCGTCCTGTTGTGGGCGAGCACGGCCCTGGCGGTCGTGGCGGTTGCGGCATTGATGGGGCATCTGCTCGGGCCGCACTCCCACAGTCCCGTCACCGACGTGGCCGCCATCGCCGGGCATGAGGTCGATCATGACCCGGCCGGGCACGGCGACGATGGCGAGATGGGGTGCGGGTACCTCGTGCAGGCCCACTCCGGCGGCCAACCCGCGGCCGAGCCGGCGACGTCGGCCGTCACCGTCCGTCCGGCTTGCCGGGATCGCGATACCGCCTCCGTCGGCTCACCGCAGGACGATCGAGCGCCTCCCGACCTGATGTCGGAACTCCAGGTCATCCGGGTGTAGTCGGCACCACCCGCCACCGAGCGGGCACTGCCGCCTGTCCAGATGACCACCGTGCCGGCCCGGTAGAGCCGCGCGGGCCAATCATGGAGTGACGACGCCGTGCGCCACGACTACCTGACCCATCGCCGGCCAACCCGCAACGCCCCGATGGCGGATCGGCAACTCGTCGCCGACCACCCGGCTCGCGAGCCGGCCGGCGACGACATGCCGACGGAGCCTCAGTACGTCATCCCGACGACCCCCCGGCCGCGGCGACCAGCACAGCCGGATCGGCAGCCGGATCCGGACGACGCGGGTGGGCGACATCGGCGCACGACCCGGCGCACCGACACCGAGCTGGCGCACATCGTCGCCGGTCTGGCCAGCCTTGCCGCCGGCGTCATCCACGTCGGCGCCACCCCGGGGCATTGGAACGAGTGGCAGGCCGCAGGCCTGTTCTTCGCTGGTACCGCCGCATTCCAGATCCTGTGGTCGGTGCTGGTCGTGACCGTGGGCGGACGGTTCCTGGCCGCCATCGGGATCGTGGGCAACCTGGGTGTGCTCGGCGCATGGGCCGTCAGCCGGCGGTGGGGCGTGCCGTTCGGGCCGCACGCCAACGTCCCAGAAGCCGTCGGCCTGGCCGATACGCTCGCCACGCTGCTGGCCGGGGTGGTGACCGCGGTCATGCTCTGGTCACTGCTGCCACGCGAGCGCAACGGCGTGCTGTCCGCCGGTGGCTACCGGCTGGCGACGATCGGTGCGCTCCTGGTCATGGCGACCGCGGCCGTGACCGGCACCGTCGACGCCATGGGCCCCGGTCACAGCCACAGCGGAGCGGGCGGCGACGCCCCTCACGACGACGGTACCCATGACGACGACACCGGCACGGCTCCTCGCACCGGGGATGCCGAACCGGATGGGGTCGAACCGGACAGGCCGGAGCCGGCGCCACCCACCCACGACGACGGTCACGACCACACTCATTGACGGCTGCGTAACGGCTACCGGCGGCTCGGGGCCAGCCGCTCCGCGGTCTCGAGCTCGCCAGGACCACCCAGTGGCCCGATCACCACGTGGTCGGCCCCCGCCGCCTCCTGCTCACGCAGCCGGGAGACGACCCGGTCCAGCCCGCCCCATGCGAACGCCGCGTCGACGAGACCGTCGCTCATCTCGCTGATATCGGTGTCGCTGAGCCCCATCCGGGAGAACGCGGCCGCGTAGCCGGGCACCTGGGACAGGAAGCCCAGCGGTTCTCGGGCGGCGGCCCGCGCGGATTGCGGGTCCTCGTCGAGGACGACCATCTGGTCGACGACGAGCGTCCGGCCATCGCCGAGCCGCTCCCGGGCCCATCCGGTGTAGGCGGGATCCACCAGCAGCGTGACGGCCCCTCCGAACCGCTCCCGGGCGAGGTCCAGCTTGCGCGGCCCGAGCGCCGCCAGCAGCCGGCGCTCCCGCGGCACCGCGGCGTCGAGCTCGTCGAGTGCACCGTTCAGAGCCGCGATGCCGCCGGCCTGCCCCCCGAGCCCCACCACGAGGCGACCCGGAGCGATCCGTTCCGCCTCCGCGTACAGCTCGACGATCGCGTTGGGGCCGTGCACGTCGAGCGGGATGATGCCGGGCACCACCGCGATCCGGGTCGTCGCCCGCAGGATCCGCAGCAGCGGATCGAGGGTTGCCAGCTGCCCGCCTGCCACCCAGATCGCCGAGTACCCCCACCGCTCGACGGCGCGCGCGTGCTCCTCCAGGTCGTCGGTCACGGTCAACGCGGCGCCGTAGCGCCCCAGTCCATCGATCATGGAACCGACCGTAGAAGCTGAACCTCACTTCAGGTCAACTCCTCGTCGAGCAGCGCGCGGAGCAGCGGCCGCTCGGCCTCGGGGACGTAGTCGGCGTAGTAGTCGTAGAGCGACTCGCGGGCCAGCCGCGCTGCTAGGGGGCCGTCGCGGCGGCGCACAGCGTCGAGGACGTCGGCGTGGTGACGCAGCGAGCGCTCCATGAGCTCGCCGCGGTCCTGCGCATCAGCGATCTTCTGGGAGATCAGACTCAGCACGACGCCCCGGACGACGTCGCTGCACACCTGGATCAGGATGTTGCGGCTCGCCCGCGCGACCGTGTCGTGGAACGCGACGTCGGCCCGGCTGAACTCCTCGTAGCCTCGGTCGAGGGCGAGCTCCATCTCGGCGAGGGCGGTGTGCATCGCGGCCAGTTCATCCTCGGTGGCGAGGCGGGCCGCCAGTAGGTTCGCGGAGCCTTCGAGGAGCATCCGGAACTGGACGAGCTCGGCGAGCCCCACCTCGTCCACGCGCACGAGCCGGGTGACCGACTTCCGCAGCGTGGTCGGGGAGAACGGCAGCACCTCGGGGCCGTTCGGGTCGCCGGGGCGGGAGCGGACGAGCCCGTCGCTCTCCAGCACCCGCAGCGCCTCGCGCACTGTGGAACGACTGACGCGGAACTGCGCGGTCATCTCCCGCTCGCTGGGCAGCCGCTCGCCGGGGCGCAGCTGGCCGCGGAACACGCGGTCCTCGACCTGCTCGACGATGCTCTGGTAGGCGCGGACGGGCCGCACCGCCTCGAATGGCCTGCCCGACTCCGAACCCGACTCAGCCATCGCTGCTCCGCTCGTGCTTGACCCACCGGATCGCCCATGACACGGTAGCGGCTCGATGAGGCTACTGGTCCGACCAGTTGCGGCGGGGGGATCCTCCAGGTGACGCGTTCCAAGCTCGGTTCGGGCGTCCTCCTGCTGGCCGCCGCCCTGCTCGCGGGCGGCTGCTCCGCCGGTTCGACGGCCTCCCCCGGCGCAGCTCCCGGTAGTCCCGACGCCCCGCTGCGGATCGGGCTGACCGCCGAGCCGGCCAACCTCGACTTCACCCGCACCGACGGCGCCGCAATCCCGGAGGCGCTGCTGGTCAACGTCTACGAGGGCCTCGTCAAGCTCAACCAGCAGACCGGCGAGATCGAGCCGGCGCTCGCCGAGTCCTGGACCGTCAGCCCCGACGGGCTCGTCTACGACTTCACGCTCCGCGAGGGCGCGACGTTCTCGAACGGCCAGGCGTTCACCGCCGACGACGTGAAGTTCAGCATCGAGCGGGTCCGGTCGGACGCGTGGACCGTCTCACTCAAGAGCGGCATGGGCGTCGTGTCCGGGGTCGAGGCGGTGTCCCCGACGCACGCGCGGGTCACGCTCAGCCAGCCCAACAACAGCTGGCTCTTCCGGATGACCACCCGCATCGGGGCGATGTTCGACCCGTCCGGCGTCGGCGACCTCGCCAACGCGCCGGTGGGCACGGGTCCGTACACGGTCTCGGAGTTCCGCCGCGGCGACCGGCTGGTGCTCACGCGCCGCGACGACTACTGGGGGGATGCCCCCGCGATCCGCCAGGTCGACCTGCAGTACTTCCGGGACGCCACCGCGGCCGTCAACGCCCTGCTCACCGACGGCATCGACGTGATCGGCACGGTGCAGGCGCCCGAGGCGCTCGCGCAGTTCGAGGGCGACGGCCGCTTCCAGGTGATCGAGGGCACGACCAACGGCGAGGTCACCCTCGCCATGAACAACGCCACCGGGCCCACGAGCGACGTGCGGGTGCGCCGCGCCATCGCGATGGCGATCGACCACGACGCCGTACTGAACACGGCGTGGGCCGGCCGCGGTGCCCTGATCGACACGATGGTTCCGCCGACCGACCCCTGGTACCAGCCGCTGCCCGACGTCACCCCGTACAACCCGGACGCGGCCCGCGCGCTGCTCGCCGAGGCCGGCACGCCGAACCTCTCCCTGCGGTTCCGGATCGCGAACCTCCCGTACGCCGTCGCGGCGGCGCAGGTGGTGCAGAGCCAGCTCGCGGCCGTCGGGATCCAGACCCAGATCGAGCCGCTCGAATTCCCGGCCCGCTGGCTCGAGACGGTGTTCCGGAACGCCGACTACGACCTCTCGATCGTCTCCCACGTCGAGCCGCGCGACATCCGCACCTTCGGCGACCCGAGCTACTACTGGCGCTATGCCAACCCGGAGGTCCAGCGGCTGCTCACCGAGTCCGAGACCGGCAGCCCCGAACAGCAGATCGACGACCTGCGGCAGGTGGGGCGGCTGATCGCCGAGGACGCGGCGGCCGACTGGCTGTTCCTGCTCCCGAACCTGATCGTCGCCGACGCCGACGTACGAGGGCTGCCGCAGAACCGGATCGGCGAGTCCCTCGACCTCACGGCGCTGTCCCGGGCGTAGCCGTGCTGTTGCAGCTGGCACGCCGGACGGCGGTGCTCGTCGCCAGCCTCGTGGTGGCGTCGATCGTCGTGTTCGCGTTCATGTCCGTGCTCCCGGGCGACCCCGCCCGGGTGGCGCTCGGCGTCAACGCCACCGAGGAGGCGGTCGCGGCCACCCGCGCGGCGTTCGGCACCGACCGGCCGCTCGTCGTGCAGTACCTGGATTGGGTGAGCGGGCTTCCGGTGGGCGACTTCGGGCGCTCCTACGTCACCGACGTCGACATCGGGCCGCAGATCGTCGACCGGCTGCTCGTCACGACGTGGCTCGTGCTCTCCGGGATGGCGGTCGCGCTGGTCGTGGCGCTGCCGCTCGGCGTGCTCGCCGCCGTGCACCACCGGCGGGCGAGCGGCACGGCGATCACGGCGTTCAGCCAGGTCGGGGTGGCGATCCCGAGCTTCATCGCCGGCATCCTCCTCGTCACGGTGTTCGCGGTACGGCTGGGATGGCTACCGTCCGGCGGGTGGACGCCACCCGCTGTAGCCCCGGTCGAGTTCCTGCGCCGCCTGGTGCTGCCGGCGCTCGCGCTCGGGCTCGTACAAGGGGCGGTGCTCACCCGGTACGTCCGGTCCGCCGTGCTCGACGTGCTGCGGGAGGACTACCTGCGCACC
This sequence comes from Pseudonocardia sp. DSM 110487, assembly GCF_019468565.1. Lineage (NCBI taxonomy): Bacteria > Bacillati > Actinomycetota > Actinomycetes > Pseudonocardiales > Pseudonocardiaceae > Pseudonocardia > Pseudonocardia sp. DSM 110487. The sequence continues at coordinate 5,763,626 of NZ_CP080521.1, forward strand.
GCCCGGTCCAAGGGGCTCACCCCCGGCCGGGCGCTGGTGCGCCACGGGCTGCGCAACGCCGCGATCCCGGTGGTCACGGTGCTGGGCCTGCAGCTGGCGACGCTGCTGATCGGCGCGGTCGTCGTCGAGCGGGTGTTCGTGATCCCCGGGCTGGGCAGCCTGCTGCTCGACGGAGTCGCCAACCGTGACCTGCTGCTCGTCCAGGGGGTCGTCGTCGTGCTGGTACTGGCCGTGCTGGTGGTCAACTTCCTCGTCGACGTGGCCTACACCGTGCTCGACCCGCGGCTGAGGAGAGCGGCGTGACCGCCGCTGTGTCGAAACGTGGCACCCGACGGGTCTGGGGCCCGCCTGCGCTGGTCGTCGGCGGGGCGCTCGTCGCGCTCGTGGTGGCCGCGGCGCTCCTCTCGTTCGTCTGGACGCCCTACGACGCGGTGCAGGTCGACCCGGCTGCGCGGCTCGCGCCACCGGGCGCCGCGCACTGGCTGGGCACTGACACGTTCGGCCGGGACGTGGTGAGCCAGCTCTTGGTCGGGGCGCGCACGACGCTGTTCGTCGGGGTGGTCGCCGTCGGGCTCGCCGGGGTGGTCGGCACGCCGATCGGCATCCTGGCCGCGATGGGTCCGCGCTGGCTGGGCGAGCTCGTCATGCGGGCCAACGACATGGTGCTCGCGTTCCCCGCGCTGCTGCTCGCGATCATGTTCGGCGCGGTGTACGGGCCGAGCACGCTCACCGCGATGGTCGCGATCGGCATCGCGACCGTCCCGTCGTTCGCGCGGCTCGCCCGCGGCGGGGCGCTGCAGGTGCTCGCCACCGAGTACGTGCTCGCCGCCCGCGCGGCCGGGCGCCCGCGCACCGCGATCGCCGCGCGGCACGTGCTGCCCAACATCGCGGGGCTGCTGCTGGTGCAGTCGTCGGTGTCGTTCGCGATCGCGGTGCTCGCCGAGGCGGCGCTGTCGTTCCTCGGGTTCGGCACCCGCCCGCCGACACCGTCGTGGGGCCGAATGCTGCAGGAGGCACAGCAGCTGCTCTACCTGCGGCCGGAGCTGGCGCTGTGGCCGGGGCTGGCGATCGCGCTCGCCGTGCTCGGTTTCAACCTGCTCGGCGACGGGCTGCGCGACCGGTTCGACCCGAGGCTGCGCCGATGAACGTTCTCACTGTCGAAGGGCTCGACATCGGCACGGCCGACCTGCGGCTCGTCTCCGACGTCTCGTTCACGATCTCGGCGGGCGAGCGGGTCGGGCTGATCGGTGAGTCCGGATCCGGCAAGTCGCTCACCGCGCTGGCGATGATGGGTCTGCTGCCCGAGGGGGTGCACGCGCGCGGCTCGGTGCGGCTCGCGGGTGTGGACCACGACCTCGTCGGCGCCCCCGAGCCGCGCATGGCCGCCGTGCGCGGTGCCGCGATGACGATGGTGTTCCAGGAGCCGATGTCGGCGCTCAACCCGTCGATGCGGGTGGGCGATCAGGTCGCCGAGGTGATGCTGCTCCACGGCACCGAGCGGGATCGCCGCGGCGCACGGGCCGCCGCCGTGAAGCTCCTCGACAGCGTGCACCTCCCCGAGCCGGAGCGGCTCGCCCGCGCCTACCCGCACCAGCTCTCCGGCGGGCAGCGCCAGCGCGTGATGATCGCGATCGCGCTGGCCAACGGCCCGTCGGTGCTGCTCGCGGACGAGCCGACCACCGCGCTGGACGTCACCGTGCAGGCGCAGGTCCTCGACCTGATCCTGACGGGCGTCGCCGAGCGCGACGCGGCCCTGCTGTTCATCACGCACGACCTCGCCGTCGTCGCCACGGTGTGCGAGCGCGTGATGGTCATGTACGGCGGGCGGATCGTGGAGTCCGGCCCGGTGAAGGAGGTGTTCACGCAGCCGCGCCACCCCTACACGCGGGGCCTGCTCGCGGCGTCCGACGTCGCCGACCTCGACGGTGACCGGCGGCTGCGCACCATCCCCGGCTCGGTGCCTGCCGCCGGCCGGTTCCCCGACGGCTGTGTGTTCCGCACCCGCTGTCCGAACGCCGCAGCCGACTGCACGATCCTGCCTCCCTGGACGGAGCGCGACGGCGGCGGCTACGCCTGCCATCACCCGGTGAGCTCTCCGGAGGAGGTTCAGGAAAGCCACATTCAGGCCCTGCAAAGCCCTGAATGTGGCTTTCCTGAGCTCCCGGAGCCGGCTCGACCCTCGTCCCTGATCGAGGTACGCGGCCTGCACCGCACCTACCACCGCCCGCGCACCTCGTTGCGTCAGACCCCGCCGCCCGTGCACGCGCTGGACGGGGTGTCGTTCGACATCGCGGAGGGGCAGCGGTTCGGGCTGGTCGGCGAGTCGGGCTCGGGCAAGTCCACGCTGATCCGGCTGCTCGCCGGGCTCGACTCCCCCACCTCGGGCACGATCACCTTCGACGGCCGGGACGTCGGCGGGCAGCCGGAACGGCGGCTGGGGTTCCTGCGCGAGCAGCTGCAGGTGGTGTTCCAGGACCCGATGGGCTCCCTGGATCCCCGGATGCGGGTGCGTGACATCGTCGCCGAGCCGCTGGCCGGCCGACGCGAGCCGGACGTGCGCGGGCGGGTCGCCGAGCTGCTCGCCGCGGTCGGGCTGCCGCCGGACGCCGGGGACCGCTACCCGCACCAGTTCTCCGGCGGGCAGCGCCAGCGGATCTCGATCGCGCGGGCGCTCGCGCCGCGGCCGTCGGTCCTGGTGGCCGACGAGCCGGTGAGCGCGCTCGACGTGTCGGTGCGCGCGCAGATCCTGAACCTGCTCGCCGACCTCGTCGAGAGGTTCCGGCTCACGCTGGTGTTCGTCTCGCACGACCTCACCGTCGTGCGCCAGGTCTGCGACACGATCGCTGTGCTGCACCGCGGCGAGCTGGTCGAGCTCGGGCCGTCGGCACAGATCGCCGACGCACCCACGCATCCGTACACGCGGCGGCTGGTGGCCGCCGTCCCCACGATCCGCGGGGCACTCGCCGGTCGCACGACAGCCGACCTGCTTGCAGGGTCGGCCATCAATGCGGCCGACCTGCTTACCGGGTCGGCCGTCGATGCGGCCGACCTGGCCCGCGGGACACCCGAGGAGCTGCTGTGACATACCCCGTTGACGAGGAGGCCGTTGTCGCGCTGACCCGCGACCTGGTGCGACTGCGCACCGTGAACGAGGACGGCGCACGCGAGGCACCGGCCGCGGACCTCGTGGCCGCGACCATGCGCTCGTTCGGCTGGGAGCCGCGGATCACCGAGGTGGCCCCCGGCCGGCCGAACGTCGTGGCGGTGGTCGAGGGCGGCGGCGGGCCGGGGCGGACGCTCGCCTTCGAGGGGCACACCGACGTCGTCACCGAGGGCGACCCGGACCGATGGAGCGTCGACCCGTACGGCGGCGAGATCCGTGACGGCCGCCTCTACGGCCGTGGCTCGGCGGACATGAAGTCCGGGGTGGCGGCGATGCTGCACGGGGTGCGGGCGCTGCAGCTCGCGGGGCCGTTCCCCGGGCGGGTGCTCGTGTGCGCGCTCGTCGACGAGGAGGGGCTGATGCTGGGCGCCAAGCACTTCGCCGGCACCGACCTCGCCCGCTCCGTCGACGGGGCGATCATCTGCGAGCCCGAGGAGGGTGAGATCTGCACGTCGGCCAAGGGCGCGGTGCGGATCCGGGTGGACCTGCTCGGCGCGATGGCCCACGGCGCCATGCCCCAGCACGGGCGCAACCCGCTGCCCGCGGCCGGGCGGCTGCTCGTGGCGCTCGCCGACCTGCAGGACCGGCTGCAGAAGGCGCACCCCGCCCACGAGCACCTCGGCGAGGTGTACGTGACCCCGACGGTGAGCCGCGCGGGCTCGCTCGACCAGATCAACGTGATCCCGGCGCGGGCGACCGTTGCCGTCGACGTGCGCACGATCCCCGGCGTCGGCCACGCCGAGCTCGTCGCACGCGTGCGGGAGCTGGCCGCCGAGGCGGGCGCCCCGGATGGGGTGACGTCCGAGCTCACCGTCGTCGACGACCGCCCGTGCGTGGAGATCTCCGAGGACCATCCGCTGGTCACCGCGCTCGCCGCCGCCCACGAGGCGGTTCTCGGCGAGCCCGCCCGCTACGGCGGCGTGCCCGGCGCCACCGACGGCACGATCCTCACGCGCGACGCCGGGATCCCCACCGTCGTCTACGGCCCTGGCGGCAAGTGGATCGCCCACCAGGCCGACGAGTTCGTGGAGGTCGACGACATCGTGCGGTGCGCCTACGTCTACGCCGCGGCGGCGGACCGGTTCCTGCGATGACGCCCGCGCTCCCCTTCCCCGCAGGCCTGCCGATCGGCGACGGATGGGTGCCCGCGGCCACCGCGGACGTCCGGTTCCCCTACGACGGCTCGGTCGTCGCGCCCGGCCCGGTCGGCACGGTCGCCGACGCCTCCGCGGCGCTGGAGGCGGCACTCGCCGCCCGTGAGGCGGCCGCCGCGCTCCCGTCGCGGGTGCGCCGCGACGTCCTGCTGGCCACGCGCGACGCGCTCGCCGCCCGCCGCGAGGATCTGGAGCAGCTGCTCGTCCTGGAGACCGGCAAGCCGCTCGTCGACTGCCGGGTGGAGGTCGACCGCACCCTGGTGACCCTCGCGGCGGCCGCCGAGGAGGTCGCGCGGCTGCACGGCGAGACCGTGCCGCTTGACCTCCTGCCCTCCGGCGACGGCATGATCGGCTTCTGGACGCGGCGGCCGATCGGCGTGGTCGTCGGGATCACCGGCTTCAACTACCCGCTGTTGCTCGCCGCCCACAAGTTCGCGCCCGCGATCGCCGCCGGGTGCCCGGTGATCGGCAAGCCCGCCCCGCAGACGCCGCTCGCGACACTGTGGCTGGTCCACGCGCTCCGGGAGGCCGGCGCTCCGCCGGCGATGGTGCAGCTCGTCACCGGCGACGCCGAGGTCGGCGCCCGCCTGGTGACCGATCCGCGGATCGGGGCCGTCTCGTTCACCGGCTCGGCCGAGGTGGGGCACCGGATCGCCCGCTCGGCGGCGCCGCGGAAGGTGCTGCTGGAGCTGGGCTCGAACGCCGCGCTGGTCGTCGCCGCCGACGCCGACCTCGACGCCGCCGCGTCCGCGATCCTGCGCGGCGGGTTCTACGCGTCCGGACAGGCGTGCATCTCGGTGCAGCGGGTCCTGGTCGAAGCGCCGGTGGCGGACGCGCTGCTCGACCGGCTCGAAGCGGGTCTCGCGGACGTCCGGGTCGGGGACCCGCGGGACCCGCAGATCCGGGTCTCCGCGCTGATCGACTCCGGCGCCCAGAAGCGGGTGGACGAATGGGTCGACGAGGCGGTCGCCGCGGGCGCGCGCAGGCTCCGGGAGGGCGTGCCGACCGTGCTGGCCGGCGTCCCGAACGGCGTGCGGGCATGGGACGAGGAGGTGTTCGGCCCGGTCGTGTGCGTGCGTACCGTGCCCGACCTCGAGTCCGCGTTCGACGCGGTCAACGCCTCCCGGTACGGCCTGCACGCGAGCGTGTTCACCCGCTCCCTGGCCTCGGCCTTCCGGGCGATCGACCGCCTCGAGGTGGGCGGCGTCGTCGTCAACGAGGTGCCCGGCTTCCGCTCGGACACCATGCCCTACGGCGGCGTGAAGGACTCGGGCATCGGCCGGGAGGGCCCGCGGTTCGCGGTGGAGGAGCTGACGGTCACGCGGATGGCCGTGATTCGGCCCGGTTAGCGACGCCGCCTCTGGGCATGATCATCGCCCCGGTGCACGGACGGCCGCATCCGGCCGTCGATGCACCGAATCGGCGATCACACCGATCGAGGAGGACCTGTGGACTATGCGCGGCTGTTCCGGCTGGACGGCCGGCGGGCCGTTGTCGTCGGCGCGGGGAGCGGGATCGGGCGCGAGGCCGCCCGGGCGTTGGAGGCGCAGGGCGCGGAGGTCGTGTGTGCCGACCGCGACGTCGACGCGGCCGCCGCGACGGACGCCGGCACGCCGTACGCGCTCGACATCCTCGACCGCGACGCCGTCCGTCGGGCCGGCACGGAACTCGACGCGGTCGACGTGCTGGTCTTCACCGCGGCCACCAACGTCCGCAAGCGGCTGCTGGACTACGCCGACGCCGAGTTCGACCGCGTGGTGGATCTCAACCTGCGGGCTTCGTTCGACCTGGTGCGAGCGTTCGGCGGGGGGATGGCTTCGCGAGGCCGCGGCTCCATCATCGGGTTCACCTCGATCCGCGCCGTCACGGTCGAGCCGGGCCAGGGCGTCTACGCGGCGACCAAGGCCGGTCTCGTCCAGCTGCTGCGCACGGCCGCCGCGGAGCTGGGGCCGCACGGGGTGCGGGTGAACGCGATCGCACCCGGCGTCGTCGAGACGCCCCTGACCGCACAGATCCGCGCCGACCCGACGTGGGAGGCCGCCTACGCGTCGAAGAGCGCCCTCGGGCGTTGGGCACAGCCCGCCGAGCTGGCCGGGGCCGTGGTGTACCTGGCCTCGGACGCGGCGAGCTTCGTGACCGGCAGCGTGCTCACCGTCGACGGCGGCTGGACGGCCGTCGACGGCCGCTACGACCCGCCGGGGCTGTGAGTGTCGGTTGCCCATCGCGACAGCCATGGGCAACCGACACTCGATCTGCGGTCAGGCCAGGATCTCGGTGACGGTGCCGCCGGCCACGGTGTGGCCGCCCTCGCGGACCGCGAAGCCGAGCCCGACCTCCATGGCGACCGGCTTGCCGAGCACCACCGTCAGGTCGGCGGTGTCACCGGGCGCCACCATCGTCAACGGCCCGAGGTCGACCGACCCCGGAACGTCCGTGGTCCGGAAGTAGAACTGCGGCCGGTAGTTGCCGAAGAACGGCGTGTGCCGGCCACCTTCCACCGGGGTGAGCGCGTACACCCGCGCCCGGAACCGGGTGTGCGGCGTCACCGTGCCCGGCACCGCCACCACCTGACCCCGCTGCACCTGATCGCGCTTGACCCCACGCAGCAGGATCGCCGCGTTGTCGCCCGCCTCGGCCCGGTCCAGCGACTTGCCGAACGTCTCCAGTCCGGTGGCCACAGTGGACAGCGTCGGGCCGATCCCGACCACCTCCACCGGCTCGCCGACCCGCAGCGTGCCGCGCTCGATCGCACCGGTCACCACGGTGCCCCGGCCGGAGATGGTGAGCACGTTCTCGATCGGCATCAGGAACGGCTCGTCCAGCACCCGCGGTGGCACCGGGATGTACCGGTCGACCGCATCCAGGAGGTCCACGATGGACCGCGTCCACCGCGGGTCGCCTTCGAGGGCCCGCAGCGCCGAGACGCGTACCACCGGCACCTCGTCGCCGGGGAAGCCGTAATCGGACAGCATCTCGCGAACTTCGAGCTCGACCAGGTCGAGCAGCTCCTCGTCGGCGACCGCGTCGGCCTTGTTCATCGCGACCACCAGGTACGGGACGCCGACCCGGTGGGCCAGCAGCACGTGCTCGCGGGTCTGCGGCATCGCGCCGTCCTGCGCCGAGACGACCAGGATCGCCCCGTCGACCTGGGCCGCCCCCGTGATCATGTTCTTCACGTAGTCGGCGTGCCCTGGCATGTCCACGTGGGCGTAGTGCCGGGTCGCGGTCTCGTACTCGACGTGCGAGATGTTGATGGTGATGCCGCGCGCGAGCTCCTCCGGCGCCCGGTCGATGCCGTCGAACGACACGTACCGGTTGACGGACGGGTCCTGCGCGGTGAGCACCTTCGTGATGGCGGCCGTCAGCGTGGTCTTGCCGTGGTCGACGTGCCCCATCGTGCCGATGTTCAGGTGCGGCTTGGTCCGCACGAACTGGCTCTTGGCCATCGTGGTCTCCGTGCTCATGAAAGGGGCTCAAGGCGTGCGCGGGCGGGGCGCCACTCCCGCTCAGAGGGGACCGCGCCAGAACGGAAAATCAGACACCCTCCTCCACCTGTCCTGCTGCGGACGGGAGAAGGGTCAGCTATCCAGCCGGGCCTGCGTCGCGCGCGCCGCGGCGGCGCCGGGCAGGCAGGTGCCTGCGGGCGCGAAGCCGACCGGGGCGAACATGGCGATCACGGTATGGCCCAACCACCGGATGACCAACGGAATTCCCCGGCGCCCCGAAGATCAGCCGCGCAGCCGGGACATGTCCGGGTTGAACAGCGGTTCCTGCGTCACCTCGGCCGGGGTACGGCGGTCGAACCAGCCGATCTCGAGCTGCTGCCCCGGGGTGGCGAGCTCGGCGGGCAGCCAGGCGTACGCGATGCCGCGGCCGACGGTGTAGCCGTAAGCGGCGCTCGTGACGTAACCGACCGGGCGGCCGTCGGCGAAGACCGGCTCCTTGCCCAGCACCGTCTCGTCGAGGGTGAGGCAGACCAGCCGGCGGCGGACGTCGTCGCGGCGGCGCAGCACGGCGTCGCGGCCGGTGAACTCGCCCTTGTCCGGCTTCACCGCGAAGCCGAGGCCGGCCTCCCACGGATCGTGCTCGAACGTCATGTCCGTGCCGAACGAGCGGTAGCCCTTCTCCAGCCGCAAGGAGTTGAAGGCGCCGCGGCCTGCGGCGATGATCCCGTGCTCGCGCCCGGCGTCCCAGAGGAGGTCCCACAATGTGCGGCCCATGTCGGCGGTCGTGTAGAGCTCCCAGCCCAGCTCCCCGACGTACGACAGCCGCAGCGCGGTGACGGGCACGGTGCCGACGTGCACCCGACTGCCCCGGAAGTACCGGACGTCGGTGAGGTCGGGGGCCAGCGGCAGCACCACCTCGCGGGCGAGCGGTCCCCAGACGCCGATGCAGCAGGTCCCGGCGGTGACGTCGCGGACCGCGACGCCCTCGGGCGCATCCCGCAGCAAGAGATCCAGATCCAGGGGGCCGTTGGCGCCGATCTGGAACTCCTCGGGCCCGAGCCGAGCGACGGTGACGTCGCTGCGGATGCCACCGGCGTCGTCGAGCAGGAGGCAGTAGGTCACCGTGCCGACCGACCGGTCCACGTTGCCGGTGGTGACCCGCTGCAGGAACGCCGCCGCACCCCGGCCGCTGACCTCGATCCGCGTCAGGGAGGTCATGTCGTAGAGCGCCACGCGCTCCCGGGTGATCTGGGCCTCCGCGCCGACGATCGGGGACCACCAGCGGGCGGCCCAGTCGTCAGGCGTGGGGATGTCGCGCCCGGCGACGAGCGCGGTGTTGGCCTCGTACCAGTGCGGGCGCTCCCAGCCCGCCGCCTCGAGGAAGACGGCGCCGAGCGCGCGCTGCCGCTCGTAGAACGGCGAGGTGCGCAGCGGGCGGGGCTCGAGCATCGGTTCGAGCGGGTGCAGCGCGTCGTAGACCTCGACGTAGTTCTGCTTGTTCTTGGCGAGCACGAAGTCGGGGGCGAGCTGGTGTGGCCAGAACCGGTTGACGTCGCACTCGTGCAGGTCGAAGCTCGCCGACCGGCCGTCGACCAGCCACTCCGCCATGGCCTTCGCGACGCCGCAGGAGTGCGTGACCCATACGGCCTCGGCCAGCCAGAAGCCGCGCACGTCGCGGACCTCGCCCAAGAGCGGCATGCCGTCGATCGTGAACGAGAAGAGGCCGTTCATCGCCTCCTCGATCTTGGCGTCGCGCAGCGCCGGCACGAGCGCCTGCGCGTCGGCCCAGCCGGGGGCGAAGTCGTGCTCGGTGAACGGCAGCACCGAGGGCATCACCTCGGCCTCGTCGACGCCGACGATGTCGCGGGCGTCGACGGGCAGCGGGTCGTGGCCGTAGTAGCCGACGGCGAGCGCCTCGCCGCGTTCGCGCAGGTAGAGGTCGGCCCCCTGGTGGCGGAGGATCGGCCGGGTGATCTCCCGGTCGTGCCCGGCGAGCGCCGGGAGCGGGCCGGAGTACGCGAGCTGGTGTGCGAGCGGGGTGAGCGGCAGCGGCACCCCCACCATCGCCGCGACCTTCGGGCCCCAGATCCCCGCGCAGCAGACGACGACGTCGGCCGGTAGCTCGCCCTGGTCGGTGACGACGCCCGTGACCCGCCCGTCCTGCGTGTTGATCCCGGTGACCTCGTGCCGCTCCAGCACCCGCACCCCGCGCGCCGCGGCCGCCCGCAGCTGCGCGTCGACGGCTCGGACGGACTTCGCGACGCCATCGGTCGGGGTGTGCAGCCCGCCGAGCACGACGTCGCGGTCGAGCAACGGGTGCAGGGCCACGCACTCGTCCGGCCCGACCACCCGGGCCTCGACGCCCCACGACGTGAGCCAACCGCGGCGGCGGTGCAGCTCGGCGAGCCGCTCGGGCGTGGTGGCGACCTCCAGCCCGCCGACCTGCAGGTAGCAGGGCTCCCCGTCCAGCTCCAGCGCGCCGAGCTTCTCGACGGTGTAGCGGGCCATCTCGGTCATGGTCTTGGACGGGTTGGCCTGGAAGACGAGCCCCGGCGCGTGCGAGGAGGACCCGCCCGGCGTGGGCAGCGGCCCCTGGTCGACGAGGGTGACGTCGGTCCAGCCCCGCACGGAGAGCTCATCGGCGAGGGCGGCCCCGACCACCCCGGCCCCGATGATCACAACGCGCGCTCCGCTCATGCCACTCCTCCCCGCTCCACCTCGTTCCGACGAGCGGCGCGTCCGTCGGAATGGGTATCCCTCAGTCGCCGAGCTCGCGCCTCCGGCGTGTCACGTACGCCTCCAGCTCCTCGCGGATCGCCTCGTCGAGGGGCGGGGGCTCGTACTCCGCCAGCCGCTTCTGCGCGACGTCTGCGGCGCGGGCTGCCGCATCCTTCCCGCCGCCCCGCATCCACCGGTCGTAGTTGTCGGAGCTGTTCACGAACGGGCGGTAGAAGCAGGTGCGGAAGCGCTCCATGGTGTGGGCGGCGCCGAGGAAGTGGCCGCCGTGGCGCACCTCGTCGTGGGCGCCGAACGCGAGCGACGCCTCGTCGATCTCCAGGGGGGTGAACTCCTGCTGCAGCATCTCCAGCACCTGGACGTCGAGCACATACTTCTCGTACGACGCCACGAGCCCGCCCTCCAGCCAGCCCGCGGAGTGCATGACCCAGTTGATGCCCGCGAGGAACGTCGGGAGCATGGTCATCAGGCTCTCGTAGCCGGCCTGCGCGTCGGGGGTCTGGCTGGAGGTCAGGCCGCCGCCGGAACGCACCGGTAGGCCGAACCGCCGGGCGATCTGGCCCGTGCAGAGTAACCCGATCGCCGATTCGGGTGTCCCGAAACAGGGTGAACCGGACTGCATGTCGATGTTCGACAGGAACGACCCGAAGATCACGGGTGCACCGGGCCTGATCAATTGTGACAACGCGATGCCGGTAAGCGCCTCAGCCATCTGTTGCGCAAGCGTTGCCGGAATGGAAACAGGTGACATCGCACCCATCAGGAGGAACGGGGTGAGCACGACCGGCTGGTTTGCCGCGGAGTAGGCGAACTGCGCCTCCAGCATGCGGTCGTCCCAGCGCAGCGGGGAGTTGCAGTTGATCAGGGAGATGGTGGCGGGCGTGGCCTCGATGGACTCGCGGCCGCCGAAGAGGATCTCGGTCATGGCCAGGGTGTCGCGGGCGTTCTCCCCCGAGACGACGTTGCCCATGTAGATCTTGTCGGTCAGCGTCTGCAGGGCATAGGTCATGTCGAGGTGGCGGGAGTCCAGCGGCGTGTCCTCCGGCTCGCACACCACCCCACCTGCGGAGTCGATGGCGTCGAAGCTCTGTGCGAGCTTCGCGAAGGAGTGGAAGTCGGCGAGCTTCGCGTCGCGGCGGACGTCGCCCTCGCGCACGAACGGCGGCCCGTAGACACTGCCGAAGACCATCGCGTCGTCACCGATGTGCACGGTGTGCGCCGGGTTGCGGGCCTGCACGTCGAACGACCGCGGAGCCTTGGCGACCTGCTCGAGGACGAAGTCCGGATCGAAGATCACGCACTGGTCCTCGACCTTCTGCCCGGCCTGGCGGAACAGCTCCAGGGCCCGCTCGGAAACGAACTCCACCCCGATCTCACTCACGATCCGCCGCCACCCGCCCTCGAGGGTGGCCATCGCATCCTCGGAAAGGATCTCGTAGCGCGGCATGGCGTTGCGGAACATGCAGACCCCCTGCGGATCTCCCCAAAACCGGACCTTGACGAGGGCCGGTGCCGGCAGGATCCTAACGGCATTCCTCGGAACACTGGTTCCATAACATGGAACTCTTTTGGGAACGGATCCCGCGATGCCGACTCAACAACTGGGCAGTCAGGCCGTCGACCGCGCGAGCGCGCTGCTCGCGCTCGTGGTCGAGTCGGGCGCGCCGCGGACGTTCACCTCGCTCGTGGCGGAGCTGGGACTCGCGAAGTCCACCACCTCCCGGCTGCTGCAGGCCCTCGAGCGCAGCAGGCTCGTGCAGCGCGACCAGAGCGGCGCCTTCCGGCCCGGCGCACTGTTCTCGATCTACGCCGCTCGGCCGAGCGCGCTGCACGACCTCGTCGAGCTCGCGCGGCCCACCCTCGATCGCATCAGCGAGATCACCGAGGAGACGGTGAACCTGAGCGTGCCGCGCGGGCGCGAGGTCGTGCAGATCGCGCAGATCGACAGCCGGTACCTGCTCGGTTCCACCAACTGGGTCGGCGTCGACGTCCCGGCTCACTGCACCGCGCTGGGCAAGGTGCTCTACGCCTTCGGCTCATTGGCGCTGCCGCCCGGCACGCTGGAGCGACGCACACCGCACTCCCCCGTCGACCGCGCGACGCTCGAGCACATGCTCGTCGAGGTGCGCAGGCGCGGCTGGGCCGTCTCGCTCGACGAGCTGGAGGTGGGGCTCGGCGCGGTGGCCGCACCGGTCCGGGGCGTCGACGGAGCCGTGCTCGCCGCCGTCTCGGTGTCCGGCCCCACCACCCGCATCAACGACCACGGCATCACCCGGCTCGGGGATGTCCTGGTCAATGAGCTGCGCGGACTGTCCGCCCAGCTCGGTCACCAGGGAAGGGAAGCGATATGACCGACGAGGAGATTCTCCGGGCGCTCTACGACGAGACCCTCGTCGGCAACGGACCACGCGTCCTCGAGCTGACCGAGCAGGGCCTCGACTCCGGCATGGCCCCGGAGACGATGCTGTTCGAGGCGCTCATACCGTCGCTGGAGGAGGTCGGCGCCCGCTTCGAGCGCGGCGACTTCTTCGTACCCGAGATGCTCATCGCGGGCCGCGCGATGGCGGGGGCGCTCGACCGGCTGCGCCCGCTCCTCGCCGAGACCGGCGCCCAGACCGTCGGCACGTTCCTGATGAGCACGGTGAAGGGCGACGTGCACGACATCGGCAAGAACCTGGTCAACATCATGCTGGAGGGCGCGGGCTTCCACGTGATCGACCTGGGCGTGCAGGTCTCGCCCGAGAAGGTGGTGGCGGGCGTGCTGGAGCACAAGCCCGACATCGTCGGGTTCTCGGCGTTCCTCACCACGACCATGCCGATGTTCAAGGCCAACATCAACGCATTGCAGAAGGCGGGCCTGCGCGACCAGGTGATCGTGATGGTCGGCGGGGCGCCGGTCACCCAGGAGTACGCCGACGCCGTCGGTGCCGACGGGTACGCCGCCGACGCGTCCACCGCCGTGCGTCTCGCCAAGCAGCTGATCGCCACCAAGCGCGCTTCCCGCGACGCGACAGTGGCGGTGTAGCCGTGCACACCACCGTCAGCTCCGCCACGCGCGAGGTCGTCATCGGCCCCGACCAGCCGTTCTGCCTGATCGGCGAGCGGATCAACCCGACCGGCCGCAAGGTTTTCGCCGAAGCGCTTCGCGCGGGTGACCTCTCCCGGATCGCTGTGGACGTGGAGCAGCAGGTCGCGGGCGGCGCCACCATGCTCGACGTCAACATGGGCGTGCCGCTCGCCGACGAGGCCGAGCTGCTGGCCAAGGCCGTCACCATGATCCAGGACCTCACCGATCTCCCGCTGTGCATCGACTCCTCGGTGGTGGAGGCACTCGAAGCTGGCCTGTCCGCCTACCGCGGGAAGGCGCTCGTCAACTCCGTCACCGGGGAGCGCGAGCGGCTCGACGCGATCCTGCCGCTGGTCAAGGAGCACGGGGCGGCGGTGATCGCGCTTCCCAACGAGGAGGACGAGATCCCCGACGACCCGCGCAAGCGACTGGAGATCACCCGCAAGATCGTCGACGTCGCGGTCGGCGAATACGGGATCCCCCTGGAAGACATCGTGATCGACCCACTTGCGATGCCGATCGGCGCCGACTCCACGCTCGTCCGCAAGACCCTCGACACGATCGAGCTGATCCGCGACGAGTTCGGCCTGAACATGACGCTCGGAGCGTCCAACGTCTCGTTCGGGATGCCGGATCGGCACGCGCTGGGCTCGGCGTTCCTGCCGATGGCCATGACCTGCGGGCTCACCAGCGCCGTGATGGACGTGCGCACGCCGCAGATCGTCGAGGCAGTGAAGGCCGCCGACCTGCTGCTCGGCAACGACGAGTGGGGTGCGGCCTGGATCGCCGCGCACCGGGCGAAGAAGCAACCGGCGTGAGCACCGACCGGGTCCGGATCTCCTACGAGGTCGAGGGCGCGCAGGACCGCGAGGTGCGGGTACCGGCCGGCGTCACCCTGTTCGACGCCGCGAGCTGGAACGGCATCGCGATCGACTCCACCTGCGGCGGGCACGGCACCTGCCGCAAGTGCAAGGTGCGGGTCACCGACGGCGATGTTCCGGTCTCCCGGCTCGACCCGCGCGCCTTCGACGCCGACGAGCTTCGCGCGGGCTGGCGGCTCGCCTGCCGCGCGCCCGCCAGCGGCGACGTCCGCGTCACGGTGCCGCCGCTCGTCACGCGCCCGAAGGCGGCCACGGTAGGCGTCGGGCGGCAGGTGATCCTGCGACCCGCGGTGCAGAAGCGGTACGTCGAGCTGCAAGAACCGACCCTCGCCGACCAGCGCACCGACCTCGAGCGGCTGCTCGGCGCCCTCGACGACCTGGAGCCCACCGTCGACCTGCACGCGCTGCGCGCACTCCCCCGCGCCCTGCGCGCGGCGGACTTCCGCGTGACGGCCGTGCTGGTCGACGACGTGCTCATCGACGTCGAGCCCGGCGACACCACCGGGCGGATGTTCGGCATCGCGTTCGACCTCGGCACCACCACCGTCGTCGCCACGCTGCTGGACCTCACCACCGGCACGCCCGCGGGCGTCGCGTCGCTGCTCAACCCTCAGCAGCCGCTCGGTGGCGACGTGATCACCCGGATCAGCGCGACGATGCTCGACCCGGAGGCGCTCGGCCGGCTCACCGGGCACGCCCGCGACGCCCTGAACCAGCTCGCGCACGAGGTGTGCGCGGGTGTGGGTGCCGACCCGCGCGAGGTCTACGAGGTGGCCGTCGCCGGCAACGCGACGATGACCGCGCTCGCGCTGGGCATCGACCCCGAGCCGCTCGGGGTGGCGCCGTTCGTGATGTCCACGCGCTCGTTCCCCGGCCTGCGCGCGGACGACCTCGGGCTCACGCTGCACCCGGCCGCGCGGGCGTACGTGTTCCCTGCGCTGGGCGCGTACGTCGGCGGCGACATCGTGGCCGGCGCGCTCGCGTCCGGCATGGACCGCGACAAGCGCGTGCGCCTGTTCGTCGACGTGGGCACGAACTGCGAGATCGTGCTGTCCGACGGCGAGCGGGTGTTCGCGACCGCGGCCCCGGCCGGCCCGGCGTTCGAGGGCGCGCAGATCCGCTGCGGGATGCGTGCGGCGCCGGGGGCGATCGAGGGCGTCAAGATCTCCGACGAGGACGTGGCGCTGCAGGTGATCGGCGACGTCGAGCCGGTCGGCCTGTGCGGGTCCGGCCTGGTCGACGCCGTGGCCGCGCTGCTGAACGTCGGGCTGCTCGACGGGTCCGGCCGGCTGCTCGGCCGGGAAGCGGCGGAGGCACTGCGGCCGGGGCTCGCCGACCGGCTGCAGACCGTCGGCGAGGAGCGGGTGTTCGTGTTGGCCGACGGCGTGTACCTGTCCCAGCGCGATGTGCGCGAGCTGCAGTTCGCCAAGGCCGCGATCGCCACCGGCTGGCGGCTCCTCGCCGCTGAGCTGGGCCTCGACCCGGCCGACGTGCAGCAGGTGCTGCTCGCCGGCTCGTTCGGCAGCTACCTCTCCCCCGCCGCGGCCGTCCGGATCGGGCTCGTTCCGGGCATCCCAGTGGTGCGGATCGTCAGCGCCGGCAACGTCGCGGGCGAGGGCGCGAAGATGGCCCTGCTCTCGGTACGGGAGCGCGCCGCGGCCGAGGCTCTGCTGGAGGAGGTGCGCTACGTCGAGCTCTCTGACCGCCCGGACTTCAACGACCGGTTCATCGACCAGCTGGCCTTCCCGGCCTGAGGTTCAGGAACGCCACGTTCCTGAACCTCCCGGGGTCGCCGTCGTCGCGTGCGGGGCCATCGCCTCGCACGTCGCTGCCGTCGTCGGGCGGCGGGGGTGGAACGTGGACGTGCATCCGCTGCCGCCGCTCCTGCACAACCACCCCGAGCGGATCGCGGCGGCCGTCCAGGAGCGGGTCCTCGACCTGCGCGCCACGCACGTGGCCGTCGCCGTCGCCTACGCCGACTGCGGCACGTACGGCGCGCTCGACGAGGTGTGCGCCCGGCTCGGCGTCCCACGGCTGCGCGGCGACACCTGTTACGACGTGTTCGCAGGCGCCGAGCGGATGCGGGAGCTCTACGAGCAGGAGCCGGGAACCTACGTGCTCACCGACTACCTCGCACTCTCGTTCGACCGCTCGGTGATCCGCGAGCTGGGCCTGGACCGGTATCCGCAGCTGCGCGAGGAGTACTTCCGCCACTACCTGCGGGTGGTGTGGCTCGCCCAGCACCCGGTGCCGCGGATCCGGGTCGCCGCCGAGCGCGCAGCCGCGTACCTGCGGCTCCCCCTCGAGGTCGTCGACGTCGGCGAGGCCGGGCTGGAGCGGGAGCTCGC
Organism: Pseudonocardia sp. DSM 110487; assembly: GCF_019468565.1. NCBI lineage: Bacteria > Bacillati > Actinomycetota > Actinomycetes > Pseudonocardiales > Pseudonocardiaceae > Pseudonocardia > Pseudonocardia sp. DSM 110487. The sequence goes on from NZ_CP080521.1 coordinate 5,780,421, forward strand.
ACGCCTGGTGCTCGAGCGCGGTTCTGCGGCGGGAGCGTCCGGGACACGTTGACCTGAGGGCGGGTCTCCGAGCAATAGCGGAAGGACTGCTTCCGCGATCGGTGCGATCCTTGGCCGATGTTGCAGACCTCGGCCCGGCTGCTCCGGATCCTGTCCCTGCTGCAGATCCACCGCGACTGGACCGGTGCGCAGCTCGCCGAACGGCTCGGGGTGAGCTCGCGGACCGTGCGCAGCGACATCGACAAGCTGCGCAGCCTTGGCTATCCCGTGCATGCCTCGCCCGGCGTGTCGGGCGGCTACCGGCTCGGGTCGGGAGCGGCGCTGCCGCCCCTGCTGCTCGACGACGACGAGGCCGTCGCGGTGGCGATCGGCCTGCGCACCGCGGCCGGAGGCACCGTCAGCGGCATCGAGGAGACGTCCGTGCGGGCGCTCGCCAAGCTCGAGCAGATCCTGCCGTCCCGGCTGCGGCATCGGATCTCGGCGATGACGTCGGCCACCGTCACCGTGCCGGGCGTCGGCCCGACCGTTGACGCCGACGTCCTCACCACGATCGCGGGCGCGATCCGCGCGAGCGAGCGGCTGCGATTCGACTACGCCACCCACGACGGCGTGGCCGGCGTCCGCGTCACGGAGCCGCACCGGCTGGTGAGCTGGGGACGCCGCTGGTACCTCGTCGCGTGGGACGTCGACCGGGACGACTGGCGCACGTTCCGCGTCGACCGGATGTCCCCACGGTCGCCGACCGGTCCGCGTTTCACGCCGCGGGAGCCGCCGGAGGGCGACGCCTCGCTGCACGTCCAACGCGGCGCCGGGGCAGCCACATGGCGCTACCGGGCGAAGGTGCTGCTGCACGCCCCCGTCGAGTACGTCAACGCGCGGCTACCGGTCGCCACGTCCGTCGAACCGGCCGGTGACGGTCGTTGCGTCGCCGAGGTCGGATCCGACACACCGCAGATGCTGGCCCACTACATCGGGCTGCTCGACGTCGACTTCGAGGTCATCGACTCCCCCGAGCTGGCCGGACAGCTCGAGAAGCTCGCCGACCGCTTCGGCCGAGCCGCCGCGAGTGTCACACCCAACTCCTGAAGCACTGTTCAGATGAGCCATAGTTGGCTCATGCTGCGCTTCGCCGTGCCCCGCATCGTGCCGACGCTCGCGGCCGCCGCCCTGCTCGCCGCCTGCGGTGGCCCTCCGTCGGCGGTCGTGCCTGGGGGCAGCGGCACGACCGCCCGCAACTGCGGCATCGACGTCACCGTCCCGGGCCCGCCGCAGCGGATCTACGCCGCCTATCAGCCCGCGATCGAGATGGTGCACGCGCTCGGGGTGAGCGACCGCGTCGTCGGCACCGCCTACCTCGACGCGCAGGTGCTCCCGGAGTACGCCGCGGCCCAGGCGGCGACCGACTACCTGCCTGAACTGCCCAGCCGGGAAGCACTGCTGGCGGCCAACCCCGACTTCGTCGTGTCCGGCTTCAACGATCTGTTCGCGACCGCGGGCTCCGAGTCGCTCGGCACGCGCGCGAGCCTGCGCGACCTCGGAGTCCAGTCGTGGATCTTCTCCCCGCTGTGCCCGAGCGCCGACGGCATGGCCGACGAGGCGATCGACCCCGCGTCGGTGACGATCGAGAACGTCTACTCCGACGTGCGAGACCTGGGCAGGCTGTTCGGGGTCGAGGACCGCGCCGCGCGGGTGGTGGCGGACATGCAGGCTCGCATCGCGGCGGTGCAGCAGCGCGTGGCGGGGGCGTCCCGGCCGCGGGTCGCGGTGGTGCGGCCGCAGGACGACGGCACGTTCCGGGTGGCGGGCGGGCCCGATTTCGTCACGCGGATCCTGGACATCGCGGGCGCCGACAACGCCTTCGCCGACCTGCAGGGCAGGCGCAACTTCCCGGTCGGGCCCGAGGAGATCGTCGCCCGCGATCCGGACGTGATCCTCACGAGCACGTGCTGCGACGGTTCCTACACACTCTCCGACGCCGAGCCCGACGCGGAACGCATCCGCACGAACCCCGCGTTCGCCGGGCTCAGCGCTGTGCGGGAGGGCCACGTGTACGGATTCCTCTTCGCCGACCGGGCCGCCGGGGTGCGGGTGCCGCACGCCGCGGAGCTGGTCGCCTCACTCGTGCACCCCGACCGCCGGTGAAGGATCCCTACACACACGCACTCAGCCCGCGACTCGCGTACATCCAGACCGCGACTCGCGGGGAACGGGGCTGCGCCCGTTCCGCGAGTCGCGCTGTGGGTGCGCGCGAGTCGCACTTTCGGTGCGCACGTGTCGTGGTGGGTGCCGCTGTCCTGGTCGCCGCGGCTGCCTGGCTCTCGCTGCTCGTCGGCACCCAGCCGATCACGCCCGCCGACCTCGTCGCGGCTCTCGCGGATCCGGCCGCCGGCAGCAGCGCGGTGGTGCTGCACCTGCGCCTCCCCCGCACGGCCGCGGGCCTGCTCGCCGGCGCAGGGCTCGGGCTGGCGGGCGCCGTGGCGCAGGGGCTCACCCGCAACCCCCTCGCGGGGCCGGAAGTGCTCGGCGTCAACGGCGGGGCGGCGTTCGCGGCGGTGGTCGCGATCTCACTGGTCGGGGTCGGCCCGCTCGGCGGCTACGTGTGGTTCTGCTTCGCAGGCGCAGTGCTCGCGCTGGCCGCCGTACTGGCGATCGCCACCACCGGACGCGGCGGCGCCACACCCGTGAAGATCGCCATGGCCGGGGCCGCGGTGTCGGCCCTGCTGTTCTCGCTGACGTCGGCGATCGTGTTGCGCAACCACGATCTGTTCGAGCGGTTCCGGTTCTGGCTCGTCGGCTCGCTGACGAGGGCCGACCTGCCCACCGTGCTCCAGGCCACCCCGTTCCTCGCCGCGGGTGCGGTGCTCGCGCTCGCCCTCGCGCGCCCGCTGGACGCGGCCGCGCTCGGCGACGACACGGCACGCAGCATCGGCGCCCGGCCGGCCGTGGTTCGCGGGCTGGCGGTCGTGGCGATCGTGGTCCTCGCGGGCACGGCGACGGCGGTCGCCGGTCCGGTCGGGTTCGTCGGGCTGGTCGTGCCGCACGCCGCACGGATGCTCACCGGCCCCGCCCACGTGCGTGTGCTGCCGCTCTCGGCGCTGCTCGGGGCGCTGGTGCTGCTCATGGCCGACGTCGCGGGCCGGGTGGTGCTGCGGCCCGAAGAGGTGCAGGTCGGCGTCACCGCCGCGGTTCTGGGCGCGCCGGTCTTCCTGTACCTGGTCCGCAGGCGCCGGGTGGCGTGGCCATGACCGCGACACTGCGGGCAGGGCGCGTCTCGCTGCGGGTCGAGCCGGCGTCGGTGCTGCTCGGTGCGGCGGCATGGGCCGCCGCGCTCGCGGTGGCGCTGTACGCGGTGACCGTCGGCGACTACCCGATGCCGCTGTCCACCGTGCTCGACACGCTCGCCGGCGACGGCACCCTGCTCACCTACGACGTCGTGGTACGCAACCGGCTGCCCCGGGCGCTCGTCGGGCTGCTGGTCGGCGCGTCGCTGGGAATGGCGGGCATGGTGCTGCAGCGCATCGCGCGCAACCCGCTCGTCAGCCCGGACGTGATCGGCGTCGGCGCCGGGGCGTCGGCGGGCGCCGTGGTGATGATCGTGGTGGTCGGGGCGGGCGCGCCCGCCGTCGCCGCCGGTGCGCTGACCGGTGCCGTCGCGGCCGCGGCGACCGTCTACGCGATCGCCGCCCGCGGCGGGTTCAGGGGTTACCAGCTCGTCCTGGTCGGCATCGGGGTCACCGCGCTGGCGAACGCGGCCGCGTCGTTCCTGCTCACCCGCTCCGACCGGTACGCGGCCAAGCAGGCGGCCACCTGGCTGGTGGGGGACGTCGCAGGCCGTTCGTGGCCCGACGTGCTCACCGTGGCGGCCGGGCTCGCGGTCGGCGCGCCGATGGTGCTGCTGCTGACCCGCCACCTGCGGCTGCTGGAGCTGGGCGACGACATCGCGCGCGCCCTCGACGGCCGGATCGGCACCGCCCGGGCGGCGCTGGTGGCGAGCGCGGTGGGACTCACCGCGCTCGCCACGGCCGCGGCGGGACCGATCGGGTTCGTCGCGCTGGTCGCACCGCAGATCGTGCGCCGGGTGCTCGCCACGCAGGCCGCGGGCCTGCTGCCCGTGGCCGGGGTCGGCGCGCTCGTCGTGGCCGCGGCCGACCTCGCCGCGCGGCGCCTGTTCAGCCCGGACGAGCTGCCGGCCGGGGTGCTGACCGCCGCCGTCGGCGCGCCCGTGCTGCTGTACCTGCTGGTGCGGGTCAGCCGCCGTAACGGCTGACCCGCTCCGGCCGGATGACGATGCGGACCAGATCCGCCGACACCATCTGCTCCAGCGTGGCGGCCTTCTCCGGGTCGTCCAGATCCCAGTAGCGCGCGCCGAGGCGGCCGGCGAGCTCCCTGGCGCCGTCCTCCTCGACGGTCGCGCTGCCGCTGATCGCGATCCAGTTCTCCGGCTCCCCGACGGCATTGGCCGCCACGAGCGACGCCCGCGGATCCCGGCGCACCCGTCTGACCTTCGGCGAGGAGGTCAGGGAGAACAGCTGCACCGCGCCGTCCTCGGTCACCTCGAACCACACCGGCCGGGGCGCGGGGAGACCGTCACCGCCCGCCACGGTGAGGAAGCCCATGCGGGGCGTCGCCAGGAACTCCCGGTCAGCGGCGGTCAAATCTGCGCTTCTCGTCATGCTGCTCATCAACCGATCGCCAACGCGATTCGGGGACCGATCATTCCGCCGGCGCTACGGTGGGGGCCGTGCCCGACGAGTCCGCCGCCCGTTTCCTGCGCGTCTCCGACGCCGAGCGCGAGCACGTCGTCGGGCTGCTGCAGCGGGCCACCGGCACGGGGCTGCTCGACGTCGACGAGTTCACCCGCCGCGTCGACACCGCCCTCACGGCACGCACCCGCGGCGAGCTGAACGCCGTGCTGCTCGACCTGCCCGGCCTGACCCACCCGGACCGTCCCGCGCAGGTGCCGATCCCCGCCCGGCCTCCCGTGCACCGGCCCACCCCGGTCGTGACCGACAACGGCACCGGCCACGAGGTCCGCAGCATGCTCGGCTCCGTCCGCCGCCGGGGTGTCTGGGACGTGCCCGCGCACCTGGTGGTGCGCACCACCCTCGGCTCGGCGGAGCTCGACTTCACCGAGGCGCGCATCCCGCACGAGGTCGTCGACATCGAGCTCGAGGTGGTGGCGGGCTCGGTGGAGCTGCGGCTCCCCGCGGGGGCCCGCGTGGAGCACGGCGACCTCGAGGCCACGCTCTCCGGCATCGAGAACCGCCTGCGGGGCCGCCCGGACGCACCGGAGGGCCCGCTCTTCCGGATCCGCGGCTCGGTGCGCGCGGGCTCCGTGGAGATCCTCCCACCCCGCCGCGCCCACTGGTGGCGCCGCTCCTGAACCAGATTCCGACGAACGGCGCGTTGGTCGGAACCTATCCGACGAACGCGCCGTTCGTCGGAAATCGGCTACGGCACCGTCTCCGCCACGACCTCGGCGAAGGCGCGGATCCGCGCGTTCTCGTGGTCCTGGTGCCACACCAGTCCGAGAGCCGACTCCGGGAGACCCGCCACCGGGACGTCCACCACGTCGCGGCGGCGGTGGTAGGCGGCGGTGGGCGCGCACAGCAGCATGCCGCCGCGGTTGGCGGCGATCAGCCACACGCCCTCCTGCAGGGTGCTCACGGCCGGGCCACTCGGGATGGGCAGCCCGCTGGGAGTGGTGGTGGGTGCGTGGGCGCGGCGCCAGTACTCAACGGCGGGTTCGGCCGCGGAGATCAGCGGGACGTCCGCGAGCTCCTCGGCCGAGACCTCGGACCGCCGGGCGAGCGGGTGGCGGGTGGAGATCGCGAGGCGTTGCGGCTGCCGCGAGAACACCGGACCCAGCACGAGGCCCTCCTCCTCGACGGGCAGCAGCACGACGGCGGCGTCGACCTCACCGCGGTGTACCGGCCCGAACGGGTCCGACAGCGGGATCTCGGCGATCTCGACGCTGCTGCGGGCGTGCCGGTCCTGGAAGGCGGTGACGGCGCCGAGCAGGCGGTCGTCGGCCGTGCCCTGGAACCCGACGCGCAGCGGGCCGGGAACCGACCGGGCCTCGGAACGCGTCTCGTCGACCGCCGCCCGCAGCGCGCCGTACGCGGGTTCGAGCGCGCCGCGGAACCGCTGCCCGAGCGGGGTGAGCCGCACGCTGCGGCTGGTGCGGCTGACGAGCCGCGCGCCCACGCGCCGTTCGAGGGAACCGATCAGCTGGCTCACCCGGCTCTGCGAGACGTAGAGCCGCTCCCCCGTACGCCCGAAGTGCAGCTCGTCGGCGAGGACGAGGAAGCACTCCAGCTCGCGGATCTCCAGCCCGGCCATGCTCCGCCTCCGATCGATGAGCCTCGCTCATGGAAGCGTGAGAGCTCCGTCGTTGTTCCGCGGCGCCGCCGGCGGTCTGCTGGGGATCATGACGCAAGCGACTCGCACGGCCGGTTGGCCTGCCGTGCTCGTGGTGGCAACCGGCATCTTCACGGTCGTCACGTCGGAGATGCTGCCGGTGGGGCTGCTCACCCCGATGGGCGCCGCGCTGCACGTCAGCGAGGGGACGGCGGGGCAGACGCTGACGACGACGGGGATCGTCGCGGCGATCGCGGCACCGCTGGTGGTGCCCGCGCTCGGCCGCCTCGACCGCCGGACGGCACTGGTGGCGCTAGCGGCGCTGCTCGCGGCGGCCAACCTGCTGGCCGCGTGGTCGCCCACCTTCGCCGTGATGATCGTCGCCCGCGTGCTGGTGGGGATCGCGATGGGCGGGATCTGGTCGCTCGCGGCGGGGCTCGCGGTGCGGCTCGTGCCACCAGGCGCCGTGGGACGCGCGACGGCCACGATCTTCAGCGGCATTGCCGTCGCCTCCGTGCTGGGGGTTCCGGCGGGGACGTTCCTCGACGCGCTCGCCGGATGGCGGGCGGCGTTCGTGGTGGTCGGGGCATTGTCGGGACTGGTGGCACTGGCGTTGGCGCTCGTGCTCCCAGCGCTGCCGGCCGAGCGTGCGCCGGGTTTCTCCGGCGTCGCCACACTGCTGCGCAACCCGCGGGTCGTCACCGGGCTCGTCGTGGTCGCGCTGCTCGTCGTCGGGCACTTCGGCGCCTACACCTACGTGCGCCCGGTGCTGGAGGGCCTCGCGATCGACGCACCGCTGATCGGCACGCTGCTGCTGGTCTACGGCGTCGCCGGCGTGCTCGGCAACTTCGTCGCCGGCACAGCCGCCGTCCGGTCGGTCGGGCGAACCGTGCTGGTGCTCGCCGGTCTGCTGGTGGGCGCCGTGGCGCTGCTCGCGGTCGCTCCGTCAGCACCCGCGGCGGCCGTCGCGCTCGTGGTGTGGGGGCTGGGATACGGGGGCGTCTCGGTGACCGCCCAGACCTGGATGATGCTCGCCGCACCCGACGACCGCGAGACGGCATCGTCGCTCTTCGCCGGCGTGTTCAACGGGGCCATCGCGCTGGGCGCGGTCGGCGGCGGCCTGGTGGTCGACGGCTTCGGCCCGGCGGCGGTACTGGCCTGGGGCGCCGTGCTGGTGCTCGGTGCGCTGGTGGCAATGGCGATCGGCCGGCCCGTCCGCTGATCAGCCGAGAGAAGTGCTCGGGGTGGGCCGAGGCGTGAGCCCGAGCGTGGAGAGGGTGACGATCAGGACGCCCGCGGCGAAGAGCGCGATGTCCGCGACGTTGCCGATGAACCAGTCGAAGTAGGCGATGAAGTCGACCACGTGCCCCTGGCCGAACGACGGTGCTCGCAGGAGCCGGTCGAGGAAGTGCGTGACGGCGCCGCCGAGGAACAGGCCGATGCAGACTGCCCACGCCCGCGAGCGGACTCGCCACGTGAACCAGGATGCGGCCAGCACCGCGCCGCCCGCGGCGATCGTGAACACCCACGTGGCACCGGTGCCGATGGAGAACGCGGCGCCCGGGTTGTAGATCAGCTTGATGCCGAGCGCGTCCCCGAGCACGGGGAACCGCTCCCCGACCGGCAGGGTGGCCTCGGCCCACGCCTTGGAGAGCTGATCGGCGGCCAGCACGACCACCGCGACGGCGACCGCGATCCACGGTGCACGGCGCGTCCAGTACTGCACGCGCCGGTCGGTCGATGCCGGCGGGGTCATCACTCGATCCTGCCAGGTCCTTCAGGATCGGGTGAGCGCCCGCCTTCGCCGCTTGGCCACCGGCAGCACCAGCGGGATCACCAGCGCCAATGCCACGACGATCCAGAGGAACACCGTGATCGGCGAGGACACCAGGATCGACGGGTCACCCTCGGACAGGGTGAGCGCGCGGCGCAGCTGCTGCTCGGCGAGCGGGCCGAGGATCAAGCCGACCACGGCCGGTGCGACCGGCACCTCCGCGGCGCGCATCAGGAGCCCGAGCAGCCCCAGTGCGCACAGCACCAGCAGGTCGACGGCGGTGCCGCCGGCGGCATACGCGCCGAGCGTCGCGAACACCAGCACACCGGCGTAGATGGCGTAGGCCGGGATCGTGAGCAGCCGGGCCCACATCCGCACCAGCGGCAGGTTGAGCACCAGCAACATCACGTTGCCGACGTACAGGCTCGCGATGAGCGTCCAGACCAGGTCGCCGGACTCGGAGAAGAGCTGCGGGCCCGGCTGCAGCCCGTAGGACTGGAACGCCGTGAGGATCACCGCAGCCGTGGCCGACGTGGGCAGCCCGATCGTCAGCAGCGGCACCAGCACGCCTGCCGCGGCTGCGTTGTTGGCGGCCTCGGGCCCGGCGACGCCCTCGATCGCCCCGCGCCCGAACTCCTCCGGGTGCTTGGTGAGCCGCTTCTCCGCCGCGTAGGACAGGAAGGTCGGCACCTCGGCGCCGCCTGCGGGGAGGCTGCCGATCGGGAACCCGAGCGCGGTGCCCCGCAGCCATGCGGGCCACGACCGGCGGAAGTCCGAGCGGGAGAGCACCACGGCACCGCGCAGCGGCTCGACGGTGGCGTGCCCGGTGCCGGTGAGCAGGTGCCCGAACGCCTCGGAGAGCGCGAACAGCGCCACGACCACGATCACGACGTCGATCCCGTCGAGCAGCGCGTCGATGCCGTATGTCAGCCGCGGCTGCCCGGTCTGGGCGTCGATCCCGATCAGCCCGATCGTGACGCCGACCAGCAGGCTCGCGAAGCCCTTGAGCAGGTTCGGGCCGAGCAGTGCGCTCACCGTGACGAACGCGACGGCCATCAGCGCCACGTACTCGGGCGGGCCGAAGCCGGTGGCGAAGTCGGCCACGACGGGCGCGAGGAACGTCAGCGCAACGGTGCCGATCGTTCCGGCGACGAAGCTGCCCAGCGCGGCCGTGGCGAGCGCTGCGGCCGCCCGCCCGGCGCGGGCCATCTTGTTGCCCTCGAGAGCCGAGATCATCGAGGCGCTCTCGCCGGGCGTGTTGAGCAGGATCGACGTGGTCGATCCGCCGTACATGCCGCCGTAGTAGATCCCGGCGAACATGATCAGCGCGCTGGAGGGCTCCAGCCGGAACGTGATCGGCAGCAGCAGCGCGACGGTGAGCGCCGGGCCGATCCCGGGCAGCACGCCCACCGCGGTGCCGATGGTGACGCCGATCAGTGCCCACAGCAGGTGCTCCACGGTCAGCGCGGAGGCGAAGCCCTCCAGGAGGAGCGTGACGCCGTCCATCACACTCAGAACCCCCATGGGCCTGCGGGCAGGGTGAGCCCGATCAGGCGGTCGAAGACGAGGAACACGACGGCGGCCAGTGCCCAGCCCCATGCGGGGACCCGCCAGTCCCGCGGCGCACCGAGCAGCAGGGCCGCGGCGACGAAGAGCCCTGTGGCGGTGACGACGTAGCCCAGGAGCGGCAGGAGCAGCGCGAACCCGACCAGCGCCGCGACGAGGCCGAGCACCCGCATTCCGGCCCGTGGCTGCCACGGCGTCCGGGCCTCGGCCCTCGGCAGCTTGCGGCGGGCGTCGACCAGCAGCCCGGCACCGACCGCGCCGAGCGCCACCCCGATCGGCAGCGGCACGGCGGCGGGCCCCACCACGGCCGATGTGGCCGGGAGCCGCACCGCGTCGATGATGACGAGTACGGCACCGATTAGCAGCAGGCCGCCGAAAGCGGCCGTCGCGAGCACGGTGTGCCGGTCGACGGCGACCGGCGCATCCTCATCGGCCATCAATTTCCCCCCAACCCGATCTGGGTGAGCACCCGCGACACGCGCTCCTGCTCGGACTGCACGAACCGCTCGAACTCGGGCCCGGCGAGCAGGGCATCGCCCCAGCCACGGCGGGCCAGCGCGTCGCGCCACCCCTCGGTCTGCGCCATCCGGACGAGCATGTCCTCCAGTGCCTGCTCCTCCTGGTCGCTGATGCCTGGCGGGGCGACGACCCCGCGCCAGTTCTCGACGACGACGTCCAACCCTGACTCCGTCAGTGACGGGACATCGGGCAGCGAGGGCAGTCGGTCCGCGCTCGACACTGCGAGCGCGCGTACGGTGCCGGCCTCGATCTGGGGCTCGATCTCCGAGAGCCCGAAGATCCCGATGGTCGACCGCCCGGACAGGACGGTGGTGAGCGCCTCGCCGCCTCCGGAGTGGGCGACGTAGCTGACGCGCGCCGGGTCGGCGCCGACGGCCTGTGCGAGCAGCCCGGACATGATCTGCTCCGCGCCGCCCGCCGACCCACCGGAGATCGAGACGGCCGCGACGTCGGCCTGCATCGCCGCGACCAGGCCGGGCACGTCGGTGAGCGGGGAATCGGCGGCGACGACCACGACCTGGTAGTCGGTGGTGAGCCGCGCGAGCGGGGTGGTGTCGGTGAGCGAGCGCGGCGAGCCGTTCGCGATGACCGCGCCCATCATGATCAGCCCGGTCGTCATCAGCTCGGACGGGTCGCCCTCGTGGCGGACGAACTGGCTCAGCCCGATGGTGCCGCCCGCTCCGGAGACGTTGTAGACCTCCGTGCGCCCCACCAGCTCGCGCAGCGCCTTCTGCATCTCCCGCGAGGTCTGGTCCCAGCCGCCACCTGGCGATGCCGGGGCCATGATCCGCAACTGCTCGTCGCCGAGCACGTCCTGCACGGCGCCGCCGCGGTCGGCGGCGGGCGCGGTGAGCACGATCGCGGCCGTGGCCGCGATTGCCGCCACCAGCGCGATCACGCCGCTGCGCCCCGGTGGTCGGCGAGGAGCGCGCTCCTCGGTGGTTCCGGGTGCCCCCATCGCCGGTCTCCCGTCGCCGGTTCGACTGCCGTGTCGACCGTTGTATACAGTGATGTGCAATCAAGGACAAGCGGGAGGCCCAGTAGTGCAGGAGGAGACCGAGGTCGTCGTCGTCGGGGGCGGCAACGCCGGGTTCAGCGCCGCCCACGCCGCGACCGGACGAGGGCGGCGGGTGCTGCTGCTGGAGAAGGGCGAGCCCGGGCTGGCCGGCGGCAACAGCTACTTCACCGCCGGGGCCGTCCGGATCGCACACGGCGGGCTCGCCGAACTGGCCGACCTGCTCGACCCCGACGAGCGGCACCAGATCAGCGTGCTCCCGCCCTACCCCGCCGATGCGTTCACCGCGGACATGGAGAAGGTGACCGGAGGGCGCAACGACCCGGCCCTCACCGAGGTGCTGGTGGCCGAGAGCCAGGACGCGATCCGCTGGCTGCACGGGCTGGGGCTGCGCTACCGGTTGATGTACGAGCGCCAGGCGTACCCGGACACGCAGGGACGACAGGTGTTCTGGGGCGGGCTCGCGGTGGGCAGCACCGGCGGGGGCAAGGGCCTGATCGAGCAGCACACCGAGGCCGCGGAGAAGGCGGGCGTCGAGATCCGCTACGGCACGCGCGCCGTCGACCTGCTGCCCGACGGTCCCGGTGTCACGTGGCGCGACACGGACGGACGCAGCGGCACCGTTCGCGCCGAGTCGGTCGTGCTCGCCGCGGGCGGCTTCGAGGCCGACGCCGAGCTGCGGCGCCGCCATCTGGGCGAAGGGTGGGAGCGGGCCAAGGTGCGCGGCACCCCGCTGAACACCGGCGACATGCTCACCGCCGCCCTCGCGGCGGGTGCCGCGCCGTACGGCGACTGGGGCAGCTGCCACAGCGTGGCATGGGACGCCTGGTTCCCGGGCAACGAGGGCGACCGCGAGCTGACCAACCAGCTCACCCGCAGCGGCTACCCCCTGGGGATCATGGTCAACACGCGGGGTGAGCGGTTCCTCGACGAGGGCGCGGACTTCCGCAACTACACCTACGCCGAGTACGGGGCCCGAATCCTCGCCCAACCAGACGGGATCGCGTTCCAGCTCTTCGACGCCACCACCCGGCCGCGGCTGCGCAGGGAGGAGTACGACATGCCGGGCGCGTCGGTCGTCACCGGCTCGACGCTCGCCGAGCTCGCGGCGGGGATGGGTGTCGACGCCGCGGCGCTGACCCGCACGGTGCAGGAGTTCAACGCCGGGATCGACCGGGACGTCCCGCTCGACCTGGCCGTCAAGGACGGTCGCGGCGCCCGCGTCGACCCGCCGAAGTCGAACTGGGCGATCGCCCTGGACAACCCGCCGTTCTACGCCTTCCCGGTCACCTGCGGGATCACGTTCACCTTCGGCGGGCTACGCGCCGACACATCGGGCCGGGTGCTCGACGGGTCGGGCGTGCCGCTGCCCGGCCTTTTCGTCTGCGGCGAGATGCTGGGCGGGCTGTTCAGCGGCAACTACCCGGGCGGCAGCGGGCTCACCGCGGGCGCGGTCTTCGGGCGCCGCGCCGGGACCATCGCGTGACCATGGCCGGCACGGACGCGCAGACCGTCTACGCCGACCTGCGCGGGCAGATCCTCTCCGGCGATCTCCCGCCTGGCACGCCGCTGCGGGAGATCGCACTGGCAGAGCGGTTCGGCGTGTCCCGCACGCCGGTGCGGGAGGCGCTGCGCCGCCTGCAGCAGGACCGCCTGCTCGCGCCCGGCGTACGCGGTATGCAGGTGCGGTCGATCGAGCCGCACGAGGTGGTGCAGGTCTACGACATGCGCGTGCTGCTGGAGGCCGAGGCCGCCGGACAGGCCGCGCACAGCCGCGGCGACGCCGACCTGATGCGCCTTGAAGGGCTCCTCGCCCGCGACCGCGACCTCGTCGATCCCGACGACGCCACCCGCACCCGCACCAACCTCGAGTTCCACTCCGCCATCTGGCAGGCCACGCACAATCCGGTGCTGCTCGACCTGATGGACCGGCTCTCCATCCACCTCGTCCACGCCCCCCGCTCCACGCTCTCGGTGGGCGACCGGTGGGCCACGGCCCTCGACGAGCACGCCCAGCTGGTGGCCGCGGTGCGGGAACGTGACGAGCGGGCGGCCCGGGAGATCGCCGGGCGGCACATGAGCACCGCGCGGGAGATCCGGCTCGCCCTGCTGCGAGAGGCGGCCGCGACCCCCGGCCCGTGAGGCACGGTCTTGCCATTGACAAGATGCTCGCTCCCCGGCACCTTGGCGGTGCCATCTTGGCAATGACAAGACCTGGAGACCGTCATGGAACCACTGATCACCCTCGTCGCCGTCACCGCGCTCCTGCTCGGCGTGGACGCGCTCGGCGTGCGAGCCCTTCGGCCGTGGCCGGTGGCGCTGCGCGGCGGGCTGGCGGCGATGTTCACGCTCACGGGCGTGGTGCACTTCGCCTGGATGCGTCAGGAGCTGATCGCGATGGTGCCGCCCGCGCTCCCCGCGCCCGGCCTGCTCGTGACGGTCACCGGCGTGCTGGAGCTCGCGGGCGCCGCCGGGCTACTGCTCCCCCGCACCGCGCCGTGGGCGGCGGCCGGCCTCTCCGCGCTGCTGGTCGTCATGTTCCCGGCGAACGTGCACGCCGCGCTGGAGGGCACCGGCACCCCGCTGCTGCCGCGCACCCTCATGCAGGCGGTGTTCCTCGCGGCCACCCTCGCGGTGGTCGCGTACCACCTGCGGACGCGGCGGACGCCCGCCCTCGCGTCGTGAGCGGTGCTCAGGCGGTCGCGCGCAGCACGGGACGATCCGCCGCCGGGCGCTTCGGCGGCGGATCGAGGCGGCCGACGGTCAGCAGCGGCAGGGAGTCACTCGCGTGATCAGGATTCTCGCCCCGCTCCGGCACTCTGAGGAGCTTGGCCTCGAGCCGCTGCAGCAGCAGTGTCGCCAGCAGGACGGCGACCGGCACGACGAACGAGATCCACACGTGTTCGGCTACCCCGGCAGGCGGTGCTCGTACACGGCTTCACGGCAGAGGCCGCCCATACGGGCTACACCTTCGCCGTGCCGTTCACGGCCGGTAGCCGAACGTCCGCCACTCCGGTCACGCTCCGCGTCGGCGAGGCGCGGCCGCGCCGGATACGGTTCCCGGATGAGCGACAGCGACCCTGCCGACGTCATGACGCTGACCGCCGCGCGGGTCGGCTCGACGGCCGTGGTCACCGTGACCGGCGAGCTGGACCTGCTGACCGCGCGAGAGCTGATGAAGACGGTCGACGAGACACTCCAGTGGCCGGATCTCACCGGCCTCGTCGTCGACCTGACCACGGTGAGCTTCCTCGGCTCGTCCGGACTGGGCACCCTCGCCGAGCTGGCCACCCGCACCACCGCACCCGGCGGCAGCGGCGGCTACCGCTCGCGGCCGCCCGCGCCCGTCCCCCCGATGCGGATCGTGGCGCCGCCCGACAACACCGCGGTGGTGCGCCCATGGGAGACGATGAACCTGCAGCAGATCCTGCAGCTGCACCCGGACCTCGACAGTGCTCTGGAGAGTTTCTGACCTCGGTCGGGTTATCTTCTCCTGGCATCCCCATTCGAGGACAGGAGATCCGTGGCCCGCGCCGATCTGCCCCTTGACGAGCTCGTTTCCTACCGCCCCGTCGTCAGCGAACCGGACGATTTCGACGCGTTCTGGAGCCGGACGCTCGACGAGACCCGCACCCACGACCTGGATGTCCGGTCCGAGGAGGTCGACACGCCCTACCGCACGGTCACGGTGCGGGACGTGACCTTCAGCGGGTTCGGCGGCGACCGGATCGGCGCCTGGTTCACGACGCCGCGCACCGCCGGCGACGACTCGCTCCCCGCGGTCGTCGAGTTCATCGGCTACAACGGCGGCCGCGACCTGCCGGGTGAGTCGCTGCGCTGGGCGAGCGCGGGCTACGCGCACCTGCTCGTGGACACCCGCGGGCAGGGCGCGCGCTGGGGAGGGGGCGGGCGCACGGCCGACCCGCACGGCTCCGGCCCGGCCACCCCCGGCTTCATGACCCGCGGCATCGACCGGCCGGACACGTACTTCTACCGCCGGGTGTTCACCGACGCCGTGCGCGCCGTCGAGGCGGTGCGCACACTGCCCGGCGTCGATGCCGGGCGCGTGGCCGTGCAGGGAGGCAGCCAGGGCGGCGGGATCACGCTCGC
Source organism: Pseudonocardia sp. DSM 110487 (assembly GCF_019468565.1). Lineage (NCBI taxonomy): Bacteria > Bacillati > Actinomycetota > Actinomycetes > Pseudonocardiales > Pseudonocardiaceae > Pseudonocardia > Pseudonocardia sp. DSM 110487. The sequence goes on from NZ_CP080521.1 coordinate 5,795,765, forward strand.
CGTGGCCGGGCTGGTGCCCGGCCTCGTGGCCGCGCTGCCGGACGTCCCGTTCCTCTGCCACTTCACCCGCGCGCTCGACATCTGCGACAAGGACCCGTACGCCGAGGTCACCCGCTACCTCGCCGTGCATCGTCACCGGGTCGACGACGTGCTGCGCACGCTGTCGTACTTCGACGGCGTGAACTTCGCCAAGCGCGCCGCCGCACCGGCCTTGTTCTCGGTGGCGCTGATGGATCTGATCTGCCCGCCCTCCACGGTGTACGCCGCGTTCAACAACTACGGGGCAAACCACCACACGGTCGACAAGGAGATCGAGGTCTACCGCTACAACGACCACGAGGGCGGCGAGTCCTACCAGCGGCAGGCCCAGATCCGCTGGCTGGACAAGCTCCTGGGCCGCTAGCGTCCTGAACGACTCAGGCCCTGGCGTGCGACGTCCAGGTGGTGTCCTCGCAAGCGCCGGCAACATCCCGGCCACCGTCATCGCCGCGACCGCCACGGCTTTGGCGGGGGCCGCGCTGCAGTCCGACGCCTCGGCCAGGCCTCTGTAGCTCGCTCGCGGTCAGGCCCCACAGACCGGAAGTGATCAATCCGCTCAGCGGGTTGCGGCGCTGAGGAACGGCAGCGCGTACGCGAGTATCTCCTGGGCGCGCCAAGTGGTGGTGCCGTGGTCGGCGTCGGGAATCGAGGCGAACTGGCCACCGGCTCGCTTCGCCGCCGCGCCAATGTTGTCGTGGTAGGGGTCCGAGGAACCGCAGTACATCAACAACGGCACCCCCGCCGACGCCAAGGCAGCGTCGAGGCCGGCTTGGCCCTCGAACCCGTGGTGCGACAGCCGGAATGCCTGCGGGTCCCCGGCGTCGACGACGGGCACCTGCTCTGGTGCGGCATATGCCATCCGCCGGACCACCTCCACCCAGTCCGAGTCGGCCGACATCCCCAGCCGCTGCACGGCGTCGTCGTAGGCGGTCTCGATGCCGCCGATCGGGTCCCAGGCACCGAGGACCAGCGCCGTGCATCGCTGCGGCGCGAACTTGGCGATGCCGCAGCCGACCCAAGCACCCATCGAGTAGCCCCAGTAGGCGGCTTCGTCCGCGCCAAGGTCGTCGAGGACCTCCAGTACGTCCCCGACCCTGCGTTCCAGTGTGTAGGCGGACGGGTCGTGGGGCGCGTCGCTAGCGCCGTGGGCCAATGGATCGACCTCCACCACGGTGAACTGGCCGCGGAGCGCGGGTGTGTACCCCTTGAGCGTCCACGCCGACCCGACCTCGTACATCCCCGGGTGCATCACCAGCACCGGTCCTGATCCCGTCACCTCGTAGTGCAGCTTGTGCTCGCCGTGGCGTGCAAATGGCACTCGAACATCCCTTCGTAGCCTGCTGGGCCGTGGCAGGGCCTCCACCAGGAGCGTTATCGCTTGTAACGGGAGTCATGCTCTGACACATTCGGGTCGCCGAGAAGGAGGCACTTTCTTGTCACACCGCCACACGGCTGTAACGCACCAGGTCAGAAGCCTCGCCCCCGGCGCGGATGAGCCGGCTGTGGAGGACTGCCCGCTGCGGGAGGTTCTCGCGCTCATCGGCGACAAGTGGAGTACCCAGGTCCTGGTCCAGCTCGGCGACGGCCCTCGGCGCTTCACCGAGCTCGAGCGATCGATCGAGGGAGTGAGCCGGCGCATGCTGACGCTGTCGTTGCGCGGGCTCGAACGCAACGGTCTGATCACCCGCACCGTGTACCCGGAGGTACCGCCGCGCGTCGAGTACGCCTGCACGTCGCTGACCGAGCAGATCCGAGAACCCCTGGAAGCCCTGGCCGCCTGGGTCGCCAGCAGCAGAACCACGATCGCCGCCGCACGGCGCGCCTACGACCAGAGCGGCGCCCGCGCGACGAGCTCGGCTCGCTGATCGGCGGGTCACCGGCCGCCGGCCGAGATGATCCGAACTGTCGGTTGTCCATGGCTGTCCTCACGACCATGAGCACCCGGAACATCGGATCTTGCGCGTCAAGATCGCGTGCATCGGTTGTCGGCGGATCACGGGCGCCGGTGGCAGCGCCGACTCCCGTGATCACAAATCAGGCGAGCGCCGGCTCGGCCGCCCGCTCCGCGCGGGAGTGCCGGGCGAGCACGGCTGCCACTCCCACGGCGGCGAGCAGAGGGACCAGCCCGCAGAAGGCCATGCCCACCCGCGCGCCGAAGGCGTCGGTGATCCAGCCGACGACGGGCCCGCCCAGCGGCGTTCCCCCGACGAAGGCGAGCATGTAGAGGCTCATCACGCGGCCACGGACGTCGCCGTCCACCCACGACTGCACCGACGAGTTCGCCATCGCCTGGAACGCCAGGTTCACCACGCCCATCGCCACCAGCGCAGCGAGGAAGACCCCCAGCCCCGGCGCCAGTGCCGCCGCGAACTGGGCGACACCGAACGCGGCCCCGGCGAGCACGATCGTCCGCAGGCGCGTCCGGGTGCGCCCGCCCGCGATCAGCGCACCCGCCACCGAGCCGACCGCCAGCACGACGTTGAAGAGTCCGTAGAGCTGCGCCCCACCCGCGAACGTCTCGTCGGCCATCGCCGTGAGCACCACCGGGAACTTGAGCCCGAACGTGCCGACGACGCCGACGAGCACGATCGTCCAGGCCACATGCGGGCGCTCGGCCACGTAGCGCAACGCCGAGCGCAGCTGCCCTGGCGCCCGTTCCACCGGCGGCGTGCGGATCAGGTCGGCGGAGCGGATGAGCAGCAGGCCGACGATCGGGGCGACGTAGGACGCGGCGTTCGCGGCGAACGCCCACCCCGAGCCCACCGTGGCGATCATGACGCCGGCCACCGCAGGCCCGACGAGGCGGCTGGTCTGGAAGACCGCCGCGTTCAGGGCGATGGCGTTGCGGACGTACCGATCCGGCACGACCTCGTTGACGAAGACCTGGCGCGTCGGGTTGTCGACGACGAACACGAGGCCGGCGGCGAGCGCGAACAGGTAGACGTGCTCGACACGCACGTGCCCGGTGATCGTCATGACGGCGAGGACGCCGCTCAGGATGCCGTTCAAGGTCTGGGTGACCATCAGGACGGCCCGCTTCGGGTAGCGGTCGGCGATCATGCCGCCGTACATGCCGAGCAGCAGCATCGGCAGGAACTGACAGGCCATCGCGATGCCGACGGCGGCGGGGCTCCCGCTGAGCTCCAGAACCAGCCATTCCAGGGCGATGTTCTGCATCCACGTGCCGGTGCTGGCGATCGCGTGAGCACTGAGGTAGATACGGAAGTTGGGGACGCGGAGTGCGATGAATGTGCTGGATGCGCGAGCAGTGGATGTGGTCCCGCTCACGGGTATGTCGGCCGCAGCCGTTGTCACGGATAACCCTTCGTAGTGCAACAGAAATCCGTACCTCATGATCCCGCCCGAGTGACGTATTGTGAACGACGATCAGCCGACTAACTGTTATTGCGGAGTGATATAGCGCAGATGATCTACGACCCGGCCCAGCTCCAGACGTTCCTCGCCGTCGCCCAGACCCGCAGCTTCACGCAGGCCGCTGCGCGGCTCGGCATCCGGCAGCCCACGGTCAGCCAGCACGTCCGCAAGCTCGAGGAGGCCACCGGGCGCGTGCTCGTGCACCGGGACACGCACAGCGTCTCGATGACGCCCGACGGCGAGGCCATGATCGGGTTCGCCCGGTCCATCCTCGCCGCGCACGAGCAGGCGGCCAACTACTTCAACGGGGAGCGACCGCACGGGCGGCTGCGGATCGGGATGTCCGACGACCTCGCGCTCACCCGGCTCCCGCAGATCCTGCGCGATTTCCGCCGCGACCACCCGCTCGTCGACCTCGACCTGTCCATCGACCAGAGCGGCTTCCTGCACCGCAGGCTGGAGAACGACAAGCTCGACCTCTTCGTGGGCAAGCGTCCCAGGGGCGAGCCGAGGGGCCAGCTCGTGAAGCGCGACCGCCTCGTCTGGGTCGGCACGGCGGCCACCCGGCTCGACCCGACCAAGCCGCTCCCACTGGTCGTCTACCCGAACCCGAGCCTGTCCCGCTCCGCGATGGAGAGCGCCCTGCAGCGCGCCACCATCACCTACCGCCCCGCGTGCGTGTGCCGCGGGGTCAACGGCCTGATCGGGGCGGTCGCGGCGGGCATCGGGATCTCGGCGCTGGCCAGCAGCCTCGTCCCGGTGCAGCTCACCCCGCTCGGCCCGCAGCACCGGCTGCCCGAGCTCGGCTACCTCGACCTCGTCCTGCTCACCAACCCGCGCACCGAGGGCCGCCCGGCCGCGAAGGCACTGGCGGCCGCCGTGCTCGCAAGCGGCCCGACCAGCCTCTCGGCCACATGAACGAGGCATGATCGTCTCGTGATCGACCACCTCGTGTACGCCACCCCCGATCTCGACGCCACCGTCGCCGACCTGGCCGGGCAGGGGCTCGCCCTCAGCCCCGGCGGCTCCCACGACGGCCGGGGCACCCGCAACGCTCTCGCCGACCTCGGCGGCGGCGCCTACCTCGAGGTACTCGGCCCCGACCCGGACCAGCCCGTACCCGGAGAGCCGCGGCCGGGCGGCGTCGACGCGCTCACCGCCCCGCGCCTGGTCGCGTGGGCGACGCCGGTCGCGGACCTGGACGATGCCGTGGCCGCGGCACGTGCCCGCGGCCACGACCCCGGCGCCGCACGCGACATGGCCCGCCTGCGCGGTGACGGGGTGCGGCTGGCGTGGCGGCTCACCCCGATGCCAGCCACCGTGCCCGCGGTGCTGCCGTTCCTCATCGCGTGGGGCGACACGGAACACCCCAGCGTGAGCGCCGCCCACGGCGCGCGGCTGGAGTCGTTCACGGTCGCGCACCCCGACCCGGCGGCCGTTCGGGAGCGCCTCGCCGCACTCGGCGTCACCGACCTCACGGTCGAGCCGGCACCCGAGCCGGCGCTCCGCGCGGTGATCCGGACGCCGTCCGCCCGCGTCGAGCTCGCCTGATCAGCACCTCCGCGACGATCAGGTTGATCACGCAGCCGAGGACCTGACCGACCGGGATCAGCGACGTCACGGCAGCAGGTGCGTCGGCGGGCGTGATCGCGCCGGTGGAAAGCCCCGTCAGCAGCAGGATCGGCACCACGATCCGGGCGGTGACGGCGAGGAAGGTCAGCGCGTAGTTGCGCGTCATCCACGCGCGGTGCGCCGCGACGTCGCCCCGGCGGATCGCGCGGACCGCCAGCCCGCCGGTCACCAGCCACCCGATCGCGACGATCACGAGCCCGACCTGGGTGACCAGCCGGCCCGACAGCAGCGCGACCGGGACGGCGGCCAGCGCCGAGGGCAGCACGCCTGCCATGAGGTAGGTGCGCCCGATCCGGCGGTGCCACCGCCTGCGGGCGCGGATGGCAGGCACGAACTGCAGCGGCCCGAGCACCAGCGCCACGGTCGCGGTGAAGATGTGCGCGACCAGCAGGGCGTGGTGCGGGCCCCCGTCGACCTCGATCCGGCTGGACCCGAGCGCGTACGGGCCGGCCAGCGCCGCGCCGGCGACCACCGCGACCAGCAGCATCAGCCAGATCCGGCGGGGGCGCAGCACCTGGAGGTCCATGTCCTCGATCGTCGGCCGCGCCGGCCGGGGCGTCGTCCGCTCAGGGTGGGCGATCGGCGTACTCCCGTCGACGTAGGTGATCCACGCCATGATCGGCTTGAGGTGAACCCGAGTTGAGGTTCGACGATCGGCCCCATGACGTACTCGCTGCCCGACCTGCCCTACGACTACGGCGCCCTCGCCCCGCACATCACCGGCGAGATCATGGAGCTGCACCACTCCAAGCACCACCAGACCTACGTCGGCGCCCTCAACCAGACCCTCGACAAGCTCGCCGACGCCCGCGACAAAGGCGACTTCAGCACCATCGTCGGCCTCGAGAAAACCCTCGCCTTCAACCTCGGCGGCCACGTCAACCACTCCACCTTCTGGCAGAACCTCTCCCCCGACGGCGGCGACCAGCCCACCGGCGAACTCGCCGCCGCCCTCGACGAGCACTTCGGCTCCTTCGACGCCTTCCAGGCCCACTTCACCGCCGCCGCCACCACCATCCAGGGCTCCGGCTGGGCCATCCTCGGCTGGGACACCCTCGGGCAGCGCCTGCTCATCCACCAGCTCTACGACCAGCAGGCCAACCTCCCAGCAGGCCAGATCCCCATCGCCATGCTCGACATGTGGGAACACGCCTTCTACCTGCAGTACCGCAACGTCAAGCCGGACTACGTCAAGGCCTGGTGGAACGTCGTGAACTGGGCCGACGCGCAGGCGCGCTTCGAGAAGGCCCGCGGAGCCTGATCATGACCGCGACCGGGACAGCAGCGCGGACGGGCCTGCTCGCGAGCGCGTTCCGGGACGCTTTCCGCCACCACCCCACCGGCGTCGCCGTGGTCACCGCGCGCGACGGCGCCGGCGGGCCGGTGGGGCTCACCGCCTCGTCGGTGGCGTCGGTGTCGCTCTCGCCGCCCGCGCTCGTGCTGTCGATCTCCCACCGGGCGAGCGCGGCCGCGGCGCTGCTGGCCGCCGACTGGTTCCTCGTGCACCTGCTCGAGGCGCGCAACGTCGAGCTGGCCATGCGCTTCGCGACGTCGGATGCGGACCGGTTCGGCCCTGCCACCGGGTGGACGCCGCTCGCCACCGGGGAGCCGTGGTTCCCGGAGGCGCCGACGGCGCTGCGCTGCCGCCCGCTGACCCGCACCCCGGTCGGGGACGCGACGGTGGTCACCGCGGAGGTGGTCGGGGTGCGCTCCTCGGGACGCGCGGGGATGCCGCTGATCCACCACGACCGCGGGTACCACGTCCTCGGACCGGCGCTGCCCGTTTCGTGACGACTGGGAGCGGCGCGAACGGGCCGGACGGAGGACCATCGGGGGTGGGTGGAGCACACCCCCCAGGAGGTGCACGTGCCGCAGGACCGACCCGGACCCAACCCCGGGCCTTTCGACGACCTCTTCGAGCGGCTCATCGGCAACCTCGAGAGCACGCTCGGCGACACGCTGGGCGGAACCACCGGCCGGCGCCCCGCCACCGGCGGCCGCACCCCCAAGCTCGACCGGTTCGGCCGGGATCTCACCGCCGACGCCGCACGGGGCGCGCTCGACCCGGTGATCGGCCGCGACGCCGAGATCGACCAGGTGCTGGAGGTCCTCTCCCGCCGCACGAAGAACAACCCGGTGCTCGTCGGCGACCCGGGCGTCGGCAAGACCGCGATCGCGGAGGGCGTCGCCCAGCGGGTGGCCGACGGTGCCGTCCCGGAGGCGCTGCGGGGTGTGCGGGTGGTGGCGCTCGACCTCGGCGGCATGGTGGCGGGCACCCGCTACCGCGGCGACTTCGAGCAGCGGCTCACCGGCGTCATCGACGAGGTCGTGGCCGCGGAGCGCTCGATCGTGCTGTTCCTCGACGAGCTGCACGCCGTGATCGGCGCGGGATCCGCCGAGGGCGCGCCGATGGACGCAGCCACCCTGCTCAAGCCCGCGCTCGCCCGCGGCGACCTGCGGCTGATCGGTGCCACCACGATGCGGGAGTACCGGCGCCACATCGAGAAGGACGCCGCGTTGGAGCGCCGCTTCGAGCCCGTGCCGATCGCGGAGCCGACGGTCGAGGCCACGATCGGGATCCTGCGGGGTCTGCGCCCGCGCTACGAGGAGCACCACGGCGTGCGGATCAGTGACGCGGCCATCGTGGCCGCCGCCGAGATGTCCGACCGGTACGTACCCGACCGGTTCCTGCCCGACAAGGCGATCGACCTGCTGGACCGGGCGAGCTCCCGGGCGCGGATCCGAGCAGGCGAGCCCGCGGGCCCGGTCGACAGCGCGGGGAACCATGCCGGTGAGGAGGAGCTGGAGCAGCTGCGCCGGGCGCGCGAGGTGGCCGTCGACGCCGAGGACTTCGAGCGCGCCCACCTGCTCACCCGCGAGATCGAGGCGGCCGAGGTCGCGCTGGGCGTCCCCGCCCCGAACCTGCGCAAGGACAGCGGATCCGTCGAGATCGGGCCCGACGACGTGGCCCGCATCGTCTCCGACAGCACCGGCATCCCGATCGCCCAGCTCACCGGCGCCGAGCGGCGCAAGCTGCTGGACCTCGAAGCGCTGTTGCACCGGCGGGTCGTCGGGCAGAACGAGGCCGTCGAGACCGTGGCCGACGCGGTGCGCGCGGGGCGCGCCGGCCTCGCCCACCCGGACCGGCCGGTGGGCTCGTTCCTGTTCCTCGGCCCCACCGGCGTCGGCAAGACCGAGCTGGCACGGGCGCTCGCCGAGGCCCTCTTCGGCAACCCCGACGCGCTCCTGCGCTTCGACATGAGCGAGTTCTCCGACCGCAGCAGCGCGTTCCGGCTGGTCGGCGCGCCACCCGGGCACGTCGGCTACGACGACGCCGGCCAGCTCACCGAGGCCGTCCGCCGCACCCGCTACGCCGTGCTCCTGCTCGACGAGATCGAGAAGGCGAACGCCGAGGTCATCAACACGCTGCTGCAGGTGCTCGACGCGGGCCGGCTCACAGACTCACACGGCCGCGCCGTCGACTTCACCCACACCGTGGTGATCATGACGAGCAACCTCGGCGCCGACCGCCTCCTCGCCGCCGCGGGACGGCCCGTCGACGAGGTCCGGGAGGGCGTGCTCGCCATAGCACGCCTGCACTTCCGACCCGAGTTCCTCAACCGGATCGACGACATCGTGCTCTTCTCCGCCCTCGACCGCGGCGAGCTGCGGCGCATCACCGAGATGCTGCTCGAGGGCACGGCCGACCGGCTGCGGGCACAGGGCGTCGAGCTCGAGGCCACGCCCGCCGCCATCGACTGGCTCGCCGAGCGCGGCCACCAGCCCGAGCTCGGGGCCCGGCCACTGCGACGCACCATCGCGCGCGAGGTCGACCGCGTGCTCTCCCGGCTGATCATCGGCGGCGAGCTGGGGCCCGGTGGGCGGGTGGTGGCGGACGTGCGCGAAGGGGCGCTGGTGCTGGAGCCGCAGGCACCGGGCGGATCCGCATCGGCGAAGTGACCGCGGCACTGGCCGCTCAGGGTTTCCGCGCGACTCCACCCCAGGGTGCGTCCGGCACCGGGGCTTGATCTCCGATGACGCGTTCGGGTCGCCAGAGTGGCACCGGTCCGAAGCCGGGCTCGACGAATTCGAGGCCGTCGAAGAAGCTGCGCAGCTCGTCGGGGGTGCGCAGGTTGTAGGGCACGGCGCCGGTCTCGGCGTACTGGTCGTGCGCCGCGGTGGCCTGTTCGGTGGGTACGCCGTCCGAGAGGGCGAGGTAGCTTCCCGTGGGCGTCGCCGCGACCAGCGCTCGGACCAGGTTGCGTGCCTGGGTGGTGTCGGGGATGTGGCCGAGGACGCCGAAGAACAGCACCGCCACGGGTTGTGTCAGGTCGAGGACCTCGGAGGCGCCCCGCAGGACGGCGTCGGGGTCGTTCATGTCGGCGTCGAGGTAGAGGGTTCGGCCCTCGGGCGCGCTCCTGAGCAGGGCACGGGCATGGGCCAGGACGAGGGGGTCGTTGTCGACGTAGACCACATGGGCGTCCGGGGCGACGGCCTGGGCGACCTCGTGGGTGTTGTTGGCGGTCGGGAGCCCGGTTCCGATGTCGAGGAACTGGCGGATGCCGGCTTCACCGGCGAGGTAGCGCACCGCGCGCACGAGGAAGGCGCGCGTCTCGCGGGCCGCGGTGAGGATGTCCGGCATGAGCTTGACGAACTCATCGCCCGCTTCGCGGTCGACGGCGTAGTTGTCCTTGCCGCCGAGCCAGTAGTTCCAGATGCGGGCCGAGTGGGGAACGGTCGTGTCCATGCCTGTGCCGCGCTCCGCGTCGTCATGGCTCATGGCCGAAGCATGGCATGTGAGCACCTCGGCGCCCGCGTCCAGGAGCTGGCGCCTCAGGGCAGTTCGGACTCCAACCGCCGCAGATACCCGGCGAACCGGCCGGCGTCCTCCGGATCCCAGCCTGCGGTGAGCCGGGCGAACGCCTTCTCCTGCCACGCGTGCGAGGCGGCGAGCAGCTCGCGACCGGACGGAGTGAGGGTGAGCACCGCCCGCCGGGCGTCGGCCTCGGACGGCCTGCGCTCCAGGTACCCGTTCTCCACCGCAGCCGTCACGAACCGGCTGGCGCCGGAGCGGTCGATCCCCAGCTGGTGGGCGACGTCGGCGACCGCAACCTCGGCGCCGTGCCGGGACGCGGCCGCCACGGCGTCGAGCACGAGGATGTCCTGCACCCGGCGCTGCTCCCCCGTCAGGTCCTCCGACGCCTGCAGGATCCAGCGCCGCGACCAGTACCGCACCAGGCGGAACAGCGCCGCCCCCGGCCTTCCCGTTTCCACCGAACCTCCCTCGCGTGCGATACGCACACGATAAGGGCACGTGATCTTCTCCGCGACGCCGCCCGCCATCGTGTAGTCGGCCCAGCCGGTACGACGCTCACGTCCCCACCACCTCGCGGAACGACCGCGGCGGGCGGCCCGTGACGTCCTGCACGGCCGAGGTCGTGCGGTCCTCGGCACCGCGGGCGATCCCCTCGTCGAGGGCCGCGAGCACCGCCGCGAAGTCCGCCGGGTAGCCGGCCGCCACGAATCGCCCGGCGAGCTCCGCAACGTTGACCGCGCGGTGCCGCACGGGGCGGCCGATGACGTCGGTGAGCACCGCGGCGGCGTCGGCGTAGCTCAGCGCCTCGGGACCGGTGAGCACGTACTCGCCGACGTGCGGCTTCTCGTCGGCCAGGGCGTGCGCGGCCACCGCCGCGATGTCGCCCGCGTCGACGAACGCCACGCGCCCGCTGCCGGTGGCCGTGACGATCTCGCCGTCGGCGCGCGCGGACCGGGCGTGCGGGTGGTCCCCGAGGAAGTTCTGCATGAACCAGGACGGCCGCAGCACCGTGGGCTCCGGGACGCCGGCACGCACCATCTGGTGCAGCTCGCCCAGCACGGGGGCGCCCTCCGGCACGGCCGAGGAGCTGAGGAGCACCACTCGCCGCACCCCGCCCTCCCGCGCCCGGTCGAGGAACGGCGCCACGAGCGGCGCGGGATCGGCGACGCCGACCGGGGCCACCAGGTACACCGCGCACACCCTGTCGAGCGCGGCGGCGTGGGTGCCGGGATCGGCCCACTCGAAGCGGACCTGCCCGTCCATTGGGCGACGGCTCGCGACGCGTACCGGCACGTCGCGCTCGCGCAACGCGGCGGCGACGCGACTGCCGGTGGTCCCGGTGCCACCCGTGATCAGCACGGTCACCGGTCACCGCCGAGTGCCGCGAGCTCGTCGGCGCCGCCGAGCGCCTCGGCGGCGGCCTGCGGGCTCCAGTAGTCGCGGTAGCCGGCGATCTCCCCGTTCCGGACGGTGATCACCGAGATGTAGCGCATCCGGTACGGCCGTCCGGTCCGCACCGCGACGCCGTCCACCTCGAACTCCACGACAGCGACCTCCGGATCGACCGTCTGGTGCACGGTTCTGCTCGTGATCGCGCGCAGGTCGACGTGGTCGGTGTAGTCGCGCAGGTAATCCGCTACGGCGGCGCGCCCGTCCAGCCGCCGCGGGTAACCGTCGGGCGCGAACGGGAACTCGATCGTCCCGTCCATCGCCCAGAGGCCCGCGAACCCGGCCATGTCGTGGGCGAGCAGCAGGTCCATGGCCCGCTCGACGACGTCCAGCGTTGTCATCCGACACTCCTCCTTCAAGCGGACGGTACGGTACCGTCCCGACGGACTCTAATGGGACGGGACCGTCCCGTCCATGCCATACTCGCCAGCCGTGGGAGTCACCGAGAAGCGGACGCCGACCGGCGCGGCGGTCCTGCAGGCCGACGTCACGCGGGCGATCACCGAGGCCGTGCTCGACGAGCTGGCCGATACCGGCTACGGCAGGCTCTCGATGGAGGCCGTCGCCCGGCGGGCGGGCGTCGGCAAGAGCGCGCTCTACCGGCGCTGGCCGTCCAAGCAGGAGATGGTCATGGCGGTGCTGGCGGACTTCAGCCTCGAACTGGCCACGGCGCCCGACACGGGATCACTGCGCGACGACCTCGTCGGCATGCTGCGCGCGCTGATGGACTGGCTCACCCACCCCCGGTTCTCGCGGATCCTCCCGGACCTGGCGGCCGAAGGCGTGCGCAACCCGGAGGTCGCCGAGGCTGTGCGCACGGCGATCGGCGAGCCACGGCGCGCGGTCGGCGCCGCCATGCTCCGCCGCGCTGTCGAACGCGGGGAACTGCCAGCCGACACCGACCTCGAGATGGCCCTGGACCTGATCGCCGCGCCGGTGTACTGGCGGGTCTCCGTCCGGCAGGCTCCGGCAGAACCCGGTTACCTCGACCACCTCGCCGACGTCGTGCTGCGCGCGCTGAAGGGTGATCCGTCATGACGCTGCTGCTGTCCCGCCGGGATCTGGATTTCCTGCTCTACGACTGGCTCGACGCCGGGTCCCGGCACCCTGAGCACTCCCGCGAGACCTTCGACGCCGTGCTCGACCTCGCCGCAGAGGTGGCCGCCGAGCACTTCGCGCCCCACAACAAGCGGGCCGACGCCGCGGAACCCACCTTCGACGGCGAGCGCGTCCACATGATCCCCGAGGTCCGCAAGGCCCTCGACGTGCTGGCACAGACCGGGCTGGTCGAGAGCAGCGTGGAGCTGCCGCACGTGGTCTCCACCGCCGCCTTCGCGTGGTTCCAGGCCGCCAACCCCGGCACGTGGGCCTACCCGTTCCTGACGATCGCGGCCGCCAACCTGCTGCGCGCGCACGGCACGCCCGAGCAGGTCGAGACGTACGTCCGGCCGATGGTCGAGGGCCGCTTCCACGGCACGATGTGCCTCTCCGAGCCGCAGGCCGGCTCGTCGCTCGCCGACATCACCACCCGGGCCGAACCGCAGCCCGACGGCACGTACCGCCTGTTCGGCAACAAGATGTGGATCTCCGCGGGTGAGCACGAGCTCGGCGAGAACATCGTCCACCTCGTGCTCGCCAAGATCCCCGGCGGGCCACGGGGTGTGCGCGGCATCTCGCTGTTCCTGGTGCCCAAGTTCCTCCCCGACGGGCAGCGCAACGACATCGCGCTCGCCGGGCTCAACCACAAGATGGGCTACCGCGGCACCACCAACACCCTGCTCAACTTCGGCGAGGGCGCCCGCACCCCCGGCGGCCTCCCCGGCGCGGTCGGTCACCTCGTCGGGCCCGAGCACGGCGGCCTGGCCTGCATGTTCCACATGATGAACGAGGCAAGGGTCGGCGTCGGGACGGGCGCGGCCGCCCTCGGCTACACCGGCTACCTCAAGTCCCTCGACTACGCCCGCACCCGCACCCAGGGCCGGCCCCCAGCCGCCAAGGATTCAGCCGCGAAGGACCCGGCGGCGCCACCCGTCCCGATCATCGAGCACCCGGACGTCCGACGGATGCTGCTCGCGCAGAAGTGCTACGCCGAGGGCGCGCTCGCGCTCGTGCTCTACTGCGGCCGGCTGCTCGACGAGCAGGACACCGGCCCCGACCCGGACCGCGCCCGGCTGCTGCTCGACGTGCTCACCCCGATCGCGAAGAGCTGGCCGTCGCAGTGGTGCGTGACCGCGAACGACCTCGCCATCCAGGTGCACGGCGGCTACGGCTACACCCGCGAGTACGACGTCGAGCAGCACTACCGCGACAACCGGCTCAACCCCATCCACGAGGGCACCCACGGCGTCCAGGCCCTCGACCTGCTCGGCCGCAAGGTCACGATGCAGGGCGGGGCCGGGCTGGCCCTGCTGCGCGAGACCGTCGCCGCGACGTGCGCTCGCGCCACGACCGGCGAGGCGGCCGAGCTGGCCGCCCAGCTCGACGCGGTGTGGGACCGGATCGTCGCGGTCACCGGGCGGATCCACGCCGAGCCCGATCCGGACCGGCTGGCCGACGCCTCGACCTACCTCGAGGCCGTCGGCCACGCCGTCATCGCGTGGATCTGGCTCGAGCAGTACCTGGCCTGCGGCGACCGGGACGAGCCGTTCCACCGCGGGAAGCGGCAGGCGGCGCGCTACTTCTTCCGCCGCGAGCTGCCCCGCACCGGCCCGCAGCTCGCCCTGCTCTCCGCCCTCGACCGCACCACCGTCGAGATGGATCCCGCCTGGTTCTGACCGACCACGGGACGTCCCCGCGCGTCAACCGGACCCGGCCACGTACGGCCACCGCTGCACCGAGTCGCCGATCATGTCGACCCGCGCACGCCCTCACTCATCGGGACTGCAGCGCGTCGAGCGCCACGGCCATCGACGCGGCGACCCGGAAGTCGACGCGCGGGTCGGGGACGTCGATGACGTAGCGGTCCCGGATCGACTTGCGCCGCGCGCTGGACAGCACCGGCTGCCCGGTGGCGGTGTCGACGAAGTCGAAGTGGAAGATGAACGGCACCCAGACGTCGCCGAGGAACGGGATGAAGTCCCACACCCTGCGCAGGATGGCGATGACGGGCCTGCGCTCCTTGCCGACGGCCTCGTAGCCGGGGCCCGCGATGCGCCACGTCGAGCGCAGCAGGCTCGCGCCGAACTCCTTGCGGAAGTAGCCGAGGGCGTTGCCGTGCTCGTCGAACACGTCGTGCTCGGCGTGCACGTCGAGCCGCTGGCGGGCCTTGAAGGAGAACACCGCGCGCGAGCGGGACTCGTCCGCGTAGAACACGACCTCCTCACGCAGCTTCATGCGCTTCTGCTGCGCGAACGCGAGCAGCGGGCCCTCGCTGCCGTCCGGGGCGGCGCCGCGGATCTCGTAGCGGTTGACCATCATCGTGATCCGCTGCCGGACGAAGAACCGCGGGACGTGCATCGGGGCGGTCATGGTCGCGAGTCTGGCACCTGGATCTTTCACCCCGCATCTCCCAGTGACAGTCTGTGACCATGGGCATGCGCAGCGGGACGCTCATCCGCCGGAAGCAGCTCGCCCGCATCCTGCGCGACCTGCGCCGCAGGTCCGGACTGACCATCGAGAGCCTCGCACCGCAGCTCGACTTCTCCCCCAGCAAGCTCAGCCGCATCGAGAACGCCCACCAGGGCGTCGACGTCCACGTCGTGCGCACGATGATGGACATCTTCGGCGTCACCGGTGACCAGTGGGAGGCGCTCCTCGACCTCACCCGCCAGGCCAGCGCCAAGGGCTGGTGGCGCGCCTATGGCCTCGACGACCAGGGCTACGTGCCCCTGGAGGCCGAGGCGAGCGCGGTGCGCGAGTACACCGTGAACTACCTGCCCGGCCTTCTGCAGACCGCCGACTACGCCCGTGCCCTGTTCGAGACCTCGCTGCACGCCGGCAGCCGGGCGGTGCGGGAGAACGACGTCGAGGTCCGCATGATCCGCCAGCAGCGGCTCACCGATCCGGAGAACCCGCTGACGCTGGTCGCGGTGATCGAGGAGGCGGCGATCCGCCGGGTGATCGGAGACCCCGACGTGATGTGCGCACAGCTCGCGCACGTGGTGGGGACGGCCGAGCTCGACACTGTCACGGTGCAGGTGCTGCCGGCAGAAGTCGGCGCCCATCCGAGCGCGACCGGAGCGTTCATCGTGCTCAGCTTCGAGGGGCTGGGAGAACCGGACATCGGCTACGTCGAGCACCCCATGGGGTCAATCCATATCGAGAAGGCCGAGGACGTCGCCCGGGGTAGGCTCGTGTTCGACCACCTGCGGTCGCGAGCGCTGAGCCCGGAGGAGTCGGCGGCCCTGATCGAACGGGTGGCCATGCAGATGTGAGGCCGCGACGCGAAGAGGTGCTTGATGCCCGCTCCCAGCTTCGACGGCCTGGCCTGGCGCACGAGCAGCTTCAGCGGCAGCGGCGGCGCCAGCAGCGGCTGCGTCGAGGTGGCCCCTCTTCCCGACGGCGGCATGGCGGTCCGCGACACGAAGGACCGATCCCGGGCGGCCCACCGCCACTCGGCCCCGGCATGGCGGGCGTTCCTCGCGGGCATCCGCGGCTGCGAGTTCGACTCCTGACGGGCCCGCCGACGCCCGCACGAGACTCTCTCCGCCCACTTCACACATCCAGCACCCACTTCACACAGGGCGGGCGCTGTGTGAAGTGGGTGCTGGGTTTGTGAAGTCGACAGTCAGTCGGTTCGGGGCAGCACCAGCCTGCGGTGTATCGCGTGCAATCCGAGCACCAGTAGCGCCGGGAGCACCAGGACCACGCCTGGCAGGAGGACCGCCAGCAGCACCGCGATCCCCGTCACCACCAGCGCCGCGAGGCCGGCCGCGGGGGCGCGGAGCAGATCCGTCCACCCGCCTGCCAGCGCGGCGCGCCAGGTGCCGCCCGCCAGGCGCGGCACGGCGAGCAGGACCACGGCCGCCAGGCACGCGATCGCCACGCCGAACGCCGCGAGCACCGCGCCACCGCCGGGTACCAGTCCGTCGCGGAGCCAGGCGACCTGCTGCGCGACGACGAGGGCCATGAGCACTCCTGCCGCGCTCACCGGCACCCCCGGCAGCAGCCGCCGCACGAACTCCGCGCCGATCTCCCGGTAGGACGGCAGGTCGTCGTGGTCGACCCAGTGCCCGACCGCCGTGGACAGGGTTGCCACAACGGCACCGACCGTCACCACCGGCACGCTCGCCAGCACCGCGACGATGCCGAGCAGGCACAGCTCGGCGATGCGGCGCAGCTGCTCCTTCCAGCCGCGGACCGGCACGGCGGCAGTCACCCCTTGATGCCGCTCGTGTTGATCCCGTCGACGATGAGCCGCTGGAACACCAGGAAGAACAGGAACACCGGCACCAGCGAGAGCACCGACATCGCGAACATCGGCGCGATGGCGTTCTGCCCGCTCGAGTCGAGGAACAGCCTCAGCCCGATCGGCACGGTGAAGTGGGGGGTTCTGTTGAGGTAGACGAGCTGGGTGAAGAAGTCGTTCCAGGTCCAGATGAACGAGAACACCGCCGTGGTGACGAGTGCGGGCTTGGTGAGCGGCAGCACCACGAAGAAGAACCGCCGGTAGGGCCCGCAGCCATCGATCTCGGCCGCCTCGTCGAGGCTGCGCGGGATGCCCCGCATGAACTGCACCATGAGGAACACGAAGAACGCCTCGGTGGCGAGGAACTTCGGCACGATCATCGGCAGCGGGGTGTCGATCCACTCCAGGCTGTTGAACAGGACGTACTGCGGCACGATCAGCACGTGGTGCGGCAGCAGCAGCGTGCCGATCATGATCGCGAACCAGAACCCGCGCAGTGGGAACTTCAGCCGCGCGAACGCGAACGCCGCGAGGGAGCACGCCACGACGTTGCCGACCACGACACCGATCGCGATCACAGCGCTGTTGAGGAAGAACGTGCCGAACGTGATGTCCGGGATGCCGACCCAGCCCAGGGGGTAGTTGCCGGGGCTGAACTCGCGAGGAAGGACGTTGAAGTTGTTGAGGATCTCGTCCGGCGCCTTGAACGAGGTGCCGATCATGTAGACGATCGGGTAGAGCGCCACGAGCAGGATCGCGATCAGCACGACGTGCGCGGTGGCGCCCTCGTACCAGCGGCCCTTCTGCCCGGCGGGACCGGGCGCGGCCGGAGAGACGCCGACCGGTGCGACTGCGGTGGTGGTGGCCATCAGCGGTCCCCCTCGTCGGCGTAGTGGACCCAGAGCGAACCGCTGCGGAAGACGAACGCGGTGATGATGCCGAGGGCGATGAGGAACACCCACGCCATCGCCGACGCGTAGCCCATCTGGAAGTCACCGAACCCGCGCAGGTACAGGTACACGGTGTAGAGCAGCGTGGAGTCGGCCGGGCCGCCGGTGCCGCCGCTGATCACGAACGCGGCGGTGAAGCCCTGGAAACCGGCGATCGTCTCCAGAACCACGTTGAAGAACAGCACCGGCGACAGCAGCGGGAGCGTGACGTGCCAGAACTGCGTGAACCGGCCGGCGCCGTCGAGCGCGGCGGCCTCGAACATCTCCGCCGGGATCTGCTTGAGCCCGGCGAGGAAGATCACCATCGGGGCGCCGAACTGCCATGCGGCCAGGATCACGAGCGTGCCGAGCGCGAAGGCCGGGTCGTTGATCCACGCGCGGCCTGTGATGCCGAAGACCGCGAGCAGCCCGTTGATCGCGCCCTGCCCGCCGAACAGCGTCTGCCAGACGATCGCGATCGCGACGCTGCCGCCGAGCAGCGACGGCACGTAGTACAGCGAACGGTAGAGCCCGACGCCGCGCCGGTTGCGGTACAGCAACAGCGCGACACCGAGCGCCACGGCGAGCTTCAGCGGCACCGACGTGACCGCGAACAGCAGGGTGGTGCCCACCGAGTTCCAGAACCTCGGGTCGTCGGTGAACATGCGGACGTAGTTCTCCGCGCCCACCCACTCCGGGTCCTGCAACAGGTCGTAGTCGGTGAAACTCAGGTAGAGCGAGTAGAGCATCGGCAGCAGCGTGATGCCGAAGAGGCCGAGCAACCACGGACTCAGGAAGACGTAGCCCGCGATCGCCTCCTTCCGGCGTCCTGGCCGGACGCCGGCGCCCGTGCGGGGCCCGGTGGGGGGCGCCTGTCGTTCTGCCGTGTCCACCATGGACGTACTCCCTGTCAGCTTGCCGCGCGCTCGAGCTCGGCCGTGGCCTGCGAGAAGAACTCCGCGGCCGCGGCGCGCGGCGTCATGCGCCCGAAGCCCGAGTTCTCGGCCGCGGTGATGAGCAGCTGCCGGACCTGCACGTCACCCTGTGCCGGCGTGGGCGGGGTGTCGCCCGCCTTCTCGGTGACGCGCTCGTCGTAGGCGACCACGTACTTGAGCTTGTCGTCGAAGTTGGGCAGCACGGCCTCGCGGACCTGGTCGTTCGGCGGGAGACCGCGCTCGGTGCCGAGGATCGCACCCGCCTCCGGGTCGTTGACGAAGAAGTTGATCACGTCGACGGCCGTGGCGACGTTCTCACCCCGGGAGTAGGCGGTGAAGAACTGGGACGAGCGGATGTAGGCGCCCTCGGGCCCTCCGGGCAGCGGAACGAGGACCAGCTCGTGGTCGGTGGCCTTGCTGACCTCGGTGTACTGGTTGTCCCACGAGAACGTCACCGCGGTCTGCTTGGTGATCACGGTGTTCTTCGAGATGTCACCAGCGTTGGCGGGCTGGGCGACCTCGGCGGGCGACGCCGCCCCGCTCTGGCGGAACCCGGCCCACATCTCCAGCCACCTCGCGGCGTCGTCCTCCGTGAAGCCGAGCTGCTGCCCGTCGTAGAGGTTCTTGCCCTGCTGGCGGAGCCAGAACTCGAAGCCACCGAGGTCGGCGCTCTCGTCCCGTACGCCCCACACGGTGCGCCCGGTGGCCGCGGTGACCTTGGAGGCCCACTCGCCGAACTCCTCCCAGCTCGCCCAGCCGGTCTCCGGCGGCAGCAGGCCCAGCGGCTCGACGACCGTCTTGTCGACGACGTAGGACTGGGCGTTGGAGGCGAGCGGCACCGCGTACAGCTTGCCGTCCACCTCGCCGGTGGACATCAGCCGTTCGTCGATCTGGTCGCTCTTGAGCGTCGACCCCACCCATGGGGTGAGGTCGGCGATGAGCCCCTTGCTCGAGTACTCGCGCAGCACGCGGTTGTCGATCTGGATGATGTCGGCCGCGTTGCGGCCCGCGGCCGTGGTGTTGACCTTGTCGTAGTAGCCGGAGTAGCCCTGCCACTGCGTGGTGAAGGTGACGTTCGGGTGCTTCTGCGTGTAGAGGTCGAGCACCTTCTGCGTGAGCTCGGCCCGCGCGGGGCCGCCCCACCACGTGACCTCGAGCTGCACCGGCTGCTCGCGCTCGGGCGGACCACCCGCCTGCTGGTCGCTCGCGCGCGACCCACCGCCACCGCACGCGGCGGTGGCGAGGACGGCGAGGACGGCGGCGCTCGCCAATAGCGAGCGCACGGTCCGGGCGGACCCGAGGATGGCCATGAGAGCTCCTTCGATCACACTGGCCCGGTCGGCCACCCACTGTGGCGGCGAGCACAGGGCCTGGCTCGTTGGGCAATTAGCTCAGAGCGCGGGCGCGACGTCAACAACGTCTTGCGGTTTTTTTCAGCCGTTTGCATCATTGGTCCGCCGCCGCCTCGGCAGCGGCACTCCACAACGCCGTGAGCTGCCCGCTCAGCCGAACCGTCGAGCTGCAACCCTTTGCAGTCGGCACCAGCACAGGGAGTGTGCATGTCCCCCAGCGCCGCGAACTCGCCGCGCCCCCGCTACGCGATCGTCGGCCTCGGTGGCCGCGCCCAGATATTCGTCGACGCCCTCACCGGGCCGCATGTCGACACGGCGCAGCTCGTCGCCTTCTGCGACGTCAACCAGACCCGGATGGACGTGCACAACCGCACCGTCGCCTCGCGCGGCCTGCCCACCGTCCCCACCTACAAGGCACCGGACTTCGGGCGGATGCTCGACGCGGAGCGCGTCGACACCGTGATCGTCACCACCATCGACCGGACCCACGACGAGTACATCGTCGCCGCGCTGCGCGCCGGCCGGGACGTCATCACCGAGAAGCCGATGACCACCGACGCCCAGCGCTGCAGGCGGATCCTCGACGCACAGGCCGAGACCGGCCGCCAGGTCACGGTCACGTTCAACTACCGCTACAACCCGCTGCACGCGCGGGTCCGCGAGGTGATCGCGTCCGGGGCGATCGGCGAGATCGGCTCGGTGCACTTCGAATGGCTGCTCGACACCCGCCACGGCGCCGACTACTTCCGCCGCTGGCACCGCGACAAGGCCAACTCGGGCGGGCTCATGGTCCACAAGGCCACCCACCACTTCGACCTGGTCAACTGGTGGGTCGCCTCGTCCCCCGAAACCGTGTTCGGGCTCGGGCGCCTGTTCTTCTACGGCGACGAGAACGGCGGCAGGCGCGGTCTCGCCCGGCCCTACACCCGCGCGCACGGCGCCCAGGAGGCGGCCGACGACCCGTTCGCGCTGCACCTGGCCGGCAACGAGAAGATGACCGCGCTCTACCTCGACGCGGAGCACGAGGACGGCTACCACCGCGACCAGAACGTCTTCGGCGCAGGCGTCACGATCGAGGACGACATGGCCGTGGCGGTGCGCTACCGCAGCGGCGCCACGATGAGCTACCACCTCACGGCGTACTCGCCGTGGGAGGGCTACCGCGTCGCGTTCAACGGCAGCGCGGGCCGCCTCGAGCTCGACGTGATGGAGAACTCGTTCGTCGACCCCGGCACCGCGGGCACGGTGAAGGGCGAGGCCCTGCACGGCAGGCCGGGCACGGAGACGCGGCCGGAACCCGACCGCGGCGCCCGGCTCACCCTGCGCAAGCACTGGGAGAAGCCGGAGGATCTGGACCTCCCCGACACCAGCGGCGGTCACGGCGGCGGAGACGAGCGGATGCTCGCCGACATCTTCGGTGGCAAGGTCGTCGACGACCCGCTCGGGCGGGCGTCCACCCACCGCGACGGCGCGCTGTCGCTGCTCACCGGCCTCGCCGCCAACCGTTCGTTCGAGACCGGCCTGCCGGTACGGGCCGACGACATCCTGGAGCTCTGACATGGCCGTTCGACCGCTTCAGCTCGACGACGACCGCATCCTGCCCACCGACCCGGGCGTGCGGGCCATCGCCCGCGAGATCTTCGGCGCCGTCCGCGACCTGCCGCTGATCAGCATGCACGGCCACGTCGAGGCGTCCGTACTGGCCGACGACGAGCCGTTCGGAGACCCGGCACAGCTGCTCGTGGTGCCCGACCACTACGTCACCCGCATGCTCGTCTCCCAGGGCGTCCGGCTGGAGGAGCTCGGCGTGCCCCGCCGCGACGGCGGGCCCGTCGAGACCGACGGCCGGGCGATCTGGCGGCGGTTCTGCGCGGGCTGGCACCTGTTCCGCGGAACGCCGTCGCGGTTCTGGCTGGAGCAGGAGCTGCACGACGTGTTCGGCGTGAACGTCCAGCCGTCGCGTGAGACGGCGGACGCGATCTACGACCAGATCGCGGCGTGCATCGCGCGTCCCGAGTTCCGGCCACGGGCGCTGTTCGACCGCTTCAACCTGGAGATCCTCGCCACCACCGACGCTCCGGCCAGCACGCTCGACGCGCACGCCGCGATCGCGGCGTCGGAATGGGGCGGGCGGGTCGTGCCGACCTTCCGCCCCGACGCGCTGGTGCACCTGCACCGGCCCACGTGGAAGCGGGACGTCGAGGAGCTCGGGGAGGTCGCGGGCACCGCCGTCGACACCTACGCCGGCTACCTCGCCGCCCTGGAGCAGCGGCGCGAGCACTTCACACGCCTCGGAGCGCTCGCCACCGACCACGGCCACACCACCGCCGACACCACGCCCCTCGACCGGGCCGACGCCGAGCGGATCTACGCCGCCGCACTCGCCGGGTCGGTGGACGCGGCCGCCGGCGACGCGTTCGCCGCGCACATGCTGTTCGAGATGGCGCGGATGAGCCGCGACGACGGCCTCGTCATGCAGATCCACCCGGGCGTCATGCGCAACCACCACCCGGACGTCCACGACGCCTTCGGGCCGGACAGGGGCTTCGACATCCCGCTGCCCGTCGACTTCGCCCGCGGACTGCGCCCGATGCTCACCGCCTTCGGCACCGACCCCGGCTTCCGGTGCGTGGTCTTCACGATCGACGAGACCACCTACTCCCGCGAGCTCGCGCCACTCGCGGGCGTCTACCCGTCGATGCGGCTGGGCGTCCCGTGGTGGTTCCTCGACAGCCCGCATGCCATGCGGCGCTTCCGCGAGGCCGTCACCGAGACCGCGGGCTTCTACAACACGGCAGGCTTCGTCGACGACACGAGAGCCTTCGCCTCGATCCCCGCGAGACACGACCTGGCCCGCCGGGTGGACGCGGGCTACCTGGCCCAACTGGTGGCGAACGGCCAGCTGAGCACGGACGAGGCCCTGGAGACGGCGGTGGACCTGAGCACGACGATCCCCCGCGAGGCCTACGCCCCGCGCGCCTGAGCCCGAACCGACTTCACACACCGTCCCCGGGCTTCACACAAGGCGGGCCTTGTGTGAAGCCGGGGCTGGGTGTGTGAAGTCGGCAAGATCTCCCGTTCGGGCCCGCGGACGACGCCTGCCGGGGATGCTCGGGCCGTGGAACTGACCTCCCGAGCGCAGTGGATCTCCGCCGGATTCTCCGACGACGAGCTGCGCGCATTGGTGCGGGCCGGCCGGCTCACGCCCGTGCGTCGCGGCAGCTACGTGCAGGGTGGCTTGCCGGAGGACGTCCTGGCCCGGCACGTCCTGCAGATCCGGGCTGCGTCGAATGAGCTGGCGGGCGACGCGGTGATCAGCCACCTCTCCGCGGCGGTGCTGCACGGGCTGCGGATCTGGGGTGTCCGGCTCGACCGCGTTCACGTGACCCGCCGCAGGCCCACCGGTGGCCGATGCGGCGCCCTCGTCCACGTGCACTCCGCAGGCCTGGACCCGGCCGAGATCGTCCTGATCGGAGGGCTGCCGGTCACGTCGCTCGCGCGGACGGTCGCCGACCTCGGGCGGATGCTGGTCTTCGAGAAGGCCGTGGTGTGCTGCGACTCCGCGATGTTCCACGAGCGGCCCGACCGCGTCGAGGTGGCGGACGTCCTGGACGTGCTCGACCACGAGCCGCGCCGCCCCGGCAGCCGGGCGGCTCGCCGGATGCTCGAGTTCTCGACCGCCCTCAGCGAGAGCGTCGGCGAGTCGCGCAGCCGCGTGGCGATCGCGGCAGCCGGCCTGCCTCCGCCGGTCCTGCAATGGGAGGTGCACGCGGCGGCCACGGGCGCCTTCATCGGACGCGTGGACATGGGGTGGCCGAAGCAGCGGACGATCGGCGAGTTCGACGGCCTCGTCAAGTACGGGCGCACGCTCCGCCCCGGCCAGGACATCGCCGAGGTACTCGTGGCGGAAAAGATCCGCGAGGACGTCCTGCGCGACGAGGACCTCGGTGTCGTCCGCTGGATCTGGGAGGATCTCACCGACTTCGCCCCGACGGCGAGACGCATCCGCGCCCGATTCCGCGCCTCCTGACGACTTCACAGACCCTGCCCCGGCTTCACACAGGGCCGGCCTTGTGTGAAGCGGCCGCTCGGTGTGTGAAGTCGGGCGAAGAGGCCGTATCAGTGGGCGTGATCGGTTCGTCCTCCTCCCATACACGGGAGGTGCGCCATGTCCGTCCTCGTCATCGGTGGTGGGTTGAACGGCCTGGTCACCGCTCTGCTCCTGGCCAGGGACGGGCACCGGGTCACGGTGCTCGAGCGCGACCCGGCCGAGCCGCCCGAGCCGGACGTGGCGTGGGAGGTCTGGCAGCGGCGTGGCTGCGGCCAGTTCCGGCTGCCGCACTACATGCAGGCGCGGTTCCGGCACCTGCTCGAGGCCGAGCTGCCCGACGTGGCCGACGCCCTCGTCGCGGCAGGGGCCTTGCGCTACGACGTGCTCGCGTCGCTGGCGGCCGCGGTCAGCGGTGGCGCCCGCGAGGGCGACGACCGCTACGCGACGCTCACCGCGCGCCGGCCGGTGCTGGAGGCCGTCGTGGCCCGGACGGCGGCCGCGGAGCCAGGGGTGCGGATCCGGCGCGGCACGACCGTGCGCGCGCTGATCGCGGGGCAGCCCGCGGTGCCGGGCGTACCCCATGCGGTTGGCGTGGTGACCGCCGACGGCGAGGAACTGCGCGCCGATCTCGTCGTCGACGCGAGCGGGCGCAACTCGTCGCTGCCCACGCTGCTCGCCACGATGGGCACAGCTCCGCCCGCCGACGAGCAGGAGGAGGGCGGTTTCGTCTACTACTGCCGGCACTTCGCAGGCCCCGGTCCGATGCCGGAGCTGCGCGGGCCCGTGCAGCAGTGGTACGACTCGGTGACGATCCTGACGCTGCCCGCGGACAACGGCACCTGGTCGGTGACGATCGTCGGAAGCTCCCGCGACAAGCAGCTGCGCGCGCTGCGCGAACTCGACCGGTGGACCGCGGTGGTGCGCTCCTACCCGCTCGCCGCGCACTGGATCGACGCGGAGCCGATCAGCGGCGTCGACGCCTTCGGAGGTCCGGGAGATCGCCTGCGCCGCCTCGTGGTCGACGGCAGGCCGATCGTCACCGGGCTGCTCGCGGTCGGCGACGCGGCGGCGTTCACCAACCCGTCGCTGGGGCGCGGGGCGAGCATCGGGCTGCTGCACGTGCTGCGGCTGCGCGAGCTGCTCCGCTCGATCGACGGGGCCGACCCGTACGAGGTGGCGCTGCGGTGGGCGGAGGACACCGCCACGGCCGTCGAGCCCTGGTACCGGGCGACGGTCAGCACCTCGCGCTCCCGGCTCGCCGACATCGAGAGCGATCGGACGGGCGTCCCGGCCCCGCCCGACGACCGCTGGGCGCTGGCGAAGGCGATGTCGGCCGGGACGAGGCGGGACCCGGACGTGCTGCGGATGCAGCTGGAGATCGCCGGCATGCTAGCGCTCCCGCCCGAGGTCTTCGGCAGAGAAGGCGCGATCGACCGCGTGCTGGCGGCCGGCGGTAGCGCCCCGCGCTACCCGCTACCCGGCCCGGACCGGGATGCACTGCTGACCACGGCAGGCCTGGCCGTACCGGCGTAGGCACCACTTCACACACTCCGCACCGACTTCACACAGGGCCGGCCTTGTGCGAAGTAGGTGCAGGGTGTGTGAAGTCGTCAGATGGCCGTGGCCGCGGCCACGCCGCCTTTCGTCAGGGCCTCCAGTGAGTCCGTCACCAAGTCGCGGAACCTTTCGTTCGCCGGGAGCTCCGACCCGAAGACCTCCTCCAGCGACAGGAGGGCCTCCACCACCGCCTCCGGCGTCGCGGCGTCGGCGGTGAGCTCCCGGAGACGGCCGGCCATTGGGTCGTCCACGGTCTGCGCGGTCCAGACGTAGCGCATCCACGCCGCGACGCCCAGGCAGGCGAACCGAGGCTCGGCACCGCGGGCGAGACCGTCGGCGATCGTGCCGAGCAGGCGCTGCGGGAGCTTCTGGGTGCCGTCCATCGCGATCTGGACGGTGCGGTGGCGCAGTGCCGGGTTGTGGAAGCGCTCGACGAGTTCCCGCTGGTAGGCGGCCACGTCGAAGCCATCGGGGACGGCCAGCGTCGGCTCGACGTCGTCGGCCATCAGGTGTGCGACGACGCCCGCGATGCCCGGGTCGGCCATCGCGTCGGCCACGTGCTCGTGCCCGGCCAGTGCGCCGAGGTAGGCGAGGGTGGAGTGGCTGCCGTTGAGCAGGCGCAGCTTCATCGCCTCGTACGGCGCGACATCCGAGGTGAGCACGGCGCCGGCGCGCTCCCACGCCGGACGGCCCGCGGCGAAGTGGTCCTCCACCACCCACTGCCGGAACGGCTCGGTGACCACCACCCCGCGGTCCTCGAACCCCAGCAGCCGGGCGACCTCGGCGCGGTCGTCGTCGGTGGTGGCCGGGACGATCCGGTCGACCATCGAGGACGGGAACGACACCGACTCGGCGATCCAGGACGCGAGGGAGTCGCCGCCGGGGATGGCGGCGCAGAAGTCCGTGACGAGCCCACGCAGCACCTCGCCATTGGCAGGCAGGTTGTCGCAGGACAGCAGCGTGATCGGGCCGGCGTCGGCGGCGCGGCGGGCCTGCAGGCCGCGCACCAGCTGCCCCACCACCGTGCGCGGCAGAGCCTCACCGGCGAGGTCGGCGGCGACGTCCGGATCGGTGCGACGCAGCCTGCCGGTGGCCGGGTCGTGCCGGTAGCCCTTCTCGGTGACCGTGAGGGTGACGATCCGGGTGGCGGGTGCGGCGAGCAGCGCCTGCAACCGCTCCCACTCCTCCGCCGCGAAGAGCAGGTCGCGCACGGCGCCCGCCACGCGCAGCGACGTTTCCGGGCCGCGGACGAGCACCGAGTAGAGCCCGTCCTGGGGCCGCAGCTGGTCGAGCACGCCGCGGCTCCGCTGGGTGACGCCGCAGATGCCCCAGTCACCACCCGCGGCGGCCACCGCCTCCTCGGTGAAGACCGCCTGGTGGGCGCGGTGGAAGGCGCCGATGCCCAGGTGGACGATGCCGACCCCGATGGCGCGCGGGTCGACGAGCGGGCGCTGCGCGGCCGGCAGGTCGCCGAGCGCGGCGAGAGCGAGACGCGCCATCACCGGCCCGCCAGCACGCGAGCCGAACCCGAGCCCTGCCGAGGCGGAGCCGTTGTGGACCGCACGATCAGCTGGGTGGGGAGCCAGCGGTGCGTGGCCTCCGGCTCGTCCCCCGCATCCAGCCCGTCGAGCAGCAGGTCGACAGCGGCCCGACCGGCCGCCTCCATCGGCATCCGCACGGTGGTGAGCGGCACCGTGGTCATCGACGACATCTCGATGTCGTCGTACCCGACCACGCTGATGTCCTCCGGCACCGCCACCCCGCGGGCGGCGAGCCGGTTGAGCACGCCCACGGCCATCAGGTCGTTGAAGGCGAGGATCGCGGTGACGCCGCGGGCGAGCGCGAGGTCGGCGGCCTGCACCCCGCCCTGGAACGTGGGCGGGAACGGGCCGAGCTCGACGGTCTCGACGTCGCACGCGGGAGCCGCGGCACGCAGGCCGCGCAAGCGCTGGTCCCCCGCCCACGACGCCGGCGGCCCGGCCAGGTGGGCGACGCGCCGGTGGCCGAGCGCCGCGAGGTGCTCGACGGCCTGGCGGGCGCCGTCGGCCGAGTCCATGAGCACGGCGGGCAGGCCGGCCTCGTCGCGGTTGACCAGCACCAGCGGGGTGGAGCCCACCAGCCGCTCCAGCTGGGCGGGCTGCATCCGGGGCGAGCAGAGCACGACGCCGTCCACCTGCTTGGCCATCGCGCCGACGACCTCGGCCTCGACGCGCGGGTCCTCCGCGGCGTCGGCGAGGAAGACGACGTGCCGCACCTCGCGAGCCCGTGCCGTGCAGCCCTTGAGCATCGCCGAGAAGAACGGGTTGGCGACGTCGGGAACGACCACCCCGATGTTGCCGGTCTTACCGGTGACGAGCCCGCGCGCCGCCCTGTTCGGCTGGTAGCCGAGCTCCTCGGCCACCTGCAGGACCTTGCGGCGCGTCGCGGCGTTCACCATGTCGGGCACCGTGAACGCCCGGGACACGGTGGACACCGAGACGTCGGCACCCTTCGCCACCTCGTGGATCGTGACCGCCATGCTGCTCCGTTCGCCCGGCTGAGCACAGCCTGCAAACCATTGCAGCAAGTGTCAAGAACGCAAGCGCTTACGTTATCCGCAGGTCGAGCAGCGCGCGGCCCAGCGCAGGCCCTACTCGACGACCGAGTCTGCGAAGAGCGACGCCCCCGACGGCGAGGCCGTCGGCGGCACGGGCGCGGGAGACAGGGCGGGCGGCAGGATCGACGGCGCGGGGGGCTCCACCAGCCGCGGGCGAATCGGCGGCTTCGGCGCGAGCGGGGCGTTGCCGATGATGATGTCGGCCGCCTTCTCGGCGATCATCATCGTGGGCGCGAGCGTGTTGGCGTTGGTCAGCGACGGCATCACCGACGCGTCGACCACCCGCAGACCCTCGACGCCGTGCACACGCATCGTGTCGGGGTCGACCACCGCGAGCTCGCCACGCCCCATCGCCGCCGTGCACGCGGGGTGGTAACCCACGCGGCCGGTGCGCCGCACCCAGGCCATGATCTCCTCGTCGGAGCGCACGTGCGCACCCGGGAGGGTCTCGCCGCCGTCGAGGTGCCGGAACGCCGGCTGCGCGAGGAGGTCACGGGCCCGCTGGAGGCCGTTGATCCACCGGTGCCGGTCCTTCGGGTCGGACAGGAAGTTCACCACGATCTTCGGGTGCACGGCCGGGATCGGGGAGGCGATCTTCACCGAGCCGCGTGCCTCCGACCGCATCACGCCGACGTGCATCTGGTAGCCGTGGGCGGTGACCTCGACGGACTCGTCGGCGCTGTTCATGGCCAGCGGCGCGAGCAGGAACATGAGGTCCGGCTCGTCACCCTCTGCGAAGTCGCTGCGGACGAAGCCGCCGGCCTGCATCGGGTTGCGGGTGCCAGGGCCCTTTCCGAACACCAGCGCGTCGAGGACGACCCCCGGCCACTTGGCCTTGTTGCGGATGTCGGACATCGACACGGGCTGGATGCACTTGTGCTGGACGTGCACCGCGAGGTGCTCCTGCAACGACTCGCCCACCCCCGGCAGGTGGTGCACGACGGGGATGCCCATCCCGCGCAGGTACTCGCCGTCGCCCACACCGGACAGCTGCAGGATCTGCGGAGTGCCGATCGCACCCGCGGACAGGATCGTCTCGGAGGCGCGGACGTCGTGCGTCTCGCCGTTGCGGTCCCGGTAGCGGATGCCCACGGCCCTGGTGCCCTCGAAGAGGACCTTGCTGACGGTCGCGTGGGTGCGGACCTCGAGGTTCGGCCTGCTCTCCACCGGGTGCAGGTACGCCGCCGCCGCCGAGGCTCGCTTGCCACCCCGCACCGCCTGGTCCAGCGGGGAGAAGCCCTCCTGCGCGTCGTCGTTGACGTCGGGCACCACCTGGTAGCCCGCCTGCTGCGCCGCCTCGAAGAAGGCGTCGAAGATCGGGCCCTCCGCCGGACCGCGGTTCAGCGGCTGCGGGCCGCTGCGACCCCGGCCGGTGCCGCGCGGCTCGCCCACGCAGCCCTCCAGCCTGCGGAAGTACGGTTCGCAGTGGGCGTAGTCCCACGTCTCGGAGCCCGCCTCCGCGGCCCACCGGTCGTAGCTCCCCCGGTGACCGCGCTCGTAGATCATCCCGTTGATGCTGCTCGAGCCGCCGAGGACCTTGCCCCGCGGGTGGTGCAACCGCCGCGACCCGAGGCCGGGCTCGGGCTCCGACTCGTAGCGCCAGTCGAAGGTCCGGTGACCGACGGGGAAGCCCATCGCGAGCGGCAGCTGGATCCGCAGATCCCACCAGTGATCGGGTCCACCCGCCTCCAGCAGCAGCACCCGCACCGACGGGTCGGCGGTCAGGCGATTGGCCAGGATGCAGCCGGCCGGGCCACCACCAACGATCAAGACGTCATAGCCGATCACAGACACTTCGTCCCTCACGTCCTCTTCCCCCTCGACCGGCGCACACCACCGGTCACGTCACGCGCACGCTTCACCGGAGCGACACGGTGACGGGTGCATCCGGCTATCGAGCGAGCCGAGAACGACGTTAGCTGGATCGAGTGAGTCCCGACCGCACCGGGGTGCCTCACGGCGTACGGCGTACCGGAACGAGTCATCCCATGTTTGCTCCGTCGGTGCAGAATGGCAACGTGCTGTTCACCGACACGCCACCGAAACCCGGTCCACGGCTGTGAGCGGCCCGGGACTCGAAGTGACGCGGCTGCTGCAGAACCCGCTGGGCCACCCCGCGCCCGAGGGCGAGCGGGGCGACATCGTCCGCGTCAGCGACGGGATGCGCACCCTGTACCTCACGCCTCAGGAGTTCGACGAGGCCAGCGAGCAACAGCTGCGCTACCGGCTGGCGGCCGAGGGCAGGACCCGCACCACCGCCCAGGGGAACTCGAGTCAGCTGCCTCCCTCGTGGGCGGAGTCGTAGCCGAGGTCGCCGTGCAGGTCGACCGTGAACGACGCGGTGCTCGCGGCCGTCAGGGAGATCGGCGACACGGCGCGTGGGCGTGGGATGTCCTGCAGGGCGGCGTTCACCTCGTGTGCGAGGTCGTAGCTGTAATCGCCCCCGCTGTCACCTTCGTGCGCACCCGACAAGACGTCTCCCTCCTCGGGTCGCCCCACGACCCGAACCCGACGCTGCGCTCATTTCACGCTGTGCGACCGTGTGCATCCGGTCGGTGTCGTCGATCATCGCTCGCGCGAGTGGCGCACGCAAGGGATCCGGACGCTCAGCCATCCAGGCGGACGAGCACCTTTCCGACGCCCGCCCCCGTGAGCACACCCAGCAGCGCGGCCGGGGCCTGCTCGAGACTCTCGTAGACGGTCTCCCTGGTCCGCACGCTGCCGTCAGCGAGCCAGCCGGCGGCGCGGGCGGTGTACGCCCCCATCTGGGGGAGGTAGGCGCCGACCTGCATCCCGCGCAGGGTGACCTGCTTCAGCACGGCCTGCACGAGGTTGGACGGGCCGGGCGGTGGCTGCACCGCGTTGTAGCCGCTGATCATCCCGACGAGGGCGACCCGGCCGCCGACGTGCATCGCGTCGAGGGCCGCGGCGAGGTGCTCACCGCCCACGTTGTCGATGTAGACGTCGATGCCACCGGGCGCGACCCTGGCGAGCTGCTCACCGACCGGACCTGCGCGGTGATCGATCGCCGCGTCGAACCCGAAGACGTCCACGAGCGCGGCGGCCTTCTCCGGGCCGCCCGCCGAGCCGATCACGCGGGCGGCACCCGCCTTGCGGGCGAGCTGGCCCGCGACGCTGCCGACGGCACCCGCCGCGCTGGACACGAACACGACGTCGCCCGGCCGCACCGGGGCGACGTCGGTGACGGCCGCGTACGCGGTGAGGCCGGTGGTCCCGAGCGGCCCGAGGTAGGCCTTGGCGGGCGCGATCGCGGCGTCGAGGACCGCGGCCGCCGACGCGTCGAGCACGGCGTGCTCGCGCCAGCCGAGGAAGTGCGAGACGGTCGCGCCGACCCCGATCGCGGCCGACCGAGACGCGACGACCTCCCCGATCGCCGAGCCCTCGAGGGGCTCACCGATCGCGAACGGCGGGAGCACGGGTGAGGGCCGGTCGTCCATGCGGCCCCGCATGTACGGGTCGACCGACATCCAGGTGTTGCGCACCAGGATCTGGCCGTCCGCGAGCTGCGGCAGCTTCGCCTCGGTGAGCGCGAGGTCGTCGAGCCGGGGCACGCCCACCGGGCGCGCAGCGAGGTGGATCTCCCGGGTGGTCTCCGGGAGGTTCGAGTTGGTCATCTGGGGCTCCGTTTCGGGGTTCGGACCAGTACGCCACCGACGGTGCCGCGGCCCGCTCCAGGTCTGCTCCAGGTCCGCTGTAGGGCCGCGCATTACGCTCCGCGGGTGCGTTTCGGGGTGCTCGGCCCGCTCGCGGTGTGGACCGCGAACGGGGAGCCGGTCCGCATCCCGGAGCTCAAGGTGCGCGCGCTGCTCGCGGACCTGCTCGTCCACGCCGGACGCCCTGTCGGGGTCGACCGCCTGATCGACGACCTCTGGGCCGAGCGGGCGCCGCGTGACCCGCTCGGCGCCCTCCAGACCCGGGTCTCGCAGCTGCGGCGGGCGCTCGGGCGGGACCTGGTGGTCTTCCAGCCGCCCGGGTACCTGCTGCGGGTCGGGGACGAGGCGCTCGACGTCACGCGGTTCCGGCGGCTCACCGCACGGGCCGCCGCGGCGGCCGACCCCCGCGAGCGCGCCGGGCTGCTGGCCGACGCGCTCGCGCTGTGGCGGGGACCCGCGCTCGCCGACTTCGCCGACGAGGAGTTCGCGCGGGCGGCGACGGCCCGGTGGGAGGAGGAACGGCTCGACGCGCTCGAGTCACGCGCCGAGGCCCGGCTCGCGCTCGGCGAGCACGGCGCGGTGGCGGCCGAGCTGGGCGAGCTCGTCGCCCGCCACCCGCTGCGCGAGCGGCTGCGGGCCGCCCACCTGCGTGCCCTGCACCGGTCCGGGCGCCAGACGGAGGCCCTCGCGGGCTTCCGCGAATTCCGCGAGCGGCTGGCCGACAAGCTGGGACTCGAACCCGGACGCGAGCTCGTCACGCTCCACGAGGCGATCCTGCGTCACGACCCGGCCGAGGAACCCGCGCCGGAGGTCGACGCGCTCCCCCGCACGAACCTGCCCGAACCGCTCACCGCGGTCGTCGGGAGGGAGGACGCGGTGGCTGCCGTGCAGGTCCGGCTGACCGGCGCGCGGCTGGTGACGCTGACCGGGCCGGGTGGGGTCGGCAAGACCCGGCTGGCCCTCGAGGTGGCCGCGGGGCTGCGCGATCCGGACGGCGACGGCCCGTGGCTGGTCGAGCTGGCCGCACTCGAGGCAGTGGCCGACACAGGGGCCGGCGCGACCGATGCGATCGCCACGTCCATCGCTGCCGCCCTCGGCCTGCGCGACGACCCGCGGTCCGCAGCGAACCCGGCCGAGCGGGTCACCGACGCCTTGCGGACGCGGCGCACGCTGCTGGTCCTCGACAACTGCGAGCACGTGGCCGGCGCCGTGGCGGACCTGGTCGACGCGCTGCTGCGGGCCGCGCCGGACGTGCGGGTGCTCGCGACCAGCCGCGAGCCGCTCCGGGTGGCGGGCGAGGCGCTGTGGCCGGTCCCGCCGCTCACGCTGCCCGCACCGGACGCGTCGCCCGCGCAGCAGCGGGCGACCGGGGCCGTGCGGCTCTTCGCCGCACGGGCCGCGGCCGCGGCCCCCGACTTCGTGCTCGACGACGCGACCGCCGCCGCGGTGGCCCGCATCTGCCGCAGGCTCGACGGCCTGCCGCTCGCACTCGAGCTGGCGGCCACCCGGGTGCGCGTGTTCGGCGTGCACGAGCTCGCGGACCGGCTCGACGGGCACGCCGACCGGTCTGGGCTGCTCGGCACCGGCCCCCGCGGCGCGCCTGCCCGCCAGCGGACCCTGCGCGCGACGATCGACTGGAGCTGGGGCCTGCTCGACGCCGCGGAACGCGTGGTGCTGCGCAGGCTCGCGGTGCAGGCGGGCGCCGCCCCGCTCGATACGGCCGTCGCGCTCGCCGGGCCCGACGCCGGCCGGGACGCGGTGGATGTGCTCGCCGGCCTCGTCGACCGCTCACTGGTGTCGGTGATCCCCGGCGGCGCGGGCGAGCCGACCCGCTACCGGCTGCTCGAGTCGGTGCGGGACTACGGGCTCGACCGGCTGGCGGAAGCTGGCGAGGTGGCCGCCACGCGGCAGCGTCACCTGGAGCACCACGTCGCGCTGGCGGAACGGGCCGCCGCTCGGCTGCGCGGGCCCGAGCAGGCCCGCTGGCTGCGCGTCCTGGAGAACGCATCGGCGGACCTGCGCGCCGCCCTCGACACGGCCGTGGCCACGAGAGCGGCCGAGGCCGCCCTGGGGCTGGTCGACGCGCTCGGCTGGCACTGGTGCCTGCTCGGACGCTGGAGCGAGGCGCTGCGGTGCTGCGCGCTCGCGCTGGGCGTGGCGGAAGGTCGCACCGATCTCGGCGCGCGGGTGGCGGTCTGGCAGGCGGGATTCTCGATGCTGAGCGGGTCCGGCGTCGACGTGCTCCCGGGAGCGCTCGCGGCCGCCGACGGGCTCGCCGACGCAGGTGGTCGCGCGCGGGCCCGCTGGTTCCTCGCGTTCGCCCACCGGGGGCGCGGAGAGCTCGCCACGACGGCGCGGCTCGTCGAGGACGTCGTGGAGCGGGCCGCGGCGGTGGGCGACCGGTGGAGCACCGCCGCCGCGCTCGCGGTGCGGGCCACGGTGGCCCGCGCCGGTGGTGCCCTCGACGCGGCCGCCCGGGACGCGGAACGCAGCGACCTGCTGTTCCAGGAGCTCGGCGACCGGTGGGGCAGGTTGCGGGCCACCACCACCCTCGCCGAGCTCGCGGAGATCGCGGGCGACTACGCCCGCGCCGTGCGGCTGCACCGGGAGGGCCTGCGGATGGCCGAGGAGCTGCAGCTGCGCGACGAGGCGTCGATGCGGCTCTCCGGGCTCGGCCGCATCGCGCTGCTGGCCGGGGACCTGGCCGAGGCCGACGCCCTGCACGAGCGGGCGCGCCGGATGGCCGTGCACGGAGCGCATCCCGTGGCCGAGGAGTTCGCCGAGATCGGGCTCGCGCTCTCGGCCCGCCGCGCCGGCCGGTTCGCCGACGCCGAGCGCCACCTCCGTCGCTGGATCGACTGGCTCCGCACCGTGGACGGCGAGCCCGGCCTCGCGCTCGTGCTCGCGGAGCTCGGCTTCGTGGCGGAGCAGCGCGGGGACCTCGCCGCCGCGCGGCGGACGCACCTCGACGGCCTTGCCGCGGCGCGGCGGGTCGGCGACCCGCGCGCGATCGCGCTCGCCCTGGAGGGCCTCGCCGGCGCACAGACCGCACGCGGGCCGGAACGCGCGGCCGAGCTGCTCGGGGCGGCGGAGGCCCTGAGAGCGGGCGTAGGGGCGCCGCTCCCGCCCTCCGAGCGCGGTGACGTCGACCGGATCAGCGGTCGGCTCCGGGAGACGCTCGGCGCTGCCGCGTTCGAGGAGCACGTGGCCCGCGGGGCACGGCGGGCCTGGCCCGAACTCGTGCCCGTGTGATCGATCTCTCGGCGGGGTCGGTCCCGCACCGCCGCGGTGCGAGACTCGCCGCCGTGCGCATCGCCGTCTGCACCGTGAGCCTGCCCGAGTGGACGCCGGAGGAGGCCGTCGCCGAGGTGGCGGCACTGGGGTTCGACGGGATCGAGTGGCGGGTGGCCGACGACCCCGGCACGGACGGCCCGCCCGGCTTCTGGCGCGGCAACCGCTGCACGCTCCCGGCGTCGACCTTCGAGCAGGACGCCGCGCGGATCAGGGAGCTGACCAGCGCCGCGGGCCTCGACATCCCCGCCGTCGGCCCGTACGCGCGCTGCGACGACCTCGACACGGTGGAGCGCCTCATGCGCGGGGCAGCAGCGCTGGGGGCGCCGCGGATGCGCGTGCAGGTCGGCGCGCCGGGCCCGGAGGGCTACCGGGAGACGTTCGCGCGGAGGCGCGATGAGTTCCGGGCGGTCGCCGACCTGGCGCTGCGCCACGGCGTGCAGGCGCTGCTCGAGCTGCACCACCAGTCGCTCGTGTCCAGCGCGTCGGCCGCGGCCCGCTTCCTCGACGGGATCGACCCGCGGGCCGTCGGCGTCATCCACGACGTCGGCAACATGGTGCGCGAGGGCTACGAGTTCGACCTGTGGAGCCTGGAGATCCTCGGCGAGCACCTCGCCCACGTGCACGTCAAGAACGCGGAGCTGCGGCCCGCGCCGGGCACGTCGCCGCCGTGGAGCTGGGAGTGGGCGCCGATGCGGACGGGCGCGGCCCCGCTGCAGCGGCTCTTCGACGCGCTCGCAGGGGTCGGCTACGACGGATGGGTGTCGCTGGAGGACTTCTCCACCGAGGTCCCGCTACGGGAGCGGCTGGTAGACGGTCTCGCCTACGTCCGGGAGCTCACCGCATAGTGCTGCACCCTTCCGGGTGAAGACCTGCCAGTACTCTGGCCGAACGGGAACGACAGGAGCACCGTCGCTCAGCGACACGCAGCAAGCGCGCGAGTCGCCGCCAAGAGGGAGCCCCTGGATGAGCCAGCGCACGTCCGCGCTCGCCCCGCCCGCAGCCCAGCACCGGCCCGCCGAGGCCATCGTCGTCATGGCGCAGGAGCCCGACGTGCCGGCGTGGGTGAAGCGAGCATGTCGGCGGTCCCGTCGGCAGGTGCGGATCGAACCCGCACCCGGGAGCCCGGAGGACCGCCTGCTCACGGTCGCCGCGCTCGCCGGGCGCAGCGTCCTCGTCGTGGGCCCGCCGGGCGACGGGCACACCCCCGGTGGGCGGGTGGTCGCCGCGGTCCGCGACCTCCCGTCGGACGCCGCGGTCCTCGCGGAGGCGGCCCTGGCCGCCACGGTGCTCGAGGCCGCCGTCGTGCCCGTCCACTGCGTCCCGCTCTCCTTCGGCGAGCGCAGCGTCGGGCTCACCGACGCGCTGGCCCGCGGGCACGACGTCCTCGACACGGCCGTCGCGCAGCTCGCGGCCGACGCCCCTGAGCTCAGGGTGGTCCCCCGCCTCCTGCGGATGCACCCCCACGAGCTCGTGGGCGAAGGGCTCGACGCCGACCTGCTCGTCCTCGGCGGGCCCCGCCACCGGATTCCCGCCCGCGTCGGGCTGGTGGGCTGCAGCGCCGTGCAGCACGCGCCCTGCCCCGTACTGCTGGCACCGCGGCCCGGCTGACGCCGAGGGGAGCACTAGTGCCCCGGCAAGGAAGGTTCGCCACGTAACTCGACGGCCCAGCTTCCCGCTGGCCGCACCGGCGAACCGGCCGAGTACGCCCGGTACGAGGCCGGTTCGCCGGCGCACCCAGCGGAAACCTGGATCCGCCGATTTACGCACCAACCTTCCTTGCCGGGGCACTAGTCAGCCGATCCCGAGCCGCGCGATCGGCTCGACCAGCTCGCGCTCCTCGTAGGCGAGGTGGGAGAGCAGCGTGTCGGTGAGCAGGTCGACCGCTGCGCGCAACGCGTCCCCGTCCTGACCGGCGACGAACGCGACCAGCGCGCGGTCGACCCGCTCCAGGACCTCATGGATCGCGTGGTGCTCCTCCTGGAGCCGCTCGACCACCGGGGCGAGGCGCGGGTCGCCCCAGCGCAGCCGAGGGAACATCGTCTGGTCCTCCAGCGTGTGGTGCATCGTGACCAACCGGCAGTAGGACTCGCAGTACGTGCCCACCGTCCAGTTGTTCTGCCGCAGGGTCATGGTCTGGATGTGCGAGCGTGCTTCCCCCGCGTCCACGGCACCGGAGACGACCTGTTCGACGAGGTCGCGCACCCGCGCGAGCTCGGAACGCAGGTGGTCGTGCACGTCGATGAGGTGCTGACCCCCGGCCAGCTCGTGCGGGGTGTAGGTGCGGTCCGGATCCGGCGCGGGCCCCGTGGGTCGCGCCGACTCGTCCCACACCTGGGTCGCGCTGCGGCGGAAACCGTCGTCGGGGGTGGGTACGACGGTGAAACCACCGCTACGCGCCACCGGGGCCTGCGGCTTCGTGGAACTCTCGGCGGACACCAGCTCGCGCACGGCCGGCGCCACCTCCTCGGCAAAGCGGTGCAGGTCGCCGGGATCGTCGCCGGCGAGGATGAACGCGCTGATCCCGTGGTCGAGGGCGAGCCCGGCGAGCTGCTCCGCGGACTGGTCGACGCCGACGTTGAGCAGCCTGCGGATGTCCCTCGGCGACCGGCCTGCCTCCCGTGCCGCGTCGTCGATGATCGCGTTGCCCGTGGCGAAGTCACTGGACTGCATGTTCGCGAGCGACGGCAGCCAGCCGTCGGCCGCCCGTCCGGTGAGGGCGAGCATGCGTGGCTTGTACGCGCCGAGCCAGATACCGACGTCGTGGGCGGGCGCCGGGCCGCGCTTGGCGCCGACCACGCGGTGGAACTCCCCCTCCACGCGCACTCCCCCGCGAGCACCGGCATCCCAGACCTGGCGGATGACGTCGATGGCCTCCTCCAGCGCGCGCACCCCCTGCCCGCCGGGCAGCCTGCGCCCGCCCATGGCCTCGATGGCCTCCCAGAACGCGCCGGCGCCGAGGCCCAGCTCCACCCGGCCGCCGGAGAGCAGGTCGAGGCTCGCCACGCTGCGGGCGAGCACGGCGGGCGGGCGCAGCGGCAGGTTCGTGACGTTCGCGGCCAGCCGAACGCTGCGAGTGCGGGCCGCGATGTAGGACAGCAGCGTCCAGGTGTCGAGGAAGCGCGGCTGGTAGGGGTGGTCCTGCACGGTCACCAGGTCCAGCCCGAGCCGCTCGCAGCGCTGCGCGAGGCCCACCACCTGCTCCGGGTCGGCCGCGAGCGGGGTGAGGAAGGAGCCGAAGAGCAGCGGGTGGCCGTAGTCGGTCATGCCCTCGATCCTATGCCGTACAGAACGTCTGCTGAACAGAACATATCATCGACGCTGTGACCTCGGGCGCACACCTGGCCTCGCGGTACTCATGTGTAGCGCGAACAAATAGGCCGAGCCAGCAGACGAGCATGCACGAGAGATGCCGACGTTCACGATCGCGAACATTCTCGACAGTTTCCGCCTGCGGCCTCGCGTCGCCACCCTAGGCTGATCATCAGCCCGGCTCGTCACGGCGAAGGCCGGCTCGCGACCCGCCCGAGCACCCACAGGAGAGAACAATGGTCAATGCTGACGGCTCACGGCCACCAGATGCGCCGAGACAGCCGAGAAGCCACCGGCGAAGAATCCTGCTCTGCAGCCTCCTAGCCGCATTCGCGGTGGCAATTCCAGCAGTCAGTGGCATTCAATCAAGCAGCATTGCGCTCGCCCAGCACGGGGATCGCGCGCACTGCGAGAAGTCATATGTTAGAATGCTCGACGGCGACTGCATGGGTGGCCGATACATCGTGACCTGGGAGAGTCGATGCGCTGATTGCGGCGGATTATGCGGGTCATGGATGACAGACGAGGGTCCCTGTTGACCGGGCAGAACGGAGAACAGCCATGGCACGGCTGCAGTCCTATGCCGAGGTTGTCGGCGCCGAGGAACTGACCGGCCCCCTGAACGCGACGGGCATGAGCCCTGGTCGGCCGCTGCGGGAATACGTCGACATGTCGAGAGGTACGTACCTCCTCGACATGCCCGTCCCCTCGGTCGACCGGCAACGTCTTCGCAAAGTGGCAGAGCTGAGCGGCGATGCCTCCCTACAGGAGATCGCGACCGCCGGCACAGTGTCGATATCACTCGAGCATCTCCGGAACCATGACACTGACAAGACACGCGTGCGAGTCGGCTACAAGATCGACTACTCCGAGGACGAGGTTCAGGAGCTCGGGATCGAGAACATCGACCCTCGATCGTGACGAGCAGCCGAGGCGGCCGGGCCGGACATTTCGTTCGGCGAGTGGTCATCGACACGCCATCCGCACATGATCGTGGATACCCTTTCGACCTCCCGCTGGTTCGAGCGATCCAACAGTCGGACGGTTTCGGCCTGAGCCCGGGGGTCACCGCAATCGTGGGAGAGAACGGCGTCGGGAAATCCACGCTGATCGAGGCGATCGCGGTTGCCCTCGGCCTCAACCCGGAGGGCGGCTCCCGATCGTTGCGATTCAGCACGCGCACGACGGAGTCCGAACTCGGCAAGTACGCTCGGGCAGTGCGCAGACCTGGTCGTGAGCGCCGAAGCTTCTTCTTGCGCGCCGAGAGCTTTTACAACGTCGCCACGCAGATCGAGCAGGTAGATGGCGGAAGTTCGGAAATACTCGCGGCGTACGGCGGCCGAAGCCTGCACACCCGATCGCACGGCGAATCCTTCATCGATCTCCTCCAACACCGGTTCGGCCCGTCCGGCCTCTACCTGCTCGACGAGCCGGAAGCAGCCCTCTCCGTCCAGGGATGCATGGCCGCACTCGCACTCATCGATCAGTACGTCAACTCCGGGTCTCAGTTCATCATCGCCACTCATTCACCCGTCCTGCTCGCGCTCCCCGGAGCCACCATCGTGCAGATCGAGGAGGACGGTTCGTTCCACACCGTCGACTACGACAGCTGCCGCACGGTATCCGCGATGCGCGGTTTCCTCAACGCACCCGAACGGGCGTTGCGCCATCTCTTGAGCGATGCCTAGGACCCGGAGGCAGCGCTGATCGGCGGAAGTGGTGCCACAACGTCAGTTCCAACACTGGGGTAGGCTCAACCGGCGTAAACGTCCTCGACGTAGCGGCCGCTGTGGCTCAGAGCGGCGAGCCACTCCTCGGCCAGCACCTCGCTGCTGCCGGTGCGGTCGCGACACAGCTGCATGAGGACCTCGCGGACCGCGGGCGCGAGCCGGCGCGCGTCGCCGCAGACGAGCACCCGGCCGCCGGCCTCCAGGGCGGACCACACCGCGTCGGCGTCCCGGGCCATCGCGTGCTGGGCGAAGCGCACCCCGCCGACCGGGCGCTCGCTGAACGCGGGGCGCAGCGTGACCACCCCGGCGGCGGCCGCCGCTTCGAGCTCGGCGCGGTGCAGGAAGTCCAGATCGGGGTCGTCGCAGCCGAAATACAGGGTCAGCGGCGCGAGGTCCGCCCCGTCCGCCTGCGCCTGCATCCGGTCGGCGACCACTCCGCGGAAGGGGGCGAGCCCGCTGCCCGCGGCGACCAGGACGGTCGGCTCCGCTGCGTGCGGGTCGACCCGGAGCACCTCGCGGCACGGCTGGAGGGTGGCGCGCACCTCGTCACCGGGCCGGAGCGCGGCGAGGTGGCCGGACCCGACGCCGCGGCGTCGCTCGCCGCTGGGCGTGCCGTACTCGAGGACCGAGACGAGCAGGTCCACCGCCGAGGGGCTGGCCGCCGGGGAGGACGAGATCGAATACGTTCGGGGCGCAGCGGCTCGAGCAGGTCGAGCAGGGTGGCCAGGTCGAGCCGTCCGCGCAGGGCGGGACTGCGCTCGACGAGCTCGACGAGGCCGGGGCGGGTCGCTTCGTCGGCCAGCGACCTGAGCACTGCCGCCTCGGGCGGGCACGGGTCCAGCTCGGCCATCCGCCTGGTCGCGGCCGCCCGCGCCGGGTCCTCCAGCTCCACGGTCTCCCGGAGCAGCCGGCGTACGGTGATCGGGACGCCCGCCGGCACCCCCTCGGTGCGGTCCCGCCGGCCGTGCTCCACGGTGACCCACCGGTCCCCGTCGAGGCCGAACGCGGCGAGCGCGCGGTCGACCAGCGCGTCCGGGTTGGCGACCCGGACGACGAGCTGGTCGCCGGTGCGGTACCGCTGCCCAGCTGGCATCGTCAGCCGGACCAGCCTCTTCGTGCGGCCGGGACGGCCCTCGTCTGTGAGCGGGCGGTTCTCCTCGACGGTGAGGGCGAGGGTCCCGGCGTGCAGGGCGGTGTCCAGGTCGGGCGCGGCGAGCTCGCGGACCCGGTACCCAGCGGCAACGGGCGC
This sequence comes from Pseudonocardia sp. DSM 110487, assembly GCF_019468565.1. Lineage (NCBI taxonomy): Bacteria > Bacillati > Actinomycetota > Actinomycetes > Pseudonocardiales > Pseudonocardiaceae > Pseudonocardia > Pseudonocardia sp. DSM 110487. The sequence goes on from NZ_CP080521.1 coordinate 5,837,099, forward strand.
CGCCCGGGTCGTCTCCTCGCCGAACTCGTCGAGCAGCGTGGCGAGGGTGCCGTCGATCCAGGGCTCGGCGCCCGCGGCCAGGCCGATCGAGCCGTCTGCCTCGCCCCGCTCCACCAGCCGCTGCGCGCCGCCGGCTGCCAGCCGGTCGTCGATCAGGGTGGGGATCCGCTGGTAGGTCGCACTCCAGTTCCGGTCGCCGACCCCGAGCACGCCGTAGCGCACGCCGACGAACGCATCGGTCCCGGCGTCGTCCAGCTTGCCGACGAACTTCTCGGCGTCGTCGGTGGGTCGGCCGTTGTAGGAGGCGGCGACGACGAGCACCGGCCGGTTGGTCGGCAGCCCGTCGGCGGCGTCGTCGAGCGAGCCGCGGGTGGTCGTGAAGCCGGCGTCCTCGGCCCGGGCAGCGAGCGTGTCCGCCCAGCGGCGGGTCGAGCCGAGGTTGGAGCCGTGCAACACCAGCAGCGGCGTGCCCGGCGCCCGCCTCGTCGTCGTGGGCGACGCGGCGGCCGTGGGGACGGTCGTTGCCGTCGCCCGGTCCCCGGGTGTGCGCCTGCGCAGCCGCAGGGTGAATCCCTCCGGCTTGACGGTGAGGGCCTGGTTGATCTTCAGCCGGTAGTTCGTGTGATCGTCGAGGGTGAAGCGGTGCAGCAGCAGACCGAGCACGAGGGTGGCCTCGTGCAGGGCGAAGCGGCTGCCGATGCAGGCCCGCTCCCCGGTGCCGAACGGCTTGTAGGCGTGCGGCGGGCGGGCGGCAGCCCGCTCGGGGGTGACCCGGTCCGGGTCGAACGCCTCCACATTGGGGCCCCACACCGGGTCGCGGTGCAGCGCGGGCACCACGACGGCCACCGGCCGCCCCGCGGGCACCCGGAAGCGGCCGCCGATGACCGTGTCGGTGTCGGAGACGCGGTTGAACACCGGCGCGGTGGGCCACAGCCGCAGGGTCTCGTCGAGCACCTGCCGCACGTAGCGCAGCCGCGGCACGTCCTGCGGGCCGGGCTGCGGGTCGTCCTCGGGGCCCCACAGCGCGTCGACCTCAGCGGTGGCCCTGGCCAGCGCGGCTGGGTTCTTCACCAGCGCCTGCAGCGCGAACGACAGGGCCCCGGAGGTGGTCTCGTGCCCGGCGACGAGGAAGGTCAGCACCTGGTTGCGGATGTTGGCGTCGTCGAGTGGGGTGCCGGAGGCCGGGTGCACCGCGTTCAGCATCAGGCCGAGCAGGTCGTCAGTGGAGGTGTCGCCGCTCGACCGGCGGGCTTGCAGCACCTCGTCGATCAGGCCCTGCACGTGCTGCGCCCGCCGTTCCTGCGCGGCGTCCTCGCGACGGTGCAGGAAGTCGCTTCCGGGCAGCCTGCGCAGCAGCCGCTGGTTGTGGGCCAGCGATGCCTGCAGCGACACCACGAACGGGTGCGGCTCGGTGCGCCGGAACGAACCGAAGTCGTAGCCGAAGCCCGCCCGCCCGATCGTGTCGAGGGTCAGCGCGGTCAGGTCACCGACGACGCCGACCGGGCTCCCGTCCTCGGCAGCGGCGTCCCACCGTCCGCACAGCTCGTTCGCCACGGCGAGCATGGCGGGGTGGTAGGTGTCGATCTCGTCGAGTGTGAACGCGGGAACGAGGATGTCGTGGGCCTTGGCCCAGTTCGGCTCGTCGTTGTGCGCGGTGAACAGGCCGTCACCGACGACCCGGCGCGCGAGCTGCAGGCCGCGCCCGACGAACTTGGCGAAGCGGGTGTCGTCGCAGAGGTCGGACACCACGTCGACCCGGCCGGCCAGCAGCATCCTGCGGCCGAACGTCGTGCGGGAGACGAGGCTGCCCAGCTCGTCGAAGGCCGGCACCAGGTCGAACACGCTGTTCCCGGCGGCGTGGCCGCCGACGTCGCCGAGCACCGGGAGGCGAGCGCGGCCGAGCGGCGGGACGGTGGCCGGATCCGGCTGCGGGAGCTGGGTGGTCACCGGATCTCCTTGTCGGCCGGCTGGCGGATCACGCCGCGCAGGGTGCTGGTGAAGACGGCAGTGACGGCGGCCTGATCGACCTGGTCCGGGTCGGTGCCGTGCTCGAGGGCGAGCCCCATCCGCAGCGCCTGGAGGGTCAGGGCGAGCTGCTCGGCGGGCACCGTGAGCTCGATGCCGAGCTGGGCACAGCCATGCGCGAGGACCGCGGCGAGCTCGTCGCGCAGGGCCCTGCGCACCCCGACGTACACCTGCCGCACCTCGGGATCGTGGGCGGCACGCTGGGCGATCTCGACGAGCAGCCGGCTCCACGTGCTTTCCTCGACGATCCGCCGCGCGAAGACCTCGGCGATGTCCTCCAGCGCCGACTCGGGGCGGTTCTGGGCACGCACCTCGACCGTGCCGACCGCGAGCTGGGTGCGCGCGTGCTGATCGATCAGCTCGGCGAGCAGGGCGTGCTTGCCCTCGAAGTTCGAGTACACCGCGCCCTTGGTGAACCCGGCCGCATAAGCGATCTCCTCCAGCCGAGCGGCCTCGAAGCCGCGCCGGGCGAAGACCTCCGCCGCCGCGTCGAGCAACCGGCGGCGTACTTCGTCGCGCCGGACGCGCGGGACCGGCCCGGTCACGAGGACACCTCCACCTCGTGAGTGGGCACGTCGCCCGTGGCGGTTCGGTCGAGCATGCGCCACGACAGGAGGCCCAGCAGCAGGAAAGCGGGCGGGCCCAGCACGAACTTGGCCACGCCGAGCGCGACCACCATGTCCGCGGCGTACAACGGCAGCCCGACCGCGAGGTGCAGCACGCACAGTCCGGCCCACAGGGCCGTGACTCGCCTGTGCGTCGACACGTCACCGGTCAATCCGGCGTATCGGGTCAGCCGTGCCGTGACCGGCCGCCCGGCGACCAGGGAGACCACGAACACCAGCGTCAGCGCGATGTTGAACAGCAGCCACGGAAGGAAGTAGTCCCGCCCCTCGCCGGTGGCCACGACCGTGCCCGCGTGCAGCAGCACGAGGCCGAAGGCCGCGAACACGACCGTCGGCCTGCGTCGGCGCAGCAGCCGCAGGCCGACCAGCACCAGCCCGGCCACCACCGCCGCCGTCACCCCCACCGCCACCCCGGCCATCTCGTGGCCCACGAGGAACGCCACGTTCGGCACGACGGCATCCACCGCGTGCCGTCCCATGTCATGGCCCGGCGGAGGGGCCTTCAGTCGAGCTTTCCGAGTCACAGCCATGCTTCGTACGATACTTCTGGGTATCGGATACGTCGAAGTATCGAGCTGAGATGCGCTCAGGTTCCGGGCAACAGCGCCCGTCCGGTGCGTCGTGTTCGCCATGCATTTGAGGATCGCGGGATCATCTCGTCGCAGATGATCTTCTTCCGGATCACTCCCCCTTCGCGCCGTCGATCAGCTCCCGGACGATGTCGAGGTGGCCCAGGTGCCGGGCCGATTCCTGCAGGACGTCCATCAGCAGCCGCTCGATCCGCACCGGCCCGTGGTATCCCTCGACGAACCCTGACCACTCCACCGTGCGCAGCGTCTGCTGACTCAGCTCCCACTCCGCGTCGTACGCCGCCACAACGGAGGCGATGGTCTCGTCGGGACCGACCCGGAACTCGAAGTCGTGGTCGTCGGGGCGCCACAACGACGGGAGGTCCTGACCGCCGACCGTGCGTTGGATGTGCTGCCGCTGCACCGCGGTCAGGTGTTTGACCAAGCCGAGTGGATTCATCACCGGCGACGTCGGCAGAGGCGTTGCGCGCGCGTGCTCCTCGTCGAGTCCGTCCAGCTTGTTGACGGCAGTGGTGTGGATGAACTGAAAGTAACCGATCACCGACTCCCTCAACGTGGAGTCCACCGGCGGCCAGGCCCGGTCTCTGAGCACCATGCGGAGATCATGCAGGGGCTCTCCGACACTCCGGCAGCACGCGGGATGCGCGGGAACCGCGACGTCGCCAGCCACGGGCCGAACTCCCGCAACAACGTCCTGTAGGGCCGGTCGGTGCGGCAATGCCCGAACCTCACGGAGCGTTGATCCGCCGGGACCGCACCGCCTTGTACGTGCGATTCAGGGCCGTCGTCGTCCGGTCGTACGAGCGTTGGGCCACCCCGACGAAGAGGCAGTCGATCACGGCGAGCTGGGCGATCCGGCTGGCCATCGCGCCGGAGCGGAACGTCGTCTCCCTAGCGGCGGTGGTGAGCACGAGGTCGGCGTGCGCGGTGAGCGGGGACGGGACGAAGTTGGTGATCGCGATCGTGCGCGCTCCCGACTCCCTCGCGGTTCGCAGTGCGTCGATGGTGTCGACCGTGGAGCCGGTGTGCGAGATGCCGATCGCGACGCAGCCATCGTCGAGCAGGGCGGCCGAGGTCAGCGCGGCGTGCGGGTCCGGCCACACGAAGGCGAGCAGGCCGATGCGGTGCAGCTTCTGGTGCAGGTCCTGTCCCACGAAGCCGTTCGCCCCGATGCCGTAGACGTCGATCCGCCGCGCCGTCGCCACGGCGTCGACGGCCGCGGCGAGCGCGTCCAGGTCCAGGGTGGCGGCGGTGTCCTGCACGGCGGCGGCGTCGCTGAAGGCGATCTTCGCGACGATGTCGGCGAGCGAGTCGTCGCGGTCGATGTCCGGGGAGAGCACAGCGCCGTCAGCAGCGGCCTCCCGGCCGGTCTCGCGCGCGAGCGCGAGCCGCAGCTCCGGATAACCCTGGAAGCCGGCCGACCGGCAGAACCGCATGACGGTGGCCACCGACGTCTCGGTTTGCTGCGCGAGCCGCCCGATCGGCAGCTCCGCGGTGCCGGCCGGATCCCGAAGCACCGCATCGGCGACCCGCCGCTGCGCCGGGCGAAGCGACGGCGCGACGGCGCGGATCCGCACGAGGGCAGTCACCCGGGCAGTATCCACGACAATTTGTTACGTCCTGGTCGACGGTCACGGAAACTCTTGACCCGAGGGTGGACCTCGTGATCCGGTAGCCGCCATGCGTCGGATCGGTGCGGCAATGGCGGCCGCGGCGGTACTGCTCACCGCCTGCTCCGGGGGCGGCGGTGCACCCGCCGGAGGCGCCGCGCCGAGCGGCCTCGTCGTCGGATCGACATCCGACCCGGACACCCTCTTCCCCTGGAAGGCCACGCAGTTCCAGGCCGTCCACGTCCTCGAGCAGCTCTACGGCACCCTCACCGAGCTGGACGCCGACCTCGAGGTGGTGCCCGGCCTCGCCGAGTCGTGGCGGGTGTCCGAGGACGGCAAGACGATCACGATGACGCTGCGCACGGGCGTCACGTTCGCCGACGGCAGCGCGTTCGACTCCGCCGACGCGAAGGCCTCCCTCGACCGGATCCGCGACGAGGCGACCGGCGCCGTCGCGGCCGCGAGCCTCGCCTCCGTCACCGCGGTGGACGCGCCCGACCCGGCCACCGTCGTGCTCACGCTCTCCGGGCCGGACGCCGGCATCCTCGCCGCCATGGCCTCGGTGAACCTCGCGATGCTGCCCAGCGACGCCACCGAGCAGGCCCTCCAGGCGACCCCGAACGGGACCGGCCCGTTCACGCTCACCCAGCGCACGCCGAACCAGTCGATCGCGCTCGCGCCCAACCCGGCCTTCTGGGGCGGAGCGCCCCGGCTCCCGTCGCTGGAGTTCCGGGTCATCCCCGACGAGACGTCGATCGTGTCGGCGATGCAGTCCGGCAACGTCGGCTTCGCGGTGTTCGACGACCCGCTGGTCGCGCAGAGCGCGGAGGGGTCCGGCCTCACCGTCACCGACACGCCGCAGCTCTCCTACCACGTGCTGCAGCTGAACGCCCGCCAGGCGCCGCTCGACAACCTCGACGTGCGGCTGGCGATCCAGTGCGCCATCGACCGCCAGCAGGTGCTCGACACGGCGGCGCTGGGCGAGGGGGAGGTGACCGGACCGATCACCTCCCCCGCCTACCGCTCCGACCCGGCCGCGCGGCCGTGTCCGCAGCGCGACGTCGAGGCCGCGAAGCGCCACCTGGCCGCGGCAGGGCACGCAGGCGGCCTCACGCTCGCGGCGATCGTGTCGCAGGGCGAGTACGCCACGTCCGTCAACGAGGCCACGAACATCCAGGCCCAGCTGGCGGAGGCCGGCATCACCCTGAACCTGGACGTGCTGGAGTCCGGCGCCTACGTCGACCGCTGGGTGGCGGCCGACTTCCAGACCGCGGTGGCGCTCAACGGCGGCCGTCCCGACCCGGACGGCATGTACGGGCGGTACTTCACCAGCACCGGGAACCTCAACAAGGTCGCCGGCTACTCATCCCCCGCCCTCGACGGGCTCTTCGCGCAGGGCAAGGCCACGGCCGACCCCGAGGCCCGCAAGCGGATCTACGAGCAGGTGTCGGCGGAGCTGGAGAACAACGCGGCCTGGGTCTGGCTCTTCACCAGCTTCACCTACACGGCCACCAGCCCCGAGGTCACCGGCTTCCGGCCGATGGCCAACGGCTCGCTGAAGTACCTGCGCGAGACCTCCGTCGGCGGGTCATGATCGTTCGCCACCCGGTCGTCCGGCGCCTGCTCGAAGCCCTCGCCACCCTCCTCGGCGTTGCGGTACTGGTCTTCGTGATGCTCCGCGCGATCCCCGGCGACCAGGTCACGGCGAGCCTCGGCACCGAGGCCGCCGCTCTCACCCCGGCCCAACGCGCGGCGCTGGAGGCCTACTACGGCCTCGACCAGCCGCTGCCGGTCCAGTTCCTGTCCTGGCTCGGTGCCGTGGCCACGGGCAACCTCGGCGCGTCGCAACGCAGCGGCGAGTCGGTGCTGCGGATGACCGCCGCGGCGCTGCCGATCACCCTGGAGCTCGCGGTCCTGTCGCTGGTGATCGGGCTGGTTCTCGGGGTCGCCGCGGCCATGCTCTCGGCGTCCCGCCCGAACTCAGCCCGCGACGCGGTCGGCCAGGCCGTCGGGCTGGCCGGGCTCTCGGTGCCGGCGTTCCTGCTGGGCTCGGCGCTGCTCGCGCTCTCGGCCCGGTTCCTCGGCTACAACCCCAACGCCGAGCAGTTCGCGCCCCTGATCGCCGACCCGGCGCTGCACCTGCAGCAGCTGCTCATGCCGGCCCTCGTGCTCGGGTTCGGGCTCGCGGCCCCGATCATGCGGACGGCGCGGTCGGCGCTTCTGGAGGTGCGATCGCAGGACTACGTGCGCACGGCCCGCGGCAAGGGAGTCGGGCCGCGCAGGCTGGCGCTGCGCCACGTCCTGCCCGGCGCGCTCGTCCCGATCGTGACGATGACCGGCCTGCAGTTCGGCTACCTGCTCGGCGGCGCCGTTGTGGTCGAGCAGATCTTCTCGGTGCCGGGCATCGGGCGGCAGGTGCTGCTCGGGATCCAGCAGAAGGAGTACGCCGTGGTGCAGAGCACCGTGCTCGTCGTCGCGCTGACGTTCGTGCTGGTCAACCTCGGCACCGACCTGCTGTACCGGGTGATCGACCCGCGGGTGCGGGCCGCATGAGCACGCTCGTCACAGCGGGGTTGCCCGCGGCGACCGGGCGGCGCGGGCTGCTGCGGCGCACCCTCGCGACCCGCAGCGGCGCGTTCGGCGCGGTGCTGGTCGGGGTGGTCGTGCTCGCGGCGCTCGTCGCGCAGCTGGGGCTCCTGCCCTACGACCCGCTCGTCCAGGCGCCCAGCGAGCGGCTCGGCGGCCCGTCGGGGATGCACTGGTTCGGCACCGACCAGTTCGGCCGCGACGTCCTCACCCGCTCCGCGGCGGGCGCGGCCGCGTCGCTGCAGATCGCGGTTGTGGCGGTCGCGATCGCCGCGGTGGCCGGCACGGCCGCGGGCGTCGCGGCGGGGTTCTTCCGCGGGTGGTCGGACCGCTCGGTCCTCGGCGTCACCAACGTGCTCTTCGCGTTCCCGCCGCTCCTGCTCGCGCTCGCGCTCGCGTCGACGTTCACGCGCACGTGGCTGACGGTCGCGATTGCCATCGCCATCGTCTACACGCCGATCTTCGTGCGGGTGGCGCGCGGGCCGGTGCTGTCGCTGCGGGAGGCCGACTTCGTGCGCGCCACCACCGTGCTCGGGTTCTCCCCGCTGCGCACGCTCACCCGGCACGTGCTGCCGAACATCGCGCCGATCGTGATCGTGCAGGTCACGCTGTCGCTGTCGTGGGCCGTGCTCACCGAGGCGTCGCTGTCGTTCCTCGGGCTCGGCACGCCCCCGCCTGCCCCGTCGCTGGGCGCGATGGTCCTCGAAGCGCGGGTGCTCGTGAACGTCGCATGGTGGACGATGGCCGCCCCCGGCGCCGTGATCGTCGCGCTGGTGGTGGGGCTCAATCTCCTGGGCGACGGCCTACGCGACGCGCTCGATCCACGAAACGGGGGCTCGCGATGAGCGGCCAGGACGGGTGTCGGCAAGGTGGCCGTGCTGACCTCTCGGCGGGGCTCGACGGGCTGGAGACCGAGCGGGCCGATCCGCGGTACGCCGCGATCGATCGCGCCTCCGTCGCGGAGCTGGCCACGCTCATGAACGATGCTGACGCCACCGTGCCCGCCGCCGTACGCGCCGCGCTGCCGCGGATCGTGCCGGCCATCGAGGCGGTGGCCGACCGGATGCGCGATGGCGGGCGGCTGCTCTACGTCGGCGCGGGGACGCCCGGTCGCCTCGGCGTGCTCGACGCCTCGGAGTGCCCGCCGACGTTCAGCACGCCGCCCGACCTGGTCCGCGGCCTGATCGCGGGAGGAGAGCCTGCGATGTTCGCCGCGCAGGAGGGCGTGGAGGACGACGCGGACGCCGGGCGCGCCGTGATCGCCTCGGAAGAGGTGGGACCGGCCGACGCGGTCGTCGGGATCACCGCGAGCGGCCGCACGCCCTACGTGCTGGCCGCCATCGCCGAGGCCCGCATGCGCGGCGCGCTCACCGTCGGGGTCTCGTGCAACGCGGGCACCGCGCTCTCCGCCGCCGCTGAGCACGGCATCGAGGTGCTCGTCGGTCCAGAGGTGGTGGCCGGCTCCACCCGGCTCAAGGCGGGCACCGCGCAGAAGCTGGTGCTCAACATGTTCTCGACGATCGTGATGGTGCGGCTGGGCAAGACCTACGGCAACCTCATGGTCGACCTCGGCGCCACCAACGCGAAGCTGCGCGAGCGGGCGATCCGGATGGTCCGCACCGTCACCGGCGTCTCCCGCGAGCGCGCCGAGGAGGCCCTCGAGGCGTCGGGGATGCGGGTGAAGCTCGCGATCCTCCGGCTCGAACGCGGCCTCGAGACGGCCGAGGCGACCGCCCGTCTCGCGGCCGCGGATGGCCGGCTGCGGGACGTCCTGGAGCGGCCGTGAAGGTCCTCGGGCTGATCTCCGGCACCTCGCACGACGGGATCGACGCGGCCGTCGTCGACTTCGCGCTCGACGGGGACGTGCTTCTCGGGCAGGTCACGGCCGCGACCAGCACCCCGTACGACCCCGCGCTGCGGGCCCGCCTCCGCGCCGCACTGCCCCCGGCCACCACGACGCTCGCCGAGGTGTGCGCGCTCGACACCCTGATCGGGCAGGCCTTCGCCGACGCTGCGGCTGCCGCGCCGCGCGTGGACGCGGTCTGCTCACACGGCCAGACCGTGTACCACTGGGTCGAGGGCGCCCGAGCGCTCGGCACGCTGCAGATCGGGCAGCCCGCCTGGATCGCCGAGCGGGCCGGCGTGCCGGTCGTGGCAGACGTCCGGATCCGCGACATCACCGCAGGCGGGCAGGGCGCCCCGCTCGTCTCGTACCTCGACACCCTGCTGCTCGCCGGGCTGCCCGGCCGGCCCGCCGCCCTCAACCTGGGCGGGATCGCCAACATCACCGTGCCCGGCTCGCCACCCCTCGCGTGGGACACCGGCCCGGCCAACGCACTGATCGACGCGGCCGTGCTGCGCACCGGCGCCGACCCGGCCGGCTACGACGTCGACGGCGCGCTCGCCGCTCGTGGGCACGTCGACGAGGACCTCCTCGCCGACCTGCTCGCCGAGCCCTACTACCGGCTGCCGCCACCCAAGAGCACGGGCAAGGAGCTGTTCCACGAGGGCTACCTCGACACAGCCCTCACCCGCCCGATCGAACCCGCGGACCTGATCGCGACGCTCACCGCCCTCACCGCCCGTACGGTGGCAGATGCGGTGCGCGGCGCGGGCGTGGACACGCTCGTCGTCTCCGGCGGTGGCGCCGCCAACCCGACCCTGCTCGCCATGCTCGGCGCCGAGCTGCCCGGCGTCCGGTTCGTGCCGTCGGCCGACCTGGGTGCGCCGCGGGACGCGAAGGAGGCGATCGCGTTCGCGCTGATCGGCTGGCTGACCCTGCACGGCCTGCCTGCCACCTTGCCGAGCTGCACCGGCGCGAGCGGCGAGCGCGTCCTCGGCACGATCACGCCGGGCGCGGGCCCGCTGCGACTGCCCGAGCCCGCAGCCGTGCCGAAAGCGCTGCGCCTGACGGTGCGGGTCGAGGCGAGGGCGCCGTGAGCGCGCCCGTGCTCCAGGTGCGGGACCTCGCGGTGGGAACCCGCGCCGCCGAGATCGTGCACGGCGTCGACCTCGTGCTGCACCGCGGCGAGACCGTCGGGGTGGTCGGCGAGAGCGGCTCGGGCAAGTCGGTCACGATGCTCGCGCTGATGCGGCTGCTCGGCGACCCGCTCCGGATCACCCGCGGCAGCGTCCGGTTCGGCGGCCGCGACCTCGCGACACTCTCCGAACCGGAGATGAGGGCGCTGCGCGGGCGCGAGATCGCGATGGTCTACCAGGACCCGATGACCTCGCTGCACCCCCTGATCCGGGTGGGCGAACAGGTCGCCGAGGTGATGCTCGTGCACGGCGTGGACGCCCGCACCGCCCGGAAGCGCACCCTCGACCTCTTCTCCCGCGTCGGCATCCCGGACCCGGCCCGCACGGTGCGCGCCTACCCGCACGAGTTCTCCGGCGGCATGCGACAGCGGGTCGTCATCGCGATGGCACTGGCGCTGCGCCCCACCCTGCTCATCGCCGACGAGCCGACCACCGCCCTCGACGTCACCATCCAGCAGCAGATACTGGGGCTCGTCGCCGAGCTGCAGCGCGAGCTGGGTATGACCACGATCTGGGTGACCCACGACCTGGGCGTGGTCGCCCGGCTCGTGGAGCGGGTGGTCGTGATGTACGGCGGGCACGTCGTCGAGGACGCTCCGGTGCGCGAGATCTTCACTGCCCCGCGGCACCCGTACACCGCGCGGCTGCTCGCGTCGCTGCCCAACCCCGCCGACGACGACCGTCCGCCACTCGCGCAGATCCCCGGCCGGCCGCCGCTGCCCTCCGAGCCGGTCGAGGGATGCCCGTTCCGCCCGCGCTGCCCGCAGGCTCGCGACGTCTGCGCGGAACGCCCGCCGCTGCTGGACCGCGGCCCCGGCCGGGCCGCCTGCTGGGTGCCGGTGGAGATATGGACCTGATGCTGGAGGCCCACGACCTCGAGAAGAAGTATCCCGTTCGCGGCACGGACCAGGTCGTGCACGCGCTGAACGGGGTGTCGCTCGCGGTCGGGCCCGGCGAGACGCTCGGCGTCGTCGGCGAGTCCGGCTGTGGCAAGTCGACCCTGGCCCGGGTGCTGGTGCGGCTGGACGACCCGACGCGGGGCCGGGTCGTGCTGGACGGCGTGGACCTCACGGCGCTGCGCGGCAGGCGGCTGCGGGCGCACCGCAGGCACGTCCAGATGGTGTTCCAGGACCCGTTCTCCTCCCTCGATCCACGCCAGCCGGTCGGCGCTGCCCTCGACGAGGTGCTCACCGTGCACGGGCTGCGCAGGCCGGGCCGCGTCGAGGAGCTCCTCGACCTCGTCGGGCTCCCTGCCGAGTTCACGGCGCGGCTGCCGCACGAGATGTCGGGCGGGCAACGCCAGCGCGTCGGGATCGCCCGCGCGCTCGCACCGGAGCCGCGGGTGCTGCTGCTCGACGAGCCGGTGTCCGCGCTCGACGTCTCGGTGCGGGCCGAGGTGATGAACCTGCTCGCGCACCTGCGCGCCGAGCTGGGACTGGCGCTCGTGTTCATCAGCCACGACATGGCGATGGTGCGCCAGATCAGCGATCGTGTCGCCGTCATGTACTTCGGGCGGATCGTCGAGGAGGGCGGCTGGCGGGAGGTCCTCGCGGATCCGCTGCATCCCTACACGGCGGGCCTGCGCGCCGCCGTGCCCGTGCCGGACCCGACGATCACCCAGCCGCTCACCCCGACCGTGGTCGGCGAGGTGCCCGACCCGGTCCAGCCGCCTACCGGGTGCCCGTTCCATCCCCGCTGCCCACACGCGGAGGACATCTGCAGGGCCGAGCTGCCGCGGCTCGTCGAGATCCGACCGGGCCACCGGGCGGCCTGCCACGTGGCGGCCCGGTGACCCTCCAGGAGGTCGTGAACGCGCTCGTGGCGCCGGACGGGGCGCCGCCCGGCGCCTGCCTCGCCGTGCGCGCGCCCGGCATCGACGCACTCGCGGTGGCCGGCCACCGGCAGGTGCTCGGAGTCGACGACCCGTTGCCGATGACCGCGGCGACCAGCCACGATCTCGCGTCGGTCACCAAGGCGTTCACGACGACCGCGCTCGCCGCCCTCGACATCGACCTGACCGCCCCGGTGCGCCGTTACCTGCCGGACGCTCCCCCGGTCACGGTGGACGACCTGCTGTTGCACCGCGGCGGGCTCTGGGAGTGGTGGCCGACCTACTGCGACGCCGCCGGGCCGGACGAAGGCGCCCGGCTCGTGCGGGCGCTGCCACTGCGCTACGCACCGGGCGCCGGGCGGCACTACTCGGATCTCGGGTTCATGCTCCTCGGGCAGGTGGTCGCGACCGCGGCCGGCGCCCCGCTGCCGGATGCCCTCCGGGAGCTGGTGCTCGATCCCGCCGGGCTGACGCAGACCGCTTTCGGGACGCCGGTGGGACCGGAGGCCGCCGCGACCGGTGCCGGCGATGCCATCGAGCGGCGGATGCTCGACACCGGCGAGCCCTACCCCGTGCCCCGTTCCGCCGCCGACTTCGCCGGCTGGCGCCGGACCGTGATCGTCGCCGAGGTATCGGACGGCAACGCCTTCCACACCTTTCGTGGCGTGTCCGGGCACGCTGGGCTGTTCTCGACCGTCGAGGACCTGCTGCGGCTCGGCGCCACCCTGTGCGCATCCGCCGCCGGGGACGGACCGTGGCACGCCCTCGGCACCTACCTGTCGACCGGGCCGGACGCCGGCCAGTCGCGCGGCTTCCGCTCGTGGACCACCGCCGTGCGCGGCTGCACGGCGACCGCATACGGGCATCCCGGCTTCACCGGCGTCACCCTCGCCGTACTACCGGAGCACCGGGCGAGCGTCGTGCTCGCCGCCAACCGCCTCCAGGTGCACGGCGACCCGGTGCCGAACGAGGAGATGTGGTTACCCGTCCTGCACACCGCACACCTCTTGCTCCACTACCGCGGCGACTGATCGCCATGTTCACGTCCGGAGCCGGTGAACGTCGGGTCACGCGCTGACGAGCGCGGAATCGCCCTGGCCGCGACCACCGCCAGTATCGCCGCGGCCGCCGCCACGAGGAACGCGATGGTGAACCCGCCTTCGGTGGGCAAGCCTGCCGCCGGGGTGATGATCGCGGCGGCGACCTGCGCGCCTGCCGCTCCCCCCACGGTCCGCAGGATCGTGTTGATGCCGGTCGCCGCGCCGGTCTCGTCGGGGCGCACCGCGCCGACGATGAGGGTGCCGAGCGCGGCGAACGCGAGCCCGTACGCCAGGCCGAGCACAGCGCCGGCCGCGGCTACCTCCCACACGGCGTCATGGGCGAGGGCCAGCGCCACGAGCGCGGCCGCGGCCAGCAGCGCGCCGACCTGGAACGTGGCGCGCCCTCCCATGCGCGCCGTGAGCCGCGCGCCGAGCGGCGCCGCGATCACCATGATCACCGCCATCGGGGCGATCAGCAGGCCGATGCCGGCGGCGGTGGCGCCGAGGCCGTAGCCCGCGGCGGGCGGTACCTGCGCGAGCTGCGGAATGAGGGTGACCGCTGCGAACATCCCGACGCTGACGACGAGCGTGGCCAGGTTGGTCGCCGCGATCGGCCGGCGGCGCAGCAGCCGCAGGTCGACGACGGGGGCCGCGACCCGCAGCTCCACCAGCACGAACGCCACCGCGGCCCCGATCGCGACGGCGGCGGTGGCGAGCGTCGCCGCCGAGTCCCATTCCCAGGTCCGGCCCTGGCTCACGACGAGCAGCACGGCGACGAGGACCACGGACAGCAGCAGCGCGCCCCCGACGTCGAGCGTCGCGGCAGGCGCCCGCTCCTCCGGCTCGCCCACCACGGCCGCCCCGGCCAGCGCGACGAGACCGAGCGCCGCGCAGAGCCAGAACAGCACCGGGGTGCCGAGCACGCCGGCGAGCGGTCCGGCGAGCACCATGCCGAGCGCACCGCCGACGCCGAACATCGCGCTCAGCCCGGCGACGACCCCGGTCAGGCTGCTCGCCGGGACGGTACGGCGGGCCAGCCCGAAGGCGACGGGGAACACCCCGGCGGACAAGCCCTGGACCACGCGTCCGAGCAGGAGACCCGCGAACGATCCTGTGTGGTCGGCGACTGCGGCCAGCACGCTGCCCGCCACGAGCACCCCGAGGCTCACGAGCATGACGCGGCGATGGCCGTGGACGTTGCCGAGGCGCCCTGCCACCGGCGTCGCCACCGCGGCAGCGAGCATGAAGCCGGTCAGCAGCCACGTCACGGCGGCCGCCGAGACCCCCAGCTGCCGGCCGAAGACCGGGAGCACCGCCAGAACGACGGTCTGGGCCGTCGCCACGCCCAGCGCAGCGACGAAGAGGGCGGCGGTGAGCACGGCGGGCGTGGCCACGCGGGTCGCCATCTGGTTCGGGTTCCTCTCGGGGCCGGCGAACCGGCGGGCGATGGCGACGCCGGCGGCCGTGAGGGCGGCCAGGACCCACATCAGTCGCTCTCCAACCGGGCCAGTGCCCATGAGCGCGCCTGCCCTGGATCGTCCGTGGCGAATGTCGGGCAGCCCCACATCTTCGCCCCGGAGCGGAGCTGTTTGGCGTTGTTCCGCTGGCCCTCCTCCGACAACACGAAGGCCAGACCACGGCAGTGCTCGACCAGCCCCGGCCGAAGCCGTTTGAGCATCCGCACCCGTTCCGCCACCCCCGCGATGCGTCGGCCCCTCTTCGGCCCGTCGGCGGCTACCTCGGGCATCCGCACGACGGCGGCGAACAACTCGCCTCGCCGCACCGCGGCCATGAGGGCCTCGAAGACGGCGGTCGGCGCCGCCTCCGGCGTGGCGTCGGAGACGTCCACATCGACGATCCGGTCCATGCACTCACCTCCTGAAGTCAGGTGAGGCGACCCTAACACAGTTTGTGACCATTGGTCTCTAATGCGGTCACTAGGATCCCCGCGGTGACAGCGGCAGCGGGCAGACCGGGACGACCGGCGCGGCTGTCCCGCGAGCTGATCGTCGCGGCGGCGTTGCGAGGCGACCTGGCGAGCCTGACGATGCGGGAGCTCGCCGCCCGGCTCAACGTCTCCCACTCGGCGCTCTACCGCTGGGTGGCCGACCGCGACGAGCTGTTCGACCTGATCAGCGAGGTGATGGTCGAGCGCATCCTGCCGACGTCGGAGCCGACGCCCGCGGACTGGCGGGACTGGCTCGCCCGGCTCGCGTGGGCGATGCACGACGAGTTCCTCGCGGTGCCCGGGTACGCCGCGCACGTCGCCGCGCCGCACCGGCACAACCCCCGCTCGTTCGGGCTGCTGCGCGACCAGGTGATCGCCGCGTTCCGGGCGGCAGGGGCCTCACCGGAGATGGCCGCGCAGAGCTGGTACGTCTTCGGCCTGGGGGTCGTCCAGTGGCTCGGGGCGCAGCAGGCGGGCCACGACCTCGGCCCGGTCACCCCGCGCTTCGACCTCTTCATCGACACCCTGCTGCGCGGCCTGCCCACACGAGAACCCGTGGAGCACTAGACACCCTCGAGGGCCGTTCCGATGGGAAGCGTCAGCCGATTCGGGGTGTGTGAGCACGCATCGACGGGTCCGGTCACACCGCTCGGCCTGACTCATCGGGTGCTTGCCGTCCAGCCGTGCTCGATCACCACGAAGATCCGGTCGAGGGCGGCCTCCGGGTCCGGACGGCCGTGCGCGAGGTCGAGTGCCTCGATGGTCATCCGGGCCAGGGTCGCGCACGCGACGTCGTCCGCCGCGACCCCGATCTCCGCGGCGACGGCTGCCGCCAGGGCCTTCTCATGCCGGCGCCACATCCGCATCTCGTACTCGCGCAGGGCGGGCGCCGACCGGACCAGCGCGAGGAACTCGGCTAATCCAGGGTGCTCGACCGGGCCCAGGTACATGCGCCCGAGGCACGCCCGCAGCGCCTGCGGGATCGTCTGCTCAGGCGCCCGTTCCTGGACGCAGGCCACCAGCCCGGCCTCGTGGTCGGCCTCCCGGTCGAAGACCAGCGCCTCCTTGCTGCGGAAGTGGTTGAACAGGGTGGTGGTCGAGACGTCCGCGGCGTCGGCGATCTCCTTCACGCTCACCTGGTCGAACCCCCGCTCGAGGAACAGCCGCAGGGCGGCGTCGGCAAGCGCCTGGCGGGTGGCCGCCTTCTTGCGCTCGCGGCGACCGGCGGAGCTCTGCGTCATGACGCCATCGTAGCTATTGGTTCAGTCACTTCAAAGTTTGTCTCAGTGCACATTTGAACTCGGTAAGCCTATGGTGGTGCTCGACCCCCTCTAATCGAAGGAGCACCACCATGACCCCCACCCCGCGCATCGCCGTGATCGGCGCCGGCCCCGGCGGCCTCACCTGCGCCCGCGTCCTGCAGCGCCACGGCATCGACGTCGCCGTGTACGAGCGCGACACCGACGTGGCCGCCCGCGACCAGGGCGGCACGCTCGACCTGCACGCCGGCACGGGCCAGATCGCCCTGCGCGAAGCCGGCCTGCTCGAGGAGTTCCTGCGGCTATCCCGGCCCGAGGGCCAGTCCATGCGGGTCATGGCCCGGGACGGGACCGTCCTGGTCGACCACGTCGCCGCCGACGGCGAGGACGCAGCCCCGGAGATCGACCGCCGGCAGCTGCGCGCGCTGCTGGCCGAGTCACTGGCGCCCGGCACGATCCGCTGGGACCACCGGCTCAGCGCGGTCACACCCGGCCCGGCCGGCACCTCCCGGCTCACCTTCGCAGACGGCACCGAGACCGAGGTCGACCTGGTCATCGGCGCGGACGGCGCCTGGTCACGGGTCCGCCCGCTGGTCTCCGCCGCGGCGCCCGCCTACACCGACGTCACCTTCGTCGAGGCGCACTTCGACGACGTCGACGTATGGCACCCGGCGGTCGCCGAGCTGGTCGGCGACGGCAACCTGTTCGCTGCAGGCGACCACAAGGGCCTGATCGCCCAACGCAACAGCAACCACCACGTCCGCGTCTACAT
Organism: Pseudonocardia sp. DSM 110487; assembly: GCF_019468565.1. Classification (NCBI taxonomy): domain Bacteria; kingdom Bacillati; phylum Actinomycetota; class Actinomycetes; order Pseudonocardiales; family Pseudonocardiaceae; genus Pseudonocardia; species Pseudonocardia sp. DSM 110487. Next base: position 5,854,425 of record NZ_CP080521.1, read on the forward strand.
CGCCCTCACGACCGACCAGGACTGGCTCCGCGCCGCCGGCATCGACCCCACCGACACCGCAGCCGTCCGGACCGCGCTGCTCACCGCCTTCACCGGCTGGGACGCCCGGCTGTTGAGGTTGATCACCGACAACGACGGCCCCTACGTCAACCGGCCGCTGCACGTGCTCCCCGCGTCCCACACCTGGCCGAATACGCCCGGAGCCACGTTGCTCGGCGACGCCGCCCACCTGATGTCGCCGTTCGGCGGCTTCGGGGCCAACCTCGCGATGCTGGACGGCGCCGAACTCGCGCGCGCCCTCGTCCGGTACGCAGATGTCGACGACGCGATCACCGAGTACGAGCGGGTGATGGTGCCACGCGGGGCCGAGCACGCGGCCCTCGCCGACGAGGGCCTGCGCCGGTTCTTCGGCCCGGGCGACCGGGATGGCGCCGACGTGCCCGACGTCGAGGCCGAGAACGAGCGCTACAAGCGCGAAGCGGCCGCATACGGCTCCTAGCCGTTCGCGGCATACATGATCACCGGATCGGCGCGAAAGCCGACGCGACGCGTCGGGGAACGCGCCAGTCCGATGATCAAGGGCCGGTTGCGTTCCGCACGCGGGCGGGGTGCCGTCGCGGCGCCGCGTCCCTCGTGGGCGCGCCATCCCGGCTCGGGACACCCGGCCCCACCGACGAGCCCGGGCCGTCGTCGGGGCCATCCGGTTCACCTCGACCCGTCACCTGCGCGGGGTGGCCGGGTCGGGTGCACAACTGAATCATGTGGTTGCGCGGGCGGCCGTCGCCGATTTGGGGGCACGCCCGCTTGGGGACCGCCGCGGTCGGGTGCCACGCAACCGGCTGTGATCCCGTCCCCACCCCGCCGACCACGCACACCCGCATGACCGACCCGAGCGAGACCGCACCTGCACCCACGCACCTCAGCCGCAGCCATGCGGCTCACGTCACGTTTCCCGCTGATCACGAGCACGGTCCGGGGCTTCGCCGACGAGCATGATCCGAAGTTCCGGTTGTCCATGGCTGTTCCCACGACCATGAACACCCGATACTCCGGATCATGAGCACGAAGATCGCAAGTATCGGGTGTGTATGGCTGTCGGCACAGCCATGGACAACCGAAACAACGGATCATGGGCGCGGCCACCGCCACCGGACGGGGGAAGCAGCGCCGACGGTCCTAGCCCGCCGCACTTCTCAACAGCTCCTAGTGCCCGCCGAGGATCGCTAGCTGTCGAAGTCGACCGTCAGCTCAGGGGTGTCGGGGCGGGACTGGCACGTGAGGACGAACCCGGCCTCGACCTCGTCGTCCTCCAGCGCGAAGTTGCGCCGCATCGTCACAGTGCCCGCGGTGACCTTCGCCCGGCACGTGCCGCAGACCCCGCCCTTGCAGGCGAACGGCAGGTCGCCGCGGACCTTCTGCGCCGCGTCGAGCACGCTCTCGGCCCTGGGCAGGGTCATCGTGGTGGATCGACCATTCAGCACCACGGTGACCTCGCTGGTCGCTCCCTCGATCGCCGGGTCGGCGCGGTGCAGCTCCGGCGGCGGCTCGTCCACGTAGAACAGCTCGCGGTGCACCCGCTTGCGGTCCACGCCGAAGCCGGTGAGCACGGCGACGGCCGCCTCGGTCATGCCGAGTGGCCCGCACACCCACCAGTGGTCCACGCCTGCGACGTCGACGAGCGCGCCGAGGAGGAGGCGCAGCTTCTCCGCGTCGAGCCTGCCGGTGAAGATCTCGGCCTCCATCGGCTCCCTGGAGAGCACGTGCACCAGGTGCAGCCGCGGGCCGTGGGCGTTCTTGAGGTCGGCGAGCTCCTCGGTGAACATCACCGTGTCGGTGCGCCGGTTGCCGTAGAGCAGCGTGACGCGGGTGTCCGGGTGCGCGGCCAGCAGCGACGCCGCGATCGAGAGCACGGGCGTGATCCCCGATCCCGCCGCGATCAGGCCGTGGTGCGTGCCCGGCGCGAGGTCGGGCGTGAACGAGCCAGAGGGCGGGGCCACCTCGATGGTGTCACCCGGTGCGGCCCGCTCCACCAGCCACTCGGAGAACAGCCCTCCGTCGACCCGCCGCACACCGACCTTCGGCAACGCCCCCGCGGGCGCGCAGATCGAGTACGACCGCCGCTCCTCCGTCCCGTCGCGGTGCAGCCGCAGCGTGAGGTACTGCCCCGGGCGGAACGCGAAGACGTCCCGCAGGTGCGCGGGCACGTCGAAGGTGACGGCCACGGCGTCGTCGCACAGCCGCTCGACGTCGGCCACGCGCAGGCGGTGGAAGCCGGAGGTGCGCGGGACCGGCACGTCGACCTGCGGTGCCGCCATCAGTGCTCCTTCATGTGCTCGAACGGCTCGCGGCACGCGGTGCACCGGCGCAGTGCCGTGCACGACGTCGGGCCGAACCGGGAGAACTCCTCGGTGGCGGGCGAGCCGCAGCGCGGGCAGCGCACCACCGTGGCCGGAGCCTCGAGCGTCAGCGGCACCGGGCCGGTACCGCGGGGCCCCATCCGGTCGGGCGGGGCCACGCCGTGCTCGGCCAGCTTGCGGCGCCCGGCCTCGGAGATCCAGTCCGTGCTCCACGGCGGCGAGAGCACGGTGCGCACCTCGACCCGGGCGTACCCGGCCGCGGCGAGCCGGGCACGCAGGTCCTCGCGCATCACCTCCAGGGCGGGGCAGCCGGAGTAGGTCGGCGTGATCGTGACGGTGACCCGGTCGCCGTCGGCCTCGACGCCGCGGATGACACCGAGGTCGTCGAGCGTGAGCATCGGCATCTCGGGGTCGACGACCTCGGCGACCACGCTGCGGGCTTCGGTCACCATGTGGCCCCCGGGTGCTGCCGGGCAAGGCTCTGCATCTCCGCGAGCACCTGCCCGAGGTACTCGGTGTGCATCCCCTGCCGGCCGCCCTGCCCGTTGATTGGGCCGGCGTGCGGGATCGTCGGCCGCGTGAGGGTGGCGCGGGCGAGTACCTCGTCGAGCACGGCGTCGACCTCCTCGCGGGTTTGTTCCGGGTCCACCGCCACGCCCGCGTCGGCGAGCCTGCGCTCGACGTCGGACGTGCGGAAAAGTTCTTCGACGTACGGCCACACCGCGTCGAGCGCGGCCTGCATGCGCCGGTGCGACTCCGGGGTGCCGTCGCCGAGGCGCAGGGTCCAGCGGGCGGCGTGGTCGCGGTGGTAGGTCAGCTCCTTGACGCCCTTGCCTGCCACCGCGGCGACCACCGGATCGCGGGACCCGAGCAGCCGCTGCAGCAGCGCGAGCCGCCACGTCGAGAACAGCAGCAGCCGGGCGATCGCGCGGGCGAAGTCGCGCTCGTCGGGCAGCTCCGCGAGCGCGATGTTGCGGAACTCCGGCTCGGTGCGCAGGTAGGCGAGCGAATCCTCGTCCCGCTGTCGCCCGGCGGAGCCTGCGGAGCCGGCCATCGAGCTCGAGTCGGCGGAGCCTGCGGAGCCGGCCGACTCGACCCAGCCGGCGCGGGCGAGCAGCACCCGGGCCTGGCCCAGCAGGTCGAGCGCGGTGTTGGCGAGCGCGACCTCCTCTTCCAGCTCCGGCGCGTTGGTCACCCACTCCGTGATCCGGTGGCTGCAGATCAGCGCGTCGTCGCCGAGCATGAGACAGTAGGCGGCGAGGTCGGCTGGGTCGACGCCGTCCGGCACCGGCGAGGTGATCTCGGCCTGGACGTCCTCCACGCCGGTGCCGAACGCCCAGCGCGGGTCGTCGTGCCCCAGCGTCTCGACGAGGGACTGGTAGGCGTTCGTCGCGTCGTGATCAGTGCTGTCGTCCGTCATAGATGCGGCACGTCCTCGGGGATCGCGTAGAACGTCGGGTGCCGGTAGACCTTGTCGGCCGACGGCGCGAAGAACGGGTCCTTCTCGTCAGGGCTCGACGCGGCGATGTCGGAGGCCTCGACCACCCAGATCGAGACGCCCTCGTTGCGGCGGGTGTAGAGGTCGCGGGCGTTGTGCAGCGCCATCTCGGCGTCGGAGGCGTGCAGCGAGCCGACGTGGACGTGGTTGAGGCCACGCTTGCCGCGCACGAACACCTCGTACAGCGGCCAGCTGCCCCGAGGCGTCCCCGAGCCGGTCTCGACGCCCTCGGTCGGGATCGCGCCGTGGCCGCCCTCGGCGGTGTAGTCCCCGTTCACGCGGCCACCTCCTTGCGGGCGTGCTTGTGCGCGTACGCTCGCGCGGCCTCGCGCACCCACTCCCCCTCCTCGTGCGCGCGCTTCCGTTGGGCAAGGCGCTGGGCGTTGCACGGCCCGGACCCGGAGATGACCGACTTGAGCTCGGCCCAGTCCGGTCCGGTGAAGTCGTGGTGGCCGCGCTCGGGGTTCCAGCGCAGGCCGGGGTCGGGCAGCGTGACGCCGAGCGCCTCGGCCTGCGGCACGGTCATGTCGACGAAGCGCTGGCGCAGCTCGTCGTTGGTGTGCCGTTTGATGCCCCACGCCATCGACTGGTCGGTGTTGGGCGAGTCGCCGTCGGGTGGGCCGAACATCATCAGTGAGGGCCACCAGAAGCGGTTGGTCGACTCCTGCACCATCTCCCGCTGGCCATCGGTGCCGTTCACCATCGCGAGCAGCAGCTCGTAGCCCTGCCGCTGGTGGAACGACTCCTCCTTGCAGATCCGCACCATCGCACGGGCGTACGGCCCGTAGGAGCAGCGGCACAGCGGCACCTGGTTGCAGATCGCGGCGCCGTCGACCAACCAGCCGATCACGCCCACGTCGGCGTAGGAGAGCGTGGGGTAGTTGAAGATCGAGGAGTACTTCTGCTTCCCGGCGATCAGCTTCTCGGTGAGCTCCTCGCGGTCGACGCCGAGGGTCTCCGCGGCGGCGTAGAGGTACATGCCGTGCCCGGCCTCGTCCTGCACCTTGGCCAGCAGGATCGCCTTGCGCCGCAGGCTGGGAGCGCGCCGGATCCAGTTGCCCTCCGGCTGCATCCCGATGATCTCCGAGTGCGCGTGCTGAGCGATCTGGCGGATCAGCGTCCTCCGGTACGCCTCGGGCATCCAGTCCCGCGGCTCGATCCGCTGGTCGCCCGCGATCGTCGCCTCGAAGTGCGCGGCAAGGGCCGTCTCGTCCATGGGCAGCAGCCTCCGTACCGAATGTTCGTTCGGTTCATGGTGACGCACGGATGCCGGGCGCGCAAGGCGGCGGGCCTCAGCCGCGCGCCGGAAGGATGCCCTCGAACACCGCCCGCGCGACGACGCCGGGCAGTGCGTCCGGGTCACGGTCGGGCCGGGCCCACTCGACGACGGAGTTCACGAGGCCGGACAGCAACCGCGCCGCGAGCGCCGGGTCCACCTCCTCCCGCAGCTCCCCCGCCTCGACGGCCTCGCGGACCAGCTCCGCGACCCGCGCGTCGAACTCGCGCCTGCGCTCGAGGGCCCACCGCTCCGACTCGGTGTTGCCGCGCACCCGCAGCAGCACGGTGACGTACGGCAGCTCTGCCACGAGCACGGCCACCTGCTCGCGGACGATGTGGCGCAGCCGCTCGAGGGGGGTGCCGGTGCGCGCCTCGTCGGAGTCGAGGATCGCGAAGAGCCCGTCCAGCGCGCGTTCCAGTGCCGCCCGCAGCAGCGCTTCCTTGCCGCTGAAGTGGTGGTAGAACGACGACTTCGTGATCCCGGCGGCGCGGGAGAGATCCTCCATCGACGTGGCGTCGTAGCCGCGGGTGAGGAACTCCCCCACCGCCACTTCGAGCAGCGAGCCGGGCCCGTGGCTCGGCCGGCGAACGCGCCCACCCGTCTGCGTGCTCACCGCACGGCCTCGCCGGCGCTCGGCCGGCCCACCGGGAAACGACGCAGCGCGAAGGTGCTGTGAAATTGGTTCGCTCGCAGGCTCGCTCACCTCACCGGCCCTCGAACGTCGGGCGACGCTTCTCCGCGAAAGCCTCCACCGCATTGACGTGGTCGGCGGTAGCCGCGAGCCGGGCCTGTGCGAGGGCCTCCGCGGCGAGCACGTCGTCCAGGTGCGCGGTCGCTCCGTACCGCACCGCCTTCCGGACCTCGGCGTACGCCCGTGTCGGTCCGGCCGCGAGCCGCCCCGCCAGCTCCAGCGCGGCGCCGAGCACCTCGTCCGCGGGCACTACCGTGCGCACCAGGCCCCACGCCTGCGCGTCCTCCGCCGTGAAGCCCTCGCCGAGCAGCAGCAGCTCGAGCGCCCGCGAGACGCCGACGGCGTGCGCGAGGCTCGCCGAGAGCCCGGAGTCGGCGGTGAGACCGATCCCGGTGAACGCGGTGGAGAACGATGCCCCGGCCGCCGCCACGCGCAGGTCGCAGGCCAGCGCGAAGCCCAGCCCCGCCCCGACGCACGGCCCGTTGATCGCCGCGACCACCGGGAACGGCAGGTCGGTGAGCCCTCGGACGATGGGGTTGTAGTGCTCGGCGACGGTGTCGAACGCGGTGGCCGGATCGCGGCGCAACGCCTCCGCGTGCTCGCCGAGGTCCTGCCCCACGCAGAACGCCTTGCCCGCGCCGGTGAGCACCAGCGCCCGCACGCCGTCGGCCGTCGCGAGCTTCCCCAGCGCGGCGAGCAGCGCGGTCTTGAGCTCCAGGGTGAGCGCGTTGTAGCGCGCGGGCCGCTGCAGCGTGAGCACGGCGACGGCCCCGTCCCGTTCGACGCGGACGGCCGGATCATCGGTCATCGCGCCAGCGTAACGGCCAACCGAACGATCGGTCGCCCCTTGGTGACCGCTGCGCGCCCGTTCCGGTTCGCCGAGCGCTATGGCGACGTATCGACGATCTTCCAGTACGAGTCCTTGCGGACGATCTTGCCGTCGCGGAACTCCCAGTGGTCGCAGCCCCGCACGCGGATCTGCCGGCCACCGTGTGCGGTACCGGTGAGGAGCCACTCGGAGACACCGAGGTCGCCGCTGACCCAGTGCCGCGCATCGCCGTAGTGGACGTCGGGCAAACCCTTGAACCGTGCGGCCAGACCCTCACGCACCGCCGCCTTGCCGGTGAGGCGCTGACCCCATGGTTCGGGTCCCCTCGGCATGTCGAGCGAACAGTCCTCGGCGAAGAACTCCATGATCGCGTCCAGGTCGTGCGCGTTGAACGCGTCGGCGACCGCCTCCAGCATCTCGACCGATGCCCCGACCCGATCAGCCATCGCCGACCTCCTTCCCGTGCTCCGCACAGGTGCGGGCGATTCTCCACCCCACGGCCGCTGTGTCCAGGCCCTGGGATGTGCCGCCCGTTGGTGCTAGCGTCGCCCCGAACGAACGGTCGGTTGAGCGAGACCAACGGAGGCCCGCCGATGGCGCCTGTCCTGCGCAGCTACGTGAACGGCGGGTGGCACCGCCCGGCGGAGGAGGGGCGACCGCTGCACGACGCGGTGACCGGCGCGGAGGTCGCCCGCATCTCCTCGGCCGGGATCGACTTCGCCGCTGCGCTCGACCACGGCAGGCGCGTGGGCGGGCCTGCGCTGCGAGGGCTGACCTTCCACCAACGCGCGGCTCTGCTCAAGGCGCTCGGCCAGCACCTGCGCGAGCACCGCGACCGCCTCTACGCCGTCTCGGCGCAGACCGGGGCCACGCTCGGCGACTCCAAGTTCGACGTCGACGGCGGCATCGGCGTGCTACTCGCCTACGCCTCGAAGGGCCGCAGGGAACTGCCCAACGACACGTTCTACGTCGACGGCGCCGTCGAGCCGCTGGGGCGCGGCGGGACGTTCGTCGGCCAGCACATCTGCACGCCGCTGCGCGGGGTCGCGGTGCAGATCAACGCGTTCAACTTCCCGGTGTGGGGGCCGCTGGAGAAGCTCGCGCCCGCGTTCCTCGCCGGCGTGCCGTCGCTGATCAAGCCGGCCAGCCCCACCGCGTTCCTCACCGCGGAGCTGGTGGAGCTGATCGTGGAGTCCGGGCTGCTCCCGGAGGGCTCGCTGCAGTTCGTGGCGGGCGGCACCGGCGATCTCCTCGACCACCTCACCGAGCAGGACCTCGTCTCGTTCACCGGCTCGGCGTCGACCGCGACGAAGCTGCGCACGCACCCCACCGTCGTCCAGCGTGCCGTGCGGTTCACCGCCGAGGCCGACTCGCTCAACCTGTCCGTGCTCGGCCCGGACGCGGCACCGGGTTCACCCGAGTTCGACCTGTTCGTGAAGGGCCTCGTGGCCGAGATGACGGTCAAGGCGGGCCAGAAGTGCACCGCCATCCGCCGCGCGTTCGTGCCCGAGCGGCACGTGGACGCCGTGGTCGAGGCGGTGTCGGCGCGGCTGGCCCGCACGACGATCGGCAACCCGGCGAGCGAGGGCGTGCGGATGGGCGCCCTGGCGAGCCTCGAGCAGCGCGAGGAGGTGCGCCGCAGCGTCAAGGCGCTCGCCGATGCCGGCCGGATCGTCTTCGGTGACCCGGAGAAGGTCGACGTCGTCGACGCCGACGCGGAGCGCGGCGCGTTCGTCTCCCCGATCCTGCTGGTCGCCGACCCGGACCGCGCCGAGCCGCACGAGGTGGAGGCGTTCGGGCCGGTGTCCACCGTCATGCCCTACCGCGACACCGCGCACGTGATCGAGCTGTCCGCGCGCGGACAGGGCAGCCTCGCCGGCTCGGTGGTGAGCGCGGATCCCGCGTTCGTCCGCGAGGTGGTGCTCGGCGCCGCCCCGTGGCACGGGCGGCTGCTCGTGCTCAACGAGAAGGACGCGAAAGAGTCCACCGGCCACGGCTCCCCGCTCCCGGCGCTGGTGCACGGCGGCCCCGGCCGCGCGGGTGGCGGCGAGGAGATGGGCGGCATCCGCGGCGTGCTGCACCACATGCAGCGCACTGCGGTGCAGGCCGACCCGGACACGCTCACCGCGATCACTGGCCGCTGGGTTCCCGGCTCGCAGCGGACCGTCACCGACGTCCACCCGTTCCGCAAGCACTTGGAGGAGCTGCGGGTCGGCGACACGGTCATCGCCGGCCCGCGGCGCGTCACGCAGGAGGACGTGGAGCACTTCGCCGAGTTCACCGGCGACACGTTCTACGCCCACATGGACGCCGAGGCCGCCGCGGCCAACCCGCTGTTCGGCGAGCGGGTGGCCCACGGCTACCTCGTGGTCTCGCTCGCCGCCGGGCTGTTCGTCGACCCCGACCCCGGCCCCGTGCTCGCCAACTTCGGCGTCGACAACCTGCGGTTCCTCACGCCCGTGAAGTTCGGCGACGAGCTGACGGTCACCCTGACCTGCAAGCAGCTCACGCCGCGCGACACCGCCGCGTACGGCGAGGTCCGCTGGGACGCCGACGTGACCCGCCAGGACGGCGAGTCCGTAGCGCGCTACGACGTGCTGACGCTGGTGGCGAAGAAGGAGGGGTGACGTGACGACGACCGAACGGCGTCTCGGAGAGGCGCCCCCTACCGAGCTGCTCGACCCGGCCGAGCGCATGTCCGTGGACGAGCTGCGGGCACTGCAGCTGGAACGCCTGCGCTGGACCCTGCGGCACGCGTACGACAACGTCCCGTTCTACCGGGACAAGTTCGACGCCGCCGGGGTGCATCCCGACGACTGCAAGGAGCTCGCGGACCTCGCGAAATTCCCCACCACGTCGAAGACCGATCTGCGCGACAACTACCCGTTCGGCATGTTCGCCGTTCCACAGGAGCAGGTGCGGCGCATCCACGCCTCGTCCGGCACCACCGGAAAGCCCACGGTGGTGGGCTACACCGAACGCGACATCGACACCTGGGCCACCCTCATGGCCCGCTCGATCCGCGCGGCGGGTGGGCGCCCGGGGCACAAGGTGCACGTCGCCTACGGGTACGGCCTGTTCACCGGCGGTCTCGGCGCGCACTACGGTGCGGAGAAGCTGGGGGCCACCGTCATCCCGGTGTCCGGGGGCATGACCCCGCGGCAGGTCCAGCTGGTCCAGGATTTCCGGCCCGAGATCATCATGGTCACCCCGTCGTACATGCTCACGATCATCGACGAGTTCGAGAAGCAGGGCATCGACCCGGCCTCCTCGTCGCTGCAGGTCGGGATCTTCGGCGCGGAGCCGTGGACCGAGCAGATGCGCGTCGAGATCGAGAACCGCACCGACATGCACGCGGTCGACATCTACGGGCTGTCGGAGGTGATGGGCCCCGGCGTCTCGCAGGAATGCGTGGAGACCAAGGACGGCCTGCACATCTGGGAGGACGCCTTCTACCCGGAGGTCATCGACCCCATCGACGGCGTTCCGATACCCGACGGCGAAGAGGGCGAACTGCTCTTCACCTCGCTCACCAAGGAGGCGCTGCCGATCATCCGCTACCGCACGCGCGACCTGACCCGGCTGCTTCCCGGCACGGCCCGACCGGCGATGCGGCGGATGCAGAAGATCACCGGCCGCAGCGATGACATGATCATCCTGCGCGGTGTGAACGTCTTCCCCACCCAGATCGAGGAGGTCGTGCTGCGCACGCAGGGGCTGGCGCCGCACTTCCAGCTCGTCCTCACCACCGAGGGTCGCCTCGACGCACTCACCGTGCGCGTCGAGGCCCGGCCCGACTGCCCGCCCGAGCGCCGCAGGGCCGCGGCCGAGGCCCTCGTCACGGCAGTCAAGGACACGGTCGGGGTGAGCGTCCACTGCGAGGTCGTCGACCCCGAGACCCTCGAACGGTCGGTGGGCAAGCTGCAGCGGCTCAAGGACCAGCGACGACGCTGAGAAAAAGAAACTTCGGCGAGACCGGAACAGATCCGGGTCCCGGGGAGTTGTAGCGATCAGGTCGTCAGTTTCGGTGCTCGTGTTTTGCACGCCCGCAGGAACAAGGTCGGTGGTTCGGTTCAGGCGTCACAAGGACGCCGGGGCACCCATCGCGGCCGGCCGGTCCCCGCACAGTGCGGAGGCCATCTGACCTGCGAGGAGCAGTTCATGGCACAGGGAACCGTCAAGTGGTTCAACGGCGAGAAGGGCTTCGGCTTCATCAGCCAGGACGGCGGAGGCGCTGACGTCTTCGTGCACTACTCCGAGATCGACGCCGGCGGCTTCCGCAGCCTCGACGAGGGGCAGCGCGTGGAGTTCACGATCGGCCAGGGCGCCAAGGGCCCCCAGGCCACGGGCGTCCGCGTCCTCTGATCCACAGCTGAAGTCCAGGAGCCCGCCTCCCCCGTGGAGGCGGGCTCCTGCCATTCGCGGACCTAGTGTCCCGAACCGGAAGTCCGGTTCGGGACACTGGTTCCGCACGCGCTGGGCCATCCGCCCGCCGAACCCCCATCGGGAGCACTCCCATGTCGACGACCTCGGCACGCCGCTCGCTCTCCCCGGTCCCCGTCGCAGCGCGGGAGATCACCCTGCACGGCAGGCCGGTCGCCTTCCTCGAAGCAGGCGCCGACAGCGGCGGTCCCGTCGTCGTACTGCTGCACGGGCTGGCCAGCAGCTCACAGACCTGGTCGGGGGTGCTGCCGCTCCTCGGCCGGCACGCCCACGTCATCGCCCCCGACCTGCTCGGTCACGGGAAGTCCGCCAAGCCGCGCAGCGGCGACTACTCCCTGGGGGCGTACGCGGCGGGCGTACGCGACCTGCTGATCACCCTCGAGCTGGACCGCGCCACCGTCGTCGGCCACTCCTTCGGGGGCGGGGTCGCGATGCAGTTCGCCTACCAGTTCCCGGAACTGGCGCAGCGCCTCGTCCTGGTATCCAGTGGCGGCCTCGGCAGAGCGGTCAACGTCGCGCTGCGCGCGGCGACCCTGCCAGGTACCTCGATGGTCCTACGGGCACTTCCGGCGATCAGCCCGCCATGGCTCACCCGCCTCGCCCGCCGGGTGGTGCCTGCGCTCGACCGTCCCGACCTCGTCGGGATGGCCTCCGCCGTCGCCTCGTTCACCGACCGGGGCGCCAGGGGCGCGTTCGCCCAGACCGTGCGCGGCGCCCTGAACCTGTCGGGCCAGCGCCTGGAGGGCACGGAGCGGCTCTACCTGCTCGCCGACGTCCCCGTGCTGCTCGTCGGCGGCAGCGAGGATTCGGTGATCCCGGTCGAGCACACGCTGGGCGCCCACGACCTGCTCCCCGGCAGTCACCTGGAGATCTTCGACGGCGCCGGACACTTCCCGCACGTCGAGCAGCCGGTCCGGTTCGCCGACCTGCTGATGCGTTTCCTCACCGGCACCAGCGCCGCGCGATCGGACATGGACTCGCTGCGCCGCCGCCTGCAGGCCGCGCCCAGCCCTGCCGCCGGCTGACACCCCCTCTAGTCTGCGGGAACATCCAGCCCCTTGGAGAGCCACCGCAGTGATCAACGACGACGAGCGCATCGCCCTGTTCCTCGACTACGAGAACCTGGCAATCGGGGCCCGCGACGGCCTCGGCGTGGCCCCGTTCGACTTCGGACCGGTCGCCGACGCGCTCGCCGAGCGCGGGCGGGTGGTGGCGCGGCGGGCCTACGCCGACTGGTCCGCCTTCGACGAGGACCGCAGGCTGCTGACGAGGGCGCAGGTGGAGCTCATCGAGATCCCGCAGCGCGTCGGCGGCTCCCGCAAGAACGCCGCCGACATCAAGATGGCGGTCGACGCGATCGAGCTCGCTTTCGCACGCGGGTTCATCACCACGTTCGCGATCGGCACCGGTGACTCCGACTTCACCCCGCTCGTCCACAAGCTGCGGGAGCTGGACAAGCGGGTGATCGGGATCGGGGTGCAGTCCTCGACGTCGGCACTCCTGCCACCGGCCTGCGACGAGTTCCTGTTCTACGACCGCCTGCCCGGGGTCGAGCCGGGGCAGCCGGCACGCCGCGGCCGTGCCCGCTCGCGCGTGCAGGCCACGTCCGTCGAACCGCCCCTCGAGGAGGAGCCCGCGCCCGCGGCGGCCGAGGAGCCCGCGCCGACCGATGCCGGCGACCCGGCACACCTCGTCACGAGCACGCTCGCCGGCCTGCAACGCCACGTCGACGGGCCGGTGCTCGCCTCCCGGCTCAAGCGCGCCGTCCTGCGGAAGGACCCCACGTTCGACGAGGCCGACCACGGCTTCCGCGGGTTCGGCGAGCTTCTGCGCCACCTGGAGGGCGAGCACGTCCTCCAGCTCAGGGCCGGGTCGGCGCAGGGCGACCCCGAGGTGACCTTCCTCGAGGACGGGTCGGAGGTCGACGAGGCCTTCGCGCTGCTCGTCGACGTCGTCCGGCAGCTCCAGGCGTCCGGCGCACGGCCGCAGCTCAGCGGGCTCAAGGACCACCTGCGCAAGCGACGGCCGGGCTTCAGCGAGAAGCGCTACGGCTTCAACACGTTCCTGTCCTTCGCCAAGGCCGCGCAGGCCCGCAATCTGGTCGGGATGGCGTGGGACCAGACCACGAACGAGTACCTGCTGCAGGTTCCCGACTAGATCCCGTTCCACCCGCCCCAGGCCCCATCAGAGGGGTACGTCGGTCCCGACGCCCTGCTCGCGCGCGGCCCGCAGCACCAGCGCCGCCGCTGCCGCGTCCTGGGCGGCGACGCCGACCGACTTGTAGAGGGTGATCTGGTCGTCCGCGGCGCGGCCGGGCCGGGTGCCCTCCACGAGCTCGCCCAGCTCGGCGTGCAGGTGTTCCTCGCCGATCAGGCCGGAACGGACGGGTTCGAGCAGGTCGACGGTGCCCGCGGGGAACGGCGCCAGTGCCGCGCGCCGGGTCTCGACGCACACCAGCGCGTCGGCCACGGTGGCGTCGTCGATCTCGCGGCCGACCGCGCGGACGGACGTGACGTGCATCCCAGGGCTGAGCCAGGCACGCTGGATCGCCGGCTCCCCCTCCGCGGTGGTGCCGCAGGCGATGTCGGCACCGTCCAGCGCCTCGGCGTAGGAGGCGGCGCCGCGCGCGGCCACGCCCAGCTCGGCGGCGAGATCGGTGGCGAGGACGGCCGCGCGCGTGGGCTCGCGCCCGGCGACCCTGATCTCGCGGATCGGCCGGACGCGGCACATCGCACGTGCGTGCGACCGCGCCTGAACCCCGGTACCCAGGATCGCGAGCACCGCGGCGTCGGGGCGGGCGAGCAGCCGCGCCGACAGCGCCGAGGCCGCGCCGGTGCGCACGGCGGTGATCACGGTGCCGTCCAGCAGCGCGGCCGGACGGCCGGTCTCGGGGTCGCAGGCGACGATCACGGCCTGGTGGGTCGGCAGGTCGGTGCCCGCGTTGCGGTGGTAGAGCGTCACGATCTTCGCCATCAGCATCTGCGCCGACGGGACGTAACCCGGCATCGCGGCGAGCACGCCGTCGTGGTCGGGTACGAGGGCCCCGATCCGGTCGGGGACCGACGCCCGCCCCGCGCTGAGGTCGGCCATGGCGGCGGCGAGAGCGTCGATGAGCTCGTCGAGATCGAGCAGCTTCTCGACCTGCGTGCTGGTGAGCACGAGCATGCCTTGTCTCCTGTCTGCCTGAGTCGGTCAGGATGCCGGGCGCAGGAGTGGAGCGCCGGCTCGCCTCCACGATGGCGACCTCTCGCCCGCGAAACATCGGTAGTGGATGCGGATGTCGCCATCGGCCCGTCTCCGTAGAACCGGGGCATGCCTCCCTCCACCATGATCCGCGGCGCGCGCCTCTTCGACGGGGCCGCGCTGCGGCAGGGCCGCCACGCGAGCGTGCTCGTCGCCCGCGGCCGCATCACCGATGTCGACCTCGACGGGTCCGCGCCGCCGGACGGGGCGCGGGTCGTCGACCTCGGCGACGTGACGCTGCTGCCGGGGCTCGTGGACGCGCACCTGCACCTCGGCTTCGACCCCGAGGGGAACGCGGTCGAGCAGATGCAACGCGACAGCGACGCCGTTCTGCTGCGGCGGATGCACGACAACGCGCAGGTGGCGCTGCATGCAGGCATCACGACGGTCCGGGATCTCGGGGACCGTCGCTACCTCGGCGTCACCCTGCGCGAGCGCTACGCCGCCGACCCGGGCGCCGGACCGGAGGTGCTGGTGGCCGGCCCGCCGATCACGCCGACGCGCGGCCACTGCTGGTTCCTCGGCGGCGAGGCGGACGGGCTCGACGCGCTGCTGCACGCCGTCGAGGAGCGCGCCACACGCGGGGTGGACGTCGTCAAGATCATGGCGACCGGCGGGATGCTGACCCCCGGCCGCGCGCTGCACGAGTCGCAGTACACGCGTCGGGAACTGGCGGCCGTCACCGATGCCGCCCACCGGGCCGGCCTGCCGCTCACCGCCCACGCCCACGGGCCGGCCGGCATTGCCGACGCTGTCGCGGCAGGCGCCGACGGGGTCGAGCACTGCACGTTCGTCGGCGCCACCGGCATCGAGCCGGACTGGTCGACGGTGGCGGCGCTCGCCGATGCGGGCACCTTCGTCGGCGCCACCGAGGCGTGGCTGCCCGACGGTCCGCCCATCCCGGCGGGCGAGCTGATCGAGCGGGGATGGGAGAACCTGGCGCGCATGCACCGCGAGGGCGTGCGCGTCGTCTGCTGCTCCGACGCCGGGATCGGGCCACGCAAACCGCACGACGTGCTGCCGCATGGCGTCGCACTGCTCGCCTCGCTCGGCTTCCGCACGGCCGACGCGCTGGCCGCGGTGACGTCGGTCGCCGCCGACGCGTGCGGGCTCACCGGGCGCAAGGGCAGGCTGCTGCCCGGCCACGACGCCGACGTGCTGGCCGTCGCGGGCGACCCGACCCGCACCCCGGATGCCCTGCTCGACGTTCGCGCCGTGTTCCGGGCCGGACGGCGCGTCGTCTGAGCCGGATGGGCAGTCACTACCGATTCGCGCGGCCCGCCGCCCGGCGACCATGGCGCCATGCCGTCCCGGATCCCCACCCTCGCGCCACCGCGCCCGCTCGAGCCGACCGGACCGGAGCTGCGCGCGCTGCTGTACGCGGCCGTCGAGCACGTGGTCGAGCTGGTCGACGGGTTGCCCGCAGCACCGCCGCACGACCACACCGGGGTCGACGAGCTGCTCGCCGACCCCGCCGTGCGCCGACCGCCACCCGAGCACGGGCGGGGGGTCGACGAGCTGCTCGCCGTGCTCGACCGCGCCGCGGCCAAGGGCATCAACAGCGCGAGCGGCGGCGTGTTCGCATACGTCCCGGGCAGCGGACTGGTCAGCGCGGCCGTCGCCGAGCTGCTCGCGGGCGTACTGAACCGCTACACCGGCCTCGCCCACCCGGCGCCCGGGCTCGTCGCGTTGGAGTCCGACGTCCTGCGCTGGGTCGCCGACCTGTTCGGGCTGCCGGCCACCGCGGCGGGCACCCTGACGACCGGTGCATCGCTCGCCACGCTGTCGGCGCTGGTGACCGCGCGAACGGCGATGCTGCCGCCGGACTTCCGCGCCGGCACGCTCTACGTCACCGCCCAGTCCCACCACTGCGTCGCGAAGGCCGCACGCATCGCCGGCTTCCCGGGAGCCGCAGTCCGGGTCGTCCCGACCGACGCCGACCTGCGCATGGACACCGAGGCACTCCGGCGGGCGATCGACGCCGACCGGGCCGCGGGACGGCTCCCGTTCTGCGTCGTGGCGACCGCGGGCACGACGAACACCGGAACGATCGACCCGCTCCCCGCGATCGCCGAGGTCGCGGCGACGCAGCGGCTCTGGCTGCACGTCGACGGGGCCTACGGCGGCTTCTTCCAGCTCACCGACCGCGGCCACGACCGGCTCCGCGGCATCGAGCACGCCGACTCGCTCGTGCTCGATCCGCACAAGAGCCTGTTCCTGCCGTTCGGAACTGGCTGCCTGCTGGTCCGCGACGGCCGGCTGCTCGCCGCCGCCCACTCCCCGGACGACGATGCGCCCTACCTGCAGGACCTCGAGACGGGCACCCTTCCCGACTTCGCCGACCACAGCCCAGAGCTCACCCGCGAGTTCCGCGGGCTGAGGCTGTGGCTGCCCCTGCACCTGCACGGGGTGGCGGCGTTCCGGGCCGCGCTGGACGAGAAGCTCGACCTCGCCGCGCACGTCCACGAGCAGCTGTCCGGGATCCCGGCACTCACCGTGCTCGGACCGCCCGACCTCTCGACCGTCGCCTTCCGCTGCCGCGCGGGCGATGCGGCGACGAGCGAGCTGCTTCGCCGCGTGAACGCCGAGCGGCGGGTGCTGCTGTCCAGCACCCGCGTCGACGGGCGGGTGCTCGGCCGGGTCTGCGTCCTCAACCACCGGTCCGACCGCAGCCGCGTCGACGAGGCCGTCGACGCGCTGCGCCGGTACGCCGGCTGATCGGGAATCACCCTCGGATCGCCGTCACCAGCCAGGCCGCCGAGCCCAGCTCCACGCCCCGCTCCGTCTGGTGGGCCGCCATGGTCGTGTGCAGGGTGGCGAGTGCGCGGGCACGGGTGGGCGGGTCGAGCCTCCGCCGGTGCGGGACGGGCCGGATCGGTAGCGGCTACCGAAACTTCGGTACCCGCTACCGATTCCCGGGGCGGCGGCGGCCAGCACCCTTCTCGGCATGCCCACCACCACCGACGTGCTCGTCGTCGGCGCAGGCCCGGCCGGTCTCGCCACCGCGATCACCGCACTGCGCCACGGCGCCCGGGTGCTCGTCGTCGAGCGGCGGGCCGGGACCTCGACCGTCCCGCGCGCCACCGGCGTCAGCACGCGCACGATGGAGCTCTTCCGGTTCTGGGGCGTCGACCGCGCGGTCCGCGCCGCCGGCGTCGACTGCGACCCGCGCGTCGCCGTCACCCACACCCTCTCCGCCGAGCCCGACGAGCTGGTGTCGTTCACCTACCCGTCGATGCGTGAAGCGCTCGCGGTGAGCCCCGCGTACCCCGCGCTCTGCTCGCAGGACCACATCGAACCGATCCTCGCCGACGAGATCCGGAGGCTGGGCGGCGAGATCCGCTTCGGCACGGAGCTGACAGCCCTGCGCACCACCCCGGGCGGGGTGCGGGCCGAGCTCGGACCGTCCGGCCTGGTGCGGGCCCGGTTCGTGGTGGGCGCCGACGGCCCGCGCAGCGCGGTGCGCACCGCGCTGGGCATCGGCTGGGAACGTCTCGGGTCGTTGGGCGAGTGGGTCAACGCGCTCTTCCGCCCGGATCTCGCCGCGCTGCTGGGCCGCCGGCTGCCGGGAATCACCTTCGTGAAGCACCCCGACGCGGAGTGTGTGCTGGTGCCGGTCGGCGCGGGTCGCTGGACCGCGACCCGGCGCCGGGGCCAAGGGCTCGGCGAGAGCGCCGCCGACTACACGCCGGCCCGCTGGACCGAGCTGCTGCGGACCGCCACCGGAATACCGGAGCTACGTCCCGAGATCCTCGCCACCGATGCGTTCACGATGGCTGCTGACGTGGCGGCGACGTTCCGGCTCGGCCCTGCCTTCCTCGTCGGCGACGCAGCACACCGGATGACGCCGATGGGCGGGATCGGCATGAACACCGCGATCCACGACGGCCACGAGCTCGGCTGGCGGCTCGCGTGGGCCGTCCGTGGCCTCGCGGGTGACGTCCTGCTGGACAGCTACGCCGCGGAGCGCGAGCCGCTCGGCCGCGCGCTCGCCGCCCGCTCGCTGCGCGAGGAGCGGGAGCCGGACGACGGCCTGCCCACCGACCTCGGGCGCAGCTACCGCTCCCCCGTGGTCGCCGACGACGGGGCCGCACCCGCACGCGGCCATTCCCGCACGGCTCGGCCCGGCGAACGCGCCCTGCACGTCTGGGTGCGGTGGCGCGGGCGCCGGGCGAGCGTGCTCGACCTGTTCGAGGACCGGCTGACGGTGCTCACCGGCCATGGCGGAGCGGGGTGGCGCCGCGCCGCCGCCCGCACACCGGGCGTTCCGCTCGAGGTGCTCGTCGCCGGCCGGGACCTCCCCGACCCGAGCGGCAGCCTGTGCGCCGCGTACCGGCTGGGGCCCGACTCGGCCGTGCTGGTGCGCCCCGACGGGATCGTCGCCTGGCGGCACGACGGGCCGTGCGCTGATCATGGGGTCACCCTCGCGGGCGCGGTGGAGACGGCTCTGGGCCGCCCGGCGATTGCAGCTTCCCGCATGCAGGTGGCCTGACGGTGGCCATGCTGCGACCGCGGCCCGCGATCATGCCGGGTCGGCCCACCGGCGGAGGTCCCGGCGGGTCGCGGCCCCGGTCTTCGCCAGCAGGCTGGCGACGTGGGTCTCGACCGTGCGGCGGGAGAGGACGAGCCGTTCCGCGACCTCGGCGTTGGTGAACCCGCGTGCGACGTATGCGAGGACCTCGGCCTCGCGACCGGTGACGCCGAGTGCCGCGAGCCGCGGCGGGACGACGGTGCGGCCCCTGCGACGGGTGGGGGCGCCTGCGCGGCGGAGCAGGTCATGGCAGGCCCGTTCGAGGTGGGCATCTCCTGCCTGCCGGTGCGCCGCGAGATCGGCGCGCAGCTCCGGGACGGGATCGCCCCAGCCGTCGGCGATCGCGCAGCCCAGCACCACGAGCCGCAGCAACCGCCGCCACCAGGGCCGCGCGGCGAGGGCGGCGTCGCCTGCGCGTAGGTGCGCGACAGCGTCCTCCGCGCGACCGGAGCGGCCGGCCAAGACGGCGTCGGCGTAGTCGAGGGCCGCGAGGATCGTGCGCGACAAACCACCGGGTTCCGCGACGAGCTGAGCGCGCGCTTCGGCGGCACGGTCGCCTGCCGCGGCGCGCAGCAGGATCCAGAGCCCGACCGGGGCGAGCAGCACGAGGCCCCGGTCCTTCCGCACCTGCGGCACCGTCGGGTCCATCGCCGCGGCCGCACGCGGAAGATCGTGCTCCAGCAGCGCGCCCATCGCGGTCGCGAATCCGCGGAAGGGGTTCGTCCAGTGGGGGTTGGTCGCGTGGTGCGACTGGTCGATCGACGCGAGGACATCGGCCGCGCCCGCGGCATCGCCTGCCGCGGCCCGGTACGCCGCCACCTGCTCCAGCGCCTGCGCCTGCAGCTGGGGCAGGCGCAGGCGGGCGGCGGCGTCCGCGGCCCGGCCCGCGAGCTCCCCTGCGGCGACCGGGCCGCGGGTGTGCAGTACCAGGTCGGATTCGATGATGTCGATCGAGGCGAGCTGCGCCAGCATGCCCGTCTCGGTCGCGAGCTCGCGGGCCCGCCGCAGCGTCGGGGCCTCGGCATCCTCGAGGACCTCGAGCATGCCGACGCCGAAGAGCGCGGCGACCCGCCACGGCGTGAGCCCGTGCTCCGCGGCCACCTGTGCGGCCCGCCGATAGGCCGCCCGGCTGGCCCCGAGATCGGTCTGCCACGTGGTGCGCGCCGCGATCCCCAGCGCCTCGCAGAGCGCCGACGGCGCACCTGCCCGCTCGGCGCGGGCCACGGCGTCGGCCGCCAGCGCGGCGGCCTGGTCCTGGTCGCCGATCCCGAACGCCGCGTCGGCACGCAGCACCGCAGAGCGCGGATCCTCCGGCCGCCCCGCCCTGTCGACGTAGTCCCGCGCGGCCGCCCAACGAGCCGCGGTCACCGCTGTGCGGGCGAGCCGAAGGCACAGCTCGGCGTGCGCCTCGCCGGTCAGCGAATCGACGTAGGCATCGCCCAGCGCGAGCGCATCGTCGGCACACCCCGTCAGGGTCAGCACGCTCACCCGCTCCAGGACGATCTCGCCGACGATCTCCGCATCGAGCGCGGCCGCCGCCGCGGCACGGGCGAGCAGCGCGTCCGCGGTGTGCAACGCACCCCGGCCGGCCGCTCGCCTGGCCAGCCCCAGCAACACCCGTGCGGCGTCCCGCGGGCGGCCCGCCTCGGCGAACAGCTCCGCCGCGCGCGGTTCGTCGTCCGGGCCCGCGCGCTCAGCCAGCAGCCGCGCGGCCCCGGCCGCGAGCGCCGCGCGCTCGGGGGGCAACAGCGTGCCGAGCACCGCGTCGCGGGCGAGCGCGTGCGGCCAGCGCAATGCACCGGCGTCCGCCCGCACCACCAGCCCGACGCCGACGGCCCGGCGCAGCGCGCGCACGACATCGGCGTCCGCCACACCGCTGACCGGAGCGAGCAGCCGCCAGTCCGGGTCGGGCCCGAGGACCGCGGCCGCGTGCAGGACAGCGCGCTGCGGGGCATCGAGGGCGTCGAGACGGGCCGCGACAAGGGCGGCGAGGCTCGGCGGCACGTCCCGGCCCGGCTCGGCGAGCAGCTCCTCCACGAGGAACGGCAGTCCGTCCGACCGCGCATGCAGGTCCCGGACGGCGTCCGGCGGAAGCGGCTGCCCGCCACGGCACGCCGCCGCGAGCGCGGCGACCTCGGGTTCCCCGAGCCTGCGCAGGTGCACCGTACTGATCCCGGGCAGCGCGCGCAGCCGCGTGGTGGCCGCGGCCTTCTCCGGCTCGTCCCTGCTCGACACGGCGACGAGCACGGGCCGGTCGCGGACGGCCACCGCGAGGTACTCGACGACCGCGAGGGTGTCCTCGTCGGCCCAGTGCAGGTCCTCCAGCCGCAGCAGGCATCCGGCGTGCCCTGCGCCGATGGCGCACAGCGCACGCAGCACCCCCTCCCCGAGCACGACCGCAGGGTCGGCGCCGTCGGCCACACCGGCACCGCCTGCGACGAGGGCGTCGAGCGCGGCCCGGTACGGACGGACTGCCGCGGACTCGCGGACGGCGGGTGCGTCGAGCCGCCCGACGACCGCCTCCGCGATCGCCCGGTAGCTGCCCCCGCCCTGCACCGCACGACCGCTGAACACCAGCAGCCCGACATCGGCCGCCGCCGACACGGCGGCGTCGAGCAGCCGGGTCTTGCCCACGCCCGCCTCGCCGACGACGGCCAGCGCACCGCCACGCCCGGACGCGGTGGCGGCCACGAGCCTGCGTACGTCGGCCAGTTCTTCCGTGCGGCCCACGACCACCGGGCAGCGGAGCACGGTCGTCACGGGCCCAGTACACCGGACGCGGGATGCCACGGGGAACGTCACGCGGGAATCACCGGATCCGGGTCGGCCGGAAGGCGGGGATCGCCCGCGTGGTCAGCTGCTCGCGCCGGGTGCGGCTCGGTGTCGGCTCCATGGCCTCGAGGTTCGTCCCGGTGCGCGCGCGGCGCATCGGTGAGGCCTACCCATGTCGGATCACGCCCATGTCGGATCAGGCGCTGGCCAGCGTGCGGGCCACCCGCGATGCGTGCCGGCGCGACGGAACGCCGAGCTTGCCGAGGATCGTCGAGACGTGGTGGTCCACCGTGCGGACCGAGACCACGAGCCGCTCGGCGATCTCGGCGTTGGTGAGGCCTTCGGCGAGCAGGTCGAGCACGTCGGCCTGCCGGCTGGTGAGCCCGGCCGGGTGGGCGCGGGTGGCCGCAAGCGGGCCGCGGGGGATGGTGCGCACCCCGAGCGCGCGCAGCCGGCGGCGCGCTGCGGTTGCGGCCGGGGCCGCGCCGAGGTCGTCGAGCGCGTGCACGGCCTGCAGCGTCGGCTCCACCACGCCGGACCCCGCGCGCTCGAGCGCCGCCTCGTACGGGTCGCCTGCGGCCTCGAAGGCCTGCGCCGCCGCTCGCCAGTCCCCGCGCAGCGCCGAGGCCCACGGCTCGGGACAGCCCTCGGGCACGGTGACCATCAGCGCCGCGACCGGCACACCTGCGCGCTGCGCGTAGCGCAGCAGCTCGGCCCACGCCGGCTCGGCAGTGGGCCGGTCGGCGTGCCGGCGCCACTCGTCGAGCACGGCGGTGGCGACGTCGGGGCGGCCGTTCAGGAAGGCCCACTCCACGAGCGCGGTGCCGGTGTAGGCGAGCCCGAGCACCGAGCCCTGCCTGCGCCCCCGCTCCCACGCCGCGGTCAGCACGTCCGCGGCGGCCGGATCGCCGCGCCGGGCGAGCAGCCTGCCGTGGGCGGGCTCGGCGTAGAGGCGCAGCATGCCAGGGTCCTCGTCGCGGTCCACCAGCGCGGCGAGCCCCTCGCCTGCCGCGTCCCACTCCCCGCGCCGCAGCTGGAGCAGGCAACGGTGCACCGTCAGGTTGTACGCGTGCGACCAGAACCCGCGCCCTGCGGTGAAGTCGAGGCCATCCCGGACGCACTCGTCGAGCTCGGCGAGCCGTCCGTAGCGGTACAGCAGCTCGGCCAGGTTGGTGTAGCCGCGAGCGGCGGCCTCGTGGTGACCGCCTGCGAGTGCCCGCTCCAGGCTCTCGCGGACCAGCGCGATCCGGGCCGCGCCGGTCAGGCCGGGGCGGGCGATGCTCTGGTAGTTGAGGCAGAGCGCGGCGAGGTCGTCCCGGCCGGAGCGTTCGGCTGCGGCCTGCGCCTCGTCGAGTACGGCCGTCGCCGTCGTGGTGTCACCGCCGAGCGCGAGTGCTGCCCCGTGGTAGGTCAGCGCGTACGCCGTCGCCGCGGGTGAGCGGGCGCCACGCAGCCCGTCGACCGCCTGCCGGGCGACGACCTGCGCGTCTCCGGTGTGCCCTGCCAGGTAGTGGTAGCGCGACAGGCGGACCCGCGCCTCGCCGAGGCCCACCTGCTCGTCCAGCTCCGCGTACAGCGCGACGGCCGCCGCGCCCGCCCGCAGCGCGTCGGCGAAGCGGTGGGCGTTGTGCAGCTCCCATGCGTGGTCGTCGAGCAACGCGGCCCGCTCCCGCGGTTCGAGGCGGCCGAGATGGGCCACGGCGGCCTCGAAGTGGGCCAGCGCCTGCCGGTGCGAACCCGCGGCCGCCGCCTCGCGCCCGGCCCGCACGGCGAACCGGAGAACGGCATCGACGTCGCCTGCGGCCGTGGCGTGGTGCACGAGCCGCGCGAGATCGGGGACGGGCAAGCGCTGCAGCGCCGCGAGCACGGCCTGGTGCAGGCGCCTGCGGTGCAGCCCGGTCAGGCTCGCCTCGACGGCGCGCCGGGCCAGCTCGTGGCGGAACGCGACGCCGTCGAGCCGCACCTCGAGCATCCCGCGGACCTCGGCCTCGGCGAGCGCCTCCAGGTGCTCGCCGAGCAGCGCGTCGGCCAGCTCGAACGGGACGGTCCCCGGCACGACGGACAGCTGCAGCAGGTCCGCCCGGCACCGCTCCCCCAGCTGCGCCACGCGGGACATCACTGCGTCGGCCACGGACGCCGGCACGGCGTCACGGCCTGCCAGCACCTCCGTGACGAAGAACGGGTTGCCCCCGGTCAGCTCCGCGAGCGCCGCCGGGTGCCAGCCGCTTCCGGCCGCGAGCGCGTCCACTGCGGCGTCCGACAGCGGCCGCAGCGCCACCCGGTGCACCGGGCAGCCCGCGAGGCTGCCGAGCCACCGGTGCACCGGGTGCCGCTGCGGCACCGCACCCTCCCGGATTGTCACGACGAGCACGGCAGGCAGGTCCGCGATCCGCCGGGCCAGGTACCCGAGCACGTCGAGCGTGGCGTCGTCGGCCCAGTGCAGGTCCTCCACCACGAGCGCGGTCGTCCCCCCGCCTTGCAGCTCGCCGAGTACCGCCTCGAACACCGCCTCGCCCGTGCCCTCCGCCAAGGTCGCCTCCAGGCGACCACCGGTGCCGCAGCACGCGTCCCGCAACGGGCCGAACGCGCGGGCGGTCACCAGGTCGTCGCAGGCGCCCCACAGCACGCGCACCCGGTCTCCCGCCCGCACGGACCACGCCCTGACGAGCGCGGACTTGCCGATCCCCGCCTCCCCCGAGACGAGCACGACGCTTCCCCGGCCCGCCGCAGCCCCGCTCGTCGCCGCGTCGAGCACGGCGAGAGCGGGCTCGCGCTCCAGCAGGCCGTCCACCCCGATCACCATCGACTCCCCTCCGTACCCCCAGTCCTCGCCCACCGTCCCGGACGCGCCGACCCGGCGGATCGGTGGCGGTTACCGAGTTAGGAGGCGCGAGCGACGCCACGGATACGCCTGGAACCGGGTCAGCGTTCGGCACCGACGGGTCGCGCGCTCCTAGGGCCGCACCGTGACGGCGCGGGCCGCGCGCACCGCCTCCCGGCGGTTGCGTGCGCCGAGCCGCGTCAGGATCGCCGCCACGTGGTGATCGACGGTGCGCACCGACAGATCGAGCCGCCCGGCGATCTCGGCGTTGGTCGCGCCCTCGCCGATCAGGTCGAGGACGTCGAGCTGGCGCTGGGTCAGGCCCGCCGGACCGGGCCGACGCTCGGGCCTGCGACGGCGGGGCAGGCGGGTCAGCCCGCGTGCCCGCAGCTCCTGCCGGACCGGCCGCGCCGCGGCGGCGCCCATGGCGTCCAGCGCCACCCAGCCCTCGATCATCGCGTCGGGGTCGCCGGAGAACCCCAGCTCCAGCGCCCGCTCGTAGGGGTCGCCCACCCGCTCTGCCACCGCGGCCGCGGTGCGCCACTCCCCGCGCAGGCCCGCGGCGTAGGGATCGGGGCAGCCGTCGAACGGCTCCACCGCCACTCCCGCCCGCGCGAGATAGCGGCACAGCTCACCGCGCGGCCACGCCCATGCGGGCGAGCGCGCCAGCCGCGGTAGCAGGACCTCGGCGACCTCGTCCGTCGCGGCGGTCGTGCCGTGGAGCCACGCCCACTCGGCGACGGCGAGGCCGGCGTGGAGCAGGCTGGTCGGGTGCTGCTGGCGGCGCGCCTCCTGCCAGGCGCCCTGCACGAGCCCGCCGGCCTCGTCGGCTCCGCGCCGGGCGAGCAGCCTCCCCAGGCAGGCCTCGATCCTCGGGACGAAGGTGGGGATGCCCCGGCCACGCGTGGCGAGCTCCCGGAGCCCGCTCTCGGCGACGTCCCACTCGCCTGCACGCATCCGCAGCTGGCACTCCTGCAGGTCGAGCAGCGCGGCGTACCTGACGATCCCGCGCTCCGCGCAGAAGGCCCGCCCCTGCGCAACGGTGGCGGCCAGGGCTGACCAGTCCGCGGCGACGGCGAGCATCTCGCCGAGGTTGGTGTAGATCCGGACGGCCGCCTCGTCGCAGCGATGCCGCACGCTGAGCTCCAGCGCCTCCCGGACATCGGCCTCGCCTCCCACGATCTCACCGGACTCGTAGCGGGCCAGTCCGAGGTAGGCGAGAGCGAGCGCCTGCAGATCGGGTCGCCCGGCCTCGGCCGCGAGTCCCGCCGCGGTGCGCAGCTGCGGCGCTGCCTCATCCCACCGGCTGGTCAGCAGCAGCAAGGACCCGTAGTTGCCGGCCAGCTCCGCGCGGGCGGCCGGCGAGCCGTGATCGCCGAGCAGAGCCGTCGCCCGCTGGTGGAGCCGCTCGGCCTCGGCCAGCTCACCGGACATGAGCAGGTAGCGCGAGAGCCGCACCGACAGGGCGGCTTCCAGCTGCGGGAGCTCCAGCCCTGCGCACAGGTCCAGCGCCGTGCGCCCGACCGCGATCGCCTCACCGAACCGTTGCGCGATGTAGAGCTGCCACGCGAGGTCGCTCAGCAGGCCGGCTCGCGGCTCGGGCGCCAGCCGGTCGGCGAATGCGGCGGCGGCCTCGAGGTGGGCGAGTGCCTGCCGGTGCGACCCGCCTGCGGCCGCGTCCCGTGCCGCGGCCGGAGCGAACTCCAGCACCGTGCCGGCGTCGCCCGCGGCGACGGCATGGTGCACGAGCTGTTCCGCGCGGGCGCTGCCGCTCTCGCGCAGCGCCGCCACTACCCGGGCGTGCAGCGCGCGCCTGCGCAGCCCGGGCAACGTGGACTCGACGGCGCGCCGAGCCAGCTCGTGCCGGAACGACAACCCGGCCGCGCGCAGCTCGACCACGCCCTGCTCCTCGGCGGCGGCGAGCGCCGCGATCCGGTCACCGAGAAGGCCCGCCGCGAGCGTCGGCTCGACCGGGGTGGGCACGACCGACAACGCCTCGAGCGCCGCGACCGACTCCGGCGGAAGCCCGGACAGCCGCGCACGGACGGCGTCGGCGACGCTGTCCGACAGGACCCCTTGCGGCGCGGCGAGCGCCTCCGTGACGAAGAAGGGGTTTCCGCCGGTGATCCGGTGCAGGGTGGCCGCGTCCCGGGTGCCGGCCATCGCCGCGACCGCGGCAGGCGTGAGCGGCGCGAGGTCCAGGTGCGTCACCGGCAGCCCGGCGAGCGCGCCGAGCAGCGCCTGCGCGGGGTGGCCCCTGCGGAGGGCGTCTCGCCGCACGGCCAGCACCAGCAGCGCCGGCAGCTGCGCGATCCGGCGTGCGACGTGCCGCAGCACGTCGAGCGTGGCGTCGTCGGCCCACTGCACGTCGTCGACGACCAGAAGTGAGGGCCGCGCCGCAAGCTGCGCGACGGCGGCGTCGAGCAGATCGTGTTCCGTGCTGTCGCCGAGCGCGTCGGCGAGCGGGCCGGGCACGGTGCGCACCGCATCGCGCAGCGGTGCGAGCGGGCGTGCCGCGAGCAGGTCGTCACAGCCACCGGCGAGCACCCGGACCGCGGTCGCCGCACCGGCCAGGAACGCCCGCAGGAGGCTGGACTTGCCGATCCCGGCCTCGCCGCCGACGACCGCAATCGATCCCCTGCCCTTGGCCGCGTCCGCCAGCGCGGCGCGGAGCACAGCCAGTTCGGCGTCCCGCTCTCGCAGCTCGTGCACCCGACGTCACCCTCCCGCCCGTGCCACCCGTCTCTCCTTCGAGGGCCGGATTCCCGGCCTGATACGTGCCGGTCGAGATGGGCAGCCGCTACAAGCCGTCGTGACGTCAGGACGAGCACGTCCGCGCCGGCCGGCTCGAGCTGCGCTGGTCCCGCCGGAACCGTCCGAGAGCTGGGCGGTCAGGCCTTGTTGGTGAGCACCGGCCAGCCGTCGTCGTCCCACGCGATCGGCTGCAGGGCCAGCTTCGTCGCCCCGTCCGCCGACTTGTCGTAGTAGTGGTAGGCGATGATCTCCTCGGACGCGGACTGCCCGCCCGGTCCGACGCGGTCGCCCGACGTGGTGAGCAGCGTGGTGCCGCCCCCGTCGAGGAGCTTGCGGCCGTCGCGGTCTACGTACGGGCCTGTGACCTTCTTCGACCGCCCGACCATCATCTTGTAGTCGCTGTCGGAGCCCTGGCAGCACTGACCCCACGACGTGAAGAGGTAGTAGAAGCCGTCGTTCTTCACGATGTAGGCCGCCTCGATGGCGTTGGGCGAAGCCTTGCGGTCGGCGATGTGCAGCGGCTCCTTGTCGGGGTCGGCGAGCTTCCCGGACGGCCAGTCCAGCTTCACCATCCGGATGCCGCTCCAGTAGGAACCGAACGCCATGTACGGCGTGCCCGACCCGTCCTCGATCACGCCGGGGTCGATCGCGTTGAAGTCGTCGTCCGGCTCGGAGCCGATGACCTCGCCGCGGTCCACCCACTCGTAGGCGGGGTCTGACGGGTCGAGCGTCTCGTTGGTGGCGAGCCCGATGACGGAGCGGTTCTTCCCCCAGGTGGAAGCCGAGTAGTACATGTAGTACATCCCGTTGGCCTCGTACACCTCAGGGGCCCAGATGTTCTTGACGCCCGGCACCGCATCCTTGATCCACTGAGGGATCTCGTCCCAGACCGTGCCTTCGTAGGTCCATTTGTGCCCGTCTGCCGACGAGCGGATCTGGACGTTGCCGTCGCCCTTGCCCTCCTCGCCGGTGGCGAAGACGTACCAGTCCTGGCCGCCCCCGCCCGCGACCAGCGCCGGGTCGTGGGCGGCGAGATCACCGCTGAGCCGCCACGGCTCCTCCGCCTGCGCAGGCGCCGCGGGCGCAGCGGACGCGGCCGGTGGCGCCAGCGCACCCGTCAACCCGACCACTGCAGCGACGACGGTGAGGAGCGGCGCGAGTCGCACGGGCGTCATCCGTTCTGCGAGGGGGACGAGGCGTCCGCGGCGACCGAGGGAGCAAGATCGCCGAGGCGACGGTCAGCGTAGGCGGGGCGAGGCGCGCGGCGACGGAGCGACAACGCCATGTCACCCGAGAGTGACGCGCGTCACCCTGACGCGCCGATCCACCGGGTGGATTCCGCGTGGATCTAGCGGTCTCTACGAGGTTCTAGTGCCCCGGCAAGGAAGGTTGGTGCGTAAATCGGCGGATCCAGGTTTCCGCTGGGTGTGCCGGCGAGCCGGCCTCGTACCGGGCGTACTCGGCCGGTTCGCCGGTGCGCCCAGCGGGAAGCTGGGCCGTCGAGTTACGTGGCGAACCTTCCTTGCCGGGGCACTAGTGCAGACGGAATGCCTTCGTCGTGAGCTCGCGGCCCTCGCGGGCGAGCTCGAAGAACCCGTAGGTGCCGTGATCCTTCAGCTCCCGGGCGGCGCGGGCGAGCGCCCCGAACGCCACCGCGCTGAACGTGCCCCCCACCGAGATGCGGGCGACCCCGGCCTCCGCCAGCTCCTCGATCGGGGCCATACCGGGCATGATCAGCACGTTCACCGGCCGGTCGACCGAGGACACCACGCTGCGGATGTCGGCGAGCTCCACCAGGCCAGGCGCGTACAGCACCTCGGCGCCCGCCTCCTGGTAGGCCTGCAGGCGTTCGATCGTGTCGCCGAGGTCCGGGTTGCCGCGGATGAAGTTCTCGGCACGGGCGGTGAGCACCAGCCCGCGGCCCTCCAGGGCGGCGTCGGCCGCGGCGGCGATCCGGTCGGCGGCGAGGCCGATGTCGTGGATCTCGGGGTCGGCGCCCGCGCTGTAGTCCTCGATCGAGCAGCCGGCAAGGCCTGCCTCGACGGCCTCCGCGACGGTGGTGGCCACCTCGGCCGGGTCGTCGCCCCACCCGTCCTCGAGGTCGGCGTTCACCGGGATGTCGACGCACACCGCCACCGCGGCGGCGTGCTCGAGCGTGTCCACCGCGCCGACCGCACCGTCGACGAGGCCGGCGGTGGCCGCGAACCCGCTACTGGTGGTGGCCAACGCCGCGAACCCGAGCGTGGCGAGCGCCTTCGCCGATCCCTCGTCCCACGGGTTGGGCATCAGCAACGGCTCGCCGGGGACGTGCAGGGCCCGGAACCGGGCGGTCATGTCGGTACCCGTGAAGTCGCTGCTCGTCATCCTCGCCACGATGGAAGACCGTACCGAGCCGCGCCAGCGTGATCCGGAGCGATCAGGCCTCGCGGCGCCGCCCCGTGTGGATCCCGGCGTCAAGGGCCCGCACGAGGTCCTCCCGGGCCCGCGCCACCCGCGACCGAATGGTGCCGATCGGGCAGCCGCACACCCGCGCCGCCTCGGCGTAGCTCAGGTCGAGTACCTGCGTGAGCACGAACGCCTCGTGCCGGTCCGGATCGAGCCCGGCGACCAGCTGCGCGAGCAGCACCGCCTCGTCGCCCGCGCGGCGCACCGCCCCCGTGCGCACGGCGACGGCGTCCCAGTCGCCGACGGCGGTGGTGCGAGGCCGCCGGCCCGCGGCCCGCACCGCGTCGGCCGCGACCCGCCGGGCGATCGACAGCAGCCAGGTGCGCGCGGAGGCCGTGGCCTCGAACCGCGGCAGTGCCCCGACGGCGCGCAGGTACGTCTCCTGCACGAGGTCCTCGGCCTGGCCGGGGTCGGCGAGGTGCGAGACGAACCGAAGCACGTCGCGCTGGGTGCCCCGGACGAACGCCGAAAGGGCCTCCCGGTCTCCGCGGCCGGCCGCGAGTGCCCACGCGGTGATCCGCCCGTCGTCCGGTCGTTCGGTCACGGCATTCAGCCTAGTGTCCCGGCCGGCCGGGGAACCGCGCGGGCGGGCACAAGCGACCATAGGCACATGCGGTGTGAGGACTACCGGGACGCGATCTCGGCGCGGATGGACGGCGAGGACACGGGCGTGGAGCCCGGCGTGGTGGAGCACCACCTCGAAGGTTGCGCGGCCTGCCGCGCCTTCTCCGAACGGGCCGCGCACGTCACGCGGCTGACCCGGATCCGCCCCGCGGAGGATCTCCCGGACGTCCTGCCCGGGCTCCTCGCCGCGCTCGACGCGGGCGAATCCCGCCCTGCGCCCCGACGGACGCGGCGCTCGATCGCCCGCGACGCCGTCCGTGCCGCACTCGCGGCGATCGCGGTCGGGCAGCTGGCGCTCGCGGTCAGCGGGGTCATCGCCGCGACCGGGGCAGGCCCCGACCAGTTCGCCGGGGCGAGCATGGCGCACTTCTCGCACGAGAGCGCGGCCTGGAACCTCGCACTCGGCGTCGCGTTCGGATGGGCCGCGACCGGGGCGCGCCGCGCGGGCGGGCTGGTGCCGGTGATCGGCGCGTTCGTCGCGCTGCTGGTGACCCTCAGCACCCTGGACGTGCTCGCCGGGCACGTCACGGCCGGCAGGCTCCTCGGACACCTGCCGGTGATCGCGGGCCTCGCGCTCCTGCTGCTGCACGCCCGCCTCGGCCGCGGCGGCGGGACCACTGCCGCCGTCCGCGACGACGGGTCGGGCGGCACCGGCCGCCGCGACGTCCGGTTCGGCCGGCCCCGGTTCGGCGACGGGGGCTTTCAGCCCTCTGCGCACCACCGGGCGGCATGAGGCGCCGGTCAGGGAACTGCGAGCTCCTCGACGAACGCCCGTGCCGCGGGGCCGGCATCGGGTCCCAGCGCCAGCGCCAGCCTCCGCGGCAGGTGCGGCTCGAGCGGCCGAGTGACGATGCCCGGCGGCCTGCCTGGCAGGTTGAGCGTCGGCATGACGCTCACGCCCAGGTCCGCCGCGACCATCTCGACGATGGCCTGCGGATCGCGCGCCTCCAGCGTGATGTCGAGCGTGACGCCGGCACGGCGGGCGGCGCCCACGATCAACGGGCCGCATCCGCCTGTGGGGAACACGAAGGGCTCGCCCGCGAGCTGCACGAACGTCACCGCGGTGTGCTCGGCCAGCCGGTGCCGTGACGGGAGCACCGCGACCATCTCGTCGCCGCCGAGCTCGACGCAGTCGAAGCCGGGCGCCGGCAGCGTGACGACGCCGACGTCGGCCCCTCCCTGCCCGATCCAGTCCCTGACCTCCTGGTCGGTGCCCTCGAAGAGCCGGATGCTCACGTCGGGGTGGCGGTGGGTGAACGCGCGCATGGGGGCCGCCAGCAGCGTGCCGGTCGCGCTGGGGAGGCTCGCCAGGCGAAGCGTCCCGCTCAGCCGGCCGCTGGCCGCGCTCACGTCCTGCGTGAGCCGGTCGAGGCAGCGCAGGGCCTCCCTGGCGTGCCGGATCGCCGCCGCGCCCGCCTCGGTCGGCGTCACGCCGTCGCGCCTGCGGACGAAGAGCGCGGTGCGCAGCTCGCGTTCGAGCGCGCTGATGGCGCGGCTGACGGCCGGCTGGGCGCTCTGGAGGCGCTCGGCCGCCGAGGTGAACCCGCCGTGCTCGGCCACCGCGAGGAGGATGCGCAGCTGCGACAGGGTCACTGGGATGGCCGAAGCGACATGCGTGGCATGGCAGAAATGATATTTGAGATCGGCTCCGCATGACCAGATAGTGATGTCGTGACATCCCGTACATCGAAGATCACGACCAGCCGCCGCGAGATCGACCTCGACGGTCACGCCGCCAGCTACCTCACCGCGGGCGACGGCCCCGTCGTCGTGCTCCTGCACGGCACCTACTGGAGCCGGGTGTGGGCCCCGGTGATCGAGCGGCTCGCCGCGGCCGGCCTGCAATCCGTGGCCGTGGACATGCCGGGGTGCGGGCGCTCCGGTGGCGAACTGACCCTGGAGACGGCCACGGTCCCGGCACTCGCCGACTGGGTGACGCGGTTCGTCGAGACGCTGAACCCCACGGCGCTGGCCGGGGTGGCCGGGCACGACATCGGCGGCGCCGTCGCGCAGCGCCTGCTCGTCACGGACGGACTCGACATCGAGCGGCTCGCGCTGGTCAACTCGGTCGCCTACGACTCGTGGCCGGTGCCGGGGGTCGCCCGCTACCGCGATCCCGAGATCGTGGCCGGCACGACGGTCGAGGAGATCCTCGCCGCCCGCCGCACGGCGATCACGACCGCGCTGGCCCGCCCGGCGGGCGAGGACGAGCTGCGCGAGTACCTCTCACCATGGACGGACGCGCGTGTCGCGCGCTCGTGGATGTCCCTCGCTGGTGCTGCCGACAGCCGCTACACCCTCGAGCTCGTCGACGCCCTGCGCGCCGACACCCACCCGAAGCTGCTGGTCTGGGGAGAGGACGACGGGTTCCAGCAGATCCACCACGCCGAGCGGTTCGCCGGCGAGATCCCGGGGTCGACGCTGGTGCGGGTGCCGGGAGCCGGGCACATCCCCATGGAGAACGACCCGGACCGGGTGGCCGGCGCTCTCGGCGCGTTCTTCGTCGCATAGCGGACCGGTCATACAGGGCGGATGCGGGGCAGCTCGTCGACCACACGGAGCACGGCCTCCGCGCTCCGCCGTCTCACGACCCGAGCCTGGCCGTCACCTCCGTGAGGCGGTCGGTGTAGCGCCGCCACCCGAACCCGGCGGCCGCGTGCTGGGCGGCCGTCCGCTCGACCAGCTCGCGCGCTCCCGGGTCCCCGACGGCGCAGGCGAGCGCACACGACACGGCGCGGGCGGCCAGCCAGGCCAGCTCGCCCTCCGCCGACTCCGACAGGACGACGTCCAGCAGGGCGGCGGCCTCGGCCGGCTCCCCCTTCTCGACCAGCACGTCGGCGAGATCGGTGTTCGCCATGGTCGGCAGGCCCTCCGCGTACGCCACGGCGCCGCGGCAGTGCTTCTCGGCGTCGGCGAGCCGCCCCTCCCGGCGCGCCGCGATGCCCCGGACCACTTCGTTCATCGTGGAGACCTGGGTGTCCTCGAGGCGGAGGGCGAACACGTCGGACTCGTCGGCCAGCCGTACGGCCTCGTCGAGGCGGCCGGCGTCGAGCTCCGCGTTGGCCAGGTTGGCGAGCCCGCGTGACAGCCCGTGCTCGTTGCCACGCTCGCGGTCGTGCTCCACGCCGGCCCGGTAGCACTCCAGTGCGGCGTCGGTGTCGCCCCCGAACAGGTACGCGCTGCCCAGCGCATCGGTGAACACCCACTCGCGCTGGTCGCCGTTCGCCCGCGCCAGCTCCCGGCCGGCGCGCAGGGTCGCGATCGCCTCGGCCGGCCTGCAGAGCTGGATCGCCAGGATGCCCCGGTGGTAGTGCACGCTCAGCGCGAGCTCGTCGTCACCGCATTCAGCGGCCAGCCCCGATGCCGAGGCCAGCAGGTCGGCCGCCTCGGAGTTGAGGCCGGCCATCACCGAATGGAACGCGTGGTTGCTCATCGCCAGCCCACGCTCGGCCGCGCCGGCGCCAGGGGCGTCGGCGAGCGCGGCGAAATGGCGCCGGGCCGTCAGGGACCGGCTGCGCACGATCCACGGCGACTGCATCTCGTTCGCCAGCCGGAGCGCGTCGGCCGCCCGCGGCGTGCCGGGAGCGGTCTCGAGAGCATCGGCGATGTTGGGCCACTCGGCGTAGACGGCGGAGACTGTGCCGACGCCGGCGAAATCGTCGACCTGCTGCAGCCGTGTGACGAGGTCGGTGCACCACGACAGGTGCCGGGCCCGCGTCGCCTCGGTCTCGCCCGCCGCGGCGAGCCGGCCCAGCGCGTAGTCGCGCACGGTCTCCAACAGGACGAACCGCTGTCCATCCGCACCGGCGGCACGGATCGCGGCGCCGACAAGGCTGCGGTCCACCAGGTCGGTGAGCGCGGGCGCGATGTCACCGACGAGAACGTCCCCGTCGGGCGCGACCCGTTCTGCCGCGTCCAGGTCGCACCCGCCCGCGAACACCGCGAGCCTGCGCAGCACCGTGCGCTCGCGCTCGCCGAGCAGCTCGTGGCTCCAGTCGAGG
The DNA here is from genome assembly GCF_019468565.1 of Pseudonocardia sp. DSM 110487. NCBI lineage: Bacteria > Bacillati > Actinomycetota > Actinomycetes > Pseudonocardiales > Pseudonocardiaceae > Pseudonocardia > Pseudonocardia sp. DSM 110487. Next base: position 5,888,713 of record NZ_CP080521.1, read on the forward strand.
GCGGCGCGCAGGCTGGTGTGCCTGCCTCCGATGTCGCGCCTGCCGCCCACCAGCAGCCGGACCCGGTCGGTGATGCGCGTCGCGATCTGCGGGACGGTCAACGCCCTGGTGAGGCCGGCCGCCAGCTCGACGCCGAGGGGCAGGTGGTCGACGGCGGAGCAGATCGTCGCGACGTCGGTGGCGTCCGGATGGGCGTCGGGCGCGGCGCGCTCGGCGAAGATGGCTGCGGCCGCGGCCGGCGCAAGCGGACCCACCTGCACCTGGGTCTCCCCTGCCAGCAGCAGCGGCCGCTGCGACGTCACCAGCACGGTGAGCCCCGGCGCCACGAGCCGTAGCGTCCTGACCGCGGCGCTGACCTCGTCGACGACGTGCTCGGCGTTGTCGAGCAGCAGCACCGATCCGTCGAGCGCCGCCGCGACCGACGGCAGCGGGTCGCCCGCACCGACCTCGACGCCGGCGGCGTCGGCGATGGCGGGCACCACGTCGTCGAGCCGGAGCGGCGCGAGCTCGACGAGCCGCGCGGCGCGGCCCTCGACCGCCCGCGCCGCCTCGATCGCCAGCCGCGACTTCCCGCTCCCCGGCCCGCCGACGAGCGTGATGATGCCGGGGACGGCGAGCGTCTCGAGCAACGCGGCGAGGTCGGCGTCGCGCCCGACGAAGCTCGTACCCGGAACGGGCAGGGACCGGCCGGACGGGGACGCCCCGGCCGATGCCGGAGCCGGCACCTCAGGGGCGAGCAACGCGGGGTCCTGGCGCAGGATCCGCAGCTCCAGATCGGCGGTGGCGGGTGCCGGGTCGACGCCGAGCTCGCCTGCGAGGGACCGGCGCAGCCGGGCGAGCCGGTCGAGCGCGTCGGCCTGCCGGCCCGCGCGGTAGAGCGCATGGGCGAGCAGGCAGGCGATCGGCTCGTGCAGCGGGTGGGCTCCGGCAAGGCCGGTCAGCTCCGCGACGCTCTCCCCGCCCGCGCCCAGCTCCAGCCCGGCTCGCAGGCGCTGGACCGTCAGCTCCAGCCACCACGCGTCCAGCCGCTCCCCCTCGGCCAGCGCGTACGGCACGGCGCGCAGGTCGGCGAGCGCGGCGCCGCGCCAGCGCGCCAGTGCCTCTGCGGCGGCGGCGCGGACTCCGGCGTGGTCGTCCGACCTGGCGGCGGCGTGCATCCGCGCGGCGGCGTCCTCGGCCGCGAGGAGGTCCGTCGGCCCGCCCGCGACCCGGTACCCGGCGGGAGTGCGGCCCAGCACGGCGGCGTGCTCGCCCAGCGCGCCACGCAGCCGTGACGCGACGACCCGCAGCCGTTGCGGGGCCCGGTTCAGCTCGACGTCGCCCCACAGGTCGGCGGCGAGCCGCTCGTCGGGGACCGGCGTCCCGCGGGCCAGCACCAGCCGCACCAGCAGCGCCCGTTCCAGCGGCCGGTCGACGGGCACGGCGGGACCGCCGCTCGTGATCATGGTCGGGCCGAGCACCCGTACGTCGAGCGGATGGGCCGTCACGCGAGTACGTCGAGGAGGCCGGCCGTTGAGCCCGGACCGGGGAGGAGTATCTGGACGACCGCCCTGCGCAGCCAGTCGGTGTAGCGCCGCTCGGTCCACCCGGCCTGGTCAACGAGCCGCTGGCACTGCTCGGAACGCATGACCACCCACAGCAGGTCGCCGAGCTCGTCGACGGGAACCTCGGTGCGCAGCACCCCGCGTTCGGCCAGTAGCGCGACGGTGAGCCGGTTGTCCAGCCTGGCGAGCTGCTCGCAGTGCTGGAGCGCCGCATCGAGATCCGGATCGGACGCCGCGGCCCGCCGCAGCGCCTCCCAGCGGGCACCCATCCGGATGTTCGCGGCGGCCGCGAACGTCGCGATTCCTTCGACGACGTCCATCGCCGCCTGCGGGTCCAGCCTGGCCAGACCACGCGCGAACACGTGCTCGCGCGGCTGCCCCTCGCCGATGGCGGCGGCCACCTCGTACAGCGCCATCGCCGCCTTGCCGTCGCCGAGGTACAGGTATCCTGCGGCCGCCATCTCGGTCAGCGCCGCGAGGAAGCGGGCGTCGTCACTCTTCTCGGCGACCGCCCGGCCGGCCTCCAGCGCCTCGAGCCCCGCCGCCGCGTTGTCGCGCTGGATCTCGATCGTGCCGAGGTAGAGGTGCGCCGTCATGATCAGCTCGGCGTTGCCGGAGCGGGCGGCGAGCTCGCACGTGCGGGCGAGCAGCTGCGCCACCTCGTCGATCTCGCCGAGGAGCGCACTCGCCAGACCGTGGAACAGCAGCGCCCAGCACTGGTCCTCGAGGCGCGCGCCCTCGGCGCCCACGAGCGCCGCGAGGTGGCGGCGCTCCTCCTCGAACTGGCCACGGGCCTGCCACCACCAGTGCAGCGCGAGCGCCAGCCGCAATCCCTCGGCCGAGCGCTCGGAGCGGGGTGCCCGCTCGAGCGCCTCGATCAGGTTGGGCCATTCGGCCTCGACGACGCCGAGGTCGGCCGCACGGGCGATCGTGCGACACCACTCGAGGTGGCGGTCCCTGATCTCCTCGGCCTCACCGGCGGCGGCGAGCTGCTCCAGCGCGTACTCCCGGACGGTCTCCAGGAGCGTGAACCGGTGCCGGCCCCGATCCGACTGCCGGGTGACGAGGCTGCGGTCCACGAGATCCGCAAGCAGCGACGCGACGTCATCGGCCGCGAGCGGCGGGCCCGCCGCGACCTGCTCGGCGGCCTCGAGCTCAAACCCCCCGGAGAACACGGCCACGCGGCGCAACAGCGTGCGTTCGGGCTCGCCGAGCAGGTCGTGACTCCACGCGAGCGCCGTGCGCATGCTGGTGTGCCGGGTGCCCGCGTCCCGGCGCCCGCCGACGAGCAACCGCAGCCGATCGGGCATCCGGCTGGCCAGCTGGGCGACGCTGAGCGTGCGGGTCAAGCCGGCCGCGAGCTCGATGCCGAGCGGCAGCCGGTCGACCGCGGCGCAGATCGTCCCGACGTCGCCCGGCTCTGCGTCGACGGAGATGCGCTGCCGGAACAGCGTCGCCGCGTCCCCCGCGCCGAGCGGGCCGATCCGGTGCTGCTCCTCCTCGGCGAGGAGCAGCGGGCGCTGCGAGCTGACGAGCACGGTGAGCTCGGTGTGCCGGCGTAGCGCGGTGACCAGCTCACCGACCTGTTCGACGACGTGCTCGGCGTTGTCGAGCACGAGCAGCGCGCCGCCGAGCGCCGCCGCGATCGCGCGGACCGGGTCGACTGACGTGGCCGGTACCCCGACGGCCACGCCGGCCGTCGCGGCGACCGACGCGGCGGGCTTCAGCGGGGCGAGCTCGACGAACACGGTCGGGCGGCCGCCGGCAGCCACCGTGGACGCCGCCTCGACGGCCAGGCGCGACTTGCCTGCGCCCGGCCCTCCGACGAGCGTGATCAGGCAGGGTTCCCGCAAGCGCTCGACCAGCACGGCGAGGTCGGCGTCCCGGCCGACGAACGTCGTGGCCGGGGCGGGCAACCGGGTGCCGACGGTCCGCGGGGGCGGCGGCTGTGTCATCGGTGGCCCGCTCATCGGCACCCGTGTGCTCGGCGCCGGCCCCGCCTCGAGGAGCGCCGGGTCGTGGCGCAGCATGCGCAGCTCGAGGTCGGCGAGGGCCGGTCCGAGGTCGACACCGAGCTCATCGGCGAGCGTGCGCCGCATCCGGGCGAGCCGGTCGAGCGCGTCGGTCTGACGGCCGCCGCGGTAGAGCGCGAGCGCAAGCAGCCCGCAGAGGCCCTCGTGCACGGGGTTCTCGGCGGCCAGCCGATCGAGCTCCGTGACGACCTCGGCAGCCGCGCCGAGGGCGAGATCGGCGGTGAGCCGCTGCACGAGCAGGTCCAGCCGCCACGCGTCGAGGCGCTCCCCCTCGACGGCCGCGAAGGCGACACCGCGCATGTCGCCGAGCGCTGGTCCCCGCCACATCGCGAGGGCTTCCGCTGCCGCCGAGCGGGCGGCAGCGGGATCGTTCGCGCGCCGGGCGGCGGCGAGCGCGTCGGCGGCCGACCGCGCCGCGAGCAGGTCGCGTGGCTGCGCGGAGAGTGCATACCCGGCCGGCGAGCGGCTCAGCACGCCCGCGTGCGGGCCGAGCGCCCTGCGCAGTCGCGAGGCGAGCACCCGCAGCCGTTCGGCGGGTCGCGTGATCTCGGCGTCGCCCCACAGGTCGGCGGTGAGCCGCTCGTCGGCGACGGGGGTGCCGGTCGCGAGTGCCAACCGGACCAGCAGCGCCCGCTCCAGCGGACGCTCGACCGTCAGCGCGGCGCCATCGGCCGTGCACTGTGCCGGGCCGAGCACCAGCACCTCGACCCCCGCGCCACCGATGTGCGCAGCCCCCATACGTACCAGCATCGCACTCCCCCTGATCAAGGAGTTCCGAGACCGCGTGCCCGGGGCGTGATACGTCCGTGAAGCATCCGTGAAGGCGGACACAGCAAGATTGGCGCCATGGAACGTGCAGGCCAGGTCGAGCTGGTCTTCAGTGGGGGAACGTCACGCACCGGCAACCACGTCAATCTCTCCGCGGTGCGCACCGAGGGCGAACACCTCTGGCTCGCAGGTGACGAGACGGCCACGATCGAGCGCCTCGTGCTCGACTCCCCGTCGGCGCCGACCCGGGGCGGGTGCGAGCGCAGCTTCGCGCTCGCCGACCTGGTCGATCTGCCCGGTCCTCCCGAGGAGGAGGCCGACATCGAGGGCATCGCGCGCAGTGAGGGCTGGCTGTGGGCGGTCGGCTCACACAGCCTGGCCCGCAAGCAGATCAAGCCGCACCACGGCGTCGAGAAGGCGGTCAGGCGCCTTGCCAAGGTCAAGCGGCAAGCCAACCGTTACGTGATCGCCCGGCTCGCCGTCGAGCCGGGAGCCGACGGCAGGCCCGAGCCGGTGCGCGTGGCCGCCGACGGGCGGCGCTCGGCGCTCATCGGCGGCGCCGGCTCGGAGAACCTCACCGACCTGCTGAGCGACGACGAGCACCTCGCGCCCTTCCTCGCGATCCCGTCCAAGGACAACGGGCTCGACGTCGAGGGCCTCGCCGCGCACGGCGACTCGCTCTACATCGGTCTGCGCGGCCCGGTCCTGCGGGGATGGGCGGTCGTGCTGGAGGTGCTCCCGGTGCCCGATGCGCGCGATCCGGCCCGGCTGACGCTGGGTTCGTGGGCGGACGGCACCCGCTACCGCAAGCACTTCGTGAACCTGGGCGGGCTCGGCGTCCGGGACCTGTGTCCCGACGGCGACGACCTGCTCGTGCTGGCCGGCCCGTCGATGGCGCTGTCCGGACCCGTGCGCGTGTACCGCTGGCACGGCGCGGTGGCGGGGCGGACCGGACTGGTCGTGCGCGGCGAGGACATCACGCTCGAGACCGACCTGCCGCACGGTGACGGGGTCGACCACGCCGAGGGCATCGCGCTGCTCGAGCCGGGCGACGGCGCGGAAGCACGGCTGCTCGTCGTCTACGACAGCCCGTCGCCCGCCCGCAGGCCCACCCCGCACTCGGTGCTCGCCGATCGGATCGGCCCGTGACACGCCGGTGAGGCGGCCGTGCAACCCCGGAGAGTCAGGCTCGGCGCATGGACAAGCGGGGCGGCTCGCCGCAGGGCCTGGTCAGGGGTCGGGTCGTCACGCGGGACGACGCCGCGTACGACGAGGCGCGCGCGGTGCACAACGGCGCGATCGACGCACATCCCGTGACGATCGTGCAGGTCAGCGGCGTGGAGGACGTCAAGCGCACGATCTGGTTCGCCCGCAGGCGGGGCCTCTCGCTCAGCGTCAGGGCAGGCGGGCACGGCGTGGTCGGCAACGCCGTGCGCGGCGACGTCGTCGTCGACCTGTCCGCGCTGCGTGCGGTCACCGTCGACCCGGTCGCTCGGACCGCAGTGGTGCACGGCGGCGCGACGTGGGGAGACGTCGACGCCGCCACGCAGGCGCACGGGCTCGCCGTGCCGGGCGGGCGGATCAGCAGCACCGGCGTCGGCGGGCTCACCCTCGGCGGCGGCGAGGGATGGCTGTCGTCGAAGCACGGGCTCAGCTCGGACAACCTGATCGCGGCCGAGCTCGTCACCGCCGCCGGGGACAGCGTGCCGGCCTGTGAGGACACCTCGCCCGAGCTGTTCTGGGCGCTGCGCGGCGGTGGCGGCAACTTCGGCGTGGTCACCTCGTTCACGTTCCGGCTGCACCCGGTCGAGCCCCTCGTCATGGCCGGGATGCTCGGCTATCCCCTTTCGGCAGCGCCCGAGGTGCTGGCGACGCTGACCGAACTGCACGAGGCGGGTGAGGAGAACTTCGCGGGCGCCGCCGCGTTCCGGTTGGCACCGCCCGCCCCGTTCGTGCCCGGCGACATCGTGGGCACACCGATCATCGCGGTGATCCCGGCCTGGTTCGGCGAGCACGATGCGGGCAAGGCGTTCCTCGCGCCGCTGCGCGAGCGGGTCAGGCCCGTTGTCGACGCCGTCGCGCCGATGCCGTACGTCGCGCTGCAGTCCATGCTCGATGCCGGATCCCCGAAGGGGATGCGCAACCGGTGGTCCGGCGGGATCGTGCGGGATCTCGGCCCGACGCTGGTCGACCGGATGCGGCGGTCCGCGGTGCGGCTGCCCGGCCCGCTCACCCAGATCCTGATCTCGCCGCTGCCGGACGCGGTCCGCAGGCTGCCCGACGACGCGACGGCGTTCCCCGCCCGCTCCGGCGGCCGCTGGATCGTGCACCCCGTCGCGGTCTGGGCCGACCCGGCAGCCGACGAGGAGGCGGCCGCGTGGGTCGCCGAGCTGACCGCGGTGGTCCGCGCGCACGGCGAGACCGGCAGCTACCTCAACCTCGACGACCCCGACGACACCCGGATCCGCTGGGCGATGGGCGATGGGCGCTACCGGAGGCTGCAGCGGGTCAAGGCCGCGTGGGACCCGGAGGACGTCTTCCACCACTGCACCCACATCGCGCCGCACCCTGGACGCTGAAGCCGTCTTGCAGTACGCCTGTACTGCTGGCCGGTCGAGGCCACCACATCTCGAAGGGGAGCCCCATGGGTAGCGACTCGGACTCGATGGATCGCACCACCGCGTCCCTGCTGTACGAGCTGCTGCGGTTCGTCGCGGAGGGACCACGCAGCTACGCCGAGGTGATGGAAGCGTGGCGGACGTCGTGCCCGCGGTTGCCGATCTGGGAGGAGGCGACCGAGCGCGGCCTCCTCAGGAGGGAGAGGGACGAGTCGGGCGTCCCGGTCGTCCGGATCACGGCGGCGGGGCGTGCTGTCCTGCTCGAGGCCCGAGGCTACTGAGCCGGGAGTCAGGCGCCGCCGTGACCGGCGGCTGAATCGATCTCCGCGCCGTATCCTCCTCGTACCGGTGGTACAGGGGGGACGATGACGTCGCGCACGCTCGCCGATCCGACCCAACCGGTAACGGCGGGCTGGGTTGTCCGCTTCTCGCTCGCCTGGATCGGGCTGTACGCGGGCCTGTTCGGGCCGCTCGAGGTGCTGCTGCCCCAGCAGATCGCGCAGCTCGCACCCGCCGACAAGGAAGCGACACTCGCGCTGGTACTCGGGGCGGGGGCGGCCTGCTCGCTCGTGGCGAACCCGCTGTTCGGCGCGCTGTCGGACCGCACGCGATCCCGATTCGGCCGGCGCAGGCCCTGGATCGCGCTCGGGTTCGCCGGGGGCGCCGTCGCGATCGCGCTGCTCGCGGCGGCGCCGACCGTCCCGTTCGTGGTGCTCGGGTGGTGCGCGGTGCAGACGTTGCTGAACGCCCCGTTCGCCGCGCTCAGCGCCGCCGTGCCCGACGAGGTGCCGGCCGCGCAGCGGGGCACGGCCGCTGGGTACCTCGGCCTGGCGTTCGTCGTCGGAATCGGCGCGGGCGCCGGGCTCGCCGTGCTCGGCGGCGCGACCGCCACCGGATACCTGCTCTGCGCGCTCGTCGCCCTGCTCTGCAGCCTCCCGTACATCCTGCTGGGACGGCACACGCCGTACCGGCCGGACACGTGGCGATGGGGCGAGTTCCTGCGCGGGTTCTGGATCAACCCCGTGCGCCACCCCGACTTCGGCTGGGGCTTCCTCACCCGGTTCCTGGTGAACCTCGGCAACGCGGTCGTACTGCTCTACCTGTTCTTCTTCCTGTCCGACGTCGTGGGGCTCGCCGACCCGGCCTCAGGCGTGCTGGTCCTCACGGCGATCTACTCGGTGGCGATGCTGGGCTCCGTCGTCGTCGCCGGTCCGCTCTCGGACCGCCTGGCCCGGCGGCGCGTGTTCGTCACCGGCGGCGCACTCGTCATGGCCGCCGCTGCCGTGCTGATCTCGGTGTGGCCGGTCTGGGCGGGTGTGGTGGTCGCCGCGGTGGCGCTCGGGATCGGGTTCGGCGCGTACAGCGCGGTGGACTTCGCGCTGCTCACCCAGGTGCTCCCCGCGGCGCGCGACCGGGGAAAGGACCTCGGCGTGCTCAACATCGCCAGCTCGCTCCCCCAGGTCCTCGCCCCGGTGATCGCCGCACCGATCGTCACCGGTCTGGGCGGGTACGCGGCGCTCTACCTCGTGGCGGCGGCGATCGAGGTCACGGGCGCGGTGCTGGTCTACCGGATCCGCTCGGTGCGCTGACCCCGGGGCGCTGACGTCTCACGACGAGACGCTCTGCCCACCGCTCCAGATCGGCTGCCGATGCGCCGTGGGCCCGCAGCCATCCGGCGGTCCCCCCGGAATGGCCGTCGACGACGTCGAGCACGTGTTCGATGGCCTCCGGCGTGCTCAGGCCGGCCAGCGCAGCGCGCCCACCGGGGAAGCCCGCGGCAAGGGCGTGCCGATCGGCGATCAGCGCCTGGTTCTCCTCGGTGCGCCGGTAGTCGGCCACGACCGCGTCCCGGCGCACGCCCGCGGCCCGCAGCAGCAGCGCGGTGACGACGCCGGTCCGGTCCCGTCCGGCGGCGCAGTGCACGAGCACCGGGGGCTCCGCCCGAACGACTGCCGTCACAGCCGCAACGATCTGCACCGGGTGCTCGCGGATCCACCTGCGGTAGAGCGCGAGGAACCACCGCCCCAGTTCCGTGTCGGGCGGCAGCACCGGCGCCGCCGCGCCCGCGGCCCTCGTGTCGTCGATCAGCGCAACCGGCAGCACGACCGTCGCGCCGACGGCGAGCGGGTGCGGCGCCACCGCGCGCTCGCGCGTCGATCGCAGGTCGAGGACCGTGCGCGGCGGCCAGGCCGCGATCCCGGACGGCGGTGGGTCGCCGGCCAGCGGCGCGTCGCTGCGGTAGAGCACACCCGCGCGGGTGGTCCGGCCGTCCTCGGTGGGGAGGCCGCCGACGTCGCGCACGTTGCAGAGGCCGGTCACGATGCCCATCGCTACCGATGGTGCGCCCGCTCGGTGGCCCCGCGGCGAACCAGGGATGAACGATCGACCTACGCCGGCAGCCACACCCGCATCGTCGACGGGCCGCGCTCGGCCCAGTCGTGGTACGGGACGAGCGGGACGTCGAAGGTCTCGCCGGCACCGGCAGGCTCCGCGTCCGGCCCGCCGTACGGCCACGGGCGGGAGTGAGCGGGTGACCGGCGCAGCCGCACGACCACCGCGCCGTCCACGTCACGGGGAGCGACCGCCGGGTCGAGCCGGACACCCGAGATGTCGTCGACCCGGCCCGCGCTCGCGGCCACCAGGTCGACCGACTCCAGGCACAGCACCTCGGGGCCGCGCTCCACGGCGAGGCATCCGCGCACGGCGTCGATCCGCGGGTCGGCGGCGGTGAACCGCGGGGTCACGGGCAGGTGCAGCTCGACGACGTCGCCGGCGCGGAACGCCCGCCGCACCAGCGCTGTCCCGGGTGTCACCGCCTCCTCGGATCCGTCCACGACGAGGCGCGCCCCCTCCGCCCACGCGGGCACCCGCAGCGAGAGCGTCCACGGCGCGGCGGCATCCTCGCGGACCCGGACCCGGATCACCCCGTCCCGCGGGTAGCCGGTCTCGACGTCCAGCGCGATCGCCATCCCGGACGGCAAGGTCGTCCGGATCGCGGCGGGGGCGTACTGGTGCAGCTGCAGACCATCGTCGTCGACGGTCGCGACGTACGCGGCGAGGCTCGCGAGGGTCCGCGCCACGTTCGGCGGGCAGCACGACACCTCGAACCACGGCGCACGCACCGACGACGACGCCCGCGGCGAGAGCTCCCCTGCGGCGGCAGGCGTGCCGGGCGTGCGCTGGTGCAATGTGTTCGCGTAGAAGAACGCCGTGCCCTCTGCCGACGACGAGGTCGCGACGACGTTGACCAGGTTCCGCTCGATGAGGTCCGCGTAGTGCGCGGAGCCCCGCGCGAGCAGGAGGCGCCAGCTGAACATGATCGACGCGACGGAGGCACAGGTCTCGGAGTAGGCCCGGTCGGGCGGCAGCACCCAGTCGTCGCCGAACGCCTCGTCCTGGTGGTGCGACCCCACGCCGCCGGTGAGGTAGGTGCGCCGCGCCACGGTGTTGTGCCACTGCGTGACCAGCGCCGCGAGGAGCTCCTCGTCGCCCCGTTCGACGGCGACGTCGACCGCGCCGGCGGCCAGGTAGCCGGCCCGCACCGCGTGCCCGCGGAGCACGGTCGCGTCCCGGACAGGAACGTCGTCCTGGTAGTAGGAGCGCCCGAACTCGATGTCGCGCAGCGTGCCGCGGCCGCGGCGCTCCACGAAGAGCGCGGCCTGGTCGAGGTAGCGCTCGTCGCCGGTGACACGGGCGAACTCGACGAGGGCCGGTTCGATCTCGGCGTGCCCGCACACGGACTCGATCCCGCCGGGCCCGAACACCACGCACACGAGATCGGCGGCGCGACGGGCGACCTCGACGAGCCCGTCGTCGGCGTCCGGCCGGGTGCGGGCCCGCGCGACGGCCGCCTGCAGCAGGTGGCCGATGCAGTACAGCTCGTGACCCCACTCCAGGGCCGACCAGCGCTCCCCCTGCCCCGGCCTGCCGAACTTCGTGTTGAGGTAGCCGTCGGGCTCCTGCGCGGCAGCGACCCGGGCCGCCACCTTGCGGAACCGGTCCTCGAGCGCGGGATCGCCGGTGCGGCCGATCTCCCACGCCACGGCCTCCAGGTACTTGTAGACCTCCGAGTCGGAGAACTCCCGCCCGCGCCGTCCGTCGGGGAGCTCGCCCGCGGCGGCGAGGTCGAAGTTGCCGATCCACCCCTCGCGCTCGAGCCAGTGCTCGATGTGGGCGAGTGTCGCGGTGCCGTTCACGTGCTGGCGCTCCGCCCAGAAGCCACCGGTGATCGTCACCTCGCCCAGCGCGAGCGGCCGCAGCCGCCCGCGGGTGGGCACGACGGGGCTCGCGATCAGCGTCATGTGGTCATCCCTTGAGTGCGCCCGACATGAAGCCGCGCACGTAGTGTCGTTGGAGCAGCAGGAACAGCACGATGCACGGGAGCGCGAGCACCACGACGCCGGCCTCGGTGGCGCCGTAGTCGACCACCCCCTGCACCTGACCGCGCAGGTTGGACACGGCGAGCGGCAGCGTCATGCGGTCGGTGTCGTTGATGAGGATCAGCGGCGCCATGAAGTCGTTCCACGCCGCCAGGAACGCGAAGAGACCCACCGTGATCAGCCCTGGCGCCGTGGCAGGGATCAGCACGCGCCACAGCGCCGTGAACGTCGAGCAGCCGTCGACCATCGCCGCCTCGTCGAGCTCGCGCGGCACGGCCTCGAACGAGATCCGCATCATGAACGTCGAGAACGGCAGCTGGAACATCGTCAGCACCAGCGCGAGCCCCACGAGCGAGTTCTGCAGCCCGACCCGCGTGAGCAGCACGTACAGCGGGATCAGCAGCGTGGCGTACGGGACCATGAGGATCGCGAGCGTCACCAGGAACAGCAGGTTCTTGCCCGGGAACGAGAACCGGGCGAACGCGTACCCGCCGAGCGTCGACACGACGAGCGTGAGCGCCACGGTGAGCAGCGAGACGAACGCGGAGTTCGCGAGGTACTGCCAGATCCCGGCCTGGTACTCCCCGAGCGCCCGGTAGTTGCCGAACCCCCAACCCTCCACCTGGCTGGTGCCCGCGTGCGGTGACACCGACGCCACGGCTGTCCAGACGATCGGGTAGAGGAAGATCACCGCAAGGGCGCCGGTGAACACCCAGTACGGGGTGCGCAGCACGATCCCCGCGATGCTCGTGGTGGGGGCGGGCCCGGTGCCGCGCGGCGGGGCGGCCTGCGCGGTCGCGCGCGTGATCTGCGTGGTCAACTCTCCTCCGGACGACGGAACGCGCGGATCTGCAGCACGTTGACCAGCACCAGCACGCCCAGCACCAGCACGGAGAGCGCGGCGGCGACGCCGAGGTCGTTCTGGCCCTGGAACGCGACCGTGTAAACCAGCTGCACCACCGAGATCGTGCTGTTGTCCGGGCCGCCCTTGGTGAGGATGTAGAACTGCTCGAACGCGAGCAGCGACCCGGTCACGCACAGCACGGTGCAGAGCGCGAGCGTGGGGCGCAGCAGCGGGATCGTGATGTGGCGGAACGTCTGCCACCGCCCGGCGCCGTCGATGCGGGCGGCCTCGTACACATCGGCCGGCACGGACTGGAGGCCCACGAGCATGAGCAGCATGTAGAAGCCCGCGTACCGCCACACGATCAGGAAGAGCGTGGACCACAGCGCGGCGTCCGGCGTGCCGAGGAACGTGGCGCCCATGCTCTCCATGATCGGCGCGAACGGGCCTGCGAACGGCGAGTACAGCACGTAGAACAGCAGCGAGGCCGACGCCAGCCCGAGCGCGCTGGGCACCAGGAACGCGGTGCGCATGAGGCCCTTCCAGCTGGTCGACTCCTGCACGAGCAGCGCGAGGCCCAGCCCGAGCCCGATGAGCAGCACGGTGGCGAGCACCGTGTACTTCAGCGTGAAGACCACCGAGTCGAGGAAGAACCGGTTGGTCAGCGCGCGGGAGTAGTTCGCGGGGAAGTTCCAACCCTGGTTGCCCGACAGCAGCGGCCACCGCGACGCCGACATGAGCAGCACGAGCAGCAGCGGGAGCACGAACAGGGCCGCGACGAACACCGCCGTGGGCGTGGCGTACAGCCAGCCCTGCAGCGCCCGGCCAAGGGGTCGCCGCCGGACGGCCTCGACAGAGGCGGTCACCGAAACCTCCTTCCCTACTCCGACATGTCGTGAGTGGTTACGCGCGCTACAGCGCGCATAACCGCTCACGAGTGCCGAAGGCGCTGCTACTGCTGGGACAAGACCGCGGTGATCTCGTCGTTGTTCTTCGCGAGGTCGGCACCGTTGCCGAGCACTGCATCTCGTACCAGCGTGAGCCACGGGCTGTTCGTGGCGTTGAACGCCTGCTGGAAGTTGGTGGCGACGGGTGTCTCGCCCTCCGCGGCCACCTCGTTGATCGTCACGAGGCGCGGATCCGAGGTCGCGTACTTGTTGTTCGAGAGGTCCGAGCGCGACACGACGTCGAGGTTCTTGCCCAGCACCTCGACCTGCGCGTCCTCCGACATCAGCCAGGACAGGAAGTTCCACGCCTGCGCTGCCTTCTCGGAGTCCTTGGAGATGCCGATCCCGTCGCCACCGACGAACGTGGAGCTGCCGCCGGTGGGGCCGGGGATGCCGGCCACGCCGACGTCGAAGCCCTGCGTGGAGGACAGCAGCGTGGCCGGGTAGAACTGCAGTCCGACCTTGCCCTCGGTGAAGCCCGCGGTCCACGTCGGACCCGCCTCGTCGCGCGAGGACGGCAGCACCGCACCGGACGCCCACAGGTCCCGCCACATGTCGTAGACCTGTGTGGCGGTGGGCGAGGCGAGCAGCGACTGCGTGCCGTCGGGGCTCATGACCTGATCCCCCGCGGCCCAGATGCTGGGGAACCAGGTGAAGACGAGACAACCGCCGCAGTTCAGGCCGGTGGCGGTGCCGTACGTGTCGGGCTTGCCCAGCCCCTGGATCGCCGTGGCCGCCGCCGCGTACTCCTGCAGGGACGCCGGCGCCTTCTCGGGGTCGAGGCCGGCCTCGCGGAACAGGTCCTTGTTCCAGAACAGCATCGACAGGTCGAGCACGAACGGGAGCACGTGCTCCTTGTCCTCGAACGTGCCGGCCGCGAGGTGCCCCGCGTTGATCGTGTCCTTGAAGGGGAGGCCGTCGACGTTCGCGCTGATGTCCTGGAACAGCCCCTGCTGCACCCAGTTCGGCACGTAGACGATGTCGGCGGCGAACAGGTCCGGCAGGCCACCCGCGCCGGCCGCGGCGCCCACCTTCGCCACATAGTCGTCGTTCGGCGTGACCGTGAGCTCGACCTTGTTCTGGTGACTCGCGTTGTACGCCTCGACCAGCAGGTTCGCCTGCTTCTCCAGCGGCGCCCTCGTCCACAGCGTCAGGGTGGTGCCGTCGTCTACCCCGTCCGGCCCGGCTGCCGTCGCGGCGCCCCCGCCCGCCTCGCCGCCGCCACCGCAGGCGGCCACGCCCAGCATCAACGCCGCCACGGCACCGGCGAGCACCGAGCGGACCCGGGTGGATTTCCTCATGCTGTGCTCCTCGTTGAGCAGGAAACCTTTGAGTATCGCTGTCGGCAAGCGACGATCACCGCACGCCGAAAGGTCGAAAACCTTTTCGGAAACCTAGTCGCGGTGGTGCCCGCGGTCAAGCGTGGATCGTTGTTACAGTGCGGGCTCCAGGGAGGTCGGATGACTCGCACGGAGCCGGCGCGCAACCCGAAGCCGGTGACGCTCACGGACGTCGCCCGGCTCGCCGGCGTGTCGGTCGCCACGGCCTCCAAGGCGCTCAACGGCCGCGACCAGGTCGCCCCCGCCACCCGCCAGCGCGTGATCGACGCGGCCGACCGCCTCGCCTTCAGCCCCAACCCCATGGCCCGCGGTCTGATCGCGGGACGCACCGGCACCGTCGGGCTGCTCACCAGCGACCTGGTGGGCCGGTTCGTGATCCCCATCCTCATGGGCGCGGAGGACGCGTTCGGCGCCGGTCAGGTCAACGTCTTCCTCTGCGACGCCCGCGGCGACGCCATCCGCGAGCAGCACCACCTGCGCGCCCTGCTCTCCCGGCGCGTCGACGGGCTCATCGTCGTCGGGGAGCGCACCGACCCACGCCCGTCGCTGGGGCCCGACATCCCGGTGCCCGTGGTCTACGTCTACGCCCCGTCCGACGACCCGGCCGACCTCTCGCTCACCCCCGACAACACCGGCGCCGCCCGCCTGGCCGTGGAGCACCTGGTCAGCAGCGGGCGCACCCGGATCGCGCACATCTCCGGCGACCCCGGCTACGCGGCGGCCGAGGACCGCGCCGTCGGCACCCGCGATGCACTCTCCGCCGCCGGCCTCGAGCTCGTCGGGGACGTCATGTTCTCCGAGTGGTCCGAGCACTGGGGCCGCGACGCCGCCGCGCTGCTGCTCGACCGCCACCCGGACGTCGACGCGATCCTCTGCGGCTCCGACCAGATCGCCCGCGGCGTGCTCGACACCGCCCGCGACCTCAGCCGCAGGGTGCCCGAGGACATCGCCGTGATGGGGTTCGACAACTGGGAGGTGCTCACCACCAACGCCCGCCCCCAGCTCACGAGCATCGACGCGAACCTGCAGCAGCTCGGCCGCACGGCGGCCCAGCGCGTCTTCGCCGCCCTGGACGGGGTGGACATCGGCCACGGCACCCAGTACCTGCCCACACGACTGGTGATCAGGGGCTCGACGATCGCCCGACGGTAAGGCCTACCGCCGGGCGGGCCCAGCGGCTCAGCAGGATCCCGGCGGCCCCGGCCGACTGCCCCACGACCAGGGCGATGCCGACGCGCGTACGGGTCACGCATCGAGCGCGCCGTCACCCACGGTGCTCGGGTACTCGGGCGGCAGCGGCGTGTTGCCGAGGATGATGTCGGCGGCCTTCTCCGCCAGCATCATCGTCGGGGCGTAGGTGTTGGCGTTGGTGATCGACGGGAACGCGGCGGCGTCGACGACGCGCAGGCCTTCGAGGCCGCGCACCCGCATCGTGACCGGGTCCAGCACCGCCTCGTCGTCGGCGCCCATCCGGGCGCTGCAGGACAGGTGGAGGCCGGTCCGCGCGGTGCGCGCGACCCACTCCATCACCTCGTCGTCCGTGCGCACGGTCGGTCCCGGCAGCCACTCGGAGCCCCCGAGCGCCGCCATGGCCGGCTGGGCGAGCACCTCCCGCGCGATGCGCACGGCCTCCAGCCATCGGGGCCGGTCGTCCGCGCCGGACAGGTAGTTGAGCCGCAGCGCCGGGTGAGCCGACGGACTCGACGACACGATCTTCACGGAACCCCGGGAGTCGGACCGCATGACCTCGACGTGCAGCTGGTAGCCGTGCTGGTCGACCGGGAACGACTCCTCCTCGCTCTGCATCAACATCGGCGCGAGCACGAAGAAGATGTCGGGGTAGCCGCCCGCCAACGCGCTTCGGACGAAGCCACCTGCCTGCATGGGGTTCCACGCACCCGGACCGGTGCCGCGTACCAGCGCCTCCGTGATGATCTTCGGCCAGTTGGCCTTGTTGCGCACGGTGGCAAGCGAAACCGGCGCGGTGCCCGTGTGCTGGATGTGCACGGCCAGGTGGTCCTGCAGTGACTCGCCCACACCGGGCAGGTCGTGGACCACCGGCACGCCGAGCGCCTCGAGCTCAGCCTTGTTGCCGACGCCGGAGAGCTGAAGGAGCTGCGGCGACCCGACCGCGCCCGCGGCGAGGACGACCTCGCGGCCACGCGCTACGGACTCTCCGCCCTTCCCGCGCTGGTATCGCACGCCGACCGCCCGGCCCCCGATGATCTCGATCCCGGTGACCCGCACCCGGGTCAGGACCTCGAGGTTGCCGCGCCGCCGCACCGGGTGCAGGTAGGCGCGGGCGGCGTTCTCGCGCCGGCCACCGCGGACGCCCTGGTCGAACGGCCCGAAGCCCTCCTGCTCGAGACCGTTGAGGTCCGGCAGCACGGTGTGGCCGGCCTGCCGGGCCGCGCCGAAGAACGCCTCGAAGATCGGCCCGTCCGCCGGGCTGCGCATCAGCGTGTGCGGCCCCCCACGCCCGCGTGTGGAGTCGATCTCGCCGATGCAGTTCTCGAGCCTGCGGAAGTAGGGCAGGCAGTGCGCGTAATCCCATTCCGGCGTGCCGGTCTCCGCGGCCCATCGGTCGAAATCCGCCCGGTGGCCGCGGGTGTAGAGCATCCCGTTGATGCTGCTCGAACCACCGAGCACCTTGCCGCGGGGATGATCGAGCCGCCGCGAATGCAGGCCGGGCTCCGGCTCTCCCGTGTAGCGCCAGTCGTGCCACCGGCTCCCGACCGGCGCGCCCATGGCGAGCGGGAGCTGAACCGCCAGGTCCCACGCGTGGTCCGGCTGGCCCGCCTCCAGCACCAGCACCCTGGTGCGAGGGTCGGCGCTCAGGCGGTTGGCCAGGATGCAGCCCGCCGTCCCACCGCCGACGATGACGAAGTCGTAGATCGTTTCAGCCACGTTCGTGTCGGCCACCGACGGGTCAACCCCCAGCTCAGCAAAAGGACCAGGAATGAACAGCCGGGCCACACTACTGACCTTTCCGGCGGCGCTTGCCGGCCGCCCACTGCCCTGAACGCACGAACGGCACTTTCGCCCGATTGGGGTGTACGAAAGTGCCGTTCGTGCGGAAACGGACGCGCTCAGTGCCCCGCGGATGCCTCCGTCGACGAGCCGCGGATGAAGAACGCACCCACGATCGCGAGCAGCGACAGGGACGCTGCCACCAGGAACGCGGCGTGCACGCCACCCGCCGTCTGTTCGACCAGCGACGCGCCCTCCTCGGCGAGCCCGGCGGACCCGACCGACATGATGCTCACGAGGAGCGCCACGCCGGCGGCGCCCGCCAGTTGCTGGGTGGTGCCGAAGATCGCGCTGCCGTAGGAGTACAGCCGCGGCTCGACCGCGCCGAGCCCCGAGGTGAACAGCGGCGTGAACACGAACGCGAGCCCCATGGACAGCAGCAGGTGGAAGCCCAGCACCTGCACCATCGAGCTCCCGGACGTGAACAGCGTTGTGGACCACAGCGCCGCGCTGACCGCGACCGTGCCCGGCACCAGCAGCGCCCGCGCGCCGAATCGGTCGTACAGGCGCCCGACGACCGGCCCGAGCAGCCCCATCAGCAGGCCACCAGGCAGGAGCAGCAGGCCGATGGTGAACGTCTCGAGCCCCAGCACGCCCTGCAGGTAGATCGGCAGCAACACGATGGTGCCCAGCAGCATGGCCATCATCAGCATCATCATCGCGCTCGCCACGGTGAACGTCGGCGAGCGGAACGTGCGCAGGTCGAGCAGGGCGCGGTCGGAACGCTGCAGCACGAGCTGCCGGGCGACGAACGCCGCGAGCCCCACCACACCGACGCCGAACGCCCCCCAGAGCATCACCGGCGAAACGCTCCCGCCGGAGTGGCCGACGCTGCTCAGGCCGTACACGAGACCGCCGAACCCGAGCACCGAGAGCACGACCGACGGCACGTCGATCGGCGCGGACATGGGCTCGCCGACGTTGGTGATCAGGCGCAGCCCCAGCAGCACAGCGGCGAGTGCGATCGGAAGGACGAGCCAGAACATGTATCGCCAGCCGAACTGCTCGAGCACGATGCCCGAGACGGCGGGCCCGATCGCGGGCGCGACCGAGATGACGATCGAGAGGTTGCCCATGACGGCCCCACGACGGGCCGGCGGCACGAGCGTCATCACCGTGGTCATCAGGAGCGGCAGCATGATCGCGGTGCCGCTGGCCTGGATGACGCGGGCGCCGAGGAGGACCTCGAAGCCCGGGGCGACCGCCGCGAGGAACGTCCCCGCGCTGAACAGCGCCATGGCGGCGCCGAAGAGCCTGCGCGTGGGCACCCGCCGGATCAGGAAGCCGGTGATCGGGATGACAACGGACATCGTGAGCAGGAACCCCGTGGTGAGCCACTGGCCCACGCTCGCGTCGACCACGAGCTCGGTCATCAGCGTCGGCAGCGCGACGCTCATGATCGTTTCGTTGAGGATGACGACGAACGTGGAGACGAGCAGCACCCCGATCACCGTGCGGTCGCGGAGGCTCAGCTGCCCCGCGGTATCGGGTGCACTCGACGCATGGTCGAGCACCTCGGACTGCTGGTTCACTTCGTCCCCCACGTGGTGTTCAGTCGGCGCCGGCCGGTGGTCCGTTGCGCCGGAAGTGGAATCTAGGGAGTAGGACCGACAAAACGCGCGGGATTAATCCCTTGCTGATCTGAGGCGCGCGTCACCGTCTACCCTCGATCGGGTGTTCCTGGTGAGCGGCGCCACAGGCAACGTCGGACGCGAGCTGGTGCGCGAGCTGGTCGAGCGGCGGCAGCCGGTCCGGGCACTGGCCCGCCGCGAGGGCGGGCCGATCGAGGGGGCGCAGCGCCTGGTCGGCGACCTCGACAAGCCCGAGAGCATCCGCCCCGCGCTGGAGGGCGTCACGGGCTTGTTCCTGCTCCCCGGCTACCAGGACATGCCGGGCGTGCTCGCCGCGGCCCGCGACGCCGGCGTGTCGCACGTCGTGCAGCTCTCGGGCGGTTCCGCCGGCAGCGGCGACACCGGCAACGCCATCTCGGCCTACATGATCCGCACGGAGGACGCGGTGCGGGCCGGCGGCATCCCGTGGACGATCCTGCGCCCGTACGGCTTCATGACGAACGCGCTCGAATGGGCGCCGCAGCTGACGGCCGGCGACGTCGTGCGGGCCCCGTTCGGCGGTGTCCGCGTCGCCGTGATCGACCCCGCGGACATCGCGGCCGTCGCCGCCACCGCGCTCCTCGAGGACGGCCACGACGGCCGGGTCTACGCGCTGTCCGGACCGGAGTCGCTGCTGCCCACCGACCGCGTCCGCGTGCTCGGCGAGGTGCTCGGCCGCCACCTGCGGTTCGAGGCGCAGCCCGACGACGAGGCATGGGCCGAGATGACGGCCCGCATGCCCGAGGCCTACGTGCGGGCGTTCTTCGACTTCTACGTCGACGGTTCGCTCGACGAGTCCTCGGTGCTGCCGACCGTGCAGGAGGTCACCGGCCGCTCGCCGCGGACGTTCGCGGACTGGGCCCGCGCCCACGCCGACGCGTTCCGCTGACGAGCGGCGCGGCTGCAGCAACTCCCTGGCGGCCCACTCCCGTCACAGAGCGTCGTTCTGTTCGGCCGTTCGAGTGATCTAGCCGGACCGGCCCAGCAAGATCTCCGAATCGCCCACGCGGAGCGATCATGTCCGGCAAAGTAGCCGTCACCAGCGAACGCGAAACTCGAACCAAAACCGCGAGTTGCACGACTCACCTTCATCGCATCGGAGTCGCGCGCGTCGACCCGGCGGCGATTCCGGCATGCCCAGACCCAACCGGGATAAGAAAGGAGAAAGGAGGTGAAACATGCAGAACCATGACGACGCTGTGACCGTCAGATCGGCCGAGCTGGATGCCGTGGGCATCGAGTACCTCGGATTGGCCAGTGGTCTCATCAAGTCTGGAAACATGGGTGGACCTGATCCGCAGAAGCTGAAGTACGGCCCGACTGCACCGTCGGACCCCGCACTCGAGCTTCAGAACCGCTGATCGAGTACGACAGAGGGGTCGCGCAGGCCACGCGGCCCCTCTGCTCCTCGATCACCAAAAGGCGCGACAGTTTACGGGACACGAACTACGGGGGTGCCGCATTGGCCGAATTCAGCCATATGGTGTCGGTCGTCCAGCAATATGATTCGATCGTGCTCTTCGACCGACAAACAGGGAGAATCTTTCGAATCTCTCCGGAAGCTTACTCCACACTACAACACCCCGACCCAGTCAGTGATCCCGAGAAGAGTTCGAACAAGATCGCACTTGTCCATCAACTACGCGAGCTGAGACTTCTTTCGGCGTGAGCCTCCAGAGAGGGCCAACGAGATGTCGTACGAAGACCATCTGGACGCTCTCGAGTTGTTCTTCGGACCTTGTACCCCAGCCTTCGACGTGCCGGACGACGTTGTGGACGACGCAGAGGAAGTGCTCGTCGCGCTCAAGCGCAGGGGTTACGCGAAGGCGTTCGCCAGCTTGCGGAGTCGTCGACTACGACCACCGTACAACGAAGATCCTCACCTATCCTTCTGCCTCCGCGTGGCGGACGCCACTCGATTGGCACTGGAGAGACGTGGCCATGACCTCGGGCACGGAAAATGTCTTCCGCGCAGCCTCGCGATCGCCACCGGCCTATGGGGAGCAGGAATACCCGCCACAATGAAGGTCGGGGTCACGAAGATCGCCAGCGACAGCACCTCGGAGTTTCATGCCTGGACCGAGCTTCAAGGCCAGCCCGTTGCACCCTACTGCGAGATTCGCGGCGTCTACGAACTAGTCGATGAGGTAACGCGGGGCGTCGACTCGGAGGTCCGGCAATGAACGAGACACCCGACCTGATCCGGTTCACACTCGACGGCGAACACGTAGAGCCGACAGCAGACGTCCTAGCGAAGACGAAAGTACGACTGTCATCAATTCCGGCAATGCTCTTTCGCGGCTTTGGCAACATTTTGGACCGACTTCCCTTTGTCGGCTTGTCGACAGTGCCGCCGACAACTCTCACGGGAGCATCGCCGGGACCAGATCGCCTCGGCCCGGAAGATCTCGGAGATCCATCGACCGAGCTCGACAGGAGCAAGGCACCCGCCCTTGCCGACGCCACACTCGAACTACTCAAGCACTCAATTCGAGGCACCCTTTCGACGAGTGGCTCACGACATGTGGGCGTGTGTTTGAGCGGCGGCCTCGACTCGTCGTTGATTCTTGTTGCAGCTGCTGAGATGAAGCGAACAGGCGAGCTGACCGAGGTATCTGCGTTTCACTATGATTGGTCAGCGGTCGTCGAGTGCGAGGGCGAGCGAGCATGCGCCGCCGATTTATGCCGCCGGCTCGACGTGGACCATTACGTCCTCGACCAGTCACGCCTCTCACTGGACGATATGCTGCGAATTTACGACCGACTCCCCAGCCCATACCCACAGACCTTCCACGTACAATTACTGGATGCCACTCGACTCGCTGATCGCATAGGCGTGGACGAGCTCCTGACAGGAGTCGGGGCCGAATTGCACTTCGCGGAGCCCAGCTCGGCCAGCACCATTCAGCGAGCAGCGCACCACGAAGGCGACGCGCGCGACTGGCTACTGTCTCCCGAACTCGATCCGGGAAATATGTCGGCTTGGGTCACAGAACGCGCAAGCGATGCTCGTGATCGAGGTTGGCGCAGAACAGTTCGCACGAGCGACCCTCGTTACGCAAGCCGCCTGGCCAGGCTGTACAGCTACCACGAGCTGCACACATGTGTAGCGCTCGAGTTCCTGCTCCACTCGTGCGAGACGAACCGACCCGCCCTGCACCACCCGTACCTGGATCCGAGATTCACGGTGTTCGCGAGCGCCATCCCGCACCAGCTGCACTGGTTCAGATGCGGCGGTGAGGTCTACAACAAGGCACTACTCAGAATAGCCCTCCGCAACAGCGCGCCGCCTTCGGTCAGTCTGAGATCATCCGGCGCACCCTACGAAGCAGTCGAGCAGCGCTATCTGCGAAACTCGTGGGACGACGTCGTGGAATTCTGGAACGAGCCGTGCATGCTCGAGCAGCTGGGCATGATGAACGCACAGCGGATGCGGGCCACCTTGAACAATCGGCGTGACTTCTTGCGGCGCAGCACTTACAATCTGCCGGTCATGCTCGTCGAGTCTTGGCTGCGGGCGAACCCGCACCGGATCGAAATCGACATGTGACGGAGGACTGGATGGCAGTCACGATGCCCACCCGCTCGTCGAAGCCTGTCGAGGACGCGGATGGCTCGATCGTCGCATCGTGGGAGCGCCGAGTTCGATGGCGCTCAGTCCCTGGTTCCCTGTATCGTGCGCTCGTCTTCACGGCGCGCTCGTCACCGCGCACCGTCATTGTGTCGCTCGGTTTGTCGACGATCCAGGCAGCCGCGTACGCCACGCTGTACGTGATCCTCAGCAGTGTGGTCCCACTACTCTCGGGCCTCACGAGCGCCGGTCAGCTCCTGTCGAATCCGGTAAGCGGCCTCCTGGCTGCAGGTGGCGCGCTTCTCGTTCTGCTGGCGGCAACGGCCTCGATAGGCGACTACGTGCAGTGGAAGCTGCAACAAGAGGTCTTCATCCATACCGATATGGCCACGTTGAAGGCGGCGGTCGACGTTCCGCTTGAGCAGTATGAGGATCCGAGGTTCTACGAGCTCATGCAGCGGTGCACCAACTCGGTAGGCCAGATTTCTGCCGCAGCGCCCCGGATCGTACAGGTGGTGGGCGATATCGCCGCGATTCTCGCGATCACGTTGACCCTTGCCACGCAGAGCGCATGGATCCTCCCCATCGCCGCGGCTGCGGCACTGCCGGCATTGATCACTCAGCTGTTGTCTGCGCGCCGCTGGTACCGCGTGGAGGCGGAGAACGCCTGGCCGGCCCGGCTCCGCTACTACCTGTCCAACGCGTCGCAGCGCAAGTCCGCGGCCGCCGAAATTCGCTCCCTCCAGCTCGGCGGCACATTCGAAGCCTGGTCGGTCTCTGCATGGGACGAAATGTATCGAGCAATGCGGAAAGCACGCAAGAAGCGTGCGCAGCTACAGCTCGTGGCGAGCACCCTCGGTGGATTGATCATGGTCGGAGGGGCCGGCATGGCCGCGTCGTCGGCAACCAGCGGGAGCGCGCTCGCGGCGATGGTCACCATCGTGTTGGGCCTGGCCCAACTCAAGGCCATGTTCGGGCAGATGTTCGGAAGGATGTCGGCGGTCGCGGACGTCTCCCTCTACCTGGGTGATGTCGAGACGCTCGAAGGGCTCGCCCGGCAGATCAACACCCGGCCGCGGCTCGCGCCTTCTCGCTCCGCTCCGTCGCGTACCTTGTCGTCGATCGAGCTCAAGAACGCGAGCTATTGCTACCCGGGATCGAGCCGTCGGGCGGTCTCCGACATCACGCTGACGCTGCGACCCGGCGAGCTGATTGCGGTGGTCGGGCACAACGGATCGGGGAAGACGACGCTGGCGAAGATGATCGCGGGCATGCTACCGGCCACTGCGGGCACGATCACGTGGAATGGACACGACTATGCCGATGTCCAGGAGACGGTTCGGGACGGCGTGACGATCCAGTACCAAGAACCCACTCGCTGGTGCTTCACGGTTCGTGAGAATGTATGGCTCGGAGACACCACCCAGGCCGCTGGCTCGGCGAGGATCGGAGAGAGTCTCCGCGACGCAGGCGCCGTATCGCTGGTTCGATCGCTCGACGACGGTATGGACACCCGGCTCGGGAAGGAACTCGGCCCGGGTTCGGACCTGTCGGGTGGCCAATGGCAGCGCTTGGCAGTTGCACGTTGCTTCTTCCGCGACAGCCAGGTGGTCATCCTCGACGAGCCCACCTCGTCGTTCGACGCCAACGCCGAGGCAGAGTTCCTGACCTCGATGCGTCGGCTGCTGAAGGGACGCGCAGGCCTGCTGATCACTCATCGCTTCTCGAGCCTCAGGCGAGTGGATGCCATTTACGTCCTGGACGACGGGAAGCTGGTCGAGCAGGGAACACACGACGAACTCGTCAACTTGAACGGGATCTACGCCGAGCTGTACCGGCAGCAGATCAAGAACCTGCTCGAGGGCGACGATGCCACGTCGGCTCGGTGCGGGTAACTCGACTTGGCTCGAGTTGGTGCGGCCCTCCGGGCCTGCTGACGCGCGCGAGCGCGTCGCATAGGTCTCGGAAGTCGCGGCGGACTACGCGCGGCGCGGTCTGGCGTGCCGCGACTCCCTTGCCGGCGGAGACCAGCACTCACATCACTCTGGCACTAAGCAGTCGAGCGTCATCTGCAGGCGAGCTTGACGGCGAGCCGAGGCCCTGCGGCCAAACGCATAGATGAAAGCCCATTGAGGTCCGTCATACTCAGTCGCCGCGTAGCCGAGCTTCTGCGCCACACCCTGGCCGACCGCATATGCACCTGTTGCCAGCCCAATCGCTCCATAGACCGTGAGCTCTGCGGAAACGGCTTCGGCGACGCCTGCAGCGGTCCCGATCGAGCCGACAACTGACTGTGGCTCGAGGAAGATGTCAGCGAAATCATTTTCCAGTTTCCCTGCGTCGAATTCCTGGCGCAGTCGTGCGATCACTTCGCCGCGCGTGGAACCGGCGCCACCACGAGAAAGCGAACTGCACACCTGGCTCATCCACTTAGCGAGGAGTACGTGGCCCTCGCTCCGAAGAAAGCTACTGATCTTCGTTCGATGAGACGCCTCAAGGTGGCGTAGAACGTGAAGTACTTCGGCCGTTAGCTCAGCGAGTTCAGTCGATTTCAGGGCAGGGCTATCCAAATTCTCCAGGAATGCTACGTCGGACGCCTGTCGAACAGACTCCAACAACTGATGAAATCGAGCCTCCTTCCGAGCCAGAAGGAATGGTGTGCGCGTTCCGGATTGCGCGATTGCCGCGTCATGGTTGTAGGCATCCCGCACTACACGCAGAACTATGTTTCGTGGCTCATCGGAGGCCGACATCGCGGTCTTGATCACACCGAATGGAAAGTGGTCCAATGCGTCGGGCGCACTTAATGCGCCGTAGATCGCATCCACCAGCTGCGGATTCTCCGCGAGATGCCGCTCCGCCCAAACATCGCCCCGCTCGTCCTCCGCGAGCGCGACACGCCGCTCATTGAGAGGTAGTAGTTCATCATTTGTCGCGATCGACTTAACGGCGTCATCAATCTCGGACACCCAATGCGCGCCGGCCCACCGGTAGTTATTGCGGAAGTGCCGGCTCATGATCCAATTCTCGCGTCCGATGATGCGAACTTTTCCAGCCTCGACGTACTTCACGAATTCTCGTGGACCAAGGCGACATCTGGTCGACGAGATTTCTACACTGGACGGCGCCCACAGCACAACTGGTGAACTTGCAGCCACCATCCGATGCAAGTTCCCGTATCCATGCTCTCCGTATTCACTAATATGACAGAATGTCCTGAAGATGTCAGGGTCACGCGCAGCCATATCAGGTAGCGACCGTTCTGGCGATCGCGTCGCGACGGACGGGGTCAGTTTCGTGACGATCATATGGCTTATCACTTACAGCGACAATCCATACCGAGTTGGCGCCATCGTTACGCACGGCATGCGACCAATTGCGTGGTGGGACTACTGCAACAGCACCGGTACCCGAAAAATGCTTTGAGTTGACTCTTGTGTCGGGTCCAGTGTCCCAATGCAAGGACCATTGATCGGAGTAGATGACACCGATCAACTCTCCCCGACTGACGTGGTAGTGATTACCGCGGATGCATCCCGGGCGGATCTCGCCAATATGGATGTCGCGCGCCGGCCCGATTTCGGAAAGGTGATCTCCGAGGATCGAGAAACTCAGCCCACGAACGTCTGTGGAGTCGTCCAACGCCTGAACGTACATCTCTTCCAATCTGACTCCGCTCCGCCCGGCCTGGTGCTCCTTCGGCCCCGCCACGCCGCCTGGGTCGAAGGCGGCAACTCACGGGTACTCTACGCGGCTCCGGCACCGTCAAGCCAACTGGCGCGACCAGCTCAATGGCCATAACGAGGGAGTCGGGAGGGGGAAAGGGGCCGGGCACCGAGCGTGCACCCCGCGAATCGTGGAAGAGGGCCGGATCTTGTCATCGCCGTCGATGTCGTCCATCAGCAGTGCGACCGGCTCACCGGCCAGGTCGACCCCGGGTCGCACTCACCGATGTCGAAGGACCTCGACCAGGCCGCGGCACAACATCTTTGATCTCCCCGGGTTAATGCCGGCAAAGCCGGCAGGCGCTACGTCTGAAGGCCACTGTACCGCCGAATTTTATGGGTGCACTTTTCAATCTCCGCCTTCGTCCTCGCGATCGCTTCGGCAACGATCCGCTCGGATGCGGAAGGGTCGGGGTTGGACTGGAGCTGATGCAGCCTCTCCCCCAGTTCCACACGCCTCGTTCGATTCAGCTCAACTGCTCGACGCGCTTCAGAGTCTGTAGCCACCGTGATCTCCTTGTTGCTTCGAGCATCGGTCAGCGTTCGTCAAAGATCCAACCGGCTCCTTTTGGTGCCAGTACCTCGCTCGCGAAGGCCAGATCGCCGACTGTTGAGTTGATCGACACGTGTCACACACAGCTCGGCCGAGCGCGGTGCTGCACCTTACGAACGCGGGCAGAGTGGATCAAGGGGCAACCTTCGGCAGTCGATCACGAAGAGCGACCATCGGTTCTTGGTCAACGGCCATACGGGCACCAGGCCGGCCGCCGACATCTCATCTGCTCCGCCTCGCTTCACCGATCACCGCTTCTGCGCTTCCGGCCGGCGTCAGATGCCCGATCAACTCCGCACCCGCCGGGTACGGGCGTTCCTCGGGCAGGCGGCGCTGTGCAGCGGCCAGGTCACCGGCACGTACGAGCCCGTGGACCTCGTGCGCGAGCGGTGTGACGTCCCGGATGGACACCGTCCACTCGTCGGCGTACCGGGCCGACGCCTCGCCCGACAGCCCCAGTTGGAGGGAGCGATACGGCAGCGGCGCGAGGTGCAGGCTGCGCTCGGGGTCCCACTGGACACGCGCGGGCGACTGGCGCAGCCGCCGTTTCCAGGTGGCCTCGTTCGGGTGGACACCGGCGTCGTAGTGCGACAGGCAGGAGTGGCGCAGCGCCCACTCGAACCCGTCACGGGTGATCTCGACGGCCAGGACCGTCTCCTGGTCCGGCTTGGTGGCCCAGCCGCAGCGGTACATCATCCACAGGAAGCTCGGCTTGATCCACGTCATCCGGTCGCGCTTCCAGGACGCGGGGAAGCGGCCGGTGCGGGCGGCCGGACCGCCGATGCGGGGCGCGTACGCCTGGTAGACGGTGACGGTGTCATCGGTGTGGAGGGCGCGGATCCGGTACCGCGGTTCGTCGTCCTTCTGCATCTCGGAAGGATCAGCCGCCGAGCACGGTCCGGGCCAGCTGTTTTGCTCAGCCGATCCGACCCACGCCACCGAAGAGGTAGACCTCGGCCGGCTCACCCGCGCCGGACACCACGGGCCGCCATCGCGAGCAGGACACCACACCGGGGTCGAGCAGCTCCATCCCGTCGAAGAACCGCTCGATCTCCCCGCGGGTGCGGGCCCGGATCGGGGTGCCACCGCGGGAGGTCGTCTCGCGCATCACCTCGAGCATCAGCTCGCCGTGGATCTCGGCCGTGGAGTGGGAGAGCACCAGATGGCTGCCGGCGGGCAGCGCCGCGACCAGCCGCGCCACCGCACAGGAGGCTTCGGCGTCGTCCATGATGTGGTTCACGACGCCGAGCAGCACCAGGCCGACCGGCTCGCCGAAGTCCAGCGTGCGCCCGGCGGCCGCGAGGATCGTCTCCGGGTCGCGCAGGTCGGCCTGTACGTGGTCGGTGGCGCCCTCGGGGGTGCCCACGAGCAGCACGCGGACGTGCGCCATCACCAGCGGGTCGTTGTCGACGTAGACGATCCGGCAGGTGGGGTCGAGCTCCTGGGCCACCTGGTGGGTGTTCTCCAGTGTGGGGAGCCCGGTGCCGATGTCGAGGAACTGGTGGATCCCGGCCTCGCGGACGAGGAACCGCACCGCCCGCTTCAGGAACGCGCGCTCGGCGCGAGCACCGGAGGCGATGTCGGGGATGCGCACCAGCACGGCGTCGCCCGCCGCGCGGTCGACGGCGTAGTTGTCCTTGCCCCCGAGCCAGTAGTTCCAGATCCGGGCCGACTGCGGGACGGAGATGTCGATCTGCGCCGGCTCCATGCCGCCATCATGGCGCAGCTCGGTTCAGGAACCGAGCGACCCCCAGAACGAGCGCAGCACCGCCACGGCCGCCGCCGGGTCCTGCAACATCCACCAGTGGCCTAGGCCGTCCAGCCGCTCCGTGCGGGCACCGACCCGCCTGGCGACCTCCCCGGATCGGGCCGGGTCGTCATACGGATCGGCGGTCGGCTGCAGCACGAGGCCTGGCGCAGGCGCCGGCCGGGCGAGCTCGTCGCCCCAGTCGGAGTGCGGATTGGGCACGGCCGATCGGTACAGGTCGAGAATGCAGCCGGCCATCGTCTCGTCGTAGGCCGCAGCGACGGCCGCCGCGTCCGCCGCCGGCACGCCCGCGGCCTGCAGGAAGCCTGCGCGCGCGTCCGGCCCCGCTCCCAGCATGGCCGCATTGCGCTCCTCACCCGCACCGGGCGTCTGCCACGTCTGCGCGAGGTCGTGCCAGACGTAGTCCGGGTGGAACACCCCGCCGACGTCGGTGGCCCAACTGCGCAGCGGCACGTCGTGCGCTGTGGCCACGCGCAGCACGAACCCGGCTCCCCAGTCGTGCCCCACGAGGTCGACCGGCCGATCGAGCCTGCGCAGCGCGTCGGCCAGCCACTGCGCGTACTCGTCCTTCGTCGCGCCGAAGCCGGCTGGGCGGGGCGTGCCGAAGCCGGGCAGGTCGACCGCGATGGTGTCGCCGTCGAGGTGGGCGCGCACCCCGCTCCAGAGCGCGCTCGTTTCGGGGACGCCGTGCACGAAGACCACCGTCATGCCGGCAATAGTCGCGCGTCGTGGCGGGGTCCGACAGTGCTCCGGCCGTAGATCGTCATGCCCAGATCGTCGGCGCAGCCGCCGGGGGACCCCGTGCCGACGAGGGCCGCCTCAGTAGCCGAGGTTCACGTGTGCGCGGTGGTGGTCCCCCGCCTCGATGAGATCGACGAACCCGAGTGCGTAGTCCGGGCCGGAGATCGCGCCGCCGTCGTCGGGCTGAACCACGACGTCGTCGCCGAGCCGGTAGCGGCCGAGTCGCTCACCGGGCACGTGCGCGCCGAACCGGGCGGCCGGACTCACGAAGACCCAGTCGAGCGTCGCGGGCGTGGCGGGGAGATCGTCGCTCACGAGCGCCGCTACGGCGATGAGCTCGTCGTGGTACTCCGCGGGGGCATGGCTGAGGTCAGCGACGAAGCGCTCCGCTCCGGGCGCGGGACGCAGCGACGAGAATCCGCCGACGACGTAGAGCGGTGCGCCGGCGGCATCCGCCAGACGCGCGATGGTGCCGTAGACCTCGCGGAACGGGCCGGCGAGTGCCCCGCGCGGAGCCAGCGCGCCCACGACGACGTCTGCGCCCTTGATGGCCGACGACAGCGCCGTCTCGTCGGTGCCGTCGCCTTGGACGTAGGTGACGTTCGGGATTCGCTCGTCCGGCAGTGAGCGGCTGAAGGCGGTGACCTGGTGGCCGCGAGAGGCGGCCTCGGCGACGATGGCTGAGCCGGCGTAGCCGGTGCCGCCGAGAACGGTGATGTGGGACATGAGTGCCTTTCTCAGGGAGTTTCTCGAGGAGCGATGGCGTCGAGCAGGACGCTGGGGTTACCGTAAGAGACCAGGTCTCCATTCGGAAGAAGGCACCTTGTGGTAACCCAGTCGGCAGAGCACGTCGTCCTCGGCAGTCCGTATCGCGCGGACTGTCCGGCCCGCAGGATCCTCGATCGGATCGGTGACCGGTGGACGGTGCTCGTGGTGGGCGTCCTGGCCGACGGCGAAGCGCGGTTCTCGGAGCTGAGTCGGCGGATCGAGGGGGTGTCGAAGAAGATGCTGACCCAGACCCTCCGTGGTCTCGAGCGCGACGGCCTCGTGCGCCGAACCGCCTATCCCGAGGTGCCGGTGCGCGTGGTCTACGCGCTCACGGATGCGGGCCGCACCCTGTGCGAACCGCTCCGCGCCCTCCAGGAGTGGTCTATCGCGCACCTCGGCGACGTGACGGCGTCGCAGGAGGCCTACGAAGGTCTGAGATCGAAGATCAAAGACGCCGGAGAACCGGTCAGAGCCCGTTCAAGGTAGAACGGAGAGGCCGCACCGACTCGGCCACAGCGGCCTACCGCCGGGGAGCAGGCGCGCTCTGGTCGAGCGCCAAGAGGGCGAGAAAGACCGACAGGCGCGTGGGCGGGTCGTCGAGATCGCGGTCCAGGGTCTCGGACAGGCGCCGCACCCGCGCATACGCCGATGGCCTGCTCGTCCCGATCCTGGTGGCGAAGGTGGTGACCACCCCGTCCGCCTCGACGTAGGCGCGCAGAGTGCGCAGCAGCTCGAAGCGCCGCGGCTCGGCCAACCGCAGCACCGGACCCAGCTGCTCATCCACGTAGGACAACACGTGGCTGTTGTCCCGCAGTCGCCACAGCAGCTTGCGCGCGCCGAGATGGCGAGACCGCCAGACGGCGTGTGTCGACGGATCGCGCGAGGCGTCGGCCACGTCGGCGGTCTGGAGAGCGTCGTGCAGCGTGTCGGCCAGCCCGCCGAACGTCTCCGCGGACTCGGCCGCGGCCACGACCCGGACGCGGCCCGCGGGTATCCGTGTGACGAGCGCGTCGACCACCTCGTGCTCGTCTCCGGCCGAGCGGCAGCCCACCACGACGCCGACCCGCCCCGGCCGCAGCGGGCCGACCAAGGCGGGGCGGCCAAGGCCGCGCACCGCGGAGGCCACGTCGCCGAGCAACTCGCGGTCGTGGCGCTCCCCCGCCCCGACGAGCACCAGCGTTGCGAACGGCCCCTCGGACGCCAGCCCGAGCGCGCGCGCCCGGGCGCGCAGCGAGCCCTCCATGGCGGGGGCGGCTCCGAGGATGTCCGCCAGCAGCCCGCCCCGCGCCTCCAGCCCGACGCCGGGACCTGCGCCGTCCGATCGAGTCAGCACCGTGATCGCGTCTGCGGCCTGGCTCAGCACCAACCCGACCCGTTCGGCGTCCGCATCCCGGCGCGGCACGACGATCCGGCCCCAGCGCTCGACCCGTGGGCCGACCGGCGCGCCGAACCAGCCCTCCGGCCCTGAGGGGCGACCCGGGCCGGTCGGCGGGGCCTGCCGGGAGCGCAGCGTCCAGTCCCGCAGCACGTCCTGCGCGGTGTCGCCGGCGAAGGCGAGCGCGCGGTGTCCGAGGTCCTCGAGCACCACCGGCTGCCCGAGCAGCGCCGACGCCTCGCGCACCACCGTGCTCACGCCGGCACCGTCGACCATCAGCGTCCGGAAGGTCTCGGTGACCCGCTGGGTGAACTCCAACCGCGAGTACTGCTCGTTGAGGATCCGCGCGTGCACGACCTCTGTGATCTCCACGAACCGCACCGCGTTGCGCAGCTCCACGAGCGGGAAGCCGAGCCCGCGGGCGGCCTGGACGAGCGGACCGGGCAGCGCCCGCAGGTGCTGCCCCAGCTCGATGACCAGGCCGACGGCTCCGGCGTCGCGCAGCTCGGCGACGTAGGTGGCGTGATCGAGCGTCGGATCGGCGACGGCGGCGCCGATGGAGAGCACGAGCTCACCGCCGCTCAGCGTGCCCGCAGGCTGACGCTGCTCGCTGACGTGCACCCAGCGGACCGGGCTGTCGAGCACCTCGCGGCCCGCGCGCACGACGGGCCGGCCCGCCCGCACCGGCGGAAGCTCCAGCACCTCGGCGACGGTGAGGACCACCGACGGAACTTTACAGAATGTAGGCGATGGCACCGAATCGGCGACGATCTGTCGGGTTCACCGGCGCCATTCGGTCGCCGCACACTGCCGGACATGGCGGCATCCATGAAGGCCGACGAGGCCGTGTCCACGCTGTACCACTGGGCGGGAGGTCCGCAGCGAGGGCTCTCCGCCCGCTTCTCCGACGTCACGGACCCGGCCACCGGTGAGGTCACCGCTCGCGTGCCGTTGGCCTCGGAGGAGGAGGCCGCCGCGGTCATCGCCACCGCGAAGGCCGCGTTCCCGGACTGGCGCGACACCTCCCTGGCCAAGCGCACCCGGATCCTGTTCGCCTTCCGCGAGCTGCTCAACGCCCGCGCCGGCGAGCTCGCCGCGATCATCACCGCCGAGCACGGCAAGGTACTGTCCGACGCCGCCGGTGAGGTCGCCCGCGGCCAGGAGGTCGTCGAGTTCGCCTGCGGCATCGCGCACCTGATCAAGGGATCGGCGACCGAGAACGCCTCCACCAACGTCGACGTCCACTCGATCCGCCAGCCCCTCGGCGTGGTCGGCATCATCTCGCCGTTCAACTTCCCGGCGATGGTGCCGATGTGGTTCTTCCCGGTCGCCATCGCCGCCGGGAACACGGTGGTGCTCAAGCCCTCTGAGAAGGTCCCCACCGCCGCGCTCTGGATCGCCGAGCTGTGGCGGGAGGCCGGCCTTCCCGACGGGGTGTTCAACGTCCTCAACGGCGACAAGACCGCCGTCGACGCCCTGCTCACCCACCCCGACGTCAAGTCGGTCAGCTTCGTGGGCTCCACCCCGATCGCGAAGTACGTCTACGAGACCGGCACCGCCAACGGCAAGCGGGTGCAGGCACTCGGCGGCGCGAAGAACCACATGGTCGTGCTCCCGGACGCCGATCTCGACCTCGCCGCCGACCAGGCCGTGAACGCCGGCTTCGGATCGGCGGGCGAGCGCTGCATGGCGATCTCCACGCTGGTCGCGGTCGGCGACATCGCCGACGTCCTCGTCGGCAAGATCGCGGACCGGGCCAAGGCACTGCGGACCGGCGACGGCCGTCGCTCCTGTGACATGGGCCCGCTGGTCACCATGGCCGCCAAGGAGCGCGTTACCGGCTACGTCGACGCCGGCGAGGCCGCGGGCGCCAACCTGGTCGTCGACGGCCGCACCGGCGACTTCGACGCCGACGGGAAGGGCTTCTTCGTCGGCCCCACTCTGTTCGACCACGTCACCACCGACATGAGCATCTACACCGACGAGATCTTCGGCCCGGTGCTCTCGGTCGTCCGCGTGGACACCTACGAACAGGCGGTCGAGCTGATCAACTCCAACCCCTACGGGAACGGCACCGCGATCTTCACCAACGACGGTGGCGCCGCACGGAAGTTCCAGAACGAGGTCGAGGTCGGGATGATCGGTGTCAACGTGCCGGTCCCGGTCCCGATGGCCTACTACAGCTTCGGCGGCTGGAAGAACTCCCTGTTCGGTGACACCCACGCCCACGGCACCGATGGCGTGCACTTCTTCACCCGCGGCAAGGTCGTCACCACCCGCTGGCTCGACCCCAGCCACGGCGGCATCAACCTCGGCTTCCCGCAGAACGCCTGATCGGAGGGACAGCGATGACCACGCTCGACAACTCCCCGACGCCGACCGCAACCGGCTCCGCCGCGGCCGAGTCCGCCGCGCGGCACCTCTGGATGCACTTCGCCCGGATGGGCGGGCGCGGCCAGGAGAACCCGATACCGGTGATCACCAAGGGCGAGGGCGTCCACCTGTGGGACGACCGCGGCCGACGCATCCTCGACGGCCTCTCCGGCCTGTTCGTGGTGCAGGCCGGGCATGGGCGCCGCGAGCTCGCAGAGGTCGCCGCCAAGCAAGCCGCGGAGCTGGCGTACTTCCCGGTGTGGGGCTACGCCACGCCACCGGCCGCGGAGCTGGCCGAGCGTCTCGCGCACCTCGCGCCCGGCGATCTGAACCGCGTCTTCTTCACCACCGGTGGCGGAGAGGCCGTCGAGTCGGCGTGGAAGGTCGCCAAGCAGTACTTCAAACTCGTCGGCAAGCCGTTGAAGCACAAGGTGGTCAGCCGAGCGTGGGCCTACCACGGCACCCCGCACGGGGCGATGGCGATCACCGGCCTGCCCGCGATGAAGAAGGACTTCGAGCCGCTCACACCGGGCGGGTTCCGGGTGCCCAACACCAACCTCTACCGCCACCCCGAGTTCGACGGCGACGTCGAGGCCTTGGGCCGTTGGGCCGCCGACCGCGTCGAGGAGGCCATCCTCTTCGAGGGCCCGGACACCGTCGCCGCGGTGGTGCTGGAGCCCGTCCAGAACTCCGGAGGCTGCCTCACCGCCCCGCCGAGCTACTTCGCCCGCGTTCGAGAGATCTGCGACCAATACGACGTACTGATGGTCTCCGACGAGGTCATCTGCGCCTTCGGCAGGCACGGCCACACCTTCGCCTGCGAGAAGTTCGGCTACACCCCGGACCTCATCACCTGCGCGAAGGGCATGACCTCCGGCTACGGCCCGCTGGGCGCGCTGATCGCCTCGGACCGCGTGATGGAGCCGTTCCTGCGACCGGGCGTGACGTTCCCCCACGGGTACACCTGGGGCGGACACCCCGTCTCCGCCGCCGTGGCGCTCGCGAACCTGGACCTGTTCGAGCGCGAGGGGTTGTTGCAGCGGGTGCTCGATCACGAACAGGCCTTCGGCGACACCTTGCGCACCCTGCTGGACCTACCGATCGTCGGCGACATCCGCGGCGACGGCTACTTCTGGGCCATCGAGCTGGTCAAGGACAAGCACACCCGTGAGTCCTTCGACACCGACGAGCGCGAGCGGCTCGTCCGCGGCTTCCTGCCCGGCGCCCTGTTCGACGCCGGGCTCTACTGCCGTCCCGACGATCGCGGCGACGTGGTCGTCCAGCTCGCTCCGCCGCTGATCTCGGGACAGGCCGAGTTCGACGAGATGACGGCCATACTGCGGCAGGTGCTCATCGACGCGACCTCAGTCGTGTAGCCCCGCCGCGACCGGGCAGACGCGGCAGGCCTGCACCCCGCGTCACCCCACCTTGACCGACAGCTCGGTCGAGCCCTTGAGCGGCAGCGAGAGGGATCGGAATCCCATGGCCGGGTCGCGCACGTACTCGAGGTAGTCGGGCTCGGCGTTGTCGTTCACCACGAGCGCACCCACCCGGAGCTGGGGCGCGACGATCTCCATCACCTGGCGGGCCAGCGTGGGCCCGCTCCCGACCGGCCAGCCGTCGATGAGCGCGAAGTCGACGGGCCCGCCCAGGTCGCGCAGTGTCTCGCGGGCGTCGCCGAGGCGCAGGTCGACGACGTCCTCGAGGCCCGCGTCGGCCAGGTTGCGCCGTGCGGTGGCCGCCTTCTCCGGCACGATCTCGGAGCCGATCACCGTGCCGCCGCCGTTGTCCCGGACCGCGGCCGCGAAGTAGATCGTCGAGACGCCGATCGACGTGGCGAACTCCACCACCCTTGTCGCGCCCGTGGCCCGGCAGAGCAGGTAGATGAGGTCGCCCTGCTCGGGGCGGATCGAGAAGCCGATGTCGGCGTAGTCGTGCGGGTCGGCGGAACCACCGCCCCGGCGCGGGCCTCCCGCCGTTGGCCTGCGACGTTCGGCGTGGAGCCGGTCGAGAACGGAGACGACCTGTGGATCGAGCACCGGGCTCGTGAGTGCTGGAATGGGCATATCACTTCATATCACGATATATCTGTGGCCGTCGCCCAGCCGGAACGTCCGCAGTGGAGTAGAACCTGCGGATGGCATTCAGGTTGACGCCACATGAACGCGGCTTCTACCCGCTGTTCACCCGGGCCGCGGAGAACATCGCCAGCGCGGCGGACGACCTCGCGGCGCTGGTGGCCGCACCGCCCGCGGAGCGGGCCGAGCTCGCGAGGCGGGTGAAGGATGCCGAGCACGCGGGTGACGACGTCACGCACGAGATCATGGTGAAGCTGAACAAGACGTTCGTGACGCCGTTCGACCGCGAGGACATCTACCGGCTCACCTCGTCCCTCGACGACGTGATCGACGCGATGGAGGAGGCCGCCGACCGCATCGTGCTCTATCGCCTCGGCGAGCTGCCCGCCGGGATGAAGACCCAGACCGACGTACTGAAGCGCGCGGCCGCCGCAACCGCGGAGGCGATGCCCCAGCTGGCGACCATGTCGAAGCTGCAGGAGTACTGGGTGCACGTCAACTCCCTCGAGGACGAGGGCGACGTCGCCTACCGCGCGCTCCTGGAGCAGCTGCTCTGCCCCGCCGACGAAGTCGACGCGGCGGGCGTGCTGACGATCCTCAAGCTCAAGGAGGTCGTCGACTCGCTCGAGGAGGCCGCCGACGCGTTCGAGACGGTGGCCAACACCGTCGAGAGCATCGCGGTGAAGGAGTCCTGAGTGGAGCTCGCCATCATCGTCGTGGTGATCGTGGTGGCGCTCGTGTTCGACTACACGAACGGCTTCCACGACGCCGCCAACGCCATCGCCACCTCGGTCGCGACGAGGGCCCTCACACCGCGCGCCGCGCTGATCATGGCTGCCGTGATGAACCTGGTCGGCGCGTTCCTCGGCACCGAGGTCGCCTCCACGGTCGGCAGCGGCATCATCGACCCCCCGCAGGGGAGCTCGGGCCTCGTCGTGGTGCTCGCGGCCCTCGTCGGGGCGATCACGTGGAACCTGATCACCTGGTGGTTCGGCATGCCGTCCTCGTCGTCCCACGCGCTGATCGGCGGGCTCGTGGGCGCCGCGGTCGCCGCCGCGGGCACGGTGCACTGGAGCGGCGTGCTGGACAAGGTCGTCATCCCGATGGTGCTCTCGCCGCTCGTGGGCTTCGCGCTCGCCGGGCTGCTGATGACGGCCCTGCTGTGGATCTTCCGGCGAGCCCACCCGCAGCCGCTCGCCCGCGGCTTCCGCTACGCACAGACGTTCTCGGCCGCCGCGATGGCGCTCGGCCACGGACTGCAGGACGCCCAGAAGACGATGGGCGTGATCGTGCTTGCGCTGGTCGTCGGCGGCTACCACCAGGGGTTCGAGGTGCCGTGGTGGGTCATCCTGCTCGCGGCCGGTGCGCTGTCGGCCGGGACGTACGCCGGCGGCTGGCGGATCATGCGGACGCTCGGTCGGCGGATCATCGCCCTCGACCCGCCGCGCGGCTTCGCCGCCGAGATGACCGCGTCAGCGGTGCTCTACACGACCGCGTTCGCGTTCGCCGCGCCGATCTCGACGACCCAGACGATCACGTCGTCGATCCTCGGGGTCGGCGCCACCAAGCGGCTCTCGGCGGTGCGGTGGGGTGTCGCGGGGAACATCCTGGTGGCGTGGGTACTGACGATCCCGATGGCGGCCCTCGCCGCGGCGCTCGCGTTCTGGGCCCTGCACCCGGTGCTGGGATGACCTTCATCCACCCCGTACGGCCCTGCCGGGCAGCGCGCCGGTGTCGAGCACGCCGTCGCGCACCACGAACCGGCCGCCGACCAGGACGTGCCTGATCCCCGTCGACGGGCGGGTGGTGTCGGTGTAGGTCGACCGGTCGCTCACGGTCTCCGGGTCGAAGACCGTGACGTCGGCGTCGCACCCGAGCTGCAGCCTGCCCTTGCGGCGCATCGCGGGAGCCGCCTCCTGGACGATCCGCGCCGGCACGAGCGTGCAGCGACGCACTGCCTCGGGCAGGCTGAGCAACCCCAGCTCGCGGACGAGCAACCGCATGGTGCGCGCGAACGTGCCCGCGGTGCGCGGATGGGTCGCCACCTGCGGCGGGAGCGGCCAGCGCAGCGGGTCGCGCTGGCCTGCCGGCCACAGTGGCGCGATCGCGTCGCTCGCCACCGCGGCGTCCGGGAAGGCGAGCGCCCGCTGCACGACACCGAAGGCGGCCGGGTCGGACTCGTCGGTCTGGTGCACGAACGCGAGCGCGCCCGGATCCTCCTCGCGCACCCGGCGCAGCTCGTCGGCGTCGGAGATGCGCCTGCCGAGCGCGAGGTGGCCGATCGAGCTCGGGGTCAGCCCTCGCCGGTGCAGCAACTCGGGCGCGAGGAACGCGGCCCCGATCCCGGTCATCCCCGCGCCGTACGGGTACGCCTCCGTGGTCACCGTCGAGCCCTCGCGCCGCACCTTCTCCACCAGCGCCAGTACGCGGTCGACGTGCCGTCCCGATGTGCTGTTCAGGTGGCAGTAGTGCATGTGCGCGCCGGTCTCGCCTGCCGCGCGCACGATCTCCTCCGCCCCGTCGACCGCGACGTGCGGGTCCGCCTCCACCAGGTCGCGGGCGTGCGTGTACGTCGGCACGCCGTGCCGCGCGGCCAGCGCCGCGACGGCGAGGTACTCGGCGGGGTCGGTGCCCGGCGCGTACCCGAGGAGCACGCCGATCCCGAGAGCACCCACCGCGAGGTCGGCCTCGAGGAGCCCGATGATGCGGTCGACGTCCCCGGGCGCGGCCGCCGCCTGCCAGCGCGGATCGCCGACGTGGGCGAGCAGCTGATCGAGGTCGGCCACCGCCGGCGCACCGGCGAGGACGTGCATCCGCGCGGCCGCCCACGACGTCGAGAACCCGTAGTTCACCGGCCGCCCCTCGCCCGCGGCCCTTCGGTAGGCGTGCTCCACCGGGAAGGCCCCTGCCTCCAGCTCGAGCGCCGTGGTGACGCCGTCGAGCGCCTGCAGCCGCTGGCCCGGGACGTCCTGGCTGTGGCTGTGCAGGTCGACGAAGCCAGGGGACACGACGAGCCCGGACACATCGACGGTGACGGTCCCGGCGAGATCCGAGCCGATCTCCCGCACGGTGTCGCCGGCGATCCCGACGTCGCGGACGGCGTCGAGCCCGGACTCGGGGTCGATCACCCGGCCGCGGCTGAGGACGAGGTCGTACACGGTGGACACCCCATGACCGTAGATCAGGGGGTGTCGATCGCATCCGTCACGCCGCTGCCGCGAGCTGTCCGACCTCCGGCTCGGCGGTCGGCCCATCGGCGTGCGTCTCGAGGTAGTGACGTGACAGTCCCCGGTAGTGGCGCGTGGTGAAGGCGACGAGCGTGAGCACCAGTCCGAGGATGCCCGCGATCGTGAACAGCAGCGCCAGACCGCGCTCGGGCCCGGTACCGAACCACGGGCCGAGCAGGTCGGCGCCCGCGCCGGTGGTCATGAACGGCACGAACACGAACTGCGCGATGGGGCTGATCAGGAACGCCGTGAGCGGCGACGCGGCCTGCTCCACGCTCTGCGCGAAGCCGAACACCCGGCCCTGCCGCTCGAAGGGCACCACCTTCTGCAGGACGGTCTGCTCGGCCGCCTCGGCGAAGGGCACGACGCACAGGTAGATGAACATCCCGACGGCGAGCAGCACGATCGAGGACCGCAGCGTGAAGACGCTGCAGATCGTCCAGAGCACGATGTTGGCCAACAGGATCGTGCGCACCGGGTTGCGCCCCAGCCCGCGCTTGCTGATGGCGAGCCCGCCGATGATGAACCCGGCGCTCAGCACGCCCCAGAGCAGCCCCCACACCTCGACCGACACCAGCGACAGCCCGTAGGGGTCTGCGAGCGCCATGAGGATGCCGCCGAGGAAGTTGTTGATCGTCGAGAACACGATCAGCGCGAGCAGGCCGGGCACTGCGGCGACCAGAGCGACGGTGCCGCGCAGGTCGGTGCGGCGGGAGCCGTCCGCTGCGTGCACCGCGCGCACCTCGGGGATCGACAAGGTCACGAGGTGCACGATCACGGCGCCGGTGGCCACGAGCGCCACCAGCACCACGGAGAGCATGCCCGACATGCCGATCAGGAGGCCGCTGATCACCGACGTCACGAGGAACGAGACCCCGGTCGTGGTGCCGACCATGCCGTTGGCGCGGTCGCGGCCGGACTCGGGCACCAGCAGCGTGACGACGGTGGACATCGCGATGCCGCGGATGTTGCCGACGATCACGCCGCTCATCAGCAGAAGCACGAAACCCCACAGCACGGGGCTCGCGGGGTCGCGGAAGGGCTCCGGCCCTGCGGCCAGGTAGACGACGAGGCTCGCGGCGTACAGCCCGAAGGACGCGGCACTGGAGCCGAGCATGACGTTCCGCTTGCGGTGGTGGTCGACGAGGCTGCCGAACCACACGCCGGAAAGCGCCGTGAGGCCAAGGAAGATGCCGGCGATGATGCCGGTGGCGAACACCGAACGGGTCTCGAGGTAGACCCAGAACGTCACCGCGAACCAGACCGTCATGTTCACGACGGACGCCACGAGCGTGTTGGCGAGCACGTGGTGGAAGGAGCGGCGGGAGCGGGGGCTGCTCGTGGCGGTCATGCTCATGAGACCACGGGGCGCCGCGGAACTCATCGGTCGCGGCGCGGGCGGTGTCGCTCGTAGTGCCGCGCCACCCGCGCGCGGTTCCCACAGCCGGCCGAGCACCACCCGCGCCGCGGGTGGTCCTTCCGGAAGTACAGGACGCAGCCCGGGCCGTGGCAGGCCCGGAGCAGACCGGCCTCCGTGCCACCGAGCAGGCGGGCCGCCGCGAGCGCGAGCTCGGCTCGGGAGCGGTCTGCCTCCCGCGGACCGGGGTGCCACCGGAGCACGGGGTGGCCGCCGTCGTCGAGCACGAGGGCCGGCGCACAGGTGGCGGCGTCCGCGTTCAGCGCCGAGAGCGCGGCGACGAGGTCGTCGGAGCAGGCGAGGGCGGCCGGTCGGTCGTCGTCGGTCACGTGGGCCGCGATGCGGCGGGTGGCGTCGCGCAGCCGCCGGAACGCGGCCAGGTCATCCGGCCCGAGCTCCGCCGCACCGGCGAGGCCGGTACTCGCGAACCAGTGCCGGAGTCGATCGACGCTGGTCAGGTCGTCGTGCACGCCCTGCCGGTCGGCCCAGACCGTGTTCATCAGCCGGACGGGCAGCGGCTCGTCGGGCAGCAGGTCGGCGATCTCATCGGGCACGGCGGCAGTCTAATGCAAAGATGGGTTGACACCATTAGGCCCGCCGTGATGACATCCATCTAACGTCAAGAACTACGACAACCATTAGGGGATGCCATGGCCTTCGCACCCGGCCACATCGCGCTGAACGTCACCGACCTGGCCCGCTCGACGGCCTTCTACCGCACGGTCTTCGCGTTCGACGTCGTCGCGGAGCGCGCGGACGGCGATCGCCGGTTCGCGTTCCTCGGCCAGGACGGCACGCTCGTGCTCACCCTCTGGGAGCAGAGCGCCGGCACGTTCGCCACCGACCGCCCCGGACTGCACCACCTGTCGTTCGAGGTGGCCGACATCGACGCCGTGCGCCGGGCGGAGACCGTGCTGAGAGGGCTGGGCGTCGACTTCGCCTACGACGGGATCGTCCCGCACGGTGAGGGTGCCGCGTCCGGCGGCGTGTTCTTCACCGACCCCGACGGCGTCCGGCTCGAGATCTACACCCCGACCGGCGCCGACGTCGCACCCGCGCCGACGCCCGCCGCCCCCACTTGCGGATTCTTCTGATCCGACCCGAGGAGGAGGAGACCACGGTGGATCATCGAGGCGAACGGGCGGTACAACGCCGGGCCGGGTTCCCGGACCGGCCGTGGGGCTCGGCAAGGGTCGGAGCGGCCGTGCCGCCGGTCGCGGCCGACTTCCTGCGCCGGCAGCGGCTGGTCGTGATCGGCGCCGTGACGCCGGACGGGTCGGTGTGGGCCGGCCCCCTGACCGGCTCTCCGGGG
This sequence comes from Pseudonocardia sp. DSM 110487, assembly GCF_019468565.1. Lineage (NCBI taxonomy): Bacteria > Bacillati > Actinomycetota > Actinomycetes > Pseudonocardiales > Pseudonocardiaceae > Pseudonocardia > Pseudonocardia sp. DSM 110487. The sequence continues at coordinate 5,930,734 of NZ_CP080521.1, forward strand.
TTCGTCACCGCACCCGACGAGCAGACCGTCGCGGCGCGGCGGTCGCCCGTGCCCGGCGACCCACTGGCGGACGTGTTCGCGAGCGAGCACGACGTCGGGATGCTCGCGATCGAGCCGGCGAGCCGGCGCCGGATGCGGGTCAACGGGCGCGCCCGACAGGTGGACGAGCTGCTCGTCGTGCGGACGGAGCAGGTGTACGCGAACTGCCCGAAGTACATCCAGGCACGCGACGTCCAGGCGCACGTGACCACCGATCCGGGCGGCGCCGCGGAGTCCGACGGGCTCTCGCCGGACCAGCAGTCCTGGATCGCCGCTGCCGACACGTTCTTCGTCGCGACGCACGCCGCGGGGTCGGGCGCCGACGCCTCGCACCGCGGCGGCGGTCCCGGGTTCGTGACCGTGGCCGGCGAGCGGCACCTGAGCTGGCCCGACTACGTCGGCAACTCGATGTACATGACGCTCGGCAACCTCGAGCTCGACCCGCGCGCCGGACTGCTCTTCCTCGACTGGGAGCGGGGCCGGTCCCTCCAGCTCACCGGGCGCGCGTCGGTCGACTGGGACCAGACGCGCGCCGCTCGCGTACCGGGCGCCCAGCGCATCGTCGACTTCGAGGTCGAGCGGGTCGTGCAGATCGACGGTGCCGTTCCGCTGCGCTGGACGCCTCCCGAATACTCCAGTTTCAACCCCACCCGCCCTCACCCACCCGATGCGGTCACACCTGTGCACCGCGATTGACATGCACTGATGCGGATGTTGGCATGCGTCGCACCACCGCGAAGGAGCGACTATGACCACCAGCGCACACGCCACCCATGCCGATCATGCCCATACCCATGGCGCCGGCTGCGGCCACGACGCCGTGCCACACGGCGACCACGTCGACTACGCCCACGACGGCCACCTGCACCGCCTGCACGAGGGGCACTGGGACGAGTGCGAGCCCAGGGAGCACGCTGCACACGACGGGCACGACCACGTCCACGGCGCCGGCTGCGGCCACGACGCGGTGCCGCACGGCGACCACGTGGACTACGTGCACGACGGGCACCGCCACGCCGAACACGACGGGCACTGGGACGAGCACTAGCGAATGCCCGGAGGTCGAGTAGCCCCTGCCCCTCTTCCGGTGGTCGAGTAGCGCCGGCCCGCCAGGGCCGGCGCGTATCGAGACCACACGCCCGTCTCGAGGATGGTGGTCTCGATACGGGCCGGCGCTGGGCGCCGGCCCTACTCGACCACCGGGGCGCCGGGACGCTCTAACTCGCGCTCCGCCTCGCCAGCATCCGCTGCAGCACCACGAAGACCAGCAGCAGGAGCCCGATCACGATCCGGGACCACCAGGAGCTGAGGGTCCCCTCGAACGACAGGATCGTCTGGATCGTGCCCAGGACGAGCACGCCGAGCACGGAACCGAGCACGAACCCGGACCCGCCGGTGAGCAGCGTGCCCCCGATGACGACGGCGGCGATCGCGTCGAGCTCCATCCCCACGGCGTGCAGGCTGTAGCCCGAGAGCATGTAGTAGGTGAAGAGCAGCCCGGCGAGCGCGGAGCAGGCCCCGCTGATCACGTAGACGCCCACCCGGGCCTGCGCCACGCGCAACCCCATCAGCATCGCCGACTGCTGGTTGCCGCCGACGGCGTAGACCGTGCGTCCGAACCGGGTCATGTGCAGGACGTAGGCCGCCACCGCGACCACGACGAGCGCGACGAGGGCGCTCGGGCTCAGGAACAGGTCGTCGCCCAGCGGGACCGCGGTCTGCGCGATCGTCCGGAACATCGGGTCGGTGATCGAGATCGACTGGAGGTCGATCACGTAGCACAGGCCGCGCGCCAGGAACATCCCGGCGAGCGTGACGATGAACGGCTGGATCTCCAGGTAGTGGATCACCGCGCCCATCGCGAGCCCGAAGATCGCCCCGCCCGCGAGGACCATGAGCATCACGACCACCGGCGGCCAGCCGGCGCGCAGCAGGGCCGCCGCCACCATCGTGGACAGCGCGACGACCGACCCGACCGAGAGGTCGATGCCCCCGGTGAGGATCACGAACGTCATCCCGACGGCGAGCACGACCAGGAACGAGTTGTCGATCAGCAGGTTGAGCAGGACCTGGCCGGAGGCGAACGACTCGTACCGGAGGCTGCCCCCGGCGAACATGAGCACGAACAGCGCGAACGTGGCCGCCACCGGGAGGAAGCGGGTGGGAAGGCGCCGTGCGACCCGGGTGCGTTCCGCGAGCGCGGTCACCGGGAGGTCCCCGTGGTCTCGGTGGCAGTCGTCTCGGCGGGTGCGGCCTCGACCGGAGCGGCGGGTGGTGCTGCCGGCGGCGGCGAGGCCCCTTCCCGACGGCGGCGGCGCCCGAGCAGCGCCCGCACCTTCGGCGCCTGGGCCAGGAACACCAGGATCACGACGACCGCCTTGAACACGAGGGAGACCTCCGGCGGGATGCCGACCGAGTAGATCGTGGTGGTGAGCGTCTGGATGGTGAGCGCGCCGAGCAGGGTGCCCGCGATCGAGTAGCGTCCGCCCGCGAGCGACGTGCCCCCGATGACTACGGCGAGGATCGCGTCCAGCTCCAGCCACAGACCCGCGTTGTTGGCGTCCGCGGCGTGGACGTTCGCGCTGATCATCAGTCCGGCCACGGCGGCGCACAGCGCGGCGAAGACGTAGACCATCCACACGATGGTGCGCGACCGCACCCCGGCGAGCCGGCTGGCTTCCGGGTTGATGCCGACGGCCTCCACGAGCGTGCCGAGCGCTGTGCGCCGGGTCACGAGCGCGACCAGCGCGTACACCGCGGCGGCCATGATCACCGTCACCGGCACGGTGAGCAGGGCACTCCCGCCGATGCCGGAGAAGAAGCCGTTGTTGACGGTGATGATCTGCCCGTCGGTCACCAGCTGGGCGAGCCCGCGACCGGCCGTCATCAGGACGAGCGTCGCGATGATCGGTTGGATGCCGAGACGGGCGACGAGGAACCCGTTCCACGCCCCGAGCGCCACCGCGAGCCCGAGGGCCAGCCCGATGCCGGCGATCGCGGCACCGGGACCCGCGGGGTCGGGGCTGCCCGCGATCCACGTGCAGGCGACGGCCCCGGATATCGCGACCACGGCGCCGACCGACAGGTCGATCCCGCGGGTGGCGATCACCAGCGTCATCCCGAGCGCGGTGAGCGCCAGCGGCGCCCCGTTGTGCAGGATGTCGACCAGACTCCCGTAGAGCCTGCCGTCCTGCACGCGCACGGCGAAGAAGCTCGGCGTCACCGCCAGGTTGAGCAGCAGCAGCGCGACGAGCGGCCAGATCGGCTTGCGCAGGAACTCACGCACCGGCCTCACCCCCGACGGCGATCAGCTCCATCACGCGGTCCATGTCCACGTCCTCCCCCGCGAGCTCCGCGACGGGTCTGCGGTCACGCAGCACCAGTACCCGGTCGGACAGGCGGACCACCTCGTCCAGCTCCGCGGAGATGAACACGACCGCCATGCCCTGGCGGGCCTGCTCGGCCACGAGGGCCTGGATCTGGGCCTTCGCGCCCACGTCGATGCCGCGCGTCGGCTCGTCGAGGATGAGCAGGCGCGGCTGGGTGATCAACCAGCGCGCCAGCAGCACCTTCTGCTGGTTGCCGCCGGACAGGTTGCGCAGCAGCGCGTCCGGGTCGGCCGGCCGGACGTCGAGCAGCTCGATCCAGCGCCGGGCCAGCTCGTCCTGCTTGCGACCGGGGATGCGCCGCATCCACCCGCGGGACGCCTGCATGGCGAGAACGATGTTGTCGCGCACCGACAGGTCGCCCACGACTCCCCCGGCCTTGCGGTCCTCCGGGCTGAACGCGATGCCGGCGTCGATCGCCGCGCGCGGGTTGCGGATCCGGACCGCGCGTCCGCCCACCGTGATCTCGCCGTGATCGGCGCGGTCGGCGCCGAACAGCAGCCGGGCGAGCTCGGTGCGCCCGCTGCCGAGCAGGCCTGCGAGGCCGACGACCTCCCCGGGACGCACCACGAGGTCGACCGGCTCGATCGCCCCGGTGCGCCCCAGCCCGACGGCCTCGAGGACCGGGACTTCCTCCTCGTCGGCGGGTGCGGCCGGTGCGCGATCGAGGCGTTCCAGGACCTCCAGCTCGCGCCCGACCATCGCCGATACCAGCTGCCTCCGCGAGAGCTCCGCGGTGCGGTACTCGCCAACCAGCTTGCCGTTGCGCAGCACCGTCATCCGATCGGAGATCTCGTAGACCTGCTCGATGAAGTGCGAGACGAACAGGATCGCCACGCCGTCGTCACGCAGCCTGCGGACCACCCGGAAGAGCTCGGCAACCTCGCTCGCGTCGAGGCTGGAGGTCGGCTCGTCGAGCACGAGCACCCGCGCGTCCACCTCGACGGCGCGGGCGATCGCGACCAGCTGCTGCTGCGCGATCGGGTGCGCGCCGAGCGGCGAGGACGGGTCGAGGTCCAGGTGCAGCCTTCCCAGCACCTCGGTGGCCCGCCGCCGGGCGCCGCGCCAGTCGATGCGACCGGCGCGGCGCGGCTCGCGGCCCAGCAGGAGGTTCTCCGCCACCGACAGGTTGGGGCAGAGGTTCACCTCCTGGTAGACCGTGCTGATCCCGGCGGCCTGGGCCGCGGCCGGCCCGCTGAACGCCACCGGCTCACCCTGCACGCGGATGTGCCCCGCGTCCACCGGGTGCACGCCGGTGAGGGCTTTGATCAGCGTCGACTTGCCGGCGCCGTTCTCGCCCATCAACGCGTGCACCTCGCCCGGGTACAGCCGCAGGTCCACCGAATCGAGGGCCTGCACCGGCCCGAACGCCACGGAGATGCCGGTCATCTCCACCAGCGGACGCGGAGCCCTCTCCATCAGTACTGGCGGCTGGGCAGGGCGGCCTTGGCGGCGGCGGTGTCGAACGTCGTCTCCTCGGTGACGACGCGCGCCGGCACCTCCTCGCCCGCCTTGACCTTCTTGACCAGGTCCATCAGCTGCGGGCCGAGCAGCGGGTTGCACTCCACGATGAAGTTGATCTTGCCGTCGGCCAGCGCCTGCATGCCGTCCTTGACCGCGTCCACCGTGATGATCTTGATGTCCTGGCCCGGCACCTTGCCGGCCGCCTCGATCGCCTCGATCGCGCCGAGACCCATGTCGTCGTTGTGGGCGTACAGGACGTCGATGTCCGGGTTCGCCTTCAGGAACGCCTCCATCACCTGGCGGCCGCCCGAGCGCGTGAAGTCACCGGTCTGCGACGCGATGACCTGGTAGTTCGGGTTCTGCTTGATCACCTCGTTGAACCCCTCCTGGCGGTCGATCGCCGGGGCCGAGCCCGTGGTGCCCTGCAGCTCCACGATGTTCACCGGCCCGGCGGACGCGTCGACGTTCTGCAGGAGCCACTGCCCGGCCTTCTTGCCCTCCTCGACGAAGTCCGAGCCGAGGAACGTCTTGTAGAGCGACGTGTCGGGCGAGTCGACGGCGCGGTCGGTGAGGATCACCGGGATGTTGGCCCGCTTGGCCTCGAGCAGGACGGTGTCCCACCCGGACTCGACGACCGGGCTGAACGCGATCACGTCCACCCGTTGCTGGATGAACGAGCGGATCGCCTTGATCTGGTTCTCCTGCTTCTGCTGGGCGTCGGAGAACTGGAGGTCGATGCCGGCGGCCGCCGCCGAGTCCTGCACCGACTTCGTGTTCGCGGTGCGCCAGCCGCTCTCGGCGCCGACCTGCGAGAAGCCCAGCTTGATCGTGTCCCCACCCGCGGCGGGCGCGGACCCGCCGCCACCATCACCACCGCCGCCACCACACGCGGCGAGCACCAGCGCGGCCGCCGCTGTGATCGCGAGAGCAGCGGCCCGCTTACGGAGCGCGGGCAACGTCGTCGTTGTGCGCACAGCGCCTCCCAAGGCGTTCGTTTTGGACTGGCGGGACCGTCGGAATCGTGTGATGCCCGTCCCACCCGGCGGTCACTGTGAGCGCTAACATGCCCCGCCGTCAAGAGAAGCTCGCGTCAAGAGCCGATAACGTTCCACCCTCTCCAGCGGCGGCCGTGACGCACCGTGACGGGCGGCCGCCCCGTGTAATCCGGTTGAATGAACGGGTGCGTCACAACGGCACTGGTGACGATGAGCCGATCGGACCGATCCCCGGAGGCGGCGACGAATGGCCGCTGCCTCCGGACGGCAGCGCGCTCACCGACGATCTGGAACTGGGAGATGTCTGGGATTCCGAGGGCCCTGGGAGCACCGCGGCCGCCGCCCGCGGCTGCCTCTGTCCGATGCTGCCGAACGACCCGCGCGCCGGTCTCGGAGTGCTCATCGCACCCGACTGCCCGGTCCACCGATCCCGGCTGGAGTGATCCCATTCCCCCTCGGTGAGTTGTAGCGTTCGCTCCCGTGACCACGTACCCGATGCCGGTCCTCGCCGACGAGGAGCTGGCCAGCGCACGGGCCCGCCTCGAGGACGCCGACGTTCGGCTGCTGTCCGGTTCGGTGGTCGACCCGGCGGGGGTGATCAGGGCAAAGCACGTACCGGCACAACGGGCAGGCGCGTTCCACGTCAGCGGGATGGGCGCCTCGCCCAGCTGGAACGTGTTCTGCGTCGACAACGCCATCGCGTTCACCCCGCGGTTCGGGGTGGTCGGCGACTTGCGGCTGCGGGCAGACCTCACCGCCCTCCGCGTGCTCGGCGAGGGGCTCGCCTGGGCGCCCGCGGAGATGTTCGACCAGAGCGGGGCACCGGCTCCGGTCTGCACCCGCGGCCTGCTCCGCGGGACCGTGGCCGGGCTCGCCGAGCGAGGGCTCGACGCACGCCTCGGCTGCGAGCTGGAGATGGTGCTCACGCCGCGTAGCGGTCCGGGCTGGAACGCCTACGGGCTGGGTGCGCTGCTGGACATCGAGCCGTTCGTGCTCGACCTCCTCGCCGCCGCCGATCGAGCCGGCCTTCCGATCGAACAGCTCCACGCCGAGTACGGCGACAGCCAGCTCGAGTTCTCGATCAGCCCGACCGATCCGCTCACAGCCGCCGACCACGTCGTGCTGGCTCGCCTGCTCGCCTGCCGCGTGGCGCGCCGCCACGATGTCGCGGTGTCGTTCTCGCCGCTGCCGTTCGCGGGCGGCAGCGGGAACGGGGCACACCAGCACCTCTCGCTGAGCCTCGGCGGGGCCCCGCTCCTGTCGGGTGGCACCGGGCCCTACGGACTGACCGACGACGGGAGCGCAGCGCTCGGCGGGATCGTCGCCGGGTTGCCGGAGCTCACCGCGGTGTTCGCCGGGTCCGTGCTGTCGCAGCACCGGCTCCAGCCGGGTCACTGGTCCGGTGCCTTCGCCTGCTGGGGGTGGGAGAACCGGGAGGCCGCGGTGCGGCTCCTCGCGGCGACGCCGGGCAACCCGCACGGCGCAAGCGTGGAGCTCAAGTGCATCGACCCGTCCGCCAACCCGTACCTCGCCGCCGCAGCGTTCCTCGGGCTCGCGCTGGAGGGCCTCGCCGAGAGCGAGCCGCTGCCGCCGGAGGTCACCGTCGCCCCGGCCGAGCTCACGGCCGAGGAGGCGGCCCGCACGGGCACGGTGCGCCTCCCGGCGGACCAGGCCTCCGCGCTGGAGGCGCTGGAATCCTCGGACCGCGCCCGCCGCCTGCTCGGGGAGGAGATCCTCGAAGCGCTCATGGCCGTGCGCCGCTACGAGCTCGAGACCTACGGCGGAAAGGACGTCGAGGCGGTCGCCGAGAAGCTGCGGTACTCCTGGTCGGCCTGATGGGATCCGGGTTCGCTGACGTCGCCGAGCACGTCGGGGCGCTGCGGCTGGTCGACCACCACGTGCACGGCGCCTTCACCGCCGACCTCGACCGCGCGGAGTTCGAGACCCACCTCAACGAGGGCTCCCCCGAGCCCGTCCCGGAGTGGATGACGCAGTTCGACTCGCAGCTCGGCTTCGCGATCCGACGCTTCAGCGCCCCCGTGCTCGATCTCCCGCCGCACGCGCCCGCCGATGAGTACTGGGCACGCCGCGCCGAGCTCGGCGTCAGCACGGTCACCGAGCGGTTCCTGCGGGCCGCCGGGGTGTCGGACTGGCTGATCGACACCGGGTACGGCGCCGGAACGGTCCTCGACGTCGGCGGGATGGCCGCCGCGTCGAAGGGCCGCGGCCACCTGATCGTCCGGCTGGAGTCGCTCGCCGAGGAGCTGGCCGCCTGCGGGGTGTCCGGCCGCGCCTTTGCCGACGAGTTCGCGTCCCGGCTGGAGCGCGCCACGCGCCACGCCGTGGGGGTCAAGTCGGTCCTCGCCTACCGGGCCGGGTTCGACATCGACCTCTCGCCACCACCGCCGCACGCCGTGGCCGATGCGGCTCGCCGCTGGGTGGACCGCGGTGGAGGGCGCCTGGTCGACCCGGTGCTCCTGCGTCACGGCCTGCATGCCGCGGTGCGCCTCGGCCTGCCGATCCAGATCCACACCGGCTTCGGCGACCGTGACCTGGACCTGCACCGCGCCAACCCGATCCACCTGCTGGACGTCCTGCGCACGCCGGGCGTGGCGGACGTGCCGATCGTGCTCCTGCACTGCTACCCGTACCACCGAGAGGCCGGTTATCTCGCGCAGGCCTTCTCGAACGTCCACTTCGACGTCGGCCTCGCGATCAACCACGTCGGGGTGCGCAGCACCCAAGTGGTGGCCGAGTCCTTCGAGCTGGCGCCGTTCGCGAAGCAGCTCTACTCCTCCGACGCGTGGGGCCCGCCGGAGCTGCACCACCTCGGCGCCGTGCTGTGGCGGCGGGCGGTGACCTCGGTGATCGGCCGCTGGGTGGAGGACGGCGACTGGTCGGCCACCGACGCCTTGCGGGTGGTCGACATGGTCGGGCGCGACAACGCGCGCCGCGTCTACCGGCTGGGGTGAACGCCCACCGCTCGCCACACATCCCCCTGGGAAGATCGGCACGTGACCGACGCAGCGACCTCCGACGGCACCCGCATCGCGTACCAGACCTCCGGCGCTGGAACGCCGCTGCTGATGCTCAGCGGCCAGGCGAGCTCGCACCGGTGGTGGACGCGGGTCCGCGCGGAGTTCGATGCGTACCGCCGCGTCGTCACGGTCGACTACCGCGGCACCGGCGGCAGCGACGCGCCGCAGGGCCCCTACAGCACGCCGGGCTTCGCCGAGGACGCGATCGCGGTGCTGGACGACCTCGGCATCGAACGCGCGGACGTGTACGGCACGTCGATGGGCGGCCGGGTCGCCCAGTGGATCGCCGTGAAGCACCCGCACCGGGTGCGCCGCCTCGTGCTCGGCTGCACGTCACCCGGCGGAACCCACGCCGTGGAGCGCTCCGCCGCGGTCCGCAAGGCGCTCGCCACTCCCGACCCGGCAGCGCTGCGGCGCAGCCTGCTCGACCTCATGTACACGCCGGAGTGGCTCGCGCGAAACCCCGAGCCGTACTGGACGCTCGGCGACCCAACGATGCCCCGGCACGCCCGCCACCAGCACCTGCTCGCGAGCAACGCGCACGACGCGTGGGACGCACTCCCGCTGATCGCCGCGCCCACTCTCGTCCTGCACGGCGACCAGGACGAGCTCAACCCCACGGCCAACGCGCCGCTCCTCGCGGACCGGATCCCCGACGCCAGGCTGCACCTGATCGCCGGGGCCCGGCACGCCTACTTCGAGGAGCGCAGCGACGTCGCCGGTCCGGCGGTGCGGGAGTTCCTGACGGCTACGAGCTGACGGACGACGTTCCCGTCTAGGAAACCGCCCGGTCGGCGAGTGCCCGCACCTCACCCGCGATGCGCGGCCAGAGCGCGCGGGGCAGATCGTGTCCGACGCCGGGCAGGAGCACGAGCCGGGCGTCCGGCACGGCGCCTGCCGTCGCCCGGGCCGCCGACGGCCGCGCCACCGGGTCCTGCTCGCCGTGCAGCACGAGTGCGGGAACGGTCAGCTCGGCCAGCCGGCCGCCGTGCCACGGGGCGCCGATCTGGCGGCTCTGTGCCCGCGCGTCCCGGATCCCGCTCGTGACCTCGCGCTCGACGGCGGCCCGAACCTCCGCCTCGTCGAAGGGGTAGCCCGGCGACGCGATGGCGCGGGCCAGCGCGAGCCCGGCGGCGACGTCTCCCTCGGGTCCCTCGGGGAACTTCAGCCGCGACATCCGCAGCACGAAGCCGAGCCGGACGTGCCGCAGCTGGCCGATCCCGGCCGCGTCGCTGGGCATCGCGCCGGAGACCGTGATGCTGCGGACCCGGCTCGGGTGGCGCAGTGCGATGCGCTGCGCGAGCAGACCGCCCAGCGAGTGGCCGAACACGTGCGCGGAGTTCCAGCCGACCGCGTCGAGGACGGCCACGGCGTCGTCGGTCAAGTCCTCGGCCGAGTACGGCGCCGACCGCGAACGGAACAGCGCGGCGAACGGGTGGACGTTGTCCTCGTCGGGGAACCGGGTGGACTCCCCCGAGTCGCGCTGGTCGTACGCGACGACGTGGAACCCCTGCTCGACCAGCGCGGACACGAGCCCCTGCGGCCACCACGCCCGGGAGACGCCGAGGCCCATCACGAGCAACAGCGGGTCGCCACCCGTGCCGCCGAGATCGGAGTAGGCGATCCGGACCGTGCCGTTGCGGGCGTAGTGGGTGTTCACGACTCCTCCTCTTCTGCGATCGATGTTCGCAGAAACGAGGTTACGCTACTGGGTACGCTGTTCGCAAAACGAGGGAGGTCACATGCCGGACCGGCCACGCAGCATCTGGCTGCGCCCGGAGCGAGCCGGGCGCGGCCCCGTCCCCGAGCACGACCGCGCCCGGATCTCCGCCGCCGCGGTCACGCTCGCCGACGCGGACGGGCTCGGGGCCGTCTCGATGCGCAGGATCGCCTCGGTGCTCGGCACCGGACCCGCGTCGCTGTACCGCTACGTCGACTCCCGCGACGAGTTGCTGGAGCTGATGGCCGACGCCGTCGCGGGCGAGCTCGACCTGAGCCGTCCCCCGTCCGGGGACTGGCGGGCCGACCTCGTGGCGCTCGCCCACCAACTGCGGGACGCCTACCGCCGCCACCCCTGGCTGCTCGACCTCGTCCCCGGCCACGTCGGGATCGGCCCGCGAGCGGTCGACCAGCTGGAGTACGCCCTCGCCGCGCTGGCCGGGGTGGACGTCGCGGGCCCGGTCAAGCTGGAGGCCGTGGCGATGCTGAACGGCATCGTCGCACTGGCCGTGCGCACCGAGCTGAGCGTCGGCGACTCCACGGCGTCCTGGAGCGCTGCCCAGGCCGAGTTCCTCGGGGCGGTCGTCTCAGCGGGTGGCCACCCGCACCTGGCCGCGGCGCTCGCCGACGCGCCACCGGTGCCCGAGGACGCCATCCTCGATCGGATCCTGCCGCGCATGCTGGCCGGCCTCCTGGAGGCGTAGCCGGTCCCCGTCCGTGGCCCCTAGTCCAGGTTCGGCCGCAGCCAGTCCTCGACCTCCGCCTGCGGGAGCATGCGGCGCTCGGCGTAGTCGCGCAGCTGGTCGGCCCCGATCCGCCCGACCGTGAAGTAGCGCGAGTCCGGGTGAGCGAAGATCAGCCCGCTGACGCTCGCGGCCGGTGTCATCGCGTACGACGTCGTCAGTCCCATGCCGGCGTGCTCGGCGCCGAGCAGCTCGAACAGTTCCTTCTTGAGGCTGTGGTCGGGGCTCGCCGGGTAGCCGAGCGCGGGCCGGATGCCGCGGAACCGCTCGGCGTGCAGGTCGGCGAGGGCCGGGTCGGCGTCCGGCTCGAACCACGCCCGGCGGGCCTCGAGGTGCACCTGCTCGGCGAACGCCTCGGCCAGCCGGTCGGCGAGCGCCTTGACCATGATCGCCCGGTAGTCGTCGTGCTCGGCCTCGAACCGGGCGGCGAGCTGGTCGGCGCCGTGCACGGAGACGGCGAAGCCGCCGAGGTGGTCACCGGCAGGCGCGACGTAGTCGGCGAGGCAGCGGTTGGCCCGGCCTTCCGGCTTCACCGTCTGCTGGCGCAGCATCGGGAAACGCACCTCCCCCACATCGGGCACGGGGCCGGCAACGACGATGTCGTCGCCGTCGGCATGGGCCGGCCAGAACCCGTACACGCCACGAGCCTGGAGCGACGCGTCCGCGACGATCTCGTCGAGGAGCTGGTTGCCCTCGTCGAAGAGCTCGCGGGCCGCCGGCTTCTCCAGGATCGCGGGGAACTTCCCCTTCAGCTCCCACGCGAGGAAGAAGAACTGCCAGTCGATGAACTCCCGCAACACCTCGAGCGCCGGGGTGACGGTGCGGACGCCGGTGAACGCGGGCACCGGCAGGTCGTCGAACGGCACCCGCTCGCGGTTGGCCCGCGCCTTCGCGATCGTGAGCATCGGCCGCTGCTGGCGGGAGGCGTGCTGGACGCGCAGCCGCTCCTGCTCGACGCGGTTGTCGGCGTCGAGCTTCTCGGCGCGCTCGGGATCGAGCAGCTGGGACACGACGCCCGTGACCCGCGATGCGTCGAGCACGTGCACGGTGCTGGAGTCGTACGCCGGCGCGACCTTCACGGCGGTGTGCTGCCGGGACGTGGTGGCGCCGCCGATGAGCAGCGGCAGCTTGAGCCCGCGCCGGTTCATCTCCTGGGCCACGCCGACCATCTCGTCCAGCGAGGGCGTGATCAGCCCGGAGAGGCCCACGACATCGGCGCCCTCGGACACCGCGGTGTCGAGGATGACGTTCGCCGGCACCATGACGCCGAGGTCGATGACCTCGTAGTTGTTGCAGGCGAGCACCACGCCGACGATGTTCTTGCCGATGTCGTGCACGTCGCCCTTGACGGTGGCGAGCACGACCTTGCCCTGGCCGCGATCCTCCTGCGCCTGGCCGGAGAGCCGCAGCCGCTCCTTCTCCGCCTCCATGAACGGCTCCAGGTACGCGACCGCGCGCTTCATCACCCGGGCGCTCTTCACGACCTGCGGGAGGAACATCTTTCCCGCGCCGAAGAGGTCGCCGACCACCTTCATCCCGTCCATCAGCGGGCCCTCGATCACGTCGAGCGGCCGGGCGGCCTCGGCGCGCGCCTCCTCCGTGTCGGCCTCGACGAAGTCGACGATGCCGTGCACGAGGGCGTGCGACAGCCGCTGCGCGACCGGCGCCTCGCGCCACGACAGGTCCACCTCGCGCTTCGTGCCGGACCCGGTGACCTTGCTCGCGAAGGTGACCAGCCGATCGGTGGCGTCCTCACGGCGGTCGAACAGCACGTCCTCGACCAGCTCCAGCAGGTCGGCGGGGATGTCCTCGTACACCGCGAGCTGGCCGGCGTTGACGATGCCCATGTCCAGCCCGGCCCGCACCGCGTGGAACAGGAACGCGGAGTGGATCGCCTCGCGGACCACGTCGTTGCCGCGGAAGGAGAACGACAGGTTCGAGATGCCGCCTGACGTTCGCGCCCCCGGGCAGCGCTGCTTGATCAGCGGCAGCGCGTCGAGGAACGCCTTGGCGTATCCGTTGTGCTCGGCCATCCCGGTGGCGACGGCGAGCACGTTGGGGTCGAACACGATGTCCTCTGGCGGGAAGCCGATCTCCCGGGTGAGCAGGTCGTACGCCCGCCCGCAGATGGCGACCTTGCGCTCGGTGGTGTCGGCCTGCCCCTTCTCGTCGAACGCCATCACGACGACGCCCGCGCCGTACCCGCGGACCCGACGGGCGTGATCGAGGAAGACCTCCTCGCCCTCCTTCAGGCTGATCGAGTTGACGATCCCCTTGCCCTGCACGCACTTCAGCCCGGCCTCGAGCACGCTCCACTTGGAGCTGTCGATCATGACGGGCACCCGGGCCGCCTCGGGCTCGGTGGCGATCAGGTTGAGGAACGTGGTCATCTCCCGCTCGCTCTCGAGCAGGTCGGCGTCCATGTTGACGTCGATGAGGTTGGCCCCGCCGCGCACCTGCTCCAGGGCCACGTCGACGGCGGCCTGGTGGTCGCCGGCCTTGATGAGCCGCCGGAAGCGCGCGGAGCCGGTGACGTTGGTGCGCTCGCCGATCATCAGGAATCCGGTGTCCGGCCCGATGGTGAGCGGCTCCAGGCCGCTGAACCGTGCGACGTCCGGCGGCGCCGCCACCGTGCGCGGCGCCAGGTCCGACACCGCGGACGCGATCCGCGCGATGTGGTCGGGCGTGGTGCCGCAGCACCCACCCACGATGTTGACCATCCCGGCGCCCGCGAACTCGCGCAGCAGTCCCGCGGTCTCGTCGGGGGTCTGGTCGTAGCCGCCGAACGCGTTGGGCAGCCCGGCGTTGGGATGGCAGGCGACGTACGTGTCGGAGAAGCGGGCGAGCTCCGCGACGTGCGGGCGCATCTCGGCGGCACCGAGCGAGCAGTTGACGCCGACGACGAGCGGCGAGGCGTGCCGGACCGAGTTCCAGAACGCCTCGACGGTCTGCCCGGAGAGCGTCCGGCCGGACAGGTCGACGATCGTGACCGAGATCCAGAGCGGCAGGTGCGGCGCGACGTCGTGGGCCGCGGCGATCGCGGCCTTCGCGTTCAGCGTGTCGAAGATCGTCTCGATGAGCAGCAGGTCGACCCCGCCCTCGGCGAGCCCCGCGATCTGCTCGGCGTAGCTCGCGCGGACCTCGTCGAAACTCACCGCGCGGTGGGCCGGGTCGTTGACGTCCGGCGACAGCGAGAGCGTGACGTTCAGCGGACCGATCGAGCCGGCCACGAACCGCCCGCCCGCCTCGTCGGCGGCCTGGCGGGCCAGCTGCGCGCCGCGGACGTTCATCTCCCGCACGGCGGCCTGCATGCCGTAGTCGGCCTGGCCGATGGAGGTGGCCGTGAACGTGTTCGTGGTGGTGATGTCCGCGCCGGCCGCGAGGTAGCGGCGGTGGACGTCGAGCACGACGTCGGGACGCGTGAGGTTGAGCAGGTCGGGGTCGCCCGTGACGTCGTGGGTGTGGTCGGCGAACCGGTCACCGCGGTAGTCGTCGGGCTTCAGGCCCGCGCCCTGCAGCATCGTGCCCCACGCCCCGTCGAGCACGGCGATCCGCCGCTCCAGCAGCTGGGACAGGGCCGTCACACGATTCGACATCCGCGCGCACACCTCCGAGTGATCGGAGGCGCCCTTACAGCAGATCGAGCGGGCCGAGCGTGGCGGACTCACGTCCGTTGCAGCGCCTCTCGACCCGTCCGCGAGCCTACCGCGCGTCGCAACCCGGCCTTAGGCTGCGAACGACAATCATCTTCACTTAGGGGGTAGCGGTGGAGTACCACGAGTACTCGGCCTCAAGCGAGTACGTGCATCTGCTCAGCGTGCCGATGTGGACCGACCTGCGTCCCCGGCTGGCCGCTGCGCTCGCGGGCGTCGACCCGGAGGCCGGGCCCGTGCTGGAGCTGGGCGCCGGCAGCGGCCTGGGCACCGACGTCCTGCTCGACAGTCTCGGCAACGACGTCCTAGCCGTCGAGCCGTCCGCGTCGCTGCGCGGCGTGCTGCTCGCGCGGCTCGCCGACCGCGGCACCCACCGGGTCACCGTGTTCCCGGGCGGTGCGACCGACCTGCCACTACCGGGCCGGATCGCGGCCGTCGTCGGGATGCACATGGTGGGCCACCTCGCCCCGACCGACCGGAAGCGGCTGTGGGCCGCAGCCGCCGAACGCCTCTCCCCCGGCGGCCCGGTGGTGCTCAACGTGCAGCCACCCACCGCCGCCGAAGCAGTGCCGGAGTCCCCGTGGATGGGCGTGGCCGTAGGCGGGCTCCGCTACGAGGGCACCGGCAGCGCGGAACCCACCGGCCCCGACTCCGTGCGCTGGCGGATGCGCTACCGCACGCGGCACGAGGACGGCACCGTGCTGGCCGAGGCGAGCGCCGAGTACTCCTGGTGGATCGTCACCGCGGAGGGCCTCGCCGCCGAGCTGGCCGAAGCGGGACTGGTGGCGACGGTGGACGACGATCTGGTCGTCGCGCGGAAGGCGGGCGCATGACCACAGGCCTGTACGAACGGACCGCCGGCTACCGGCCGCACTACGTGATCGACGAACCGGGGTACCACGTCGTACCGCTCGCGGCGCTCACCACCGGGAGGGCATGAGGACCGCGACACGTACCCGTTCTTGTCGCGAGCGGCGGACGTGGGAGTGTCGGGCCCGTGCACGGCTCCACGCATGACCTGACCATCGGAATCTCGGAGGTGTCCAAGCGGTTCATATCGTCGCAACGAGGCGAGGCAGGCCGGGAGTGGGAGGCCCTGACAGCGTTGGCCGACCGAGCACCTGGGCTTGCTCCACGGCCGTTGCGCCGGGCTGTCGAAGAGGGCCGCCCGGTGGTCGTGATGTCCCGCCTGCCCGGCATACCGCTGGGCGACCGACCATTGACTCCACCCCAGGTGATATCGGTGGCCGATGCGACGACGGAGCTCCACGAGGCCCTCCCCGCTGGAGAGCTCAGCCGATTCCCCCGGCGCATCTGGCACCCTGCCGACGCGGTGGAGACGTTGCGGGCGTGGGGCGCTGAATCGCCTCCGAACCTGCAGGGCGACGTCCGGCGCGCCTTCGTCGTCGGCGCGGAATGGATCCACTCGGCAGACGCGTCGCGGCTTGCCTTCGAGGACGGGCGACAGGTCCTCGGCCAAGGCGATGGAAACATCGCCAACTTCCTCTGGGACGGGGAACGCTGCAGGCTGGTCGATTTCGAGGACGCGGGCCTCAGCGACCAGGCTTTCGAGATCGCCGACCTGGTCGAGCATCTGTCGACCTGGCTGCACGGAGTCCTTGCGGCGGAGGACCTGCTCCAGCTCCTCGTACGGTGCCCGGATGCCGCCGATCGTGTCCTTCAGGCACGCCGGGTCCTGGCCTTCTACTGGCTGAACATGCTCCTACCGGGCAAGCCCGCTCATCGACGCAACCCGCCGGACAGTTGCGAACGTCAGGCACGTCGCCTGCTCCGACTGCTTACGTGACGAGCTCGAACCCCGCTCGAATACCGCATGAACTGCCGGGCCTCTGCTTCCACCCGGCGCTGCAGATCAGCCCAGGTCTCGTCGCCCTCCGGTCGCCGGGCGGGTAGCTCCCAGCGCCGTCCGTCGCGGCCGATCCCGACGAGCTCCGGCGCGATCGGACGAGCGTCGAGATCGGCAGGCCTGCGCTCGCATTATTCGATCAACCTCATCCTCCCGACAACCCGCAAGCACGCGATCTACGAGAGCGGGCGGACGAACTGGCCATGATCGAAGCAACGATCCCGGTAACCCAAGCCCCGATAGAACTCGTGCGCTGCTACTCGCCGGCGAGAGCTCGACACCATCATCGTGTCGCACCCAGCTGCCGTTGCTATTGCCTCAGCGCGTTGCACCAGCCGCCGCCCGACGCCCTGACGTCGAGCGGCCCGCCGAGTGACCAGGGCAACGATCTGAGCCCACCAGCCGTTGCATTCGAACCGTGGCGTGACGTACATCGCGAGCACGCCCTTGAGTTCATCCCCGACACCCGCCACGAGGACGTGGCCGGCAGCGTCGTTCGCCCATCGCTCGAGTCGATCGACGAGGTCTCCTTCCTGCTCATATCCCAGCTCGCGAAGCATGTCCGCCACCGCCACCGCATCGCTAGGAGTCGCCGTTCTGATCACGAGTTCCACGCCGTCATAGTGGCCACTCCGGTCGGCTCAATCCACCGGCCGGACCGGAGTTCAGTCAACCAACCGGTCAGAAGGGCGGGGCGTCCGCGTCGTCGGGCGGGACGGTCTCGCCGTTCAGAGGGCGGTGGCGCGTTGGTTGCGGTCGAGGCGTTCCAGCCGACACGGTGAGGTCTTTCGGAAGGCGCCGCCGAGTTGGCCGAAGCGGGACTGGTGGCGACGGTGGACGACGATCTGGTCGTCGGGGTCAGGGACGGCAGGCTCGCAGCAGTGTGATCAGGGTGTCTCCGGGGTCGTACAGGATTCGGGCTCCATCGGTCACGACCTGCCGCGTGCCGGGATCGACAGGGGCAGCGTTCGCCCATTCAAGGGAGCTAATGTTGATCTCGACTTCGAGCCCTGTGTTGGTGCGGAAGCGCCGTTCGGTGATAGGTCCCCACGGCCGGACTCGGGTCGGTTTCCCGAGGTTGAGCTCGTCGGCCCACGTATTGTCGGCGTAGCGGGTGATCTCATCGGTGAGCAGGACGAGATCGATGTCCGAGTCGGGCCGGGCAGCGTTGCGGGCGCACGAGCCGACCAGCAGCAGGCCGAGCACGTCCTTGCGGGCAGCGGCCCAGCGAGTGATCCGCTCGATCACATCCTCGATCTCGGCGGCGCGCTCGGGCGAGACCATCGAGTCAGACGCGGGCTGTTCGCCGCGGTGAGTCACGGTGGCCCTCCTCGGTGCGTGTGGCGGCTCATGTCGGCTGCGCAGGTGGTCCGGTCGCCACGCGACCAATCGGTCAGAAGGGTGGCGGCTCATCCTCGTCGTCGGGCGGGATGATCTCGCCGTTCCAGAGCGCGGTGGCGCGTCGGTTGCGGTCGATCCGTTCCAGCCGCGCGGCCAGGTCCTTCGGAAGGCCCTTCCGGGCGGCGGCCTTGTCCGGGGGCAGGTCGTGGTCGGTGCGGTAGTCGTAGGGGTGGCTGTGGTAGCGGTGCCCGGTTGGGGTGATCCATTGGATGCGTCCGTCGGGTAGTGCGCGGACGGCCCAGCCGGGGGCGTGTTTCATGCGGTGTTCGTGGCCGCAGCAGCCGTGGATGTTGGGTTCGTTGGTGGGGCCGTGCGGGTAGGGGGTGATGTGGTCGAGGTGTCCGTCCAGGGTGCGGCGGCGGCAGATGGGGCTGCGGCAGTAGACGTCGCGGGCGCGGACGAAGTCGGCGAGTGCGGCTGGGGGCCGGTAGGTGGTGCGGCCGTGGTCGAGGATGGTGCCGGAGAGTGGGTCGTACACCAGTCGTTTGAGGGTGGCGTCGGTGGCGATGTGGCGGGCGTGGTCGGCGGTGATGGGGCCGTGTCCGACCAGTTCGCAGGGGTGGTTGTCGGCGCCGAGCAGGGTGGTGAAGGGGATCAGGACCTGGACGAGGGGTTTGCCGGGGTTGACCGGCCGCGGTGTCGGACTCCTCGTCGCTGCAACTCTCGCTCCCGGTCTCGTTGCCGGCGTCGCCGCTTCCTCGGGTGGCCTCCTGCGGATCGGCGGTCGCAGTGGCGCGGGCCGGATCAGCACCGTCGGTGTCGGCCCCTGTGTCGGTGTCGGCTGCAGTGTCGGCTCCACCGTGAGTGTCGGGTGCGGCGTTGGTGAGTCGCCCGGATAGCAGGGCGGCGGCCAGGTCGGCGCGGCGGGCGTCCATGCTGCGCGGATCATCTCGGCCGCAGCCGAGGGCGAGCCGGGTCAGCCACTGGTAGCTGGCCTGGGCGTCCGGGGCGGTCATCAGCGCCCACAGCGACGCCATCCCGTCGGGTTCCTCGGTGATCGACACTCGCCGGTCCCGCCGGGCGGCCTGGTGCCGCTCCGCAGCACCCTCGGGATCCACCGCGATCACCGCGCGTTTCAACGCCGCCTTCAACTGCCCCACCGTCTGGTCCGGCGCCCGGTCCAGGATGCGATGCTGCACCGCCCGCGCCTTCTCCACCGACAGGTAGTGGGTGACCTCGCAGATCGCGGCGACCCGACGCTCGTCCAGGCGGCCCCGCTGCCACACGGCCAGGGTTTCGGGCAGCACCTGTTCCAGCTGCACCGACCGCCCGATCCGGGTCTTGACGGTCAGCCGGGCCAGCTTCAACGCGAGCCCGACCTCGTCGGGGGCGAACCGGCTCATCGCGCACGCCTTGTCGGTGGCCACCATCGTCGAGTCGTCACCGGGGCGGCGGCGGGCGAACTCCGCCAGAACCCGGGCCTGGCGGGCCTGCGCCCACGCAGCCAAGCGTTCGAACCCGACCATCGCATCGACCAGCTGCGCATCCGACAACCCGGCCACCTCACGGGTATCGGAATCGATCTCCAGGGCGAACAACCCGGACGGGGCGGTGTTGCCCCAGGTGCGGTCCTCCACACCGGACCGCAGCTCACGTTCGATGGCCAGCCAGTCGAAGGCGTCCTCAAGTTGGGGATCGACGGGGTCGCCGGCCTCCACCTCGCAGACACTATCGAACATACGTTCGATCGTACCCGATCGGAGCCGACCTCGCAACGCCGTCCGGCCTCACAGGCGACCCTGGGGCAGCGATGAATCAGCCCCTGGTCGACGTGTGGAATCCACGGTGCCGACGCACGGTGCTCCCGCGCCGTGGCGGCACGGGCAGCCCGTGCCGGATGGCGCTACCGGCATCGATGCCGTACGCGAAGTCCGCCAGGACCGAAAAGCCGCGGCGGAGGGCTTCCAGAAGAATCCTGTGGTTCGTCCGGTTCGTCATGCCCCAAGCCTGCGCTGTGACGGCCTCACAACACAGTGGCGACGACGCCGCACATCGCTAAGATATCGCCATGCGTGATCCTCGCTCCGTCGCCGTCCTCGCCTACGACGGGATGTCGGCCTTCGAGACCGGCATCGTCACCGAGGTGTTCGGGATCGCATGGCCCGAGATCGACGTCCCCTGGTACCGGCTCACGATCTGCACCGAGACCCCCGAGCCCGTGCGGATGATCGGCGGCGCCACGCTGCAGACCCCGCACGGCCTCGACGCTCTCGCCGCCGCAGGCACGGTCGTCGTCCCCAGCGTGGCCGATCCGGAGCGCGAGCCCTCCCCGCAGGTCGTCGCGGCGCTGCGGCAGGCCCGCGACGACGGGGCGCGGCTGGTGTCCATCTGCACGGGGGCATTCGCGCTGGCCGGGGCCGGCCTGCTCGACGGGAGAAGGGCCACGACGCACTGGCGCCACAGCGACCTCCTGCGCCGCCGTTACCCGCGCATCGATGTCGACCCCGCCCCGCTCTACGTCGACGACGGCGACGTGTTGACCAGCGCGGGCTGCGCGGCCGGCCTGGACCTGTGCATCCACCTCGTGCGGCGCGACCACGGGGCGGCTGTGGCGAATGCAGTGGCCCGCAGACTGGTGATCCCGCCGCACCGCGAGGGCGGTCAGGCCCAGTACATCGAGAGCCCGGTCGTGGACGATCCCGAGGACAACCGGATCGCCCTCAGCATGACCTGGATGCTGGAGAACCTCCACCAGCCGATCACGCTCGAACAGCTCGCCGAACGCGCCCACATGTCGGCGCGCAGCTACCTGCGCCAGTTCCAGCGGTGCGCCGGCACCAGCCCGATCAAGTGGCTCATCGCCCGCCGCGTCCAGGCGAGCCTGCCCCTGCTCGAGCGCACCGATCTCGGGGTCGAGCAGATCGCGGCCGCGGTCGGGTTCGAGACGCCGGTGACGTTCCGCCACCACTTCTCCCGCGCGATGCGGACCTCGCCATCGGCCTACCGCCGGGTCTTCCGCCCGCGCGAAGCAGGCCTCCATCCGGCCGCCGACGCCGGTGAGGTCGCTCGCCCTTCGCAGGGGGTCGCGGGTACGCCGATCCCGAGCAAACCCCGTCCCGCTCGACCGCGGTCACCCGAACCGCAGCGGTCCGCCGCTGGCATGCCATCGCACTGACGCCGGTCGCGCCGACCATGGGTCTGGAGTTCGCCCACCGCAACGGATCTTCGTCACCCTGCGCCTCGTTGTTGCCAACTTCGCCCACGACGGGCTCTCGTCCGCTATGAAGACGGGCGATCCGAGATCACGAACGACCAGGGCGGACATCCGATCGTGACGCAGTACCACCCCCGACAGCCCTACCCCCCGTACGGTGCCGTCCGCGAGCGGCGCAACGGCATGGGCACAACCGCGCTGGTGCTCGGGATCGTCGCTCTGGCGCTGTCCTGGGTCCCGATCGTCGGCGTCCTATGCTTCGTGTTCGGGCTCCTCGGACTGATCTTCGGATCCATCGGGATCGCGCAGGCCGGTCGTGGCCTCGCCGACAACATGAGCAGCTCGATCGCAGGCGTTGTCACCTCGGTTCTCGCCATCGTGGTGCGGCTCGCGATCTACACGGCCATGGCGGTGAGCGCCCAGTCGGGCACGGCGCCGGTCTCGCCCCTCGCTGCGCCGGGCGCGGGTGCGCCGGCGGCGCCGCATCAGGGGCGGACGGAGTTCCGCGCCGGCGAGTCGGGAGCGACAGGCGGCTGGGTGGTCACCGTGAACGCATTGCAGCCGCAGCGTGAATCGCCTTCCCGTCCGCCGCTGCTCTGCTCGACGGTGACGCTGTCCAACACCTCCGGCGAGGAGAGGCCGTTCATCGGCGGAGCCGACTGGAAGATCGACGACCCGCAGCGCGTCCTGCACGCCCCGACGCCGGTCGGCGACAACGTGCTGGGCTTCGGGATGCTCCCACCCGCCGGCGAGGTCTCGGGCAACATCTGCTTCGAGGACCCCGGACTCTCCGGGACATACGTGATCATCTACGACAACCGCGGACCGGACTCGACGCCGCTGAGCTGGACGGTCTCCCGGTGACGATTGCCGTCCCACCTCGCCATCGGCCTACCGCCGGCCTTCCGCCTGCGGGAGGCCGCCCCTCCCGGCCGTCAACGCCGGTCAGAGGCACGGCGGCCCCACGCCGGGATCCCCAATGTGGTCGCGCCACTCCGCTTCGGTCAGCCGCCGACCGGCGAGACGGCAGGCGACCTGCGCCCACGCCTCCGGGTGTAGGTCCCACAGCGTCACCCCGTCGCCCGAGTCGACGGCCAGCTCGGCACCGTCCGGCCGCACGGCAATGCCGTCGACCGGGCCTGGCAGCGGGATCGGGCCGCCGATGAGGACGCGCGCGGCGACGTCCACCAGCCAGACGGCCCCGTCGCTGCCACGCGCGGCCAGCAGGCGGCCGTCGGCGCTGTAGGCGTAGTGCTCGACCCGGCCTGGGATCCCGGTGACCGGCTGACCGACGACGGCGAGCGTCCGGGGCTCGTGGAACTCCAGCCGCCCGTCGGACGTCGAAGCGGCGACGAGGCCGTTGGGACCGAACGCGGCCGACACCACACCGGATCGCTCCGCGAGCTGCGCGCCGGTCGCGACGTCGCGCGTCACCAGCCGGAGGTCCGCCGGCCACACAGCGGCGACGACGGTGCCATCGGGTGCGAGCGAGGCCTCCTCGCCGGCTCGCACGAGGACCCGGCCGGCGTGCTCGCCGGTCTGAACATCCCACGTGATCACGGATCCCGGCAGCTCGCTGTCACCCCACGCCGTCACGCTGCTGCCGCCGGATCCGGTCCCTCGCGGTGGCTCTCCGAACCCACCGTCGAGCTGCACGATCTCCCGGCCGCTGGGCACGTCCACGACGTGCCCGGTGCCGCCGCGCTCCTCCCAGACGACGATGCGCGCCGGGTCCGCAGTCCACACCGGCTGCACGTATCCCGCCAGCGTGCGAACGACCGCGCCCGACGCGACATCGACGATGGCGACGCCGCCTTGCCCTGTCGCGGCGAGCAGCCGGCCGTCGCTGCTGTACCCGCGCGGCACGCCCGCAACGGGGAGCTGCCTTCCGAGCGGACCGGCCCGGTCGAGCCTCCAACGCGCAAGCACCGGCTGCGCCGCGCCGAGCTCGACGAGCGTCGCGCCGTCGACAGCGAGCAGGAGCGCCGAGATCGGGCCGCGGTGCAGGTCGTAGCGCTCCCCCGTCGGGCGGCCGGTGGCCAGGTCGAGCGCGAGCACCCGTCCCGTCGCGTCGGCGCAGAGGACGACCCCTGCCGCTTCGGCGACCGCCGCCTGCTCGCACGTGCCGGAGACATGCGGGCGCACCCACGCGGGCCGGCCGTTGCCCCGGTCCCAGCGCGCCACGCCCCGGGTGCCTGCCGTGAGGACGTCCCGACCGCCGGCCAGAGTGGCGACGAATGCGTCGGAGGTGCCTTCCGGTGCCCCCGTCAGCTCTTGGAGGACGGTGCCGTCGGCGGGATCGACCACGCGGAGCGCACCCACCGGGGAGCCGACCACCAGCGCGCCGTCGGCTCCGAAGGCCAGCGCGGCGGTGGTGCGCACCCGGTCGGTCTCGGCCTCGGCTATCGGCGGCACATCCACGCGCCCGCCTGCGATGTCGACGATCATCGCGCGGCCCGTCCTACCGCCGGAGACGGCGATGTGCCGGCCGTCGACCGAGACCGCGACGGCACCGGCATCGAGCGCCGGCTCGGTCTCCGGCAGTAGCCTCCGGCCCGTCGCCACGTCGAAGACGTCGACGAGGGACCGGCCGCCGCGCACGTCCGAACCCTGCCAGGCGATCGTTGCGGCGGTCCGGCCGTCGGCGCTGACGCTCACGGCCGCACCGTCGGCTGCAAGCCCCGGCGCTGGGAACGCCTGGCGCACGGCGCCGCTGTCGAGGTCGACGGCCCGCAGCACCGCATCCTGGCCGACCGCGAGCAGGGTGCGCCCGTCCGGCAGCAGGGCTCCCGAGCGTGCAGGTCCAGCGGTGAGCGGGACGTATCCGAGGAAGCCCGGCGCCGAAGTGACGATCCCGAGGAGGCCCGCCGCCGTCGCGGCTCCGGGACGGCGCCGGTACGCCTCCGCGGCCAGCAGGGCCGCGAGGTCACGTCGGCTTCCGCGCAGCGCCGCGCTTTCCGCGACGAGGCGGTCGACCTGGGCGTTCGCCGCGGTGCGCGTGGCCTCACCCCGCTGGTGCACGGCGACGCCGCCGGCGGCGAGCGCCAGGACGAGGAGCCCGGCAACGGCGACGACCGCCACGCGCAGGCGACGGTTCTGCCGCGCCTGCTGATGCGCCCGGCGCCGTTCCGCTTCCTCGTCGGCGCCTGCGCTTAGCACCGACGCGTCGAGGAAGGCGCGTTCGAGCCTCGTGAGGTCCCGCTCTCCGCGTTCGACGGCGTCGGTGAGCCGGGCGCCGCGGTACAGCTCGCTCTCCGGCCGTCCGCGCTCCTCCCACTCCGCGGCGGCGAGGGTCAGGTGGCGCTGTGCGCGCCGGCCCGCGGCATCCTCGTCCAGCCATCGACGCAGCCGGGGCCACGCGCGCGTCAGCGCCTCGTGGGCGATCGTCACCGTGTCGACGTCGACTGTGACGAGCCGGGCGCGCACGAGCTGAACGAGCACCTCGCGCCGGACGGGGTCCGACCCGATGGCCGCCCACGGAACTCGGGTCGGGACCGGCTCACCGTCCTCGGCGGCGCTCACCAGCCGCAGCAGCAGATCCCGCAGCACCGCGCGCCGAAGCGCGGGGAGCGCGTCGTGCAGCTGGTCGGCGGTGCGCGCAACGGCGCCTCGGATCCCACCCGTGGCCCGGTAGCCGTCGACGGTCAGGGTCCGGCCCTGCATCCGGTGCCACGTGCCGGCGAGCGCGTGCGACAGCAGCGGCAACGGGCCGGCCTCACCGTGGACCTCGTTCAACAGCAGCTCGACGAGCCCGGGTTCGAGCCGCGCGCCCGCGGCCTGTGCAGGTCGTTCGATCGCCGCGCGCAGCTGCTCCTCGGTCATCGGGGTCAGCACGTGGAGCCCGCGCTCGGCCAGACGCGCGAACGCGGGGACGGCAGCGAGCCCGCCGACGTGGTCGGCCCGCAGGGTCACCACCACCGGACGCCCGGCCTCCGCGAGCTCGACGAGCCGGCCCAGGAACTCCTGCACGACCTGCGGTGCATGAACGGCGGTGAACAGCTCCTCGAGTTGGTCCACGACGACCGCAGACCGCGCGGGGGCGCCGGCCAGCAGACCGGCCAGCTCCGCCGCGGGCTCAGCGGCCGGCGTCACGAGCACGGCAGGTCGGCCGAGCGCCGGCACGATCCCGGCCCGCGCCAGCGAGGACTTCCCGCTTCCCGACGGCCCGACCACCACGAGCAGCGGCGAGACGGCCAACGATCGCAGGCAGGCGGCCGTCTCCTCCTCCCGTCCGAAGAAGCACACCGCATCGGTGGTGTCGTAACTCGCGAGCCCGCGGTACGGGCATCCGCCGCTCAGCGGCCGGGACCGGACGTCCAGGGCCCGGTCCTGCCGCAGGATCGCGCCCTCGAGGGCCCGCAGCTCGGCGCCGGGGTCCAGACCGAGCTCGCGACGGAGCAGGTCGCGCGCCCGCCGCAGCCCGGCCAGCGCCTCGGCCTGGCGGCCGGTGAGGTACAGCGCCTGCGCGAGCAGCGCCCAGCGGTGCTCGCGCAGCGGCTCCTCCGCGACCAGCGCGGTGGCGGCGGCGACATCCGGGTCGCTCGCCAGCTCGGCCGCGACCAGGTCCTCCTGCGCCCGCCGCCACAGCTCCTCCAGCCGCGCGACCTCGACCCGCGCCGGAGGCCAGGAGGGAAGGTCCGGCAGCGGCGCCCCGCGCCACAGCGCAAGGCCCGCGCGGAGGGCGACCGCGGCTCGGTCCGGCTGCCCCGCCTCGAGCAGGTCCCGTCCCTGCTCGGTGAGCAGCTCGAACCGGTGCACGTCGATCTCGTCCGCGGCGGGGGCGAGCCGGTACCCACCGGGCACCGTCTCGATTGCGGCACCACCGAGCACCGCCCTCAGCCGCAGCACGCACCCCTGCACGATCTTGCGCCACGACTTCGGCGGCGTCCCCTCCCAGAGCGCGTCGGCGATCCGCTCGGGTGCCAGTACCGCACCCGAGTGCATGGCCAGGACCGCCAGCACGACCCGGTCCCGGGGCGTCAGCCCCGCCGCGCCGTCGACGTGCAGCGGGCCCAGGAGGCCGATCGCCACCGCGGGAGTGTGCGGCCGCCGCCGTCGCGGGTCAACGGCCCCGATACCGGCCCGATACCCCGCCGCGCCCCGCGCCGGAACCGCCGGCTCCCACCGTGCAAGCACCGGCACCCGGCCGGACGCTAGGAGGAGCCATGTCCGCCCTGACCGCATTCGCCGCCGTCGCACTCGCCGGCGCCGCACTGTTCACCCCAGCAGCGACCGCCACGTCGTGCCCGCCGAAGGACGGCGGCTACACCGTCATGGACGATTACGTTCGCAGCCTCGTCTTCTGGCACCGGAACCCCGATTGGGGCTTCCCGATCCGGGACGTGCCGGCGCCGTCGTGCCGACTCCACACCCCGTGCTGAGCTCAGCCCACCTCGTCCCGCAGCAGCCGCGCCGCCCCGGCCAACGCTCGCATCTTCCCGAACGCGGAGTCGCGAGGCAGGTACTTCATGCCACAGTCGGGGGCGAGGACGAGCTGTGCAGGCGGGATGCGGTCGAACGCCCGCCGGGCCCTGGCCGCGACCGTCTCGACGCTCTCGACCTCGGGCGTGGACAGGTCGAGCACGCCGAGGATGATCGTCTTGTCGGTGAGGTCGGAGAGCACGCCCAGGTCGAGGCCGGACTGCGCGGTCTCGATCGAGATCTGGTCGGTGGAGCACCCGGCGAGCTCCGGCAGGAACGAGTAGCCCTCCGGCCGCTCGTGGATGATCGCGGCGTAGCCGAAGCAGATGTGCACGGCCGTGGTGCCGGTGACGCCGTCGAGCGCGGCGTTCAGCGCCTTCAGCCCGTAGGCGCGCGCGGCGTCCGGGCGGGCCTGCATGTAGGGCTCGTCGAGCTGCACGATGTCGGCGCCCGCGGCGAACAGGTCCTTGACCTCCGCGTTCACCGCGGCCGCGTAATCCATCGCGGCGGCCTCTGCGTCGGGGTAGTGGTCGTTCTGCGCCTGCTGCGACATCGTGAACGGCCCCGGCACGGTCATCTTGATCGTGCGGTCCGTGTGGGCGCGTAGGAACCGCAAGTCGGCCACCTCCACCGGCCGAGGCCGGGTGATCGGGCCGACGATCCGGGGCACCGGATTGGGGTGGCCGCTGCGGTCGAGCGCGGTGCCCGGGTTGTCGACGTCGACGCCTTCGAGCGCGGTGGCGAAGTGGTTGCTGTAGCTCTCGCGGCGGATCTCACCGTCGGTGAGGATGTCCAGCCCCGCCTCCTCCTGCAGCCGGATCGCGACGACCGTGGCGTCGTCCTGCGCCTCGGCGATGTGCTCCGGCGGGATGCGCCACAGCTCCTTCGCCCGCACGCGCGGCGGGAACCGGCCGGCGAGCTTCGCGCGGTCGATCAGCCACTCGGGCTGGGCGTAGCTTCCGACCAGGGACGTCGGCAGCAGCGGCAACGACACGTGTCCTCCTCGGGTCTGATGGATACGGTTAGGCCGTGAGCGAATTGCCGAAAGAGCTCCGAGAACTGATCGAATCCGGCCCTCTGACCCACCTGAGCACCATCAATCCCGACGGAAGCCCCCAGGTGAGCGTCATCTGGATCGGCCTGGACGGCGACGACATCGTGTCCGGTCACATGGCGCGGTATGCGAAGCAGCGCAACATCGAGCGCGATCCACGGGTGGTGCTGTCGTTCGTCGGGCCGCGCGATCCGAGCGCGGTGCTGAACCCGTACGCCGTGCTGCGCGCGCGGGCCACCGTCGAGCCGAGCGACGAGGCGTGGGACCTGCTCAACCGTCTGACCAAGGTCTACATGTCGCCCGACGACGAGTTCCCCGCTCCGAAGGGCCCCGGCTACATCATCCGCTACTCGGTCGAGCGGATCGGCGGCGTCGGGCCCTGGACGGATTCCCACTAGGTGGGGCACTAGGGCCTCAGGACGATCCGGCCGGCGGCGGTGCCCTCGGCCTGCCGCTGCCATGCCGCACCCACATCCGCGAGCGGCGCCACCTCGTGCGCCACGGTGAGCGTGCCGCCGGCCGCGTGCTCGGCGATCGCCGTGACGGCGGCGGCCCGCTGCTCGCGGGTGAGGGCGTTGTTGGTGTAGCCGAGCAGGCGAAGCGACCGGCCACGTAGCGTCGACGAGTCGATCGGGCAGGTCTCCGAGGCCGAGCTGCCGAGGTTCACCAGCCGCCCGTGCGGGCCCAGCGCCTTGGCCGCCGCGGCGGCAGGCGCCCCGTACAGCGGGTCGAGCACGAGATCGACGGGCCCGTCGGCGGCGGCGATGAACCGCTCTGCGAGCTCGCCGACGTCGTCGGTGTCCAGGGCCACGACGACATCGGCGCCCGCCTTCTCGGCCCTTGCCCGCGCGGCCTCCGACCGCGCACCCGCGATCACGCGGCGGGCTCCGGTGGCGCGGGCGAGCTGGACGGCGGCCTGCCCGACCACTCCCCCCGCACCGAGCACGATCACCTGCTCGCCGGGGGCGAGCTCGCCGCGCCAGGTGAGCGCCATGTGCGCGGCCACCGCCGACAGCCCGAGCGCCGCGACCTCAACCGGGTCGACGCTCGCCGGCAACGTCACGAGGTCCGCCTCGGGCACGGCGGCCCGCTCGGCCATGCTGCCGTCGCCAGGGGCCATCCCGGCGGACGTCGGGAACCACACCACCCGGGCACCGGCCCGTCCCACGCCCTGCACACCGGGGACGTACGGGGTGGCCGGCCGCCCGAAGTACGAGGTGCCGGTGGCGCACAGCAGGTCGAGCGGGGTGATCGGCGCGGCCAGCACGTCGACCAGCACGTATCCCTCTGTGGCCGCGGGCGGTTCCCGATCGGACACCACCGGCGGCCGACCGCAGTCCACGACCTGGGCGGCCCTCATGTGGCGATGTCCGGGTAGGGCAGCGAGAAGTGGGCGAGCTTCCGGGCGTACTCCTTCTGGAACCCGAGCGGCTCGTCGTAGTCGCGCTCGAACATGGCGATGAACAGCGTGAGCGTCAGGAACGGGTGCGCGCCCAGCTCGAACAGCTTCGGGTAGTCGTGCGCCGACAGGGCTTCGCGCTCCTCGTCGTCGAAGGCGAGCCAGGTGCTCTTCTCGGCATCGGCGCAGTTCAGGATCCGGTTGGCCTCCTCGGCCTCCCACCACGCGACCGTGCCAACGGGGTCGGCGCGGTAGCGCTCGACGAGGTCGGCGTCGCGGTCGACGGTGAAAAGGAACTTGTCCAGCAGGTACTTACTCATCGAGCACCCCCTGGGTACCAGGTGAAGTAGGCCTCCATCGTGTGGAACAGGTCGTAGGTGTCGACGTAGTCGGCCTTCTGCCCCTCCCCCGCGACGCCCATCATCAGCATGAAGTCCATGAACCCGTGGGTGGCGTTGCCGGGGGCGTGCAGGCTGTCGAGGGTGACCTCGGCGAGGCAGCCCTCGATGTCGCCCGAAGAGATCCACTCCACGGCCTTCTGGTCGAACTGCGGATCGGGGCCGTGCGGGCCGAACTGGCGCGGCCCGCCCAGCTCGAGGGACAGGTGCCCGGTGCCGATCACCGCGACGCGCTGGTCGGACGGCCACGACTCGACCAGCTCGCGGATCGTCCGCCCCAGCTGCACGAACCGCTTCGGCTGAGGCAGCGGCGGCGCGAAGATGTTGGTGTAGACCGGCACGATCGGCAGGTCGGCCTCGGGCCGCAGCGTGATGATCGGGCAGGTGATGGAGTGGTCGATCCGCAGCTCGTTGGAGAACGCCAGGTCGAACCCGGAATCCAGGCCCTCGCGCAGGATGTACGCGGACAGGTCCTCCTGGCCCTTCAGGACCATGCGCGGCAGGCCGAACTCGCGCTCCTCGTTGTACCAGTTGGCGTCGTACATCGGCGCCTTGCCGACGAGGAACTGCGGCATGTTGTCCAGCCACAGCTGGTGGAAGTGGTCGGACCCGACCATCACGAGCACGTCGGGCCGGGCCCGCGTGAGCGTCTCCCGGAACGCCTCGACCTTGCGCACCCACTCGTCCGCGAACGGCGGGCGGTCCTCGCCGGTGGAGGTGCTGGCGCGGTAGTAGAAGGGATGGTGGGTCGAGGCGATCACCGCCACCAGCTCAGCCACGGGGGCCTCCCGGCTCGTAGGGATCGGGATCGACGGACCGGTTGTTCAGGTCCACCGACAGGAAGATGTCGTTCGCCACGGGGTGGCGCAGCTCCTCGGCGAGCTGGCCGATGAGCCCGGCTGTGCGGGCGAGCAGCGCGAACCCGCGCAGCAGTTCCAGCGGCAGGCCCAGGTCGGCGAGGGCAGCACCACAGACGCCGGCGCCGTTCAGCGGGAGCGTGCGCCCGAGCACCTCCGGGTGCACCCGCCCGATCGCGGCGAACAGCTGCAGGTGCGGCCCGAACAGGCCCTCCTCGTGGGCGATCTGCATCAGCCGCGGTGTGCGCGGGTCGCCGTTCTTGTGCACGTGGTGGCCGAGGCCGGGCACGAACTTCTTCGCTCCGCGCTGTTCCCGGACGGTCCGCAGCGCGACCGCGTCCCAGCCGTCGTCGTCGATGGGCTGATCGTCCAGCCCGTCCAGCACGTCGTGCAGGAACCGCCCGGTGTCCTCGGTGACGCCGAGGAACCGGGACCCGCCGCCGAGCAACCCGGCCGCGAGCGCGCCCTGCACGGAGTCGGGTGCCGAGAGATAGGTGAGCCGGGTGACGATCGCGGTCGGCGTGAAGCCGTGATCGGCGAGCGCCGCCAGTACGGCCTCGAACACCCGCGTCTCGCCCTTCGTCGGGCGGCGTTGCGTGGCGAGCCAGAACGCGAGCTCGCCGAACCCGACGGTGCCCATGACGTCCTCGGCCAGGTCATGGCCGAGGAGGGTGATCTTCTCCAGGCTCGAGGCGCCCAAAGCCGTCGGATACTGCGCTGTGGGGTGCTCAGGCATGCTGGTCATCCTGCGGGGTCGAGAGCCATTTGCGCAGCTCCGTGCCATGCTCGTCCAGGTCGGGCGGCGGCAGCCGGTAGCCGGCAGGGGTGGCGGAGAACCGGATCGGGTGCCGGGTGGTGGGCATGGCCCGCTCCCCCTCGCCCGCCTGGACGACCGGGTCGAGCCCGAAGCGCTCGGCCATCGCGAACCCGCCGTCGATCGTCTGGATCGGCCCGCACGGCACCCCGACGGCCACCAGCTCCTCGAACCACTCCACCGCACCGCGCAACGCCAGCCGCTCGAGCAGGAGTGGGCGCAGCTCCTCCCGGTTGGCGGTGCGGTCGATGTTGCGCGCGAACCGCGGGTCGTCGGCGACGTCGGGGATGCCGAGCACCTCGCACAGCTTGCGGAACTGCCGGTCGTTCGCGGCGGCGATGATGATGTCGTCGTCGGCGGTCGGCAGGGGCTCGTACGGGAACACGCTCGGGTGCGCGTTGCCCATCCGGTAGGGCACCACTCCCCCGGCCACGTACGCCGAGCTGTGGTTGACCAGCCCGGTCAGCGCCGAGGACAGCAGGTTCACCTCGACCAGCTGTCCCTGGCCGGACCGGTCGCGGTGGCGCAGCGCGGCGAGGATGCCGATCAGCGCGTGGTTGCCTGCCATCACGTCGAACACCGAGATCCCGGCCCGGTACGGCGGGCCGTCCGGGTCGCCGGTGAGGCTCATCAGCCCCGACATCGCCTGCACCATGAGGTCGTAGCCCGGGACGTGGCTGCCCTTCCCGGCCCCGAAGCCGGTGATCGAGCTGTAGATCACGCCGGGGTTCGCGGCCCGGACCGCCTCGTAGTCGAGGCCGTAGCGGGCGAGGCCGCCCGGCTTGAAGTTCTCGATCAGCACGTCGGCACGCCGCGCCAGCTCGCGAGCCACCTCGGCGTCGGCCTCGTCGCGCAGGTCGAGCGCGATCGACCGCTTCCCGCGGTTGATCCCCAGGTAGTACGTAGAGGTTCCGTTGCGTTCCGGCGGGATCCAGGTGCGCGTGTCGTCGCCGGCCGGGCCCTCGACCTTGATCACCTCAGCGCCCATGTCGGCCAGCAGCATCGTGGCGTACGGGCCGGCCAGGACGCGGGAGAAGTCGGCGACCAGGAGCCCGGCGAGCGGTCCCGTCGCAGTCTCGGCCAATTCACGCACCCTTCGTCCGCGCAACGGACATCCGTCCGCCAGCGCGATCCTTCTCCCGTGCTCCGACGCCCGTCAAGGTCCCCGGTGGTCGAGTAGCGCCGGCCCGCCAGGGCCGGCGCGTATCGAGACCACATGCCAGTCTCGGTGGGTGGTGGTCTCGATACGGGCCGGCGCCGGGGCGCCGGCCCTACTCGACCACCGGGGGCGCTAGGAAGCGGTCACGGTGATGTGCGGGACCGTGTCCAGGCGCGCGAAGTCCGCGCTGATCTCCCCCGCGGTCTGCAGCAGCAGCGGGAGGTGGCGTTCCAGCAGGTACTCGACCGAGGTCTCGGCGGCGTGGCAGTTCACGTTGACGCCGGCGATCACCCGGCCCGAGCCGTCCCGCAGCGGAGCGGCGATCGACCGGATACCCAGTGCGAGCTGCTCGTCGGTGAGTGCCCAGCCGCGGGCCCGTACCTCGCGCAGCACCGCGTCGCGCTCGGCGCGGTCGGGCTGCCACCGCGGTACGAGGCCGGACCGCGTCGGCTCGGCGAGCACCTTTTCGAGCTCGTCCGGGGGCAGCGCCGCGAGCTGCACCTTCCCCAGTGACGTCGAGAGCGCCGGGAACCGGGTGCCGATCTGCACGGCGAGGGCGACGATCTTCGGCACGGCGACGCGTGCCACGTAGACGATGTCAGAGCCGTCGAGCTGGGCGATGGAGCAGGACTCGTCGGTGCGCTCGACGAGCCGTTCCAGGTGCGGGCGCGCCACCTCCCACAGCCCCATCGACCGCACGTAGGACACGCCGAGATCGAGGACCCGGGGGGTGAGGGAGTAGCCGCGCTCCGCGGTGCGGACGTAGCCGAGCTCCTCGAGCGTCAGCAGGATCCGGCGCGCGGTCGGGCGGGCGAGGTCGGTGGCGGTCGCCACCTCGGCGAGCGTCATCACGGGGCGTCCGGGGCGGAAGGCGGTGATGACCTCGAGCCCGCGGGCGAGCGCCTCGATGAAGTCGGGACCGGTCCCTGCGCGTGGCATCGCACGAGCGTAACCGGCATGTCCGCGAGGCGGACACCAGCACGACGGGCCGGATCGATCGGAGAGCGGATTGACACCCGGCGCGACCTGCACGAAGCTGCGCGTCCAGGGACGTCCGGTACGCGGACGTCCGTCCGTCGCAAAGGAGCGCCCGGTGCCGAACCAGCCCACGCCCGTCGTCCTGCGGGGCGGCACGGTCCTCACGGTCGACGCGACGCACACGGTGCTCCCCGGCCACGACGTGCTGGTGGTCGGCGAGACGATCGCCGCGGTCGGCCCCGGCCTCGCGGTTCCCGAAGGCACCGTGGAGATCGACGCCACCGGCGGCATCGTCATGCCGGGGATGATCGACACGCACCGGCACATGTGGCAGACGGCAATGCGCGGCTACGGCGCCGACTGGACGCTCACCCAGTACTTCGTCTGGTACTACCTCGAGTGGGGCAAGCTCTTCCGGCCGGAGGACGTGCACGCGGGCAACCTGCTGTCCGCGCTCGAGGCCATCGACGCGGGCGTCACCACCACCGTGGACTGGTCGCACGGGCTGCAGACCCCCGAGCACGCCGACGCCGCCGTCGACGCTCTTGCCGCCGTGCCCGGCCGGTTCGTCCTGGCATACGGCAACCTCCAGGACGCGCCCGCGAACTGGACCGCGTCACCCGGCTTCCGCGACTTCGTGACCCGTCGCTTCCCGAACGGGCGCGGCGACGACATGCTGGGCTTCCAGCTCGCCTTCGACGTTCTCGGCGACCCGACCTTCGCGGAGAGGCCGGCGTTCGAGGTGGCCCGTGAGCTGGGCGTTCCGGTCACCACGCACGCCGGGGTCTGGGGCGCCACCGGCGACGAGGGCATCCGGCAGATGTACGAGCACGGCTTCATGACCCCCGAGACCGTGTACGTGCACTCCGCATCGCTGTCGCCCGACTCCTACCACCGCATCGCGGCCACGGGCGGCTCCGTCTCGGTGGCCACCGAGAGCGAGCAGAGCGCGGGCCAGGGCTACCCGCCCACGTGGGCGCTGCGCGCGCACGGCATCCCGGTGTCGCTGTCGATGGACACCTCGGTGTGGTGGAGCGCCGATCTCTTCTCCGCGATGCGGACCACGCTGGGGGCCGACCGCTCCCGCGAGCATCTGGAGGCGCACGCGAAGGGCGAAACGGTCACCAACTCCTCGCTGCGGGCCGCGCAGGTGGTGGAGTGGGCGACCCGCGGCGGGGCCCGCGCGCTCGGCCGGGAGGACCGGCTGGGCAGCGTCGAGGTCGACAAGCTCGCCGACCTCGTGCTGCTCAAGAACGAACAGTCGCCGGTGATGTTCCCGCTGCTGCACCCGCACGGCCACGTCGCGTTCCAGGCCCAGCGCGGGGACGTCCACACCGTGCTCGTGAACGGGCGCGTCGTGAAGACCGACCACCAGCTCGTCGGGGCCGACCTGGCCGGGGCGCGGCGCGAGGCGGAGCGCACGGTGGAGTACCTGCGCGCGCAGCTCGGCGAGGAGGCGTGGGAGAAGGGGATGCACCCGGACGTCCCGGAGAGCGGGGGCCTCGAGAACCCCTACATGTACTCCGACTACCGCCGGGCCGGCGCGCAGGAGGTCCAATGACCCAGCGGGCCGCCCCCGCGCAGGCGGGCACGGCGGCGATCGCCATCGGCTTCACCGTCCTGTGCCTGTCGTACCTGCTCAACGCGATGGACAGGCAGGTGTTCTACCCGCTGGTGCCCGAGATCCGCGAGGAGTTCGGCTTCTCGCTCGACCAGGCCGGCCTGCTCGCCACCGGTTTCACGCTGGGCCTCGCGCTCACCGGCGTTCCTGCTGGCTACCTGCTCGACCGCATGTCCCGCAAGACGATCGTCGTCGCGAGCGTGGTCGTCTACTCCGCCGGAACGGTCGCCATCCCAGTCGCGGCGGGTTTCCTGGACATGGCGATCTACCGGCTGGTCTCCGGCGTGGGCGAGGGCGTGCAGGCCACCGCCATCTACGCGATCATCGGCGCCTACTACTTCCACCGCAGGGCCCTTGCGGCCGGGTTCATCGGGGTCGCGTTCGGTCTCGGCGTGTTCCTCGGCCCGGTCGTCGGGCAGGGGATGGCCGCCGCCACCGACTCGTGGCGCACCCCGTTCTACGTGTTCGGCGTCGCCGGCCTGGTCGTGGCGCTGATCCTGCTGATCACGGTGCCGCGGGCGATGAGCGAGGCCCTGGCGGGCCGCACCGGCGCGCCCGACGCGGCGGACTACGACCACGTACCGGCGAACCCGTACAACCGCAACTCGCTCGCCTTCGCGATCACGTCGGCGGTGTCCGGCCTGGTGTTCTACGGCTTCCTCGGCCTCTACCCGACCTTCCTGCGCGAGGAGCTCGCGTTCGCCCCCGGCCAGGCCGCGCTGGCGGCGTCGCTCGTCGGGTTCGGGGCGATGATGGCGCTCCCGGTGGGATGGCTCGCCGACCGCGTCGACCAGCGGGTACTCCTCGCGGTCGGCTTCGTGGGCACGGCCGCGTCCACGCTGCTCGCCTACACCGTTGCCACCGGCGCCGCAGCGCAGTACGTACTCGCGTTCCTGATCGGCACGTTCGCCAGCGGCGTGCTGTTCACCAACTGCACCACGGTGTTGCAGCGCTCGGTGCGGCCCGAGCACGTCGGGCGCGGGGCGGGGCTGTTCATCCTCACCTACTACGTCGCCGCCGCGGTGTCCGGACTGATCTTCGCCCGGCTCGTGGCCGGGATCGGCTGGCAGGGTGCAGGGCTCGTGCAGCTCACGCTGCTCCCGCTGGTGGGGATCGCCGCGCTCGTGCTCGTCGACCCGCGGCGGATGCTGCTGCCGCCCGCGCTGCGGAAGGCGTGAAGGTCAGCTCTGCAGGGCCGCGACCAGCACGATCACTCCGACCGGCAGCAGCACCGGCACCCGACGACTCGGTCCCCCGCCAATGGGAGCAGTCTGGCGGGTGCCCGGCGCCGAGCGGCTGTCGGGCTGGATCACGGAAAGGGAGCGGGTATGGCGCAGCGGGTCGGGATCCTCGGAGCGGGAGCGGTCGGCGGGATGCTCGCGGTCCTGCTCGCCGAGGCCGGTCACCAGGTCACCGTGCTGGCCTCGGAGCGCACCAGCACCGCGATCAACGTCAGTGGGCTCGCACTCCGCAGCCAGATGGTCGGCGATCGGCAGGCGCGAGTGCCCGCACGCCCCTACCTCACCGCACCGGTCGACGTCCTGTTCGTGGCGGTCAAGGCCCCCGACCTGCTCGCCGCGCTGGGCCGGGTGCCGGCCGCGCTGCTGAGCGACGCCGCCGTCGCGCCCCTGCTCAACGGGACCGACCACGTCGCACTGCTGCGGGCCGCCCTGCCGAAGGCCGCGATCGTGCCGATGACGGTGTCGGTCGAGGCCACGCGCACCGCGCCTGGCGTCATCGAGCACGTCTCGCCGTTCGTCGAGTACGCGCTCGCCGACGAGCGGGAACGCGCCGGCGTCGACCCGGAGGACCTGCTCCGTTCCGCGGGCCTCGACGTCGACACCTCCGCCGCCGACGAGGCCTCGCTGCTGTGGCGCAAGCTCTCGTTCCTCGCCCCGCTGGCCCTGCTCACCACCCGCGCAATGCAGCCGATCGGGCCGGCCCGCGACGCCCACCCGGATCTCCTCGACGGGCTCGTCGCCGAGACCGCCGCCGCGGCCGCCACGGCCGGTGCCGAGATCGACCCGGCGGTCGTCGCGAAGCGGATCGCCGGCCTGCCGGCCGGGATGCGCTCGTCGATGCTCAAGGACGCGATCGCCGGGGCCACCCTGGAGCTCGACGCCATCGCCGGCCCGATCCTGCGGGCGCTACCCGACGGCGCCCCTGTCACGCGTGCGGTCGTGGCGGAGATCGCCGAGGCCGCGGCCCGTCAGTGACCGACTAGTCCGGCCCGCCACCGAACCCGATCTCGTTGCCGTCCGGGTCACGGAAGATCGCCTTGCGGACGCCGTTGGAGTAGACCTCTCGCTCGGCCGCTTTCAGGCCTCGCCCAGCGATCTGGGAGATGCGGTCGTCGAAGTCGCCGACGAATACGGTGTGGCTGGCGTGCCCGGCGTGTTCCGGCCGCACCTCGATGAACACGTACCGATGCTCGGCGAGCTCCCACACCGCCTCTGCCTCGTTGGGGACGAACGACGGCGGGGCGCCGAGGAGTCGCTCGTACCAGGCGGTCGCCGCGGTGTAGTCGCGTACGGGGATGCCCGCGAACAGTTCGATGGTCACAGGGACACGCTAGAGGTCGCCGCCCTCGTCCAGCAGGCGCGTGACCTCTCGGCTGATCAGCCCGAGCCGGGCCTCCTTGACCAGCGGGATGGCGCGCCGGCGGCGGCGGACGTCGAGCAGGTCGATGTCCGCCGTGACCAGGTGCTCCTCCCCCTCCTGGGCCTCGGCGACGATCTCGCCCCATGGGTCGACCACGTGCGAGCCGCCCCAGAAACGCAGGTCCCCCTCGGTGCCGACGCGGTTCACGAACACGACGAAGAGCTGGAACATCCGGGCGTAGAAGCGGGTGATGTCGCGCCAGTAGGCGCGCGAGTCGTAGTGCTCGGGAAAGTTGCTGTGCCTACCCGCCCCGCCGGCTCCGCGGGCTCCGCCGGCTTCCATCCCCCGCAGCGCGCTCGCCGCAGGCACCAGCAGGACGCGGGCGCCGTCCTGCGTGGCGAGGAACGCCAGTTGCGGCTGCCAGGCGTCGTTGCACAGCAGCACCGCCACCCGGGTCCCGCCGGGCCCGGGGAACGCGCGCAGGTTCGGGCCGGGTGTGAAGTGCTTGCGCTCCTCGAACGACATGTAGGTCGGCAGGTAGAGCTTGCGGTGCAGGTGCACGAGCTCGCCGGAGGCGAAGAAGCCCGCGGTGTTGTAGGTGTGGATACCGGGTCCGTCCTCGACGAACCCTGCGAGCACCCCAGCGGCGCCCGCCTGACGCGCGATGTGGGCGAGGCGCGGGTCGTCCGCCCGCATCGACACGTCGTCGGGCAGGCCGCCGATCGAGTACCCGGTGAGGTGCAGCTCCGGGAAGACGACCAAGTCCGCCCCGTCCGCCACGGCCTCGGCGACGACCTGCTCGGCTCGCGCGACGTTCGCGTCGACGTCCCCGAGCGTCGCGTCGACCTGCGCGAGCGTGATCCTCAACCGTTGCCTCAGCCCGTGAAGCCGTTGTCCCGCAGGAACTGCTCGGCGACCTCCTCGGGCAGCTCGCCGCCCACGTCCACGCGCTCGTTGAGCTCGCGCATGAGCTCGGTGGTGAGCTTCGCGGCGATCGGGTTGAACACGTCGGCGAGCTGCGGGTGCTGGTCGAGCACCTCCTGGCGCACGGTCATCGCCGCGTTGTAGGGCACGAAGAACTGCTTGTCGTCCTCCAGGATCACCAGGTTGTTGGCCGCGACGGCGCCGTCGGTGGCGGTCACCTCACCGAAGTTGCAGTTCGTACCCGAGGCGATCTCCTGCGGGACCAGCGACAGCTCCAGCTCGGCGACCCCGTTGTCGGGCAGGTCGAAGCCGTAGGTCTGCTCGAGGCCGGGCCAGCCGTCGTCGCGGGTGAGGAACTCCGCCGCCGCGCACATCCGGCCCTGAGCCGGGTCGCGGTTGACGAGCGCGGCGTACTCGCTCAAGGTCCGCACGCCCAGCTGCTGGTCCCGGCCCTGGGCGGTGGCGATGGCGTAGGTGTTGTCCACCGGAGCCGGGGCGAGCCAGGCGATCCCGTTCCCCTTGTCCTCGGCCGCGACAGCGTCGTAGAGCGCTTGGTCACCCTTGGGAGCGGACTGCGGCTCGTGCCGCATGTGCGTGGTCCAGCCGGTGCCGGTGTACTCCCAGTACATGTCGATCTCACCGGCCGTGAGCGCGTTGCGCACGTTGGTGCTGCCGGTGATCGTGGTCAGGTTGCCGGCGCTCGCGCCGGTGGCCTCGAGTGCCTGCACCGCGATCTGGCCGAGCACGATCTGCTCGGTGAACTCCTTCGACCCGACCCGGAACGTCGCACCGGACAGATCGATCGCGGCGAGCGACCCCTCGCCGCCTCCACCGCCGGTCGCACCGCCGCCACCACCACCGCCGCACGCCGTGACCGCCAGCGCCGCCGCGGCGAGTAACGCCATGAGCCGGATGTGCATGGCCAGTCCTCCCTAGAGTCCCTTGGGCCGGAGTACGTCTTCGGCGACGCGGCCCAGGTAGTCGATGAACAGGGCGAGCACCGCCGTGAGCACGCTGCCGACGACCGTGACGATCGGCCGGTTCTGCACGAGGCCGGTGATGATGATCGTGCCGAGCCCGCCCGCGTTCGTCAGCGCCGCGAGCGCAGCGGTCCCGACGTTGATCACGAGCGCGGTGCGCAGGCCGGTGAGGATGACCGGCACCGCGAGCGGCAGCTCGATCCGCGCGAGGACGCCGCGCCGGCTCATCCCCATCCCGCGTCCCGACTCGATGACCGCGGGGTCCACCTGCTGAAGCCCGACCACGGTGTTGCGCAGCACCGGCAGCGCCGAGTACGCCACCAGCGCGACGACCGCGGGCCAGAACCCGATGCCCCACACGATCGCGAGGAGCACCAGCACGCCGATCGACGGCACGGCCTGGCCGATGTTGAACACGGCGACCGCCGGAGCCACCGCCCGGCGTGCGAACGGGCGCGTCAGCAGGATCCCGATCGGGACGGCGATCACCAGCACGAGCGCGGTGGAGACCAGCGTGAGCGTGACGTGCTGGACCACCGCCGGAAGGATGAAGTCCAGGGTGAGGCGGCGTTCCTCGATGCTGTCGAGGCTCTGGCTGCCCACGTACGCGGCGAGCGCGACCAGCACCACCACGAGCACGGCCGGCGTGACGAGGTACCCGGCGAGCGAGCGGCGGCGCGGGCGCTCGACCTCCTCGGCGATCGCTACGGTCATGGCGCCGGATCCGCTTGAGCCTCGAGCCGGTCGCGGGCGGCGCTGCGCTCACCGGTCCGCATCCCGCGGATGGCCTCGTTGATGGTGTCCATGTCGACCACGCCGGTGTACGCGCCCGAGTCGTCGGTGACCACGGCAGTGCAGTAGCGGGCGGTGAGCATCTCGTTGAGCGTGTCGGAGAGCGTCGCGTGCCGTCCGACGACGGCGATCGGCAGGCCGACCTCGGACAGCTTGCGCTCACCCACCCGTGCCAGGTGGTCGGCGCTCACCCAGCTGCGCGGGCGCCGCTGGTCGTCGAGCACGAGCAGGCACCCCTTGTCGCTCGCCAGCAGCCTGCGTCGGGCGTCGCCGGGGTCGGTGTCCTCGGCGACCACAACGGGCCACTCCCCCAGCTCGATGTCGCGTACCCGCGACAGCGACAGGCGCTTGAGCGAGGCGCCGCGGCCGATGAAGTCGGCGACGAAGTCGTCGGCCGGATTCACGAGGATGTGCTCCGGGGTGTCGTACTGGGCGACGTGCGAGCCCTCGCGCAGGATCGCGATCCGGTCGCCCATCTTGATCGCCTCGTCGATGTCGTGCGTGACGAACACGATCGTCTTCTTGATCTCCGACTGGAGCCGGAGGAACTCGTTCTGCAGCCGGTCGCGCGTGATCGGGTCGATGGCGCCGAACGGCTCGTCCATGAGCATGACGTCGGGGTCGGCGCTCATCGCCCGCGCCACCCCAATGCGTTGGCGCTGGCCGCCGGAGAGCTGCTTGGGGTAGCGGTCGCGGTAGACCGAGGGGTCCATCCCGACGGTCTCGATCAGCTCGTCCACGCGCTCGGCGATCCGGGCCTTGTCCCACTTCAGCAGCCGCGGGACCGTGGCGATGTTCTCCGCGATGGTCTGGTGCGGGAAGAGGCCGATCTGCTGGATGACGTAGCCGATGCGCCGGCGCAGGCGGTCCGGGTCGACCCGGGTGACGTCCTCGTCGTCGAGGATGATCCGGCCCGACGTCGGCTCGATCAGCCGGTTGATCAGCTTCATCGTGGTGGTCTTGCCACAACCCGACGGCCCCACGAAGATCACGATCTCGCCCTCGGGGATGTCGAGGGAGAGGTCGTCGACCGCGGGCTTCTGCTGCCCGGGGAAGCGCTTGGTGAGGCCCTCGAGGCGGATCTTGGTCCCGGTCATCGGATCCCCCTCGACGTGGTCAGGCGGTTGAGCAGCACGTAGAACAGGTCGAACAGCACGGCGAGGACGACGACCCCGAGCGTGCCGCCGAGCACGAGGTTGAGCGCGTTCGGGCTGGACAGGCGGGATACGCCCGCGAAGATGTCGTTGCCGAGGCCGGGCCCCTGGATGTAGGCGCCGATCGCGGTGATGCCGAGCGTGATCAGGGTCGACACCCGCATCCCGGTGAGGATCACCGGCCAGGCGAGCGGCAGCTCGATGCGCAGCAGGCGCTGGCCGCGGCTCATGCCCATGCCCTGGGCCGACTCGACGACGGCCGGGTCCACCTCGCGCAGCCCCACCACCGTGTTCGCGACGATCGGCAGCAGCGAGTACATC
The DNA here is from genome assembly GCF_019468565.1 of Pseudonocardia sp. DSM 110487. Taxonomy (NCBI): domain Bacteria; kingdom Bacillati; phylum Actinomycetota; class Actinomycetes; order Pseudonocardiales; family Pseudonocardiaceae; genus Pseudonocardia; species Pseudonocardia sp. DSM 110487. Next base: position 5,972,666 of record NZ_CP080521.1, read on the forward strand.
ACCAGCGCGATGACGACCGAGGTCGTCCCGATCCCGAACACGTTGATGAAGAGGCCGAAGAGCGCCAGCGACGGAATCGTCAGGAAGACCGACGTGGTGGCGATGACGAGCTGCCGCGACCGCGGATGCCGGTAGGTGGCCATGCCAAGGCCCACGCCCACCACGGTGGCGATCAGCACCGCCACGATCGTGACGATCGCGTGCTCGATGCCCAGCTCGAGGAGGTTGTCCCAGCGGGTGGAGAGGTAGTCGCGGAAGTTCACGTCTCGCCCCGGAATCCGGCGCGGCGCGAACCCTGCACGACCACCTCCTGATCGACTCGTCGGGCGACTCTGACACGGTGTTGCCCAGGGCACAAGCGGAGTGCCCGAGCGGCAACACAGTCGAGACCTGTCACATGAGCGTCGCCGCCAGTGCCGCCGCCCGTTCGCGGAGGTTCGCGACCGCCGCTGCCATCTCCCGCTCGCCGAACCGGCCCGCCGGGCCCTGCACGGCGAGGATCGCCACCAGCTCGCCGCGCGGATCCAGCACCGGCACCGCGACGGCGTGCAGCTCGGCCTCCCGCTCGGCGCGGGCCTGCGCCCACCCCTGTTCCCGGACCCTGGCGACCTCGTCGGCGAGCCGCCGCGGGTCGGTGATCGTGTGCGGGGTGAGTGCGGGCAGTCTCGCCGCGATCGGCGTGCCCGTCCAGGCCAGGTAGACCTTCCCGGTCGCGGTGGCGTGCGGGACGCTCGGCCGGCCGATCTCGGCGACGCTGCGGACCGTAGACGGGCTCTGCACGAAGTCGACGGTGACGGCCGTGTCCCCGGCCGGCACCGACAGCGTCGCGGTCTCGCCGGTGGCCTCCCGCAGGGCGACCAGGTGCGGCCGCGCGATCTCCCGCAGCTCCACGCCGGCCAGCGCGGCGTTGCCGAGCTGGATCAACCGCAACCCGAGGCGGTAGCGCCCGGTGGCGGGCACCCGCTGCACGAGCTCGTCCCTCGCGAGGGTGGCGAGCAGGCGGGACACCGTGCTCGCGTTGATGCCCGTGCGCCGGGCGAGCTCGTTGGTACCGAGCTGCCCCGGCTCGTCGGCGAGCGCCATCAGCACCGAGACCGCCCGCTCGACGCCGGCGATCAGTCGTTCTGTCGATTCGTTAGCGCTGGTCATGCTACGGTCCTCGGGAAAATGGAAACGGCGTTGCCTGTACGGCAACACTCTTCGTCCCATGATGCTCCCGTAGATCGATGCCGCCCACCACCACCACAGGGCGGTACGGCGGAGGTGGCGCGTTGTCCGTATCCCTCACCGACCAGCTCGCCCGTGGCCCCGTGGTCTGCGCGGAGGGCTACCTCTTCGAGCTGGAGCGCCGCGGCTACCTGCAGGCAGGCGCGTTCGTCCCCGAGGTCGTGCTCGACCACCCGGAGCGGGTCACCGCATTGCACGAGGAGTTCGTGCACGCGGGCTCGGACGTCGTCGAGGCCTTCACCTACTACGCCCACCGCGAGAAGCTCCGCCACATCGGCAAGGAACACCTGCTCGAGCCGCTCAACCGGCAGGCGCTCGCGATCGCCAGCCGGGTCGCCGCCGACACCGGCACCCTGCTGGCAGGCGACGTCTGCAACACCAACATCTTCGACCCCGCCGACCCGGCGAGCGCCGGCCACGTGCGGGGCATGTTCACCGAGCAGGTCGGCTGGGCGGCCGAGACGGGCGTCGACTTCGTCATCGGCGAGACCTTCGGCTTCCTCGACGAAGCCCTGATCGCACTGGAGGTCATCCGCGAGGCCGGACTGCCCGCCGTCATCACGCTGAACCTGCACGACGTGCCGGCCACCCGCGACGGCATCGCCCTGCCGGAGGCCATGCGACGGCTCGCGGACGGCGGTGCGGCAGTGGTGGGGCTCAACTGCGGGCGCGGCCCGGCCACGATGCTCCCCCTGCTGGCAGACCTCGTCGCCGCCGTCGACGTCCCGGTGGCCGCCCTGCCGGTGCCCTACCGCACCGACGCCGAGCACCCCCACTTCCAGGGCCTCGTCGACCCGGCCTACCCGCTGCCGTCCGGCCGGCCGTTCCCGACGGCCCTCGATCCGTTCACCTGCAACCGCTACGAGATCGCCGACTTCACGATCGCCGCCGCCGACGCGGGCGTGCGCTACCTCGGCCTGTGCTGCGGGGCGGCGCCCCATCACGTGCGCGCCATGGCAGAGGCACTGGGCCGCACGCCCCCGGCCAGCCGCTACACAGAGGACATGTCCCGGCACGTCTACTTCGGCACGGACCCGGCGCTGGCCCGGCACAACCTCGAGTACGGCCGATCGATCTGATGCCTCGCTTCGTCGTCGTCGGCGCGGGGGTCCACGGGCTCTCGACGGCCTGGCACCTCGCCCGCCGCACCGGCGACGGCAGCCAGGTCCTCGTGCTGGACAAGACCGGCGTCGCCGCGGGCGCGTCCGGTGTCGCGTGCGGGATCGTGCGCAACAACTACTTCCAGCCGGCGATGCGCGAGCTGATGGCGCACTCGGTGGCGTCGTGGGAGTCCGACCCCGACGCGTTCTCCTACCACTCCGTCGGCTACCTCCAGGTCGCACCGGAGAAGATGCGGGCCGACGTCGAGCGGATCCACGCCGAGCAGCAGGCGATCGGCTACGACTCCGAACTGGTCGTCGGCGAGCGGGAGTGCACGGCCTACCTGCGTCGCCTCTTCGCCGACTGGCGCGCACCCGGCATCGAGGTCGTGCTGCACGAGAAGCGCGGCGGCTACGCCAACAACACCGCGGCGATCGCCGGGCTGGCCGCGAAGGCCCGCGCCGCAGGCGTCGAGATCCGCACCGGGGTGCGCGTGACCGGCCTCGACCTCGACCGCGGCTCCGGCGCCGTCAACGCAGTGCGCACCGACCACGGCACGATCGGCTGCGAACAGCTCGTCGTCGCCGTGGGTCCGTGGATCCGCGACCTGTGGGAGATGCTCGACCTCCCGGAGCTGGTCGACGTCACCGGGCGGGACGGCGTGGTGCACCCGGGCCGTCGGATGTGGACCTACCTCGCGCTGCAGGAGGGCACGCTCGGCGTCGACCCGCACACGTTCCGCACGAACGACGGAGCGCTGCCACCCGTCGTACACGTCGACTCGGACCAGCCGCTGCACGACGAGGACGGCCGGCTCGTCAGCGATGAGATGTGGGGCATCTACTACAAGCCCGACTTCGCCTTCGGCGGCGTGCAGGGCGGCGCCGCCCCGCTCCCGGTGCCCGGCCCGGCCGCGGACGTCGCGATCGACCCCTACGGACCGGCCAGCCCTGAGTTCAGGGTCGGCGCCGGCTTCGTGCGCATGTGGACCGCGGCGCTGGCCCACTGCCACGCACGCTTCGCAGGCGCCCGCCACCACTACCGCGACGTGCCGTCCGGCGGCATCGGCGCGTTCACCCCGGACAGCTTCCCGGTGTTCGACACCTTCCGCGACAACGCCTACGTGATCGCCGACTCCAACCACGGCTTCAAGATGCTCGGCGTGGGCGAGCTCGTGGCCGGCGAGCTGCTCGGAGAGCGCAGCGCGCTGCTGGAGCCGTTCCGCTTCGCCCGCTACCGCACCGGCGAGCTGCACCCGGTGAGCAACTCACCGTTCCCCTGGAGCTAGTGCCAAGCCGGACTTCGTGATCGTTCTTCTGATCGCAGGGCTGGGGGAGCATCTCGGCACTGCGGAGCCGCCGACACCGGTGCAACCCGGTGCCGGTCGACGAACCTGGTCCACCGGCCAGCCACCCCCGTCGACCGCGCGCCACCCGAGAACGAGCGCACCGGAGACACGGGGCCGGGCCGGCGAGAGCCTGTGATCGTCAGATTGGCGCCTTTCCCGACGTGGGGCGTCGGGTTTCGCGCCGAACCGCTGATCACCGCCTGGGCCGCGGTGCGTTCCGCGGAACGCGCCCCGGGGGGTGCGGTGGGGTGCCGGACGCTTTCATGGGCGCGCCGTACCCGGCCCCGGGTAGCCCCAGGCCTCACCCACCAGCCGAGGGCTGCCGGCGTGTTCCCACCGGTTCACCTCAACCCCCTTCCCCTTGCGGGGGTGGCTGGGTCGGGTGCACTACCGAATCATGTGGTTGCTCGGGCGGCCGTCCCCGACTGGGGGGCACGCCCGTTCCGGACGAGACCACCGCAATTTGGGAGCCACTTGACTGGCTGTGGTCCCGATCCTCGCCTCCTGGCCGACCCGGGAACCTGGGGCGTGACAGCGGGATCGGGACCTGCGCGGCACCCCTGCAGCTGGTGCCCCGCTCTTCCTGATCATGGGGCTGCCCGCGGCCCAGCCCCGGGGTGGTCTCGCCTCGATCATCCGGGAGAGGGCTGGGTGTGGAGGGTCGGGACCACAGCCAGTCGCGTGGCACCCAACCCGCGGCGGTCTCGTCAAGAACAGGCGTGCCCCCCAGTCGGGGACGGCCGCCCGCGCAACCCCAGGGTTCGGTAGTGCACCCGACCCAGCCACCTCCACACGGCAACGGGTCAAGGTGAACGGGAGGGAACACCGCCGAGGCCCGGATCACGGGCGGGCGCCGGGTGGCCCGGGCCGGGAACGGCGCGCCCACCGGCAGCCGCCCAACCAGACTCGACCCGATGGATCGACACGATCGCGCCTGACCCGGCCGCCCGACCGGCGGCGGGGCATGATCCGAACTAGCGGTTGTCCACGGCTGCCGCCACGACCATGAGCACCCGAAACTCCGGATCATGCACGGGAAGATCGCGAGTAGCGGGTGCTCATTGCTGCCGGCACAACCATGAGCAACCGATACTGCGGATCATGGGCGCGGCCACCACCGAACGGGACCCGCCAACAACACCGCAACAACCGTCGCGCGGTGGCAGTCCACGTTCCCCCGCCTCGACCAGCAAGATCACGAAGTCGAGCTGCAGTACTAGTGCGTCAAATCCACCGTGCCCACCACGGCGGCCAGCCGCTCGCAAGTGGTGGTGAGCTCCACCGCCGCGTGGGTGTCGGCGGCCTCCTGCACCGACTCCATGATCTCCAGGACGTGCAGGCCGAGCTCGTCGCCCGCCCGGTGCGGCCGGTCCTCCGCGATCGCGAGCGCCATGTCGGCCAGTCCGTAGCCACGGCCGGAGTCGACGTACCCCGCCGTGGCACCGATGTCCACCCAGCCGTCGTCGACCGCGGTGGCGGAATACAGCTCGACGGGGCCCGCGAAGTTGTTCGGGTCGGGCACCGACAGCGAGCCGCCGGTGCCGTACACCTCGATGCGGGGCAGCCGGGCCGCCCAGATGTCGAAGCTCATGATCAGCGTGGACACGGCGCCGGAGGTGTGCTCGAGGATCCCGGTGATCGTGGAGTCGACGGCAACGTCGAAGGAGGTGCCGGCCTTCGGGCCCGAGCCGATCGTCCGCGTGGCGGACGGGCGCGTCGACGCACCCACCACCCGCGCCACCGGGCCCAGCAGGTGCACCAGCGACGTCAGGTAGTACGGCCCCATGTCCAGCAGCGGACCGCCGCCGGGCTGGTAGTAGAACTCCGGGTCCGGGTGCCAGCGCTCGTGGCCAGGCGTGGTCATGAACGCGGTGGCCGAGTGCGGGGTGCCGATCCGGCCGGCGTCGACGGCGGCGCGCGCGGTCTGCACGCCGGTGCCGAGCACCGTGTCCGGCGCGCAGCCCACCCGCAGGCCGGCCCCGGCGGCCGCCTTGACGACCTCGCTGCCCTCCGCCACCGACGTGGCGAGCGGCTTCTCCACGTAGACGTGCTTGCCCGCGGCGAGCGCCGCCAGCGCGACGTCTGCGTGCGAGGACGGCAGCGTGAGCACGAGGACGGCGTCGACGTCGTCGGCCGCGAGCAGGTCCGGGAGGTCGAGCACCCGGGCCCCCTCGTGCTGCGCGGCGAGCGCAGCGGCCCGCTCCTGCTGCAGGTCGGAGACGGCGGTGACCCGCAGCTGCGGCAGCCGCGCCAGGCAGGCGGAGTACTGGCCGGAGATGTTGCCGGCGCCGATGACACCGACCCTCAGCGGCTGGCCCACAACATCCCTCGCTCGATGATCGTGGTGACGTTCTGGTTCCGGACCACGTTCATGTCGTGCCCCGGCGTGCAGACGAACACCCGGCCCTTGCCCCAGTCCCGCGTCCAGATGGCGGGCGACGTGATCGGCCGGTGCCACGGCTCCCACTCGTGCTTGCCCACGGTGGTGGTGGCGAGAACGGTGTTGTACTCGTCCGACAGCACCCAGTACTGCTCGGTGACGAGGTCGAAATCGGCGATCCCCTCCATGATCGGGTGGTTGGGCGCGGTGATCTCCACCCGGTACGGGATGAAGTAGTCCGACTGCTCGCCGGTGCGCTCCTCGGCCGCCTTGGGCGGGTGGCAGGCGAACTGCCCGCCGATCAGCTGCAGGTAGTCGCTGGAGTTCCGGTAGGAGTCGGCGATCCCGCCGTGCCAACCTGCGATCCCGGTGCCGCTCTCGACGGCGCGCGTCAGCCCGGCGAGCTCGTCCTTCTCGATGGTGCTCATCGTCATGCACTGCACGATCAGGTCGACGCCTGCCATGTAGTCGGACTCTGCGTAGACCTTCGGCGAGTCCTCGACCCGCACCGAGAACCCGTTGGCCTCGAGGTGCGGGATGAAGTGGTCGGTAGCCTCGACCGGGTGGTGCCCTTCCCAGCCGCCGCGCACCACCAGTGCCTGCCGTTCGCTCACGTATGTCCTTTCACTTGGAGAAGCCTGCGGTCATGCCGGCCAACAGGTGCCGCCGACCGACCACGTACAGCGCGAGGATCGGCAGCGTCGCGAGCACCACGGACGCGAGCACGGCGGGGACATTGATCCCGTACTCGCCCTGGAACGCCCACAAGGCGAGCGGGAGCAACCGCATCTCCTGGCTCTGGGTGAGTACCAGCGGCAGCAGGAACGAGTTCCACACCTGCAGTCCCTGGTAGATCGACACCGTGATGAGCGCGGGCTGGGTCAGCGGGAACGCCAGCCGCCACATCGTGGCCCACTCGCTCGCCCCGTCCATCCGCATCGACTCGAACAGCTCGTTCGGCACGTCACGGATGAAGTTGGCCAGAATCAGGACCGACAGCGGGATGGCGAACGCGATCGAGGGCAGGATCAACGCGAGGTGGCTGTCGTAGAGGCTCAGCCGGATGATGATCAGATAGACCGGGATGATCACCGCCTGCAGCGGGAGAGCCAGCCCCATCAGGAAGATCGTGTTGCTGAACCGCAGGAACGGGCTGCGTCCGCCGCGGACGATCGCGAACGCGGCCATGAACGACACCAGCACCGCGGGTACCGTCGCGCCGATCGTCACGATCACCGAGTTCGTGAAGTACCTCAGGAAGTCGGCCTCGAGCACCGCCTGGTAGTTCTCGAGGGTCGGCTCCGCGGGCAACATCGGGTTGCTCGTGTAGTAGGCCGACTGCGGCTTGAAGCTGGTGATGACGACCCAGTAGATCGGGATGATGATGATCGCGAGCCACACGTAGCCCGCGACACCCCCGAGGTAGTTGGGCCGCTGTGCGGTTGCGGGGCGCCGTCGCGGCGCCTGTGTCCGCCCCGGACGCGGCACGGATTCCTCCGGACGCGCGCCGGCGGTGGTGCTGGTCGGCGTGGCCACGTCAGGCTCCTTCCAGCCGGCTCTCGGAGGCGTCCTTACCGCCGAGACGCTGGACGCCCATCGCGAGCAGCACCGCGACGACGACGATGATCAGCGCGATCACGCTCGCCGGTCCCATCATGTTGCCCCGGAACCCGCGCAGGTACATGTCGAGCGCCAACACCCGGGTGGCGTCGCTCGGGCCGCCGAGGGTGAGCACGAAGATCAGGTCGAACAACGTCATCGAGCCGGCCACGATCATCGTCGACGACGTGATCATCGTGTACTTCAGCTGCGGCAGCGTGATCGAGAAGAACTGACGTATGCGCCCCGCGCCGTCGATCCGGGAGGCCTCGTACAGCGACGCGGGGATCTGGCGCACCGCGCCCTGGTAGATCAGCGAGTGGAAGGGGATGAACTGCCAGGACACGACGAAGACCACGGTCGCGATCGCGAGCACGGGATCGCCCAGCCAGTTCTGCACCAGGAACGGGATCCCCAGCGAGGCGCCGAGACCGAAGTTGGGATCCAGCAGCGCTTTGTAGGTGATGGCGATCGCCGCCGAGCTCAGCAGCAGCGGGGTGAAGAACAGCACCGCGAGCACGGCACGGTAGCGGTGCTGGCCCGAGATGAACACCCCGACGAGGATGCTCAGCGGGGTCTGCACCAGCCAGGACAGCGCCATGATCAGGAACGTGACGCCGAGCGAGTGCACCAGGCCGGGGTCGGAGAGCACCGCGGCCCAGTTCTCGAAACCGATCGGCGTGATCTCGCCGATGCCATTCCAGCTGGTGAAGCTCAGCAGGAGCACCCCGACCAGCGGGACGAGCCCGAACGCCGTGAAGAACACCAACGCCGGTAGCACGAGCCACGTGAGCGACCCGTGCTGCCGCGCACTGACCGAACCGCCGGTCACGACGAGGGGACCGCATTCATGTTCGCCGCGAACTGCTCCGGGGTGATCGACAGCGAGAACAGCTGCTCGATGTTCCTGAGCATCTCGTCCGCGGGGCCCGGCAGCAGCGCCTGGTCCCATGAGTGCACCCACGACGACGCCTGGGTTGCCGAGTCGTAGACGAACTGCTGGAAGGGGGCGTCGGGCCCGGAGAACTTGCTGTCGACCCCGTTGACGATCGGCACAGCGCCGCTGGCCACCCACCCGTCGATGTCCGCGTCGGTCAGCAGCCCGGACTTGAAGTACTCGCGCGCGATCGCCTTCTGCTCCTCGCTCGCCTGGGAGGACAGTGCCAGGAACGACGCCGGGTTGCCGACGCCGGTGCTCGGGTCACCCGCGCCGCCCTCGATCGCCGGGAACGGGATCCAGCCGAGCTTGCCGCTCGGCACGAAGTCGCCGCCCTCCTCCTTCATCGAGCCGTAGGTCCACGCGCCGTGCAGCATCATCGCGGCCCGGCCCTGGTGGAGCAGCGCCTGGTCGGCGTTGGCATCGGCGGCGATCGACTGGAAGCCGTTGACGAACCCGTTCGCCCGGACGAGGTCCTGCACCTTCGTCAGGCCCGCGATCGCGGCCGGGTGCGACCAGGCGTTCGGCTCGCCCGCGGCGATGGCATCGAAGACCTCAGGCCCGCCCTGGCGGTCGAACAGGAACTCCAGCCACATCATGTTGGTCCAGCGCGACTGCCCTGCGAGCGAGAACGGCGCGATCCCGGCGTTGTTGAACACCGGCACGAGCGCCATCAGCTCGCTCCACGTGGTGGGCGGCTGCGCACCGACCTGCTCGAACAGCTGCCTGTTGTAGAACATGACGATCGGCGACACCTGCTCGCACGGCACCGCGTAGATCTTCCCGTCGATGGTGGCCGCGCCGAAGGACGTCTCGAAGCGCTTCGACTTGACGTCGGGGTTCTGGGCGAACCAGTCGGTGAGGTCGTCCACCTGGCCGTTGCGCACGTAGTCGCGCAGGCCGCCGCCGCCCCACGTCCAGATGATCGTGGGCGCCTGGTTCGCGCCGACGGCCGTGCGGATGCGCGTCTTGTACGCGTCGTTCTCGAAGAACGTGGCCGCAAGCTGCCCGTCGGGGTGCGCGGCGTTGAAGGCGTCGACCGACGCCTTGCGGAGACCTTCCTGGGGCGCGCCGGTGAGGTACCAGATGCTGGCCTCACCGGCGCGGGCCTGGCCGGGGCCGGACGTCCCGCAGGCGGCCAGCGCGCTCGCACCGATCGGTGCGGCCATCGCCAGTGCCAGGAACGACCGTCGGGAAACCCGCTTCTGATCCACGTCGATCTCCGTTGCGCCAGGCCGCACCGGTGCGGCCGCTCGATCCGGACGGATGAGCTGCCGTGCGACAGCTCCGAAAACTTTCGAAACAACAACGCGTGAGCCGCACCATAATGAGCCCCCGTTCGGGGCGTCAAGGCCTGTATTCCAGGATGTTATCGACCGAAAATTTTCGATCCGAGGGTTCCCCGAACGCCCCCGCTGGCCGTACCGTGCGTGCATCAGGCACCGAGGCCGGAGGAGGCTCCCTGACCGGACCGCGTGTGTCTGCCGGCGGGCGGCAGACCGAACGAACCACGCTCGCGCAGATCGCCGCGTCGGCCGGCGTGTCGGTGGCCACCGTGTCCAAGGTCGTCAACGGCCGCCATGACGTCGCGGAGGACACCCGCGCGCTCGTCGAGGAGCTGCTGCGCGCGCACGCGTACGTGCCGCCGTCGGCCCGCCGGCCGGCGGGCGCGGACGCGACGGTCGAGCTGATCGTCCACGGCGGGTTCGGCGCCTACGCGATGGAGGTGATCCAGGGGGTCGTGCACGCGGGCGCGGAGGTGGGCGCGTCGATCGTGATCGGCCAGGTGGACGACGAGCATCTCCCCGCCGGAACGCCGCAGGGGTGGGCACGCCGCCTCGCCACGAGCGGGCGGGCCGGGGTCGTCATCGTGACCGGGGCCCTCACCAGCGCCCACATCGACGCCCTTGCGGTCACCGGCCTGCCACTCGTCGTCCTGGACCCCATGAGCCTCCCCCGGGTCGAGGTCACCAGTGTCGGCTCCACGAACTTCGCGGGCGGGCTGGCCGCCACCCAGCACCTGCTCGGTCTCGGGCACCGGCGCATCGGCTACGTCGGCGGGCCACCTGGCTCGGGCTGCAACCAGGCCCGCCTGCACGGGTACCGCGCCGCGCTGGAGAGCGCCGGGATCGCCACCGACCCCGACCTGGTCCACAACGCGCACTTCCACTACGAGGTGGGGCTGCACGCCGGTCTGCGCCTGCTGGACCTCCCGCATCGGCCCACCGCCGTCGTCGGCGGAAGCGACACCATCGCGCTGGGGATCATCGAGGCCGCCCGACTGCGCGGCCTGCGGATCCCGCAGGACCTCTCGGTCACCGGCTTCGACGACACCGAGCTCGCCCGCATGGCCTCTCCCCCGCTCACCGTCATCCGCCAGCCGCTGCGGGAGATGGGCCGCGTCGCGGTCAAGACCGTGATGCGGATGGCGGCAGGCGAGTCGCTCGACTCGCACCACGTCGAGCTGGCGACCGAGCTGGTCGTCCGCAGCACCACCGCACCGCCGGAGAACTGAATCCGGCGTCACCGCCGCCGATGGCCGGCGGCCTCGATCCGGAGCATCTGGATTCCGCCCCGCTGGAAGCGGTAGGGCACGTCCCGAAGCTGTGAGTTGTGGCCGAGCGCCCGGAGCTCGGCACGCAGGGCGTCGAGGAATCCCACCGGCTCCCCGGTTCCCTGCACGACCACGGGGAAGATCCGGACCTCGCGACGCGCCACGCGCACGAGTTCGGCGAGGGCCCGGCGATGCCAGTGCTCGTCCAACCGGTCGGCCCACGTGAACAGCAGGTGCGAGCACAGCACCAGATCGACGCTCCCGGAGGACAGCGGCAGGTGGGGTAGGGCGCCCGCGACGTACCGCTCGGGGCGGCCTTTCAGGTCGGCGAGGAAGAGCTCGGCCGCCGCCCTCCGCATGTCCGCACGCCGGCCGGGAGTGCCGTACCAGCCCCATTCGAACCGGTCCGCGTTCCGGTCGATCATCCGATCGCCCTCGTGGAGAGCCATCCGCACCCGCACGGCGAGTTCCTCGCGACCCATCGCGTAGGCGGGGTCGACGGCGAGGATCCGGCCATCGGTCTCGGCCGCGAAGCTGGACCCGCCCGCACAGCAGTCCAGCACCGAGCCGGTGAGATCGTCGGGGGCGAGGTCGAACATCGCGCGGTACTCCGCGCCCGACCGGGAGGTGACGAGCACAGCACAGTCATTGCAGCAAAGCCACTTTCACGCAACGAGGTTGCATGAAAGTGGCATTGCCGCAACGGGCTCAGACGCCCACTCGCTCCCTCGGCGGCTCGGGTGGGGTCGGCGTGCGGCCCTTCCGCAGCTTCCCCACTAGCGGGAACAGGAGCAGGGCGGCGATCACCAGGTACACCACGACCGACAGGGGCGTGGAGACCAGCGTGCTGACGTCGCCGTTCGCCAGCTGCAGGGCGCGGCGCAGCTGCAGCTCCGCGTCCGGTCCGAGGATCACGCCGATGATCGCCGGGAGCACCGGGAGGCCGTAGCGCCGCATGAGGAACCCGACGGCGCCGATCGCGAGCAGCACCAGCAGGTCGACGGGCTGACCGCTCACCGCGTAGGCGCCGACGCAGGCGAAGAACAGGATCCCCGCATACAGGTACGGGCGGGGCACCCGCAGCAGCTTCGCCCACACCGGCGCGAGCGGCAGGTTCAGCACCAGCAGCAGCACGAGCCCGATGAACAGGCTGGCGATGAGCGTCCAGACGAGGTCCGGCTCGTTCTCGAACAGCAGTGGGCCGGGCTGGATGCCGAACTGCTGGAACGCCGCGAGCATGACGGCGGCGATCGCGGTGGTCGGCAGGCCGAGCGTGAGCATCGTGGCCATCGTTCCCGCCGACGACGCGCTTGCCGCCGCCTCCGGGCCCGCCACGCCCTCGATCGCGCCCTTGCCGAACTCGTCGCGGCGCTTCGAGAGCCGCCGCTCCGTCACGTACGCCATGAACGTCGACATCTCCGCGCCGCCGGCCGGGATCGAGCCGAACGTGAACCCGATGAACGGGCCGCGCAGCCACGGCTTCCAGGTGCGGCGCAGGTCGTCGCGCGAGAGCCACGGCCGCCCGACGGGGATCGGCCGGTCCACGGTGCGCCGCAGGTGGGCGGCTACCCAGAGCGCCTCGCCCACCGCGAACAGCCCGACCGCCACGATCACGACGTCGATGCCGTCGGCGAGCTGTGGGATGCCGAAGGTCAGGCGCGCCTGGCCGGTGAGCGGGTCGAGCCCTACGAGGCCGATCGTCAGGCCGATCGCGAGTGCCGCGTACCCGCGGACCCGGGAGCTGCCGAGCACCCCGGAGACGGCGACGAACGCCAGCACCATGATCGCGAAGAAGTCGGGGGCACCGATGTTGACGGCGACCGATGCCACCAACGGCGCCAGCAGCACGAGCCCGAGCGCACCCGCGATGCCGCCGATGAAGTGCCCGATCGCGGCGGCGGCGAGCGCCTGAGCGCCGCGTCCCGCCCTGGCCATCGGGTTGCCCTCGATCGCCGCCATCACCGACGCGCTCTCGCCGGGGGTGTTGAGCAGGATCGACGTCGTCGACCCGCCGAACATGGCCCCGAAGTAGATGCCGGCGAAGAGGATGAACGCGCCCGTCGGGTCGAACGCGTACGTGACGGGCAGCAGCAGCGCCACCGCCATCGCCGGCCCGATGCCGGGCAGCACGCCGATCGCGGTGCCGAGCAGCACGCCGATCGCCGAGAACAGCAGGTTGGCCGGCGTCAGTGCGTGGCCGAAACCCTCGAACAGGAGGGTGAGGTTCTCCATCACGTCAGATCAGCCCCATGAGCGGTCCGCCGGGCAGGTCCACGCCGAGCAGCGCGTCGAACACGAGCCACGTCGTCAGCGAGACGCCCGCGGCGATCAGGAGGTCGCGTGGGAACGCACGCGAGCCGAGCGCGTATGTCGCGCCCCAGAACAGCACGGTCCCGGCGATCGGCCAGCCGAGCAGCGGGATCAGCGCCGCGGTCGCGACGATCACGCCGGCGAGCATGAGCACCGTGCGCTTGTCGGCGGGTACCGCGAGGTCCACATCCTCGCCTGCCTCGGCCTCCCCGTGGCCGCCGCGCAGCACGTCGAGCGTGAGCAGCACGGCGAGCAGCAGGAGCAGGCCACCCAGCAGGAACGGCACGGCGTTCGGGCCGAGCGGGTCGGAGGCGTTGCCGGAACGGGGCGCGGTCAGGACGTCGGCGAGCACGAGAACGCCTGCCGCGAACAGCAGGGCCGACACGCCCAGCTCGGAGCGCTCACGGAGCCACGGAACGAGCGTGTTCATGCCACCAACCCCAGGTTCCGCAGGACACCGGCGACGCGGTCGTTCTCGGAGTGCAGGAACGCCGCGAAGTCGTCGCCGGGCAGGAATGCGTCCTGCCACCCGTTGCGCTCGAGGGCTTCCTTCCACTCCGGCGACTCGCGCAGCGCGGTGAACGCCGCCACCAGCTCGGCGCGACCTTCGTCGGACAGGCCCGGCGGCGCGACGATGCCGCGCCAGTTGGCGAACTCCACGTTCACGCCCGCCTCCTTCAGCGTGGGCGCGTCGACGCCCGGCACGCGCTGCGCCGCGGTCACCGCCAGCACCCGCAGCTCGCCCGCCTCGATCTGGTCGGCGTACTCCGACAGCCCGGAGACACCGAACGCGACCTTGCCGCCGAGCACCGCGGCGAGCAGCTCGCCGCCGCCGTCGTAGGAGACGTAGTTGACGGCGCGCGGGTCGATCCCGACGCCCTCGGCCATGAGCATCGGCGCGAGGTGGTCCGGACCGCCCGGGCTGGACCCGCCGCCGACCGGCACCGCGCCCGGGTCGGCCTTCCACGTCGCCAGGAGGTCGTCGAACGTGCGCAGCGGCGAGTCCTTGCCGACGACGACGATCTCGGTCTCCTGCGTGAGCCGCGCGATCGGCGTGGTGTCGGTGAGCGTCGCGGGCGAGTCGTTGGTGTAGACCGAGCCGACCACGCCGAGGCCCATCGACATGACGAGCCGGTCGTTGCCGCTCTCGTTGACGGTGCGCCCGAGCCCCACCGTGCCGCCTGCGCCGGGCAGGTTGAAGACCTCCACCGCGCCGGTGAGCCCGGCATCCTCCATGGCCTTGGCCGCCGTGCGCGCCGTGATGTCGTAGCCACCGCCGGGCGCGTTGGGCACCAGGAACCGCAGGCCACGCAACTGCGTGCCGTCGCCGCCACCGGTGAGCCCGCCGACCGCCGGCGGTACCAGCAGCACCGCGGCGAGCGCCACGAGCACTGCGACCACACTCCGGGTCCGCATGTGTTTCCCTCTCCGTCGAGGTATGTCGTGGCGCACATCGTGAGCTGCGGCGACGCCGCTGTCTGCCTTGGTCGCACATCGGTCGTTGTGGTCGTTGTGGTCGTGAGACCCTCCGTCACGTGGCACGGACGCTGGCGCGGCAGTTCCTGGGCTGGCAGCTCGGGATCGTGGGGCTGTTGCTCGTCGCCGTCACCGCGCTCGCGGTGGTCCAGTCGGACGCCGCGTTCCGGGAGACGCAGGGGCGGCGGATGCTGTCGGTGGCGGAGGACGTGGCGGCCACGGCGGGTGTGCGCGAGCGGCTGGCCGCTCGCGACTACGGGCCGATTCCCGCGCTCGGCACGAGCGCCCGCAACCTCTCCGGCGCCGACGAGATCGTGATCGTGGACGCCGATCTGATCGTGCGCAGTGCCGCCGACCCGGCGCAGGTCGGTGAGCCGTTCCCGGCCGGGGAGAGCACCGCGCCGGCCGGGAGGGCGTGGGTCGGCAACCCGGACGGGCGCACGGTCGTGGCGCACGTGCCGGTGCTCGCCGACGACGGGCGCGTCGTCGGGCTCGTGGCCGCCCGGGTCGAGGCGCCACCGCTGCTCACCGGGCTCCTCGCCGCGCCAGGGCCGGCCGCGGCGCTGGTGGGGGTCGCGGTCGTGCTCGGGGTGGCCGGATCATTGCTGCTCGCGCGGCGCGTGCGCCGGCAGACCCTCGGCCTGGAGCCCGCCGAGATCGTGGAGCTGGTGCAGCGGCGCGAGGCGATGCTGCTCGGCGTGAAGGAGGGCGTGCTCGGGCTGGACCGGGCCCACCGGATCACGCTGCTCAACGCCGCGGCGCGAGAGCTGCTCGGGATCGACGCCATCGGCACCCGGGTGGACGAGCTCGGCCTTGACGACCGGCTGTGCGACGTCCTCACCGGCAGGGCGGCCGGCGCCGACCAGGTGGTGCTGCACGGCACCCGGGTGCTGGTGCTCAACCGGATGCCGGTGGTGGTCGACGGCGCGGCCGTCGGCGCCGTCGTCACGCTCCGGGACCGCACGGAGCTCGCGGCGCTCGAGAACCGCCTGGACGCATCCCGTCACGTCACCGACACGCTGCGGGCGCAGGCGCACGAGTTCACCAACCGGCTGCACACGATCTCCGGGCTCACCGAGCTGGGCGAGCACGAGGAGGTGCGGCGGTTCGTGGCGGGGATCGTGGCCGGGTCCGACCAGTGGCGCCGCGAGGTCACCGGGAGCGTCGGGGACGCCGCGGTGGCCGCGCTGCTGGTGGCCAAGGCGAGCCTCGCCACCGAGCGCGGGGCCGAGCTGCGGCTCGCGCCCGGCAGCCGGCTCGACGCCGTCGACCCGGCGCGCGACCCGGCGCTCTCGGCCGACCTGGTCACCGTGCTGGGCAACCTCGTCGACAACGCCCTCGACGCCGCGGGCCCCGGCTGGGTCGAGGTGGGGCTGACGACCGAGGATGAGGCCGTGCGCGTGACGGTCCGCGACTCCGGCCCCGGCGTGGCGTCGGAGCTGGTCGAGGAGGTGTTCCGGCACGGCTTCAGCACCAAGGCCGCCGAGCACGACACCGGTGGCCGCGGCCTCGGGCTGGCGCTCGCCCGCCAGGTGTGCCTGCGCCGGGGCGGGACGATCACCCTGCACAACGAGGGCGGCCCCAACAACGTCGGCGCCGTGTTCACCGCCTGCCTGCCGCTGACCTCGAAGGTGCCTGCATGATGCGGGTGCTCGTCGTCGACGACGACTTCATGGTCGCCCGCGTGCACAGCGGCTACGTCGCCCGGATCCCCGGCTGCGAGGTGGTGGGCGTCGCCCACACCGGCGCCGACGCCGTGCGGCTCGCCGGCGAGCTGCGGCCCGACCTCGTGCTGCTGGACGTCTATCTGCCCGACCGATCCGGGCTCGAGGTGCTGCGCGAGCTGCGCACCGGCTCCCCCGACGACCCGTTCGTCCTCGTGATCACCGCCGCCGACGACCCGGACACCGTGACGGCCGCCCTCCACGGCGGCGCAACGCACTACCTCGTGAAGCCGTTCGACGCTGCCGCGCTGCGCGAGCACGTGGAGCGGGTGGCGCGGGTGCGCGGGCGCCTCGCAGGCCTGCAACGGGCCGCGCAGGACGACATCGACAGCGTGTTCGGCGGCCGCCACGGCGGCACGACCCGGCTGCCGAAGGGCCTGACCGCGCCCACCGCGCAGCTCGTGGAGCAGGTGCTGCGCGTGCACGACGGTGACCTATCCGCGGCGGAGTGCGCCGAGCTCACGGAGCTGTCGCGGGTGAGTGCGCGCCGATACCTCGAGCACTTCGTCGCCACCGGCGCGGCGACCGTGCGCCTGCGCTACGGCGGCACCGGCCGGCCCGAGCGCCGCTATCGCTGGAGCGCCTGATCGGGATCTGTCGTATGGTCCGAACCAGTCATCAGACAAGCAACACGAAGAGCAGGACGCGGCTGAGGGGGCGGCGTGCTTCGACGACGGGACTTCCTGCGCGCGGGTGCCGGCGCACTCGTCACGGCGGGCCTCGCGGCCTGCGGCCGCTCCGGCGGCGGGGCCGACGGCGACCTGCGGCTCGTGCTGAGCAACCACGTGTGGAGCACCGCCATCCGCGAGCGGATCGGCGAGTTCGAGGACCTCGCCCGCCGGCGGGTGTCCATCTCGCTGATGACGGCCGACCAGGTCTCGTCCACATACAACGTCAAGCTCAACGCCAGCGCACCGGACATTGACGTGATGATGTACCGGCCGCTGCAGGAGCAGCTGCTCTTCGCGCGCAACGGCTGGTTCGCCGACCTCACCGACCTCGTCACGGGCGACGCCGGGTACAACTGGGCCGACATGCAGGAGGGAGCCCGCGAGCGGGTCACCAACGCCGGCCGCGTGTTCGGGGTGCCGACCGTCACCGAGCGGGCCACGCTCTACTACCGCCGCGACCTCGTGCCCGACGGCCCGCCCGCCACGCTCGACGAACTCTTCGCCACGGCGGCGCGGCTGCACGACCCCGCCGCCGGCCTCACCGGGTTCGCCGGGCGTGGCCAGCGCAACTTCGCGGTGAGCCAGTTCTCCAGCTACCTGTACTCGTTCGGCGGCGACTTCGTCGTCGACGGCCGCTCCGGCATCGCCTCGCCGGAGGCGCTCGCCGCCTACGAGTACTACGGGAGACTGCAGCGCGAGGCCGGGCCGCTCGGCGTCACCAACATGAGCCTCGAGCAGATCACGCCGATCTTCGCCCAGGGCAAGGCGGCCTTCGTGATCGACGCCGACTCGGTCTACAAGAACTTCGTCGACCCGAAGACCTCGCTGGTGGGCGACCGCACCGGCTTCGCTCCCTTCCCGGCAGGGCCCGCGGGCTCCCGGCCGTACAACATCGCGTCATGGGGTCTCGCGATCAACGCGTTCTCGGAGCGCCGCGACGCCGCGTGGGAGTTCCTGCGCTGGGCGACGAGCCCGGCCACGGTGGTCGCGCTGCAGCGCGCCGGTGTCCCCGGCGCGCGGACGTCCGCGTGGCAGGACCCCGAAGCCGGGGCGGCGTTCCCGGCCGACCTCGCCACCTCGATGGAGGCCGGTACTGCCACCGGCGTGCCCCGCGACCGGCCGGACGTGGTGCAGGTCGGGCGCGCCCGCGACATCGTCGGCCGCCCCATGGTGGCCGCCATCCTCGGCGAGGACGTCGTGGCGGCGGCGCGCGACGCCTCGGACGAGTTCGACGACTTCCTCGCCCGCGACGCTCGGCAGCGCCGGATCTGACGGGGAGGATCTAGTGGCTCGCACCCTGGAGCAGGAGAAACGCCGCCTGAAGTGGACGATGATCGCCCCGGCGGTGGCGTTCATCGGGCTGATGGTCGTGTTCCCGCTGGCCTACACGGCGTGGCTCAGCCTGACCGACGCGTTCGGGGCGGTGAACGCCGATACGCGCTTCCTCGGCCTGACCAACTACGCCGACGCGCTGGGTGACACCCGTCGGTTCTGGCCTGCGGTGGGTCGCACGGCGGTGTTCACCGTGGCCGCGGTGGCACTGGAACTCGTGCTCGGGCTGGCGCTGGCGATGCTCCTGCGCCGCCCGTTCCGCGGGATGCGCTGGATGCGCACAATCCTGATGATCCCCCTGCTCGCCACACCGGTGGCCGTCGGCGTGGTGTGGCTGCTGATCCTCGACCCGACCGTCGGGATCGCCAACGCGCTGCTCGGCCTCGTCGGCATCCCGCCGCAGCCGTTCCTCGGCTCGGCGGCGCAGTCGCTGCCCACGCTCGTGCTGATCGACGTGTGGCAGTGGACGCCGATGATGACGCTCCTGCTGCTCGCCGGCCTCACCACGCTCCCCGAGGAGCCGGAGGAGGCGGCGCTCGTCGACGGCGCCACTGCCTGGCAGCGGTTCCGCCTCGTCACGCTGCCGATGCTCGGCACCACGATCGTCACGGCGCTCGTGCTGCGCAGCGTCGACGCGCTCAAGACCTTCGACCTCATCTACGCCACGAAGGGCGCGGGCGGTGGGTCCAGCTACGAGGCCGAGACACTCAACGTCTACGCCTACGGCATCACGTTCGACTACTCGGAGTACGGGCTCGCCGCGGCCGTGCTCGTCCTGTTCACCGTGCTGATCATCGGGATCGTCGTCGTCCTCAGGATCCGATCGGAGAGGGCCGGATCATGACCGCCACCCTGTCCCGGCCCACGGCGGCCACCCCCGTGCGGCGTGCCGTCGATCCGCGCAAACGCCGCCTGGAGCGGATGCGGCTGGCGGCGATCACGCTGGTCAGCCTCGTGTTCGCGCTGCCGCTGGTCTGGATGGCGCTCGGGGCGTTCAAGACCAACGTCCAGATCAGCAACACCGCCGACGCGGTCGTCTTCACCCCCACGCTCGACAACTTCCGCACCGTCTTCGACCAGGGCGTGTTCCTCCCCGCGATGGTGAACTCGATCATCGTCGCGGTGGTGTCGACGGTGCTGTCCGCGCTGATCGCGGTGCCGGCGGCGTGGGCGATCGGGCGGTTCGGGATGAGCCGGGCCGGCGGCTGGGTGCTGATCGCCCGCATCATCCCGGCGATCTCGCTGCTGGTTCCCTGGTACTACGTGTTCGCGCGGCTGGAGCTCGTCGGCGGCTACGCCGTGCTGGTGCTGAGCCACATGTTCGTCTCGGTCCCGCTGATCACCTGGATCATGATCGGCTTCTTCGAGGGCCTCCCGGTGGAGCTGGAAGAGGCCGGCCGCGTGGACGGGCTCTCGGCGTTCGGCGCGTTCCTGCGGATCTCGCTGCCGCTCGCCACCGCCGGAACGGCCACCGCGTGCGTGCTCGCCACCGTGTTCAGCTGGAACAACTTCATCTTCGCGCTGATCCTCTCCGACGAGAACACGAAGACGCTCCCGGTGGCCCTGTTCAACTTCATCTCCTACGCGAGCGTCGACTGGGGCGGGCTGATGGCCGCCTCCACGCTGATGAGCGTCCCGGTCGTGCTCGCCGCGGTGTTCGGGCAGCGCTACCTCGTCGCCGGTCTCACTGCCGGCGCCACCAAGAGCTAACCAAGGCGAGCTAACGGAAGGATCTCCATGCGGATCGCCGGCGCGGACGTCATCGTCACCTGCCCGGGACGCAACTTCGTCACCCTCGAGATCACCACCGACGACGGCCTCGTCGGCTACGGCGACGCCACCCTGAACGGGCGCGAGCTCGCCGTGGCGAGCTACCTGCGCGACCACGTCGTCCCGCTGCTCGCCGATCGCGACGCCCACCGCATCGAGGACACGTGGCAGTACCTCTACCGCGGCGCCTACTGGCGGCGCGGCCCGGTGACGATGGCCGCGATCGCCGCCGTCGACGTCGCGCTGTGGGACATCAAGGCGCAGGCCGCGGGCATGCCGCTCTACCAGCTGCTCGGCGGGGCGAGCCGCACCGGGATCATGGCCTACGGGCACGCACGCGGGAGGGACGTGCCGGAGCTGCTGGACTCGGTACGGGCGCGCCGCGACGAGGGCTTCCGCTCGATCCGGGTGCAGTCGGGCGTCCCCGGCCTGGACACGATCTACGGCATCGGGAACCCCCTGGATCGGACCGGGCTGCCGTCCGAGGAGGTCTGGGACACCCGCGCCTACCTGCGCCACCTCCCGACGGTCTTCGAGGCCGTCCGGAACGAGTTCGGCCCCGAGCTCCCGCTGCTGCACGACGTGCACCACCGGCTCACCCCGATCCAGGCGGCCAAGCTCGGCAAGGCCCTCGAGCCCTACGACCTGTTCTGGATGGAGGACTGCACGCCGGCCGAGAACCAGGAGGGCCTGCGCCTGGTCCGCCAGCACACGACCACCCCGCTCGCCATCGGGGAGGTGTTCAACACCGTCTTCGACTACCAGACCCTGATCCGCGAGCAGCTCATCGACTACGTCCGCTCCGCCGTGACCCACACCGGCGGGGTCACCGCCATGCGCAAGCTCTTCGACTTCGCCGCGATCTACCAGGTGAAGTCGGGCATCCACGGGCCCACCGACATCTCCCCCGTCGGGATGGCAGCCGGCCTGCACCTCGACCTCGCGATCCACAACTTCGGCATCCAGGAGTTCGCGCCCCACACCGCCGAGACCTACGAGGTGTTCCGCCGCTCCTACACGTTCTCCGACGGCTACCTGCACCCCGGCGAGACCCCCGGAATCGGCGTCACCCTGGACAAGGAGGCCGCGGCGAAGTTCGAGTATCAGCCCGCCTACCTGCCCGTGAACCGCCTGCAGGACGGCACGGTCCACGACTGGTGAACCTTTTTCACCGCTTCCGCAGCCGGTCGGCCTGATCGCCGCCCACCTCGGTGGCGCGGCGCAGGTAGCGCTCGATCACCGCGAGCTCATCGTCCGTGAAGTCGTCGAGCGCCTCGGTGAAGGCCCTGCCGGGCTCGTCCCACACGGCTTCGAGTTCGGTAGCTCGCCGCGGGCTCAGCGAGACCAGCGACTTCCTCCGGTCCTGCGGGTCCGGTCGCCGGTCGACGAGACCGGCCCGCTCCAGCCGGTCCACCAGCCGGGTGGCGGAGCCCGATGTCAGGCCGGTTAGCCTCGCGATGTCACCGGTGGTGAGCGGTTCGGGCTCGAGACCGAGCAGGCTGACGCACTGCACGTCCGTCGGGTGCAACCCGAGCCGGTCGGCGAGGCCCTGGTTGAACAGGGTGTAGGCGGCATGGTGCCGCCGTGCGGCCGTGGTCACCGCCGCAAGAAGATCCCCACGATTCCCGTTTGACACGGCCTCTCAGCGCTCCTAGCTTTTACCTGCGTCACACAGCTACTGCGTCACCCAGGTAACTTACCGCGATCGGAGACCACTGTGCACACCCTGTCCAAGGCCGAGGCCCGCGAGCTGTACGGCCGCTGGGCCGAGCTCTGGCGCGGCGACTTCACCCACGCCGACGAAATCCTCGACCCCGGCCTCCTCGTGCACCAGGCGCGGCCGGACGGCAGCGACTCCGAGGCGACGACGGGCCCCGCACGGCTGATTCCCGAGATCGAGCAGACGATGGCCGCCTTCGGCGACATCGCCATCACCGTGGACGTCGGGCCGATCGTCGACGGTGATCTGCTCTCGGCCCGATGGACCATGCGCGCCACCTACGCGGGCGGGCTCCCCGGGGCCACCGCACCCGTCGGCACCGAGATCGCGTTCAGCGGCCAGGACATCCTGCGGCTGTCCGGCGGCAAGTTCGTCGAGTACTGGACCTGCACCGACGTCCTGGACGGCCTCAACCAGCTCGGCGCGATCGCGGGCCCCAACGGCCCGGCTCCGCGCCCATCCTGACCGAGGACGTTTCCGACGAGCCCTAATCCACCGTGAGCACCGTCTTGAGGCGGCCCTCGCGGGGTGTGCAGGCCGCCGCGAAAGCAGCGGCCGCGTCCATGGCCGGCCGCACGTCCGTGACCAGGTCGTCGGCCACCTGCGGGGACTCCCGCAGCTCGGCGAGGGCCCTGGCGAGCACCGCGCGGCGGTCGCGGGTGATGCCGCCCGCGATCCGCAGGTTGCGCCGCACCAGGGAGTAGACGTCGATCGGGTAGGCCTCGTGCACGGGGGATGCCGAAGCAGTAGATCGTGCCGCCGTCGGCGACCGCGCGCACGGCGTCGGCCACGGTGGCGGTCTGGTGCCCCACCGCCTCGACGATCACATCGGGCCGATCGCCTGCGCCGAGCGACGCCGCCCACGGGCCGCTGGCCGTCACCAGCACGTCGTCGAGGCCGAAAGCGGCGGCGTGCGCGGTGCGGTCGACCGGGTCGACGCCGATGACGGCCGCCGCCCCGCGCCGGTGCAGCGCCCAGGCGAGCAACAGGCCGATCGAGCCGAGCCCCAGCACCGCCACCCGACTGCCGCGCAGGTCGCCGAGCTGGTCGACCGCGTAGAGCACGCACGCCAGCGGCTGCGCCACGACCGTCTGCGCGCGCCGCCCGTCCGCGATGGGGTGCAGCCCGGACCCGGCCGTGACCACGAGCTCCGCCAGCGCGTCCGCCGCCGACGCCCAGCCGACCACCCGCTCCCCTACCACGACGCCGGGGTCGCGGGAAGCGTGCACCCGCCCGACGATCTCGTGCAGCGGGAAGCCCGGCGGCGCTCCCGCGGGCCGGCCACCCTCCGCCACCGCCTGACCGCCCGCCCGGAAGTAGGGCAGATCGCTGCCGCAGATGCCGCCGTGTTCGACGGCCACGAGCACCTCGCCGGGGCGCAGGTCGCCCGCGGCCGGGGCGGGCACCTCCACCGGTAGGAACGTCGACGGCCCCGTCAGCTGCTGTGCCCACACCCGATCTTGCCTACCGCGTCAGCGCGTCCGCCGCCATCCCTGTCCTGCCCCGACTCATGGCGTGCAGCCGCCGCAGCGACACGATGTGCAGGGCGACCGCCAGCGGGACCGCCGTCGTGGCGATGAGCGCGAGCGGCAGCAGTGCCACCGCCTCGGTTGACGGGGTGACGTCGAGCAGCCGAGCAGGCCCGAGCCCGGCGAGGAATGCGACCCCGACAGCGACCACCAGGTCGACGATGCCCATGATGTTGAACCACACCGCGCGTGCGTCGTAGATGCCACTGGCCAGGCGCCGCGCCACGAACGGCGCGGCCACCCCGATCGCGATGTCGCCGAGGGCGGCGGGAATCGCGAAGGCGGCGGGCAGCCCGCCCAGTGCCCACACGACGAGGAAGACGCCGCCGGCGACCCGCAACGTGTGCGGCCACGTCAGCAGGGCGGGAGCACCGGGGTCGGCGAGGATCCGACGCGCGACCGGGATGCGCGCCGCGACCAGCACCGCGGTCAGCGCCGCGACGGCGGCCAGCCCGATCCACGGCCGGTTGGCCCCGGGATCCTGGCGGAAGGCGCCGACAGCGGCGAGCGCGCCACTGGTCACGAGCCAACCGGCCCATACGGCGCCCGCGGCCGTGACGATCACAGTTGCCGTGCGCCGGCCCATGCCGACGGCGACCGCACCGCGGTACAACGCCACACCTGTCACGGCAGGTATTCCGACCACTCCCACCATGACCAATGCCCACACGTATACCGGTAGCTCGTACATTGGAGACGCCTCCCCGAATCTCTGGACAACGTGTTCGCTGTCGAACAAACTGTTCGACTGGGCCGGACCGCGGTCAACAAGCAGTCCGCCCTGGGTGTCCGCTACCGAACAGATCTCACGGAATGTCCGGGAGGCCGGCATGGCCGTCGCCGCAAACCAAGATCGACGCGTTCGCCGTACCTGCCGCATCCTGCACGAAGCATTGATCTCGCTCGTCCTCGAGAAGGGGTACGAGCGCATCACGGTGCAGGACATCCTCGATCGCGCCGACGTCGGTCGATCGACGTTCTACGCGCACTTCCGCGACAAGGAGGCGTTGCTGGTCGCCGGCTTCGACACCATGCGCGACGAGCTGCGGCGCGATCTCGACGCGATGCGGCCGGGCGTGCAACCGGCGGACCCGACCTCCCCCGCCGCCGCCGTCTTCGGACACGCCTACCGCAACCGGCGCGTCTACCGCGCGATGTGCGGCAAGCGGGGCGGCAACGTCGTCCGTCGACACCTGCACGGCGTCATCGGCGGCATGCTGCGCGAGCACCTGCGCCCGCACCTCGCCGCTGCCGGCTCGGACCTGCCCGTCGACGTGGTCGCCGAGTTCTGCACCGCCGCAATGCTCGGTCTGCTCGTCTGGTGGGTCGACCAGGACTTCCCACACGGCCCCGCCGAGCTCGCCAGCATGTACCGACGACTGGCCGCCCCCGGCGTGCTCGCGGCGCTCGGCCACGGATCTTGAGGGAATCACCTGCCGGGCCGCGAGCGCCGGCTGGGACGTCAAGCCGCTCGCCACCGGCATTCAACGGATTTGTGCGACGATGATCGAGAACTGCTCCGAATCAGACGCGATGGGAGGTGGTTCCCGAGTGGGCTCACACCCTGCGGACACGGTGCCGGACCGGGATCTGCACGACGCCGAGTCGATCTGGGAATACCACCAGATGGGCCACGCGCTCCGCCCTTGCGACGTGGCCATCGGGCTCGGCAGCCACGATCTCGGCGTGGCGGTCCATGCATCGGAGCTGTTCCACGCCGGCTTGTTCCCGGTCGTCGTATTCAGCGGGGCGACCAGTCCGACGACGCGGCAACGGTTCCCCCGTGGGGAGGCGGCGCACTACCGCGAGCACGCGATGAAGCTGGGCGTACCTGCGCAGGCGATCCTGGTCGAGCCGTACGCGACGAACACCGGGGCCAACATCGAGCTCTCGCGCAAGGTCCTCGCCGCCGCCGGACTGGAGCCGCGCTCGGCCTTGCTGATCTCCAAGCCCTACACGCAACGGCGCGCCTTCGCCACTGCCGGAAAGGTATGGCCGGAACTGCAGGTCGTGTGCGCATCCGAACGGTTGTCCTTCCCCGACTACCTGAGCGGTATCGGCGACCAGCGACTCGTGGTCGACATGATCGTGGGTGATCTGCAGCGCGTCATCGAATACCCGCGACGGGGATTCGCCGTCGAGCAAGACGTACCGATCGACGTGGAGAAGGCGTATGCGCGGCTCGTGGACCGCGGGTACACGAGCCGACTGCTCAGATGACCCGTCCTGGTATTCACTCCGCTGTTGGCGGCAACAGCTTCGGAATCGGCCGCCGGTGCATCAGGTCGAACCGCGCCCACATCGCCTCCGCCGCCTCGATCGACGCGTTGGTCCGGGCCGGGTCGACGGCGGCGAGCTGCGCGACGATCGCCTGGACCATGGCCATGCCCGCGGTCAGGGACGGGAAGAACGTCACGCCCTCGGCCGGGACCATGAGCACCCGATCCGCGGCACGGGCCAGCGCGGGGCTGGCCGCGTCGGAGACGACGAACACCCGGGCACCCCTGCGGTGTGCCTCGTTCGCGGCCCGGACGGTGTTCTCGATCAGGCGCCAGAAGCTGATCGCGACGAGGACGTCGTCGGCGGTGAGCGCCGCCACCGCGTTGGCGAGCCCTTCGGCGGTCACGGCCTGCACGTCGTAGCCCGCGAGCCGCGCGTTGTGCGCGAACGCGAGGCCGACGGAGGCGTAGCTGCCCTCGGCGACCACGACCGTGCGACGGGCGGCTGCGACGGCTTCGGCGGCGGCCCGGATGTCGTCCTCGTCGAACCGCCTGGTGAGCAGCGCGAGGCCGTCGAGATCACGGCGCAGCGAGGCCAGCCCGGGCGAGCCGACGCCCGTCCGCGCCTCGGCCACCTGCGGAGCCGTCAACGACGAGAGATAGCGCGCCCGCAGCTCCTGCTGGAGCGCGGGCCAGCCGGCGAAGCCCAGCGCCTGCGCGGTGCGGGTGACCGTGGCGACGTTCACGCCTGCGAGCTGGGCGAGCTCGGCGGTCGACCCGAACGAGGCCCTCCGCGGTTGCGAGATCAGCACCTCGAGCACGGCGGCCGACTTGGGCCGGAGCCCGCGCGGGGGCAGCCGGCCGCGCAGCCAGTACTCGAGGCCGTCGTCGGCGTCCCCGTCGGTCATGCGACCCATCATTGCAAAATCTGTGCAACATCCGTTGCATCTGCCGAAATTTGCACCATACGCTGCCGCGGTGACCCTGCTGGCACGCCTGGACCGCCTCCCCCTGAGCCGTCCCCACTACAAGCTGCTGCTCATCGGCGGGCTCGGCTACACGTTCGATGCGATGGACGCGGCGGTGGTCGCGTTCCTCCTGCCGAGCGCCAAGGAGGTCTGGCAGCTCGACAACGCCCAGCTCGGCCTGATCGGCTCGGCGGCGCCGTTCGGCTTCCTCTTCGGCGCGATCGCCGCGGGGATACTGGGCGACCGCATCGGGCGCAAGAAGGTCATGATGTACGCGCTGGCCTTCTACGCCGCGTTCTCGGTGGTCGCGGCGTTCGCGCCGAACTACGAGCTCTTCCTCGCCGCGAGGGTCCTCGCCGGGGCGGGGGCGGGCGCCGAGAGCGCGATCATCGCGCCGTTCCTGTCCGAGTTCGTACCGGCGCGCAGGCGCGGGTGGTTCGTGGGCGCGCTCGCAGGCTTCTTCTCCTTCGGTTTCGTGGCCGCGGCGCTGATCGGCCGGTTCGTCGTGACGCCGCTCCCGGAGGGCTGGCGGATCGCGCAGGTCATCACGGCGCTGCCGATCGTGATGCTGCTGTGGTGGCGCCGCTCCCTGCCGGAGTCACCGCGTTACCTGCTGGCGAACGGGCGTCGCGAGGAGGCCGAAAAGGTGGTCCTCGCCATCGAGCGGGACGTGGAGAAGGCCACGGGTCAGCCCTTGCCGCCGGTCCCCGCCGCGGCGGCGGAGCCCGCGACCGATACCCCGAAGGTCAACCTGCTGACCGCGCTCCGGTTCCTGTGGAGCCGGGCGATGGCGCGGCGCACCGCGGTGATCTGGACGATCTGGTTCGTCATCACCTTCTCCTACTACGGGTTCTTCTCCTGGATCCCCACGCTGCTCATCGAGCGCGGGATCACCGTGACCCGCAGCTTCGAGTTCTCGATCATCATCTACCTGGCCCAGATCCCCGGGTACTTCTCCGCGGCATGGCTCACCGAACGGCTCGACCGCAAGCACACGATCGCGCTCTACCTCTGCGGCTCGGCGGTCAGCGCGTTCTGGCTGAGCCAGACCGACGCCCCGTGGTCGATCACCCTCGCCGGGGCCGTCCTCTCGTTCTTCCTGAACGGCACCTACGCCGGGCTGTACTCCTACACCCCCGAGGTGTTCCCCACCTGGATCCGGGCCAGCGGAACCGGCCTGGCCAGCGCGTTCGGCCGGGTAGGCAGCATCCTGGCGCCCACGATCATCGGCCTGTCCGCCGCGAGCCTCGGGTTCGCCGGTGTCTTCGGGCTCACCACGGCCGTACTGTCCGTCGGCGTGATCTGCGTCCTCGTGTTCGGCCTGTCCACCGCGGGCCGCTCGCTCGAGGAACTCACCGAACGCGTGGAGGTGCCGTCGAAGTGACCGCTGGCTCGCTGCTGCTCCGCAACGCCCGGCTGCTCGACCCCGCCGAGGGGAGCTACGTCGAGGGCGACATCCGGTGCGCCGACGGCCGGATCGTCGAGATCGGTACCGGCCTCACGGCGCCCGACGTGCCCACCGAGGACGTCCGCGGCGCGGTGGTGATGCCCGGCCTGATCGACGCCCACGTCCACGTCACCGCGCTCACCGCCGACCTGAGCTCGCTCCCCTCGCTCTCCCCGTCGTACGTCGCGGCCCACAGCGCCCGGATCATGGGGCAGATGCTCGACCGCGGGTTCACCACGGTCCGCGACGCCTCCGGCGCCGACTACGGGCTCGCCGACGCGCAGGCGGAAGGCCTCGTCCGCGGGCCGCGCCTGCTGTTCTGCGGGCGGGCGCTCAGCCAGACCGGCGGGCACGGCGACGGGCGTCCCCGCGGCACCCACCGCCACGACGACCACCCGTGCTGCGCGGGCCTCGGCCGCATCGCCGACGGGGTGGACGCCGTGCGCGCCGCCGCCCGCGACGAGCTGCGCAAGGGCGCCCACCACATCAAGGTGATGGCCTCCGGCGGGGTCGCGTCGCCGACCGACCGCATCGACTCCACCCAGTACGCGGTCGAGGAGCTGCGCGCCATCGTCGAGGAGGCGACGGCCGCCAACCGGTACGTGGCCGCCCACGCCTACACCGCCCGCGCCGTGAACCGCGCACTGGAGGTGGGGATCCGCTCGATCGAGCACGGCAACCTGCTCGATGACCGCAGCGTCGAGCTGTTCCGCGACCGCGACGCCTTCCTCGTGCCGACGCTGGTGACCTACTGGGCCCTCAAGGAGGAGGGCCGCGAGTTCGGGCTCCCGGAGTCGAGCTGGCGCAAGGTCGACGAGGTGCTCGGCGCGGGCCTTGCGGCCCTCGAACGCGCCGCGCGCGGCGGCGTCAAGATCGTCTACGGCACCGACCTGCTCGGCGGCATGCACCGCCACCAGAGGCACGAGTTCCGGCTGCGCGCCGAGGTGCAGGCGCCGCTCGACATCATCCGGTCGGCCACGTCCGTCGCGGCCGAACTGGTGAACATGCCCGGCGAGATCGGCGCGCTGCGGCCCGGCGCGCACGCCGACCTCCTCGTGTTCGACGGCGACCCACTCGCCGACGTCGGTGTGCTGGTGGAGCCGAAGCACCTCCGGCACGTCATACAGACCGGCACCATCGTCAGCGGGTAGGACATGATCGACGTCACGTCCCCCATCCGATCGATCGGCTACGCGGTCGTCCGTCATGCACGCGACAACCGATGAGCGGGGGGTTCGATGATCCGGTTCGAGGTGGACCAGGTGTGGGACCTGTCGGGTAGGGCTGGGCTCCTGGTCACGGGTTGGATGCGCGACGGGGTGATCGGCCAAGGCACGTCCCTGCGCGACGAGTCGACACGGCGCACGTGGGAGGTGCTCGGCCTGGAGTTCCACGCGCCGAAAGACATGGACCGGAGGTGGGAAGCACTAGCGGGAGGCGGCCACCGGCTCGCCGGTCTCGTCGCGCACCGGACGCATGCGGCCCACGCCGGGACGCGCGTGGGTGGCGTACAGCGTGAGCCCGACGAACGTGAGCCCGCCGACGAGGTTGCCGACCACGGTGGGGAACTCGTTCCACACGAAGTAGTCGAGGATCGAGAAGTCGCCGCCGAGCATGAGACCGGACGGGAACAGGAACATGTTGACGACCGAGTGCTCGAAGCCCATGTAGAAGAAGACCAGGATGGGCATCCACATCCCGATCACCTTGCCCGACACGGATGTCGAGATCATCGCGGCGACGACACCGGTGGAGACCATCCAGTTGCACAGGACGCCGCGCAGGAACAGGGTGAGCATCCCGGCGGCGCCGTGGTCGGCGTAGCCCACCGTCCTCGCCGAGCCGATCTCGCCGAGCCGCTGCCCGACGTCGTTCGGGTCCACGGTGAAGGCGTAGGTGAGGATCACGGCCATCATGAGCGCCACGGTGAGCGCGCCTGCGAAGTTGCCGACGAAGACCAGGCCCCAGTTGCGCAGGACGCCCTTGATCGTGACTCCGGGCCGCTTGTCGATCCAGGCCAGCGGCACCAGCGTGAAGACGCCGGTCAGGAGGTCGAATCCCAGCAGGTACAGCAGGCAGAACCCGACCGGGAACAGCAGCGCCCCGACGAGCGCCGAGCCGGTCTGCACGGTGACCGTGACCGCGAACGCCGCGGCGAGGGCCAGGATGGCCCCGGCCATGTACGCCCGGATCATGGTGTCGCGGGTGGACATGAAGACCTTCGCCTCGCCCGCGTCGATCATCTTTCCGACGAACTCCGACGGGTTCACGTAGGACATACGGCACTCCTCAGCACTTTCACGGCAGGCCGCATCGAGTCTCGAAACCGGGTGTTTCCCTGTCGTTACAGCCCGACGATCATCACGTCACGCCCCGCTCACGGCCATCAGGTCCACCCGGTAAGGCGTGCGTATCGCGCACGTAACACGCGTGCAAAACGCGCCCGCGAGCCTGACGTCACCCAACGATCTTCGAAGGAGCGGGCCATCAATCCGATCATGAGCAAGTCCGACGCCGCCGACCTCGTCGTCGCCGCCCGGAAGCGCAAGGGCCTCTCGTGGGCCGGGATCGCAGGCGCCCTTGGCACCCCACTGGTGTGGACCACCGCGGCACTGCTCGGCCAGCACCCGATGACCGGCGAGCAGGCCGACAAGGCGTGCGAGCTGCTCGGCCTGGGCGAGGCCGTTGCCGAGAGCCTCCAGCTCCAGCCATCCCGTGGCACCGACCCGGCCGTCATGGCCGACCCCACGATCTACCGCTTCACCGAGGCCCTCGCGGTCTACGGGCCCGCGCTCAAGGAGCTCATCCACGAGGAGTTCGGCGACGGGATCATGAGCGCCATCAACTTCCGCGTCGACGTCTCCCGGCGGCCCGACCCCGACGGCGACCGGGTGGTCGTCACCTTCGACGGGAAGTTCCTCGACTACCGCTGGTGACGCGAGGTCAGCAGCTCTCCTCGAGCTTCACGGCCCCGAAGTCGATCCGCGTGTCGCGGGTGATCGTGGCGCCCGGGGGGACGTTCTGCGTGCACACCTTCCAGTTGCGGTCGGCGACCTGCATGCGGTTGGCACCCGTCGCGTCGTGGGAGGTGGTGACGGCGATCCCGAAGCCCGTCAGCTCCTGGATCGCGTCCTGCGCCTCCTGGAGGCCCGTGCCGACCAGGTTCGGCATCGTCCAGCTGGCCGCGGTCTGCGTGACGGGCGGCGCAACGCTCGGCGGGTAGGTGATGGTCTCCGGCGCCCGGGGCGGGACGGTGACGGTCTCGGTGACGGGTGGTTCTGCGGGTGGCGGCGCGCCGCAGGCGGTGAGCGCTGCCGCGGCGACGGCCGCGGCGGACATGGCGAGACGCACGGGGGAGCTCGTTCGAACGCGCCGCCACGGGCGGCCCCGCGCGCTCACGACCCCGCCCCCGTGCCGTGGCTTCCATCCGTGGCCGCATCGAACGCCCGGATCGCCGCCGCCAGCGCCGTGGCGCGTGCGGCGAGGAGACCGCGGCCGGCCTCGGCGTCCGCCTCCGCCGCGTCGTCGGTGGCGCCGCCCACCCGCTCCCACTCGCCGTGCCGCGCCACCACCAGACCCGGGGCGGGTGAGCGGTGGAACAGCGGTGGCGGGTCCGGTTCCCGCCACCCGACCGGCGCTCGGACCAGGTCCGGGTGGACGGCGAGGAGCAGCGAGGTCTCGAACCAGCCCGCGTGCCCCGGGGTTTG
This sequence comes from Pseudonocardia sp. DSM 110487, assembly GCF_019468565.1. NCBI lineage: Bacteria > Bacillati > Actinomycetota > Actinomycetes > Pseudonocardiales > Pseudonocardiaceae > Pseudonocardia > Pseudonocardia sp. DSM 110487. The sequence goes on from NZ_CP080521.1 coordinate 6,004,685, forward strand.
GGGCGGCTCGCCGGGCCCGGCGAGGGCCCAGTAGGAGCAGGCGCCCAGCGCTACGTCCGACCGCAGCGCGCAACGCTTCACGGCGAGCCGCACGACCTCGTCGTTGCCGGCGTGCCCGTTCACCAGCAGGACGCGGCGGAACCCGCTGAGCACCAGCGAGTCGAGCGCGTCGTCGAGGACGGCGAGCATCGTCGTGGCCGACAGCGACACCGCCGCCGCGAACTGGTGGTGCGGGCTGTGCCCGAACGGCAGCGCGGGCAGCCGGACGAGCTCCGGGCCACCGTCACCGATCACGCCGAGAGCCGCGTCGACGACGGCCTCGGCGAGCAGCGTGTCGGTACCCATCGGCAAATGCTCTGAGTGCTGTTCCTGGGACCCGATGGGGAGCACGGCGATCGCCCCGCGTTCCCCCGCGGCCCGCACGTCCCGCCACGGCTGCCGGTCGAGTCGGATCACACCCTCACAGTAGGTCCCGCGGGATGCTGCGCTCCCAGTCCCGGGAGAACATGCGGTGCTCGCCCTCGTACGCGTCGAGGTGGCCGTGCACCTCGAACGCCGTGGGCGTGGCCGTCAGGACGGTGCGGGTGACGGTGCGAATGCTCCAGCTGTCCCGGGCGAACGTCATCGACCACTCGACGTCCCCGCGCGGCGATGCGAAGTCGTCGGCCACGCTGCTGTAGCGCTCCACGACGCGCCTGCCGACCGTCATGCCGGTGTCGTCGTGGCGCAGCACCCCGCCGTCCTTGACGATCTCCAGCACGGAGCGGTAGTCGACGAGGTCGCGCGACACAGTCCAGCTGTTCTCCCCCGGGTCCAGCTGGGTGGTGGGCACGGGCTGCGCACCCTCCGGCTCGTCGAACGGACGGGGTGTGACCTCGTCGTCCTCCGTGGTCGGGCGGACGGGCAGCACCAGGCAGCTGGTTCCGGTGCGGATGGTGAGCTCGGCCGGTTCCGGCGGCGGCCAGGCTAGTGGCCAGTACGACGTCGACAGCGACAGCCGGATCCGGTGTCCCGGCGGGAACGCCTGCGCCACGCCGTTGAGCTGCACGCGCACGCGCCGGAACTCCCCCGGGCCGATGGGCTCGGGGGCGTCGTCGCTCTCCCGGTGGGTGAGGTTGAGGAGGCCGTAGGTCACACGGGTGGCGCGCCCGTCCGGTGCCACGTCGGAGAGCCGGGCGGCGATCGTCGCAACCGGCCGGCTCGCCGCGACCATCAACTCCACGGCGGGCGCACCGAGGATCTCGCAGCGCTCGTCGAGGGGGTCGGTCTCGAACACCAGTGAGCCGCCGTCCTCCTCGCGCTGGTCGTAGGGCAGGTCGGGCGGCGCGTTGTAGGAGGCCCACTTGCCGGCGAACTGCCCCACCGACAGCGGCGACTGCACGCTCACCTCGCCCGGCGCGACCTCCTCCCCTGCCGGCGCGATCCGGTACCGGGCCAGGGCGTGCGCGCGCGGCTCGACATGCGGCGACGGCCACCCCGGCTCGCCGACCCAGCGCCCCGGCCGCTCCTCGTACGCGGTGGACGGCGGCACGCTCTCCTGCATCCAGGTGTGCAGCACCGGCCCGTCATCGGCGCCGTTCTCGCAGTCCTTCAGCCAACGGTCGAACCAGCGCACCACCTCCTGCAGGTAGCCGATCGCCGGTCCCGGTACGCCGAGATGCGGGTACTTGTGCGACCACGGCCCGATCAGGCCCTTACGGGGCACGTCGAGGTGTTCGAGCACCCGGAACACCGCGTTCGAGTAGCCGTCGGCCCAACCGCTGGACGCGAACACCGGCACCTGGACAGCGGCGTAGTCCTCGCACACCGAGGCGCGCCGCCAGTAGTCGTCGCGGCGCTGGTGGGCGAGCCACTTCAATATCCACGGCTCCGCCTGCTCCAGCCGCTCGCGCCACATCTCCCGCCAGCGCTCCCCCACCACAGCAGGATCGGGCGGCAGCGTCGAGTAGGCGAACATCGTGCCGGCCTCCGCGAGGTTGTCCGACAGCAGGCAGCCACCCATGTAGTGCATGTCGTCGGCGTAGCGGTCGTCGGTGAAGGACGCGATGACGATCGCCCCGAGGCTCGGCGGGCGCCGCGCGGCCACCTGCAGCCCGGCGAACCCGCCCCACGAGATGCCCATGAGGCCGGTGCGCCCGGTGCACCACGGCTGCTCGGAGAGCCACTCCAGGGCCGCCTCGATGTCGCGGTGCTCCTGCTCGGTGTACTCGTCGCGGAGCACGCCGTCGGAGTCGCCGCTGCCGCGCAGGTCGAGGCGCAGGCAGGCGTAGCCGTGCCCGGCGAGGTAGGGGTGGTGGATCGAGTCCCGCACGGATGTGAGGTCGCGCTGCCGGTACGGGATCGCCTCGCAGACCGCGGGCACCGGATCGCCGTCGGACGAGACCGGCCGCCACAGCCGGCCGGCGAGCTCGGCGCCGTCGGGCATCGGGATGCGGACGGTCTCGGCGGTGCGGACCTCGTGCGGGAAGGATGTGACGAATCGCATCAGGTGAACTCGTAGGTCAGGGCGCTGACTGCGCGCTCGTACTTGGCCCGGAGCTCCGCCTCGTCGCGGGCTCCGACGATCACGTCGGTGAGCTCGAAGCTGTAGCTGTCCTGCCCGAGCAGCTCCGACAGCCGCTGCCCTTCGCGCGCCACCGGGGTCACGCGCACACCGGGGATCTCGCGCTCGATCCGCGCGACCTCCTCGGGACTCGGGCCGCGCCGCAGGACGCCGTCCTCGAAACGGCGGTGGTACCACTTCGCCGCGATCTCGTACGGGCCCTCGCCGTGGGGCAGGTCCGGAGCGCGCCCGAGCGCGAGCTCGACCATGGCGTGGTGGTTGGCGATGCCGTCGACGTCGGCGAACAGCTGGGCGTGCGACTGCGAGTGCCGCGGGTTGATCTCCAGCAGCGAGACGTCGCCGGAGTCGGGGTCGCAGAAGAACTCGACGCTGAACGTCGTCCAGTTCAGCCCGACGCGCTCGATCACGCGTTCGGACAGCTCCACGAGCCGCTTCCGGACGGGCTCGGGCAGCTGCGACGGGTACTGGTGGCGCAGGAAGCTCGACCGCCCCGGATAGGTGATCGAGTCCAGCACCCCGTAGACCACGACCTCACCGTCGTGCACGTAGCCCTCGGTGGCCGCCCGCGCCCCGGTCATCGCCTCCTCCGCCAGGCACGCCTGCCCGCCGACCTCGGCGATCTCCGGCGGGAGATCGAGCTGGTCGAGGATCCACTCGAACGGCCTGCCGAGCCGGCCGATGCCGTCGCGGATCTCGGCGACGGCGTCGGCGAACTGCCGGTCGTCCGACACGTGGAACGCGAGCTCCGACGAGTACGACTTCACCGGCTTGAGCCACATCGGGTAGCGCAGGCCGTCGGGCAGCCGTGGGTCGTCGAGGTCCACGAGCCCGAACCGGGGGTGCGCGTCGGTCACCCGCTGCTGCTCGACCCGGCTCCAGTACTTGTGCTCGCACTTCACGACGGATTCGAGCGAGGCACCGTGCAGGTTGTAGCGGGCCGCGAGCAGCGGGACGAGTGTGCTGATGGGGAAGTCCCAGAACCCGATCACCGCGTCCACCGGGGTGTCCCGCCCGTCCAGCGTGCGGATGGCGCGGTCGAGCAGGTCCGGGATGCTCACCTCGCCCTCCTGCATCTCGGCGTCGGTCAGCACCGGCACGAACGTCTGCCGCTCGTGGCCGGGCATGCGGCGCAGGAGCTCGAGGTTGGCCTCGTCGGCTCCGAGCACCGCGATCGTCGGATCGTCGGGTTGCTGGTCATCCACAACTGACCCGTAACCGCGGTGCCCCGCCCGAAACGTGCGGTTCAGTAGCGCACGGAGCTCTGCAGGAGCGGTGGGTACACGGCCGACTCCACACCGTCGACTGTGGTGCCCGCGAACTGCAGCATCGCCCGCTGCGACCCGTGCATCGGTGCCGGGTAGTCCAGGGTCGGGGCGGAGACCTCGTCCAGCACGCTGAGGTGCTCGGGCGCGAGGTTCACGTCGAGGGCGACGAGGTTGGCCTCGAGGTGCTCCACGCGCCGGGCCCCGACGATCGGCACGACGGTGCCGCCGCGGGCGCGCAGCCAGGCCAACGACACCGCGGCGGAGCTGGTGCCGAGTTCGTCGGCGACCGCGGCGACGGCGTCGATCACGGCGAACTCGTCCTCGGTGGGCCCGCCGACGAAGGCGCTGCGGGCGGAGTCGGTGACCTGTGCGCCGCGCCGGTACTTCCCGGACAGGAAGCCGTTCTTCAGCGGGCTCCACGGCACCAGCGCCATGCCCTGGTCGAGTGCGAGCGGCGCGAGCTCGCCCTCGACGGTGCGAGCGAGCAGCGAGTACTCGACCTGCAGCGCGATCAGCGGGGTCCAGCCCTTCAGCAGCGCCATGGTCTGGGCCTGGGCGGTGACCCATGCGGGGGTGTTCGAGAACCCGATGTAGCGGATCTTCCCCGCCCGGACCAGGTCGTCGAGGGCGCGCATCGTCTCCTCGATCGGGGTGTGCCGGTCCCAGTTGTGCAGCCAGTACAGGTCCAGGTGGTCGGTCTGCAGGCGGCGCAGCGTCTCGTCGAGCTGGGCGGTGATCGACCCTCGCCCCGCGCCGCCGCCGTTGGGGTCGCCGGGGAACATGTTGCCGAAGAACTTCGACGCCAGCACGACGTGTTCGCGCAGGCCGGGGCGGGCGGCGAAGAAGTCCCCAAGGATCTTCTCCGAGTGGCCGTTCGTGTAGAAGTTCGCGGTGTCGACGAAGTTCCCGCCGCGGTCGAGGTAGGTCGCGAGGATCTTCTCCGACTCCTCCACGCCGGTGCCGGCGCCGCCTGCATCTTCTCCGAAGGTCATGGCGCCGAGGGCGAACGGGCTGACGCGCAGGCCGGACCGGCCGAGGGTGAGGTAGTGGTCGAGAGGCATGAACCCATGCAACCGCCGGGCCGTTCGCCGCGGTATCTCGATCCGCGCCGCCTCTTGCACGATCCTCGCAACTTCGATCGGATCGACCCGTGACTGCCCACCTGGACGAGATGCGCGGCCTCATCGCGACGCACGCCCGGCCCGACATGCGGACGCCGATCCCCGGGCTGCTGCTGTCCAGGGTCGAGACGACGGAGCCGGACTACTCGCTGACCGACCCGCTGCTCGTCGTCATGGTGCAGGGGGGCAAGCGGCTGCTGCTCGGCGAGCAGGTGTTCGAGTACCGGGCCGGTCAGCTGCTCGTGGTCACCACCGGCCTGCCGGTCACCGGCCACTTCCTCGGCGCCACGCCGCGGACCCCGGCGCTGGGCATGGGGCTGGTGCTCCGACCGGCCACGATCGCCGAGCTACTGCTGGAGACCACGCCGGGGCGGTGGTCCCGCGGCCACCCGGGCCCGGCGATCGCGACCGGCGACGCCGGCCCCGACCTGCTCGACGCCGCGGCCCGGATGCTGCGGCTGCTCGATCACCCCGCCGACGCCCGCGTGCTCGCCCCGCTCGTCGAGCACGAGATTCTCTGGCGGCTGCTCACCGGCCCGCACGGCGCGATCGTCCGCCAGATCGGGCTCGCCGACAGCAACACGTCCCACGTCGGCCGGGCCATCCGGTGGATCCGCGACAACTACGCCGAGCCGATGCGGATCGAGGACCTCGCGCGGATGGCCGGAATGAGCGCCGCGGCGTTCCACCGGCACTTCCGCGCCGTCACGACCATGAGCCCCCTGCAGTTCCAGAAGCGCATCCGCCTGCAGGAGGCACGGTCGCTCCTGCTGGCGCGCCCGGACGACGTCGCGGGCGTGGGGCACCTCGTCGGCTACGACAGCCCGTCGCAGTTCAGCCGCGAGTACCGCAGGCTCTTCGGTGCACCGCCCGGGCAGGACGCGACGCGGCTGCGCGCGGCGGCCGAACCCGGACCCGCCCGGCACCTGCCCTGATCGACACCATGCGGGGCTAGCCCCGCGCCGCCGATAGGCGTATTTTCGCCGTCCTCCATCAAGCGGGACTCCACAGAGGACCAGAGGCCGGCGCGAACAAGGCGTCGTCCCCGATCGCCGCACTGACCGACCGCCAGCGCCACTCCACGAGGTCCCGTACCTCCTCCAGGCACGGCATCGATCAGAACGGAAGAAGATCATGCTTGCTCATCGACTTCTCCGCGGCGTCGGATTGGCCTTCGCCGCCGGCACCGCCCTTGCCCTTCTGCCGGGATGCGGTGGTGAGAGCACGCCCCCCAGCGACAGCGGTACCTTCTTCGGCCCGTCGCAACCTCTCGGAAACGGCACCGTCAGGACCTACACGACGCTCGACGATGGCGGGCGTCCGACCGAGGTCGGCCTGCGACTGTCGGCCACCGCCCTGGACGGTCTCCCGGAAACGAACACAGGTCTCCCACCGACGCTGATGCTCGATTTCCCCGACCAGGCGTCCGCGACCGCATTCGACCACGTCATGCTCAACTGGAACCCGCAGGGACACGAGCCGCCGGAACTGTTCGGCAAACCGCACTTCGACTTCCACTTCGACATGGTCGACATGGCGACGATCCAGGCGATCATCGCATCCGATCCGGACTACGCGGCCAAGGCCGAACGGGCGCCCGAGACGAAGTACGTGCCACAGGACTACGTCGTTCCGCCCGGCGCGCCTGCCGCTGCACAGGCCGTGCCCGGCATGGGTGTGCACCTGATCGACTTCAGCGACGGGAGTCTCGTCCCCGGCTCCTACGACTTCGAACACATCGTCATCAACGGCACCTGGGACGGTCGCTACACGTTCATCGAGCCGATGATCACCCGCGAATGGTTGCTGACCGACCCGACGTCCCAGCAACCCCTCAAACTCCCCCAGGCGTACCACAAGTCCGCCTACTATCCGACCACCTACGGCGTCCACGTCGACGAGCAGTCGAAGGACTACGTCATCTCGCTTGCGGGGATGACAATGCGTGAAGCCTCGTAGATCCAGAAAGGTGAAAACGGGCGGCCCGCAACGTGCTGCCCGGAGTGGCACGCCGTCCGGTCAACGGCCGACAACCTGGACCACGGCGTGGACGACCGCCGGTCCGTCGTTCAGCTCGGGATCGTTGTGCCGCGCATCCGGCACTTCGACGTAGGCCGCACCCGCTGCCTCCGCGACCGCCCGGCTCTGCTCGACCGGCACGATCTCGTCGGCCGCGCCCGCCACCACCGCGACCGGCACCCGCACCGACCGCACGTACTCCAGCAGCGGGAACCGGTCCCGCAGCAGTGCCCGCACCGGCAGGAAGGGGTAGGCGCGCACGCCGACGTCGGCCAGCGAGGTGAACGGGCTGCGCAGCACCAGCGCCCCGACAGGGCGTTCGGTCGCCAGCCGGGTCAGCGGCGCGCCGCCGAGGCTCTCGCCGAACAGCACCAGCCGATCCGGTGCGACACCGTGCTCCTCGACCAGGTACCGGTACGCCGCACCGACATCAGCGGCGAGGCCCTCCTCGGTGGGCGAGCCGGGGTTGCCGCCGTAGCCGCGGTACTCCACCAGCAGCACGTCGAAGCCCTCCGCCGCGAGGGCTTGCGCGAGCGGCACCCGCAGCACCCGCGAGCCGCCGTTGCCGGGCGCCACCAGCACCGTCCGGTCCCGGGCCGGGCCGGTCGCGGGCGCCCACCACGCGGCCAGGTCGAGCCCGTCCTCGGTCTGCAGCACCACGTCGCGGCCGCCGTCCAGGTACGCGCCTGCCGGCCCGTCCGGGCCCCCGAACGGCAGGTAGACCATCCGCCGCTGGAAGACCCATGCCAACGCGACGACCACAACTACCAGCACGACGACGGCGACGCCCACCCGCAACGCGGTACCCATGCTCCGCCCGATGATCAGAGATTTCGCCCGCACTCATGCTAGTCGGGACGGCCGTGGACACCCGATACTCGCGATCATGGCCGGGAACACGCACCTCGACCGGGTGCTGGGAATGCCGTCGATCGTGCTCTTCGGGCTCGCCTACCTGGTGCCGCTCACGGTGTTCACCACCTACGGCGTGGTCACCGAGCTCACCGCGGGGCACCTGCCTGCGGCCTACGTCGTCACGCTCGTCGCGATGCTCTTCACCGCCTACAGCTACGGGCTGATGGTGCGCGCGCACCCGTTCGCCGGCTCGGCCTACACCTACACGCAGTGGTCGTTCGGTCCCCACCTCGGATTCATGACCGGGTGGGCGCTGCTGCTCGACTACCTGTTCCTGCCGATGATCAACTACCTGGTGATGGGCATCTACCTGGAGGCCGCGTTCCCCGGCGTCCCGGTCGCGGTCTGGATCATCAGCGCGATCCTGCTGGTGACCGGCCTGAACGTCCTGGGCATCCGGCTCGTGGCGCGGATGAACTTCGTGCTCGTCGCGATCCAGGTCGTGTTCATCGTGGTCTTCCTGGTCGCCGTCGTGCGCACGACTGCAGGCACCGGCCTGCCGTCGCTCGTCGAGCCGTTCCTGCCGGACGGCGGCGAGGCTCCGGCCGTCCTCGGCGGGGCCGCGATCCTCTGCCTGTCCTTCCTCGGGTTCGACGCCGTGTCCACGCTCTCGGAGGAGACCCGCGACCCGCGCAGGCGCATCCCCCGCGCGATCATGCTGGTGACCCTGATCGGCGGCGCCCTGTTCATCGTCGTCTCCTACGCCGGGCACCTCGTCTTCCCGCGGTACTCGGAGTTCACCGACGTCGACTCGGCCGCCCTGGACGTCGTGGGGGCCGCGGGAGGCGCCGCACTGACGGCGTTCTTCACCGCCGCCTACATCGCGGGCTGCTTCGGCTCCGCGATGGCGTCGCAGGCGAGCGTGTCGCGCATCCTCTACGCGATGGGCCGCGACGGCGCACTGCCCGCGGCGGTCTTCGGCCGGCTGCACTGACGCTTCCACACCCCCGCACTCGCCACGGCGGTGGTCGGCGTGCTGTCCCTGATCGCGCTCGTCATCAGCCTCGAGCTGGCCTCCTCGATGATCAGCTTCGGCGCCCTGGTCGCGTTCTCTCTCGTCAACCTGTCGGCCGTCAAGCACTACGTCATCGACGAGGGGCGGCGGACACCGGCGAACCTGCTGGCCTACGCCGTGGTGCCGGGGATCGGCGTGCTGCTCACGCTGTGGCTGTGGACGAGCCTGTCGGGCACCACGTTCGTCGTCGGGCTCGCCTGGATCGCGGCCGGGCTCCTCTACCTCGCCGGGCTCACCCGGATGTTCACGCGGCGGCCGCCGGAGCTGCGGCTGAGCGAGGCCGAGCTCGCCGCGTGATGGTCGGTCGGCGCCCGTCGGCCGGCGTTCATCCGCCCGCCACCGCGGTGTGCTTCCCTTCCGCTGTGAACGTGTCGAAGCAGGCCCTCCGCGGCGCCGGCCTGGCGGCGGTCGCACTCGCCGTCGCCGGGTGCGCCGTCAACGACGAGATCTACGTCAGCAGTTTCACCGACTCCCACGGCCGTGCCTGCACGTTCGTCTACACCGCCCAGGAGGGCGAGAGCTACGGGGAGGGCCGGGACGTGGACGTGAGCCAGCTCGACTGCGAGTACGCGCCGCCCGGCCAGAGCCCCGGCCCGTCCACCACGACCCGCCTCGACTCCGTGCCGGGCCGCTGAGATCAGGCCACCGGGACCGCCAGCCCCTGGGCTCCCAGCTCAGACGTCACGAGGTCGGGCGCGGCCCGGTGCAGGTGGGCCAGCCCGATCTCGGCGCGGCGCACCCGCTCGCGAGACAGCTGGACGTTCAGCGCCTCGTGCTGCCCACCGCTGGGGTAGACGTCGGGGTGGTTGCGCAGCCCGAACTTGACGTAGATCGGCGCGAGCACCCGCACCAGCTCGGCGATCTCGTGGTGGCGGACGAACCCGCCGAGGGTGTCGGGTGACTCGATGTACATGTCGATCGGGATCTGCGAGGCGGCGCGGATCGAGGCGAGCCGGGGCAGAGTGAGGCCGGGAGGCACGTTGTAGGTGTCGGCGCCCAGATCCTGCATGAGCCGCACGCTCACCGGGTTGGACGCCATCATCTGCACCGACACCTTCACGACGAAGTCGGGGGCGATCAGGCCCGCTTCCTTCATGTGCTTGGTCATCAGGAGCAGGCCCTCGTCGGCGACCAGCGCGCCGCGCACGCCCAGCCCGCCCGCGCGCACGAGGTCCTCCATCGCGTACGCCAGCTGGTCGGCGCCCTCGTGGCGGCAGCCGACGGCGCCCCCGGCGGGGGTGCGCGCCTGGGCGCCGATGTCCCACGGCGCCCGCGGGCCGACGAAGAGGGACAGCTCCACCCGCCGGGCCGCGCAGGTCTGCACCATGTCGGTGATCTCGGCGTCGGTGGCCAGCATGATCCCGCTGCCGGAGGAGACGCGGTGCACCCGCACGCCCCGCTTGTCCGCCTCGTCGAAGACGGCCTCGAGGGCGGCCGGGCCCTCGACGCTGGGGATCTCGGTGCGGTACTGCGCCCCGTCCGGGAACCGCAGCGGCGAGTCGGGCAGGTCGTTGACCTCGCTGGCGGGGTAGCCCAGACGCGTCAACAGGTCGGCGACGGCGGATCTCGTGTCAGTCATCGCGCCAGATCTTGCGTTGTCAGACAAGCTCGGCGCAACGTGTGCTCATGAACAACATGCCGGAGTTCGCGGGGCGGACCGCCGTGGTCACGGGCGCGGCGAAGGTTGATGTACTCGTCGGGCCGGTCACCGGAGGCCTCTGCCCCGCTGATGGTCACTTCACACACCCAGTGTCCGCTTCACACAGGGCCGGCGTTGTGTGAAGCGGACACTGGGTGTGTGAAGTCGCCGTGGCGGCGCGCTGGGGCGGCGTGATCGGCACGCCGAGCCTCATGTCCGCCCCGGCGAGCACGGCCTCGACGTTGTCCATGGCGAGGCCGACCTGCGCGCGCATGTCCCCGGGGTGCTGCGGGCGCCCGTCGGCGTCCACGGATGTCTGCCCCGAGCAGACGAGCTGCCTGCGCCCGCCCTCGATGAGCTCGGCCTGGTCGAAGCCGATGTTCAGCGACCAGTTCCACGGGTTGACGGCGGTCCGTTGCATGCTGCCCTCCTGAAGGCGGGAAGCGCCGGCGTCATCGCCGGTGCCGCTGTCGATGGTCGCGCACGAGGCGGCGGGTCGGGCGCCGTCAGTGGTGCTCGGCCCGCTCCACGGTCGCCTGCAGCGCCGCCAGCAGCGCGCGGGCGGAGTCGAGGGACAGTTCCACCGCCACGCGGGCGGCCGGGCCCTGATCCGGGTTCAGGAAGTCGATGTTCACGGTGTGGTCCCGCGGCGCGTGGACCGGGTGGTCGTAGTAGACCGTGGCCGTCTGCAGGGGGAACCAGCCCTGCGGACCCTTTCCGCTGCTCGCCGTGACGTCGAACTTCTCGGTGCTGTAGGTGCACACGGTGCGATCACACCTCCCCGTCGAGGTGCTTCGCGAAGAACGCCCGCACGCGCTGCCACCCGTCCAGCGCAGCCGCCACCCGGTAGGCGGGGCGGTCGACGGAGAAGAACGCGTGGCCCGCGTCGTCGTAGCGGTGGAACTCGTACTCCTTGCCGTGGGTCTGCAGCAGCTTCTCCAGCTCGTCGACCTGGTCGGGCGAGGGGTAGGAGTCCTCGTTGCCGAACAGGCCCAGCAGCGGGGCGCGCAGCTCGGCGGTGCGGTCGGCGAGGGGCTGCACCTGCAGCGGGAACCCCTCCGGCGGGGTGCCGACGACGAACGCGCCGTAGCAGTCGACGGCGGCCTGGATGTCGAGCTCCAGCGCGGACAGGAAGGCCTGCCGCCCGCCGGAGCAGAAGCCGATCGTGCCGACCTTCCCGTTCGACGTGGGCAGCGACCGCAGCCAGCGCGCCGCACCCGCGGCGTCACCGACGAACCGCGCGTCGGGCACCCCGCCCTGCGCCCGCGCGGTGGCGGCGGCGTCGTCGGGCTCCGCGCCGGGCGCCTCCCGGCTGTAGAGGTTCGTGCAGATCGCGTTGTAGCCCCAAGCGGCGAACCGGCGCACGATCTCCTTGGTGCCCCAGTCGTACCCGGGCATGTGGTGGATCACCACCACCCCGCCGCGGCTGCCCCCGTCCAGCGGGCGCGCGGTGTAGGCCTCGATCTCGTCGTCGTCCGCTCCTCGGATGCCGATGGTCTCGGCGAGCACGGCGTCGTGGCGCATGCGGATGCCTCCGGTCTCTCGATCGACGCCCCCAGGTCTACACCCCTGCGCGCAGCCCCAGCGCCCGGGACGCTTCCGCCGCCGCGGTGCGCAGCAGCCCCAGCTGGTGCTCCTGCTCGGAGTCGGGCAGGTGGGCGGTCAGCCCGCTCACGCTCAGGGCCGCGACGGTGGCGCCGGTGTGGTCCCGCACTGGGACGCTCAACGCCTTCACACCCAGCTCGACGTCGTCGCGGCTGACCGCGAACCCGTCCTCGCGGATCCGCCGCACGTCCTCGCGCAGCTGGTCGGCCGTGGCCTGGGTCGGCGAGGTCCGCCGCTGCAACGGACCCGCCAGGTAGCTCTCCACCTGCTCGTCGGGCAGGGTCGACAGCAGCAGCCGCGGGCCTGCGCCCAGGTGCAGCGGCAGCGCACCGCCGACGCCGAGGGTGTGGGTGGAGGCGTACCGGCCGTCGAGCCGCTCCACGCAGACCGCCTCGTCGCCGCGCAGCACCAGCAGGAACACCGTCTCGCCGGTGCGCCGGTAGAGCTCCTGCATGGCCGGCAGCGCCCGCTCGCGAACGGACAGCCGCCGCGCCATCGCGCTGCCGACCCGGAACGCCCCGATGCCGAGGCGGTACGTGCCCGGCGAGGGCCGTTCCACGAAGTCCCCGGCGGCAAGGGTGGTGAGGATCCGGTGGCAGGTGCTCTTGTTCAGCTCCAGCCGGGCGGCGATGTCACCGAGGGAGAGCTCGTCGGTGGCCTCGGCGAGCAGCTCCAACACCGCCATCGCCTTGACCAGCACCCGGACGGGCTCACCCGCACCCGCGGCCCTTTCGGCCATCTGCGGCTCCTCCGATCGTCGGATCGATCACGCTACGGCGCCGAACGCGAGCGTCGACGGGAGGTCGACGATGCCGGCGTCGGAGCCCAGCCCCTGCGCCACGAGGGCGGCGGCCGCAGTGCCCAGCCGCGCCGCGTCGCCCAGCGCACGCCCGGATCCGAGGCCCACCAGTAACCCGGCTGTGAAGGCGTCCCCGCAGCCCGTGGTGTCCACGACCGGAACCTCGAACGCCGGGATCCGCACGACGCCGCCGCCGTCCACGACCACGCAGCCTTCCGCGCCGGTCGTGACGATCACGGTGCCGACCCCGGCCGCCCGGGCCACCCCCGCGGCCTCGACCAGGTCGTCGTGGCCCGTCACGCCGCGGATCTGGTCGTCGTTGGGGAGTAGGTACCCGGTGTGCTCCCACGCGGGCCGCAGCACGTCCACCAGCTCCGGCCGGCCGACGCTGAGCAGGTCCATGCTCACGACCGTGCCGTGCGAGGCGGCGAAGCGGAGCAGGTCCGGGAGGGCGTCGCGGGTGAAGTCCCCCAGGACGTCCGGGCCGCCGACGTGCAGCACGTCGGCCTCCGCCACGAGGTCCAGGGGAACATCGGCCGCGGTGAGCGTCGCCATCGCGCCGGGGGCGTGCAGGGCGGGCCGCTCGCCGTTCGGCCGGATCGGCAGCATGGTCGCGGGCGTGGCGAGGCCCGGCCGGCGGGCCATGTGCCGCACGTCGACGCCGTGTCCGGCGAGCAGGTCGAGCAGCAGCCTACCGGTGACGTCGTCGCCGACCGGGCCGATGCTCACGACGTCGGCGCCGAGCTTGGCGAGGTCGACGGCGGTGCCGCCCGCGGTGCCGGCGGCCGTGATCCGGATCTCGTCGAGCACGCGGCGGCCCTGGCCGGGCGGGATGTCGGGGACCGGGCGGCCGAGGATGTCCAGGATGTGCGCGCCGAGGCAGATCACCTTCATGCCGGGACCTCCGTGCGGCGGCGGGCGACGGCGGCCAGCTCGTCACCGGTGAGCACCCGGGGTGTGCCCATGCCCGTCGCCGTGACGTGCAGCGTGCACAGCCACTCCAGCAGCCGGGCCCGGTCGTATGCCTGATCCAGCGTGTCGCCGTGGGCGACGGCGCCGTGGTTCTGCATGAGCGCAGCCGTGCGGCCCTGCAACGCCGCATGCACCGACCGGGCCAGCTCGGGAGTGCCGTAGGTCGCGTAGCGCGCGACCCGGACCGGTCCGCCCAGCTGCAGCACGTAGTAGTGCAGGGCCGGGAGCTCGTCGAGCACGGTTGACACCGCAGCGCTGTGCAGCCCGTGGTGGTGCACCACGGCGATGGCCTCGGTCGTGGCGTAGACGCCGAGGTGCATGGGCGTCTCGGAGGACGGGGCGTGCGGGCCGTCCACTCGGTTCCCGTCGAGGTCGACCACGGCGACGTCCGCGGGTTCGATCCGGTCGTACGCCATGCCCGACGGGGAGACCGCCACCAGCTCACCGACGCGGACGCTCACGTTGCCCGCGGTGCCCAGCACCAGCCCGTCGTCGAGCATGCGGCGGCCGCACGCCGCGACCTCCCGGCGGGCGGCGGCGAGCGCGTCCGCTCCCCCGCTCACCGCGCACCCGCCGCCACCGGGGTGGCCTGCACGTCGGCGGCCGGTTCCGGCTCGTCGTCCGGGACGAGCACGCCCGCGTCGCCGTCCCAGGAGACCTCGACCCGCTGGTCCACCGCGAGCGAGCCACCGGCGCCCGCGGTGTCGCGCACCTGTCCGGTGCCCCCGCCGTCGAACCGGACCAGCACCCGCCGGAACGCGCCGTGGTAGACGACGTCGGTGACGGTGGCCGACAGCACGTTCTCGACGTTCCCACCGGTGGTCGCCCCACCGGCCGGGGCGATCCGCAGCCGCTCAGGGCGCACCACCAGTGCCACCGGGCCGTCAAAGGCCGACGCCGCCGGCACCCGGAGGCTGCACCAACCGGTGTCGAGCCGGCCGGCGCGGACCCGGCCGGCGAACACGTTGGAGTCGCCGAGGAAGGTGGCGACGAACCGGGACGCGGGCGTCTCGTACAGCTCGGCGGGCGTGCCGGCCTGTTCGATGCGGCCCTCGCGGAACACCGCGATCCGGTCGGACAGCGCGAGCGCCTCGTCCTGGTCGTGGGTGACGAACACGAACGTGATGCCCAGCTCCCGGTGCAGCCGGGCGATCTCCAGCTGCAGCGACTCGCGCAGCTTCTTGTCCAGCGCCCCGAGCGGCTCGTCGAGCAGCAGCGCGCGCGGCTCGAACACGACCGCCCTGGCCAGCGCGACGCGCTGCTGCTGCCCGCCGGACAGCTGGGACGGCAGCCGCTCGCCGTGCCCACCCAGGTGCACCAGCTCGAGGGCCTCGCCGACCCGCCGGGCGATCTCGCCCTTGGCGACCTTGCGCTGCTTGAGCGGGAACGCGATGTTCTCGGCTGCGGTCATGTGCGGGAACAGCGCGTAGTTCTGGAAGACCATCCCCAGGTTGCGCCGGTACGCCGGGAGCTGCGCGATGTCGTTGCCGTCCAGGGCGATCCGGCCGGAGGAGATCGCCTCGAACCCGGCGATCATGTTCAGGGTCGTGGTCTTGCCCGACCCGCTGGGCCCGAGCAGAGTCATGAACTCCCCGGCCCGGATCTCCAGGTCGATGCCGTCGACGGCGGGGGCGGCCGCGCCGGGGAAGCGCTTGGTGAGGCCCTCGACCTCGATGCGGGCTCCGGACGGGACGTCAGGCACGGCGGGTCCTCCTGAGAGTGGCGGCCAGGGTCAGCAGGGCGGTGGTGAGCGTGACGACCACGGTGGCGGCCGCCGCGATCGTCGGGTCCACCTCGTTGGTCACGGACGTGAACATCCGCACCGGCAGCGTCTGCAGCTGCGGTGACTGGACGAACATCGACACCACTACCTCGTCGAAGGACGTGACGAACGCGAACACCGCACCCGACAGGACCCCGGGCATGATCAGCGGCAGGGTGACCGCGCGGAAGGTGGCGGGCGCGGAGGCGCCGAGGCTGGCCGCGGCCCGTTCCAGGGTGCGGTCGAACCCGCCCAGCGCCGACCCCACGTTCACGGTGACGAACGGGATCGCGAGCACCGTGTGCGCGATGATGAAGCCGACTGGCGTGCCGATCAGGCCCCACTGCAGGAACGCGGCGTAGACGGCGACCGCGACCACGATGCCGGGCACGATGAGCGGCGCGAGGAACAGCCCGTTCAGCACCCCGCGGCCCTGGAACGCCGTGCGGGAGAGGGCGAACGCGGCCGCGGTGCCGAGCAGGGTCGCGACCACCGTGACGATCACGGCGAGCTGGATCGACACCAGCAGCGCGTTGAGCCAGCTCTGCTCGGTGAAGAAGGTCTCGTAGTGCCGCAGGCTCCACGAGCTCGGCGGGAACGCGAAGCTGTCCTCACCGGAGAAGCTGATCGGGATGACGATCAGCGTGGGGACGAGCAACCAGGCGCCGATCAGGATGCCGAGCGCGACGAGCGCGCGGCGCAGGCCGACGGACCTCATGAGGCAGTACCTCCGACCAGGGCCGCGGGGGCGCCGCCGGTGCGGGTGAGCCGCTGCACGCCGGCCACCAGTACGAGGGTGACGACCAGCAGCGTCACCGCGAGCGCGCCGGCCGCACCGAAGTTCAGCAGCTGATTGACCTGGACCGAGATGAGCTGCGCCAGCATCGACTGCTGCGGCGACCCGACGAGCGACGGCGTCACGTAGAAGCCGAGCGACAGCACCATCACCAGCGTCGCGCCCGCGGCCACGCCGCGCAGCGACAACGGCAGGTACACGCGCAGGAACGCGTTGATCGGCCGGGCGCCGAGGCCCATCGCCGCATCGACGAGCCGCCGGTCGATGCCGCGCATGGCCGCGTACACCGGCAGCACCATGAACGGCAGCATCACCTGGGCCATCGCGATGCTGACACCCGCGGTCGTGCCCAGCAGGCGGGTCGGGCCGAGCCCGACCACCGCGAGCAGCGCGTTGACGACACCGGTGTCCTGCAGCAGCACGACCCACGCGAAGGTCCGCGCCATCAGCGACGTCCAGAACGGGAGCAGCACGAGTGCGGTGAGCACCGCCCGCCACCGGGGACCGACGATGGTCATCAGGTACGCGTACGGGTACGCACAGAGCACGCACAGCACCGTGACGACCGCGGCCATCCCGAGCGTGCGCAGCACCACCGTGACGACGACCCCATCGGTGGCGAGGCCGGTGTAATTGCCGATGCCGAACTCGGGCGTGCTCACCGAGAGCCAGGCCAGCCGGATCGCCGGGACCACGAAGAACACGCCGAGCACGATGACGGCGGGAAGCGCGAACAGCAGCAGCGCGCGACCCGCACGCCGCGTGCGGGACACCGCCGGGGGCGCGGGCGCCGCGGCCGCTGTCCCCGCCGGGCTGACCGACACCATGGACACACCCCAATTCGGTCGCCATGTGGCATGGGTTTCACGATTCGAAATGGCAGCGTCGCGGCCGAGCGGCGTGTTGTCAACCCGTCGAGGCGGCCGGTTACGTGGACGCAATCGGATCGATCAGGCCGTTCACGAGCGAAGCCTTGACTCCCCCGCCCTGCGCCAGCCATTCTCCTGGTGCCACATCATGAATCGCGTTCTGGATTGTGAAACGCAAAGGTGCGTTGCACCCTGTCGATCGAAGGTGGTCCCGTGCGCAACCGCAGGCTCGTCACCGCGCTGGCCCTCACCGCTGCCGTCAGCTTCAGCGCCACCGGGTGCTTCGCCACCGTCGGCGGGGGCTCGGCCGCGGGCGGCACCGTCGTGTTCAGCAACACCGGTGGAGCGCTCGCCGCGATCTTCGCCGAGACCGCCTACAAGGAGCTCGCATCAGAGGGCATCCAGGTGGCCGAGGAGTCCCCCAACAACGAGGCCAAGCTGACGGCGATGGTCGAGTCCGGCTCCCCCACCTGGGACGTCTTCTACTCCTCGCCCTACCGCACCGTGGCCAAGTGCGACGTGCTGTTCGAGAAGCTGGACAAGTCCAGGATCAACACCGCCGGGCTCGACCCCGCGCAGGTCACCGACTGCGGGGTGCCGGTGCTGAAGTCCGCGTTCCTGCTGGTCTACAACGCCGACAAGTACGGCGACCGGCCGCCGCAGAGCTGGGCCGACTTCTACGACACCACCAACTTCCCGGGCACCCGCGGGATCATGAACTACGCCAAGGACGCCGGGATGGAAACGGCGCTGCTCGCCGCGGGCGCGCCCGGCGACCAGCTCTACCCCCTCGACTACGAGCGCGCATTCGCCACGCTCGACAAGATCCGGCCCTCGGTGCGGTTCTACGACACCGGTGCACAGCAGACCCAGGCGCTCGAGTCCGGTGAGGTCGACATGATGCTGGCCTGGCCGGGGCGCGCCTACGAGGCGGCGAAGAACGGCGCCAACCTGAAGGTCGTCTGGAACCAGCCGCTCTACTACGAGGACTCGCTCGGCATCGTGAAGGGCGCCAAGAACCTCGACGCGGCGTACGCGCTGATCAACGCACTGGTCGACGTCCCGACCCAGGAGCTCATCATGCAGCGCCAGCCCTACGGCTCGCCCAACGCCAACGCGAAGCCCTCCGCCGACCCGCTGATCAACTCCTTCATCGCCACCAGCAACGTCACCGGCACGGAGGTGCAGCGCGACAACGAGTGGTGGGCGGCGAACCTCGACGAGGCCACCCGGCAGTGGACGGAGTGGGTGAACAGGTGAGGTTGCTCGGCTACGGCGACCGGCTCTCCGCCCCCGCGGGCGGGCGCATCGAGTTCAAGGTCAGCAGCGAGCTCCCGGAGTTCACGCCCTCCCTGGTGCGGCTACGCCGCGGCGGCTCCCCGGTGCACGAGTCCGACCTCCTGGAGCAGGAGGTCATCGCGGACCTCCCGGCGACGGTGCCCGGACGCGTCCAGGTGGCCCGCGCAGGCTCCTACGTCGAGGCGCCACTGCGTCCGGGCGCCGAGGTGTCCGGCGCCGGGCTCGCGGTCTGGCTGCTCCCCACCCGGCTGGACGGCGACCGGGAGCAGACCGTGCTCGCGCTCACCGCGCCCGGCTACCTGCTGTCCGTTTCGGCGCGCGGGTGCACGCTGCGCGACGCGGGTGGAACCGAGCTGGCCCGCCTCGCCGTGGCCCCGGTCGAACGCCAGTGGTCGTTCCTCGCGGCGACGATCTCCCCCGCCGGCGAGGTCCGGCTTGCCTTGCACCGCCCGGGAGGTGCTGCCCCGCGGGTTCAGGAAAGCCACATTCAGGGCCTCCAAGGCCAGGAAAGTGGCTTTCCTGAACCTCGGGGGACGGGCTCGTGGAGGCTCCGGGTCGGCGCCGGCCCGCGCGGGGGCTTCTTCAACGGCCGGGTGGCTCGGCCGGTCGTGTCCGCCACGAGCTGGACCGCCGACACGACCGACCGGCTCGCCGCGGGCGAGGACGCGGTCGCGCTCCTGGGCACCGACGGCGTCAGCGCCCTCGCGCTCGGCCGGGACCCCGCGGCCACCGCGGTGGCCGACGACGGGTCGCTCACCGCGGGCGGCACCGTCGTGAACCGGCCGGCGAGCGCAGTGCCCGGGCCGTTCTGGCGCTTCCGCGAGACCGACTTCCGGCGCGTGCCGGACGAGTACGACGCCCTGCACCTGCACGAGGACGACCTCGACGACGCCGGATGGGAGACCGATGTCGTCCTCACCGTTCCGGCCGATGCAGCCAGCGGCGCCTACGCCCTGAAGATCCGTGCGGGCGACCACGTCGAGCGCATCCCGTTCGTCGTCACCCCGCCCGACGGCGCTCCCCCGGCCCCGGTTCTCGTGGTGCTGCCGACCTGGACCTACCTCGCCTACGCGAACTGGCGCACCTACGCCGAGTTCGAGGAGGAGCGGGTCGCGCTCTACGGGGAGCGCCGCGGCGTGGATCCACGGGACCGCTGGCTGGCCCGCCATCCGGAGCTGGGCAAGTCGCTCTACGACGTGCACACCGACGGCAGCGGCGTCATGTACTCCTCCCGGTTGCGGCCGATGGTCAACATCCGCCCGGACTACTTCACGCCCACGACCCGCGGGTTGCGCCACTTCGCGCAGGACCTGTCGCTGCTGGACTGGCTCGACCGCCGCGGCGAGGACTACGCGGTGATCACCGACGACGAGATTGAAGACCGCGGCCCGGACGCGCTCGCCGGGCACCGCGTTGTGATCACGGGCAGCCACCCCGAGTACTCGTCGGCCCGGATGCTCGACGCCTACCAGGCCCACGTCGAGTCCGGCGGCCGGCTGATGTACCTCGGCGGCAACGGCTTCTACCACGTGACGGCCCGCCACCCGGGACCGTCAGGGGCGATCGAGATCCGCCGCGCCCGGGGCAGTCAGACGGCGTGGGCCAGCGGGGCGGGCGAGGAACACCTGTCCGGGACCGGCGAGCCCGGCGGGCTGTGGCGGTGGCGCGGCCGGGCACCGCAGCGCCAGTTCGGCGTAGGCATGACGGCACAGGGATTCGACAAGGCGAGCGGCTACCGCCGGACCCCGCAGAGCCGCTCCGATGCGGTCGCATGGGTCTTCGACGGCGTGGACGTGGGCGTCGGCGAGATCTTCGGTGACCACGGGCCCGGCCTCGGCGGGGCCGCGGGCGACGAGATCGACCGCGCCGACGTCGCGCTGGGCACCCCGGCCGACGCCGTCGTGCTGGCGAGCTCCGTAAGGCACTCCGCGAGCATCGTCCTGGTCCCCGACGACAAGACGATCTCCTATGCCGTGCCCACCGCACCCGATCCCCGGGTGCGGTCCGACATCGTCATCTTCGGCCGACCCGGCGGCGGCGCGGTCTTCGCAGTGGGCTCCATCGCCTGGTCCGCCGCGATGACCCACAAGGGCGGCGACAACGACGTCTCCCGGATCACCGCCAACGTCCTGGACCGCTTCCGCGACCACGCCGACCCGGTGGCCGGCGCATGAGGATCGTCGGTTACGCCGACCGGCTCTCCGTGCGCGCCGGGGACCCGATCGCGTTCCACGTCAGTTGCGCGCACGCGGACTACCGGCCGGAGGTCGTCCGGCTGCGGCGCGGCGGCTCGCCCCGCCACGGGCTCGCGCTCGTCGAGGAGAACGTCGTGAGCGGGCTACCGGCCCGACTGCCGGGGCGCGTGCAGAAGACCACGTCCGGCTCGTTCGTCGAGGCGGGCCCGGTCGGCCCTGTGGACGAGGTCGGGCTCGCAGTGTGGTTCCTGCCCACACTCCCCGGCACCGGCCCCCGGCCGCTTGTGGCCGTCGGGGACCTGGTCCTCGAGGTCTCCGCCGCTGGGATCGGATTGCGCCGCGGCTCGGCCGGGCTGGCCGTCCTCGACGCCCCGCCCGTCGAGCGGCAGTGGTCGTTCGCGACCGCGACCGTGGACGCCACCGGCGAGGTGCGGCTGTCACTGCACCGGCCGGGCCTGGAGCCGCACACCACGGCCGCTCAGGCGCCACCGTCCGCGGCCGGCGGGGTGCTGCGGATCGGCTCAGGCGGCACGGTGACCGGCGGGCTCGGCGCGACGTTCAACGGGAAGGTCGCCCGCCCGGTCGTCGCCGCGACCGCCTGGCCCGCGACGACGACGGCGGCGCTGGCGGCCGGCGCCAACCCGCTCACCCTGCTCGACCCGGCCACGACCAGCGCGCTCGACCTCGCAGCCGACCCCGGCGGCACCCGCGTGCCCGACCGCGGCGGGCTCACCGGCGGCGCGCTGATCAGGCACCTCCCCACCCGCGGCGTGCCCGGGCCGTTCTGGACCGGCGCGGAGGCCGACTTCCGCCGCGCCCCGGACGAGTTCGACGCGCTGCACCTGCACGACGACGACCTCGCCGACGCAGGTTGGGAACCGGATCTCAGCTGGGATGTCCCTACCGACCTGCCCAGCGGCGTCTACGCCCTGAAGACGACCGCGGGGGACGACGTCGACCGGATCCCGTTCGTCGTCACCCCGGCCCGGCACGAGGCGCCGGTGCTCGTGGTGCTGCCCACCTGGACCTACCTCGCCTACGCGAACTGGCGCACCTACGCCGAGTACGAAGCCGAGCGGCTGGTGATCTACGGGGAGGCGCGGGGGATCGACGAGCGGGACCGCTGGCTGGTCGCGCATCCTGAGTTCGGTCGCTCGCTCTACGACGTGCACACCGACGGCAGCGGGGTCTGCCACTCCAGCCCGCTGCGCCCGATCGTCAACATCCGGCCCGACTACTACACCCCCACCACCCGCGGGTTCCGCCACTACGCGCAGGACCTGCTGCTGCTCGACTGGCTCGACCGGCGCGGCGAGCACTACGCCGTCGTCACCGACGACGAGATCGAGCGGGAGGGAGCGGACCTGCTCTCCCGCTACGACGTGGTGCTCACCGGCAGCCACCCCGAGTACTGCTCGGCGGGCATGCTCGACGCCTACCTGGCGTACACGCACGCCGGCGGGCGGCTGATGTACCTGGGCGGCAACGGCTTCTACCAGGTCACCGCCCGGCACCCGGGTCACCCGGACTCGGTGGAGATCCGCCGCGGCCACGCGGGCGTGGCCACCTGGGTGTCCGACCCCGGCGAGGAGCACCTCGCGGCGACCGGCGAGCGGGGCGGGCTGTGGCGGATGCGCGGGCGCGCGCCGAACCTGCTGGCCGGCGTCGGGTTCACCGCGCAGGGCTTCGACTCCGGGTACGGCTACGCCCGCACCGAGGCGAGCGCGGACCCGTCGGTCTCGTGGGTGTTCGAGGGTGTGCCCGCCGGCGTCGGTGACGTCTTCGGCGTCGAGGGGCCCGGCCTGGGCGGCGCCGCCGGTGACGAGCTGGACCGCGCCGACGTCACGCTCGGGACACCGGCCGACGCCGTCGTGCTGGCCTCGTCCGTCGGGCACTCGGACAAGATCGCGCTGGTGCCCGAGGAGGCCGACCACGGCTACGCCGCGCCCCCGCCCGGCATCCACCCCAAGGTCCGCGCCGACGTCGTCCTCTTCGCGCGGCCCGGCGGCGGGGCCGTGTTCTCCGTCGGCTCGATCGCCTGGTCGAACGCGATGACGCACAAGGACGGCGACAACGACGTTTCGCGGATCACCGCCAACGTCCTCGACCGGTTCCGGGACGAGCCCGGCCCGGTAATCGGCGAGCAGTAAGGAGCAGGAGTGCCACTCACCAGCACCGACAAGGTGGCACACCTCGCCGATCGGGCGAGGTTCGTGCGCACCGAGACCGTCCGGCTCACCCGGATCGCGGGAGCAGGCCATTACAGCGCCGTGTTCTCCTGCGCGGAACTCTTCGCCGTCCTCTACTACGCACAGCTGCGCCTTGACCCGTCCCGCCCGGATTGGCCGGACCGCGACCGGTTCGTGCTCAGCAAGGGGCACGCGGCCATCGGCCTGTACCCGGTGCTCGCCGACCTCGGCTTCTTCGACCCGTCCGAGCTGGACACCTACACGCGCCTGGGCAGCCCGTTCGGCGACCACCCCGACATGCGCCGCATCCCCGGCGTCGACTTCTCCTCCGGCTCGCTCGGGCACGGCCTGTCGATCGCCGCGGGCATGGCCCTCGCGGGGCGGATGTCCGGGTCCGACCACCGCACCTACTGCATGCTCGGCGACGGCGAGCTGGCCGAGGGCCAGATCTGGGAGGCCGCCATGTCGGCCGGGCACTTCCGGCTCGGCAACCTCGTCGCGATCGTGGACGCCAACCAGCTCGGCATCGACGGCTTCGTCCGCGACGTCATGGCCGCCGAGCCCATCGACCGGCGCTTCGCCGCGTTCGGCTGGCAGACCCACCGCGTCGACGGCCATGACATCCCCGCCCTGCTGGAGCTGTTCGCCGGTCTACCGGGCGCCGCGGACGGCCCGCCGCAGCTCGTCGTCGCGGACACCGTGAAGGGCAAGGGGGTGGCCCGGATGGAGCTCTCCCCCGACTGGCACGTCGGCAACCTCGCCGGCGCCGACTACGACGACGTGCTGGCCGAACTCGGACAGGAGCGCGCATGAGCACCCAGGACCAGTCCGAGCTGTTCAACGGCACGGCGAACGTCGGTCTGAAGGACACCCGCTCCGTCGACGGCACCGACACCCGGGCGATCCCGGCGTTCGTCTTCGGCGAGGAGCTCGCCCACCTCGCCGACCACGACCCACGCATCGTCGTGCTCACCGCCGATCTCGCCCGCTCCAACCGGGCCACCGACTTCGCCGCCCGGCACCCGGAGCGGTTCGTCAACGTCGGGATCGCCGAGAAGAACATGATCACCATGGCCGCGGGCATGGCCGCGTCCGGCTACATCCCGTTCGCGGCGACCTTCGGCGCGTTCGCCGCGCTGCTGGGGGCCGAGCAGATCCGCACCGACTGCGCCTACCCCGGCATGCCCGTGCGGGTCGTCGGCCACCACTCCGGGATGTCCATGGGCTTCTACGGCACGAGCCACCACAGCCTGGAAGACCTCGGGATGATGCGCTGCATCGCCGACCTGACCGTCGTCTGCGCCACCGACGCCAACCACCTGCGCGCACTCCTGCGCCTGTCGCTCGACCACCCGGGCGCGATGTACATCCGGCTCGGCCGGGGCCGCGACCCGCAGGTCTACGACGAGGTGCCGGACCTGGCGATCGGGCGGGCCGAGACCGTCCGCGACGGCACCGACCTGACGATCATCGCGACCGGCTCCGAGGTGCACCCCGCGCTGCAAGCCGCCGACGAGCTCGCCGGCGCGGGCGTCTCCACCCGGGTCGTCGACATGTTCACCGTCGCCCCGCTGGACCGCGCCGCCGTGCTCGACGCCGCGCGCTCCACCGGCGCCGTCCTCACCGTGGAGGAGGGCAACGTCACCGGCGGCCTGGGCAGTGCGGTCGCCGAGTGCCTGTTCGAGGCCGGCGCACGGGTCCCGTTCCGCCGCCACGGCGTGTCCGACGAGCACGTGCCCGTCGGACCGCCCGCCGCGCTCTACGCCCACTACCGCCTCGACGGGCCCGGCATCGCCCGCATCGCCCGTGAGCTGCTCGACTCCAGCAAGGGAACCCCATGACGATCGCACCCGCCTCCGTCCTCGGCGAGCACGAGCTCGCGCTGCGCGAGCGGGCTCGCCAGGTGATCCCCGGCGGGATGTACGGCCACATGTCCGTGCAGGCGTTCAGCTCCGCACACCCCCAGTTCATGGCCTCCGGCGACGGCTGCCGGGTCACCGACACCGACGGGCGGACCTACCTCGACCTGATGTGCGGCTGGGGCCCGGTCGTGCTGGGGCACCGCCACCCGGGTGTCACCGCGGCGGTACTCGACCAGCTCGAACGCGGCGACTGCCTCGACGGCACCAGCCCCGTCGCGGTCGAGTTCGCCGAGCTGCTGGTGGACACGATCCCGTCCGCGGACTGGGCGATGTTCTGCAAGAACGGCTCCGACGCCACGACCACCTGCATCACCATCGCGCGCGCCGCCACCGGCAGGCGGAAGCTGTTGGTCGCTCACGGCGCCTACCACGGCGCGGTGCCGTGGTGCTCGCTGCGCGGCTCGGGCGTGACCGCCGAGGACCAGGCGCACCTGGTGCGCTACGAGTACAACGACCTGGCCTCCGCCGAGGCCGCCGCGGCCGAGGCGGGCGACGACCTCGCCGCGATCGTGGTCTGCCCGATGCGCCACGACATCAAGCGCGACCAGGAGCTCGTCGACCCCGCCTTCGCGCGCGGCCTGCGCGCGCTCGCCGACCGCACCGGCGCCGTCCTGGTCCTCGACGACGTCCGCTGCGGGTTCCGGCTCGACCTCGGCGGCAGCTGGGAGCCGCTCGGCGTCCGGCCGGACCTGTCGGCCTGGTCGAAGGCGATCGCCAACGGGCAGGCTCTGGGCGCCGTCACCGGGATCGAGGCGCTGCGCGACGCGGTCCGGACGATCTACGTCACCGGGTCGTTCTGGACCGCGGCGGTTCCACTCGCCGCCGGGCTGGCGACCCTGACCGAGCTGCGCAAGGGCGTGGCGCTGCCGGACATGGCCCGCACCGGGGCCCGGCTCCGGGAAGGGCTCGCCGCGCAGGCCGCCGCGCACGGGTTCGAGATCCGCCAGACCGGGCCGGTGCAGATGCCGATGCTCGCGTTCGCAGGCGACGAGGACTTCCGGCTGGTCACCGCCTGGGCCGAGGCCGCGGTCGAGCGGGGGGTGTACCTGCACCCATGGCACAACTGGTTCCTGTCCGCCGCCCACACGGACGCGGACATCGACGCGATCCTCGCGCGCACGGACGAGGCGTTCGCGGCCGTGCGCGGATGAGAGGACGCCCGGCCATACTCGGCGCGTGCCTGATGATCGGGAAGACCTGCCCGGCCCGTTCGACCTGACCGGGAGGACGGCGGTCGTCACCGGCGGCGCCCGCGGTCTCGGCCGGGGCATCACGCTCGCGCTGCTCGCGGCGGGCGCCGACGTCGTCTCGCTTGGCCGCTCGCCGCTGCCCGCCGAGCTCACCGACACCGCCGCTGCGCTGGGCAGGCGGCTGACCGCCCGCACCCTCGACCTCGCCGACACCGCCGCGATCACGGCGACCGCGCGGGACGTGCTCGCCGAGCACCGGATCGACATCCTGGTCAACAACGCGGGTGTGCAGGACCGGCACCCGGCCGTCGAGTTCCCGCTCGAGGCGTGGGACCACGTCATCGACGTCAACCTGCGGGCGGTCTTCCAGCTCTGCCAGCTCTTCGGCGGTCCCATGCTCGACCGCGGCGGCGCCGTCGTGAACGTGGCGTCGCTGCTGTCGTTCCAGGGCGGCATCACGGTGCCGGCCTACGCCGCCAGCAAGGGTGGGGTCGCCCAGCTCACGAAGGCGCTCTGCAACGAGTGGGCCGGCCGCGGCGTGAACGTCAACGCGGTCGCCCCCGGCTACATGGACACCGAGCTGAACTCCGCGCTCCTCGCCGACCCGGTCCGCCGCGAGCAGATATCCGCGCGCATCCCGGCCGGGCGCTGGGGCCGGCCGGAGGACGTCGGGAACGTCGTCGTGTTCCTCGCCTCCCCCGCCGCCGCGTACGTGCACGGCCAGGTGCTCGCGGTCGACGGCGGGTGGCTCGCGCGGTAGCCGCCTGTCACGTTCCACCGTTCTCGCTCGTCCTCGGTGAGACGGAAGGAGATCGATGAACGACACCTGGACACAGCCCATGGTGAACGCGATCGTGGTGCTCGGTGCCGTGATCATGGCGGGACTCGGGGTGTGGATGTGGGGCTGGCCGGAGGGCTTCGCCGCGTATGTGAACTTCCCGGTCCACGTGCACTTCCTGCACGACCTCGGCGTGTTCCACATCGGGGTCGCCATCGCGCTGCTCACCGCACTCGTGCAGCGGGACGCGATCGTCGTCGTGCTGGTCGGCTACACCGTGATCTGCGTGCTCCACGCGGGCAACCACGTGCTGGACCTGCACCTCGGCGGCCACCCCAGCCAGCCCGTCCTGATCGCGTTGCAAGCGATCATCGGCGGCGTCGGCGTTTGGTTGCGAGCCCGCCAGCTGCGACGGGCGCGAGTCTGATCATCCAGGTGGGTCGAGGGCGATGCCCGCGTTCTCCAGAGCCGCCTCGGTGAGCATGCGAGCGAAGGCGCGGTCGCTCGCTGAGGCCGTGGCCAGTGGCGCGTCGACGTCGACCATCGCGCAGGCCTCGAGCAACGTGTCGTCGTAGGCGGCGAGCAGCGCCACCGTGCGCACGCGCGTGGGCGGGCGGCAGTCTCGGACCAGTCGGTGCAGCCTGCGCAGGTTCGCGACCACGGACTCGATGCACGGACCCGTGGACAGGTCGGTGCGGCGCCTGCGCTCCAGGAACGACGTGACCACGGCGGGCAGTAGCCGCACGGTCAGCCATACGACCACGGTGGGAGCCACCGCGATCGCGACGTACAGGAGCAGCCCCTCGACGACCGGACGATCTCCCACCTCGGCACCTCCCCAACGAGGCATCGAATCGATTCGATAGGCACCGTACGCCGCTCTGCGTCGCGGGACAAGGCCGAGTAACGTCCGGGGCAGCGCGTGGTTGCGCCTAGGGTTCCGCTCGCCGTCCGCCGAGCACGGATGATCCACAATCAGGCCGGCGAGGGCTGGACCGAGCGGCGCCAGCACCTCACCGGCCGTGCCGGTGGGCCCACACCTGACGGGACAAAAGCCCTGAGGGCTCCTGATCCGACGCGTCCGCACCCGCGGACCGGCCCGAAGGAGCCCCACCGATGCATGCGCAGTCGCTCGGCCCGTTCATGATCGCCGCGGTGCTCGCGGCCGCCCTGCTGCACGCCGCCTGGAACTCCATCGCCCACGGCATCGGGGACCGGCTGATCGGGTTCGCCATGATCGGGATCGTCGACCTCGTGGGCGGCGGAGCGCTCGCCGCCTTCGCGGGCCTGCCACCCGCGGGTGCGTGGCCGTACATCGTCGCCTCGGCCGTGGTGCACATCGGGTACAACCTGATGCTGCTCGCCAGTTACCAGCTCGGCGAGTTCAGCCAGGCCTATCCCCTCGCACGGGGCACCGCGCCGCTCGTCGTCGCGCTCGCGTCCGTACTGGTGCTGCACCGGCCCCTCGCCGCGCAGGACCTCGCCGGCATCCTCGCGGTCTCCACCGGCCTCATCGGGCTCGTTCTCGCGGGCGGCCTCCCGGGGCGCAAGCAGCTGCCCGCGGTGGCGGCGGCGGTTGCGACCGGCCTGCTGATCGCCCTCTACACGGTGATCGACGGCGTGGGCGTGGCGGAAGGTCCGCTGCTCGCCTACATCGGTTGGATGTTCTTCCTCCAGGGCCCCGCGCTCCCCGTGCTCGCACTGGTGCGCCGCGGCCGCCGTCTGCCCGCGCTGCTGCGCCGCCACGCGCTGCCCGGACTCGCGGGCGGGGCGATCTCGCTCGCCGCCTACTCGATCGTCCTGTGGGCCCAGACGTCCGGCGCCCTCGCCCCGATCGCGGCGCTGCGCGAGAGCAGCATCGTGTTCGGTGCCCTCATCGGCGCGCTGGTCCTGCGCGAACCGCTCGGGCACCGGCGCGCGGCGGCGGCCGTCGTCGTACTGGCCGGGGTGTTGCTGCTGAGCGTCTAGCGCCCGCGGAGACGGTCGGTGACCCTGGGGCCGTAGCGCTCCATCACCCGCCTGCGCATGACCGGGTCGGTGCGCGGCACCGGCTCGAGGAACACCTCCTGCAGATCCGGGAACCGTTCGTGCAGCTCCGCGTCGATGTCGACGCAGGCGCGCTCCAGCTGCGCGACGCCGATGGCGTCGGCGAAGTCGAGCCGGGCGCACAGCAGCACCTGGTCGGTGCCGATGGTCATGGTGAGCAGGTCGACGACCTGGTCGACCTCCGGCCGCGTGGCGAGCGCATCGCGCAGTGCGAGGACGGTGGCCCGGTCGGCCTGGCGCCCGACCAGCAGACCCATGTTGGTGCGCCCGAGGATGTACGCGACGGCCGTGAGCAGCAGCCCGACCAGCAGCGACGCGAGCCCATCCCAGAACGACGAGCCGGTGAGCTGGTGCAGCCCGACGCCACCGAAGGCCAGCAGCAACCCGACGAGCGCGGCACTGTCCTCGAAGAACACGCTCCGCACCGTCGGGTCGTCGGTGGCGCGCAGCCAGCGCAGCGCGGTGGTGGACTCGGCGCGTGCCGCGGCGCGCACCTGCCGCACGGCCTGCAGCCATGAGATGCCCTCGAGCACGAACGACACCGCGAGCACCGCGTAGGCGACCCACGCGAGCGTCTGCTCGGCCTCATCGCCGAGGATCGTCCGGACACCCTCGATGATCGCGAACACCGCGCCGGAGACGAAGATGCTCACGGCCGCGATCAGCGCCCAGAAGAACCGCTCCTTGCCGTACCCGAAGGGGTGGCGTCGGTCCGGGCGGCGGGCCGAGCGCCGCAGCGCGGTGAGCAGGAGCAGTTCGGTGGCGGTGTCGGCGACGCTGTGCGCGGCCTCGGCGAACATCACCGCCGATCCAGTGAACGCCCCCGCCACGAACTTGAGCACGGCGATGGCCCCGTTGGCGGCCGTGGCCACCAGCACGGTGAGCGTGCTCTCCTCCTGTGCCACCCAGCGAGGCTAGTGCGCCGCTGTGTGCCGCACGCTCACCCCACGCGGGGACGTACCGCGTCCGTGAACCCGGCCGGGACGATGACGTCCTCCCGGCCCAGCTCGGCCACGGAGCTGCGCCCCAGCCCGAGCAGGGCGGAGTCGATGCCGCCGCGCAGGATGTCGAGGACGTTCTCCACGCCGGCCTGCCCGTTCGCGGCCAGGCCCCACAGGTACGCGCGGCCGATCAGGACGGCACGGGCGCCCAGTGCGAGGGCCTTCACCACGTCGCTGCCGCGGCGGATGCCGCCGTCGAGCAGGACCTCCACCTGGTCGCCGACGGCGTCGGCGATCGCGGGGAGCGCCCGGATCGATGCGGGCGTGCCGTCGAGGTTGTTGCCGCCGTGGTTGGACACCGAGATCGCGCTGACCCCCGCGTCGACAGCGCGCTTCGCCTCGTCCACCCGGAACACGCCCTTGAGCAGGAACGGCCCGTCCCACTGGGCACGCAGCCAGCGCACGTCCTCCCAGCTGGGCGGCGGGGTCTGCATCCACTGGCCGTATGCGCCGAAGAACGTGGGCTGGGGCTGGCCGGGGTCGGACATGTTCGGCACGGTGAGGTCGGGTAGCTGCCGGCTGCGGACCCAGTCGAGGAGCCACCGCGGGCGGGTGATCCCCTCCGGGGCGAAGCGGATCATTTCGCGGACGCCGAGCCGCTCCGGGATGCGCGGGCTCCCCCAGTCGCGGCCGTGGGAGAACGACCAGTCGGGAGTGAGGATCAGGCCGACGGCGCCGGCCGCGCGCGCCCGCTCGACGCGCCGCGCGATGTCGTCCCGGCTGCCGCACCAGTAGATCTGGAAGAGCGTCTGCGGGTTGGCCGCGACGACCTCCTCGACGGGCTTGCTCGCGAAGGAGGACAGCCCCATCGCGGTGCCCCGTGCCGCGGCCGCCCGCGCCACCGCGACCTCGCCGTCCGGGTGCACCGCCTGCACGCCGGTCGGCGAGATCAGGACGGGCAGGGACACCTGCTGTCCCAGGACGGTGGTGCCCAGCTCGCGCTTGCCGGAGAACCCGGCCGTGCGCGGCGCGAAGCCCAGCTCCTCGAAGGCGGCCTGGTTGTCGCGGACGGTGAGGCCCTTCTCGGAGCCGGCCACGAGGGCGCTGTACACCGACCGCGGCAGCCGCTTCTGCGCGCGTCGCTGCGCTTCGGCCACCGTCTCGAACCAGGCCCCACCCATGATCAGCCCTTCGCTGGACTTTCGACATGACGTGTCGAATTTGAGGGGACGATAGCGTCGCACCGTGACGGGAACAAGACCGGCGCGTCGTGGCCGCCCCCGCGGGACGAGCACGCGCGAGCTCGAGCTGATCGCGCTGCGCCTGTTCACCGAGCAGGGCTTCCACGAGACCACGATCGAGCAGATCGCCGCCGCGGCGGGCGTGAGCACCCGCACCTTCTTCCGCTACTTCGACGCCAAGTCCAGCGTGTTGTGGCAGACGTTCGACACCGAGGTCGAGGCGATCCGCACCGCACTCACCCAGGCACCCGACGACCTCCCGGTGATGGACGCCGTCCGCCACGCCGTGCTCGCCGCCAACCACTACCGCGCCGCCGACGTGCCCGAGCTGCGGATGCGCATGACCCTCGTCGGCACCGTGCCCGAGATCGCCGCCAGCGCCACCGTGCGCTACGACGCGTGGGAGCGGGCCATCAGCGAGTTCGTCGGCCGTCGCGTGGGGCAGCCGGCCGATTCGCTCCTTCCGCACGTCGTCGGCCGAGCCACGCTGGCCACGTGCCGGGCCGCCTACGAGCGGTGGGCGGTGCGCGCGGACGCAGACCTCGCCGTCTACCTCGACGCCGCGCTGCGCGCGCTCGCCGACGGCTTCCGCGAGCCGCTCGCCGAACCGGGGTCCGAACCCGCCTGATCCGCTCCTAGGAGCGCCCTGAACAACTCAGGCCTACTGCGCGGCGCCCAGGCGGCGCCCTCGCCGCGTTGGACGATCGCGCCGATACAACAGCGGTATCGGCGCGATCGTCCGCCTTGCGAGGACACCACCTGGACACCGCTCGCTACGGCCTGAGTTGTTCAGGACCCTCCTAGCAACATCCTCGGCAGCTCCGTGATCGCGCGGCGGAACGCGGTGGGGGTGCCGTTGAGGCGGGCCAGCACCAGGCTGCCCTCGATCCGGACGAACGCCTCCTCCGCGGCGAGCCGCGCATCGGCCGGGCGCGCGCCGCCGCGGCGGGCGGCAACGGCCATCGCCTCGATCCACGATGTGGTGATCTCGGCGGCCTTCGCGCGGATGCCCTCGGGGGCGCCGGAGAGCGTGAGCGTGTCGAGCACGCAGGGCAGCAGGCCGTCGGCGTAGATCTCGGAGATCCGCCGCGCCGACTCGACGACCCCCGCCGCGACGTCCGGGGCGCTCGTCATCGGCTCGATGGCGCGCGCGAACTGGTCCCCGACCCGGCCCATGACCGCTTCGGCCATCTGGACCTTCCCCTCGGGGAAGCGGTGGTAGAGGCTGGCTCTGCGGAGCCGGGCTCCGTCGGCGAGCGCGCCGAGCGATGCACCTTCGAAGCCCGCGACGCGGAACACCTGCGCGAGGCGGTCGAAGAGCTCGTCGTCGGACACGGTCTGCGGACGGGGCATGGGCCGACGTTACGGAACGAACGGTAAAGCCGCAGGGTCTACTTCCTCACATTGCAATACCGATCGTTCGGTAATACCGTCTCGACGTCAGCACCGGCCACCAGCGGAAGGGCTTCCGGCCATGTCGCACATCACCGTCGGGCACGAGAACAGCGCCGAGATCAACCTGCATTACACCGACCGGGGCACGGGCCAGCCGGTCGTCCTGATCCACGGCTACCCGCTCGACGGGGCGTCGTGGGAGAAGCAGGAGGATCGGCTGCTCGACGCCGGGTACCGCGTCATCACCTACGACCGCCGAGGGTTCGGCCAGTCCAGCAAGACCGCCGCCGGCTACGACTACGACACCTTCGCCGACGACCTCGACAAGGTCCTCACCACGCTCGACCTGAACGACGTCGTGCTCGTCGGCTTCTCGATGGGCACCGGCGAAGTGGGCCGCTACCTCGCCCGCCACGGCT
Organism: Pseudonocardia sp. DSM 110487; assembly: GCF_019468565.1. Taxonomy (NCBI): domain Bacteria; kingdom Bacillati; phylum Actinomycetota; class Actinomycetes; order Pseudonocardiales; family Pseudonocardiaceae; genus Pseudonocardia; species Pseudonocardia sp. DSM 110487. The sequence continues at coordinate 6,037,640 of NZ_CP080521.1, forward strand.
CGGGCCGGGTGGCGAAGGCCGTCTTCCTCGCGTCGCTGGAGCCGTACCTGATCAAGACGGACGACAACCCGACCGGCGTGGACCAGGCCGTGTTCGACGGGATCCTCGCCACCGCCCGCAAGGACCGGTACGCCTGGTTCACGCAGTTCTACAACGACTTCTACAACCTCGACGAGACCCTCGGGTCCCGGATCAGCGAGGAGGCCCTGCGCAACAGCTGGAACGTGGCCGCCGGCGCTGGCGCGCTGGCCTCGTGGGCCGTCGTGCCGTCATGGGGCACCGACTTCAGGGCCGACATCCAGAAGATCGACGTGCCCGCCCTGATCGTGCACGGCACCCACGACCGGATCCTGCCGATCGACGCCACCGGCCGCGAGTTCGCCAAGCGCCTCCCGAACGCACGCTACGTCGAGATCGACGGCGCGCCGCACGGCATGCTGTGGACGCACGGCGACGAGGTCAGCGACCTGCTGGTGGAGTTCCTCGCCGGCTGACGATCATGTGGCGGGCGCTGACGCATGTCGGTGCCCGCCGCTACGGTCAGCGCATGGCTCTGCGCGCACGGGACATCATGACGACCCGCGTCGTCACGGTCGGCCCCGACGACACCCTCGACGTGGCCGTGCACAAGATGACCGAGCTGAGGTTCAGCGCTCTGCCGGTGATCGACCGGAGGTTCCGCCTCGTCGGGATGATCAGCCTGCTCGACGTGCTGCGCCACCGCGAGAACGGCGGCGCCGACTCCACGCGGGTCGGCGCCGTGATGAACCCCGACGTGCTGTCCGTACCGCCACGGGCGAGCCTCGGCCTGCTCGCCCACCGCCTGCGTTCCTACGGCGAGCTGCGCGTGATGCCCGTGGTCGACGGAGCCGTGCTCGTCGGGATCGTCACCCGCAGCGACCTGCTGCGCGCCCGCTCCCGGCCGGGCCCGCTCGGGCGGCTGGTGCAGCGCTTCACCGGCGACGACGACGTGGTGGGCCCGCTGCCGGCCCGCCGGAGGGCCGCCTCTCACCCGGGCACGGATCAGGTGCGCGCCGCCATGACGAGCGAGGTCGTCACCGCTCGCGCCACCGAGCAGACCGACGCGGTCGCCGCCCGGCTCGTGGAGCGGCGGCACCGCTCGCTCCCGGTGGTCGACGAGCAGCGGCGCCTCGTCGGGCTGGTCAGCGAGGCCGACCTCCTCGGCAAGGAGCCCCTGTCCGGGCGCACCAACGGCCGCACGGTCGCGTCGGTCATGACGAAGGACGTGATCACGCTCTCGCCCGACGACTCCATCTCGAGCGCCCGCCTCCTCGTCGCCGAGCACGGGCTGCGCATGGTGCCCGTGGTGGAGGACGGCCGGGTGGTGGGGGTGCTGAGCCGCAGTGACCTCGTGTAGTCGGTCCGGTGGTCGAGTAGCGCCGGCCCGTCAGGGCCGGCGCGTATCGAGACCACAGCCACGACCTACCTCGAGGTGAGTGGTCTCGATACGGGCCGGCGCTGGGGCGCCGGCCCAACTCGACCACCGGACATCGTCGGGCGCCGTCCCTACTCGACCACCATGAGCGCACTGACCGGTACCTCGGCCAGCACGATCCCCCGCCGCTGCCACGTGTAGCTGATGAACAGGCGGTCGCCGTCGAGCACCGCCGTCGGATACGAGTACTCCCCCGCGCCGCTGGTCAGGACACCGCCGTCGCCGGGGGCGAAGCCGCCTGTCGGGCCGGCTCCGTCGTCGAGGACCAGCACCTGCCGCCAGGTCCACCCGTCGTCGTCCGACACCGAGACGACCAGGGGGCAGCGCGGGCCCCAGTCGGACTCCGACGGGTTGTGCACGCAGGCCACCCGGCCCGACGGCAGCGCAACGGCGGCGAGCCCGGAGTTGCCGTTCGGCAGGTCGGTCGGTGCGGCCGTGGTCCAGGTTCGGCCGCCGTCCGGCGAATCAGACCGATGAGCGCGGCCCTCGGTACTGCGCATCAGCGCCACCGGCCTCGAGGCGCCCCACCACAATGCGGGCTGGATGTGGCCCGCACCGCGCAGGGCCGACCGGTCCACCGGGATCGGCGCGCGCTCCCAGGTGTGCCCGCCGTCGGCCGAGACGTCGACGAAGGGACTCCAGCGTGGCCGCTCACCCCACTCCTCGACCGATGCCGGGGCGAGCCAGAGCCCATCGGGCGTGCGCAGTGGCGGGTTCTTGACAGGGCCGCGACCGCCGGAGCGGTCGCCGGGCACCAGCTCGCGCACCGGCTCCCATGTCGCGCCGCCGTCGAGTGAGCGCGTGACGAGCGTGATCCACTCCGAGATCCGCTCGCCCGCCTTGCAGAAGAGCCACAACGCGCCATCGGGGCCCGGTGCGAGCACGGGGTTCCAGTGGGCAACGTCCCACCCGGTGTCGAGCGTCCTGATCCCGGCCGGCCCGGCGATGCGGATCCGGTTGTCGGGCGTGCCCTCGCGCGTGCCGGCGAACCAGGCGACGACCGGGCGCCCATCGACGACCGCGACCGTCGAGGCGTGGCATTGCACCCCCTCGTCGGGGGTCACGAACGAGCGCGTGATCACGCCACCGGGACGGGCCCCGCGAGCCGGGCGATCCGGTCGAGCGCGGCGGCCGGGACGTCGGGCGACGGCATGCGCAGCGCGCCGGTGCCGTGGCCGAGGTGGCGCAGCGCGGCCTTGATCCCCTCGACGGTGCCGGCCAGCGCGTCGAGCACGGCGTCCGCGCGGACCTGCGCGGCCCGTTCGGCCTCGGTGTCGCCCGCGGCCACGGCGTCGGCGAGCGCGGTGAACGGCTCCGGGAACGCTGCCGAGAGCCCGGACACGATCCCGGTCCCGCCGGCCCGCACGACCGCGGGAAGGGTGGTGTCGGCCCCGGACCACAACTGGGCGCCCGCCGGCAACGCGGCGACGTACTCGGCGAGCCGCTCGTTCGCCGCTCCCGAGAGCTTCACACCGGCCAGCCCGACATGGGCGGCGAGCTCGCCGAACTCCGCCGGGTCGAGGGCCACGCCGGTGCGCTCGGTGAAGAGGTACCCGTACACGCGCGCCGGGCCCGCCGCGTCGACCACGGCGGCCATGTGCCGGGCCACCGCCGCGGCGTCCACGGGGAGGTAGTACGGCGTCAGCGCCGCGATGCGGCGGCCGCCGAGCGCGACCGCGTCGCGGGTGAGCGCCACCGACTCGCGGGTGCCGGCCGCACCCACGTGCACCACGACCCGGTCCGGACCGTGCGCGTCGAGGGCGAGCTCGGTGAGCGTGCGCCGCTCTGCGCGGTCGAGCGCCGGGAACTCCCCGGTGGTCCCGGACACGAACACCCCGTCGACCCGCCCGGCGAGCGCCGCGTGGTGCGCGACCGTGGTGTCCCGGTCGAGCTCGCCGTCCGCGTCGAAGAAGGTCGGGACGGCAGCGAGGACCTCAGCGCGTGCTGATTCGGGCATGGGTCTCCCTCGGTTCGTGCGTGTCGTGGGTCAGGACGCGCGGCGCGTGCGCTCGGCGAGCACCGTGCGCATGCGGCCGCACGAGCCGTCGAGGTGCTCGTCCAGCGCGGCGAGCGCCGGTGCGAGCTCGCCCGTGCGGACGATCTCGGCGAGGTCGGCGTGGTCCTGCGCGATGGGGGTGAGGTCGCGATCGGTGGTGTTGGTGACGGCGAGCATCGCGGCGAAGAGCGGCCGGTGCAGGGCCCAGGTGGCCGCCAGCCTCCGGTTGCCGCCCATGTCGTAGAAGGCGCTGTGGAAGTCGAGGTCGGCGGCGGCGAAGGCGGGCGGATCGGCGTCGGCCGCCGCCGCGCGCATCCGGGCCACCGCGCCGTCGAGGGGAGTCCAGGTGACGCTCTCCCGCCGGGCGATCACGTCCCGGACCGCCCGTCCCTCCAGGGCGGAGCGCACGGCGTAGAGCTCGACGATGTCGTCCTCGGAGAGGCCACGGACGTAGACCCCGCGCCGCCGGGTCTCCACCAGACCCTCCAGCTCCAGCTGGCGCAGCGCGTCACGGACGGGGCCGCGGCTCACTCCGAACCGCTCCGCCATCCACCCCTCCACCAGGTGGGTGCCCGCCTCCAGCTCGCCGCGCACGATCAGCGCGCGCACCTGGGCGAGCAGCTGCTCACCCAACGGCGGCCGGTGGACGGGGCTGACGATCATCGGCACTCCTCGTTCGGATGCGGTAACCCTAGGCGCCCGCCCGGTCGACGGTCAACGTCAACCGTTGACGGTTAACCGTAGACAGGTCATAGTTTCGCCACCACCCACTCCGAGAGGGGCTGTCGCATGGCCGCGACCGTCGCGCAACCAGATCGCCGCTACGCCTGGAAGGTCACGGCGTCGAGCTTCCTGGGCAACACGCTGGAGTACTACGACTTCCTGGTCTACGGCACGGCAGCAGCCGTCGTGTTCCCCCAGGTCTTCTTCCCCGACAGCACCGGCTTCGTCGCGACCCTGGCCGCCTTCGGGACGTTCGCCGTCGGGTTCCTGGCCCGTCCGCTGGGCGGGCTGTTCTTCGGCCGCCGCGGCGACATGCACGGCCGCAAGTCCACGCTACTGGTCACGCTCACCGTGATGGGCATCAGCACGATCCTCATCGGCCTGCTGCCCGGGTACGACACGATCGGCATCTGGGCGCCCGTGCTGCTGGTGGTGCTCCGACTGGCACAGGGCTTCGCCGTGGGAGGCGAGTGGGGCGGTTCGATGATCATCGTGCTGGAGTCGGCGCCACCGAGCCGGCGCGGGTTCTTCACGGCATGGCCGAACACCGGCGGGTTCTCCGCGCAGATCCTCATCACGCTGTCGTTCGCGTGGGTCTACACGCTCCCCGAAGCGGACCTGCTGTCGTGGGGTTGGCGGGTGCCGTTCCTGCTCTCGGCCGTGATCCTGGTCGTGACGTTCTGGATGCGGCGCAGCCTGTCCGAGACCCCGGTCTTCAACGAGTCGGTTGCCCCCGTCGCCGGGGAGCCGGGCGCGAAGACCGGGGGCGGCACGATCGTCTCGACCTTCCGCGACGACTGGCGCAGCCTCCTGCTGATCCTCGGCCTGCGCTTCGCCGAGGCGCTGCCCTATTTCCTGCTCACCGTGTTCGCCCTGTCCTACGGCAACGGCACCCTCGGGATCGAGCGCAGCACGCTCAACAACGCCATCCTGGTCGTCTCCGTGCTGGCGTTCGTCTCGCACGGCGTGTTCGCCGCGGTGTCGGACCGCGTCGGCCGCCGCCCGGTCTACTTCTTCGGGTCCGTGGTCGTGTTCGTCATGGCCTTCCCGTTCTTCGGGCTGCTGCACACCGGGTCGTTCCTGCTGATCACGCTCGGCTACGTCCTGGTGCTCAACCTCGGGCACAACGCGATCAACGCGGTGCAGCCCGCCTTCTTCGCGGAGCTGTTCCCCGCCGACCGGCGCTACACCGGCGCCGCGGCGGGCCGCGAGATCGCCTCGATCCTCGCGGGCGGGCTCACCCCGTTCATCGCCACGGCGCTCGCCGGGCCCGACGGCACCCGCTGGCCGCTGGTGGCCGGCTACGTGATGATCGGTGCCGTGATCTCCATGATCGCGGTGTGGAAGGCGCCGGAGACGTTCCGACGCGACCTGCGCAAGACGAGCACCGCACCAGTAACCGCGACAGAGGCCGCGGCGACCGGCCACTGACCGGACCACTCCGCACGGTGGGGGCGCGGCGGCGAGTCCGCCGCACGCGCTACCGCCGGGACGGCCGGCGTGCCACGATCGGCCCGTGCCCGTCACACAAGGCTTCAACCACGTAGCCACCGTCACGTCCGATCTCGATCGGCTGATCAGGTTCTACGTCGAAGCGTTCGGGGCGACGTCACCTTCGAGATGGCGGCGACCGACGACCACCCGCGGATGGCGATCATCGACCTCGGCGGGGGCGCCGCGCTGAACGCCTTCGAAGTGGCCGAGGAGTCGATCGTCGGCGAGCGCCGGGCCATGGGTGGCCGAGGCCCGATCGACCACTTCGGACTCGCCGTCGACTCGCGCGCCACGCTCGACGTGCTGCGCGAGCGGATGGTGGCCGCCGGCGCGGAGATCGGCGAGATCCAGCGCCTCGGCGGCGAATGGTCGCTGTTCTTCCGTGATCCGGACGGCATGGAGCTCGACGTCTGCGCGCACGCCGGTCCGGACGGCACCGACTGACGAACACGGCGTCAGCCGGGGATCGGCTCCGGCCGCCGGAACACCCTTGCCGCCGCCACCTGGCCGCTGCCGTCGGGTGCGTCCAGCTCGGCGAGCTGCCGCGCCACGCGATCGTCGACCGAAAGGTACTTGCGCCCCGCGCGCAGGTCGGCGTCGTTCCGCAGCCGGATGATCAGCGGGAACGCGCTCAGCGCTCCGGCATCGAAGAGGCCGGTCGTGTAGATCAGCTGCACGCCCAGCGCGCGGGCCACGCCGAACTGCAGCTCCAGCAGGTAGCCGGCTGACGCGCGACCGATCGGGTTGTCCAGGAACAGCACGCCCGCGTGCGCCCGCCTGCCATGGCCGCGCTGGTGGGCGCGCAGGGCGGCCATCGTGCAGTACAGGACGATCGCGGCCGTCAGCTGCTGCCCGCCGGAGAACACGTCGCGGATCTCCGACACCCGCAGCCGCTCGGTGCGCAGCACCGCGTCGGGCTTGAGCATCTCCACGCGCACGCCCTTCGGCATCGCCGCGCGCACGCCCCGCAGCAGCAGTGACATGCCGTCGCGGCGGTCCCGGGCGTTGCCGGTGCGCTCGCCCGCGGTGCGGTCCACGACCTCGCCGAGCTCGTGCAGCAACGCGGCGTCGTCGACCTCGTCGAAGCGGATGCGCAGGAACTGCTGGCCGGACCAGTCCGAAAGGCCCTCGGGCAGCTCGGAGAGCCGCTGCGCGAGCCGCAGCGTGCGCAGGGCCTCGCCCACCATCCCGTGCAGGCGCGTCACGATCCCCGAGCGGTGCCGGCCGATCGTCGCGAGGTCGTCGTCGAGCGAGCGCAACCGGGGGCGCAGGGCCTGCTCCCACTCGGGCGCGAGCCCCGGCATCTCCGCGCGGGCCACCCCGAGGAGGTGGCTGCGCACCGGGCTCGCCACGGACGAGAAGCGGGTCTCCTGCGCGAACTGGGCCACCGCGTCCACGGCGGCGCGCACCGCGCGCTCGGCGGCCGCCCGGTCCCGTGCGGCGTCGCGCACGGCCGCCCGCAGCTCCTTCCAGCGCCCCAGCGCGGCGTCGACGTCACCCGCGAACGGGGCCACGCCCGGCTCCGCCGCCTCGACAGCGGTGTCGTCCAGGCCGGCCACCACGTGCCGGAACCCCTCGGCCGACGCCTCCGCCGCGCGGCGGGTGGACTCCGCCGCCGCGGCCGCGTCCCGGGCGGCGCTCGCCTCTGCGGTGGCCGCCCGCATGTCGCGCTCGGCCCGCTCGACCAGCTCGCGGCCCTGCTCGACATCGGTGGGCTCGCCGTAGGGCTCGACGGGCCGCGGACCCGCCGGGAACCGGCCGGCCTCCCGCTTGGCCACCGCGAGCTCCGCGCCCGCCTCCCGCAGTTCCTCGGCGCAGCGGGCGAGCGCCGACCCGGCCTGGGCCGTCGCGGCCCGGCGCGTGGCGGGGTCGGCGGCGTCGGGTGAGTGCAGCAGCGCGTCGGCGGCCGCCCGCACCTCGCCGGGCAGCTCGTCGAAGGCGGCCTGCGCCGCCCTCGCGTCCCGCTCCGCGTCGCCAAGGCGGGCCCGCAGGTCGGCATCGACCTCGGCAGCCGAGTACGCGGCCTCGGCGTTGCGGTACTCGGCCCGTAGCACCTCGAGGGCCCTGTCCGGAAGATCACCGTCCGGAAGATCACCGTCTGGCTCGACGCCATCCAGGGGCAGCTCCGCGAGTTCCGTCCGGCTCGAGTCGGCCACGGCCCGCTGCCGGTCCCGGACGCGGCGGGCATCGTCGGCGTCGCGGCGGGCGTCGGCCGCCTCGGCGCGCGCGGTCGCGGCCGCGGCCTCGGCACGCTCGACGGCGACCGTCGCGGCCCGCACCTGCTCGTCGAGCTCCGGTCGCCGCCGCACCTCGGCCAGCAGCGCGACGAGCGCGGCGGCGCGGGTCCGGGCCGCGTCGACGGCGGCGGCGAGCCGGGGCGCGTCCTGCTCGAGGCGGTCGGCCCGCTCGTCGAGCCCTGCGACATCGGCGTCGGCCACCTCGGCCTCCCGGGAGGCGCCCGCGAGGGCCGAGCGCGCCGTGTCGGCGGCCTCGGCGAGCACGTCGTGCTCCCCTGCCGGGTGCCGCTTCCGCCAGTCGCGCAGCCGGGCGAGCAGGGCGCGGTCGGCCTCGAGGCCGGCGCCGAGCGACTCCAGCGCCGCGGCGCGCTCGGCGGTCTCCCGATCCAGCTCGGCGCGGACCTGCTCGGCCGCCGCCTCGTCGACCATCGCCGGATTCGGCGACACCACGAAGTCGACGCCAGGAGCGTTCCCGCCTGCCTCCACCGACGCGGTGGCGCCCACGGCCACGGCAGCGCACGGCAGCAGCCGCGCCCGCTCCAGCTCCTCGCGGGCGCGCGGCGCGTCGTCGGGGTTGTTGAGCAGCACGCCCGCCACCAGGTGCGGGAGCCGCTCGACGACGACCGTGCGCTGTGCCCGCGGAAGCGTCGCGAGGTAGCGCCAGCCGGAGTACGCGGTGATACCGGCGCCCTCGAGCACCGCGAGCACCTGCTCGATCTCGGCGGGTTCGGGCAGCAGCCCGCCCTCCCCGAGGGCGCGCAGCGCCCGTGCGTCGCGGTCCTGGGCGGCGAGCAGCTCCGTGCGCCTGCGGTCCCCCGCGCCGATCGCCGCGACGAGGCGCTCCTCGAGTGCGGACGCGTCGGTGTCGGGCCGGATCTCCTCCACCCCGAGCAGGTCGGCGAGCCGCGGCTCGCCCGCCAGGGCGTCGCGGGCGGCGAGGGCGTCGGAGAGGGCGGACTCCGCGCGTTCCGCGGCCGCGCGAGCCGCATCGTCGGCGCGGCGGGCGGCACTGCGGCGCTCGTCGGCGGCGCGGCGGGCATGCCGCAGCTCGGTCAGCTCGGCGTGCAGGGCGGCCACCTCCGCCTGGGCCGCCGCCTCTTCTTCCCCGGCGGCGGCGCTCGCGGCGGCCACATCGGCGCCCTCGGCGAGGTGACCCGCCGTCACGGCCACGGCCGTGCGCCGCTCGATCCTGGCCAGCTCGGCGCGCGCCTGTTCGGCGGCGGCCCGGTGCGTGGCGGCCGAGCTGACCTGAGCCAGCTCGACCGACCGCGCCGCCTCGGCCCGCTCGTCGGCGGCCGCGGCGGCCTCCTCGGCCGCGGCGGCCGCGTCCTCGGCGTCGCGCACCATCGCCCGCAGTCCCGCGGCGAGCGCGCGGGCCGCGTCCTGGCGTGCCCGCAACGCGGGTCGCGCCCGCTCCTGCTCCGCGTCCACCACTCCGCGCAGCCGCCGCGCCTCGGCCTCGGCGACCCGGTGGCGCAGCACCGGCTCGACGGCCTGCCACGCCGCCACGTGCCGCTCGGCCTCGGCGTGGGCGCGCCGGGCCGCCGCCTCGACCTCCTGCGCGGCCGCCAGTTCCAGCGCGGCGACGCGGCGGCGCAGCTCGGTGGTGACCTCCTGCAGCCCGCGCTCACGCACCTCGGCGGCGCGCACCCGCTCCTGCGCGGCGTCGTGCGCCTGCGCCGCGACGGCCATCCGCTCGTCCTCGGCACCACGGCGGGCGACGATCGCCGCGGCGAGCGCGCGGGCGCCGTCCTGCGCCGCCGCCTCGTCGTGGCGGGCGGCCGCGGCGGCCCGCTCGGCCTCGGTCAGCGGGCCGAGGCGCGTCAACGTGCCCTCGACGAAGTCGCGCTCCTGTTCCAGGTCGGCCCGCTGCGCGAGCCGCGTGGCGTAGCCGGAGACGAGGTCGGCGAGGTTCTGCGGCTCCTCGGCGTCGAGCACGGCGCGCAGCAGGAAGTCGACGAACGCCTCGTCGGTGGGGAACGCGAACGCCTCCGCCGCCTCGCCCTCCCCCGCGTTCATCGCGCGCTGGTAACGGAAGAGCTCGGGGTCGAGGCCCGTGTCGGCGAGGTGGCGCGTCCAGTCCCGCGGCCCGGTCTCCCAGACCAGCTCCAGCGCGGGCAGCGCGCGGTGCCGCTCGGTGAGGCGGTCCTTGAACCCGGTGGTGGTGACGCGGCGGCCGTCGACGGTGAGCGGCAGGTCGTCGAGGCCGAAGCCGGGTGCGGGCCGGAACGAGTACCAGGCGGCGCCGAGCTTCTCCGGGTCCAGCGACGTGACGTGCCCGCGCCACTCGGACACCTTGCCGGTGACGAGCAGCTGCCCGGTGCCGGTGTGCATCCACTCCAGCACGACGTGCGCGACGTCCTCGCCGAGCACGAACTTCTCCAGCACGGTGGTGCTCGTCGTGCCGACGACCTGGCGCCGCCCGGGCAGGAGCACCGAGAACACCAGTTTGAGCAGCACCGACTTGCCGCCACCGTTCTCCAGGAACAGCACCGACGCCGGGGAGGGGCGGCGCGGCACGCGCTCCAGGTCGTCGGGCGCGAACAGGTCGACCTGCTGCGCCGCCTGCACAGCGGGGCCGACGCCGCGCAGGTCGAGCGTGACGTCCTGGTAGCGGGCCCCTGGCGGGCCGACCGAGAACAGCCGGACGCGGGAGAGCTCATACATCGGGCGCCTCGAGACCGTTCGGGGAGCGCAGGGCGCCGCGCGCCGTCGCGACCGGCAGCACGCCGAGCTGCAGCAGCTCGTCGAACGCGCGCTGCGCGGCGAGCTCGCGCACCTGCACCTGGTAGCGCGGGGTGGTGCGGTAGACGCCGCCTTCGGCGCCGACGGCGACGAGGAAGCCCTGGTCGGCGAGGAACCGCAGCGCCTTCCCCACGATCCCGCGGGTGGTCGCCTCGCCGGCGCGCCCGTCCTTGGTGGCCGTTGCCTCCGGCCTGCGCAGCCACGCCCGCCACGCCGCCTCCAGCTGCGGGGCGTCCGACAACGGGTCGGCCTCGCCGCCCGCCGTGCGCTCCTCGAGGGTGCGGCACGCCTCGCGCACGGCCCCGTCGACCTGGTCGACCGACACCCGGCCGACGTAGCTGTCGTCGCCGAGGTCGTCGGGGCGGGGGAAGGCCAGCGCGGCGGCGGCGAGGTGGGCGAGACCGTGCAGCATCTTGTCGCTCTGGCGGTTCTGCAGCACCGTGCGCCGCGCGTACTCGTCCATGCGGATCTCGAACACCGACTCCTCGACCGCGGCCAGCACGATCCCCGACTGCGGACCGACCGCGAGCACGACGAGGCCGAGCCCGGCCGCGACGCGCTGCACGGTGTCGGCGAACCCGTCGTCGTCGCGGTAGCGGCGCACCAGCTCCCCGTAGCCGGCATCGCGGGACGGCAGCGCCTTCGGCCGCATCCCGTGCGCGACGAGCCGCGCCGCGGACTCCACGTCCTGCGGCTGGATCTCCCGAGTCACGCGACCTCCTCGATCTCCGGCTCGCCCGCCAGGACGCCGGCCGTCGTGACCAGCAGGTCCGCCCCGCCGAACTCCGGGTCGCGCAGCACCGTGCCGTCGTCGATCGCGAGCAGGAGCGTCGGGTCGCCCTGGTTGCGGGCGGTCCCGACGCTCGAGCCGACCGCGTGCACCACGCGCAGTGCCACCAGCGTCGGCAGCTCGGGGTCGATCTCCCGCGCGTCGGTGAGCAGCTCGGAAAGGCGCCGCGCGCGCCCGGTGCCGAGCAGCCCGGCCGCCTGCTTCCAGAGGTGCTCGCCGAAGCGCTCCACGGCGGCGGGCGCGAGGTCGGGCTCCACCACCGGCTCCCCGAGCGGGTCGCGCTCGACGGGCGGGGTGAGCAGTGTCTCCACCAGCCCGGTGAGGCTCGGCACGCTCGGCACCCGCACGCCGGCCCCCGCGCCGAAGAACGCCGCGGCCGGCCCGGCGGCGGTGGCGGTGTCCAGGGTGAGGCACGGGCGCAGGAGCTGGCCGAACACGTCGATCGCCGCCCGTTTGGGCCGGCCGCTGAACTGCTGGCGGTCCTGCTCCGCGCGGAAGGTGGCGCCCGCCTCCTGCAGCCGTGCCTGCAGCTGGGTGTGCCGCTGGATGCAGTCGCTCACCACGTCGACGAGCTCGGCGGCTTGGCGGCGGCGCCCCGGCTCGGTGGCCTCGTCGCGGGCGTCGGCGATGTTCGCGAGGATCGCGGTCTCGGCCCGGTAGCGCGACTCGATGTGGGTCAGCGCCTCGTCGAGCAGCTCGGGCACCGCGGCGAGCCAGTCGACCGACCGGACGTCGCGGCGCGTGGCGTCGAGCTTCTGGCGGAGCGCCTCCGCGTACTGCACCGTGCGGTAGCGGGCCTGCTCGGCGGCGAGGCGCGCGTCGCCGAGGCGACCCCGGGCGATCAGGTTCTCCAGCTTCACCTCGGCCGCCACCTGGGCCGACTCGACGTCGGTGTCCAGTGCGCCGACCAGCACGTTGATCGCCTCGTCGGAGGCGCGCAGGTACACCTCGCCGTCCGGGGCGGCCACCTCGACGAGCAGCTTGAAGTCGAAGCGGCGGCGGACGTAGCGCCCGTCCTCGGTGAATGTTCCGTAGTCGACCTGGAACCCGCGGTCGAGGCTCCCGACGTTGATCAGGTTCTCGATCACCCACTGCGCGACGCGCTCGTGCTCCCCCGCGGCCGCGTCGGGCACCTGGGCCGCGACGAACGGCCGCAGCCGCTTCACGACCTGCGCCTGGTCTGCCCCGTGGTCGAAGTCCATGGCCAGCGTGACCTGGTCGATCGCTTGGAGGGCGATCTCGGCCATCTGGTAGCGCGTGGCGTCGACCCAATCGAGGCGGGTCTTGCGGGCGTCCAGGTCGTGCAGCGGCGCCGTGCAGGCGAGCGCCTTGAGCCGGCGGGTGACCCCTTCGTCCACCGCCCGCGGAGCGCCACCGTCCGAAACCACGGAGGGGCACTCTACGGGCGGCCCGGCCTCAGCTGCCGCGGTGGGTGAGCCGGTCGCGCAACCGGTCGACCAGCCCCACACCCGGTCCGGCGAGCTTGTGGAACAGCTCGGTGTGCGGCGCGTTCGGGTGCGGCCGCGTCGGGGCGAGCTTCTTCGCGGTCTCCACCTTCTCGCGCATCTCGACCAGCCGCTCGTGCGGGACCTGCGCGCGCAGCTGCGGGAACTGCTCGGACTCCTCGTCGTGGGCGTGGTGGCGCAGCTGCTCGGTCATCCGGCGCACGAGCCCGTCGAACCGGGGCTCGCTCGCGTCGATGGCCTCCAGCTGCTTCATGATCTCCTCGAGCTGCTTGTGCTCCTCGACGTCGTGCTGGACCTCCTTCTCGCCCTCCGGCAGGTGCTCGCGCATCGCGGGGTAGACGTACGTCTCCTCGGCGATCGCGTGCCGCACGACCTCGGCGATGACCGTGTCGGCGAGGTCGCGTTTCTCCCTGGGATTGGTGCTCCTGGCGATGCGGTCGAGGAGGTCGAGAGCCTCCCGGTGGTCGGTCGTCAGCGCGTCGACGACGTCGGTGGTGGTCTGCTGGGCCACGACGGGCTCCTTCGTGTCAGTTCGGGAACCCGGTGGTACCCCCGCCCGCCGGGAACCAACCTGTCCGGACCGGGTGATGCCAACGTCGGCGAGCAGGCCCGCGACGACCGCGAGGCACGCAGCACCGACGCCGGGCAGCGCGGTCGTCCCGAGAGCCGTGACCGTCCCCGCGAGCACGAGCGCGTGCACGACACCTGCCCGCACGAACACCGCGGTCTCCCCCGACGCCATGCGGATCCCGTGCAGGTGGGCCCGGAGCACCCACAGCCCGGGAACCAGCAGCAGCACCGGCATCCACGCCGCCGCGAGCGCCGCGGGGCCGTCGGGCACTGCGACGAGCGATCGGAGGTAGCCCTCGCCCGCTCCGGAGAGCACGACCACGGCGAACGCGAACGTGAACCCCGCGCCCAGCCAGGCGGCGACCCGCCGAGGCGCCCCGGACGCCGGGCAGCGCCGCAGCGCACGGGCGCAGACCGCCTCCCAGTCGGTGGCGGGCGAGGTGAACAGCATGATCAGCTCGTACAGCGCGGGCCACACCACGAGCGACGCCTCCGCCTCGTGGGCGTGGGCGATCCCGACCGTCGTGATCACCATCGGCGCCATGGCCAGCAGCCGGGTCGACGACAGGTGGGCGTGGACGCGCATCAGCGACAGCGGCTCCAGCGGCCGGGTGCCACCGGGAGCGGGAGCGCGGGCGGCGAGCAGGGCCGCCTCCAGGAAGGCGCCCGCCGACAGGGCGAGCCCGCCGGCCAGCGCACCGCGCTCGGGCCAGAGCGCGACGGCGACGAACGCGAGCGCGCCGGTGCCCACGATCCGCACCGCCGTCGCCGTGACGATCGGGCCGGTCCGCCCCGCATGGACGAGCCTGCCGTGCAGCTCGCGGCGCAACGCGACGCCGAGCGCGTTGGGCGCGAGCGCGACGAGCCCGTCGCGCACGTGCCGTAGTAGCGCCTCGTCCAGCCCGAACACGAGGCCCACGACCTGCGCGGCGGGCGGCACCGCCCCGAGCAGCAGCAGGACGAGGGCACCGGCCGCGCCGACGGCGAGGGCGTAGCGGCGCAGCCCGCGCCGGTCGGCCTCGAGGGCCACCAGCGGGGTGAGCGAGAGGGCAGGGGTGTTGACGACGACGAGCACGGCGAGGCAGATGCCGAGTGCGGCGAGGGCGCGGGCGCCGTCGGCCGACCGGGCGGCCGCCGCGTACACCAGGGGGATCTCGGCGACGAGGACCGACGCCCCGAACGCGGTGGGCAGCCACGTCCGCAGCAGGCCACCTTCCGTCAGCTGTCGATCCACCGAACAGCGGGTACCCGGTACGCACCCACAGCCGCTCGACGGCAGATTGGAGGAACGAGGAATGACGACCGCACCCCCGCATCGGTGCCACCCGCCACGGCGGGCGGTGCGCGGCACCGTCTACACCTGCTGGTGCCGGCGCCGCTGGCTGGCGTTCGACAGCGTCACGATCCGCGACGGGACCGTCTGCGCCCTGCGCCCGGACTGGCGAGCGGTCGGCGAGGCGCAGGAACTCTGATCGCAGCCACGCCGGCCCCGGCAAGTGCGAGAGCGCCCAGCGCGACACCACGGTGCCGGATCAGCCATGCCTGCGGGCTGTGCGCGTGTGCCTCGTCGTCGAACTCGCCGTGGGCGCCGAGGTCACCGGCGGGAGGCTGCCAGGTGTTCGTGCCGGGTGACGGCGGGTCGTGCGCCGGTTCCTGCTGGCCCGCGACGGCGGTGCGCGCCAGGTAGCGGTCCATCAGCGCGGGCGCGATCCGGTTCGCGAGGATGGTGGCAACGGTCGACGCGCCGACCCAGGTCGAGCGCCG
The DNA here is from genome assembly GCF_019468565.1 of Pseudonocardia sp. DSM 110487. NCBI lineage: Bacteria > Bacillati > Actinomycetota > Actinomycetes > Pseudonocardiales > Pseudonocardiaceae > Pseudonocardia > Pseudonocardia sp. DSM 110487. The sequence goes on from NZ_CP080521.1 coordinate 6,052,881, forward strand.
CGGGCGCCGGGCCACCTCCGCGATGGCGCGTGCGGCGATCTCCGGCTGGTAGACCGGAGCCAAAGGCCGCGGCTGGTGCGCGATGCCGCGGTGGAGCACCTCGTCGAACTGGGGTGTGTTGACGCCGGGCAGGTGCACCTCGCACAGCCGCACCGGCGAGCGCCTGCACCGCAGCTCGGTGCGCACCGCCTCGGTGAACCCGACGATCGCGTGCTTCGCGCCGCAGTACGCGGCCTGCAGGGGGATGCCGCGGAACGCCAGCGCCGACCCGACCTGGATGATCACGCCCCGCCCGCGCGGGGCCATGTGCCGCAACGCCGCGCGCGTGCCGTTGACGAACCCCAGGTACGTGACCTCGGTGATCCGGCGGTACTCGTCGGGCGACAGGTCCTCGAAGAACGTGATCGATCCCGTGAACGCGTTGTTGACCCACACCGAGATGGGTCCGAGCTCGGATTCGACCCTGCGCGCCGCGGCGTCCACGGCGTCGGCGTCGGCGACGTCGGTGGGCACCGGGAGCCCCCGCCTGCCCGCCTCCTCGACATCGGCGACGGCCGCTTCGAGCCCGTCGGCTCCTCGTGCGAGCACGGCGACGTCGTAGCCGCGGACGGCGAACTCCCGCACCACCGCCCGTCCGATCCCGGCCGTGCCCCCCGTGACGACCACGACCGGGTGCTCGCCGTCCATCACCGTCGACCTCCTCCGGTTCGGCTGCACGCTCCGGGGTAGCCCACGGGGCGGCGTCGACACACGGAGACACGACATGAGCCAGCCACGCACGACTCCGTCCGGCAACGACCTCGCCGACGTCACCCGGGACGAGGCGGACGCGTACCGCCACGGCGAGGACCGCCCGCTCGAGGGCTACGTGCTCGTCATGGCGGTCTTCGCAGCGTTCGTCGCGGGTGCGGCAGGCCTTGCGGCGGCAACGGGGCGGCGGCTACCGAACGGGATCGGGCCCTGGGACCTCCTGCTGATCACCGCCGGCACGCACAAACTCTCGCGGACCCTCAGCAAGGACGCGGTCACGAGCCCGCTCCGCGTCCCCTTCGCGCGCTACTCGAGCACCGGCGGACCGGCCGAGGTCATGGAGGACGTCCGCACGGCGAGCGGAGTGCGGCACGCGATCGGCGAGCTGATCACCTGCCCGTTCTGCCTCGACATGTGGATCGCGACGGGCTTCGCGTTCGGGTACGTGTTCGCGCCGCGGGTGACCCGCCTCGTCGCCGCGACGTTCACCGCGCTCGCCGGCGCCGACTTCCTCCAGCTGCTTTACGCGAAGGGCCAGCAGGCGGCTGAATGATCCGGTTTGAATGATTGCGCTGAATGATCTGGTCGGCATGATCTGGGCGGCATGATCTGGGCGGCGGCGGGAACCCGGGGACCATGGCCAGCCGCGCCGACCGGGAACGGGCCGCGATGGTGGATCGCCTGCGCGGCCGCGGGATCAGCGACGACCGCGTCCTGGACGCGATGCGGCTGGTGCCGCGGGAGCGGTTCGTCCCCCGAGGGGTGGCGGGAGCGGCCTACCAGGACAACCCGCTGCCCATCGGCCTCGACCAGACGATCTCCGCGCCGCTGATCGTCGCGTTCAGCGCGGCCGCGGTGCAGGCAGGGCCCGACGCGCACGTCCTCGAGATCGGCACGGGATCCGGGTACGGCGCCGCGGTGCTCTCCCGGTGCCACCGTTCGGTGGTGACGATCGAGCGCCATGCCGAGCTCGCCGACAGGGCCCGCACCGTGCTCGAGTCGCTCGGCTACGACAACGTCGAGGTCCGCACCGGCGACGGCGCGCTCGGCGTGCCCGACCGTGCGCCGTTCGACGGCATCGTCGTCACGGCGATGGCCGAGGACGGGCCGCCGCCCGCGCTGCTGGAGCAGCTCGCACCGGACGCCGCGCTGGTCTGCCCGGTCGGCCGCCACGGGTCCGGGACGCTCTCCCGCTTCCGCAACGGCCGGGAGGAGAACCTCGGGGCCGTCGCGTTCGTGCCGCTGGTGACGGGCGGTGCGAGGTGACCGTCGCGGAGCGGGCGGACCAGGAGCTGCGCGACGCGCTCAAGCGGGTCGCCACGACGCTCAAGGCCGCCGGCGTCTCGTTCGCGCTCGCGGGCGGGTACGCCTCGTGGGCGAGGGGCGGCCCGGAGCCGGTCCACGACGCCGACTTCGTACTCGTGGAGGAGGACGTGCCGCGTGCACTGCAGGCGCTCGCCGACGCCGGCCTGCGCGTCGAACACCCGCCGGAGGACTGGCTGGAGAAGGTCTACGACGGCGACGCGCTCGTCGACCTGATCTTCCGGCCGGCCGACCTGCCCGTCACCCGGGAGCAGCTGGAGCTCGCGGACGAGCTGCGCGTCGACTCGGTGCTCATGCCGGTGCAGCCGGCCACCGACATCCTCGCCTCGAAGGTGCTCGCGCTCTCCGAGCACTTCTGCGACATGGGCCGGATCTTCCCGCACGCCAGGGCGTTGCGGGAGCAGATCGACTGGCCGGCCCTGCGGCGGCAGGTGGCGCACTGGCCGTTCGCACGGGCGTTCCTCGACCTGTGCGACGACCTCGACATCCCGCCCAAGGAGGAGGCACCGTGACAGTTCGCGTGGCCGCGGTCGGGGACGTCCACCTCGGCGAGGGCATGCACGGCTGCTACACCGACGACGTCGCCGCGCTGGAGGGCACGGCCGACGTGCTGCTGCTCGCCGGGGATCTCACCCGCCACGGCACGGTCGCCGAGGCGAAGGTCGTCGCGGGCGAGTTCGCCGGGTCCCCGGTGCCCGTCGTCGCCGTGCTCGGCAACCACGACCTGCACTCCGACGAGGTCGAGGGGGTCACGGCCGCGCTCGAGGAGGCCGGGATCACCGTGCTGGAATGCAGTTCCACGGTGCTGTCCCTCGACGGCGTGCGGCTGGGAATCGCGGGCACCGTCGGGTTCGGCGGTGGGTTCCCGAGCGGGATGGCGGCCGACTTCGGGGAGCCGGAGATGAAGGCGTTCGCCGCCCGCGGCCGCGCGCTCGCCGCCGGCCTCGGCGAGGCGCTGCGCACCCTCGACTGCGACGTGACCGTCGCGCTCACGCACTACGCGCCGATACCCGAGACGCTCGAGGGCGAGCCGCGGGAGATCTACCCGTTCCTCGGCAGCCACCTCCTCGCCGACGTCATCGACAGCTGCGGGGTGGCGCTCGCCCTGCACGGCCACGCCCACGCCGGGTCGCCCGACGGCCGGACCCCCGGCGGCGTGCCCGTGCACAACGTCGCCCGCCCACTGCTGCACCGCCCGTACCGCGTGTTCCCGGTCGAGCCGCCCGAGTAGGAGGACCGATGGACGACCCAGCCGACGTCCGTGCCGTCGCCCGGCCGCTGCGGACCGACTCAGGAGGCCAGTACTCAGCCCTCGACGCGCTCGTCGAGCGGGTGGCCGACGCCCGGCTCGTGCTGATCGGGGAGGCGTCGCACGGCACGCACGAGTACTACGCATGGCGCGACCGGCTCACCCGCAGACTCGTCACGGAGAAGGGCTTCGGTTTCGTCGCGGTCGAGGGCGACTGGCCCGACTGCCGTCGCCTGCACCGGTCCGTGACCGGAGGGCCGGAGGACGTCGACGAGGCCCTTTCCGGCTACGACCGGTGGCCGACGTGGATGTGGGCGAACGGTGCCGTGCGCGCCGCCGCGACCTGGCTGCGCGAGCACAACGACGGCCTGGCGCCGGAGCGGCGGGTCGGCTTCCACGGGCTCGACGTCTACAGCCTGCAGCGGTCGATGCGCGAGGTCGTCCGGTGGCTGCGCGAGCACGAACCCGACCACGCGGCCGCCGCCCTCGATGCCTACGCCTGCTTCGAGCCCTACGGGCCGGACCCGTTCGCGTACGCCCGCGCGACCCGCTGGGTGCCGGAGAGCTGCGAGGACGCGGTGGTCGAGGTGTTGCGGGGCATGTGCGAGCGGCACAGCTCCGATGACAGATCCGGCGACGACGACCGGGGCGAGCGTTTCGTCGCCGAGCAGAACGCCGCCGTCGTCGCGGGCGCAGAGCGCTACTACCGGGCCGCGGTACGGGGCGGGCCCGCATCCTGGAACATCCGCGACGTGCACATGGCCGACACCCTGGACCGGATCCTCGACCACAACGGAGCCGGTTCCAAGGGAGTGGTCTGGGCGCACAACACGCACATCGGCGACGCGAGGGCCACCGACATGGCGGCCGCGGGCATGACCAACCTCGGGCAGCTCGCCCGCGAGCGCCACGCCGACGACGGCGTGGTGCTGGTCGGCTTCGCCGGACACCGCGGGGACGTCGTCGCGGCATCGTCGTGGGGCGCGCCCGCAAAGCGCCTCCCGGTGCCGCCCGGGCGAGACGGCAGCGCCGAGGACCTCCTGCACCGCGCGCTCGGGGACGAGCCGTCCCTGCTGGTCTTCCCGGAGACCTACGACCAGCCGCGGTGGCTGCGCACCTCACTGGACCACCGGGCGATAGGGGTCGTCTACCACCCCGAGCAGGAGCGCTGGGGCAACTACGTCCCGTCGACACTGGGCGACCGGTACGACGCGCTGCTGTGGTTCGGCGAGACCACCGCGCTCGAACCGCTGCGCGCCGAACCGGCCGACGACCTTGAGCCGGAGACGGCGCCGACGGGACAGTAGTCAGACTGTCGCGTCGACCCGGTCCCGCAGCCCCGCGCCCGAGACCGCGGAGTTCGCGCAGTGGGCGCAGCAGAAGAACCGGCCGCCTGCCTGTACGCCGTGCCCGACGATCTTGCAGCCGCAGTGCTCGCACACCGGGGCCATGGCGTGGATCGCGCATTCGAAGCTGTCGAACACGTGGACCGCGCCCTGCGCCCGCACCTCGAACGTCATGTCGTAGTCGTTCCCGCACACCTCGCACGTAGCCATGGGCGCCGGGTACCCGGGGCGGTCGCATCACACCCGCGTGTCACTCCCAGGTGATCGCCTCGTCCCGCCGCCCGGCGACGAACTGGTCCAGCTCGTCGAGCGTGAGCGGCGCGGGCGGGGTGTGGCGAGCCATCCCGGCGAGCTGCCGGTGGAACCGGCCGAAGCTGCCGAAGTCCCGCGGGTGCAGGCGGGGGTCGACCCCGAGGAACGCGCCCCGCGTGCCGGCCCGGCCGAGCAGCTCGCGCCAGCGGTCGGCCGGCGCGACCCCGACGCCCTCGGTGCCGTGCTGGAACAGCGTCAGCAGGATCTCCGCGTAAGGGCGCGTTCCGTCCAGGTACTTCTCCAGTGCGTCCGCGGACGGCTCGACGGCGAACTCCGACCAGTACGGGACCAGACCGGTGGCGAGGACGAGGTGGGGATCGAGCAGCACGAACGACTCGACGAGGAGCCGGTCCTCCGGTCGGCCGCGGCGGCGGTACCACCACCGGTACAGCTCGGCGACGAGCGGGCTGAGGGCCGCCGGTTCGTCGAACGTGACGCGCCGCAGTCGCCACCCCCGCTCCCGCGCGAGCTCGCTCAGGTCGTCCGACAGCGCCGGGTCGAACCCCCACTCGGCCTCCGGGGCGTCGCCGTCCACGGGTGGCGGATCCCAGCTGCGGCGATCCACCCCGTAGCGCCGGAGGTAGTCGGCCACACGGGGGCTGCCGGTCCGGAACTCCTCGGCCGGCATGCCGCCCCACGCGCCGAACTGGAACACGTGGCGGTCGCCGAGCCGGGTGACCGGCCAGCGCAGGCGGCAGTCGGCGACCAGCAGCGTCGCCCCGCGGGGCAGTGTCTCGGTGAGGAAGTCCGTGAATGCCGGGCCGAGCCTGCGGCGTTTGATGCGGAAGTAGGTCATCCGGGCCAGTGACAGCCGGTCCTGGTTGGGGTCGTGCATGTGGTGCAGCGCGACGTCCGGGTTCGCGTCGAGCAGCATGCGGCCGGGGCCGGTACCCGCGGCGAGGCCGTGGCGCGGATCGTCGGGGGCCACCTGCGGCTGGGCCACCGGCAGCAGGAACGTCTGAGGCAGGTACGGGATGCCCACCGCGGCCGCCAGGTGTGCGAGCGCCCCGTTCGACGAGCCGACGATCGCCGCCGGGAACTCCCGCCGCGGGTACTGCCCCACCATCCAGCGCGCCAGCACCTCCGCGTTCACGGCGTGCAGCTCGCCGGGCGGGGCCGCCTCGCTGCCGCTGCCGACGCGGTACACCTGCTCGCGCAGGCGTTCTGGCAGCAGGTTGACGGCCGGGACGACCCGCTCGACCAGCGGGGCGAGCGGCCGCGAGAACGCACCCAGCGCCGGCAGGTCTCGCCCGTGCAGCGCCGCCGCGGTCCCCCGCAGGAACGCCGTCGCCGAGTCGAACTGCGCGATGCTCGCCGTCGCGGGCCGGGTGGTGGGCGCGTCCGGCCCTGGTGGCGGGCCACCGAGGAACGGCCGGATCGCCGCGGAGAGGGGTCCGGGCGCGGAGAAGTTCAGGGCGTGGCCCTGACCGGGCACCACCGCGAGCCTGCCGTCCGGCAGCGCGGCGGTCACCTCCTCCGCCCAGCCCTGTGGCACGACTCGGTCGCGGCCACCGCGCACGACGAGCACGGGACGGGTGATCGCGGGCAGGTCCTCCTCGATCCGGTGGGCGAACGCGTGCCGGGCGGTCCGCGCGACCCGCCGGAGGCCGCACGCGGCGTAGTCCCGCGCGATGACGGCCGCCAGCGCGGGACGCTCGCGGAGGCCGGTGAGCAGCAGGCTGCCGACCTGGCGGGCGACGCCGCGCCCGTCGAACGTCGGGCCGACGAGCACCGCGCGGCTCACCGCCCCCCGTGCGCGGGCCATCGCCGACACCGCCACCTGGCAGCCGATCGAGTTCGCGACGAGGGCGGGCGCGTCGAGGCCTACGGCGTCGATCCAGGCCAGCAGCGCGTCGGCCAGCCCTGGCACGTCGAGCGGCTCGGACGAGGGCTCGCTGCGCCCGAACCCGGGCAGGTCGACCGCGTGCACCCGGAAATGCGGCGCCAGTTCCCGCGCGAGCGGGAGCATGTACCGGCTGGACACCCCGAGGCCGTGCAACAAGACCACCACCGGGGCGTCGTCCGGGCCCCCGACCCTGGCGTGCACGCGCCGCCCGTCGACCCGGGTCCAGGAGCTCCGCGCGCTCATGCCGCCTCTAGGGCCAGCTGCCGCACGGGCGCGCTCCATGAGCCCGGGTCCGCCCAGACGAAGGTGTGCGCCCCGGGCACTTCCACGTACCGGCCCGCGGGCGCGGCAGCGGCCAGGCCGCGGGCCCACTCCGCGGTGCTGAGCCGATCGTCGACGCCGCGGAGTACGAGCAGCGGGACGGTCATCTCGGGCACGGACTCCTCGATGCGGTCGCGCAGGTGCACCCGCACCAGGTGCAGCAGCCCGCGCACGCCCGCCCGGCGCCATTCGTGCAGGTGCGAGCCGGTCAGGCCGGGCGGTTCGTGTTGCCCGTCGAGCCGCCAGCGCACCAGCATCCGCGGCAGCGGCCGGGCGATCGGAGCGACGGTCGGGCTCGCCAGTACCACCGCGACCACCCGGCGTGGCCCGGCCTTGACCGCCGCCCGCGCGGCGACCTGGGTACCGCTGGAGTGCCCCGCCAGCACCACAGGACCGAACTCCGCGGCGTCGAGCCACTCGACGACCGCGGCGGCGTAGCCGGGCACGTCGAGCTTGCGGGTCGGCTCCCCGCTCCCGGCGTACCCCGGCAGCTCGACGAGGTGCGCCCGCGTCCACCGGCCCAGCTCGGCGACAGCGGGCATCAGGTAGTCGGCCACGGCCATGCCCTGCACCAGCACCACTTCGGGTACGCCGGGGCGGGGCTCACCGACGGAGCGGCTGCGCATCCGGCCCGCGGAGGTGTCCCGGTGGCGTTCCAGCGCATCGGGCAGGGGTGGGCCGTCCGTCATGGATCTCGACTACCCGGCCGAGCGGCGATCATCCGGCGGAGTCGCTCGGGGATCGCCGGCGTCAGCAGTCGACGAGCGACGAGGTGGCCGGAGGCTCCCCCCAGGCCCGGTCCCGGGTGCGTCGAGGCGCCGATGTGCCACAGCCGCGGCACCGGCGTCGAGTGGCCTGCGCGCCAGAGGAAGTTCTGGTCCAGCTCGGCAGAACCTGCGTAGGGGTCGCCCGCGATCGCGTTCGGGTTGTACGCCGCGAGGTCGGCGGGGGTGATCACGTCCGTGGCGACCACCAGTTCGCGCAGCCCGGGTGCGTGCGCCGCGACCCGGTCGAGCACGCGATCGGCGTACCCGCGGGCCAGTGCCGCATCCCAGCCTGCCGAGACGTCGAGATCGCCCGCCGCGTCGCCCACCGGCGTGAACGGCACCTCCTGCAGCTGCAGCCACAGCGCGGCCGTCCCCGGCGGCACCCGGGAGGGGTCCAGTACGTGCTGCTGGCCGACCACCACCGTCGGGCGCCGCGGCAGCAGGCCCGCCTCCGCCTCGGCGCAGGCGATCGCCGTTGAGGCCGACCCGTCCGACAGGTGCACGAGCGGCACCGCCGCGAGTGCCGGATCGCGCCACGGCACCGGCCCGGACAGCGCGACGTGCACCTGCATCGCCGCCCGCCCCGGCCGGAAGCGCGCCGCCTCGTCGGCCACCGCGGACGGCACGGCACCGGGCGGCAGCAGCGACCCGTAGAGCGCGGCCGGTGTCACCGACGCGAGCACCGCCCGTTCCGCGGTGATGCTCCAGCGGTCGCCCGCGACCCCGGCGGCCACGCCGTCCACCAGCACGACCCGTTCGGCCCTGCGGCCGGTGTGCACGGTGACGCCCCGCTCGGCCAGCAGCCGCTCCCATGCGGTCACGAAGTTGCCGGCGCCGCCGACCACGACGGGAAGGCCGGCGGCGTGCAGGGTCGCGGCGAAGACCGGCACCATCAGGCCACCGGAGGCGCTGTCGGGCGCGAGACCCGCGTGCAGCAGCCACGGCGCCCAGAGCCGGTCGACCTCGGGGCCCCGGAAGTGGGTGCGCAGCCAGGCCCGTCCGCTGGTCGCGACCTCGCGCGCGTAGGCCGCCAGCTCGCGACGGCCGCCGTCGCGGGCGAGCCCCCACAGGGGGCCGAGCACGCCGGGCGAGTGCAGCTCGCTGCCCAGTAGCCCGCCGATGTGCGCGGCGTGCGCGCCGAACCGCTTGATCGCGGCGCGGTAGGCGTCCCGGTCGGCTGCGTCGGCGAAGCCGGCCACGGTCTGCTCGACGTCGCGGTGGGCGATCGTCACGTCCCCCGCGTCGGACACCGACGCCGCGACCGGACCGTCGGAGTTGGCGTACTCCAGGCCGTGCCGGTGCAGGTCGGCCCCCAGGTCGGCGTACACGGGGCCGGTGACGAAGAGCGGGTGCCACGAGGAGTAGGTGTCGTGCTGGTAGCCCGGCACCGTGCGCTCCTCGCCCGCGACGAACCCGCCGATCCGCTCGTGCTGGTCGACCAGTGCCACCGACCAGCCGCCCCGCGCGAGATGCGCGGCGGCGGCCATGCCGTTGATCCCGGCCCCGACGACGACGGCATCGACATGATCCACGCCATCCAACCTATGCCTTCGTACGATCCCGCGATGGACCTCAGATCGCTCCTGCGGCATGCCGCGGACGTCGCCGCGGACTACCGGGCTTCCCTCCCCGACCGGCCCGTGCAGGCGCCGACCGACCCTGACACGCTGCTGGAGCGGTTCGGCGGGCCGCTGCCCCGCACTCCGACCCCGCCGGCACAGGTCGTCGAGGAGCTCGTCGCCGCGGCCGATGGCGGGCTGATGAGCAGCGCCGGGCCGCGCTACTTCGGCTTCGTCGTCGGCGGCGCACTGCCCGCCGCCACCGCGGCGGACGTGCTCGCCGCCGGGTGGGATCAGGCCGGCTTCAACAACGCGCTCTCCCCAGCGGCGGTGGCCGCCGAGCGCGCCGCGAGCACGTGGCTGCTGGAGCTGCTGGGCCTGCCGGCCACCGCCACGGTGGGGTTCGTGACCGGCGCCCAGGCCGGCAACACCGTGGGGCTGGCCGCAGGCCGCCACCACGTGCTGCGGGCCGCCGGGTGGGACGTCGAGCGCGACGGCCTCCAGGGCGCGCCGCGGGTGCGGATCGTCGCGAGCGAGGAGCGGCACGCCACGATCGACCGGTCCGCGCGCCTGCTCGGCCTCGGCTCCGCCGCGATCGTCCCGGTGGCCGCAGGCCCGAACGGCGCCATCGACGTCGACGACCTGTCCCGCGTGCTCCGGATGGGCCCGGCCGGGCCGACGATCCTGTGCCTGCAGGCCGGCAACGTCAACACCGGCGCTGTCGACGCGCTCCTCGCGGCCACCGCCATCGGCCGCGTGCACGGCGCATGGGTTCACGTCGACGGCGCGTTCGGGCTGTGGGCGGCCGCCGCGCCCGCCCGCTCCCACCTCGTGGACGGCGTCGAGCTGGCCGACTCGTGGTCCTGCGACGGGCACAAGTGGCTGAACGTTCCCTACGACTGCGGCTTCGCGATCTGCGCCCACCCCGACGTGCACGTCGCCGCGATGAACTACACGGCGAGCTACCTCACCGGTTCCGGTGGCCCGGTGCCCATGCCGGGCGACCTCGTGCTCGAGTCGTCGCGGCGCGCCCGCGGCTTCGCCGTGTGGGCCGCCCTGCGGGAGCTCGGGGCCGAGGGGACGGCCGATCTCGTCGAGAGGTGCTGCCGGCTGGCCGCCCGCTTCGCCGCCGGGCTGGCGGACGGCGGATCGGAGATCGCGAACGACGTCGTGCTGAACCAGGTCCTCGTCGGCTTCGGGGGCGACGCCCGCACCGACGCCGTGATCGCCGCGGTGCAGCGCGACGGAACCTGCTGGATGGGTGGCACCACCTGGCGCGGCCGCCGCTACATGCGGATCGCGGTGTCCAACGCGACGACCACCGAGGAGGACGTGGACCGCTCCGTGGCCGCGGTACGTCGAGCGGTCGATCTTGTCTGATGTGTGCGTTAACATCCCGTCCCGCAACGGTGCGAGGGGGAGGTACAGCAATGATGCTGCGGCAGCGGGTGCTGGTGGCGAGCGGATTGGTGCTGGCGTGCACGGTGGCCACCGCTTGTAGCGAGGGCGACCCGGTCAGCACCGAGCGCGGCGGGCCGGGAGCCGAGGTCAAGACGATCGGGCTGATGGTCCAGGACCTGTCCAACCCGTTCTTCCAGTCGATGGCCAACGGGGTGAAGGCCGGGGCGGAGAAGATCGGCGCCACCGTCAACGTGCAGGACGGGCGACAGGACCTCGGCGCCCAGAACGAGCAGATCGACGCGTTGATCCAGCAGCAGATCGACGTGCTGCTGATCAACGCAGTCGACTCCGACGGCATCGGCCCCGCCGTCGAGCGGGCCAAGCAGGCCGGCATCACGGTCGTCGCGGTCGACGTCGCGGCGCGGGGCGCCGAGGCCCAGGTCACGCTCGACAACACCGCGGCCGGCAACCTCGCCTGCACCTACCTGGCCGACCAGATCGGCGGCGCAGGCGACATCCTGCTGATCAACGGCACGCCGATCTCGTCCGTGCAGGACCGGGTCACCGGCTGCAAGCAGGCCCTGCAGGCCTACCCGCAGATCACGATCGTCGCCGAGCAGAACGGCGACAACGGCCGCGCCGAGGCGCTCACCATCGCCACCGACATGCTCACCGCCCACCCGGACGTGAAGGGGATCTTCGGGATCAACGACCCCACGGCCCTGGGTGCCACGCTCGCCGCGCAGCAGGCCGGCATCGGCGGCCTGGTGATCGTCGGCGTCGACGCGTCCCCCGAGGCCGTCGCGGAGCTGCAGAAGCCGGACTCGATGTTCAAGGCCACCGCGGCGCAGGACCCCAACACCCAGGGCGCGATCGCGCTCGAGATGGCCCAGAAGCTGTTCGCAGGCGAGCCGCTCGAGCAGACGAACGTGCTGGTGCCGACCGAGATGATCACGCGCGACAACCTGGCGCAGTACAAGGGCTGGCAGTAGATCCGCGATGAGCGCCCTGGTCGAGATGGAGGGCATCGCCAAGTCGTTCGGTGGTGCCCCCGCCCTGCGGGGCGTCGACTTCGACCTGCGCGCAGGCGAGGTGCACGCCCTCATGGGGGAGAACGGCGCGGGCAAGTCGACCCTGATGAAGGTGCTCGCTGGTGTCCACGCCCCGGACGCAGGCACGATCCGGATCGACGGGGAGCAGGTCACCGTCTCCTCCCCGATCGAGGCGGCCGCCCTCGGGATCGCGATCATCCACCAGGAGCTCAACACCGTCCCAGACATGACGGTCGCCGAGAACCTCGCGCTCGGCGCCGAGCCGCGCACCCGCTGGGGTGGCCTCGACCGCAAGCGGGTGCTGCGCGACGCCGAGGAGAAGCTGGCGCGGGTGCGCGCCGACATCGACCCGCGGCTTCCGATGCGCAGGCTGTCGGTCGGCCGCCAGCAGGTGGTCGAGATCGCCCGCGCCCTCGCGGAGGACGCGCGGATCCTCGTGCTCGACGAGCCCACCGCGGCCCTGTCGGATCGAGAAGCCGGCCGGCTCTTCGCGCTCATCGGCGAGATGCGGGCCGCCGGGATGGGCCTCGTCTACATCAGCCACCGGATGGAGGAGGTCTGGCAGCTCGCCGACCGCGTCACCGTCTTCCGGGACGGCCGCTCGGTCGGCACGAGCGAGAAGGCCGAGATCACCCCCGAGCGCGTGGTCACGCAGATGATCGGGCGCAACGTCGAGGAGCTGTACGTCCACGACGACCGCACGCCGGGCGAGGTCGTGCTCAGCGTCCGCGGCCTCACCGACGAAGCGGGAATCGGGCCCGTCGACCTCGAACTGCGCGCGGGCGAGGTCGTCGGCATGGTCGGCCTCATCGGCGCCGGCCGCACCGAGATCGTCCGGATGATCTACGGCGCCGACCGCGCCCGTGGCGGCACCGTCGAGCTCGACGGCAGGCCGCTCGACCACCGTTCCCCCGCCACCAGCATCCGCGACGGCATCGGCCTGCTCCCCGAGAGCCGCAAGGAGCAGGCGCTCTTCCCGCTGATGTCGATCCGCGACAACCTGGTGGCCGCGGCCCTCGGCTCGCTCTCCCGGCTCGGCGTGCTGCGCCGCGGGGCCATCGGCGACGCGGCCCGGCGGCAGATGGATGCCCTGCGCATCCGGACCGCGCCGTCCCAGGACGTGGCGCACCTGTCCGGCGGCAACCAGCAGAAGGTCGTGCTCGGACGCTGGCTCACCGTCGGCCCCCGGGTGCTGATCCTCGACGAGCCCACCCGCGGCGTGGACATCGGCGCCAAGTACGAGATCTACCGGATCATCAACGAGCAGGTCGGCCGCGGCGTCGCCGTCCTCGTGGTCTCCTCCGACCTGCCCGAGGCGCTCGGCATCAGCGACCGCGTGCTCGTGGTGCGCGGCGGCCGGATCGTGGCCGAGCTCGACCGCTCGGAGGCCACGGAGGAGGCCGTCATGCTGCACGCGACCGGCGTCGCCGCCGGCACGCACAAGAACGGAGGCACCACAGGATGACCCGGACCGCACCCGCGGGCTCGTCCGCTCCCGAGGCCGCCGAGCGCCCACGGCGCGGCTTCGGCCAGGTGTGGGATCGCTACGGCATCCTCGTCGTGCTGCTGGCGATGATCGCCCTGATGGCGGTGATCGCGCCCAACTTCCTGAGCCTCAGCAACGGCTTCAACGTCGCCCGCGCCGTGTCGATCAACGCCGTGCTGGCGGCGGGCATGACGCTGGTGATCCTGACCGGCGGCATCGACCTGTCGGTCGGGTCCGTCATCGGCGTCGCAGGCGTGACGTCCGTGCTGCTGTGGAACGGCGGCGCCCCCAGCCTCGTCGCCGTGCTCGGCGGCATCCTGGTCGGGGCGGCGGCCGGCCTGCTCAACGGCCTGCTCGTGGCGTACCTCGCGCTGCCCGCGTTCATCGTGACACTCGGGGCCCTGACGTACCTGCGCGGCACCGCATACGCGCTCACCGATGGCCAGCCGCTGATCGCCGAGGGCGAGCTGGGCTTCCGCCTCCTCGGCAACGGCAACATCGCCGCGATCCCCTCGCCCGTGGTGGTCATGGTGATCACCTACGTCGCCGTGTGGTTCATCCTCGAACGCACCACGTTCGGCCGGCACATCTACGCCGTGGGCGGCAACGTCGAGGCCGCCCGGCTGGCCGGCATCAAGGTCAAGCGCGTGCTGCTCAAGGTGTACCTGCTCGCCGGGCTCACGGCCGGGCTCGCCGGCGTCATGTTCGCCGCCCGGGTCGAGTCCGGGCAGCCGCGGGCGGGCGAGGGCTACGAGCTCGACGCGATCGCGGCGGTCGTCCTCGGCGGCACCTCGCTCTTCGGCGGCCGCGGCCGGATCCACGGCACGTTCGTCGGTGCGCTCATCATCGGCGTCCTCAGCAACGGCCTCGTGCTGATGAACGTGCCGTTCTTCACCCAGCTGATCATCAAGGGCGCGGTCATCATCGTGGCCGTCGCGCTGGACAGCCTGAAGAACTGGCGATCCGGATAGAACGACCCCAACCAACCGGCGTGACGCCGGGTCGGTATCGGTGCGCGACCGCACCGACCAGCCGATCTGGAGCACCCCGATGGGTCTACAACGCGAATACCCGCCGCCTGGAGACCAGCACCCCGCCGTGAACCTCCCGCGTTGCGCGCATGGCCATTGACGTTGATCGCGGCGAGACGTGAAGATCGACACGACAACAGGAGGGCGCCAGCATGACGCGCGACGTGGAGTATCGGCAGGCCGCGTCCGCGGGCGACACCGCGGCGATGAACGCGCTCGGTGAGCTCGCGCAGCAAGCCGATCCACCAGATCTCGACGCCGCGCGCGAATGGTTCAGCAAGGCCGCCGACCTCGGCGACATCGCCGCGATGAACAGTCTCGGCTCGCTTTACCAAAACAAGATCGACCCGCCCGACCTCGCCGCCGCGAGACGCTGGTACGAGAAGGCCGCAGCCGGCGGCCATGCCGATGCGATGAACGAGATCGGGCGCATCTACCATGACGACAAGAAATTCGAGCCCGCTCGCGAATGGTACGAGAGGTCCGCCGCGCACGGCTGCAATGTGGCGAACTACAACCTGGGTCAGCTCTACCGGTACATGCTCGACCCGCCCGACCTCGAAACCGCGAAGCGGTGGTACGAGAAGGCCGCAGAGGGCGGCTATGGCGATGCGATGAACGAGATCGGGCGCATCTACCATGACGACAAGAAATTCGAGCCCGCTCGCGAATGGTACGAGAAGTCCGCCGCGCACGGCTGCAATGTGGCGAACTACAACCTGGGTCAGCTCTACCGGTACATGCTCGACCCGCCCGACCTCGAAACCGCGAAGCGGTGGTACGAGAAGGCCGCAGAGGGCGGCTATGGCGATGCGATGAACGAGATCGGGCTCATCTACCATGACGACAAGAAATTCGAGCCGGCTCGCGAATGGTACGAGAAGTCCGCCGCGCACGGCTGCAATTTGGCGAACTACAACCTGGGGCAAATCTATCGGTTCATGCTCGACCCGCCCGACCTCGAGACCGCGAGGCACTGGTACGAGAAAGCCGCGGAGGGTGGCCACGCGGACGCCTGCTTCAAGCTGGGGCATCTACTCCATACTCAGGATCCGAAGATGGCGGCGATGTGGTACGAAAGGGCCGCGGCCGCCGGCGTGGTACTTGCGATGAACAATATCGCCTTGCTGCTCGAAGGGCGGAATCGGGCAGCGGCCCTGGAATGGTACGAACGTGGTGCCGCAGCTGGTGAGGCCACAGCACGGCAGAACCTTGCTCGGCTGCGCGGAACCTCGAGCGCGGATTCGGCACCACCCGCGGTCGAGCGGACGGTCGTTCCCGCGCATGTGCGGAGGTCCGCACCGGTCCCGACATCGGGCCTCGGCGGGTCGCGGTCAGATTCGACCGGGGTGTCCGCACTGCTGAGTTCGCTGATCGCCGATTCGCCGTATCGGCGCAACGCGTTCCGGCTGGCGGGGCTGGACGTCGCGGTGGACCGTCGCGGGCTCGCCCGGCGAACGACCGAGCTGGAGGCCGGCGCAAGGCTGGGAGCGCCGCTGTCGAACAAGAAGACCGTCCTGCCGGTGACACCGGCTCCGGATCTGGCCGACGTGAAGGCCGCGCTGAACCAGCTTCGCGAACCGGTTCAACGACTGGTGCAGGAATGGTTCTGGCTCTGGTCGGACGAGCGCGCCGACCCGGCGATCGCGCGACTTGCCGCGGGTGATGCGGACGGCGCGGCGCAGGCGTGGCTGGACCAGATGAACGGCGATGACGCCGACGCCGGTATCGCCGCCCACAACATCGCGATCCTGCGTCACATCCAGGCGCTGGAGACGTCCGGCGGCGCGGCGGCAGCGACCTGGTTGGACGCATTGACCGCGTGGGACGCAGCGATCGTCAGCGATGCGGTGTGGCAACGGCTGCTGGCTCGGGCGGCTCAGATCGACGAGCGCAGGCTGTGCCCCTCTGCGGTCGACGAGCTGCGCGCCGAGCTACCACGAGCGCTGTTGAACGTGCACGCCACACAGATCGTGCGTGCCGCGGAGGACGGCGACACCGCTGCCGTCGACGTGCACGTCGCGGTGCTGGAGCGCTTCGCCGAAGAGGCCGGCCATCGCGACAGCGCGTTCACCACCGCGCTGATCGACGACGCTCGCGGATCCGCGGCTCGCACCCTCGCCGCTCGCGTCAAGTCGATCGCCGACGAAGAGCTCACCCACGCGGCGCGGGAGCCGAGCGAGGGGTCGGTGGCAGCCAACCGCATGCTGGACCGGACCCGGCAGCCCCTGCAGGCGATCGACCGGATCCGGCCGGCGGCCGACCCGGTCCGCAGCGGCGCGCATGACGATCTCGTACACGCCGCGCTGCAGTGCGACATCCGGTACTACAACGCGTCCAACGACGCCGCGGCCGGAGAACTGCTCCTGGAGCGACTCGCACCCATCGCAACCACCGACCAGACCCGTTCTCGACTTGCCGAACACTGGGCCGCGATCGCCCCAACGCTCATCGTCGCGCTCGTCGAGAAGGCGACCGGCGCAACCCAGGTCGACGCGAAGGTCGGAACGACCGAGTCACAGCAGCTGCTCGAGCAGGCCGAGCCGCTGTTCGCCCGGATCCGAGCGAGGGCCGAACCCGACGACGAACGGCTGGCCCAAGCACGTGATCTGGTCGCCAGGTCCGCCGCGTCGTGCGCGGTGGCGACCTTCAACGAGACCGCCGCGCTGTCGCCCACCGCCGAGCTGCTGGACCGGGCCAAGTCGCTCGCTGCCGGCAAGGACGCGACGGAGTACATCGACAAGCAGATCGCGACGTTGACCCAGATCCGGAGCGAACGAGCCGTTGCGACGACGTGCTGGTTCTGCAAAGAACGACCAGCGGTTCGAGGGAGAGCCTACAACATCCCGATGTATGGCGATGTGACCCACCATTGGAACACGAAGCGGTATCGCTCCACCACCGTCGAGGTACCACGCTGTGAAGATTGTTGGACAACGCACCGACCGGCAGCGAAATCAAGAGCCACAGTCGGGTGCTTCACAGGTCTGGGAGTCCTTTGCACGTCGATCGGGTTCATCCTCGCGCTTGCATTGTCAAGCACGTCGGCGGGCGGGTTCATGCTCTTCCTCGGGATAGCCGGCCTGGTCACCTTGGTGATCTCCCTCGTCGTCGGGTTCTCGACGGGCAACGAGGAGGAATCGAAGGCGATGCAGTACCCGCCCGTGGTCGAACTGAAGCGACGAGGTTGGGCGAAGGGGACCAGGCCGGCGTAGGCACCGAGCAGCAAGAGGGAGACATGAACGGAACGGACTTCACGCCCGTGCTGGTCGAGTTGGCCACCGGCGTGTGGCGGCTACGCGGCAAACTCGCCGCGAGCGAGCCCGGCGAGACAGACGATTCAGCGAAGCTGATGCGATCGCTGAAACGGCAACTGAACTCGATGGCGGACGCGTTGCACGATGCTGGCGTCGACGTTCAAGACCATACCGGCGAACCGTTCGACGCCGGGCAGTCCGTGGACGTGGTGGCCTATGCGGTGAGCAGTGAGGTGGGTCGCGAAACGGTGG
This sequence comes from Pseudonocardia sp. DSM 110487, assembly GCF_019468565.1. NCBI lineage: Bacteria > Bacillati > Actinomycetota > Actinomycetes > Pseudonocardiales > Pseudonocardiaceae > Pseudonocardia > Pseudonocardia sp. DSM 110487. The sequence goes on from NZ_CP080521.1 coordinate 6,070,833, forward strand.
TCGAGACCATTACTCCGACGGTGTACGTCAACGGCCACATCATGCAGCGTGGCCAGCTCGTCGTCGCCGGTCCCGATCCCGACCACGCGCCGGCACCCAACGACGGAGAAGGATGATCATGGACCGATCGACGGTCGATTTCGGAATCGACCTGGGCACGACCAACAGCGCGATCGCCGTGCTGCGCGGCGTGGACGCCGAGGTGATCAAGAACAACGAGGACGCCGACACCACGCCGTCAGCGGTGTGGATCGACCGCCGTGGACGGCTGCGCGTGGGTCGGGCAGCGCGGGACCGCGCCGAGTCCGACCCGGACAACACCGCGGCCGAGTTCAAGCTCCGCATGGGAACCGCCGGCCAGTCCGTGACCTTCGCGGCCAGCGGGCGTGTCCTCACCCCGACGCAACTGTCGGCCGAGGTGCTCAAGTCGGTGCGCGCCGACGTCCAGCAGCGGCTCGGCGAGGACATCGAGTCGGCGGTGGTGACCGTGCCCGCCGCGTTCGACATGAGCGCCTGTGACGCGACGCGCGCCGCTGCCGAGGAAGCCGGCCTGCGGTTGTCGCCGCTGCTGCAGGAGCCGACCGCGGCCGCGTTGGCGTACGGGTTCCAGTCCGCCGACGAGGATGCCCGGTGGCTGGTCTACGACTTTGGCGGCGGCACCTTCGATGCCGCGATCATCCAGTTGCGCGACGGCGAGTTCACCGTGCTCAACCACCGCGGTGACAACTACCTCGGCGGCAAGCTGATCGACTGGCGCATCGTGGATGAACTGCTGATACCCGCGGTCCGCAGTGAGTTCGGGCTACCCGACCTGACTCGGGGCAGCGCGCGCTGGAACCCCATCGTGAACAAGTTGAAGATCAACGCCGAGAAGGCGAAGATCCAGCTGTCGCGGGCTTCGTCGGCGGACATCGAAGTCGAGCTCGACGACGGCACCGGCCGACGACTCGACTTCTACTACGAGCTGCAGCGCGCCGATGTGCAGCGGCTGGCCGAGCCGCTGCTGGCCCGCTCGGTGAACCTGTGCCGCAAGGCGTTGGAGGAAGCGCGCCTGGCCCCCACCGACATCGACAAGCTGATCCTGGTCGGCGGCCCCACCCTCGCGCCCTCCTTGCGCGAATACCTGCGGGACGACCAGCTCGGACTCGGCATCGAGCTCGACATCAGCCAAGACCCGCTCACCGTCGTGGCGCGTGGCGCCGCGATCTTCGCGGGAACCCAACGGATTCCACAGACGGCCGCGCCGAGTGCGCCTCGGGGCGGCTTCACCGTCCGCCTCGAGTACCAACCTGTTGGGCCCGATCGGGAGCCGCTGGTGGTCGGCCGACTCGACGGCCCGGACGACGCCGGCCTCGAGGAGCTGACCGTCGAACTGGTCAACGCGGCCGCCCGCCCGCCCTGGCGCAGCGGAAAGGTACCCGTCGCCGACAACGGGGTGTTCGCCACGACGATCTGGGCGGAGACCGGCTGCACCAACACCTACACGATCGAGATCGCCGACGCGACCGGGCGCCTGCGCGAGGTCGCACCGAACACCCTGACCTACACCGTCGGCGCGATCGATACCCAGCCGCCCCTGATCCACACTCTCAGCGTCGGTTTCGCCGACAACACCACCGAACCGTTGATCGCGCGCAACACTCCCCTGCCGACCCGTGGACGGAAGCGGCTGCGCACCACTGTGCCCGTCCATCGCGGCGCCACCGGCGGATTGATCCGAATTCCGGTTCTGGAAGGGGAACACGCTCGCGCCGACCGCAACCGGACGATCGGCCGGCTCGACATCACCGCCGATCAGATCGAGCGCAGCGTGCCGCAAGGCAGCGACATCGAACTCACCCTCGAAATAGACACATCCCGGATGATGATCGCTCGCGCCTATGTGCCCTACCTCGACGCCGAGTTCGAGAACGTGATCGACCTCAACACCGAACAGGCGCCGGACCCGAACGACCTGCGGCAGAAGACTCAGGAGGAGCTGCAGCGGTTGGATGAGATCCGAAGCCAACAGGCGCAGTTCGGCGGCCCGACCGCCGAGCTTCTGCTCGATCGGATCGACCAGGAGCAAACCGTCGTCGACACCAAGAACCTCGTCAACGCCTCGGCCGGCGATCCGGATGCCGCCATTGCCGCCGGTCAGCGGCTGCGCGACCTGCGCGCCGCGATCGACGAGGTCGAAGACGAACTGATGTGGCCCAGGCTGGTCGCGGAGGCCAATGACCTCCTCGAGCACACGCGCCGGCTCGTCGACGACCTCGACGAGGACCTCTACCGGCGCGAGTTCGACCAGAACGAGATCGCCATCCGCCAAGCGATCGACAGCCGCGAAGCCGACCTGCTGCGGCAACGGATGGGCGAGCTACGCCGCATCCTGATATCGATGCTCGACCGCACCGGCGAGCTCCCGGTGCTCGTCTTCGACGGGCTGCGTGAGCATCGAGGTGCGATGACGGACCCCGTACGAGCCGATCAACTGATTGCCCAAGGTCATGCCGCGATCCACAACCGCGAGATCAACCAGTTGCGCACGATCAACGCACGACTGCGTCAATTGCTGCGGGAACCACCAACCGACGTCGACCCGTTCAGCACGATCCGAAAGGCGTGATACCCACCCCAGACCCGTGACGGGTGAGCTCAGCGGAAACGCCCTCCCTACCGAAGCCGCCTCGCGACGACGGCGGCCGCGAGCAGCGCCGCGCCACCCGCCACGGTGGTGGTCGCGGCCCATGATCCGCAGTATCGGTTGGTCATGGCTGTGGCGGCAGCCATGAGCACCCGCTACTTGCGATCTTCCCGTGCATGATCCGGAGTTTCGGGTGCTCATGGTCGTGCGGGCAGCCGTGGACAACCGATAGTTCGGATCATGCCCGCCGCCGGTTGGGCGGCCTGGGCGCGTCAGCGCGATCGTGTCGATCCATCGGGTCGAGTCTGGTCGGGCCCCTGCCGGTGGGCGCGCCGTTCCCGGCCCAGGCCCGCCGGCGCCCGCCCCGCGATCCGGGCCTCGCGCGTGTTCCCTCCCGTTCACCTCGACCCCGTCGCCTTGCGGAGGGGGCCGGGTTGGGTGCACTACCGAACCCTGGGGTTGCGTGGGCGGCCGTCCCCGACTGGGGGGCACGCCTGTTCTCGACGAGACCGCCGCCGGTGTGGGTGCCACGTGACTGGCTGTGGTCCCGACCCTCCATATCCCAGCCCTTCTCCCGGATGATCGAGGCGAACGACCCTGGGGCGGGGCCGCGGGCAGGTCCATGATCAGTAGGAACGGGACACCAGCCGCAGGGGATGCAGCTCAGGTTCCGAATCCACTGGCACACCTCAGATTCCAGGGGCGGCCACTGGGCGAGAACGGGACCACAGCCAGTCAAGTGGCACCCAAGCCGTGGTGGTCTCGTCCGGAACGGGCGTGCCCCCGCGTCGGGGACGGCCGCCCGAGCAACCACATGATTCGGTAGTGCACCCAACCCGGCCACCCACAGAAGGGGACACGGTCGAGGTGAACCGGATCGAAACGCCGGCAGCCGAGGACTGTCGCGTGAGCCGGGCTGCCCGGGCCGGGCACGGCGCGCCCACGAAAGACCCGGCACCCGGCCGCACCCCCGGGCGCGTTCCGCGGAACGGACCGCGGCCCAGGCGGTGATCAGCGGTTCGGCGCGAAACCCGACGCCCCGGGTTGGGAAAGGCGCCGATTTGATGATCACAGGCTCTCGCCGGGCGGGCCCGGCCTCGTGTCGCCCGGCGCGCTCGTTCTCGGGTGGCGCGCCCGGTCGACGGGCTGTCTGACCTACGACGGGGTGCGCCGGCCGACACGGGTTGCGCCGGCGGCTCCGCCGTGCCGAGATGCTCCCCCAGCCCTGCGATCAGAAGAACGATCACGAAGTCCGGCTGTAGTACTGGTGCTCCCGACTAGTCAGACGCAGCTGAGCGGCGGTTCAGCCACGCGATCAGCGGGATGGTCGCCCGGTAGGGCAGGCGCAGCAGCCGGCCCGCGATGCGGGGGTGGCGCTCCTCTTGTGCCACGCGGGCCCGCAGGTGCTCCGACCCGCTGTACCCGAGGGCCGGGACCGTGTCGCACACCTCGATCCCGCACAGGTGCTTGATGTTCTTGTAGCCGTACTGCCGCGGGCTCACGAGCCGAAGCGGGGCGCCGTGAAGGTTGTCCAGCGGTGCGCCGTCGAGCCGGTCCGCGAGCATGACGTCGTCGGCCAGCGCGTCACGCAGGTCGAGGACGGCACGCACGCCGTCTCTTCCGCGGGCAATGACGGCGACGGCGCCCGCGGGCCGGCAACGCGGGACCACGACCTGCTCCCAGAACCGCCGTAGCGACACCCCCGACCAATGCAGGTCGGTGGCCGTCCAGGTGGTGACGCAGTGCAGATCGGCCACCAGGTCGATCCGGGGGACGAGGCGATCCAGCTCGGTGAGCGGGACCCGCAGCTCGTGCTCGACCGCGCCAGTGACCGCGAGGGCCGGGTGGTCGGGCACAGCGGGGGGCCGCAGCCCGGGCTGGCCGAAGCGGGGGAAGTCGCGACGCCGGTGCTGGCCGGGCGGGAGGCTCCGCAGTCCCCCTGACGTCGACGGATGGGCTGTCTCCATGCTCGCCTCCGGTCTCCGTACGCTTGCGTATGGCGACACCATACGGTTCCGTACGGAAGCGGGCAATGCGCTTACGCAGTCAGCAGACGCCTGGCCGCCACCGCCGCGGCGAGCAGCGCCGCCCCGCCCGCCACCGCGAAGCCCCATGCGGAGCCGGCGATCCCGCAGACCCAGCCCAGGAGCGGCCCGCCGAGGGGCGTGGTCCCGAGGTTGAGCAACCCGTGCAGCGCCATCACGCGACCCTGCATCTCCGGCGCGCTGCGCAACTGCAGCAGGCTGCGGGCCATCGTGTTGAAGGCGATGTTGGCCACGCCCACCGCAACCAGGCCGGCGAGCGCGAAGGCGAGCTGGCCGGCGAGCGCCATCAGTAGGTTCGTCGCGCCGAGGGCGACCGTCCAGGCGAGCAGCCTGCGCCCGGTCACCGTCGTGCTGGACGCTGCTCCCACGGCCCCCAGCACAGCCCCGAATCCGAGGGCAGAGGTCAGATACCCGTAGATCGCCGCGTTGCCCCCGAGCACCTCGGCGGCGGTCACCGGGAGGATCACGCGAAAGTTCTGGCTGAACAAGCTCACCACCGCCACCAGCACGAGGCACGCACGCAGCTCCGGATGGCCCCATGCGTAGCGCAGCCCGGCCACGGCCTGCCCCCTGCCCCGGCCCGCCTTCGCGGCGCGGTGCAGCGCCGACCGGTCGATGCGGGCGAGCCCGACCAGCACGGCCGCGAACGAGACCGCGTTGAGCGCGAACGCCGCGCCCGCTCCCGCGGCCGCGATGACCAGTCCGGCCACCGCGGGACCGACCAGCCGGCCGGTGTTGTGGATCGTCGAGTTCAGCGCCTGGGCGTTGACGTAGTCGCCCGGCGGCACCAGGTCGGTGACGAACGTGTGGCGGGCGGGCGAGTCCACCACGGTCACGAGCCCCAGCAGCGCCGCCATCACGTAGACCAGGCCGAGGGTGGTGGCGCCGAGCATGGTGGTGACGGCGAGCACCCCGGCGAGGACGGCGCTCGCCGCCTGCGTGACGACGAGCAGCTTCCAGCGGTCGAGCCGGTCGACCAGCACGCCGCCCCATACCCCGAGCAGCAGCATGGGGAGGAACTGCAGGGCCAGCGCCGTGCCGACGGCGACGGGGTCGCCGGTCAGCTCCAGCACGAGCCAGTCCTGGGCGACACGCTGCATCCACGTGCCGACGACGCTCAGCGCGTGGCCGCCGAGGTAGCGGCGGTAGTTGGGGTGGTGCAGCGAGCGGACGGTCCGGGCGACGAAACCGGCACCCTTGCCCATAGGTCTGACACTAGACCATTACGGAAGCAGGAGGCCCCAGTAGCCGCCCCACAGGACGAACACGGCGCCCGCGCCCAGCAACAGCGCCGTCCGAGGCCCGTCTCCTCCGCGGCGCCACGTCCGCGCCGCGAGCGCCACGCCGGCTCCGGCCGCGACGACGGCCAGCGCCTGGAGTGCGAGCCACGGCAGCGGCCTGCCGGCGATCATCGGGCCGGGATCGAAGGCGTCACCCCGGCTCACCATCACGGATCCGAGGTAGAGCACGCAGCCCGGTACGGCGACGAGCCCCGCCCCGGCCAGCACCCGGGCCGACCACGGCGCAGGCAGCCCGGAGCGCCCGCGGATCCGGCGCCATGCCGCCGTGAGCCCCAGACCGGCGAACCCGGCCAGCATCACCGTGAGGGCGCCCGCCTGCACGGCCGCCGACTCGTACCACGCGAGCGGCGGCACGTCGGCCGACGTCCGCAGCTGCTCGCCGGTACCGGCAACGGAGGTCGGCGGGATGCGGCCCGCGGCGACGTCGGCCACCCACGATCCGACGAGATCGACGTAGCCGGGGGCGAACTCGCCTCCCCGCTCGTACCCGGTGGCGCTGGTGCGCAGGGCGTGCTCCGCGCCGTCGAACGTGCGCAGCGTGTAGTGGCCATTGCCGGCCTCGTCGAGGAACCGCCGGTAGGCGGCGGCGCTCTCGACCGGCGGCGTCGCCCGGTCCAGCGCGCCCCAGACGCCGAGCACCGGCAGTGTGAGCGCGCGCAGCGGCGGGCCAGGGTCGTAGTGAGCCTCCGTGAACACGCCGAGGCCTGCGGCCAGCCGGTAGGGCGTGCGCGAACTCGCGTCGACCAGCGAGCCGCGAACACCGGCGTGCTCCATCCGGCTGGCGTCGGCCCAGGTCTGCTGGCCAAGGGGCGCGATGCCGTTCGCCCCGACCACCACGACGAACGCCGTGCGCGGGTCGCGGGCGGCGGCCAGCGGCGCGACCCAGCCGCCCTCGCTCAACCCCCAGATCCCGACCTTCGCGGGATCGACCTCGGCCCGCCCCCGCAGGACCGCAGCGGCCGCGATCGCATCGTCGGCGAGCCGGGAGTAGGAGCGCTGGGTGAACGAGTAGCCCACTGTCCGTTTGTCGTAGGCGAGCGTGACGATACCGGCCCGCGCGAAGGCATCCGCCTCGGCGGCGAGGTCCTCCCGGGTGTGCGGTCCAGAGCCGTGCACCAGCACCATGCCGGGTAGCCCTGACTGGGCACCGGCCGGGACGTGCAGCGTTGCCGGGAGGGTCAGCCCGTCGACGGTTGTGACGGATAGCTGCATCTCCTGGACGGCGACGGGCGACGGTGGCGGCTGGCCGGGCAGCACGGCAAGGGTGGCGGCGGCGACGGCGGCGAGAAGGTTCACAAGAGGCCTCCTTAGTTGCAGAGCAATCTTTGCAGAAATTCTTATGCAAAGACAAGCCTGCTAGCTTCTGGTCCGTGGCACGTCAGGGAGAACCCCGAGAGCTCACCGATCCGGCGGCCCTGAAGGCGCTCGCCCACCCGCTGCGGCGGCGCATCCTGCGACAGCTCGACCGGGAGGGGCCTGCGACCTCCACCACGCTGGCCAGGGCGCTCGGGGAGAACACCGGGGCCACCAGCTACCACCTGCGCCAGCTCGCCGAGCACGGCTTCGTGGTGGACGTGCCGGACAAGGGTCAGGGCCGCGAGCGCTGGTGGCAGGCCAAGCGCCAGGACATCCGGTTCCCCCCGCGCAGCACGATGAGCGCCGACATGCGGGCGACGTTCGACGAGTTCACCCGTCAAGGCGTCGCCGAGGACATCGAGGCGTTCTCGCGGTTCCTCGAGCAGCGCGACGAGATGGGCGAGTGGAGCGACGGGCTGCTGTTCTCCCGGGGATCGCTCAGCCTGACCAAGGACGAGCTGATGCGGTTCTGGGCGGACTACATGGAGCTCCTCCGGCGCTACATCGCGGCAGCCGACCCGCCGACGGCCGGCGCCCGCCGACTGCTCGTGCGGTTCGTCGCCTTCCCGGACGTGGGCCCGAGGTCTGACAAATAGTCCATTATGGGCCGATGTCCGAGACCACAGCGTCCACCCGTCCGTCCGTTCCATCCGGAGCGGGAGTGATCGGCGTTGGCGCGATGGGTGGCCCCATCGCCCGTCACCTGGCCACCGCCGGGATCGACACCGTCGTCACCGATCTCGACCCGGCCGCCGTCGGCGCGGCCGCGACCCACGGCGCCGTCGCCGCACCGGACCCGGCCGGCGTGGCCGCCGCGGCCGGCGTCGTGATCGTCGTCGTCGCCACGGACGCGCAGCTGCGTGACGTGCTCACCGGGACACGCGGGGTGTTCGCCGGAGCCCGCCCCGGCACCGTCGTCCTGCTGTCCAGCTCCGCCCTGCCGGACACGTGCCGAGAGCTCGCCGCGGCCGCCCCGGAGGGCATCGACGTGCTCGACGCCGCGCTCACCGGCGGAGTCCGATCCGCCGAGGCGGGGCGGCTGACACTCCTGGTGGGCGGCGACCCCGCCGCCCTCGACGCGGCCCGACCCGTCCTGCCGCCCTGGACGGCCGCCGTGCACCTGCTGGGCGATGTCGGCGCGGGCCAGGTCGGCAAGACGGTCAACAACCTCGTGCACTGGGCGCAGATCGCCGCGATCGCACAGGCCCTCGAGCTGGGCAGGCGACTCGGTGGCGACGTGCGGAAGCTGCGGGCGGCGATGCAGGACAGCCCCACCGACAGCCGGACGCTGCGCGAGATGGACCAGATGCGCTTCACCTGGTTCGAGAAGGACATCGCGAACGCCGAAGAGATGGCGGCGGGCACGGACGCGGACCTGTCGATGGCACGCGCGTCGCTCGCCTTCATGCGGACGTTCGACATCGACGCGGCCCTGCGACTGCTCTCCAGCCGCGACCCAGGTCTTTACAGGCCACTGTGAGGAGAGTTACCTTCCAGCGCACCAATGGTCAGTCCGTTAGTCCTCTACCGCTCTGACCCTCCCGAGCTGCACCGCCGCAAATCCTGGAGACGACGATGTCACGACGATCGGCGCTTGCCAGCCTCGGCGCCGCGGGCCTGCTGCTGCTCTCCGGCTGCGGTGGCGCCCCGACGTCCGGCCCCGCCCCGGGCTCCGACCAGCCCACCGCCGCGGAAGCCGTGTACGCGGAGGCCGGCGCCCTCACCGGAACCGCGCGCCACGACCGCCTCGTCGAGCTGGCCGCACAGGAAGGCAACACGCTCTCGGTCTACACCTCGCTGAACGCCGACATCGCCGACATCGTGGTGCCCCAGTTCGAGCAGGCGACGGGCATCGACGTGGAGGTTTACCGCGCCGACTCGGAGACGGTGCTGCAGCGCACGCTGCAGGAGGCGTCGGCGGGCTTCGCCGGAGCCGATGTCGTCGAGACCAACGCCACGCAGATGGCGATCATCGCATCGCAGGGCCTCACCGGGGACTACGAGGGCGAGCAGCGCAACAAGATCAACGAGCAGTTCCGGTACGACGGCTGGACGCCCACCCGCTTCAACATCTTCGCGCCGGCCTGGAACACGAACCTCGTGCGCGCGGACCTGGTACCTCGCAGGTGGGAGGACCTCGCCGACCCGAAGTACGACGGGATCCTGTCGCTGGAGGTCAGCGACTACGACTGGTACATGACGCTCTACACCCACTACCGCCAGCAGGGCATGGCCGACGCCGACATCGACCGGTTCTTCGCGGACATGGTGCGGGGCTCGAAGGTGGCGAAGGGGCACTCCGGCCAGGTCGAGCTGCTCTCGGCCGGGGAGTTCGGCGTGGTCGCCGCCTCGTACACCTACCTGACCGAGAAGGCGCGGGCGAGCGGGGCGCCGGTGGACGACCAGCCGTTCGTCGAGCCGGTCGTGGCCCGCGCCAACGGCGGCGGGCTGCTGCGCAGCAGCACGCACCCGGCTGCGGCGATGCTGTTCATGGACTGGCTGCTGAAGGACGGGCAGCAGATCATCCTCGACAACGGCCTCACCCCGGCCGTGATGCCGGACGGCTCCGACCCCCTCGCAGGCCACCAGGTCCTGCCGGTCGACGTGCAGCAGCTCATCGACGAGGGCAACGACTGGTCCGTCCGCTACGACGAGGTCGTCCGCGGCGGCGAGCAGCTGCCGGAGAACTGACGGCATGGCGACCCTCGCAACCCGGGCGAGACAGCCGGGAGCCGCCGCGCGATGGCGCGAGGTGATCCTGCGGCCCCGCACCCTCGTCGCGGCCGCGACGACGGTCGTGGTCGGCTACTTCGCCCTGATCCCGCTGATCTACCTGCTCTGGACCACGTTCTCCGACGCGCAGGGCTTCAGCCTCGGCGGCTTCGCGCGCGCGTACGGCGACGCCCGCATCGGGGAGCTGGTCGGCAACTCGCTGTGGTTCGCGGCCGGGTCGGCGGTGCTGTCCCTCACCGTCGGCACGGCGCTGGCCTACTTCAACGTGCGCACCGACGTGCCGTTCAAGGCGCTCTTCTTCGCCGCGTCGATCATCCCGTTGATCATCCCGGGGATCCTCTACACGATCGCATGGATCTTCCTGGCCAGCCCCACGATCGGCCTGCTCAACAGCCTGATCGAGCCGCTCGTCGGGCCAGGGACATTCGACGTCTTCACGGTCTGGGGGATGATCTGGGTCGAGGGCCTGCACCTGTCCCCCATCGCGTTCCTCTTCATGGTGGCCGCGTTCCGGTCCACCGATCCCTCGCTCGAGGAATCGTCGCTGATGAGCGGCGCCACCCGCGTGCAGACCTTCCGGCGGGTGACCCTGCCGCTGGTCCGCCCGGCCCTCCTCTCGGCGGCCCTGATCATGCTGGTCCGCAGCCTGGAGAGCTTCGAGGTACCGGCGCTGCTCGGCCTGCAGAACGGCATCTACGTCTTCACCAGCCGGATCTTCCAGGTGCTGCGCAGCTTCCCCGTCGACTTCGCGGGGGCGGGTGCGCTGGCGGTCGGGCTGCTCGCGGTGGCGGCGCTCGGCATCTGGCTGTCCAACATGTTCAGCCGAGGCCACGGCGGCGGCACGATCACCGGCAAGGGCTTCCGCCCGCGCCCGATCGACCTGGGCCGCTGGAAGCCGGTGGTCGGCGGGGGCATCCTGCTCTACTTCTTCGTCACGGTGCTGGCCCCGCTGATGGTGCTGCTCTACACGGCACTGCTGCCTTACTACCGGCCCCCGTCGGCCGAGGCGTTCGCGTCGATGAACCTCGACAACTTCGTCGCGGTGTTCAACCTCCCCTCGGTGCCCACCGCGCTGAGGAACTCCCTGATCCTGGGCGGCGGCGCGGCCACGATCGTGATGGCTCTGATGGCGGTGGCCGCATGGGTGGTGGTGCGCTCCGGCATCCCGGGCCGCCAGATCCTGGACCACATCGCGTTCTCGCCGCTCGTGATCCCGGGGTTGGTGCTCGGCGTCGGGATCGCGTTCGTCTACCTTCGCAGCCCGCTGCCGATCTACGGCACGCTGCTCATCCTGCTGATCGCCTACTGCACCCGGTACCTGCCCTACGGCATGCGCTACGCGGTGAGCGGGATGCAGACGATCTCCACGGAGCTCGAGGAGTCGGCCCAGGTCAGCGGGGCCGGGTGGTGGGCGACGTTCCGCCGGGTCCTGCTGCCGCTCATCGCGCCCGCGCTGCTCGCGGGCTGGGTCTACATCTTCGTGGTGAGCTTCCGCGAGCTCTCCTCCTCGATCCTGCTGTACACGCCGGGCAACGAGGTGCTGTCGATCTCCATCTGGGAGCTGTACGCGAACGCGCGCTTCGGGGAGCTGTCCGCGCTCGGCGTGATCATGGTCCTCATCCTCGCCGTGCTGGTGGCGGTCGCCTACAAGGTCGGCGCCCGCGTCGGCCTCAAGTCCTGAACGGAGCTGTGACCGACCGTGTTGACGATCAGCAACCTCGTGAAGAGCTTCGCCGGGGAGGCGAGCAGGCGTCGGGCGACGGCGGGCCGGGTACTCGCCGTCGACGACGTCAGCCTCGAGGTCGGCGAGGGCGAGATGTTCACGCTGCTCGGCCCGTCCGGCTGCGGCAAGACCACCACGCTGAGAGCGGTGGCCGGCCTGGAACGGCCCGACTCCGGCCGGATCGCGGTCGGCGAGCGCACCCTGTTCGACGGCGCGAGCGGCCTCAACGTGCCCGCCAACCAGCGCGGGCTCGGCATGGTGTTCCAGTCCTACGCGATCTGGCCGCACATGACCGTGTACGACAACGTGGCGTTCCCGTTGCAGGTGCGCAAGCGCTCGCTCCGCCCGGGCAAGCGGGAGATCCGCGAGCGCGTGGCCAAGGTGCTGGAGACCATGGAGCTCGGCCACCTCGCCGACCGGCAGGCCACCAAGCTCTCCGGCGGCCAGCAGCAGCGCCTCGCACTGGCCAGGGCGATCATCATCGAGCCGCCGCTGATGCTGCTCGACGAGCCGCTGTCCAACCTGGACGCGAAGCTGCGCGAGTCGCTGCGCTACGAGCTCAAGCGCCTCCAGCGCGAGCTGGGCATCACGTCCATCTACGTCACCCACGACCAGATCGAGGCGCTCGCGCTCTCGACAACCGTCGCGGTGATGAAGGACGGCAACGTCCTGCAGACCGGGCGCCCCCGCGAGGTGTACGAGTCGCCGAACTGCAGGTTCGTCGCCGAGTTCATCGGCACGTCCAACTTCCTGCGCGGCCGCGTCACCGGCCGCGACGGCGACTGCGTCGACATCGACACCGACGCGGGGCGCGTCCGGCTCGAGTCGCCGGTGCCGGTCCCGGCCGGTGAGGAGGTGCTGGCGGCGATCCGCCCGGAGAGCCTCGAGATCAGCACGACCGGCTGGGGCAACCGCGTCAACGAGTGGCCGGGCACGGTGACCAACCGGGCGTTCCTCGGCGACGCGATCGACCACATCGTCCGGGTGGGCCAGAGCAGCCTGCGCGTCAGGGGCAACCCCTCGGTCTCGATCAAGCCGGGAACCGAGATCTTCGTGGCGACGGAGCCGAGCAAGGTCACGCTCGTACCGGTGGGTTAGGCCCTAATGGACTGGGCGCGACTGCTGCACAACCGGGACTTCCTGCTCTTCTGGTCCGGTGTCGTCCTCTCGCAGATCGGGACGAGGGCGACCGTCGCGGCCGGCCTCTGGCAGGTCTACGAGCTCACCGGATCGATCGCAGCGACCGGGCTCGTCGGCGGCGCCCAGGCCGTGGCGCTGGTCGTGCTGAGCCCGCTTGGCGGGGTGCTCGCCGACCGCTGGGACCGCCGCCGCCTGCTGCAGGCGAGCCAGGCCGTCGCCATGCTCGTGGCCCTCGCGATGGCCGCCGTCTCGCTGGCCGGCGTCGCGCAGGCGTGGCACGTGATCGCCGGGGTCCTGGTCACGACGGCGGCGGCCACGTTCGACCAGCCCTGCCGGCAGGCGCTGGTGCCGGCCCTCGTCCCGCGCGACGCGCTCCCCGCGGCGATCGCGCTGCTGAACCCCTCCCGCGAGGTCGCCGTGCTCGTCGGGCCCGCGCTCGGCGGCCTGCTCATCGCCGCGGACGGCCCAGGGCTGGTGTACCTGCTCGACGGGATCTCCTACGCGGCGCTCGTCGCCGTGCTGGCAGCGGTCCGCGTTCCACCCCTCCTCCGCGGGGACGCGCCGCGCTCGATCAGTGCGGAGATGGCCGAGGGCTTCCGGTACGTACGGCGGCGGCCGATCATCTGGTCGCTGTGCGGACTGGACCTGGTCCTGACCGTCTTCGGCGCCTACCGGGTACTGCTACCCGCCATCGCCGACCGCCTGGACATCGGGCCCGCCGGGTACGGGCTGCTGTCCGCGGCGCCCTCGCTCGGCGCGCTGCTCGCGACGTACGGGATCGTGCGGCTGGTCTCCCGGTCGCATCGGCTGGGCCGCGCGCTGCTCACGTCCACAGTCGGCTACGGCCTGGTCGCGATCGCGTTCGCGCAGGTCTCGGTTCTGGGCGCCGTCGTGCTGTTCGCGCTGCTGCTCGGTGCCTTCGACGCCGCCGCGACCACGATCCGGCACGCGGCGGTGCAGCTGGAGACGCCCGACGAGCTGCGTGGCCGGGTGCAGTCGCTCTACCAGATCACCTCCCGGGGCGGGCCTGCGCTCGGCGACGTCGTGATCGGCGTGGCCGCCGCCGCGCTCGGCCCGGTCACCGCGCTCACGGCGGGCGCGACGTTGCCGGTGCTGGCCGCGCTCGTGCTGCTCGCCCGGCCGAACGTCGTGCGCGACTACGCGGGGATCGCCGCGAAGGGGGCGGCTGCGTGAACCACCAGGTCGTGATCGTGGGTGGTGGACCGGTCGGCACAGGGCTCGCCCTCGAGCTGGGGCTGCGCGGGATCCGCTGCGTCGTCGTGGAGCAACGCACCGAGCTCTCGATGATCCCCAAAGGGCAGGGCCTGTCCCAACGCACGATGGAGCACATGTGGCGCTGGGGCGTGGCCGAGGAGATCCGCGCCGCCCGCACCATGCCGCCCGGGTACGCGATCGGCCAGGTCACCGCCTACGAGAACCTGATGGGCGAGTTCTGGGCGGCGCCGCCCGCGCGCGAGCTGGTGCAGCCCTACTACTTCCAGGCCAACGAACGCCTGCCGCAGTACCGCACGGAGGAGGTGCTGCGCCGCCGCCTCGCCACGCTCCCCCACATCGACGTGCGGCTCGGCCTGCGGGCCGTCGCGGTCGAGCAGGACATCTACGGCGTGCGCGTCACGACCGACGGCGACGGCGGGCGGGAGGTGCTGACCGGCGACTACGTCGTCGGCTGCGACGGCGGGCGATCGGTCGTGCGGGAGGAGGCCGATATCCCGCGCAGCGGCACCGACTGGGACGAGCTCGTCGCGCTCGTCGTCTTCCGCTCCCGCGAGCTGCACGAGGCGCTACGCCGCTTCCCCGACCGGTCCACCTACCGCGTGCTGCACCCGGCGCTGAAGGGCTACTGGATGTTCTTCGGGCGGGTCGACGTGGGCGGGCAGTTCTTCTTCCACGCCCCGGTCCCCCGGAACGCGCGGGTGGGCCGATACGACTTCGCCGGGCTGCTGCACCGCGCCGCCGGGTTCACGTTCGACTGCGACATCGAGCACGTCGGCTTCTGGGACCTGCGGGTGCAGGTGGCCCACACGTACCGGGCCGGCCGCGTCTTCATCGCGGGGGACGCGGCGCACACCCACCCGCCCTACGGCGGGTTCGGCCTCAACAACGGGCTGGAGGACGCGGTCAACCTCGGCTGGAAGCTCGCCGCCGTGCTGCAGGGCTGGGGCGGCGAGGACCTGCTGGAGTCCTACAGCCTCGAACGGCAGCCGGTCTTCCGCGATGTCGGGGAGGACATCATCGGCGGCTGGATCCGCGACGACCGCGTGTTCCTCGACTCGCACGACCCGAAGCTCGACCGGGCGGCGTTCGAGCACCGGTTCGCCGACGTGGCCGCGGGGTTCGGGCGGCGGCTGCGCGACTTCGAACCGCACTACGAGGGTTCGCCGATCGTCCTCGGCCCATCTCGCGGCGTCGTCAGCGCGCACGGGGAGCACACCTTCCGCGCCAGGGCCGGCCACCACCTCCCCCCGCTGCGACTCTCGGACGGGCGCAACGTCTTCGAGGCGCTCGGCGCCGGCTTCACGCTCCTGGCCTTCGACGCCGACACCGACGGGTGGGACGGGCTGCCCCTGACCGTCGTCCGGGACACGTGTGCGGACGGGCGGGAGGCCTACGGCACGCGGCTGATCCTCATCCGCCCTGACCAGTACGTGGCCTGGACCGGCGACGCGACGCCGGTGAACCCGGGAGCCGTGCTGCGGGCGGTAGCCGGGCGGTAGCCGCTGTGGATCAGGGGTGGTAGACCTTCGTGTGTTGATCAGCCGGCTCGTCCTGTCCGATCCGGTGAACTGACCCTGCGCGGAACGGGCGGACTCTCGTGGACACCACTCTCGCGACGAGGGTCGTCGTTCGGGTACTGGGCGACGACGGCCTGCCGGTCGGTGCGGGTTTCCTCGTCGGACCGGACGTGGTCGCGACGTGCGCGCACGTCGTGGCCTCGGCCGTCGGCGGGGACGCGTTCGGGCCGTCCGCGCCGCGCGGGCCCGTCCGGCTGGACTTTCCGATGTTCCGCGGGGCGGGCGCCGAGCAGGCCGTCGCGGCGGTCGCCGATGTGCGGGAGTGGCATCCCATCGGGCCCGACGGCTCGGGCGACATCGCGCTGCTGACGCTGCGCGAGCCGCCACCGTCCGGCGCCCGGATGCCGCCGCTGCGCCGGGTCGACCGGCTGTGGGGTCACGAGTTCCGCGTGCTCGGCTTCCCCGACGGGATGGCGGACGGCGTGTGGGCCACCGGCGCGATCCGCGGCGAGCAGGGCCTGCGGTGGTTCCAGCTGCAGGCCGCGGTCGGCGACCAGGCGATCGTCGAGGGGTTCAGCGGCTCCCCGGTGTGGGACGACGAGTCCGGCGCGGTGGTCGGGATGACCGTCGCCAGTGACGCCACCGGGAGCAGCACCACCGCCTACCTCATACCGATCGACCAGGTCATCGGCATCGACCCCGCGCTGCTGCCCTGCCCGTACCGGGGCCTGCGACCGTTCGGCGAGGAACACGCCGCCTATTTCTTCGGCCGCGAGCGAGACATCGCGCGGCTCGTCGACCTCATCGATCGCGAGCCGCTGGTCGCGGTGGCCGGGCCGTCGGGTGCCGGCAAGTCCTCGCTCGTCCGGGCCGGCCTGTTGCCGCGCTTGCGTGCTGCGGGTGACCTCGTCGCCGAGCTGCGTCCGGCGCCGCGGTCGCGACCCGAGGCCGCGCTGGTGGACGCGATCGCATCCGTCGTCGCGGGTGCGACCGTTCCGGGCGACGGCGACGCATCCGTCTCCGAGCTCGTCGCCTCCATCGGCGATGCCCGAGTCCTGCTCGTGGTCGATCAGTTCGAAGAGCTGGCCGCCGCGGACCCCGAGGGCGCGCAACGGCTGGTCGCGCTGATCGGCGAGCTGATCGGCGAGGCGGCGGGCGGCGAACGCCCTGCGGTCCGTGCGGTGCTGACCCTGCGATCGGCGACGCTGGACACCGTGCTCGCCCCGGGCACGGTCGACATGCTCGGCACCGGCACGATGCTGCTCGCGCCCATGGAGCGCGGGCAGCTGCGCGATGCCATCGTCGCGCCGGCCGAGCGTGCGCCCGGGCTCTCGTTCGAGGCCGGGCTGGTCGACCGGATCCTCGACGACGCCGCGGCCGAACCCGGCCAGCTGCCACTCGTCGAGTCGCTGCTCACCGAGCTGTGGGAACGCCGCGAGGGCGGCCATCTCACCGTGGACGCCTACGAGCGGGCCGGTGGTGTCGCCGGGGTTGTCGCGACCCATGCCGAAGAGGTGGTCGGGCGGTTCACCGACCCCGCCGACGAGGGCCGGTTGCGGCGGCTCTTCACCTCGCTCGCAACCTCCGACCGCGACGGCCGGTTCGTGCGCAGGCCGGTGCCGCTCGCCGAGCTCGCCCCCGACCTGCTCCCCCTGCTACCGCCGCTGACGGACGGGCGCCTGGTGGTGGTCGAGCGCGGGCCGCGCGGCGAAGATCTCGTCCAGCTCGCCCATCAGGCCCTGATCGCGCACTGGCCGCGGCTGCACGACTGGCTGGCCGAGGACCGCGACTTCCTCACCTGGCGCGCGCAGCTCGACCAGCAGCGGGAACGCTGGGACGACGGCGGGCGCGACGACGGCGCACTGCTGCGGGGCGCGGCGCTCGCCGCGGCACAGGACTGGCTGCCCCGCAGAACGGCCGACGTCGCCCCCGCCACCCATGACTACGTCCGGCGCAGCACCGCGCGCCAGCGGCGGGAGGTACGGCGGTGGCGCACCGTGACCGCCGTGCTCGCGATCCTCGTGCTCGCCGCGGCCGGCCTCTCCGCCGTCGCCGTCGCACGGGGCAACGAGGTCACGGAGCAGCTCCGGCTGGCGAATGCGGAGGTCATGGGTCAGGCGGCGCTCGGCCGCCAGCTGACGGATCCCGTGGCGGCCACCGCGCTGGCGCTCACCGCGTGGCGGGCCGACCCGGAGAACTCCGCGGCCCGCAACGCCATGGCACGGCTCGCGCTGGGCATGCGCTCGGTCGACCAGGTCATCCCCGACGTCGTCGACCAGGCGATCATCGCCTTCGGAACCAACGGCGACGGCGACACGATCGTGGTCCAGAACGGACCCGGCGTGCGCGTCCTCACCGGTACTCGCGGCGCTGCCGTGCAGAGCTGGGACCTTCCCGAAACACCCGGCGGGTTCACCAAGTACCTCGTCACTCCCGACGGTCGGACCGTCATCACCTCGGGCACCACGGGCGTGGTGTCCGTCTGGGACGTGGCGAACCGCACGGGGCCGGTGGAGGTGGGCGGCGCGGCGGGCCTGGCGATGGCGGAGACGCTCAGCATCTCGGCAGACGGGACCAAGGTGTACTGGCTGACGCGTCCGGTCGCCGGAGCCATCCAGCTGGTCATCTGGGATCTCGCGGCGAACGCCGCGGTGCCACACGGGCTCGGCCCGCTCGCCTCCCGCGACATCGATCTCGACTCGATCGCGATGACGGTCGACCCCCAAGTCGTGATCATCACGAGCGCGACGGCCGACGGGACACCGACGGGTGCGGTCGCCCGTTCGCTCGTGGACGGCGCGACGATCGCCACCGTGCCACCGGGAGTGCTCGTCGACGTCGGCTCCGGCAGCCAGATCCTCGCCTGCGTCGAAGGCGCGCCCTCCCAAGCCGTGTTGTGGGATCCGCTCACCGGACGCGAGGTGCGCCGGATCGACCTCCTTGCCGACTGCAGTCCCGCCTATCTGAAGGATCACCTAACCGCTGATTACAGCCATCTCCTGGAGACCCGCACCCGGGTACGCGATCGGGACAGCGACGACGCGCGGATCACCAGCATCGAGGACAGCCGGACCTTCGACCTGACGTCGCCGCCCTCAGCGGCCACGACCGTCACGCCCACGATGGCGTCCTCCTCGTCCTCCGCCGCCGGCACGTCCTTCATCCTCCCGGCAGACACCGCTGCTGATCGGATCGACGTCCTCGTCCCGCGCGGACGATCCGTCCTCCGCCTGCACGCCGTCTCCGACGTCACGGGGATGGAGCCGACCGTGCAGGCCGTCGGGCTGTCCGCCGACGGCCGCTACGAGGTGGTCTTGTCCCGCGACCGGTACACGGTGCGCGCACGAGGCACCCGGCAGGTCATCGCGACGCTCCCGAAGTCACAGCTCGCGGACCAAGGTGAACTCGGCCAGAGCCTCGAGGGCAACGAGCTGGGAATACTCACGAAGGCCGCGGATCACTGGTCGTACGCCGAGTACGCCATACCCTCGCTCTCGCTCATCGCTCGCTACCCCGTCCCGATCCCGACCGACCTTTCGATCCTCCAACTGATGTTGGCGATGGCCGTCTCGCCCGATCGCGTCGCCACGATCACCGAAGGCGTCCTGCTCGTGTGGAACCGCCGAACGGGAGAACGCGTGGGCAAGCCGATCAACCTGGCGACCGACGGGTTCCGGGCGGACTACTTCAAGACCCGCCAAGAGCTGGCTCTCGGCCCCACCGGTCAGGTCGCGGTGGTGGGTCCCGACGCGATCGAGTTCTGGGACCCGGTCGCCGGATCACGGATCGGCGAGATCCGGCCGGAGCCCTCCGGGACGTACCCCACGCTCATCACGATGAATCCCAGCGGGACGCTCTTCGCGACGGTTGCGATCGACTTCTCCGTGCAGGTCTGGGACTTCGACCGCAGAGTACCGGTCGGTGAACGACTCGAGCTTCCGACGCTCGGCTACGTGAAGGCGTTCACCGACGACGGCAACCTGGCCATCATGCAGGAAGCCGGGGACGGCAGCTTCCAGCTCGTGTTCTGGGACTGGAGGACCGGTCGACAGGGCGCAACGCTGCGGGTGGCCGAGCCGCACGACCTGAGCAATTTCACCGCGGCCGACGGCCGGCACTACGTGTTGAACGGGCAGGGCACCGCGCTTCCCGTCTTGCTCCCGCTCAACGCACGGGACTGGTTCGACCAGCTCTGCCGGATCACCGACCGCCCGTTCACCCCGGCCGAACGGGAGCTGCTGCCCGCCGAGGTCGACGACGAACGGCCGTGCGGCTGACTCACCCGGCGCGCAGGTACTCGCGGATCCTCTCGGCATCGAGCACGACCGACGGGTCGTACTCCGGCGCATCCTCGATCTGCTCCAGGTCGTTCAGGCCGCACTGCTGGTAGATCCGGTTGATCGCCGAGATCAGGCGCGCCGGGCGGCGGGGGTCGGCGTTGAAGTGCTGGTGGATCGTGTTCGGCGGCACGTAGATGACGTCGCCCGCCTCCCACTCGAAGCGCTTCACCTCGTCCCGGGGCTTCCAGTGGTAGGTGTCGGTGATCTCGACGTCGCAGTCCTGGTGCAGGTCGTAACCGCGGCCCTCGAGCACGTAGAGGCACTCCTCGGCCAGGTGCCGGTGCTTACCGGAGCGGCTGCCGGCTGGGATGATCTGCATGTAGGCGTCGACCGTCTCCATGCGCGTGTTGAGGTCCTCGTTGATCAGGTGCTTGAGCAGCCCCTGCCGGGACATCTCCCACGGCATGTCCGCCGGCTTGAGGATCTTGCGGCGGCCGGCGTTGCGCTGGGGCGCCTCGGCGGCGTCCTGGAGCAGGTTGGCGTACAGGGGTGCGTTCTCGGTGCCCGCCACCCATGCCGCCGTCTCCGACCAGGCCATCAGTAGCCCTCCGGCGGGTGGTTGAAGTCCTCTTCCTCCTCGCGGACCTCGAACCCGACGCCCTCCGGCGTCGGCTCGGTCTGGCGGGGCTCCACCTGCTTCTGGAACAGCATGTTCATGAACATGTACATCGGCTTGGTCTTGATGACCAGGGCGCGGGCCGGGCGGTGCGGGTCGGCGTTGAAGTGCTGGTGCACGCAGTTGTTGTGCACGATCGCGACGTCGCCCGCCTCCCAGTCGTAGCGCTCGCCGTCGTGGATCTCGTAGCCGTGGCCGTCGAGGATGTAGAACGCCGCCTCGTTGACGTGCCCGTGCTTCTGCGACTTCCCGCCGGGGCCGTACTCCTCCAGGTGGAGGTGGAAGGTCTGCGTGATGCCGTCCTTCGGCTCGACGTAGTGCCTGCTGTACGCCTGCGGGCCGTCGACGAACTTGATCTCGCTCGCCTTCCGCACGCGCGGCATCGAGCGCAGCCGCTCCAGTTCGGCGTTCAGGCCGTAGTCGCCCTGGACGGCGCGGACGAACGTGCGGTTCTTGTTGCTGTGGTAGAGCTCCTGGGGCGCGTCGTCGGGCGGCGACATCCCGACCTCCTCCCGATTGGACTGATAGTTTTACCTTAGTACATGCCCGCCAGCAGCTCGCGGTACCGCGCCGGCGCACCGAGGATCCGCTGCACGAGTCCGTCGAGCTCGGTACCGCCGAGGAAGGCGAGCTCGCGCTCCTGCTGCTGGGCCGCGGCGAGCAGGTCCGGGTTGGCCATCACGGCGGCCATCGCATCCCGCCAGCAGCCCGAGGCCGCCTCGTCCATGCGCGGCGGGCCCACGAGCGGGCGGCCGATCTCGATCAGCGCGAGGTGAGCGTCGATCAGGGCCCGCTGCTCGTCGTTCATCGGCACGTCACGGACCCACGGGACGTCGGCCCGCAGCCACGACGGCGACTCCTCCCCCATGCGCAGCACCGGGGTCTGCGTACCCTCCTCGATCGCCTGGCGGCGGCTGCCGGGGTTGCCGGACATGCCGTCGACGGCGCCCTGGAGGATCGCGAGCTCGGTCTCCCCCGACCCGGGGAACCCGGTCACCACCTCCGCGTTGATGTCGAACACCCTGGTGAGCAGGGAGGCGGTGACGTAGTCCTCCGCGCCCGGCCCGGTGGAGCCCCAGCGGAACTGCGGCGCGGCGCGCACCGCCTCGAACGTCTGATACGGCCCGCTGGCGCTCGTGACGATGAGCGGGGGCTCACTCACGACGCGGCCGATGTAGGTGAAGTCGTCGAGGGAGAACTGGGCGCCGTCCGCCCCGGCCAGCGACGAGCCACCGGCACCGACCCCGTTCATGATCGCGATCGTGGTGCCGTCGGCATTCTCGGTCAGGAGGTTGTTCAGGGCGAGCAGGCCGCCCGCGCCGGGCTGGTTCTGCACGGCGATCGTGGCGCCGGTCTGCTCCTCGAGGTACGGGGCGAGCAGCCGCGCGTAGGAGTCGTAGCCGCCGCCAGGCTCGTAGGGAACGACGAGCGACACGGTCTCCCCGTCGAGAGAGGAGCAGGCCGGCAGCGCTTCACCGGCGGCAGGGGCGCCGCTCGAACACCCCGCCAGCACGCCTGCCCCAACGCCCAGCGCGACCACGGCCGTGAGGCCCCGCCGACGGTCCCCCATCGTTCCCCCCTCAGTTGACGAGCAGGCCCGACGGCGTGGGCACGCCGAGCGCCAGCTCGAAAGCTACGTAGAGCACCACTGCGATCACAATGGCGTAGATCGCGCTGAAGATCCATGTGCGCTTGGCCGCGTACCGGAGGTACAGCAGCGAGAAGACCGGCGCCGTGACGTACAGGCCCGCGAGGTACAGCAGGACGAAGAACGCGGCCACCCATCCGAGGGCGAACGCCCACCGCAGAGGCCCTGCCGTGCGGAACACGTACTCGACGTCGTCGGGGTTCGCGTCATCCGGGACGGGCGACGGGGCCGGGCGCCGAAACCGCAACAGGGCCTGCACCAGGTGCAGTGCGGTGAGCACGACGCCTGCCGCGGTGACGAGGTGCGGGAACAGCGCCGCGCGGAACGACCACTGGCCTGCCACGAGGAAGGCCCCCGCGAAGAGCGCGAGCAACAGCACCGTCACGACGACGTCGGCCACCGCACCGGGCGGGGGGCGGCGCCCGCTCTCCACGGCCAACTCGGCCTGCGCGGTCACACCGTCTCCTCGCTCGTCCGCTGCCGGTGACGCAGCCTCCGGATCGTCGGGGCCAGTACCGCCACCACCATCGCCACCCCGATCACCAGGACGATCGGCCGGGTCAGCCATGACCACCCGTACAGCGAGTGGGAGAGGAAGAGGTAGCGCTCGGCGAGCGACCCGAGCACGACCGCGAGCAGGAACGGCACACGCGGCCAGTCGTACCGGATGCAGAGCACGCCGACGGCGGCGGCCCCGATCATCACGAGCACGTCGGCGAAGGAGTTGCTCGCCGTGTACGCGCCGAGGGCGAGGAGCAGCAGCAGGAACGGGACGAGGAGCGGGCCGGAGACGAACGTGAGTCGGGTGAGCGGCTTCAGGAGCAGGAACGCGGCCGCCACCGCAACGGCGTTGGCCAGCACCGTCACCCAGATCATCGAGAACGTGACGTCGAGGGACGTCGTCAGCATCTCCTCGCCGGGGTTCAGGCCCACGATGAGGAACGCGGACAGCAGCACGGCGCTCCCGGCGCCGCCCGGGATGCCGAACCCGATCGTCGGGATGAGCGACCCGCTGTCCTTTGCGTTGTTCACCGCGCCCGCCGCGATGACCCCCTCGATCGACCCCTTGCCGAACATCTCGGGGTTCTTCGAGCCCTGCTGCGCGGCGCCGTACGCCATGAACTGGGCGACGGTCCCGCCGAGGCCGGGCACGATGCCGACGCCCGTGCCGATGGCGCTGGAGCGGATCACGAGAGCCCAGTGCTGGAAGACATCGCGCACGCCCTGCCCCACGCCGGACAGGGAGGTGTCCGTGGCGTCGGTGCGGGCGATGCTGCGCCTGCTGAGCATGATCTGGAGCACCTCGGCGCCGCCGAAGAGGCCCACGACCAGCGGGACGATGCCGATCCCGTCCCAGAGGTAGAGCAGGTCGAACGTGTAGCGCGGCACGCCTTCCTGTGGGTCGAGACCGACCAGCGCGACGAGCAGGCCGAAGCAGGCCATGACGAAGCCCTTGAGCAGCGTGCGGCCGGACAGCGCGACGACGAAGGTCAGGCCGAGCACGGTCAGGGCGAAGAACTCGGGAGGGCCGAACGCCAGCACGACGGGCCTGATGACCGGAATGGAGAGCGCGAGCACCACGGCTCCGAAGACGGCCCCGAGCGCGGAGGACAGCAGCACGGCGCCGAGCGCCCTTCCCCCCTCGCCCCGCTTCGTCATGGGATGCCCGTCGAGCACCGTGGCCGCCGAGGTGGCCTCGCCGGGGACGCCGAAGAGCACGGACGTGATGTCACCGGTGGTCGAGGTGACGACCCACATCCCCAGCAGGAACGCGAACGCCTCGACCGGCTGCATGTCGTAGGTGAAGGGCAGCATCAGGGCCAGCGTCACGGCGCCGCCCAGGCCGGGGAGGATGCCCACCACGAAGCCGATGACCACCCCGAGGAGCATCAGCGCCAGGGGTGCGGGCTGGAGCACCTGCATGAGACCGTTGAGAGCATCGGTCAACAGCGGCACGACCGTAGTTTGGCACAACCTTCATACCTTTGCTGCGGCCAACCATCGCGACCTTTGGCATAATGGTAAGTCCATTCTGTGCGAAGGGGCTCCGTATGCCGCAGACGCCATCCGCCGGCACACTCGTCGTCGGAGCCGGCCAGGCCGGCGTCCAGCTGGTGGGATCCCTGCGTCGGCTCGGTGACGCGAACCCCATCACGCTGGTCGGCGCCGAACTCCACCCGCCCTACCAGCGACCGCCGCTGTCCAAGGAGTTCCTCTCCGGGTCCGCCGGTGCCGAATCCCTCGCCTTCCGCACGCCCGCCTGGTACGCGGAGCAACGGATCGACCTCCTCACGGGCGAGCGGATCGTCGAGCTCGCGCTCCCGGACGGCCGCCGCCCGGGTCTCGCGCGGACGACGGGCGGCCGGGCGCTGCACTTCACCCGCCTCGCCCTCACGACCGGTGCCCGGCCCCGGCGGCTGGACGTCGTGGGCGCCGGCCTCGACGGCGTGCACTACCTGCGCGACCTCGACGACGCGGTGCGGTTGCGCGAACGCATGACCGACGCTTCCCGCGTCGTGGTCGTCGGTGGCGGGTTCATCGGCCTCGAAGCCGCCGCGGCCGCTCGCGCCCAGGACAAGGACGTCACCGTCGTCGAGGCGGCCGACCGGCTCGTCGCGCGGGCGGTGGCGCCGGTCGTCTCCGAGTTCCTCCGGCAGGCCCACGAGCGCCGCGGCACCAGGGTGCTGCTGTCGGCCGGGGTGGTGGAGTTCGGCGGGTCAGGGCGGGTCGAGACCGTGCGGCTGACCGACGGACGCGAGCTGCCTGCCGATCTCGTCCTCGTGGGCGTCGGCGTAGTCCCGCGCACCGAGCTCGCCGAACGGATCGGACTGGAGTGCGACGGTGACATCGGCGGCGGCATCGTGGTCGACGCCGCCGCCCGCACGAGCGTCGCCTCCGTGGTGGCCGCGGGCGACTGCACCGTGCTCCCGCATCCCATGACCGGTGCCGGGCGCGTCCGCCTCGAGTCGGTGCCGAGCGCCGTGGCACAGGCCGGCACCGCCGCCGCCACGTTGCTGGGTCGCACCACCGACACCCGCACCGTGCCATGGTTCTGGTCGAACCAGGGCGACCTGCGCCTGCAGATCGCGGGCCTGTCCACCGGCTACGACCGCTACGAGGTACGCGGCGAGCCCGACAGCGAGAGCTTCGCGGTCCTCTACTACCGCGACGACGAGCTCATCGCCGTCGACGCCGTGAACGCTCCCACCGACTACCTGGTGGTCCGCAAGGCGCTCACGATGGGCAGGACGCTCCCGGCAGACAAGGCCGCCGACCCAGGAATCCCCCTCAAGACCCTCCTGGCCGGCTAGCCCGGCCCCGACCCGAATCCGACTCAGATGACGAACTCCTCGGTGGACTCGGGGGCGAACAGCTCCTCCGGCTCGTAGCGGCGCCTCGAGAGCCCCTGCTCGTGGTGGTAGCGCAGGAACGTGGACAGGGTCTTCTCGTTGGCCGCGAGCCCGTATGACCAGTAGTCGGCCCCGAGCAGCGACCGGGCCTCCTCCACCCCCTGGACGAGCCACGGCAGCATGAACCGCAGCGCCGAGGAGTCGTAGAGGTTCGCCATGGCCTCCCGCTTGGCGAGGTGCAGCGCCTTGGTGAGCGACTGCGCGACCCAGGGGTAGCGCTCGTACACGTCCCGGCGGACGACGACCACGTGCATGATCGGGAAGATGCCGGTGGCCGCGAAGTACTCCTTCTCGGCGGCGACCGGATCGTCGAACAGCCGCCGCACCGGGCCACCTGTGCGGAACGACGAGGGCACCCGCGGGCTGTAGAGGGCATCGATTCCGCCGTCGGCGAGCATTGCCGACAGGGTCGCGCCCTCCGGGATGGGCTCGATCCGGACGCGCCCGCCGAGGTCGACGGCGGCCTTCTCGATCCGGCCCGGCGTCTCCTGCCCGCCGGTCCGGTACTCGACCGAGTCGACCGGCACGCCGTGCCGGTCGGCGAGGATGCCGCGGATCCACACCCCCGCCGTGAGCTGCCACTCAGGCGTGCCGACCACCTTGCCCCGCAGGTCCTCCGGCTTCTCGATGCCCGATGCTGCGTGCACGAAGATCCCGCCGTGCCGGAACATCCGCGAGGGGTAGACGGGCAGCGCGACGAACGGCGCAGGGTCGAGGTCGAGGGACTTCACGTAGGACGACAGGGACAGCTCCGCCGCCTCGAACTCGCGGTGGCGCATCATCCGGAAGAACGTCTCCTCGACCGGCAGCCGCAGGTAGGTGAGGTCGATGCCGTCGGGCCGGATCGTGCCCTCGTACAGCGCCCGCGTGCGGTCGTAGTCGCCGCACGCGAACGCCAGTCCCAGCCGCCCCATCGCTACCGCCCCGCTGCCTTCAGCCGGGCGTCCAGCCGGGGGTACACCCGCCGCGCATTCCGTTCGAAGACCTGGTGGCGCTGCTCCTCGGTGAGATCCAGCCCGTCGACGTAGACCTTCGTGTCGTCCCACGCGACCCCGGTGTCCGGATCGGCGCCGCGGACGGCCCCGAGCATCTCCGAGGCGAAGAGGATGTTCTCGATCGGGATCACGCGGGCGAGCAGGTCGATGCCGGGCTGGTGGTACACGCAGGTGTCGAAGAAGACGTTGGACAGCAGCGTGGCGGGGTCCGGCCGGCCCATGCGGATCGCGAGGCCGCGGTAGCGGCCCCAGTGGTACGGGATCGCGCCGCCGCCGTGCGGGATGACGAAGCGCAGGTCCGGGAACCGGGTGAAGAGGTCGCCCTCGAGGAACTGCATGAAGGCCGAGGTGTCGGCGTTGAGGTAGTGCGCACCCAGCGCGTGGAAGTTCGGGTTGCACGATGCGGAGACGTGCACCATCGCCGGCACGTCGAGCTCGACCATCGCCTCGTACAGCGGGAACCAGTACGCGTCGGTGAGCGGTGGGGACGTCCAGAACCCGCCGGAGGGATCGGGATTCAGGTTGCACCCGACGAAACCGGCGTCCACGCTGCGGCGCAGCTCGGCCACGGCGTCGTCGAGCGAGCCGCCTGGCGTCTGGGGCAGCTGGCAGACCGCGGCGAAGTGCTCGGGGTACAGGCCGACGACCCGCGCGACGAGGTCGTTGCTGGTGGCCGCCCACGCCCGCGCCGTCGCGGGGTCGGGCACGTGGTGGGCCATCGACGACGCGCGCGGCGAGAAGAGCATCAGGTCGCCGCCCCGCTCGCGCAGGATCCGCAGCTGGTTGCCCTCGACGCTCTCACGGATCGCGTCGTCGCTGATCTGCGCCGGTGTGGGCGCGGGTGATGCCGGGTCCTCCAGCGCGGCCAGCTGGGCATCCCGGAACTTCTGCTGGGCGGCGGGAACGGTCGTGTAATGGCCGTGGCAGTCGATGATCACTGGGCGTCCACGTACGTCAAACCCTTGGCGGCGAGCGCATCCCGCATCGAGTTCACGTCCAGGCTCAGCTCGCCCTTCGCGTAGCGCTCCCGGGACCGGGCCTCGCGCTCCTCCCGCTCCTGCGAGGCGGCGATCACGTCGGCGGCCCTGGCCCGCGGCACGACCACCACCCCGTCGTCGTCGGCCACGACCACGTCGCCGGGCTCGATCCACTGCCCCGCGCACACCAGCCCGACGTTGACGTCGCCGAGCGTCTCCTTGACGGTGCCGAAGGCGCAGACGTGCCGGGCCCACACGGGGAAGCCCATCTCCCGCAGCTCGGCGACGTCCCGGCAACCGGCGTCGATCACCAGGCCGCGGACCCCCCGATAGGCGAGCGCGGTGGCCAGCAGCTCGCCGAAGTAACCCGCCGACGACGGGGTCGTCGGGGCGACGACCAGGAGGTCGCCGTCGGCGCACTGCTCGACCGCCACGTGGAGCATCCAGTTGTCGCCGGGCGGCACGCTGACGGTCACCGCGGTGCCGGCCGCCCTGGCACCGGGCCAGATCGGGCGCAGGGCCGGGTCGAGCAGGTGCGCTCGCCCCTGGGCCTCGTGGATCGTGGACACGCCGAACTCCGCGAGACCCTCGACCAGCGCCCGGTCGGTGCGGGGTGGATTGCGTACGACCAGACTCACCTGTCCTCCTCGCTGGCGCTCGTCGGCCACGTGAGTGTGACTGCTGTGTTGAATGGTGAGCTCGCAAGCTCGCTCACGTCTTCTCCTTCCACGGCAGCAACGAGATGTGGATCGCATCCTCCCCCGTCTCGCCCGCGAGGGCCCGGATCGCGTGGTCGACCTGATCGAGGCCGAAGCTGTGGGTGGCGAGGAGCTCGAGCGGGAAGCGCCGGGACGCCAGCTGTTCGAGGGCCAGCTCGACGGCCCGGTAGCCGTGCCCGCGCGCGCTGGCGAGCGTGATCGACTTCTCGGTCAGCTTCTTCAGCGGGAAGTCCGGGAACGCCGCGAGCTCGCCCTGGGTCACCATGATCCCCTCACGGCGCTTGAGCGCGTCGATCCCGAGCAGGACCGGCGCCGTGCCGGCCCCTGCGGTGCAGTCGAGCACCGTGTCGACACCCCGGCCGCCGGTGAGCGCCAGCACCCGCGCGAGCGGGTCCTCGCGCTGGACGTCGATCACGGCGTCAGCACCTAGCCTCTTGGCCAGGTCGAGTCGGGCGGCGTCCCGTGTCGTCCCGGTCACGATGATCAGCGACGCGCCGGCCTGCTTGGAGGCGACCACCTGGGACAGCCCCTGCTGCCCCGGCCCCTGGACGAGCACCGTGGACGCGTAGCCGACCCTGCCGGCGGACAGGGCCCACTCGATGCCGTTGGACAGCGGGGTGACCAGGCCCGCCAGTTCGGCCGACACTCCGTCCGGGACTTTGTGGATCACCGCATTCCAGGGCAGGTACATGTACTGCGAGAAGCCACCCCACAACCGGCCGGGGTTGTCCGCGGAGGTGTAGCCGTAGCGGCGGGCGTCGGGATTGGTGCGCCAGTCGGTGAGCTCGCAGTGCCGGTACTCCCCCGCGTGACACCACTCGCAGTGGAAGCAGCCCACGTAGTGCTCCACGAAAACCCGGTCACCCTCGCGCACGCCTTTGCGCTCGGTGAAGCCGCGGCCCGCTCGCGAGATGACACCGACGTTCTCATGCCCCATGATCACGGGAGCGGTGAAAGGTGGCTTCGCGTACATTCTCACGTCGGTGCCGCAGATCCCGGCCACCTCGACCTCGAGCAAGGCGCTGTCCTCGTCGATGTCGGGCGTCGGGAACTCGCGGAGTTCGGTCATGCCCGGTCCCGTCCGGACCGCAGCCAGCACCCGATCGGCCATCGACCCTGCCTCCTCATTTTGAGGTCTATTGGTAATACCATAGGGTGTCGGTGAGCGACCAGAGGGGATCGAGATGCAGGAACCCGGGCCCGTGCTGCGGACCGTCATCCGCACGCAGGGAGCCAACGAAGCGCTGAAGACCGGGGAGGTCGTTCCCCACGGGTTCCGCTTCGAGTTCGAGGAGGTGCAGGTCCTCGTCTCCGCCTTCCGGCGAATGGTGCGCGAACTGGCGTACGACGTGAGCGAGATGGCGCTGACCACCTACCTCGTCGCCAAGGAGCACGGGGTCGAGTTCACCGCGCTGCCCGTCTTCCTCACCCGCGGGCTGCACCACGGCGTGGCCCAGGTGTCCGCCGCGACCGGTATCCGGCACCCGAAGGACCTCGAGGGCCGCCGCGTCGGGGTGGATCGCGGCTACACCGTCACGACCGGGGTGTGGGCCCGCGCGATCCTGCGCGACGAGTACGGCGTCGACCTCGACAAGATCACGTGGGTGCTCTCGGGCGACGAGCACGTCGCGCAGTACCGGCACCCGGCCAACGTCGTGCCGGTCAAGCCGCCGCGCAGCCTGGAGGAAATGCTCCGCAGCGGGAAACTCGCCGCGGTGCTCGGGCCCCGCATCGACGCCCCCGACGTCGTGCCGCTGATCCCGGACGCGACGGAGGCCGCCCTCACCGCCGTCCGCGAACGTGGCCTGTACCCGATCAACCACCTCGTCGTCGTGCGCGACGACGTGCTCCGGCAGCGTCCCGACATCGCCGCCGACATCTTCGAGGCGTTCGCAAGCGCCAAACAGCTCTACGTCGACCGGCTGGGCAACGGGTCGATCGCGTCGCCGACCGCCCTCGACCGGATGTACCAGCGGGTGCTGGAGATCACCGGATCAGATCCGCTGCCCTACGGCATCGACCCCAACCGCGAGATGCTGGAGCACCTGGTCCGCACCGGTGTCGACCAGAAGATCCTCTCCCGGCCGGTGAAGCTGGAGAACATGTTCGCCGCCGGCACGCTCCGGCTCGAGGGCTGACGAGACCCTGCTAGACACCGTCGAGGAACTCCAGGACGCGGGCGGGAGCCGTCTCCCGCGTCTGCTCGGCCACCGGGACGTCCCAGTACTGGACGCGGGGGAGGCACTCCTGCAGGTAGCGCGCCGCCGACGGGGCGTGCGACTCGTCCTGACCCGGGACGATCAGCGCCGGGATGTCCAGGCGCAGCAGGTCCTCCGGCTCCGCGCCCGGCACGGTGTCCCGGTCGAACATCAGGCGTGCCGTGCCGGTCACGATGTGGGCGTAGCGGTCGGCGTCCTGCTTCACGTACGCCTGCGCGAAGGCGGGATCGGCGCGGATCACGCTGTTCCAGGGGCCGACGCGCGGGTCGGCCGAGAAGCCGGCATCCGTCTCACCCACGAGCGCGACGACGCCGTCCAAGCCGTGCGCCTGCACGTGGGCGAGGTGCCGGGCGAACCGGTCCTGCTGCTTCAGCCGGTACTTGACCCCGCCGGCCGGCGAGAACAGCACCATGGACCGCACGCGGTCCGGATGGGCCACCGCCGTGGCAGCGGCTGTCGAGCAGCCGACGCAGCCGCCCATGAGGTGGGCGCGTTCGATGCTCAGGTGGTCGAGCAACCCGATCGCCTGGGCGACGTAGTGGCTCCAGGACAGGCGTTCGATGCGCCCACCGGAACGGCCGGACTCGCGGCGGTCGAACGTGATGCACGTGTACTTCGCCGTGAGCCGTTCCAGCAGGTCGAGGCGGCGGTAGATCCCCACGGTCCGCCAGCTCTCGAGGGTGGAGTCGAAACCGCCCGGCGAGAACATGAGCAGCGGCGGACCGGACCCCGCCACCTCGTAGCGGGTCGGGATACCGTCGGCGACCGCGGTGGGCACGGTCACCGCCCTCCGGGGAGTTGCCGGGCCTCGCGGACGTCGTCGGCGTATCGCGTGAGCGCGTCGAGGGTGGTCCGCGCGACGTTGGCGTAGGTGCCCGGCGGCTCGTCGATCGCCGTGTCGATCATCGACGCCGCATAGCCGATGGCGGCGTGCGCCATGCGCATCCGGCCGTCGAGCCACGGCCCGCCGCCGAACCCCCCGAGCACCGGGACCGAGGCGGCCTTCGCGACCGCCGCGCCGACCACCGGCCCCGAGTTGGTGAAGTTCAGCAGCACGGCGCCCGCCTCCTCGAGTCGCCGCGCCGTCTCGATCATCTCGCCGGTCAGCTCCTCCGGCACCCGGTCGGCCGCGGACGGCGTCCCGGAGTACTCGACGCCGTAGCGCAGGGCGGTCTGCGGCGTGATGCCGAACTGCGCGAACACCGGGATCCCGGCGCGGGTGATCGCCGCGACGGCGTCGAGGTGGTCCGCGGCACCGTCGACCTTCACCAGGTCCACGCCCGCGTCCTTGACGAACCGGATCGCCGCGCGCACCGCCTCGGCTGGGCCCTCCTGGACCGGGCCGAACGGGAAGTCGGCGCTGACCAGTGCCTGCGAGACACCCCGGCGCACCGCCCGCGCCACGACGAGCATCTCGTCCATCGTGATCTCGAACGGGTTCGCGTGCCCCCAGAGGTTCACCCCGACCGTGTCGCCCACGGAGACGATCTCCACGCCGGCGCGGTCGGCGATCCGGGCGATCTGGTAGTCCCACGCCACGACGCCGACGATCTTGCGGCCTTCGTCCTTCATCCGTTGAAGGCTCCGCAGTGTGGTCCTCATGCGCCCAAGCCCTTCATGCGCCCGAGCCCTTCATGCGCCCGAGCCCTTCATGCACGCAGGGCCGTGAGCAGTTCGACGACGTCGCTCTCGTCCGCGCCGGGGAGCAGGACCCGCGCGTGCGGCCGCAGGGCCGCGACGGCCCGGTCCGCGCCGTCGTCGTCGGAGACGACGAGGCCCGCGGTCATGATGCTGCGCTGCCAGCAGGCCTTGCCGATCGTGTACGCGCAGTCCGCTCCCGCGTCGTCCGTCGCGATCATGACGACGACGTCGGCACTGGCGAGCTCGTCGGCGAGCGTGGCGGGCCGGCCCTCGATCCCGCGCAGCGTGACGGTGCCGTCGGCAGGCTCGCAGACGTAGAACCGAGCGTTGGCCCACGGGAGCTCCGCGGTGTGGCCGACGACCTCCGCCGCGCCGTCGTCGAGGGCGATGATCCGCGGTGCCCGCGCGGGCGCGACCGGGCGCTGGATGCGGTAGCGGGCCTCGGCCGCCGTCGCCGCACGGGCGCAGCTGCTCGGGAGGGTCGGATCGACGTAGGTTCGGGGGGCCATGCGCCTACACCGACGCGATCGGCATGCCGGGGTTGACGCGCACCGCGTCCTTGCAGGAGTCCAGGAAGGCCTCGGCATGGGGCAGCACGACGGCCGCCGAGCGCACGCGGTGGTGCTCCGGGTCCACCCCTGGCGGGGTGGCGCCGTGGTCGCGCAGCGCGATCGCGGCCTTGCGCAGCTTCTGCCGCGCCTTGATGATCCCGGCGTCGGCGGGGACGAGCCGCTCCTTGGTGCGGTCGGCGATCGGACCCATGCTCTCCTGCAGCGACGCGTCCTGGATCGCGATGCCCTTGATGCCCGAGTAGTACTCCCCCGCGCGCTGCTTCTCCCGGTCCATCAGGTAGTCGTTGTCGCGGTTGGCCACCGGGCGGTAGGTGCCGGGGATGTTCTCGCTGTGCACGCCGTGACCGTCGATCATCGCCTGCCGCTCGGTGGCGGTGAGCGCGCGGACCGGGTGGTAGTCGAAGCTGTAGACCCAGCAGTTCTCGTCGTCGATCGGGATCCAGAAGTGCCCGTGGATCGGGTGGTCGCCCCGCGGGGGCACCATCGTGAACGACGGCATCACCCAGGGCGTGATCCGCCAGTAGTACTTGCCGTCCTCCGCGTTGCGCCGGGCCCCCACGAAGAGGCCGCCGTCCGAGTCGGCCACCTCGAAGAAGGGCTTCTTGTCGTTCTGGTTGTACTCGTTGCCCTTCGCGCCCCTGAACAGTGGATCGCTCTTCAGGCCGCCGGAGTGCAGGAACGTGACGTGGCTGGAGTCGATGCCGCCCTCGAAGGCCTGCAGCCAGTTGCACTGCTGCAGGCGTTTCGACGTGTAGGTCTGCTCCGGAGGCACGAGCGCGAACTCGAACTCCGGCAGCGGGGGTCGCTTCGCCGGGTCGCCCATGTACGTCCAGAGGATGTCGCCGATCTTCACCAGCGGGTACGCCGTGAGCTTGACGTTCCGGCAGAAGCTCGAGTTGTCCGCCTCCGACGGCACCTCCACGCACTGGCCGGTGACGTCGTACTTCCACCCGTGGTACGGGCAGCGCAGGCCGCCGTCCTCGTTGCGTCCGAACCACAGCGAGGCGCCGCGGTGGGCACAGAACTCGTCGATCAGGCCGTAGCGGCCGAGGCTGTCGCGGAAGGCGATGAGGCGCTCGGACAGCAGCTTGAGCCGCACCGGGGGACAGTCGTCGTCGGGGAGCTCCTCGGCGAGGCACGCCGGCATCCAGTACTGCCGGAAGAGCTCCCCCATGGGCGTGCCCGGCCCCGTGCGGGTCAGCAGTTCGTTGATGTCCTGGCGAAGCACGAGCGTCTCCCCCTCCGGCGTGTGGACTAACCGTTATACCTACCGCATGCCCTCACGGTTGCACAGGAGGCACATCGACCGTCAGCCCATCGAGGTCGGGAGTCACGGTGAGCTGACAGGAGAGCCGGCTCCCGTCCCGCCGCTCCGAGACCGCGAGGTCGAGGAGGTCCTCCTCCATGTCGCCGGGCAACCCGACCGCCGATGCGAACTCCTCGCGCACCCAGACGTGACAGGTCGCGCACGACGCGTTGCCACCGCATTCGCCGACGATGCCCGGCACGCCGTTCTTGACCGCGGCCGCCATCACCGACTCACCGACCGGCGCATCGACGGCGAACTCCTGACCGTCGTCGCCGATGTAGATCACCTTCGGCACGGTTGCGACGCCTCCCTGGCTTGGTCTGTCCATTAGACCACGGGCCTCTTCCGAGGACCAGCGCCACGATTCGTGACGTTCGTGCCCGGCCGTGCCGCCGGGGCCCACTGTCCGTAAGGGCATACAATGCGTGAGTGACGAGGCCGGGAACCACCTCCCCAGCAACGGATGGCGGCGCCGTGCCGAACAAGGGTGACCTGCTCAGCAGGGTGAGCGTCGGGCGCATTTCCGAGGTCATCGTCGATCAGGTCCGCTTGCTGATCCGCTCCGGGCAGCTCACTGCGGGTGACCGGCTGCCGAGCGAGCGGGAGCTGTGCGAGCGGTTCGGGGTCAGCCGCGTCACCGTGCGTGAAGCACTCCGCGTGCTCGAAGCCAACGGTCTCGTCGACATCCGCGTCGGCGCCCGTGGCGGCGCCTTCGTCACCGCACCCACCAGCCGCATGGTCGGCGAGGGCATCGCCGACCTCATCTCGCTGTCGAGCCTCTCCGCGCTCGAGGTCACCGAGGCGCGCATGGTTTTCGAGCTGGGCCTCGTGCCTCTCGTGTGCGAGCGCGCCACCGAGGAGGACATCGCGGCGCTGTACGAGATCTGCGACCGCAGCACCGCGGCGCTCCATTCCGACGACTACCCGCTCACCCTGTCCGCCGAGTGGCACAACCGGTTCGCCCGCAGCAGCCACAACCGCGCGATCGCGCTGCTCGCCGAGTCACTGCACGACCCGATGATCCGCTCGCTCCAGGAGGCGCGCTCCACCGAGCCGGCCCATGGCCGGCGCGGCGCCGAGGAGCACCGCGCCCTGGTCGACGCCGTCGCCGCGCGCGACGCGGAGCGCGCCACCGAGCTGATGCGGGTGCACCTCACGCGCACGGCATCCCGGGTGTCCGGCCCCGAGGACGCGAGCTGAAGATCAGCGACTTGATCGTCACCGGCACCGTGTTCGACGGGTACCGCACGCGGCCGATGTCGACGTAGTCGAAGTCGCGCAGCATCAATCCGTCGACCACGAGGACGTCCGTGGCGACGCCCAGCTCCTCGCACAGCAGCCGGCCCAGCGTCATGGCGACGTCGCCATCCAGCACCACGTACACGGGCCTGCCTTGCTCGATCCGCTCACCGAGCCCGTCACGCAGGCCGCAGGCGAAGGCGTGCAGGCGCTGGTAGCGCGGCCGCCCGCTCCACGACAGCGCGAGCGCGACGTCCCCGGCGTCGAGCGCGGCGAGGTGCCGGCGGATCGCGGACGCGACCGCGGCGCTGTCCACCACCTCGCCCAGCTCGTAGGCGGGGCGGGCCACCTGCAGGTTCCGGCGAGGCAGCAGGGCGTCGGGGTCGGAGATCCAGCAGGTGTTCCCGGACAGCTGCACGCTGTGCTCGGACGCGCCCAGCGCCGTGGCCCGGATGCACTCCCCCGCGGGCAGCAGCGGCCACGGCAGCGCGCCGGTGTCGACGCGGCGGCGCAGCGCCCGGCCGAGCGGATGCCCCAGGTCTCCGAACCGCGTCTCCTCGCGGCCGTAGACGTACTCCGCGACACCGCCGGAGAACATGAGGCCGTCGAGGCGGCTGAGGTCGCCCGGCGGGTCGGTGAGGAGGAAGGGCACCGCCGCCTGCCCGCCGGTGACGGCCGCGACGACCACGTCGGCCATCGCCTCCGCGACCTTCTCCAGCTCGTCGTCGCCCGCGCGGTCACCGACCTCGAACCCGTACCCGGCCCGCGCGGCGTGCGACCGGCCCGCCGGATCGAGGCGCACGATCGTGTCCACCCCGTCGACGACCACGAGCCTGCCGCCGACGTGTACCGCCGCGGTCGCGACGACCCGCCCTGCGTCCAGTACGGCGATCTTGGTCGTGCCGCCACCGACGTCGACCAGCAGGATGCGCGAGCCTGCGTCGTACGACGCCTGCGCCGCTCCGGACCCGTAGGCGGCGAGCATCGCCTCCATGTGGTGGCCCGCGGTGGCCGTCACCAGCGTGCCGCCGCGATCGGCCAGCACCGTCGCGATCGCCTCGGCGTTGCGGCGCAGCAGCGCCTCGCCGGTGAGGATCACGACGCCGGTGTCGACGTCGGCCGGGTCGACGCGGGCCTCGGCGTAGGCCGTGTCGATGATCGCGCCCAATGTCTCGGCGTCGATGTGGTCGTTCGCGTACGGCGTGAGCGTCACCGGCGACCGGTAGACCGTGTCGCGCCGGACCACGACGTAGCGGCTGGTCAGGTCCTCCCCGATGCGCCGCAGGTGCAGCCGGGAGAACACGACCTGCGTGCCGGAGGAGCCGATGTCCATCCCCACGCTCGCCAGGACGACGTTGTCCTGCTGCCAGATCGGGTTGTCCTCGATCGGAGTCAGGGGGTCGTGGTCGTGGTGGTGCTCCCTCACACCGCGACGGCCTTGGAAGGGAGCGTCGCGAGCTCGGCCTCGTAGAACGCCTCCATTCGCGGCTGCATGCCGTGCTCGGCCAGCGCCTTGCGGAAGGTGTCCCTGACAACCGGCGACTCGTCGGCGTAGTCGATCTGGTCGCCCCCGACGCGCATGCTGATCCAGGCCTTCGGCACGCCTTGCGCGTTGCGCACCGACACCACCTCGTGCTTGAAGGCGAGGTAGCGGGCCGGTTCGGTGCCGCTGTTGAAGTGCTGGTGGAACCACATGTTCGGCGGGACGATCAGGGTGCCGGGGCCCCAGTCGTAGCGGCGCGGCTCCTCCCCTTCCGGCCACATCATGCTGTAGCCGTTGCCGGACAAGACGATCACGTGCGCGCCCGGCCCGTGCCGGTGCGCCTTCTTGTACGTGGCCGTCGGGAACTGCGAGATGTGGCTGTTCATCGACCCCTTCGCCATCGCGAAGCGGATGTGCCCGCCGCCCGCGCCGCGCTCCTTCGCCTCGATCAGCGGGAGGTTGACCGCGTCCGCCACGAAGTTGGTGTCGAGCAGCAGGCCCTTCTGCTCGCCCTTGGGGGCGAAGTAGTCGGGCTCTCCCGCGAAGCGCTTCGGGAAGTCGTGCGCGGTGCCGAAGACGAAGTCGACGTCGTCGTAGAGGTTGAGGACGGGCGGGAGGTTCGTGGAGGCGACGTAACGGGCCGCCTGCCGCCCGGAGCCGTTGAAGTGCTGGTGGTTGGCGTTGAGCGGGATCGCGAAGAGCGCGCCGGGGCCCCACTCGAACGTCACCTCGGCGCCGGCGTCGTTCCACACGCGGGTGGAGCCGTGCCCGTCGAGGACGAGGATCATCTCCTCGAAGAGCTGCCGCTGCGGGGCCAGCTCGCCGCCGGCCGGGATCTCGCAGACGTAGCAGTCGTTCGACGTCCGGGTGGCCTCGTGGTTGATGAACACGCCCCGGCCGCCGCGCCGCGCCCACGGCTTCAGCTCGACCGTGCGCAGGTCGGGGACGTAGTGGGCGGCGATGATCTCGAGGCCCTCCGCCGCGACCCAACGGGTGTACGGGGAGTCCTTCTCGGTGGCGAACTTGGCGGCGAGGTCATCGGTGACGAGGGCGTCCTTGGCCATGGGACGGGACAGTAGCAAGCTTGACAGCTATTGGTCTAACCACTAGACCTTAAGCGTCGCAGCGGCGCCAAGGAGGCCACCGTGGGTGAAGACGGACGCGTGTTCGTGCGCGGCCTCGAGTCCGACAAGTACGAGCTCGAGGCGTTCCGCCGCCGGCAGCTCTCACACCCGCGGGTGCGGGACGAGAAGGTCGTCACAGACCACGGCGAGGCCGTCGCCCACTCCGGCAGCAACAAGCAGTCGCGCACCTGGTGGCGGATCGGGCCCGGCGACGAGGAGTTCCTCACCCAGACGCTGCAGGTGCACTTCGTCGAGATCGACGGCCACGGCAGCAACCGAGGCCACGGCCACCAGAACGAGGCCGCGTTCTACATCCTCGAAGGCGCCGGGTACGAGATCCACGACGATGAGCGCTACGACTGGAAGACCGGCGACTTCGTCTTCGTCCACACCGACTCGGTGCACCGGCACTTCAACCCCTACGACGAGAAGGCGCTCACCCTCGTCGTGAAGGCGAAGAGCAGCTGGATGTTCCTCGGGTTGCTGCAACAGGGCAGGGGTGGCCCGGTCGAGCGGCCCGACGAGTTCGGCCCGCGCGAGGACTGGTCGCAGATCTGGACGCCCGGCGTGCTCGACCGCCAGAAGGTGATCAGCGTCGAGGACACCGCATGGGAGGACACCGAGCTGGGCCGGGTCCGGGTCATGACCAGCCCGGAGACCGACCACGCGCGCCTGTTCAGCGTGGACGCGTTCGAGTGGGCGATCGAGGCCGGTGAGCACACCCCGCGCTACTGGAAGATGGCCGACGAGGTGCTCTACGCGCTCTCGGGCGACGGCTACTCCCTGCACTGGGAGGTGCAGGCCGAGATCGCCGAGAGGTACTACGCGCACATCGCCAATGAGCCCACCCGCCACGAGTTCACCCAGGGAGACGTCCTCTACGTCCCGCAGAACACGGTGGCCCAGCACTTCGCCGCCGACGGCACGCCGCTTCGCCTGCTGAGCTTCCAGAACCGCTTGTTCAAGCACCTGGGCTACAACGCGGTCAAGGTGTTCTAGCGATCCGGATCGGGGTGTACGTGGGAGACATCGAGCGGCCGGTCGGGATCGCTCCCGGGCCTGCCGCCTACGGGAGCGACCTCGTGGTGGACCTGTTGCGGGCGCTGGGCACGCGCTACCTGCCCCTCAACCCCGGATCGTCCTTCCGGGGACTGCACGACTCGCTGGTCAACCATGGCGGCAACCGCGACCCGCAACTGCTGCTGTGCCTGCACGAGGAGATCGCGGTCTCGCTCGCCCACGGGTACGCGAAGGGTTCGGGCCAAGTCGGCGTGGCCGCGGTACACGACCTGGTCGGGCTCATGCACGCCTCGATGGCCGTCTACGACGCCTTCTGCGACCGGGCGCCGCTGCTCGTCCTCGGCGGTAGCGGGCCGGTCGACCCCGCGCTGCGGCGCCCGATCGACTGGGCCCATTCGGCCACGACGCAGGCCGAACTGGTCCGCGACTTCGTCGTGTGGGACGCCGAGCCTGCCACCCCCGCCGCCTTCGTCGCCGACGTGCTGGCCGCCCACCGCCGCGC
The DNA here is from genome assembly GCF_019468565.1 of Pseudonocardia sp. DSM 110487. NCBI lineage: Bacteria > Bacillati > Actinomycetota > Actinomycetes > Pseudonocardiales > Pseudonocardiaceae > Pseudonocardia > Pseudonocardia sp. DSM 110487. The sequence goes on from NZ_CP080521.1 coordinate 6,110,324, forward strand.
CGCCAGCACCCCCCGCGGCCCGGTGTACGTCTCCCTGGACGCGGGGGCGCAGGAAGCACCGCTCCCCCAGCCGGTGCCGCTCCCCGACCTGGCGCTGCACGCCCCGGCCGCGCACCTCGCCGCGGACGGAGCGAGCGTCGAGCGCGCCGTCGACGTGCTGCTCGGCGCGCAGCGCCCGATCGTCACCGCAGGCCCGATGAACTGGGACCCGGCGGCCACGCCGGTACTCGTCGAGCTGGTGGAACTGCTCGGTGCGGCCTACGTCGAGGACCGCAACGGCGTCTCCTTCCCCACTGTGCACCCGCAGAACGGCACGGGTGACGCGGGTTGGTTCGAGCGCGCCGATGTCGTGCTCGCCATCGGCGTACCCGACGTACCGGGCCGGTTGCGCCGCCGCGGGCGGGGTCGCGCGAGCGGGCCTGCCGTGCTGCCGGCGATCGTCGACGTCTCCACCGGGCACCTGGACCGGCGCTCATGGAGCAACGCGTTCTCCACACCGTTCCCGCGGGCCGCCCAGCTGCTCGCCGACCCGCTGACCGGGGCTCGGCAGCTGCTCGCCGCCTTGCGGGAACGTCCGCCGGACGCCTCGGCCCGGCGCGAGCAGGTCGTCGCGCAGGTCAGCGCACAGCGGGCCGCGCGGCAGGAGCGTCGGGACGCCCTCCAGATCACGCCCGCCCGACTGGTCGCCGAGCTCTGGGCGACCGTGCGCGACGTCCCGCACCTGCTCTGCCTGCGCAACACCCGCAGCTGGCCGGAGGGCGTATGGGAGCTGCCGGGAGCGGGGAGCTACCTCGGCCATTCCGGTGGCGGGGGCGTCGGGTACGGACCAGGGGCTTTCGTCGGCGGGGCACTGGCGGCGCGCGACCGCGGCCTGCTCGGCGTGGGGATCATCGGCGACGGCGACCTCCTGATGGCCGCGGGTGCACTGTGGACCGCCGTCCACTACCGGATCCCGGGGCTACTGGTCGTCAACGACAACGGGTCGTTCTACAACGACGAGCCGCACCAGGCCGCCGTCGCGCGCGAGCGCGGCCGGCCGCAGGCGAACAGCTGGATCGGCATGCGGATCGCCGATCCCCCGATCGACATCGACGCACTCGCCGCGTCGTACGGGTGCTGGACGGCCGGCACCGTGACCGATCCGGGGGACCTCGCAGGTGCCTTCGCCAAAGGGCTGGCCGCGGCCCAGGAGGGACGGCTCGCCGTCGTGCACGTGAGAACGGAGCCCACATGACCCGCGTGTTGGGGAACGTCGGCCGCGGCAAGGCTCCGGTGCATGCCCAGATGTCGATCGGCGGGCAGTGGCGCGATGCGGCGTCCGGTGACCGGCTGGATTGCATCGACCCCACCACGGAGGAGCTGCTCGGCACCGTCCCGGCCGGGGGCGCCGCCGATGCCGACCTCGCAGTGCAGGCCGCTCAGGAGGCTTCTGGGGCCTGGCGGGCGCTGGGCTGGACCCGGCGGGCGGCGCTGCTGCGGGGTCTCGCCGCCGCCGTCGCCGAGGCCGCCGAGCCGCTCGCCCTGCTCGACGTCCTCGACAGCGGCAACCCGATCGCCGGCATGCGCGGCGACCTCGAGTCGACCGTCCGGGAGCTGCACTACTACGCAGGCCTCGCGGGGCAGACCCACGGCACCAGCACGCCCACCGGCGCGGAGACCGTGTCGTTCACCCAGCGCGAGCCCTACGGCGTCGTCGTGCGGATCGTGCCGTTCAACCATCCGTTCAAGTTCGCCTGCGGCAAGGCCGCGGCCGCGCTGGCGGCGGGCAACGCGGTGATCGTGAAGCCGGGCGAGCAGACGTCGCTCTCGGCGATCGCGCTCGCCGAGGTGGCCGAGGCCGTCCTGCCGCCGGGCGTGCTCACCGTCGTGACCGGCACGGGCGCCGAGCTCGGCGAGGCGCTGGTCGCACACCCAGATGTGCAGCGGGTCGCGTTCACCGGCTCGGTGCCGACCGGCCGGCGGATCCTGGCCGCGGCCGCACGGAACCTCGCGCACGTCACCCTCGAGCTCGGGGGCAAGAACCCGTTGATCGTCTGCCCCGACGTCGACCCGCGGAAGGCCGCCCACGACGCCGTGGCCAGCATGAACATCGCGCGCAGCAACGGGCAGTCCTGCGGCTCGACGTCCCGGATCTACGTGCACGAGCGCATCCGCGACGCGTTCACCGACGCGCTGGTGGAGCGCGTGCGGGAGCTGCGCGTCGGCGACCCGTGCGACGAGACCAACGACGTGGGACCGGTCGCGTTCGCCGCCCACCACGCCCGGGTGCTCGACCACATCGAGCGCGCGAAGGCCTCCGGGGCGACGGTCGCGACCGGCGGATCGCGGCCGTTCGGTCTCGACCGCGGCTACTTCGTCGAGCCCACCGTGTTCACCGATGTCACCGACGACATGCCGATCGCGCGCGAGGAGGTGTTCGGGCCGGTCATGGCGGTCATGGGCTTCTCCGACCTCGACGACGCCGTCCGGCGGGCCAACGACACCCAGTACGGGCTCACCGCGAACGTCTACACCCGCGACCTACGCGTGGCGCACCGGCTCGCCGACCGGCTGCAGGCCGGCTACGTCTACGTCAACGGCACCGGGCGGCGCCCGCCCGGCTCCCCCTTCGGCGGCTGGAAGGCGAGCGGCCTCGGCAAGGAGAACTCGCACGAGGAGCTGCTCTCCTACACCCGCGAGAAGACGATCACGATCACGTTGCCTGCCGACGACCCCGACGGGAGCTGACGGATGCCCAACAGCACCCATTCTTGGGCTCCTTACGACAAGCCGGTCTGGGGCTCGGACGTCATGGCCGACGCCCTGCGCAGGCTCGACCTGCCCTACATCGCGCTCAACCCCGGCTCATCGTTCCGCGGGTTGCACGACTCGCTCGTCAACTACGCGGGCGACGAGATGCAGATGATCGAGTGCCCGCACGAGAAGATCGCCGTCGCGCTGGCCCACGGCTACGCGAAGGCGAGCGGGCGCGCGATGGGTGTGATCCTGCACGACCTGGTCGGGCTGTTGCAGGGCACGATGGGCGTCTACTACGCCTACATCGACCGCGTCCCCGTGCTCGTCCTCGGCGGTTCCGGCCCGGCCGACCACGAGCGGCGCAGGCCCTACATCGACTGGATCCACTCGGCGAACGTGCAGGGCCATGCGGTGCGCGAGTACACGAAGTGGGACCACGAGCCGCGCTCCATCGAGTCGGTGCCCGGCGTGCTGGCCCGCGCATACCGGATCGCCACCACCGCCCCTGCCGGGCCGACGTACGTGGCCCTCGACGCGGGCTTGCAGGAGGACCCGGTCGAGGAACCGGTGCCCGTGGACGACGTCGCCGCGCTCGCCGCCGCCCCGGCACCGGTGGCCCCGGACCCGGCGGCGCTACGGGCGCTCGCGCGGGAGCTGTGCGCGGCGAAGCGGCCGGTGATGGTGCTTGCCTACCCGGGCCGCGACCCGGCGTCGTTCGGGCACCTCGTCGACCTGGCGGAGCTGGTCGGAATCGGGGCGGTGGACATGCACTGGCGGCTCAACTTCCCCACGCGACACCCGCTGTGCGTGAGCGACACCGACATCGTCGACGAGGCGGACTGCGTGCTCTTCGTCGACGTCAAGGACATGGTCAAGCCCACGCACCGCACCGACCGGTTGGCGCGGCGCAACGTCTCGCGGCTGGCGCCGGGTTGCCGGGTGCTCTCCATCGGGTTCGGCGACATGGGCATCTCGTCCTGGAGCGAGGACTACGCCCAGCAGATCCCGGCCGACCACGCGGTCATCGCCGACACGGCGGTGGCGCTGCCACTGCTGCTCGAGGAGTGCCGCGCCGTCCTTGCCGATGACGACTCGCGGCGGACGGCCGAGCGCGCGTCCTGGACGCGCGCGCTCACCGAGCTGCACGAGAACACGTGGGCGCGCTGGGCCCGGGACGCCGCCGCGGCGGCCGAGGAGACCCCGGTGGCGACGGCGCAGCTCGCCGCCGCCGTGTGGAACGTCATCGAGGAGCACGACTGGGTGCTCACCGCGGGTACCGCCGCGGACTGGGCGCTGCGCCTCTGGGACTTCGACGCCCCGCACCGGCACCCCGGCAAGCAGCTGGGCACCGCGACGCAGATCGGCATCTCGCTCGGGGTGGCGCTCGCGCACAAGGGCACCGGCCGGCTCGTCGTGGACCTGCAGCCCGACGGCGATCTGATGTTCGACGTCGGCGCGCTGTGGGTCGCGAGCCGCTACCGGCTGCCGCTGCTCGTGGTGATGTTCAACAACCGCGCCTACTACAACGACTGGGAGCACCAGGAGAAGCTCGCCGCCCAGCGCGGCACGCCGGTCGAGCGCGCGCACATCGGCATGGCGATCGCGGATCCGGAGCCGGACTTCGCGACGATCGCGACCGGCTTCGGCTGGTACGCCGAGGGCCCGATCACCGACCCCACTGGAGTGGAGGACGCGGTGCGCCGGGCGGCCGCACACGTGCTGGAGACCGGCGGCCCCGCCTTGGTGGACGTGGTCTGCCAGCCGAAGTAGCCCGTCAGACGTATGCCAGGCGCAGGGCGACCGGCGCCGGCGCCTCGGTCTGCGCTACGCGGACGTGAAGTCGGTGGACAGGGCCAGATCGCGCCATTGGTCGAGTTCCTTGGCGACACCGGCGAGCTTGCCTTCGACCAGGGTCACGCAATCGTTGCCCAGTTGCAGGCGGACCGGCGGTTCGGCGGTGGCGGCCAGTCGCCGGATGGCGGCCGCGGCCTTGACGGGGTCCCCTGGCTGGTGGCCGTTGTTGGCCTCGATCGCGGCGTGGAGCTTGCCGACCGTGTCGGCGTAGGCCGGGATTCTCCGGTCCGGCCTGCCCATGCTGCCCGCGGACAGGAACTCGGTACGGAAGGAGCCGGGCTCCACCACGGTGGCGTGGATGCCGAGCGGAGCCAGTTCGGCGTGCAGCGCCTCGGTGATCGCTTCGACCGCGAACTTGGAGGCGCTGTAGAGACCGCGTCCCGCACTGGAGACGAACCCGGCGCTCGACCCGATGTTGATGATGCGTCCCGCCATTTGCGAGCGCAGCGCGGGAAGCGCGGCCCGGGTGACGTTGAGCAGGCCGAACACGTTGGTGTCGAACAGCGCGCGGGCCTCGGCGTCGGAGATCTCCTCGACGCCGCCGAACAACCCGTAGCCGGCGTTGTTGACCAGCACGTCGATCCGACCGAACCGTTCGATGCCCGCCGCAACGGCCATGGCGGCCTGCTCCTGGTCTGTGACGTCGAGCCGCACGGCCAGCAGCGCCTCGCCCGCCTCGGGAAACGCCTCGACGACAGCTCGCGGGTCCCGGGCGGTCGCGACGACCTCGTCCCCGTGGGCGAGTGCCGACGCGACCAGCTCCTGGCCGAAGCCGCGGGAGGCACCGGTGATGAACCAAACGGACATGGCTACTCCAGATGTGGGAACGCCCAGGTGGACGTCGTCGCCGGCAAGGGTCGGTCGCCAAAAGCGCGGCCGGTTGCTTCTCTCACACCCGGCCGGGTTGTTCGCGGGTGGCGGTGTAGCTGCCCAGCAGGGCGAGGGCGTGATCCTCGGGGCTGCCGGGCTCGGCGTGGTAGACGACCAGGTGCTGGAAGGGAGCGCCGCTGATCGACAGGTTCTCGAAGCGTAGGGACAGTTCGCCGACGACCGGGTGGTCGAAGTGCTTGGTGGCGGCCGTTTTGGCCCGCACCTCATGGCGAGCCCACAGCCGGGCGAAGTCAGGGCTCTTGAGTGACAGCTCCCCCACCAGCTCGACCAGCCGTGGGTCGTCAGGATCGCGGTTGGCCGCGCGTAGCGCCGCGATACACCCCTCACCGATCGTGGCCCAGTCCCGGTAGAACGTGCGGGCCTCCGGTTTGAGGAAGATCGCACGCAGCAGGTTGGTCTCCTCTCCCAGCCAGCAGAACAGTGCCTCGCCGAGCGGGTTGGCCGCGAGGAGATCCATGTATCGCCCGTAGACGAGCGCCGGGGTGTTGGGCCAGGTGGCCAACAGCCCGACCAGTCCAGGGGAGGCGTACTCGCGGCGGCGCGCGCGCCGGGAGCGCCGCGACGTGCCCGGACTGGCAAGGTCGCGCAGGTAGGCGGCCGCCTCGTCCTCCAGCAGCAGCGCCTCGGCCAGCGCTTCGACGACCTGCTGTGACGGGTGTTTGTCCCGGCCCTGCTCCAGCCTGATGTAGTAGTCGGTGCTGACCCCGGCCAGCAGCGCCACCTCTTCTCGCCGCAGGCCAGGCGTACGGCGCGTCCCGGAGGGCATGCCGTGGTCCTCGGGCCGCACCAGTGCCCGCCGGGCCCTCAGGAACTCCCCCAGCCGGGGAGTAATGCCCCGCTCCTCCGTCACATCACTCCCATGCTCGTTCGACGAACCGAACAACCTCCGTCGTGATCCCCTGATGCCCCACGTTAGGGAGCATCACCGTGACCTGGGTGGCCCAGCCACACCCACCCTCGTCGTCCACCGATGCTCACCGGTGCTCGTCGACACGAAGGTGAGCGGCGACGGCATCCGGCCGGTCGAGGGGCACGAGATGGCCACTGCCGGCCACCACCTCCCCCTCCAGCTCGTCGGCGATCGGCTGCAGCTGCCGGTACAGCCGGTCACCGATGACGCCCCCGCCGATGGCGAGGGTCGGCACGTGGAGCCGGCCGGCAGCCCCGACGGCGTCCGCGTTCTGCGCAGCGGCCCGGTAGTAACCGAAACCGCAGCGCAGGGCGTCCCGGCCGGTGTACGCCCGCACGAAGGCCTCCCGCACGTGCTCGGGCACTCCTCGGCCCCGGTGTGTCCCGGACTCGAGGAACCAGTCGACGTACTCGGCCTCGTGCCCCTCGAGCACGGTCTCCGCCAGGCCGGGGACGGCGTGGAAGCCGAACCACCACGGCGGGGTGGAGAACCCGCCGGGAAGGCCCGGGAGCAGCGCCTCCATGAGGACGAGACGCCGCACCCGCCCCGGGTATCGCGTGCCGAGCAGGAACGCCGCCGAGACACCGGCGTCGATGGCGACGACGTCAGCGCGGTCGATCCCCAGCGCATCGAGCACACCGACCATGTCGGCGGCACCGGTCGCCGCGTCGAATCCGCTCTGCGCACGGGCGCTGTCCCCGAGTCCGCGAAGGTCTGGGGCAACGACCATGCGGCCCGGCACCAGTAGTGGCACGACGAGGCTCCAGACCTGCCAGGTGTGCGGCCAGCCGTGGATCAGGAGCACGGCCGGCCCGTCGCCGTCCACCGCCACGTTCAGCGCGGTGCCGTTCGTGCGGATCCGCCGCAGTTCCACGTCGTCGCCCTTCCGCTTACCATCGGTTACCTACTGAAGGATGGTGACCACGACGTGCGGCCACAAGACGGCACTTCACGCCCACCTGGTAACCGCGGGGTGACCGGCGACCTCTTCGACCCCGCCTGCCCGACCCGGCAGCTGCTGGATCGCATCGGCGACAAGTGGACATCCATGCTGATCAAGGTGCTCGCCGAGGCCGACCCACCCGACATGGGATTCGCGAGCCTCGCTCGCAGCGCCCCCGGCATCTCGCACAAGATGCTGTCGCAGACCCTCAAGAACCTGTGCCGGGACGGCCTCGTCGCGCGGCGGGTCGAGGCGACGGTCCCGCCCCGCGTCCACTACTCGCTCACCGACCTGGGTCGCTCCTTGGACGGGCCGCTGAGCGCACTGCGGGTCTGGGCGGAACGACACATGGCGGTCATCGACGCGAACCGGAGGAACTAGCCCGAAGCGCCTACGTTGCCGGACCCCGTTCGCGGGTGGCCGCGGCCATGATCCGCAGTATCGGTTGCTCATGGCTGTGCCGGCAGCCATGAGGACCCGCTACTCGCGATCTTCCCGCGCATGATCCGAAGTTACGGGTGCTCATGGTCGTGCGGGCAGCCGTGGACAACCGCTGGTTCGGATCATGCTCGCCGTCGGTCGAGCGGCCGGGGTGGCGCGATCGTTTCGATCCGTCGGGTCGGTCTGGTCGAGCCCCTGCCGGGGGGCGCGCCGTTCCCGGCCCGGGCCCCCCGGCGCCCGCCCCGTGATCCGGGCCTCGCGCGTGTTCCCTCCCGTTCACCTCGACCCCGTCGCCTCGCGGAGCGGGCCGGGTTGGGTGCACTACCGAACCCTGGGCGTGGGCGGCCGTCCCCGACGCGGGCACAGGCCCGTTCTCGACGAGACCGTCGCTGCCGGGTGCCACGCGACTGGCTGTGGTCCCGACCCTCCACACCCCAGCCCCTCGCCTGATGATCACGGCAAGACCACCCCAGGGACAGGGCTCCGCGCAGGTCCATGATCAGCAGGATCGGGACACCAGCCGCAGGGGATGCAGCTCAGGTCCCGATCCCGCTGATCACGCCCCAGATTCCAGGGCTGGCCAGCGGGCGACGACGGGACCACAGCCAGTCGCGTGGCACCCACACCGGCGGCGGTCTCGTCCCGAACGGGCGTGCCCCCTAGTCGGGGACGGCCGCCCGAGCAACCACATGATTCGGTAGTGCACCCAACCCGGCCACCCCGAGAAGGCGACAGGGTCGAGGTGAACCGGATCGACACGCCGGCAGCCCGGGGGCTGTCGCGTGGGGCCGGGCGGCCCGGGCCGGGAACGGCGCGCCCACGAAAGACCCGGCACCCGGCCGCACCCCCGTGCGCGTTTCGCGGAACACACCGCGGCCCAGGCGGTGATCAGCGGTTCGGCGCGAAACCCGACGCCCCGCGTCGGGAAAGGCACCGATCTGATGATCACAGGTCACCCCGGGCCAGCCCCGCCCGACGCACTCGTTCTCGGCTGACGCGCCCGGTCGACGGGGTGGCCGGCCGGAGACGGGGTGCGTCGACCGACACGGGTTGCACCGGTGTCGGCGGCTCCACCGTGCGAGACGCTCCCCCACTCAGAAGAACGATCACGAAGTCCGGCTGTAGTACCAGGACGGCATGCCACTCCGGGCTCGCATTCCGACGGAACGCTCACACCAGGATGATCGGGTTGCTCAGCGCGGCCATGTGCCCGCCCGGATGCCGCACCTCGACGCGGACGAACACCGACTCCGCCGCGCTCGTGCGCCACTCCACGATGCCGGGTCCATCGCCGGGCAACGACTCGCCATGGACCCGTCCCCGATCGGTGTGAACGGTGACGGTGCCGGATGGGACACCGCGGACGCTCACCCGCATCGACGCGGGTAGGCCGGAGGTCGGCAGCCGCTCACCGATCCCGGCGGTGCGATCACCCGCGGAGATCTCGACCGAAAGGTCGACGGCAGCCGACTCCGCGACCCAGCTCCGACCGGCACGGATTCCGGCGAGGATCACATCGGCGCTCAGCTCGTCGGCGAGCACGACGGTGTGCGGCGTGGCGATCTGCCCCTTCAGGTGGGCGTCGCTGTTGCCCATCGCCGGCCTCCACCCGCCACGGTGGACATCGGCAGCCAGAGCGCGGCCCCACTCGGCGAGCGCCGCCTCGTTGTCCGCATTCCAGGGCAGGTCGGAGGCCCACTGCCCGTTCCACACCTCCACCGCGTCGAAACCGTCGTAGGGGTAGGTGAAGGTGCCCGAGGGGTACGGCGCGTGCGGATGCGCGGCCACGCACAGTCCACCGGCTCGATGCACGTCGTCCAGGTACCGCTCGATCACGTCATCGCGCAGGCCGTACCGCCACTCCACGAGCTGACCGGGCTCGATGCCGAGCGCGAGCCAGTGCCCGGTCCTGGTGGTGACCTCCTGGCCGAGGATCACGACGAGATCGTCCGTGGCGAGCCCGCCCCACGCGCCGTGCGCGTCGGCGGTGTTGTGCTCGGTTGTCGCGACGAAGTCGAGGCCCGCCTCCCGGGCGGCGGCCGCGAGCTGCTCCGGCGTGAGGTCGGCGCCGTTCGAGTGAACCGAATGCACGTGGCAGTCGCCGCGGTACCACCGACGGGCCCAGGCGGGGTGTCGATTCGGCGCCCTCCCGATTGTCGTCATGTCGTCGCTGCTCATACCGAGAGGAACGATCATGGCGCACCGCAGGACGTGGGTGCTGGCGCTCGCCGCTGTCGCATCCCTGATGACGGCGCTGGACGCGCTCGTCGTGTCCGCATCGCTCACCACCATCCAGGCCGATCTCGGTGCCACCGCCGAGCAGCTCGAATGGACGGTCAACGGCTACAACCTCGTGATGGCCGTGCTGCTGATGCCGGCGGCGGCCCTCGGCGACCGGTACGGGCGGCGCCGCATGTTCGCGGCCGGGATCGCCCTGTTCACCGTGGCGTCGGCGGCGTGCGCCGCGGCGCCCGACATCGTGGTTCTCGTCCTCGCGCGGGCTCTGCAGGGCGCGGGTGCCGCGTTCGTCAGCGCACTGGCGATGACGCTGGTGAGCGCCGCCTTCCCGCCCGAGCGACGAGGCAGCGCGATCGGGTTCCTGCAGGGCGGTTCCGGGATCGCCGTGCTGGCCGGGCCGGGCCTCGGCGGCGCGATCACCCACACCGTCGGCTGGGAGTTCATCTTCTGGCTCAACGTTCCGATCGGCCTGCTGGTGCTCCCGCTGATCCTCGCGAAGTGTGGCGAGAGCCGCGGCGCCGACACCGCGCTGGACGTGCGCGGGCTGCTCCTCGTCATCGGTGCGGTGTTGGGCCTCGTCTGGGCGCTCGCCCGCGGCAACGCGGTGGGCTGGGCGAGCGGCGAGGTGCTCGGCGCGTTCGCGCTGGGCGGCGCGGCGCTCGTGGCGTTCGTCGTCTGGGAGCGGCGGGCGGCCGAGCCGATGTTCCCGATGCGGTTGCTGCGCTGCCGCGGCTTCGTCGCGGGCAACGTCGCCACGGCGGGGCTCTTCGCGTCGATCTTCGGGGGGCTCTTCTTCTACTCCCAGCTGCTGCAGACCGGCCTCGGCCTCACGCCGCTGCAGGCCGGGCTCGGCCTCGTGCCGTGGACGTCGACGCTGATCGTGCTGGGCCCGCTCGCCGGCAGGCTGGCCGACCGGATCGGCAACCGGCCCCTGATCGTCACGGGGCTGCTGACCACCGCGGCCGGGATCGCATGGGTCGCACTCGTTGCCCGCCCGGGGATGCCGTACGGCGAGCTCGTCGCCCCGTTCCTGCTGGCGAGCATCGGCGGGTCGATGTCACTCGCGCCCACCGCCAACGCCGTGCTCGGCGCCGTCCCGCCGGCCGACATCGGCAAGGCGTCGGGTGTCAACGCGATGCTGCGCGAGCTCGGCGGCGTGCTCGGGCTCGCGGTGTTCGTCGCGATCTTCACCGGAACCGGCAGCTACGCCTCCCCCGCGGCGTTCGTCGACGGCTTCGGACCGGCCATGGGCACCTGCGCCGCGCTCGTCGCCCTGAGTGCGGCGGCCGTGGCCGTGCGGCGCCGAGCCGGCACGAGGGCGATCCCGGTTGCTCCCGAGCATGCCGTGCCGTAGAGATCCGCTGTGACCCTCTCCACCCCGGCGCGGCTGCTGCGCCTGCTCAGCCTCCTGCAGGGACGGCGCGAGTGGGCGGGCACCGAGCTGGCCGAGCGGCTCGGGGTCACGGACCGGACGGTGCGCCGCGACGTCGGCAGGCTGCGCGAGCTCGGCTACCCGGTCGAGGGCACCACCGGCACCGCGGGCGGCTACCGGCTCACCTCTGGCGAGGACCTGCCGCCCCTCCTGCTCGACGACGACGAGGCCGTCGCGATCGCCACGAGCCTGCTCGGCACGCTCGGCGACGGGGAGACGCGAGGACGGGCGCTCGCGAAGCTCACACAGGTGATGCCGGGCCGGCTGCGCGGGCGGATCGCCGCCGTCGGCGCGTCGGTGGTGTCGGTGCCCGACCACCGCGCTTCGCGCATCGACCCCGCGGTCCTCTCCGTGCTGGCGGGCGCCGTGCGCGACCGCGAGATCGTCCGGTTCGCCTACCGCCGCCGCGACGGCACCGCCACCGATCGCCGGGTCGAGCCGCACCACGTGGTGGCGACGTACGGACTCTGGTACCTGATCGCCTTCGACACCCGGGCCGGCGACTGGCGGACATTCCGGGTGGACCGCATCGACGGCCCCGAGTCGGTGCGCCTGCGGTTCACCCCGCGCCAGCTGCCCGCGGGGGACCCGGCCGACCACGTGCGGCAGACGATCACAGCGACGCCCTACCGCTACACCCTGCGCGCCACCGTCCCGGCGCCCGCGGAGGACGTCCGCGCCCGGCTGCCGATGTCGATCCCCGCCCGGATCCAACCCCTCGACGAGGGCTCGTGCACCGTGTCGCTGGGTGCCGACGCGCTCGACGAGCTCGCGCGCGACGTCGTCACGCTGGGTCCGGGGACCCGGCTGGATGCCTCCCCGGATGTGCTGGCACACCTGCGGGACGTGGGCCGCTGGCTCCTCGAGCAGGGCTAGATCTAGGTTGGATCTGGGCTAGATCGGGGCTCCGAGCGGCAACGCCGGGAGCTTCGCCTCGTGCTCGAACGCGGCCTTCTCCACCGCGGCCCAGCGCGCGCGGACGGACGGCCGCTCCAGGCCGGTGACGACCCGCAGCCCTGCACTCGCCGCTTCCACCAAGGCGACGCGCGCGTGGTGGTGCAGCTCGGGCGCGCCGAGCGACTCCTCGAACCGGCGCAGCAGGGTCCAGCCGATCACCTCGGTGACCTCGGTGCGCTCGCCGGCCTCGAGCAGATCGAGCGCCCGCCCCGCGGTGGCGGCGACGAGAGCGTCGAGGACGGCCCCTTGACTCACCACCCGGTTCAGCCGCGCGGGCGCGAGCAGCAGCCCGCCCACCAGGTCGGTGCCCGCCGCCACGGCCCCGGCGACGTCGAAGGCGCCGGCCGTGCGGTGGTCGAACTGGCCCTCCCGGCGGCCGCGCCCGCCCGACGGCCCGACCAGCAACGGTCGTACCTGGGACGGCACCTGGAGGAACTCCGGCTCCAGAAGGAGCTGCAACCGCTGCAGCGCGGCGGCCTGCTCCGTCGCCGCTACCAGGGTGGCGGCACCGTCGAAACCGTTGCCCTCGCCGTTGGATGACCCCTCGCCGTTGGATGACACGGTGCGCGCGTACCGGCGCCGCTGACCGCCCACCAGCTTGGCCACGGCGGTGGCCTGGTGCCGGTGCAGCAGGTAGAGCAGCAGGAACCGGCGCTCGATCTCGTTGCTGTCGCTCCCGGGCGGCACGACACCGGGGCCGAAGCGGGCCAGTGCCGCGGCCCGCACGTCCACGATCGCCTGCAGCGCCCCCATGGGCTCGCTCGGCGCGATCCACGTGGCGCCGCACGCGTCGGCGGCGTCGTCGAGGCGCGCGTCGGCGTCGGTGATGTAGAGCGACGGCTCGCTCTCCACGGGCGGCGCGTCCCCGTAGAGGGCCGCGATCTGCCGCAGATCCCACGGCCCGAGGCCGGTGGCGTACGGGCGGGTGGCCGCGGGGTGACCGTCGGCGTCCAGGTCGAAGATCGGGCCCGGGTAGTCCATCACCGACGGCGCCTCGTGCGCGTGCGAGGCGAAGTTGTGGGCCAGGCCGAGCGCGTGCCCGATCTCGTGCGCCGCGAGCTGGCGCATCCGGGCGTCGACCACCGAGCGCACCCCGGCGGCGCCCACGCCCCCCGCCGCGTACGGCGCGAGCACGGCCTCGGTGATCGCGCGCAGCTGCTCGACGCGTTGCGAGCCCAGCCGCACGACCCCGCGCAGGATCTCCCCGGTGCGCGGGTCGACCTGCGTCATGCCGTACGACCAGCCCCGGTCGGCCCGATGCACCCACAGCACGACGTTGCGGCGCGGGTCGTCGAGATCGGCGCCGTCCGGCAGCGGCTCCACGCGGTAGGCGCCGGTGAACCCGGCCGCAGCGAACGCCTCCTGCCACCAGTTGCCGCCCGCCAGCACCGCGTCGCGGATCGGCGCGGGCATCCCCGGGTCGAGGTGGAAGACGACCGGCGCACCGTCGAGCCGGAAGCGGGTGGCGAGTGCCGTTTCGGCGTCCTGCTCGTCGATCCGGTCGAAGCGGTGCACGGTGAGGTGCGGCATCGCCCCGATCGTCGGGTCGAGCGGTGCCGGCCGGTAGCCCGGCGCGGGCAGCGGGCGCAGCACCACCTGCTGGTGGACGGTCACGGTATCGCCGGGCGCCGGAAACCCCAGCGGGCCCGGACGCATGCTGCGGGGCGAGTGCCCGTTCGCGGTGTCGGACCGCGGTGCCGGCCGGTCCGGTCGGAACGTGAGTACCGCGTCGAGCACGAGGACATCGCCGCGGTCGTCGCCGTAGCGGCGGGTCTGCTCCACGCCGGAGAGTTCGGGGTCGAGCACGAACCCGGTGCCCGCTGCGTCGGTGAGCAGCCGGGCGGCGCCCACCAGGTCGAGCGTGCCGAGCGGCGCGGCGTCGAACGTGTCCGGGCCGGTGACGGCGCAGCGCGCGAGCGCGGACGAGGCGAACGACCGCGCTGCCGCGGCCCGGGCGTCCTCAGCGTCGCCCCCGGCCGCGTCGACACAGTGCCCGAACGCGGTGTTGAGCGCCGTGACGACCACCGCGTCACCTCGCGGCTCGGCCCGGCACAGCAGCGACGGGCCCACCTCGCCACGGTCGACACCGATCGTCGACATCCCGATGCCGCCGGTGATCGTGGTGTGGACCAGGAACTGAGAGGTGCCCCATTCGCTGCTCGCTGCGCTGCTTGTCACTGGGGCACCGAGTCCAGGAGCCGCCGCGTGTACTCGTCGCCCGGCTCGGCGAAGACGTCGGCCGTGGGGCCGGATTCGATCACCCGGCCACGGTAGAGGACGACGACGTCGTCGCAGACCTGCTGCACCACAGCCAGGTTGTGGGAGATGAAGAGCATCGTGAGGTCGTGCTCGTCCCGCAGCCGGGCGAGCAGCCGCAGCACCTCGGCCTGCACCGACACGTCGAGCGCGGAGGTCATCTCGTCGGCGATCACGACGTCCGGACGCGTGATCAGGGCACGGGCGATCGCGATCCGCTGCCGCTGGCCGCCGGAGAACTCGTGCGGGTAGCGGTCGGTCGCGTCGGCGGGCAGCGCGACGTCCTCCAGCGCGGCGGCGATCGCGTCCCGGTGGCGGCGCACGCGGCAGCGGACCGGGTCGAGGGCCTCGGCGAGCGTCTGCCC
Organism: Pseudonocardia sp. DSM 110487; assembly: GCF_019468565.1. Lineage (NCBI taxonomy): Bacteria > Bacillati > Actinomycetota > Actinomycetes > Pseudonocardiales > Pseudonocardiaceae > Pseudonocardia > Pseudonocardia sp. DSM 110487. The sequence goes on from NZ_CP080521.1 coordinate 6,125,347, forward strand.
GATGGTGCGTCGCGGGTCGAGCGACGAGTACGGGTCCTGCGGTACCAGCTGCACCGCCCGCAGGAACGCGCGCCGCTCCCGGCGCCCGAGCGCGCCCACGTCGGCGCCGCGCAGCAGGATCCGACCACCGGCGATCGGGACGAGCCCGAGTATCGCGCGGGCGAGGGTCGTCTTCCCGGAGCCGGACTCCCCGACGAGTCCGACCGTCCGGCCGGCACCGATGCGGAGGCCGACGTCGTCGAGCGCGGTGGTGGCGCCGAACCGGACGCTCACCCCCTCGGCCGTGAGCACGTCCGCGCTCATCGGTACGCCGCCCGGCTGCGGTCCAGCTTGGGCACCGCGTCGAGCAGCATCCGGGTGTAGGGCTCGGTCACCTTGCCCGCCCGCAGCGCCTCCGCGGTCAGTTCCTCGACCACCACCCCGTCCTTCATGACGAGCACGCGGTGGCACAGCTGCCCGATCACGCCGAGGTCGTGGGAGATGAAGAGCATCGCGGTCCCGTCCTCGGTGTTGATCCGGGCCAGCTCGCGCAGGATCTCGGCCTGGACGGTGACGTCGAGCGCCGTGGTCGGCTCGTCCGCCACGAGCAGCGCGGGCTCGCCCGCGAGTGCCGTAGCGATCATGGCGCGCTGCCTCATCCCTCCGGAGAGCTGGTAGGGGTGGGAGCGGAGCAATCGCGCGGGATCGACGATGTGCACGGCGGCGAGCAGGTCCGCGATGATCTTCCGGGCCTCGGCCTTCGAGTGACCGCGGTGCACCCGCAGTACCTCGGTGAGCTGAGTGGCCATCCGCAGCGCGGGGTTGAACGTCGTGCCGGGGTCCTGGTAGATCAGGCCGATCCCGGTGGCGAGATCGCGGCGCGGTGGGTTCTGCCGCATGTCCATGCCGGCCACCTGCAGGTGCGTGGCCTCGGCTGTGAGCCCGTCGGGCAGGAGGCGGGCGAGCGCCATCGCGGTGAGCGACTTCCCGCTGCCGGACTCCCCCACCACGCCGAGGATCTCCCCGCGCGCGATGTCGAACGAGACCCCGCGCACGAGCGGGACGCCGTCGCCGCGGCGCACGACGAGGTCGCGGACGCTGACGACGGCATCAGCGGTCGGGGCGCCGGCCACCCCGGCGCCGGCCTCCGCGGGCACCGACCGTGTCCGCGTTCGGAGGCGCGGGTCGGCGGCCGCGGCGAGGCCGTCCCCGATCAGCATGGCCGCGACCGACATCAGCACGATCATGAGCGCTGGTCCGACCACCTCGATGGGGCGCGAGTAGATCGCGGGCAGCGCCGCGGCCAGCAACGAGCCGAGGTCGTAGTCCGGGATCTGCACGCCGAGTCCGACGAACGACAGCGCCGACATCGCCACCAGGCCGGTGGAGAAGGTCGCCGCGAGCTGGATGAGGAGCGGCTCGGCCATGTTGGGCAGCAGGTGGCGCCCGATCATGGCCCATCCGGGCACGCCGGTGAGCCGGGCCGTCGTGACGAAGTCGCGTTGGTGCAGGGCCGCGCCGAGGTTCGCGGTGAGCCGCGCCGTGGCGGGGATGTTCGCCAGCCCCACGGCGAGCACGAGCTGCCAGCGCCCGGCCCCGAGGATCGCCGCGAGCACCACCGCGACCAGTAGCTCCGGGTACGAGACCGCGATCTCGACGATCCGCAGCGCGGCCTCGCGCACCCGGCGCGGCACGATCCAGACGGCGGTGCCGATCAGCACACCGACCACCATCGAGAGGGCGCTGGCGGCCAGCGCCATCACGAGGCTCGATTGCGCACCCACCAACGCCCGCGCGAGCATGTCGCGCCCGAACGCGTCGGTGCCCAGCCAGTGGTCGGCCGACATCGGCCGGTTGGTGTGGGGGCTCAGGCCGTCGGCCGCACCCACGAGCGTCAACGACGCGATCACGGCCGTGGCCGCCGTGACCGCGAGCAGTCCGGTGCCGACGCCGAGCGCGACGTTCCACCTCAGCCGGGGACGGCCGGGCACGCCTGGTTCGATCACCGCGGGATCAGCCATGGCGCACCCGCGGGTCGACGATGCCGAGCACGATGTCCACGGCGAGGGTGAGCAGTGCGGAGAGCACCGCGAGGACGAGCACGATCCCCTGGATCAGCGGGTAGTCCTTCGCGGTCACCGCGTTGACGATCCCGAGGCCGAGGCCCGGCCAGCTGAACACGGTCTCGACGGTGATGGCGCCGCCGAGCATGCCGATCAGGATGATCCCGCTGAGCGTGAGGGTGCTGGTCAGCAGGTTCGGCAGCGCGTATCGCCCGTACGTCCGCAGCGCGCCGAGCCGCCAGCCGCGGGCGGTGCGCAGGTAGTCCTGTTCGAGCACCACCGCGGTCTCGCGGCGCACCACCCGGGCGATGAAGCAGATCGACGGGATCGAGAGCGCCATGAGCGGGAGCACGAGCGAGATCCCCACCCGCGAGCGGGAGTAGGCAGGCGGCAGCACGTGCAGGGACACCGCGAACACCAGCACCAGGAACGTGGCCATGACGTACGGCGGGATCGCCGCGACCACCGCGGTCGTGTAGCCGAACGCGCTGTCGAGGAAGCGCCTGCGCCCGCCGCGGGTGAGTACCCCGACCGCCATGCCGAGGGGCACCGCGACCAGCAGCACCACGACGAGGGACGCGAACGCGAGCCCCGCCGTGAACGGCAGCCGCCCGAACACCACGTCGGCGACCGGCGCGTTGAGCGAGAAGGAGTGGCCCATGTCGCCCTGGAGCAACCCGCCCACGTAGTCGACGAACCGCTCGGCGAGCGGGCGGTCCAGGCCGAGCTCGGCGCGCACGGCCTCGATCTGCGCGATCGTGGCGTCCGGGCCCGCGGCGCTCACCGCGGGGTCGCCCGGGATCAGCGGGACGATCACGAACGTGAGCACCACCGCCACGACGACCGTGCCGGCGAGGCCCGCCAGCCGCCGCGCGACGAACGAGCGCGTCATCCGTCGATCACTCGCAGGGTGGCGAAGTCGACGTACTCGCCGAACGTCGAGACCACCACGTGCGGCGAGGTGATGTAGGTCGTCGGGTTGCCGGCGAGCGGGACCACGTCGCTGCGCTCGAACAGCGTGCGTTGCGCGGCCTCGAACGCGGCGCAACGGGCGGCCGGGTCGGTGGCCGCGAGGCCCTGGCTGAGCGCGGCCTCCCCCTCCGGGTTCGCCGAGGCGCTGTAGTTGCGCCCGCCGGCCTCGACGGCCGGGCCGATCACACGGTCCAGTGATGCGCTGATCGAGCCGACGGAGTTCAGGTCGCCGAGGAACACCAGGTCCCAGTCGGAACCGCCTTCCGCGATCGTGCTCCAGAACGTGGCGTTGTCGACCTTGTTCATCCGCACCTGGGCGCCCGCGTCGGACAGCACCTGGAAGATGTAGTCGGCACCGCCGCTGTAGGACGGGTTGGCGGTGTTGCCGAGCATTGCGATCTGGACGCCGGGCAGCACAGCGGCGGCCGCGGCCGCGTCGTGCGGCTGCGGCAACGAGGGGTCGGTGCTCGCGCAGGCGAAGCTCGCGGGCACCACCGTGGTGAGCACCTCGGCCGTGCCGTCGGAGAACACGGTGTTGAAGGCGTTCTGGTCGATCGCGGCCGCCACCGCCCTCCGCAGGTCCGGCCGGTCGGCGAACACCCGGCCGGGGCGCTGGTTGAACACCACGTACGTGGTGGCGGAGGTGACGTCGTAGCGGTGGTAGTCCGGCTGCCCCTCGAAGCGGGCGATCGTGTCCTGGTCGCTGAACTGGCCGAGGTCGACGTCCCCGGCGAGGATCTGGTTGGCCACGGTGGAGGGGTCGGTGGAGATGCCGATCTCGATGGACCGCGGCGGGGTGCCGACGAGCGCCGTGGAGAACGCGGGCCACGCGTCGTACCCCTCGCGCAGCGAGAAGGTGTAGCCCATCCCGGCGTTGGCCTCGGAGAGGGTGTACGGACCGGAGAAGGCGCCCGGGACCCGGCCCGCCGCGAGCCCATCGGGGTCGGCGAGCCCGGCCGGGCAGACGATCCCGGTCTGCGCGATCGCGAGCCCCTGCACGAGCGTGGTGAACGGCTGGGACAGCGTGATCCGCACCTGCTTGCTCGCGTCGTCGGCCGCGATCGCCGGGTCGCCCTGGCCGAACACGAGGTTCTTCCACGTGGAGGCGGTCTCGGGCGCCGCGAGGTGGTTCAGCGATGCCGCCACCACCGATGCCGTGATCGGCGTGCCGTCGGAGCAGGTGGCGCCATCGCGGATCGTGAAGACGTACTCCGACGCCGACACCGTCTCCCACTGCGACGCGAGCCCGCCGACCAGCGTCGACGGGCCGTCGCGGCGCAGGAGGGTGTCGTAGAGCAGGCTCACCATCTGGAACGTCTGCTGGCCCTGCGCCCGCGCCGGGTCGAAGCTGGACGGGTCGCTGGCCAGTACCGTGCGCACCACGGTGTCCTCGGGATTCCCCGTGTCACCGGAACAGCCCGCGAGCAGCAGTGCGACGGCGCTCACCAGTGTGGCGGCGGCGGTGCGCAAGCGACGGTCGTGCGCTTTCGGCAACGGGACCCCTCCTTCGACGGCGCGCGTGATCGAAGCAAGCTCAGATGTCAGATGTGTGTCGTGATCACACCCGGGCGTTAACTCGAACGTGATCCCGATCATGACGGGTGAACACGGAACGCGCAGCCCCTCGGGAACGACATCCGGGGTGACTAGGGAGGTCGCGGTGGCGGCGAGGCGCGCGGGACTGTCGCCCGCGGTGGTGGCGCAGGTGGTACTGGGTGCTGGCTTCCTGGCCCACCTCGTGGTCGTGGAGGTGCTCTTCGCCACCGCGGGCAGCGGCAAGAACTCGGTGCTGACCGTCGCCAAGTTCTTCGCATTGCACGCTGCCTCGATCATGATGCTGCAGCTGGTGCTGGTGGCGCGCCTGCCGTTCCTCGACCGGCGCATCGGCATGGACCGGCTCACCGTCTGGCACCGCTGGGTCGGCTTCACCCTGGCCTGGACCGTGCTGACGCACGCGACGCTCGTGGTGCTCGGCTACGCGGTGCTCTACTCGATGCCGGTGCTCGCGACGTTCCTGAGCCTGGCCGGTGTGGTGGCCTCACTGCTCGGGATGTGCGCCGCCGCCATCATCCTCGCGATGGCGGCGTTCTCCCTGCGCTACGCCCGCAGGCGGATGCAGTACGAGACGTGGCACGCGCTCCACATCGGCCTCTACCTCGCCGTCCTGCTCGCGCTGGTCCACCAGGGGCTCGAAGGCACCACGTTCGCGTCCTCCCCCGCGGCGCGCGCGTACTGGTGGACGGTGTGGGCTCTGGTGCTGCTCGCGTTCCTCTCCGGCCGCGTGGCGCTGCCGATCTGGCGCAACGTCCACCACCGGTTCCGGGTGATCGCGGTCGTCCCGGAGTCCGACGACGTCGTCTCCGTCTACGTCACCGGGCGTGATCTCCACCGCCTGGGCGCCCGCGCGGGCCAGTTCTTCATCTGGCGCTTCCCCGCGCACAACGGCTGGTGGCAGGCCAACCCGTTCTCACTCTCGGCCGCGCCCGACGGGCGGACCCTGCGACTCACCGCCAAAGCCGTCGGCACGACGAGCGCGGGACTGCGGCAGCTTCCCGTGGGCACGCGCGCGTTCCTCGAAGGCCCCTACGGCGCCTTCACCGCCATGCACCGCACGCGGCCGGCCACCCTCCTCGTCGCTGGCGGCGTGGGGATCACCCCGATCCGCGCGATGCTCGAGGAATCGAGCGGGCCGACCGTCGTCCTCTACCGGGTGCAGACGATGGCCGACGCCGTCCTGCTCCCCGAGCTGCGGTGGCTCGCCGACGAGCGCGGCGCCCGGCTGCACGTGCTCGCCGGGCGGACCGGCAGCGGCAATCCGCCCCTGGCCCCGTTCGAACCGGCCAACCTCGCCGCGCTGGTGCCCGACATCGCCACCCGCGACGTGTACGTCTGCGGCCCACGCGCCATGACCGATGCCGTGCTGCGCAGCCTCCGCGAGCTGGGGGTGCCCCGCGGTCAGGTGCACGCGGAGCGGTTCAGCCTCGCATGATCCTCTTGGTGCGGATCGCGCCTCGGTGTGCGCGACTAGCCTCGACCGCATGAGAATCCTGGTGACCGGAGCGACCGACGGGCTGGGCCGGTACGTGACCACGGAGCTCACCAAGTCCGGGCACCGCGTCCTGGCGCACGGCCGGAACCCGGAGCGGCTGCGCGCGCTGCACGACGAGCTCGGCGTCGACACGGTGCAGGCCGAGCTCGGCGAACTGCGGCAGGTGGACCGGCTCGCCGACGACGTGCTGCAGCGGCTCGACCACCTCGACGTGCTCGTCAACAACGCGGGCATCGGCGCGGGCACCGACCACAGCAGGCGCGAGGAGAGCGCCGACGGGATCGAGCTGCGCTTCGCCGTGAACTACCTGGCCGGCTACCACCTGGCGCGCAGGCTCGTGCCGCTGCTGGCGGCCTCGGCCCCCGCGCGCGTGGTCAACGTCGCCTCGATCGGGCAGGAGGCGATCGACTTCGCCGACCCGCTCCTCGAGCGCTCCTACGACGGCATGCGGGCCTACCGGCAGAGCAAGCTCGCCCAGATCATGGCCACGATCGACATGGCCGTCGAGCTGCGCGACACCGGCGTCACCGTCAACGCACTGCACCCCGCCACACTCATGCCCACCACGATGGTCAGGCAGGGGTGGTCCGGGCGCGCGGTGAGCACCCTCGAAGAGGGCGGCACCGCGACGCTGCGCCTGATCCTCGACGAGGGACTGGCGACGACGACGGGCCGCTACTTCGACAGCAACACACCCGACCCCGTCGACCCCGACCCACAGGCGAACGACGCCGAGGCGCGCAGGCGGTTGCGAGAGCTGTCCGACGGGCTCGTGACCGCTGCGCTCAGCCGCGCACCGCGGTGACCACGACGGCGGTGAAGTGCATCGGGAAGCGGCCGCCAACCGCGTCGACGGCGGCGCCGATGCCCGCCAGCAGTTCGTCGCGGGCCGCCACCGGGAACAGGTGGTGTCCGCCGGATGTGGGCACGAACTCCAGCCACTCGTCACGGATGTAGATCCGGTCCCAGTCGAACCGCCACTGCTCCGGCTCGCCGAACCCGCCCGCCTGCCGCACCCCGTCCTCCGCCTTGGTGAAGAACGCCGAGTACGCGTCGAGGCCGGGGATCGCCCCCTTCGCGAAGGGCGTGTCCGGTAGCGCCCGCCGGTACACCGCGGCGAAGGCGTCCCCCAGGTCGGCCGGGGGCTGGAACACGTACCAGAACAGGGCGAGCCGCCCACCGGACCGCAACACCCGCGCAGCTGTGGCCGCGCCCACGACCGGGTCCACCCAGTGCCACGCCATCCCGGCGACGACGGCGTCGAACGTCCGGCCTGCGGGGTCCCAGTCCTCGAACCTCGACTCCTCGACCTCGAGCCCGTGCCTGCGGGCCCAACCGGCCATGCGCGCGTCGGGCTCGACGCCCAGCACCGTGCACCCGGCGGCCTGGAACTGCCGGGCCGCGATGCCGGTGCCGCATCCCACGTCGACGACGTTCGGGCCAGGGCTCGCGGCGACGATCCGCTCCACCATGGCCTGCGGGTAACGCGGGCGGGCCCGGTCGTAGCGTTCGGGGTCCGCGCCGAACGACTCCGCGACGTGGCGGGCCCTGTGGGATTCGGAGTGGGACTCGGACGGTAGAGTGGGCATGCGCCCACTCTAGTGGGCACGCGCCCACTCGTCGATGGAGGAGGGCGGACATGCCGACCGGAGTGGCCTTGCGCGACGCACGCGAGCAGCTCTTCGCCGCCGCGGAGCACGTGCTGCTGCGCGCCGGGCCGAACGGGTTGACCAGCAGGGCGGTCACCGACGAGGCGGGCGTCGCGAAGGGTGTGCTGCACCGGCACTTCGCCGACTTCGACGCCTTCCTCGCCGAGCTCGTCCTCGACCGCATCGCCCGCCTCGACGAGCGCGCCCTCCGCGAGTCCGCGGGCACCGGCGCGCTCGCGGAGAACCTCACCACCGTGCTGACGGACGTGTTCGGACCGGTCGCCGTCGGGATCGTCGGCCTCGTCACCTTCCGCGACGGCCTGCGGGCGCGGTTGCGCCGGGCCGGGTTGACCGGCATCCCGTTGCTCGCGCAGGCCGCGGCCATGATCGCCGCCTACCTCGCGGCGGAGCGCGATCTCGGCCGCATCGCGGCGGACGCCGACGTCGACACCCTCGCGCTCACGCTGATCGGCAGTGCCCACCTGTTGTTCGCGGGCCAGGAGGCTCCGCCGGCGGCCGAGGAGGTCCGCAGGATCGTGACCGCTGTCGTCGGATGAGGACATGATGGCCGCGTGGTGATCCATGTCGTGGGAGCCGGTATCGCCGGGTCGGCCGCAGCGCTCGCGCTGCACGGGGTGGGCGCCGAGGTGGTGGTCCACGAGGCGCACCCCGACACGTCGACCGACGCGGGCGCGTTCCTCACGCTCGCCGAGAACGGGATGCGCGCGCTGCAGGCGATCGGGGCGGACGAGGCCGTCCGGCGGGCCAGCGCGCCGCTGCGCACCATGCACGTCGCCGACGGCACCGGCGCCGAGCTCGCGAGCCGCCCGCTGGGCGAGCCCGGCGGACCAGGGTTCCGCTACCTCACGCGGGCCCGGATGTGCGCGGTGCTGCAGGACGAGGTGCGCCGTCGCGGGATCCCGCTGCGGCACGGCGAGCGGCTCGTCGCGACCGCACCCGACGAGGACGGGATCAGCGCCGCCTTCGCCGACGGCGCCCGCGCCCGCGGCGATCTCCTGATCGGCGCCGACGGACTCCGGTCGATCGTGCGCACACAGCTGGACCCAGGGGCCGCGCCGCCCCGCTACGTCGGATCCCAGATCTTCTACGGCGCCACCCCCGGCACTCCCCCTGACGTCCCGACCGACCGGTTCCATTTCGTCCGAGGCGGCGTCGCGTTCGGCTACATCGCCACCGAACGGGAGGGCACGTGGTGGTTCGCCCGGGTGATCGGCCCCGAGCTCGACCCGGACGAGCTGGCGACCGGAGGCTGGGCCGCGCACCTCGGCGATCTCCTCGCCGACGAGCCGTTCCCGCGGGCGATCGTGCGCGCCGCTGACCGGGTGCTGGTCACCAACGCGTACGACCTCGCGAACGTCCGCGTGTGGCACCGGGAGCGCGCGGTGATCATCGGGGATGCCGCCCATGCGGCATCGCCGGCCACCGGGCAGGGGGCGTCCATGGCGCTCGAGGACGCGGTCGCGCTGGCGGAGGCGATCCGCGACGCGGAGGGGATCGGTGCCGCCCTCACCGCGTACGAGGAACACCGCCGCGGCCCGGTGGAGGCCAACACCGCGGCCAGCGCCCGGATGTGAGGATTCGGGATGGTCGAGCTCCGCCAGCTCCAGTACTTCCTCGCCGTCGCCGAGCGCCTGAGCATCACCGAGGCCGCCCGCGACCTGCAGATGGCCCAGCCCGCGCTCAGCCAGGCGATCACGAAGATGGAGCGCCAGCTCGGCACGGTCCTGTTCGACCGCAGCAGGCGCCGGCTGCGCCTGACGACCGCGGGTGCCACGCTCGTCCCGGAGGCCCGCCAGCTCGTCGGCCGCGCGCGAGTGCTGGAGTCGACTCTCGGCCGCGACGGCGGGCAGCGCGCGTACCTGCGGATCGGCTGCATCGCCTCCGCCGTGTCCGGTCTGCTCCCCCACGTCCTGCCGCGGTTCGTCACGACGCACCCGCACGTCGTTGCGCTCGTGCAGGAGATGGGGCAGCGGGCGCAGCTCGCGGCGCTGCGCGACGGCGCGATCGACGTCGGGATCTGCCGGATGCTCACCGCCGACGACGGGGTGGAGCTCACGCGCCTCGCCGACGAGCCGCTGCACTGCCTGCTGCCGGCAGGCCACCGACTCGCCGCAGGCGACGCGGTCCACCTCGCCGACCTCGCCGCCGAGAACCTGGCCTGCTTCCCGCGCGACCTCGCCCCGGTCGCGCACGACACGATCGTGAGCGCCTGCGTGCGGGCCGGCTTCTCGCCGCGGATCACGCAGGAGGCGGTCAACGATCAGACGCTGCTGGGCATCGTGGCGTGCGGGCTCGCCGTCGCGCTGGTGCCGCGCTCGACCACCCTGCTGCAGGTCGGCGGCGTGGTCGCCCGGCCGCTGACCGATCCCCTCGCCGTCACCCCGCTGTCGGTGGTCGTCAGCGCCACCGCGACATCGCCCACCGGGGCGGCGTTCCGGGACGCGCTGGTCGCGGCCTGATCAGGCGGCTCCGGCTCACGTTGCGGCGGCGAACCGCGCCGGGCTCATCCGCGCGATGCCGAACGGGGTGCCGCCCTCGAGCGCCAGGTCGGCCGCGATGGCGCCGAAGACCGGAGCCATCTTGAACCCGTGCCCGGAGAACCCGGCCAGCACAACAACGGACGGGGCGTCCGGCAGTACGCCGACCACGGCCGTGCGGTCCGGGGTGTAGCCGTCCATGTAGACGTTGTGCCGGATCGGCTCGGGGTGCAGCCCAGGCAGGAACCGGCGCACGGCGTCGGACAGCGGGCGCAGCGCGGCGTCGGGCAGGTCGCGCGTCAGATCCTGCGCCCCGGCGAGCGGCTCCCACACGTCGGCGAACCCGCACTTCACGGACATGCCGTCGAGCACGGGGCAGCCGAACAGGTGCACGCCGTCGGTGTCGCGGACGAAGGCCGGGAACCGGTCCGGGCCGTATGCGGGCAGGTCCGCAGGGGCGAACCAGGTGAGCACGATCGGCTTCACGGTGACGGCGACGGCAGGCACCAGCTCGCCGGTCCACGGCCCCGCGGTGACGACGACCCGCCGCACCCGGTACCGGGCGTCGTCGGTGAGGATCGTGACCCCGCCGTTGCCGGGCTCGATCCCGCGCACCGCCGTGTGCTCGTGCAGCCGCGCGCCGAGCGCGATGGCCTGCTGGGCCGCCGCGAGCACCGCCAGTTCGGGTCGGAGCATCCCGCCCGCGGCATCGAGGATGCCGATCTCGCCGTCGTGCAAGCGGTGCTGGGGATAGCGGACCGCCAGCTCGTCGGGGCCGAGGATCTCGTGCTCGAGGTCGTGTTCGGTGACCGAGCGGCGCACGTTGACCATGGGCGCGAGGCCGGGCAGGCCGATCGAGAGGCATCCGGTCGGGATGAACAGGTCCCGCCCGGACGCCTCCGCGAGCTCCCACCACAGCTCGCGCGCCCGGCGCAGCAGCGGCACGTACTCCGGGCCCTCGTGATAGGCCATGCGGAACAGGCGCGACTCGCCGCCCGCCGCCCCGCGGTCGTGGGCGATGCCGAATTGCTCGAACCCCAGCACGCTCGCCCCGGTGCGGGCGAGGTGCCATGCGCTCATCGCGCCCATGGCCCCGAGCCCGACGACGGCGACGTCCGCATCCAGCCGGCCGGTCATGCGATCTTCCCTGCGACGTCGGCGGCGGCCCTGCGGGTCCACCCGAGCACGAACGGCAGCACGAGGGCGACGAGGCCCAGCGCCGTCCAGCCTGCTGCGATCGCCCACGCAGCGCCGACCAGCACGATCAACGGGGTCAGCGCGACGCTCGCCGTCTCGACCGGAGCCACCGGCAGGTACGCGATCCCGAACTCCTCGAGCGTGCGGCTCTCCAGGTCGGGGTCGACCATCCGCAGCAGGGCGATCGAGGTGGCGACCGACCCGGTGGCCCAGCCCCACGTGAAGATCGCCTTCTCGAACCATGCCCCGTGCATCAGGGTGGGCGCGACCCACCGGAACATCGCAAGGCAGAACGCGAGCCCGACGACGAAGAGGATCGTGAGCGGGAGCCAGTTGTCGGCGACGAACCGCGGCACGATCGAGGCGATCCCGCAGACGATGAGGATGTCGGTGGCCACACCGGAGATGCTGCGCATCGTGCGCGGGCAGGCGTAGGACCAGGCGGGGGTGCGCCGCAGCGCGGTCTTGACCAGCAGCCCCACGAGGAAGGCCAGCGCGAACACCGGCGGCGAGAACTGCGGGTACAGCGCGGTGGACAGCTGGGCGACCCCGTACGCGGCCGCGGACACCGCGGCGACGATGCACACCTGCAGCCCGAGCGGCTCGATGGAGGACGCTGTTGTCGTCGCCGAGCCGATCGAACCCCGCTCCGCGGGATCGCGCACGAGTCCCGACCGCAGCGACTCGGGGAGGTCGGCGAAGTCCCCTCCCCGCTGTGTGTGGCCGCGCCGGGCGCCCCAGTTGGCCCAGACGATCCCGCCGACGACCCCGACGAGCAGCCCCACGGTGGCCGAGGTGAAAGCCAGCGTGCTCGCCTCGGCCCACCCCGCGTCCTCGAAGACGCTGCCGATCGCCGCCGCGGACCCGAACCCGCCCGCCCAGCCGGCGAACAGCAGCAGCCCGAACCCGTCGGGCGTGCCGAACACCGGTCCGAAGATCAGCAGAGCGAGCAGCATCCCCAGCCCGACCTGGAGCGCGTACATCCCCATCGAGTACAGCGAGAACGCGCCGGTGGACCGGCCGAAGCCGCGCACGCCCACGTCGTCGGAGAGGGCGAGGCACGCGAAGATCACCGCGATGAGCACGGAGGCGTAGGTGCCGAGCTGGTCCGAGAACGGCAGCACACCCAGCACCTTCGGGCCGAGCAGGAGGCCGAGGAAGCCGGCGATCACGCTCGCGGGCAGCATCAGCCGCTGGGCCATCCCCACCCACCTGCGCACGAGGGTGCCCAGCAGGAGCAGACCGCCGATCAAACCGGCGTCCGTGAGCAGGGACCACGGGCCGTACGACATACGCGCCTCCCGGTTCGAGTGGAGGCCTTCCTATCAAGGTCGTCGCAGGTCGGAGAAGGTCAACGGCATACGACCCGGCTACTGACGTCCTACGCGTCGCCGATGACTCGGACGGCTGACCGAGCGTGCACTGGTTCATCACCGGCCATGAAGGAGTGCGCGCTCGGAGTTGTGGTCCCCCGGACGGGTCCGGCGCGTCGCCAGGAGCCGCCCGCCGCCTCCGCTACCTTCCGCGTCGCTAGTGTCACGCACAGTGAAGGGGACGAGGATGGCGGGCAAGTTCGAGGTGTACAAGGACCGCGCAGGCAAGTTCCGGTTCCGGCTGAAGGCGTCCAACGGCCAGGTCGTCGCCACCGGTGAGGCCTACGAGACGAAGGCGTCGGCCCTGAAGGGGTGCGAATCCGTCCAGAAGGCCGCGGACGGCGCCCCGATCGTCGAGACCGACTCGTAACTCGCTCGTCGTGAGCGGCGGCTACCGTTGACTGAAACATTCGTTTCAGTGGGGGTGGCCGAATGTGCTTCTCACTCGACGGGCGTACCGCGCTCGTCACCGGTTCCGTCCGCGGCCTGGGGCTGGAGACGGCACGCGGGCTGGCGCACGCAGGAGCGCGGGTCGTGCTCAACGGGCGCGACCAGGCCACGCTCGACCGCGCCGCCACGCAGCTCCGGGCCGACGGCCTCGACATCGGCGCCTGCGCCTTCGACGTCACTGCAGGTGGGGACGCCCAGAGGAGATCGCGGGCGTCGTGGCCTTCCTGGCCAGCGACGCCGCCTCGTTCGTCACCGGACAGACCATCGCCGTCGACGGCGGCATGACGACGACGTTCTGATCAGCGGCCCGCCGCGATCTCGAGGATCGGGGTGGCCGTGGTTCGATCCACCCGCGGACAAGGGCACCGAACCGACCACCGAGCAGAACCGTGTCACCGGAGTGAGGATCGTGCCTACACGTCAGATCTCGCTCCGTGCCGAGAGCGCCGTGCAGCCCCCTGCAGAGCTCTTCGTCCCGGCCCAGCGCGAACCCCTCGACGACGAGCCCGACCGTTCGCCCGATCCACCCGGCCCGACGGCCGGCGAGGCGAGGATTCGGGCTGTCCGGTCGCATCCGGTTGCGATCGCGGCAGTGCTGCTCTCCGGGCTGCTCGGCGTGGTGACCATCGGAACGTTCCCCGAGCCGGACCGAGCCACGACCCGGAACGCACCTTCGACCGCGCCGGAACGACCACTCGACGACACCCAGAGCACCAACGGAGTCGGGACGACCTTCGTCGTCGCGCCGCCAGGAACGTCGGTGACCCTGCCCGGGCCGAACTCGCGGGACTGGGTGGCACCGGGTGCCCGCAGCGACGGCGCGCTGGTGCGGGCCGACCTGGCCGAGGAGTCGATCGAGTTCAGGGCGGCCAACACCCAACCCGGCCGGCCCGGCGCGTTCCGGCTGTCGTGGAACGGCGCAACGCCGCAGTACGCGAGCGGCGATGCCACCACCATGCTGGGCATTCGTCCCGGCGGCTGGGTCGCGTTCGTCGTCCGCCCTCTCGGCTCCGCGGCCGAGCTCGTCGTGCATCTGGGCGGGAGTGAGGTGGCAGTCACGGTGGACACCGAGCACGGCTCCACCCGCCACACCGTGTCCGCCCCGGCCGCGATCGCGACCGTTGCACTGCCTGCCGCCACCGCGACCACGGTGACGATCACCGCCGAAGGGAACCAGGACGTCGCCGTCGCGACCGCCGAGCTGCGGGACACCCCGTCCACTCGGTGACGCCATTCGTCCGAATGCGTTCGCCAACTCGTACCCATATCCGGATTCTCACCGCACGACAGCGTCCGCTCGGCCCACTGCCCGTGGTTTCTTGAACCGCCACCCACCCTCCGCCGTGCCTGCCGGTGACCTTGAAACCGTGCGCGACCGAGGGGAAGTGATCGTGTGCGACACAGTGCGGATGGGCGCAGCGTGGATGGGCGACTGTTCCAACAGACCGCGCACAGCCCGTCGTACTTCGAGCTGTCGAGACGCATGGGCGAGCACGGCAGACAACTGATCGACTTCTGCATCCCGTGCAATCCGTACTTTCCGACGAAGGGGATGTTCGAGCAGCTGGCCGGAGATCTGGAGAGCATCCTCAAGTTCTATCCGAGCGACGCCGACACGATCACCGGACAGCTCGCGCGGGTTGTCGGGCTCAACCCGAGCACGATTGCCATGTCCAACGGATCGACCGAGCTCATCACGTGGATGGACCACCTGTGGGTGACCGAGAGCATCGCGATCCCGATCCCGACGTTCGGCAGGTGGACCGATCAACCGATGGAGACCGGCAAGCGGGTCGACATGTTCCCGCTGCACGAGCGCGACGCCTTCGAGCTGGACATCGACCGGTACATCTCGTTCATCCGGTCGCGCGGATCGCGCGTCGCCGTGCTGTGCAATCCGAACAACCCGGACGGCGGCTACCTCCCCCACCAGGAGATCATCCGGTTCCTCGACGAGCTCGCTGACCTCGACCTGGTGGTGATCGACGAGTCGTTCATCGATTTCGTGGATGCGGAGCAGAACCCCTCCGTCGCGGCGGAGGCGACCATCCGCCCGAACGTCGTCGTGCTCAAGAGCCTCGGCAAGAACTTCGGCCTGCACGGGATCAGGTTCGGATATATGGTGGCCAACCCCGGTCTGGCCGGGATGATGCGCAAGACGCTCCCGAAGTGGAACCTCAACTCCCTCGCCGAGGCGGTCGTGTTCATGCTGAAGGAGCACCGCAACGAGTACGACGAGAGCCTGCGCATGCTGGCGAACGACCGCTTCAGCATGGGTGTGGAACTGGCGAGGCTGCCCGAGCTCAGCGTGTACTCGTCGCAGGCGAACTTCCTGCTGGTGAAGCTCGCCGACGGCATCGACGGCGGCGAGTTGCGCGACTACCTGATCTCGCAGCACGGAGTCCTGGTGCGTGAATGCGGCAACAAGCTGGGCATGAGCAGCCAGTTCCTGCGCCTCGTCGTGCGTCCTTCGCAGGACGTCATCCCCCTGGTCGAGGGCATCCGCTCCTTCATGGTGTCCCGCTGGAGGACCGATAGCCGCGTCTCGGCCCTGCACAGCATTTCCGGCGAGCCTGCTCCGGAACTCCCCCGCCCGCGCTCCCCGGAGCATTCAGGACCGATGACGATCGTCAACGGCCACCGGTCACGGGGTCGCCACCGGTGACCCGCTCGGTGACCCCGGCCGGGCCGGCGCCGCCGTCGATCACACGCGACGCATGACGTAAGCCTGCGCCGCCATGCGTCGATCGCTCCGGCCGCCCCGTCTCTCTAGCGTCGCTAACGAATCGCCCGGTCAGCGACGACGGGAGCGCCATGCACACCAAGGCAGCCATCATCCGGGAGACCGGCAAACCGTGGGAGCTGGTGGAGCTCGAGCTCGACGAGCCGCGCGCGGGTGAGGTCCTCATCAGGTTCGCCGCGTCCGGGATGTGCCACTCCGACGAGCACCTGCGCACCGGCGACGCCCTGTGCCGGTTGCCGATCGTCGGCGGGCACGAGGGCGCGGGGGTCGTCGAGGCCGTCGGCCCGAACGTGACGCGGGTGCGGCCGGGTGACCACGTGGTGTGCTCGTTCATCCCGGCCTGCGGTACCTGCCGCTACTGCTCATCCGGCCGGCAGAACCTCTGCGACCAGGGCGCGCAGATGGTCACCGGGATGCTCGGCGACGGCACGTTCCGGTTCCATGAAGACAGGGGCGACGACCGTGTCGCCGACCTGGGCGGGTTCTGCATGCTCGGCACGTTCTCGCAGCGTGCGGTGGTCTCCCAGGCGTCCTGCGTGCGGATCGACGACGACATCCCGTTCGAGGTCGCGGCCCTCACGGGCTGCGGGGTGCCGACCGGCTGGGGCTCGTCGGTCTACGCGGCGGGGGTACGGGCCGGCGACACCGTGGTGATCTTCGGGGTCGGCGGGGTCGGGTCGAACGCCGTGCAGGGCGCGAGGCACGCGGGCGCCACGCACATCGTTGCCGTGGACCCGGTCGCGTTCAAACGCGAGAAGGCGCTGGACTTCGGGGCCACCCATACGTTCGCCGACGCGGCCGAGGCGCACGAGGCCGTCGTCGACCTGACCCGCGGGCAGCTGGCCGACCACGCCATCTGCACCGTCGGGGTGCTCACATCGGAGGTCGTGTCGCAGGCGGCCGCGATCGTCGGGAAGGGCGGGCAGGTCACCGTCACCTCGGTCGGCCGCAGCACCGACACCCATGTACAGCTCGCGGCCAACGGAATGCTGGTCGGCTACCAGCGGCGAATCCAGGGCCACGTCTTCGGGATGTGCAACCCGCTGCTCGACATCCCGCGGCTGCTCGACCTCTACCGGGCGGGCCGGCTGAAACTCGACGAGCTGATCACGCGCAGATACGGCCTCGACGAGATCAACCAGGGGTACCAGGACCTGGAGGATGGCAAGATCATCCGCGGCGTCCTCGTGCACGAGGACTCTGAGGTGAAGAGCGCAGGTCGATGACCGTCCACACGCTCCAGGGCGACGCGCGGGTCCGCACGCAACGGCGCAGGGTCCTGATCTCCGGGACCATCGGCACCACGATCGAGTACTTCGACTTCCTGCTGTTCGGCCTGATCGCCCCGGTGGTGTTCAACCAGCTGTTCTTCCCGCAGGCCGACCCGCTGGTGGGCACGATCGCCGTGCTCGCGACGTTCGCGGTCGGCTACGTCGCGCGACCGCTCGGCGGGCTCGTCTTCGGGCACTTCGGCGACCGCGTGGGGCGCAAGCCGATCATGTTCGTCACGCTGGTCCTGATGGGCGCCGCCACCACCGGGATCGGGCTGCTGCCCACGTACGCGGCGATCGGCGTGGCGGCGCCGATCCTGCTCACGCTCCTGCGGTGCGTGCAGGGATTCGCGCTCGGCGGCGAGACGGTCGGCGCCACGATCATGGCGACCGAGAGCGCGCCGCAGGGCAAGCGGGGCGGCTATGCGGGCACGATCCAGATCGGCGGGGCGCTCGGTTCCGTGCTCGCGTCGCTCGCCGCCGCCCTCGTGGCGAGCATGCCCACCGAGGATGCGCTCGCATGGGGCTGGCGGGTGCCGTTCCTGCTCAGCGCGGTGCTCGTGGTGGTCGGCGTGTACGTCCGCACCCGGATCGACGAGTCGCCGGTGTTCCGGAACGCGGTCCGGGAGGCCCCGCCGAAGGCGCCGCTGCTGGTGGCGCTGCGCGAGGAGCCGAAGGCCTGCCTCACCGTGTTCCTCTGCGTGATCACCGAGACCAGCATGCTTCAGCTCTTCACCGTGTACGCGCTGGTCTACGGCGGCAGGGAACTGGGGATCCCGACCTCGGTGATGTTGAACGGCGTGCTCATCGGCAACATCGTCGGCATCGCGATGAACCCGCTCTTCGGGCGCCTGTCCGACTTCATCGGCCGCCGCATCCTGATCGCGAGCTCGCTGGTCATCGGCGCGCTCTACACGGCGTTCGCGTTCTTCCCGATGCTCGCCAGCGGCAACACCGTGCTCATCGTGCTGGCGCTGGCGATCCCGCCCGCCCTCATCCAGACGATGATCTTCGCGACGGAGGCCAGCTTCTTCGCGGAGCTCTTCCGCGGGGCCGCGCGCAGGTTCTCCGGGCTGGCGGTGAGCCGTCAGGTCGGCGGTGTGATCGGGGGGCTCTTCCCGCTGATCGCGGCGGGGGCCTACGCCGCAGCGGGATCCGTATGGGCGGTGGTCGGCTACTACGCGGCGATCTCGGTGGTATCCCTCGCCGCGGTCCTCTCCGCCCGCGAGACCCATCGGGAGGTTCTCGGCTGACGAGGGCGCAGGGCAGGCTGTTCGGAGTATCGGGTGCTCATGGTCGTGGGGACAGCCATGGACAATCGGAACTTCGGATCATGCCCGCGGGCGGGACCCGGCCGCGGCGGTGCCCGTGATCAGCAGGAACGTGACATGAGCCGCGTGGGTGCGGCTGAGGTCACGCTCCGGTCGATCATGCCGGTGTGCGTGATCAGAGAGGTGGGAACGGGACGTACCGCTCGCGGCGATCAACCGCGTGTGATCGGTCCGAGAAGCACTCCGCTGCCGGCGCAACGACCGTGCTGTGCTGCCCAGTTGGATCAGGGGCTGGCCAGGGCGCGGCACACGGAGCGTGTGACGCCCGCCCCGGCCGACGTCGACGCGCCCGGTCCGCGATCAAGGGCAGATGGTCGCTCCCGGACATCACCTGGGGCAGCCGCATCGCTCAGTCCTGCTTGTCGCCGTACTCGTCGTGGCGGTGGAACCACGGCTGGCGCCGTTGTTCGTTGCGGCCGCGCGGCGCCCGGTCGAGCCACTGGTACATGCCCCAGAGGGTGTCGATGCCACGCTCGTAGGCGGAGTACGTGTGGAACACGACGCCATCGTCGAGCACGAAGGCGCTCACGCCAGGGGACTCGCCTGGGTCGTATGCGTCGTCGGTGGTGCCGCCGTGGGGTAGCTCGGCGGCGTCGACCCGGTAGGGCCGGAAGTTGTGCTCGGCCCTACCGGCGACGAGTTGGTTCTCCCGGAACGACACGCCGAAGTCGAAGTTGAAGTCACTGTCGGCGGAGGAGACCCAGGGGAAGCTCCATCCCATGCGTTTCTTGTAGGCGGCGATGACGTCGATCGATGTGCGTGAAACCGCTGCCAGGGCAACGTCGTGGTTCTCGAGGTGCACCCGGAACCCGTCGTAGCCATCGGCCATGGCCGAACAGCTCGGGCAGCCGTTGGCGTCGTGCGACGGTGTGAACATGAAGTGGTGCACGAGAAGCTGTGACCGGCCTCCGAACAGGTCGGCCAGTGAGATCGGGCCGCGCTCGCTCTGGAACCGGTAATCCTTGTCGACCCGCACCCAGGGCAGCTCCTGGCGCCTGCGGGTCAGCTCGTCGCTGCGACGGGTGTGCTCCTTCTCGATGGCCAACAGCCGCAGCCGGCCATCCCGCCACTCGTCACGGGTGCCCACAGCATGCGGTGTCCTCTCTCGACTTCCATCGTCATTGGTCTTGCCGGTCAGGTCGTTCATCGTGTGCTCCGTTTCGAACTCCCTCGTCGATCGGACTCGCCCACCGACGAGCGGGAGGCCGCGAGATTCGACATCGCGGCCGAAGATCTTTTACAGCTGGTTCAGCCGCGCCTCGAGGTAGGCGCGCTCGACGTCGGTCGGGGCAAGCGCCACCGCGTGGCGGTAGGCCTCGGCGGCCCGCTCCTTCGCGCCCAGCCTGCGCAGCAGATCCGCGCGCGTTGCCGGCAGTAGGTGATAGCCGTCGAGCTCGCCCGACGCGGCCAGCTCCTCGACCAGGGCGAGCCCGGCCGCAGGGCCATCTACCATCGCGACGGCGACCGCGCGGTTGAGCCGGACCACCGGCGAGTGGGCGAGTGCGAGCAGGTCGTCGTACAGCCGCACGATCTGCAGCCAGTCGGTCGTCTCGACGCTCGCGGCTGTCGCGTGGCAAGCCGCGATCGCCGCCTGGAGCTGGTACGGGCCAGGTGTGGCCGGCAGTAGACGCAGCCCCGCGGCGATCTTGGCTCTGTCCCAGCGCGAGCGGTCCTGCTGGTCCAACGTGACCAGAGCACCCGCCGCGTCGACACGTGTCGAGCGCCGCGCGTCGTGCAGCAGCATCAGCGCGAGCAGGCTCCGTGCCTCCGGCTCGGGCAACAGCCGCACCAGCAACCGGGCCAGCCGGATCGCCTCGGCACTGAGGTCCGACCGCACCAAGCCGGCGCCTGTGCTGGCCGCGTACCCCTCGTTGAACAACAGGTAGACCACCGCGAGGACCGCGTTCAGCCGTTTCGACAGCAGGTGTGCAGGCGGCACCTCGTACGGGATGCCCGCCTCGCGGATCTTCTTCTTCGCCCGGGTGAGCCGCTGGTACATCGTCGGCTCCGGCACCAGGAACGCGTGCGCGATCTCCACGGTCGTCAGCCCGACCAGCGTCCGCAGCGTCAACGCCACCCGCGCCTCGAACGGCAACGCGGGATGGCAGCAGGTGAAGATCAGCCGCAGCCGGTCGTCCCGCACCTCGTCCGGCTCCTCCGGCTCGTCGACGGCACGAGCCAGAACGGCCGCCTCCCGCTGCTTCGCCGCCCCACTCACCTCACGTCGGAGGCGGTCGACCGCGCGGTTCCGCGCCGTCGTGGTGAGCCAGGCACCCGGGCTGCGCGGCACGCCGTCGCGACGCCACCGTTCGAGTGCCACCGCGAATGCGTCCGCCGCGCAGTCCTCCGCCAGGTCCCAGTCGCCGGTCACCCGGATCAGCGTCGCGACGACCTGTCCCCACTCGTTGGCGAAAGCCTCGGCGACTGCCGCCTCGATCGCGTCGGCTACTCCCACACCGGCCGGACCTCGATGGTGCCGAACGCGGCGAACGCATGCCCCGCAGCGACCTCGATCGCCTCGTCCAGATGCGCACACTCGATCACGATGAAGCCGCCGATCAGGTCCTTGGTCTCCGCGTACGGCCCATCCGACACGAGTGTCTCACCACCTCGTACCTGCACCTTCGTCGTCGCTGTCGGCCGCAGCCGGGCACCGCCCTTGAACATGCCACGCGCCTGTACGTCGGCGAGCCATGCCTGGTGCCCCGGCCACGCGTCGATCTCATCCGGCGACTCCGAGTGCTCCTCACCGTGCCAGATCACCAGTGCGTACTTCATCTTCGCCGCGCCTCCTCGACGAGGCCGGCAAACCTCGGAAAGGAGCCGGCCGCCACCGACACGGTCCCACAGACGGACCTGCCGAGGCTCGGCTCCGAGGTCGGACAGTCGCGGCCCATCCCGCTCGAGTGGCGCCGCAGCAGTCCCGATTACCTACCCGGCGTCGCCTGACGCGGCACCGGCGGGCACGACGCACGTGGTGGGCGCCAGCCGGATGCGCTCGGTGATCCGCGCCGCAGCCGCGATGAACACCGAGGGCGATGGCGCCAGTCGAAGAGACCGAACTCGAGGTCCATCGGCCCATCGTGGTCAACTGGTGGTTGCGTTGTCATGCGAGGAGGTGCGGTGCGGTACGTGGCGATCGGCGACAGCTTCACCGAGGGGGTCGGCGACGAGCTCCCGGACGGGGCCGTGCTGGGGTGGGCAGACCGGGTGGCGGCGGGTCTCGCGGCCACGCATCGCGGCGACGTGCGGTACGCCAACCTCGCGGTCCGCGGGCGCCTGCTGGCGCCCATCGTGACCGAGCAGCTCGAGGCGGCGCTGTCCCTCACGCCTGCCCCGACCCTGATCACGCTGAACGGCGGCGGCAACGACATGCTGCGCTCGGGCGGCGACGTGGCGAGCCTGGTCGATCTGACCGAACGGGCAGTGCGACGCTGCGCGGACACGGGCGTGCGGCTCGTGTTGATCAGCGGCGCCGACCCGTCGGACCGGCTCCCCTTCGGGCGGAGGATCCACCGGCGCGCCGCTGCGCTCACCGCGGGCATCGCGGCACTGGCGGCCGCACACGGGCTGGAGTTCGTCGACGTCTTCCACGACATCGAGATCCGCCGCCCCCAGTACTGGTCGGCGGACCGGCTGCACCTGAACGGCGCGGGCCACCAGCGGGTGGCCGAGCTCGTGCTCGCGGCGCTCGGCGAGGGCCCGGCGGCCCAGGCGGCGAGCTCGGGATCGGCTGCTGCGCGCGGGCTGCTCGCCGAGGCCCGGTACTACCGCGAGCACGTGCTGCCGTGGATCGGCCGCCGCCTCCGTGGCCGGTCGTCGGGTGACAACCGGGCAGCGAAGCACCCCGCCTGGATCCCCGTCCCGGCCGTCGATCACACGCCCGGATAGCACGTCGCGGCCGGTGCACGCCTCCTGACCTGCGGTAATCCACCCGTTCGGTCGCTCGCTGGCGATCGGGCCCCGGCGTAGGTTCGGCCGCCCTCCGACGACCAACGCAGATCCGGGAGGCCCGTCATGACGGCTACGCAACCTTTGGAGCACGTGTCGTTCGAGAAGCCGGACGAGGTCCGGGAGGGCACGAACTGGCGGATGGAGCTGGTGAACCTCGCCGGGGGTGCCCAGGTCGGCCGGATCTCCCTGCAGCCGGGCTGGAAATGGTCCAACGACGTGAAGCCGGTGGCAGGCACCGACCTGTGCATGGCCCCGCACCAGCAGTACATGGTGAGCGGGCACATCCACGTCGCGATGGCGGACGGCACCGAGCTCGACGCCGGTCCCGGCGAGATCACGTCGTTGCCGCCGGGACACGACGCATGGGTCGTTGGCGACGAGCCATGCGTGGCCATCGACTGGCAGGGCGCTTCCGTGTGGGCGGCGCGCGCGGAATAGCCCGATCACCGGTCCGCCGCTCGTGGAACGGGCAGGGCACGGGGCGCGCCACCTCGGTTCCGCGAGGCGCGGAGCACGCGCGGAACGACCTCGGCCCCCGCCGTCGCGGCCCCGGCCCAGCCCAGGACGACCAGCCAGGAGAGTGGGTCCAGCGGCGTGCAGCCGAAGAACCTGCTCAGCCCCGGCGTCTGCACGACGGCGGCGAGCGCGACGAGCGAGCCCGCGGCCGTCGCCAGGACAAGCGGGCTGTGCCGACCGGCCCACGCCGTCTGGCCGAGCTGACTCGTGATCAGCGCGGCCAGCCCCATCGTGCTCGCGCGGCGCTCGGAGCGGGTGAGCGAACCCGCCGCCCACGCTCCGGTGGCGCCTGCCGCCGTCGCGGCGCCGCGGACCAGCACCATCTGCCGGACCGAGCGGGTGAAGCCGCGGTGCGGGCCGGCCAGCAACACATCCCTGAGCGGATGGCCGGCCAGGGGTCCGCCCTCGCCGTTGCCGCTCGCGCCGCGGCGTGACGACACCGCGACGGCCAGCGCCGGGAACATGTCGGTGAGCATGTTGACCAGCAGCAACTGCCGGGTCCCCAGCGGAGACCGGCCGCCGAACGCGGTGCCGAGGACCGTGAAGGCCACCTCGCCCGCGTTCCCGCCGACGAGCACCGACACCGCGTCGCGCACCCTCGACCACATGGCCCGGCCCTCCGCGATCGCGTCCACCAGGCGGGTCAGGTCGATGTCGGTGAGCACCACGTCCGCGGCCTTGCGCGCAGCAGGCGACTCGGTGCTGGTCACCGCGATGCCGACGTCGGCGAGCCGGATCGCGGCTGCGTCGTTGATCCCGTCACCGGTCATCGCGAGCGTGGCCCCGGCCCGGCGCAGCGCCGCGACCAGCGTGAGCTTCTGCTCCGGCGACAGCCGGGCGAAGACCGCCGCGTCGCGCACCATCTCGGCGCGTTCGGCCTCGGAGGCGCGGGCGAGCTGGGCGCCGGTCACGACGCGGTCGGCGCCGGGGACACCCGCCTGGGCCGCGATCGCCGACGCCGTCTCCGGGTGGTCGCCGGTGGCCACCACCACCCGGATACCGGCGGCCCGCAGCTGCTCCACCGCGGCGACGGTCGATCCGCGGACCGTGTCGGCGAGGGCGACGAACCCGCGCAGGGTGAGCTTCCGCGCGGCCTCGTCGAGGTCATCGGGGACCTGCCCGATCTCCCGCTCGGCCACCGCCAGCACGCGCAGTCCCTCCGCGGCGAGCTTCTGCGCCCGCTCCTGCGCGGCGCCCGCGCGGGTGCAGCGGCGCAGGACCACCTCCGGCGCGCCCTTGACCACCAGGTGCCCGTCGCGGACGGCCGCCGAGAACCCGCGCCCGGTGCCGAACGGAAGGCTCGTCTCCGGCTCGTCCGACGCGAGCACCCCGTGCTCCGCCGCCGCCTCCACGACCGCCCGGTCCGTCTCGTGTGCCTGCTCGTCGCCGCTCCCGACGGCAGAGGCGGCGAGCCGGAGCAACCCGTCCTCGCCGACCCCGCCGTCCCGGCCGACCGGCACCAGCCGGACCACCCGCAACCGGTTCTCGGTCAGGGTGCCGGTCTTGTCGAAGCAGACGGTGTCGACCCGGCCGAGCGCCTCCAGCACCCGGGCGCTGCGCACCACGGTCCCGCGCCGGGAGAGCCGGCGCGCGGCGGCCATCTGCGCGACGGTCGCGACGAGCGGCAGCCCCTCCGGCACCGCGGCGACCGCCACCGCGACGCCCGCCCCGACGGCCTCCCGCAGCGGTCGCCGCCAGAGCACACCGAGCCCGGCGACGAGGGCGCCGCCGGCGAGGGTCACCGGCAGCACGGCCCGGGTGAGCTCGCCCAGCCGCGCCTGCACCCCGGCCGGTGGCGGCGCCGTTCCGGCGGCGGTGGCCGCCCGTCCCGCCTGGGTCGCGTCGCCGGTCGCCACCACGACGGCCCGCCCGGTGCCCGCGACGACGGTCGTGCCATCGAAGAGCATGCACGTGCGGTCCGCGACGTCCGCGCCGGGCGTGGGCTCCGGCGATTTGGTGGCCGAGAGCGACTCACCGGTCAGGCTGGACTCGTCGACCTCGAGGTCGGACACCTCCAGCAGCCGCGCGTCGGCGGGCACCACGTCCCCGGCCTCCACCAACAGGACGTCCCCGACGCGGAGCGCGGTTGCCGGTACGTCCTCGCGCCGACCGTCGACCTCGCGGTGCGCCACCACCTCCTGCTGCAGCAGCAACGACTCGAGCGCCGTCTCCGCTCGCATCCGCTGCATGCTGCTGATCAGCGCGTTGCCGACCACCACGCCGCCGACCAGTACGGCGTCGGTGATCTCCCCGAGGATCGCCGTTGCCACGGCCCCGGTGCCCAGGATCGGCGTCAGCGGGTCGTTCAGCTCGGATGCGACCGTACGTCCGAAGCGGGCGGGCCACCGGACGACGGGCAGCCCGGACACGAGTGGCAGGAGCAGGCCCCGCCTGCCGTCGGCCTCCCGCGGCCGATCGCCCAGGCGGGAAAGTACCTGCTCGGGGTCGAGGGCGTGCCACGGTGTGTGCACCGTCGCGGGCGGCGGAGGCTGGGCGTCGAGCCGCACCGCCTCCCACGCCCCGCGCGCCATCAGCACCGCGGTGGCCAGCTTGCCGGGTGTGACGGCTTCCTCCTGCCCGCGGCGTGGGTCGCCGACCGCGGCGAGCAGGGCGCCGAGGACGTTGCCGGTGATCGCGCCGTTGACCGCTCGCCTGCTGATCTCGCGGGCCTGCTCGGTGGCGGAGACGACGCGGCACGCGTCGGCGAGACCGGGCCCGGTCACCAGGTCGGCGCCCCATGCCGGCGCGGAGTCGGTGCGGACAGAGGCAACGCCGACGTCCGCCGCCATCAGCGCCGGACCGTCCGCAACGGACACGACGAGCACGCCGCGCCCCTCGCCCTGCAGCCGCCGCACGGTGTCCACGAGTGGCTCGCCCGTCGGCGCGACCTCGTCGGCGAGACCGGCGATCTCGTGCGTCCCGGCGTGCTCGGTGAGCACGACCCGGTGACCGGCGCTGGTCGCGGCCTTGACGAGCGCCTCGGCGTGCGGATCCGGTTCCGGGGCGACGACGGCCGTCCCGAGGCGCTGGTCACCGTCCAACACCGCCCTGATCTCGCCTCCGGGCGCGTCCGGCGACGGCTCGGGCGGGCCCAGCCGAACGTCGCCCCTGCGGTCGGACCCGCCAAGCAGCCGGGCCGCGGTCGCCCAGATCGCCTGGTCGTCCCGGCCTTCTGCCTCGGCGGTCGCCCGCACCACGATCGGCGGACCGGTGCAGAGTGCGCCGCCATCGAGGACGACGGTGTCGATCCGGTCCAGGCGACGGAACGCCGAGCCGTCCATGGGGAGCACCCCGCGCCGGCACATCAGCAGGTCGAGCACGGACGCGAACGACTCCCGGGCCAGCGTCGCGCCCCTGGGGGTCAGCGCCTTGAGCAGGTCCGCCGACCGCCCGGGCTCGCGGGTCAGCGCGAGCAGGCCGGCCGCCGCCGCGAGCGACGTGGGGCTGAGCGTCGACTTGTACGACTCGATCGGTCCGGGCGGGAGCGGGACCGGCCGCTCCCCCGGGGGCGGGATCGGCTCGCCGGACTCGGCCACCAGATCCGGCCGGCACAGCTCCGGTTCCCGGCGACGCCACACGCTGCGCCGAGCCAACACTTCGAGGGCCCGCTCGTACGCCGCGGCCGCGTTGAGCGCCGGAACGGTCGGGCTCTGCGTGAGCGCGTGGAGCAGGGCGCTCGCGCCGGTGAACACGAGATCGGTGCCGGTCGGCCCGATCCGCGCCGTGATGCGATCGGTGAGCCAACGCTGCTGGTCGAGCAGGGCGAGCAGGAGGGTCGCGTGCCGGGTGAGCGCGGGCACCGGGAGGACCTTCCCGGCGAACGCCACCCCGATCGCGGCCGTGTCGACGGCAGCCGTGACGAGCGCGGCCAGTAGCGGTTCGAGGTCGGCCGGGTGCTCGTCGTGGCGCGGGAAGACGTGCTGCCCGCCGCGTGCCTGCTCGATCGCGGTCACCACGCCGAGGACGTCCTCGAGCCGGATCCGCCGCTGGTCGAACGAGACGAGGACGCGGCCGACGACGTCGTTCACGGTCGCCCACTCGACACCCTCCAACCGCTCGAGCTGCCGGCGAAGCGTGCGCCGAACCTCATCGCCGCCCTCGACCGCCGGCTCGGCCAGCTCGACGTGCGCGTGGCCGCCGTCGACCCAGACCCGGCGGTGGTGCCGCTCCTCGGACGGCTCGAACAGTGCCCGGGCAGCCTCCGCCACCCGCTCCGGCCGACCATCGGCCAGCGGGTCCGAGCCGGTCACCGCGGTGCCGGCGAACCGGACGCCCTCGACCGCGACGCTGCGTGCGAGCCGCATCGAGCCGCCGGCGACGGCCACGGCGGTGCCGGTGCCGACCTTGGCCGTGCCGGCCACGAGGCCCGCGGTCACCCCGACGCCGGCCACGGTGACGTTCACGGCGGCTTCCGCCGCTCGACGGGCGACGGCGGTGATGCTGGGCAGAGCCACCGGATCTCCTTGCGCGAACGACGATGCGTAGGCCGATTACCCACGTTGCTCGTCGCCAAGGCAGCCCGCCGGTGGTTAGGCGTTCAGGGGATCAGGACGGTCTTGCCGGCCAGCCGCCCGGCGGCGGCCTGGTTGTGGACGGCGGCCAGCTCGTGAAGCGGCCGCCGCTCGGAGACCTCGATCTTCAGATCTCCCGCGTCGACGCGGGCGACCAGCTCGGCGAGCTGGGCGGCGTCGCTGCGCGTGAACATCCGCACCGTCCGCACGCCGCGTCCGGCATCTTCCGGGCCGGGCGTGGTCGTGCTGATGAACGCTCCGCCATCGGCGACGAGGTCCACCAGCTGCGCGATCTCCTCGGGGCTGGTGGGCACCAGGTCCGGGCTGGTGGGCGCCAGATGCAGCACCACATCGAACCGCCGCCCGGCCAGCGCTGTGCCGACGGGGGTGGTGGTGTAGTCGATGATCCGGTCCGCGCCGTAGGAGCGGACGCGGTCGTGGCTGCGTGGCCCGGCGACCGCGGTCACGGTCGCGCCGGCCTTCGCGGCGAGCTGGACGGCGTAGCCGCCCACCGCGCCGCCCGCGCCGTCGACGAGGACGCTCTGCCCCGGCTTCAGGTCGGCGTGCTCGAACAGCGCCTGCCAGGCCGCCAGCCCGACCGACGGCAGCGCCGCCGCATCGGCGAGCTCGCCCGTGCGCGGGGCGGCGGCGAGCGCCTCAGCGGGCGCGGCGACGTACTCGGCAGCCCCACCGGGCGCGTTCGGCGGCAGGAACGCCACCACCGCGTCGCCGACGCTCCAGCCGCTCACGTCCGCGCCGACCTCGGTGATGACACCGGCCACGTCGTAGTTCGGAACGTGCGGGAGTGCCACCGGGAACACCTCCGCCAGCTTGCCCGCGCGGATCGCGGCGTCCAGCAAGTTGAACGCGGCGCCTGCCACCCGCAGCACCACCTGCCCCTGGCCCGCCACCGGACGGTCCGCCTCCTCCTGGACCAGCACGTCGCCGGCGCCGTAGGAGTGGTAACGCACTGCCTTCATGATCTCTCCTCCAGATTTGCTTCGAAGTCGAAGCACACATCCCAAGGTAACGTGCTTCGAACTCGAAGCAACGTGATGCTCACCACACTGCTTCGAATTAGAAGCAAGTGGGCGTGAGGAATGATGGAGGGATGACCGAGGGCCTCGATCCCCGGCAACTAGGGGCCTACTTCGCGCTCTCGGAAGCCGCCAGCCTGCTCCTGCACCAGGTCGACCAGCACCTGCGCGCCGAGGGCGGCCTCAGCTACGTGCAGTTCCAGCTACTGGCCCGGCTCGCCGACGCGGGCGGCCCGCTGACCATGACACAGCTGGCGGACGGCGTCGTCTACAGCCGCAGCGGCCTGACCTACCAGGCCGGACTGCTGGAGAAGGCGGGTCTCATCACCCGCGCCCCCAGCCCCGACGACGAGCGCGCCACCCTGGTGGCCATCACCGAGGAGGGCCTTGCCCTGTTCGGCCGCGTCCTGTCCGGCCACGTCCAGGTCGTCCGCCGCATGCTGCTCGACCCGCTGTCGGACGAGGACCTGAATCAACTCGGCGACATCATGACCCGCGTCCGCGACCACATGCGCGCCCTGCCACCCCGCTCGGCGGCCCCGCGCAGGGGCCGCTCCGCGCGCTCGTCCTGATCCGAGTCAGCGTGCGGCCCTCCGCAGGTCTTCCACGTCGGCAGGGGTGATCGGCATCCCGGGGAACGCCGCCAGCCTGGCGAGGGGGAAGTTGCCCACGACGTGGTGCATCTCCGGATCGGTGAGCAGGCTCGGGCCCGCCACTGAAAGACGCTCCTGAAGCAGCCGCGAGCCCACCGGGTGGGCCAGCCACTCCACGAGGCTGGCGTCCTCGGCGAGGGGCGGCGCGGGCTCCGATGAGCCGACCGTGACGGTCGCGCTCAGGCGAAGGTCCCGGGAGGAGGCGCCCACGGCGACGTCGTACTCCCCGCCCTCGAGCACCCACCGCCCCTGCACCGGGTGGAAGTAGGACAGGTCACGGGTGGTCAGGGTGAGGTCGACCCGCCGGGACTCCCCCGGCGCCAGCGCGACCTTCGCGAACGCCTTCAGCTCCCGGACCGGGCGGGCGACGGCCGACCCCGGAGGGCTCACGTAGACCTGCACGACCTCCTTGCCGTCCCGCGATCCCGTATTGGTGACCGTCGCCGCGACGGTCACGCCCTGCTCGTCGACGGTGATATCGAGATCGGTGTAGCCGAAGCTCGTGTAGGACAGCCCGTGGCCGAAGGGGTAGGACACCTCCTGCTCGCGCGCGTCGTAGCCCCGGTAGCCGACGAAGACGCCCTCGCCGTAGCGCACCACCCCGAGCTCACCCGGGAAGTTGAGGTGGGACGGGTTGTCGGCCAGCCGCAGCGGGATGGTCTCGGCCAGCCGGCCCGACGGGTTGGCCCGGCCGGCGAGCAGGTCGGCGATCGCCCCGCCACCCGCCTGCCCCAGCAGCCAGCCCTCGAGGATCGCGGGGGCGTGGTGGGCCCAGTCCGACACCTGCACGGTCGACCCGTTGGCCAGCACCACGACCATCCGCGGGTTGACCTCCGCCACCGCGGCCAGCAGCGCGATCTGCGCCGAGGGCAGCCGGATGTGCCGCCGGTCGAAGCCCTCCGACTCGTCGCTCGCGGGCAGGCCGAGGAAGAGCACGGCCACGTCGGCGGCGCGCGCGGCCTCGACGGCCTCGGCACGGAGCGCCTCGTCGTTCGCGGAGTCGTCGAGGCCGAACCCGGCGGCGAAGACCGCGCGGTCGCCCGCGACCTCCCGGACCGCGGTCCACGCGTCGTCGAGGCGGGTGGGGTTGACCTGCGAGCTGCCCGCTCCCTGGTAGCGCGGGGTGCGCGCGAACTCGCCGATCACCGCGACCGTGGCCGCGGGGTCGAGCGGCAGCAGCGGGGCCCTGCTCCCATCGGCACTGGCCACCGCGTCGTTCTTCAGCAGCACCGCGCAGTCCGCCGCCGCCTCGCGGGCCAGCGCGTGGTGGGCGGCGGCGTCGAAGGTGCCGCCCTCGCGGACCGCGGGCAGGGAGCGGTCGAGCAGCGTGAGGATCCGCTCGACCGCGCGGTCCAGCACGGCCTCGTCGAGCTCTCCCGCACGCACCGCCGCCACGATCTCCGCGTCGGTGACGTGGCCGCCCGCCGCCGGCATCTGCAGGTCCAGCCCGGCGCGCAGGGCGGCGACGCGGTCGTTCACCGCGCCCCAGTCGGACACGACGACGCCGTCGAAGCCCCACTCGGTGCGCAGGACGTCGGTGAGCAGCCACGGGTGTTGCGAGGCGTACGTGCCGTTGACCTTGTTGTAGGAGCACATCACCATCCACGGCTTCGCCTCGCTGACGACCCGCTCGAACGCGGCGAGGTAGATCTCCCGAAGCGTGCGCTCGTCGACCTCGGCGCTGACGCGCGCCCGGTCGGTCTCCTGGTTGTTGGCGGCAAAGTGCTTCACGCACGCACCGACGCCCGCGCTCTGGATCCCCCGCACGAGCGCTGCGCCGAGCACCCCACTGACCAGCGGATCCTCCGAGAGGTACTCGAAGTTGCGCCCGCACAGCGGGGAGCGCTTGATGTTGATGCCCGGCCCGAGCAGGACCGCGACGTTCTCGGTGCGCGTCTCCGCGCCGAGCGCCTGTCCCACCCGCTCCACCAGGCCGGCGTCGAACGAGGAGCCCAGCGCCACGGCCGGCGGGAAGCAGGTGGCGGGCACCGAGTCGGCGAGGCCGACCTGATCGGCCGATGTGGACTGCTTGCGCAGCCCGTGCGGCCCGTCCGTGACCATCACGGCGGGCACGCCCGCGCGCTCGACGGCCTTCGTGTGCCAGAAGTCGGCGCCCGAGCACAGCGACGCCTTCTCCTCCAACGTCAGCTCCGCCAGCAGCGCCGGCACGTCCAGGTTCGCGAAGGTCGTCATGGACCCACTCTCTCAATACTTCGGGCGCGGGTCAGGCCCTCCGGAGGTGGTTCCGAGTTCCGTGGAATGCGCAGGCACTGCGGATGATCACCCTGCGTTCGCGGTCCCATCGACGAGGGTCACATGGCGTGGGGCACGAAAGAGCTGGTCGAAGACGCGGACGCGGTCGAAGGCCATGGCGTGGTCGCGGCCGCGCAGCTCCAGGCCGCCCCGCTCGTGCTCGGGCATCTCCAGCACGACACGGTCCAGAGCCGCCCGCAGGGCCTCGACGTCGCCTGCCTCCACGATCACGGCCGTGTCGCCGACGGCCTCGCCGGTGCCGCCGGTCAGGGTGGTGATCACCGGCCCGCCGCCGGTCAGCAGCTTCTCGGTGAGGGCGATGCCGAAGGTCTCCACGAAGTCGGGCTCGGGCTTCGTGGGGAGGGCGTAGGTCGCGCACCCGCGCATCAGGAGGGGCTTCTCGTCGTCGTCCACGTCGGTGAGGAAGACGATCCGCTCGTCGTCTCCCGCCAGTGCCCGGACCTCGGGCAGCGCGGGCCCGGTACCCGCGATCACGAGCTTCACCCGATCCCGCGCCCGGGACGCGGCGTAGGCGGCCACGAGGTCGTGGACGCCCTTGGCCCGGGTCACCCGCGACAGGAAGAGCACGTAGCCGTCGCGTTCGAGACCGCGCCGGGCGAGCGCGGCCTCCACCGCCGCAGGGTCGAGATCGGTGTAGGCGGAGGTGTCGATCGGCGGGTAGCTGACGGTGACGCGGTCGCGGCAGGCCCAGGCGAAGCGGGTGCCGCAGTGGGCGTCGACGGCCTCCGCGGCGAGGACGATCTGGTCGCGCGTGAACTCGGACACGGCCAGTACCTCGTCGTGCGCGAGGTAGGTCGTCAGGACGACGGCGGCGGCGCCGAACCGCCCTTCGCGCAGGCAGGACGTGATCACGTTCGTGACGTCGGAGCCAACGGCCTTCGCCATCGTGTGCACGTCCGCGGGGAACCCGGCGGCACGGGCGGACGCAACGGCGTCGACCACGACGTTCGCGTGCGGTGACAGGTACATCGACAGGCACGTGGTCGGGATCGGCTCGGCGAGCAGTTCCACGAGCCGCCCGGTGAGCCCGGCGAGGTACCGGCCGTCCGGCACCCGGTAGTCGCCGACGGGCTCTGGCCGTTCCACGGTGATGCCCTCGGAATAGGGCAGCAGGCGGTCCAGTGGTTTCAGTGGCAGCCCCGCGGCCTGCAGCGCGGGAATCGGCCACGTGAGCAGCCGGACGTCGGTGAAGCCGCGATGCAGCGCCACCTCCGCCAGGTTGCGGGCCTCTCCGGAGTGACCGCAGATCACCGGATCGGCCCGCACGACGATCACGAGTCGGCGTTCGTTCATGATCGGCCACCTCCCGCACGGTCGGACAGGGATGGTGGCCGGGCCGCGCTCCCCCACGGAGACGGCTCCGGCCCCAGCTCGAGCTGCAGCACGCCTCCGGCGTGCACGTCAGCGGCGCTGAGATGGGTGGCCCGCAGGGGCCGCCCGTTCAGCCGCGCCGACTGGACGTACTGCACGGGCGGCGTCTCCTCGATGCCGTCCGCGCCGACGGGCACCTCGCGATGCCCGCTGGTCTCGATCACGAACTCGCCCCCCGCCACCTGCAGCGCGGCGCGGGCGAACGCGGGCGCGTTGACCAGGAACAGGCTCTGCCCCGCGATCGGGAAGAGACCGAGCGACGCCCAGACGTACCACGAGCTGAGGCCACCCGAGTCGTCGTTGCCGGGCAGGCCACCGGCACCCGTGCCGAACTGCCAGGTCAGCGCCGCGTGCACGATCTCGGCGGTGCGGTCGGGCCGCCCGGCGTAGTGGTAGGCCCACGGCGCTTCCATGTCCGGTTCGTTGTTGAGCCCCTCGAACCGGTTGAGCGCGAAGCCCGCGGCCATCTCCTCGGCGGAAGGGCGCTGGCCGGGCTGCTTCACCGGGTCGGCACCGAACCCGAAGAACGCGTCGAGCATGTCGATGAACGCCTCGTCGCCGCCGGCCAGCGCGATGCGCGCCCGCATGTCGTGCACGAGCCGGAACGAGTAGTTCCACTTGCCGCCCTCGTAGAACTCCGAGTCGCGCAGCAATCCCGTCGACGGGTCGAAGGCGTTGACCCACCAGCGGCTGCGCGACTCCAGGTCGTCGGCAAGGCGCTTGTCGCCCAGCGCCCTTGCGACCGTGGCCGTGCAGTGGTGGCCGTACGCGAGGTCGAGCGTGTGCGAGATCGGGTGCACGATGCCGTGCTCGAAGAAGTCCTCCCCGTAGAGGCGGCGCAGGTCGTCGGCCATGTGCACGAGCGCCCAGCTCCAGTCGATGCCGGGGAGCCCGAGCGCGTGCGCGTCGGCCAGTGTCGCGTGCGCGAGGGCGCTGGCCTGCCGGAAGAAGCGGTCCGCACCGCGCGCCATCCGGTAGCCGATCGGGAAGTTGCCCTCCTCCTCGCACACCCGGATCAGCGATTCGAGCAGGTCCGTTGCCCGGGCCGGGGCGATCGTCAGCAGCAGGGGGATCTGGGTCTTGTAGAGGTCCCACATCGTGCAGATGTCGAACGCGAACGGACCCGAAGCGGGCCAGAACGGGCTCTCGTCGTCGCCGAAGCACGGCTTGATCAGCGAGTGGTAGAGCGCGGTCGCCATCACCTGCCGCCGGGCGGGCGTGCCCCCGTCGACCTGCACGCGACCGATGTGCTCGGCCCAGCGCGTTGCGGTGCGGGCGCGGACCGCGTCGAAGACCGGCTCGGCGCCGTTGCACTCGCGGTCCAGGTTCTCGCGCGCCTGGTCGCAGCCGCGCAGCGAGAAGCCGATGCGCACCTCGACGACGTCTCCGGCGCGGACGGGGCCCATGAACAGCAGCCCGAACGGGCGCAGGGTGGTCTGCCGGATGCTGTCGAAGTCGAGCCGGGTGCCGCCCTCGATCAGCCTGCGGTCGTGCCAAAGCATCTGCCGCCAGCCGGGCGAGTGGACCTCGAGGTGCATCGACAGCGGCACCCCCTCCATCACCACAGTGCCCTGCGCGCGGCCGTGCCCCATGCTCTCCACGTGGGCCCGCAACGGCACCGTGCGACCGAGATCGATCGCCAGCCCGCCGCACGACAGGTCCACCACCACGCGGGCGCTGCGACTCTCCGGGAACGTGTAGCGGTGGACGGCGATCTTCTCGCCCACCGTGATCTCGCAGTGGATCCCCGTGTCCAGGGTGGTGGCGTAGTACCCGGCCGCCGCGGTCTCGTCGCGCAGGGCCCACGCCTCGCCGAGGTCGTCGAGGGGCTGCACCATCGGCGTGACCCGCACGTAGTTGTAGTACTTGCGGATCGCCCCGGTGCCCGACTGCTGGAAATGCGTGAAACCGGACGCCTGCAGCGTCTCGAACATCTCCTCGGGCACACCCTCGGTGTTCTTGCTGTAGCGCCCGTAACCGGTGGGATAGGCCCCGGAGTAGGCGCAGGCCGACACCATGCCCAGCGGCGAGGTGGCACCCGGGTGGGTGTTGCCGACCTGCGGTTTCGGCCACCACCACGTGGCGGCGAGACCGCTCGCGGGCGGAAGGCTGGTCGCGGCGGTCCCGAGGAAGGGATCAACGTTGTCGAGAATGGCCAGACTGTAGATCGGCGACCGCTACCGCTCGGTTACGGCGGAGTTACGCGTGGTGATCTTGCTTTATGCCGCCGCGGTGCCGATCAACCCTTCCCTCGTGACCAGCGCAGCGAGCGCGGCCTCGTCCATCCCCTCGGTGTCATCCGGGCGCATGGGCAGCACCATGTGGCGGCTCTCGGCGCTCGTGTCGTGCACGACGATCTCGGTGTCGCCCGGCAGCTCCAGCCCGAACTCCGCCAGCACCGCCCGCGGCTCCCGGACGACGCGCGCCCGGTACGCCTCGCTCTTGTACCAGGACGGCGACGGCCCCAGCAGCGCGATCGGGTAGCACGAGCACAGCGTGCACACGAGCACGTTGTGCCTGGTGGGGGTGTTCTCCACCACCGTGAACCGCTGCGGCTGCGGCCCGCTGCTCAGTGAGAACCCGAGCTCCTCGAGCCCCCGGTTCCCGTCGGCGAGGAGCCGCTCGCGGAACGCCGGGTCGACCCAGGCACGCGCCACGACGCGGGCGCCGTGTGCGGGCGACCCGGACGACACCCGCCCGATGATGGCGTCGAGCTGCTCGTCGCTGGTCAGGCCGGCGCCGATCAGCCGTTCCTCCAGCCCGCGGACGCGGACGGCGATCTCGGAGTTCGAGTGCTGCCCACTCATGCGACCACCTCCAGGTAGGACTCCCACAGCTCGACCTGCACCCAGTGCCCGCCCGGCGGCCCCCACAGGTCCTCGGCCGCGAAACGGACCGTGTAGACGGGCTCCACCCGCGCGTCGGGCAAGCCCTGCGCCCGTTCGTCGGCCAGCGGCCACGTGCCCTGCACCTCCACCACCTCACCGACCTGCCCACGGGCGTAGCGGGGCAGCCGGGTGTGGTGCGGCGGGTCCACGGTCGTGGTGCGCACGCGGTCGCCAGCCATGAACCGGGGCTCAGTCATGGCCAGCGGTGTCATGGCCCGCGGTCAACGTCTCGATCGCGTGGAGCCAGCGCTCGTAGTAGGACGCCGCGAGGTACTCGGCGGGCGGCATCCGCTCGATCGCGTCGCGGAACTGGTCGAGGTTGTAGACCCCGGCCCGCAGCATCGCGACGTTGAGCGCGTAGACCCGCGCCTCCCAGTCGGCGTGGAACGGAGGCTCGTCCGCATCGACGATGATCGGCCCGAAGCCGGACTGCCCCCCGACGTCGTTGACCCGTGACATGACGCACAGCGTATCCGGATCCGCGCGGCGGGCCAGCGGTTCGACCCGTGCGCATACCGCGCAGTACCGCCGAGATCGTGACCTAGAGCACTTGTCAGAGGGGTCAAATCTGCACAGAACACGCGGCGCAGCCAAGCCGTTGCGTATATCGCGCAGCCGTGAGACGGTTGCGGCTCTTCTCGGCAGCCATCCTCGAGAGGTCGACGATGACCCCTGATCGATCGTCCGGACCACGGCTGGACCGCCGTTCGGTGCTCCGCCTCTGCCTGGCCACCGCGGCCGGCATGGCCACGGTTCCGCTCGCCGGCTGCGCAGGCCCGACCGGCAGCCCCGGCCCCGACACCGTGGTGCTCGGGCTCAACCGCTCCCTGGCGAGCCTGGACAACAAGCTCAACCAGTTCGACGCCGCGGTCACCGTGCAGCGGGCGGTGCGGCAGGCCCTCACCGCCATCGGGCCCGGCATGACCGCGCAGCCGGTGCTGGCCGAGGAGTTCGTGCAGTCCTCCCCCACCAGCTGGTCGGTGCGGCTGCGCGACGGCGTGCGCTACTCGGACGGCAGCCCGGTCGAGGTGGCCGACGTCGACACCGCGGTGCGCATGTACGGCCAGGTCAACGGCTCGTTCATCGCGGGCCTGTTCCCCGAGCTGCCCACCGTCCACCCGGTCGACGAGCGCACGTTCCGGCTCGAGACGCTGGAGCCCGTTCCAGTGCTCGATCTGCTGATGGCCAACATCCTGGTCACCCCGGCCGCGGCCAACCGCCCCGAGCAGCTCACCGACGGCATCGGCTCCGGCCCGTTCCGCGTGGTCGCGGCCAACGGCGGCACCGGCGAGTACACCCTCGCGGCCAACGAGAACTACTGGGGCCCGCGCCCGTCGCTCGCGTCCGTGCAGGTCCGGTTCGTGCCGGAGGAGTCGAGCCGGGTCGTCGCGATGCGCAGCGGCGAGCTCGACGTCATCGACAGCATCACGCCCGACTCCGCCGAGCAGCTCGAAGGCCTGCCCGGCGTCGTCATCGAGCGCTCGCCGAGCACCCGGACCAACCAGCTCTTCTACAACTTCCGCAAGCCCGCCGGGCACCCCCTCGCCGACGTGCGCGTGCGGGAGGCGCTGACCTACGCGATCGACGGCGACGCGCTCGCGCAGCAGGTGCTGGTCGGTTCGGTCACGCCGGCGACGGGCCTGGTCTCGTCGAGCCTGGTGGGCGCGGTCGAGACGGGCGGCTACCGCTACGACCCGGCCCGGGCCCGCCAGACCCTGGACGCGCTCGGGGTGCGGGACCTGGAGCTCGTGATCATCTGGGAGTCCGGTGAGTTCCCCGCCGACACGTCCGTGATGGAGGCGGTGGCGGCGATGCTCGGCGACGTCGGCGTGCGCACCCGGCTGCAGCAGTTCCAGCCCGGCGGCGACATCCAGCAGTGGCGGCAGGGCCGCGGCGGCGACTGGGACATCCTCGGCAACGGCTATCCCGGCCCCACCGGCGAGGCCGCGACGTCGCTACAGGGCATGTACGGCGGCACCCCAGAGAAGGAAGCCACCCGCGACACCTACCAGGGCTACGTGATGCCCGAGATCGCCGCAGGGCTCGCCGCGGCGGCCCGCGAGCCCGATCCCACCCGGCGGCTCGCGATGCTCGCCGACACGCAGCACGCGATCTGGGCCACCTGGCCGTGCCTGTGGGCGTTCGTCCCGGACGTCGTCCTGGCCCGCCGGGAGCGGGTCAGCGGCATCGCGCTGCAGCCCACCAACTCCTACGACATCTCGTCCGTCCGGCTGGAGGCCTGAATGCTGCGCTACCTCGGCCTCCGCGTCGGGCAGGGACTGCTGACCGTGTTCCTGACGGTCTCGACGGTGTTCCTGCTGGTCCGCCTCGCCCCCGGCGACCCGGCCGCCGCCTACGCCCCTCCGAGCGCCACCACCGAAGACCTCGAACGCGTGCGCGCGCAGTTCGGGCTCGACCAGCCCCTGCTCACGCAGTACGGCGTGTTCCTGCGCAACCTGATCCAGGGCGACCTGGGCACCAGCTACTCGTTCCAGGCCCCCGCGTTGGACGTCGTGTTGGGCAGGCTCCCGTACACGACGACCCTGGCGACGTCGGCGATCCTGCTGACGACCGTGGTGGCGGTGCCGCTCGGCGTCTGGATGGCCCGGCGCGCCGACACCATGCGCGAGCTCGCAGGCAACCTGGTCACGATCGCCGGCCAGTCCATGCCGGACTTCTGGACCGGCATCATGCTGCTCACCCTGTTCGCCGTGGCGGTGCCGATCCTGCCCGCCTCCGGCTTCGCGACGTGGGGCGGGCTGGTGCTGCCCACCGTGACGATCGCGATCCTGCAGGTCGCGCTCATCTCGCGGCTCGTGCGGCGCGAGATGGTCGGCGCGCTCGGTTCGCCGTACCTCGCCGTCGCCCGCTCCCGCGGATACGGCGAGCACTTCCTGATCTGGCGCTACGCGATGGCCAACTCCGCCATCCCGGTGCTCACCGCTCTCGGCACCCGCTTCGCCGCGATGCTCAACGGCGTCGTGGTCGTCGAGGTGGTGTTCTCGTGGCCCGGCGTCGGCTCCCTGGTCGTGCGCGCCCTGGAGACCCGGGACTACCCCCTGATCCAGGCCACCGTGCT
Organism: Pseudonocardia sp. DSM 110487; assembly: GCF_019468565.1. Lineage (NCBI taxonomy): Bacteria > Bacillati > Actinomycetota > Actinomycetes > Pseudonocardiales > Pseudonocardiaceae > Pseudonocardia > Pseudonocardia sp. DSM 110487. Next base: position 6,164,205 of record NZ_CP080521.1, read on the forward strand.
CGTCACCGCGGCGCTCGCCATCGGCGTGCAGCTGCTCGTCGATCTCGCCTACCCGCTGCTCGACCCGCGGGTCCGACTCGGAAAGGTGGCCAACGCATGACTGCCGTCTCGGCGGTGACACCCGCCCTGCGCGCCGCAGCGCCCGCCGTACGCCGGGCGAGGACGCTGCGCATCAAGGCCTGGATCGGGCTGGTCTGTACCGCCCTTGTGGTGCTGCCGGTCGTGATCGCGCCGCTGCTGCCCCTGCCCGGTCCCGACGCGCAGGACCTCTCCGCGCGCCGGCTGCCCCCGCTCACCGACGGGCACCTGTTCGGCACCGACCAGCTCGGCCGCGACCTGCTGTCCCGGGTGCTGCACGGCGGCCAGGTGTCGCTACTGGTCGGGCTGCTCGCCGTGCTGGCGTCCGGGCTGATCGGACTCGCCCTCGGGGCGCTCGCCGGTTACCTCGGCGGGTGGGTCGACAGCGTCGCCTCCCGGCTCGCCGAGGCCCAGATGGCGCTGCCGCTGTTGATGATGCTGCTGCTCGTCGTCGCGCTGTTCGGCTCGTCCGTGCCGGTGATCACCGCGGTCATCGCCGTGGCCCAATGGCCCGAGGTCTTCCGGCTCACCCGCTCGCTGGTGCTGGTTGAACGGGGGAAGCCGTACATCGACGCCGCGCGGGTGCTCGGCCTGCACCGCATCACGATCCTGGCCAGGCACGTGCTGCCCAACGTCGTCCGGCCGGTCTCGCTTGTGGTGCTGCTCCTGCTGGCGCAGGCGGTGCTCCTGGAGAGCGCGCTGAGCTACCTCGGCGCCGGGCCGGAGCGACCGTTCGCCACCTGGGGGCGGATCGTGTCCGACGGCCAGGACTACGTCACGACGTCCTGGTGGATGGCCACCCTGCCCGGCCTGGTGATCGTGCTGCTCGTGGTGGGGGTCAACCTGCTGGGCGACGGCCTGCGCGACCGGTCCCGCCGGCCTCGGACGTCGGGAGGGAAGGGATGAGCGAGCTTGCGAGCGAATCGATGTCACAGCGCCCGCGCGAAGCGCCGGCCGAGCGTCAGCGAGGCCGAGCGAAGAGCGCGCCGCTGCTGGAGGTCTCCGACCTGCAGGTCGAGCTGATCACCGGCGACCGGATCGTCCGCGCGGTGGACGGCGTCTCGTTCACCGTGCGGGCCGGGGAGACCGTCACGCTGATCGGCGAGTCGGGGTCGGGCAAGTCGACCACCGCGATGGGGCTGCTCGGGCTGCTGCCCGCGGGACTCGCCGTGTTGTCGGGGTCCGCGCGCTTCTGCATCTCCGACGTGGTCGACGTCGTCGCTCGACCCGATGCCGTCCGGAGCATCCGCGGGCGCGGGGTCTCGCTGGTCCCGCAGGACCCGATGACCGCGCTCAGCCCCGTGCACACGATCGGCCGCCAGCTCGGCGACGCACTGCGTCTCCGCGGGTTCTCCCGGGCGCAGATCCGCGAGCGCGGCATCGCGCTGCTGGAGCAGGTGCACATCCCACGGGCCGAGTCGCAGTGGAGCGCCTACCCCCACCAGCTGTCCGGCGGCATGCTGCAGCGCGTCCTCATCGCGATCGCGCTGGCCGGCGAGCCCGCCCTGCTCGTCGCCGACGAGCCGACGTCGGCCCTCGACGTCACCGTGCAGGCCGGGATCCTGGACCTGCTGATGGAGCTGCAGGAGCGCACCGGGATCGGGATCCTGCTGATCACGCACGACCTCGGTGTCGCCCGGCTGGTGTCCGACCGGATCCACGTGATGCGCGACGGCCGGTTCGTGGAGTCCGGCGAGGTCGAGCAGGTCGTCGACGCACCCCGCGAGGAGTACACCCGCGAACTGCTCGCCGCCGTGCCCGCCCTCGGCGAGTGGGACGACGAGAAGGAGGCCACGGCATGACCGCCGATCAGCTGGTCGTCGAAGGGCTCGTCGTCGAGTACCCGACCCAGGGCGGCCCGTTCCGCGCGGTCGACGACGTGTCCTTCCGGGTGCCGCGGGGCGGCTCGCTCGCCGTGGTCGGCGAGTCCGGCTCCGGGAAGTCGACGATCGCGCGCAGCCTGGTGCGGCTCGTCACCCCGACCTCGGGCCGGATCCTCCTCGACGGCACCGACGTCGCGCAGATGCCCGAGAGGTCCCTGCGGCCCCTCCGGCGGAAGATCCAGATGATCTTCCAGGACCCGTACGGGTCGCTCGACCCGCACATGACGGCCGAGGAGATCGTCGCCGAGCCCCTCGCGCTGCGCGGAATGCGCAACAAGTCCGAGCGCGCCGCGCAGGCCGCCACCCTGCTCGACCGGGTCGGCCTGCCCGACTCCGCCCGCCACCGCATGCCCGCCGAGTTCTCCGGCGGCCAGCGCCAGCGCATCGGCATCGCCAGGGCGCTGGCCAGCGACCCCGAGCTACTCGTGTGCGACGAGGCCACCTCCGCCCTCGACGTCTCCGTGCAGGCGCAGGTGCTGCGCCTGCTGCAGGAGCTGCGGGAGGAAACGGGCCTCACGTTCGTCGTGATCTCCCACAACCTCGGCGTCGTGCGCGAGCTCTCCACGGAGATCGTCGTGCTCTCGCGGGGCCGGATCGTGGAGTCCGGGGCCACCCGCGACGTCCTCGCCGCGCCGCGGCACGAGATCACCCGGGCACTGCGCCGCGCCGCACTCGACCCAGCCGCCATCCGCGGGCGCAAGCCGCGCGCCCACGCCTGAAGGAAGGACCTGATGAACACGGCCACCCTGCCCGGTCAGACCGACGGCGTGCTGCGCCCCCACCCCGGCGAGCCCGACCGCACCGACGCGTTCCTCCCGGCGCCCGACGTGCAGAACCACGCCGCCAACCTGATGGAGCTCCCCGGAGGCGACCTGGGCTGCGTCTGGTTCGGCGGCACCCAGGAGGGCGTGCCGGACATCGGCGTGTGGTTCTCCCTCCTCGCCCCCGGGGCCACGGCGTGGAGCGCCCCGGTGCGACTGTCGGACGACCCGACCCGCTCGGAGCAGAACCCGCTGCTCTTCGTCGCGCCCGACGGTGTGGTCTGGCTGCTGCACACCGCGCAGGTGGCCGGCAACCAGGACACCGCGGAGGTCCGCGTGCGCACCTCCACCGACGGCGGCACGACCTGGAGCCCGACGCGCACCCTCTTCCCGGCCGGCCCGGACGGCGGTGTGTTCGTCCGCCAGCCGATCGTCGTGCTGGCAGGAGGGCGCTGGCTGCTGCCGATCTGGCACTGCGTCACCCCGCCGAGCGGGCGCTGGGTCGGTGACCTCGACACCAGCGCCGTCCTCGTCTCCGACGACGCGGGCGCTACATGGCGCGAGGTCCCCGTTCCCGGCAGCACAGGCCAGGTGCACATGAACATCGTGCCGCTGGCGAACGGTGAATTGCTCGCGCTCTACCGCAGCCGCCGCGCCGACTTCGTGCACGCGTCCCGGTCCACCGACGGCGGCGACTCGTGGTCCGCGCCGGAGCCGCTCGACCTGCCGAACAACAACTCGTCGATCCAGTGCGTCGCCCTGCGCGACGGCCGCCTCGCGCTCGTCTACAACCACAGCAGCGCGGCCGACGCGACCGGCCGGCGGACGTCGCTGTACGACGAGATCGACGACAGCGGGGACGACGGCGCCGTGCGCGAGGGCGCGTTCTGGGGCGCGCCGCGGGCCCCGATGTCGCTCGCCTTCTCGTCCGACGGTGGCCGCACCTGGCCGGTGCGCCGCGACCTGGAGACCAGCGACGGCCACTGCCTCACCAACGACTCCGCCGGCAAGCGCAACCGCGAACTGTCCTACCCCGCGATCCGGGAAGCCGCCGACGGCGGGCTCCACATCGCGTTCACCTACTTCCGGCAGGCCATCGAGTACGTCCACCTCACCCATGGGTGACCGGCACGCCGTCGTCACCGGGGTGAGCTCGGGCATCGGCGAGGCGATCGCCGCCCGGCTCCTCGACGACGGATGGCGCGTCACGGGACTCTCCCGATCCGCACCCAGCGCGGACGTCACCTGGCTGCGGGCCGACCTGGCGGACACCGCCGCCCTGCCCGATCTCCTCGCCGACGTCGGCCCGGTCGACGCGGTGGTGCACGCGGCAGGCCTCCAGCGCACCGCGCCACTCGGTCGGCTGTCCGCCGCCGACGGTGCCGCGATGTGGCAGGTCCACGTGCAGGCAGCCACGGTGCTGGTCGACTCGCTCGTCTCGCGGGTCGTCGACGGCGGCCGGATCGTGCTGCTGGGCAGCCGCACCGCCCGCGGCGTCGCAGGCAAGAGCCAGTACTCCGCCACCAAGGCCGCCCTCGACGGCCTCGCGCGCTCCTGGGCCGCCGAGCTCGTATCGCGGCGGATCACCGTCAACGTCGTCGCGCCGGGCCCCACCGACACCCCGATGCTGCGCGACCCGGCCCGCTCGAGCACGCCGGTCGTGTCACCGCCGCTGGGGAGGCTGATCCAGACCTCGGAGGTGGCGGCCCTGACGGCCTTCCTGCTGGGGCCGGATGGAGGGTCGATCACGGGGCAGTCGATCGTGATGTGCGGGGGTACGTCACTTCCTCGTTGAGACCGTCTCCTGACCACTCCTGCTGGTCAGCGGCGACCAGCGACTCGCCAGTCGAGACCCGTGGCCTTCGGTGAGCGGGTGTGAGAATCGGCTGTATGGGGGGCACCGAGCCAGCAGCGTTCCCTCCACGGGGGTTCCGCCGGTTCTGGTTCGCAGAGTCAGTCTCCTCGTTGGGGACATACGTCACCCTGCTCGCGCTGCAGACCATCGTCGTCCTCACCCTGGGCGGTTCGGCCCAGGACGTCGGATGGCTGAACGCGACCCGCTGGCTCCCTTACCTCGCTTTCGGGCTGGTCGTGGGCGCGCTCGTCGATCGATGTGCACGACGACCTGTCATGATCGTCACCGATCTCGTGCGCGCTGTGCTCCTGGCCGCGATCCCGCTCGCCTGGGCCACCGGCACACTGTCACTGGGTCTGCTGCTGGTGATCGTCGCGCTCTACGGAACGGCGTCGCTGGTCAACGACGCCGCCTCGATGGCGTTCCTTCCCCGGCTCGTGCCCCGCCAACACCTGCAACGAGCTCACGCGCGCATCGATGGCGCCGACGCTGTCGCGCAGACCACCGGCCCCGCGCTCGCCGGCGTGCTGGTGAAGCTGGTCGGGGCACCCCTGACCGTGCTGGTCGACGCCGCGAGCTACCTGTTCGCCGCCTTCGTCATCGCAACCCTGCCGGTATGTGAATCCCCGACCGACGCGGAGGCGCCATTGCCGAACCTGCGGCGCGAAATCGGGGAAGGGATCGCCTGGGTTTACCGACGGTCAGGGCTTGCCCTGCTGGCCGTGGCGACCCACGTCTGGTTCGCCGGGGCCGCAGTCATGGGTGCGGTCGTCGCACCCTTCGCGCTGATCAGCCTGGGGCTGAGCCCGGTCCAGTTCGGCATCGTCGCCGCGCTCGGCGGGCTGGGCAGTGTTCTCGGTGCAGCTACCTCCGGTGCCGGCGGGCGGCGCCTCGGCACCGGAGGCGCCATCATCGCCGCTCACCTCGTCACGACCGCCGGTGTTGCCCTGATGGCAGTGGCAGGCCTGGGGACGGCGGGGTGGGCCGCCGCGGTCGTGCTTGGGATCGGTCTGGCTGGGCACGGCTTCGGCATCGGGTTCAGCAACTCCCATGAGATGAGCTATCGCCAGACCCTCACCCCAGACGCGTTGCAGGCCCGCACCAACACGACGATGCGTTCGTTCAACCGCGCCGTCATCGTGGTCGTCGCACCCCTTGGCGGGCTATTGGCAGACCTCACCAGCGCCCGCTCAGCACTTCTCCTCGCGGCCGGTGTCTTCGGTCTGTCCGCCGTCATGCTGCTGCTCTCACCATTCCGAACCGCAACCGCGGTCTGAACGCACCCGGCCCTTCTTCGGCCTAGCGAGCCGGGCCTCGGCGTTCGTGGTCATCTCCTCGAGCCTGCCGAACTGGACGGGGTCGACGCGCAGGAAGCGGCAGCGGGTGCAGGCGTGTTCGTGGACGCAGGGGGTGCCGTAGGGACGGTGGCGTCTCGTGATCACTCTCCTTGTGCTCGTGGGGGCGAGAGCGCTCAGATCGACCGTGCCAGTGGGGTTTCTAGCTATCCGATGCTGTCGTGAAGGTTCGGGCTTGCGGACCTTTGAATCGGGCGATGGCCTCGGCGAGTAGGCCACGGAATCGGTACTCATCTGCCGGGCCAGCGGTTCGCCGCGGCGTGCCATGTCCAGCCGCGTTCGCAATCACGAACGCATCGATCACTCGAACAGACCTGCCGCTCGAACATCCTTTCGAATAAACTCGAGGGCGTGACGGAAACCGCGCCGACCCTGTCGTCCTGCACCCTCTCCACGGACAACCCCGAACCATTCTCCGACCAGGGAGAAACGTGTCCCGTGGTGACGAATGCGATGCCAAGAACCGGCGTCGACCCACCAGATACCCCGCTTGATTCCAGCATGATCGTCGGCTGGATCGGGCTGCTGGGCGAGGTTCGCCGGGATGCGTCGGATGCAGAGCGGATCGATCAACTCCACGCCCTCGAACGCCTGAAATCCGCCGCCGCGGCCGCGCAAGCCCGGATCACCGTCGACCTGGACGCGTCGGTGCGAGCCGCGCACGCCGCCGCCGGCATCCCCACCGACCGGCAAGGCCGCGGGGTGGCCGCACAGGTGGCACTGGCCCGCCAGGAATCGGCCTACCGCGGCGGCCGCCACCTCGGCCTGGCCAAAGTCCTCGTCGGCGAGATGCCCCACACCCTGGCTGCCCTCGCACACGGCCACCTGTCGGAATGGCGCGCCACCCTGCTCGCCCGCGAAACCGCCTGCCTATCCAGGGAACACCGGCAGTTGATCGACACCCAGCTGTGCGCCGACCCGGCCGGACTGGTGGGCTGGGGTGACCGGCGACTGATCAACGAGATCAGCAAGATCGCCTACCGGCTCGACCCGGTCGCGGTCACCAAACGCCGAGCCAAAGCCGAAGCCGACCGCCGCGTCACCTGCCGGCCCGCACCTGACACCATGGCCCGGCTCACCATCCTCGGCCCCGTCGCCCAGGTCGTGGCCATGTACGCCGCCCTCTGCAGAGCCGCCGACACCGCCATCGCCACCGGCGACGGGCGGACCCGCGGGCAGCTCATGACCGACACCGCCATCGAACGGATCACCGGGCAAGCCACCGCCGCCACAGTCCCGGTCGAAGTCAACCTGATCATGGGCAGCACCACCCTGTTCGGCGCCGACGACCAGCCCGCCCACCTCGCCGGATACGGGCCCATCCCCGCAGACCTGGCCCGCAGCCTCGCCGTCTCCGCCGCCGAAGCCGAGGCCGCCTGGCTGCGGCGCCTCTACGCCACCCTCGACACCGGGCGACTGATCGCCATGGACTCCACCCGGCGGACCTTCCCGGCCGGGCTCGCGAAGTTCATCGAGGTCCGCGACCAGTACTGCCGCACCCCATGGTGCGACGCCCCGATCCGCCACATCGACCACGCCCAACCCCACCACCAGGACGGCGTGACCTCCGCGGACAACGGCAACGGGACCTGCGCCCAGTGCAACTACGCCCGCCAAGCGCCGGGCTGGGAGATCCGACCCGAACCCGGACCCCGACACACGCTCAAGGTCACCACACCCACCGGGCACAGCTACCGCAGCACCGCGCCCCCGCCGCCCGGCCACCCACGATCCGAGCGCCGCGGTCCGACGAGCCCACGGTCTCGCCGCACCCGTGTCACCTCGAAGTGACCTCGAGCACGATCTTGCCGACGTGCGCGTTGCGGGCGAGCTCGGCCTGCGCCGCGAGCGCCATGGTCCAGTCCAACGTCCGATCGATGATGGGCCGGAGCACCTCGGCAGCTCCGTCCAGGTCGATGCCCGCGCGCAGTGCCGCGACGAGGTCGGCCTTCTCGGCCAGGGTGCGGGTCCGGAACGTGACACCGATCAGCTCGAGGCGCTTGCGCGCGAGTTCCTCCAAGTCGAGCACGCCCTCGGCGCCGCCCAGCCGTCCCACCCCGACGATTCGCCCCTTGATCGCGGCAGCCCGGATGTTCGCGGCGAGGTAGGGCCCTCCGACGTGGTCGACGATGACGTCCACGCCGGCGCCGCCGGTCGCTTCGAGGACGCGGTCGGCGAAGTCCCGCTCCGAGGTGTCGATCAGCTCGTCGAGGCCGAGCTTCTCCACGGCCCCGGCCTTGGCCGCGGACCGGCTGGTGCCGAAGATCTTCCCGGCACCCAGACACCGGGCGACCTGAACGGCCTGGGTACCGACCCCTGCCGTCACGGCGTGCACGAGGACCGTCTCCCCGGGGGCCATTCGAGCGGCGGTGGCGAGGGCGTTGTGCTCGGTCATCAGGCCGGCCACGGCCGCCGCCCCCTCGACATAGGACCACGCGGGCGGGATCGGAATCGCCATCGCCGCCGGGAGGACGATCTCCTCGGCCAGCCCGCCCGACACCATCGCCATCACCCGGTCGCCCGGTGCGATCCCCTGCACGTCCCCGCCGACGGCGACCACGTCACCGGCAGCGTCCATGCCCGCGATCGCGGGTCCACCGCGCGAGCCGGCGGCGACGTAGCGGCCTGCCCTGGCGAGCAGGTCCGCCCGGTTCACCGACGCCGCACGTACACGCAGTCGCACGTCCGTGGGGCCGACGCTCGGCGCGTCGACCTCACCCATCTCCAGCGTGGCCTCGCCGTCCACCGGCTTGATCAACATTGCTCGCACCGCCATGCAACTGTCATACAGGGCCGTGTTCCGCCTCGCGCCGGGTGAGCACCACAGGGCCGTCCTCGGTGACGGCCACGGTGTGCTCGGAGTGGGCCGTGCGCGAGCCGTCGGCCGACCGGATGGTCCAACCATCGGCGTCGTAGATGATCCGGTCGGTCGTACGCGCGAACCAGGGTTCGAGCGCGAGGGTCAACCCCGGCCGCAGCTTCAGGCCGCGGCCCGCCCAGCCCTTGTTGGGAACGTGGAGCTCCTCGTGCATGGTGCGACCGATGCCGTGACCACCGAACTCGGCGTTGACCGGATAGCCGTAGTCGCGGGCCACCGCCCAGATCGCCGCCGAGATGTCACCCAGGCGGTTGCCCGGACGTGCCACCTCGATCGCCGCCTCCAACGCCTCCTCGGTGGCACGGATGATCCGCAGGTCCTCCTCGGCAGCGGTGCCGACGACGATCGTGCGGGCCGAGTCGGCCACCCAGCCGTCGATGCCGACCGCGAGGTCCGCGCTGAGCACGTCCCCGTCGCGCAGCGTGTAGTCGTGGGGCAAGCCGTGCAGGACGGCGTCGTTGACGGACAGGCAGATCACGTTGCGGAACGAGCCCTTGCCGAAGGACGGAGCGTAGTCCCAGTAGCACGACTCCGCCCCGCGCCGTTTGATCATGCCGCGCACGTGGTGTTCCAGGTCCAGGAGGTTGACGCCCACGTCGGCGAGCCGGCCGACCTCGGTGAGCACCTCGGCGACGAATCGCCCGGCGACATGCATGCGCTGGATCTCCGCAGGTGTCTTCAGTTCGATCACGAATACCTCGCGTCATGGGTACTGGTATTTCTATACCGGCACCGTAGCACGCACCTGGTATAGAAATACCAACCCGGCTCGCCGGCCGATCAGCGGGCGGACCGGGCCTGGATGGCGGTGATCGCGACGGTGTTGACGATGTCGGTGACGGTCGCGCCGCGGGACAGGTCGTTCACCGGCCGCGCCAGGCCCTGCAGCACCGGCCCGATCGCCACCGCGCCCGCGCTGCGCTGCACGGCCTTGTAGGTGTTGTTGCCCGTGTTGAGGTCCGGGAAGACCAGCACCGTGGCGCGGCCCGCGACCGCGCTCCCGGGCAGCTTGGTGCGCGCCACCCCGGGGTCGACGGCGGCGTCGTACTGGATCGGACCCTCGACCGGCAGCTCGGGCGCACGTTCACGCACGAGCGCCGTGGCGCGTCGCACGTGCTCGACGTCGCTGCCGGCACCCGACTCGCCCGTCGAGTACGACAGCATCGCGACCCGGGGCTCGATCCCGAACAGGCCGGCCGTACCGGCGGCGGAGATCGCGATGTCGGCGAGCTGCTCGGCCGTCGGGTTGGGCACGACCGCGCAGTCGGCGTAGGCCAGCACCCGATCGGACAGGCACATGAGGAAGGCACTCGACACCAGCGATACCCCCGGTGCGGTCCGGATCACCTCGAACGCCGGCCGGATGGTGTGGGCCGTTGTGTGCGCGGCACCGGACACGAGGCCGTCGGCGCGGCCCTGGTGCACCATCATCGTCCCGAAGTAGGTCGGGTCGGCCATCAGGTCGAGCGCCACCGGCACCGCCACGCCGCGGTGCCGGCGCAGATCGGCGTACACGCGGGCGAACGGCTCCCGCCACGGCGAGGTCACCGGGTCGACGCACCGGGCCGCCGAGACGTCCACCCCCAGCGCGGTGGCCCGTGCGCGCACCTCGTCCTCCCGACCGAGCAGCGTGAGGTCGGCGACGCCCCGCAGCAGCAGCTGCTCGGCGGCCTGCAGGATCCGGTCGTCCTCGCTCTCGGGCAGCACGATGTGCCGCCGGTCGGCGCGCGCCCGCTCCAGCAGCTGCTGCTGGAACATCAGCGGGGTCGTCCGCGTCGGGCGGGTGACGGCGAGCTGCTCGCGTAGCCGCTCGTGGTCGACGTGGTCCTCGAACAGGGCGATGGCCGTGGCGATCTTGCGCGCGCTGTCGACGCCGATCGCGCCGCGCACCTCGCGGACGGCCGCGGCCGTCTCGTACGTGTCGGCGTCGACCGCCAGGATCGGGATGCCGGCGACGTCGAACCCGGGGGCCAGCCGGCGGACCGGCGCGGCGACCATCCCGCCCGAGAGCAGCAACCCGGCCACCGACGGGTATCCGGCGGACGCGCCCGCGGCCAAGATCCCCGCGACGATGTCGGCGCGGTCCCCAGGGGTGATCACCAGGTCCCCTTCGGCGATGCGGTCGAGGAAGGCCGGGAGGCCCATCGCCCCGACGATGACCCGCGCGACCTCGCGCGGGGCGGCCGGGGCGACGACCGACCGGGCGCCCAGCCGGTCGGCGATCTCCGCGACCGTCGGCGCCGCCAGCAGCGGTACCTCGGGCAGCACACCCCATGGCAGCTCCCCCACCGCCGCGGGCATCCCGCCCCGCACCGCGTCCAACTGGTCGCCACCGACGCGGTTGCAGACCACGCCCAGCACCGCGCACCCACGATCGGCGAGCACCGCGACACCCTGGTGGGCCGCCTCGAGCACCTGGCCGGCGGAGCGAGCGCGCCCGCCGACCACCAGCAGGACGGGCGCGGCGAGGTTGCGCGCCGCGTCGACGTTGAGGTCCAGCTCGACGAGCGGCGATGCGGACGTGAAGTCGCTGCCCTCCAGCAGCACGACGTCGGCTCCCGCACCCACGCGCGCGCACCCGTCCAGCACGCGGGCCAGCAGGCGCTCGTACCCGTCCCGCCGGTCCGCATCGTGCAGGTCGTCGGCGGTGAGCGCGAACGAGCTGGAGTACGCCTGCGGCAGCGCGTACCGGCGACGGACGAGCTCGACGTCGGGGTCCGGCGGGTCGGCGGCGGCGACCAGCGGCCGGAACAGCGCCAGCCGTCCGGCGTGCCGCGACAGCACCTCCGCCAGCCCGAGCACCACGGCCGACTTGCCGGTGCCGGCCTCCATCGCCATGACGTACACGTGCCGGGTCACGCGACCATCTTCGACGGCCCGGCGACGGACCGCCCGGCGCGGCCCGCTCACGCCGAGTGGGCGCCCCCATGAGTCCGCTCTCCTGCGGCGAGATCCCGTACGTAGTCGCGCAGAGTGCGAGGCCGACGTCCGAGGATGGTCTCGAGTACCAGCCCGTTGCCGCCGTGCTCGTGCTCGTCGTAGGAGCGGAACACCTCGGCGAACAGAGCCAGCTGCTGCGCGTCGAAGCGGCTCCCGGCCACCGCGGCCCAGCTGTCGAAGTTCAGAGCGGTGGCGCGCACCGGTCGGCCGAGGATCTCACTGATCACGGCTACGACCTCGTGGCGGTCGAGCATCTCACCGCTGCACAGCTCGAATGTCCCGTAGTCCAAGCGGTCCTCGGTGAGCGCGATCGCGGCGACCTCGGCGACGTCGCGATAATCCACCCGTGCGATCCGCGCGGTGTTCGAGTAGGGCTCGGCGAGCTCGCCGCGTTCGAGTACGCCCGGCCACACGAGGCCGATGTTCTGGTACAGCGTCACCGGCTGCAGCACGGCGAAGGTCAGTCCGGACCGGAACAGGGCGTCTTCGACGGGCCGCTTGGAGACGTGGTTCTCCAGCCGGTCGGATGGGTGCGCCACCCCGGAGAACACGACCTTCCCGACACCGCCGCGCTGTGCCGCGGCGACGACTTCGAGTCCGAGCTGTGCCTCGTCGGCGACGAAGGCCGGTCCGATGTGGAAGACGGCGTCGACGCCGCGCACTGCCTCGTCGAGGCTGTCGGGATCCCGCAGATCGCCGTGCACGACCTCGACGGCGCCGTTCTTCTGCGCGGTTGCGGCCTGGTCCTCGCTGCGGACCAGGCCGCGGACGACCGCGCTGCGCCGGGCGAGCTCGGGCACCACGAGACCGGCGATCCGTCCGGCGGCGCCGACTACGAGAACCGTCGGGTTCGTCGTTGTCACGCTTACTCCAAGATCTTGGGTGAGATGCACACCCCGAGCAGACCGCGGGAAGACAACCGGACCAAGGGGCGGTTCACTCTGACTGTCATCAGCGATCGTGATGAGTCGGAGGAGCCCTGGTGGAGCTGCGCCAGCTGCGGTACTTCGCGGCGGTCGCGGACGCCGGCACGTTCGTGCGCGCCGCCGAGCGGCTGCACATCGGGCAGCCGGCGGTGAGCCAGCAGCTCGCCCGGCTGGAACGCGAGCTCGGCGTGCGGTTGTTCGATCGCTCCACCCGGCACGTCCGGCTGACGTCGGCCGGGGAGCGGCTGCTGCCGGAAGCACGGGCCGTGCTGGCGGCAGCGGACCGGGTACGGGCCGTCGCCGACGACGTCGCGCACGAGACCGAGGCGGTACTCCGGCTGGGCAGCAGCCACGGCCTCGGGGATCGGCTGTACCGGATGCTCGACGAGCTTGCCGTGCTCGCGCCCGGGGTGTCAGTACGGCTGACCCGGGCCAGGCAGGAGCAGCGGCTGGCCGCGGTGCGTGCGGGGGACCTGGACGCGGCGTTCGTGCGGGTGCTGGAGTCGGCGCCCGGTCTGGAGCTGGTGCCGATCTGGCGGGAAGGGCTCGTGGTGGCGCTGCCCGAGCAGCATCCGCTCGCCGCGGCCGACACCGTGCACGTGGAACAGCTCGGCGATCTGCCGGTGCGCCTCGCGCCCGCCCGGAACAACCCGCCGTTCCACGCGATGATCACCGCGGCCCTGCGGGACGCGGGCGTCGATCCGCCGGCCGGACCGCCGTTCACGACGTTGCAGGACACCCTTGCCGAGATCGGTGCCGCGCCGCCGTCGTGGACGGTCTTCTACCACCGGGCGGAGCTCCCGGTGGTACGGCGGGTGGCGTTGCGGCCGCTCGCCGACCTCACGTTGCCGATCTCGCTCGCCGTTCTGCCCGGTGTCCCGTCCCCGCAGCTGCGGATGCTGCTCGCCGCCTGCGCCCGCGTCGCCGCCTATTGAGCGGGCACCGAGACTCAGCGCAGCAGGCCGTGCTCCCACGCCCACCCGGCGATCTCGACACGATTGCGCAGACCCAGCTTGGTCTGGACGCGGTTGAGGTGGGTCTTCACCGTGCTGAGCGCGAGGTGCATGTCCGCGGCCACCTCGCTGTTGGTCCACCCGCGGGCGCCCCGCACGACGACGTTGCGCTCCTGCTCACTGAGCATCCCGGCCGCAACGGGGTCGAGCGGTCGCCCTGCGATGAAGTGCTCCAGCAGCCGCACCGTGATCGGTCCGCGACGACGGCGAACCGGTCGACGAGGTCGACGAACCCACCAACCATCTCGACATCCGCCACCAGCTCGACCTGCTCGAACTTCTGCGTTCACTCGATGTCACCTGCGTCATCGCACTCCACGACCTCAACCTCGCCGCCCGATACTGCGACCACCTCCTCGTCCTCGACCACGGACGCGTCGCCGCCGCAGGAGCCCCGTCCACAGTGCTCACCCCAGACCTCGTGAGAACCGTCTACGAAGTCGACGCCCTCATCGACCACGAGCCGACGAGCGGAGCAATCCGCATCACTTATCAGAGCACCAGTGGTCGGACGCACACGCCGGCCGGTGCTCCGGCCGCGCCGAGGCGCTGATCCTCGGACCGGACAGCGCGAACCTGTGGACCGCGGCGGGCAGGCGGCGCATCGGCCACGGCCGTACGGAGCAGCGTCGCCCCACTCGTCGCGCCCGCGGCTGCGTCCACAGTTGCCGTTCCTCAGCGACGCAACCCGCCCGCTGCGCGTCCTTAGGTTGCCCATCATGGACAGAACGCCGGGCACCAACCCGTGACCGTGACCACTGCCGGCCAGGCCGGGACCGCCGAGCCGACCGAGACCGATCTGCTGGTCGAGGGCATGACCTGCGGGGCGTGCGCCGCGCGCGTCGAGCGAAAGCTGCGCAAGCTCGACGGCGTGCAGGCCAACGTCAACTTCGCCACCGGACGCGCGAGCATCACGCACCCCGTCACGCTCGGCGTTGACCAGCTCGTGGCCGCCGTCGAGGGCGCCGGGTACACCGCCCGCCTCTCCGAGCCGGTCACCCGCGAAGACCCGGCCGAGGCGGCCCACGAGCGGGACCTCGCGGCGCTGCGGCAGCGGCTGGCCGCCTGCGCCACGCTCTCCCTACCGGTGGTCGTGCTGTCCATGGTGCCGGCCGCGCAGTTCCCGTTCTGGCAGTGGACCGCGCTCGCCCTGACCGCGCCGGTCGCGCTATGGGGCGCGCTGCCGCTGCACCGCGCGGCACTGGTCAACCTGCGCCACGCGTCTGCGACGATGGACACCCTCGTGTCGGTCGGCACGCTCGCCGCGTTCGGCTGGTCGATCTACGCCATGTTCTTCGGCACCGCGGGCCAGGCCGGTCACGTCCACTCGCTCGACCTGTCGCTGGCCCCGAGGTACGGCGGCGGACAGGTCTACCTCGAGGTCGCCGCCGCCGTCACGACGTTCGTGCTCGCCGGCCGCTACCTGGAGGCCCGGGCGCGCCGCCGGTCCGGCGCCGCCCTGCGCGGCCTTCTCACACTCGCGGCCACCGACGCCAGGGTCCTGCGCGACGGCCAGGAACACACCGTGCCGGTCGAGCGGCTCACCGTCGGCGACGAGTTCGTGGTGCGTCCCGGCGAGAAGATCGCCACCGACGGAATCGTGGTGGACGGATCCTGCGCCGTGGACACCGCCGCGATCACCGGGGAGCCCGCGCCTGCCGACATCGCGCCGGGCGACGACGTCGTCGGCGGGTGCATCGCGCTCGACGGCCGCCTCGTCGTGCGCGCCACGCGCGTCGGCGCGAACACCCAGCTCGCCCGCACCGCCGCGCTCGTCGAACGGGCACAGACCCAGAAGGCGGCCGCGCAGCGCCTCGCCGATCGGATCTGCGGCGAGTTCGTGCCCGTCGTGCTCCTGTTCGCTGCCGGCACATGGGGGTTCTGGATGGGCCTCGGCGCCACCCCGCACCACGCGTTCGCGGCCGCGGTCGCCGTCCTGATCGTCGCCTGCCCGTGCGCGCTCGGGCTCGCCACCCCGACCGCCCTGCTCGTCGGCACCGGACGCGCCGCGCAACTCGGCGTGCTCGTCACCGGACCGGCCGCGCTCGAGTCGACCCGCCGCATCGACACGATCGTGCTCGACAAGACCGGCACGGTGACCACCGGGCAGATGAACGTCATGGACGTCGTGCCGGCCGACGGCGAGCACCTCGACGAGGTGCTCGCGGTGGCCGGGGCCCTCGCCGGAACTTCGGCGCACCCGGTGGCCCAGGCGATCGCCCGGCATGCCGGCACCGGCGGCGACGCCCGCGACGTCGTCTCGCTCGATGGCCTCGGACTGCACGGCGTGGTCGACGATCGTGACGTCCTGCTCGGGAGGCTCCGCCTCCTCGAGGAGCGCGGCGCCACCGTCCCGGACGGCCTCCGGACCTCACTCGCGGACGCCGCCGCCATCGGCCACACCACGGTCCTGCTGGCCTGGGACGGGCGCGCCCGCGCCGTGGTCGTCGTCGCGGACACCGTCCGCCCGACGAGCGCCGCCGCGATCGCCGAGCTGCGCCGCCTCGGCCTGGAACCGGTGCTGCTGACCGGCGACGAACCCGGTGCCGCGCACGCCGTGGCCGACGCCGTCGGCATCACAACGGTGGTGGCCGAGGCGCTGCCCACCGAGAAGGTGGACGTGATCGAGCGGCTGCAGGCCCAAGGCCGGGTCGTGGCGATGGTCGGCGACGGCGTCAACGACGCCGCCGCGCTCGCCCAGGCCGACCTCGGCATCGCCATGGGCACCGGCACCGACATCGCCATGTCCGCCGCGGACATGACACTCGTGCGGGCCGACCTCACCGCGGCCGCCGACGCCGTGCGCCTATCCCGCCGCACCCTGGCCGTGATCAAGGGCAACCTCGCGTGGGCGTTCGGCTACAACATCCTCGCCCTGCCCGTCGCGGCCGCCGGGATGCTGCACCCCATGCTGGCCGGGGCGACGATGGCGGCCAGCTCCGTGCTCGTCGTGACCAACAGTCTCCGGCTCGCCCGGTTCTCACCGGCCGGCGAGCCGGGAACTCGTGATCTCACGGCGCGACCTTCTCCCCGGTCGGGGTGACCGCGAACCACAGGCCCTCGGCGCCGTTGGCCCCCGTGTCGTCGTGGGCGCCCCGGTCGCCGGCGACCGTGTAGAGCGGCCAGCCCGCCAGCGTGACCTGCAGAGCGCCGTCCTCGCGTCGGAGCGTGCCGACGTGCTCGGGCTTGATCCCGAGCAGGTCGGGTTCCTGCCCGTCGGGCACGGTGACGGGCACCCACCGCTGCGCGCACTCACCGGTACACCGTGACACCGGCGGGTTGTTGCCGTCCGCATCGGAGCGGTACACGATCCGGCCGGCGCCGTCGAGCGTGCTGGTCCCGAGCGCCGCGCTCTGGATCGCCCAGAGCTGCAACCCACCGCTTCCCTGGTGGTGCAGCTGCGACGGCGCCTGGCGCTGCTGCTCGCCCTGGTGCTGGTCATGCTCCTCGCCGGACGCGCCTGCCAACGCGGCCGGCGTGGCCGGGTCCGGGGTGACCATTCGGCCGACCTGCCACCCGACCGCCGCGATGAGCGCCATCGCGGCGACGAACGCGGCGACCCGGGCGGCGGCGGTGGGAGTACGCGGCGTGGCGCGCGGTCGGTCCGGCGCGGGGACCGGGGTGAGGTCGGTGTCCACGACAGGTGAAACTAGGGACGCGTACCGGGCGCGAGTTGCGAGCCTGAGGACCCGAGACGGCGGGCACGGCCCGGGAGGCGGCGAGCGGGGTGGCGCTGCTCCGTCCGGCGGTGGCCGGTGCGCCGACTGCGCGACGGAGCCCTCAGGTTCGCGAGGCCAGGCCCGTGAATCCGCCTGTCGACGCGGTGCACCCTCGTGGGCAGCGCTCGGCCGCGTCGGTCGACCGTTGGCCGCGCCGATACCCGCACTCGGTATGCCCCTCGACGCCCTGCTCGATGCCCGGGCCCGACGCCGCGCCGTCGCCGAGCGATGACCGCCGCCGCAGCGGCGATAGACATCGATCGAGCGGTTCCTGGTTGCACGCAATCCTCGTCCCCCATCAGGTGACACGGGTCTCGGCAGTCCGTCCGGCACGGGGTCCGGGCCCTACCGGCGCGTACCCTTCATCGGGTTGCCTGTGGTTCATGGAGGGACGAGGACATGCTGGGCGGATTCGTCGGCAAGGCCGCGGGGGTGGTGGCCAGTGGTCTCGTCGGAGCGGCCGCCTACGACGGGGTGAAGCGCCTGGTGCGCAGCGACACGCTGCACGGGGCGGCGGTCACCGTCACCTCGTGGGGGCTGCGCGGGGCCCGCGCCGCCGAGGCGGGCGCCGAACGCGCCCGGCTGGCGACCGCGGACATCGTCAGCGAGGCGCGGGAGCGGGTCGGCGAGCAGACTCCGCCGCCCGGCGCGCCCGCCCACGACCACGAGCACTGATTTCGTGCCGCTGACCGTCGTCTCGGATGCCGCAGGCCGGGTCCGGTTCGCCGTGCCCGAGCTCGCCGGTAGCCCCCCGCTCGCGGTTGCCGTCGAGGACGCCGTCGACGCCGTCGCCCACGTGCGGCAGGTGCACGCATACCCCCGCACCGGGAACGTGGTCGTCTGGTACGACCCCGAGCGTTGCGACCACACCGAGCTGCAGGAGGCGATCGGGAAGGGCCTCGGCGCCGACCCGGAGGCCACGGTCGAGCGCACGCCCCGCTCGGCCGACGTCCGCAACGGCGACCTCGTGCGGCTCGTGGTCGGCGGAGCCGCGCTGGCCGCGCTGGGGATCCGCCGCTTCGGGCTGCGTCGCCCGCCCGTTCTCGGCGCGACCAGCCGCACCGTCGCCACCGGCGTCACGATCTTCACCGGCTACCCCTTCCTGCGCGGGGCGCTGCGGTCGCTCGCCGGAGGACAGGGCGGCGGGACCGACGCGCTGGTGTCGGCCGCGACGGTGGCGAGCCTCGTGCTGCGCGAGAACGTCGTGGCCCTCACCGTGCTGTGGCTGCTCAACATCGGCGAGTACCTGCAGGACCTGACGCTGCGTCGCAGCCGCCGGGCGATCTCCGAGCTGCTGACCGGCACCCGCACCCGCACCTGGGTCCGGCTCGCCGACGGCACCGAGCTGGAGGTCGACATCGACCAGCTCGGCGTCGGCGACGAGGTCGTCGTGCACGAGCACGTGGTGCTGCCGGTGGACGGCGTGGTCGTCGAGGGCGACGCCGTCGTCGACCAGGCTGCGATCACCGGCGAGCAGCTGCCGGTCTCGGTGGGTGCCGGCACCGCGCTCCCGGCGGGGTCGGTGGTGCTGCGCGGACGAGTCGTGGTGCGGGCCACCGCCGTCGGCCGCGACACCGCGATCGGCCGGATCATCGCCCGCGTGGAGGAGGCCCAGCACGACCGGGCCCCCATCCAGACCGTGGGTGAGACGTTCTCGCGCCGCTTCGTACCCGCATCCTTCGCCCTCGCCGGGCTGACGCTGCTGGTCACCCGGGACGTGCGCCGGGCGATGACGATGCTGCTCGTCGCCTGCCCCTGTGCGGTCGGGCTCTCCACCCCGACGGCGATCAGCGCCGCGATCGGCAACGGGGCCCGCCGCGGCATCCTGATCAAGGGCGGCGCGCACCTCGAGGCGGCCGGCCGGGTCGACGCGATCGTGTTCGACAAGACGGGCACCCTCACCCTGGGGCGGCCGATCGTGACCAACGTCGTGTCCTTCCACGACGACTGGTCCCCCGAGCAGGTGCTCGCCTACGCGGCGAGCTCGGAGATCCACTCCCGGCACCCGCTGGCGCAGGCGGTGATCCGCTCCACCGAGGAGCGGCACATCACGATCCCGCCGCACGAGGAGTGCGAGGTGCTGCTCGGCCTCGGCATGCGGGTCGAGTCGGACGGGCGCACGCTGCTGCTGGGGAGCCGGGAGCTGCTGCGTGGGCAGAAGGTGCCGGTCAGCCGCAAGGCGCACGACTGGGTGCGCCGGCTGCAGCGGTCCGCCGAGACGCCCCTCCTGCTTGCCGTGAATGGCGAGCTCGTGGGGCTGGTGTCGCTGCGGGACACGGTCAGACCGGAGTCGCGCCAGGTTCTCGACGCGCTGCGGGCCGACGGGGTGCGCCGGATCGTGCTGCTCACCGGCGACCACCCGGGCACCGCGGCCGCGGTCGCCGCCGAGCTCGGCATCGACGAGTACCGGGCCGAGGTGCTGCCCGAGCAGAAGCAGGACGTGGTGCGCGACCTGCAAGCCCAGGGCTACACCGTCGCCGTGGTCGGTGACGGCACCAACGACGCACCCGCGCTCGCGCTGGCCGACATCGGCATCGCGATGGGCGTCGGCGGCACCGACGTGGCGGTGGAGACTGCCGACATCGCCCTCGCCGGCGACGACCTGCGACACCTCCTGGACGTGCGAGACCTTGGCCGGCGCAGCATCGGTCTGATCCGGCAGAACTACGGCATGTCGATCATGGTGAACGCGGCAGGACTGCTGGTCTCGGCGGCCGGCGCGTTGAGCCCGGTGGTCGCCGCGGTCCTGCACAACGCATCCTCCGTCGCGGTCGTCGCCAACAGCTCACGACTGATCCGCTACCAGCTCCCCCGCACCACTACCTGATCCGCGACCCGCAGTGGGGCTGCTCTGCCTGCCGCCTCAGTACTGTCGCTTCGGATGACCAACACCGAGATCGAGATCACCGCAGACCTGGTCCGCGGCCTGCTGCAGGAGCAACATCCAGACCTTGCAGGGCTGGGCATCCGCGAGGTGGAGGGCGGCTGGGGCAACCAAATGTGGCGCCTCGGGGACGAGTTGGCCGTGCGCATGCAGCGCATGAACCCCACCCCGGAGCACCAGCTCAAGGAGCGGCGGTGGCTACCCGTGCTCGCCCCGCGCCTCCCGCTCCCGGTGCCGACCCCGGTGCGGTTCGGCGAACCGTCCGAGCGCTTCCCCAAGCACTGGACCGTGATGACGTGGGTTCCGGGCGAGCCGCTGAACCACGGCTCGATCAGCCGCGGCGTCCACGCGGCCGACACGCTGGCGGGCTTCCTCCGGGCGCTCCATGTGGAGGCGCCCGCCGAGGCGCCGATCGCTACGGACCGCGGTGCCCATCCCAGGAACTGCACGAACGGCTTCGAGAACTTCTTCCAGGCCGTTGTCCCCGACGACGTCGCTGCCGACGTCCGGGCCGTCTGGGACGACGCCGCTGCGGCCCAGGCGTGGGAGGGCCCGCCGGTGTGGGTTCACGGTGACCTCCATCCCGCGAACGTCGTCGTCTCGGACGGAACGCTCTCGGGCATCGTCGACTTCGGTGACATGTTCGCCGGCGACCCGGCGTGGGACCTCGCCGCCGCATGGGTGCTGCTACCCGCGGGCACGGCCGCACGATTCTTCGACATGTACGCGCGTGCCGACGAGGCGGCGATCCGGCGCGCCCGCGGGCTGGCCGCCATGAAGAGCCTCTTCCTGATGCTCATGGGGCAGAACGGAGATCGAGGCCTTCCCGGCGGCAAGCCGAACTGGGGACCGGCAGGCCGGGCAGCACTTGATCGTGTTCTGAAAGGGGTCTGAAACGCGCCCGATCACGCGCCGAGGAGGCCGTTGCCGACGAACTCGCCTGCCGCGCATCCCGGCGGGATGACGAAGACCGCCGACCCGACATGGGTGATCCACAGGTTCATCACGTCGGACTCCGCGAGGCGGGCCTGCACCGGCACGAACGCGGTGGCCGCGTCCGCCTGGTAGGCGGCGAACAGCTGCCCGGCGTCGGGCGTCCCGTCCGGGGCGGGCCCGTCGTCGTAGCTGTACCCGCGCCGCAGCATCCGCTCGGCCGGGTTGCGCGCCTTCGCCCGGACGACGTGCGCGCTCGCCGCCACCACCGGCATACCGCGCTCGTCGACCATCCGGGGATCGACCTCGTCGAACTCGCCGCCACCGGTCACCGGGGCGCCCGTGTCGAGCCGCCGGGCGGTCGCCATCTCCTTCCCGACGCGGCCGAAGTCGTCCCACGTGTCCAGGTCCATCCGGATCCGCCGCAGCACCAGCATGCTGCCGCCGACCAGCCACGACGGGCCGTCGCGCACCCACACGGCCTCGGACAGCTCCGGCGAGCCCGGGGCCGGGTTGGCCGTGCCGTCCCGCTGACCGAAGAGGTTGCGCGGCGTCGTCCCCACCGGCTCCGAGCCGCGGGCGGGGTTGAAGCCGCGCTGGGTCCAGCGCACCGATGTGATGCTGCGGGCGTCCCGGACGAGGCGGCGCACGGCGTAGGACAGCGGCACCGGATCGTCCGAGCACACCTGCAGGAGCAGATCACCGCCCGACCACCGCGGGTCCAGCCGGTCGGTCGGGAACGCGGGCAGCTCACGGACGACCGCGGGGCAGTCTCCGCCACGACCGAGCGCGTCGAACAGGCCCGGCCCGAACCCGAAGGTCACCGTGAGCCGTGACGGCAACGCCGGCAGCTCGGGGTCCTCGGCCGCCAGTGGAGGGCGCGCGCTCATCAGCCGCGCGGCGTCGTCGCTGAGCAGCCGCAGCAGCCGCTCCACCTCGGGACGCCCGGTGCCGGGCAGCAGGTCGAGCGCGAGGAAGACTGCGTGCGCCTGCGCCGGATGGGTGTCGATGCCGGGCTGGTGGACACCGTGGAACGGAACGGTCTCGGCGCCCACAGGTGGCGCCGCAACGGGCGCGACGTCCGCACCGTCGCCCCGGGCGGCGAGCGCCGCTGCGGTGCCGCCGCCAACAGCGGCGGCGGCACCTCCCAGCAGCAGGGCCCGCCGGCGGAGCGAGGGACCCTGCACGCTCATCCGTGCGCTCCGCCCTCGTAGTTCTCCTGCCCGCCGCTGGTCTCCTTGGCCAGGGCGGTGAACGGGACCGTGGAGCCGTCGGACAGCGTGAGGGTGACCTCGACCTGGTCACCGGGCCGGATCGGCGACGCCAGATCCATGATCATGATGTGGTCGCCGCCGGGCGCGAGCACGCGCGGCGCGCCGGGTTCGACGGCGAACCCGTCGGCCTTGGGCCGCATGACCATCGCCCCGTCGGCCCCCATCGCGACCTCGTGCAGCTCCGTGCGCGGTGATGCCGAGGTCTGGGCGGACAGGATCGTCACCGGGCCGGTCCCTGTGGTGCTGAACGTGCCGAACACCGCGGTCATCCCCGGCTCGGCAGTCTTCACCCACGGATCGGTGACGGTGACGGTCGGTGCCGCGACGGCGGCAGGCGCTGCCGACGGTGGCGGAGCCGCCGGTGCGGCCGGCGTGCCGCCGGCACACCCGGTCAGTGCGAGCGCGGCAGCGCAGGCCGTCGTGATCAACACCAGCAGCCCGCGATGGGGTCGTGCGGGAAGAGACATGTGAGATCCCTCGGATCGGTGTGTGGATCCGACCCGGGCGGACGCCCCGGGCCGGTGAGGCGCGTCGCGACACGCCTCACCGACGGTGGGAACCGGTCAGGTGCGTGCCGCGAGGGGGCGGCGCGGCGGCCCGCGCCTGCTGATGTCGTGCAGGGACGCACCCAGCCCGAGTGGGACGTCGTTCGGCAGGGCGGCGACCGCCTGCCGGCTCACCGGGAAGGGGCGGAACGGATGCAGCACCGCTACCGGCAGAAGCACCCTGGCGACATGGCTGACAAGCCGCTCGCCGTGGCTGAGGAGAACGGCGAGGACGACGGCCGCGATCCCGTGCGCTGCGAGCATCGGAACGGAGAGGACGTGCTCGGCATGCGCCCCGTGGGCCGGCGCGGCGAGCACGAACGCGACGTGCAGCAGGACCTGGGTCGTGAGCAACGCAGCGGTGGTGGCGACGGGGCCGCGGGGTCGCTGGGCGAATGCCGAGGACATCGCGTCGACGAGCGCCACCAGCACCAGGACGAACAGGACGTCCGGCGGCTCGCCGTGAGCCGTGATGTGCGCGCCGAGGGTGAGACCGACGGCCGACGCGGAGAACGCCACGGAGCGGAGCCGGCGGGCACCGCTCGACGTCGACATGGGCGGGGAGTCTACGACGGCCTCGCCGGGCGCCGACCCGAAACGAGGCAACCAGGCGTCCCCGCCATGGAGGCTGCGCCGGATAGCCGCGCCGGATAGCTGCGCCGACCGCCCGCCGACGGCAACGTGACGGCCGGCCGATCGACAGGAACCAGGGCGCCGTCGACGCCGACCCCCTCCCCGTGAGGCCCGCATGAGTCCGGCGAGCTCCGCGAGGACCGGGAACCTCGTCGACGACCTGCCCTGGCGGCCGGCCGGCACGCCGCCGCCGGCGCGGCGACCGGACCGGTCGGTGCGATGAGGCGACAGTCGGCGCGAACCTGAGGGCGCACCGCGCGAACGGAAGAAGGCAGGCGGCCGAACGGCGGGGCGAAGGACCGCTCGACGCCGTTCGCGGAACATCCGGCGTCGGCGGCTCTCAGCTTTCGCAACCCGGACGTGGCCGGCGTTCCTAGATTGCAGCACCACTTTCGCGGTTCTCGCCCGCGCCGACAACTGTGACCAGGTCCCACCCGACAACCACCTCGAGGAGCCGCTGCGACCGTACGGGGACAGGCGTGGCGCCGGCGGCCACCGACGGCCCGACGGCTGCCGCGGCGCCCGCGCTCCCCGGCGAATCAGGAGGCATGCCGGTCTGGCCGTGGATCCCGCAAGCGGAGTACGCCCCCCGCCGATGGCCACTTCACACACCCAGTGGTTGCTTCACACAGGGCCGGCTTTGTGTGAAGTCCGTGCTGGGTGTGTGAAGTCGGCTGTGGCGGCGCCACGGGCTGGTGTGATCGGCAGTTCGGCGTGTTCCCGTGTCCTTTTCACCCGTTTTGTACCGAGGCGTCGATCATGTGCGGCGGACCGGCCTTCGGTGGCGCCGCGCGCCCGAAGGGCAGGCCCCCGGCCTGCCCGCGTTGTGCTGCCCGTAGGGGCCGCAGAGGCTCGGAGGTCAAGGGTCGCGCAGCGATCGCGGAGCTTCGCGCAGCGCCCTTGAGCTCTGAGGGGCGGCCCCGCACAATGCGCGGCGCCACCGAAGGCCCTGGCACGCGCGCGACCACAGTTCCCGTTGCCCGGACACCTCATCGAAGGCGGCGTGACCGGATTCGGCAACAACCTCCGGCACAGCCATGGACAACCGGAACAACGGATCATGGGCGCGACCACCACACCGGACCGGCCCCCAGTAGCAGTGCCGACGGTCCAGGCCCGCCGCACTTCTTCAACCGCTCCTAGCCCGGACACAGTCCGGGCTCGTCGATCGGGCTGAAGATCAGTTGCAGGCAGCCGCCGCCGTACACGCGCTCGACGTGCATCCCGTACACCGCGCGCACCGTTTCGACGGTGAGGACCTGCTCCGGCGAGCCCGTGCCGACGACCCGGCCCCGGTCGAGCAGGACGAGTGCGTCGCAGTAGCGGGCGGCGAGGTTGAGGTCGTGCAGGACGACCACGGTGGTGACCGGCAGCCGGCGGACCAGGCGCAGGATCTCGTGCTGGTAGCGGATGTCGAGGTGGTTGGTCGGTTCGTCGAGGAGCAGGTGCTCGGCCTGCTGGGCCAGCGTCCGCGCGACCAGGACGCGCTGCCTCTCCCCGCCGGACAGCGTGGCGTACCGACGGTCCGCCAGGTGCCGAGCGCCCACCCGGCTCAGGGCGTCGGCCACCGCGCGGTGGTCCTCGCGGGTGAACGGGGCGAGGGCCCGGCGATGTGGGGCGCGGCCCAGCAGCACCATGTCCGCGACGGTGATCGGCAGATCCGACGGTGTCTCCTGGGCGACCACCGCCAGCCGTCGGGCGAGGTCCGCTCCGCTCAGCGTCGCGACCGGGTCGTCGTCGACGGTGACCAGACCGGCGCGCGGGCGCAGGGCCGCGTACAGGGTCCGCAGGAACGTGGTCTTCCCGCTGCCGTTGGGCCCGATCAACCCGACCACCTCACCCGGCCCGGCGCACAGCCCGACGCCGTCGATCACCAGTGTGCCGTCGTAGGCGAAGGAGACATCGGTTGCGGAGATCATCGTTGGGTGCCCGTCGGGTAGTGGGGGTCAGCGGGTCGGGTCGAGCCGGCGGACCAGCAGGAACAGCAGCGGCGCCCCGGCCAGCGCGGTGACGATGCCCAGCGGGAGTTCCTGCGGGACCAGCGCGATCCGCGCGAACACGTCGGCCCAGATGAGAAAAATCGCGCCCAGCAGAGCGGCCACCGGAAGCAGCCGGCGGTGGGCGGTGCCGACGCACAGCCGGGCGACGTGCGGGATGATCAAGCCAACGAACCCGATCCCGCCGGACGCCGCCACGAGGGCTCCGACGCAGAGCGCGACCACGACCATGGACCGGGCCCGTAGCCGGGTCGGGGAGATCCCCAGCGACTGCGCGGTGTTGTCGCCGATCGACAGCGCGTCCAGGTGGCGCGCCCAAGCCATCAGCAGAACCAGCGAGGCCGCCACGACCGCCGCGGTGACCAGGGCGGACCCGCCGCTGGCCAGCGTCAGCGAGCCGAGGATCCAGAACAGCACGGCGCGGCCGGCGTCCGGATCGTCCGAGGCGAAGATCAGGAACGAGGTCATCGCGTAGAGCACGTATCCGATCGAGACACCGGCGAGGACCAGCCGGGTCGACGTCATCTGGCCACCGACGCGGGCGAGCAGGAACACTCCCGCCCCCGCCAGCAGCGCACCGACGAACGCGCTGCCGGCCAGTGAGCTCGTGCCGATCCCCGCGCCGAACCCGAAGAGGATCGACGCGGCCGCCAACGTCGAGGCCCCGGAGGTCACCCCCAGCAGGTACGGCTCGGCCAGCATGTTGCGGGTCATGGCCTGCAGCACGACCCCGGAGATCGCCAGGCCGGCTCCCGCGACGGCACCCAGCAGCACGCGTGGCACGCGCAGCAGCCAGACGATGGCGTCCTGGGCCGGGGTCCAGGTGACCTCCTGCGGAATGCCGATCAGCGGGCGGCTCACGATCTGGGCCACCGTGCCCAGCGCGATGCCGACCGGCCCGATACCCACCGCGGCGGGCAACGAGATCAGCAGCACGAGGGTCAGCCCTCCGACCCAGATCCAGGTGTGCCGCCTCCGCCGGTCGTAGTCGAGGTCGTCGATCTCGGGCGGATCCGCCGCGGGCGGGAGCGCATCCGGCGTCACGCCGACGGGGCGCGTCATGTCGTCCTCTCGGAGCGGAGCGTCAGCGCGGCACCCAGGGCGAGCAGGGTGAGCAGGCCGAACACCGTGGCAGCGCCCAGGTAGCCCCCTGTGGCCAGCCCCGCCGCCCCGACGGCCGCGCCGAGGAACAGGGCCAGGCTCATGCTGGAGGAGTTGAGGCTCAGGGCCGTTCCCCGCACCGCGCCGCAACGGCGCACCAGCAGGGTCACCACCGCCGCCGCGATCACCGCGTGGCTCGCCGACAGCGCCGCGGTGGCCAGCAGCGTCATCCACAGCACCGGCGCCAGGTACACGGCGAACAGTGCGACAAGCGCCGTCAGCAGGCTGATGCGCATCGCGCGGTGCGCCCGCTCGTCGGATTCCGTGGTGTTCACCAGCCGGCCTGCGACCAGGTGGCCGATGAAGAACGACCCCCCGCTGAGGGTCCACACGAATGCGAACGCTCCGGGCGCCAGGCCGAACTTGTCGGTGTAGAACGGGGCCAGGAACGCCAGGTGCCCCATGAAGGCCCCGGTTCGCCCGAACGCCACCAGGAGCAGCGGGCGCGCACCCGGCACTGCGGCCAGCATGCGGAAGGCCGCGAAGTACCCGGGGCGCTCCTCGCCGGTGACGTGCGCCTCGCGGCCGTAGCGGAGCAGGACCGGCGTCAGCAGCAACGCCACCACCGCGACCGCGATCAGGTCCCCCTGCCAGCCCCACCACAGCGCGGGGAACGCGATCAGCGGCGCGGCCAGCGTCGCGGCCAGCGTCTGGGTCGTCATCACCAGCGTCGCGGCTCGGCCGGCGGCCGGGCCGGTCCCGAACCGATCCGCGGCCGCAGTGGACAGGGCCGGGTAGAGCGCCGCGTTCGACGCGCCGATCACGAGGCAGAACGCGGCCAGGGCGGGGATCCAGGCCAGCGTTCCGACGACGGACGCCGCGGCGAGCAGCACCAGCGCCCCGGCCGCCACCCGGCCCGGCGCGATCCGCCCGATCAGCGGCGCCACCGCGATGCCCACCAGCACAGCGCCGATGCCACCCAGACCGCGCAGCGCGCCCACCGCCGCATCGCCCTCGCCGGTGGCGTCGGCGATCGACACCAGGAAGGTGCTGAACACCGTGAACGGCAGAAGTCCGACCGCGGAGGCGAGCAGCGCAGGCCAGATCGCGCCGGCGATCCGCCGGTCGCTGGGCAGCGGCTCGGCCTGCGCCCCGGTCCCCTTCGTCGGGGTCGTGTTCTCGGTCGTGCGGACGGCGTGGCCGCGCTGCGTGCCCTCGCCCGGTCCCCGATCGTGGTCGTTCACTGCGCTCCCGAAATCTCCGCGCGGATCATGCTCAGGTCGTCGTCGAAGTCCTGCACCAGGAAGGCGTCGGAGAACCGCTCGCCGGGGCGCGCCTGGGTCGCGCGTATGAGCTTCTCCTCGTAGTTGGTGAGGAGCGTGTCGATCGTCGGGCACGGCGAACCCAGGTGGCGCGCAACGCCTTGGATGATCTTCGTGCGGTAGTAGTCCTCCTTCGGCATCCTCGGGACGTCCCACTCCCCCGCGCTGTCGACGAAGATCGGCCGGATGGGGATCGCCGAGAAGTCGAAGTACCGCCCGTTCTCATCCGGCTCGGAGAACGGATCGACCAGCAGCGAGGCGTACCGCACGTACACCAGGTACTCCTGGTGGATCAATGGCAGCTGTTCGAAGCGGTCGATGTCCTCAGGGCGCACACTCTCCGGGCGCACGGGATAGCTGTCCTCGACCATGAACCGGAGCAGGTTGACCCCCGTGGCCCCCATCTTCGCGACGAGAGCGGTCAGCTCCTTCCACTGCGCCACCATGTCGCGGATCAGCGACGGTGTGATCGGGCCTTCGGGGAACAGCTTGTAGACGTATTTGGTGTGTTCGGGCTCGCCGAACACCGCGTTCAACGACACCTCGTTCATGAATAGCGGTGGGTGGACGTACAACGAGATGTTCCTGCTCTCCGCCTCCACCGGGCGGTCCATGACCTCCACCGCGATGCCGAGTTGCTCGTGCAGCCCGCCCAGCCCGTCGACGCCGCCCGATCGGCCGTCAGACGAACCCAGGTACAACTTCCTCTTGACCCCGGCGGTCAACACGTGGGGTGACGGAGATCCGTCCCACCAGCGGGTGTCGCCCAGATAGCTGGAGAAGCTGACCACCTCGGCGTTCGCCCCCTGCCTTCGCAGGTAGTTCCGCACGAGGCTGTTGGAACCGAAGGTGGGCGAGACGAGGACGACGCATCCGAGCCGCCGCAGGACGCTGCGATCCAGCCGGTCCAGTACCGCGACGTACGCGTCGGCGGTGACCGTCAGGACGAGGGTGCGCCATTCCCCGTTGACGCTCTCGTAGCGCCGGAAGACCTCGTCGAGGGCGCATTCCCCGGCCAGCTCGTGGTGCGTGTCGTTCTGGACGTCCACGCGGAGCACGCCGCCGCTCTGCGCCAGCGCCGAGAAGAACGTCTCCGACCGGTGGGACTCTCGGCCCGCGATGCCGACGGCGCAACCCAGACGGTTCTTCATCATGACGGCCAACTGCACGGACGTCGGTCCGGTTCCGGCGATCAGGACTCGCCCGAAATCGTTCATCTGCCACCTTGTCGATCAGCCTGGAAGACGTTCACGCCTTCACGTACAGCGCGATGTCGAACACCTGCTCCGGACGGCGGATCGTGTCGACCAGCCGCCACTTCCGCTGATCGACCTGCCGCATCGGGAAGTTGAACAGCGACTTCAGGCGATCGCCGAACCTCATCGCCACGACGACCTCGTCGCGAGTCAGGGCGTGCAGCAGATCCAGCAGGTCGTACTTCGCCTCGACGGTCGAGCTGAAGATGATGTGGGTCGCCTCGCCGGTGAACGGGAGTGCCTCCACGGGGACGTGCTCCAGCCTGATGTTCTGTTCCAGGCCGCCACCCAGGTGCTGCACGACCCGCCGTCCGAGCTCGACGGCCTCGACGTCGATGTCGATGCCGACCACGCCGGCCCCGATGCGCTCGGCGAGGTAGAGCGGCGTCATCGGGAACGACCCGGAGCCGACGAGCAGCACCTTGGACGCCGAGGTGAGCTCGAAGGCACCGAACTCCTGCTCGATGCAGGACTCCACGTTGGCGAAGTAGCCGGCCGAGCGGGCGCGACCGTCCAGCAGGTCGAGCGCCCGGTACTTCTCCATGATGGCGGCGCAGCGTGCGGACTGCGTGCGCAGATCGGCCACCAGGTCCGCGAAGCCGGCAGGCCCCTCTCGTTCGAGAGCGGTGAGCGGACCCTGGTTGTGCTCGTCGGTCACGAAGGCCGAGAACTCGCCCATGAGCTGCTCGAGCTCCGCGGCGCGGCGGGTCGATCCGTCGTAGCCCTGCGCGAGCGCGCTGAACCGCTGCCGGTAGTCGGTCAACGCGAGGAGCAGTTCCCGCCCGTCACGCATGGACGAACGCCTTCCCCTCGGCCACGATCCGGACCGATCCGGCGACCGTGAGTTCGGCCAATCTGCCGTGCTCGCAGATCGCCGTCACGTGCATCGTCCCGCCGGGCTGGATCACGTCCGTCGCGACCGGACCCCGCTCCTTCAGCGCCAGGTAGGCCCCCAACGACCCCGTGCCGGATCCACAGCTCCGCTCCCACACCATGCAGTCCAGTGACGGGATGTGCACGAGCGGAGTGAGCCGCTTGCGGCGCGACTCGTACACCATGACCCCGATCAGCGGAACGCTCCAGGACTCCCCCAGCCGCAGCGCCGTCGCCTGCGCCCGGTCCCTGGTCTCCTGGTCGACCCGATCGGCCTCGATGACGACATGCAGCGAGTCCTCGTACAGGACGAGCACCGACCCGCCGTCGGCCGTCCACGGCTGCACCCGGCGCGGGAGCGGCACCGCGAGCTCGCAGAAGTAGTCCGGATGCCGGCGCTCGACCCGGCACCTGACGACGTCCTCCGCCCCCGACGCCTCCAGTAGGACATCCGTCGGGCCGGTGGCGCCCAGGCCCTCCTCGTACGCGGTCACGGCGGCGAGCGCCATGCAGGCGTTGCCGCAGAACTCGCCGGCGGCCATGTGCAGGCCGGCGTCCGCCCCGGGCGACGTCGGCTTCCGGACGAACCCGACCTGCTCGGCGTACACGTGCCCGGCCGACATGATCGCCGTCGCGATGCCCCGGTACTCCTCGACCGGATGCTCGGACCTGACCAGCAAGGTCATGTTCTGGGTCGGGCTCACCTTGACGAAGTCGATCTCCCTGCTGATCACCGACCTTCCCCGGCGATCTGGTCGGCCAACAACTCGAGCCCGTCCACGGCGAGCGGACTCGCCGAGGTGTAGAAGTAGTTCAGCGGCAACAACGCCCGGTCATCGGCTATGGCGCCGAGGCCGGCCAGCTCCGGCCGACCACGCAACTCCGCCACCACGTCGCTGTCGGTCTCCAGCGCCGAAGAGCCAGTCGGGACGAACAACGCGAACACCAGATCCGGAGCCGAGTTCACGATCTCCTCCGAGTTCGGCTCGAAGTAGCGCTTCTGCACGTTGTTGAACACGTTGTCCAGCCCCAGCACCCGCATCTGCTCCGACACCAGCGCCTGACCCCCATAGGCCCCGAGCGGGCCATCCGCGGTCACGTACAGCGGGATCGCGCTCTGCCCGGACCGGCCCGCCGTCTGCTGCTCGACCGCCGCGACCCGCTCCCGCAGACTCTCGATCGCCTTCGCTGCGACCTGCTCGGTCCCGAAGAGCCTTCCGTAGGCCTCGATGTCGCGGTAGATCAACTCGAACGCGGACAGCCCTTCCACCGAGGCGGCGTTCACGCCCGCGCAGTAGCCGCTCACCGTCAACAGCTGCACCCCGGCCTGGGCGAGCCGGTCGGCGAGCGCGTTGATGTCGGTCGCCGACGAGATGTCCGTACCGATCGCGACGTCCGCTCCCGTGGCGACGATCGTCTCGAACGACAGGTCGTGCGAGTCCTCCAGGACCCGCTCCGCCCGCTCCACCACAGGGCGCACCTCAGGACCGAAGGGCGCCTCCAAGGTCCCGGCGTAGTGCGTCACCGCAGCACCCGCTCCCGCCGCGACCAACAGCCCCGGCGCCTCCGACCCGATCGCCAGCACCCGCTCGGGCGGCGAATCGAAGGCGACCTCCCGCCCGCAGCTGTCCACCACGATCGATCCCGTGCCGCCCTCCGGGCCGGCCCCACACCCGGCGACCAGCACCACCCCCGCCACAACAGCGACACCGGACCGGAAACGCCCCATCAGACCGACTCTCCACTCTCGTCTACGCGTCGAAGGCCCGGGCCGTCCCCAGGGCCCTTACCGCTCAGGGAAGGTCTCGTTCCAGCCGGCACCGACGCGCGCACCACGCGTCGGTCGGCCCGCCGAACCGACGCCACACGCACCGGTCGACCGGTCGCGCACCTGTGGCAGCCAGGGCGAACCGCGTGCCGACGTCCATGGGAGGCCCTCGCAACGTCGCCAGCATCGAGTTGAAACCTTCCACGAAACTAGAGTGGAACGATATTCATTGTCAACACGATGGAAGGGGACGCCCATGTCCTCCACTGTCAGCCGTGCCGCCGAACTCGATCTGGAGGAGCTGGTGGCCTCCGTCGGGCTCGCTCGTCCGGCGCCGCCGATGGACACGCCGGGACCTGCGACCACGTCGCTGCCTCCGTGTTCGGCCCCTCGAGCAGAACGAACCCACCGCCAAGGGTGCTTCGTCTCGGACGTCCTCGATAGCCGCCATAGTCTCGGTAGTCTCCCGGCGTGGGCCTCGTCTCTTGGCGCGAAGAGTCCGAGCTGGGCGCGTGGACGCAGCTCACCTGGCGGCAGAGCGCGCTCGCCGGGCTGGTCGAGTGCGTGTGGCTGTTCGACGGCAAGCTCCGGCGGCGGCGGGAGCGTCACTACCCGACGGGCGAGCTCGACCTGATCGTGCAGCTGGACGCGCCGTTCCGCATCGTCGAGGGCCAGCCCGCGGCCACGTGTCCGCCATCGAATCTCTCAGGGCTCATCGTGGCTCCACTCGTGATCGAGAGTCCCCCCGTGAGGTCTCGCGTGCTTGGTGTGCGCCTTCGGCCGGCAGGCGCGTTCTCCCTCTTCGGTATTCCGCTGCACGAGCTGACCGGGGCCACCTTGGATCTGCAGGACCTGATCGGCCGCGAGTCGGGCCGCCTTGCCGAGCGCCTTGACGAGGCGGGTTCCGACAAAGCGCGCTTACTACTCCTGGCCCGGTGGACCGCGGAACGGCTCGCAGATCGCCCGAGCACCGATCCTCGCGTCGCCTACGCCGTCTCGGAGATCGAGCGCGCCGGCGGGAAGGTGTCGATCGCGAACATCCTCGGGCGGATCGACGCCGCCCCGAAACGCTTCACCAGCTTGTTCGAGCAGCAGGTCGGCGTGAAGCCGAAGCTCTTCTCCCGCGTCGTTCGGTTCCGCGAGCTGGCGTCGGCGCTTCGTGCCGGGACCGGCTCCTTCAGCCAGCTGGCGCTCGCGCACGGCTACTACGACCAGTCGCACATGAACGCGGATTTCAGGGAGTTCGCGGGCGTGTCGCCAGGCCAGTTCCTGGCCGCCACATCGTATCCGGAATCCCTGAGCGTGGCGGCCGACTGAGCGGCGGCGGTTTTTTCCAAGACTCGATCCCTGGTTGCTTCTACCGTGGAGGCGGCCACTTCCAGGGAAGACCGAGCCGAAAGGAACACCGTCAAATGTCTGAATCGAACCTTGTGAGTGTGGTGGGTGTGCTGCCTGTCACTGACCACGCGAACGCCGTGACGTGGTATCAGAAGTGGATTGGGCGTGCCCCCGACGTCGAGCCCATGGACGGTATCGCAGAGTGGCAGCTGTCCGAGAACGCTTGGATCCAGGTGACCGTTGAACCCGAGTCCGCCGGCCACACCACGGTTGTCGTCGGGGTCAAGGACATCGACGCCCAGCGCTCTGCGTGCGCAGCTGTCGAGATCGCCGTGGGCGATGTCAGCGACTATGGATTCGTCAAGACCGCGGAAGCGGTCGATCCCGCAGGCAACAAGATCCTGTTCGTGCAGGAGTCACAGGAGGCGTAGCGGTCAGGGTCCCGGCGATTGGGGTGCCGACATCGTCGGCGGGGTGTCGGTGGAGCAGATCACCGATTTCGGCCGGGACCGCTGGTTCAATGCGCCCGAGGCGGTGGCCTACGGCCTGGCCGACGAGGTGATCGGCGACCCGGCCGAGGGCCCGGAGTCCGGCACCCCGGCGTAGTCGGGCAGCTCGACGCCGTTGATCGCGCGCTCGACCAACTCCATGAGGGCCTCCATGTCGGGCTCCGCGTCCGGCTCGGGAGCCTGGAGGCTCTGCACGTGCATCCGGCCGATCTCCTGGTTGGCCTCGACGAACGAGCGCATCCGCGCCTCGTAACCCGCGAACCCGGCCTCCGGATCCCACCCGGCGGCAGCCAGCTCTCCTGCCAGTAGATAGGCGCCGACCAGGGCCAGCCCGGTACCGCCGCCCGACATCGGCGACGAGCTGAACGCCGCGTCCCCGAGCAGCCCCACCCGTCCGCTCGACCAGCGGTCCATCACGACCTGGGCGACCTGGTCGAGGTAGAAGTCCGGGGTGTCGTAGAGGTGCTCGAGGATGCGCGGGGTCTGCCAGCCGAAGCCGGCCATCCGCTCGCGCAGCATGCGCTTCTGGGCAGCGACGTCGCGGTAGTCGACGTCGAAGTCGGCCGAGGGGAAGGAGAACATGGCCATCGCCCGGGTGGCGTCCTGGATGGGCCGCAGGCCGGCGGAGCGCCCGGACTCCTGGTAGTCGATCAGCCAGCGATCCAGCCCGAACTCGTTGGGCACGCTGTAGAAGGCCAGGACGAGCCCGAGGTGGCGGATGAACCGCTCGCGCGGCCCGAAGACCATCGTGCGCAGCGCCGAGTGCAGCCCGTCCGCGCCGATCACCAGGTCGAAGCGTCGCCGGTCGCCGCCCGCGAAGGTCACGTCGACCCCGTCGGCGTCCTGGGTGAGCTCGGCGATCCGGTCGCCGAACACGTACTCGACAGCGTCGCGGGTGTCGTCGAAGAGCACCTGGGACAGGTCCCCGCGCAGGATCTCGATCTCCGCGATGTACCCGTCACCGCCGTGGTCGTCCGCGCGGTGGGTCTCCAGCACGTTCCCGTCCACGTCCACCGTGTATGCGCCGGCGGTGTCGGTGCAGGCGGCGCGCACCGCCGCGTCCAGCCCCATGCGCCGGATGACCTCCTTGGCCACCCCGCGCGCGTCCACCGCCTGTCCACCGGGACGCAGCTCGGGGGCCCGCTCCACCACGGTCACCTCGGCCCCCCGCCGGTGCAGCCAGTGGGCCAGCGCGGGCCCCGCGATGCTCGCCCCCGCCACCAACACCCTGATACCGCTCAACGGTGCCCCCTTGCTCGTCCGCTTCGTGTCGATGATGTGGGGCTGGCCCGTCGGTCCGCCCCCATCTGGACAGGGAGACTCGGGCGCGGCCAGGAACTCATCGCTGCGCGCGGTTACATCTAGGAAACCGGCGAGGCTCGGCTCAGCCGAGCAGGCCTGTATCGAGCACGCCGCCGTCGCCGTCACCGCCGCTGTCGCCGGACGACTCAGACTCGTCGCCGAACGACTCGGAGTCGGCGGCCAGGAGACCGGTGTCGAGAACTCCTTCGTCGCTGCCGACGCCGAGGAGACCGCCCTCGTCCCCGCCGCCTGTGTCGTCCGCGCTCGTGTCGTCCCCGCCCGTGTCGCTGCCGCTCGTGTCGCGACCTGAGCCGCTGCCGAAGGCGGTGTCGTCCCCGCCGCCGGCGCCTCCGGATCCGCCGGAGGCCGTGTCGTGGCCGCTCGGCTCCGGGGAAGCGGACGCGGCACCGGCGCCGTCTGCCTCCGGGTGGGCGGGGTCGGTGCCGGTCGGGACGCCTCCGAGGGCGCCAGGCGACACGACGGGTGCGGCGTCATCGAGTGAGCCGGCGCTGGCGGCCGGGTCGATCACGACCGGTTCGGGAGGTGCCTCTGCGGAGACCTCCGGGTCGAGCAGGCCCT
The DNA here is from genome assembly GCF_019468565.1 of Pseudonocardia sp. DSM 110487. Taxonomy (NCBI): domain Bacteria; kingdom Bacillati; phylum Actinomycetota; class Actinomycetes; order Pseudonocardiales; family Pseudonocardiaceae; genus Pseudonocardia; species Pseudonocardia sp. DSM 110487. The sequence goes on from NZ_CP080521.1 coordinate 6,199,927, forward strand.
GGCCCGGGTAGGCACCGTCGCCACCGTCGCCGCCCGCGAAAGCCGTCTCACCGGCGGTAGGTTCGGAGTCCGCGAAGATCGCGACGCCGAGCGCCGCGCCCGCCGCGAGGACGGCACCGCCCGCGATGGCGCCGCGTCGAACGGCCCCGCGCTTGTCCGGTTCACCTCCGGGGTCCACAGCCAGCCTGTGTTGCGGCTGGGCCGAGCGGTCGGCGGCCTCGGGTGCGTGGCCCTCCCGGTTCAGAATCGCGGCGGCGCTGAACACCTCCGTCGCGGCTTCGTCCGCCCCGGCCTCGGATGACATCCTGGACATGGCGACAGGCTCCCCCTCAGAGTGAACAGGCGTCCAGCCGTAGACGCATGATCGGAACGCGCTGAAGCCGGTGAGGCTACCGACGTGTTGACCATGCCGCTCACCAGGCCGCCGCCGTCCCATGGAGCGGCGCCAGTCCGGTGGAGGGCCACCTCACGCGCAACCGCGGCGCCGAAGATCGTTCGGAGCCCGGCGCACCACGCTCAGGCACGGATTCGGGCCCGACGGTGACACCTGCCGCCCCGGCAGCGGGTGAAGGCGGCGAGGGTGGGCGACGAAAGAGGAGCGGCGTGCCGCGGGTGTCCAGGGCCGACACGGCGCGATGCGCGAAGGGCATACGCCAAGCCAACTCATCGGCCTGTCGACGGCGGCGGCGCACGCCGACGTCTCCACGCGGACGCTGCGCCGCTACATCGCCCAAGGCCAGCTCATCGGCTACCGGGTGCGCAATCACCATCAGATGTCCAGGCGCGGGGAGCGTGGGCCCGCTCCCCGGGTGAAGCGCGGCTGTCGAGAACGCAGGCCTTCGGGGCTTCTGCTAGCGAAGCGTGTTCAGCTCGTCGAGGGCGCGATGGCCGCGCTTGATCACCCCTGGAACGACATCGTGGCGCCCGTGACGGATGGGGATCTCGAGCATGTGGAGGATATGTGCCGCTGCGAGCACCGCCGCCCCCTCCCAGCCGACCAGGTCGAGGATCCTCGTCCACAGCCGCCTTCGGACACCACCCAGCAGCGGATCTTGGAAGGTGTACCACACGAGGGTGGTGAGATCAGTCGCCCGCGTGCCGCTACCTGCGTTCCCGATATCCACGACCGCCACCACCGCGCCGTCACGGACCAGGACATTGCTGGGGGTTGAGAGATCGGCATGGACCATGTCAGGTGCCTCTCGTGGTGGTGGGACGTCGACACACACGAGCCGCAGGCGCTCGACCAGAGCCGACACCGCGGAGGAATACCCCGAGAGCCTGGCCACGGACTGGCGGAGACGCGACTGCTCCGGCGTCTCGTTGAAATCCAGCCCGGCGACAGCCGATTCCTGACCGGTGGCGACCCGCCAGGCGTACGACCAGTGGTCGTAGGACTCGGAGGCTTGGCCAGCCTGGAGTTCGATGATCTCCATCAGCTGCTCGACGAGGGATGGGGTCAGCTCTGGCGCGGGAGCCGCGTCAACGAAGTCCATCAGATGCCATACATGAGTGGCTGTGGCCCCCACTCCGAGCCAGGCCGGCGTGGGATAGCCGTGCCTACGCATGTGCTCGACCACTCTCTGGGCTCGCAACGTCTCGTCCAGGTGGTTGGGGTGTGCCCGGAGCTCTGCTTTGAGCACGGCATTTGCCCTTCCGGCCAACTGGACGCGCATGGCACCCGCATTGACGCCTCCGGGTAGGCGACTGAGAAGAGTGACCTCTGCCCCGACCACGCTGGCCACGTCGTCCAGGACCTCGGCCGGCAGCTCTTCGGGATGGGTGCCCTGGCTCATCGGCTCGAAGGGCCGATGACCGTCTCGGTTCTCGGCGCTCACCTCGTGTCGCTCAGTGGCGTCGTGCGAGGTCGGAGTGACGGTCGTGGCCGTCGGATAGCGGCAGGTCCCAGGCCGCATGATGCCTTTCTGATGCCCTGCGAGATGCAGTTACGGTCGTTCATCCAGCGCTCGCCGCGCCGGGCGCCAGACTTGCTCGAAGTCTGCCTCTGACACCTCGACGACGTGCCCTTGGCCGTCGGTTTCGATGTCGGAGAGGTTCGCCTCTGCAACCGTTCCCTTTCCGTACCGACGCTCGTACTCGCGCATCTCTGCAAGTGTCCCATGATCGCGGAGGTGCAGAACTTCAACGAGGGTCTCTGCCGTGACAGGGTGACTCTCACGGTCACGCACTTCAACGTGGCGGAGCGCCCAGCCGTCGTCACCAACCTCGACGTACGTGGTCGCTTCAAGCTCTGGCTCATCCCATCGGAACCAGCGAGGCATTCCTCAACGATACGGGGATACAGCGGGTGGCTTCGCTGAGGTGAAGCGATCGGGGTGTGTGAGGACGTCCTGGACCTGGACCGTGGAGTGGTCCACGTGCGGCGCACGGTGATCGAAGTAGCCGGCCACACCTCGTTCAAGCCGTTCCCGAAGTCGGACGCCGGGCGCCGCTCGGTGCCGCTGCCGGGATGGGTGGTGAGCCTCCTACGGGAACACCTCGACGCGTACCGCTCGGCCCGGCCGGACTGCTGTCGCCAACGCCGTAGGGCAAGTGGGGCTGGCGGCGCTGCTCGTCGACTGTCCGGGTCGTTTCGTTGCCGACCAACCAAAAATCCCAGTTGACATTGGGCTGGGCGAAGGTCTCGTCGTTGCATCACGCCAGGCGTGGGCCACGACGACGGCGGGAACGAGCAGGCGGCGCCCCTCTTCCAGCGCGTGCCGCGAGGTCCTCGAGCGTGAACGCCCCGTGCTCGGCCTGCCAGTGCACACCCCGGCCTGAGACTCAGACGATCTGTCAGTCAGGGTCCGCGGCGTTGACCGCTATCCAGTGCCGGTGAGCCAAGCGGTCTCGGCCTGGTGGAACGCGTCGAGCTCGGCCGGCCGGTCGTCGCCGAGCAGGTCCTGACTCACCGTCACGCCGCGGGTCGACTGGATCCAGGTGAGGAACCGGTATGACGGCCGAAGCCCAGCGAGCTGGGCCACGTCCACCGGGAGCGCCTCACCTGCATGGACGGGGCGCAGCTCGTCGCGCTCCAGCAGGACCTCGAAGCTCATCAGCCTCCACCGTCCTTCGTCCCGAACGGCACGTGAGAAGAACCGGCAGTAGGCGTGGAAGTCGACCTCCACTCCCTCCACCGTGGTCCGGTTGAAGATCTTCGCCGGGCTCTCGACCGTCGCCCGGTCGCCCTCGACCCGCGCGTAGGCGGGGAAGACCCAGTGCTTGCTGTTCCCGGTCCGCCTCATCCACGTCTTCGTCGCCTCGACGTAGGCCTCGCCGCCGCGTCCGTCGTACCACGTGGTCCGGACGTAGGCGTCGTCGTGGAAGCAGTCACGCATCACGTCGAAGAGTCGCTGGTCGCGGGCGAAGCGTTCCCGCCTCACCAGGTCGAAGAGCTCCTCGCGATCCAGGAGGACTGCCAGCCGCTCGCCGTGGTCGGGGTTCACCATGTCGTCCCCTCGTTCACTGCCGATAGCCGAGCACGGCCTTCACCTCGAGGTACTCCTCGAAGCCGAACCGCCCGAACTCTCGTCCGTTCCCCGACTGCTTGTAGCCGCCGAACGGCAGGCTGCGGTCGAACGGAGCGCCGTTGAGGTAGACGCGGCCCGCTCGGATGCGGTTGGCGACCCTGCGGGCGTGGTCGGGGTCCTTCGACTGCACGAAGCCCGCCAGCCCGAACGGCGTGTCGTTCGCGATCTCGACGGCCTCGTCCTCGGTCTCGTAGAGCAGGATCGAGAGCACGGGGCCGAAGATCTCCTCGCGCGCGATCCGCATCTGCGGCGTGACGTCGCCGAAGACGGTCGGGCGGACGTAGAACCCCTCGTCGAGCCCGTCGGGGCGCCTCGGGCCGCCGACCACGAGCGTCGCGCCCTCGTCGATCCCCGACTGCACGAGCGCGGTGATCTTCTCCAGCTGAGCCTGGCTCACCACGGGCCCCATCGTGGTCGACGGATCGAGCGGGTCCCCGAGACGGACCTCCTCGACCGCCCGTCGCGCCGCGGCGTACGCCTCGTCGCGCTGCGAGCGGTGCACGAGCATCCGGGTGGGCGACTGACAGTTCTGGCCGCCGTTGGTGAAGCACGAGTGCACCCCGGCGACGACCGCGGACTCCAGGTCCGCGTCGGGCAGGATGATGTTGGCCGACTTGCCACCGAGCTCGAGCGCGACGCGCTTCACCGTGTCGGCCGCGAGCTTGGAGACCCGGATGCCGGCGCCGGTCGAGCCGGTGAGCGAGACCATGTCGATGTCGGGGTGCGCCGCGATCGCCTCGCCGACCGTGGGACCGTCACCGTTGACGAGGTTGAACACGCCGGGCGGCAGCCCGGCGTCGTGAATGACCTCGGCGAGCACCATGGCGCTGAGCGGCGCGTTCTCGCTCGGCTTGAGCACCACGGTGCATCCCGTGGCGAGGGCCGGGGCCACCTTCGACGCGACCTGGTTCAGCGGCCAGTTCCACGGCGTGATGAGACCGCAGACGCCGATCGGCTCGCGCCGCACGATCCCGGCTCCCATCTCCTCCTCGAAGCGGTAGTCCGCAAGCACGCGGGCCGCCTCCTCGAAGTGGAACAGCGCCACCGTGGCCTGGCGTTCCGTCGAGAACGTGATCGGCGACCCCATCTCGCGCGTCATCGTCCGGGCGATCTCGGGCAGCCGAGCCCGGAAGCCGGAGATGATCCGCTTGAGGTACTCCAGCCGTTGCTCCACGCTGACCTGCGAGTACGCGGCGAAGGCCTCGCGCGCCGCCACCACCGCGTGGTCGACGTCCTCGGCCGTCCCGAGGCTGATCGTCGCGAACGTCTCCTCGGTCGCGGGGTCGAGGACGCCCAAGGTCCGCGGCGCGGCCGGCTCGACCCACGCACCCCCGATGTAGAACAGGTGCCTGGTGGACATGTCGCTCTCCAACCTCCTGACGAGCGTGGTCACGGTGTCGCCACGGTGAGCGGGACGTCGACGCGCGAGCAGAGCTCGTGGAACGAGATCCCCCACGTCTCCCGGACGAGGACCTGGTCCCCGCCGGTGATCTCGAACGTGGCGACGTCGGTGTAGATCCGGTCCACGCACCGCAGCGCGGTGAGCGGATACGTGCATTCCGTGACGAGCTTCGGCTCGCCGGTCCTGGTGAACAGCGACATCAGTACGAAGACCTGCTTGGCGCCCACGGCGAGGTCCATCGCCCCGCCGACCGCCGGGATCGCGTCGGGCTCGCCGGTGTGCCAGTTGGCGAGATCCCCCGCTGCCGAGACCTGGTAGGCGCCGAGAACGCACAGGTCGAGGTGGCCGCCTCGCATCATGGCGAACGAGTCGGCGTGGTGGAAGTACGAGGCGCCGGGCAGCTCGGTCACCGGGAACTTGCCGGCATTGATCAGGTCGGGATCGATCGCGTCGCCCGTCGCCGCCGGCCCCATGCCGAGCATGCCGTTCTCGGTGTGGAGGATGACCCCCGACTCCGGGGGGAGGTGGTCGCCGACGGTCGTGGGCTGACCTATGCCGAGGTTGACGTACGCCCGGCGGGGAATGTCGCCCGCGAGCACCCGGGCCATCTCGTCCCGTCCGAGCGGGCCACGGTCGGTGTGCTCGACGATGCTCGGAGACACCACGCTCATGACGGCACCTGCACGATCCGGTGGACGTAGATGCCTGGGGTGACCACGGCCTCGGGATCGAGCACTCCGGGCTCGACGACGTGCTGCACCTGCACGACGGTGGTCGTCGCGGCCGTCGCCATGACGGGAGCGAAGTTGCGTGCCGTCTTGCGGTAGACGAGGTTCCCGAGGGTGTCTGCGGTGTGGGCGCTGATGAGCGCGACGTCGCCGGCGATGGGCAGCTCGAGGACGTACGTGCGGCCGTCGATCTCGCGGGTCTCCTTTCCCTCCGCGAGGAGGGTCCCGACTCCGGTGCGGGTGTAGATCCCGCCGATCCCGGCTCCGGCGGCGCGCATGCGCTCGGCCAGGTTCCCCTGGGGCGCGACCTCGAGCTCGATCTTGCCGCTGCGGTACAGCTCGTCGAAGACCCAGGAGTCGGTCTGCCGGGGGAACGAGCACACGATCTTGCTCACCTGCCCGGCCGCGAGCAGCGCCGCGAGCCCGGTGTCCCCGTTGCCCGCGTTGTTCGACACGACGGTGAGGTCTCGCGCTCCCTGGCGGATCAACGCGTCGATCAGGTCGAACGGCATGCCGGCCGTGCCGAAGCCGCCGACCAGCACCGTCGAGCCGTCGGCGATGCCGCTGACCGCCTCGTCGGCAGAGGTGCAGAGCAGCGTCATGCGACGTTCTCCAGCACGACCGCCAAGCCTTGACCCACACCGATGCAGATGGCTGCCACGCCCCATCGTTCGCCGGACTCCACGAGCCGCGCCGCGAGGGTCCCGAGAATGCGCCCGCCCGAGGCACCCAGTGGGTGCCCGATGGCGATCGCCCCGCCCTTGGCGTTGACGACCTCGGCGTCCCGCAGCCCGAGCTCGAGCCAGGCGTCGACACAGGCGATCGACTGGACGGCGAACGCCTCGTTCAGCTCGACGGCGCCGATGTCGTCCCAGGTGATGCCCGCCCGCTCGAGCGCGTCGTTGGCGGCCTCGACCGGGGCGTAGCCGAACTGCTGCGGCTCCAGCGCCGCCCAGCCGCGACCGGCGATCCGCGCGACCGGGTCACGACCGATGGCCGCGGCCGCGCTCGCCGAGCCCAGCAGGACCGCGCTCGCGCCGTCGTTCAACGGTGAGCAGTTGCCGGCGGTGATCGTCCCGTCGGGCCGGAACGCCGGCTTCAGCCCGGCCAGCGCCTCGAGCGAGGTGTCGGCACGGATGCTCTCGTCCCGGACCAGGTCGGTGCCGGGGACGGGCACCACGAGGGCGTCGTAGAAGCCCTTCTCCCACGCCTCCGCCGCGAGGCGGTGCGAGCGAGCGCCGAACTCGTCCTGCCGCTCGCGCGAGATCGAGAACTTCTCCTGCAGCTGTTCGTTGCACTCGCCCAGCGAGGCCGTCCACTCGGCGGGCATCCGCTCGTTCACCAGACGCCAGCCCAGCGTCGTGGAGACGGCGGTGACGTCGCCTGCCGGGAACCGGCGCGACGGCTTCGGCAGGACCCATGGCGCCCGCGTCATCGACTCCACGCCTCCGGCGATCGCGATCTCCGCGTCGTCGACCTCGATCATGCGTGCGGCCATCATGGCGGCGTCCAGCGACGAGCCGCAGAGCCGGTTCACCGTGGTGGCGGTCACCGAGACGGGCATGCCCGCCAGCAGCACGGCCATCCGGCCAACGTTGCGATTGTCCTCGCCGGCGCCGTTGGCGTTGCCCCAGAACACGTCGCCGACCTGGCTGGGGTCCAGGCCCGGCGAGCGGTCGAGAAGTGCCTTCAGCGCGGTCGCGGCCAGATCGTCGGTCCTCGTGTCGGCCAAGGCTCCGTTGAAGCGACCGAACGGGGTCCGGACCGACGCGTACACGAATGAGTTGCTCACCGCGTCGTCTCCACTTCCTGCCCCCTATCCGGAGGCGTCGTGTCGTGCCAGTTCGGTAGGACGTGCCGCCCGACGAGGTCGAGCGTGTGGCGGGCGACGTCCGGCGGCGTGCCGAACGGGGCGACCCGCAGCTGGACGGACGTGACCCAGGGCGGACGGGAGGTGGAACGGCCGAGGGGCCGCGTGGTAGCTCTCCCCTACCCACGTGGAGTCGAATCCGTGCTGCTCCGCGCGGGCGAGCATCGTGACCGTGCGATCCACCTGTGCGCGGACCGACTCCTGGGAGCTCAGGTCGAGCGCGACCCCCAGCCGCATTCAGCTGGCGCTCTCTGCTCGCTTGATGACGTCGTCGTAGGAGAAGTTGTTGAACGCCGTGAACATCTCGTCGGTGTAGATGTCCTTCGCCGGGAACTTCTTGATCAGTCCGGCCGAGGCCATGAAGTCGAGCGAACGGGTGAACGCAGCGTCGTCGATCCGGCCCAGGGTCTTGTCGTCGAAGCCCTGTCCGTCCAGGCGGACCTGGAGGACCTTGATCCCGTCAGCCAGCGCTTTCTCCTCCGGGTCGGACCCGCGGGTCTCCGGGTGGAGCTTCCACAGGTCGCGGATCGCGGCCTCTGGGTTGGCCTTGGCGAAGACGAACGCCTTCGCCACCGCACGACCGAACCGTTCGAGGACGTCCTTCTTGGCGTCGAGGTTCTTCCGGGTCGTAGCGAAGCCGCCGCCCCACGCGTCCGCCGTCTCCTTGATCGGAAGCGGCGTCAGGGTGACGCCGGCGTTCTTGACGGCCTGGTACTGGATGTCCCAGAGTGCCAACGCATCGACCTGTCCGCTCTTGATGGCGTTGATCTGCTGGGCGCCGGCACCGATCGGCACCAGGCTGGCCGCGTTCTCGTCCATCCCGTTGAGCTTCATCGCGGTCCGGGCGAATGTTGCGCCGGAGCTCGCGACCGCGGTGACGCCGATCTTCTTACCCTTCAGGTCGGCGATGCTCTTCACGGCCGAACCGGCCGGCACCTGCAGGCTGTAGATCCACTTCGGCCAGTAGGAGCCGAAGTAGGCCAGGTTCAGGTCCTTGTCGTGCCCGATGGCCACGGGCTCGACCGTCATGAGGCCGAGGTCGGCTCCGCCGCCGGCGACCTGCTGCGCGGCCTGGGTGGCCGACGGGAACAGGTTGGTCGTGACCTTCAGACCCTCCTCCTCGTAGAAGCCCTCGGCCTCCACGACGGCCATGACCGCAAAGCCGGCGTTCCAGCTGGGGGACGCCATCGCGAAGTTCACCGGCGTCAGCTCGCCGGACTCGGCCGAGTCGTCGGATCCGCTGTCGGAACCGCACGCACTCAGCGTTACGGCCGCGCACAGGACGGCGACCGCACCACTCACGAACTGCATCGTTCGTCTGGTCTTCACGATGGAACCTTCCACTTACTGGGTGGGGAGCGGGTAGGTGTCTTCGTTGAGCACTCGGCCCGGCGTCCGGGAGAAGTCCAGACGCGGCGGACAGAAGATGTCGATCAGCTGGTTGGTCCCCGAGCCCACGGCCTCGCTGGTGTGGATCATGGGCGGAGGGATCACGGCCACCGAAGGACTGCCGCACCGCAGGTGCCGGTCGTCGCGCCACTCGCTGCGACGCTTCGACCACGGGGTCCGCAGGTGGTGGACGTACTCCCCCTCCACAGCGAGCGAGCACTGCTCGAAGTCGTCGTGGTCGTGCGGCGAGAGGCTGTCCGGATCACGCGGTCCGATCCTGGGCGCCAGGAAGTTGACCATGAAGGTGCTGCACCGCACGATCTGGCCCGGGCGGACGGCGTCTTGCGTCACCGTCAGGTCGGCCAGTCGGTAGGGCCGGATGCGATAACCCTCCGGCGGGTCCGGCCACGGCTCGAACGGCTTGACGTTCGGGTGCGGTTCTGCGTACGAATCCCGGTTGCGCGCCTTGTCCAGCAGGTCGGTGGACCGAGAGCTGAACAGCCGCACGACGGTGCAGTCGTCGACGCCGACGATCGTGCTGCTGCCCGGCGGAACCATCACCACCGCCTTGCCCGAGACCGACGCGGCCTCCCCCGACGCGCGGACCTCGACGCTGCACTCCTCGTAGGGGAGGATCACGACGTACTCGTCCGGCTGATCACCCCGCTCCAGCACGTCGCCGGCGACCAGCGTCGTGTGGGCGAGCACGAAGTTGTGTCCGCGGAAGTACCACGTCGACGATCCGCCAGGGGTCGTCTCGTCGGGATCGCCCGTACCGAGGTCGGAGAACTCCACGTCGGGTGGGGTGGCCAGGGTGGTCATCGCCTGTCCTTTCGGGTCAGCGGCAAGATGCCGGTTCAGTCGTCCAGGCCGAGCAGGAAGGCCGGGTTGTCGCAGAAGATCTGCCGCAGCGACCTCTCGTCCAGGCCGAGGTCCAGCAGCGCGGTCGCGACGCGGATGTAGGAGTCCACCGGCAGCGGCCGATCCTTCTGACCGAGGTCGGAGGCGATCACGGTGTGCTCCGGGCCGATCTTCTCGATCCAGTCCAGAAGGATCTTGGGATCCCACTTCTTGGTCCCCTCGGGGTCGTAGAAGCCGGTCTCGTGCTCGACGAACGCTCCGTAGCCGACGAGCTCACGGCACTTCGCCTCGTCCGCACCGATGACGTAGTCGGGATGGTTGAGCAGCATCCGGGTGACACCCTTGTCCTTGGCCGCGGCAAACAGCTGGGTGATCGACTCGGTCTCCATGTGACCGCCGGTCACCATCGCGCCGCTCTCCTTCACCAGGTCGAGCACCTCGTGGACCTCAGGGATGAGCTCAGCGTTCTCCTGGTGGATGTCGACCCGGGACGACGGCACCTCGACGCTCGCCGTGGGAAAGCCGACGCCCTCCGGATGACAGTCGATGTGCCGGCCGGCCGAGAACGTCGGAAACCACACGGCCCTGCCCCCCATGCGCAGTGACATGGCCACCGCCTGCGGGTTGATGCCGCCGACCATGCTGTTCAGGGTTATGCCCCCGAAGACCGGGGTGCTGATCTTCGCCAGCCGGTCGCGCATCGCGAGCAGGTCCATGACGGTGTTGTGGTGGTGGGACTTCACCAGCACGCCCCGCATGCCGAGCCGCTCGCCGTCCTTGCCGGCCTCGGCATGGTCGATGCGTCGAGGGAACGGGTTCGGGCCGGAATGGCAGTGCAGGTCGACGCAGCCGTTCAGCAGCTTGATGACGGCGGGTGAGTCGGTCATGAAGTCTCCAGGCGTCGACAGTGTTCGCATCACAGACTGAGAGTTCGCCATCCGGTCTGTCAAGAGAGTGGTTCGGACCATGCTTCGACGGAACCCCTGGAATATCTTGCTGTGAGACGCAGGTCCTGCCTACCCTCCGTCCGTACTGCGAACTACACGCGCACCTTGCGGACATTCAACGAGACGGGTGAAACCCAATGGCGGAGGACCAGGACGAGCCGGTGACTGCTCGCGAGCAGGACATCCAGGCGGTGAGCCGGACCGCGCAGATCCTCGGACTGTTCGGTCCGGAGACTCCGGAGCTCTCCGTCGCGGAGGCCACCCGCCGGCTCGGTCTGAAGCGGACCACGGTGCACCGCTACTTCAGCTCGATGATCAGCTCGGGCCTGCTCGAGCGCGTGGAGGACTCCGCACTCGTCCGTCCCGGACGGTCGATCCTGCAGCTCGGCAGCTTCACGCTGGGACAGCAGCGCATCATGCAGATGGCGCCGGCCTACCTGCGCGAGCTCGCGCTCGAGATCAAGGTCAGCACCGTGCTGTCGCTGTGGGGCGCCTCCGGCCCGGTCGTCTCGCTGGTCGAGGAGGCTGACCATGCCACCCTGGTGACGGTGCGCGTCGGCTCGCAGCTCGCCCTGAACTCCTCGCAGGCCAAGGTCTTCCTGGCCTTCCTCCCCGACCAGTTCCATGCCGACCGGCTCACCGGCAGCCTCCCCGAGCCCGAGCGCACCGAGACTCGCCGTCGTATCGAGGCGATCCGGCAGGCCGGGATGAGCAGCAACGTCAACCACCGCGGCATCTGCGTCCTCGCGGCGCCGGTGTTCGCGGCGGCCGGGATCTGCGCCACGATCGCGGCCATCGGCACCGAGCGGATGCTGCCGGAGGCGCTGGACTCCCGAGAGGCCACGGCGTTGAAGGCCGCCTGCAAGCAGCTGACCAAGGAGATGGGCGGCAGGTGGCCCGAGGCGACCGACTGATGCTGCCAGCCCGACAACCCAGGCGCGGGCAGTCAGCGCCCGAACCAGGTGAGGAAAGACAGACATGCCGACCAGCACCGACACCGACTGCGTGATCCGCTTGGACTCGCTGTCCATGCTCTACCCGACGAAGTCCGGCGGGACCGTCCAGGCTCTCGACGATGTCTCCCTCAGCGTCCGAGCCGGTGAGTTCATCTCCATCGTCGGCCCCAGCGGCTGCGGCAAGAGCACGCTGCTGCGGATCATCATGGGCCTGTCCCGCCAGACCTCCGGACAGGTCACCTTCGAGCCGTCGGAGGACACCCACCGCAACCAGCTCGGGATGGTCTTCCAGCAGCCGCTGCTGCTGCCATGGCGCACCGTGCGGAAGAACCTGCTGACGTCGCCGGACCTTCACCACGCGCGGGACGCCGCGACCCACGCGAAGGCCGCCGAGCTGCTGGTCATGCTGGGCCTGGAGGAGTTCGGCGACCGGTACCCCCACGAGCTGTCCGGCGGGATGCAGCAGCGGGTCGGGATCGGCCGCGCCCTGATGCACGACCCGCGCATCCTGCTCATGGACGAGCCCTTCGGCGCCCTCGACGCGATGACCCGCGACCAGATGGGACTGGACCTGCTGAAGATCTGGGACCAGGACCGCAAGACCGTGCTGTTCGTGACGCACAGCATCCCCGAGGCGGTGCTCCTCGCCGACCGCGTCGTGGTCATGACACCGCGACCCGGCCGGCTGGCGGACGTCGTCGAGGTCGCGCTCCCTCGACCGCGGCGGCTCGAGAACATCAACACGCCTGAGTTCGGCGCGATCGTCCTGAAGATCCGCAAGCTGCTCGACTCCGAGCACAGCGCCCACTAGGAGACCTGATGTCCACCCACACCAATCGCCGCGCAGCCGGCCGAGAGGCACTCGCCGTCCCGGACGGCGAGACCGTGCCGGTGGGGGCGCCCACGAGCTTGGACAACCCGGTCCGAAGCCGACGCCGCCGAGTACCGGAGATCACCTACAGCGTGCTGGTGTTCATCGGGCTGTTGGTGGTCTGGCAGGCCATCGTGAAGATGTTCGACGTCTCCAACATCCTCGTCCCGGCGCCCACCGCCGTCGTCGGCTCCCTGGTCGACGGCTTCCAGGACGGCAGCCTGATGACCCACTCGGTCGTCACCCTGAAGGAGATCCTGATCGGGTTCGGCATCGCGGTCGGCTCGGCGCTGCTCTCCGCGGTGCTCATCACCCAGTTCCGGGCGGTGGAGCGCGTGCTCTTCCCGCTGCTCATCCTGACCCAGACCATCCCGAAGGTCGCCATGGCGCCTCTGCTGATCGTCTGGTTCGGCATCGGGATCAGCTCGAAGGTGCTGACCGTGGCCCTGATCGCGTTCTTCCCCCTGCTCATCAACGCCATCCTGGGATTCCGGTCCGCCGCCTACGAACAGGTCGAGATGCTCCGGTCCTTCGGCGCGTCCCGCATGCAGGTCATGCGGCACCTGCAGATCCCGTCGGCGCTTCCGCACATCTTCGCGGGACTGGAGGTCGCCGTCATCCTGTCCGTGACCGGCGCCGTGGTCGCGGAGTTCGTGGGCAGCTCCGAAGGTCTGGGCTACCTGATCCAGGCGAGCAACTTCACCCTGGACGTGGCCAGGACCTTCGCGGTGATCGTCGTGCTGTCGGCCATCGGCATCGCACTGCACGCGGTCGTCGTGCGGCTCGGCAAGTGGCTGGTCTTCTGGACCGCCACCCCCACCGACACCGCCGGCGAGGTCTGAGCCCATGGCACGGGTGCGCGACGGGATCAACGGCGGCACGCTCGGGACCTGGATCAAGCTCTCCAGCCCCGAGAGTGTCGAGATCATGGCTTACGCGGGCTTCGACTTCGTGGTCATCGACCTCGAGCACACGACACTGGACCTGGGCGCCGCCTCGACCCACATCGCGATGGCCCGCGCCCTCGGGGTGTACCCGCTCGTCAGGGTGCCTGACCACGGCCTCAGCGTGATCCAGCGGGTCCTGGACGCCGGCGCGGCCGGTGTGGTCGTGCCGCACCTCGACACGGTCGAGCAGGCCCGGGCGGTCGTGCGCGCCACCTGCTTCCCGCCGCGCGGCGACCGCGGGTCCGGCGGCACCAGCCGAGCGGGTCGCTGGGGGCTGCTGCCGCGGGCGGACTACCTCGAGTACGGCAACGAGCAGGCCCTGTGCATCGTCCAGCTCGAGAGCGAGGTGGCGATCAGGAACACGAGGGAGATCCTGGCCCTCGACGGCATCGGTGCCGCGTTCGTCGGGACGGCCGACCTTGCGATGTCGATGGGCGTCGCGGCGGGAAGCGACGAGGTGGACCGGCTCGCCACGTCCGCGCTGGCGGCCGCTGCCGCGGCAGGTGTTCCCATCGGCACCGCGTCCGCCACGATTGACCAGGCCCGGGCCGCACTGGCCCGGGGCTACGACTACGTGGTGGTCAGCAACGACACCTCGATCCTCGCCAGCGGAGGCCGGACGATCGTGAACGCGCTGAAAGCGCCCGTCGCCGAGCGAGTCGCTCGATGAGCGCGCCACGTGTCGCCATCGTGACGGGCTCGAGCTCCGGGATCGGAGAAGGGATCGCCCGCGCGCTCGCGGCCGACGGCTTTACCGTCGTGGTGACCTCGTCCACCTCGGTCGACGCCGGTGAGCGGCTCGCGGCCGAGCTCCCGGGGACCAGCTACATCCAGGCCGACATCGCCGATCCCTCCGACGCCGTGCGCCTGGTGGAGACGGCCGTGGAGCGGCACGGCCGGCTCGACCTGCTGGTGAACAACGCCGGGGTGTCGCGACCCGTCCCCCACACCGACCTGGATGCGATCACCGCTGACGACTGGCACCGGATCCTCGGCGTCAACGTCGTCGGGACGTGGCAGGTCTCCGTCGCCGCCGTGAAGGTCATGGAGCCCGGCGGCCAGATCATCAACATCACCTCGGTGGGCGGCTCGCGCCCCCTCGGCAGCTCGATCCCCTACTCCGTCAGCAAGGCCGCCCTCGACCACCTGACGAGACTGCTGGCCAAGGCCGTGGGTCCAGACATCCGGGTGAACGCGATCGCCCCGGGGCCGGTCGAGACCCGACTGACCTCGGACAGCCTCGCCACACGGGCGGCGCGCACGGCGGCAATGACACCGCTGGGCCGGCTCGGGCAACCATCCGACGTCGCAGCGATGGTTTTGGCGCTCATCAAGGTCCCCTTCGTCACCGGTGAGGTGATCCACGTCGATGGCGGCATCAACCTCGTCACCCACGTCGACGCGCCTCGCAACGACGACGAGTGATCCGTGAGCCCGTTCCGCCCCGCTGAGCGGGCGCGTCCGCATCGGACGATCCGTCCGGCGACGTCTTCGGGGAACTGAGCGCTCGGAATGACGCAATTGAGCCGGAGGACGAGGGCGACCATGAGGACGAGGATCGATCTCGTGGCGGGCGGGAGGGGGAGAACGAGCTGTAGAAGGCGGCCCTTCAGGTAGGGGATGCTGAGGCGCAACCGTCGGCGAGTGCGACCTCCGGGTTACGGAGCCGCTCCGCGACGAAGAAGCGTGCGCTCGCCGTGCGGCAGGTCTCCAGGATGGCACTGGCAGGCAGGGGCCGGCGGCGGTTGGCACCGTGGACGTGACCAGATCTGTGACCCGAACGGGCCGACAAGCGTCAGCACCTGGTGCTCTGGGTGAGACGGCGCCGACGAGCTGCCGAGGTCGCGAGCCCGACCCCGACCGCGCTGACCACGCCATGATCCGCGTCCTGACCACCTACCCGCACGCCCAGGTCATCCCTACTCGGCCGCTCCCACAGCGTCCGAGCGGTCGATCCACCGGCCGATCCCGCTGGGGCTGTTCGAAGACGCCGAACCCGCCGCGCTGCACCTCGCTCACCGGCACGGCCTGCTGGGAGGGGTCGCCGGCGCGGGCAAGAGCGGGGTACTGAACGTCATCCTCGCCGAACTCGTCGCCTGGAGCTACAGCCGTGGGTGTCCTGCCTCGGCAGGCTCGCCACCACACCCGACGCTGCCGCCGCTCTTCTCGCCGACGCGGTGATGGTCCTCCAAACCCGCGCCCGGCAGTTGGCCGACCACGGGCAACGGCTCTGGATGCCTGCGGCCGGCACTCCGGCGCTGATCATCGTGATCGACGAGTATGCCGAGCTGACCGACGAGTCCCCGGTAGCGATCACCCACGCCGACTCGATCGCTCGGCGGGGACGGGCCGTCGCGGTGACCCTGCTTGCCGCGACCCAGCCAGAAGGCGATGGGCTCCGGCGCCGTGCGCTCGCAGATGGATGTACGGGTCTGCCTGCGAGTACGGGAACGCCGCGACGTCGATCTCATCCTCGGCCAAGGCATGCTTGCCGCCGGATGGGCCGCCGACACCCTCAACGCGCCCGGCAAGTTCCTCGTCTCGACCCCGGAACACACCACGCCCCGCCGGGCCCGCGCCTACCGCCTCGACGACGACACCGTGGCCGCCATCGCCGCCCGCCACGCCCCACACCGACCCGAACTCGACGAGCTGTCGCAAGGCGCTGCCGACCTGAGTGGCGACGAGGAGGAAGGCGACTCCCACGAGACGAGCCCGGACGATGCGGCGGCCTCTTTGTGGGCCGCGCTGCGCGACGCGCCCGAGCACGGCCGCTCAGTGAAGGACCTGATGACCGCCACCGGTATGGGCCGCAGCTGGGTCTACGCGCGCCTACAGGAACTCGCCGCCGCAGGAGCCGTCACCCAAGTCGCCCGTGGTCGCTGGTTCCTCGTCGATGACGGCACCGCGTCGCGGTGAGCGCATCGTCCGGGCGGATGTCCACGACGCGAAAACGGCCCTACGCGCAGGCGCGCGCGAGCCGTGGACGTCCGCGTGGACGAGTCACGCAACGACGAACCCGCTCAGGCGGCGCCACGAACGATCGTCAGGTGTCGCCATGACGACGAAGTCGGGCAACGGCCGACGGGGACAGGTCAGAAACCGCGCAACTGCGGCGCCCCGATCGGAGACAGGACGTCGTGCTGCGCATGGGCGACGACTCGTCGGCCTGGCGGTCGCGGCTGACTATGCGGACGTCTCCACGCGGACCCTGCGGCGCTACATCGCACACGGCAGGCTCACCGGCTACCGCGTCGGACCGCGCCTGATCAAGGTCGACCTCAACGAGCTCGACGCGATGGCCCGCCCCATCCCGACTGCGCGCGGCCATGGCGCCGCGGGCCGGAGCCTGGCACGCGAGTAGGCCATCTGGCACACAACTGGCACGAAAAAAGGTCAGCCCCGGGATTACCGGGGCTGACCTGGTCTAACGCTGGTGGGCGATACTGGGATCGAACCAGTGACCTCTTCGGTGTGAACGAAGCGCTCTCCCCCTGAGCTAATCGCCCGTGCTGGCGAAGACCTTACCTCACGCGAAGAAGGGGCTCTGCAACCAGGTCCAGCGTCCCAGCCCCACCAGCGATGCGACCAGGTAGAAGGCGTTGAGCAGGTACAGGGTGGCCACCACGACCAGGCCGGTGAGGGCGAGCACGGCCAGGCGTACGAGCAGGGGTTGGCGGCCGAGCCAGTCGGTCCATGCGTCGTACTTGCCGCGGGCGAACGTGAGCACGCGGCGCGCCCAGTGGAACTCGGTGGCGAGGATGGCGAGACCGGCGAACACGACGAGCCAGCCAGGGCCGGGGTACGGGATCATGATCACACCCGCCGCGAGGACGAGCCCGCCCAGCACGGCTACGCCCACCCGGTAGCTCCGCCGCAGCGTGGCCTTCTCCTCGATGCGGGCTCGGAAGCTCGGCTTCTTCCCGTCCTCGATGCCGCTCAGTTCTCCACCTGCCTCGTCCGACCTGCCCTCGAATCCTACTGATCCGGGAGCGGGTCGGTCGCCGCACGTCGCACCCGCGGAACCGCTCGTCGTAGGGGACTGCGCCGTCAGGGTGACCGATGGCCCGTGTCGAGGGGACATCCGTCCTCGACCCGTCACGCCTTCCACGGACGGTCGTTTTCCGCATGACGAGCCACGCGGGACCCAGAAAGAGGACGCACGATGCGCGACGAGCACACGGTCATCTGCTCACCGGCGGTGTTCGAACTGATCGCTCCGGACGCCGCGGCGGTGCCTGTCAATGTGGAGCTGACCTACAACAGCCGGGACCCGTACGCCGTCCAGGCGTCGTTCCGGACCGGCTCCACCACGGCGGTCGAGTGGGTCTTCGCCCGCGATCTGCTGCACGACGGGCTGATCGCCGCGGCGGGGACGGGGGACGTCCGCGTCCAGCCGGTTCCCCTCAACCCGGGCAAGGTGCAGCTCGAGCTCTCGTCGCCGTCGGGGTACGCCGTCTTCACGACGTGCGCCCAGACCCTCGGCGAGTTCCTGCACCGGACTTACCTCGCCGTGCCGGTCGACACCGAGTACTCCTGGCTCGACTTCGACATGGCCCTCTCCGATCTCCTCAACGACCCGGCGCGCGACTAGAGCGCAGGTCAGAGGCCCTCCGCGCAGCAGAGGGGGGGTGGTTTGAACCCCCCTCGGGACCTGCGCTAAGGTTCTCTCATCGCCGCAGCGGAAACGCTGCACACGCGGACGTAGCGCAGCTGGTAGCGCATCACCTTGCCAAGGTGAGGGTCGCGGGTTCGAGTCCCGTCGTCCGCTCGGAGGAACCTCGGTCCCGTCGGACCTCCACGGATCGAAATCCACGGACCTCTCCAAGGGCGAGGATCCAGACTCCGGCGGAGTGGCCGAGTGGCTTAGGCAAGGGCCTGCAAAGCCCTGTACGCGGGTTCGATTCCCGCCTCCGCCTCGGGCGATTAGCTCAGTGGGAGAGCGCTTCCTTGACACGGAAGAGGTCACTGGTTCAATCCCAGTATCGCCCACCAGGATTGGTGCAGGTCAGCCCCGGCAAAGCCGGGGCTGACCTTTTTCGTGTCAGCCTGCGTGCCAAGATGCCTCGCCGCCATCCGTCGGAGCCATACCCCGTTCAGCCGGTGTGCGCTAACCCGATAGCGCCCTGCTCAGCACTGCAGGCATGGTGATGCCCGTGAGCTCGAGGCCGAAGTTGCATCTCACGGTCGGCTTGCCCGGGGTGGGCAAGACGGCCCTTGCTCGCGAGCTGGAGCGGGCCAGCGGTGCCTTGCGGCTGACACCCGACGAGTGGATGCTGCCGCTGTTCGGGGTTCGGTGGGCCGACTTCGCCGGGAAGCGCGACGTGCTGGAAGGTCGGCTGATCTGGGTTGGCCACCAGGTGTTGCGAGCGGGCGGGTCCGTGATCCTCGACTTCGGCTGCTGGTCCAGCGACGAGCGATACGCCCTCCGCGCGATCGCCGACCTCGCCGGAGCCGACTTGGAGCTGCACTACGTGAATCTTCCCGAGGATGAGCGCAGGAAGCGGGCAACGGCGCGGTGGCGCGAGGCTCCGGAGGAGACCTTCGAGATGACCCTCGACGACCACGAGCGGTTCCGCACCTCGTTCACGCCACCCACGACCGACGAGCTCCAAGGCTGCTCAACTCCCCCGCCTCCAATCCCGTTCGAGAGCTGGCCCGCCTGGGCCTCTGACCGGTGGCCCACGCTCCCGCGCCTGGACATCTGAGCGGTGATCATCCAGGCGCCGAGGCGGCTCGGGCCAACAGGCCGCCAGGCCCTCAGCTGACCCGCGCAAGGGCAGCCGCCGCCGCGAGCGTCAACGGCGGGCCACCGTGACGGCGTCGACGACCATGTTGCGTCGCCGGCGGGAGTAGGTCGACGAGCGCCTGCGCACCCTCGCGGCAGGTGGGTTCGGGACCGCCTTACCGAGGTGGTGCACCCGCTGATCCGGGGCTCCGGAGCTTCAGCCAGCCTGTGACGCGGCGGATGGCGTCGCCGCGCTCTCCTGGTCGGTCGTCCAGTTGCCGAGGATGCGCAGCGCATCGGCGGTGGGGGAATCGGGCTCCATCGTGTAGACGAACAGGCTGAGCGCCGCGTCTCCGGCGACTGTGAAGGACTGCGACTCGAAGATCAGCTCACCCACCAGCGGATGCCGGTAGCGCTTCTTCCCCCGCCGGTACCGGAGCACGTTGTGCGAGGCCCACAGGGTGCGAAAGAGCTCGCTCTTGGCCGACAGCTCGCCGATGAGGGCGAGCAGCTCCTCGTCGGTGCTATCGCGCCCGGCGGCTTCGCGCAGCAGGGCGACCCCGTTACGCACGGCCAGCTCCCAGTCGATGTAGAAGTCCTGCGCCCTGGGGTCGAGCAGCTGGAACCGCAGGTAGTTGAACCGCTTCCCGTCGCCGCGGGCGAGGTACTGCTTCGCGTGCGGGTAGACCTCCCAGCCCAGCCGGTTCGCCGTGACGATGTCGAAGCGGCCGTTCAGGATGAGAGCCGGCACGTCCATCGCATCGACCACTCGCTGGAGGATGACGTCCTGCCCAGCCATCCTCTGCCGTTTCGGCTTCGCGGCGCGGGGCCCGGACGGGCGCAGCGCGTGGACCAGGCTGAGCAGGTGCTCGTGCTCGACCTCATCCAGCCGTAGGGCCCGCGATACCGCGTCAAGGATCTCTTCGGAGATGCCGTGGACCCTGCCGCGTTCCAGACGGGTGTAGTAGTCCACGCTGATCCCGGCGAGGTAGGCGACCTCCTCGCGCCGCATCCCGGCCACGCGCCGCATGCCCGGGAACGGGGTCATGCCCGCCTCCTCCGGGGTGACACGCGCGCGACGGGTGGTGAGAAACCCTCGCAGCTCCGCCTCATAACCCACGACATTCACGGTACGCGCGCTGCTGGGTTCCTGGGAGGCACTGACAGACCCAGGGACGCCGCCTCACTGCCACTAGCCCGGCGGAGCAGATGTTATTGAGAAGTGAACGGCGGATCGTCCGCCGATATACGGCATGGGCGATCAGATCGGCAGGGGCAGACACAGGAGACCTCGCTCACTTTCTGATTCGCGCCGGGGCGATCGGTCTCCGTGTTCACGGCGAGCCGCCACGCCCGCAGAACAAAGCAATGGAGGTATGACATGACGAGCAAGACACTGACCGTGCCGGCGGTGGCACTGGGCACGTGGGCCTGGGGAGACAGCGGCGAGGCAGGCGACGGCTACTTCGGCAGCCGGTTGACCGCATCCGGCCTGCGAGGGGTCGTCGAGAAGGCGCAGTCCAACGGGTTCACCACGTGGGACACCGCCGTGGTCTACGGCATGGGCCGCTCCGAGACGGTCCTCGCCCAGGCGCTGAAGGGCTACGACCGCAGCGAGTACCAGCTGTCCACGAAGTTCACCCCGCAGATCGCGGGCGACGGCGACGATCCGGTCGCGGACATGTTGGAGCAGAGCCTCGACCGAATGGGCACGGAGTACGTGGATCTGTACTGGATCCACAACCCTGCCGACGTCGCACGGTGGACGTCCCTGCTGATCCCGCTGCTGAAGAGCGGCAAGATCAGGCATGTCGGCGTCTCGAACCACAACATGGAGGAGATCGCTCTTGCCGATCAGATCCTCGGCGAGGCCGGCTTCCGTGTGGAGGCAGTCCAGAACCACTACAGCCTCCTGTACCGGAGCTCTGAGCGCGCGGGCATTCTCGACCACTGCCGCGAGCACGACGTGCGGTTCTTCTCCTACATGGTCCTCGAACAAGGGGCGCTGACCGGCACGTATGGTCCGGCCCACCCGTTGCCTGAAGGCAGCAGTCGGGCGGCCGCGTACAACGGCATCCTGCCCCGGCTGCAGGCGCTGACCGAGCGGATGGGGGCGATCGGCGAGGACCGAGGCGCGTCCGCCGCCGATGTCGCCACCGCCTGGGCCATCGCCAAGGGGACCACCCCGATCATCGGGGTCACGAAGGCGGGTTACATCGACGGTCTGAGCAGGGCCTGCGGCATCGAGCTCGCCGACGAGGAGATCGCGGAGCTGGAGGCGCTGGCAGATGCTACGGACGTCGACACGCGCGGCGGCTGGGAGCGCGAGATGTAGCTGACCGTGGAACTCGAGCGCGTAGTTCCAAGATTCCGGTGAGAAGGGCAACCATGATGCGAACCCCCGAAGAGACGTTCCGTGCCATTCTCGACGGCGCCTGCCGGCTGCAGAACGGTGACCGCACTCAGGTCGACAAGCTGGCCGAGTTCTACGCCGAAGAAACCGACGTGCGACACCCGATGGCCCCGCTCGGCGACACCCCGCTGCTCAGCCGCGAAGCACTCCGGCAGCACTTCGCCACGGCGGGGCCGGCCGGCTGGGCGGGTTTCCGCGTCGAGGACGTACGCGTCCACCACACTGCCGATCCCGAGGTGGTCATCGGCGAGTTCACTTACCGCGGCGACGCGGGCTGGGCCGCGCCGGGCATAATCGTCTTCCGGATCCGCGACGGGCTGATCGTCGAGTCGCGGGACTACATCGACCACCTCGGGCTCGCTCGTGCCACCAACACGGTCGACGCCCTCTGCGCGCAGCTGACAAAGGCCTAGTGTGGGCGGTCTCAGCCGAGGCTGGATCGGGCGATGACGTTGGTGATGCTGATGTGAACTGCCGTGAAGCCTTCTTGTACGAATGATTGAACGATGCCCTCTGCGGGTTGAGAGGGGTAGTAGCGTTCGGCGATGCCCGCGGCGACGTGTTTGATCTGGTCGGGCTCGGCGGAGGTTCGGGCATGTCCCTCGATGGTCACGAAGCCGTAGGGCTGCCGCTCATCGCTGACGCAGACCGCGATGCGCGGGTCACGGGCCAGGCTCTTTCCTTTGATGCTCCCGGGCGACAGGGCGAAGGCGAGTTCATCGCCGTCGAGGATGAAGCAAACCGGGGTGACATGGGGTCGCCCGTCGGCGCGGGCGAGCGCTACGTGGGCAAGCCTTGTTCCCCCCGCGACGAAGGATCGCCATTCGTTGTCGGTCATCGTTGCCATTGGTACTTTTCCTTTCATTCGATCTTGCGATCAGGACGAACCACGACCGGGAGCGCCGATCTAGGCCGGGAAGCGCCAGCGGGTGGCGCTGAACCCTTCCTCCTTGCCGAATGCGAACACCTGCGCCGGCTCAACCGCGTAGACGTGCCGAGGGTCTTCGAGGGCGGTGTCGGCCGGATCGTAGAATTCGCCATCTCTGACGAACGGGTGCCACCACGGATACTTGGCCGGAAACAGGTCCGCAACTTTCTGCAGCCGGGCCGCGTTCCGAACGAGATGGGCGGTGCCTTCGAGAACCAAGTCGACATCATGACCGGGCACCGTGACCGCGCAGCCGTTGTTCCGCAAAAGGTTGCGAGTCTTGCGGGACTGCCGGAAGGTGACGAAACAGACCGTTCCTTCGAGCCAAACCCCCAGCACCGGCACCACGTGCGGTCGCCCATCCGGGTCGGTGGTTGCGAGCAGGAAGTCCTCCGCCTCGGCCACCCGCGTCCGCACGTCCGCCCAGCTGAGCGCCGTCAGGGGTGTGCCGCGAGGGCTGGACAGTTGCTCGGGGATCGGGTCCGATTCCGTCATGCCCAACCGCGGGCGGGATGGCCGGCCGCCGTGGGCTGCCGCGTCCGGAGGGGGTGTGCCGCAGGTCGTCATGCCGATGACTCTAAGGATCGCCCGTGCATCAAGAAAAGCGATTGCTTCCGATCATAATGATCGCTATTTGCTATGGTGTGAGGCATGGCTGACGTCGAGCTGCGCCACCTGAGAACCATGGCTGCCATCGCAGAGGAAGGGACGTTCGGCCGAGCGGCGGGGCGGCTCGGCTACACGCAATCGTCGGTGAGCCAGCAGATCGCCGCGCTCGAGAAGGCCGTCGGTGGCGCCGTCTTCGACCGACCAGGAGGTCCGAGGCCGGTCCGGATCACGCCCCTCGGCGAGGTGGTACTGGCCCACGGGCGCGATCTGCTCACGAGGGCGGAAGCGCTCGCCGACGCCGTCGATCGCTTCAGGGCGGGTAACGGCCGGATCGACATCGGCACCTTCCAGGCCGTGTCCAAGCTGATCCTGCCGACGGTCGTACGCCGGCTGCTGGACGAGCACCCCGGCTGCGACATCAGGCTGTCCGAGGTGGGACGACCGGAGGATCCGGAGATCGGAGATCTCGACCTGTTGTTCCACTACGGCCGGATCGAAGGCGACGTCGAGCACGTCGAGCTGCTCGACGAGCCGTACCTCCTGGTGGCAGGCGCCAGCGCGTTCCCCGATGGTCCAGTACAGGTGAAGCTGCTCGACGATGCACCGATGGTCGCCTGGCCTCCCACCTATCACCAACGATGGTTGGAGCGGGCGCTCGCCAGCCACGGCGCGCGGCCACGGATCGTGTTTCGAACCGCGGGCCACGAAACGATCTTGTCGATGGTCCGGGCGGGCATAGGCTCGGCGGTGGTGCCGTGGCTCGCCCTCCACGGGTCCGATGCCTGGTCCGACGACATGCTCAGCATCCACCAACTGCGACCGTCGCCCGCCACCACGTGGTACCTGTGCTGGCCGGCCGGACGCACCCAATCGCCGCTCGCGGCCCGGGCCATCGACATCGCCGTCGAAACCGCCAACGAGCTGATCGACCAGATGTGACATCGGACTAGCTGGTCAGATGCTCCGCACAGACCTTCCTACGTTCGCTCGTTCAGCAGCCGTCGGCGCACCCGCAGCCGTGATGGCCGCCGTCCTCGTCGACGTGGACGGGCGGACAGCACGTCTCCCCGCGCAACGCCTGCCGGCCTTCGCGGATCGCCACCGCCGCGAGACCGAGTGCGACGACGGGGTCGGCCCACCACCAGCCCAGCGCGGAGTTGAGCACCAGCCCCAACAGCACCGCCGCGGACAGGTAGGTGCACAGCAGCGTCTGCTTGGAGTCGGCGACGGCGGAGGCCGAGCCCAGCTCGCGACCCGCGCGCCGTTGCGCCCGGGACAGGAACGGCATGACCACCACGCTGATCGCCACCAGCACGATGCCGACGGTGGAGTGCTCGGGAGGGTCGCCGCCGACGAGCGTCCGCACCGCCTCCACGGTGACGTACGCCGCGAGCGCGAAGAACGAGCCCGCGATCACCCGCAGCGCCACCTTCTCCCGGCGTTCCGGGTCGGGGCCCGCGAACTGCCAGGCGACCGCGGCAGCCGAACTGACCTCGATCACGGAGTCGAGCCCGAACCCGATCAGCGCGACCGAGGACGCGATCGTCCCCGCCGTGATCGCCACGACGGCCTCGATGACGTTGTAGGTGATGGTGGCGGCGACGAGCCAGCGGATCCGTCGTCGCAGCATCGCACGGTGATCGGCGGCCATCCCCGCGCTGCTCACGGCACCACGTCCAAGGGCTGAGCGGCGGGCTCGCCGTAGACGGGGCACAGCGCCACCGCGTCCCCGGTCTCCGAGAGCAAGAGCTCCGCGCTACGCAGCAGGTCCATCAGCTCCGGCCGGGTCAGCGAGTAGAACGACTGCCGCCCCTCCGTCCGGTAGTCGATCAACCCGCAGTCCCTCAGGCACGCGAGGTGCTTCGAGACCGTCGACTGCGCCAGGCCGAGCGACCGGGTCAGATCGACCACTCGCGCCTCGCCGTGCGCCAGCCGCCGCACGATCGCCAGCCGCGCCGGTTCGGCCAGCGAGCGGAACAGCGCCACCGCCGGCGTCAGATCTTGCCCACAGCAATCCATCGTCACGAGGCGATGCTATCCCGAACTGGCGATGATCGACCTCGGGGCGTGCCCGCTTGCGTCCCGGGCCGACAGCGCCCATGATCCGCGCGATGGCTGCGGATCACTGGGAACTGCCGAACACCTACCGGAGTGCTTCCGGGCAGGTCCGGTGGAACCGGTTGGGTCCCGCGGGTGCGCCGCCGGTCGTCCTCCTGCACGGCACGCCGTTCTCGTCCTACGTGTGGCGGGACGTGGCCCGCGCCATCGCCAGTCGGCATCGCGTGTACGTCTGGGACATGCCCGGCTACGGGGCGTCGGAGAAGTTCGAGGGCCAGGACGTCTCGCTGGCCGGCGAGGCGGGCGTCTTCGCCGAGCTGCTCGACCGGTGGGAGCTGACCGAGCCGATCGTGATCTCCCACGACTCCGGCGGCGCCATCGCGCTCGGCGCCCACCTGCTCGACGGGGTGCGGTACCGGTCGCTGGCGCTCGTCGACGCCGTCTCGCTGGCACCGTGGGGAAGCGACTTCTCCGCGCTCGTCGGCGAGCACGCGGACGTGTTCGCCCGCCTCCCCGCGGCGGCGCACGAGGCCCTTCTGCGTGAGTACGTCGGTTCGGCGAGCAGCCAGGGACTGCGCCCGGCCACGCTCGAGGATCTCGTCGCGCCCTGGACCGGCTCCGACGGGCAGGCCGCCTTCTACCGCCAGCTCGCCGTCCGCCTCGGCGACCGGAGCTACACCGACGCGATGCGCGACCGGTACGCCACGATCGACGTCCCCGTGACCGTGTGCTGGGGCGAGGACGACACCTGGGTCCCGGTCGAGCGGGGGCGCGAGCTGGCCGCGCTCATCCCGGGCGCGCGGCTGCACGTCATTCCTGGCGCGGGCCACCTCGTCCACGAGGACCGGCCCGCCGAGCTGACTGCCGCGCTACTCGAGTTCCTCAGGCCGGTGGGGTCGCCTTCTCCCCCTTCGGCGTGACCACGAACCACCTGCCGTCGGCACCGTTCTGGCCTGCCGTCGCGAGGGAACCGTCGTCGTCGTGGTGGCGGTAGAGCGGCCACCCGGCGAGCGTCAGCTGGGAGCTGCCGTCCGGCCGCTGCAGCCGCCCGACCAGCTCCTCCTTCACGCCCGCGAGGTCGAGCTCCTGGTCCGGAGGGGCCGTGACCGGGATCCAGGTCTGAGCGCACGCGTCGGTACAGGTGGACGTCGGCGGGGTCACACTGTCGGCGTCCGAGCGGTAGATCAGGTGGCCGGAGCCGTCGGTGAGGATGATCCCGAGCGGGCCGGTCTGCACGGCGTACAGCGTGGGAGCGGGGACCACCGGGGAGCCGGGGTCGCCAGATCCGTGACCGCCGGATCCATGACCGCCGGATCCGTGACCGCCATGGCCGCCGCCGTGACCCTCTGGCGCCGCGGCCGAGGCCGCCGCTTCCGGGGCCGGCGGCTCCGCCGGCGCCGAGGTACCGCACGCGGCCGCGCCGACGATCATCAGGAGCAGGACCGGCGCGGCCAGGAAACGGGACAATGGGGAACGCGTCACGGAGCCCGATCCTGCTTCAACTACGCCGGGGCACCGCCGCGCTGAGGGGCGGCAGTCGCTCGGCGGCATCCGTCGCGCCGTCGGCGGTTGTCCTCACCGGCTACCGGACGTGCACGGCGAAGCCCGTACCGCCTGGCACGAGGTCGGGGCGCAGGACGAGGTTCTCGTCGTAGTCGCCGCTGTCCTCGGCACGGAACGCGATCGGTGCGGCGTCCGGCAACTCGCGCAGCCGTGCACGCAGGCGCTCGGCGACTTCCGCGCAGCACCCGGGCGTCATCCGGTCCGCGCCCGCCACGACGAACGGCGGGAGCGCGGACATCCCGGTGTAGAAGAGCGTGCTGTGGGTCAGCGGGAAGAGCAGGTGGTCGATGTCGCCGTGGACACCGCGAGGGCCGAGGCTCGGCTCCGGCGCGCCCACCGTCACCACGACGAGCGCGCGCTTGCCGCGCATCAGCCCGTCGCCGTAGCGGCGGATCCGCCCGGTGTCCGGGTGCCGCACACCGTAGGCGAACCCCTTGACGAAGACGCGGTCGAACCAGCCCTTGAGGATCGCGGGCATCCCGTTCCACCAGATCGGGAACTGCAGCACGACCGCGTCGGCCCACCGGAGCTTGTCCTGCTCGGCGCGGATGTCCGCGCTGAGCGTCCCGCCGCGGTGGGCTCGCTCGGACGCCGCGGCGACCAGGAGCCGCTCCCCCTCCGCCGCGGCGAAGTCCTCCCGATCGACGACGGGGTTCCAGCCCATCGCGTACAGGTCGGACACGCACACCTCGTGGCCCTGCTCACGCAGCTCCCGCTCGCCGTCGGTGCGCAGCGTCCCGCTCAACGATCGCGGCTCCGGGTGGGCGAAGATCCACAGCACGTTCATGCACCCGATCGTCACCGGCGGGCCGCCGGGTCGTCGACCGGCAGGAATGCCCCATCTCGTCAAGATCCTGCCGCCGGTACGGTCGCCGAATGAGCGTGATCGACGCCATCCGGCGGCTGGACGAACGACGGCTCGAGCGGGTCCTGCGCGGCCGGCCCCGGCCGGAGCACGTCGGCATCGTGATGGACGGCAACCGTCGATGGGCCCGCCAGGTCGGGTTCGACGACCCGCGGATCGGGCACCGCTACGGCTCGGAGCACGTCTCGACGCTGCTTGGCTGGTGCCACGACCTCGACATCCGGCAGGTGACGGTGTTCGTCGCATCCACCGACAACCTCGCGAAGCGGGAGTCGGACGAGGTGGCACACCTCATGCAGCTCGTCGAGGACGTCGTCGCAGAGCAGCTCGCGCGCCCGTCCAGCCCGTGGCGGGTGCACCTCGCGGGCCGGCTCGACATGCTCCCCGACTCCACGCGACACGCGCTCAAGCACGCCGCCGAGGTCACGCGGGAGCGGCCGACGAACGCCGACGTCACGATCGCGATCGCCTACGGCGGCCGCGAGGAGATCGTCGACGCCGTGCGATCGCTGCTCGACGAGGAGGCGCGGGCAGGCACGACCGCGCGCGAGCTCTCCGAGCGGCTCACCGACGCCGACATCGCCGCGCACCTCTACACCGCGGGGCGGGCCGATCCGGATCTGATCATCCGGACGAGTGGCGAGCGGCGGCTGTCCGGGTTCCTCATCTGGCAGTCCACCCGCTCCGAGCTGCACTTCTGCGACAGCTACTGGCCCGGGTTCCGGCGCATCGACCTCCTGCGCGCCCTGCGCGCCTTCGCCGATCGGCGGGCCGGAACATAACGACAATCATTGTCGTTTAGGGTGGAGTTCACGAAGCCGACCCGTTGCAGGAGGCAGCCATGCGCCGCGACATCCACCCCGCCTACGGTCCCGTCGTCTACCAGGACCGGTCCACCGGCCAGGCGTTCCTCACCCGCTCGACGGCGACGTCGGCGGACACGATCGACTGGGAGGACGGCAAGACCTACCCGCTGATCCGCGTGGACATCACCGCGTACTCACACCCGTTCTGGACGGGCGCACAGCGTGTCCTCGACTCGGCAGGGCAGGTGGAGAAGTTCCGCCGCCGCTACGGAGGGCGCAGCCGCGCTTGATCATCCATTTGGTGCGCGGGCGGCCGGATGTGGCCGCCCGCGCACCGGTCCGGCGATCAAGCTCCGATCCGCCGCTGTCACGGCGCGGGCAGGACCTGGCGTGGCAGCAGCTCGGTGACGACGGTGCCGTTGCGCGCGTCGCGGGGCCGCCATTCGCGCGGGTAGCCGAGCGACGCCTCCACGAAGCGCACGCCGTCCTCCCAGGTCACGCGCGGGATGTGCAGGTGCCCGTACACGACGGCGGCAGCGCGGTAGCGGACGTGCCAATCGGCGGTGCGGGTCGTGCCGCACCAGAGCGCGAACTCGGGGTGGCGCAGTACGTCGGTCGGGTGGCGGGTGAGCGGCCAGTGGTTGACGAGCACCGTCGGCAGGTCCGGGTCGCACGCGTCGAGCTTGCGCTCCGACTCCTCGATGCGCGCCGCGCACCAGGCGGCCCGGTCCGGGTACGGGTCCGGCTGCAGCAGGTGCTCGTCGGTGCACACCACGCCGGCCGCGTACGCGGCGGCGAGACCCTCCTCGACCGTCGTGGTGCCGGCCGGGAGGAACGAGTAGTCGTAGAACGCGAAGAGCGGCGCGACGGTGACCGGGCCGCCGGGGCCGTCCCAGATCGGGAACGGGTCCTCAGGGGTGAGCACGTCGAGCTCCCGGCAGGCCTGCACGAGCGCGAGGTAGCGCTGCACGCCGCGCAGCTGCACCGGATCCTTTCCCCGCGTCCACAGCTCGTGGTTGCCGGGCACCCACAGCACGCGGGCGAACCGCTCGCGCAGCAGACCGAGCGCCCACGCGACGTCCGCGACCTCCTCGCCGACGTCACCCGCCACGATCAACCAGTCGTCGGCGCTGGTCGGGCGCAGGGACTCGACGACGGAGCGGTTGTCCGGGTAGCGCACGTGCAGGTCGCTGACGGCCACGAGCCGGGGGTCGGTCACCCCACAGTCGTACCTGACGCTCGGCGCATCGGGTGGCCAGGATCGACTTACCGGCGGTAACTTCGGTCGTATGAACGCGGTTGCAGAGGTGCGGCGGGCGATCCGGTGGGGGCTCCGGCACGGGTTCATCCGGAAGGCGCTGGGGAAGCGCCGCCGGGAGGGCGACATCACCGCCCGTCTCATGCTCGACGCCGCCTTCGTCGCCGATCCGTTCCCGCACTACGCGACGATCCGCGCGCAGGGCCGCTTCGTCGACAACGGGATCGTGCTCAACACCGCACACCACGACCTCGCCACGGCTGTCCTGCGCAGTCCCGACTTCGGTGTCATCGGAGGCCCGAGCGGGCCCGCACCCGCCCCGCTGCGCTATGCCGTGGCCGCCGCAGGCCGCGGACCGCTGGGGCCGGTGGAACCACCGTCGATGCTCTCCACCGACCCGCCGGACCACACGCGCTACCGCAAGCTCGTCACCAGGGCGTTCAGCGCCAAAGCGGTCGCCGCGCTGCGATCGCGCACCGAGGAGATCGCGGCCGAACTGCTCGCCGAGATGGCGGCGAAGGGGGCGGCGGCCGACCTGATCGAGGACTACGCGAGCCTGCTACCGGCCACCGTCATCGCCGAGATGCTCGGCGCCCCAGTCGAGATGCGTCGCCAGTTCCTGCGCTGGGGGGAGGGCGCGGCGCTGTCCCTCGACGCCGGGCTGACCTACTCGCAGTTCCGTCGTTCGGAGCGCGACATCGAGGCGTTGCAGGAGTGGATGCAAGGACACTTCGCGCACCTGCGCCGCCACCCTGGCGACAACATCCTCTCCGCGCTCGTCCACGCCCACGACGACGGGGAGCGGCTCACCGAGGACGAGCTCACCAGCATCGCGATGCTGCTACTCGCCGCCGGGTTCGAGACCACGGTGAACCTCATCGGCAACGGCGTCGGCCTCCTCACCGCCCACCCCGACCAGCTGGCCCTGCTGCGCGCCGAGCCGCAGCACTGGCCCCGTGCGGTCGACGAAGTGCTGCGCGTCGACTCCCCCGTCCAGCGCACGGGTCGTGTCGCGCACCGGGAGACGGTGGTCGCAGGCGATCGAGTTCGGGCGGGACAGTTCGTGGTGCTGATGCTGGGCGGCGCCAACCGCGACCCGGCCGTCTTCGCCGACCCCGACCGGTTCGACGTCACGCGCCCGAACGCGGGCGAACACCTCGCCTTCTCCAGCGGGCCGCACTTCTGCCTCGGCGCCGCGCTCGCACGGATGGAGGGAGAGGTCGGCCTGCGGGCGCTCTTCGACCGGTTCCCCGACCTCACCATCTCCGGCCCGCCCCGCCGCCGTCCCACCCGGGTGCTGCGCGGCTACGCGACGATGCCGGTGCGCCTCTCCCCCGCCACGGTCGGAGCCTGAGGAGGCTGTTCGGTCCCGAGGTACAGCTCGGCGATCGCGGGATCCCGCGTGGATCCCCGAGCCGGTCACCCCTGCCTGACGGTGACGTCACCACTGCCGGAGACGGCGCTGATCGGCGGGCCCGCGGGATCCACCGGGACGTCGACGGTGGCCTCGCCGTCCTGCGACTTCGCGGTCACCGCGTAGCCGCCTCCTCCCGGGGCGACGATCACGGTGATGTCACCGTCGTCGGAGCTCAGCTCGAGACCACCGCGGGTGTCCTCGACGGTCAGGTCACCGTTGCGGCTCCCCGCCCGGACCGTCGTGCCGTAGGGCACGGTGATCTCGTAGCCGGCCTGGCAGGTCGGGGTGCCGATGGCCAAGTCCTCCGGGCACTGCGCAGCGACGGTCAGGGTGTCGCCGGACTGCTCGATGCGCTCCCCCGGCCGGTCGCCGTCGGTGTACTCCACGGCTCGGCGCACCTCGACATCGCGCCGGTCGGCTCCGGTGACGCGGGCGGTGATGGCCGCTGATGTGCTGCCGACCTGCCATGCCCCGGCATCCTCGATGTCGAGGACGACGGTGGCGACGCCGCCGCGGTAGGTGTCGGTGCGCGGCGGCTCCGCCGTTGCGGTGGTCGCGACCCGGCAGCCGGTGAGCGCCATGGCCGTGCTCAGCGCGGCGGCCGCCAGCGCGAGTGTGCGGATGTCAGCGGCGCGCATGGCGAACCTCCTGGTTGACGATGGTCAGGGTGATGAGGGCCGCGGCGGCGGCGAGTACGAAGGTCGGGTGGGGTCCGGCGAGCTCGCCTGCCTGGCCGCGGACCGCGCCCATGAAGTCGACGGCCGGCACGCCGTTGGCGACGGCGTACCAGAGCATCAGGTAGACCAGCTGGAAGAGCCGGGAGCTGCGGCTGATCGAGCCGAGCAGGAGAGCGAGCGCCGGGATGAACGCGGCACCGCCCGCCCATGCCGCGACGCCCGCGAGGTCACTCTCCAGCAGCATCCGCAGCAGTGGCCCGATCCCGGCGAGCGCGGCGATCGCCGTGCCGGCGGCCCACTCCGCGAGCAGCCGCCGCCTCGCCGCGGCGCCTGCGCCCGTGAGCAGGTGGACGTCGTGCTCGTACCGATGGGCGCCGAGGCGCGACCACACCAGTACCGGCCACACCCAGGTGAGCAGCAGCGTCAGGTGGGATCCGCCGGTCGCCGGGACGTCCAGAGCGACGACGGTCAGCGCCAGCAGTCCCAGCCACCACCAGCGCGGCAGTCCCTTCAGGAGCACGCGCAGCTCGCCCGCGCACAGCGCGACCAGTGGGCGGCCGAGCGCGACCGGGGTCAGCGGCCGCGCGGTCGCGGTGAACGCCGGTGCACCGACCGGGTCCGCGGCCTCCGTGGGCGTCGGCCGGGCGGTCGGCTCGCGTTTCCCTGCAGTGTCGAACCTCGTGAACCACAGCGCCGGGACCACCGCGGCCAGCGCGGTGGCGAGGAGGAGGCCGAGCTGTTGGGCGACCAGTCCCACGCCGACGTCCCACCCCGACCAGTGGAACAGGCCCAGTCCACCCTCCTCGCTGGTCAGGCCGATCGAGATCTCCGCGTCGACGCCCGGATGCTGGGCGAGCAGGTCGGCTTGCATGCTGGCGCCGATGGCGTCCAGGCCCGTCGTGCCCACCCCGGCGAGGAACAGGAGCAGGTAGCCGAAGAACCAGACCACGTTGCCCGCCCCGCCCCGCAGCGGCCGAACCGACTCGAAGACCAGCGCCGATGCCGCGGCCACCCCCAGGAACGGGAGGCACAGCAGCGGGAACGGCAGCCACAGCGCCACCAGGTCGACCCCGTCGGACTCGCCGCGCAGCAGGAGCATCCCGAGCCCGGTCAGCGCCAACACCCCGGCCATGGCCGCCAGCACCATGAGATTGCTGAGGTACTTCCCCAGCAGGTAGCCGGCCCGGCTCAGCGGCGTGGCCGCCAGTACCTGGCCGACCCCGGTCGCGGCGTCCCTCGCGATCGTGTTCTTGACCGCGTAGAAGCCGCACAGCGAGAGCCACAGACCGGCGACCATCGCCAGCATCACGCCGAGGTAACCGCTGTCGTACGCGCCGCGGAACTCGCCGATCTTGACCATCGTGTAGCCGGTCGACGGGGGCGGGGCGGCCAGGTAGCCAAGGCCCGCCGCCGCGAGCAGCATCACCACGAACGCTGGCCGTCGCGCGCGGTCCCGGAAGTCCGCCATGGCGATCGCGCAGAGGACAGGGGCCCTCACGTGACCGCCCTCCACATCGGGCTCGCCTGCGGGTGCGGGGCGGCGGCGACGTGCACGGCGTGCAGGTAGGCGTCCTCCAGGTCCGGACGCACCGGAATCGCGCCTGCCATCGGCACGGCCGGGGCGAGCACCCGTGCACGGATGCCGTCGGCGGCGCGCGCCACCCGGCTGACCAGGTGACGCGCGCGCAGCTCGGCGAGCCCGTCCGCGGGGAGGCAGGCTTCCCACACCATCCCGTCGACGGCCCGCAGCAGCGCCTCCGGTGAGCCGCGGGTCCGCAGCCGCCCGCCCACGAGGACCGCGATGTCATCCGCGACCGCCTCCACGTCCGACACGATGTGGGTGGACAGGATCACGATCCGATCCGCCGCCAGCGCGCCGAGCAGGTTGCGGAACCGCATCCGCTCCTCGGGATCCAGCCCGACGGTCGGCTCGTCCACGATCAGCACCGCCGGGTCGTTCAGCAGCGCCTGGGCGATCCCGACCCGCTGACGCATCCCGCCGGAGTACTTCCCGAGGGGCCGCCGGCTCGCCTCGGTGAGGTTGACCAGCTCCAGCAGCTCGTCGACGCGCGCCGTCGCGGTCCGGCCGGTGAGCCCCTTGACGGCGGCCAGGTAGCTCAGGAACTCACGGGCGGTGAGGTTGGGGTAGACGCCGAAGTCCTGCGGGAGGTAGCCGAGCCTGCGCCGCAGGCCGCCGGGCCGGGCCACGATGTCGGTCCCGTCCCAGGTGACCTGGCCTTCGGTGGGGCGCGTGATCGTGGCGAGGATGCGCATCAGAGACGACTTCCCGGCGCCGTTGGGGCCGAGCAGGCCGAGGATGCCGGGGCCGATGCGCATGCTCACGCCGGCAACGGCCTGCTTGCCTCCCCGGTAGGTCTTGGTGACGTTGCTGAGCTCCAGCTGCATGGGACACAGGGGATCGCGCGGCGGGCCGCGTGGTCACTACGACCAGTACGCCGAGAGCGGGTATGGCCAGGCATACCCCCGGACTAGGGCCAGCCTGCTGGGGGCGGTGACATCGCTGGGCTAGCGTGCTCTCGGCATGCAGGCTCGAACACCGCGGACACCGCTCGACGCGGTCATCCGGCGCCGGTTCCTCGTCACCGGCTGGCCATGGCGGTCACTGGGCTACCTCCTGACCACCCCGGCGGTGGCGGTGGCGGCCGGGATTCCGCTGATGTTGCTCGGCCTGCCGTGGATCGCCCTTCTCCTGCAGCTGGCCGAAGGAGGAACTGGGTGGCCGCTCGGCACCGTGATGTTGGCCGTCGTCCTCGGCGCGGTGCTGATCGCGGCCGGCGGCCCGCTGGTTGCGCTCCCGCTGGCGATCCTCGAACGGTGGCGGCTGCGCCTCGTCGACGCCCGCCCGGCAGACTCCGGGCACCGCAGGCCACCCGACCACGGCCTGTGGCCGTGGCTGCGAACCCGCTACACCGAGGCGGCCACCTGGCGCGCGCTCGGCTACACCGCGCTGCTGGTCACCGTGGCACCGCTGCTCTACGCGGTCGGTTTCCTGCTGGTGGCGATGGTCGGTGTGCTGGTCTCCAGCCCGCTGCTGGTGGACGGCACCGATCCGGTGACGCTCGGCTTCGGCGAGGTCACCCGCGTCGAGGACACGCTGCCGTACGCACTCGCCGGCTTCGCGCTCCTCCCGACGGTCCCGTACGTGTTCGCGCTGGTCGCGGGTGTGCACGCGGCCGCGGCGCGGACGCTGCTGTGCGCCGGGGACTCCGCGGAACTGCGCGCCAGGCTCGTCGAGGTGTCGCGCTCACGGGCCCGGCTGGTGGACGCGTTCGAGGCCGAACGGCGCCGCATCGAGCGGGACCTGCACGACGGCGCACAGCAGCGGCTCGTCGGGCTGACCCTCCAGCTCGGGTTGGCGCGGCTGGACCTGCCTCCCGACTCCCCGGCGGCCCGGACCGTGGCCGAGGCCCACACGCAGGCCAAACAGCTCATGGCCGAGCTGCGGCAGCTGATCCGGGGCATCCACCCGCAGGTGCTCACCGACCGCGGGCTGGCCGCGGCCCTGCGGGAGCTCGCCGACGACGCCGCGGTCCCGGTGACCGTCAGCACCGACCTCCCCAAGCGGCTGCCGGACCACGTCCAGCACGCGGCCTACTTCGTGGTGGTCGAGGCGCTCACGAACGTCGCCAAGCACGCGCAGGCGGCCTTCGCGAGCCTGACCGCGCGGGTACGGGGCGGTGTACTGGTCGTGGAGGTCCGCGACGACGGGCGGGGCGGCGCCGACCCGGCGCGTGGCAGCGGGCTGACCGGGATGGCCGATCGGGTCGCCGTGGCCGACGGCAGAATGCTGCTGTCCAGCCCGCCCGGCGGGCCGACCGTCCTCTGTGTGGAGCTCCCGTGCCAGCAGCGCGAACCGCCGTCCGCGTAGTCCTCGCGGAGGACGGCGTACTGCTGCGGGAGGGGCTCGCCGGGCTGCTCGGCCGGTTCGGGTTCGACGTCGTCGCCGCGGTGGGCGACGCGGAGGCGCTCACGGCGGCCGTCGCCGACCATCCGCCGGACCTGGTGATCACCGACATCCGCATGCCGCCCACCCACACCGACGAGGGACTGCGCGCCGCGGTGGCGCTGCGCCGGGTCCACCCCGCGCTGGCCGTTGTCGCGCTCAGCCAGTACGTGGAGCAGAGCCTCGCCGCGGACCTGCTGGAATCCGGCGACGGACGCCGGGTCGGCTACCTCCTGAAGGACCGGGTCGTCGACGTCGAGGAGTTCGTCGCCGCGCTGCGCCAGGTCGTGGACGGTGGGGTCGTGATCGACCCCGAGGTGGTGCGGCGGCTGCTGCGCCGCCGCCGCGACCCGCTGTCTCGGCTGTCGCCGCGCGAGCGCGAGGTACTCACCCTCATCGCCGAAGGACACTCCAACACCGCCATCGCGCGGCAGCTCGTCATCTCCGAGCCCGCGGTCGGCAAGCACGTCGGCAACATCCTCGCCAAGCTCGACCTCCCTCCGGACGACGACACGAACCGCAGGGTGCTGGCCGTGCTCGCCTACCTCAGGACCGAGCAGTGATCACCCGCCCAACGCGGCGATGACGGCCTCGGCCTGGCGTTGCAGGGACGCGAGGCGGGCGGCTCCGCCGTCTGCCTCGGCCCGCCCGCCCATCACACCGCCCGCGTAGCGGGTGTAGACGCCGGCTCCGATGCAGGCCGAGCGCCAGCGGGCGAACGCGACGTAGAAGTCGAGCTCGTCCTGGAGCGTCGCGAGATCGCGGCCGGAGCGCTCGGCGTAGCGAGTGATGAGGTCGACACGCTCCGGGTAGCCGTCGACGAGGCTGGGACCGGGGATGGTCGGCGGCACGTCGTCCCCAGGGCGTCCCCATGACGCGAGCAGCCAGCCGAGATCGGCGAGCGGGTCGCCGATGGCGGCAAGCTCCCAGTCGAAGACCGCGCGCACGCGCCCGTCTGGACCGACGGCGAGGTTGCCGAGCCGGAAGTCGCCGTGCGCGATGCACGCCTTCGACGGCGCGAGATCGGCGGCCCGCTCGACCAGCAGGGCATGGGCACCGTCGACGGCCGACAGGTCCGGCACGGCCGACTCGTGCACCTGCCGGTGCCAGCGGCGCAGCTGGCGCTCCAGGTAGCGGCCGGGGCGGCGCAGGTCGGCGAGCCCGACGGCGTCCGGGTCGACGGCGTGCAGGTCGGCCAGCACGTCGACGGCGTGCAGGCCCGCGGTCCGGCGGGCCGCGGGCGCGAGTCGGTGCCCGGACGCTTCGTCGCCCAGCACGTCCCCGTCGACGAACTCGGTGAGGTAGAACTCGGCGCCGATCACGTCCGGATCGCCGCAGAACGCAACCGGCGGCGGCACGGGCACCGCGGTGGGCGCGAGTGCGCTGATGAACCGCCACTCGCGGCCCATGTCGTGCGCGGTGGCGAGCACCATCCCGGTGGGCGGGCGGCGCAGCGCGAACCGGCGGCCGGCGGCGTCGATGATCCGGTAGGTGAGGTTGGAGTGGCCACCGGAGATCTGCTCGACCACCACCGGCCCGTCCCCCACCGCCACCCGCGGCACCTCGCGGCGCAGCCAGTCGGACAGCGGCCCGGGCGGAACGGCGTCGGTCATGCTGTCTTGCCTACCGCAGCGGGAGAACCAGCGTGGTGAGGAGGTGCTCCAACTCCGCATCCGGGTCGGCGGTCAGGCCGGTGTGCACGGGGCCGGCCTGGACGATCGTGCTGCGCGGCGCGGTCAGCCTGCGGAAGCGGCGGCCGCGGTCCTCCCGGCCGGCAGGCGCCGCGTGCCGGGCCTCGACGCGCTCGTGCTCGCAGTGCCCCTGCACGGCCTCGAGCGCGGCCGTGATCATCGCGGGATCTGCGTCCGGGTCTAGCGCGTGCAGGCGCGCCACGTCGAGGTGGACGCGGGCGCCGAGGAAGTCCAGCGGGCGGCTGTAGAGGACGACCCCGGCGTTCAACGACTCGCCGCGCTCGATCCGCGGCACGACCCGCAGCAGCGCGTACTCGAAGGGGTGCCTCGCTGTCATGCCCGCCCCGCCCAGAACGGCGTGCCGGGACCGCGGGTCGCGGGCGGGCCGGACGCGGCGCCCCGTTCGGCGATCGCCGCGCGGACGCCGGGCAGCCAGGCATCGCGCGCGTCACGGCGGGCCACGAGCTGCGTGACGAAGGCTCCGCGCACCTCGTCGACGTCGGCGAAACCGGGCTCGTCGGCGAGCCACTCGTCGGGCACCGCGTCCGCCGCGGCTCGCACCAGCTGCGGTGTGACCCGCTGCGCGAGCGCGGCGTCGGCGGCGTCGAGGTCGGGCGCGCAGCCCAGCAGCACGTGGTCGGCGGCGTCGTAGGCCCGTTCCACCCACGCCGCGGCCCCGGACCAGGCGTGCTGGAACGTCAGCGTGGCGCCGTGGTCGATCAGGTACGGGTTGCCGTGCCAGAAGAGCATGTTGGTGTTGCGCCACGACCGGTCGACGTTGCCGACGAGCGCGTCGAACCAGAGCACGCGCCCCGCGAGGCCCGGGTCGACGGGGAACGCATGCGGGTCGAGGTCGAGCGCGCCGGGCAAGAAGTCGATCCCGAGGTTGAGCCCGGGGCTCGCGCGCAGCAGCTCCTGCACTTCCTGGTCCGGTTCGGCGACGCCCAGTGACGGGTCGAGCTCGACGGTGACCAGCTCCGGAACCGGCAACCCCAGCCCGCGGGCGAGCTCGCCGGTGACGATCTCCGCGACGAGCACCTTCCGCCCCTGCCCCGCCCCGGTGTACTTCACGACGTACGTGCCGAGGTCGTCTGCCTCCATCAGCCCGGGCAGCGACCCACCCTCACGCAACGGCGTGACGTACCGGGTGGCCGTGACGTGGCGGAGCACCGGATCATCCTCGCACTCGCCCGGAGAAGGACTGTGGGGCCGCTCTGCCCGAGCGACCCCACTCCCCGGGTGCCGGCTCAGCGACGGTGTGCGGCCACCTGCTGCGCCATCATCGGCTGCGGCGCGTGGTACCGGTCGATCTCGCGGCGGTGCTGTGCCTGCCGCCCGCGCACGAGGTGGTCGATGCTGTAGCGGCCGGGGCCGGCCGCTCCGAGTGCGATGAGGCCTGCGCCGATCACGCCGACGAGCTCCCAGCCGCCGTTGGAGATGAAGATGCCGTTGGCGCCGTGGACGAAGACGGCGGCGCCGATCATGATGATGAGCTGCAGCCCGCACATCAGCGGGGTGAGGGCGCCCAGGATCAGCAGCACGCTGCCGACGAACTCGACCACCGTGACGAACGACGCCGACACGATCGCGAGCGGGATGCTCAGGTTCTCGAATCCCTCCGTGGTGCGGCCGATGCCGTTGATCACCATCTTCTGATAGCCGTGCGCGAACATCACGACACCGATGAGGACGCGGGTGAGCAGCAGAGCCCAGTCACGAGCTGGCGCGGGAAGCGGGCGGTTCAACAGATACCTCCATACGTTCTGTGATCGAAGTAACTCGACGAGTGATCGCAGTTAACCCAATGGAGGCGCACGGACACGACCTGTCAGCCGAGGACGGCGACGGCCGAACGGATCTACGCGACGAGCTGAACCGGCGGTAACAGAAGAACGTGCAACTGCACGTACGCGGTCAGTCACCCCGCGCAAGGGACCGCTCATCGTGATCAAGCCGTTACCGAACGTGTGTAACGCTCGTGCTTCGCACGACGGGCCTCACAACCGCCTGTGACGGGTCCCGCTAGGCTCCGCGCCTTGATGATCCCGCCGGAGGATCGAGGAGCGGGGAGGCCCCATGGGCACTGAAATGGACTGGTCGGCCGAGTGGGTCAACAGCCTCGTCTGGATCGGCGGGGTATTCGTGGCGACCCTGCTCGCCTGCGCCCTGCTGATCGTGCTGCTCTCGCGGTACACGGTGTGGGGCCGACAGTTCCGCCGCCTGACTTTCCCCTACTTCTCCCCGCGCGGACCGGAGGGCAGGCGACCGCTGCTCAGAGTGCTGCTCGTGCTGCTGCTGGCGGTCATCTCGGTGCGCTTCACCGTGCTGAACTCGTACTGGTTCAACGGCTTCTACCAGGCGCTGCAGCAGTCCGATGCCCCGACATTCTGGCGGTACATGGGTATCTTCGCCGTCCTGGCCACGATCGCCGTCACCCACTTGCTGATCGAGTACTACGTCCAGCAGTCGCTCGTCATCCGGTGGCGGGTGTGGCTCACCGACCGGGTGATGAGCGACTGGCTCGACGGCCGCTCCTACCACAAAGGCCGCTACACCGAGGCCGCCGTGGACAACCCGGACCAGCGGATCCAGGAGGACACCGCCTCGTTCCCCGCCGACTCGGTGACACTCGGCGTCGGCGCGGTCAGCTCGCTGGTGTCGCTGGTGTCGTTCACGATCATCCTCTGGTCACTCTCCGGTCCGTTCCCGATCTTCGGGATCGAGATCCCGCGTGGGATGACGTTCGTCGCGTACGTCTTCGTGATCGTCGCGACGGTGATCGCGTTCCGGATCGGGCGGCCGCTCATCCTGCTGAACTTCCTGCAGGAGCGCTACAACGCCTCCTTCCGGTACGCGCTCGTGCGACTGCGGGAGAACTCAGAGAACGTCGCCTTCCAGCGCGGTGAGCGGGTCGAGAGTGGGATCTTGGGCAGCCGCTTCGGCGATGTGATCGCGAACGCGTGGGCGCTCGTCTTCCGGAATCTGAAGTTCCAGGGCTTCAACGCCGTGGTCACGCAGATCTCGGTGCCGTTCGCCTACCTCATCCAGGCGCCTCGCTACTTCAGCGGACAGATCACGTTCGGGGAGATCTATCAGACCGCTGACGCCTTCGCCCAGGTGCAGGGCGCGCTGTCCTTCTTCCGCAACGCCTACGACGCGTTCGCGAGCTACCGCGCCGTCCTCGACCGCCTCACGGGCCTGATGGACGCCAACGAAGCCGCCCGCGCGCTACCGACCGCGACAGTCGAAGAGAGCGACGACCTGCAGATCCGCAACCTCACCGTGCGCCGACCCGACGAGCGGGTGCTCGTCGACGACCTGGACCTCGAGGCAGCCGCCGGCGCGACGCTGCTGGTCACCGGCCCGTCCGGCGGCGGGAAGACCACCCTGCTGCGCAGCCTGGCGCAGCTGTGGCCCTACGCGAGCGGTTCTGTGCGCCGCCCGACCGAGGACGGGTCGCTCTTCCTCCCCCAGCAGCCGTACCTGCCGCTGGGCACCCTGCGCGACGCGCTCGCCTACCCCGGACCCGCAACCGAGATGGACGACGCCCACGCGGCGGAGCTGCTGCGGAAGGTGTACCTCCCGCAGCTGGCCGACCAGCTCGACGACGAGGACGACTGGGCCCGCCGCCTCTCGCCGGGCGAGCAGCAGCGCCTCGGGTTCGCCCGCATCCTGGTGGTGCGGCCCAAGGTGGTGTTCCTGGACGAGGCCACATCGGCCATCGACGAGGGCCTCGAGCAGAGCCTCTACACCCTGCTGCGCGAGGAGCTGCCCGACATGGTCATCGTCAGCGTCGGGCACCGCAGCTCGCTGCGCCGCTTCCACGACGAACTCCTCGAGCTCGACGCCGAGGGACGCTGGGAGAGGTCCGCGCTGCAGCACTGAGTCGTGAGTGGATACGCGTGCTATAGCGCGCGTATCCACTCACGAGCTCGTGATGGTGCCACCCGTTCCACTACCAGGACGCCAACGAGCCGTCCTCGTGCCGCCACAGTGGGGTGCGCCACGAGTGGCCGTGCTCCGCCGCCCGCCTCACCTCGGCCTCGTCCACCTCGATGCCGAGACCAGGGCCGGTGGGCCGCTCGATGCTCCCGTCCACGAAGGTGAACGGGCTCGCGTCGACGAGGTAGCCGAGCAGGCCGCTGGAGTCGCCGTAGCCGATGCCGAGCGACTGCTCCTGGATGAGGAAGTTCGGCGCGGCGAAGTCGACCTGCAGGCAGGCGGCGAGCGCGATCGGGCCGAGCGGGCAGTGCGGGGCGAGCAGGACGTCGTGGGTCTCGGCCATCGCGGCGATGCGCCGGGTCTCGGAGATGCCGCCCGCGTGGCTCACGTCCGGTTGGGCGACCGCGATCCCCGCCTCGAACGCGGGCCGGAAGTCCCACCGGGAGTAGAGGCGCTCCCCGGTGGCGACCGGGATCGTCGTGGCCTGCACGACGGTGTCCAGGTCGCGGGTGTGCTCTGGCAGCACCGGTTCCTCGACGAACAGCGGCCGCAGCGGCTCCAGCAGTGGCAGGACCCGGCGCGACATCGCGGTGGAGAAGCGGCCGTGGCAGTCGATCGCGACGTCGACGTCCGGGCCGACGGCGTCGCGCACGGCCGTGACGCGGTCGATCACGCGCTGGATCGCGGCCGGGGTGTCGAGGGGGGCGAGCAGCTCGGACGGCGTCATCTTCACGGCCGTGAGGCCCTTCTCGACCTGCGCCCGCGCGGCGTCGGCGAGCTCGGCGGGCTCGCTGCCGTGCACCCATCCGTAGACGCGGGCGCGGTCGCGCACCGCGCCGCCGAGCAGCTGATGCACGGGAACGCCGAGGGCGCGGCCCGCGATGTCCCACAGCGCCTGGTCGATGCCGGAGACCGCGGAGTTGATGACGGGACCGCCGCGGTAGAAGCCGCCCTTGGTGAGGACCTGCCAGTGGTCCTCGATGCGGCTGGCGTCCTGGCCGACGAGGTATTCCATCGACTCCTCGACGGCGCGGGCAGTGGTGGCCGCCCGGCCCTCGACGATCGGCTCGCCCCAGCCGCTCACCCCCTCGTCGGTGTCCAGGCGCAGGAACAGCCAGCGCGGCGCGACGGGGAACAGTTCGTATCCGACGATCTTCACGCGTCAGTCCTACCCTGCGGGAAGACGAGGATCTTGCTCGCCTGCGCGGTACCGCGGGCGAGCGCCTCGAAGGACGCGGGGCCGCCCTCGAGGTCGGTGCGGCCCTCGATCAGGGTGTCGAGGGCGTCCGGGACCGTCGCGGCCCACCGCGCGGTGTCGCGGAACTCGGCGGCGCTGTAGCAGAAGCTGCCCACCACCGAGCGTTCTTTCGTCGAGATCTCGTACGCGGCGACGTCGAGCGTGGGCGTTCCCATGCCGACGAGGACGACAGTGGTGCCGATCGGTGCGCAGGCGAACGCGGCGGCGAGCGTCTGCGAGCTGCCGACGGCGTCGACGATCAGCGTCGGCTCGCCGTCCAGCGCCGCGTGCACGGCGGCCGCGAAATCCTCGGTGGCCGACGGGTTGACGACGGCCGCGCCGAGCCGGGCGTTCAGCTCCCGCCGGTGCGATCCCGGCTCGGACACGGCCACCCGCTCGGCGCCCTGACGCCGCGCCGCGAGCACGCAGGCCTGCCCGATCGGCCCCCCGCCGATGACGAGGACGGACTCGCCCTCCCGGCACTCGCCGCGGACCAGCGCGTGGTAGCCCACCGCCAGTGGCTCGACGAGCGCCCCGTGCTCGATCGGCATGCCGTCCGGGAGCTTCACGGCGTTGCGGGCGGGCACGGCCATCCGCTCGGCGAAGGCCGACCGCAGCTCGGGCGTGACACCGACGATCCGCTTGTCCGGGCACGACTGCTCCCGTCCCACTCCGCATTGCCGGCACTCGCCGCACCACAGCACCGGGTTGACGGTGACGGCGTCGCCGACGGCCAGTTCGCCGCCGGCCTCCGGCCCGACGGCGAGCACCCGCCCCACCGTCTCGTGGCCCATGACCTGGCCGCGCACGCGCCTGCCGTTCTCGCCGGTGTAGCCGTGGACGTCGGAGCCGCAGATCCCGGTGGCGACCACCTCGATCAGCACGTCAGCGGGCCCTGGTTCCGGATCGGGCACGTCCTCGACGTTCAGTCTCCAGAAGTCGGCAAGCACCAGTGCACGCATGGGTCCGACCCTATGCCGGGGCTCGCGGATCGGCGGCCGGGAAGATCAGTCGCGGTCGTACTCGTCGTGGCGGCGCAGCCA
The DNA here is from genome assembly GCF_019468565.1 of Pseudonocardia sp. DSM 110487. NCBI lineage: Bacteria > Bacillati > Actinomycetota > Actinomycetes > Pseudonocardiales > Pseudonocardiaceae > Pseudonocardia > Pseudonocardia sp. DSM 110487. Next base: position 6,243,627 of record NZ_CP080521.1, read on the forward strand.
GCTCATCGCCGGACCGTCCGCGCGGCCGGGCGGTTGCTCCCAGTCCTCCTGACGGCCCCGGGCGGTGAGGTCGAGCCAGTTGTAGGTGCCGTTGAGCTGGTCGATGCCGCGCTCGAAGCAGGCGTAGGTGTGGAAGACGCGGTCGCCGTGGCGGAGGAACGCGCTCACGCCCATCTCCGAGCCCGTGTAGCCCTCCCATGCGGGGTTCTTCCGCACGAGCTCGGCGAAGCCGGTGTAGTTGTACTCGACCGGCGCGATCGCCGGGTCGAAGCTGACGTGGAAGTCGTAGTTGAAGTCGCTGCCGTGCGACGAGTACCAGGGGATCGTCCAGCCCATCCGCCGCTTGTAGCGTTCGATCTCCGCCAGCGGTGCCCGGGAGACGGCCGCGAACGAGGTGTCGCGCGCGTGCAGATGGGTGAGGTCACCGATGGTGTCGATCCAGAACGAGCAGGCGGGGCATGCCTCGCCCGCGCCGGGGTCGAGCATGAGGTGGTACATCACCAGCTGGCCCCGGCCCTCGAACAGGTCCCGCAGCCCGGCGGTGCCGTGCGGTCCGTCGAAGGTGTAGGCCTTCGTGATCTCCACCATCGGCAGCCGCCGCCGGGCGGCATTGACCTGGTCGCGGTGGCGGGTCAGCTCCTTCTCCTGCGCGAGCAGCTCGCGCCGGGCCACGAGCCACTGCTCGCGTGTCGTGATCTCCGGGTCGGACATGGTTGTCTCCTCTCTCGGGTGTGTCACTTCTTCGCAGGTCCGCGCTATCCGGCCACCGCTACCGGCTGGCCACTTGCAACCGGTGCGGAGTCCTCGACCACGGGTGGCTCGAGACGACTGGTGGCCCACGCGACGGGAACGGCGACGACGGCGATCACGAGACCGGTGAGGATCGCGGCGGAGGCGGTGAAGCTACCGACGGCCACGCCACCGGCGAAGGAGCCGAACGCGATGCCCAGGTTGATCGCGGAGGCCGGCAGTGACTGGGCCAGCTGGCCGCCAGGGCCGGCCAGTGCGACGACGCGGTACTGCAGCGACGGGCCGCTGCCCATGACGAAAGCGCCCAGTGCCAGCAGCAGCAGCGCCACGAGGAACGGGTTGGTGCCGAAGAGGTGGAGCGCGGCCAAGGATCCCGTGGCGCCGACGGCCGCCACGATGAGGGTGAGCCCGGCATTCCGGTCGGCGAACCGGCCGCCGCCGAACGAGCCCACCGCGGTGGCCACGCCGTACGCCAGGAGGAACACGCTGATCAGCGCGCCGGATACTCCGGTGACCTCCTGCAGGAACGGCACGATGTAGGTCATGGCCGCGAAGGCGGCCCCGAACACCAGCGCGCACAGGGCGAGCACGGCGAGCACCCGTGGGGCGAAGGCGTACCTGACCTGGCCGTCGACGCCGACGCCGGTGTTGGGCACTGACGGAACCAGCGCCACCGTGGCGATGAGCGTGGTCGCCAGCAGCACGACTATCGCGGTGTAGGAGCCGCGCCAGCCGATCGCGTGGCCGAGAAGGGTGCCCAGCGGCACGCCGACCGCGGTGGAGACGGCGAAGCCGGAGATGACCACTGCGAGGGCCCGGCCTGCCCGGTCACGCGGGACCACGGCGATGCCCGCCGCGAACGCCGCTGCGTCGAACAGCCCCGCGAACGCGCCGGTGAGGGTCCGTGCCACGAGGGTGAGGTCGTAGCTGCTGCTCAGCGCCACGACGAGGTTGCATGCGATGGCCAGCACGAGCGTGCCGCACAGGATCGTGCGCCTGTTCAGCCTGATCGTCAGTGCGGTCAGGATCGGACCGCCGATGGCCAGCCCCAGCGCGAAACCGGTCACCAATGTGCCCGCCGTGGAGACGGAGACGCCCAAATCGCCTGCGACGAGGTCCAGCACCCCGACGACGAGCATTTCCGAGCTGCCCATCACGAACGCTCCCAGGAAGAGCATGGTCAAGGCGCGGGCCGCGCTGCGGGGGCTCACCGCAGTTTGCTGAGTACTCACGAGACTTTCCCTTCTGTCCTGTGGACTTTGCCCACCGACGAAGGAGGCCGCCCGGGATGGACATCGGCCGGGCGAAGAAGTTCGAGGAGGCGTCAGAGCTCGCGGAGGCGGCCGGACAAGTAGCGGCGCTCGGCCTCGGTGGGGGCGAGCTTCCGGGCTTGCTCGTACGCCGCCTTGGCCTCGGCGGTACGGCCGGCCCGGCGGAGCAGGTCGGCCCGGGTGGCGGGAAGCAGGTGGTAGTCGTCGAGCCGGCCGGACGCCGCGATCTCGTCGACGAGGGCAAGGCCGGCCGGGATGCCGTCGGCCATCGCGACCGCGACCGCGCGGTTGAGGTCCACGACCGGGGACGGCGCCAGTCGTGCCAGCTCGGTGTACAACGTGGCGATCTGTGGCCAGTCCGTGCTCGCCGCATCGGGCGCGGTCGCGTGGCACGCAGCGATCGCGGCCTGCACCTGGTAGGGCCCGGTACGCCGCATCGCGAGCGCCTGATCGAGCGTCTCCACTCCCTCCGCGATCAGCGTCCGGTCCCAGCGGGATCGGTCCTGGTACTCCAGCGTGACCAGCACGCCGTCCTCCGTGCGGGTCGTCCGGCGGGCCTCGTGCAGCAGCATCAGCGCGAGCAGTCCGCGCGGCTCGGGTTCGGGTGGCATCAGCCGGACCAGGATCCGGGTCAGGCGGATGGCCTCGGCGGTCAGGGCCCGGCGTACGTCCTCCTCGTCCGGCCCCTCGCTGTAGCCCTCGTTGAAGATCAGGTACAGCACCGCGAGCACGGCGGCGAGTCGCTGTGGCAGGAGCTCGGCCGGTGGGACCCGGTACGGGATGCCGGCCTCCTGGATCTTGCGCTTGGCGCGGACCAGGCGTTTCGCCATCGCGGGCTCGGCGGTCAGGAACGCGCGGGCGATCTCGGCAGTGGTGAGGCCGGCCAGCGTGCGCAGGGTGAGCGCGACCCGGGCCGGGAACGGCAGCGCAGGATGGCAGCAGGTGAAGATCAGCCGCAGCCGCTCGTCCGGGATCTCCTCGATCGGCGGCACGTCCGGGTCGCGAGCCAGCACGGCGAGCTGACGGAGCTTGGCCGCACCGGCGGCGGCACGGCGCAGCCGATCGGTCGCCCGGTTGCGGGCCGTCGTGGTGAGCCAGGCGCCCGGGCGGTGCGGGACGCCGTCGCGCGGCCAGGTCGCCAGCGCGGCGGCGAACGCGTCCTGCGCGCAGTCCTCGGCGAGGTCCCAGTCGCCGGTGAGCCCGATGAGGGTCGCGATCACCTGGCCCCACTCGTCGCGGTAGGCGGCGGCTACGGCCGTCCGGACGTCGTCGGGTGCGGTCATTCCCAGACCGGGCGGATCTCGACACCGCCCCAGCGCGCGTACGGATGGCCGGCGGCGATCGCGATCGCCTCGTCCAGATTCGCGCACTCAATGATCACGATCCCGCCCACGAAGTCCTTGGTCTCGGCGAACGGCCCGTCCGATACAAGGGTCTCGCCGTCGCGAACCCGAACTGTGGTCGCGTCCACCACCGGCCGCAACCGCTCACCAACCAGCTCGGCGCCGCGCCGCTCCAGGTCCGCCTCCCAGGCCTGGTGCACCGGGTCTGCGGCCAGCTCCTCGTTGGTCGGCTGGTTTGTCTCGTCGTCACAGATCAGCAGCACGTACTTCATGCGGGCCGATTCTGCCCCGACGGAACGCGGGGCGGTGCCGACCAGTTTCGGGCACAGGTGGTGTCCATACATTCGTGAGAACGACAGGAGAGAACGTGGAGCTGCTGGCGCGGGCGCGGGACGGGGACGGGGAGGCGTTCCGCGAGCTCGTCGAGCCGTACCGGCGTGAGCTCCAGGTGCACTGCTACCGCCTTCTCGGCTCGGTGCAGGACGCCGAGGACCTGCTGCAGGACACGCTGCTGGCCGCGTGGCGCGGCATCGGGGGCTACGAGGAGCGGGCGTCGCTGCGGACCTGGCTGTACCGGATCGCGACCAACCGCTGTCTCAACGCGCTGCGGGCGGGCGCCCGCCGTCCGCCCGGTTACGCGGGCTACCGACCGGAGGTCCCGTTGCCAGAGCCGTCGCACCGGCGAGCGGAACCGAGCTGGCTGGAGCCCTACCCCGATGTGCTGCTCGACGAGACGCCCGGCCCGGAGGCGCGCTACGAGCTCAGGGAGTCGGTGTCGCTGGCGTTCGTGGCGGCGCTGCAGGAACTGCCGCCGAGGCAGCGCGTGGTCCTCGTGCTGCGGGACGTCCTCGGCTTCCGGGCCGCCGAGGTGGCGCGCATCCTCGACACCACCGAGGACACGGTGACCAACGCGCTGAAACGGGCCCGGCGGGCGCTGCCGGGTCCCGCCGCCGAACGGGCTCCCCTGCCGAACTCACCGGGGGAACGCCGGATCGTGGACGCGTTCGTCCGCGCGTTCGAGGCCGGCGACGTCAATGCGGTCGTGGCACTGCTGACCGACGACGCGTGGCTCACGATGCCGCCGCTGCCACTGGAGTACCAGGGCGTGGACGCCGTCCGGAACTTCCTGGCGACGGTCGCGCTGCGGGACGGCGTCCGGCACGTGCTGGTTCCGACGCGGGCGAACGGCCAGCCGGCGTTCGGCTGCTACGTCCGCGACCCGCGGACGCCGATCCCGCACGCGCACGGGGTGATCGTGCTGACGCTCGCGGGCGATCGGATCAGCGCGCTGACCCGGTTCCTGGACAACTCGCTCCTGACGACGTTCGGGCTTCCCCGGTCGCTGCGAGGGCTGCGATGAGCACGCGCATGACGTCCACGCAGGCGTGGGTGTTGGGGCTCGCATCGCTGGCATCGTTCATGATGGCGCTCGACAGCCTGGTCGTGACGACGGTGCTGAGCACGATCCGCCAGGACCTTGCGGCATCGATCGAGTCGCTCGAGTGGACCGTCAACGCGTACAACCTGACCTTCGCGGTGCTGCTGCTGACCGGCGCCGCACTGGGCGACCGGTTCGGCAGGTGCCGGGTGTTCGCCATCGGGCTGGCGGTGTTCACCGTCGCGTCGGCGGCCTGCGCGCTGTCCCCCGACATCGGCGTCCTCATCGCGTCCCGTGCGCTGCAGGGTGTGGGTGCCGCGATGGTGTTGCCGCTGTCGCTCACCCTGATCACCACATCCTTCCCGCCCGCTCAGCGGGGCAAGGCGATGGGGCTGTACCTGGGCATCACCGGCCTCGCGACGTTCAGCGGGCCGTTCATCGGCGGCGTGATCGCCGAGGGGCTGGCGTGGCAGTGGATCTTCTGGCTGAACGTGCCGGTCGGCATGGCCGCGATCGTGCTCACGGCGCGACGCGTCGATGAGAGCGTCGGCCCGAACAACCGGTTCGACGTGGGCGGGGTCGTCCTCGTGACCGCGGGCGCGTTCGGCATCGTGTGGGGTCTCGTCCGGGGGAACGCGGCCGGCTGGAGCAGCGCGGAAGTGCTGGCGGCGCTGGTGCTCGGGGTCGCGCTGGTGGTCGCCTTCGTGCTCTGGGAGCGACGGACGAAGGCGCCGATGCTGCCGATGCGGTTCTTCCGGCTGAGGGCCTTCGCCACGGCGAACCCGGCGAACTTCTGCGTGTTCGCCTCGCTGTACGGAACGCTGTTCTTCCTCGCGCAGTACTTCCAGACCGCGCTCGGGGACGGCCCGCTCGCCGCCGGGCTGCGGTTGATGCCGTGGACCGCGACGCTGATGGTCTGCGCGCCGATCGCCGGGCGACTGGCCGACAGGTACGGCGAGCGAACGTTCGTGGTCATCGGCCTGCTGCTCCAGAGCGTCGCCATGGGCTGGATCGCCGTGGTCGCCGACACCGACACCGCCTATCTCGAATTGCTGCCCGCGCTGGTCGTCGGTGGGGTAGGACTGACCATGGCCATGCCGGCGGCGCAGAAGGCGGTGGTCGGAGCGGTGCAACCACAGGAGATCGGTCAGGCGTCCGGCGCGTTCATGATGTTGCGGATCCTCGGCGGCGTGTTCGGGGTCGCGGTCACGGTCGCCGTCTTCGCGGGTAGCGGCGGCTACGCGTCGGCCGAGGAGTTCAGTGCGGGATTCGCAGCGGCCATGACGGCGGTCGCCGCGTTCGCGGTCGTCGGCATGCTCGTCGCACTCGGTGTGCCGGGCAGGCGGCCTGCTGCCGTCACCGCGGCAAGCGTGGAAACTCGAGGATGAGAGGGCATAGCGCTGTGTCAGAGAAAGACCTGAAGGGTCAGGCCGAACAGCTTCGGAAGCTGCACGGTGGGGAGATGCTCGTGCTGCCCAACGTGTGGGACGCGGCCAGCGCCAAGGTCGTGGCCGAGGCGGGGTTCCCCGCGGTCGCCACCGCCAGCGCCGCCGTCTCGGCGATGCTCGGCTATCCCGACGGCGAGGGTGCGCCGTGGGAGGAGATGTTCGCCGCGGCCGGGCGGGTCGCGCGGGCGGTGTCGGTCCCGGTCACGGTGGACGCCGAGGCGGGATACGGGATGCAGCCCCGTGAGCTCGTGGACCGGTTGCTGGAGATCGGAGCGGTCGGCTGCAACCTGGAGGACAGCGACAACCGGGCCGGCGGCCTCGTCGACGCGGAGAAGCACGCCGGGTGGCTCGCTGCCGTTCGCTCCGCGGCGGACGACGCCGGAGTGCCGATCGTCATCAACGCCCGCGTCGACACCTTCCTGCCGGGCAGCGGGATCGCCGAACCGGACCGGATCGCGGAAGCGGTACGACGGGGCCGGCTCTACCGGGAGGCCGGCGCCGACTGCATCTACCCGATCCTCGTGCGGAGCAAGAGCGACCTCGCCACCCTCGTCGCCGAACTGCCCGGCCCGATCAATGGCAACACCGGTGACGAGCTGGACCTGGCCACGCTCCGGGAACTGGGCGTCGCGCGGGTGTCCTACGGTCCCCTCTTCTACTACACCGCCATGGCCAACCTGAAGACCGCTGTCCAGGAGCTGCTGGCCTGAGCCCGTCCCGGTGGTCGAGCAGGGCCGGCGCTACTCGACCACCGGAATAGGGGGCTACTCGACCTGCGGCCCCTTACGCGAGCGCGGCGGCGGTCCACCGCGTCAGGTCCTCGCCGCGGATCGCCGCCGCCATCAGGTCGGGGAAGAGCTCCGGGGTGCAGGCGAACGCGGGCACGCCCAGTGCGGCGAGCGCGGCGGCGTTGTCGTGGTCGTACGCGGGCGCGCCGCTGTCGGACAGGGCGAGCAGCGTCACCACCTGCACCCCGGACGCGACCAGCGCCCCGACCCGGCGCAGCAGGTCGGCCCGGGCGCCGCCCTCGTACAGGTCGCTGATCAGCACCAGCAGCGTCTCGGTGGGCCGGGTGACGAGGGACTGGCAGTAGGCGATCGCCCGGTTGATGTCGGTGCCGCCGCCGAGCTGGGTGCCGAAGAGCAGCTCGACGGGGTCGCCCAGCTCGTCGGTGAGGTCGGCGACGGCCGTGTCGAACGCGACGAACCGGGTGCGCAGCGCCGGCATCGACGCCAGCACCGCCCCGAACAGGCCCGCGTAGACCACCGACTCGGCCATCGAGCCCGACTGGTCGACGGCGAGGATCACGTCGCGCTGGACGCTCCGGCGGCGCCGTCCGTGCCCGATCAGCCGCTCCGGCACGATCGTGCCCAGTTCCGGGGAGAAGTGCTGCAGGTTGGCCCGGATCGTCCGGGCCATGTCGATGTCGCCCGGGCGCGGGCGGCGGGTGCGCGCGGAGCGGTCCAGCGCGCCGGTGACGGCGGCGCGGGTTCGATCGGCGATGCGCCGCTGCAGCTCGGTCATCACGGTGCGCACGACCTCCCGCGCGGTCTCCTTCGTCCGCTCCGGCAGCACGCCTTTCAGCGACAGGAGCGTGCCGACGAGGCGCACGTCCGGTGTGACGGCGGCGAGCAGCTCCGGCTCGAGCAGCATCCGGGTCAGGCCCAGCCGCTCCACGGCGTCGCGCTGCATCACCTGCACCACCGAGGTCGGGAAGTACTGCCGGATGTCGCCCAGCCAGCGCGCCACCTGGGGCGCGGAGCCGCCGAGGCCGCCGGTGCGCGGCCCGTTGCCCTCGCCTCCCCCGCCGTCGTAGAGGGCGGCGAGGGCGGCGTCGACGCGGCGGTCGTCGGGGTTCAGGCCGACGCCGGTGCCGTCCGCCGTGTCGTCCGGGCCGCCGCCCAGCACCAGCCGCCAGCGGCGCAGCCGCTCGTCATCGGTCATGCGCTCACCCCCAGCAGCCGCGCGAACACCGGGATCACCAGCTCGGCCCGCTTCTCGTCGATCCCGTCGGCGACGCGGGCCGTCGGCACCGCGCCGGTGAGCGCGGCGGCCCGCTCCCCGATCGCCCGCTTCTCGGGGTCGCCGAACGCGCCGAAGGTGCGCCGCAGGAGCGGCAGCACCTCGTCGAACTGCTCGGCCGCCACCTCGGCGAGCCAGCGGTCGACCAACCGCAGCAGCCGCTCGTCGTGCACGAGCAGCAGCGCCCCGCCCGCGAAGAACCCCTCGACGTACGCGCCCGCGTGCGCCGAGGGGGTACCGGGGGTGAGCGCGCGGGCGAGCCGCCGCTCGACCTCGTCGGCCCCCATTCGGTCGGTGTCGGCCAGCAGCCGCGCCAGCCTGCCGGCGAGCAGCGGTGGCAGCGCGGGGCGCTCCGCGAGCCGTTCGAGGGCCGCGAGCCAGCGGTCGGTGGCCGCGTCGCCGAGGAGGCCCGTGACGCCGTGCACGCCGTCGACCAGACCGGACAGGCGGGCCGCCTCGTCGTCGTCGATGCCGTGCGCCGCGGGCGGCAGGGCCGCGCAGATCCGGGCGAGCACCCGCTCTGCGACGGTGCGCAGCGCGCCGGTGTCGGTGCCGCGCACGTCGCCGTAGCGGGTGGCGCGGGCGAGCGCCGGGAAGGCGGACATGAGGTGCGCGACGTCCGCGTCGCCGGCGGCCCGCGCGTCCAGAGCCGCGAGCGCGTCCGGAAGGGCATCCGGCAGGTCGGCGAGCAGGCAGCGCTCGACCGCGGCGGTGACGTCGGCGAGCGCGGGTGCGTCGGCGACGGCGGCCCGGACGCGGGCGGCCGCCGCCCCTGCCACTGTGGTGCCGTGCACGCCTGCCGCCACGAGGTCGACCTCGAACTCCGGCTGCCACGCGAGCTCCCACGTCTCGCGGAAGGTGCCCGTGCTGCGCCGGACGCTCGTGGCGGGCCGTCCCCACGGGATCCCGAGCACGCGCAGCCGGTGCAGCAGCCGGGAACGCTCCAGCCCACCCGGGTTGCGCAGGTCGAGATCGAGCTCGCGGGGCAGCACGTCGCGCTTGAGGCGCAGCCGGCGGGCGGTGGCGGCGAGGTCGGCGGCCAGCGGCGTCAGCGGGGCGTCGTCGGGGACCGCGCCCATCCGCTCGCCCACGACGAGGCGGCGGGTGACGAGGTCGAGCTGCACCACGTCACCCCCGCACAGGACCGAGAGGGTCGCCTCGGTGACCTCGGCCAGCCCGGCGGACACCCGGTCGCGCAGCGCGGCCAGGGTGTCGGCGAGACGCACGGCCTCGATCACGTGCGCGGTGGAGACGGGAAGGTCCTCGGCACGCAGCACGCCGGCCACCGCCGTGAGCCAGCGCGCGGTGACGTCCTCCTCGGTGGCGAAGAGGTGGTGGTACCAGCCGGGTGACGACACGCCTGCGCCGTAGCCGCTCGACGCGGCCAGCCGCCCGTGCGTCCACGGCACCCATGCACAGGCCGTCTTGCGCTTCGGCAACCCGCGCAGCAGGGCCTGGTCGCGGGACGCGGGCGGGAGCGGGTCGGTCAACGCCGGCACGTGCCACGCGCCGCAGACCACGGCGATCCGCTCGAAGCCGTCCTTGCGGGTGCGGCGCAGCACGGTGCGCATGTAGGCCTCGCGACGCGCGTCGTGCTCTTCGATCGGCTCGTCCGCTCGCAGGGCGGCCATGGCCTCGGCGATCACGTCGAACGCGGGCTCGCCGCCGCGCCGGTGCTCGATCATGTCGTCCCACCAGCGCTCGGGGTCGTCGTAGCCCGCGACGGCTGCGAGGCGGGCCAGAGGGTCGCCGGAGCCACCGGGGCGGCCGCCGAGGGCGAACTGGTGGGCGGCGGGCAGGTCGCAGAACCGCACCGGCACACCGGCCGCCACCGCGTACCGGATGGCCTGCCACTCAGGGCTGAACACGGCGAAGGGCCAGAACGCGGCCCGGGAGACGTCGTCGACGGCGTAGGCGAGCAGCGCGACCGGCGGCGCGAGGCCGGGGTCGGCGGCCATGCGGACGACGCCGTCGGCCTCGGGCGGCCCCTCGATCAGCACGACGTCCGGTTGGAACTCCACCAGCTCGGCGGCCAGCGCCCGTGCCGAGCCGGGCCCGTGGTGGCGGATCCCGAACAGGCGGGTCGTCACCCCGCGACCTCCAGGCCTGCCCGGTAGAAGTCGGCCCACCCGTCCCGCTCGCGCACCACCGTCTCCAGGTACTCCACCCACACAGCGCGATCGGCCACCGGGTCCTTGACGACGGCGCCGAGGATGCCGGCGGCCACGTCGGGCGCCCGCAGCACGCCGTCGCCGAAGTGCGCGGCGAGCGCGAGGCCGCCGGTGAGCACGCTGATCGCCTCGGCCGTGGACAACGTGCCCGACGGCGACTTCACCGCCGTGCGCCCGTCCTCGGTGCGCCCGGACCGCAGCTCCCGGAACACGGTGACCACCCGTCGGATCTCGGCGAGCGCCGCGACGCCGGACGGCAGCTCGAGGGAGGCACCCAGCTGCGCAACCCGGCGGGCGACGATCTCCACCTCGGCGTCGGCCGTGTCCGGGAGCGGCAGCACCACCGTGTTGAACCGGCGGCGCAGGGCACTGGAGAGCTCGTTGACGCCCCGGTCGCGGTTGTTGGCGGTGGCGATGAGGTTGAAGCCCGGCCGGGCCTGCACCTCCGTGCCGAGTTCGGGCACCGGCATCGTCTTCTCGGACAGGATCGTGATCAGCGCGTCCTGCACGTCCGCGGCGATGCGGGTGAGCTCCTCAAGCCGGGCGATCTTGCCGTCACGCATGGCGCGCAGCACCGGACTCTCCACCAGCGCGGCAGGGCTGGGACCCTCCGCGATCAGGCGGGCGTAGTTCCAGCCGTAGCGGATGGCCTCCTCCGCTGTGCCCGCGGTGCCCTGCACGAGCAGCGTGGAGTCGCCGCTGATCGCGGCCGCCAGGTGCTCGGAGACCCAGGTCTTCGCCGTGCCCGGCACGCCGAGCAGCAGCAGCGCGCGGTCGGTGGCGAGCGTGGCCACGGCGACCTCGACCAACCGCCGCGGCCCGACGTACTTCGGCGTGATCTCGGTGCCGTCGGGCAGGGCGCCGCCCAGCAGGTACGTGACCACCGCCCACGGCGAGAGCCGCCACGACGGCGGGCGCGGCCGCTCGTCGGCGGCGGCGAGTGCCGCGAGCTCGTCGGCGTGGTCCTGCTCGGCGTGCGGCCGGAGCACGGCTGCAGTCATGAGAGCTCCTCGTGCATCTCGCGGCGGAAGGTGAGGGTGGCGGCCAGCTCGCGCCACCATGGGGCGGCGCCGACCGGCAAGGCCGCCATGGCGATCGGGTGGCGCAGACAGCTGAGCGGGACGGTGCGCCCGGCGGCGCGGGCGGCGCCGCCGAGGCCCCGGTTGCCGGGATGGGCCGTGAGCCAGTCGAGCACCGCGGTGCCCAGCTCCGCGGTCCACGGGGCGGGCAGCAGCGCCACCGCGGAGGCCATGGTCTGCGGGGAGAGCTTCGCGGCGAGCACGGCGACCGCAGGCCCGTGCAGCCGGGCGGGCAGCAGGCGCACCATCTGGATGACGGTGCCGTCGATGGCCGCCGGGTCGGCGGCGGTGAGCAGGGCGGCGCCCCAGAGGGCGTCGCGCTGCCTGCCGGCGGCGAGGACCCAGCCGGCCCGTAGGGTTCCCGGGTCCGAGCCGATGACGGGGCGGGCGATCGCCTGCTCGGGTGTGCCGTACCGCGCCCAGTGGTCGAGCGGGGTGGCGCCGATGATCCGCCGCAGCAGCTCGGCGGGGTGCCGGACGCCGCCGGTGTCGCGAAGGAGATCGGCATCGACCGGATCGGGCAGGGTGACCGCCCACCGTTCGCCGTCGTGCCGCACGAACCGGGCAGCGCGCTCGCGCATCCGCCCCGCGAGGCGCGAACCGGGCAGCCGGGCCAGCAGTTCCGCGGCCGTCTCCCGGACCTGGCCCGCGCGGTCGTCCAGAGCCGCCTCCAGGAACGGCTCGTCCGCGGGATCGAGGTGCTCGCCGAGGACGGCGAGGAAGTCGGCGCGGTCGCCTGCCGGTTCACGCGGCCAGGCCGACGCCAGTGCGGCGCGGGCGGCGACCGGATCGGCCGTGAGCGTGCGGCGAAGCCACTCCCGCCGCTGCAGCGGGCCGCCGTACTCCCATGCTTGCTCCTCCCGCGCCGCGACGAGGAACGACCACTCCGGGTTGCGCTCCCCCAGCCAGCTCCCGGCCGGGCCGGCGACGGCCGCGAGCGGCGCGCGCAGCGCAGGCCTGGTGCGCGCGGCCTCGGCCAGCGCGGGCAGGCGCTCCGGCGGCACCCGCATGTCCTTCGCGTGCACGGCCTGCAGCCACTCGCCGAGGAGCTCTGCCGGCACCCGCGGCAACCGCCGCAGCGCCGCGGGCGGGACGAGGGGACGCCCGTCGCGCTCGGCCACCGGCATCCGCGAGTCGGGCCGAGCCGGCGCGCGCCCGGCCCGCCGGTAGTTCGCGAGCACCGCCGCCGCCGTCAGCAGGGCCTCCTCGGGCGCTTCCGCCACCAGCGGCCGCAGGGCCGCGGGCAGACCGGCAGGGTCGGGCCGCCGCCGCTGGGTGCCGAGCAATGCGGCGCTGACGAGGTCCTCCCACGCGGTCACAGCCGCACCACCCGGTCGCCGTCCCAGCAGGTCAACGGGCGCAGCCCGGCGGCGTTCCACTCGCCCGCGACGGTGACGGGGGCGCCCGCCGACACGGCGAGCAGCGGCCACGGGTCCACGCGCTCGGCCAGCGGGAGCGCGGCACCTTCCGGGTCGACGAGCGCCCAGCCCTCGCCGTCGGCGACGGGGGCGACGTCGGCGAGGACGACCGGCCAGCGCTCCAGCCACGGGTCGACTGCCAGCGCCTCGGGGAAGGAGTGCAGCGCCGCCAACACCGAGTCGCCCGCGGGACGGCCGGAGCGGACCGGCTCGCTCACGTCGGCGACAAGGGCCCGCAGCGGCGCGGCGCCCGGGTAGAACGCCAGCTCGCCGCGAACCGTGTGCCCCGCGGGGAACGTGCGGGGCAGCGGCTGGCCGGGCGGGGCGAACGCGAGCACGAGCGCGGGGCGGCGGGTCGCCTGCCCGCGCAGCCAGGTGCGCCGCGTGGTGAGGCGCTCGGTGACCTCGTCCGTGACGGCGGCGACCAGCCACTCGTCGGCCACCCGCTCGCCGGACGCGAGGACGTCTGCGGTGTCGGTGGGGAAACCCAGCCGCGACCGGACGGTGGCGGCGAGGTCGGCGGGCAGCGTCGGGAGCCGGGTGCTGGCCTCCGCGAGCACGTGCAGCAGTGCGAGCTCGGTGAGCAGCCGGCCCGGCCAGTCGCGCCCCCTGCCGATCAGGCCAGCGGCGCGCCGCAGCCCACCGGCCAGGCCGGGCGCCTGCGCGTCGACCATGCGGGCGGCGACGCCGTACAACTCCTCGACGTCCACGCCTGCGAGGCCGCCACGAACCCGGTCGACCAGCCATTCCCGCAGCTCCGCCGCGCCCGCGGCGACGCGCTCGGCGCGCTGCTCGGCACGCCGCGCTGCCGCTTCCGGGTCGCGCGGCGCCTCCGGCCGCTCGGCCCCTCGACGGCCCCGCAGCGCCCGCTCGGCCAGCCACCCACGGACCCACTCCGGCTCCTCGCCGGCCGGCACCGCGCCCTCCGTCCAGAGGAGCAGCAGGCCGAGCGCGTGCTTGCAGGGGAACTTGCGGCTCGGGCACGAACACCGGAACGCGGGCTCGGCCAGCTGGACACAGGTGAGGTACGGGTTCTTGCCGCTGCCCCCGCACGCGCCCCACACGGCGGCGTCGGAGGCGCCGAGGCCGGTCCATCTGGTGGCCGCCGCCTGCGTGCGTCCGGCCGCGATGGACGGCGGATCGGGTGCGACGGCGAGCACCTGGTCCACGCTCCACCGCACCCGCGCCACAATAGGACGCACCGGTGACAGTCCCGAGGACCCGTGGGGGGTGCGCGGCGACCGCGGGCCGATTACCGTCCCCCGGCGTGGAGCACGAGGAAGACGCACACATGGACGGGCCGCGCACGCTGGCGATCGACATCGGCGGGTCCGGGCTCAAGGCGATCGTGCTGACGCCCGACGGCGAGATGGCCAACGAGCGCGTCCGCCGGGAGACGCCCTACCCGTGCACCCCTCCCGTCCTGCTCGACGAGCTGAGCGCGCTGGTGGCGACCCAGCCGGAGCACGACCGCATCTCCGTCGGGTTCCCCGGCGCCATCCGCAACGGCCGGGTTCGCGAGGTGCCCGCGTTCTCCCGGCGCGGGCCGGGGCTGCCGCCCGACCCCGAGCTGGTCGCGATGTGGACCGGCTTCGAGTTGGAGTCCGCGCTCGCGGAGCGGTTCGCCAAGCCGACCCGCGTGGCCAACGACGCCGACGTCCAGGGCTGCGCGGTGATCTCCGGCCGGGGCATGGAGCTGGTGATCACGCTCGGCACCGGCATCGGGTGCGCTGTCTTCTTCGACGGCATGCTGTTGCCGCACATGGAGCTCTCGCACGGCACGTTCGGCGGCACGTCCATCGAGGTCGCCTGCGGCGACAACGAGCGGCACAAGATCGGCAAGGAGGCCTGGCGGGCGCGGGTGCTCGAGGCGCTCGACGCGTTCGAGGCCATGGTGCTGCCCGACCACCTCTACATCGGCGGCGGCAACGCCAAGAAGCTCGACCCCGACACGATCGGCCCGAACCGGACGATCGTGCCCAACATCTCAGGGCTGCTGGGCGGCATCGCCCTCTGGGAACGGACGGGTGACAGCACGCGCGTCCCGACCGGTGCGACGACCTGAGGACGCGGCACTATTGCGTCCGTGCCCATGACCGACATCACCAGCACCCCCGAGTGGACGGCCCTCGCGGAGCACCACGCCGCCGTCGCCGACCGGCACCTGCGTGAGCTCTTCTCCGACGACCCCGAGCGCGCCACCGCCCTGACCGCAACAGGGGCCGACCTCGTCCTCGACTACTCCAAGCACCGCATCACCCGCGACACGCTGCCGCTGCTCACCGCGCTCGCCCGCGCCGCCGGGCTGCCCGAGCGCACCGAGGCGATGTTCGCGGGTGCCCACATCAACACCAGCGAGGACCGCGCGGTCCTGCACACCGCGCTCCGAGCCCCGCGGGCCACCGCGCTCGCCGTCGACGGCCAGGACGTGCCCACCGACGTGCACGCGGTGCTCGGCCGGATGGGCGAGTTCACCGACGCCGTGCGGTCCGGGGCGTGGACCGGGCACACCGGTGAGCGGATCCGCGCCGTCGTCAACATCGGGATCGGCGGCTCGGACCTCGGGCCCGTGATGGCCTACGAAGCGCTGCGCGCCTACGCCGACCGCTCGTTCACCATGCGGTTCGTCTCCAACATCGACCCCACCGACATCGCGGAGGCCACCCGCGACCTCGACCCGGCCACCACCCTGTTCGTCGTCTCGTCCAAGACGTTCACCACGCTCGAGACGCTCACCAACGCCAAGGTCGCAAGGCAGTGGCTCGTCGACGGGCTCGGCGGCGACGAGTCGGCCGTGGCCAAGCACTTCGTGGCCGTGTCGACGAACGCGAAGGAGGTCAGCGGGTTCGGCATCGACGAGGCCAACATGTTCGGCTTCTGGGACTGGGTCGGCGGCCGCTACTCCGTCGACTCCGCGATCGGGCTCTCGCTCATGGTCGCGATCGGCAAGGAGCAGTTCGCCGAGTTCCTCGCCGGCATGTACGCGATGGACTCGCACTTCCGCAAGGCGCCCCTGGAAGAGAACCTGCCGGCGATCCAGGGCCTGCTCAACGTCTGGTACGTCAACTTCTTTGGCACCGAGACCCACGCGGTGCTCCCCTACAGCCAGTACCTGCACCGGCTGCCGGCCTACCTGCAGCAGCTCACGATGGAGAGCAACGGCAAGTCCGTCCGCGGCGACGGCAGCCCGGTCACCACGGTCACCGGGGAGATCTTCTGGGGCGAGCCGGGCACCAACGGTCAGCACGCGTTCTACCAGCTGCTGCACCAGGGCAGGCGGCTGGTGCCGGCCGACTTCATCGGCTTCGCCCAGCCGAACCACGTGATCGACGTCGAGGGCGACGGCGACATGCACGACCTGTTCATGTCCAACCTGTTCGCCCAGACCCAGGCGCTCGCATTCGGCAAGACCGCCGAGGAGATCGCGGCCGAGGGCACGCCCGCAGGCGTGGTGCCGCACAAGGTGATGCCGGGCAACCGCCCGTCATCCACGATCCTCGCGCCGAAGCTGACCCCGGCCACGCTCGGCCAGCTCATCGCCTTCTACGAGCACGTCACATTCGTCGAGGGCACGATCTGGGGCATCGACTCGTTCGATCAGTGGGGTGTCGAGCTCGGCAAGGTGCTCGCCAAGCAGCTCGCTCCGGTGCTGGTCGCCGACAAGGCCGACACGGCGGGTCTCGACGCCTCCACCGCGGCGCTCGTGCGCCGCTACCGGGAGATGCGGGGGCGCCCCGCCTGATCTGATTCACGAGGACGATGGCTCGACCAACTGACGATCACCCCGCCGGGATGCGGGGACCGATTCCGCTCCCGGGCCCGCGCCCCGGGCTCGGCGTGGCCGTCGCCGTCCTCCTCGGGCTCGCGGCTATCGCCGGGCTCTGGGCCGCGTTCACCGGCGTCGGCCCGGCCATGCTCGACG
Source organism: Pseudonocardia sp. DSM 110487 (assembly GCF_019468565.1). Classification (NCBI taxonomy): domain Bacteria; kingdom Bacillati; phylum Actinomycetota; class Actinomycetes; order Pseudonocardiales; family Pseudonocardiaceae; genus Pseudonocardia; species Pseudonocardia sp. DSM 110487. The sequence continues at coordinate 6,260,429 of NZ_CP080521.1, forward strand.
CCGCTGTGCTCGACGAGTCGGTCGAGTCCCGCACCGACCTGCTCACCGCGGCGGCCGTCGCCGTCACCCACCTGGGCAGCACGGCCGCGATGGCGGTACTCGCCATCGCGGCCGGCATCCGGCTGTGGCTCACCGACCGGCGCGCCGACGCCGTCTTCGTCATCGGCGCGATGGCCGGCGCGCAGCTCACCTTCCGGGGTCTCAAGGAGCTGCTGGACCGCCCCCGCCCACCTGCGGACGGGCGCTTGGTCCACGCGGTCAGCGAGTCGCTGCCGTCCGGGCACGCCACCACGGCCGTCGTGGTGATCGGCACGCTCGTCGTGCTGGCCTGGCCGGGTCGCACCGCGGCCGTCCGCGCCGGGATGGTGGCCGCCGCCACCGCGTGGGTCGGCGCGGTCGGACTCACCCGCATCTACCTCGGCGTGCACTGGTTGAGCGACGTGCTCGCAGGGTGGCTGGTCGGGGGCGCATGGCTCGCGATCTGCGTCGCCGCCTGGAGCTGGTGGCGCGCGCGGGTAACCATGTCCGCCCCCTGAGCGAGAGCACTGTGAGGCCGCGGCGGTATCCCTGATCAGTGGCCCGTCTGGTGGTGGTCCTCATGGCCGGCTTCTGGCTCGACGTGGTGGGCGTGATCGTCGTGTGCGCCATTGTGATCCGGCTGGTCTCCAACGCCGAGAAGGAGCACCACGGGGGCCCGCCCAAGAAGGACGATCAGAAGTGACCCTGCCGCAGAACGCAGGACTCGTCTAGGAACCGGTGGCGCTCGGCAACAGCGCCGGGCACCCGGACGTTAGGTAGGCCGGGTCGTACTCGAAGTGCCACGGCTCGTTCTCGTAGCGACGGCACCACCCGAATGCGGAGCCGTTGCGCTCGACCCATGCCGCCGACGCGAGCGGCTGGACGTCCACCGCGATCCCGACGACGTGCATCGACTCGTCGGGTTGGAGCACGTACCGGCTGGCCAGCTCCGCGTCACCGAACCGCTCCACGGCCTCGGCGAACTGGCGCGCCTGCTGGTCGCGGCTGCGCTTGCCGTCGTTCAGGCACAGCTGCACGCCGTCCTCGCCCGCCGCGGCGCGTAGCCGCTGCCACGCGGCGAGCGTGTCCGGCGGCAGGCGTTCGGGCTGCTCGTCGACGTAGCGCGCGTCGAGGGGGCAGACGGGACCGGTCTCCGGTCCGGGCATCTCCTCGACGATGGCTTGGGGCCGTCCCACGACCCGCTCCCACACGAGCACCACCCGCCCCATCGCGCCCAGCGCCGTCAGGGCGGAGAGCGCGCCCAACAGCGACGCGAGCAGCATGCCGATCACCGCGCGCCTTGTCCTTGTTTCGCGGGCGGTGGGCACCGGTTCGAAACTACCCAATTCCGGACAGCCGCGATCACCCGAGCTCCTGCGCCACCACCGCCGCCGCTTGCGCGAGCAGGGCGTTGTCCCGGGTCGCGTCCTCGGTCGCCCGTGACGTCAGCACCGCGAGCGCGATCGGGGCCGCGCCGGGTGGCCACACGATCGCCACGTCGTTCGCGGTGCCGTAGCTCCCCGTCCCGGTCTTGTCACCCACCCGCCAACCGGCGGGCATTCCGGCGCGGATGCGCTCGTCGCCCGTCGTGTTCCCGACCAGCCACTCGGTGAACAGCGTGCGATCGGAGGGATCGAGGTGGTCGCCGAGCACGAGTGTCCGGAAGCTCCCCGCGATCGCCCGCGGGGTCGTGGTGTCGCGCTCGTCGCCGGGTACCGCGGTGTTCAGCTCCGGCTCGGTGCGGTCGAGCCTGGTGACACCGTCGCCGAGCGAGCGGGCGAACGCGGTGATGCCGGCCGGGCCCCCGACGTCGGCGAGTAGCAGGTTGCCGGCGGCGTTGTCGCTGTAGCGGACGGCGGCGTCGCACAGCTCGCGGATCGTCATCCCCTCCGCGACGTGCCGCACCGCGATCGGCGAGGGGTCGATGAGGTCGGCCTCGGTGTAGCGCACGCGCCTGTCGAGGTACTCGGGCGGGGTGCGGTGCAGCACCGCGGCCGCGGCCAGCGCCTTGAACACCGAGCACATCGCGAATCGCTCGTCGGCGCGGTAGGCGAGCTCCCGGCCGGTGCCGGTGTCCAGCGCGTAGACGCCGAGGCGGGCGTCGAAGCGCTGTTCCAGCTCGGGTAGCCGGTCCGTGCGAACGGGCTCTGGGGCCGGCGGCGCGGGCGGGGGCGGGGGCACGGTCGGCGACGCGCACCCGGCGAGCGGCAGGAGCAGTGCCGCACCCAGCACGGCGCGGCGACGAAGCTTTCTCTCGATCACGGGCGACAGGCAAGCAACGACCCATCGATAGCGCAAATATGACGACACGCCGACCGCGATATGGATCGGCTATCGCCGCTGCTACCGTCCCGCCCGTGGATCTCCTCCGGCACCTGGAGTTCTTCGTCGCGATCGCCGAGGAGGAGCACTTCGGGCACGCGGCGGCCCGGCTCGGGATCGCCCAGCCTCCGCTCTCGCAGGGGTTGCAGCGGCTGGAGCGGGCACTCGGCGTGGTGCTCGTCGACCGCAGCTCGCGGGGAGCACGGCTCAACGCCGCTGGCCGCGATCTCCTCCCCCGGGCCCGCGCCTTGCTGGAGGACGCGGAGGACCTGCGCCGCGCGGCGGGCGCGCACGGTGCCGCACCGGTGCGGATCGGCGCCGTACCGCAGCTCCCGATCCGGACGCTCGCCGTGCTCGTCACCGCGTGCAGTGACCCACCGGAGATCGTCACCGCGCCCTCGACCGAGCTCCTCGACGCGCTCTCGGCGGGCCGGCTCGACCTCGCCATCGTCATGCACCCCGCGCTGCTGGGTTCGCTGCAGAGCGGACCGGTCCACCGGATGGCCACCGCGCTGCTCGTCCCCGCAGGCCATCCGGCGGCGACGACACCGGGCCCGGTGGTCATGCGGTCGCTGCGCGGCCTCGCGCTCGCCACTCCCCCACGCTCCAACGGGCCGGCCGCGCACGACCTGCTGCTCGACACCCTGGAGCAGCGCGGTCTCGTCACCACCCCGGTGAACGCGCCGGACGACCGCGCCGCCCTCGCGCTCGTGGCTGCCGGCAGAGCGTTCGCGATCACCGCCGACCCGGATCTCGACGCGCCCGGCGTCGTCCGGCGCGAGGTCGCGGGCGAGCCCCTTCCGCTGCGCCTGCGCGTGGCGTGGCGAGGTCACCGGCCCGCCGTCCTCGACGCAGTGCTGGACGCGCTGCCATGACCCATCTGGAGCGGGAGATCAGGCGCACCTTCGCCGACGCGGGCGTCCACGGCAGGCTGCACGCCGCGCCGATCGGCGGGCCTGCCCGCGAGGTCGGGGTCGACCCGGACGAGCCGGTGGTCATGGCCTCGGTGTACAAGCTGCCGCTGCTCGTCGCGTTCTGCCGGCGCGTCGACGCCGGCGAGATCGACCCCCGCGAGCGGGTGACCGTCGACCCCGCCGAGCGGACGGCGGGCCCCACCGGCCTGTCCGTCATGCGCGACCCCGTGACGATGTCGTGGCGCGACCTCGCCTGCTCGATGATCTCGGTGTCGGACAACGCGGCGGCCGACGTGCTCCTCCGGCGCGTCGGCCTCGCGCACGTGAACGAGACGCTGAGCGACCTCGGGTTGGAGCGCACGCGCGTGCTCGGCGGCACGGCGGACGTGCTCGACAGCCTCGTGGCGGACACCGCCGCCAGCGACACCGCCGCCGCCTTCCGGGCGCTGACCAGCAACGACGCCGCACCGGCCGTCCGCGCCTACGACGCCGTACTCGCCAGCGCCACCACGCCGCGCGAGATGACCCGGCTGCTCGCCGCCGTCTGGTCCGACCGCGCGGCCTCGCCGCGGCAGTGCCGGCTGGCCCGCGAGCTCCTCGGCGCGCAGGCGTGGCAGCACCGGCTGCGCTCGGGCTTCCCGCCGGTCGGGGTGCGCGTCGCCGGCAAGACCGGCACCCTGGCCGCCGTGCGCAACGAGGTCGGCGTGGTGCAGTTCGACGGCGAGCGCCCGGTCGCGGTTGCGGTGTTCACCCGGGCCGCCCGCGCCGAGGAGCTCGTCCCGCGGGCCGACGCGGTGATCGGCCAGGCCGCCCGCCTGGCCGTCACGGACCTGCGCTCCGGTCGCCTGTGAACCTAGTGTACTAGTGACTCGCCGTGACCAGCCGGACGGCGACGGTGGCCAGCACCAGCCCGGTGAACTGCTGGATGCGCGCCTTCACCAGCGGGCGCCGCAGCCAGCGGCCGAGCCGGTCGACGACGGCGACGTACAGGCCGAACCAGGCCACGAAGAGAGCCGCGAAGATCCCGGACAGCAGCAGAGCCTCGGCCCGCGGCGAGCCGCCGTCGGTGGAGAGGAACTGCGGCAGGAACGTGATGAAGAACAGCGCCACCTTCGGGTTGAGCGCGTTCGACAGGAACCCCTGCCGCACGTAGGCCGACCATCGCTGCGGAACCGCGAGCGCCTCGTCTGCCTCCGCCGGGCGGCGGGCGGACCGCAGCATCTGGACGGCGAGCCAGAGCAGGTACCCCGCGCCGACGATCTTCAGCGCGGTGAACGCCGTGGCCGAGGCAACCAGCAGCGCCGAGAGCCCGAGCGCGGCGGCCCCGCCGTGCATCGTCACTCCCAGCGCGCCACCGAGCATGGTCAGCAACCCACCCGTGCGACCGCCGCGCAGCGAGTTTCCGGTGATCAGCGCCTGGTCCGGGCCCGGCATCATGATCAGCACCAGCGCCGCGATCGCGAACGTCGTCGTCATGGAAGAAAGCATCGCGCCGCACGACCGATTAATCTAATGTCGATTCTTTCCACAACTCATTGATATTCTCTATGAATGGTCACCCTCGTCCAGCTCCGCGTCATCGACGCCGTCCGGCGGCACGGATCGGTCACCGCGGCCGCCGAGGAGCTGCACTACACCCAACCGTCGATCAGCCACCACGTGTCCCGGCTGGAAGCCCAGACGGGTGCCACGCTGCTCCAACGGGTGGGACGCGGGATCCGGCTCACCGAGGCAGGCCTCCTGCTGGCGGACCGCGCGGCCGAGATCATCGGCAGGGTCGACTCGGCCGCGGCGGAACTGTCCACGCTCACCGGCCTGCACGCGGGGCGCGTGCGGCTGGCCGGCTTCGGCTCCGTGATGAGCTCGCTGGTGCCGCGGGCAGTCTCCCTGCTCGCCCGGCGGCACCCCGGCCTCGAGCTCGGCCTGGCCGACATGCACCCCGAGGACGGGCTGAGGCAGCTGCGCGCGGGTCACGTCGACGTCGCCGTGATCTTCCGGTACGACGACATGGCCCCCGAGGACGCGGGCGTCCGCCTGACCCACCTGCTCGACGACTCGCACTTCCTGCTCACGACCGGCGGCGGGACCAGCCTCGCCGACCACAGCGACGGTCCCTGGATCGCAGGCTGCGAGCGATGCCGCAACCACCTCGTGGAGATCTGCGAACAGGCCGGGTTCTCCCCGCGCCTCGCCCACACCACCGACGACATGGTGGTCATCCAGAGCCTGGTCGCCGCCGGCGTGGGGGTCACCACGATCCCGGGGCTCGCCCTGCGCGCGCACCGCAATCCGGCGATCACCGCCACCCGGCTCGGCGTCCCGCCCCGCCGGATCCACGCGGCCACCTACGGCGCCCCGCCCGACCCTCCGGCGACCGCGGCGCTCGTCGCCGCCCTCGTCGAGGCGGCGGCCGCGCTCAGCGCAGGGTGACCAGGTGCCCGCTCTCGAGCGCGACGAGCACCGCGCCGTCGGGTGCCACGGCCAGTCCGTGCGGCTCTTCCCCCTCGCCGAGGTCGTGCAGCGCGGTGACGGTGCCCCGTTCGTCGAGATGGGCGAGGGCACTCGCCGCCCACAGCGTGACCCAGCACCCACCGGCGCCGTCCGGCGCGACGGCGTGCGGGCGCGCCGCGCGGTCGGGCAGGTCGAACTCCCGCGGGGCCTCCCCCGGGACGAGGCGGCCGACGCGCCCGGCGCCGATCTCGGCGAACCACAGCGCGTCGTTGTCGGCGGCGATCCCGACGGGCCCACACCCGGGGTCCGGAAGCGGGTGGAGGGTGATCTCGCCGGCGGTGTCGACCCGCCCGAGGGCGGCTCCCCGGTTGAGGGTGAACCACATCGCGCCGTCCGGCCCGGCCGTGATCATCGCGGGCATGCCGCTGTCACCCGGCACCGGCATCAGCGCGACCTCCCCGTCCGGGGAGAGCCTGCCGACGGCGTCCGCCCCGATCGCGGTGAACCACACGCCTCCGTCGGGCCCGAGCGCGATCCCGTACGGCCCGCCTCCCACGGGAAAGCTGCGGTGGGTGCCGTCGATGCGATCGATGCGGTCGTCGCCGCCACGGGTGACCCACGCGGCCCCGTCCGGCCCGAGCGCGAGCAGCGACGGCCGGGAGTCCGGATTGCCGAGGTCGTGCAGCTCGGGCGGCCCGGCGGGCGGCAGGCGGGCGACCTGACCGGAGTGGACGAGTGTGATCCACGCGACGCCCGCCGCGTCGACGGCGACGGCGTACGGGCCCGCGCCGGGTTCACCGACCGCGATTCGGGTGAGCACCAGACCTCCTAGACGCGACTCATGTCGCAATAGGAGGATAGCGCCGTGCCCACCACGCGACGCCCCGCCGCAGCGGGCAATGCACCCTCTGTCTGTTGGCGCTCCTGTTGTCAGTCGAACTGCTCAACCGTGCTATGAATCGGCACCGCTTTCCCGAGCTGCCACATTTCGTAGTTCCCACATTCTGCCGTGATCTCGGCCGTCGCCTGAGCCGCGGTGAAGAAGTCGTCGACCACCGGCGAGGTGCGCGATGCCGCCACCGCGAGGCACACCTGGTCGGGCGCCAGATCCGGGATGGGCACAAAGCTGATGTCCGGATGTGAGTAGAACACGGTCGCCGAACGGGCCAGGAACGAGATGCCCCGGCCGGCGGCGACGTGCTCGAGCGTCTCGTCCACTCCGCGCACCAGGTATCCGGCGTTGGGGTGCGGGCGCCTGGTGGGCTGCGTGCTCGTGTCGCCATGCCAGACCAGCGGCTCGCCGGCCAGGTCGGCCTCGGTGATCTGCTCCTTGCCGGCCAATCGGTGGCCTGCGGGCAGCACCGCCACCCGCGGCTCGGTGTACAGCGGAGTCAGGCGCAGGCCGGCCTCGTCGATGGGCAGCCGCACATAGCCGACGTCGATGCGGCCGTCCAGCAGCATCGGGGCCTGGTCGTCCGATTCGATCCGCTGCACGTCCACGACCACGTCCGGGTGCCGGGCCTCGAACGCCCGCGCCGCCGGGATGACCGGGATGCCGGCCCGAAAGCCGACCACCAGCCGCCGGCTGCCGCGAGCGGCCGCGGACACCCGGCGCCGGACCGCGTGCGCGGAGGCGAGCAGCGGACCGGCGTCGTCCAGCAGTTGTCGGCCCGCCTCGGTCAGCGCTACGCCGTGGCGATCCCTGGTGAACAGGGAGGCGCCGAGATCCTGCTCCAGCGCGCGAATCTGGCGACTGAGCGCCGGCTGCGCAATATGCAGCTCATCGGCGGCGCGGCCGAAGTGCAACCGGTCGGCCACGGCGACGAAGTAGCGCAGTTTGCGCAGGTCCAGATCCATGGCGCCTCCCGGCCTGGTGATGCCTCGAGGGTATCACCACGGCTGAAAGAAGTCTTGGACACCCACTCAGGCCGATGGCAGCCTCAGAAATTGAGCGCCGTCCAGGCGCGTCATTCGACGGCGTCGACGCCACCACCGTTGGCAACGACGGGGTGGGAATGACGTCCTATCCACCGCGTCCTATCCACTCCAGAAAGCAGGCACTCCATGAGCAGCATCAGCATCATCGGCCTGGGGGGCATGACCCGCGCCATAGGCGCCCGCGCGGTCGAGGGCGGCAACGCCGTCGAGGTCATCGGCCGCGACGCGGCCAAGGCCAAGGACCTGGCCGCCGCGCTCGGCGGCGGCGCCACGGCCGGGACATTCGGCACCGTCCCGGCCGGCGACCTCGTCATCCTCGCCGTGCCGTACGCCAGCGCCGTGCCGGTCGTCGCCCAGTACGGGGACGCGCTGGCCGGCAAGGTCGTCATCGACATCTCCAACACCTCCAACGCCGACGCCACCGGGCTGGTTACCCCTGACGGCACTTCCGGTGCGCAGGAGATCGCCAAGGCTGTACCGGCGAGCGCGTACGTCGTGAAGGCGTTCAACACCGTCTTCGGCCACATCCTGGCCCAGGGCGGCCCGCTGGACGTGCTCTTCGCGGGCGACGACGCGCGGGCCAAGGCGAGCGTGTCGGCGTTCATCAAGAGCCTCGGGCTGCGCCCGCTGGATGCCGGCGGCCTGGAGGTGGCGCGCTGGATGGAAGGGGCCGGCCTGCTGATGATCAGCCTAGCCCGCCATGGCGTAGGGAACTTCAACTTCTCCCTCGGCGTCAACCTTCCCGGCTGAGCGCCCCGCACCGCCACTTCTCGCGCCACATCATTCACAAGGAGCAGTAGTGCGCGTTTTCGTCACTGGCGGGACCGGCCATTCCGGTTCGTACATCATCCCCGAGCTCATCGCCGCCGGGCACGAGGTCACCGGCCTGGCCCGGTCGGACACTGCCGCGGCGGTGCTGTCCGCGCATGGCGCGAAGGTGCGTCGCGGCGACCTCCAGGACCTCGACGGACTCAAGGAGGCAGCCGCCGACTCCGACGGCGTCATCCACGTCGCGCACAGGCAAGACCTGCTTCCCTCCGGCGGGATCGACGCCGTGGCCGCCGCGGAGATCCCGATCATGCTCGCGTACGGCGAGGCACTCGCGGGAACCGGAAAGCCGCTGGTCGCAGCCGGGAGCATCGGCTCGCCCGGGAACTGGGGGAACCTGGGCCGGCCGTCGACCGAGGAGGACCCGGCCCTTCCCGTCGGCGACGAGCACAAGGGCACCCTGCGGGCTCGTAACCTCGTGGAACGCGCCGTAATCGGCCTCGCCGAGCGGGGAGTGCGGTCTTCGGTCGTGCGGATTGCCAACATCGCGCACAGCACGACCGATCGTGCCGGCTTCCTCCCCATGCTGATCGCGCTCGCGAAGGAGAAGGGCTTCGCCGGCTACCCCGGAGACGGCGCGAACATGTGGAACGCCGTGCACGTCCGCGATGCCGCCTCTTTGTTCCGCCTGGCGCTGGAGAAGGGCCCGGCTGGCAAGTATTGGCACGCGGTCGAGGACGGGGGCATCCCGCTCCGTGAGATCGCCGAGGCCATCGGCAGCCGCCTGGGCATGCCCGCCGTGAGCATTCCCATGGACGAGCTGATGGTGCCGGGACACTTCGGGTTCCTCGCGAACATCGTCACGCAGAGCTACCCGGCGTCCAACCTCGTCACCCGCCGGACCCTCGGCTGGCAACCCGCTCAGCCCGGCCTGCTCGCCGATCTGGACAACGGCCACTACTTCTCCGCCGGCTGACAGCTCAGGTGTACCGGCCAAGTCTCACGTACGACGAGGAGCAACCATGACCACGTTCGCCGCGCACCGCGACACCTTGGAATCCTTCGTCGACTGCATCCACGGCGGCGCGGACAAAGAAACCCTCAGCCGTTTGCTCGCCGAGAACGTGGTGCTGTACAGCCCGCTCGGCAGTGAGCCGATCACCGGCCGCGAGGTCGTCGTGGAGACCATACAGACCGTCAACAGGCTGTCGGTCGACGACACCTATGAGGAGGTCCTCAGCGGCGAGGCCCACCACGCCGCATTCTTCCGGCTGCAAATCGAGGACGCCGCGGTCAACGGAGTATTTTCCGTCCTGCTCGACGCGGATGGCAAGATCGCCGAGGTGACCATTTTCTGGCGCCCGCTGCCGTCCGGCGTCGAGTTGCAGCGGCGCCTTGCGCATGTCCTCGGCATGCAGCCCTGGGAACTGCGCACGAACGGGGAGTGACGACGAAGGCCGTGCGCTCACTCGCGCGCACCTGGGCTGGGGAACTGAAGGGCCGCGGTATCCGGGTGAATGTCATCAGCCCCGGCTCGATCGAGACCGCGGCCATGAGCACCGTCGCGCCCGAATTCCGGGAGCAGCTCATTTCCGCCATCCCCCTAGGACGGCTGGGGACCAGTGAGGAGATCGCGGCCGCCGCGCTGTTCTTCGCCTCCGCGGACGCCAGCTTCATCACCGGCGCCAACCTGGTCGTCGACGGCGGGTCCGGCCAGGTCTGAGGCTCAATGGTTGGGCAGTCGACCCACCGAAAGTGAGCACCCGTCCATGAGCAGCATAAGCTTCATCGGCCTCGGAGGCATGACCCGCGCCATAGCCGCCCGCGCGGTTGAGGGCGGCAACGACGTCCCTACGACCTGAGTCGTTCAGGACCCTCCTAGCACTAGAGCTCGACTTCGTGATCTTGCTGGTCGAGGCCCGGGAACGTGGACTGCCACCGCGCAACGGGCGTTTCGGCACTGTTGCCGGTCCCGTTCGGCGGTGGCCGCGGCCATGATCCGCAGTACCGGTTGCTCATGGCTGTGCCGGCAGCCATGAGCACCCGCTACTCGCGATCTTCCCGTGCATGATCCGGAGTTTCGGGTGCTCATGGTTGTGGGGGCAGCCGTGGACAACCGGTAGTTCGGATCATGCCCGCGGCCGGTCGAGCGGCCGGGGTGGCGCGATCGTGTCGGTCCGTCGGGTCGGGCGGCTGCCGGTGGGCGCGCCGTTCCCGGCCCGGGCCGCCCGGCGCCCGCCCCGTGATCCGGGCCTCGCGCGTGTTCCCGCCGGTTCACCTCGACCCCGTCGCCGTGCGGGGTGGCTGGGTTGGGTGCACTACCGGACCCTGGGGTTGCGTGGGCGGCCGTCCCCGACTGGGGGGCACGCCCGTTCTCGACGAGACCACCGCGGGTTGGGTGCCACGCAACTGGCTGTGGTCCCGACCCTCCACACCCCAGCCCCCTCTCCCGGATGATCGAGGCGAAACCACCCCGGGGGCAGGGCCGCGGCAGTTCCATGATCAGCAGGAATGGGGCACCAGCCGCACGGGGTGCCGCGCAGGTCCCGATCCCGCTGATCACGCCCCAGACTCCCGGGGCGGCCAGAGGCGCGAACGGGACCACAGCCAGTCAAGTGGCACCCAAGCCGCGGTGGTCTCGTCCGGGACGGGCGTGCCCCCGCGTCGGGGACGGCCGCCCACGCCACCCCAGGGTCCGGTAGTGCGCCCAACCCCGGCCACCCCCATGAGGCGACGCCGTCGAGGTGACCGGTGGGAACACAACGGCGGCCGGGGCTGGTGGGGTGAGCGCCGGGTGGCCCGGGCCGGGTACGGCGCGCCCACGAAAGACCCGGCACCCGACCGCACCCCCCGGGGGCGCGTTCCGCGGAACGCACCGCGGCCCAGGCGGTGATCAGCGGCTCGGCGCGAAACCCGACGCCCCACGTCGGGAAAGGCGCCAAGCTGACGATCACGGCCCTCGCCGGCCCAGCCGGCTGTAGTACTAAACGCCCAGCCAGGTCAGCACCGCCATCACGCGGCGGTGGTCGTCGCTTGACGGGGGCAGGCCCAGTTTCGTGAAGATCGACGAGATGTGCTTCTCCACGGCGCCCTGGCTGATCACGAGGCTGCGGCCGATGGCGGTGTTGGTGCGCCCCTCCGCCATCAGCCCCATCACCTCGCGTTCCCGCGGGGAGAGCTCCGCGAGTGGGTCGCGGCGCCGGCGGTGCGCGAACAGCGCCGAGACGACCTCGGGGTCGAGCACGGTGCCGCCGTCGACCACCCGCTGCAGGGCGTCGGACAGGTCGGCGAGCTTCGACACCCGGTCCTTCAGCAGGTAGCCGACTCCCCCGCCCGCCGTGAGCAGGTCGGACGCGTAGGACTCCTCGACGTACTGCGAGAGGACCAGGATCGCCGTGCCGGGCACGGTGCGACGCACCTCCAGCGCGGCGCGCAGGCCCTCGTCGGTGAAGGTCGGGGGCATCCGCACGTCGACGACGGCTACGTCCGGCTTGTGCTCCTGCACGGCCGAAACGAGAGCGTCGCCGTCGCCGACAGCGGCGACGACGGTGGCCCCGGCCTCGTCGAGGAGGCGAACCAACCCCTCCCGCAGCAGGAGGGAGTCCTCGGCGAGCACGACACGCATTCAGTGTTCCCCACTCGAGGTCCGACACCTGTCTCGAGTGGGGAACACTACCGATCAGCCCCCACGCCACGCAGGGGGATCTCGGCGGTCAGGACGGTGGGGCCGCCGGGCGGGCTCACCACGTCGAGCGCGCCCTCGACGGTGGCCAGCCGGTCGGCGAGCCCGGCGAGCCCGTGGCCCTTGCCGAGGTGGGCGCCGCCGCGGCCGTCGTCGCGCACCTGCACCAGCACGCGGTCGGAGTCGGCGGTGACCACGACCGTCACGAGTGAGGCGTTGGCGTGCTTCGCGACGTTCGTGAGCGCCTCGGTGACCACGAAGTACGCCGTGTTCTCGACCGCGGCGGCGAGGCGCTGCCCCTGCGGCAGCGCGACGTCGAGCGAGACCTCCACCGGGCAGCGCGCGGCGGCGGCCGCGAGGGCGGGCCCGAGGCCGCGGTCTGCAAGGATCGGCGGGGCGATGCCGCGGGAGAGGGCACGCAGCTCGTCGAGCGCCTCGCGGCTCTGCTCCAGGGCCTCCGCCACCAGCGGGCGCGCCTTCTCCGGGTTGTCGTCGAGCCGGCGGGCCACCGTCTCGAGGTCCATGTTCAGCCGGACGAGCCGCTGCTGCGGACCGTCGTGGATGTCGCGCTCCAGCCGGCGCAGGGTCTGCGCCTCGGCCTGGACGGCGGCGCGCCTGCTGGACTCCAGCTGGGTGGCCCTGGCACGCAGCGCGGCGGTCTGGTTGGTGAGCAGGCCACGGGCCAACGCGGCCCGCGTGGCCACCAGTCCCCGGATGACCAGCGGCGCCGTCGCCACCATGATCACGCCGAGCACGGTGTTGATCGCGATCTCGCCCAACCGGAAGTCGTAGCCGAAGATCAGCCAGAACAGGCCACCATCGTCGTCATCGTCGGGCAGCGCCCACTGCCATGTGACGTACAGCAGCGAACCGAGCCCGCCGACCGTCCAGACCACGGCGATGACGAACATCGCGAGCCGCACGGGGAACGCGACGACGGCGTGCAGCAGATCGCGCCACGACTGCGGGTCGGCGAGCATGCTGAACAGCCGGCCGATCCCCCGGCCACGCGTCTCGCGGTAGTGGTGCGGGGGCAGGGGGCGCCCCGTGGCCCACTGGGCGCCGCGCCGCTCGACGGTCGCCAGCCCGCGCGATGCCCGCAGCGTGCCGGCGAGGATCGGCAGCCCGAGCCACACCACGATGGTGCCGACCCCGGCGGCGAACCCCACCACCGCGATCACGAACGCGACGATGCACAGCGGTAGGCCACCGAGCAGGTAGCCGTAGCCCCGCCAGAACCGCTGGGCGCCGGTCGTCGGCCCCGTGACGGGCACGTATTCGGTCATACCGCCACTCTCATCCCCCGGCGCGACGCAACCCAGCCGGTGCGCCTCCCCGCTGAGGGTAGGGCGAACCCGAATCCCGACGTGAATAGGCTGATCACCATGGACAGTCAGACCTGGGAGCGGGTCGACGGGTATTTCGCCGGCCAACTGCTCGGCCCGGATCCTGTGCTCGACGCGGCGCAGGAGGCGAACGCACTCGCCGGGCTGCCCGCGATCGACGTCAGCCCCGCGCAGGGCAAGTTGCTGCACCTGCTCGCCCGCACGGTCGGCGCCCGCCGGATCCTCGAGATCGGCACACTCGGTGGCTACTCCACGATCTGGCTCGCCCGCGCGCTACCGGCCGACGGGGAGCTCCTGACGTGCGAGATCAACCCCGCCCATGCCGGGGTGGCCCGCGCCAACGTCGCGCGCGCCGGGCTCGAGGGCGTCGTCGACGTGCGGGTCGGGCCCGCGCTCGACACCCTCCCCACCCTCGACGGCCCGTTCGACCTGGCCTTCATCGACGCGGACAAGCAGTCGAACGCGGAGTACTTCCGGCACGCGCTCCGCCTGTCCCGGCCGGGCACGATGATCATCGTGGACAACGTCGTTCGCGGCGGCCGGGTCGCCGACTCGTACAACGCCGACCCGGACGTCCGCGGCACGCGCGCGGTCGCCGAGACGATCGCGCAGGAGCCGCGCGTCGACGCCACCGTCGTCCAGACCGTGGGGAGCAAGGGCTACGACGGCTTCCTCGTGGCACTCGTGACCTAGACAGCCACTTAGCTATTTGCCAGAGTCTCTTCGTGCTCGACGTGGATCTGGTGAAGGCGCTCGCCAACGACAAACGCCTGCTGATCCTGGACTGGCTGCGCGACCCCGAAGCGCACTTCCCACCCCAGCGCGACGGCGACCTGGTCCGCGACGGCGTGTGCTCGCTGTTCCTCGCCGAGAAGCTCGGGGTCAGCCAGCCCACCTGTGGTGAGCACCTGAAGATCCTCAGCCGCACGGGCCTCATCCACGGCAAGAGGATCAAGCAGTGGGTCTTCTACCGGCGCGACGAGGAGCGGATCGAGCAGGCGAAGAGGCAACTGGCCGGGCAGTGGTGAAACGACTTCACACACCCAGTGGGCACTTCACACAGCGCCCGCCTTGTGTGAAGCAGGCACTGGGTGTGTGAAGTGCGGTGTGACGCCGCTGGCAGGCGCTCGTCGAGGTGCCGGCGGTAGCGTCCAGCCCATGGAGCCCTCCGACCTCGCCGACGTCCTCTCCGCCGTGCGCGACTTCGTCCGCAAGGAGGTCGTGCCGATCGAGGAGGAGATCGACGCCGAGGACGCGATCCCGGAGCGCGTGATCGCCACGTGCAAGGAGATGGGCCTCTACGGGTTCGCCATCCCGCAGGAGTACGGCGGGCTCGGCATGACGCTCACGGAGGAGGCGCAGCTCGCGTTCGAGCTGGGGTGGACCACGCCCGCGCTGCGCTCGCTCTTCGGCACCAACAACGGCATCGCCGGGCAGGTGCTGCTGGTCGGGGGCACGGAGGACCAGAAGAAGGAGTGGCTGCCGCGACTGGCCTCCGGCGAGGTGACGGCGTCGTTCGGGCTCACCGAGGCCGACGCGGGCTCCGACCCGGCGGGGCTGGCCACCACAGCCCGCCGCGACGGCTCCGACTGGGTTCTGAACGGGTCGAAGCGCTACATCACCAACGCCCCCGTGGCGGAGGTGATCATGGTGTTCGCCCGGACGAACCCGGACGCCCTCGGCAACCGGGGCATCTCGACGTTCCTCGTCCCGTCGGGCACGACGGGCCTCTCGATCGGGCCGAGGGACCACAAGATGGGCCAGTTCGGTGCCTGGACCGCCGACGTGTACCTCGACGACGTGCGGGTGCCTGCCGAAGCGCTGGTCGGTGGCGCCGAGGGCGTCGACCGAGGATTCCAGACCGCGGCCAAGTGCCTCGCCCATGGCCGCGCGCACATCGCGGCGCTCTGCGTCGGGATGGCGGGACGCCTGGTGCACGAGTCGGTCGAGTTCGCGAAGACCCGCGAGCAGGGCGGGCGGCCGATCGCGTCGTTCCAGCTGGTGCAGGGTCTGATCGCCGACTCGGTGACCGACCACATGGCCGGCCGCTCCCTCGTCCTCGACGTCGCACGGGCCTACGACGCGGGCACCGACAAGGTGCAGGGCCCTTCGGTCGCCAAGTACTTCGCGAGCGAGATGGTGGGCCGGGTCGCCGACCGGGCGGTGCAGGTCCACGGCGGCGCGGGCTACATCCGCGGCGTCGCGGTCGAGCGGTTCTACCGGGACGCGCGGCTGTTCCGGATCTACGAGGGCACCAGCCAGATCCAGCAGGTGATCATCGCCCGGCAGTCGCTGGGGGACGCCGCCCGCGGATGAGCGGATCTTGCCGAGATCCCGGAAGTTGACCAAGGTGCTGTACATGGCCGACTTCCTCTCCGACCTCACGCGCACGGCGCTCGCCCGCGAGCCCATCCCCCGCGACGCGGCGCTGCGGGTGCTCGCGGGCGACGACGAGCTGCTCGACGTCGTCGCGGCGGGTTCGCGCGTGCGCCGCACGTTCTTCGGCCGCCGCGTGAAGCTCAACACGATCATCAACCTCAAGAGCGGGATGTGCCCCGAGGACTGCGGCTACTGCTCGCAGCGGCTGGGATCGGAAGCGGAGATCCTCAAGTACACCTGGGTCGCGCCGGGCGAGGCGGCGAGCATCGCCGACCGCGCTGTACGGGCGGGCGCCAAGCGGGTGTGCCTGGTCGCGAGCGGCCGCGGGCCGGGCGGCCGCGACATCACCCGCGTCGAACGCACGATCGACGCGATCAAGGCCGACCAGCCCGGCGTCGAGGTTTGCGTCTGCCTCGGCCTGCTCTCCGACGGGCAGGCCGACAGGCTGCGGGCCGCGGGCGCGCACGCCTACAGCCACAACCTCAACACCAGCGAGGCCCGCTACGGCGAGATCTGCTCCACCCACACCTTCGCCGACCGGGTCGACACGGTGGCGCGGGCCATCGCCGCCGGCCTCTCCCCCTGCTCCGGGGCGATCTTCGGGATGGGCGAGTCCAACGACGACGTGCTCGATCTCGTGTTCGCGCTGCGCGACCTCGACCCGGACTCAGTGCCGGTCAACTTCCTGATCCCGTTCGCAGGCACCCCTCTCGAAGGCCACTGGGAGCTCACGCCCGAACGCTGTCTGCGGATCCTCGCGCTCTTCCGGTTCGTCTTCCCCGACGTCGAGGTCCGGCTCGCAGGCGGCCGGGAGATCCACCTGCGCAGCCTGCAGCCGCTCGCCCTCCACCTCGCCAACTCGATCTTCCTCGGCGACTACCTCACCAGCGAGGGGCAGCCGGGCGCCGACGACCGGCAGATGATCGCCGACGCCGGGTTCGTCATCGAAGGACTCGACGAGCAGAGCCTGCCGGACGCCCGCCACGACCTCGTGGTGCTGCGGCGCCGGGGCGCGGGTACCGACTTGCCGGCTAACGCCTGACGTCGTACCGGTCCAGGTTCATGACCTTGTCCCACGCGGCCACGAAGTCACGCACGAACTTCTCCCGCGCGTCGCGGCAGGCGTAGACCTCGGCGATGGCCCGCAGCTCGGAGTTCGACCCGAACACCAGGTCGACGCGGCTGGCCGTCCACCTGAGCTCGCCGCTGACCCGGTCCCGGCCCTCGTAGGTCTCGGCTCCCTTGGCCGTCGGCGTCCACGTGGTGCGCATGTCAAGCAGGTTCACGAAGAAGTCGTTGGTCAGCGACCCGGGCGTGGAGGTGAGCACGCCGAGCGGGGACCGCCGGTGGTTCGCGCCCAACACGCGCAGGCCGCCGACGAGGACGGTCATCTCGGGCGCGCTCAGATCCAGCAGGTTGGCGCGGTCGACGAGCAGGAACTCCGAGGGCAGCCGGTTGCCCGTGCCGCGGAAGTTGCGGAACCCGTCCGCACGCGGCTCCAGCGGGGCGAACCACTCCACGTCCGTCTGGTCCTGCGTCGCGTCCGTCCGCCCCGGGGTGAAGGGGACCCGCACGTCGTGGCCTGCGTTCCGCGCGGCCTGCTCCACGGCGGCACACCCGCCGAGCACGATCAGGTCGGCCATCGAGACCTCTTTGCCGAACGAACGCTGGATCTCCTCGAGCGTGCGCAGCACCGGCGCGAGCTCGGCTGGTTCGTTGACCTCCCAGTCCCGTTGCGGCGCAAGGCGGATGCGCGCGCCGTTCGCGCCGCCGCGCTTGTCGCTGTTGCGGAACGTCGACGCCGACGCCCATGCCGTCGAGACCAGCTGGGAGATCGACAGTCCCGAGGCGAGGATCTGCCGCCCGAGCGCGGCGATGTCCTCGGCGTCGACCAGCTCGCGGGAAGGAGCGGGCACCGGGTCCTGCCAGATGAGCGTCTCCCGCGGCACCAGCGGCCCGAGGTAGCGCTGGATCGGGCCCATGTCCAGGTGCGTCAGCTTGAACCAGACCCGGCCGAACGCATCCGCCAGCTGCTCCGGGTTCTCGTGGAACCGGCGCGCGATCGGCCCGTAGACCGGGTCGAGCCGCAGCGCGAGATCCGTGGTCAGGATCGTCGGGGCGTGGGTCTTCGCCGGGTCGTGGGCGTCCGGCACGGCGCCGGCCCCTCCGCCGCCCCTCGGGATCCACTGCCACAGCCCGCCGGGGCTCAGCGCCACGTCCCACTCGTATTCGAACAGGGTCCGGAAGAAGCTGTCGTCCCACCGCGTAGGCGTGGGGGTCCATGTCCCCTCGAGCCCGCTCGTGACGGTGTCCGGCCCCTTCCCGGTGCCGTGGCCGCACCGCCAGCCGAGCCCCTGCTCCTCGATCGGCGCGCCTTCTGGTTCGGGGCCGAGGTGCTTGTCCGGGTCGGCCGCGCCGTGGGTCTTGCCGAACGTGTGGCCTCCCGCGATCAGGGCGACGGTCTCCTCGTCGTCGAACCCCATGCGCCGGAACGTCTCGCGGATGTCCCGCGCGGACGTGATCGGGTCCGGGACGGTGTTCGGGCCCTCCGGGTTGACGTAGATGAGGCCCATCTGGTCGGCGGCCAGTGGCTTCGCCAGGTCCCGGACGCCGCGATGGCGCTCGTCGCCGAGCCAGGCGCGCTCAGGGCCCCAGTAGACGTCCTCGTCGGGCTCCCAGACGTCCTCCCTGCCACCGGCGAAGCCGAAGGTGGTGAAGCCCATCGACTCGAGGGCCCGGTTGCCCGCGAAGATCATCAGGTCGGCCCACGAGATCTTGCGCCCGTACTTCTCCTTCACCGGCCAGAGCAGGCGGCGCGCCTTGTCCAGGTTGCGGTTGTCCGGCCAGCTGTTGAGCGGCGCGAACCGCTGCATGCCCGCGCTGGCGCCGCCGCGGCCGTCATCGACCCGGTACGTCCCCGCGCAGTGCCACACCATCCGGACCACGAGCGGGCCGTAGTGGCCGAAGTCGGCGGGCCACCAGTCCTGCGATGTGGTCAGCACCTCGTCGACGTCGCGCGCCAGCTCGTCGAGATCGAGGGTCAAGAACTCGGCGGCGTAGTCGAAGTCCTCGCCCATGGGGTCGGCCGCGGGCGGACGCTTCCGCAGGATCGTCAGGTCGAGCTGGTTCGGCCACCACTCGCGGTTGCTCGTGGGCCGTGGCGGGCGAGGGCGGGGCGCGACCGGTGCTGGGAGGCCGAGCCCGCCTCCGCTCCGCTCGTCGACAACGGCGTCCGGATGTACATCCGTCATGGTGGAGAACCGCCTTTGGTTCTGCGTCACAGGCCGGTACGCGCCACCCTAGGTACTTTTTCCGGGCTCCGTCACGCTCCTATCGGCCAGGTCCGCGCCTCCTGCGCGCGTACCGCCGACCGCATGCCGATCACGGTGGCGAGGAACGCGAGCAGCAGGGCAACCAGCACGCCGAGGTTCGCGTACGCCCACGGCCCCTCCCTGCCACCGAACGGGCCGAGCAGGTAACCCTGCCAGGCCAGCCAGGCCGCGGAGCTGTTGACGACGAGGCCCCAGCCGAGCAGCGTGCAGACGATCACCACGGCGATCGGGAACGGCCGCACGTCGCCGTAGCGCCCCGCGGGGTCGAAGAGCGCGGTCTCGTCGTAGTCGCCGCGCCGCAGCGCGATGTCGGCGAGCATCACGCCGCACCAGGCCGCGACGGGCACGCCGAGCGTGATCAGGAAGCCCTGGAACTGCCCGAGGAACTCCCCGCCGAAGAAGACGGCGTAGATCGTGGCGAAGATCATGATCCCGCCGTCGATCAGCGCGGCGACGTAGCGCGGCACGCGCACGCCCATCGCGAGCATCGCGAGGCCGGACGAGTAGATGTCCAGCACCGCGCCGCCGACCAGGCCGAGCACCGCCACCAGCGCGAACGGGACGAGGAACCAGGTGGGCACCGCGGCGGTGAGCGCACCGATGGGGTCGGCGGCGATCGCCTCCGAGAGCTCGGTGGACGAGCCGGCGAGCAGCAGCCCGAACGCGAAGAGGAGCAGCGGCGCGAGCGCCGACCCGACCGTCGTCCAGACCACCACCCCGCGCCCGGACGCGCTGCGCGGCAGGTAGCGGGAGTAGTCGGCGGCGGCGTTGACCCAGCCGAGGCCGAACCCGGTCATCAGCATCACCAGCGCGCCGAGGACGTCCTGGGCCGACCCGCTCGGCAACGCGACCACGGCCGCGAAGTCGACGTCGTCGACGACGAGCAGGATGTAGACCACGGTGAGCACCGCGGTGACGACCGTGATCACCGTCTGCAGGCGCATGATCAGCTGGAAGCCCAGCACTCCCGCCGCGACGGTGAGCGCGGCCACCACGACCAGCGCCACCAGCAGCGTGCCTGTGCCGCCACCCCAGCCGAGGCGGGAGAACACCGTGGCCGTCGCGAGCGTCGCGAGGGTGGTGAGGACGGTCTCCCAGCCCACCGTCAACAGCCAGGAGATCGCCGACGGCAGGCGGTTGCCCCGCACGCCGAACGCCGCCCGGCTCATCACCATCGTCGGGGCCGATCCGCGCTTGCCGGCGATCGCGACGAATCCGACGAGCAGGAACGAGAAGACGATGCCGACGATCCCGGCGGCCAGTGCCTGCGCGAACGAGATCCCGAACCCGAGCGCGAACGCGCCGTAGCTCAGCCCGAGCACCGAGACGTTCGCGGCGAACCACGGCCAGAACAGCTGGCTCGGGCGGCCGTGGCGCTCGGCGTCGGAGATGACGTTGATGCCGTTCTCCTCGACGCGCAGCGCCGACGGCTGCCCCTCCACCACGGAGGTGAGGTTAGTGCACGATCAGTGCTCCGCGGGCCGGATGTGGTACTCGAAGACCAGCCCACCGATGGCGATCAGCAGCAGCACGAGGCCGATCACCAGCAGCCACACGTGCCAGAAGGCGAGCGCGACCCCGCAGAGCGCGGCGCACGCCGCCACCCCGATCGGCCAGTAGCTGCCCGGGGAGAAGAAGCCCACGTCCCCGGCGCCGTCGGACACCTCGGCCTCCGGGTTGTCCTCAGGGCGCTCTTCGAGCCGCCGGGAGACGAACCGGAAGTACGTGCCGATGATCAGCGAGAGGCCACCGGTGAGGAACAGCGCCGCGATGCCGACGGGCTCGCGGGCCAGCACGGTGTAGACGATCGCCGCGAGGAAGAAGAACGCGGTGATGATCTCGAAGATGCGGGATTCGACCTTCATGGCGCGCCTCAGCTCCCCGACGTGACCGGCTGCGACGCGGAGCGCTGCGTGCGGTCGGTGTTGAACGGGTAGGTCGTGTAGGCCTCGGGCGTGCACAGCTGGCCGCAGCCGAGCCGCTGCAGCGCCTCACCCGCGGTGTACGGGGCGCCGGAGTCGGGGTTGACCTGCTGCCGCAGTGCGAGCCACTGGTCGAACAGCGCCGGCGAGATCGCCCTGACCTCGAAGTTCATCATCGCGTGGTAGGTGCCGCAGAGCTCGGCGCACCGGCCGACGAACGCGCCCTCACGGTCGATCGAGTCGATCTGCCACACGTTGTCCTGGTCGTTGACCTCGGGCATCGGGAAGACGTCGCGCTTGAACAGGAACTCGGGCACGAAGAAGCTGTGGATCACGTCGTTGGACCGCTGCGAGAACTCGATGCGACGCTCGGTGGGCAGCACGAGCAGCGGGATGGTCTCGCTGGTGCCCAGCGTGCTGACCGGCGGCCCCTCCGGGGTCGGCGCGTCCGGGTACTCGAACTCCCAGTTCCACTGGAACGCCGTGACGTCCACCCGCAGGTCGGGCTCCGGCGCGTCGATGTCGACGTGGTTCTGCACGTTGACGGTGAACGCGAACAGCACCGCCACGATGATCGTGGGGATCACCGTGAAGGTGATCTCGAGCGGCAGGTTGTACTGCGTCTGCCGCGGGACGCTGTCGTCGCCCTTGCGCTTGCGGTGGAAGATGACCGCCCAGAACATCGCCGCCCACGTGACCGCGCCGACGACGAGTGCCGCGACCGCCGACCACGTCCACAGCTGGCGCATCGCCTCCGCCTGCGGAGTGACGCCAACAGGCCACCCGAAGCGCAGAACCTCCTCCACCGAGCAACCGGTGGTGAGCGGGATGATCAGCAGCGCCAGCCCGGCCAGCTGGACCGCACGCCTCATCGGGCCCCGCCTCGTCGCTGAGCGACGGTCTCCCCCGCGCTGTGCTCGGCCCACTGCTCGCCGCCCTCCTGAACCCGTAGCTGCGTCTTCCGGCCGGCTTCGACCACGCGTAGAGACTAGCCGAGCAGGTCATCGGAGACCGGCCCGGGTGGGCGGAATCCGGTGGCGTCCGAGGCCGTCTCGTGCCGGAATGACATCGTGGTCGAACTCGCCGCCCCCATCACCCTCGACGCGGTCGCACCCGACGACGAGCGCGCGTTGCGCGACTGGTTCGCGGTCCTCACGGCGGCGCAGGCGCACGACGTGCCCACCGATCCGCCGCCGTGCTGGGTGGAGCACCGTGCGCGTCTGGTTGCCACCGACCCCGGCTACACCGAGACCGCGTGGCTTGCGCGGACCGGCGCCGGGGAGGCCGTCGGCGTCGCGGTGCTCGCACTGCCCATGCTCGATAACCCGGAGGTCGCGCTCGCCGAGCTCGTCGTGGTCCCGCGACACCGCAGGCGCGGCATCGGCCGCATGCTGCTGCGCCGGTTCGGCGACGCCGCACGGGCCGCGGGCCGGGCCAGGCTGATCATCGAGGCACGGGAGCCGCTGAACGAACCGGGGCCTGCACCCGCGTTCCTCGCCGCGGCCGGGGGCCGCAAGGCCCTCGCCGATCAGCGCAGGCGCCTCACGCTGCCCCCTGCTGACCTGTCACGGCTCGAGGCGGAGGCACGCGCGGCCGCCGCCGGGTACGACCTCGTCCGGTGGACCGGTGACACGCCGCCGGAGTGGCTCGACGACATGGCGGCGCTGAAGGCCCGGATGTCCACCGATCCCCCGCTCGACGACCTGAACTACGGCCCCGAGCGCTACGACGCCGACCGGATCCGGGCGCTCGACGCGGCACGGGCCGCGCGAGGCGTGCTGCGCACGGTCACGGCCGCGCGATCGCCCGGCGGCAGGCTCGTCGCCTACACCGACATCTTCCAGACCACCTCGGTGGCCTGGCACGCCCAGCAGGGCGACACGCTCGTCGCACCCACCCACCGCGGCCGTCGGCTCGGGATGCTGGTGAAGCTCGCCAACCTGGAGTGCGTGCTGCAGCAGTCCCCCGAGATGCGGGTCATCGACACCTACAACGCCGACTCGAACCCCTGGATGGTGTCGATCAACGAGGCGATGGGTTACCGGCCCTACGACCGGCTGGGCGAGTGGGAGATCGACCTGTAGATGGTCGGCGGACTTCCCAGAGGATCGGTCAGGCCAGGGGCCCGGACGGTGGCACACCTTCACCAGGGCCTTCGGTGGCGCCGCGCATCGTGCCGGGCCCTCAAGATCGGCGATCCGGTGCACCCACAGCTGCCCGACCCGCAGCCAGCGCACCGAATCGACGATCTTGCGCGCGGCGCCCCCACCGAACAGCGGGGCGATCCGATTACCGAGCCCGGTCTCCGCCTCAGCCCCCTACCTCAGGCAGGCAGCACGCTCTCGATCTCCGCCGCCGCCTCCGGACCGTAGGCGTCGCCCAGACGGGTCAGGGCCGTCGCGCGGTCCCAGGTCCACACCTGCGGGCCGTCGGTCTCCAGCACCTGCACGGCGATGAGGGACCCCAGCTGCGCGGCGCGCTCCAGCGACAGGCCGCCCGACACGGCGGCGAGGAAGCCGGCCCGGAACGCGTCGCCGACACCGGTGGGGTCGACCTTGCCGGTCTCGGGGACCACGCCGACCTTCAGCGTCTGGGGACCGTAGATCTCCACGCCGTTCTCGCCGTGCGTGGTGATCCGGATCTCTACCTCGTCGGCGACCTGTGCCTCGGTCCAGCCGGTCTTCTTGAGCAGGAGCTCCCACTCGTAGTCGTTCGTGAGCAGGTAGCGGGCGCCCGACACGAGCCGCCGGATCTCCGGCCCCTCCATGCGGGCGAGCTGCTGCGACGGGTCGGCCGCGAACGGGATGCCCAGCTCACGGGCCTCGTCGGTGTGGCGCAGCATCGCGTCGGGGTCGTTGGCACCGACCAGCACGAGCTCGATCCGGTCGGCCAGTGGGGCGAGGGAGATCTCGCGGGAGCGGGCCATCGCGCCCGTGTAGAAGGACGCGATCTGGCGCATGTCGTCGTCGGTGGTGCAGACGAAGCGGCCCGTGTTGACGTCCGGGCAGACCAGCACGGCCGAGCAGTCCACGCCGTTGGCCTCGAGCCGGGCCCTGTACTCACCGAAGTCGGCACCCACCGCGCCGACCAGCAGCGGCGAGCGGCCGAGCACGCCGAGGGCGTAAGCGATGTTGCCTGCCACCCCGCCGGGCCGGATCACCATGTCGTCGACCAGGAAGCTGAGCGAGAGCCGATCGAGCTGCTCGAGCACGATCTGGTCGGCGAACCGACCGGGGAAGTGCATCAGCTGGTCGGTGGCGATGGACCCGGTCACGGCGATAGGCACGGGGAGTCACCCTACAGACGCGAGGACCCCGGCCGAGAGGTCCGGCCGGGGTCCTTCGAGGAAGCCGCGATCAGCTCAGTCAGTTGAACGAGTCGCCGCAGGCGCAGGAGCCGCCCGCGTTCGGGTTGTCGATGGTGAACCCCTGCTTCTCGATGCTGTCGACGAAATCGATGACAGCGCCCTGCAGATACGGGGCGCTCATCCGGTCGACGCCGACCTTCAGGCCGTGGTAGTCGCGGAACAGGTCGCCATCGAGCTCGCGGTCGTCGAAGAACAGCTGGTAGCGCAGGCCGGCGCAGCCACCGGGCTGGACGGCGATGCGCAGGTGCATGTCGTCGCGGCCCTCCTGGTCGAGCAGCGCCTTGGCCTTGACGGCGGCGGCGGCGGTGAGCTCGACGCCGTGCGTCTCGGTCTCGACGGCGGTGGTGTTGTCGACAGTCATGACTCTCCCCAACAGCGTGCGGCGCGATCCTGTTCCCAGCGTACCTCTGGCACCTCCGCTCGCCCGTGCAACGGCTGCACCGTGACGCGCGCCACGCTCAGAATCGATGTTCGCTCCGCAAGCGCCGCTCAGCTCTTGCTCCACTGGCGGGCAACATGCTCGGCGAGCGCGGCGAGGGTGCCTGCCGGGTCGGCCATCGACGCCTCGACGCTGCCGGCGTGCTCTGCCACCCCGTACGCGGAGTCGACGCCCACCGCGGCGGCCTCCCGCCGCCCCACCGACACCTGCCCGGCGAGCACGACGCACGGCAGCCCGCGGTCGGCGGCGCCGCGCGCGACGGCCGTGATGAGCTTCCCGCGCAGCGACTGCCAGTCGAAGCTGCCCTCGCCGGTGATGGCGAGCTGGGCCTTGTCGAGCTCGGTGTCCAGGCCGACGAGGTCGCGCACCAGCCCCGCCCCCGACACCCGCCGTGCGCCGAGCGCGAGCAGCGCGGCGCCGAGCCCACCCGCCGCACCGGCACCCGGCTCGTCCCGCACGTCCACGCCGAACCTGGCGGCAAGCACGTCGGCGAAGCGCGCGAGCGCGGCGTCCAGCTCGGCGACGGCAGCGTCGTCGGCGCCCTTCTGCGGACCGAAGACGGCGGCGGCGCCGTGCTGCCCGAGCAGCGGGTTGTCGACGTCGGCGGCCGCGATGAGCTGCACCCCGAGCTGGACGGTTCCCTCCAGGCGGGCGCAGCGGGCCAGTGCGACGCCGCCGCCTGAGAGCGGAGCACCGTCCTCGTCGACGGGCACGGCACCCAGCGCCGCCAGCATTCCGGCACCCCCGTCGGTGGTGGCCGAGCCGCCCAGCCCGATGACGACCACCCGGACACCCGCGTCGCGCGCGTCCGCCACCAGCTCGCCGACACCGCGCGAGGTGACCGTCCGCGCGACCTCGGGGATGCGCCGCTCCCGCGGCACCAGGTGCAGCCCGCACGCGGCAGCCGACTCCAGGTAGGCGGTGTCCTCGATCCGCAGCCAGCGCGCCGCTACCGGGTCACCGAAAGGGCCCGTGACCTGCAGCTCGTGCCACTCGCCTCCGCGCGCGGCGTGCAGCACCTCGACGAAGCCGGTGCCGCCGTCGGCGAGCGGGAGGAGCCGCAGTTCGTCGTCCGGGGCGGTCCGACGCCAGCCCGTCGCGATCGCCTCGGCCGCCGCCGTTGCGCTCAGTGTGCCGCCGAAGGAGTCAGGTGCCACGACCACTCGCATGGCGGGCACGGTATCGCCCGTAAGGTGATGTGTGTGAGGTTCCTGCGCCGTTCCACGCCGTCGACGGTCGGCGCTGACTCGTCCGAGTCCGCGGCGCCGACGCCCACCGATTCCGATCGGGCCGAGCCCACCCGCACCGTCGGGAAGGGCCGTCCCACACCGAAGCGCCGCGACGCCGAGGGCAAGCGCCGGGGACCGGCCGCTCCGCCGCCGCGCACCCAGCGCGAGGCGGCCCGGTTGGCCAAGGCGAACCGGCCGAGCAAGGAGCAGCGCCGCGCGCTCGCCAACGAGCGGCGGGAGCGGATGGCCGCTGGCGACGAGCGCTACCTGATGCCGCGCGACCGCGGGCCGGTCAAGGCCTACGTCCGCGACGTGGTCGACTCGCGGCCGCACATCATGGGCCTGTTCATGCCGCTCGCGCTGGTCGTGGTGCTCTCGCTGCTGGTTCCGGTCCCGGCCGCCCAGCAGTACCTCAGCCTGTTCAGCCTCGTCGCGCTCAGCACGATGATCGTCGAGGGGATCTTCCTCGGCGTCTCGATCACCCGGAAGGCGCGGGCGAAGTTCCCCGAGGAGCAGATCGGGGGTCTCTCCACCGGCTGGTACGCCTTCACGCGGGCGAGCCAGCTGCGGAGGCTGCGCATCCCGAAGCCGCGGGTCCAGCGGGGCGCGAACCCCTGAGCGGAGCTTTGCGGAGCGAGCATCGATGCTGACTCGCACCCTGGTCCTGGGCGGCACCCGCTCGGGAAAGTCACGCCACGCCGAGGACCTGCTGCCTGCGGACGAGCCCGTCCGCTACGTCGCGACGGCTCGCCGTCGCGAGGACGACGCGGAGTGGTCGGCCCGCATCGACGTTCATCGCGCCCGTCGGCCCCCGTCCTGGGCCACTCTCGAGGATGTCGACGTCGCCGCGGTCGTGCGCACAGGCGGCGGGCCACTCCTCGTCGACGACCTCGCCACCTGGCTCACCGGCGTGCTCGACGACGCCGGGGCCTGGGACGCGCCCGCCGTCCCGCCGGCCGTGGGCACTGCCGTCGAGGAACTGGTGACCGCGGTCGCGGCGACGCCGGGCCGCGTCGTGCTGGTGTCGGCCGAGGTAGGACTCGGCGTCGTGCCCAGCACACGGGCCGGCCGACTCTTCCGCGACGAACTCGGGGCGCTCAACTCCGCGCTCGCCGCCGTATGCGACGAGGTCGTCCTGCTGGTCGCCGGCCTGCCGCTGCGCCTGAAGTAGACGGGCCTGAAGTAGACGGGCCTGAAGTAGACGGCGCGTCGGCCTCACGGCGCCGAGGTGCGAGTCCTGGCCGCGACGATGCCGGCCCCCGCGAGTGCGGCGATCACCATGACCACCGCGAACCCGGTCGAACCGGCGACCAGACCGGTCGCGTCACTGACGAATCCGGCCGTGAGCGGGAGGACGGCGGCCGGGACGTAGCCGCCCACGTTGAGCGCCGCGTTGGCCTCGGCCAGACGCGCCGACGGAACGTTCGCGCTGATCGAGGTGAGCCCGCCCAGCTGCCCCATCCCCTGACCGGCCCCGGCCAGCACGGCCGCGACCGCGAGCAGCGCGATCGACGACGCGTGCAGCGACAGGACCAGGGTGGTCATGCTGGCCACGGTCGACGCGGCGCCGGCCAGCAGGACGGCGCGTACCGGAAACCGTTGTGCGGCGAACTGGACGCCGGCCGCGGCGAGGAACATCACGAACGCCAGCGCCCCGGCGACGATCCTGTTGGTGGTGGCCAGCAGTTCGGCGAGTACGGAGGGCCCCAGCGACAGCACGAAGGAGGTCGCCGTGATCCCCGGCGCGAACACGGCGATCCCGAGCAGCACCGCAGTGCGCCCCTGCGGGTGCACCGAGGGCACCCGGATCCATGCCCGCGCCGCGGCGGAGCGGTCCGCGCGGGGCAGGCGCATGCGGATCACCGCCACCAGCGCGGAGGCCAGCAGGACGATCTCGACGACGAAGATCGTCACCGTCGGGCCGGGCATGGCCTCGGACAGCACTCCGGCCAGGAGCGGACCCGACCCGGCACCGAGAACCATCGCCGAGGACGACGCCAGCGCGGCCAGGCGCCTCAGCCCGGCGCCGGCGAGATCGGTGACCGCGGCCATCCCCGCCGACACTGTCGCGCCTACGGCAATTCCCGCGAGGAACCGCGCGAGAGCGAGCATCAGCACCGACCCGGCCGTCGCGAAGAGCACGCAGGCGACGATCGCCAGCGCCACCGCGGGGACCAGCACCGGCTTGCGGCCCACCCGGTCGGACACGACGCCGGCCACCAGCAATGCCGCGAGCAGGCCGCCGATGTACGCGGCGAAGACCGCGGTCAGCACGCCGGCGGAGAACCCGATCGAGTCCGCCCACACCACGTACAGCGGCGTCGGCGCGTTTGAGAGGACGAACACCGCCATCACGGGCCAGGCTGCGAGCCAGACGCGTCGGGCCGTCGGGGTGTCCTCGATCGCGATGGACGCTGGCTTCGGCATCGGCCGCCTCGCTCCAGTAGTTCGACTTTTCTCGTACTGAAGTCACGGTAGCCGCAGATGACAGCCAGTACGATAGAAGTCGTACTGGAGATGTTGTGATCTGAGGAGCACCCGAGATGGACGTCCTCCCGCCCCCGCTGCCCGAACCCGCACTGGACGACATCCGCCTGGAGGACGTGTTCGGCGCGCTCAACGAGCCGCTGCGGCTGGGCGTCGTGCGCAAGCTGCTCCTGGAGTCACCCGACACCGGCCGCCCGTGCGGCTGGTTCGGCATCGCCCGCCCCAAGTCGACGCTGACCCACCATTTCCGGATCCTGCGCGAGGCCGGGGTCACCCGGCAACGCCAGTACGGCCTGGAGCGGCGCAGCGAGGTCCGCATCGCCGACCTCGACATCCGCTTCCCCGGGCTGCTCGACCTCGTCCGGCTCTGGCAGCCTGCCACCTGACACCGAGTTCGCTGCTTGGCGGTACCCGGCCCACGAGCGCCGAGCCGAGCGCTGTAGGAACTCATCGTGGATCTGCCTGCCGTCATCGCCCCCGACGTCGACGCGCGGCGGGCCGCTGTTGCCCGCCACGCCGAACTGGACGTGCCCGCCGGGGCGCTCGGCCGGCTCGCCGAGCTGGGGGTCTGGCTCGCCGCGGCACAGGGGGCCTGCCCGCCCCGCCCGCTCGCGCGGCCGCGGGTGGTGGTGATCGCGGGCGACCACGGGATCGCGGCGGCAGGCGTGTCCGCGTACGCGCCGGGCGACACGGCCCGGCAGGTCGCCGCGATCCGCGAGCACACCGCGCCGGTCAGGGTGCTCGCCTCGGTGGCTGGGGTGTCGGTGCGCGTCGTGGACGTGGCGCTCGACGCCGACGGCGACGACCGCCACCGGGTACGACGCGGCAGCGGCCGGATCGACCGCGAGGACGCGCTCTCGGCAGACGAGACCGAGAAGGCGTTCGACGCCGGTCGGGCGCTGGCCGACGAGGAGGTGGACGCGGGCGCCGACCTGCTCGTGCCGGCCTCGCTCGGGGTCGGGGCCACCACCCCGGCGGCCACGCTCGTGGCCGCACTGACCAGCACCGAGCCGGTGGCCGTGATCGGGCGGGGTAGCGGGATCGACGACGCGGGCTGGATGCGCAAGGCCGCCGCCGTCCGCGACGCGTTGCGCCGGGCCCGTCCGCACGTGCGTGACCCGCTGGCCCTGCTGCGGGTCGCGGGCGGCGCCGACCTCGCCGCGCTCACCGGGTTCTGCGTGCAGTCCGCGCTGCGGCGCACACCGGTGCTGCTCGACGGGCTCGTCGTGGGCGCCGCCGCGTTGCTGGCCGACGAGCTGGCGAAGGGGGCCCGGGAGTGGTGGATCTACGCCCAGCGCTCCCCTGACCCCGCGATGGCTCTCGTCGAGGAGCACCTGGGCCTCGCCCCCGTGCTCGACCTCGGCGTCCGGCTCGGGGACGGCACCGGCGCCGTGGCGGCCGTGCCGCTGCTGCAGATGGCAGCGCGGCTGCTGGCGGAGACCGACGCCGGTTGAGGTCGCTCAGGTTCGCGCTCGGCCTGCTGACGGTGCTGCCGGTGGGTCCGGTCGAGCCGACCGCCGCGCTCGGGGCCGGTGCGCTGCGCTGGGCCCCGGTCGTCGGCGCGGCACTGGGCGCGGCCGCGGGCGGGCTGCTCGTCGGGCTGGCCGCGCTCGGCGTGCCGCCGCTCGTGGCGGGCCTGCTCACCGTCGGGTTCCTCGCGCTCGCAACCCGCGGCATGCACGTCGACGGCCTGGCCGACACCGCGGACGGGCTCGGCTGCTACGGCCCGCCGGAGCGCGCGCTCGCCGTGATGCGCGAGGGCGGCGTCGGCGCGTTCGCGGTGGTGACGCTGGTTGTGGTGCTCGGAGCCCAGGCCGCTGCGCTCGCCGAGCTGGCGTCCAGCGGGCCGTCCGCGGTCGCCGCCGTCGCGCTCGCCGCGGCCGCAGGCCGGGCGGGATTCTGCTGGGTGGCCCGGCGCGGGGTACCCGCTGCCCGGCCCGGCGGGCTCGGCGCGCTGGTGGCCGGCTCGCAGCCGTGGTGGGCGGCCGCCGTCTGGTGGACGGCGCTGGCCGCCGCCGGCCTCGCGCTGGGCCTGCGCGCGGCGATCGGGGTGGTGCTGGGCGCGGCACTCGTCGTCGCGCTGTCCTGGCACACGGCCCGCCGCTTCGGCGGCATGACCGGCGACGTGCTCGGCGCCGCCGGTGAGCTCGCGACGACGGCGGTTCTCGTGGCTCTGTCGACCGGCTAGCGAATCCAGGCTACTGAAACCGCGCCATCTGGACCTTCCTCAGCTGATCGGCGTCGAGGTGTCGGGCGGGAAAGTCATCGGATTGGCGAGCGGCCATGGTATCGGGTCCCCATATCGGCCGCTGCGGCGAGCATTGTCGACCAGATCCGAATTGAGTGGGACCCGCGGCTCGGGGTTGACGTAGTCGAGGTAGGCGTATTTCAGGCTGGCCGCGTCCCGGTACTCGGCCAGAGCGTCTCGCCACTCCAGCGGATTTCCACCTGCTGCGCCCTGACGGGCGATCTGGGCAAGGGCGTGCTGGGAGCCGAGGTCATCACCGGTCACGTCGGGATCGACCTGGTCGTCCCGGAAGGAGTCGAGGGCCGCCACCTGTCCGGTCTGGTCTGTGACCGCATCGAGATCGGGAGTGTCGGCGGGAAGCGCGCCGGCCTGCTGGTAGGCGCTGACGATCAGGCGACTGAAGTCGAGCTTCTCCCTGCCCAGTACGTGTTCGAGCGTGCGTTGCCAGTCGGCTGTCGCTTCGGGCTCGAACCCGCCCGCCGCCTTGTCGACCGCCGCCGACAAGGCATCACCGACCCAGCCGGGAGCCGCCCCGGCCGCAAGTTCCCCGGCGCGACCGAGTGGGATGTCATAGACGGCCGACACGTTGTCGTAGACGGCCGAGCTGGCGGCATCAACGGACTCGTGGGCGTGCATCGCCGAGCGGAAGTCTGCGGTGTTGACCGCGTTTGCAACGCGGCCCGCCTTGGCCAACGCGGTCGATGGGTCCAGCGGCCCCTCGATCGCTTGCACAATCTGATGGCGGGTGTAGGCCTGTGAGGCCGTGTGCAGGGCGATCAGATCTCGGTCCGGCGCGCCTGGCTCGCGCCCTGCCGCGACAAAGGTGAGTACATCCGCTGCACCGCCTCCGCTGGGCTCGAGCTCGGACAGGTACCCGTCGATGGCCTGAGCGGCCAAAGGCATCTCGGCTCCCGAGCGCGTTTCGGACGTGCTGAACGCGTCGATGTGCTCCGCGACGGTCATCGCGATCGTGTCGCTGATCGCGCTGCCCTTGGGGATCTCCTCGCGCCACCCGTGCGGATCCTGGGCCAGGTCGACGAACAAGTCGTGCGCGATCCGGGCGTTCTCATCGGCATCGGCTGCGGTGGGCGCCGTCCGAGCGGTGGCCCGCTCCAGCAACGCGACTGCGCCGGAGTCGTCCAGGTGCTGGGTCAGCAGCAGCCCGCGGCGGAAGTCGCGATCCCCGACCAGCGCTTGGGCACCGTCGAGGTTGCGCGACACGGCGGTCATCACCTGCGCAGCAGTGTGTCCGGCCTTCTCTATCGACGCCATCGCGGCGGGATCCTGGCCGTACGTGTACAGGGGTGCGGCGTTGCGCAGTTCGATCGCTGCCCGCGAGACGTCCAGGGCCCGCCTGCCAGCGGCCTCCTCGACGCCGGAGCCCGCCGGCACCGCGGATTCCGCGAAGCTGCCGAGGAGGAGGTCTCGAGTGAAATCGCCGGTCGGGAAGTCCAACGGAATGCCGGGCTCCCCGGCATTGACCTTCGATGGGGGCGGCTTGGCGCATCCCACCGATGCGATCGCGGCGACCAGCACAACGGCCACGAACCCGACAGCGCCCCACTGAAACCGCACCATCTGGATCCTTCCCTGTGCGAGGTGTCGGAGGAGATGGTCATCGGCGAACCTGGATAGCTTGCGATCGCGGCTGCCAGCACGCTCGCAGCTATCGTGGCGCGGGTGCGGCCGTGGCCAACATCCGCGCGGTCATCCTGCTGCCAATGCAGCCAACGATGAGCTCGGCGAGCCCGGGCGCGGTATAAGACTTGTTCGGCTGCGGAGACCGCGCACGCTCGACCTCGTTTTCGACGTGAACATGCAGCAGTCGCCTGGGCTGAGCCGGTCCGGTTGCCAGGAAAAGATGAGCGCTGTACGGCGGCGCCGTCGGCGTGACGGTGACCCAGTAGCGATTATGGTCGAAACCTGTGACGCCGGGCCGATATCGGGGATCGTGACTGACTTCGGCAAGACTCGCCCCGGCCGCGTCGATGATCGTCGCGATGACGCCTTTTCCACGCCATCGGCACGACCCCGGACCGCGCTCAACTGGAGCCAGCGTGACCGGCGCCACCTCCCGGAAGAGAGGGTGGCGGAACGGCGAGCAGAGGTCGAAGTCGTCCATCGGGAAGTCCTCCCGGGAGCCGCCGGTCGGGGAGTCCAACGAAATGCCGGGCTCCCCGGGGTGTGCCTTCTCCGCGGGAGGGCTGGAGCATCCCGCCGATGCGATCGTGGCGACGAGCACGACGACCATCAGGCGGACGGCACCCCACTGAAACCGCGCCACTAGATTAGACCCTTTCATGTGCGAGGTGCCGGAAGAGAAGCCATCGATTTGGAGACCGGTAGCCTGCGATCGGGACTGCCAGCATGCCCGCAGCTATCGCGGGGCGGGCGCGGTCGTGGACAACAGTTCCTCTTGCATCCGGCTAGCAGTGCTCGTTGCGATGAGCCTGGCGACCCCGGAGGCGGGATAGGCTCGGTCCGGCTGCGGAGACGGTGCCCACTCGTCCTCGGATTCGACGTGGATGTGCAGTAGGCGCCGGGGCTGGGCCGGCCCGGTCGCCAAGAAGAGATCTGCGTTGTACGGCGGCGATGTCGGTGTGGCGGTGACCCAGTAGCGATTACCTTCAAGTCCTGTGTAGCCCGGTCGATACCGGGGATCGTGACTGATTTCAGCGAGGGTCGCCCCGGTCTCGTCGATGATCGTCGCGAAGACGCCATCGCCGCGCCACCGGCACGATCCCGGGCCGCGCTCTGCCGGAGCCCGCGTGACCGGCGCCCACTTCTGGAAAAGGGAGTGAGTGAACGGGGAACAGAGGTCGAAGCGGTCGACGGGGAAGTCGACCCGGGAGCCGCCGGTCGGGGAGTCCAAGGAAATGCCGGGCTCCCCAGGGTCGGGCACCTGCGCGGGAGGACCGAAGCATCCTGCCAATGCAATCGTGGCGACTAGGACGACGGCCACGAACCGTATAACACTCCAATGGGACCACATTTTCGAGGCCTTCTCCATTTGACCGGAATTGATGGTGCCGGACTGGAAGGTCATCGGACTGCGAGCGGCCATGGAATCGCTTGCCCATATCGGTCACTGTGGCGGGCGCTGTCGACCACCGCCGAATCCAGTGGGGCGCGCGGCGCGGGGTTGGCGTGGTCGACGGCGACATATCCCAGTCTGGCCGCTTCCCGGTACTCGTCCAGAGCGTCTTGCCAATCCTTTGGATTTCCGCCTGCCGGGCCGTGACGAGCGATCTCGTCAAGAGCCGTTTGGGAGCCGGGCTCATCCTCGATCACGTCGGGGTCAGACTGGTCGCCACGGAAGGAGTCGAGGGCCGACACCTGTCCGGTGTGGTCGGTGATCGCGTCGAGATTGGGCGTGTCTGCTGGGAGGGCACCGGCCTCCTGGTAGGCGCTGACGATCAGGTGGTTGATGTCGAGCCTCTGACGTCCCTCGATGGCTTCCAGCGCGCTTTGGCCCTCGGAGCCGGCCGTTGCTGCGGGCTGGAACCCTGCCACCGCGTTGTCGACCACGGCCGACAACGCGTCGCCGACCCAGCCAGGAGCCGCCCCCGCCGCGAACTCCACAGCCCGGCCGAGTGGGATGCCAGCGACGTTGGAAGCATTGTCGTAGACGGCCGACCAGGCGGCATCCTCGGATTCGTATGCCTGTACAGCCGAGCGGAAATCCGCGGTGTTGACCGCCTTTGCGATGGTGCCCGCTTCGGTCAGCGCGGTCGACGGGTCCGCCCCATCCTCGATGGCCTGCATGACGTGATGGCGGGTGTAGGCCTGGGCGGCAGCGTGCAGAGCGATCAGATCCTCGTCCGGCTCACCCGGCCTGCGCCCGGCCGCGACGAAAGTGAGCAGATCCGCGGCATCACGCGGGCCGAGCTCGAGCTTCGACAGGAACTGGCCGTCGATCTCATCGGACGGACGCACCGCCGAGCCCCCGGCATACCTGATGAACGCGTCGACGTGCTCGGCGGCGGTCAGCGCGATCTCGTGGCTGATCTTGCTGCCCTTGGCGATCCCCTCACGCCACCCGTAGGGATCCTGGGCCAGGTCGAGGAACAGGTCGTGGGCGATCTTGGCGTTCTGATCAGCGTCGACCCTTGTGGGCGCGATCCGAGCAGTGGCCCGGTCCAGCAACGCGACAGCCCCCGTCTCGTCGATGTGCTGGGTCAGCAGCAGCCCGCGGCGGAAGTTGGGGTCCTCGACAAGCCCTTGGGCAGCGTCCAGGTTGCGCGACACGGCAGTCATCACGTCCGCGGCGTTGCGTGCGGCATTCTCGATCGCCCCCATCACGACGGGATCGTTGCCGTACGCGTACACGGATGAGGCGTTCCGCAGCTCGACCGCTGCCTGCGAGATTTCCAGGGCCCGCCTGCCAGCGGCCTCCCCGAAGGCGGTACCTACCGGCACCGCGGACTCCTCCAGCAACTGGCTCATGGCCTCGTACTGAGCCACGCGGTCGGACAAGGCTTGGGACGGCCCCGTGGCCGGCAGGTCGTACAGCGGGGCGAACGGGTCCTCGAGCAGGATCCGCAGCGCCTCGGGCATGGGCGTGTCGTCGTCGTTGACCTCACGCCGGTTCGGGTCGGTGTACGCACTCAGGGTGGTCGCCACCGCCGTCCGCGCTCGTTTCGCCCCGTCCTTGATCCCGAAGGGGACCAGCACGGCCAACGCCGCGATCGTGCCCGGCCCGGCCGTCTCGACGGACTGTCGGACGTACTCCTGCTGCTGCACGGTCATCGGCTGCCCCGCCTCCACCTGCGCGGCGATCTCCTGCAGTCTCGCGGTCGCCCGATCGACCATCGCGTCCGCGACCTTGGGATCGGCCACCCCGGCGCGCAGCAGCTCGGCATCAGCCGCCGCGGTCGACGGATCGAGAGTTGTCGCGATGGTCATGATCTGCAACGGGCCGCCGGCGGCGACAGGCTGTGCGATATTGCGGGTTTCGATCCCGGCGCGGCTGGCGTCCTGGAGCTCGCGGATGCACTTGGCTGCGGCCGCGTCCCGCCGGCCGGCTGCCTCGTCGGCCTTTTGCTGCGCGGCGCGCAGTGCCTGTTCGGCCTGGTCGGCGGCGCCTCGGGCGGCGTTCTCGCGCCCGACGGCGTCGGTGCGGCGTTGTTCGGCGGCCTGTGCTCCGACGGCGTCCATGCGCGCTTGGGCGTCGGCCGCTTCGACGGCGTGCCGGTCGGCGTCGGAGCGCGCGGCGGTCTGGTCGGTGGAGGCCCGGTCGCGCGCCTCGGTGGCGGTGGTCGCCTCGGCCTGCGCGGCGCGTGCGGCGTCCTGTGCGGCGGCGAGCTCGGTGGCGTAGGTCGCGAGGGCCTGGCTCGCCTTCCCGTAGGAGGCGGCGAGCGTGGTCAGGTCCGGGCCGGTCTCGGCGAGCAGCGTGGAGAAGCCGTCTGCGGCCTGGCCGGCCCACATCTGCGGGCCGACCCCGGACTCGATCGAGCGCAGCCGCGAGGCGATCTCCTGCGCGCGGCCCTCCACCGTCCCGAACAGGGCGGAGAGGCGCCGCGCCGCTTCGGGGTCGCCTGGCACCGGGGTTACCGCTGGGGCCTGCGGGTTCATGGCGTCTCCGGGCTGGTTGCGTCGTGCACGGTCGCTGCGCCGGCGCAAGTATGGGTCGCGGCGTCGGCGTGCATGGGGCGTTTGGCGAAATTCGCAGCCATGGTCGGCTCCGGACCTGGCTCAGCGGCCGGCTGCGGCGCGGAGGGCCTCTTCGGTTTCCTCGTACGTGCGCGCGGCCTCGTCGAGGAAGATCCCCATGGAGTCCATCGCCTGCTGCACCTGGGTGGCGCCGGCCTGCCACTCCTGCCAGCGGGTCTGGAACGCCGCCGACGCCGCGCCCTCCCAGGTGGAGGCGAGCGCCTGGATCTGGCCGGTCAGCCGGCCGAGGATGTCGTTGACCTCGGCGGCGCCTGCCTTGACCGTGGTCGCCTGCTGCCGCAGTTCCTCCGACTGAACACCGATGCGGGCCATTGCGCTCCTCCTTCGGGAGGCCGGGCAGGCACCCCTGCCCGGCACGTCTCGTGTCGGGAGGACGGTCGCAGCTGGGCCCGCCACGCTGAAGGAAGAGTTCTTCCCGGACCTGGTGGTCTCACAGAGCCGCACACCGGCGCTGTGCGCCCGGCCCGGGGGTCGAGATGGCGTCCAGCGCGGTTCGGAGAACATCGAACAGCGCTGGATGCGATCTCGGCGGGTGCGTATGCCCTTGCCACCCGGGCTGGGCCCGTCTCGGCCCTGCACACCGGTCCGGGGGCGAGGGCCGGCTAAGCCGGGACCAGGGTGCGCATCCAGCTGTGCGTGTCGGCGGCCGCCCCGCGCTGGATGTCGGTGAGGAGCCTGCGCAGCTTCAGGGTGATCGGGCCGGGCTGTCCGCCGCCGATGACGACCTCGCCCTCGTTGTGCTTGACGCGCCCGATCGGCGTGATCACCGCGGCGGTGCCGCAGCCGAAGACCTCGCTGATCCGCCCGTCGGCGGCGCCCTCGAGCCACTCCTGGCCCGAGACCCGGCGCTCGGTGACCTGGCAGCCCAGCTCCTTGGCGAGCACGAGCAGCGAGTCGCGGGTGATGCCGGCGAGGATGCTCCCGGTGAGCGCCGGCGTGACCACCTCGACGTGATCGCCGCTGCCGAAGACGAAGAAGAGGTTGTTGGAGCCCATCTCGTCGATCCAGCGCCGCTCCTCGGCGTCGAGGTAGGCGACCTGGGCGCAGCCGTGCTGGGTGCCCTGCGCCTGTGGCAGGAGCGAGGCGGCGTAGTTGCCGCCCGCCTTCGCGGTACCGGTTCCGCCGAGGGCCGCACGGGTGTAGTCGGTGGACAGCCACACGTCGACCGGCTCGACTCCGCCGGGGAAGTACGGGCCGGCCGGCGAGGCGATCAGGGCGTACAGGTACTCCGCGGCCGGGCGCACGCCCAGCCCGACCTCGGTGGCAATCATGAACGGGCGCAGGTAGAGCGACTCCTCGCCGCCTGCGGGCGGAACCCACTCCCGGTCGACGCTCACGAGCTCCTCCAGCGAGGCGAGGAACAGCTCGTCGGGCAGCTCGGCCATCGCCATCCGCGCCGCGGACGCCCGGAAGCGGGCCGCGTTGGCCTGCGGGCGGAAGCTCGCGATGGAGCCGTCCGGCTGCCGGTAGGCCTTGAGCCCCTCGAAGATCTCCTGCCCGTAGTGCAGCACCATCGTGGCCGGGTCGAAGCTGAGCGGCCCGTACGGCACCACCGCCGCGTCGTGCCAGCCCATTCCGGCGGTCCACCGGATCGTGACCATGTGGTCGGTGAAGTACCGGCCGAACCCGGGGTCGGCCACCATCTCCGCCCGCCGGGCCGTCGGGACCGGTGACCGGTGAGGGGTGCGGGAGAACGGCACGCTCATACCGGAGACGGTACTAGGCGGCACAACGGTCGGACGTCCGACCATCGTGGGAACTACCGCA
This sequence comes from Pseudonocardia sp. DSM 110487, assembly GCF_019468565.1. Classification (NCBI taxonomy): domain Bacteria; kingdom Bacillati; phylum Actinomycetota; class Actinomycetes; order Pseudonocardiales; family Pseudonocardiaceae; genus Pseudonocardia; species Pseudonocardia sp. DSM 110487. Next base: position 6,298,711 of record NZ_CP080521.1, read on the forward strand.
CGTGCGAGGGGACGAACGGCGGCTTCGCCACCGTGCATTCGAGGGCACGGCCGCGGACGTCGACGGTCACCTGGTCGTCGAGACCGACGCCGGAGGCCGTGTCGACGAGGGCCAGCGCGATGCCGGTCTTCAGAGTCGGGGAGAACGTGCCGGAGGTCGTGACGCCGACCCGCTTCCCATCCGCGAGCACCGCCATGCCGGCGCGCGGGACGCCGCGCCCGGTGGCCCGCAACCCACGCAGCCGCCGCGACGGCCCGGCCTCCTTCTCGGCGAGCAGCGCCTTGCGGCCCCAGAACTCCGGCTTGGACCAGCCGACGGCCCACCCGCTGCCCGCCTGCACGGGGGTTATGTCCTCCGAGAGGTCCTGGCCGTGCAGCGGGTAGCCCATCTCGGTGCGCAGGGTGTCACGGGCGCCGAGGCCCGCCGGGCCACCGCCGAGCGGCTCGGCCGCGGCGAGCAGGGCGTCCCAGACGCGCAGGGCGTCGTCGGCGGGCACCAGCAGCTCGTAGCCGCGCTCGCCGGTGTAGCCGGTACGGCAGACGCGCACCCCGGCGACATCGGCGAACGCCATGTAGTCCATGCCCGCGAGGTCGGCCGCCCCCGGCAGCACGGTGACGAGCGCCTCGGCGGCCCTCGGCCCCTGCACGGCGAGCACGGCGAGGTCGCGGTGCCGGTCGGTGATGCTCACCCCGTCCGGCGCTGCCGCCCGCAGGAGCTCGGCGACGCGGGCCGCGTTGGCGGCGTTCGGCACTGCCAGTACCTCGTCGGGCCCGACGAGGTAGACGATGATGTCGTCGACGACGCCGCCGGACTCGGTGCAGCACAGCGTGTACTGCGCCTTATCCGGCCCGATCTTCCCGAGGTCGGCTGTGAAGCAGCGGTTCACGAACTCCGCTGCGCCCGGTCCGGTGATCGCGAGCTTGCCGAGGTGGCTCACGTCGAACACGCCGACGGCCTCTCGCACGCCGGTGTGCTCGGCCACCGTGCCCGCCGGGTAGGCGAGGGGCATCGACCAGCCCCCGAACGCGCCGAGTGTGGCGCCGAGCGCGGTGTGCCGGTCGTGCAGCGGGCTGGTGAGGAGGTCGGCCACGCGGCGAACCTACCCGGACTCGGGGGTACGCCCACGACCGAGCAGCGTGCACAGCGTCCACCCGACGGCGAGCGCGACGACCGTGATCACCACCTGCCGGGTGGGCAGCAGCGCGGCGAACACGACGCACAGCACCACGCCGAGCACCGCCGGGACGCGTGACCAGCTGCGCTCCGCAGGCGGCAGCCGGAGCGCTGCGACGTTGATCACGGCGTGGTGGACGAGCACCGCGCAGGCCGCGAGCGCGATCGCCGCCACCGGGCCGGCCAGCGCCGCGATGCCGATCGCGACGACGCCACCGGCGACGTCGGCGCGCCACGGGATGCCGCGCGACGAGATCGCGGCGAGACCGCCCGGCAGCTCCCGGTGCCTGGCCATGGTCAGCGCGGTGCGGCTCGCCCCGACCAGCACGGACAGCAGCGCGGCGCCCGCCGCCACCGCCGCCCCTGCCCGGACGAGCACGCCGAGCGCGCTCGTCTCCCCCGCGTCGACCACCGTGACGAGCGGGGTGGCCTCGGTGGCGAGGCGGTCCGTGCCGAGCCCGACCATCAGGGCCGCGGCCACGAGCAGGTAGGTCAGCAGCGTGATGCCCAGCGCCAGCGCTATGGCCTGCCGGACGGTGCGCCGGGGATCGCGCATCTCCTCGCCGAGCGCCGCGATCCGCGCGTACCCGTCGAACGCGAAGAAGACGAACGCGGCCGCGGTGAGCACGCCGAGGCCGCCCCCGGGACCGGGAACCGCCTCCGCGTCCGGTGTGGCCAGCGTGCTGACTGCGGCGGGGTCCGGTCCGAGCAGCCCGATCACCACGACGACCACTAGCACGGCCAGAATGCCTCCGACCAGCGCGTATGCCCCTCGGGCCGTCCACCGCACACCTGAGATGCTCAGCACGGTGACGGCGACGATCACCAGCACCGCCGCCGGCAACGGCCGCGAGGGCAGGACGTAACTGCCGAACACCCCGGCTGCCGCGGCCGCCGAGGACGTCCTCCCGACCAGGAACGCCACGCCGGCGAGCCGCCCCGCGCCCGGACCGAGCAGCTCCCGGCCGTGGACGTACCCGCCACCGCTCACCGGGCGGGCGGCGGCGAGGTCGGCGGCGGAAGCCGCGTTGCACACGGCGACGATCGCCGCGAGCAGGACGGCGAGCAGCAGCAACGGCCCCGCGGCGGCCGCGGCCGGCGCCCAGACCGCGAACACACCGGTGCCGAGCATCGCGGCCAGCCCGAGCACCGTGGCGTCGGCCGTACCCAGTCGGCGCTGCACGCTCGAGGACACGGCGCCCACCCTTGCACCCGAACCTGCCGGGTCCGACGGCACGTGGGTGTCATTAGCATCTCGAACCGGTCTCGCCACCCATCTCCCGAGAGGACCAACGCGTGTCCACCGAGCTGCACCTCGCGGACGGATCGCCCGCCACCGCCGACGCCGATGCCGTGGTCATCGGCCTCCTGCCCGCGGCCGACGGGGAAGATCGCCCGCGCCTCGCCACAGGGGCGACGGAGATCGCCGAAGCGTTCGGCGGCGAGGCAGAGCTCATCGGCCTGCTCGCCGTGCTCGGCGCCACCGGCAAGGCCGACGAGGTGGTGAAGCTGCCCACCCGCGGGGCGATCACCGCGCCGCTGCTGGTCGCGGTCGGGCTCGGCGCCCCCGACGAGGGCGGCGAACCGTACGCCGAGCAGGTGCGGCGGGCCTCTGGGTCCGCGGCACGCGCGCTCGCCGGCACCGAGCACGCCGTGAGCACGCTCGGGCGGCTCGACCTCGGCGCGGCGGCGGAGGGCACGCTGCTCGGCGCGTACACGTTCACCGCGTACCGCTCGAACGGGGGTGGCCGCGCGCCCGTCGGCAGCGTCGGCCTGCTCGCCGACGGCGGGCAGGAGGACGTCCTGCGCACCGCCACCGCGGTGGCCACCGCCGTGCGCACCGCCCGCGACCTCGTCAACACCCCGCCCAATGACCTCTACCCCGAGACGTTCGCCGCCCGCGCCAAGGAGCTCGCCGAGGCAGCGGGCGTCGAGGTCGAAGTGCTCGACGACGAGGCCCTCGCAGCGGGCGGCTACGGCGGTGTGCTGGGCGTGGGCAGCGGGTCGTCCCGCAAGCCGCGGCTGGTGCGGCTGCGGTACGCGGGCGGGTCCGAGCCCCGTGCGAAGGTCGCGCTGATCGGCAAGGGCATCACCTTCGACACCGGCGGCATCTCGATCAAGCCGGCCGCGAACATGGACCACATGACCTCGGACATGAGCGGCGCGGCGGCCGTGATCGCCACCACGGTGCTCGCGGCGCGGCTGCAGCTGCCGGTGGCCGTCACCGCCACCGTGCCGATGGCGGAGAACATGCCCAGCGCCACCGCCTACCGGCCCGGCGACGTGCTGCGGATGTACGGCGGGAAGACCGTCGAGGTGCTCAACACCGACGCCGAAGGCCGGCTCGTGCTCGCCGACGCGATCGTCCGCGCCGCCGAGGACGAGCCCGACTACCTGGTGGAGACGTCCACGCTCACCGGTGCCCAGCAGGTGGCGCTCGGGATGCGCACGGCCGGCGTGATGGGCAGCGACGACTTCCGCGACCGCGTGGCCGCCCACGCCCGCGCCACCGGCGAGGACGGCTGGGCCATGCCGCTTCCCGAGCACATGCGCGGCGAGCTGGACTCCCGCGTCGCCGACATCGCGAACGTCACCGGCAGCCGCTGGGGCGGGATGCTCGTCGCCGGCACGTTCCTGCGCGAGTTCGTGCCCGACGGCGTGGCGTGGGCCCACATCGACATCGCAGGCCCGAGCTTCCACACCGGCGGGCCGTACGGCTACGTGACCAAGGGCGGCACCGGGGTGCCCGTCCGCACCCTCCACGCGCTGCTGACCGACATCGCGCGGAACGGCTGACCCCACCCCGGCGAGTGCGCGGCGGCCTCATCGTCGGCATGATCATCGGACCGGTGCTTGGCCGGCCACATACGGCCGTGGACGCACCCATCTGGTGATCTTCGTGGTTGATGCGGGCCGGTCGGTGCCCATGATCATCGGTTGGGTGCATTGCCGGCCGTATTTGGCCGTTTTCGCGCCGACGCCTAGATCATGGCCGCGGAGCCGCCTTCGGTGGCGCCGCGCGCCCTCCGGGCAGGCCCTTGGGCCTGCCCGCGTGGTTTGCCCGGAGGGGTCGCAGAGGCTCACGGGTCAAGGGTCGCGAAGCGATCGCGCAGCGACGCCGGAGGCGCCCTTGAGGCGTGAGGAGCGGCCCCGCACGATGCGCGGCGCCACCGAAGGCCATGCAGGGAAACGCCACCGAACCGTCCGTTCGCCGGACTCGCGGCTCAGGACTCGAGGTCGGCCTGGCCGGCTCGCTTGCGGAGGATGCGTTGGCGGGCGTCGTGGTCGCGCATCCGCTGCGGGTAGCCGACCAGCTGCACGTCGTAGATCGGCATCGCGAGCGAACGGGCGAACTTCCGCGCCGCCGCCGGGGCGGGCACGCGCCGCCGCGTCCACGCGCCGTCCTTGTCGACCAGCAGCAGCGTGGTCTCCGTGACGGTGGTGCGCGGCTCGACGAAGCCCTCGACGCCCTCGTGCGACGTGGCCCAGGCGCGCAGGTGCGCCAGCCCGTCGTCCGCGGACGATCCGCGCGTGCCGATCCGGCCGTTCGTCAGCCTTGCCAGCAGGCCCATCCGACCCACCTCCCGAACGCCTCAACGCACGAGCCCGGTGATTCGCTCCCGGACCACCAGGCGCCGCGCCCGGCACCGGTGGATGACAAGATGGCTTCGGCGGCGTGACATGCCGCTGTCCACACCCGTGGCAGCCGATCGGTAGGGAGTACTCACGTGCCCGAGCACAACGCGGACCTGGTCGTTCTCGGCGGGGGTTCGGGCGGCTACGCCGCCGCGCTGCGCGCCGCCGAGCTGGGCATGTCCGTGGTGCTGGTGGAACGCGACAAGCTGGGTGGCACCTGCCTGCACTACGGCTGCATCCCCACCAAGGCGCTGCTGCACGCCGCCGAGGTGGCCGACGCCGCGCGCGATGGCGACAAGATCGGCGTCAAGAGCTCCCTCGCCGGCATCGACATGGCAGGCGTCAACGGCTACAAGGACGGCGTCGTCGCCAAGCTCTACAAGGGACTGCAGGGGCTCGTGAAGTCCCGCAAGATCAACCTCGTGGAGGGCACAGGGCGGTTCGAGGGCCCGAACACCGTCGTGGTGGGTGATGATCGTTACGTCGGCCGGAACGTGGTGCTCGCCACCGGCAGCTACGCCAAGTCGCTCCCCGGGCTCGACATCGGCGGCCGGATCATCACCAGCAACGAGGCCATCCACCTCGAGTCGGTGCCCAACCGGGTGGTGGTACTCGGCGGCGGCGTGATCGGCGTCGAGTTCGCGTCGGTGTTCCGTAGCTTCGGCGCAGAGGTCACCATCGTCGAGGCGCTGCCCCGACTCGTCCCCAACGAGGACGAGTTCGCCTCCAAGCAGCTCGAGCGCGCGTTCCGCCGTCGCAAGATCGCGTTCAAGACCGGCGTGAAGTTCACCGGCGCCAAGCAGACCGACGACTCGGTCACCGTCTCGCTGGAGTCCGGCGAGGAGATCGAGGCCGACCTGCTGCTCGTCGCCGTCGGCCGCGGACCGAACACCGCAGGCCACGGCTACGAGGAGGCCGGCATCGCCATGGAGCGCGGCTTCGTGCTCGCCGACGAGCGGCTGCGCACCAACCTCCGGAACGTGTACGCCCTCGGCGACATCGTCCCCGGCCTCCAGCTCGCCCACCGCGGCTTCCAGCAGGGCATCTTCGTGGCCGAGGAGATCGCGGGGCTCGCACCGGCGCCGATCGACGAGGCCGGGATCCCGCGCGTCACCTACTGCGAGCCGGAGGTCGCGTCCGTCGGACTCACCGAGGCGCAGGCCCGCGAGAAGCACGGCGACATCCAGACGCTCGTCTACGACCTGGCCGGCAACGGCAAGAGCCAGATCCTGCAGACGCAGGGCGCCATCAAGCTGGTCAAGGCCGGAGGCGAGGGCACGCCGGGCCCCGTCGTCGGGATCCACATGATCGGCGCCCGCGTCGGGGAGCTCATCGGCGAAGCGCAGCTCGTCTACAACTGGGACGCCCAGGCCGAGGACGTCGCGGCCCTCGTGCACGCCCACCCCACCCAGAACGAGGCGTTCGGGGAAGCGCACCTCGCGCTCGCCGGAAAGCCGCTCCACAGCCACAGCTGACCCGGCCCACGAACCCCGAACCGCAGGAAGAGGAGCTCCGACCCGAAATGGCCTTCTCCGTCCAGATGCCCGCCCTCGGTGAGAGTGTCACCGAGGGCACCGTCACCCGGTGGCTCAAGCAGGAGGGCGACCGGGTCGAAGTCGACGAGCCGCTGCTCGAGGTGTCCACCGACAAGGTCGACACCGAGATCCCATCGCCCGCAGCGGGCGTCCTGCAGCGCATCGTCGCGGGCGAGGACGAGACCGTCGAGGTCGGCGGCGAGCTCGCCGTGATCGGCGACGCCGACGAGGCGCCCGCAGGCGACTCCGGCGGCGACGTCGAGACCCCTGCCGAGAACGCGACCCCGGCCGAGGAGGTGGCCGAGGCGGACGAGGAGCCCGCCCCCGCCGCCGCTCCGTCCGAGCGGGACGAGCCCGCGCCTGCGCCGCAAGCCGCCACCGCGCCTGCCGGCGAGGGCACGGCCGTCCGGATGCCCGAACTCGGCGAGAGCGTCACCGAGGGCACCGTCACCCGGTGGCTCAAGCAGGTCGGCGACCGCGTCGAGGTCGACGAGCCGCTGCTCGAGGTGTCCACCGACAAGGTCGACACCGAGATCCCCTCCCCCGTGGCCGGCACGCTGTTGGAGATCACGGCGAACGAGGACGAGACCATCGACGTCGGCGCGCAGCTCGCCGTCATCGGCGACGCCGCTGCGGGCGGCCAGCAGGCCCCGGCTCCGGCTCCGGCTCCCGAGCCCGCCCCTGCCCGCGAGCCGGAGCCGCAGGCACCTCGGGCCGAGGAGCGCCCCTCCGGCGACGGCGCGGCACCTGCCGAGGCCCCCGCCGAGGAGCCGGAGCAGCCCGCCGCGCAGGGCAACGGAGGCGCGCCCTACGTCACGCCACTGGTGCGCAAGCTCGCCGCCGAGCACGACGTGGACCTGTCCACGATCTCCGGTTCCGGCGTCGGAGGCCGCATCCGCAAGCAGGACGTGATGGCCGCGGCCGAGGCGAAGAAGCCCGCCCCGGAACCGGCCGCCGCGCCCACCCCGGAACCGTCCGCTCCGGCACCGGCCGCGCAGGCGGCCCCCGCGGGCGCTCCCGCGCGGCAGGTGCCGAAGCCCGCCGCGGGCGCTCCCGAGCCGGGTACCACCGTGAAGCTGCCGCGCCTGCGCCAGGTCATCGCCCAGCGGATGACCGACTCGCTGCGGATCTCCGCGCAGCTCACCACGGTGCAGGAGGTCGACGTCACGCGGATCGCGGCGCTGCGGGCCCGCGCCAAGGGCGAGTTCGAGCGGCGCGAGGGCGTCAAACTGACGTTCCTGCCGTTCTTCGCGAAGGCCACGGTCGAGGCGCTCAAGGCGTTCCCGCAGATCAACTCGTCGATCAACGAGGAGACCAAGGAGGTCGCCTACCACGGGGCCGTGCACCTGGCCATCGCGGTGGACACCCCGCGCGGCCTGCTCGTGCCGGTGATCAAGAACGCCGAGGACCTCAACATCGCCGGGCTGGCCCGCAAGATCGCGGACGTCGCGCAGCGCACCCGCGACGCCAAGATCGGCCCCGACGAGCTGTCCGGTGGCACGTTCACGATCACCAACATCGGCAGTGCGGGCGCGCTGTTCGACACGCCTATCATCAACCAGCCGCAGGTCGCCATCCTCGGCACGGGCAAGATCACCAAGCAGCCGACGGTCGTGACCGGCCCCGATGGTGACGACGCCATCGCCATCCGCTCGGTCTGCTACCTGCCGCTCACCTACGACCACCGGATCGTCGACGGTGCCGACGCAGGTCGGTTCGTGAGCGCGATCAAGGCCCGCCTCGAGGAAGGCGCCTTCGAGGCCGACCTGGGCCTGTGACCCGGGTCGTGAGTGGATACGCGTGCCTGAGCGCGCGTATCCACTCACGACCTCGGAGTCGCGGGACCGATCGGGTTCCGCGAAGATCTCGGGCGTGCGTGTCGTAGTCGCCGGCTCATCCGGCCTGATCGGTACCGCCCTCGTCGCCGACCTCCGGCACGCGGGCCACGAGGTCCTGCGGCTCGTCCGGCGCTCCCCCGCCGCTCCGGACGAGCGCGGGTGGGACCCGCCTGCGGGCCGCATCGACGACGGCACGTTCGACGGTGTCGACGCCGTGGTCAACCTGGGCGGCGTGGGCATCGGCGACCGGCCGTGGAGCGGGGCGCGCAAGCAGTTGCTGCGCGACAGCCGCAACGTCCCCACCGAGGTGCTCGCGACGGCGGTCGCGCGGTACCGGGTGCCGACGCTGCTCAGCGCATCGGGCGTGCACTTCTACGGCGACACCGGGTCGCGTCTCGTGGACGAGGCGGCTCCGTCCGGAAGCGGGTTCCTCGCCGAGGTGTGCCGCGACTGGGAGGCCGCGACGGCCCCCGCCGCCGAGGCCGGTGCCCGCGTGGTGCTGATGCGCTCCGCAGGCGTGCTCGCCCCACACGGAGGGCTGCTCGGGCGGCTGCGGCCGCTGTTCTCGCTGATGCTCGGCGCCCGGATCGGCACGGGCCGCCAGGCGTTCCCCTGGATCTCCCTCGACGACGAGGTCGGGGCGATGCGATTCCTGCTGGAGCGCGACGAGGTGGCGGGCGCGGTGAATCTCGCGGGCCCGGAGACCGCGACGAACGCCCAGTTCACCTCGGCACTCGCCGAGGTGCTGCACCGCCCCGCGCCGTTCGTCGTACCCGGGAGCGTGCTGCGCGCCGCACTGGGGCAGCTCGCCGAGGAGCTCGTCCTCACCGGCCCGTTCGTCGTGCCGGCCGTGCTGCAGAAGCACGGCTACCCCTTCCGGCACCTGACGATCCGCGATGCGCTCCAGGCGGCGGTCGAGCGTCCGTAAAACTGCGCGTCCCGAAAACTTGCGCAGCACGCAGGTTTTTCGATAACCTCGTGCCATGGCCGGACTGCGGGAACGCAAGAAGCAGGAGACCCGTGCGGCCCTCAGCTGGGCCGCGCTGCGCCTTGCCGTCGAGCGCGGCATCGCGGGCGTCACCGTGGACGAGATCGCCGCCGAGGCCGGCGTCTCCCCGCGCACGTTCAACAACTACTTCGCCAGCAAGTACGAGGCGATCGTGTGGCGGCACCTCGACCGCTTCGCGCACGTCGCCGAGCAGTTGCGCACCCGCCCAGCCACCGATCCGCTCTGGACGGCGCTCACCGACGCCGTCCGAGCCGTGTTCGGCGCTCCCGACCCCGCCGAACCCGGGCCCCCGGCCGAATGGACCGCCGGGGTGCGGCTGCTCATGGCGCAGCCCGAACTGCGCGGCGAGTTCGTGAAGGCCGCCGCCGCGGCCGAACGCGAGCTCGCGGCGGGCGTGGCGGAGCGGACCGGCACCGATCCCGACCACGACATGTACCCGCGGCTCGTCGCCGCGGCGGTCGGGACGGCCGTCCACGTCGCCAGCGAGCAGTGGCTGCGGGCCGACCCGCCCGTCGCGCTCGCGTCCCTGCTCGACGACGCACTGCGCCAGTTCGCGGCCGGCCTGCCGGATCCGCGCCCGATCTAGATCTACATCCTCCAGATCCAGCGTGCCGCGCTCGCGGGACGCCGACCCGTCCTGCCCTGAGGAGGGCCATGTCGTACGACGTCGTGATCGTCGGTTCCGGGCCGAACGGCCTGCTGATGGCGGGCGAGCTCGCCCTCGCCGGTGTCGACGCGGTGGTGCTGGAGCGCCTCCCCGAACCGAGCACGCGACCCAAGGCCAACGGACTGGTCGGCCGGGTCGTGGAGGCGCTCGACCGGCGGGGCGTGTACGAGCTCTTCAGCGGGCACGACGGGCCACCGCGTCCGGTGCCCCATTTCCCGTTCGGGGCGATCCCCCTGGATCTCACCCCGCTCCCAGGGCACTCCTTGTACGCCCTGCCGATCCAGCAGCGGCGGATGGAGCAGCTGCTCGCGGACCGCGCCGCCGCGCTCGGCGTCCGGATCCGGCGCGGGCACGAGGTGACGGCGATCAGCCAGACCGCGGACCTCGTGACGGTCGACGTGCTCGGCACGGAGGGCCACTACCGGCTCGACACGCGATACCTGGTGGCCGCGGACGGCGGTACGAGCGCCATCCGCAAGCAGCTCGGCATCGGGTTCCCCGGGATCACCGACGACGGGTTCGTCTCCCGGGTGGGCCGCGTCGGTATCGCCGCTCCCGTGGCCGCGTCCGAGACCGGCGAGCTGGACGTCCCTGGCATCGGGCGGCTGACCCCTGCGTCGTTCACGCGGACCGAGACCGGGCTCTTCGCCTACGGGATGTTCGAGCCGGGTATCTACCGCGTGAGCGCGTTCGAGTGGGGCGAGACCGGCGTCGAGGACAGCGACGACATCCCGCTCGACGAACTGGCCGCCGCCCTGCATCGGGTGCTCGGCACGGAGCTCCCGCTGATCCCGCCACCGGGCGGAGGCCAGCACGACCTGCGGCGGCGGGTGGGCGTCAACTCCCGGCAGGCCGAGAGCTACCGGGCCGGCCGCGTGTTCCTGGTCGGCGATGCCGCCCACGTGCACAGCGCGGTCGGCGGCCCCGGCCTCAACCTGGGCATGCAGGACGTCCTGAACCTCGGCTGGAAGCTCGCGGCCGCCGTGCACGGGTGGGCGCCAGCAGGCCTGCTCGACACCTACGAGAGCGAGCGCCGCCCCGCGGGCGAGCGCGTGATCATGCACACCCGTGCCCAGACCGCGCTGCTCTCCCCCGGCCCGAACACCACCGCCCTGCGGTCGCTGCTCACCGAGCTGCTGGACGACACCACGGCGACCCGCCGCGTCGCGGATCTCATGGCGGGCGCCGACGTGCGCTACCCGGCACGGTTCGAGGGGCCGGCCCACCCGCTCACCGGCAGGTGGGCGGAGGACCTCCCGCTGCGCGTCGACGGCCGGGAGACCCGCGTGGCCGAGCTGCTCAGGGCCGCCCGCCCGGTGCTGCTCGACCTCACCGGACGGGCAGAGCTCATCGGTGCGGCGTGCGGGTGGACCGACCGGGTCGGCGTCGTGACCGCCACGACCCCGGAGCCGCCCGCCGACGTCCTGCTCGTCCGTCCCGACGGGTACGTCGCATGGGCCGGTGAGCACCACGTCGCGGGCCTGCGGCAGGCCCTCCACGCCTGGTTCGGCGCGCCGGCCATCTCCAGTGCGGGGGTAGCGTGAGCCGCATGGTCACCCGCTCCTGCCGCCGCAGCGCCGAGCCCCTGCGGATCGACCGCCTCGGCACCGTCGAGTACCGCGCCGCGTGGGATGTGCAGCGCGCCAACGCCGACGCCCGCCGCGACGGCACCGGGCCCGACGTGCTGATGCTGTTGGAGCACCCGTCGGTCTACACGGCGGGCAAGCGCACCCAGCCCGAGGACCGGCCGACCGACGGCACACCGGTGGTGGACGTCGACCGCGGCGGCCGGATCACCTGGCACGGCCCCGGCCAGCTCGTGGGCTACCCGATCGTCGGGCTCGCCGAGCCGCTCGACGTCGTCGACTTCGTGCGGCGTCTCGAAGAGGCCCTCATCCGCGTGGTGCACGACGCTGGGGTTCCCGGGGCGGGCCGCGTGGACGGGCGCAGCGGTGTCTGGCTGCCCGCCGACGACCGGCGACCGGAGCGCAAGATCGCCGCCATCGGCGTCCGCGTGCAGGGTGGGGTCACCCTGCACGGCTTCGCCCTCAACTGCGAGCCCGACCTCGGCGCCTACGACCGGATCGTGCCGTGCGGCATCACCGACGCGGGCGTCACGTCCCTTGCCGCCGAGCTGGGCAGGCCGGTGCCGGTCGCCGAGATCATCGACGCCGCCGGCGCGGCCGTCGAGGCGGTCCTCGACGGCACGCTGCCGGTGGCCGGGCACCCGGTGGCGCGGGCGGCCGCGCCTGCCGGGCTGGACCTGCGCCTGCACCCCGCGCTGGGTTAGCCCCCGCTGGGTCAATCGAGCTGCGGGGCCACCTGCGACGCGATGAGCTCCACCTGGTCCAGGTCGGCCAGGTCGAGCAGCTGCAGGTAGATGCGGGTGATGCCCGTCTTCTCCCGCCACTCCCCGAGCCGGTCGACCACCTCGGACGGGGTGCCGGCGATCCCGGCCGCGCGCAGGTCGTCCACCTTGCGCCCGATCGTCAGTGCCCGGCGGGCAACCTCGGCGTCGTCCCGGCCAACCGCGATCGTCTGGGCGACCGAGCGCACGATCTCGGACGGGTCGCGGCCGATGGCCTCGCAGGCCAAGTCCACCCGCCCGAACTGCGTCGCAACGACGTCCATCGGCGAGAAGCCCACGTTGAACTCGCTCGCGAACCGGGCCGCCAGCGCGGGTGTGCGCTTCGGGCCGTGGCCGCCGACGATCACCGGTGGGTGCGGCTGCTGCACCGGCTCGGGCAGCGCGGGCGAGTCGGTGACGCTGTAGTGCTCCCCGCTGAACGAATACCGGTCGCCTGGCAGCGTGCCCCACAGCCCCGTGATGATCTCGAGCTGCTCGGCGAGCCGGTCGAACCGTTCGCCGAGGCCGGGGAACGGGATGCCGTACGCGGCGTGCTCGGCCTCGAACCAGCCGGCACCCAACCCGAGCTCCACGCGGCCGCCCGACATCTGGTCGGCCTGCGCCACGGCCACCGCGAGGGGCCCTGGCAGCCGGAACGTGGCCGAGTTCACGAGCGTGCCCAGCCGGATCCGCGACGTCTCGCGGGCCAGCCCGGCGATCGTGAGCCACGCGTCCGTCGGCCCGGGCTCACCGGAGACGTCGCCCATCTTCAGGAAGTGGTCGGAGCGGAAGAACGCGTTGTAGCCGGCCGCCTCGGCGGTGGTGGCGACGCGCAACTGGTCGTCGTAGCTGGCCCCTTGCTGGGGCTCGGTGAAGATCCGCAGGTCCACGTGATGAACCTAGCCCCGCCCTGCGTGCAGCGTCGGTGCAACCTCCGATCGGCGCGCTGGTGGGGCGTAGCCTGGGGCCGTGACGATCGCACCCGAGGGTCGCAAGCTCCTGCGCCTGGAGGTCCGCAACAGCGAGACCCCGATCGAGCGCAAGCCGCCGTGGATCCGTACGAAGGCCCGCACCGGACCCCAGTACACCGAGCTCAAGTCGCTCGTGCGCTCCGGCGGCCTGCACACGGTGTGCGAGGAGGCCGGCTGTCCCAACATCTATGAATGCTGGGAGGACCGGGAAGCCACCTTCCTCATCGGGGGCGAGCAATGCACCCGCCGCTGCGACTTCTGCCAGATCGACACCGGCAAACCCGCCGAACTCGACCGCGACGAGCCCCGGCGCGTCGCGGAGTCCGTGCGCACCATGGGGCTGCGCTACTCCACGGTCACCGGCGTCGCCCGTGACGACCTGGAGGACGGCGGTGCGTGGCTCTACGCCGAGACGGTCCGCCAGATCCACAAGCTCAACCCCGGCACCGGCGTCGAGCTGCTGATCCCCGACTTCAACTCGAAGGACGACCAGCTCGCCGAGGTGTTCGGCGCGCGCCCCGAGGTGCTCGCGCACAACCTCGAGACGGTGCCGCGGATCTTCAAGCGGATCCGTCCCGCGTTCCGCTACGACCGCTCGCTCGAGGTCATCACCAAGGCGCGGTCGGCGGGGCTGGTCACCAAGTCGAACCTGATCCTCGGCATGGGCGAGACCCCCGACGAGGTCACCGCCGCGCTGCACGACCTGCACGAGGCCGGCTGCGAAATCATCACGATCACCCAGTACCTGCGCCCCTCGGCCCGCCACCACCCGGTGGAGCGCTGGGTCAAGCCCGAGGAGTTCGTCGAGCACTCGAAGACCGCCGAGGAGATCGGATTCGCGGGCGTGATGGCCGGGCCGCTGGTGCGCTCGTCCTACCGCGCAGGCCGGCTCTACGCCCAGACGGTGGCCCACCGCGGCGAGGAGCTCTCCCCCGACCTGGCCCACCTGGCGGCCGAGGGCCCGGCGGCCCAGGAGGCGAGCTCACTGCTGGCCCGCTGAGCGGCACGGCGCGCTCACTCGGCGACCGTGACGGCCCGTCGCTCGCGGTGCAGTGCGACTGCGCCCACCACCAGCGCGACGCCGGCCACCTCCAGCGCGGTCGGCAGCTGGGCGAGCACCACGATCCCGATCACGGTCGCGGTGGCCGGCAGCAACGAGACCAGCAGGGCGTACGTGGCGCGCGCCAGCCGCGCCATCGCCAACTGGTCGCACACGTAGGGGATCACCGACGACGCGATGCCCACCCCGATGCCCGCCGCCAGCGCCACCGGGTCGACGAACGCGGGTGCGGCGTCCAGGAAGCCGATCGGCGCCGCCACGACCGCAGCGACGAGCATGGCCAGCGCCAGGCCGTCGATCCCCGTGACGTGCGGGTTCTGCGCGACCCGGTGGCCCAGCACGATGTAGAGCGCGAACAGGCCCGCATTGGCCGCGGCGAACGCGAAGCCCCACGGCTCGGCGACCAGGCGCACGTCGGAGAGCAGCCAGACACCGACCACCGCCAGCCCGAGCGCTGCCCCATTGCGGAGCGTCCGCGCTGCGAGCGCGGCCAGGACGATCACCGGAAGGAACTCGATCGCCGCGACCGTGCCGAGCGGAATCCGATCGATGGCCAGGTAGAACGCGCTGTTCATGACCGCCAGCACCGCGCCCCACCCGAGCACGAGCCGGCGCGTGCCGGCGTCGAGCCTTCCCCACACCCGCCACGGCCTGCGCCACAGCGCGAAGACCAGGCCGGCGGCGGCGATCCGCAGCCACGCCACGCCGAGGACGTCGACCCGCGCGAACAGCAGTACCGCGAACGCCGGACCCAGGTAGTGGAAGACCGCACTCACCACGAAGTACGCGTGCGGGGGCACCCGGTTGCGCTGCATCGGCCTATCGTTGACGGCCCGACCGGCGAGAACCATGGGCATCGGAAGGCGGAGGGGCCTCATGACTTCGTCGCGCTCACCTCGCATCGCGAATGGCCTTCCGGACGGAAGGTCGGTGATCGACGAGACGAACCGGCGCATTCTGACCCTGCTCTGTGACGACCCGAGGCAGAGCACCGCACAGCTCGCCCGCAGGATCGGGATGTCCGCTCCCGCCGTTCGCGAGCGCGTGTCGAAGCTGGAGGAGACCGGGGTGATCCGCGGCTACCGCCTCGACGTCGACCCGGCCGCGCTCGGCCTCCCGATCACCGCGTGGGTGCGGGTACGCCCCGGCCCCGGCCAGCTGCCGAAGATCGTGGAGCTCGCCGGCCGGGTCCCCGAGGTCAGCGAGTGCCATCGGATCTCGGGCGAGGACTGCTTCCTGATGAAGGTGCACGTGCCGGCCATCGACGCCCTGGAGAGCGTCCTCGACCGGTTCCTGCTGCACGGGCAGACCATCAGCTCCTTCGTCGTCGCGACACCGGTGCCACCGCGCACACCTGGCCTCGACGGCGTTGTCGGCAACCACCAGTAGTGCACGTATCCTCGTCACATGGCCGGTGGGAAGCCCGACAAAGCAGCCAAGCAGGAAGCCAGGCGCGCGCGGCGCGCGGCGTCCAGGGCGCGCTACAAGCAGATCTGGCAGGCGTTCCAGATGCAGCGCCGCGAGGACAAGGCGCTGCTCCCGATCATGGTGGGCGTGCTGCTGCTCTCCGTGGCTGTGGTCTTCGCGATCGGGCTGATCTTCGACCTGCAGTGGATCCTGCTGCCGCTCGGCATCGCCCTCGGCGTGCTGGCGGCCGTCAGCATCTTCGGCAGGCGGGTGCAGCGCAACGTCTTCAGCAAGGCCGACGGTCAACCGGGCGCTGCCGGCTGGGCGCTGGACAACCTGCGCGGCCAGTGGCGGGTCACCCCCGGCGTCGCGGGCACCACCCACCTCGACGCCGTGCACCGGGTCATCGGCCGGCCCGGCATCATCCTCGTCGCCGAGGGTGCCCCCCACCGCGTCAAGAGCCTGCTCGCGCAGGAGAAGAAGCGCACGGCGCGCGTCGCCGGCACGATGCCGATCTACGACGTGATCGTCGGCAACGACGAGGGCCAGGTGCCGCTGGCCAAGCTGCAGCGCCACCTCATGAAGTTGCCGCGCAACATCAACCGCCAGGAGATGGAGTCGATGGAGGCGCGCCTCGCCGCCCTCGGCTCCCGCGCGGCGGCCATGCCCAAGGGTCCGATGCCGGCCGGGGCGAAGATGCGCAGCGTGCAGCGCACGGTGCGGCGGCGCTGAGCCCGGCCCGCGCCTGGCATTGTCGGCGCGGGCGCGAGCTGGCGGGGTTGGCGCGATTCTCGAGTGCCGTCGCGTTGGTCGGTCAGAGATGCACGATCGAGGTCCGGCCGAGCACTCGGGGGCATCCGCCACCGAAAGGCGAGTGGGCGCGCGCGCTGCGGTGTGAGAGGGGCCGGGTCGGAGAAGTACCGATCGGGTGGGCGCGTTGCGAGATGCTCGTTTGGCCTCCCGGACCTGCGTGCGAGCACTCGCGTAGGGAGCGAGGCAACTATCCAGTGGCCGCCCTACCAGGGATGATCGGGACCACAGGATAGTTGTGTAGGCACCCGGCAGACGGGCTCGTCCAGGACATGCCCCCGCGTCGGGGACGGCCGCCCGCGCAACCACGGAGTTCGGTAGTTCTCCCAACCCGGCCACCTCCACATGCGCGGGGTCGAGGTGAACGAGCGGACTACGGGGGAGGCCTGGAGCGGTGCACGGCCGGCACTGCCGGGCTGGGTGCCGGGACGGCGCGCCCAAGCCGCGCCTTCCATGATCAGATCGACACCATGAGTCTCGGTTCAAGATCGGACACCCATGGTGTCGACATGACCATGAAACGGGGCGCGAGGCGCCCGTGATCATTCCGAGGTTCGGCACAGCGCCGAAAGCACAGCTCGCTCAGCCCTCCGCGCCGAGAGCCACCGCCACGCGCGTCACGAGTTCCTCCGGCTCGGCCGTGCTCGGGTCGGTCAGGTACGTCTCGGTCACCGGGCCGACGGGGCGGTGGCCGTGCTCGCGCACGTTCTCCAGCAGTGCGGTGTAGGCCAGCGGGAGCTGCGGGTACGGCCCGACGTGCAGGGTGGTGGCCCATGGCCCGCCGGGCAGTAGGGCGTCCCCTCCGGCCGCGGGCACCCCCACGTGCACGTCGAACTCGTCCACCAGATCGAGCGGGAACACCGCGACCAGCGGGGCGCGCCCCGCCTCCGCGAGCTCCCGCAGAACGACCCGGCACAGGGCGCCGGTGTCCTCGTCGAGGGCCACCGCTCGCACGCGGCCGGTGCGACCGTTCAGCCGCACCGGCGCCCGGTCGGTGATCCCCACGGCGTACGGGACCCGCTCCGGCGCCCTGCGCAGCGCGTCGAGCGTGCGCAGGGCCTGCTCGCGGCGGGCCAGCTCGGCGGCCAGCCGCTCCCGCTGCTCGCCGAGCACCGCGGCCACCGTCGCGTCGTCGGGCGCCGAGAGAACCTCCCGCACCACCGGCAGCGGCACGTCGAGTCCGCGCAGCAGCGCGATCGTCGTGGCCGTCCGCACCTGCTCGGCGCGGTAGTAGCGGTAGCCGGAGTGCTGGTCGACCGATGCCGGCACGAGCAGCCCCTCGGCGTCGTAGTGCCGCACGGCCTTGACCGTGAGGCGCGCGAGGCGGGCGAACTCGCCGATCGGCATCAGACCCATCGGCTGACCGGCACCTGCAGGAGCGTCCGCAGTTGCGCCGGCGGCGTGGTCGACGGATCGGTCAGGTAGACCTCCGTGTGCGGGCCGGCCGGCACGAGGCCCGCCCGTTCGACGAACGAGTACAGCGCCGCGAGCGACGGCCCCTCGTCGGCGTACGGGCCGCGGTGCAGCAGGCGCGCCACCTGCCGCGGCTCTTGGTTGCGCAGGTTCACCGGCGCCCCGAAGCGGCGACCGGCCGTCTCGACGGTCTCCGGGACGGCGGGCGGCGGCGCGGGAACGGACAGGCGCCAGTGCCAGCCGTCCGGCCGGTCGAGGTCGAAGCGCAAGGGGTCGCCGTCCTGGCTGTAGCTGCCCTCGAGCGGCACGTCCTCGCGGGCGCCGAGCGCCGCCCGGACGGCGAACAGGGCGCGGACGGCCGAGGTGAACGCGGGCGCCTCGGGGGCACCGGTGCCGTCGACGGTCAGCACGGCGCGGGCAGGCAGGTCGACGAACTCAGGGGCGGTGGTGTCGGTGTGCATGGCCGGAAACGCTCGGGTCTCCCCCACGGGGAGGGTCAAGCCCTGCTGCGGACGACGACGGTGCGGGCGGCGCGGTCGTGCCAGCCGCGGCCGTCCTCGTCACGGGCGAGCGCCGGCAGCACGAACGCGATCATGGCCGTGCGCAGCAGCGCCCGCGGCACGCCGATCACCGCCGAGGAGTCCACCGAGGCCACCCGGATCCCGAACGCGGTCTTCCCCGCGCTCGCGCCGAACACGGCCACCGGCACGGCGGTGAGCAGGTACCAGATCCCCAGCACCGACCAGCCGAAGTTCGGGTCGCCCAGCGCGCCGGGCCCCGTGAGGAGTGCCGCGATCCCGTACGCCAGGAACCAGTCGATCGCGAGCGCCGCGACCCGGCGCCCCAACCCCGCAACCGAGCTGACCCCGGTGGCAGGCAGGCCCAGCCGCTCCCCCGGGTACGGCCCGCCCGCCTCCGCAGCGGCTCCGGGCAGCCAGGACTGGATCCAGCGGGCCATGACGCTCAGCCTATCGGTGTGACGAGGACCCACCTCGCGGCCGAGTCCGTTAACGTCTGCGAAACCAACGAGTGACGACCGGGCAACAACGCCCCCATAGGTTCGCCGCCGACGAAGGCAGTCCTACCCGACCAGCGTGTCGCATGAAGGAGTCAGTGGGTGTTCAGCAACTCCGAAGAGGTCCTGAAGTACATCTCGGACGAGGGTGTCGAGTACGTCGACATCAGGTTCTGCGACCTCCCCGGAGTGATGCAGCACCTCACCGTCCCCGCGTCCACCGCCGGTGACCTGCTCGAGAACGGCGCCGCGTTCGACGGCTCGTCCGTCCGCGGCTTCCAGGCCATCAACGAGTCCGACATGGCGCTCTTCGCGGACGCCGCCACGGCCCGGCTCGACCCGTTCCGCAAGCACAAGACGCTGAACATCAACTTCTTCGTGCACGACCCGATCACGGGCGAGCCCTACAGCCGCGACCCGCGCAACGTCGCCCGCAAGGCCGAGGAGTACCTGCGCGCCTCCGGCGTGGCGGACACCGCGTTCATGGCGCCCGAGGCCGAGTTCTACATCTTCGACTCGATCCGCTTCGGCTCCAACCCGCAGGAGTCCTACCACCACATCGACTCCGTCGAGGGCTGGTGGAACACGGGGCGCGAGGAGCAGGGCGGCAACCTCGGCTACAAGATCAACTACAAGGCCGGCTACTTCCCGGTGCCGCCGGTCGACCACTACGCCGACCTGCGCGCCGACATCGTCAGCAACATGATCGCCAGCGGCTTCACGGTGGAGCGCGAGCACCACGAGGTGGGCACCGCCGGCCAGGCCGAGATCAACTACAAGTTCAACACGCTGCTCCACGCGGCCGACGACATCATGCTGTTCAAGTACCTCGTCAAGAACACGGCGTGGGCGAACGGCAAGACGGCCACCTTCATGCCGAAGCCGCTGTTCGGTGACAACGGCTCGGGCATGCACGTCCACCAGTCGCTCTGGAAGGACGGCCAGCCGCTCTTCCACGACGAGTCCGGCTACGGCGGCCTGTCCGACATCGCGCGCTACTACGTCGGCGGCCTGCTGCACCACGCCCCGAGTCTGCTGGCGTTCACCAACCCGACGGTGAACTCCTACCACCGCCTGGTGCCCGGCTTCGAGGCCCCGGTCAACCTGGTCTACTCGGCCCGCAACCGCTCGGCCTGCATCCGCATCCCGCTCTCCGGCAGCAGCCCCAAGGCCAAGCGCATCGAGTTCCGCTGCCCCGACTCGTCGGGCAACCCGTACCTCGCCTTCTCGGCGATGATGATGGCCGGTCTCGACGGGATCAAGAACAAGATCGAGCCGCCGGCCCCGATCGACAAGGACCTCTACGAGCTCCCGCCGGAGGAGGCCAAGGACATCCCGCAGGTCCCGGGCAGCCTGGGCGCCGTGATCGACCGGCTCGAGGCCGACCACGACTACCTGCTCGAGGGTGGCGTGTTCACGCCCGACCTGATCGAGACCTGGATCTCGTACAAGCGGGAGAACGAGATCGACCCGCTGCGGCTGCGCCCGCACCCGTACGAGTTCGCGCTGTACTACGACGTGTGATCCCCACGTCGCCGTGAACTGACGGCACGCCCGAAAATGGCGGTTGACCTGCGGAAGCGTCTCATGACGCCTCGCCGATCAGCCGCCATTTTCGTGGTCAGCCGCCGTTCACAACGCGTAGGGAGCACCCGCCGTCCATCACCAGTGCCGTACCGGTCATGTAGCGCGCCGCGTCCGAGCAGAGGAAGGCGACACCGTCGGCCACCTCCTCCGCGGTCTGCAAGCGGCCGAGCGGTACGGCCGTGGCGGCGCGGGCCGCGTACTCGGGCTCGGTCTCGAGCTGCCGGCGGGCCATCCCCGCGGCGACGATCCCGGGCGACAGCGCGTTCACCCGGATCCCGAGCGGAGCGAGTTCGGCGGCCATCGCCCTGACCAGCATCAGCACACCCGCCTTGCTCACGCTGTAGGCACTGATGTCGGGCCAGGGCTGTTCCCCGACCCAGGAGCTGATCATCACGATGCGTCCGCCTCGGGAGGCCATCTGCCGGGCGGCCGCCTGGGCCGGCAGGAAGCACCCCGTCAGGTTCACGTTCAGTTGTGCCTGCCAGTCCCGCGCGCTCACCTCCAGGAACGGCGCGGAGCGCACGATGCCGGCCGCGCAGACCAGAACGTCGACGTCGACGAGCTCGGTGAACACCTCGGAGACCGCACGGGCGTCGGAGACGTCGACGTCCCGGTACCTCCATGCCGCGGTTCCGAGCGACTCCCGCAGCCGCTCGCCGGCGCTCGCGACATCCAGCACCGTCACGCGGTAGCCGTCGGCGAGCAGTCGCCGGCAGACGGCCGTGCCAATGTCGCCCGCCCCGCCGGTGACGACCGCATGCTGCGCTTTCTCCGTGCCGCTCATGCCGGCCGCCGCGCGGTGACGCGAATCCGGCCGGCCACCGGGAGGGCGATCCAGCCGCCGTCGGACACGGGTTCGCCGTTCACCGCGACGTCGGTGAACGCCAAGGGCAGCCGGAGGCGCACCGACGCCGGGGGCAGCCCGGTGTCGGCGAGGGCGAGGTCGAGCTGCACCGCACCGTCCACGTCCACCCGGGCGTCGAGGTCGATCGGCCCGAACCGGGTGGGCGTGGCCAGGGCGCGGATACGGGCGCCCGGGTGCAGCCACGCGTCCGGGACGCCGGGCAGCACCTGCAGGCCGTCGCCGGCCTCGAACACCAGCAGGTGGCGCACGAGCCGGACGAACTCCGCGGACGCCCAGTTGTGCGGCATGTCCCCGCAGATCTGGCCGTGGCCGGAACCCGTGACCGACTGCTCCTCCCGCCACACCAGGGTGGGCGCTGCATGGTTCGCGAAGGCGTAGAGGTAGTCCACCGCCTTGTCACCGCGTCCGGCATAGAGCCAGGCGTGTGCGGTGAAGGACGCGGCGTAGCTCCAGACGGCGCGGTACGGGAGCCAACCCGTGGTGAGCGGGATCCCCTCCTCGTCGTCGCGGGAGTCGAGCAGGGCCAGCAGGTCGGCGACGATCTCGTGATCAGGGGGCAGGATCTCGCCGGGCCAGATGGCCTGGCACAGCGCCCACACGGCCGACTCGGGCTGGATGCGGTGCTGGCGCCCGACGACCTCGTCGGCGACGCGGTGATGGAAGTGGTGGGAATGCACCCCGGTGGCCGCCGGGATCATCGGCAGGTACGGCAGGCCGTCCGGCGTCACACCGCGCAGCTGCCGGGCCCGCTCCCGGAAGCGCTCGTCGAGCCGGTCATAGAGCTCGGTGATGCCCTCGCGGCCCGGCAGCTGCAGCCGCTGCGCCGCGCGGGCCGCGCTGCGCAAGCCGGCGAGCGTCCAGATGGTCGTGGTCAGCTCGGCACGGCGCCCACCCACACCGCCGTCGGCGAACGCCTCCGGCATGAGCCCGGCCAGCGGGTGATCGGCCGGGAGGGCGTCGGCCTCGCGGTTCAGGGCGGCGATGTGCTCCACCGCGCGGCGGACCGTGGGCCACAGCGCCCGCAGGCCGTCGTCGTCGCCACGCAGCTCGTGCTGGCGCACGATCGTGAACACCGCGATCGCGGTCTCCTTGATGTGCGGGTCAGTCACCATCTCGGTGATCGAACCGTCCGGCTTGACCCGGCGCAGCAACGCCTGGATCCCGGCGTCGGCGCTCTCGTGCCAGCCCAGGTACCTCGCGGCTTCGAGGATGAAGTGCCCGTCGGCGATCCACAGGCCCCGGTAGATGGTGGGGCCGACCTGCAGTACGGGGAGTCCGTCGACGTGCTCGGCGGCCTGCAGGAGGTTGCGCGCCGCGGCGGTGAGGACATCCATCACGGCCGGATCGGGCACTTCCAGCACGGCGGGGCTGAGCGGAAGCTCGTCCCAGAAGCTGCGCGTCTCGGCCAGGGCGGCCCGGGCGTCGTCGAACCGGAGGTCGTCGGCGGCCCCGTCATCGAGCGGGACGATGACGGCCCCTTCGGTGGCCTCGCCACCCCGGAGCACCTCGGCCAAGGTCGCAAGCCCCGACGCGGGCACGAATCCCGTGGTGTGCGCCCGCAAGACGCGCTGCGGGCTGCTGACCAGGGCAACCGGCGCCGTAGCCTCCGCAGCGTCCTCGCTCGCCGTGTCGTCGGGCCAGATGCCCAGCCGCGGCTCCGCGCCCGCGGGGAAGGAGCTGATCGCGTGGGTGGGTGCCTGCCCGGGCGGGGCGTAGACCCGCTCCCGGTCGTGCACGTCCAGGTGCAACCCGGTGAGGAGCTTGTCGACGTCCGCGTGGGCCGCAATGCGCCACAGGGTGACGTCGCTGCGCCGACCGTCGGAGTCGACGTGGGCGAACGTCGTGAGGGTGAGGGTCTGGCGCGGATAGGTGATCGTGGTGGTGACGATCGCCCGCCGTGGGCTCTCGACCGTCTGCTCCACCGACAGCGGCGCGTCGTCGGTCTGGGCACGCAGGGCGACGACCCGCTCGAACAGCCACGCCTCGTGGTGCACCTTCCGGAACCCGTACAGCAGCGCGCCGTCCTCGCGCACCAGTGACTTGTGGCGGTCGAACGGGCGGCCAATGAGCGTCCACCGGCTGCGCGGCGCGTATCGGAAGTCGATGACGGGGGACGAGTGTGCCGCGCGCGAGGGAGCGATGCCCAGATCAGCGCTCATGTCAGCCTTTGACCGATCCTTCCAGCATTCCGCGGATGAAATGTCGTTGGGTGAACAGGTAGACGGCGATCACCGGCAGCGTGATGAGCAGCGCCCCGGCCGACAGACCGGCGACGTCGACGGTGCGCTCCCCCACGAACAACCCGAGCCCGGCCGGGGCGGTGCGCAGCGCGGGGTCCTGGATCAGCACAAGGGCGAGCAGGAACTCGTTCCAGCTCCACAGGAAGAACAGCGTGGCGAGGGTGCTGATCGCGGGGCGCGCGGTCGGCAGCAGGACCCGCCACAGAGTGGTCCAGCTGGAGGCCCCGTCGATCCGCGCCGCCTCCAGGAGCGATCGGGGCGAGGACAGGAAGAACGCCCGCATCCAGAAGGTTCCGAACGACACCGACAGGGCGATCTCCGGGAGGATGAGCGCCCAGTAGGTGTCGGTGAGGCCCAGCGAGCGCAGGTCGTAGTACAGCGGCACGACCGTGGCCTCGAAGGGCATCACCAGCCCGATGAGGAACAGGTAGAACAGCGCCGTCGAGCCCCGGAAGCGCATGGTGCCGAAGGCGTATCCGCTGAGGATCGAGAGCAGCGTCGCGACCGGGACGACGACGACCGCCACGAGGGCGCTGGAGCTCATCAGGTCGGCGAAGCCACCGACCTCCCAGGCCCGCACGAAGTTCTCGAAATGGAATTCAGTGGGGAAGGACAACCCTGTCACGGTGCTGCCGGGTTTCTGGAGGGCGATGGTGAGGATGTTCACCAGCGGCAGCAGAACCACTGCGCTGAAGAGTGCGAGCACCACGTAGATGACGGCGCGCTCGAGGCGGGCGGTCATGTCCTGTCCCTTCCGAGCCGGGTGATCAGCAGGAGTGCCACGAACGTGATGGCCATCAGCACCACCGCCACGGCGCAGGCGAGGCCCACCTCGCTCTCGCGGAACGCCAACCGGTAGATCTCGACGGCCGGCACCGTGCTGGCGTTGCCCGGGCCGCCGTTCGTCGTGACGTAGACGAGGTCGAAGTTGCGCAGGGCATAGATGGCGGTGATCGTGAGTGCGACGGTGACCTCCTGGCGCAGCCCCGGCAGCGTGACGGCGAAGAACTCCCGCACCGGTCCTGCCCCGTCCATCCGGGCGGCCTCGTACAGGCTGCGATCGATCTTCTGGGCGCCGGACAGGAACAGCAGCATGCACAGGCCGTACATGACCCAGGTGCCGACCAACCCGACGGCCGGCAGCGCCAGGTCGAAGTCGCCCAGCCAGGCCCGGGTGACGCCGTCGAGCCCGACGAGGCGCAGCAGCTGGTTGACCGCGCCGTCGTCGGCGTACATCCACCGCCACGCCACGCCGACCACCACCATCGCGATGACCTGCGGGAGGAAGAGCACCGACCGGAAGAAGGCCAGGCCCCGGATCTCGTGGCGGCTCAGCAACGCGGCCAGCACCAGTCCCAAGGCCACCGGCAGCGCGCAGGTGAAACCCAGGAAGGCGAGCGAGTGGACGAAGGCCGCCCGCAGGTCTTCGTCCCGCAGCACCTCGACGTAGTTTTCCAACCCGGTCCACGTGCCGACGGTGATGCCGTTCCAGTCGAAGAACGACAGCCACACGGTGTGCAGCAGGGGCAGGAGCACGAAGGCGGCGTAGACGGCCAGGGCGGGCAGCAGGTACAGGTACGCCACCCGGCTGGGCTCGAGGCCGCCCCGTCGACGACGGGAGTCACCGGCCGCCGGGTCGCGCCGCTTCGCCCGCGTGGTGGCCGGATGGACCCGTGCCTCGTCGGTTGTCGTCACCATGTCCGCTCTACTTGTCGGCCTGGAACTCGGCCCAGTCGGCCTGCACCGCCGCGATGAGGCCCTCGGCGGTCTGCTCGCCGCCCAGTAGGCGCTGGACCTCGGGGAACAGCGTGTCGTCGCCCATGGACGGGGTCGCCCAGTCCACGTACAGGGCCTGCCCGTCGGCCGCCGCCACCTGCTGCCAGCCGGCGAGCGTGCCCTCCTGTGCGGTACCGGCCGGGGCCGTCGCGGCGCTGTCCCGCAGTGCTGGCAGGTATCCGCCCGCGAGAAGCTCCGGAGCGGCGTCTGCGGAGATCATGAAGTTGATGAACGCCGCCGCGACGTCCGGGTGTTCGGTGCGGGTGGAGATGCCGAACGGCGAGGTCAGCGCCGCGGTGGCCCGGGCCGGATCGCCGGCCGACACCGGCGGGAGCAGCATGAACCCGGCGTTGCCCGCCATCTCCTCGTCGATCCGGGCCTGCGCCCAGTTCCCGGTGATCATGAAGACGCCCTCGCCGTTGATGAACTTCGTCGTGCCGTCCTCGTAGGCGGTCCCGTTCGCCGACGGAGTGATGTAGCCGGCGTCGACCCAGGACTGCAGCGTGCTCGCGGCCTGCTTCACCCCGGGACGGTCCAGCGTGGCGCCGGGCTCACCGTAGATCCACGACCGGATCGCCTCGACGTCGTCGTACTGCGCGATCAGGTCGGTGAGCAGGTGGTTGCCCGGCCACCCCTCGAGGTTGCCGAGCTGGATGGGCACCTCGCCTGCCGCCTTGGCCGCCTCGAGCGCCGCGACGAACGTCGCGAGGTCGGGCATCGCGGGGTCGATGCCGAGCCGCGTGAGCTTCTCCCGGTTGTAGTAGACGCCGACGAGGTTTCCGCCGAGGGATGCGCCGTAGAGGTCGCCCTGCCCGAAGGTCATGCCGTCAGGGGTGAACCGCAGCTGGTCCAGCAGGCCGGGGCTGAACCGATCCGCCCACCCGTAGGCCTGCGCGTAGTCGTCCAACGGGCGCAGGAGACCGGCCTGCACCAGCGGCCCCATCATGACGTGGGCCTGCCCGACCTGCGCGATGTCGGGCGGGTCGTTGGACGACATGACGAGCTTGACGTTCTTGCCGTAGTCGGCGAACGCCGAGTAGCGGGGCTCGATCGTGACGTTGGGGTGCGCGGCCTCGAACGCCTCGATGAGCCTGGTGATGGCCTCGCCGGTGCCGTCTGCCTCGAAGTGCGTCAGGGTCAGGCTGATCGGCTCGCCGTCGGGGACGACGGTGGAGATGGGCTGGTTTTCGCGGGTCTCAGGGGCATTCGCCCCCGGCGTGAGGCTGCACGCCGCAAGGGCGGACGCCGCGACACCGACGATCACCGCCAGCCACATGCGGCGCGGGGAGTGCGCGGATTCGAGCATGAGTGACCTCGTTGTCGGAAGGGCGGTAAAACCGGTCAGACCACAATGCCCAGACGTATTCGCAGCGTCAAGGTCCACGCCTCAGCGGTCGGGCGCGACCTGCTCGAAGACCTCGTTCAGCAGATGATCGAGACTCACGGCGGGGCCGAGCCGTTCGAGCTCGCGCCGCGCCAGCGCGTCCAGGCTGGCGTCGTAGTCGGCGCCGTAGAGCCGTTGCGCCACCGACAGGTGCTCCAGCATCGCCTGGCTCGCCCGCGCCGGGTCGTGCTCCCGGATGGCCTCATAGATCTGCCGATGGAAGGGCTCACCCGCACGGACGACCTCCGGGTCGGCCAGGCTGCGCAGCATCTGCTCGAACGCCAGCCCCGACACCGAGGCGAACATGACCTCGATCACCGAGTTCCGGGCGATCCGCGCGATCGTGGCGTGGAAGACGATGTCCTGGCGCGCCTTGCCGATCACGGTGTCCGCGTGGTCGAACCGCTCCAGGGTGACCCGCAGCTCGTTCAGGTCCTCTGGCGTCGCCAGTCGCGCGGCGGCCGCGGCCGTGACCGTCTCGACCATGATGCGGGCCTCCGCGACCTCCCGTGGAGTCGCGTTCCGGCGGCGGTAGAAGGAATCCAGCGGACGGGCGCCGTCCGCGACGCGTGGCGGACGCACGAACGTACCGCGGCCGGGCACGACGTCGAGCAGGCCACGCTCCTGCAGGCTGCGCAACACCTCCCGCACGATCGGCCTGCTGACGTTGTACCGCTCGGCGAGCACCCGTTCCGAGGGCAGCTGGTCCCCTGCCGCGAGCCTGCCGGAGAGCAGCTCCTCCTCCAGCCGGCCCTCGAGGGCGAGCCGCGGGGGGCGGACCCCACGGGAGGGCGCGTCGGTCATACCGGAACGGTAGCCACGAATGCCCCGCTACCGACGATGCGGGTCTCCGGGTCGGCGAGGACGTGATCGCGCAAGCGGATTCCGAAACCCGGGCCTGCGGCGGGCCGCACCCGACCGTCAGCGACGTCGGGGAGACCGTCCACGATCTCCGGCCACCATCCGTGGAAGTAGGAGCGGGTGAACTCCTGCACCTCGACCCCCGGCAGGTGACTCGCCAGCGCCACACTGGCCGCGAAGACCAGCGGACCACTGCAGTCGTGCAGCGCCAGTTGCCGGCCCGCGGCCTGCGCGGCCGCAGCCACCTCGAGCGCCTCCGTGACGCCCCCGACCCATCCGACGTCGACGATCGCGACGTCGACGCCCTCGGCCGCGAGGAGGTTCCGGTGCGCCATCGCACCGCCGAGCGTCTCCCCCGCCGCGATCGGGACCGAACTCTGCCGGCGCAGCTCCGCCAGCCCGTGTACGTCGTCGGGCCGCAGTGGGTCCTCCACCCAGAACGGCTCGAACTCCGCCACCGCCCGCAGAATGCGCAGGGCGGGCGCGGGTTGCCACAGTGCGTGCAGCTCGACGGCGATGCCCATCCTGTCGCCCACGGCCGAACGGATCCGGCGCAGGGGCTCCAGACCTGCCGCCAGGTCGGCATCGTCGATTCTCTGCCCGTCGCTGCTCTCGGCGGCCCGGTCGAAAGGCCAGATCTTCATGGCTGAGATGCCCTGGGCGAGCAGGTCTTCCGCCAGTTCGGCCGGCCGGTGCAGGAAACCCGCGAGATCCTCGTAGCGGCCGGGGGTTCCGCCGGCGACGACGCCCCAGTTCTGGGAGGACTGCCCCGACGTACCGCGCATGTACAGCGGGCCGGCACAGGTGTTGTACACGCGAATGCTCTGCCGGACCCGCCCCAACAGGTCGGCCACCGGCAGCCCCGCCGCCTGTCCGGCCAGGTCCCAGAGGGCCAGGTCCACGGCACTGCGGGCGCGCGTCTCCGCACCACTGCCGGCGTAGCCGACGTAGCCGGTCGCCACACGGCGGATGCTGTCGCGATCACCTGCGTCCAGGCCGATGATCCGGGGCGCCAGTTCCTGGTGCACGACGGTTTCCACCGCCGCCGCGCCGTAGAAGGTCTCACCGAGGCCGACGAGCCCGGCATCAGTGTGGACGCGTACGTAGAGCAGGTTGGGCAGCGGCGGGAGGCGCACGGTTTCAATCCCAATGATCTTCACGACGCTCCGGGGCTGTCGGTCACCAGCCAGCGGCCTGACCGGTCAGACCGGATGGTGCCCGAGGCGACCAGCGCGGTCAAGGGACTACGCCGACGTGTGATCCGCTGACGGCCTTCGTCGTGCAGGGGGGTCAGCGGATGGCCGGTGGCAGTGCGCCGAGAATCGCCGCGAGGCTGTGCGGGTCGCGGCGGGCGATGTTGTGACCAACGGGAATATCGTGAACCCGCCAGCCCGAGTCGTCGCGTAACCGTTCGGTCAGGGTCACGAACGGGCTACCTGGCCACGCGCCACCGCTGATGAACGTGCGGCTGAGCGCGGGCCTGGGGTTGCCTTCCAGCCTGATCGACTGAACGAAGCTCGCCATCGGGTGTGGTCGCGCGCGAGGGTCGAGCCCGTCAGGGACTGCGACCCATCGGCCGTCGGCGCGGGCGCCGGCTATGAACAACTCCCGGAAGCTTTCGCTGGTCAGAGACCAACACGAATCCCCGTCGTCCGGGACGTAGGCGTCGATGAAGACGAGTTGATCGAGGCGGTGACCGAGCCGGTCCGCGACACCGGCGATCACCATCCCGCCGTAGCTGTGCCCGCACAGCGCGAGTGGCGTTTCGTCGTGACGATCGATGATCGCGGCTACCTGGTCGATATGGGTGTCGAGGTTCGGCGGACGGTCCGCGTCGACCGGGCCGTCCAACTCCAGCCCGGACAGGGTCACCGCCTCGACGTGGTGGCCCTCTCGGTGCAGCTCGGCGGCCACCGAGTCGAACACCCATCCGCCTTGCCAGCCACCCGGCACCATCACGAACTTCACCGCGTCATCGTAGTGCTGGAGCCATAGCTCGTGATCTTGCGAACCACTAGCCCTGTGGGCCCAGCCAGCGCGCCGCGGCCTCGAAGGTGTCGGACGGCGAGCTGTTGAAGGCGATCGCGGCGTCCGGTGCGTGCCGGCGCACGAGGTTGACGACACGCTCGAAGAGGTCGAGCAGCTCCTCGGGCTTGCGGACGCCGCCGCCGATGACGACCACCTCCCACGGCCGGCTGGCGAGCGCGTCGGTCACGACCGCCTCGATGTCGTCGCTCCCGTCGAGCCCGAACAGGCAGGTTTCGGCCCCGATCCCGGCGTCGGCGAAACGAGCCATGGAGACGGCGAGTGCATCGGCCACGGCCGCGGGATCCCATGGCCCGGGCACCCGGTACGGGTCGAACCCGATCACCAGGACCCGCGGCTCGGGAGCGGAGGTGTTCACCCGTGCAACGCTAGCCGCCGTAGGTTCGCGGTCATGGACGCCACCGCGATCACGCACCGGTTCATCGATGTGCACGGCCTGCGGATGCACCTGGCCGAGGCCGGGCCGGAGGACGGGCCCGTCGTCCTGCTGCTGCACGGGTTCCCGGAGTGCTGGTACTCATGGCGACACCAGCTGGTGGCGCTCGCGGCGGCCGGGTTCCGCGCCGTCGCCCCCGACCAGCGCGGTCACGCGCGCAGCGACGCACCCGCCGCGATCGAGGACTACACGATCCTCCACCTGGTGGGCGACGCGATCGGGGTGCTGGACGCCGTCGGGGCCGAGCGGGCCGTCGTCGTCGGGCACGACTGGGGAGGCCCGGTCGCTTGGCACACGGCGCTGTTGCGGCCCGACCGCGTGCGCGGCGTCGTCGGGTTGTCGGTGCCGTTCCGCCCACGCGGCTCGGTCCGCCCCACGGACGCGTTCGCCCGCCGCTTCGGCCCCGGGTACTACATGCTGCATTTCCAGACGCCCGGCCTGGCCGACGCCGAGCTGGCCGCCGACCCGCGCACCACGTTCCGGCGGCTGCTCTCGGCCACATCAGGAGGAACGCCGCCGCCGCTGCCGGTGGTCGAGCCGGGCGGCGGCTTCCTGGGTTTCCTGCCCGAACCGGATCGCCTGCCTGCCTGGCTCACCGAGCAGGACCTCGACGTCTACGTCGAGGAGTACCGCGACCGCGGGTTCACCGGCGGGCTCAACTGGTACCGCAACATCGACCGCAACTGGGAGCTCACCGCCGCATGGCACGAGACCCTCGTCACCCGGCCCGCCCTGTACCTGGCGGGCGAGCACGACCTCGTGATCGCCGGTGTCCCCGCCGACGCCCTCGCCGACTCGCTGCGCGGCACGCTCCCCGACCTGCGCGGCGTCACCGTCCTGCCGGACTGCGGGCACTGGACCCAGCAGGAACGGCCGGAGGAGGTCAACGCCGCGATCGTCGAGTTCGCGGGCGGCGTCAGCTGACGGGCCGGGGCACTAGGCCGCGCCCATGATCCGCAGTATCGGTTGGTCATGGCTGTGGCGACAACCATGAGCAACCGATACTTGCGATCTTCGCGTCCATGATCCGGAGTTTCGGGTGCTCACGGTCGTGAGAGCAGCCATGGACAACCGACCGTTCAGATCTTGCCTCCCACCGGCCCGGGCGCCAGGACGGTCGGGGTGCGATCGTGTCGATCCAACGGGTCGATCTGGTCGAGTGCCTGCCGGTGGGCGCGCCGTTCCCGGCCCGGGCCGCCCGGTACCCGCCTCGTGGTCCGGGCTTCGCGTGTGGTTCTGCCGGCTGCCTCGACCCGGTCGCTTTGCGGGGGTGGCTGGGTTGGGTGCACTACCGATTAGTGGGGTTGCGTGGGCGGCCGTCCCCGACGCGGGCACAGGCCCGTTTCGACGAGACCGTCCTGCCGGGTGCCACGCGACTGGCTGTGGTCCCGACCCTCCACACACCAGCCCTTCTCCGGGTGATCATGGCCAGGCCACTCCAGGGACAGGCCCCACGCGCAGGTCCATGATCAGCAGGACCGGGACACCCGCTGCAGGGGTGCCTCGCCGGTCTGAACACACCGGCTGCAGGGATGCAGGCCAGGTCCCGATTCCGCTGATCACACCCCAGATTCCAGGGGGTGGCCAGGGGCGGACGACGGGACCACAGC
The DNA here is from genome assembly GCF_019468565.1 of Pseudonocardia sp. DSM 110487. NCBI lineage: Bacteria > Bacillati > Actinomycetota > Actinomycetes > Pseudonocardiales > Pseudonocardiaceae > Pseudonocardia > Pseudonocardia sp. DSM 110487. The sequence goes on from NZ_CP080521.1 coordinate 6,330,397, forward strand.
CAGTCGCGTCGCACCCAAACCGCGGCGGTCTCGTCCCAGACGGGCGTGCCCCCGCGTCGGGGACGGCCGCCCACGCAACCACATGATTCGGTAGTGCACCCAACCCAGCCACCCCGACAAGACGACCCGGTCGAGGCGAACCGGCGAGAGCACGCCGGCAGCCGGGGGCTCGCGGGTGAGACCGGGGCTATCCGGTGCCGGGTACGGCGCGCCCATGAAAGCGTCCGGCACCCAACCGCACCCCCAGGGGAGGCGTTCCGCGGAACGCACCCGCGACGCCAACGATGATCAGCGGCTCGGCGCGAAACCCGACGCCCTGCGTCGGGAAAGGCGCCGACCTGATGATCACAGGCTCCCCGACCGCCCGACCCGGGCCCTGAGTCGCCTGGCGCGCTCGTTCTCGGCCGGCGCACCCGGTCGACGGGGTGTCTGACCTGCGACGGGCTGCGTCGACCGACACGGGTTGCGTCGGCAGCTCCTCCGTGCCGAGTTGCGGCCCGAGCCCTGCGATCAGAGGAATGATCACGAAGTCCGGCCGCAGTACTAGGCGCCGTTGAACACCGGCGGCGCATAGCCGGACGGCTTGTCGCCGATCCCGAGCCCCGGACTGACGATCCAGGACTGGTACCTCGCGGTGAACATCGAGTACACCGACGGCAGCTGCGGTGCGCTCGCCTCGTCGAGCAGGCGGCGGGCGTCCGCCGGGATCTCGAAGTGCAGCGCCGCGAGGTTGCTCTCCAGCTGGGCGGGACTGCTCGCCCCGACGATCACCGACGCGACGGCGGGCTGGGTCGCCGCCCAGTTGATCGCGACCTGGGCCATGCTGCGGCCGAGATCGGTGGCCACGGTCTCGAGCGCCTCCACCACCTTCCATCCATCGTCGGTGATCTCCAGCCCGGGTGTATCGGGGTTGCCCAGGCGGCCGGAGCCCGTCAGCGCCGACCCGTTGCGCCGGTACTTGCCGGTGAGGACGCCGCCGCCGACCGGGCTCCACGCGGTGATCCCCATGCCGAGGGACTGGGCCATCGGCACGAACTCCGGCTCGATGCCGCGCGCGATCAGCGAGTACGGCAGCTGCACCGTGACCATCGGGGTGAGCCCGTGCGCCTCGGCATAGCTCTGCGCGCGGGCGGCGTACCACGCGGGCACGTCGGACAGCCCGGCGTACCGGATCTTGCCGGCGCGGACGAGGTCGTCGAGGGTGCGCACGACCTCCTCGACCGGCGTGATGCGGTCCCAGGTGTGCAGCAGGTAGAGGTCGAGGTAGTCGGTGCCGAGGCGGCGCAGCGTCGCTTCGAGGGCTCGCATGATGTGCTTGCGCCCGTTGCCGCTCGCGTTCGGGTCGGCCGGGTCGACCGTGTTGGTGAACTTGCTGGTGAGCACCAGACGGTCCCGGACCCCGGCCTTGGCGATCAGCCGCCCGAGGATGTGCTCGCTCTCCCCCGCCGTGTAGAAGTCCGCCGTGTCGATGAAGTTGCCGCCCGCGTCGAGGTAGCCGCGGAAGATCGGTTCCGCCTCCTCCTCCGTCTTGCCGTATGCGGCGTGGAAGCCGCCAGTGCCGAAGTTCATCGTTCCCAGTGCCATCCGGCTGACCCGCAGTCCTGACCTGCCGAGCAGGTAGTAGTCGCTCATCACGCCTCCACCGTGGCTCGACAAAATTGGACCCGCAAGTCCAATCAGGGGCGACCCCTCAGGAACGCGATTCCGGTGTCCAACGCGGCCTCGAGGTGGGCCGTGCCGCCGGTCGACATCAGGATCAGCACGCCCCCTTGGACGCCGGCCACGAGCGCCGCCGCCGAGCGGTCGGCGTCGATCCCCGCATCGATCTCGCCCGCACCCTGCATGTGCCGGACACCGGCGGCGAGCTCGTCCTGCCAGCGCTGGATCAGCTCCGTGACCACGGCCTGCGCCCCGGGCGTGCTGCGCCCCAGCTGTGACGTCACGACGCCGAGCGGGCAGCGGCTGCCCTGCCCCCGGTACCGGGCCACCACGGTGTCTCGCCATGCGCCCCACGCCCGCCACGACGTCAGCTCGCCCAGCTGAGGCTGCTGGTCGGCGAGGACGCGGTCGGCCTCGTGGCGGGCCACCGCGAGCAGCAGCTCGTCCTTGCCTTCGGGGAAGTAGTGGAAGAGCTGGCTCTTGCTGGTCCTCGTGCGCGCACGGATGTCCTCGAGCGTGGTGGCGGTGACGCCGTGCTCGCGGATCTGCGCGGCCGCCCCCTCGATGATCCGCCGGCGGGTGGCAGCACCCTTCGCGGTGAGCACGCGTGTCATCTCACACTCCCCATGTCAGAGGCCTGCGTTCAGCGCGCGCAGCAGGCGCGTGAGCTCGCCGCGCTCCTCGGGTGCCAGGTGGGCGATGAGCCGTTCCTCCGCCGCGAGGAACTCGGCGATGTCCCGGTCGATCCGCTCGCGGCCCGCGGGCGTCAGCTCGACCGCCGAGGTGTGCCCGCCGGTGGTGCGCCGCGTCTCGACCAGGCCTGCCGCCTCGGCGCGCGCCACCCGTTGACTGATCGCACCGCCCGTGACGAGGCACGCCTGCGTGAGCTCGGCGGGCGTCATCCGGAACGGCGCGCCGGACCGCCGCAGGGTGGCGAGCAGGTCGAACGTGGCGCTGTCGATCCCCAGCGCCGCGAGCGTGCGCCTGCGATGGTCGGCGAACGCCTTCGCGATGCGCAGCACGCGCGCCACGACCCCGATCGCCCCGACGGGCACGTCCGGGCGCTCGCGCGCCCACTGCTCGGCGATCTCGTCCACCGCGTCGCGGCCCCCGTGACCCACCCCGCCGACTTTAGCCCTAAAGATTTGCTACCGTCGAGGCGTCCAGTCTTTAGAGCTAAAGAGGAGGGATCATGACCAGGACCGCAGTGGTCACCGGGGGCGCGACCGGCATCGGGCGCGCAGTGGCCGAACACCTCGTCGGGGAGGGCGCCGAGGTCACGATCGTCGGACGCAGGCGGGACGTCCTCGCCGCGGCCGCGGCCGAGATCGGCGCGAAGGCGGTGGCCTTCGACGCCGCAGACCCGGCCTCCGTCACCGCCGCACTGCCGCAGCTGCCGGACCCGATCGACGTGCTGGTGAACGCCGCGGGTGCCAACACCGACCTGCGGGCCGACCGGCCGGCCGACGAGCTCGTCGCAACCCGAGCCTCGTGGCTGGCGAACTTCGAGGCGAACGTGCTCACCGCGGTGCTCGTCACGACCGCTCTGCTGCCCCGGATCGCCGACGGCGGGCGGATCGTCAACCTGGGTTCGGTCACCGCGCGGTCCGGTGGCGGCAGCTACGGCGCGGTCAAGGCCGCGGTCGAACCGTGGACCAGCGAGCTCGCCTTCCAGCTCGGCACGCGCGGGATCACGGCGAACGTGGTGTCACCCGGTCCGACGGAGGGCACCGAGTTCTTCGGCGGTGCGGACTTCCCGCCGGAGCGCCGCGCCTTCGCGGAGAGCCGCAGCGCGGACGGCAGGCTCGGGCGGGCCGACGAGGTCGCCGCGCTCGTCGCGTTCGTGGCCTCGCCGCAGGCGTCGCACCTCACCGGTCAGGTGCTTCACGTGAGCGGCGGCATGCACCTGGGCCGCTAGTGTCTAGTCGACCTCGATCGGCGGGCCCTCGAAGATCCCGAAGCTGACCACCCAGTAGGCGATGTAGAGGGCGAGCAGCGTGACGCCGTGCCAGCGTCGCAGCCGTCCCGTGAAGATGAAGTAGGCGCCGAGGCCGGTCACGACGATGAGGGCAGGCAGGTGCCATGTGAGCACCGCCGGTTCGACCACGATCCCGCCGGCCAGCAGGATGATGCCCAGCTTGCCCGTGACGGAGAAGACGACGCTGCCGACGACGTTGCCCACGCCGATCTCCGGCACGCCGCGGCGGATGGGTTCCACGGTCAGGAAGATGTCCTCGATGGTGAGGACGGCGGTGGCGATCGTCGCGCCGAAGAGGGTGCCCTCGAGCCCGTAGGCCTCGAGGATGCCCTCGGTGCCGATGCCCGTCACCGTGGCGCCGATGATCAGCCCGGCGAGGGCGAGCACGGCGAGTCCGAGCCGGATCCAGCCGGAGCGGGCCCCGGTGGTGACGAACGGCATCGCGTCGGAGAAGGCGTTCGGCCGCTCCTCGTCCGGGGTGTCCGGGGTGTCCGCAACCGCCGTGCCGCCCCCGGTGGCACGGGCCGCCGCGTACGCCTCGTACATCTCGGCGTCGCGGAAGACCGGCGTGTCACTGCGGTACTCGCGCGCGGCGACGTAGGCGATGAACACGACGAAGAGCGCGAGCAGGATCACGCCGTGCACCGCGGTGAGCGGCGCCATCACGGTGAACGCGATCATCACGAGCGGCGCGGCGCCCAGGACGACGACGTACTCGCGCGGGATGTTCACGCGGGTGGGGGTCAGGATGGCGGCGAGCGCGAGCACGACGCCGGTCATCGAGAGCGCGGTGCCGAACACGACGCCGAGCGCAACGCCCTCGAGGTCCTCCAGGTTGAGCGCGACCCCGAGGAAGACGTCGTCGAACTCGATGCCGGTGAAGATGATCGCCAGCAGGAACACCGACACCCGCAGCCCGCTCGCGATCCCCACGAGGTAGCCGATCAGCTTCTCGGCGCTGTAGATCAGCAGCACCGCGCCGGCGAGGAAGACGAAGATCGACGTCACGGGACCACCTCTCGTGGATGCGGGCGGGGTGTCAGTTCGGTCTCGCGCTGACGAGCCGGGTCATTCGCGGCGGACACCACGGCGGCGACGAGCTCGTGGTCCGGGGAGAGGTGGCAGACCGGATCGGTGCGCGCGGCGTCCCCGGTGAGCTGGAACGCCTGGCAGCGGCAGCCGCCGAAGTCGAGCTCGCGGCGCTCGCAGCCACGGCACGGCTCGGGCATCCAGTCCGTGCCACGGAACCGCTGGAAGAGCGGCGACTCCTCCCAGATCCAGTCAAGGGACCGCTCTCGCACGTTCGCGCGGGGCAGCGGGAGCTCGTGCGCGGCCAGGCAGGGCAGGGCGTCGCCATTGGGCGCGACGACGAGCTGGCGGCTCGCCCAGCCACCCATGCAGGGCTTGGGGTAGCGCTCGTAGTAATCGGGGAGGATGTAGAGGATCTGCATCCGGCCGCTCAGCCGCTCCCGCGCGGCCCGCACCACCTTCTCGGCCCGCTCGAGCTGCTCCCGGCTCGGCAGCAGGGCGTCCCGGTTGCGCCATGCCCAGCCGTAGTACTGGGTGTTGGCGAGCTCGACGCGGTCGGCGTCCATCGCCTCGACCAGGTCGAGGATGCCCTCGATCCGATCCAGGTTCTGCCGGTGCAGCACCACGTTCACGGTCAGCGGCCAGCCGAGCTTCTTGACGGTGCGGGCCGCGTCGATCTTGCGCTCGTACGACGGCGTGCCGGCCAGCCGGTCGGACAGGACCGGCTCGTCGGCCTGCACGCTGATCTGCACGTGGTCGAGGCCCGCCTCGCGCAGCCGCTCGGCCCGAGATGCGGAGAAGCCGAGCCCGCTCGTCACGAGGTTCGAGTACATCCCCAGCTCACGGCCGGTCCGCACCAGCTCGACGACGTCGCGGCGCCGCAGCGGCTCCCCGCCGGACAGGTGCAGCTGCAGCGCACCTAGCTCTCGCGCCTCGGTGAACACCCGCTGCCATTCCGCGGTGGTCAGCTCGTCGGCGTAGCGGGCGAGCTCGAGCGGGTTGGAGCAGTAGGCGCAGTGGAGCGGGCATTCGTACGTGAGCTCGGCCAGCAGCGCGAAGGGCCTATCCACGCTCGACCTCCACACACCGTCGCTCGACGAGCCGGGCGAGGAACTGCCGCACGTCCTCGTCGACGACCCGGGAGTACCGCGCGTTCAGCTCGGTCACGATCTCGGTCACGGTGCGCTGCCCGTCGCAGAGCTCGAGGATGTCCGTGCCGGTCGCGTTCAGGACGACGACGGTCTCCGGCGAGAGCAGCACGTGCCGCTCCCGCGCCGGGTCGAACGTCAGCCGGACGTGCGGCGCGAGGAGCGGACGGTCATGGCTGTCGATGAGCCTGGTCTGCGTAGTTCTGTTCGATGGCATCGAGCATGCTCCAGAGGACGTCGTTCTTGAACGCGAGCGCCGCCACGGCCGCAGCCTGCTCGGCAGGCGTTCTGCAGTGCTCGGTGACGACCTCGAGGGCGTGCTCGGAGTCGCGGGGCGCCTGGGTCAGGCGGGCCCGGAAGTAGGCGAGCCCGGCGGGGTCGATCCACGGGTAGTGCCGCTCGAACGCGGCGAGGCGCTCGGCCATCAGATCCGGCGCGAACAGCTCGGTCAGCGACGATGCGACCGCCTCGACCCACGGCCGGGTGCGGGCGAACGTCACGTAGGCGTCCACCGCGAAGCGCACACCGGGCACGACGTGCCGCTCGTCGGCCACCTCCGCACGTGAGAGCCCCACCGCCTCGCCGAGGGAGAGCCACGCCTCGATCCCGCCCTCACCCGCAGCGGTGCCGTCGTGGTCGACGATGCGGCGGATCCAGCGGCGGCGCACCTCCGGGTGCGGGCAGTTGGACAGGATCGCGGCGTCCTTGCGGGGGATGTTGGCCTGGTAGTGGAAGCGGTTGGCCACCCATCCCCGCACCTGCTCGCGGCTCAGCGAGCCCTCGTTCATCCGGCGGTGGAACGGGTGCAGCGCGTGGTAGCGCTGCGACTGGGCGCGCAGCGCGGCGACGAACTGATCGGTATCCGCAAGGGTCGCCGTCATACCTGCACCTCCATGCCGTCCACCGCCACCTCCATGCCGTTGTCCTCCACGGCTCGCCGCTCGCGCGAGTCGTCGAGCAGGATCGGGTTCGTGTTGTTGATGTGGATGTAGATCTTTCGGGCTATCGGCAGCGGGGCGAGCTGCGCGAGGCTCCCGCCGGGACCGTCGATGGGCAGGTGCCCCATCTCGCGCGACGTCTTGCGGGCCAGGCCGAGCTCGATCAGCTCGTCGTCGCGCCAGCAGGTGCCGTCGACGAGCAGGCATGAGCAGCCCTCCACCTGGTCGCGCACCGGGGTGAAGGACTGCATGCCCGGCAGGTGGACGGCGGACCGGCCGGTGCGTTCGTCGGTCAGGCGGTAGCCGACCACCCGGCCCTTCTCGGAACCGGAACCGAAGCGCGCCCGCTTGCTCGTCGGCACGTCGAAGGCCCGGTACGACAGCCCGTCGCCGAGCGAGACGTCGGCGTCCGGCACCACCGGGTGCCAGCGCACCGGGCAGTAGGCCTCGAGCGTGCGCAGGATCGACGTCCCGTCGGCGAGCGTGGCGCGCGCAGCCTCGGTCGAGTGCACGTCGATGCCCCGCCCCTCCCGCAGGAGCAGCAGACCGAGCGTGTGGTCGAGCTCGGCGTCGGTGAGCAGCACCGCCTGGATCGGCGTCGTGCGGCCGTCCCGCGGGCGCAGGGCGGGGAACGACTCGATCTGGGCCCGGATGTCGGGGGATGCGTTCAGCAGGAACCAACGCCGCCGGTCGGCGCTCACCGCAACAGACGACTGCGTGCGGGGCCGGCATGGCCGGGTGCCGTCCCGGACCGCCCGGCATCCCGGGCAGTCACAGTTCCACTGCGGGAACCCGCCACCCGCGGCCGACCCGAGCACGCGAATCCACACGCCGGCATCCCCCTCCTGGGGGACGCCCTTTGGGCGCCCCCCGGACTCGGTATCAGTCGTCCATCCGGGCGACGTACATCGTCACCTCGGGCGCGCACGCGAATTCCTCGAACTCGGGGGTCTCCCATTCAGCGAGCTCCACAGGGTCACCTCCTTTCGGTCGCCGGATCACGAATTCGCCGTGTTCATGTCACCGCGTCACTCTTCAGGGCATCACTCTTCAGGCAGGGCAAAGGTGATGAGCGCGCTGCCGTGGCCCGCGCCGAGCATGCCGGGCAGGAACCCCTCGGCCCATCCGCCCCAGCCGACCGGCACGGCCACGTACTGCCGTCCGTCCACGCTGAAGGTCGTGGGGCTGCTGTGGTGGCCGCTACCGCACTGGAACTGCCACAGCTGCTCCCCGGTGCGGGCGTCGAGCGCGACGAACTCACCCGTCGGTTTGCCGGCGAACACCAAGTCGCCGCCCGTGGCCAGCGTTGAGGCGCACATCGGGAGCTCGTTGCGATAGCGCCACTTCTCCTCGCCAGTGGCGTCGAACGCGCTGATGGACCCCGCCATGTCCTCGATGTCCACCTGAACGCCCGCGCCCCAGTAGGGGATGCTCTCCTTGAACTCGCGCCGGCGGCGGGTGGCCGTCGCACCCGTGTCCTGCACCGGCACGTAGAAGAGCCCCGTTCGCGGGCTGTAGGACGCGTGGGTCCATTCCTTGGCGCCGGCCGGTCCCGGGTAGAAGTGGACCGGTTCTCCTTCCTTGTCGGGGTAGACCTTTGCCGTGACCTGGCCCTCCCTCGTGATCGCTCCCCACGTGATCCGGTCCACGAAGGGCGTGATGCTGACCCGCTCGCCGTTCGTGCGGTCCAGCACGAAGAAGTAGCCGTTCTTGTCGAAGTGCCCGAGCAGCCTGCGGTTCTCGTGCTCGAACAGGATGCACTCGGCGATGCTGTCGTAGTCCCACACGTCGTGCGGTGTGCACTGGTAGTGCCAGCGGATCTGACCGCTGTCCACGTCGACGGCGACGATGCTGTCGGTGAAGAGGTTGTCGCCCTCCCTGACCTCGCCGTCGAAGTCGGGCGCCGGGTTGCCGGTGCCCACGTACAGCAGGTTGGTCTCGGCGTCGAAGGTGCTGGTGAGCCAGCAGTTCGCGCCGCCACGCTGCCACGCCTCGCCGTCGGGCCATGTCTCGGAGCCGGGCTCGCCGGGCTTCGGGACCATGTAGCAGCGCCACTGGTGCTCGCCGGAGTCGACGTCGAAGGCGTCGAGGTGGCCGCGCGTGCCGAACTCGCCGCCCGAGCTGCCGACGATGACCAGGTTCTTGACGACCAGCGGGGCGACCGTGGCGCTCTCACCGGCGCGCACGTCCCCGTAGGTCTTGTCCCACACGCGCTTGCCGTTGGTGGCGTCGAGCGCGAGCACGTGGGCGTTCGCGGTGACGAAGAAGACCTTCCCCTTGGCCACGGCGACCCCGCGGTTCACGTTCCCGCAGCACAGGGACACGTCGAACGGAATCGCGTGCTTGTAGCGCCAGATCTCCACGCCGGTCTTCGCGTCGAGGGCCCACACCCAGCCGTCCCAGCCGGATACGAACATCACCCCGTCGACGACGACGGGAGCGGCCTCGAACGAGTACGTCGACGCGCCCGCGATCAGGCCGCTCGTGCCGGCCTGGAAGACCCACGCCGGAGTCAGGCGCCGGACGTTCTCCGTGTTGAGCTGGTCCAGCGGGCTGTAGCGCTGCCCGTTGTAGGCCCCGTAGTAGGTGAGCCAGTTCTGCGGTTCCTCGCGAGCGTTGAGAATGCGCTCGTAGGTGACTTCTGCCACGACTGGTGGCGCGACATCCCCACCGGGAGTCTTGTAGTTGAGGAGTCCCTGGTCGATGGCCTCGCCCGCGTCGACGTAATCAGCGGTCGTCATATCCTCTCCTCCTTCCTATGGCCGCGGCTGTTCGGGTCGGTCGAGTCGGGCCTCCGGTGGAACGTCGCCGAGTACGACGATCGCGCCCGTGAGTCCCCGTCCCTCGTCGTTTCCGGTGGGCGAGCTGAACCAGTAGTAGCCCGGTCCGTCGAGGTTGAGCGTCGCCCGTCCCCGGGAATGGTTCACCAGCCAGATGAACTTCCGGTCGCCGTTGCTCGGCAGGAGCGCGCAATGCGTGTTCAGGTCGTCGTTGATGAGTGTGAGCTCGATATCGCCGCCGTGGGGCAGGACCAGGACCGACGGGTCCCAGCACAGCTCGTCCGGGTTGATCCGGATCGTCGCCTCCATGCGGCCGTCGCTTCTCTCCGTGGCCTGTGCAATGTTTCCGGTCGCCAGAACGCTGCCCAGCGCCGCCTTGTTCTGGCCATCCAGGCCGAGCTTGCCAAGCAGGGCTGTACGCTCCTGCGCGGTACTCGTCACCGGCTCCACCTCCTCATTCGGAACTTTGTCGGAATAGCTCCTCAAGCGGCCTCTGGTTTGAGAATGACCTTGGTGAATCCCTCGGCCTGCCGCTCGACGCTCTCGTAGGCGGTCGGCGCCTCCGCGAGCGGCAGCTCGTGGGACACGACGAATCCGGGGCTGGCCCGGCCCTGCATGATCAGGTCACGGAGCTGCCGGTTGTAGCGCTTGACGTTCGCCTGCCCCGTGCCCAGCCGCAGGCCCCTCTCGAACACCGCGTCGAGGGCGGGCGACAGCCGGCCGGGGTCCGACGGCACGCAGTGCCCTGGCACACCGAGCGAGCCTGCGGGGCGCACGATCTGCGCGAGCCTGCCGAGTGCAGGGTCGGGCGCCGCGGCACCGGCGGGCTGGTGGCCCACCGCGTCGATTCCCCGGTCGGTGCCCTCCCCACCGGTCAGGTCCTTGATCTGCCGGACCGGGTCGCCTTGCGCGAGGTCGATCGGGATCGCGCCGATCTCCCTTGCCATGGCGAGCCATGCGGGCACGCGGTCGGCCACGAAGACCTGGGCGGCACCGCGGAGCAGGGCGGCGTAGGCGGCCATCAGGCCGAGCGGTCCGGCGCCGAACACCGCAACCGTCTCGCCCGGGGAGACGCCCGCGAGCTCGCATCCGTGGTAACCGGTGGAAAAGATGTCCGCGAGGAGCGCGTAGTCCGACTCGTGATCGATTCCGGCGGGCAACGGCAAGCAGTTGAAGTCCGCATAAGGCACTCTGAGGTACTCGGCCTGACCTCCCGGATAGGGTGGGATCGCGGAATTTCCGCACACGCCGAGCGGGATGCCCTGCGGGTTCAGCGTCAGGCAGAAGCCGGTGAGGCCGGTGACGCAGTTCTTGCAGAAGCCGCAGGCGATGTTGAACGGCATCACCACGCGATCACCGTGCTCCAGACCGGTGACGCCACTGCCGACGTCCTCGACGATCCCGAGGTTCTCGTGGCCGAACACGGTCCCCGGCTCCGCCGCGGTCCGGCCCTCGTACACGTGCAGATCCGAGCCGGAGATACCGGTGGAAGTGATCCTTACGATCACATCGTTGGGGTGCTCGATCCGCGGGTCGGGGACCTCCTCGACGGCGACGTCGAAAGGCTTCCGGTACACCACCGCCCGCATGAACCCGGTACCTCCACTCGTGGCCGTCCTGTCGCGCGTTCAGCCCCTAGGAGCGCCATCACCCGATCGTTAGCCTGGGTCGCGCCTCGACGTGGCGGCAGGGCAATCGGGCGGCGTTCATTCGGGTGGTGATCTCCGATCCTGGGGCGCTCGTGCCGTCACCCATAGGGAGATGGGATGAACGGTGCGAAAGGCCCAACGAGCGGGGCGCCACCCGCAACGAACGGCGTGGCGCTAGCAGACGACGACCTCCGCACCACGAGCGACGCATGGGAGCGCTTCGCCGCCGGGGCGGAGTCCGTGGACGGGGTGCGGCCCGAGATCCTCATGTCCTGGTACCGGTGCCGCGAGGAGTACGAGGTCGACCCGCACCTGGACCGTGCACCTGCCGCCGCGGAGGTGGGTGCCCACTCGATCGACCACGACGTGGTGTACGCCGAGCTCGGCGGGATGGCGGCCTCGGCGGCCCTGGAGGTGGAGGGGCTCGACGGCGTGGTCACCGTGGCGGACGGCGCCGGCCGGATACTGGCGACGTGGGGCAGCAGGCGCATCCTCCACCAGGCCGCCGACAGCAACCTCGCCCCGTGGTCGACGTGGTCGGAATGGGCGAGCGGCACCAACGGCATGGGCACCGCGCTCGAGAGCCACCGCCCGGTGCTGGTGCGCGGGCCCGAGCACTGGTGTCAGGGCTTCCAGGGCTGGGTGTGCGCAGGCGTCGCGGTCCGGGACGTCGTCACCCACGAACCGCTCGCCGTGCTCGACGTCTCCTGCTGGCAGTCGTCGCTGTCGGCCGCCGTACTGCCGTGGCTGGCGAAGGTCGCCGCATCCACCGAGGCGAAACTGCGGAAGCGGGCCCACCACAGCGGCACGGTCCTCGCGGCCGCCCTCGCCGACCTCCGCGTCGCACCCGAGACGCCGCTCGCGGCCGTGGACATGGCCGGGAACGTCGTGCTCGCCAACAGCGAGGCCGCGGTGCTGCTCGGTACCCCCGCCGACCAGCCCGCCTACGCGCCCGCGCACCGTTTCACGCCCCAGCTCTCGGCACTGCCGATACTGGTGCGGCGGGCCGTGGAGCGGGCGAGGAAGGACCCGGACTGGACGGGGTCGACGCAGGTATACGTGCCCTTCCTGGACCTCACCGTCCCGATCGTCGTCCGCCCGGTCTTCACCGGAACCCACCTGATCGGCATGCTGCTCGCGTTCGGGTCCGCCGGTTCCGGTGGCTGCGACCAGCCGGCCGGATACCTCGTTCCCGCCGCCACCACCGGCCCGCTGCCGAGCCGCGTCGTCGCGCTCAGGGACGATCGCTGGGTCCTGCTCGACCCGCGCGAGATCCGCTTCGCCGAGGCCGACCACAACTCCGTCTGGCTGACCACCGACCACGGGCGGCTGGTGGCCGCAACGCGGGGCCTCGACCGGCTCGAACAGCAGCTCGAGGACAAGGGCTTCCTGCGCGTCCACCGCCGGTTCCTGGTGAACCTCGGGCGGGTGCGGGAGGTCGAGCAGGGGTTCAAGGGCGCCCTGTTCCTCGCCACCGACGCGCGCACGCGCGAGACGGTGCCGGTCTCGCGCCGGCATGCGTCGCAGCTGCGTCAGGCGTTCGGGCTCTGAGCGCCCGGTCCGCTCAGAGCTTGAGCAGGATGTTCGAGCAGGTGGAGAGGTCGATGCCCTTCTCGTCGACGTCCAGGCTGGTCAGGACGCCGTCCTCGACGATCGCCGCGTAGCGCTTCGAACGCCGCCCGAGCCCGAAGCCGCTGCCGTCCAGCTCGAGGCCCATGGCCGCGGTGAACTCGCCGTTGCCGTCGGAGAGCAGCAGGATGTCGTCGGCGCCGTGGGCCTTGCCCCATGCGTCCATCACGAACGGGTCGTTGACCGCGACGCACGCGATCGTCGTGATGCCCTTGGCCTTCAGCTCGTCCGCCCGCTCCACGAAACCGGGCAGGTGGACGTTCGAGCAGCCCGGTGTGAACGCGCCGGGCACGGCGAACAGCACGACCTTCCCCGTGCCGAGCGCCTCGCCGGTCTTCACGACGGTGGGGCCGTCCGGGGTCATCGTGCGCAGCTCGGCGTCGGGGAGCCGGTCGCCAACGGAGATCGTCATGCGTTCAACCTACGCCGGACGCTCCGCCCGCTCGGCGAGCGAGTGAGCGGCACCACGCGGCACCACGACCACGGGCACCGGCGAATGGCGCACGATCCGCGACGAGCGGGAGCCGATGAAGACGTGCTCGAGCGGCCCCACGGTGCTGGAGCCGACGGCGAGGATGTCCCCGTCGTCCCAGCCGATGTCCTCGATCGCCCCCGCCCAGTCGGTGCCGTGGCCCACCGCCGCCGCGAGCGCCGACGGCTGCCGCGGCAGCCGCTCGACCTGCTCCAGGACGGCGCGCTGGGCCCGCTCGACGTCCTCGGCCCACTCGCGCGCCACTGCGTCCTCGGCGCGCGAGCCGATGCCGGCGGTCAGCGGCGTGCGCGGGCGCACGGCGAACGACGCGACGCGCAGCGCGGCCTTGGCCCGGGCGGCCACCCCGGCGACGGCGACGACCAGCTCGTCCGCGCCGTCGGTGGCGCCGAAGGCGGCGGTCACCCTGCGCACCGTGGCATCGGCCCTGCAGCGGAACCCGCGGGGACCGAGCACCACCGGGAGCGGCGAGCTGTGCAGCAGCCGGTCCGCGACGCTCCCGAACGCGACGCGGCCGAGCACCCCCGCCGTGGACGAGCCGAGCACGAGCAGGCGAGCGCCGTGCTCCCGCGCGACCTCGAGGAGGCCCGCCGACGTCGACCGCGCCCTCGCGACGAGGAACGAGGCGGGGCGATCACCGGGCACCATGCCCTGTGCCTGCTCGATCGCCTCCTGCGCGGCGCGGTCGAGGTACTCCTGGTACTCGGCGTCGATCCGCGCCATCCCGGGCGGCCACGGCGGCGGCACCACCGTGCACACGAGGAGGTCCTCGTCGAGCGAGCGGGCGATCATCATGCCGAGGTGCACGGCGGCGGTCGCGCGCTCGTCGCGCGGCAGCCCGACGAGGACCGTCATGACAGATCCCTGTCGCCGGTGTGCAGCCGCGAATGCCGGATCCCGTAGGTGAAGTACCAGACGAGCACGATCGCCACCCAGATCCCGAAGACCGCGATCGTGATCGGTCTCAGGTTGGTGATGATCCAGAGGCAGCCCAGTACCGACAGGACCGGCGTGACGGGATAGCCGGGCACCCGGAACCCGCGGGGCAGATCGGGTGCCGTGCGCCGCAGGATGATCACGCCGACGGACACCACGAGGAAGGCCACCAGGGTGCCGATGCTCGTCATCTCGGCGAGGAAGTTGATCGGAAGGAAGCCCGCGAGCAACCCGACGGCGAGCGCGACGACGATCGTGTTGTTCACCGGCGTCCTGGTCCGGGTGTTCACCTGCTGGAAGAAGCGCGGCAGCATCCCGTCCCTTCCGATCGCGAAGAGGATGCGGGTCTGGCCGTAGAGCACCACGAGGGTGACGCTGAAGATCGAGATGATCGCCCCTGCCGCGAGCACGGTGCCCGGCCAGCTGGCGCCGACCACGTTCTCGAGGATGGCGGCGAGCCCGGCCTCCTGTCCCTCGAACTCCCCCTGCGGCTGCGCGGCGACGGCGACCAGCGCCACCGCCACGTAGACCGACGTCACGATGACCAGCGCCATGATGATGGCCAGCGGCATCGTCCGGCGGGGATTCTTCACCTCCTCGCCAGCCGTCGACGCGGCGTCGAGGCCGACGAAGGCGAAGAAGATGATGCCGGCGGCCCCCGTGATGCCCGCGACCCCGTACGGCGCGAAGTCGGCGAGGTTGTCGGAGTTCCAGCCGGTCACACCGAGGACGACGAACATCACGAGCACGGCGAGCTTGATGACGACCATGATCGCGTTGACGGTCGCCGACTCGCTTGCGCCCCGGATGAGCAGCAGCGCACACAGCGCCACCAGCACCACCGCCGGCAGGTTGACGAGCCCGCCGCCCTCGGGCGACTGGGACAGCGCGTCCGGGATCTGGACGCCGAACAGGTTGCCGAGCAGCTGGTTGAGGTACTGCGACCAGCCGACCGCGACCGCCGCGCCCGACACGCCGTACTCGAGCAGTAGGCACGCCGCCACCCCCATGGCGACGACCTCCCCGAGCGTGACGTACGCGTAGGAGTACGAGGACCCCGACACCGGTACGGCACTGGCCAGCTCCGCGTAGCACAGCGCGGTGAGGCCCGCGACGACCGCGGCGATCACGAAGGACCACACCACGGCCGGCCCGGCAACCGGCACGGCCTCGCTCAGGATGAAGAAGATGCCGGTCCCGATCGTCGCGCCGACCCCGATCATCGTGAGCGGGAACAGCCCGATGGTCCGAGCGAGCTGACCACCGCCGTGGCCGTCGACACCGGTCTCCGCCGCCATCACGTCCAGCGGCTTGCGGCGGAAGGCCTGCTGCATCAACGAAGCCATGGCCATCTCCTCGGTCGGGGTTCACCACGATCCAGGGTGGCCGGGTGGGATGCGAGCCCCCGAACGGAGGCTGCCCACTGTGGTCGAGATGGCATCGAGTGCTGCTCAGGGGCGGCGCGAACCGCGCTCACCGCCATCTCGATGGCAGGTTTCCCGAACGGGCCCGTCGCTCACCCCCGCACCACTCGCCGCCACGGTTGGTGGGAGCCTCATCACATGTCCCTGGTCAACCACCACCCCGCTCACGGCGAGCGGCAGATCGCGGGCGCCGTCTTCGAGCGGCTGGAACGCATTTGACGGCTCGCGCGCGGCAGCCGGCCGTCCACCTCGCCAACCTCGACCTGAACCTCCTGGTCGCGCTGCGCGAGCTGCTGCGCGAACGGAACGTCACGCGCGCGGCGGCGCGGATCGGCATCTCGCAGCCCGCGGCGAGCGCGGCGCTGTCGCGGCTGCGCCGGCACTTCGACGACGAGCTACTGGTCCGCGCGCGCTCCGGTTACACGCTCTCGCCGCTCGCGATGCAGCTCGCCGAGCAGGTCGAGACGGTGTGCGCCGCGGCCGAGCGGCTCTTCGCGACGGGCAGCGCGTTCGACCCGAGCACCTCACGCCGGGAGTTCACGCTCCTCATGGCCGACTACACGATCGCGGTGCTCGGCCGGCACCTGTCGACCGCGATCGGCGCGCAGGCACCCGGCGTCGACCTGCACGTGCGGCTCGTGCGGGAGGCGTTCGCCCTCGACTTCGCCGAGACGATCACCCTGATCGACGGCATGGTCTCGCCGCCGGTCGACCGCTTCGAGCTGCCGTCCGTGCACTCGGTCGAGCTGTTCACCGACCGCTGGGTCTGCATCGCCGACGCCGCCAACCCGGACGTCGCCGACGGCATCACGATCGACCGGCTCGCCGAGCTGCCGTGGGTGGCGCCGTTCCAGCCCGACCGCGGCAACCCGACGGCCGCCCCGATGAGCCGGCAGCTGGCGCTCTTCGGCATCCGCCCCGACATCCGCGTGCGCGTCGAGAGCTACCAGGCGGTGCCCCACCTCGTGGCCGGCACCGACCGGGTCGCGCTGCTCCAGGAACGGCTCGCCGCGCAGGTGGCCGGCCCGCTCGGGCTGCGCGTTCTGCCCTGCCCCGGCGACCCCGAGCCGATCGTCGAGCGCTTCTGGTGGCACGCCGACCGCGACGGCGACCCCGCGCACCGGTGGCTGCGCGAGACCGTGATCGTCGCGGCGACTCGCCTCTGAGCTGCGTTTATCTGTTCAATTGATGGCGCATAGACGGATTGACTATTTCCTCGCGCTCACCGCGGCTTCCTACGTTGTGACGCATGCCGCACCCGCTCACCGACCTCCCGGTCCGCACCGTCACGCGTCCACAGGGGAGCGCGACGCACGAGGTCACCGCCGATGTGTGCGTCGTCGGTGCCGGGATCGCGGGCCTCTCCGCGGCTGTCGAGTCGGCGCGACTGGGCCGCTCCGTCGTGCTGGTCGACGCGCTCCCGGTGCTCGGCGGCCAGATGGTCAACTCGCTGATCGGCCTGTTCTGCGGCGTCTTCGGCAACGCCCCCGAGCACCGCCGGCTCACCCACGGCCTCTTCGACGGCCTGTTCGCCGACCTCGAGGCCACCGGTGACCTGTTCTACAACCGCGGCCACACCACCACCGTCGGCTACGACGAGGTGCGGCTCGGCAGGTGGGTCGAGCAGACCGTGGCCGCCAACGGCATCCAGGCGATCACGGGTGCCGTGATCGTCGGCGTGACGCGCTCGGCCGACCGGATCGACGCCGTCCGCTTCGCCACCCGCTACGGCACCGTCGAGGTCACCGCCACCGGCTTCGTCGACGCGAGCGGTGACGCGGCGCTCGCCTGGGAGGCCGGCCTGCCGTGCCGGATCCCCGAGCGCGAGATCTACGGCAGCCAGCAGCTCGTCGTCGAGCACCTCGACGAGAGCCGGCGCCCCGACCCCGGCGAGCTGGCCGCGCGGATCGGCGCGAAGGCCGAGGAGTTCGGCCTGCGCCGCCACGACGGGCTCGCGTTCTTCTTCCCCGGCCGCGGCACCGCCGTGCTCAACATGACCCACATCGAAGCCCCGCTGCACCCGATCGCGGCGGCCGACGCGCAGATCCGCGGCAAGGAGCAGGCCGACCGCGCCATCGCGCTGCTGCGCGCCGAGTTCCCCGAGGTCTTCGGCAGGGCGCGGGTGCGCAGCTACGGCTTCCCCGGGCGCCGCCAGACCCGGTGGGTCGCCGCCGTCCACCAGCTCACCGTCGACGAGGTCCGCGCGGGCACCCGCTTCCCCGACGCCGTCGCCCGCACGGCGTGGCCGATCGAGCTGCACGACACCCCGCAGGGATACGTGTGGGAGACGTTCGGCCCCGACCACGTGCACTACGTGCCTCTGCGCGCGATGACACCACCGGACGTGCACAACCTGCTCGTCGCGGGCCGCTGCATCGACGGCGACGCTGCGGCGCTCTCCAGCGTGCGGGTCATGGGCCCGTGCGGAGCCGAGGGCTTCGCCGCCGCTCACGTGCTCGACCTCGCAGGCAAGGACAGCGTGCACGACGTCGACAACGGCGACCTGGCCGAGCGCGTCGCCCCGAACGTCGAGGGCTGAGACCCCAGGAGAGGCAATGACGCTATCCGAATCCACCACGCGGGTCACCGCCGCCGACGAACGCCGCTCCGCCCGCGGCGGCGCGTTCTCGATGTTCGTCGACAGCTTCGACGTGTACCTGCCCGCGCTCGTACTGCCCGCGGCGATGGCCTACTTCATGCCGCCGGACCTGCCCACGCCGATCCGCGCCACGTTCACGACGGTGCTGTTCACCGTCGGGCTGCTCGGCCGCCCGATCGGCAGCGTGATCTTCGGGAACCTGTCGGACCGCATCGGCCGCAAGCGGGTCACGATGCTGTCGGGCTGGGGCTTCACGATCGTCACGCTCCTCATGGGCCTGCTGCCGGGCTACGCGGCGTGGGGCTACGGCGGGATCGCCGTGTTCGCGGTGCTGCGGCTGATCGGCGGGATCTTCCTGGCGGGCGGGTACGCGGCCCCGATCCCGCTCGCGCTCGAGCAGGCCCGGCCGCACCGCCGCGGCCGGGTCGGCGCATTGATCGGCATCGGGGCGCCCGGTTCGTTCCTCCTGATGAACGTGCTGCTGTTCGGAGTCCTCGAAACGGTGCCGCACGACGGGTTCCTGTCCTGGGGCTGGCGGGTCCCGTTCTTCGTGGGCTTCCTGCTCGGGCTGGTGTACCTCTGGCACTACAGCAAGGTTGTCGAGGACGAGGAGTCGATCAAGCAGCGGCGCGCCGCCTCCACGCGCCAGCCCGTCGTCGAGCTGTTCACCACGCACCGCAAGCTGATCACGTCGGTGTTCCTGTTCACCTGCGGCTACTGGTTCGCGACCCAGATGTCGGTGTCGTTCCTGACGACATTGCTGGTGCAGGTGCTGGGCCGCAGCGCGACGCTCGGCAGCGTGCTGGAGATCGTCTCGTCGATCGTCACGATCGGGATGATCGTGGTGCTGGCCGAGATCTCCCAGCGGATCGGGCGGCGGGCCCTGCTGATGCGCTGGGCACTCGTGATGACCGTCGTCGTCGCTGCGGCCTTCGTGCTGCTGGTCGTGGCGGCTCGCAACGGCGCGCCGGAGTGGGTGATCGGGGTGCTGTACGTGGTGGCGAAGGTCGTGCCGTCGGCGCCGCTCGGCGTGATCCTGGTGTACCTGAACGAGCGCTTCCCGTCGTCGGTGCGCGCGTCGGGCTACGGCATCGGCTACATGTTCGGGCTGATCCTGCCGGGCCTCTACACCGTCTGGCTGCTCGCCCTCTCGGCGCTGATGCCCTACGAGTTCACGCCGGTGGTGCTGATCCTCTTCGGCGGGCTGCTCATGTTCACAGCCGTGCGGCGCGGCCCCGAGACCCACCCGGTCCGATGATCCTCACCGACGACGACAAGGCCATGCGCGACGGGGCCGAGGGCCCGGCCGTCGCCGCCGCGATGGACCTGCTCATCCGCTACGGCGAGGCCCTCGACGCCGAGCGGCTCTGCGACGTGCGCAACGTCGCAGGCACCACCACCCAGCCCTCGCCTGCCAAGGCGAAGCTGGTGGCCGAGGGCGGCTGGGAGAAGGCCTTTTCGGTGATCAATCTCGACGCCGACGAGGCGTTGCCGATTCCGGACATGAAGGTGCCCACCTGCCAGCTGCAGCAGGGCTTCGGGCCCGACTCGGTCGGCATCGCGCCCTACCCCGAGCGGTTCGTGGAGCTGCAGTCCGACGCGGAGGCCTTCTACGGAAGGCGCGGGGTGCACATCCTCGCCACCTGCACGCCCTACCAGGTGGGGAACCTGCCGACGCGTGGCGAGCACTGCGCGTGGATGGAGTCGTCGGCCGTCGTCTACGCCAACTCCGTGCTCGGGGCGCGCACCAACTGCGAGGGCACCGCGTCGACCGGTGCGGCGAGCCTCACCGGGCGCATCCCGTGCTGGGGCAACCACCACGACGCCCACCGGCGCGGCACGCACCTCGTGCGCGCCGACGTGCCCGTGTCCGGGTTCCGCGACTGGGGCATGTTCGGCTACTTCGTCGGCGAGCTGGTGCAGGAGGCGCGGCCGGTCGTGGTCGGCGAGCTGGCCCGGCCGGACCTCACCGAGCTCAAGCACTTCGGCGCGGCCGCGGCCTCGTCCGGCGGGGTGGAGCTGTACCACGTCCCCGGCGTCACACCGGAGGCTCCGGACGTCGAGGCGGCGTTCGGCGGAGCCGTCCCAGAAGCGGTGGGATACGGCGCCGCTGAGCGTCGGCGCGTCTACGAGACGCTCAACGACCAGGGCGACTGCACCGACGTCGACTTCGTGCTGCTGGGCTGCCCGCACGCCTCGCTCGACCAGATCCGCGCGGCCGCCCGCGCGCTGGAGGGCCGTCGCCTGCACTCCGGCACCCAGCTGTGGATCATGGCGCCGCGGGCGCTCAAGGACACCGCCGACCGCAGCGGCTACACCGCCGTCATCGAGGCCGCGGGCGGCAAGGTGCTCGCCGACTCCTGCCCGGCGATGTCGCGCTCGGCTCCGCCCGGCACGAAGGTGTTCGCCACCGACTCGGCCAAGCAGGCCCACTACCTACCCGCGATCCTCGGCATCGAGGCCTGGTTCGGCACCACCGAGGAGTGCGTCGACGCCGCAGTCACCGGGCGCTGGAGGGGCGAGCTGTGACCGTTCTACGTGGGCGCACCGTGGTGCCCGGCGTCGTCGAGGGCGAGGCGCTGGTCTCGCACGAGACGATCTCCGGCTGGGGCGGGATCGACCCCGCCACCGGCACGATCATCGAGCGCCGCCACGAGCTGTGCGGCGTGTGCTTCACCGGCAAGATCCTGGTGTTCCCCGGCGCGAAGGGCTCGTCGGGCTGGTCGGGCTTCTTCCAGACCACCCGCCTGCAAGGCACCGCCCCCATCGGGATGATCTTCACAATCACGACGACGAAGGCGGCACTGGGCGCGGTGGTGACCAGGGTGCCGGCCCTGACGGACCTGGACCGGGATCCGACGGAGGCGATCAGGACGGGCGACCGGCTCCGCCTCGACGCGACGGCCGGCACGGTCGAGATCCTCCCGTCGCGACTTCACACACCGGGTGCGGCCTTCACATAGGGCGGGCCTTGTGTGAAGTTCGGACTGGGTATGTGAAGTTGCGCCGGCCGCGACCGTCAGCTGCCGTCGGCCCGCACCAACGTCCGGATCTCCCGCAGCGCGACCGAGACCGTCGCCAGGTCCGACCTGCCGCACGTGGCGATCTCGTCGAGCAGGCGCAGGCACCGCATCGCCGCCGTGTCGGTCGTCGCCATCCACTCCCGCACGTGGTCGCGACCGTCGCCGCCCGGCCAGCTGCCCCGCATGATCTCGGCCGTGATCGCCGAATGGACGACGTGCAGGTCGTCCCGCAGCGCCGCTCTGGCGAGCGCGGGCCAGCGTTCGTCGCGCGGGAGGTCGAGGATGCGATCCCGCAGCCAGTCGAGGCGCAGGTACTCGCCGAGCGCGAAGTGGACCGCCGCCACCTCCCCCACCGGATGCCCGGTCGACCGGGCGACGGACGTGATGTCGAGGGCCGAGATGAGGTCGCGTGACATCCGCACCGACCTCGCCAGGTTCTCGGGCACGCCCGCGTCGGCGTGGCCGCGGACCGTCCGGTCCAGCGCGTGGCGCCGGTCCTCGCTGATCAGCCCGGGGATCAGCGGCCTGAGCTCCCGGACCCCCTGCTCGAGGAACTCGATGGCGTCGCCGACGTCGAGCGGCTGCGGGCGGTTGCGCAGCAGCCACCGGGTGGCCCGCTCCACCAGCCGGCGCAGCTCGAGGAACAAGGAGATCTGCGTGCGGGTCGGGATGACGCCGTCGAGCGCTTCGAGCTGTTCCCACAGCGCGCTCATCCCGAAGATCTCCCAGGCCGCCGCGTGCGCGCGCACCACTTCGGGCGCCGAGAGGCCCGTCTCCTCCGTCAGACGCGACACGAACGTCATGCCCCCGCGGTCGACGACGCCGTTCGCGAGGCGCGTCGCGATGATCTCCCGCCGCAGCGGGTGCTCCTGGATCTGCCGCGGGTAGCGCTCACGCAGCACGTCGGGGAAGTACCGCTCGAGCTCCCGGCCGAGGAACGGGTCCTCCGGCAGGTCGGAGTCGAGCAGCTCGTCGTACAGCTGGATCTTGCTGTGGGCGAGGAGGACCGCGAACTCCGGCAGCTGGAGGCCACCGTTGATCTCGGCCCGGCCCATGAGCTCGTCGGTGCCGGGCAGCTGTTCGTGTGCCCGGTCGAGCCGGCCCGAGCGTTCCAGCGCGTCCAGATAGCGGGCGTGGACGTCCCGCATCGCGGGCGCCTGGGCGGAGTCGAGGTGAACCGCCCTGGTCAGCGCATCGCTGTCGTCGAGCACGTGGGCCACGACGTCGTCGGTCATTGCCGCGAGCAGATCATCACGCTGCTTGTCCGTGAGGTCGCCGTCGCGCACCACCCGGTCGAGCAGGATCTTGATGTTGACCTCGCGGTCGGAGCAGTTCACGCCGCCCGATGAGTCGACGACGTCGGCGTTGATCTGGCCGCCGTGCAGGGCGTACTCGGTGCGGCCGCGCTTCGTGAACCCCATGCTCCCGCACTCGCCGACCACCCGGCACCGCAGCCGGGTGGCGTCGGCCCGGACGGCGTCGTTCCTCTTGTCGCCGACCTCGGTGTTCGATTCGGCAGACGCCTTGACGAACGTGCCGACACCCCCGTTCCACAACAGGTCGACCGGGGCTTCGAGGATGGCGCGGACCAGCTCGTCGGGCGAAAGGGACTCGGCGTCGACGTCGAGGGCCCCGCGCATCTCGTCGGACAGCACTACCTCCCTCTCCGTCCTGGAGAACACGCCTCCCCCGGCAGAGATGAGCCTGCGGTCGTAGTCCGCCCATGACGAGTGGGCGATCCGGAACAGCCGCGCGCGTTCGTCGTAGCCGCGCTCCGGGTCCGGGTCGGGATCGACGAAGATGTGGCGGTGGTCGAAGGCGGCCACCAGCCTGATGTGCCGCGACAGCAACATGCCGTTGCCGAACACGTCACCGGACATGTCCCCGATCCCGGCGACGGTGAAGTCCTCGCTCTGCACGTCGATGCCGAGCGACCGGAGATGCCGCCGCACCGAGACCCACGCGCCGCGAGCCGTCACGCCCATCGCCTTGCGGTCGTAGCCGGTGGATCCGCCCGAGGCGAACGCGTCCCCGAGCCAGAAGCCGTACTCGTGGGAGATCGTGTTGGCGAGGTCGGAGAACTCCGCGGTGCCCTTGTCGGCGGCGACGACCAGATACGGGTCGTCGCCGTCGTGACGGACGACGCGGGCCGGCGGCACGACCCGGCAGTCGACCACGTTGTCGGTGACGTCGAGCAGCCCCCGGACGAACGTGCGGTAGCAGTCCGCGATGTCGGCCTGTGCCTTGACGGTCTGCGACTTCACGACGAACGCACCCTTCGCCCCGACGGGCACGGCGACCGCGTTCTGGACGGTCTGGGCCTGGACGAGACCGAGGATCTCCGTGCGGAAGTCTTCGGGCCGGTCCGACCAGCGCAGCCCACCCCTGGCGATGGGACCGCCGCGCAGGTACACGCCCTCGACCCGCGGCGAGTACACGAACGTCTCGCACGCGGGCCTCGGCGACGGCAGGTCGGAGACGGCGTGCGGGTCGAGCTTGAAGGCGAGCGATGCGGCCCCGGCGGCGAAGAAGTTCGTCCGCAACGTCGCGGTGACCAGGTTCAGGAGGCTGCGCAGCACGCGGTCCTCGTTCAGCCGCTCCACCTGGTCGATGCGCCGCTCGATCTCGATGACCGCCTGCTTGGCGGCGAGGCCGCGGTCCTCCCGTACATCGAGGTCGGGATCGAACCGGAGGGCGAAGAGCTCGACGAGCAGCGCCGCGATCCCGGGGTTGTCCACGAGCGTCGTGGCCATGGCGTCACGGCTGAACGTCGTGCCGACCTGCCGCAGGTACCTCGCGTACGCACGGAGGACGGTCGCGTCCCGGCCGCGCAGGCCGGCGCGGAGCACGAGCCGGTTGAACCGGTCGTTCTCGATCTCGCCGCGCCACACCGCGGCGAGCGTCTCCTGGAAGCGTTCCCTTGCGGGGACGTCGAGCTCGCCGAGATCCTCGTGGCGCAACCCGAGGTCGTAGATCCACACCGGCCGCGCGCCCGCAGGCCGGATCTCGTACGGGCGTTCGTCGACGACCCGCGTCCCCATGTTCTCGAGGAGCGGCACGACGTCGGAGAGCATCAGCGGCTCGCCGTAGCGGTAGAGCTTCATGCGGGGCAGTGGGTCGATGCTGTCGAGCAGGAAGTAGAGATGCATGGCGAGGCCGTCCGGCGGGTCCCCTGCCAGCAGGGTCTCGAGCCTGCGGATGTCGCCGACCGCCGTCCGCGGCGTGTGGTCGTCCTGGTAGCCGGACGGCATCGCCTCCGCGTACCGGCTGAACAGCAGCACCCCCTGCTCCTCGCCGAACTCCTCGACGAGCGCGTCGGCGAGATCGTCGGTCCACGTGCGCAGCGCCGAGGTGAGCCGAGCCTCGATCAGCGAGGTGTCCAGGTCGGGCACCGTGCCGGGCTCGACGTAGATCACGAAGTGCAGACGTGCCACCGCGGAGTCGGTCACGACCGTCGACTCCTCGGCGTGCACGCCGTGGAACGTGCTCATGAGGACGTCGCGGATGCACACCCGCGCAGCCTCGTTGAGCCGGCCAAGTGGCAGGTCGACGAAGCAGGAGAAGAACCTGCCGAAACCGTCGCGGCGCACGCGCAACCGGAGCCGCTGCCGGTGCTGCAGCTCCAGGAGCGCCATGGCGTCGCCGTACAGCTCGTCCACGCTCGACTGCAGGATCTCGTCCCTCGGGTAGCCGTCGAGGACATCGACGAGGACCTGCGCCTCGTAGGTGTGGTGGGGATCCGCGGCGCGATCGAGCACCGCCCTGATCTTCCGCCGCACGATCGGGATCTCGCGAAGGGCGGCCTTCGCCACGCTCCTGGGGTAGAGCCCGAGGAAACGGCGCTCGCCGACCGCCCGCCCGTTCTCGTCGATCCGCTTGACGCCGACGTAGTCGAGATGGCTCCCACGCTGGACGGTGGCGCGCGAGTTGGCCTTCGTGATGTTGAGCAGGACCGGTTCCGGGATCTTCCGCTGCACGTCGGGCGGCAGCGTGGAGAGCGGATGGGACACGACTTTCCCGGGAACGTTGCGCAGGATGCCGAGCCCCGATCCGGCGACGGCCCGCAACACCTTCTCGCCGGACCCGTCGACCAGCTCGTACTCGCGGTAGCCGAGGAACGTGAAGTGGTCGTCGGCGAGCCACCGCAGGAACTCCGCTGCTTCCGCCCGCTCCCGAGGGTCGACGATGGGCGCCTCGGACCGGAGGCTCTGCGCGATCGACACCGCTCGATCCCGCATCGCGGCCTGGTCCTCGTTCGCCGCTCGAACGTCGCCGAGCACGCGGACCAGGTCCCGCCGGAGCTGCTCGAGCACGGCCGGGTCGGCCTGGCGGTCGATCTCGATGTGGTGGAACGACTCCCGGACCCCCTCGCCGTCGCTGATGGCGAGCAGTTCCCCGTCGGCGCCACGCACGACCTCGAAGACCGGGTGGAGCGCGATGTGCACCCCGAACCCGTGCCGGTCGAGCTCGGTCTCGAGCGACTCCGGGATGTACGGCATGTCGTCGGTGACGATCTGCACGACGGTGTGCGGGCTCGCGAACCCGTCCTCGTCGAAGGTCGGCGAGCAGACCGCCATGTTCAGCGCGCCGGGCCGACGGCGGCGCGCCAGCCGCAGGTGGGCGAGCGCGGTGCCGAACAGGTCGGGCACGGCGCGGGCGGCGAGGTCCTCGCCCGCGACCCGCTCGTAGTACCGATCGAGCAGCGCGAGGTACAACCGCGCGCCGTCCCCACCCATGCGCTTCGACGCGTACTGCCGCACGCGTTCGAGAACCTCGGACCGATCGTCGTGCGGGATGGCACGCATGCCTCGCTCCTCCGACTCGCCTCACCGAGAAGACTCCACCTTCCCGGCCGTCTTGGGGAGTCGCTCTCCCTTGTGCATTCGGGCCGCTCGGCTCATCCTCGGCCTGGCACGCACGAGGGAGCGGCCGATGGCAGGAACCCCACCGGACCCGTACGGCGACTACGAGTACGACCTGGTCCACGAACCAGGCATCGAGTTCGAGGTGCCGCACGAGCAGCACCACGACAGCAGCCCACCGCCGAAGCCCGATCCAGGCGGTGACTACGGCTACGACGAGGCCCACGACTGCAGATCGGTAGGGGACGGCTAGCCCTAGCTACCATGATCAGTGGAATCGTGACATGAACCGCGCGGCAGCGGCCCATGTCACGATCCCACCGATCATGCCCGGACGGGTGCGATGTCGCGGGCGCTCACCGCGGACCGGGTCAGGTGTTGTCCAGCACGAACGCCCGCATCAGCTCGGCGCACTCCGCGGCATGGGTCTCGAGCAGGAGGTGTGCGCCGTCGTAGATGTGCGCGTCCATGCGCTCGAGGGCCCGGTGGTAGGCGAGGACCTCGTTCACGTCGAAGTACGGGTCGTGCCGACCCCACAGCACGAGCGCCGGGGGCTGGTGGGCCTGGTGGTACTCGGCGAGCTCGTCGAAGCGGGCGACATGGTTGGCGTAGTCGGTGAACAGCGCGAACTGCGCGTCGAGGTTGCCGGGTCGGGTCATGCGCTCCCAGTCGAGGTGCCACGCCTCGGGAGGGGGCAGCTCGCGCAGGTACTCGGGGAGACCGAGGAGGTACTGGTCGCGTGTGCCAGCGAAGTTCAACCAGTCCGGTAGCGCGGCGCGCGTGTCGTCGCTCGGGTCGGCCCAGTACGCCTTGGCGTCGTCCCACTGCTCGCCAAGGCCGTCCTCGTGGGCGTTGCCGCTCTGGACGATCAGGCCCCGGATGCGACCCGGAGCCCGGGTGGCCAGGTGGTAGCCGACCGGCGCACCGAAGTCGTGCAGGTAGACGAAGAAGCGCTCGACCCCGAGCCTGCGGAGCAGGTTCTCGATCGTCCATGACAGGTTCTCGAAGGTGTAGGCGTACTCATCGACGGTCGGCGACGAGGACAGGCCGAAGCCGGGGAGATCGGGCACGACCACATGCGCGACGTCGGCCAGCGGCGGCATGACCTCGCGGAACCCGTGCGACGAGTTGGGGAACCCGTGCAGCAGCAGCACCGTTGGCCGGTCAGGGCGCCCGGCCTCGCGGTAGAACACCTCGAGGCCATCGACGTCGGTCTGTCGATGGCAGACCTTGTGGATCTTCCGCATCGCCATCCTCCCCACGTGTCTGTAACCCTTTATTACCCAGATACCGGTTAGTCAGTCGTGTCGGGCGACGAGGATCGCGCCCGCCGCGCCGACGTCGGGTTGACAGGGATGTCGAGAACGGTCAGGCGGCTCCGTCTCAGGGGCAGATGCGGCCACCGTGGCCCTACGACAGCAAGGAGACCCAGCATGGCGATCCAGCGGATGGACAACGTCCTCATCGTTGTCGAGGATCTCGACGCCACCATTTCGTTCTTCGTCGAGCTCGGCATGGAGCTGGAGGGCAGGGGGTCGGTCGAGGGCCCTTGGGTGGAGCGCATCATCGGGATCGACGACGTCCGAGAGGAGGTCGCAATGCTGCGGACCCCGGACGGCCACGGCCGAATCGAGCTGGCGATGTTCCACACGCCGGAGGCGATCCGCAGCGAGCCGAAGGATGCACCGGCGAACACGCTGGGCATCCGTCGCGTCATGTTCGCCGTCGACGACATCGAGGACGTCGTTGCCCGCCTGCGCACCCACGGCGCCGAACTCGTCGGTGAGCTGGCGGAGTTCGAGAACAGCTATCGGCTCTGCTACGTCCGCGGCCCCGAGGGCATCATCGTCGGGCTGGCCGAACAGGTCGGATGAAGGCCGCCGAACGAGCCGTGGATCGAGCGCGGCACGAGCCCGCAGCCCGTCCCCGCCCGGACACCAGGTCCTCGGAGTTAGTGTCCCGGCAGGATCTCGACGTACCCGTCCGTCCCATGCACGCGGATCCGCTGCCCGTCCCGGATCAGTCGGGTGGCTTTCTCCACCCCTACGACGGCCGGTAACCCGTACTCCCGTGCGATCACTGCCCCGTGTGTCATCAATCCTCCGACCTCCGTCACCAGGCCTGCGATGGCGACGAAGAGGGGCGTCCAGCTCGGGTCCGTGTGGGCCGTGACGAGGATGTCACCCGGTTCGAGATCAGCATGGGCCATGTCCAGGATGACGCGGGCGCGTCCTTCGATGGTCCCGGCGGAGACCGGTAGGCCGATCAGGGCGCCGGTCGGCACGTCGTCGCGTCGGTACGCGCCGGCGATGCCCTCGCCATCCGAAGTCAGCACCCGGGGTGGCGTGAGCGCGTGGTACGACCGGAACGCGTCCTTGCGCTGCTGGATCAGCTCGTCATCCACCCGGTTCGTGCGCGCGACGTCGTGGAGCTCCTGGAACGTGAGGTAGAAGACGTCCTCCTCCTCGGAGAGCACGTTGGCCTGCACGAGGCGTTCGGCCTCTTCCAGTAGGGCCTGCTTGTAGACGAAGTAGCGGCTGACGATGGCGTACTTCGGGTACTCCCGGTAGCCGATGAAGGTCCGGACCCGCCCGATCATCCGCTTGGTCTCGTAGGCCTTGTGCTCACCGTCCGGCAGTGCCCGGAGATGGTCGAGCACCTCCTGCGCCTTCTTCTGGGCCTTCCGCCGTCCTTGCTCGAAGCGCCGCTCGGCGGCGCCCGGCTCGAAGTTCCTGACGTTGTCGAGGATCACGGGCACGAGCGTGGTGGGGCGTTCGCGCCAGCGCGGCCTCGTGATGTCGATCTCGCCGACGCAGCGCATGCCGTACCGGTCGAGGTAGGCCTCGATGGCGTGGCGCGCTTCGGTCCCGCCCGCGAACTTCGGAAGCTCGTCCAGGAAGCCATCGTCCTCGACGCCCTGCAGGAACGCCACCACCTCGGGATGCGGGCGGATCACGTCGGCGACGTCGAGCAGCGCCAGTCCCATCTCCGACGTGACGTTGCCGGGGGCCGACAGCGTGAGGGTGTCGGCCGCATTCTTCTCGCCCAGCCATTCCTGCAGCTGGTCGTTGAGCCACCAGGTGGCCTCCATCCCCGCCATGATCACCTGCATGCTCGATGGATCACCGAGGACTCGCTTGTGCTCCTGGAACGCCTCCAGCAGGAAGTCGAACAGCGCCGGTCCGGTCTTCGTCCGGATGTCGCGCCGCAGGGCGGCGATGGAGGCCTGGCTGCGCGCGATCAGCTCGGTGACGATGGCCGGATCGGTCTCGATCGGGGCGGACGCGCCCGTGGCCGGCGGCCCGCCCGGACCAGCCTCCGGGAGCGTCGGGACGAAGTCGTCGCGGTCGAGGACGGTCTCCAGCGCGTCCCTCATCAGCGGATCGCCCCTCCCCACCACCTCCAGGAGGCCGGCGCGGCTCGCGGGCGATGCCAGGCGCCGGGTGACGTCGACGAACAGCCTCCCGCCGGCCTCGTGCATCGGCACCATGGCCGTCAGCTGCCACACGGAGAGCCCCAGTGGCTTCATGGGGTCGGTCATCATCTGCTGATGACCAACGGAGACGTAGACGTGGTTCTCCCGGTCATGGGCCACGGGGATGGGGAACAGCGTGGTGATCGGCCGGCTCTGCACGATCTGGAAATCATCGTCGGCCAGGCACCATTCGATGTCCTGCGGGCGGCCGAAATGCGCTTCGATCCGCCGCCCGAGCTGTACGAGCCGCACGACCTGCGCATCCGTCAGCGCCGGCTGCTCCTGCCGCTGCGGGTCGATCGCCACTTCCTGCGTCCCGCCGGCCGGCAGCGCGTGAACGGCACGCTTCTTGGCGGCGATCGCCTCGGCGACGACCTCGCCGTCGCGCACCCTGACGACGTCCGGGTTCACCAGGCCGGAAACCAGGGCCTCGCCGAGGCCGAAGCCGGCGTCCACGGTGGCGACCTTCCGGTTGCCCGTGACGGGGTCGGCCGTGAACAGGATGCCGGCCGCATCCGGGAAGACCATCTGCTGCACGACCACGGCCATGCGGACCGTGCGGTGGTCGATGCCGTTCCGCATGCGGTAGGTCACGGCCCGCTCGGTGAACAGCGACGCCCAGCACCGGCTGACGTGCTGGAGGATCGCCGCCGGTCCCACGACGTTCAGGTACGTGTCCTGCTGGCCGGCGAAGGAGGCCGTCGGAAGGTCCTCTGCCGTCGCGCTGGATCGGACGGCGTAGGCGGCTTGCTCGCCGAGCCGGGCGAGCGCGCGGGTGATCGCGGCCGCCAGATCGCCCGGCACGGCAATCCCTTCGACGGTCCGGCGGATCTCGGTGCTGAGCGTGCGGATCGCCTCCCGGTCATCCGGGTTCAGGCTCGACAGCCGATCGAGCCGATCGTCCATCGACGGTGCTTCGGCCAAGACCCGTTGGAAAGCGTCCGTCGTCACGCAGAAGCCATCCGGCACCCGGATGCCTTCGATCCGCGAGAGCTCCCCCAGGTGCGCGCCCTTGCCGCCAACGGCCGCGACCTGCGTCTGGTCGATCTCCTGGAGACCCACCACGTATCCCATCCCCGCCGCCCCTCTTCCGTTGGTCCCGGCTCGCAGCGGCCGATTATGGAGCACGAATCAGAACCTCATGAGAGCCGCGAATCGCGTATAAAGTGAAAGTGGGCAGGAGCCGTCTACCGCCCGCGCGAGCTCATTGGAGACGAGACATCATCGACTCGACCAGCCGATGGAGCGCCGGATTCGGGTTGTCCGGACTCCAACACGCATGCAACGTCACCGAATGCGCATCGGCGGCAGCGAGTTCCCGGTACCGAACCCCGTGCACCCCCATCGCTGTGATCGACCGCGGCACGAGCGCGCATCCCGTCCCGGCCCGCACGAGTGCGAGCATGGTCGGCACCTGCGACACGAGCTGGCTCACCCGGTACCGGTTCATCCCGATCATGGCGGCGCAGATGTCGTGGAGGTACCGCGAGCCCTCTGGGCTGTAGCCGATGTACTCGTCGGTGACGTCGGCGAGGGCGACCGGCCCGTCCGCCGTGGCGAGTGGATGCCCGTCGGGCACCGCGAGCACGAGGTCCTCCGAGTGCACGAGCACGGACGCGAACTGCTCCGGGATCGGTGGCCGGACGAGGCCGAGGTCGAGCTCCATCCCGGCGAGCAGGTCGAACTGGCCGGGGCTCGCCAGCTCGGTCAGCGCGACGCTCACGCCGGGGAGCCCCTCGTGCACGCGCGCCAGGAAGTCGCCGAGCACCGCGTAGGCGCCGATCGCGGTGAACGCGAGCCGTAGCGCGCCGGTCTCCCCCTCAGCGGCGCGCCGGGTGGCCTCGGGCGCCGCGTCGATCAGGGCGAGCGCGCGGCGGCAATGCGCGAGGAAGACCTCGCCGGCCGCGTTGAGCCGCACCCCGCGGCCAACCCGGTCGAAGAGCGCCACGCCCAGCGCCGTTTCCAGGGCCTGGACCTGGCGGGACAGCGGCGGTTGGGTCAGGTTGAGCCGTGCCGCGGCCCGCCCGAAGTGCTGCTCCTCCGCGACGACGACGAACCCGCGGAGCTGGTGCAGCGACACATCCATGCCACGCACGGTATCGGTCCATGCGGAATCGGGCTTGGACGTGCATCACGGGATGCGCTTACCGTCGCCGCGTGCCCCGACTCGCCGTCGCCATGACACCCGCACGCTTCGCCGACGTCTGCGATGCCGCCACCCGTGAGCTCCTCGAGGAGCGTTTCGAGGTGACGTGGGCCGGAGAGCGGCTGGAGCTCGTCGCCGGCGCCGACGTCGTGCTCACCAGCTGGGGCACCCCCCACCTGGACGCCGCGCTGTGCCCGCCGGTCGTCGCCCATGCCGCGGGCTCGGTGAAGCGGCTCGTCGACCCGGAGGTGTTCGACCGGGGCGTCGCGGTCTTCTCCGCGGCCGGCCGGATCGCATGGTCGGTGGGCGAGTACTGCCTCGCCGCGATCCTGACGCTCGCCCGGCAGCTCCCCCGCTTCGACACGGCGATGCGCGCGGGCGAGTGGAAGCCGGGGTACCTGCGCGGCCACGAGATCCGCGGCCGCGCGGTCGGGCTGCTCGGGGCGAGCTCCACGGCCAGGGCGCTGATCACGCTGCTGAAGCCGTTCGGCTGCGACATCGTCGTCTACGACCCCTTCCTCGACGCCGACCGGGCCGCGGCGCTCGGCGTGCGGACCGCCTCGCTGGAAGAGGCGCTCGCCTGCCCGATCGTCTCGGTGCACGTGCCGAACGTGCCCGAGACGCGCGGCATGGTGAGCCGCAAGCTGATCGAGGCCCTCACCGACGGGGCCGTCCTCGTGAACTCCTCCCGGGGTCCGGCCGTCGACCAGGAGGCACTGCTCGAGCACGTGCTCGACGGCCGGATCTCCGCCGCCCTCGACGTCTACGACGTGGAACCGCCTGCGCTCACCCCCGAGCACCTCGCCGCGCCGAACCTGCTGCTGTCCCCGCACGTCGCGGGCGACACCACCGAGGGCCACCTCGCGCTCACCGGATACGTCATGGCCGACGTGCTCGCCTACCTCGACCGGGGCGAGTGTGGACCGAGCTTCGTCGACCCGGCCTCCTGGGCCATCGCCGCCTGATGACACGCATCCGATCCGTCGAGGTCTTCCCCGTCGCCGTCCCGTTCGCCAAGGACTTCGTGCTCGGCAGCGGCGCGGTCGGCACCCAGGAACGCGCCGGGCAGGTGATCTTCGTGAAGATCGTCACCGAGGACGGCGTCGTCGGCTGGGGCGAGCAGCGCGCGCTGCCCAGCTGGAGCTACGAGACCGCCGAGACCATCGCGGTGGTGATCAAGCGGTACCTGCAGCCGCTGCTTCTGGAGCTCACCCCGTTCGACGTCGAGCTGTTCCACCGCAGGGCCAACCGGGTGCTCAGCCCCTCGGTGTCCAACGGCTTCCCCTTCGCAAGGGCCGCGGTCGATCTCGCCATGCACGACGCCGCGGGCCGGGCGGCAGGCCTGCCGGTGCACGCGCTGCTCGGCGGCCGGGTCCGCGAGGAGATCCCGCTCTGCTCGGCCATCGGCGTGGACGGTCCGGCCGCGGTCCGCGAGCGGGTGCAGCAGTCCGCGGACTACGGCGCGTACAAGGTCAAGATCGCGGGCGACCCGGACGCCGACGCCGCGGCGGTGCTCGCCGTCGCGGAGGTGGCGGCGGGCAAGCCGCTCTGGCTGGACGCCAACCAGTCCTACCGGCCCAGCGCGCTGAGAGGCCTGCTCGGGGCGATCGGCGACGTGCCCGGCCTGCACTGCGTCGAGCAACCGGTGCCCAGCACGGACGTGCTCGGGTTGCGCCGCCTGCGCACGATGATCGACCTCCCGGTCGCCGTCGACGAGGGCAGCTTCACCGCGGCCGACCTCGCGCGCGTCGTGCAGCTGGAGGCCGCCGACCTGGCCGTGATCAAGATCGCCAAAGCAGGTGGGATCCGCAACGCGCTCAAGACCGCGCAGGTGGCGATCGCCAGTGGCCTGGAGCTGCTCGCCAGCGGCCTGACCGACTGCGGGATCGGGTTCGCCGCCGCGCTGCACCTGTTCAGCCAGCTCGACCTCGCGCTCCCCGCCGAGCTCAACGGCCCCGAACTGCTGGCCGACCTCTACGTCGACGGCCTGCGGATCACCAAGGCCGTCGCCACCGTGCCCGACGCGCCCGGCCTCGGCGTCGAGGTCGACGAGGAGCGCATCCGCGCGGAAGCACTGGACCTGTTCACCTGACCGATCGGGAGCCGACGATGCCTCACCGACTCACGCGCCGTGACCTCCTGAAAGTTGCTGCGCTCACCGGACTGCTCGCCGGCTGCGGGTCCCGCCCGGACGGCGCCGCGACTTGGTCGATGTGGTCGAGCAGCCCCGAGGAGGCCGAGGTCTGGGCCAACTTCAGCCAGTACGTCGAGCAGCGGCTCGGCGTCCGGTCGGTCCCGAACCTCACCCCCTCGAACGGCTACCCGACCAAGCTCGACCTGCAGCTCGTGAGCGGCACGGCGAGCCTCGTCACCGCGATCAACGGGCAGCTGCTGCCCACCTACGCGGCACGGGGCGCGCTCCGCCCGCTCGACGACCTCATCGCCGCCGACCCCGACTTCGACGCCGACGACTTCTACCCGCCCATTCGCGCCATCTCCTCCTTCGCCGGCCGGCCCTACATGGTCGGGTTCGACGTGGCGCCGAACGTCCTCTACGTCAACAAGACGCTGCTCGCGGAACGCGGCATCGACGCGCCGTCGCTCACCGAGCCGATGACCTGGGCCCGGTTCCGGGAGCTCGCCATCGAGCTCAGCGCGCCGCCCGACCGGTACGGGTTCACCTCTGCACCGGACATCGACAACCTCATCTCCTGGATCTACTGCGCGGGCGGCAACGTGATGAACGCCGACGCCACCGCGGGCGCACTGGACGAGCCGGAGGCGATGGAGGCATTCGACTTCCTGGTCGGCCTGTTCGTCCGCGACAAGGTCACGCCGCCGATCACCAGCCTCGTCCCGACGAACGCGCGCGCCAACTTCATGGAGGGCAACGTCGCGTTCATGCAGAACGGCCCGTGGCAGGTGGTGAACGTGCGCAAGGCCGAGTTCGAGTGGGACATCGTGCCGTTCCCCGCCGGGCCTGCCGGCAGCATGCCGCGAGTGTCCGGGTCCGGCTTCGCCATCCCGGCCGCCGTCGGGGGCGCTGATCTCGAGCTGGCATGGACCCTGCTCAAGACGCTCACCAGCACCGGCGCGCTCAACATCTACGCCGGGGCAGGCCGCAACAACCCGGCCCGATACTCGGCGGGCTCCGCGTTCCAGCCGCCGCCCGCGAACGTCGGCATCGTCCAGCGGATCCTCGCCGGCGAGATCGCCGGCGGGCACCCGTTCGAGGTCACCACCAACTGGAACCAGATCAAACAGATGCTCGACCAGGACCTGCCCCGCGGCTTCCTCGGGCAGCTCACCCCGGCCGAGGTGGTCGCAGGCCTGACCCCGCGGCTGGACGTCCTCATGACCCAGCACCAGGACAACGTGCGCCTCGCCGAGCTGCGCAAATGAACAGCGGCTGGCGCCGCTTGAAGGAGGGCAACGTGGCCGTCCAGACCGTCCCGAGA
Organism: Pseudonocardia sp. DSM 110487; assembly: GCF_019468565.1. Lineage (NCBI taxonomy): Bacteria > Bacillati > Actinomycetota > Actinomycetes > Pseudonocardiales > Pseudonocardiaceae > Pseudonocardia > Pseudonocardia sp. DSM 110487. The sequence goes on from NZ_CP080521.1 coordinate 6,365,620, forward strand.
ACCACGACCCCGCCCGGCCCACCCCCGCCACGACGGCGGAGGCGCGACGGCCAGGCCCGCGCGGCGTGGCTGTTCCTGCTGCCGAGCTTCATCGGGTTCGCGGTGTTCACGGCGGGCCCGGTCCTCGCCGCCGGGGTGATCTCGCTGCTGGACTGGAACCTGTTCAGCCCGCCGACGTTCGCCGGGCTGGACAACTTCTGGCGCCTCGGCGACGACCCGACGTTCTGGTCGGCGCTCGTCAACACCGGCTACTTCACGCTCGCCAGCGTGCCGCTGACCATCGCGGTGAGCCTGGCGCTCGCCCTCCTGCTCAACCGGGGGCTGCGGCGGATCGCGGTGTTCCGCTCGCTCCTGCTGCTGCCCTACGCCACCATCACCGTGGCCGTGGCGTTCGTGTGGATCTGGCTCTACATCCCCACCGGCGGGCTCGTGAACGCCGTGCTCGGACTGGTCGGCATCGACGGGCCCGCGTGGCTCATCTCCGACACGTGGGCGATGCCCGCGCTGATCCTGATGAGCGTCTGGAAGGGCTTCGGCTTCGGCATGGTGGTGTTCCTCGCCGGCCTGCAGGCCATCCCGCAGCAGCTCTACGAGGCCGCGCGGGTGGACGGCGCGAGCCCGTGGCAGAGCTTCCGCTCCGTCACGATCCCGATGCTCTCGCCGTCGTTCTTCTTCGTGATCGTCACGTCGATCATCGGGTCGTTCCAGGTGTTCGACCAGGCGCTGATCATGACGAACGGCGGTCCGGGCACCGGCACCACCACGCTCGTCATGTACATCTACCGGACCGGCTTCGAGAACTACGAACAGGGATACGCCGCCGCGCAGTCGCTGGTGCTCTTCGCGTTCATCGCCGTGATCACCGGGATCCAGTTCCTCCTCCAGCGAAGGCTGGTCCACTATGACAACTGAGCTCACTCGCAGATTGGTCGTCTTCACCTGCTTCCTCGTCACCGCCGTCACGCTGATCCCGGTCGTGATGATGGTGATCGTCGCCTTCCAGTCCGACGCCGAGTCGATGGCCGCCACCCCGTCGTTCTGGCCGACCAGCTGGCACCCGGAGAACCTGGAACGCGCCTTCGACCTCGTGCCGCTCGGGCAGTACCTGCTCAACACCGTGATCTTCGCGGGCGGCACAACCCTGCTGGAAACGGCCACGGCGGCGCTCGCGGCGTACGCGTTCGCGCGGCTGGAGTTCCGCGGGCGGGGCGTGCTGTTCGGGATCTACCTCGCCACGCTCATGATCCCGACGCAGGTGACGCTGATCCCGCAGTTCGTGCTGGTGGCGAAGCTGCAGGGGATCGACACGTGGGCCGGGATGATCATTCCGCACGCGTTCACCGCGCTCGGTGTGTTCCTGCTGCGCCAGTTCTTCCTCGGCATCCCCCGCGACTACGAGGAGGCGGCCCGCATCGACGGCGCGAACCGCTGGCAGGCGTTCACGCGGATCATCCTGCCGCTGGCCGTGCCCGCGATCGCGACGCTCGCGGTGTTCAAGTTCATCGGCCAGTGGAACAACCTGCTCTGGCCGCTCGTCATCTCCAACACCGATGCCACCCGCACCATCCCGGTCGGGCTGCAGGCCTTCCAGGACACCCACGGCACCCAGTGGAACCTGCTGCTGATGGCCGCGACGGTCACGACGGTGCCCCTTATCGTGATCTTCTTCCTGACGCAGCGCTGGTTCGTCAGGGGCATCACCATGAGCGGGTTCGGAGGTCGCTGAGATGACATTCGTCTGGTCCGTCTTCACGAAGCCATGGTCGGCGCTGCCCGCGGATGAGCTCGGCCCGCTGGTGGCCGGGCTCGGCTTCACCGGCGCCGAGGTCCCGGTGCGCGAGAACGCGCACGTCACACCGGGCGAGGCGGAGGAGCGGCTGCCCGGCTTCGTCGAGCGGATGCGCGCCGAGGGCGTCGACATCATCAGCATCGCGGGCGACCTCGCCGAGTCCACGTTCGCCGCCTGCGCGAGTGCCGGCGTGCCGCTCATCCGGATCATGGCCAGGCTGGGGCCGGACGGTTACGCGGCCTCGGTGGCGCGGGTCCGCAAGCAGCTGGAGGAGGCCGCGCCACTGGCCGAGCGGTACGGCGTGCAGGTCGGCGTGCAGCCGCACCACGGCCGCTTCGTCTCCTCCGCGCTGGGCGTGGCGCAGCTGCTCGACGGGCTCCCGGTCGACCGGTTCCGCGTGGTCTGGGACGCTGGCCACGACGCCCTCGCAGGCGACGACCCCGGCGTCACACTGGAGCTGGTGGCCGACCGGCTGGCAATCGTCAACCTCAAGAACGCCGTCTACGCGCGATCCGACGGAGGGTGGAGGCACCGGTGGGTGCCCGGCCCGGACGGCATGGCCGACTGGTCGGCGGCGTTCGCGGAGCTGGCCCGGCTGGGCTGGACGGGGCCGATCTGTCTCTCCGGCGAGTACTCCGACTCGGCTGTCCCGGTGGAGGACCGGCTGCGTTCCGACCTACGCGCCGCCCGACTCGCGTTCCAGGATGTCGGCTAGCGCGTCCGGTTGCGAGACGTGCGGGAAGTGTCCCGCGTCGATCTCGATCGGCTCGACCCCGAGGCGCTCCCTCGCGGCCGTTCCCATCCACGCTGGCCGCAGCGTCCGGTCCTGCCGGGGCAGCACATACGTCGACGGCCGGGCCGGTGGCGCGGAGGGGCGCTCCGCGTAGACGGCGGCCGGGTAGAACAGGCGAATCGTCGTGAGCGCCCAGCGCAGGGTCTCCAGGTCGCAGTCGTGGAAGCCGAAGTACGCCGCGACGACCGGGTCCTCGGTCGACTCCCGGCCGAACCGGCGCCACTCCTCGTGAACCAGCTCCGAGCCCGCACGCTCGATCTGCTCCAGGAAGCTCGCACCGCCGCCGAAGTCGGGCACCGCTGCGGCGAGCCACACCAGGTGGGCGGCGTCCAGGCCATCCGCGACGGCGGGCAGCAGGAGGCCTGCGCCGGAGTGGGCGACCACCACCGGCCGGGCCACTGCTCCCCCGACCTGGTCGGCCGCAATGCGGGCGTAGTCGGCGGCTAGCAGGTCGGGACGGTCGACCGGGAGGTCCACGACCAGCGCCTGGTGGCCCCGGCTCGCGAGGGCAGCCACCAGCCGCTCCCAGCCGGCTGTCGACTGGGTGGTCCCGTGCAGCAGGACGTAGTCCATGCCGACAGCCTGGCCGGGCATCCCCGTCGACGCGAGCGGGTTCGCCACCGGCGGAGCGGGACTAGTGTCCCGGGAGGACCCCGCTCAGCTCGTTCGGGGTCGCCGGCAGGGTGACCGACGCCGTCTTCGTGCCCCCGGCGATGTCGACGGCGTGCACCGTGTCGGTCGCCGGTTCGCTCACGTAGGCCGTGCCCTCCCGCACGAAGATCGCTGGGCGGGGCTGCTGCCATTCGATCGGCTCCTGCCACGGGGCGACCACCGGGATCGTCCGCGTGACGGCGCCGGCGACCGGGTCGATCACATGGATCTGCCCGTCGGTGCCGAGTACGAGGCCTTCGCCCTGCGGGCCGCGGGCCAGCGAGCGGAAGGTGTAGCTCGTGCCGATGTCGACCAGCCGGAGGCTCGCGTCCCTCGTGTCGATGAGCGAGATGACGGTGGGCCGTTCGAGCTCGGCGTGCTCGTCCTGCTTGTAGTCGCCGAGGGTGATCGGGGAGGCGTCGGAGCCGGCTTGGTTCCCGATCCGGCCGTACGGCGTCGGGCTGGTGATCTTGGTGAGCACGCCGTCCCGGTAGACGAGCGCGCCGGTCTCGCAGCCGATCACGACCGCCTCCCCCTGGGCGGTGGCCTCGCCGTGCACGCCGGGGCAGTCCTCGTTCCGCGCGATCTCTCGGCGCTGCGCGTCGAGCACGACGATGCCGGGGCGTTCCTCCTCGTTCCCGATGGTCGTCACGAGCTCCCCGTTCGCGAGCTCGACGGCTACCCCGTGGTGCGGCTCGGGTGTCGTGTGTTCGCGGACGTTCGGCGTACCGGTGCCGAACGTGGCCGGGTCGATGACCCGGACCTGCCCGGTGCCGTCGGTGAACAGCACGGTGCGGCCGCCGTGGCGCACCACGTGCCCCGGCTCGGCGCCGGGGAACTCGACGTCGGTGAGCGTCGCGGCGGCGGCGTCCAGCACCTGGAAGCCGGTGGAGGTCGACACGAGGACGTGCCGGTCGTCACCCGCCGGGTTGACCCGGTTGAAGCCTGTAAGGGGGATGTCCTTCGCCAGCTGCAGAGTCGTGCCGTCGAGGACGTGGATGCCGCCGTCGTAGGTGGTGACCAGCGGCTCGGTCACCGTCGGAGCGGCCGCCTGCTCGGGTGCGCCGCCGCACGCGCCGAGCACCAGCAGCCCGGCCGCGAGCACCGCGAGGCGGGATGGAATGGACATGCGATCGCCTTCCGTCGTGATCTTCAGGTCCCGAGAGCGCGCGCGATCGCATCCGCGTTGGCGCGCATCATCTCGAGGTAGGTGGCCGCGCCCCCGCCGTCGCGGGTCAGGGACTCGGAGTAGAGCGGCACGACAGCGACGTGCACGCCGGCGCGGTCAGCGAGGACGCGGGCGAGCCGGTCCGGCTGCGAGGAGTCGGCGAAGACCGCCGGCACGCCGGCGGCGCGCACCGCCGTCGCGAGCGACTCCAGGTCCGACGCGCTCGGCGAGGCCAGCGTCGTGCCGCCGGGGATGACCGCCCCGACGACCTCGAACCCGTACCGCTGCGCGAGATAGCCGAACACGTGGTGGTTGGTGACGAGCTTGCGCCGCTCCGGCGGGATGCGACCGAAGCGGGCGACCAGCTCCGCGTCGAGCTCCTCGACCGCGGCGCCGTAGTTGGCGGCGTTGCGGAGCACGGCGGCCTCGTCGACCCCCTCGACGTGCTCGATCACGTGGTCGGCGACGAGGTCGACGAGCCGCCGCACGCGCTGCGGGTCGGTCCAGAAGTGCGGGTCGGGGCTGCCGTCCGTGCTGAACGGCAACGGGTCGACGGCCTCGGCCGCCGCGAACGTCGGCACGCCGTCCGCCCGGGCCGCGTCGACGTGGCGCTGCACGCCCTCCTCGAGCCCGAGCCCGTTGTGCACGACGAGCCCGGCGCGTTCGAGCCGCGCGGCCTGCTGGGCCGAGATACCGAACGAGTGCGGGTCGGCGTCGGGCGCCATCAGCACGGTGACCTCGGCCTGGTCGCCGACGATGTTGCGGGTGACGTCGCCGAGGATGTTCGTCGTCACCACCACCGACCGCTCCGGTGCTGCGGCCCCGCACCCGGTGAGCGCGAGCAGCAGCGCGGCGGCGACCGCCAGCAGGCCCTTCATCGCCCGGTCTCCACCATGTGCGTCACCGCGCCGCCGAGGTCGAACGTGCGGGCCACGCGCAGCGCGTCGCCGTAGTCGATCTCGTGGACGACGCCGGTCGCCGGGTCGTTGACATACGCGCGGGACGCGTCGACCGCGATCGTCGCGCCTGCGGCCACGGGCGCGGAGAGCAGCGGGTTGCGGGCCAGCTCCCGGCCCGACGCCGGATCGAGCGCGTGCAGCACGCCGTCCGCGGTGAGGGTGAGCAGCGGCGTGCCCGCTCCGGCCGTGGTGACCGCGACCACGGGGCCGGTCTCGTGGAGCGTCCAGGTCCGGGCACCCACGTCGAGCGCCCAGATGCCGGTCTCGCCCGCGATGGCGGTGAGCGTCGCGCTGCCCGGCCGGTGGTGGAACTCGCGGGCGCGCCCGACGTCGAGGCGCGGGTAGGGGACCTTCTCGCCCCGGAACGCGCCATCGGACTCCGTGACCAGCAGCGCCCCGTCGGCGCACCCGAGCACCACGGCTCGGCGCGCGGCGGCCGCGCCCTCCGGCTGCGGGCAGGGCTCCGCGAGCGTGGCCACCTGCGCACCCGCCCGGTCGTGCACGGCGACCTGCTCGGCCGCCACGAGCACGTGGCCGCCATAGGGCACAGCAGGCCCGGGCAGCGTCGAGAGTTCGGCGACCGTGCCCTCGTCCAGCTGGGCGCGGTCGAGCAGCCGCACCGTGCCGTCGGCGAGCGTGAGGGCGGTGACGGCCGGGTCGCCGTTCGCCGCGACCGGTCGAGCCGCGGGCACCGCCCCGACCTCGCGCACGGCCGCCCGGTAGTAGTGGACGTGGTCGCCGTGGTCGACCATCCAGGACCCGCCGTCGACGACGCGGACCGAGCCGTCGGAGGCGCCGACGTACGCGTGCCGCCCGTCCCCGGCGAGCGATGTGGCATCCACGCGGGCCACCTCGTGCACCTCCTCGGTGACGAGGTCGAGCACCCGGACCACCCCGTCCCCGGCGACAACGAGGCGCGGCTGCGCCTCGGCCGTCTCCTCGGCGCCGGCCACGAAGCCGTGCGGTGGCTCCTCGGCCGGCTCGGGCGGGGCTCCGCAGGCCGTGATGACGGCGGCGACGAGCGCGAGGACCGCCGCCCTCATGCCGGCCGTCCGCGCAGGTGGGACGCGAGCGCGGAGAGGAAGAAGAGGACGACCGCGACGGCCGCGATCGTCGCGCCGGCGGCGGTGCCGCCGTGCCAGGACACAACGAGGCCCAGCACCGTGGCGGCGCAGCCGACGGCGGCCGCGCCGAGCATGATCGTCCCGATCCGCCGCGCCCACAGCACCGCGGCCGCCGGTGGGGCGATGAGCAGCCCGAAGACCAGCAGTGTCCCGACCACCCGGAACGACGCGACGATCGCGAGCGTCACCAGCGCGAGCAGCACGGCATGCGCCAGTGCCGGGCGCAGCCCGAGCGTGCGGGCCTTGCGCGGGTCGAACGCGAGCGCGACGAACGCGCGGTGGCCGAGCAGCGAGACGACCGCGGCGACGGCCAGCGCGACGGCCAACTGCGCCACGTCGGCGGGACCGACGGCGAGCACGTCGCCGAACAGGAACCCGGTGAGGTCGACGGCGAACGAGTCGGAGTGCGACACGACGATCACGCCGACCGACAGCATTCCCACGAAGAGCAGGCCGATCGCGGTGTCGCGGCTGAGCTGCGGGGACCGTCCGATCAGCGAGATCCCGGCCACCATCACGCCCGCGCTGACCGCGGCCCCGAGCAGGATGCTCTGGCCGGTCAACGACGCGAGCGCCACCCCGGGCAGCAGCCCGTGCGACACGGCGTCGCCCAGGAACGCCATGCCGCGCAGGACGACCCACGTTCCGACGAGCGCGCACACGAGCGACACGAGCACCCCGCCGACCAGCGCCCTGCGGACGAACGACACCCCGAACGGTTCGAGCAACCACTGCAGCACGCTTGGTACCGTAACGACAATGATTTTCGTTTTCGAGAGGTTTGTGAGATGAGCGATGCGCTCGTGGTCCGCGACCTCGTGGCGGGGCACGGCCGCCCCGCCCTGCACGGGATCAATGCCCGCATCCCGCGGGCCCGGGTGACGGCCGTCCTCGGTCCGAACGGAGCAGGCAAGTCGACCCTGCTCGACGTCCTCGCCGGGGTTCTCGCGCCGAGTTCGGGCGGTGTGGAGCGGATCGTCGGCCGCTCCCCCGCCTACGTCGTGCAGCGCAGCGCGGCGCCGGACACGCTGCCGATCACCGTGCGCGCGACGGTCGCGATGGGCCGCTGGGCGTCCCGCGGCCCGTGGCGACGGCTCACGGCGCGCGACCGGGCCGTAGTAGAGGACTGCATGCGCCGGCTGGGTGTGCACGACCTCGCCGACCGGTCGCTCGGCACGCTATCCGGAGGGCAGCGGCAGCGGGCCCTCGTTGCGCAGGGGCTCGCCCAGGAGTCGGACCTGCTCCTGCTGGACGAGCCCGCCGCCGGCCTGGACACCGACGCCCGCCGGTACATCGACGAGGCGCTGATCGAGGAGGCCGCCAACGGCGTCACGGTGGTGGCGGTAACCCACGACCCGGCCGCGGCAGCGCAGGCCGACTACTGCCTGCTGCTGCGAGACGGGCGCCTGATGGCGGAGGGTCCACCGCCCATGGCGTTACTTCACACATCGAATCCGCACTTCACATAGGGCGGGCCTTGTGTGAAGGCAGTACAGGGTGTGTGAAGTGGCGCCGGATCAGACGCCCGCCTCCATCCGTGCGGCCACGTCGGCGCGGAGGGCCTTTTTGTCGATCTTGCCTACCTTCGTTGTGGGGAGCTCGTCCACCAGTTCCAGGTGCTCGGGGAGCTTGAACCTCGCCACACCGGCGGCGTCCATCGCTTCCCGCACGTCGACGAGGGTGACGGTGGTGCCGGGGCGCGGCACGACGTACACGCAGACCCGCTCGCCCAGGACGGTGTCGGGCATCGCGACCGCCGCGACCTGACTCACGGCGGGCAGCTGGTAGACGAGGTTCTCCACCTCCTCGGCGGAGATCTTCTCCCCGCCGCGGTTGATCATGTCCTTGTCCCGGCCCTCGACGATGAGGTTGCCCTCGGGCGTGCGGCGGCAGATGTCGCCGGAGCGGTACCAGCCGTCGGCGGTGAACGCGCGCGCGTTCTGCTCGGGGGCGCGGTAGTAGCCGCGCGGCGTGTACGGGCCGCGGGTGAGCAGGGAGCCGGGCTCGCCGTCGGGGACGTCCTCGTCGAGCTCGTCGACCAGCCGCACCTCGTCGTCCGGGCTGAGCGGGCGGCCCTGCGTGGTGCAGATGATCTCCTCGGGGTCGTCGAGGCGGGTGTAGTTGAGCAGGCCCTCTGCCATGCCGAACACCTGCTGCAGGGTCGCGCCGAGCACTGGGCGCACGCGGCGGGCCAGCTCGTCGGCCAGCCTCGCGCCGCCCACCTGCAGCACGCGCAGCGACGGGAGCGACCCGTGCTCGGTGGCGTGCTCCAGCCAGCGGCCGGCCACCGCGGGCACCACCGCGGTGTGTGTGACGCCCTCGGCCGCGATCGTCGCGAATGCCCGCACCGGCTCGGGCGAAGGCAGCATCACGACCCGGCCGCCGGACAGCAGCGTGCCGAGGATCCCGGGGCACGCCAGTGGGAAGTTGTGGCCTGCGGGCAGGCTCACCAGGTACACCGTCCCGGCGTCGAGATCGCACATATCCGCGCTGGCCAGCGCGTTGTAGGCGTAGTCGTCGTGGGTGCGGGCGATCAGCTTCGGCAACCCGGTCGTCCCGCCGGAGAGCAAGAACACCGCGACGTCCCGGCTCTCCGGGTGCGGGCCCGACCACGCGGGGCCCGGCTCGCCCAGCCCGCGCAGGTCGTGGTGGCCCGCGGCGACCTCCTCACCCGCCACGAGCACGTGCCGCAGCGACGGCACCTCGGTGACGAGCCGCGCGGCGAGCGACTGGTGGTCGAAGTCGCGCAGCCGGTCCGGCACCGCGATCGCGGCCGCCTCCGCGTGCTCGGCGAGATAGGCCAGCTCGGCGCGCCGGTGGGCGGGCAGCGCCATCACCGGCACGATCCCCGCGCGCAGGCAGGCCAGCGTGAGGACGACGAACTCCCAGCTGTTGGGCAGCTGCACGACGATCCGGTCGCCCGGCGCGAGACCGAGGCCGATCAGGCGGGCTGCCATCGCGTCGGCGCGATCGGCCAGCCCGGCGCGGGTCAGGCGCAGTCCGCCGTCGACGAGTGCGACGGCGCCCGGGTCGCGCTCGGCCGCCTCGCGCAGCAGCTCGCCGAGCGCCCTGCCCTGCCAGTAGCCCGCCGCGACGTACCGCCGCGCGAACTCCTCCGGCCAGGGGACGACACCTTCGCGGACCATCACGAGACCTCCGTATCGGCGGTGATCACGGCATCGAGTGCGATCAGCCCATCAGCGGTGACCCGCAACGGGTTGACCTCGACGTCCTGCAGGTGCGGGTGCGCGTGCAGCAGCGCCCCGAGCGCGGCGACGAACCGGCCGAGCGCGGCGCGGTCGAGCACCGGGCCGCCGCGCCAGCCGTCCAGGAGGGCGCGCCCGGCCAGCTCGTCGGCCATGCCCGCCGCGGCGTCCGGGCTGATCGGTGCGACGCGGACGGCGACGTCGGCGAGCGCCTCGGCGACCGTGCCGCCCAGCCCGACGAGCACCACCGGCCCGAACACCGGATCGCGGCGGGCACCGACGACGAGATCCACGCCCGGCGACGCCATACCCTCGACGAGCACCCGGTCCGCCCCGATCGCGTCCAGGGCCTCGTCCAGCTCGGCGGGCGTGCGCACCCCGAGCCGCACCCCGCCGACCTCGGTCTTGTGCAGCACGGCCGCGTCCAGCAGCTTGACCGCGACCGGCCCACCCAGCTCGGCGAGCGCGCGGTGCGCTGCATCGCGCCCCGCGCAGGCGCGCCGAGCGGGCACAGCGACACCCAAAGCGGCGACGACGCGCTTGGCGGCATCCTCATCCCACGGCCCCACCCCGAGCTCGGCCCCGGCGTCAGCAAGGTGGCCATCCTGCAACGAGACGGCAGTATGGCCACCTTGCAGCCATCCGTGGAGCCCCCGGCCCGCGTCGGACAGCAGAGCGGCCACCGCCGTTGCCACGCCTGTCGGGTCGGACATCGTCGGGATGCCCCGCGCCAGCAGGGCATGGCGGGCCGCCGTCACCTCGGGACCCGAACCGCCCATGCCCACGACGAGCGGCACCTGGGCGTCCGCGGCGTCCACCGCGGCGGCGAGGTCGAGCGCATCCGGCTCGTGCAGCGCGTACCCGGCCACGACGTCCACTGCGGGGTCCGCCGCCACCGCGCGCAGCACGCCCCCGAACTCCGGGCCGGGGCGACCGGTGTCCACGGGGTTGCGCTGGTAGGTCAGCGGCGGCAGCAGCTCACCGACCGCAGCCTGCGTAGGCGGCGTGAGCTCGGGGATGTCGATGCCCCGCCCGCGCAGGTCGTCGAGCAGCAGCAGCCCGGGGCCGGCCTGTGCCGTGAGCACCCCCACCCCGGACGCGCCCGCGGGCAGCCGCACCAGCGAGAGCGCCGCGACGGCGTCGACCAGCTCCCGCTCGGACCCGACGAGCACGGCGCCTGCCTGGCGGAGCGCGGCGCGGGTGGTGCGCCACGACGTGGCGAGCGCGCCGGTGTGCGACTGCGCGAAGGCGCCCACGTCGTGCCGGCCGACGACGAGCGCGACCACCGGCTTGCGGGCGGTCAGCCGGTACACCGCTTCGAGCAGCCGCGGCCCGTCGGCCACCGACTCGACGTGCAGCGCCACCGCTGTGGTCGCCGGGTCGTCGGCGAGGTGGTCGAGCACGTCGGGGGCGCCGACGTCGACGGCGTTGCCCAGCCCGACGGCGAGGCTCACCCCGTGCCCGGCCTCGGCCAGCAGGAACGCGAGCGCGTGGTTGACCCCGCCGCTCGCCGCGACCACCGCGACCCGGCCGGCCGGCACGTCCGCCGCGCCCGGCACGAAGGTCGCCGTGAGAGCGCGGCCCGGGACGAGGAAGCCCGAGGTGTTCGGGCCCAGCACGCGGACGCCGGTCTCCCCCGCGACCCGGGCGAGCGCGGCCTGGTGCCGCTCCCCCTCCGGCCCGGCCTCCGCGAACCCGCCACCGCACACGACGGCGGCCCGCACGCCCCCTGCCGCCGCCTCGGCGAGCGCGGATGCGGTGACGGCGGCGGGCACGCACAGCACGGCGAGATCGATCGCCCCGTGCTCGGCGGCCGCGGCGGCGACGGACGGCGCCATCCCCCCGTCCCGGGGGTTGACCAAGGCAACCGGCCCGGGGAATCCGGAAAGGGACCGAGCCATGACGGCCCCGAGCTTGGCGCGGTCCCGGGAGGCCCCCACGACGGCGACCCCACCCGGGTTGAACAACCCCGACAGCAGCGTGGCTCCGCGGTGCTGTTCCGAGGGCCCCGGGACGGCGATCTGGCTCCCTGGTGCGCTCATGATCGGCTCACCAGATCGGCGCGGCCCGACAGGACGGTCGTCAGGGCACGGTCCTCGTCCGTGTCCGCCTCGACCAGTACCGCTGTGCGGCCGTGGACCAGGCGGGCCTCCTCGCACAGCAGCGTGCGGGTGAAGGCGGCCCCACCGTGCACCGCGATCAACTCCGATCCGGCGGCGACCTCTCGCACCCGGTCCCGGGCCGCGGGCAGCCCGGACTCGTCGGCCGGGGCTTCCACCCGCACGGCCTCCGTCGGCACCTCTGGCAGCAACCGGCCGGGGAAGGTCGTGTCGTCAGCCGTCAACGGCGTGTCCAGGGGCTCGGCCCCGTGCCTCCCCACCCACGCCCGGTGGGAGGCGGCCACGAACCCGGGGTCGCGGCGGGCGAGCCGCGCGTCGGTGATGCTGCGGGAGAGGAAGTGGTAGGCGAACTGCCACGGCTCGAACGCGTCGTGGTAGCGCCCGAAGTGTTCCCACCAGGACAGCGACGGGCGCGCGGAGCCCTGGATCGCGTCGACCGACGGGCGAGCCGCTGCCTCGTACGCGGCGAGCGCGGCCGGCAGGTCGCCCGGGTGCGCCGTGAGCGCCCGCGCGAGCGCGACCGCGTCCTCCATCGCCATCTTGGTTCCCGACCCGACGGAGAAGTGGGCGGTGTGCGCGGCGTCGCCGAGCAGGGCGACCGGCTGGGGCTCGAGGGTGGTCCAGCGGGCCGTCCGGCGGGTGCGGAAGTTGCCCCACCGCGAGTTGTTGACCAGCAGCTTGTGGCCCTCGATCTGCTCGGCGAACACCTCTTCCAGGTACGCGCGGGTCTTCTCGTCGCTGGGCCCGGGCGGCTGGGACACGTCGAACTCGTCGAGCCCTGCTGCCCGCCACGACTCCTCGTCGGTCTCGACGATGAAGGTCGAGACGTCGGCGCTGATCGGATAGCCGTGCACGGCGAACACGCCGTGGGGGCCGCGCTCGTGCACGAACGTGAGCCCGTCGAACAAGTAGTCGGTGCCGAACCAGATGAACTTCGCCGTGGCGGTGTCGACCGTCGAGCCGAACGCGGGCTCCAGCGCCGTGCGGAGCTGGGAGCCGGTGCCGTCGGCGGCGACCACCAGGTCGTAGCCGCGCAGGTCGGCGAGGCCCACCTCGGTGGAGAACCGCAGGTCGGCGCCGAGCCCGCGGGCGCGCTCCTGCAGCAGCCCCAGCAGCGTGCGCCGCACGATCGCGGCCATGCCGTTGCCGCCGCAGCGGATCCGCTCCCCCTTCAGCCGCACCTCGATGGCGTCCCAGTGCCGGCCGTGCGCGTCCAGGGCCTCGCGCAGCACCGGGTCCGCCTCGAAGATCCCGGCGAGCGTGCGGTCGGAGAACACCACGCCGAACCCGAAGGTGTCGTCGGCGCGGTTGCGCTCGAACACCGTGACCTCGATGGACGGATCCAGCTTCCGGATCAGCGCGGCCAGGAACAGTCCGCCCGGTCCCCCGCCCGCGACGGCGACTCGCATCAGACCTCCGAACGATCGGCGACAGGCTTCACGGCACGGTGTCCGTGCCAGGCGTTCGGCCCCACGGCCCGCACGCGCGGCACCAGCGCGATGAGCAGGACTCCGACCAGGGCCGGCACGGCGAATCCGTAGAAGTTCCATTCGAACCCGAGCCCGCTGGCGGCCACCCAGCCACCGAACAGCGGCCCGACGATCGCCCCGGCCCGCCCGACGCCGAGCGCCCAGCCCAGCGCCGTGGCCCGGATCGCCGCCGGGTAGTGCACGGCGACGTAGCCGTTGACGAGGATCTGCGTGCCGACGCTGCCCAGCCCGGCGACCGCGACGGCCAGCAGCAGCACCGCCGTGTCGAGCCGGAACGACAGCAGGAGCAGGCAGCCGGTGGCCGCGAGGAACGCCGCCGCCGTGACCGGCTTCGGGCCGAACCGGTCGGCCAGCGCCGATGCGCCGACGGCCCCCACGATCGCGCCGACGTTGAGCACCAGCAGGAACTGCAGCGCCGATCCGAGCGGGTAGCCGGCCTGCCGCATGATCTGCGGCAGCCAGGTGTTCAGCCCGTACACCAGCAGCAGGCCGCAGAAGCTCGCCGCCCCGAACAGCAGCGTGGCGGTGCGGTAGGACGGGGTGAAGAGCACCCGCGGGCCCGCCCGCTCGGCGGGCGGCTCGTCGAGCGCGACGCCGTACCGCGCCGCCAGCTCCTCCGCCTCGGCGCGGCGCCCCTTCGCCAGCAGGAAGCCCGCCGACTCCGGCAGGTACGCCGCGGCGAGCGGCAGCACGAGCACCAGCGGGGCGACGCCGATCCAGAACATGACCCGCCAGCCCTGGTCGGCCACGAGCGTGAGCGCGAGGACGGCGGCCAGCACGCCACCCACCGAGTAGCCGGCGAACATCAGCGCGTTGTACAGCTGCCGCCGGCCTCGCGGGGCGTACTCGACGGTGAGCGCGATGGCGCTGGGCAGCACGCCGCCCAGGCCCAGCCCGGCGAGGAAGCGGAACAGCCCGAGCGTCCCGGCCGACGGCGCCAGTGCGCACAGGCCCATCGCCACGGAGAACCACACGATCCCGACCAACACGATCTTCCGGCGGCCGACGACATCGGTGATCGCGCCCGCGGCGAGCGCGCCGATCAGCATGCCGGCAAGGGCATAGCTGCCGATCGCGCCTGCCTCCGCCGGGCCGATCCCCCAGCCGGGCTCGGCCAGCAGGCTCGGCAGCACCGAGCCGTAGACGATCAGGTCGTAGCCGTCGCAGACGATCGTGAGGAAGCAGATGGCGACGACGGCGAGCCCCGATCGGGACGGCTTGACGCCGGACTCTGCGCTTGCCACAGGCACGCACCTCCGGGACACGGGCGCCACCCTCGTCGGCGGCGTGCGTCGGAACAATACAACGCAATGCCGACGGCCGTCCAGATTCCGAAACGCTTACGTCCCGCCCAGTCGATCGCCGGCTCTCATCGCACTCTCATGAGCTGCGCCGGAGCCGACCCTCGTTCCTCGTCCTCCCCGTTCCGGCTGCGCGGACCGGGCCGAGCTGGCGGCGGATCTTCGCCGCCGGCCTCGGATTGTGGGCGGCGACCGTGCTGGTCACCTTCGTGACCGGGAACGCGAACCTGACTCAGTTCCCGGCCGCGTCGGCAAGCATCTCGAGCCGGTCGCGGTACCTCGCCCACCAGGCCGCGTCGCCCTCGGCCATGTTGTCGCCTGTCCGCCGCATGCCGACCGCACCGTCGATCAGCTCCCGCACGATGTCGGCGTGCCCGGCGTGGCGGTGGGTCTCGGCGATCACGTGCACGAGGACCCGGTGCAGGGTGATGCGAGGCTCGGTCCACCAGGGCACGTGTCCGGTCGCGTCCAGCGGCAAGGCCTCGATCGTGGCGTCCGACAACGCCCACGTCCCGCGGTAGAGGCCGACGATGTCCTCGCGCGACTCGTCGGCCGTCGCATACATGTCCGCGTTGGGTTCGGCGTCCATCCCGAACCACGGTCCGGGCACGTCGAAGGGCCGGTCGAACACGGCGCTGAAGTACCCGAGCTCGACGCCTGCGAGGTGCTTGACCAGCCCGAGCAGGTTGGTACCGGTCGGGGTCAGCGGTCTGCGGATGTCGCGCTCGCCGAGTCCGTCGAGCTTCCACAGCATCGCGTTGCGGGCAGCCTGCAGGTAACGGTGGAGATCTGCCTTCGGATCCAATCAACCCTCCGTGAGGAACTCGCGCACGAGCCGGGTGAACGCCTCGGGCGCTTCGAGATGCGGCAGGTGCCCGCTGCCGGGCACGACGACCCGGGTGGCGCCGGCGTCGAGCGCGCCGCTGTGGGCGTGCACGTCGGGGATGTCATGCTCGCCGACGACGATCAGCGTCAGCACCGCGATCTCGCCGAGTCGCGGCAGGGCGGGTGCGTCCGGGGGGCGGTCCAGCTCCACCGGCGGGCGCAGGTTCTGCGGGTTCGCCGCCACCTGCGCATCCCACGACTCGCTGTGGAGCAGACCTTCGTGGCTCAGGACGACAGGCGACCCGGCTCTGGGTACCGCGGCGTGGACTCCGTCGACGGCGAGGAGATCCATCCGCCCAAGCCTACGACGCCACCGGCGCGACCTCGACACCCAGCGCGGTGGCGCCGACGAACTGGCGCGCGGTGATGCTCCCCGCCGTCATGATCGGACACAGGGCGAAGTCGGACACAGGGCGAAATCAGAAAGGCGGGGGTTCGTCCTCGTCGTCGAGTGGGGCGGCCTCGCCGTTCCAGAGGTCGGTGGAGCGGCGGGCGCGCTCGATCCGCTCGAGCCGGTCGGCGAGGTCCTTGGGAAGGTCACGTTTCGGGGCCTTGTCGGGCGGCAGCTCATCGTCGGGGCGGTAGTCGTAGGGGTCGCTGTGATACCGGTGCCCGGTCGGCGTGATCCACTGGATCCGGCCGTCCGGCAGCGCCCGCACCGCCCACCCGGGGGCGTGTTTCATCTGGTGCTCGTGTCCGCAGCAGCCGTGCAGGTTCTTGTCGTTGGTCGGTCCGTCCGGGTAGGGCTCGATGTGATCGAGGTGGCCGTCCAGTGCGCGACGGCGGCAGATGGGACTGCGGCAGTACACGTCCCGGGCGCGCACGAAGTCGGCCAGCCCGGCCGGGGGCCGGTAGGTGGTGCGGCCGTAGTCGAGCAGTGTGCCGGACAGCTTGTCGTAGACGAGGCGTTTGAGGGTGGCGTCGGCCGCGATCTCCCTGGTCAGGTCGGCCGGGATGGCGCCGTATCCGACCAACTCGCAGGGCTGGTCGTCTTTGCCGATCAGGGTGGAGAACGGCATCAGGACCTGCACGAGGGGCTTGCCCGGGTTCATTGGCCGCGGCGGTGACCCGCCCCCGCCGCCCGGCGGTGCGTGCCCTCCGGCGCCGCCATCGTCGGACCGGTTCGCGGCGCTGCCGGCTGTGCTGCTTCCGCTGCCGCCGCCCTGGCCGGCATCGGCACCGGCTGCGTTCGCGTCGGCTGCGTTGGCGTCGGAACTGTCGGTGTCGGCCTCGGCTTCGAAGTCGGTGACAGTGTCGAAGTCGGTGACAGTGTCGAAGTCGGTGACAGTGTCGAAGTCGGTGACAGTGTCGAAGTCGGTGACAGTGTCGAAGTCGGTGACAGTGTCGAAGTCGGTGACAGTGTCGAAGTCGGTGACAGTGTCCGCCTCACTGTCGTGGTTGCTGTCGGGGGCGGCCCAGGTGAGGCGGCCGGTGAGCAGGGCGACCATCAGGTCGGCGCGGCGGGCGTCGATGCCGCGGGAGTCGTCCTTGCCGTAGCCGTGGGCGAGGCGGGTGAGCCACTGGTAGCTGGCGTGGGCGTCGGGTGCGGACAGCAGCGCCCACAGTGTGGCCATGCCGTCGTGTTCCTCGCCGAGGGAGACGCGGCGGTCGCGGCGGGCGGCCTTGTGCCGTTCGGCGGCGCCTTCGGGGTCGATGCGGATGACGGCCCGTTTCAGGGCGGCCTTCAGCTGGCCCACCGTCTGGTCGGGGGCGCGATCGAGCACGCGGCGTTGCACCGCCCGAGCCTTGTCGGCGGACAGGTAGTGGGTGGCGTCGCAGATCGCGCCGACCCGGCGTTCGTCCAGGCAGCCCTGCTGCCACAACGCGAGGGTTTCCGGCAGCACCTGCTCCAACTGCTGTGCCCGGCCGATGCGGGCCTTGGCGGTCCCGCGGGCGAGTTTCAGGGCGAGTCCGACCTCGTCGGGGGCGAACCGGCTCATCGTGCAGGGTTTGTCGGTGGCGACCATGGTGGGGTCGTCGCCGGGGCGGCGGCGGGCGAACTCGGCCAGCAGCCGGGCCTGGCGGGCTTGGGCCCAGGCGGTGAGGCGTTCGAATCCGACCATCGCGTCGATCAGCTGCGCGTCGCTCAGCCCGTCCTCGCACTGGGTGTCGGTGTCGATTTCCAGGGCGAAGAACCCGGAGGGGCTGGTGTTGCCGAAGGTTTGGTCGTCCCCGCCCTGGCGCAGTTCGCGTTCGATCGCCGCCCAGGCGAAGGCGTCCTCCAGCTCGGTGTCGACCGGGGTAGCGGGGTCGTCGGCGATCGCCGCGGACCCACAGCCGGTATCGAACATATGTTCGAGTCTAGCAGGATGTGATCGCGGTCGCAAGGATCACGATCGCAGCCACCCCCGACAGGAGCAGTGGCGTCACGGTCCTCCAAGGAGGCGCGGTCCCACCTCACGGGCCTGCCCGCGCACGCCGACGCTCCCCGCCGACGGGAGCAGCGGCTCCAGCAGCGCCCACGGCCCGTCGGTCATCGTCGAACCGGAGTGGAAGTGCCGCGGTGAGGGACGGACACCACCCCGCGCCCCGCGACCGCTTCACCGAGGTGCCCGGACGCCCCTGCCGGCACGCGCTCCGTTCTGCCGCGGTGCTCCCGTTCACCGGCGTATTTCGGTCAGCTAGCCAAGAGCCAACGGCGGCGTGTTGCCGCACGTTGCGCCTTCGGCGTACTGCGGGGTCACGGCGAAGACGAACTCGTACACCCGATCATTTCCGGGGCCATCGGTCACATAGGACTCGCCGATACGAATCCCGTTGCGCATGAGCAGTTCCTGGTGCACCGGAAAGGCCGTTCCGTCATTGTTCACCGGGCTGCCGAGCACCTCGAGCGCCCACGTGTCGCTCCCGATGATGGCTGGCCGGAACTGGGCCAGCCAGCGGGCCTCGCGCAGGTAGATGCCCGGCATCCCGTTCGCCGCCTCCCAGCGCGCGATGTCCGCGGGGTCACGTCGAGCCAGTAGCTGGTTCCAGCCCGTGCGCAACAGCACGACGTCGCCCCGCTCGATCGCGCCTATCCCGCCGAGTTCCATGGCCGCGGTGAGATCCTCGACGGTGATCCGGTAGGTCTCGCGCAGCAGCGGCTTGCCGTTGGTCGCGGGTTCGGCGAGGTCGCCCGCCGGGCCGTTCGCGAGCTTGACGCCGAGCACGTCCAGGAGCACGCCGCGGGTCACGACCGGACCCATGTGCTCGTTACCGAGTCTGCTGGTTCCATGGCCCTCGGCGATGTCGGGCCCACGCAAGCCGTTGTAATAGAACTCGGCCGCGCCGATGTGGTTGAGATTGTCCAGCTGACTCGCGATCTGGTACGTGGTCGCCAACGGCACCGGGTGCTTCGGAGACAGCTCGGCCACGAACCGCTCCTCGTGATAGCTGAGCTTGTTGGCAGCCAGCGGTTCGGTGCTCATCACTATCCCGCCGCCGTCCTGATACCCCGGCGGAGGCTGATACCCGCTGATCGTGAGCCGCTGCTCGTAGGTTCGGCGGGGATCGGTCTTGAACGCCGGGAAACCGTTCCACATCAGCTCCCCCAGGTTGTACGTCCGAACCTCGGGGCGAGCGCCCAGCACCGCCAGCGCCGCCGCCGTCTTCTCCGGGGTCACCTCGTTGAACGCACCCCGCTGGTCGTCGGGGCCATACCGGCTCGGTGCCCAGTCCCCCAGGTTCGCCGGGTCGCTGTAGTCGAACGGCGTGTCGTCGAAGTCAGTCGGTGGGGCATCTCGGGAGGCCCCGATCGCGGTCGCCGAATCCAGCCCGACCCCGGCGATCGCCGCGACACCGACGGCGCCCGCAGCACCGGCCATCCGGATCGTGTCGCGCCGGCCGAACTGATGCTTGCTGAGGAAGTTGCGGAGCAGGTCAGGATTCATGGTCGCCTCCCAGCCGCGGTCGCAGGCCGTTTCCGTCCGGACAGGACACGCGCTCGAACTACATGCCCCAGAGGACGAGGACGTACACGCGTTGCTGGCTGGCGCACCCGATGCCGAGCACCTGGAGCTCCCAGGCGCCGCGCCGTCGAGGCTGTTGCTGGTCGAGTGCCCGACGGTCGTCCAGATTCCGTAACGCTCAGCAGTTCAGGAGGCCTGCGCGAGCTCCCCGAGCACCCCGTCCACGTACGCCTCGGCGGGCGCGCGCAGCAGCCCGTGGGCCTCGAGGAACACCTCGTGGGCCGCCCGGCCCGACCAGCCCTCCGGCAGCAGTTCCGGCGGTAGGTCGGGGTCGCGGAAGGGGAAGCGCCGGTAGTCGTGCACCAGCCGCATCCGCGCCACGAGGGCCTCCCGCCCCGCGAGCCCGTGGCGGTAGGCGGCGAGGCGGGGCCGGTACTCCGCCAGCAGGACCGCGTAGTCGCGGTCGAGCCCGGCGAGGTCCCACGCGCGGCTCGCCATGTCGCGGTCGGCGGCCGGCCCGTCCGACCGGGACCGGAGCACGTCCAGCCGCACCGAGGCGTGCTCGGCGATGTGGCTGCGCACCTCGGGTGTGCGATCGTGCGGGCTGATCCAGACCGACGGGGCAAGTGGCCCGAACCCCAGCCACGCCAGCTGCTTGCGCAGCCCCTCGCGCAGCGCCCGCTCGGTCTCGGGAACCTGGTAGATCACGGTGTGCCACTGCCCGTCCCACGGCCCGGTGGCACGGTCGAAGATCCGGGACCGGCCTTCGTCGAGCAGCCGCCACGCCGTGCCGGTGAGCACGTAGACGGTCTCGCGCCCGTCGCGGCGACTGTCGAGCCAGCCCTCCTTGCGCAGCCGAGCGGCCACCACCCGCACCGTGGGCTCCGGGACGTCGAAGCAGGCCATGAGCGCCACGAGCGCTCGCAGCCGGACCTCGCCGCCCCGGTAGCGCAGGTAGTCGCCGAACAGGTCGAACACGAGCGAACGCGCTTTCACGCAGGTCAGCATATCCGTGACATGAGACAGACGGGCGTCGCGCGATCGTCCGGAACCGCCGAAGGCCGCCCAGAAGCGCACCGCGAAACAGCCGGGCTACTGATCCATTCGCGAGCGCTCCGTCAACACTTGGACCAGCCGGTGTTCCTGGCGCGCGCCAGGGGGCAAGCTACCAACGCTCATCCGAGCGGCGACGACGTGCCACGAGTGATCCCGATGATCCAGTGCCACTACGGCGTACCTTCAGCCGATATCTGGAAGTCCGGCGACGACTGTGTCGGGATCAGCGAGGGAGCATACGACTTCGGGCTTCCCGCCTTCGGCGCGGTGATGCGCGTCATCGACGAGCAGAACCGGTCCGCGGCGGACAAGTGCGACCCGAACGGGGAGCCGGCGACCGTCGGCGTGCTGCTGACGATGACCGACCCCTTCGCCGGCAGCCGCGCACTCCACGAACTCGAAGGCATGGCCGCAGGGCAGCGCATGGCCAATGGAACGGGCTGCCTGCACCCCGTGAAACTCGTCGTGGGGCTGGCTGCCATGTGACGGCTGCGCGTGCGGCGGGGGGCAGTTCTGCCCAAGTGATCGGCGGCATCGACATGGGGAGAGCCCCCTTGTGAACCGAGGTCAGAATGTGGCGATCGGGTCGACCGGGCTGCCGGACGTACCGGCGAAGCGGACTGGCGCAACCGCGAGGTGGAAGTCCCACTGGCCGAGCTCGGCAGCCGTCGTCGCGCACACCTCCACGTCGCAGTTGTCGAGCATCCACAGACCCACCGCGACGAGGCCCACGGCGTGAACCGGCATCAACACGTCGTCGTACCCCGACGGCTGAACGCCCTGGGGGGTGTCGGCGACGAGATCAGCGGGCCCGCCGGTGGCGCGGTGCTGTCCCGGACCATCAACCTCGTTGGCATGGTCTCCAGCCGGGACGACGTGGTCCCCTCCAGCTGGGCGAGCAGCAGGCGCATGGCCGCCCGCCCCATCTCGTAGGTCGGGATCGCGACCGTCGTGAGGGTGGGCCGGACGTACCGCGCGATCGGCGTGTCGTCGAACCCGACCACGGAGACGTCCTCCGGCACGCGGCGCCCGGCGTCGGCGGTCGCGGCGTAGGCGCCGAGCGCGATCCGGTCGTTCGCGCACAGCAGGGCGGTGGGCGGCGGCACGGCGGCGAGGATCTCCCGCGTGGCTGCGTAGCCGCTCTCCTCGGTGAAGTCGCCGTACCGCACGACCGGCGCGCCGAGGCCTGCGACCTTCAGCGCATCCCGGTAGCCCTGGGCACGGTCCTGCACGGTAGTGGACGAGGCCGGCCCGCCGAGGAACGCGACCCGGCGGTGCCCGATCCCGATGAGGTGCTCGGCGGCCTCCCGGCTCGCCGCCACGTTGTCGACGCGCACCGACGGGTGAGCGGTGAGGTGCCGGCCGACGGCCACCAAGCCCGTGCGGTACGTGCCGAGCACCGCGGTGCGGTCGGGCGCGTCGGCCCAGCCGCCACCGGCCACCACGATCCCGTCGACGCGGGACTTGATCAGGGTGTCGAGGTAGCCGGAGATCTTGGCGGGGTCCCGGTCGGTGTTGCAGAGCACCACGCGGTAGCCGTGGCTCGACGCCGCGTCCTCCACGCCCCGAACGAGCGGCGGGTAGTAGGAGTTGGAGATGTCCGGGACGACGAGGCCGATCGCGGACGAGCGCTGCTGCAGCAGGGCGCGCGCGAGATCATTGGGCCGGTAGCCGAGCTGGTCGATCGCGCGCTCGACCCTGTCCCGGGTCTCCTTGCGCATCGGGACGGCGGCCGAGGCCGGGCTGAGCACGCGGGACACCGTGGCAACGGATACACCCGCCGCCGCGGCCACGTCCCGGATGCTGACAGCAGCCTTGCTTCTCGGCATCGACCCATCGTCCTCAGGGAACCAGCACGACCTTCATCGGGTCACCCTCGCGCTCACGCACCACGCGGAACGCCTCGGCGATGTCCTCGAGCGGGAACCGGTGGCTGACGAGCTCCTCGCCGCGCAGTCCGCCACTCGCGGCCATCGCCATCGCGCGCTTGACGTTGTTGCCACCCTCGCCGCGCGAGGTGTACATCGAGATGTCGCTCCGCACGGCCGCCGACAGGTCGAGCGTCACCGGGCCGGGGTAGAAGGCGACGAACACGATCTTCCCGGCGCGCTTGGTCATCCCGATGCACTGGTCGGGCACGCCGGGACCGCCGGAGGTCTCGATCACCCAGTCGGCACCGTCGCCGCCGGTCAGCTCCCGCACGCGGGCGACCGGGTCGGTCTCCCGGGCGTTGATGATCTCGGTGGCACCCAGCCGCGCCCCGAGCTCGAGCCGGGACTCGCGCGTGCCGACCAGCGTCACGCTGCGGGCCGCGAGCTGGCGGCACAGCTGCACGGTCATCAGCCCGATCGGTCCGGGCCCGACCACCACGACGTCCTGGCCGGCCATGTACCCGCCTGCCACGTCGATGCCGTAGAGGCCGGTGCCCGCGGTCGTCACGAGGACGGCGTCGGCGAACGAGATGTTCTCCGGCATCTTGTAGAGCGCCTTGACGTCGTGCACGGCGTACTGGGCGAACCCGCCGTCGACGGTGATGCCGCTGGCCCGCTGCCCCTTGCCCGGCTTGGCGTAGTTCAGGCAGGCGGTGTACTTGCCGATGATGCAGTTGTCGCAGCGCCCGCAGCCGGCGTGCACCTCGATGGCCACGCGGTCGCCGACGGCGAACTCGTCGACGGACTCGCCGAGCGCCACCACCGTGCCGGCCCACTCGTGGCCGGGGGTGAACTCGCCGAACGGCGGGGTCTGCGGGAAGTGGCCGTCGAAGATCTTCAGGTCGGTGCCGCAGGTGCCGCACATCGCGACCTCGACGAGCACCTGGTGCGGGCCGGGCCGGGGCACCGGGCGGTCGATCACGCGGATGTCGCCGGGGCCGAAAAGCACGGCGGCACGCATGCTGTCCGGGATCGGGCGCGTGGCGGTGGGTGCTGTCTGGACGTCGGCGGTCATGTCACTCCTCGGATCGGTATCGCTGTGGCGGTCGCGCGGGTCGGCAGGTGCCGCAGAAGGGCGTCGGCGGCCTCCACCGCGAGCCGCGGGTCGTTGATCGACAGGTCCAGCTCGCCGTACTCGACGTGCGGGGCGAGATCTGCCCGCAGCCGGGCGACGAACGCGGCGTTCGCCTCAGGATCATGCAGGATGCCGCCGGGCGAGCCGACCTCGGACCAGCCCTTCAGCGGAACGAGGACGGCGGTCGGTCCGGTGGCGGCGTTCGCGCGTTGCGCGAAGAGGGCACCGAACCGGTCCAGCTCCGCCGCCCCGGCCCGGACGTTCGTGTTCTGCGAGTTGTGGTGGTGCACGGGCCGGCCGCGCAGGTGCGCCGGAATCGTGTCGGCGGCGCCGAAGCAGAAGTACTCGCACCCGCCGGGCACCAGCACCTGCGGGATGCCCCGCTCCCCCGCGGCGGTGAGCCTGCCGGGACGGACGGGCGCGTAGATGTCGGCGGGCTCGATCTCACCCAGCAGTTCGTGCGTGGTGAGGTCGAGCACGCCCGCGAACATGCCCTCGGCGACCAGCCGCTCCATGGCCGACCCGCATGCGCCGGAGGCGTGGAACGCGACCGTGTCGACGCCGGCCGCCCGCAACCGGTCGGTCGCGGTGGTGACCGCGGCGTGGGTGTTGCCGAACGCCGTGGTCGCGACGAGCGGGCGGGCACCGTCGAGCGGTGCCGGCCTGCCCGCCGCGACCATCCCGGCGACCGCGGCCGCCGCCCCGCGCAGGACGGGGGCGGTGACCGCGTTGGGACCGCCGAGCAGGTCGGCGACCGAGAACATCATCGTGACGTCGCTGTCACCGACGTAGCCGCGGACGTCTCCGGAGGCGACCGTGGACACGATCACCTTCGGCACCCCGTACGGCAGCGACCGCATCGCCGCGGCCGCCACAGCGGTGCCCTGGCTGCCCCCGATCGCGAGCGCGCCCGCGAGCTGCCCTGCGCCGTGCCAGATGCGCAGCAGGAGACCCGCGCCTGCGGCCATCTCGGTCATCGCCCGATCCCGCCGGGTGCCCTCGCGCAGGTCCGCGAGTGACGCCCCGGCGGCGTGCGCGACGGCCTCGGCGGGGATGTCGCGATCCGGGTCGGTGAGCTCGGTGGGCCGTAGCCCGACGTCGACGAGCCGGGTGGGGATCCCGAGCTCGGCGAGCACGTCGCGGAGGTAGAACGCCTCGCCCGCCTTGGTGTCCAGGGTGGCGAGCACCGCGACGAACGGGCCCATCAGCGGACCCCTGCGAGGAGGACCGCGTCGTCGGGGGGCGCGACGACGTGGTCCCCCTCGCCAACCTCGTCTGCCATCAACCGTGCCTTCCCCATCGGGGTCGCCCGGGAGTCAGCGCCAGCGCGCGTCGCCGGCCTGCACGCCCAACGAGTCGACGGCGTCGATGACGGGGCCGGCATCGACGAGCTGCTCGTAGACGGGGGGTTCGTTCTCGAGGATCCCGAGCTCGCCCATCCGGCGCATCGTCGCCTTGATGCGGGCCTTGTCGAGCCCGGTGTTGACCGGGAACACGGCCTTCTGGGTGAGCAGGGTGTCGTAGGCCTGCGAGATGACCTGCTCGTCGAACTGGGTGGTCGCGGCGACGATCCGGACCGTCTCGTCCTTGTTCTCGTACATGAACCGGTGGGCGCGGGTCAGTGCCGTCATGAACCGGACCGCGACGTCCCGATTGGCCTCGAGCCACGCGCGCGACACGAAGTAGGTGCCGTAGTGGTACTCGGGCACGATCGAGTCCAGCTCGGCGATCGTGTGCATGCCCGGGTTGTCGCGCTGCACCGCGATGGCCTGCTCGGTCTGCAGGATCGCGTTCTGGATCCGGCCGTCCACCAGGGCGGAGTTGTAGGACTGCGCGTCGACCGGGATGTACTGGACGTCGTTCGGCGTGAGGCCGGCCGACTGCAGGACGAGGCGGGTCATCACCTCGCGGAAGGCGCCGACCTCCTGCACGCCCACCTGGCGGCCGCGCAGGTCGGCCGCGGTCGCCACGTCGGCGGGGGCGACCGCGGAGACCGTCAGCTTGTCGGTGTAGGCGCCGATGACGGCGACGTCCCCGCCGCCCGCCGATGCGTTCACCACCGGCTCGATGCTGGCGGCGCCGATCTCCAGCGCGCCGCCGACCACACCCTGCACGACCGAAACGCCCGAGCGCAGGTTCTGCGCCTCGACGGTCAGGCCGACCTCGGAGAGGAAACCCTTCTCGATCGCCACGGCGAGGTCGGCGTTGGCGAAGCTGGTGACCCCGGTCGGGAGGCCCACCCGGATCGCCTGCCCCTCGGGCCGCGGCTCGCCGCCGCTCTGGGACGGGGCGTCGCCGAATGCCCCGCATCCGGCGAGCGTGCCCGCCACGGCGAGGGCGGCGAGCGCGGTACGAAGACGTCTTGCGGGTCGTCGCATGGATCAGTCCTTTGCTGCCCACCGCACGACTTGTGCGCTCGGCCCATTCGAGCAAGTGCTGCCGGTGTGGTGCCGAGCAGCGAGATCAGCAGGATCGGGACGAAGGTGCGGTCGGTGCGGAAGCTGTTGGCGTTGGTGACGATCAGATTGCGGAGGCCTGCGATGGCCGTGTAGACCTCCGCGACGATCACGCCGATCAACGCGCGTCCGATGGCCAGCCGCAAACCGGTGACAACATACGGCAGCGCCGAAGGCAAGATCAGGTCGCTCCACCCTCCTGCTCTCTCTGGAGCAGCAGGACTGCGCCACCTCGACCAGGTGGCGGCCGGATCCACGGCAACCGGCGCATGCGCCCTCCCGGCTCGCGAGCCGCCTCGTCTGGGCGTATCGTCCGGTTCGACTTCGGAAATGTCGTTCCGCTACGCGGAATTTGAGCTCATCGGGGAGCTGGCATGACCACTCGACCCACCGGGAAGGCAGCGGCGAACGAGGGGACGACCGAGCCGCGTGGGCTGCGGAGAGTCGTCTTCGGCGCGCTCGTCGGCACCGCGCTGGAGTGGTACGACTTCTTCATCTACGGCACCGCGGCGGCGCTCGTCTTCAACGTGCTGTTCTTCCCCCAGAGCGACCCCGCCATCGGCACGATCACCGCGTTCGCCACGTTCGGCGTCGGGTTCGTGTTCCGGCCGCTCGGCGGGATCCTCTTCGGGCACATCGGCGACCGCATCGGGCGCCGGGCAACGCTCATCATCACCACGCTGGTCATGGGGCTCTCGACCGGCGTCATCGGGTTGCTGCCGACCTACGAGACGATCGGCGTATGGGCGCCGGTGCTGCTCGTGCTCCTGCGGGTGCTGCAGGGGCTGGGCGCAGGGGCCGAGTTCGGCGGCGCGTCCACCCTGCTCGCCGAGCACGCACCGGCGCACCGCCGCGGCTACTACTGCTCCTACGCCCAGACCGGCGTGCAGGTCGGCCTCGTGCTCGCGACCGTGTCGTTCCTGCTGGTCGGCCTGCTCGACGACGAGCAGTTGTACAGCTGGGGCTGGCGGGTGCCGTTCCTGGTGAGCTTCCTGATGATCGGGGTGGCGCTGTACGTGCGGCTGCGGGTCGAGGAGTCGCCGGTCTTCCGGCGGATGCTCACCGAGCAGCAGGTGATCAAGCTGCCGGTGCTGGAGACGCTGCGCAGCTACCCGCGGAACCTGCTGATCGGTGTGGGCGCCCACATCGCCGACACCGCATGCGCCTACCTCTACGCCACGTTCACCGTCTCCTACGCCACCAGCACGCTCGGGATCTCCCGTCCCGTCGTACTGACCGGCGTGATCATCTTCGGGGTGGTCGTGATCGCGCTGCAGCCGGTGTACGGGGCGCTGTCCGACCGCATCGGCCGCAAGCCGCTCAACCTGTTCTCCATGGTGTTCACGGCGGTCTTCATCTGGCCGTTCTTCCTGCTGCTCCAGACCGAGCAGCCGGTACTGGTCGTGATCGCGCTCGTGATCGCCACCGCGCTCGGGTGGGCCCCGGTGATCGCGGTGCAGCCCGCGTTCTACGCGGAGCTCTTCGGCGCGCGGGTGCGCTACAGCGGGTTCGCCACCTCACGGGAGGTCGGCGCCGCCCTTGCCGGGTTCACCCCGCTCATCGCGGCCGCGATGGTGGCCGCGGCGGGCGGTGCCCCCTGGGTCGTCGCGGCGTACATCGCGGGCCTCTGCGTGATCTCCCTGATCGCGTTCGTGGCCGCTCCGGAGACCAAGGACATGGACATCGAGGAGGCGGGCCCGTCGCGGCTGGGAGCGAACCGGTGACCTAGCTGCTGCCGGGCGGCGGGCCTCCGGTGGCGGCCTTGTGCAGGACCTCCGGTGGCGCTCCAGACCGGCGGTCGTGGAGGGACTTCCTGATCGAGTTCCGTCACAAGCTGGCGCCGATCTCCCTGCCGACGACCTTTGCCGCTCACTCCGAGGTGCTGAACTGCACGTCCAGGTGCTCGTGGATGGCGGCCGCCTGGAACGCCCTGGCCACCGGCGAGCCAGGACCATCGATCACGATCTTCAGGGCGATGCCCCGCTGCATGGCGTGCTCGTGGGCGTCGACGAGCACGGCGAGGC
This sequence comes from Pseudonocardia sp. DSM 110487, assembly GCF_019468565.1. Classification (NCBI taxonomy): domain Bacteria; kingdom Bacillati; phylum Actinomycetota; class Actinomycetes; order Pseudonocardiales; family Pseudonocardiaceae; genus Pseudonocardia; species Pseudonocardia sp. DSM 110487. The sequence continues at coordinate 6,393,535 of NZ_CP080521.1, forward strand.
CTGCCGAGCCGAGGAAGCTGACGCCGGTCAGATCGAGCACCACGTCAGTGGGCGCCGTCGAGCCGGCGACGTCCATGACCTCGTCGAGCGCCGCGCGCAGCCGCGGACCCGAAGCGATGTCGATCTCCCCGCTGACGGTCAGCACGCTGACCGCTCCGGTCTGGACCGGCGTGATCGTCACCATCCTCCGGCTGCTCCACTCGTCGTTGAGGTCCCACTCGGGCGAGCGAAGAACCATACCCCGAATGGAGGAGGGTGGGGACGGTTCGTGATCAGACCTGCCGTGCGGCCCACTCGCGCAGCGTGGTGGTACCGGTGCGGACGACCGCCGGGTCGGGCGGAGGGGCCTGCGCCGCCCCGGGCGGCGGCGGGAGGTACGCGGCGGCGACGCCCGCGGCAGCCTCCGGTCCGAGATGCGGCGCGAGCATCCGCTCGTACTCGGCCGGCTCGACCGTGCGCCAGCGCACCGGCCGGCGCAGCGCGAGCGCAAGTTCCGCCGCGGCCTCATCGCCGGTGAGCGCCTGCGGCCCAGCCACGACCTGCAGAGGCGGCGGGACCGGCGCGCGCACGGTGTACGCCGAGGTGCCCCCGCGGGTGGTCTACGAGCTGACCGAGCAGGGGCACAGCCTCAGCGGGATCCTGCACGCCATGCTCGTCTGGGGCGAGGAACACCCGGAGGCGGGTGGCTGAACCGGCGGCCCACAAGATCGGCGAGGTTCGCGGCTACCGGACCTGCTGACCGGCGAGGCGCGCGTAGACGTCGCCGGAGCGCCCGAGGGGGCGGACGCGCTCGAGCAGGCGAACCAGGTCCGCGGCCTCGAGCCAGCCGTCGGAAGCGAACCGCATGGTCTCGACGGGCGAGTAGTTGTACCGGTAGTCGCCGAGTTCGCGCACCCGCTCCAGCACGGCGAGGGCACGCTCGTGCGTGGGCGGCAGGTACTCGAACGACAGCGCGGGCAGCGGCTGGGAGAGCCCGGCCAGCACGTCCGCTTCGAATCCCTCGACGTCGATCTTGCAGAACGCCGGCACGCCGTGTGCGGCGATCAGCTCGTCGAGCGTGGTCACCTCCACCTCGACGGAGCGGTCCCACCGCACCCGCGCGAAGCTCCGGTCGGCCGCCACCGACTCCCGCCAGTCCTGCGACATCGACGACACGGTCGGCGTCGCGGTCGACACCCCCAGCCGGGCCCGCCCCACCTGGGCGCCGATCGCGCGGGGCTCGATCGTGACCTCGCGGTCCCGCGCGAAGAGCAGGCGCAGCACACGCAGGCAGTCCGGCTGCGGCTCGACGGCCACCACGCGCGATCCCAGCCGCCGCCACGTGCGCACCCGGCCACCGACGTGGGCGCCGATGTCGAAGGCGAGGTCGCCCGGACCGAGGAACTCGCCGTAGAGGCGCACCGCGCGGCGGTGCTTGGCGGGCTGACCGTGGTAGATGACCAGCGAGCGGGCGATACCCCATGCGCGGGCGAGCATCCGCAGACCGTACCGTTCTCGTCGCAGCACGAGACGGACACGGGAGGTGGGACCGTGACCGCAACCCCGCTTCCCACCCCCGCCTCCGACATCGTCGCCCGGCTCAGGGCGGCCGGCTGCGTCTTCGCCGAGGACGAGGCCCGGCTGCTCCTCGGCACCGCCGGCACACCCGCCGAGCTCGCCGCCATGGTCGAGCGGCGCGTCGCGGGCCTCCCCCTCGAGCACGTGCTGGGCTGGGCCGAGTTCGCCGGGCTGCGCATTGCGGTAGACGCGGGCGTCTTCGTCCCCCGGCGTCGCACCGAGCTCCTCGCCAGTGAGGCCGCGGCGCTGGCCGGGCCAGGGGCGGTCGTCGTCGACTTGTGCTGCGGCTCCGGCGCCGTCGGCGTCGCGGTGGCCGCGGCCGTGCCCGGCATCGAACTGCACGCCGCCGACGTCGACCCGGCGGCGGTGCGCTGCGCCCGCCGCAACGTCACCGGCGTTGGCGGGCACGTGTACGAGGGCGACCTCGACGCTCCCCTGCCCGCGACCCTGGCCGGCCGGGTGGACGTGCTGGTCGCCAACGCCCCCTACGTCCCCACCGACGCCGTCGGCCTCATGCCGCCCGAGGCCCGGCTGCACGAGTCGCGCGTCGCCCTCGACGGCGGCGCCGACGGGCTCGACGTCCAGCGCCGCGTGGCCGCCGCCGCTCCCCGCTGGCTCGCCCCGGATGGGTATCTGCTGATCGAGACGAGCGAGCGCCAAGCCCCGCACACGGCCGCGGCGATCACGGCCGCAGGCCTCGTCGCGCGCGTGGTGCACGCGGCGGAGCTGGACGCGACGGTGGTCGTCGGTCGACGCTGACCGCTGACTCACACACCGATCGCGCACCGGACCCCGGGCTTGCGCTGATCCGCCGACTTTCGGCGAGGGCGCGTGAAGAGTTGCTCGATTGTGCGGCTGGGCGTCGCAGCCTCGCCCGTGTTCCCCGCGAACACCTCACCCGGTCAGTCAGCGGTGATGCCCCAGCGCGAACCCCAGGGAGCCAGCGGGATCAGGACGCGTACCACCTCGCTGCCGCTCTGGCTCAGCGTGTACTTGATCTGCACCGGATGCGACGGGATGACCTCCCGGACCACCAGCCCGTGGCTCTCGAGCGACCGCAACCGCGCGGAGAGCAGGCGCGTCGAGATTCCGTCGACCTGCGCACGGATCTCGGTGAACCGCGTCGCGCCCCGACCGATCGCGAGCAGGATCGCGCCGTTCCACTTCGCGCCCACCAGCTCGACCGCGTTCTGGAACGTCGCGCAGTCGGCGTCGGTGATCTCGAGCTTGCTGTGCGCCGGCCGGATCTGAGCGTCCATGATAACCAATAGTAACCCGGTTACCAGCGAGGTGCGAGCCCCGACGGTGGACGCGAGCATGGACGTCGTCCCGGTGCGCTCCATCCGCAACCAGTTGGAAAGAGACACATGTCGTACCTGCTCCACATCGACTCGACCGCGTTCGACGCCGAGTCCTTCTCACGCCAGGTCGCGCGATCGTTCCGCGACGCCTGGCAGGGCGCCGTCGTGTACCGCGACCTGGCCGCCACCCCGGTCCCGCACATCACCGCAGCCGGCGTCTCTGCCCGGCTCACCGACCCGTCCCGGCACACCCTCGAGCAGAAGGCGGCACTGCTCATCCAGGACGAGCTGATCGAGGAGTTCCTGGGCGCGACCGCCTACCTGTTCACCGTCCCGATGTACAACTACACGATGCCCTCGACCTTCAAGGCGTGGCTCGACCAGGTCGTCGTCGTCGGTCGGACCATCGCCTTGCCGGACGGTCCGCCCGCGGCGGGGCGCCCGGCCGTCGTGGTCTCCGCGCGAGGCGGATCGTATGAGCCGGGCGTTCCCAACCACGGCATGGACCATCTCCTGCCCACCCTGGAAACCGTCATGGGTCCCCAGACCCTCGGCCTCGAGATCCACGCGATCAAGCCGCAACTGACACTCGCACCGGTGGTCCCCGCGATGGCCGAGCTCATCGATCTCCACACGGCATCCGTGGCCGAATCCCACGTCGAAGCCCGCCGGCTGGCCCACGTGCTCACCCGCTGAGCGACCAGGCGGGCGGTTCGCTCGCGCGTACCGGCGGGCGACCTCGGCGAAGGCCTGCTTCGGTTCCCACCGTCCGTCCGGCAGTGCCTTCACCACCCCGAACCCGGCCATGTCGAGGTCGTGGCGGGGGTCGGGGTGGTGCGGGAAGTCGGGCATCACGAACGTGAACACGAAGCAGCCGTGCACGCCCGCGTCGGCGTAGAGGTCGATGAGCTCGGCGAGGTACGCCGCCTGCACGCTCTCGTCGCGCACGTGTCCGTCGCGGACGCGCGGCGGTTGCGCGAACCAGTTCACGATGAGGAACGAGCCAGGGCCACGCCGGGCGGCCCCGACGTGGGCGCCGCACCCGAACTCGGTGACGATCATCGGCTTCCCGGCCTCGGCCGCCCGGGCGCGCAGCCGCCGCTCGTAGCCGGCCGGATCGTCGCCGAGCCGGTAGAGGTTGACACCGACGACCTCGAAGGCCGACCAGTCGACCTCCTCCCAGAAAGCGGCGGCATACGTCACTGGCCCGGCGAACTCCCGGCGCGCCACGGTCACCAGCTCGGCCAGGAGCGCGTTCAGCCTTCGGGTGATCCGGCGGTCGAACAGCCGCCGCCACCGCAGGATCACCTGCAGGCGCAGGAAGACCCAGCGGCCGGGCACCATCCCCCGCGACGAGAGCGAGAACTCGCTGCCGACGAGCAGCGTGACGCGTCCCGGGTGGCGGCGCCGCAGCTGCTCGGCGTCCGCCGCTACGCCCGCGAGGTGCACCCGCAGCCGGGCCGGACGCGCGTCGGGGAGGTAGGGCCGGACGTAGACGTCCAGATCGGCCTCCAGGGCCTGCCGGGAGGCGTCGGCCAGCCGGCCCCGGTCCGTGCCGATCAGCATCACCGCGGTGCAGTGCAGGTCCTCGCGGATCACCCTGAGGGCGGCCCGGACCTCGTCGGCCGGAATCCCCTCGACGGAGTAGGAGATGCCTCTGACCGTGAGCCCGCCCATGCGCCGAACGTAGCGGCCATGATCCGGGTCGAGGGGAGAACCGATACCCCTGTCGCGGCACTCGATACCTCGGAACGAGCGTCAGTCGTCGTGAACGTGCCGGGTACCGTCGCACGCAGGGGAGGGACGAGATGAGGAACGAGGCCTACTGGGCGCGCTACGAGTCCGTGATCGACCAACAGATCCGCAATGCCGAGGAGCGCGGCGACTTCGCCGACCTGCCCGGCAAGGGCAAGCCGCTGCCCGGCATGGACGGCCCGTACGACGAGAACTGGTGGATCAAGGGCTGGATCCAGCGCGAGGGCGTCCCGTCCGAGGCCCTGCTGCCCACCCCGCTGCAGCTGCGCAAGGAGAGCGAGCGGCTCCAGGAGACGGTGCGGGACCTGCCCACCGAGGAGGCCGTGCGTGCCGTGGTCTCCGAGCTGAACCGGCGCATCGCGGAGTGGGTCCGCGCGCCGTCGGGGCCTGCGGTTCCGGTGAAGCGGGTCGACCCCGAGGCGATCGTGCAGGGATGGCGGGCCGAGCGTTCGGCCCCGCCACCCGCGCCGGCAACCGGTAGGCCCACCCGCACGCGCTGGTGGCGCCGGAAGTAACGCACGTCACGCCCCCAACCACATTCGTGCACAAGCGGTCTTCCTGCTCGACGAGATCGAGCCGCCAGGAGGACGACCGTGTTGCGCTTGGGAGCCGAGGATCCGTACCAGGTCGGCCCGTTCCGGTTACTGGGCCGGCTGGGATCCGGTGGGATGGGTCAGGTCTTCCTCGGAGTCGGCCTGCACCGCGAGCTCGTCGCGGTCAAGCTGATCCACCGCACGTTCGCGTCCGACCCGGGCTTCCGGGCCCGGTTCCGCCATGAGGTCACGGCGGGCATGCGGGTGCGCGGCGGCGGGACGGCGCCGGTGGTCGCGGCCGACCCCGACGCCCCGATCCCGTGGCTCGCCACCGAGTACGTGCCGGGGCCGAGCCTCGACCGGGCCGTGCGCGAGACGGGCCCGCTGCCGCAGCGGACGCTGCACGTCCTCGCGGCCGGGCTGGCCGCCGCGCTCACCGGCATCCACGCGGTCGGTCTCCTGCACCGTGACGTCAAGCCGCCGAACGTGCTGCTCGCGGGCGACGGTCCGCGGCTGATCGACATGGGCATCTCCCGTGCGGTGGACGCCACGCAGCTCAGCGCGACCGGTGCCGTCGTCGGCACGCCCGCGTTCATGTCGCCGGAACAGGCCGAGGGCCTGGAGACCGGCCCTGCCTCGGACGTGTTCTCCCTCGGGGCGGTGCTGGCCTACGCGGCGCTCGGACGCGGCCCCTTCGGCGACGCGAACCCACTCGTCATGCTGCGGCGCATCGTCGACGACCCGGCCGACCTGCACGGGCTGGCCGGCCCGCTGCGCGGCCCCGTCGAGGCGTGCCTCGCCAAGCGGCCGGCCGACCGCCCGACCGCGGCCGAGCTCACCGCGCTCCTCGGCCCGGTCCCGACGCCGCCCTGGTCGTGGCTGCCGGCGTCCGTGGCCGCGCTGTTCCCGCCGCCACCGGACGTCCCGGCCCTCGTCGCGGCGAGCCACGCCCGGCAGCCGCCGGTCCCCGCACGCCGCGCGGTCGGCCGGCGTGCGCTCCTGGTCGGCGGCGCCGGCGTGCTGGGGCTGGCCGCGCTGGGCGGCACCGTCGCCCTCGCCCGGACCGTGCTCCCCCCGCCACGCCCGCCGGCCGTTCCGGACGTGCGGAGCCTGCCCGTCGCCCCGACGCCGACGTCCCCCGCCCCCGCATCGGCGGCCGCATCCTGGACCGCGGAGGGTCCGCCCACGACCAGCGCGCTCCGCACCGACGGCCACACGGTGTACGCGGGCGGCAAGGGCACCGTCGTCGCGCTGGACGCGACCACGGGGCGGAAGCGCTGGGAGTACACGGCACCGCCCGGCGGGGTCGGGTTCGACCCGTCCCAGGTCCGGTTCGCGATCGCCGACGGCACGGTCTACCTCGCCACCAACGGCGCCGCGATCGCGCTCGACGCGGCAACCGGCCGGGAGCGCTGGCGGCTCGTGTCGGACCTGACCGAGGGCTACCGGTCACTCGCCGGGATCGACGTGATGGCAGGCCCGGGCGTCGCCTACTTCGCCCACGGCCCGACCCTCTTCTCGATGGACCCCGCCACCGGCGACACGCGCTGGACCCACGTCGTCGACGGCAACTTCGCCGCCTCGCCCGAGATCGACGGCGACCACGTGCTGATCAGCAACGGCAACGGCGTCGACGCGCTACTGGCCGCCACCGGTGAGCTGGTGTGGCGCCGCCAGCCCGACGGCGGCAACGCCACCGAGCTGGGCGTGGCCCACGGGATCGCGTTCCTCACCGTCAACGTCGGGGGCGTGGTCGCGCTCGACACACCGACCGGGGCCGTGCGCTGGCAGGCACCCGTCGGAAGCGGCGACCTCGCAGGCGCCGAGGCGGACCGGCCGGTGGTCGTCGACGACGCCGTGATCGTGCGCGGACGCGACGAACAGCTGCACGCGTTCGAGATCAGCGACGGCACGCCCCGCTGGTCGCTGCCGGACCGGACGAACGGCGGCGGCACCGCCAAGGTCGCGCCGTTCGCGTTCCGCGACTCGACCGGTGGCCTCGTCTACACCGGCGACGACCGGGGCCGGATCTACGCGTTCGCGGTCGCGTCCGGCACGCGGCAGTGGGCGTACGCCCCCGCCGCCGGTTTCAACCCCGTACAGGTGATCACCGCCGCCGACCGCGTCGCCTTCGTCGCGGGCTTCGACGGCCGGATCTCGGCCATCCGGCCGGAATGAGGGACCCACGATGACGATCACGCATGCGCCACACCCCACCGACCCGCGCTCCATCGGCCCGTACCAGGTGCTCGGCGTGCTCGGCGTCGGCGGCATGGGCCAGGTCTACCTCGCGGCCGGGCCATCGGGACCCGTCGCGCTGAAGGTGGTGCATCCCGGGCTCGCCGCCGACCCGCGGTTCCGGACGCGCTTCGCGCGGGAGGTCGAGGCCAGTCGCCTGGTACGCGGCCCGTGGACAGCGGCCGTCGTGGACGCCGACCCGGACGCGAGCACGCCGTGGCTGGCCACCGAGTACGTCCCGGGCGTGCCGCTGAGCCGTGCGATCGTCACGACGGGCCCGCTCCCGCCACCGGCCGTCGCCGCGCTCGCGGCGCACCTGGCCCGCGCACTGACCGCGATCCACGAGGCCGATCTCGTGCACCGCGATGTCAAGCCCGGGAACGTCCTGCTCACCGCCGATCGGCCCAGGATGATCGACTTCGGCATCTCCAGAGCACTCGACGGCACGCGCATGACGAGCACCGGCATGGCGGTGGGCACTCCGGCGTTCATGTCCCCCGAGCAGGCCGACGGCAGCGAGCTCACCACTGCATCGGACCTGTTCTCGCTCGGGTCGGTGCTCGTGTGGGCCGCGACCGGAACAGGGCCCTTCGGCGAGGGCAACCCGGTCACGCTCCTGCGTCGGATCCTCACCGCGGAACCGGGTCTTGGTGCGCTGACCGGATCGGTCCGCGAGCTGGTGGCCGAGTGCCTGCGGCGGGACCCGGCGGACCGGCCGGCCGCTGCCGAACTGGCCGCCCGCCTGCCGCCCGCGCCGGTCGGAGGTGGGTGGCTCCCGCCCGCCGTCGCCGCGCTCGTTCCGGACCCCACCCGGTTCGCGGGGCCGCCTGCGCCCCCGCCGCTGCCCGCTCGCCGGGTGACGCGACGCGGCCTGCTGGTCGGGTTGGGCGCCGTACTGGCGACGGCGGCGGTCGGCGGCGCCGGGGCCGCGGCCGCCGGGCTGTTCCGCGGCGGCTCCGACCCGGTCACCGGCGGCCCGGCCAGGCCGCTCGCTCCGCGGTGGACCTACCCCACCGGCGGACCGGTGAGTTGCATGGCCGCGGGAGACGGTGTCGTCTACGCGGCGGGGGCGGACGCCGTGGCGCACACGGTCGACGTCCGCACCGGCCACGCCCGGTGGACGTACTCGCTGCGCGGAGGGGGCAGCCGCCACGTCCCCGCGGTCGTCGACGGCACCGTCTACATCGACGACGACCGGCTGACCGTGTACGCGCTCGACGCCACGGGTGCGTTGCGCTGGGAGGCCGACGGGCGGCTGATCGCGGCGAGTGCCGGGATCGTGTTCGCCAGCACCACCGACGGCACCTCCCGTGATCAGGTCACGGGCTACGACGCGGCCACCGGTGGGGTGCGGTGGAACTCACCGGTCGAGGACGCCCTCGGCATGGCCTTCGCCCTCGACAATCCCGGGGCCACCTCGGACGGTCGCGTGCACGTCGGGCTGGAGAACGCGCTGCGCACGCTCGATGCCGCCACCGGCAAGACGCTCTGGGAGCAGCCGCTTCCCGACCTGGCGACCGTCACGGCAGGCAGTTCGACCGTCTACGGAACGGGCGGCGCGGCGACCGCGGACTCCGTCCTCGTGGCGTTCGACGCCGCCACCGGTCGCGAACGCTGGCGCCGGGCCGTCGAGGACCGGTACGGCGAGATCGCGGTCCACGACGGAACGGTGTACGTCGACGGAGGCCACGGCGTCGGCCTGTCGGCGCTGGACGCGGAGACCGGCGAGCCCCGATGGGAGCTCGGGAGGGGCACGCCTTTCACCCGCGCGATGTACGGCACGGCTCCCGTCGTCGCGGGCGACACCTGCTACATCGGCGGCATCCGCATCGGCGGACTCGACGCCGACCCCGCGTTCACGCTGTTCGCCCACGACACCGCCACCGGCGAAGAGCGCTGGTCCGTCGACCTCGCCCTCGACACGGGCTACACCGCCTCCATCGCGCTCGTCGGCGACACGGTCGTGCTCGGCTCCGAGCGATTCGACGCCACCTCGGGCGCGATCGCGGCCATCGCCTGAGGTGGACGGCGCCTAGGAGGGTCCTGAACAGCTCAGGCCGTAGCGAGCGACGTCCAGGTGGTGTCCTCGCAAGGCGGACGATCGCGCCTATACCGCTGTTGTATCGGCGCGATCGTCCAACGCGGCGAGGGCGCCGCCTGGGCGCCGCGCAGTAGGCCTGAGTTGTTCAGGGCGCTCCTAGTTTCCTGAGTCGTTAGTTAGCTTAAGAAGTCGTTGGCAGTAGGCGCCGATCGAGTCGAGGATCTGTTCGGCGGTCTTGGTCCAGACGTAGGGCTTGGGGTCGTCGTTCCAGTGCTTGATCCAGGTGCGGATGTCGGCTTCGAGTTCGGCGACGTTGCGGTGGACGCCGCGTCGCAGCATTCGGGTGGTGAGTTCGGCGAAGAGGCGTTCGACGAGGTTGAGCCAGGAGCTGCTGGTCGGGGTGAAGTGCAGGTGGAAGCGGGGGTGGCGGGCCAGCCAGCGGCGGATCTCGGGGGTCTTGTGGGTGGCGTAGTTGTCCAGGATGAGGTGCACGTCGTGCTCTGCGGGGACGTCGCGGTCGAGCTGGGCGAGGAACTCGCGGAACTCGGTGGCGCGGTGACGCCGCTGCAGGCTGGCGTGGACATGGCCGTTGGCCACGTCGAGTGCGGCGAACAGGCTGGTGGTGCCGCGCTGATCTACAGGGCGGATGTAGGTGTGGGTCTGGCGCTGCGGGTTGGCGGGCATCATCGGTAGCACCGGCGCGGACCGGTCCAGGGCCTGGACCTGGCTCTTCTCGTCCACGCACAGCACCACAGCGCGCTCGGGCGGATCGAGGTACAGGCCGACGACGTCGTAGAGCTTGTCCACGAAGTGCGGGTCGGTGGACAGCTTCCAGTAGTCGACCTTGTGCGGTTTGAGCTCGAACGCCCGCCAGATGCGTGACACCGCGGTCTGGGTCAGCCCGGTGCGGGCCGCCATCATCCGGGTCGACCAGTGCGTGCCCTCGTCCGGCGGGGCCTGTTCCAGAGTGGCGATCACGACCTGCTCGACGTGGGCGTCGGTGATCGTGCGCGGCCGGCCCGGCCGATCCTCATCGGACAGCCCGGCCAGCCGGTCGGCCACGAACCGGGCCCGCCACTTGCCCACCATCTGTGGGGTCACCGAAAACTCGGTGGCCACCGCCTTGTTCGTCGCGCCCTCAGCGCACGCCAACACGATCTTGGCCCGAAGCGCGAGCGCCTGCGCACTCTTCGGACGGCGCGCCCACCGCTGCAGCGTCTCGCGTTCGTCGTCGGACAGCTCCAGCTTCGCGGTCGGTCGCCCCGTCCTCGCCATCGACGAAGACTACCAGAAATTATATTACGAATTAATGACTCAGGACACTAGCGTCCCGAACCGGAAGTCCACCACATAACTCGACGGCCCAGCTTCCCGCTGGCCACACCGGCGATCCGGCCGAGTACGCCCGGTACGAGGCCGGCTCGCCGGCGCACCCAGCGGAAACCTGGATCCGCCGATTTATGCACCGGACTTCCGGTTCGGGACACTAGCGCCGCGGCTGCTCGCTCGGCCCCACGTGATCGGCGAGCCACTCCGTGAGGGGCCGCAGCTCCCGCCACGTGCTCGCCACCCGGTCGAGGGTGCCCGGCTCGTGCAGCACGTCGTCGGGCTCCCAGGCGCGCCACGCGTAGAGGCCCTTGTGCCGCAGCAGGTCGATGCGCGGGTGATCCGCGTCGAAGCCCTTGGGGCGGGTCTTGAGGGTCTCCCCCGCGAGGGTCAGCCCCTGCATCGTGGCGATCCTCTTCTCGAGGTCGCCGCCGCGGCGGTCGTCGGCCACGGCCGTGCGGTAGCGGGCGAGCTGGTCGGGCGCCATCCGGTAGTAGCCGCCGGCGACCATCAGGCCGTCTGAGCCGACCTGCACGTAGAACGGCCCGACCGTGGCGCCGCAGTGCGTCTTGTACGGGGTCTTGTCGTTCGAGAACCGGACGTCGCGGTACGGCCGGAAGATCTTGCCGGCGCCGAACTCGGGCTCCAGCGCGGCGAGCAGCGCCTGCATCGGCTCACGGACGTCCGCCTCGTACACGGCGCGCTTGTCGGTCCAGTAGACCTTCGAGTTGTCGGCGATCAGCCCGTCGTAGAACTCGACGACGGCCTCACCGAAACCCGTGAAGCTCATGGTGTGCGGTCCCCCACCTCGGCTGTGTGCCTGTCCCCCGCGTCCTTGTCCGTGGCGTCCTCTTCCAGGGCGTCCTGGTCCTTCGCGTCCTGGTCCTTCGCGTCCTCGTCCTTCGCGTCCTCCGTACCCTCCGCCTTCGTCTCCTGGGCAGGCGAGTCGGAGTCGGCGTCCGGCGCGGGCTCGGCGGGCGTCGCCGCGCCGTCGAGCACCTCACGGGGCTTGCGGACGAGCGCGATGTAGAGCACCGCCGCCGCGAACACCAGCACGGAGACGACGACGTTGATCCGGATGTCGCCGAACACGCGGGTGGCGTGGTCGGTGCGCATCTGCTCGATCCAGAACCGGCCCGCGGTGTAGCCCGCGACGTACAGCGCGAACGCGCGGCCGTGGCCGAGCCGGAACCGGCGGTCGGCCCACACCACGAGCCCGGCGACGGCGAGGTTCCACAGCAGCTCGTACAGGAAGGTCGGGTGCACCACCTGGACGGGCGTGTGGTTCAGCGCGACGCCGCCGAGGGCGTCGGGGAGCCCGGTGGCGGGGTCGACCCGGTCGTAGATCTCCAGCCCCCACGGCAGCGTGGTGGGCGCGCCGTAGAGCTCCTGGTTGAACCAGTTGCCGAGCCGGCCGATCGCCTGGGCCGCGACGATGCCCGGCGCCACCGCGTCGGCGAAGAACCCGAGCGGCACGCCGTGGCGCCTGCACCCGATCCAGGCCCCGACGGCGCCCAGGGCGACCGCACCCCAGATCCCGAGGCCACCCTCCCAGATCCGGAGAGCGCCCAAGGGGTCACCGCCCGGGCCGAAGTAGGTCTGCCAGTCGGTCATCACGTGGTAGACGCGGCCACCGACCAGCCCGAACGGGACCGCGAACACGGCGACGTCCGTGACGGTGCCCTGCTGCCCGCCGCGCGCCACGAAGCGCCGCTCACCCCACAGCACCGCGACGACGATGCCGGCGATGATGCAGAGCGCGTAGGCGCGGATCGGGATCGGGCCGAGCATCCAGACACCGCGGTCCGGACTCGGGATGTTCGCCAGCACGGTGACGACGGCAGAACTCACGGCGACACGGTATCCCCCACACCCCAGCACCGGTCGGCGCGGCCCTCAGCCGGCTGCGAAGTAGTGACCCTGCTTCAGGTCCGTGAGGAGACCGTGCCGCGTGGGCTCCCATCCCAGCAGCGCGCGCGTCAGGTCGTTCGAGGCGGGGAAGTCGGCGCCGAAGAACCGGCCGATCCAGCCGAAATGGTCGCTCGCCCGGTCGGCGGGGACGGACACCACCGGTATGTCGAGGCCCTGCCCGATCGCCTCGGCGATATCCCGGGTGGGCACGCCCTGCTCGGCGACGGCGTGCAGGACCGAGCCGGCGGGAGCGCGGTCGACCGCGAGGCGGACGAGCGCCGCGGCGTCGAGCTGGTGCACCGCGGGCCAGCGGTTCGCGCCGTCCCCGATGTAGGCGGAGACGCCCTTGTCCCGGGCGATGCCGACGAGGGTTGCGACGAAGCCGTGATCACCCGCGCCGTGGACCGTCGGCGCGAACCGCACGACCGACGAGCGCACGCCCCGGTCGGCCAGCGCGAGCACCGCCTGCGCGCTCGCGATCCGCGCGTAGCCGCTCGGGTCCGGCAGGTCGCGCTCGGTGGCGACGCGTCCGGCGGGGAACCCGGCGAACCCGGAGGCGATCAGGAGCGGCCGGTCCGTGCCCTGGAGGACCGCCCCCATCGCATCGATCGCGTGCAGGTCCAGCTGGGCAGCCCGCTCCATCTGCGAGAAGTCGTGATGGTAGGCGAGGTGGACGATCCCGTCCGACGCCTCCGCACCCGCGCGGAGGCTGTCGAGATCGTCGAGACCGCCGCGAAGCACCGCTGCCCCGAGCGCGGCGACCGACGCCGCCGCGGTGTCCGAACGAGCAAGACCGAGGACCTGGTGTCCGGCAGCGAGCAGCTCGGGCACGACGGCCGAGCCGATCCAGCCGGATGCCCCGGTAACGAAGACGCGCATGTGACCCTCCTAGTGATGACACTTGATGACATCACGCTACTCCGTGATGTCATCAGGTGCCATCACTAGGATCGTGTCATGGGTCGCTGGGAGCCGAACGCGAGCGGGCGGCTTCGCGCGGCCGCGCTGGAGCTCTACGTCGAGCGCGGCTACGAGCAGACCACCGTGGCCGAGATCGCCGCGCGTGCCGGGCTCACCGCAAGGACGTTCTTCCGGCACTTCGCCGACAAGCGCGAGGTGCTCTTCGCCGGCTCGCCGCTGCAGGACACGCTCGTGAGCGCCCTCGACGACGCCCCAGGCTCCGCGTCGCCGATGGAGGCCGTCGCGGCGGCCCTCGACGCCGCCTCCGAGGTGCTCACCGACCGCGAGTTCTCCCAGCGGCGCCAGCTCGTCATCAACGCCAACGCGGAGCTGCAGGAGCGTGAGCTGATCAAGCTGGCGACGCTCTCCGCGGCGCTGGCCGATGGGCTGCGCCGACGCGGCGTCCCCGACCCGACAGCACGGCTGGCGGCCGAGGCCGGGATCGCGGTGTTCCGCGTGACGTTCGAGCGCTGGCTCGGCGAGCCGGAGGACCGGGGTCTGGCGACGGTCATGCGCGAGTCGTTCGACGAGCTGAGGGCCCTCACCGCCCCTGGCGGATGAACCTCGCTCAGGCCGGCTGCGGGGCGCGGCGCACGCCGCCCGCCAGCTCCTGCGCCAGCGCGCGCACGCCGCCGGCACCGCCGTTCTCCGCCGCCGTGACGAACGCGGAGCCGACGATGACGCCGTCGGCGAATCCCGCGACCTCCGCGGCCTGGTCGGCCGACCGGACACCGAGCCCGACCGCGATCGGGAGCGACGTGTGCGCGCGGCACCGGGCCACGAGCGTGGGGGCGCTGCTCGCGACGGCGTCGCGAGCACCGGTGACGCCCATCGTGGAGGTGGCGTAGAGGAAACCGCGGGTCGCGGCCGCGGTGGACGCGATCCGCTCCTCCGTGGACGAGGGCGAGACCAGGAAGGTCCGGTCCAGGCCGTGCGCCTCGGAGGCGGCGAGCCACTCCTCGGCCTCGTCGGGGATCAGGTCGGGCGTGATCAGGCCGAGCCCGCCGGCAGCGGCGAGGTCACGGGCGAACGCGTCGACGCCGTAGCGCAGCACCGGGTTGTAGTAGGTCATCACGACCGCCCTGCCGCCCGCGGCGCTGATCCGTTCGACGACCGAGAACACGTCGCGCAGCCGGAAGCCGGCCCGCAGGGCGGTGTCGGCGGCCGCCTGGACCGTGGGGCCGTCCATCACCGGGTCCGAGTACGGGATGCCGACCTCGAGCAGGTCACAGCCGCCCTCGGCCATCGCGGTGAGCAGTTCGACGGATCGGTCGACGGTGGGGTAACCGGCCGGCAGGTACCCGACGAGGGCACCCCGGCCCTCCGCCCGCGCGGCCTCGAAGATCTTCTGGACGGCACTCATCGCGGCGGCCCCTCCGTCAGGCTGGCCTCCGCGATCGCGGTGCCACTCGCGTCCTCGGCGCTCTCCTCGTCGGAGATCATGCCGAACCACTTGGCCGCCGTATCGACGTCCTTGTCCCCGCGCCCCGACAGGTTCACGAGGATCACCGCCTCGGGCCCGAGCTCCTGGCCGAGCTTCAGCGCGCCGGCCACGGCGTGGGCCGACTCGATGGCCGGGATGATCCCCTCCGTGCGCGAGAGGAGCGCGAACGCGTCCATCGCCTCGGCGTCGGTGATCGGGCGGTACTCGGCCCGGCCGATGTCCTTGAGCAGCGCGTGCTCCGGCCCGACACCGGGGTAGTCGAGCCCCGCGGAGATCGAGTGCGACTCGGCGGTCTGCCCGTCCTCGTCCTGCAGCAGGTAGGACAGCGCGCCGTGCAGCGCGCCCGGGGAGCCCGCGGTCAGGGTGGCGCCGTGCCGCCCGGTCTCCACGCCGTCACCGCCCGGCTCGAGGCCCACCAGCCGCACGCCGGGATCGTCGAGGAACGCGTGGAAGATCCCGATCGCGTTGGAACCGCCGCCCACGCACGCGGCCACGACGTCCGGCAGCCGCCCGACGCGTTCGAGGACCTGCTCGCGCGCCTCCAGGCCGATGATCCGGTGCAGGTCGCGCACCATCGTCGGGAACGGGTGCGGGCCCGCGGCCGTACCGAGCAGGTAGTGGGTGTCCTCGACGTTGGTGACCCAGTCGCGCAGCGCCTCGTTGATCGCGTCCTTCAGCGTGCGGGAACCGGTCTTCACCGGCACCACCTTCGCGCCGAGCAGCCGCATCCGCGCGACGTTGAGGGCCTGCCGCTCGGTGTCGACCTCGCCCATGTACACGACGCACTCCAGGCCGAGCAGCGCGCAGGCCGTGGCGGTCGCGACGCCGTGCTGGCCCGCGCCGGTCTCGGCGATCACGCGCTTCTTGCCCATCCGCTTGGTGAGCAGCGCCTGCCCGAGCACATTGTTGATCTTGTGCGAGCCGGTGTGGTTGAGGTCCTCGCGCTTGAGCAGGATCCGCGCGCCGCCTGCGTGCTCGCCCAGCTTGGGCGCGTCGGTCAGGGGTGACGGGCGACCGGTGTAGTCGCGGTGCAGGCGGTCGAGCTCGTCGAGGAAATCCCGGTCACCGCGGGCCTTCTCGTACACGGTTGTGAGCTCGTCAAGGGCCGCGATCAGCGCCTCCGGCACGAACCGGCCGCCGTAGCGACCGAAGTGGCCCCGCTCGTCCGGCTCGTGCTCCGACGGGTGCGCCACCCCGTCGCTCGCCTTGCTGTGCGTACTCACCGCACCATTCTCGAACACGACGGGTGGAAGCCGGCAGCCACCAGGCCGCGCACCGCCCCGCCCGGGTCGCCGCTGGTGACGAGGCCCTCGCCCACGAGCACGGCGTCGGCACCCCACCCGGCGTATGTGAGCAGGTCACCCGGCCCGCGCACGCCCGACTCCGCCACCCGCATCACGTCGGTGGGCAGGCCGGGGGCGATCCGTCCGAAGATCGTCCGGTCGACCTCGAGCGTGTGCAGGTTGCGCGCGTTCACCCCCATGACCTTCGCGCCCGCCTCGAGGGCGCGGTCGGCCTCCTCCTCGGTGTGCACCTCGACGAGCGCGGTCATCCCGAGCGACTCGACCCGGTCGAGCAGGGCGTCGAGCGCGTTCTGCTCCAGCGCGGCGACGATCAGCAGCACCAGGTCGGCGCCGTACGCCCTCGCCTCGTGCACCTGGTAGGGGCTCACCACGAAGTCCTTGCGCAGCACCGGCACGTCGACCACCGCGCGCACCGCCGCGAGGTCGGCGAGGGACCCGCCGAAACGGCGCCCCTCGGTGAGCACGCTGATCACCCGCGCGCCGTTCTCGGCGTACGAGGCGGCCAGCTGGGACGGGTCGGCGATCTCCGCCAGATCACCCTTCGACGGGCTCCGCCGCTTCACCTCAGCGATCACCCCGATACCAGGGGCACGCAGCGCGGCCATCACATCCCGCGGGGGCGGGGCCGCGGCCGCCCGCCGCTTGATCTCCGCGAAGTCGACCTCGGCCTCACGCGCCGCGAGATCGGCCCTGACACCGTCAACGATGGAATCGAGGACACTCGCTCCGCCGTTCGTCATGGCAGCTGTCCCCCTCTCCGGATAGGGCCGGGCGCGAATCATGCTAGACAGGCTCACTTCGCGGCCCGTCGCCAGGATCGTCCCCCGCGTCGCCGGGCGGTGCCTCAGCGGGGTCGACCGACGGGTCACGGCCCTCGTCGAGCTCCTGCCACGCGGCCCGATCCGGGTCGCGTTCCACCCGCCGCTCCCCCGGCGCCGCATACCGTGCGCCGAGCCGCGGCAGCCGCCGCTCCCGCACGAGCACGACGATCCCCACGGCGAGCAGCAGGACCGCCCCGGCGATCGCCAGCATCGGCGCGCCCGTGGTGTCGGTGGGCTGGTAGCGCAGCTCGTCCACGGTCACGCCGGCCGACGGCTGGGGCAGCGACGCCGCGGATGCGTCAGTGGCGTACGGGTCCATGAGCAGCGCCCGCACACCGAACAGCAGCACGCCGACGCCGGCCAGCCCGAGCAGCACGCCCACCAGCCTGCGCAGCAGACCGCCGGTGGCCACCACGCCCGCCACCCCGGCCAGCGCCAGCAACGCGGTGCCGCCCAGCCACGGCGCCACCTGCGCACCCGTGAGC
Organism: Pseudonocardia sp. DSM 110487; assembly: GCF_019468565.1. Taxonomy (NCBI): domain Bacteria; kingdom Bacillati; phylum Actinomycetota; class Actinomycetes; order Pseudonocardiales; family Pseudonocardiaceae; genus Pseudonocardia; species Pseudonocardia sp. DSM 110487. The sequence continues at coordinate 6,411,211 of NZ_CP080521.1, forward strand.
TCCACCGGTGCCGCTCCAGGCGGCATCACCCGATACCAGACGGTGGCCGACCCCGCCCAGAGCAGCGCAGCCGCCAGCGCGAGACCGGCACACGCTGTGCCGAGCGCGCGAGGATCCGGGCGATGGGTCACCGCGGAGTGGTGGACGCCGACCCCGACCCGGGCGCGGCAACCGGTTCCGGCGTCGGGCCTGCATCTACGGGCATCTCGCTCCCCGGCTCCGTCAATGTCGCCGCGGTGGCCACGGCCGACAGCACGGCCCGCGCCTTGTTCAGGCACTCCGCGTCCTCGGCCGCCGGGTCGGAGTCGGCCACGATCCCCCCGCCCGCCTGCACGTACGCCACGCCGTCGCGGACCAGCGCCGTGCGGATCGCGATCGCGGTGTCGGCGTCGCCCGCGAAGTCGAGGTAGCCCACGATCCCGCCGTAGAGCCCGCGCCGCGTGGGTTCCAGTTCCTCGATGATCTCCATGGCCCGCGGCTTCGGCGCGCCGGAGAGCGTGCCGGCCGGGAAGCAGGCCGTGACCGCGTCGAACGCGATGCAGTCGTCGCGGAGCCTGCCGGTGACCGTCGACACCAAGTGCATGACGTGGCTGTAGCGCTCCACGGCGAAGAAGCTGCGCACCTTGACCGTGCCGGGCTCGCAGACCCGGCCGAGGTCGTTGCGCCCGAGGTCGACGAGCATCACGTGCTCGGCGCGCTCCTTCTCGTCGCTGCGCAGCTCCTTCTCCAGGAGGAGGTCCTCCTCCTCGTCGGCGCCGCGCCAGCGGGTGCCGGCGATCGGGTGCGTCGTCGCCGTGCCGTCCCGCACGGTGACCAAGGCCTCCGGGCTGGAGCCCACGATGTCGAACCGCTCTCCGGCCGCGGACTCCAGCCGCAACAGGTACATGTACGGGCTGGGGTTGGTGGCCCGCAGCACGCGGTAGACGTCGAGCGGGTCGGCCCGGCAGTCGGCCTCGAACCGCTGCGACACCACCACCTGGAACGCCTCGCCCGCGCGGATCTGCTCCTTGGCCTCCTCCACCGCGGCATGGTGCTCTGGCGCCGAGCGGCGGCGGGTGAATCGCGGCTCCGCGGGCCGGAACACCGCCACGGTGGACGGCGCGGGCGCGGCCAGCTCGGCCGTCATGCGGTCCAGGCGGGCGACGGCGTCGTCGTAGGCCTCGTCCACCCGCTCGTCGGTGGCGTCCCAGTTGATCGCGTTGGCGATCAGGGTGACCGTGCCCTCGTGGTGGTCGACGGCGGCGAGGTCGGTGGCCAGCAGCATCACCAGCTCGGGGATGCGCAGGTCGTCGACGGCCAGCTCGGGCAACCGTTCCAGCCGCCGCACCACGTCGTAGCCGAGGTAGCCGACCATCCCGCCGGTGAGCGGCGGCAGCCCGGGCAGCCGCTCGCTGCTCAGCTCCTCGACGACCGTACGAAGGGCGGCGATGGGGTCACCCGAGGTCGGAAGGCCGACCGGCACCTCGCCGGTCCACACCAGCTCGCCGTCCACCGCCGTGAGCGTGGCCCGGCTGCGGGCGCCCACGAACGACCATCGCGACCACGACCGCCCGTTCTCCGCCGACTCGAACAGGAACGTGCCGGGCCGGTCACCGGCCAGCTTGCGGTAGACCCCGAGCGGGGTCTCGTCGTCGGCGAGCAGCCGCCGGGTCACCGGGATCACCCGGTGACCGACGGCCAGCGCACGGAACTCCTCGCGGCTGGGGGTGACCGCTCCGAGGGCACCGGGCGGTGCGGAAACGGTCATGCCTCCATTATCTCGACCACGAACAGCGTGTTCCCGTCGGCGTCGCGGAAGGTGAACATCGGTGGCACGCCCGGGTAGCGCAGCACCTCCGGGTCGATGTCCACGCCGGCGGCGCGCAGGTGCTCGTGGTCGGCGGCGGCGTCGGCGGTGCTGAAACGGATGCCCGTGTCCACGCCGGTGCGGTCGGCCGCCACGAGCGCGATCGACGTGCTCGCTCCCGCAGGAGCCACGGTCAGCCATCGCCCGCCGCCGAACGGGCCGTCAAGGCGCTTCTCGAAACCGAGCGTGCCGACGTAGAACGCGAGCGCCTCGTCCTGGTCGCGCACCGGGATTCCCACGGCGGTGACGTCGGTGATGCGGGTGCCTGCCATCTTCGTCCTCCTCGATCGGATGAACTCGCACCCGGGACGTCGACGCCGTGACGACACTCTCGACATCCCTGCGGGAAGTTCTCAGGTCGGGAGCGAGAAAATGGGGCTGTGTCGAATTACGCCGGGGCCCTACCCGACGACAGCAGCGCACCCCGCCGGCGCGGACGGCGTCCCGGCGGCGGCGATACCCGCGCCGCGTTGCTCGACGCCGCCCGCACGGTCTTCGCCGAGCGCGGCTACGACGGCGCCACGGTTCGGGTGATCGCCGACCGTGCCGGCGTGGACCCGGCGATGGTCAACCACTGGTTCGGCGGCAAGGAGCCGCTGTTCGTCGCGGCCCTCGACCTGCCGGCCGACCCCGGCATGATCCTCGGCGAGGCGCTGCCGGGCGATCCCGAACAGCTCGCGGAGCGGATCATCGCCCGGATCCTGCGGGTCTGGGACGAGACCGGGGGCGCCCAGCTCGCCACGCTGCTGCAGAGCATCGCCAGCCACGAGGTCGCGGCAAGCCTGCTGCGCGAGTTCATCGGGCGCGTGCTGGTGGGGAAGGTCCTCTCCAAGGTCGCGCCGGACCGGCCGGAACTGCGCGCGAGCCTCGCCGGCTCGCAGATGTTCGGGCTCGCGTTCGTCCGCTACGTGCTGAAGGTGGAGCCGCTCGCCTCCGCCGACCACGCCACGATCATCGCCGCGGTGGCGCCGAACCTGCAGCGCTACCTCACCGGGCCCCTGCCGTGAGCCCGTCCACGAAGGCCCCGAAGCGCTCCCTGCGGTCGGGCGAGCACAGGAACGGGCACGTCATGCAGTACGCGTCGGAGGGCCGTTCCACCTCCGGCTCGGTCTTGTAGTACAGGCAGCACGCGGCCCGCACCGGCACCGTGTAGGTCTCGGTGCCCCACTGCAGGCGTTCGTGCCCGCCGCGGTCGCGCACGCGCGCCCCCTGCGCGGCGAGCGCGTCCACCAGCGCGGCGCCGATGGCCCGCGCCCCGTCGCGGTCCACACCCGCGTAGAGCGGCGCGTAGTGGGCGGCGCTCCGTACGGCGTCGGCTGCGCTGTTCCACAGCGGCACGAGCCCGTATCGGGTGGCGGCGCGCACGCCCTCCAGCAGCGGGCGCAGCGTCGCCACGGCGTCGGCGGCCACCCGGTGGAGCAGGGCGGGCAGGTCGGGCAGCACCTCGGCGTCCGGCAGGTCTGCTGCCGGGTCGTCGGGCAGCACGAGGAGCGTTGCGTCGCGCACAGCGAGCAGCTCGGTCTCGCCGTGGACGGCCAGGTTCCCGGCCCCCACGTCCCATGCCCTGCGTTCGAGCACCAGCGCGGCCGTCACCCGGCCCAGCACGGCGTGCACGAGGGTGCCGCCCACCGTCGTGGCCGCCACCGAGGCCAGCCGCGCCGGGTTGTCCCGCTCCCGCGCCCGCTCACACCACTCGGCGACGTGCGGCAGGAGCTCGGCCATGGGCGTCCAGCCCGGCTCGGCGGGCACGCCGACGCGCGGCGCGTAGACGTCCGGGTACTCCGGCCGCAGCCCGCGCAACCGATCGACGGTGGCCGCCAACGCTCCCATGAGGTGAGGCTAACCTGATCATCGCGGGCGGTGGAAGTGCGGTCTCAGGCCGGGCGTCGGGGGTCGATGAAGCCCGACTCGTAGGCGGCCACCACGGCCTGGGTCCGGTCGCGGGCACCGACCTTGGTGAGGACGTTGCCCACGTGCGTCTTCACGGTCCCGACGCCGACCACCAGCTCGCGGGCGATCTCGGCGTTGGACAGACCCCGCGCCATCAGGCGCAGCACCTCGCCCTCCCGCTCGGTGAGCCCCGCGCCGCGCAACGCGTCGCCGCCGCACCGGCCGATCGTGGCGACGAGCTCGCGCACCGCGGCCGGGAACAGCAGCGACTCACCCTCGGCGACAGTGCGCACCGCCTGCACGATCTCGGCAGGCCGGGCGCGTTTGAGCAGGAACCCGGTGGCACCGGCCTGGAGGGCGTCGTAGACGTAGCCGTCGTTGCCGAACGTCGTGAGCATCAGCACCCGCGGCCGATCGGCCCCCCTCGACTCCACGAGGTGCCGGGTGGCCGTGATCCCGTCGACCTTCGGCATCCGCACGTCCATCAGGACGACGTCCGGCTCGAGCCTGCGCACGAGCCCGGGGACCTCCGCACCGTCGGCGGCCTCGCCGAGCACCTCGATGTCCCGTTCGGCGTCGAGGATCCTCCTGAGCCCCGCCCGTACCAGCTCCTCGTCGTCCACCAGCAGCACGCGGATCGCCCGACCGTTCACGCCCGCATCCTCGCGGGTCCGAACGGCAGACGGGCGGCGACGCGCCAGCAGAGCCCGACCCCCGCGAGTCGCGATCTCGATGCGGCCGAGTCGCGCTCAGGAGTGCGCGTCGACCACTTGGATGCGCACCCGCTTGTTGCCCTTGCCCTTCGACTCGGTGCCCGTCACCCGCACCGCCCCGACCTCGGCGGTGCTCGCGACGTGCGTGCCGCCGTCGGCCTGCTTGTCCAGCCCGACGATGTCGATCACGCGCAGCGGGTCGATCTCCCGCGGGATGAGGTTGGCCGCGGTGCGGATCAGCGCCGGGTCGGCGTCGGCGGCGTCGCGTCCGAGGAACTCGACGACCACGGCCCTGGCCGCCGCCAGCTCGTCGTTGATCCGGGTTTCCAGGCGCTTGCCGAGCTCCGCGGAGATCGACTCGAGCGGGAAGTCCAGCCTCCCCGACCCGGGCTCCATGTTGCCGCCGGTGACCGGGATCGCGAACTCGGACCACACCACCCCGCACAGCACGTGCAGCGCGGTGTGGGTGCGCATCAGCAGGTGCCGGCGCGACCAGTCGATCTCGCCGGCGAGCCCGGTGCCTGCGGCCGGCAGGTAGGCGGAATCCAGCCAGTGCCAGATGCGGCCCGCTTCCCGCTTCACCTTCGTGACGGCGACGGGGCCACTGCCCCAGTCGAGCGTCCCGAGATCGTGCGGTTGGCCGCCCCCGCCCGGGTAGAACGCGGTACGCGCGAGCGCCACGCGGCCGGCCTCCCGGTCGACCTCCGTGATCGCGGCCTCGAAGGAGCGGAGATAGGCGTCGGTCGCGAAGAGCTCCTCGGTCACAAGGCCGACAGTAGGACGTCGGCACCGGCCCGCCGCGGGCGGCTCGCACACCAACATCGGTGGCGGCACACCAACTGCAGTTGCTGTGCGACCCCCACAGTTGCTGTGCGACCGCCCTCTCGGCGACCGCCGAGCCGCTCAGCGGTCGGCGGCGAGCAGGACGTCGGCGTCGAAGCAGGTGTGAGTGCCGGTGTGGCACGCCGGGCCGGTCTGGTCGACCACCACGAGGAGGGCGTCGCCGTCGCAGTCGAGACGCACCTCGTGCACGTGCTGGACGTGCCCCGAGGTCTCGCCCTTCACCCAGTACGCCTCCCGGGACCGCGACCAGTACGTCGCGCGGCCGGTGGTGAGCGTGCGGTGCAGCGCCTCGTCGTCCATCCACGCCACCATCAGCACGTCCCCGGTGCCGCGCTCCTGCACCACCGCGCAGACCAGCCCGTCCGGCGTGCGCTTGAGCCGGGCGGCGATCCCCTGGTCGAGGGCGGACTCGGCCACCCGACTCATCGGACCTCCACACCCGCGGCCCGCAGGCCGCCCTTGACGTCCTTGATCCGCAGCTGCCCGAAGTGGAAGACGCTGGCGGCGAGCACCGCGTCGGCGCCGGCGCTGATCGCGGGCGGGAAGTGCTCCACAGCGCCCGCTCCCCCGCTCGCGATCACCGGGACGTCCACGACGGCACGCACCGCGCTGATCATCTTCAGATCGAAGCCGGCCTGCGTGCCGTCGGCGTCCATCGAGTTGAGCAGGATCTCCCCCACGCCCAGCTCCTGGCCACGCGCGGCCCACTCCACGGCGTCGATCGCCGTGCCGCGGCGCCCGCCGTGCGTGGTGACCTCCCAGCCGGACGGGGTGGGCTGCCCGCCCTCCGGAACCTTCCGCGCGTCGACCGACAGCACGATGCACTGCGCGCCGAACCGGCGGCTCGCCTCGTGCAGCAGCTCGGGACGCAGGATGGCCGCGGTGTTGATGCCGACCTTGTCGGCCCCCGCCCGCAACAGCGTGTCGACGTCATCGGTGGTGCGGATCCCGCCGCCAACCGTGAGCGGGATGAACACCTGCTCCGCGGTGCGCCGGACGACGTCCAGCATCGTGGCGCGCTCCCCCGACGACGCGGTGACGTCGAGGAACGTCAGCTCGTCAGCACCCTCGGCGTCGTAGACGCGGGCCATCTCCACCGGGTCGCCCGCGTCGCGCAGGTCGGTGAAGTTGACGCCCTTCACCACCCGCCCCGCGTCGACGTCGAGACACGGGATCACGCGTACGGCAACCCCCATCAGCCGGCCGCCCGTCCCGCCGGCGCCACGGCCCGCACCGCCTCGAGTGCCTCGGGGAGGGTGAACCGGCCGGCGTAGAGCGCCTTGCCGACGATGGAGCCCTCGACGTTCACGCCTGTGGCGGCCAGCTCCGCGAGCGCCACCAGGTCGGCCACCTCCGAGATCCCGCCGGACGCGATCACCGGCGCCGGCGTGGCGGCGGCGACGTCACGCATCAGGTCCAGGTTGGGGCCGCGCAGCATGCCGTCCTTGCTGACATCGGTGACCACGTAGCGGGGGCATCCGTCGCGGTCGAGCCGTTCGAGGACCTCCCAGAGGTCACCGCCGTCGCGGGTCCAGCCGCGGGCCGCGAGCCGGTGCTGCCCATCCACGATCCGCACGTCCAGCCCGACGGCCACCCGCTCGCCGTGCTTCGCGATGGCCTGCGCGCACCACTCCGGGTCCTCCAGTGCTGCGGTGCCCAGGTTCACGCGGGCGCAGCCGGTGGAGAGGGCGCGCTCCAGCGAGGCGTCGTCGCGGATACCGCCGGACAGCTCCACCGCCACGTCCAGCTCGCCGACGACCTCGGCCAGCAGCTCGGCGTTGGAGCCGCGTCCGAACGCGGCGTCGAGGTCGACGAGATGGATCCACTCGGCCCCGTCGCGCTGCCACTGCAGCGCGGCCTCGCGGGGAGCGCCGTACCCTGTCTCGGTGCCGGCCTCGCCCTGGACCAGCCGGACGGCCTGGCCGTCGGCGACGTCGACGGCGGGAAGGAGCGTGAAACTCACACGACGAGCCTACCGAGCGTGCACGGGCGGTTCCGGCGCAGCTCCAGAGGGCTGCGCGCAACGGCGGAGCGGGTGAGCCCACCGCGGCGCGGTGTCGGCGCGGGTGCCTCCGAACCGGGGCGGTCCCGCTGATCGGCTTCCGGCGCGCGCCGGGCGGCGCCAAGTGCGCTCCTAGGATGGGCGCGCCGAGCCGTGATCGGAGGGAGCCGACAGGTGAAGGTCTTCGCGTCCTGGACAGACTGGGCCTCCGCCGAGCAGGCCCTCGCCGCCCGCCTGCCGGCTCCGACCGTGGCAGTTCTGGCACAGGCGTATGCGCTGGCCGAGGACCGCCACGGTGACCAGACCCGGCCCGCCGGCGAGCCCTACGTCCAGCACCTGCTGGAGGCGCTGGAGATCGCCGTGGACTCCGGCGCGACCGATCCGGACGTCCTCGTGGCCGTGCTGCTGCACGACGTCGTGGAGGACACCCCGTGCACGCTGGACGAGGTTCGTGCGGCGTTCGGTGACCGGGTCGCCGAACTCGTCGCGTGGGTGACCAAGCCCGAGGGCGCCGAGCCCGGGCTGAAGCAGCGCTACCTCGCCGGGTTCGCCTCAGCGCCTGCCGACGTGCTCACCGTCAAGCTCGCCGACCGGTACAGCAACGTGCAGCGACTGCACACGCACCCGCGCCCCGCGAAGCGGGTGGCCTACTACGCCGAGACCGTCCGATACGTCCTGCCGCTCGCCGAGCGATCCCCCTACTTCCGGGAGCGGTTCGGCCAGTGGGCGGCGCACTTCGCGCCGCAGCTGGGCGGCTAGTACAGCCCGCCGCCGCGATGAGTCGGCGCGAGACGTGCACAGGGGCCCCGGCAGAGGCGACGGTGCGCATCTCGGAATGATCACCGCCGCTGACGCACCGGTAGCTAGCCGACCACGTCGCGCAGCCAGTTGCGCAGCAACGTGGCGCCGGCGTCGCCGGACTTCTCCGGGTGGAACTGGGTGGCCGCGAGTGCGCCGTTCTCGACGGCTGCCACGAAGTCCTCGCCGTGGTGCGACCAGGTGACCAGCGGCGGCTTGAGCACGTCCGACGCCTCCAGCTCCCAGCGCCGCACGCCGAAGGAGTGCACGAAGTAGAAGCGCGTGTCGGCGTCGAGGCCGGCGAAGAGCGTGGAGCCGGCGGGAGCGCGCACCGTGTTCCAGCCCATGTGGGGCAGGACGTCGGCCTTGAGCCGCTCGACGGTGCCGGGCCACTGCCCGCACCCGACCGTGCGCTCGCCCCATTCCACACCGAGGTCGAAGAGCACCTGCATGCCCACGCAGATGCCCAGCACCGGACGGCCGCCCGCGAGCCGCCGCTCGATGATCCGCGGGCCGTCGACGCCGGACAGCCCCGCCATGCAGGCGGCGAAGGCGCCCACGCCGGGGACCACGAGCCCGTCGGCCTCCAGCGCGGCATGCGGATCGGCCGTGACCGTGACGTCGGCACCCACCCGCTGCAGTGCGCGTTCCGCGGAACGCAGGTTGCCCGATCCGTAGTCCAGCACGACGATCCGTGTCACGGGTTCAGGGTAGTCGGCACTCCCGCGTCTAGAGCGACGAGAGCCAGGCGGCCCAGCGCGGGTCGGCCATCTTGATGCGGCTGCGCATGAGCTTCCACACGCCGTACTTGTGGTAGTCGAAGTCCCACGCCGAGTTCAGCTTGTTGGTGACGCAGCCCCACAGGCCCCACTTGAGATCGGCGAGCGCACCGAACACTTGAACACGTGCGACTGTCGGCCAGCTCGCGTTGCCGTAGTAGGCCTCGATCAGTTCCATCGTCTCCCGCTCGCCGTAGAACATCTCGGTGAGCAGCACCGCGATCTCGTACGCCCGTTCGTTGTCGGACGCGAACTCGAAGTCGACCATCCTCATCGGTTCGCCGTCGGCGATGAGGAAGTTGCCCGGCATCGGGTCGTTGTGGCACGGGGCGAGATCGAGCCCGGACGCGAGCACCGCCTGCCGGGCCGCGCCGTACTCGGCGAGCAGCACGTCGATGTCGCGCGGCAGCAGGACGTCCAGGTCCCTCGCCTGCTCCAGGTGCTCGTCGATCATGTCGAAGACGGTCTTCGTGCGGCCGAGCGGTTCGGCCGAGTGCAGCACGCGGTAGAGGCCCATCACGTGGCTGGCCAGCTCGGGGCTCTTGAAATCCCCGGTGGTGCAGGCCCGGTAGCCCTCCAGGAACTCGATCACCTCGACCCCGCTGACCTTGTCGAACAGCACGACCTCCGGACCGATGCCCAGCGCGCCCGCCCGGCGGGCCGCCTGGTTGGCGACGTCGCGATCGATGAACGCCTCGGTACCGGCGCCGGGGATCTTGACGAAGTACCGCTTCGGCTCGCCCTCCACGGTGAGCCGCCAGTTGCTGTTGCTCAGTCCGCCGGACACGGGCGCGTAGTGGACGCGCCGGCCCGCCCACCGGGGGATCTCGGCCACCACCTTCTCGACGGCCCGCTCGCCCTCGGTGCGCGCCGTGCCGACGAGCCGGTCCGTGGGCTCTGGTTCGAAGGTCATCTCGTCCCTCACAGGTTGCGGACGCGGTCGTCGAAGTGCGGGTCCCGCAGGCCGGCGCGGGCGCGCACGAACTGCCAGTCGGAGTACTTGACGTACTCGTGCGTGCCGGGCGAGCACACATCGGCGTAGAGCCCGATCAACCCCCAGCGGACGCAGTCGGCGATGCCGTACATGCGGCACCTGTCGAACAGCGAGGCGTCCCAGCTGCCCCAGTACATCTCGAACACGGGCCGGGCATCGACGTCGAAGGGACGGATCTCGTGCAGGAGCACGCCGAGGTCCTGCAGCGGGTCCATCACCGCAGCGCAGTCCCAGTCGACGAGCCGCAGTTCACCGTCGGCCAGCACGAGCACGTTGGACACGTTGCCGTCGCCGTGGCACGGCACCACGTCGTAGTCGGCCGCCTCGATCCGCTGCTCCGCCGACGCGAGCAGGCGCGCGATCCAGGCGAAGTCGTCGGGGAGGGTGGCTCCGGCGTCGAGCGCGAGCCGGTGGGCGGCGCGGACGTCGTCGAACACGGTCGCCCGGCGTGGGAACGCGGGCAACGCGTGCACGGCCTTGCGCAGCGCGACGAGTCGCTCGGCCCGGTCGGGGTCGTCGAACAGGTCCAGCGTCGCGGTGGCGGCCAGTTCCGTGAGGTCCTCCAGGACGAGGACGCCCTGCTCGGGGTCCGCGGCGAGCACGCGAGGGCCGATGCCGGCGTCACCGGCCAGCCGCGCAGCCACGAACGCGGCGGGAATGTCGATGTAACCGCTCGCGTGCGGTGCCATCGCCTTCACGAACCGGCCGGACGGGAGGCGGAAGCGTTCCGAGTCGGCGCCCCACCAGCTCGGGCTGGCCATCGTGACGGCCGGCTCGAGCTCGCCGCCGACGGCGAGTCCCGCGCGTACGAGGCGGTCTCTCACCTGCATCACCGCACCTCCTCCTCGAACGGCCAGTGCAACGACACCGGCCGGTGGGTCTCGATCCACTTCGTCAACCTGAGGACGTCCTGGTCGGCGAACCGCCTGCCCGCGATCTGCACGCCGACGGGCATGCCGTCGGCGAGGCCGAAGCAGACCGACGTCGCCGGCTGCCCGGTCTGGTTGAACCACGCGGTGAACCCGGTGTGGCCCAGCGGGTGCGCCGGGTCGGCCCCGGGAGCGTCCGCGGGGAACCCGACGACCGGGAGCACCGGGCTTAGCACGAAGTCCAGGTCGTCGATCGCGGCCGCCAGCCGGGCCTGCGCGGCCATGACAGCCTCGGTGTCGCGGGCGAACCGCGTGGCTGTGATCTGGGCGGCGCCTGCCGCCCAGTCCGCGACCACCGGGAGGACGAGGTCGCGCGCCTCTTCGGGCAGCGACTCCCATTCGGTGCGCGCCCGCACCTGGAACAGCCGGTCGAGCGCCGGATGAGGATCGTGCTCGAACGGCGCGGGCACGTCCTTCACGACCGCTCCGGCCGACGCGAGAGCCGACGCGGCGGCGCGCACGACGGCCAGCACCTCGTCGACGGGTTCGGGCCCGGCGCCGAGGTCGGTCAGCAGCCCGATCCGCAGCCCGCGCGGATCGAGCGGTTCGTCGAGGCGGTCGTCGTTCTCGGGCGGCAGGCTCCAGATGTCGCGCTGGTCCGGGCGCGTGAGCACGCGATAGAGGGCGATCACGTCGTCGACCGTGCGCGCCATCGGACCCGCCGAGCGCATGGTCGACGGCGCGAGGTGCGGCACCCGGCCCTGCGTGGGCTTCAACGCGACGAGGCCGCACTGCGCCGCGGGCAGCCGCACCGAGCCGGCGATGTCGCTGCCGACGGCCCCGAACCCGACGCCGGCGGCCAGCGACGCGCCCGCGCCCGCGCTGGAGCCGCCCGGGTTGCGCGTGAGGTCCCACGGGTTGCGCGTGATGCCGTAGAGCGAGCTGACCCCGGCGGCCAGCATCCCGAAGTCCGGCATGGTGGTCTTGCCGACGATGACGGCGCCGACCTCCTTCAGCCTCGCCGCAGGCGGCGCGTCCCATGTGGATGCGGGCAGCGCCGCGTTGGCCGCCGTACCGTGGCGCCACGGCATGCCGACGGTGTGCACGCTGTCCTTGACGGTCACCGGCACGCCGTCGAGCGCACCGAGCGGCCGGCCATCGGCCCACCGGCGGGTGGCGGCCTCCGCCGCGGCGCGCGCCCCGGCCTCGTCGACGTGGGCCATCGCGTTGATCGCCGGGTTCACGCGGGCGATCCGGTCGAGGGTCGCCGTGAGGAGATCGGTCGGGGTCAGCTCGCCACGCGTGAACAGCGCGGCGAGGTCGTCGATCGTGTTCATGTGCCTCCGAGGTCCCCAGCGAGATCTATTGCGAGCAGCCGCTCGGTCACCGAGGTGAGCGCCGTGACGCCGTTCAGCAGGTCGGCGTCCGCGGTGTACTCCGCCTCGTTGTGCGAGATCCCGTTCCTGCTGGGCACGAACAACATCACCGTCGGCACGACGTCCTTCAGGTTGACCGAGTCGTGCCCGGCCATGGTCAACATACGGCGGCTGGAGAGCCCGGTCACCGCGATCGCCGCCTCGGCGAGCTCGACCCCCTCCAGCGGGTAGGCGGTCGAGGGCCGCACCGACGCCGAGTCGATGCTGACGCGCACCTCGCCGTCACCGTCGACGGCCGCGATCTCGGCCATGAGCTGCTGGTGCGCCTTCTCCAACACGTCGGGCTCCTGCGAACGCAGGTCGACGTCGAGCCGGACCCGCGCCGGCACGACCACCGGCGAGTTCGGTTCGACGGTGAACCTGCCCACCGACGCCAGCAGCTGACCTGGTTCGAAGGAACCCGTGAGCTGCCGGGCGGCGAGCACGAGCCGGCTCGCGCCGACCAGGGCGTCGCGCCGGTCCGCCATGTGCGTCGCGCCGGTGTGCGACTGGTCGCCGTGCACCGTGATCGCGTACTTCCGGGCCGTCCAGTTGCCGGTGACGACGCCGATCGCGCAGCCCTCGTCCTCGAGCGTGCGTCCCTGCTCGATGTGGATCTCGACGGCCGCGGCCGCGGCGGGCGGGGTGCCGGTTCCGGCGAACCCGCTGTCCCGCAGGGCCTCTTCGACGGTGACGCCGCGCGCGTCGGTCACCGCGAGCACGGCGTCCGCGTCGAGCGTGCCGCAGTAGACCCCGCTGCCCATCAGGCTCGGCGAGAACCGGGCACCTTCCTCGTTGAACCAGTCGACGACGGCGAGGTTCCGCGCCGGCACGAGGTCGCCTGCCTCGACTTCACGGCGCAGCGACACCGCCGCGTGTGCGGCCGCGAGCACCCCGTACGCCCCGTCGAAGCGGCCCGCGGTCGGCTGACTGTCCAGGTGCGACCCGGCCAGCACGTACGGCCGGCCCGGTACCCACTCCACGGTCCCGAAGAGGTTGCCCGCCCGGTCGACGACCGGGCGCAGCCCGTGCCGCCCGAACCATTCGACGAGCCACCGCCGGGCCTTGCCGTGCTCGGCGGTGCCGGCCTGGCGGTCGACGCCACCGCCCGGCGTCGCCCCGATCCGGGAGAGGGCCGCGAAGTCGGCGAGAAACGGCTCACCCATCGGCGGGTTGCGGCACGAACGTGGGCGCCGGGTCACTCACCCGCACCGGGTTGCGCGCGACCTCGAACATCGCGTCGACGCGAGCCTTCTCCTCGGCCGAGGTGCCGGTGGCGGCCGACACGACGAGGAACACGACGAGGTTCACGGCGAGCCCGATGATGCCGCCGGTGATGCTGCCCAGTACCGCGATGTCGTCGGGATAGATGATCGTCAACACCATCGCGACCCCGAAACCGGAGAGCATCCCGGCCAGCGCCCCGTGCCGGTTGCCGCCCCGCCAGAACACGCCGAGGAACAGCGGCACGGCCAGCTGCACGATGCCCTGGTAGGAGATCTGGGCGAGCAGCTGCAGCCGGTCGAGGTTGAACGTCAGGTAGGCCACCACACCGGCCAGCGCCATGAACACGATCATGCTGCTCTTCGCGATGCTCGTCAGCTGGGCGTCCGAGAGCTTGCGCTTCTCGGAGTCGACCAGGTCGTTGGCGATCTGCAGGCCGCACACCTGCACGCTGCCGTCGATGTGCCCCATCGATGCCGCGAAGACGATCGTCAGTCCGAGCCCGAGCAGCCACGTGCCGCCATACGTTTCCATGATCGTGAACCAGCCGGCCTGCGGCTGGGCCGCGACCTCAGGCATCGAGGTTGCGGCGATGCCCAGGAGCATCAACAGCGTGTAGAAGACGCCGGAGATGAGCACCGTCCGTACGGTCGCGGCCTTGACCGTGCGCACCCCGGACGCCGTGTAGATCCGCTGGAAGCTGGTGGGCCAGCACAGCGAGCCGACGACGCCGGTGAAGATGAGGCTGAACAGGTAGAGCGGCCCGTACTGGCCGCCGTCGCCCGGCACCTGCAGTATCTCGCGCGGCAGCTCGGCCAGCGTGGCGAAGCTGATCGGGCCGCCGCCGAGGCCCGACAGCAGGAACACGCACAGCACCGCGGAGAAGACGTAGGCGACGATGCCCTGGAAGGCGTCGGTCATGATCAGGCCGCGCATGCCCATGCGGACCGTCCAGTACTGCCGGATGACGATCACGGCGAGCCCGATGACCAGGCATGCGGTGACCGACCAGCTGCCGCCGGAGGCGTACTGGAAGATCTCACCGAACGCCTGCATCCCCAGCACCACCCAGGGGAACAGCGAGACGATGCCGATCACGCTGGCGACGACCTTCACCGGGCGCGAGTCGAACCGGAGGCCGAGCAGGTCGGGCTGCGAGCGCAGGTTGTAGCGGGCTCCCCAGCGCCATGCGCGGGTGGCCATGAAGTACATCATCGCCACCCCGAGGATGGAATACGCCAAACCGTAGAAACCGAACACCCCGGACCCGGCGGCCAGCCCGAAGAACGCGATGAAGGTGGCGCCCGGCCACCAGGAGTTCACGTAGCACATGGCCACGTACCACGGACCATAGCTGCGTCCACCCACCGAGTACTCGTTGAACGATGGCGTGGTCCGCTGCTGGGTGCGGTACAGGATGAAGATCACGATGCCGTAGAAGACGGCGAGCATTCCGAGCATGACCAGCATGTCATTCTCCTGCGATCGGAGCGGCCGGGACGAGGGACTCGTCGAGCTCGCCGCGGATGTCTTCGACGATGTAGAGCCCCCAGAGCCCGAACCCGAGCAGCAGTCCGTCGATCAACCAGTATGCGATCGAGAACGGGACGCCGAGAATCGGCGTGGCGATGCCGCTCGCGCCGAGGTAGAACGGTGGAAAGAGCGCCAGCAACAACGCTATCCCGTAGCCGACACCGAAGAACGTCACCACAGTCCGCCGGCTCAAGCCGCGAATGAACTCCCGCATCCACTGACTCCTTAGTTGACGAGTTCGAGCACCGAGTCGTGCAGCAGCCCGTTGGACGCGATCCCGTTCCCGCAGTCGAAGTCGCAGGTACCGTCCAGGCTCGTGAACCGGCCGCCGGCCTCAGCGATGATCACCGGCATGGGTGCCAGGTCGTAGGCCTTGGTCGTGTAGTCGACGATCGCCTCGGCGTGGCCGCACGCCACCATCGCGTAGCCGTAGGCGTCGCCCCAGGTGCGCAGGATGACCCCGCGCGAATTGAGCTGCCTGATCGTGTCCGGCGCCCAGTCCTCGAGCCACGTCGCCATCACGTACGAGCCGTCCAGGCGGTCCCGGCCGGAGACTCGCGCCGGGGCACCATTGCGCCAACACCCTGCGCCCTTCTCCGCATGGATCAGAACACCCGCGCTCGGGAGGTTGATCGCGCCGAACGTGATCTCGCCGTCCTCCTCGAGGGCGAGCAGATTGGCATAGAGCGGCACCGAGCGGATGAACGACTTCGTGCCGTCGATGGGATCGACGATCCAGCGACGCCCGCTCGAACCGACGTGCTCACCGAACTCCTCGCCCAGCACGCCGTCGTCCGGAAAGCGGCGGGCGAGCGCCTTGCGCAGGAACAGCTCCACCTCTCGATCGGCTTGCGTCACCGGCGACCCGTCGTCCTTTGTGTCCACCCGGTAGCTCGCCTTCTCGTACCAGTACTTCGCGATTTCCCCGGCCTCGGATATGATGTCGACCGCCGCATCGGCTGTGCGCGAGAGCGAGAGTTGCACGTCCTCAGGTTCCGGGTAGACCATTTCTGGTCCCACTCGCCCCGTGTGAAACGCAGGTAACGCCATGGCGTTCCGGGGCACACCTTGTGAACCGCTCGTTACGATCGGGGCACCCATATTGTTCGGGCACCTGGCAGCGGCTAGAACTGGTCTCCGGTACAGGCCGTGCCTCCGTGAGGTGCCGATGTCGCAGGTGGAACACACCCACGCCGCGCTCCTGCGCCTCTGTGACGAGCTGCAGCAGCGTGCCGTGGCCCGGCTGCCACCCGAGCGCGACCTCGCCGCTCGCCTCGGCACGTCGCGGACGACCGTGCGCAAGGCCCTCGACATGCTGGAACGAGACGGCGTGATCCGGCGGGTCAGGGGCCGCGCGGGAGGCGCCTACCTCAGCCGCGTCGCGCCGGCACCGCTGTCACCGGAGGAGGCAGCGCCGTTCTGCAGTGGCCGTCCGCTGCAGCGCAGCCTGGGCACCGTCAAGGGAATCCCGCAGCTGTTGCACGAGCAGGGCTTCCGCGACGGCACCCAGGTGATCTCGGCGGGAATCGGCCGCCCGAGCCTCCGCGCGGCCCAGCACCTGGGTCTCTCGCCCGACACGGAGGTGGTCTCGCTGCTGCGGCTGCGGTTCGCCGACGGCGACACCCTCTCGCTGGAACGGATGTACCTCGCAGGCGAGCGGTGCACGGGCATCCTGGGAACGGCGCTCGACTCGGTCTACGAGCTCCTGAGTTCGAACCTCGGGGTCACCGTGTCCGTCACGGACGAGTCGATCGAGCTGGCCACCATCGGCGAATCGGTCGGCGCCATGCTCGGACAGGCGGCGGGTACGCCGGTCCTGCGGCTCGAACGCGTCGGCTACGACCAGCACGAGCGGCCCGTCGAGTACTCGGTCGACCTGTTCCGTGCGGACCGCACCCGGTTCAGCGGGCGCCGTACGGCCTGAGCGGAACCACTGGCGCGGGATGGCCGCGCTCTAGTGTCCCGAACCGGAAGTCCGGTGCATAAATCGGCGGAACCAGGTTTCCGCTGGGTGTGCCGGCGAGCCGGCCTCGTACCGGGCGTACTCGGCCGGATCGCCGGTGCGCCCAGCGGGAAGCTGGGCCGTCGAGTTATGTGGTGGACTTCCGGTTCGGGACACTAGGTCACGGGCCGAGCAACGCTGCCGGCACGACGGCGATGCCGTCCGGCCTCCGATAGGCCTCTACGCCCGTGGTCACGACCACGGCGTCGAGCAGGTCGGGTCCGAGCGCGCCCTGCAGCCAGCGAAGATGACGAACATCGCTGTCGCCGACCAGTGCGCTCAGCTTGACCTCGATCGCAACTACTCGGTGGTCGGCGCGCTCGACGATGAGGTCGATCTCCCGCTCGCCTCCCTTCGTCCGCAGATGCCGGACCGAAGCCTCGGCGGCCTGCGCCTGGACGCGCACGCCGAGCACCACCAATGCCTCGAACAAGTGCCCCAACAGGGGCCCGTTCCTGGGTACGGGTGGACCGACCGGGGCAGCGTCGAGCAATGCCCCGACGTCAGCGCCCAGCAGCCGCGCGGCAAGGGCCGGATCCGCGAGGTAATGCTTGCCCGGCGCTGCCAGGCGCGTGAGATGGTTGCGGGTAGGCAACCACGCCTCGACCGGATCGAGGATCCACAGCTGTTCGAGCACGTGGCGATAGGCCGCCGTGGTGGAGCGGGCAGGCGACTGACTGTTCCCGCCAACCGCCGCATCCCGGATGGACTCGAAGCTCGCCGTAGTAGCGGTGGCGGCTGCGTACGCCGCGAGCCACCGTCGAAGCCCCGCAAGGTCCCGCAATGGCCGGTCCTGCTCAGCGAAGTCACGCTCGACGATCCGATCCAGGTATCCGTCGAGCTGGGCTCTCCGCGCTCGTCCCGAGACGCCACGCAGCCCGGGCAGCCCGGACGCCACGATCTCCTCCGCATAGTCGGCGAGCCGTAGCGGGGACGCACCCTCCACAGCAGGGCGGGTACCTGTCAGAAGCTCGGCGAGACTCACCGTTGGTGGGACGAGCCGGCGCTCAGTGAGGCTGAGCGGCCGCATCCGCATGGTGACGATTCGGCCCGCACCTGAATGAGTCGGCTGCTCGATCGGAGCGGCCGAGCCGGTGAGGAGGAATGGGCCGCCCCCGGGACGGTCGTCGACCGCCCGCCGGACCACGTCCCAACTCGACGGGAACCGCTGCCACTCGTCCACCAGGACAGGGCCGGGCCCCGCAACCAGCCGCGCCGGGTCGGCAGCGATCACCGCCCGAACGGCAGGGTCGTCCAAGCGGTGCACAGTGGCAGCCCGACGAGATGCCGTCGCCGTCTTGCCGACGCCTTTCGGACCTTCGAGCGCAATCGCCGGGAGCTCGGGCAGCAGGGCATCCAGCTCATCGTCGATCGTACGCCGAAAGTACTGGTCCACGCGCCAACGCTACAACTGGTCGGATACCTACGCTACAGTTCGTCGGCTTTCTACGCTCCAACTGGTCGGGCTCAGCGGCCCCGCAGCCAGAGCTCGGCAGGGTCGGCTCCGGGCCGGAATCCGCAGCTCAATGCCATCTCCGCCGCAGCCACGAACCCGTTCGCGAGGTCCCGCGGCCGGTGCGCGTCACTACCGAACGAGACAGTTTCGCCGCCTGCGTCCCCCCACCACCGCACCACGTCGGGGGCGAGCGGAACCCGGGTGTTGATCTCGAGGGCGCGTCCGCTCGCCGCCAGCACCGCAAGCACATCGCGGAACTCGTCCTCGAAGTCGGCAGGCCGGAACGGCCCGGCGGAGGCGGGCCAGTGCCGCACCGGGTAGTCGATGTGCGCGAGCACCTCGAACGGCGCCTCCGATGCGACCATCCGGCGGGCCTCCGCCAGGTAGTCGCGCACGACGTCGGCGGCCGGCCGGGAGATCATGGCATGGTCGACCAGCCGCGGCTCGTCGCGCCCACCCACCGAGTGCACCGACCCGAGCACGCGCTGGAACCGTCCGCCGTCGAGCAGCGCGGCCGTCTGCTCCGGGTGCCAGTGCGGCTCGGACAGCTCGACGCCGGTCAGCACGCGCAGCCCCGGGTACCGCTCCCGGCAGCGCCGCACGCAGTCGAGGTAGCCCTCCACGTCCAGGTCGCGCGGGGCGATCCGGCCGTCGGGGCGCAGCCAGCGGCGCAGCACGTCGGACATCGGGTCCTGCGCTCGCACGACCCAGGGCGTGAGGTCCGCGTGCTCGGTGAACGCCACCGACGGCAACCGCAGCTGCGCCGCACGCGCGCAGGTGGCGTCCATCGCGCCCTCGACGGCGTCCCATGACCACTCCGTGTGGACGTGGTTGTCGGCCGGCATCGCTGCGCGGCGGAACCTCAGAGCGTGCCCTTGGTCGACGCGATCCCGGTGATCCGCGCGTCCGGCTCCACCGCGGCGCGCAGAGCGCGGGCGACCGCCTTGTACTCGGCCTCGGTGACGTGGTGCGGGTCACGCCCGTCCAGCACGCGGACGTGCAGGGCGAGGTGGCCGTGGAAGGCGAGCGACTCGAACACGTGCCGGTTGAGCACGGTCGGGTAGTGGCCACCGACGACGAAGCCCTGCATCACGTCCGGCTCGCCGGTGTGCACCGTGTACGGGCGGCCCGAGACGTCGACGACGGCCTGGGCGAGCGCCTCGTCCATCGGGATCCAGGCGTCGCCGAAGCGGCGGATGCCCTGCTTGTCGCCCAGCGCCTGCCGGATCGCCTGCCCGAGCACGATCGCGACGTCCTCGACGGTGTGGTGGACGTCGATGTGGACGTCCCCGGATGCGCGGACCGTGAGGTCGAAGGCGCCGTGCTTGCCGAACGAGTCGAGCATGTGGTCGTAGAACGGCACGCCCGTGGCGATCTCGGTGGTGCCGGTGCCGTCGAGATCGATCTCGACGAGCACCTTCGACTCCTTTGTGGTCCGCTCCACGCGGCCGATCCGGGTCATCGCTTGATCTCCTGGTTCACGACGTCCCCAGCGACCTGCAGGAACGCATCGTTCTCCTCCGGGGTGCCGATCGAGACCCGCAGGTGCTCCGGGATCCCCACGTCTCGGATCAGCACTCCGCGGTCGAGGAACGCCCGCCATGCGCGGGGCGCGTCGGCGAACCGCCCGAACAGCACGAAGTTGGCGTCGCTGGGCACCACGTCGTAGCCGGCGGCGGCGAGCGCGGGCACGACGCGTTCGCGTTCGGCGCGCAGCAGCGCCACCGAGCCGAGGGTGGCGCCTGCGTGGCGCAGCGACGCACGCGCGGCGGCCTGGGTGAGCGCGGACAGGTGGTAGGGCAGTCGCACAAGCTGCAGCGCGTCGACCACGGCGGGCGCCGCCGCGAGGTAGCCGAGGCGGCCCCCCGCGAACGCGAACGCCTTGCTCATCGTGCGGCATACCACGAGCTTGTGGCCGTGGGTCTCCAGCAGTCCGATCGCGCTGGGCCGGTCGGAGAACTCGGCGTACGCCTCGTCGACCACCACCATCCCGGGGGCGGCGTCGACGAGCGCGGCCACGTCGTGCGGGTCGATGCTCTGCCCGGTGGGGTTGTTCGGGCTGGTCAGGAACGTGAGGTCGGGGGCGCGCTCGCGCAGCACCGATGCGGCCTCCCGCACGTCCAGGGAGAAGTCCGAGCGGCGCGGCGCGGCCAGCCACTCGGTGCGCGTGCCCGATGCGATGATCGGGTGCATCGAGTAGGACGGCTCGAACCCCACCGCGACGCGCCCCGGGCCGCCGAACGCCTGCATGATTTGCTGGAGCACCTCGTTGGAGCCGTTGGCGGCCCAGACGTTCGCGCACGTCAGCGGGACGCCGGTGGACGCGGTGAGGTAGTCGGCGAGGTCGGTGCGCAGACCCACCGCGTTCCGGTCCGGGTAGCGGTGCAGCTCCTCCGCCGCCACGTGCACTGCCTTCGTGACGTCGGACACCAGCTCCGGCGGCGGCGGGTACGGGTTCTCGTTGGTGTTGAGCCGCACCGCCACCTCCAGCTGCGGAGCGCCGTACGGGCTGCGGCCGCGCAGGTCCTCGCGCAGCGGCAGATCGTCGAGGGTGACGTCGCCTCCGACCGTGTCGTGAACGGCCGTCATCGAGCGAACCTCGCCGTGACCGCTTCCCCGTGCGCCGGCAGGTCCTCCGCACCCGCGAGCGTGACCACGTCGTCGGCCACGGCCCGCAGGGCGTCCTCGGAGTACTCGACCACGTGCACGCCCTTCAGGAACGTCTGCACGGACAGACCGGCGGAGTGCCGGGCGCAGCCGCCGGTGGGCAGCACGTGGTTGGAGCCGGCGCAGTAGTCACCGAGCGACACCGGCGCGTACGGGCCCACGAAGATCGCGCCCGCGTTGCGCACGCGCAGTGCGACGTCACGGGCGTCGCGGGTCTGGATCTCCAGGTGCTCGGCGGCATAGGCGTCGACGACCGTGAGGCCCGCGTCGAGGTCGTCGATGAGCACGACGCCCGACTGCCGCCCGGTGATCGCCGTGCGGATGCGCTCGCCGTGCTTGGTGGCCGCCACCCGCAGCTCCAGCTCGCGATCGACCGCCTCCACGAGCGTCTCCGACGTTGTGACCAGGACCGATGCCGCCGCCGGGTCGTGCTCGGCCTGGCTGATCAGGTCGACCGCGACGTGCACCGGGTCGGCGGTGTCGTCGGCGAGCACCGCGATCTCGGTGGTGCCGGCCTCGGCGTCGATCCCGATCAGGCCGCGCAGCAGGCGCTTGGCTGCGGTGACGTAGATGTTGCCCGGCCCGGTGACCATGTCGACCGGCTCGAGCTCGGCGCCGTCGGTGTCGGCGCCGCCGTAGGCCAGCAGCGCCACGGCCTGCGCGCCGCCGACGGCCCACACCTCCTCGACGCCGAGCAGCGCGGCCGCGGCCAGCACCGTGGGGTGGGGCAGGCCGCCGTGCTCGGCCTGCGGCGGCGAGGCCAGCACGATCGACCCGACGCCCGCGGCCTGGGCAGGCACCACGTTCATGACCACGCTCGACGGGTAGACGGCGAGCCCACCCGGGGCGTAGAGGCCCACCCGCTGCACCGGCAGGAACCGCTCGGTGACGGTGCCGCCGGGCGCGACGTGGGTGACGATGTCGGTGCGCCGCTGGTCGGCGTGCACGCGACGGGCGCGCTCGATCGAGGTCTCCAGCGCAGCGCGCACGGCCGGGTCGAGCGCGGCCAGCGCACCGTGGCACGTCTGCGCCGGCACCCGCACGGCGCTCGGGCGCACGCGCTCGAACCGCTCCGCGAACTCCAGCGCCGCCTCGACGCCACGCTCGCGCACCGCGTCGACGATCGGCCGCACCTGGTGCAGGGCCGCGTCCACGTCCTGCTCGGCCCGTGGCAGCAGCGAGCGCAGGCGAGCGGTACGGGGCAGGGGTGCACCACGCAGGTCGAGTCGCCGAAGCATGTGGCCCAGCGTAATCCGCCCCGAATCCCGCACATGGGAGCCGTACTGCTGTTCATGGCCCTCGGTGGGGAGCATCACGTGTCCGCGTAGCACTCCCCTGCTCCGGCGATCGCCAATCCTTCGCGGTCACCGTCGCCGAGACCGGTCGTGTCCGACGTGGCGTGCATGACCTGGGTCGGGTCCTTCACGTGGTCCAGTCCGACCAGGTGGGCCAGCTCGTGGAGCATGAGACCGCGCGCCACGGGGGCCCTCGCGGGATCGGCGAGAGCCTCGGTGAACCATGCGCGGTTGAGCCCGACCCACCCCGTGACGTAGCGCGCCGACTCGGGGGTCCCCGACGGGGTGACCACGGTCCGGGACGCGACACCGGCGACCTCCTCGTCGGGGTAGGTCACCTCCGAGTTGTCCACCCAGTCGACGAGCACCGGCGCCCACCGGTCGCCGTACCGCTGCGGCTGGACCGATTCGCGGTCGTCGTCCACGCGTTCCGTGGTGAGCCCGTCGTCGACGAAGGCGAGGCCGGTGGCCGCGCTGATCTCGGCAACGGCCTCACGCAGCACCTGCTCGCCCCCCGCGGGCATCTCGTCCGGGTTCAGCACCCAGTGAATCGGCCGGCACGGGTCGAAGCGCATCGGCGATCCGTCCGGACGCGACGAGTTGAACGCGCGCTCACCGGTGGCCGTCGTGTTGACCGGCGGCAGGACCCGATCGGGGTAGCGCGAGTCGGCCGGCAACGGCGGGTACTCCGAGCGGACGACGGGCGGCGGGTCCGGGCTGTCTGCGGCGGGCGCGGCCGACCCTGGCACCACGACGACCCCCGGTGTGACCAACCGGGCGACCGGCGCCACGAGGACCAGCACGACCGCGACCGCCACCCCTGCTGCGATGTAGACGCCCTGGCGCCGCGGCCCGGCGACCCCCCGCGCCGCCGGACCCTGCCGCTGGTCACGACGAAACACTTCCGGTTTCCGCACGGACCCGATCATGGGGCACGTGCCGGGGAGGGGTCCCCGTCAGGTGTCCGAGTGGCACTCGCCCGCCCCTACCGCCGCCAGGCCAGCACGGTCGCCAGGGCCCAATCCCGTCGTGTCGGACGTCGCGTGCATGACCTGCGCCTTGTCCTCGACGTGGTCGAGGCCGACGAGGTGGCCGAGCTCGTGCAATGCCACACCGCGCGCGATTCCCGCCCACTCCGCGTCGCCGAGCGCCGCGGCGAACCAGGTGCTGTTGAGTGCCACGACACCGGTCACGTAACGCTCGGACCCCGGCCCGCTCGGGGCCACGTCGTACGGGGCGGCCACGCCTGCGACCTCCTCGCCGACGAACGCGAGCTCCCGGTCGTCCGCCCAGACGATGAGCACCGGTACCCAGCGCGTGCCGTACCGCTGCGGCTGCACCAGCTCCCGGTCCTCCGAGATCCGTTCCATCGTGAAGCCGTCGTCGACGAAAGCGAGACCGGTGGCCGCGCTGATCTCGGCGATCGCCTCGTGCAGGAGCGGGAGTCCCCCTTCTGGCATGCCGTCCGGGTTGATGACGTAGTGCACGGGGCGGCACGGGTCGAAGGCGATCGGGGTGCCGTCCGGCTCCGTCGCGACGAACGCGTGCTCGCCGGAGCCCGCGGCGTCGACCTCCGGGAGGAGCCGCCGGAACGAGGCGTCGGCCGGCAGCGGCGGATACCCCGCCTCGGCGAGCTGTGCCGCGGTCGGCACGTCATGCGCGGGCGCAGCGGTGCCGGC
Organism: Pseudonocardia sp. DSM 110487; assembly: GCF_019468565.1. Lineage (NCBI taxonomy): Bacteria > Bacillati > Actinomycetota > Actinomycetes > Pseudonocardiales > Pseudonocardiaceae > Pseudonocardia > Pseudonocardia sp. DSM 110487. The sequence continues at coordinate 6,435,216 of NZ_CP080521.1, forward strand.
CACCGGGCGCAGCTGGGCCGCCGCGGCCAGCACGAGGAACACCACGACCATGACGATCGCCACAGCCGCGCTGGGGTCGATCCGCCTGCGCGGCCGCGGCGGCGCCGGCACCCCGAGGCCGTGCAACCGGTCCACGCGGTCGAGCTCGGTCAGCGCCCTCGCCATCCGGCGGTAACGACGTCGCGCCTGCACCTTCTGGACCACTCCCACGACAACCCCCTCTTCGCGGGATCGATGATCGCCGCGGAAGCTGGGAGGGGTCCCCGGCTCAGTCGCGTGCAGAGGCGTGCCATTCGGGCCGTCAGGCGGCGAACGCCGCCATCACCCCGGCCGCGACGGCCGCACGCTCCACCATTCCGTCGACGCTGACGTGCTCGTGCCTGGCGTGCGCCCCACCGCCCACGGCACCGAGCCCGTCGAGCACCGGAAGGCCGAGGGCAGCGGCGAAGTTGCCGTCGCTCGCCCCGCCGACCGCCATCTCGGGCAGGTCCACGCCGAGCCGGGCAGCCGCCGACCGGGCGAGGGCGTACATCGCCGCGATCGGTGCGCTGCGCTCCATCGCCGGCCGGTTCCAGCCGCCGGTGACCGTGATCGCGGCGCGCGGGTCGTGCGCGTGCAGGCCTGCGAGCAGCGCGTCGATCCGGTCCTGCGCGGAGAGGGACGGGACGCGCACGTCGATCGACGCGGCGGCGGAACCTGCGACGACGTTGGGCCGGGTGCCTCCCCGCAGCACCCCTACGTTGACCGTCGTGCCCTCGGCGAGGTCGGTGGCCGCGTGCAGGGTGCGGACGGCGCGAGCGATCTCGTCGATCGCGCTCACGCCCGCGGCCGGGTCGAGCCCTGCGTGCGACTCGACCCCGCGCACGTGCACGTCGAACAGGCCGACGCCCTTGCGCGCGGTCTTCACCGCGCCGCCGCCTGCGCTGGCCTCGAACACCAGCACGGCCGCGGCGTCGGCGCACGCGGCCTCGATGATCGGCCGGGAGAACGGGCTGCCGATCTCCTCGTCCCCGGTGAGCACGAGCCGCAGCGGCGGGTGCGGCACGCCGGCCGCGCGCAGGGTCCGGATCGCCCAGACGGCCTGCACGAGCCCGGCCTTCATGTCGAACACGCCCGGTCCGCTGACGACGTCCCCGTCCACCCGGACGGGCCACGCGTCCAGCGTGCCGGCGCTCCACACGGTGTCGTAGTGCGCGAGCAGCGTGAGGCGGGCGCCGGCGCCGTCGTAGTCCAGTACGGCGACGTCCCCGTGCGCGGTGGCCTCGTGGTGGGTCCGCGCCGCCGGTGCGCCGAGCCGGTCGGTCAGCCACGCCTCCAGGTACGCGAGGCCCTTGGCGAGCAGCACCGGGTCGTCGCTCGGGGTCTCCCGCTCGACGTAGGAGACGAGGTCGGTGACCATCTCGGCGCGGTGGGCGGCGAGCAGCCGGTGCAGCGCCGCGACATCCACCACGTCCAGCACCGACGGGGCGGGCACGGTCATCGAAGGGCTCCCGCGAGGTCGGCGATGCGCCGCTCCGACATGGCCGCGCCGGCCTCCAGCTCGGCGATCTGTTCGACGAGGCGCTCGAGGCCCGGCACCGCGATTCCCCGCTGAGCCGCGCGGTCGAGCACCGGCCGGTAATGCGTGGGCACCTCGGTGGGCCGGTGCCGCACAGCCAGGTCGCGCCAGATACCGCTCCGGTCCTTGGCCTGCGTGCGCAGCCATGCGACCAGCGCGTCGGTGGCGGCGTCGGCCGCGGCCGGGTCGCGACCGGTGTACGGGGCGGGGTCGAACGCGTCGAAGGGCTCGAGGGCGATCCCCTCCGCACCTGCCACCGCGTAGACCTCCCCTGCCAACGCGTGCATGACGCCGCGGTGCTTGTCGATCAGCTCGGCCATCGGCGCGTCGGCGAGGGCGGTGGCGACCAGCATCGCGCCGAACCCGAGCTTCGACCACAGGTACCCGGAGACGTTCCCGGTGGCGCGAGCGGGCCCCCATGACTGCAGGTCGGCGACGAGCTCGCGCACCCGCGGCGAACCACTCCCGTCCAATTCACCGACGACCAGCGCGCCCAGCCCGCCGTCGCGGATCTCCCCCGGCGCCACGACGTCGGCGAACAGGTTGACGAAGGCGCCCACGGTGCGCTCGGTCCCGACCCGGGCGGCGATCGCCTGCTCGTTCAGCCCGTTCTGCAGCGAGACGACGTATCCGCCGGGCGCGAGGCGTGGCGCGATCCAGTCCAGCGCGCGGTCGGTGGCCTGCGCCTTGACGGCGAGCAGGACACGTTCGACGCGCTCGGGCCCCGGCTCGTCGGGCGTGAGCGCGGCGGCCACCGGCACGGCGGTGCGCTCGTCACCCCGGCGCACGACGATCCCGTGCTCGCGGATCGCGCGGACGTGTTCGGCGTCGGCGTCGACCACGGTGACCCCGTGCCCGGCGCGGGCGAGGTGGTGGCCGAGCGTGCCGCCGATGGCCCCGGCCCCGACGATCACGTAGCTCACGAGAGACCCTCCTGCAGAACGGTCGTGGTCGGGTGGTGGATCGGCAGGGCGGTGGTGCCCGCGGTCGCGCCGCCGTCCACCCGCAGCACCGCGCCGGTGACGAACGCCGCCTCGGCGCTCGCGAGCCAGACCACGGCGGCGGCGATCTCGTCGGCCTGCCCCGGCCGCCCGAGCGGGTTGACCGCCACGGTGGCCGCGTACTCCGGCGTGACGGGGTTGACCGGGCTGGCGACCTCGACGAACCCCGGTGCCACCGCGTTGACCCGCACGCCCTGCGCGGCGAGCTCCACGGCGCAGGACTTCGTGGCCATCTCCAGCGCCGCCTTCGACGTGCAGTAGTGCGCCGCCCCTGGCCGGGCACGTGTAGCGGCGCCGGAACTGATGTTGACGACGGCCGCCGGCCGTCCGGAACGGGCGACGGCGAGCGTGAGCAGCACGGGGGCGCGGACGTTCACGTTCTGCACCCGGTCCCACACTGCCGCGGTCATGTCGGCGAGCGGGGTCGCCGGGTAGATACCCGCCGCGTTGACGAGCACGTCGACCGGTCCGGCCACGGCCACCGCCCGCTCGACGACCTCGCCGCAGCCCGGGTCGGCCAGGTCGGCGACGAGCGCGCGGGCACCGATACGGGCCATCTCCGCGTTCAGCTCGGGGCCGCGGGCATCGACTCCGGTGACCGCGTCGCCGCGCGCGGCGAACTCCTCCGCGGCGGCGAGCCCGATGCCGCCCGCAGCGCCGGTGACCAGCACGTGCCTCATACCAGCTCGGTCCCCTTGGTCTCGGGCATCGTCGCGTAGACGGCCACGCCGATCAGGGCGGCGACGGCCACGTACAGCCATACGTAGCCGCCGAGCCCGTTCGCGCTCATCCACGTGGTGATGTACGGGGCGGTGCCGCCGAAGATCGCCACCGCGAGCGCGTAGGGCAGCCCGATGCCGGTGCTGCGCACCTCGGCGGGGAACTGCTCCGCCATCACCACGGCGCAGTTGGCCGAGTAACCGGCGATCAGGGTGACGCCGATCAGCTCCACCACCAGCAGTGCCCAGAACCCGCCGACGAAGAGCAGCTGGAACAACGGCCAGGACAGCACGACGAACCCGATCGCGAACGCGAGCAGTGTGGGTTTGCGCCCGTAGCGGTCCGACAGCAGGGCCACGAACGGCAGCAGGCACAGGAAGTACGCGATCGCGAGGGTGTTGGCGAGCAGCGCCTGCTGGATCGGGATGCCGATCGCCTTGCTGGCGTAGCCGGGCATGTAGCTGATCCACACGTAGTAGGTCAGGGTGCCCGCGATCGTGATGCCGACGACGCGCAGCGCGGCGACGGGGTGCTCGGTGAGCATCCCGACGATCGGGTGCCTGCCGCGGGTGCGGCCATCGCCGCTGGCCCGCCGGAAGCTCTCGGTCTCCTCGACGCTCACCCGCAGCCACAGCCCGACCAGGCCGAGCAGACCGCCGATCCCGAACGCGATCCGCCAGCCCCACGCCTGCATCGCGGGCTCGCTGAGCGTGGAGGTGAGCACGAAGCCCATGAACGACGCGATGAGCGCACCCGCTCCGACCGACACCTGCTGCCATGAGCCCGCAAAAGCCCGCCGTCGGGGAGCGGCCGACTCCACGAGGAACGACGAGGACGAGCCGAACTCCCCGCCCGCGGAGAACCCCTGCACGAGCCGGGCGAGCAGCAGGATCAGCGGCGCCGCGATGCCGATCGCGGCGTAGGTCGGGGTGATCGCGATGACGAACGCCGCCCCGGCCATCAGGCTGATCGTGAGCATCAGCCCCTTCTTGCGGCCGTGCCGGTCGGCGTACGCGCCGAGCACGGCACCGCCGATGGGGCGCATGACGAACCCGACGGCGAACACGGCGAGGGTCGACAGCAGTGCGGCCGTCTCGTCGCCCGGCGCGAAGAACTGACCGGCGAAGACCGGCGCGAGGGTGGCGTAGACGGCCCAGTCCACCCACTCGACGGTGTTGCCGATCGAGCCGGCCACGATCGCCTTGCGCTGAGCCGGAGTGAGCCGGGTGCCGATGGCGGTCTCGGTCATGATCGGTTCTCCTGGTCGAGCATGTCGGCGGCCAGCGCCGCGATCTCGGCGTGGGTGGCGAACCAGACGCCCGAGTGGCCCGCGATGTGCCCGATCAGGTCGCGCAGCACGACGAGGCGGGATCGGTGGCCGATGACGTGCGGGTGCAGGGTGAGCTGGAAGAGCCCGCCCTCGGCGTGGGCGGCGTCGAACTCGTCGCGCCAGATCTCGAACAGCGCCCGCGGCGAGGTGTAGGGCCGCAGCCCGGTGTAGCGGTCCATCGTCAGGTACGGGGCGTCGTCGCGGATCCACTCGACCGGGATCTCGACGACGCCGGTGCGGCGGCCGTCGGCGAGCAGCTCGTACGGCTCGTCGTCGGCCATGAGCGACGAGTCGTAGCGCAGCCCGAGCTGCTCGATGATCGAGAGGGTGTTGTCGGAGAAGTCCCAGCTCGGGGTGCGGATGCCGACCGGGCGGGTGCCGGAGAGCTTCTCCAGGACGTCGATAGCGCGGCCGGTGAGGTCGAGCTCGTCGGCGCGCTCGAGCAGCATGTTGCGCTCGTGGATCCAGCCGTGGACGGCCACCTCGTGCCCGCCCGCGGCGTAGGACTCCACCTCGCCGGGGTGCAACAGCGCCGACACCGCGGGCATGAAGAAGCTGGCGCGAACCCCGTGCTCAGCGAGCAGCGCGAGAATCTTGGGCGCCGCCACCCGCGAGCCGTACTCGCCCTGCGCGAGCTTGCCCGGGCGGGTCTCGGCGTCGCGGAGCGGGATCGTCTCGTGATCGGAGTCGAACGAGAGCGCGACGGCGACGCGCGAGCCTCCCGGCCAGCTCGGAGGCACGAGCCGCCGCCCGGCCCGTACCCGGTGCACGTGGCCTCGCCAGGTGGGCTCGTCCCACTGCCACGGTTCGCTCATGCCGCTCCCTCGTCCGACCCGAGTTGATCCGCACGTGGCCGCCACTATTTGCCAATGGCAACGAGGCCGCAATCCCGAGGCGTCCCGACGCCGCGATCTGCGAGAGTGCGGCCATGGTGATCACTAGTTCCGGATCCCAGCATGTCGCCCTCGTCACCGGCGCCAACCAGGGCATCGGTGCCGCCACCGCCATCGCACTCGGCCGCAGGGGCACCGCGGTGCTCGTGGCCTACTTCCGTCCCGGCGACGACGAGGGCCAGCCCGCCGAGTACAACCGCCTGCGCCGCGGCGACGCCGCCGACGTCGTCGCGGAGATCGAGCGGGCAGGCGGCCGGGCCTACGCGGTCGAGGCCGACCTGCGCGACCCGGCAAGCCCTGCCCTGCTGTTCGACGCCGCCGAGGAGCGGCTCGGGCCGGTGGACATCCTGGTCAACAACGCGAGCGGCTGGGTGCAGGACACGTTCAAGCCCGCCGAGATCGACCGGTTCGGCCGGCCGATGCGGCAGGTCACGGCGGAGACGTTCCAGCGGCAGTTCGCCGTCGACGCGATGGCGCCCGCGCTCCTGATCGCGGAGTTCGCGCGCCGCCACCGCGCCCGCGGCGGCACGTGGGGCCGGATCGTCGGGCTCACCTCGGGCGGGCAGCACGGCTTCCCCGACGAGGTGTCCTATGGCGCGGCCAAGGCGGCGCAGGAGAACTACACGATGTCCGCCTCGGTGGAGCTCGCACCCCACGGCGTGACCGCCAACATCGTCTACCCGCCGGTCACCGACACCGGGTGGGTCAACGACGAGGTGCGCGCGGGCGTGGAGGCGAGCACGGAGCACACCCACGTCGCCACGCCGGACGAGGTGGCCGAGGTGATCGCGTGGGTGGTGTCGGAGGAGGCCCGCCTGGTCAACGGCAGCATCGTGCGCCTGCGCTGACCAGGTCGTGAGTGGATACGCGCGCTATAGCGCGCGTATCCACTCACGAGGACCGGAGGTCCAGGCCCAGGTCGAGCGCCTGCACGGAGTGGGTGAGCGCGCCCACCGACAGGTAGTCGGCGCCGGTCTCGGCGTAGGCCCGCGCGTTGGCCAGCACCAGCCCGCCGGACGACTCCAGCTTCGTGGGCCGATCGCCCCGCCGCCGGACGGCCTCACGGGTGCGCTCGACGTCGAAGTTGTCCAGCAGCACCAGCTCCGCCTCGAGGGCGAGCACCTCGTCGAACTGGTCGAGGGTGTCGACCTCCACCTCGTACGGGAGGTCGGGCGCCGCGGCCCGGGCGGCGGCGAGCGCGGCGCCCACCGAGCCTGCGGCCGCGACGTGGTTGTCCTTGATCAGGACGGCGTCGCCCAGCCCGAGCCGGTGGTTCACCCCGCCGCCGCAGCGCACCGCGTACTTCTCCAGCAGCCGCAGCCCGGGCAATGTCTTACGGGTGTCGCGGATGCGGGCGCTGGTGCCGGTCACGGCATCGACCCAGGCCGCGGTGGCCGTGGCAACGCCGGACAGGTGGCAGAGCAGGTTGAGCGCGGTGCGCTCGGCGGTGAGCAGCCCGCGCACCGGGGCCCGGACGGTCAGGGCGGACTCGCCCGCGGCGAGCCGGTCGCCGTCGGCACGGGCCTCCAGGACCTCGTAGTCGCCGACGACCTCGTCCAGCACGGCGCGCACCGCGGGCAACCCGGCCAGCACACCCGGCTCGCGCGCGGCGAACGCGGCCACGGCCACGGCATCGGCGGGCACGGTCGCCGCGGTCGTGGCGTCCGGGCCGTAGCGCAGGTCCTCCTCGAGGGCGGTCGCGACGACCCGCCGCAGGTCGGCGAGGTCGGGCCCCAGCAGCGTGCCGGTCATGCCGCCACCGCCGTCCCGGCCTGGACGACCGGCCGACCGTCGGCGTCGAGCGTCAGCACGAGGCTCGCGCGCTGCCACTGATCGTCCCGGTCGGGGAAGTCGGTGCGCACGTGGCAGCCGCGGCTCTCCGTGCGGGTGCCGGCCGCGGCGAGCACGGCCTGCGCGAGCACGGTGAGCGCGGCGTCCTCCACGCCCGCCCGGTCCGCCGGGACGCCCACCGCGGTCGCCTCCTCGATCCGGTCGGACGCGGCGGCAAGGCCTGCGGCGTCCCGGCCGATGCCGGCCGCGGCCGTCATCGCCTGCTGCACGACCGCGCGCGGGGCGAGCGGGGCCGCCGGCGACGCGACGAGACATTCGCCGGGCGCGGGCCGCACAGCCGCCCGGTCGGCGGCCACCGCCCGCGCTGCCCGGGCCCCGACCACCAGCCCTTCCAGCAGCGAGTTGGACGCGAGCCGGTTGGCGCCGTGCAGGCCGGTGCGCGCGACCTCGCCTGCGGCGTAGAGCCCCGGGACGGACGTGCGCCCGTGCAGGTCGGTGACCACGCCGCCGCAGGCGTAATGCGCGGCCGGGGTGACGGGGATGGGCTCGCGGACCGGGTCGATCCCGGCGGCCCGGCACGCGGCGTGGACCGTCGGGAACCGCCGGGCGAAGTCCGGGATCGCCGTGGCGTCCAGGTGCACGCAGTCGGCGCCGGTGGCGGCGAGCGTGCGGGTGATCGCCGCGGCCACGACGTCGCGCGGGGCGAGGTCGGCGAGCGGGTGCAGGTCGGTCATGAACCGCCGGCCCGCGCGGTCGAGCAGCACCGCGCCCTCACCGCGCACGGCCTCGGTGACGAGCGGCCGCCTGCCCACCGCCGGCCCGGTGTAGAGGACGGTGGGGTGGAACTGCACGAACTCCAGGTCAGCCACCGTTGCGCCGGCCCGCAACGCGAGCGCAAGGCCGTCGCCGGTGGCCGTGGCCGGGTTGGTGGTGCTCGCGTACAGCTGGCCGTAGCCGCCGCTCGCCAGCAGCACCGCGGGCGCGCGCAGCATCCCGGGTCGGCCGGCGTCGTCGAGCACGGCGAGCCCGCTGACCGTGCCGCGTTCGTCGCGCAGCGCGTCGACGGCGACGTGGCCTGCGAGCAGCGGGAGCCGCCGGTCGGTCGCGGCGGCCACCAGTGCGCGCTCGACCTCGGCTCCGGTGGCGTCGCCGCCCGCGTGCACCACGCGGAACGCCGAGTGCCCGCCCTCGCGGGTGCGGGCCAGCCGTCCGTCCGCACCGGGATCGAAGGTCGCACCCCGCGCCCGCAACCGGGCCACGGCGGCCGGGCCGTCGGTGAGGATCTCCGTGACGGCGGTGAGGTCGGAGAGGCCGGCCCCGGCGACGAGCGTGTCGGCGACGTGCGCCTCGACGCTGTCCCCTGGCACGTCCCCCAGCACCACGGCGACCCCGCCCTGCGCGTAGCGGGTGGACCCGGCGTCGGCGGCGTCCTTGGTCACGACGACGACGCGCAGGCCGAGCTCGGCGGCGTCCAGCGCGGCGGTGAGACCGGCGACCCCGGACCCGACGACCACCAGATCCGCCTCGGCCTCCCAGTGCGCGGTCATTCGCCACCCCCCGGCTTCCCGATCTCGATCATTCGCCGCACGGCGGCACGGCCGCGCGCGGCGAGCTCGGGGTCGACGTGCACCTCGTCGCGGCCCTCGCGCAGCGCCCGCAGCAGCTTCTCGGGGGTGATCATCTTCATGAAGCGGCAGGAAGCGCGGTCGTTCACGGCGCGGAAGTCGATCTCGGGCGCGGCCTTGCGCAGCTGGTGCAGCATGCCGACCTCGGTCGCCACCAGCACCGACTTCGCGTGCGATGTGCGTGCGGCGTCGAGCATCCCGCCCGTAGAGAGGATCTTGACCCGGTCCGCGGGCACCGCGCCCGTCCCGGCGAGGTAGAGCGCGGAGGTGGCGCAGCCGCACTCCGGGTGCACGAAGAGCTCGGCGTCGGGGTTCGCCTTGGCCTTCGCGGTGAGGGTGGCGCCGTTGATACCGGCGTGCACGTGGCACTCCCCCGCCCAGACGTGCATGTTTTCCCGCTGAAGGACGCGGCGGACGTGCGCGCCGAGGAATTGGTCGGGAAGGAACAGCACCTCCTTCTCGGCCGGGATCGAGGCCACCACCTCGACGGCGTTCGAGGAGGTGCAGCAGATGTCGGTCTCGGCCTTCACCGCGGCCGTCGTGTTGACGTAGCTGACGACCACCGCGTCCGGGTGCTCCGCCTTCCAGGAGCGCAGCTGATCGGCCGTGATCGAGTCGGCCAGCGAGCATCCCGCGGCGGCGTCCGGGATCAGCACCGTCTTGTCCGGGCTGAGGATCTTCGCGGTCTCGGCCATGAAGTGCACGCCGCAGAACACGATCGTCGACGCGTCGGACTCGGCCGCGATCCGGGATAGCGCGAGGGAATCGCCGGTGTGGTCGGCGACGTCCTGGATCTCCGGCAGCTGGTAGTTGTGCGCCAGCACCACGGCGTCGCGGCGGCGGGCGAGGGCACGCACCTCGTCGGCCCATCCAGTTTCGAGCGACCCGCCGAGTTGGGGCTCGGCGATCGTCGGGCTTGCGGTCATGACCCCTCCCAGTTTTCGACTGTCAGTCGGAAACAGGAGCGATACTAACAGCGGGATCGCCGCGGTGCCCCCTCCTCGTGACCGGGGCCTCACCGGGACGCAATCTGGCGTTCACGGCGGGGACGGAAGCAGACGCCCTACGATCCGTTCATGACGCGCCCGACCGAGCACGAGGTGCTCGCCGCGGTGCTCCAGATCCGCTGCGGGTCGCTCCAGGTGCTCGCCTGGCAGCGCGCGCTGCCCCCCGACGCCGGCCGCTGGGCCCTGCCGGGCGGCCTGCTCGGCGACGACGAGGACGTCGAGCGGTCGGTCCGCCGCCAGCTCGCGGAGAAGGTCGACCTGCGCGAGGTCACCCACGTCGAGCAGCTCGGGGTGTTCAGCCGGCCGGGCCGGGTGCCGGACGTCCGGCGGGTCGCCACCGCGTTCCTCGGGCTCGTGCGGTCCGACGCCGATCCGGCGGTGCCGCCGGACACGCACTGGCATCCCCTCGCGGCGCTACCGCCGACCGCGTTCGACCATGCCGAGATCATCGCGGCCGCCCGCGACCGGCTGCGCGCGAAGCTCTCCTACACCAACCTCGGGTTCGCGCTCGCTCCCCGCGAGTTCACGATCTCCGCCCTGCGCGACCTGTACGCCGCCGCGCTCGGGCACCCGGTGTCGGCCACCAACCTGCAACGCGTGCTGACCAGGCGCCAGGTCCTCGAACCGACCGGTGAGGTCGCCCCGCCCGGGCCCGTGGGCGGCAGGCCCGCGGCGCTCTTCCGGTTCACCGACCGCACCCTGCGCGTGACCGACGCATTCGCCGTGCTGCGACCGCCCAGCGAAGCAACCCGCGGAGTCGTACCGTAACGACGTGGCCGAGACGCTCCCACTGTTCCCGCTGGGCACGGTGTTACTGCCCGGAGCCACGCTGCCGCTGCACGTCTTCGAGCCCCGTTACCGTCAGCTCACGCTCGACCTCGTCACGGGCGCTGTGCCCGACCGCGAGTTCGGCGTCGTCGCCGTCCGGGAGGGCTGGGCACCCGACGACGACGGCATCGCCGGGCTGCACACCATCGGCTGCACCGCGGTGCTGCGCGACGTCGAGCGGCTGCCCGACGGCCGCTTCGACCTCGTCACCCACGGCGCCCGCCGGTTCCGCCTGCTCGATATGGACGCCGACTCGAAGCCGTACCTGATGGGCTCCGTCGAGCACCTCCCCGACGACCCATCGGACGACGCGGCCGTCGGCGAGCTCACCCGCATCCTGTCCACCGCCGCCCGCGCCGCGCACCGCCGCTACTGCACCACCGCATGGAAGGCGGGCGAGTGGGCAGAGCCGGAACCCGATGTCGAACCGGGCGCTCTCCCGCACGTCCTCGCCGCCGACTGCCTGCTGCCGGTCAGCGACCGCCAGCGCCTGCTCGAGCTGACCTCCCCCGTGGAGCGGCTGCGGCTGGTACGCGTGTTGCTGGCCCGCGAGGCCAGCCTGCTCGCCGAGCTCCACGCCGTCCCCGCACCGATCACGACGTACGCGGTGGACCACAGCGTCAACTGAGACGCGGTGGTCGTCACCGCGCCTCCGTCGCCAGCGCGCCCACGGCAGGGGCCGCGGTCGATGCCGGTCGGCGATCAGCGCGGCGGACGATCGCGACCTGCGCCAGCGCCACCCCGCCGAGCATCACCGCGCCGCCCAGGATCTGGGCCGCCGCGAGCCCCTCCCCGAGGACCAGGTAGGCCAGCCCGGCACCCACCACCACCTCCAGGGTCAGCACCAGGCTCGCCGCCGTCGGCGGCAGCAGCCGCTGCGCGGCCACCGCGAGCAGCACACCCCCGGCCGTGCCGACCAGCCCGACCCACGCCACCAGCAGCGCGACCGGTACGGCGACGCCGTTCAGGTCCACGTCCCGCAGGAGCGCGTCGAGCGGGAAGGGTGCGATCGCCCCCGTCAGGAGGAGGGTGCCGGCGCTCACCGTCGTGCCCCACGCCGCCAGCACCAGCGGGTCGTGCCGGCGCAGCCCTCGATCGGCCAGCACGAACCGGGACGCCATGGTCACCGCGGCCAGCAACCCCAGCACGAAACCGGCCCCATCCAGCGCGAACCCCGCCCACGCGCGCCCCACCAGCCCGAGCCCGAGCAGCGTGGCCGCGATGCCGCCCCACACCAGGCCCGACACCGGCTCCCGCCGCACGAACCGCACCCACAGCGCCACCAGCACCGGAGCCAGGTACTCCAGCAGCAGCGCCACCCCGACCGAGAGCCGCGACAACGACATCATGAACACCACCTGGTTGGCCGCCAGGCTGATCACGCCGTAGGCGCCGACCAGCCACCAGTCGCGCCGCGCGACCCGCAGCCGACCGCGGCGCACCACCACCGCGACGACCATCAGCGCGGCGGCAGCGACCAGCAACCGCGCCTGGACCACGTTCACCGCCGGCATCCCGGTGGCCCCAAGCGCCTTCATCGCCGCCGCCGCGCTCCCCATCGCCAGCGCGGCACCGAGCGCCAACCACAAGCCCACGAATCGACCGGTCGAGCGCTGCACGCTGGTGTTCACGGAACCCAGCCTGCTGTAATGCCCTAGTGCAATTCAACCCTTACGGTGGCACCGCGGCACAGCTCGCGGTCGCCCTCGTCAACGCCGGTCCCGCGGCGCCGCCGGACGCCCTCGACGAGGTACTGGCGACCTACGACTACCGGCCGGCGGACGAGGTCGACCTCGCCGAGGCCCGGGAACTGACGCGCTGGGCGGACCGGCTGCGCGACGTCTTCGCCGAGACCGATGTGACCCGGCGCGTCGACCTGGTCAACGAGCTCCTCGCCGCCGTCGCCGCCCCGCCCTACATCTCCCAGCACGACGGACGGGCCCCGCACTTCCACTACGCCGAGCACGACGCGCCCCTCGTGCACCGCGTCACGGCCTACACAGCGGGCGGCCTCGCCCACGCCCTCTGCGACGACCCCCACCGCATCGGCCGCTGCGACCGCCCCGGCTGCGGCACCGTCTTCGTCGACACATCCCGCAACGGCAGGCGCCGCTTCTGCAGCACCCGCTGCGCCAACAGCGCCCACGTCGCCGACCACCGCCGACGCCGCCAGGAGCGATGACCGGCGCTGTCGGTCGGTCCCCCGGCGTGCGGGCGGACACGCGACGCGGGCACGATGTACCCGGAGGTGATCACGAATGACTGCTCGACCGGCGTTCGACCGGGAGTTCTGGGAAGAGCGGTGGTCGCAGGTCCTGAGTGATCACGGGGAGCAGATCGCGCAGCGGCCCCCGAACACGCACCTCACCGGCGCGGTGGAGGGCCTGCGGCCCGGACGTGCGCTCGACGCGGGGTGCGGCCACGGATCCGACACGCTCTGGCTCGCCGGTCGCGGGTGGCGGGTCACGGCCGTCGACTTCTCCGCGGCCGCCCTGGCACACGGCCGGTCGACCGCCGAATCGCTCGGTGCCGACATCGCCGAGCGCATCGACTGGGTCGAGGGCGACCTCGCCACCTGGGCCCCGCAGCCCGGCCGGTTCGACCTCGTGACGTGCCTCTACGTCCACATCGCGGGCTCGGTGGAGGAGATGGTGCGACGCATGGCGGCCGGGGTCGCGCCCGGCGGCACGCTCCTGCTGGTCGGCCACCGTCCGGTCGACCCGGCCACCGGGGCGCCCACGCCCGCGGCCGGCCAGGTGCAGGTCGACGTCGACACCACGGTCGCCGCGCTCGATCCCCACGGCTGGGAGTTCGCCGTCGCCGAGAACCGGCGACGGGTCCAGTCCGGCAGCGGCGTCGACGCCGTCATCTGCGCACGCCGGCTCGCCTGACGGCAGGTGGCGCACCCGGTAGGGCTCAGCGGCTGGCGCGCTCACCGTGCCGGCTGCAGCGCGCCGTCCAGCCCGTCGGCGTCACCTGCACAACCATGCGCCGCGCGCAGTCCGGGCAGAACCGCGGCGGCTCCAGCATCCGGCGGTCCGCGCAGCGTGCGTGAGCGCCTTCTGCCGCGGGCTTCCCGCACTGGTCGCAGAACATCGGTCCGCTAGATCGTCTCGCTCAGCGCCTTGATCGGCATCTGCAGCTCGCCGAGCAAATCGATGTCCGACTCCGCCGGGCGGCCGAGCGTGGTCAGGTAGTTGCCGACGATCACTGCGTTGATCCCGCCGAGCAGGCCCTGGCGCGCGCCAAGGTCGCCGAGCGTGATCTCCCGCCCGCCCGCGAACCGCAGCACGGTGCGCGGCAGCGCCAGCCGGAACGCCGCGACGGCGCGCAGCGCGTCGCGCGCGTCGAGGGGCTCCAGGTCGCCGAAGGGGGTGCCCGGGCGCGGGTTGAGGAAGTTGAGCGGGACCTCGTCCGGGGTGAGCGCCGCGAGCTGCCCGGCGAACTCGGCACGCTGCTCCATGCTCTCCCCCATCCCGAGGATGCCGCCGCAGCACACCTCCATCCCGGCCTCGCGCACCAGCGAGAGAGTCTCCCAGCGCTCCTCCCACGTGTGCGTGGTGACGACGTTCGGGAAGTGGGAGCGGGCGGTCTCCAGGTTGTGGTTGTAGCGGTGGACGCCCATCGCGGCGAGCTGGTCGACCTGCTCGGGCGTGAGCATGCCCAGCGAGCAGGCGATGTTGATGTCGACCTCGTCCTTGATCGCCGCGATGCCGGCGGCGACCTGTGCCATCAGCCGCTCGTTGGGCCCGCGGACGGCCGCGACGATGCAGAACTCCGTGGCCCCGGTCTTCGCCGTCTGCTTCGCCGCTTCCACCAGCGACGGGACGTCCAGCCATGCCGAGCGCACCGGCGAGTCGAACAGGCCCGACTGCGAGCAGAAGTGGCAGTCCTCGGGGCAGCCGCCGGTCTTCAGGGAGATGATCCCCTCGACCTCGACTTCCGGCCCGCACCAGCGCATCCGGACCTCGTGCGCCAGCTCCAGCAGCGGTTCGAGGGCCTCGTCGGGGAGTCGCAGGACGTCGAGCACCTGCTCCTCCGACAGGCCGACGCCCTCGTCGAGGACCTGGGACCGAATGGAGTCGAGGATGGCGAACTGCGTCGTCGTCACGCGTCGGGAGTCTGCCATCCGCCACCCAGTTCGGGCGCCAGACTGTGACGTGCGACGGCCGCGAACCTCGCCGGGTCCAGCGCGGCCGCGCCGACGGGGAGCGCGCCGAGCAGCGGGACGCCGCTGGTGGCGGGCAGGTCATCGAGGTTGCAGCGGGCCGCGAGGTCCGGCTCGGCCGGCCACGCGCCGACCACGACCCCCGGACAGGTCAGCCCGCGATGCCGCAGCGCCTCGACGGTGAGCTCGGTGGCGTTGAGCGTGCCCAGCCCGGCCGCGGCGACCACCAGCACCGGAGCCGCGAGCAGCGCGGCGACGTCGACGAGGGTGCCGTTGTCGGTCATCCGCACCAGCAGCCCACCGGCCCCCTCGACGAGCACCAGGTCGTGGTCCGCGGCGAGCGCGGTGGCCGCGTCGGCCGCCGCCCGCGGCGTGACCGGAGCCATCCCGGCGCGGCGGGCGGCGGTCGCGGGCGCGAGCGGCTCGGGATAGCGGGCGAGCTCGCGGCCGGTGATGCCGGGCACGAGCCGCTGGACGGTGGCGACGTCCCCGGGCTCGCCGTCCGCCACGCCGGTCTGGGCGGGCTTGAGCACGGCCACCCGCTCCCCCCGGGCGGCCGCGACCGCGGCGATAGCCGCCGTGACGATCGTCTTGCCGACCTCGGTGCCCGTGCCGGTGACAACAACGATCATGCGTTGGCCGGCGCGAGGACGTCGGCGAGCACCGAGCGGACGTGCGCGAGCTCGGCGTCGGTCACCGTGGCGCGCGCGGTGAGGCGCAGCCTGCTGGTGCCCTCGGGCACCGACGGCGGCCGGAAGCACCCGACGCGAAGGCCGCGCTCGGCGCACCGGCGGGCCGCGGCCACTGCGACGTCGGGCTCGCCGAGCACGACGGGCACCACCGCGGACGGCGGCGCGGGCACCCCGGCGGCCTCGGCCAGCGCGGCGGCCACGCGCAGCACGGCGCCCGGCCGCTCGGGCTCGCCGCTGAGCACGGCAAGTGCCGCCTGCGCGGCGCCAACGGCAGCCGGTGCGAGGCCGGTGTCGAAGATGAACGAGCGGGCGGTGTCGACCAGGTGCGCGGTGACCGCCGCCGGCCCGAGCACCGCACCGCCCTGCGCCCCGAGCGCCTTGGACAGCGTCACGGTCGCGACCACGTCGTCGGCGCCCGCCAGCGCCGCGGCGGCGAGCAGCCCGCGCCCGCCCGGGCCCACCACGCCGAGCCCGTGCGCCTCGTCCACGACGAGCAGCGCGCCCCGGCGGCGGCAGACCGCGTGCAGCTGCCGCAGCGGCGCCAGGCCGCCGTCCACGCTGTTCACGCTCTCGGTGACGACGAGCGCCCGCTCCTCGCTCCGCGCCGCGAGCACCGCGTCGATCGCGTCCGGGTCGTCGTGCGGGACCACGGCGACGCGTGCCCGGGAGAGCCGGCAGCCGTCGATGAGCGAGGCGTGGTTGGCCATGTCCGACACGACCAGCGCGTCCGGCCCGGCGAGCGCGGTGAGCACACCGAGGTTGGCGGCGTAGCCGGAGGAGAACACGAGCGCGGCCTCGGCCCCGCAGAACGCCGCGAGTTCCGCCTCCAGCTCGGCGTGCAGGGCGGTGGTGCCGGTGACGAGCCGGGAGCCGGTGGAGCCCGCACCCCAGGTCCGCGCCGCCCGCACCGCGCCCTCGACGACCCTCGGGTCGGTGGCGAGGCCGAGGTAGTCGTTGCCTGCGAGGTCGAGCAGCGGCTCACGCGGTGTCCTGGGCCGCAGCTCCCTGCGCAGCCCGGCGGCGCGGCGGTGGGCGGCGTGCGGTTCGAGCCAGGCGAGCGGGTGCGCGGGATCGGGGGACGTCACGAGCGCAGACGGTAACCCGCGTACCAAGATGAGTGCATGACTGCGATCCGGTGGGCGACGTTCGACTGTTTCGGCACCCTCGTGGACTGGCGGCACGGCATCGCGAACGGCATCGACCTGCTGTTCCCCGGGCAGGGCGATGAGCTGCTCGAGGCGTACAACGGCCACGAGCCCGCAGTGCAGACCGAGTTCCCCGGCCTGCGCTACCGCGAGGTGATGGCCGAGGCG
Organism: Pseudonocardia sp. DSM 110487; assembly: GCF_019468565.1. Classification (NCBI taxonomy): domain Bacteria; kingdom Bacillati; phylum Actinomycetota; class Actinomycetes; order Pseudonocardiales; family Pseudonocardiaceae; genus Pseudonocardia; species Pseudonocardia sp. DSM 110487. The sequence continues at coordinate 6,452,142 of NZ_CP080521.1, forward strand.
CTGCGCCGCACCGCCCGCGACGCGCGGCTCGACCTGCGCGCGGACGACGCCCACGTGCTCGGCGACACCATCGCCTACTGGCCGGTCTTCCCGGAGGTGGCGGCGAACCTGACCAGGCTGCGCGAGGCCGGGTGGCGGATCGCCCTGCTCACCAACTGCGACCAGGACATCATCGGCGAGACGCAGCGCCGGCTGGGCGCCCCGGTCGACGCGGTCGTGACCGCGGAGATGGTCGGCTCGTACAAGCCGAACCACAACCACTTCACCCGCTTCGCCGAGTCCTTCGGGGCCACGCGGGACCGCTGGGTGCACGTCGCGCAGAGCTACTTCCACGACATGGAGCCCGCGAAGGCCCTCGACGTGTCCCGGGTGTGGGTCAACCGGAACTCCGACGAGCACGATCCGTCAATCGCCGACGCCGTCCTGCCCGACCTCGACGGCCTCATCTCGACCGTGGAGAGCGTGCACCGGAAAGCGCAGCGGTGAACGCTCAACCGGGCATCTTCGCGCTGGGCACCCCGGAGCACGGCTACCTGGAGTTCGACCTCGCCCCGGACGCCGAACCGATCGCGCTCGTGCAGGCCGCCGCCGGGCTCGTCGGTCCGCTGTCGACCACTGGCGGGGTCAACCTCGTCGTCGGGTTCAGGCCGGAGCTGTGGGCGGAGGTGGCCGACCCGGCCGACGTGCCCGCCTCCGCGCGCGGGTTCGAACAGCCGCTCGTCGGCGCGGGCGGCTGGACGATGCCCGCCACCCAGCACGACGCGTGGATGTGGGTGGCCGGCGGCGACCGGACCGCCGTGTTCGACAACGGGCGCGCGATCGTCTCCGGTCTCGCGCCGGTGGCCCGGCTGCGCCGGGAGACGACGGGCTGGCTCTACCGGCACGACCGCGACCTCACCGGCTTCATCGACGGCACCGAGAACCCGTCGCTCCTCGAGGCGCCCGCCGTCGCGCTCGTGCCCGCGCAGAAGCCGGGGGCCGGCAGCAGTGTGGTGCTCGTGCAGATGTGGGAGCACGACGGCGACGGCTGGGAGAGCCTCCCCACGCACGCGCAGGAGAACGTCATGGGCCGCACCAAGCCCGACAGCATCGAGCTCGACGACGAGACCAAGCCCGCCGACAGCCACGTCGCGCGCACCGTGCTCGAGGTGGACGGTGAGGAACTGCCGATCTTCCGGCGCAACGTGGCCTTCGGCGGCGTCTCGCGGCACGGCACCGCGTTCGTCGGGTTCAGCCGCGACCAGTGGCGCCTCGAAGAGATGCTGCGGCGCATGGCCGGAGTCGGCGACGGCGTGCGCGACGCGCTGACCCGCTACACCCAGCCGGTCACCGGGGCGTACTACACGGTGCCGTCGGTGGACGCCCTGGCCCATTTCGCCCCGCCCGACGAGGACTGAGCGGGCCGCAGGTAGGTCACATCGCGGCGATGCGGCCGGAAGCCCGCGCGGTCGTACACGCCGAGCGCGCCGGTGGGGTTTTCCGCGTCTACGGTGAGGGACGCGGTGGCGTAGCCCTGGTCGGCGGCGCCCTGCAGCACGCTGGCCAGCAGCGCACCGGCGATCCCGCGCCCGCGGTGGGCGGGGAGTGTGCCGACCGTCCCCACGTAGAGATCACGAGTGCCGCTGCGCGCGGTGGCGGCCGGGAACTCGTAGCTCAGGATGTACCCGGCGATGAAACCGTCGCCGGTGAGGGCGACGACGGAACTCTCAGGGCGGAACGCGCGGGCGCCCGTGCGCTGGTGCGCCCATCCGGTGGGGCCGATTGCCGCCGATCCCCAATGGTCGGCGAACGCGCTGTTGTGTGCCAGGCGCAGCGGCTCGTCCCACCGCGCCGCGTCGTAGGGCCGCCCGAGCACGGCGATGGTGATCCCGGCCGGTGGCGAGATCGGCTTGACCGGAACGGTGAGGTCGCGCACGAGCTCTGACCACCACCGCACGGGCCGCATCCCGGCGCGCTCGGCGAGTGCGATCGCGTCGGCCCCGGACTCGGCCAGCCGTGTGACGACCGCCGCGCCCAGTTCGTCGGCCCGCCGGTGTGCCGCGGCCGTCAGCGCCGTGCCGATCCCGCGCCGACGGTGGCGCGGGTGCACGGCCGCGTCGACGACCAGGCGCAGGCCCAATGGTGGCCCGACGCGCAGGCGGGCCACCATATAGGCCACCGCCCGGTCGTCCCCGTCGAGCACGAGGAGGGTGTCGCGCTCCAGGTCGAGATCCGGGTCGGCGAGCTCCTCGGCGCAGTCCTCGGCGTCGAAGTTCTCGTCGCGCCGGTCGACATCCTCGACGGCCTCCAGCAACGCGGCCCACCGCGCAGCATCCGTGGCCTGCATCGGGCCGGCCCGAAGGCCGTCGGGGAGGTCGATCACCACGACCGCACGGTACGCCCGATCATCACTCGGGCCTGCGGAATTCCTGCGCCTCCTCGTCGAGCACGAGCACGCGCGCCGTCGGGATGTCGAAGAACAGCCCGACCAGCGCGGCATCGACGCCCTGAGATCGCAGGTCCGCCAGCTGCTGTGCCACGTTCACCATGGCCAGCGCCTCGACCTCGCCGTAACCCGCGGCGAGCGCGGCCCGCCCGACGGGATGCCCGGCGCGCAGCGCGTCCAGGCTGGGAGCGCCCGAGGCGAGCCAGTCACCGAGCGGGTCGCCCGGCTGCCGGGCCCCGTCGAGCAGCCCGCGCATCGCGCCGCACCCCGAGTGGCCACACACGGCGACCAGGGGGACGCGCAGTACCTCGGTGGCGTAGTGGAGCGCGGCGCGCATCGACGTCCCGGCCACCAGGTTTCCCACGTTCTGCACGGTGAACAGGTCGCCTGGCCCGCTGCGAGTGATCATGTTGGGCTGCACGCGCGAGTCGGCGCAGCACAGCAGCAACCCCTTCGGCTCCTGGCCATCGGCGAGCTTCTCCAGGGTCGGCCGGATCAGCTCCGCGGCATCCGCGTGGTACGCGGCGACGCCGGCGAGGAGCGGCGCGCGCGGGGTGCGGTCGACCTCCTGCCCCGGTGTCCCTTGCCATTGCGACCAGGTCGCGTAGCGGTGGCGGGGGCGATCGCCCTGCTCACGCGCCCCAGGTTCGGTCACGACGACCTCCGCTCCGGCCCCGCGCTGGCGGGCCGTCCAGGCGTCCAGGTGGTCGAACGCCGTGTGGTCGAGGTAGTCCACGACGAGCTCCACGCGCACCGGTGCGCCGGCCGGCACGGTGGCGAGGGTGCGCGAGAGCGCGGGCACCGACAGGAAGCTCAACGTGCCCTCGACGATCACGCGCCACGGCGCCGCGCCATCGGGTTCGACGACCCGGACGCGGGCGCGCACCGCGCGCCGCAACATCACGAGGCCGGCGAGCACGAGGCCGATCACGACGCCCTCGAGCAGGTTCAGCGCGAGCACGCCCACGACAGTGCCGAGGTATACGACCAACTCCCCGTGCGAATGGGCGGCCCGGATCTGCTCGGGCTTCACCAGCTGTGCCCCGACCACCACGAGCAACCCCGCGAGAGCGGCGAGCGGGATCAGCTCGACCACGCCCACCAGCGCGATCCCGAACACGGCGACCCACACGCCGTGCAGCACCGCGGAGGCCCGAGTCCGGGCGCCCGACTTGACGTTGGTGGCGCTACGCACGATGACGCCGGTGACGGGCAGCCCGCCCAGCAGGCCGGAGACCGTGTTGGCGGCGCCCTGCCCGATCAGCTCGCGGTCCGGATTCGTGCGCCTCCCGGTGTGCATGCGGTCCACCGCGACGGCGGAGAGCAGGCTCTCGACGCTCGCGATCAGCGCGATCGTCAGCATCCCGCCCGCGATCCCCAGCCATGGCAGGTCCGGCAGCAGCGTCGGCAGCGTGATCGCCTCGAGCAGGTTGACCGGGAGATCGACCCGCGGGACGTCGGGCAGGAGGAACGCGACCGCGGTGGCGGCGATGACGGCGACGAGTGCGCCCGGGAGCACCCGCGCCCCGCGGGGCAGCCGCGGCCACAGCAGGAGCAGCGCGATCGTGACGGCGCCGATCAGGGCGGCGCCCGGCCGGACCTGCGTCAGCTGGGCAGGGAGCTCGGCGAGCGCGCCGAGCGCCCCCGTCGGCGGGCTCCCGCCGAGCACGACGTGCAGCTGCGAGAGCGCGATCGTGATGCCGATGCCGGCAAGCATCCCGTGCACGACGGCAGGCGGGATGGCCTGGCTGAACCGCGCGATCCGGGTGCAGCCGAAGAGGATCTGGAGCAGCCCGGCGCCCGCGGTGATCAGGCAGGTGGTCTGCCAGCCGAAGCGGGTGACGAGCTCGGCCACCACGACGGTGAGCCCGGCGGCCGGGCCGCTGACCTGCAGCGGGGAGCCCCCGAGCAGACCGGCGACCACGCCGCCCACCACGGCGGCGATCAGCCCGGCCATGAGCGGCGCGCCGGAGGCGAGGGCGATCCCCAGCGACAGGGGTACGGCGACGAGGAAGACGACGAGCGAGGCGAGCACGTCGGTCCGCACCGCATCACGGCGGCGGGGCGGGGCGTGCTGGGCAGGGCGTGCTGGGCGGGGCAGGGATCTGGTCATCTCGAGACTCCGAGCAGTCGACGTCGGGACGGCCGGCGGCAGTGCACGGTGAACGGGGAACGACCTCCTCCCGCTGTCCGTTCCGCCGGTTTCGTCTGATCCGAGACCGCGCGGACCCGTTTAACCTGGCATTCATGTTCATCTGCAAGCCCGTGATCCATACTGGTCACAGGCTCGCCCGTTCGGACCATTCGCGGCCCGTTTTGCCCCCTTCGTGGGTAAATGGGGACCACACGATCCGGTGATCCTGGGTTGGTGTGCGCGCGGGTGGGATCGAGCCGATCGGTCCCATTACCCTCGGCCGCCATGAGCACCGTCGCCGACACCGATCACCCGGCGCTCTCCCGCCGCCGCGAGCTCGGCGCCACGAGCGCTCGCTCGCTGCTGCTCACCGTGCTCGGCGAGTTCCTCCTCCCCCGCGACCAGCCCGTCTGGACACAGGTGCTCATCGACGTGCTCGGCGGCCTCGGTGTGGAGCCCAAGTCGGCCCGCCAGGCGCTCGCCCGCACCGCCGCAGAGGGCCTGCTCGTGTCCGGCCGCTCCGGCCGCCGCGTCCGCTGGTCGCTCACCGAGCAGGGCCGGACGCTGCTCTCCGACGGCGCCGCCCGGATCTACGGCTTCGGCACCGCCGTGCCCCCGTGGGACGGGCGCTGGCTGGTGCTGCTCGTCAGCGTGCCGGAGGCCCGGCGCCAGCTGCGGCACCGGCTGCGCACCCGGCTCGCATGGGCCGGCCTCGGCTCACCGGCCCCCGGCGTCTGGCTCACCCCGGACCCGGGCAAGCAGGACGAGGCGGCGGACGTGATCGCCGACCTCGGGCTCACGGCCGTGACAAGCTCCTTCGTGGGCCCCTTCGGGGCGATCGGCACCGAGCGCCAGGTGGTGGAGCAGGCCTGGGACCTCGCCGAGGTGGAAGCGGCCTACGAGGAGTTCCTCGACGGCTTCGCCGACGCCACGCCCGCGGAACCGGCCGACGTGCTCGTCCACCAGATCCTGCTCGTGCACGCGTGGCGCCGCTTCCCGTTCCTCGACCCCAAGCTGCCCGCGGAGCTGCTGCCCGAGGAATGGGCGGGCGCCCGCGCCGCCGCGCTCTTCGACACCCTCTACGCCCGCTGGGACGGGGAGGCGCAGCAACACTGGCAGAAGATGGTCGAGCAACTCGCCTGACCAGCCTCTTCACACACCCACTGCGGACTTCACACAGGGCCGGCCTTGTGTGAAGCCCGCAGTGGGTGTGTGAAGTCGGTCAGCCCAGGCAGCCAGGGCCCAGCAGCGCCTTGAGGTCGCCCATCAGCGCCGACGAGTGGGTGACCTTGAGCCCGTCGTCGAGCTTCCACGTGGTGGTCTTGCCGCCGTAGAGGAGGTTGAGGTGTACCTCTGACGTGCCCGGGTGGTGGGAGAGGACCTCCTTGAGCTTCGACACCCGCTGCGGGGTGACGAGCTCGGTGCGGATGCTCACCTTCACCGGGGCACCTGCACCGCCGGCCCCCGACGAGAGGTCGGGCACCGCGAGGTCGGCGACGATCAGCGAGACGCGGTCGTCGCGCTTGTTGACCCTTGCCTTGACCAGCACGATCGCGTCCTCGGCCACGTCGACGCCGACCACCTGGTACGTGCGCGGGAAGAACAGCACCTCGATGCCGCCTGCGAGGTCCTCCAGCTGCGCGGACGCCCACGGCTCACCGTTCTTGTTCACCCGCCGGTTCACGCCGGTGAGGATGCCGCCGATCGTGACCTGGTGGCCGTCGGAGATCCTGCCGTCGGACGAGCCCTCGAGGATCGACGAGATCGACATGTCCGACTTGGACAGCAGCACCTGCTCCAGCCCCTGCAGCGGGTGGCCGGAGACGTAGAGCCCCAGCATCTCCCGCTCGACGGCCAGCCGGTGCTTCTTGTCCCACTCGTCGTCGGGCACCTTCACATCGAACACGGCGTCGAGCTCCGACGGGCCCGAGCCGTCCATCGACCCGAACAGGTCGAACTGCCCCATCGAGGCGGCCTTCTTGGTGGTCATCACCGCGTCGATGGCATCGGCGTGCACGAGCAGCAGGCCCTTGCGCGGGTGCTTGAGCGAGTCGAAGGCGCCGGCCTTGATCAGGGACTCGATGACCTTCTTGTTGCAGACCACCGCGTCGACCTTGCGCAGGAAATCGGAGAAGTCGGTGAACGCCCCCTTCTCCTTGCGGGCCGCCACGATGGCGTCGACGACGTTCTCGCCGACGTTGCGGATGCCGCCGAGGCCGAACCGGATGTCGTCGCCGACGGGCGCGAAGTTGCGCACCGAGTCGTTGACGTCCGGCGGCAGCACGGTGATGCCCATGCGGCGGCACTCCGCCAGGTAGACGGCGGCCTTGTCCTTGTCGTCGCGGACCGACGTGAGCACCGCGGCCATGTACTCGGCCGGGTAGTTGGCCTTGAGGTACGCCGTCCAGTACGAGACCAGGCCGTACGCCGCGGAGTGGGCGCGGTTGAACGCGTAGTCGGAGAACGGCAGCAGGATGTCCCACAGCGTCTTGACCGCGGCGGCCGAGTAGCCGTGGTCCTTCATGCCCTGGGCGAAACCCTCGTACTCCTTGTCGAGGATCTCCTTCTTCTTCTTGCCCATGGCGCGGCGCAGCAGGTCGGCCTTGCCGAGTGTGTAGCCCGCGAGCTTCTGGGCGATCGCCATGACCTGTTCCTGATAGACGATCAGGCCGTAGGTCTCGCCGAGGATGTCCTTGAGGGGCTCCGCCAGCTCCGGGTGGATGGGCGTGACCTCTTGCCGGCCGTTCTTGCGGTCGGCGTAGTCGTTGTGGGCATTGGCGCCCATCGGGCCGGGCCGGTACAGCGCGCCGACCGCGGAGATGTCGTCGAACTCGGTGGGCGCCATCCGGCGGAGCAGGTCGCGCATCGGCCCGCCGTCCAGCTGGAACACGCCGAGCGTGTCGCCGCGGCCGAGCAGCTCGTAGGTCTTCGGGTCGTCGAGCGCGACGCTCTCGATCTCGAGCTTCGGCTTGCCGTTCAGCTCGATGTTGTCCAGGGCGTCGTCGATGATCGTGAGGTTGCGCAGGCCGAGGAAGTCCATCTTCAGCAGCCCGAGCGTCTCGCAGGCGCCCATGTCGAACTGCGTGATGATGGCGCCGTCGGCCTCGCGGCGCTGGATCGGGATGACGTCGATCAGCGGCTTGCTCGACATGATCACGCCGGCGGCGTGCACACCCCACTGCCGCTTGAGGCCCTCCAGGCCCCGCGCGGTGTCGATGATCTCCTTGACCTGCGGGTCGGCCTCGTAGAGCGCCCGGACCTCGGTGGCCTCCGAGTAGCGCTTGTGGGACGGGTCGAAGACGCCGGAGAGCGGGATGTCCTTGCCCATCACGGCGGGCGGCATCGCCTTGGAGATGCGGTCGGCCACCGCGTAACCGGGCTGGCCGTAGAGCACCCGCGCCGAGTCCTTGATCGCGGCCTTCGCCTTGATCGTGGAGTACGTGATGATCTGCGCGATGCGGTCCTCGCCGTACTTCTCCGTCGTGTAGCGGATCATCTCGCCGCGCCGACGTTCGTCGAAGTCCATGTCGATGTCGGGCATCGAGATGCGCTCGGGGTTCAGGAACCGCTCGAAGATCAGCTTGTGCTCGATCGGGTCGAGGTCGGTGATCCCGAGGACGTACGCCACCAGCGAGCCCGCCGCGGAGCCACGGCCGGGGCCGCACCGGATGCCGACGGACTTGGCGTGCTGGATGAGGTCGGCCGTGACCAGGAAGTAGCCGGGGAACCCCATCTGGATGATGACGCCGACCTCGTACTCGGCCTGCTTGCGGTACCGCTCGGTGACACCGTTCGGGAACCGCTTGTGCAGCCCGCGCTCGACCTCCTTGACCAGCCAGCTCTCCTCCGTCTCCCCCTCGGGGACGGGTGCGCGCGGCATGAGGTCCTGGCCCTCGGTGAACCCGACGTCCACCCGCTCGGCGACGAGCAGCGTGTTGTCGCAGGCCTCGGGGAACTGCGGGTCCCACTGGGCCCGCATCTCGGCGGCGGACTTGAGGTAGAAGTCCTGTGCGTCGAACTTGAACCGGTTGGGGTCGGCGAGGGTCTTGCCGGTCTGCACGCAGAGCAGCACCTCGTGCGGCTTGGCGTCCTCGGCGTAGGTGTAGTGCAGGTCGTTGGTGGCCAGGCCCGGCAGGTCGAGCTGCTTCTTCAGCCGGAACAGGTCCTCCTGGACCTGCTTCTCGATCGCGATGCCGTGGTCCATCAGCTCGCAGAAGAAGTTGTCCTTGCCGAAGATGTCGCGGTAGTCGCTCGCGGCCTGGACGGCGTCGTCGTAGCGGTCCTGCTGCAGCAGCCGCTGCACCTCGCCGGACGGGCACCCCGTGGTGGCGATGATCCCCTTGCCGTAGGTCTCCAGCAGCTCCCGGTCCATGCGGGGCTTGTAGTAGTAGCCCTCGAGCGACGCCAGTGACGAGAGCCGGAAGAGGTTGTGCATCCCCTCCGTGTTCTCGGCCAGCAACGTCATGTGGGTGTACATCTCGCCCGGGTTGTCGTCGCTGACCTGCTGGCCGCCCAGCGTGGCGCGCTTGCGCTCGTGGCGGGACCCCGGCGAGAGGTAGCCCTCCATCCCGATGATCGGCTTGACGCCGTGGGCGTTGGCCTTGCGCCAGAACTCGTATGCCCCGAACACGTTGCCGTGGTCGGTCATCGCCAGCGCGGGCATCTCCATCCGCGCGGCCTCTTTGAACAGGTCGTCCAGCCGCGCCGCCCCGTCGAGCATGGAGAACTCGGTGTGGGTGTGCAGGTGGACGAAGCTGTCGGTGCTGCTGGCCGCCATGGGGTGGGGGGCTCCCTCCTGGCGCCGCCGGGGCGGCGCGCGAACATGCAGAACCTGACCTCCGCCACCCGATGGCGTGGCCGCCGGGCGACGAGGGTGCTGGGGACGGCTCAATCTAGCTCTGGCCCCCGACAGTTCCGCGAACCCGGTACCGCCCCCGCCGAACCCCCTGCTCACCCCGCCGACCGGCGTGTCGGCCACACGCCCCATCGACGCGTTGCGCGCGCTGAGACGGGGTGCGCGATCCGACGAAGGGTGCGTGGAGCGACGATCTCTAGACTCGTACCGATGTCCGCCTCGCCGTACGCCGAACTCGTCGCGCGGGTTCTCGTGCGCAGCGAGGAGCTCGAGCTGCGGGGCGGGCGCACGCGGGTGTGGGTGTACGGACCGGACGACGCCGCCCGCCGGATCGTGTTCGTCCACGGCCTGCGGGGCGACCACCACGGGCTGGAGCCGATCGTCGCCCACCTCGACGGCGCGCGGGCCGGTGTCCAGGTCATCGTGCCCGACCTGCCCGGGTTCGGGGCGTCGCAGGCGTTGCCGTCCGACCGGCACGACATCGACGGCTACGCCGCCTGGACGCGCGAGCTCCTCGCAGCCGTCGCGCCGGCGGGCGACGCGGTGCTCGCGGGCCACTCGTTCGGCTCGATCGTGACGGCCGCCGCGGTCGCTCGCGGCGCCGCGGTACGGGGGCTGGTGCTCGTCAACCCCATCGCGGCATCGGCGTTGGCCGGGCCGCGCCGGGTCATGACCGGGCTCACGGTCGCCTACCACCGCTTCGCGGGCGCGCTCCCGGAGGGCACCGGAACGTGGCTGCTGCGCCACCCGCTCATGACGCGGATCGCGAGCGTCGCCATGGCCACCACCCGCGACGCGGCACTGCGCCGATGGATCCACGCCGAGCACGGCCGGTACTTCTCCACATTCGCCGACCGGAAGACGCTCCTGGAGGCGTTCCACGCGTCGGTGCGCCACGACGTCGCGGAGTCGGCGGCGGCGGTGGGCGTGCCGACGCTCCTCGTGGCCGCGGAACGCGACGACATCGCCCCGCTCGCCGCCCAGCGGGCACTGGCCGCGCGGTTCGCCGACGCCCGCCTCGCCGTGGTGCCGGCCACAGGGCACCTCGCCCACTACGAGGCGCCCGCGGCCGTCGCCCGCGAGATCGAGGCCTTCCTCGCGGCGCTGCCGTGAAGGTTCTGATCGACTGCCGGTACGTCCGCACCGGCCATCACGACGGGATCAGCCGGTACACCGTCGGCCTCGCGACCGCGCTCGCGACGCTGCACCCCGGCGTCGAGCTGCTGGTGAGCGACGAGCGCCAGCTCGCCGCCCTGCCGGACCTGCCGTGGCACCGGGTGAGCGCGCCCACGAGCATCCGGGAGCCGCTCGTCGCGCGGCAGGTGCGCCGCATCGGCGCGGACGTCGTGTTCTCCCCCATGCAGACGATGGGCAGCTGGGGCCGCGACTACGCGCTGGTACTCACGCTGCACGACCTCATCTACTACCGCAACCGCACCCCGCCACCGGAGTTCACCCTGCCGATCCGGCTGCTGTGGCGGCTCTTCCACCTCGCGTGGTGGCCGCAGCGGGCGCTGCTGAACCGGGCCGACGCCGTCGTCACCGTCTCGGAGACGACGGCGGCGGCGATCGCGCGGCACGGCCTGACCCGCCGCCCCGTCACCGTGGTGCCGAACGCGCCCGACCAGGCGCGGGACCTGCCGCGCGCCCCGCGCACCGGGGCGCTGGTCTACATGGGCTCGTTCATGCCGTACAAGAACGTGGGCACACTGGCCGGCGCGATGCCGGCGCTCCCCCACCACGAGCTGCACCTCATGAGCCGGATCGCCTCGGACGAGCGCGCGCGGCTCACCGCGCTCGCACCGGGCGGGACGCTCGTCTTCCACGACGGCGCGAGCGACGAGACGTACCGGGACGTGCTGCGCGGCGCCACGGCACTCGTCTCGGCCTCCCGGGACGAGGGTTTCGGCATCCCGCTGGTCGAGGCGATGGCGCTGGGCACACCGTTGGTGGTCAGCGACATCCCGGTGTTCCGCGAGATCGGCGGTGACGCCGCTGCCTACGTCGACCCGGACGACGTCCACGGCTTCGTCCAGGCGGTGAAGGAGCTCGACGACCCGGGGGTGTGGGAGCGGCGCTCCGCGGCGGCGCGGGCGCAGGCGGCTCGCTACAGCTGGGAGTCCTCCGCCCGCGTCCTGCTGGCCCTCCTGGAGCGCGTCGCGTCCTCCCGCCGCTGATGCCGGCGCGAGTTGGCGGGAACGGCGCGTCCAAGCCGCGCCTCACATGATCAGATCGACACCATGGGTCTCAGCCCAAGATCGAACACCCATGGCGTCGACATGACCATGAAACGGGGCGCGAGGCGCCCGTGATCATTCCGAGGTGCGGCTCAGCGCCCCACCAGGGCGATCCGCCTTCATCTCGGAGCGATCACCGGCGTCACGCCGCCCGCCATGCCCCCACCGCCTCGCGGCCGAGCACCCGGGCGTAGATGCCCTCGAACCGGTCGAGGGTGGCCTCGACCCCGTGGGCGGCCACGATCTCGCGGCTCGCGGCGCCCATCCGGCGCCGGGTGGCGGCGTCGCCCAGCAGCGCGGCGAGCCGCGTGCCGAGCTCCTGCACGTCGCCGGGGGTGTAGAGCCAGCCGTTGCGGCCGGGCCGCACGAGGTGGGGCAGCGCCATGGCGTTGGCGGCCACCACCGGCAGGCCCGCGGACATCGCCTCGAGGGTGACGAGGCTCTGCAGCTCCGCGATGCCGGGCATGCAGAACACGTCGGCGCCCGCGTACGCCTCGAGCAGCTCCTGCTCCGAGACGAAGCCGCGGAAGCGCACCCGCTCCCCCATGCCGAGCTCGGCGGCGAGCGCGGTCCACTCCTCGCGGCGCCCGCCGTCACCGACGATCTCCAGCCGGGCGGCGAGCCCGGCAGGCAGCGCGGCGAACGCCCTGATCAGCTCGTCGACCCGCTTCTCCTGGTCGAGCCGCCCGACGAACAGCACGGTGGGAACGGGGCCGGGGGTGTGCGGGATGGTCTGGTACCGGTCGGCGTCGATCCCGTTCGACACGGGGAAGGCGTCGGCGAGGCCTGCGTGCCGCACGAGGAGCTCGACCGCGCGCGGGGTGGGCGCCGTCACGACCTGGGCCTTGCCGAAGACCCGGCCGAGGTCGTGCCATGCCCACTTGTTGAACGCGCGTCGCAGCGGCCGTGGGATCGGGCTGTAGCCGATGAGGTTCTCCGGCATGAGGTGGTTGGTGGCGACGAGGGGGCGGCCGGTGCGGTGCGCCGCCTTCACGACCCCGCGCCCGACGACCATGTGCGCGTTGGTGTGCACGACGTCGGGGTCGATCTCGTCCATCAGCGCGGTGGTGGCTGGGAAGGCCTCCCACGGCATGCAGACCTGGAAGCCATCGTGCTGGTAGTAGCGGTAGGAGCGCACGCCGTGGACGGTGACGCCGTCGCGGGTCTCACGCGACGCGGGCCCGGTGGGTGACGGGGCGACGACGTGGATCTCGTGTCCGCGCCCTGCGAGTCCGGTGGCGAGGCGCTCGGCGAAGCGGGCGGCGCCGTTGACGTCGGGCGGGTACGTCTCCGCGCCGATCAGGATCCGAAGCGGCTTCACGGCATGTGTCCTCTCGGGATGGTGACCGGTGCTGGGGATCACCGGCGGTGCACGGAATCGGCCGGGCGCGCCTGCGCGTCCGGCTGGGACGAATCGGACGACTGGGACGGTGGGGCCGGCAGCGGCGCTGCCGCGGCACCCGGGCCGGTGCGGGCGGCGCGCGCGGCCGCCGCATCGGGGTGGTGGCGGGCGAGCGCGATCACGCCCGCCGTTGCGGTGATCGCGGCGCCGGCCAGCAGCACCCATGTCTCGGCGGGCGTCGCGACGCCCTCGCCGAGCAGTACGGCGCCGAGCAGCACGGCGACGATCGGGTCGACGACGGTCAGGCAGGCGATGACCACCTCGGGCGGTCCGGACGCGAACGCCTGCTGCACGAGCCACCCGCCGACGAGCACCGCGGCCCCCGCGCCGGCCACCGCGGCGAGCACGGGCAGTTCGAGCGGCCCGACGTCGCCCGCGATGACCGACTGTGACACCGCTCTGACGAGCGCCGACACCAGGCCGAACGCCGCTGCACCCGCCGTCGCGCACGCGACGCATCGGACCCAGCCGGAGCGGGCGAGTCCCAGCCCGGCGAGCGCGAGCACCGCAGCGGCGACGACGAGGCTTGCGATCAGGGTGGCCTGGTCGGGCGGGGGCGAGCTGACGGCGGTGCCGGCCGCGGCACCGACGAACACGGCGACGCCCGCGATCGTCAGAAGCACCCCCACCAGCACGCCCGGCGCGGGCCTGCGGTCGGTGCGCATCGCGGTGAGCAGCACCGCGATCGGGACGGCGAGCACCCCGAGCGGCTGCACGACCGACAGCGGCGCGAGTACGAGCGCCGTGGCGTGCAGCACGGACCCCCCTCCGGCGAGGGCGAGCCCGGCCAGCCATCCTGGACGGCGGGTGATCTCGCGCAGACCGCGCAGCGACAGCACCTTGCCCGGCCGGTCGTCCTCCTCGCGGCGCGATCCGGCGGCGACGGCGCTGTGCTGCAGGACCGCGGCCCCGGCGAAGCACGCGGCGCCGAGGAGCGCGAGCGCGATGGCGAGCCATGGTCCGGCGAGCTCGCTGATCGTCCTGATCATGCGGCACCCCGCAGCCTCGGGGACACGGGGACCGGGTCGAGGACGCGTTCTGCCGCGAGCCGGGTCGCCCGGGCCGCCATCACCAGCACCACCATCACTGCTGCATAGAGAACACGCTGCACCCCACCGAGGAAGGGAAAAACCGGTGAACCCGCGATAACGATCGGAACATGATTCAGCAGAAAGAAGATGCTGATCACGCCCGCGATCGCGGCCGCCCAGCTCAGCGGAACCGCCGCCGGCTGCCATGCGGGTGCCGACCGGGCGCGCACGGCCACCAGCAGCGCAGCGAGCGGCAGCACCGCGAACACCCAGCCGCCCGCGGTCCGGTGCAGGGTGGACACCAGCCCGGGCGGGGTGCCGGGGGTGTGGGTCGGGAACAGCGCCACCAGCACGAGCGCCACGGCGGCGCTGACGAAGAGCAGGGCGGGAACCCGCGGGTCGGGCAGGCCTGCGCGCCGCAGGCCCGTCGCGAGCGCCACGCAGGCCACCGCCATGCTGATCGCGGCGCCACCGAGCAGCGCGTAGCCGCCGGGTTGGAACACGTAGTCGCTGATCACCGTCGTGAGCGGATCGAGCGACCCGATCGTGCTCATGTGCAGGAACCCGATGGGGAGGAGCGCGACGATCACGGACGCCGTCACGATCGACTCCCCCGACCACACCACGCCGGCGGACTCCCGCCCGCTCCCCCCGGTCGACGTCATGGGCATACCGTGCCAGCCCAGCTCTGAGACGGACATCAGGATCTCCACCGAGTCCATCCGGGGGTATTCCCCCATCCCCTTGCCGGGTGACGCGGCCTCATGAGGGCGGCTGCCCGTCGTCCGGCAGCGGGTCGGCATGTTCGACCTGTTCCGGGAGCAGCGGCGAGAGGGCCAGCTCGCGCGCGGTCACCCCGGTGGGCGCCGCGTGCACGGCACGCACGTCCGGTCGCGCGGCCATGGCGTCCAAGCCCGCCCGCTCGGCCTGTACGACGAGCGCGAGCACACACGGCGTTGCCGGGTCGGCCAAGGCCATGGCCTCCGCCGCTGCCACGTCCGCCGCCCGTCCGGCCTGCCGCTGCGCATCGGCGGCGGCCTGCTCCTGCGCGCGCCGCCGCGCGGCGTCGAGCGCGGCGGGCACCGGCATGCCCTGCTCGAGGGGTTGGAACCGCAACGCGGTCTGCACGCGGGGCATCGGCACCCGCAGCACCGCCGTCACGGGCGTCGTGCCCGCGACGGCCGGGACAGCAGCCGACGCCGGCAGCTCTGCGGTGAACTGGACGAGCGCGAGCGCCGCCGTGCCGGGCGCGGGCAGCTCGGCGGGCAGCCGCTGCAGGTAGGCGGCCACTTCCTCCCCCGGTTCCGGGCCGAGGCGCACGGACCCGGTGACGGGCGCCGGTACGCTCGCGGGGACCTGAGCACCCGCGTACCAGGCCGCGAGCAGCACGACCACCGCACACGCTGCCAGCACCCCCGCCCTGGCCCGCCCGGTCACGCTTCACCCCCTGCTCATGGCGACGTCCGACCCCCCAGTGTCCGACGTCGGCGCTGAACCGATCCCCCCGGGGGGTCAGTCGCGCAACAGATCGAGGGCTCGCTCGAGGTCAGCGGGATAAGGGCTGGTGAACTCCACCCAGCGCCCGTCGGCCGGGTGCTCGAAGCCGAGCGAGCGGGCGTGCAGCCACTGCCGCTGCAGCCCGAGCCGCTTCGCG
Source organism: Pseudonocardia sp. DSM 110487 (assembly GCF_019468565.1). Taxonomy (NCBI): domain Bacteria; kingdom Bacillati; phylum Actinomycetota; class Actinomycetes; order Pseudonocardiales; family Pseudonocardiaceae; genus Pseudonocardia; species Pseudonocardia sp. DSM 110487. The sequence continues at coordinate 6,467,880 of NZ_CP080521.1, forward strand.
AGCACCGGGTCGGCCCCGTAGGTGATGTCGCCGACGCAGGGGTGGCGCAGCGCCGCGAGGTGCACCCGGATCTGGTGGGTTCGCCCGGTCTCCAGCCGCACGTCCAGCAGGGACGCCGCGCGGAACGCCTCGATCGTGTCGTAGTGGGTGACGCTGGGCTTGCCGCCCGCCACGACCGCGAACTTGTAGTCGTGGCGCGGATGCCGGTCGATCGGGGCGTCGATCGTGCCGCTGGACGGGTCGGGGTGGCCCTGGGCCACGGCGTGGTAGCGCTTGTCGACCGTGCGCTCCTTGAACGCCCGCTTGAGCACCGTGTACGCGTGCTCGGCCGCCGAGACGACCATCACCCCCGTGGTGCCGACGTCCAGCCGGTGCACGATGCCCTGCCGCTCGGCGGCGCCCGATGTGGAGACGCGGTAGCCGAGCGCGGCGAGCCCGCCCAGCACGGTGGGACCGGTCCAGCCGGGGCTCGCGTGCGCCGCCACCCCGACCGGCTTGTCGACGACGATGATCTCGTCGTCGGCGTGCAGCACGGTGAGCCCCGCGACCACCTCCTCAGGGCCCGTGATGGGCGTGACCGGCTCGGGGTCGGGCAGCCGCACCTCGAGCCAAGCGCCGGCGGTCAACCGGTCGGACTTGCCCGCGGCGCGCCCGTCGACGTCCACGCGGCCGTCCTCGGTGAGCGCGGCCACCGCCGTACGGGAGAGGCCCAGCAGCCGGGACAGGCCGGCGTCGACGCGCATGCCGTCGAGGCCGTCCGGGACCGGGAGCTGGCGGGTGTCACTCACCGGTCGGCTCACCCTTCCCGGCCTGCTCGCGGCCAGGCCGTTTCGACGCGGTGCGCGTGCCGTCGAGCTCCCTGCCGAGCAGGGCGAGCAGCACGAGCAACACACCCCCGGAGACGATCGAGGAATCGGCCAGGTTGAACACCGGCCACACCCGCCCGTCGGGCGCGAAGAGCGACACGACGTCGACGACGTGCCCGTGCAGGGGGCCGGGTGCGCGGAAGAGGCGGTCGATGAGGTTGCCGAGAGCGCCGCCGAGCACGAGCCCGAGCGCGACGGCCCATCCCGTGGAGCGCAGCCGCCGCGCCACGCGCACGATCACCACGACCACGGCGATCGCGACGATCGTGAGCACCCACGTGTAGCCGGTGGCGAGGGAGAAGGCGGCGCCGGGGTTGCGGATGAGCTGCAGGTAGACCAGGCCACCGAGGATCTCCACCGGCGCGCGGCCCTCGAGCTGCGCGACGGCCGCCACCTTGGTGACGACGTCGAGGGCGAGCACGGCCACGGCGATCAGGGACAACAGGCGGACCTTCGGTCCGGTCGGGTTCGCCGACAGTTCACCCGGCTCTGATCCCGATTCTGATCGCTGACTCGCGTGCTCACTCACACCCGCCATCATCCCCTACCGTCCGTCGACTCCCGCCCGGCGTGCCAGCGGGCGAGGCGACCGCGCTGGTCGACGGCCCGGATCCGGTCCTCGGCGGCCTTCCTCGCCTTGGCCGTGGTGACGACGAGCAGCTGGTCGCGCTCGCGCAGCCGGGTGTCGTCGGTGGGAGTGAAGCCCTGTCCGTTCCGCACGACGAGGCTGACCATCGCGCCACGGGGCAGGCGCAGCTCGCGCAGGTATACCCCACGCAGTCGCGACCCCGCCGGCACCTGGATCTGCAGCAGGTCGGCGGACATCTGGTCGAGCGGGGCGGCGTCCACGGAGAGTTCCCGCGGCTCGGCCTCCCGCGACACCCGCAGCAGGCGCGCGACCAACGGCAGCGTGGTGCCCTGCAGCAGGGTGAGCCCCACGACCAGCACGAACACGACGTCCACCAACGCCTGTCCGCTCGGTGCTCCCTCGATGAACGCGACCAGCGCGAACACGATGGGCACCGCCCCGCGCAGGCCGGCCCACGACAGGAACGCCTGGTCCCGCCACGGCACCCGGAACGGCGCCGCGGCGGCCAGCACCGACAGCGGGCGCGCGGCGACGATGAGGACCACCCCCGCCACGAGCGCCGGCACGATCGCGTCGACCAGTCGGGGCGGCGATGCGTAGAGACCGAGCAGCACGAACAGCCCGATCTGGGCCAGCCAGCCCATCCCCTCGGCGAACGATCGGACGTCGCCCCGGTGCGGGAGGTCGGCGTTGCCTAGTACCAGCGCCGCGACGTACACGGCGAGCAGGCCCGACGCGTGCGCGAATTGCCCCGCCGAATAGGCGAGGACGCAGACGGCGAGCGTCGCGAGCGGGTACAGGCCGGTGGCGGGGAGTGCGGCTCGGCGCAGCGCCCACGCCCCGCCGAGCCCGAAGAGCACACCGAGCACGCCGCCCGCTGCCAGCTCGTACGCCACCAGCGCCGGTGTGAGCCAGGTGATGGGATCGTCGGAGGCCAGCAGGACGACGGCGATCACAACGGGCGCGTCGTTGGAGCCGGACTCCAACTCCAGCACCCCGGCCAGCCGCGGTGAGACACCCACCCCGCGCAGCACGCTGAACACGGCGGCGGCGTCGGTGGAGGCCAGAACCGCGCCCCACAGGAACGCGGCCCGCCAGTCAAGGCCCAGCAGCAGGTGCAGTGCCACCCCGACCACGCCGATGCTGACGGCCACCCCGATGGTCGAGAGCGCGACGCCCACGCCCAGCGACGGCCGCACGGCTTTCCAGCGCGTGGTCAGCCCGCCCTCGGCGAGAATCAGTACCAGCGCAGCCCACCCGATCGACTCGGTGAGCGGGGCGTCGGAGAACTGGATGCCGACCACGGACTCGCCGAGGAGGATCCCCATCCCGAGGTAGAGCAGCAGCGAGGGCAGCCCGAGGCGGACCGAGACCCGCACGGCGAACACCCCGAGCAGCACAACGGCGGCCGCGACGCCGAGCACCATCTCCAGGCTCGCCATGCCCACCTCCGCGCCCACGTCCGCCCGCACACGGTATCGGCGCAGGTCGCGGGGCCTGCCACAGGTAACTCAGTCGGTGGGCACCCGTGGCGGGCGGGGGGAGCTGGTCAGTGCCGCGGTGCGGCGGGTGGGCGGGTGGTGAGTGCGGTGAGCTGCTGGATGTCGTGGCGGAGGCGGAGGGCGGCGATCGCCTCCGGGTCCGGTGGCCCCCCGCGGCCCAGCAGCTCCCCAAGTTCACGCAGGTAGATCTCGTGCCCGGCAGGCGACACCAGGAACAGCATGCGGGCAGGCTCGGGTCCGGGGTTGGAGAAGGCGTGCGGGCAGCCGGCCGGGACGAACATGAAGCTGCCCGGGCCACCGCGGTGGGTGGTTGCGCCGGAGGCCGACTCCCAGCTGCGCCAGTCGCCGTCGGCCCGTCCGACGGGGTGGAAGGCGAGCAGGTCGAGCTCGCCGTCGAGGACGTAGAACACCTCCTCGGCCTCGGCGTGCAGGTGGGCGCCCACGTCGAAGCCCGGGGCGACGTCGGCTTCGAACGCCGACCAGATCGTCGACTGCTCGGCACCGACTTTGAGGGTCATGTTCTGGATCTTCGTGCCGGCGCCGGGAGGCAGTACCAGTCCGTCGGTCACATCGACTCGCTCTCGTGCTCGGTCGTGCGGTGCGGGGTCCCCGCCGATCACCGGAACGCTAGCCAGCCACGACGTGGGCGGTCCTGGTACTGGGACTGCTAGCGTCGACGACGTTCCATGATCGGTGAGGAGCCCGCATCGACGTGAGCAGCGACCGGGCCGCCCGCCAGGCCGAGCTGGGCGCATTCCTGCGATCGCGCCGGGCCCGGTTGCGCCCCGCGGACGTCGGGCTCCCGGCGGATCAGCACCCCGGCCGCAGGCGCACTCCCGGGCTGCGCCGCGAGGAGGTCGCCGAGCTATCCGGAGTGGGCGTCACCTGGTACACCTGGCTGGAGCAGGGGCGCAACGTCACCGCGTCCGAGCAGGTGATCGACGCCCTGGCTCGCGCGCTACGGCTCGATCCGGCCCAGCACCGGCACCTTCGCACCTTGGGCGGGTTGGCCACCGACCCGGCCGTCGGGGCCGTGGAGGTGGTGCGCGACCGGTTGCAGCGCCTGGTCGACGCGGCGGCTCCCAGCATCGCCTCCGTGTACGACGTCCACCTGGACTACGTGGTCTGGAACGACGCGTACCGGCAGCTGCGCCACGACCCAGCCACGTTGCCCGAGGACCGCCGCAACCTGCTGTGGATGATGTTCACCGATGCCGGGAGCCGGGCTCGACTCGGTCGTTGGGAGCCTGCGGCGCGGGCCGTGCTCGGGCAGTTCCGCGCCGCTGCAGGGCGTCGCCCGGCCGACCCCCGGTTCGCCGCGATCGTCGCCGGGCTGGCCGAGGAGAGCCCCGAGTTCCGGCTGTGGTGGACCCAGCACCCGGTCCGCGAGTTCCGGCCCGCGACCATCACCGTCGACCATCCGGCGATCGGGCCACTGGAGCTGGAGATGTTCCAGCTCCGGCCGGTCGAGCACCCCGAGTTGCTCATGGTCGTGCAGGTCCCGGCGAACCCGCACGACCGGGACCGGGTCGCGGCGTTCCTCGGGCGGGCGCGGGACGGCCCGGCTGCCGGCCCCACTCCGATTGACAGCGCGGACGGGGGGTTGTCCCCACCCCAGCCCGGGGGACGAGCGGGATGGTGTCCCCCCGCTCCGGCTCCCTAGCCTGCTCGCATGGTCATCGCGTCGCCCGTGGAGGGCGCCCCCGCGGCACCCCCGCCGCACCGCGACCCGCTCCGGGCGCTGGTGGCGCCGTCCACCTGGCTCTCGGCCGCCCACCTGCTGCTCGACGTCGTCGTCGGCACGGCGTCGGCGTTCGTGCTGGGCATGGGGCTGTTCTTCAGCATCGCCCTGTTCCCGCTCGCGCTGGCCGGGGTGCCGGTGTGGATCGTCACCGCGTGGGTGAGCGCCGGGATGGCCCGCCTCGAACGCGCGCGCTACCGCATGCTGCTCGGCGTCGAGATCGGCGTGCATCCCCTGCCGGCCTTCCAGCCCAACCCGCTGCGCTACGGCGGGGTCCTGTGGCGCGACCCCGGTGTGCGCAGGCGCGCGCTGCACCAGCTGATCGCCGCGCCGGTCGGGGTGCTCACCAGCGGGATCACCTACGCACTGCTGTCCGGTGCGCTCGCGTTGCTGGCCATGCCGCTGCTCGCCATCGCGGGCCCGGCCGACGGCACCGTCACGTACGGGATCCCGTTCGTCGACACCAGGGCGGGGCGGGCGATGCTCGCCGGGCTCGGCCTCGTCCTGCTGCTCGCCGCCCCCGCCGTGCTGCGCGCGCTCACGGCCGTCGACACCGCCATCGCCCGCGCCCTGCTCGGCCCGGTGCCCGATGCACTCGCGCGCCGCGTCGACGAGCTCGAGCGCAGCCGCGCCCGGGTCGTCGACGCGGGTGAGGCGGAGCGGCGCAGGCTGGAGCGTGACCTGCACGACGGCACCCAGCAGCGGCTGGTCGCGCTGGGGATGACGCTGGGCAGAGCGAAATCGCGGTACAAGAAGGACCCCTCGGCCGTCGGCGAGCTGCTCGACGACGCCCACCAGCAGGCCAAGGACGCCGTCACCGAGCTGCGCGGGCTCATCCGAGGCCTGCACCCGCCCGTGCTCACCGACCGCGGCCTCGACGCGGCGCTCTCCGCGATCGCCGTGCGCTGCCCGGTGCCGGTACAGCTCACCGTCGAGATCGACGAGCGCCCCAGCTCCACTGTGGAGGCGATCGGCTACTTCGTGGTGGCCGAGGCACTGACCAACGTCGCCCGCCACTCCGGCGCATCCCATGCCTCGGTCGCGGTGCGCCGGGAGCGCGGCGGGCCGGTCTGGATCACCGTCACCGACGACGGTGTAGGCGGCGCCGACCCCGACCGCGGCACCGGCCTGCGCGGCCTCGCCGACCGCGTGTCCGGGGTCGACGGCCAGCTGCGCGTCGACTCCCCCGTCGGCGGGCCCACCGTGCTCACGGTCGAGCTCCCCACCGCGCCGGCAGGGCTCACCCCGTGACCACTGACTCGATGACAACTGCGCGGGTCACTGTCGCGGAGGACTCGGTGCTGCTGCGAGAAGGGCTCTCGCGGCTGCTCACCGAGGCCGGGTTCGAGGTGGTGGATGCCGTCGGCGACGGGGAGGCGCTCCTGCGGTCGGTCGCCGCGCGACAGCCCGACGTCGTCCTCGCCGACGTCCGGATGCCGCCCACGCACTCCGACGAGGGGCTGCGCGCTGCGCTGGTGATCAGGTCCCGGTGGCCCGCGGTGGCCGTGCTCGTGCTGTCGCAGTACGTGGAGGAGCGATATGCCACCGAGCTGCTCGCGGGCGACACCCGCGGCGTCGGCTACCTGCTGAAGGACCGCGTGGCCGACGTCGAGACGTTCGTCGAGGCGCTGCACCGCGTACGGGCGGGCGGCACCGCCCTCGACCCCGAGGTCGTCTCGCAGATCTTCGCCCGCTCGCGGCGGGCCGCGCCACTCGCCGCGCTCACCCGGCGGGAGCGCGACGTGCTCGCCCTGATGGCCGAGGGCCGCTCCAACGCCGGGATCGCCGCTGAGCTCGTGGTGAGCGAGGGCGCGGTCGAGAAGCACATCAGCGGGATCTTCGGCAAGCTCGCCCTCCCCGCGGCGCCCACCGACCACCGGCGCGTGCTCGCCGTGCTCAAGTATCTGGAGGACTGACCGGTGATCGCACCCGCGCCCGCGAAGGCGCATCCAGCGGTGGTGACCGCCGCCGTGCTCATGGTCGTGCTGGTCTGCGGCACGGGCGCGTTCGCGCTGCTGTCCGAGGTGGTGACCAGGACCGTCGAACGCACCAACGCGTTCGCCCCGGCCACCGAGCGGCTCGTGGTCGACGCCGACGGCGACGTCACGCTCGGCCCGAGCCCCGATGGGCAGGTCCACGTGTACACGGTCGTCCGGCACGGGCTGGGCGAACCCGAGATCGTGCAGGAGTCCACCCCCGCAGGCATCCGGTTGGGCGCCCGCTGCGGCGAGTTCCTCGCCGTCCGCTGTGACGTCCGGCACGAGGTCCAGGTGCCGCCCGGGTTCGAGGTGATGATCGACGGCATCGACGGCGACGTCGCCGCGAGCCGCCTGACCGGGCCCCTGACGGTCGACCGCCTGACCGGCGACATCACCGCCGTCGACCTCAGCGGCCCGCTCGACCTGCGAACGAGCGAGGGCGAGATCACCGGCGAGGCCCTGCGCGCCGAGGAGCTCATGGCCACCTCCGACACCGGCGACGTGCGGCTGGAGCTGGTGGTGCCCCCGCGATCGGTCGAGGTCACCACGGCCAGCGGCGAGGTCGACCTGGCCGTGCCGGCCGACACGACCTACCGCGTCGACGCCAACACCGACGCCGGCGAGGAACGCGTGCTCGTGCCGCTCGACTCGACCTCCACCCGAACCCTGCGGGTCAACGGCGTCGACGGCGACGTGACCGTCCGCCCCACCCGCTGAGCGGTCAGGCGACCGTCCAGGAGAGCGTGGCGGCCGTTCGGGGCTGGTCCAGCCGCTCCAGCTCCTCGGCCACCTCGGGCACGGCCTCCTCCGGCAGGCACAGCCTCCTGGTGACCCACGCCGGGTCCTGCCGGGGCGGCACCTCCCGCTCCCACCGCCGCACGACGGGGTCGACGCCGATCTCGCGCAGCACGGCGGCCGCGTCGTCGGCCGTGGCGGGGCGGGGCCGGTGCAGGTCGTGGAAGCGCACCCAGAGCGGGTCGAGCCACGCCATCGGGTGCTGCGTCATCATCTCGACCACGACGCCCCGATGGGCCGCCGCCGTGAGCGCCGCGAGGAAGGGCACGAGGTCCACCACGTTGTGCAGCACGTGGTGGCAGACCACCACGTCGGCGGTGCCGGCCTCGGGTGCGGCGCCGGGCCACCTGCCGAGCACCGTCCGGTGCGGGATGCCGCGGGCGCCTGCCTCGGCTGCGAACGCGTCGAGCATGTCCTGCTGCTGGTCGGCGCCGGTGAGGTGGCCCGCCTTGCCGGCGAGCGCGAACGACGCCGCACCGCCGCCGCAGCCGACGTCGAGCACGCTGCCGCCGTCGGGCAGCAGCGCCTGCGCGGCCCGGAGGGACGGCGTGTCGACGGGCTCGGCAGGGGGTGTGAAAAAGGTGACCTCGTGGTGCCACGGGTCGGCGGGCGCCCGCGCGAGGATCTCCGGCGGGATCCCGCGACCCTCCTGGAGCTCGGCCCACCGCGTGGCCGCCGGTCCCCCCATGGGTGACGAGTATGCCTCCCGGTCGCCCGCCGGACAGCCCGATCAGGCCATGAGTTCGGCCAACCGGGCGGTCAGCGCGGTCCGATCGCCACGCACCGCGACGACCTTGTCCCGCCCGCGCGCCCCGACGACGATCTCGAAATCACCGCGGCGCACCCCGAACGCCGTGGCGAGCGCCGCCACGACGGCAGCGTTCGCCGCACCCTCGACGGCCCGCGCTCGCACGGCCACGACGAGGGCCGGGCCACGCGGGCCCGCCCACGTTCCGCCGACCTCGTCCCGGCGGGCACCGGGGCGGACGCGCACGGCAATCCGCATGCCGTCGCCGGCAGGCGCCGTCACCGCGAGACCCGGGTCCGGACGCGGGGCGCGGCGTGGGCGAACTCCGGCGGTCGAGTAGGGCCGGCGCCCCTGCGCCGGCCCGTACCGAGACCACGACCACTCGACGTGCCCGAAACCCGGACTCGCGTGCACCCAGAGCCCGACTCGCGTGCACTCACACCGCGACTCGCGTGCATCGAGAGCGCGACTCGCGGGTCAGGCGCGCGCCACCAGGGCGGCGAGCTCGGCGCTCGTGCCGTCCGGGGATGCGACCGTGCCGCGCAGGGTCGGCTCGGGTGCCGACCCGTAGGACACGCTCGTCGCCAGCACCTCCCCCGCGACGAACGCCTCGTGGGCGCGCACCGCGTCGAGCACGGCGGCCGGGCCGTCGAGGGTGAGGCCGATCCGGTCGGCGACGTCGAGCCCCGCGTCGCGGCGGGCCTGCTGCACCACGCGCACGACGTCGCGCGCCGTGCCTTCGGCGGCGAGCTCCGGTGTGATCGCGGTGTCGAGCACGACCAGGCCGGTGGAGCCGGGAAGCGCCGTGGTCGACTCCGGGTCGGCCGCCACGAGCTTCTCGGTGAACTCACCCTCGAGCAGCTCGATGCCCGCCGCGGTCACGGTGCCGGCGTCGTTGCGAGCCCACTCCCCCGACTTCACGGCGCGGATCACCTTCTGGGTGTCGCCACCCAGCCGCGGCCCGCATGCGCGGGCGTTGACGGCCACCTCGAACCGCCCGTGGGCAGCGACGTCGGTGGTCAGGGCGACGTCCTTGACGTTCACCTCGTCGCGCAGGATGTCGGCGAACGGGGCGAGCGACTCGGCGTCGGCGGCGGCCACCGTGAGCCGGGCGAGCGGCAGCCGCACCCGCAGCCCGCGCGCCTTGCGCAGCGAGAGCGCGGCAGAGGCCACCTGCCGCACCCGCTCCATCGCGGTGACGAGGGCGTCGTCGTGGGGCAGCTCGTCTGCTGCCGGCCAGTCGACCAGGTGCACCGACCGCTCCCCCGTGAGCCCCTGCCAGATCTTCTCCGTGACGAGCGGCAGCAGCGGGGCGGCGACCCGGCAGGTCGTCTCCAGGACGGTGTGCAGGGTGTCGATCGCGTCGGCGTCGCCTGCCCAGAAGCGGTCCCGCGACCGCCGGACGTACCAGTTGGTCAGCGTCTCGGCGTGGTCCCGCACCCGCTCGCACGCGCCGGCGATGTCGTACACGTCGAGCGCCGCGGTGAGCTCGTCGACGAGCGCCGCGGTGCGGGCCAGGACGTACCGGTCCAGCACGTGCGGCGAGTCGGTGCGTCGCACGCCCCGCCGCCCTGCGTAGAGCGACAGGAAGTACCACGTGTTCCACAGCGGCAGGATCGCCTGGCGGACGCCCTCCCGGATGCCCTGCTCGGTGACGACGAGGTTGCCGCCGCGCAGGATCGGGCTGGCCATGAGGAACCAGCGCATGGCGTCGGCGCCGTCGCGCTCGAACACCTCGTTGACGTCCGGGTAGTTCTTGCGCGACTTGGACATCTTCTGCCCGTCGTCGCCCAGCACGATGCCGTGCGCAACGCAGGAGCGGAACGACGGCCGGTCGAACAGCGCCGTGGCCAGCACGTGCAGCGTGTAGAACCAGCCGCGGGTCTGCCCGTTGTACTCGACGATGAAGTCGCCAGGGTAGTGGTGCTCGAACCAGTCGGCGTTCTCGAACGGGTAGTGCACCTGGGCGAACGGCATCGAGCCGGACTCGAACCAGCAGTCGAGAACCTCCGGCACCCGGCGCATCGTCGATTTGCCGGTCGGGTCGTCGGGGTTGGGCCGGGTGAGGTCGTCGATGTAGGGCCGGTGCAGGTCTGTGGGCCGCACGCCGAAGTCGCGCTCCAGCTCGTCGAGCGAGCCGTAGACGTCGGTGCGCGGGTAGGCCGGGTCGTCGGACACCCACACCGGGATCGGCGAGCCCCAGTACCGGTTGCGGGAGATCGACCAGTCGATGGCGTTCTCCAGCCACTTGCCGAACTGGCCGTCCTTGATGTGCCCCGGCACCCATGTGATCTGCTCGTTCAGCTCGACCATGCGGTCCCGGAAAGCGGTGACCTGCACGAACCACGAGTCCACGGCGCGCTGGATGAGCGGGTTCCCGCAGCGCCAGCAGTGTGGGTACGGGTGGTCGTAGGTCTCGTGGCGCAGCAGCACCCCGAGCACGTGCGGGGCGCCGTGCTTGAGGTCGGCGACGATGTGCGGGTTGGCGTCGAACACCTGCATGCCGGCGTACGGCGGCACGCGCTCGTCGAACTCGCCCTTGCTGTCCACCGGAACGACGACCGGGATGCCCGCCGCGTCGGTGACGACCTTGTCCTCCTCACCGAACGCCGGCGCGATGTGGACGAGGCCGGTGCCGTCGTCGGTGGTGACGTAGTCGGCGGCCAGCACGCGATGGGCGTTCTCCCAGCCGGTGAAGAAGTCGAACGGCGGGGTGTAGGACAGGCCGAGCAGCTCCGAGCCGCGGAACGTCCGGATGACGTCCGGCTCCTCGCCGAGCTCGCGCGCGTAGGCGGCCAGCCGCGCGGCGGCGAGCACGTACCGCTCCCCGTTCACGGCCACCAGGGCGTACTCGACCTCGGGGTGCACGGCCATCGCCAGGTTCGACGGCAGCGTCCACGGCGTGGTGGTCCAGATCAGCGCGAGCGCACGGTCGAGGTCCGATCCGGGCGCGTGCAGCCGCAGCCCGACGGTGACGGCAGGGTCCTGCCGGTCGAGGTAGACGTCGTCCATCTTGGTCTCGGTGGCCGACAGCGGCGTGCCGTCGTGCCAGCAGTACCAGAGGACGCGGAAGCCCTGGTAGACCAGACCCTTGTCCCACAGGGTCTTGAACGCCCACATGACGCTTTCCATGTAGTCCAGGTCGAGCGTCTTGTAGTCGTTGTCGAAGTCGACCCAGCGGGCCTGGCGGGTGACGTACTCGCGCCACTCCCCCGTGAAACGCAGCACGGACGAGCGGCAGGCCTCGTTGAAGGCGGCCACGCCCATCTCGTCGATCTCGGCCTTGCTCTTGATCCCGAGCTGGTGCTCGGCCTCGACCTCGGCGGGCAGGCCGTGGGTGTCCCAGCCGAACCGGCGTTCGACGTGCTTGCCGCGCATGGTCTGGTAGCGCGGCACGACGTCCTTGACGTAGCCGGTGAGCAGGTGGCCGTAATGCGGCAGGCCGTTGGCGAACGGCGGGCCGTCGTAGAAGACGAACTCGTTGCTGCCGTTCTCGCCGACGGGACGGGCGTCGACCGAGGCGCGGAACGTGTCGTCGCGCTCCCAGGCGTCGAGGACCACACGCTCGAGCGCGGGGAACGACGGGTGCGCAGGAACCGAGGGGTAGCGGGCGCTCATCTGCGGTGGTGCTCCTCGTGCATGGCTGGTGCTGCTGCCGGCACGGGGACGACGCTCACGCGAGCGCCGCGGTACCACCCCGCTTGCCGTCCCGTAGCGGGACGGCCTCTCGTTCGGACGGCTGTGACGGGCCGCTCCCGTCCGGTTCTACTCCGCCCCGAAGGGACGTTTCTTCCGGAGGCTCCCCGGTGATGGCCGGATCAGCGCCTGTGTGACAAGGGTAGCGCCATGGCGCCACCCGGTATTCCGAGGGCTCATGGTCGTGTCCGGCTTCGCACCGCTCGCCATGTCCCGCCCCCGCGAGGACAGCGCACGCTATGGGGTGCGCTGTGGGGCGTTCAGCCGAACGGTGACCGTGACGCGGCCGCTGGCATCGCGTCGGGCGACGGCATGGCCTGTGCGGTGGTCGCACGAGACCTCCCACAGACGACGATCGAGATCAAAGGCGCAGCAGGACGATGCTGTAGCTGACGATCCACGTGACCCATCCGAGCCAACCGATCAGGCCGACGAGCGCGATCCGGTTCCTCCCGTCGACGTTGTACGGGCTGGCCGAGCAGCCGAAGCGATACCGAACCGGAGCGCCTCCACGCAGGTGAACGTGACGTTCTGCATGAGCACGCCGGCGAAGCCGACCAGCGCCCACGCCCCGGTCCCCGGCCCGTCGCGCCACAGCACGGCGAGCAGGCCTGCGGCGAACAGGGTGAGGAACAGCCACGTGGCCGGCGCGAGGACCGATGGCCTCTTCAGCGCGTCGCCCACCGTGGCGAAGTCGTCCGTGACCTCGTCGAGGCTCCTGCCCGACACCGGCAGCGGCAGCCGGGCGCGGACATAGACGATGTTGATGGCGATCCCCACCAGCACGAACCCGATACCGCCCAGGCCCGCCAAACCCGGGAAACTCACCGCGAGTAGGGATCGCCGCCTGCCGCGATGGTGCGGAGCGCGGCTTCGAGGTGGCCGTGCAGCAGCCGGAACAGCCCCGGCCCGAAGCTGATCCGCGCGACCCCGGCCTCGACGAGTTCGGTGAGCGATGGCCCGCCCGGCAGGTACGCGAAGTTGACCGGCACGCCGATCTCGTCGACGAGTGCCCGAGCCACGGCGAGGTCCAACCCGTCGACCACGAGCGGGTAGACGCAGTCGGCGCCGGCATCGGCGTACGCCTTTCCGCGGCGCACCGCCTCGGCGATTCGTTCCTCGCGCGATCCTGAACCGTGCAGGAACACGTCCACCCTGGCGTTGATCACCAGTTCGGGGGCGGCCGCCCGGACGCCTGCGAGCAGCTGCGCCTGTTCCCCGACCTGCACGAGCTCGCCGGTCCGGGCGTCGGAGTCCTCCAGGTTGCAGCCGACCGCGCCGGTGGCGAGCAGCCGGGCGGCGATCTCTTCGGCGGGCAGCCGGTAGCCGCGTTCGATGTCGGCGGTCACCGGAACGTCCACGGCCGCAGCGATCCGGGCCACGGCTGCGAACATCTCGTCCGGCGGCGTGTTCTCGTGGTCGTCGTAGCCGAGAGTCGGGGCGATCGCGGCGCTTGCGGTGGCGACGGCGGGGAAGCCGGCCGCCACCACCGCGCGAGCTCCGGCGGCGTCCCACACGTTCGGCAGGATCAGCGGCTTGCCCGGCACGTGCAGCGTGCGCAGCCGGTCGGCCAGTTCCGTCCCGGCGGCGACTCGTTCGGTCGATTCGGTCCCCATGCTTCGACCCTAGGAGCGATTGGCACAGTTGGTATATGGCCCAAGTTCATGCCTTCTGAGTGGGCCAATGTGCGAGGCGGTCTCGACCTGCACCTCGACTTCGACCCGGCCGGACGCGGCCGGGTCGAAGTCGAGCCGGGCTGGAACGCGCGCTGCGGGCAGCGGTCCGGGAGGGCCGCCTGGCACCCGGCACCCGGCTGCCGCCGACCCGTGTCCTCGCCGGGGAGCTCGGGGTGGCCCGCGGCACTGTCACCGCGGCCTATGACCAGCTCGTCGCGGAGGGGTACCTGTCCGCGCGGCGCGGGGCCGGCACCGTGATCGCCGACATGCCCGTCCCTTCCGGGAATCGCGCGGAACGCCGGACGAGGGCCGTCCCGCCGGTGCCGCCGGTTCGGCACGACCTGATGCCGGGACGGCCGGACGTCTCGGCGTTCCCGGTGCAGGCGTGGCTGCGCGCCGCGCGCACCGTGCTGCCCCGCGTGGAGACGGCGGCGTTCGCGATCGGCGACCCGAGGGGGCGCCCAGAGCTGCGCTCGGCGCTCGCCGAGTACCTGGGCCGTACCCGGGGCGTCATCACCGACCCGGACAGGATTGTGATCACGTCCGGTTTCATGCAGGCGCTCAGGTTGATCGCGCGGGTCCTTCACGACCGCGGGTGCGCGGCCATCGCAATGGAGGACCCGTGCCTGCCGATCCACCGGGAGGTCGTGTGCCGCGCCGGGCCAGGAATCGTGCCGAGGTCCGCGTAAGCGGGGCCGCGGTCGGCGTCCAGCTGCTGCTGGAGCTCCCGATCGGGGGACCGACCGAGGAAGAGGTCCTGCGCACGGCCGCCGGACGCGGCGTGCGGATCGCCGGGATGCGGGCGGCCTGGCAGGACGACCGGCCGACCCGGCCTGGCGGCATCGCGGTCGGGTACGCCACCCCAGCCGCCCATGCCTGGTCGGACGCACTCGACGCCTTGATCGACGTGCTGCGCACCGCCGTTCCGGCTCACGCACCCGGTCTGCGCCGACGCGGCCCATCGACGGGAGGCGTGGGCGGAAGCGGAGTGCGCCAGCCGAAACCGGGGACGTGAGCTGCCGCAAGATCGCGCGGTCAGCGCGCTCCTCCGCTACCTGGTGGCCGGCTCCTGGGCGGCGAGCGTGCGGACCGGGGTGCACCAGCCGCACGGGGTGAAGCCCAGTTCGACGGCCTCGCGGACGGGCAGCGGAATCGTGGCCTTCCCGGCGAGGGCGCGGCAGCTGCTCAGGTGGTACCGCGGCTGCTCGTCGACGACGAGCACCTCGGCCTCCAGCCCAGCGACGACCGCCGCCGCAGCGGGATCACGCTGCTCCTCCTCCGGCGGCTCAGCATCGGCCGCGGGTGGCGCGGCATCGGCACCGGCATCGGCGGCCGCGCCGTTCGCGGCGGCTGCCGGGGTGTCAGCACCCTTCTGCTCCCCCGCAGGCTCGGCGGCCGCGTCCGCGTCTCCTGCCGCCTCGACGCCGGCGGCCGCGGTCTCGGGGGCCGCAGGGGCCTCCTCCCCGGCCGGCGCCTCGCCCGCGGACGGCGCGGCGTCGGCGCCGCCCTTCTCCTCGGGCGCGCCCTCCGGTTCGCGGGCCGCGGACGCCGCCGTGACCGGGTTCTGGTCGCTCTGGTCCGCGGCGTCCGATCGGCCGCTCGTGACGGCCTCGGTGGGCGGCGTGGACGCGCTCTGCCCGGCGGCGGGGGCGACCGTTGTGGCCGCGTCGTCCCCGGCGGAGCCTTCATCGGACGTGCCCGTCGAAAGGGTGGAGGCAGTAGTCGGGACACCCGTTTTAGTCACGCTGAGTGACGAATCACCGCTCGACGCGGTGTTCTCGCTGGAAGCGCTGGACGGTAGCTCCGCAGAGGCGGACGGTTGCACGACGGGCATCACGACGGTCTTCGTGGTGTCCGAGGTGTCGTCGTACCGGTCACCGGTCGGTCCCTCACCGGCGCGGCCGGGGACGTCGACCGACCGCGGGATGACCGGAAGCACCTCTGTGACCGGCTCCGGGTCGTGAGTGCGTACGCGTGGAGGCTCCGCGACATGGGCCGCGGCTGCCTCCGCACCGGCCCGTACCGCGCTCCGCCGCTGCAGCCAGTCGATGAGCAACACCGCCGCGGCGGCGACGCTCACACCGACGGACACCCAGGCCCACAGGACGCTGCCTGACAGCAGCGCCACGACCAGCAGGCCGAAGGCGATCAGAACGAGGATCAGGACCAGCAGCAGCACGTCTCACTCCGTCTTGCGGAGGTGTGGCGCCTCTTCGGCCACACCACCCGGGGTCGGTCGAGGTCAGCTCCCGGCGTCGGCGCGCTGGCCGTAGCCGGTGGAGGCGTATCCGCCGTTCGAGCTGGACCGGCTGTCGGACGGCGCGGCGGAGCCACGCTCCCCGAGGTCGCGTAGCTGCGACTCCAGGTACGTCTTGAGTCGGGTGCGGTACTCGCGCTCGAACGTGCGTAGCTCGTCGATCTTCTTCTCGAGCACCGACTTGTCGCGCGTGATCGTGCCGATGATCTCGGCCTGCTTGCGCTCGGCGTCACCGACCAGCGTGGCGGCCTTGTCGCGCGACTGGCGCTCGAGGGTCTCGGCCCGGGTGCGCGCGTCGTTGAGCATCGTCTCGGCCCTGGCACGGGCGTCGTTGACGAGGCCGTCGGACTTGGCGCGGGCCTCCGACAGGAGCTGTTCGGACTTGGTGCGCGAGTCCGTGAGCATCGCGTCGGCCTCGGACTTGGCCTCGGCGGTGAGCCGCTCTGCCATCTCCTGGGCCATGCTCAGGACCTTCGCGACCTGGACGTGGCTGTCGCCACCTTCAGCGGCGTCACCGAACGACGGGCGCTGTGGTGGCTCCTGCCGCTGGATCTGCTGAGTTGGCGGCGACACCGCACTCATCGCAGCAGGCCGCGAGCGGGCCTCCTCCAGGTCGGCCTGCGCGTTCCCGAGGCGCTGCTCGAGCTGAGAGACCTGCTCGCGCAGGTCCTCGTTCTCCTCGATCAGGCGAGCCAGCTCGGCCTCGACCAGGTCAAGGAACGCGTCGACCTCGTCCTCGTTGTACCCCCGCTTCCCGATCGGGGGCTTGCTGAACGCGACGTTGTGGACGTCGGCGGGCGTCAGCGGCATCGGATCACCTCATGTGCAGTCCTCGGCGGCGGCACCGTGTGACTGGGGCTCACAACGGCGTCGGCTGGGCAACGTTCATCAGTATGAACACCACCAGCAGTAGAACCATAATCGACAGGTCCAGTCCAACGCCGCCGATCCGGAGGACGGGGATCACTCTCCGCAACAACTTCACAGGCGGGTCGGTTGCTGTGAAGATCAGCTCGAGAGCGACGGCACTGGGACCCACCGGCACCCACTGGCGCGCGAAACTGCGCACGAGCTCCACCACGATCCGGCCCACGAGCAGCAGCCAGAAGAAGAACAGCAGGTAGTAGAGGACGAACTGGATGACGAGGGGCACGTCGCCGATCCTAGCCGCGGGCCCTGTCCTCACTCGCCCCGGAAGCCACGGTCGGGGTCGGTACCCCCGCCGGAAACACTCCGCTGGGCGAGCATCCGCGCGTCGTCCGCCGACACCTCGACGTCGGCGGGTGTCAGCAAGAACACCCGGTTGGTGACCTTGTCGAACCCGCCGTGCAGGGCGAACACGAGGCCGGCCGCGAAGTCGACGAGCCGCTTGGCCTCCGCCGCCTCGAGCTCCGTGAGGTTCATGATCACCGGGACGCCGCTGCGGTACCGCTCGCCGATCGTGCGCGCGTCCCGGTAGCTGCGGGGCTGCAGCGTGGTGATGCGGCTCAGCGCGGCGGCACCGGTGGCGGGACGCTCGCGCTGCTCGGGCACGGCGGTCGGCACCGAGCTCACCGACCGGAGCGGCGGTTCCTGCAGGTCAGGGTCCATGGCGAGCGCTCCGCGAACCGGGGAGGCGACGCCGGCGGGACCACGGCCCACCGGCCGGTCGGCGACGACCGGACGCGCCGGGCGGCGGTCCCACTCGTCGTCGTAGCGATCGCGCCGGGCCTGGTCGGAGTCGTCCTCGTAGGTGAAGCGGTCGTCCCAGCGGTCGTTCGCGTAGTCGCGCGACGAGCGCCGGGGCTCCGGGTAGCGGTCGGCAAGGGGTTCGTCGGCGTACTCGCCCAGCTCCTCGGCGGGCACCATGCCGAAGTAGGCCTTGAGCCGGTACATCGCGCCCATCCGCGCTCCCATCATCGACTGCCGACGGCCGGTCGCTGCCCCAGCGACCGACGATCACCGCGAGGTTAACGGTCGTTCCCCCACAAGAGCCGTTCCGACACGCACGAGGCTCGATCCGTGCCGGATCGCGGCCTCCAGATCGGCGCTCATCCCGGCGGAGAGGACCGTGGCCTGCGGAAACCGATCACGAAGCGCGGCCGCCGCGGCGGCGACGTCCGCGAACGCGGCGTCCGGATCGGCGCCGAGCGGGGCCACCGCCATCAGCCCGGCGAGACGCAGCCCGGCGCACGAGACGACGTGTTCGGCGAGCCGGATCAGGTCCGCCCGGGGCACGCCTCCTCGCAGTGGGTCACCGTCGACGCTGTACTGCAGCAGAATCGGTAACCGATCGGTGCGCCCACCGGTCTCCCGGTGGCGCCGTACGGCCGCATCCAAAGCGTCCGCCAGCCGGATGGAATCCACCGACTCCACCCGATCGGCCCAGTGCACCACCGACCTCGCCTTGTTCCGCTGCAGGCTCCCGACGAGATGCCAGCGCGCACGCGCCTCCGGACGCAGCTCGGCCACCGCGGCGGCCTTCGCCTCCGCCTCCTGCACGCGGTTCTCCGCGAACGCGGTGAGCCCGAGGTCCAGCAGTGTCGCGACGTCCTCGGCCGGCACCGTCTTGGTCACGGCGAGAAGCTCGACCGAGCCCGGCGCGCGACCGGCGGCGACACACGCCGCGTCGATCCGCTTCCGGACTGCGTCGAGCCGCCGCGCGAACTCCTCACGTCGATCCACGGGCACCATCGAACCCTCCTGCCTGCCGGGGGAAACGCACCCCCCTGCTCAGGCACCCGCCATCCGCTCGTCGTGTCTCGGACCTTCGGTGGAGTCCCTAGCTCAGGGCCTTCGGTGGCGCCGCGCATCGTGCGGGGCCGCCCCTCCGGGCAAACCACGCGGGCACGCCAGAGGCCTGCCCGGTAGGGCGCGCGGCGCCACCGAAGGCGGTCTCCCTGCATGATCAAGGCATCGGCACGAAACCGGCCAAATACGGCCGACCACGCACCCAAGCGATGATCATGGGCACCGACCGGCCCGCAACAACCACAAAGATCACCAGATAGGTGCCCCCGCGGCCACATATGGCCGGCCAAGCACCGATCCGATGACCACGCCGACGACGAGGCCGCCAAGCCCTCAAGATCGGCGATCCGGTGCACCCACAGCCGCCCGACCCGCAGCCAGCGCACCGAATCGACGATCTTGCGCCCGACGAGGCCAACAACCGCGGCGACGGCACGCCTGACCGCCGCGACAAGTACCTCAAGGTTGCCAGCCGACACTCAGGTACTGCTCGGGGTGATCTCCGAAGGTCACGCACCCGTTCTCGGTTCACGCTGCCCGTCGACGAGCCGCGCGGACCGACAAGGGGTGCGCGAGCCGAGACCGGGTGTGCGAAGGCAAGGCAGATCCGCGACCACCCGCCTCCTGGCGGCGCCGCGCGCCCAGAGGGGCAGGCCCCCGGCCTGCCCCCACCGCATGCCCCAGGGGCCGCAGAGGCTCACGGGTCAAGGGTCGCGCAGCGACGCCGGAGGCGCCCTTGAGGCGTGAGAGGCGGCCCCGCACACTGCGCGGCGCCGCCAGGAGGCCCCACCGATAGCCGGCGCCCTGTCAGCAGCACTGTGAGACCCGTGTCACCTCGGGTCGAGCCAGGTGATCGCCGCCTGGCGGCCACTGCGCGGGTCGCGGCGGTGGCTGTACAGCTCCGGGGTCTCGCGCGTGCAGCGCGGGTCGCCGCCGATGCGGGCCACGCCCAGCTCGGTGAGCTGGTGGTAGAGGCCGGCGCGCAGGTCCAACCCCGGCGTGCCCCGCCGGGTGCGCACGGCGCTGCCGGGCAGCAGCGCGTCCACCTCGGCGCGCATCTCGGCGGGCACCTCGTAGCAGCCGCCGCAGATCGCCGGGCCCAGCAACACCTCGAGGGCGTTCCGGCGGGCACCGAGCGCCTCCATGGCGACGACGGTGGCGGGCACGATCCCGGCGGCGGCCCCTGAGCGTCCGGCGTGGGCCGCCCCCACGACCCCGGCGCCGGGGTCGGCCAGCAGCACCGGCACGCAGTCGGCCGCCAGCACGGCAATGCCCACCCCGGGCAGGGCGGTGACGACCGCGTCCGTTGCGGGCACGTCGGGCGTGTCGGGAGCGGGCACCGTGTCGATGGTGGCCACCCGGGTGCCGTGCACCTGCTCCAGGAACACGACCGGAACGCCCAGCTCGCGCCGCAGCCGCTCGCGGTTGGCGGCGACTGCGGCGGGGTCGTCCCCGACGAGCGCGGAGAGGTTGAACGAGGCGTAGTCGCCGCGGGAGCGGCCGCCCGCCCGGGTGCTCACCACCCGCCGGACGCGAGGGCTCACCTCTTCATGAACGGCGGCACGTCCACGTCGTCATCGAGGTCCGTGACGTCCACCGGCTGCGTGTAGAGGTGAGCCGTGGAGCGTTCCGACACGTGCGGACGCTGCGGCTCGGGCACCGGCTGCTCGTACCCGGGCTCGCGGCGCTGGGTGTCCGGCTGGCGCTGGGAGTGGGTGTACCCGCCGTTGGCAGGGGCGGCAGGCGGGAGGGTGCCTGCCTGGTTCGGGGTGGCCGGGGCCGACGGCTGGCTCGTGACGGGCGCGCGTCCGCTGGTGTAGGGGGCGGACTGCGCGGCGGCCGAACCGTAGCCGGCGCCGTTGCCGCTCTGGGCGGCGGTCGACGGTGTGGTCGGCTGCGGGGTGCTCGCCGCGGGCGCCGAGGTCGGCGGGGTCGCGGGCGCGTTGGCCGGGTTGGACGCCGGCGGTGAGCCGTTCCCCCCGGCGGGGGCGCCACCGTTCCCGGACGACGTGGTGCCGCTCACGCCGGCGGCGATCACGCCGGACGAGGCCTTCTCCTGCGACTTGAACGCGCTGGGTTCGAGCTTCTTGTGCGTGGGCCCGCCCGCCTCGAAGCCCGCGGCGATGACCGTGACGCGGACCTCGTCGCCGAGCGAGTCGTCGATCACCGTTCCGAAGATGATGTTGGCCTCGGGGTGCGCGGCCTCCTGCACGAGCGAGGCGGCCTCGTTGATCTCGAAGAGCCCGAGGTCGGAGCCGCCCGCGATGGACAGCAGCACACCTTGCGCGCCGTCCATCGACGCCTCGAGCAGCGGCGAGTTGATCGCCTTGCCCGCGGCCTGCACGGCCCGGCCCTCCCCGCGCGACGAACCGATGCCCATCAGGGCGCTGCCCGCCCCGGACATGACCGACTTGACGTCGGCGAAGTCGAGGTTGATCAGACCAGGGGTCGTGATCAGGTTCGTGATGCCCTGCACACCGGAGAGCAGCACCTCGTCGGCAGAGCGGAACGCGTCCATCAGCGAGACGCCCACGTCGCCCAGCTGCAGCAGCCGGTCGTTGGGGATGACGATCAGCGTGTCGCACTCGTTGCGTAGGGAGGTGATGCCGTCCTCGGCCTGCCCCGCCCTGCGGCGGCCCTCGAAGGTGAACGGTCGCGTGACGACGCCGATCGTGAGCGCGCCGAGCTTGCGCGCGATCGACGCGACAACGGGTGCGCCGCCGGTGCCGGTGCCGCCGCCCTCGCCGGCGGTGACGAAGACCATGTCGGCCCCCTTGAGGACCTCCTCGATCTCCTCGCGGTGGTCCTCGGCGGCCTTGCGGCCGACCTCGGGGTTGGCGCCGGCACCGAGGCCGCGGGTGAGCTCCCGGCCGATGTCGAGCTTGACGTCGGCGTCGGACATCAGGAGGGCCTGCGCGTCCGTGTTCACCGCGATGAACTCGACGCCCTTCAGGCCGACCTCGATCATGCGGTTGACGGCGTTGACGCCGCCGCCACCGATGCCGACGACCTTTATCACGGCCAGGTAGTTGTGCGGGGGCGTCATAAGGGCGCACCTTCCAGTCAAGCTCGGGTCCGTCCCCGGGGGTCCGGGCCATCGGGGGAGAACGCTAGGTCTCGTCCCGGTCTCGGTCCAGCAGGCGCGCCGCTGGCACGCCAGCCCCCAAAGGGGTCGATCTTCAATGCCGATCTTCCCCTCCGGCCCGTGAGAAGGGGCGAGCGGGGGCCGGTCGTCACCATAGCGGGCGACTCGACGACACCCGACCGGTGCGACTAGTGCTTCCCATCGGAGGTCACCAGTGCCTCAGCGGCGGACGGTCGGGAGGTCCGGGCTCGTCACGTCGTAGACCGTGCCGGGCTGCGTGAGCAGCGCGGCGAGGACGACGACCTTCTCCTCCGCCCGGTCCGGCGTGCCCCAGCGGATCTCCTTGCCGTCGGCGAGGCGCAGCGTGACCTGGCCGGGAGCGCCGGGGGCCACGACGCTTGCGCCCGCGGTCTCGACCTGCGCGCGCAGGGAGTCGGAAAGGGACGTGAGCACCGCCACTGCCGCGAGAGTCGCCGGGTCGCCGGTGCGCGGCGTGGTCGTCAGCCGGGGCACGCCGGGCGCGGGTGCGCCCCGGTACACGACGCCGGAACGGTCGACGAGCGCAGGCCCCTGGGACGTCGAGACGGTCGCCACCGGAATCCGTTCCGTGACCGTGACCGTGACCGTGTGCGGCCACGACCTCCCGACGTACACCGACTCGACAGGGGGCAGTGCCGCCACGCGCGTGGCCACGGCCTCCGTGTCGACTGCGGCGAGCGGGATCCCCGCCGGCACGGCGGCAGCAGCGATGACATCGGCCTGCGGCACCGTGGCGACGCCGGTGACCTCCACCGCCTCGACCTCGAACAGGCCCACGTCGTAGAGCAGCACCCGAACACCGAAGCCGAGGCCGACGAAGAGCACCAGCCCGACCAGCAGGGCGGCGAGGCGGCGGCGCCGGTAGCGCGCCTTCGACACCTGACGGGGAGTGGGTCGCTCCGGCTCACGCGGCGGGCGCGGGACCGGCCGTTCGGCAACGGCGCGATCACCGCCGCGATCACGCCCGCGATCACTCCCGCCCCGCCCACGACCCGGGCGCCCCATCACGGCTCCCGCTTCTCCAGCTCCAGGAGGATCTCCGGCGCCAGCACGGTGACGTCACCGGCGCCCATCGTGACGACGAGGTCGCCCGCCGTGGCGATCCCGGCCACGACGGCGGGCACCTCCTCCCAGCGGGGCACGAACCGCACACGGTCGCGTGGCAGCGGCACGGCGTCGGCGATCAGTGCTCCGCTCACCCCCGGCTGCGGGTCCTCCCGAGCGCCGAAGACGTCGAGGACGACCACCTCGTCGGCGATCCCGAGCGCCTCGCCGAACGCGGCGGCGAAGTCGCGGGTGCGGGAGTAGAGGTGCGGCTGGAACGCCACCACGACGCGGCCGTGCCCGTCGACCACCTGGCGCGCGGCCCGCAGCTGGGCCGCGACCTTGCTCGGGTGGTGGGCGTAGTCGTCGTACACCGCAACGCCCGCGGCCCGGCCGCGGAACTCGAACCGCCGCCGCACACCGTCGAACGCGGCGAGCCCCGCGAGCAGCGCGTCGGCGCCCGCCCCCAGCTCGACGCCCGCGAGCAGCGCGCCCAGCGCGTTGAGCGCCATGTGCTCCCCCGGTACGGCGAGCCGCAGGATGTGCTCGTGGCCCTCGTGGTGGAGCACGATCCGGGCGCCGGTGCCGTCGGGGCGGAAGTCGACGAGCCGCGCGTCCGCCACGGCGTCGCGCCCGTAGCGGCGCACCCGGATGCCCCGCGCCTCGGCGCGGGACGCGAGAGCCGCGGCGCCCGGGTCGTCCAGGCAGGTCACCAGCACGCCGCCGGGCAGGATCCGGCCGAGGAACTCGTCGAACGCGGCGACGTAGGCCTCGGCGCTTCCGTAGTGGTCGAGGTGATCGGCCTCCACGTTGGTCACCACCGCGACCGTGGGCGAGAACGCGAGGAACGACGCGTCGCTCTCGTCGGCCTCCACGACGAACACGTCGCCGCTGCCCTCGTGCGCACCGGACCCGGATGCGGCCAGGTCGCCGCCGATCGCGAACGACGGGTCGAGCCCGCAGTGCTGCAGCGCGACGGTGAGCATCGACGTGGTGGACGTCTTGCCAGCCGTGCCGGTGACGGCGGCGAGCCGCCGCCCCTCGGTCAGCGCGGCGAGCGCCTGCGCGCGGTGCACGACCGGCAGGCCGCGCTCGCGGGCGGCGGCGAGCTCCGGGTTGCTCTCGCGGATCGCGGACGACACCACCACCGTTGCGGGCGGCTCCGGCAGGTGCGCCGCGTCGTGCCCGACGGCGACGTCCGCGCCGAGCGCGCGCAGCGCCAGCACGGTGCGGGAGTCCTTCGCGTCCGACCCGGACACCGCGGTTCCCCTGGCCAGCAGGATCCGCGCGATGCCGCTCATCCCGGCGCCACCGATCCCGATCAGGTGTACGCGCTTCTCGAGCACTGATTCGCGCGCAGGCTCGCTCATCGATCCCTCCACGGCGGCAGCACTTGGGTGGCGGGCTCCGGGGCGGCCCCGACCAGTTCCAGAACCATGCGGGCGAGAGTGTCAGCCGCGTCGGCGTGCCCCGACGAGCGCGCGGCCGCGCCCGCATCGGCCAGCAGGCGCGGGTCGCGCAGCAGCGGCACCAGCTCGGCCACCACGCGCTCGCCGGTGAGCTCCGCGTCCGGGACGAGCACGCCGCCACCGGCTTCGACCACCGGCCGGGCGTTGAGCGACTGCTCGCCGTTGCCGTGCGGCAGCGGCACGTAGACGGCAGGCAGGCCCACCGCCGACACCTCCGCGACGGTCGTCGCGCCCGCCCGGCAGAGCACGGCGTCCGCGGCGGCGTAGGCGAGGTCCATCCGCTCGATGTACGGCACGCCGACGTACCCCCGCGCGGGCGGAGCGGGCTCGCCGCCCTTGCCGTGCGCGTGCAATACCGCGATGCCGGCCCGCAGCAGCTCGGGCAGCGCAGCCGCCACCGCGGTGTTGAGCGTGCGGGCGCCGAGCGAGCCGCCGAACACCAGCAGCACCGGTCCGTGCGGCTGCAGGCCGAAGAACTTGCGGGCCTGCGGGCGCAGGCTCGGGCGGTCCAGCGCGGTGATCGACCGCCGCAGCGGCATCCCGACCACCCGCTCACCGGGCAGCCCGCTGCCCGGCACCGCCACCGCGACGATGTCGGCGAAGCGGGCGCCGACCTTGTTGGCCAGGCCGGCACGGGCGTTCGCCTCGTGCACGACGATCGGCACGCGCCCACGGGCACCCAGGTAGGCGGGCAGCGCGACGTAGCCGCCGAACCCGACCACGGCCTGGGCGCCGACGCCGGTGAGCACCTCGCGCACCCGTGTGACCGCCCTGCGGACCTTGCCCGGCAGTCGCAGCAGGTCGGCACTCGGCTTGCGCGGCAGCGGCACCGGCGGGATCAGCTCGAGCGGGTAACCGCGGGCCGGGATGAGCGTGGTGTCCAGGCCCTTCTCGGTGCCCAGCGCGGTGATGCGCGCGTCCGGCCGCAGCGCGCGCACGGCGTCGGCGAACGCGAGCGCGGGCTCGATGTGCCCGCCGCTCCCCCCACCCGCGACCACTATCGACGGGCCGGTCATCGCACCCGCCCCCGCTGGACCGGCGCCCGGTACGGCTCGGGCAGCGGCAGCCGCAGCAGCCGGGCGACGCGGCCCTGGCCGTGCTGCTTCAGCGCCGCGATGGCCTCCGGTTCGTGCCGCGCCGCGTTCGCGAGCACCCCGAAGACGAACATGGTGACCACGAGGGACGTACCTCCAGAGGAGATCAGCGGGAGCTGCAACCCGGTCACCGGGAGCAGCCCGACGACGTACCCGATGTTGATGGCGGCCTGCGCCACGAGCCACGTCGTCGACGTCGCCACGACCAGGCTCAGCCACGGGTCGGCGCTGCGTGCGGCGATCCGGATCCCGGTGTAGGCGAGCGTGGCGAACAGCGCGAGCACGGCGAACGCGCCGATGAAGCCGAGCTCCTCGGCCACGATCGCGAAGATGAAGTCGTTGTGGGCGTTGGGCAGGTAGCTCCACTTGGCCCGGCCCTGCCCGAGCCCCTGCCCGAACAGCCCGCCGTCGGCGAGCGAGTACAGCGCCTGGCGGGCCTGGAACCCGGCCTGCTGCGGGTCCGCGCTCTCCGGGGAGAGGAACGCCGTGATGCGGCTCATCCGGTACTCGGCGGTGAGCGCGAGCGCGACGGCCCCGGCGACCGCGCCGCTGGAGAGGGCGAGGATCAGCCGCATCGGGGCGCCGCCGAAGTAGAGCAGCGCGACGAGCACGATGCCGAGCGAGATCGTCATGCCGAGGTCGGGCTGCAGCACCAGCAGCGTGAGCAGCACGACAGTGACCGGCACGACCGGCGACAGCGCGTACTTCCAGCGGTGCATGACGGCCCGGCGCGCGACGAGCACGTGGGCACCCCACAGGGTGAGCGCCACCTTCACCGCCTCCGACGGCTGCACCGAGAACGTCCCGAACGTGAACCAGGCGCGCGACCCGTTGCGGGTCTCACCGACGAACAGCACCGTCACCAGCGCCAGCGCGCCGAGTACGAGCGCGGCGGGGGCCAGCGACCGCAACCTGCGCGGGGAGACCCGCAGCCCGAGCCAGAACATCAGCAGGCCGGGCACGCAGAACATCAGCTGCCGGGTGAACACCGAGTAGGACGAGCCGTCCGCGGTGAGCGACTGCACCGACGACGCCGACAACACCATGACCAGCCCGAACAGCGTGAGCAGGCCGAACACGCCGAGAACGAGGTGCAGCGATGTGAGCGGGCGGCGCAGCCACTGGCCGAGGGCCGCTGCGGTGCGACCGATCGCGACGCGCATCCCGTTGGGGCGCACCGCGATCCTGGCGGCCGCACCCTTCGTCGTCCTCGTCGAAGCGGCCTTCGTCGCACCCTTCGTCGCCGTGCGCACCGACCGGGAGCGCTCGCCTCCGGACGTCCGTTCGCCTGCTCGCGGCCACGGCACGGTCACGGCGCTCCCAGCCCGGCCGCTGCTTCCGCGAACCGCACACCGCGATCCGCGTAGTCGGCGAACTGGTCCATGGAGGCCGCGGCCGGGGCGAGCAGGACGACGTCGCCGGGCCGGGCCAGCGCGGCGGCCCGCCGGACGGCGGTCGTCATGACGTCGGTCGACGGCGTGGGATCCGACATGGACGCATCGTCGCCCGGCACGACCTCGGCGACGGGGAGGTCGGGCGCGTGTCGCGCGAGGGCGGCGAGGATCTCGGCGCGGTCGCTGCCGATCACGACGGCGGCGCGGAGCCCGCGTGCGTGCCGCGCGACGAGGTCGTCCACGGATGCGCCCTTGAGCAGCCCGCCGACGATCCACACGACCGGCGCGGGGGCCTGCACGGCGAGCGACGCGGCGGCGGCGTGCGGGTTGGTGGCCTTGGAGTCGTCGACGTAGCGGACGCCACCGACCGTCGCGACGACGCCGCCACGGTGCGGGCCGGGCCGGAAGTCGTCCAGGCCTGCCCTGACGGCGTCCGGGCCGACACCGGCGGCCCTGGCGAGTGCCGCGGCGGCGAGCGCGTCGACGATGCCCGGCGCGCCGGGCGGGTGCACCGTGGCGACCTCGGTGAGCGGCCCACCATCGAAGGCGCGGTCCACGAGCATGCCGTCGACGACACCGAGTTGGTCGGGCCCCGGCGCGCCGAGGGTGACGCCGACCCGCCGGGGTGCGGGCGACTGGACGAGCAGGGCGGCGGCCGCGGGGTCGTCCACCCCGGCGACGGCCACGTCCGCCCGCAGCGCCAAGGCCTTCGCGGCGGCGTACGCGGCGAACGAGCCGTGCCAGTCGAGGTGGTCGTCGGCCACGTTGAGCACGCACCCGGCGAGCGGGCGGATCGACGGCGACCAGTGCAGCTGGAAACTCGAGAGCTCGACGGCCAGCACCTCGTGGCCGGCGCGCACCGCCTCCACCACCGGATAGCCGATGTTGCCGCAGGCCACGGCGTCGCGGCCGGCGGCGCGCAGGATCGCGGCCAGCATGCCGGTGGCGGTGGTCTTGCCGTTCGTGCCGGTGACCGCGAGCCACACCGGCGGGTTCCGCAGCGCCTGCCCGAGCCACCAGGCCAGCTCCGGTTCCCCCACCAGCGGCGCGCCCGCCGCCGCGGCCGCCGCGACGAGCGGGTGGTCGGGGCGGCGGCCCGGAGATGTGACGACGAGCGCGGTGCCGGCGGGCACGCCGTCCGGGTCGCCGCCCGCCTCGGCGCCGGGCGGAAGGTCGGTGAGTGCCGCGGGCCGGGCGTCTGTGACGGTGACCCGCGCCCCGAGCTCGACGAGCGCCGCAGCGGCCGCGAGCCCCGACACCCCGGCCCCGGCCACGAGGACCCGGGCGCCGGACAGGTCGTCGGGAGTCATTCGCGGTCACACCCCAGCGGTTGTCGGCCATCGAGAAGGCTGTCGTAGGGAAGGTCGTGAGTGGATAAGCGTGCTATAGCCGTCGTATCCACTCACGACCCGGTCAGCCGCCGCCCGCGGCCGTGAGCCACTCCTGGTAGAAGAGGCCGAGGCCGAGGGCCGCGCACATGGCCGCGAGCAGCCAGAACCGGATGATCACCGTGGTTTCGGCCCACCCGGCGAGCTCGAAGTGGTGGTGGAAGGGCGCCATCCGGAACACGCGGCGGCGGGTGGTGCGGAACACCGCGATCTGCACGGCTACCGACAGCACCTCCACCACGAACACGCCGCCGATCACCACCAGCAGGAGCTCCGTGCGCGTGACGATCGACAGGCCGGCGATCAGCCCGCCGATGGCCAGGGAGCCGGTGTCGCCCATGAAGATGCGGGCGGGCGCGGCGTTCCACCAGAGGAACCCGATGCAGCCGCCCATCGCCGCGGCCGCGACGAGGGCGACGTCGAGCGGGTCGCGCACCTGGTAGCAGCCCGCCGCGCTGGCGATCGCGCAGTTGTTGCGGAACTGCCAGAACCCGATGATCGTGTACGTGGCCAGCACGATCGCGCCGGTGCCCGCCGCGAGCCCGTCGAGCCCGTCGGTGAAGTTCACCGCGTTCGACCACCCGGCGATGATGAGGTTGGCCAGCAGCACGAAGCCGATGGCGCCGAACGACAGCACGGTGATGTCGCGGACGAACGAGAGGCTGTCCGAGGCGGGCGCGAGCCCGTCGGCGTTGGCGAACCGCAGCGCGAGGATGCCGAAGATCGTGGCCGTGAGGACCTGGCCGACGGTCTTGGAGGTCTTGTTCAGGCCCAGGTTGCGGGCCCTGCGCAGCTTGATGAAGTCGTCGAGGAAGCCGACGATCCCCAGCGCCGTGGTCAGGAACAGCACCAGCAGCGCCGACGCCGTGATCGGCTCGCCGGTCAGCACGTGCGAGGCGATGTAGCCCAGCCAGATCGCGAGCAGGATCGCGACCCCGCCCATCGTGGGCGTGCCCCGCTTGGCCTGGTGGCTCTGCGGGCCCTCGGCCCGGATCTCCTGCCCGAATCCCTGCTGGGAGAAGAAGCGGATCAGGTAGGGCGTCAGCAGGATCGAGACCGCGAGCGCCACGCCCGCGGCGATGAAGACACCTCTCACCGGGGCACCGGTCCCGGTGTCCGCAGCAGCCCTTCGGCCACGCGTTCCAGCCCGGCCGCCCGGGACGCCTTCACGAGCACGACGTCGCCGGGCCCGGCCTCTGACCGCAGGAGCTCTACCGCCTCGTCCACGTCCGCCGTTCTTCGGGCTCCCGGGTAGTCGGCGGTGCCGACGGCGACGAGCCGGTCGATGCCGAGGGTGCGCGCCAGCGCGGCGATCTCGGCGTGGGCGGCGGCGGTCGTGTCGCCCTGCTCTGCCATCGTGCCGAGCACCGCCCACGTCCGTCTGCTGCCCTCGCCGAGCGCGGCGAGGGCGGCGAGCGCGGCGCGCATCGACTCGGGGTTGGAGTTGTAGGCGTCGTTGACGACCGTGAGGCCGTCCTCGCGGTCGGTGACCTCCATCCGCCACTTCGACGCGGGCACAGCGGCGCTCAGGGCCGCGGCGATGCCATCCGGCGTGCCGCCGACCTCCAGTGCGACCGCCGCGGCTGCGAGCGCGTTGCCGACGTGGTGCTCGCCGACGAGCCGCAGCGCCACGGGGGCGCGGCCGGCGGGCGTCACGAGCGTGAAGCGGGCCCGTCCGCGGTCGAGCCGCACGTCCTCGGCACGGACATGGGCGGCGCCGCCGCAACCGAAGGTCACGACCCGGGCCGCCGTGCGGCCGGCCATCGCGGCCACGAGCGGATCGTCGGCGCCCAGCACGGCGACCCCGTCCGTCGGAAGGGCCTCCACCAGCTCGCCCTTGGCCCGCGCGATCGCCTCCACCGAGCCGAACTCGCCGACGTGCGCGCGCCCGACGTTGAGCACCACCCCGATCCGGGGCGGGACCGCCGCGGCGAGCCGTGCGATGTGGCCGACCCCGCGGGCGGAGAACTCGAGCACGAGGTGGCGGGTGCCTGCGCCGGCGCGCAGCGCCGTCCAGGGCAGGCCGAGCTCGTTGTTGAACGACCCGGGCGGCGCGACGGTGGGTCCGAGCGGGGCGAGCACCGCGGCCAGCAGGTCCTTCGTGGAGGTCTTGCCGGAGCTGCCGGTGACCCCGACGACCGTTGCCGGCGACGCCCGCACCGCGTGCCCGGCCAGCGCCGCGAGCGCGGTCAGCACGGCGGCACCGGCGCCGTCGTGGTCGGACTCGTCGAGGTAGGTGCCGGTCTGGCGCGCCACCGGCTGCGCGATGACCGCGGGCGCGTCGACCTCGCGCCCTGCGAGCACGCCCGCGGCCCCTGCCGCCATCGCGGCCGCGGCGTAGGCGTGCCCGTCGGCCCGCTCGCCCGGCAGGGCGACGAACAGACCGCCCGGCCCGATCGCGCGCGAGTCGAACTCGACGGCGGTCACCCGCTCGTCCCCTGAAGCCCGGTGGAGGCGTCCACCGGTGACGGCGGCGACGTCGGCCAGCCGCATCTCGATCATGCTCTCGTCCTGCTCATCGAGCGTATCCGATCATCCGGGTGCACGCGGCCCGTTACCGCGTGCCCTGCAGCGCCACGGCAAGCTCCGCTGCGTCGTCGAAGGGGTGCTTGACGCCCATGACCTCCTGGCCCGTCTCGTGTCCCTTACCCGCAACGACGACGGCGTCTCCCGGCTTCGCACACGCCACGGCGGCAGCGATCGCGGCACGCCGGTCGCCGATCTCCA
This sequence comes from Pseudonocardia sp. DSM 110487, assembly GCF_019468565.1. Classification (NCBI taxonomy): domain Bacteria; kingdom Bacillati; phylum Actinomycetota; class Actinomycetes; order Pseudonocardiales; family Pseudonocardiaceae; genus Pseudonocardia; species Pseudonocardia sp. DSM 110487. The sequence continues at coordinate 6,498,699 of NZ_CP080521.1, forward strand.
TCAGGTCGCCCGCGCGGGGCTCGGCCTCCGCTCCCGCGAGCATCGCCGCGCGGATCTCGGCGGGGTCCTCGGTGCGCGGGTTGTCGTCCGTGACGATCAGCAGCTCCGCGCGTGCCGCGGCCGCGGCGCCCATCAGCGGGCGCTTGCCGCGGTCGCGGTCACCGCCGCAGCCGAGCACGACGATCAGCCTGCCATCCACCTGCGGGCGCAGTGCATCGAGCAGCGCCGCGACGGCTCCCGGCTTGTGGGCGTAGTCGACGATCGCGAGGAACGGCTGCCCCTCCTCGATGCGCTGCACCCGCCCTGGCACCGCCACGTCGGCGAAACCCGCTGCGGCGACGGCGGCGGGCACCCCCACGGCGTCGAGACACGCGAGCGCCACCGCGGCGTTCGCCACGTTGAACACGCCGGGCAGCTGCAGCCGCACGGTGAGCCGCTCGCCGTCGGGGGCGAGCGCGGTGAACGACTGGGTGCCGTCCGGGCCGGTGCGCGCGTCGACGGCGCGCCATGACGCCTGCCCCGTGGTGGACACGGTGATCGCGCCGGGCGTGCGGGCGGCGAGCCGCTTGCCCCACTCGTCGTCGACGCACACGACCGCCCGCTCGGCGCGCCCGTCGAAGAGCGCCGCCTTGGTCTCGAAGTAGTCCTCCATGTCGCGGTGGAAGTCCAGGTGGTCCTGCGACAGGTTGGTGAAGGCCGCGACGGCGAAGTGGGTGCCGGCCACGCGGCCCATCGCGAGCGCGTGGCTGGAGACCTCCATCGCCACGTCGGTGACGCCGTCCTCGGCCATCACGGCGAAGAGGGCCTGCAGGTCCGGCGCCTCGGGGGTGGTGAGCGCCGTGGGCAGGCGGCGGCCGTCGATCCGCGTGCCGACGGTGCCGACCAGCCCCGCGGTGCGGCCCGCGGCCGCGAGTCCCGCCTCGAGCAGGTGTGCAGTGGTGGTCTTGCCGCTGGTGCCGGTGACGCCGAGCACGCGCAGCTGCGCCGTCGGGTCGCTATTGACGAGCGCGGCCACTGCGCCGAGCACATCCCGCGGCCGCGGGTGCACCAGCAGCGGGACGCCGGCCAGCGCGGGACGCCGGGCCCCCTCCTGGTCGGTCAGCACGGCCACCGCGCCCGCCGCGATCGCCACGGCCGCGTAGTCGGCCCCGTGCGCGCGCGAACCGGGAAGTGCCGCGAACAGGTCACCGTGGCGCGCGTCGGAGGCCCGCAACGTGACACCGGTGACGGTCGCCGCGCCCCTGGCCGACACCCCGACGGCGGCGCCGAGCTGGTCGAGCGGCACCGGGCGCACCACCCGCGGACGCGGCGGTGCGCCGGCCGGGGCGGGGGGAGCTTCGTGCGCGGGCGACACGTCGCGGAAGGCTACCGGCGCGCCACCCGGCGCCCCTGCGCGCACCGCCCGTGCGTCACCCCTCCGCGCGCCGGACGGCGGGCCTCGCGCGTCCGTCGGCGGAAACGATCACAGAGCGTGGCCACACCCGGTGGTCGAGCAGGGCCGGCGCCCCAGCCCTCCGGTGGTCGAGTAGGGACGGCGCCCCGGCGCCGTCCCGTATCGAGACCACCATCCTGCAGGTGGAGGTGGTCTCGATACGCGCCGGCCCTCGCGGGCCGGCGCTACTCGACCACCGGAGGGCGGGTCGCTAGGGCAGCTGCAGGACCTGCACCGGGGGCTGCTGGCCGCTCACCGGCAGCCGCTCCCGCTGGGCGAGGTAGGTGCCGATGTCGTGGAACAGCGGCGCCGCGCTCGTGCCCGGCTTCGGGGCGTCGAGCATGATCGCGATCACGTAGCGCGGGTTCTCTGCAGGCAGCATGCCCGCGAAGTTGATCCAGTGCAGCGACCTGGAGTAGCAACCGCACGCCGGGTCCACCTGCTGCGCGGTGCCCGTCTTCCCGGCCACGACGTACCCGGGCACTGCGGCCTGGTAGCCGGTGCCGCGCTGGCCGTGCGTGTCCTGGGTGACGGCGGTGAGCATCGTCCGCAGCGTGGCGGCGGTCTCGGGCGTGATCACCCGCACCGGCCCGGGCGAGGGCGGCGTGACCCGTACGCCGTCCGGCCCCGTGGTGCTCTCGACGATCCGCGGTGGCACGCGCATCCCGTCGTTGGCGACCGTCTGCAGGATCCCGGCCAGCTGCAGCGTCGTGACCGTGAGGCCCTGCCCGATCGGCAGGTTCCCGAACGTCGACCCGGACCACGACTCCCGCGGCGGCACCTGGCCTGGCTCCTCGCCCGGCAGGCCCACACCGGTGCGCTGGCCGAGGCCGAAGCGGGCGAGCATGTCGGCGAAGCGCTCCTCCCCCACCCGCTGCGCCGTCATGATCGTGCCGACGTTCGACGACTTCGCCAGCACCCCGGTGAGCGTGTACTGCTCGGTGCCGTGGTCCCACGAGTCCCGGATCGTGCGGTCGGCGACGCGGATGCTGCCCGGCACCGTGAGGACGTCGTTCGGCGTTGCGACGCCGTACTCCAGCGCCGCGGCCATCGTGATGACCTTGTTCACCGACCCGGGCTCGAACGTGTCCTGCACGGCGGTGTTGCCCAGCTGCCCCGGCGCCGCCGTGGACAGGTCCCGCGGGTCGAACGTCTGGCCGTTCGCCATGGCCAGCACCTCGGCGGTGTGCGCGTCGAGCACCACGGCGGATGACGTGGTCTTCGCCTCCGTGCGCTGCACGTAGTCCGAAAGCGCCTGCTGCACGGTGTACTGCAGGTCGGAGTCGAGGGTGAGCTGCAGGTCCGAGCCCTGCACCGCGGCCCGCTCGAACCGGGTGCTGCCCGGGATCACGGCGTTCGAGTCCTCGGCCGTGTCGACGACGCGCAGCCCCTCGAAGCCGGCGAGCAGGTTGTCCTGGGAGCTCTCGAGTCCCACGCGGCCGGTGAGCTTGCGCTCGTCGGTGTTCCAGGTGGCGGCGCCGACGACGTTCGCGGCGAGCGTGCCGCCGGGGTACTGCCGGTCCTCGCGCCGCTCCTCCGCGATCTCGGGGAACCGCTCCCGCAGGGTGCGCGCGACGTCGGGGGTGACGAGCTTGGCGAGCACGACGTAGCCGCGGTCGCTCGTGAGCAGGCCCGCGAGCTCGTTCTGGTCCTGCCCGGTGGCCTGCGCGATCGCGGCTGCCATCTCCGCGGTGTAGCGGGGGGCGTCGGCGCCGCGGGTCTGGGCGATCATCCGCGGGTTGGTGACGAGGGCGCGCGCGTCCACGCTGAACGCGAGGGGCTCGCCGGTGCGGTCGAGGATCGCGCCGCGCTCGGCGGGCAGCCGGATGTTCGTGGTCGACTGGCGTTGCGACGCGGCGCGCAGCTCACCCGCTTCCACGGTCTGGACGACCACGAGCTTGAGCGTCGCGATCGCCAGCACCACCACGAGCAGCACGCGGCCGATCCGGAGCCTGCGGGCACCCAGCGCCGCCTGGTCGGGCGAGCGGCGAGGCGCGGACGGCCTCGGGGACGGTGCATGACGTGCCGCCGCACCGGCGGCCCTTGGCCGGGGCGGGGCCGACGGCATCAGCCCGCGTCCGTCCCGCCGCCGCCCGCGCGGGCCCCTGTGCCCGTCCCGGCGGTCTGGCCGGCCCGGTCCCGAGTCGGCTCGCCGCCGTCCACCTCGGGCGTGCCTTCCTCCTCCGGCTCCGGAGCCGCCAGCTGCGCCGTGCCGTCGCGGGTCGTCTCGTCGCGGGCGGCCTCGTCGGGTGTCGGCTCGTCGCGGGCCGCCTCGTCGGGTGTCGACTCGTCGCGGGCCGCCTCGCCGGGTGTCGTGCCGCCCGGCTCCGCCCCCTCCGTGCCGCCTTCAGCGGGCGGCTGCGCGCCCTCGGGCGGCGCGGGTGGGGCCGGTGGCGGCGGGGCGACCGCCGCCCGCGGCTGCCCGACGACCTCGACGTTCCCGTCGGGGGCCACGACGAGTCGCGCCGGATCCCGCACCGGCACCATGCCCAGCTCGCCTGCGCGGCGAGCCAGCTCGGGCGCCGAGGCGAGCACGGCGACCTCCTGCTTGAGCCGCTCGGCCTGCTCGCTCAGCACCCGCGCCTCCGCGGTGGCGTCCTGCAACCGGTAGGAGTCGGCGGCCGCAGCCGTCGACAGCCACAGCGTGGCCACCAGCCCGACGGCGAGCAGCACCATGATCAGCAGCACGAACTGCGGCCGGCCGGCGGGGGACGCGGTCCGCACTCCCGCGACGCGCCGCACCCGCTCGTCACGGCGCGCGTACGCCTTCTGCTGGGCCGACCGGCGCGTGGACTGCCCCGCCCCGGCCGCGGGATCGGAGACGGGCGCGGCCGACGGGGCGACGACGGTGTCGTCGGCGAAGCCCCGCTGCGCCGGGATGGCCGCGGTGCGGCCACGGACGGCGGTGCGCCCGCGCTCGGTGACCGGAGCACTCATGACACCACCACCACCACTTCCTGCTGGACCGTCACGCCGCCTCCCGGATGCGCTCGGCGGCACGCAGGCGGACCGGCGCCGCCCGCGGGTTCTCCCTGATCTCTTCCTCGGTCGCCTGCTCGGCACCTCTGGTGAGCAGGCGCAGCTCCGGCCCGTGCCCCGGCAGCTCGACCGGGAGGTCCACCGGCGTGCGGGACGACGCGCCCGCCGCGAGCTCCCGCTTGACCATGCGGTCCTCCAGCGAGTGGTAGGCGAGCACGACGATCCGCCCGCCGACGGCGAGCGCGTCGACGGCGGCGGGCAACGCGGCACGCAGCGCGTCCAGCTCGCCGTTGACCTCGATCCGCAACGCCTGGAACGTGCGCTTCGCGGGGTGACCGCCGGTTCGCCGGGACGCGGCGGGGACCACGTCGTAGAGCAGCTCGACGAGCTCGCTGCTGCGCTGCAGCGGCGCCTTGGCCCGCCTGCGCGCGACGGCGGCCGCAATCCGGCCGGCGAAGCGCTCCTCGCCGTATTCGCGCAGCACCCGGGCCAGTTCGGGCACCGAGTAGGAGTTGAGGACCTCGGCCGCGGTGGGACCCGTGGTCGGGTCCATCCGCATGTCGAGGTCGGCGTCGCGTGAGTAGGAGAAGCCGCGCTCCTCCGCGTCGAGTTGCAGTGACGAGACACCGAGGTCGAACAGCACGCCGTCGACCCGGGGAAGCCCCAGTTCCCCGAGCACGTCGGCGATGCGGTCGTACACGGCGTGCACGAGGTGGATCCGGTCGGCGTGGGCCGCGAGCCTGCGCCCGGCCATCGCGAGCGCCTCCGGGTCGCGGTCGAGCCCCACCAGCGTGAGCCGGGGATGCTCGGCGAGCAGCGCCGCGGCGTGCCCACCGAGACCGAGGGTGGCGTCGACGAGGACGGCCGGCCGGTCGGCGAGCGCGGGGCGCAGCAGTTCGGCGACCCGGGGCAGGGCCACGGGGACGTGCCTGGCCCCAGCTGGCCCGCCCTCGTGGTTGTGCTGCCCCACCGCACACCTCCCTGCCCCGTGTCGCCGCCCCCGCGATTGCCCCCGCGCTGGCTACCGGCCCCGTCAATCCCGTGATGCCTCCACCCGGCAGACCTGGCACCGGGGAAGGTGCGCCAGGGCTACCGGGTGGGGGCACCGCCGGGTTCGATGTCACCCGCGTACGCCTCGTGCTCTCAGATCAATCCGGGGAGCACCTCCTCCTGAGCCTTGGCATAGGTGTCCTCGTGCTGTTCCTGGTACGTCTGCCAGGCCTCGGCGTCCCAGATCTCGGCGCGGGTGAACGCGCCGATCACCACGCACTCCTTCGTCAGCCCGGCGTACCGGCGCAGCTCGGGGGTGATGGCGATGCGCCCCTGGGAGTCGGGGTTCTGCTCGTCGGTGCCGGAGAAGAGGTTGCGCTGGAAGACGCGGGCCGACTCGCTGGTCAGCGGAGCCGACGCCACCTTCTGCGCGAGCTCGGTGAAGGCGTCTCGCGTGAACACGTACAGGCAGTGGTCCTGCCCCTTCGTGATCATCAGCCCGCCTCGCAGCTCGTCGCGGAATCTCGCGGGCAACGTGAGCCGCCCCTTGTCGTCCAGCTTCGGGGTGTAGGTGCCGAGAAACACCGGCCCCACCTCCACCTGCGGCCCCGTTGTGCCCCAGCGATCACCACATTACCCCACTTCGCCCCACCGTCAACTCCGACAACCGCTCGGCGATCGGGAAAGAAGGCGGAAAATCCCTGGTCAGAGCCGGTGGGGCAAGGTGGGGGACCACCCGCTCGCGCGACGGCTGACAGACACGGACGGTGAGCATCAGACCCGACCGGACGCCCGATCGACCCTGCAACTGCCCGCATTCCGCCCCCCGTACGGCGCACGGAGAGCGCATCGACGGACGTGGTGGGGCAGAGTGGGGAAACTCTGCCGTACCCCATCGGAGGGAGGTACGAGCAGCGGTTTGACAGACTGGACGCGCGTCTCGCCCCCACGGGACGCTGAATGACCACGGAGGAGGTCGCGTGACCGAGCTTGCGAGGTCACCGGAGGCGCAGTCGTGACCGCCACGAGCAGCCGCCCCGGGCTCGACGGCGACACCGGTGCCGGGCTTGGTGATGTGGCGGACCTGTGTGGCCGGGTCGCCGGCAACGTGCAGCGGGTCATCGTCGGCAAGCCGGACGTGGTGCGCGTGGCGCTGGTCGCGCTCCTCGCGGAGGGCCACCTGCTCGTGGAGGACGTGCCGGGCGTCGGCAAGACCTCACTTGCAAAGGCGCTCGCCCGCTCCATCGACTGCTCGGTCAGCCGCGTGCAGTTCACCCCTGACCTGCTTCCGGGCGACATCACCGGCCTGTCGGTCTTCAACCGGCAGACGTCGGAGTTCGAGTTCCGCCCCGGCCCCGTCTTCGCCAACATCGTGATCGCCGACGAGATCAACCGCGCGTCCCCCAAGACGCAGTCGGCGCTGCTGGAGTGCATGGCGGAGCACCAGGTCACCGTCGACGGCGCCACCTACGCGCTCGCCAGCCCGTTCATGGTCGTTGCGACGCAGAACCCGATCGAGATGGACGGCACCTACCCGCTCCCCGAGGCCCAGCGCGACCGCTTCACCGCGCGCGTCAGCGTCGGCTACCCCGACCTCGCGGCCGAGCTCGCCATGGTCGAGGAGCACAGCGCGGCCGAACCGCTCGACATGCTGCGCCCGGTCACCGACGCCCGTCGGGTGCGCATGGTGATCGACGCCGTCCGCCGGGTCCGGGTCAGCCCCGAGGTGCGCCAGTACTGCGTGGAGCTGGTCGGCACCACCCGCCGCATCCCCGACGTGCGGCTCGGCGCGTCCCCAAGGGCCACGCTGCAGCTCGTGCGAGCGGCGAGGGCGCAGGCCGCGCTCGCCGGCCGCGGCTTCGTGGTGCCCGACGACGTGCAGGCCGTTGCGGTACCGGTACTGGCCCACCGGCTGCTGCTCACCCCCGACGCGCTGGCCTCCCGCCGCTCCGCCGTCGACATCGTCCGCAGCCTGCTCGGCCGCCACCCGGTACCGGCGCCCCGGGGCAGCTGAGGGTGGCGCCCGGCAGCCGATTCTCCGGCCTCACCACCCGCGGGCGCTGCCTGCTCGCGGGCGGTGGCGCCACCACCGTGTGCGCCGTCATCCTCGACGAGCGCGACCTGCTGCGCGTCGGCGTGTTCGTCGCGCTACTGCCGCTGCTCGCCCTGCTGCTCGCATCCCGCACCCGCCGCACGGTCCGGGTCGAGCGCGCCCTGGAACCACCGCGAGGGCCGGTCGGCTCGCCCGTCGACGTCGAGCTGCGGCTCGAGGGCGGCCCGCTGCTCGGGGCGCTGCGGCTGGTCGACGCCGCACCCGACGCCGCGGGCCCGCAGGCCGACGCCCCACCGCGCTTCACGGTGCATCGGCTCTCCAGCCGCGGCACCGCCACACTGACCTATCCCCTGCGGCCCGTGCTGCGGGGCGTGCACCGGGTCGGCCCGCTCACCGGCACCGCCACCGACCCGCTCGGCCTCGCCGAGTTCGACCAGGAGCTCGCCGGGCCGCAGCGGCTGGTCGTCCTCCCCCGGGTCGTCGCGCTGCGCGGAGTGCCGCCCGCGCTGGGCGCGGGCGAGGGCACGGCGGGCGCGGCACTCAACCACCAGGGCCAGGGCACCACCGACGTGCTGGTCCGCCCCTACCGGCAGGGCGACGAGCTGCGCCGGGTGCACTGGCGCAGCAGCGCCCGGCACGACGAGCTGATGGTGCGGCTCGAGGAGCGGCCGTGGCGTGGCGGGATGACCCTGCTGCTGGACCGCCGCGACGCCGCCCATCGCGGGCGGGGCGCCGACTCGAGCCTCGAGTTCGCCGTCAGCTTCGCGGCCAGCGTGTGCATGCACCTCTTCGCCCGTGGCGAGCCCGTCACCCTCGTCGCCGAGGACGGCGTCGAGCTCACCCCGCCGGGCTCGGCGTCCGGCCGCGAGCAGCTGCTCGACGCGCTCGCCGGCCTCCGCCCGTCCGCCCGCGGCGACCTCGCGGGGCCGGAGCTCACGGCGGGTGCCGAGGTGCTCGCCGTGCTGGGCGCGGTCGCCCCGGGCCAGATCGAGGCGCTGTGCTCGCGGCACCCGGCCGGGGGCCACGCCGTGCTCTGCGACACCGCCACCTGGGATCCGGCGGGCGGCCGCAGCAGCGCCGCCGAGAGCTCCTCCGCGCTGCGGCGCGCCGGCTGGCACGTCGCGGTGGCCACCGCGGCGATGACGCCCGCCCAGGTGTGGGACCAGCTGGTGGCAGGCGCGGCACCCGCCTTCTCGGGGCGACGATGACGCGATCGGCCACCCCACCGCCGCGCCGGGATCCAGGGCCTCCGCCGCCCGGCAGGCGAACGACCGCGCAGGTGCCCCGCCAGCGTCCACCCGCCCCCGACCCGGCACCGGCGACGCCCACCGCGAGTCCGTCCGCGGCGAAACCGGCCCCGTCCGACGCCCCGGCCCGTCGCGTCCCGTGGGTCGCCACGCTCGCGGCCGGGCTGGCGGTGCTGCTGGCCGGCGGGCCGGTCACCGCCGTCGTCCAGGGAGGCTCCTGGTTCGGCTACGCGCTCGTGGCCGTCGTGGTCGTGGTCGCCGTCGCCCTGCTGCTGCACCGCTTCGGCGCGGTCGTCACCGTGATCGGCCAGTCCGCGGCGGTGCTCGTCGTCGTCACGATCTTCTTCGCCGACGGCGCGCTGCTCGGTTTCCTGCCGGGCCCCGCGGCGTTCGGGCACTTCGGCGCGCTCGTCGCGGGCGCGGGCCAGCAGATCGACACCAGCACGGCGCCCGTAGCGGCCACCCCGGAGATCCTCTTCCTCACCACGGTCGCGTTCGGGCTGCTCACGATCGGCGTGCACGTCGCCGCCGTCAGCGCCGGAGCCCCCGCCGCGGCGGGCGTGCCGCTGCTCGCGGTCTTCGCGGTACCCGCGGCGCTGGCCGACCAGCTCCTCCCGTGGTGGGCGATGGCGGGCGCGGCGGCGGGGTTCGGCGTCCTCCTGGTCGCCGCGGGCGGGTTGCACAGCCAGCTCACCGGCGGCACAGCGCTCGTCGCCGGTGCCGTCGTCGTGGCGCTCGGCGTCGGCGTCATCACGCCGTTCATCGGCACGGCCGGGCGGTTCGCGGGCGGCGGCGGGGGCGGGGCGGCCGGCTCGATCGGCCTCACTCCGTTCACGGCGCTGCGCGGCCAGCTCGAGCAGACCACCCCGTCCGAGCTGTTCGAGGTGCGCGGCCTCACCCGCCCCACGTACCTGCGCGCCCTGACTCTGCGCCAGTTCGTCGCGGACAGGGGGTGGGAGGCCACCCGGCCGGCACCGGGGATCCCGCTACCCGGTCCGGTGCAGCAGCAGCCGGACGTGCCGGGCGAGTTCGTCGACGTCCGGATCACCAACGATGCCTACCGCGACTACTGGCTCCCGCTCTACGGCGAGCCCATCGACGTCGCCGATCTGCCCGAGACGCAGTGGCTGTACGACGCGGCCAGCGGCACCGGCTACACGGGGCGTCCCCGCCAGGAGGACGGCTGGCGGCAGCGCGCGATCCTCCCCACCCCGGCGATGCAGGACCTGCGTGCGGCACAGGGCATCGACGGCGTGGGCCTCGAGTACCTCGACACCACCGGGGTGGACCCACGCGTCGGCCAGATCGCGCAGGAGGTCATCGGCAGCGCCGGGCCCGGGTTCGACCGCGTGTTCGCCATCCAGAACTGGTTCGCGGGGCCCGGCTCGCAGTTCACCTACAGCCTCCAGACCGCGCCCGGCTCCGGCGACGACGCGCTCGTCGAGTTCCTGACGGCCGGCAAGACCGGCTACTGCGAACAGTTCGCCTCGGCGATGGCCGTGATGCTGCGGATGGTCGGCGTGCCGTCACGGGTCGCCGTCGGATTCACGGCGGGCGTGGACCAGGGTGACCACCGCACGATCACCACCGCCGACGCGCACGCATGGGTGGAGGCGTGGTTCCCACGCATCGGCTGGACCGCCTTCGACCCCACCCCGCTCACCGACGGCCGCCGGATCGACCCGCCCTACGTCGAGGAGGCCGAGGCCGAGCAGGCGGGCCAGGAGAGCGCGCAGGCCGAGGAGCCGGTGACGCCCGAGCCGCAGTCCGGCGACGACCAGGCCGACCCCGAGCCCACCTCGCCAGAGCCGACGGAGCCACAGGCCGCGCCATCGATCGCGTCGCCGGGAATCGACATCCCGCTGTGGCCGTTCGCCGCCGCACTCGTGGCGATCGTCGTCGCACTGGTGCCGGCCACGATGCGGATCCGCGATCGCAGGCGCCGTCTCGCCGCGGTGGCGCGTGGCGGCGCCGATGCCGCGGGCGCGGGCTGGGAGGAGCTACTGGCGGAGTCGACCGACCGCGGTGCCGAGTGCCCGCCGAGCGACACCGTCCGCGCCGCCGCCCGCCGTCTGGTGCGCGAACACCACCTCGAGCCGGAAGCGCAGCAGGCGCTGCGCCAGGTCATCGGCGCGGTCGAGGCGAGCTGGTACGGCGGAACCCACCCCCGGTCGGGCGAACTCGACGAGCCGGTGCGCGCCGTGGCGGCCGGGATCGCGGCACGGAGCGGGCTGTCACTGCGCGGCCGGTTGCTGCCCCGTTCGGTGGTGCAACGGGTGCGGGAACGCCGGTCCCAGAACCGTGCCGGTGCGGGCGCCGGCTCCGAGGCCGTCACCACCCGCTGACAACGCGGCGCCGGCCTGCCGACGCGACGACAGACTCCGCACATACCGGAACGGGATGTGCGGAGTCTGTGGGATGCGTGAGGCGGCTATTCCTGCTCGAAGCGGCGGCGGAAGCGCTCTTCCATCCGGCCGGTGAAGCGGTTCTTGTCCGGCTCGGCGTTCTTCGCGGGTGCGGCCTGGCCGTTCGCGCCCACCGAGGTGACGGCGAGTACGGCTCCTCCGAGCATCATGAGGAACCCGATCACGCTGACAACCGGGAAGCTGCCCAGCCACAGCTGCTGCACGGCGACGCCGACGACGAGCAGCACGAGTCCGACGACGAACAGCGCCACGCCCTGGAGGCGGCGGCGGCGCGTCGGCTTGCGCAACCGTCCACCACGTACGGTCGACGCGAACTTCGGGTCCTCGGCGTAGAGAGCGCGCTCGATCTGTTCGAGCAGCCGCTGCTCGTGCTCGGAGAGGGGCACGGCTTCACCTCCGGCACTGTTCATCCTGTCGGGTCATATTCCATGGTGCCGGAACGACGCGACGAGCGCCCAGGCTGGGCGTCTGATGATGAGGATACGAGCCAGAAGCCCCGCCGACTACCCGGACTCGTCGAGCGGACGGGTCGATCTTTCCGGATCACCGGATGCACAGGGTGATCGGCACCCCCTCGGTGCCCTCCGATCGACGTCATCGCAGGTGTGAGACCTGGGAACGGATCAGGAGGCGGACCGGGCACCGCGCGTGCCTAGTCCGTCACATCAAGTCCGCTCGTCGCGACATTCCCGTGTCCCAACCGTGATCGCTTCGTGATCAGCCTCGAGCGGTAGCCGAGCGGTTGCCCCGATGCGCCGAGCGCGCCCCGGGGGTCGGCGTCAGGCGCGGCGGGCGAGGGCGTGCATGCGGGCGGCGACGTCCAGCAGGGGCGGGGCGGCAGCGGCGAGCTGCTCCAGCTCGGCGGCCTCCCGCGCGGCCGCGGGCCCACCGTCCCGCACCGAGCCGGGGATCCAGCCGTCCAGGACGCCATCGCCCTGCAGGACCTCGACCCGCAGCGCTCCGGCGGATTCCAGGATCCTGCGCAGGGCACCCGCGTCGAGGCGCCTGCGCAGCGCGTCGCCGGGCCCGAGCCGCCCGTCGGGGTCGAGCAGCAGCGCCCGCGCCTCGGCGAGCTTGCCGGCGAGCGTGCGCGCCAGCACCGCGGCGTAGCGGCCGGCGACGAGCACGGAGACCGCCCCTCCCTCGGCCGCGGCGGTGGCGAGGGCGGACGCAGCGACCACGGCGTCGTCGACGACCTCCAGGAGGCCGTGGCCGAGCACGAGGTCTGCCCCGCCTGCCGGGGCGACGTCGGCGAGCGCGTCGACGTCGCCCTGCACCGGGGTGACGAGCTCGTGCACGCCCGCGTCGCGGGCCCTGCGCTGGAGGGCGGCGAGCGCGTTCGGGCTGTTGTCGACGACGGTGACCGCGCAGCCGAGGCGCGCGAGCGGCACCGCCCACGCGCCGCTGCCGCCTCCGACGTCGAGCACGCGAGGCGTCCGCCCCGGCCTGCGGTCGCGTACGCTGGTGATCTCGGCCGCGAGCGTGCGGTGCACCGCGCCACCGTCGACGCCGGCCACCTCGGCCGTCGGACCATTCACCATGCGAGCCTCACCGGCGGCAGCCTAGTGGTCCCCGCCGGAGGTGCGGTGCATGTATCGGCGGATCCAGGTTTCTGCTGGGTGTGCCGGCCTCGTACCGGGCATACTCGGCCGATTCGCCGGGACGCCCGGCGGGAGACTGGGCCGTCGAGACACGTGCCACACTTCCGGCCGAGACCACTGGGTGCCACGGGCGCTCACCTGAAAGAGGTAGGTTGATCGCCGTGCTCGTGGTCGCCACATTGAGCTTGAAGGGCGGGGTCGGCAAGACCACCGTCGCGCTCGGGCTTGCCGGCGCGGCGCTACAGCACGACGTGCGCACGCTCGTGGTGGACCTCGACCCACAGGCCAACTCCACGATTGCGCTCGACCCGGGCCCCACGACGGCCACGGTGGCCGACGTGCTCGACGAGCCGCGCCGCTCCGTGCTGCACCGCGCGATCGCCCCGAGCGGGTGGGGCGACGGCCTCGACGTGCTCGTGGGTGCCGAGCAGACCGAGCGGCACAACCATCCCGACCCGAGCCCGAAGCAGCTGAATCAGCTGCGGCGGGCGCTGCAGCGGCTCGTGGACGCCGACGGCTTGCTGGGCGACCCCGCAGGTGACGCCGACGAGCCGTACCGGCTCGTGATCATCGACTGCCCGCCGTCTCTCGGGCAGCTCACCCGCAGCGCGCTCGCCGCGGCGCACCGCGCCGTGCTCGTGACCGACCCCACGATGTTCGCGGTGTCCGGCGTCCAGCGCGCCTTCGACGCCGTGCAGACCGAGCGGCAGCGGGGCAACAACGACCTGCAGCCCCTCGGCGTGCTGATCAACCGGGTGCGCCCGCGCAACACCGAGCACGAGTTCCGCATCAGCGAGCTGCGGGAACTGTTCGGCCCGCTCGTGCTCACCGGGGTGCTCCCCGACCGCTCGGCCATCCAGCAGGCCCAGGGCGCGTGCATGCCCATCCAGCGCTGGGACACGCCGGGCGCGCGCGAGGCATCCGCCGTGTTCACCCTCCTGCTGGGCCGCGTGCTGCGCAGCGACCGCCGCCGCGACCCTGCCGAGGCACTGATGGCACCGCCCGCCACCCGCTGACCCCGCGACCTCATGATCAGCGATTAGGTGCACGGGCGGCCATATCCGGCCGCCAATGCGCCGGGCCGATGATCAAGCCCCGGTTCGCTCAGCGCACCGGCACCGACGCCGTGACGAGACCCACGAACTGCTCCGCCTGGCGGAGCATGTCGTCGGCGTCGCGCCGGCTCACTAGCCGCGCGATGCCGGCCTCTGCCGCCGCCCGCGTGGCGGAGCATGCCGAGAAGAAGGCCGCCCATTCGGCGAGCTCCGGCGACACCTCGGCGAGGAGCTCCCACACGTTGCGGGTGGCCCCGCGGCGGGGCTGCGGGCGCGCCCGCACCGCGAGCACCGCGGCCGCCGCACGCAGCGCGGCGAGGTAGGCGGCCGGGTAGCGGAGCAATGGGTCCTCGGCGCCGTGGGCCTCGGCGAGGCCGTCGGCGGCCTGGCGCAGCAGGCCGAGCGCCGCGCGCGACGTGGGTGCCGCCGCGGCCGGGCGAGGACCCGAACGCGCCCGGGCGGGGCCCGTGCGCTGCGTGGGCACGCGCGCCGTGGTGGTGATGGTCATCGTGGCCTCCTCCAAGTCCGTGATGGGCGCGTCTCAGTCGGCAACCCGCACGAGGTCCCACACGCCGGGGCCGGCGCGCATGCGCAGCACGAACTCCCGGGCGGGCGCCTCCGGCTCGCCAGCCGACCGGGCCAGCACCCGCCAGCACCGCATCCGGTCGCCCCCGATCGGCATGGGCGACGGGAACGGCCACGGCGACTCCTCGATCCACCGCTCCTGGACATCGGTGATCAGGTAGCGCGGGCCGCGGCGCATCGGCCTGCGCTGGAACTCGACGGGCTCACCGTCCTGCCACCGCACCTGCACCGGCGTGGGTTGCCGCGATCCGAACAGGCTCATCGCTCACCCTCGCTCATCGCTCGCCCTCACTCACCGGCTTACGCTCCTCCCACCGGCACGGTTCGCCGCACCCGGCGGCGGGGCGCTTCCCCCGCCCCACCAGCCGGGGCGTCGAGATCGAACGCATGTTCGATCGAGGTCCAGTGAAGCGCGCCGCGGCCTTCGCGTCAAGTCCGGGGCCACCACGGTGTGCCTGGGCGCCCGGACGTGGTGTGATGGGCGGGTGACCAGGGCTCCGGCGCGCCAGCTCGTCCAGCTCGGGCCGGACGAGCTCGCCGACCGGCTCACCGAGGCGTTGCACGTCTACGTCGCCGCGATGGGCTATCCCCCCAGCACCGCGCGCCACCGGCGCACGCTCTGGCTGGAGCACGTCCGCAGGCCGGGCTGGCGGGCGGTCGGCTGGCTCGACGCCGCAGGCACCCTGCTCGGCATCGCGTACGGCTACGCGGGCGGGCCGGGCCAGTGGTGGTACGAGGAGGTTCGCCGCGGCCTCGTCGCCGCGGGCCCGGAGGCCCAGCGCTGGCTCGAGGACTACTTCGAGCTCACCGAGCTGCACGTCCGCCCCGACGCGCAGGGCCACGGCCTCGGCGAGTCGTTGCTGCGGGCGCTGCTCGCGGACGTCCCGAGCGCCCGGGTGCTGCTGTCCACCCCGGAGTACGGCGTCGACGCCCCGGGCCGCGCATGGCGGCTCTACCGGCGCGCCGGCTTCCAGGACGTCCTGCGCCAGCACCGGTTCACCGGCGACGCACGCCCGTTCGCCGTGCTCGGCCGCGACCTCCCCCTGCCCCCGGCACGCTGAACGCCTCTACCCCACGAACGCCACTGGCGTGCGAGCGCACGCTCCCCCGCGGGGCCGCGCCGGTTTGGCACGATGCACCCGTGCCCTCATCCCGCATCCGGATCCTGCCGCTGCTCGGACTGGTGCTCGCCGCGCTCGCGCTGAGCGGGTGCGCCCGGGTGCAGGCCGCGCTCGCGGTGCAGCCCGACGACACGGTCACCGGGCAGATCGTCGTGGCCACGCCCGAGACCGGGCCCGACGACCCCGGTCCGGCGATCACGCTGCCGCCCGACCTGGAGTCCGACGTCGACGTGTCGGAGTACCGGCAGGACGGCTACGCGGGATCCGTGCTGAGGTTCGACGGGCTGACGTTCGCCCAGACCGCCGAGCTCGCGCAGGCGGCAGGCCCGGCCGGCAGCAAGGTGCGGTTCGAGATGCGTCGCGCGGGCAGCCGCGTGCTGGTCGGCGGGGCCGTCGACCTCACCACGGTGTCGGTCGACCGGGCGGACTTCCAGCTCAAGATGAACTTCCCGGGACAGGTCCTCGAGGCCAACGGGGACGCCGACTCCAGCGAGGTGGCCTGGACGTTCACCCCGGGCGAGGTCGGCGACTTCTCGGCCGTGGTGGCCTACCCCGACCCGCAGGCGCCGTCGCCGCTCAACTGGACGCTCGGGCTGGCCGCCATGGTGGCCCTCGCGGCCGCCGCGGTGGTGCTGATGGCCCGCCGTAGCCGCAACCCGCCGGTCAGCAGCCCGTGAGCGCGGGGGCGGCGCGGCGGGCGCCGAGGCCGAGCCGCTGCACCAGCTCCACCGTGGCCAGCGAGCGGTTCAGCGTGTAGAAGTGCAGCCCGCGCACGCCCTCGGCGAGCAGGCGGGCGCACATCTCGGCCGTGACGTCCATGCCCTCGGCGCGGAACCCGGCCGGGTCGTCGGCGTAGCGCTCCATCCGTTCGACGAGCGCGGGCGGCAGCGGCGCCCCGGACAGCTCAGGGCCGCGACGCAGCGTGCGCACCGTGGTGAGCGGCATGATGCCGGGCAGGAGCGGAACGTCGTCGCAGCCCGCGGTGGCGAGCCGGTCGCGCAACCGCAGGAAGCCCTCGGGCTCGAGGAACAGCTGGCTGATCGCGAAGTCGGCGCCCGCCCTGATCTTGGCGACGAGCCGGGTGAGGTCGGAGTCGAGGTCGGACGAGCGCGGGTGCCCGTACGGGAACGCGGACACACCCACGCAGAAGTCGCCGAGCCTGCGCACGAGACGCACGAGGTCGTCGGCGTAGGTCAGGCCCTGCGGGTGCGGCACCCACTCGCCGAGCGGGTCGCCGGGAGGGTCGCCGCGCACCGCGAGCACGTTCGAGATCCCGGCCGCGGCATAGGCACCGATCACCTGGCGCAGCTCGGCCACCGAGTGCGACACGGCCGTGAGGTGCGCCATCGGCACGAGCGTGGTGTCGGTGGCGATGCGCGCCGTGGTGCGGATCGTGCGGTCCCGGCTGGACCCGCCCGCCCCGTACGTGACCGATACGAACGCCGGATCCAGCGGCTCGAGGCGCCGGATCGCGCGCCAGAGCTCGGCCTCCCCGGCCTCATCCTTCGGCGGGAAGAACTCCACCGAGAACACGGGCCGGTCGCGGCTGATCCGCTGGGTGACCTTCACGTGCTGGAGCGTAGTCGCTGCGCGGCACGCGTCCGTTTCGCTCCGTCGTCCCTGGATCCAGCGACTCGCGGGCCTGGTGACCCGCGGTTACGCTCGGCCCCGTGCCCCGCTCGACGCGAACCCCGCTCCCCCGCCCCCGGCCCGCGGGATGGTCCCCGTGAGCCGCGCGGGCACCGTGCACCACCCACTCCCGGAACCCGGCGGGCAACCCGCCGACTCCGAGGTCGTCGCCGCGATCCAGGCGGCACTGACCACCTACCTGCGCAGCCGCACGGCCGACGCCGGCACGATCGACCCGGTGTTCGGGGAGGCCACCGAGGCGCTCGCCGACTTCGTCCTGCGCGGTGGCAAACGGATCCGCCCCACGTTCGCATGGTGGGGGTGGCGCGGCGCGGGAGGGCCCGTCGAGGCGCCCGAGGCCCTCGCGGTGCTGCGCGCCATCAGCGCACTCGAGCTCATCCAGGCCAGCGCGCTCATCCACGACGACCTGATGGACGCATCGGCCACCCGGCGCGGCAGGCCGACCGTGCACGTCGAGTTCGCCCGCAAGCACGCCGCGGCGCGCTGGCGCGGCCAGCCGGCCCGGTTCGGCGCGGCTGCCGCGATCCTGCTCGGCGACCTCGCCCTCGCGTGGGCCGACGACATGCTGCACGCCGCGGGCCTGTCCCCGGCTGCCATGCGCCGCGCGGCGCCCGCGTGGCGGGCGATGCGCACCGAGGTGCTCGGCGGGCAGTACCTGGACGTGCTGCACCAGTCCACGGGCGACACGTCCGTGCGGGCCGCCCTGCAGATCGACCGCTACAAGACCGCCGCCTACACCGTCGAGCGGCCGCTGCACCTCGGGGCCGCGATCGCGGACGCGCCACCGGAGTTGGTGAGCGCCTACCGCCGGTTCGGCGCCGACATCGGCGTCGCGTTCCAGCTGCGCGACGACCTGCTCGGCGTGTTCGGTGACCCTGAGGTCACGGGCAAGCCCGCAGGCGACGACCTGCGCGAGGGCAAGCGCACGCTGCTCGTGGCCGTCGCGATCGAGCGGGCGGAGCAGCGGGGGCAGCAGGACGCGCGCCAGGCCATCCTGGAGGCCGTCGGCGACCCCGGGCTCGACGACGCGGGCGTCGAACGGGTGCGCGGGCTGCTCACCGAGCTCGGCGCCGTGCAGGCGGTCGAGCAGCGCATCGCCGCGCTCACCGGCTCCGCGCTCGACGCGCTGTCGGCGGCCGACGTCGCAGAGCCCGCCGCGTCGCAGCTCGCCGAGCTGGCGGTGACGGCCACGCGGCGACGCAGTTGACCGGGGTACGCAGTTGACGTACCGCGTCCCCGGACGCACCGACCACGTCGTGGTCGTCGGCGCCGGGCTCGCTGGGCTCTCCACCGCGCTCCACCTGCTCGGTGCGGGCAGGCAGGTGACCGTGCTGGAACGCGCCGATCACCCTGGCGGGCGGGCCGGGCGGCTCGACCTGCGCTCGCCGCACGGGACCTACCACGCCGACCCGGGTCCGACGGTGCTCACGATGCCCGAGCTGCTCGACGAGGCGTTCGCAGCCGTCGGTGAGAAGCGCGACGAGCGCCTCGACCTCGTGCGGCTCGACCCGGCCTACCGCGCCCGCTTCGCCGACGGCTCCACGATCCACGTGCGCACCGACGCCCATGCGATGGCCGAGGAGGTCCGCACGACCTGCGGCCCGGCGGCGGCCGCCGGGTACGAGCGGATGCGGGCGTGGCTCACCAGGCTCTACGAGGTGGAGATCGACCGGTTCATCGGCGCCAACCACGACTCGCCGCTTGGTCTCGTCGGCCCCGACCTCGCCCGGCTCGCGGCGCTCGGCGGCTTCGCCCGGCTCGGCCCGCGCGTGGCCCGGATGCTGCCCGACGAGAGGCTGCAGCGGATCTTCTCGTTCCAGTCGCTGTACGCGGGCGTGCCGCCGCACCGTGCGCTCGGCGCGTACGGCGTGATCGCCTACATGGACACGATCGCGGGCGTGTACTTCCCCCGCGGCGGGATGCGGCGGGTCGCCCAGTCGCTGGCCGACGCCGCCGTCGCCGCGGGCGCAATGATCCACTACGGCCGCGCCGCCACCGGTCTGGAACGGCGCGGCGGGCGCGTCACCGCGGTCCGGCACACCGGCGCGGAGGGCGGCGAACGCCTGCCCTGCGACGCGGTCGTGCTCACCCCCGACCTGCCGGTGGTGCACGACCTGATCGGGCGGGCGCCGCGCCGACCGGTGCCGCTGCGCTGGTCGCCGAGCGCGGTCGTGCTGCACGCCGGGCTGCGCACGCCGCGCCCGGAGCTCGCCCATCACACGATCTCGTTCGGCGCGGCATGGCGCCGGACGTTCCGGGAGATCATCGACGATGGCAGGCTGATGAGCGACCCGTCGCTGCTGGTCACCCGCCCCACGGCCACCGACCCAGCGCTCGCTCCCGCCGGATCGGAGCTGCTCTACGTGCTGGCACCGTGCCCGAACCTCGCGCATGGCGGCATCGACTGGGCCCGCGTCGGCCCCGCCTACCGCGACGAGCTGCTCGCCGTCCTCGCGGACCGCGGGATGGAGCTACGGGCGGACCTCGACGTCACCAGCCTGGTGACACCCGCGGACTGGGCCGCGGCCGGACACGCCGCTGGCACCCCGTTCTCGGCCGCCCACACGCTCGCGCAGACCGGACCGTTCCGCCCGCGCAACCTCGTCCGTGGGCTGGAGAACGCCGTCCTCGCGGGCTGCGGCACCACCCCGGGCGTCGGCATCCCGCCGGTACTGATCTCCGGGCGGCTCGCCGCACAGCGCATCACGGGTGCCGCCCACCGGCGGTATACGCGGGCGCGCAGGGTACCCACCGGGGGCTGACATCGGTCATGCGAGCATGGATCGCGTCATGAAGCCACCATCACCGGTCGACGGGTCGACGCTCCCCGACACGGCAGCGGAACGCGCAGCCGCGCCAAGCGGCGCGCCCGACATCCTCGACGTGCCGCCCCCCGTCGAACCCGCTCCCGCCGTACGGCGATCGTGGCGTGATCAGTTGGGGCACCCGGCCAGCCAGCCGCTGCTACTCGGGTTC
This sequence comes from Pseudonocardia sp. DSM 110487, assembly GCF_019468565.1. NCBI lineage: Bacteria > Bacillati > Actinomycetota > Actinomycetes > Pseudonocardiales > Pseudonocardiaceae > Pseudonocardia > Pseudonocardia sp. DSM 110487. The sequence continues at coordinate 6,518,814 of NZ_CP080521.1, forward strand.
ACCGCCGCGCTGATGCTGCTCATCGGCGGTTTCGGCGCGGGCGGCGTGCTGGTCCACGATCCGGTCCTGACGAACTCGCCGCTCGGCTTCTGGCGTTACGGGCACGGCCGCGAACTGGCCAGCATCCTCATGTACGGCGGCGTCGGCCTGATGGTGTGGGCGTGGATCCTGCTGGGCCGCGAGGTGCTGGCCCACCGGGCGCGTGGCCGTGCGGTGCTCGTCACAGCCGCCGTCTGGATGGCGCCGCTGCTGTTCGCGCCGCCGCTGTTCACCCGCGACATCTTCAGCTACCTCGCACAGGGTGGCCTTCCGCTGGCCGGCTTCGACCCGTACGCGGTGGGTCCTGAGGCGCTGCCGGGGATCTTCGCCGACAACGTCCACTACTTCTGGCAGGACACCCCCGCGCCGTACGGGCCCCTGTTCATCCTGATCGCGAAGGCCGTGGCGTGGCTCACGGGCGACACGATCATCCTCGGCGTCGTGCTGATGCGGCTAGCGCTGCTGCCCGGCCTGCTGCTGTTCGTGTGGGCGCTGCCGGAGCTCACCCGCCGCCTCGGCGGCCGGGTGTCGGTGGCGCTGTGGGTGGCCGTGGCCAACCCCGTCATGGTCATCCACATGGTGGGCGGCGGCCACAACGACCTGCTGGTGGTCGGCCTGCTCACCGCGGGCGCACTGGTCGCGTTGCGCGGTGGCCACATCGCCGGGATCGCGCTCGTCACTGGCGCGATGGCGGTGAAGGCCAGCGCCGCGATCGCGCTGCCGTTCCTCGTGCTCGTCTGGGCCGCGCACTTGTCCGGTTCGCAGCGGGTCCGGATCGCCAAGGCGATCGCGGCGGGCGGTGCGGTCTTCGTCGCGGTGTTCGCCGCGTGCACGCTCGCCGCCGGTGTCTCGCTCGGCTGGCTGCCGGCCCTGAGCGCACCGTCGATGATCGTCAACTGGATGTCGCTCCCCACCGCGGTCGGCGAGTTCACCCACTCGCTGATCAGCATGATCGTGAACGTCCCGAAGCAGCCGTTCATCAACGTCGCGCGCGTGCTCGGCGGGATGCTGCTGGTCTACATCGCGGTGCGGCAGTGGTGGGCGGCGCGCGTCGGTGGGCCGGACGCCATCCGCCGGGCAGGTGTGGTGCTACTGGCCACCGCCGTGCTGTCCCCCGCGATGCTGCCGTGGTACGTCAGCTGGGGCATGGCGCTGCTGGCGGCCGCCGCGTGGTCGGTGCGCGGGCTGCAGATCACCGTGTTCTTCTCGGTGATGCTCACCATCTGCTACTACTCCAACGGCGAGGACGCGCTCTACAACCCGCCCTACCTCATCGCATGGGGGCTGGTGGGCCTGCTCGCGGCCGTGTCGCTCGTGCGCCCCGACCCGCTGCACCTGTCGGCGGGCGCTTGGCAACGGGCCCGGCAGCCGTTCCCCGCGGCCGTCGTCGACGGTGCCGAACGCGGCACGAGCTGAGCTCGCCGCCGCCGGGATCACCGACCCGGCGCTACGGGCCGGCTACGCCGTCTGCCGGGCGCTGAACGCCCACCACGGGCGCACGTACTTCCTCGCAACGCGGCTGCTCCCGGCCGCGCGGCGGCCGGCCGTGCACGCGCTGTACGGGTTCGCGCGGTACGCCGACGAGATCGTCGACGACCTCGGCGACACCCGCCCCGCCGCCGAGAAGGCGGCCGAGCTCGACGCGCTGGGCCTCCGGTTGCAGCGGGCGCTGGCCGGGGCTCCCGCGGAACACCCGGTACTCGCCGCCGTCGCCGACACCGCCCGGCGGTACGCGCTCGATCCCGCCCACTTCGCCGACTTCCTCGCGTCGATGCGGATGGACACCGAGATCACGGAGTACGCCACGTTCGACGAGCTGGGCCGGTACATGCACGGCTCGGCGGCGGTGATCGGCCTGCTGATGCTGCCCGTCCTCGGCACGACGGTGCCGAGGGAGGAGGCCGAGGAACCGGCCGCGGCGCTCGGCGTGGCGTTCCAGCTCACGAACTTCCTGCGCGACGTCGGCGAGGACCTCGACCGGGGCCGCGTCTACCTGCCCACCGAGGAGCTCGCGGCGTTCGGGGTCGACCGCGAGCTACTGGCCTCCTGCCGCCGCACGCGTACGCAGGACCCGCGGGTGCGCGGGGCACTGGCCCACCTCGTGGCGCACACCCGTGCGGTCTACCGCCGCGCGGCACCCGGGATCGGGATGCTCGAACCGGTGTCGCGCGCGTGCGTTGCCTGTGCGTTCACCCTCTACCGCGGCATCCTCGACGAGATCGCGGCCACCGACTACGACATCCTGAACCGCCGTGTCTCGGTCCCCCGGCGCACCCGCATCGCGGTGGCCGTCCCGGGCCTCGTCCGCGCACTTGCCGCGCGCATCCGGGCCTGACCAGCTACCGCGACACACCCGCACGGAGACCGCGACTCGCGGACGGGGAGCCTTCGGCCCCGCGTCAGAAGGCCATGGCCTGCGCTCTGCGCTTCACCTCGCGGTGCCGGCCGGCGCGCAGGGAGGCCACCGGGGTACCCGGCAGCGAGTCGTCCTCCTCGAAGAGCCAGCGCAGGATGTCCGGGTCCGCGTAGCCACCGTCACGCATGACGGTGATGGTGCCCGACAACCCCTTGATCACCGCGCCGTCGTCCCCGAGGAAGTCGGTCGGGACGACGACCGCTCCCTCGCGCCGGAACGACAGCAGATGGCCGTCGCGGACGAGCTGGTGTACCCGGGAGACCGGCTGGCCCAGCAGCTGTGCGACCTCCGCCACGGGCAGGGTCGCGATGTCCTCCGACAGGCCGACAACGTCGTTCACGGGGCGATACGATGCCACAGGCGCGCCGCGAGGGCGAAGCCGAAAGCGCGGACGGTACCGTCATCGCGTGAACGCCCCGCCTGCCGCGCTGCTCGACGCGCGCTACCGGGTGGGCTCGTTGCTCGCTCGCGGCGGAATGTCCACGGTGTACCGGGGCACCGACACGCGGCTGGACCGGCCGGTCGCCATCAAGGTGCTGGATCCCCGGCTGGCGGCCGATCCCGCGTTCCGCGGCCGGCTCGAGCGCGAGGCCCGTTCGGCGGCACGCATCGACCACCCCGCCGTCGTGGACGTGTACGACCAGGGCCAGGCCCCCAGCGGTGCCGGCACCGGCCTCGGCGGTGACGGGCCGCTGCTGTTCCTCGTCATGGAGCTGGTGGAGGGCGGCACGCTGCGCGACGTCCTGCGGGCTCGGGGCGCGCTCGGGGTGCCTGCCGCGTTCGCCGTGATGGAGCGCGTGCTCTCCGGTCTGGCGGCCGCTCACCGGCTCGGTCTCGTGCACCGCGACGTCAAGCCGGAGAACGTGCTGATCAGCCGCACGGGCGAGGTCAAGGTCGCCGATTTCGGCCTTGTCACCGCGAGCTCCCAGGCCCCCAGCACGGCCGGGATGATCATGGGTACGGTCGCGTACCTCTCCCCCGAGCAGGTCGCCACCGGCAACGCCGACGCCCGCAGCGACGTGTACGCGGCCGGGATCATGCTGTACGAGCTGCTCACGGGGGCACCGCCGTACAGCGGCGACACCGCGATCTCGGTGGCCTACCGGCACGTGAACTCCGACGTGCCGCCGCCGTCGCAGATCGCGGGCGAGGTACCCCCCGAGCTGGACGAGCTCGTGCTGCGCTGCACCCGCCGCGACCCTGCCGTCCGGCCGATCGACGCGGCGGCGATGCTCGCGGAGCTGCACCGCGTGGCCGTGCGGCTGGAGGTCCCGCGGGTGCCACCGCCCGTGCCGCCCCCGCGTCCGGTCGAGGAGCAGGACACCGTGCCCGCGGCGCCCGAACGCCTTGCCGCCGGTACGGCCGTCAGCGCCGCCCTCCCCGCCCCGGGACCGCGAGGCACCCGCGCACTCCCCCGCCCGCACGACGGCGACCCGAGACCGCACGTGCGGGCCCGGAAGCGCAGCCGAAAGGCCTTCGCGGTGTGGACGGCGATCGTCCTCGTGCTGGCGCTGCTGGTCGGCGTCACGGCGTGGTGGCTGGGCAACGGGCGCTTCACGGAGATGCCGAGCCTCGTGGGGCTGGAGGCCGCGGCGGCGCAGCAACTGCTCACCGACTCCGACCTCGTCGCACGGGTGACCGAGGCCTACCACGACGACGTCGCGGAAGGCCTCGTCAGCGCCACCGACCCGGCCGCGCTTGCGCAGTTGCCGCGGGGCAGCACCGTCCAGGTCACCGTGTCGACCGGGCGTCCCACGGTGCCTCGGATCACTCCGGGCACGTCGGTGGCCGACGCTGAGCAGGCGCTGCGGGACGCCGGCCTCACACCCGTGCACGGCTCGGACGACACCGACGACAGCGACTCCGTGCCCGAGGGCGCCGTGCTGCGGACCGACCCGAAGGCCGGCACGGAGCTGCGGGTCGGCGAGCCGGTGACGATCGTGGTGAGCGGCGGCGAGTCGGACACGGTGAAGGTGCCCGACGTGGTCGGCAAGGGCTTCGACGACGCCGCCGACATCCTCGACGAGTCCGACCTCGACGCCGAGGGCCGCAGCGCGATCCCGTTCCTCGGCCGCAGCGACGGCCAGGTGGTCGAGCAGAGCCCGCGCGCGGGCACGACGGTGGAGCGCGGGTCGACGGTCACCCTCACCACCGTCTGAGAACACCGGCCTGACGGGTTCCCGTGGCTCAGCCCCTGAGCATCTCCGCCACGAGGAACGCGAGCTCGAGGGACTGCTGGGTGTTCAGCCGCGGGTCGCAGGCGGTCTCGTAGCGGCCTGCGAGGTCGGCGTCGGAGATCTCCTGTGCGCCGCCGAGGCACTCGGTGACGTCCTCACCGGTGACCTCGACGTGGATGCCACCAGGATGGCTGCCGAGCGCGCGGTGCACCTCGAAGAAGCCCTGCACCTCGTCGACGATCCGGTCGAAGTGGCGGGTCTTGTAGCCGGTGGTGGACTCGTGGGTGTTGCCGTGCATCGGGTCGCACTGCCAGATCACCTTGTGCCCGGAGGCCTCGACCTTCTCCACGATCGCCGGGAGCACGTCGCGGACCCGTCCGTTGCCCATCCGGCTCACGAGCGTGAGCCGGCCGGGTGTGGCGTGCGGGTCGAGCCGCTCGACGTACTCGACGGCCAGCTCCGGCGTGGTGGTGGGGCCGATCTTTAGCCCGATCGGGTTGGACAGCAGCTCCGCGAACGCGATGTGGGCGCCGTCGAGCTGGCGGGTGCGCTCGCCGATCCACAGGAAGTGCGCAGAAAGGTCGTACAGCCGCGGCTCGGGGCGGGTGGTGTCCAGGCGCAGCAACGAGCGCTCGTAGTCGACGAGCAGCGCCTCGTGGCTGGCGTAGAACTCGACGCTGTGCAGGTTGTGGTCGTCCACGCCGCAGGCCGCCATGAAGTTCACGGCGCGCTCGATCTCGGTGGCGATGTCCTCGAACCGCTCCCCCGCGGGCGAGGTGCGCACGAAGTCCTTGTTCCAGTCGTGCACCATCGTGAGGTCGGCCATGCCGGTGGCGGTGAGCGCCCGCACGAGGTTCATCGCTGCGGCGGCGTTGGCGTAGGCGCGCACCATCCGCGACGGGTCCGGCACCCGCGCCTCCAGCGTGGGGTGCAGCGAGTTGACGATGTCGCCGCGGTAGGACGGCAGGCCCAGCGCGTCGACCGGGGCGCTGCGCGGCTTGGCGTACTGCCCGGCGATCCGCCCGACCTTCACCACCGGCATCGACGCGCCGTAGGTCAGCACGACGGCCATCTGCAGCAGCGTGCGGATGGTGGCCCGGATGTGCGGCTCGGTGTTGTCGACGAACGTCTCGGCGCAGTCGCCGCCCTGCAGCAGGAACGCCTCACCCCGCGCGACGGCGGCGAGTCGCTCCCGCAGCCGGTCGACCTCGGGCGGGAGTGTGACCGGCGGCACACTCTCGAGCACGGTCCGGACGTGCGCGACGTGCTCCGCATCGGGCCACTCCGGCTGCTGCGCGGCCGGACGCGCCAGCGCGTCGTCGAGGCGTGCCCGCAGGTCAGCGGGCAACGGAGGCAACTCGGGCAGCACCTCGACCGGTGCGTCGATCGTCCAGTTCACGATGTCCAAGACTAGCGGGGCACACCGGGGACCTATCGCGACCACCCGTTCGGCCGGATTCCACAGAGGATCCCGGGGAACACCCGGAAGCATGTCAACCCTGTTGTGGATACTCGCCGTGGTCCTCGTCGTCGCAGGCGTGTTCGCCCTGGTGCGCGGGCAGATGCTCTGGGGAATCGTGCTCATCATCGTCGGCCTGCTGGTCGGACCGGGCGGGGTGAGCGTCTTCACCTGACCGCGGAGGCGGCCTCAGCGGGCGGCCTCAGCGGGCGGCCACCGCCGCCTCGATCGCCTCCCACCGCCTGTGGTTGAGCCGCGCGTCGGCGAGCGCGTCGTGCGCGTCGGCCGTGGGCGGCGGTAGAGGCGGCCGCCCGGCCTCCTCCCAGCGCTGCCGCAGCTCGCGCGTGAACCGCGGCAGCGCCCGCGGCAGCGCCGGCATGGCGCCCCACAGCTGGCACAGCGCCACGTGGTCGTACGCCGCGATCCAGGCCCACAGCTCCACCTCCCCTGGTGCAGAGGTGAGGAACTGCAGCAGGTCGGCGCGCAGCTGGGCGCGTGACCGCCATGCCTGGTCGGCTGGCGAGGGCAGCTTCGGCAGCACGTTGGCGCGAACCCATGCACCGGCCCGGGTCGGGTCGAACTCGGTGGACACGGCGTAGAACTCGCGCCCGTCCTCCCCGACCACGCCGATCGACACCAGGTCGATCGTCGTCCCGTCCTCGATGAACTCGCAGTCGTAGAAGAACCGCACGTCGTGAGGTTAGTTGACGATGCTCACCACACGTACGGCGCTATTCGTCTGAGTCCTCTTCCTCCGGCTGCGGCGTGTCCTCGTCGGCGGACTCCGCTGCGCCGCCCGCCGCGGGGGTTTCCGCGTCTGCGACGGCAGGGCCTCTCGGCGCGGACGTCTTCGGCGCGGACTCCCCCTCTTCCTCCCCCCGATCCGGGGTGGCAGGCGCGTTCACTGCCGCGGCGGGCGGGGGTGGGGGCGCGGGCGCCCGGGTGGTGGCTCGCGGCCGCTGCGTCGGCCGCGCCGCGGGCTCCGGTTTCGGTTCCGGCTTCGGCTCGGGCTCGGGCTCGGCCGAAGGAGGCGGCGCCGGGGCCGCCTGCACGGGCGGTGGCGGGGCCGAGGTGGCGGTCGCCGCCGGTGGCTGGATCAGTCCGGTGAAGCTCTGGCGCTCGGCCGTGGGGCCCTGCAGCCATGACGCCAACGTCGTGGTCGTCGCGATCACGACCACGGCGACGGCCGCGAACACCGCCCACGGTTTCACGCCGGCGAACTGGCCGAGCGGCTCGGGCGCGGGCCCCACCACGGCCGGGATCTCGGTGGTGGGCCGGTCGTCGAGAACCGCGACGGACGTCGGGTGCTCGTCGACGTCGTCGGGCCCGGATTCGTCGAACCCGGATTCGTCGTACCCGGCGGCGGGCTCGCCCTCGTCCGCCGTGCCCGAACCGAGCAGAACGTCCTCGTGCTCCGCGCCGACGAGTGCGTCGTCGGCCCGCAGGGGGTCGTCCTGCTCTCCCACACCCGACCATCGCGCCACGACAGCACGGTATTACTCGCCCGTAACGCGGTTTCTCCTGGGTACTTGAGCGCGTCCCGGAGGGTCGTGCTCAGAGCGCTCTCAGCTGGCCCGGGTGCCGGGCACGCGGCTCGAGCCCCGGCCGTCCTCGTCCTCGCCGTCGGTCGGGATGGGCGGCGTCGGGCTCGCGCTGTCCGATCCCGCGGACGCGGCGGCCGCCTTCTCCTTGACCGACGCCGCGTAGAGGTCGACGTAGGTCTGCCCCGACAGCTCCATCAGGGCGTACATGATCTCGTCGGTCATCGAGCGCTCGATGAACCGGTCGCCCGCCATGCCCGCGTACCGGGAGAAGTCCAGCGGCGGGCCGATCCTGATGCGCACCTTGCGCGGCCGCCAGATCCGCGACCCGATCGGGTTGACCTTGTCGGTGCCGATCATCGCGACCGGGACCACCACGACGTTCGCCTCGAGCGCCATCCGCGCGACGCCGGTCTTCCCCTTGTAGAGCAGCCCGTCGGGGGATCGGGTGCCCTCGGGGTAGATGCCCAGCAGGTTGCCCTCGCGCAGCAGCCGGACGGCGGTGTCCATCGCCGCCTGCGCCGCCGACCCTCCTGATCGGTCGATGGGCACCTGACCCACCCCGGTGAAGAAGATCTTCTTGAGCCACCCGACGAGCCCTGGCTGGATGAAGTACTCGCGCTTGGCGAGGAACGTGATGCGCCGCGGAACGAGCAACGGTAGGAAGAACGAATCGGCGACGGCGAGGTGATTGCTCGCCAGAATGGCCCCGCCCCGCGCGGGGACGTGCTCGACGCCCTCGATCGAGGGCCGGAAGAACAGTCGCAGCAGCGGGCCGAGGAGCACGTATTTGGACCACCAGTACAGCACCTGGGCGTGCCCCCTCCAGCTCGACGGCGCCAGCCTACGGAGCGGCGCGAGCCGCCGACAACGGGCACGAGGTTATCGAGACGGATCGGCGGGCGAACTCTTCCCTTTCCCCCGTGCGGCCGTGTCAGGATGGGGTTCCCCGCCGCGCCGGCCCGCACCGAGGGAGGAGGCCGCGTGAACCGCGATCCCGACGAGCGTCCCCAGCCCGACGGCGCGGCGCCCGACGAGTTCGATTCGATCGTGGCGCTCTGGCGGAACGAGGGGGACGTACCCGAGTGGCCGGACGACGAGGCCAGCAAAGACGAGGGCCCCAAAGACGAGGCCCCCAAGACCGGCACGGCTCCCGCGGACCTCGACGAGCCCACCGCCACCGCTCCTCAGCCTGCGCCCCCGTCGCCGCCGCGCTCCTACTCACCCCCGACGCTGCCGGAGGACGAGCACTTCGTCCCGCCGGAGCCACCACCGCTGCCGCGGCTGGGCCCGCCCGCGTTCGTCGGGCTCACCCTGATGGCTCTCGGACTCGTACTGGTCGTCGTGCCCGGCTGGATGGGCGTCCCCGACCCGTACGGCCTCCCGCTCGGCCTTGTCGGGATGGCGGCCGGCCTCGGCTGGCTGGTGCTGCGCCTGTGGCCCGACCCCCCGGACCGCGGCGACGACGGCGACGACGACGGCGCGGTGGTCTGATTCTCGTTCCGACCGACGGCGCGTTCGCCGGAATGGTCAGGGGCGGTGCGCGAGCTCCCGGGCGAGCTGCGCCGCGCCCACAACGGCCGCGGCCTCGCCCAGCTGAGCCGTCCGGATGCGGGCAAGCGGGCGGCGGCCCGCGCCGGTCACCGTGGCCGCGTAGTGCTCGCGTGCCTCGTCGAGGAAGAGCGGCGCCGAGACCGACACTCCCCCGCCGATCACCACCAGCTCCGGGTCGAACACGTCCGCCACGAGCGCGAGTCCCTCGCCCAGCCAGCGGGCGAGCTCGTCCATCGCGTCCATCGCCACCGGGTCGCCGTCGCGCGCGGCGCCGGCCACCCGCTGGCCGGTGACCCGGCCCGGGTCGCCCGTCACGAGCCTGCGCAGCAGCGGCGAGCGGCCGGGGTCGCGGGCGAGCAGCTCGACGGCCGTCGTGGCCAGTGCCGTGCCGCTGCAGTAGCGCTCCCAGCAGCCGCTCTTCCCGCACGGGCACGGCCTTCCGTCGGGCACCACCCTCAGGTGCCCCAGCTCGGGAGCCACCCCGAACGCGCCCCGGTACAGCTCACCGTCGATCAGCAGGGCAGAACCGATGCCGGTGCCGAGCGCGATGAACACGACCGTGCCGGCCCCGGACGCGGCGCCGAAGTGCCGCTCGGCGAGCGCGGCCGCGTTCGCGTCGTGCTCGACGACGACCGGCAGTCCGATCCGGTCGGCGATCCGGTCGGCCACGGGCGCGTCCCGCCAGGACAGGTGCGGCGCGAACCGGACGCCCCGCCGGTCCGGCGTGACGAACCCGGCGAGCGCGAGCCCGACCGCCGCGATCCGGTGCCGCGACGAGAGCTCCCCGATCACGCCGGCGAGCGCCGCCTCGAGAGCGCCCTCGCTGCGGGGCGTCGGGGTGCGCGCGGTGTCGTGGACGTTCCCCTCGGCGTCGACGACACCGGCCCGCACGCTCGTCCCGCCGACGTCGACGCCGATGGTCAGCACGGTCATGCGGCCGCCGTCGTGCGAATTGCCGTCATGAGGATTGCCGTTCGACCCTGATCCGCTGCACTCGGCGCGAGGGCGGCCGCTCGGCAGCGTCGGCTGCCGCGGGAGCGGGGGCGCCTTCTTCGAGGGCCGTCCGCAGCACGGCCACGAGCCCCGCGGCGTGCTCGGCCAGCCGCACCGCGAGTTCGGGGCGTTCCCCGCGCAGCGCGGCGATGACGGCGCAGATCGGGCAGGAGGCACACGTGTCGGGTGCGTCGCTCACGGGTTCCCCGCCCGCTGTGCGCAGCCGGTCGAGCACGGGGTCGATCCGGTCGAGCGCGGCCATGGCGAGCACCCGCAGGTCCTCCCCGATGCCCTCGTGGCCGCCGCAGCCGTCGGCCGCGGTCACCGGAGCCAGACCGCGGGGTCGGGGACGAAGGCGACACACAGGTCGTCGCCCGCGACGTGGGCGCTCGTGACCGTGCAGCGGCGCAGCACGGACGGCAGCGCGATCATGCGGCGCGTGCCGCCGGTGGTGACGGCGAGGTCGTCGTCGAGCCGGACGAGGTCCACCGGCCCGCTGGCGACGCCGGGCAGCCGCAGGACCAGCTCGAACGCCGAATCGAGCGATGTCCCGCTGCCGGCTGTCCGGTTCACCTGCAGCAGCGGCGCGGCCGGGGTGACCGCCGGGGCGACCGGGTCGTCGGCGCCGTAGAGGCCGACGGCGAGTTCGCGCAGCGCGGCCAGCCCTGTCGGTTCGGCGGCGGTGTGCTCGGCCACCTGCAGCGGCATCGGCAGCGCCTCGAGCTCGGCGAGCACCGCGGTCTGCTCGGCGTACCGATCGCGCAGCCAGCGGCCCGCGGGCCCGCGCAGCGACGACGGCGCCTCGGGCACGATCCGGTTGGCGACCAGCCCGTCCACCCGCAGGCCGTGCAGCGCCAGCGCGGTGAGGGTGCGGCGGGTCTCCGCGGCCACCACCCGCTCCGGGGTGAGCACGAGCCGGATCGACGTCGTGTCCTGGTCGGCGAGCAGCCGGCGCAGCCCGTGCAACTGCTCGGCGAGTGCGTCCAGCGCGCCGATCGCGCGGTCCCATGCCGGCTGCGCGTCGCGGCCGGCGGCGAGCCCGCTGATCAGGCCACGGACGGCCCTGCGGTGGGGCGGGAACAGCCGCTCGAGGTACGTCGAGAGCGCTTCGGGCAGGCCGAGCAGCCGCAGCGTCTCCGCGGTGGGCCCGCAGTCGACGACCACGACCTCCCACAGCCCGCTCTCGGCGAGGCGGCGCACCTCCCCCAGTGCGAGCAGGTCCTCGACACCGGGCAGCACCGTGAGCTCGTCGGCCATCAGCTCGTCGACGCCCGCGCCTGCCATCAGCGTGCCGAGGTGGTCCTGGAGCCGGGCCCATGCGCCGTCAAGCAGCGTCCGCGTGTCGACGTGCGCGGCGTAGAGGCCGGGGTCGAGCTCCGTGGGCTCTCCGCCCAGCTCGGATTCGAACGCGTCCCCGAGCGAGTGCGCGGGGTCGGTGGAGACCGCCAGCACCTTGCGGCCGGAGCGCGCGAGGTGGGCGGCGGTGGCCGCGGCGAGGGTGGTCTTGCCGACGCCTCCCTTGCCGGTGAACAGGACGACGCGCACGACCGGGAAGGGTAATCGCGGGATCAGGCCGGGGCCGTCACGGGGCGCTCTCGACCCGCCGCTTCAGCCCCTTGAGCGCCGTATCGATGATCACCTTCTCCGCCTTGCGGCGCAGCATGCCGATCATCGGGATGTTCAGGTCGACGGCGAGCGAGTAGGTCACGGTGGTCTCCCCCTCCGTGCCTGCCAGGGTGTACGAGCCGTTCTGCGCCTTCTGGATCTGCCCCTTCACCAGCGTCCAGCTCACCGAACGGCCGTCGGGCGCCCAGTGGTAGTCGAGGGTGTAGGAGTCCTTGATCGGGCCGGCGTCCATCGTGAACCGGACCCGCTCGGCGCGCCCGTCGTCGCCGCTGCTGAGCACCTCCACGCTCTTCACCTGCGAGGCCCAATCGGGATAGGCGGGGAAGTCGGCGATCACGGCCATCACGCGCTCCGGCGGCGCGGCGATGGTGATCGAGGAGGTCGTAGCGTCGGCCATGGCGGGCACGTTACCGGGGGGTTCACCAGCGGAGCACGTATGGAGTGCCGGTGGCGCGGAAGTGGCCGACGTTGACGCATTCGGTGCGTCCCACGCGCACCCGCGGCGCGAGCGGCTGGTGGACGTGCCCGAAGAACGCCGCGCGTGGCCGGTCCCGGTGCACGACGTCCAGCAGCGCCGGCGATGACGCCTCGGCCCGGCGCGTGACGACGTCGAACGCGAGCTCCGCAATGGCCGGCGGCACGTGGCTGCACAGCACGTCGACGCGGGCCAAGGCCTTGACGGCCGCGGTGAACTCCGCTGTCCGCAGCAGGTGCGGCGTCCAGGGGCCACCCGCGCGCGGCTCGACGCCCGGTGGCAGCGGCACGCCGCCGACGAACCCGAACCGCAGGTCGCCGATCTCCAGCACCTGGCCGTCGGCGAGCGTGAGCCCAGGACCGGCGTAGCGCGGCCACAGCCGGGGCATGTCGACGTTGCCGGGGATCGCGTAGGTCGGCGCGGTGAGCGCACCGAAGAGCCGGTCGTACTGCTCCCGCACGGCGTCCTCCACGACGGCGGGCGCGTCGGGCACCCGCGCCCACGCGTCCCGGACGAAGCGGATCAACGCGTCGCGCTCACCGGCCGTGCGGAGGCGGCCGAACTCGGTGCTCACCTCGGGGCCGAGCACGCGCCCGAGGATGCCGCCCGCCGGGTCGCGGTAGTCGACGTAGTCGATGAGATCGCCGAGGACGACGAGCGCGTCTGCCCCGTCACCCGCCCGTGCGAGGGCGTCGGAGGCGCCGTGCACGTCGGAGACCACGTGCACCCGCATGGGATCAACGCTACCGGGGCGGCGGCTCCCCCGGCTCCCGGCCCGCTTCGAGCCGCTCCTTGCACGCGAACGCGATGGCCTTGGCGGCGCGCTGGCGCCTGCCCACCTCGGCGGCCGCGCGCCGCGGCGGCGCCGGACGCGGCAGCCCGTCCGGGCCCTGCGGGTCGGCACGCAGGTAGTAGTGCAGGAGAGTGCCGTCGAGCACCGGCTCGAGCCACACCTCCATGCTCCCGACGAGCGCGCCGCGCACCGTCCACCGCATGCCCTGCACGCCGCGGTCGGTCATGACCTCCAGCTCCAGGTCGGGCCACAACCGCTGCCACCGGGAGGGCAATGCGAACTCCGCCGCCACCACCGAGGGCGGCACCGCGAGGAACGTCTCGTCCACCACATCCACCGACGCCACGGCGCGAGCCTAATGAACAGGTCCTGCCGACCACGCCTACTCCGAGGTAGGTTTCGGGAAACGGGAGCCAGTGCCGGCCAGGAGGACACCGTGCGCGAGTACAGCGTTCCAGCCACGTTCCGCGTGGGTGACGAGGAGAACCTCCTCGACGTGGTTTACGCGAACGCCGACGAGCACGGGTCGGTGGTCGTGTACCGGCGCCAGGACACCCCTGGCGAGTGGTCGGACGTCACAGGCGCGCAGTTCGCCGACGAGGTCGTGGCGGTGGCCCGCGGCCTGATCGCCGCCGGCGTACGCCCCGGCGACCGCGTTGCGCTCCTCTCACGCACCCGCTACGAGTGGACCCTGATCGACTACGCGATCCTCGCGACGGGCGCGGCCACCGTGCCGATCTACGAGACGTCGTCTGCCGATCAGATCCGCTGGATCCTGTCCGACTCCGATGCGGTCGCCGCGATCGTCGAGTCCGGCAAGCACACCAGGCTGGTCGAGAGCGTGCGTGCCGAGTGCCCGGGCGTGCGGAACGTCTGGCAGATCGAGCCGTCCGACGGCGGGCCGGGTGCCGTCGACGCGCTCGTGGCGCTGGGCGCGGACACCCCCGCCGACGAGGTGCGGGCCCGCAGCGCAGGCGTGAGCGCCGACGACCTCGCCACCCTGATCTACACCTCGGGCACCACCGGCCGCCCCAAGGGCTGCGAGCTGACCCACCGCAACCTGGTCAGCGAGGTCAAAGGCGCCGTCAGCATGCTGCCGGAGCTGCTGTCCGACCGCGGCTCGGTGCTGCTGTTCCTGCCGCTCGCGCACGTGTTCGGCAAGGTCATCCAGTGCGGCGCCCTCTACACGCGCACGGTCGTGGGGCACACGCCCGACGTGCGGCAGCTCCTGCCCGACCTCGCCTCGTTCCAGCCGACGTTCCTCCTCTCCGCGCCACGCGTGTTCGAGAAGGTGTTCAACAGCGCGCGCCAGCGCGCCCACGACAGCGGCAAGGGCCGGATCTTCGACATGGCCGCCGACACCGCCATCGCCTGGAGCCGCGCCAAGGACACCGGCGGACCCGGCCTCGCCCTCCGCCTCCAGCACGCGCTCTTCGACCGGCTGGTCTACGGCAAGCTGCGGGCGGTCGTCGGCGGGAAGGTGGTGGCCGCGGTGTCCGGTGCGGCCCCGCTCGGCGAGCGCCTCGGGCACTTCTTCCGCGGCATCGGCCTGCCGGTCCTCGAGGGCTACGGGCTCACCGAGACCACAGCGGGCGTCACGCTCAACGCGCTCGGCGCCCAGCGCATCGGCACCGTCGGGCGGCCGCTGCCTGCCCAATCCGTCCGGATCGCCGACGACGGCGAGGTGCTGCTCAAGGGCCCGATCATCTTCCGCAGGTACTGGAAGAACGAGGCCGCCACCGCCGAGGCGCTCGAGGACGGCTGGTTCCACACCGGCGACATCGGCGAGCTCGACGACGCCGGCTTCCTGCGGATCACCGGCCGGAAGAAGGAGCTCATCGTCACGGCCGGGGGCAAGAACGTCGCCCCGGCCGTACTGGAGGACCGGCTGCGCGCCCACCCGCTGATCAGCCAGTGCATGGTCGTCGGCGACGGGCAGCCGTTCATCGGCGCGCTCGTCACGATCGACGCGGAGGCCCTGCCCGGCTGGCTCGAGCGCGCCGGCAAGCCCGTCGGCACGCCCATCACCGACCTCGTCGACGACCCCGACCTGCGCGGCGAGATCGCACACGCGGTCGAGGACGCCAACAAGGCCGTGTCACGGGCGGAGCAGATCCGCGAGTTCCGCATCCTCCCGGTGGACTTCACGGAGGCGGGCGGTGAGATGACGCCCACCATGAAGGTCAAGCGCGCGGTCGTGGCCAAGACGTTCGCCACCGACATCGCGAGCATCTACAGCGGGGCGAAGGCCCCTGCCTGACCTGGGGTCAGAAATAGTGACTGCGGGGACCGACGGCGCGGCCGGTGCTGCCCAGCAGCATCAGGACGACTCCGACGATCAGCAGGATCCCACCGAGGTAGGTCAGTAGCTGGATCCCGAGCAGCCAGCCCAGTACCAACAGGATCACGCCGAGAACAATCACGTTTCCTCCTCGTCCCGATCGCCCGGCCGACGGTGTGGCCGGCGGAAACGATCGGACCAGCGCAGGAGTACCCGGCTGTTTTCCAGGCAATCGGGCGGTTCAGCGAACCCGGTGGGTGAGCTCGTCCGTCCGCTGTGTACGGCCGGTGCGCGCGAGGTGCTCCAGCAGCGGCACCGCGACCCGGCGGGTGGTACCGAGTGCCCGGCGGGCCTCGCTGAGCGTGAACGTCGGCCCGGCCCCGCGGAGCAGGTCCACCGCCCGGTCTGGCGCGTCCGGCAACAACACGACGCCGTCCGCGATCGCGACCAGCTCGCCCGCCCGGACCAGCGCGGCCAGCTCGCGCGGGCCGAGGCCGAGCTCGGCGAGCCGGTCGGCCTCCGGGGCGCGGAACGGGTTCGCGGTGAGGTCGGCGCGCAGCTTCTCCAGCGCTGCGCGGACCGGCTCTGGGAGCCCGCGGGCGCCGCCCAGGTGGACGCGGCCGTCGCGCAGCTGGAGGGTCCTGGTGCCCGCGGCGGTGAGCACGGCGGCGACCAGCCCCGGCGTGGGCAGGTCCGCGGCGCGCCGGGCGGCCTCCATGGTGAGTCCGGGGTCGAGGGGCTCGGCGGCGTCGTGAGCGCGGACCGCGGCGGCGAGCGCGTCGACCGCCTCGTTCGCGCGCCCAGGCGCGACCAGCCATCCGTCGGCGACGACCGCGTCCACCTCGGCACGGGCCACACCCATCGCCGCAAGATCCGCGATCCGGACGATGCCGCGGCGACGCAGCTCACCGGCCGCGGTGCCCACGTCGGGCTCTGCGAGCTCGGCGGCCCGGCGCGCCGCCGCCCCGCGACGGCGCAGCGCGGGCGGAAGCACGTCGAGCACCTCGACGCCGGCCACGACGGCCCGGCGGCCCGGGTCCCGCAGCACCGCCCGGTCCCCGATCCGCAGCGGCAGCCGGCGTTCGGGCCGCAGCCGGGCGAACCCCGGGGCCAGCGGACGGACGTGCACCGCGACCGCCGCCGAGCCGACGTGCAGCATCACCTCACGCGGCAGCGAGCCCGGTTCCGTGCCGCGAACTCCGCGCAGGGCCGCGTCGAACTCGGCGGGCGCGAGCCATGTACCCGGGGTGAGCAGCGCGTCGCCACGGCTGGCCGCCTCGCGCGGGACTCCGCGCAGGTTCACCGCGATCCGCGCCACCCCGCGCGCTTCCTCGACCGGTCGGCCGAGGCTCTGCAGCCCTCGGACGTGCACCCGACGACCGGCCAGCTCCAACTCGTCGTCCACGCGGATCGTGCCCGCGCCGAGCGTGCCCGTGACGACCGTGCCCGCACCCCGGATGCTGAACGCGCGATCGACCCACAGCCGCACGTCGGCACGCGGATCGGGCTCGGAGACCCCGGTGACAAGGTGGTCGAGGGCGGCGCGCAGTGCGTCGAGGCCCTCGCCGCGGGGCGCGCAGACCTCCACCACGCCGGGCACGCCGAGCGACGAGCGGGCGAGCTCGGCGAGCGCGTCCTCCCGAGCCGGCTCCGGATCGAGCAGATCGCACCGCGTGATCACGAGCAGGCCGTGCTCGACCCCGAGTGCGTCCAGCGCGTCGAGGTGCTCGGCCGACTGCGGCATCCACCCCTCGTCGGCGGCGACCACGACGAGCGCCGCCGGTACGGGGCCTGCCCCGGCGAGCATCGTCGTCACGAACCGCTCGTGCCCCGGCACGTCGACGAAGGCGAGGTCGGTGCCCGACGGCAGGCGGGTCCATGCGAACCCCA
Source organism: Pseudonocardia sp. DSM 110487 (assembly GCF_019468565.1). Lineage (NCBI taxonomy): Bacteria > Bacillati > Actinomycetota > Actinomycetes > Pseudonocardiales > Pseudonocardiaceae > Pseudonocardia > Pseudonocardia sp. DSM 110487. The sequence goes on from NZ_CP080521.1 coordinate 6,536,058, forward strand.
GATCGATCGTGAGCCCCCGGCGCCGCTCCTCGGCAAGCCGGTCGGGCTCCATGCCGGTCAGGGCGCGGACCAGCGTCGACTTGCCGTGGTCGACGTGCCCTGCCGTGGCCACCACGCGACTGGTCACGGTCGGGCCGCCCGTACGCATTCGGCGAGGGTGTCGTCGTCGGCGGGGGCCAGCGCGCGCAGGTCGAGCAGGCAGCGACCGCCGTCGAGGCGCCCGAGCACGGCGGGCACGCCGGCGCGCAGGGCCGCCGCGAAAGGCTCGGGCAGCGACAGCGCGACGCTGGGGATGACGACGCCGGGCGCGCCTCCGCCACCGACCGTGGCGTCGGAGTCGACGACCCGCACGTCCATCCCCGGCAACCGGGTGACGAGCGCCTCCGCCCTGGCGCGCAGCTCGGCGACCGGAGTGTCGAGGGCGGCCCGTACGGGCGGTACCGGCCCGCGCAGCGTCGCCTCCAGCGCGGCGAGCGTCAGCTTGTCCACCCGCATCGCGCGGGCGAGCGGGAACCGGCGGACGCGCTCCACCAGCTCGGAGTCACCGAGGATCAACCCCGCCTGCGGACCGCCGAGCAGCTTGTCGCCAGACGCCGTCACCAGGGCGGCCCCCGCGGCGAGCATGCCGGCGGCGTCGGGTTCGTCGGGCAGGAGCGGGTGCGGGGCGAGTAGGCCCGACCCGATGTCGACGACGACGGGAACACCGAGGCCGGCCAGCTCGGCGGGCGCCACCGCGCTGGTGAAGCCGGTGAGGGTGAAGTTCGAGGGATGCACCTTGAGCACGAACGCGGTGTCCGACCCGATCACGCGCTCGTAGTCGGCGAGATGGGTGCGGTTCGTCGTGCCGACCTCGCGCAGCCGCGCCCCGGTCGACTCGATCAGGTCCGGGATCCGGAACCCGTCGCCGATCTCGACGAGCTCGCCCCGCGAGACGACGATCTCCCGGCCGGCGGCGAACGTCGCCGCGACGAGCGCGAGGGCGGCCGCCCCGTTGTTGACGACGTGCGCAGCGCGGGCGCCCGGAACGGCGGCGAGCAGGGCGTCGATCACACCGGCGCCGCGGCGGCCGCGGGATCCGGTGGCCAGATCCAGCTCGACGTCACAGGTACCGGCGGCGACGGCAAGGGCTTCGCGCGCGGCCTCGCCGAGCGGGGCGCGGCCGAGGTTGGTGTGCAGCACGACCCCGGTGGCGTTGAGCACCGGCCGCAGTGTGGTGGCGGCGGGCGGCAACGCGTCGAGGGCGGCGCCGACGACGTCATCCGGAGGCAGGGCCCCCTCCCGGACCCGCTGCTGCGCCGCCGACACGGCCTGCTTCACGAGCTGCCGGCCCAGCCGGACGGCGGCCGCGGCGATCCGGGGATCGGCGAGCACCGCGTCCGTGCGGGGCACTCGACGGCGCGGGTCGCTGAGCACGGTCCGAGCCTACGATCCACGCATGGTGGACGCAGTGAGGTGGACGCGGTGACGCGGCAGGCGGACCCCGTCCGGCTCACCCGGTTCAGCCACGGGGCCGGCTGCGGATGCAAGATCGGACCCGGTCGGCTCGCGGAGATCCTCGCGACCGTCACCCCCACCACCCATCCGGACCTCCTCGTCGGCACGGAGTCAGGAGACGACGCGGCGGTCTGGCGGCTCGACGCCGACCGTGCGCTCGTCGCCACCACGGACTTCTTCACCCCGGTCGTCGACGATCCGCGCACGTGGGGCCGCATCGCCGCGACCAACGCCGTCTCCGACGTCTACGCCATGGGCGGGCGCCCGCTGTTCGCGCTGAACATCGTGGCCTGGCCGTCCGAGGTGCTGCCGGCCGAGATGCTCGGCGAGGTACTCGCTGGTGGGGCGGACGTCGGCCGCGAGTGCGGGTTCGCCGTGGTCGGTGGCCACTCGATCGACGACCCGGAGCCGAAGTACGGGCTCGCGGTCGTCGGCGAGGTGCATCCGGACCGGATCCTCACCAACACCGGCCTGCGCCCTGGCGACGCGCTCGTGCTCACCAAGCCGCTGGGCATCGGGATCGCGACCACGGCGGTCAAGGCCGGTACCGCGCCCGACGCGCTGCTCGACGCCGCCGTCGCCACGATGTGCATGCCGAACGACGCCGCCGCGGCGGCCGCGCTCGCCGCGGGCGCGGCTGGGTGCACGGACGTCACCGGGTTCGGGCTGCTCGGCCACCTGCGCAAGATGGCTGCGGCGTCCGGGGTGGACGCGGTCGTCGAGATGGGCGCCGTGCCGCTGCTGCCGGGGGCTCGCGAGCAGGCCGAGGCCGGGTTCGTGCCGGGTGGCACCCGGCGCAACCGGGAGTGGGTGGCGGAGGTGCTCGACGTCGCGCCCGGCATCGGCGAGACCGACGTCATGCTGCTCGCCGACGCCCAGACCTCCGGCGGGTTGCTCTTCGGCGCCGAGCCCGAGAAGGCCGCGGCGGCGGTGGCCGAGCTGCGCGAGCAGGGGGTCGAGGCGGCGGTGATCGGGCGTGTGGCTCCGGGCCGAGGACGGATTCTGGTTCAGCCCTGACTGCTGGGCCGTTCGGGTGGTCGCGGGTGGACCGGGCCCAGGCCAGCCGGAAGTGTCGGGGGTCGATCGTATGTTCGAATCATGCCGGGAGTGGCGGAGCTGATCGACCAGGCGGTGGACCTACCGCCCGGTCCCCGGCTGGCCACCCTGCTCGCCGACCTGCCGTGGAATCAGGTGCCGAACGCGCGGCTGGTCGAGGTCCTGCAGGCCCGGTCTCGGCAGCTGGCCCACGACCAGGCGTGCCTGTTCGCCGGCATGGCCGAGATCGCCCGCGCCACCCCGGTCACCGGACTGCCCGACGCGGCGGTCTCCCGGACCGACGAGGACTTCGAGTGGGCCTCCCACGAGATCGCCGCCGCGCTGACCTGGACCCCCACCACCGCCGACCGCGAACTGGGCTTCGCCCTGACATTGCGGGGCCTGCCGCCGGTGTACGCCGCCCTGGAACAGGGCCTGATCGACCGGGGCAAGGCGAAGGTGTTCTGCGATCACCTGGACCCGGCCCGCAGGGAACTCACCCCGGCCCAGATCCGGCGGCTGTGCGAACACTTCGTGCCGCTGGCCCCCCGGTGGACCGCCCGCCAGCTGTCCCGGCGGTTGTTGGCCGCGATCCAGGCCATCGACCCCGACTACCACCGCCGCCGCTACCGGCGCGGGCTGCGTGAACGCGGGGTGGTGCTGTTCCTGAACGGGGACGGCACCGCCACCCTGTCCGGGGAAGGCCTCCCGCCGGACGAGGCGGCGGCCGCGGCCGCCCGCCTGGATCGGCTGGCCGAGGCGGCGAAACGGGCCGGACACCCCGGGCGGCTGGGCCAGATCACCGCCGATCTGTACCTGGGCATGCTGGACGGGGCGTTCCACGGGCTCACCGAGGCGCAGATCCTCGACCGGCTGCTCACCAGCCGCCGGCCCGACGACCGCGACGACACCGATGCCGGCATCGGGGACACCAGCGACCCGGAACGCGGCAGCGAGGCTGCCGACGCCAAGGCCGGCGCGGGGTGGGAGCCGACCGGCGCAGCGTCGAGCGGCGCAGAGCCGGGCCGCGCAGAGTCGGGCGGTCGGAACCGGGCCGATGAGAGCCCGACCGGCGAGGGCCCGACCGGCGAAGGGTCCACCGGCGACGAGCCGGCCAGCCCGACAGTGGCAGGCGCGACAGCGGCAGGCGCGACAGGGTCCGGCCCGTCCCCGACCGCGGCGAGACCAGCCGGCACCGGTGAGGACCGCTGGCGCGGCGAGCGGATCGGCATCCGCCAAGGAATTGAACTGCGGGTCGGACTGGCCACAATGCTGGGCTGCGACCAGCGCCCCGCCGAGATCCCCGGCCTGGGCCCGATCGACGCCCAGACCGCCCGCACCGTGGCCACCCGGCAACGCCGCGGCGCGCGGTGGCACTTCGCCATCCTCGACACCCACGGCTACCTACTACTGGCCGGACCACTACGCCGCAGGCCCCGCGACAAGCCGCCCGGTCAAGGCCCGCCGGACCGGGTACGCGGCGGGGTGGTCGAGCTGCACCTCACCCTGGCCGAGCTGCGCCGCTTCGCCGCCGACCCCGACCTCACCAGGGACTGGACCGGAGTGATCGCCGAGATCGCCGACCGGTGGGCCGACCGCCACCGCATGTGGCGCGAACTCGGCAAGGATCCGCGGGCCCGGTTCGCCCGCGGCGCCCTGGCCGACCACGTCCGGATCCGCGACCGCAGCTGCGTCGGACCCGGCTGCGACCGCCCGGCACGGCGCTCCCAACTCGACCACACCATCGACCACGCCCACGGCGGGCACACCGTGCAGGCCAACATCGGACCCGGCTGCTGGCGCCACCACCCCGACAAAGACCGCGGCTGGACACTCACCCAGCCCGAACCGGGACACTTCGTGTGGATCTCCCCACTCGGCCGCACCTACCGCACCCGCGGCGAACCGATCCGGCCCGACCTACCCGACCCGGACCCACCACGGGACGGGACCGACCAACGCCAGGACCCCGATACCGAGCCGGGAAACCCACACCAGCTGCGCATCCTGTGGCGCGAAGGCCGCAACCCAGCCCCACCACCCCCACCGGAACCCGACACCGAGGAGGACCCGCCGTTCTAGTGGTGTGCCTCAGAGGGTTGACCCGGTAATCGGCTCGACCAGGTGATCGGCCACGCTGCGTGACAAGCCACTACAACCGCGCCAGTGTGCCCGCGATCAGCGTGGCGACGGCACTCTCCAGGGTGGCGCGCAGGTCCAGGCGGAGTTCGACCAAGGTGGGGTCGACCTCGTAGGCGGCGAGCGCGCCGGCGGAGGGTTCGCAGTAGGTCGACAGGGCACCGGCCAGGATCAACGTCATCAGGGACACCGTCCGGGCGCCGTCGCCGAGTTCCGGCACGTGCCGGCGGATGAGGTCGCTCATGGTCGCGATGGCGGCGACGGCGGACCGCTTGTGCCGCACGACAGCCTCGACGGACACGTTGTGTTCCAGCACACCGGTCTGTGCGTTGATGAGATCGCACAACACCGTCTGGCGTGCGAGCGACGCGCTGAGCACCGCGGCCACCTGGTCGCCGCGCTCCCGTGCTGACAGGCGCGGCTCGACACCCGCGGCCAGCTCGTCCGACACCTCCGCCAGCCACCTCGCCAGGGCGCGCTCCAGCAGTTCGAACAACACCGCTTCACGGGACTCGAAGTAGCGCAGCACGTTCGACTTGGCCAGGCCGACCCGCCGGCTCAGCTCGTTGAGGGTCACGTCCGCCACCGGCATCTCGTCGAGCATCGCCGCCGCCGTATCCAGGATCGTCCGGCGCCGGATCTCGCGCTGCTCCTCACTGCGCGCTCGCTGGAACGTCATGCGCCACAGCTTACAGACCGGCGGTCCCTTGACAACAGCCCACCGGTCTCTTACTGTCGAAGCCATAAGAGAACGATGGTCTATAAGGAGTGCGGCATGAGCTGGACTGAGCGCGAAATCCCCGACCAGAGGGGCCGCGTGGCGATCGTGACCGGCGCCAACACCGGCCTGGGCTTCGAGACCGCACGAGCACTGGCGGACCACGGGGCGACGGTGGTACTGGCCGTGCGGGACGTCGAGAAGGGCAAGCAGGCGGCCGCCCGCATGATCGGCGACGTCAGCGTGCAGGAGCTGGACCTGACGTCGCTGGAGTCGATCCGCGCCGCCGCGGCCGACCTGCACGGGACGCACCCGGGGATCGACTTGTTGATCAACAACGCCGGGGTGATGTACCCGCCCCGGCAGACGACGCGGGACGGGTTCGAGCTGCAGTTCGGCACCAACCACCTCGGCCACTTCGCGTTCACCGGCCTGGTGCTGGACCTGCTGCTGCCCGTTCCGGACTCGCGAGTGGTGACGGTCAGCAGCGTCGCCCACAACATCCGGGCTGCGATCCACTTCGACGATCTGCAGTGGGCGCGGTCCTACAGCCGGGTCGCGGCCTACGGGCAGTCGAAGCTGGCGAACCTGATGTTCACCTACGAGTTGCAGCGCCGGCTCATGCCGCACGGCACCACGATCGCCGCGGCCGCCCACCCGGGTCTGGCCGACACCGATCTCGTGCGCAACTCCCCCGCAGCCCTGCGGGTGATCGGTCCCGTGATCGCGCCCCTGATGAGCCAGAAGCCGGACATGGGGGCACTACCGACACTGCGGGCGGCCACCGACCCCGCCGTCCTCGGCGGCCAGTACTACGGCCCGGACGGGAGGGGCGGACACCGAGGCCACCCACAGGTCGTCGCGTCCAGCCCGGCGTCCTACGACGTGACCGCCCAGCAACGCCTGTGGGCCGTCTCCGAGAACCTCACCGGCGTGAACTTCCCCGTCTAGCCGCTTGTCACGCAGCCTTGGCCGATCACCTGGTCGAGCCGATTACCGGGTCAACCCTCCGAGACACACCACTAGTGTCCCCGAACCGGCAGGCAGATCGACTGCCGTTGGCGGAGGCGGACGGGAATCGAACCCGCCTGACCGAGCTACTCGGCCACGTCGGTTTTGAAGACCGCGGGGGCCACCAGGCACCCTGACGCCTCCCTCGCGACGCGAGGGTCGACCGCTACCGACCTTCGCGCTCGATGCGGTCGGCCCGAGCGTAGACGTTCATCGTCGGCCCGCACAGGAAGCCCACGAGCGTGGCCCCGGCCTCCGCCGCCCATCTCACTCAGGCCTCGACCTCGGCCCGCTCCCGGTCGTCGAGCCGGTGGCGCTGCGGAACGACGGTGTCGGCGGGGTCGGCAGCAGAGGCCAGACCGGCGTGGAACACCGCGAACCGGGTGGCGAGCGAACCGGCGAGAACTGCGAGCCCGGACACCACGGCAATCGGACGACGGCGCCGCCCGACCAGGGCGCCGACAGCGCCGGCGGCGGTGAGAACGCGGGCCGCCTGCCTCCAGCGACCGGCGCGGCCGGTCGTGTACCTGGCGCCGAGCTGGCCCAGCCTGCGCTCCATCACCTCGCTGGCCGCCAGCTCGGCGGCTGCACCGATCACCGCCAGCCGCGCGACCGGCCCGTTCTCGTCGGCTCCCACCCCGGCCAGCCCGAGCGCGCCGCCCGCGGCGACGGCGCTCGATGCGAACACGATCGGCAGGTCGCGGTGCGCCTCGTGCCATGCGGGCACCGCGGTGTTGCTGATCAGCACGGCCGTGTAGGTGGTCATCGGCCCGCCCAGCGCGGCGGCGCCCACACCCGCGGCGCGACCCAGCCGGGGGGCGACACCGCTCAGCTCCGACGCGGCGGCGAGCGCGGTCAGCCCCGAGAAGGGCGCCAGGATCCACGAGCCCACCGACAGCGGCGAGGTGACCTTGAACATCCGGAGCATGTTGAGGAACCGGGCGGGCCGGCCGAGGTCGTGGACCAGCAGCCCGGCCCCGGCCAGTGCTCCGCCCGCCGCGCCGAGCCGCGCGACCCGCGTCAAGGCCGGACGCCCCGTGGCCGCGGCGAGTTCGGCGATCACGGCGGACGCCCCGGCCGTTCCCCCGCAGAAGAGGTAGGCGGGCACATCCGGGTTCTTCCAGGTGGGCCGGTTGAGTACGGGCTTGCCGTAGTAGGACCGGGTCATCGCCGCACCCCGGCGAACGCCGCGACGATCGCGGCCACCGCACCGGCGGCCGCGAGCGCGGCGCGCTTCCACATCGCCGGCAGGTCGCGCGTGGTCACCACCGGATCCGGTGGCAGGCCGTAGACCTCCGGTTCGTCGAGGAGCAGGAAGAACGCGCCGTCGCCGCCGACCCCGTCGGCCGGGTCGTGGCCGTAGAGGCGCGCCTCGGCGACGCCGGCCTTGTGGAGCACATCCACCCGCTCCGCGGCCCGCTCGCGTAGCTCGTCGAGCGGGCCGAACTGGATCGAGTCGGTCGGGCACGCCTTGGCGCAGGCGGGCTCCATGCCGGCGCCGAGCCGGTCGTAGCAGAGCGTGCACTTCCACGCCCTGCCGTCCCCTGGCCGGATGTCGATCACGCCGTAGGGGCAGGCAGGGACGCAGTAGCCGCAGCCGTTGCAGATGTCCTCCTGCACGACGACGGTGCCGAACTCGGTGCGGAACAGCGAGCCGGTCGGGCAGACGTCGAGGCACGCCGCGTGCGTGCAGTGCTTGCACACGTCCGAGGCCATCAGCCACTGCATCTCGCGGTCGGTTTCCAGGGCGCCCTGCGGCACGGACGGCATCCCGAGGTCGACCGCGTCTGATCGTGGCCGAGTCTGCTCGACGAACGCGACGTGCCGCCACGTCGAGGCACCCAGGCCCGCCGAGTTGTCGTAGGACATCCCGGTCAGGTCCAGGCCGTCCTCCGGGACCAGGTTCCACTCCTTGCAGGCCACCTCGCAGGCCTTGCAGCCGATGCAGACCGAGGTGTCGGTGAAGAAGCCGACCCGCTGTGGGTGCTCGGCGTCGTACCCGGCCTCGGCGGCCGGATCGGCCAGCGGGGCGGCCAGCCGCTGGTCGAGGGTGTATTCACCCACGTCGCCCTCCGTCCGTCGTCGCGTCTCTTGTGGTCGCGTCCGTTGTGGTCGCAGCCATCCCGGTGCGCTCGGTGATGCCGGCCCGCCGCTGGTAGGTCTCGACCAACGCGAGGCGCGCAGGGCCGCGCGGACGCCGTCCGGGGCGGATGTCGCAGGTGTCCGCCTTCGTGGGCTGGATGTGCACGTTCGGGTCGAGGATGATCGGCAGCAGCTCGTTCGCCGCGTCGCCGGTCGAGATCCCGTTCGGTCCCCAGTGGTAGGGCAGGCCGATCTGGTGGATCGTGCGCCCACCCACCCGGAGAGGCCGCATTCGCTCGGTGACGAGCACCCGCGCCTCGATCGCCGCGCGCGCGCTCACGATCGTCGCCCAGCCCATGTGCTCGAGGCCCCGCTCGGCCGCGAGCGCCGGGGAGACCTCACAGAACATCTCCGGCTGCAGCTCGGACAGGTACGGCAGCCACCGGCTCATCCCGCCCGCGGTGTGGTGCTCGGTGAGCCGGTAGGTGGTGAACACGTACGGGAAGACGTCCGCTCCCGGGGTGCCGTCGCTCGGGGCGTACCGGTTGAGCCGGTGCGGGAACACCCGCCGGGCCGGGTTCGCCTGCTGTCCGTAGAGCGGGTTCCCGACCGGCGACTCTGCGGGCTCGTAGTGGGCGGGCAGCGGGCCGTCGGCGAGCCCTGCCGGCACGTAGAGCCAGCCGCGGCCGTCGGCCTGCATGATGAACGGGTCGGTGCCGGCGAGCGCGTCCTGCCGCTCGGCACCCTCGGGTGGCTGGTAGTCGGGACGTTTGGTGGCCTCGAAGTCGGGGACGTCGTGGCCCACCCACTTCTCCTGGTCGGCGTCCCACCAGACGTAGGCCTTGCGCTCGCTCCACGGTCTCCCGTCCGGGTCGGCGGACGCACGGTTGTAGAGCAGGCGGCGGTTGGCGGGCCACGCCCAGCCCCACTCCGGCGCCACCCAGTTCTGCTCCCCGCCGGGTCTGCGGCGTGCGGTCTGGTTGACCCCGTCGGCGAACGCGCCGCAGTAGATCCAGCAGCCGCAGCGGGTGGAGCCGTCGGCCTTCAGCGCGGTGAAGGCCGACAGCGGCGCGCCGTCACCGTCCCAGCCGTTGATCTCGGCGAGCACCGCCTCGGCGTCCGGCTCAGCGTGAGGGCCGATCGTCGGGTAGTCCCACGTCAGGTCGAGGACGGCCCGGTCCCGCTCGGCTTCCCCGGGTGCGGGTGTCCCGCGGTCTTCGGCCGCGAGCTTCTCCCGGATCCTCCGGCCGAGGTGGTAGTAGAACCACAGCTCGCTGCGCTGGTCGCCCCGCGGCTCGACGGCCTTGTGGTGCCACTGCAGCAGCCGCTGGGTGTTGGTGAACGTGCCGTCCTTCTCCACGTGCGCGGCGGCGGGCAGGAAGAACACCTCGGTGCCGATGTCCTCCGTCGTGAGCTCGCCCGACTCGATCTCCGGACCGTCCTTCCAGAACGTCGCGCTCTCGACCATGTACAGGTCGCGCACCACGAGCCACTTCAGGTTGGCCAGCCCGATCCGGTTCATCCGCGAGTTCGCCGTGCCCACCGCGGGGTTCTCCCCCACCAGGAAGTAGCCCTCTGCTCCGCCGTCGGCCTGCTTGACCACGGTGTCGTAGTTGGAGTGCCCGCTGGTCAGCCGGGGCAGATAGCCGAAACAGAAGTCGTTCTCCGCGGTCGCCGCCTCGCCCCACCACGCCTTCAACAAGCTGACGATGTAGGTGTCCAGGTTCCCCCAGAACCCCGTGCTCCCGGCGCCCGACGAGATGTACTCCCGCAGGTCCAGGTGCTCGTGGGCGTGGGGCATCGGCAGGTACCCCGGCAGGATGTTGAACAGCGTCGGGATGTCGGTCGACCCCTGGATCGACGCGTGCCCACGCAGCGCGAGGATCCCTCCACCGGGACGGCCGATGTTGCCCAGCAGCAGCTGCAGGATCGAGGCCGTCCGGATGTACTGCACGCCGACGGTGTGGTGGGTCCAGCCGACGGCATAGGCGATCGCCGTGGTCCGGTCGGGCCCCGAGTTGCGGGTGACGATCTCCGCGATGCGGAGGAACTCCCGCTCCGAGATGCCGCAGATGTCGGCGACCGTCGCCGGTGTGTACCGGGCGAAATGCCGCTTGAGCAGCTGGAACACGCAGCGCGGGTGCTGCAGGGTGTCGTCCCGATGCGGCATGCCGTGGAACGTCCCACCACCGGAGCCTGCCGTCTCGGTCGACGACGAATCCCTCATCCGCTCCCCGTGCGCGTCACCGCCGGGGGCGTCGCGCTGCATTGTCGCCCACTGGTCGCGCAGCCCGGCTGCCGCCGCGACCTCAGCGCCCTCGTACTGCCACGTCGACTGGTCGTAGTGGCGTCCCTCGGCGTCGAAGCCCGAGAACAGCCCGTCGAGGTCCTCGGTGTCGCGGAAGTCCTCCCGCAGGATCATGGGCGCGTTCGTGTAGTGGACGACGTAGTCGCGGAACCACCTGTCGTGCTCCAGCACGTAGTGGATCAGCCCGCCGAGGAACGCGATGTCGGTGCCGGCGCGCAGCGGGACATGGACGTCCGCGAGGGCGCTCGTCCGGCTGAACCGGGGGTCGACGTGCAGGATGGTCGCGCCGCGCGCCTTCGCCTCCATCACCCACTGGAACCCCACCGGGTGGCACTCGGCCATGTTCGAGCCCTGGATCAGGATGCAGTCGGCGTTCTGCAGGTCCTGCTGGAACGTGGTGGCGCCACCGCGGCCGAAGCTGGTCCCCAGACCGGGGACGGTGGAGGAGTGTCAAATACGGGCCTGGTTCTCGATCTCCACAGCGCCGAGGGCGGTGTAGAGCTTCTTCATCAGGTAGTTCTCTTCGTTGTCCAGTGTCGCGCCGCCGAGGCTGGCGAAGCCCAGCGTCCGGTTCAGGACCCGGCCCTTCTCGTCCCTGTCCTCCCACGTCCGCCGCCGCGTCTCGATCACCCGGTCGGCGATCATGTCCATGGCCGCGTCGAGGTCGAGGTCCTCCCACTCCGTGCCGCCCGGCCTGCGGTAGCGGACCTTCGTCTGCCGGGTCGGCGCGGTGACCAGCTGATGGCTGGCAGACCCCTTCGGGCACAGGCGGCCCCGGGAGATCGGGGAGTCGGGGTCGCCCTCGATCTGCGTGACCCGATCGCCTTCGACGTAGACCTGCTGGCCACAGCCGACGGCGCAGTACGGGCAGACCGATTTCACCATCCGGTCGGCCGTCTCGGTACGGGCGGTCAGGCTCCGGCTCCGGGCGGATTTCGCGGCCGCGCCCCGGCCCAGCCGATCACGCCCGGCGAGCTGACGGACGACGGGCCACAGATCGATGAAGGTCCGCGCACTCACGTGCAGGGGCTTCTCCCGATGGCACCGCAGGAAACATGGGATCGGCTAACGGTCGAGCAATGCGCGGTCACCTCTCAGCAGGGCACGCAGCCGAGCCACCCGCGCGGGCCATGCCCATTCCTTCCGCATCCACGCCCGGCCGGCGGCCCCCATCGCCCGCGCGCGGTCCGGGTCGGCGAGCAGGCGCGCCACCGCGGACGCGACGGCCGTCACGTCGCGCCCGTCGACGACGTGGCCGGTGCGCCCCTCCTGGACCGTCTCGGGCGCCCCGCCCGACTCGCCCGCGACGACCGGGAGCCCGGCGGCCGCCGCTTCGAGGAGAACGATGCCGAGACCCTCGACGTCGAGGCCGCCGCCGCGGGTGCGGCACGGCATGGCGAAGACGTCGCCGACCGCGTGATGGGCCGGCAGGTCGGCCGCGGGCACGCCGCCGGCGAACACGACGTGCTCGTCCACCCCGGCGGCCCGGACCAACCGCCGCAGCCGCGCGGCGGCTGGACCGTCGCCGACGACGAGCAGCCGCGCTCCCGGTACGCGATCGCGCACGAGCGGCATGGCGCGGATCAGCATGTCCTGCCCCTTGCGCGCCACCAGCCGCGACACGCACACCACGAGCGGCGCGTCGCCGACGCGGTAGCGCCTGCGCAGCTCCGCGCGCGCGGCCGGGTCCGGCCGGAACCGCTCGGTGTCGATCCCGGCGGGCAGCACCTCCAGTGCCGCCTGCGGTCCGAACGCGGCCGCGACCCGGGAGCGGGTGTAGCGGGAGATCGTGGTGAGCACGTCGGCGTCGGCTCCGATCCGGCGCAGCGTCTGGCGTCCGCCGGGCAGCATCGACCAGCCGACCTCGTGACCGTGTGTACTCCCGACCACGCGCTCGACGCCCGCGCGCCGGCGCAGGTGCGGGCCGAGCAGCGCGAGCGGCGCCGCCGCGCCGAACCAGACGGTGGTGGCGCCGTGCTCGCGGGCCAGCGCGATGGCGCGGGCGGCCACGGCGGGGACGGGGAGCATGAGCGACGTCTCGTGCCGGTGCACCGGGACGGGCGAGGCCGCGTCGAACTCCGCTGCTCCCGGCCACGCGGGTGCGTAGACGGCGAGCTCCCCGCGGGGCAAACGGTCGGCGAACGCGTGCAGGTAGGTCTGGATTCCGCCGGTGCGGGGTGGGAAGTCGTTGGTCACGAGGAGCGTGCGCGCCACCGCGCGACGCTATCCGTTCGCACCGGGCGATCGGGCGGCGGCCGGTCCACCCGGCCGGCCGCCGCCCGTTCCGGGGAGCGGACGAGGTCTTCTCGCTACAGGCGGCGCGCGCCCGTGAGCGGACGACGGGAGATGTCCGAGTACTTGACGACGTCGCCGGTCTGCGGAGCGTTGATCATCATGTTGTTGCCGACGTAGATGCCCACGTGGCTCACCGGCTGGTAGAAGAAGAGCAGGTCGCCGGGCTGGAGCTGGTCGCGGGACACAGGAGCGCCCACCCGAGCCTGCTGGCTGCTCGACCGCGGCAGCGTGATCCCGACCTTCTGGAACGCCCACGACGTGAGACCCGAGCAGTCGAACGAGCTGGGACCTTCCGCGCCGTAGCGGTAGGGCTTGCCCAGCATCTCGACGGCCGCCTTCGCCGCCTGCACGCCGGCGCCGGAGCCCGCGATGACGCTCGGCCCCGTCAGCGTGGGGCCGTTGCGCTGGCGCCGCTGCTGCGGGCTGAGCCGGTCGAGGAGGCGCTGGGCCTCGTCGATCCGCTTCTCGGCGTCGCGCTTGCGGTTCTCGACGTCCTCCTCGGCCTTTGCCGCCTCGTCGGCGGCCGCCTGCGCACGCGAGACGGCGGCGTCGGCCTCGATCCGCTTCTGGGCGGTGTCGTCGACCTTCGCCAGCAGCTCGTCGAGCTTGTCCTGGTACTCGGACGCGAGGGTCTCGATGGCCGACATCTGGTCGAGGAACTCCTGCGGCGAACGGCTCGCGAGCAAGGCGTTGAGCTGATCGAGGTTGCCGCTCTCGAACGTGGACAACGCCACGCTGTCGATCTCGATGCGGAACTGTTCCTCGTCCAGGACCGCGGATTCGAGGGCCGCCTTGGCGGGGTCGACCGCGGCCTGCAGCGTGCCGAGTTCCGACTGCCGCGCCGCGAGGGCGTCCTTCGCGGCGTGCCACTCCTCGGTGAGGGCCTCCGCCTCGTGGTTGACCTGCTCGAGCCGCTGCGCGGCGTCCTGCGCGTTGTCGGGCGGGTCCTGCTGTGCGGCGGCGGGGGAAGCGCCGACCAGCAGCGACATGATCAGGATCAGGCCGACCGACCCGACCGAAGAGGCCGACCGGCCGGGGCGACGCAGGCGTCGCAGGATCGGGAAGAAGGGCTTCCGAGGCCCCGACGAGGTGCGTCGACGCGACTCCACGCGGACGAATCTCCTCTCGCGACCCCGCGTGATTACCCGATCGGGGGAAGGGGGAGCGCCGATCGGGGTATCGCGCGGTGACCTCACGTTGCCACTCGCTGTCGAATGGCTGACGCGCCGTAAGGTCTCGCGGAGATTACGGAGCAGCGCGGGGCACGTCCAACCCGGGGGTCACTTGCCGTGGCGCGCGGCATGACGTCACCTGCATGCACGCAGCGCAGCGAATATGCCGCTTACGTGGAGTTCTGATCACCCTGCGTCACGGACGGCTCCCCCGTTCCCCGCATCCCGTGGCGTTCGGCGCGGTGTGGTGGCCACCAACCGCAATCTCGGCACCAGTCCTTGATCGGCCAGCACAGCGAGCGCACGCCGCTCCGGTGCGTCGAGCTGCACGATCGGCGCGCCGGACGGCGCTTCCGGGTCATGATCCGCGGGGGCCGCCGGCGCCGGAGCACCCAGCAGCACGCCGATCACGCACTCGCCACATGCCACGCCGCGCACGGCACAACCGTCACAGTCGATGATCATCTCTGCTCCCTCGACGGTTCGGACGAGCCGGTCGCCGTCCGATGCGCGCGACGTTAGGAGCGACCTCCGACAATTCCACTCCGAGCAGAAGCCCGGTGGCCTTGGAACGCGCCGCTACGCGACCAGCGGGCGGGTCGGCTATCCCCGCACCAGCCGGGTGAGCAGCACCGCGGAAGGCACGGCGTGGGCGCCGCTGCGCCGGACCGACTCCACGACGGCTCGGTCGGACGTGGCCACCACGACGGGCCTGCCCTGTGGCTCGGCCGCCACGAGGTCGCGGATGACGTCGTCGGCCAGCACGCCCGCGTCGCTGAAGAGCACCCGCACGCCACGAGATCCGCGCGGCGGCGCGGTGATCACTCCGGCGCCGTCGAACACGACGGTGATCTCCACCCCGGTGCGCGCCGCGAGTACGCCGAGCTGCCCGACGAGCCGGGACCGCTGGTCGGCGAGTGGGAGCTCGGGATAGCCGGTCTTGCTGACGTTGTAGCCGTCGACGACGAGGTGCAGCGACGGCACGACGAGCAGGGCGTCCAGCTCGGCGACGGTGCCGACCGCGGTGCCACCCCGCGTGGTGCGCGCGCCCGCGACCAGATCGCCGGGACGGGGCCCGCCACCACCGAGCGCGAGCTCGCGCCGCAGGCCGGTGAGCGCGCCGCCGAGCGTGTCCATCAGGAGCGCGAGGCGCACCTCGTCGGCCTTGCGTGCCTCCCGGGCGGCCTGCCGCGCGGCGGCCACTTCGGCCGCGGCCCGGTCGGCGCGCCTGCGCTCGGCCTCGGCGCGTTCCCGTTCGCGGTCGCGCTCGGCGACGGCGGCGGCGAGCTCGCGTTCGGCCCGCTGGCGCAGCTCGTCGGCCGCGCGCTCGGCGGCGGCCTGCGCGTCTCGGGCTGCCCGCAGCGTTGCCCCCTGCTCGGAGACACGGCGGCGCAGCTGCTGGTACTCGTGGTCGCGCTGCTGCCCGGCCGTGCGGGCCTGGGCGCGGGCCTCGGTGAGCTCGCCGCGCAGGCGTTCGAGCTCGACGGTGAGCTTGTCCACGCGGGAGAGCGCGGCGTCACGCTCCGCACGCAGCTCCCCCGCCTCGCCCCGGCGTGCTGCCGCCGCCACGGCCTCGCCCGCGTTCTCGTCGTCGTTCAGGAGTGCCGCGGCGGCGGCCATGAGCGGGTCGTCCGCGGCAGTGGTGAGCTCGCCGGGGCGATGCTCCTCCCACCAGGCCACGACGGCCGTGCGGAACGCCGCGGACGCCTCCAGCTCGGCGGTGAGCGCTGGGCCGCCGAGCTTGGCCCGCTTGGCGGGCGTGAACCGCGCCAGCCTCCGCAACGGCACGGGGACGTCCACGGCCGGCATCGCGCCGACGGCCGTGGCGGCGAGATCGGCGAGCCGGGAGCGCACCGCCTCCGGCAGCCTGGCCCAGTCGACCTGCCCTGGCGACAGGGCGGCCGCGCCCTCCTCGGGCGGGCCGGCCGTGCCGTCGGACCTGGACATCGCTACAGGTTATCTGCGTTCCGGCCAGTTCACCGGTGACGCCGCGGTCACAATCCGTACGGAGAGACCCCGAAGAACTGTCGGAGCGTGTCGCTAGCGTCCCCGCCCGTGCCTGCCCGCTCCCCCCAGCTGACGTTCGACGAGCTCGGCACCCCGCTCCGCGACGTCACGTTCGTCGTTCTCGACCTCGAGACCACGGGCGGGTCGGCGGGGAACGACTCGATCACCGAGGTCGGCGCGGTGAAGGTGCGGGGCGGCGAGTTGCTCGGCGAGCTCGCCACGCTCGTCGACCCGGGCACCGGCGTGCCGCCGGGAATCGTCGCGCTCACCGGCATCACGTCCGCGATGATCGCGGGCGCGCCCCGGCTGCCGGAGGTGCTCCCGTCCGTGCTGGAGTTCCTGCGCGGCACGGTGCTGGTGGCCCACAACGCCCCGTTCGACGCCGGGTTCCTGCGTGCGGCGTGCGAGCGGCACGGTCAGGTGTGGCCCCGCCCGCCGGTGCTGTGCACGGCGCGGCTGGCCAGGGTCGTCCTGACCCCCGACGAGGCGCCGAGTGTCCGGCTGGGCGCACTCGCCGAGCTCTTCGGCACTGCCACGCGCCCCAACCACCGCGCACTCGCCGATGCCCGCGCCACGGTCGAGGTCCTGCACCGCCTGCTGGAGCGCGTCGGCAACCTCGGCGTCCAGAGCCTCGAGGAGCTGCTCGCACTCGCGAAGGAGTCCGCGCCGCACCGGCCCACCCAGCAGCAACGGCGCAAGCGGGTGCTCGCGGAGCGAGTGCCGTCGGCGCCAGGGGTGTACCTGTTCCGGGGCCCTCGTGACGAGGTGCTGTACGTCGGCACCAGCGGCGACCTGCAGCGCCGCGTGCGCAGCTACTTCACCTCCGGTGAGCGGCGCAGGCGCGTGCGCGACATGGTGGCGATCGCCGAGCGCGTCGACACCGTCGTGTGCGCCCACGCCCTCGAGGCCTCGGTGCGGGAGCTGCGGCTCATCGCGGCGCACCGCCCCCGCTACAACCGTCGCTCCAAACGCCCGAACCACACGTGGTGGGTGGCGCCGACGGCCGAGGCGTTCCCGCGGCTGTCCGTCGTCACCGCGCCCCGCGACGGCGCACTCGGGCCGTTCCCGTCCCGGCGTGCGGCCGCCGCGGCCGTCGACACCGTGCTCGACGTCGTGCCACTGCGCCCGTGCACCCAGCGCATCCCGGCGAAGGGTGCATCGGCCGCTCCGTGCGCCCTGCACGAGATGGGTCGCTGCGCCGCGCCCTGCGCGGGTCTGCAGACACCCGATGAGTACGCGCCCGCCGTCCGCGCGCTGGCCGATCTGGTCGACGGCCGCGACGACGCGCCGTTGCACACCGTGGCCGCCGAGATCGACGCGCTCGCGGGGAAGGAGCGGTTCGAGAACGCGGCGCGCAGGCGCGACCAGCTGGCGGCGCTGATCGTCGGGCTCGGGCGGTCGCAGCGGCTGGCCGCGCTCGCCGCGCTGCCGGAGGTGATCGGCGCCCGGCCGGACGGCAGCCGTGGCTGGGAGATCGCGGTGGTGCGGTACGGGCGGCTCGCCGCCGCGGGCGTCGCCCGGCGCGGGGTCGCCCCGATGCCGGTGATCGACGCGCTGCGGCTCGGTGCGCAGACCGTCCTGCCCGGCGCCGGGCCCTTGCGCGGCGCCACGGTGGAGGAGGTCCGGCTCCTGCACCGGTGGCTCACCACGGGCGGCACCCGCCTCGTCGCCAGCGAACCGGCGTGGACCGAACCCGCCCGTGGCGCGGGCAGCTGGGGAGCCTGGGCGGAGCGGGCCCGGCCCCTTGAAGTGGACTAGGTGGCTGGTGCCTTTCGGTGGTTGGTGGTTGGTGTCAAGGGCGCTGCGCGTCGCTGCGGATCGCTGCGGATCGCTTGACCTGCGAGTCTCTGCGGCGCCTACGGCCAGTACTACGCGGGCAGGCCGGGGGGCTGCCCTCTGGGTGCACGGCGCCGCCAGGACCCGCACCTGCTCTGCGCTGGGGTGGAGATCATTCCGGGAACTCCACAAACGCCCTGTCGAGGACCGGGACGAGTGGCGCCGCGCACCAACCGGGCAGGCCTTTGGCCTGCCCGCGAGTCTGACCGGAGGGGCCGCAGAGGGACGGCTCCGCACAATGCGCGGCGCCACCGGAGGCCCTACGAAGGGCGCCACCGGAGGGCTGACCGCCACGCGAAAACACCAGCCACCTGGGCTAGAGGTCGTCGAGGTGGGTGCGGATCGTCGTGATGGTGATCCGCTCGCCGTAGCTGATGTCCGTGCCGATGGTCGTCAGCCCGAGATCCATCAGGATGTCGAGGGCGCGCTGCCAGTGCCCGCGGGCGTGATCACGCTCGCCCAGCAGGCGATGGGCGTGGGCGAGACCGTCATGGGCGCGGATCTCGCTCACGGGCTGGCCGAGCTTCGCCGCGAGGTCGAGCGACTGGGTGAAGTAGGCCAGCGCCCGCTCGGCCCAGCCGGCGGTGCATGCGAGCCTGCCGAAGCCGTGCACGGCTTCGTACTCCCAGTTCGGGTTGCCGACCTCACGGGCGAGGTCGAGGGCCTGCTGGTAGTTGGACGCGGCCTGCGCGTCGTGGCCCTCCTCGCGGTGGGCGCACGCCAGTCCGATCAGGCAGCCGAGGGTGCCCCGCTGGTCGCCCACCGCGCGGGAGATCCGCAACGACTGTTCGAAGCACTCGATCGCCCGCTCGAACCGGCCGCATGTCCGGTGCGCGTAACCGAGGCCGTGCAGCGCCAGCCATTCGCCGTTCCGGTCGCCGTGGGCGCGAGCGAGGGTGAGGCATTCCTCGAACTCGCCCGTCGCAGGCTCATCGTTGCGGAGGTGGTGCCATGCGAGGAAGTACAGCGCATCGAACTCGACGTCGTGATCCAACACGTGACGGACACCCGCCCGCGCCGCCGCGAAATGATCATTCGCGCGCCCGTACGCGCCCTGCAGGCTGCGGAGCGCGCCGAGCGACGTCAACGCCCTCACCTCCCCGAGGTGGTGGCCTGCGGCGTGGGCGGTGGCCGCGGCGAGTTCGAAGAGCTCGGCGGCGTGCTGCAGCCTGCTGTGGAACCACCAGTGCACCTTGCCGAGCTGGATCAGCGCGTCGGCCTCGCCATGACGGTCGCCGACGGCCCGCGCGGCGGCCAGCGCGCCCTGGTGGAGGGTCGCGGCTTCGGCGCTGCGCCCCTGGTCGTACAGGTAGCGGTGCACGGCGGCCCCCACATGCGCGACGTGCTCGGGCCAACCGTGCTCGGCGGCGTGCAGCGCGACGGCGACCAGGTTCGACAGCTCTCCTCCGATCCAGGCGCCCGCGCGAGCCGGGTCGGGGAAGGAGGGGACCGCGGTGCGCGCCCTGGGTACGTCCGGCCGCCTGCTCCGTTCGTGCGGGTAGGCGACGTCCATCGCCGCCGACGCGGCGTGCCGGTAGTAGTCGAGCAACCGGGTGACCGCCGCCCGGCGGTCGGGCTCAGCGTCCTCGCGGATCGACGTCGCCCGTGCATGGTCCCGCACCAGGTCGTGGAAGCCGAACCGGCCGGGCGACGGTTCCTGCAGCAGGTGGGCGTCGATGAGCTGTTCGATCAACCGGTCGGCGGCGCTCGGGCCGGCATCGAGCAGGGCCGCCGCCGCGTACCGATCCAGGTCCGAACCGGGGTGCAACGCCAGCAACCGATAGGCCCGCCGGACCGGCTCATCGAGGTCCTGGCACGACGACTCCAGAGCCGCGGCCACGCTGCGCGAGCCCGCCTCGAGTTCGACGAGGCGATTCCGGTGGTCCCGCAGCCTCTCGGCCAGGTTCTCGACCCTCCACGCCGGACGCGAGCGCAGCCGGGCCGCGGCGATCCGCAGCGCGAGCGGGAGCCTCCCGCACAGCGCGACGACCTCGGCAAGCGCCTCGACCGCCGCGCCCTCGGTGCGGCGCTCCCCCGCAGCGCTGACGAAGAGGTCGATGGCGTCCTGGAACGGGAGCACGTCGAGCGACACGACGCGGGTCTGGTCGAGGCCGATCAACCTGCGCCTGCTGGTGACCATCACCAGGCACCCCGGCGTCCCGGGGAGCAGCGGAGCCACCTGCGCTTCGCTCGCCGCGTTGTCAAGCAGGACGAGTACCTTCCGACCCGCCATCCGGCTGCGGTAGAACGCGGCGCGGTCGTCGAGATCGCGGGGAACCTGGTCGCCCGGAACCCCGAGTGCCCGCAGCATCCGATCCAGCGCGTCGCCCGGTTCGACCGGGGCCACGCCGTCCGTGTACCCGTGCAGGTCGAGGAAGAGCTGCCCGTCCGGGTAGTGGCGGGCCATCCGGTGCGCGGCGTGCACCGCGAGCGCCGTCTTCCCGACGCCGGCCATCCCGTCGATCGACGTGATCACCACCGATGTCGCGTCCCCGATCCGGCCGAGATCCGCCAGCTCGGCCACCCGGCCGGTGAACGACGGCGGGGACGCGGGAAGCTGGCGTGGCGTGGCATCCGAAGTCGCGGGCGGTGTCGAGGGCGGTGTCACGGGCATGGCCTGCGCGGACCGGCCCGGTGCGCCGATCGCCCTGCCGCTCCGGAGGGCACCGATCAAGGCGGCCCGTTCCGTGTCGCTCAGCTCCAGCGCCGTCGCGAGCAGCTCCAGCGACGAGCTCCGCGGCCGCGCCGCGTCGCCCGACTCCAGCCGCCGGATCGATCGGACGCTCATGCCGGACCGCTCGGCCAGCTGCTCCTGGGTCAACAGCGCACGTTCCCGCCACGCCCGCAGGCTCACGCCGATGGCCACGATGAATCACCTCTCGGGGTGTCAGGCTACGGTCGCGCCCGGAACGACTAAGGTCGGCTCAGTCCGAACCTGAGGGAGCCGTCGTGATCACCGCGATCGTCCTGGTGCACACCGCCACCGACCGCATCCCCGAGACGGCGCAGGCCATCGCCGACCTCGACGGGGTGTCCGAGGTCTACTCCTGCGCCGGCGACGTCGACCTGATCGCCGTCGTCAAGGTCGCCGAACACGAGCAGCTCGCCGACGTGATCGCGGGGCGGCTCAGCAAGATCGAGGGCGTGCGGCGCACCGACACCCACATCGCCTTCCGCTCCTACTCCCGCGCCGACACCGAGGCCACCTTCTCCGTCGGCCTCGACTGAACGCGACTCGCGTACACGCAGACCGCGACTCGCGGGCGGCCAGGGCTTCGCCCGCCCGCTTGTCGCGCTCTACCGTTTGTGGGCGGTCGAGACCTCGATCCAGCGGGTCAGGAGGCGGTCGGCCGCTCCGGAGTCGATGGCGGCGGCGGCGCGTTCGAGCGCCCCGGGGAAGGCGTCGGCCAGCCGCGCGGGCGGCCCGTCGAACGCCACCAGCGCACCGGCGGCGTTGAGCAGCACCGCGTCGCGCACGGCGCCGGCGCGGCCGCCGACGAGCGCGCGGAAGACCTCGGCGTTCTCGGCCGGGCTGCCGCCGCGCAGCGCCTCCCGGGTGGCGGGTGCGAGGCCGAACGCGAACGGGTCGACGCTCTCCTGCCGCACCTGACCTCCGGCCACGACCCAGACGGTGCTGGTGGTCGTGGTGGTGAGCTCGTCGAGGCCGTCGTCGCCGCGCACCACCAGCGCCGACGCCCCGCGCCCCGCGAGCACCTCGGCGATCACGGGCGCGAGCCGGGGGTCGGCGCACCCGACGAGCGCGGCGGGCGGCTGTGCCGGGTTGGTGAGCGGGCCGAGCACGTTCATCGCGGTGGGCACGCCGAGCTCACGGCGCGGAGCGGCCGCGTGCCGCATCGCCGGGTGGAACACCGGCGCGAAGCAGAAGCCGATGCCGACCTCCGCCACGCAGGCCGCGACGCCATCGGGCGGCAGATCGATCGCGACACCAACGGCCTCGAGCACGTCGGCCGCCCCGCTGGAGGACGACGCGGCCCGGTTGCCGTGCTTGACGACCGGCGCCCCCGCCGCCGCCACGACCACCGCGCTCATCGTGGAGATGTTGACGGTGTGCGCCTGGTCGCCGCCGGTACCGACCACGTCGACGGCCGGACCGGGCACGGTGACCCGCCGGGCGTGGCGCAGCATCGCCTCCGCGAGCCCGGCGATCTCGGCAGCCGTCTCCCCCTTGGCGCGCAGCGCGACAAGGAACCCGGCGAGCTGGGCGGGGGTGGCCTCTGCCGAGAGCACCCGGTCCATCACCCACGCGGTGTCGGCGGCGTCCAGGTGCTCTCCGCGGATCAGCCGGCCGAGCAGACCCGGCCAGCTGAGGCTGATCTCAGCCACGGAGCGCGAGCGACGAGGACCGCCGCAGCACGTCGGCCACCGTCTCGGCGGCGGTGAGCGGGTCGAGCGGGTGCACGAGCACCGCGTCGGCCTGCGACCACGTGGCGAGCCAGCGGTCGTCGCGCCGACGCACCGTGACGATGATCGGCGGGCAGTCGTCGATCTCGTTCTTCAGCTGACGGGAGACGCCCATGCCACCGGTGGGCTGGGCCTCGCCGTCGAGGATGAGGAGGTCGAACTCGCCTGCGTCGGCACCCTGCAGCACCTCCGCGATCCCGCTCGCCTCGTGGAAGCGCACGCGGGGGAGGTCGGGTGCGGGACGCCGGCCGACGGCCATGATGATGGCCTCCCGGACCTCGGGGCGGTGGCTGAACACCAGCACGGTCAGGGTCTCGTGCGCGACGGGGCTGCTCACGCCGACGAACTCTAGTGTGACGTGCTCGTCCGCCGGGTCCGGCCTGCCCCGGGGGTAAAGACGACAGCGTGTAGAAGATGGTCCATACTGCCCGGGTGACGACTGCGGCTCCCACCATCAGCGCGCGAATCCACTCGCTGAACCGCCCCAACCTGGTCAGCGTCGGCACCATCGTCTGGCTGTCCAGCGAGCTGATGTTCTTCGCAGGGCTGTTCGCGATCTACTTCACGGCGCGCGCACAGAACCCGCCGGACCTGCCGTGGCCTCCCCACACCCACCTCGACGTCCCCTACGCGCTCGTGGTGACGATCGTTCTCGTCGCGTCGTCGTTCACCTGCCAGTTCGGGGTGTTCGCGGCCGAGCGCGGTGACGTGTACGGGCTGCGCCGCTGGTACCTGCTGACCCTGCTCATGGGCACGTTCTTCGTGCTCGGGCAGGCCAACGAGTACCGGACGCTGGTCGAGGAGGGCACGACCCTCTCTTCGGACGCGTACGGCACCGTCTTCTACCTGGCCACCGGCTTCCACGGCCTGCACGTCACCGGCGGGCTGATCGCGTTCGTCTACCTGCTGATCCGCACCAAGCTCGGCAAGTTCACGCCACAGCAGGCCACCGCCGCGATCGTCGTGTCCTACTACTGGCACTTCGTGGACGTCGTGTGGATCGGGCTGTTCGCCGTCATCTACTTCATCCGCTGATACCCCGACCGTTAGGGCTGGACGACGCCGACGATGACCACCACACCCCCTTCGAGGAAGCCCCGTGGGCCGCGCAGCCGGTTCCGCCGCCGCGTGGCGGGCGCGCTGGCGCTGGGGATCGGCCTGCTCACCGCGGGTGGCCTGTACACCGCCTTCGCCCCTGAGCCGCAGGTCGCCACGGCGCAGGAGGGCGACGCCGCGCAGATCGCGCAGGGCGAGCAGATCTACAACAACACCTGTGTCACCTGCCACGGCTCCAACCTGCAGGGCGTGCAGGACCGCGGCCCGAGCCTCATCGGCGTCGGTGACGCTGCCGTCTACTTCCAGGTCGCCACCGGCCGCATGCCGCTGGCCCGCCAGGAGGCGCAGGCCCTGCGCAAGCCGCCGCCCGCCCAGTTCGACCCGCACACCGAGGAGGGCGCGGCCAACATCGAGGCGTTGGGCGCGTTCATCCAGGCCAACGGCGGCGGACCCACGCGGCCGAACGTGGAGGGCCTCGCCCTGCGCGGCGACGACCCGGCGCGCGGCGGCGAGCTGTTCCGCCTCAACTGCGCGTCCTGCCACAACTTCACCGGACGCGGTGGGGCCCTGTCCTCCGGCAAGTTCGCGCCGAACCTGGACGCGGCCACCGAGCTGGACATCTACACGGCGATGCTCACGGGCCCGCAGAACATGCCCAAGTTCTCCGACCGGCAGCTCGCGCCGGAGGAGAAGGAGGACATCATCGCCTACGTCATGTCGGTGACGGACGGGAACAACAACCCGGGCGGCGACCCGCTGGGCGGGGTCGGGCCGGTGTCGGAGGGCCTCGTCGCCTTCATCGTCGGCATCGCCGCGATGGTCGGGTTCGCAATGTGGTTGGGGGCCAAGTCATGACCACCTCGCACCAGCATCCACCCTCGCCCACCGCGGCCGAGGTCGAGGACATGACCCTCGAGCAGCGCGCGAAGCTCGCCGGGGATCTCGACGACGTCGACGTCGTCCACAACCAGCGCAAGTGGCCGATCCCCGGAACGCGCGCCGAGAAGCGTGCCGAACGGGCCGTCGCACTGTGGTTCGCGATCTCCGCGCTGTCCGGCCTCGCGTTCCTCGTCGCGTTCGTGGTGTGGCCCTTCGAGTACGTGGCGCCCGGCGAGCCCGGCTATCTGATGTACACGCTCTACACGCCGGTCGTCGGCTTCACGTTCGGGCTCTCGGTGCTCGCGCTCGGCATCGGCGTGATCGCTTACATCAAGAAGTTCTTCCCGGACGAGGTGTCGGTCCAGCAGCGCCACGACGGCGCGTCCGACGACGTCGCCCGGCTCACCGTCACCGCGCAGCTGGTGCAGGCGGGCAAGGACACCGACATCGGGCGGCGCAAGCTGATCGTCCGGGCCGCGGGCGGCGCCGCAGGTGTGCTCGGTCTCGGGCTGGGCGTCGCGGCCGTCGCGCCGCTGGTGCGCAACCCGTGGAAGGGCGGCGACGAGGCCGCGCTGTGGGTCACCGCCTGGAAGCCGGTCAACGGAGAGACCGTCTACCTGCGCCGCGACACGGGCGACGCGCACGAGGTCTCGCTCGTCCGTCCGGAGGACCAGGATCCCGGCTCCATGGAGACGGTGTTCCCGTTCCGGGAGTCCGACCGCGACGACGAGGAAGCCCTGATCCGCGGCCTGCGCGGCTCGGACACTCCCGTCATGCTGATCCGCCTGCGGCCCGACCAGGTTGTCGTGCACCGAGGCGGCCAGGAGAACTTCAACTACGGCGACTACTACGCCTTCTCCAAGATCTGCAGCCACCTCGGCTGCCCCACCTCGCTGTACGAGTCGCAGACCAACCGGATCCTCTGCCCGTGCCACCAGTCGCAGTTCCTGGCCACGGAGTACGCCCGGCCGGTTTTCGGTCCGGCGACCAGGCCGCTCGCCCAGCTTCCGATTACAGTGAATGACGAGGGATACCTCGTGGCCACGGGCGACTTCGCCGAGCCCGTCGGCCCGGCCTTCTGGGAGCGGAGGTACAACCCGTGAGTTCCCTGACCACGCCCACCGGGTCGGGCGCCAACGCCAAGGTGATCGGCGCGCTCGACGAGCTCGACCAGCGCTACCACCCGGCGGCAGGCCTGCGGAAGCAGTTCAACAAGGTCTTCCCGACCCACTGGTCGTTCATGCTCGGTGAGGTCGCCCTCTACAGCTTCATCGTGCTGTTGCTCTCGGGCACCTACCTGGCGCTGTTCTTCGACCCCTCCATGGAGGAGGTCACCTACAACGGCGCGTTCGAGAACCTGCGCGGCATCCACATGTCGCGGGCGTACGAGAGCTCGCTGCAGATCTCGATGGAGGTCCGGGGCGGGCTGTTCGTCCGGCAGGTGCACCACTGGGCTGCGCTGCTGTTCATGGCCGCGATGGTCGTGCACATGTTCCGCACGTATTTCACCGGCGCCTTCCGCAAGCCGCGCGAGGCCAACTGGGTGATCGGCGTGCTGCTGCTGTTCCTGGGCTTCTTCGCCGGGTTCACGGGCTACTCGCTGCCCGACGACCTGCTGTCCGGCACGGGCCTGCGGATCGCATCGGGCTTCATGCTCGCCGTCCCGGTGCTCGGCACGTGGTCGCACTGGGCGATCTTCGGTGGCGAGTTCCCGGGCACCGAGATCGTCCCGCGGCTCTACATCGTGCACGTGCTGCTCATCCCGGGCATCCTGCTCGCGCTGATCGCGGTGCACGTCGGGCTGGTCTGGTACCAGAAGCACACGCAGTTCCCCGGCCCCGGCCGCACCGAGGGCAACGTCGTCGGCGTGCGGATCCTGCCGGCGTTCGCCGCGAAGGGCGGCGCGTTCTTCGCGGTCACCGTCGGCGTCACGGGGATCATGGGCGGGCTGTTCCAGATCAACCCGATCTGGAACTTCGGCCCGTACAACGCGGCTCACGTGTCCGCGGGTTCCCAGCCCGACTGGTACGTGCTGTTCACCGAGGGGATGCTGCGGATCTTCCCGCCGTGGGACATCTACATCGGGGACTACAACATCCCGCCCGCGTTCTGGGCGAGCCCCGCGTTCCTCCCGATCCTCTACACGCTCGCGGGCGCATACCCGTGGATCGAGCGGAAGTTCACCAAGGACAACGCCCTGCACAACCTGCTGCAGCGCCCGCGTGACGTGCCGGTGCGCACGTCGCTGGGCGTCATGGGCATCTCCTTCTACACGGTGCTGGTGCTGTCGGGAAGCAACGACCTGATCGCGTACTTCTTCGACATCTCGCTCAACGCCACCACGTGGGCGGGCCGCATCGGGGTACTGGTGGTCCCGCCGATCGCGTACTGGGTGACGTACCGGATCTGCATCGGCCTGCAGCGGGGCGACCGTGCGGTGCTCGAGCACGGCATCGAGACCGGCGTCATCAGGCGCCTGCCGCACGGTGAGTTCATCGAGGTGCACCAGCCCCTCGGCGGCGTCGACGACCACGGCCACGCGATCCCGCTGGAGTACCAGGGCGCCCCGGTGCCCAAGCGGATGAACCAGCTCGGCATGGGCGGTGCGCCGGTCCCCGGCTCGCTGCTCACGCCGGACCCTGCCGCGGAGACCGCCGCCCTGGAGCAGGCCCGGCACGAAGAGGCCGAGCGGGAGGCGGCGGCCCGCAACGGGCACCAGCCCGCCGAGGTCGCCACCCGCACCGAGCAGCGCGAGGCGATCGGCCAGCAGTAAGGCAGTCCAGAACGAATCGAAGGCCCCGCCGGGCAACCGGCGGGGCCTTCGTCATTTGACGGCACCAGTTACTACGATCTCGTATATTCTGATTTCGTGACTTCGCCCTCCGCGTCCCGCGGTTCTGCGCTGCTCGCACTGCAGCGCGCCACGCACGCCACCCTGCAGATCCTCATGTCCGAGCTGGTCGACCTCGATCTCACCGCGTCGGAGGTCAACGCCCTGGCGATCCTGGCCGACGGTCGGGGCCGCACAATCTCCGAGCTCGGCGCCGCTGCCGGCAGCCGTCCGACCACGCTGACCAGCGTGCTGGACCGGCTGGAGCGCCGGGGCCACATCGCGCGCGGCGCCCGCCCGGGCGACCGCCGGGTCGTGGTCATCGAGCTGACCCCCACCGGCCGCCTTGCCGCCGACACCATCCGGCAGACCCTGGCTGCGATGGAGTCCCGCGCGCTCGACGGCTTGCCCGACGAGTCCATCGCCGCCTTCCACACCGTCCTGCGCGCTCTGGCCGAGGTGCCGTCATGACCGAGAAGGTCTTCGACGAGCTGATGGCGGCGGCAACAGCGGCCGCCGGCACCTTCGGACACCGCGAGCACGTCCACCTGACCTGGCTCGCGGTGCGTCGCGTCGGTATGCCCGCCGCTGTCGCGCTGGTCAGTGACGGTATCCAGCGCACGGCACGCTACGCGGGAGCGCCCCAGAAGTACCACGCCACGATCAGCCGGGCGTGGGTGGAGCTGGTGGCCCACCACGCGGCAGAGCGCGAGGAGCCGGACTTCGACACGTTCGCCGGGCGGCATCCTGCGCTCCTCGACAAGCGCCTGCTCACCCGGTTCTACCGGTCCACGACGCTCGCCGGCGCACAGGCCCGCACCGGTTGGGTGGAACCCGACCTCTCCCCCTTCCCGTGGAAGGTCAGCGACCTTAGAGCCTCGGCGAGCAGCACGGCCAGGTACAGCACGAGGTAGGCGTCCGGCCAGACCGAGATCAGGCCGGTGGCGGGGATCGGGCCGACGACCGGGCCAGGCAGGGCCGTGACCACCGCGACGGTCGCGGCGAGCACACCCGCCAGCCCCGCCGCCGCCCAGCGGTCGCCTGCCAGCACCCGGCCGCCGAGCAGCACGGCGAGGGGGACGACCCACACGTAGTGGTGCGACCACGCGAACGGCGCCAGCGCCGCGGAGGCGAGCCCGCAGAGCGTCACCGCGAGCACCTCCTCCCCCGCACGGTGCGCCCGCACGGCCAGCACGATCGTCACGGCCCCGAGCGCGGCGGCCGTCACGAGCCATGGCAGTCCCTCGGCGCCGAGGCGGGCGAGCAGCCCGTTCAGCGCGTGGTTGCTGGGTCCCGCGACGTCGGAGATCCGGTTCGCCGCGAGGAAGGTGCCGTCGAACCAGAACGCCGCCGAGTCGGCGGGCGCGAACAGGAACCCGAGCCCGGCCGCCGCAACGAAGGTCGCGAGGGCCGTGGCCGCCGCCCGCCACCTCCGGGTGGCCGCCAGGTACACGACGAACAGCAGCGGCGTCAGCTTCACGGCCGCCGCGAGGCCGATGCCCACGCCGCGCAGGCGGCTCCCGGGCCTGCCCAGGAGGTCTCCGACCACGAGGGCGAGCAGCACGATGTTGATCTGCCCGAGGTAGAGGGTGGTGCGCACCGGGTCGAGCGCCGTCGCGACCACCGCGAGCAGCACGACCACGGGCCACCCCGCCCGGGGCACGCACCGGTGCACGACGAAGGCGATGAGCGCCACGCCCGCGGCCGTCCACAGCACCTTGAGCAGGTCCAGCGGCAGCAGCGCGAGCGGCGCGAACAGGACCGCGGCGAACGGCGGGTAGACGAA
Source organism: Pseudonocardia sp. DSM 110487 (assembly GCF_019468565.1). NCBI lineage: Bacteria > Bacillati > Actinomycetota > Actinomycetes > Pseudonocardiales > Pseudonocardiaceae > Pseudonocardia > Pseudonocardia sp. DSM 110487. The sequence continues at coordinate 6,565,128 of NZ_CP080521.1, forward strand.
CGGCAGGTCCAGCAGCACCCCGCCCGCGTACAGCGGGGCGCCGTCGAGCACGTGCTCCCCGCCCGCGCGGTAGACCTGCAGGTCGATCAGCAACGCGTGCGCGTCGGGCCACAGAACGAACACCACGGCCTGCGCGACGAGCACCAGCGCGGCGGCCCCGATGAGGAGGCCCGCGGGCATTTTCACTCGGGGAGGTCGAACTCGCCCGCGTCCACGCCCTTCACGAACGCGTCCCACTCGGCGGCCGTGTACACGTGCGGCTCACAGTCCGGGTCGTTGGCGCGGCGCAGCGCCGCACCGCCGTCGGGCAGCCGGGCGATCTCGACGGCGTCGTCACCGCTGCTGGTCCTGCTGCGCATCCAGACGACGTCCTCGGGCACGCGCGAAGTCATGAGTGGTCGAACTCCCCGTTCCGGACAGCGTTGAGGAAATCCCGCCAAGAAGTGGCGGAGTGCAGGTGGGGGGCGCGGGCACGGTCCTTGGTGTCGCGGACGGCCACACCGGTCGGGGTCGGGGCGACCTCGACGCAGCTGCCGCCGTTCTCGCCGCTGAAGGTACTCGTGCGCCACTCAAGGCGATCCCAATGCACGGCGCCACCTTCCTGATCACAGCTCCCCAGCGATGCGCTGGATGACCTCTCGCGACTCCACCGGGGCCAGCGCGAGGGTCCGCAGCCTCTCGAATTTGAGTCTAGCCAGCGTGACGGCCGGTTCCTTCTCCAGGTGGGTGGCGCCGAGGGCGTGCTCGACGTAGGCCATGTCGGGCTCACCGAGATCGCCGAAGCTGAGTATGTAGAAGCCCGACGCGAGCGACGGATGCGCGCCTCGTCCCATGGGAAGCACCTGCAGGGAGACGGTCGGCAACTCACTCGCGATCAGCAGATGCTCCATCTGAGCCCGCGACGTGGCCCTGCCACCGACGGGATTGCGGAGCACAGCCTCATCGATGATCGCCACGAGCTGGAGCGGGTCGTCGTCGGACTCCAGGCGCTCCTGCCGAATCATGCGTACCTGGATGTCGCGCTCGCGCTCGTCGGCGGAGCGGGGCAGCGGCGAGGCCTCGTACAGGGCGCGGCTGTAATCGGCGACCTGCAGCAGGCCCGGCACGAACCCCGCCGCGTACTCCTGCACCTGCGTCGCCTCGGTCTCGTAACCCACGTAGGAGTTGTCGCCCAGTCCGTAGGCCCGGTACCAGCCCGGTTTCGCCGCCTCCCGCGCCAACTCGAGCATCTCGGCCCACTCGTCCCCGGCGTCGTACAGGTCGAGCATGCTCTTGACCAGGTGCACATCGGCCTTCTGCTGCCCGTTCTCGATCCGGCTGAGCCTGCTCGCCGACGTGTCCAGCGCGGGTGCCGCCTCGTCCAGCGTCAGCCGGGCCCCCTCCCGCAACTTCCGCAACCTGCGTGCCAGGATGCGTCGTCTGATCGACGCCCCGTTCCGCTTCGCCCCCATGCGCCCTCCGCGTCCGGCCGATGACCGATCGTGGCATCGGGAACGGGACAGGTGGGATTCCCACTCCACTGATCATTCCGAGATCCCCCTCAGCGCCCTCGCAAGGGCGACCAGCCGCAGTTCGGATCGATCAGCACCGTGCCCAGCCGGGCGCCGCGGTCACCGGGTCGTGGTGATCTTTCTATCGTCGCGGTATTGACCTCCCGTGCCCGCAGGATCACGCTGGGTGCTCAGGGGTGCGGTGGGAGCGAGCAGGAAGGTCCGATCGGGGTGTTCGCGGCTGAGGTCGATGGTTGCCCGGGCGACGGGTACGTCGCCGTGCGGGTGGCCGGCGACGTCGACACGGGCACCCGGGCCGCCCTCACCGACGCGCTGGAACGAGCACTGGCCGTCGGCTCCCGATCGGTCCTCGTCGATCTCACGGGCGTGCAGTACTTCGCCGCCGCCGGGGTGCACTGCGTCGAGCGCGCGGTGGGTGCGCTCGAAGCACGCGGCGGCGCGGCACACGTGGTCTGCCCCCAGCCCGGGGCGGCGTGGCGGGTGGTGTCGCTGCTCGGGCTGCAACGCCAGTGGCTGGTGCACCAGGATCTCGAGGCCGCTGTCGCGGGCTGCATCTCGCGCCAGTAGGAGTTGTGCTCCACTCATCCCATGAAGGTCGACGCGATGCTGCGGGGCACGGGGCTGGCTGAGCTGGCGGCGGAGGCGCGGGAGCGGGAGGCCGCCGGGATCGACGGCCTGTGGAGCTACGAGGGCCCGCACGACCCGTTCCTGCCGCTGATGCCGGTGGCCGAGCACACCTCCCGGTTGGCGGTGGGCACCGCGATCGCGGTCGCCTTCGCCCGCAACCCGATGACCACGGCCTACGTCGCGAACGACCTGCAGGTCCACTCGAAGGGCCGGTTCCTGCTCGGCCTGGGCAGCCAGGTGAAGCCGCACATCGAGCGCCGCTTCGCGATGCCATGGAGCCACCCGGCGCGCCGCATGCGCGAGTACGTGCAGGCGCTGCACGCCATCTGGGCCGCGTGGGAGACCGGTGAGCGGCTGGCGTTCCGCGGCGAGTTCTACGCCCACACCCTGATGACGCCGTTCTTCTCCCCGGCACCGAGCCCGTACGGGCCGCCTGCCGTGTACCTGGCCGCCGTCGGCGACCAGATGACACGGGTGGCGGGCGAGGTCTGCGACGGGCTGCTCCCCCACGCCTTCACCACCGAGCGCTACCTGCGCGAGCGCACCCTCCCGGTCCTGGAGGAGGGGCTCGCGGCGAGCGGGCGCAGCAGGGCCGAGTTCGCGATCGCGTTCTCCGGGTTCGTCGTCTCCGGGGCCACCGAGGAGGAGACGGCCGCCGCCGCGCGCGGCGTGCGCGAGCAGATCGCCTTCTACGGCAGCACGCCCGCCTACCGCCGGGTGCTCGACCTGCACGGCTGGGGCGAGCTGGGCGACGAGCTCAACCGCCTCTCCCGCAGCACGGACGCCGAGCGCTGGCAGCGCATGGGCGAGCTGATCGACGACGAGGTGCTGGGCACGTTCGCCGTGGTCGCGGAGCCGGACCGGCTGGGGGACGCGATCCTGCACCGCTTCGGCGGCCTCGTCGACCGGTTCACCTTCTACGCCCCCTACGAGCACAAGCCCACCCTGTTCGCGCCCGCCACGGAGGCGCTGCAGCGGGAGTGATCGCCCGGCGGACGTGTTGGGCGATCACTCGCGGGTACGACGCCCCCCGGAACGTGTCGTCGTCACGCAGGGGGAGGCGGTGTCTGTCGTAGCCGCGGGGCAACGGGCCCCGATGGGTGTGGTCCTCGAGTACACGGAGCTCGGTCGGGACGTCCGATGGCGGCCAGGGGAGCGCCTCGAGCAGCTGTTCGAGGAACAGCGCGACCGGATGCCAGAGGCGCACCTCGCGGTGGATGCCGCGGACGAGACGCTGACGTACCCGCAGCTGGACGCCAGGGCCAACCGGATGGCCCGGTACCTCCTCGACATCGGGGTCGGCCCGGGTGACCGTGTCGCGTTGCTCGTCGACCGGGCGGTGCAGGCCTACGTGGGGATGCTGGCCGTGCTGAAGGCAGGCGCCGCGTACGTCCCGCTCGACCCCGGGTTCCCGCGGGACCGCCTGTCCTACATCGTGACGGACGCGGGCGTGGGCGTGGTGCTGTCGGTCGAGCACCTGCTCCCCCACCTCGGGGAGGTCGATGCGGACGTCGTGTGCCTCGACACCGTCGCAGCCGAGATCGAGGCGTACGACGACACCCGGCCACCCGCGTCCGAGGACCGGCCGAAGAACGACGTCGCGTACGTCATCTACACCTCGGGATCCACGGGACGGCCCAAGGGCGTCGCGATCGAGCACGCGAGCATCTGCAACTTCGTCCGCGTCGCCGCGCAGGTGTACGGCGTGCGCCATGACGACCGGATGTACCAGGGCCTGACGATCGCGTTCGACTTCTCGGTCGAGGAGATCTGGGTGTCCTGGATGGTGGGGGCGACACTCGTGCCCAGACCGTCCGGCCCGAGCCTGCTCGGACCCGAACTGCGGGAGTTCCTCACCGAGCGGCGGGTCACCGCCATGTGCTGCGTGCCGACGCTGCTCGCCACACTCGACGAAGACCTCCCCGACCTGCGCTTCCTGCTCGTCTCCGGGGAGGCGTGCCCGCACGACCTGATCGTGCGCTGGCACCGCAACGGCAGGCGGTTCCTCAACGTCTACGGCCCGACCGAGACGACGGTGACCGCGACGTGGACCGTCGCCGACCCGGACCGGGCGGTGACGATCGGGGTGCCGTTGCCCACCTACTCGATCGTCGTGCTCGACCAGGACGACCCGCACCACGCGCTGCCACCCGGCGAGGTCGGCGAGATCGGCATCGCCGGGATCGGGCTGGCCAGGGGCTATCTGAACCGCGACGACGCCACCGCGAACGCGTTCGTGCCGGACTTCATCGGCATCCCGGGCAACCCGTCCGGCCGGATCTACCGCACGGGGGACCTCGGCCGGGTGAACGCCGACGGGGAGATCGAGTACCTGGGCCGGATCGACCTTCAGGTCAAGATCCGGGGCTACCGGATCGAGCTGACCGAGATCGAGTCCGTGATGCTGCAGGTCCCCGGCGTCGCGCAGGCGGTGGTGGACACCTACGAGGCCGTGCCGGGCACCGTCGAGCTGGTGGGCTACTACAGCACGCGCGACGACGCGGGCGGCCTGGACCCGGCGGAGATCACCGGGCTGCTGCGGGACCGGCTCCCGGCCTACATGGTGCCGACCTACCTGGAGCACCTGCCCGTCATCCCGATGACGACGAGCGACAAGGCGGACCGCAAGCGGCTCCCGCCCCCCACAACCCGCACGGCCGTCGATGAGCGGGAGCACCGCGCTCCGACGACCGGCACCGAGGAGGCCATGGCCGATGCGCTTGCCCGGACCCTCGGGACGGAGCGGGTCTCCGTCGACAGCCACTTCTTCGACGACCTGGGGGCGAACTCGCTGCTGATGGCGCAGTTCGCCACCCGGGTCCGCGAGGAGACGGATCTGGCCCCACCGGCGATGAAGGACATCTACCTCAACCCGACGCTCGCGAAGCTCGCCGCGGTCGTCGGCGACGGTGGGGCGCGGACCGTGTCCACGGAGGAGGTCGACCAGGCCGGGACTTCCCGGTACGTCCTGTGCGGGGCCCTGCAGGTACTCGCCTTCCTCGCCTCGACGGTCGTCATGTCGGGCGTGCTCGTGGTGGGCCTCGAGCTGCTGACCACCGCGAACGGGTTCGTCGACCGATGGCTGCGGGCACTCGCCTTCACCGGCACGAGCTTCGTGGTGCTGACCGCACTCCCGATCGCGGCGAAGTGGCTGCTCGTCGGGCGCTGGAAGGAAGCGGACTTCCCCCTGTGGGGGCTGCGGTACCTGCGCTTCTGGATCGTGAAGCTGCTGGTCCGCGCGAACCCGATGGCGCTGTTCGCCGGGTCTCCCCTCTACAACGCCTACCTGCGCGCGCTGGGTGCCCGCATCGGGAGGAACGTCGTCATCCTGTCCCGCAACGTGCCCGTCTGCACCGATCTGCTGACGATCGGCGACGACACCGTGGTCCGGAAGGACACCTTCTTCAACGGCTACCGGGTGGACGCGGGCCGGGTCCGGACCGGCTCGGTGACGATCGGCTCCGACGCGCTGGTGAGCGAGCACGCGGTGCTCGACATCGGCTCGTCGATGGGCGACCGGACGCAGCTGGGCCATGCCTCGTCCCTGCAGACGGGGCAGGCCGTACCCGACGGCGAACCATGGCACGGGTCCCCCGCGGAACCGTCCGATGTCGACTACCGGCGGGTCGGCCCGGCCCGCTGCGGTCGGCTGCGCCGGTTCCTGTTCGCGTCGGCGCAGCTGGCGGGCGTGCTGGTCTACGCGCCGATCCTGCCGGCGCTGCTGCTGCCGCTGATCACGGACCTACCGCTGATCGCACGCACCTGGAGCGATGAGGTCGCCGCCGGGACGTCGGCGGGCTTCTACCTGGAGGCGCTGGCCTACACCGCCGTGCTGTACGTCGGCGGTCTGGTGCTCGGCCTCGCGCTCATCATGACCGTGCCGCGGCTGCTGAACCTCGGCCTGCGGCCGGACACCGTCTATCCCCTGTACGGGATCCGGTACTGGTTCCAGCGGGCCCTCGCGCGCGCGACCAACTCCCGCTTCTACACCTACCTGTTCGGCGACAGCTCGGCGATCGTGCACTACCTGCGCACCCTCGGGTACGACGTGGGCAAACCGCTGGTGCAGAGCGGCTCGAACTTCGGTGTCGAGGTGCGCCAGGAGTCGCCGTTCCTGAGCTCGGTGGGCCGGGGGACGATGGTCTCCGACGGCCTGTCGATGATGAACGCGGAGTTCTCGAGCACGTCCTTCCGGGTGCGACGCGCCGCGCTCGGGGAACGCAGCTTCCTCGGGAACAACATCGCCTACCCGGCGGGCGGCCGGACGGGTGAGAACTGCCTGCTCGGCACCAAGGTGATGGTCCCGCTGGACGGCGAGGTGCGGGAGGGGGTCGGGCTGCTCGGCTCGCCGAGCTTCGAGATCCCCCGCACGGTGGAGCGAGACCACGCATTCGACCACCTCGAGACCGGGGAGGAACGGCGCAAGCGCCTCCGGGCGAAGAACCGGCACAACGCCGCGACGGCGGGGATCTTCCTGCTCGCCAACTTCGTGAACCTCTACGTCGTCGGGTTGGTCAGCCTGTTCGCGCTGGACAACTTCGGGCGGTTCGGCGTCCTCGCCGTCGCGGCGGCCACATTCGTCTCCTTCGTGGTCAGCATCGCGTTCTTCGTGCTGCTCGAACGCGCCGTCACGGCGTTCCGGGCCATGCGACCCCGGTTCTGCTCGATCTACGACCCGTACTTCTGGTGGCACGAGCGGTTCTGGAAGATGAGCGCCGGGGCCTACCTGGCGCTGTTCAACGGCACCCCGATGAAGAACCTGCTGTGGCGGGCGCTCGGTGTGCGGATCGGGCACAAGGTGTTCGACGACGGCTGCGCAATTCCGGAGAAGACGCTCGTCACGATCGGCGACCACGCGTCGCTCAATGCCGGGAGCACGATCCAGGCCCACTCGCTCGAGGACGGCACGTTCAAGTCCGACTACATCACGATCGGCCCGGGCTGCACGCTCGGCACGTACGCGTTCGCGCACTACGGGGTCACCATGCAAGAGGGTTCGGTGCTCGACGCCGACGCCTTCCTGATGAAGGGCGAGGACGTGCCCCCGCGGGCGCGATACCGCGGGAACCCGGCCCGGGAGGCGGCGGTCTCATGACGGTGCGGTCACACCGAGCGGTGCTGGCGGTCGTGGCGCTGGCGGCTGTGGCCGTCGGAGTGATCCTGATCGGTCGCAGCCCCGAGCCGACGGACATCCCGGTCGCCGACCGCTGCGTGGCGGAGCCGGGCGCGACGCAGCGGGACGTGGACACCGACGACAGCCCCGAGGCGCCGTGGGAGCACGTACCCGGGCAGGAGGTCACGGTCTACTTCACGACCGGGGAGCTGCCGCCCCGGTACGCCGCCTTCGTCGAGGAAGGCGCCGCGCTCTGGTCGCGGAGCCCGTGCGTCGAGGCACTCGCCGTCCCCGAGTGCCCGGACGGGGCGAACTGCTCGACCGTCGTCGCGGAAGCCAGGGAGGACAGCCGCAGCGACGACACGGACGGGGAATCCGAGGGGGTCGATCGGGCTGGGGTGCGCCTGGCCAACACGATCTCGCTCTACACCGACGTGCTGGACACGCAAACCGACAACGGCGCGCTGGCCACCGTCGTGCACGAGATGGGGCACGCGCTCGGTCTGGTGCACCGCGACGACCCCGACTCGGTGATGAACGCGGTGACCGACGACGACACGGATCCGAGGCCGGATGCCGTCGACTTCGCGAATCTCGTCGTGCTCTACGGGGCGCAAGCCGGTTGAACGCTGATCGCAGGATCCGCTCGACGCGCGACACGGGTCGCGGCGCTCCTCGGCAGCTTCCTCGGCAGCTTCGGCCGCCCCGTCGAGCGCTTCAGCCGCCACGCCCCCGCGAGCACGACGACGCCCTCCTCACATCCGCTACTTGCGAGCTGCGCCGGAAGTGATCCGCGCCGTCTACCTGCGGCTGTTCACTCTGCCGTCCGCGTGCGAGTCGTTCGGATGTCCTGTCACTGGGTCATACGGGGACCCTCACTCCCCGGCGTGCTCCGGTCGGGCGGACCTGCCCCAACGAATGTTGCGTCCTAGCCCATAAGACTCGGCACCCGGCCGAAACAGTCATCGTCATCGTTTCCGTACGGCATCGGTCGAACGTTGCAGCTCATCTTGCGTCGTTACGCCCGATGGCCGTGTCCGGGCGCCGCTCGTCCCCCGCTTCGCGTAGATGGCTGCGGGCTGTAACGGTCCTCGCGGCCATGCGGGTGACGGTGCGTAACTGCCGACGCGGCCTTCGAGGAGAGGCGCAAGGATCGAAGGCGGGTCTCCGCCGGACCGATCGTCCGGCCGGAACGTCCACCGAACCGTCGTCCCAGGGGGACACCCATCTCGTTTCCAGGGTTGGGCGCCGGTTGGAGGGGGAGGGGGATGGAAGGTCGGCCGCGACAGGAGTCGAGGCACCGCGCCGGCGACAGTCCGCGTCCGGCTCTCCGCCGGCTCGCTGCGGAGCTGGACGATCTGCTGCGCACCGTCGCAGAGGTCAGGGCGTCTCGTCTTCGGCAGCTAGCTGATGCTCGATCTGCTCGACGCGGTCCCGCAGCTCCCGGATCTCCTGACCCAAGCAGTCGAGCGCGTGCAGGACCGGATCCCTGACCTCGTCCTCGTGCGGCTCCGGCGATTCACCGCGTAGTACGTGGTCGAGGTAGTCGGACGGCCATCCCAGGGCGTCCGACACCGCGGCGAGGGTCTGTGGCCGTCGGCGGCGCGGGTTGAGGTTGTTCTGCAGCTCCCGGATGGTGGTCAGCGACAGCCGGGCGCGGGACGCGACGTCCATCTGCGTCATTCGCGTCTCGGCCATGCGGCCTCGGATCGCCGCTGCGACAGCGTCCCAGTCCTCGCCGCTCGGCCGTTCCGCGTCGGTCACGCGCAGAGCCTAGGGCCAGCGGCTGCGTTGATCGAACCCCGCTTTGAGCGTCAAACTATTGGCATCAATATTGTGTCAACTGGTGCTAGCCTGAGGGCTGAGGGAGGGGAACGATCATGGTCATGCTGGAGCACGTCGATCTACCCGCTCGCCCGCGCGTCACCGGCCCACTTCCCGGTCCGCGCTCTGCCGAGCTACTGGCCAGGCAGGATCGGCGCGAGTCCAACGCTCGGGTCTACCCGCGGCACATTCCGATCGCGATCGACGAGGCATGGGGCAGCTTCGTCCGCGATCTCGATGGGAACGTCTTCATCGACTTCCTGACCGGAGCGGGCGTGCTCTCGCTCGGTCACAACCATCCCGAGCTGGTGCGCGTCGTGACCGCGCAGCTCGGTCGGTTCGCGCACGGGCTCGACCTGCCGACGCCGGCGAAGGACGCGTTCACCGAGGCGCAGCTGTCGATGCTGCCGCCGACGATGCGCGGTCGGACTCGGGTGCACTTCTGCGGGCCGACCGGGGTCAACGCAGTCGACGCTGCGATCAAGCTGTGCAAGACCGCCACCGGACGGTCCGATGTCGTGTCCTTCCAGGGTGGGTTCCACGGCACCACCCACCTCGGGATGGCCGTCACCGGCGTCGTCGCGAACAAGCAGCCGATCGCCAACGGGGTTCCGGGCGTGCACTTCTTCCCATACTCCAACTGCGCGGACTGCCCGATGGGGCTCACCCGCGACATCTGCGCCACGAACTGCATCGGCTTTCTCGAGCGGTCGTTCCGCGACCCGAATGCCGGGATCCCACTCCCGGCGGCCGTGCTCCTCGAGCTGGTGCAGGGCGAGGGCGGGGTCGTCCCGGCCGACCAGGATTTCGTCCACCGGCTGAGGACGTTGACCCGCAAGCTCGACATCCCGCTCGTGGTCGACGAGGTGCAGACCGGGTGTGGCCGCACCGGCTCCTGGTTCGCCTTCGAGCAGTACGGCATCGAGCCAGACGTGATCATCGCGTCCAAGGCGCTGAGCGGGATCGGCCAACCGATAGCGATCATCATGTACGACGAGCGGCTGGACACGTGGGCGCCGGGCGCCCACACCGGCACGTTCCGGGGCAACCAACTGGCGTTCGCCGCCGGGGCGGAGGCCGTGCGCATCATCCGCCGCGACGACGTGCTGGGCAACGTCCGGCGGCGCGCCGCGCAGTTCCACGCTCGTCTCGACGCCCTGCGCGACCACCCCTGGGTACGTGACGTGCGGGGCGTCGGCCTGATGTGGGGCATCGAGCTCGCGACTCCGGCGACGGGGGGCCCGCCCGGCCTCTCCGCCCGCGTGCAGTCGGAGGCGCTCACCGAGGGCCTCATCGTCGAGCTCGGCGGACGCCACGACTGCGTGGTGCGCATGTTGCCGCCGCTCAACGTGACGGCCGAGGTCGTCGACATCGCGTGCTCGATCCTGATCGCCGCCATCGAGCGGTGCAGCGCAGAACCGGGGTTCCAGTGGGTCGGGCGGAGCGCAGCCACCGCCGGAACGTGAGGGATCCACGCGTCCATCCCCGGCGCGCGCCACGTGGACGCGACCTGTGGGGGAAGTTGTGTTCGAGTCATCCGGGATCGCGGCTGTCGGGACCGACCTCGACCGGCTCGCGGGATCGGCGCCATGACGGCGGGGCAGCGGGCCCGGACGGACACCCGTCCGGATGCCGCGGATGTGGTCCTCCGGTGCGCGGAGTTCGATCAGGACATCCGATGGCGGCCCGGGGAGCGTCTCGAGCAGCTGTTCGAGGAGCGGTGTGCCCGCTTGGGCGAGGCCGGTCTCGCACACCACCTCGCGGTGGACGCCGGCGATGAGGAGCTGACCTACGAACAGCTCGACCGGCGGGCCAACCGGTTGGCCCGATACCTGATCGGCCTCGGTGTCGGCCCGGGCGACGCCGTCGCGCTGCTCGTCGAGGGCGCGGTCCAGGTCTACGTCGGAATGCTCGCAGTGCTGAAGGCGGGCGCGGCATACGTCCCGCTCGACGCCGCGTTCCCGCCGGACCGGCTGGCCTACATCCTGGAGGACGCCGGGGTGGGCGTGGCGCTGACGGTCGAGCACCTCCGTCCCCTCCTCGATGGGGTCGACACGCAGGTCGTGTGCCTGGACGCCGTCGCGTCCGAGATCGAGGCGTGCGAGGACGGCCGGCCGAGAATCGACGAGCGCCGCGAGACCGCGGACGAGCTGGCATACGTCATCTACACCTCGGGTTCCACCGGCCGGCCGAAGGGCGTCGCGGTCGAGCACGCGAGCATCTGCAACTTCGTCCGCGTCGCGGCGCAGGTGTACGGCGTCCGGCAGGACGACCGGATGTACCAGGGCCTGACGATCGCGTTCGACTTCTCGGTCGAGGAGATCTGGGTGTCCTGGATGGTGGGGGCGACACTCGTGCCCAGGCCATCCGGCCCGAGCCTGCTCGGACCCGAACTGCGGGAGTTCCTCGCCGAGCGACGGGTCACCGCCATGTGCTGCGTGCCGACGCTGCTCGCCACACTCGACGAAGACCTCCCCGACCTGCGCTTCCTGCTCGTCTCCGGGGAGGCGTGCCCGCACGACCTGATCGTGCGCTGGCACCGGGAGGGCAGGCGGTTCCTCAACGTCTACGGCCCGACCGAGACGACGGTGACCGCGACGTGGACCGTCGCCGACCCGGACCGGGCGGTGACGATCGGGGTCCCGCTGCCCACCTACTCGATCGTGGTGCTCGATCCGGACGGCCCCCGGCGGGCGCTGCCGCCCGGCCGGGTCGGGGAGATCGGTATCGCCGGGATCGGGCTGGCCAGGGGTTACGTGGGCCGTGAAGACGCGACCGCGAAAGCATTCGTCCCGGACTTCCTGGGCATTCCGGGCAACCCCTCGGGCCGGATCTACCGCACGGGCGATCTGGGCCGGGTGAACGCGGACGGGGAGATCGAGTACCTGGGCCGGATCGACCTTCAGGTCAAGATCCGGGGCTACAGGATCGAGCTGACCGAGATCGAGTCCGTGATGCTGCAGGTCCCCGGCATCGCGCAGGCGGTGGTGGACACCTACGAGCCAGTACCGGGCACGGTCGAGCTGGTGGGCTACTACAGCCTGCGTCACGACGCGAGCGACGTGGGCCCCGCGGACGTCTCCACACTGCTGCGGGACCGGCTCCCGCCCTACATGGTGCCGGCCTACCTCGAGCTCCTTCCCGTCATCCCGATGACCACGAGTGACAAGGCGGATCGCAAGCGGCTCCCGGCCCCGACGACCCGCGGCATCGACGAGAGGCGGGAGCACCGCTCCCCCACGACCGGCCCCGAGGTGGTCCTGGCCGGTGCGCTCGCCCGGACCCTGGGTGTCGGCCGGGTCTCGGTCGACAGCCACTTCTTCGCTGACCTGGGCGCGAACTCCCTGCTGATGGCGCAGTTCGCCGCCCGGGTCCGCGAGGAGACGGACCTGCAGCCGCCTGCGATGAAGGACATCTACCTGCATCCGACGGTCGCGAAGCTGGCCGCCGTCGTCGACGACCGTCGGTCGACGGCCGTGTCCACCGACGAGGTCGTGCCTGCCGGGACGTTCCGGTACGTCCTGTGCGGGACGCTGCAGGTGCTCGTCTTCGTCGCGTACACGTGCGTCATGTCGGGCGTGCTCGTGACCGGCCTGGAACTGATGACCGCGGCCAACGGGTTCGTCGATCGATGGCTGCGGGCGGTCGCCTTCACCGGCGCGGGCTTCGTCGTCCTGTCCGCGCTGCCGATCGGTGCGAAGTGGCTGCTCGTCGGGCGGTGGACGGCCGGCGAATTCCCGCTGTGGGGAGGGCGGTACCTGCGCTTCTGGATCGTGAAGCTCCTGGTCCGTGCGAACCCGATGGCCATGTTCGCCGGATCCCCGCTGTACAACGTGTACCTGCGTGCGCTCGGCGCCCGGATCGGGAAGAACGTCGTGATCCTTTCGCGCAACGTGCCCGTCTGCACCGATCTGCTGACGGTCGGCGACGACACCGTCATCCGCAAGGACTCGTTCTTCAACGGCTACCGCGCCTACGCCGGGCGGATCCAGACCGGCCCGGTGACCCTCGGATCGCGTGTTCTCGTGAGCGAGCACGCCGTGCTCGACATCGACTCGGCGATGGGCGACGGCGCCCAGCTCGGGCACGCATCGTCCCTGCAGACGGGGCAGTCCGTGCCGGACGGCGAGAGCTGGCACGGGTCCCCGGCGGAACCCTCCGGTGTCGACTTCCGAGGTGTCGGCCCGGCCCGGTGCGGGCAGTTGCGCCGATTCGCGTTCGCGCTCGCCCAACTGGTGAGCGTGCTGCTGTACGCGCCGATCGTGCTGGCGCTGCTCCTGCCGGTGATCGCGGGCCTCCCGCTGATCGCGCGGATCCGGACCGTGGAGGTCGACGCGGTGAGCTCGCTGGACTTCTACACCGGGGTACTGCTCTACGCGGGTGCGTTGTTCGCCGGGGGGCTCGCGCTCGGGCTCGTCACCATCGTGGCAGTTCCCCGCCTGCTGAACCTGGGTCTGCGGGCGGAGACCGTGTATCCCCTGTACGGGATTCGCTACTGGATCCAGCGGGCCCTCGCCCGGACCAGCAACTCCCGCTTCTACACCTTCGTGTTCGGCGACAGCTCGGCCATCGTGCACTACCTGCGGGCTCTCGGGTACGACCTCGGCACGCCCGTGGTGCAGAGCGGGTCGAACTTCGGTGTCGAGGTGCGGCACGAGTCGCCGTTCCTGACCTCGGTGGGTACGGGGACGATGGTCTCCGACGGCCTGTCGATGATGAACGCGGAGTTCTCGAACACCTCGTTCCGCGTCAGGCACACCGCGATCGGGGCGCGGAGCTTCCTCGGGAACAACATCGCCTACCCGGCGGGTGGCAGGACGGGTGAGGACTGCCTGCTCGGCACCAAGGTGATGGTCCCGCTCGACGGCGAGGTGCGCGAGGGCGTCGGGCTGCTCGGATCGCCCAGCTTCGAGATACCCCGGTCCGTCCAGCGGGACCACGCGTTCGACCATCTCAAGACCGGAGAGGAGATGCGCAGGCGCTTGCGGGCGAAGAACCGGCACAACGCCGTCACCGCCGGGATCTTCCTGCTCGCCAACTTCGTGGACGGCTACGTCGTCGCGGTGCTCAGCATGCTCGCGCTCGACAACTACGGACGCTTCGGCTTACTCGCGGTCACAGTGGCCGTACTCGTCTCCCTCGTGTTCAGCATCGCGTTCTTCGTGCTGCTCGAACGTGCCGTCACCTCCTTCAGGGCGATGAAGCCTCGGTTCTGCTCGATCTACGACCCGTACTTCTGGTGGCACGAGCGGTTCTGGAAGATGAGCGGCGGTACGTATCTGGCGTTGTTCAACGGCACCCCGATGAAGAACTTGCTGTGGCGGGCGCTCGGGGTTCGCATCGGGCACAAGGTGTTCGACGACGGTTGCGCCATGCCGGAGAAGACGCTGGTCACCATCGGTGATCATGTCTCGCTCAACTCAGCGTGCACGATCCAGGCCCACTCGCTCGAGGACGGCACGTTCAAGTCCGACAACATCACGATCGGCCCGGGCTGCACGCTCGGCACGTACGCGTTCGCGCACTACGGGATCACGATGCGAGAAGGCTCGGTGCTCGACGCCGACGCCTTCCTGATGAAGGGCGAGGACGTGCCCCCGCGGGCGCGATACCGCGGGAACCCGGCCAGGGAGTATCGCGATCCCACTTCCGAGCGCCCGCTCCCGGCGACCGGCTCATGAAGGCGGAGTCACGGCCCAGGCCGGCATGGGGCTTGCTGGCGTCCGCCGCCGCGCTCGTGGCAGCTGCCGCCGCAGGTCTGATTCTCATCGATCAGAGCAGCGCCCCCGGTCCGCCGGAGGGTCCTGTAGACGGCCGGTGCGTGGCGCAGCCGGGCGCGGAGCAGCAGGACGTAGACACCACCGACAGTCCTGAGTCGCCGTGGGGGCATGTTCCGGGACAGGAGGTCACCGTCTACTTCGCGACCGGAGGCCTACCGTCGCGCTATGCCGCCCTCGTCGAGGACGGGGCATCCCTCTGGTCGCGAAGCCCGTGCATCGAGGCCGTCGCCCTCGAGGAGTGCCCGGTCGGCGCGAATTGTTCGGCAGTCGTCGCGGAGCCCCGGGAGGACCGCCGCGGCGACGACACCGACGGGGAATCCGAGGGAGTGGACAGGGGCGGGGTGCGCCTGGCCAACACGATCCGGCTCTACCCGAATGTGCTGGACCGCTCCTCGGACAACGGCGCGCTGGCCACCGTCGTGCACGAGATGGGGCACGCGCTCGGTCTGGTGCACCGCGACGACCCCGACTCGGTGATGAACGCGGTGACCGACGACGACACAGATCCGAGGCCGGATGCAGTCGACTTCGCGAATCTCGTCGTGCTCTACGGGGCGGAAGCCGGTTGAACGCGTTCCAGAACGGGAACAGATTGCCATCCGACCTGCGGAAGGATTCATCATGCTCGCAGTCGTCGCAGCTGTCCTGTTCGGCCTCGCGCTGATCTTCGAGCTCGCCGGGGTCTCCCTCGAGGTGATCACGAGCACGGTGCTCGTCACCGCCGGCCTGCTGTGCCTTGCGCTCTACTTCGCCGGTGTCGGCTCGCGCGAGGTCGTCTATCGCCGCCGCAGCCGCCGCTGAACCGACAATCCCGGACACCCTCCTCTCACACCCGCTCCATGACCCGCGGAAGGATGCTTCATGCTCGCCGTCGTCGCTGCCGTTCTGTTCGCCTTCGCGCTCCTGTTCGAGCTACTCGGGACCTCTCTCGAGAGGATCACGAGTTCGGTGCTCGTCACCGCCGGCCTGTTCTGCGTCGCGCTGTACTTCGCCGGGGTCGGCTCGCGCTCGGTGGCCTACCGCCGCCGCGCCCGCCGCTGATCGCACAATCCGCTTGACCCCGCCGCGACGCTGGCGGAGTGCGGGCTGGGTTCGGGCGGCTGTGGGCGGCGTCGGCCGTCTCCAACGTCGGTGACGGGGTCGCGCTCGCGGCGGGGCCGCTGCTGCTGGCGTCGCTGACGTCCGACCCGGCGCTCGTCGCGGGGGCGATGTTCGTGCAGCAGCTGCCGTGGTTGCTGTTCGCGCTGCCGGCAGGCGTCTACGTCGACCGGCTCGATCGGCGGCGCGTCGTCGTGCTGGGCAACCTGGTCCGGGCCGCGGTCGTCGGTGGGCTCGCGGTCGCCGTGGCGACGGGGGTCGCGACGGTCGCCGTCGTGTACGCCGCCCTCTTCGTGGCCGGGACGATGGAGACCCTCGCCGACAACGCGAGCACCGCGTTGCTGCCTGCCGTCGTGGCCGCCGAGGACCTGCCGCGGGCGAACGCGCGGCTCATGGGTGTGCAGCTCGTCGGCAACCAGCTGCTCGCCCCGCCGCTCGGTGCCGCCCTGTTCGTCGCGGCAGCGGCGCTGCCCTTCGGGCTGAACGCCGCCACGTTCCTGGTGGCTGCGGTGCTGCTGGCCTCGCTGCGGGGCCGGTTCCGGCCCGAGTCGACCCAGCCGGAGTCGACACAGCCGCACCGCCCGCTGCGCCATGACATCGCCACCGGCATGCGCACGCTGCTGGCCCACCCGGTGCTGCGGATGCTCGCGGTGTGCCTGTGCCTGATGAACGTCACGCTCGTGGGCGCGTTCGCGATCCTCGTGCTCTACGCGCGCGAGCGGCTGGGGCTCACCGAGGTCGGGTTCGGCCTGCTGCTCGCGTCGAGCGCCGTGGGTGGGATCGCCGGCACGGTCGTGGCGGCGCGGCTGCAGCGCCGGTTCGGCACCGCGCTGCTGCTGCGCGTCGGCCTGGTGATCGAGACCTGCACGCACCTGTCGCTGGCGCTCGCCCGCGTACCGTGGGTCGCGGTCGCCACCATGGTCGTGTTCGGCGTGCACGCGAGCCTGTGGGGCATCCTCTCGCTGTCCTGGCGCCAGCGCGTGGTGCCCGACGCGCTGCGCGGGCGCGTCAACAGCGGGTACTTCCTGTTCTCGGTGGGTGGCGCCGCCATCGGCGCCCTCGGCGGCGGGTTCGTGGCCCGCGGCCTGGGCATCACGGCGCCGTTCTGGATCGCGTTCGGCGGGATGGTCGTGCTCACCGCCGTGGCATGGCGGCGCTTCAACCCGACGCTCCTCGACGAGCCCGTTACCCGCGCCAACTGAACTGCGGCTCGTAGCCCAGCACGCGGCGCGCCTTGTCGATCGACAGCATCGTCTCGTGCTCGCCGAGCTCCTTCGTCACCGGCACCCCGGGGTAGACCTCGGCGGCGAGATCCGCGCTGCGGCGCGACATCACGCTGTCGGCGTTGGCGATCACGAACACGTCCACCCCGGTGGCCTCGTGCTCCAGCGCGCGGCGGACGGCCTGGGCGCCGTCGCGGCCGTCGATGTAGGCCCACAGGTTCCAGCGCCGCGCCGACGGGTCGGCGTCGAAGCCGGGGAACCGCTCGTAGTCCTGCGGGTCCATCACGTTGGAGAACCGCAACCCGATCATCTTCATGTCCGGCACCCAGCGGCAGAAGTGCCGCGCCATCTCCTCCTCGAGGCTCTTGACCAGCGAGTACGTGCTCTCCGGCCGTACCGGGTACTCCTCGTCCACCGGGATGTAGGGCGGCGGCACGTCGAAGGGCAGCCCGAGCACGGTCTCGCTGGACGCCCACACCACGTTGCGGATGCCGGCGGCGCGGGCGGCGGCGAACACGTTGTACGTCGCGGTGATGTTGTTCGAGAACGTCGCGGCGTTCGTGGTGAGGCCCGGCGCGGGGATCGCGGCGAGGTGCACGACCGCGTCGACGCCGTCGTGGCGGTCGTCCACGGCGGTGAGGGCCTCGAGGACCTGGCCGTGGTCGGTGAGGTCGACGCGCACCGACACAGCGGCCGCCGATCCGGGGGCGGGCACGCGGTCGAGCGCCACGACCCGGTAGCCGTGGTCCTGGAGGTGGCGCACGACGTGGCGGCCGAGCTTCCCGCTGCTGCCGGTGACGGCGACGGTGGTCATGGTGCCTGCCTATCACACGACCTCGATGCGTCTGTAGCGGATTTACTCTGGTTCAGAGGTACAGTGGCGCACATGGTCACCTCTCCCACCGCCGACGCGGTGTCCGAGACGCTGCTCCCGGCGGTCGGCGCGGTGCGCCGGCTGCTGCGCAGGCTGGCCGGGCCGTTCGTCACGACCGCGCCGCTCGGGGTGCCGCTCGACGTGTCGACGTCGCAGCGCGAAGTGCTCATCCTCGTCGGCAAGCGCGCGGGCAGGTCGGTGGCCGAGATCGCCGACGAGCTGGGGCTGGCGCCCAACAGCGTGTCGACGATCGTCACGCAGCTCGTCGGGGCCGGGCTGCTGGTCCGGGAGACCGACCCGCAGGACCGCAGGGTCGGACGGCTCAGCCTCACCGCCCCCGCGCAGGAAGCGCTCGACGCCGCGCGGGCCCGCAGGCGCGGGGTTCTGCACGAGGCGCTCGACCGGCTCAGCCCGCGCCAGCTCGCCGACCTCGCCGCGGGGATCGACGCCCTGGAAGCGTTGGCCGAGGAACTGCGGACCCTGGAGCGTGAGCGGTGAACGAACTGGCCGTGGAGTGCAGCGGGCTGGTGCACCGGTTCGGCGACACGGTGGCCGTCGACCACCTCGACCTGAACATCCCAGCAGGCGAGGTGTTCGGCCTCCTCGGCCCCAACGGGGCAGGCAAGACCACCACGATCCGCGTGCTCAACACGCTGCTCCCGGTGCAGGAGGGCAGCGTGCGGGTGTTCGGGTTCGATGTCCGGCGCCGGGCGATGGACGTGCGCCGACACCTGGGTTACGTGCCGCAGCAGCTCTCGATCGAGGCCGCGCTCACCGGGCGGCAGAACGTCACGTGGTTCGCGCGCTTGTTCGACGTGCCGCGCGCCGAACGGGCGGACCGGGTGGACGAGGCCATGGATGCCATGGACCTCCTCCACGTCGCCGACCGCCGCGCCGGCACGTACTCGGGCGGGATGATCCGCCGGCTCGAGCTGGCGCAGGCCCTCGTCAACCGGCCCGCGCTGCTCGTGCTCGACGAGCCGACGGTCGGCCTCGACCCGATCGCGCGGGCAGGCGTGTGGGAGCGGGTCCGCCAGATGCGGGCCGACTACGGCATGACGGTGCTCCTCACCACGCACTACATGGAGGAGGCCGACGAGCTGTGCGACACCGTGGCGCTCATGCACCACGGGCGGCTGCAGACCGTCGGCTCCCCCGCCGAGCTCCGCGCCGCGATCGGCCCGGACGCCTCGCTCGAGGAGGTCTTCCGCCGCTACGCGGGCGCCGGGCTGGCCGATGACCACGGGGCAGAGAGGGTGAGGGATGTCCGTCGTAGCCGCACAACCGCCCGCAAGCTGGGCTGAGCCCATCCGCCTGCTCGTCACGCGCACCGCAGCGCTCGGCATCGTCGAGCTGCAGAAGCTGCGCAGTGACAACACCGAGCTCGTCACGCGGATGGTGCAGCCCGTGCTGTGGCTGCTGATCTTCGGGCAGATCTTCAGCCGGATCCGGGCGATCCCCACCGGCGATCTGTCCTACCTGGAGTTCCTGACCCCCGGGATCCTCGCGCAGTCCGCCCTGTTCGTCGCGATCTTCTTCGGGATCCAGATCATCTGGGAACGCGACGCCGGCATCCTCACCAAGGTCATGGTCACCCCCACGCCGCGAGCCGCCATCGTGATGGCCAAGGCGTTCGCGGCGGGGCTGCGCGGGCTCGCCCCCGTGGTCGTGCTCGTGCCGGTGGCGTTGCTGCTGGGCGTCGGCATCACCGTCAACCCGCTGAAGCTGATCGCCGCCGCCGTCGCCCTCATGCTCAGCGCGGGCTTCTTCTCGTGCCTGTCCATGGCGATCGCCGGCGTCGCGCAGACCCGCGACCGGCTGATGGGTATCGGCCAGCTCATGACGATGCCGCTCTTCTTCGCCTCCAACGCCCTGTACCCGATCGACATCATGCCGACGTGGCTGCAGGTGATCAGCCAGGTCAACCCGCTGACCTACCTGGTGAACGCCCTGCGCGGGCTGCTGGTCGACGCCCCGGCCAACCTGTGGGCCGACTTCGGCGTGCTCGTCGGCTCCGCGGTGATCGGGATCGTGGGGGCGGCTGCGCTCCTGGGCAAGCTGGTGCGTTAGCCGGCTTCGCCCCGCTGCTCGATCATGTTCGCGATCCGCTCGAGCCCGGCCGCGGTCATGTCGAACTTGGCGCGCATCTCAAGGAACCCCGCGTCGACCTTGCGGAACTCCTCGTCGATGCGGCGGAACCCGTCGTCCACCTTGTGCTCCAGCGCATCGAAACGCCGGTCCACCGCGTCGAAGCGGCGGTCCACGGCGTCGAAACGGCGGTCTACAGCGTCGAATCGTTCCCGCGTCTGCCCACCGAGCGCGTTGATCGCCGAGCGGTTCGCGTCGACCTTGACCGCCAGGTCTGCGATGTCTCGATCGCGAGCGGCGGCGAGGTGCCTGGCCGCGGCCGCGTCCTGGCGGGCGACCTGTGCATCGGTCGCAACCTGGCCCATGCGGGCCTCGAGCGCCGCGACGCGCGCCTCGATGTCGTCGGGAGCGGGCATGCCCGGAGCGTACCGGCGCCGCTCCGGGCGCCGGATCGCTTCCGGAGAATTCAGATCAACCTGCTGCGCAGCGCGGCGGCCGCGTCGTCGAGCACCTCCCGCCCACCGTCGAGGAGCCCTGCCATCTGGAGGAAGCCGTGGATCATCCCGTCGTAGTTGCGGTGCTCGGCGTCCACACCGGCGTCCCTGAGCCGCTGCGCGTAGCGGGCGCCCTGGTCGCGCAGCGGGTCGTACTCGGCGGTGACGACGAGCGCGGGCGGGAGCCCGCTGAGATCGGGGGCGAGGCCCGGCGACACGCGCGGGTCGAGGGCGTCGTCGGGGCCGGTGAGGTAGTGCCCCCAGAACCACTCCATCCACGCCACGGTGAGCACCGGCCCGTCGGCGTTCTCGGTCATCGACGGGCTGTCGTCGTGCCGCTCGGTGGCGGGGTAGACGAGCAGCTGGAACGCGATCGAGGGGCCGCCGCGCACCTTGGCGAGCTGGGACACGACGGCCGCGAGGTTGCCACCCGCGCTGTCGCCGCCGACCGCCAGCCGCGAGGCGTCACCGCCGAAGTCGCCGATCTTCTCCGCCGCCCACGCCGCGGCGGCGTAGGCGTCGTCGACCGCTGCTGGGAACGGGTGCTCGGGCGCGAGCCGGTAGTCCACGGCCGCGACGAGGCACCCGGAGCGGTTCGCCATGGCACGGCAGGTGGCGTCGTGGCTGTCGAGGTCACCGATCACCCACCCGCCGCCGTGGAAGTAGACCAGCACGGGCAGCGGCCGTTCGCCCTCTGGGACGTAGAGCCGCACCGGGATCGGCCCCTCCAGCCCGGGCGCGGTGGTGTCGACGACGTCGACGACCTCCTCTGGAGGGCCGGCGAGCTCCCGCAGCTGAAGGATCATCTCGCGGTTCTGCTCGACGGTCATCGTCTCGGGCGGAGGCAGCTCCTCCTTCGCCAGCTCGGCGAGCAACGCCTCCACCTGCGGGTGCAGTGCCATGGTCAGACCTCCATGGTGTCGAGGAAGCCGAGCACGTGATCACGCACCTCGGCAGGTCGTTCGAGCTGCGGCAGGTGGCCTGCCCCTTCGACGAGCACGAGGCGGCTTTCGCGCAGCCGCGCGGTGAACTCCTCCGCGTAGACGGGGCTGACGAGCCGGTCCTGCGCGCCCCACAGGAGCAGGGTGGGCGCGGCGATCCGGTGGATGCGCCTGCGCAGGCCCTTGTCCGGGATGGGCCAGATGAAGTGCAGGATGCTCGCCATCCGCATGGAGGCCTCGAACAGCGCCTGCGGGTCGTCGGCCGGTGGGACGAGCGTGGCAGCCAGCGGGCCGTCCGGGTCGGCGAGCAGCAGTCCGGGCAGTGAGCTCGCCGGTACGCCCGCGATGTCGGGGACCGGGGCGTCGTCCCGCCAGAACCCGATCGGCGCGATCAGCACGAGCCTGCGCACGCGCTTCGGGTTGTTGGCGGCCAGCTCGGCGGCGACCATGCCGCCGAAGGAGTGACCGACGACCTCGACGGTGTCCAGGCCCAGCACGTCGAGCAGCTCGTCGTAGAACAGCACGAGCTCCCAGAGGCCGGGCAGGTGCGACAAAGCGTCGGACGATCGCGCGCCGGGATGCTCGACGGCGTGGACGGTGTGCCCGGCGGCGAGCGCCTCGAGCAGCGGGTTCCATACGAGGCCTCCTGCGCCGTGCAGGAAGAGCACCGGGTCGCCCGTGCCGGCGATCAGGACGCGGGCCTGGATCGGGCCGACGTCGACGGTGCGCTCCACGACGTCGGCGATCGATGCGGTCATCGCTCCCCCTCTCAGGCCTGGGCCCCGGCCGGTCTGGCGCTGCGGTCGGTGGCACCGGACGGCCACCAGCGGTGCGTCCAGCCCTCGGCGTCCCAGATGTGCCGGATCCGGGGTATGACCTCCTCCGCGAACAGCGTGATGTTCTTCTCCGTGAGCGCGTGCGGCATCGACCCGATCTGCAGCAGCGCGTGCAGGTTCCCCACCCGAAGGGTGTGGGCCAGTTCGACGAGCCGGTCGGCCACCGTGGCCGGGCTGCCGGCGACGATGAAGCCCTCCTCGGTGAGCGTCTTCCAGTTCTTCTCCAGCGCCGCGGCGGCGGCGACGGCACCGGGCTGATTGGTCTTGATCGCGAACTCGGTGCTCCTGCGGGTGCGATAACCGGGAGCCTCGAAGAAGTACGGCGGGATGTGCAGGCATTTCTTGAAGAAGTACGAGCAGTGCTCGAGATACTCCTGCTCGGCGCGCTCGTCGGTTTCCGACACGCAGATCAACTGGGCGAACCCGGCCCGGAACGGGTTACGGTCGACACCCATTTCGTCCATCTTCGCCCAGAAGCCGTCCATCAGCCGCTTGCCGAACTTCGCACCGAAGAACGAGAGGTAGCTGTAGGTGTAGTCCTTGGTGCCCGCGAGCTCCCAGGTCTCCACCGACCCGCCGCCCGCCAGCCACACCGGCGGGTGCGGCTTCTGCAGCGGCTGCGGCCACGGATTGACGTAGCGCAGCTGGTTGAACTCCCCGTTGAAACTGAACGGGCCCGGACGGGTCCAGGCCTGGATGATCAGCTCCTCCGCCTCGCGGAACCGGGGCCTGGTCTGCGTCGGCGGCACGCCGTAGCAGAAGTTGACGTCCATCGACGTGCCCACCGGGAAACCCGGCGGCGAGCCGCCCGTTCGACAGGACGTCGAGCATCGCGAACTCCTCCGCCACGCGGGTGGCAGGCGAGTACAGGGCGAGGGTGTTGCCCAGCACCATCAGCGCGCTGCCGTTCGGCGTGCGCCGGGCGAGAGCGGCGGCCATCAGGTTGGGAGAGGCCATGAAGCCGTACCCGTTCTGGTGGTGCTCGTTGACCCCCACCCCGTCGAACCCGAGCCGGTCGGCCAATTCCAGCTCGTCGAGGTTCCACTGGTAGTACTGCGCCACCTTCTTCGGATCACAGAGCTCCGAATTCGGCGGGGTGACCCAAATACTCTCGTACTTCGTCTCGAAGTCGGCGGGAAGGTCGCGGTAGGGCATGAGGTGGAAGAAGATCGACTTCATGGAGATCCTTCTGCGGCGGCGGACGTAGCGACGGCGATACCTCACGTGCCACTTTCGAGTGGATCATTGGCATTGCTATGCGTCAACCGCCGAATCGGTCGAAGTGCCGTCGCGCGCAGCCGTGCAACGCGACACGCCGGGGGCGGTACACGGCGCCGACGTGACAAGGGTTACGCTGCGGTCATGCGTATCGCTCTCGCCCTCGACGCGGCAGTACCGCCGCGCGCCGGCTGAGCCAGGTCGCCGGCGCGCCCCGCTCCCCCACCACCCGAGGCCTGGCTCGGCAACCACCATCCGTGGACCCCGGAGCCGAACAATGACTGTTCTCGATCACTCCCGCCGCAACACATGGGCACCCCGCCTCCAGCGCCGCCACGAGATCGTGACCACCGGCGGCATGCAGGGCGTCCTCGACATCGGCACCACGCTGCGCGCATGCGGGTACCCCGTCCGCGAGTTCGCCGTCGAGGTCCTCGACGGTGTCCCGTACAGCTCGGTCACCTGCATCGTCTCGCTCACGGCCGACGAGTGCGACACCTTCGCCGACCGCCTCGGCGCCGTGCCCGCGGTCGTCTCCGTCGAGCCCTGCTGACACGACTCGCTCGCTCAGAGCGCGACTCGCGTGCACGCAGAGCGCGACTCGCGGAGAAGTGGGCACACCTCGTCCGCGAGTCGCGGTCTCGATGCAGTTGAGTCGCGGTCTTGGTGCACCGGTCAGTCGCGGGCGACGTTGGCCCTGAGCTGATCGAGCACGGCGGCGACGCGCTCCAGTTCGGCGTCGGACAGGTCGCCCCGCAGCCGCTTGTCGAACTCGACCGCGGCCGCCCGCATCCGGTGGAACGCCGCCTCGCCGTCGGCTGTCAGCTCTACGACGTGGATGCGCCGGTTCTGCGGGTCGCGCCGCCGCGTGACGAGCCCGCCCTCCTCCATCGCGTTGAGGTGGTGGGTGAGCGTGGCCCCCTGGATCCCGACGGCGGCGGCGAGGGCGCGCTGGTTCGCGGTCTCGCGGGTCTTGAGCGCCAGCAGGATCAGCCAGACGTGCTCGGAGCCGTCTGCGGCGGCGAGTGCCTCACCGAACGCGCGGCTGACTTCCTTCGCCGTGCTCGCGAGCCGGCGACCGATCGGCATCCCCCGTGGTGGTGCGGACATGGCCGGAGCCTAGCAGAAGCGTTCGACATCGAACGTATTGACGCTTAACCGTTAGATGCCTATCGTTTTGGCATGACCACCACCGAGAACGAGATCCGCGAGCTGGGCCGCCGCTGGGCCGAGGCCGAGCAGCGCGGCGACACCGACGCCCTCGCGACCATGAGCACCGACGACTTCACGTTGGTCGGACCAGCTGGGTTCGTCCTGGAACGGGAGCACTGGTTCGCCGGCTACCGTTCCAGAGCGCTCCGGATCCAGTCGCTGACCTGGGACGACGTGCGCGTCCGCGACTACGGCGACACGGCTGTCGCGATCGGCGTCCGCATCCAGGAGGCCACCTACCAGGGCCACCCGGCCGGCGGCAGGTTCCGCGGCACCCACATCGCCGCCCACCGCGACGGTCGCTGGCTCATGGTCGGGGTGCACCTGAGCCCGATGGCCGGCCCGCCGTCCGCCTGACATCGCGAGGAGGCCCTGCGATGCGCGTCAGCCTGAGCATCACCCAGTTCCCGACGAGCGCCGAGCACACGCCGATGGATCGGATCGTGCGCGTCGCCGACGAGGGCGGCATCGACACCGTCTGGGTGGCCGACCACCTCGCCCAGTACGCCCCCGGCACCGAACCGACCGACCCGCACCTCGAGGCCTACACCACACTGGGCTGGCTCGCGGGCCGCAGCCGGCGCGTGCGGCTGGGCGCGATGGTCAGCCCGATCACGTTCCGGCCGGCCGCTCTCCTGATCAAGGCGGTCAGCACGCTCGACGCCCTCTCGGACGGCCGCGCCTGGCTGGGCATCGGCGCCGGTTACCACGAGCAGGAGGCGGCGCACATGGGCATCCCGATGCCGCCGACGGCCGAGCGGTTCGAGCGGCTGGAGGACACGCTGCGGCTGGCCCGCCAGATGTTCGCGGGCGACGACTCCGCCTTCGAGGGCACGCACGTCCGCGCCGAGCGACCGCTGAACCACCCGGTCCCGGCGCGCAGGCCGCGGATACTGATCGGCGGCGCCGGGGAGCGGAAGACGCTGCCGCTGGTGGCCCGCTACGCCGACGCGTGCAACCTCTTCGACATCCCCGACGGCGGCGTCACGCTGCGCCGCAAGCTGGCCGTCCTCGCGCGCGCGTGCGAGGCGGTCGGCCGCCCGCGGGAGGAGATCGAGACCACCGTCGGCACGGCGCTCGTCCCGGACGAGACGCCCGAGGCGTTCGCCGGGCGCTGCGCGGCACTGGGCGAGCTGGGCGCCGAGCACGTCGGCGTCATCACCCGCACGCCGTGGACCGATGCTGACCTGGCCCGGCTGGTGGATGGCGCTCGACTGCTCGCCGGTTGATCATGAGCGCCAGCGGTCCAGCACGGCGTCGACGGCGGCCCGCACCCGGGCCCGCGCCTCCTCGCGCGGGACGCCCGCCATGAGCAGTTCGTCGTAGTCGGTGTCCTCGTGTCGCACGGAGGCGACGACGGCGCTCACGAGCGCTCGCTCCTCCAGCGCCCGGCCTGCGGCACTGCGCCCGACCCGGCCGCTGCCCCGCACCGCGGCGTGGGCCGCGATCGCCTCGGCTCGAGCCTGCGGACACCCCGGGAACAACCTGTTGATCTCCTGCCCCATCCGCTCGGTGAGCTCGACGTCCTGGCGCTCCCGGCGCTCCCGATCGCGCTCGCGCTGTCGCTGCCGCGCGTCTTCGTCGGCGAAGCAGCTCGCCTCCGCTGCCCGCAGCGCGTCCTCCTCCACCAGTAGTCCCTGGCGCTCGTACCGTTTGCGCGACCGGCTCCACCGCACGACCACGGCGGACAGGCCGCTCGCCTTCTTCGCCCGGCGGGTGAGCGCGGCGTCGCCCGCGGGCAGGAACACGAGCGTGTCGAGGTCGGCGCACGTGAGGCAGAGCGGCCCCGCGTCCTCCATCACGAGGAACTCGCCGTTCTCCGCGGAGCAGCCGGTGCAGATCCAGTCCCGCACGGGCGAGATCACCACGAGGTCGGGCGGCCGGCTCGCGCGCTCGACCACCCGCTCGCGCTGCGCGTCGGTCAGCTCGCCGGAGATCCAGTGCGTGCGGAAGGCCCGCTCGGTGGCCTCGTCCCCGCCGACGAACTGCAGCGCCCTTCGATCCCGGGTGGCGCTCACGTACGCCGTCTCACTGGCCCGCAGGCCGCGCTCCTGCGCCCACTGGCACAACGCGTCCATCGCCGTGGCCAGGTTCTGCGGGCGCAGGGTGCGCAGGGGTTCGAGGTGCTCGGTCCGCCCCTGCCGCCAGTGGTCCAGATGGTTCTGCGTGAGCCAGCCCAGCCGGCAGAACACGTCGAGCGGTGACACCGACCGGCCCGCCGCCAGCTCGTCCTGCGCCGCGTCCACCACGCGTTGCCGAAGTGACGGCAACTCCCCTCCCGATCACCCCTTGGTCGCCCCGTGCGCCGCATCCAGCATCTCGGCCAGCTCGGCGACCTTCACCCGCTCGGCGCCGCGCAGCCCGCCGCGGCGCACCTCCTCCGCGTCGAGCCGCAGCCACGACGTCCAGTCCACCGGTCGCAGCCCGTGCGCCGTGAGTGCCGCGCGCAAGTCTGCCGGATCGGGGTGCGCGGGGTCGGGCAGGCCGGGGAGATCCTCCAGCAGCTTGGCCACGGTCTCCAGCGCGTCGGCCTTGTTCGTGCCGATCACGCCGGTGGGACCGCGCTTGATCCAGCCGGTGACGTACGCGCCGGGCACCGGCTCGCCGTCACGCACCACACGCCCGCCCACGTTCGGAACGGTGCCGGTGGTCGCGTCGAACGGCAGCCCGGGAATCGGCTCGGCGTCGTACCCGATCGCCCGCACGACCAGCCCGGCGTCGAGGGTCTCGCGCTCGCCGGTACCCACCACTCGGCCGTCGACGATCGCGTTGCGCTCGACGACCACGCCCGCGACGCGTCCGCCCGTCCCGATGATCCGCACCGGGGAGCGCAGGAACCGCAGGTGGATCCGCCTCGGCTTGCCGGCGGGCTCGGCCGCGGACCAGTCCCCCAGCATGTCGAGCATCTGCCGGTGCCGCCGGTCCTCCGGCTCCTCGACACCCGCGGCCAGCAGGCCGTCGTCGTGCACGAACACGTCGGCGTTCGCGAGCTCGCCGATCTGGCGCAGCTCAGCGGGTGTGAACCGGATGTGCTGCGGCCCGCGCCGGATCAGCACGTGGATGTCGCGGACGGCGCTCGAACGCAGGACGTCGAGCACCGGGTCCGGGACGTCGGTCTCGGCCATCTCGTCAGCGGTCTTCGCCAGCACCCGTGCGACGTCGAGGGCGACATTGCCCGCTCCGACCACGACGGCGCCCGGATGGTCGAGCAGGGGCTGCAGCTTCGTGTGGTCGGGGTGGCCGCAGTACCAGCTGACGAACGCGCCCGAGCCCAACGAACCGGCGAGCTCCTCGCCGGGGATGCCGAGGGCCCGGTCCACCGAGCTGCCGGTGGCGTGGACGATCGCGTGGAAGTGCCGCCTCAGTACCTCGAGCGGCACCCCGCCGTCCCCTACGTGCACTCCGCCCAAGAACTCGATCTGGGCAGGGTCGAACGGCTTCTGCAACACGCGGATGACGTTCTTCATCTTCACGTGGTCGGGCGCCACGCCGTACCGCACGAGGCCGTACGGCGCCGGCAACCGGTCCAGCACCTCGATGCCGACCGGCATGTCGGCGGCCAGCAGCGCGGCGGCGGCGTACAGCCCGGACGGGCCCGCTCCGATCACCGCGACCCGGGCCTGTCGCTGCTGCATGTGGTTCATCTCCTGTGGTGGTGGAGTCAGTCCGGGAACGGACCGAGCGGTGCGAATCGGGGTGCGCGCCGCTCGAGGTAGGAAGCCACCCCCTCTCGCAGGTCCGCCGACCCGATGAAGCGGTCGACGTGCCGGTAGGAGGCCTGCAGCGCTTCGTCGAACGTGGAGTCCTGCGCCTCGAGGACCTGCCTCGCGATCACGGCCATGGCACGTGGGCTGCAGTGCAGCGCGAGGTCGCGCGCGTAGGCATGCGCCGCATCGAGCACCTCGGCCCGCGGGACGACGCGGCTCACCAGACCCAGCTCACGCGCCTCCCCTGCGTCGAACGTACGGGCCGAGAGCAGGAGGTCGAGCGCGCGTTCCGACCCGACGAGGCGGGTGAGCGTCCACGCGATCCCGTACTCGGCGACGAGTCCGCGGCGGGCGAACGCGGTGGAGAACCGCGCCGTGTCGGCGGCGAACCGGACGTGGCAGAACAGCGCCTGCACGAGCCCGACACCCGCGCAGGCCCCGTTGATCGCGGCGATCAGCGGCTTCGGGAACCGGCGGGGGACGTCGACCGGGTAGTGCGGCAGCCGGGCGTCCTCCTCACCCAGCCCGCCGAGGCGGGAGATGTCGGCGCCGGGGCAGAACGTGCTGCCCGCGCCGGTGACCACCACCGCGCGCACCGTCTCGTCGGCCGCCGCCTCGGTGAGCCGCCCGTAGTAGGCCTCGTACATGTCGTCGGCCCAGCCGTTGCGCCGCTCCGGGCGGTTGAAGGTGAGGGTGAGAACGCCGTCAGCGTCGCGGTGGGCGAGCACGGCGTCCCGCGCGCCGTCGGTGCCCACCTCCTCGGTCACACCCCGACCCTAATGCCCGGCGACCGCCGAGCGGGCGGCGAACGTGCGACGGAAGTCGGCCGGGGACACACCCACCACCTTGCGGAAGTGGTGGCGCAGCAGCGCTCCACTGCCGAATCCACTGCGCTCGGCCACCTCGTCGATGCCCATGTCGGTGTCCTCCAGCAGCCGCTGTGCCCGCAGCACCCGCTGCAGGGTGATCCACTTGTGCGGCGTGGTGCCGGTCTCGGCGACGAACCGGCGGGCGAAGCTGCGGTCGGACATCCGCGCCCGGCGCGCGAGGTCGGACACCGAGTGCTCGACGTCCAGGTGCTCCAGCACCCAGTCCAGCACCGGCGCCAGCCCCTCGGACCGGCACACCGGCACCGGCATCTCGACGAACTGCCGCTGCCCGCCGTCGCGCTGCGGCGGCACGACCATCCGCCGGGCGATGACGTTGACCACCGCGCTGCCCAGTTCACGGCGCACAAGGTGCAGGCACGCGTCGATGCCTGCGGCCGTGCCCGCGCTCGTGATCAGGTTGCCGTCGTCGACGAACAGCACGTCCGGGTCGACCTTGGCGCGCGGGTAGCGCTCGCGCAGCTCGTCGGCGTTGTCCCAGTGCGTGGTGCACGGCCGGTCGTCGAGCAGGCCCGCCGCGCCGAGCACGAACGCACCCGAGCACACGCTGAGCAGGGTGCTGCCCGCCGCCGCGGCCGCGCGCACCGCGTCGAGCACCTCGTCGGAGAACTCCCGTGCCCGCGTGGCCGACACCGCAATGAGGTCGG
Organism: Pseudonocardia sp. DSM 110487; assembly: GCF_019468565.1. Taxonomy (NCBI): domain Bacteria; kingdom Bacillati; phylum Actinomycetota; class Actinomycetes; order Pseudonocardiales; family Pseudonocardiaceae; genus Pseudonocardia; species Pseudonocardia sp. DSM 110487. The sequence continues at coordinate 6,595,208 of NZ_CP080521.1, forward strand.
CGCCACGCAACCCGTCGAGACCGTGGGACGGCACCATGTCGACGCCGACCGACGTGCGAATGGGTTGACCCGCCACCTCGCCGCACACCCGCAGCTCGAAGGGCGGCACCCCGTCCGCGGAGCGGTCGATGCCGAAGACCTCGCAGATCGTGCCGAACTCGAACGGGGTGACCGGAGGGATCACGAGCGCGGCGACGGTGGACAGCATGCCGGCGAGTGTAGTGGCAGGATCTTTGCTTCGGTAGTCAGTCCTGCCACTGGTGGCAGGAACTTTCCGAGCGGAAAATTACTGCCATGACCACAGCGATCGTCCTCCTCCTCGTCGTCGCCACTCTCGTCGCCGTGTCGATCGTGCGTCCGGGCGAGCCCGCCGAGTTCCCCGGTGCCTCCCGAGACCGTGATCAGGAACGGCAGCTCGCCGACTTACGCGCCATCGCCGATCACTCCACGTGGAACGCGGCGAGGCGAGCGGCTTCGACCTCCACGTCCCCTGCCACGTCTGGTTTCAGCGGCTGGAAGGGCTCGCACCGCACCTCGCCGTCGGTGTAGCGCCATGTGCCCGCGACCTGGCCGTCGACGAGGAACGTTGGCACCGACTGCGGGATGTTCCGCGCGAACACCCGCGGCCGGTGCTCCTCGGGCAGGATCTGCGCGCGCCGGGCGTGCACCAGCAGGTTGGCGTCCCACTGCCCGAGGAACCGCACGGGAGCTGGCGTGTCGGCGGGCGGCAACGGCGCCTCCGGCACGTCCACCAGCTCGCCGCCCGTCTCGGCGCGGTAGCGGCACAGCTGCATCCGGGCGAGCACGGCCCGCGTGGCGGTGATGCTCCACCCGCAGAACGAGGCGATGTCGGCGGCCGAGGCAGGCCCGAATCCGCGCAGATAACTGGCGACGAGGAGCTCCGTGGCGCGCTCCCCGGTGACCGCGGGCTCAGGCGCGGCCACGGTGTGCTCGGCCAGGCCGTAGACGTGGGCCCGGGGGGTGCCCCACGTGCCGGCCGGGGGAACGCGCACCAGATCGACCCACAGCTGAACACCTGGCCAGACCGCCCGCGGGTGCCCGGCGGCGGTCAGCCGCTTCTGGATCTCGGCCTGCTTCATCGGGCCGTCGGCGAGGTGGGAACGGACGGTGGCCGCGATTGCCGGCATGTCGACCTCGATCCGGTGGGCGCGCCGCCACCATTCCCGCCGCGCCTGCCGTACCGCCTCCGTGAAGGGCCAGTAGTCGGCGGGCGAGACCATGTGGATCGTGCAGCGCATCACCCATGCCTGCACGACACGGCCTGCGAGCAGCGCCTCGGTGAGCGTGTGGCGGCGGAAGCCCGCCAGCCGCGACCACAGCCCGACGTAGCCCGACGGCGCGTACTGCGTCTGCAACCCGGCCACCTGCTCGACGGCCTGCTGCGGGCTCAGCTCGGCGCGCTCCAGGAGCAGCTGCCGGGCCAGCACGGCTCGGTTGAGCTCCCGAGCGGAGAGCACGCGTTCGACCATGCCGGCAGTCTGCCGGTCGGCACCGACAACCGGTCACCCACGCTGCGCGAGCAACCGGTCGACCAGCTCCCCCGCGTGCCCGGGCGGGCCGCTCGCCTCGGCGGTGAGCGCGAGGTTCGCGGCCATCCGGTCCGGGTGCACCCCGAGCCCTTCGAGGGATGCACGCAGCCGAGCGGCCGCGCCCCCTGTGGCCCGCAGCAGCTCGGCGAGCGTCTGCCACTCGGCGTGCCACGGGCCCGCGGCCCGCTGGTGCTCGTGGTCGGCCGCGGCAAGCAGCACGGCCGCGAGGCCGGGCGCCCTGCGCGCGGCCGCTCGTGCGGTGACGGCCGCGATCGGGTTGCGCTTGTGCGGCATCGACGACGAGTCGCCCGGCGCCGCCTCCGACACCTCGCCCAGCTCCGTGCCGGAGAGCAGCACCACGTCGGTGGCCGGCTTGGCGCAGGCGCCCGCGGCGACGGCCAGAGCCCCGGCGAGCTCCCCGATCCGGGTCCGCTCCGTGTGCCACGGCGGGGCGTCGGCGAGCCTCAGAGCACGGGCGAGCGACGCGGCGACCGCCGGTCCGCGCGGGTGCAGGGCGGCCAGCGTGCCGGCCGCCCCGCCGAACTGCACGGGCAGCGAACGGATCACCTCAGCGAGCCGGGCGCGCGCCCGGTCCAGCCCCGCGCACCAGCCCGAGGCGACCAGCCCGAACGTCGTCGGCAGCGCCTGCTGCCCGAGGGTGCGGGCGATCATCGGCGTGTCGCGGTGCCTCCGCGCGAGGTCGGCCGCGGCGTCGGCGACCCCGCGCAGGTCGTCGAGCACGACCTCGCCCGCCCAGCCGACGAGCAGCACGGCCGCGGTGTCCATCACGTCCTGGCTCGTGGCGCCAGGGTGCACCGAGCGCCCGGCCTCCCCTGCCGCCGAGCGGAGCATCCGCACCAGCGGTATCACCGGGTTGCCGCCCTCGACAGCGGCCCGGCCCAGCGCCGCCGGGTCGACCTGGAGCGCCGCCGCGGCCACCTCGATCCGGTCGGCGTCCTCGGCGGGGACGACCCCGTGCTCGGCCGCGGCCCGCGCCAGCGCCACCTCGACCGCGACGAGCGCAGCCACCCACGAGGCGTCGTCGAGCCGGGCGGCCACCCGATCGGCCCCGAACAGCGGGTCGAACAGCGCACTCGTCATGAGGCGGAACCGTACGACCTGACCCTCCCTCACGTGCGCCCTGGTCGGCCTCGGGAAGGAGCGCGGTCGCACACCGATTTCGGTGCTCACACATCGACTGCAGTCGGTGTGGGAGCGCAGTAGTCGGTGTGCGAGCCGAACTGCACGCCGCGCTACAGCCGCGTGGGGCTGAACGCCGCGCGGTCGAGCGGGACGTCGGCGGGCAACGGACCGCCCGTCACCACCGCCGCGGCGAACGCCGCGAGCGCAGGCGCCGTCTCGATCCCCGATCCGCCCTGGCCTGCGCAGAACCAGAACCCGGGGTGCTCGGGCCACGCCCCGATCACCGGAAGCCGGTCGGGCACGAACGACCGAAGCCCCGCCCACGCCGTGCGCACCGAGCGCAGGCCGAGCCCGGTGACCTCCTCGACCCGCTCCAGGGCTATCGCGACGTCCAGCTCGTCGGGACGCACGTCGTGCGGCTCGACCGGCGTCTCGTCGGCGGGGCTGACCAGGAGCCCGTCGCCCTCCTGCTTGAAGTAGAAGCGCTCGGGCGTCTCGATGACCATCGGCAGCCTCGCCCCGTCCGGCGCGCGGAGCCGGGCCGGGTCCGGCACCCGGACCAGCGCGATCGTGCGCCGGTACGGCGTGAGCCCGATGTGCGGGACCCCCGCCCGCACCGCGACGGCGTCCGCCCACGCGCCGGCGGCGTCCACGACCTCGGCCGCACCGATCACGTTCCCATCCGGACCGGCCTGCACCTCCCACCCGGAACCGCTTCTCCGCACGCCGGTGACCGGGGCACCCGTCCGGACCTTCCCACCGCGGCGGAGGAGCCCTCGGATGAAGGCCTGGTGCAGCGCCTCGGCATCGATGTCGGCCGCGCCCTCCACGACGGCGGCGGCACGCACAGCGCCCGGCCGCAGCGCCGGACACAAGCGCTGCGCCTCTGCCGGGTCGATCGCGACGGGGCACCCCGGCTCACCCGCCTGCTCGGCCAGGTCGGCGGCCAGCTCCGCGGCACCGTCGGCATCGAACGCGACGTGCAGCAGCGCGCGGGGCGTGAGCAGCGGCGGCGCATCCAACTCCGCCTCGAGCCGCGCGAACCGCGGACCGCTCGCCGCGACCAGCGCGCGCAGCGGCGCCGAGCCATGGCCGGGGACATAGGTTGCGGCGGAGCGGGCCGTCGAGTGCCGGGCGAGCGCGGTCTCGGTCTCCACCAGCAGAACCGAGCGGGTGGCGGCGAGCTCGTAGGCGATCGAGGCGCCCGCGATACCACCCCCGACCACGACGGTGTCGAAGTTCGTCACCCGCCGACGCTAGCCCGGGAAATTCCGTGGCGCGCCCACAACGGCAGGCTTATCGTCCTCGTCATGCGCCTGTAGCGACGGCCGCTCCACTGCGGCAAGCACGGCCAGGGCCCTCCCGCCCGGCCGCTCCCGTTCCAGCCACCCGGCCGGCCCTGGACCAGATCCGGGCGCCGTCTCGGCTCTGCTGCGCCGGCCCCGTCATCCTGCAGGAGGCACCCCATGCCAGACCCGTTGCTCTCGTCCCTGCTCGCCACCGTCGACAACACGCAGGGCGAACCGAACCCCGCCGACGCCGCTCCGGCGCCGGCCAACCGAGCGGCCCGCCGCGGCCGCGCGGGCAAGAACGCCCCGAGTGGAGCCGTCCACGCCGGCTCCTCGGGTCACGCCCGCGCAGCGCAGGGCCGCCGGATCAACCCGGTGCGGCGCACTGGTTGATCCACAGCCGGTGCCGCCGGTCCCGCGTCAACTATCACCCATTTGTTGCACGCGGGCCGGTGGTGCCGGGCGGGCGACCGAGCAGCACGAGTGCCGCATGGTGAGGCGCGCTCGCGTCCTGCTGCTCGGTCGTCCGCGGCACACGATGCCCCCTCCCGCCAGGCCCCCTACGGGTCCCTGTCGCACCTGCCCTACCGAGAGTCGATCTCCAGCCCCAGGTCCCGACAGCTACCGCTGCGGCCGCGCCGAACTCGACGTCGTCTTCAGGCCGGCGAGGCGTGATCGGGCCGTCATCGGCCTCCCACCGGAACGGGAGCAGGCCCGGTAGTTCCGCGGTCATCGCTGGGCTGCCGAGGGGATGACGCGGGGATGGCGTTGTCGATGAGGACGGCGGCGATGGCGGCGGCGGTGGGGAAGGAATCGCTGTTGAGGACTCGGGTGCGGGCCGAGGCGCCGTCGATGAGCAGCGCCAGTTGTTCGCCGAGTTGTTCGGGGTTGGTGGCGCCGGCTTCGCGGGCGGTTTCGGTCAGCCGCGCGGCGATGGCGGTCTTGTAGTCGCGTGCGTACTGGGATGCGGGGTGTTGGGGGTCGTGGAGTTCGACGGCCGCCGCGATGTAGGGGCACAGGGGCGTGGACGCGGGCATCTCGAAGGCGGCGAGGAGTCGTTCGCGGGGAGTGCGGTCGGTGCGGTCGAACACCCCGGGCATGACGTCGGGATCGAATCGGCGCAGGTATTCGGCGACGAGTTCGTCCTTGCTGGTGAAGTGCTGGTAGGCCGTGCGCTTGGACACCTGGGCCGCGGCGCAGAGTTGGTCCATGCCGGTGCGGTTGACGCCCTGATCGCGGAACAGCTGCTGTGACGCGCTGAGGATGCGCTCGCGTGCGCCCCTGCCGCGGCGCCGGCCCAGGGGGCCCTTCGCCAACTCCGTCATGCCGCCAGCGTAGACCGTTCGGTACGGATCGGTCTACATAGCTTGCGCTCCGACCGGTCGTCGGGTACGTTACGTACACAGTCTGGTGTGCATAAGTGCCGAACTGTTCCGGATGACCATCAATTCAACGGAGTGATCGTGGGAAAGCTCGATGGCAAGGTCGCGGTGATCACCGGCGGATCCACCGGATTGGCACTGGCCGGCGCCAAGCTGTTCGTCGAGGAAGGCGCGCACGTCTTCATCCAGGCCCGGCGGCAGGAAGCGCTGGACGACGCCGTCAAGCTGATCGGCCGCAACGTCACCGCCGTCCAGGGTGACGCGGCCGAACTGGACGACCTGGACCGCTTGTACGACACCGTCAAGCGGGAGAAGGGTTCGATCGACGTGCTGTGGGCCAGCGCCGGGATGGGCGAACCCGCCGTCCTCGGCGAGATCACCGAGGAACAGTTCCACCGCGCCTTCTCGCTGAACGCGCGCGGCACCCTGTTCACCGTGCAGAAGGCACTGCCGCTGATCAACGACAACGGCTCGATCTTGATGACCGGATCCAACGCCTCCCTCGGCGCCTTCCCCGGCTGGAGCCTCTACGCGGGGAGCAAGGCCGTCCAGCAGGCCTGGGCCCGCGTCTGGCTCAACGAACTGCGCGACCGCAAGATCCGGGTCAACGTCCTGACCCCCGGCCAGGTCGCCACCGCCAAGCAGGAAGAAGTGTTCGACGAGGCAACCATGGCCGCATTCGAGTCTCTCATCCCCCGCGGAAAGATGGGCCGCCCCGAAGAAATCGCGACCATCGCCCTGTTCCTCGCCTCCGACGACTCCAGCTACGTCAACGGCATGGAACTGGTCGCCGACGGCGGCGTCACCGCCATCTGAACCACACACCATCGCGCTCACCGAGATGGTGGTGCACGGCTGGGACCTGGCCATGGCCACCGGCCAGCCCGTCGAGCTGCTCGAACCCACACTGCAAGCCGTCTGGGAGTACCTGACCGAGTTCCTGCCGACCCTGTCGGACCTGGTCCGGGCCTTGTGGGGTGCGGCGGTGCCCGTCCCGCCGGACGCGTCCCTGCTGGACCGCATCGTCGGGATGGCCGGCCGCAAGCCGTGAACGAGATCAATTCTCGGTTCGAGAGTTCATTGCCCTGATGACCTGGCACGCCGACCCGGACCTGCGGGTCGGCGTGCCGACCGGGTCTCATACACGACGAGGAGAAGCCATGACCACGTTCGCCCAGCACCGCGCCACCGTCGAGTCCTTCGTCGACTGCATGCACGGCGGCGCGGACAAGGACGCTCTCGCCCGTGTCCTCGCTGAGAACGTGGTGCTGATCAGCCCGCTCAGCGATGAGCCGCTCACCGGCCGCGAGGCCGTCACGGCAGCCATCCAGGGCGTCTCCACGGTGGCGGCGGACCTCATCTACAAGGAGGTCCTCAGCGGCGAGACCCACCACGCCGCATTCTTCCGGCTGCAGATCGAAGACACGGCGGTCAACGGGATGGACTACATCCTGCTCGACGCGGACGGCAAGATTGCCGAGGTGACCATATTTTGGCGCCCGCTGCCATCCGCCGTCGAGATGCAGGGTCACCTCGCGCCTCTCGTCGGCATGCAGCCCTGGGAACTGCGCACAAAGGGTGCGTAACGATCACGGGATGCCCTCGTCCTATGTCCCTATTCAGAATGGCGGCGGTTCACGCATCCCAATCTACGGCGGAACACGAGACAGAGCGACACCTCGAGAACAGGAAGAGAGCACACCTCATGAGCAGCATCACCCTCATCGGTACGGGGAACATGGCCCGTGCCATTGGCACGCTCGCGGTGGCCGGCGGCAACACCGTCGAGGTCATGGGACGCGATCAGTCCAAGGTCGATGACCTGGCCAAGGCTCTGGGCGGCAGCGCGACGACGGGCAAGTGGGGCGCCGTCCCGGCCGGGGACATCGTCATCACGGCCCTGCTGTACGCCGGTGTCGTTCCGGTCGTCGCCGAGTACGGAGACGCCCTCGCGGGCAAGGTCATCGTCGACATCAGCAACCCCTTCAACGCCACGTTCGACGGACTGGCCCACAGCGAGGAGACGTCGATCGCGCAGGAAGTCGCCAAGGTGGCCCCGGCCGGCGCGAGCGTGGTGAAGGCGTTCAACACCATCTTCCGTAGTGTCCTGGAGAAGGGCCGGCCCGACGTCTTCATCGCTGGCGACGATGCGCGGGCCAAGGCGGGCGTGGCGGCATTCATCGAGAGCCTCGGGCTGCGTCCGCTGGATGTCGGCGGCCTGAAAATGGCGCACTGGCTGGAAGGAATGGGCGTGGTCACGGTGGGCCTCGCCGGCAACGGGGTTGGCCACTGGGACTTCGCACTCGGCGTCAACGAATTTACCGGCTGAGCAGACTCTCGCGATGAAGCTCGGTTTCGTGATTCCCATTGTCGGGCCCGCCGTCAGCGGCGCCCCCGGCCTGAGCGCGTTCTGCCGCGGACTCGAGGACCTCGGCTACGACACCCTGTGGGTCGGCGATCGCCTGGTCACGCCGGTTGATGTGGACAGCAGCTATCTGGCCAAGGGGCCGCAGATGACCCGCTCCCTCGATCCGGTGCTGCTGTGGACCGTCGCCGCGGCGGCGACCAGCCGGATGCGCCTGAACGCCAGCACGCTCAGCACGTTCTACTACGAGCCGCCGCACCTGGCCCGGCTGCTGACCACGCTCGACGTGCTCAGCGACGGCCGCCTTGGCGTTGGTGTGGGGCTGGGGTGGATGAAGCAGGAGTACGACAGCGCCCGCAACGCGGACTGGCAGCGGCGCGGCAAGATGCTCGATGACATGCTGGCGTTCCTGCACGCGTGGTGGACGACCAATCCCGTGTCCTGGGACAGCGAGTTCTTCACCTTGCCACCGGTCCACGCCGACCTGCGTCCGGTCCAGGCGGGCGGGCCACCCATCTGGATCGGCGGCGCCAGCGAGGCCGCGATGCGCCGGGTCGGCCGCAGCGGGGTCGGTTGGCTCGGGTTCGAGGTCGACGGTCGGGACGGGGGCGCCGACCGCCTGTGGTCGATCGCGCGCCGAGCGGCGCAGGACGCCGGCCGCGATCCCGACGCGCTGAAGACGGCCATGCGGATCAACCTCGAACCGGGCACGTCCGTCGGCTCGCTCGCGGACAAGTTGCAGCGGTACGCCGAGTCCGGTGTTGATGAGGCGTTCTTCGATGCCTACGCGGCGTTCACCAGCCTTGACCAGATGCTCGACTTCGCCGGCCATGTGATCGCGCGTACCGCCGGTTGTGACCACCGAAGAACGACACCGATGGTCTCGACGACTGGGAACCGGCTACCGAGCAGCACCTCGTCCACCGCGACCCAGTTCGGCGCGCCGCTCATTCCGCCGGCCCCAGTTGGACGGCAATGTCGGCTGGCACCCGCACTCCCCGACGGCAGATGTCGGCGTCGAACCGCCGGGCCAGCGGGTCGTGGGGATTGGCGAGCAGTACGACAACGTCTCTGAGTAGCGGCGGGTCCAATCGCCGCACGGCGCCGGGGAACGCACTGGGCAACGCGGTGATCGGCACCAGGGCAACACCCAGACCGGCGGCCGCCAGATGTGCGGCGGTCGTGGCATTGCGGGTACGGGTGAGCACGGTGAGGGCGACGCCCCGTTCCGCCGCGACGTCATCCAGCCAGGCACCCAACCCATTGTCTGGGTGGTAGCCCACCATCGAGCGCTTGGCCAGCTGGGTGAAGGTGACCGGCTCGGGCCCGGCACCACCCGCCATCGCCGCGACCACCTCTTCACTACCCACGAGGCTTTCGAATCCCGCCCAACGCGAGGGCCGTGGCCCGACCGCCAGATCGACCATTCCGGAGCCGACCAGATCGGCGAGCCCATCGGCGCTGGACAGCTCGGTCAGCCCCAGATGCACACCGGGGCGGCGCCGGTGCCAGGCCCGTAGCACCGGCGCGAGCAAGCCGGCGGTCATGCTTTCCGCGCACCCGATCCGCAGCTGCCCACCTGCGCCGCGAGCGACCGCTCGGCCGGTGGCGACGGCGCGTTGCGCTGCGGCCAGCGCCGCGCGAGCGTCCGGCAGGAGCGCCCGGCCCGCGACCGTCGGACGGACGCCACGGGACAGCCGCTCCACGACCGACGTGCCGATCTCTCGCTCCAAGGCCGCGATCTGGTGCGACATGGCCGGCTGCGACATGTGCAATCGAGCGGCGGCCTCGGTGACCGACCCGAACTGGCAGACGGCCACGAAGCACTCCAGGGCACGCAGGGTCGCCATTCGCCAATACTATGGTTGGTAGCGATAACCATCATGGCGCGACGGGACTACTGCCGGCCGGTGCGGTGCTGATCTCGGTGAACCCGACAGCAGGAGGACACCGTGGCAGTCTCGATCAACGGCAAGAAGCTGCTCATCGTCGGCGGCGGTTCGGGCATCGCCGCCCGCCTGGCTGTGGACGCAGCCACCGCAGGTGCCGAGGTCATCGTTGCCGCGCGACGGCATCACGAACCAACCAGCTCGGGCACGGGCGCCGTGATCAAGACCGCTCGCGTGGACCTCGGCGATGAAGACTCGGTGCGGGAGCTGGCCACCCACGTCGGCGGGCTCGACTACCTCGTCACGATGGCCGCCGACCACGCCAACGGCCCGGTGACCGAACTGGATCGCGCCGCCGTTGCCCGCGCGTTCGACGCCAAGGTGCTCGGACCGATCCTGCTCGCCAAGCACCTCTCCCCACAGATCCGGCCCGATGGCGCGATCTTGCTGTTCGCCGGGGTAGCGGGGTGGCGCCCTGCACCGGGACTCACCGTCATGGCGACGACCAACGGTGCGGTTGCCTTCCTCGCCAAGGCACTCGCCGTCGAGCTCGCGCCGATCCGAGTCAACGCGTTGTCTCCGGGCATCGTCGACTCAGGGGCATGGGACCACATGGCCGAAGGCCGCGACCGGTTCTTCGCCGATGTCGCCGCCCGCAACCCTGCCCGACGCATCGGGCAACCTGCCGACATCGCATCGGCGGCGCTACTCGCTCTCACCAACCCGTTCCTGACCGGAACCACCCTGCATGTCGACGGCGGGGGCCATCTCAGCTGAACCATCCAGGTGGCTCCGCCAGCGCGCGCCGAGGCCACCCGTTCTGGCCGAGGCTGCCCCGATCACGCACCTCAGGCGATTGACATCCACCGCTAGCTCAGCGACTATTGAGTCAATGTTTGCCGAGCAAAACGAGCTGGTCGATCCCGGACCCCGCGTGGCGTGGGCGACCACACCGCGTCCGCCCACGCCGCCCGCGAGCTGACCGATCGGATCGGCCGCCTCGCCCCAGCGATCCGTCCCGCCGAACCGCCCGCCTCATGAGGAGGACCCCGTGCAGGTGCGCCACCGCCGAAGTGACCTGTCCATCGATCAGCAACTCGCCCTCACCACGGCCGCGTCGAATCTCGCCCGCCAGTTCGATGGCATCTTCGGCAGGGAGACCATCGAACGGTTCCTGCACAGCTCCTACGACGAGTTCGCCATCCGGGCCGCGGTGAAGAACTACCTGCCGCTGCTCGCAGAACGCTTCGCCCGCCAGCGGCTGCGGGCACTGGCCAAGGTCGAGGGCAAGCACGACGACGGCGTGCCGGTGGTGCTGTTCCTCTGCACCCACAACGCCGGCCGCTCCCAGATGGCACTCGGGTTCTTCACCCACCTCGCGGGCGACCACGCCGTCGCCTGGTCCGGCGGCTCCGACCCCGCGGGCCGGATCAACCCGTCGGCGATCGCGGCCATGGGCGAGCGGGACATCGACATCTCCGCCGAGTACCCGAAGCCGTGGACCGACGAGATCGTCCGCGCGGCCGACGTGGTCGTCACGATGGGCTGCGGCGACGCCTGCCCCGTTTTCCCCGGCCGCCGCTACGAGGACTGGGACATCGACGACCCGGCCGGCAAGGACGTCACGGACGTCCGCCCGATCCGCGACGAGATCGAACGCCGCGTCCGCGCGCTCCTCGCCTCGCTCGAGGTGCCTGCCCGTGCCTGAGAATGTGTTCGAGAAGCGCGGAGCGGGCCGCCCAGGGCAGCCGAGACCAGCTGGATCCCCGGCGTCCGCGGCCCACATGCGGGCTTCTCGAACACATTCTGGAGTGCCGCTGACGCGCAGGCTGCTCGCCGAGTTCCTCGGCACCGGGCTGCTCGTGGCCATCGTGATCGGGTCCGGCATCGCCGCGGGGCGGCTCTCCCCCGACGACACCGGCCTCCAGCTGCTGCAGAACTCCCTGACCACGGTGTTCGGGCTCGGTGTGCTCATCCTGCTGTTCGGCCCCGTGTCCGGGGCGCACTTCAACCCGGTGGTGTCCGCGGTCGACTGGGCGCTCGGCCGCCGTCACGGCTCGGGCCTGTCGGCAGCTGATGCGGCCGCCTACACCGCCGCGCAGATCCTCGGCGGAACCGGCGGAGCCGTGCTGGCCAACCTGATGTACGAGCTCCCACCGGTGACGATCTCCGGAACCGCCCGCGACGGGCTCGGGCTGTGGCTCGGCGAGTTCGTGGCCACCGCGGGGCTCATCGCGGTGATCGTGGCGCTCGCGCGCAGCGGACGGGCCGCGCTGTCCGCGGTCGCCGTCGCCTCGTGGATCGGCGCCGCCTACTGGTTCACCTCGTCCACCTCGTTCGCCAACCCCGCCGTCACCATCGCCCGGATGTTCAGCGACACCTTCGCCGGCATCGCACCCGGATCCGTGCCGGCGTTCGTACTGGTGCAGATCATCGGTGCGACGATCGGCGCCGCCCTCGCCGTCTCGCTCTATCCCGACGCCCGCGCCGCGGCCGGCGACATCGTCGTCCCCCACGAGGCCCGCACCGTCGCCGAAGGGACCACCCCGTGACCGAAACCCCCCGCGTCCTGTTCGTGTGCGTCCACAACGCAGGCCGCTCCCAGATGGCCGCCGCTCTGCTCGAGCACCACGCGGGGGGCCGCGTCGATGTGCTCTCCGCCGGTTCCGCTCCCGCCGACGCCATCAACCCCGCCGTCCGCGAGGTCATGGCCGAGATCGGGATCGACCTGGCCGCCCAGAAGCCGAAGCTGCTCACCACCGACGCGGTCGAGGCCTCCGACGTCGTCATCACCATGGGCTGCGGCGACGCCTGCCCCGTCTTCCCCGGCAAGCGCTACCTCGACTGGGAACTCCCCGACCCCGCAGGCAGGACACCGAGCGAGATCCGTCCCATCCGCGACGAGATCGACAGCCGCGTCCGCGCGCTCCTCACGGAACTCGCCCCGGCATCCGCCTGAGATCAGGCGCCCGCCGGAACCTTGTCGAGAAAGCCGTGGACGCCCGTGATGCGGCCGTCCTCGCCCACAGCCACGACGTCGAAGCCGATCACCAGCGGCTCGGCGCCCTCCGGGCCGAGGCCCCACCGGAAGCGGCAGACGTCGTGGTGGGCGTCGACGTCGCCGACGGGACCGAACCGCATGCCGGGGAACTGCTGGTGCACACCCGCGATAAGGGCGTCGAGCGCCTCGGTGCCGGTCACGTCGGCGAGCGGGTCGACATAGCGGGCGTCCGGGGCGAACGCCGCCTCGATCGCCGCGCGCCGCTCGGCCGAGTCGGTCGCGTTCCAAGCCTCCAGGTAGCGCTGCGCGATGGTGGCGCCGGGGGTCGTGGTGGTCATCGTGGTTCCTTCCTGTCGTTTGCTGACAGGGAAGAGCCTCGCCCGGGAGACGTGGTCCGGTCGATCACCTCGGAGGTAATGAGCCACAGCGCCGCAGCGGAGTGGACCGTCGACGCCGGACCGACATGCGGGGCCATCGGAGATTCTCCCGGATAACCCAGTGGGTCACGCGCCGTGCGAACGCCATCCTGAGCGTCGTGATCCTCATCGTCCCCCACGACGTCCTGCGCCCCCGACGCCCTGACGAGCACTTCGCGGCGGAGGCCGCCGCGGCGCGCGACATCGGCTGCACGGTCGCGCTGGTCGATCACGACACCATGGCAACGGGTGACGGCGCGGATCGTGCCACGGCGCGGGTGCCTGCCGGCGCCGACGCGGTGTACCGAGGCTGGATGTTGAGCAGCACGGCGTACGCCGCGTTCGCGGACGCGCTGGCCGCCCGGGGCACCACACTGCGCACGAACTCCGCCGGCTACCGGACGGCCCACGAGCTTCCCGGCTGGTACGAGATGTTCGCCGGTGTCACTCCGGCCACGGTGTGGACGGCGGGAACCGACCGGTCGGACTTCGACCGGGCCTGCCGGGAGCTCGGTGCGGGCCCCGCGGTGCTCCGCGACTACACCAAGTCGATGAAGCACTACTGGGACGAGGCCGCCTTCCTGCCCGACGTCGCCGATCGGGACGCGGCGTGGCGGGTGGCGTGCCGGTTCGCCGAGCTCCGCGAGGTCGTGGAGGGCGGTTTCGTGCTCCGCCGCTTCGAGCGGTTCGTCGGCACCGAGGTCCGCACGTGGTGGGTGGACGGAACCTGCCGGGTGGTCACCGCACACCCGGACACCCCGGCCGCTCCCGTCCCGGACGAGATCGACATCCCACCGCTCGCACCTCTCGTCGCGGCGCTCGACCTGCCGTTCGTCACGGTCGACCTCGCCCTCCGGGACGACGGTCGCTGGCGCGTCGTCGAGCTGGGTGACGGACAGGTCAGCGACTGGCCCGCCGGAATGCCCGTCACCGTGCTCGTGGATCTGCTCGCCCGTCACTGAGGCTCCCCGTTACCGAGCAGATGCTTGACAAGCGCCGCCGCGCTATCCATCATCTGCTTGATGGATAGCGAAGTACGGCCGGCTCGCCGGCGCCTGAGGGCGGAGGACCGGCGGCAGCAGATCGTGGAGACCGCCTTCACCATGGTTGCGGAGAAGGGGTTCGAGGGCCTGCGCACTCGCGATGTCGCGGCGCACGCGGGGATCAACAGCGCGACGCTGCACCACTACTTCCCCACCAAGGAGGCGCTGGTCGAGGGGGTCGCGGCACACCTGGAGGCGCGGTACAGGCACCGCCGGTCACCCGAGCTCGCAACGGACGAGGGCGCTCCGGCCGCAGTTCGCCGGCTGCGGCAGGAGTTCGCGGACGTCGCCTTCTTCTGGCGCGAGGACCAGCGCACGTGGGCGGTCTCGCGCGAGTTCATGCTGCGCGCGCCTCGTGACGAGGCCGTGGCGGACCTCGTCACGCGCCTGAACGAACGGTGGTGCGCCGGCGTCGAACGCGTACTCGCGGAAGGCCGGGACGCAGGCGTGTTCCGGGGCGGGCTCGACCCGGCAGCGGCGGCCCTCGCCGTCGTGGGCGCGCTGTGGGGCTCGATCGTGCTCACACGCCCCACGCAGGAGCGGTTCGCCGCCGTCTGCCGCGAGATCGAGGCCGGCCTCACCGGGGAGAAGAAGTGACGCAACTGCTGGCAGGGCGGGTCGCCCTCATCACGGGCGCAGGCCGGGGCATCGGCGCGCGCACCGCGCAGCGGTTCGCCGAGTGCGGCGCGAAGGTCGCCGTGAACTACCTCCGCAACCAGGCCGCCGCGGAGTCCGTGGTCCGTGCGATCTCCGACTCCGGCGGGAGCGCGCTCGCCGTACGGGCGGACGTTCGCGAGGCCGACGCGGTCGCGGCCATGGTCGCCTCCGTGACCGAGCGCATGGGGCCGCCCGACACCCTGGTCCTCAACGCCGACGCGGGCGGGTTCCGGCCGGCCCCGGTCATGCGGCTCGAGACCGATGCGTACGAGTCGCGGCTGTCGGACGAGATGCGGGCAGCGTTCACCCCGGTGCGAGCCGTCGTGCCGGGCATGCTCCGGATGGGGCACGGCACGATCCTCGCCATCAGCAGCGCGCTGTGCCGCGCGCCGGTGCCCGGCTTCTCCACCCTGGCGGTCAGCAAGGCCGCGCTCGAGTCGTTCGTCCGCGCGCTCGCCGTGGAGCTCGGTCCGCACGGCATCAGGGTCAACACCATCGAGGCGTCGATGATCCAGGGCGAGAACAGCGCCGTCGTCGGCGACGAGCAACTGGAGGAACTGCGGGACCTGGTCCCGCTGCGCCGCCTCGGCCGACCCGACGACGTCGCGGGCATCGCGACGCTCATCGCCTCGGACCTCGCGGGCTTCGTCAACGGCGCGGCCGTACCCGTCAACGGCGGCCAAGTCCTCTACTGACCGACAGGAGTGTCCGAGATGACCGTCATCGAGAGCGACAAGGGCGTGATCACCCAGATCAACGTCTTCGACGTCGAGCCGGGCAAGGTCGACCTGCTCGTCGCGACCCTCAAGGAGGCGGCGGGAACCGTCACCCACGTACCGGGCTGGATGTCGATCAACATCCACGTCTCCCTCGACCGCACGAAGGTCACGAACTACGCCCAGTGCACCAGCAAGGAGGCGTGGGACGCCGTCATGGAGGTGATCTACGCCAAGGGCTACATCGACCGGCTCACCGCCATCGCGCGTCCCCATCCGTGCCTCTACGACGTCGTCTGGACGCTCGACCGCAGCCAGGTGACGTCAGGCGGGTAGCCCTCACCCCGTCGCGCCGACGAGTCGCGGCTCCAGCGCGGGTGATCTCCACGGCCACCCCGTGGGTTATCGTCACGACGCAGCTCGTGCTCGTACCTCTTCCGGAGGAAGGTTCAGTGACCGACCGACCCGTGCCAGACCTCCGTCCCGACATCCCCCACGGCGCCCGGATCTGGAACTACTGGCTCGGCGGCAAGGACAACTACGCCGCCGATCGGGAGGTCGGCGATGCGGTGAGGTCGGCGTTCCCGGAGATCGTGGACATGGCGTTCAAGTCCCGCCAGTTCCTGAACCGGGCGGTGCGCTACCTCGCGGGCGAGGCCGGGATCCGCCAGTTCCTCGACATCGGCACCGGCCTGCCCACCATGCAGAACACCCACGAGGTGGCCCAGTCGGTCGCGCCCGACGCGAAGATCGTCTACGTCGACAACGACCCGCTCGTGCTCGCCCACGCCCGCGCGCTGCTGGTCAACACGACTCCCGAGGGCGTCACCAAGTACGTCGACGCCGACTACCACCACCCGGATCGCATCATCGCGCAGGCTCGGGAGATCCTCGACTTCTCTCGGCCGGTCGCTGTGATGTTCATGGGCGTGTTCGGCTACGTCCCCGACTACGACGAGGCGAGCTCGATCGTCTCCCGGGTGCTCGACGCCGTCCCGCCGGGCAGCTACCTCGTGCTCTGGGACGCAACCAACACCAGCGAGGCCGTCATCAGGGGCGAGCGGGCGCAAGCCGAGCTGGGGTCGCCGTACCAGCTGCGCACCGTCGAGGAGATCCGCGGCTGGTTCACAGGCACCGAACTGATCGAGCCGGGGCTCGTGCCCATCACCCAGTGGCGACCGGGCGCTGTCGAGATCGGCCAGATCGAGCACATCGACGCCTACTGTGGCGTCGGCCGCAAGCCCTGACCGAGCCGCTCCCATGACCGTCGTGTGGTGGGCCGCCCCGGTGGCGCCAGGTGACGCCCATGGGCTCGTGGCATTGCTGGACCGCCAGGAGCGCGACCGGCTCGACCGCTTCCGCCGCCCCGCCGACCAGGCTCGCTACCTCGCGGCGCACGCCCTCGTGCGGTTGGTGCTCGCCGACGCCGTCGGCACGTCCGCGGCAGCGCTGGCCTTCGACCGCACCTGCCGCTGCGGCGAGCAGCACGGCAAACCGGTGCTGCCCGGCGGGCCCGGGTTCTCCCTGACGCACGCAGGCGACCTCGTCGGCGTCGCCGTGCACCCCGGCGGGGACGTCGGGCTCGACGTCGAGCAGGTCCGCGAGCTCGGAGACCTGGAGGCGATGGCCGCCCACGTCTGCTCGCCCCGCGAGTCCGCCCCGGACGCCGAGGCCTTCTTCACGCTCTGGACGCGCAAGGAAGCCCTGCTGAAGGCGGTCGGCACCGGGCTCGCCACGCCCATGTCGGCCATCACGCTCGGCCCGGCGGGCGTGCTCGCGTGGACCGGGGAGGACGCGCCCCGAGAGCCGCTGTGGCTCGCCGACCTGCACCCCGGCGAGGGGTACCACGCCGCCGTCGCCGGCACCGGCGCGCGGCCGGAGGTCACCGAGCGTCGCGGGGACGATCTCCTCGCCGCTCAGGCGCGGTAGAGCTTCTCCGCGTACGAGGGCCCGTAGTACTCCTCGAGCTCGTCGAGAGGGGTGTCCTTGCGGGTGAGGGCCTTCGCGATGCGCGCCGTCGACGGGATCGCATCGTGGTCCCACGTCTCGGGCTGCCAGAGCTTCGAGCGCATGAACGCCTTCGCGCAGTGGTAGAAGACCTCGTCGATCGCCACCTCGAGGGCGAGGATCGGCCGGTGCCCCTTCACCACCATCTCGTCGAAGTACGGGGCGTCGCGCAGGAGCCGGGCCCGCCCGTTGATCCGGAGGGTGTCGCCGCGGCCGGGCACGAGGAAGATCAGCCCGACGTGCGGGTTCGCCATGACGTTGCGGTAGCCGTCGACCCGCCGGTTGCCGGGTCGCTCCGCGATGGCGAGGGTGCGGTCGTCGATCACGTGGGCGAGCTGCCCCGCCGGGTCGCCCTTCGGGGAGACGTCGAGGTTCCCCGTGGCGTCGCTGGTGCCGATCAGGCAGAGCGGGGAGTGCTCGAGCCACATCCGGTCGATCGGGTCCAGCACGTGCCGGACCTTCTCCGCCGCGGCCTTCATGGGAGCGCCGACGACGGCTTCCAGCTCGGCGACGGTGGTGATCTCGGCGCTGGTGATCTCGGCGCTGGTGATCTCTGGGCTGATCTCTGCGGTTGCCACGTCTACGGCACGCTACGGCCAGGACTGTCGGTCCGTCCAGGGACAATGGCGAGGTGTCCGCGCGTTGGGTCCTGCACCTGGACATGGACGCGTTCTTCGCCGCCTCCGAGCAGCTCACCCGTCCCACGCTGCGCGACCGGCCGGTGCTGGTCGGCGGTCTGGGGCCGCGCGCGGTCGTGGCAGGCGCCAGTTACCAGGCACGCGTGTTCGGGGCGCGTTCGGCCATGCCGATGGGCCAGGCGCGGCGGCTCTGCCCGCACGCCGTGGTGCTGCCGGCGCGGTTCACGTTGTACAAGGAGCTCAGCTCGCGGGTGATGGCGGTGCTCGCCGACGCCTCCCCCGTGCTGGAGCCGGTGTCGATCGACGAGGCCTTCCTCGAACCGCCCGCGCTGGCCGGAGCATCTGCCGCGGACGTGGAGCGGTTCGGCATGCGGCTGCGGGCCGACGTGCGCGCGGCCACCGGGCTGCCGGCGTCGGTCGGCGCGGGGTCGGGCAAGCAGCCGGCGAAGATCGCTTCTGAGCTCGCGAAGCCCGACGGGCTGCGGGTGGTCGCGCCCGACGTGGAGCGGGAGGTGCTGGGGCCGCTGCCCGTGCGCTCGCTGTGGGGCGTCGGGCCGGTGGCCGAGGCCGGGCTGCGCAAGCTCGGCGTCCACACGATCGGCGAGCTCGCGGCGATGGACCTGCGCGAGGTCCACGGCCTGCTCGGCACGGCGATCGGCACCGAGCTGCACCGCCTCGCCCGCGGCATCGACGAGCGCCCGGTGGCCCCACGTGGGGCGGCCAAGCAGGTCAGCGCCGAGACCACGTTCGACATCGACCTCACCGCGATGGCCGCCGTCCACGACGCGGTGGCGCGGATGACCGAGGCCGCGCACCGCAGGCTCGTCGCGTCCGGGCGGGCGGCGCGCACCGTCACGGTGAAGGTGCGCAGCGCCGACTTCACCACGTCCAGCCGTTCGGAGACGGCCGGCATCGCGAGCACCGACCTCGGCGCCCTCACCGCCGTCGCGCAGCGACTCGCCCGCACCGCCGTGCCGGAGGGTGGGGTGCGGCTGATCGGCGTGTCCCTCGCCGGGCTCACCGACGACCCGCCCCCTGCGCTCTTCGAGCCTGCCCCCGAGGCCGCCCCCGCCGCGCCGGTCGAGTTCGCCGATCCGGCGCCCGAGCACGACGCTCCCGCCGAGCGCCCGTGGCAGGCGGGCGACGACCTCGCCCACGCCGAGCACGGGCACGGGTGGGTCCAGGGAGCGGGCCACGGGCGCATCACCGTGCGGTTCGAGACGCGCAGCACCGGCCCCGGCCGCGCACGCACGTTCGCCGCCGACGACCCGGCCCTGCGTCGCGCCGACCCGTTGGCGAGCCTCGCCTGAGAGCGACCGGGGGCGGGTGCGCCTACGCCGGTGGGCGCCAGGGGCGCGGGGGGAGTACCGGGAGGCCGCTCGGAGCGCACTGGCCCCCGCGTTCCCCGCCCAGCCGGAAGATCAGCCAGCCGGTCAGGGCCGCGAGGATCGAGCCCGTGAGGATGCCGATCTTCGCGTCGGTCACCAGCTGTTCGTCGGTCAGGGCCAGCTCCGTGACGAACAGCGCCACGGTGAACCCGATGCCGGCGAGCCCCGCGCCGCCGATCAGCTGCCCCCAGCGCAGGGTGTCGGGCACCCGGCCGAGGCCGGTGCGCAGCGCGACCCAGGTGCCCAGCGAGACGCCGACCAGCTTCCCGACCGTGAGCCCGACGATGATGCCCCAGGTCAGGGGTGAGGTGAACGCCGCGGCGAGCGTCTCGCCGGTGATCACGACCCCCGCGTTGGCCAGCACGAACACCGGCACGATCACGTAGCTGCTCCACGGCTGGATGCGCAGCTGTAGCCGCTCGTTGGGCGACACGACCTCCGTGACCGCCGCCTGCGCGGCCATCGCCCGCTCCGGGCTGGGATCGAGCATGAAGCTGCTGCCGAGCACCTGCGCCCGCATCACGTCACGCAGCCGAGGGGCGTAGGCGTTCACGAGCAGACCCATGACGACCCCGACCACGCTCGGGTGCACGCCGGAGTCCAGCACCGCCAGCCACATCACCACACCGATCAGCACGTAGATCGGGGTGCGCCAGAACGGCGCGAAGCGCAGTCCCAGCAGCGCCAGGAACAGCACGACCGACAGCACGAGCGAGGTGATCTGCACGTCCTCGGTGTAGAAGATCGCGATCGCCGCGACGGCGCCGATGTCGTCGACGATCGCGAGCGCGAGCAGGAACACGCGCAGCTGGTCGGGGCAGCGCGGGCCGACCAGCGCCAGCACACCGATCACCACAGCGGTGTCGGTGGAGATCGCGATACCCCACGCCCCGGCCGCAGGGCCACCCGCGTTGAACATCAGGAACAGCAGGGCCGGCACGACGAGACCACCGATCGCGGCGATCGCAGGGGCGGCCAGCGCCCGGAGGCCGCGCAGCTCGCCGAGCACCATCTCCCGCGAGATCTCCAGCCCGACGCTGAAGAAGAACAGCACCATGAGGCCGTCGTTGACCCAGTGCCGCAGGTCGAGCGCGAGCGCCGTGTCACCGACGGTCAGCGCGACCTCCATGTGCCAGAACTCCTCGTAGCCCCACCCGAGGTTGGCCCACGCCAGCGCCAGCACGGCCGCCGTGAGCAGCAGCACCGCCGACCCGGACTCGGTGCGCAGGAAGTCGCGCGCGGCCCGGCTGAGGTCGCCGCGCTCGGCTAAGGTCGTCACCGTCACGGCGTGATCCTGCCATCCGGCGACACCCGCCCCGATCAGCCGTCAGGGAGGCACGATGCCGCTCGCACCCCGGGTCGGCAGCTACGACCACCTCCAGGGTGTGCTCGGTTCCGAGCTCACCCTCGTCGAGTACGGCGACTTCGAGTGCCCGTACTGCCGCCGCGCCTACCCGATCGTCGAGGAAGTGCGACAGCGCCTCGGCGACCGGCTCGTGTTCGTGTTCCGGCACTTCCCGCTCGCCGAGCTGCACCCGTTCGCGCTGTCGGCGGCCGTCGCGGCCGAGGGCGCGGCGCTGAAGGGTCAGTTCTGGGCGATGCACGCCAGGCTCTACTCCGGCGACGAACCGGCCCTGCGGCAGGAGGACCTGCGCCGCTACGCCGAGGAGATCGGCATCCCGCCGGAGAAGGTGCTGTGGCCTGCCACCCGGTTCGTCGAGGACCGCGTCGAGGCCGACTTCAACTCCGGCGTCCGCAGCGGCGTGCGCGGCACGCCCACGTTCTTCGTCAACGGGGAGATCTACCGCGGCTCGGTCTCGGTCGAGCATCTCGTGGAGGCGCTGGAATCCACCGTTCCGGCGACGGTCGGCCCCGCCCTGTAGACCTCCGGGAACACGCACCGCGGCGCGCCGCGTTCGCATGATCACAGGTCGGCGGATGGGGGGCCACAATGGAGGGCGTGAAGCGTTCGGGCCGGCTGGGTCTCGCGACGCTGCTGCTCGCGGTGATCGCGCTGCTCGCGCTGGCGCGCTCGACCGTGATCATGGTCTACCTGGGCGTCACGTACTTCCGCGAGGTCAACCCGATCTCGGTGCCATTGAGCTACTACGCCTTCGTCGAGGGCGGTGAGCAGCTGTTCTTCTCGGCCGCGGTGGCGCTCGCCGTCGGGGCGCTCGCCGTGCTGGTCGGGATGGCGCGCTCCGGCGTGCGGATGGCGGGCCGGCCCACCGTCCTGCTCGCGGTGTGGGCGCTCTGCCTCGTGCTCGCCGCGGTCTTCCCCGCCGACGACTCGACGCGGATCATGACCTTCGGCGGCTGGGTGCACCAGTTCGCAGGCGCCGGCATCCTCGCGCTCCTGTCGTTCGCAGGCCTCGCGGCCGCGGCCCGGCTCGCGGAGAAGCCGGAGTGGGCGCCCGTCGTCTCCACCGTCCGCACGCTCTCGATCGCCGCCGCCGTGCTCGCCGCCGCGTACGTGGCCAGCAGGCTGGACGACGTCGTGCCCGGCATCTTCGGCCCCGTCGACGTCGGCGGCGTCCTCCAACGGATGGTGCTCGGGTTCCACGCCGCCGTGGTGGCGGCGCTGGCGGTGCAGCTCGTGCGCGTGTCGTGGCCCGCGGTGTGGCGGCGCGCGGCCGCGACCGCGCCGCCCGCCCCGCCTGCGGTCGCCCACCGCACCCCGCCGCTGACCCCGTAGCGAGTTCTCCTCACCGGAAGAGGGGGCCGGCGCTGTTCGGCCTGCGGGAATCAGCCCGTCTTGTCGGTGACGCCCGCGGCGTCGAAGGTGGCGACGTCCTGCGTGGCCTGGGCCGCGCTCTGCAGCACCGGGAGGGCGAGCAGGGCCCCGGTGCCCTCACCGAGACGCATCCCGAGGTCGAGCAGCGGGTCGAGGCGCAGGTGGGAGAGGGCGCGGGTGTGGCCCGGCTCGGCCGAGCGGTGCCCGGCCACCCAGTACGCGCGCGCATCCGGACTGAACGCGGCCGCGGCGAGCGCGGCGGCGCCCGCGTTCACCCCATCCAGCAGCACCGGAACCCGCAGCGCGGCACCGGCGAGCACGAAGCCGGCCAGCGCGGCGTGCTCCAGCCCACCGACGGCGGCGAGCACACCGAGCGGGTCGGCCGGGTCGGGCCGGTGCCGGGCCAGCGCCGCGGCCACCACGGCCGTTTTGCGGGCGAGCGTCTCGTCGTCGATCCCGGTGCCGCGGCCGGTGGCCTCCCCCGGTTCGGCTCCGGTGAAGACGCTGATCAGGACGGCGGCCGCGGTGGTGTTGGCGATACCCATGTCACCGGTGACGAGGCAGCGGTTGCCGGCCGCGACGAGGTCGCGTGCCGTCTCGATCCCCACTTCGACCGCGGCAAGGGCCTGCTCGCGGGTGAGCGCGGGACCCGTCGCCAAATCGGCGGTGCCGTCGGCGACCCGCCGCGGGAGGAGGCCGGGCGCCGGATCAAGGGGCGCTGCCACGCCGACGTCCACCACGCACACCTCGACGCCGAGGCGCCGGGCGAAGGCGTTCACCACCGCTCCGCCCGCGAGGAAGTTCGCCACCATCTGCGCCGTGACCTCTTGCGGCCACGGCGTCACGCCCTGGGCGTGCACGCCGTGGTCGGCGGCGAACACGGCCACCGCCGCGGGCTCGGGTACCGGCGGCGGGCAGGCCGCTGCGATCCCGGCGAGCGTGACGGCGAGGTCCTCGA
This sequence comes from Pseudonocardia sp. DSM 110487, assembly GCF_019468565.1. NCBI lineage: Bacteria > Bacillati > Actinomycetota > Actinomycetes > Pseudonocardiales > Pseudonocardiaceae > Pseudonocardia > Pseudonocardia sp. DSM 110487. Next base: position 6,618,384 of record NZ_CP080521.1, read on the forward strand.
CCCTCCCGAGCGCGCCGCGCGGCTTCGTCATCCGGTCGAGGCGCTCCGCCGCGGCGGCCCGTGCTGCGGAGTCAACGGGCTCGATCGCGGCGACGGTCTCGGTGAGCAGGTCCATCGGCTCCTCCCCTGGCAGGCCTCGGCGTCCGTAGCTGTCGTGGTGCACGGCCCAGCGCAGGGGGCGGCGGTGCGCCCAGCCCGCGGTGGCGAGCTCCGGCTCGTCCGGGAAGACGTCGACGTGCCCGACGCAAAGGTAGGCCACCAGCTCCAGGTGCGGCGGCAGGCCGAGCAGTCGGGCGAGCGCTCGCTCGTCGCCGAAGCTGACCCAGCCAACGCCGAGGCCCTCCGCCCGGGCGGCGAGCCAGAGGTTCTGCACGGCGCCGACCACCGAGTACGGCGCGGTCTGCGGCTGGGTGTGGCGGCCGAGGACGTTCCGGCCGCCGCGCGTCGGGTCGCAGGTGACCGCGATGTTCAGGGGCGCGTCGAGGATCGCCTCGACCTTGACGTCGCGGAACGCGGCCGCCCGCGCCGCGGGCAGCGACGCGGCGTAGGCCTCGCGGGCGGCGGCGACGTGGGCGTGCACCCGCTCACGGACGACGCGGTCCCGCAGCACGAGGAAGTCCCACGGCTGGGAGAACCCCACCGACGGTGCCGCGTGCGCGGCCTCCAGCACCCGGGTGAGCACGGAATCCTCGACGGGATCGGACAGGAACCCGGTCCGCACGTCCCGCCGTGAGTGCACGACGTCGTAGAAGGCTCGTGAGTGGATACGCGCGCTATAGCTCGCGTTTCCACTCACGACCTGGTCAGCGGAGGCCATGTCCTCGACCGTTGCGCTTCGGGGGGACGATCAGGGTCGCCAGGTAGGGGCCCTGCTCGTCGGGGTCCAGGTCGGTCGCGGGGCGGATGTCCTCCTCCGGCAGACCGAGCCCCGCGCCGTACACGGCCTCGTCGATCCGGCCGGTGGCGCGCAGCGCTGCGAGGGTCTCGGGCAGCATCCGGCCGAACTTGTACGCGGCCACGGCGTCGCCTCGTTCCAGTGCCTCGCGGAACCGCTCGGGCCCGGCCGTCATCGGGAACAGGGCGAGCGGCTCCCGCCCCTCGACGAGGGGTGTTCCGGAGCGCGCCGCGAGGTCCTGCATGGCGGTGATCCCGGGGACGAGCCGCACCTCCAGCTCGCCCAGCACACCTCGGACGGACGCGGCGAGGTAGCTGAACGTGGAGTAGACGCACGGGTCGCCGATCGTCGCGAACACGGCCGTGCCGCCGGGGCGCGCGGCGAACCAGGCCGCGACCTGCGCCGCGGCGGCGTCCCACGTGCGCTCACGGCGCTCGGTGTGCTCGCGGTCGTGCAGGGCGAATACCACGCGCTCCACCCGCCACGCCTCCGCGTAGTAGAGGACGGTCTGCTCCGCGCGGCCCGTCTCCCCCGTGTCGGCGACCGGCACGAACACGACGTCGGCCTTGGCCAGGAGATTGGCCGCCTTGACCGTGACGAGCTCGGGGTCGCCCGGGCCCACTCCCACACCGACCAGCGTGTTCATTGCTGGCCCTCCAGGTCGCCTTCGAGGTCGAGATAGGTCTGGCGGAGCCGGTCGAGCACGGCGTCGTCCGGCTTGGCCCACATGCCGCGGTCGGCGGCCTCGAGGAGGCGTTCGGTGATCCCGCGCAGGGCCCATGGGTTGGACTTCTCCATGAACGCCCTGTTGGTCTCGTCGAACACGTAGCTCTCGGCGAGCTGCCCGTACATCCAGTCGTCGACCACACCCGCGGTGGCGTCGTAGCCGAACAGGTAGTCGACGGTGGCGGCCAGCTCGAACGCGCCCTTGTAGCCGTGGCGCTGCATCGCCGCGATCCACTTGGGGTTCACGACGCGGGCCCGGAAGACGCGCTTGGTCTCCTCGGCCAGCGTGCGCGTCTTCACCGCCTGCGGCACCGCCGAGTCGCCGACGTACGCGGCGGGCGAGCGCCCGGTGAGCGCCCGCACCATCGCCACCATGCCGCCGTGGTACTGGAAGTAGTCGTCGGAGTCGACGATGTCGTGCTCGCGGGTGTCCTGGTTCTTCGCCGCCACCGCGATCCGCCGGAACGACTGCTCCATGTCGGATCGGGCCTCGCGACCGTCGAGCCCGCGGCCGTAGGCGTACCCGCCCCACACCGCGTAGACCTCGGCGAGGTCGGCGTCGCTGCGCCAGTTGCGGGCGTCGATCAGCGGCAGCAGGCCCGCGCCGTACGCGCCCGGCTTCGACCCGAAGATCCGCGACGTGGCGCGGCGGCGGTCACCGTGCCGCCCGGTGTCCTCCTCGACGTGGGCGCGCAGGTAGTTCTGCTCGGCCGGCTCGTCGAGCTCGGCGACGGCGCGGATCGCGTCGTCGAGCAGCGTGATGACGTGCGGGAACGCGTCGCGGAAGAACCCGGAGATGCGCACGGTGACGTCGATGCGCGGCCGGCCGAGCTCCTCGAGCGGGACGACCTCGAAGCCGGTGACGCGGCGGGATGCGTCGTCCCAGACCGGGCGGCAGCCGATGAGCGCGAGGATCTCGGCGAGGTCGTCGCCCTGGGTACGCATGGCACTCGTGCCCCACACCGTGAGCCCGACGCTCGACGGGTAGGTCCCGGTGTCTGCGATGTGGCGGGCGACCAGCGACTCGGCGAGCGCAGAGCCGATCTCCCATGCGCTGCGCGACGGGATCGCCTTGGGGTCGACGGAGTAGAAGTTCCGCCCGGTCGGGAGCACGTTGACCAGCCCGCGGGTCGGCGAGCCGGACGGCCCCGCCGGCACGTACCCGCCGTCGAGGGCGTGCAGGACGGCGGTGACCTCGTCGGTGGTGCGCTCCAGTCGCGGGACCACCTCCCGGCAGCCGAAGTCGAGCACCGCGACGACGGAGGGGATCTCCTCCCCCAGCAGGTCGGCGCACACGGCGGCGGGCTCGACCCACCCCCGCTCCTGCAGGCCGACGACAAGGGCCCGAGCGACCCCCTCCAGCACGTCGACGAGATCGGCCCCGGTGACGGCGGGCCCCGGCGCGACGGCGAGGAGCTGCCCCATCCGACGAACGGCGCGTTCGTCGGAATCATCTCGTGTCTCAGGGCGCTCGCCCGGCGCTGCGAGGAGGGCCTGTTCATCGAGATCCGCCCACGTCGCGAGGGCCGCGCGGAGGCCGGGGAGGGCCTGCTTGCCGCCCCAGACCTGGCTGGCGCGCAGGATCGACAGCACCAGGTTGACCTGGGCCTCGTCGCGCGGGGGGCCGCCGAGGATGTGCAGGCCGTCGCGGATCTGGACGTCCTTGACCTCGCAGAGGTAGCCGTCGATGTGCAGGACGAAATCGTCGAAGGACTCCTCGCCGGGCACGGCGTCTACGTGCAGGTCGTGGTGCAGCTGCGCCGCCGTCACGACCTCCCAGATCTGCGTGCGCAGTGCGGGCAGCTTCGCCGGGTCCATCGCCTGGACCGTGGCGTACTCGTCGAGGAGCTGCTCCAACTTCGCCATCTCGCCGTACGTGTCGGCGCGGGCCATGGGCGGGACGAGGTGGTCCACGACCACCGCGTGGCCGCGGCGCTTGGCCTGCGTGCCCTCGCCCGGGTCGTTGACGATGAACGGGTAGACGAGCGGTAGCTCCCCGAGCACCGCGTCCGGGGCGTCCTCCGCGGCGAGCCCAAGGCCCTTGCCGGGCAGCCACTCGAGCGTGCCGTGCTTGCCGAGGTGGATCACGGCGTCGGCGCCGAACTCCTCGTCGAGCCAGCGGTAGGCGGCGAGGTAGTGGTGCGACGGGGGCAGTGCCGGGTCGTGGTAGATCGCCACCGGGTTCTCGCCGAACCCGCGCGGCGGCTGGATCATCAGCACCACGTTGCCGAACCGCAGCGAGGCCAGCACGATCTCGTCCCGGTCGACGTAGAGCGAGCCCGGGGGCTCACCCCAGTGCTCGCGCATCCCGTCGGTGAGCGCGGACGGGAGCGCGTCGAACCAGCGCCGGTAGTCCGAGAGCCGGACGCGCGCCGGCGCGGCCGCCAGCTGCTCCTCGGTGAGCCACTCGACGTCGTGCCCGCCCGCCGCGATCAGGGAGTGGATCAGCTCGTCGGAGTCCTCGGGGAAGTCGCCGACCTGGTAACCGGCGTGCCGCAGGGCGCGCAGCAGCACGACGGCGGACGCGGGCGTGTCCAGCCCGACCGCGTTGCCCACCCGGGAGTGCTTCGTCGGGTACGACGAGAGCACCACGGCGACCTTCCGTGCCGCCACCGGGGTGGCGTGCAGCCGCGCGTGGCGCACCGCGAGCCCGGCCAGCCGTGCGGCGCGCTCGGGGTCGGCGCGGTAGACGGGGATGTCGTCGCCGGGTTCTGTCTCCTTGAACGAGAACGGCACCGTGATCAGGCGCCCGTCGAACTCCGGGATCGCCACCTGCATCGCGGCGTCCATCGGAGAGAGCGCCGCGTCGGACTCGGCCCAGGTCGCGCGGGAGGTCGTCAGGCACAGGCCCTGCAGGACGGGAACGTCGAGGGTGGCGAGCGCGCCCGCGTCCCACGAGTCCTCCTCGCCGCCGGCGCTCGCGTCCGCGGCCACCGTCCCTCCGGCGGCCAGCACCGTCGCGACCAGCGCGTCGGCCCCGCCCAGCAGCCCCATCAGCTCCGGCTGGGCTCCCCGCAGGGAGCCGCAGAACACCGGCAACGCGTTCGCCCCGCGCGCCTCGATCGCGTCGCACAGGACGTCGACGAACGCGGTGTTGCCACTCGTCTCGTGGGCCCGGTAGAAGACCACGCCGACGGTCGGCTTCGCCGGGTCCTGCGCCCGGTCGCCGTGCACGCCGAACTCGGGCATGGCCTCCGGCGGCTCGAAGCCCTCGCCGGTGAGCAGCACGGTGTCGGAGAGGAAGCGGTGCAGCTCGCGCAGGTTGGCGGTGCCGCCTGCGGCGAGGTAGGCGAGCGCCTCGGACGCAACGCCTGCCGGCACGGTGGACGCGGCCATCAGCTCGGCGTCCGGCGCGGCCTCCCCGCCCAGCAGCACGACCGGCAGCCCCGAGGCCGCCAGCGCGTCGACCCCCTCCGGCCAGGCCCGGCGCCCGCCGAGGAGCCGCAGCACGACGACGGCGACGCCGTCGAGCAGCGGAGGCAGCCCGTCGGGATCGACGCGGGCCGGGTTGGCGGTGCGGTAGAGCGCCCCCGAGCTGCGGGCGGCCAGCAGCTCCGTGTCGGCGGTGGAGAGCAGCAGCACGGGCTGCGTCATCAGCGTTCCTCCCGAGGGTCCGCGCCCTCTGCTCGGCGGAGTCGTGACGGCGGCGAGTGTCTGGCTCCCGGGGACATGCCCCGGTGACAGTGGCGGGACCGCGCCGGACTCGCACCGGCTTCCTGCACTGCCGTCGTGCAGAACTGGAACACACGGCGGGTCCGCCGGTCAACGCGTCGTGAGGATGCCGACCCTTCGTTCGGCGGTTCTCCTCCCGCAGGCCGCCGTTCACGATCGCCCCACAGGCTGAGCCGGGGGTGGGGCGTGGGGGATCTCAGCAGGCGGCATTTCCTCGGGGCAGCGGTCCTGCTCGGGGCGAGCGCGAGCCCGGCGTGGGCGGCGCCGCGGTTCCCCGCCGACCCGTTCCGGCTCGGCGTCGCGTCCGGCGACCCGCGCCCCGACGGCGTGGTGCTCTGGACACGGCTGGCCCCCGACCCGCTCGCCGTCGACGGCCGCGGCGGGATGCCGGACCGGACGGTGCAGGTGGGCTGGCAGGTGGCCGAGGACGAGGGCTTCACCCGGGTTGCGCAACAGGGAGACGTCTCGGCCACACCGGAGCTGGGGCACTCGGTGCACGTCGAGGTCGCCGGGCTGCGGCCAGGGTGGCAGTACCACTACCGCTTCCGCGTGGGAGGCGACATCAGCCCGGTGGGCCGGACCCGCACCGCACCCGGCTCCCCGGTCGACGAGCTGGCGTTCGCGTTCGCCTCCTGCCAGTGCTGGTACGAGGGCTTCTACACCGCCTACCGGCACATGGCCGCCGAGGACCTCGACTTCGTGGTGCACCTCGGCGACTACCTCTACGAGTACGGCGTCGGCGAGAACGCGGGCGTGCGGAACATGCGGCTCGACGCGTCGTTCCAGCGCGAGACGGTGTCGTTGCCCGAGTACCGCAACCGCTACGCCCTCACCAAGCTCGACGCCGACCTGCAGGCCGCCCACGCCGCGTGCGCCTGGATCCAGACCTGGGACGACCACGAGGTCGAGAACAACTGGGCAGGCGAGCTGGCCGAGCCCGACCGCGACGGCCTCCCCGACGGCGACCGGGCGTCCTTCAGGACGCGCAAGGCCGCGGCGTTCCAGGCCCACTACGAGCACACGCCGCTGCGGCTGTCGCAACGCCCGTCGGAAGCGACCAGCGAGCTCTACCGGAGGCTCGGCTTCGGCGGCCTGCTGGACCTGCACGTGCTCGACACCCGCTCGTTCCGTTCCGACCAGGTGTCCGACACCACCACCGACGAACGCCACGATCCGGCTCGGACGATGCTCGGTGAAACGCAGGAGCGGTGGCTGCTCGACGGCGCCGCCGGGTCCCGCGCGGTGTGGAACGTCCTCGCCAACCAGGTCCTGATCGCCCAGGCCAACCGTTCCCCCGCCGGGAAGCGGTTCGGAAACGACTCATGGGACGGCTACACCGCCGCCCGCGGCCGCCTACTGGGCGGCATGCACGAGCGCGGCGTCGCCAACCCGGTCGTCCTCACGGGCGACATCCACCGCAGCGTCGTGTGCGACCTGAAGCTCGACTTCGACGACGAGCGCTCCGCGACGGTCGGCACCGAGTTCGCCGGTACCTCGATCTCCTCCGCGGGGGACGGCGAGCCGATCGACCAGCTGGGCCGCGACTGGCTCGCCGCCAACCCGCACATGCGGTTCCACAACTCCCAACGCGGCTACGTCAGCTGCCGGGTCACGCCGCGGGCATGGCGGAGCGACTTCCGGGTCGTCCCGTACGTGACCAGGCCGGACGCGCCGGTCGAGACGGCGGGCAGCTTCGTCGTCGAGGCGGGGCGACCGGGCGCGTCACCCGCCTGACCCCGGCGGTGGGGGCACACAATCCCGCGAGTCGGGGTCTCCGTGCGCGCGAGTCGGGGTCTCCGTGTGCACGCGAGCCGCGCGTGGACGGGTGGGGTTTTCCTCACCCCGGCGTGACCGGCGTACTCCAATGACCCGGGGCCGCAGGAGCGGGACGCTCCATCCGTGATCAGGAGCGAGCCGGTGGGGGTAGTGCGGGTGGCGGTGTGGAGCGCGCGCCACCCGTGGTGGGCGATCGCGGGCTGGGTCGGGTTCCTCCTGCTCTGCGTGGGCGCGGGGGCGGCCACCGGCACGAACCGCGGCTCGCTCGCCGACTTCCGGGTCGGGGAGGCCGGTCGCGCCGAGGCCATCGCCGAGGAGGGCGGGCTCACCCCGCCGCTCGTGGAGCAGGTGCTGATCACCGGACCGTCCGGCGCCCTCGATCCGGCCGCCTGGGAGGTGGCGGCCCGGATGCGGCCGTTGCCCGAGGTCGCGGCCGTCGGCGAGCCCGTTCGGTCGGCGGACGGCGGCGCGGTGCGCGTTCCCGTCACGATGGCGGGCGACCCGGACACGGCACGGCGAGCGGTGGGCGCGCTCGAAGCGCAGACGGCCGCGGTCCAGCTCGCGCACCCCGACTTGCGGGTCGCCCAGACCGGCAGCGCGTCGAGGTCCGCGGGGGTGAACGAGAACCTCGGCCATGACCTCTCCCGCACCGAGATGATCAGCCTCCCGGTGACGTTCGTGATCCTCTTCCTCGTGTTCGGCGCCGTGCTCGCCGCGGCGGTTCCGGTGCTGCTGGCCGTGTCGGCGTTCGTGGGCTCCGTCGGTCTGTACGCGGTGGCGTCATGGGCGTTCCCGGACGCGGGCGGTGCGGCCGTCAGCGTGGTGTTCCTGCTCGGCATGGCCGTCGGCGTCGACTACACGCTGTTCTACGTCAAGCGGGTGCGCGAAGAGCAGGCGCGTGTCGGCGGGATCTCCCCCACCGCCGCCGTCGAGGCCGCCGCCGCCACGTCCGGCCGGGCGGTCGTGACGTCGGGGATCGCGGTCATCGCCTCGCTCTCCGCCCTCTACGTCGTCGACGACGTGATCTTCTCCTCGATCGCCACCGGCGCGATCCTCGTCGTCGCCGTCGCGGTCGCCAGCTCGCTCACCGTGCTGCCCGCGCTGCTCGTCGTGCTCGCCAGGTGGATGCGGCCGCGCCACAGGCATGCCCGGGGCTCGGAGGGCAGGTGGGCCGCGGTGCTCCAGCCCGCGCTGCGCCGTCCCGGCATGACGCTGGTGGCCGGGCTGGTGTGCGTCGCGGCGGTGGCGCTGCCGGCCATCGGCATGCGGCTGGGCACGGAGGGAGCGGGGACGTTCCCCCGCGGCATCCCCGCCGTCGAGACCTATCACCGGCTCGTCGCGGCGTTCCCGGACGCCGGTCCCGCGCACGTCGTGGTCGTGCGCGCGAGCACGGGCGCCGACGTCCCGGCCGCACTCGCCACGCTCGCCGCCGGTGCCGAGGACCGGTCGACCCCGGAGATCCGCGCGAGCGCCGACGGGACGACCTGGACCGTCCGGCTGCCCGTCCCGCACGCCGAGAACTCACCCGCGGCACTCGCGTCGCTGGAGCGCCTGCGCGGGGTGCTCCTCCCCGCGACCCTCGCCCTGCCGGGCGTCGAGTACGCGGTGACCGGCGAGGTGGCGCGCGGAGTCGACTACGCGGCGCACCAGAACGCGCGCATCCCATGGGTCGCCGGGCTGGTGTCGATCGCGACGTTCGTCGTGATGCTGGTGGCGTTCGGCTCGGTGCCGCTCGCCCTGGTGGGGGTGGCTGTCAACCTCGCCGCCGTGGCCGTGTCGTGGGGCGTGCTCACGCTGGTGTTCCAGGGCACGTGGGCCGAGAACCTGCTGGGCTTCACGTCCACCGGGTTCGTCGGTTCCCGGATGCCGATGATGATCTTCGCGATCCTGGCCGGCCTCTCCACCGACTACCAGATCTTCGTGGTGAGCCGGATCCGCGAGGCCGTGCTCCGCGGCGTGCCGACCCGGCAGGCCGTTCGCGACGGGATCATCGGCTCCGCGAGCGTCGTCACCAGCGCGGCCGTGATCATGCTGTCGGTGTTCGCGAGCTTCCTGTTCATCGACCGGATCGAGCTGAAGCAGGCCGCCGTCGGGCTGTCGGTCGCCGTGCTGTTCGACGCGATCGTGCTGCGGATCCTGATCCTGCCGTCGGTGATGACCCTGCTCGGCGAGCGCACCTGGTGGCCGATGCGCCCGGTCCACCGGCACGCGGACTCCCCGGTCCCCGCGCCCGTCTGACTATCATGTGCGCGATGCGCACAGAGGACGCCCCGAGTCACAGTCGGAACGGCCACGGCCCTCATTTCGTGCAGTCCGTCGCCCGTGCGCTGGCAGTACTCCGGTCGTTCTCCGGCGAGCGGCCGAGGCAGTCGCTCTCGGACGTGGCGAAGGCGACCGGCCTCGACCGCGCGACCGCGCGCCGGCTGCTGCTCACGCTGGCCGACCTTGGGTACGTGGCGAGCGACGGACGCACGTTCGAGCTGACCCCGCGCATCCTCGAGCTCGGCTACGCGTACCTGTCCGGCATGTCGCTGCCCGAGATCGCCACGCCACACCTGCAGAAGCTCGCCTCGGAGCTCAACGAGACGGCGGCGCTGGCCGTGCTGGACGGCGACGACATCGTCTACGTGGCGCTCGTCCCCAGCGCCCGACTCGCCGCCGTGAAGATCAACATCGGCACCCGGTTCGACGCGTACGCCACCTCGATGGGACGGGTCCTCCTGGCGGGCCTGCCCCAGCCCGAGCTCGACCGTTACCTCGACCGGCTGCACCTCACCACGCGCACCGAACGGACCGTCCGCACGGTGGAGCAGCTGCGGCGCGAGATCGAGAAGGTGCGTTCCCAGGGCTGGGCACTGGTCGACTCGGAGCTGGAGGAAGGGCTGCGGGGCGCGGCCGCCCCGGTGCGCGACCGGGCGGGACGCGCGATCGCGGCCGCGAACGTGTCGGTGCACGCGGGGCGCACCACGCCCGAGCTGGTGGAGCGCGACCACGTGCCGGCGATCCTGCGCACGGCCCGGCTCATCGAGGCCGACCTGGTAGGCAACGCCTTCCACCACTAGCTGACGCGGATCCAGACCTTCCCCGGAACCGACCGCACCGACTCGAACGCCTCCCCCGCCTTCTCCAGGGCGAACTCGGCCTGCAGCACGCGGTGCGGGGCGACGTCGGCGCGTTCGAGGACCTCCACCGTGCCGGCGAAGTCGCGGGGGTGGTCGTAGATCAGCGAGCCGACGATCCGCAGCTGCCGGTAGACGATCGTCCAGCTGCTCAGATCGAGGGTTTGCCGGTTCATCCCGATCAGCACCGCGGTGCCGCCGGTGGCGAGCCGCTCGAGCGCGGGCGGGAGCGCGGCGGGCACGCCCGACGTCTCGAACACGAAGTCGACGGCGGCAGAGCCCGCGGGCTTCGCGCCGAGTGCGTGGGCGAGCTCGCGGCGCCCCTCGTGGGGTTCGACCACCTCGGGCACCGCCCCCATCGCGAGCAGCGCGACACAGAGGAAGAGGCCTTGCGAACCGGCCCCGACCACCAGGCAGGTATCGCCGGGTGCGATGCCGGACCGGCGGATCGCGGCCCGCGCGACGGTGAGCGGCTCGGCGCCCACGAGATCGTCGATCCGGACGTGACCGGCCACCGGGAACGCGAACTCCGCGGGCACGGCGACGCGCTCCGCGAGCAGGCCCGGCGTGTTCATCCCGAGGATGACGCGGTTCGGGCAGGCCGAGGTGAATCCGGCGAGGCACGCGGCACAGCGCAGGCAGCAGTAGTTCGGCTCGATGGCCACCCGCTGACCGGGTCGCCGGTCGCGCACGTCGCGGCCGACGTCGACGATCTCGCCGACGCCCTCGTGGCCGAGCACCCACGGCGTGTGTGGCACCGGCCGGGTGCCGGCGTAGACGCCCAGGTCGGAGCCGCACAACCCGACACCCATGACGCGCACGAGCACGTCACCGGGCCCGCATTCGGGCTCGGGGAGGTCGACGATCTCGAGCTCGCTCGGTCGTACCAGCGCCGCTGCCTTCACGTGGACTCCCTGTTCAGGATGCGCACAGTTGCGCGGATACCGCCCAGAGTAGGACCCGTCTCCTGGCGCGCTCAAGTCCGCGTACGCCGCTTGACGGCGCCGTCGGCTGCTTCTAGCCTCTCCCCACCCTGTTGCGCACAGTTGTGCGCATCGTGCACAGCTTCAAAGGAGAAGACCGTGGAACGCACCCCGAGGAAGGCCGCCGCCAGCGGGTGGGTCGGCAGCGCGCTCGAGTACTACGACTTCTTCATCTACGCGCAGGCCGCCGCCCTCGTGTTCCCGGCGATCTTCTTCCCGCAGGGCAACCCGACGGTCGGCGTCGTTGCCTCCCTCGCGACGTTCGGCGTCGGGTACGTGGCCCGCCCGCTCGGCGCGTTCGTGCTGGGTCAGTGGGGCGACAAGCACGGCCGCAAGAACGTCCTCGTGCTGTGCATGCTGATGATGGGCATCTCGACGTTCCTCGTGGCGCTCCTGCCCACCTACGAGTCGGTCGGCGTGCTCGCCCCGACGCTGCTGGTGATCCTGCGCCTCATCCAGGGCTTCGCCGTCGGCGGCGAGATCTCGGGAGCCAGCGCCATGATCGTCGAGCACGCGCCGTTCGGACGCCGCGGCTTCTACGCGAGCTTCACGCTCCAGGGCGTGCAGGCGGGGCAGATCCTCGCGGCCGCGGTGTTCCTGCCGATGTCGGCGTTCCTGCCCGACGAGGCGTTCCAGTCCTGGGGCTGGCGGGTGCCGTTCCTGCTCAGCGCGCTGGTGGTGGTCGCTGGCTACGTCATCCGCCGCCGCGTCGACGAGACGCCGGCATTCCGCGAGGAGCAGGAGCAGAACGCCGTGCCGAAGGCGCCGATCGTGCAGGTCGTCCGCGAGAACGGCTCCGACATGCTGCGCGTGATCGCCATGGCCCTGATGAACATCGTGCCGACCACCGCGACGGTGTTCGGCGCCACCTACGCCACCAGCAAGGCGTACGGCCTTGGCTTCAGCCCCACGACGTACCTGTGGATCTCCGTGGTCGGCAACGTCGTCGCGGTGCTGCTGATCCCCTTCGTCGGCAACCTCAGCGACCGCATCGGGCGCCGCCCCTGCATCATCGTCGGCTCGCTGGGCTCTGGCGCGCTCTCCTTCGCGTACCTGTGGGCGGTCAGCGAGGGGAACGTCGGGCTCGCGTTCGTGCTCGCCATCCTCATGTGGGGCGTGGTGTACCAGGGCTACAACGCGATCTTCCCCGCCTTCTACCAGGAGCTCTTCCCCACCCGCACCCGCGTGACCGGCTTCGCCGTCTCCCAGAACATCGGCACGGCGATCACCGCCTTCATGCCGACGCTGTTCGCGGTCCTGGCGCCGTCCGGCTCGAACGTGCCGCTGATCGTCGGCTCGTTCACGTTCGGGTTCGCCGTGCTGGCGGCCGTCTCGGCGTGGTCGGCGCGCGAGACGTTCCGGATCCAGCTGGACGACCTGGGCGCAAAGGACGCCACGCCGGTACCGGCCGACGACTACGCCCGGCTGCGGGCCGCGTCGGTCTGATGGCAGTCCCGCGCATCGTCGTGGCCGGCGCCGGTCTCATCGGGCGCCGGCACGTCGCGCTCGTGCAGGAGAACCCCGGCTGCGAGCTCGCCGGCATCGTCGACCCGGCTCCCGTGGCCGCGTCCCGCTACGGCTCGATCAGCGAGTTCTTCGCCGCCGAGGGCACCGACGACGTCGGGGTGATCGTCGCGACGCCCAACCGGCTGCACGTGCCGATCGCGCTGGAGTGCGTCGAGCGCGGGGTGCCCGTCCTCGTCGAGAAGCCGATCGCCGACACCGTCGAGGACGGGGCTCGGCTCGCCGAGGCGGCGGAGAAGGCGGGCGTTCCGCTGCTCGTCGGCCATCACCGCCGCTACAGCCGATTGCTGGAGGCCGCCGCGCGGACGGTGGCCTCCGGTGCACTCGGGCGCGTGGTGGCCGTGCAGGGCAGCGCGCTCTTCCACAAGCCCGACGACTACTTCGACGCCGCGCCGTGGCGGCGCGAGCCCGGCGGCGGTCCGATCCTCATCAACATGATCCATGAGGTGGACGACCTGCGGGCGGTTTGCGGCGAGATCGTCGCGGTGCAGGCCATGGCCGCGAACGGGACGCGTGGGCACGAGGTCGAGGACACGGTGGCCATCGCGCTGCGCTTCGCGAGCGGCGCGCTGGGCACCTTCCTGCTCTCCGACACCGCCGCCGCGCCGTTCAGCTGGGAGCTGACCTCAGGGGAGGACCGCAGCTACCCGCAGGCGATCGACGCCGACTGCTACGTGATCGCCGGGACACGCGGCTCGTTGCGGGTGCCGACGATGCGCCTCACGACCTACCCCGGCGCCCCGTCCTGGTGGGAGCCTCTCGACACGGCTGTGGTCGAGGTCGAGGAGGCCGATCCGCTCGCGCGCCAGCTCGCTCACTTCTGCGACGTGATCCGCGGGGCCCCACCCCGCGTCACCGGTCGGGACGCCGTCGAGACGCTGCGCGTCACGCTCGCCATCGCCGAGGCGAGCCGCACGGGCGAGCTGGTCGAGGTGTCGTGACCGGGCACGACGACGCGGGCGAGTTCTTCCACGTCCACACCGAACTGCTCGGCTCGCCCATGAGGAGAGATCGTGAATCGGATCGCCCTGCACCACTCGCCGGTGCTCCCGCTCTCCCCCGTCGAGCTGGTCGCCCTCGCCCGCGAGGCCGGCTACTCCTCGATCGGGATCCGGGTCGCCTCGGCCGACGAGGCCGAGCCGTGGTGGCAGCGCGGCATCGGCTCGCCGATGCTGCCCGCGCTGGTCGACGCGTTGCTCGAGTCGCGGGTCACGGTGCTCGACGTCGGCCGGGTCGAGCTGGGCCCCGAACTGCACCGCGTCGACTACGCCCACCCCTATCTGCGCGCCCTTGAGCTGGGAGCCCGGCTCGGGGCGCAGTTCGTCACCGCCCGCGCCACCGCGCAGCCCGGCCAGCGCGAGCACTTCGCCGCGCTCGCCGAGCTGGCTCAGCGCTACGGCCTGCGGCCGCTCCTGCACGCCGTGCCAGGCACCGGCGCGCCGACGCTGCACCACGCACTGGACGTCGTCGGCACGAGCGGCGGCGGTGTGGTGCTCGACGTGCTGTCGCAAGCCGGGCTAACCGCGGACGCCGTCGACCAGACCGTCGTGGAGCTCGGTGACCGGCTCGGCTACGTGCGGCTGCTGGTCGGCGAGCTCGAGCAGGGCAGCCCTCCCCATGGCCTGCTCGCGACGCTGCCCCCGCAGGTGCCCCTCGCGATCGGCACCGATCAACCCGGTTGCGTCGGCGGGAACCGGGTCGACCGCCTGCGGGCGGTGCTGCACGCCGTGGACGGGCTCCTGCGCCATCCCCGGGCAGCAACTCGCGACTAGCGCCGCACCACCGCCTCGGCGAGCCCGCGCGCCTTCGCCCCGATGTTCCGGGCACGGTCCCGCTCGGCCGATCCTGCGTCATCCGTGACGTTGGCCGCGATCAGCTCGGCGGCCGTGGTCGCGGCCGCGGCGGCCAGGTGGACGGCCGCGGCGGCGTCGCCGTGCAGGTTGGGGTTGCCGCTGCGGGCGAGGTCGGCGGCCAGCACCGCCACCTGCCCGGCGAGCTCGGTGATCCGCGCGGGCACGTCGATCGTCTCCCGGCGGGCGGCGGCGACCACATCGGCCCGGCCCGGGTCGTCGCGCGGCAGGCGGGTGGCGGCGAGGTAGGCGCCGTATGCCGCGGCGTCCGCGTCGGCGAGCGGGGCGACGGTGGCGCGCAGGGCGTCGGCGCGGTCGGCCGCCGAGCCGTCGTCGCCGAACCTGGCGGCCATGCCGGCGAGCGCGGCCGCCAGCGCCGTGGTCAGCGCGGCGGCCCCGCCCCCACCCGGGGCCGGGGTGCGCGCGGCCGCGGCGTCGAGGAGCTCGCGGACGGTCATGTCGAGCAGGGAGCGGTCGGCCATGGGGATCAGGTACCCGGTGTGGTCACCGCGCCGTCGGCGAGGCCCGCCACCGGCCCGACGACGACCACGGCCGGCGGGTTGATCCCCTGCTCGCGCACCGCGTCGGCGACGGTGGCCAGCGTCGCGCGGAGGGTCCGCTGGATCCGCATGGTGCCGTCCTGCACCACGGCGACGGGTGTGTCGGCCGGGCGGCCGCCCGCGATCAGCGCGTCGGCGAACGCGCCGATCCGCTCCACCGCCATCATCAGCACCACCGTGCCGCGTAGCCGGGCGAGCGCGGGCCAGTCGACGAGGCTGCGCGGGTCGTCCGGCGCGACGTGCCCGGAGACCACCACGATCTCGTGCGCCACCCCACGGTGGCTCACCGGCACGTCGGCCACGGCAGGGGCGGCGAACGCGCTCGTCACGCCCGGCACCACGGTGACGGCCACGCCGGCCTCGGCGCACGCCATGGCTTCTTCGAAGCCACGGCCGAACACGTACGGGTCCCCGCCCTTGAGGCGCACCACGAACTTCCCGGCGCGGGCGTGCTCGATCAGCAGCTCGTTGATCCGCGCCTGGTTCATCGCGCGGCCGTACGGGATCTTGGAGGCGTCGATGACCTCGACGTGCGGATCGAGCTGATCGAGCAGATCGCGCGGGCCGAGCCGGTCGGTGACCACGACGTCGGCACGCGAGAGCAACCGCCGCCCGCGCACGGTGATCAGATCCGGGTCGCCCGGCCCGCCGCCGACGAGCGCGACCCCGGGCCGCACCGGCTCCGCGGCGTCGTCCACGACCCCGGCGTGCAGCGCCTCGACCACGGCCGTGCGCACCGCGGCCGAGCGGCGCGGGTTGCGCCCGGCGAGCACGCCGACGGTGAGCCCGCCGTGGCGCCCGACCGCCGGGGTGACCGCGCTGCCCTGCGGAGCGTCATCGGCGCGCACGCAGAACACCCGCCGCTCCTGCGCCTCCGCACCGACCTGGGCGTTGACGGCCGAGTCGTCCGTGCACGCGATGGCGTACCAGGCGCCCTCAAGGTCGCCGGCCCGGAAGCCGCGTGCCGTCCACCGCAGCTCGCCCGCGGTGGCCATGGCCTCGACGGCCGGGGTGACCTCCGGTGCCACGACCTCGACATCGGCCCCCGCCGCGAGCAGCCCGGCGAGCCTGCGCTGCGCGACGACGCCGCCACCGACCACGACGACGCGGCGGCCGGCCAGGTTCAGGCCGACGAGATAGGTGTCCACGCGCGTCATCATCCCGCGATCACGTGACCGTGTCCGTGTCCGTGCCCATGTCCGTGTGACGGGTCGTCCGGGTGGTGGTGCGGGGTCTGCGCGGCGCCGAGCTTGTCCTCGAACCCGGGCAGCAGCACGCGGTAGGCGCAGGTGTCGCAGTTCATCCGGATGTCGCCGTGCAGCGCCTCGCGGTAGCGCTCCAGCACCAGCTCCGCGAGCTCCGGGCAGTCGCCGATGTGCCGCGCCACCCGCACGTCGACGTCCGGGTGCCGGTCCGCGAACGCGCGGGCCTGCTCCCCCACCCTGCGCGGCAGCACCCCGTCGAACAGGAAGTACGGCGCCACGACCACCCGCCGCGCCCCCAGCGCCCGGCAGCGGGCGAGCCCGCCGGCCACGTCAGGGCCGGTCAGGGAGACGAACGCCGGCTCGACGAAGTCGTACCCGCGGCCCTCCTGCAACAGCCGCGCGACCTTGCAGATCTCCGCGTTGGCGTCGGGGTCGGTTGAGCCGCGGCCGACGAGCAGCACGGCCGTTTCCCGCGCCGGCGCGACCTCGGCGACGCGCGCGGCCACCACATCCTGCAGGAGCGGGTGCGGCCCGAGCGGGCGCCCGAAGACGTACGCCGTGGCCGGGTCGCGCACAACCTCGCGCTGCAGGGCCGCCGGGATGTCGCCCTTCGCGTGGCCTGCCGCGACCAGCACCATCGGCACAGCCGCCATCGTGGTGTTCCCGCGCTCGGACAGCTCCGTCCACGCCTGGTGGACGGTGGGCGCCGAGAGCTCGATGAACCCGCCGGCCACGTCCACGTCGAGCATGTCGCTCATGCGGCCGGTGAACGCGACGAACTCCTCGACGCCGGTCGCGTCGACCGTGCCGTGTCCGACGAGCAGCAGGGGCGATGCCATCAGTCCACCGCCCTGTCGTCATCCGCGTAGAGCAGGGCGTTGACGGCGGCCGCCGCGACGGCGGCCCCACCCCGCTCACCGCGGTTGCTGACGGCCGGCAGTCCCGACGCGCGCAGCGCCGCCTTGGCGGCCACCGCGCCGACGAACCCGACCGGAAGGCCGACCACGAGCGGCGTGCGCACCAGGCCGTCGGCGGCGCAGCGCACCAGCTCGTGCAACGCGGTCGGCGCATTCCCGATCACCCACACCGCGCCGTCCGGGTGCTGCGCGACGGCGGCGCGGATCCCGGCCGCGGACCGCGTCAGCCCCGGTTCGGGGCCCGCGGCGAGGTCGAGCGCCACGACCGCCGGGCGGGCGGTGATCCCGGAGGCCACCATCCGCACGTCGGTGACCAGCGGCGACCCGGCGAGCAACGCCTCCCGGCCCGCCTGCAGGGCGTCCTCCGCGGCGACCAAGTCGCCGGCCCATGTGGTGTCGGCACTCGTGTGCACGACCCGCTCGACGACCGCGCGCGTGAGCGGCGGCAGATCAGAGGTGTCGAGCCTGCTGCGCAGGATCGCGTAGGACTCCTGCTCGATCGGATGCACGGCGACGCGCGCGTTCACGGTTCTCCTCCCCGGGGTGTCCACGCCCGGACGGGGTCGGTGGTGGGTGTGCCGCGCGAGGTCTGGCTCCCTGCGGAGGTTCGCAGGTGACAGTGGCGGGACCGCCCCGGAATCGCACCGGGTTCCCACACGGCCGGCCGAGCCTAACCCGACGCATGCCCTCGCTCCCTCGCCGCGTGCGCGACGTCGCACCTCCGCGGCGATTCCGTCGAACCGACGGGCGACGGTGCAGCGGGCGCACGACTCGCGCACATCCAGAGCGCGACTCGCGGGAGCTCACGACCGGGCCACGAGCTGCGCGGCAATCTCAGCTCCAGCGATAACCCCGCGGCGTCACCATCCGCCCCGCCACCATCCGCGTCGCCGACGACCCGACGACCACGGTCGTGAGCATGTCGACCTCGGCGGCGTCGAACTCGACCAGGGGGGCCGTCCACACCCGCTGCCCCGGCCGCCCGGCCTGCCGGACGGCGCCGACCGGTGTGGTCGGCGGGCGATGGGCGCGGAAGGCGTCGAGTGCGGCGCCGAGCTGCCAGTGGCGGTCGCGGCTGCGCGGGTTGTAGAAGCAGGTGACGAGGTCGGCATCAGCGGCGGCCGCGACGCGACGTTCGATCACCGGCCACGGGGTGTGCAGGTCCGACAGCGAGATCAGCACGTGGTCGTGCCCGAGGGGGGCGCCGAGCAGTGCGGCGGCGGCGAGCGCGGCGGTGACACCGGGGACGCCGACGACCTCGATGTCGGCACCCGCCTGCTGCAGCGCCGGGCTCGCCATCGCGTACACACCCGCGTCGCCGGAGCCGATCAGCGCAACCGCGCGACCCTTCGCGGCGAGGGCGACGGCGTCCGCCGCGCGCTGCTCCTCGTCGCCCAACCCGCTCGCGTGCACCTCGGTGCCAGGGCGGAGCAGGTGGCGGATCTGCTCGACGTACTGGTCGAGCCCCACCACCACGGACGCACGGCGCAGCTCCGTCCCGGCGCGGGGCACCCGCAGGTCGGCCGCGCCCGGCCCGAGCCCGACGATCGCGAGGCGGCCCCGGGGTCGGATCCGCGCGGCCGCGACCGTGACGTTCGCGCCCTTGATCTTCTCGACCACCAGCTCGACCGGCGCCCCGCCGCCCAGCTCCGCGGCGGCGTGCAACGCGGCGGCCTCGGCCACGCTCGCGGTGCCCACCTCGGCGCGCACCACCTCGCTCGGGTTCGGCACGGCGACCTCGGCCAGTACCTCGGCCGGGTAGGTCCGCAGCTCCGCGGGCGCGATCGCGGCGAGGATCCCCGCCTCGTCCGCCTTGAGGTCGACGCTCGCGTACGCCCGGACGGCACGCAGGTCGACCCCGTGCTCGGTCTCGATGCGCCGCAAGGCGGCACTCACGGCGGCGGCCGGCACTCCGCGCGCGGCCCCGATCCCGACGACGAGCGTAGGCGGCACGACCCGGGTCACGCCGCCCACGAGCCGATCGGTGACGACGACCCGGTGCGGTTCCCGGACGTCAGCAAGGTGGTTCTGCTGACGTCCCGGGGTGGGCGGCAGCGGGAAGGCAAGGGGGTTCTCCACCACCGCCGTGCCGTCCAGCAGTGCGCGGCCGGCGGCCGCCGCGTCGCCGTCCACCACCGCGTCGAGGGCGACTGCCAGATCGTGGACACCCGTCGTGGCGGTGGCGTCGGAGGCCGTCGTGATCACGGGCTGGGCGCCGAGCAGTGCGCCGACCCGCTCGGCGAGCGCGTTGGCGCCGCCCTCGTGCCCACCGGCGAGGGCGACGGCGAACCGGCGGGCCTCGTCGACGCACACCACGCCAGGGTCGGCGCGCTTGTCCTCCAGCAGCGGAGCGACCAGCCGGACGGTGGCGCCGGTGGCGAGGAAGAACACCGCCGCGTCCAGCCGCGGCCACAGATCGGGCAGCTCGTCGAGCGGGTGGACATGGGCGCCGAGGGCGGGCGCGACCTCGGCCGCCGCCCGCCGCCCCGCCTCGGTGACGGCGAACAGCGCGATCCTCGGAGACCTGCGTGCATGGTCGACCATCAGTGCTGCGTCCCCCACATGACGGTGATCGGGTTGGTGGCGGCGAGCCGGACGGAGCCGTCCGGCAGGTCGGCGAAGCGGGACGCCGCGAGCTGCACGCCGTCGACGGTCAGGCCGGCGGCCCGCAACGCCGCGCGGGTGGGCGCGATCCGGTCGATCGCCGCGAGCGCCACGACGACCCGCTCGGGTCCGGCAGCCGCCGCGGCGGCGACGACCTCGGGGCCGCCCCCTCCGACGAACACCGCGTCCGGGCGGGGCAGCCCGGCCAGCGCCGCAGGGGCCTCGCCCGCCACGACGCGGACGTCGACGCCGTGGGCGGCCGCGTTGGCGGCGACGCGCTCGGCGTCGTCGGGCCGCCGCTCGACGGCGAGCGCCGCCGCGCCGAGCCGCGCGCACTCGACGGCCACCGAGCCGGACCCGGCACCGACGTCCCACACGAGAGCACCGGGATGCGGGGCGAGCCGCGCCAGCACGAGCGCCCTGACCTCGGCCTTCGTGACCATGCTCGCGCGGTGGTCGAACGCGTGATCGGGAAGCGCCCACCCGCCCGCCGGCGGGACGGGCTCGCCGCCCGCGTGCCAGCCGCGGGGCGGCACCGCGTCCGGGTCGCGCAGGCTCAGCACGACGGTGAGCGGGTGCCACTGGCGATCGGCGGCCTCGACGGCCGGCAGCGTGACGAGCCGCTCGTCCGGCCCGCCGAGGTCCTCGGCCACCACGAGCGTGCGCGGCCACCCCTCGAGGGCGGCGCCGATCTCCGCGGGCCCGGCGCCCGGCGCGGTGAGCACGGCGACGGCGGGCCGCGCCCGGCAGACGTTGGCGGCCGGGCGCAGGTCCCGCCCGTGCGCGCTCACGACGGCGACGTCGTCCCACGAGCGGCCGAGCCGGGCGAACAGCAGCTGCAGGCTGGAGCGAGCCGGCAGCACGACGGGCTCGTGCCCCCGCTCGCGCAGCAGCCGCACGATGCCGAAGAACCCCGGATCCCCGCTGGCGAGCACGACGCCCCGCCGCCCGGTCAGCCGCTCCAGACCGGCCTCGACCGGCCCGAGCACGACCCGCTCCGCTGCGGCCGGCACAGGGACGGCCTCGAGATGCCGAGCAGCCCCCACGACGACCTCGGCACAGGCGAGCGCATCCCGCGCAGGCACGGAAAGGGGCTCCCCATCGATCCCGATCACAGTGAGCGTCTCCGACGAACGGCGGTCGAGGGCAGGGCTCATGAGGTCCGGCGCGCCCGCAGTTCGCGGCGCGCCGACCGGTCCGGCTTGCGGAACGTGTGGAAATGCCCGGGGTGGTACAGGTGGCTCCTCGTTCCCGCCGCCGCGAGGGCCGGACCCACCAGGAACAGGGTGTGCCGCCACAGCTTGTTCTGCTTGCACACGTGCTCGACCTCGTCGAGCCGGCACCGCAGGGTCAGCTCGTCGGGCCAGCTGGTGCGGTGGGCGACGACCACCGGGGTGTCGTCCGGGTAGCCGCCCGCCAGCAGCTCGGTGACCATCTGCCCGGAGCGCGCGGCGGAGAGGAAGATCGCCATCGTCGTGCCGTGGCGGGCGAACTCGCGCAGCTTCTCCTTCGGCGGCATCGGTGTCTTGCCGCCTTCGAGCCGGGTGAGCACCACTGACTGCGCGACCTCCGGGATGGTCAGTTCCCGGCCCGCGACCGCGGCGGCCGCACCGAACGCCGAGACCCCCGGCACGATCTCCACCTCGAGCCCGAGCTCCTCGGCCGCGTCGTACTGCTCCTGCACAGCGCCCCACAGCGACGGGTCACCGGAGTGCACGCGTGCGACCTTCAGGCCCTCGGCTGCGGCACGCCGGTAGAGCGCGAGGACGTCCTCGTGCGCGATCTGCGAGGAGTCGACCAGCTCCGCGTCGGGCCGAGCGTGCTCGGTGACGCACTCGGCCATCACCAGGCTGGCCGCCCAGATCACCACGTCGGCCTCGGCGATCCGCCGCGCTCCCCGCACCGTGATGAGGTCGGCCGCGCCCGGCCCGGCCCCCACGAACGACACCTTCCCACGCTCCACGCCGGTCAGTCTGTGCCGCGGGGCGCCGCGGAGTCCATGCAGACGGCTGGACTGCGACGTTGCGCACTCGGCCGTGTCTAACCCGGCCGCAGCGCCCGCCCCGCCGACGCGACGGCGGCCTCGGCATAGCTCTCCATGGGCTCGTCGCCCATCAGCACCACGCAGTCCTGCAGGCCACCGAAGGCGATGGTCGCCCGCACGCGGTCCGCCGGCAGGTCGCTGCCCGCCAGCAACCGATCCACCTCGAGGCGCCGGTAGAGCACCTCGGTGAGCGTGCCCAGCCGGGACAGGACCGTGGGATCGCGCAGCACGCTCTGCAGCAGCTTGCGGTGGCGGTAGCACAGCTCCAGGTACCTGCGGAGGATGGCATCGGGCTCACCCGGCCCCACCTCCCGCACGTGGGCGAAGAAGTCCTCGAGATCGTCGATCAGCGGCTGGGCCAGGTCGGCGATCAGCTCGTCCTTGGACGGGAAGTGGTAGTAGAGCGCCGCCTTGGTGATGTCGAGCCGCTCCGCGATCTGGCGCAGGCTCGTCTGTTCGACCCCGTTCTCGGCGAACAGCTCGATGGCGACGGCGCGGATGTCCTCTCGCGTGTCGGCGTTGCGGCGCGGCACGTCGCGCAGCCTACCGGTTATCTACTTGCCGCCCGGTCAGTTCGTTCCTTACCGTGCGGCAAGTAGGCAATGAGAGGACCCCATGACCCGCACGATCCTGATCTCCGGCGCGAGCATCGCCGGGCCGGCACTCGCCTTCTGGTTGCACCACCACGGCTTCCGACCGGTCGTCGTGGAGCGCGCACCCGCCATCCGGGACGGCGGCTACCCGATCGACGTCCGCGCCGGTGCGCTCGAGGTCGTCGAGCGCACGGGCCTGCTGCCCGCGATCCGCGAGGCACACGTCGACACCAGAGGCGGGACGTTCGTCGGCGCGCGCGGGCGGACGATCGCGCGCATCACGCCGGACGAGTTCACCGGCAGCCCGGCGGGCCGCGACGTCGAGCTTCCCCGCGGCGACCTCGCGCGCCTGCTCTACGAGCGGACGCGCGACGATGTCGAGTACCTGTTCGAGGACACGGTCACGGCACTCGAGCAGGACGCGGACGGCGTTCACGTGACGTTCCGCAACGCGCCGCCGCGCGCCGTCGATCTCGTGATCGGGGCGGACGGGCTGCACTCGACCGTCCGCGGGCTGGTCTTCGGGCCGGACGCCGACTTCCGCCACGACCTCGGATTCGCCTTCGCCGGGTTCTCCCTCGACCCGGCGACGAGCGCCGTCTGGAACCTGGAGCGGGAGTTCGTCGCACACAACACCCCGGGACGGATGGCCGGCGTCAACGCGGTGCGCGGGCAGCAGAGCCTCACGGCGATGTTCGCCTTCGCGACCCCGCCCGGGTTCGCGGTCGACCCCCGGGATGTCGCGGGTCAGCGGGACGCCGTGGCCGCCGCGTTCGCCGGCGGTGGCTGGGAGGTCCCACGGCTGGTCGCCGCCATGCGGACCGCGGAGGACTTCTTCTTCGACACCGTGAGCCAGATCCGGATGCCGCGGTGGAGCAGCGGACGGGTGGCGCTGGTGGGCGACGCCGCCTACGCCCCGGCCCTGCTGTCCGGCCAGGGCACCAGCCTCGCCTTGATCGGCGCGTACGTGCTGGCAGGTGAGCTCGCCGCGGCCGGAGGCGACCCGGCGATCGCCTTCACCGCGTACGAGCGGGCGCTGCGCCCGTTCGTCGAGCGCAACCAGCGGCTCGCGACCTCCGGCGCCGCCACGCTGGTCCCGGGCACGCGCACCGCCCTCTGGCTGCGCAACGCCGTGCTCACCGCGCTCCCGTACCTCGGCCCGGCCAAGCGGCTGCTCAGCGGCCGGATCGACGAGGCAGCGCGGTCCTTCCCGCTACCGGACTACGCGCTCCATTGAAACGCCACTCTCACGCGGTGAGGCTGCGTGAAAGTGGCGTTTCAATCCCCCGACGGGTCTCAGGCGGCCGTGCTGCGATCGGCGTCCAGCGCGCCGGCCGAGGTCTCCAGGGCCGTGTCCAGCACCTGGAGGCGGCGCCGCGGGTTCATCAGGTTGCCGCCCATGGCCTGCAGGTCGGCGGGCCCCGGGGTCAGCACGGTGACACGGGTGCCCAGGTCGCGCACCGCGCGCACCTCGGCGTCGAGCCAGCGGGTGAGCAGCCGGCGCACCTGCCGCTCCACCACCGCGACGGGATCGGTCGGTCGGTCGTAGGAGTAGCTGGCCATGGGCGCGAGGACGTACACCTCGTCCAACACGGGCGCACCCGGCCGCGCGAGCAGCGCCAGCGACGTGGACGACGCGACGCCGCCGTCGACGTAGCGGCGCCCCTCGATCACCTGCGGTGCGAACCAGCCCGGGATCGCGCAGGACGCGAGCACCGCGTCGGCGACCGAGGCCTGCGGAGCGCCTGCGCGCCCGAACACCACCCGGCGCCCGGAGTCGTAGTCGACTGCCACCACCCACAGCGGCTTGCCGGGAACCCAGCCGTCCGCCCGCGCCCCGCCGCGCGCCTGGAGGGCGTCGACCATCCGCACGAGCGACGTCATCCGCCGCCGCCCCAGCGGCAGCAGGCCGGACGCGGCCACCACGGGGTTCATCCGGCACGGCGAGACGGCGGCCAGTGCGACCAGCCAGGGCGACCCGAGCAGCGGCAGCGGCACGGGCATCCGCCCGTCCCCGGACTCGCGCTCGATCGTGCGCAGCTCCGGCAGCTCGGCGGGCCTGCGGTCGGAGCCGGCGGCCGGGTCGGCGCCCCGCTGGTGGGCGAGCAGCTCCGGCACGTCCATGCCGCACCGCAACGCCGCACCGAGCACGGCTCCCGCACTCGTGCCGAGCACGAGATCGAGGTCGCTCAGCGGCCGGTCGAGGCGTTCGACGAGGAGCGGGAGCACACCCGCCGTCCAGGCCGACCCGAGCAGGCCACCCGCCCCGAGAACGAGGCCGACGCGCGCGTGCCGGCGGGAGCGGGACCGAGGTGTGCGGATCTCCGGCACGACGACCTCCTCGCTGAGCGTCGGTTACTCAACAGTAGCAAGGAGAAGCCACCTGGGGCGATCCACTGATCAGGGATCACGGCGACCGGCCCGCGACGGGGTGTGACCGGTCGTCGAAGCGGACGACGGTGGCGGCAAGCGCCGCCGCTTCACGTCGCGATCCGCTCGGTGGACTCCTCGGCCGAGTCGAGCCAGACCGTGCTGGTTCCGGTCGGGGTGACGGTGTGTCCGTAACGGGAGCGGTGGGGCATACCGTGGGCGACCCATGCGCGGTGCGCCGCGAGGATCTCGTCCCCGATCGATCGGGAGCCGCTCTGAAGTGCGGTGCCGTGGCTGTCGATCTCGACTCAGGAGCCGTCGTCAGTGCGCAAGATGCAGGTACCCCGGTCGGGCAGGCGCAGGGACTGCACGACCCCGGGGACCCGGAGGGCGAGCTGGAAGCCGAAGTCGGGATCGTCGAGGAGTTCTGGATCGAGATCGGCGGCGGCGCGGCGCATCGCCGTCCGGTCGAACGATGCGAGGCTCTCCCCAGATGTGCGAAACGGGTCGGTGACGTGCGGTCGAAGCCACATGAAATGGCCTGGAATGGAATAGAACCGACCCACGAGGTTGCCGTCGCCGTCGCGGCAAGCCGCGATCAACGTGCTCGACGTGACGGCGCGTAGGTCGGCCACGAGCCGCCCGTCGTCGGCGAGTTGCCCCCCACGCTCCGGGGACGGCGGGTACGGCGCAGGTGGCGAGGATTCGGTCGAACGGTGCGCGCTCTGGTACGCCGTCCGCGCCGTCGCCGGCCACGAGAGTAGGTGTGAACCCAACTGACATGAGCGTCTCACGTGCCGCGTCGACGAGTTCCGGGTCGATGTCGATGCTGGTCACAGCCTCGCTGCCGAGGCGGTGGCAAAGTAGCGCTGCGTTGTATCCGGTCCCGATCTCCAGCACCGTGTGGCCGGGCGCGGCGTCGAGCATGCCCAGCGTGCCAGCGTCGCTGGGACTTTGCGTGCGTCATCGCCACGGTACGGCCCCGCGCGACACTCTGTCTCCGCAGCCTGACACTCGGACCTCGCTTCAGCCGCTTTCGTCGACTCTGCGTAGCACGCGGCTCGTTCGCGAATCTCCTCACCTGAAACACCGGAGGTTCGCGTGCCCGAGTAATGGACGGCGTGGTGGGTCACGCTGCAGCACGACGACACGCCGAGCCCGTGGAGACATGCATTACGTGGAGGTGACCTGACCGACCAGGTCGAGCATCGCAGCCCACGGGAGCGGACGACCGCCGGGCGGCGCTTGTCGCGGCTCATCAACGGGCCAGACGGATTCGCCGTACACCAGGTGGACACCTACGGAGCGCAGCGTGGCGAGGTGGCCGGCCCACGCGGGATGTCGGACGTGCGCGGCGCTCACTCGCGGAAAGACGATCACAGGGACATCCGGATCACCGATGGCCTCGTTCGCAGTGGCGAGGGCCTGGTTGTCCGAGATGCCGAGGGCGAGCTTCGCGACCGTGTTGGCCGACGCCGGCGCCACCACGCAGCACGCGAGTTCCGGATGCGGGCGCGGCTCGTCGGGAAGCCTCGGGCGATCGCGGACCGGCAGGCCGGTGGCCTTCTCGATTCGCCTCAGCTCCGCACCGTCTGACAACCACCGGCTCGCCGTTGGGGTGAGGGTGACGGCAACCCGCCAGTCCAGCCGTAGTGCAGGCTCCACGAAGCCGTTCCAGATGGTGCGTAACCCACCGGTCGCACACGCCACCAGCCCGACGACCATTCGATCAGCCACCACGCTTCGCTACCCCTTCTCCGGCCCACGGATCTGAGGCGCGCTCCGGACGAAGCGCGCCACCGCGGCGGGCTCCCCCGCGGGATGGGTGTGCAGGAACGACGCGTGCACGCCGCCATGGACGAACCCCTCCGGCTCCGCCCCGCGCCAGGCCCAGGCTGCGGCCTCGCCGGCGCGCGGCGTGACCGACCAGTGGTGGAACTCGTGCCCCGTCACGCGCGCGCCCGCCGGGTGCAGCGCCGAGTCGGCGAGCGCAACGGCGTCGCGATAGCCCAGCGTGAGCCGCCCGGCGCGGGTCGCCGCGGCCGGGAGCACGCCGCACATCGGCGAGCCGTCCAGCGTCTCGCACAGGTACAGCAGCCCGCCGCACTCGGCGTGCACCGGCGCTCCCGACGCCGCCAGCTCCCGCACCGCGGCGAGCAGTGGCGCGTTGGCGCCGAGTTCGGCGACGTGTTCCTCCGGAAAGCCGCCGGGCAGCACGAGCGCGCCGGTGCCCTGAGGGAGGGCGGGGTCGCGCAGCGGGTCGACGGTGACCGGCTCCGCTCCGGCCGCGGCGAGCAGCTCGACGTGCTCGGCGTAGCCGAACGTGAACGCCGGGCCCCCGAGCACCGCCACTACCGGCCCGCGACCGGGTGGACCGTCACCGACGGCGTCGCGCGGCGACCACGCCGGGCCGGCCGGCAGCGGCGCGGCCAGCCCGATCACGGCGTCGAGGTCGACGTGTGCCGCCACCAGCTCCGCCATCGCGTCGACGGCGGCGGTGGCGGCTCCCCCGTGCTCCGCGGCCGTCACGAGCCCCAGGTGCCGGGACGGGACTTCGAGGGCGTCGCGGCGCGGGAGGGCACCGAGAACGGGCAGCCCCGCCTCCTCGGCGGCGGCGCGGAGCACGTCCTCGTGCCGCGCGCTGCCCACCCGGTTGAGCACGACGCCCGCGATCCGCAGGGCCGGGTCGAAGGAGCGGAACCCGTGCAGCAGCGCGGCCAGGCTGCGCGACTGGCCGCGGCAGTCGACGACCAGCAGCACCGGCGCCCCTAGTAGCCCCGCGACCTCGGCGGTGGAACCCGCACCATCGGGGATGCGCCCGTCGAACAGGCCCATCACGCCCTCGACCACGGCGATCTCGGCGCCCGCCGACCCGTGCCGGGCCAGCGGGGCGATCCGGTCGGCACCGACGAGCACCGGGTCGAGGTTGCGGCCCGGCCGCCCCGCGGCGAGCGTGTGGTAGCCGGGGTCGATGTAGTCCGGCCCGACCTTGAACGGAGCCACGGCCGTCCCCCGCCGCCGCAGCGCCGCCATGAGCCCGGTGGCGACGGTGGTCTTGCCGCTGCCCGATGCGGGCGCGGCGACCACCACCGCTCGGGTCACTGCGCTGATGGTGAGCTCGCGAGCTCGCTCACTGGTGGCCGAGCACCGGGTGCGGCACGTACGGCGCCTCGAGCGCGGCGATCTCCTCGTCCGACAGCTCCACGCCGACCGCGGCGACCGCGTCCTCGATGTGGCCGGGCTTCGTGGCCCCGACGATCGGCGCCGAGATCGCCTCCTTGTGCAGCATCCACGCGAGCGCCACCTGAGCCAGCGGCAGGTCACGGGCCTTGGCGACGTCGGCGACCGCCTGCACGACCGCGTCGTCGGACTCGGTGTACATGTTGTCGGCGATCGGGTCGCTGGCGGCGCGGGTGGTGGTGCGCTCCTCCGGCAGCCGGGCGAGCCGTCCGCGGGCCAGCGGGCTCCACGGGATCACGCCGACGCCCTGGTCGAGGCAGAGCGGGTGCATCTCCCGCTCCTCCTCGCGGTAGATCAGGTTGTAGTGGTCCTGCATCGAGACGAAGCGGGTCCAGCCGCCCAGGTCGGCCGTGTGCTGGGCCTTCGCGAACTGCCACGCGTACATGCTGGAGGCGCCGATGTAGCGGGCCTTGCCCGCGCGCACGACGTCGTGCAGGGCCTCCATCGTCTCCTCGATCGGGGTCTCCGGGTCCCAGCGGTGGATCTGGTAGAGGTCGACGTGGTCGGTGCCCAGCCGGCGCAGCGACCCGTCGATGCTGGCCATGATGTGCTTGCGCGACAGCCCGCGGTCGTTGGGCCGGTCGCTCATCGGGAAGAACACCTTGGTGGCGAGCACGTAGTCATCGCGGCGCGGGAAGAACTCACGCAGCAGGGTGCCGGTGAGCTCCTCGCACACGCCGAGCGAGTAGCCGTCGGCCGTGTCGAAGAACGTGATCCCCGCATCCACGGCGCTGCGCACGAGCGGCCGGGAGGCGTCGATGTCGAGCACCCACTCCCGCCAGGTCGGGGTGCCGTAGCTCATCATCCCCAGGCAGATCCGCGAGACCTGCATACCGGTCGAGCCGAGTCGCGTGTACTCCATGCGATCTGTCTACTCCTGGCCGGTGACCTCGCGCTCGTAGGCCCGCAACGTCTCGACGAACAACCGCCGTTGCTCGGCTGTCAGCGGCTCCATCGCCACCTTCCAGGCGTGCCCACCGGCGGCGAGCCAGTCGGTGACCGACCGCTCGTGCGCGGGCGCGATGCTGACGATCGTGCGCCGCCGGTCGGCGTCGTCCTCGCGGCGTTCGAGCACCCCCTGCCGGGAGAGGTCGGCGACCATCAGGCTCACGGTGGCGGGCGCGACCTCCAGCCGGGCCGCCAGCTCCTTCACCCCCAGCGGGCCGTCGAACACCAGGTAGGCCAGCAGCGACAGGTGCCGGGGCGCGAGCTGCAACACGCGCAACGGCTCGGGCGGCGGGATCCGCTTCGCCCGGCCCACGAGCCGGGGCATGAGCAGGAGGAGGGCGCGAGTGGCCTCGTCGACGCCGTACGCGTCACCGGACACGCCTCACCTCCGATCTGCATTCTAGCGACTAGCGTGATCGCCATGGACGTCACCGATGTGCCCGAGCGCCGACGCTACGAGGCCCTGATCGACGGCGAGCTTGCCGGTATCGCCGAGTACCGCGCGTCCGAGCGGATCGTGACGTTCATCCACACGCAGGTCATGTCCGAGTTCGAGGGCAAGGGCGTGGCGAGCGGGCTGATCCGCGCGGCGCTGGACGACGTGCGCGCGCACGACAAGAAGGTGCGCGCGGTGTGCCCGTTCGTGAAGGGGTTCCTGGACAAGCACTCCGACGAGTACGGCGACCTGGTGGCCTGAGGCCGCGCTCACGGTGGTCGAGTAGGGACGGCGCCCCAGCGGGCCGGCGCTACTCGACCACCGGAAGAGGGGGCCGGCGCTACTCGACCTGCGCGGTCCCGAATCACCACTCGATCCCGCGCTGCCCCTTCTGGCCCGCGTCCATCGGGTGCTTGACCTTGGTCGTCTCCATCACGAGGTCGGCGGCCTCGATCAGCTCCGGGGCGGCATCCCGCCCGGTGATCACCACGTGCTGGCGGCCGGGGCGGGCGGCGAGCACCTCGACGACCTCGCGCACGTCCACCCACCCCCACTTCATCGGGTAGGTGAACTCGTCGAGCACGTACAGGTCGTGCGCCTGCGTCTCGAAGCGGCGGCGGATCTCCGCCCAGCCCTCGGCCGCGGCGGCGGCGTGGTCGTCCTCGGAGCCCTTCTTGCGCGTCCAGGACCAGCCCTCGCCCATCTTGTGCCACTCGACCGGCCCGCCCTCGCCGGTCTGCTCGTGCACGCGGCCGAGTGCGCGGAACGCGGCCTCCTCGCCGACCTTCCACTTCGCCGACTTCACGAACTGGAAGACCCCGATCGACCAACCCTGGTTCCAGCCGCGCAGCGCCAGCCCGAACGCGGCGGTCGACTTCCCCTTCATCTCCCCCGTGTGGACGACGACCAGCGGCCGATTGCGGCGCTGGCGGGTGGTGAGCCCGTCGGCCGGAACCGTGACGACCTGCCCCTGCGGCATGTTCCCCTCCTCCGTCGGGTCGTGAGTGGATACGCGAGCTATAGCGCGCGTATCCACTCACGAGGTGGGCCTTACGCGGCGCGCGCCGCCCGGACGACGCCGGCCACCTGATCGGCCGACAGCTCCGCGAGACCGAGTGCGGCTCCGCCCGCCGCGGCAGCCACGCGGGCGGCGAGGCCGAGCCGGACGGGGCCGCTCTCGCAGTCGACCACGATCGTCGCCACCCCGTCGGCGGCGAGCAGCCCGGCGGCGCGGCACGCGTCGGCAACCGGGTCGCCGCCAGGGCGGGCCGCCACGGTGGCGCGGCCGTCGGTGAGCAGCACGAGCAGCGCGCGGCGGCGCGGGTCCCGCAACCGCTCCACGCGCAGCACGGCCCGCGCCCGCAACAGCCCGTCGGCCAGCGGCGTGCGGCCACCGGTGCGCAGCTGCGCGAGCCGGACCTGAGCGGCGGGCACGCTGGACGTCGGCGGCAGCACCAGCTCGGCTCCACCCGCCCGGAACGCGACCAGCCCGACCTTGTCCCGGCGCTGGTAGGCGTCCCGCAGCAACGACATGACCGCCCCGCTCACCGCCGCCATCCGCTGCCGGGCGGCCATCGAGCCGGACGCGTCCACGGCGAAGAGCACGAGGTTGCCCTCCCGGCCCTCGCGCTCGGCGCTGCGCAGGTCGGCCGCGTGCAGCCGCAGGCCGGCGCCGGTGCGGCCGCGGCCCCGCTGGTGCGGGGCGGCCGCGGCGATGGTGGCAGGCAGATGCAGGTCGGCGGCGCGCCGCGGCGCGGTCCCGGACGCGCGGACCACCCGGCCGGTGTCGGTGCGCGCCCGCGACCGGCGCCCGGGCGCTCCCTCCCCGATGCCCGGCACCTGCAGCAGCCGTGCCCGGAACGGCGCCGACGCCGGCGGCGCGGCCTGAGGCCGGCCGTCACCCGCCGGGCGCGGCGCCGTGCCCGAGTCGGAGTCGCCGGAGGCCGGGGACTCGCCGGGTTCAGGGGCGCCGCCGCCAGGTCCGCGGTCGTCCGGGCCGTCCGGTGGCTCCTGCTCGTCCGCATCGCGAAGCGCGTCGTCCAGGGCCTGCTCGTCCATCCCCGGCTCGTCGAACGGGTCGCGGCGGCGCCGGTGCGGCAGCGCGAGCCGCGCGCCCACGCGCACGTCCTCCTCCGCGACGGCGCCCGCCCCGCGCCACGCCGCATGGGCGATCGCGGCGCGCGCGATCACGAGGTCGGCCCGCATGCCGTCGACGTCGAAGGCCGCGCAGACGGCGGCGATGCGGCGCAGCTCGGCGTCCGGGAGCGCGACGGCGCCGACCCGGTCCCTCGCCTCGGCGATCCGCTGGGCCGTGCCCCGCTCTTCGTCCTGCCACCCGGCGACGAAACCGGCAGGGTCGGCCTCAAACGCGAGCCTGCGCCGCACGACCTCCACCCGCGTCTCGACGTCGCGCGCCGCCCGTACCTCGACGGTGAGCCCGAACCGGTCGAGCAGCTGCGGGCGCAGCTCGCCCTCCTCCGGGTTCATCGTGCCGACCAGCAGGAACCGCGCAGCGTGCGAGACCGACACGCCGTCGCGCTCCACGTGGGCCCGGCCCATGGCGGCGGCGTCGAGCAGCAGGTCCACCAGGTGGTCGTGCAGCAGGTTGACTTCGTCGACGTACAGCACGCCGCGGTGCGCGTCGGCGAGCAGGCCCGGCTGGTAGGCGCGCACGCCCTCGGAGAGGGCGCGCTCCAGGTCGAGGGAGCCGACGAGGCGGTCCTCGGTGGCACCCACCGGCAGCTCGACGAGCCGGGCCGGGCGGACGTCGGCCGCGCCACCCGGCGGGTGTGGCCCGTCCGGGCAGGCCGGGTCGGGCGCGCCGGGCGCGCAGCCGAACCGGCAGCCGGGCACCACGTCGAGCGCAGGCAGCAGCGCCGCGAGCGCGCGCACGGCCGTCGACTTCGCGGTGCCCTTCTCCCCGCGCACGAGGACGCCGCCGACGCCAGGGTGCACGGCGTTCAGCAGCAGCGCGAGCCGGAGGTCGTCGTGGCCGACGAGGGCGGAGAAGGGGAACTGCGGACCGCTCACCCGGGCGAGCCTGCCAGACCGGTGGTCACCACCGGGAGGTCCGCGGGCGCACCGTGATTGATGACATGTTCAAGTGCGCGGATGTCGATGTGCGTCTCGACGAGGTCCGCCAGCACGTCGAGCTGGGCGGTGCGCTGCGCCGCGAACGACGTGTCCGGCGCCGGGACGAAGCCGGTCCGCCCGGCCTGGTCGGCGATCCGGCGCAGCAGGGCGCGGCGGAACCCGTCATTCTCCAGCAGCCCGTGCCAGTGCGTCCCGAGGACGGCGCCCGCGTCGGATCCCTCGCCGTCGAGCAGGGGCGGGTCACCGCTGTACACCACCCGGCCGTGGTGGATCTCGTAGCCGCGCACCGGCTCGCCCCACGCCGTCGACTCGGGGTTGCCCAGGTGCTTGTCGACCTCGAACTCCACCTCGAGGTCCAGCAGGCCGAGCCCGTCGGCGTCCCCACCCTCGACGCCGTGCGGATCGAGGATCCGCTTCCCGAGCATCTGGTATCCCCCACAGATGCCCAGCACCGGCCCTCCGGCGGCCGAGTGCGCGACCACGGCGTCGGCGAGCCCCGTCCGCCTCAGCCAGGCGAGGTCGGTGACCGTGGCCTTGGAGCCCGGCAGCACCACGAGGTCGACGTCGGCGAGCCGGGACGGCTCCGTCACGTACCGGACGGCGACGCCGGGCTCGGCGGCGAGCGCCTCCGCGTCGGTGGCGTTGGAGATCCGCGGCAGCCGCACGACGCCCACTCGCAGCCACTGCGACCCGTGCGGCGGCGCCGGCCTGCCGAGCACGCCGTCGGCCACCGCGGACAGCGAGTCCTCAGCGTCCAGCCACAGCCGCTCCTCCCACGGCAGCACGCCGAGCGTGGGGCGGCCGGTGAGCGCGGCGAGCTGGTCGAGGCCCGGCGCGAGCAGCGTCGGGTCGCCGCGGAACTTGTTCACGACGAACCCGGCGATGCGGGCCTGGTCGGCGGGGTCGAGCACGGCGAGCGTGCCGAAGAGGTGGGCGAGCACGCCGCCGCGGTCGATGTCGCCGACGATCACGACCGGCAGGTCGGCGGCCTGCGCGAGGCCCATGTTCGCGATGTCGTTCCCCCGCAGGTTGATCTCCGCGGGAGAGCCCGCGCCCTCGCAGATCACCACGTCGAAGCGGGCGCGCAGGTCGGCGAGGCTCGCCGTGACCACATCGAGCAGCGCGGCTTTGCGGCGCTGGTAGGACCGGGCGCTGACCGTGCCGTCCACCCTGCCGCGCACCACCACCTGGGAGCTGCGGTCGCTGCCCGGCTTGAGCAGCACGGGGTTGAACGCGACGCTCGGCGCGAGGCCGCACGCGAGCGCCTGCACCGCCTGCGCGCGGCCGATCTCGCCGCCGTCGAGCGTGACGACGGAGTTGTTCGACATGTTCTGCGCCTTGAACGGCGCCACCGCGACGCCCCGGCGGGCGAGCAGCCGGCAGATCCCGGTGACAAGGGCGCTCTTGCCGGCGTCCGAGGTGGTACCCGCCACCAGCAGAGCTCCGACCATCACGCCAGTATGGTCGGGGCGTGAGGTTCCTCCTGCGGCCCGGGTGGATCGCGCTCATCGTGGCGGTCATCGGGTTCGCGGCCGCCGCGTTCACGTTGCTCGCGCCATGGCAGTTCGGCCGCGAGGCGCAGCGCGACGCCCAGCAGCGCGCGATCGACGCCGCGTCCGTCACCGCTCCCGTGCCGCTCGCGGACCTGGTGCCCCCCGGCGACTCGGTGACGTCCGATGACGAGTGGCGGCAGGTCACGGTCACCGGCACGTTCGAGCCGGACGGCGAGGGGCTCGTGCGGCTGCGGGTGGTGGACGGCCAGCCCGCCGTCGAGGTGCTCACCCCGTTCCGCACGGACGACGGGCGCCTCGTCGTCGTGAACCGCGGTTCGGTCACCGCGGCGTCCGGCGCCACCGTCCCGGACTACCCGGCGCCGCCCGCAGGCCCCGTCACGCTCACCGCGCGGCTGCGGCTCGACGAGACCGACCCGCAGGGCCGCGCCGCGATCGAGACCGACGGGCACCGCCAGCTCTACGCGGCCGACTCCCGGACCCTCGCCACCGCGACCGGCCTGCGTCTCGAACCCGGATTCCTGCAGCTCGCCGACGGGCAGCCGGGCGTGCTGCGCCCGCTCGACGTGGCCCCGACCGCGGGCGGCGGCGCCCCGTTCACGAACTTCTCCTACGCCCTGCAGTGGCTCACGTTCGGCGTGATCGCGCTGGTCGCCCTCGGCTACTTCGTCCGGCTGGAGCTGCTGCAGCGACGCGGCACCGACCGACGCACGGAGCGGGCGGCGCTGCGCCGCGCCCTCGCGGGCGAGGACGAAGGGAATCGATGATGTCCTCCGTGATGTCCGCGGCCCGTGAGCTGCTGGATTCCGTGCGGGCCGAGCTGGCGCCACGGGACGCGGAGAACCGGCTGACGCCGCTCATCGCCGACGGCGCCGCGCCGCGGTCGGTGTTCGCGGCCATCGCCGCCGAGGAGCTGCACATCGTGCCCAGCGACTGGCGCAGCCTGCACACCCTCGCCGCCCGTTGCGACACCGCGGCCGCCCGCAGCTACTTCAGCGGTCTCGCGAGCGGTGAGGAGGCAGCGCTGGCCAAGCTCGCGCCGCTGGCCGCGGCCGCCGGCCTCGACGACGACGCCGCCAACGCCTACGAGCCGCGTGCCGGATGCCAGGCCTATCCCGCCTACTTCGCGTGGCTCGCGCTGAACGCACGCCCCGCCGAGGTGGCCGTCGCGCTCACCGCCAACTTCGGCGCGTGGGGAACGTACTGCGCCGCGATCGCGCGCGGGATGCGCGAGCACTACGGGTTCGACGACGACGCGTGCGGCTTCTTCGACTTCTTCGCGACCCCGCTGCCGGACGACCAGGCGGTGGCCGTGGTGCAGGCGGGCTTCGACGCCGGCACCCTCGACCGGGACGCCGCCCGCCGGTACGCCCGGCTGTTCCAGAGCTACGAGCTGATGTTCTGGAACACTCTCGCCGAGCCGGCCTGAGCACCCGCGCGGCGCCGATGAGCCGCACGCGCGATGCGGCAGGCCTGCCTTCCCCTTCCCTTGTCCTTCCCTGATGCCGCCCTGACGTTCCTCGAACATTCGGCGGTCATCGTGGACTCATGCGCATCGCGCCGTTCCGACCACAGGTGGCGGGCGACCCCACAGTCTCGGAGAGCGAGATCGTGCGGCGCCTGCTCCAGCGGGTCTGCCTGGGCCCGCGCCGCGACGAGCTGGACGCGGCGCGGGCGGCCGGGTTCGACGCGACGCTGGCGAGGCTGCTGTCCGCGCCGGGGCGCGATCCCGGGGTGGACTCGACGCCGCCACCGGCCTTCCCACCGCCCGAACCGCCGGCACGGAAGAACAACCCTGATGCCCGCAAGGATCAGCGGCGGGAGGGGATCGCGCAGTCGCGGCGGCTCGGGGTGTGGTGGCTGGACCGGATGGCGGCCGTGGACGAGCCGTTCCCGGAGCGGATGGCCTGGTTCTGGCACGGGCACTTCGCCACCAGCGCGCAGAAGGTGCGCCACCCGCAGCTGATGTTCGCGCAGAACGAGACGCTGCGCCGGCTCGGCCGCGGCGACTTCCGCGCGCTCGCCCAGGCGATGGTCGTCGACCCGGCGATGCTGGTCTGGCTGGACGGCGGCGGGAACCGGGTGGGCAAGCCGAACGAGAACCTGGCCCGCGAGTTCATGGAGCTGTTCACCCTCGGCGTCGGCAACTACACCGAGGACGACGTACGGGAGGCGGCCCGCGCGCTGACCGGATGGCGGGTCGACGTCCGCAGCGGCGCCGCGCGGCTCGACCTCGACGACCACGACGCCGGACCGAAGTCGGTGCTGGGCACCACGGCCGACTACGACGCGCCCGGGCTGGCCGACCTGCTGGTCACCCGGCCCGCCTCGCCCCGTTTCCTGGCCGGGCGGGTCTGGCGCCGGTTCGTCTCCGATGCGCCCCCGGACCCCGCCACCCTGGAGGCACTGGTGGCGGCGTACGGCCCGAACCACGACATCGCGGCCATGGTGCGCACCGCGGTGACGTCGCAGGCGTTCCGGTCCGCGTCGTCGGTGCTGGTCCGCCAGCCGGTGGAATGGCTGGTCGGGGCGCTGCGCGCGCTGCGCCTGCCGGCATCCCGGGTGAAGCCCGCGGCGCTCACCGGCGGGCTGCGCGACCTCGGCCAGACCCCCTTCTTCCCACCGGACGTCGGCGGCTGGCCGGCCGGCACGCCCTGGCTGTCCACGGCCGCGGCGCTGGCCCGGGTTCGCATGGCGCGGGCGTTGACCGCTGTCGCGGACCTGTCCCCGGTGGCCGACGTGCCGGCGCCCGGGCGGGTCGAGGCCACCGCCGCACTGCTCGGGCTGCCCGGTTTCACCGCGCGCACCGCGGCCGCGCTGGCACCGCTCGCCGGGCGCCCGCCGGACCTGGTCGCGGCCGCCCTCGCGTCCCCCGAGAACACGATCAGCGCCTGAGCCGGAGGACCCGTGAACACCCTGACCCGACGCAGGTTCCTGGCCTACAGCACCATGGCGACGGCCGCCGCCGCGGCAACCACCGCCGGCTGGATGGAGCTGGCCGACCGCACCCGGACCGATCCGCTCCCGCCGGGCGCCCCGGTGCTCGTCCTGGTCACGCTGTACGGGGGCAACGACGGCCTCAACACGGTGGTGCCCGCGGCCGACCCGGCCTACCACTCGGCCCGCCCCGACCTCGCCTACGACGAGGGAGAGGTACTCGACCTCGGTGAGGGGCTGGGCCTCAACCCCGGCCTGGCCGCGCTCAAGCAGCAGTGGGACCGCGGCACGCTCGCGATCGTGCGCGGAGTGAGCTACCCGAAGCCCGACCGCAGCCATTTCCGCTCCATGGACATCTGGCAGACCGCGGATCCGGTGCACCCCACGTCGACCGGGTGGATCGGGCGCTGGCTGGACGCGAGCGGCAACGACCCGCTCACCGCGATCTCCCTGGAGCCGGTGCTGCCGCCGTTGCTCGCGGGGGAAACCACCACCGGTGCCGCGCTGCCGCTGCGCGGCCTGGTGCTGCCGGGCGGCGCGCTCGGCACGGCGTTCGCGGCGATGGGGTCGGGCGCGCCTGGGGAGTCCGCGCCGCAGGCCACCGCCGCGCGGTCCATCGCCGACCTGCACCGGACGGTGGACACGTTCGGCCCCGCCGTCGACGACGACGGCGGGGCCGGCGGCAGGACCGGCAGCGGGGCGCTCGCCGCGCAGCTCGACGTGGTGGCCCGCTGCATCGAGGCGGGTGCGCCGAGCCGGGTGTACTCGGTCAGCCTCGGCGGCTTCGACACGCACGCCGACGAGCGCGGCACCCAGCAGGAACTGCTGTCCGAGGTCGACGCGGCGGTGTCCGGATTCCTGACCCGGATGACCAGCTCGGACCGCGGGCGGCAGGTGGTGCTGATGGCCTACTCCGAATTCGGGCGGCGGGTGGCCGCGAACGCCAACCAGGGAACCGACCACGGCACCGCGGGCCCGGTACTGATCGCCGGCAGCGGCGTACGCGGCGGGTTCATCGGCGAGCAGCCCAGCCTGACCGACCTCGACGACGGCGACCTGAAGGCGACGACCGACTTCCGCGACGTCTACGCCACCCTGCTCACCCGCGTGCTCGGCGCCGACCCGGAGCCGGTGCTCGGGAAGGGACGCACCGAGCTGCCGCTGTTCACTTCCGCCTGACCGGGGCCGCCACCCACAACCGCCGAGATGGCAGCCTGTGCTGTTCGATCTTCGCCACACAGCACCCCGCGCCATCTCGGCCGCGCCCCGCGCCCCGTTTCATGGTCATGTCGACACGCAGGTCCGGGAGGCCAAACGAGCATCTCGCAACGCGCCCACCCGATCGGTACTTCTCCGACCCGGCCCCTCTCACACCGCAGCGCACGCCGCCCCCACTCGCGTTCCGGTGGCGGATGCCCCCGAGTGCTCGGCCGGACCTCGATCGTGCATCTCCGACCGGCCAACGCGACGGCGCTCGAAGATCGCGCCAACCCCGCCAACTCGCGCTCAGATGGCGGCTCGCGCCGCTCACCGAAACCGCCCTCAATGCCATCTCGGCCTCGACTGCCCGGGCATGATCGGCGTATGCGGTTCTCCAGCCGCTCCCGTGCGGTTCTGCGACCACTCTCGTCGATCACACCCGCCTGCGACGATCACCGTCACGCCGGTCCCCGAAGCGTCACGGTGAACGCGACCCCGCCCTCGGGTGCCGGGCCCGCCGAGATCGTCCCGCCCATCCGGGTCACCAGCCCGTGCGCGAGAGCCAGCCCGACCCCACCGGTGCCGGTCGGGCGGCGTCCCCGGTAGCGGTCGTGCAGCGCGCCCCGCTCGAACACGACCGCGTAGTCCTCGTCGGACAGTCCCGGCCCGGAGTCGCGCACCTGGAGGGACCCCTCGTCCAGCGCGGCGAGCACCAGCACGGAACCGGCCGGGGTGACCCGCAGCGCATTCTCCGCCAGCCCGTCGAGCACCTGGCGCAGCCGGCGCGGGTCGGCCCGCACCGGCGCCGGACGCCCCGGCGCCTCCACCCGCAGCTCGACGCCGGCGGCCCGGGCGCGCAGGTCCCACACCTGCCCGGCCTCGGTCACCAGCGCGGTGAGATCCACATCGGTCAGATCCACGGCGAAGTCGTCGGCCTCCAGGCGGGCCAGTTCCATCAGGTCGGTGACCAGACGCTCCAGCCGGTCCGCCTCGCGCACGATCGTCGCCCCCGCCGATGCCACCTCGGCCCCCGTGACGATCTCGTCGGCGAGCGACTCCCCGAATCCGCGGACAGCGGTCAACGGAGTGCGCAGCTCGTGCGACACCGACAGCAGGAACCGGCGCTGCCGATCCTCGCTGTGGGCCAGCGCGTCCGCCAGCTCGTTCACCGCCCCGGCCACCTCGGCGACCTCGGCCGGCCCACGGACCGGCACCCGGACGTCCCGCTCGCGTCTGCGCAGCCGGTGCGCGGCGGCCGCGACCGCGCGGAGCGGTCGCCCGGACACCCGCCCGACCACGGCGCCGACCAGCACCGCGACCACGACCCCGATCAGCACGGCCAACCCGATGTTGCGCCGCAGCGCCCCGACCGGTCCGGAGTCGACGGAGCGCACCAGGGCGAACGCGCCGGACGGGCTCGGCCGCGCCTCCACCAGGTAGACCGTCCCAGCGACGTCGGCGGAGCCGGACACCGGCGTCCCGGCCTGCGCGCGATCCGCCCTGGCGCGGGTCAGGGCGGTGCGGACCGGCCCGTTCCCTGCTCGCGGCGTGTCGAGCCGCACGACGGCCACGTCCTGCGCTCGCAGCACATCGACCACCCGGCCGAGGTTCGCCACCCCGCGCGGCCGCGGCGGTCCCTCGGCGAGCTGGGCGGCGACCACGTCGGCCTGGTCGGCCAGCACCTGGCGGGTCACCTGGCGCGCGGTCATCGTGACCAGCTGCAGCGACACGATCGCGGCGACCCCGACCGCGGCGAGGGCGACGACCAGGCACGCAGCCGTGACCCGCCAGGCCAGCGACGTCGGCCGTCCGATCATCGCCCGTTCCCGGCCTCGTCCGCCGCGTACCCGACGCCGCGCACGGTGCGGATCGGGCTCGGCCGGCCGAGCTTGACCCGCAGCTGGGCGACGTGCACGTCCACCGTGCGCATCCCGGCCCCGGCCGCGTAGCCCCAGACCGCGGACAGCAGCTGCTCGCGGGAGAACACCCGGCCCGGCGTGCGCATCAGGTGGGCCAACAGGTCGAACTCGGTCGCGGTGAGCGACACCTCTTCGTCGCCCGAGTGCACCCGCCGCCGGTCGACGTCCAGCCGGACCCCGCCGACGACGAGCACGTCCTCGTCGGCGGCCATGGTCCGGCGCAGCACCGCGCGGACCCTGGCCGCCAGCTCCCGCGGGCTGAACGGCTTGGTCACGTAGTCGTCGGCGCCGATCTCCAGGCCGAGGATGCGGTCGACCTCGTCGTCGCGGGCGGTCACGAATAGCACCGGTGTCCGGTCCTGTGCCGCGCGGAGCCGTCGGCACACCTCGATCCCGTCCAGCCCGGGCAGCCCGACGTCGAGCACGATCGCCACCGGCCGGTGCCGGCGCACCGCGGCCAATGCGGCCTCGCCGTCCGACTCGGCCAGCACGCCGAAGCCGTCCCGGCGCAGGTAGAGCGCCACCAGCTCGACGATCGCGCGGTCGTCCTCGACCACGAGGACCAGTCCCCGCTCCCCCGCCGACGTCATGTGCCGATCGTGCATCGTTGCGCGCGGGGGGCGACGCGCGGGGCGAATGCGTAGACCGAGCCGGTCAGCCGATCTCGCGCAGGTCCTTGTCCTTCCCCACGCCTTCCGACGAGCGGCGCGTTCGTCGGATAGGTACCGACGAACGCGCCGTTCGTCGGAACGAGGCCGCTATCGCTGCGGAGAGGATCGCAGCGGCAGCACCTACCAGGCGGGACAGGCGGGCCGCACGGGCGAGATCAGCGGGCGTGGGCGGTGGGCCTTCGCCGAGGCGGGGGCGCTCCTCGACCCCGTGCGGGTAGACCGTGCGCCCGCCCAGCGTGACGCCGAGAGCTCCGGCGGCAGCGGCCTCCACGGGCCCGGCGTTCGGGCTCGGATGTGCCGACCCGTCGCGGCGCCACGCGACGAGGGCCGCGCGGGGTGACCCGCCGACGGCGGGCGCGAGCCCGGCGAAGAGGAGCGCCGACACCCTGGCCGGCACCAGGTTGGCCACGTCGTCCAGCCGCGCGGCCGCCCAGCCGAAGCGCCGGTACCGCGTCGACCGGTAGCCGACCATCGCGTCGAGGGTGTTCACCGCCCGGTACGCGAGCAGGCCGGGCACCCCGGCGACGGCGCCCCACAACAACGGCGCCACCACGGCGTCGGAGGTGTTCTCCGCCATCGACTCGGTGCCTGCGCGGGACATTCCCGCGGCGTCGAGCGCCGCCGGGTCGCGCCCGCAGAGCGACGGCAACCGGGTGCGAGCGGCCGCGAGATCTCCCGCGACGAGCTCGTGGGCCAGCGCGGCTCCGTGGGCGGCGAGCGACGAGCCGCCCAGCACCGCCCATGTCGCCAGCCCCGTCAGCGCCACGCCGGCGAGCGGACGGCGCGCGGCCACCCGCTCGGCGAGCACGCCGAGGGCCGCCGCGCCTCCGACGAGCGCGGCGACGTAGAGCACCCCCGCGGAGCGCCGGTCGGCGTACCAGCGCGCCTCGAGGGCGGCAGCGGCACGACCGAACCCGGCGACCGGATGCCCACGGCGTGGATCACCGAGCAGGGTGTCGGCCAGCGCCCCCACGAGCAGCCCGGCCGGACGGACCCACCTCGGGCCCACCACCGCGGTCAGTCGCCCGCGACAGCCTGCCCGAGGCGCAGCCCGTGCAGGCGTTGCGCCTCGGTGGCGATTTGATGGAGGGAGCATGGCCAGCGTTCACCAGAACCGCTGGCGGTACGGCAGGACGTGCACCGTCCCAACCGGTCCGGCTGGTGTGCGGCGAGCAGCCGGCGCCACACCTCGGGCATGCCGGCCATGACGTCGGCGATGCCGCCGGCCGACTCAGGTTGCGTCACGACCGGTCCAACACTCGCAGGTCAGGCGAGCTATTCCAGGTCGTGCCACCGGTCGGCGAACGGCGGATCTCGCACGCTCGGCCGCGCGTGACCTGAGTCATAGCAATGCTCACGACCGATCGTCGGACGGCGATGCCCGTTGAGCGCGAGCGCAACGTGACTCAGAGTGTGTACTCGCCCACGGGCGAGGTAGACCCATCAGCGTGCAGTTCGCTCTCGCGCCCCCGCAGCTCGACGCGGCGGATCTTGCCGGAGATGGTCTTGGGCAGCGCCGCGAACTCCAGCCGGCGGATCCGCTTGTACGGGGCCAGGTTCTCGCGCGCGAACTCGAGGATCGACCGGGCCGTCTCCTCGCTCGGCTCGTGACCCGCGGCCAGCACGACGTACGCCTTGGGCACGGCGAGGCGCACCGGGTCCGGCGACGGCACGACCGCCGCCTCCGCCACCGCCGGGTGCTCGATGAGCACGCTCTCCAGCTCGAACGGGCTGATCCGGTAGTCCGAGGCCTTGAACACGTCGTCGGAGCGCCCGACGTAGGTGATGTAGCCGTCGGAATCGCGGGATCCGACGTCGCCGGTGTGGTAGTAACCGCCCGCCATCGCCTCGGCGTTGCGCTCGGGGTCACCGTGGTAGCCGACCATCAGCCCCAGTGGGCGGTCGGACAGGTCGATGCAGATCTCGCCCTCGTCGGCCGGCTGGTCGGTTGCGGGGTCGAGGAGCACGACCGGGTAGCCGGGGATCGGCCGCCCCATCGAGCCGGGCTTGACCGCCTGGCCGGGCGGGTTGCCGATCTGGAGCGTGGTCTCGGTCTGCCCGAAGCCGTCGCGGATGCGCACGCCCCACGCCTTCTCAACCTGCTCGATCACTTCGGGGTTGAGGGGTTCACCCGCCCCGACGACCTTGGTGGGCGGGTTCGCCAGGGTCGACAGGTCGGCCTGGATCAGCATCCGCCAGACGGTGGGCGGCGCGCAGAAGCTGGTGACGTTGCAGCGGTCCAGCACGTCCAGCACGGATTCGGCGTCGAACCTCGCGTAGTTCATGACGAGCACGCACGCCTCGGCGATCCACGGCGCGAAGACGTTGCTCCACGCGTGCTTCGCCCAGCCCGGCGAGGAGATGTTGAGGTGGATGTCGCCGGGCTGCAGGCCGATCCAGTACATCGTCGACAGGTGCCCCACCGGGTAGGACGCGTGGGTGTGCTCCACGAGCTTCGGCTTGGCCGTGGTGCCGGAGGTGAAGTACAGCAGCAGGGTGTCGCTGCCGCGGGTGACGCCGTCGGGCGTGAACTCATCGGAGGCCGACGCGCTGTCGGCGTAGTCGAGCCAGCCCTCCGGCGCGCCGCGCACGGCGATGCGCGTGTAGTCGCCCTCGACGTCGTCGAACTTGCCGGCGTCCGTCCCGCCCACGACCACGTGCTTCGCCCCGCCGCGGTCGAGCCTGTCGCGCAGGTCGGTCGCGGTGAGCAGGGTGGTGGCCGGGATGACGATCGCGCCGAGCTTCATCGCGGCGAGCAGGGTCTCCCACAGCTCCACCTGGTTGCCGAGCATGAGGATGATCCGGTCGCCGCGGGCGACGCCGTGCCCGCGCAGCCAGTTGGCCACCTGGTTCGAGCGGGCGGAGAGCTCGGAAAAGGTCCAGTGCGCTTCGCTGCCGTCCTGCTCCACGATCCAGAGCGCGCGGGCCGCGCCCCGCTCGGGGTCGGCGGCGACGGCGTCGAAGTGGTCGATCGCCCAGTTGAACTCGTCGATCTCGGGCCAGCGGAAGTCACGGTATGCCGTGTCGTAGTCCTCGCGGTGCGCCACGAGGAACTCGCGGGAGGCGTAGAAGTTCTGTGCGGACGGGTTCATGACCTCACCTCGAAGTAGCCGCGCTGCCGAGCCGACCTTAGTGCCCGGTCCAGGGACACCAGTGATTCCCACGACCCGTGGCTCACCCCCGAACGGACAGGTCAGGCACCCGATCCCTCGGACGCGCCGGGCGCGCCGGCCGTGGGCATCACCCGTACGGCCCTACGGTGACTCGGTGATCTCGACCGGCCGACGCGCCTCTCGCCCGACCGTCGCCGGAACGATCGTCACGAGCCTGCTCGCCGGGCTCCTCCT
The DNA here is from genome assembly GCF_019468565.1 of Pseudonocardia sp. DSM 110487. Classification (NCBI taxonomy): domain Bacteria; kingdom Bacillati; phylum Actinomycetota; class Actinomycetes; order Pseudonocardiales; family Pseudonocardiaceae; genus Pseudonocardia; species Pseudonocardia sp. DSM 110487. The sequence goes on from NZ_CP080521.1 coordinate 6,662,524, forward strand.
CGCGGGGTGCACCCCGTCCGCCGCGCCGGGCGTGAGCACGTCCGCCGGGCCGAGGCCACTGCCCTCGACCAGCACGGCGCCCCCGGACGAACCGGTGTCGACGGAGGCGGAGCTGCCATGGCCCGCGGCCACCGCGGCGGACGCGGCGGCGTTGCAGGCCCAGGTGGATCGCGGTTCCCAGCCATGGCTGCTGGACCCCTCCGAGGTGGCCATCGCCTATGCGGCAGCCGCCCACGACTGGCCCGACGCCGAGGCGTACCCGGGCCCCGACGGCACCAGCGTCGACGTGCGCAACGCCGACGGCGAACGCCTCACCCTCAGCCTCGCCCAACCCGGACGGACGGGCAATGACGGCATCTGGGTCGTGACGGCGGAGCGCGCGTAACTCTGTCGTCGCAACGGCGTTCACCCTGTGTGCTGTGACGAGTACTTACTCGCTTGTTCGGGTGAAGTCCCCCCACGAGTGCAGCGTTCGTGGGGCATGCTGCGATGCAGAGGGTGACGCCGCCGCTGCACGAGCGGGCGGCCCCGGTGCCCAGGGGGCGACGATGACGAACGACCTCGTCCAACAGGACATGTTCACGGTGCTACACGGCCAGCCCGCGCCAGTCGTCACGCGCTGGAGCTACAGCGCATACGACCCGTTCGCGGTGTCCCTCGCGGTTCGCACGAGACATGACCGGTGGGTCGAATGGCTCATCGGGAGAGAGCTCGTGATGGCCGCGCTCGACGAGCCGACCGGCGAGGGTGACGTGCGGATGCGCCCGCTCACGGTGCAGGGCTACGACATCGTCGAGATCGAGATCCGGTCGCACGACGGGCGCGCGGTGCTCGAGGTCGACCACGAGCTGCTGCGGTCCTTCGTCGGGGCCACCCTCGAGATGGTCCCCGCCGGCGCCGAGGCCGACCGGATGGACCTCGACGGCGAGATCGCCCGCATCACGCGCAGCTGCGCGGAGTAGGACCTTCGCCCCCGCTGGTCGAGACGCTGGTCGAGTAGGGCCTACGCCGGCGCGTAGGCCCTACTCGCCCACCGGGAGCACCTCAACCCCAGGCGTCGGGCCCCGCGTCCTGCCGGCCGTCCACCCCCGCCGTTCCCCCGGACTCCGGATCGCGGTCGATCCGTTCGGCCGCCGGCTCGGCACGGCGCTCCCCGGCCCTCGGCTCGCCGGGTAGGCCGGGGTCGAACACCTCACCGTCGGCGCGGACGTCCCGGGCCGCCTGCGCGGCCGCGTCGACGGCCTCGGGATCGGCGTCGAGCGCTTCGTCCACCTCCGGGTCGTCCAGCTCGGGTGCGCCCGCCACGGACGGCTCCAGCGCCACCGGCGCGTCCGGATCGCCGGTGGTGTGCACCGCGGCCTCCTCGGCGCCTGCGGCTCCGCCGTCGACGCCGACGTCCACCCCGTCCATGGCGTCGGGCGTCTCCAGCGCGGCACCCTCGCCGGCGAGCTCGATCCGGCCGGACCGCTCGGCGTCGACGGGCTCGTCCCCGCTCTCGGCGCGCAGCCGCTCGTCGAGCGATGCACCCTCGCGCATGCCGCGCGCGGTGACCTCGTCCTCCTCTGCCAGGTAGGGCCGGTCGGGCGGCGAGTAGCCCGCGTCGAGGCCGTCCCGGTCGCCGGCGGGCGCCGCGAGGTGTTCCTCGCTCTCCAGCTGGACCGACGCACCCAGATCGGGCGCCTCCGGCTGTTCCTCGTAGTCGCGCTGCGCCATGACGACGTGCACCTCCTGTCGTCGTGCTGCGTTCGGATCTCGCGTACCCGGGGCCGGTGCCGTCCACACGGCGGCGCCGGAAGATCAGGGCGAGCGCCGTCACGGCACCCGGCGACGATCCGGGCAACCACCGGGCATGATCCCGTGGTGCCCACCGACACGCGCGACCCTCGCCTCGGCCGGGCGCGGGCGGCCGTCCTCGGATCGCTGGTCGTGGCGGTCGCCTCGACGCTGGCCTGGCCGGGGATCGGGGTGGTGCGCTTCGAGGCGCGACCGCTGTGGCAGGTGCTCGGCTGCGCCGGCATCCTCGCCGTCGCGGCCACGCAGGCCGCGGCGCTCTACGCCGCGGCCACCCCTGGTCTCGCGGAGCGGACGCGTCGCCGGTTCGTCGTCGCCTTCCTGGTGGCCACCCTCGTGTCGGTGCCACTGGCGGCACCCGTCGCCACCGAGAGCGTCGAGGGCTGGGACACATGGGCGTGGCTGGGTGCCGCGGTGATCGGGTCGGTCCCGCTGCTGATGCGCACCGCACTCGCGGCAGCCGTCTCCGTGCTGACCACCGCGCTCTCCGCTGGCATCGGGGCGGTCACCGGCGGCTCCCCCGCGACCTTCGCGGTCATCACGGCCGGGATGGGGGTGAGCCTGCTCGCCATCCACGGGCTGCCCGTCGTGCTGTGGCACCTGGTCCTCGAGGCCCGCGACGGGCGCGAGGCGCGGGCCCGGCTCGCCATCACGGAGGAGCGGCTGCGGTTCGCCCGCGACGTGCACGACCTGCTCGGGCACCACCTCTCGGTGATCGCCCTGAAGGCCGAGCTCGCCCAGCGGCTCGCCGCCGTCGACCCGGAGCGCGCCGGCCGGGAGGCGGGTGAGGTCCGCGAGCTCGCGGCGGCTGCGCTCGCCGAGATGCGCGAGGTCGTGCACGGCTACCGGGCGGTCGACCTCGGCGCCCAGATGGACGCCGTCGCGCGGGTGCTCGGTTCCTCCGGCGTGCGCTGCACGGTGACCGGTGACGCAGGCCCGCTCCCGGAGGCCGTCGCCACCGGGCTCGCCGCGACGGTCCGGGAGGCAGGCACCAACGTGCTGCGTCACAGCCGGGCGACGTGGTGCAGGATCGATCTCGTGCGGGGCGTGGACGCGCTGGGCGTGGACGAGGTGCGGCTCACCGTCGCGAACGACGGCGCGGGCGAAGCACGCCCTGACGCGTACAGCTCCGGGCTGCAGGGCCTGTCCGACCGGCTCGCCACGTCCGGTGGGCGGCTGCGCACCGACGTCACGGACGGGGTGTTCACCCTCGACGCGGTGGTGCCGGTGCGTGCACCGTGATCCGCGTCCTGCTCGCCGACGACGAGGAGCTCATCCGTATCGCGGTCGCCGCCCTCCTCGGCCTCGAGCCCGACCTCGAGGTCGTCGCCCATGCCGGTGACGGCCGCGGCGCCGTCGATGCCGCCGTGGCCCACCGCCCGGACGTCGCGGTGGTCGACCTGGAGATGCCGGGGCTCGACGGCATCGCCGTCGCCGCGGAGCTGGCGACCGCCGTGCCGTCCTGCGCGGTCGTGATCCTCACCGGGCACGGCCGCCCACCCCACCTGCAGCGCGCGCTGGCCGCCGGGGCGAAGGGGTTCCTCCCGAAGGGTTCCCCCGGCGGCACGCTCGCCGACGTGATCCGGCGGGTGCACGGGGGCGCCCGCTACGTCGACCCTGCCCTCGCCGCCGACGCCCTCACCGCCCAGCCGTGCCCGCTCACCCCGCGCGAGCTCGACGTCCTGCGGGAGGCCGGCGCCGACACCCCGGTCGCGGTCGTCGCGCGCCGCGTGCACCTGTCCCAGGGCACGGTCCGCAACCACCTGGCCGCGATCACCGCGAAGCTCGCGGTCCCCACCCGCGCCGAGGCCTACCGCACCGCCCAGGAGCAGGGCTGGCTCTGACCCCCTCCCTGTGGTCCTGCCAGGGCGCCTCCGCTATTTGATCGCCCGGAAGCGGAACGCCTTCGGGACGGTGTCGACCTCGATGCCGCCGAGGCCTGCCGCGCCGAGGCGATCGGGCAGGCCGTCCGGATCGACGACCGTCATCGTGTCGCCGATGTGGATCAGCCGGAACCGCAGGTTGAGCCGGCTGTCGAGGCCCGCGAACACGCCGCCCGGCCGCAGGACGCGGGCCGCCTCGGCGAACAGCCGGTCCTGCTGCTCCGGCGACGGAACGTGGTGCAGCATCGTGAAGCAGACGACCGTGTCGAAGGACGCGTCGGGGAACGGCAGGTCCGCGCCGTCACCGGTGTGCACGTCGACGCGGTCGCCGAAGCTCGAGCGCACGCCGTCGGCCAGGTCCGGGTCCACCTCCACGGCGGTGAGGCGCCCGCCCTTCCCGGCGAGCCAGCGGGTGGTCACGCCGTAGCCCGGCCCGATCTCGAGCACGTCGCCGTCGAGCGGCACAGTCCGGCACACCCACGGCAGTACCTCACCGTGCATCCGGGTGGCCCACGCGTCGGAGCGGCAGATCCGGCGGTGCAACAGGTTCATCGGCACCCCCGGGAGGCTAAACCGGACCACGCTTGTCCGGCACCGGCTAGCCTGCCGTCCCGTGTCGCGCTCCGGCCACCCCCCCGGTCTGCTCGCCCCACCGCTGGGCGCCGCGCTCGTCGGCCGGTTCGCGCTCGCCCGCGGCCACCGGTTCGCCGAGCACGTCCACCCCACCCACCAGCTCGCGTGGGCGGAGCGCGGGGTGCTGTCGATCTCGGCGGGCGACACGACGTGGGCGCTCCCGCCCACCCGCGCGCTGTGGATCCCGGCAGGCGTCCGGCACACCACCGCGGCGGCCGCAGCCACCGCGATGCACAGCCTCTACCTGCGCCCCGCACGGGCTCCCACCGGCTTCGACCGGCCCACCGTGCTCGCCGTGGCTCCCCTGCTCGCCGCCCTGATCGGGCATCTCGGTGAAGCCGAGCTGGGCGACGCCGAGCGCGCCCGCGCCGAGGCCGTGCTGTTCGACCAGCTCGTGCCCGCCCCGGTGGCGTCGATCGAGCTCGCCCTCCCCACCGACGACCGCGCCCGCCGGGTGGCCGACGCCCTGCTCGCCGACCCGGCCGACGACCGCGGCGCGGAGGCGCTGGCCCGGCTCGCCGGCACCAGCCCACGGACGCTGCACCGCCTCTTCCAGGACGCCACCGGCTGCGGGCTGGGCGAGTGGCGCCTCCGGGCGCGGATCCGTGCGGCCCTTGAACTGCTGGCCACGGGCCTCCCGGTGGGTGTCGTGGCCAACCGGGTCGGCTACCGCACGCCGAGCGCTTTCGTGGCGGCCTTCCGCAAGGTGCTGGGCACGACGCCGGCGCAGGTCTTCGGCCCGTCCGGGTCGTGAGTGGATACGCGCGCCCCAGCTCGCGTATCCACTCACGACCTCAGTGGCCGGACCGCATCATCGACGCGCTCGGCTGACGGGAACCCGCACCGACCGCCCGTCCGCCGACATCCGGCCTCGGCGCCTCGTGTCTTCGAGCATTCCGGCCCAGCGCTTCGACCAGGCCGATGCCGACGTCGGGCTCATGCTCATCACGGCGAGCGACCGGAGGACGGCCACGTCCAGCAGGGCGGTGTCGTCGTCCGACAGCTTCCCCGTGCCCGTCGTGGTGAGTGCCTTCCGGAGCCCCTTGGTGTCGAGCTCGGTGTCCAGGCGCAGGTCGGCGAGGTCGTCGGGGTCCTGCACGACGGCACCCGCTGTCGACATTCGCACGATCACCCGTTCGATAGTGCCGCATGTGGAGCGCGTCCGGCGGGCACTCCTGGCCCATGACGGACCGATCGCACGGCATCGCCCCTTCCGAGCTCGCCGACGACGTCCTGCGCCGCGAGCTGGCCCACCTGCACGAGACCCGCCACGACACCGTGCTCGACGGCAGCGAATCCGCCCTGCGGGCGCACACCGAGCGGATGCTCGCGCTGGAGCAGGAGTTCCTGCGGCGGTTCCCGGACCGCGGCGCCCCCGACCCACGGCGCACCCGCGCCGGCAGCCGGGAGAGCGCGGGCCAACCGGTGCCCGGACGCGACCTCCGCTGACTTTTCGCGACCTAGTGCTTCCCGACGGTCTCCCGATTGCCGCGGGTGGCCACGGCCACCGCGACCGCCGTCGTGACCGGGACGGACGCCACCAGGCCGATGCTCCCCACCAGGGTGCGCACCACCTCGGTGGCGATGACCTGCGTGGTCAGCACGTCGCCGAGGCCGCGCTGGTTGGCCGAGAAGACCAGGAGCAGGGGAAGCGTGGTTCCGGCGTAGGCGAGCACGAGCGTGTTCACCGCCGACGCCACGTGGTCGCGCCCGATCCGCATGGCCGCGCGGAACAGCGCGATGCTGCGCAAACCCGGGTCCGCCTGCCGCAGCTCCCAGACCGCGGAGGTCTGGGTCACGGTCACGTCGTCGAGCGCCCCGAGGGCGCCGATCATCAGGCCGGCCAGCACGAGCCCGCGGCTGTCGACACCCGTACCGAGCGCCGCGGCGAGGTTGGCGGTGTCCTCGTCGGCACCGCTGAGCTGAGCGAGGTGGGCGAACGTGGTGCCGAGCAGCCCGATCAGCACCAGGCTCACCAGCGTGCCCAACACGGCGGTCGAGGTCCGCGCCGAGAAGCCGTGGGTGAGGTAGAGCGCTCCGAACATGATCACGCAGCAGCCGACGACGGCGACCGCGAGCGGGTCGCGGCCGGCCAGGATCGCGGGCAGCACGAACGCGATCAGCGTCGTAGCGGTGAGCGCGAGCGCCGCGATCGCCGCGAAGCCGCGCCGTCCGCCGAGCCCGATGACGGCCGCCGCGAAGAGCAGCGCCAGTACCAGCAACGGGGTGTCGCGTTGGAAGTCGACCACCGCGTAGGCCGTCGGTTCGGTCAGCTCGTCGTCCGGCACGGAGAGGACGACGTCGTCCCCGGCTCCGAACGGCGCCTCACCTCGAACGATCGAGACCTCGGTCTGGATGCTCCGCCCGGCGAGCGGTCCCTCGGCGATCGCGACGGTCAGGGTCAGGCAGCCCTCCGCGCTGGGGTCGTCCGTACAGGGGGCCTCCGTTGCCGTCGTGACGTGTCCGTCGACGCGCACCGCGGTCACGTCGTCCGCCGCGGCGGGCTCGCCTGCCGGATACAGCAGCACGAGACCCACCGCCGTCGCGATGGCACAGGGCACCAGCAGCGCCGCGATCAGCATCCGCACCCGGCGATCGGCCGGCGGCGCGGGCGAGTGCCCGTGGCCGTGGCCGTGCCCTTCCAGAACGTCGCCGTCGAGTCGGCGGTGCCGGGCCGGGCGCCGCGCGTGGCGATCCGTGGAGCTCACGCGCCAGATCCTCACCGGCGCCCGGTGGCGCGCGCGCCCCGGGTGCCGCTACTCCTCCTACCGCGCGGTCAGGACGCCAGCTCCTGTGCGCCGGTCCACCGGAGGGCGAGCCAGTTGCGGAAGGGGCCCGGCCGGTTGGTGATCACGCCGTCCACGCCCGCGACACCCGCCGCGCCCCACTCGTCGGGCTCGTCGAGGGTCCACGGGTAGACGCTGTAGCCGGCCTCCCGCAGTCGCAGCGCGAGGCCGGGCATCTCGATCGGCAGCTGGCCGATCGGGTTGCAGCCGGCGGCCCCGAGCTCCTGCAGGCGCTCCATGAGCCCGTCGAGGTGCTCGGGGCGGTAGACGAGCAGGGCCCGCGGCAGCTCGGGCGCGACGTCGCGGGCCGCGGCGACCGTCTCGGTCTCGAAGCCCTGCAGGATCGTGCGGCCGGTCAGCCCGTGGCGCCGGATCGTGGCGACCGACCCGTCCATCTGCGCCGCGGTCCAGCTGCCCTTGAACTCCACGAGCCAGCCGACGTCCGGGTGCGCGGCGCCCCACTCGGCGACCTCGGTCAGCGTCGGCACGCGGGCGCCGGCGAACCCGGGCCCGAACCAGCTGCCCGCGTCAGCGGCGCCGAGCGATTCCGAGCTGGTCAGGGCGACGTCCGCGGCCATGCCGGTCGTCCTGAGCGCCGATCCGTCGTGGATGATCACCGGGACGCCGTCGGCCGCGATCCGCACGTCGATCTCGATCAGGTCGCTCCCGGCGGCGACGGCCGCGTCGAAGGCCGCGATGGTGTTCTCCGGCGCCGACGACGAGTCGCCGCGGTGCGCGATGGTGCGGATGTGGCCCGGCTGCGGGCGAAGGGACTCGGGGAGCAGGTCGCTCGGGACCGCCCTAGAGGTAGCGCGCAACGTTCTGCTCATACGAGGTCTTGATCTCCGTGGCGGCGGCGGAGAACGCCGTGGCCGGGTTCTCGTTCTGCAGGACGATCTTCTGGATGGCGGTCGTGAGGTACTGGTCGCCGGACGGTACGAAAGCGCGGGCCCAGTCCTGCACGCGGGTGGTGGCGAGCTGGTCGACGGCCGTGCGGGCCAGCGGCGTCTGCGCGAACACGGCCGCCATGTCGGGGCTCTCGATCGCCGAGGTGCGCACGGGCATGTAGCCGGTGCCCGCCGAGAAGTGCGCGGTCTGCGCGGTGTCGGTGAGGAACTTCAGGAACATGCCCGCGGCGAGCTGCTGCTCCGGCGACCTGGCCGATGCGATCGCGACGCCCGTGCCGCCCGTCGGGCAGCCGGGCCCGGCCGGGCCCTTGGGCAGGAAGCCGGCGCCGACCTCGAACTGCGCCTGCGCCAAGATGCCGCGCAGCGAGCCCGTGGACGCCATCGTGCAGGCGGTGACGCCTGCCGAGAAGTCAGCGACGTACCCGTCGTCGCCGCCCTGGGTCGGGGCCGCGACCTGCTTGTCGTGAACCAGGGCCCGTACGTACTCGCCGGCGTCCAGGGTCTCCGGCTTGTCGAGGGTGAGCGTCCACTCCTGCGAGTAGGACCCGCCCCGGCCCCACATGAAGTTGTAGAACCACCACGCGCCCCACGAATTGGCCGTTCCGAGGCCCAGCGGCGGTCGTCCGACGACCTGCGCCAGCGCGGGCGCCCACTGCTCGAACTCGTCCCACGTCTCGGGGGCGCGGTCGGGGAGGCCTGCGCGCTGCCAGACGCCGCGGTTGTAGTAGAAGAGCGGTGTCGACCGGGCGTACGGCGCCGCCCAGTGCTGGCCGTTGAACGCGTAGTCGTCGTAGAGCGTGGGGATGTAGTCGCCGGTGTCGATCTGCAGGTGCCGCGCCAGCCCGTCCAGCGGGATGATCTGGCCGTTGATCATGTAGCGGAACCACCAGACGTCGCTGGCGCCCACCAGGTCCGGCGTGTTGTCGGTGCCTGCGGCCGCCTGGAACCGCTGCGCGACCTCCTCGTAGTTCTTGCCCGCCGTGACCAGGTTGACGGTGATGCCCGGGTTCTGTTCCTGGAATCGGCGGATGTACTCCTTCTCCAGCTCGATCGAGGTGCCCGGGTGGTTGCTCCACCAGGTGATCTGGGAGGCCGGCTGCACCCCGGACCAGTCGATGTCGGCCTGCGCCGCCCCGCCCGACTCGGAGATGCTCGGCCCGCCGCACGCCGCGAGGGCGGCCGTGCCGCCCAGCAGGGCGCCGAGGCGCAGCAGCCCGCGCCGGGAGAGTTCGGGTGTGGTCATGTCGTGCCTCTCAGTGGAGAAGGGTTCAGCCGGTGACGGCGCCGGTGACCAGCCCGGCGACGATCCGGCGCTGGAGGAGGAAGAACACGGCGAGGACGGGCACGGTGACCAGGACGGTGCCTGCCATGATCACGCCCCAGTCCGGGACGCCGTCGAAGTTCATCAGCAGGGTCAGCCCGACCGGGAGCGTCATCATCTCCGGCCGGTCGATCACCAGTAGCGGCCAGAGGTAGTCGTTCCACTCGGTGACGATCGAGACGAGCCCGACCGCGGCGATCGTGGGCCCCGAGAGCGGCACGACGAACCGCCACAGCCGCCGCCAGTGCCCGGCGCCGTCCAGCTCCGCCGCCTCGAGGATCGAGCGGGGCAGTGTCAGGAAGTGCTGGCGGAACAGGAACGTGCCGAATGCGCTCGCCAGGCCGGGGATGATCAGGCCCTGGTAGGTGTTGAGCCAGCCGAGCTGGGCCACCAGCGCGTAGTTCGGGATGAGCACGATCTGCTGCGGCACGAGCAGCGCGCACACCACCACGTAGAAGAAGAACCTGCGGAACGGGATGTCGACGAACACCAGCGCGTAGGCCGTCATGAGCCCGAGCAGCATCTTCACGCCTGCCCCGAGCACCGTGGTGATCGCGCTGTTGACGAAGAACATGCCGAACGGGACGGTCTGCGTGGCTGTCACGTAGTTGGTGGGTGCCACCGAGTCCGGCAGCCACTGGATCGGTATGCGGTAGAGCTCGTCCATGCCCTTGAAGCTGGCGAGCACCATCCAGACCAGTGGCAGCACCATCACGGCCACCGCGAGCGCCATCGTGAGGTACCCGCCGACGGCCGGCCGCCCGGCCCGAGCCCGCGGGTGCGCGTCCACGATCATGAGTAGTGCACCTTCCGCTCCACGAAGCGCAGCTGCGCCACGGTGATGACGAAGAGCACCAGGAACAGCATCGTGGCGATCGCCGACGAATAGCCGGCCCGTCCGCCCGCAAATCCCTCGAGGTAGATCGAGTACATCATCGTGGTCGTTCCCTCGAGCGGGCCGCCGTCGGTCATGGCGCGAATGATGTCGAAGGACTGCAACGACGTCAGCAATGTGGTGATGCCGAGGAAGAACGTGGTGGGCCCGAGCAGCGGCAGCACCACGGAAACGAACGATCGAATGGGTGACGCGCCGTCGAGTGAGGCCGCTTCGAGCAGATCGCGGGGCACCGCCTGCAATCCCGCGAGATAGATGAGCGCCACGTACCCGACGTTCTTCCACAGGTACACGATGATGATCATCACCAGCGCCCACTGGGGGTCGGTGTACCAGTCCGGCGAGCCGATGCCGACCGCCCGCAGCAACGCCCCCAGAACGCCGAAGTTCGGGTCGAACACGAACAGCCACAGCAGCCCGACCGCGACACCGGACAGCACGTACGGTGCGACGACGATCGTGCGGGCCGCGCCGCGAAAGCGCAGCTTGCGGTTCAGCAGCACCGCGAGCAGGAGACCGAGCACCATGCCCCCGCCCACCGTGGCGAGCGTGAAGATCACTGTGACGGTGAGCATGCGCGGGGTGCCGGGGTCGGCGAAGAAGTCGGCGTAGTTGGCCAGGCCCACCGGTCTCGCGGTGGGCGAGCCGAGGTTCCACTGCAGCGTCGAGAGGTAGAACGACTGCACCAATGGCCGGTAGGTGAACACGACGAGCAATGCGATGTTCGGCCCGGCGAGCAGGGCGAAAAGCAGCCAGTTCCGCAGCCGGTTGCGGGATCGGGCACGCGGCTGGGAACGGCGCGTACGGTGCGTCCCGGCCCGCCGGACCGGGGTTTCCGGCGGGAAGATTGCGGTGGCCATGTGGGGAGAGGTCCTCCGTTGTCGATGCGCGCTCAGCCTAAGCCGCGGGGACGGCCGTATCGAGCGCGCAACCGCAGAAGTCCGATGTTCGCGAAATGATGTCAGCTATTGTTCACGTGCCGTTTCCGCGATCCCTGGGCGGTTCATCCGTACGCCACCGAGAAGACAGCCGGAGATCTGGATCACGGGCGCCGCCCGCCCGCCTTCGCCGGCTCCGGCACGCGACGCGAGACACATCAGACGTCTGGACTTGACAGCGGTGATCGCCATCACCGAGGTTGTCGGCCATGGGTGGCTACGCGCGCCGGAGCGTGTCCTCGCAGGGTCCACGGGGTCTGCGAGGACCGCAGAGCGAGCGCGGAACCATCGGGAGGCGCGGCTTCCTCGCGGCCGCGGGGCTGGGGGTGGCCGGGCTGGCGGCGTGCGGCCGCGCCGACGCCGCCACCACGGGCAGCATCACCACGGCCACCTACATCCCCAAGTCCTACGACGACCTCTACCCGGGCGTCCAGACGTTCATGGACACCCTCGCCACCACCAGCGGCGGGCGCCTGACCTGCGACATGTACGACGCGGGCACCCTGCTCGGCGCCGAGCAGCTGCTCCCGGGGCTCATGCTCGGGGTGGCCGACGTGATGTTCCAGACCAGCTCGTACGTGTCTTCGAGCTTCCCGATCCTCGGGGCGATGGAGCTACCGTTCGGCGCGGAGGACTACGCGAAGCAGCGCCGGGCGATCGACCCGGGCGGCCCGCTGTTCACACTGGTCAACGAGCATCTCGCCGGGCAGGGCGTGCGGCTGCTCGGCGGGATGCCGTGCACGTTCGAGTACCTCTGGACGATCGGCAGGCCGATCCGGCGCCCCGAGGACGTCCGCGGCCTGCGGATCCGCGTGGCGGGCGAGATCGAGGGCGAAACCGTCAAGGCGCTCGGCGGGGCGCCGGTGTTCATGGGCTCGTCGGAGGTGTTCGAAGCCCTGGAGCGCGGCACGATCGACGGGCTGATGAGCTACCTCGGCACGGTCGTGTCCCGCGACCTGCAGGAGATCGTCCGCTACGGCACGCGTGCCCACTTCGGTGCGTACACCGTGGACGCGTACTGCCGGAGCGACTGGTACGCCGCTCAACCGCCCGAGCTGCGCGCGGCACTCGACGAGGCAGGGCGCGCGCTCTACCGGGACGGCACCGAGGTGATGGTCGGCGTGCACGAGGGCGACTACATCGCGCAGGTCCTGGAGGGCGGAGTCGAGATCGTGGAGCCGGACGGCGCGGAGCTGGAGGCGTTCCGGGCGGCGGTCGAGCCGGTGTACGGGCGGTGGGAGCACCTGATCGGCGACGTGGGTGTCGCCACCAGGGCCGTCGACCTGATCAACAACGCGTAGGGGGAACCGTGGCGGGGATCCGCCGGGCCGTACTGGCCTGCACATGGGCGATGGCCATCGTGGCGATGGCCATCGTCGGGCTGATGATGCTCACGATCACCTACGACGTGGCGGCCCGCTACCTGTTCGCCGCCCCCACGGACTGGGCCTACCCGCTCAACTCCACGGGCGTCCTCGTCGCGACGATGCTCGCGGTACCGCACCTCTACGCCACGGGCTCTCACATCTCGATGGACCTGCTGTACCGCGCCATGCCGGGGCGGGCGCGCCGGGCGGCCGACATCCTCACCACCGCGGCCACGGCGTTCCTCGGGCTCGTGCTCGCGGTCACCGCGTTCCGGTCGATGACCGTGGCGTACGCCGGCGGGCTCACCGGTGCCGGCACCTTCAACATCCCGCTCTGGATGCCGGATGCCGTGCTGACCCTGTCCGGGGTGTTCCTCGTGCTGGTGGCGCTGCTGTTCCCGGCCGCGGCTCCGGACGCGGCACCGGGCGAGGCGGAGGCCCCGGCCGAGGCGCAGGGGGTGGCGTGATGGTCGCGGACGGACTGATCGTCACCCTCGCCGTGGTGCTGCTGCTGGTGCTGATCGCGCTGCGCACACCGATCTTCGTGGCGCTCGGCGTCGCGGGCGTGGCCGGGCTGCTCGGCCTCGGCGGGTTCACGGCCGTCGAACTCGTGCCGCTCGCGCTCGTGTCGCAGCTGCAGGAGTACGCGCTGGTGGCCGCGCCGCTCTACATCCTGCTCGGCGAGGCGCTCGCCGTGAGCGGGCTGGGGCGGGACCTGTTCGCCGCCGCGCACCGCTGGTTCAACCGGGTGCCCGGCGGGCTGGGCGCGTCCGCCGTCGGGGCGTCCACGGTGTTCGGGGCGATGTCGGGCGTGAGCATCTCCTCGGTGGCCGTGATCGGCCGGATGGCCGTGCCGGAGATGCTGGAGCGCGGGTACAAACCGGCGTTCGCGAGCGGCGCCGTCGCCGCGTCCGGCGCGCTCGCGATGCTGATCCCGCCGAGCCTGATGTTCATCCTGTACTCGTCGATCACCGGCGAGAGCGTGGCGCAGCTGTTCGCGGGCGGACTCGTCCCCGGCCTCGTGCTGTCGGCCATGATGATCGTGTACATCGTGGTGCGCGCGAAGGTGGCGCCTGCGAACGCCCCCGTCGACCCGGACCGCTTCACGTGGCGCGAGCGGTTCGCCGCGATCGGGCGCATCTCCCCCGCCCTGCTGCTGATCCTGCTGGTGCTCGGCTCGATCTACACCGGGATCGCGACGCCCACCGAGGCCGCCGCGGTGGGCGCGCTCGCCGCGTTCGCCGTCACCGGGGCGATCTACCACAAGCTCGGCTGGGGGAACCTGAAGCGGATCTTCGTCTCGACGGCGCAGGTGACCGCCGCCGTCCTCGCGATCGTCGGCGCCGCGTTCGTGTTCACCCAGATGCTCGTGCTCGCCCGCGTGCCCGACGCGTTCACCGAGTTCATCGTGGGCCTCGACGTCCCGGCCACCGTGATCATGATCAGCATCATGCTCGTGCTGATCGTGCTCGGCTGCCTCGTCGACGCGGCGTCGCTCCTGCTCGTCGTCACCCCGATCCTGGTGCCGGCGATCGAGGAGCTGGGCTACGACCCGCTGTGGTTCGGCGTGCTGCTGGTGGTGAACCTGGAGATCGCGGTGATCACGCCGCCGGTCGGGCTGAACCTCTACACGATGAAGTCGGTGGTGCCGGAGCTCGACCTCGCCGACATCTTCCGCGGCATCGCCCCGTACGTCGCGATCGAAGGTCTCCTGCTCGCAATCATGATCGCGTTCCCGCAGCTCGCGACCTGGCTGCCAGGGCTGCTGTCCTGAGCCGGCGACAGCGGATCATGTGGTGTACGCCGTGGTGTCGACGAGCCAGAGCGCGTCACCGTTGTGCTCGGAGACATAGAGGCGCCGCCCGTCCGGGGCGATGGCGAGGGAGCGAGCCTCGCCCTCGAGCGGCACCGCCTCCACCTCCTGCCCCGTTGTCGTCTCGATGACGCGCACGTACGGATCGAGTGAGTCGATTGCGTAGAGGTACGCGCCGTCGGGCGAGACCACCATCCGCGACGGGCCGCCAGACGACCGTGGCAGCTCGAATCGACCGATTGCCCGCCGGGTCCGGCCGTCGAGTACGACGATGCCGTCTCGGCACGAGACGTAGACGCGGCTGCCGTCGGGGGCTACCGAGATGTCGGTCACGTACTCGAGTGCGAGGTTGTTCACGACCGCGAGGGACGCGGCGTCGACCACGAGAACCCCCTGAGACGACGACATCCTCGTCACGTACAACGTCTGGCTGTCGGCGCTGACGACGACCTCGAAGGGGCCGCGGCCGAGCGGCTCGGTGGCGCGCACTGCTCCGGTGGCGGTGTCAATGGCGAAGATCCGATCCTGGTCGTTGCCGCTCGCATACACGGTGCGTCCGTCCGGGGCCACCGCCGGGTGGTAGGGCCTCTCCCCGACGGGAAACTGCGCGAGCAAGTCGCCCGTGCCGAGATCGAACCTGCCTATACCCTCGTGCTCGACTGCGTACACGCTCTTCCCGTCAGGGGCCGGCGCGAAGCCGCCGATCCGACTGGCGGACGGCGTGATCCGCGCGGTGGCGGCACCGGTGGCGGGATCGACCACGAGCAGGCCGTCGACGCCCGCGACTGCGATGATGTGCGCTCCATCTCGGGTGATCTCGACGTCGTAGGTCCCCTCGCCGAGCCATCTGGTCTCGACGTGTCGGGCCTTCGAGGGCTCGGGGAGAGGGCTCATGACGACGGCGGGCGCGGCCACCAAGGCGGCCACGAGCGCGCAGCTCACCACGATCATCCCCCGCCGCCACCCCCTGGGCCTGCGCGCCCGCGGGGTCTCCACCCGCTTGACCGTCGGCCCCGCAGTGGACTCGGTCCGCTCAACGAGCTTCCGCTCCGCCAGCCGCGCAGTGGACTCGGTCCGCTCGACCAGCTCCGGCACCGCCAGCCGCGCAGTGGACTCGGTCCGCTCGACCAGCTCCGGCACCGCCAGCCGCGGAATGGCCCCCAGCCGCTCGACGAGCTCCGGTGCCGTCGGACGGCGGGCCGGGTCGCGGGCCAGGCAGGCCTCCAGGTGCGGACGCAGCTCGTCGGGCACCACGGATACGTCCGGATCCTGCTGGCTGACCCGCATCAGCATCGCGAGCGGGTTGGCCGCCGTCCCGAACGGACCCGTACCGGTCGCCGCGAAGGCGAGGATCGACGCGAGCGAGAACACGTCGGACGGCGCCTCGGGTTCCGCACCGAGGGCCTGTTCGGGCGACATGAAGGCGGGGGTGCCGATGACGTCCCCGGTGCGGGTGATCTTCGTGGCGTCGACGGCGCGGGCGATACCGAAGTCGATGAGCCGCGGCCCGTCGCTCGCGAGCAACACGTTGCTCGGCTTCAGGTCGCGATGTACGACGCCACTCGCGTGCAGGGAGGCGAGCGCGGCGGCGAGCTTGCGGGCGAGTGGCAGCACCGTGGGCAGAGGCAGCGGGCCCGACCGGGTCACTTCTTCCTCGAGGTTCGGGCCGTCGACGTACTCGGTGGCGAGCCACGGCCGGGAACCGACCGGGTCAGAAGCGAGTACGCGCGCGATCCATGGCCCGTTGACGGCGCCGGCGGTGGCGATCTCGCGGGCGAACCGAGCCCTGAACTCAGGGTCGCCGATGAGCTGCGGATGGATGACCTTGATCGCGGCCTGGCCGCCGGCTTCGTCGCGGCCGAGGTACACCACGCCCATGCCTCCGGAACCCAGCCTGCCGAGCAGCACGTACGGGCCGATCGTGGACGGGTCGTCCGGACCGAGTTCGACCATTAGCCCCCCAGCAGCGTGAACCCGCGCGCCAGGCAGCATAACGTCGCTTTACCGCTGGTCGGGACGTGATCAAGTCGACGTCATGAGTCTCCCGAGGACGCCTCAGCGCCGCTCCACGATCCCGCGCACGAACGCAGCCTGGCCCGCGTGCTGGGCGCAGTCGTCGATCACGCTCACCAGACGGACGCCGAGGGTGACGGGCGGGTCCCACGCCTCGTCCACCACGCGGTCGAGATCGGCATCGGTGAGGCCGCCGACGTAGTCGAGGGTGCGCGCCGCGACCGCGTCGTAGTAGCCGGTGAGCAGCTCCGGCGATTCCACCCGCACCTTCGCGACCTCGTCCGAGCTGTGCCCGTAGCCGATCGACCCTACCCGGAAGGGCAGGGCGAACCGGTCCGCCCAGCCCTGCGTGGTCCACACCTGCTCGGTGCCGGCCACCCCGGCCACGTGGTCGTCCTGTACGCGGGACAGGTGCCAGACCAGCCAGCCGATCGAGTTGGCCTCGTCGTCGATGCGGTACGCGAGCTGGTCGGCGGAGAGCCCGTCGGCGGCACCGTGCACCTCCTCCCCGATCCGGGAGAACGCGTCGGTCAGCAAGGCAGCAACATCCACGCCACGACCCTACGACGCAGGAGATGCGCAGGCGTCGATGCGTCACGGGGTGTGACCGCCGGTCACACTATCCGCCGCTTGTGGAACGCGTTACTGTCGGCGCGCGCATCGGGACGGGCGGCAGGAGGAGCGGTGGACGAGCAGGCGCCCGCGCCGTTCTACGTCGACACGTCCCGCGCCTCCATCGCCCGCGTCTACGACTACCTGCTGGGCGGCAAGGAGAACCTCGAGGTCGACCGGCGGGCCGCCGACGCCATGCGGAACGTCGTCCCCGAGGTGGGGGAGATCGCCAAGGCCAATCGGTGCTTCCTGCGCCGCGCCGTGCGGTTCCTGGTGCGTGACGCAGGAATCCGGCAGCTCCTCGACATCGGATCCGGGCTGCCGAGTGACGGCAACGTCAACGAGGTGGCGCAGGCCATCGACGCGGGCGTCCGGGTGGTCTACGTCGACAACGACCCGGTCGTGTTGGCGCACGCGAGGGCGCTGCTCGCCGTCGACGAGCAGACCGCCGTGGTCACGGCAGACCTGCGCAGGCCCGAAGCGCTCTTCGAGCAGGTCACCGCGCTGGGGCTGCTCGACCTCGACGCACCGTTCGCGGTGCTGCTCTCCGGCGTGGTGCACCACCTGTCCGACGACGACGATCCGGTCGGGATCCTCGCCGCCGTGCGGGAATGGCTCGTCCCTGGCAGCTACATGGCCCTGTCGCATTTCCTCGACGACGGCAAGTCGCGCGCCTACGCGCTCGAGCTCGCGTTCCTCCACGGTGGCCTCGGTTCGGGCCGCTTCCGCACGTGGAAGGAGCTCGGCGGCTACTTCGACGGGCTCGAGCTCGTGGAGCCCGGCCTCGTGTACGCGAACGACTGGCGCCCCGACGAGTTCACCCTCGCCGAGAGCCCGGTACACACGCTCTACGCGGGCGGCATCGGCCGCAAGCCGTGACGCGGTGCCCGGCCGAACCGCCGCGCCGGGTCACCGATCGGGTGAAGTTTCAGTTCGTCAGGTCGTCGAACTCGCCGTCCTTCGCGCCCGCGACGAAGGCGGCGATTTCCGCACGCGTGTACACCAGCGCGGGCCCGTGGGGGTCCCTGGAGTTGCGCACCGCCACGGCACCGCTGTCCAGGGCGGCAACCTCGATGCAGTCACCGCTCGGGTTGCTGGCGCTGCTCTTGCGCCACGCCACGGCACCCAGCTGATCCGCCGCGATGCCGTTGTCCTCGACCTGGTGCATTTGCGCCTCCCCGATGCTCGTTGCAGATGTACGCGCCGAATGTACTTGCAGACGCGCTTGCGTCCGCAAGCCGGACTGGGGACACTCGTATCCATGAGCAGTGGCGATCACGCTGGTCGACGTCCTGTCGACACGATCACCGTCACCTGCTCGATCGACTCGCGCGCCCATGAGGTGCCCGACGCCGAGCTCGCGGCGGCGGCCCGGAGCAGCGACGGCCACTACCAGGCTCTCTGCGGCCACATGGTGGCCGCGGCGCCGATGGTCGAGCCGGACGGCCAGCCGTGCCTGCTGTGCACCGCGATCGTCGAGCGCACGGAAGCCACTCGCCGTGCCGCGCGCCAGCGCATCCTCGGCTGACCTCTCCCGACCGGCCTGCGGCCTCGAGCCCGCCGGAGCGAAGCGCCGGAAATCGGATGGAGCGAACAGCACCCGCCCGGGCAGGGCGGGTGCTGCCGCCGGCCGGAGCGAACCCCGGCCAGACGCGCCCGCGGCCGGGGGGATCACCGCGGACGCGTGGTTGACTCCGTACCCGCCGCCCGTTCGTTACGTCCCGAGCTGCAGGTTCCCGCTCACCGATCAGCGGTTGGTGCAAGCGGGTGGCGCGGACGAGGGTGGAGTGGCCGTCAACGACCATCCGCCCTTGATCAGGGTCATCGGGCCGAGTGGCCGCGGCGCGCGTCGTGCAGGGCCGGGACGTGCTCGTCCGCCCACCGGGACACCACGTCCACCACATCGAGGAGGCTCCGGCCGAGCGGGGTGAGCGCGTAGTCCACCCGCACCGGCACGCCCGGGGTGACCGATCGCGTGACCAGCCCGTCGCGCTCCAGCCCGCGCAGCGCCTGGGTGAGCACCTTCTGGCGGGCGCCCGCCAGTGCGCGGGCCAGCTCGCCGTGGCGCCGGGGACCGTGGCGCAGCGCGACGAGGACGAGCGGCACCCACTTGTCGCCGAGCCTGCCGAGGACCTCCTGCGTGGGGCAGGCGGCGACGGCCGCACGGTGCTGGTCCCGGCGCTCGTCCCGCCACTCGGCGGCCGTCCGTGTGGTCACGAAGGATCCCTCCGGTGCCATGGGCTCTTCGAAGTGCCTACTGCCGCCAGTTCTACCTGTCGCCATAGCGTCGCGGCCATGAGACCCACGATCGCCGTTCTCGGCACCGGCGCTGTCGGCACGACACTCGCCACCGCGCTGGCCGGAGCGGGATACGCCGTGACGGCCGGATCGCGCGACCCCGGCCGCCGTGCCGCGACCTGGACGGCTCCCGTACCGCTCGCCGGGCTCGCCGATGCGGCGACGCACGCCGACCTCGTCGTCAACGCCACGCCTGGCCGTGCATCCGTCGACCTCCTGCGCCCGCTCGCCCCACAGCTCGCGGGCGCCGTGCTCGTCGACGTCGCCAACGCGGTGGAGCAAGGGCCCGACGGGTTCGCCTCCTCGCTGCGCTACCCCGCGTCGAGCCTCGCCGAGGAGCTGCAACGGGCGCTGCCGGACACCCGCGTGGTCAAGACCCTCAACACGATCGGCCCGGCGGAGGCGATGGTCACGCCCGGTGCGCTCGCGACGCCGCCGTCGGCGTTCCTCTCCGGTGACGACGGCGCCGCAAGGCAGCTCGTCGCGGCGGTGCTCGCCGACATGGGCTGGCGACCCGAATGGATCATCGACCTGGGCGGGCTCGCCACCGCCCGGGTGACGGAGGCGTTCATGCTGCTCGTCCGCCCGCTCGTGCACGCGCTCGGCCCGGTCCCCTTCGGGCTCGCCGTGGCGCGCTGAACGGGCTCGGACTCCCGAAGGCCTGCAGCTACGTCGTGGGGGCGAGCTCGAACAGGCTGGACCCGGGTAGCGGCACGATCTGGAGCCGCGCGCCGGCCGTGGTCCTCGCATGGCCCGCGGATCCTGCGAGGATCGCAGCCGGCGCGCGTCAGCGAGCCGGAACTCTCGGAGGCCGGGATGAGCGAGCGCACAAGGGCTGCCGGGAGCCGGCTGCTCCCCCTGTACGCGGCGGGCTTCGTCACCGCCTTCGGCGCCCACAGCATCGCCGCCAGCCTCGGCGGCTACACCGAGGCGGAGCACGCCTCGCTGCTCACCCTCGGTCTGCTGCTCGCGGTCTACGACGGGGCCGAGATCGTCCTCAAGCCGGTCTTCGGGGCGCTCGCCGACCGGATCGGCCCACGGCCGGTCCTGCTCGGCGGCCTGCTGGCCTTCGCGGCGGCATCCGCCGCCTTCGTGGTCGCGGGCAATCCGGCGCTGGTCGGCGTGGCCCGGTTCGGCCAGGGGGCGGCCGCGGCGGCGTTCTCCCCGGCAGCGGGCGCGATGGTCGCCCGCCTCACCCCGCAGACCGGGCACGGCAAGGCGTACGGCGGCTACGGCGCGTGGAAGGGCATCGGGTACACCCTCGGCCCGGTCCTGGGCGGAGTCCTGATCACCCTGGGCGGCTACCCCCTGCTGTTCGGCACGCTCGCCGCGCTGGCGGTGGCCGTCGCCGTGTGGGCGGTCCTGGCGGTCCCGGCGGTGCCGCCGCTCCCCCGTGCCCGGCAGACCGTGCTCGACCTGGCCCGCAGGCTCAGCACCAGCGGGTTCGTGCGGCCCACGCTCACACTCGCTGGGGCGACGGCCGCGCTGGCGGTCGGTGTCGGTTTCCTGCCGGTGGCGGGGGCGGCGAGCGGGCTCGGGCCACTGGTCACGGGCGGGGCCGTGTCCGTACTCGCCGCCACGGCCGCGCTGGTCCAGCCCCGCGCGGGCCGTGCACGCGACAACGGCCGGATCTCCGACGGGCCCGGCATGGCGACAGGACTGGCATTGGCCGCGGCAGGCATGGTTGGCGGGGCCGCGCTGCCCGGCCTCGTCGGGCTCCTCGCGGCCGCTGTCCTCATCGGTGTCGGGACCGGGCTGGCGACCCCGATCGCGTTCGCGCACTTGGCCGCCAGCACCCCGGCCGAGCGGCTCGGGCAGACGATGGGTGCCGCCGAGGTCGGCCGGGAGGTCGGCGACGCGGGCGGCCCTCTGCTGGTCGGCGCCCTTGCCGCGGCAGCAACAGGCGCACTCGGCTTCGGCCTGCTCGGGCTTGCCGTCGTGCTCGTCGTGCTGGCAGCGGCGGTCGCACGGACGACGGTGCGCCCGTGAGACTTGCGGTGCAATCTCGTAATCAGGTGAGACGTTCGGCGTCAACCACCTGGCGCATTTCCTGCTGGTGCGCGAGGTGCTGCCCACGATGCGGGCACCGGGCAGGGTCGTGTTCGTCTCCAGCGCCACGCACGACCCGGCCCGGCGAACCGGCTTCCCGCCGCCCCGCTACACCACCGCTCGCGAGCTCGCGTACCCCACCGCCGGTACGGAGAGCGCCATGCGCGCGGGACAGCGCCGCTACGCCGCGTCCAAGCTGTGCAACGTCATGTCCGCCTACGAGTTCGCGAAGCGGGTCCCGGCGAGCACCGCGACGTTCAACGCGTTCGATCCCGGCCAGATGCCGGGCACCGGCCTGGCCCGCGAGCTTCGCGGTGTCCGAGCGTTCGCGTGGCATCGAGTCATGCCGGCGCTGACCCTCGTGCCGGGGATCAACCGCCACACACCGAAACGGTCCGGCGCCGCGCTCGCGCGGCTCATCCTCGATCCGCGGCTGGCCGGTACGACCGGGAGATACTTCAACGGCACGCGCGAGGTCCGCTCCTCGGCCGAGTCGTACGACACCGGCACGTCCGGGGATCTGTGGGAGACCAGCATCGCCCTCATCGAGGAGCGGCGGCGATCGCGCTGCGGGTAGTGCGGCGAGCCAGCCGCCATCCCTGCGCGCGGCTGCGCTCCCGCCAGTAGTGGGCGTACCGGCCGCCGCGGGCGAGCAACTCGTCGTGGACCCCCTGTTCCACGGCCCGTCCCCGGTCCAGCACGACGATGTGGTCGGCCGCGCGCAACGTGTGCAGCCGATGCGCGATCACCAGCACGGTGCGGTCGCGGGACAGGGCCGCCATCGCCTGCTGCAGGGCGTGCTCGTTCTCGGCGTCAAGGGCCGCGGTCGGTTCGTCGAACAGCACGATCGGCGTGTCCTTCAGCAGTGCGCGGGCGATCGAGATGCGCTGCCGCTCCCCGCCGGACAGCCTGCCGCCGCCCTCCCCCACCGGCGCCTCCCAGCCACCGGGGAGGCGTTCGACGACGTCGTCGACCCGCGCCGCGCGGGCCGCGGCGTACACCTCCTCGTCGGTGGCGTCGGGCCGGCCGATCCGGACGTTGTCGAGAACGGTTCCGTCGAACAGGTAGACGTCCTGGAAGACGACCGAGATGAGCGACGTGAGGTCCTCGGTCCGCAGCTCGCGGACGTCCACACCACCCACCCGCACACCGCCGGAGTGCGGGTCGAAGAACCGCGCGATCAGCTTGATCACGGTGGTCTTGCCCGCACCGGACGGGCCGACGAGCGCGGTCATCCGGCCCTGCGGCACCCGCATCGACAACCCGTCAAGCACCGGCGATCCGTCGTAGCCGAACCGCACGTCGTCGAGCTCGAGGTCGACACCGCACGTCGGCCGCGACACCTCGGGCTCCGGCAGCGGCTCGGTGCCGAGCAGCGCGTTGATCTCGCCCAACGCGTTCTCGGCGATCCGGATCGCGCCGCCGAGCTCCGCGACGAGCACGACCGGCTCGACGAACCGGGCCGCCAGCACCAACAGCGCGATCAGTTCCGCGGTGCCGAGCGAGCCGCCGAGCACCAGGTACGTGCCCAGCGCCAGCAGCACGATGAACGTCGCCTGCGCGATGAAACCGAGCCCGACGACGCCGGGGATGCCGACCCGCAGCATCCGGCGCCCCGCCCCGTGCTGGGCCGCGAGGGCGACATCGAGCGCGGCGTGCCCCTCCACCGTGCGGCCGAAGGCCCGCAGCACCGGCTGGGCACGGGCGAACTCGACGATCCGCCCGGCCGCGTCGGCGTGTATCCGGTCCGCGTCGCGGTCGGCGGCCTGCATGCCGCGGCCCGCGATCCGGTACACCACGGCCACCGCGACCGCGGCGACGGCCATCGCGACGGCCAGCCGCCAGTCGAACAGGAACATGGCAAGCACCACGACCAGCGGCGTGACCGTGGCGTCGACCACCTGCCGCAACAGGTGCGCAGGCACGCCCATGACGTCGAGCACACGCTGGCCGGCAAGGCGCCCCAGTCCGCCCACGCGATCGGCGGTGAACCAGGCCAGCGGCAGCCGCGCGACCGTGTCCCCGATCCGGTGGTGCAGGTCCCGGCTCAGGTTCGCCCCGGTCCCGAAACCGGCCAGCGTGCCCGCGTAGTTGACGGCGGCGAATCCGATCCACAGCACCGCGAGCGCGATCACCCACGGCCATGCCCGTTCCGGTGTGCCGCCGAGCAGTTCCCCCAGCACCGGGACCAGCAGGACGAACGCCACCCCCTGCAGCACCGCCGCGGCGGTGAGCAGGCCGAGCAGCCTGCGCAGGGCGCGGTCGTGCTCAGGGCCCAGTGCGGTGAACAGTCGGCCGATCATCCTCGTCCCCCCATCAGCGCGCCTGCGCCTGTCTGTTCCTGCAGCCGCCACATCCGCGCATACCGGCCCTCGGCGGCGAGCAGCTCCTCGTGCGTGCCCTGCTCGACGATCCGGCCACCGTCGAGCACCACGATCCGGTCGACGCCGACCACCGAGGCCAGCCGGTGCGCGACGACGAGCACGGTCCGCCCGGCCGCTAGCTCTGACAGTGCGTCCTGGATCAGGGCCTCCGACTCGGGGTCGGCGTGAGCGGTCGCCTCGTCGAGCACCACGATCGGGGTGTCGGCGAGGATCGCCCGCGCGATCGATATCCGCTGCGCCTCGCCACCGGAGAAGCGGACGTCCCGGCCGACGATCGAGTCGTAGCCGCGCGGCAACGCGGCGATGCGCGCGTCGACGGACGCGGCCCGCGCCGCGCGGCGCACCGTCTCCTCGTCCGCATCGGGACGGGCGAGGCGGATGTTGTCGCGCACGCTGGCGTCCAGCAGCTGGACGTCCTGCAGCACGAACGACACCTGCCGGTACAGCTGGTCCGGCGCGATGTCGCGCACGTCGACGCCGCCGATCGTGACGGCGCCCTCGGTCGGGTCGAAGAACCGCGGCAGGAGCTTGGCGAGGGTGGTCTTGCCCGAACCCGAATGGCCCACCAGCGCGGTCACGGTGCCCGGCTCGAGGACCAGGTCGATGTCGCGCAGCACCGGCCGTTCCGCGTCGTAGGCGAACGCGACGCCGGACAGCTCCACCCGGCCGCCCTCCGGCCGTCGCGGCTCGGCCGGCACCGCGAGCTCCGGCGCCACGAGCAGCGTGCCCACCCGCTTCGCCGCCGCGCTCGACTTCTCCACGTCGTGGCTGTAGTAGTGCAGCGCCTGCAGCGGCCCGGCCAGGCCCAGCCCGAGGATCGCGAACGGCAGCAGCTCGATCGCCTCGAGGTGCCCTCCCGAGACCAACGCCGTGCCACCGACCAGCACCGTGAGCAGGACCGTGACCGGACTGAACGCCAGCTCCGCCGCCGCGGTCGCCCGGTAGCCCTTCGCGATCCATGCGAGGAAGAACTCGGCGAAGTCGTCGGCGGCCTGCGCGTACTGCCGGTGCGCGCGCCCCGTCTGCCCGAACATCTTCACGACGGCGATGCCCTCGAAGAACTCGACGACCCGGCTGCTGATGCGCTGCTGCGCGGCGTCGAAGGTCGCCGACTGCCCCTCCATGGTCACCGCGGCCCGTACGAACAGCGCGACACCCGCCGCAATCGGGATCAGCAGGATCAGCGCCATCTGCCAGTCCGCCCAGAACAGGTAGGCCAGCGTCACGAGCGGCGTGATCACGCTCGCGGTGAGGTTCAGCAGCGCGTGGGCCACGAGGTGGTGCATCGTGTCGACGTCGTGCTGGACCGCCTTCCCGATCCCGCCCGCGCCTCGATCGGTGAACCAGCCCAGTGGCACCCGGCCGAGCCGATCGACGAGGCGCCGCCGCACCGACAGCTGGAAGTCCAGATCCGCGCGGTGGGCGAGCGCGCCCGCCACCGTGCTCAGCAGCAGCCACCCCACGAGCGCGCCCGCCGCGACCGCGGCGACCGCCCATGCCCGGCCCTCGTCGGTCGGGCCCGCCGCCAGCAGCACCCTCGCCAGCTCCGCCACGGCGGCGAACGGCACGACGGCGACCACCGCCGCAACGGCCTGCAGACCGACCGCCGTACCCAGCCGCGCCCGGACGGGCCGCAGCAGTTCGCCGAGACCTATCGCTTGCTCCTCCATCGTGCGCCTACCCCTCCAAGGCCAGATGAGTTTCGCTACCAAAAGTATCGATACCAACAGTATCGCAAACGTCAGCCGGCTCGCACCGTCTCCGCGGCCGGCGTCTGGCGGATCCCGGGATGGACGAACGTGAAGACGGCCAGGCCCGCCAGCAGGACCGTGCCGAGGAGGTAGGGGGCGACGGGCGCGATCTCGTACAGCCCGGTGCCCAGCAGCGGGCCGAGCATGAAGGTGATCGCGTTGCTGGTGCCGACCAGCCCGACCACGGCGCCCTGCTCCTCCCGGGTGGCGAGCAGGGTCGGTGCCGCCATGATCCCGGGCAGGCCGAACCCGAGGCCCGCGCCGAGCACGGCCATCGCGGCGCCGAGCAGCGGTCCGTTCCCGGCGACGGCGACGAGCGCCATCCCGGCGGTCATGACGACCGCGCCCAGCCGGATGAGTCGCAGCGGCGGCCACTTCAGCCGCGGCACGGCCACGGCCTGGACGAGGATGAGCGCGCTCGCCCCGGCCAGCACCACGAAGCCGGTGGCCTGCCCGGTCTGCTCCGTGGCGAGCCGCAGCCTGTCCTGCACGAGGAAGCCGATCGTCATCAGCACGATGCCGAAGGCGAGGTACATGCCGAACCCGGTGGTCAGGAACGGCCACATGCGACGGTCGAACGGGCTGACCTTCACCGAGGGCCGGCGGTCCAGGTGGGCCTGCGGCCTCGGGAGGCCGAGCCAGGCCAGCACGGCGACCACGGCGAGGATGGCCGGCGCCACGTAGATCGGGACCAGCAGGCCCGCGCCGCTCAGCACTCCACCCAGCGCTGGCCCCGCCGCGAGGCCGAGACCCTGCGCCGCGCCGACCATCGACATGCCCCGCACCCGCTCGGCCGTCCCAGAGGTCACGTCGGCGACGTAGGACTGAGCGGTGACCGGCGTCGCCGCCCATGCAACGCCGAACACGACGCCCCGGCTGAGCAGGATCAGCGCGAACAGCAGCGGCCCGGCGAGCACGCCTGCCAACCCGGCCTGGGCCGTCGCCGCGAAGGCCAGCAATCCGAGCATCGCACCGACGAGCGAGATCAACAGCACCGGCCGGTGGCCCCACGACATGCTGCGACGGCTCCAGAACGAGCTGGTCAGCACGACGCCCGAGGCCCCGACCGTCCACACGATCCCCAGCGCCAGCTCGCTGAACCCGAGCTCGCGGGACAGCGGCGGGAGGATCGGGTTGAGCATCTGCTGCCCGGTCATCAGGCCGAACACGGCCAGGCAGACCAGCAGGATCGGTCTGTTCCCCGCCACGGCCGCGCTCACCCGGCCAGCGCGCGCCGCAGGGCACCGCCGAGCTCGGCGATCTGCCGCTGCGACACCTCGGCGGACGCGATCGCCTGCGATCCGTGGAACGTGCCTGCCCACTGGTGCAGCTCGACCGGGACGCCCGCCTGGAGCAGACGCAGCGCGTAGAGGATGTCCTCGTCGCGGTTCGGGCAGAACTCCGCGGTGGCGATGTAGACGGGAGGAAGGCCGGACAGGTCCTCGGCCCGTGCCGGGGCCGCGTACGGCGACGCGGGCGCGCCGCCCAGGTAGTGCCGCCACGCCGCGGCGAGCCGGTCGCGGTTCCACCACGGGGTGTCGGTGAAGTTGCGCGCCGACCACGTCTCCATCCGGTCGTCGAGGCCGGGCTGGTTGAGCAGCTGGAAGCGGATCGGCGGCCCCTGCTCGTCACGTGCCCGCAACGCCACCCCCGCCGCCAGGCCGCCGCCTGCGCTGTGGCCGCCGACCGCGATCCGGTCCGGGTCGACGCCGAGCTCCGCCGCGTGTTCGGCCGTCCAGGCCAGCACGGCGTATGCGTCGTCGAAGGCCGCCGGGAACGGGTGCTCGGGGGCGAGCCGGTAGCCCACGGAGATCACCACGGCGCCGGATCCGCCGGCGAGCCGGGCGGCCCACGGGTGCTCGGTGTCGCGGTCACCCACGACCCAGCCGCCGCCGTGCAGCCAGACGATGGCGCCGTGCGCCTGGTGCGGGCGGTAGATCCGCACCGGCACGTCCACGGCCGCGGGGACCGTGCGGTCCTCGACCTCCATCCCCGCGATGTCGGGTGCAGGCACGGCGGCCACGAGCTCGGCGAAGATCTTGCGCGTGGTGACCGGGTCGTCGGGGTCGATCTGCGGGAGCAGCGGGACGAATGCTTCCAACTCGGGATCCATGTCGACCATCCTCACGGTCACCGCCCGGCCGATCACCCGCCAACCGCCGCGCATTCGGCCCCGTTCGCGCACCGATCGGCGCCTATCCTCGGGCGGGTGGAGGCACTGGTCGCACGGCTGTCGCACCTCGATTCCCACGTCGAGGGCGCCCTCCGCGTCGTCATGGTCTACGACACCCTGATGCGCCGACGGGTCGATCTCCCCGTGCTCGCCCGCACGTCGGCCGGCCTGGCCGAGTGCGTGGCAGGCCTCCGGCTGCACGGCACGGGCCATGCGATCCGCTTCGCACCCGACGGCAGGGAGGCGTCGGACCTGCCGGGAGCCGCGTCCACCTCGGTACCCATCACGCTCGACGAGGAGGAGATCGGCACGGTGTGGCTGGAGCGCCCCGGCGTCCCCGGCCCGCTCGACGATGTGGTGCTGGACCGGCTCGCCATCGCCGCCGCCGCGGTCGTCGAGCGGTACGGCCCTGCCCACACCACCATGGCCGACCCCGCCCTCGTCGAACTGGTGATCAGCGCCGACACCGACGACGCGGCCAGGAGCAGGGCGCTGCGGCTACTGGGTTTCGCCGCGGACCTGCCGGTCCACGTCGTCGCCGTGCGGTCGCCGCTACCGCTCGACCGGGTCGGCGGCCTGATCTGCCCGGCCCGCCCGGTGAAGGCGGCGCCACTCGCCGACATGGGCGTCGTGCTGGCGACCACCGTCGACCAGAGCCGGTTCCCGGCCGATGTCCGGGCGGGGATCGGCGGAGCAGGCAGCCCCGACCGCTCCTGGCGGGAGGCCCGCACCGCGCTTCGCTTCACGACCTCGCACCAGCCGGTCGTGCGCCACGGCGATCTGGGTGCGCTGGCGCTGCTCGCCCAGATCCCCGATGACGACGCGCGGGCCAACCCGGACGTCGCGGCGATCGCCCTGCTCGCCGCCAACCCCGACGACCTGGAGACCCTGGACGCCTACTGCGCCACCGGCTCCCACCGCAAGGCGGCCGAGCTGCTCCACCTGCACCACAGCAGCGTCGCCCGCCGCCTCGACCAGCTCGGGAAGGCACTGGGAGTCGAGCTTGCCGAGCCCATCGGGCTGACCCGGGCCAGGATCGCGCTGACCACATGGCGGCTGCTCGACGATCGCGGGTAGGGAACGCGCGCTGGGTGCGCTCGTCGCAGCCTCCCTGGCCCCTGCGAGGACCACGACCTGTGAGCGTCAGCGCGCGCTCACGCCACGACGTGCCGGGAGGGCCGCGGCGAGCAGCTGGGCGAGGTGCATCGAGGGCCGGGACCGCAGGTCGTCGATCTGCGTACGGCACGAGAAGCCGTCGGCGAGGACGACGGCGTCGGTGTCGGCGTCGAGGGCGGGGAGCAGGTTCAGCCCGGCCACGGCCACCGACACCTCGTAGTGGCCGCGCTCGACGCCGAAGTTCCCGGCGAGGCCGCAGCACCCCGCCACCGCGTGCACGGCGGCTCCCGCGCGGACGAGCAGGTCCCGGTCGGCCGTCCAGCCCATAACGGCGTGCTGGTGGCAGTGCGGCTGGGCCACCACCGTCGTGCCGGTGAGATCGGGCGGCGTCCAGCCGGGCTGGTCGGCGAGCAGCTCGGCGAGCGTCCAGGTGTTGGCGGCGACGGCGCGGGCGTCCGCGCTGTCGAGCAGGTCCACCGCGTCCTGGCGGAGCACCGCCGTGCACGACGGTTCCAGCCCGACGATCGGGGTGCCGGCGGCGACGTGTCGCGCCAGCTCCTCGACCGTCCGGCCGAGGATCCGCCGCGCCGCGTCGAGCTGGCCGGTGGTGATCCAGGTCAAGCCGCAGCAGACCGTGTGTTCGACGTACCGCGGGGAGAACCCGGCGTCGACCAGGACCGCCGCGGCCGCCTCGGCGACCGCGGGGCTGAAGTTGTCCGAGAAGCTGTCGACGAACAGCAGGACCGGGCGCCCCCCGACGGCCTCGCGCCTGCGGGACGGGTGCCGCCGGAACGGGGTCCGCGCGAACCGGGGGATG
The DNA here is from genome assembly GCF_019468565.1 of Pseudonocardia sp. DSM 110487. NCBI lineage: Bacteria > Bacillati > Actinomycetota > Actinomycetes > Pseudonocardiales > Pseudonocardiaceae > Pseudonocardia > Pseudonocardia sp. DSM 110487. The sequence goes on from NZ_CP080521.1 coordinate 6,692,072, forward strand.
GACCTGCGCTCGTCGACGCCTGCGAGCCACAGCGCGGCCCGCCGGAGGCCTGGCACCGCGAGCAGGCCGTTGGCCAGCGGTGCCGCACGCCCGACCATGCGCGCCCAGCGCGGCAGCCTGCCGAGCGAGTAGTGGCTCCGGGGCCGCAGCCGCCCCCGATAGGCCCTGTGAAGCACCTCGGACTTGTAGGTGGGCATGTCGATGCCGGTCGGGCAGTCGGAGGTGCAGCCCTTGCAGGACAGGCAGAGGTCGAGCGCTTCGTGCACCTCCGGCGCCCGCCAGTCCGGCCGGTCACCGCGGATGAGCTCCTGCAGGACCCGGGCCCGGCCACGGGTCGTGTCCTTCTCGTCGCGGGTGGCCAGGTAGGACGGGCACATCACCCCGCCGGTCCCGGAGTTGTCGGCACGACACTTGCCAACGCCGGTGCAGCGGTGCACGGCACGGGCCAGATCGCCGTCGTCGTGGATCAGCGGGAAACCGGTCGACCGCACCGCGAACGCCCCGTCCACGCGCACCGCTGCCGTCGCCGGATCCGGATCGACCAGCACACCGGGGTTGAGCAGCCCGTCCGGGTCGAAGGCGTGCTTCACCGCGGCGAAGAGCCGGATCGCCCGCTCCGAGTACATCAGCGGGAGCAGCTCGCTGCGGGCGCGCCCGTCGCCGTGCTCACCCGACAGCGTGCCCCCGCACCGCGCGACCAGCGTCGCGGCGTCCTTGAGGAACGCGCCGAACGCCGCCGACCCGCCCCGCTCCCCGAACGGGAAGTCGAGGCGGACGTGGATGCAGCCCTCGCCGAAGTGCCCGTACGGCGCGCAGGACAGACCGTGCTCGTCGACGAGCTCGTCGAAGCCGGTCAGGTACTCCCCGAGTGCCGCTGGCGGGACGGCCGCGTCCTCCCAGCCGGGCCAGGCCGGGCGTCCGGACGGTGCGGTGCCCGCCAGGCCTGCTCCGTCCTCGCGGATCCGCCACAGCCGCCCGGCGGGCTCCGGATCGTCGACCACGACCGCGTCGACCGCGCCGATGTCCCGGATCAGGGCGTCGGCGCGGTCGAGCACCGAGCTCCGGTCATCGCCCGCGAGCTCGACGAACAACCATGCGCGGCCCGCCGGCAGATCGGGTATGCGGGACGGCCCGCGACGGGCCCGGATGACGTCGACCAGCCGCGAGTCGAGGCCCTCGCAGGCCGTCGGCCCGTGCGCGACGACGGCAGGAGCGGCCGTCCCCGCGGCGACGATGTCGTCGAACCCGAGGACGACCAGCGTCCGGTACGCCGGATCGCCCACCAGTCGCACGGTCGCCTCGGTGACCACCGCGAGGGTTCCCTCGGAGCCGACCAGCGCCGCCGTCAGGTCGAACCGCTCCGGGAGCAGGTGCTGGACCGCGTAGCCGGAGACCTGACGGCCGAACCGGTCGAACTCGGTCCGGGCGATGGCGAGGTTGCCCGCCATCGTCGCGTGGAGCCGGTCCGTCAGGCCGTCCGCGCCGTGCGCGATCGGCCGGCCTGCGCCGTCCCGACCGGTGCGCAGGGCGTCCCCGCCCCCGGTCACGGCGCGCAGCCCCACCACGTTGTCCGAGGTCCGCCCGTAGCCGAGGCTGCGTGCCCCGCAGGCGTTGTTCCCGATCATCCCCCCGATGGTGCAGCGGGTGTGGGTGGACGGATCGGGTCCGAACCGCAGCCCGTGCGGGGCGGCGGCGCGTTGCAGTTCCGCCTGGACGACGCCCGGCTGCACGACCGCCGTGCCCGCTTCCGGGTCGACGTCGAGCACGCGGTTCATGTACCGGCTGAAGTCCAGGATCACGCCCGGCCCTACGGCGTTCCCGGCGACCGACGTTCCCGCGCCACGGGCGGTCACCGGGACTCCCGCGCCTCGGCACAGGTCGAGTACGGCCTCGACCTCGTCCGCGTGGCGGGGCAGGACCACGGCACGCGGCGGGATCCGGTAGAGGGAGGCGTCCGAGGAGTACCGGGCGCGCGTGCCCTCGTCGTCGGCGACCTCCACCCCGGCCCTGCGCAGCAGTGAAGCGATCTCGGGGGTGCCGGTGTGGATGGACAAGGCGATCTCCAGCGCTCGAGCCGTTCTGTGGTCTGCGCAGCGTCAAGGCGCGCTGCGCAGGTGACGGCCGGCGCGCAGGAGCCACCATTGGTGGGCGCGGCAGGGAGCAAACCTGCGACCGCTCGGGTGCAAAGGGCGCTGACAACGCCCCACAACCTCTACCAGCAACGACCGTTCCCGCACTGGTACCACGATCCCCGTCAGCCACCCTACTCAACAGGGTTTCGTGTCACGAAGTGCGTCACAGCAACGAGGCGGACGTGCGGTCGGAGGCTCAGGCAGCGCCGGAGGTATGAGCGTCTCGGGTTCATCGCTGCTGAACCTGCGGATGTGAACCGGAAGGTAGCCCTCGGCAGATCCACCCCTCGCGATCTGGTGTCTGACGCCGGCGATGGCCGTCCCCCGGGCTCGGTCGGGGGTCGTGACGGCGCCCGGCGGCCGCTCCCTTGCGGAGGTTCGCGAGTGATCACCAGCGCAGCACGAGGTATGACCGGCGGTAGCGGCCGAGCAGTTGTAGCGGTGATCCCTCCTCGGGCTGGAGGAGGCCGCGGTGCTCGAGGTCGACCGTGCATCGCGCGTTGTAGGACAGCACCCAGGCGGCGGCTGCGACGGCTGCCGCCTGTTCGGCGCGGGTGAAGGGTGTGGGTCGCGAGCTGTCGTAGTCGGCGAGGTATGCGCCCACCTCGTCCGGAGTCGGCGCCGCGGCGCCACTGGCGCCGCCCTCCGGAAACGCGCCGGCTGACAAGCCTGCGATGACGGGCTCGGGGCGTGCGACGAGGCTGTCCCAATCAAACGATGCCACCACCTCGTCACCGGCGAAGCGCACGTTCTGGCACGCCCAGTCCGAGTGTCCGATGACCGTAGGCTCGGGTGGCTGTGCCGCCAGCACGTCAGCGGCCTCTCGCGCGAGTTGATCAAGCCAGCGGTGCTCGTCCGGGATGGTCGAGACGTCGAAGATCGGATCATGCGGCTCGGGCCACGGACCGTCCTGGTAGCGAGCCCATGCTGGTGCGTCGGTGACCAGCGAGCCGGCCGTGACTCCGCGAAGCGTGTCGACCTGCGCAGCGAGCGAGGCCGCGAGGGAACGCCGGACGGGCGGGTCGTGACCGTTGCCCGGGTGACCGCGATCGAGGAGTGACTCGATGGTGGCGATCCGTCCCTCGGTTGGGGCTGGGCCGTCGAGGGGCACCGGACATGGGAATCCGGCCTCAGCGAGGAGCCGTTGGCAGCGGGACGCTGCCGCCAGGCGATCGGTGTTCACGGGGCTGCGATGGATCTTGAGCACGACCGTCGAGCCATCCTGGAGGCGAAGCCCGTAAACCGGGGCAACCCTGCCCGACGTGAAGATGACGTCGTTCACGTCCATGTGCAGACGGGATCGCAGGTGCCGTTCGAGCCAGGCGCGAATCTCGTCCGCGCTGACGTCGCCGAACACGGCGCGCTCAAGGCCCGTCGCCTGCGGCATGGCTACCTCCTCATCCGAATTCGGGGGGCTCGGGGCGCAGCCCCCTACAGCGTGGGGCAGCGGATGCCGGCTTCTCTGCACCAACCGCCTCTCTCGTCGGCGCCCAGGAGGGGCGACCATCTCAGTCGGCAACATCTCCAGCGAGGGCTGGGTGTCCCAGGCAGCTGGGACGGGCGCCGTTCAGTCATCTGTCGCGAGCGCGACCAGCTCCGCGAGGCTGCCATCGCGGTGTCGACCGTCACGAGCGCGTCGGCCTGGAGCTTCGTAAGGGCGATGTACTCAGCGTCGTAGGTGGTCTCCCACCCGTGCTCCCGTGCGATCTTCCAGGCGGTGCGCCGCGAAACCCGGTCACCGAGCAGGCGAATCTTCAGCTCGGTGAGGCGCTCGTAGCGGCGCAGCGCCTCCCGTTCGGTGAGCTCACCTCGGCGCACGGCCTCGAGCAGCAGGCACAGCGACTGGGAGCGGAGCAGGTTCGGTCCGACGAGCCGGTGCGCGGGATTGATGGCGACATCGTCCGCGACGATGTGCAGGAGCGTGGGGGCATCGATCACGTAGCGGCTCATAGCGGCGACCCTAGGACGGTCTCGTCTGCCGACGGGCGTTCACGGCGCTCGGCAAGGCCGGATATCGCGATCGTGCTGCGCCGCGAGGGCGGGGTCGACGAAGGGCGGACTGAGGATCGCGCTGATGGAGTGTGACCACCTTGTCTGAACCAGCGATCGGTCCTCGTGGTCGTCATCAATGAGCCTTAGGTGAGTGCTGTTGCTGACCACGTGGTGAGAGAGCGGGTCAGCGGGCCTTTGCCGGCGTAGACACGGACCCGCAGTGCACCACTCGGCAGCTCGTCGATCGTCCTCGCTGCCCCTGCCGACCAGGCCGGGACCGCGTCATGAAGCGCGCGTAGCCGAGGGTTCGCGTCACAGCTCGTGTCATGCGACCGGGCTGCAAGGCGGCGTTCCGGATAGAACCGCTGGTGGAGCCTGGTGGGCGCGGCAGGGATCGAACCTGCGACCGCTCGGGTGTAAAGGGAGCGCGCTGCGCCGCACGGAGCCTCTACCTGCGACAACGCTTCGCTGCCAGGTCTCCGCAGTGGCTCACAGCCACCGCGTTCGACAGCAGTTCGCACCACGACTGGCTCCATGCGCGGACGCCGCGTCAGGGTCGGCTGAAGCCGATAGGCGCCGCTGGCCGTGCGGGAGCTGACTCGCCCGCTAACACCTGGTGGCTTCGATCCGACTAGATCCGCAGGAAAGCCAGCGCTCTCGGAGCGGTGACCACGGGCATCAATTGGAGCCAGATTACGATCATGGCCAGTCGACGACCTAGGTGGGTCAAGATCGTTGAGCCACCGACCTTGTCTCGCCGCAAGCCAAGTGGCGAGATGGCGCATCTAACGGATCCCGACGCCGGTGGCCAAACGCTCTGCGGCAAGCCGCACAGCGTGCATGCCGCGACGTACTCAGCCCGACCCAAGGTGGCTCGCGGTACATGTCGGGCGTGCCTGCGTACATCCCGGGGCCGCGCCGAAAGCGACGACGTTGCCCCGACCGATCCGAAGCGTGAAGGAGCGAAGACGTCGCGGTCGGGCAGATCGGCGAGCCGAAGGCAGGCGTCGACCAACTCGCTGCTCGCAAACGACATGTCGGTCCAGCGGAGTCGAAACAGAAGGGGCGCTGCAGCCGCAATGGCCGACGAGCTGACCGGCGAACCGCAGTCGACGTCTGTAAGAGCCTACGGCGGCGGCTTGCCCTCCCTGGGCAAGAGGGCACGGTAGACGGTCAAGCTATTGGGCCCCACGGAGAGATTCCGTCGTCCCCAAGGTTTCGCAACTAAACCGACGGCCGAATTCCGCGAGAATGGCCCGAACCGCGAACCCACCGAGAGTAGGAAGACGTGCGTCACTTGCAACATGCTTAAGAGTCCGAGCGAGTTCGGAAAGAGCAGGCGAACGAAGGATGGCAAACTTACAAGCTGCAAGGCCTGCACCAATAGGCGCAACTCCGAGTCCAAGAAGCGGAACGGGCGCAGAGGTGAGTCGCGACTGGAGAGCAACACGGCAATCAAACTCTCCCGCGAACTACAACGCATGCAGATGGCGAACTGGCGGGCAAGAAGAGACAATCGACCGGCACCGTATAGCCAGCACGAGTATTCGCAAGTAGCTGAACTGTTAAGGGCAGAGAAACAGCCCAATTCATGTATTCACTGCGGCGAACCTGCACCACGGGCCGGCACAAGTGGCCGATACCCCAAGTATTGCAGCACGGCGTGCGCGAACAAGACACGGTGGGTCAAGGAACTTGAGTCGCGGCCAGATATGTTCTGCCTCCAATGCGGAACACGTCTTCGGGGAATGCGCTCCGATGCAAAGTGGTGCAGTGCTGCGTGTCAGAGCTACGCTGGCCGGCGCTCGCGCGGCGAGGTAGTCGAGAACACCGGTCATTGCCGTTCTTGCGGCGTGTCGCTCTTCGGACAACGATCAAGCGCTCGCGTCTGCCGATCACGGAGATGCGCCGCCTGGTTCTCTCGGCATCCAGACCAGCTTCACCCCTCGACCAGCGAGCGTCAATGCAAGTTTTGCAAAGCGTCGATCGATAACCGGCCAACACACAGCCAATACTGTAGCGGAGCATGCACTCAGCGCCACTTCCATTCACGATCGAAGGACCGCCTCAACGCAAGGAGACGCGAGTATTGGGCTTCACCAGAATCAGATCTCTACCGACGCGGGCAGGCGGAGTACCGCCGCATCAATCGTGCTCATTACCGCGAACTCGCCCGCCGCTCCCGAGCTCGCCATCCAGGCCGCTACCGCAACTATTATCGACGATGGTACGAAACGCAAGATCCCATCATCTTCCGAAATTCTGCACATTCACGTAGAGCCAGACTCCGTGGAATGCACGGAAGCAGTCCAGGCCTAGACGCTGTCGAATGGGCGAAACTGGTAGCGCGGCACAACGGGCGATGCGCGTACTGTGGGGAACCGCCGCCTGCCGGCGAAGAACTTGCCCGCGATCACGTCATCCCTTTAACCCGCTATTCCGGGGCCGACTTTGGACCGGACCGCATCGGCAACGTCTTACCCGCATGCGGGCAATGCAACTCGCGAAAGTACAACAAGCTCCTTGCCGAGTGGCGGTACCGGGACGGCGTTCGCATCGCCTGCATGGGATAGACGCATCCCGCTCCTCCGACCGAGTGCCTCAGATTGGACGTCGTCGAGCGGGCACCTGACTCGAAGCAGGTGCTGCTTCGCCGAAGACAGGTCCCGACGGAAAGACTCCTATAAGGCAGGCCCTCCTTTAACATGTCTCCACTCCTACCATTAGTCGGATCGACCCGAGCAATCGAAGCTTTGTATAGCCCGATGAATCCGACCGCGTACTAGAAGCGCTTCATCAATCCGGTTCTCAGGCGTCACGAGCATCCGCTGCGTCTTCGATTGCGAACTTCAATGATCGTTCCGCGCTATCGAGAAGGTCGGCATACGTGAGGACGGTCAGGCGACTCAGGTGCGCGTTATACGATCTGATCGTCTGTTCAATCTGCTCCCGCGTTGCCCCTGAGCTAAATTCACGCCCTGGGTGCCCTATCACGACTGTACCGCGGGCCCGGCGAAGGTCTAGATCCATCGATAGCTCGTTGTGGTAATGCGTTCGCAATGCGGCGCCATGTTCATCAAGTGCACGGAGATAGTTCAGGCACTGATTGACCGCTTCATGGACTTCGCTTCCCACGATGTAATGGTTTCGGTACTTCTTAACAAGCGACGCCGACGGCCCCTTCAGTTCGACTATCTCAAGGCTGCCGTCTGCGCAGATTAGCGGGATATCATACTGGTCCATAGGGACAAGGTTCCGCCTGTCGGCCACCGCAACATATTGCCCGCCGAAGAGCCAGTATCGTGAACCGATTGCTGCATGCAGCTTCGTCTCGTTCGCGTCTGGATCCAAGGCGAGACGCTGCAGTTCGGCCACCAGCATTCGACGGGAGCTGATAACCGCCGCCTCTGCGACAGACAGCCCCTCAGCCGTGGAGGTAATCCCGGCAACAAGGCCGCGCACTGCCGCCCCTCGTGAAAGTGCGCGCCCAAGGCCAACGGCGCCGGGATCCGCCTGCGGATTGGCACGTCGCCCCCTGTCGACAGCTGCCCAGTAGGCTCGAATCCCAGCAACAAACGACTCGAATGACAGATCTGCGTTCGGTTCGCGCACGGCACCGTTCTCACTGTTCACAGCAAGTAAGCAAACCGAATCGACTAGCTGGTCAGCCACCATGCGCGTAAACACTTCGCCAACCGCTTCGATAAGCGACTTGGATTTGTCGGTGACGGGAGTGTCCGATGATGTGCGATCCAGGGCCGCATGGATTCTAGACTCCCTGGTCGACGGCGAATCTTCCAGGAGAAACAGAATGGCGATGCAAGGCTTGTACGAAGACGCGTCACCTTCAAACAATCTATTGGTACTCGCGGCGATTGCCACGATCTCATCGATACGGCCCCATACGTTCTTCCGCGCAGCCGACAGAGTCAGCTTAATTTCGATAAGCGCAACCGGAACGTCGTCGCTAAAAATCGCCAGATCCCAGCGGTGCGGGGAGATACTGTACCCCCCAGCTTGTTCGAGACGCACCTCTGGCGAGACAGCGTTTTGATCGATTCCTGCCGCTATCAGATCATCCGCCAAAGCAATGGTAAGGTCTCGAAAGAGCTGATGGCGAAGCCCCACAGGCCTCTCAACTCCCGAGCCGCTTAGCTGTTCCCAAAGTACGTTCGAAACGCTGCGAGCTTCGTGGACCACAGAAATTCCTCGCTCGTATCGGTGTCGGCACACAGAGGATGATAATTATCAGCTTACACGCGACATGCAAAGTCGAGCATAGACGTCGACATGACGTCACTATCTGCCACTGCGAGCGCTGGAAATGTTCCAGCGCCGCGCAACTCGAAACGGACGGCGGAGCCATCCCAGCCAACCTCTCAACAGAGCTGATGATCGCTGTTGTCGGCCCCGCCGGAGGGAGGGCCGGGTCTGGGCGGAGCCCAGGAGCAGTCCTGCGTGTTCCGAATGGTCGGTGCCGGGCCGCATACTCGGCGTCGTGTCCACGCTGGTCCTGCCGCCTTGGGTCGTGCCGCCGCTGCACGCTGTGGAGGAGTGCGATCGTGTGGCACGGCGGTCGATGGAGCTACCGCGGTATCGCGCCACTCGGCGGGACTTCGGTGTCGCTGCAGCGCTGGTCTAGTTGACGCTGGGAGACGTGTCGCCGTTGACGGAACGATTTGGTGGCGGCACGTGGGACCCACCGGACGCGAGGCCAGAGGACTCGACTGCGACGTGGTGTAGCTCAGTCACGTACGAGATGGCGCGCTCGGAGAGCTGGGTCGCGCTCTCGCGTGCGGCCGACGCTCCCCCGCCATCTGACGACGATTGGCGCCGGCTCGGAGTCGACCCAGCACCAGCGAAGCAGTGCGACCGGGAGTACGCCTACGGCGTGTGGCGGGCACTGGCGTGGCTGCTCGGCGTCCGGGAGGACTTCCCGATCTACACCAGCTGGCACCGCTCCGCGGAGATCCCTCACGACCGGCCGCATCTAAGGGCAACGGTCTACGGCGGGAAGCCGGACGCGGCCTGGCACGCTGCGGAGCAGGCCGCACAGGATCAGGCGCACCGGGACGCCGCTCGCGCTGTCGGCGATGGCCGCCCCGCTCGCCGCCTGGCTGTGCTGGGCAGGGGCGGAGCGTGTGAGCGCTCGTGATGCCTTCCTGCTGCCTCGCAGCCGCGATCGGTGCTAGCCAGTTCCATCCCGTCGACCTGGCGCAGCCCGACCGCGCGGACGCTCGCGGGCGGCCCTCAATGAAACCGGTGGCTGACGTCGCCAAGCTCCGCCCGGGGGCGGCTGGGTGGTAGCCCTCTGGGAGGTTGACGGGATGGCACGCCCGCTCATCCCGGAGACCTGCCCGCCCGGCGAGGGCGCTCGCGTCCGTTCAGCTGCAGGCGCAACTGGCCGCACCCCGCTGGCGCCTCGTGGCGTCGGCTGATCGCACAGCTTACGCACGCCCTACTTACGCAGTACCGTCGACTGCTTCGGCCGACGAGAGGGTTCTGGTGACGCTGATTACCTCAGCTATGTTAGCTAAGCTTATCGCGCCGGTCGCCGGGACAGCGTTTCGGGAAGTGGCGAGAAGCGCGGGGAGCGCATTTGCGGCACGAAACAAGGTTGGCCTACCTAGCAGGTCGCGAGTCGCTGAGCTCACTGACTTCGTCGAACAACAGCTCAAGCGCCACTCACACGACGGAATCTCCGATGCTGTTTCCTCATACGTAGCTTCACCGGAGTGCATCACACTCATTGAGCATCTTTTGATATTCCGAGCTCTTGGTCGGCCCATATCCGAAGATGGACCACTTCGACGCGAACTGGCTGCCGGTGCTGACCGTTATGATCTACTCAGCCTTGAAGATCAGGACGCTCTGTTCAGAATTCTCCTAGGCGCAGCCGACGCAGTCCTAACGTACGCAGGAGTTACTGGCGATGAAGGACTGCGCCAACAGCCGACAGAGTCTTCGACGCTAATAAGTGAAGCATATCTCCAATCAATCGATACTCAAGTCGCACTCTTGACTCGGCCGCTCCGAGTCACAATTTCAGAGGTGGACTCTGCCCTACGAAAGTACGCCGCCTCGCTGCGATCCATTTCCGGCAAACTACAACCGCCCAACTTCGATGGCACTGAATCCGTTCCTCTGGACCGACTTTTCGTCGTTCCAAGACTGAAGCAGGTAAACAGGATTGAAGGACGCGAGCTCGATCTTGAAGACCTCATCACTGAGAGGCGAGTCGTTGTTCTTGGCGATCCAGGAGGCGGCAAGACAACGCTCACGAAGAAGCTATCCCAGGATTTGGTGAAGGGCTCCATCCCGACGGCGAATCCAACAGTTCCCCATGAAACAATATTCCCGTTCGTGGTTGTACTACGAGAGTTCGGCGCCTTCCTGGCACGATCATCCGGGTCGGTCGCCGAATTCATATCCGAGACCCTCCGTGTCACTTACCAGGTGACTCTAACAAGCGACTCGATCGAGTACATTCTGTCAGTGGGCCGCGCATACGTGATCTTCGACGGTCTCGACGAGCTGCTCGACCCCAGCGACAGGCAGCGGGTCGCCGACATCGTGACAGCGTTCGGCGTACTGTATTCGAGTACTGGCATTCTTGTCACTTCAAGGCGCGTCGGCTATCTTCAGGCTCCGCTCCCTGCAGACGATTTCACCATTGTGAGTCTTGACGGCTTCGAGGCGGCGCAGGTCGAAGCATACGTCCGGAACTGGTTCTCACTTTTGCCCGGACTGCCGGACGAGCGTCGAGCCGAGATGGTGAGACAGTTTATCGAGGATTCGAGAGCGGTTCCAGACCTGTGCTCAAGTCCATTGATGCTCGCACTTATTTGCACTATTTACCGTTTCGAGGGATATATCCCCCGAAACCGACCGGACGTGTACGAGAAATGCACGAAGATGCTGTTCGATCGATGGGATAGACACCGCGGACTGCGCGAACAATTTGAATTTGAAGCCCACGTTGAGCCCGCACTGATGTCACTTGCTCACCGCATCTATCTCGACTCGGATCTTCAGTCTGGTGTCACGGAGCGTGGACTAGTATCTGCTGCCGCGGATTATCTTGATGAATGGCAGTACGGTGATCGTGTCCTCGCAGAACGCGCGGCTGAGCAGTTCGTCCGGTTCTGCAGAGGTAGGGCATGGGTATTCAGTGACGTCGGCTTGACGCCGGACGGCGAGTCTCTCTACGCCTTCACGCACAGAACGTTTCTAGAGTACTTTACTGCAGCTCACCTTGCCCGAACAGTGACCTCAACCGACGAACTGTTGTCCACGTTGCTTGAGAAAATTCGTATGAACGAGTGGGATGTCGTGGCCCAGCTCGCACTTCAAATTCGGGCGAAGAGTCGTCAAGGCGGCCCTGACGTTGTGGCAACGAGCCTGCTCGAAAGTGCAGAACTATGCAGCGAAGAGGAAGAGAAGCGAAATATTCTTGCCTTTATCTCTCGCTGCCTCGGCTTTCTTCCGCTTTCCCCTCGCTGCGCCCGCGGCTTTGGCTCAACCCTTATTGAGTTGGCGTTGGGCCTGGAGATCCAGGAGAAAGCACCACAGACTGGCTCACGTAGCCGCATTCTCTCAGAAGCGCTTAAAGGGATTGTAGAGAGCGCACTAGAGGCTCGGGTAGCGCTCGGCGAAAGCGCTGCACAGTTCCTGCTCGGTAGACTCGAGAGCCTGATCGGCGAAAGACCAGAGGTACAGGACCCTAACCCTGCGCACGAGATAACCGTCTCCGCGGCATGGTCGTTAGGACGCCGGTGCGCTAGTCTCCAGGCGACTAGTGAGATCGGCACCCGTCTCGCTGCCGCGGTTGGAGACCAACTTGCTGCAAACTATCGGTCGTGGGGTAAATGGGCGGCAGTAGCATTATACTGGGGAGGGCAACTCTCCCCGCTCGAAGTCGTAGATGCGATTCCACCACAGTCTTGGCGATTCAGCTCTCCACAAGCAGGCCTCAACATTTCCCTGGTGCAGCCAGTCTACTCCGCACTGGCGGACGTTCTAAGCGAGGAAAAGAATATAGCGAAGGAAGAATTCGCTAAAGCGACATCCCTTGTCCACGAGTACGCTCAGCGGGCAGCAGAGGCGATCCCGCTATCTGGCGCCGATTTCGGCGCTGACACAACACCTCTACAGAGCCTACTTGAGTCCACATTCCTCCGGCGGAATCAAGATGAGAATGCACCTGTACTGCAGAATCCCCTGTCCGGGCAAAACATTCTTGATTCGGGCCTGCTTCTGGCGACTTTTTTCGAACGGCAAGAAGATGCCGAAGTAGTCGACTCCTTGACACCTTTGCTCGGTCGTCTCCGGCAACTAGAGCCGATCCTCCGTGCTCGGGCACAGGGTGGCGGGGGCCATCGCGCCGCAGCCGAGGCTGTAATCCCTGCGGGCAAGCACCGGGATCTCCTCCTCTCCTGGGCGGCAGGAGAAGTCGACTTCCTGCTACCCCTGGCGTCCGCGACGGACGGCTGATGGATGGGATCGCGCAGTGCGGCTCGGAATATGCAGCCGCGAGCCGCGCTTGCGGCTGCATCGGGCACAGCGCTGCGCGGCGCCGCCTTGAACAAGGAAGGCAAGTGTGAACACGCGGGCCGTGGCTCTCGGTGGCTCGGTGGTTCGTGGCTACTTGGTCGACGCAGTGCTGCTCGTCGATGCCGCGCTGTCGTCGCAACGCAGCCTTACGGGCAGGTGCCTGCGGAGATCGCGGACTTGACTGCGCAGCGGCGGACGCCGTCCCGCCGCTGCCCCTCTGTCGCGCTGACGGCCCGAACGCGAGGCCGCTCACCCTCGGCGCCCAAAATCAAACCCCACTCGCGCATCAGGTCGAACGCCCTCTTCACCGTCGATGGCGAAAGCCCACGCTCGACTGCCAATGCCTTGACACCTGGGAGGTGGCCGTCCGCGGCGTACTCGCCTGATGATTCTCTCCCGCAGCTCGACCGCGAGCCGCTCCCGCGGACTCCGCGGCCGGCGCAGCACACGGCCGACGTCATCGGTCGGCACTGCTGGCCGCGCCGGGCCGCGCTGAGCAAGCACAGCAGCCGCCCGTTGGTCCGCCTCCGCCACCCATGCCGCGTAGACCCGGAGCGTGGTCACACCGCCCCCACCGTGCCCGAGCCGGCCGGCAACGGTCCGCACGTCGACGCCGGCTGCGATGAGCTCGGTCGCGGAGTAGTGCCGCAGGCAATGCAGGTGCGTGTCGATGTCGAGCCGCTTCGCGAGCCGGCTGTACCGCTGCGACACCGATGAGGGCACGAGCGGCCGGCTGCTGTCCGGCGCCAGCGAGAACACGAAAGCGTCCCGTGCGAGCGGCACGTCGAGGGCCTCGCACCGCGCCGTGCAGCGCTCGTTGTGCTCCGTGAGCGCGGTGACCGTCTCCGGGTCGAGGGCGCACCCGGCGTTGCTGGTGGGTCTTGGTGTCCTTCTCGAACCGCTCCGTCCCGTGCTGCGCGATCGCGCGGCGGATCGTGGAGAACTGCGCCGGGCAGATCCACGTGCGACCAGCGCAGGCCACACAGCTCCCCCCGGCGGGCGCCGGTGACCATGGTCAGCCAGACGAGCATGCCCCAGTCCGGGTCCTGCCACGCCTCCTCGACGATCTGCGCCGCTTCTGCGGGTGTCGGGGGCTGCGGATCAGGCGCGGTGGGTCGGGGAGCGTCCACGAGCTTGACCGGGTTCTGGCTCACCCAGCGCCAGCGCACGCCCTTCTCGTACGCGCTGCACAGGACGAAGTGGATGTGCCGGATCGTCGTCGACGACAGGCCGTTGCAGCGGTGCGGGCGGCATCGCGAGTCGCACTCGTGCCGCCGCGGCGTCCGGTGGTCGACCAGGCCTCGGGAGCGGTCGCAGTGGACGCGGCAGCGGCGCAGCTCGGCGTAGAGCGAGTCGAGGACCTCGACGTCGACCGCGCCGGCCTTGAGCCTGCCGACGAACGGCCGGATGTGCTTCTCGGCGTACTTGGCGTACATCTTCCGCGTCGACTCGGCGACGTCGAGCGTCTCCAGGTAGCGGTCCAGCAGCTGGTCCAGGGTGGCGTTCGTCCGCGGGTGCTTGCGCTCGTCGACCTGGGCGGCGAGCCGGCGGACCGCCTTCTCCGCCTCGTCCGCGGCCTTCGGGCCGGCGGGGATCACTTCGCGGAGGAAGTGCCGCCGCCCGGTGAGCGGATCCGTGCCGGCGTAGACGACGGCCCTCAGGGAGCCGGAGGGCAACTGCTCGACGCGCCCGCGGGACCGCGTACGGCGCTTGTAGGTGGCCATGGCGCGGACGCTAGGAGCGGCTCGCACCACGAACGGCACCACGCGAGCGAACTCGCAGGTCAGCGACCTGCAAATGTCCTGGTCAGATCGGTGGGCGCGGCAGGGATCGAACCTGCGACCGCTCGGGTGTAAACCGAGTGCTCTCCCGCTGAGCTACGCGCCCGGTGCCGGACCGCTGAAGCGGTCCGCGCATGTTAAGCCACCGAGGCCAACGCTTTCTTCCACGCGTCCTGGTCGCGGGCCTCGCCGGGGGCGTTCACCTCGGCGAACCGCACGATGCCTTGCTGGTCCACGAGGAAGGTGCCGCGCACGGCCATGCCGCGGTCGGCGTTGAACACGCCGTAGGTCTTCGCGAGCTCGCCGTGCGGCCAGAAGTCCGACAGCAGGGGGAACTGGTAGCCCTCCTGGTTGGCCCACGCCTTGAGGGCGAACACGTGGTCGACCGACACGCCGAGCACCTGGACGTCCTCGTTCTGGAAGCTGCCGATGTCGTCCCGGATGGCGCACAGCTCACCGGTGCAGATTCCGGAGAACGCGAACGGGTAGAAGACGACCAGCACGTTGCGCCGGCCGCGGAACGACGAGAGCGTCACGTCCTGGTTGTTCTGGTCCTTGAGGGTGAAGTCGGGTGCCTCGGTGCCGACCTCGGGCGCCATGAGCAGGTCTCCTCGCTGCGAGCGGTGCGTTCTCCGAGGAGCCTAGTCGGGCGAGGTCGCCCACGGCGCGGATGGGAGGCACGGATGGGCACTGCGGACTGGTTCCTCACGCGGCCCGAACGCGGGAACCCGGCCTACCGGCAGCCGGACTGGCGCGAGGGCAACGACGTCCGCGCCCACGTGCACGGCACCGCCTACTTCGCCCGCCTGGTTGCGGAGGTGCGGGCGCTGCGCCCCGGCGACCACCTCCTCTTCACCGACTGGCGCGGCGATGCCGACGAGCTGCTCTGCCCGGAGGGGCCCACGGTCGGCGAGCTGTTCTGCGACGCCGCGCGCCGCGGGGTGGTCGTCAAGGGCCTGATGTGGCGCTCGCACGCCGATGAGCTGTCCTACAGCGGGCAGGAGAACCGCCAGCTCGGTGACGAAGTACACGCCGCGGGCGGCGAGGTCCTGCTCGACGAGCGGGTGCGCCGGGCGGGCTCCCACCACCAGAAGCTGGTGGTGCTGCGCCACCTGGACGACCCGGGCCGGGACGTGGCGTTCGCGGGCGGGATCGACCTGTGCCGCTCACGCCGCGACGACCACACCCACCGCGGCGACCCGCAGGCCGCGCCGATGGCCGCGGCCTACGGCGAGCACCCGCCGTGGCACGACGTGCAGCTCGAGGTCCGCGGCCCGGCCGTCGGCCTGCTCGACGCGCTGTTCCGGGAGCGCTGGGATGACCCGCACTCGGTCGACGTCCACAACCCGATCGCCTGGCTGCGCGACCGCCTCTCGAACACGGACATGCGGGCCGACCCGCTGCCCGAGCGGCCACCCGACCCGCCGCCGGCCGGGCACGCGACGGTGCAGGTGCTGCGCACCTACCCCGCCGTCCGGCCCGGCTACCCGTTCGCCCCGCACGGGGAACGATCGGTGGCACGGGGCTACGGGAAGGTCCTCCGCCGCGCCCGGCGGCTCGTCTACCTCGAGGACCAGTACATGTGGTCGCCGCACATCGCGCGGCTGCTCGCCGAGGCGCTACGGCGCAACCCCCGGCTGCACCTCATGGTGGTCGTCCCCCGCCACCCGGACGTGGACGGCCGGTTCGCGCTGCCACCCAATCAGGTGGGCCGGGTGCAGGCGATCGAGGTGTGCGAGCGGGCCGCCCCCGACCGGGTGCACGTCTACGACCTGGAGAACCGCGAGGGCACCCCGGTGTACGTGCACGCGAAGGTCGCTGTCGTCGACGACACGTGGGCGTGCGCGGGCAGCGCCAACCTCAACCGGCGTTCCTGGAGCCACGACAGCGAACTGTCCGTCGCAGTGCTCGACGACGAGCGCGACGACCGCGAGCCGGTCGACCCGGGCGGGCTGGGCGACGGAGCGCTGCGGTTCGCCCGTGACCTGCGGCTCACGCTGCTGCGCGAGCACCTCGACCGCAGGCACGGCGACGATGCCGACCTGCTCGACCCCGACGACGCCGTGCGCGCCGTTGACGCCGCCGCCGAGGCCCTCGACGCATGGCACGACGGCGGCCGGGGTGGACCCCGGCCGCCTGGGCGGTTGCGCCACCACCGGCCCGAACGGATGCGCAAGCGCACCCGGTTGTGGGCGGTGCCGGCATACCGGCTCGTCTACGACCCGGACGGGCGACCGTGGCGCGATCGGATGCGAGGACGCTGGTGAGTACTCAGCGCCCTCTGTTCACCCTCGAGCCGCTCCGCTCAGCGCCGTCTGTTCGCTGCGCAAGCTCCGCTCAGCGCCGGGACTTCGCCGCCTTCGGCGACACCAGCCGAGATCCCACCCAGCCCTCGCTGACCGTGATGTTGGAGGTCTGCGAGAGCCCGGCCGTGGGCGCGGCCTCCGCGATGTCGCTGGGCTCCACGTGCCCGGGGCGCCCCGTCTTCGGGGTGAGCACCCAGATCACGCCGTTCTCGGCGAGCGGACCGATCGCGTTGATCAACGCATCCACGAGGTCCCCGTCGCCGTCGCGCCACCACAGCAGGACGAGGTCGATGACATCGTCGGCTTCCTCGTCGAGCAGATCGTCGCCCGCTCTTTCCTCGACGGCGTCGCGCACCGCCTCATCGACGTCGCTGTCCCAGCCGAGTTCCTGGACAACCATGCCCGGCTCGACACCGAGCTTTCCCGCGATGTCGGACGTACGTCCGGCATCATCCGCGGCGACCACGCGTGTACCCCTTTGCCTCGTGCACTGCTCGCAGCCGGCGCCCTGCCCCCCGACTCCGGCTCGTCGGTTGCGGAATCCGAACACGACGACTGTCCGGCGCGCAACCACTCGTTACGAGATCGAGCGCCGAGGGGCACGATAGGGGACGACACCAACAGAGACCTACTCAGCTCTACCAAGGCAGGGAGATCCCTTGACCGGCCAGAACACCGACGGCACCGGGCCGCGGCGCGTGCACGTCATCCGCGACGGGCTTGCCGCCCACCTGCCGGACATCGATCCCGAGGAGACGGCCGAGTGGCTCGACTCCTTCGACGCGGTGCTGGATGCCGCGGGGCAGCAACGGGCCCGCTACCTGATGCTGCGGATGCTGCAGCGGGCGCGCGAGCGCCACGTCGGCGTCCCGTCGCTGACCAGCACCGACTACGTCAACACCATCCCCACCGACCGGGAGCCCTGGTTCCCAGGCGACGAGGAGACCGAGCGCGCCTACCGCCGCTGGATCCGCTGGAACGCCGCCATGACGGTGCACCGCGCGCAGCGCCCGGGCATCAGCGTCGGCGGGCACATCTCGTCCTACGCCTCGTCGGCCACGCTGTACGAGGTCGGGTTCAACCACTTCTTCCGGGGCAAGGATCACCCGGGTGGGGGTGACCAGGTCTACATCCAGGGCCACGCCTCCCCCGGCATCTACGCGCGCGCGTTCCTCGAGGGGCGCCTCACGGAGGACCGGCTCGACGGGTTCCGCCAGGAGCTCTCGCACGGCGGGCCGGGCCACGGGCTGCCGTCGTACCCGCACCCGCGGCTCATGCCGGACTTCTGGGAGTTCCCCACGGTGTCCATGGGCCTCGGCCCGATGAACTCGATCATGCAGGCGCGGTTCAACCGCTACCTGGAGAACCGCGGCATCAAGGACACCTCGCACCAGCACGTGTGGGCGTTCCTCGGCGACGGCGAGATGGACGAGCCGGAGTCGCGCGGTCTGATCCACATCGCCGCGACGGAGGGCCTGGACAACCTCACGTTCGTCGTCAACTGCAACCTGCAGCGCCTCGACGGACCGGTCCGCGGCAACGGAAAGATCATCCAGGAGCTGGAGTCGTTCTTCCGGGGTGCCGGCTGGAACGTCATCAAGGTGATCTGGGGCCGCGAGTGGGACGCCCTGCTGCACGCCGACCGCGACGGCGCGCTGATCAACCTGATGAACCAGACGCCGGACGGTGACTACCAGACCTACAAGGCCAACGACGGCGGCTACGTGCGCGACCACTTCTTCGGGCGCGACCCGCGCACGAAGGCGCTCGTCGAGCCGATGAGCGACGCCGAGATCTGGAACCTCAAGCGCGGCGGGCACGACTACCGCAAGGTCTACGCCGCGTACGCGGCGGCGCTGGAGCACCACGGCCAGCCCACGGTGATCCTGGCCAAGACCATCAAGGGCTACGGCGTGGGCCCGAGCTTCGCCGGGCGCAACGCCACCCACCAGATGAAGAAGCTGTCGCTCGCCGACCTCAAGCAGTTCCGCGACGAGCAGCGCATCCCGATCTCGGACTCGGCGCTCGAGGAGAACCCGTACCTGCCGCCCTACTACCACCCGGGCGAGGACGACTCGGCGATCCAGTACATGCAAGAGCGTCGGCGCACGCTCGGCGGGCCGCTGCCGTCGCGGCGGCGGACGGCGAAACCGCTGGTCCTGCCGGGCGACAAGGTCTACGACATCGTGCGCAAGGGCTCGGGCAAGCAGGAGGTCGCCACCACGATGGCGTTCGTCCGGCTGCTGCGCGAGCTCGTGAAGGACCCCGAGATCGGCGGCCGGTTCGTGCCGATCATCCCGGACGAGGCTCGCACGTTCGGGATGGACTCGATGTTCCCGACCCAGAAGATCTACAACCCGAACGGGCAGCAGTACACGTCCGTGGACGCCTCGCTCATGCTCGCCTACCGCGAGAGCGAGCAGGGCCAGCTGCTGCACGAGGGCATCAACGAGGCCGGCTCCGTCGGCTCGTTCACCGCGGCGGGCACGTCGTACGCCACGCACGGCGAGCCGATGATCCCGGTCTACGTCTTCTACTCGATGTTCGGGTTCCAGCGCACCGGCGACTCGATCTGGGCCGCCGCCGACCAGATGGCCCGTGGGTTCCTCGTCGGCGCCACCGCGGGCCGCACCACGCTCACAGGTGAGGGCCTGCAGCACAACGACGGGCACTCGTTGCTGCTCGCGGCCACCAACCCGGCCGTCGTCTCCTACGACCCGGCGTTCTCGTTCGAGGTGGCGCACATCGTCAAGGACGGGTTGCGGCGCATGGTCGGGGAGGACGCCGAGAACGTCATCTACTACCTGACCGTCTACAACGAGCCATACGTCCAGCCTGCCGAGCCCGAGGATCTCGACGTCGACGGGCTGCTGCGCGGCCTGTACCGCTACGCGGCCAGCCCGCGCGCGGAGGGGCCGCAGGTGCGCCTGCTCGCGTCCGGCGTCTCGATCCCGTGGGCCCTGCAGGCCCGCGACATGCTGGCCGAGCAGTGGGGGGTGGGCGCCGAGGTGTGGTCGGTGACGTCGTGGGGCGAGCTGCGCCGCGACGGCGTCGCGTGCGAGCAGCACAACCTGGTGCACCCGGACGCGGAGCCGCGCGTCCCGTACATCAGCCGCGCGCTCGCGGGCGACGCACCTGTGATCGCGACGTCGGACTGGATGCGCGCGCTGCCCGACCTGGTACGCCAGTGGGTACCCGCGCCGTTCACGAGCCTCGGCACCGACGGCTTCGGGCTGTCCGACACCCGGCCCGCCGTGCGACGGCACTTCAACGTCGACGCCGAGTCGATCACGGTGGCGGCGCTGGAGACGCTCGCCGCGCGCGGCGAGTTCGACCGTGGCGCGGTGGCCGAGGCCGCCGCGAAGTACCGGATCGACGACCCGCAGGCGGCCGGTCCGCAGACGAGCGACAGCGGCGTGGCCTGACTCGCACTCGACCCGCGCACGGAGAGCCGCGTTCCCGCCCTATCAAGGGTAGGAACGCGGCTCTCCTTTGTGAAAATGCCGGAAAATCACTGGTCATTGACTCTCGGCAGGGAGGCCCGAACACGATACGCTCCGGCGCGACGCCGCCAGCGAGTGATCGCGAAACGGCGTCCCGACCGGGGCGCGGAGCGTTCGCGCCAGGCGGCGCGAGGCCGGGGGCAGTGCCCCGGCACAGGTACGAGGAGAGCAGGAATGGCAGAGGGCACCGTCAAGTGGTTCAACAGCGAGAAGGGCTACGGCTTCCTCGCTCCTGACGGTGGTGGCGCGGACGTGTTCGTGCACTACTCGGCGATCCAGACCAACGGATACAAGAGCCTCGACGAGGGTCAGCGCGTGTCGTTCGACATCGAGCAGGGTCAGAAGGGTCCGCAGGCCACCAAGGTCACGCCGCTCGGCTGAGAGCCGATCTCCGCAGGTCCCGGCCAGGGCGCCGGTTCGCCTCTCCACCTCCGCAGCCGCATCGGCGCGGTAGGAGACGCGTTCAGGGCCGCCGTTCGAGCGGCCCGCTGATCAATCGCCACAGTACGGCCCCGGTGGTCGAGCATGACCGGCGCCCCAGCGTCGGCCGGTGTCGCTCGGGCCGAGCAAGGCGAGCGCCAGCGAGCCCGGGTCGAGACCGGACCACCACCGCCGACGTCGCGCCGTGCGATGCTGCCCAGCGTGACCGACGACGGTGCGCGGGGGTCCTCCGGGGTGTCCCCGGCCACCTTGCGCAAGCTCGAGCTGGCTGCGGGTGACCTGGCCGCCGCCTGTCTCGCGGCCATGGCACAGCGTCTGCCGTGGTTCGCACGCCTGTCGGCGGACCTGCGTGCGGGCGTCCGGCTCGTCACGCAGACCGGCGTGGCCAACTTCGTCGCGTGGATCGGCAAGCGCCAGGCCGAAGAGTCGGGCGGAGCGCTGCGGCTCACCGCCGAGGCGTTCCGGATCGCACCGCGCGATCTCGCGCGCCGGCTGACACTCTCGCAGACCGTCGACCTCGTCCGCATCGCGACCGAGGTCTTCGAGGAGCACCTGCCGCCGCTCGCGGCCGACGAGGCGGAGCGGCGCGCGCTCGTCGAGGGCGTGCTGCGCTTCGGCCGGGAGATCGCGTTCGCCGCCGCCACGGTATACGCCGGCGAGGCGGAGAGCCGCGGCGCCTGGGATGCGCGGGTCGAGGCACTCGTCGTCGACGCCGTGGTGCGCGGGCCGGGCGGGGAGTCCGCCAACACCGCGCGCAGCTGGGTCGACGGCCTGGTCTCGCGCGCGTCCGCGCTCGGCTGGGATCCGGCCGAACCGTTGCGCGTCGTCGTGGGCAGCCCGGCTCCGGAAGCCCACGAGGAGGTGCTCTCAGCGCTGCGCCGCGAGGCCGACCAGTCGGGCCAGTCGGTGCTGGTCGGCGTGCAGGGCAACCGGCTCGTCGTGCTGCTGTCCGAACCGCCCGGCCTCGACACCGGTGGGGACATCGGCACGGTCGTCGAGGCGTTCGGGCCGGGCCCGGTCGTCGTGGGACCGCGCGCCGCCGACCTCCCCGGCGCGCACGCCAGCGCCCGCGCCGCGATCGCCGGCCTGCGCGCGGCCCCCGCCCGCCCGGATGCGCCCCGTCCGGTGGCCGCCGACGACCTACTGCCCGAGCGTGCGCTCGCGGGCGACGTGGTCGCGCACCGCAAACTCGTGACCACCGTCGTCGATCCGCTGGCCGCGGCAGGCGGCGAGCTGCTGACCACCCTCGAGGCCTTCCTGGAGAGCGGGAGCGCCCTGGAGGCATGCGCCCGCGCGCTCTTCGTCCATGCCAACACCGTGAGGTACCGGCTACGGCGCGTGACCGAACTCACCGGCCTCCGGCCCACCGACTCCCGCGACGCGCTCGTGCTGCGCATCGCTGTCCTCGCGGCGAGGCTCCACCCGCTGGACGGCACCTGAGCTGCACAGATCCCACAACCGGGTGAACGAAACGAGCCCGTATACCCGGATGCTCAGGGGGAGTCGTTGGAGGAAACCTCCAAACTACGTGCGTCGAGTTCGTCGGCCAGACGCATTCCCGCACCCACCCCGGTCCGGGTTTCCTACGTGACGTGATTGCCCTGCTCGCACCCGGCCAGGGATCTCAGACCCCGGGCATGCTCGCCCCGTGGCTCGACGACCCCTCGGCCGAAGAGACCCTTGCCCGATGGTCCGATGCCACCGGTCTCGACCTGCGCCGGCTCGGCACCACCGCGGGCGCCGACGAGATCAAGGACACCGCCGTCACGCAGCCGCTGGTCGTGGCGACCGCGCTGCTGGCGGCGGCCCGCCTCACCGCGCGCGCCGCGAACGGCGGCGCCGCGCTGCCGGCCGCCGCGCCCGCTGCCGGCCACTCCGTCGGGGAACTGGCCGCCGCCGCGGTGGCCGAGATCCTCACCGCCGACGCGGCCGTGTCGCTCGCCGCCGTACGCGGACGCGAGATGGCCGCCGCATGCGCGCTCGCCCCCACCGGCATGAGCGCCGTGCTCGGTGGGAAACCCGACGAGGTGCTGGCGAAGCTCGCCGAGCTGGGTCTTGACCCGGCCAACCGCAATGGGGCAGGTCAGGTCGTCGCTGCCGGGCCGCAGGACGCGCTGGCCCAGCTCGCGGCCGCACCGCCCGAGCGCGCCCGGGTGATCCCACTGCCCGTTGCCGGTGCGTTCCACACCCGGTTCATGGAGCCCGCCGAGGACGCGATGCGCGCCCACGCGGAGAAGGTCACCCCCGCCGACCCCGTGCGCCCATTCCTGTCGAACGCCGACGGCGAGGTCGTCACCGATGGCGCCGAAGCGCTGCGCCGGCTCGTCGCGCAGGTCACCCTGCCGGTCCGCTGGGACGCCTGCATGGCACGCCTGCGCGAGCTGGGGGTCACCGCGGTGATCGAGCTGCCGCCCGCCGGAACGCTGGTGGGTCTCGTCAAGC
Organism: Pseudonocardia sp. DSM 110487; assembly: GCF_019468565.1. Lineage (NCBI taxonomy): Bacteria > Bacillati > Actinomycetota > Actinomycetes > Pseudonocardiales > Pseudonocardiaceae > Pseudonocardia > Pseudonocardia sp. DSM 110487. The sequence continues at coordinate 6,715,222 of NZ_CP080521.1, forward strand.
GCGATCTCAAGGGCACGGCGACGCTGGCCCTCAAGACACCTGACGACCTCGACAAGGCCGTCGACCTCATCACCGAGCACGCGGGAGCCGACACGTGACGGACAGGATCCAGACCAGGAACATCAGGCTCCGCACCGCGCCACTCGTTGCGGGCGCCCGGATCCTCGGTCTGGGCAGCACGCAGCCCGAGAACGTCGTCACGAACGACGACCTCGCGCAGCGGATGGAGACCAACGACCAGTGGATCCGCGAGCGGGTCGGCATCCAGAGCCGCCGCATCGCGGAGAAGGGCACGCTGCTCGTCGACATGGCAGCCGAGGCCGGGTCAAGGGCGGTGAAGGACGCGGGCATCACGCCCACCGAGATCGACACGGTGATCGTGGCGACCTGCACGATGCCGAACGGCATCCCGAACGCCGCCGCGCAGACCGCGGAGCGGATCGGCATCCCGGCACCCGGCGCGTTCGACCTCAACGCCGCGTGCGCCGGCTTCTCCTACGGCATCGGCACGGCTGCCGACCTGGTGCGCAGCGGCTCCTCCCGGCACGTGCTGGTGATCGGCGCCGAGAAGCTGTCGGACTGGATGGACTGGACCGACCGCTCCACTGCGATCATCTTCGCCGACGGAGCAGGCGCCGCCGTCGTGGGTCCGGCCACGGACGAGGCGTCGGTCGGCATCGGCCCGCTGACCTGGGGCAGCGCCGGCGACATGGCGCAGACGATCCGCATCAACGCCGACACCAACGCACTCTTCCAAGAAGGCCAGGCCGTCTTCCGCTGGGCCACCACGAAGATCGCGCCGGTGGCGTTGAAGGCGATCGAGCTGGCCGGCCTCACTCCCGCCGACATCGACGTCCTCGTGCCGCACCAGGCCAACCTGCGCATCGTCGAGGCCGTGGCCAAGCGGCTGCGCAAGGACGGCGCCCGCGACGACATGGTCGTCGCCGACGACATCATCCACTCCGGCAACACCTCGTCCGCCTCGATCCCGCTCGCGTTGGACCACATGCGGGCCGACGGGCGCGTGCGCTCGGGCGACATCGCCCTGCTCGTCGGGTTCGGCGCCGGCCTGTCCTTCGCAGGCCAGGTCGTCGTCCTTCCCTAGGATCCCACTGATCAGCTCCAGTCCCCCACCAGAAGGAGAACCCACCGTGGCCGACAACACCGAGATCCTCAGCGGGCTCGCGGAGATCGTCGAAGAGGTCGCCGGCATCGACACCGCCGAGGTGGCGGCCGACAAGTCCTTCGTCGACGACCTGGACATCGACTCGCTGTCGATGGTCGAGATCGCCGTGCAGGCCGAGGACAAGTTCGGCGTGAAGATCCCCGACGACCAGCTCGCCGAGCTGAAGACCGTCGGCGACGCGGTCGACTACATCGCGAAGAACCAGTGACCCGCCGCGGCGGGACCGGGAGGCGACATGAGTCCTGAGGTCGACGTAGTCATCACCGGGCTCGGCGCGACGACCCCGCTCGGTGGGGACGTCGCATCGACCTGGGAGGGCATGCTCAGTGGGCGCTCCGGCGTCCGGCGGATCAACGACCGGTTCGACTGGATCGATCGCTACGAACTGCCGGTGAAGATCGGCGCGCCGATCGCCACCGAGCCCACCGATGTCCTCCCCCGGGTCAAGTCCCGGCGGCTGGACCGGGTCGAGCAGCTCGCTCTCGTGGCCGCGCAGGAGGCCTGGGCGGACGCCGGGGCACCCGAGGTCGAACCGGAGCGGCTCGGTGTGGTGGTCGGCACCGGCATCGGTGGCGTCACCACCCTGCTCGCGCAGGACGACCTGCTCGAGACCGAGGGGCTGCGCAAGATCTCCCCGCTGACCGTGCCGATGCTTATGCCCAACGGACCCGCCGCGTGGGTGAGCCTCGAGTTCGGCGCGCGTGGCGGTGTGCACGCGCCGGTTTCCGCGTGTGCCACCGGCGCGGAAGCCCTGGCCTGGGCGCTCATGCTGATGCGCAACGGCGAGCTGGACGTCGTCATCGCGGGCGGCGCGGAGGCCTGCATCACCCAGCTCACCGTCGCGGGCTTCGTGCAGTCGCGCACGCTCTCGCAGCGCAACGACGACCCGGAGCGCGCGTCCCGTCCGTTCGACACCGGGCGCGACGGGTTCGTGCTCGGCGAGGGCGCCGGGATCATGGTGCTGGAACGGGCCGAGTTCGCGGCCGCGCGCGGCGCCGCCGTGCACGGCAGGCTCGCGGGCGCCGGCCTCACCGCCGACTCGTACCACATCACGGGCCCGGAGCCGGAGGGCATCGGGCAGTCGCGGGCGATCGCCAAGTCCGTGCGCGACGCGGGGCTCGAGCCCACCGACATCGGCCACGTGAACTGCCACGCCACCTCCACGGTGGCCGGCGACGTGGGCGAGACCCGCGCGGTGCGCAAGGCCCTCGGTGACCACCCCGTCCTCACCGCGCCGAAGGGAGCCTTCGGGCACCTGGTCGGAGCGGCGGGTGCGGTCGAGAGCATCATCACCGTCCTCTCGATCAAGGAGGGGATCATTCCGGCCACGCTCAACCTCGAGCAGCTCGACCCCGGCGTCGAGCTCGACGTGGTGGCAGGCGAGCCGCGCAAGGTCGACCTGCAGGCAGCGGTGTGCGACTCGTTCGGCTTCGGCGGCCACAACGCCGCGGTCACTTTCACGAAGGTCTGAAACCCGCCGGTCGAGTAGCGCCGGCCCCCTCTTCCGGTGGTCGAGTAGCGCCGGCCCGCCAGGGCCGGCGCGTATCGAGACCACATACCGGTCTCGAGGGTGGTGGTCTCGATACGGGCCGGCGCTGGGGCGCCGTCCCTACTCGACCACCGGGCTGGTGCCCCTCACTAGCAGGCTTCTCTCGCGGAACTGCCGCCCCCGGTCACGTCGATCAGGGGCGGCGTTCCGCGCATCGGCAACGTCGAACGCCAGCAGATGCGCCCGACCGGCAGGTCCGACGGCGCGTTCTCCACCGCCTGGGTGCTGATGAACCGCACCCGCACGAGCCACCCGTCCTCGGGATCCGGGTCGATGCGGTCCACCCGGATCGAGCCGTCCTCCGTGGTGGCGTACGCCTTCTGCCACTCGGCCTCGACCAGCGCAGCCGCCCGCGCCGGCACCACCGTCGCGCGCCACCGCTCGTAGTCGCGCCCGTTGATCGCGTCGTAGTGGCGCTGCAGCTGCGCGCGCACCGCTTCGGCCGCCGGATGATCCGCGGCGTCCGGGGAGAGCTCCACGTCGCTCGATCCCACACCCTCTGCCGGTATCTCGGGCGGCCCAGAGCCGCCCCGCGACGCGAGCGCCGCGGCGCCGCCGACCACCACCAGCGCCGCGAGGACGATCGCGACCACCGCCGTCGTGCGCGTCACCGGCCCACGCCGTGTGCATCCACCGCAGACCCCCTCCTGGCTGATCGGTGATCAGTGTGCCTGGCCGATCCTCGGCGTGCCGGTCGGCCCCGCTGGTCGATACGCGCCGGCCTCCATGGCAGGCGCGTATCGAGGCCGGAGCCACCATTTGCCTCGATGACGGGGTCTGGATTGGGGCACAGACGGTCTAGTGCACGCCCTCCATGTGCCGCGAGATCCACGGGGTGAGCGCGAGCAGGAGCAGCCCCACCACGATCACGACCAACCCGTTGACGCCGAAGTAGGCGAACTCGGAGTCGACCGAGTAGAACTGCGCGAGCACCCCGGACAGCGACGTCCCCAGGCCCACCGAGAAGAAGTACAGCGCCATCATCTGGGCCCGGAACGACTCCGGCGCGAGCTTCGTGGTGACCGAGAGCCCGATCGGCGACAGCATCAGCTCGGACACCGCGAACAGCCCGAGGATCACCAGCACGGCGATCGCGGGCGTGCTGCGGCCCGTGCCGCCCGCGAAGATCAGGAAGGCGAGGAACGCCACACCCATCCCGATCACGCCGTAGGCGAACTTGCGCGGCGTCGACGGCGCCCGCCGGTCGAGGCGCGTCCACATCGCCGCGAACACCGGGGACAGGATGATGATCCAGATCGGCTCCAACGACCCGATCCACGACGACGGCGCGGTCCAGCCGAAGATGTTCCAGTTCATCCGCTCGTCCGAGTACACGGCGAGCACCGTGAAGATCTGCTGGAACAGCGACCAGAACGCGGCGTTCGCGATGAAGAGCGGGATGTAGGCGCGCACCTTGGTGCGCTCGCTGTCGGTCACCTTCGGGCTCGCGAGCATCGTGGCGAAGTACGCGATCGACGCGAGGACCAGCACCACGCTGATCACGCGCGGCAAAGCGGCCAGCGTCACCACCTCGGTGAACACCACAACGGCGAGCACCACCACGATCGCGATGCCGATCCCGATCGCCTTCGGCCGCGCCGAGGCGGGCAGCGGGTTGGGGGCGTGCTTGCCCGCCGTGCCGAGGTTGCGGCGGAACGCCGCGTACTGGGCGAGGCCGAGCGCCATGCCGACCGCCGCGGCGCCGAAACCGACGTGGAAGCCGATGTTGTCCTGCAGCAGGCCGGTGACGAGCGGCCCGACGAACGCCCCGAGGTTGATGCCCAGGTAGAACAGCGTGAAGCCGCCGTCGGCGCGCGGGTCGCCCTTCGCGTAGAGAGTGCCGAGCAGCGACGACGCGTTGGCCTTCAGCGCCCCGCTCCCCAGCGCGACGAGCACGAGCCCCACCGCGACGCCGGAGAGCCCTGGCAGCACGGCGAGCGCGAGGTGGCCCAGCATCACGACGACGCCGCCGTAGAAGACCATGCGCTCCATGCCGAGCACGCGGTCGGCGAGCCACCCGCCGAGCACGGTGCTGAGGTACACCGTGCCGCCGTAGGCGCCGACGATGCCGGTCGCGGTGGCCTGCGGCAGGCCGAGCCCTCCCTGATCCAGGCTGTAGTACAGGTAGTAGCCCAGGATGAGGAGCATCCCGTAGAACGAGAAGCGCTCCCACAGCTCCACGCCGAACAGGTTGGTGAGCCCGATCGGGTGGCCGAAGACGGTCCGGCTCGGCACGCCGGACGGCTGGACGGTTTCCGTCACCGCTGCCCTCTTTCCCTCGAGGAACGGCGGAGGATCGCCCCGCCGCGATCAAGGGCGATATTAGTGCGAACAGACCGTCAACGGGTGGCCACGGGCGGTACGCGCGATATGTCCGCCGATGGCGTCAGCCCACCTGGTGCAGGAGCGTGCCCGCGGCCCCGTCGCCGGCCAGCCGGAACGGTTCGAGCGCGTCGTCCCACGCCGAGCCGAGCAGCTCGTGCACCCGCCCGGCGAGACGGCTCGCAGGCACCTCGGCCAGCAGGCTGCGCAGCCGGTCCTCCCCCACCACGATGTCACCGTTGGCGCTGGTGCGCCCGTTCCACAAGCCGAGCGTGGGCACGTGGCAGAACCGCTCGCCGTCGACCCCGTGGCTCGGCTCCTCTGTCACCTCGAACCGCAGCATCGGCCATGCCCGCAGCGCGCCCGCGAGCGCACCACCACTGCCCGCCGGCCCGGTCCAGGTGCACTCGGCACGCAGCTGCCCGGGAGCAGCGGGCTGCGGAGACCAGTGCAGCGAGACCTTGGTGCCGAGCACGCCGGAGATCGCCCACTCGACATGCGGGCAGACCGCAGTTGGCGACGAGTGGACGAAGACCACGCCGCGTGCGTTCACTGCAGACCTCCAACGTCGACGAGGAACGTCTTCCCCTACGTCCTCGCGTGCGTTCGGTCCGCCGATCTCAGTTGTGGTGATCAGTCTGCCGGGTCGCCCACGACACGTCCAAACACGTCCGCCAACCCGGGCGTGTCGCAGCGCTGATTTGTCGCAGTGCTGATCGCCCACGCTCGACTCCGCCGAGCGGTCACCAGTCGGGCAGGCCCGCGCCGTCGAGGTAGCTGTTGTCCTCGAGCACGGCGCGCCGCGACACGCGCACGGGCGCCTCCTCGGCGTCGCGGCGGAAGCGGTTGCCGCTGATCCGCACGTCGGACGGGCTGCCCGGCTCGTCCTCGCGGACCGTGTAGCGCCCGCCGCCGAGCACGTTGCCGCGGATCACGATCGGCCCGTCGTCCCGCCCCGCCGTCCGTTCGGGGTCGAGCAGCACGGCACTGCCGCGTCCCGGCCCACTCCCCACGTCGACCTCGTTGTCCTCGACGAGCACGTCCCGGCCGTTGCCGCGCACCACGAGGGCCGACGCCTCCCGGCCGGGCGACGTGACGAAGTCGTGCACGGTGCTGTTGCGCAGCCGCGAGGACTCGCCGAGCCGCGCACCGTCGCCGGTCACGCCGGTGATCTCCAGCCGCTCCCCGCTCCACCGATCGCCGCCGATGGCCGCTTCCGGGAAGTCTCCGGTCAGTGTGACGTCCTCGATCCGGACCGAGCCCCGTGCGGTCGTGACGATGCCGAAGGGCTGCGTACCGTCGCCGACGATCCTGCTGCGGCGCACCACGACCTCGGGCGCGTCCACGACGACGCCGCCACGGATCTCCCACCCGTCGAGCACAACGCCGGAGGAGGTGATCGTGCGGGCCGCGGTCGGGCACAGGCGCAGGCCGGCCGGCACGCCGACACTGCCCCGCTCGGGCGCCTCGTACGGGCCGGCCGCCGCGCATTCGAGCGCGGCCGCGGCCGGCGCGAGGGCCACCGTGGGTGGGTCGAGCGCGGGGAACGTCGTGCCGTCGGTGGCGATCACGACGCCCGCGACGGCCACGACGCAGGTGGCGAACCCGAGCCAGGCACGGGCGTTCGCGCGCCCGGTCGCCGTGCTCATGGCCGCCTCTTCATGGCGGAAAGGGTACGACCGGATGGTCGCAAAGTCGCCGTTAGGTCTCTACGAAGAGTGAATCGTTATCACGATGTGTAGTGACGGATGCCGTCCCGATCCTCGACCGTGACCAGCTCCCGTTCTGCCAGCACCTCCAGGTGCGCGCTGGTCTCGATGGTGGCGAGCATCCGGTTGAACAGGTCGAGATCGGCGAAGGGCGTGTCGCGCCGGGTCCACAGCAGAACGCCGGCCACCTCGTAGCCCGTCGAGTGACCGTCCTGCACGGCGGCGAGGGTGGTGTCGAGTCGCTTCGCGTGATGGGCGATCAGCTCGTCCACGCGCTGGTGCACCCGCATCCCGGTCGGACCGTGTGCGGGCAGCAGCACCGCGTCCGGCCGCGACCGGACGAGCTCGAGCGACGTGAGGAAGTCCGCCAGTGGGCTCCTCCCGGGTGCCGGCTCCAGCCCGAGCGACGGCGTGATCCGCGGCAGCACGTGGTCGCCGGAGAACAACAGCTCCCCCACCGGGTCGGCGAACACGACGTGGCCCTGGGTGTGCCCCGGCGTGGCGACCGCCTCCAGCACCCGCTGGTCCGGGGAACCCTCACCCAGCAGGATCCGCGCACCGTCGTCGATCCACTCATCGGGGAACTCGTACTCGGCCGGGTTGTCCGGCGGGGCGAACCGCTCCAGCTGACGGACGATCTCGTGCGCACCCGCCCGCAGCAGCTGCTCCAGCTGACCACGTCGCTCACGACGCGGCTTGGAGAGCTCCTCGAGCCCGGGCTGCTCGCCGCGCCCCAACGCCACGCGCATGCCGAACTCGCGGCGCAGCACCACCGCCTGCGTGTAGTGGTCGCGGTGAATGTGCGTGACGAGGAAGCGGCGCACGTCCGGAAGCCCCGCGCCGATTCCGCCGAGCGCCGAGGCCAGTGCCTCCCTCGCCTGGTCCAGCGCCCACCCGGCGTCCACCAGGGTCAGGCCGCCGCCGTCGGCCAGCGCGTAGACGTTGACCGCCCGCAAGCCGTCGTTCGGCAGCGGAAGCGGGATGCGGTACACGCCCGGCGCGCACCGGTAGATCCCCGCAGCCGTCCAGTCACCAGCCGGGTCATCCTCGACGATCACGCGGCCCTCCTCCCGATACGCCTCGACACGCTACGTCCCGCCACCGCGGACGCACGCGGGTGTGGTGAGCTGCACAGCGCGATCCCCCATGCCCCGGAGGTGCACCGTGCTCGACCACATCGCCGTCCAGGTCTCCGACGTCGCCGCGGCCGCCGCCTTCTACCAGCGGGTGTTCGGCCCGCTCGGCGTCCGCGAGGCGATGCGCTTCCCCCGCGACGGGAACCTCGTCGTGGGCTTCTGCGGCCCGGACGGCGCCCCGCGCTTCTGGCTGGGTCCCGCCGCCCCCGGCCCCGAGCGTGAACTGCACGTCGCATTCGCGGCCCCCACCCGCGAGGCCGTCGATGAGGTCCACCGAGCTGCCCTCGATGCCGGCGCCGAGGTACTGCACGCCCCGCGGGTCTGGCCGGAGTACCACCCCGGCTACTACGCCGTGTTCGTGCGCGACCCGGACGGCAACAACGTCGAGGCCGTGCACCACGGAGGTCCGGCGACCTAGTGTCCCGAACCGATGCCGCCGGCTCCGCTGGCTCGCCCCGGCATGATCACCGGATGGGCACAGGGTGCCGGCCGTGCGCGGCCGTCGGCGCACCAGGCCGTCGAATCATGCCCGTCGTGGTGCGGGCCCTACACCGGTCTGATCATCAGCTGGGCGCGGAGCCGGCCGCATACGGCCGCCAACGCGCCGGGCAGGCGATCAGCCTGCCTGGTGCCCACTGGCCTCCCCGGAGTCAGTCCTCAGGAGCGCTCCAGCCGAGCGCCGAGCCGAAGCACGACCACAAGCAAAGCAAGGTGCAGCACCGTCGCGACCGTCTGCGCGACCGCATCGGCCGGCGGGAAGTGCGACAGGTGCAGCGCGTGATACGCGGCGTGCGGCACCGCGGCCACCAGGCTCGCGATCGCGGCGAGGCGCACCGTGGCCCGATCGGCTCGCAGCGCGGCCCCGGCCAGCACCGCAGCCAGCGCGAGGTTCAGCGCGCCGACGTCGCGGACGAGATGCTCGTTGAAGGGCGGCAGCAGCGCCACCCAGGCATGCCCGGGCAGCGGGAAGCCCTCGTAGAACACCAGTGGCGCCACCAGCGCCCACGTGCCGACCATCCCTTGCGCGGCGGCGAGCACCCAGAGGATTGCCACCACGCTGCCCCGCACGTCCCGCTCCACACGCTCGATCACAGTCATGCCGCGCTCCCGCACCGACGAACCTGTCAGCAGAAGAGACGCCGCAGGGCGTCCGAATGTGACGGCGGCCCATGACAGCACGGAGGGGGCCGACTCCGCGTCGGCCCCCTCCGTCAGGTGGGAATCAGCTGCAACCGCTGGTGGAGCCGCAGCCCTCGCACAGGTAGCAGGAGCCCGCCGGGCGCATCTTGGTGCCGCATGTCATGCACAGCGGCGCGTCGGCCGCCTTGCCCAGCCGCAGCTCCAGGAGCTCGGTGGAGCTGCCGACCTCGACGGGCGCGGGAGCTGCACCCTTCGGCTCCGCCTCCTTCTCGGACGCGGGAGCGGCGTCGACCGAGGACCGCAGGCCCTCCACGTCGACCTCCCCGAAGCCCGAGCCGTAGTCGGTGGCCGCGACCTGCGCCGACCGCTCCTCGGCGGAGAAGATGCCCAGCTCCGCGCGCTTCTCGTACGGCAGGTGGTCGAGCGCCAACCGACGGAACAGGTAGTCGAGCACGCTCGTGGCGATCCGGACGTCCGGGTCGTCGGTCATGCCTGCCGGCTCGAAGCGCAGGTTGGAGAACTTCGAGACGTAGAACTCCAGCGGGATGCCGTACTGCAGACCCACCGAGATCGACATCGAGAAGGCGTCCATCACGCCGGCGAGCGTGGAGCCCTGCTTGCCGAGCTTGACGAAGATCTCGCCGAGCCCGTTGTCGGGGTACGAGCCGGCGGTGAGGTAGCCCTCGGCCCCGCCGACCGTGAACGACACCGTCTCGCTCGGCCGCTTCTTCGGGAGGCGACGCCGCACCGGGCGGGCCTCCACCACAATCGGTGCAGCCTCCGCCGTCTCCGTCTTCCGGGCCTCCTTGCCCGCCGACAGCGGCTGGCCGACCTTGCAGTTGTCGCGGTAGATGGCCAGGGCCTTGAGGCCGAGCTTCCAGCCCTCGAGGTAGATCTTCTCGACGTCCTCGACGGTGGCCTCCTCCGGCATGTTGACCGTCTTGGAGATCGCTCCGGACAAGAACGGCTGCACCGCGGCCATCATCCGGACGTGACCCATCGGGGCGATGGACCGCTCGCCCATGGCGCAGTCGAACACCTCGTAGTGCTCCGGGCGCAGGCCGGGTGCGTCGATGACGTGGCCGTGCTCGGCGACGAACTCGACGATCGCCTCGACCTGTTCGGGCTGGTAGCCCAGCTTGGCCAGCGCCCGCGGCACCGTCTGGTTGACGATCTGCATCGAGCCGCCGCCGACCAGCTTCTTGAACTTGACCAGCGCAAGGTCCGGCTCGATGCCGGTGGTGTCGCAGTCCATCATCAGGCCGATCGTGCCCGTGGGCGCGAGCACCGACGCCTGGGCGTTTCGCCAGCCGTTGCGAGCACCCACCGCGAGGCACTCCTGCCAGACCTTCGTGGCGAGCTTGTGGACCGGGGTGCTCGCGGGCAGCGTGCGCACGTCGTCGTTGGCGGCGGCGTGCTTGCGCATGACGCGCTGGTGCGCGTCGGCGTTGCGGGCATATCCCTCGTACGGCCCGACGACGCCGGCGAGCTCGGCCGAGCGCTTGTAGGCCGCGCCGGTCATCAGTGAGGTGATGGAGGCGGCGAGCGCCTGGCCACCCTCGGAGTCGTAGGCGTGGCCGGTGGCCATCAGCAGCGCGCCGAGGTTGGCGTAGCCGATGCCCAGCTGGCGGAACTTGCGGGTGGTGTCGGCGATCGGATCGGTGGGGAAGTCGGCGAAGCAGATGGAGATGTCCATCGCCGTGATGATCAGCTCGACGGCCTTCTGGAAGCGCGCGCCGTCGAACCGGCCGTCGTCACCGAGGAACTTCAGCAGGTTCAGCGAGGCGAGGTTGCAGCTGGAGTTGTCCAGGTGCATGTACTCCGAGCACGGGTTGGACGCCGAGATGCGGCCCGACTCGGGGCAGGTGTGCCAGTCGTTGATCGTGCCGTCGTACTGGATGCCGGGGTCGGCGCACGCCCACGCGGCCTGCGCGATGGTGCGGAAGAGCTTCTTTGCCGGGATGCGGTCGATGACCTCGCCGGTCATCCGGGCCCGCAGCCCGAACTCGGAGTCGGCCTCGACCGCGCGCATGAACTCGTCGGTGACGCGGACCGAGTTGTTGGCGTTCTGGTACTGCACCGAGGCGATGTCGGAGCCGCCGAGGTCCATGTCGAAGCCCGCGTCGCGCAGGACGCGGATCTTCTCCTCCTCCTTGGCCTTGGTGGCGACGAACTCCTCGATGTCGGGGTGGTCGACGTCCAGCACGACCATCTTCGCGGCCCGCCGGGTGGCACCGCCGGACTTGATGGTGCCCGCGCTGGCGTCGGCACCACGCATGAACGACACCGGGCCGGACGCCGTGCCGCCGGAGGACAGCAGCTCCTTGGAGGAGCGGATGCGGGAGAGGTTGAGGCCGGCCCCCGAGCCGCCCTTGAAGATCAGCCCCTCCTCGCGGTACCAGTTGAGGATCGACTCCATCGTGTCGTCGACCGCGAGGATGAAACACGCGCTCACCTGCTGCGGCGAGCTCGTGCCCACGTTGAACCACACCGGCGAGTTGAAGCTGAACACCTGGTGCAGCAGCATCCAGGTGAGCTCCTGGGCGAAGATCTCCCCGTCCTCTTCGGTGGCGAAGTAGCCCTGATCCATCCCGGTGCGGTGGTAGACGTCGACCACCCGGTCGATCAGCTGGCGCAGGCTCGACTCACGCTTCGGCGACCCGACGGCGCCGCGGAAGTACTTGCTGGTGACGATGTTGGTGGCGTTGATCGACCAGAAGGCGGGGAACTCGACGCCGCGCTGCTCGAAGTTGACCGTGCCGTCGCGCCAGTTGGTCATGACGACGTCCCGGCGCTCCCAGGTGACCTCGTCGTAGGGGTGGACACCGGGCGTGGTGTAGAGCCGCTCGACGGTGAGCCCTGCCTGCTTGCCGGACTTCGCGGTGCTCCTCTTGCCGCGTCCGGATGCGGCGCCGACGGTCTCGGTCATGCTCTCCCTCTCATTGCGTGCGCATCAGCGGGCTGGGGTCCACGGATGCGCACTTCCTGCGGTGCGGCGGATGTGTGGCGGCGGTGCATTTCGACGTGGTCCGGCATCGGTCGGGCATGCCGGACCACCGGCCGGCGGCTGCCGGTCCGGTCGGGACGGGATGTGCTGGCGTCAGAATGTGTTCGAGAAGCCAGCATGTGGGCCGCGGCCGCCGGTGATCCAGCAGGTCCCGGCTGCCCTGGGCGGCCCGCTCCGCGCTTCTCGAACACATTCTCAGTCGGGCGGGTCGGCGCCCGGTGGTCTGCGCAAGTCGGAGATCTCCTTCTCGAAGTCGTCGATCGAGGAGAACGACTTGTAGACGCTGGCGAAGCGCAGGTACGCCACCTCGTCGAGCTCGCGGAGCGGGCCGAGGATGGCCAGGCCGACCTCGTGACTGGGGATCTCGGCGGTGCCTCCCGCGCGGACGGCCTCCTCCACGCGGTGGGCGAGCTTCTGGAGCGCGTCCTCGTCGACGGGCCGCCCCTGGCAGGCCCTGCGGACCCCGCTGACGACCTTCTCCCGGCTGAAGGGCTCGGTGACACCGCTGCGCTTGACGACGGCGAGCACGGGCTCCTCCACCGTCGTGAAGCGTCGGCCGCACGCCGCGCATGACCTCCTGCGGCGGGTGGCCTGGCCGTCGTCGACCTCCCGGGAGTCGATCACCCGGCAGTCCGAGTGGCGGCAGAACGGGCAGCGCATCGGCTTCCTCCCCCTCCTGCAGAACCCCACCTGTTGTCGAACGACACGAGTGTAACCACAACATGTAGGGGCAGGGGAAGCAGGACACCCCTATTGGTGCCGCCGTGTCGACCGAACGGGACGAACCCCACGACATCGCCACATCACCGCCGCAGAGCGTCAGCCGGACGTCACCCTGAGCACCTGCCCGGGGTGCAGCGGCACCGACCCGAGCGAGTTGTCGGTGACGATCCGCTCGGCGAGCGTGGCGACCTCCGGACCGGACGCCCCCGGCGCGATCCGTCGCGCGATCTCCCATGGGGTGCGCTCGGCGCCGACCGTGACGACGACGGTGCCCTGCGGCGCGCGGACGGACTCCTCCGCCATGCGGACCGCCGCGGCGGAGTCGGCCAGCACGCCGAGCGCGACCACCGCCGCCGCTGCCGCGATGGTGACGGCGATCCCGGCGAACACCCGGCGCACCCGGTCGAGCGACACCATTCCGCGCGGCACGGCGAGCGGCCGCCGCGCCAGCGTGCGCACGCCCGGCACGGGCAACGGCACCCGGCGGCCACCGGACGGCATCCGCGGACGCTCGGCCTCCGCGGGCCGCACCACGAACGCGCTCACCGCGGGCCGGACGGGCTGCGGCCGGCTCGCCCGCCTGCGCCGCCGCTCCCCCGCCCGCCGGTCACGCACCGGCTGCACGATCACTCCCAGCTCCTGCACACCCCGCTCGTACATATCGCCGCCTCCGCTTCTTGTGCCGTGGCGCAGCCTGAACAAGTGCTCGAACGTCTGTGCGAAGAGTGTCTACCACCGCGGTCCGACAGAATCGAGAATCGCGGGCGTGTCGTTCGAACATGTGTTTGGCGACAAGCCCGATCGGGGCTACCGTCGTACGCGACGACGGTGGCGGCCGCATCCACGCGGCACCCACCCACACCAGCGGGCGGCCGGCGCGCCGCCCACGAGGAGGAGGCGCAGCAGATGGCACGGGACGACCCGGGCAACGGGACCGGCGAGACCGCGCAGGTGAGCACGTTCCCCGACCCGCCCGCCGAGCCCGCGGGCCTCACGCCGCGGCAGCGCAAGGTCCTCGAGGTGATCCGCGACTGGGTCGAGAGGTTCGGCTACCCGCCGAGCGTGCGGGAGATCGGCGACGCCGTCGGCCTCACCTCCACCTCATCGGTGCACCACCAGCTGCGAGCGCTCGAGCGGAAGGGCTACCTGCGGCGCGACCCCAACCGCACCCGCGCCGTCGACGTACGGGGGCCGGAGGACACCACCGACACCCCCGCCACCACGCCGGAGGAATCCGGCACGCGCGACCTGCACCCCGCGCCCGCGATGGTCCCGCTCCTCGGCAACATCGCCGCCGGTGGGCCGATCCTCGCCGAGCAGGCCGTCGAGAGCGTCTTCCCGCTCCCCCGCGAGATCGTCGGCGAGGGCACCCTGTTCCTGCTCAACGTCCGCGGCGACTCCATGATCGAGGCCGCCATCACCGACGGCGACTGGGTCGTCGTCCGCCAGCAGCCCGTGGCGGAGCAGGGTGAGATCGTCGCCGCGATGATCGACGGCGAGGCCACCGTCAAGACTTTCAAGCGCCGCGACGGCCACGTCTGGCTGATGCCGGCCAACGCCGCCTACGACCCGATCCCCGGTGACGATGCCACGGTGCTCGGGCGGGTCGTGGCGGTGTTGCGGAGGCTCTGAGCGGTTTCCGGCCCGGGAACTGAGTGATCGATCGTTCCGAGATTGCGGTTCACGCCGCTCCGAGGGCGCCGAACTGCACCTCGGAACGATCATGCGGCGCGAGCCGTGGCCTGGTCAGCCGCGGCGTAACCGGCCACGCAGCGAGGCCGCGGCCGCCACCAGCAGCAGCAGCCCCACCACCGTGCCGCCGCCCAGCGCGGCCGGCAGCCAGGATGGCGGCCCGGGGTCGGGGACGACCTCCGGGGCGGGTGGGAGCGCGGCGATCGGCTCGGCTTCGCCCGCGAGCCCGGTGGCACCGGCCACCGCGCGGATCTCGCCGTGCAGGCCGCGGCGCGTCTCCGAACCGGAGAGCAGGGTGCCGTCCGGCTCGAACGCGATGGCCTCGCCCTGCGGCTCGTCCGGCAAGGGGATGCGGACGGGGCTCAGGTTGAATGCGGCCACGAGGTCGCCCCCGCTCACCGGGAAGAGCCACGCGTCGGTGTAGGTGCGCACCGCGGCTACCCTGCCGTCGGCACTCAGCGCCGCGCCCGTCACCAGGCGGGATCCGATCCCGCCCACCGGGCCGCCGAGGGTGTCCGACGCGGGCAGGGCCATGTCCCCCACCGGCAGCAGCGGAGTCGGGCCCTCACCCCGAGGCGGTTCGGCCGTGCGGTAGAGGCCCGCGGGCCGCCCGACCTCCTTCGTGATCACGAACGGGCGGCCATGGGCGTCCACCAGGAGGGCCTCCGCGTCGTGCGGCCCGTCGGGGTAGGTCAGCCGGTGCAGACGGGCGTCACCGCGCTCGGGCAGGACGACGACCGCCACGGTGTCCCGTTGACGGTCGTTGTCCCCGAGGTCGGCGACCCACAGGGCGCCGTCGGGCCCGATCGCCAGGTCCTCGACGTCGTAGGGATCGACGTCGGAGGTGCGCGTGTCGATCACCCGGCAGTTCGACCGGTCGATGCGGTGGACCTGCACGCGCCGGCCACCGTCGCTGACGGCCCACAGCCCGCCCTCGTCCACGACCATGCCGGACAGCTCGCCGAGCCGGGGGTCGTCCACGGTGCACAGGGGCTCCGGCGCGGGCGCGCCCGTGAGCGCCAGTGCGACGAGCAGACCGATCAGCGGGCAGCGCCGTTCCGCACAGCGCCGTTCTCCCGGGGCGCCACTCCGACCAGGGCGTACGGCAGCACGGCCGTGGCCAGCTCCGCCCCGACGCGGGCCCGCATCCGGGTGCCGTCGGGCGTGTGCTCCTCGCTCAGCACCTCGCCCTCGGTGTGCACGCGGGCGACGAGCGAGCCCTGCACGTACGGCAGGAGCAGGTCGACCTCGACCTCGGGCGTCGGGAGCAGCTCGGCGACCCGCTCGCGCAGCAGCCGGATTCCGTCACCGGTGTGGGCGGAGACGAACACCGCGTCCGGCAGCAGGTGCCGCAACCGGGCCAGCTGGAGCTCTCCGGCCGCGTCGGTCTTGTTGACCACGAGCAGCTCGCGCGGCATCGCGCCGTGCTCCTCGCCGATCTCGACCAGCACCTGCCGGACGGCCTTGATCTGGTCCTCCGGAATCGCGTCGGAGGCGTCGACGACGTGCAGCAGCAGATCGGCGCCCGCGGTCTCCTCCAGCGTGGAGCGGAACGCCTCGACGAGCTGGTGCGGCAGGTGCCGGACGAACCCGACGGTGTCGGTGAGCGTGTAGGTGCGCCCGTCGCTGGTGGACGTGCGGCGCGTGGTGGGGTCGAGGGTGGCGAACAGCGCGTTCTCGACCAGCACGCCCGCCCCGGTGAGGGCGTTGAGCAGGCTCGACTTGCCGGCGTTGGTGTAGCCGACGATCGCGACCGACGGCACGTCCTGGCGCCGCCGCACCCCGCGCTGCGTCTCGCGCACCTGCTTCATGCCGGAGATCTCGCGGCGGAGCTTGGCCATCCGGTTGCGGATCCGGCGCCGGTCGAGCTCGATCTTGGTCTCACCGGGCCCGCGGCCACCGATGCCGACGCCGCCCGCGGCCCGGCCACCGACCTGCCGCGACAGCGCCTCACCCCACCCGCGCAGGCGCGGGAGGAGGTAGGAGAGCTGCGCCAGCTCGACCTGGGCCTTGCCGTCCTTCGAGCGGGCGTGCTGGGCGAAGATGTCGAGGATCAGCGCGGTGCGGTCGATGACCTTGACCTTGAGCTTCTCCTCCAGCTGGCGCAGCTGGCCGGGCGAGAGCTCGCCGTCGGCGATCACGGTGTCGGCTTCGGCGGCGTGCACGGCGTCGCGCAGCTCGTCGACCTTGCCGGAGCCGATGTAGGTGGCAGGGTCGGGCCGCGACCGGCGCTGGACGAGGCCGTCGAGCACCTGGGAGCCCGCGGTCTCGGCGAGCCGGGCGAGCTCCGCGAGCGAGGCGGTGGCCTGCTCGGCCGTGCCCTCGGTCCAGACCCCGACGAGCACGACGCGCTCGAGGCGCAGCTGGCGGTACTCGACCTCGGTGACGTCGGCGAGTTCGGTGGAGAGACCCGCGACCCGGCGCAGCGAGCTGCGCTCCTCGAGCTCGTAGTCGCCCCGGGTGGGCCGAAGCAGGTCGTCGGCGGTGATGGACAGGACAGGTTCAGTCATCGTGGTAGCCATGCTCCCACGTCAACGCTCCGGACGTCCTGTCTGATTCCGCGCGTCGCCGGGCGGCGGCTCCGCCGGGTAGATCGAGAGGTAGACCGCAACGGCTTCGCCGGCAGGCGACTCCGGGAGCGCGGCGTAGCGGTCGAGCAGCCCGGACAGCTCGGAGCGCAGCGCGGCCGCCTCGGCCGGGGCCAGCCGGACCGCGAGCCGGCTCTGCTCCAGCGCGCCGATTCCGACCTCGGTGACCTCGTCCAGATAGGCCTGGAGCACCGCCTCGCCGAGCGACGGATCGCGCTCGGCGCCTTCCAGCGACCAGGACAGCCGGGTGCCCCGGTACGGGATCTCGGTCGAACCGCGCGGGCCCGGCCGGGCCGGGAGCGCCTCGAGGAACCCGTGCCGGACCAGCCGACGAACGTGGTGCAGCGTCGTGGCCGGGTCCCGGTGCAGCCGGTGAGCGATCTGCGCGTTCGTCAACGGCTCCTGCAGCGTCAACCGGATGATCCGCAGCCGGACGGCGGAGGCGAGCGTGGCGATCTCCGCCTCGGTGGCCGGCCTGCGCTGCGTGGACACCCGTGAACCGTACCGATTGACGCTTTCCAATCGGTCATCCACGATCGGGGGATGAGCCTGTGGCGGCACCGTGACTTCCTGCTGCTCTGGGCAGGCGAGACGGTCAGCCAGGTCGGCACGATGGTCAGCCACCTCGCGTTGCCGCTGCTCGCCGCCACCTCGCTCGGCGCGACGGCCTGGGAGATGGGGCTGCTGGTCGCCGCGGAGCGCGGGGCGTTCCTGCTGGTGGGACTCCCCGCGGGGGTGGTCATGGACCGCGTGCGGCGACGGCCGGTGATGATCGCCGCCGATCTGGTGCGGTTCGTCCTGTTCGCGAGCATCCCGCTGGCGTGGGCGCTCGGGGTCCTGACGTTCGCGCAGCTACTGGTCGTCGCGCTGCTCGCCGGCGTCGCGACGGTGTTCTTCGACGTCGGCTACCAGTCCGTGCTGCCGGCCGTCGTCGGGCGCGCGGGCCTCGTCGACGGCAACGTGAAGCTGGAGTCGACGCGTGCCGCGGCCGAGACGGCCGGGCCCGCGCTGGGCGGTGGGCTCGTGCAACTGGTCGGCGCGGCGGCCGCGGTGCTGCTCGACGCGGTCACCTACCTCGTCTCCGCCGCGTTCCTCCTGCGGATGCGCACCCGGGAGGCGGTCCCCGCCCGCGACCCGGCCCGCTCGCTGCGCGCCGACATGGCCCAGGGACTGCGCTACGTCCTCGGTCACCCGCTGCTGCGCCCGATCACGCTGTGCACCGGCACCGCCAACCTGTTCAGCGGGGTGCTCGCCGCCGTGTCGGTGCTGTTCCTCGCCCGTGAGCTGGGTCAGCCGCCGGCGGTGATCGGGCTGGTGCTCGCCGCCGGCAGCGTGGGCGGGGTGCTCGGCGCGCTCACCGCGGGCCGGTGGATCCGCGGGCTCGGGCAGGGGCGCACCGTCGTCACGGCGCTGCTGGTGACCGGTCCGGTCGCCCTCGTGCTCCCCCTCACGACGCCGGGCGCGGGGCTCGCGTGGTTCGCGCTGGGCATGGCCGCGGTCTGGTACGGCGGGGTGGTCTACAACGTCGCGCAGGTGAGCTTCCGCCAGTCGGTGTGCCCGGACCATCTGCTCGGCCGGATGAACGCGAGCATCCGGTTCCTCGTGTGGGGCACGATCCCCATCGGCGGGTTGCTCGGCGGCGCGCTCGGCGAACTGCTCGGGCTGCGAGCGACGCTGCTGGTCACGGCGGTGGGCATGGTGCTCAGCCCGGTGTGGGTGGTCGCCTCACCGCTACGGCGCCTGCGTGACCTCCCGGATGCCGTGCCTCAGGCCTGAGACCACCAGGAGGGCGTCAGCTCACCGTGCGCCACGAGCACGGCGGGACCATGCAGGACCGTGGTGCCTGCCTCCACCGTGACGCGCAGCCGCCCGCCCGGCGCTCGCACCGTGACCGTCCCGGTGTCCCGGCCGACGTGCCGCAGCACCGCGACGACGGCGGCCACCGTGCCAGTGCCGCACGAGCGGGTCTCCCCCACCCCGCGCTCGTGCACCCGCATGGCGACCTCGTCGCCTTCGAGCGCGGTGACGAACTCGACGTTCACCCCATGCGGGAACAGGGCGGGATCGTGGCCGGGTGGCCGGGTGAGGTCGAGGCCGTGCAGCTCCACGTCCGTGACGCAGGCGAGGTGCGGGTTGCCGACGTCGACCGCCACGCCGGCGAACGCCTGCCCGTCGACGCTGGCCGTGCTCTCCTCGCCGGCGGCTGCCGGGCCCATGTCGACTGAGATCTCCTCGCCTGCCACGCGCACCGTGCGCACCCCTCCCCGCGTGCCCAGGCGCACCTCGGTGCCGGGGAGCCAACCGGCGTGCTCCAGGTAGCGGGCGTAGACGCGTACGCCGTTGCCGCACATCTCGGCGATGCTGCCGTCGGCGTTGCGGTAGTCCATGAACCACTCGACACCCGGTTGGGGTGCGGGTCCCTCACCCAGCGCGTCCCAGCGCACGACCCGCAGCACGCCGTCGGCCCCGAGGCCGCGGCGGCGGTCGCACAGCGCCGTGACCCTGGCCGGCGTCAGGTCGAGCTCGCCGTCGGGGTCCGGGAGCAGCACGAAGTCGTTCTCCGTGCCGTGTCCCTTGCTGAAACGCACCACGTCACGAGCCTACGTGCCGCAACGCTGCCCCGAACGGGTCGGGGCCGGCGCCGTCCAGCCAGTGGATGCGCCGGTCGCGCCGGAACCACGAGCGCTGGCGGCGGACGAACCGGCGGGTGGCCACCACCGTGTCGGCCGCCGCGGTGGCCAGATCCCCTTCGCCGTCCAGTGCGGCCACGACCTGCTGGTACCCCAGGGCCCGTGACGCGGTGCGGCCCTCGCGGAGCCCGCGCGCGAGCAGTTCACGTGTTTCGGCGACGAGCCCCGCCGCGAACATGCGGGCGACGCGGCGCGCGATGCGCAGGTCGAGCTCGCCGGTCGGACGGTCGATCCCGAGCAGCACGGCGTCGTAACGGGGTGTGCCCGATGTGGGCAGACGGGCCGGGAACGGCTTCCCGGTGAGCGCGACCACTTCGAGGGCCCGCACGATCCGGCGGCCGTTCGAGGGCAGCACCACCTCGGCTGCGGCCGGGTCGACCGCGGCGAGCCGGCTGTGCAGAGCGGCGGGCCCGCGCTCGGCCAGCTCGGCCTCCAGCTCGGCCCGCAGTGCGGGATCGGTACCGGGAAACTCCAGGTCGTCGATGACCGCCTGCACGTACAGGCCCGACCCGCCCACCAGGACCGGTGTGCTGCCCGCCGCGAGCAGTCGCTCGACGACGTCGCGCGCCTCCCGCTGGTAGGCCGCAACCGCGGCCGTGTCGGTGACGTCGAGGACGTCGAGCAGGTGGTGCGGCACGCCCGCCCGTTCGCGGGGCGTGAGCTTGGCCGTGCCGACGTCCATCCCGCGGTAGAGCTGCATCGCGTCGGCGTTGACCACCTCGCCGCCCAGCTCCGCAGCCAATGCCACCCCGAGGTCGGACTTGCCGGTCGCGGTGGGGCCGACGACCGCGATCAGCCGGGTCATGTGCTGGGGGTCCATACCGCGACGTGGTAGGTGGCGCCGTGCGGCGCCGCCGAGTACAGCAGCTCACCCCGCCAGCCGGGGCCGGTCACCTCGGCGAGCACCTGCCACGGAGCTCGGCCGGTGGCGTACAGCGATTCGGCAAGCCCCGCGTCGAGTCCGGCGAGGGCATCCACGTCGGCGGCGGCCAGCGCCGCCACCACCGTGTCGTCGAACGCTGCCGCGGTGTCCCGGAGTCGGACGAACCGGGGATCACGCCCGACGCCGACCGCCGCCCCGTCTCCGATCACCAGCAACCCGACCGGTTCCGGGTCGGACGCACACTCGGCGGCGAGGGCGGCCCCGAGCGCGGCGCAGTCCGGCCCGGGAGCGTGCGGGGGCAGTAGCTCGCCCCTGACGGACACCACCTCGCCGGTCCCGGCCGCTGCCCAGCCCGCGATCAGCAGCGGCAGCGGGAGGCAGGGGTCGGACCCGCCGCCCGACGTCGGGCCGAGCGTGACCTCGACGCCGACGCCGAACCCGCGGAAGCTGCCCCTCGCGTGCGGCCCGACCGTCCGTCGCCCGCCTGGATCGGAGCCCACCGCGATCCAGCGCCGCGCCGCACCGGCCAGCCGCGTGGCGGCATCGGCGACGGCCGCGCGCAGCTGCCGCACGCCCGCCGACGCGCCGGTCGCCAGCTCCGGTACGAGCAACGGCGGCTCGGGGAGCACGGCGACCATCGTGAGCACGGAGCGCAGCGTAAGCGGCGCAAATCGTCGCCCCTGAATCGACACCGACCGGGCCATCCGGCGCGCGGCGCCCGTCCGGGCTGTTCCGGTCGGCCCGAAGAGCTGTTTGAATCGCGAACGGCCACCGGTTCCGCGAAACCGGCTATGGCCGGTGTGCACGGCCCCGTCTCCGGACGGGGCGCCCGCCGCTCGCGGCGGGCCGGAGCGAGGAGGACGACCGTGTCGGAGCATCAGGGGAGCGGAACACCGGAGCCGGCGGAGGAGCGGGCACCGGATCAGGGGCAGATCAGGCGGCAGGCGGCCCGCGGCGAGGGAGCCGGTGCCGAACCCGGCGCCGACGTGGAGGCATCGGCCACCGCCCCCGCCTTCGACGCCGACAGCCCGGTGCACCCGATCGCGTACAGCGGTCCGGTCACGGAACCTCCCGGCGCGCCGCCGATCGGGGCAACCGCCGAACCCGCGGCGCCACCCCCCGCACCCGATGCCTCGGAATCGGTGGCCCCGGCTCCACCCGTGCCCGGGCCGCCCGCGGCGGCGCCGCCACCGATCCCCGCGCCACCGATCCCCGCGCCACCGATCCCCGCGCCACCGATCCCCGCGCCAGCGGCTCGGCCCGCGCCGCCGGTCGCTCGCCCCGAGCCGGTGCCGTCGCCTGCGCGGCCCGAGAGTGCCGCCCACGACCCGGCGCCTGCCCCACCTTCGGCTGCCGATCCGGCACCCGCCGCGCCCCCGACCGATCCGGCACCTCCCGCACCCTCGGCGGTTCCTACCGCCGGCCCCGCCGAAGGACTGGTCCCACCCCCCGACCCCCGGCCCGCGCCGGGACCGCACGACCGGCCGGCCGTACCCGGGCCGCCGCCCGCGAGGCCGGCACCTCCCCGTCCGGCACCACCTCCTCGTCCTGCCCCGCCGGCCCGTCCCGCGCCGCCGCCCGCCGCGCGTCCCGAGCCCGTACCCGTTCCGGCGGCCGAGCACGTGACGCACGCCACCGTCGCCCAGGCGAGTTCGGACCCGGGCCGCTGGGGCCGCGTCGACGCCGAGGGCACCATCTACGTCCGCACCGCCGACGGCGAGCGGGTCGTCGGATCGTGGCAGGCAGGTGAGCCGGAGGAGGGGCTCGCCCACTTCGCCCGCCGGTTCGACGACATGCTCACCGAGGTCGAGCTGCTCTCCACCCGGCTCGCGGCGGGCGGCGGCGACCCGAAGCACACGCTGACCAGCGCGAAGACGATCCGCGACGGGCTGGACGATGCCACCGTCGTCGGCGATCTCGTGGGCCTGCGCGCCCGCCTCGACGAGCTGGTGGCCGATGCGGAGGCCGCGGTGGGCGCCGCCCGCTCCGCCCGCGACGCGCAGCGCAGCGCGGCCGTTGCGCGCAAGGAGGCCCTCGTGGCCGAGGCAGAGACGCTCGCCGCGGAAGCCACGCAGTGGAAGCAGGCGGGCGACCGGTTCAAGTCGATCCTCGACGAGTGGCGCACGATCCGCGGCATCGACCGCAAGACCGACGAGCTGCTGTGGAAGCGGTTCTCGAAGGCCCGCGAGTCGTTCAACCGGCGCCGCGGCTCCCACTTCGCCGACCTCGACCGCCAGCGCGCCACGGCGAAGGCGCGCAAGGAGGAGTTGGCCCTCGAGGCGGAGAAGCTCGCCGACTCCGACGACTGGGGCCCCACTGCCGCGCGGTTCCGCGACCTGATGGCCGAGTGGAAGGCGGCGGGCCGCGCCCAGAAGGAGGCCGACGACACGCTGTGGCAGCGCTTCCGCACCGCCCAGGACGCGTTCTTCGCCCGGCGCTCCGACACGTTCGCCGAGCGTGACGCCGAGTTCGCGGCGAACGCCGATGCGAAGAAGGCCCTCCTCGTGGAGGCCGAGAAGATCGACGTCTCGGACCCGGCGGCGGCACGCGCCGCTCTGCGCGGGATCCAGGAGCGCTGGGAGGAGATCGGCAAGGTCCCGCGCGACGAGATCCGCCCCCTCGAGGCCCGCCTCCGCGCCGTCGAGGAGAAGGTTCGCGACGCGGCCAACCGCCAGTGGCAGCGCACCGACCCGGAGGCCGAGGCACGAGTGGCGCAGTTCCGCGAGCGGGTGGCCCAGTTCGAGGCCCAGGCAGAGAAGGCACGGGCCGCGGGCGACGCCCGCCGTGCTCAGCAGGCCGAGAGCCAGGCCGACCAGTGGCGCGAGTGGCTGGCGACGGCGGAGCAGGCGGTCCAACACCGCTGATCACCGGCTCGGTGCATGGACGGCCACATCCGGCCGTCCACGCACCGACCTGCCGATCACGTCACTGGCTCCCCGCCGAGCCAAGGCAAAGATCACCGCCTCGGTGCAACCCCGGCCACATTGGGCCGTCGAGGCACCCATCTGATGATCATGCCCGACCCGCCGCAGGCCAGTGCCGGCAAGATCATCGGACGGGCGCATCACCGGCCACATATGGCCGCTCAGGCACCAATCCGACGATCATGGCTACCGACGACAGCCGGCTTGGTGCCCGCCCAGACCGAGATCATCGCCTTGGTGCATCCGCGGCCGCATGTGGCCGCTCTTGCACCCGTCCGATGATCTCGGCCGCGAGTTCGGCGAAACGGCCACGCGGAGGCCGGTCCGCGCGCCACCCTGCGGGCATGACCATGCACCCGACGCTGCTGAGACTCCTCCAGGCCCAGGACGGCCTTGTCACCTCCGCACAGGCCGAGGAGCACGGGTTCCCGACGCGGACACTGCGCAGGCGCGCCCAGGACGACGGCTGGGAACGAGTGGCGCCTCGCGTGTACCTGGCCGGTGGGCGCGAGTACGGCGATCGCCCCCGCATCCGGGCGGCCTGGTTGTGGGCCGGCGACACCGGCGTGGTGTCCGGGCCCGCCGCGGCGTGGTGGCACGGGATGCTGGACCGAGGTCCGTCCGAGGTCACGGTCACCGTGCCGCGGCGCGTCGGCCTCCGGGGCTACCCGGGCGTCAGGGTGCGCAGACGGGACCTCGATCCTGACGACGTCACACATGCGAAGGGCATCCGGCTGACGGGTCACGCGCTCACGGCCCTCGAGACCGCGATCACGGTGCCGGACGGCTCGGCCTTCCTCGACCGCGCCCTGCAGAAGCACGTCCCGTTCCATGACGTGTACCTGGCCTACTGCCGCAACATGGGCGCCCGTGGCTTCGCCCGCGCCGCCGCACTGCTCACCGCCGCCGCCGACCGCGCGGACTCCGCAGCGGAACGGATCCTCGTCACGCTTCTCCGCGCGGCCGGGATCACCGGCTGGACGCCCGGACTCCCGTTCCAGCAGTGGAAGATCGACATCGGGTTCCCTGCGGAGCGGATCGCAATCGAGATCGACAGCTGGGCCTGGCACACCGACGTGCAGCGCTTCCGCACCGATCGCTTCAAAGGAAACGCCCTGGTCGGAGCCGGCTGGACCCTCCTGCGCTTCACATGGCACGACCTGACGAACCGCCCCGACTACGTCATCGCCCAGATCCGGGCCGCCCTGCACACGGCCGCCGCCACCGCATGATCACCGCCCGGGCGCATAGACGGCCGCATACGGCCAGCGAAGCACCCAACGGATGATCACGGGCACCACCCGGCCCGCCGCGCCCACGAAGATCACCAGATAGGTGCCCCCACGGCCGTATGTGGCCACCGAGGCACCCATCGGCTGATCACGGCCTCACCTCGGGCCGGCAGCACCATGAAGATCACCAGATCGGCACTGCCACGGCCACATACGGCCGCCCACGCACCCGTCTGGTGATCACACCTCAGCGGCGCGTTGCGATCCGCACCCAGGCGCCCGCCAGCACCAGCACGGCGAGCACCGCAAGCACCAGGCCGATGCCCGCCCCGGTGCCGCCCGCGGGCACCCCGACCTGCCGCGACCAGATCGCCCACACCCCGGTGACCACGGAGAACCCGCAGCCGACGGCCGCGAGCCAGGCCAGGCCGAACCAGCGCACGGCGAGCGCGAGCGCCGAGCAGACGAGACCGAACGCGAGCGACGTGCCCGCGAAGAGGGGCGGGAGCAGGCCGAGCGGGGCGAGGCCCGCGAGCACCTCCCAGCCCTGCACCGATCCGGTCCACGGCAGCATCAGCGAGCCGATCAGCACGAGCATCGCCACCGAGACGACGAGAGCCGAGGGGCCCGGGTCGATGCGGTGTTCGGCGCGCCGCTCCGCGCGGCGGAGCTCGGCGTCGAGGGCTGCGAGCTCGTCGGGCACCTTGCGTTCGTCTCCCTCGTCGGTCACCCGTTCACCCCGCAGGCGGGCGCGGCCGCCGCGGGTTGAACGGGGGGCGCACCGAAGCCCGGCAGGCCGAGCCCGGTGGCAGCACCACCGGGACGCGTGCCGGCCTCGTGGACGTCGCCCGCCCGCGTGCGCCGGTGGGTCAGGACCGGGCCGTCGGCCACCAGGTGGTGCGGCGCGCCGTAGCCAATCGCCACTTCCACCACATCGCCGGGCCGGATGGACAGGTCACCGGGGGCGAAGTGCACGAGCCTGCCGTCGCGGGCCCGGCCGCTCATCCGGCGGGTGGCGCCGTCCTTGCGCCCCTCCCCCGTGGAGACCAGCACCTCGACGACCCGGCCCTCGAGGGCCCGGTTCTGCTGCCAGGAGATCTCCTCCTGCAGCGCGACGAGTCGCTCGTAGCGCTCCTGGACGACGGCCTTCGGCTGCTGGTCGGGGAGCGTCGCGGCAGGGGTGCCGGGTCGTGGCGAGTACTGGAACGTGAACGCCTGCGCGAACCGGGCCTTCTCGACCACGTCGAGGGTGGCCTGGAAGTCCTCCTCGGTCTCGCCGGGGAAGCCGACGATGATGTCAGTGGAGATCGCGGCGTCGGGCAGCGACGCGCGCACCTCGTCGAGGATCGACAGGTACCGCGACGGGCGGTAGGAGCGGCGCATCCGGCGCAGCACGTCGTCGGAGCCGGACTGCAGCGGCATGTGCAGCTGCGGGCACACGTTGGGCGTCTCGGCCATCGCGGCGATGACGTCGGAGGTGAAGTCCCGGGGGTGCGGCGAGGTGAACCGCACCCGCTCGAGGCCATCGACGTCGCCGCAGGCCCGCAGCAGCTTCGCGAACGCGCCGCGGTCGCCGAACTCGACTCCGTAGGAGTTGACGTTCTGCCCGAGCAGGGTCACCTCCAGCACGCCGTCGGCGGCGAGCGCCTGCACCTCGGCGAGCACCTCGCCGGGGCGGCGGTCCTTCTCCTTGCCGCGCAGCGACGGGACGATGCAGAACGTGCACGTGTTGTTGCAGCCCACGGAGATCGACACCCAGCCCGCGTAGGCGGACTCGCGCCGCGCGGGCAGCGTCGAGGGGAACACCTCGAGGGACTCGGCGATCTCCACCTGGGCGGCCTGGTTGTGCCGGGCCCGCTCCAGCAACACGGGCAGCGCGTGCACGTTGTGGGTGCCGAACACGACGTCGACCCATGGCGCGCGCCGCACGATCTCCGCGCGGTCCTTCTGCGCGAGGCAGCCCCCGACGGCGATCTGCATGCCGGGCCGCCCGTCCTTCACCGGCCGCAGGTGACCGAGGTTGCCGTAGAGCCGGTTGTCGGCGTTCTCCCGCACCGCGCACGTGTTGAACACGACGACGTCGGCGTCCTCGGACGCGGACCGCTCGTAGCCCGCGGCCTCGAGCAGTCCGGCCATCCGCTCGGAGTCGTGCACGTTCATCTGACACCCGTAGGTGCGGATGGTGTAGCTGCGGCTCACAGAACGAGGGTAGGCCGTGGCCGCCCGGTCGACCGCACCGGCCGGGGCACGGCAGGATGCCCGCATGGTGGAGCGCCGCACGGTCCTGCGAGGCCTGCTGTCCGGCGCCGCAGCGCTCGGCGTGCTCGGGGTGCCGGGCTGTTCCTCGCGGTTCACGGGCGTCCGGCTCACGCTCGCGACCGGCGGTACCCAGGGCGTCTACTACAACCTCGGGAACGCGCTCGCCGACGCGTGGCACGCGCAGCTCGGCCTCGACGCCCGCCCCGCCGTTCTGTCCACGGCGGGATCGGTGGACAACCTGGAGAAGCTCGCGTCCCGCGCCGCAGACGTCGTGTTCAGCCAGGTCGACACGGCGGCCGACCAGCTCGCGAACACCCCCGCGGACGATCCTCGGTCGATGCGCGCCCTCGCCCGCATCTACGACGACGTCGTGCACGTCGTGGTACCCGCGTCGTCACCGGTCACGACGCTCGCCGGCCTGCGCGGCGCCCGGGTGTCCGTCGGCGCGCCCGACTCCGGCGTGCGGGTGATCGCCGAACGCCTGCTGGCCGCGGCCGGGCTCTCCCCCGCCACCGACTTCCAGGATCTGCAGCTCGGGATCAACGAGTCGGTCGAGAGCATGGCGAGCGGTGAGATCGACGCGTTCTTCTGGGTCGGCGGTCTGCCCACGCGGGGCGTCGACGCACTCTCGCAGACACTGCCCATCCGGCTGCTCAACCTGGAGGACCTGATCACGCCGGTGCGCGCCACCTACCCGGTGTACGCGGCGGGCACCGTGCCCGCGCAGACCTACGGCATCCCCGAGCCGATCACTACCCTGCTCGTGCGCAACTTCCTGATGGTCAGGGCGGACATGCCGGACGACGTGGCGAACGCGCTGGTCCAAGGCCTGTTCGCGGCCCAGGAGCAGCTCGCGGCGGTGAGCCCGGCGGCGCTCACGATCGACCTGCGGGCCGCGATCGGCACCCAGCCGGTGCCGCTGCATCCCGGCGCCGAGCAGTTCTTCCGGTCGGAGAAGGACCCCTAACCCGCGTCCTTGAGGGCGGCCAGCTCCGCGGCCGTGCGCCTGATCATGCCGCGAAACAGGTCCTCGCCATGGTCGTTCATCGGGGCGAGGTGGCCGACGAGCTCGAGCATCACGAGCCCGTGCATCTGAGCGCGCAGCTCGTAGAACAGGGCCAGTGCGCCGAGTGGCAGTGGCACCTTCGTCGTGTCGACCTCGGCGAGCCGCTCGGTACCGGGCTGCAGGGGCACCCGTGCGAGCTGCTCGGCGCTCCACCCGTCGAACACCACCTCGAGGAACGGCTCGGCCAGGCTCACCGACGCGCTGATCACCTCCTCGCGCGACGGCGGCTCGTACCCGGGCACCGGAGTGCCGTAGAGCAGCAGGAACGCCGGACGGTTGGCCAGTGCCCAGTGCCGGTAGGCGTTGGATGCCGCGAACAGCCGCTCTGCGTGTGGACGGCCGCGGGTGGCCACCGCGGCGTCCATCACCGAGGCGGCGAGCGCACGGTGCCCGTCGATCACCAGCGCGGTGAGCAGCTCGTCGCGGCTGTCGAAGTAGTGGTAGAGCGACTGCACCGTCATCCCGACGGCCCGCGCGACGCCCCGCAGCGACAGCCCGCCGGGACCGCCCTCGGCCAACTGCTCGAGCGCGGCGGCCTTGATCTCGCGCACGGTCTCGGCCCGTCGCCGGTCCCGCACGGATCCTTCAACTAACACCGACAGTTCTCCTTGACACTGTTAGACAACCGGACGCATACTGGCGCCGCTCGAAGAGACTAACACTGTCAGGCAGGAGCGGTGATGCGCACAGTTCTCGCGGACGCCCGGCGCGGGCATCCGGGCCTCTACGGGTTGACGATCGCGATGGCGGCCCTCGCGCTCGGGACCGCGGTTCTCGCGGTGTTCGACCAGCGCGAGCTGCTCGGAGCACAGCTCTGGTTCAAGCCCCTCAAGTTCTCCATCTCGATCGCGCTCTATGGGGCAGCACTGGCGTGGATGCTCTCCCGGCTGCCGCAACGGGGGATGTGGCGCGCCGGCTGGATCATCACCGCCGGCGCCGTGCTCGAAATGGTGATCATCGTCGGGCAGGCGGCGCGTGGCGTGCGCAGCCACTTCAACGACGACAGCGTGTTCGACGCGGCGCTCTACTCGATCATGGGAGCGACGATCACCGTGGTCTGGCTCGCGACCGTCGCCATCGCACTGCGGTTCCTCCGCGAGCGCTCCGCCGACCGCGTGACGGCCTCGGCGGTGCGGCTCGGGCTCCTCGTCGGGCTGGCCGGTATGGCCATCGGATTCCTGATCTCCGCCAACGGCGGGCACGCCGTCGGCGTGCCGGACGGCGGACCCGGCCTGTTCCTCGTCGGATGGAGCACCACCGGCGGCGACCTGCGGATCGGGCACTTCGTCGGCATGCACGCGCTGCAGCTGCTTCCGCTCGTCGCCGCCGGTCTCGCGGCACTGGGCCATGACCGGCTCGACGAGGCCAGCGGGCTCCGCATCGTCCGGATCGCCGCGGCCGGCTATGCCGGGCTCGTCGTGCTGGTCACCTGGCAGGCGATGCGCGGGCAGCCGCTGCTCGCGCCCGACGCCGTCACGCTCGCCGCCCTCGGCGCCCTGCTGCTGGGCACCGGCGTTGCGCTCGCGGGCGCGCTGCGCCGCTCCCCCGTCCCCACTACCGCCTGAGGTACCCGTGGATCCCCAGCTGCTGTTCTCGCTCACGTTCCCGCTCGCGGCGCCGTTCTGGGCGCTGATGATCCTCGCCCCCGGCTGGTCGGTGACGCGCCGGATCATCGGCTCGCCGCTGATCGTCGTGCCGCCGATGCTCGTCTACGCGGCGCTGGTGCTGCCGCAGTTCGCCACCGTGTTCGCGGCGGTCGCCTCGCCAGAGCTCCTCGGCGTCGCGGCACTGCTCGGGACGCCGCTGGGCGCCGCGGCCGGATGGGCCCACTTCATCGCGTTCGACCTGTTCGTGGGCCGATTCATCTACCTCGACAGCCGGGAGCGCGGCATCCATCCGCTGGTCGCCGCCCCGGTACTGGTGCTGACGATCCTGCTGGCTCCGCTGGGGCTGCTCGCGCACCTGTTGCTGCGCGCGGTGCTCCCCCACCGCCGGCTGCAGCAAGGTGGCCTTACTGCGACCCAGCTGCAGTAAGGCCACCTTCCTGCAACTCGGGGTCATCGGCGCGCTCCCCGGGGGCCGACGGGAACCTCGCCACCACCCGCAACCCACCGCCGGACGGCAGCTCGAGCGCCAGCTCTCCGCCCGCAACTTCCAGGGTGCGCGCGGCGATCGCGAGGCCGAGCCCCGAGCCCTCGGTGTTCCGCTGGGCCGGGCTGCGCCAGAACCGGCTGGTGGCCCGCTCGAGCTCCTCGGGAGCCATCCCGGGCCCCGTGTCGCGCACGGCGATCTCCACGCGCCCGTCGACGGAGGCGGTGCGCACGGAGATCGCGCTCCCCGGTGGGGCGAACTTGACCGCGTTGTCCAGCACGGCGTCCAGGACGGTCTCGATCGCGCCTGCGGGCCCCACCACCTGCAGGCCCGTCACGCCACCACGGACCAGCTGCAGATCCATGTGCTCGGCGAGCGGGCGCCACGCGTCGAGGCGGTCCTCCACGCCCGCGTCGACGTCGGCGACGACCGGGGGCGCGGTGCGCTCCGCCCGCGCGAGCGCCAGCAGCCCGTCGAGCA
Source organism: Pseudonocardia sp. DSM 110487 (assembly GCF_019468565.1). Taxonomy (NCBI): domain Bacteria; kingdom Bacillati; phylum Actinomycetota; class Actinomycetes; order Pseudonocardiales; family Pseudonocardiaceae; genus Pseudonocardia; species Pseudonocardia sp. DSM 110487. The sequence continues at coordinate 6,745,899 of NZ_CP080521.1, forward strand.
GCATGGACAGCCGCTCGGCCTCCTCCAGTGCGGCGGCGTGGTCCTCGGCCGCTGCCGTATCGACGTGCCCGTCGAGGTTGGACAGGCGGAGACGCAGCGCAGTGAGCGGGTTGCGCAGCTGGTGGCTCGCGTCGGCGACGAACGCCCGCTGGGCGGCGTAGGCCTGCGCCACGGTCTCGGCCATCCGGTCGAACGACACCGACAGCCGCCGCAGCTCGGGCGGCCCCGAACCGTCGGCCATCGGCTCCGGGTCGGCCCCGGCCAGCACGGCGGTGGCAACCCGGCCGGTGCCCTCGTCGAGGCGCCGGACCGGGCGCAGGATCCAGCGGACGATCGGCAGCGCCACGACGACGCCCATCGCCAGCGCGGCCAGACCCGCCGCGACGACGAGCGACCACACCCGCAGCTCCTCGGTGCGCAGCGCGTCGGTCGAGGAGATGGTGACGGCAGCTCCGCGCACCTCGGTGTCCACCAGCACCGGCTCCGCGAGCACCAGCGGGCGCTCGTCCCACGGCAGGATCAGCGGATACACCTCGGAACGACGGTTGGCGAGCGCGAGCTCCACCCGCTCCCGCGCGTCCCCGTCGAGGACCGGCGGGGGCTGCCGCGACGACGCCACGAGCCGGCCGTCCTCGTCCAGGACGAGAACCGCCACCCCGTAGACGGCGTCGTACCGTTCGAGCTCGGTGGCGAGCCCCGTGGTGTCGGCCTGCGTGATGGGCCGCTCCGCGAGCGAGGCGTAGAAGATCGTGTCGGTGAGGCGGTCGCTGAACATCGCGAGCTGCCGGGCCTGGGCATAGGACAGCGCCAAGGGCACACCCAGCCCGGCGGCGAGCAGCCCCACCAGGAACAGCACGATCACCAGCAGGCGGGCGGCCATGGCTATTCCGAACTCGCGGCGTTGGGGTTGCCGAGCCGGTACCCCACGCCACGGACGGTCTGCACGAACTCCGGCTTGCCGAGTTTGGTGCGCAGCGTGGCGACGTGCACGTCGAGCGTGCGGTTGGCGCCCGCCCACGACCGCCCCCACACCTCGGCGACGATGCGGCTGCGGGTGCACACCGCCCCGCCCGCGGTCGCGAGCAACGCGAGCACCTGGAACTCCTTGCGCGTCAGGTTGACCGGCCTGCCACCGACGGTCACCGCGTGTTTGTGCAGGTCGACCCGCACGCCGTCGATCTCGATCACGTCGTCGGACCCGCTCGGCGTCGCGAGCCTGCGGCGCCGGTACACCGCGTGCACCCTGGCGACGAGCTCGCCGATGTCGTAAGGCTTCACGAGGTAGTCGTCGGCGCCCGAGTGCAGGCCGAGGATGCGGTCGTCCACTTCGCCCCTTGCCGACACGACGATCACCGGTACGTCGCTCACCCCGCGAATCGCCCGGCACACGTCGACCCCATCGACATCGGGCAGACCGAGGTCGAGCAGCACGATGTCGACGCCGGCCAGCTGGTCCTCCGCTCCCCTGCCGATGGCCACCCGCGTGGTCGTCATGCCGTGCCGATGCAGGGCTGGACGCAACGCGGCCGCCACCCGATCGTCGTCCTCGACCAGCAGGATGTGCACGTTCCCACCCTTCCCAACCACCACAGGCGTTATCGGAGCGCAACCCTATGGGTTGCTCAAGGTGCTGGACTGGACCCAGCGCCGCGCCCTAGCTTCCCGCCATGCCCGGAGGCCCCGCATGACCCCTACGCCCATGATCCGGATCGCGTCCGTCGACAAGCACTTCGGCGAGCTGCACGTCCTGCGTGACATCAACCTGGAAGTCGCGGCCGGACAGGTCGTCGTAGTACTCGGCCCGTCCGGGTCGGGCAAGTCCACGCTGTGTCGCACGATCAACCGGCTCGAGCCGATCGACAGCGGCGTCATCGAGATCGACGGGCAGGCGCTGCCCGCGGAGGGCAAGGCCCTCGCCGCCCTGCGCGCTGACGTCGGAATGGTCTTCCAGAGCTTCAACCTCTTCGCGCACAAGACGATCCTCGAGAACGTCACCCTCGCCCCGCTGAAGGTGCGCAAGGCCGACAAGGCCACCGCCGAGAAGGAAGGCATCGCCCTTCTCGAGCGGGTCGGCATCGCCAACCAGCGCGACAAGTACCCGGCCCAGCTCTCCGGCGGCCAGCAGCAGCGCGCCGCGATCGCCCGCGCGCTCGCCATGAAGCCGAAGGTCATGCTCTTCGACGAGCCCACCTCCGCCCTCGACCCCGAGATGGTCCAAGAGGTGCTCGACGTGATGACCACCCTCGCCAAGGAGGGCATGACGATGCTCGTGGTCACCCACGAGATGGGCTTCGCCCGCCGCGCCGCCAACCGCGTCGTCTTCATGTCCGACGGCGAGATCGTCGAGGATGCGCCACCCGACACGTTCTTCTCGAACCCCACTTCCGCCCGCGCCAAGGACTTCCTCGGCAAGATCCTCACGCACTGACAGTCCCCTAACCACGACTGGAGTCCAGTTCTCATGAAGATGCGCACCCTTGCGGTGGGCCTGATGGTCAGCGCACTGGCCCTCAGCGCCTGTGGGCGAGAAGGCAGCCCCACAGCCCCAGCCGCGCCCGGCGGCGAACCCGCCGCCGAGCTCAGCTACCCCGTCGCCGAGAACGTCCAGGTCGCCGGCTCGCCTGTGTTCCAGGCCATGACCCAGCGCGACCGCGTCGTCATCGGCGTCAAGGAGGACCAGCCAGGACTGGGCTTCAAGGACGCCACCACCGGCGAGTTCTCCGGCTTCGACATCGAGATCGCGCGCATGGTCGCTGCAGGGCTCGGCTTCGGTCCTGACCAGATCGACTACAAGTCGATTCCCTCGGCAGCTCGCGAGGACTCCATCTCCCGCGGCGACGTGGACTACTACGTCGGCACTTACACCATCAACGACAAGCGCAAGCAGCTGATCTCCTTCGCCGGCCCGTACTTCCAGGCCGGCCAGAGCATCCTCGTGCGCGCCGACGAGACCGCGATCACCGGCCCGCAGACCCTGAAGGGCAAGAAGGTCTGCTCCGCCTCCGGCTCCACCCCGATTCAGCGGGTGCGCGACCAGGGGCTCACCGAGCCGGAGAACATCGTCGAGTTCCAGACCTACACCCAGTGCGTCGACCAGCTGCTCACCAACCAGGTCGACGCCGTCACGACCGACGACGCCATCCTCGCCGGCTACGCCTCCCAGCAGCCCGACGAGCTGAAGCTCGTCGGCGAGCCCTTCTCCGAGGAGCCCTACGGCATCGGCCTCAACAAGGACGACTCCGCGCTCCGCAACAAGATCAACGACCTCCTGGCGGCCGCCGAGTCCGACGGCACCTGGCAGAAGATCTACGACAACACCCTTGGCCTGTCCGGCACCCCGGCCAGCCCGCCCCAGCTCGAGCGGTACTGAGCTCACGGGTGGGGCCCGCGCATACGCGTGGGCCCCACCCGGCCGCGCCCCGTCCCACTGAGGAGTGACCGCCCTGAACGTTCTGCTGGAGAACCTCGACCTCTACGGGTCGGCGTTCCTCGAGACCATCCGGCTGTTCGTGATCGCCGCGATCGGGTCACTGGTGCTCGGCACGCTACTGGCCGCGATGCGGGTCAGCCCCGTGCCGGCGCTGCGCTGGTTCGGATCGACCTACGTCAACGTCTTCCGCAACACGCCGGCCACACTGGTGCTGTTCTTCTTCGCCTTCGCCTACCCGCGGCTGGAGATCCTGGATCTCTCCTTCTTCGCACGGGCGGCCACCGGCCTGATCCTCTACACGGCCGCGTTCGTGTGCGAGGTGGTCCGTTCAGGCATCAACACCGTACCCGTCGGGCAGGCCGAGGCCTCCCGAGCTCTCGGGTTCACGTTCACCCTGACCCTGTCGCAGATCATCCTGCCTCAGGCGATCCGCTCGGTCGTCCCGCCGCTGTCCAGCGTGGAGATCGCACTGCTGAAGAACACCACGATCGCCTCGGGCTTCTCGGTGTTCCAAGCCGGCTCGATCTACCAGACCCTCAACGAGCAGGGCTACAGCACGTTCATCGGCCTGCTGTGGGTCGCACTGGGCTTCATCATCCTGGTGACCCCGCTGGTGCTGTTGCAGCGCCGCCTCGAGAAGCGCTGGAGCGTGTCCCGATGACCGCCGTCCTGTTCGACGTTCCAGGGCCCCGCGCCCGCGCCCGCTATCAGCTGGCCGCGGTCGTGGGCGGGCTCGTCGTGGTCGCGATCCTGGCGTTCGTCCTGTTCCGCTTCGCCCAGAGCGGCCTCTTCACCGCCGAACAGTGGGACTGGATCACCTACGAGCGAATCCAGCTCACCCTGCTCCAGGGCCTCCTCGCCACCCTGCGCGCCTTCGCGGTCGGCGCCGTGCTCGCCCTGGTGTTCGGCGCCGTGTTCGCCACGGCACGGCTCTCCGACCACGCGTGGATCCGCAACCCAGCAGCGGCGATCGTGGAGTTCTTCCGCGCCATCCCGTTGCTGATCCTGATGTTCCTGTTGTACTTCGGGATGGGCATCAACGCGTTCTGGGCCGTGGTGCTGGGGCTCATGCTCTACAACGGCTCAGTGCTCGCCGAAGTGTTCCGGGCGGGGATCCTCTCCGTACCGCGGGGCCAGAGCGAGGCCGCCTACGGCCTCGGCATGCGCAAGACCCAGGTGATGACGGCGGTGCTGTTGCCGCAGGCCCTCACCGCGATGCTGCCGACGATCATCAGCCAGCTGGTGGTGCTGCTCAAGGACTCCGCGCTGGGCTTCATCATCCAGTACGAGGAGCTGCTCTTCGTGGGCCGCCAGCTCGGCAGCCAGCTCCAGCTCGACGCGCCGATCATCCCCGTGGCGATCGTCATCGCGTTCATCTACATCACGATGTGCCTCCTGCTGTCCGCCGGGGCCAACCGGGCGGAGCGGTGGAGCCGCCGCCGCGGCCACACCTCGGCGGAGATCGCGCACGCCGACGTGACGGACACCCGCGCGGGTGCCGCCTGACCAGCGCGTCCTGTACGAACGAACGGCCCGTTCATCCGCATCCAGCGGATGAGCGGGCCGTTCGGTTCTGGCGGCCGCCAGGACGTTATCCCAGGTTCTCCACCACCACCGGCTCGATCCCCTCCTCCGCCGGCAGGTTGAACCCGAGCACCTGGGCGTAGAAGCTCAGCTCGGAGTCCAGCGCCCTGCGGATGTTCTCCGCCCGCCGGAACCCGTGCTGCTCGCCCTCGAACAGCAGGTATGCCACCGGCGTGCCGCGTGCGCGGAGGGCGTCGACGATCATCTCGCTCTGGTTGGGCGGGACGACCTCGTCCTCCGCGCCCTGTAGCACGATCAGCGGGCGGGTGAAGCGCTCGACGTGGTGGATCGGCGAGCGCTCCACGTAGACGTCGCGGGCCTGCGGGTACGGGCCGACGAGGCGGTCGAGGTAGCGGCTCTCGAACTTGTGGGTGTCGGCGGCGAGCGCCTCGAGGTCGGCCACGCCGAAGTGGTCAGCGCCCGCCGCGAACGGGGTGTCGTCCCTGGCAAGGGCGGCGAGCGTGGTGAACCCGCCCGCCGAGCCGCCCCGGATGCACAGCCGGTCGCCGTCGACCCTGCCCTGCTCGGCGAGTCGCCGAGCCGCCGCGAGGCAGTCGGCGACGTCGATCACGCCCCACTCACCCAGCAGCTCCTGTCGATAGGCGCGCCCGTATCCGGTGGAGCCGCCGTAGTCGACGTCGACGACTGCGAAGCCGCGACTCGTCCAGTACTGCACGCCGACGTTCAGCACGGGCGTCGCCGCCGACGTCGGTCCGCCGTGGATCTGCACCAGTAGCGGCGGGAGCTCGCCCTCCGGGCCGCGCGAGCCCGCCGATGCGGGCGGGTAGAACTGCGCGTGCGCCTTGCGCGGCGCACCCGAACCGTCCACCGAGTCGAACGTGATGTGCTCGGGCACCGAGATCTGGGCCGGCTCCAGGCCGAGGTCGCGCGGCGGACGCAGCGTCTCGACCGCGGACGTCGTGACATCGACCCGGTGCACGCCGGGCTCGGCGCCGGGGCTGCCCGCGACCACCACCACCGTGTCCGGTCCGGCCGCGCGCACGGCCGCGATCGCCGAGAACGGCACCTCCAGGTCGGCGACCGTGCCGTCGGTCTGCCGGACCGCGAGCCCGTCGCGGCCCTGACGCCACCGCCCGAACACGATCCGGCCGTCGGCGAGCCGTACGTAGCGGGCCGAGCCGAACACCCACGCGGGCTCACCGATCTCCGCGTCGAGGCGCACGACCGGCACGATGTCGGCGCCGGGGGTCCAGCGGTAGAGGTTCCACCAGTCCGTGCGGTCGGACAGGAAGAGCAGCGATCCGTCCAGCTCGAAGCGCGGCTCCAGGACCGACTCCCCCGGTCCGCCGGCCACCACCGTCTCCTCGCCCGACTCCAGGTCGCGGACGATGAGCTGGGTGTCGTCCCACGGCATCGACGGGTGGTTCCACTGCAACCAGGCCAGCGTGGTGCCGTCCGGGCTCAGCCGGGGAGCGGCCACGAAGTCCGGGCCACTGACGAGCACCTCGGGCTCCGAGAGGCGATCCGCCGCGAGCCGGACCACCTCGTTGCGCACGTCGGCCGCCGACGGTCCGGTGTGGCGCTCCCGGACGCAGACGATCGTGGTGGCGTCCGCGGCGACGTCGCCGTCGGCGTAGCGGTCCGCTCGCGGGGCCGCCGGTTCAAGGGTGATCGGCTCCGGCTCGCCCCCTGGGGCCAGCCGGTACAGGCGCTGGTCGGCCCAGTCGGCGAACCACACGACGCCGTCCCGCACCCACCAGGCCGCACCGCCGTACTCGTGCACCGCCGTACGCGCGTTCCGGCCGTCCGGCAGCAGGTCGGCGGTGGCGCCGTCGGGGGTGCGGCGCACCAGCTGCGTACGGCCGCCCTCGGCGGGCCGCCCCTCGGCCCACACCACGTCGGCGCCGTCGACCCGCACCTCGCCCAGCCGCACCGCCGCGGCCGTGACCAGCTCGGACGTGATCGGGGTGGGCCACGACCCGTAGGGCCGCTCGGAGATCGTCACGCCGACACGCTAGCGGGCACTGGACCCGCGTAGCGTGGGCGGCACCGGACGCCGACCGAGAGGAGCCGCCGTGACCGAGCCGTCGAAGGAGCGGACGCCGGAGCCGATCGAGGCCGAGATCGTGCCGGACGCCACCCCTCCGGCCCCGCCCGCGCCCGACTACGACGAGCACGGCGTGCCGAGCCTCGACCACCTGCGCGACAAGATCGAGAGCCGCTACGCCACCTCGCTGGGGATGACCGAGCTGGCGGAGGGCACCGCCGCCGGGCGGAGTGTGGAGGAGCAGGAGGCCGAGCGGGCTGCGAAGGCGAAGGCGAAGCTGGAGGAGCTGCGTCGATCGCTCGGCTGACAACGAGCGACCGCGGCCCCGGCCAGGCGCCGATCTAGCGGCGACGCACGCGCAAGGCCATCCACAGCAGGCCGAGGGCCTCACACAGCGCCCGCGGCCGCACGACCGGCAGCACCCCGAGCGCCCCGGTCAGGCCCGGCCACCAGCGCACCGATCCGTCCGGCCGGGCGGTGCCGAGGGCGGGCCTGCGGCAGGCCAGCACGGTCGGGGGCAGGGTGGGGTGCTGCGTCGCCAGCCGGGGGTCCCGGCATGAGCGCACCGTGACGGGCACCCGGAGCAGGTCGGGGAGCTCGCGCGCGATCTGAGAGCAGCTCGGGCAGGACACATCAGCCACGACGACGACGGCGGCGATCACGGACGGAGCATCGCAACCACGAGCGCACCGGTGCAGGTCAGGGCCAGCAGCGGCCGAACGATCCGCTCGGCGCTCGCCCACACGGCCGTCCACGACCCGTCGTCGCTCCACGCGTTCGACAGCAGCGGCATCGCGAGCCTGCCGAGCGCGAACCCGCCGGCCAGGGCGAACGCGGCCGGGAGCGGGACGACCAGCAGTACGGCCGCGAGCACGAGGTGCGGCAACGCCGACGGCGAGTAGGTGCGCATCCCCGTTCCCATCTCGAACCCGAACTGCAGCGCGCCCCACCGGCGCAGGTGTTGCACGTCCTCCGGCACGAGTCGCGCGTTCTGCGGCACGGGGAACCGCACGAGCCCGACCTCCCGGAGCAGGACCGGCACGGCGACCAGCGCGAACAGCGCATACCGCGCGGGAGCGGGCAGCAGCACCTGGGGCAGCGCCCCCACCGCGCCCGCCACGAACGTCACCACCAGGGCACCCAGCAGCAGGCCGGTGCCGAAGAACCGGACAACGGGCTCGTCGCGCCAGACCGACGCGCTCAGCAGGAACGCCGAGTTGTGGCTTCAAGTGCTGCCGGAGTTGGCGAACCCCGCCGCGGCGCCCGCGACGAGCAGGAGCGCCACCCCACCCGTCTTCCCGGCCGCCACCGCTACCACCACCAGTGCCACGGCCGCCGTGACCGGATGCAGCGCCCAGCGGATCGTCACCGGTTCACCCGCGCAGGATCGGGGCGCCGCTGCCCTCTGGCAGCTGGCAGGCCGCGATCGTGATGCCGGTGTAGGTGTCGCCGCTGGCGAACACGACGTCGGTGATCGCGTCCGAGCAGCGGTAGCCCTTCCACCGCCACGCGTTCTTGCCCTCACACTCGGTGGCGAGCCGGGTGCTCTCCATCTCCTCGCCGTTGATCTCGTAGAAGCCCTCGCGGTGGTACCCGCTCGCGCAGGGGTGGCTGCCCCGACGCCACCCGCCGTAACAGACGGCCGGCGCGTCGTCGAACGGCCAGTTGTTGGCCTCCTCGGCGTAGGACGCGGGCTCGCAGCTGGTGTGCTCGGCGCGGTTCACGCCGGCGGGCACCGCCGCGGCCGTCCGGCGCTCGAGGTACCAGTCGAGCGGCACGAGTGCGGCTGCCGTCGCCCCGATCACGAGCCCACGCAGGACCGCCCGTCGCGACGGTCGGATCGACCGCAGTCGCGCCACCACGACGCTCGGGAGCGCGCCGGGAGGCGGCGCGGAGGTGCGCGGGATGTCGTCGAGTCGAGTCATGCAAGGCTCCCCACGCGGAACAGGGCGGGCAGGTCCGCGTCGGCGTCCACGAAGCTGCGCTGCACGACCGTGCCTGCGGCGTCGAGCTGCAGGACGGTGGGCGCATAGCCCTCGAACAGCTCGGCCCGCGCGGCCGGGTCGCTGATGAGCTCCGCCCCGGGGTGCGCCGCGAAGGCGTCGGACCGGTCGACGAGCGCGACGACCCGCACCCCGGTGTCGGTGATGTCGGCGAGGGCGTCCCACACGGCGTGACACAGCGCGCAGTCGGCGTCCAGCACCGCCACGAAACCGGCTCGCTGGCCGGGACCGGGACGGACCGACGGCGGTGCCGCCCTGCCGACGACGGCGGCATATCCCGAGAGGCCGATCTCGCGGGCGGCCTCCAGCGCGCGCACCCGCGCGTACACGGCTACGAGCGCGACGAGCGCGAACGCGGCGACGAGCAGCGCGAGCAGCGCCACGGCCATCTGTGCCGACATGACTCAGCCCACCCACATGGCGTCCAGCGCGGCGAGCGCACCGAGCACCTGGTCGTCGGTCAGCGGAAGCGGCGGACGGCCGGATTCCGGGCCGTGCAAGACGAGGTCCATGGCGGCGCTCGCGCCGGCGAGCACGTAGCGCCACTCGTGGACGGTGCCGGCGACGAGCGCCGATGCCCCGTTGTCGAGGAGGCGGTCCGCGCGCCACAGCTCGCCGGCCGGCAGGCGCAGGCCGGTCCAGTCCGGGAGGGTCGGCAGTGCGTCGACGGCCCGCCGCGCCACGAGCGTCGCGCGGTCACCTCTGCCGATCAGCGACACGCCGGCCTGCCGCAGCAGCAGGTCGGAGGTCGGGACGAGCGTGGCGCCCTCCGGGGCATCGGTGAACCGGAAGGTCTCGAGCAGCGCGGCGAGGGCACCGTCAGCAGGGGCGGGGCCCCCGAACCACGTGGTGGCCTCGTGGTGCGGCCCGACGAGCACCAGCGCGGCGTCGGAGCGGTCGAGGGCCTCGAACACCACGGCGTCCGCACCGCGCAGCGCGACGCGCCGCTCCCGCGCTCCGGGCAGCACGTGCGTCGGGATCACGCGGTGCTCGCCCCGCGGCGCCAGGAAGAACTGCCGGGCCGTCCGCGGCCCGGTGAACCTGGTGCTGGCGTACCAGCGCAACGGGCCGAACACCTCGGGGACGGCGAGGACGACCCTGGCTCCCGACGGCGCGATCCGCGTCATCCGGGGCGGTGCCCCTACCGGGGGCGTCGCCCCGCCTACCGCCGCCGTCATCCTCGTGCCCTCCCGTCCTCCGCGCCGTGTGGGGCGCCGTCCGGGACAACGAGCACGGATCAGTGACGTGACGCGATCAAGGCAACACGTAGCGTTGCCATCCGGGTGATGTTCGAGGGCGCTGCGTGGCCGGTACGAGCCATTCGAGTGAAAGGGCCGCCGGTCCCCGTGGAGACCGGCGGCCCTTTCGGCGTTCATGCGCTGGTGGTCAGGCCCCCGAGCGCTTGAAGATCTTCTTACCCAGCCAGACGACCGGGTCGTACTTGCGGTCCACCACGCGCTCCTTGAGCGGGATGAGCGCGTTGTCGGTGATCTTGATGTGCTCCGGGCAGACCTCGGTGCAGCACTTGGTGATGTTGCAGTACCCGAGGCCGTGCTCCTCCTGCGCGGCCTCCTGGCGGTCGGCGACGTCGAGGGGGTGCATGTCGAGCTCCGCCACGCGCATGAGGTAGCGCGGGCCGGCGAAGTTCTCCTTGTTCTCCTCGTGGTCGCGCACCACGTGACAGGTGTTCTGGCACAGGTAGCACTCGATGCACTTGCGGAACTCCTGGCTCCGCTCCACGTCGACCTGCTGCATCCGGTACTCGCCCGGCGCCAGCTCGGGCGGCGGCGCGAAGCTGGGGATCTCACGAGCCTTCGTGTAGTTGAACGACACGTCGGTGACGAGGTCCCGGATCACGGGGAACGTCCGCAGCGGCGTGACCGTGATGACCTCGTTCTCCTCGAACGTCGACATCCGGGTCATGCACATCAGCCGCGGCCGGCCGTTGATCTCCGCGCTGCACGAGCCGCATTTGCCGGCCTTGCAGTTCCAGCGCACGGCGAGGTCCTGGGCCTGGGTCTGCTGGAGCCGGTGGATGATGTCGAGGACGACCTCGCCCTCGTTGACCTCCACCGGGTAGTCGACGAGCTCGCCCTTGTCGTCGTCGCCCCGCCAGACCCGGAAGTGTGCCTCGTAGGTCATGCCTTCTCCCCTGCCCCGGCGCGGTGCCCGCCCAGCTCCTCGCCCGTGTAGTACTTCTTCAGCTCGTCGAGCTCGAACAGGTCGAGCAGGTCGGGCCGCATCGGCACCTGCTCCTGACGCACCAGGTGGATGTCGTCCTCGCCGTTCGCGGACAGCACCAGCAGCAGGTGCCGCCAGTCGGAGTCCATGACGGGGAAGTCGTCGCGGGTGTGCCCGCCGCGGCTCTCCTGCCGCTCCAGCGCGGCCTTCGCCACGCACAGCGACACCAGCAGCATGTTGCGCAGGTCCAGCGCCAAGTGCCAGCCGGGGTTGAACGCCCGGCCGCCCTCGACCGTGACCGTCCGCGCCTTCGTCGCGATCTCCTGGAGGGCCTTGAGCGCCAGCTCCATCTCGTCGGACTTGCGGATGATGCCGACGAGGTCGTTCATCGTCTTCTGGAGCTCGAGCTGCACGACGAACGGGTTCTCGCCACCCTCGGTGGCGCTGGAGAACGGCAGCAGCGCGCGGTCCTGCGCCTGCGCCACGTCGTCGATCCGCACGGCGGGGCGCACCCCGGCGAGCGCGTCGACGTATTCGGCCGCACCGAGCCCGGCGCGGCGGCCGAACACGATGAGGTCGGACAGCGAGTTGCCGCCGAGCCGGTTGGAGCCGTGCATCCCGCCGGCGACCTCGCCGGCCGCGAACAGGCCCGGAACCTTCGACATCGCGGTGTCCGGATCGACCTCCACGCCACCCATCACGTAGTGGCAGGTGGGGCCGACCTCCATCGGCTCCTTGGTGATGTCGACATCGGCCAGCTCCTTGAACTGGTGGTACATCGACGGCAGCCGCTTCTGGATCTCCTCGGGCGACAGCCGCGACGCGATGTCGAGGAACACACCCCCGTGCGGACTCCCCCTGCCCGCCTTGACCTCGGAGTTGATCGCGCGGGCGACCTCGTCGCGGGGGAGGAGCTCAGGGGGACGCCGGTTGTTGTCGGCGTCGGTGTACCAGCGGTCCCCCTCCTCCTCGGTCTCGGCGTACTGCTCGCGGAACACGTCCGGGACGTAGTTGAACATGAACCGCTCGCCCTCGGAGTTGCGCAGCACACCGCCGTCGCCGCGCACCGACTCCGTGACCAGGATCCCCTTCACCGACGGCGGCCAGACCATGCCCGTCGGGTGGAACTGGAGGAACTCCATGTTGATCAGCGTGGCGCCCGCCCGGAGTGCGAGGGCGTGGCCGTCGCCGGTGTACTCCCAGGAGTTCGAGGTCACCTGGTAGCTCTTGCCGACGCCACCGGTGGCCAGCACGATCGCCGGCGCGTCGAACCGGACGAACTTCCCTGTGCTGCGGTAATAGCCGAAACAGCCCGCGATCTTGCCGTCGTCCTTGAAGATCTCGGTGATCGTGCACTCGTGGAAGACCCGGATGTTGGCCTCGTAGTCGCCGGTCTCGGCGTAGTCCTCCTGCTGCAGCGACACGACCTTCTGCTGCAGCGTGCGGATCATCTCGAGACCGGTGCGGTCACCGACGTGCGCGAGGCGGGGATAGGTGTGCCCGCCGAAGTTGCGCTGGCTGATCTTGCCGTCCTTGGTGCGGTCGAAGAGCGCACCGTAGGTCTCCAGCTCCCAGACCCGGTCCGGGGCTTCCTTGGCGTGCAGCTCGGCCATCCGCCAGTTGTTGAGGAACTTGCCGCCGCGCATCGTGTCGCGGTAGTGCACCTGCCAGTTGTCGTTGGGGTTGACGTTCCCCATCGCGGCGGCGCATCCGCCCTCGGCCATCACGGTGTGCGCCTTGCCGAAGAGCGACTTGGAGATGATGGCGGTGCGCTTGCCCTGCGCCCTCGCCTCGATGGCTGCTCGCAGCCCGGCACCACCTGCGCCGATGACGACGACGTCGAATTCGTAGCGTTCGATCTCTTCAGTCATCTGCCACCGCCCTCAGTTGATGATCCGCAGGTCGGGGATCCAGCCCGCCGCCACGGCCATGATGTAGAAATCGGTGAACGCCAGCGTCCCGAGCGTGATCCAGGCGAGCTGCATGTGCTTGGCGTTGAGCCGGGAGACGAACTGCCAGCCCTTGTAGCGCAGCGGGTGCTTCGAGAAGTGGTTGAGGCGGCCCCCGATGATGCTGCGGCACGAGTGGCACGAGATCGTGTACGCCCACAGGAACACGACGTTGACCAGCAGGATCACGTTGCCCAGGCCGAACCCGAAGCTGCCGTCGGCCTTCCCGAAGGCGTAGATCGCATCGTATGTGTTGATCAACGAGATGATCGCGGCGATGTAGAAGAAGTACCGGTGCAGGTTCTGCACGACGAGCGGGAATCGGGTCTCCCCCGAGTAGCTCCGGTGCGGCTCGGCGACGGCGCAGGCCGGCGGCGACAGCCAGAAGGCCCGGTAGTACGCCTTCCGGTAGTAGTAGCAGGTGAGCCGGAAGAGCAGCAGGAACGGCAGCGAGACCGCGGCGTAGGGCAGGAACCAGACGTCGGGGAGGAACTGCCCGAAGTGCGAGGCGTGCGGGTCGCACCCGAACGAGACGCACGGCGAGTAGAACGGCGTGAGGTAGTTGTACTCCGCCACGAAGTAGTTGCTCTGCAGGAACGATCGCACGGTCGCGTACGCGACCCACGCCGTGAGCCCGACGAAGGTCGCCAGCGGTGGCAACCACCACCGGTCCGTGCGAAGCGTCCGTGCCGTGATCTGCGCCCGGCCGGCGGACGCGTCTGTGGTGGATGACACGTCAGGTTCCCTAGTTTCTGTGCGGTACGACGCCGTCCGCTCCAGGCCGCGGCGTCGGGACGTCTGGATCTCGCCGGAGCCTACGACCGACCCGGCGCGCGACGCGTATCGGGCTGTCACTCTGCGTTCCCATCGTGACGCGATTCACGCAGCGAAGGGTCGATTCGCCATCCAGGACATTAGAGTGCCCGACGTGGGCCGCGACGATGGCGAGCGCGGCGCGGGCGGCAACGCGACGGCCGTCGCGCGTCGCGCACTGGCGCCGATCGGCTCCCGGCCACCCGCCGTGCTCGTGGTGCTGGCCGCATTACTGGTCGCCGGCACGATCATCGCCTCGGTCGTCGGCACGGTCTCGCTCCTGCGCGGTCCGGGAGTGGCCGCTCCTCCGCCCGTCCCCGTGGCAGCGCCCCCGGACGTCGCGACGCCCCCGGCCACCCCGGCGACGGCTCCCCCGGAGGCAGCTCCGACGGCGGCGCCCACAGCGGCCCCACCCCCGCCGCCCGCCGACGCGCGCAGCGTGTTCCACGACCCGGCGCTGCACACCTTCGCCGATCCGTTCCTGGCCGGGCCTGCTGTGTCGTGCGAACAGCGCACCCCGGCTCCTGATGAGACCGAGAGCGTCGCCTGCGACCTCGGCGGCGGCCGTACCGCCGTGTTCTCCCGGATGACGACGCCCGACGCGATGCGCGACAAGCGCCAGGGCATCAGCGCAGGCCAGCAGGCCCAACGCGGCACGGTGGTGTCGGTGCGGTGGCGTTACATCGAGGGCCGGACGGATACCCGCGCCGGGATCCCGCCCGGTCAGCCGGACCGCGGCGAAGGCGTCCGGGTTCGGTTCGTGGATCGCGCGGGTGTGCCCAGGCTGTACTTCGACCAGGACGCGACGGGTTGCACCGGCGATCTCACACTGACCCAGCCCACCGGGAACGACCGCGCCGACCTGGAGACGCTGCGGACGTACTGGGCCGATCCAGCGGAATGACGCGGGCGGCGACCGCAACCTCGGATCACGAGCCGTGCGCCAGCGGCCGCCGCTAGCGGCCCTGGGCGATTGACGCCGCTTCCCATCCTTCCTACACTTTCCATCTAGAAAGTAGATGCTGATCGGAGGGCCATGTCCGGAACACACCCACTCGACCAGGTCGCCGACGCGCGGCGCAGTCTCGCCGCGCACGCCGGGTTTCCCCGCTCCTACTGGACGATCTACGGGATCGTGCTGGTGCTCGCCGCGGGGATACCGATCTGGATGTCGTACCTGCCCTCCGACGACTGGGAGTACCTGTCGTGGGCGCTCGCCGTCGTGGGAATCGGCTCGGCGGTCTACTCGGTGGTCCGGCGGCGCCGCTCCGGGGTGTACCTGCCCCGTCGGATCAGTTCCTACCCGACGGCCCACAAGATCTGGCTCGCCGGCATCGTCGTCACCATCGGTGGGTTTCTCGGAATCCACCATCTCGTCGAGCACGCTCAACGCGACGTCGCGCTCTACATGCTCGCTCCGGTCGCCGTCGCCGTGTTCATCGCTCAGGTGGCGACCCGTTCGGCGATGCGCGCCGACATCGAGGCCGGCCGGGTCATCTCGTGAGCCATGACGGTCCCGGACCTGCCGAGCGCGCCACGATCTCGGGCCGGGATCCGCTGCTGGAGACCGGTCCACGGCTGGCGTTGTGCGCGCTGTTGCAGGGTGCCGAGTGGGTCGACTTCGCCACCGCCCGCGACATGCTCGCCGTGAGCGATTCAGCGATCTCCAAGCACAGCCGCACCCTCGAGGACGCCGGCTACCTCGACGTCCGCAAGGGTTCGATCGGGCGTCGTCCCCGCACCTGGTTCCGCCTCACCGCCGTCGGACGGGTGGCTCTCAGCGGCCACCTCGCGTGGCTGACCGAGCTGAGTCAGGCTCACGGATCGTCCGCACCGGAAACCGAGGTGGACCTGAGGCAATAGTGGGCCCGCGGCGTCAGCGGCGGTGGGTCGTCGCTGACAGGTAGTCCCGGTTCAGCTGCGAGATCACGTCGAGCGGGATCTCCTTCGGGCAGGCCACCGCGCACTCGCCGGTGTTGGTGCACCCGCCGAAGCCCTCGGCGTCGTGGGTCTTCACCATGCGGATCACGCGGTCGGACCGCTCGGGCTGCCCCTGGGGCAGCTCGCCGAGGTGCGTGATCTTGGCGCCGAGGAAGAGCGAAGCGCTCCCGTTCGGGCACGCGGCCACGCAGGCCCCGCAACCGATGCAGGCAGCCGCGGTGAACGCGCGGTCGGCGTTGCGCTTCGGCACCGGCGCGGCGTGCGCCTCGGGCGCTGCCCCGGTGGGGGCGGAGATGTAGCCGCCGCCCGCGATGATCCGGTCGAAGGAGGTCCGATCCACGACCAGGTCCTTGACCACGGGGAACGCCGCCGCGCGGAACGGCTCCACGGTGATCGTCTCGCCGTCGCGGAAGTGCCGCAGGTGCAGCTGGCAGGTGGTGGTGGCCTTCTGCGGGCCGTGCGGCTCGCCGTTGATCACCATGCTGCAGGCGCCGCAGATGCCCTCGCGGCAGTCGTGGTCGAACGCCACCGGCTCCTCGCCGTCGAGGATCAGCTTCTCGTTGAGGACGTCCATGAGCTCGAGGAACGACATGTCCTCGTCGGCGTCGTCGACGCGGTAGGCGACCAGGCGACCCTTGTCCTCCGCATTGTCCTGGCGCCAGATCCGCAGGTTCAGTCTCACTTGTAGCTCCGCTGGCTCGGGGTGACGTAGTCGAAGTTCAGGTCCTCCTTGTGCAGGACCGGGGCCGCGCCCGTGTACTCCCAGGCCGCGACGTAGGAGAACCGCTCGTCGTCGCGGGCCGCCTCGCCGTCCTCGGTCTGGGACTCGGCGCGGAAGTGCCCGCCGCAGCTCTCCTCGCGGTGCAGCGCGTCGAGGCACATCAGCTCGCCGAGCTCGAGGAAGTCGGCCACCCGGCCGGCCTTCTCGAGGGACTGGTTCAGCGTGGCCGCCGAGCCGGGCACCTTGACGGTCTGCCAGAACTCGCGCCGCAGCTCGGGGATGCGGTCCAGCGCCTTGCGCAGGCCCTCCGCGGTGCGCTCCATGCCGCAGTGGTCCCACATGAGGTGCCCGAGCTCGCGGTGGAAGGAATCGACGGTGCGGTCGCCGTCGATCGACAGCAGCTTCTCGACGCGGCCCGCGACGGCCGCCTCGGCCTCGCGGACCTCAGGAGCGTCGGTGGCCACCGGCTCGACACCGCGGGCGAGGTAGTCGCCGATCGTGTTCGGGAGCACGAAGTAGCCGTCCGCGAGGCCCTGCATCAGCGCGGACGCGCCGAGGCGGTTGGCGCCGTGGTCGGAGAAGTTCGCCTCGCCGACCACGAAGAGGCCGGGAACGGTGCTCTGCAGGTCGTAGTCGACCCACAGCCCGCCCATCGTGTAGTGGACGGCCGGGAAGATGCGCATCGGCACCTCGTACGGGTCCTCGCCGGTGATGCGCTGGTACATCTGGAACAGGTTCCCGTACTTCGCCGCGACGGCCGGGCGGCCCAGCCGGCTGATCGCGTCGGCGAAGTCCAGGTAGACGCCGAGGCCGGTGGGCCCGACGCCACGGCCGGCGTCGCAGACGTTCTTGGCGGCGCGGCTGGCGATGTCGCGCGGCACCAGGTTGCCGAACGCGGGGTACTGGCGCTCGAGGAAGTAGTCGCGCTCGGCGTCCGGGATGTCGCCCGGCGCCCGCGTGTCGCCTGCCTTCTGCGGCACCCAGACGCGGCCGTCGTTGCGCAGCGACTCACTCATCAGCGTGAGCTTCGACTGGTGGTCGCCGCTCACCGGGATGCACGTCGGGTGGATCTGCGTGTAGCAGGGGTTGGCGAAGAGCGCCCCCTTGCGGTGCGCGCGCCAGCTGGCCGTGACGTTGCAGCCCTTGGCGTTGGTCGAGAGGTAGAAGACGTTGCCGTAGCCGCCGGACGCGAGCACCACGGCGTCGGCGAGGTGGCTGCGGGTCTCCCCCGTCACCAGGTCGCGGGCGACGATCCCGCGGGCCCGACCGTCCACGACGATCAGCTCGAGCATCTCGTGCCGCGGGTACATCGTGACGCCGCCGGCGTCGATCTGGCGCTCGAGTGCCTGGTAGGCACCCAGCAGCAGCTGCTGGCCGGTCTGGCCGCGGGCGTAGAAGGTGCGGGAGACCTGGGCACCACCGAAGGAGCGGGTGTCGAGCAGGCCGCCGTACTCGCGGGCGAACGGCACGCCCTGGGCCACGCACTGGTCGATGATCTGCACGCTGATCTCGGCGAGGCGGTGGACGTTGGACTCCCGCGAGCGGAAGTCGCCGCCCTTCACCGTGTCGTAGAACAGCCGGTAGATGCTGTCGCCGTCGCCGCGGTAGTTCTTCGCGGCGTTGATGCCGCCCTGCGCGGCGATCGAGTGCGCGCGCCGCGGGCTGTCCTGGTAGCAGAAGGAGCTGACCTGGTAGCCGAGCTCGGCGAGCGTGGCCGCGGCGGACCCACCGGCGAGGCCGGTGCCCACGACGATGATCTTCATCTTGCGCTTGTTGGCCGGGTTGACCAGCTTGACGCCGAACCGGCGCCGCTCCCAGCGCGTCTCGATGGGGCCGTCGGGCGCCGCCGTGTCCACCAGCGGCGATCCGGTGATGAAGTCGGAGTAGGAAGCCCCGGATTTTGAACTCATGTCACGCCACCAATCCGGTCAGCACGGCGAACGGGACGGAGAGGAATCCGGCCACCAGCACGACCGCGACCCCGAGTGCCACGCCCTGGAGCGTCTTCTGGGTGGTGGCGCTGGACCGGCCGAACGTCTGCAGCGCGCTCCACACCCCGTGCCGGACGTGGAAGCCGACGGCCACCACGGCGAGCGTGTAGAAGAGCGTGACGTACCAGCGCTCGGGAGCGAAGTCGGCCACGACGTTCGCGTGCACCTCGCCGTGCACGCCGTGTGGGTTGAGCGTGCCGGTCGTGAGGTCGAGCAGGTGGTAGACGACGAACAGCGCGATGATCACGCCGCCCCAGCGCATGGTGCGGGCGGCGTAACTGCCCTGCACCGGCTTGCGGTGGGCGTAGCGCACGGGGCGGGCCCGGTGGGCACGGCGCGCCAGGATCGTGGCCGAGACGATGTGGGCGACCACCGAGACCGTGAGCACCACGCGCACGAGCCAGAGCACGGTCTCGTACGGCAGCGCGGGCTCGCCGACCTCGCGCAGCCATGCCGCGTAGGTGTCGATCGCTTCTGCCCCGAGGAAGATCTTCAGGTTGCCCACCATGTGGGCCACCAGGTAGAGCAGCATCACCGCGCCCGTGGCCGCCATCACGAACTTGAGCTGCATCGACGTGCGGCGCGGCGGGCGGCCCGCACGCACTGCGGGGCGCTGTTCCACGGTCACCATGGGATCAGCGTTCATAGCGCAGCCGCCCACCGTCCAATGCATCGAATGCGTTCTTGCGATGTCCGTAGGCTATGAGCGTGACGTTCACGCAGCTCGCGTACTTCCTCGCCGTGGCCGACGTGCGCAGCTTCACGCGAGCGGCGGAATCCGTGGGCGTGGCCCAGCCCACGCTCTCGCGGCAGCTCAAGGCGCTCGAGACCGAACTCGGCGCCGAGCTGGTGGACCGCGGCGCCCGCGACGGCCCCGCGCTCACACCTGCGGGGGAGGCACTCCTGCCGCTCGCCAGACGGATGCTCGCCGACGCCGACAGCGCCCGCACCGCCGTGGCCGAGATCGTCGGACTGCGCAGCGGCCGGGTACGCGTGGGTGCCACCCCGTCGCTCTGCATCGGGGTGCTCGCCGACGTGCTGCGGGTGTTCCACGAGCAGCACCCGCAGATCCACCTCGAGCTGGCCGAGGACGGCTCGCAGCCGCTCGTGCGCTCGCTCGCCCGCGGTGAGCTCGACCTCGCGCTGGTGATCGTGCCCTCCGCGGGTGTCGACCCCGCCCTGCACACCACGCCCGTGCTGCGCGAGCGGCTGTCGGTGGCCTCCCCCACATCGGAACGGTCACCGTCCTCCCGCGGCTCGATGAGCGTCCGCGAGCTCGGCAGGCGATCGCTCGTGGTGCCCCGCCGTGGCTACGACGTCCGCGAGACCACCCTGCAGGCCTTCGCGGCCGCCGGAGTGGAGCCCCGGTTCGCTGTGGAGGGCGGCGAGATGGACGCGGTGCTGCGGATGGTCGAAGCGGGCACCGGCGTGGCGGTGGTGCCCGACCTCGTGTTCGCCGGACGCCCCCGGCTGCGCCGCACCGTGCTGACGCCGCCGATCTTCCGCACGGTGGCGCTCGCCCGGCGGGCCGACCTCACCCCCACCCACGCCATGCGCGCGTTCCGCGCCACGCTGCTGTCGTTCCTCGCCGTGCTATCGGCCGGCGACGGGTTCACCGGGGACGTGCAGGTGCTGAGGCCGGCCGCGGAGTGAGCTTCGCCCGGCGGCGGGAGCGGCCGAGCAGTACGGTCGCCAGGGTGGCCGACGCCGACATCCACTTCTACTTCGACCCGGTCTGTCCCTTCGCATGGATGACCAGCAAATGGGTGCGGAAAGTGCAGGCCCAGCGCGACTACCGGGTCGACTGGCGGTTCATCTCGCTGCGGCTGCTGAACGCCCACGTCGACTACGGCGAGCACTTCCCACCCGGATACGAGGCCGGACACGCGGCCGGGCTGCGCCTGCTCAGAATGGCCGCCCGCACCCGCGCCGAGTTCGGGCGGGATGCCGTCGGGACGCTCTACGCAGCGCTCGGCGCGCACATCTTCGACGGCGAACCGCCGACCGGCTCCGACGCCGCCGTGCGGGAAGCGCGCGGCACCCGCGAGTTCGTCGAGCCGGTGCTCGCCCAGATCGGGCTGCCCACCGCGCTGGCCGATTCTCTCGACGACCTCGGCTGGGACACCGACGTACAGGCCGAGACCGACGAGGCGCTCACCCTCACCGGGAAGGACGTCGGAACCCCGATCCTGCACTTCGAGCCTCCCGGCGGGGTGGCCTTCTTCGGCCCGGTGATCAGCCGGTTGCCGAGCGACGAGCAGGCGGCCGAGCTGTGGGATCACGTGGTCGGGCTCGCCCGCTTCCCCGGCTTCTCGGAGTTGAAGCGCAGCCTCCGGGAGCGCGTGCAACTGCGCGCCCTCGGCGGCCGCGGCGACGAGGCCGGCGTGCAGGAGGACTGGCACGGCGGGAGCCGCCGGCTGAAGAGGTGATCGCGCGCCCAGCACGGTGCTCACGAGGCCCGCGGGCACCGTGCAGGCCCGCGGCCGGCGCGTAGATCAGTCTTCGGGGGTCTCGCCGTCGCCCAGCTCGTCGGCCTCGGCCCCCCGCTCGGCCAGCGCCTCCTTCACCACTCGGTACGCGATGCCGGCGCCGTACCCCTTGCGCGCGAGCATCCCGACCAGGCGACGCGCGGCGGAGGTCCGCTGCTCGGGGGTGCCGACGGCGAGCGAGCGCAGCTTGCGGTCGACCAGCTCGCGGGCCCGTCGCTCCTCGGACTCCTCGTCGACCTCGGCGAGCGCCTCACTCGCGTCCTCGTCGCCCACCCCCTTGCGCCGCAGCTCCATCGCGATCGCGCGGCGGGCGAGCCCGCGGTGGGCGTGGCGCGAGCGCACCCACTGCCCGGCGAACGCGGCGTCGTCGATCAGGCCGACCTCGTCGAACCGCTCCAGCACCGTGTGCGCCGCATCGTCGGGCACGCCCTTGCGCCGCAGCGCCTGCGCGAGTTCCTGACGCGTGCGGGCGCGGTCGCTGAGCAGGCGCAGGCACAGCTCACGGGCGACCGCCACGGGGTCGGCGTCGGGGGCGAGCTCCGCCGGTTCCCATCCGCGCCGGCCGCGGGGGCGCCTGCGCGGGTCGTGGCCTTCGCCCGCTCCTGGGTCGGCGATGTCACCCACCGGTGGCTCCGGTGGTTCTGCGGACGGCGCCCGCCGCCGGCCGCGCACGCCGGGGTTCTCCCCCGCTCCCCGGTCGTCACCCCGCTTCGAGTCGCGCCCGGGCGCGCCCGCCACCCGCCGGGAGGAGCCCTGCTCGGGGCCGCCGCCCGTGCTTCGCCGGCCCCCGCGGGTGGTACGCCGGTTCAGGGCGCCGGAACCGAGCTCGACGACCGCGACGTCCTCGCGGCCCGCCCCCAGCGTCGGACTGTCGAACAGCGCCACGGGATCTCCCGGTGCACCGGCTCGCGTGCCGGCGTCCGAGCCAGGAGCGCCGAAGTCGGCGACCGGAGCGGCGGTGACGTCTCCTGCGCCCCCGATCTGCCGCAGATCGGCGGGCGGGACAGGAACCGGGCTCTCGTCCACCCGATCCGGAGTGGCCTCCGTCGCGCGCGGCTCGCCGAAGCGCGCGACCGGTGCGCCCGAGCTCTCCGCACCCCCGTCGCCGATCCCGTCGAGCCGGGCGACCCGCCCGTCGGCCATGCTCAGAAGTCGACGGGAGCGGGCAGCGGCTCGGCCTCGGCGTCGAGCCGAGCGCCGATCCCGAGCTTCTCCTTGATCCGCTTCTCGATCTCGTTGGCGACGTCGGGGTTGTCGCGCAGGAACTTGCGGGCGTTCTCCTTGCCCTGCCCGAGCTGGTCGCCCTCGTAGGTGTACCAGGCGCCGGACTTGCGGATGATCGCCTGCTCGACACCCACGTCGATCAGCGATCCCTCGCGGCTGATGCCCACCCCGTAGAGGATGTCGAACTCGGCCTGCTTGAACGGCGGCGCGACCTTGTTCTTGACGACCTTGACGCGCGTGCGGTTGCCGACCATGTCGGAGCCGTCCTTGAGCGTCTCGATGCGGCGGACGTCGAGCCGGACCGAGGAGTAGAACTTCAGGGCCTTCCCACCCGTCGTCGTCTCGGGGGAACCGAACATCACGCCGATCTTCTCGCGCAGCTGGTTGATGAAGATCGCCGTGGTGCCGGAGTTGCTGAGCGCACCGGTGATCTTGCGCAGCGCCTGGCTCATCAGCCGGGCCTGCAGGCCCACGTGGTTGTCGCCCATCTCGCCCTCGATCTCAGCGCGCGGGACGAGCGCCGCGACCGAGTCGATGACGATGATGTCGAGCGCGCCGGAGCGGATCAGCATGTCGGCGATCTCGAGGGCCTGCTCACCGGTGTCGGGCTGGGAGACGAGCAGGGCGTCGGTGTCGACGCCGAGCGCCTTGGCGTACTCGGGGTCGAGCGCGTGCTCCGCGTCGATGAACGCGGCGACGCCGCCCGCCGCCTGCGCGCTGGCCACCGAGTGGAGCGCGACCGTGGTCTTACCGCTGGACTCAGGGCCGTAGATCTCCACGACGCGCCCGCGAGGCAGGCCGCCCACCCCGAGCGCGAGGTCGAGCGCGATCGACCCGGTGGGGATCACCCCGATCGGCGGGCGGGTGTCGTCGCCGAGGCGCATCACCGACCCCTTGCCGTGGTTCTTCTCGATCTGCGCGAGGGCGAGCTGCAGCGCCTTCTCGCGGTCGGGTGTGCTCATCGCCGGGTCTCCACCTCAGTGCTCGGACGGGTCTGTCTGTTGGCGTCGACGGTAGGGGGCGCCACCGACGATCTGCGGGTGCGGTTGCGATCTGTGGACAGCCGCACCGCGATGTGAATGGAATCGTAGCGAACACGTGTTCGATCGACGAGAGGACACGCCGAGCGGTTAAAATGCCGCGCTCGCCGGCCTGGCTCGGCTGTCGGTGGCAGCCTCTACGGTCGCACCGTGAACCGCACCGACCGCCTGTACGCCCTGGTCGAAGAGCTCCGGGCCTGCGCTCCGCGCCGCCTCAGCGCCCGCGCGCTCGCGGCCCGCTTCGAGGTCAGCGCGCGCACGGTCGAGCGGGACATCTCGGCGCTCCAGCAGGCCGGGGTGCCGATCTACGCCGACGTGGGCCGCACCGGCGGCTACACCCTCGACAAGAGCCGCACACTGCCGCCCCTCAACTTCACGCCCGCCGAGGCGGTCGCGGTCGCCATCACGCTCAGCCGCGCCGAGGGCTCGCCGTACGGCCGGTCAGCGCGCACCGCCCTCCACAAGATCCTCTCGGTGATGCCTGCGGTCGACGGCGCCGCCGCCCGCGAGCTCGCCGACCGCATCCGGTTCCTGTCACCCGCCGAGCCGGATACGCCGGCCTCGGTACCCGCGGTACTGGAGGAGGCCGTCGCCACGCGCCGGGTCGTGCGGATCGAGTACACCGATCGGTCCGGCCGGGTCACCGAGCGTCCCGTGGAACCGGTGGCGTTCACCGCGGGGACCCGGTGCTGGTACTTCCTCGGCTGGTGCCGCCTCCGTGGAGAAGGCCGGGTGTTCCGCACCGATCGAATCCGGAACGCCGTCCTGCTCGACGAGCCGGCGCCGCACCGCAGCTTCGAGGAGCTGAAATGCGACATACCCGACGACGTGGTCGTGCGCGCCCTGAACCTGGTCTGAAACACCGACACGGGGTTGTCGCGAGGCGGGTCGATGGTGGCGCCATGGCAGAGAACAACGCACTCAACACCGTCGCCTGGTTCCAGATCGGAACCGAGGACCCCGCGGCCGCCCATGAGTTCTACGGCGGCCTGTTCGGCTGGAGCTTCGCCCCGGACCCGAGCTCGGGTCCGGGCTACGACCTCATCAGCTACGCAGGCACCGAACGCCCAGCGGGCGGCGTCATGAGCACCGCGGGAGGCGCGGACAACCACGCGACGTTCCTGGTGCTCGTCGAGGACGTCGCCGCGGTCTGCACCCGCACCGAACAGCTCGGCGGCAAGGTCCTGAACCCGCCTGTGACGACGCCCAACGGGCTGGTCTTCGCCGACCTGCTCGACCGTTCCGGCAACCGATTCGGCGTCTTCACCCCACCATCGGCCTGACGGCCGTCAGCGACGTGCCGACGGCACGTCGTAGGCGTCGCAGACGACCTTCCACACCACCCGTGGCTCGATGCCGGCCTCGAGCGCCTCCTCGACGGTGCGGCCACCCAGCTCGGAGAACACGTGGTCACGGGAGACCGAGTCGGCGCGGGCGATGCCGAACTCGGTCTCCATCAGCTCCCGGAAGTAGGTCATTCGCACCCGACCACGGTAATGGCACCCTGCACAGGTGGACCTGCTGCCCGCTGTGTGGACCGCGCTCGGCGGAGCCACCGAGGAGCTCGCCCGGATCCGGATCACCGGGCCGCCCGCGGTGCTGCGCTCCGCGTTCCCCGTCACCGCCGTGGGGGCCGCCGCGGTGGGCGCGAGCCTCCTGGCGGCGACGCGGGGGGTGCCGGTCGCCGTCGACACCGCGGCGCTCGCCGTCGCCCTGCGCAGCGAGCGCCACGTCCGGCTCGACGGGCGAGCCGTCGGCAGCCCGTTCGATCCGCTGTCGGCATTCCACCGCACGTCGGACGGCTGGCTGCGGCTGCATGCCAACTACCCGTGGCACCGGGCCGCCGCCCTCGGTGTGTTGGACTGCGCCGAGGGCGACGTCCCGGCCGCGATCGCGGCGCGCGGCGCGTACGAGCTGGAGTCCGCGCTGCACGACGCGGGCGGGGTGGGCGCCGCGGTGCGCACGGAGGAGGCGTGGCGCGCGACCGCGGGCCCGCCACCCCCACTCGTCGAGCGGCAGGTGCTGGGCGACGCTCCGCCGCGTCCGAACCGCAGGCCGCGCGTGCTCGACCTGACCCGGGTGATCGCCGGGCCGGTCGCGACGCGCACGCTCGCCGTCCACGGCGCGGACGTCCTGCGCGCCGACGCACCCGACCGGCCCGAGATCCCCTTGCAGGCCTACGACACGCTGCCCGGCAAGCGCAGCGCCCTGCTCGACCTCGCGACGCACGGACCGGTGCTCGAGGAACTGCTGTCCGGCGCGGACGTCGTGGTCAGCGGCTACCGCCCGGGCGCACTCGACCGGTTCGGCCTCGCCCCCGCCGAGCTGGCGCGGCGGTTCCCGGGCCTGGTGATCGTCACGCTGTCGGCATGGAGCCACGAGGGGCCGTGGGCGCGCCGGCGCGGCTTCGACAGCCTCGTGCAGGCAGCATGTGGGATCGCCGACGCCGAGGGCGCCGACGGCGCCCCCGGCGCCCTGCCCGCGCAGGTGCTCGACCACGCCACCGGATACCTGGCCGCGGCAGGCGCCCTCCTCGCGCTCGACGCGCAGCGCCGCGACGGCGGAACCCACCACGTTCGGCTCGCACTGGAAGGCACCGCGGCGTGGCTGCAGTCCCTCCCCCGTGAGACGCCCGCGGACGTGCCCGACATCGATGCGGCACCGAGCCTGGTCGAGCTGGACGCGCCGGAGGGCCGCCTGACTCTCGCCCGCCCACCCGGCACCATCGACGGCCGGCCCTTGACCTGGCCCGCCCCGGCCCCCTCGTACGGCACGGCCGCACCGCGCTGGGACCGCCCCGCAGCCTCATGATCACCAGCTGGGTGCAGCCACGGCCACATGTGGCCGGCACCGCGCCGAACCGATGATCACGGTGCCGGCCGCTCGGAACCAGGTGCGCCGGCGAGCCCGGCCGGTGGCCACGACGTCCGATCGGCCGGTAGCGTCGTGTCCGTGATGCCCGTTCTCGCGCAGGACCCCACCGGCCTCTCGTCGCCGGTCGGGCGACTAGTGGTGCTGTTCGGGCTGCTGGCGTCGCTGGTCGTGCTGCTGCGCTGGTGGTGGTACAACCGGCGCCGCTGATGCGGCCTGGTACGGCGCGAGGTACCCGCACATCCCGAGCGTGGTCTGTGGCGGCGGCTCGACCCTGGCCACGGCAGCCGCTCGCAGGTGCGAGTGGTCGCCTGCGGTCAGCGCGTCGATCTCCCGGCCGGTGCGCGCGGCCGCGGCGGCCGCCCCGTGCCGCCAGCGTTCCCGCCAGGCCGCGAGCTGCGGGTGGGTGAGCGCGGCCGCGGCCGCGTAGAACCGCTCCAGCGCGCCGGTGTCGCCTGCCTCGGTGCGCCCGCGCAGCTCGAGGAACCCCTCCACCGCGAGATCGCGCCGCACCCGGGCCGGCGCGGCGACCGCCCGCTCGTAGGTCTCCCGGTCCACCAGGTGCGCGGGCGGGAAGGTCAGCACCGCGTCCCCGGCCTCCGGCAGCCCCGAGTTCTGCATGAGGACGATCACCTGCAGGTCGCCGTCGTTCACGGCGCGGTGGACCGTGCCGGGGGTGAACCACACGACGTCGCCCGGGTGCAGCGGCTGCTCCGCCGCCCCGCTCGCCGTTAGCGTCTGCAGGCGTCCGCTGCCGCCGGCCACGATGTAGCACTCGGTGCAGCACAGGTGGACGTGCGGGGACCCGCCGCACAGGCCGTCGGCCGCGTCCCAGTCGTAGACGCGCAGCGCGGTGATGCCGACGGCTCCAGGCAGGTCCGGAGAGCTCACGAAACGTGCTCCGCGGCGAAGGCCTCGATCTCCGCGCGCGTCCAGATCCGGTCGGCGACGACGAACCGGTGCGCGAGCACGATCGACTCGCCGGGTGGGAGGACGATCTCCTCGTGGAAGGCCGGTGACGGGTTGAGCCCGGGGAACGGGTCGTTGCGCACGAACCAGGTGATCCGGCCCCTGCTCGTCGTGCCCGCGAAGGCGAGGACCGTCGCGCCGCCGTCGACCTCGTCGTGCTTGCCCGTGTAGGCGAGCCACGGCGACTTGGCGGTGCCCATCGTCTCCGGACCGCCGCCCCCGTCGGCGGCGATGATCTCGCCGCCGATGAAGTCGCGCGGGCCGCGCCAGAACCAGCCGGTGTAGCCGGCGTTGTGGCGGCCCGCGGTGGTGGGGCTGCCCAGCACCAGCGGCTCGTCCCGGACGGTGGTCAGCTCGGTCCAGACGTCGAGCATCCACGTGCCCCGCTCGGGTTCGACGCCGTGGAAGCGCAGCGTGCGGCGTTCGGAGGCCCACTCATCGCCGGTGGACGCCACCCAGGTCAGCTCCTCGGAGAGCGTCAGCTCCGCGCCGGTGAGCTCGATGAGGCCGAACGCGTCGTGCCGCATCGACCCGACGTTGTCCTTCGGCGTGTAGCCATGGCCGTGGACGTAGGTGTTCCCGCCCCAGAAGTTCTGCCCCGACACGTGCGACCAGGTCATCTGCAGGCCCTTGTGCCAGCGGTGGTCGTGCGGCCGGTACGCCGACACGAGCCCGCCGGTCAGCGTGCGGATGGGGTGCAGGTACGGCTTCGGCGCCTCGAACGCGGGGATGTCCTCGCCGTAGACGTAGCGGGCGATCTCCACGTCACCGACGGCCACGCCGACCGCTGTGCCGTGCTCGTGGGTGACGGTGAGGCGGGTCATCGGGCGATCTCCTGGTAGCGGCCACCGCCGTCGAGGCGGTCGTAGAACGGGTTGCCGGGCGCGAGCTCGGAACGCAGCACCGGCCTGCCGGTGATCGCGGACTCGTACAGGCCGGTGATCAGCTCCATGGTGCGCCTCCCGTCGCGACCGCTGGCCGGGGGTCGCTCGCCCCGGTCCATCGCGTCCAGGAACGCCGCCAACTGGGCGGTGTGGGAGCTCGGGACGTCGGCGGTGGGGAGCCAGCCCGTGGCGTCGACGCCGTCGCGGGGCGTCCACGTCCAGTTCGAGTTGTCGTACCCGTACAGGTGCGAGACCTCGACGGTGGCGTCGGTGAAATCGAAGCGCAGGTAGCTCTCCTGCCGCGGCGAGAGCACGCTGTTGACCACCGACACGAGCGCGCCCGACTCGAACGCAACCGCCGCGATCGAGACGTCCTCGGTGGCGACGTCCCGGTCGAGCGTGCCCATGAGCGCGCGGATCTCGCGCCAGTCGCCGAGCAGCGAGAGCATGAGGTCCATCTGGTGGATGCCGTGGCCCATCGCCGGGCCGCCGCCCTCGGTCTCCCATTTCCCCCGCCACGGCACCGCGTAGTAGTCGTGGTCGCGGTACCAGAGCGTGTGGCAGACGCCGACGAGCGGCCGCCCGAGCGTGCTGTCGGCGATCTGGCGGCGCAGGGTCTGCGCGGCCGAGCCGAAGCGGTGCTGGAAGACGTACCCGACGTACGGGCCGCCCTCGCGCTCGTGCGAGGCGAGGTCGTCGTACTCGGCGAGCGAGAGCACCGGCGGCTTCTCGCACCACACCCACGCGCCCGCGGCGAGGCTCGCCAGCACGCCCTCGTGGTGGGCGGCCGGTGGCGTGCAAATCACCACGAGGTCAGGGCGGGCCGCCTCGAGAGTGGCCGCGAGGTCGGTGGAGTGGTGCGGGACGTCCCATTCGGCCGCGAACGCCGCTGCCCGGTCCCCGTCGGCGTCGACGACGGCCACCACCTCGGCGCGGTCGGCGAGCGCGCGCAGCGCCGGCAAGTGCCGCCCTGCGGCGATCCCGCCCGCCCCCACGATCGCGACCCGATGTCTCGTGCCCATGTGACTCCCTCGCCGGCTGCGGCTCGCAGCCTCGCCGCCGCTGAGCGGACTGTCAAGAAAGCGCTTCCCGCCCACGGGCGGAGCCCGCCGCCACCAGGTACGGCACGGCGATCACCGCGGCCAGCACCCCGAGCACCGCGTACGACGCCCCGGCGACGACGAGTCCGGCCGCGACGCCCCCGACCGCCCCGCTCACGTTCATCGCGACGTCGCCGAGGCCCTGCACGCCGGCCCGCACCCGGACCGGCACCGACTCGGTGAGCAGCGCGGACCCCGCGACGAGGCCACCCGACCAGCCGAGCCCGAGCAGTACGAGCCCTGCCGCGAGCAGCCCGGTGTCGGCCGGGCCTGCCAGCGCGCAGAGCACCCCCGACGCCAGCAGCAGCGCCGCCGCGAGAGCGAGCACGAGCGGTCGCCCCGCGCGGTCGGCGAGCCAGCCGAACAGCGGGCTCAGCGCGTACATCCCCGCGACGTGCAGGCTGATCACCAGGCCGACGACCGTGAGCGTTGCGCCACCGTGGTCCATGTGCACGGGCGTCATCGACATCAGCCCGACCATCAGCAGGTGGCCAACGACGATCCCGCCGAGCCCGAGTAGCGCGGCGGGCGAGGCCAGCAGGGCGGCCCGCACCTCGGCCGCGCCCGGCGGAGGGCCGGCATCGGACTTCTCGGCGCCGCGGGCGAGCAGCAACGGGTCCGGGCGCAGGCCCACCCAGGTACCGAGCGTGGCGAGCGCGAACGCGCAGGCGCACAGCAGGAAGGGGCCCGCGGCGGGCTCCAGCCCGATGGCACCGGCCGCTGCCTGGACCGGGCCTGCGAGGTTGGGACCCGCGACCGCCCCCACCGTGGTCGCCCAGACCACCATGGCGAGAGCGCGGGCCCTGCGCTCGGGGGCCGCGAGATCGGTGGCGGCGAAGCGGGCGGCCAGCCCGGCCGCCGTGGCAGACCCGAGGAGCACGAGCGCGACGAGCAGGGCGGGCGCGCTGCCCACCGACACGGCGACCACCGCACCCGCCCCGCCGAGCGCCGCCACGCCGTAGCCGAGGCTCAGCGCGGGCCGCCTGCCCGAGCGCGCAGCCACCCGGGACACGACGAACGACGCCACGGCGGCCCCGATCACGGTGCCGGTCTGCGCGAGCCCGCCCACCGCCTCGGAGCCGGACAACCGGCTGGCGACCAGTGCGCTGACCGCGATCGCCGCGGCCACGCCCACCCCGCCGAGCACCTGGGCGGCGGCGAGCACGGCGAGGATCCGGCGCTGAACGGCGGTGTCGACGGGCACTGCTCGATCCTGAAGTGCCGCTGCGGGCGACGCCAGCCGGTTCCGTGCGACCTCGGCTACACCGCCTTGTGGAAGCCGCCGTCGACGAGGAAGTCCGCGCCCGTCGTGCTGGCCGAGCGCGGGGACGCGAGCAGCGCGATCATGTCGGCGATCTCCTGCGGGTCGAGCAGCCGCCCCGTATTGACCGCCATCGCCTCCGGTGCCGCCCGCTCCAGGACCGACTCGCGGTCGGTACCGAACGCGGCGGCGAGGACGTCCGCGGCGCCGCCCTCGTCGGTCCACCACGGCGTGCGGACGGGCCCCGGCGAGACGGTGTTCACCCGGACGCCCTGCGAAGCGAACTCCTCCGACAGGGTCTTCGTCAGGTTGGTGAGCGCCGCCTTCGCCGCGGCGTAGTCGGCGTTCATCGCGCCGGGCTGGCGCGCCGATGCCGACGACACGTTGACGATCGACCCGCCCCCGCGTTCCAGCATCACGGGGATCGCCGCCCGGATCGCCCGGACCACGGCGAACAGGTTGAACTCGAACATGTCCCGCCAGTCGGCGTCGCTGACCGGGAGGAAGGAGAAGCGGGGAAGGGACGCCCCGGGCGGCGGCCCGCCCGCGTTGTTGACGAGGATGTCGAGACCTCCGAAGACGTCGACGGCGTGCGCGACGACGGCGGCAGGGGCGTCCGGAGCGGTGAGGTCGGTGGGCACGTGTACGAGCGAGGGCCCGGCGAGCGCGTCGAGCTCAGCGCTGCTCTTGCGGGACGCCACGACCACATGGGCGCCCTCGGTGTGCAGCGTGCGTGCCGTCGCGAGACCGATGCCCTTGCTGCCGCCGGTGACGACGGCGACCTTGCCCGTGAGGTTGAGTTCCATACCCACGAGCCTCGCGACGGTCAGCCTCCGGTTCTGGCGGAGATCGGACCCGGGATGCCGGCGTCCGATTCCCGCTGATCGAGGTGTGCGGGGTGGTCGGCGTACTCCAGTGCGAGGCCCCCGGCGCGCGACAGCCGGGTCATGGAGACCGCCGCCCCGATCAGGAGGATCACCCCGATGTCCTCACCGAGCTCCTCGACGTGGTAACCCATGACGAAGCCGGTCCCCTCGTTCCCCGCGGCCATGAACAGGCCCTGTACGACCTCGAGGCCGAGCCCCGCTGCGAGCATCAGCGCGATGCCCCCGACCAGCAGCCCGCGGGGCCGGGCGTGGACCCGGACGGCGAGCGCCACCACGGCGGCGGCGACGCCGAGGCCCGCCAGCGCCCCCGGGATCAACCAGTAGAACGGGAAGTCGCTGGTCTCGGTGACCACGAGACGGCCCAGCTCCTCGGAGCGCTCGTGCAGCTGGCTCTGGTCGTCCAGCGAGAGGAAGGCGAGCACGCCCGCGGTGACCAGCCAGTACACCGCCCCGGGCGTCCCGGCGTTCCGCGCCGCCACGAACGCCGCGAAGTGCGCGAGTGCCGCAGCGGCGAGCAACGCCACGCTCCACCAGGTGGGCAGGTTGTGCTCGACGAGCAGGTCGACGTAGAGGCGTAGATCGCGCAGCAGGGGGTGCGCGGGATCGGCGAGCACGAACCCGAGGCTGAGCAGGGTCAGCGCCACGCTCACCCCGCCGAGCCACCACCCGAGAGCCCTGAGGCGCATCGGCACGGCGTCCCGGCCGCGGGCCGCCCTGCGGTGCCGCACCGTGAGCGCGTCCCCGGCGCGGGACAACAC
Source organism: Pseudonocardia sp. DSM 110487 (assembly GCF_019468565.1). NCBI lineage: Bacteria > Bacillati > Actinomycetota > Actinomycetes > Pseudonocardiales > Pseudonocardiaceae > Pseudonocardia > Pseudonocardia sp. DSM 110487. The sequence goes on from NZ_CP080521.1 coordinate 6,778,003, forward strand.
CAGTGCGCGCACAGCCGCGGCCAGCATCAGCGCGGCACCGACGTTCTCGCCCAGCTCCCCGAGGTGCGCGACGAGCACGGGGGCGAGCACGGGCCCGGTGCGCCCACCGAGCAGCGCGGCGACGAACTCCCCACCCACCGCCGACACCATGAGCAACACTCCGCCATCGGCGAGCAGGCGGCTCGACGGGGCGCCCACCCGTGCCGCCAGCACTAGCAGTACCGCGGCGACCACTGGTACGACGACCGCCGCCATCGCGAACCAGTTCCGGGTGAGCGCGCCCTCTCCCAGCACGAGGCGGCCGACCCCGCCGAGCCTGCGGTGCACGCCGCTGAGCTCGGCAAGCGAGAACGCCCCGACGACCCCGGCGCCCGCGAACCAGGCACCTGCACCGAACACTCCGCCGGCCCTGGCGGCCACGCCGGTCACCGCACACGCGAGCGCGACCGTGAGCAGGAGCGCGGTGCTCCACCAGGTCGGCAGGGTGTTCTCCCCGAGCACGTCGAGCCAGCGCGCGAGCTCGCCGCGCGCTTCCGGATCAGGACTGATCAGCGTGACGGCGAAACTCACGGCGGTGAGGACCACCGAAACAATCAATACCTGTCCGACCGGCCGGAAAGGCAACGGCCGGGAACCAGAAACGATCATTGGCCGACTCCTCGCCTCGAGCGCGTGGCTGAACGAAAGAGCAAGGCGAGGTTGCCACACGACATCGGAATGCCGCGGCAGGCGGGGCGTCAAGAAATGCGCGTGTCGTTCATGAAATGAATCTGATCAATCGCTACCTCAGACCCAGTTGTCCGGGTACTTGTCGCGCACGGCGCCCAGCTCGATCCCGTGCTCGAGCAGGGCCTTCGCCGAGCACAGCGCGGTGGTGTAGCCGCCGGTCGACCCCGCGACGTAGTCGATCACGTCGTCGCCCGTTCCGCCGAAGCCGGACTCGGTGACCGTGACCACGGTCCCCTCCTCCCGCGGCGTGAACCGGAACTCGACGGTCGGCCCATCACCACCACCCGTCGCCACGACGAACCGCTCGGGTGCCTCGAACTCCTTCACCACCACGGTGTCCGACACCCCGTACATCTCCCACTCCCACCGCACGGTGGCGCCGGGCGCGAGCGGCCCGCTGCTCTTGGTGAACCAGAACCGGGTGGTGGTCGCCGGGTCGGCGAACGCCGCGAACACGTCCGCGGCCGGCCTGCGGATCAGGGTCGAGACCTCGACCTTCGGCATGTCAGCTCCTCCAGGCCTCTGCGGGCACCGGCGGAAGCGTGGCGCCGGTCTCCATCAGCGTCTTCAGGTCGGACAGCAGGTACGGCCAGCCGCTGCTGACCATCGCCCGCATCGTGCTGCCTGCGGGGAAGTCGTCGTGGACGACGGTGAGCTTGACCGACTCCCCGAAGGGCTCGATCTCGAACGTCACCCGCGACCGGCTCTCGCCTGCGAGCGTGGCGCGCACGTCGTCGTCGATGCCGTTGAGGCCCGCCCACTCGAGCGTTGGCGTGTGCCAGGTGTAGGCGAGCCTGCGGGGCGGCTCGGCCTCCAGCACGACCTGCTCGGGATCGACGATGTGGTGCCCGTCCTGCTCCCAGACCATGGCCGAGCCCGGCCGCCAGTCCGTGTCGAACGAGACACCCCAGTACCGGCGCGTGAACGCCGGGTCCGTGAGCGCCTTCCAGAGCCGCTCCGGCGTGGTCTTGATGAACGTCGTGTAGACGAATGCGGGTTCGTCCGTCATCGGTGACTCCAATGCCTGCTTGAGGTCGGCGAGCGCCTCCACGCGCCGCCGGTCGTACTGGTGGATCCAGCGGTCGGCGATCGCGTGGATCCCCACCGCATTGAGGTAGTGCAACTTCTCCCTGCCGTGCCGGACGGTGGTGACGAGGTTGGCCCGCTCCAGCACCGCGAGGTGCTTGCTGACCGACTGCCGCGCCATGTCGAGGCCGGCGCACAGCTCGTTCAGCCGCTGCCCGTTGCGGGCGTTGAGGCTGTCGAGCAGCCGCCGACGGCTCGGGTCGGCCAGCGCCTTGAAGATCTCGTCCATCCCCGCCTCGTCACTCATGCAGCCAATCGGCTGCCTTTACGATAGGCAGCCGATTGGCTGCATGTCAAGGACGGCGCAGACTGGCGGGGTGACCGTGATCGCCATCCCCTTCCACCTCGACGAGCACCTGCCCGACCTGGAGCTCCCGCTCACCCCAGACCGCACGATCGCCCCGGAGCTCCCGCCCGGCGCCCCGTGGGAGCGGATGGCGGTCCTCTACGAGGAGGTCGCCGACGCGGTGGCGACCGAGGTGCGGGCGGGCCGCGTCCCGGTCGTGGTCTCAGGCGACTGCACCACCTCGCTCGGCGTCGTCGCCGGCCTGCAGCGGGCCGGCCGCGACCCGCGCGTCGTCTGGTTCGACGGCCACGGCGACGTGCACACCCCGCAGACGACGGCGTCGGGCTACCTGGGCGGGTTCCCGCTGCGCCAGCTGGTGGGCGAGTCCGACCGCACGGCCCCCGACCGGCTCGGGTTGCGCCCGGTGCCCGAGGAGGACGTGGTGCTGGTCGACGCGCGGGACCTCGACCCGCCGGAGGCGGACTACCTCGCGCACTCGAGGATCCGGCGCGCGCCGGTCGACGAGGTCGGCGACGTACCGGGTCCGGTGTACCTGCACGTCGACGTGGACGTGACGGACTCCGGCGACCTCCCAGGGCTGCTGTTCCCCGCACCCGGAGGCCCGGCTCTGACCGCGGTGACCGATGCCGTCCGCAACATCGTGGCCGCGGGTGGCGTCGCCGCTGTCGGGCTCGCCTGCACGTACCGGCCGGGCAGCGGTGCGGACCGGCTGCTCGCCGGGCTGGCGGCCGAGCTCTCAGCCCTCCAGTAGCCGGGACGCGGCGCGGCGGGCCTGGTCGATCGCGTCGGCCTGCCCGCCCGCCGTCACGGCGACGTTCGCACCCTCGTAGAGCAGGTGCAGCTGCGCGCCGAGGTCCTCGGCGCCGCCCACCAGCTCGGTGAACAGTGCGCGCGTCGCCGCCTTCTCGGCGCGGATGACCGGCTCGCCCGGATGGCCGGTGCCGCCGATCTCGGCGTTGGCGTTGACGAACGCGCAGCCGCGGTCCTGCTCGGCGAGCCACGCCTCGAGCGCGTCGAAGACGGCGAGCGCCCGGCCCGGGCCCGGCGGCACCCGATCCACCTGCTCGCGGACGAACGTCTGCCAGCGATGGGCCCGCCGCCGCAGGTACAGCGCGACCAGGGCGTCCTTGCTCCCGAACCGGTCATAGAGGGTCTTCTTGGTGGTGCCGGCGACCTCGGCGATCAGATCGACGCCGACGGCCCGGATGCCACGCCGGTAGAACAGCTCCGCCGCGGCGTCGAGGAGCCGTTCACCCGCGGGCGTCAGCGGCATGACGTCGAACTGTGTGCTCATACACTGCGAGTATACAGACCGGTATGGTTACCTCGCTACCATGGACCGACAGGCGCACGCGGTGACAGGCACGGCACTCGTCGTGCTGTGGAGCTCGGGTTTCATCGGGGCGGAGCTCGGCACCCGCTACGCCCCCGCCGACACGCTGCTGGCCTGGCGGTACGTGGTGGCCGCCGCGCTGCTCGCCGGGCTCGCGGCCGCGCTGGGCACCCGCCTGCGGCCGCGGGCGCTGCTGCGGCAGGGCACGCTCGGACTGCTCTGCCAGTGCCTGTACCTGGGCGGGGTCGTCACCGGCGTCGGCCTCGGCGTACCCGCGGGCACCACGGCCCTGATCGCCTCCGTGCAACCGCTGCTCGTCGCCGCCGCCGCGGGCCCGATGCTCGGCGAGCACGTCGGGCCGCGCGGACGCGTCGGGCTCGTGCTGGGCCTGGCCGGGGTCGGCTTCGTCGTCGCCGGTGACCTCGGCCTCGGCGACGCGCCGTGGTGCGCGTTCCTGCTGCCGGTGGGCGGGATGGCGGCGCTCACCACCGGCACGCTGCTGGAACGGCGGTGGCGCCCGGCCGAGTCGCCACTGGAGTCGCTCACGGTCCAGACGGTCTTCGCCGCCGGCGTCTTCCTCGCGGCCGCCGGGGTGGGCGGGCACCTGCAACCGCCTGTCGCCCCGGAGTTCTGGTGGGCCGTGGCCTGGGTGGTGGTGCTGTCGTCCTTCGGCGGTTACGGCGCGTACCTGCTCGTGCTGCGGCGCGGCGGGGCCGTCCGCGTGAGCACCCTGCTCTACCTCACCCCGCCCACGACGATGCTGTGGGCGTTCCTCATGTTCGGCGAGGTACCGGGCCCGCTCGCGGTGCCAGGGGTAGCGGTCTGCGCCGTGGGGGTCGCGCTGGCGCTGACGGATGGTCGGTCGAGCAACCGGCCGGTGGTCGCGGCGCGAGGTTCAGGAACGCCGCGTTCCTGAACCCGGGATGTCCTCGCGTGGCCGGAACTGTCGGGGCACAGGCGCATCATGGGTTCCGTGAGTGCGCTCCACGGTTTCTCCCCCGCCACCCGCGAGTGGTTCCGCGGAGCCTTCGCCGCGCCCACCGCCGCCCAGGAGGGCGCATGGGCGGCGGCGCAGGCGGGCCGGCACGCGCTCGTCGTCGCTCCCACCGGCTCCGGCAAGACCCTCGCCGCGTTCCTGTGGGCGCTCGACCGGCTCGCGGCCGGTCCACCTGCCGACGCGGCTCACCGCTGCCGCGTGCTGTACGTGTCCCCGCTCAAGGCACTGGCCGTCGACGTGCAGCGCAACCTGCGCTCCCCGCTCGCCGGCATCCGCCAGTCCGCCACACGGCTCGGCCTGCCGGTCCCCGACATCACGGTGGGCATGCGCACCGGCGACACCCCGGCCGACGAGCGCCGCCAGTTCGCGCGCACCCCGCCCGACGTGCTGGTCACCACACCGGAGTCGCTGTTCCTGCTGCTCACCTCGGCGGCGCGCGAGTCACTGCGCGGGGTGCAGACCGTGATCGTCGACGAGGTGCACGCGGTGGCGGCCACCAAGCGCGGCGCGCACATGGCGCTGTCGCTCGAGCGGCTCGACGAGCTGCTCCCCCGGCCCGCGCAGCGGATCGGGCTCTCCGCAACCGTGCGGCCCGTCGACGAGGTCTCCACGTTCCTCGCGGGCGCTCGCCCGGTGGAGGTGATCCAGCCGCCCATCCCGAAGACGATCGAGGTGTCCGTCCAGGTGCCGGTGCCCGACCTCGCCGCGCTCGACGAGCAGCCCGCGGTGGGCAGCTCCGACGAGGAGGTCATCGGGTCCGCCGCGGGCACGGCGCAGCGGCCGTCGATCTGGCCCGCCGTGGAGCGGCGGCTACTGGATCTCGTGCGGGAGCACCGGTCCACGATCGTCTTCTCCAACTCGCGGCGGCTGGCAGAGCGGCTCACGGCCCGGCTCAACGAGCTGGCGGCCGAGGAGGTCGAGGAAGCCGTCGATCTGGACGCCTTCCCCGCGGAGGCGATCGGCCAGTCGGGCATCGGCGGCGGGGCCATGCCCACGGTCGCCAAGGCCCACCACGGGTCGATGTCGCGCGAGCAGCGCACCCTCGTGGAGGAGGAGCTCAAGAGCGGGCAGCTGCCGTGCGTGGTGGCCACGTCCAGCCTCGAGCTGGGCATCGACATGGGCGCGGTCGACCTCGTCGTCCAGGTGGAGGCGCCGCCGAGCGTGGCGTCCGGGCTCCAAAGGGTGGGGCGCGCCGGCCACCAGGTCGGTGCGATCTCGCGCGGGGTGGTCTTCCCCAAGTACCGGGGCGACCTCGTGTCCTGCGCGGTCGTCGCCGAGCGGATGACGACGGGTGCCATCGAGTCGATGCGCTACCCGCGCAACCCCCTCGACGTGCTCGCCCAGCACATCGTCGCCATGGTGGCCCTCGAACCGTGGCAGCTCGACCACCTCACCACGGTCGTCCGGCGGGCGGCGCCGTTCGCGGCACTGCCGGAATCGGCGCTGCACTCGGTGCTCGACATGCTCGCGGGCCGCTACCCGTCGGAGGAGTTCGGCGAGCTGCGCGCCCGCATCACGTGGGACCGCGTCACCGACACGCTGCAGGGCCGCCCCGGTGCGCAGCGCCTCGCCGTCACCTCGGGCGGCACCATCCCCGACCGCGGCCTGTTCACCGTCATGACGCCCGGTGGGGCCGACGGGCGCGGCTCGCGGGTGGGCGAGCTCGACGAGGAGATGGTCTACGAGTCGCGGGTCGGCGACACGTTCCTGCTCGGCACGTCGAGCTGGACGGTGCAGGACATCACCCACGACCGTGTGATCGTCACCCCGGCGCCGGGCCAGCCCGCCCGGATGCCGTTCTGGAAGGGCGAGCAGATCGGGCGGCCCCTCGAGCTCGGGCGGGCGGTCGGGGCGTTCGTGCGCGAGATGGCGGGCCTGTCCGACGAAGCGGCGCGCGAGCGGGCCGCGGCAGCGGGCCTCGACGAGTGGGCGATCGACAACCTCGTCGCCTACCTGCGTGAGCAGCGCGAGGCCACCCGCCACGTGCCGAGCGACCGCACCATCCTCGTCGAGCGCTTCCGCGACGAGCTGGGCGACTGGCGGCTGGTCGTGCACTCGCCGTTCGGGTCCAAGGTCAACGGGCCGTGGGCGCTCGCGATCGCGGCCCGGATGCGCGAGCGGCGCGGCGTGGAGGTGCATGCCTCCGCCGCCGACGACGGCATCGTGCTGCGACTGCCCGACGCCGTCGACGACTCCGGCGCCGAGGTCACGCCCACCGCCGAGGACGTGCTGCTCGAGCCCGCCGAGGTCGAGCAGATCGTCGTCGCCGAGCTGGGCGGATCCTCGCTGTACGCGTCCCGGTTCCGGGAGTGCGCGGCCAGGTCGCTGCTACTCCCCCGCCGCGACCCGCGCCGGCGCACACCGCTCTGGCAGCAGCGGCAGCGGGCGTCACAGCTGCTCGCCGTGGCGGGGCGGTACGAACAGTTCCCGGTCACGCTCGAGGCGATGCGCGAATGCGTGCAAGACGTCTACGACCTGCCCGGCCTGCGCGAGCTCATGACCGACGTGCAGGCGCGCAGGGTGAAGGTCGTCGAGATGACCACGCCGTCGCCGTCGCCGTTCGCGCGCAGCCTGCTGTTCGGCTACGTCGGGATGTTCCTCTACGAGTCCGACGCGCCGCTCGCCGAGCGCCGGGCCGCTGCACTGTCGCTCGACTCCACGCTCCTGGCCGAGCTGCTGGGCTCGGAGGCCATCCGCGAGCTGCTGGAGCCCGAAGTCGTCGCCGAGGTGGAGGCGCAGCTGCAGCGGCTCGCCTCCGACCGGCACGTCCGTGACGCCGAGGGCGCCGCCGACCTGCTGCGGTTCCTCGGCGCCCTCACCACCGCCGAGGCCGCCGCCCGTGGCGCCCGAGAGGAGTGGATGCACGAGCTGGAGGCCGCCCGGCGGGCCATCCGGGTGCGGATCGCGGGCGAGGAACGCTACGTGGCGATCGAGGACGCCGGGCGGGTGCGCGACGCGCTCGGCGCCGCGCTCCCCGTCGGGGTGCCGGAGGCGTTCACCGAGCCGGTCGCCGACCCCCTCGGTGACCTCGTGCTGCGCTACGCCCGCACCCACGGGCCGTTCGCGGCGGCCGAGTGCGCCACCCGGTTCGGGCTCGGGGTCGCGGTGGTGGCGGGGGTGCTCGACCGGCTGGTCGGCACCGGACGCCTCGTCCGCGGCGAGCTGCGCCCGCTCGCCCTGCAGCCCGCGGCCGCACACGCCGTAGACCCGGTCGAGTACTGCGATGCCGAGGTGCTGCGTCGGCTGCGGCGGGCCTCGCTCGCCCGGCTGCGGTCCGAGGTCGAGCCCGTGGAGCAGCAGGCACTCGGGCGGTTCCTCCCCGCATGGCAGGGTGTCCAGTCGGCGCCGGGCGGGGAGCGGCGCGGCCGGATGCGCCGGGCACCGGGCGCGGAGGACGTGCTCGGCGTGGTCGAGCAGCTCGCCGGGGCACCGCTGCCGGCGAGCGCGCTGGAGTCGCTGATCCTTCCGGCGCGGCTGCCCGGCTACACCCCCGCGCTGCTGGACGAACTCACGGCGGCGGGCGAGGTCACCTGGACCGGATGCGGCCCGCTCGGCGGCACCGACGGCTGGCTCGCCGTCGCCCCCGCCGACGTCGCCGACCTGCTGCTGCCAGAGCCCGAACCCGACACCGTCACCACGCCGCTGCACCGCGCGGTTCTCGCCGCACTGGGCCTGCCCGACCTCGACACCCCACCCGTCGGCGGCGGTGCGCTCTTCTTCCGCGAGCTCGCCGACCGCGCGGCGCGCACCCTGCTCGACGACGGGGAGCAGGCGCCCGCCGACGACGCGGTGGTCGGCGCGGTCTGGGACCTGGTGTGGGCAGGCCTCCTCACCAACGACACCCTCACCCCGTTGCGAGCTCGCCTGGGCGGCGCCGGCCGGTCCGCGCCCGCCCACCGCGCGCGGCGCGGCCCCGGCCGTGGCCGCTACGCCCAGCTGCGGGCCGGGCGCCCCGCCATGCCCACCCGCACCGGCGCGCCGTCCGTCGGCGGACGGTGGTCGCTCGCGGTCGCTCGCGACCCCGATCCCACCCGCCGGGCCCACGCCCGCGCCGAGGCGTTCCTGGAGCGCCACGGTGTGCTCACCCGCGGCGCGCTCGGCACCGAGCGGGTGAGCGGCGGGTTCGCCGGTGTGTACCGGGTGCTGCGGGCGATGGAGGACTCCGGGCGCGCCCGCCGCGGGTACGTCGTCGAAGGGCTGGGAGCGGCCCAGTTCGCCGTGCCCGGCGCGATCGACCGGCTGCGGGCCCTGTCGCGTCCCGAGGGCGGCGCGGAGTCACAGCCCAGCAGCGTGGTGCTCGCCGCCGCCGACCCGGCCCAGCCCTACGGGGCCGCCCTCGCATGGCCCGCCACGGTCGGCGAGAGAAAGCACCGCCCCGGCCGCAAGGCGGGCGCGCTCGTGGTGCTCGTCGAGGGCGCTCCGGCGCTGTACGTGGAGCGGGGAGGGCGGTCGCTGCTGTCGTTCGGCACCGAGCGGCACGAGCTGGTCGCGGCCGCCCACGCACTCGCCGGTGCCGTGCACGAGGTGTGGCTCGGCAGCCTGGCGGTCGAGCGCGCCGACGGGGTCGGTTCCCTCGGCTCCGACCTGGCCGAGGTGCTCACCGAGGCTGGGTTCCGGGTCACGCCCAAGGGGCTGCGCCTGCGCGCCTGACCGCCCTCGACCGGACCTCCGGCATGATCCCGTCGCGGCACGTCACCCGAACGGGTCGGTCGCGGAGGAGGAACGGGTGGCAGAGCACGGGGGGCCCGGCGACGAGACCGAGCGGCGGCGCGAGCGGCGACGGCGGCGGCGCGAAGAGCGCCGGGACACGGCCGAGGCGGTCGGCGACACCTGTGAGCTCCTCGATTCCGTCCGGTCCTGCGGCTCCGGTTGCGCGCGGCTCGGCGGGGGGCGTGGCGGTGGGGGTGGGGGTGGCGACGGCTGCAACTGCGACGGGCCATGCAACTTCCCCCTGTTGCGCGTCTCGCCCCTGCTCCTGCTGGCGGCGGCCGTGGTGCCGGCGCGCGGGGCGAGCGCGCTGGTAAGCGCAGCGCTGCTCGGCTACCAGCGGTGGCTGAGCCGCTTCACGCCCACCTGCCCGTCCACACCGAGCTGCAGCGCCTACGCACTCGCCGCCGTCGCGCGCCACGGGGCGCGTCGCGGGCTCCGGCTGGCCGCCGCCCGGGTACGGGCCTGCGGCTGAGCCGGTCCGCACGCTCGTCGGGCGACCAGCCGTGGAATCCCGACGCGCGGCGGATGCCCCATGGCCCGCTCGGCGAGGACGATCAGTGGTGCCCGCACCGCCTGCCGTGGAGGAACCCATGAGCTACCTGTTCGACCCCGAGCTCGCCGCCGCGGTGGCGATGATGCCGGTCGTCGAGATCTCCGACGTCCCGACCGCCCGTGCGCACGTGGCTGAGATGTTCGCCTCCGCGTTCGGCGAGCCCGACCGTTCCGGCGTGCAGGTCCGCGACGAGCTCGTCCCCGGGCCGGACGGCGCGCCCGACGTGCGGCTGCGGATCTACACCCCGGACCGCCTGGTGGCGCCCGCGGCGATCTACGACGTCCACGGCGGCGGTTTCATACTCGGGTCGATCGACTCGTTCGACGGGCCCAACCTGCGACTCGCCCGCGAGCTCGGCGTCACGGTCGTCACCGTGGACTACCGGCTCGCGCCCGAAAACCCATACCCGGCCCCGCTGGAGGACTGCTACGCCGGGCTCGTGTGGGTGGCGAAGAACGCCGACGCGCTCGGCATCGACCCGGACCGGATCGCGATCCACGGCGAGAGCGCGGGCGGTGGGCTGTGCGCCGGCCTCGCCCTGCTCGCCCGCGACCGCGGCGGCCCGTCCATCGCGTTCCAGTACCTCGGCGTACCCGAGCTGGACGACCGCCTCGACACGCCCAGCATGCGCGCGTTCACCGACACACCGATCTGGAACCGGCCGAACGCCATCGTCAGCTGGGACTCCTACCTCGGCCCTGGGAGGCGCGGCACCCCCGACGTCCCGATCTACGCCGCACCGGCCCGGGCCACCGACCTCACCGGGCTGCCGCCTGCCTACGTCTCGGTGATGGAGTTCGACCCGCTGCGCGACGAGGGCATCGCCTACGCGCATGCCCTGATGCACGCCGGTGTCTCGGTGGAGCTGCACGCGTTCCCGGGGACGTTCCACGGCTCGGCCATGGTGGAGCAGGCCGCGGTGAGCCGGCGCGAGGCCGACGAGGCGCTCGTCGTGCTGCGCCGCGCCCTCAAGATCTAGAGAGCCGCCGCGCGAGCAGGGCGAACCGGGCGCGGAAGCGGTCGCCGGGCTCGTCGAGGCTCCAGCCCAGCTCGTTCTCGACGTGCGCGAGCCGGTCGGCCACGGAGCTGTGGTGCAGGTGCAGCAGCGCCGCGGCCTTGCGCAGCGACCCGGTACGGCAGAAGGCCTCGAGCGCGGCCACGTCGGTGGCAGGCAACGCGTCCAGCGCCGCGACGTCGGGCTGGGCGCGGAGCCGTTCGGGTGGCAGCTCACCCAGCAGGACGACTGACCCCAGCTCGGCGTGATCGATGATCGCGTCGTCCGGGGTCGCGAAGCGCAGGGCGAGCTTCGCCTGCTTCCAGGACGAGCGGGCCTCCAGCCCCGGCACCGGCCGGCCGACGCCGACCCGTACCGCCGGTGCGGCGTCGTGCTCGCCGGCCCGCTCTGCGTACGCCGCCCGGAGGTCCGGCACCACCGAGGCGGCCGACACCCGCGGCTGCAGCAGCATGACGGCCCGCCCCCCGATGACGGCCACGCGGGCCGCCCGCAGGGGCCGCCCGCGGGTGACGAGCGCGACCGCGGCCGCGCCCGGATCGCCGTCGGCCGCGACGGCGAGCGCGCGCACCGGGAACTCGGTGTCCAGGCCGAGCAGCCGCAAGGCCCTCGCCCGGTCCTCCGGCGCCTCCCGTTCGGCGAGCACGAGCTCGACGAGGCCCGGATCGGCCAGGTCCGGGGCGGGCGTCCGCCGATGCGGGACCACGAGCAGGCGGGCGCTGATCACGAGCCGCTCGAGCACGAGATCGTCCAACGGGCCGTGGCCGCTGTCCCTGGCGAGCCACACCCGGCCGATGTCGGGCCCGATCTCGACGATGCCGGTGATTGCGACTTCGCTTGCCGGCGAGCCGTCCGGGCGGAACCGCAGCGGCTCCACGCCCGGCCGGTCCATGCCGGCCGGACACTCGGCGAGCGCCGCCGTCGCGCGCACCAGCTCCGCCGGTGTGGCTCCGCGCTCCACGAGGGCGTCGAAGTAGGCGATCACGCGCACCGCCGCCTCGGCGTCCGCGTCGACCGCCGAGAGCCGCAGTAGCAGACCCTTCACCCGGCCAGCGTACGGCGCGGATCAGCGCCGACGGCGGCTCCGACGATGCCCGGACGAATGCCGCCGCTGTGCCCGGGCCCGCGTCCCCGGATCGCTGCGGGCAGCGGTTCGGGTTGCCGCAAGGCCACCTTCCTGCAACGGGCCCTTGGCAGGCCGGAGCACCAGCCATTGCTGCACCAGCGTCCAGGCGCTGTTCGTGAGCCAGTAGAGCAGGATCGCCACCGGGAACGGGAAGAACGCCCCGCCGACCATGACGCCGAGCGGGAAGACCCATGGCGTCCACCGCATGATCCCGGCGAGCGGGCCGTCCGCAGGCTGTTGGCGCAGCGACAGCCGGGCCGTGAGATGCGTCGCCAGTGCGGCGAGCAGGATGAGCGGCACGGTGACGGCCGCGACCTCCCAGCGCTCGATCCCGGCCACGTCGAGGTGCGGCATGCTCAGGTATGCCGGGAGCGGCACCCCGAACAGCCGGGCCTCGAGGAACGAGCGGACCTCGTCGGCGCCGAACGCGTAGTTGGCGAGCTGGGCGTTCGTGAAGCTGGTCAGCACGTGCAGCAGGCCGAAGAACACCGGCACCTGCAGCAAGGCCGGCAGGAGCATGCTCGTCGCGCTCACCCCGTTCGCCCGCTGGAGCGCATTCGTCTCCTGCAGGAGCCGGGCCGGATCGTCAGCGTGCCGTTTGCGAAGGTCGGCGAGTCGCGGCGCGAGCTCGCGCATCACCCGGGCGGACCGCACCTGGGAGAGCATCGGCCGGATCAGCAGCGCTCGGAGCGTCAGCACGAGGAACACGACGGAAAGTGCCCACGCGGCGCCACTCGCGGGGCCGAGCAGGAATCCGAACAGCTGGTGCCAGCACCACATGACACCGGAGACGGCGAAATAGAGAGGGTCGAACAAGGCGGTATCGAACAAAGCGGTATCGAACAAGGCAGCACTCCACGGAAGCCGGATCTGACGGATGCGTCGACCGGCGGCGTGGATCTGCCTACGCCGCCGGGAGGAGCTCCGACGGCGCTCGGGAGCGGGTGTGCCCGGGGGCGTCCGGGTCGCGATGGCGGGGCACGGGCCTGCGGGCAAGGGCCCGATGGTGGTCGCGGGCGGCGACGACCGGGCCGGTGCCGGTGAGCGCGGGCAGGACGCTGGCCACCTCGCTGGCCACGGCCCATGCGACGACGAGGGTGCCGATGGCACCGACGAGAAGGGCCGGCTCGGCGGTGCTGCCCGCCAGCATCGCGAAGATGGCTCCGGCGAGAGCGACGAGTCGCAACACCGGAGCCATGCCCGCCACGCTACCGGTAAACGGTGGCGGCCGGATCACGGTCGCGGCAGGCTCCACGGCGTGCTCACCGTCGCGCCCGGCCCGCTACGCCCCTGGTTCACGCCCGAACGACCGGGCCCGCTGGTCTTCGAACACGTCGCGCGCACCGGCCACGGCCGGGTACGAGTGGACCGCTGGCCCGATCCGCGGGTGGTGGTCGCCGAGCTGCCCGGCAACCTCTCGTTGCGCGGCGACCCGGAACACCTCCCGTCGCCGGACCTGGCCGAGCTCACCGGCTTCGTCGACGCCCCACCCGAGTGGCTGCCCGCCCTGCGCGCTTCCGACCCCGGCACCGCGCCGTGGGATCGGCTGATCGCCGTGCTGCCCGCCGACGCACCGACCCCGGAACCCGACCCGGACGTCCGGCTGCTCACCAGCGACGACGCACCCGCACTCGCCGGTCTCAGCACCGACAGCGCGTGGATCGCCGAGACGTGGGGCGGCGTTGCGGGCATGCTCGCGGCGGGCGTCGCCCGTGGCGTGCTGGTGGACGGGAAGATCGCCGCGATCGCGGTGCCGTTCTACCTCGGCGGGACCTACGAGGACATCGGTGTGGTCACCGAGCCCGACCACCGCAGGAAGGGGCTCTCCAGTGCGTGCGCCGGCGCGCTGATCGGCGACATCCGCGCCCGCGGCCATGTGCCCACGTGGTCGACGTCGCCGGACAACCTCGGCAGCCGCGGCGTCGCGGCCCGGCTGGGCTTCGTGCACGAGCGCGACGACGTCCTCTTCGCGCTCCGCACGCCGATCCCGACCTCTTAGTGTCCCCCGCCGGAAGTCCGCCGAATAATTCGGCGGCCCAGGCCCACGCTGGCCGCACCGGCCGACGGCCCGAGTACGTCCAGTACGAGGCCCGCCGTCCGGCGCACCCAGCGAGAACCTGGATCCACCGACTTACCCAACGGACTTCCGGCGGGGGACACTAAGGGCTCAGCAGGCCCCGCTGGTAGCCCGCCGCCACCGCGGACGCGCGGTCGCGCACCTCGAGCTTGGCGTAGATGTGCAACAGGTGGGTCTTGACCGTGGCCTCGCTGATGAAGAGCCGCTGCGCCGTCTCCCTGTTCGTGGAGCCGGCCGCGACGAGCCGCAGCACCTCCAGCTCCCGCGCGGACAGCGCGTCCCGCGCCGGGCCGCGCACCTGGCCCATGAGCCGGCCGGCGACCGCGGGCGAGAGCACCGCCTCGCCGCGGTGGGCCGCCCGCACGGCGCGCAGCAACTCCTCGCGCGGGGTGTCCTTGAGCAGGTAGCCGGTGGCGCCCGCCTCGATCGCGGGGAGCACGTCCCGGTCGGTGTCGTAGGTCGTCAGCACGAGCACCCGTACGTCCGGCGCCGTGCGGCGCAGCTCCCCGATCGCCTCGACGCCGCCCATGACCGGCATCCGCAGGTCCATCAGCACGACGTCCACCGGGGTGGCCCGCGCCCGCGCCACCGCCTCCGCGCCATTGCCCGCCTCGCCGACCACCCGCAGGTCCGGCTCCCCGTCGAGCACGCCACGCAGGCCGTCGCGGACGACGGGGTGGTCGTCGACGATCAGCACCCGGATCGGATCCATCACCTGACCTCCGCCGGGATCGCGGGCACGCTCGCGCTCAGCGCCGTGCCCTCACCCGGCGCGCTCTCCACGCTGACGGTGCCGGCCACCCGCCGCACCCGCTGTTCCATCGCGACCAGCCCGAACCCGGATCCATCCACCGCGCCAGGCATCTGCTCGGGCACGAAGCCGCGCCCGTCGTCGCGGACGTCGAGCACCACCACGTCGTCCATGTAGGACAGCGTGAGCCCGACGCGGCTGGCACCCGCGTGCTTGCCCACGTTGGTGAGCGCCTCCTGTGCCGCTCGGAACAACGTGACCTCCAGCTCTGGCAGCAATGGGCGCGGATCCCCCGTGGTGTCGAGGATGAGCTCGACGCCGCGCGCCTCCGCCCACCGCTTCGCCATGTCGGCGATCGCGTCGGGGAGCTGTGTCTCCACGAGCTGCCGCGGTCCGAGCGCGTCCACCGAACGGCGGGCCTCGGTGAGGCTCTCGCGGGCGAGCGCGCTGGCGGTGTCGATGTGCCGGCGCCGTACCTCCGGATCGCCGTCGGCCACACCGGCCGCCTCGAGCTGGGTCACGATGCCGGTGAGCCCCTGCGCGATCGTGTCGTGGATCTCCCGCGCCAGCCGCGCCCGCTCGTCGAGCACGCCCGCCTCGCGGGCCTGCGCGAGGAGCCGGACGTGCAGCGCGGCGTTCTCCTCCATCGTGTCCGAGAGCCGCCGGTTGGCCTCGTTCAGCTCGACGATCATCTCGCGGCGGCGCTGCGACTGCTGCGACGTCAGCATCCCGAGGTAGGTGAACCCTCCCCCGAGGGCGACGTTGACGAGGATCAGGCCGATCCAGCCCGCGAAGTAGCCGGGGGTGATCGGCGAATCGGCGAGGCTGCCGCCGAGCTGCGAGTACGCCACCATGGTCGCGGTAACGACGATGCCCACCCAGCGCCAGCGGCCGTGCAGGTACGCGAAGGAGTGGACGTAGCCGGCGAAGGCCTGGAACGCGTAGAACGGCGACTGGTAGGTCAGCACCGCCATGAGCGCCAACAGCCCGACCATGTACACCGCGCCCCGGCGGGTGCTGGTCGCCGCGGCGCAAGGCGACTCATGCCGGACGAATGCGGACGACCATGCCGCCGTGACCAGCACCAGCGATCCCGTGACGAGCCAGTACGGCAGTGTCGGCGGGATGGCGATCGGGGTGAGAGCCGTACCGATGACGAGCCCGGCGTAGGGCACGACCCGCTCGATCGCGGAGTCGACCTTGTCCGCGTGCTCGTCGAGCTCGTCCCCGGCGAGCATCCCGGCCGCCCGACGAGCGGCGTCGGACGTGATCGCCCGCGCCTGCTCCGTCACCACCTCACTCCCACCGGAACAACCTAACCGCCACGCCGGCTGCGACGGCCGCGGTCAGCGCCATCACCACGAGCTGGACCGGATCGGCACCGCCGCCCGTCCAGGCGCCCTGCAAGGCGCCGGCGCCCGGCGGAACGAACTCGCCGATCCGCACGACGACGTCCGGCAGCAAGAACTTCGGCAGGTACACGCCGGCAAAGAACTGCGTCAGCATGAAGGCGACGGTGCCCATGCCGGCGGCGACCCGGGCCCGCGGCGCAACGGCCGCGATCACCAGGCCGATTGCGAACACCGCGGCCGTCCCGCAGACGAAGGCCAGCCCGAAGCCCAGCGGGTGACGCGGTGCCGGTACTTCGAACACCGCGACGGCTACCGTCACCATCAGGACCGTGCCTACGGCGACGGCCACGAAGTTGAGCAGCAGCTGGACGACGAGCACCGCGGCGGGGCTCGCCGGCGTCGCCGACAGCCGCCGGAGGATCCCCTTCTCCCGGTACGTGGCCAGGCCGGTCGGCAGGTTCTGCAGGCCGAGCACGGCGATGCTGATCGCGAGCAGCGACGGCGCGTAGAAGTCGACGAACCGCATTCCGCCGAACACCTCGGACGGCTCGCGCAGCGCGCGCACCGCGCCGAGGCCCGCGAGCACTGCGGCCGGCAGACCGACACCGAGCAGCGAGGTGAACTTGTCGCGCAGGAACAGCCGGGTCTCTGCCCGGGCCAACGCGAGCAGCGGCTGCACATGGTTCACCCGCTGCTGGTGCTGGGCCGGCCGGGTCACGATCTCGGTCATGGCGAGAACCTCATTCCTCACCTGGCACTGCCGGTCAGCGCGAGGAAGGCGTCGTCGAGGGTCGCCTGGTCCAGGCGCAGGTCGATGACGACGACCTTCTGGCGGGCGAGCGTCGAGGTCACAGCGGTGAGCAGCTCGCCGTTGCCGGTCACCTCGACCTGCTGGCCGCCACGCCGCACGGACGCGACCTCTGGCAGGGCGGTTAGCACGGCGTCGTCGAACGACCGCGACGGGCGGAAGCGCAGCCGCTGGGGGAGGCTCGCGACGAGGCCGGCCGGGCTGTCGATCGCCACGACCCGCCCGGCGTCGATCACGGCGAGCCGGTCGCAGAGCCGCTCCGCCTCCTCCATGAAGTGGGTCACAAGCACGACGGTGACGCCGGCGTCGCGGATCTGTTCGATGGCCGCCCACGTGTCGCGGCGGGCCTGCGGGTCGAGCCCGGTGGTCAGCTCGTCGAGGATCGCGACCCGCGGGTTGCCGACGAGCGCCAGCACGATCGACAGCCGCTGCTTCTGCCCACCCGACAGCTTCCCGAACGCGGTCTTTCGCTTGGCGTCGAGACCCCAGCGCTCGATCAGCTCGCCGGGATCGACCGGAGCCGGGTAGAAGGACGCGAACAGCTCGACGGCCTCGCCGACCCGCATCTTCTCCGGCAGCTCGCTCGCCTGCAGCTGGATGCCGAGCGCGCGGCGAACCGCGGTACGGTCGCGCTGCGGGTCGAGCCCGAGCACGGAAATCGTGCCCCCGTCGGCGGAGCGCAACCCCTCGATGCACTCCACCGTGGTGGTCTTCCCCGCGCCGTTCGGGCCGACGATGCCGAAGATCTCCCCCTCCTCGACGGCAAAGGAGACGTCGCGTACCGCGATCTGGTCGCGGTAGCGCTTGTGCAGTTCGTGTACCTCGATGACGGCCACTCCCGAAGCGTGCTGCGTCGGCGATCCGCGCGAATCGATCGTCTTGCCACGACGATTCCGACCGGGAGGCGGAGCCGGGGCCCACCGATCGGTGGATGCCCTCTGCCGGTCAGCTGCATCAGCACTGCACCAGAACCTGGAGGCGCCGACTCGCTCGACGCGGGTCGGAGCCGCGCTACCGTCGCCCACGTGCCCGAAGGCGACACCGTCCACCTCACCGCGAAGCGGTTGCGTGCGGCGCTGGCCGGGCACCTGCTGGTGCGTGGCGAGCTACGCCACCCGCAGCTCGTCGAGCACGATCTCGCGGGTCGCACCGTGCTCGACGTCGGGTCCGTCGGCAAGCACATCTTCACCCGGTTCGACGACGGCCGGAGCCTCCACAGCCACCTGCGCCTGGACGGCGCATGGCACCTCTACCGGCCCGGCATGCCGTGGCAACGCCCCGCCCACCAGGCCCGCGCCGTGCTGGAGACGACCGAGCGCACGGCCGTCGGGTTCGCGCTGCACGACCTGGAGCTGCTGCCCACCGCCGAGGAGGACCGGCTCGTCGCGCACCTGGGCCCCGACCTGCTCGATCCCGCATGGAGCGACGACCACGCCGCCGAGGCGCTGCGCCGGTTCACCGCGCGCGGGCAGTCCGAGCTGGGGCTCGTGTTGCTCGAGCAGCGGGTGATGGCCGGCGTGGGCAATCTCTACAAGACCGAGGTGTGCTTCCTACTCGGCCTCTCCCCGTGGACGCTCGTGCGCGACGTCCCCGACCCGGCCGCCGCCATCGCCCTCGCCCGCGATCTCCTGCTGCGCAACGCCGACCGCCCGCAGCAGTCCACCACCGGCGAGCTCGCCCGCGGCCGGCAGCACTGGGTGTACGACCGCGGCGGACAACGCTGCCGCCGCTGCGGCACCCGCATCCGCACCGCGAAGCAGGGCGACGGCGTCTACGCCCGCATCGCCTGGTGGTGCCCCACCTGCCAACCCGGCCCCGCCCCGACACCGCACACCCCGACTCGCGCGCACTGATCCCGCGACTCGCCTACATCGAGACCGCGACTCGCGGAACGACGACGCCGCCCGGCCCCGGTGGGGCGGGCGGCGTCGGGTGTTGCGTCTGCTGCTCAGGCGGTGCCGGACTGCTGCTGCTTGTTGAGCTGGGTGGGGGCAGCGGCCTGGTCGCCCGCGGTGACCTCGCCGGCAACGGGCGTGCCGTGCAGGGAGGCGCGGATCTGCTCCAGGCGGCTCGCGCCGGCCATGTCCACCGTGGACTGCTGGACCTCCAGCATGCGGCCCTGCACCGAGTTGGCCGCCAGGTCGGCCTGGCCGAGTGCGTTGGCGTAGCGGCGCTCGATCTTGTCGCGGACCTCCTCCAGCGACGGGGTGTTGCCCGGCGCCGCGAGCTCGGTCATCTGCCGCAGCGAGGCGGCGGCCTGCTCCTGCATCTTGGCCTGCTCCAGCTGGCTGAGCAGCTTGGTGCGCTCGGCGATCTTCTGTTGCAGCAGCATCGAGTTGCGCTCGACGGCCTGCTTGGCCTGCGCGGCGGCCTGGATGGACTGGTCGTGCAGCGTCTTGAGGTCCTCCACGGACTGCTCCGAGGTGACCAGCTGCGTGGCGAACGCCTGTGCGGCCTGCTCACGCTGCTGGGCGGTGGTCTCGTCGCCCGCGGCGCGGGCCTGGTCGGCGAGCACGAGCGCCTGCCGCGCGGAGGCCTGCAGCTTCTCGATCTCGCCGAGCTGCCGGTTCAGCTTCATCTCCAGCTGACGCTGGTTGCCGATCACTGCCGCCGCCTGCTGGGACAGCGCCTGGTGCTGACGCTGGGCCTCCTCGATGGCCTGCTGGATCTGGATCTTCGGGTCGGCGTACTCGTCGACCTTGGACGAGAACAGCGCCATCAGGTACTTCCAGGCCTTCGTGAAACCGTTGGCCATCTGCTCCGCCCTCCGAGTGCGGCGCGCTCGCCGCTGCCTGTCCGTCGTTCCGGCCACCCGACCTGCCTGCCGGATGCGCTGGGCCCCATCGTGGCACCGGATCGGCCCGGCTTCCACTGATCGGCGACGATATCGGGGATCATCCGGAGGTCGCCGTCGGGGCGACCCGGACCTCAGGCTACCGGGCGGAGCCGGAATACGAGGGCGTCCGACACTCGGCAGACACAGTTCGGGCGCCCGCTTGTGAAGCGGGCGCCCGAATGGAGCAGGTGGGAACTCTCAGGCGGCGCGAACCGACGCCAGCGCAACGGGCTGCGGAGCGACCGGCTGCGGAGCGGCGGGGCGCGGCGCCACCGGGGCGACGGGAGCGACCGGCGCGGCGGGGGTGAACGGACCCTCGTCGGCGGCGGTGGCCAGGCGCAGGTCCATGTGGCGCAGCCCGATCGGGCGGCGCAGCCGGGTGGCCTCGGCCGCCACGGCCTCGGCGGCGATGGCCTCTGCGGCCTCGGCGAGCAGGTCGCTGAGGGCGATCTCGAGGGCATCGCAGATCGCGGCGAGCAGCTCGCTCGACGGTTCCTTGCGACCGCGCTCGACCTCGGAGAGGTAGCCGAGGCTCACCCGCGCGCGCCGCGACACGTCCCGCAGCGTGCGTCTGCGTGCCGTGCGCACGCGCCGCAGGCTGCCGCCGATCGCCTCTCTCATCAGCACCGCCATGCGACCCTCCTCGTCGTCCGCCGGGAGCGGCCGCCCGATCCCGGTGAGATCACCGTACCGACTTCCGGCCCGCCGCGTCGCCGTGCTCGCGGGCGCGGCGCGTCCGCCCACGGCGAACACGCGCTCAACCAGCGGCCGTCGCCGCGGCCCGCAGCCGCAACGCCCGCAGCACGTAGTCCACCCCGGTACCGACGGTGAGCGCGATCGCGAGACCGAGAACGGCCCATCGCAGGACCGCGACGACGCTCGCGGCGCCGAGCAGCTCGGGCAGCGGGAGCAGGAACAGCCCGATCGCGATGGCCTGGCACAGCGTCTTGGCCTTGCCACCGCGGCTGGCCGGGATGATGCCGTGGCGCAGCACCCAGAACCGCAACGCCGTGATGCCCAGTTCCCGGCCCATGATCACGATCGTGACCCACCACGGCACCTGCGCCAGCACGGACAAGCCGATGAGCGCGGAGCCGGTGAGCGCCTTGTCGGCGATCGGGTCGGCGATGGTGCCGAACGCGGTGACGAGGCCGCGGCTGCGCGCGAGCTCGCCGTCGAACCGGTCGGTGATCGCGGCGAGCACGAAGACGCCGGTGGCGGCCAGTCGCCAGCCGACGTCGATGCCGTCCTCGGTGAAGAGGACGACGAGGAAGACCGGTACCAGCAGCAGCCGGACACCCGTCAGGACGTTCGCGATGTTCAGCAGCGGCGGGGGACTCGCCGGTGCAGAACTCACCCCGACCCCCTCGCCCCCGCGGCAGCGAGCTCGCTGCGCGCAAGACGCTCACGCGGGGACACGAGCAGGTCGGTGCCCTCCGTGCCGACGACGACGGCGCGCACCAGCTCACCCACCTCGAGGCCGGATCCGCGCTCGAGCACGCACTCGCCGTCGACCTCGGGGGCCTGGTGGTCAGCGCGGCCCGTGCACTCGAAGTCCTCGTCCTCCTCGGCCTCGACGAGCACCGTGACCTCGGTGCCGACGCGGTCCTCGGCGCGCTGGGCCATCAGCTCCTCGACGAGCGATGTGATGTACCCGACACGGCGCGCGATCTCCTCCGGCGGCAGCTTGCCGTCGTAGCCGGCGGCCTCGGTGCCGTCCTCGTCGGAGTATCCGAACACGCCCACGGCGTCGAGCCGCGCTCCGACGAGGAACGCCTCCAGCTCGGCGAGATCCTCCTCGGTCTCCCCCGGGAAGCCGACGATGACGTTGCTGCGGATCCCGGCCTCCGGCGCGAGCGCGCGTACCCGCTCGCAGAGACCGAGGAAGTCCTCCCGCCCACCGAACCGCCGCATCCGGCGCAATACCGAGGGGCTCGCGTGCTGGAACGACAGGTCGAAGTACGGGGCGACGCCCGGCGTGGTGGCGATGACCTCGAGTAGGTCAGGGCGCAGCTCTGCCGGCTGCAGGTACGACACCCGCACCCGGTCGATCCCTGGCACGTGGGTGAGCCGCGGCAACAGCCGCGCGAGCGCGGTCGTTCCGCCGGGCAGGTCCTTGCCGTAGGACGTGGAGTTCTCGCTGACGAGCACCAGCTCGCGCACGCCGTGCATGCCCAGCCACGCCGCCTCGGCCACGACGTCGTCCGGCGCGCGCGAGACGAACGCCCCGCGGAACGACGGGATGGCGCAGAACGCACAGCGGCGGTCGCAGCCGGAGGCGAGCTTGAGCGGGGCGACGGGGGCGTCCGACAGCCGGGTGCGCGCGAGGTTCGGCACCCAGGCGTGGCCGGGGACGGCGACGTCGCCCGCCGCGGCTGGGCGTTCGACCGGGGAGATCGGCAGCAGCGTGCGCCTATCGACCGGGACGTGCGGGGCGGGTGCGTGGCCGCCGAGCACGTCACCGAGCCGCTCGGCCAGCTCCGGGTAGGCGTCGAACCCGAGCACGGCGTCGGCCTCGGGCAGGCTCTCGGCCAGTTCGGCGCCGTAGCGCTCCGCGAGGCAGCCGACGGCCACGACCTTCGCCCCACGAGGGGCGGCCGCGTCGGACGCCGCGAGCAGGGTGTCGATCGAGTCCTTCTTGGCCTGCTCGACGAACCCGCAGGTGTTCACGACGATGACGTCGGCGGTGCCGGAGTCGGCGTCCACCAGCTCCCACCCGCTGCCGGTGAGCCGGCCTGCGAGCTCCTCCGAGTCGACCTCGTTGCGAGCACAGCCGAGGGTGAGCAGGGCGGCACGCCGCGGAGCGTCGGGTTGGGGCACGGACACCAGGGTATCTGCCGCGGTTCTCTAGTCTGACGGCTCGTGGCGACACCACTCGTGCGGCGGGCACGCACCGCCGACGTCCGGACCATCAAACAGCTCGTGGACTCCTACGCCGGACGAGTGCTGCTCGCCAAGGAGATGATCACTCTCTACGAGGCCGTCCCTGAGTTCCTGGTGGCGGAGCTCGACGGCGAGGTGGTCGGCTGCGGCGCGCTGCACGTGCTGTGGGAGGACCTCGGCGAGATCCGCACGGTCGCCGTGCACCCGCGCGTGCTCGGGCACGGCGTGGGGCACGCCATCGTCGGCAAGTTGATCGAAGGCGCGCGCGAGCTTGGCCTGCAGCGCCTGTTCGTGCTGACGTTCGAGAAGCACTTCTTCTCGCGCCACGGGTTCGAGGAGATAGACGGCACGCCCGTCGAGCCGGACGTGTTCGCCGCGATGCTGCGCTCCTACGACGCCGGTGTGGCGGAGTTCCTCGACCTCGCCCACGTCAAGCCGAACACCCTCGGCAACGTCCGGATGCTGCTCCACTTGTAGGTAATCTCGGGGGATGACCGCCTCCGTCGTCGAGGGCGCGTTCCGCACCTGCGGGCGCGCGCCGGCGGCGTGGCTGCGCCCGTACGTCAGCGCGTACACCGGCTACCGGCAGGAACCGACCCCGCCCTCGGTCCACCAGGGCGTGGCGTCGGCCCATCTCACCTTCCTGTTCTGCCTCGACGGCCGCGTCGAGATGCTCAGCAACGCCGATCCGAGCAAGCCACCGGGCAGCTTCGCCGCCGCCGTCGGCGGCCTGCACGACGGCCCGGCCCGGATCGCACAGGGCGCTCCGCAGACGGGCCTGCAGCTGCGGCTCACATGGCGCGGCGCCCGTGCGCTGCTCGGTGTGCCGGCAGGGACCCTGGCCGGTGACACCGTCGATCTCCGCGACCTGCTCTCCGGCCGCGCCACCGCGCTGCTGGACCGGCTCGCATCCGCCGACGGCTGGACGGAACGGTTCGACCTGCTCGACGCCGAGCTTTCCCGAATCCTGCGGCGCGGGCGCGGCGAGAGCGGCGTGCTGCCGGAGGTCGGCTACGCGTGGGACCGGCTGGCCGAGACCGGCGGCAACCTCCGCATCGAGGAGCTGGCGCGCGAGGTCGGGTGGAGCAGGCGGTATCTCGCCGACAAGTTCCGCGCCGAGACCGGGCTCGCCCCGAAGGCCGCCGCCCGCGTGATCCGCTTCGAGGGCGCGTGCGACCGGCTGCTGGCGCCGCGCCGTCCCGCTCTCGCGGACGTGGCAGCCGAAGCGGGCTACGTCGACCAGGCCCACCTCGCCCGCGACTTCCGCGACCTGGCCGGCCTCCCCGCTACCGCATGGCTCGCGGAGCGGACCGGCCGCTGAGCCGCTCGCACAGCGCCCAGACCACGTCACGGTTGCGCTCGTCGCGCGCACACGCCGGCCACGGGGCGGGCCGCCCACGGGTGTCGAAGTACGTGCCGCTCACGCCGGTCAAGCTGGGATCGGAGGCCAGCCGGACGCTCGATCGCGAGGCCTTCGCCACCGCATCGCCGCCGTAGACGATCGGCAGCACGAGCTTGAGCAGGGGAACGAGCGGCCGGGCCGCCAGTGGAAACGTCCGGGCCGACAGACCCCGGTTCATGTCGGTGTACGCATGTCCCGGATAGGCGACGTTGATCGTCACGTCGCCTGCGGGGCACCGCGTCGCGAACTCGTAGCTCATCGCCATCAACGCGCGCTTGGTCTGGTTGATGAACCACGGATAGCGCCGCTCCCCCTGGAGGTTGTCGAGGTCGAGCCGGCCTCGGGGGATCGCGCCGGTGAGATTGACGGCCCGGCCGGGCGCCGCGGCGCGCAACACCGGCAGCAGCAGGTGGGTGAGCAGGAACGGCGCGAGGACGTTGGCGGCGAACATCGCCTCCACCCCGTCCTCGGTGAGCTCCCGGCGCTCCCGGACGATCGCCGCGTTGTTGACCAGCACGTCCAGCCGGCCGTACCGCTCACCCACCTCGGCCGCGAGCCGGTGCAGGTCGGCCTGGCGCGAGACGTCGGCGGTGAGCGCGTCGACGGCGCCGTTGCCGGTGTCCAGCCGCATCTCCTCCGCCGCGGCCGCGGCGCGCTGCGGGTCGCGGCCCACGAGGACGACGTGTGCGCCGAGGCGCGCGAGCCCGCGCGCCGTCTCCTTGCCGATCCCGCCGGTGCTCCCGGTGATCAGCGCGATGCGGTCCTGCATGTCTCCTCCTCGGTTCGAGCAGGGGTCAGCTTACGTCACTTGGTGACGAGTTAGGCAGCAGCTGTCGAGAAGTAGACTTGGGTGATGGCCGACACGCTGCGGGAACGCACCCGGAGGGCCGTCCGGGCCGAGATCGCGGAGGCGGCCGTCGCGCTCTTCGCCGAGCGCGGGTTCGACGAGACCACCGTCGAGGACATCGCCAGAGCGGTCGGGATGACCAAGCGCAGCTTCTTCCGCTACTTCCCGACGAAGGAGGACGCCGTGTTCGCCGGGACCGAGGTCCTGGTGGAGCAGGTGGTCGCAGACCTCGAGGCGCGACCGGCGGGCGAGGACCCGTGGGCGTGCCTGCACCAGGTGCTGCGTCGCTGGCAGGAACGGATCCACTCCTCCGCCGCGGAGCTGGCAGGCGAGCGGCTCATCGCGTCGACGCCCGCCCTGCGCGCGCGGCTGCACCAGAAGCGCGAGCTCTGGCGGCAGGCGGCCCGCGGCGTGCTCGTGTCACGCGGCAGGCTCGACGACTTCTCCGCCGACCTCCTCACGAACGCGGCGACCGCCGTGCTCGACAGCGTCGAGCGCGAGTGGGTGCGCACCGACGGACGTGCCGACCGAGCGGAGCTGCTGGATCGCGGGTTCGCCGTGCTGCGTCCCGCGCTCGCTGGCGGTTGACGCCCCTCAGTCGGGCTCGAGCTCCAACCGGAAGCACACGCGATCCTGCCCGGGGCCGTCGTAGTCGCTGTGCACGGAGACGCCGTCGACCTCCTGGTCGCCGGGCTCCACGGCGAAGCCCATCGCACGGTGGAACGCGATGGATCCCGTGTTCGACGGCGAGGTGGTCGCCCGGACCGTCCGCCTGCCGACCTTCGCCGCCTGCGCGAAGAACGCGGTGTAGAGGCTGCGCGCCGCGCCGGTCCCGCGCAGCTGGGGGTCGACGCCGACGAAGTGGATGTACGCCTCGTCCGCGGCGTCGGCGGAGTGGAAGCCCACGAGGAAGGCCCTGACCCCGGTGTCGTCCTCGACCACGAGGCTGGTCGTAGCGAAGTGCTGCAGGAACAGCCTCGGCAGGAGCAGCGAGAGTTCCCGCGCCTGCTCAGGGGTGCGCGAATCGGCCCACCAGCTCTGCACGCGCTCCACAATCGCCCGGTGGTCCTCGGCGCGTGCCTGCCGCATGCCGCTCACTCGTCGTCGTCGCCGTCCGGCGCGGGCCCACCGCCGCGGATGAGCCAGAGCACGTTCTCCAGCTCGTCCGGCTTGATCAGCACCTCGCGCGCCTTGGACCCCTCCGACGGCCCGACGATCCCCCGCGACTCGAGCAGGTCCATCAGCCGCCCGGCCTTCGCGAAGCCGACGCGCAGCTTGCGCTGCAGCATCGACGTCGACCCGAACTGCGAGGTGACGATCAGCTCGGCGGCCTGGATCAGCACGTCGAGATCGTCACCGATGTCCGGGTCGATCTCCTTGGCCTCGCCGGCCTTCTGCGTGGTGACACCCTCGTTGTAGGTGGGCTCGGCCTGCTCCTTGGCGAACGCGACCACCGAGGAGATCTCCTCGTCGCCGACGAACGCGCCCTGCATGCGCACCGGCTTGCCCGCGCCCATCGGCAGGTAGAGCCCGTCGCCCATGCCGATGAGCTTCTCGGCGCCGGGCTGGTCGAGGATGACCCGCGAGTCGGTGAGCGACGAGGTGGCGAACGCCAGCCGGGACGGCACGTTGGTCTTGATCAGGCCGGTCACCACGTCGACGGACGGCCGCTGCGTGGCGAGCACCAGGTGGAT
Source organism: Pseudonocardia sp. DSM 110487 (assembly GCF_019468565.1). Lineage (NCBI taxonomy): Bacteria > Bacillati > Actinomycetota > Actinomycetes > Pseudonocardiales > Pseudonocardiaceae > Pseudonocardia > Pseudonocardia sp. DSM 110487. The sequence continues at coordinate 6,804,506 of NZ_CP080521.1, forward strand.
CCCGGCGGCGCGGGCCTTCTGCGTGATCCGCACGACCGCGTCCTCGACGTCGCGCGGGGCGGTCATCATCAGGTCGGCCAGCTCGTCGACGATGCAGAGGATGTACGGGTAGGGCCGGTACTCCCGCTCGCTGCCGAGCGGCGCGGTGATCTCGCCCGAGCGGACCTTCTTGTTGAAGTCGTCGACGTGGCGGACCTTGTTGGCCTGCATGTCCTGGTAGCGCTGCTCCATCTCCTCCACGAGCCAGGCCAGCGCGGACGCGGCCTTCTTCGGCTGGGTGATGATGGGCGTGATCAGGTGCGGGATGCCCTCGTACGGCGTGAGCTCGACCATCTTGGGGTCGATGAGGATCATCCGGACCTCGTCCGGCGTGGCCCGTGACAGCAGCGACACCAGCATCGAGTTCACGAAGCTCGACTTGCCGGAGCCGGTGGAGCCCGCGACCAGCAGGTGGGGCATCTTCGCGAGGTTCGCGACCAGGAAGTGGCCTTCGATGTCCTTGCCCAGCCCGATGCCGAGCGGGTGCTGCTCGGAGCGCGCGGCCGACGAGCGCAGCACGTCGCCGAGGCGCACCATCTCGCGGTCGGTGTTGGGCACCTCGATGCCCACCGCGGACTTGCCGGGGATCGGCGCGAGCAGCCGCACGTTGTCGGTGGCCACCGCGTAGGAGATGTTGCGCTGCAGCTGGGTGATCTTCTCGACCTTGACGGCCGGGCCCAGCTCGATCTCGTACCGCGTGACGGTCGGGCCGCGGGTGAACCCGGTGACCTGCGCGTCGACGTTGAACTGCTCCAGCACCCCGCTGATCGACTCGATCATCGCGTCGTTGGCGCGGCTCCGGGTCTTCGGCGCCGGCCCGCTGGGCAGCAGGTCGCTGGGCGGCAGCTTGTAGGGGACGGCGTCCGCTGCCGACGGCTGCACGGTGAGCCGCAACTGCTCCCCCACCGCGCCCTCGGGCTCGGGCTCTGCGGGCGGCGTGGCCGGCACGACGACGGGCTTGCGCTTCGGGGGAGGCGGGGCTTCCTCGGCCGGCGGGTCGAGCGCGTCGGGGGTCTCGGCACCATCCTCCCGGTAGGCGTCGGCAACGCGGGAGGCCTGCCGGCGGCGCGACGGGCGCCGGAGCGCCACCGACGGCGGGTCGGCGACGACCTCGCCCGGGTCCTCCGCGGCCGGTGCGGGCTCGTCGACGGCCTGCCCGGTGAGGCGCCGGAACCGGTTCGGCACCTCGCGCACCGGGGTGCCGGTCAGCACCAGGAACGCGTAGCCCGACAGCAGCACGAGGACCGGAACCGCCACCCACGACGTCAGCCCGGTGGCCAGCGGGGTGGCGGCGACGTAACCGATCGCGCCTCCGCCGCGCGACCAGACCGCCGGGTCGTCCGGGCGGCCGGACGCGATGTGCACCAGCCCGAGGACGCCGAGAGCGAGCAGCAGCGAGCCGACGGCCACCCGCGGCCGCGACTCCGGGTGCGGCTTGGTGGCCATCAGCAGCATCCCGATGCCCACGACGAGCACGGGAAGCACCACAGAGCCGCGCCCGACGACCGCGGCCACCGCACCGGAGAGCCAGTTGCCCACCGGGCCACCCGCGCCCCACCAGATGCCGGCCGCAGCCACCACGCCGAGCACGAGCAGCGCCACACCCAGCCCGTCGCGGCGGTGAGCGGGGTCGAGCTCGCGCGTGCGCCCCACGGCGCGGCCCACCGACCGCCCGAGCCGGGCGATCCCCCGGCCGACGCCATCGATGCCGCGGTCGATCAGGTCGGGCTGCTTGCGCGCCGGCGCTCGTCGCGTGGAACCGGACCGGCCGCCCGAGGTCTTGCGGGACGCGGGCGTGCGACGCCCACGCGAAGACCCGGCCGCCGATCGAGCTGACGACGCTGCCGCGGTGCTCCTGCCGCCGCCGGCGGTCGTCCGTCCTGCCATGCGCCCCACGGTATCGGGGAGTGACCCCCGGTCCGGTGACCGACACTCTCCGAGCCCGGTGCCCGGGATCTCTCGGTGTCGCGTGCCACACTGCCGCCGTGACCGCCCGACCCCGGCTCCTGACGGTCGCCGAGTTCGCCGCACTGCCTGAGAACGGCGACGTCACCTGCGAGTTGCAGGAAGGCGCGCTCGTGATCTCACCGAGCCCGTTTCCGGAGCATCAACGCAGCATGCGGAGGCTGCTGAGGATCATCGAGGACCAGCTTCCCGACACCCTCGAGGTGCTCCCGGAGGTCGACATCGACCTCCAGCTCGTCGAGCCTTCGCGGCCCGGGTTCGTCCGCTGCCCCGATCTCGTGGTCGTCCCCACGGCTGCGATCGACCGCCGTGAGCGGGAAGGCGGCCTGCTGCCCGCCGACGAGGTCGTGCTCGCGGTCGAGATCGTGTCGGTCGGATCGGAGCGAACCGACCGCACGATCAAGCACGGGGAGTACGCCGACGCCGGGATCCCGCACTACTGGATCGTCGACATCGACTCCCGCTCCACGCTGACGGCCTGTCACCGAGCGGGCGAGTTCGGTTACGTCGACGCTCCGGCCGTCACCGGCGTGTTCACGGCCGAGGAGCCGTTCCCGGTCCGGCTGGAGCTCGATCAGCTCGTCCGGCCGCCGGGTCAGCGGTAGCGCGTCAGCACCACCCAGGTCGTCGTCCGCACGGTCTCGCGCCACCCCTGGATGCCGTCCAGCACGGCGTCCAGCTCGCCCGCGCTCGGGGCGGTGACCAGCACCATCAGGTCGTACTCGCCGGTCACCGACTCGATCTCGGTCACCCCGGGCATCGCGGAGAGCCTGCGGACGTAGCCGGCCACGTCCGCGGTGCGCACGACGACGCCCACGCGGGCGCGGTGCGCGGCCGACGTGCCGGGCAACTCCACGTCGGCCCGGTAACCGCGGATCACCCCGGCCCGCTCGAGGCGCTGCACCCTGGCCAGCACGGCGGTGCGCGACAGCCCCACGGCGCGGCCGAGCTCGGCCATCGACGCGCGGCCGTCGGCCGCGAGGTGGGCGAGCACCCGGCGGTCGAGGTCGTCGAGCTGACGATCCGTCGGTGGCACGGCGCACATCGTGGCACTTCGTCACCGATACCGACGGTCGACGCGCTGCGCACCGACGATCAACGAACCGACACTGGCGAACATGACCGTCACCCCGGACCGCGTCCACGAGACGCTGCGCCGCCACCTGCTCGTCGACGGCTTCGACCTCGTGCTCGACACCAGGGCCAGTCATGGGTCGTGGCTGGTCGACGCCCGCGACGGGTCCCGCTACCTGGACCTGTTCAGCTTCTTCGCCTCGGCGCCGCTGGGCATGAACCACCCTGCGCTGACGGGCGACGCGGAGTTCCTCGCCGAGCTGACCGAGGTGGCGGTCAACAAGCCGTCGAACTCCGACATCTACACCACGCACATGGCCGCGTTCGTCGAGACGTTCGAGCGGGTGCTCGGCGACCCGGCGCTGCCGTACCTGTTCCTCGTCGAGGGCGGGGCCCTCGCGGTCGAGAACGCGCTCAAGACCGCCTTCGACTGGAAACGGCAGCACAACGCACTGCACGGCCGGCCGGCGCACCTGGGCACGAAGGTGCTGCACCTGCGCAAGGCGTTCCACGGCCGCAGCGGCTACACGCTCTCGCTCACCAACACCGACCCGCGCAAGACCGCGCTCTTCCCCACGTTCGACTGGCCGCGCATCGACGTGCCGGCGATCCGGTTCCCCCTCGATGTCGCCGAGGTCGAGGCCGTCGAGGACCGTGCACTCGCACAGGCCCGCGAGGCGTTCGCCGCCCACCCGCACGACATCGCCTGCTTCATCGCCGAGCCGATCCAGGGTGAGGGCGGTGACAACCACATGCGCGCCGAGTTCCTGCAGGCCATGCAGGCGCTGTGCCACGAGCACGACGCCCTGTTCGTGCTCGACGAGGTGCAGACCGGCGGCGGCATGACCGGCACCGCGTGGGCGTACCAGCAGCTGGGGCTGCAGCCGGACGTCGTCGCGTTCGGCAAGAAGCTGCAGGTCTGCGGGATCATGGCGGGCGGTCGCGTGGACGAGGTGCCCGACAATGTGTTCCGGGTGTCCTCGCGGATCAACTCGACCTGGGGCGGCGGGCTCACCGACATGGTGCGTTCGCGCCGGTACCTGGAGGTCATGGAGACCGAGGGCCTCATCGAGCGGGCCGCGGTGCTCGGCAAGCGGCTGCTCGACGGGCTCGCGACGATCCCGGAGGTCGACAACGTGCGCGGCCGCGGGCTGTTCGTGGCCGTCGACCTGCCGACGGCCGCGGCGCGCGACGCCGTACTGCGCAGGCTGCACCGCGACGAGAAGGTGCTGATCCTCGGCGGCGGGGAGCGCTCCATCCGGTTCCGGCCGGCCCTGACGATCGGCGAGGACGAGCTCGACGCGGCCGTCGCCGCGCTCACCAGGGCGGTGCGGGCATGACCTTTGCCGAGGTGCGCGAAGAGGGCCAGGATTCCGCAATGGGCACGACGATGGGTACGACGCGCGAGGTCGGCGCGTACGTCGGTGGGAAGTGGCGCGCCGAGGGCCTCGGCGGCCGCGTCACCTCGATCGACCCGGCAAGGGGCACGCCGGTCGTCACCGCGCTGCTGGCCGACGCGGGTGGATTCATCGAGGCCTGCCATGTTGCCAGGGATGCGCAGCGGGCATGGGCCGCCGTTCCGGCGCCGGTGCGGGGCCGGGTGATCGAGCAGATCGGCAGGCTCGTCGAGGCCAACAAGGAGCCGCTCGCCGCACTCGTCACGCGCGAGATCGGCAAGCCGATCGCGGAGTCCCGCGGCGAGGTACAGGAGGTCATCGACACCTGCTCCTTCTTCGCGGGCGAGGGCAGGCGGCTCTACGGCCAGACCGTGCCCAGCGAGATGCCGGACAAGCAGCTGTTCACGTTCCGGGTGCCGGTCGGGGTGGCCGCGATCGTCACGGCCGGGAACTTCCCGGTGGCCGTGCCGTCCTGGTACGTGGTGCCTGCGCTGCTGTGCGGCAACGCGGTCGTCTGGAAGCCGGCCGAGTACACGCCCGCGATCGCCGAGGCGTTCACCGAGCTGTTCGTGCGCGGCGGGCTGCCCGCGGGCGTGCTGAACACCGTGCTCGCCGACGGCACCACCACCTTCGACGGCCTGTCCGCCGCGCTCGACGCCGGGCTCGTCGACAAGATCGGATTCACCGGCTCGTCGGCCGTCGGCGTGCGGATCGGGGAGCTCGCCGGGCGACACCTGCAGAACCCGTGCCTGGAGCTGGGCGGCAAGAACCCACTGGTCGTGATGCCCGACGCCGATCTCGACCTCGCCGTCGAGGGCGCCCTGTTCTCCGGGTTCGGCACGGCGGGGCAGCGCTGCACGTCGCTGGGCACCGCGATCGTCCACGCATCGGTGCACGACGAGTTCGTGCGCCGCTTCGACGCTGCCGTCCGGTCCGCCGAGATCGGCGACCCGACCCGCACCGACGTGCTGTACGGACCGATGCTCTCCGCGCGGTTCCTCGCGGGATTCGAGCGGCACCTCGACCTGGTCCGGCCGCACCACACCCTGCACGGCTCCACCGGCACCGGCCGGATCACACCCGACAACCCGCGCGGCGACTTCACCGGCGAGCCCGGGATCTACGCCCACCCGACGATCGTCGACGGCGTGGTCGCCGACGACGCCCTGTACCGCACCGAGACCTTCGGCCCGATCGTCGGCGTCGCGACGTTCGAGACGTTCGACGACGCCGTCGCGCTCGCGAACGGCCACGGCTACGGCCTCTCCGCGGCGATCTACACCTCCACCCCGGTACACGCGTTCCGGTTCCGGGAGCGGGTGAGCGCCGGCATGGTGAGCGTCAACAACTCGACATCGGGGGCCGAAGCCCACCTCCCCTTCGGCGGCAACGGGCGCTCCGGCAACGGGAGCCGGCAGTCCGGGATCTGGGTCCTCGATCAGTTCACCCGGTGGCAGTCGATGAACTGGGACTACGCGGGCAAGCTCCAGAAGGCGCAGATGGACACCGCCGTGCTCCCGGCCGACGCCGAGTTCCGCCTACCGGAGGCCTGACCGCACGCGCTGCGATCCACTGACCGCAGGCAGTCCGCCGATCGCCCGCGACGCATCGACCTGAGCTCGCTGCACACGACAAGATGAATCGGTGACGAACGATCCTGCCCTGCCATCGGCCGTGATCAACACCACCGTGCCGCACTCGGCGCGGGTCTGGAACTACTGGCTGGGCGGCAAGGACAACTACGCCGTGGACCGGGAAGCCGGCGACGCCTTCGCCAAGGCGTACCCGGGCATCTTCACCCTGGCCCAGCAGTCGCGGCAGTTCCTGATCCGCGCGGTCCAGCACCTGGTCACCGAGGCCGGAATCCGCCAATTCCTCGATATCGGCACCGGGCTACCGACGATGGACAACACTCACCAGGTGGCTCAGCGAGCCGCACCGGAGTGCCGCGTCGTCTACGTCGATAACGATCCCCTGGTGTTGGCGCACGCCCGCGCACTGCTGGTGAACACCACACCGGATGGGGTAACGGCCTACATTGACGCTGACCTCCACGAGCCCGATCAGATCATTGCCGACGCCAAGAACATCCTGAACTTCACCCAACCCATCGGAATCATGTTCATGGGCGTCCTCGGCCATGTCGCCGACTACGACGAATCCCGCTCGATCGTCAACCGGGTCCTGGCGGCCGTCCCGTCCGGTAGCTACCTCACGCTGTGGGACGACACCGCCGCCAACGAGGCGGTCGTCGCGGCCAATGAGGGCTACGCGGAGACGGGCGCGATTCCGTACATCCCACGCACGGTGGAACAGGTTGCCGGCTACTTCGAGAACCTGGAGCTGGTGGAGCCGGGCGTGGTCCCGGTGTCGCTGTGGCGACCGAACGCCGCCGAGGTCGGGACTCCCAAGCCCGTCACCGGGCACGGCGCAGTGGCGCGCAAGCCGTGATCCACGGTGGCTGCCGCCGGCACGGCTATCGGTGTGCGGCCGCATCCAGCAGGGCCGGCACCTCCGCCACCCCGCTCAGCACCCGCGTGGGGCCCGCTGCGCGCAGCTCCGGGGCCTCCTGAGCCCCGGTCAGCACTGCGACGACCAGCCCGGCGCCCGCGGCAAGGCCTGCCCGGACGTCGAGCACCGTGTCCCCGGCCACCAGGACGTGCGCCGGGTCGGTGACGCCGAGCCGCGCCATGGCCTCCCGGATCATGTCCGGGGCGGGCCTGCCGGAGGCGACCTCGTCGGCGCAGACGACGGCGTCCAGCGTGCCGGGTACGTCCCAGCCGACCGCGGCGAGCAGCGGTTCCGTCACCTGTCGGTCGAACCCGGTGGTCAGCGCCACCCGCATGCCGGTGGCCCGCAGCGCGGCGAGCGCCTCGGGCACCCCGGGCAGCGGCTTCGGCGGGTCGGCGGTGTACGCGGCGACGAGCTCGCTGACGAACGCGGTGTGCGCGGCGGCGGCCCGTGGATCGTCACGCGCGACACCCAGCAGCGCGGCGAGCGCCTCCCGCTTGTCCGCGCCCATCCACGGGCGCACGTCCGGGTGCTCGGCGCCGTGCGCCCCGGCGACGGCGCCGAGCACCCGGTACACCGCTCCCCCCTCGTCGACCGTGGTGCCCGCGATGTCCAGGACGGCGAGCTCGATCATCTGCGTTCCTCTCACTGGGCGAGCCTGCGCCGCACGGCGGCGGACAGCTGGTCGACCGCGACGATCAGCACCAGCACCACGAGGATGTGGGTGAGCATCTGGTCGAAGCGGAATAGCTTGATCGACTGGTTGATCAGGAACCCGATCCCGCCCGCCCCGACCAGGCCGAGCACGAGCGACGAGCGGACGTTCACGTCGAAGCGGTAGAGCAGAAGGCCGACCAGCTGCGGCGTGACGGTCGGCAACAGCGCGTGCGCGGCCACCTGCACCCGGCCGGCGCCCGCCGAGCGCAGCGCCTGTGCGGGGCCGGGGTCGGCGTCCTCGATCGCCTCGGCCCACAGCTTGCCCATCACGCCCGTGTTGTGGCAGACGAGCGCGAGCACGCCCGGGAACGGGCCCAGCCCGACCGCGGTGACGAACACCAACGCGAACACGACGTCCGGCACGGCGCGCAGGAACGACAGCAGCGACCGTGCCGCCTGGTAGACCCACGGGCCGGGTGCGGTGCCACGGGCCGCGGCCAGCGCGAGCACCAGCCCGGCCGGCACCGACAGCGTGGTGCCGAGCAGGCCGATCCACAAGGTCGTGGCGGCCCCGGCGAGGCTCTGGCCGAGCACCCCTGCCGACAGGTCCGGCGGCACGGCCTCGGCGACGAACGAGAGCATGCCGCGCCAGCCGTCGACCAACGCGCCGAGCGACACCTCGGTGGCCCGCCACGCAACGACGTGCGCCGCGACCAACAGCAACGCGACGCTGCCTCCCACCACCAGCGCGCCCCGGCGGACGGGACGGGGCGGCACCGGAATCCGGCGAACCGGGGCGGTCGTGGTCATGCCGGAACCTCCGCGGCGTAGAGGGCGTCCACGGCCTCGCCGAGCCCGGCCGGATCGCCGTCGAGCACGACGCGACCGTCGCGCAGCCCCACGACCCGGTCGGCGTGGCGGCGGGCCAGCTGCGGCTGGTGCAGCACCGCGAGCACGGCGAGGCCCTCGGCGTGCGCGAGCTCGGAGAGCAGCGCGAGCACCTGCTCGGCGGCGACCGGGTCGAGCGCCGACACCGGCTCGTCGGCCAGCACCACGCGTGCCCGCTGGCAGAGGGCGCGGGCCACGGCGACCCGCTGCTGCTGCCCGCCGGAGAGCCGGCCTGCCCGGTCATGGGCCCGATCGGCGAGCCCGACGCGGTCCAGGCAGGCCATCGCCTCTTCCCGCAGCTCCCGCGGGAACAGCGCCGGCACGAGCGAGGCGCGCAGCGGGAGCCTGCCCAGCCCGCCCGAGCAGACGTTGTCGAGCACGCTGCGCCTGCCGACGAGGTGGACGTGCTGGAACACCATCGCGACGTCCGCGCGCTCGGAGCGGCCGCCTGCGACGGTGACGCTGCCACCGCTCACCGGCACGAGCCCGGCTGCCGCGCGCAGCAGCGTGGACTTGCCCGACCCGTTCGCCCCGAGGACGGCGAGCAGCTCGCCCGCGTGCACGGCGACGTCGACGCGGTGCAGCGCCACCCGGTCGCCGAAGCGCACCTCGCAGCCGCGCAGCTCGAGCGCGGCCCGGCCGGCGACGACGCGCTCCCGGTCCGGCGCCTGCGCGGTCACACGTCCTCCTCGGTGAGCCCGAGCGTCGAGGCGAGGTCGAACAGCGGCTGGTAGGTGGCCCGGTCGACGGGCACCAGCGGCCCGGGCGGGCTGACGTCGAGCAGCGCCCCGACCTGGGCCACCTGCTCGGGCGTGAGCCCAAGCAGCGCGTCCCGCACCGCCGCCTTGACGGCCGGGTCGAGGTCGCCGCGCACCGTGATCGGGTCGTTCGGGATCGGCTCCGACGTCCAGATCTGCCGGAAGCCTGCCGCGTCGAACGTGCCGGCGTCGGTGGCGCTGCGCAGCTGCTGGCTGTTGATCTCGGCCGCGTCGACCGTGCCGTTGACGAGCGCGAGCAGCGCCTCGGGGTGCCCACCGGCGTAGTCGATGCGGACGTCGGACTCGGCGATCCCGGCATCGGCGAGCGCCTTGCGGGGCAGCGCGTCTCCCGAGGTAGAGCCCGCGCTCGACAGCGCGAGCGAGCGCCCGCGCAGCCCCGCGATGTCGGTGATCGGTGAGCTCGCCGGCACCCAGATGCCCGCGGTGTACGTGCTGAGCGCGCCGGAGGCGTCGGCGAACGACGCCACGGGCTCGGCGTGCGCACGCTCGCTCGCGAACACGTACCCGAGCGGGCCGAACTGGGCGACGTCGAGCCGCCCGTTCTGCATCGCGAGGACCTCGGCCGAGTAGTCCTCGACGACCTGCAGGTCGACCGGGCAGGCCAGGCGCTGCGACAGGGCATCGGCCAGCACCTGGTAGGCGGGGGTGAGCCGGGCGGGGTCCTCGTAGGGCTCCACCCCGAACCGGATGCGCCCGTCGGGGCAGGTGGGGGATGCGGCGTCCGATGTGCTGCCTCCGCATCCGGCGAGCAGCAGGGTCAGGGCGGCGAGACCGCAGGTGGCGGCACGGGCGAGGCGGGACACGGGCGCTCCTACAGGGAGTCGAGGATGTTCGGGGCGAGGCCGAAGGCCGTGGTCATGCCGATGCCGGAGGTCACCGCGACGGCCATGACGCCGGGCGCGACCTTCGCGCGCAGGAAATCGCGCTCGGGCGCGCTCGCGTAGACACCGCGCCAGCGGTGCACCACGCGCAGGTCGGTGACGCGCAGCAGGGCGCAGGTCTCGGCGAGCAGCAGCTCGTCGAGCGGTTCGGACGAGAACGGGTCGGGCGTGCGGGCGTAGGCGTGGGTGTCACCGACGACGAGGTCGCCGTCGGGCCGCTGGGTGATCATGTGGTGGATGCCGGCCTCGAGCAGCTCCGGACGGTCGGCGGCCCAACGGGCGCGCAGTGCTGCCGCGCCGTCCGTGCTGGAGAAGGCGGGGTAGCGCAGCAGTGAGCTGCCGGTGAAGACGGCGGGCTCGATCGGGCCTCCCTCCGGCACGCGGACCTGCAGCATCTGCAGCGCGCAGCGCACCATGCCTGCGTCCTCGGCAGCCGCGGGCACCAGCCGGTCGAGGTCGTGCCCCGCGCAGACGACGACGCGCGCACCCCTGAGATCGCCACGGGGCGTGTGCACGACGCCCTCCTCGACGCCGGTGACCGGGGTCGACCAGAGCACCCGCCCGCCCGGCTGCCGGTCGATCCACTCGGCGAGTGCGGGGATCGCCGCCCTGGGGTCGACGCGGATGTCGCGGGGCAGGAACGCTCCCCCGAGCACCGGACCAGGATGTACCGGCACCCGCTCGGTGATCTCGGCCGGGCTCATCAGGACCACCTCGGCACGCCCGCGGCGCTGTGCCACCTCGTCGAGAGCGGCGAGCTCCTCCTCGGCACGCGCGACGACGACCGTGCCGGTCTCGGCGGCCCAGAAGCCGGCGAGCCGGGCCATCCGGAGCCAGGTGCCACGGGCCTGCTGGGCGAATCCGAGTGCCTCGCCCTCCTGAGCGGTGACGCAGCCGTGGCCGAAGTTGCGAACAGAGGCGCCGACGGCCCGCTCGTCGCGGTCGACGACGGTCACCGTCAGCCCGCGCTCCAGCGCGGTGACGGCGTGCGCGAGCCCGACGATCCCGGCCCCGACGACGAGCAGGTCGACGCGGGCGGGCCGCAGGCCGGGTAGGTCGGTCACGGCGTCGACGGTGGCAGCCGAGGCGACCGCCGGTCAAGACTTGTATTGATAAGTTCGGAGAGGCGATTTCGCTTCTACCAGCGGCTTTATCCTGGGTTCATACAGTGTTCACGGCGGGCTCGCCTGTTCTTGTACAGTCAGGTTCCGTGAGCACGCCCCTACACGTGACCGTCGCGGTGGAGCTCCGCCGCCGCATCTCCACCGGCCTGCTCCCCGTCGGATCCCTGCTCCCGTCGGAGGCGCAGCTGTGCCGGGAGTTCGGCGCATCACGCGGCCCGGTCCGCCAGGCGCTCGCCGCTCTCCGGGACGACGGGCTGATCGGCGGCGGCCAGGGCCGCCGGGCGACGGTGCTCGACAGCGTGCCCGCCCAGTCGTTCGAGACGTTCCTGTCGTTCTCGCGCTGGGCCGAGCAGATCGGCCGGTGCCCCGGCCAGCGCACCCAGGAGATCGCCGTACGCCGCGCCGAGCCGGCCGTCGCCGCGGCGCTGGACCTGGCCCCGGGCACCCCGGTCGTGCAGCTGCTGCGGCTGCGCCTGCTGGACGGCGCGCCCGCGATGCTGGAGCGCACGACGTTCGTCGAGTCGGTGGGCCGGGCCCTGCTCGACACCGACCTCGACGCCGGCTCCATCTACGCCTACCTCTTGGAACGGGGAGCGGACCTCGACACGGCCCGGCACACCCTCGACGCGGTCGCCGCCGACGCCACCGACGCCACGCTCCTCGAGGTCCAGCCCGGTGCGCCACTGCTGCGGGAACGGCGGCTGACCACCAGCCGCACCGGCGAGCCCCTCGAATGGTCGGACGACCGCTACCGCTCCGACGTCGTGACCGTGACGATCACGAACACCCGCCGGTCCCGCCCGGCGATGACCCGCACCGGCACCTGACTCACCTGTCAGCAGAACGCCGGGCCGGGATCATCGCGAGGATCCCTCCGACGATGAACGCGACGAGGCGCTCGAGGTCGGCCGCGCCGGAGCGGTCCTGCCCGGGGTCGAGGCGCTGCGGCCAGTCCACGGTGGCGAACGTCCCGGACTGGTGGAGACCCAGCAGCCCCACCATGCTGGTGTAGGCGAAGCGGACGTCCGCGTCGCCGAGCTCGGGAAGAGCGCGCGCCAGCGCGGTGAGGTAGCGGCCCTCCACGGGGTCGACCTGGTCGGCGAAGAGCTGCCGGACCTTCGGATCCGGTTCACCCAAGACGCGTCCCAGGAAGCGGGCGACATCGGCCCGGTCCGCGAGACCCGCGCCCGGCTCCACGAACGCGCGGACCAGGTCCGCAGCCGACGGCGGCCGGGGCCGCGCCTCGAGCTCGTCCAGTCGGCGGCGGCGCTCGTCGTTGACGGGTCGCATCGCGCGGTCGATGACCGCGCGCAGCAGGCCGTCCTTGGAACCGAAGTGGTAGTTGACGGCGGCGATGTTGGTCCGCGCCGACTCGGTCAGCGCCCGCAAGGACGTCGCCTCGATCCCCCGCTCACCGAACAGGCGTACGGCAGCGTCGATGAGCCGCTCCCTTGTCGACCCGGCCGGCTCGTCGCCTCCTGCACTCACGCCGCAGATCGTATAACGTTCGTTTCAAGCGTTCGTTTGAAGCATTCGTTTGAGACAGGAGCGGCAGTGGGCGCGAGGAGAGCGATCATCATCGGCGCTGGGATCGGCGGGCTGGCCGCCGCTCACGCCCTGCGCCGCATCGGCTGGCACGTCACCGTCTACGAGCAGGCGCCCGTCATCGCCCCCGTCGGCGCGGGCGTGGCCATCGCCCCCAACGCGGTCAAGGCCCTCGACCACCTCGGTCTCGGGACGGCCCTGCGCGACCGCGGCAGGCGCCAGACCGGGCTGGAGATCCGGCTCCGGGGAGGTGCCCGCGTCGCGAACATCCCGGCCGAGGGCATCGAGCGGCGCTACGGCGCCCCGTTCTACGCGCTCCACAGGGCCGAGCTGCACCGGCTCCTCATGGAGGGGCTCGGCCCGGACACCTTCCGCACCGGACACCGCGCCGAGGGTGTCGACGGGACCACGGTCTCGCTGGGCACGCCGGACGGCGCCCGGTCGGACACCGCGGACCTGGTCGTGGCCGCCGACGGGGTGAACAGCCGGCTCCGCGCCGCGCTCCTGCCCGGCTACCCCGGCCCGACCTACGCCGGATACACGGTCTGGCGGGGCATCGTCCCGCCGGACCGCACGCAACGCCTCGGCCTGCAGGCCGTGCTGTCGGAGACATGGGGCCGCGGCGCTCGCTTCGGCTCGGCCACCATCGACGAACGCCGGATCTACTGGTTCGCCGCGGAGAGCCTCGCGGAGCGCTCCTCCCCCACCCACGACCTCGACCAGCTCGCCGCCCGCTTCCAGGGCTGGCACGATCCCGTCCCCGCACTCCTCGCGGTCACCCCGCCCGACGCGCTGCTGCGGCACGACGTGTACTACCTGCGCGCCAGGCTGCCCGGGTTCGTCCACGGCCGGGTGGTGCTGCTCGGGGACGCCGCGCACGCCGTGACGCCGGACATCGGCCAGGGCGCCTGCCTGGCGATCGAGGATGCCGTCACTCTCGCCGCCGCCGTCGACGAGAAGGGGATCGATGGCGGGTTGCTGGTCTACGACGCGGTCAGGCGCCCCCGGACCGAGCGGATGGCCCGCACCTCGGGCCGGCTCGGGCGGATCCTGCAGACCCGCAGCCCGACCGGGGCCCTGCTGCGCGACGCCATCGCCGCGGCGCTGCCGACCCCGCTGCTCACGAAGGCGGTGGGCAGCGCACTTGCCTGGACACCGCCCTTCGGCACCCACGACGTGCACGCCAGAAGTGGCGCGTGATCGCCACGACGCTCCGGCGCCACGGGACGCGCAGGCGCCGCCGATACGGTGATCGAGCCGAGCCGCCAGATCACGACGGCTTGTCGTCCTCCTCGCCCGCCCGGCGGATGTCGTCCGCGACGAGTTCCTTGAACGGGTGCAGCCGCTCGTAGAGCTCCTCCGGTGGCACCGCCTCCTGCGGCTCCCTGGTTCCGACGATCCAGGGTGCGGCCTCGACCGCGGTGTCCCATGCCGACTCGTCGGCCGGCTGCACGTCACGACCGCCCTCGAGCCGTTCCGAGGCGGCGGGCTCGGCGGCGGGACCGATGGCATCGAGGTACACGTTGCGGAAGCCCCGGCGGTCCTCTTCGTGGAACTCGATCCGGGCCCGCTTCCCCCGGAACCGCATCGCGTCCTGCCCGATCCGGCTCCGGAACGTCGTGTACTCGTTGTCCTCGTCGTCGCGCAGGACGAAGCGCGTCGATCCCGACCGGGCCGACAGCTCCTCGACCTCGCGCACGCGCACCTCGCGCTCCACGCGGCCGGGATACCCACGCACCACTCCGACGAACGGGCCGTTCGTCGGTCGAGCATGGCCCTCAGCCGCCCAGCGCCCGTGCCACCGACGCCGCCAGAACGCTCGGGCGGCCCGTGAGCCGTTCCTCCTCGTCCGCGAGCGTCATGAGGCGTAGGCCCGCGTTGACCAGCAACCAGCGCAGCGGCTCCGGCTCCCATCGCCGTGAGCGGTGCCCGACCCACGGCAGGCCGGTGAGCGGGCTGTCGTGGCCGAGGATCAGGGCGGCGAGGGTGCGCCCGGCGAGGTTCGAGGTGGCGACGCCGTCGCCGACGTACCCGCCTGCCCAGCCGAGACCGTCCGGGCCGAGCCCGACGCCCGCGTGCCAGTCCCGCGGGATGCCGAGCGGCCCGCCCCACGCGTGGGTGAAGTCCTCGCGTCGTAGCGCCGGGAACAGCTCGGTGACGGCGGCGCGCAGCCCGGCGAACACCCGCTCGTCGCGGTCGAAGGACGGGTGGATCCGGGACCGGAAGTGGTACGGCGCTCCGCGCCCGCCGAAGACGAGCCGGTCGTCGGCGGTGCGCTGGCCGTAGACGACGAGGTGGCGGTGGTCGCTGAACGTCTGCCCGCCCGCGAGACCCGCCTCGTCCCAGAACGACGCCGGGAGCGGACGGGTCGCGACGATCAGCGAGTACACCGGCACCACAGAGCGCGGGGTGAGCGCCGCGCTCCACGCCTCGGTGGCCCGCACGACGGTGTGGGCACGCACCACTCCGCGATCGGTCACGACCCCGCGGGGCCGGACGGCGAGCGCGGTGGTGCCCTCCGCGATCCGCCCGCCGCGTCGCTCGACAGCCCGCGCGAGGCCCCGCGCCAGCCGGGCTGGCTGGATCCGGGCGCAGTCGGGCATGAAGATCCCTCCGAGCACGTTCGTGGCCCCGACCAGCGCGGATGCAGCTGCCGGCCCGAGCAGCTCGACCCGGTCCGGCCCGTCGGACACCTCGCCCCGAGCCCGAGCGAGCTGCGCGCGGGTGCGGGCGATGACCACGGTGCCGCCCTTCACCCAGTCGCAGGCGATGCCCTCCTCGGCCACCGCCTCGCCGACCTCGTCCACCGACGCGCGCATCGCCGCCCGCATCGCGTCCGCCGCCGGGGCCCCGTGGCGCCGCTCCAGCGCGGCCGGGCCGGCCGGGAAGAGCGCCGAGCACCAGCCGCCGTTGCGCCCGCTCGCCCCGAACCCGGCGATCTCCCGCTCGACGAGCAGCACCCGCAGCCCGGGGTCGCCGTTCAGGAGCGCGTACGCGGTCCAGAGCCCGGTGTAGCCCGCGCCCACGATGCAGACGTCGGCCTCCGCGTCGCCGTCGAGCGGTGGGCGCGGCGCGAGGTCGTCCCCGTCGGCGACGACCTGCTCGAACCAGAGACCTACAGCGGCGCTGTTCAGATCCGGGCCCACGCCTCCGTCAGCACCCCCCGCAGGATCTGCTCGATCTCGTCGAACTCGGCCGGGCCCGCGACGAGCGGCGGCGCGAGCTGGACGACGGGGTCGCCACGGTCGTCGGCGCGGCAGTACAGGCCT
This sequence comes from Pseudonocardia sp. DSM 110487, assembly GCF_019468565.1. Classification (NCBI taxonomy): domain Bacteria; kingdom Bacillati; phylum Actinomycetota; class Actinomycetes; order Pseudonocardiales; family Pseudonocardiaceae; genus Pseudonocardia; species Pseudonocardia sp. DSM 110487. The sequence goes on from NZ_CP080521.1 coordinate 6,820,635, forward strand.
GCGTCGAACAGCGCCTTGGACAGGAAGCCGCGCAGCAACCGCTCGCTCTCCTCGGCGTCGAACGTCTCCTTGGTGGCCTTGTCCTTGACCAGCTCGATGCCGAAGAAGAAGCCCTCGCCGCGGACGTCGCCGACGATCGGCAGATCCAGGAGCTTCTCCAGGGTGGCCCGGAACACCGGCGACTGCTCGCGGACGTGCTCGTTCAACCCCTCGGCCTCGAAGATGTCGAGGTTGGCCATCGCCACGGCCGCCGATACCGGGTGGCCGCCGAACGTGTAGCCGTGCAGGAACGACGCCGCTCCGGAGCGGAACGGCTCGAACAGCCGGTCGCTCGCGATCATCGCGCCGATCGGCGAGTAACCCGACGTCATGCCCTTGGCGCAGGTGATGATGTCCGGGACGTAGCCGAAGCTGTCGCAAGCGAACACGTTGCCGATGCGGCCGAACGCGCAGATCACCTCGTCGGACACGAGCAGCACGTCGTGGCGGTCGCAGATCTGGCGCAGCCGCTCGAAGTAGCCGGGTGGCGGCGGGAAGCAGCCGCCCGCGTTCTGCACCGGCTCCACGAACACGGCGGCAACGCTGTCCGGGCCCTCGGCCAGGATCGCCTGCTCCACCTGGTCGGCGGCCCAGCGGCCGAACGCCTTGAGGTCGCCTGCCACGTGCTCCGGCGCGCGGTAGGCGTTGGTGTTGGGCACCTTGAACGCGCCGGGCACGAGCGGCTCGTAGGGGATGCGCAGGTCCGGAACGCCGGTGATCGCCAACGCACCCTGCGGGGTGCCGTGATAGGCGATCGACCGGCTGATCACCTTGTGCTTGGCGGGCTTGCCGGTGAGCTTGAAGTACTGCTTGGCGAGCTTCCACGCGCTCTCGACGGCCTCGCCGCCGCCCGTGGTGAAGAAGACCCGGTTCAGGTCGCCGGGCGCATGGTGCGCAAGGCGCTCGGCGAGGTCGATCGCCGCCGGGTGGGCGTAGGACCAGATCGGGAAGTACGCGAGGTCGGCGGCCTGGCGCGCGGCGGTCTCGGCCAGCTCGCGGCGCCCGTGTCCGGCCTGCACGACGAAGAGCCCGGCGAGGCCGTCGAGGTACTCGCGCCCGTCGGCGTCCCATACGCGGCAGCCCTCGCCGCGCACCATGATCGGCACCCGCCCGCCGTCCTCGTAGGTGGAGTGCCGGGTGAAGTGCATCCAGAGGTGGTCGCGGGCGGCGTCGGCGCGGTCGGTGCCCCGGGGAGTGCGGGTCTCGGTCGTCATCTCGTACCCCAGTTGTAGTGCTGCTTGCGCAGCTTCATGTAGACGAACGTCTCGGTGCTGCGGACGCCGGGCAGCGCCCGGATCCGCCGCCCGACGAGATCCAGCAGGTGGTCGTCGTCCTCGCAGACGGCCTCGACCAGCAGATCGAAGCTGCCCGCTGTGATGACGACGTAGGTCACCTCGGGGAACTCGGCCAGCGCGTCGGCCAGGTCGACGACGTCGCCTTCGGAGCGGATGCCGACCATGGCCTCGCGCCGGAAGCCCAGCTGGAGCGGGTCGGTGACGGCGACGATCTGGATGACGCCCGCCTCCTGCAGCCGCGCAACGCGCTGCCGCACGGCGGCCTCGGAGAGCCCGACGGCGCGGGCGATCGTGGCGTAGGGCCGCCTGCCGTCCTCCTGCAGCTGCTCGACGATCGCCTTGCCGACGGCGTCGAGGAGCGCATGAGCCGGCTCAGGGGCGAGGGACACGCAGCAAGAGTAGGCGTTCACAACTGGATCCGTCGACTGAACCGGGTTCGCAACACGGAATTCATCGCAAGCAGCGCCTTCGGGTCTCGAAATCCGCAGGAAGGGCAGCTAGAGTGCCCCAGGTCACCCGGCCGAGCGAGGAGTGCCTCGATGGACAAGCTGCAGTTGCGGAACTTCGTCGACGGGCAGTCACGTGACGCCGCCGACGGCCGCACGAGCGACCTCGTCGACCCGGTGACCGGAGAGGTGTACGCGACTGCCCCGTTGTCCGGGGAGTCGGACGTGGATGCGGCGTACGGGGCGGCGACGCGGGCGTTCGATACCTGGCGCGACACCACTCCCGCGGAGCGGCAGCGCCTCCTCCTCAAGCTCGCCGACGCGATCGAGGGGCGCGCCGGCGAGTTCGTGACGACCGAGAGCCGCAACACTGGCAAGCCACTCGGTCTCACGGCGGAGGAGGAGCTGCCGCCATGTGTGGACCAGATCCGCTTCTTCGCGGGCGCTGCCCGCGTGCTCGAGGGACGCGCCGCCGCGGAGTACATGGCAGGGCACACGTCGTTCGTCCGGCGCGAGCCGATCGGCGTGGTGGGCCAGGTGACGCCCTGGAACTACCCGCTGATGATGGCGGTCTGGAAGATCGCCCCCGCGCTGGCGGCGGGCAATACGGTGGTGCTCAAGCCGTCGGACACCACGCCCGCCTCCACGCTCCTGCTCGCGGAGGTGGCCGCGGAGTTCCTGCCACCGGGCGTGTTCAACGTGGTCTGCGGTGACCGCGACACCGGCCGTGCGCTCGTGTCCCACCCCGTCCCGCAGCTGGTGGCGATCACAGGCTCGGTGCGGGCCGGGATGGAGGTGGCCGAGGCCGCGAGTCACGACGTCAAGCGGGTGCACCTGGAGCTGGGCGGCAAGGCACCGGTGATCGTGTACGACGACGCCGACATCGCCGCGGCCGCGGAGACCATCGCGGGCGCCGGCTACTTCAACGCGGGCCAGGACTGCACCGCGGCCACCCGCGTGCTGGCCGCCGCGTCCGTGCACGACGACCTGGTGGCCGCGCTGACGGAGCAGGCGCGGGCCACGCGCACCGGCCTGCCCGACGACGAGGACGTGCTCTTCGGCCCGCTGAACAACCGCACCCAGCTCGACCGCGTCACCGGGCTGCTCGGCAGACTGCCCGACCACGCCGCCATGACCACGGGCGGCACCCGCCCCGGTGGCGACCTTTCCGGCGGCTTCTTCCTGGAGCCCGCCGTCGTCGCCGGCCTGCGGCAGGACGACGAGGTGATCCAGAACGAGATCTTCGGTCCGGTGATCACCGTGCAGCGGTTCACCGACGAGGAGGAGGCGATCCGGCTCGCCAACGGCGTGCGCTACGGCCTCGCCTCCAGCGTGTGGACGCGCGACTTCGGCCGCGCCATGCGCACCAGCCGCCGGCTCGACTTCGGCTGCGTCTGGATCAACACCCACATCCCGCTGGTCGCGGAGATGCCGCACGGCGGCTTCAAGCAGTCGGGCTACGGCAAGGACCTGTCGGTCTACGGATTCGAGGACTACACGCGCGTCAAGCACGTCATGGCGAACATCGAGTCCTGAGCGGAGCCGAGATGACCGAGGTGATCAACCGGCCAGGCGGCACCGCGCCCGGCGACAAGGGACTCAAGGGCGGCGCGCTCGGGCTGCTGTCCAGCGTGGTGATCGGCATGGCGTCCACGGCGCCGGCATACAGCCTCGCCGCCAGCCTTGGCGCGCTCGTGCTGCTGTCCGGCGAGAAGGCGCCTGCCGTCCTGCTGCTCGCGTTCGTGCCGATGTACCTGATCGCGGTCGCCTACCGCGAGCTCAACAGGGCCGAGCCGGACTGCGGCACCACGTTCACCTGGGCCGGACGCGCGTTCGGGCCGTGGATGGGGTGGCTCGGCGGCTGGGGCATCATCGCGGCCGACGTGATCGTCATGGCCAACCTCGCGCAGGTGGCTGGGCAGTACTCGTTCGTGCTGGTCGGCGCGGATGCGCTCGCGGAGAGCACGCTGTGGACGACCGTGACCGGTGTCGTCTGGATCCTGGTCATGACCTACATCTGCTACCGGGGCATCGAGATCTCGGCGCGGCTGCAGTACGCCCTGCTGGGGATCGAGCTCGTGGTGCTGGCGATCTTCGCCGTCACCGCCCTCGTACGCGTCTACACGGGCGACGCGCCCGAGGGCTCGATGATGCCGAGCCTCGGCTGGCTGTGGCCCGGCGGGCTCGAGATCCCCGACCTGGTCGACGCCGTGCTCATCGCCGTGTTCCTGTACTGGGGCTGGGACACGGCCGTGGCCATCAACGAGGAGAGCGACGAGCCCGGCCGCACGCCTGGGCGGGCCGCGGTGCTCTCGACGCTGCTGCTGGTCGTCACGTATGTCCTCGTCGCGGTCTCCGCGGTGGCGTTCGCGGGCACCGGCACCGAGGGCATCGGCCTGGGCAACGAGGAGAACTCCGACGACGTGTTCGCCGCGCTCGGTTCCGCCGTGTTCGGCGAAGGGGGCTTCGGGCAGTTCTTCGTGATCCTGCTGATCATCTCGGTGCTGACCTCGTCGGCGGCGTCCACCCAGACCACGATCCTGCCCACGGCGCGGGCGGCGCTGTCGATGGGCGCCTACCGGGCGCTCCCGCGGAAGTTCGCCGACATCCACCCGCGCTACCTCACCCCGACCTGGGCCACGTGGGGCATGGGCATCGCGTCGATCGTGTTCTACGTGGGCCTCACGCTGATCAGCGAGAACGTGCTGGCCGACTCGATCTCCGCCACCGGCCTGCTGATCGCCTTCTACTACGGCCTCACCGGCTTCGCCTGCGTGTGGTTCTACCGCAGGGAGCTGCGCGGGCGCGGGTTGTGGACCAAGGGCGTGCTGCCGGGGCTGGGCGGGCTGATGCTGCTGGTCGCGTTCGTGCTGTCGAGCATCGACTACGCGTCCGCCGATGCCGGCTCCACCACCGTGTTCGGCATCGGCGGCGTCTTCGTGATCGGGATCGGGGCCATCGCGCTGGGCGCGGTGCTGATGCTGGTGTACAGCCGGATCGCCCCCGCGTTCTTCCGCGGCGAGACGCTGCGGCAGGGCACCTCGGACCTGCTGCTGCACGACGAGCGCGGCGGCCCGCACTTCGGCCTGCCCGACTCCGAGGAGAGCACCGTCATCGCGCCCGACCGGTCGAACCTGCCGCCGGGGCAGGAACCGGACGACCCGCCGCGCCCCTGAGTCGTGCCTCGGATCGATCACACGTGCCCGTGATCGATCCGAGGTGCTCGGCTACCGCACCGGCCTCGCCGGGTATCGGAACCATGATCAGCGGCCTGGCGCGAATCCGGTCGGATACGGCCGTTCCTGCACCAAGGCGATGATCATGTGGGCACGATGGTGTTCTGCCGCGAGACGATCCACCACCGCCCGTTCTCGCGCACGAGCACGTACAGGGCGTTCATCTCGTGGCCGACGCTCTTGGGCTCGCCGGTCTCGTCGATCGCCCATGCGTGCTTGTGCGCGACCGCGACGTCGGGCCGCGCGAACGCGACGTCGGCGAGCTCGTAGCGGGCGCGCTCGTCTCGCAACGGCCCGGCGAGGCCGGCGCGGGCGGCGGTGAGCATGGCCTCCCGACCGTCGATCTGCGTGCCCATCGCGGTGACGGCGGAGCCGTTCTGCGCGAAGTGCTCGACGAGCAGCTCGGCGTCGTTGTCGTTGAAGCCCTTCTCGACGTCGGCGATGATCCGGCGGATCGCCTCGACGTCGGCGACGTGGTCGGTGTGGTCCTCGATGCGGGGTGCGTTCACGTCAACCACCCTCATACCTGAACCACGCTTCAGGTCAAGGGCGCCGGAACCGGTCGTGCGGCACCACGGCTATCGGGACCAGCTCCACCCGCAGCTCCGGCGCGACGAGCCCCGCGACCTGGATCAGGATGCTCGCCGGCGCGGTGCCCGCCGTGAAGTACTGCGACCGGACGCCCTGGATCGCGGGCAGGTCGGCGCGGTCGACGAAGTAGACCGTCATGGAGACGATGTCGTCGAGGAGGCCGCCGACCTCGGCGAGCACCGTCCGGACGTTGCGGATGCACTGCTCCATCTGCGCATCGGGGTCGCCGATGCCCACGACCTTGTCGTGCTCGTCCCATGCGACCTGCCCCGTGACGTGCACGACCTCACCGGGGCCCTGGATCACGCCCTGGGAGAAGGCCCGACCGTTCGGTTGCCAGATCCCGCGCGGGTTGAATCCGTCAGCCATGGCTCGATGATCGCAGACCGAGTGCCCGGCGGCGTTGTTCCGCGTACCTCGTGCCGAACCGCCCCCCACTAACGCGGCCGGACTCCGAGCACGCACGCCACGGGCGGATCGAGCTCCAGCGTCTCGACCCGGAGCTCTGCGAAGCCCGCCCCGGCGAGCAGGGCCCGGAGCTCTCCGGCGGCCCTGTCCGTGGTGTCCCGGGTCGCACCGGGGCAGCGGGGCTGGCTGGCGAGCGCGATGCGTCCGCCGGGTCGCAGCAGACCCCACAGCTCGCGGAGCCGCTGCGCGGGCTCGGGCCAGAAGCCCACCGAGTTGACGGCCATGACGGCGTCCAGCGGCGCGTCGAAGCGCGGCAGCCGGTCCACGGACGCGTGCACGAGCTCGACCCGTCCCTCGGCGACGGCGACGCGGTTGCGGCGGCTCGCCTGGCGGACCATCACGTCGGACCGGTCGATGCCGTGGACGTGACCCGCCCGGCGGGCGAGTTCGGCGATGGCCAGCCCAGGTCCGAAGCCGATCTCCAGCACCGTGTCCGTCGGCTGCACGTCGAGCAGGCCCACCACCCACCGGTTGCGCTCCCGGTTGGACCGGCGATGGGCCATCACCCACCCGACCACCTGTCCGGTGCTTCCTCGCGGATGGCCGAACTGCCGCACCAGCGTGCCGAGCACCCGTCGCTTCACGGTCGTCACGGCGGCAAGTCAACGACTTCAGGTCCACCTGAGGTCAAGCCGAGTCTGGACGGCGCGGGGACGGCGTGGAGTACTCTCGCTCACCCGCCGTGCGCGGGGCACGGAGCGAGATGGATCACGGTGGGGCGAGGTGGCTGGTGTCGTCTCCTGATTTCCGTCTGATCTTCGAATCGGCCCCTGGGCTCTATCTCGTGCTCGACCCCGATTTCACGATCGTCGCCGTCAGCGACGCCTATGCCAGGGCGACGATGACCGAGCGGGACTCGATCGTCGGCGAGGGCATCTTCACCATTTTCCCGGACAATCCCGGGGACGCGGGCGCCGAGGGCGTCAAGAATCTGCGAGCGTCGCTCGAGCGCGTGCGCCGCGACCGGACCACCGACGTGATGCCCGTGCAGAAGTACGACATCCGCCGGGCGGGCGGCGACTTCGAGGAACGGTTCTGGAGTCCCACCAACGTGCCGGTGCTCGGCCCGGACGGGGCGCTGCGGTTCATCATCCACCGGGTCGAGGACGTCACCGACTTCTTGCGGCTGCAGCGGTCCGACGAGGCGCAGCAGCGGGAGGTACTCGCGCAGTCGCTGGCGGCGGCACGGGCGAGCCGCGAGCTCAAGGAGGTCAACGCGGAACTGGCCGAGCTCAACCACCGGCTGACCGAGCTCGACACGCTCAAGAACCAGTTCTTCGCCAACGTGAGCCACGAACTCCGCACACCGCTCACGCTGATTCTGGCGCCGGTGGAGAAACTGCTGGCGGAGATCCCCGACGACGATCCGCATCACCAGCTGCTCGACGTCGTGGACCGCAACGCGCGATTGCTGCTGCAGCAGGTCAACGATCTGCTCGACGCGTCGCGGCTCGAGTCCGGTCGGGTGGGAGTCGATTACGCCGAGCTGGACGTCACGGAGCACGTCCGCCAAGCAGCCGGGTTCTTCGAGTCCCGCGCGATCGAGCTGGGAATCGAGTTCCGGGTGCAGGCCGACTCGCAGGTGCGCGCGGAGGCCGATGCCGAGCACCTGAATCGGATCCTGATGAACGTGCTGTCCAACGCGTTCAAGGTGACTCCCGACGGCGGGGTCGTGCGCTGCGCCGTCCGGCTCGATCCCGGCGGCGCCCGCGCGTTGATCGAGATCGCGGACAGCGGGCCGGGCATCCCCGCCGACAAGCGCGAGGTGATCTTCGAACGATTCCGCCAGCTCGACGGAGGGCTCGCCCGTGAGCTGGCCGGCACCGGGCTGGGGCTGTCGATCGTGCGCGATCTCGTCGACCTGCTGCACGGCGATGTCGAGGTCTCGGCCGCCCCGGAGGGAGGGGCGCTGTTCCGCATCGCCTTGCCCGTGGAGGCACCCCCTGGCACCACGGTCCGTCCGCCGACGCCCATCGAACCCGTGGCGGCGCGCCCGCTCGCGGCCGACCGGGCGAGACCGGTCGTGGCGGATACCGACGACCCGGCCCGTCCGCTGGTACTGGTGATCGAGGACAACCCCGACCTGAACGAGCTGGTGTGCCGGACGCTGGCGCAGCGGTACCGCGTGCGCGCCGCGTTCGACGGCGAGAGCGGCCTCGCGGAAGCCCGCGAGCTGCGGCCACAGCTGATCGTCTGCGACGTGATGATGCCGAAGCTCAGCGGCGAGGACCTGATCCGACAGCTGCGAGGAGACGGTGCGGAGTCGGTTCCGGTGCTGGTGATGAGCGCGCGGGCCGAGGAGGGCGCCCGGGTGGGAATGCTGCAGGCCGGCGCCAACGACTACCTCGCCAAACCTTTCTCGCTCACGGAGCTCCGGGTGCGCGCGGACAACCTGATCAACGCGACCCTGCTGACCGAACGGCTCCACGTCGCGCAGCTCGCGGCCGACCGCGAACGCATCGCCACCGACCTGCACGAGCGCGTGATCAGCACGCTGTTCGAGCTCAGCCTCCAGCTCGGCGGTGTGCGCGACCTGGCCACCGGGCGGGTCCAGGAACGGATCGACGCGACGATGGGCAGCGTCGACACCGTGATCCGGGAGATCCGCGCCACGATCTTCGAGGCCTGACACCGCAGGTCGAGAGCGCCGGCCCTAATCGACCACCGGGGGCCGGCGCAGCCCGAACGGGAGCACGGAGCGGGCACGCAGCGCCTCGGCGTCGAGCGTCGCCGGCCGGTAGCCCAGCCCGGGCAGGCGCTCCACCATCTCGCCCGCCGGGTCCGGCCCCTCCGTCTCGCGGCCGGCCAGGAACGCCCACTCGTGCTCGTCGCTGACGTACGGGACGACCTGGCCGAACACCTCGCGGAACCGGTCGAGCGCCGCGCGGAGCGTTGCGTTGCGCCACAGGGCGGGGCTGCCCGCCTGCGAGACGACCACCCCGCCCTCGTTGAGCCGCTGCGCGCAGCGGCGCAGGAACGCCGCGCTGTAGAGGCGGTTGAGCTGGGCGTCGGGGTCGTCGGGCCGCTCGTCGGGCAGGTCGACCACCACGACGTCGTAGCGGTCCGCAGTCTCCGCGACGAACGCCAGCCCGTCGCCGTAGTGCACCCGGACCGGGCCGTCATGCCGATCGGCGCGGGCCAGCTGGTCGGGCCGGTAGCCGTAGGGCAGGTGCTCGGCGCAGGCGCGCACGCAGTCCGGATCGATGTCCACGTGGTCGACGACGCGCGCCCCCGTGGCGACGGCCAGTTGCGAGACGACCCCCTCGCTCGACCCGATCACCAGCACCCGCTCCCGCCGCGCGGCGAGCAGGGCGGCCGGCAGGAACAGCGCCTCGTGGTACACGAGCTGGGTCTGCTCTGCGCTCTGCCGTTCGTCGTCGCAGAACAGTGTGGTGCCGTGGGCGGTCTCGGCGACGAGCACGTGCTGGAACGGGGTGCGCGATTCGTACCGCACGGCATCGATCCGCCAGTGCCGGGTGAGCCCGGCACCGAGTACCTCGACGACCTCCCGGGCTGACATGGGATCCGGCATCAGACCGTGTGCACTGGCAGTGGCGGGAGCCCGTTGAACGCGACAGACGCGTAGGAGGCGGTGTAGGCACCCGCCACGAGCAGGTCCACCACGTCCCCCGCCTCCAGCGACAGCGGGAGCGGGCACGGGGTGCGGCGGTACAGCACGTCGTCCCCGTCGCAGGTCGGGCCGGCCAGTACCACCGGCTCGGCAGGCCCGGACCGGCCGGGCACGCGCACGCGGTAGGCGATGGCCTCGTTCTCCGTCTCCGCCAGTCCCGAGTAGCGGCCCACGTCCAGGTAGACCCAGCGCCGGTCGTCGACACCCGGCCGCCGGGAGACGCGCAGCACCGTCGAGCGGATCAGCCCGGACTCGGCGACGAGCGCCCGTCCCGGCTCCAGCATCAGGCGGACGCCTTCGGCCCCGGCAAGAGCGTCATGGATCGCGGCGGCGTAGGCCGCGATGTCGGGGACCGGCTCGAGGTAGGCGACCGGAAAGCCGCCGCCGAGATCGAGCACCGGCCGGGGCAGCCCGGCGGCCGCCGCGACGGACAGGGCCTCGGTGATCCCGTCCGCGAAGGCATCGGGCCGCAGCTGCTGCGAGCCGCTGTGGAACGCCACCCCGTCCGCGACGAGCCCAGCGTCGGCCACGGCGCCGAGCAGCCGGACGGCCTCGCCCCGCACCGCCCCGAACTTGGCGGCGAACGGGGTGGCGGAGCCGGCGTCGGACACGAGCAGCCGCACCAGTACCCGTGCCCCGGGCGCCGTCGCGGCGAGGAGCCGGACGTCCTCGGCGCTGTCGGAGACGAACCGGCGCACCCCCGCGGCGTGGGCCGCGGCGATGTCGGCCGGCCCGCGCACCGGGTTGCCGTAGCAGATCCGGTCCGGGTCGGCCCCGGCAGCGACCGCGAGCCGCACCTCCCCCACGCTCGCCACGTCGAACCCGCTGCCGAGCGCGGCGAGGGTCCACAGCACCTCGGGGTGCGGGCAGGCCTTGACCGCGTAGTGGATCTCGGCGCCGGGCAGGGCAGCGGCGAGCCGGTTGTAGCGGTCGGCGACGACGTACGGGTCGAGCACGAGGTACGGCGTCGGCAGCTCGGCGGACGCGACGAACCGCTCGACGGCGAGGCTGGGCTCGACCGGGAGCGCCACTCCGAGCACGTTCAGACGGCGATCACCGTGGGCACGATCATCGGGCGGCGGCGGTAGGTCTCCCCCACCCACTTGCCCACCACCCGGCGCACGGCCTGGGCGATGCGGTGGGTATCGGTGATGCCCTCCGACTCGGTGCGGGACAGCTCGTCCTCCACCAACGGCAGCACCGCGTCCAGTGCCTTGGGGTCGTCGGAGAACCCGCGCCCGGACAGCTTGGGGACGGACACCGCCCGGCCGGTGTTCGAGTCGACCACCACCGAGATCGAGATGAAGCCACCCTCGCCGAGGACCAACCGGTCGGCGAGCGTGCTCTCGCCGATGTCGCCGACCTCGAGCCCGTCGACGTACACGCGGCCCACCTCGACCCGCCCGGTGATCGACGCCCGCCCGTCCACGAGATCGACGACGACGCCGTCCTCGGCGAGCACCACGGCGTCCTCCGGCACGCCGGTCTGCACGGCGAGTCGACCGTTGGAACGCAGGTGCCGCCACTCGCCATGCACCGGCATGACGTTGCTCGGCCGCACGGCGTTGTAGAGGAACAGCAGCTCACCGGCCGGGGAGTGCCCGGACACGTGCACCTTGGCGGTGCCCTGGTGCACGACCGTGGCCCCGAGCCGGGTCAGGCCGTTGATCACGCCGAACACGGCCGTCTCGTTGCCCGGGATCAGCGAACTGGCCAGGATGATCGTGTCCTCCTGCTGGATCCGCACGGAGCGGTGGTCGCCGCGGGCCATCCGCGCGAGCGCCGACAGCGGCTCGCCCTGCGAGCCCGTGGAGACGAGCACCAGTTGCTCGTCGGGCAGCTCCATCGCCTCGTCCAGCTCGACGAGCAGCCCTTCCGGCACGTTGAGAAAGCCCAGCTCGGCCGCCAGCCCCATGTTGCGCACCATCGAGCGGCCGACCAGGCAGACGCGGCGCCCGTGCGCTGCGGCGGCATCGAGCACCTGCTGCACCCGATGCACGTGGCTCGCGAAGCAGGCGACGATGATGCGGGAGTCTGCCCGGTGGAACACCCCGTCGAGCACCGGCCCGATCTCGCGTTCGGCGATCACGAAACCGGGGACGTCGGCGTTGGTGGAGTCGACGAGGAACAGGTCCACGCCCTCGTCGCCGAGCCGGGAGAAGCCGGCCAGGTCGGTGAGGCGGCCGTCGAGCGGGAGCTGGTCGAGCTTGATGTCGCCGGTGTGCAGCACCAGCCCCGCCGGGGTGCGGATCGCGACCGCGAGCGCGTCCGGGATCGAGTGGTTCACCGCGAAGTACTCGCAGTCGAACGCGCCGTGGTGCAGCCGCTCCCCCTCTTTCACCTCGAGCAGGTGCGGGGTGAGCCGGTGCTCCTTGCACTTGGCCGCCACGAGGGCGAGCGTGAACCGGGACCCGACGATCGTCAGCTCCGGCCGCTGGCGCAGCAGGAACGGTACGGCGCCGATGTGGTCCTCGTGGCCGTGGGTGAGCACCAGGGCGTCGATGTCGTCGAGCCGGTCCTCGATGGCGCGGAAGTCCGGAAGGATCAGGTCGACGCCGGGCGAGTCCTCCGACGGGAACAGCACACCGCAGTCCACGACGAGCAGCCGCCCGTCGTACTCGAACACGGTCATGTTCCGGCCGATCTCACCGATGCCGCCGAGCGCCACCACGCGCAATGCGCCCTCGGGGAGCGGCGGCGGCGGGTTCGACGGCAGCTCTGCCCGGTTGACCTCCTCGGGTGGCGCTTCCGCCGGGCGGGAGCGGTCGCGCCGGGGCGGCCGGGAGCGACGGTCGGACCGGGCGCGATCGGACCGTGCTGGGGGACGACTCAAACTTGTTCCTCGCAGTTTTCGTAGGCGCGTTTTCGTAGGCGCGGTGCAGGGTCAGTGGTAGGCCACCTCGGCACCGAGGTCGGCGGCGGCCCGCGGGCCGAGCGCGCCATGGCCGTGGTCGTCGGCGCGGTGGGAGTCGGCGAGCGCGATGCCGGCGGACTGCAGGTCCCCCGCGATCGCGGCCACCTGCTCCTCCGTGGCAGGCGGCAGCGGCAGCCGGGGGCCGCCGACGTCGATCCCGCGCAGCCGCATCGCGGTCTTGGCGAAGATCACGCCGCCGACGCGGCCCATCGCGCGCATCACCGGGATCATGGCGTAGTGCAGGTTGCGGGCGCGGTCGACGTCAGCGGCCTCGTACGCGTCGAGCAGCTCTCGCAGCCGGTTGGCCACGACGTGCCCGATCACGCTGACGAACCCGACCGCCCCGACCGACAGCCATGGCAGGTTCACCGGGTCGTCGCCGGAGTAGTAGGCGAGCGTGGTGGTGGCGAGCACCTCGGTGCCGGCGCGCAGGTCGTTGCGCGCGTCCTTGACCGCCACGATCCGCGGGTGCTCCGAGAGCCGCTGCAGCGTCTCCACCTCGATCGGGATCACGCTGCGCGGCGGGATGTCGTAGAGCATCACCGGCAGGTTCGTGGCGTCGGCGACGGCCGTGAAGTGCAGCACGAGACCCGACTGCGGCGGCCGTGAGTAGTACGGCGTGACCAGCAGCAGCCCGTGGGCGCCCGCCTTCTCCGCCTCGCGCGAGAGGTGGATGCTGTGGGCGGTGTCGTAGGTGCCGGCGCCCGCCACCACGGTGGCCCGGTCGCCGACGGCGTTCACCACCGCCCTGATCAGCTCCGACTTCTCCTCGTCGCTGGTGGTGGGCCCCTCGCCCGTGGTGCCGTTGACGACCAGCCCGTCGTTGCCCAGCTCGACGAGGTGCGCCGCGAGCTCCTCGGCTTTGGCGAGGTCCAGCCGCCCCTCGGCGTCGAAGGGCGTGACCATAGCGGTCAGCACGCGGCCGAACGGTCGGCCAGGCAGGGCGGTGGGACTCATGCCAGCTCCTCGCCAGGGCTCGTCGCGGGCATTCGCCCAAGACGCTGTGCCCATGACTCGCTCGCAAGCTCGCTCATGCGAAGACGGTACCCCGGTGCTCCCCGAGGGATTCGCTACACACCACGGGGACTGGCCGTCAGAGCCTCGATGTCACCCGGCTCGCCCTGCAGGTCGACCCGAACGGCGTCGCGTCCGAACGCGAAGAGCACGAGCTCCCCCGGCTCGCCGGACACGGTGACGGCCCCTGGCCCGGTCTTCACCACGTGCCGCTCCCCCGACGGGCGCGCCAGCACCACACCGACCGGGCTGCGGCGCAGCAGCATGCCCATCCGCCGCGCGCCCGCCCACAGCTCCGCGTCGCGCTCCTCGTCGGGCTCACGGGGTTCCCAGCCCGGTGCGCCGCGCCGCACGTCCTCGTGGTGCACGAAGAACTCGGCGCCGTTCGCGGCCGCGTCGACCCGCTCGAACCGGAACGGCGACCACGACTGCGGGCCACCGCGGAAGAGGGCAACGGCCTCGTCCCACGGCATCTCGCGGTAGCCGTCCATGGCGCGCTCGGCGACCGGGGCCAGCGCGGAGATCAGGATGCCGGCGGCCGCATGGGGTTGCCGCTCGCGGACGAGGAGGTGGGCCAGCAGGTCGCGGGTGGCCCAGCCCTCGCAGAGCGTCGGGCGGTCCGGACCCACCCGGAGCAGCTCGTCGCTGAGCGCGGCACGCTCCCTGCTCGCAAGACTCATGATCCGTACTTTACTCAGGAAGTAGTGATGCTCCAGAGGTATCACTCCATGCTCGATTTGCCTTGGACAGGCATGGAATGCGCTCCTACGCTTCACGCCCAAGCGGCCGATGGATCAAAGGAGATCGTTGTGGCCCGACGCAGGTACACGCGCCGAACCGCGCTGATCGGTGCCGGTGCGGCGCTCGTCCTCTCCCTCGCCGCCTGCGGCGGCAACCTGGGCGGCGGAAGCAACGGCGGCGGTCAGTCCGCCGAGGCGTTCCCCAGCGGCCCCATCAGCGTCAGCGTTGGCCAAGCGCCCGGCGGGAGCACGGATCTGATCGCCAGAGCGCTGGCGAACATCGTCACCAACGACCTCGGGGTTCCGGTGCCGGTCGTGAACACACCGGGCGCCAACGGGGCCCTGGCCGCCCAGGAGCTCGCTACCAAGGCACCGGACGGCCAGAACCTCATGGTCATCAACGCGTCGCTCGTGGCGATCACACCACTCGCCGTGCCCGACAACGAGGCGATCGACATCAACAACTACGAGGTCGTCACCGGCATCTCCCAGGACGACTTCATCCTGGTGGCCAACCCAGCCACCGGCTTCCGCACCGTGCAGGACATGGTGAACGCCACCAGGCCGATCAGCTACGGCACCACCGGCGTGGGCACCGGGAGCCAGCTCTCCCAGGCGCTGCTGTTCTCGCAGGCGGGCATCGAGGGCAACGCCGTTCCGTTCGACGGCGCGTCCGACGCCATGACCGCCCTGCTCGGCGGCCAGATCGACGTGGCGGGCGTGCAGCTCGGCGACGCCAAGACCCACCTCGAATCGGTCAACCCGATCGTCGTCTTCTCGAAGGAACGCAGCCAGTACTTCCCGGACGTCCCCACGGCGGTCGAGGCGGGCTTCGACTCAACGGTGTCCCAGTACCGCGCGGTCGTGGCACCGAAGGGCACGCCGGCCCCGGTGCTCGACCGGCTGCGCCAGGCCTTCACCGCGGCGTTCCAGAGCCCGGAGTACAAGGACTTCAACACCCAGCGACTGCTCGCGCCGTACGAGGTGGACGGTGCGCAGGTGGTGTCGGAATGGACGGCGGCCCGCGACCGCTACCAGGCGCTGATCACCCAGTACGGCATCCCGTTCGGCGACAAGGGCTGAGCAAGCGCCGCACCGGCTGCGGCGCGGGCAGTTCAGCGCCAGGGACGGCGCTCGCACACCGACTCCTGTGCCCACACACCGACTGCTTTCGGTGTGTGGGCACAGATGTTGGTGTGCGAGCAGCCGCGCCGGGGGAGCCGCCGCGATACGAGGCCCCGCCACGCCCTGCTCGCGGCGGTGCGCGACGAGCGCCACGCGGCAGACGGAGCGCTGAGCCACGTCTCGGCCGCGGTGCTGCACGGGCTCTCCACGTGGGGGCTGCCGCTCGACCGCATCCACCGCACCCGCGATCGCCGCACCGGCGGACGAGTCGGCAACGGCGTGCACCTGCACGCCGCACCGCTCACGCCCGACGAGGTGGACGAGGTCGACGGACTGCTCGTCACCTCCGTGGCCCGCACGGTCGTCGACCTCGCCCGCACGGCGGGTTTCGACGCCGCGGTCGCGGTGGCCGACAGCGCTCTGCACAAGCGCCGCGGCTTTGCCGCCTCCCCTGCCGGCGCACGCTGGCGCCGCTGAACCTCACACACGGACATCTGACCTCACACACCAACTGCTGTCGGTGTGCCAGCACAGAAGTCGGTGTGCGAGCGCCGAAGTCGACGCAGAACCCGCCCTGGCTTATCCCTCCGTGACGAACGGGCTCGACGCGATCTCGGTGGCGTCGTCCAGCGTGCCGATCTCGAAGTCGTCGAACACGTTGGGCACCTCGCGCTGCAGCTGGCGCAGGCACTCGATCGCGAGGGCGCGGATCTCGACGTCGGCGTGCTCGGTGGCTCGCATGGCGATGAAGTGGCGCCACGCCCGGTAGTTGCCGGTGACCACGATGCGGGTCTCGGTGGCATTGGGCAGGATCGCGCGCGCCGCCTGCCGCGCCTGCTTGCGCCGCAGCGTGGCGTCGGGGACGTCGGCGAACCTCTTCTGCAGGCCCTCGAGCAGCGCCTCGTATGCCTTGACCGACGCGGCAGCGGCCTCGGTGAACAGCTCGTGCAGCTCCGGGTCGTCTGCGATGACGCCGGGCTCCACCATCGCGGCGTCCCGCTCGGGCACGTAGCGCTGCGAGAGCTGGCTGTAGGAGAAGTGGCGGTGGCGGATGAGCTCGTGGGTGAGCGAGCGGGACAGGCCCGTGAGGTAGAAGCTCACCGTGCCGTGCTCGAGCACCGACAGGTGCCCGACCTCGAGGATGTGGCGCAGGTAGCCGGCGTTGGTGGCGGTGGCCGGGTTCGGCTTGGACCACGACTGGTAGCAGGCCCGGCCGGCGAACTCGGCGAGCGCCTGGCCGCCGTCGGCGTCGGTGGTCCACGGCACGCCCTCCGGGGCGATGAACTCGGTCTTGGCGACGAGCTGGACGCCCAGCGGCACGGTCTGCGGCATGCCGGGAAGCGTAGCCACGGGATCCCCGGAACCGCCGTGACGCCAGATGACGTCAGCGATCCGCTTGACTGACGTCACCCATGACGCCATGATGGCGTCATGGACCTGAGTCAGTACGTGCAGCAGCTGCGCGAGGACCTCGCGTCCGCGGCCGCTGCAGGCGACGAGCAGACGCAGCGCACCAGCGCCCTGCTCGGTGCCGCCATCGAGCCCGCGGCGCGGCTCGCGATCATGAACGCCCTTTCCGACCTGGCGGCCGAGGTCACCGCCGCGCTCGGGGACCGCGTGGTCGAGGTCCGCCTCGACGGCCGCGACATCCGCGTCGCGGTGAGCCGTGACGAGGCCGCCGAACCCGAACCCGGGCCCGGCCCGACCCCGCCCTTCGGCGGCTTCGGGGGAGGCTTCGGGGGCGACTTCAAGGGCCAGGACGCCGGGGACATCAGCCGCATCACGCTGCGGCTCGTCGAGCAGATCAAGAATCAGGCCGAGCAGGCCGCCGCCGCGCAAGGCGTGTCCCTCAACTCGTGGGTCGCACAGGCCGTGCAGGGCGCCCTCGCGGGCCACCGCAAGCCCGGCCGCCACGGCGACTGGACGCGCGACCGCGGCGGCAAGCGTCTGCACGGCTGGGTGGAGGGGTGAGTGACGTGAGCGAGTCCGACATCAACTTCGACAAGGACGACGTCGACAAGAACGACTTTCCCGACGAGCCCGGTCCCGGCCTCGTCCGCCAGCAGAGCTGGCCCGTCACCGGCCCGGCCGAGCTGGAGCTGTCCACCGACGTCGGCCGCGTTCGCGTCCACCTCGAGGACCTCCCGGAGGACGGCGGCGAGCTGCGGGTCGAGGTCCGCCACGACCCGTCGGCGACCAACGCGTGGACGCAGGGCCTCTCCGGCCTGATCAACTGGCTGGGCACCGCCACCGGAGGCGGACTGGGTGGCGACCCGGAGCAGCTCGCGATCGACGCCGTGTCGGCAGCCGAGATCAGCTGGTCCGACAGCGGGCGGCGACTCGTAGTGCGTTCGACCCAGGAGCTCCCGCTGCGGGTGGTGCCGCTCGCGATCACCGTGTGGGCACCCACGCGCTCCCGGCTGGCCGTGCGGGTCGGCTCGGGCGACGTGCGGGCCAGCGGCCGTGCCGGGTGGGCCGGCGTGCGCGCCGGCTCCGGCAACGCCACCCTCGACGGCGTCGACGGCGATGCCGACGTCACCACCGGTTCCGGCGCGATCGACCTCGGCCCCGTCACCGGGCGGGCGCGGCTGCGCACCGGTTCCGGCGCGATCAGGGTGGCCGGCACCGGGGGGCCCACCGAGATCAAGACCGGCAGCGGCGACATCGTGCTCGGCGAGGTGAACGGCGACGTGCGGGTCCGCACCGGGTCCGGTGACGTCACCGTCTCCGACGCGCGCAGCGGCGGCGTTCAGTTCACCACCGGCTCCGGCGCGGTCCGCATCGGCGTGCACCCCGGTGTGAGCGCCGAGCTCGACCTGGTGTCCGGCTCCGGCACCGCGCGCAGCGAGCTGGAGGTCGCCACGGTGGCACCGGAGAAGGCGGCCGCCGTGCACGTGCGGGGGCGCACCGGCAGCGGCGACGTGCTCGTGGCCCGCGCGGCCGTCCCGGCCTGACCGACGGCCAGGGGGAGCCCGGGTTGGGGGGCCCGGGCGGCCGGCGGCACCCTCGTCGATGGGGAGCGACGAGGGTGCCGCTCCGGTGGTCGAGTAGGGCCGGCGCCCCAGCGCCGGCGGGCCGGCGCTACTCGACCACCGGGAGCCTCGGGTCGGGCAGGCGGCGGCTGAGCAGCACGATGCCCACCGTCAGCATGGCGTGCAGCCCGACCACCACGACGAACCCGTCCCGCGGCCCGACGGCGTCGGAGAGCTCGGCGTAGAGGCCACCCAGTGTGGCCACCCCGAGCGCGAGGAACGTCTGCTGCGCGGTCGTGAAGACACCGCTGCCGGCGCCGGCTCGATCGGCGGGCACCCGGGAGAGCGTCAACCCGATCACGGTCGTCATCGCCATGCCCTGGCCCACGCCGCAGATGAACATGCCGGGGGCGATGTCGAGCGCGGTCAGGTCCGGCCAGCCTCCCGACACGGTGCCGAGCACGACGAGCAGGCCGACGAGCTGCAGCGCGAACCCGGCGACCACCACCGAGCGGCCGTACCGCGCCACCAGGCGCGCGTTCAGCATCGACGCCCCGAAGAAGCCCACCGCGAGCGGCGCGAGCGCGAACCCGGCGTCGAGCGGGCTCATCCGCAGCCCGTCCTGCAGCAGCAGCGCGCAGATGAACATGAACCCGCCGAACCCGACGAAGAACGGGATGGCGACGCCGAGACCGCGGCGCATACTGGGCAGCCGGAGCACGCTCGGCGGCAGCAGCGGGACCCGGCCCGCCCGCTCCACCCCGCGCTCGACCGCCGCGAGCCAGAGCCCCAGCACCGGCACCGCCGCGAGCAGCGCGATCGACCACGCGGGCCACCCCAGCGCACGGCCCTCGGTCAGCGGAACCAGCAGCGCGAGCAGCGTGGCCCCCAGCAGGACCGTGCCTCGGCCGTCGACGCCGAGCGGGTTGGCCGACCGGCTCTCCGGCACGGAGCGCCCGGCCAGCACCAGCGTCACGATCCCGATCGGCACGTTGACCAGGAAGATCGTCCGCCAGCCGAGCCCGGCGACGTCCGCGGCGACGAGCGCTCCGCCCAGCACCTGCCCGATCACCATCGAGATGCCGGAGTTCGCCCCGTAGTACCCCACGGCACGCGCCCGCTCGTCGCCGCTGGTCAGCGCCTGGATCGAGGCGAGCACCTGCGGCATCGCGATCGCGGCGGCGGCGCCCTGCGCGATGCGGGCGAGCACAAGAGTCGTCGCGTCGGGTGCGATGCCGCACACGAGCGAGGTCACGGTGAAGGCGGACAGCCCGATCCGGAACATCCGCCTGCGCCCGAAGGAGTCGCCGAGCCGGCCGCCGAGCACGAGCAGCACCGCGAAGGCGATGCCGTACCCCGCGACGACCATCTCGAGGGTCGCACTCGAGGCTTGAAGGTCGGCGTCGATCGTGGGGAGGGCGACGTTGACGATGAAGAAGTCGATGACGTTGAGCGCGGCGCCCAGTAGGAGCGTGAGCAGTCCGGCGGAGGTCAACCCGGGACGTGTCGCTGGAGTGGATTGCACTGTCACTATCACCACGCTCCGCGCGGCCGGAGAGTGGTACCAGAGCGTGGCTATTCAGGTATCAGCACTACCCGGTAACAGGATCGGAAGCGTGGCAGTGTGGTTGGCATGAGCACCGTGCTCGAACCGGTTGCCGTCGGTCTGTCCGACGAGGTCGCCACGCTGCCGGGCGCGATCCGCAGGCGCGAGCTGGCCGCGTTCCTCCGCAGCCGCCGCGAGCGGCTCACGCCCCACCAGGTGGGGCTGCCGATCACCGGGCGCCGCCGGACACCCGGCCTGCGTCGCGAGGAGGTGGCACAGCTCGCCGGGGTGGGTGTCACCTGGTACACGTGGCTGGAGCAGGGCCGCGACATCCGCCCGTCGGAGCAGGTGCTCGGTGCGGTGGCCCGCACCCTGGAGCTCGACCCGTACGAGTCGGCGCACCTGTTCACGCTCGCGGGGCTCCCGGCGCGGCCGTCGCAGAGGGACTGCAACGCCGTGCCGCCGGGCGCCGCCGCGTTGCTCGACAAGATCGACCCGTGGCCCGCGCTGGTGGCGAACGCCCGCACCGACATCCTCGCCTACAACCGGGGCTACAACTGGCTCTTCGGCGACGTCGACGAGCTCCCGTTCGAGGATCGCAACACCACGCTGCAGTGCTTCGTGGGCAGCTGGCCGCAGCGGATGCCCGACTGGTCCACGCACAAGGCGCGGTCGGTGGCACAGTTGCGGGCCGCGATGGCCGACCACATGTCGGACCCGAGCTGGAAAGCCCTGATCAAGCGGCTGCGCAAGGAGTCGGCCGAGTTCGACGTCCTGTGGAACCAGCACGACGTGACGGCACCGCGCAACCTGACCAAGCGGTTCCTGCACCCCGACGCCGGACTCCTGCAGTTCCACACGACCTACCTCTGGCTCACCCCCAGCGCCGAGATCCGGTTCGCCAGCTACACGCCCGCCGACGCCGAGACCGCTGACAAGCTCGCCGCGCTCCGCCTCTGACGCTGGATCTGACGCAGCGGGACTGCGAGATCGCCCCGCTCCCCCACCTCGACCCCGTCGAGACCGAGCCATTCCGCCATGACCTGCAGCTCCGCCGCCAGCTCCGCGGTGACGCGCGGGATGTCGGCCCCCTGCTCGGCGAACGCACCCGGCACCCGCAGGACGCCCGCCGCGCGGTCGGCCTTGAGGTCGACACGTGCCACGAGCTCGCCGTCGAGCAGGAACGGGAACACGTAGTAGCCGTACTGCCGCTTCGGCTCCGGCACGTAGATCTCGATGCGGTAGTGGAACCCGAAGATCCGCTCGGCGCGCGCCCGCTCCCAGACCACCGGGTCGAACGGGCAGAGCAGGGCACGGCCGGTGATCCGGCGCGGCACGCGGGCGGCCGGCAGCCGGTATGCGGGCCGGTCCCAGCCGCGCACCTGCACCTGCGCCAGCTCGCCCGAATCCACCAGCTCGGCGACCGCCGCCTGGCTGCGTGCCGGGGCGAGGCGGTAGTAGTCGCGCAGCTCCGGCTCGGTGGCCACGCCGAGCGCCGACGCGGACCCCAGCACGAGCGTGCGGGCCGCCTCCTCGGCGCTGGGCCGCGGCGCGGCCAGTACGGCTGGGGGGAGCACACGCTCGGGCAGGTCGTAGAGCCGCTCGAAGTGGCGGCGGGTGCCCGTGGTGAGCACGCCGGTGCCGAAGAGGTACTCGCAGATGCGCTTGACGTCCGACCGCTCCCACCACGACGCCCCCGACGGCCGCGGCCGGGTGGGGGCCTCGAGCGCCTTCTCCAGTGCCCCCGCCCCGATGGGGCCCTGCTCCTTGACGACGGCGAGCACGTCGTCGACCAGGCCGGGGTGGCGGTCGACGATCGACTCGTAGGAGCGCCACCAGCGGTCGCGGAAGGCGCCGGACCACAGCAGCGGCCACTCCTCAACCGGCACCAGGCTCGCCTCGTGGGCCCACGCCTCGACCAGCAGCCGCGGCTTGCGCGCCGAGTGGGCCCACGCGGCGTCGTCGACGAGAGTGCGGTCGTAGGGCCCGAGCCGGCTGAACACCGGCATGTAGTGGGCGCGGACCGCGACGTTGACCGAGTCGAGCTGCAGCAGCCGGACCCGGCCGAGCACGCGCGCGAGGTGGCGGCGGGTGGGCGAGCCGGACGGCCGCGGGTCGGCGAACCCCTGGGCGGCCAGCGCGGCCCGGCGGGCGGCAGCGGGACCGATCGTCTCGACGGTGGGCGTCACGTGGTGGATGTTGCCAGCTCCCCCTGACGTTTTCGGGGCCGCTCCGCCGCGATGACCACAACCACGGCGAGCAGCACCACGGCGCCGCCTGCCAGCTGCGCCAGTGAGAACCGCTCGCCGGCGACCAGCACGCCGAGGAGAACCGCGATCACGGGGTTCGCGTACGCGTAGGTCGCCACGGTGGAGACCGGCAGCGCAGCCAGCGCGTAGGCGTAGGCGCTGAACGCGGCCAGCGACACCACCACGGCCATGTACGCCCACGCCCACCACGCGGTCGGCCCGACGGCACCGAGGTCCGGCCGGTCGCCCACGAGGACGCTGCCGGCCATCAGGATCGCCCCTCCCACCAGCATCTGGCCCGCGGCCAGCGCGAACGGGTTGGCCGGCGCGGGCATCCGGGTGGTGGCGAACGTGCCCGACGCCCAGCCGACCGCGGCCAGCAGCACCAGCCACGGCCCCCACCACGCGCTGCCGAACACGCCTCCCGACCCGGACGACGGTCCGGCGAGCAGCAGCAGGGCGAGGCCCGCTACGCCCAGCCCCACCCCGCCGACGGTGGCGCGCCGCGGCCGGTCCCCCGTGAGCGCCCGCAGCACGACGATCCACATCGGCACGGACGCGATCAGCAGCGCGGCGAGCCCGGACGCCACGTACTGCTGCGCGATGGTGACGAGCCCGTTCCCCCACGCCGGCAGCAGCAGCCCGGCCAGCAGGGTGGTGCCGAGCTGCGGCCACGACATCCGGAACGCCTTCGGCCCGGAGAACGCCAGGACCAGTACCCCGAGCAGCGAGCCACCGACGAGGAACCGCACACCGCTCGCGAACAGCGGCGGCAGGTCGGTGATGATGAAGCGGTTGGCGAGATACGTGGAACCCCAGAGCACGTAGACCACGCCCAACGCGGCCCACGCGAGTGCCGGTCGGCGAGCAGTGGCGTTCACCCCCACAACGTTGCCATAGCGAATGAACGCCTGTCGCGTGGATTGGGCTTGGATGGGGCCATGGCCACCGCCGCCGTCCGCCCCGCGTCGCCCGAGGACGTCCCCGAGATCGTGCGGATCCAGGCCGATACCTGGTCCACCGCGTACGCGGGGCTCGTACCCGCCTCGGCCCTCGAAGGGCTGCGCTCGCCCGCGGCGCATGCGGCGTGGGCGGCAGCCGTCGAGGCGGGCGAGGGCCACCACGTGCTCGTGGCCACCGAGGGCGAGTGGACGGTCGGCTTCTGCGCCGCCGCACCCGCCGTCGCGTCGGACGGCGCGGCGACGCCCTCCGCCCCGACGCTGGGCGCCGAGGCGTGGGCGGAGATCAGTGCGCTGCTCGTGGAGCCGCGCTGGGGCCGGCGCGGTCACGGCGGGCGGCTGCTGGCCGCGGCCGCTGCCCACCTGCGCGGAGACGGCGCGCGCTACGGCCTCGCCTGGGTGCCGGAGGCCGACGCGGCGAGCCGCGGCTTCTACAAGGCCGCGGGCTGGATCGCCGACGGCACCGTGCGGGTCCTCGACACGGGCGAGGGCGAGGTCCGCGAGGTGCGGATCACCGGGTCGCTGGACCTCGAGCTGCGCTGACGGCGCCCGGCCGACCTCGGACGTCGGGGGACACGCGGAAGACGCCGGTTGACGCAGCCGGAGAGCCCGAGGAGAGCTCCGAACCGACGCAATTCCCCGGCCGGGACCCGGAGCGGCCCTCCGCCCCTATGATCCCCCCACCAGGGGGGAACACCATGACGCAGGACAGCACGGGCCGGTCCGATGACGACCCGACCGCGAAGTTCGAGCACGGCTCTGCGCCGAACACCGATCCGGGCCCGTACGGTCCCACCGCGTACGGCCAGCAGTACCAGTACCCGCAGCCGGGATACCAGCCGGATGGATATCCGCCGCCCGGGTATCCGCAGCCCCCGTTGGGCGCGTACGGCGCGTACCCGGGGTACCCGCCCCCCGCGCGGGGCACGAACACCATGGCGATCCTCGCGCTCGTCTTCGCGTTCGTGTTCGCGCCGGTCGGCATCGTCTTCGGGATCATCGCGCGCAACCAGATCGCACGCACCGGCGAGGAGGGCGAAGGGCTCGCGCTCGCCGGTCTGATCGTCGGCGCGGTGTTCACGCTGCTCATCGTCGCCTACATCATCTTCATGGTCGCCATCTTCGCCGCGGCGTTCAGCGCGATCCCGGCGCAAACGTGACGAAACCGGGCACTACCAGCGGGATCGTCGACCTGCTCACGGCCGACGTGCCATAGACATCTACGATCACCGCCCGACTACTACGAGGGGATCACCATGACGCAGGGCAACGAGCACCCAGGGAGCGGATACGGGCAGCAGCAGCCCGGCGGCTACCCTCCGCCCCCGCAAGGGGCGCCGGGCCAGTACGGGGGCTACCCGCAGCAGTACCCGCCTCAGCCTCCTGCCCGGGGCACGAACACCATGGCGATCCTCGCGCTCGTCTTCGCGTTCGTGTTCGCCCCGCTCGGCATCGTCTTCGGGATCATGGGGCGCAAGCAGATCGCGCGCACCGGCGAGGGCGGCGACGGGCTGGCGCTGGCCGGTCTGATCGTCGGCTCGCTGTTCACCCTGCTCGGCATCGTCTACATCATCTTCATGATCGTCGCCATCTCCGCGGCGGTCAGCTCGTACCCTGGCTGATCGCCTCACGAGCGGCTACAGGCCGAGCAGGGGCTCCAGACCAACCGTCAGGCCGGGGCGGTCGCGCACCGCGCGGACAGCCATGATCACGCCCGGCATGAACGACGCCCGGTCGAACGAGTCGTGTCGGATCGTCAGCGTCTCCCCGGTGGTGCCGAGCACCACCTCCTGGTGAGCCACCAGGCCGGGCAGGCGCACCGAGTGGACTCGCACACCGTCGACCTGCGCGCCGCGGGCGCCCGGGAGCTCGGAGGCGGTGGCGTCGGGCACCACACCGGCGCCCGCCTCTGCTCGTGCGGCCGCGATCAGCGCCGCGGTGTGCACGGCCGTCCCGGACGGCGCGTCGACCTTGCCCGCGTGGTGCAGCTCGATCACCTCGACGGACTCGAAGAACCGCGCCGCCGTCCTCGCGAACTGCATCATGAGCACGGCGCCGACCCCGAAGTTCGGGGCGATCAACACGTGCCCGGGCCGGGCCGCGAGCCGCTCGCGCACATCTGCGAGCCGCGCCTCGTCGAACCCGCTGGTGCCGACCACCGCCGCGATGTCGTGGTCGATGCAGAACTGCAGGTTGTCGAGCACGGCGCCGGGGTGGGTGAAGTCGACGGCGACCTGCACGCCTGCGTCGGTCAGCGCGGAGAGCGGGTCGCGGTCGTCGACCCCGGCGACGAGCGCCAGCCCGTCCGCCGCCTCGACGGCCGCGCAGACCTGCGTGCCCATCCTTCCCCGCGCGCCCAACACACCGACCCGAATCGTCTCGCTCACGGCCGGAAGGGTAACCAGCAACCATCGGGAGCCCTGCTGTGGTCCACGCCGCGTCGACAAGGTCCACGCACAGGTGCGTGTGATCGCCGCTGGGGACGCTAGTACTCCAGCCGGACTTCGTGATCATTCCTCTGATCGCAGGGCTCAGGCCGCATCTCGGCACGGCGGAGCTGCCGGCGCAACCCGTGCCGGCCGGCGCAGCCCGTCGTAGGTCAGACACCCCGTCGACGGGGTACGCCGCCCGAGAACGAGCGCGCCGGGGCTCCAAAGAGCCCGGGCTGGGTGGCTCGGCGAGCCTGTGATCATCAGGTCGGCGCCTTTCCCGACGTGGGACGTCGGGTTTCGCGCCGATCCGCTGATCACCGTCGCGGTGCGTTCCGCGGAACGCTCCCGGGAAGTGCTGCCGGGTGCCGGACGCTTTCGTGGGCGCGCCGTTCCCGGCACCGGGTAGCCCCCGGGCCGCACCCGCCAGCCGAGGGCTGCTGTCGTAGCGATCCGGTTCACCTCGACCCCGTCGCCTTCCGGGGGTGGCTGGGTTGGGTGCACTACCGAATCATGTGGTTGCGCGGGCGGCCGTCCCCGACGCGGGGGCACGCCCGTCCGGGACGAGACCACCGCAGTTGGGTGCAACGCGACTGGCTGTGGTCCCGTCGTCGCCTTCTGGCCACCCCTGGAATCTGGGGTGTGACCAGTGGTACCGAGACCTGGGCTGCACCCGGAAGCCGGTGTGTTCTGACCGGGGAGACACCCCTGCAGCGGGTGTCCGGTCCTGCTGATCATGGACCTGCGCGTGGGCCCTGCCCCTGGGGTGGTCCGGCCGTGATCATCCAGGAGCGGGGCTGGGGGGTGGAGGGTCGGGACCACAGCCAGTCGCGTGGCACCCGGCAGCGACGGTCTCGTCGGGAACGGGCCTGTGCCCGCGTCGGGGACGGCCGCCCACGCAACCCCACTAATCGGTAGTGCACCCAACCCAGCTACCCCGGCAAGGCGACCGGGTCGATGCAGCTGGCGGAACCACACGCGAAGCCCGGACCACGAGGCGGGGCGCCGGGCGACCCGGGCCGGGAACGGCGCGCCCACCGGCAGGCAACCGACCAGACCGACCCGATGGACCGACACGATCGCACCCCGGGCCGCCAGGCGCCCGGGCCGGCGGCGAGCAAGATCCGAACTATCGGTTGCCCACGGCTGCCCCCGCAACCATGAGCACCCGAAACTCCGGATCATGGAAGCGAAGATCGCAAGTAGCGGGTGCTCATGGTTGTCGCCACAGCCATAGCGACCCGATATCTCGGATCATGGGCGCGGCCACCACCGAACGGCCCCAGCAGCAGCGCCGAACACCAATGATCACAAATCCGGCTGTAGCCCTAGGCGAAGACCAGCGCCCCGACCCAGACCGCCGCCGCGATCAGCCCCGTGGCCATCTCGATCACGATGCTCCAGCCCACGGCCGCCAGCGCCCTTCGGGTGGACGGCCACGCGACCTCGTGCCCGCCGAGACGGGCCAGCTCGGAGAGGTAGACCCCGAGCACGAACCCGATGAAGAGACCCAGCACCGGGATCACGAAGAACCCGACCACGCCCAGTACCGCGCCTGCCGCGATCGTGCGGCCGGGCACACCGGAGTCGCGCAGGCGCCGTCCTGGCAGCAGGTACTTCACCACCGACCCGACGAGCACGATCGCGACGACGATCCCCAGCACGATCCAGGCCACGGCGTCGGCACGGGCGATCGCCCACACAGCCACGCCCGCCACCACGAGCACCAGCCCTGGCAGGATCGGCAGCGCGATCCCGACGATGCCGACGACGACCAGCACCGCGGCGAGAACGGTCACGACCTCCACACCCTGATGATGTCACGGCCCGACCGCCCGGCCCGGCCCACGCGCGGACCCAGCCCGCGACTCGCCTGCAGCCAAACCGCGACTCGCGTACACGGAGACCGCGACTCGCGGGCTACGCCAGGGAGCGGAGGGAGTCCGGGAGGTCCTGCTCGTCGTCGTACGGCCCGACCACCGCGGCCGTGAGCGGGGCCGCCAGTAGCTCGGCTGCGAGCGCCTTCACCTGGTCGGCGGTGACCGCGGTGATGCGGTCGAGGCTCTCGGTGATCGTGCGCTGCCGGCCGTGGTCGAGCTCGGAGCGCCCGATGCGGTTCATCCGCGACGGGGTGTCCTCCAGCCCCAGCACGAGGCCACCGCGCAGGTTGCCCTGGGCGCGGACGAGCTCGTCCGTGGTGAGGCCGTCGGCGGCCACCTCGGCGAGGACGGCCCGCACGACCGTGGCGACCTCGTCGACGCGCTCGGGGGCGCACCCCGCGTACACCGAGAAGCTGCCCGCGTCGGCGTAGGAGGAGAGCGCCGAGTAGACGGAGTACGCCAGGCCGCGCTGCTCGCGGACCTGCTGGAAGAGCCGGGAGCTGGGCCCGCCGCCGAGGGCCGTGTTGAGCACGGTGAGCACGGTGCGCCGCGGGTCGTGGCGCGAGAGGCCGGGCACACCGAGCATCAAGTGCGCCTGCTCGGTGTCGTCCGGCCGCAGCACGACGCGGGGTCCGAGGGCCAGCTGCGCGGGTGCCGGGCGGCGCGGGGGCACCGGCACGGCGTCCCCGGCCCGCGCGCCCGCCGCGGCCAGCGCGCTCGATACGAGCTCGACGACCTCGGCGTGCACCAGGTTGCCGGCCGCAGCAACCACCATCCGCGGGGTCGTGTACTCGCCGCTCCAGAACTGGTGCAGCGTGTCCCGGGTCATCCGGCGGATCGACTCCTCGGAGCCGATCACCGGCCGGCCCAGCGGGTGGTCGCCGAACAGCGCCTCGTCGAACAGCTCGCCGAGCAGGTCCTCGGGGTCGTCGTCGCGCATCGCGATCTCCTCGAGCACCACCCCGCGCTCGATCTCGACGTCCGGCGGCGCCAGCGTGGCGTCGGTGACGACGTCGGCCAGCACGTCCACCGCGAGCGGCAGGTCGGTGTCGAGCACGTGCGCGTAGTAGCAGGTGTGCTCCTTGGCGGTGAACGCGTTGAGGTCACCGCCGACCGCGTCGAACTGCTCCGCGATCTCGACGGCGGTGCGCCGACGGGTGCCCTTGAACAACAGGTGCTCGAGGTAGTGGGCCGCACCCGCCTGCAGCGACGACTCGTCGCGGGAACCGATGCCGATCCAGATCCCGATCGATACCGACCGCACGCCCGGCACCGTCTCGGTGACGACGCGCAACCCGCCGGGCAGCTCGGTGCGCGAGACGCCGCCGGGGGCGGGAGCCGCAGCCCCCGCCCCCGGCGTCAGAACGCCCGTCAACTGGGTGAGACCGCCTCGGCCTCGTCGTTCTCGGCAGCCGCTTCCGCCGGGGCGGGCGCGGTGCCGTTGGCCGACTCATCGGCCACCGGGATCAGGCTGATCTTGCCGCGGTTGTCGATGTCGGTGACCTCGACGCGGATCTTGTCGCCGACCTTGACGACGTCCTCGACCTTGCCGACCCGCTTGCCCTGCCCGAGCTTCGAGATGTGGACGAGGCCGTCCTTGCCGGGAACGAGCGAGACGAAGGCGCCGAACGCGGCCGTCTTGACGACCGTGCCGAGGAACCGCTCGCCGATCTTGGGCAGCTGCGGGTTGGCGATCGCGTTGATCATGCCGATCGCCTCCTCCGCGGAGGGGCCGTCGGCGGCACCGACGTAGATCGTGCCGTCGTCCTCGATCGAGATGTCGGCACCGGTCTTCTCGGTGATCGAGTTGATCATCTTGCCCTTCGGGCCGATGACCTCGCCGATCTTGTCGACCGGCACCTTGATCGCCGTGACGCGCGGCGCGAACTGGCTCATCTCGTCGGGCCGGTCGATCGCCTCGCCGATGACCTCGAGGATCGTCAGGCGGGCGTCCTTGGCCTGCGAGAGCGCCGCTGCCAGCACCTCGGACGGGATACCGTCGAGCTTGGTGTCCAGCTGCAGCGCCGTGACGAACTCGGACGTGCCTGCGACCTTGAAGTCCATGTCGCCGAACGCGTCCTCGGCACCGAGGATGTCGGTGAGCGCGACGTAGCGGGTCTGCCCCTCCACCTCGTCGCTCACCAGGCCCATGGCGATGCCCGCGACCGGCGCCTTGAGCGGCACACCGGCGTTGAGCAGCGACATCGTGGACGCGCAGACCGAGCCCATCGACGTCGAGCCGTTGGAGCCCAGCGCCTCCGACACCTGCCGGATGGCGTAGGGGAACTCCTCGCGCGTGGGCAGCACCGGCAGCAGGGCCCGCTCGGCCAGCGCGCCGTGGCCGATCTCGCGGCGCTTCGGAGAGCCCACCCGGCCGGTCTCACCGGTGGAGTAGGGCGGGAAGTTGTAGTGGTGCAGGTAGCGCTTGTGCGTCTCCGGGCCCAGCGAGTCGATCTGCTGCTCCATGCGCAGCATGTTCAGCGTGGTGACGCCCATGATCTGGGTCTCGCCACGCTCGAACAGCGCCGAGCCGTGGGCCCGCGGGACGACCTCGACCTCGGCCGACAGCGGCCGGATGTCGGTGATGCCACGGCCGTCGATGCGGACCTGGTCGCGCAGGATGCGCTGGCGCACGAGCTTCTTGTTCAGCGACCGGAACGCGGCGCCGAGCTCCTTCTCGCGGCCCTCGAACTTCTCGCCGAGCGAGGAGAGCACTGCGAGCTTGACCTCGTCGAGCTTCGACTCGCGCTCCTGCTTCGGACCGATCGTCAGTGCGGCGGCGAGGTCGTTGCTGCCCTCGGCCTCCACGGCCTCGAAGACGTCGGGCTGGTAGGCCGGGAACGTCGGGTAGTCCCGCGTCGGCTTGGCGGCGACGTCGGCCAGCTGCTGCTGCGCGACGCACAGGCTGCGGATGAACGGCTTGGCCGCCTCCAGCCCGGCCGCGACCACGTCCTCGGTGGGCGCCTGGGCGCCGCCCGCGACGAGCTCGATCGTGGAAGTGGTGGCCTCGGCCTCCACCATCATGATCGCCACATCGTCCCCGACGACCCGACCGGCAACGACCATGTCGAACACGGCGCGGTCGAGGTCCTCGTGCTGCGGGAACGCGATCCACTGGCCGTCGATCAGGGCGACCCGGACACCGCCGATCGGGCCGGAGAACGGCAGCCCCGACAGCTGGGTGGACATCGACGCGGCATTGATGGCCAGCGCGTCGTAGGGGTCCTGCGGGTCGAGGCTCAGGACCGTGACGACGATCTGGATCTCGTTGCGCAGGCCGTCGACGAACGACGGGCGCAGCGGCCGGTCGATGAGGCGGCAGGTGAGCACCGCGTCGGTGCCCGGGCGGCCCTCCCGGCGGAAGAACGAGCCCGGGATCTTGCCGATCGCGTACATCCGCTCCTCGACGTCCACCGTGAGCGGGAAGAAGTCGAAGTGCTCCTTGGGCTGCTTGGACGCCGTGGTGGCGGACAGCAGCATGGTCTCGTCGTCGAGGTAGGCGACGACGGATCCGGCGGCCTGGCGCGCGAGGCGCCCGGTCTCGAACCGGACGGTGCGGGTGCCGAAGCTCCCGTTGTCGATGACGGCACTGGTCTCGTGCACGTCCTCAAGAGGGTCGGTCATGAGGTCCTTCTTCTCGGGACCCACGCCGCACCGGCTGATCCTCGGCCTGAGCCGGTCTTCGATCGAAGCTTCCGGGACTCGAGTCCCGGGAGCCACTACCGAGGACCGGCGGATCGTCCGCGGCGGGCGTGCGTCATGGAGTTGGTGAATGTGCTGCCGGCCCGGACCGAGGAGCAGGTCCGGGCCGGCGGGTGTCAGCGGCGGAGGCCGAGACGCTCGATCAGCGACCGGTAACGCGCGACGTCGACCGAAGCGAGGTACTTCAGCAGCCTGCGGCGACGGCCCACCAGCAGCAGCAGGCCGCGGCGGGAGTGGTGGTCGTGCTTGTGCTGCTTGAGGTGCTCGGTGAGGTCGCTGATCCGCTTGGTGAGCAGCGCGACCTGCGCCTCGGGCGAACCCGTGTCGCCCTCGTGGACACCGTAGGTGCCCAGGATGGTCTTCTTCTCTGCGGCGTCGAGTGCCACGTGGTGCCTCTTCCTTCGTGATGTGCCGTGAGGCCCGCATCCCCTGCGGCGGGGGCGGAAGACGGTGCACGGCCGCCACGGACTGCAGCCGGACCCGGTACTCCACGTTACCAGGCACGATGCCGCGGGACCCTCACGCCCCCGGGCGACTCGCCGCCTGCCGCAGGACCTCGGCGAGTTCCGGGAACGTCGGGCCGAGCGCGGCCGCGGCCGCGGCCAGTCGAGCCGGCTCGGACACCCCGCGCAGCACCGCGGCCGCCGTGCCGTCGCGGGCCGCCCGCTGCGCGCGGTGGCCCGGCGTGCGCGGCCCGCTCGCCCGCTGCCCGTTGCCCCGCTGCCCGTTCCAGTACCAGCGCGCCTCGGCGATCTCGGCGAGCAGCGCGTCGACGGTGTCCCGGTCGCCGGGGGTGGAGCGCAGCCCGTGGCAGCGCTGGTCGAGCAGCAGCATCCGCGCGAGCACCGCGGGATCACCGATCTTCACGCGGCGAGCGCTCACCAGCTGGCTGAGCATCGCGGGGCTCATGCCGAGCGTGCGGGCCAGCCTGGCCTGGGAGATGCCGAGCGCCCCTGTCAGGCGGCGGACCCGCTCGCCGAGCGGGGCGCCGTAGAGCTCCCGCTGCCGTTCCTGGTTCTCGATGAGCCAGGAGCCCGTCGCGTCCCCGCCCGTGTCCGCCATGAACAGGATGCTCGCAGGTCCACCGGCAACTCCGTGGGCGAACCGAGAAACTGTGCCGATCGTTCGCTCCGCGGGCTCCGCTCAGCGTCGATGGTTCGCTCCGCAAGCTCCGCTCAGCGCCGATGGTTCGCTCCGCAAGCTCCGCTCAGCGCGCGAGCAGCTCGCGGGTGCGTGCGACGTCCCGGTGCATCTGCTCGACGAGCGCGGTCACGTCGGTGAACCGCTCCTGCCCGCGCAGCCGGTGCACGAAGTCGAGCGCCACCTCGAAGCCGTAGAAGTCCTCGTCGACGTCGAGCACGTACGCCTCGACGGTGCGCACCTTCCCGGAGAAGGTGGGGTTGGTGCCCACCGAGATCGCGGCCGGGAGCGCCCGGTCCTTGATCTCGAACAGCCCCGCGTACACGCCGTCGGCAGGCAGGGCGGTGAACGGTGCGGTGGCCAGGTTCGCCGTGGGGAAGCCCAGCTCGCGGCCGCGCCGGTCGCCGTGCACGACCACACCCTCCACGCGGTGCGGCCTACCGAGCGCGGCCGCGGCGGCATCGACGTCGCCCGCGTCGATGCAAGCGCGGATGTAGGTGGACGAGAACGTGATGCCGTCGTCCGTGATCAGCTCCAGTCCCTCAACGCCGAAGCCGAACCGCTGGCCGAGCCGGGTCAGCAGCGCGACGTCGCCCGCCGCCTTGTGGCCGAACGTGAAGTTGCGGCCCACCACGACGTCGGCCGCGTGCAGCCGCTCCACGAGCACCTCGTGGGCGAACTCGGCGGGCTCGGTGCGGGCCAGCTCCGGGGTGAACGGGAGCACGCAGAACGCGTCGACACCGAGCGCGGACACCAGCTCCGCCCGCCGCGGCAACGTGGTGAGCCGCGCCGGGTGGCTGCCGGGGCGCACGACCTCGGCCGGGTGCGGGTCGAACGTCACGAGCACGGCGGGGAGCCCGCGCTGCCCGGCCCGCTCGACCGCGCGGCCGATGAGCCGCTGGTGCCCGCGATGCACGCCGTCGAACACGCCGACGGTGACGACGCTGCGCCCCCAGCCGGTCGGCACGGCCTCCAGCCCCCGCCAGCGCTGCACGGGATGAGCCTACGAAATGCCCCGCGGCAGGCGCCGGGCGGGCGCCGGGCCGTGTCAGATCAGGTCGCCGCTGGGGCCAGTACCACCAAGGGGCGGGCCTGGGGGCCCTTGTCCGTCACCAGCGCCAGTGCGCGGCCGTCCGGGGCGAAGACGCCGTACGTTCCCGGCTCCCCCGTCGCCGGGAGGGGGCGGCCGTGGGAGATGTCGGCCGCCTGGGCGGCGTCGAGGTCGCGGCGCGGGAAGGCCAGTGCGACGGCCGCGTCCAACGGGACGACCGCGGACTGGTCGGCCTCCAGTGCCTCGAGCGTGCTGGCGTGGTCGAGGGCGAACGGGCCGACGCGGGTGCGGCGCAGCGCCGTGAGGTGCCCGCCCACCCCGAGCGTGGTGCCCAGGTCACGGGCGAGCGCGCGCACGTAGGTGCCCGATGAGCACTCCACGGCGACGTCGAGGTCGGCGCCGCGGCGGGCGAGCAGCGTGAACTCCGAGACGGTGACCGGCCGAGCGGCGAGCACGACCTCCTCGCCGGACCGGACGCGAGCGTAGGCGCGCTGCCCGTTCACCTTGATCGCGCTGACCGAGCTGGGCACCTGTTGGATCGCCCCGGTCAGCGCGGCGATGCCGGCCGCGATCGCGGCGTCGGGGACGCCGCTCGCGTCGGCGGTGGCGAGCACCTCGCCCTCTGCGTCGTCGGTACGGGTGGTGACGCCGAGGCGGATCGTGGCGGCGTAGGCCTTCGTGTCGAGGGCCAGGTGGCCGAGCAGCTTGGTGCCGCGCCCGACCCCGCACACGAGCACTCCGGTGGCCATCGGGTCGAGCGTGCCGGCGTGACCGACCTTGCGGGTGTGCAGGATCCGGCGCAGGCGGGCGACGACGTCGTGCGAGGTCAGCCCTGCGGGCTTGTCGACGATCACGAGGCCGGGGGCTGGGGCGTCCACCGCGTGATTCTCGCAATCCCCGCGCCCGCGGCCGGACCCACCGGATAGCGTCGTCGTCGCGAACTGCATGTAGGGGGACCTCGGAATGATGCCGGTCACGGCTGGCGGAGTGCTGCGGCGCGGGGCGGGCGCCCGGCCGCGGGAGCTCGGCCTCGCCGCGTTCCTCGTGTCGCTGCACCAGCTGGCCGAGGCTGCCGTGCCGGTCACGGTGGGCTGGGTGATCGACCTGGCCGTGGTCGGTCGCGACTCCGGCGCGCTGGTGCGCTGGCTCGCGGTGGTCGTCGCGGTGTTCGCGGTGCTCGCCTCCAGCGCGTTCTTCGGGTACTTCCTGGGCGCGCGCACGGTGCGGATGGCTGCGCACCGCATGCGGATGGACGTCGCTGCTCGGGTATTGCACCCGGCGGGCGGCGCGCCTGGTCGCTCCGGCGAGCTCGTGAGCACGGCCGGGTCCGACGCCGACCGCGCGGGCCAGGTGTGCTGGGTCATCGGCGGCGGGACGGCCGCGCTGGCCGCGCTGGCGGGCGGCGCCGTCGTGCTGCTCGACGCGTCCGTCGTGCTCGGGCTCGTGGTGCTCGGCGGGGTGCCGCTGGTCCTGCTGTCCTCCCGGCTGCTGGCCCGGCCGCTGGTCGGGCGCGCCGAGGCGGAGCAGGAATCGCTCGCCGCGGCCACCGCGGTCGCCACCGACGTGATCACGGGCCTGCGGGTGATCAAGGGGATCGGCGCCGAGGAGGCGGCGGGCGAGTCGTACCGCACCGCGAGCCGCGCCGCGCTGCGCGCCCGCCTCGCCGCGGCCGACCTGAACGGCGGCTACCTCGGGGCCACCAACGTGATCACCGGGCTGTTCCTTGTGGCGGTCGCATGGGTCGGCGGCCGCCTCGCCCTCGACGGCGCGATCAGCATCGGCGAGCTCGTGGCAGGCGTCGGGCTGGCGCAGTTCCTGATCGGGCCCCTCGAACGGCTCACCGAGCTGGGCGCGTTGCTCGCGGGCGCCCGCGGATCGGCCCGCCGCATGGCCACCGTGCTGGCCGCGGCGCCCGCCGTCACGGAGGGCACGGGCACGCTTCCCGCACGGCCGGACGGCGCGCTGCGGGTGCGGCTGGCGGACGGCCTCGCCGTCGACGTCGCGGCGGGCGAGCACGTCGGCGTGGTCACGCTGCAGGCGGCCGATGCGGCCGCCCTGCTCGACGTCCTCGCCCGCGACGCCGACGCGCCCGTGCAGCTGGACGGCACCGACCTGCGGGAGGTCGGGCTCGACGAGGCCCGCCGGGCCGTGCTCGTCGCCCGGCACGAGGCCATCCTGTTCGAGGGCACGGTCGCCGACAACACGGGGCGCGATCCCGCGCCGCTGGCCGCGGCGGCCGCCGACGAGGTGGTGGAGACGCTGCCGGAAGGGCTCGACAGCGACGTGGGCGAGCGCGGACGCACCCTCTCGGGCGGGCAGCGCCAGCGCATCGGGCTGGCCAGGGCGCTCGCCGAGCACCCGCCCGTGCTCGTGCTGCACGACCCCACCACGGCGGTCGACGCCGCCACGGAGCACCGCATCGCCATGGGCGTGTCCACGCTGCGGGCCGGGCGCACCACCGTGGTCGTGGCGTCCAGCCCCGCGCTGCTCGCGCGCTGCGACCGCGTGCTGCTGGTGGACGGAGGCGCCGTCGTCGCGTCCGGGTCGCACTCCGAGCTCGTGGCCGACGCGCGCTACCGGCAGGCGGTGCTCGCGTGAACGTGCTCCCGATCGCGACGCTCGCCCGCACCCGGGGCGCGCTCGGCGACCTCGTCAGCCCCCACCGCGGGCTGCTGGTCGCCACCGTGACCACGCTGGTCGCCGCATCGGTGGCGATGCTCGTGGTGCCACCGCTGCTCGGCCGGATCGTCGACGCCGTGATCGCCCGCGGAGCAGCCGGCCTCGTCGACGGCCTCGCGCTCGGCATCCTCGCCGCGCTCGTGGCGCGTGCGGTGTTCTCGGCGCTCGGATCTGTGCTGGTGGCGCGCCTCGGCGAGCAGGTGCTCGCCACGCTGCGCGAACGCGTCGTGCGGCGCGCCCTCGACGTGCCGCTGGCCGACGTCGAGCGTGCGGGCACCGGCGACCTGCTGCAACGCGTCGGCGGCGACATCTCCGTGATCTCCGAGGGCATCCGCAGGGCGATCCCCACCGTGGTGATCTCGCTGCTCGACGTCGGGCTCACGCTCGTCGGGCTCACCGTGCTCGACTGGCGCCTGGCGCTCGCCGGGCTCACGCCGCTGCCGATCTGGGTGCTGGTCTCGCGCTGGTACATGCGCACGTCGGGCCCGCTCTACGCGGCGGAGCGGCGGGCCGAGGGCGAGCGCACCCAGTCACTGCTCGCCGGCGTCGGCGGGGCGGCCACCGTGCGCGCCTTCCGTCGCCGATCGGCCCAGCTCGCCCGCATCGACCGGCATTCCGTGGCGGCCGTCGACGCCTCGCTGCGCGCGTCCGACGCCGAGCGGAAGTTCGGCCTCGCCATGAACGGCGCGGAGCTGCTCGGCGTGCTCGCCATCCTGGTGACCGGCTTCTGGCTGGTCCGGGCCGACGCCGTCACGGTGGGTGCCGCCACGGCCGCCGCGCTGTACTTCCTGCGGCTGTTCGACCCGATCGGGGTCATGCTCTACCTGCTCGACGAGGCGCAGTCGGCAGGCGCCGCGCTGGCCCGGCTGGTGGGCGTGGCCGACATGCCGGCCCCGCCCGCGCCGCGACAGCCCCGAACCCCGGCCCACGCCGGCGTGCGGCTCACCGGGATCCGCCACGCCTACGACGGCGGGCCCGAGGTGCTGCACGGCATCGACCTCGAGGTGGCGCCCGGGGAGCGGGTGGCCGTGGTCGGCGCGAGCGGTGCCGGTAAGACCACGCTCGGCGCCGTCCTCGCCGGGGTGCACACGCCCGTGGCGGGCACCGTCGAGATCGGCGACGTGCCGCTCGGCGAGATCGCCGACGTGCGGCGGCACGTCGCGCTCGTCACGCAGGAGGTGCACGTGTTCGCGGGCACGGTGGCCGACAACCTGCGCATGGCCCGCCCGGACGCCACCGACGACGAGCTCGCCGCCGCCCTGACGACCGTCGACGCCCCGATGCAGCTCACCGACGTGGTGGGCGACGGCGGCGACGAGCTGTCGGCCACCCGCGCCCAGCAGCTCGCGCTGGCCCGGCTGGTGCTCGCCGACCCCGCCGTCGCCGTGCTCGACGAGGCCACGGCCGAGGCCGGCAGCGCGGGTGCCCGCACGCTCGAACGGGCCGCGGCGGCCGCGCTCGCCGGGCGCACCGCCGTGGTCATCGCCCACCGGCTCACGCAGGCCGCAACGGCCGATCGCGTGGTTGTGCTGGAGAAGGGTCGGATCGTCGAGTCCGGCCCGCACGACGAGCTGGCCGCGGCCGGCGGCAGCTACGCGGCGCTCTGGACCGCGTGGGCCGCCCCACGTAACCCCGGTTCGGGAGCGTAGCGAGCGACCATCCATTGCAGCGCGGTCGCGAGGGTGCCCAGTGAGCGGATACGCGGGCCGAGGCCCGCGTATCCGCTCACACCCCCCAACCCGCCCGGGTCAGCCGCTCCCCAACAGTGCCCGGGCGACAAGCGCGGCGCGCCAATCGAGCGCCGCACGTTCCTTCTCTGCCTCCGACGGCCTGCCGCGGAGCGTCCACAGGTGTTCGGCCTGCCGCCAGCACTCGCTGCGCGAGAGCAGCAGCGCGAGCCCGCTGGCGTCGTCGCGCGACTGGGAGTCGGTGGCCGCGGCCTCGTTGGCGAGCCTCGCGATCTGCGCGGTCACCGCCTGCACCACCGCCTGCTCGACGGGGCCGGGGCTGAGGCCGAGCAACGTGCATGCGCTCACGACCGCCGGTGGGAGGTCGAAGCAGACGAGCGCGTGGGCTCCCGCGAGCGCGGTTCGGGCCGGGTCGCCCGTGCCGCCCTCCCACCGAGTCAGCAGAACCTGCCACACCCGCGGCGCGCCGCTCCCCCGTGCGTGCGCGCGAACGGCCCGCAGGTAGCGCCGCGCCAGCTCGGCCACGAGGGCCGCCCTGAGCTCGGTGTCGAGCTGCGCGGCCGCGTCGTCGGGTGCCGCGACGGCGGTCAGGAGTCTGCCGACGGGGCCGGCCCCGTGGCCCCGCACCCCGGCGTCGGCGCCTTCCTGCAGCCCCGCCACGGCATCGACGACGCCGCCCGGGCGGTCCGGATCCCCCGTCTCGACCGCCTCCGACTCGATCGCCACCAACACCGTTCCTCCTCGTCGAGGCACTTTCGCGGACGGCCTCCTGTCCTCCGGCGTGGGTGCCGGCGACGGGGAGAGCCATCCCGGGCCCGCGTAGATACGCGGGCCCGGGATATAGAGCGTCCTTTCTCAGCCGCGTAAGGCGTTGACCTGACGACAGGGCCCCTCGCTCAGCCGAGTCTGGTGCGGTACGCCGTCCCACCTGCGAGGAGTCTGCGATGACCGTGCCGTCCTCCACCGGTAACGACCAGCTGCTGCGCTCGGCCGACGGCGGCGACGAGCGGGCGTGGACCGAGATCGTGGAGCGCTACCGCGGCCTCGTGAGCGCCGTGGTCCGGTCCTACCGGCTGCAGGACGCCGACGCGCACGACGCCGAGCAGCGCACCTGGCTGCGGCTGGTGGAGCACCGGGACGCGGTGCGCGACCCGGAGCGGCTCGGCGGCTGGCTGGCCACCACTGCGTCGCGGGAGTGCCTGCGGATCTTCCGGGAGAGCCGGGCCGTCGTCACCGACGAGCTGGACGCGGTCCCCGACCCGCACCGCACGGTGGAGGACCAGGTGGTGGACGCCGACACCGTGTCACGGCTCTGGATGATCGTCTCGGCGCTCCCCCCGCGCGGGCGCACGATCATGATGGAGCTCTTCGCCGAGGAGCCGCGCTCCTACGCGGAGGTCGCGCAGGCCACCGGGATCCCGATCGGGAGCCTGGGCCCGAGCCGGGCCCGCCTCATCGACCGCGTTCGCCGCTCGTTCGACTCGGACCTGGTGGTGGGGGTCTGACAGAGGTTCTCTCGGCGGCGGTCGCGGGCGAGTCGGTGCCCCGCATTCCGCGGAACGCGGGGCGGCGGAAGGGGCTGCTTGCGGTGGGCCTTCGGTGGCGGGCCCGTCCAGGGCCTTCGGTGGCGCCACGCAGTGTGCGGGGCCGCCGAAGGCCCGTCCCACGGACATGATCAAGGCCTCGGCGCGAAAACGGGCGAAAACCGCCCGGGAACGCGCCGAA
Organism: Pseudonocardia sp. DSM 110487; assembly: GCF_019468565.1. Lineage (NCBI taxonomy): Bacteria > Bacillati > Actinomycetota > Actinomycetes > Pseudonocardiales > Pseudonocardiaceae > Pseudonocardia > Pseudonocardia sp. DSM 110487. The sequence continues at coordinate 6,860,154 of NZ_CP080521.1, forward strand.
CCTCCGATCATGAGCCCATACCGGCCCATGATCGCAGCGAGGTGCACCTCACGGTCCCCGGCGGGGCCATCACGTGCAGCTCGGAACGAGCTTCCCAGCTCACGCACCCGTTGTCGGCCCACGCGGCCCGTCGACCGGCCGCGTGAAGCCAGAAAGGGTGCGCCAGCACAAACCAGGTGTGCGAAGGCAACAAGATCCGGCGACTCCGCCTCCTGGCGGCGCCGCGCGCCCCACCGGGCAGGCCCCGGCCTGCCCGCTCTGCTTGCCCGAGGGGCCGCAGAGGCTCCCAGGTCAAGGGTCGCGCAGCGATCGCGAAGCGACGCGCAGCGCCCTTGACCTGGGAGGGGCGGCCCCGCACACTGCGCGGCGCCGCCAGGAGGCCTGGCCCGCAACAACCCGTCCCAGGGCGGCGCTTCCTCCGCGAACCGCGAATGTCCGCCACCGGCGATCATGCCGCGATCACTATGAGCCCCGCCGGCGCGCCAGCTGGGGCCTCGCGCGCATCAGCACCGCGCTCGCCTGCACGCGGCTGTGCACGTGGAGCTTCGCGTAGATGCGGCTGATGTGGACCCCGACCGTCTTCTCGCTGATGAACAGCCGCTGGGCGATCTCCCGGTTGGTGTGGCCCCCGGCCAGCTCGGTCAGCACCTCCAGTTCGCGCGCGGTGAGGGCGGCGAGCTCGTCGTCGGTGGCGATCGGCGCGGCCGGTTCTGGCGCGGGCTCCGCCTCGCCGATGCGCACCCGCGCCCGGTCCGCGAGGTCGGCGATCTCGACGAGGAGCGGGGCCGCCCCGAGCCGGTTCGCGATCTGCGCGGCGTGGCGCAGCGACTCGGCCGCCACGGCCGAGTTCGCCCTCGTCGCGAGGAGCGCCTCTGCCCTCCGCAGGTGCGCGTACGCCGCCGGGTAGGGCTGCCTGCTCGCCCGCCAGATCTCGGCGACGCGTTCCCACGCCTCCGGATCGGAACTCCCCGCCGCGCGCCCGTCCTCGGCGGCGGACATCTCCACGAACGCGAGCACGACGTCGCGCACGGCGGGCACCGACGCCGCGGCGATGCGGGCCAGTTCGGCCGCGTGCCGGCGCAGCCGGACGTCCGTGCCGTCGTCGGGCCTGCGCATCGCGAGCCGGGTGAGCTCGGCGCGGGCGCGCGCGCCGTGCCAGACCAGCGGGGCGACGAGCCAGACGTCGTCGGAACCCCGCTCGACGACGTCGAGCCCGGCCGCGACGTGGTCGAGCGCGAAGTCGGGACGTTCCCTCCACATCGCGAGGCCCGCCCACAGCGTGAGCAGCGGGAGCCGGTAGCGCGGGCCGAGCGTGGCGGCCGAGAGCGCGGCCACCGCCTCGAGGTCGTCCTCCGCGGGGCCGAACCGGCCGCGCCCGGTGTGCAGGCGGGCCCGCGCCAGCCTCAGTTCGAGCGCCTCCGCGCCGGCCGGGGCGAGCTCCCACGCCTCGGCGATCGTGTCGTCCGCCTCGTCCCAGCGCCCGATGCGGAACAGGCCGTTGGCCGCCACGGCGAGCATCCCCGCTCCGGCGCTGCGCGCGAGCCCCAGCTCGTGTGCACGGTCGGCGCCTGCGCGGGCGATCGCGATCCCCCGGTCCAGCTCGTTCAGCGGGCCGGACAGCAGCTCGGCGAGGCTGCGGTGGGCCCGTGCGATCTCCAGTGGCTCGCCCGCCCGCTCGGCCACCGCGATCGACTCCCGCAGCGCGGCCTCGCCCGCCACCGGATCCTGCAGGTAGGCGAGCCCGAAGCCGAGCGTCGCGAGCGCCCGTGCCTCCTGCACCGTGAGGCCGATCCGGCGGGCGAGTGCCAGCGCGCGCCGGGCGGTCTCGTGGGCCGCGGTGTAGTCGCCCGCCGTCCAGAGCGCCGACGCGTGGCCGCCGAGCACCTCGGCCCGCTCGCGCTCGGCCCCCTCCTCAGGGAGCGCCGCCGTCGCACGGCCGAACGCCTCGGCGGCCTCGGCGCCGCGTCCCGCCGCCACCAGGTACTGGCCCGTGCGGGCGTGGAGCAGGGCTGCCTCGACATCGGGCGCTCCGACGTGCACCGGCTCGAGCAGGTCGAGCCGCTCGGCCAGCAGGGCCACTGCCTGGTCGGCGTCCCCGGCCAGGTGGGCGGCCTCGGCCGCGCGCTCGAGGCACCCGGCCCGTGGGACGGGCGGCGCGGCGACCTCGCCCGCGAGCCGGGCGGCGCGCAGCCAGTGCCGGTGTGCTTCCGCGTAGCCGCGCACCCGGTCGGCCGCCTCGGCAGCCGTCACCGCGGCGGCGGCGGCGCGGTCCCGGTCGCCCGCCTCGTACCAGTGGTGGGCCAGCCGGGCGTCGCCCCCCGGCAGCTCGCGGGGCTCCAGCGCGGTGGCGTAGCGGCGGTGCAGGTCCATCCGCTCCCCCGGCAGGAGCTCGCCCACCACCACGTCGGTCATCAGCCCGTGCCGCAGCCGGTAGCCGTCGGCCGCGGCATCCACGACGACCACACCGGCGTCCACGCTCTCGCGGAGGGCGTCGAGCAGCCACGGCCCGCCGTCCAGCACGGCCTCCAGCAGGCGGTGCGGCAGGGGCCCGTCGGCGAGCGCCACCGCCCGCACCGTCCGCAGCGCCGACGCGGACAGGCGCTCGACGCGGGAGAGCACGAGCTCGCGCAGCGTGGTGGGCAGGCCTGTGGGGTCGCCGTCCACCGCGGCGCGCAACGTCTCCTCGGCGATGAACGCGTTGCCCGCCGACCGCATCCACACCAGCTCGACGAGATCGGGACGCCCCGGCTCCACGGCCGCCACCAGACCGGCCACCGCGTCCCGGCTCAGCGGCGGCACCTCGATCGTCCGCACCTGGCGGTGCCGTGCGAGCTCCCGGATCACGGTTCGGGCGGCGCCTGCCTGCGCCGAGGCGCCCGGCTCGGTCCGGTGCGTGCCCACGAGCAGCACGCGCTCGTCGGCGAGGTTCGCGACGAGGTAGGCGATCAGGTCGAGCGTGGAGCGGTCCGCCCACTGCACGTCCTCGACCACGAGCACGAGGACCGATTCGAGCGCGAGCCTCAGCACGACGCGGTGCAGGAGCTCGAGGGTCTGCACGCGGGCGAGCGGGGCGGGCACCGTCGACCGCAGCGCGAGCAGCTCGTCCAGCTGGTCCGACCACGGCGCGAGCAGCAGCCGCACCTGGTCGCCGCGCGGCGAGCGCAACAACGCGCGCAGTGCGGAGGCCACCGGCCAGAACGGCGGACTCTCCGCGATGTCGGTGGCGGCGCCCAGCAGGACGGTGGCCCCGGTGTCCTCCGCCCTCGTGACGAGCTCCTGCACGAGGCGCGTCTTCCCGACGCCGGCGTCGCCGCTGAGGAAGATCGTGGACATCCGGCCGTGCCGCACCGATTCCAGCGCGGTCATGAGCTCGCCGAGGTCCTCGTCCCGGCCGACCAAGGGGCGCACGGGCCATCGGTCGGTCACGCCCCGCGACGCTACTGCCCCCGTCGATCCGGTGACCAGGCCACCACCCCGTCACGCCGAGAGAGCCGCGGACGAACATGATCGGAGGACGTATCAGGCGCACCTCGGGGTGCTCCTCGACTGGAGGAAACGGAAGGAGTTGCCGGTGGGAGAGATCACGTACGAGTCGGTGCCGAAGGGGAGCACGCAGCGCCTGGCCGAGCTGGCCGGGGACTCGCCGCCGACGACCATCCCCGAGGTCATCAGGCGGCTGACGGAGATCCGGGACTACGCGGCGAGCACGTCGCTGCTCGGGGAGAACGACGGCATCGCCGCGTTCTCGAAGCTCTACCACATCATCACGCGGCGGGTCGGCGAGATGGTCGAGAGCGGGGAGTTCAAGTCCTCGCCGTTCCTGGTGCGGCTCGACATCGAGTTCGCCGAGCGGTACTTCCAGGCTCTGCGCCGCTACGCCGCCGACATCCACACCGCGCCCGGCGTGTGGCGGGCGCTGTTCGACAACCGCAGCGACCCGAAGGTGCCGCCGGTGAACTTCGCGGTGCTCGGCGTCAACGCCCACATCAACTACGACCTCGCGCACGCGCTCATCGCGACGTGGCGCCACGTGGAGCCGGACGGCGAGGGACCGGACAGCGAGCAGTTCCACGACTACCGCGTCATCAACGAGGTGTTCGAGATGGAGATGGACGGGCTGCGCGAGGAGCTCGACTCGATCTTCTCGAACGGTCCCGACGGCGCGCCGTGGGACGTCGGGGCGAACTGGCTCGCCGACCTCGTCGTCACGTTCACGCGCGACCTCGCGTGGGACGAGGCGAAGCGGGTGTGGAAGGCGGGCGCGTCCCCCGAGGTATGCAAGGCGTCCGAGCGCAGGCTCGACTCGATGGCGACGTTCCTCGCGGAAGGTGTGCTCCGGCTGCCCCTGCCGGTCTGATAACCGGTCGACCGGGCAGCGCCGCCCCCGCACCATGTGCGGGTGGGTCACATCGAGGCGATGGCCGTCGAGCACCGGTTGCCCGACGGTCGCACGCTCTTCTCCGACGTCTCCTTTCGCGTCGGGGACGGCCGGAAGGTCGCTCTGGTCGGGCCGAACGGCGCCGGCAAGACCACGCTGCTGCGGATGGTCGCGGGCGAGCTGACCCCGGTGGCCGGGAGCATCGCGCGCAGTGGCGGGCTCGGGGTGATGCGCCAGTTCATCGGCTCGATCAGCGACGCGAGCAGCCTCACCGACCTGGCGCTCTCGCTGGCCCCGCCAGCGGTCCGCGCCGCCGGGGAGCGGCTGCGCGCCGCCGAGCGCGCACTCGCCGACGACGAACGCTCCCAGCTGCGCTACGCCGATGCCCTCGCGGCATGGGGCGAGGCCGGCGGATACGGCGCAGAGGTGGAGTTCGACACGGCCGCCGTCGCGGCGCTCGGCCTGCCCTGGGACCGGGTGCGCGACCGGCGCGTCGCCACGTTGTCGGGTGGCGAGCAGAAGCGGTTCGCCCTCGAGCTGCTGCTGCGCGGCCCGGACGAGGTGTTGCTGCTCGACGAGCCGGACAACTTCCTCGACGTGCCCGGCAAGCGCTGGCTGGAGGAGCGCCTCGCGGAGTCGGCCAAGAGCGTGCTGTACGTCAGCCACGACCGGGAGCTGCTCGCCCGCACCGCGGAGCGGGTGGTCACGGTGGAGGCGGGATCAGCATGGGTGCACCCTGGCGGCTTCGCGTCCTGGCACGCGGCCCGCGTCGCCCGCCACGACCGGCTCGACGAGCTGCGCCGCCGCTGGGACGAGGAGCGGGCCAAGCTGGAGCGACTGGTCGTCTACTACAAGACGAAGGCGGCGTTCAACGACGGCATGGCATCGCGTCTGCAGGCCGCGCGCACCCGGCTGGCCCGCTTCCTCGAAGCGGGCCCGCCGCCGGAGAAGCCGCGTGAGCAGAACGTCCGGATGCAGCTGCGCGGGGCCCGCACGGGCAAGCGGGCCGTGGTGTGCGAGCAGCTGGAGCTGGCCGGGCTGACCTACCCGTTCGACCTCGAGGTCTGGTTCGGCGACCGGGTTGCGGTGCTCGGCGGCAACGGCACCGGAAAGTCGCACTTCCTTCGGCTGCTGGCCCGTGGCGGCACCGACCCCGAACCCGGCACCGTTCCCGCGAGCGGGCTCGCTCTCGCGCCGGTCGGGCACGACGGTGTGGCCCGGCTGGGCGCGCGCGTGCGTCCCGGCCACTTCTCCCAGACCCACGACCGCCCCGAGCTCGCCGAGCGCACGCCGCTCGACATCCTGGTCGGCGGCGACGCCGACCGGGCGGGCATGACCCGCGGCGACGCGATGAAGGCACTCGCCCGCTACGAGCTCGCCGGCCAGGCCGAGCAGCGGTTCGACACCCTCTCCGGGGGCCAGCAAGCACGGCTGCTCGTGCTGCTCCTCGAGCTGTCGGGGGCCACCCTGCTGCTGCTCGACGAGCCGACGGACAACCTCGACCTCGCCTCGGCCGAGGCGCTCGAGCAGGCGCTCGTCGCGTTCGAGGGCACCGTGCTGGCGGTCACCCACGACCGCTGGTTCACCCGCGGCTTCGACCGCTTCCTGCTGTTCGCGGGCGACGGCGAGGTGCGGGAGACGCCTGAGCCGGTGTGGGAGGCACAAGACCGCTCAGCCGTTCGGGTGTGAACCGGGCCACCTTCGGGTGATCGACGATCACCCCTATGCTCGCCCTGATCGACACGGAGCGACCCGACGGGGTGACGAAGAGTGGCCGCCTTCTGGGAACCCCTGCTCACGGTGCTGCAGCAGTTCGGGTTGCCCGGCATCCTCGCGACACTGGGACTGTTCATCGCGGCCCTGCTCGGCAGGCTCTACTCCGGCCGCCGCCGGCTGGTGTGGGAGGAAGAACTCAACACGAAGATCGGGATGGAGCCGTTCGGCGCGCACAACTCGCCCGATCTGAAGTTGTACAACTCCATCACCGTCCTGGTCGTGAAGTTCCGCAACGCCGGCTGGAGCGCCATCACCCCGTCCGACTACCGGACACGGCCCCAGGTCACGCTGGTCGGACGCTCCATCGTCGACTTCCGGGCATCAGCGGTGTCCCCCATCGCGCTCGAGGACGAGATCCAGCTGAGGATCGAGAAGGGCGGACGGACCGACGACGGCGCTGAGCGGACCGGATGGGTTGTCGGCGCGGCCGCGGGCGGCCAGAACGAGCACGACCAAGCGCGCGTGATCAGGGACGGGCTCACCCAGCAGGACCTTCGGCAGAGCCTGCCGGCCGCGCTCCAGGCAACCGCGTCGCCCGCCGAGCGGGACGGGCGGCGCAGGCTCATCCTCCCGCCGCTCGCGATCCCGCGCGGTGGGCAGTTCCGGCTCATCATCTGTTGCCGCGATGACGACCCGGGCCATCGGCAACGGGACTACATCGTCCGGGGCGCCATGGACAACCTGCTGCCGATCGACCGGCGGATCGTGGAACGCGGACGGAAGCGGAAGGTGTTCTCGCTGACCCGTGTCCTGGCCGCGGCGATCGCCGTGCTGGCCGTCGCACTGGTGGTCGTGATCGCGGTGCCCCGCACGCCGCCGTCGTTCTGCGGGTCCGGTCCGATCGTCGTGACCGGATCGAGCGCGTTCGTGCCCGTCGTCGCGAAGGCAGCCCGCCCCTACGTCGCCGCGTGCCCCCAGGCCCAGGTCACCGACGTCGCCTCGTCCAGCCACGAGGGGATCCGTTCGCTGCTGCGACCGGACGCGAAGCGGGACACCACGCTCGTCCTGTCCGACGGCATAGGCGACGACCCGAGCGGCCAGCTGCAGCGTCAGGCGATCGCCGTGCTGCTCTTCGCGGTCGTCGTCAACGACGACGCGGGTGTCGACGCGCTGACCGTCGAGCAGATCCGCGCGATCATGGCAGGCCGGGTGACGTCGTGGGCCCAGCTGGGAGGTGCCGACGTGCCGATCCGGATCGTGGGTCGCGGGCCCGACTCGGGCAGCAGGGCCGCGTTCGAGCGGTACGTCCTGCAGGGGGCCGAGCCCCGGGAGTCGTCCGACAACTGCGTGGAGCGGGACCGCGTGCCGGCCGATCCCGTCACCCGCTGCGAGCGGTCCTCCACCGAGGAGGTGCTACGGCAGGTCGCCGCCGTACCGGGCGCGATCGGGTACGCCGACGCCGAGGCGGCGGGCGCCTACCCCGGTCTGACCATCGCCTCGCTCGACGGCGCGGAGGCCTCGCGCGGCAACGCGCGCAACGGCTACCCGTTCTGGACCGTGGAGTACGCCTACACCTACGGCCGACCGGTGCCCGGCGGGCCGCTGCAGAGCTTCCTCGAGCACCTGTCCGGCGATGCCACGGCCCGGCTGATCGGCGAGGCGGGCTACGAGCCGTGCGTGCTCTTCGACCGCAGCCTCGACCCGCTGTGTGTGAGCGATCGCTGACGCGGCTCAGACCAGCGAGGTGAAGAAGGTGATCACCGACTCCGCGCCCTCGCGCAGCAGCGAGCCGATGTCCTGCACCGTGTCCGCCGCGCTGTCCGGGTCGATGAAGACCCAGAACACAAGGAGCGCGATCACGAGGAGTCCAACGATTCTCTTCACGTACACCCGATTCGTGGCCCGCAGGGATGACGGTTTGCGCTGCATTGTCTACCGCAAGTGACGCGATCGGGCATAGCGACACTCAGGAGCGAACCGCACCTGTGATCGTCCAGTGATCCCCTCGGGCGCGCAGACCCACCGCGACGAGGCGGATCACCATGAACAGGGCCAGCCCTGACCAGATGCCGGCGAGGCCCCAGCCGAACGCCAGCGAGGCCCAGATCAGCGGGAGGAACCCGACCACGGCTCCGAGGAGCGTGGACGTCCGCAGGAACGCCGCGTCGCCCGCACCGAGCAGAACGCCGTCGAGGGCGAACACGACCCCGGCGATCGGCTGCATCGCCGCGAAGAACCACCACGGCACCGGCACGGCCGCCAGCACGGCCGGGTCCGGCGTGAACAGCGGCGGCAGCACGCCGGACAAGGCCGCGAACACCACCCCGAAGCCGATACCCAGCACCAGCCCGTATCGGGTGACCTGGCCGGCGAGCGCCCTGGCCCTCTCGGCACCGCGGTCGGGCGAGCCCAGCGCGGCGCCGACCAGCGCCTGGGCGGCGATCGCCACCGCGTCGAGGACGAGCGCCTGGAAGAACCACAGCTGCAGCACGATCTGGTGGGCGGCGATGCTGGCCGCCCCGAACCGGGTGGCGACGGCGGCCGCGGACAGGAAGCACGCCTGGAAGGCGAGGCTGCGGGCGAGCAGGTCACGCGCGAGTGCCAGCTGCGCGCGCAGCACGGCCGGCACGGGCCGCAGCGACACCTCGCCGGCCCGGGCCGCCCGCACCAACGCGACCAGGAACAGCGTGGCGCCCACCGTCTGCCCGACGACGTTGGCGATGGCGGATCCGACCAGGCCCAGCCCGGCCCCGTGCACCAGCACCGGGCAGAGCACGGCCGAGATCCCGTTGCCCGCGAGCACGTAACGCAGCGGGCGGGCGGTGTCCTGCACGCCGCGCATCCAGCCGTTGCCGGCGAGCGTGACGAGCACCATCGGCGCTCCCCACAGCGCGACGCGCAGCCACGCGGTGGCGGAGTCGGCGATCGCGCCGCCGTCGCCGAGCACCTCGGCGACCGGCCGGGCCACCAGCTGGCCGACCCCGAGCACCAGCAGCCCGACGGCGAGCGCGAGCCACGTGGCCTGCACACCCTCCCCGACGGCGTCGCCGCCTCGCCCGGCGCCGTGCAGCCGGGCCGCACGGGAGGTGGTGCCGTACGACAGGAAGTTCATCTGGCTCGTGACCTGGGCGAACACGACCCCGGCTACGGCAAGCCCCGCCAGGGACACGGCACCGAGCCGCCCGACCACCGCCGTGTCGACGAGCAGGTAGAGCGGTTCGGCGGCGAGGACCGGGAGCGCGGGAGCGGCGAGCCGCAGCACCTCCCGCGCGGGAACGCGATCCGGCCCTGTGGTCATCCGTCCTGGCGCGGGCGGCGGCACACGTAGACGAACGCGGGCGGCAGGTTGCGCCAGACCGTGGCGCTCACCAGCACCTCGTCGAAGGTGTCGCGCAGGCGGCGCCGGAACCGGCGGGCGGCCCCGAGCGTCATCCCGTGCAGGTAGGCGAACGTGGTGAAGGCGCCTTGGTCACCGATCACACGGCTGATCTCACCGAGCAGCGCGGTCTGGGTGGCGTCGTCGAACAGCGCCCAGGGAAGCCCGCAGATCACGGCGTCGACTCGTGTGATCCCGCGGTCGGCCAGCAGCTTGCCGAGATCGGCGGCGTTGCCCTGCACGACGTCGAGATCCGGGTGCGTGCGACGCAGGTACTCGACCATTCGGGGGTCGAGCTCCACGGCGAGGTGCCGGGCGCCCTCCGGCAGCTTCTCGGCGATCACCGCGCTCACCGCACCGGTGCCCGGCCCCAGCTCGACCACCACCGGCTCCCCGGCGCGCGGCACCACCGACGCGAGCACCGCCCCGAGCCGCGGAGAGCTCGGCGCGATCGCGCCCATCGTCGCCGGGCGGCGCAGCGCCGCGGCGAGGAACGCGCGGCGGGCGGACCGCGCCTCCGCGGCGGAGCGGGTCTCGGACGTCATGCAGGCTTCCTCCGAATCGGTTCGCTCTGCTCACCGTAGCGGCCGAGGATTCGGGACCACCCCCAGCACGGATTCCGACGAACGCGCCGCTCGTCGGAATGGGGCGGGCTGCTATCCCGCCAGGGCGGCGCGGAGCGCTGCCAGTACGTCCTGTTCGGTGCCTTCGCGGGTGAACCCGGCGGCCATCGCGTGGCCCCCGCCGCCGAGGGCGGTGGCGACGGCCGCGACATCCACCGTGCCCGCCGAACGGAGCGACACCCGCCACCGTCGCTCCTCGATCTGCATGACGGAGGCCACCACCTCGGCCTCGACCGCCGTCCGGAGCACCTCGACGACGCTGTCGATCTCCTCGGACCGGTACCGCCGGACGTCGGCGAGGGGGATCGTGGTGTGGAGCAGCCCCGACGGCTCGAGCACAGCCCGCTCGAGCGCGCCGCCGAGCCCCTCGAACCAGGCGAAGGGATGGCTGTCCATCAGAGTCCTGGTCAAGGCCGCCGGGTCGGCGCCCGCCTCCACCAGGTCAGCGGCGAGGCGGTACGCCGCAGGGCCTGCGGTGCGGAAGCCGCGGGTGTCGGTGACGAGGCCCGCGTAGAGGCAGCGCGCCATGTCGGCGTCGATCGGCGCGCCCATCTCGACGAGCACGCGGTGCGCCAGCACCACCGTGGCCTCCGCACCCGGGTCGAGCACCTGCACGTCGCCGAATCCCGGGTTGGTGGCGTGGTGGTCGAGCATCACCGTGCGCCCGGCCGTGTCGAGCAACCGGCCGAGGGAGCCGAGCCGGCGCGGCTCGGCCGCGTCGCAGCTGACCAGCACTTCGGGTGCCGCGATCACCCTCGCGGGAGGGACCAGCAGCCCGAGCGCGTCGAGCGGTTCGAGGGACTCGGGCACCCGGTCCGGCGACGAGAACGCCACCTGCACCCGGGCGCCCCGTCTGCGCAGGGCGATCCCGAGCGCGAGCGCGCTTCCCAGCGCGTCGGCGTCCGGGTCGATGTGGGCCAGTAGCGTGACGTCCCGCGCACCCCCGAGGACCGCAGCCGCCTCGGCCACTGCCTGGTCCACGGTGACGACTCGGCTCACAGGTCTCCTTCGTCTTCACGCTCCCGGGGCACCCGGTACGGGTCCGGGTCGCCCGCGGGGCGGGCCGACGCCGCCAGCCGGGCGACCTCGGCGTCGGACTCGCGGGTGCGGGCGAGCAGCTCCTCCATGTGGCGGGCCGTGTCCGGCACATGGTCCGGCACGAAGACGAGCGAGGGGGTGTGCCGGATCCCGGTGCCCGCGCCCACCATCGAGCGCAGCACACCGGTGGCGCTGGCGAGTGCTGCGGCGGCGCCCGCGGCGTCCGGGTCGGCGTCGACGCGCTCCCCCAGCACCGTGTAGTACACGGTGGCCTCACGCAGATCACCGGTGACCCGGGTGTCGGTGATGGTCACCATCTTCAGCCGAGGGTCCTTGACCTCGTGCTCCAAGGCGGCCGCCACGATCTGCGTGATCCGCTTGGATAGCCGCCGCGCGCGGGCGTGATCCACCACAACTACAGCCCTCCCAGGATCTGGCTAGTCCTCAGGGCCCAGCAGCCGGTGCCGGGCCGAGAGGAGTTCGAGCTCGGGGCGCGCGGCGACCAGCCGCTCGCACCGGTCGAGTACCTCGGTGACGTGTCCGGAATCGGCCGCGACGCACGCGACCCCGAGCAGCGCGCGGCGGTGCAGTTCGAGGTGCCCCGCCTCGGAGACGGCCACCTCGAACTTCCGGCGCAGCTCGGCCAGCACGGGCCGGACTCTCGCTCTCTTCTGCTTGAGTGAGTGGACGTCCCCGGGGAGGAGGACGTCCAGCTCGAGTGCTCCGACGAACATGGCTCTCCGACGTGGTGAGGGCCGGGACGTGCCCGGCCCTCACCTGTTCGTCAGCTCCTCGGCTTCTCGCGCATCTCGAAGGTCTCGACGACGTCGCCGACCTTGATGTCGCTGTAGTTGCCGAGCGTGAAACCGCACTCGAAGCCCTCGCGGACCTCGACCACGTCGTCCTTGAACCGCCGCAGCGAGCTGATCGGCAAGTTCTCGGCGATCACGACGTTGTCGCGCAGCAGGCGGCCGCGGGCGTTGCGCCGGATCTCGCCGGACATCACGAGGCAACCGGCGATCGTGCCGACCCGGGAGGACTTGAAGACCTCGCGGACCTCGGCGCGGCCCAGCTCGACCTCCTCGAACTCCGGCTTGAGCATGCCCTTGAGCGCCTGCTCGATCTCCTCGATGGCCTGGTAGATCACCGTGTAGTAGCGGATCTCCACGCCGTCGCGGTTGGCGAGCTCGGTGGCCTTGCCCTCGGCCCGGACGTTGAAGCCCAAGACGATGGCGTCGGACGCCGTTGCCAGGTTGACGTCGCCCTCCGTGATGCCACCGACACCGCGGTGGATCACCCTGAGCTCGACCTCCTCGCCCACGTCGATCTTCAGGAGCGCGTCCTCGAGGGCCTCGACGGTACCCGAGTTGTCGCCCTTGATGATCAGGTTGAGGCTGCTGGTCTCCTTCAGCGCGGCGTCCAGGTCCTCAAGGCTGACGCGCTTGCGACGGCTCGCCAGCTCGGCGTTGCGCTCACGCGCGCGGCGCCGGTCGGCGATCTGGCGGGCCACCCGGTCCTCGTCGACGACGAGGAACGTGTCGCCTGCGCCTGGCACCGACGTGAAGCCGATGACCTGCACCGGACGCGACGGGTAGGCCTCCGTGACGTCCTCGCCGTGCTCGTCGAGCATTCGCCGGACACGCCCGGAGGCGTCGCCCGCGACGATCGAGTCGCCGACCCGCAGCGTGCCGCGCTGCACCAGCACCGTGGCCACCGGGCCGCGGCCGCGGTCCAGGTGCGCCTCGATCGCGACGCCCTGGGCCTCCATGTTCGGGTTGGCCCGCAGGTCGAGCGCGGCGTCCGCGGTGAGCAGGATCGCCTCGAGCAGCTGCTCGATGTTGATGTTCTCGCGGGCCGAGATGTCCACGAACATCGTCTCGCCGCCGTACTCCTCGGCGACCAGGCCGTACTCGGTGAGCTGCTGGCGGATCTTGGCGGGGTTGGCCCCCTCCTTGTCGATCTTGTTGACGGCCACCACGACCGGCACGTCGGCGGCCTGGGCGTGGTTGATCGCCTCGACCGTCTGCGGCATCACGCCGTCGTCGGCCGCGACCACGATCACCGCGATGTCCGTGGACTTCGCCCCGCGGGCACGCATGGCGGTGAACGCCTCGTGACCAGGGGTGTCGATGAAGGTGATCGGCCGCTCGACACCGTCCAGCTCGGTGAGCACCTGATAGGCGCCGATGTGCTGGGTGATGCCGCCTGCCTCGCCCGCCGCGACGTTCGCCTTGCGGATGGTGTCGAGGAGGCGCGTCTTGCCGTGGTCGACGTGACCCATGACCGTGACGACCGGCGGCCGGAAGACCAGGTCCTCGTCGCCACCGGCGTTCTCCCCGTAGGAGATCGAGAAGCTGTCGAGCAGCTCGCGGTCCTCCTCCTCCGGGCTGACGACCTGGACCTGGTAGTTCATCTCGCTGCCGAGCAGCTCGAGGATCTCGTCCGAAACCGACTGCGTGGACGTGACCATCTCGCCGAGGTGGAACAGCACCTGCACCAGCGAAGCCGGGTTGGCGTTGATCTTGTCGGCGAAGTCGGTGAGCGACGCGCCACGCGGGAGCTTGATCGTCTCGCCCTGACCCTTCGGCAGGCGGACGCCGCCGACCGAGGGGGCCTGCATCGAGTCGAACTCCTGGCGCTTCTGCCGCTTCGACTTGCGACCCTTGCGCGCCGGTCCGCCGGGACGGCCGAACGCACCCGCGGCACCGCCGCGACCGCGACCGCCACCACCGCCGGGACGACCACCGCCACCGGGACCGCCGCGGAAGCCGCCGCCAGCGGGAGCACCGCCGCCACCGCCGCCGGGACCGCCGCCACCGGGCCGGAAGCCGCCGCCACCGCCGCCGGGACGACCGCCACCGCCGGGACGACCACCGCCCGGACCGCCGGGACGACCGCCGGGGCCACCACGGCCACCACCTGGTCCGCCGCCGGGACGACCACCCGCCGGACGCGCCGGCATCATGCCGGGGTTCGGCCGCGGTGGCATGTTGCCGGGCGACGGGCGCGGGCCGCCGCGACCGGGCTCACCGGAACGCGGTGCCTGCGGGCGCGGCCCACCGGGACGCGGGCCGCCCTGGCCCTGGCCTTGGCCCTGCCCCTGGCCACCCTGGCCCGGGGCCTGACCGCCACCGGGCGGGCCGGGGCGTGGGCCCTGCGGGCGCGGCGGGGCGCCCGATCCGACACCGAACGGGTTGTTGCCGACCCGCGGGGTGCGCGGGCCGGGACGCGGCGCCGCGGGGCGCGGCGGGATGACGCCCGGGGCGTCGGCCGCGGCTGCCGGGCGCTGCTGAGCGGGCGCGGGGCCGGGACGCGGACCGGGACGAGCTCCCGGACGCTGCTGTCCGGGCGCGGGCGCCGTTGGCGAATCCGCCGCCGCGGCGGCCGGGCGCTGGGTTTCCGGGCGCTGGGTTTCCGGGCGCTGGGTTTCCGGGCGCTGGGTCTCCGGGCGCTGGGTCTCCGGACGCTGCGTCTCGGGACGCGGTGTTTCCGGACGCGGTGTCTCCGGCTGCTGGGCCGCCGGCCGCTCCGCCGCCGGGATCTGCGGCTCGCTGCGCGGGGTCTCCGGACGAGGCACCGCCTGCGGCGGGCCGGGACGGGGTCCGGGACGTGGGCCGGATGGCCGATCCGTGCCCGGCGCGGCCGGGCGCTCCTGCCGGGGCGGGCCGGGGACCGGGCCGCCGTTCCGCGGCGGGACGTTGCCGGGAGTTGGCGCGCCGCCACCCGGGCGCGGGCGGCCACCGCCGCCGCGCCGACGACCGTCGCCGGAATCGCCACCACCTGCGAGCGCCTCACGGAGCTTGCGGGCGACGGGTGCCTCGACGGTCGAGGACGGGGACTTCACGTACTCCCCGAGGTCCTGCAACTTGCTCAGGACCTGCTTACTGCTGACTCCGAGCTCTTTCGCGAGCTCGTGCACGCGGGCCTTGCCTGCCACTGCACTCCTTGTTAACCGGAGGCCGGGCGGCGGCACCGCTCGACCTCGAACCTAGTGTCGAAGCACGTTCATGGTGCGATCTTCACGACTGGCTCATGACGGGTCGACCTTGCTTCCTGATGTGTTGGACTCGGGTGTCTCCCGAGCCCCGCTCATGCACACGGCGCCGATGTGGGCTCGCACCGGCGCGGGGTCCAGCGGCCCCGGGACGCGAAGCGCCCTCGGGAACGCCGAGCGCCGCTCGGCACGGTCCAGGCACTCCGGGGCGAGATGCAGCCATGCACCGCGCCCGGGGAGCCTGCGCCGCAGGTCCGGGGTGAGCACCCCGTGCACCGCGACGACCCTCAACAGACCGTCGGCCACATCCCGGCACCGGCAACCGATGCACGTCCGGACTGGTCCCGTGGCGGATCGATGATCCGGTGCGGGGGCCGGTCGTGCGGGGGCCGGACCCGAGTGGTGGGCCGGTGTGGAGTGTAGCGCAGCACCCGCACCCCCTACTCCATCGCTGCCTGCTCGACGGCTCAGCCGACCGACTCCGTCTCTGGCGCGTCGACGGCCCCTCGGGGGTCGGCGTCGCTGCGGATGTCGATGCGCCAACCGGTGAGCCGGGCCGCCAACCGGGCGTTCTGTCCTTCCTTGCCGATCGCGAGCGACAGCTGGAAGTCCGGCACGACGACCCGGGCGGTCTTCGTGCGGGCGTCCAGCACCGTGACCGAAACCACCTTCGACGGCGAGAGCGCGTTCCCGACGAACGTGGCCGGGTCCTCGGACCAGTCGATGATGTCGATCTTCTCTCCGGCCAGCTCGCTCATCACACCGCGTACTCGGGCGCCTACCGGACCGATGCACGCGCCCTTCGGGTTGACCCCGGACACAGTGGACCGGACCGCGATCTTGGATCGGTGACCGGCCTCCCGCGCCACCGCGACGATCTCCACGGAGCCGTCGACGATCTCGGGGACCTCGAGCGCGAAGAGCTTGCGCACGAGGTTGGGATGCGTACGGCTCAACGTGATCTGCGTCCCCCGCATTCCCCTGCTGACGCCCACGACGTAGCAGCGGATGCGCTCGCCGTGCTCGTAGCGCTCGCCGGGTACCTGCTCCGCCTGCGGCAGCACGCCCTCGGTGCCACCGGAGAGCTGGACGATCACCACGCCGCGGGCGTTGGCGCGTGCGTCGCGCTGGATGACGCCCGCGACGATCTCGCCCTCCTTCGCCGCGAACTCGCCGTAGGTGCGCTCGTGCTCGGCGTCACGCAGCCGCTGCACGATCACCTGCCGCGCGGTGGTGGCGGCGATCCGCCCGAAACCCTCCGGGGTGTCGTCCCACTCGGTGTCGACCGAACCGTCGGGCCCCAACTCCTGTGCGAGCACCCGCACCGCGCCCGTCTTGCGGTCGATGTCGATCCGCGCGTGCGGCTGGTGGCCGTCGGTGTGCTTGTACGCCGTGATCAGCGCGGTCTCGATGGCCTCGATGACCGTCTCGAACGGGATGTCCTTCTCGCGCTCGATGGTGCGCAGCGCCGCGATGTCGACGTTCACGCCGTACCCTCCTCTTGCAGCAGCGCCACCTCGTGCTCCGGCGCGGGCCGGAACTCCACCTGCACACCCGCGTGGGCCACGTCGGCGTAGCGCAGTTCGCGCCGCTGTCCGTCGACGAGCACGGTGACGGCCTCCTCGCCGGCAGCGCCGACGCGGCCGGTGAACTTCGTACCGTCGTGCAGCCGGACGGCCACCTGGCGCAGGTGCGCCCGCCGCCAGTGCCGCTGCCCGGTGAGCGGGCGGTCGACACCGGGAGAGGTGACCTCCAAGGTGTACGAGCCACCGATGAGGTGCTCTTGACGGTCCAGCTCGGCCGAGATCGCTCGCGAGACGGCCGCGATGTCGTCCAGGCCCACGCCCTCGTCGGAGTCGACCACCACCTTGACGGTGTGGCGGCGGCCCGCGGACCGGACATCGAGCAGGTCGAGCTCGAAGCCGGCGTCCGCGACGATCGGCGCCAGCACGCCGTGCAGCTCGCCGGATTGCGGACCGGCGTCCTGCGCGGAGCGGGGGGAGGGCATCGCGTCTACTCCTACGAACGGGGTGGGTCTGTCAGGGTATCGCGCCACCGAACGGACCCACGCGGGCCGTTACCCCGCGTGAACCACCCAGCACCCGGTCGCGCTCGGGAGGCCGGGTGGCAGGATGGGCGCCCGGCGAGTGCGGTTGGGGAGGATCCCGCGCCCCGGGTCGAGGAGAAGTCGTGGCAGGAGCGGCAATGAGCCGGCGGCGCGTGCTCGCCGGTCTGCTGCTCCTCCCTCCGGCCGTTGCCGGATGCGCGCTGGGCCGCGCGGCCGGACCCACCGAGCCCGACCCGCTGATCGCGCTCGCCGACGCCGCCCGCGCCGACGCCGCGCTCGCGGCGGCCGCTGTGGCGACCGACCAGGGCCTGGCCTCCGCGCTGCAGCCGCTCGTCGAGGCGCGTACCCAGCACGCCGCCGCGCTCGACGCCGAGGTCGCACGGCTGAACCCGAGCCGCCCCACCCCGGCCCCCTCGCCCCGGCCATCGGGCCGTCCGGGCCGCGCCGAGGTGCAGCAGGCGGTGCTGGCGTCCGGGCGCGCCGCCGGGGACGTCGCGCTCGGCCTGCCGCCCGAGCGGGTCGGGCTCGTCGCGTCGGTGGCCGCGTGCTGCAGCACGTACGCGGAGGTGCTCACGTGACGTCAGGGAACCCGCGGATCGGCGAGACCGCCGTCGCCGCGCTCCAGAACGCGCTCATGGCGGAGCACGCGGCCATCTGGAGCTACGCGCTCGCCGTCGCGTTCCTCTCCGGCGCCGACGCGGCGCGGGCCCGTGAGGACGAGGAGGCGCACCGCGAGCTGCGCAACCAGGTCGAGGAGACCCTCACGCAGCTCGGCGCCCCAGCGGTCTCCGCCCAGCCCGCGTACTCCACCCCGCGACCGGTGACCGACCCCGCGTCGGCCGCTCAGCTCGCGGCCGTCGCCGAGACCGACGCGCTCGCCGCATGGCGGTCCGTGCTCGAACGCTCCCGTGACCGGGCACTGCGCCAGGCCGCCCTCGACACACTGAGCGCCGGCACCCTGCGCTGCGCCCGGTGGCGCGCGGCCATCGGCGAATCACCCACCATCCCGGTCTTCCCCGGGCAGCCCTGACTGCGCGGTTCCGCGGATCATCGTGCGGTGAGGGCGTCCAGGGCGCGGGCCACGTCGTCGTCCGTGTTGTAGAGGTGGAACGCCAGGCGAGCGGCGCCGGCGCGGGCCGCGCTCATCACGCCCGCGGCGGCCAGCCGCTCGCGCGCGCCTTCGCGGCGCACCGACACGATCGCCGAGCCTGCGGGCTCCATCCCCAACCCCGCGCGGAACGTGTCGGCGAGGCCGACGCAGTGGGCGTGCACCGCGGCCCGGTCCAGGCCGGCCAGCCACGGCAGCGCCACCGCCGCGCCCACATGGCAGTACCAGGCGGGCGACGTGTCGAGCGCACGCGCGTCCGGGGCGAGGGTCATCGGCAGGCCGTAGACGTCCGCCCAGCGGTCCGCGCTCGCGTACCACCCCGCTGCGACCGGTACGGCGGCCAGCTCCGGCCGGATCGCCATCCAGGCCGACCCGCGCGGGCTGAGCAGCCACTTGTAGCCCGCGGCCACGACCGCGTCGGCCCATGACAGGTCGGCGTCGAGCCAGCCGAGCGACTGCGTGGCGTCGAGCACGACCTTGGTGCCCGACGCCCGCGCCGCGCGGAGGGCGTCCAGGTCGACGAGCCGACCGTCCGCGGACTGGACCGTGCTCACCGCGACGAGGTCGAACTCCCCCGCCCGCCGCCCCACCTGCCCGAGGTCGACCTCGGTGACCTCGACGCCACGGCCTGCCTGCGCCGCGAACGGCCACGTCACGCTCGTGAACTCACCACCGGCGACGAGCACCCTGGTGCGGTCCGGCACGGCGGCCGCGACCAACCCGATGAGCGCCGACACCGCCGGCCCCATCGCCACCCGATCCACGCCGACCCCGATCAGGTCGGCGAACCCCTCCCTGGCCCGCGCCACCGGCTCGTCGAACTCCGAGGCCCGACCCGCGCCAACCCGCCACCCGACGAGCGCATCGGCCACCGCGTCACCGATGGCGACCGACGGGATGCCGATGCTCGCGGTGTTCAGGTATCCGTCCGGAACGTCGAACTCCTCACCGAATGCAGCGCGCACACGGGGGACACTACGGCCGTGGACAGCCAGCTGATCGATATCCGGACCGGCGGCCGCGAGGCCGTCGTCGACCTCACCGACGAGATCGCCGCGTTCCTGCGCTCCGCCGACGCGCGAGACGGCCTGCTCAACGTCTGGGTCCCGCACGCCACCGCGGGCCTCGCCGTGATCGAGACCGGCGCCGGGAGCGACACCGACCTCCTCGCCGCCCTGCGCGACCTGCTCCCCGCCGACGACCGCTGGACGCACCGGCACGGCAGCGCAGGCCACGGCCGCGACCACGTGCTCCCCGCCCTGA
Source organism: Pseudonocardia sp. DSM 110487 (assembly GCF_019468565.1). Lineage (NCBI taxonomy): Bacteria > Bacillati > Actinomycetota > Actinomycetes > Pseudonocardiales > Pseudonocardiaceae > Pseudonocardia > Pseudonocardia sp. DSM 110487. Next base: position 6,879,718 of record NZ_CP080521.1, read on the forward strand.
TCGCGCCGTCGATGTCCGTGCCGGTGCTGGAGGGGAGCACCGCGCTGGGCACCTGGCAGTCGGTGTGCCTCGTCGACACCAACGGCGACAACCCCGTCCGCTCCGTCCGCCTCTCCTACCTCCCTGGCTGACCGCGACTCGCGCGCACGCAGACCGCGACTCGCGGAACTGACTAGAGGGCCGCGAGGCGGTCGGCCACCTCGGCGGCCGTGCGGAGGCGGTCCGGGCCGTCGGCGATGCAGTCGCGCACGAGCGCGGCGATGTCCGGTTCGAGGCCGGGATGCACCTGCGGGCTCGTGGTGTGGAGCTCGCGGATCGCGCCGAGCGGGTGCCCGGGCAGCTCCCCGTAGAGCCCGACGCCCGCCAGCACCCGGTGGATCGTGGCGCCGAGCGCCCACACCTCGGTGCGCCGCGATGCGCTCGCCGCGGCCAGCAGGTCGGGGTCGCGGAACTCCAACACCCCGCCGCGGCCCGCGCCCGGCACGACCGCCCCTGGCGTCAGCACGCGCGACAGGCCCGGCTCGGCCAACCGTCCGCCGAGCGTGCCGTCCGCCTCCTCGACGAGCAGGACGTTGCCAGGGTGGATGCCTGCGTGGATGATCCCGGCCTCGTGCAGCGCGTGCGCGCCGCGGGCGGCGTGCTCGAGGGCGGTGAGGGCCTCCCGCCGGGCCAGTGGGCCGGCCGGTTCCGCGAGGGAGCCCAACGGGACGTACTCCATCGCGTACGCGAAGTTCTCGCCCAGCATGGCGTCGAACACGCGCACCACGTACGGCGAGCGCACCGCCGCCACCGCACGCAGCTCCCGTACGGCCCGGTCGAACGCGGGCTCGCTCACGCGCCCGGTGAACACCTTGACGACGACGCCCTCGTCGGGCCGGCCAGGCGGCCGGGCGAGGAAGCAGCGCGCGTGCGGCCCCTCACCCAGCACGCCGAGGACCTCGTAGTCGGCGATCGATGCGGCTGCCAGCGTCGTGGTCGGCTCCAAACCGGGGGTCCTCCTTGTTCAGCGGGCCCCCGACGGCGCCTCGAACTGGAAGCTTCGACCCCCGATCCGCACCCGTGTGCCCGGCACCAGCCGGTGTGTCTCCCCCGCGGGCAGCTGAGTCCACCCCTGCTCTCCCGGCGGCGACACGAACGTGCCGTTGCGGGAGCCGACGTCGACGAGCAGCGCCTCCCACCCGTTCACGACGATCTGCGCGTGCACGCGCGACACCGCTCCTGACGCGTCCTCGAGGGCCAGCGAGCGCAACGCGCCGGACGCGACCCGCGGGTCGGCCTCCGGCATCCGGCCCATCAGGTACTCGGCATCGACGGTGTAGGTGGCGCCGTCGTCGAACACGATCAGGCCGACCGGCGGTCGCGGAGGGGGCTCCTCCTGCTGGTCGTCGACGACGAGCCCGCTGGTGGCAGGACCGTCCTCCAGTTCCTGCTCGTCCGCACCGAGGATCCGTTCGGACCGCAGCGCCGTGGTGTGTGGCGCGTCCCCGTCCGCAGCGGGCTCCGCATCGGCCAGCGGGTGGGCCTGCTGCGGGGCCTCCTGGGCGGGCACGCCCAGCCGGGGGGTGCCGTCGCTGGAGCCGTCGAGGGACTCGCCGTCGGGCGGCGGGATGGCAGGCTCGGCGACGATGGGCGGGATCGAACCGATCCGGGTCTCCTCCGCCGACCCCGATCCGAACGCGCCGGGGTCGGCCTCGTGGTCGACGCCCGCGTAGTCGTCCGAGCCGCGCTCGTCGCCGACTTCCCCGCGTTCGTCCGCGGGTGGCTCCGGCTCGCCGCTCCCGGCCTCGTTCGGGGCGGACAGATCGTCATCGGGCAGGCGGTGCCGGCGGCGGCGGCGGTCGGACGGCCCGACGGCGCTCATGCCGGTCTCGGTGCCCCCCTCCGGGGTGGCGAACCAGCCCTCGATCCGTTCCGGCCGCCCCGCGTCCCGGTCGCGGCCGTCGCTCCACGGGCTGCGCTCCGGTTCCTGCGGGCGCGCCTCCGGCGCGCCGAGCAGGTCGTACGCCGCGCCGTTGTCGTACGCCGCGCCGTTGAGGAGGCCGCCGCCGCGGGCGCCGTTGCGGCCGTTCTCGGAAGTCTTCTCGGGCTCGCGCAGCTCGTCGGAGCGCCCTGCGTCGGTGGGATGATCGTCCTCGTGCGGTCCGGCGGCCTGGTCGTGCTCGGTGTCGGACGCGCGACCGAGGTCGCTCATCGAGCCGCGGCGCGGGACCCACCCGCGGTGCGCGACGCCGTTCGAGCCCGACGGCACGGGGCGCAGGTGGGCGCGACCGGAGGGCCGCTCGGCGCCGCCGCCGCCGGAGTCACCGGGGTGGTAGTTCTCGAGAGGGCCGAGACCGCGCGAGGGCACGCCGTTGCCCGTGCCTTCGGGGTAGAGCCCGTCGCCCGACGCGGTGGGGGCCGGATCGGGGCCCCACTGGCGTTCCGCGCCGCCGGCGTCGAGCCAGCGCGCTTCGGCCTGGCGCGTGCGGGCCGCCTCGTCGGCCACCTCGACGGACCCGTGGTCCCCGCTCGGCACGAGAACAGCGCCCGCGCCGGGCACGACGCCCGCGCGCAGGTCGTGCACCCCGTCGACGAGGCCGGGCGGGATCGGACCGCCTTCCAGCGCCAGCACGACGGGCGCGTCCGGGCGCGGCAGCAGCCGGTCGGTCCACGCCACGGACTGGGCGCCCGAGAGCGCCACCTGCCGGTCCGGCACGACGAGCCCGACGGGGCCGTACAGGAAAACCGCCCATTGCTCGCCGCGCTGCGCGCCGGAACGCGGGTCGGATCCGGTGACGGCCACGGTGCCGAAGCGCAGGCCGTCACCGGGTGCATCGGCTCCACCGAGCCACATCGCCAGCCTGCGCGCGAGCGCCCGGCCGGGCTCGTGGCCCGCCGCTGTGGCGCACACGTCGAGGAGCTGGCGCAGCACGCTGCGATCGGAGCACTCGGCAACGCACACCACGCCGGGCCAGCGCCCCACGACACCGGCACCGGGCACGACTGCGGCGCGCAGCGCGTCGAAGTCCACTGGGTCTACCTCCCCCGCGGCGGCCGCGGACGGACCGGCGGTACGGCCAGTCCGCCACCGGCCAGGTGACGGTCACGGTCGTGCATTACTGCGGACGAATGACGGGAACGGTACGGGGCGGGTGATGCACGGTCGCCGCCGCACCTCCATCGTTGCAGGTGGTGATGGTGTGAGCCGGTTGTGTAACCGAACTCGACCCACCGATGCACGGGGTCAGTCGACCACGAACGGGTGACACCCGACCAGACCGGTCGCCGCTCAGCGGGTGCAGGTCAGCGCGCGCTAGTCAGTTCGACCAGATGGGCGACCGCGGCCTCGACCGCGATCTCCTGCCGTTCACCGCTGCGACGGTCCTTCACCTCGACCACGCCGTTCGCCAGACCTCGCCCGACCACCACGATCGTCGGGACACCGATCAGCTCGGCGTCGGCGAACTTGACGCCCGGTGTCGCCTTGCGGTCGTCGAGGAGAACGCGGACGCCTGCCGCACCGAGGTCGGCGGCGAGCCGCTCGGCGCCCGCGGCGATCTCGTCGGTCTTGCCGGCGATCACGACGTGGACGTCGGCGGGCGCGACGGCGCGGGGCCAGATCAGGCCGGACTCGTCGTGGCTCTGCTCGGCGATCGCGCCGACCAGCCTGGACACCCCGATGCCATAGGAGCCCATCGTGATCCGCACGGGCTTGCCGTCGGCGCCGAGCGCGTCGAGCTGCGCGGCGTCGGCGTACTTGCGGCCGAGCTGGAACACGTGCCCGATCTCGATGCCGCGGGCCGCCTCGAGGGGGCCGGAACCATCGGGCGCGGGGTCGCCCTCGCGCACCTCGGCCGCCTCGATCGTGCCGTCCGGGGTGAAGTCGCGGCCGCAGACGAGGTCGACGACGTGGTGGTCGGGCTTGTCGGCGCCGGTGACCCAGGCCGTGCCGGGCACGATCCGCGGGTCGACGAGGAAGCGCACCCCGTTGGCGGCCAGCGCGGCGGGCCCGATGTAGCCCTTGACGAGGAACGGGTGGGACAGGAAGTCGGCCTCGTCGAGCAGCGCGACCTCGGCGGGGTCCAGGGCGGCCTCGAGGCGCTTCATGTCGACGTCGCGGTCGCCGGGCACGCCGATCGCGAGCAGCGTCCACTCGTCTGTGCCCGGCTTGCGGGTCTTGACCAGCACGTTCTTCAGCGTGTCGGCCGCGGTGAAGGTGCGGCCGAGGCCCGCCTTCTCGTTCAGGAAGTCGACGAGCGTTTCGATCGTCGGGGTGTCGGGCGTGTGGTGCGCCTGCGCGGGCGACAGCCCCTCGATCGGCCTCGCGGGCGGCGCGGGCGTGGTGACCGCCTCGACGTTGGCCGCGTACCCGCCTGCGCTGCGCACGTAGGTGTCCTCGCCGGTGGGTGCGACCGCGAGGAACTCCTCGGACGCCGACCCGCCCATCGCGCCGGACGTCGCCTTGACGACCACGTACTCCATGCCGAGCCGGTCGAAGATCCGGACGTAGGCGTCGCGGTGCAGCTCGTAGGACTCGGAGAGGCCCTCGTCGGTGAGGTCGAACGAGTAGGAGTCCTTCATGAGGAACTCGCGGCCGCGCAGGATGCCGGCGCGGGGCCGCGCCTCGTCCCGGTACTTGGTCTGGATCTGGTAGAGCATGACCGGGTAGTCCTTGTAGGACGAGTACTCGCCCTTCACCACGAGCGTGAACAGCTCCTCGTGGGTGGGTCCGAGCAGGTAGTCCCCGCCCCTGCGGTCCTTGAGCCGGAAGATGTTGGGCCCGTACTCGGTCCAGCGGCCGGTGGCCTCGTAGGGCTCCTTCGGCAGCAGCGCGGGGAACTGGATCTCCTGGGCGCCGATGGCGTCCATCTCCTCGCGCACGATCTGCTCGATGTTGCGCAGGACCCGCAGGCCCAGCGGCAGCCATGTGTAGATCCCCGGCGCGACGCGACGGACGTAGCCGGCGCGGACGAGCAGCTTGTGGCTCGGTACCTCCGCGTCGGCAGGGTCCTCGCGAAGGGTCCGCAGGAACAGCGACGACATCCGGGTCAACACCCGGGAAAGGGTAGCGACGGCCCGCCGGGGCTGGTTCGCCGGTCACCGCTGCGGGCGGTCCACCGGCTCACCAGCCGCGAGCGACCCATCCGGCCAGGTGGGGACGCTCGGCCGCGACGGTGGTGTCGGGGCCGTGGCCGGGATGGATGCGGGTGTCGGCCGGGAGCGCGAGGAGCGTGCGCACCGAGTCGATGATCGTGGCGAAGTCGGAGAGCGGTGGGCCGGTGAGCCCCGGTCCTCCGGGGAAGAGGGTGTCGCCGCTCAGCAGGTGGCCGTCGACGAGCAGGCTGATGCCGCCGGGTGTGTGCCCGGGGGTGTGCAGCACGCGAGCGGTGAGCGGCCCGATGGGCAAGTTCGCCTCGTTCACGGGGGTGAACGCGCCGTCCCACAGCGTGCCGGGCGGCGCGAGCCGCGAGGGGTCGTCCGCGAGCAGCTCGGCGGTGGCGGTGCCGGCGTCCCAGTGCCCGTCCCGCAGGACGGTGGCGAGCTCGTGGGGCCACACCGGTGACTCGGCGGGATGGGCCAGTACGGGCACCTGCCATGCGTCGACCAGCGCGGGCACCGCGAGCACGTGGTCGAAGTGGGCGTGGGTGAGCAGGATGGCCGTCACGTGGAGGTCCGCGGTCGCGGCCATGACCCGCTCGGGCTGGTCCCCGGGGTCGACGACCAGCGCTTCGCCGCCTGCGGAGACGATCCAGCAGCTCGTCTCCAGCACACCGACGACCACCCTGCGCAGGTTCACGCCGCGCGCCGGAGCAGCTCGTCGTAGACGCCCGCGTCGTGGGCGTCCACGACCGGGAACCCTTCCGCCCACGGCCCCTGCCAATGCACGTCGATGCCCGGATTGCTGACAGTGGTGCCGTCGGGCAGGCGCAGCGTGGGGCTGGCCGGGATCGCGTCGGTGCTCGCGACCGCGAAGTCGGCCGTGACGCGGCGACGGTGCCGTCCGTCGTCGAGCGCGGCGGCGAGCTCGCCGGCGTCGACATGGGGGACGGAGGCGGCGACGTCGAGGATCACCTGCCGGTGGCTGATCGACCGCGACTCCGCCCAGAACGCCCGCCGCAACGCGAGGTCGAGCTCCTCCCCCGCGGTGAGGCTCTGCGCGCTCGCGGCGTGCACGGCCTCCGCGGCGAGCAGCACCGTGTGGGGGTAGCGGTCGTCGGCGCCCGTCCACACCCGGAACCCGGCCTCGGGCTCGATCTGGCCCAGCCCGACCGCCTCGGTGTCGGTTCCTCGCCGCGGGTGCGGCCCGTTGAACAGTTCGAGGGGGAACGTGTGGTGCTCGATCCGGACGTCGAGCCCGAGCCGCGTGCGGGCGCGGCGCAACCGCAGCAGCCCGACGTAGGCGAACGGACACAACAGGTCGGACCACACCTCGATCGCGCTCACGAATGCTCCTCGTGCTCGGTGCCGGGCGGGTTGCTGGTGAACCGCTCGGGCTTCAGGAGCACGGCGGTCCGCCGTTCGGCGGCCATGGCGCGGTCGTACTCGTCGAGATCGGGGTGCTCACCGCCCGCGGCGGCGTAGATGTCGCGCAGGAGGCGCCGCAGGTCGGCTCCGGCGAGCGGGTCGTCCGGCCCGGCCAGCTCGACCGGCCCCCGGACGGCGACCCACTCCCAGCCCGACCGGAACACGAGCGTGGCGCGCGGGTCCGTGCGGAGGTTCGCGAGCTTGGCGGTGGCCCCGCGGGCGACGAACGCGACCACCGGCTCGCCGGTCGACGGGTGGGGCAGCACGCCCGCGTTGACGACGCTCACCGACGGTGCGTCACGTCCGGTCGTGACCAGCACCGCCAGCCAGCGCTCCGCGGCGCCGTAGGCCCGCACGAGGTGGAGGCCCTCTTGGGTGGACAGGCTCATGACGCGGAACGATACGGACTGCGGTCCGGTTAGGCAAACACTAGGGTTCGCCGCGTGGACTTGATGGCCGGCGAGGCCCCGAGGGAGCGGGCCGACGCGGCACGCAACCGACGCAAGGTGCTCGCTGCCGCCGGGGAGCTGTTCGCGGCGCGCGGGGTCGCGGCGGTGAGCATGGACGACGTCGCGGCCGCCGCAGGCGTGGGCAAGGGCACCCTGTACCGGCGGTTCGGTGACAAGTCCGGGCTGGCCGCGGCGCTGCTCGACGAGCGAGAGTCACGCCTGCAGCAGGAGCTGCTCAGTGGCCCGCCCCCGCTCGGTCCCGGCGCGCCCCCCGCCGAGCGGCTCGCCGCGTTCGCCGCGGCGTACCTCCTCTACGTCGACGCGCACCTCGACGTCGTCGCGCTCTCCCAGACCGCGAGTCCAGGCGCCCGCCTGCGCACGGGTTCACACCGGTTCTGGCGCCTGCACTGCCGGATCCTGCTCGCCGACGCCGGTGCGCCCGATCCCGACCTGCGCGCCGACGCACTGCTCGCCACGCTCACCGCCGAACAGGTGCGCCACTGGCGCCACGACGAGGGTCACCAGCTCGGCGAGCTCACACAGGCCATGAGCACCCTCGCCCGCAGCCTCGCCGAGTCCACGGGAGCCGGCTCGGCATCGACCCGGTCCGGAGGCTGAGTCGGGTCAACCTCCCAGCAGGTGTGCGTTCGGCATGCGCGCGGCCGCAGCGAGCTCGGGCAGCTCCACGACCTCCACACCGGCGGCCCGCAGCAGCTCCGCCCCCCGGCCGTCGACGAACAGGCCGGGCTCCCGCCACGCGAACACCACGCGGTCGACGCCGGCGGCGAGGATGAGTTCGGTGCAGGTCAGCGGTCGGGACGACCGTGCGCTGCACGGTTCGAGCGAGCTGTAGACCGTGGCGCCAGGGGCGGCGCGCCAGCCGGGCCCGAGGTCGGCGAGCGCGCCCTCCTCCGCGTGGTCGTGCGGGTCGCTGCGGCGTGACCAGCTCTCCGCGAGCACCGTGCCGGCCGCGTCGACGACGAGCGCGCCCACCGAGAACGCCGTCTCCGACGGAGGACACCGCCGCGCGAGCTCCACCGCCCGCCCCAGCAGCTCCCGATCGGCACGCTCCGGGTCAGCCACCGGCAGCGCCCAGGAGGTAGCGCAGGAGCACGAGGTCGCCGATAGGACGGACCTCGGCGAGGCGCATCCGGTGCGCGGCGTCGTGCCGGAAGCGCCCCGGCCCGACGAACCGCGGCGCCTGCGCGTCGCCCACGAAGAACGGCGCCACGACCAGCTGCAGCTCGTCGGCGACGCCCGCGCTGAGGAAGAGCGTGTGCATCCCGGTGCCACCTTCCACCATCAGCCGGGCGACACCGCGGCCGGAGAGGTCGGCGAGCAGCCGGTGCAGGTCGAGTGGGTCGCCCGCGTCCACGACGTCGGCGACCGCGCCCACCGCCTTGCGCGCCGTGTCCAGTCCCGGCGTTGCGGCGTACACGAGCTTGGGCCCGTCCCCCGTGGTGAAGAAGCGCGCCCCGGGGTCGAGGTCCCCCGAGCCGGTGATCGTGACCTTGAGCGGGTACGCAGGGCGCCCGGCCGCCACGCGCGCGGCCCGGCGTTCCGCGGAACGCACGTTCAGGCGCGGGTCGTCCCGGCGCAGCGTGGTGGCCCCGACCAGGATCGCGTCGACGCCCGCCCGCACCTCGTCGACCCGGTCGAGGTCGGCCGCGTCGGAGAGCAACAGCGGCTCCGGCCCGCTGTCGTCGATGTGGCCGTCGACCGACATCGCTGCCGACAGCAGAACATAGGGGCGGTCGGGCACGGGCCGATCCTTCCCCATCCCGGGCGGCCGGGCTCACGGCGCCGGCTCACGCACAGGTTCTCCGCTCGCGCGACCCGTCGACGAGAAGCGTGGCCGATCAACGCGTGCACGGGCGGAGCCCGGATGCGTGACCTTGCCCGGGCCGGGCTTGATCAGCGGATGGGTGCACCGGCGGCCACATGTGGCCGCTCCCACACCGGGCCGCCGATCATGGGCGTCGGACGCCCTCGCTAACGTCCGGGACATGGGACTTTCCATCGGCATGGTCACCGTCGACTGCGCAGACCCGGCGGCGCTGTCGGAGTTCTGGTCGGCCGCGCTCGACACCACCGTGCTCCAGAACTACGAGGACGCGTTCATCATGCTGGCCCCGCCCCCGCGGGGTGGTCCACTGCTCGCCTTCCAGCTCGTCCCGGAGCCGCGGTCGGGCAAGAACCGCCTGCACCTCGACCTGGGCGCGCCGACCGGCAACCGGCAGGCCGAGGTGGAGCGCCTGGTTCAGCTGGGGGCCACCGTGCTCGGGGAGCGTGGGGATCCGGCGATCTTCGCCTGGACCACGCTCACCGACCCCGAGGGCAACGAGTTCTGCATCGGGGAGAAGGAGGGGATCACCGATCCAGTAGCTCCGTGACGAGCTCACCCACGGCGGGCGCCTCGATGAGGAACCCGTCGTGGCCGTACGGGGAGTCGATGATGCGCAGCGTGCCCGCGTCCGGGATGCCCGCCACCAGCTCCGCCTGCTGCTCCAGCGGGTAGAGCCGGTCGGAGCTCACGCCCGCCACGAGCGTCCGCGCCGTCACGCGGGCGAGCGCGGCGGCGGTCCCGCCGCGTCCCCGGCCCACGTCGTGGGCGTTCATCAGCTCCGTCAGCCGCACGTAGGACATCGCGTCGAAGCGGCGCACCAGCTTGCGGGCGTGGTGGTCGAGGTAGGACTCCACCGCGTACCGTCCGCCGCGCCACGGGTCCTCGCCGTCCTGGGCGTCACGGCCGAAACGCTCGCCGAGCTCGAACGCGCTGCGGTAGCTCAGATGCGCGATGCGCCTGGCCACACCGAGACCGCGGTGCGGGCCATGCCCCGGCGGGGCGTCGTGGTAATCGCCGCCGCTCCAGCCGGGGTCGTCGCGGATCGCGGCGAGCTGCGGGGCCGCCCAGCCGATCTGGTCGGCCGATGTGGCGGCCGGGCATGCCAGCAGGCACAACCGGGTCACGCGGTCCGGCTCGGTGGCCGCCCATTCGAGGGCCCGCATCCCGCCCATGGAGCCGCCGATGACGAGTGCCCACGCGTCGACGCCGAGCGCGTCGGCCAGCACCCGCTCGGCGGTCACCGCGTCCCGCGCGGTGACGAGCGGGAAGCGGCTCCCCCACCGCCTGCCGTCCGGGCCCGGTGAGGCAGGGCCGGTGCTGCCCTGGCAGCCGCCCACGATGTTCGGCGCCACCACGAACCAGCGCGCGGGGTCGAGCGCCCGTCCCGGCCCGATCAGTGCGTCCCACCAGCCCGGCGTCGGATGGCCGGCCTCGGCGGGACCCGTCACATGGCTGTCACCGGTGAGGGCGTGCAGCACGAGCACGGCGTTGGACGCGTCCGTGTTCAGGGCGCCCCACGTCTCGTAGGCGATCCGGACGCCGGGCAGTGTGCCCCCGGCCTCGAGGGCGAGCGGCTCGGGCAGCGTGATCCACTTCCTGCGGCCAGGGTCGTCGCCATCGCGCCACGCACCGGTGGCGGGAGGGAGCTCGGTGTCGACCGCGGTCACCGCGTGGAACCGACCTGCCCGATCACGCCGAGGACGGTAATCCGGGCGTCGCCGGGGACACAACATAGGCTCCCCCACGTGCTCGTCCTGCTTCCCCCGTCGGAGACAAAGCGCGACGGCGGCGACGGCCCGCCACTGCGGCTCGACGCGCTGTCACATCCCGCGCTGGACGCGGTGCGCAAAGCACTCGTGGAGGAGCTCGTCGACCTGGCCGCCGACGCGCAGGCGTGCCGCGCCGCGCTCGGTCTCTCGCCCGCGCAGGACGCCGAGATCGCCCGCAACGCGGCGCTGTGGACCTCGCCCACCCTGCCCGCCCTGCACCGCTACACCGGCGTGCTCTACGACGCGCTCGACGCCGGCTCGCTGCGCGGGGCCGCCGCCGCGCGGGCGCGGGCGCGGCTCGCCGTCGGGTCGGCGCTCTTCGGGCTGCTGCGCGCGCACGACCCGGTGCCGGCCTACCGCCTCTCCGCGGGCTCCACGCTCCCCGCGGGCGGCACCCTCGCGGCTCGCTGGAAGCCGGTGCTCGAACCCGAGCTGACGGCCATCGCCGCCGCCGATCTCGTCGTGGACCTGCGCTCGGGCTCCTACGCCGCGCTGGGCCGCGTGCCAGGTGCGGTCACGGTGAACGTCCTCGCCGAGCGGCCCGACGGCAGCCGCAGCGTCGTGAGCCATTTCAACAAGGCGCACAAGGGCAGGCTCGCCCGCGTGCTCGCGGGCACCCGCGCCGAACCGACGGACGCGGCGGGCGTCGCAACGATCGCCCGCAGAGCGGGGATGCGCGTGGAACGCGGGGGAAACGCCCTGGAGATCGTGATCCCCGCATAAATCGGTTGTCGAGGGGATCCGGTGTTCGGCAGAGTGCCGGCAACCAGGGTCGCCGGGGGTCCGGCGTGATCAGGAGGAGGTGCTCCATGTCTAGGCCTGTCCGGGACGTGGCATGCCCTCGTCCGATCCCCGCCTCGCGCTGACGTCGGTCCGCGGGGCGCACACTCCCTCTGGAGCCCCCCGTTGCACGACTACGAGTCGTACTCCGAGATCTACGAAGCCAAGTCCACTCGCAAGGCCCGTCGCCGCCGGTTCGACGACGAGGCACCCGCACGCTCCCGGCGGCCCGCGCCGGACCTGTCCGCCCTCGACGAGCGGCTCGGGGTCGACCCCGACGGCCCGCCCGAGGGCGACCGCTGGTCCACGTGGGACGGCGCCGAGCACGGCCCGCACCCGCGGCCCGCGTGGGTGGTCACCGAACACGCCGCCGTCGACAGCGAGCTGGGCGTGATCAAGACCGGCAAGGAGGCCGACGTCCACCTCGTCGAACGCGCCGTGCCGGGCACCGAGCGGCGCACGCTGATGGCCGCCAAGCGCTTCCGCACCGCGGAGCACCGCATGTTCCACCGCGACGCCGGCTACCTCGAAGGCCGACGCGTGCGCCGGTCCCGCGAGACGCGCGCGATGGCCAACCGCACGGCGTTCGGCCGCGACATCCTGGCCGGGCAGTGGGCGAACGCGGAGTTCGCCGCGCTGTCGCGCGTGTGGGCCGACGGCATCGCGGTGCCCTACCCCGTGCAGTGCAGCGGCACCGAGCTGCTGTTGGAGTTCGTCGGCGGCGACGATGGCACGGCCGCCCCGCGGCTCGCCCAGCTGCGTCCGGACGGCGACGAACTGTGTGATCTCTGGCACCAGCTCGTCGACGCCCTGCTCGGGCTGGCGCGCCACGGCCTCACCCACGGCGACCTGTCCGCCTACAACCTCCTCGTGCACGACGGGCGGCTGGTGCTCATCGACCTTCCGCAGGTCGTGGACGTCATCGGCAACCCGCAGGGCCCCGAGTTCATGGCCCGCGACGTCCGGCGGATCGGCGACTGGTTCACCGCCCGCGGCCTGCCCCCCGACGTCGGCACATCGGAAGCGCTGCTCGAAGAGCTGCGCGTCGAGGTGGGAATGCGCGGAGGCGAGGGGATGTCACACCAATAGCCCCGACAGGACCGCCCCCGGCTGGGCGCTCGGCTAGACTGATCACGAGCGCCCGGCCGGAACGGCCCTGAAGTGGGCGCAGCCCGCAGTACCCATCAGGGCGCACACCGATGCGCCCGGGCTCGTCCCGAGATCCCAGCCGCCGCCATTTCGGCGCTGCTCTCCGTGTGACGTGCCACGTCCCGGAGGTTCTAGTTGTCATCCCCGTCCTCTCGCCGTGCCCATTTCTCGGCGAGCCCGCAGCCCCGTCGATCCGACGGCGGCCGCACCCGCTCCCCCCGCGGCCGCTCCCGCACGCCGCAAAACCGTCCCCCGCTCGCTCCCGTCGGGCCGCCCGAGGAGCTGTGGACCGCCCCCGAGTCGGGCATGCCGTCGTTCGCCGAGCTGGGCCTGCCTGAGCCGGTCGTGCGCGCGCTCGCCGCCAACGGCTTCAGCGAGCCGTTCCCGATCCAGGCCGCGACGCTCCCCGACACCATCGCGGGCCGTGACCTGCTCGGCCGCGGCCAGACCGGCTCCGGCAAGACCCTCGCGTTCGGCCTCGCCGTGCTCTCCCGGCTCGCGGGAGGCCGGGCCCGTTCCCGGCAGCCGCGCGGGCTCGTCCTTGTGCCCACCCGCGAGCTGGCCCAGCAGGTCGACGACGCGCTCGCCCCGTTCGCGCGGGCGTTGCGCCTGTCGACGGCCGTCGTGGTGGGCGGGCTGTCGTTCAACCGCCAGGCGGCCGAGCTGCAGCGCGGCGTCGACCTGGTCGTCGCGACCCCGGGACGGCTCACCGACCACACCGAGCAGCGCACGTGCGATCTCTCGCAGGTCGAGATCACGGTGCTCGACGAGGCCGACCGCATGTCGGACATGGGCTTCCTGCCTCAGGTCAGGAGGATCCTGAACCTCACCCCGGCCGGCGGCCAGCGGTTGCTGTTCTCCGCCACGCTCGACGGCGAGGTGGGCGCGCTGGTCCGCCAGTACCTCACCGAGCCCGTCACGCGCTCGGTCGCCTCGGCCACGGCGCAGGTAGCCACCATGGACCACCACGTCCTGCTCGTCGACCCGGCCGCCAAGCCGCGGATCCTCACCGAGGTCGCCGCGCGGGACGGTCGCACGATCCTGTTCGCCCGCACCAAGCACGGCGTCGACCGGCTCGTGAAGGTGCTGCGGCGGGAGGGCGTGGCGGCGGGTGCGCTGCACGGCGGGAAGGCGCAGAACGCCCGCAACCGGGCGATCGCCGAGTTCAAGGACGGCACCACCCCGGTGCTCGTGGCCACCGACGTGGCCGCGCGCGGCATCCACATCGACGACGTGAGCCTCGTGGTGCACGTCGACCCGCCCGCCGACCCGAAGGACTACCTGCACCGGGCCGGGCGCACGGCGCGGGCGGGCGACTCCGGCACCGTCGTCACGCTCGTCACTCCCGCCGAGCGACGCGACGTCGAGCGGATGATGCGCCTCGCGGGTGTGCGCGCGCCGCAGACCCAGGTCATGGCGGGCGACGGCGAGCTGGCCCGTATCACGGGCGCGCGTCCTCCGTCGGGGGTGCCGATCATGACACCGCCGAAGCCCGAGCAGGGTCCTCGCCGCCCGCGCAGCGGGAGCGGGCGCACCTCCCGCGGCGGGAGGCGCAGGCGTCAGGCGGCCGCCTAGTGTCCCGAACCGGAAGTCCGGTGCATAAATCGGCGGATCCAGGTTTCCGCTGGGTGTGCCGGCGAGCCGGCCTCGTACCGGGCGTACTCGGCCGGTTCGCCGGTGCGCCCAGCGGGAAGCTGGGCCGTCGAGTTATGTGGTGGACTTCCGGTTCGGGACACTAGATCTCCGTCAACGAGATCAGGGGTTCTCAGCCGCACCACAGGGTCGCCCTGCCACGGTCGGGTGGAAGTCTCCCGAACCCTGACACCTGAGGTACCTGTGCGCGCTCCACGTCCCTTCGCCGCTGTACTGGCGGTGCTCACCGCGGCGCTGGTCGCCTGCTCGGCCGAACCCGTCCCGTCGCCGACACTGCCGTCGCCGAACGAGACGCTGCCGCCCATCGAGCTCGAGGGCGACTGGACGTGGACCAAGCAGGGGACCGCGCTCGAGCTGGGCGTCACCCACACCCAGAAGAGCCTCGACGACAGCGAGCCCGCCGAGGCCCGTCGACGCGGGATGGACATCCTGGCCGCCGACGGCGCGATCTGGCAGAACCACCACCTCATGGGCTTCGGCACCGACAACCCCGAACCCGAACCCGGCGAGTACGACTGGGACACCCTCGACCGCCGGATGAAGCTCACCGAGGAGACCGGCCAGCGCACCATGCTCACCCTGTGCTGCTCCCCGGACTGGATGAAGGGCGGCCAGGAGGGCGAGACCGACTGGGACGAGCTGGAAGAAGCACCCAGACCCGAACACTTCGGCGACTTCGCCCGCCTCGCCGCCGAGACCGTCAAGCGCTACCCGCAGGTCGAGCGCGTGATGGTGTGGAACGAGATGAAGGGCTTCTGGGACGACGCGAAGAAGCGCTGGGACTACGAGGGCTACACCGAGCTCTACAACCAGGTCTACCGCGCCGTGAAGGACGTCCGCCCCGACATCCAGGTCGGCGGCCCCTACGTCGTGCTCATCGGCCTCGACCCCGGCGCCCAGGACACCTCCACCACCGTCACCGGCCCATGGGGCGCCGCCGACCAACGCACCCTCGACGTCATCGACTACTGGCTGCAGAACAACATCGGCGCCGACTTCCTCGCCGTCGACACCGCCACCAACAAACGCGACCAGGACGGCCCCGCCCCCCTGGATGGCGCCCGCAAGTTCGCCGACCTGGCCGCCTGGCTCAAACAACGCAGCCCGCTGCCGATCTGGTGGGCCGAGTACTACCCCGAGGTCCCCGCCGGTGAGGACGACGCCGGCGGCAGCCCGGTCAACGCCGCGGTGAACCTCGCCGCGATCGCCGCCATGGCCGAGTCCGGCACCGCAGGCGCCCTGCTCTGGGGCCCACAGGAACACGACCTCGGATCCGCCGCCCTGTGGACCGACGCCACCAAGAAGGACGGCGGACAACCCCTCCCGCTCACCCAGGCCTGGCAGTTCCTGGTGCCCAGACTGGCCGCAGGCGGCGTCGAGATCGGACGCTCCCCCTCCCGGCCCGACCTGCTCGCGTTCCGCGCGAACGACGGCGTGGTGGTGGTCAACCTGAGCGCCGACCAGACCGAACTCGCCCCCGGCAGTTCGCTCGCCCCGTGGCAGATCCAGGTCGGCGGCCGCGAGTCCTGAGCACGTTCAGCGGCGGCGGGCGGCGCGGCGCAGCTGGAGGATGCGCAGTCCACCGGGGATCGCGACGAGCAGCAGCCCCGCGACGGCGGCGAGCAGCAGCGCAACCCCGGTGGGCAGGGTGCCCGACGCGGCCAGGAAGTTGATCTGTACCGGCGCGCTGTTCTGCAGGATGAAGATCAGCAGGACCAGCAGGACCAGCGCGGACAGGACCAATCCCACCCACAGGACACCCGTTCGCGTGCGCGGCACCGGTTCGGCGGGCCACCCCGCTCGCGCCTTCGGTTCGGTCGGCGTCGGGACGGTCGGGCCGTCGGCGACGACCGGACGCATCGCCGGCTGCGTGTCCGGGTCGGCGTTCGGATCGGCCGGGCCGACGCTGCCGTAGGCAGGCGAGCGCACGTTCATCGCCCGCGTCGGGTCGTCACTCATGCGGCCACCTCGCTCGCTCGACACCCTTCGTGACCACCCGTGAGTATCCCGCAATCTGGCGCCCCACCGCGACGTCTTGCGATCTTGCGCTCAGTTCCGCCGCATCGGGACGTGCGCGACACCGTCCCAGTCGTAGGACTCCCCCACCTGACCGAAGCCGAACTCGCGGTAGAAGCCCGCGAGGTGCTCCTGGGCATCCAGCAGGCACGTGCGGTCGCCGACCTCGGCCAACGCCGCCTCCATCAGCTGCCGGCCGAGCCCGCGCCCGCGCACCGAGCGGGCGGTGCAGAGCCTGCCGATGCGGAACTCGCCCGTCGGCTCCCGCAGCAGCCGCACGCATCCGAGAACGGGCTCCGGTTTCCCGTCGCCGCCCAGCCAGAAATGCCGCGCGCCGTCCTCGAGGTCGCGCCCGTCGAGCTCCGCGTACGGGCAGGCCTGCTCCACGACGAACACGTCGACCCGCAGCCGCAGCAGCTCGTAGAGGGTGCTCGGCGCCAGGTCCGCGGCCCAGGCGCGGTGCACGGTGGCCGTCTCCGTATCGCTGCTCATCCGGTTCTGCCTACCAGATCGGGTGAGCGCGCGCCGCCCGTGCCCGTGCGAGGCTCGGCGGGTGCTCCGACTCGTGATCGTCGCCGTGGCGGCCGTCGTGGCCTGCACAGCCGGGGCGGCCGCCGAGCGCCCCCCGCTCCCCCTGCGCCCCGACGGGTACGGCGTCGCCCAGCCCACGCCACCCGACCTGGTGGACCGCAGGCTCCCGACGCGCGACATCCTCCCGCCGCCCGCCGACGGGACGTTCACCTCCGCGGTCGGACCGGTGCCCGACGACGTACTCGCCCGCTCCACCTGGAAGCCGGAGTGCCCCGTACCACCGGCCGACCTGCGCTACGTCACCGTCTCCTTCCGCGGCTTCGACGGGTTGCCGCACACCGGTGAGCTGATCGTCGCCGCCCGGGTGGCCGACGACGTCGCGGCTGTCTTCGGCGAGCTCTACGCGGCCGGCTTCCCGATCGAGGAAATGCGGGTCGTCGAGCCCGCCGAGCTGACCGCCCCGCCCACCGGCGACGACAACAACACCACCGCGTTCGTCTGCCGGCCCGCCGTGGGCTCCACGCGCTGGTCGGCGCACGCGCTCGGCCTCGCCGTGGACGTCAACCCGTTCCAGAACCCCTACAGCAAGGGCGACCTCGTGCTGCCCGAGCTCGCTACCGCCTACCTGGACCGCGACCGCGACCTGCCAGGAATGATCTCCGGCGGTGGGCCGGTCGTCGCGGCGTTCGAGCGCATCGGCTGGAAGTGGGGCGGGCGCTGGACATCACCTGTGGACCGGCACCACTTTTCCCAGACCGGCACGTAGGTTGGGAGGGTGCGCCATCACGACCTCGTCGTCATCGGGACCGGCTCCGGCAACTCGATCGTCGACGACCGGTTCGCGCACCTGGACGTCGCACTCGTCGAGCACGGGGTCTTCGGTGGCACCTGCCTGAACGTCGGCTGCATCCCGACGAAGATGTACGTCTACGCCGCCGACGTGGCGCAGGCCGTCCGGCACGCCGGTCGCTACGGCGTGGACGCCACGGTGGACAAGGTCCGTTGGACCGACATCCGCGACCGCGTCTTCGGCCGGATCGACCCGATCTCCGCCGGTGGGCGCGAGTACCGGGTGGACCGCAGCCCGAACGTCACCGTCTACGAGGGCCACGCGCGCTTCACCGGGCACAAGGAGCTCGCGGTCGCGCGCACCGACGGGTCCGGCACTGTCGCGTTCACCGCCGACCGGGTCGTGCTTGCCGCGGGGAGCCGGCCGGTGATCCCCGACGTCGTCACGGAGTCGGGAGTGCCCTACGAGACGTCCGACACCGTGATGCGGATCGACGCGCTCCCCGAGCACGTGGTGATCCTCGGAAGCGGCTACATCGGCGTCGAGTTCGCCCACGTCTTCTCCGCGCTCGGGGCGAAGGTGACGATCATCGGCCGCAGCAGCATCCTGCGCCGCCAGGACGAGACGATCTGCGAACGGTTCACCGACATCGTGTACCGACGCTGGGACGTGCACCTCGGCAACGAGGTCACGCGCGTGCGCGGGAGCCACGGCGACATCATGCTCGAACTGGCCGACGGCACCGCCGTGCGCGGCGACCTGCTGCTCGTTGCCACCGGGCGGCGCCCCAACAGCGACCGCCTCGACCTCGACCGGACCGGCGTCGCCACCCACCCCGACGGCCGGATCGTCGTCGACGCCGAGCAGCGCACCGGCGTGGAAGGGATCTTCGCCGTCGGCGACGTCAGCTCCGCCCACCAGCTCAAGCACGTGGCCAACCACGAGGCGAAGGTGGTGGCGCACAACCTCCTGCACCCCGACGCGACGCGCAAGAGCGACCACCGCGTCGTGCCCGCGGCCGTCTTCACCGACCCGCAGATCGCCGCGGTCGGGCTCACCGAGGCCGAGTGCCGCGCCGGGCACCTCGACTACACCGCCGCCGTGCAGGACTACGGCGACGTCGCCTACGGGTGGGCGATGGAGGACACCACCGGGTTCTGCAAGGTGATCGCCGAGCGCGGGAGCGGCCGGATCCTCGGGGCGCACGTGATGGGCGCCCAGGCGTCCACGGTGATCCAGCCGCTGATCCAGGCGATGTCGTTCGGGCTCGGCGCCCGGGAGATGGCCACCGGCCAGTACTGGATCCACCCGGCGCTGGCCGAGGTCGTGGAGAACGCACTGCTCGGTCTCGACATTTAGATCCCGCGCCGAGCGGGTAAGGTGACCCTTAATTACGACTCCCCGAGGAGCATGCCCATGACCGTTGCCGACAGCCCGACTCGACCGGCCGGAACCGCCCGCCCGATCCTCGCCGGGAGGCGGGGCCTGGCGCCGCACATCGGTGTCTACGTCTTCGTGATCCTCCCCCTGCTGGCGCTCGTCGCCACGATCCCGTTCGCATGGGGCTGGGGCCTCACCTGGATCGACGTCGCGATCGCCGCGGTCTTCTACGTCGTCAGCGGGCTCGGCATCACGGTCGGCTTCCACCGCTACTTCACCCACGGCTCGTTCAAGGCCAAGCGGCCGCTGCGGATTGCGCTCGCCCTGGCGGGCAGCCTCGCCATGCAGGGCCCGGTCATCACCTGGGTGGCCGACCACCGCCGCCACCACGCGTTCTCCGACAAGGAGGGCGACCCGCACTCGCCGTGGCTGTTCGGCACGAGCCCTGCGGCCCTCGCCAAGGGCTTCTGGCACTCCCACACCGGCTGGCTGTTCGACCGCGACCTGACCAACCGCGAGCGATTCACCCCCGACCTGCTCGCCGACACCGACATCCACCGCATCGACCGCCTCTTCGGCCTGTGGTCGATCCTCACCCTGCTCGTGCCGGCCGCGCTCGGCGGTCTGCTGAGCTGGTCGTGGTGGGGCGCGCTCACCGCGCTCTTCTGGGCCGGGCTCGTGCGCGTCGGTCTGCTGCACCACGTCACGTGGTCGATCAACTCGATCTGCCACATGATCGGCGACCAGCCGTTCGCCGCCCGCGACCACTCCCGCAACGTCTGGCCGCTCGCAGTGCTCAGCTTCGGCGAGTCATGGCACAACCTGCACCACGCCGACCCCACCTGCGCCCGCCACGGCGTCCAGCGCGGGCAGGTCGACATCTCCGCGCGCGTGATCTGGGCGTTCGAGAAGCTGGGCTGGGCCCACGCCGTCCGCTGGCCCACCCAGCGGCGGCTGGCGAGGCTGGCCCGCGACGCCTGAATTTCCCCTTGCCCTCCGGGCTAGCTTCGCCGCATGGGATACGAGATCGACTCGGCGATCCAGGAGCACTACGGCATCGGCGTCGAGCGGGACCGGTTGACGACCTGGGGCCGCCTGGAGGCCGTGCGCACAGGCGAGCTGCTGGACCGGTTCCTGCCGGAGCCGCCCGCCGTCGTGCTCGACATCGGCGGCGCCGAGGGCGCCTATGCGCTGCCACTGGCCGCCGCCGGCTACGAGGTGCACCTGATCGACCCGGTGGAGCGGCACGTGGACGCGGCGCGTGCCGCGTCCGCCACCGCGCCTGCTCCGCTCGCGTCCGCGTCGGTGGGCGATGCCCGCGCGCTCCCGCAGGCCGACGGCAGCGCCGACGCCGTGCTGCTGCTCGGCCCGCTCTACCACCTGGTGGAGGCCGCGGACCGGGCCACGGCGCTCGCCGAGGCCCGGCGGGTTCTGCGGCCTGGCGGCGTGCTGCTGGCGGCGGCGATCTCCCGCTTCGCGTCCGCGCTGGACGGCGGCGTCCGCGCGGGCTACTTCGGCGATCCGCGGTTCGCCGCGATCGTCGACAGGGACCTCACCGACGGCGTCCACCGCAACCCCGACCCGGCCGGCAGGCCGGAGTGGTTCACCCTGGCGTACTTCCACCACCCCTATGGGCTCCGCGACGAGGTCGTGGCAGCGGGGTTCCCCGAGGTGCAGGTGCTCGCGGTCGAGGGCATCGGGGCGGCAGGTGACACCGGGCCCCTCCTGGACGACCCGGGCACGCGCGAGGTCCTGCTGGGAACGATCCGGCGGCTGGAGTCGGAGCCCACCCTGCTGGGGGCCTCCCCGCACCTCATAGCAGTAGCCGTTGCATCCGGCTGACAGCGCTGACACGAGAGCGGCTGCTGGTCCGGCTGCTCCGTGAAGCGGGTGGCCGGGCGCCGACCGGCATGATCACCGCACGCGGTTCCACGGCCGCGAAGCTGCGGTGTCGGAACCACACACGCTGATCATGCCTCGGTCCCTCAGCTCGCCGGCCGCTCGTCCTTCAGCGACATCTCCGGTCGAGCCGGGTCGAACGGCGCCGCAGGCGGGGTCTCCCCGCGGATCTCGCCGACCAGTCGCGTGACGTCCCCCATGATCGCGTTGGTCGCACCGTCCAGGGCCGTGCGGGTGCGCGGTCCGCCCAGCCAGGCCGACAGGTCGACCGGCGGGCCCGCGACCACCGTGACCCGCTTGCGGGGGAACAGGCGGGGCCGGCCGCTGCCGGGTGGCAGGACGTCCTGGGTGCCCCAGTTCGCGATGGGGATCACGGGCGCGCCGGTGAGCAGGGCGATCCGGCCGATCCCGTTCTTGGCCTTCATCGGCCACCCGTCGGGGTCGGCGGTGAAGGTGCCCTCCGGGTAGAACGCCACGATCTCCCCGCGCCCGATCGCCGCGATCGCGTCCCGGTAGGCGTCCTTCGCGCGGATCGAGGCGCGGTAGACCGGGATGTGGCGCCCGCCGCCGAGCACCCACTTGACCCCTGGCATGTCCCATAGCTCGGACTTCGCCAGGAACCGGGGCATTCGGCCGTGGCAGATCGTGAACGCCACGTTGAAGATCGGGTCGGCGAACGACACGTGGTTGATCGCGAGCAGCGCCCCGCCCGAGCGTGGGATGTGTTCCCCGCCGCGCCAGCCCACCTTGGTGCCGAACATCGCGAACGGCCAGATCAGCGCGATCGCGACGCCGTACCAGAACCCGGAGTCGCGCCACCGCCGGGTGAACGTCAGGCGCAGCTTCTGCCAGTCCGACAGCGGTCGGTCCAACGTCACGGCGTCTCCTCCATGTTGAGCTCGGGCTACCCCGATCATCGCATCCACGTCCGTGGGACCGGGGTCACACGGACGTCGTAAAAGGCGTCGCCCTCCGTGAACCGCGCTGGATACGGTCGCCGCCGCACGTGTCCCAACCGGTACGGAGGCGATCCTGGCGTGGAGCTCCCCCGCAGCTTCCTCATCCGCGAGAGTAGCCACCGGATCCTCGATCCGTTCACCTCCGAGAAGCTCGCCACGCTGGGTGCGGCGTTGCGCATGCGTCCCGGCACGCGCCTGCTCGATCTCGCGTGCGGCAAAGGCGAGCTGCTCTGCACGTGGGCGCGGGACCACGGTGTCACCGGGGTCGGCGTCGACATCAGCGCGACGTTCCTGGCCACCGCGCGGGCACGGGCGGTCGAGCTGGAGGTGTCCGACCGGGTCGAGTTCGTGCACGCGGACGCCGCGGGCTACATCGCAGAGGAGCCCGTCGACATCGCCGCGTGCCTTGGCGCCACCTGGATCGGGCAGGGCACGGCCGGCACCCTCGACCTCCTCGAACGCAGCCTGCGCCCCGGCGGCACGGCACTGGTCGGTGAGCGCTACTGGCGGCTCGACCCGCCGGACCAGGACACCGTCGAAGGCTGCTACGCGCGCAACAAGGACGAGCTGGTGTCGCTCCCGCGGCTCGTCGAGAACTTCGGCGAGCTCGGATGGGACCTCGTCGAGATGGTGGTGGCCGACCAGGACAGCTGGGACCGGTACGTGGCAGCGCAATGGCTCAACATCCGGCGCTGGATCGACGCCAACCCCGATGACGAGCTGGTCGGCGCGATGCGCGCCGAGCTCGCAACGGCGCCGCTGCGGCACGTGCGCTACCAGCGCGAGTACGTGGGCTGGGGCGTGTTCGCCCTCGCCCGGCGCTGATACGCGACACTCCCCGCATGACCAGCGACGACCACGCGACCAACCTCGGCCGCACCGTCTCCGCCAGCACGGTGGTGGCCGCGCCGCCGGATGAGGTGTTCGCGCTGCTCGCGAACCCCCACCGGCACCACGAGTTCGACGGCTCCGGCACGGTCCGCGGGGCGTTGTCCGGGCCGGAGCGGCTCGCGCTCGGCGACCGGTTCGGCATGAGCATGAAGATCAAGCTGCCGTACCGGATCACGAACCGCGTGGTGGAGTTCGAGCCGGACCGCCGCATCGGCTGGTGCCACGCGGCAAGGGCGATCTGGCGCTACGAGCTCGAGCCCGTCGCCGGCGGCACCCGCGTCACCGAGACGTTCGACTACGGCGGCTCGCCGCTGGCGAAGGGCATGGAGCTGGTCGGCTTCCCGAAGGGCAACGCGAAGTCGATCAGGGACACGCTGCGCAGGCTGCGCGAGATCTTCGGTGCCGCCGACGGCTGACCCGGTGAAGTGCCAGGGCCGTCCGCAGCTCCCGGGTACTCACTTCGCGGAGCCGACCAGCAGCCCCGACACGAAGTGCCGCTGGAACACGAAGAACACGATCGCCGTCGGCACGGCCGCGACGAGCGATCCCGCGGCGATCACATTCCACGAGTTCGAGTAGCCGCCCTGCAGGTTGAGCAGGGCCGCGGTGATCGGGAACTTGGTGTCGGACTGCAGCACGGTCATGGCCCAGATCAGGTCGTTGTAGATCCAGGTCGTGGCCAGCGCCGCGAGCGCGGCGAGCGCCGGCCGGCAGAGCGGCAGCACGATGCTCCAGAACGTCCGGCCCGGGCCCGACCCGTCGAGCAGCGCGGCCTCGAACACCTCCGACGGCAGCGCGCGCATGAACCCGTGCAGCACGAACGTGTAGAACCCGAGCCCGAACCCCACCTGCACGACGACCAGGGCGAACAGGGTGTCGTAGATCCCCAGGCCCTGGGCGATCCGCGACACCGGGATGAGCAGGATCTGCGGCGGCAACAGGTTGCCGGCCAGCATCACGAGCAGGATCGTGCGCCGCGCCGGAATGCGGTGGCGCGACAGCGCGTACGCGGCAATGGCGGCCAGCGCGAGCGACGCCACCACCGTGCACACGGTCACCACCGCGCTGTTGGCCAGCGCGGTGGCCACCTGGCCGCCCGCGAGCGCCGTGGCGAACCCGTCGAGCGTCAGGGTTGCGGGCAGCGCCCCGAGTCCGCGTGCGGCGATGTCGTCGAACTCCCGCAGCGCAATGAGCACGACGAACACGATCGGTGCGAGCCACAGCAGCGTGAACGGGATCATCACTGCGTGGAACAAAGGCGAGCGGCGCATGTCAGCCCTCCTCGGTCCGCGCCTGGCGCACCAGGTAGGTGATGATGAACGCGATCGCCAGCACGAAGATCACCACCGCGATCGCGGAACCGTAGCCGAGGTTCACCAGCGTGAACCCCTGCTGGAACATGTAGGTCGAGAGCAGCTGCGTGGTGTTGTACGGGCCGCCGCGGGTCATCGCCCACACGATGTCGAACGTGCGCAGCGAGTCGATCACGGTGACCGCGAAGATCACGGTGTTGACACCACGCAGCTGCGGCATGACGACCTTCCAGAACCGCTGCCACGCGTTGGCGCCGTCCACGGCGGCGGCCTCCTCGAGGGTCGGGTCGCAGCCCTTCAGCCCGGCGAGGTAGAGCACCATGATGTAGCCGACCTGCCGCCACACGGCCGCGATCAGCACGGCGTAGAGCGCGGTGTCGGGATTGGCGAGCCACTGCTGCTGCAGCTCGCCCAGCCCGATCGCGCCCAGCCCGACGTCGATCGGGCCGCCGGGCTGGTACATCACCTGCCAGAACAGCCCTGTCAAGGCCAGGGAGATGACCATCGGCAGGTAGATCGCGCTGCGGTAGATCCCGACGCCGCGACCGGGCCGGTTGAGCGCGACCGCGAGCGCGAGCCCGCCCACGACCGACAGCCCGCCGAACCCGATCGCCCAGATCACGTTGTTGCGCAGGGCGGTGGCGAAGATCGGGTCGGCGAACAGGCGCTCGTAGTTCTCGAACCCGACGGGCCGCGCCGCCCCCACGCCGTTCCACGACGTGAACGACAGCGAGAAGCTGTTCATCGCGGGCCAGAACACCCAGAACAGCTCGACGGCGAGCGGCAGCAGCAGGAACGCCCACACCAGCGGCGGCACGCGCCGCCGCCGACCCTGCCGCGGTGGAGCACCCGTCCGCACCGGCGCGTCCTGCACCGCGGTCATGACGTGAATACCTGCTGGGCGGCCGCCTGCCAGTCGCGCAGGTGCGCCGGGATGTCCGATGGGTCGGCGATGAACCGCGTGAGCGCGGCGTCCGCCGTGGTCTGGAGCGCGTCGCTGGAGTCGCGGTTGAAGAACTGCGTGATCTCGGAGGTGGAGTTGAGCAGCTCGATCCCCTTCTGCACGATCGGGGCGAACTGCGAGGTGTCGACGTCCGGGGAGGTCGGCAGGTTGGACGTGCCGGACTCGGTGATGTAGCGCTGCTGGACCTCCGGCGAGGCGAGGTAGGAGAGCAGCGCCTTTGCGCCGTCCGGGTTGTCGCTGCGGGCCGCCGCGAAGTACCCGTCGGTGGGCGCCTCCTCGGCACTCGGCACGCTCGGGTTGATCGGCGGGACGGAGAAGAAGTCCAGGTCGTCGCGCTGGTCCTCGGGGAAGTACTGCGTGACGAACGCACCGACGAGGTACATCGCCGCCTCGTTGTTGACCATGGGTGTCACGGCCTGCTGGGCGTCCCACGAGGTCTGGTTCGGGTGGAAGTACGGGATCAGCCGGGCGTACTCCTCCATCACGGCCACCACCTCGGGGTCGGTGAAGGACCGCTGCCCGGCCAGCAGCGCGCGGTGGTAGTCGGCACCGTTGATCCGCAGGTTCAGGTAGTCGAACCAGCCCGCCGACATCCAGGCCGTGTTTCCGATGCCGTTGGTGAGCGGGTGGATCCCGCGAGCCTTCAGCTGGTCGCACAACGCGATGAACCCGTCCCACGTCGTCGGCGGCTCGACGCCCCACGACGCGAACGCCGACTTCTTGTAGAAGACGGACCACCAGTAGTACGTGGTCGGCACGAAGATCGCCTGGCCTCCTGCCGATGTCGACAGCGATCGAAGCGCGTTGGAGAACCCGGCGCACGCACCGTCGCCCGTCCACAGATCCGACAGGTCCAGCAGCAGGCCCTCGGCGGCGTAGGAGTTCGCGACCGACCCGGCGTACCAGGTCAGGACGTCCGGCGGCGTGGCCGAGGACAGGTAGGTAGACAGCTGGGCCCGGAACTGCTCGGTGGCCACCGCGTTGAGCGTGACCGGGGAGCCCGCGCCGCCGTAGGCGGCCACGATCTTCTCGAGGGCGGCCTTCGGTCCGGTGTCCTGGACCGACGACTGCAGGGTGATCGTCGCCGACGCCTGCCCGCCGCCCGTCTCGCCGCCGCCCGAACCGACGCACGACGCGAGCAGGGGCACGCTGCCGAGGCTCGCGGCCCCGAGCAGGAAACGACGACGGGACAGCTCCATTGCTGTCATGCCAACCTCCGTTATCAATCGTTGAAGAGGGAGTTGCACTCCTGCTGCAGGGCGACGTCCGCCCACATCGGGTGCTGGGGGGCCGCGTTCGAGCAGACGACCGTTCCCCATGCGCCGCGCTCGCGGGCGTAGCGCACGGCGTCGCGGCAGATCTGGGCCCCGACCGGGCCTTCCTCGAACGTGCCGCGCAGCGGCGTGTAGCCCACCCAGCCCTCGCCGAGTACGAGCGGGACGCCGTGCGCGGCCGCCCAGTCGGCGGCGACGTCGAGCCAGAGCCGCAGCTTCTCGTCCATCGCGACGCGGTGCTCGCCGTAGTGGTCGTAGAGCCAGCGGTCGAAGGCGTCCGGGTCGGCCCAGTCGTGCACGTAGACCTCGGCCGCCTTGACGATCGTCGCGTCGAGCCGCCAGCGGTGCTGCGCGTCCACGGTCCACTCCGCGACCGGTGGCGCGCCGGGCCGCAGGATCGCGGCCGCGGCCTCCTGCGGGAAGTCCTCGACGGTGCCGCGCAGCCCGAACTCCTCGATCAACGCGCCCAGCACCCCGTAGACGTAGGGGTGCACGACCAGCACGTCGATGTTCTGCGGGATGCCGCGCATGCTCGCGTGGGGCACGCCGCCGTAGTTGACGGTGCAGAGCCGTTCTGGATGGCGCGCCTTGAACGCGTCGACGGCCTTCTCCAGCAGCGGGCCCAGCTCGACGACGGCGTGCTCGCGCCGCATGCCTTCGGCGAGGTGTCCGACCTGCACCTCGTTGTGGATCTCGGTGAACGCGACGCGGTCGTCGAGACCCTCGGCGATCAGCAGGTCCATCAGGTCGGCGAGGGCCGCGGCGAGGCGCTCCGGCCGCGCGGCGGGCGGCACCGCGCGCAGGGCGTCCCACCAGGCGGAGTCGGCGCCGAACGAGGAGCTCTGCTGGTACTCCCACGACGAGACGATCACGTAGCAGTCGTGCCTGCGCGCGGCGCGGAAGAGCTCCAGCAGGTGCTCGCGGGAGTCGATCGTCGTCGGGGCCTGCACGTCGTACCAGCGCATGCCCTGCGCGTACTCGCCGCCGAGGCGCTCCAGCCGTAGGGCGGACGTGTCCAGCCCCGAACCGAACAGCAGGAACGGCATCGCGCAGATCCGCACGGTGTTGTAGCCGCGCTCGACGGCCTGGGCGAAGGCTGCGTCGAGGTCCTCGAACGGCTCCCCCGGACCGGTTCGCACGTACCAGGAGAAGTCCCACAGGGTGGTCGTCAGGCGCCCAGGAAGGTGCGCGGGGAGTGTCATCGGGCCTCCTCGAGAACGGGGTGCAGTGCGCTGAGCAGCTCCAGCGCATCGATGTGGTGCGGGTCGTCGGACAACAGCGCGTCGAGGCGCTCGCGGGCTCGCTGGGGCGCGCCGTCGAGGACGTCCAGCTGCGCCCGGAGGAAGGCCACCCTGCGGCGCTGCGCCACGGCCGGATGCTCGGCGAACAGCAGCATCGACGGCAGCGACGTCGCGAAGTAGTCGACGGTCGCGGGCGCGGCGTCGAGGGCGTCGACCCACTCGCGCAGCGACTCCGTGCGGTCGCGTGCCTCGGTGTCACGGCCGAGCCTGCGCAGGGCGAGCACCGAGGAGTAGGTGGCCTCCGAGTGCGGGTCGGCGGACATCGCGAGGAAGTCGCCGTCGCGGGCGGCGAGCTCCCACGCGGCGCGCGCGGCGTCCTCGTCCCCAGCCGCCGCGAGCGCGTCGCCGCGCAGCAGTTGCAGGGCCGCGGTGCTGGCGAGGGGGTGGCGGGCCTCGCCGAGGGAGGTGGGCGGGTCCAGCGCGGCGTCGATGGCCGCCACGCCACTCCCGCCGGGACGGGCCGCCGCGAGCCGGCACAGCCGGTCCCAGACCCGCAGCACCTCGCCCTCGCCGCCCTCCCACGGCTGGAACGTGCGGCCGAGCAGCAGCGCCCGCGCCTCCTCGAGCCGTCCGGCGGTGAGCAGCAGGTGGGCGAGCACGACCGTGGCATCGTCGCGGGTCTCGACGAGCCCGCGCACGTCGAGCAGCCGGTCGAGCCGCTGCTGCGGCGGTACGCCGCGGCGGGCGTCGAGCTGGTCGCTCTCGAAGACGAGCCGGGCGTCGGCCCCCGCGACGGCGAGCGCGCGGTCGTACGCGGCACGGGCCGCGCGGGCGGCGCCGAGGTGGTTCCAGGCGGCGAGGCCGAGGTTGCGCCACACGACGGGGTCGGACGGGTCGAGCGCGGCGCTCGCCCGCCAGGCCTCGATCGCGTCGTCGGCGCGGCCCACCGCATAGCGCCAGTGGCCGAGCAGGGCGAGGGCTCGCGCGTCCGCGGGATCGGCACGTTCGAGCACCGCGATGTCTTCCAGTCGCGATGGAAAACACCAGCTGAGGTCCGACGCGCGAACCTCGTGCTCTCCCCCTACGTGTCGTGAGTGGATACGCGAGCTATAGCGCGCGTTTCCACTCACGAGCAGGGCTGTGCGGTGGTAGGCGATGAGCGGCCCCGCCGCCGTCTGTCCGAGCGGGCGATGGGCCTCGCGTTCCTCGGCGACGTCGAGCACGCGCAATGCGGCCTCGGTCTCGCCGATGCCCGCGTACTCGAGCGCGACGTCCAGGCAGGTCTGGGCGTCGGTCGTGAGGGGAAGGCCTGCGATGTCGCGGGTCCACCAGTCGAGCGGGTCGAGCGCGAGGGTGTCCCGGAGCAACGCGTCCGCCTCCTCCGGCCGCCCGGTGCGGCGCAGCAGCAGCGCCGTGAGCGCACGAGCCTGCAGGTGGTCCGGCTCCACGCGCCGGACATCGGCCAGCCGCTCGAGTGCGGCGGCGTCGCGGCCGGCGGCGGCGGCGAGGCGGGCCATCCGATAGCCGGCGGGCGCGCGCCAGGCCCGTGCCCACGACGCGGCCGCGTACCGGGCGTATGCCTCGTCGGCCCTGCCCCGGCGCTCCACCACGA
Organism: Pseudonocardia sp. DSM 110487; assembly: GCF_019468565.1. Taxonomy (NCBI): domain Bacteria; kingdom Bacillati; phylum Actinomycetota; class Actinomycetes; order Pseudonocardiales; family Pseudonocardiaceae; genus Pseudonocardia; species Pseudonocardia sp. DSM 110487. The sequence continues at coordinate 6,908,738 of NZ_CP080521.1, forward strand.
GGCCGAGCAGGTAGATCGCCGTGGTGTCGGCTGGGTTCGCATTGAGGGCCGTGAGCCGGTCGACTGCGGCGGTCAGCAGGGCTTCGGCCTCGGCGAACTCGGCCCGCCGGTACGCCCGGCCGGCCAGCCCGATGCTGCTGGCCATGTGCCCGGCGTCGCGGCGAAGGGCCTCGCGCCAGTACGGCTCGGGCGAGCGGGTGGCGTGCCGGTACTGCTCCAGGTGGGCGCCGATCAGCGCGAGCTCCTCGACGGACGCCACGTCCTCCGGTGCGGGGGGCTCAGTGGCCGGGGCGACGTCCGGTGCGGCCGGGACGTACGAGTCCCAGGCGACCAGCTCCTCGTCGCCGTGCAGGACCCGCAGGCGGAACCGGTCCGGCACGTCCAGCGCGATCCGGGAACGGTGCGGTGCGCCCGGGGCGACATCCGCCTCCACCTCGGCCACCACCGCGCCCGATCCGTCCTCCAGCCGGATCCGGCAGCCGGGACGCTCCCCCGTCACCGCGAGCCCGACCCGCACGCCGTCGGCCTCGACGTCCACCCGCACCGCCGCGTCGACCGTGGCCGCGTGCACCGGCCCGATCTCCTGGATCGGGTACCAGACCTGCGAGAACACCTTCGTCTCGCCCGGCGCGATGAAGGAGAAGTCGGGCTGGTTGTCGGTGAACACGCCGGCCATCAGCTCGACGTACGCGGCGCCGTCGTCGCTGAGGTTGCGGTGCCACGCGTGCCCGAACGCGGAGTCGCCCCACGTCCACTGCTTCTTGCCCACGGCCGTGTACGGGTCGGCGACGTGCACGAACCCGGCGCGCGCCGCGTGGTCGTAGCCGCCGAAGAAGCCCTCCCGGCTGCCGCACATGTACGAGGTGGGGACGGGGATGTTGCGGTACCAGTCGAGGCGGTCGCCACCGTCGGCGCGGCGGGCCGGGTAGTCGACGCCGTAGTACGGGCGGTCGGCGGCGGGGAACGCGGTGACCGCCCGCTTGGCGTGGTCGGCCACGATCCGCACGTCGCGCGGGAAGAACGACTGGTACCGCTCGTGCACCCGGGCGGCCACGTTCGCCCACCACAGGAACGTCTGCGTGGTCTCGCTGCGGTTGTAGAGCCGCACCCGCAGCTCGACGGTCGCCCGGTCCGGCCGCAGCCGCACGCCGTGCATGCCCTTCATCCGCGTGAACGGGTCGTGGTCGGAGCACCAGACGGTCACCGCGCCGTCGGGTTCCCGCTCGATCTCGACGTCGGTGGGCAGGAACGTGGCCGGGCGGTGGTGCTGCGGCCAGTTGAACTCCACCCCGCCGGCGATCCACGGCCCGGCGAGCCCCACGAGGGCCGGCTTGATCACCTCGTTGCGGTAGAAGAAGTCGTAGCCCGCGCTTCGGTCGTACCCGACGTGGACGCGCCCGCCCAGCTCGGGCAGCACCATGACGCGCAGCCAGCGGTTCTCCAGGTGCACCGCGTCCCACTCGTGCGGCGCGCTCGTCGGGCTGATCCGGTCGTGGAAGGGCAACGGGTACACCCGGCCCGATGAGCCCTGGTAGACGCGGCGGTCGAGGTAGGCGGGGTAGCGATCGGGCGCCTCGGGCAGGTAGCTGTCGATCGTCACGCGCTCCCGCCACGCGGCAACCCCCGCGTCCGCCAGCGCGGCGGGCCGGTCCGGGAGCTGCATCCGGGACTCACCTTCGAGCACGCCGCGACGCTACGAGCGCCGGATCTCCGGTGGCATGGGCGAATCGACCGAACTACCTGGACGATTCGACGATCCGCCTACACTCAGGGTGTGTTACTGCCCCACGGCTTTCCCGGCCAGCGGCTGCGCGTGCTCCCCCGGCCGCTCGTCGCGTCGGCCCTGCGCAGGCCGCCGACGTCGGGGCTTCTCGTCACCGACGCCGGCTACTTCCCACGGGCTGCGAACCACGGCCGACGTCGGGCGGAAGGCGCGCCGGAGGCGATCGTGATCGTCTGCGTTGACGGGCACGGCCGCTGCGAGGCCGGCGGCCGCACCACCGTCGTCGGGCCGGGTCAGGCGCTCGTACTGCCGCCCGGCCAGCCGCACATCTACCTCGCCGACCCCGACCGCCCATGGACGATCTGGTGGCTGCACGCTGCGGGCACCCAGGTGTCCGAGCTGCTCGCCGTCATCGCCCCGGACGGGCGGGAGGCCCTCGTCGAACTGCACGACGCCTACCGTGCCGTCGCGACGATCGACGACGCCATCGCCTGCTTCGAGCGCGACGAGACGCTCCCGAGCCTGATCTCGGCGTCCGGGGCGGGCTGGGCGCTGCTCGCCCAGCTGGCCGCCGACGTGGTGGCAGGCGGTCCGCAGCGCACCGAGCCGGTGCGCCAGGCCCAGGACTACCTGCGCCGCAACTTCGCCAAGCCGCTCAGCGTCGCCGAGCTCGCCCGCACCGCCGGGCTCTCGCCGTCGCACTTCTCGGCCCTGTTCCGCGAGGCCACCGGCGGCGGGGTCGTCGAGTACACCAAGCGGCTTCGGATGGCGCGGGCCCGTGAGCTTCTCATGACGTCGTCGCGCGACATCGGCGACATCGCCGCAGCCGTCGGCTACCCGGACGCCTTCTATTTCTCGAGGCAGTTCCGCACGGTGCACGGATGCAGCCCCAGCGACTACAGGAGCGAGCACCGCTCGCTCCGGACCGGGCCGCCGTCCATCACGGAAGCGTCAGGATCTCCGCCCCGTCGCCGGTGACCAGCACCGTGTGCTCGAACTGCGCGGTGCGGGCGCGGTCCTTCGTGACGACCGTCCAGCCGTCGTCCCAGATGTCGTAGTCGATCGTGCCGAGGGTGATCATCGGCTCGATCGTGAACGTCATGCCCGGCTCCAGCACCGTGTCGACGCTCGGCTCGTCGTAGTGCAGCACCACGAGGCCGCTGTGGAACGACCGGCCGATGCCGTGGCCGGTGAAGTCGCGCACCACGCCGTAGCCGAACCGCTTGGCGTAGGACTCGATCACGCGGCCGATCACGTTGAGCTCCCGGCCCGGGCGCACCGCCTTGATCGATCGCATGGTGGCCTCGCGGGTGCGCTCGACGAGGAGGCGGTCCTCCTCGCTCACGTTCCCCGCGAGGAACGTGGCGTTCGTGTCGCCGTGGACGCCGCCGATGTACGCGGTGACGTCGATGTTGACGATGTCGCCGTCCTGGATGACCGTGGAGTCCGGGATGCCGTGGCAGATCACCTCGTTGAGGCTCGTGCAGCACGACTTGGGGAAGCCCTTGTAGCCGAGGGTGGACGGGTAGGCGTCGTTGGCCACGAGGAACTCGTGGACCACGCGGTCGACCTCGTCGGTGGTGACGCCGGGCACGACCGCCTTCCCGCCCGCCTCGAGCGCCTGCGCGGCGATCTTCGCCGCCACCCGCATGCGCTCGATCACCTCGGGTGTCTGCACCCACGGGTCGGTGCTGCGCTCGGGGCGCTTCTTGCCGACGTACTCCGGGCGTGCGATGTGCGCGGGCACCGGGCGGGTCGGCGACACGGTGCCGGGGGTGAGCAAGGTGCGGGCGGGCATGGCGCCAGTCTATGCAGGCGGGCGGGGCCGGAGCCCTTCAGCGCACGGTGTGCGCGCGAGCCCGCACGGACACCACCGCCGACAGCGCCCGCCACCCCAGCAGGAGGACGGCGAGGGCGACGGCGGTGACCGCCACGAAGCTCGGCGGGAGGCTCCAGGTGATGCCGGCCCGCACCAGCAGCCCGATCACGACCGTGCCCGCCCATACCGTGAGCGCGGCCCTGGCCCCGACCGGATGGGCGCGCACGAGCGGCGTGGCCCACATCGCCGCGAGGCCGATGAGGAAGGGCGCTGCGGTGCCGAGGAGTCCGAGCAGGTCGTCGGATTCTGCATGGCTCATCCGGCCGATGGCGGCGAACACCACGACGGCAACGACGTCGGCCACGATCGCGAGCGCGGGTATCCGCCGGGGCGACATGCCGTCCAGCGTAGGCGCCGGGGCAAGACCTCCGTTAGCGAGACACTCCCATCAGCCGATCGCGGACAGGAAGCGCTCCGCGACCTGCACCGCGGGCACTGACGATGCGCCGTCGACGACCAGCACGGCAAGGGCGACGTCGCCCCGGTACCCCATGAACCAGCCGTGTGCCCTGCCGTCGCCGGTGAACTCCGCGGTGCCGGTTTTGCCGTAGACCTCCCCCATGCCCGCGAGCGCGGAGGCGGTGCCTTCCGTGACGACCGCCCGCATCATCGAGCGCAGCGCCTCCAGCGCCGCCGGGTCGGGTGCGGTGGCGGGCACCAGGACCTGGGTGGGGCGGTCGCGGATGAGCTGGGGCACGACCGGCCCGCCACGCGCCACCACCGCGGCGGCGAGGGCGACGCCGAACGGGCTCGCGAGGACCTGGCCCTGGCCGAACCCGTTCTCGGCCCGCAGGACCTCCTCGGCGGATGCCGGCACGGATCCCGTGATGGTGACGATGCCGGGGACGGTGTAGTCGGCACCCAGCCCGAGCCGCAGGGCGGCCGCCGGCAGGGCGCCGGGGTCGAGCTGCGTCGCGAGCTGCGCGAACGTGGTGTTGCACGACCGGGCGAACGCCGTGCGCAGTGGCACCGTGCCGAGGTCGAACCGGCCCGCGTTGGGCACGACGCGCCCGCCGATCACCGTGGTGGCAGGGCACGGCACCTGCGTGTCGACGGTGAGGCCGTCCTCGGCCATCGCGGCCGTCGCCGTGGCGACCTTGAACGTGGACCCCGGCGGGTACCGGCCGGTGAGCGCGAGCGGGCCCTCGGCGTCCGCCGCTGGGTTCTGCGCGACGGCCAGCACGTCGCCCGTGGACACCGAGACGGCCACGAGCATCGCCTGCTGCACCACCGGCTCGACGGCGTCCTCCGCAGCGGACTGCATGGCGCGGTCCATCCCCACGGCCACGGTGGTGCCCGACCGCGGCGCCTGCTCGGCGAGCGTGCGGACGGCTCCGCCGCTGCTGTCGACCACGAGGACCGCCCAACCGGGCACCCCCTCCAGCTGCTCGATGGCCTCGTCGCGGACGCCGGTGAGCACCTGCCTTCCGAAGTCGGCGTTGGGCGCGAGCAGGCGCTCCGAGGTGGTGAACCGCACCCCGGGCAGGTGGTGGATCGCGTTCTTGACCTGGGCGTAGTCGGTTTCGCGCAGCACCGCCACCGTGTAGGCCTGCCCGTCGGCGGTGCGGGCGGCACCGTCGGTGATGGATGCCTGGGTGATCCGCGGGTCGAACGGGGACAGCGCGGCGGCGAGGGCACCGGTGACGGTGGGCAGGTCACCCGTCGTGCGCCGGTCGAGTAGCACGGCGACCACCGGGGTGGCCTCGAGCAGCGGCGCCCCGCCCCGGTCGACCACCGGCGCGGGCGATGGCGCCTCGGTGCGCAGCACGAGCCGCTGCCCGGCCGCAAGGTCGGGGTGCACCACGGTGGGCGCCCAGTGCACCCGCCAGCCCTCCTCGGTGTCGGGCGTGGGCCGCAGCTCCAGCTCCCCGAGGTACTGCCAGCTGCGCTCCCGGCCGAGCTGCCATGTGACGTCGACGGCCGCGGTGGCACCGTCGGCGTCGGTCCGGACCTGCCCGAGGGTCGCCGTCAGGCCTTCGGGGTCGAGCGCCTTGCGCGTGGTGGCGAGCAGCTCGACTGCCCGCGCCGGGTCGTCGGTGAGGCCGGCGGCGCGCGCGTCGTCGCCCGCCGACCACGCCGCGAGGAAGGCCGTCGCGGTGTCCTCCGGCCCGGTGTCGCGGAAGAGCCCGCAGCCCGCGGTGGTGAGCAGCACCCCCAGTACGGCGGTCAGCGCGGTGATCGCACGGCACATGCGGGCAGGCGGCACCCGCCGAGTATTGCGGAGCTGCGCCGAGGCACCCCGGCGGGACGCGGCGATCAGTCCTCCCGTGGCCGCACGCTCGCCGCGGGGTGGAGCATGAGGAGCACGGCCCTGTTCCTGGGACCGTGGCCGCGGTACAGGTGGGGCGCGTCGGCGTCGAACCGGACGGAGTCGCCCGCCGCCAGCTCCACCGGGGCGTCGGCGGGCCCGGCGGTGATCCGCCCCTCCGTGAGCACGATGCACTCCCCGACACCGTCGATGTGGGCGGCGGACTGCTGACCGGTGGGCGCCACCTCGATGTCGTAGACCTCGACGACGCCGTGCAGCCGGATCCGGTGCAGCAGGCGGGCGCTGACGGCGTCGCCCGCGACGCGGGGCTGGTCGTCACCCGCCCGCACCACGTCCACGACCGACGTGCGGGCTTCGAGGAGCTCTCCGAGCGACACCCGCAACGCGCCTGCCAGGTCCCACAACGTCGAGAGCGTCGGGTTGCCGTGGCCCTGCTCCATGCCGTGCAGGGTTGTCTTGCTGATCCTGCTGGCCTCCGCCAGCTCGGCGAGGGACATCCCGGCGGCCGTGCGCAGCCTGCGCACGTTGTCCCCCATCACTTGCCCGCGATCCATGACGTACAGAATAGTGATACGACGTATCAGCGAAGCGAGACGAGGGCTGCGATGACCGTGACCCGGCTGCGGCACATCCCCGGCATCGGCGTGGACGCCGTCGGCAACGCCGCCGACGCCACTGCCGACCCGGCGCTGTTGCGCCTGGAGAACCTCGACACCGACCTGCGGCCACCCGGCGTCGCGCTCACCGCCACCAGGGCCGCGATCGACGACGACGCCGCCAACAGCTACCTCCCGTTCGAAGGGCACCGGCCCCTGCGCGCCGCGGCCGCGGCTCGCGTGGGGCGGTTGGCCGGTCGCTCGTACGACCCCGACACCGAGTGCGTCGGCGTGGCGGGCGGCCTCAACGGGGTGCTCAACGCGCTGCTCGCGACGGTCGAGCCGGGCGACGAGGTCGTGCTGGTCGACCCGATCTACGCCGGGCTGGTCAACCGCGTCCGGCTCGCGGGCGGCGTCCCGCGCTTCGTACCGGCACGGGCCGGCGCCGCGGGCTGGAGCGTCGACCCCGAACGCCTCGCCGCCGCCGTCGGACCCGCCACCGCGGCGGTGCTGCTGATGAGCCCTGCCATGCCGACCGGCCTCGTCCTCGACGAGAGCCACTGGAGCGCCCTCGCCGCGGCGTGCGATCGTCACGACGCCTGGCTGATCTACGACGCGGCGATGGAGAGCATCCGGTTCGACGGGCGCCCGCCGAGCCACCCCGCGTCACACGACGGCCTGGCCGAGCGCACCATCACCGTGGGCTCCGCCTCGAAGGAGCTGCGGATGATCGGCTGGCGGGTCGGCTGGGTTGTGGGCCCGGCCGCCGTCCTCGCCGACATCCGCCTCGTCGGCCTGACCAACGTCGTGTGCCAGGTCGGGCTGGCACAGGCCGCGGTCGCCGCGGCGCTGAGCGACCCCGGCGTCGACGACGACATCGCCGCCGCCACCGCGGAGTGGCACCGACGCTGCACGACCGTGCTGCGCGAGCTCGCCGGCTACCCCGTGATCGCACCGCACGGCGGCTGGTCGCTGCTCCTCGACACCGCCCCGCTCGGGCTGTCCGCCGCAGACCTGTCCCACCGCCTGTTCCACCGCGCCAAGGTCGCGGCCACTCCCATGGACGGGTGGGGCCCCAGCGGGAGCCGGTACCTGCGGATCGTGTTCGCCAACGAACCCGTCGACCGCCTGGACGGCCTCGCCGAACGCTTCCGCGAAGCGATCGACTGATTCCACCCGCCAGTGGTGGGCGGCCTATTGCTCACGGGGCGGTGCGGGCGTCGAACACCGTGCACCGGTGCGTGAGGGTGCGGCGGACGTCGGGGAAGCGAGCGCGCATGGCGTCCTCGATGCGCTGCAGGCGCTCCTCGGGCAGCACGAGCGCGCGGGTCGGGCGGGACGGCCGCTCCCCGCCGTGCCAGCTCAGCACGAGCCGCCCGCCGGGCCGCAGGACGCGGTACAGCTCGGCCACGCCTGCGTCCAGATCGGGCCAGATCGCGACGTTGTTGACGCCCACGACGAGGTCGACGGAGGCGTCGGGCAGCCCGGTCGCGCCCGCGTCGCCGGCGCGCACGTCGAGCCGCCCCGCCGCGATCGCGCCGGCGTGCGCGCGGATCGCGAGCGCCCGCATCTCCTGTGACGGATCCACGCCGGTGACGTGCCGGGCCGTCCTGCTGAGCATCCCCAGCAGGACGCCGGGCCCGTGGCCGACCTCGAGGACGTCCTTACCGGAGAGCGGCCCGAGGAGCAGCGCGATCTCGCGCTGCTGGGCCCGGTTGAGCAGTCGCATGAGCTGCCCGCCGAACGTCCCGAGGCGCCCGGCGGGCAACGCGGCGAAGGAGTTCGGCGCCGTGCCGGTTGTCCATGCCGGAGGTGTCGATGCAGCCATACCTCCACCGTGGCCCGCCCACGCCGGTAACGCGACCGCTGAGGGTGACGGATGAAAGGGCGTATTCCCCGCCCGGTCTACTCTGCGGGCGAACCAGATGGACGACGTGAAGAGGACGAGCCTCCCGACATGCAGATCCACACCACCCCGCTCCCCGGCTCGGCGCTGGTCGACCTGAAGCTCCTGGAGGACGACCGCGGCTTCTTCGCCCGGGCCTTCTGCCGGCAGGAGTTCATCGACGCGGGCCTCGAACCGCTGGTCGAGCAGGCCAACATCTCGTTCAACCACAAGGCGGGCACGCTGCGCGGGTTCCACTACCAGCTGGAGCCGAACGCGGAGACCAAGTTCATCCGCTGCTACCGGGGCGCGATCTGGGACGTGATCGTCGACCTGCGCCCCGAGTCGCCGACCTACCTGAAGTGGTTCGGCGCCGAGCTCACCGAGGACAACCGCACCGCGATGTACGTGCCGCGCAACTTCGCGCACGCCTACATCACGCTCACCGACAAGGCCGAGGTCATGTACCAGGTGAGCACCGCTTACACCCCGGGCGCCGAGCGCGGCCTGCGCTGGGATGACCCGGCGATCGGCGTCGAGTGGCCGATCCCGCCCGCGGTCATCTCGGAGAAGGACGCGGCGTGGCCGCTGCTGTCCGAGGTCTCGGTGGAGGCCCGCTGATGCTGATCCTGGACACCGCGCTCGCCCGCCGCGAGGCCGAGGACCGCCCGATCCGCGTCGGCATGATCGGCGCCGGGTTCATGGGCCGCGGCCTGGCCAACCAGATCGTCAACTCGGTGCCGGGCATGCGGCTGGTCGCGGTCGCCAACCGCACCCTCGCCAACGCCGAGCGCGCCTACGCGGAGGCCGGCGTCGAGCCGGTGCGCGTGGAGAACGCCGACCAGCTCGACGCTGCCATCGAGAAGGGCACCCCCGCGGTGCTCGAGGACGCCTTCGAGCTGCTCAAGGCCGTGCACCTGGACTGCATCGTCGATGTCACCGGCGCCGTCGAGTTCGGTGCCCGCGTCACCGTCGCGGCCATCGAGCGCGGCCTGCCCGTCGTCACGATGAACGCCGAGCTGGACGGCACCGTCGGCCCGCTGCTGGCCCACCGAGCCCGCGAGGCAGGAGTGGTGCTCACCGGCTGCGACGGCGACCAGCCGGGCGTGCAGGGCAATCTGATGCGGTTCGTGAAGGGCCTCGGCGTCACCCCGCTGGTGGCCGGCAACATCAAGGGCCTGCAGGACGAGTACCGCACCCCCACGACGCAGAAGGCGTTCGCGGAGCGGTGGGGCCAGGACCCGTACATGGTCACGAGCTTCGCCGACGGCACGAAGATCTCCTTCGAGCAGGCGATCGTGGCCAACGCGTTCGGGCTCACCGTGCCCAAGCGCGGCATGAACGGCTGGGACCACGAGGGCCACGTCGACGAGCTCACCGACCGCTACGACGTGGACCAGCTGCGCGAGCAGGGCGGCATCGTCGACTACGTGGTGAAGTCGAAGCCCGGCCCAGGCGTGTTCGTGCTCGGCACGCACGACGACCCGAAGCAGCGGCACTACCTGAACCTGTACAAGCTGGGCGAGGGCCCGCTGTACAGCTTCTACACGCCCTACCACCTGTGCCACTTCGAGGTGCCGAACTCGGTGGTGCGCGCGGTGGACTTCGCCGACGCGGCCCTCGCGCCGCCCGCGGGCCCCCACGTGGACGTCGTCGCCACGGCCAAGCAGGACATCAAGGCCGGTCACACCCTCGACGGGCTGGGCGGCTACGACACCTACGGCGTGGCCGAGTCCACTCCGGTCACGCGCGCGGAGAGCCTCCTGCCGATGGGCGTGGCCGAGGGCTGCGTGCTCAAGCGGGACGTGGCGAAGGACGAGGTGCTGACCTACGCCGACGTGACGCTCCCGCCCGGGAGGCTGGTCGACCAGCTGCGCGAGGAGCAGGAGAAGCTCTTCGCCTGAGCGACGTGCGACGGGCCGGCTGCATCACCGCAGCCGGCCCGTTGTCGTCTCAGACCGCTGCCGGAGCGCGCCGCCCGGCGAGGGCGTGGTCGACGCTGTAGCGGCCGGCGCCGACAGCGGCGAGCACCAGCGCCACGGCGCCGATCACGCCGACGAGCTCCCAGCCGCCGTCGGAGGCCATGACGCCGTTCCCGACGTGGACGAGCAGCGCCGCGCCGAGCATGTCCAGCACGACGAGGACGCCGACGACGGCCGTCGCCGCACCGACCAGGAGCAGCGCCCCTCCGACGAGCTCGACGATCCCGGCGTATCCGGCGGAGATCGGAGCGGCCGGCACACCCATCCTGGCGAACGCCTCGGCGGTGCCACCGAGACCGTTGGTGACGACCTTCTGCCAGCCGTGCGCGATGAGCACGACGCCGAGCAGTAGCCGGGCCACCAGCAGGGCGGCGTCCCGGACGGACGGGGGAAGCGTGCGGATCACGGAACGACTCCTCGATTGAGCGTTTGACAGTTGCGCGTTCATGTTAGGCGAGGCTTCGTGACAACTGTGTGTGATTCCGCGCTCCGACGGTCGAGCAGGGCCGGCGACCCAGCGCCGGCCCGTAGAACGCGGTTCCTCCGTCGACTCGACGCTCACAGGTGCAGCGTGGGCCGGTAGATGAGCTCTTGGATGTGGCTGTCGAGGGTCCGGGACTCGATCAGCTCGAGGTCGAAGTCGGCGCCACCCCGGAAGATCGGGTCCAGCCCGGTCCGGCCGGTGATCACTGGGAAGATCGTCACCTGGACGCGGTCGACCAGACCGGCGGCCATCAGCGCGCGGTTCATCGACAGGCTGCCGTGCGAGCGCAACGGCACCTCGGACTCCTCCTTGAGCCGGGCGACGACGTCGACGGCGTCGCCGCTCACGAGGGTCGCGTCCGGCCAGTCGAGGGATCCTTCCAGCGTGGTCGACACCACCGTTGCCGGCAGGCTCCTCATCCGGGTGACCCATGGGTCACGCACCTCGGACTCCTCGGTGCTCGAGGCCAGCATCTGCGCGAACGCCCTGTACGTGTTGGCCCCGAAGACCATCCGCTGCTCCTCGCCGTACAGGCCGAGGCGGTGGTCGAGGAGCTCGGGGCCTTGCTTGCCCCAGTAGCCGGTCCAGTTGCCGCCTGCGGCACCGAAGCCGTCGAGGCTGGAGAAGACGTCGAAGGTGTAGGTAGCGGTCATGGTGCTCTCCTCGAGTGCGGTTGATCGGGTGTGGGAGACAAGGGGTCAGGTGTTCGGGGTCAGACGCGCCCGTCGCGCCTCCAGGAAGGTTCGTTCCGTGTCGTTGGCGGCCAGGGTGATTGCCTCGTCGTAGGTGGCGACGGCATCCGCGGTACGGCCGAGGCGGGCGAGCAGGTCCGCGCGGGTGGCGGGCAGCAGGTGGTAGCCCGGCAGGTCCAGCTCCTCGACGATGGCCAGCGCCAGCGCCGGTCCGTGCACCTCGGCGACCGCGACCGCGCAGTTGAGCACCACGATCGGGGTCGGGACGTGCTGCAGCAGCTGGTCGTAGAGCGCCAGCACCTGCGTCCAGTCGGTCGTCGGACCGTCCGTGTGCACGGCGTTGATCGCGGCCTGCAACTGGTACGGCCCCGGCCGATTGCGGCGCAGGCACCGCCGTACCAGCGCGTGCCCCTCGGCGATCAGCTCCCGGTTCCACAGCGACCGGTCCTGCTCCGCGAGCACCACCAGCTCACCCGATGGCCCCACCCGCGCGGGCCGGCGGGCTTCGGTGAGCAGGAGTAGCGCCAGTAGCCCGATCACCTCCGGCTCGTCGGGCATCAGCTCGGCGAGCGCCCTCGCCAGGCGTACGGCTTCCAGGCACAGGTCCGTGCGCAGCAGGTCCCCCGACGTGGACGCGTATCCCTCGTTGAAGACCAGGTAGAGCACGGCGAGTACCGAGGTCAGCCGATCGGGGAGGTCGGCGGTGTCGGGCACCCGGTAGGGGATGCCGGCGTCCCGGATCTTCTTCTTCGCGCGGACGATCCGCTGGGAGATGGTCGACTCCGGCACCAGGTAGGCCCGCGCGATCTCGGCCACCTCCAGCCCGCCGAGCAGGCGCAGGGTGAGCGCGATCTGTGCGAGCGGCGACAGCGCGGGGTGGCAGCAGGTGAAGATCATGCGGAGCTGGTCGTCGCGCACCGGTCCCACCTCCTCCGGCTCATCGGGTTGGTGGAGCAGCAGCGCCTGCGCGTGGCGGGCCTCCCGGGTGGATTCCCGGCGCAGGCGGTCGATCGCCCGGTTGCGGGCGGTGGTCACGATCCACCCGCCGGGATTGGGCGGCGGCGCCTCGTCCCATTTCTGGACGGCCACCGCGAATGCGTCCTGGACGGCCTCCTCGGCGAGCCCGATGTCCCCGAGGAGGCGCGTCAGCGTCGCAACGCACCGTCCGTACTCCGCCCGGTAGACGCTGTCCAGGTCCATCAGCGCCGGCGCGACCCGTCGTCGAACGGGCGCACCTCGATCGGCTGTCCACAGGCCAGCGCGCACTTCTCGGCCCAGACCAGCGCCTGGTCGAGGTCGTCGGCCCGGATCACCCAGAACCCGCCGAGCTGTTCCTTCGTCTCGGCGAACGGGCCGTCGGTCATCGTGGTCGTGCCACCAGAGGGGCGGACCACCGTGCTGGCGTGCGAGTGCTGCAGACCACCGGCGAACACCCACACACCGGCGGCCTCCATCTCGGCGGTGACCTGGCCCGTCCGGGCCATCTGCGCCTGCACCGCCTCTTCGGGCTCCGGCGGCGCGCTTTCGTCGAGCTGGACGGCGAGCAGGTACTGCTTCACGGCGTACTCCTTCGAAGGATCAGGCGGACAGGCGCCGGGCGACGGCGGGGATCACGATCGCGGCCGCCACGACGTGGGTCAGCATCAGCAGGATCTTGGTGGCGACGGTGGCGTCGGCGAGCAGGTCGGGCACGAAGGACAGCACGGTGAGTGCGACGGTGGTGCGCAGCCACGCGGTGCGCGGCCGGCGGGCGAACCGGCGCAGCGCCGCGGCGATGGCCAGACCGAGGATGGAGAAGATCACCGTCAGGACGGCGAACCCGGAGGCCGGGATCGCCGTGCCGGAAACGGCCGTGCTGATGCCGACAGCCTCGCCTGCGGCGGCCGTCAGCGCGGTGGCGACCGCGGCGGTGACGGTGGCGGCCGAGCCGGCCAGCAGCAGCGAGCCGACGGTCGGGGCGGCGGCGGAGGTGAAGGTGGCGGGAAAGGTGGTGGACACGGGGACCTCCGGTGATCACGGAGACCGGCTCGGTTGCCGTTCTCTCACCATGGCCACGAACGAGCTCACCGCGGTTCGACATCGCCGCGGGATCTCTTCCACGATTTTTTTCCGTGGGCCCACGCAGGTGCTCATGGGCGCCACCACCTTCGCTGCTCGACCAGCGCGCCGCAGCCGCTCAGCCCTCGATGGGCCGCCGGTGCTCGATCAGGACACCCAGTCCGTCCAGCACACGCTGGAGCCCGAACTCGAAGTGGTCGAACATCGAGTTGAAGGCGCCCGCCTCGCCGACCTTCGTGAGCATCGGCAGCTCACCCGCCACCACGGCTGGCCCGACGTACTCGGACTGGATCTCCCACCACTCCTCGTCGCTGATGCCGGTGCGGTCGGCCGCCTGCATCGCCTCGATCGTGGTCTTCGCGAGCCCGGCCACGAACGAGCTGAGCACCACGACGGCCCCGAGCATCTCCTCCTCGGTGAGGCCGATGTCGTCGATCGCGCGGAGGGCGATGTCGGTGGAGCGCATCGAGTTGGGCCCGAGCATGGGGCGCCCCTGGGCGATCTGGAGCATCCAGGGATGGCGCAGGTAGAGCGCCCACTCCTGGCGCCCGCACGCCTCCAGCCGCTCCCGCCAGCCACCCTCGACGGTCTCGGCGGAGGCGAGGTCCTCGCTGTAGACCTCGTCGACCATCAGGTCCACGAGCTCGGACTTGCCCGGGACGTACCGGTAGAGCGACATGGCGCCTACCCCGAGCGCGCCCGCGATGCGTCTCATGGACAGCGCGACGAGCCCTTCGGCGTCGGCCAGGTCGATCGCCGCCCGCACGATCGCCGCGACGGACAGGCCCGGCTTCGGCCCGCGAGTCGGCTCGGGCGCGCCGCCCCACATCAGTTGCAGGCTGCGCCGGACGGCCGCACTGCCGTCGGTCCGACCAGCGGTATCGTCTCGTGGCATCGCCCGAAATCCTAAAATTGAGTACGTTGTACGAATATGGCGGTACGGCGTAAACAGTAGGGCATTACCCTGCTGCGGCCGCCGCGACCCGCAGGTGCTCGGCGAGCGCCGACGCCGCGGGCATCCGGTCCGTCGCGCCCCAGGCCAGCAGGTGGTGCCTTCGTGACCACGGGTCCTGCAGCTCGCACACGTCCAGCCGCTGGTCGCCCTCGACCGCCCGGCGCGGCGCGATGGCCAGCCCGACGCCCGCGGCCGCGAGGGCGACGAGGACGTTGATGTCGGCGACGGTGGTGCGGTAGCGCGCCGCGGGGGCGTGCGGGCCGAGATTCTTCTCGATCCAGCGCCGCAACGACGAGTCCCCGTCCAGCCCCACCAGCGGGTGCTCGGCCACCTCCCGATAGGCCAGCGAGGTCCGTCCCGCGAGGATCCCGCCCGCCTGGCCGATCACGACGAGGGAGTCGTCGCCGAGGAGCTCGATGCGGACATCGCTGTCGCCCGCCTCGTTGTCGATCACCACCCCCAGGTCGGCAGCACCGTCGGCCAGCATCCGCAGGGTGTTCGGGGTCCGGCTCTCGTGGACGTCGACGTCGGCGTCCGGGTGCTCGCGCAGGAAGGTGACCAACGCCTGCGGTACGAGCCGGTACATCGCGGACCCGCCGGCCAGCAGCGTCAGCGGGGCGGCGGGGCGCCGGCTGTAGCTGGTGACGGCCCCCTCGAGGCGCGCGGCGTGGGCGAGGACGTCGCGCGCGTGGCGCGCCAGCGTCGTGCCGGCCGGCGTCGGCCGCACCCCACGCCGCCCCCGGACGAGCAGCGCCACCCCGGCGTGGTGTTCGAGGGACCGGACCCGCGCGCTCGCCGAAGGCAGGCTGAGGTGCATCCGCCGCGCACCGGCCGTGATCGACCCCTCGGCCACGATGTGGAGGAAGAGCCGCAGGTCGTCCAGGTCGTAACGCACGCGTCCAGCCTAAGGCTGCAACGAAGGCTGGATTCGGGGATCGCGCATTGTGGATCTCCCCGTCCACGGGCGATCCTCGGGTGGTGTCGGCGATGCTGCTCGTGCTGCTGGCGGGCTTCGCCGCCGGTGCCCTGAACGCGGTCGGCGGGGGCGGCACGTTCGTGGCCCTGCCCGCCCTTGTCGCCGCCGGGCTGCCTCCCGTCACGGCCAACGCCGCGTCGACCGTTGCGCTCGTGCCCGGGTCGCTGGCGAGCGCGTGGGTGTACCGCCCGGACGTCCGCCCCGTCGGCTCGACGTCCACGTGGGCGCTGACGGCGGCCAGCATGGGTGGCGGCCTGATCGGGGCCATCCTGCTGCTCGCGCTGCCCTCGGCGTCGTTCGACGCCGCGGTGCCGTGGCTCCTCGCGTTCGCCACCGCGGTGCTGGCGTTCGGGCGCAGGGCCCTCAGCGCCATGAGCACCGCACTGGGCCGCCCGATCGGCATGGGCTCCCGGGCCGTCCTCGCCTGGCAGTTCGTCCTCTCGGTGTACGGCGGGTACTTCGGCGGCGCGGTCGGCATCCTCATGCTCGCCGTGTGGACCATCGGCGTCGGCCTCGATCCGGCGGCGAGCAACCCGACGCGGGTCACCCAGGTCGCGGCCGTCTACGTCGCCGCGACGACGCTGTTCCTGTTCGCCTCCGACGTGCTGCTGGCGCCGCTGCTCCCGGCAGGCATGCTGGTCGGCGCGCTGGCCGGTGGGGTCGCGGGCGCCTTCGTGGCGCGTCGCATGCCGGCCCGGCTGCTGCGCGCGATCGTGCTGGGGACCGCCGCGACGATGACCGTCCTCTACTTCCTGCGCGGGTAGCAGTGCCGACCTACACCGACTCGTCCCGGGCCAGGCTTGCGATGTCCTTCGAGGCGTGTGAGCTGTCCGACCTCGCCCGCGCGATGGTCCCGATCGACGGGACCACCACCCTCTCCGACGCCGTGGAGGTCATCGCCGCGGCGCGCCGGTTCCTCGACGCCGCCGTGGTGGCCGAGCGGGCGGCCGGCGCGAGCTGGCAGGACATCGGCGACGTACTTGGCCTGTCCGCCGCGGAGGCACGCGAGAGGTTCGGGACTGCCGAGGCCCGCTTCCGGCGGCAGCTGCGTTCCACGGACGACGGTTGGCGCGGGTACCTCGTGCGCGAACCCCTCGAAGCGGCGGAGGACCTCGACGAGTGGGCCGGTGGCGCCGCGCCGGTGTCCGGCGGGCTGCACCCGGTGGTCGAGTAGGCGGTCAGAACAGGATGGTGGCGAAGCTGCCGATCTGGGTGAACCCGATGCGCGAGTACGCGGCCCGTGCCACGTGGTTGAACCCGTTGACGTAGAGGCTCGACACGCGACCCATGGCCGTGAGGCGCGCGGCGACGGCGGCCGTGCCCGCCGTGCCCAGCCCGTGGCCGCGCCGGTCGGGGTGCACCCACACGCCCTGGATCTGCCCGACCTGCCCGGAGATCGCCCCGATCTCGGCCTTGAACACGACCTCGCCGTTCTCGAATCGGGCGAACGCCCGCCCGGCCGACACCAGCTCCGCCACCCGGGACCGGTAGCCGACCCCACCGTCGCCGAGCCGCGGGTCGATGCCGACCTCCTCGGTGAACATCGCGACGGCGGCCGGCAGGTAGCGGTCCAGCTCCGCGGGGTGCACCGGCCGCACGTACGGGTCGGCCTCAACGGTGGGCGAGCCGGCGAGCACCATCAGCGGCTGGTCGGCCCGCACCTCTCGAGCGGGCGCCCAGTGCGGCGCGAGGTCGTCCCACAGCGGTAGCACCAGCTCGGCGCGGCCCACGAGGGACGAGCAGGTGCGCCCGTGACGGCGGGCGCGCTCGGCGAAGCTGCGCAGCGCGGAGCGGTCGCCACGCAGCGGCACGAGGTTGGCGCCGGAGAAGCAGAGGCCGTCGAACCGCGGCCCGACGGCCCACAGCTCACCCCCGAGCCGCCAGGGGTCGAGCCCTGCCACCTCGACACGAGCGGCGACCATGCAGGCGGCCACCGGATCGTCGTCCAGGACCGCGCGCACACCCGCGCGGTCCCGGTCGTCGAGGAGCCGCGCTCCGGCGAGACGAAGCACCCCCCAACGATGCCAGACACTCGTGCTCGTGCCCACGACGGGATCTGCCGTTTCAGCCGACGGTGATCTGGGGGGTACCCTCGCCCTCGACCGTCTCGGCGATCTTCATCGCCTCCTCGATCAGGGTCTCGACGATGGCGTGCTCCGGTACGGTCTTGATGACCTCGCCCTTGACGAAGATCTGGCCCTTCCCGTTGCCGGAGGCCACCCCGAGGTCGGCCTCGCGGGCCTCACCCGGGCCGTTCACCACGCAGCCCATGACGGCCACGCGCAGCGGCACCTCCATACCGGTGAGGCCGGCCGTGACCTCGTCGGCGAGCTTGTAGACGTCCACCTGGGCCCGCCCGCACGACGGGCAGGAGACGATCTCCAGCTTGCGCGGCCGCAGGTTGAGCGACTGCAGGATCTGCGCGCCGACCTTGATCTCCTCGACGGGCGGCGCGGAGAGCGAGACACGGATCGTGTCGCCGATGCCCTGGCGCAGCAGCGCCCCGAACGCAACGGCCGACTTGATCGTGCCCTGGAACGCGGGCCCGGCCTCGGTGACGCCGAGGTGCAGCGGGTAGTCGCACTGCTCGGCGAGCAGCTCGTAGGCCCGGATCATCACGACCGGGTCGTTGTGCTTGACGGAGATCTTGATGTCGTGGAAGTCGTGCTCGGCGAACAGGCTCGCCTCCCACAGCGCCGACTCGACCAGCGCCTCCGGGGTGGCCTTCCCGTACTTCTCCATCAGTCGCTTGTCGAGCGAGCCCGCGTTGACGCCGATGCGGATCGGGGTGCCGTGGTCCTTCGCGGCGGCCGCGATCTCCTTGACCTTGTCGTCGAACTTGCGGATGTTGCCCGGGTTCACGCGCACCGCCGCGCACCCGGCCTCGATCGCGGCGAACACGTACTTGGGCTGGAAGTGGATGTCGGCGATCACCGGGATCTGTGACTTCCTCGCGATCGCCGGGAGCGCGTCGGCGTCGTCCTGGCTCGGGCAGGCGACGCGGACGATGTCGCAGCCGGACGCCGTGAGCTCGGCGATCTGCTGGAGGGTTGCGTTGATGTCGGCGGTGAGGGTGGTGGTCATCGACTGCACCGAGATCGGGAACTCCGACCCGACGCCCACCGATCCGACCTGCAGCTGCCGGGTCTTGCGCCGGGGGGCAAGGGTCGGGGCGGGCGGTGCGGGCATGCCCAGGGAGACGCTCACGGAACCCAGTATCCCCGGCGCTGCCTGCGGCCGCCGCTGACGGTGTCCGGAGCCACGCGTGCCACCGGGACGCCGGCCGGCGCCGATCCGCCGACGGCGAGCGGGCCGGCCGCCGACTGACCTGGATCTTTCACCTGACACCTCCCACCTGCCACCATCGGTCATCGACCGGTCGCGGAGAGCGGGGAGGGTGGGCGTGCGCAGCGGTGCCCTGGTCCGGAGACGTCAGCTCGCCCGCACCCTGCGCGAGCTGCGCGTGCACGCGGGCCTGACCATCGAGGCGGCCGCGCCGCTCCTCGACTTCTCCGCGAGCAAGCTGTCCCGCATCGAGAACGCTCACCAGGGCGTCGACGTGCACATCGTGCGCAGCATGCTGGATCTCTTCGACGTCGGCGGCGACCGGTGGACCGAGATCCTGGAGCTCACGCGGGAGGCCAGCGAAAAGGGGTGGTGGCGGGCCTACGGGCTCGATGACCGCGGCTACATCCCGCTGGAGGCAGATGCGAGCACGGTTCGCGAGTTCGCTGCCAGCTTCGTACCCGGGTTGTTGCAGACCGCGGACTACGCCCGGGTGCTGTTCGAGACCTCGCTGCGCCCGCGATCGGCGGAGATCCTCGAGCGGGATGTGAAGGTCAGGATGATCCGGCAGGAGCGACTGGTTTCGGCCGAACGCCCCCTCGAACTGCTCGCAGTGATCGAGGAGGCGGCGCTGTACCGCGTGCTGGGAGGCCGCGCGAGGATGCGCGCGCAGCTCGCCCACCTCATCCATGCGGCAGAACTCGACACGGTGACCGTGCAGATCCTGCCGACGGATGTCGGCGGCCACCCCGGCCTGGACGGAGCGTTCACGGTGCTCAGCTTCGAGGGGCTCGGCGAACCGGACATGGGCTATGTCGAGCACCCGATGGGCTCGATGCATATCGAGAAGGAGGAGGACGTGGTGCGAGCTAGGGTGGTCTTCGACCACCTGAGCTCCGTGGCGCTGAGCCCCGCCGAGAGCACCGCGCTGATCGAGCGGGTGATCGCGCAGATGTAGCCGCGACCGCAAGAGGTGCCCCATGCCCGCCCTGGACCCCGTTGGCGTGGCATGGCGGAAGAGCAGCTTCAGCGGCGGCAACAGCGGTGGGGCAGGCTGCGTCGAGGTGGCCCTCCTCCCCGGCGGCGAGGTCGCCATCCGGGACACGAAGGACCGCAGCCTGCCCCCACACCGCCACCCCGCCCCGGCATGGCGCGAGTTCCTGGCCGCCGTCCGCGCGGGCGAGTTCAACTCATGATCGCCACAAGTGGGGCGCCGAACCCCTCGTGAGTGGATACGCGAGCTATAGCAGGCGTATCCACTCACGACCTACGCGTATTGCCCCGTCGCCGGGACGACGACCTCCCTGCTGCCCTCGAACGCGCCCGCGACCACCGCGGTGGCGGCTCCCCGCATCAGCGCCGCGTCCGAGCCGACCGTGAACATGCCGTAGCCGCGGGCGTGCCACCGGTGGACGGTCTCCACGCTGTCGCAGTGGATCCCGGCCACGATGCCGTGCTCCCGGCAGCGGTCGACGATCGTCTCGATCAGCCGCACGTGGTCGGGGTCGGTCGGAGCGAGGGTCGGGGTCATGCCGTGGCCGAGAGCGAGGTCCGAGGGGCCCACGTACACCGCGTCGACGCCGGGCACGGCGAGGATCGCGTCGAGGTTCTCCACGCCACCGGGCGTCTCGATCATGACCGCGACGATCGTGCGCCGGTTGGCCGTCTCGGGGCTGTAGTCCGGCACGTCGAACGCGGCCCGGATCGGGCCCCAGCTGCGCATGCCGACCGGCGGGTACTTCGCGGCCGCGACCGCCGCCTTCGCGTCCTCCTCGGTGCCCACCATCGGCACGATCACGCCCTGCGCGCCCGCGTCGAGGGCCTTCATGATGTGGTCGGGCTGGTTCCACGGCACCCGGACGAATGCGGGTGTCGCCGTGATCGACAGTGCCTCCAGCATCGGCATCATCTGGTCGTAGCCGATCACGCCGTGCTGGGTGTCGATGCACACCCAGTCGAAGCCGCAGCGGCCCATCAGCTCCGCGGAAAAGGGGCTGGGGATCGAGCACCAGCCACCGATCGTCGCCTCGGTGCCGTCCCACAGCTCACGCAGTGTCCTGCCCATGTCCCCTCACACCCCGTTGACGACGTTGACCGGCTTCTCGCCGGCGAGCACCCGGCGGACGTTCGCCCCCGTCTGCTCCATCAGGTTCGCCCGTGCCTGCTCCGACCCGCCCGCGATGTGCGGGTTGACGAAGACGTTCTCCATGCTCCGCAGCGGCGAGTCGGCGGCGAGCGGCTCGACCTCGAACACGTCGAGCGCGGCGCCGCCGATGTGGCCCGACTCGAGCGCCTCGACGAGCGCTGCCTCGTCGACGATCGGGCCGCGGCTGGCGTTGCACAGGATCGCGCCGGGCCGCATCCGGCGCAGCTGCTCCACGCCGATGAGTGCCGTCGACCCGGCGTACAGCGGCAGGTGAAGCGTGACGACGTCGGAACGGTCGAGCAGCTCGTCGAACGTCACGGGCTCACAGCCGGGCAGGTCGCGGGCGACGACGTCGTAGTAGAGGATCCGCGACCCGAACGCCGCCACGCGCGCCGCGACCTGCCGACCGATGTTGCCCATGCCGACGATGCCGACGGTCAGTGCGCGCAGGTCGCGGGCGTGCAGGGGCCCGGCCGGTCGCCAGCCGCCGGCGCGCATCTCGCGGTCGAGCCGGGCGCCGTGGCGGACGACGTTGAGGATCCCCATGAGGGTCCAGTCGGCCACGGTGTCGGCGTTGAAGCCTGCCGCGTTGGCCACCGGGATGCCGAACTCGGCGGCCGCCAGGTGGTCGATCACGTCGAACCCGACGGCAGGCTGCTGGATCAGGCGGCACCGGGCCATCCCGGCGAGGGACGCGCGGTCGAGGCGGTGCCGGTGGGTCATGTCCGCGATCACGATGTCGGCGCTCGCCACGATCTCGCGGACGGCCTCCGGCGCGGGCGGCTCGGGCGCCACCAGCACCTTGACGTCCTCGGTGCCCGCGAGCTCGCGGACCTGCTGTTCGGTCAGTGGGCTGAGACAGGCGATCGTCTCGGTCATGCGAAGGTCAGCTCCCGCCGCGACTCGATCTTGTTCTCGTCCAGGTCCATGCCGAGCCCCGGTTGCGTCGGCGGGGTCACCTTCCCGTCCACCGGGTGGACGGGGGTGGCGAGGAACCACTGGTGGAGGGTGTTCCACTTCAGCAGGTACTCGATCATCGGCGTGAGCGTGGGCGGCTGGGCGAAGCTGAAGTGCGTGTTCGCGGGCACCGAGTGGCCGTGCGGGATCAGCTGCACGTCGTAGGTGCTCGCGAGCGCCGCGATCTTGAGCATCTCGCTGATGCCGCCCGCCCAGTAGGTGTCGGGTTGGTAGATGTGCATGGCGCCTGCTGCCATCAGCTGGTGCAGGCCCCAGCGCGTGTACTCGTGTTCGGCACCGGACACGAGGATCCCGCCGGGCATCCGCCGGGTGATCTCGGCGTAGGAGGCGGGCTTGTCCGGCAGCACCGGCTCCTCGATCCAGCGAGGCGCGTACTCCGCGAGCCGCTCCCCCATCCGCAGCGCGTACGGGACGTCCCACGACATCCAGGCGTCGACCATGATGTCGACGTCCGGCCCCAGCGTCTCGCGCAGCGTCGCGACCAGCGCGACGGTGGCCTCGACGCCGGCATTGCCGTCGACCGGACCGTGGCGGGGAAACCACTTCGTGGCGGTGAAGCCGAGCCCCGCGATCTCGGTGGCCCGCTCCCGCACCTTGTCCAGGTCGAGCGAGTAGCCCAGGGCCGATGCGTAGGCGGGGATCTCCTCGCGCGTGGGGCCGCCGAGCAGGACGTGGACCGGGACGCCGAGGTGTCGGCCCTTGAGGTCCCACAGGGCGCAGTCGAGCGCGCTGATCGCCATCATCTCGACGCCCTTGCGCCCGTGGACGGCGTGCCGGTACAGCACGTCCCACAGGTACTCGGTGGCGAGCGGGTCCTGGCCGAGGAGCACGGACGCCAGGTCGGTGCCGATGAGGTACGCCTGCTGGCGGGTGATCGGCCCCGCGGTGCCCGTGACGCCATCGTCGGTCTCGATGTGCACGAACACCGACGTGACGCGGTTGCCGTCACCGGCGGCGCCCGGGAGGAACCCCGGCCCCTGTGCCCGGAACTGCGGATAGATGTCGACCGGGCGGATCAGCCGCTCCTCCCAGAACGCGCCCTCGTGGTCGATGGTGCCGGAGTACTCGACGCAGCGAACGGCCCTGATCCTCACGACGTGAACGCGTCCTTCATCGTGGAACGGCGCACGGCGAGCTGGGCCGGGTCGAACTCAGGTGAGCGGACCCAGCCGATGTACTCCTGCTCGGCGGCGATCACCCGGTCGGCCGCCGCAGGCAGCTCGGCCGCGATCTCGGCCGGGATCAGCAGCACGCCGTGCTTGTCGGCGTGCAGCAGGTCGCCGGGTGCGACGGTGAGCCCGCCGACCGTCACCGGCGCGCCGACGCCCTCGACCCGCGCGTATCCGTGGGAGACGGTCACGGCGGGGGCGAAGAAGTGGAAGCCGATGGCGCGCGCCTCATCGAGGTCGCGGACCGACCCGTCGGTGACGGTGCCCAGGCACCCGAGCGCCGTGAACGTGGTGGCCATGACCTCACCCCACAGGGCGCCGTGGGCCGGTGGGTCGTCGAGGTCCTGCACCACCACGATCCGCGGCCCCGGCACCGTCTGCACGTGGGTGGTGAGGGGCTCCGGATCGCGCGCGCCGCGACCCCGGGCGCGCATCGTCGCCGTGGCGGCGTAGCCGACCATGACGCCGAGGTCCGGGAAGAGGCAGCGCACCTCGTGGCCCATGTAGCCGTCGTCGCGCGGGCGCACCTCGAAGAGCTCGATCGCGTTGGCAAGGGTCGGGGAGTCGTAGCGCTTCAGCGCTTCCAGTACGGACGGTTCGAGCGCGCTCACCAATGAGCCTCCTCGTTTCTGCTTCGTCGCTCGCCGAAGCTAACATCTGGCCAGACCAGATTGGAAGACCATGAACCTCGTCGCGGAGCTCGTCCCGTTCCTGCTGTCCCGCGGCTACGCGCCGAACGAACGCGCGCCGTCCGAGCGCGAGCTCGCGGAGCGGTTCGGGGCGAGCCGCACCCAGGTCCGCGAGGCGCTGTCGGTGCTGGAGACGCTGCGCCTGATCGAGCGCAGGCCCAAGTCGGGCGTCTACATGACGGTCGAGTCGGCCAGCATCGAGGCCCTGCGGCTGTTCGCCGAGATCGGTGTTCCGCTGCCCGGCGACGAGGGCGGCCAGGCCGCCGAGGTCCGCCGCATCCAGGAGCTGGAGGCCGCGCGCCTCGCCTGCCGCCGCCACCGCGACGAGGACATCTCGCATCTCCGCCGCTGCCTCGACGACTGGGTGGGCGCCATCGGCGAGGCCGCCCGTATCGCCGAGCTGGACCGCGTCTTCCACTGCGGGATCGTGCGGGCCACGCAGAACACGGTGCTGCTGCGCCTGGTCAACGTCTTCTACCTGATGACGCAGCAGGGGCGGGCGGTCTACTTCGGCAACCCCGCGCGCCAGCAGCAGTCGCTGCGCGAGCACCGGGAGATCCTCGACGCCATCGTCGCCCGCGACGAAGAGCGCGCCGTCCGGCTGCTCGACGCGCACATGTCCGGGGCCGACAGCTACTGGCAGGACCTCGTGGCGCGGGTGTGATCAGCGGATGGGCGCGTTTCCCGACGCCTGGCGTCGGGAAATGCGCCCATCCGGCGATCACACCACTCGATTTGCCGAAACGGCCACGAATCGTGCACTCGGCGGGCGATCCTTCGCGTCATGGTCGCCAACCGGGCCCTCCTTGCTGTGCTCGCCCGCCAGGACGGCCTGATCACCGCGGTCCAGGCCGCCGATTGCGGCCTGGCGGAGCGGGCGCTGCAACGGCGGGTCCAGGACGAGGGCTGGCGGCGGGTTGCGCCGAGGGTCTTCCTCGCTGCTGGGCACCGCGTCACCGACCGCGCCCGGGTCCGCGCCGCCGGGTTGTGGGCCGGAGACCGCGGAGTGATCTCGGGGTCGGCCGCGGCCTGGTGGCACGGGATGCCTGCCGTCGTCCCCGCCTGGATCGAGGTGACCGTGCCGCGCCGCCGCGGACTGCGCGGCTACCCCGGCGTCCGAGTCCGCCGCCGTGATCTGTCCGCCGCCGATACCGTTCTCGGCAGTGGCATTTGGTGCACGGCCGCTCCGCTCACGGCGCTGGAGACCGCGGTCGCGCTGCCCGACGGCTCGGCGTTCCTCGACCGCGCCCTGCAGAAGCACGTCCGGTTCGAGGCTCTGTACCAGGCGTACTGCCGAAATTTGGGTGGCCGTGGCGGTGCAAGTGTCACCGCCCTTTTGATCGGGGCGGCGGATCGCGCCGATTTCGCCGCCGAGCGTCTCCTGATCTCGCTCATGCGCGACTCGGGGCTCAGCGGCTGGGAGTCTGGCCGGCCGTTCGAGCGCTGGACCATCGATATCGCGTTCCCCGAAGCGAAGCTCGCCATCGAGGTCGACGGCTGGGCCTGGCATGTGGATGTCGACCGGTTCCGGACCGATCGCCAGAAGGGGAACGCGCTCGTCCGCGCGGGGTGGCAGGTGCTGCGCTTCACCTGGCATGACCTCACCAACCGGCCGGCCCACGTCATCGCCGAGATCCGCGCCGCCCTGCTCGCCGCCGCAACGGCCTGATCATCGGATGGGCGCGTTTCCCGACGTGCCGCGTCGGGAAACGCGCCCGTCCGGCGATCACCAGTCGGCGAGGATCTCCTATAGCAGGCGGCGCTCAGTCGACGATCACGTGGCGCATGCCCTTCTCGACGGACGCCAGCAAGTCAGCGCGCGAGAGCGTGCGCGGACCGCACTCGCACGACGCCGGCATGCTGTCGTCGGCCATCAGGTCGCCGCTGGTGTCGAGCAGGTCGTGGTGACCACGGCCGCAACTGCTGCCGGCGTGCCCGGCGTCCACGCGGTCGCGGCTACCGTGCCCGCGCGGCCCGACCGTCGCGGAGTACACCAGCTCACCGTCGGCCTCGTAGACGGCGGCCACGTGATGGCTGCGCCGGCAGCGGACGTCCAGCCGCCGGTGGGCTCCCAGCGGACCGTCGATAGCGATGAGGGCAGCCTGCGCCGCCGCGCGGCGGTCGGCTGCCGAGGCGAAGCGACGTGCCATGACGCCTCCACGGCCATGTCGACTGTGAGACGGCGATTGTCCGCCCTTCCGGCTCGCTACGACAGATGCGATTCCTCCGTATGGCGCATGGCGCCGCGGCACGGGCGACCTACCGTTTTTCAGGGTCTCCCACCACCACCACCATGGGAGGTAGCGATGGGCATCCTCGACAAGGCCAAGGCCACGGCAGAGCGAGTGCGGGGGCAGGCCGCCCACGGGCTCGAGGCGGGCCGCACCCGGTTCGACGAGGCGCAGCTGCGGCGGCAGCACGCTCGGCTCCTGCAGAACCTGGGCGCGGCCTACCACGCCGAGCAGCACGGCAAGGGCGACCACGACGCCACCGAGCGGGCGCTCGCCGACCTCGACGCGCACATTCAGGCGACTGCCGAATCTGCGCGCCAGGCGCGCGACATCATGCACCCGGGCGCGGAGTGCATCGACGAGAACGAGAGCCTCGCGACCGCGGCGCGGAAGATGCGCGAACTCGGGGTCGGGTCACTGCCGATCTGCGGCGCCGACGACCGGCTGCACGGCATCCTCACCGACCGCGACATCGTGACGCGGTGCATCGCAGAGGGCCGCGACCCGGCAGCGACCAAGGCAGGCGAGCTCGCCCAGGGCACGCTGTTCTGGGTCGACGCCACCGCGTCCATCGACGAGGCACTGCGGCAGATGGAGGACCATCAGGTCAAGCGGCTCCCGGTCATCGAGAACCACCGGTTGGTCGGGTTGATCAGCGAGGCGGACCTCGCCCGTAACCTCTCGGAGCATCGGCTCGCCGAGTTCGTCGAGAAGGTCTACGGCACCCGCTGACCCGACTCCGCGCGTCGACGTCGGGTGAGCGCGCTTCGGCGAGCACTCACCAGTTGCCGAGGACCTCGCGCAGCAGGCGGCGCGCTGCCTCCGGCTGGTCCCAGAACACCATGTGCCCGGCACCTGCCACCTCGACCAGCTGCGCCGCCGGGTTCGTGGCCGCCGCCTCCGCCGCACCGGCCGCGGTGACGACCGGGCTCTCCCCGCCGTACAGGAGCACGGTCGGGCCCGGGACGTGCGGCCAGGTCGTGAAGAAATCCTCGCTCTCGAACCCGGCGTGTGTGGCGGCGATCGCGTCGGTGTCACAGCTGGAGAGCCAGCGCGCCCGCAGCTCCTGCTCCCGGCGCGGCCAGCGCGGCCACGACCGGGCCACCTCGTCGGCATCGGTGCCCCGCTGCGCCTCCTCCAGCTGGTCGAGGAACGCATCGAGAGTGGTCGGGTACGGGCCGCGCCCCGGGCCGCTCATCGGCGGGTCGACCAGCACTGTTCCCCGCAGCGGCACACCGCGAGCCGCGACGACCGCGGCGATCCGGGCGCCCATCGAGTGCCCCAGCAGGAGCGGCCGGTCCAGCCCGTCGAGCACGGCGACGGTGTCGTCGGCATAGTCATCGAGGGTGTAGGACTTCCCGGAATCCGAGAGCCCGCGGCCACGGACGTCCACCACGATCGGCCGGACGAGGTCGGTGAGCTCCCGCGCCACGAAGTCCATGGTGATCGCGGGGCTGGTGATCCCCGGCAGCACGACGAGCGGGACGCCGTCGCCGTCATAGTCGAGGACGTGCAGCGCCACGTCGCCGGAGCGGACCCAGCGCGATCGCGCGGGCACGTCGGCGAGGTCCGCGAGCGCCGACTGAAGCACCGCCCTCATCGCGCCACCCCCGCCGGGACGCGCACGTAGTCCAGCGCGTCGGCCAGCTCGATCACGTCCCCGTACTTGGCCTGGATGTCGAACAGGTTCGCCTCGTGCGGCGCCTGCGCCCGGTCGCCCACGCATTGTCGCGGCACGAGCACGGAGAACCCGCTCTGCACGGCGTCGACGGCGCTGGCGCGGACACACCCGCTGGTGGTCGCGCCGCAGATCAGCACGGTGTCCACCCGCAGGCCGGCGAGCAGCGCCGCAAGACCCGTGCCGAAGAACGCCGATGCGCCCTTCTTCGTGATCAGGTGATCGCCCGGCTCGACCGGCAGCCGGTCGTCGATCGCCACCGCAGCGGTGCCCTCGCGCAGTGCCCGCATGCCGGGCGCCTTCGTCAGCCAGGTGACGGCGTCGCCGTCGGCCTCGGCGGCCGTGTAGGCGATGGTCGTGAACACGACCGGCACGCCCGCCACCCGCCCGGCTTCGACCAGCTTGCCCGTCCCGGCCACCACGGCCGAGAGGTCGGCACCGGTCGGTTCGGACGGGTCGGTGAAGCCGTTGGTCAGGTCGACGACGACGATCGCGGGCCGCTCCCCGCGCCGTACCGCTGCCCCGAAGCCGGCCCGCTCGTAGACGGCGTCGATCATGCCGACCTCCTGCGGGCCGCGCACGCGTCCACGGCCTCGACGATCGTCTGGTAGCCGGTGCACCGGCACAGGTTGGACGCCACCACCTCGCGGATCTCCTCCTTCGTCGCGTCGGGTCGCTCGGCGAGGAAGCCTTGCGCGAGCATCAGGAATCCGGGCGTGCAGAACCCGCACTGCAGCCCGTGGTGGGCGGAGAACTCCTGTTGCAGGTCCGACAGCGAGCCGTCGGGCGCGGCGAGCGACTCGACCGTGCGGATGTCGGCGTCCTCCACCTGCGCGGCGAACACCAGGCACGCCCGCACCGGCGCCCCGTCGACGAGCACCGTGCACGCACCGCAGATCCCGTGCTCGCAGCCCACGTGGGTGCCGGTGAGGCCGAGGTCGTGGCGCAGGACGTCGACGAGCGTGCGGCGCGGCTCGATCGCGAGGTCGCGCCGCTCGCCGTTGACGGTCAGCTCGACCAGCTGTATCTCAGACACCCGTTCCCTCCAGAGCCGAATTCAGGGCCCGATGCACGGCCTCGCGCGCGATCGGGGTGTCGTCCAGCTCCACGCCGGTGTCGCGCAGGGCGTCGTTGACGGCGTTGAGCACGGCGGCGGGCGCGCCGATCGTGCCGCCCTCCCCCGCGCCCTTGGCGCCGTTCGCGGTGAACGCGCAGGGCGTCTCGAGGTGGTGGATCGCGATGTCGGGGATCTCCGACGCGGTCGGCACCTTGTACTCCATCAGGCTCGGCGCGAGCGGCTGCCCTGCGGCGTCGTACGTGACCTGCTCGAACAACGCGCCCGCGATGCCTTGCGCGATCCCGCCGCGGCACTGCCCCTCGACGACTTGCGGGTTGATCGCCACGCCGCAGTCCTCCACGCACACGTACCGCAGGATCTCGACACCCCCTGTGCCCGGATCCAGCTCGACGACCACGCCGTGAGTGGCGTTGGAGAACGTCCCGTCGCCCGCCACGTCGAAGCTCGCGGTGGCGCTCAGCCCGGGCCCGACGCCCTTGGGCAGCAGGTGCGCCCGCAGGTAGGCGACGTCGGCCAGCTCGGCGAACGAGAGGCGCCGTGCCGGGTCGTCCCGCAACCGGATGCCGCCGGCCCCGTCCAGCTCGGTGGAGTCGACGTCGACCTCGAGGAGGTGCGCGGCGATCTCCCGCAGCTGGTCACCGAGCTTCTCCGAGGCCGCCGCGACCGCGCTCCCACCGATCGTGATCGAGCGGCTGGCGAACGAGCCGAAGCCGTAGGTGATCCGGTCGGTGTCACCCTGCACGATCTTGACCTGCGCGATGTCGAGGCCGAGCCGGTCGGCCACGATCTGGGCCATCGTCGTCTCGTGGCTCTGGCCGTGGCTCATCGTGCCGGTGGTGACCGACACGGTGCCGGAGACGTCCATCCGGATCTCCGAGATGTCGAACCCGGGCACCACCTGCATCTTCCGCTGCGCGAAGGCACCCGAGCCGTAGCCGGTGCGTTCCGAGAAGCAGGAGTAGCCGATCCCGATCACGCGGTCGGAGTCGCGCACGTCGTACCAGCCCTCGTCGCGCAGCACCCGCTCGCACAGGTCGAGGGACTCCCGGTACGAGCCCGGGTCGTAGGTGATGCGGTTGACGCCGGTGTACGGGAAGACCGTGATCACGTTGCGCCGGCGGATCTCGACCGGGTCCATTCCCAGCTCCCGGGCGGCCCGCTCCATCAACCGCTCCATCACCATCACGTACTGCGGCCGGCTCACCCCGCGGTACGGGCCGGTGGGCGCCTTGTTGGTGGTGACGGCGCGCCCGCGCACCCGGTACGCGGGCACCTTGTAGACCGACGGCATCTCGGCCGACGCCATCAGCGGCTCGATCCCGGCCGTGAACGGGTAGCAGGAGTAGGCGCCCATGTCGCAGACGACGTCGGCGTCGAGGCCGAGGATGCGGCCATCGGCGTCGAACGCGGCGCGCACGTCGTAGCGCTGCTCGCGGGCGAGGAACGCGGCGGTGAGGGCGTCGCGGCGGTCCTCGATCCACTTCACGGGGCGGCGCAGCCGCAGCGCGGCGGCCGCGGCGGCGATCTCCTCGCGCCCGACGACGCACTTCTGCCCGAACCCGCCGCCCATGTCCGGGACGATGACGCGCACCTGCTTCTCGGCCAGGCCCGCGCAGCTCGCGAGCACGGTGCGCACCTGGTGCGGGATCTGCGTGTTGGTCTGCACGAGCAGTTGCTCGTCGCGGTCGTCCCAGTGCGCGACGACGCCGCGGGTCTCCAAGGGGAGTGCGTTCTGCCGGCCCGTCTTCGTCTGGACCCGGACGACGCAGGGCGCGTCCGCGAATACGTCGTCGATGCCCTCGGTGGCGAAGAGCGAGACGTCGACGAGCGTGTTGCGCTGCGCCTCGGCGTGCACGAGCGGGGCGTCGTCGGCGAGGGCGGCGGTGTCGGTGACGACCGGCTCGAGGTCCTCGTACTCGACGACGGCGGCCTCGACCCCGTCCTCGGCGGCGTACGGGTCGCGGGCGATCACGATCGCCATGGGCTCCCCGACGAAGCGGACCTTGTCGTGGGCGAGCACCGGCATCGACGTGGCCACGAACTCGTGCGGCGGGCGGTCGAGCAGCGCGGTGATGTCGCCGAGTCGGAGGTCCGCCGCCGAGAACGCCGCGACGACGCCCGGCACGGTGCGGACGTCGTCGAGATCGACCGCGACGATCCGGCCGTGGGCCACGGTGCTGCGCACGAACTGGGCGTGCAGCATCGCGGGCAGCGCGATGTCGTCGACGAATCGGCCGCGGCCGGCCAGCAGGCGCGGATCCTCCCGCCGGGGAACCGACGCGCCCACCCAGGCGCCGTCGCGGCGGAAGCGGGGCTCGTTCATCGGGTGGCCGCCTCCTCGCAGGCTCGGGCGACGAGCGTGCGGGTGAGAGCACGCCGGTAGTGCGCGCTCACCCCTGGCTCGTCGCGGACGTCGATCGCGCCCGCCGCGGCCTCCCCCACTCGTGAGTGGATACGCGCGTCATGGCTCGCGTATCCACTCACGAGTGCTTCTTCGGCGTCGGGGACTCGCATCGGTACGGGGGCGACCCCGCCCAGCACGACGCGGGGCGTGTCCAGGTCGACGGCCGCCGCCACGATCGCGAAGTCGCCCCGCCGCTCGGCGAACTCGGCCAGGGCCGCCCGGGGCGCCGGCCGGGGGAACACGACCTCGACGATCAGCTCGTCGGGTTCCAGCGCTGTGGTGAACACGCCCTGGAAGAAGTCCGTCGCGGCGATCTCCCGCGGTCCGGCCGGGCCCTCGACGACGATCCGCGCGTCGAGCAGCACGGCCAGCAGGCACCACTCGGCGGTCGCGTCGGCGTGCGCGAGGCTGCCGCCGACCGTGCCGCGGGTGCGGATCGGCAGGTGCCCGACCCAGCGCATCGCGTCGGAGAGCACCCGGAACCCGGGCCCGAGGTCGGCGGTCTCGACGGCGTGGTGGGTGACCAGCGCGCCGATCCGCAACGCGTCCCCGTCCCGGGCGATCGTCCCAAGGCCGGGGATCCGGCCGATGTCGATCAGGTGCTCGGGCCGGGCCAGCCGGAAGTTCATCATCGCGACGAGGCTCTGGCCGCCCGCGATGACCTTCGCGTCCTCCCCCAGCTCGGCGAGCAGCCCCACCGCGCCCGGGACGGTCCGAGCGCGGTGGTAGGTGAAGGCTGCTGGCTTCACGCCGTCGTGATGACCAGCGACTCGTCGCCGCCGTCGGTCACGTGGTCGAGCTCGCGGCCGCGCGTCTCCGGGGCCGCGACGGCCATCCACAGCACGGCGGCCACCACGAGCACGCCGAGCACCGTGAACGTCAACGGAAGCCCCAGCACGGGCCACAGCACGCTGCCGAACAGCAGCGGCGCGAACCCGGTGACGGCCCGGCTGGACGAGGAGGCCCACCCGAACCCGCTCGCGCGCAGCGGCGTCGGGTAGAGCTCGGAGACGTAGGCGTACATCACCGGGATCACCGTCAGCGACAGGAAACCGAACACGGCGATCATCGTGATGGCCGCCGCCGGCACGTCGAGGACCAGCGCGAACACCACCAGCGCCAGCGCCGCCGCGGGCCCGGACACCGCGATCACCCACTTGCGGCCGACAACCTCCACGAGCAGCACCGCCGTGATCACGCCGAGGATGCCGACCGCGTTCATGATCGTCGTGCCCGCGAAGGCCGCCACGTCGTCCATGCCCTGGGCGCGCAGGATCGACGGCATCCAGGACAGTGCCGCGTAGTACACAAGCATCACGGAGATGAACAGCGCCCATGCTGCGGAGGTGATCCGCGGGTTGAACGCCCAGACGAGCCGCAGCTGCTCGAGCGCAGCGGCGACCCCTCGACGCCGCTGCACGGCCGCCGCGACTGCGGGGATCTCGTACGGCTCATGGGGGGCGCCGGTCTTCATCACGAGGTCGTCGATCACGGCCCTGGCCTCGGCCTCACGACCGGTGCGGGCGAGGTACAGCGGCGACTCGGGGATGCCGCGGCGCACCCAGAACAGCAGCAGCGCGGGCAGCACCATGAGCGCGAGCATCCACCGCCAGTTGCCCGAGACCGGCACGAGGAGGGTGGCCGAGAGCCCGGCGAGCGTGGTGCCGACCGGCCACCATCCGTCCATCGCCGCGAGCACGCGGCCGCGCTGCTTCTTCGGGGAGAACTCGCTGACCAGCGCGTAGTCGACGGGGATGCAGCCGCCGAGGCCGATGCCGGCGAGGAACCGCAGTATCAGGAAGACCTCCCAGCTCGGCGAGAGCGCACCGAGCACGGAGAACAGCGCGAAGATCAGCAACGTGATGCTGAAGGCGCGCTTGCGGCCCACCCGGTCGGCGACCGTGCCCCATGCGACGGCGCCGACGGCCATGCCGATGAGGTTCGCCGTGGCGACGAGCCCGCGCTGCCCGGTGGACAGGCCGAACTCGGTGCCGAGCAGCGGGGTGAGGAACCCGTTCAGCGCGACGTCCCACGCGTCGAACATGTAGCCCAGGCCGCCGATGATGAAGATCTTGCCTTGCACTCCCCACTTCCACGGGAGGTCTTGCACGACCTGGTCGCCGGTACGCATGTGGTGGGCTCCGTTCTCGGAAAATCGCGTTCTCGGGGATCAGCGCACGAACGGGTAGGAGAAGGACTCGACGTCAGGGTTGTTCAGCGGGGTGCCCCGCCAGAGCCAGTCGTAGGAAACGTCTGACTCACCCTGGAAATTGCGCAACCTGCGGTCGCGCTCCTCCTGCTCCGGGCCGTCGGGCAGGTGGTAGAAGCGCATGTTCTCCAGGGAGGCATCCTGGACCATGCCGGCGTGCGTGGCTCGGCGGGACACGTACCGGACGAGTGCTCCGGCGATCCCGTCGCGGGTGACCGCGCCCAGCTCCTCGGCCAGCACGGCGGCGTCCTCCATCGCCTGCGACGCACCCTGCGCCTGGTAGGGCAGCATCGCGTGGCAGGCATCGCCGAGGAGCGCGACGTGGTCGTCCACCCACACCGGGTCGCGGTGGCGGCGGAACATCGCCCACTTGGAGGCGTCGCCCTCGGCCTTGGACAGCATGGCCGCCACCCGGTCGTCCCAGCCGGAGAACGCGTCGACCATCTCGTCCGCGGTGGCCGGCCCCGTCCACGTCGTCTCGACGTCGAGGGTGTTCGGGACGATCGCGACGACGTTGAGGTACTCGCCACCGCGGATGAAGTAGTGCACGAGGTGCAGGTCCGGGCCGTACCAGATCGTGGAGTGGAACCGGTCGAGCAGGAAACGGGTCGCGGGGTCGGCCGCGATCTTGTCGCCGGGGATGAGGGCGCGGTAGGCCATCTCCCCGGAGAAGGCGAGCGTGTCGGGCAGGCCCATCGCGTCGCGGACGGCCGAGCGGATGCCGTCGGCGCCGACGAGCACGTCGCCCGGGAAGCGGCGACCGTCGGTGGTGAGCGCGACGGGCCGGGTCGGGTCGGCGAGGTCGATGTCGACGACCTGCGCGCCGGTGTGCACCTCGACGACCGGCCCGGCCCCGTCCGGGTCGAGGCAGGCGTCGAGCAGGACCTTGTGCAGGTCGGCGCGGTGGTAGTGCCAGTAGGGCGCGTCGAACTCGCGCTTGACCCGGTCGCCGAGCGGGAGCGTGGCGATGACGCTGCCGTCCTTCCAGCGGCGGCGCACCTGGTCCTGCGGCTCGGTGTGGATCGCCTCGAGCTGCCTGCGCAGCCCG
Organism: Pseudonocardia sp. DSM 110487; assembly: GCF_019468565.1. Taxonomy (NCBI): domain Bacteria; kingdom Bacillati; phylum Actinomycetota; class Actinomycetes; order Pseudonocardiales; family Pseudonocardiaceae; genus Pseudonocardia; species Pseudonocardia sp. DSM 110487. Next base: position 6,943,152 of record NZ_CP080521.1, read on the forward strand.
AGGCCGAGCAGGATCCGGCTCGCGTTGGGGGCCGTCTGGATCCCGGCGCCCACCTCACCGAGCTCCGGCGCCTGCTCCAGCACGGTGGCCCGCAGCCCGCGCCTGCGCAGCGCGAGCGCGGTGGTGAGACCGCCGAGGCCGCCACCGGCGATGGTGACGGCGAAGGACTGGCTGGGAGGCACTACCCCTCCTTGATCCACAGTGGACAGATGCCGAGCATCCCCGACGGGCGATAATCCGAACACTGACGATCCAGGAGCGCAAGGGGTTCGGCGAGCTGTAACGCGTCAGAAACCCGTGAGCAGGTCAGTCGTCGACCAGACTCTCCCAGTGCTCCGTCAGCGCGGTGAGGCGGCGCAGCAACGCCACCTGCTCGGCGCGGTCGTAGCCCTGCATCAGCAGTTTGTCCAGGTCACGGGCCCTGCGGTCGGTCTCGCGGAGCGTGGTCTCACCCTCGGGCGTGAGGCGCAGCAGGCGCTTGCGCCCGTCCTCGGCGGGCCGCTCGCGGACGATCAGGCCGCGGTCCTCCAGCCGGCGCACGATGCTCGCCATCGTCGACCGGTCGAGCGCCACGGACGAGGCGAGCGAGCCCTGCTCGACCCCCGGATACGCGTTCACCGCGGTGAGTACCGCGAACTGCGGCCCCGTCAGCACCGGGTCGACGAGCCGGACCCAGGCCGCGGTGTATGCCTGGTGCATCCGCCGCGCGACGTAGCCAGGGGCCGCGAGCAGCTCTTCCGGCGGGGGCAACCCCTTCGAGGGGTCGATCCCCGCACGTCCCGCCACTCCCCCGGTACCCACTAGTGCCCCCGACCGGGAGCGCTGTGCATGTATCGGCGGATCCAGGTTTCCGCTGGGTGCGCCGGCGGACCGGCCTCGTACCGGGCGTACTCGGCCGGTTCGCCGGTGCGCCCCGCGGGAAGCTGGGCCGTCGAGATATGTGCAGGGCTTCCGGTCGGGGGCACTTATACAGCTAAGCACGCCGTCGGTCACGTGCCCGCAACACGCCAGCCCTTGACCGGACCGGCCCACGTTGGGATCGTCAGCGTTCGGACTATCTCCGGAGGGACCTGTGGACCAGAACCTGTTCAACGAGATCTGCCTGCAGCAGCTGACGCTGTCCGGGGTGCACGAGGGCGAGACGGTGGCCGTCCTGACCCGCGGCGACGAGCGCGGCGAGTACGCGAACGCGTTCATGTGGGCGGCGCAGAAGCTGGGCGCGGCGACGTTCCACCTGCGGCTCCCCTCGCCCGCGTCGGCGTCGGGCGCGTGGGCCGTCGGCGACTCCGGCCTGGCCGCCAACCCACTCGCGGTGGAGGCGCTCAAGCGCGCCGACATGCTCGTCGACTGCACGTTCCTGCTGTTCAGCAAGGAGCAGTTCGAGATCCAGGGCGCCGGCACCCGCATCCTCACGGCCGTCGAACCGGCCCCGCTGCTCGCCCGGCTGATGCCCACCAAGGAGCTGCGGGAGCGCGTCGAGGTCGGCGCCGAGTTGCTCGCCAAGGCCCAGACCATGCGGATCACCAGCCCGCACGGCACCGACGTCACCTACCGCCTCGGCGTCTACCCGACGATGAGCGAGTACGGCTACACCGACGAGCCCGGCCGCTGGGATCACTGGCCCGCCGCGTTCGTGTTCACCGGCGGCGCCGACGACGGGGTCGACGGCAAGATCGTCCTCGCGCCCGGGGACGTGCTGCTGCCGTTCAACACCTACGTGCAGACCCCGGTGGAGTTCACCATCGAGGGGGGCTTCATCCGCGACATCCGCGGCGGCCTGGATGCCGACCTGCTCTCGTCCTACATCACGAGCTTCGACGACCCGCGCGGCTACGGCATGAGCCACGTGGGCTGGGGCCTCGACGAGCGCGCCCACTGGCACGGCCTCACCCAGTTCGGCGGCGGCATGGGCATGGAGCTGCGCAGCTTCTACGGCAACGTCATGTTCTCCATCGGCCCGAACAACGAGCTCGGCGGCCCCAACGACACCCCCTGCCACTTCGACATCCCGATGCGCGGCAACTCCCTCTACCTCGACGACGAGCTCATCGTCGACGCGGGCGAGCTGACCGTGCCGGAGATGCGTCCCGCGGGTAAGCGCTGAGCATGGGCACGCACCACATCGGGATGATCGTCCCGAGCTCGAACCTCACGATGGAGACCGAGCTCCCCCGCATGCTCGCCGCCCGCGAGCGGGAGCTGCCCGAGGACCGGTTCGTCTTCCACTCGGCGCGGGCCCGGATGCAGCACGTCACGCCGGAACAGCTGCGGGCCATGAACGCCCAGGCGGAGCGGGCGGCCACCGAGCTGGCGGACGCCCGTCCCGACGTGGTCGCCACCGCCTGCCTCGTCGCGATCATGGCGCAGGGCCCCGGCTACCACTGCACCGCCGAGGACACGATCACGGCCGCCCTGCGCGCCGAGGGCTCCGACGCACCGGTCGTGTCGAGCGCGGGCGCCCTGCTGTCGGGGATCGCGGCGCTCAGGGCCAGCAAGGTCGCGATCATCACCCCGTACCTGAAGCCGCTCACGGAGCTGGTGGTGGCCTACCTCGAGGACGCGGGCGTCGAGGTGGTGGACGCCCTGTCGCTCGAGGTGCCCGACAACCTCGCCGTCGCCCGCCTCGACCCCGCCGACCTGCGCGAGCACTGGAAGAAACTGAGCCTGGCTGGCGCCGATGCGCTCGTGCTCTCCGCGTGCGTGCAGATGCCGTCGCTGGCGTCGATCGCGCCGGTCGAGAACGAGGCCGGCATCCCGGTGCTGTCCGCGGCCACCGCCACAACCCACCGGATCCTCACGGAGCTGGGGTTGGAGCCGCGGGTACCGGACGCCGGCCGGCTGCTCGCCGCCTAACGGCTGCTCTCGTAGCTGTCCATGAACGACGACAGCTCGTCGCGCAGGGCGTCGAGGTCGAGATGGCGCCCGATCAGCTGGACCGGAACCGAACCGCCGTCGGCGAGCATCGCGAGGAACACGTGCTCGACACCGACGAAGTCGTGACCTCGGGAAGCCGCCTGCTGGGCGCTGTCGGCCAATATCCTCTTGAGCCGCGGGGTGCCCACCTCGGTGATGCGGCTGAAGTCGGGATTGTTCGTGCTCTCGAGATCCACGGCGGGACGCTACCGCGTCAGGTGCGGCCCTTGTCCTGCTGCGCGCTGCGCAGCGTCGACGAGTGGGGGAGCCAGGTGGCCAGCTCGACCGGCCAACCGTCCGCAGCGAGCACGGCCACGACCGCGGGATCGTCATCCAGCACGGAGACGACGTCACGGGTGCGCGACAGGCGGCGGAGCTCGGAACGCTTGAGGTAGCGCGCCGGCCGGTCGTCGTCGTCCGCGCGCATCAGCAAGGGACCGGTGGGCAGGTCGTGCCGGGCGAGCCACCGTTCGGTGAGGCGGCGCGTGCGCTCCGGCCGGCCGGTCAGGTAGATGACGTCGTGGTCGACGAGCGCGTCCCGCAGCCGCTGCGCGCCTTCCTCCAGCACCGGGTCGCGCCCTGCGGCCTGGAAGAAGCGCTCCCACCGCTGCGGATGCGCCTCGATGTGGTGCAGCCGGTGCCGAACGTCGGCGAGCACGCCGTCTATGTCGAAGACGGCCAGCGGCCGCGGGTCGGGTGAAGGGACGGGGAGCGCGGTCAACGGCGAGCTGCCGGTGCGGCGGCGGGAACTCTCACGATCACCAGTATCACCCACCCAGCCTGCGCGAAGCCGCGATCCGGACCACGATGGCCCTGTGGCGACCGAAGATCCCGTACCGCTGCAACCGACGCCCGGCTACCGCGACGCGCTCCGGCACGCCGAACGCCGGGCCCGACGGCACGGCCACCACCACCTCGGGGTCGAGCACCTGCTGCTCGGCATCCTCGACGGCGAGCAGTCCGTGGCCACCGACGTGCTGGCGAAGTACGTCGACCTGCCCGAGCTGCAGAAGGCGACGGAACGCGCACTCGCATCCGAGAGCTACCACCGGCTGCCGCACCCCCGGCAGGGCGAGGACGCGCGTGCCGAGAGCACGCCGGTCACCCTCGTCCGCGGCGACGAGCGGCAGCAGGCGGTGATCCACTGGGCGTGGCAGGGCCGCAGCGGACCGTCGGATCTGTACCGGGCGCAGCTGGACTGGTCGGGCGAGCCGATCGACGTCGGCGCGGGCGACATGTTCGAGGCCCTCGTGCGGATCCGCGAGCAGCTCGAACCTCAGGGCTGGCTGGTGGCGGTGCAGGGGTCGCGCGTCGACACCTACCCGAGCGGCATGCAGCGCGACATGGGCGGCGGCTTGAGCGTCTACGTCATCCGCATCGGCGAGCCGGTGCGGATGGACGACGTCGTCGACACGTTCGCCGAGGCCGACCCGGGCCTGCTCGCCACGGTCGACGCCCAGCGCCGGCACGCCGCGGACTGGAAGCGTTCGATCCAGGACGGCGTGGGACAGGGGCGCTAGTGTCCCGAATCATTGATTCGCAGCATAATTCTGGCCGGGCCGGTGGAGGCGCTGGTGGAGTCGCGGCGGCTGGATCTACAACCCGGACACACCGGTTCTCGGCTCACGCGACAGGTCGACGGGTCGCGTGGAGCGACACGGGGCGCGCGAGCCCAAACCGGGTGCGCCCCGAAGCCGGCTCAGAACGGCAGCTGGATCGGATTGACGACATCCGCGACCAGCAGGATCGCGCTCCACCCGATGAACAACAGCGCCACCACGTAGGCGATCGGTAGCAGCTTGGCCGAGTCCACCGGTCCGGGGTCGGGCTTGCCGCGCAGCCGCGCGATGCGCTTCTTCACCGCCTCCCACACCGCAGGGAAAATCTGCCCACCGTCGAGCGGGGGCAGCGGCAGCATGTTGAACAGGAAGAGCGAGATGTTCACCAGCGCCAGCAGGTTGAGCAGGAACAGCACCTGCTGCGTCGCGGTGAACGCCTCGGAGGCCAGGAACTCGCCCCCGATCCGGGACACGCCCACGATGCCAACCGGGCCGTCCTGGTCGCGTTCGGAGCCGAGGAAGGCCGAGCCGAACAGGTTCGGCAGCCGCTCGGGCAGGTTGACGATGGCCTGGGCGGTGCGGACGATGACGTCACCGACCGCCACGACCACGGCAGCCGGGCCCTGTCGCGCGATGGTCGGCACTGGTGTGACGCCGAGGAAGCTCACGTCCACGACGCGCTCCGGGTCGTCCAGGTCCTGGGCCTGGGTGCGGATCAGGGTGGGGGTGAGGTCGAGCCGCTGCTCGCCGCGTTCCACCGTGATGGTCACCGTGCCGGAGGACGCGCGAATGACCTCTTGCAGGGAGCGCCAGTCGTTCTCGGCCACCGGCGCGCCGTCGAAGGCGACGATCTTGTCGCCCGGCAGGAGGCCCGCCGCCGCGGCCGGGCTCGGCGGGGCGTCCGCCGGGCACTGCTCGGTCTGCGGCGCCGTGGCGGGCAGGACGCATTGGCTGACCGTCGAGATCGTGGTGCTGCTGGTCGGGACGCCGATCGCCATGATCGCGATCGCGAACAGGATGACGGCGAGGATCAGGTTCTGGAACGGCCCCGCCGCCATCACGATGATCCTCTTCCAGGGCGCGCGGGTGTAGAACTGCCGGTGCGCGTCCTCCGGCATGACGTCCATGGCCGACTGCTGCCGGGCGTCGTCGATGAGGCCCTGGAACGGGCCGGTGCGGCGGCTGCGGCCCAGCGTCTGCCCCTTTGCGGGCGGGAGCATGCCGATCATGCGGACGTAGCCGCCGAGCGGGATCATCTTGACCCCGAACTCGGTTTCGCCGACCTTGCGCGACCAGACCGTCTTGCCGAACCCGACGAAGAACTCCGGCACCTTGATGCCGAACTTGCGCGCCGCGAGGTAGTGGCCGAGCTCGTGCCAGGCCACCGAGATCATGATCCCGGCGAAGAGCAGCAGGATCCCGAGCACGAACATCATGAGAGAGTCGCCTTCCTCGACGCGGCGAGCTCACCCGCGCGCGCCCGCGCCCAGTCCTCCGCTGCCAGCACGTCCGCCACGGTAGCGGGATCCGCGGTCCAGCCGTCGGCCGCGTCGAGCACGCGCTCCAGCAGGTCGCAGATCCCCAGGAACGGCAGCGCACCGGCCACGAACGCGGCCACGGCCGTCTCGTTCGCCGCGTTCAGCACGGCGGGGATGCATCCACCTGCCGTGCCCGCGGCGCGGGCCAACCGCACCCCCGGGAGCGCGTCGTCGTCGAGCGGCTCGAACGTCCAGCTCTGCGCGGTGTCCCAGCGGCAGGGCCGGGCCGCCCCCGCGAGCCGGTCCGGCCACGCGAGCGCCAGCGCGATGGGCAGCTTCATGTCGGGTGGGCTGGCCTGCGCGATGGTCGAGCCGTCGACGAAGGTCACCATCGAGTGCACGATCGACTGCGGGTGCACCACCACGTCGATCCGCTCGTACGGCACCCCGAACAGCAGGTGCGCCTCGATGACCTCGAGCCCCTTGTTGATCAAGGTGGCCGAGTTGATCGTGATGACCGGGCCCATGTCCCACGTCGGGTGCGCGAGCGCCTCCGCCACCGTGACGTCCGCGAGCTCGACCCTGCGGCGACCGCGGAAGGGGCCGCCGGACGCCGTCAGCACCAGCCGCTCCACCTCATCGGCCCGTCCCCCGCGAAGGCATTGCGCCAGCGCGGAGTGCTCGGAGTCGACCGGCACGATCTGCCCCGGCGCGGCCGCACCCGTGACCAGCGGTCCGCCGGCCACCAGCGACTCCTTGTTCGCGAGCGCGAGCGTGGCGCCGGACGCGAGCGCGGCGAGCGTCGGCCCGAGCCCCACCGAGCCGGTGATGCCGTTGAGCACGGTGTCGGCGCCCGCGGTGGCGGTGAGCTCGGTGGCCGCCTCGGGCCCGGCCAACACCTCGACGCCCGGCAGCCGCTCCCGCAGCTCGGCGGCCTTGCCGGGGTCCGACACCGCGAGCCGGGGCACGCGGTGCTGCACGGCCTGCCGTACCAACAGGTCGGTGTCGCGGCCGCCCGCCGCGAGACCCGCGACCGTGAACCGGCCGGGGTGTGCGGCGACGACGTCGAGTGCCTGCGTGCCGACGGATCCGGTGGAACCCAGCACGACGGCGGAGCGTGTGGTCATCACCGCCCATCATCCCCGCCGCCGTGTTGTGCGACGATGAGGCCCACATCCCGGATCTGGAGGACAGGTGGCACGGAACTCCCGAGAGCTGGCACAGCGTCCCGCGGTCGACCCGCGGGACGAGCCGTCGGCGGAGTGGGGCTGGCACGGCGGCTTCCCCCGCGGCATGGTCATCGCCGGCTGGGTCAGTGTCTTCATCCTGCTGGTCATGAACCTCGGCAACCACCAGGGACGCACCGAGAACGTGTGGCTCACCGGGCTCGCGATCGTCATGGCGATCGGGCTCGTGCTGCACTCGGTCCGGAAGCGCACCGCCTGGCGGCGCTAGGGGGCACTAGACCATGGCGGGCTCCGCCATCGAGCTGGAGGTCGGCGACCGCGTCGTCCGCCTCTCCAACCCCGACCGGGTGTACTTCCCGGCGCGCGGGGAGACCAAGCTCGACCTGGCGAAGTACTACCTCGCCGTGTCCGACGGCATCGTGCGCGCGCTGCGCGACCGCCCGTGCATGCTGCACCGCTTCCCCACCGGCGTCACCGGCGAGAAGGTGCACCAGAAGCGGCTGCCCAAAGGGGCACCCGACTGGGTGCAGACCGTACGCATCCACTTCCCCCGCTGGAACCGCACCGCCGACGAGCTGTGCGTGCAGCACCCGGCCGACGTGGTGTGGGCGGTGCAGATGTCCACGGTCGAGTTCCACCCGTGGAACTCGCGGCGGTTCGACACCGAGAAGCCCGACGAGTGGCGCATCGACCTCGACCCGATGCCCGAGGCCGGCTACGCCGACGTGCGCCGCGTCGCGCACGTCGCCCACGAGGTGCTCGACGAGCTGGGCGCCACCGGCTGGCCGAAGACATCGGGCGGCAAGGGCATGCACGTGTACGTGCGGATCCCGCCCGACCACGGCTTCGCCGACGTCCGCCGCGCCGCCCACGCGTTCGCCCGCGAGGTCGCCCGCCGCTGCGACCTGGTCGACCTGACGTGGTGGCGCAAGGACCGCGACCCCAAGTCGGTCTTCGTCGACTACAACCAGAACACCCGCGACCACACCATCCGCTGCGCGTACTCCGTGCGCGGCGTCCCCGAGGCGGTGGTCTCCACCCCGATCCGCTGGGACGAGGTCGACGACGCCGACCCGCGCGACTTCACCATCGCCACCGTCCCGGCCCGCTTCGCCGAGCTCGGCGACCTGCACGCCGGCATCGACGACGCCGTCTTCCTCATCGACGAGCTCCTCGAGTGGGCCGACCGCGACGCCCGCGAGGGCGAGGCCCCGCCCGAGGACGAGGAAGCCCAGGACCTCGACGCCTGACCCGTGTGCCCGACGCTCACACACCAATTGCCGCGCTGATACACCGACTGCAGTTGATGCCTGAGCGCGGAAGTCGGTGTGTGATCTCAGACCGCGGATTTGCGCAAGTCTCGCTACGCAGATTTGCGTAGGTTCGAGTTGAGCTGATGCCGATCCCGGCCATGCGACGGATGATCGAGCCATGACTGATGAAACTGGTCGGCACCGGAGGTGGGTGGTCGCAACCTGCGTTGCCCTGGTACTGGCGGCGGTCGGCGATGCCGGTCCGGAAATCGTCGAATCCGGCAGCCTGGTGGCCGGCTACGACGGGCCGGGCCCCCTGATCTACCTCGGGTTCGCTGCGATCGTCGCGACGGTGCCGTGGCGTTTCACCCCGCTGCTGGCAGTGGCGATGTCCGCGTTCTTCCTCTTCGGCGGGTTCGCCGATGCGGACTTCACCAACCGACTCACCGCTCCGACGGGGGTCGCGTCCGTCGCCGCCTGGCTGCAGATGCTCAGTTTCGCGGCGGCGATCGTCTGCGGGACGGCGGCCGTGCTCCGGAGAGGAGCCGGATCGGCCGCCGGCACCGTTCGACAGCAGTGAGGGGAGAATGGTGATGAGCACGATTGCGGCACGATTCTCGGCAGCGCCGAGAAGCATGAAACTTTCGTTGTGCGGGCTGGCGGTCGGCGTTCTGGGACTGATCGTTCAATGGATCGCCGATCCGGACAAGTTCCCGGGGTTTCCGCCGGGGATCATCTTCATCGCGGCGTGCGCTGCCCTGGTGGTGGCGGCGTCCGGTCGCTGGTGGGCACCGGTCTTCTCGGTGCTGATCTCGCTGTGGATCGTTCTCGGCGGGTTGGCCGCCGGCGAACTGACCGCCAACCTCCTCTCGGGGGATGCGGGAACCGTCGCCGGCAACGTGGTGATGTCGCTCGGACTGGCGTTCGCCGCGGTCACAGGGGTCGTCGCGATGCGGGCCGGCAGGGTGGGCCCGTGAGGACCGTGGCCACGCACCTCACCGCCGTGAGACGCCGCTGAAAGCCTGGTGAGACACCGTCTCGCCACGGTGTGCCGGTGCCGGAACTGACATCGGGCGAAGCGGAGGTCGACGTCGCCGCGATCGCGATCAACACCGGGGTCGCGTGTTCCCGGACCCGCAGCACCGTGATGGCCGTGGTGAAGGCGAACGGGTTCGGCCACGGGGCCGTCGCGGTCGCCCGCACCGCGCTCGCGCACGGGGCCGGGTGGCTCGGCGTGGCGACCACCGGCGAGGCGCTCGCGCTGCGGGCAGCGGGGATCGGCGGGCCCATCCTGTGCTGGCTCTACCACCCGTCGGCCGACCTGCGGGCCACCGTCGCCGCGGGCGTGCACCTGTCCGTGGCGTCGGTCGGGCAGCTGCGCGCGGTGCGGCACGGCGCGGTGAGCGCCGCCCGCACCGCTCGGATCCACCTGAAGATCGACACCGGGCTTTCGCGAGGCGGCGCGTCCGCCGACGGCTGGGCCGACCTGGTGCGCACGGCCCGCCGATACGAGCGGGCCGGCCTCGTCACGGTGCACGGACTGTGGTCGCACCTCGCGGACGCCGACGACCCGGCCGGCGCGCGGGTGCCGAGCCAGCTCGCCCGGTTCGAGGCGGCCGTCGCGACGGCAGAACGCGCCGGGCTGCGGCCGGCGGTGCTCCACATGGCGAACTCGGCCGCGGCGCTGCACCGTCCGGAGACCCACCTGGACATGGTCCGGTTCGGCATCGGTCTCTACGGCGTGGAACCCGTCCCCGGCCAGCCGGCGGGGCTGCGTCCGGCGATGACCCTGCGCGCCCCGATCGTGCTGGCGAAGCCGGTGGCCGCCGGGGTGGGCGTGTCCTACCACCACGACTACGTGACGGGGGCGCCGACCACGCTCGGCCTCGTCCCCGTCGGGTACGCCGATGGGCTGCCCCGCGCCGCGGCCGGACAGGCACAGGTGTGGGTCGACGGCAGGCGACGCCCGGTCGCGGGCCGGATCGCGATGGACCAGTTCGTGGTCGACCTCGGCAGCGAGGACGACGCCGACCACGTGGTGATCTTCGGTCCCGGCGACTGGGGCGAGCCCACCGTCACGGAATGGGCCGGCTGGGCCGGAACCATCCCGCACGAGGTGCTCACCGGGATCGGCGCGCGCGTGCGGCGCCGCTGCGTCGGCCACCGGTCGGTCGAGCTCAAGGAGGGGATCCGTGCCTGCTGACGGGCGGATCCGGGTCGCCGTGCTGTTCGGCGGTCGCAGCGGTGAGCACGCGGTGTCCTGCCTCTCGGCCGCGAGCGTCATGGCCCACCTCGACCGCGACCGGTTCACCGCGGTTCCGGTCCGGATCGACCGAGACGGGTTGTGGGCCGTCGACGTCGACGATCCGGACTCCTACGCGGCAGGCGGCGCCGCGGCGCTGGAGGCTCTCGAACAATTGCTCCCTGCCCCGTCGACGACCCTTGTCGGCAGCATGCTGGCGGGGATCGAGGCGCTGCGCTCGTGTGACGTCGTCTTCCCCGCGCTGCACGGCCCATTCGGAGAGGACGGGACGCTGCAGTCCTGCCTCGCGTTCGCGGGCGTCCCCTACGTCGGTTGCGGGGTGCTGTCCAGCGCGCTGGCCATGGACAAGGTGCGGACGAAGGCGCTGCTCGCGGTTGCCGGGCTCACCGTCGCCGACTCGGTCGTCCTCCGCGACGACGCAGTCGACGTGGATCCGGAGGTGCGGGAACGCCTCGGGCTCCCGGTGTTCGTCAAACCGGTCCGTGGCGGCTCCAGCCTCGGCGTCTCCCGGGTGGAACGGTGGGCCGATCTTCCCGCCGCGGTCGTGGAGGCGCAACGCAGTGATCCGGTGGTCCTCGTCGAGGCCGCCGTCACCGGGCGCGAGATCGACATCGGCGTGCTGGAGCTGCCCAACGGCGGCCTCGCCGTGAGCCCGCCGCTGGAGATCCACGTGCCCGAGGGAGGCCTGTTCGACTTCCACGCCAAGTACTCCGACCCCGCGACCCGCTTCGAGGTGCCCGCAGCGCTCGACCTGGCGACCTTCGACCGGATGCGGGCGCAGGCGCGTACCGCGTTCGACGCCCTCGGTTGCGCAGGCCTGCTCCGCGTGGACTTCTTCCTCCGCCCGGACGGCACGCTGGTGCTGAACGAGGTCAACACCTTTCCCGGATTCACCGCCGCGTCCCAGTACCCGCGCATGTGGCAGGCCGCGGGAATCGGGTACCGAGAGCTGCTCGACATGCTCGTCGACACCGCGCTCGTGCGCTCGGTCCGGCCCCGGCAGCCCGCGTGAACGACCGGCTGCACGAGATCGACCTGCTGGGCTCGCCGCCACCGCGATCCTGGAGACGGGGCAGCTTCCGCCCGGTGTTTCGGCGGACGCGGACCTCGTGGTGCAGTCGCAGTTCTCGCATTACTTCGTGGCCGGGATGGCCCTGTTCCTCGTGCACCGTTTCGGGCTGTCCGACGAGCTCGTGGCGATTCTGGGCCTCTGCATCGCGAACGCGGTGTTCCGCGGGACGGGCTTCGCCGCCGCGGTGGCGAACCGGTACCACACCACGCTGCACCCCGGCGTCGTCGTCGCCGTCATCGTGGCGATCTTCGCGGTGATGACGCTGGTGGCCACGGGCGCGACCCGCCGCTTCGCGCGCCCGTGATTCGCGCCGGCGGGGAACCTCACCTATCCCCTGTACCTGATCCACGCCCACATCGGCTTCATCGTCCTCGACCTGCTCGACCAGCACGTCCCCGCGCTGGCCACTCGTACTCGGCACGATCGCGGTGATGGGCGGGACCGCCTACGCCATCCACGTGGGCGTCGAGCGGCCCGCCGCACCGCGGATGCGCCGCCTGCTGACTATCCGGCCCGCCCGAGAACCTGCCGGAACACGGGGGCGATCTGGTCCATGGCGGTGGAGAGCCAGCCCGTGAGCTCGTCGGGCAGCGTGTCGTGGATCCACACCAGCCTGCTGCCCGTCTCGCCGTCGGCGAAGACCTGCATCGAGGTGTTGTCGTGCGCCACCCCGTCACCGACCCACCCCCAGACGATGCGCCGGGCCTGCTCGTCGCGCGCGATCAACCGTTCCCTGGCGACCGTGCCGTCGGCGAAGGTGAGCGCGCGAACGTCGGGGCCTTCCAGCCGGCAGTCGGTGAAGACGTCGGGTCCCAGCCTCAGGGGGCCGTCCGCGAAGTCGCCGACCATGCCCCACACCGTCTCCGGACTCGCGTCAATCCTGATCTCCTTGATGACCGATCCCATGACCCTCTCCGATCCAGGCTGACCAGACCTGTCTGTCTGATTCACGGGAACAACCTAGACAGACCTGTCTGGTAGCGTCAAGACATGGCGACGAGGACATCCGAGAGTCCGGCCCGCCGCCGCGTCCTCGAGACGGCGGCTGCCCTCTTCTACGCCGAGGGCGTGCACCGGGTGGGCGTCGACCGGATCATCGCCGAGAGCGGCGTGGCGAAGGCGACCTTCTACCACCACTTCCCCGCCAAGGACGAACTCGTCCGCGCCTACCTGGAAGCGGAGTACCGGCGCCAGAAGAGCGCCACCGAGGACGTCGTGCAGGCTGCGACGGGCGGGCCCCGCGAGGCGCTGCTGGCCTTCTTCGACTACCTGGGTGAGAACGGCGCCGGGCCGGGCTTCCGCGGCTGCCCCTTCACCAACGCGGCGGCCGAGTACCCCGACCCGACCCATCCCGTGCGGCAGACGATCGCCGACTACCGTCGCTGGAACCACTCGATCTTCCGCGACCTGGTGGCCGCGGCCGGTGACCCCGATCCCGGGCACACCGCGACGATCCTCATGATGATCCGCGACGGCATCGTCGTGGGCAGCGACCTGGACGAGCCGGCCGCCCTCCGCCGCGCCATCAGGGACGCCGTGACCCGGGCCCTGGACGCCCGTCACGCCTCGTAGACGATCTCGCCGCCCGGCGCCGCCGCGAGCACGCGCGCGTCGCGGATCTCGTCGACCGGACAGGTGTGAGCACGTCCCGGTCCAGAACGGCGAGCTTGCCAGGCTCTATCCAGCCGATCCGGTCGGCCCACCCCGACCACGGCGGCGGCGCCCTCGTCCGCAGCGCGAAGCGTTCCGGGACCCTGCTGTTCCCCGGCGCGCCTGCCGGCCGGTGAATTCCCGGGTGGTCATCCCCGGTCGAGCGCGGGGTCGGGAGCCGACGGTCGAACGGAGCCGGGAACCCACCGCGGCCCAAGCTCGTGTCAGGCAGCCGCGGCGCGCAGGCGGGCGTACTCCTCGATCATCGCCGGGAGCTGCCAGTGGGCATTCAGCCCACTCGGGTTGGGCAGGACCCACACACCGGTCGTGCCCAGCCGCTCCTCCTGCGGTCCGACCGACGCGCGGGGCTTGCCGAACGCCGTGCGGTAGGCCGTCAGCCCGACGACCGCGAGCCAGCGCGGACGCCACTCCGCCACGAGCGCCCGCAGCCGAGCACCGCCCGCCACCAGCTCCGCAGGGGTCAGCTCGTCCGCCCGGGCCGTCGCACGCGGCACCATGTTCGTGATCCCCAGCCCGAGAGAGCGCAGCTCACCCTGCTCGGCCGGCAGCAGCACGCGGGGGGTGAAGCCGGCGCCGTGCAGGGCGGGCCAGAACCGGTTGCCCGGGCGCGCGAAGTGGTGTCCGGTTGCGGCCGACACGAGCCCGGGATTGATGCCGCAGAAGAGCACGCGCAACGGGGGATCGCCCGGACCGGGCAGCACGTCCTCGATGGTGCGGGAGCGCGCCGCCTCCAGCTCGGCGCGGGTGAATCGGGGCACCGCGCCATGATCGCAGCCGACGCCCGCCCTCCGGCGGGCGATACTGGCCCGGTGGACGAGCTGGCGTGCCAGGACCTCGTGGAACGGGTCACCGACTACCTCGAGGGGGTCCTGGGCCCCGACGAGACCGAACGGGTGAACCGGCACCTCGCGGGCTGTGACGGCTGCACGGCCTACGTCGACCAGGTGCGCGCGACCGTCCGGGCGAGCGCGTCCTTGCCGCCGGAGGTGCCGAGCGCGCAGGCCGAGGCGCGGCTGCTGGACATCTACCGGACGTGGGCGGCCGAGCGGCAGGGCCGGTGACGGACCCGGACCTGGCAGCCCTGCGGCGCGGCGACGAGGCGGCGTTCCTGCGGCTGGTCAACACCCACCACTCGGCCCTCGTCCGGCTCGCGCTGGTGTACGCGCCCAGCCGGGAAGTGGCCGAGGAGTGCGTGCAGGAGACCTGGATCGCGGTACTGCGCGGGCTCGACGGCTTCGAGGGCCGTTCCTCATTGCGCACCTGGATCTGCCGGATCCTGGCCAACATCGCGCGCCGCAGGGCCGCCGCCGAGCACAGGGAGCTGCCCTTCTCCAGCCTCTCGGACGCGGGCCCCGCGGTCGATCCCGAGCGGTTCTTCCGGTCCGGGCCGAACACGGGCCACTGGGCCAGTCCGCCGCGGGCGTGGTCCGCGCCCGAGCAGGAGGCGCTGTCGCGGGAGCTGCGGGCGGTCGTGGCCGACGCGATCGCGGCGCTGCCGCCCAACCAGCGCGTGGTGATCACCCTCCGCGACGTCGAGGGCTGGGAATCTGCCGAGGTCAGCGCGCTGCTGGAGATCGAGCCCGGCAACCAGCGGGTGCTGCTGCACCGGGCCCGCTCCCGCGTGCGGGCGACCCTCGAGCGATACCTGGCATCGGTGCCGGCCCGAAATCTGTAACGGACCTCCTCCCGGCCGCCACTGGTACGGCGCAGTCGGCCGAGAGGAGTTCATCCATGTCCACCACCGAGGGCATGCGCGGATACGGCGCCGTCGTCCGCACACCCGGCATGCGCGCCTGGACGCTCGTCGTCCTCTGCCAGCGTCTGCCCATCGCGATGTCCCCGCTGGCCCTGGTCTACCTGGGCCATCTCGCTGCCTCGTCCTACGCCGCCGGCGCGGTCCTCGCCGCGGTGTTCGCCGCGGCCGAGGCCGTCACCGCGGGCCCCATGGGCCGGCGGTTCGACCGGCGCCCGGCACGCTCCGAGATCCGGCTGGTCCTCGGCGTGCAGGCGATCCTCTTCGTGGCCATCGCCGCGTCGGCGCTGACGCCGGCACCGCTCTGGCTGCTGGTCCTGCTGTCGGCCGGAGCGGGCGGCGTGGCGTCCGGCGCGCACGGCGGCCTGCGGGCCCTGCTGGTCCGGACGACGGACCCGGCCACGCACCACGCCGCGCTGAGCCTCGAGTCGACCCTCACCACCCTGCTGTGGGCGGTCGGGCCCGCCGTCGTCGGGCTCGTCACGCTCGCGGCGGGTGCCGCGTGGTCGATCGCCCTCGTTGCCGCGCTCGCCGCGGCCGGCGCCCTCGCCGCCGGCACGCTGGCCGATCCCGGCCCGGCACCCGACGACCCGGAGGCGAAGGTGCGGGTCTGGCATCGGACCTGGCCCGCGCTGCTTCAGGAGGGTGCCGTCATGGTGTGCGTCGGTGCCGCGTACACCGGACTGCCCGGCCTCCTGGAGTCGGTGGGCACCGAGGGCACCGTCGCCGGTCCGCTGCTCGCCGTCTTCGCCCTCGCGGGGCTCGCTGGCGGTCTGGTCTACGGCAGCCGGACGTGGCCCGGTGCGTACCGCACGCAGAGCGCAGTGCTGGTGCTGGCCGTGGCCGCGGTGCTCGGGCTCGCCGCGGTGGCGCCCACGGCCGGTCTCGTCGGCGCGCTGGTCGTCCTGTCGGGGCTCGCCGGCACGCCCGCGCTGACCGCCCGCGCCGCCGGCGTGCAGCAGCTCCTGCCCGAGCGCACGTGGGCTGCCGGCTTCTCGGGGTTGTACGCGGCGGGCGGCGTGGGCTTCGGGGTCGCCGGGCTCGTCGTCGCCGGACTCATGGATGCGGCGGGCGTCCGCGTCGCCCTGCTCGCCTGCGTCGCGGTGGCCGCGCTGGGGGCGGTGGTCGGCGCCGCCGCCGAAGCACGGATCAGGCGAGCGCGATGAGGCCCACCGCGGCCCCGGCCAGCCCGAGCCCCGCGGTCTGCGTCCCGGTGAGCCGCTCCCGCAGCACGGTGAGCCCCAGCAGCACCGGCACCACCGGGTACAGCGCCGCGAGCACGACCGCCACCGCGAGCAGCTGCTCCCTGGTGGCGAGCGTGTAGCAGGTGATCGCGAGCGTCCCGACCGCCCCGCTGCCCAGTGCCGCGACCGCGAGGCGCCGCGGCATCCGCAGCGGGGCGCCGGCGGCGAGCGCCATCGGCGGGATCGTGACGACGGAGGCGATGCGGCTCGCGACGAGCGGCCAGAGCCCTGCCGCCGGGTCCACCGCAACGAGCGCGATGAACTGCAGCGCGAACCCGAGCCCCGAGACGAGCCCGTCGACGCTCCCCTCCGCCGTGGCGCGCCCGCGGCCGACGCGGGTGACCAGCCAGAGCGCGGGCGCCGCCGCGGCGATTCCCAGCCAGGACAGCGCCGAGGGCCGCTCGCCCAGCAGGAGCACGCCGAACAGCACCGGCACGACCACGCCCGCGACGTCGCTCAACGGGACGACCACCGAGAGCTGCCCGATCCCCATCCCGCGGAACAGGAACGCGACCCCGATCCCGGTGCCGACCCCGGACAGGGCACCCCACCCGAGCGCTCCCGCCGTCACCGACGGCGCCGGGACAGCCACGGCCGCCACCAGGATCAGCGCGGTCCCGCCCAGCTGCGCGACGAGCGCGACCGCTGCACTGTGCACGCGGCGGGCGAGCAGCGCGCTGACGAAGTCGGTGATCCCGAAACACAGCGCCGCTCCGAGTGCGAGCGCCTCACCCATGGGCGGCGTCTCGCTCGGCCTGCCCCACGGGGCAGATCGCGCCGGCCTCCGTGCAGCACGGCCGGTCGCACAGCCGGCAGACCCGCTCGGAGCTCCCGACCTGCGCGTAGATCCCGCGCAGCAGGCGCTCCAGCACGCCTGCCAGTGCCTCCTGGTCCGCAGGCGGGAGCGTGCCGACGAGGGTGGTGAGCCGCTCGCCGCGCGCGTCCAGCAGATCTGCCGACGCCGCCCGGCCGGACGCCGTCGGGTGCACCGCCACCCACTTGCCCAGCGTCGGCCGCCGCTCGACGAGGCCGCGCGCTGCGAGCGCGTCGACCATCCGCGCGGCCGCCGACTGGGTCAGCCCGACCCGCCTGCCGAGCTCGGTAACGCTTATCCCCTGGTCGGCGCTCAAGACGACGAGGGCCGCCGCTCCGCTGCCACTGACGCCGGCGGCTGCGGTGGCCCCGCCGAGCGTGAGGTCCGTGACGGCCAACGCGGCCGCTCCGAGCAGGTTCGCTGTTCTCCTTGTGTCATGCATGACTCATGCATACCCTTTACGTCGACCGGTTATGCGGCAGACTGGCCCCGTGAAGCTCCCGGTCATGCCGCCCGTCGCGCCGATGCTGGCCAAGCCGATCGGCGACATCCCCGCTGGTCAGATGTACGAACCCAAGTGGGACGGGTTCCGCTCGATCATCTTCCGCGACGGCGACGACGTGGAGATCGGCAGCCGCAACGAGCGGCCGATGACCCGCTACTTCCCCGAGGTCGTCGCCGCCATCAAGGCCAACTTCCCCGATCGGGCGGTCGTCGACGGGGAGATCGTGGTGGCCGACACCGCCCGCAACACCCTCGACTTCGAGGCACTCCAGCAGCGCATCCACCCGGCCGCGAGCCGGGTCAACCTGCTGGCCCAGCAGACACCGGCGAGCTTCATCGCGTTCGACCTGCTCGCGCTGGGCGACGACGACCTCACCGAACGCCCGTTCGCCGAACGCCGTGCGCTGCTGGAGGATGCGTTCGCCGACGCTGCGCCGCCGATCCACCTCACCCCGGTCACGCGCGACCTCGACGTCGCTCGGCAGTGGTTCGAGCAGTTCGAGGGCGCCGGGCTCGACGGGCTGATCGCGAAGAAGCTCGACCTGCCCTACCAGCCCGACAAGCGGGTGATGAGCAAGATCAAGCACGAGCGCACCGCCGACTGCGTTGTGGCCGGCTACCGGGTGCACAAGTCCGGGCCCGATGCGCTCGGGTCGCTGTTGCTCGGCCTCTACGACGACCGCGGCGTGCTCAACTCCATCGGCGTGGTCGGGGCGTTCCCGATGGCCACCCGCCGGTCGCTGTTCACCGAGATGCAGCCGCTCATCACCACGTTCGAGAACCACCCGTGGAACTGGGCGGCGCACGAGCAGGGCGAGCGCACCCCGCGCAAGAACGAGACCAGCCGCTGGAACGCGGGCAAGGACCTGTCGTTCGTGCCGCTGCGCCCCGAGCGCGTGGTCGAGGTCCGCTACGACTACATGGAGGGCGACCGGTTCCGCCACACCGCGCAGTTCGTGCGCTGGCGCCCCGACCGCGAGCCGGAGTCGTGCACGTACGAGCAGCTGGAACGCCCGGTCAAGTTCGATCTCGCCGACGTGCTCACCGGAGGCTGAGCTGCGGATCCGGCCGGCCAGGGCCGACGAGGCGGCGCATCTGACCGCGCTGGTACTGCGCTCGAAGGCGTACTGGGGTTACGACGAGGAGTTCATGGCCGCGTGCCGCGACGAGCTCACGATCGACCCGGGCGACGTCGCGGCGAAGCGGGTCGTCGTCGCCGAGGACGGGCACGGGGTACGGGGCGTCGCCTCGCTGGTGGGCTCCGCCCCGGCCGGCGAGCTGGGCCTGCTCTTCGTGGACCCGCAGGCGATCGGCTACGGCGTCGGCCGCGCGCTGTACCACCACGTACTGGCGACGGCCCGCGAGCTGGGTTTCACCGGGTTGAGGATCGAGGCGGATCCGAACGCCGAGCCCTTCTACCGCGCCATGGGCGCCCGGCCGGCCGGTACCGGACCGTCCGGTTCGGTGCCGGGGCGCGAACTGCCGCTGCTGGAGGTGGCCCTGCCACCCGCCCGTGACGGCTGGCTCCGGGCGTGGACGGGCGGGCGCCGGGCGATCCACCTCGGCAACGTCACCGAGTACCAGGCGCAGTGGGGCGACGTTCCCGCCGACGCCCGCCGCGCGAGCTCCCACTACGCGTGCCTGGCGGCGTTCGCGAGCCCGCATCCCGCGATTCTCGTGCTCCCGAGGCCCGTACCCCGCGCCTGGATCGAGCTGGCCGCGCGGCAGCTGGCGTGGGACCCGGTCGAGGTCTTCGACGGGCTCGACGACCCGGCCGGCCTGACCGCGGCGGTACTGGCCCGGCCTGCGCTCGCCGCGCACCTGCGCGACGGCGGCCTTCCCCTGCTGCCGTGGGGCCGCACGCGGGCGTTCGGCCTGCTCACCGGCGAGGAGCTGCCCCCGACGGCGCTGCGCCACGAGTCCAAGAAGGCCGCCCACGAGCTGTTCGTTCGGCTCGCGCCGGGCCATCCCGGGATCGCGGTGCCGGAGCAATGGCCGGTCCCGAACCGGTGGGCGGCGGCGCGTTCGGTGCGGGCAAGGGCGCGCCGGGGCCAGGCCACGATCGTCAAGACCGAGCACGGGGCGGGCGGGTCCGGAACCTGGCTCGTCAACGGCCACGGGGTCCGGCTCCCGCGGGGGCCGTTGCTGCTCGAGGAGGCCGTGGGCGGAGGCTCACCCCGGGACGTCACCTACGACGGCGTCATCGGGGCCGCGGGCGAGGTGCACGACGTCGGTGTCGCCGTGATGGACGTCCAGGGCACCGCCTACCGGGGCGCAACGGTCGGCCCCGGCGTCGTACCCGATCCGCTCGCGGAGACGGCCGCGCGGTTCGGGCACGCCGTCGGCCTGGAGGTGGCGGCCACCGGCTACCGGGGCTGGTTCGACGTCGATTTTGTGACCGACGCGGGCGGCAGGCTCGCCCCCACCGAGATCAACCTCCGCCTCACCGGCCCTGCCGTCGCATTCACGATCAAGGCTCGGCTGGACGGGATCCGAGGCGGGGACCACGTCGTCCGGACGGTCGACCAGGTGCCGCTCGGCGCTCGCCTGCCCGACGAGGAGCTGGTCGCGCTCCTGCGCAGGCTCTGCCGGCAGTGCGCCGAGATCGGCGCCGTGCTGGTGCCCTCGATCCCGACGGCCGCCTACGAACCGGGGCCGTACCTGGGGATTGCGCTGGCGGCGCACACCCTCGACGGGCTCGACGCGGCCGAGGCTCTGATCCGCGCCGCGGCCCTCGACGTCGGAGGGATGTTCAGCGCGCCGGACGGCTCCGCCGCGTCACGTAGATCATGACGATGGCCGCCGCGATCATCAACGTCACGTTGAAGGTATAGACGAGCGCCGCCTGCTGGGGCCAGTCGTTCTTCGCCGCGAGGCGGTAGGAGTTGTCCTGCGGCCACCACGACACCAGCAGCCAGACGATCCCAGGTGAGCCAGCGTGGTCAGCACCGGCGAGCGGCCCTGGCGCAGCATCGGCTGCCGCCCGAAGAGCAGGAAGCCCACCCCGACGGCGAACGCCAGGATTTCGACGATGTACAGGCCGCCGAAGAGCGTGGCC
Organism: Pseudonocardia sp. DSM 110487; assembly: GCF_019468565.1. Taxonomy (NCBI): domain Bacteria; kingdom Bacillati; phylum Actinomycetota; class Actinomycetes; order Pseudonocardiales; family Pseudonocardiaceae; genus Pseudonocardia; species Pseudonocardia sp. DSM 110487. The sequence goes on from NZ_CP080521.1 coordinate 6,963,921, forward strand.
CACGGCTGGGGCACCGCGGTCAGATCGGTGGAGCCGGGCCAGAAGACAGCGGTGAGCACGATCGCGGCCGGCAGCGACACGAAGGTCAGGAACCCCCGCCACGCGAACGACCAGTCCGCACTCGTCATCTGCCCGCCTCCCTTCCCGCTCCGGCGCGGCGTGGCGGCCGACGGCGGCAGCGGAAGCAGGCGACGGGCCACCCGCCCGGCCCGGTCCCGAGGGAACGCCGCCAGGTTCACGACCCGGTCCGGGACGTCCGGCTCGGGTACCACCCCGTGCAGGTGGTCGCGGACCGCGGCCAGGCGCACCGGGTCCTCGCCCCGTGGCACGACGTAGGCGACGAGCTCGCCCTCCGCGGACCCGATCACCGCGTCGCGGATCTCCGGCTGCGCGGCCAGCACGGCCTCCGCCTCGTACGGGTCCACGGTGCGGCCGCGCACGGTCGTCCGATTCGCCTGGCGGCCGCGGAACTCCAGCAACCCGTCGTCCCGCAGCTGCCCGAGGTCGCCCGTGGGTACGGAGTAGCCGCCGTCCGGGGGCGTCAACATGATCTCCCCCTCGGCGAGCGCGACGGCGCAGCCGGGGAACGGGCGGCCCAGCAGCGAGATCCGCTCCGGGGCCTGCTCCTGGCTCGCCGACTGGTCGGCCTCGAACCACGTTCCGCAGCCTGCGACCTCGGCGGTTCCGTAGACGTTGAGCACCCGCGCATCCGGGGGAAGCCTGCGCCGCAACCGATCCTGGTCCGCGACCGTGAGCCGCTCGCCGCCGACCGCCACCAGGCGGAGCGAGTCCGTCGGGTACTCGTCCAGCACGGCGTCGACGGTCGCGGGCTCGGTGTCGAGCACCGTCGTCCCTGCCCGCCGCCGGCCGGGCAGCACCAGCGTGCCTCCCGAGCACAGCGCCCTGAACCAGCCGCCGGTGAAGGCCGGGACGTCCGGCGCGGCGGTGACCAGGTGCCGGTCGGCCGGGCCGAGCTCGAACACCTCGGCCCATGCGGCGTACGCGGCGCGCAGCCGGGCGTGGCCGACCTCAACCGGCCGGCGCGGGCCGGTGGCGCCGGAGGTGAAGAGCACCGCCGCCCGCGACCCCACCGGGGCGTCCGGCGGATCCGCCGAGTCGGCACCCACCGCGTCCACGCCGACGACCGGCCGGCCGGTGCCGTCGTCGACGCGCGGGACCAGATTCCCGTTCGTGACGACGACTCGGGCGCGGCCCGCGGCGAGGAGGCGGCCGAGCTCGCCCATCGGCTGGTCCGGGTCGATCACCGCGTATGCCCCGCCCGCCTTGAGCGCGGCGAGGATCGCGACCACGACGTCGGCGCGCCGGTCGCCCACCACCGCGGCGGTCTCGCCCGTGCGGAGCCCCGCCGCCAGCAACCGCCGGGCGAGCCCGTTGGCCCGCCGGTCCAGCTCCGCGTACGTGATCGGGGCGTCCTCGGTGGCGATCGCCACCGCGTCCGGTGTCTCCCGGACCCGATCCTCGAACAGCCGATGCACTCCCCCCATCGAGGGATCATCGCAGACGATCTCGTTACTCGGCCTGGGCGGCGAGCTGACCGCACGCGGCGGCGATCTCCCTGCCGCGCGTGTCGCGCACCGTGCACGCGATGCCGGCGGCCTGCACCCGCGCCACGAACTCGTCCTGCACCCGCCGCGGCGAGGCGTCCCACTTGCTGCCCGGTGTGGGGTTGAGCGGGATGAGGTTGACGTGCACCCGCGCGTGCCCGACCTGCTGGCGCAGCAGCTTCCCGAGCAGGTCGGCGCGCCACGCGTGGTCGTTGACGTCGCGGATCAGCGCGTACTCGATCGACACCCGCCGTCCGGTGGTCTGCGCGTAGCGCCGCGCGGCGTCGAGGACCTCCGCGACCTTCCAGCGGTTGTTGACCGGCACGAGCGTGTCGCGCAGCTCGTCGTCCGGGGTGTGCAGCGACACGGCGAGGGTGACCGGGAGCCCTTCCCCGGTCAGCTTGTCGATCGCAGGCACGAGCCCCACCGTGGAGACGGTGACGCCGCGCGCGGAGATCCCGAGCCCGTCCGGGGACGGCGCGGTGATCCGGCGGACGGCCGCGATCACCCGCTTGTAGTTGGCAAGGGGCTCGCCCATCCCCATGAACACGACGTTGGACAGCCGCATCGGGGTGCCGAGCGCACCGTCCCGAGCCGCGGCGGCGGCCTGCCGCACCTGCTCGACGATCTCCCCTGTGGACAGGTTGCGCTGCAGCCCGCCCTGGCCGGTGGCGCAGAAGGGGCATGCCATCCCGCAGCCTGCCTGGCTGGACACGCACACGGTGGCGCGGTCCGGGTAGCCCATCAGCACCGACTCGGCGCGCGTGCCGTCGTGGCCCTTCCAGAGCGTCTTGCGGGTGGCGCCGTCGTCACACGCCTGCTCCAGCACCGGCGTGACCAGCGGCGGAAGCAGCTCCCGCAGCGTGTCGCGGGCGGCCGCCGGCAGGTCGGTCATCGCGTCGACATCCGCGGTGAACCGGCCGAAGTAGTGGCGGGCGAGCTGGTCGGCGCGGAACCCGGGAAGGCCGAGCTCGCCGACCGCGGTCCGGCGGTCGGCCGGGTCGAGGTCGGCGAGGTGGCGCGGCGGCAGGGCGCGCTTGGGCGCCTCGAAGACGAGGGGGAGGGCAGTCATGACCCCTCGATTGTGCCAGGCCGCCCCCGCTCCTCCCGGCGCGGACGGAATCCGCTCCCTCGGCGGAGGGGCACCTACCGCCGTGCGCGGTACCGCGCCTCGGCCAGCAGGCCCGTGCGGTGCGCGCTCGTCAGCCAGAACAGGCCGCCTGCGACCAGCCCGACCATGCCCTGCGGGTACAGCTCACCGGCCGAGCTGAGCGCGAACAGCGCCCCCGCGGCCCCGAGCACCATCAGAGCGCCCCCGAGCGCGAGCAGCGACCGCTCGTCCAGCTGTGAGGACAGCGTCAGCGCCGCGACGCCGACCACGGCCGCCGCCACAGGCACGGTGAGCTCGCCCCACGACAACTGCCCCAGCACGGTGGCGGCGACGGCGATCAGCGCCGCGGTGATGCCGAGCAGGCGCAGGAACCGTCCCCGACCACCGCGCGGCAACGGCTCGCCCGACCCGTGCCTGCTCCGCAGGGCCATCACGAGCACGCCGGTGACACCCAGCCCGGCGGCCAGCACGACGGTGCCGACTCCGGCGTCGAGGGCCGCAGCACCGACCGTCCACCATGCCGCGCCGACGATCGGCTCGAGGTAAGGCACCGGAGTCGCACGCATGGCATCCACGGTAGCGACGGCGCTCCGCGCGGCGCGGCCGGGCCGGGACGGCGCTGAAGGGGCTCTGGCCGTAGCGAGCGGCGGCCGGGTGACCGCGTCGCAAGTCCGAGGTGGCGACGAGCGCCTGTTCGACCATGCGCTCCCGCTCGCCGTTGCTGCGCCCGAACACGCCCCGACCCGGCCCGGAGCGAATGCCTCCGAGCCGAGCCATGCATTCGCCTGCCGATCAGCTCGCCATGCCGTCAAACGTGCCGGGCTCGTAGGAACCGCCCTTGGTGCGCGTGATCACGAGGAGCCGGTTGGCGGCGTTGATCATGGCGACCACGTAGACGAGCGCGGCGACCTGGTCGTCGTCGTAGTGCTTGCGTACCTGGGCCCAGGTCTCGTCGGACACGCCGTGCTGGGCATCGGCGGTTCGGGTGCCCTCCTCGGCCAGCGCCAGCGCGGCTTGCTCGGCCTCGGTGAACACGGTGGACTCGCGCCAGGCGGCGACCAGGTTGATCCGGACCGCGGGTTCGCCGGCGGCCGCCAGCTCCTTGGTGTGGGCGTCGACGCAGTAACCGCAGCCGTTGATCTGGCTGGCGCGCAGCTCCACCAGCTCCAGCGTGGACTTCGGCAGGGGCGACTGCATGATCGCCATGCTGACGTTGGCGAACCGCTTGCCGATCTTGGCGCCGAGCTCGTTGTCGTTCAGGTTGAAACGGGGTTCCATGACGTCGTCCTCACTCGTGGTGTTGCGCGTCGCCGCGCTGAACGAACACCAGATGCCGGCACCCCCGATCTTTCTGACAGCACAGCCACGTGACGTAGGGCACAGGCCTTCGGTGTCAGGGAACGGCGGGGCCCGGCGTCTTGTGGGCAGCAGTGCAGATGCGACAGGAGCCACCCATGCCCAACGAGTGCGGCGGGAGCGGGGACGAACGCGTGGATCCCGCCACAGACACGTTCGTCGCCCACCGCAACCTGCTGTTCACCGTGGCCTACGAGATGCTCGGCTCGGCCGCGGACGCCGAGGACGTGCTGCAGGAGACATGGCTGCGGTGGGTGGACGTCGACCTCGACACCGTGCAGAACAGGCGTGCCTACCTCGTCCGGATCACCGCCCGGCAGGCGCTGAGCCGGCTGCGCACGCTCGGCCGCCGCAAGGAGTCCTACGTCGGCCCCTGGCTGCCCGAACCGCTGCTCACCGCGCCCGACGTCGCCGAGGACGTCGAACTGGCCGACAGCGTCTCGATCGCGATGCTCCTGGTGCTGGAGACGCTGACGCCGACCGAGCGGGCGGTGTTCGTGCTGCGCGAGGTGTTCGACCTGGGGTACGACGAGATCGCGGAGGCCGTCGACAAGACACCGGCCGCGGTCCACCAGATCGCCCACCGGGCGCGGGCCCACGTCGCCGCGCGCCGACCACGGGTGGCTGCTTCTCCGGCCGAAACCCGAGTCGCGCTCGAGGCGTTCCAACGGGCGGTCGAAACGGGCGATCTGCAGGGCCTGGTCGACATCCTCGCGCCGGATGTCGTCTTCCTGGGTGACGGTGGCGGGGTGGCGCAAGCCGCGCTGTCGCCGCTGGTGGGGGCCGACGAGGTGGCTCGCGTGCTGGCCGCGAGTCGGCTGGCCATGGTCGCCGCCGCTGCGCCGCTGCAGCCGGTACAGGTCAACGGCTTCCCTGCACTGATCCTCCGCCTCGACGGCAAGATCGACACCGTGATGGCGGTGCGCATCGACGATGGCCGCATCAGCGGCCTCTACGCCGTGCGGAACCCCGAGAAACTGTCACAGCTGGAGCGGGAGACCGCCCTGCGCCGCTGAGGGCGATGCCGGTGGGGCTAGGGCCGGAACGCCTCCTTGCGCCGCACGTGCAACCGGTAGCCGACGGGCAGCGCGAGGCCGGTGGTCGCGGCGATCGCCCGCTCCGCCACCGCCCGGGAGAACTCGATCCGCAGGACAGCCTCGAGGGTCTCCCTGTCCGGGAACCCCCACGTCGTCATGATGCGGCGCATCGAGAAGCCGTGGCGCTCGAAGAACTCCTCGACGCGGTCCGAGCGGTAGCGCGGCAGGTCGGCGCGCATCCAGTCGCCGTACGGCGCGACGGTGGCGTCGAGGTCGACGATCGCGATCGCGCCGCCCGGCCGCAGCACGCGCTGCGCCTCGGCCAGCCCTGGCTCGCACCCGGGCCCGAAGAAGTACGCCGTACGGGCGTGCACCAGGTCGATGCTGGCGTCCGCGATCGGCAACGCGGCCGCCCCCGCCCGACGCACGGTGGCCCGTCCGCCCATGCGCTCGCGCGCGCGTTCCACCAGGCCGGCATGCGGCTCCACCCCCGTGACGGACGCGGCCTCCGCGGCGAAGACGGGCAGGTGGAACCCGTCGCCGCACCCGACGTCCAGCACGTCGGAACCGGACCACGGCGCGGTCTCCCGCAGCGCGGTCCAGATCGCGCCCTCGGCGTCCTGCGCGCGGTTCTCCCGCTCGTAGACCTCGGGCCAGTTCCAGATGTTGGGGCTCGGGATCGCCTTGTCGGGCCGACGGAACCCCCGGATCACGGGACGACGATGCTCAGGAGCGCCCATGCGACGACCGCGGTGGGCAGCAGGGAGTCCATCCGGTCCAGGAGGCCGCCGTGGCCGGGCAGCAGGGTGCCCATGTCCTTGATGCCGAGGTCCCGCTTGACCATCGACTCGATCAGGTCGCCCAGGGTGGCGCACGCGACCAGCAACGCGCCCGTGAGGGCGCCCGCCCACCATGCCCCGCCCAGCATCAGGTGCACGCACAGCGCGCCCGCGACCATGCCGAAGAGCTGCGACCCGGCGAAGCCTTCCCACGACTTCTTCGGGCTGATCGTCGGAGCCATGGGATGGCGCCCCAATAGCACGCCCGTGGCGTAGCCGCCGACGTCCGAGGCCACCCCGCAGATCAGGAACGTGAGCACGCGGGCGAGCCCGTCGTCCGCGACGACCAGCAGCACCGCGAACGAGCAGAAGAGCGGTACGTACGCGGCCGTGAACAGGCCTGCGGTGACGTCTCGGACGTAATGTTCCGAACCTGCCCGCATCCGCCAGAGCAATACCGCAAGCGCGGTACCGGTGAAGGCGACGGCGAGCCCGCGCAGCCCGAACGGCCACGACAGCCAGACCATCGCCTGCCCACCGGCGAGCAGCACCGGCAGCGGCACCGCGATCCCGGCGCCGCGACGCAGCGCCCCGCCGAGCTCCCATGTGGCCACGGCCGTGGAGACGGCCAGCACCCCGATGAAGAAATGCCGCTCGAGCACGAGCGACGCCAGGATGACGGCGCCCATGCCGACGCCGACGGTGATGGCCGCGACGAGATCACGCCCGGCCCGCGACGGCCGGCGGGCCGGAGGCACCATCGCCGTGGTGTGTGGGGAGGAGGCGGTCACCGTCAGACTTCGAGCAGCTCGGTTTCCTTGTGCTTGACCAGTTCGTCGACCTGGTGGACGTACTTGTCGGTGGTGCCCTGCAGCTCCTTCTCGGCGCGCCCGACCTCGTCCTCGCCCGCCTCGCCGTCGCGCGCGATGCGGTGCAGCTCCTCCATGGCCTTGCGGCGGATGTTGCGGATCGTGACGCGCGCGTCCTCACCCTTGCCGCGGGCCATCTTCACCATCTCGCGGCGCCGCTCCTCGGACAGCTGGGGGATGACCACCCGGATGATCTGCCCGTCGTTGCCAGGGTTGAGGCCGAGGTCGGAGTTGCGGATGGCGGTCTCGATGGCCTTGAGCTGGCTGGCGTCGTAAGGCTTGATCACCGCCATGCGCGCCTCGGGCACGTTGATCGAGGCGAGCTGGTTGATCGGCGTCATCGATCCGTAGTAGTCGACGAGCACCCGCGAGAACATGTTCGCGTTGGCCCGGCCGGTGCGTACGGAGGCGAGGTCGTCCTTCGCGACGGTGACGGCCTTCTCCATCTTCTCCTCGGCGTCGAAGAGCGTCTCGTCGATCACGGCGTGTCCCTGCCTTCCGCAAACCCCTGGGTGCTGACCAGGGTGCCGATCCTCTCACCCCGCACCGCTCGTGCGATGTTCCCCTCGACGAGCAGGTTGAACACGATGATCGGCATCTTGTTGTCCATGCAGAGGCTGAAGGCTGTGGCATCCGCGACCTTCAGCCCCTGTTCGAGCACCTCGCGGTGGGTGATCTCGTCGTACAGCTTGGCGCCCGGGTCGAGCTTCGGGTCGGCCGTGTAGACGCCGTCGACCCCCTTGGCCAGCAGCACGACCTCGGCCCCGATCTCCAGCGCACGCTGGGCACCAGCGGTGTCGGTGGAGAAGTAGGGCATGCCGACGCCCGCCCCGAAGATCACGACCCGGCCCTTCTCGAGGTGCCGGATCGCGCGGCGCGGGATGTACGCCTCCGCCACCTGGCCCATCGTGATGGCCGTCTGGACGCGGGTTTCGATACCGTGCTCGCGCTCGAGGAAGTCCTGCAGCGCGAGGCAGTTCATGACGGTGCCGAGCATGCCGATGTAGTCGGCACGGGCGCGGTCCATGCCGCGCTGCTGCAGCTCCTCACCGCGGAAGAAGTTGCCGCCGCCGATCACCACCGCCACCTGGGCGCCGGTGGTGACGACCTCGGCGATCTGGCGCGCGACGGTTTCGACCACCCCCGGATCGACCCCGACGGACCCGCCGCCGAACATCTCGCCGCCGAGCTTCAGCAGCACGCGGCGATATCCGGCGCTCGGGCCGTCGGAGTCGTTCCGTGGAGTGGTCATCGCGTCGCCTTCGTCCGTGGGCCGGCTCAGGCCTGGCCGACCTCGAACCGGGCGAACTCGCGGACGGTGACACCTGCCTCGTCGAGCAGCGCCTTCACCGTCTTCTTCGGCTCGTGGACCGACGGCTGCTCCAGCAGCACGACGTCCTTGTAGAAGCCGTTGATGCGGCCCTCGACGATGCGCGGCAGCACCTGCTCGGGCTTGCCCTCCTCGCGGGCGGTGGCCTCGGCGATGCGGCGCTCGTTCTCCAGCACGTCACCCGGGACCTGGTCGCGGGTGGTGTACTGCGGCCGGGCCGCGGCGATGTGCATCGCGACGCTCTTGGCGGCCTCGTCGCCCGCACCCTCGTACGCCACCAGCGCGCCGATGGCCGGCGGCAGGTCCGACGCGCGGCGGTGCAGGTACAGCGCCACCGGGCCGTCGACGTGGATGTAGCGCTTGATCTCGAGCTTCTCGCCGATACGGGCAGAGAGCGCCTGCACGGCGTCGTCGACGGTGCCACCGTCGAGCGGCGCCTTCTTCAGCGCGTCGAGATCGGCCGGCTGCTGGTCCACCGCGACGCGGAGGATCTTGTCGGCGAGCACCTGGAAGTCATCGCTCTTGGCGACGAAGTCGGTCTCGCAGTTCAGCTCGACCATCGTGCCGCCCTCGGCCGCGACCAGCCCGTTGGCCGTCTCGCGGCCGGCGCGCTTGCCCACGTCCTTGGCGCCCTTGATGCGGAGCAGCTCGACGGCCTTGTCGAAGTCGCCCTCGGCCTCCTCGAGCGCCTTCTTGCAGTCCATCATCCCGGAACCGGTCAGATCCCGGAGCTTCTTGACGTCGGCGGCGGTGTAGTTCGCCATGGTGCCTTATTCGTCCGTTTCTCTTCGAAGAGTGTCGGGTCGTCAGCCGGCGGTGGTCTGCTGGGTGCCGTTGCTGGTGGAAGCCGGCGCGACCTCGGCAGCCGGGTTGGGCGCGTCGGCGCTCTGACCAGCGGCGGTGAGGCTGGCGCCGTCGGACCCGGCGCCCTCGGCGAGCAGGGTCTGCTCCCACTCCGGCAACGGCTCGTCGGTCGCGACGCCGGCCTCCGGCTTGTCCTCGCCGTCGCCGCCGCGCGTGCGCTGCGAGCGGGCCATGAGGCCGTCGGCGGCGGCGCGCGCGATCACCTTGGTGAGCAGCGCCGCCGAACGGATGGCGTCGTCGTTGCCCGGGATCGGGAAGTCGACCTCGTCGGGGTCGCAGTTGGTGTCCAGGATGGAGACCACCGGGATGCCCAGCTTGCGGGCCTCACCGACGGCGATGTGCTCCTTCTTGGTGTCCACGATCCACACCGCGCTCGGGACCTTCGACATGTCGCGAATGCCGCCGAGGGTCTTCTCGAGCTTGTCCTTCTCGCGGGTGAGCATGAGGATCTCCTTCTTGGTGCGACCCTCGAAGCCACCCGTCTGCTCCATCGACTCCAGCTCCTTGAGGCGCTGCAGCCGCTTGTGCACGGTCTGGAAGTTCGTGAGCATGCCGCCCAGCCAGCGCTGGTTGACATACGGCATGTTGACCCGGCCCGCCTCGTCGGCGATGGCCTCCTGCGCCTGCTTCTTCGTGCCGACGAACATGATCGTGCCGCCGTGGGCGACGGTCTCGCGGACGAACTCGTAGGCCCGGTCGATGTACGACAGGGTCTGCTGCAGGTCGATGATGTAGATGCCGTTGCGCTCGGTGAGGATGTAGCGCTTCATCTTCGGGTTCCAGCGGCGGGTCTGGTGCCCGAAGTGCACGCCGGAATCCAGCAACTGCTTCATGGTGACGACGGCCATGGCCGGTGTTCACCCTCTCGTCGGGGCGCGACCGCCGGACGGCCACGCGCGCGGTTTCGCGGAGCGCCGGTCGGCGGCACCGCCCTAGCGTGGCGCCGGTGGCCGGACCCGGGAGGTCCCGGGACCGCCCGTCCACCGCTCCCGTTCGATACGGGTGCGCGCACGCGCGAAGTCACCTCGACGACGTCGAGATGCAGGTTGAGTGTACGCCGAGGGCCGAACCGGCCCGACGCCGCATCCCGGAGTTGTCCACCTCGACCCCGAACCATCCACAGCCAAGGTGACTCGCCCCGCGCCGCCCTCGTTCCGCGCCAGGCTGAGCCCGTGGACCGAACGAGGCTGGCAGAGCACACGATCGGCGGCATCGCCCGCCGGTCGCCGTCGCGACGGCCGGCCACGAGGGGCGTCGCGAGATGGGCGCCCCTCGTGCTAGTCGCTCTCGCCGCGGCGGTGCTGCCGCTCCCGGCCGCGGCTCCGGGTGAGCCCGCGGCCGAGACGCGGCGCGACCGGCCGGTCGGCTTCGCCACGCCCGCCCCACCCGGACGGGCCGGGGCCGCTGCACCTGCGCCGCCGCCCGACGATCTCCCGATCCCACCCGACCGACCACCCGTGCGCGCCGAGCCACCTTCCGACGGTCTGCCGGCCCCGCCGGAGCGGCAGGCGCCACCCGCTGCCGCGCCGGCTCCCCCCGGCTGGCCGCCCTTCGCGCCGGCACCGCCTCCGGGCGCCGGCGTCCCCGCGCCAGGGGCGCGGTACGCATGGCCTCTGCTGCCGGCCCCCGTGATCGCCGCCCGCTTCCGGGCGCCGCCGCATCCGTACGGGCGCGGCCACCGTGGCGTCGACCTCGTGGGCGCGGCCGGCCAATCCGTGCTCGCGGCCCGCGCCGGCACCGTCGTGTTCGCCGGGCCGATCGGCGCCCGCAGCGTCGTCTCCGTGGACCACGACGACGGCCTGCGCACCACGTACGAACCGGTGCGGCCCACCGTGCGAGCGGGCGCGGTGGTGCGGGCAGGCGACGTGCTCGGGCTGCTGGAGCCCGGGCACCCGGGCTGCACGGCTGCGGCCTGCCTGCACTGGGGCGTGCGCCGCGGGCTTCAGGAGTACCTGGATCCACTGGTGCTCCTGCGCCCGGCCGAGGTGCGACTGCTGCCGGTGCCGGATCCGTGGCCCGCCGGGATCGTTGCGGCGCGGGGACCGCCGCGTGGAACGCGCGCCGAACGCGATCGTCGCATGCCCCACGGGCCCTGCGAGGACCACGACGAGCGCGCGGAGCCGGCCCTCAGCCCGCCGCGAGCTCCTCCAGCCTGCCGCGCAGGCGGCCTACCAGCCGCGTGTGCAGCTGGCACACCCGCGACTCGGTGACCCCCAGGAGCCTCCCGATCTCGGCGAGCGTGCGGTTCTCCAGGTAGTAGAGGCGCACGACGTCGCGGTCGCGCTCCTCGAGCTGCGCCACCGCGACGGCGAGCTGCCGGAACGTCTCGGCGGCCTGCACCACGGCCATCGGGTCGAGTGCGCCGTCGTCGGCGAGGAGCTCCGACACCCCGCCGCTGCTCTCGTCGAGGGCCTCGACGCTGATCAGCTGCACCTGCCTGCCGAAGGTCCGCACCTCGTGCGTCGGCAGGCCCAGCTCCTCGGCCAGCTCGGCGTCGGTGACCGCTCGCTGGAGCCGGCCCTCCAGCCGCTCCTGCGCACGTTCCAGCTCGCGCACGCGCCCGCGCACGGTCCGGGGCACCCAATCCTGGGCTCGCAGCTCGTCGAGGATCGCGCCACGGATGCGCGCCACCGCGTAGCTCTCGAACCGCGGGCTGCGCTCGGGATCGAAGCGCTCCACCGCGTCGATGAGGCCGAACACGCCGCACTGCACCAGATCGGCCACCTCGACGTAGGACGGCAATGCGCTCCCGAGCCGGTGCGCCACAGCTCGCAGCAGCGGCGTGTAGTGCACGACGAGCTGGTCACGCAGCGCGCGCGTGGGCTCGGCGAGATACGCCGCCCACAACTCCTCAACGGGCGACGCCGAGACCGCGACCGGCAGTACGGGAGCGTGGACCACCGCACCGGACACCGTTCTGAGCTGCGCAGACGGGGCCGGGAGAACGTCATGCCCGCGGATGCGCCTGCTCATGTACCACCTTCAGCCGCTCGACCGTGACCTGCGTATAGAGCTGAGTGGTCGCTAGCTTAGCGTGACCAAGCAACTCCTGTACGTAACGGAGGTCCGCGCCGCCTTGCAACATGTGGGTGGCTGCGGCATGCCGGAGGCCATGCGGCCCAACATCCGGCGCGCCGGGTACGGCCTCGAGGGCCTGGTGGACGACACGTCGCGCGACCCGCGGGTCGAGCCGGCCGCCGCGCGCGCCGAGCAGGAGCGCGGGCGGCGATCCCGGGCGTGTCAGGGCCGGCCGTCCGGCGCTGAGCCAGCGTCGCAGCGCGTCGGAGGCGGGCACCCCGTAGACGACCGTGCGTTCACGGTCGCCCTTGCCGATCACGCGCAGGGCGCGCCGGCCCGGGTCGACGTCGTCGAGGTCGAGCCCGCACAGCTCCGCCACCCGCACCCCGCTGGCGTAGAGCAGCTCCAGCACGAGCAGGTCGCGCAGGGCGATCGGGTGTTCCTCCGCGGCCCCGCTCCCGGCCGCATCGAGCACGGCGCCCGTCTGCTCGACGGTCGGGACCGCGGGCAGGGTTCGCCGCGGCCGCGGTGACGCGAGCCGCGCACCCGGGTCGACGGGCATGCGTGCGGTGCGGTGGGCCCACGCGGTGAAGCTGCGCGCTGCGGCAGCCCGCCGGGCGAGCGTGGCCCGGCCGAGCCCCGCCTCGTGCCCCACCGCCAGCCATCGGCGCAGCCACGCCAGGTCGAGAGCGTCGAGGCCGGCCAGGCCCTCGAGCAGACCGACCAGATCACCGCGGTACGCCCGCACGGTGTGCTCCGAGCGCCCCCGCTCCAACGCGAGGTGCTGTAGGAACGCCTCCAGCGCTGTCGCCGGACCGGGCGCGAGCTCGGGCATCCGCCGACCGTGCGCGTCGCGGGCGGAGCGGTCAAGCTCCCGGCGGCGTGTCGGCGAAGCGCCCCGCGCCACTTCACACACCGGGTGCGCACTTCACACAGGGCGGGCGTTGTGTGAGGTGCCGGCTGGATGTGTGAAGTGCCCACGTCTCATCCCGCCTCCACCACTCGGCGCCGCCAGCGGCCCTCGCAGTGCTCGACGAGCCCGCGCCGTTCGAGGCCCACCAGGGCCACCCGCACGGCGCCGATCGGCATTCCGGATTCCAGCGCGAGCCAGCGGGTGTCGCGGGCACCGCGGGCGGGCAGGGCGTCGTGGACGAGAGCGGCCGGGGCGTCGAGACCGTCGGTAGGCCGACCTCGCTCGGGATCGGGCGGGTCCGCGAGGTGCGCGCCGATCGGCGCCACCGCCTCCAGCACCTCGTCGCTGCGGGTGACCAGCAGCGCGCCGTCGCGGACGAGGCGGTGGCAGCCCACCGACATCGCCGAGGTGACCGGCCCTGGCACCGCCATCACCGCCCGGCCCAGCGACAGCGCGTCGGACGCGGTGCGCTGCGCGCCGCTGCGCAGCCCCGCCTCGACGACGACGGTGCCCACCGCGAGCCCGGCGATCAGCCGGTTGCGCACCAGGAAGCGGTGGCGGCCCGGCACGCCGCCAGGCGGGTACTCACTCACCACGAGACCGCTCGCGGCGATCCGCTCCAGCAGCAGCTCGTGCGACGCCGGGTAGACGCGGTCGACACCACACGCGAGCACCGCCACTGTGGCGCCGTCGACACCGAGCGCGCCGCGGTGTGCGGCCCCGTCGATGCCGATGGCCGCGCCGGAGACGACGGTGCACCCGCGGTCGGCGAGTCCGGACCCGAGCTCGGCGGCGACGTGCGCGCCGTAGCTCGTGGCCGCACGTGCCCCGACCACGGCTACGGCGTGCCCACAGAGCTCGTCGAGCCGGCCGGGGCCACGCACCCACAGCGCCAGCGGCGGGGCGACCTGTGCCGAACCGGCCGCGTCGAACGCGGCGAAGGCCTCGGCAGGCCACTCGGGGTGCTCCGGCACGACCAGCCGGGCGCCGGCGGCGGCCGCGGCGTCGAGGTCGGCGGCAGGCCGGTGCACCTCCCGCCGGGCACCCGTCTCCCGGGCCACCGGCTCGTCGACCCGCCCGTCGAGCACCCGCGCCGCCGCCTCGACCGGCCCGACCTGTGCCACCAGCTCGGCCAGCGCGGGCGCAGGCGGCTCGGCCACCCGGGACAGGTAGGCCCTGGCGAGCAGGATCTGCTCGTTCATGCCGCCCTCCTGTCACGGAAGAAGAGCGCGGTCTCGACCAGGTCCTCGTCGGGCCCGTCGCGCCCGGCGAGGTCGGCAAGGGTCCACGCGACGCGCAGCGCGCGGTCGGCTCCCCGCGCCGTGAGCTGGCCGGAACGCAGGCCGGCGTCGAGCGGACGGACCGCGCTGCGCGGCAGCGCGAACCGGGTGCGCAGCACGGGCCCCGGCACCTCGGCGTTGGTGCGGTACCCCAGCGCGCCCCATCGCTCCGCGGCCGCGCCGCGCGCCGCCAGGACCCGCGCCCGCACCGTGGCGGTGTCCTCGGCGTGCCCGGTGGCAGCGAGCGCGGTGACCGGGAACATTCGGGCTCTCAGGTCGACGCGGTCGAGCAGCGGGCCGGACAGCCGCCCGAGGTAGCGGCGGCGCACGAGGGACGGGCAGACGCAGTCGCGGTCGTGGGCGGGCGCGCATGGGCACGGGTTGGCCGCGAGGACGAGCTGGAACCGAGCCGGGTATTGCACCGTGCCGTCGGCCCGCGCGAGCCGGACCTCCCCCTCTTCGAGAGGGGTGCGGAGCGAGTCGAGCAGGCTCGCTCCCCACTCCGGAGCCTCGTCGAGGAAGAGGACACCGCGGTGGGCCAGCGACACCGCACCCGGCCGCGCGATCCCGGAACCACCGCCCAGTAGCGCTGCCATGGAACTGGAGTGATGGGGCGCGACGAACGGCGGCACCGTGCTCAACACCCCTGCGGCGGGCAACCGCCCGGCCACCGACCGGACGGCCGCGAGCGCGAGCGCCTCCTGCGGTGCGAGCCGTGGAAGCAGGCCGACGAAGCGCTGCGCGAGCATGGTCTTGCCCGTGCCAGGCGGCCCGACCAGCAGGACGTGGTGGCCGCCGGCCGCCGCGATCTCGATGGCGTGCCGTGCGTCGTCCTGCCCGACGACGTCGGCGAGATCCGGTGGTTCGGGAACCACGTCGTCGGCCAGTGGCTCCGGCCGGAGCAGCGTGCAGGCGCCTTGAAGGAAGGACAGGACGTCGGCGAGCCGCGCCGCGCCGTGCACCTCGATGTCCTCGACGAGCGCGGCCTCGGCGAGCACCGCCTCCGGGACGACCGCGCGCCGCATGCCCGCATCGCGCGCCGCGATCAGGCACGGCAGCACGCCCCGCACGGCCCGGAGCCTGCCGTCGAGGGCCAGCTCGCCGAGCAGGACCGTGCCGTCGAGCTCGGACTGCGGCAGCACCTCGCAGGCGCCGAGCACGGCACAGGCGAGCGCAAGGTCGAAGCCGCTGCCCGTCTTGCGCAGCGTGGCGGGCGAGAGCGCGAGCACGATCTTCTCGCCGGGCCACGTGAACCCCGAGTTGACGACCGCCGCGCGCACGCGGTCCTTCGACTCGTGCAGGGATGCGTCGGGCAACCCGAGCAGGTGGAACTTGGGCAGGCCCTTGCCGAGGTCGGCCTCGATCTCCACGACGTGGCCGTCGACGCCGAGGAGGGCCACCGCGTATGCGCGTGCGATCGGCATCAGAACGCCGCCTCGTAGTGCTGGACCGCGACCGGTGCGCCCGGCTCCGCGATCACGGCGACCACGTCGAACCGGACCGGTACCCAGCGGACCCCGTGGGCCTTGAGCCACGCGTTGGTGACCAGGCGGATGCGGGCCACCTTGCGGGCGTCGACGGCCTCTGCCGGCTCGCCGTACCGGGTACTCGAGCGCGTCTTGACCTCGCAGACCACGAGCCGGGCCGAGTCGGTGGCGACCAGGTCGATCTCGCCGTGGCGGCACCGCCAGTTGCGGGACAGGATCACCAGACCCCGCTGCTCGAGGTAGCGAGCCGCGAGATCCTCACCGCGGCGGCCGAGCACGTCCTTCGCTGCCATACCGACAACGATCGGCGAGCCGGATGCATCCGGACAGGCTGATCGGAAATCTGTGGACAGCTGGGGGGCGAGGTGGACAACTCCTCCGAGGAGGAACGTGATTGTCGGTGTGAGCTGTTAGGCCGTGTCTCGTGGATCTTGGCCGATGGGCTTCGAGATCCAGATCGACCCTGGCAAGGCGGAGGCCCGAGCCGTTGTATTGGAATACCCGGTCGGCCCGACAACGCAGCCAGGGACGATCTGGGCTCGAAGAGCGCGGTCAAGATCCGCGAGACACGGCCTAGTGCCCCGAGCCGGAGGCTAACTGCCGAACTGGTTGCCCTCCGGCAACCGCAGGTCGGGCTTCTCGAGCTCCTCGACGTTGACGTCCTTGAACGTCAGCACACGCACGTTCTTGACGAAGCGCGCCGGCCGGTACATGTCCCAGACCCACGCGTCGGACATCCGGACCTCGAAGTAGATCTCCCCGTCGGCGTTGCGCGCGGCGACGTCGACGGAATTGGCCAGGTAGAAGCGCCGCTCCGTCTCCACGACGTAGGAGAACTGGGCCACGATGTCCCGGTACTCCTTGTAGAGCGTGAGCTCCATCTCGGTCTCGTACTTCTCGAGATCCTCGGCGCTCACGGTGCTACCCCTCCTCTGGAACCCTCGGACGTCCCGACGGCCAGCGCCCCATTGTGGACCAGACCCTCCGCCAGGTCCTCCCCCAGCCCCGTCTCGATCGTGTCGTCCATCAAGTCTTCGTCGAACGCGTCCTCGTCCAGCACGGCGGCAGGAGGTCGCACCCCGTCGCGCGCCGCGCGCACGTTCACGAACGAGTACCGGTGCACCCGGCTGGGCCCGTGGGCGAGCATGGCCTCGTCGTGCACGGGCGTGCAATAGCCCTTGTGCTCGGCGAAGCCGTACTGGGGGAACTCGGCGTCCAGCGCGACCATGATCCGGTCTCGGGTGACCTTGGCCAGCACGGACGCCGCCGCCACGCACGCCGCGACCTGGTCACCCTTCGGCACGGCGAGCGCCGGGGTGCCGAACCCGCGCACCGCGAACCCGTCGGTGAGCACGTAGCCGGGCACTGTGGCGAGACCGGCGACGGCCCTGCGCATCCCCTCGACGTTCGCCACGTGCACCCCGCGGCGGTCGACCTCCTCCGGAGGGATGACCACGATGGAGAGGTCCTCCGCCCGGCGCCGGATCAGCGTGTAGTACTCCTCGCGCGCCGCGGCCGTGAGGAGCTTCGAGTCGGTGAGGCCTTCCAGCCGCTTCGCGTCGCCGGGGCGCAGCACGCACGCGGCGACGACGAGCGGGCCGGCGCAGGCGCCCCGCCCCGCCTCGTCGACGCCCGCCACCGGCCCGAGGCCGTGCCGGTGCAGTGTGCTCTGCAGCGTCCAGTTCCCCGCCGAACGCCGGACGACGGCGCGGGCCGGACGCAGCTCGGGCGGCAGCATGGTGCGCACCGGGCGGCGACGCGCCCGCCGCTGGGGTACAGGTCGTGCGGCCATCGAGGAGCAGTCTGCGCCACGCGGTGAACGGCCGTGCGCTCAGGGTCGCCGGTGCGGGAGGAACTCGGGGAACAGCAGTTCACGGGTTCGACGGCGGCGACGGAGCAGCGCGATCGGCAACGTGCCGAGCAAGCCGAGGGCGAGCGGCGCCCCCTCGGCCGCGTCCTGTGCCGCCATCCCGACGGCCGTGGACTGCGGGTTCTGGGCGGTGACCCACCCGAGCCGGTCGAACGGCAGCACGATCATCCTGGCTTGCCCGATCACGTTCTCGACGGGCACCGGGCCGTGGTCGGGCATCCGCGAGTCGGCCGAGTTGTTGCGGCTGTCCCCCATCATCCACAGCTGCCCGACGGGCACGTCGACGGGACCGAAGGACGCCTGCTTGGGCGGCCCGGCCTCGGGCAGGTAGAAGATGTACGGCTCGCTGAGCGACGTGCCGTCGACCATCACCTGGCCGCGCGAATCGCAGCACTGCACGGTCTGGCCGCCGACGGCGATGACCCGCTTGACGAAGTCCTTCTCGTCGGGCGGCGCGAGCCCGATCAAGGAGCCGAAGAGCTGCAGCCCGCGGACCACCGGGTTGCTCGGCTCCTGGATCTCGATCTCGCTGCTCCAGCTGTCCGGTCCCCGGAACACCACGACGTCGCCGGGCGCGGGGTCGCCGAGGCGGTAACTGATCTTGTCGACGAGCACGCGGTCGTTGTTGCAGCCGGTGCAGCCGTGCAGGGTGGTCTCCATCGATCCGGACGGGATGACGTAGACCTTCGCGAGGAACGTCTGGATCAGGAACGTGAGGACGAGCGCCACCACGATCAGGATCGGCAGTTCCTTCCAGAACGTGGGCCGCCTGCGCCTGCCGGGCTTGAGCTTGCGCCCGCTCGCCTCCGCCTGCTCCTTGTACTCCGCCGCGGGCCTGCTGGCGGGGGACGAACCCGCGCGGCGGCGGTGCCGCCCCGGCACCTCGCCCTGAGGCGGCTGGCCGGTGGTGGCGGCGTCCCCGAGGAGGTCGCCGTGGACGACGGTGGGCTCGTCGTCGTCCGGGTCGGGACGGCGTGGCGCCTGACGTGGCGGGACCCGCCCGTCGGGCGGCGCCGGCCGGCGCGCACCGCCCATCGGGACACCGTTCGCCGCGGGGCCGCCGGACCGCCGCCGCCCGTGCGGCATCGACGGCCGCGACGGCGGGAGGTCCGGTCGCTGTCCCGGTGGTACGGGTCCCTGGTTCCGCGGCACCAACGGCTCACCCGGCGGGGAGTACCGCGGTGGTGCGGCCCTCCGGTCGTCGGGGAGCTCAGGGAGGGCCACGCCCACGAGGCTACGGCAACCGCGCCAGAACGGTCAGGACGCGGACGTGGTCTCGCGCTTCTCCTTGATCTTCGCGGCCTTGCCGCGCAGCTCACGGAGGTAGTAGAGCTTCGCCCGGCGGACGTCACCGCGGGTGAAGACCTCGATCTTGTCGATGTTCGGGGAGTGCACCGGGAAGGTGCGCTCGACGCCGACACCGAACGAGACCTTGCGGACGGTGAAGGTCTCACGGGCCCCGGAACCCTGGCGCCGGATGACGACGCCCTGGAAGATCTGGATCCGGGACCGGTTGCCTTCGATGACCTTCACGTGCACCTTGAGCGTGTCGCCCGGCCGGAATGCGGGGATGTCGGACCGCAGCAGCTGTGCGTCCAGTGCGTCCAGGGTGTTCATCGCGAAGATCCGTCCTCGGTGATAGCGGTCGTGCAGGGGCGCGCACCAAGTCAAGTTCGGGGCGCCGGGCAGGCCCGTCGGGCGCGGGCAACCAGTCCATAGTGCCAGACGCGAGATCGCCGGGTGAAATCACCCGTCCCGCAGGCGTGCGAGGAACGCCCGGTCAGCGTCGTCGAGCGCGTCCTCGGGGAGGGCGGCGAGCAGGTCGGGGCGCCGTTCGGCGGTGCGTTCGAGCGCGCGATCGCGCCGCCAGCGGGCGATCTTGGCGTGGTTGCCGCTGCGCAGCACGTCGGGCACGGCCAGCCCTCGCCAGACCTCGGGCCGCGTGTACGCCGGACCCTCCAGGAGGCCGTCGGAGAAGGAGTCCTGCTGCGCCGACGCCGGGTTGCCCAGCACGCCGGGCTGCAGCCGGACCACCGCCTCCACCATCACCAGCACCGCGACTTCGCCGCCGACCAGCACGTAGTCGCCGATGCTCACCTCGTCCACGGCGAGGCCCCCGCGCCGCGCGTCGTCCACGACGCGCTGGTCGATGCCCTCGTAGCGCCCGCAGGCGAAGATCAGCCGTTCCTCTCCCGTCCACGCCTGGGCCGTGGCCTGCGTGAACGGCCTGCCCGCCGGGGTGGGCACGACGATCCGCGCCGGGCGCTCGTCGAGCGCCAGCACCGCGTCGAGGGCCTCCCCCCACACCTGCGGCCGCATCAGCATGCCGGGGCCGCCGCCGTACGGGGAGTCGTCGACGGCCTGGTGGACGTCGTAAGTCCAGTTGCGCAGGTCGTGCACGGCGAGGTCGACCAGGCCGGCGCTGATCGCCCGGCCCAGCAGCGCCTCGCGAAGCGGGGCCAGGTAGGCCGGGAAGATCGTGATGACGTCGATCCGCACGAACGGATGCTGCCAGCAGCGGCCCACCGGATGTCAGCAAGGTGGCTTTACTGGCACAACACGGCAGTATCGCCACCTTGCTGGCACTCGGGCAGGGCGTCAGCCGGCTCGGCGGCTCCGCACCAGTTCCTCGACGATCACGCGCGCCGGCGCCAGCCGCACCCCCTGCGCGGCCAGGATGTCGTGGGCGGCGCCGTCCTCGGTGTGGATCAGCCCGAGCAGGATGTGCTCGGTGCCGATGTAGTTGTGCCTGAGCGCCAGCGCCTCGCGCAGGGCAAGCTCGAGGGCCTTCTTCGTGGCGCGCTCGACCGGGATGTGCCCGAAGAGCCGGCCACCCTTCCCGCCGAGCGCGGCCCGCGTGCGGTCCAGCGCCCCGGGTCCGAAGGCCTCCTCCACCTGGCGGCGCACCTCGTCGAGGTCTATCCCCAGCGTGGACAGGGCATCGGCATCGATCGGCGGTCGACCACCGGGACCCAGACGGTCGACCTCGCGCAGCACCGCATCCTTGTCGATGCTGAAAGCATCGAGCACCGTGAGCGCCAGGTTGTCCGGCACGCTGTAGAGCGCCGCCAGCAGGTGTTCGGTGCGGATCTCGTTCGCACCCCGCGTGCGCGCCTCCTCCTGCGCCGCGACGACTGCCTGGCGGGCCTTGCCGGTGAACCTTTCGAACATCTCGCCTCCCCCTCAGAACCCGTACCGGCGGTACTTCTTGTGGACGGCCTGCCTGCTCACACGCAACGCCTCCGCGATCTGCTGCCATGACCATCCCTGGGACCGCGCGTTCGAGACCTGCAACTCCTCCAGCGACTCCAGCAGCCCCCGCAGGGACGCCACCGCCGCCAACCCGACGGCCGGGTCCCTGCTGGACGCCGCCGCCGCGACCTTCGTGGCATCGCTCATGCCGTCAACCTACGTTGACAGCTCGTGCTCTGTCAACCCAGGTTGACGCGCCGGTACCGAACGGGTCGTTGACAGGAGGCGTATTCGGAGTGCACTGGATGCCCGCCCGTCCAGCCCCGAGGAGGTGCCGTGGCCACTGCGGGTTTCGCACCGGGCCGGCCGAGCGCCCGGCTGGTGATCCGGCTCCTCGGCGACGCCACGGCCACCGTCGACGGGCACCCGCTGCCGGAGCTCACCGGGCCGCGTATGCAACAGCTGCTCGCGCGCGTGGCGCTCGCCGGCGACGCGGGCTTGCCCCGGGACCGCCTCGCGTGCGAGCTGTGGCCCGACTCGAGCGCGGCACAGGCCCGCACCAACCTGCGCAAGCTGCTGCACGACCTCCGCCGGGCGCTCCCGCTCCCCTGCGAGGTCGTCGACGCCGGCCCACGGACGGTGCGGTGGGCCGGCGACGGGTCTACGTGGCTGGACGTCCTCGCGTTCCTCGACGCCGCGGACGGTGGGGATCCGGAGACCGCGGTGCGCTGTTACGGCGGCGACCTGCTCCCGGCCTGCGAGGGCGACTGGGTCGTCGCCGAGCGGGAGCGGCTGCGTCGCATCGCCGTCGAGGTGCTCGCCGGGCTGGCGGCGGATGCGGATTCCGAGGGTCGCGACGCCGACGTCGTCGGGCAGGCACGGCGACTGCTTGCGATCGACGCGCTGCACGAACCGGCCTGCCGGCTGCTGATGGGCGCGCTGGCCCGGCGTGGCGAGCGGAGCGAGGCGCTGCGCGTCTACGACCGGCTCGCATCGGGGCTGGCCCGCGACCTCGACGTCACCCCAGAGCCTGCGACGACCGCGATCGCCGAACGGCTTCGCGAGCCGCGCCGGCCCACCCACGCCGGGCCTGCGCTGGTCGGACGCGCGGCCGAGTGGCGAGCGGCCCGCGACGTGTGGCGGGAGGCCACCGATGGCCGCTCCCGCCTGCTGCTGGTGACCGGTGAAGCGGGCATCGGCAAGTCCCGGCTCGTCGAGGAGCTGGCCCACCGAGCGGCCGCGGACGGTCATGCGGTGGCCTACGGCCGGGCCTACGAGGCCGCGGGCCGCCCACCATGGGGACCGGTGATCGACTGGCTGCGATCCGAGCCGGTGCGGGCGGGCCTCGACGATCTCGGCGGCGTATGGCTGACCGAGCTCGCCCGGCTGTTGCCCGAGCTCAGGCTCGCACACCCGCGACTGCCGGACGGCCCGCCGGCCAGCGACCTCGGCCGGCGCCACCACCTCCTCGACGCCGTCCGCCGCGGACTCCTCGCGACCGGGCGGTCGCTGCTGCTCGTCGTCGACGACCTCCAGTGGTGCGACAGCGACACGCTCGAGCTCTGCGGCTACCTCGTGCAGAGCTCGCCGTCTGCTCCGCTGCTGGTCGCGGGGACGGCGCGCGATGACGACGCGGCCGCACGGGACGCGGTGGCGCAGCTGCGCCGCCACCTCGCCCCGGCCGGCGCCATCTCGACGATCGCCCTCGGACCGCTCGATCCCGCCGCGACCGCCGAGATGGCGGCGCTGGTCGGGAGACGGACGCTGCGCCGGGACGCGGCGGTCCGGCTCTGGAAGGAGACGGAGGGCAACCCGCTGTTCGTCCTCGAGGCCGTGCGGGCGGGCTTCGGCGATGGCCGTACCACGCGGGTCGCGCTGACACCGACCGTCCACGCAGTGATCACGGCACGTCTTGAGCGCCTCTCACCAGGGGCGCGCCGGCTCGCCGAGGTGGCAGCGACGATCGGCCACGAGATCCCGACGGCCGTCCTCGCCGCCGCGGCCGGCCGGACCGAGGATGACATGACCGACGACCTGGACGAGCTGTGGCAACACCACGTTCTCCGCGAGCGCGGCGCGGCATACGACTTCAGCCACGACCGGCTGCGCGAGGTCGCTCTGGAGCAGATCAGTCCGGCCCGTCGCCACACCCTGCACCGCCGGGTCGCCGAGGCCATCGAGGCGCACCACGCGGCCGATCTCGATCCGGTCAGCGCCCGCCTCGCCGCCCACTACGTCAGCGCGGGGCTCGGGTCGCGCGCGGTCGAGGCCTACGAGCGGGCGGCCCGGCACGCCCACCGGGTCTTCGCCCTCGACGACTGCATCGCGCTACTCGAGCGCGCCCTGCGGCTGCTCGACGAGTCGCCGCGCGGTGCGGCGCGCGATGAGGTGGAGCTGCGGCTGCGGTCTGCGCTCGGGGTGCCGCTGGTCGCCCGGCGCGGCTACGGCGCACCGGGCGTCCTGCGCTGCTACGAGCGAGCGCTCACGCTGCACCGGAAGCTCGGCCGCCGTCCCGGCCCGCCGGTGCTGCGTGGCCTCGCGCTGCACGCCGTGGCCACCCTCCGGTTCGACCGGGCCGAGGAGATGGGCCGAGAGCTGGTCACCTCGGGGCAGACTGAGGCCACAGCCCGCACCGAGGGCGAGTACGTGCTCGGGGTCACCGCGTTCTGGCGGGGCGAGTTCGCCGACGCAGAGCACCACCTCCGCGCCGCGATCGATTCCTACCGCATCGAGGACGCCCCGCTGCACGTCGCGCGCTACGCCCAGGACCCACTCGGGGTGTGCCTGTCCCGGCTCGCCCTCACGCAGCTATTCCGCGGCCGACCCGCCGACGCCGGCGCGACCATGCGGGAGGCGCTGCGCGCGGCCACGGAGCTCGACGACCCCATGACCACCGGATACGTCCGCACCTTCGATGCGATCCTCGCCGCCCTCGAGCCCCGGCAGCGGGACCTCGGCACCACCGTCGACGCGCTCGACGCCGCCACGCACGCGATGCACATCGGCTACTTCACCATCGTCGCCCGGTTCCTGCGGGGGTGGCGCGGCCTGCTCGACGGTGATCTGCACGGCATCGACGCGATCCGCGAGGCCACCGACCGTCTGCGCCAGGACCAGCCACTGCACCTGACCCTGGGACTCTGTCTGCTGGCGCGCGCCCACCTGCGCGCCGGTGACGCTCCGGCCGGGCGGACGATCGTCGCCGAGGCAGTCGGCCGGACCGAAGACAGCGGACAACGCTACCTGCTTCCCGAGCTGCTTCGCGTGGACGCGGAACTGCAGGCACTCGCGGGCGACCGCGCAGGCGCCGTCCGCAGCGCCCACCGCGCGGTCGACGCGGCCGTCGCGCTCGACGCACCATGGCTGCGCGACCGCGCCGTCGCCACCGTCGCCCGCCTGATCCGCTGATCGGGAACGCTCCGGGAACGCCCCCTCCGGCATCGTCTCCGCCGCCAGCAGACCGCCAGGAGGGGAACATGACCACCATCGCCGAACTGCGCGAGCAGGTACGCGGGCCCGTCGTCGAGCCGAGCGACGACGGCTACGACGAGCACCGCCGCGTCCACAACGGCATCCACGACCGGCGCCCCGCGCTCGTCGTCCGGGCCACGTCGACGGCCGACGCCGTCGCGACCGTCAACTACGCCCGGGAGGCCGGCCTCGACCTCGCGGTACGGGGCGGCGGGCACAGCGGGCCCGGTTTCGGCACCTGTGACGGCGGCGTCGTGCTCGACCTGTCGCTGATCAACAACGTGTTCGTGGACCGCGTCAAGAAGACCGCGCACACCGGAGGCGGAGCCACATGGGGAGATCTGAACCATGCCGCTCACGCGTACGGACTAGCCACGACCGGGGGCATCATCTCGACGACCGGGGTGACCGGCCTGACGCTGGGCGGAGGTATCGGCTACCTCGCGCGCGGCTGCGGGTTGTCGTGCGACAACCTCGTGAGCGCCGAGGTGGTCGCCGCAGACGGGCGCATCCACGTCGCGAACGAGCACGACAACGATGAACTGCTCTGGGCGCTGCGCGGCGGTGGCGGCAACTTCGGCGTCGTCACCTCACTCGAGTTCGCCCTGCACGACGTGGACACGATCTACGGCGGCCCGATGCTGTACGAGGTTGCGGACGCACCCGCGGTCATGCGGGCGTACGACGAGTACATCCAGGACGCGCCCGAGCAGCTCGGGGCCTTCTTCGGCTGGCAGCTCGCCCCGCCGCTCCCGTTCATCCCGGAGGACCGCCACGGCGACATGTTCTGCGCAATGGTCACGTGCTGGAGCGGCCGCCCCGAGCAGGGCGAACAGGCCCTCAAGCCGTTCCGCGACGTCGCCGAGGTCAAGGCGGAGTTCGTCGGCCCGATGCCGTATCCCGCGCTCAACGCCGCCTTCGACGGGCTGTTCCCGAAGGGGCTCCGCCAGTATTGGAAGGCCGACTTCGTCCGCGACCTGCCGGACGAGGCCATCGCGGCGCACGTCGAGCACGGCTCCAAGGCTCCGACGTCGTCCTCGGGAATGCACATGTATCCCATCAACGGCGCGGTCCACCGTGTCGGCACCTCGGAGACCGCGTTCGGTCACCGGGACGCCAAGTACGCGATGGTCATCCTCGCCGGGTATCCGGATGCCGCGGACGACGAGGACAACCGGCAGTGGGTGCGCGGCTACTACGACGCGGTCCACCCGTATTCGGGCACCGAAGGGGGCTACATCAACTTCATGGACACCGATGACGCCGCGCGGGCGCCCGAGAACTTCGGCCCCACCTACGACCGGCTCCGCCAGGTCAAGGCCACCTACGACCCGGACAACCTCTTCCACCTCAACCAGAACGTGCCCCCGGCGCGCTGACGGGCCCTCGCCGTGCCGCACGCGCACCGCCTCAGTCGAGGAGGCCCTCGGGTGGGGTGAGGACCACGCGGCCGCCGGCCAGGTCGACGGTCGGCACGATGGCCGTCACGAAGGGGACGAGCGCGTCGGAGCGGTCCGCACGGGCCAGGACGAGCAGGTCGCCACCGGGGCCGTGTACGACCTCGCGGACCGTGCCGACGACGCTGCCGTCCTCCAGCTCGGCGCGCAGGCCTTCCAGCTGGTGGACGTGGAACTCCTTGTCGTCCTCCGGTGGCGCGATGGCGTCGGTCGGTACGAGGAGCCGCGTGCCACGCAGCGCCTCGGCGGCGTCCCGGTCCGGCGCCTCGACGAACCGCACGAGCAGCCGCCCCGAGTGGGGGCGGGCCGACTCGACGGTCAAGGTGCCGACCGGGGCGCCCGGCCGCTGCGCGATGAGAGAGCCCCCGGGCGCGAACCGCTCGTCGGGCGAGTCGGTGTGCACATCCACGACGAGCTCGCCGCGCAGGCCGTGAACCCGCACGACGACCCCGACGAGGTACTCGGTGCTCATAGCGGCCCCGCCGGGGGCGCTAGCGGTCGGTGTCGACGACATCCACCCGCACACCTCGGCCACCGACGCCGCCGACGACGGTGCGAAGTGCCGTCGCGGTACGGCCCCCGCGGCCGATCACCTTGCCGAGGTCCTCGGGGTGAACCCGGACCTCGAGGGTGCGGCCGCGGCGAGTGGTGACGAGCTCCACCTGCACGTCGTCCGGGTGGTCGACGATGCCCCGGACGAGGTGCTCGAGAGTGTCCGCCAGGACGCTCACGCGCCCTCCCCCCTCGTCGGACGCGTTCGCGACGCTGCTGCGCTCAATGGTGGCCTCGCAAGCTCGGTCACGCCTCTGCGGAAGCCTCGGAGGAGGCCTCGGCCTCGCCCTTCGCGCGGCGGTCGCTCTTCTTCCTGGGCGTGGTGGCCTCGGTGGTGGGCTCCTCGCCCGCGGCGGCGAGCGCGGCCTGGAAGCGGGCCTGCCTGTCGACCTTCTCCTTCTGCGGCTTCAGGGTGCCCTCGGCGCCCGGCAGGCCCTTGAACTTCTGCCAGTCACCGGTGACCTCGAGCAGGTGCTGCACCGGCTCGGTGGGCTGGGCGCCCACGCCGAGCCAGTACTGGGCCCGCTCCGAGTCGATCTCGATCAGGCTCGGCTCGTTCTTCGGGTGGTACTTGCCGATGGTCTCGATCGCCCGGCCGCTGCGGCGGGTGCGGGCGTCGGCGACGACGACGCGGTAGTACGGCTGGCGGATCTTGCCCAGCCTCATCAGCTTGATCTTGACGGCCACGCTGGTCGGTGCTCCTCGCGGATCGTGTGTTTCGGGTGAGTCCGCGCGGCTCGCGTGGGGTTACGGGCTGCGCATTACTCGGCGTGTGCGTCCGCGGCGCGGTTAGAGGGCCAGCCACGAGACTGATCGGCCATTCTGCCAGACGCGCGCGCGTGCCGGGGCATCAGGTCATCGGGATGACGCCGAGCAGCCCGAGTACGAGCGCAATCCCGGGAAGCAGGTTGTTCACCTGGTGGGCGACGATGCTCGCGAGCAACCGGCCGGTGTACAGGCGCGCGATGGCGATCGGGATGGCCACCACCAGCAGCAATGGCGTGCGCGTGAACTCGAAGTGCGCGATCGCGAACAGCAGCGTGCTGACGACGAACGCCACCCAGCGCCCTGCGATCTTCTCGATCCCGCCCCAGAGCAGGCCCCGATAGAGGATCTCCTCACACATCGGGGCGACGAACACGACGATGACCAGCACGAGCGCCGCCAGTGCCGGGCCGGCCCTGATCCCGCCGAACACGTCGCCCACCGCGGACGTGGCGTCCTCTCCGACGATCGCGACGTAGACGATCGACGCCGGGATCGTGAGCGCCAGCCCGCCGAAGCCGAACGCGAGACCCACGCCGAGTTCACGCCACGACCAGGCGAGGCCGAGGTCGATCCGCGGCCCGTTGCCACGCACCCAGGTGATCAACAGGGCGATGCTCGCCGCGAGCAGCGTGGGCACCGCGAGGGCGATGATCAGCGTGCTGATCGTCGGGCCGCCGTCCCCGATCGCGAAGACGCTGATCAGCCCGGAGACCAGCAGGAACACCACCTCCGCGAGCAGGTAGGCCCCCAGCCCCCAGCGGTGGGTGCGGGTGGGTGACGGCGCGGCCCACGAGGAACGCCGGGCTGGTTGCCGACCGATCGACGGTGCCGGGTACGGCGCACCGGGCGGGTACGGCCCCGGTGGGTATGGCTGCCCCGGGTACGGCTGCCCCGGCGGGTACGGCTGCCCCGGCGGGTATGCGCCCTCCGGGTACGGCGGCCCCGGTGCGGGGGGCGGCGGCCATGCCGCGTAGCCCGGCTGCGGCCATG
Organism: Pseudonocardia sp. DSM 110487; assembly: GCF_019468565.1. Classification (NCBI taxonomy): domain Bacteria; kingdom Bacillati; phylum Actinomycetota; class Actinomycetes; order Pseudonocardiales; family Pseudonocardiaceae; genus Pseudonocardia; species Pseudonocardia sp. DSM 110487. The sequence continues at coordinate 6,991,830 of NZ_CP080521.1, forward strand.
GGGCACCGGCCGGGTGCGTGGGTGCCCCCGGGGGTGCGGACGGAGTCGCAGCCACGCCGACGGTCGAGGGCGCCACTTCCGCTGACGGCGGGGCGGGCGGGGCGTCGGCCGGCGGCGGCTCCCAGGCCGGGGCGGTGCCGGAACCGTGAGCCGGGTCGACCACCGGGGCCTCCGAACCGGGAACCGGGTCGGATCCGGGGTCGGGGGCGGCCGGCGCTCCGCGAGCGGAGTCGGCGCTGCCTGTGCCCTGGTCGGACGGGTGCTGCGCCGCGGAGCCGTGCGCGGCCGCCTCCTCGCCTCCGGAGCCCGGCCCCGGCTCCTCCGAGCCCGGTCGACCATCCCTCTGCAGAGCTCCCACGCCCCCGACGCTACCGGCCCACCGCGGAGGGCGCCGCCCGCCTGCCGCCACCGCGACGTGAGCGACCGGATCGTCACCCGGTCAGGGCTCGACCCACCCGTCCGCGCGAGCCGGACATCAGCGCTGCGGAGCCGGCACTGCCGACCGTCTCGCCCCCGATTGTCCGACCTGATCGGCGCGAGACGTACACGATCACCCTCGGCGACCGCTCCCTGCGAAGCTGGGACGGTGACCGTCTACGACCGGATCGGACAGGGGTACGCCACCACCCGGAGGTCGGACCCGAGGATCGCCGCGCAGGTGGCCTCGGCCCTGTCCGGTATGGCGAGCGTGGCGAACATCGGGGCCGGGGCGGGTTCCTACGAGCCCGCCGCAACGATCGTGGCCGTCGAACCCAGCTCGGTCATGATCCAGCAACGACCCGCGGAAGCGGCTCCGGCCGTACGCGGGGTCGCCGAGTCACTGCCCCTGGGCGACGGCAGCGTCGATGCCGCGCTGGCGATTCTGACCGTCCACCACTGGACCGACGTCGAGGCCGGGATCGCCGAATTGCGCCGCGTCGCCCGGCGGCGGATCGCGATCCTCACATGGGACCAGGCCGTGTTCGGCGAGTTCTGGCTGGTGCGCGACTACCTCCCGGCCGCCGCGGCGGTCAGCGCGGGGCACGCGGTGCCCATCCCCCGGCTCGTCGACCTGCTGCCGGGTGCCAGGGTGGAGCCGGTGCCCGTGCCGCACGACTGCACCGACGGCTTCGGTGCCGCGTACTGGCGGCGCCCCGAGGCCTACCTCGATCCACGGGTGCGCTCCGGCACCTCGATGTTGGCCCAGGCCGACCCGCGCGAACTCGCCGACGGTTTGGGGTCGCTCGCGGGCGACCTGGCGTCCGGCGCATGGCACGAGCGGCACCGCGCGCTGTCGGTCCTCGACCGCCTCGACGCGGGCTATCGGCTGATCGTCAGCAGCTGCTAGACGGCCAGGCTAGATGGCCGGTGTCTTTCGCGTGGCGGTCCGGCCTCCACAGGTGGTCTTCAGTAGGCCTCGGCACGAAAACGGGTGGAACCGGCCGTGACCGGGACGCCGCCATGGCTGTGATCACCGGAAGTGGTGGCAGCGCGACGGATCTGACGCTCTGCCACCACTTCTGACGATCATGCGAACCGCGCGGCGCCGTCAGGAGGCCGGTTCAGGCCCAGGACACCAACCACCGAAAGACACCAGCCACCTAACGCCCCCCGCCGGCGTGCACCGGCCGGCCCCTCAGCATCACGAGGGCGGGCTCGCGCAGCACCGACAGGTCGGCTCTCGGGTCGCTGCGGTACACCACGAGGTCAGCGCGCGCACCCAGCTCCAGTCCGGGACGGCCGAGCCACCTGCGGGCCGCCCAGCTGGCGGCGCCGAGCGCGTCGGCGGCGGAGAGGCCCGCGCGGTGCAGGGCGATCACCTCGTCGGCGAGCCGGCCGTGGTCGATGCCACCGCCCGCATCGGTGCCCGCGTACACGGGGACGCCCGCCTCGACGGCGCGGCGCACCGTCTCGTACGCGCCGGCGTGCAGCCGCCGCATGTGGTCGGAGTACGCCGGGTACCTGCTCGCCTGGTCGGCGATCCCCGGGAAGTTCTCGACGTTGATGAGCGTGGGCACGAGCGCGGTGCCGCGCTCGGCCATCTCGGCGATGAGGTCATCGGTGAGGCCGGTGCCGTGCTCGATGCAGTCGATCCCCGCCCGGACCAGCCCGGGGATCGCGGCCGCGCCGAACACGTGCGCGGTGACCCGCGCGCCGGCGCGATGGGCCGAGTCGATCGCCGCGACCAGCACGTCGTCGGACCACAGCGGGGCGAGGTCGCCCACGCCGCGATCGATCCAGTCGCCCACGAGCTTCACCCAGCCGTCGCCGGCCGCCGCCTGCTCGGCCACGACGTCGGGCAGCAGCGCGGGGTCGTCGAGCTCCAGCGACATGTTGGGGATGTAGCGCTTGGGGCGGGCCAGGTGCCGGCCGGCACGGATGATCTCCGGGAGGTCGGCGCGGGCCTGCAGCGGCGTGGTGTCGATGGGCGAGCCGCAGTCGCGGATCAGCAGGGTGCCCGCGTCGCGGTCGATGCGTGCCTGGGCGTCGGCCTCCTCCAGCTCGACGCCGCCGCTGGGCCCGAGCCCGATGTGGCAGTGGGCGTCGACGAGGCCCGGCACGATGAAGCCGCCGTCGACGAGGGTCTCCGCGCCCGGGATCGGCTCGACGAGCCGGCCCGCGGCGTCGACGTACAGCTCGATGGTGTCCTCGCCGGGGAGCAGCACGCCGCGCAGCCGGTACAAGGGACTACTTCTCCTTGGGGAACTTGAACTTGCTCGGGTCGAACCCGGGTGGCAGCTGGTCGAGGCCCGGCGGGAGCTCGCGCAGCGACGGCGGCAGCCCGGACAGGTCCGGCATCCCGCCGCCCCCGAACGGCAGCCCGGCGGCCCGCCCTGAGGTGGGCCCACGCCCCTTGGCCTTGCCCTTCTTGCCCTTTCGGCCCTTGTTCTGCTTCTTCGTGGCGCTTCGGCTGCCGAAGCCGAACTGGCCGGCCATCTGCTTCATCATCTTCCGGGCCTCGAAGAACCGGTTGACGACGTCGTTGACCTCGGTGACCGTGACGCCCGAGCCGTTGGCGATGCGCAGCCGCCGCGAGCCGTTGATGATCTTCGGGTCGGCTCGCTCCCCGGGCGTCATACCCCGGATGATCGCCTGCAGCCGGTCGAGCTGCTTGTCGTCGACCTGCGCGAGCGCGTCCTTCATCTGCGCGGCGCCGGGCAGCATGCCGAGGATGTTGCCGATCGGGCCCATCTTGCGAACCGCGAGCATCTGCTCGAGGAAGTCCTCGAGGGTGAGCTCACCGGTGGACATCTTGGCGGCGGCCTGGGCCGTGCGCTCCTGGTCGAAGTGCTGCTCGGCCTGCTCGATGAGCGTGAGCAGGTCGCCCATCCCGAGGATGCGGCTGGCCATCCGGTCGGGGTGGAAGACGTCGAAGTCGGCGAGCTTCTCGCCGTTGGAGGCGAAGAGGATCGGCTGGCCGGTGACCTCGCGGACCGACAGCGCCGCACCGCCGCGGGCGTCGCCGTCGAGCTTCGTGAGCACCACGCCGCTGAATCCGACGCCGTCGCGGAAGGCCTCGGCCGTGGCGACGGCGTCCTGACCGATCATGGCGTCGACGACGAACAGGGTCTCGTCCGGCGAGACGGCGTCGCGGATGTCCGCGGCCTGCTTCATCAACTCCTCGTCGACGCCGAGGCGGCCGGCGGTGTCGACGATCACGATGTCGTAGTGCTTCTCGCGGGCGTGCGCGATGCCGCGCCGGGCCACGTCCACCGGGTCGCCGACGCCATTACCCGGCTCGGGCGCGAACGTGGTGGCACCGGCCCGCTCGCCGACGATCTGCAGCTGGTTGACCGCGTTGGGCCGCTGGAGGTCACAGGCCACGAGCAGCGGCGTGTGCCCCTGGTTCTTCAGCCAGAACGCGAGCTTGCCAGCGAGGGTGGTCTTACCCGAACCCTGCAGGCCGGCGAGCATGATCACGCTCGGCGGCTCCTTGGCCAGCCGGATGCGCCGCGTCTCGCCGCCCAGGATCGAGATCAGCTCGTCGTTGACGATCTTGACGACCTGCTGGGCCGGGTTCAGCGCACCGGAGACCTCCGCACCCTTCGCCCGCTCCTTGACCCGCGTGATGAAACCGCGGACCACCGGCAGCGCGACGTCGGCCTCCAGCAGCGCGATGCGGATCTCGCGCGCCGTGGTGTCGATGTCGGCGTCGGAGAGGCGCCCCTTGCCGCGGAGATTGGCGAGGGCGCCGCTGAGGCGCTCGGAGAGGGTGTCGAACACCTCTACAACCCTACTGGCGTGCCGCGAGCTCCTGCAGGGCCGCCAGTGCGTCCGCCGAGGGAGAGCCCGGCTCGGCGAAGTAGGTGATCAGCAGTTGCCCGGGGGCGCTCGTCACCGCGAAGGTCTCCCAGCGCACGGTGACCTCGCCGATCGCGGGCGACACAAGGCGCTTGGCACCGGCGGCCTTCCCGCGCACGTCGTGGCGCGCCCAGAGCGTTCTGAACTCCGCGCTCTTCACCGAGAGCTCGCCGACCAGCGTGACCAGCCGGGGATCGTCAGGGACGGCCGCGGCCGACGCCCGTAGCGCGGCGACGGTCTCCGCCGCCACGTCGGACCAGTCCGGGTAGAGGGCACGCGCGGCGGGATCGAGGAACACGTGCCGAACGATGTTGCCGTCGCCGGGAACGCCGCCGCAGAGCAGCTCGGCCATCCGGTTCTGGGCAAGCACGTCCATGCACCGGCCCATGACGAACGCCGGGACACCCGGCATCGCGTCGAGCAGCCGGACGATCTCCGGTGCCGCCCGCTCCGGTTCCCGCCGTGACCGGCGCGGCGGCCGCGGGGCGGGGGTGGCGAGCGAGGCGAAGTAGGCAGTGGACTCGTCGTCGAGGTCGAGCACGCGGGCCAGTGCCTCCACCACCTGCGCCGATGGGTGTCGGTCCCGCCCGCGCTCGAGGCGCAGGTAGTACTCGGCGCTGATGCCGGCGAGCATCGCGACCTCCTCGCGCCGCAGCCCCGGCACGCGGCGCCTCCCGACCGGCAGGCCGTGGTCCTCCGGCCGCGTCAGCTCGCGGCGGGCGCGGAGGAACTCCCCGAGGAGGTTCGGCATGCACCCCACGGTAGGCGCGGACGCGGGGCGAGGGGTGGCCCCGTGACTACCCCCCTTCGCACGGCCTCCCCTTGCCCGCGCGGACGCTCGCAAGCTCGATGCCATGACGCAGAGCAACAGCAACATCAGTCACGACCTCGCCGGACGGATCGCCGTCGTCACCGGCGCGAGCAGCGGGATCGGCGCGGCCACCGCGCGGACACTCGCGGCGAGCGGCGCCCGCGTCGCCGTGCTCGCCCGCCGCACCGACCGGATCGAGGTGCTCGCGAAGGAGATCGACGGCATCGCCGTTCCCGCCGACGTCACCGACCCGGCGAGCCTCGCCCGCGCCGCGGACACGATCCGCGCCGAGCTCGGCAGGCCCGACCTGGTCGTCGCCAACGCCGGCGTGATGCTCGGCGCCCCGTTCGCCACCGCCGAACCCGTCGAGTGGTCGGCGATGGTGGACACGAACGTCGGCGGCCTGCTGAACACCGGCAAGGCGTTCGTCGACGACCTCATTGCGGCCGCCGCCGACGGCGGGCCCGCCGACCTCGTGCACGTCGGCTCCGTCGCGAGCCACGAGGTCTTCCCCGGGTACGCCGTCTACAGCGCGACGAAGGCGGGCGTGGCCGCGTTGACGCGCGGCCTGCGGCGCGAACTCGGGCCCCGCGGGGTGCGGGTGCGCGCGATCGAACCGGGGGTCACCGAGAGCGAGCTCGGCGACACGATGCTCGACGTCGAGGGCCGCGAGACGCTCGCACAGATCAGGCGCGAGATCGGGCCGATCCCTGCGAGTGACATCGCCGAGGCGATCGCCTGGTCGGCGGCCGCTCCGGCCCGGGTCAACGTGGCGCAGCTGATCGTGCTGCCGACCGCACAGGGCTAGCCGACTCGGCGTCGGTGTCGGTGTCGAGGCGCAGGCCACCGCGCGCCGCCGCCCGATCGAGCACGGTGACGCTCCGCCACCCCGGCGGCGGGTCGCGGAGCAGCTCGGCGGCGGTGCGCTCGGCCCGGCGCGCGTGGGCGAAGAACGAGGCCTCCTGCACCACGCGGCCGCGCGCGTACTGCCCGCGGCGGGCCTCCGCGGCGTCGACATGCAGCCACAGCAGGTGTGCCTCCCTCCCGGTGACGGCGGCGAGGCGGGCCATGGCGGCGCGGATGCTCGGCTGCGTGGCGGGCAGGTGCACGACGACGGTGGAGGTGGCCGAGAGCGCCGCCCCGACCACGGCGGTGCGGTGCATCAGGTGCACGACCGGCCGCTGCAATGAATACGGCACGCCGGCGGCGATCGGTCGAAGCGCCGCCCGCTGTGTCTCCGAGTCGAGCACGACGAGCCCTTCGGTGGCGGGCAGGCTCGCCAGCAGCGTGGACTTGCCCGCCCCCGGCATTCCGGCCACCAGCAGCAGCGTGCGGCCCGGTACGGCGAGCCGCACCGGCGGTGTCGCGGTGGTCACGCATTGTCCAACGTACGGTTCGGGCGGTTCGTTCCGTTCACCCGCCGGTTGCCCCGTGATCACGATCATGTTTCTGACCTCCCCGTCCCGGGGAGTGTCAGGTCCGCGCATGTCACGCGGCTTTCACCGCTATCTCACGCCGGGCGGGGTCGTCGACCACCCAGACCACGACTCGCGGTCAGCCCGCCGCGGTGAGCACCGCATTCTCGATCCGTTGCCGCTCCGCGCGTCCGAGCGTGCCCTCGCCGCCCGCGCCCGCCAGGCCGAACGCGTCGACCACCGACGCGCCGAGCGTCGAGACCTTGGCCCAGCGCACGTCGGCGCCGCACTCCTCGAGTGCGGCCGCCACCCGGTACAGCAGCCCGATCCGGTCGGTGCCGCGCAGCTCGAGGACGACCGCGCCGGTGGCCTCGTCGTCGAACCAGAGAACGCGCGGCGGCGCGGGCGGCTCCGCGGCGGTCCCGCGCGGCGCGTAGTCGCGCTCCTTGCGCGCCAGGGCCTCGGGCAGCCGCAGGCCACCGTCGAGCGCGCGGGTGAGGTCCGACCGCAGCAGGGCAGGGTCGGGCAGACCGCTGAAGCGCGGCGAGACGGTGAACGTGAACACCGCGACCCCGCCGAGCGTGGCCAGCTCCGCCGCGTGGACCTCCAACGAGTGCAGGGCGAGCACGCCCGCGGCGGCGGCGAGCGAGCCTGCCCGGTGCGGCACGGCGACGACGACACCCGCGGGGTCACCGTCGTCGAGGCGCACCTGCGGCCGCCCGTCGGCCTCGACAATGGCGGCCAGCTCGGTGGCCACCGCGGTCGGCGGCGTTGGACCGGGCAGGGCCTTCCCTGCGAGCACCGCTCGGCACCGGTTGGCCAGGTCGTGGATGAGCGCCCGCTTCCACGGGCTCCACACGCCAGGACCGGTGGCCAGCGCGTCGGCCTCCGCGAGCGCCTCGAGGAGCTCGAGCAACAGGCCGTCACCGTCGAGCGTATCGACGACGCGGGTGACGGTGGCCGGGTCCTCCAGGTCGCGGCGGGTGGCGGTGTGTGGCATCAGCAGGTGGTGGCGCACCATCCGCCCGAGCACCGCGACGTCCGCATCGGGGAAACCCAGCCGCTGCCCCACCTGCACGGCGAGCGACTCCCCCACCTCGGAGTGGTCGCCGCCACGCCCCTTGCCGATGTCGTGCAGCAGCGTGCCGACCAGCAGCAGGTCAGGGCGTGCCACGCGGGTGGTGAGCCGGGCGGCTTGCGCGCACGCCTCGACGAGGTGCCGGTCAACCGTCCAGACGTGCGCCCGGTCGCGGGGCGGCAGGTCGCGCACGGCGCCCCACTCCGGGAAGAGCCTCCCCCACAGCCCGGTGCGATCGAGCGACTCCACGACGTCGACCAGGGGGCGCCCGGTGCCCAGCAGCGACAGCAGCTCCCCGAGGGCCGGCCGCGGCCACGGGGCACGCAGCTCCGGGGCCGTGTCGGCGAGCCGGTGCAGGGTGCCTGCCGCGATCGGCAGGCCGGTGCTGGCGGCCGTGGCGGCCACCCGGAGCACGAGTGCGGGGTCGCGGGCCGCCGAGGCGTCGCGGGCCAGCGCCACCTCCCCGATGTGCTCGACGACGCCGGTATCGAGGGGGCGGCGCACGGGCGCGCGGCGCAGCGCGGCGAGCCCGCGCCTGGGCAGCGCGTTGCGGGCCGACCGCAGCCCCACCTCGGCCGCGAACGCCACCGACCGCGCCGCGCCGGACAGCGCGCGGGCCAGCTCGAAGCGGTCGGAGATCTCCAGAGCCGCCGCGACCTCGTCGGCGTCCTGCGCGTGCAGGACGTCCCGGGCCCGGCCGGCGAGCCGATGCAGCTCGGTGCGGACGTCGAGCAGGAGCATGCGGGCGGCCCGGACGTCGGCCGCGGGCCGGTCGACGAGCTGGGCCGCAGCGAGCGCGTCGATCAGCTGGACGTCGCGCAGGCCCCCGTGGCCGTTCTTGAGGTCGGGCTCCACCCGGTGCGCCACGTCGCCGACCTTGCGCCAGCGCTCCTCGGCGCTGTCGGCGAGCTCGTCGAAGCGGCCGCGGATCCCGGCCCGCCATGACTGCCGCACCGCGGCGCGGACCTTCTCCGAGAGCGCGGGGTCGCCCGCGATGTGCCGGGCCTCCAGCAGGCCGAGCGCTGCGCGCAGGTCGGTGGCGGCGACCTGCACGGCCTGGCCGGGCGTGCGGACCGAGTGGTCGAGCCCGATCCCGGCGTCCCACAGCGGGTACCACAGGTCCCTGGCCAGCCGCTCGATGTCCTTGCGGCCGTCGTGCAGCAGGACGAGGTCGAGGTCCGACCACGGCGCCAGTTCCCGGCGACCCAGCGCCCCGACCGCGATGAGCGCGGCCCGGTCGGTGAGCCCGATCGCGGCGGCCCGCGAGGAGAGCCAGAAGTCGTGCAGGTCTACCAGCGCCGTGCGCAGCGCCTCAGGGCCGAGCCGACGCTTGCTCGTGCCCTGCTCCAGCAGAACGGCCTTCGCTCGAGCCAGGTCCTCCGCGTCCCCCGACGCCACGGCCACCGCACCCACTACCGTCTCTCCTTCTGGCCTGAAACGGCAGCATGGTGGCCCTACTCCGATCGTCCTGGAGCAAAGCCACCATGCTGTGCGAAACGGAACGGTCAGACCGCGTCGGCGCCGCGCTCACCGGTGCGGACGCGGACCACGGTCTCGACCGGGGTGACCCACACCTTGCCGTCACCGATCTTGCCGGTGCGCGCCGACTCGACGATGGCGTCGACCACCTTCTCGGCGTTGGTGTCGTCCGCGACGACCTCCACCCGCACCTTGGGCACGAAGTCCACGGAGTACTCAGCACCCCGGTAGACCTCGGTGTGGCCCTTCTGCCGGCCGTAGCCCTGCACCTCGCTGACCGTCATACCGAGCACGCCGATCTGCTCCAGCGCACCCTTGACGTCCTCGAGGACGAACGGCTTCACGATCGCCGTGACCAGCTTCATGGGGTCAGCTCTCCTTGCCTGCGGTCGCAGGGACCTGCTCCGCGGATGCGGTGGCGGCAGCCGCGGGCCGCGACGTGCCGATGCCGGCGAGGCTACGGTGGCTGGAGAAGTCGTAGCCGGTCTCCGCGTGCTCGGTCTCGTCGATACCGGTGGCCTCGGCCTCCGGCGTGACCCGGCCACCGCCGGTGACGGCCTTGACGATGTAGCCGATGACCAGCGAGAGGACGAACGAGTAGGCCAGGACCGCGAGTGCACCCACGGCCTGCCGCCACAGCTGGTCGAAGCCACCGCCGTAGAACAGACCGTCGACAGCGGCCGGGGCGCTCGAGGTCCCGAAGAAGCCGACGAGCAGCGTGCCGACGAGGCCACCGACCAGGTGGACGCCGACCACGTCGAGCGAGTCGTCGTAGCCGAACCGGAACTTCAGGCCGACCGCGAGGGCGCACAGGACGCCCGCGATCACACCCACCGCGATCGCGCCCAGCGGCGAGACCGCAGAACACGAGGGGGTGATCGCGACCAGACCCGCCACGACGCCGGACGCCGCACCGAGGCTGGTCGGCTTGCCGTCGCGGATGCGCTCGACGAGCAGCCAGGCCAGCATGGCGGCCGAGGTGGCGACGAGGGTGTTGACGAAGGTGATGCCGGCGATCCCGTTCGAGGCCACCGCGGAGCCCGCGTTGAAGCCGAACCACCCGAACCACAGCAGGCCGGCACCGAGCATGACCAGCGTGAGGTTGTGCGGCCGCATCGGCTCCTTCGGCCAGCCGCTGCGCTTGCCGAGCACGATGACGAGTGCGAGGGCCGCGGCACCGGCGTTGATGTGCACCGCCGTGCCACCGGCGAAGTCGATGGCCTTGAGCTGGTTGGCGATCCAGCCGCCCGTCTCCGCGGTGACGCCGTCGAAGGAGAACACCCAGTGCGCCACCGGGAAGTAGACGATCGAGCCCCAGAGCCCGGCGAACAGCAGCCAGGCGCCGAACTTCATGCGGTCGGCAACGGCGCCCGAGATCAGCGCCACGGTGATGATCGCGAACATCGCCTGGAACGCCACGAAGACCGTGGCCGGAATCGTGCCGACGAGCGGGATGTCGACGGGCGGGCCACCCTCGGTCTCGAGGTAGGTGCCGCCGAACGTGCCCTGCAGGCCCGCGAACTCGCCCGGGTTTCCGAGCAGGCCACCGCCGACGTCGTTGCCGAACGCCACGGAGTAGCCGTAGAGCACCCACAGCACGCCGATGAGGCCAACGGCGGAGAAGCTCATCATGATCATGTTGAGGACGCTCTTGCTACGGACCATGCCGCCATAGAAGAACGCCAGGCCCGGTGTCATCAGCAGCACCAGCGCTGAGCTGGCGAGCATCCATGCGGTATCGCCGGTATCCACGGAACTCCCTCCCGTCTCGGCCGCCGATGCCAGCGGCAAGCTGGGAGGAACTATCTGTTCGGCGTGTTTCGGACACCCTCCACCGTTGTTTCCGGCCCGTGAACGAGCGGGGCCGGGATGTTACAACCGGATGACGGGATCCTTTGCGGAGTCGCGGCCCGCGGAGCACGGCGAGCGGCCGGGGAGGGGTCCCGCCGGAGCACGCGAAGGTCGACCGTGACACTGTCCCTTCTCCGTTCGGTCTCACCTGGGGGGTAGACGTTGACCGGGATCCCGGACGGCGCTCCGATCGCCGTGGTCGCGGGCCGCTACCGGCTGCGCGAGCTCGTCGGTACCGGCGGCATGGGTGCCGTGTGGCGGGCGAGCGACGAACTCCTCGGCCGTGAGGTGGCGCTCAAGCAGGTGCGCCTGGCCGACCAGCAGGTCGCCGACGTCGCGCTCGCGCGCGAGCGGATCATGCGCGAGGCCCGGATCGCCGCCGCGCTGCACCACCCCCACATCGTCTCGATCTTCGACGTCGTCCTAGAGGACGGCGAGCCGTGGCTGGTACTGGAGTTCCTACCGTCGCGCAGCATGGGCAGCGTGCTCGCGGAGCGTGGCACGCTGCCTGCCGTCGAGGTCGCCGCCATCGGGGCGGACGTGGCGGCCGCGCTGGCCGCCGCCCACGCCGCCGGGATCGTGCACCGCGACGTGAAGCCGGACAACGTGCTGCTGTCGCGGCCATCGGCCGCCGGGCCGCTGGTCAAGCTCACCGACTTCGGCATCGCCCACACCGCCGCGGCGCCCGCGCTCACGGCCACCCACGTGCTCACCGGAACCCCGGCGTACTTCGCGCCGGAGACCGCACGCGGCGAGGGCACCGACTCACGCAGCGACGTCTACTCCCTCGGCGCCACCCTGTACGCCGCCGTCGAGGGACACCCGCCCTTCGGCACCGACCCCGGCAACGTCCTTGCGTTGCTGGCGCGGATCGGGCGCGGCGGGGCGCCCGTGCCACAACGCGCCGGGCCACTCACCGACCTGCTGGGGAGCCTCACCGACGACGACCCGGCCGCGCGGCCGACGGCTGCACAGGCCCACGCGGTCCTGCGCCGGATCGCCGACAGCGGCCGGCCGGCCGCCACCGTTGTGAGCCCTCCGATCGATCCGGTGCGCGTCGGTGTGCAGGAGCTCGATCCCGTTGCGCTCCCGCGCCGCGAGCAGCGGCCGCGCCGCGGATCCCGGGTGGCCGCGGCCATTGCCGCTGCCATCACGGTGGTGGCCGGTCTCATCACCGCTGTCGTCGTCACCCTGCCCGACGGCGCACCCGGCGGCGCAGGGCCGAGCGTCCCGCCCGCCGTCACACCCCCAACCGAGACGGCGGGCACCGCCGTCATCGCCGACGTCACCACCGCAGACCCGTGTTCGCTGGTGGACCTCGCCGCGCTGCATCCGTTCGGCACGGCGTCCCTCGATCTGCGCGACGATCCCTTCGCCGGGTGCAGCGTGAAACTCGAACGGTCCGATGGCAGCACGGCCACGTATGCACTGACGTTCCAGAACGGGCTGGAGATCGCGCAGGTCACCGGAGGCCGCCGCGAGCAAGAGGCGGGCTACACCGTGATCAGCTACGACCCCGTGGAGCGCTACTGCGACCAGCACATCCTGCTGGCCGACGGGAACGCCATCCAGCTGGCCGTCTGGAGCCAGGACGGCTGGACGGGCAGCGCCGACATGTGCGAGGTGACCGACGCAGCGCGGGCGGCCGTCCTCGCTCGGTTGGCCGCACAGGGCATCGGCGTGCGGGCGCCGGCCGCCACAAGCCCGCTCACCGGCATCCCCAGCTGCAGCCTGCTGACGGCGGAGGACCTGTCCGTCGCCATCCCCAATGCCACGCCGCCGCGGCCCAGATTCGCCGACTGGGGCTGTGACTGGGCGTCGTTCACGAGCACGGAGAGGGTGACACTGATCTATTACCGGACCCTCCCGCTCGGCGCGTACCTCGGCACGCCCACCGACATCGCGGGACATCCCGGCCTCGTGCTCCCGCAGGGCGGATCCTGCTGGGTCCCGTTCGTCCAGCGCTCCTACACCGTCGCGGGCAGCGACGGCGTCGAGGCCGTCTGGTTGACCTACGAGGGCCCGGGCACCGACGCCGAGCTCTGCCAGGCGGCCACCGCGCTCGCCACGGCCGCCGCCCGCAGGCTCCCCCCGCCGAGCTGACGGCCGCGCACTCCGCTCGTCAGCGCGCTCCGAGCAACGCGTCGACGAACGCGGCCGGGTCGAACGGGGCCAGGTCGTCCGGGCCTTCGCCGAGGCCGACGAGCTTCACCGGCACGCCCAGCTCGCGCTGCACCCGGAACACGATGCCGCCCTTCGCGGTGCCGTCCAGCTTGGTGAGCGCGATGCCCGTGACCTTCACGACGTCGCCGAACACCCGCGCCTGCGTGAGCCCGTTCTGGCCGGTGGTGGCGTCGAGTACCAGCAGCACCTCGTCCACATCGGCCTGCCGCTCGACCACCCGCTTGACCTTGCCCAGCTCGTCCATCAGGCCGGTCTTCGTGTGCAGCCGTCCCGCGGTGTCCAGCAGGACCGCGTCGGCGCCCTCCTCGGCACCCTGTTTGACGGCGTCGAACGCCACGCTGGCCGGGTCGGCGCCCTCCGGCCCGCGCACGACCGTGGCGCCTGCCCGCTCGCCCCACGTGGCGAGCTGCTCGGCGGCGGCGGCGCGGAAGGTGTCGGCAGCGCCGAGCACCACGTGCCGGCCGTCGGCCACGAGCACGCGGGCAAGCTTGCCGGTGGTGGTGGTCTTGCCGGTGCCGTTCACGCCGACGACCAGCACCACGCCGGGGCGCCCGTCGTGCGGGAGTGCGCGCACGGAACGGTCCACGTCGGTGCCCAGCGCGTTCGTCAACACCTCGCGCAGCAGCTGACGGGCCTGCTCGGGGGTGCGCACCGCACGGGCGGCGAGCTCGGTGCGCAGCGTGTCGACCAGCTCGACGGTCATCTCGGGCCCGAGGTCGGCCTGCAGCAGCGTGGCCTCGACGTCCTCCCACGACTCCTCGTCCAGCTCCCCGGCACCGAGCAGGCCGAGCAGGCCCTGGCCGAAGCCCGTGCGGGAGCGCGCGAGCCTGCCGCGCAGGCGTTCCAGGCGCCCCTCCGCCGGGGCGATGTCGGTGGGCGCGGCGGGGGGCGCCGCCGGGGCAGCTCCGTTGGTGGACGGTGCAGGGACGGTCGGGGCCTCGGCCTGCGGCTCCGCCGCGGGCGGCACCGCGGTATCGGGCGGCACCGTCGTGTCCGGCGCCGGAGCGGCGGGCGGCACGAACGGGGTGCCGTCGGTGGTCGGCGCGGGGGCCGACGGCGGCTCGGCCCCCGGCGCGGGTGCGGGCGGCGTCTCCGGCTCAGCGGTCTCAGTGCCGCTTGAGAAGGCGATCCCGCTTCCGGCCTGGTAGGTACCCGCACGGCGAGGCGGTTCGACCTGGTCGGGCTCGCGCAGGCTGATCTGGCGCCGGCGGCGCAGCACCACGCCGAGCGCGACGGCGATGATCAGGATCGCCACCACGACGGCGACGACGATCCACAGGGTCTGCGTGGTCACCGCTCCACCCTGTCACGCCCGGCGGTGGCCGGAGCGCCGAGCACCCCCGTCGCTCTCCGACGAGCGGCGCGTTCGTCGGATAGGTTCCGACGAACGCGCCGTTCGTCGGAAAGGAGCGGGGCCGTCAGCTGACGGCGCGGAGGCGCTGGCTGATCACCGTCGTGATGCCGTCGCCGCGCATGCTCACGCCGTAGAGCGCGTCGGCGACCTCCATCGTCGGCTTCTGGTGGGTGATGACGATCAGCTGACTGGCCTCGCGCAGCTCCTCCATGAGGGAGATGAGCCTGCGGAGGTTGACGTCGTCGAGGGCGGCCTCGATCTCGTCGAGGACGTAGAACGGCGACGGGCGGGCGCGGAAGATGGCCACCAGTAGCGCCATCGCCGTGAGCGAGCGCTCCCCACCGGACAGCAGCGACAGCCGCTTCACCTTCTTGCCCGGCGGGCGGGCCTCGACCTCGATGCCGGTGGTGAGCATGTCGTCGGGGTCGGTGAGCACGAGCCGGCCGTCGCCGCCGGGGAACAGCGTGGCGAAGACGATCTCGAACTCGCGCGCGACGTCGGCGTAGGCGGTCGTGAAGACCTCGAGGATCTTGTCGTCGACCTCGCGGACGACCGTGAGCAGGTCACGGCGGGTGTTCTTGAGGTCCTCGAGCTGGGTGGAGAGGAACCGGTAGCGCTCCTCGAGCGCGGCGAACTCCTCCAGTGCGAGCGGGTTGACCTTGCCCAGCAGGGTGAGGTCCTTCTCCGCGCGCCGGGCGCGCCGTTCCTGGGTGCCGCGGTCGTACGGCATGGACGGGGGCTCGGTGACGTCCTCGCCCCGCTCCTTCGCCGCCTCGTACTCGGCGATCTCGGCGGCCGACGGCGGCACCGGCTCGTCCGGGCCGTACTCGGCCACCAGGTCGTCGACGGCGAGGCCGTGCTCGCCGAGCACTTTCTCGGTGAGTTGCTCGAGGCGCAGCCTGTTCTGGGCGCGCAGCACCTCGTCGCGGTGCACGGCGTCGGTGAGCTTGTCCATGAGCGCCGACAGCCGCCCGGCGGTGGCGCGGGCCTCGCCGAGGGCGCGCTCGCGGGCGTCGCGGGCCGCAGCGGCGGCGTCGCGCTCCGCGGCGGCCGCGGCGAGCGACTCGGCGATCCGCTCGCTCGCGATCTCCCCCGCCTCGACGACGGCCCGCGCGATCCGGGCGCTGCGCTCGCGCGACTCGCGGGCGGCCGCGGCCCGCGCCCTCGCCTGGCGTTCCGATGCCGCCTGCCTGCGCAGCGAGTCGGCACGGCCCGCGATCGCCCGCGCTCGCTCCTCCGCGGTGCGCAGCTCGAGCCGGGCCTCCACCTCCTCGGCACGGGCCGCCGCGACCGACTCGGCGGCGGCGTCGCGCACCTCCGTGTCGGGCTCGTCGTCCACGGGCTCGTCCTCGGCCCGTGCGAGCTGCTGCTCGGCCGCCTCCAACGCGAGTAGGGCATCGGAGCGGCGGGACTCGACGGTGTCGCGGCGCTCGCGCAGCCGCTGCGCCTCGGCCGTGGCGGAGCGGACAACCTGCTCCAACCGGCCGAGCTGCGCCGATGCGGCGGCCTTGCGCGTATCCGCTGCGCTCTGCACCCGCTTGGCGGCCTCGAGGTCGACGAGCCGGGCGGCCTCCTCGGCGCGGGCGCCCTCCAGCGCGGGGTGCAGCCGGGCGAGCTCCTCCTCGACGGCCTCGCGGCGTTCGAGGGCCTCGTTCACCGCCGCCTGCACGTCGAGCGCGCTCGACGCCGCGCCCGACCCGCCGGAGGCGCGGGCGGCTCCGAGCACGTCGCCGTCGCGGGTGACGGCGGTGAGCTCGGGGTGTTCGGCGACCACGGCCCGGGCGGCGGCGAGATCGTCGACGACGAGGACGCCGTCGAGCAACCGCGCGACGGCGGAGGCGACCGAGGGTTCGGCGGTGACGGACTCGAGGGCCCACCGCCCGACGGGAGGTTCAGGAACGCCACGTTCCTGTCCCCCAGGTTCAGGAATGTGGCGTTCCTGAACCTCGGGGGCGACCACCAGGCTGGCTCTGCCTGCGTCGCGACTCCGCAGCAGCTGGAGAGCCGTCACCGCCGCATCGGGCGATTCCACGGCCAGTGCGTCGGAGAGCTCCCCGAGGGCGGCGGCCACCGCGGCCCGGGCCTCCGGCTCCACCGTGAGCAGGCCGGAGAGCGGCCCGAGCACACCGTCGGTGCCGACGAGCTCGCCGGAACCGTCACGGCGGGCGAGGCTCACCGACAGGGCGTCGACGCGCGCCCGCCAGTGCGCGCGCTGCTGCTCCAGCTCGCGCTCGCGGGCCACCAGCTCGGCCACCCTCGCCCTGGCGGCCTGATGCGCCTCGGCGGCCTGTGCGCTGCGCTGCTCCAGCCCGGTGTCGCCCTCGTCGAGGGTGCCGAGCTCGTCGCGCGCGTGCTCCAGCTCGACCTCGGCCGCGGCGGTGCGCTCTTGTGCCTCCGCCAGCGCCTCCGAGAGCCGCTCGATCTCGTCGGCCGTGGCGGCGGCGCCGCTGCGCAGCGCCTCGGCACGGCCGGCGAGGGTGGCGATGCCCGCCTTGCGGTCGGCGAGGGCCCGGACGGCCGCCATGTGGGCGCGCTCGGCGGCGGCGAGGATCTTCTCGTGTTCGGCACGTTCCTCGAGGATGTCCGACAGCCGCCGCCGGGCCTCGGCGACGGCCGCAACCAGCTCCGCCTCCTCCTCCGCGATGGCGTCGGCCTCTGCATCGAGCTCGTCGGGGTCGCGGCCGGGGGCGCGTTCCTGCGGGTCGGCCAGGTGCCGGGTGCGTTCCTGCGCCAGCCGGACGGTGCCGGCCAGGCGTTCGGCGAGCGCCGAGAGCCGGTACCAGGTGTCCTGGGCGGCGGCCAGGCGCGGTGCGTCCTGGGCGAGGGCGGCTTCCAGCCGCTCCTGCTCGACGCGCGCGACCGACAGCTGCTCCTCGACCTCGGCGCGCCGGGCGCGGGCGCCGGCCTCGTCGGCCTCCTCGCGGGCGAGCTGCGTGCGCACGGTGACGATGTCGTCGGCGGCCAGGCGCAGCCGGGCGTCGCGCAGCTCGGACTGCACCGACTGGGCGCGGCGCGCGATCTCGGCCTGCCGGCCCAGCGGCTTGAGCTGGCGACGCAGCTCCGCGGTGAGGTCGGTGAGCCGGGTGAGGTTGGCCTGCATCGCGTCGAGCTTGCGGAGGGCCTTCTCCTTGCGCTTGCGGTGCTTGAGGACGCCCGCGGCCTCCTCGATGTACGCACGGCGGTCCTCAGGCTTGCTCTGGAGCACGGAGTCGAGCTGCCCCTGCCCCACGATGACGTGCATCTCGCGGCCGATGCCGGAGTCGGACAGCAACTCCTGGATGTCGAGGAGGCGGCAGGAGTTGCCGTTGATCTCGTACTCGCCCGCCCCGTCGCGGAACATCCGACGGGTGATCGACACCTCTGAGTAGTCGATGGGCAGCGCCGCGTCGGAGTTGTCGATCGTGAGCGTGACCTCGGCGCGGCCCAGCGGGGCCCGCCCCGAGGTGCCGGCGAAGATGACGTCCTCCATCTTTCCGCCGCGCAGGGCCTTGGCACCCTGCTCGCCGAGCACCCAGCTGATCGCGTCGACGACGTTGGACTTTCCCGAGCCGTTGGGGCCGACGACGCACGTGATGCCCGGCTCCAACCGAAGGGTCGTCGCCGAGGCGAAGGACTTGAAGCCCTTCAGCGTCAGGCTCTTCAGGTGCACGGGCGGGGTTCTCCAAAGACGTGGACAGTCGATCGAGGTTACCGCTAGCGCTCCTCGAACCCCCGCAGGCCGCCGCGCGCCTCGCTCCATTGCTCGACGACGTGATCGACACGGCCCGGAGTCGATTCGCTACGCAGCGCGGCCAAAAGTAACTCACATGGGTGATGTTCACCCTCGGCAACAACCACGACACGTCCGTCTGGAAGATTGCGCGCGCTGCCCACGAGGCCGAGTTCGAGGGCGCGAGAACGAGTCCACCAGCGGAAACCGACGCCCTGTACGTGACCGTGCACCCATGCCGTGAGCCGCACTGCCTCATCGCTGCGGGTGATCACGAACTGCTAGCTTACCCGTTCGTGCCCCCCAACCGGTCTAACGCCGGTGCGCAGATGCTCGCACTCGCGACCGGCGTCGTGCTGGTCGCCGGGGTCGCGGTCGCGACCTTCTCTGACGAGATCGTGCCCACCGAACTGCGCACAGATTCGATCGCCGCGACGACCGGCTCCCCCTTCGGCGCCGACGTGGTGCCGCGGGCAGCGCAGGTGGACGACCGCCCGCCGCCCACGGAGATCTCGACGGTGCACGCGTTCGCGTCGGTGCCCGGTGAAACCGCGGGCGGCCCCCCGGCCGCCCCGGAGAAGCCCCCGCCCGCGCCGCCGGCCCCCGCGGCTCCGCCGAAGCGCGAACCCGTCGCGGTCTCCGGCGCCATGGGGGAGGTCATCACGCTGACCAACCAGCGCAGGCGCGACGCGGGTTGCGGCGACCTCGCACCCGACGGCCGGCTGACCCGCGCCGCCCAGGCCCACGCATCGGACATGAACGAGAAGGGCTACTTCGACCACGTGAGCCGGGACGGGCGGCGCTTCGAGCAGCGCGTCCGGGCGGCGGGCTACCCGCGGCCGGGGGCAGAGAACATCGCCAAGGGCCAGACGAGCGCGAGCCAGGTGGTGAAGGAGTGGATGGCGTCCCCGTCGCACCGATCGGCGATGCTGACGTGCGCCTTCACGACGATCGGCGTGGCGCGGTCGGGCAACTACTGGGTGCAGGAGTTCGGCAGGTAGGAAAGGGTCCGTGCCGGCGCCCCCGACGTGCCGGCACGGACCCCGGGCTCAGCGGGTCGGCGGAACGCCCGGCGTGGGGACGGATGAGGGCACGAGCGGTGTTGCCGACGGAGCCGGTGGCACCGACACGACGGGCGGGGCGAGCTCCGCGGTCGGCATGTCAGTCGCGGCCCCGGCGCCCGGTGCGGGCGTCGTCGGCACCGCGACCACCAGCGGCCCGGGTGGGGTGTACCGGCAGCCACCGGTGCGCGGGTCGTAGTCCCACGTTCCCCGCGGGTAGGCCGCATTGCCGCCGGGATCGGCGCCGTCGTCATGGCCCACGCACTCCGAGCCCGCCGCGTCGATCGGCATGCCGTCCTGGTCGAACAGGTACACGCCGGTGAGCGGGTTGCCCGCGGCGTCCACCGGGCGGATGTCCCGGATCTCCCGTTCCGAGTCCTGCCACAGTCCCGGCATGGAGACGGGGTAGCTCGAGGCCGAGCTCTCGTAGGAGCGAGGCATGCCTGCGGCGAGCATCCACGTCAGCACCAGTGCGGCCAGCACGTTCAGCGGCACCACGATCCAGAGCCAGCGCCGGTCCCGCCGGGTGCCGTGCCCCACCCAGATCGACACGGGCACGGCGACGAGCGCGAGCAGCAGCACGGCGGGCGCCTCGCCACCGAAGACCGCCACGACGAGCCCGGCGGCCGCGATCGCCCGCACGACCCACCAGGCGGGCTGGAGGCTCGCGACGAAATCGGCGGCCGTGCCCGCCGCGCCGTCCTCTGGACGAGCCCCGACGAGCCACCGGACCTCCGGCAGCGCGGCCACGCTCGGCACGTGCGGCCCGTCGCGGATCACGAGCGGCAGCCCGAGCGCACCGACCAACAGCCCGACGAACAGGACGAACGGCTCACCTGCCGCGGCCCCGAGCAGGAACACCAGCGCCCCTGCCGCCGGCACCGCGATCGCGAGCCGGGCGAGCCCGTGGCGGGGCCGTTCGGCCCCCTCGGAAGCGGCGGGGTAACCGGCCGCCGCGCGCAGCTCGGCGGCGTAGGCGCTCGGCGAGCCCAGCCGCGCGGTCAGTGCGGCGCCGTCCGCCTCACCGCCGAGCTCGGCGGTGAGGTCCGCAAGGTGCGCACGGACGTCGTCGAGGATCTCCGCGACCTCCGGCGCCGGGAGATCGGCCAGCGCCGCCCGCACACCCGCCAGGTACTCCTCGGCCGCGGGGCTCGCCAGTTGCACCGTCGATCCGTCGTCGCTCACGCCGCAGCCACCAGCCCTTCCATCGTCTCGGCGAACGCCCGCCATGTCTTCGCCATCTCGCGGAGGCGGTCGCGCCCCGGCGGGTTCAGGCTGTAGTACTTGCGGTGCGGGCCCTCCTCGCTCGGCACCACGTACGAGGTGAGGAGCCCGGCGTTGTAGAGCCGGCGGAGCGTGCCGTACACCGAGGCGTCACCCACCTCGTTCAGTCCGGCGGCGCGCAGGCCACGCACCACCTCGTAGCCGTAGCCGTCGCCGCGGTCGAGCACCGCGAGCACGGCGAGGTCGAGCACACCCTTGAGCAGTTGACTCGTGTCCATGCCTCGCCCCCCTTCTGTGCGGTGCACAGTACTACGCATCGCGTAGTAGCGCGCACGGGGTCGACGAGCGGCCGCGTCATGCCGTCCTGAGCCGGGCGAGGATGATGATCGACGCGGCCACCGTCGCGCCTGCCAGTAGCGCCGACGACCACGCGAGGGCGGGCCCGTACGCCGGCGCGGGGGACGGGCCCGGCGGGAGCAGGGCCATGAACGCGCCGCCGACCCCGGTCACGCCTACGACGTTTCCCACTTGTGTGGTGGTGAGCAGCAGCCCGGACGCCGCGCCTGCCGCGGAGTCCGGAACGGCAGTCAGGACCAGCGAAATGACGGGGTTCGTCGCGAACCCCTGGCCCAGCCCGGCCACCAGCATCACGAGGGCGACGAGCGCGGGCTGCAGGTCCTCCGGCGCGGACGTGGCGACGAGCACGAGGGCGCCGAGTGCCATCGCGACGATCCCGCTTCCCGCGGCGGGGATGGCTGCCCCCGCCCTGGTCAGCCGCGGTGCGACTGCCGACGCGACAGCGAACCCGAGGCCGAGCGGCGCGAACACGAGTCCTGTCTCGAGCGGCGACCGGCCGAGCCCGTCCTGCAGATACTGGGTCAGGACGAAGACCAGTGGCGCGCCCGCACCTGCCGCGTACAGCAGGAGGACGACGACGATGCCCGCCGAGAACCGGCGCTCCGCGAACAGATGCGGCGGCAGCACCGGCGCGCGGTGCCGCCGCTCGTGCACCAGGAACCCGGCGACGAGCGCCGGCACGGCGGCCAGCAGCGCCACCGTCCACCACGGCCAGCCACTCTCCGGGCCATGGCTGACCGGCACGAACAACGCCAGCAGCGCGGCGGCTCCGAGAGCGGCGCCGAGCAGGTCCAGGTCGCGGACGCCGTCCCCGCGCGACTCCCCCACGGCCAGCGCAGCCCCGGCGAGCACGACGGCGCCGAGCGGGAGGTTCACGAGGAACGCCGTCCGCCAGCCCAGCCCGGCGATGTCGAGCCCGACGAGCAGCCCTCCGAACGCCGGGCCGAAGACCACCCCGAGACCGATCGTGGCGCCGTACCAGCCGACCGCGCGTTCCCGCTCCCCGATCGCGTAGCTGCTCCGGATGATCGACAGCACCTGCGGCAGCACCGCCGCCGCGGCCAGCCCCTGCGCGAGGCGCGCTCCCACGAGCGAACCCGCTGCCGGCGCCGTCCCGGCTACCAGCGAGGCCGCCACGTAGCCGGACATGCCGGCCAGGAAGAGCCTGCGGCGTCCGTACCGATCGCCGAGCCGCCCTCCCAGGACGAGCCCCGTCCCGTAGGTCACCCCGTAGCCGGCGACGATCCACTGCGCCTGGGCCGCGGTCGCCCCCAGGTCGGACCGGATCGCCGGGAGCGCGACCGTGACGACGAACGGGTCCAGCACCCCCATGAACGATCCCAGCAGCAGTGCCGGCAGCGCGAGCCGGCGGTGGCCCAGGGCGCTGCCCCGCGCGTCCCTACCCACACCACCGCGTTCCCGCTCCGCGGTTAGTCTCACGCCATGTCCGTGGTCGACAACGCCATCTACATCGACGGCAAGCGCGCCGCGGTACCGGGCTCGTTGGATCGAACCTTCGAGGAGCTGCGGCAATGCCCTGACGAGGGCCGCAGCTTTTGCTGGATCGGCCTGCTGCGCCCGTCCCCTGAAGAGATCCAGGCGGTCGCCCGGGAGTTCTCGCTGCACGGGCTCGCGGTGGAGGACACCATCACCGCGCACCAGCGCCCCAAGCTCGAGCGCTACGGCGACGTGTTGTTCGTGGTGCTGCGCCCGGCCCGCTACGTCGACCCGGTCGAGGTCGTGGAGATCGGAGAGGTGCACCTGTTCCTCGGACCCGACTTCGTCATCACCGTCCGGCACGCGGAGAAGCCCGACCTCGCGCAGGTGCGGCAACGGCTGGAACGCGAGCCCGACCTCCTCGACAACGGCCCGTACGCCGTGCTGTACGCCGTGCTCGACAAGATCGTCGACGACTACTTCCCCGTGCTCGACGGCCTGCAGGACGACATCGACGAGATCGAGGTGCAGGTCTTCGGCGGCGACCCGGGGGTATCCAAGCGGATCTACCAGCTCTCCCGCGAGGTCATCGAGTTCCAGCGGGCGGTGGAGCCGCTGGCGGACATGTTCGACAATCTGCGGGAGCAGCTGAAGGAGCAGGCCGGCGAGGCCGACCTCGAGCTGCGCCGCGCGCTGCGCGACGTCGCCGACCACTCCACCCGAGTGCTGGAGCGCATCGAGGCGTTCCGGCAGCTGCTCGCCAACATCCTCCAGGTCAACGCCGCCCTCGTCGGCCAGCGACAGAACGAGGAGATGGCCCGCATGACCCAAGCGGGCTTCGAGCAGAACGAGCAGGTCAAGCGCATCTCCTCCTGGGCAGCGATCCTCTTCGCGCCCACCCTGATCGCCTCGATCTACGGCATGAACTTCACCCACATGCCCGAGCTCGCGTGGCCACTGGGCTACCCGTTCGCCGTCGTGTTGATGTTCCTGCTCGGCCTGGGCCTCTACATGGTCTTCAAACGCCGCAACTGGCTGTAGGGCCCGTCATCGGGGTCGGACCGGTACCACCTCGAGCACGTGCCTGTTCACGGTTGCGTGGGTAGCGGCGGTGAGCTCCAGGTCGGCAGCGACGAACAGCATTCGCCACTCATTCTCGGTGCGCTCCTTGCCACCGGCGGAGACGAGCATCATCAGGTCGAGGAACTTCGCCGCGGGATCCTCGTTCGGCGGACCCACGACCGCCTCGACAAGGAGCAGCCGGGCCTCGGGCGCCATTGCGGCCCGCACGCTGCGCAGGATGCGCAGCGCGTCCTCGTCCGCCCAGTCGTGCAGGACACGGGCGAGGAGGTACGCGTCGGCTCCCGCGGGCACTTCCGCGAAGAAGTCGCCGGGCACGACCCTCACCCGGTCGGCCACGGCGGCGGCGCGGAGCACCGGGTCCGCGCCCGCGACGACGTGTGGCTGGTCGAACAGGATCCCGTGCACCGACGGATGGGCCGCGAGCACCGCCGCGAGCACCGCGCCGGTGCCGCCGCCGATGTCCGCGATCACGCCGTAGCGGGCGAAGTCGTGCGCCGCGAGGACGGTCGGGCCGGCGTCGCGGGAGAACGTGCGCATCGCCGCGTCGAAGACCTCACCGTGCTCGGGGTGCCGGCGCCGGTACTCCCAGACGTCGCACCCGAGGGCGTACGCGGCGGCGTTCTCGCCGGTCCGCACGCTGTGCGCCAGCTCGCCCCATGCACGCCACTCGTAGTCGGCGCCGAACATGCGCGCGGCGGGATCCACCGAGAGCGGGTGGTCGCGACACAGGTAGTTGCCCATCGGGCTCAGCGCGAACCGCCGGTCGGCGCCCTCGGCGAAGATGCCGATCGATGCCAGTGCCCGGAGCAGTCGGTACAGCGTCGGCGCGTGGGTGCCCGTCGCCGCGGCGAGCTCGTCGGCGTCCTGCGGCCCATCCCGGAGCAGGTCGGCGATCCCCAGCTCGGCCGCGACGGTGAGCGCCCGCGATCGCTCGTAACCGCGGACGACGGCGAGCAGCTCCCGGAACTCGTGCGGTGGTTCCTGACTCATGGCCCCTCCAGACGCCGGTGACGGGCAGGTGCTCGCTCGGCGATTCGCAAGCGTCACCTGGTCTCGCTCGCAACGGCCCCCTTGCCCTATTTATGAAACCCGCCTAGCGTAATGGCCTGATCATGTTGTGAACCTGTCACGACAGGGGCAGCGATGGCTTCCGACTCCTCGGTGGAGCGGCACGCCAACACCGTCAGCGTGCTGACGGCGCTGCGCGTGGACGAAGGCAGCAGGCTCGCCGAGCTCGCGCAGCGCACCGGCCTGTCGCGCCCCACCGTCGACTCGATCCTCACCGAGCTCGGCCGCCTCGGGTGGGTCGAGCAGCGCGAACCCGCCGACGCACCGGAGGGCGCCCGCCAGGCCGGCCGGCCGGCCCGCACCTATCGGCTCGACCCGGACGCAGGCTTCGTCGTCGGCGTGGACGTCGGCGTCAACCTGCTGACCGCGATGGTCGCCGACATCACCGGCACGACCCGGCACACAGTCACCCGCCCGATCAGCCGGACGACGCCCGGCGCGGAGCGCCGCACGGCCGTGCAGTCGCTCGTCGCCGACGCCGTGGCCGAGCTCGGCGTAGAGCCGCGCGAGACCCTCGCGCTGAGCCTCGGGGTACCCGGCATCGTCGATCCGGCCGGCCGGGTCACGCTGAGCACCGTCATCCCGGACTGGACCGGCTTCCACGTCGAGAAGCACTTCGGCCGCTGGGCGGGCGTGCCCGTCACCGTCGCGAACGACGCCAACATGGCCACCCTCGCCGAGCACTGGATCGGAGCCGCCCGGCTCGTCGACGACGTCGTCTACATCCTCTCGGGGCGCCGCACCAGCGCCGGCATCATCGTCGACGGATCGCTGCACACCGGCCGGCATGGCGCGGCAGGCGAGATCGGGAGCATCCCGGAGCTGTACTTCAGCACCGAGGAGCTACTCGCCATGCCGGGCAGCGACCCGGACTCCCCCGACGCGATCGGCTCGGTGTTCCGCGCCGCGCACGCAGGTGACGAGCAGGCGGCCGCACTGGTGGAGGAGCTCTACCGGCGGCTCGCCCAGGTCGTCGATTTCATGGTCAAGGCGTTCGACCCGGACATGGTCGTGCTCGGCGGCGGCGTCTCGCGCGCGGGCAGACCCCTCGTCGAGGGCATCGAACGCCACCTCGATCGCCCGGTGTTCAACACGACGCCGCTCGTGCTGTCGCAGCTCGGTCCGGAGGCCGTCGCGCTGGGCGCCGTCCGCTCCGCGCTGCAGCTCGCCGTCCGGCACAGCCCGCTACTCGCGGCGCTCGTCGCGCCGCCGCTCGGCGTTCCCACCCGTCCCGTCCCTGGAGGCCTGCAATGACGCCGGTTCCCCGTCGCACCCTGCTGAGATCCATGGCCACGCTCCCGCTCGCCGCAGGTATCGCCGCATGTTCGGGTACCGCGGGCCCCGCGTTCGTGCCCGACGGCGGGCGCGTGAGGATCGGCTACGGCATGTGGGACGCCGACCAGGTGCCCGCCATGCAGGAGGTCATCTCCGCGTTCCGCGCCGAGCACCCGGACATCGACGTCACGATCCAGCTCACGCCGTGGGCCACGTACTGGACGAAGTTGCAGACCTCGATCGTCGGCGGCGGCGCCGCGGACGTGTTCTGGATGAACGCACCCAACATCGCCAAGTTCGCCCGGTACGCCACCCTGCTGCCGCTCACGGACCGGCTGGCGCGCGACGGGATCACGCTCGCCGAGCACCCGCCGCACCTGGTGGAGCTCTACCGGCGCGACGGCGAGCAGTACGGCGTGCCCAAGGACTACGACACGATCAGCCTCTTCTACAACAAGGAGCTGTTCGAGCGGGCCGGGATCGGCTACCCGGACGAGAGCTGGACCTGGCAGCACGTCCTCGACGCCTCCGCCGAGATCCGCGACCCCCGGTCGGGGGTGTTCGGGTTCTCCGCGGCGCTGGACCGCCAGCGCAACCTCTACCCGGCGATCTTCCAGAACGAGGGCTGGGTGCTGCGGGGCACGCGGTCGGGGTTCGACGACGAGGCGACGATCGGCGGCCTGCGCTTCCTCACCGACGCGATCGACCGCAACCTGGCGCCCAACGCGATGGCCGAGGCCGACACCCGCGCGCGCGAGCAGTTCCAGGGCGGGAAGGTCGCGATGTACAACGGCCTGCCCAACGACTCGAACGCCACGTACAAGGACCCGGAGGTCCGCGCGCGCACCGGCGTCGCCGTCCTCCCCCGAGGTGCGCAGCGGGGCACGGTCATCCACGGGCTCGCGAACGTGATCAACGCTCGCACGCCGTACCCGGACGCCTCCTACGAGTTCGTGAAGTTCATGGCGGGACGCACCACCGGCGAGATCCAAGGGCGCTCGGGGACGATCCTGCCGAGCTTCTCCGGTACGCAGCAGGCGTTCCTGGAGGCCAAGCCGGAGTTCCGGATGCAGTCGTTCATCGACCAGGTGCCGGTCGCGACGGCCTACCCGGCCTCGGTCTCGACCACGACGTGGGAGCTCATGCAGCTGCGGGTCCTCGGGCCGTCCTGGATCGGCCCCGGGAGCAGGCCGATCGAGGAGTCGGCCCAGTTGCTCGCAAGCGACATGAACGACGTCCTCGCGAAGGAGGCGGTATGAGCCAGCTCGCGACCGCGCCGGCCGTACGCGCCGAGCGCGCGGCACCCGCCCGGCCGTACCGGCGCCGCCAGCGCAGCGCCTACCTGTTCATCGCCCCGGTCGGCCTGGGCCTCGGCATCTTCTACCTCTACCCCGCCGTCTCGACGTTCGTGCTCAGCTTCGCCGAGTGGGGGCCGTTCGGTGGGCACACCTTCACCGGGTTCACCAACTACCTCACGGTCTTCCAGCTCGACGCGTTCTGGACCGCGCTCGGCAACACGCTGCTCTACATGCTGATCGGGCTGCTCACGCTCCCCGCCGCGATCCTGTTCGCGGTGCTGCTGAACCGCGACGGCCTGCGCGGCGTCACCGTGTACCGCACGCTCTACTTCATCCCGTTCGTCACGCTGCCCGTGGCCAGCGGGATGGTTTGGAAGTGGCTGTACAACGGGGACTTCGGCCTGATCAACCAGTTCCTCGGCATCTTCGGGCTGCCCGGCACCTACTGGGTGTCCAACCCGGCCACCGCGCTCTTCGCGATCGGCATCGTGCAGGTGTGGTCGCAGGTCGGCTACTACCTGGTGATCTTCATCGCGGGGCTCAAGGCGATCCCGAAGGAGTACGCCGAGGCCGCCGAGATCGACGGGGCGAGCGCGTTCCAGCGGTTCTGGCACATCACGCTGCCGCTGCTGTCGCCGAGCATCTTCTTCTGCGCGGTCATCAACATCATCCTGACCCTGCAGATCTTCGACCTGGTGTACGTGATGAGCGCGTCGGCCACGGTGAACCCCGCCTTCGGCGCGTCCCAGTCGATCGTCTCGCTGTTCTACGAGAAGGCGTTCGTCGAGGCCGACAAGGGCACGGCTACCGCGCTCGCCTTCCTGCTGATGCTGCTGATCGCGGGGCTCACGTACGTCCAGTTCCGGCTCCAGCGCAGGTGGGTCAACTATGTCTGACAGCGCCCGCGGTACCCGCACCGGTTCGGTTCTCACCCACGCCGTACTCGTCCTCGGCGCCGTCGTCATGATCGGCCCCTTCGTCTGGCAGCTGCTCACCGCGTTCAAGTCGCTTCCGGAGACGACGACCGTGCCGCCTCCCCTGCTGCCGCGGGAGTGGCTGTGGTCGAACTTCGCCGCAGTGTTCGACGTGCTGCCGTTCGGCCAGCAGCTGCTGAACTCGCTGATCGTGGCGGCCGCCGTGACGCTGGGCCAGCTCGCGTTCTGCTCGCTCGGCGCCTACGCCTTCGCGCGGTTGGAGTTCCGCGGCCGGGAACTGATCTTCGCGCTGTTCCTGTCGGTGCTGATGGTGCCCAAGCAGCTGCTGATCCTGCCGCAGTACCAGATCATGTCCGGCCTCGGGCTGCTCAACTCCCTACCCGCGCTCATCCTGCCCGGGCTCTTCTCCGCCTTCGGCACGTTCCTGCTGCGCCAGTTCTTCGCGACGATCCCCAAGGACTTCGAGGAGGCCGCCCTCCTGGACGGCGCGGGCCGGTTCCGCATCTTCTTCTCGATCATGCTGCCGCTGGTCAGGCCCGCGCTCGCGGCCCTCGCGGTGATCACCGTGATGCACACGTGGAACGACCTGCTGTGGCCGCTCGTGGTCAACACCGCCCCCGCGTCAATGCCCATCAGCGCGGGTCTCACCAGCCTGCAGGGCCAGGAGTGGACCGACTACCCCGTCCTCATGGCAGGGGCCCTCATGGCCTCGATCCCGATGTTGCTCGCCTACCTGGCGCTGCAGCGGCAGTTCGTGCAGGGCATCGCCCTCTCCGGGACGAAAGGATGATGGAAATCAGCGGAACGGAACCACTGCGCGTGGGGATGGTCGGCGCGGGCGGGATTGCGAACGCCCACCTCCCGGCCTGGCTCCACCTGGGCGCCGAGGTGGGCGTGTACTCGCTGCACGGCGCCCCGGACCTGGTGGCGCGGCACGGAGCAGGCCACGCCGTCGACGGCCTCGACGAGCTGCTCGCCGCCGTGGACGTCGTCGACGTCTGCACCCCGACCTACACCCACCCCGAGATCGTGTTCGCCGCCGCGGCTGCGGGGCGACACGTGCTGTGCGAGAAGCCGCTGGCCCTCGACCCCGCAACGGCCGAGGCGATGGCCCAGGCCTGCGCGGACGCGGGCGTGCGGCTCTACCCCGGGCACGTCGTGCGGTTCTTCCCGGAGTACGTGGCGCTGCAGGCCGCCGTGGCCGAGGGGGCGATCGGCGCTCCCGCGGTGCTCCGGTTCGACCGCTGCGGTGCGCGGCCCCGCCGTGCGTGGTTCGCCGACCCCCAGCTCTCGGGCGGCATCATCATGGACCAGATGATCCACGACCTCGACTTCGCCCGGTGGCTCGGCGGCGAGGTCGAGTGGGTACACGCGCGCCTGCACGACAGCGCCCCGGGAACGGCGACGGGGGTCGTGTCGGCGCACGTCGTCGCGCGGCACCACGGCGGGGCGATCAGCGCCGTCACCGGCACGTGGGCCAGGCCGGGCACCCGGTTCCGGTACGGCTTCCACGCCGCGGGCACCGACGGGATGCTGTCGTACGACTCGGCCACCGAGACGTCCCTGCGCACCGACACCGGTGCGCCGCAGGACGGCGAGCGCCTGCTGCCCGACGTCTCCCTGGTGGAGAGCCCGTTCATCGCCGAAATCCGCGAGTTCGCGGCCGCGTTCACCGGCGGGCCCGCTCCCCGGGTGGACGCCGTCGACGGCGTCGCCGCCGTCCGGCTCGCGGCGGCCGCGAACGCCTCGCTCGCCAGCGGCAGGCCAGAGGCCGTCGACCTCGCGGGGGTGCCCGCGTGAAGATCGGCGTGATGTCGCTGGCCCACCTGCACGCCCTGAGCTACATCGGGCTGCTCGGCGCGCGCCCGGACGTCGAACTGGCCGTCGCCGACCCGGACGCCGGGCAGCGCCCGCCGGGCGAGTCCGGCGGGCGCGCGCTCGCCGAGCGGCTCGGCGTCACCCGCTACTTCGACACCTACGAGGACCTGCTCGGTTGGGGGCCGGACGGCGTCGTGATCTGCTCGGAGAACTCCCGGCACCGGGAGCTCACCGAGTTCGCCGCCGCGGCCGGAACACACGTGCTGTGCGAGAAGCCGATGGCCACCACCGTCGCGGACGGCGAGGCGATGGTCGCGGCGTGCGCGGCGGCCGGCGTCCACCTCATGGTCGCCTACCCGGTGCGCTTCTCGCGGCAGTTCCGCGCGTTGCTGGCGACCCTGCCCGCACTGGGGCGGGTGATCGCGGTCGCGGGCACGAACAACGGCAAGCTGCCCACGGCGCGCGCCTGGTTCGCCGACCCGGTACTCGCCGGGGGCGGTGCGGTCATGGACCACACCGTGCACCTCGCCGACCTGCTCGACGTCGTCCTCGACGGCGCGGAGGCCGAGTCCGTCCACGCCGTCTGCAACCGGATGATCAACGCCACCGCGCCGGTCGAGACCGGCGGGCTGGTCTCGATCGGCTACCCCGGCGGAGTGATCGCGACGATCGACTGCAGCTGGTCGGTTCCCGAGCACTACCCGACGTGGGGCGGGCTCACGATGCGGCTCATCGGCGAGGACGGGATCGCGGACATGGACGCGTTCGCCCAGGCCGTCCACGGGTTCTCCGAGTCGTCGCGAGCTCCCCTGCGGCTCGACTTCGGAGCGGGCGGCGACGCCGCGATGCTCAAGGAGTTCGTCTCGGCGATCCGGGACGGACGGCGCCCGCAACCGGACGGCGAGTCCGGGCTGCGGTCGCTGCGGATCGTGGCCCGCGCCTACGAGTCGGTGCGCACCGGGGAGCCTGCTTGATCGGCATCGGGCTGGTCGGGGCGGGCTTCCGGAGCGGCCTCGCCACCGCCGCCGAGGTGCCCGGTGAGTCGCGCGTGGTCGCGGTGGCCGACGTCGACGAGCGGGCCGCGCGGCGGGCCGTGCGGGAACGGCACCCGGGCGCAGGCGTGCACACCGACCACCGGGCGCTGCTGGGCCGCTCCGACGTCGACGCCGTACTGGTGATCACCCCGGATAACACCCACGCGGACCTCGCCTGCGACGCGCTGGAGGCGGGGAAGGCCGTGTTCGTCGAGAAGCCACTCGCCACCACCGTCGAGGACTGCGACCGGGTGCTGCGGACGGCGGAGAAGGCGGGCAGCCGGCTCTACGTCGGACACAACATGCGGCACATGCCGGTGGTGCGCACGATGCGGGAGATCGTCGAGCGCGGGGACATCGGCGCGGTTCAGTCGGTGTGGGTGCGCCACTTCGTCGGCAACGGCGGCGACTTCTACTTCAAGGACTGGCATGCCGAGCGCCGGTGCACCACATCGCTGCTGCTGCAGAAGGCGGCGCACGACATCGACGTCGTGCACTGGCTCGCGGGCGCATATACGGAGCGGGTGAGCGCGTTCGGGGCGCTGCGCGTGTACGGCGACGGGCACCGCCGCGAACCCGGCGCGCCGAAGCCGCCGGACTGGCTCGCCCCGGAACGGCACTGGCCGCCCCGCAGCCAGCGCGACCTCAACCCGGTGATCGACGTGGAGGACCTATCGCTGGTGAACCTGCAGCTCGGCGGGGGCGTGCTGGCCGCATACCAGCAGTGCCACTTCACCCCGGACTACTGGCGCAACTACACCGTGATCGGCGACGCGGGACGGCTGGAGAACTTCGGCGACGGCTCCGGCGCAGTGGTCAAGGTGTGGAACCGGCGGCGGTCCGGCTACGCGCCCGACGCCGACGCAGAACACGTCCTGCCGCCGAGCACCGAGGTCCACGCCGGCGCGGACCGGCCCCTCATGGCGGAGTTCCTGCGGTTCGTCCGCGACGGCGGGCGCACCGACACCTCGCCGGTGGCCGCCCGGATGAGCGTCGCCGCCGGAGTGCAGGCCACGGCGTCGCTGCGGGCGGGCGGCAAGCCTCATGACGTCCCGCCGCTTGACCCGCAGCTCGTGGCGTACTTCGAGCGGGGGCAGCGCCCGCTGTAGCTCGTCTGGCTCGCCAGTCGACGGCGACGTGACGGAGCTCGTCCCTCGGTGGCTGGTCGGCGCGGAAACGGGCGAAACCGACACGGAGCGCACCAAAACAGCGAGCATGACGCTCGCGGCCCCATGATCGATGCGAGATGTCCATCCCGGCCCTCGACCGGGCGATTGTGCGCTTCTCGGAATGATCTCCGCTGTTGACGCATCCCGTATCCGCTCACGCGACCCGTCGACCAGTCGCGTGGACCGAGAAGGGGTGCGCGAGCGCACACCGGGCGCGGGAGGTACCTGCCTGGCGTCCGCGGAGTGCCGACTGATCCGCGCCCCGCGCAGTAACGATCACGGCTGCATGAAAACGTGCGCCGTCCGATGTCCAATCCCGGATGCGCCGTTCGTCGGTGGGCAAAACCGCAACGAACGCATGGAGGCGATCATGAACGATCACGCACCCGGCCAGGCCCTCCCGCCCGTGGTCGACAGGAAGACCTGGCAGGAGGCCCGGGACGCACTGTTCGCGCGGGAGAAGGCGCATACCCGCGAAGGGGACGCAATCGCCGCGGCGCGGCGGCGGCTGCCGATGGTGGAGGTCGACGCCACCATCGAGGTCATCGGCCCTGACGGACCGATCACGATCCTCGACGTCTTCGAAGGCCGCACGCAGCTCATCGCCTACTTCCACGCCTGGTGGCCCGGCAAAACCGCCGCCGAGCAGTGCGAGGGCTGCACGTTCTTCAACAGCCAGGTCCGCGAGCTGTCCTACCTCCACTCCCGCGACGCCACGTACGCCGTGCTCTGCAAGGGCCCGTACGCGGAAAGCATCCGCTACCGGGACTTCATGGGCCTGGACATGCCGTGGTACTCGGCCGAGAAGACGGCCCCGCAACTCCTGGAGGGTCGCGACTGGCAGCGCCACCACCTCGTCTGCTACGTCCGCGACGGCGAGCGGGTGTTCGAGACGTACTACACCGGCGGTCGTGGCGTCGAGATCATGGCCCCCACCCACGGGCTGCTGGACATGACCGTCTACGGACGCCAAGAGACGTGGGAAGACTCCCCCGACGGCTGGCCCCAGCCCTGGAGTTACGAACACGGCCAGCACCACTGGCGTACCAACGGACGCCCCATCGCCCAGTGGTCCCGCATCGAAGCCGGCCGCTCCGACGAGCTGACCTGAGGATCAGCCGAGCAGCGCTCAGGGGTGCGGGTTGCGCGGGCGCGGCTGGCAGCGGGGGCAGGTGTAGGAGCTGCGGTTCATGAACGGGTCGCGGCGGATCGGGGTGCCACAGCGCGGGCACGGGCGGTCGGCCTGCCCGTACACCGCGAGCGAGCGGTCGAAGTAGCCCGACGCACCGTTCACGTTGACGTACAGGGCGTCGAACGAGGTTCCGCCCGCGGTGAGCGCCTCGTTCATCACGGTCGCCGCCGCGCCGAGCACCGCCCGGCCCTGCCCGCGCGTGAGCCCCTCGGTGGGCCGCGAGCCGTGCAGGCGCGCCCGCCAGAGGGCCTCGTCGGCATAGATGTTGCCGATGCCCGAGACCACGGTCTGGTCCAGCAGCGCCCGTTTGAGCCCGGTGCGGCGGCGGCGGATGGCCGCCACCGCGTCGTCGAGGTCGAACGCGGGGTCCATCGGGTCGCGGGCGATGTGGGCGACGGGGTCCGGGACCAGTCCCCCGCCCACGGCAGGGACGAGGGGATGCACCGACAGCCCGCCGAACGTGCGCTGATCGACGAACCGCAGCTCAGGGCCTGCGTCGGCGAACCTCAGCCGGACGCGCAAGTGGGTCTCGTCCGGGCGATCCGCGTCGGCGACGAGCATCTGCCCGCTCATCCCGAGGTGCGCGAGTACCGCGTCCTCGCCGTCCTCGGCGTGGTCGAGCTCGAGCCAGAGGTACTTGCCGCGGCGGCGGACGCCGGTGATCGTGCGGCCGACCAGGCGGGCCGCGAAGTCGGCGCCGCCCTCGACGTGCCGGCGGACGGCGCGCGGGTGCGCCACGGTGACCTCGGCGACCTTGCGGTCGAGGACGTGGTCCGCGAGGCCGCGGCGGACGACCTCGACCTCGGGCAGCTCCGGCACGTACGGGACGCTAGCCGTTTCGCCCGTCAGTACCGGCGGCGGCCTCCGCGGTGAGCGTGCGCCACGCGAGCTCGGCCGCCTTCTGCTCGGCCTCCTTCTTCGTGCGCCCCACCCCGGATCCGAGGTCGCGGCCCGCGATCACCGCCGTGGCGGTGAACTCCTTGAGGTGATCCGGCCCGTCCTCGGCGATGCGGTACTCGGGCACGCCGAGGTCGGCGGACGCGGTGAGCTCCTGCAGGCTGGTCTTCCAGTCCAGCCCGGCGCCGAGCAGCGGGGCGCCCTGCATCAGGGCGTCGAACAGCCGGTGCACCAGCTCACGCGCGGTGTCGAGACCGTGCTCGAGGTAGACCGCGCCGATCAGTGCCTCGGTGGCGTCGGCGAGGATGCTCGCCTTGGTCCTACCGCCGGTCAGCTCCTCGCCGCGGCCCAGGTAGAGGTGCGCGCCGAGCCCGTCCTCCCCGAGGGTGGCGGCCACGCCCGCGAGGGCGTGCATGTTCACGACGCTCGCGCGGAGCTTGGCCAGCTGCCCCTCGGGCAGCTCGGGGTGGTCGCGGTACAGCCGCTCGGTGACGATGATCGAGAGGACCGAGTCGCCGAGGAACTCCAGCCGCTCGTTGGTGGGCAGCCCGCCGTTCTCGTACGCGTACGAGCGGTGCGTGAGCGCAAGGGTGAGGAGGTCCTCGGAGACCTTCACCCCCAACGACGCGAGCAGGGGCCCGCGATCGTCCGCGGGCCCCTGTGGGGCGCGTTCTGCCATCCGCCCGTCGTCAGGCCGGGGTGACGACCGGGCGGCCGTCGTAGGTGCCACAGGTGGGGCAGGCGACGTGCGGCGGCTTGGTGGCCCGGCACGCGCGGTTGGAGCAGGCGACGAGGGTGGGCACAGCGGCCTTCCACTGCGCCCGGCGCGAGCGCGTGTTCGACCGCGACATCCGGCGCTTCGGAACAGCCACGTGAGATCTCCTAGCAGTCAGTACGGGGTCAGTCGGCGGACAGGCGCCCCTTGAGAGCGGCCCACCGAGGATCCAGTGTCTCATGCCCGTGGTCGGGCGTGAGGTCGGCCCACTTCTCCCCGCACTCGGGGCAGAGGCCGGGGCAGTCGACCCGGCAGAGCGGGGCGAGTGGCAGCGCGAGCACGACGGCGTCGCGCACGATCTGCTCGACGTCGACCATCTCGTCGACGACCCGCGGCAGCTCGTCCTCTTCGGTGGTCTCGTCGGTGATGCTGTCCGGGTAGGCGAACAGCTCCGAGAGCTCCACGTCGATCTCGTCGGAGAGCGGGTCGAGGCAGCGGGCGCACTCGCCGGACAGCGATGCGTGGACGGTGCCGGAGACGTACACCCCCTCGGTGACCGACTCCAGCCGCGCCTCGAGCTCGATCGGC
Source organism: Pseudonocardia sp. DSM 110487 (assembly GCF_019468565.1). Classification (NCBI taxonomy): domain Bacteria; kingdom Bacillati; phylum Actinomycetota; class Actinomycetes; order Pseudonocardiales; family Pseudonocardiaceae; genus Pseudonocardia; species Pseudonocardia sp. DSM 110487. The sequence continues at coordinate 7,027,143 of NZ_CP080521.1, forward strand.
GCGCCCTCGGGGACGGCGATCGTCTCCAGTCCGAGCCGGGCGGTCCCGGCGGGCGCCGGGATGCGCCTGCTGTAGGCGCGCATGTTCCCGGGACGGCGCCCCAGCTCGCGCGTGGCGAAGACCCACGGGCTGGCCGGGTCGGGGTGGCCGGGGTGGGGGCGGTGCGTGGTCACCACTCCAGGGTAGGCCCGCCCCGAACCCGATCCGCTACCTTCCCCCGAGTGCCCTTGATCCAGACCTGCACCGTCGACGACCCGCTGCACGGTGTGGTGATCGTCCACACCGACATCGAGCACGGGTGGGTCGAGGTGGCGGGTGACGGCTTCCCCGCGGTGCACCTGCGGCGGTCGGAGACCGCTGAGGTGTCCGCGTACGTGCCGATCGGCACGCGCGACCCCGCGCAACTCACGCTCACCGTCGACGGGACGCCGGCCACGCTCACCCTCGGGAGGGGCCGGTTCACCCGCGGCTCGTTCCGCGTGGACGCGCACGTGGACGGCGTCCACTACCACTTCAGCCCGTCTGACGAGGACGGCAGCCGGCTCTCCCGCGACGGGCAGCGGCTGGGCGAGCTCATGCTCGAACCGGAGACGGTGGAGCTGATGGCGGTGTGGACACCCGCCGCGGACGTCCGGCCGCGGGACGCAGCCGTCGGCTACGCACTGGCCACCGCGTTCGGGACGGGGGCGGAGAGCACGCTGACGATGCTGATCAACACGGTCGTCGGGCCGTTCGGCGGCTGATCACAGCTCACCCACCGACCCTCGGGCGCACCGGCGCAGCCGCGACGACCCAGACGACGCGCCGCTCGGCGTCGGTGCAGTACCAGACCCGCCCGCTCCCGGCGACCTCGAGGTGCCACTGCTGCAGGGTCCGCTCGCCGACCCGGCGCTCGGCAAGCCGCCCGCGCAGCCGGTGCCGGCGGGCCGGCTCGTGGGGCCGGGCGGGACGCTCGGCGAGCGCTGCCCACGCCTCCGCCGGCCCGGTGGCCACGCGGCACAGCTCCTCCCAGCCCTTCGCCGCCTCGGACGTCGCGAACCGGGGCTCCCAGCGGTCGGACGTCCCCGAGCTCCCCTCGGGCACCGGGACCGGGCCGAGGTCGTCGTCCACCGGGCGGGACAGCTCGGCCGCGAGGGAGGGGTCGGCGTGGATCTCGGCGGTGGCTCGCCACTCGAACAGCGCCTGCGACAGCACATCCCACTGCCCCAGCTCCGCCGACGCCTGCACGGCCTGCCCGAACTCGCTCGCGAAGCGGCGCCGGTCGTCGACGGGGAGCTTGTCGAGCCACGGGAACTCCTCGGTGAGGGCCTCGTGCGCCGCCTCGTCCAGGTGCAGCAGCGCGGTGCGCAGCGTCCGCGCCACGGCGAGGGCCCCGTCAGCCGCCGCTTCGGCGCGGTCCTCCCTGACCAGGAGCAGCGGCACCCCTTCGCGCCGCCGGACGCGCACGTCGCCCCGGTCGGCGAGGGCCGCGACGCCCCGCGGGTCGCGCTGGAGCTCGCTCCACTGCACCTCGGTGGTCATGACCCCGCATGCTGGAGGTATTCAGAGATCCGGGCAATCGCCCGGGGGCTCAGAGTTCGCCGAACGGGGCCGCGTAGCGGAAGGTGCCGCGCAGCTGCGGCCGGTACGCCGTGAGCGGGCGGGCCTGGAAGTGCGGCGCCCACTCGGGTACCTCGGGCTCGATGCCCAGCTCGGCCGCGGGGCGGAATCCGAACCGCGGGTAGTAGTCGGGGTGCCCGAGCAGCACCACGACGCCCTCGTCGAGCGCGTCGGCGGCGCCGAGCACCGCGTGCATGAGGGCACTGCCCACACCGCGGCGCTTGTGGGCCTCCCGCACGCCGAGCGGGCCGAGGCCGAGCGCGGGCAGCTGGTCAGGGCCGAGCGTCGCCCGCGTGACGCACACGTGCCCCACCACAGCACCGTCGATCTCGGCGACGAGCGACAAGGGCGGCAGCCACTCCTCGCTCGCGCGCAGGGCGTCGACCAAGCCCGGCTCGATCGGCGCGGAGTCGGGGTACATCGGGGCGAACGCCTCGGCGTGGACGTCGGCGACGGCGGGCGCGTCACCCGGGAGCTCACGGCGGACCAGCACCGGGACAAGATCCAGGTCGGCGCACGTACACGCAACCGACTATCCGATGTGGCGCAGCTGCGGCCAGAGCTGCGACCACGGAGCGCGCCGCTCGCGGACCAGCCAGACCGGCTCGTCCTGCTCGTCGTTGTCGACGCCGAGCCCGTTGTCGACGCGCGCGGCGAGCTCGACCGCGCCGAACCACCGGCGCAGCGGCGCCTCGTCCAGCCCGACCACGATCAGCGTTCCGGCATCCTCCGGCGGCGGGCCCCACCCCCAGTACGCGTTGTGCCCGCTGTGGGCCGGCGCGAGCGCGGGCAGGAACCGGTCGACGGCGCCCGCCTCCCCATAGTTGGCGGTGAGCACCGCGACGCGCTCGCCCGCTGGCACCCGCGCGTGCACGGCGGAGATCGTCGCCGCGAACTCGGGCCAGCCGACCGTCTCCCCCGCGTCGTAGTTGATGTCCGGGATCGGGGTGCGCGCCAGCTCACCGACCGGGACGAGCGGCAGCATGAGCAGCGAAGACATCGCGAGGCTCAGCGCGAGGGCGGCCGCGAGCAGCCCGGTTCGCAGCACGCGTGCTCCGCGCCGCGCCCAGTCGACGACGGCCGGCGCGCCCGCCGCGAGCAGCACCGGGAAGAAGCCCGCCATGTAGTAGGGCTTGCCGCCCGTCACCAGGAACAGCGCGGCGACCAGCACGTACGCCACGGCGAAGGCGCGCCACGTGCGCAGCGCGGGGTCGCGGGCGAGGCGCCACCAGCCCAGTACCCAGATCGGCACGAGCAGCGGGCTCACGAGCACGAGCTGGAACGGCAGGAACAGGTACCACGGCTCGCTGCTGCCGGAGCTGCCGCCCGCGATCGCGGCGGACAGCGTGAACACCGGGAAGCCGTTCGTGGCCTGCCAGACCAGGTTCGGCGCCCAGATCGCGAGCGCCACCGCCGCGCCCAGCCACGGCCAGCGACTGGCCAGCGCCGCCCGCGGCCCGACCGCAAGCACGCCCACGAGCACGCCGGCGAGCAGCACCAGCGGCTGCGGCTTGTTCTGCAACGCGAGCCCGGCCACCGCGCCGGTGACGAGCCAGATCATGCCGCCGTCACGCAGCGAGCGCGCCAGGAGCCAGGTCAGGGCGGTCCAGGCGAGCAGGTCGTAGGTGGTGGTCGACAGCAGGTGCCCGACAGCCAGCAGCACCGCCGACACGCCCATGCTCGCCGCGGCCACCAGCTGCGCGCCGCGCCCTCCACCCAGCTCACGGGCGATCAGGCCGGTGAGCAGCACGACCAGGGCCGATGCGAGCACCGACGGCAGCCGCAGGCCGGTGAGCGAGCCGGGCAGCAGCGTGTCCATCGCGCGCGCGATCAGCGGCGTGAGCGGTGGCTGGTCGACGTAGCCGAACGCCGGTTCGCGCCCGGCCCGCAGGAAGTACAGCTCGTCGCGATGGTAGCCGTAGCGACCGGACGTGGCGAGCAGCAGCGCGGCGACGCCGCCCGCGAGCGCACCGAGCCCGCCCCACGCCACACGGAAGCGAGGCGGATCGATCACGCGGTGACGCTAGCGCGAAAGCGTCGTGAGTGGATACGCGCGCTATGGCGCGCGTATCCACTCACGACCCGGCGTCAGCCGCCGGGGCCCCCTCCGGTGGCGGCGGGGGTCGGCGGCGGTGGGAGCAGGAGCTCCTGGCCCTCCCGCAGGCCGGAGAGCACCTGGGTGTACTCGTCGCCTGTCGCACCGGCCTCGAATGGTGTTCTGACGGGTTGGCCGTCCTCGCCGCGGACGTCGACGAAGGTGCCCGCAACGTCACGTTGGACGGCGGCCGACGGCACGCGCAGCACGTTGTCCACCGACTCGGTGATCACGTCGGCGAGCGCGGTCTGGCCGTCGCGCAGCCGGGCATCGCTGCCATCGCGGAGCACGATCGTGGCGTTGTACTCCACGATCCCGGACGACGGCGTCCCGGTCGGCGCGATCGAGAGGACGGTTGCCGGCGCCCGCAGGTCGGGGATCGCGTCGACCGTGACCTCCACCTGCTGGTTGACGGCAATGCGCGCGGCGTCGGACTCCTCGAACGGCACGACCAGCTGGTACGTGTCGAGGTTGTTCAAGACCATGAGCGGTCCCGTGCTCTGCGCCGAGCCCCCGTTGTCGCCACTCGAGATGTCGTTGCTCTGGGGGATCCTCGCGGTGCTGCCGGGTGCGACCGGGGTGAGGCCGGACGCCTCGCCCACGAACTCGCCGGCCTTCCCGTTGATCGCCGACACGGTGCCGGCGGCCGGGGCGTACAGGACCGTGTTGTCGACGTCCTGCTGTGCCACCCGGACGGCTGCCTGGGCGTTGCGCAGTTGCGCCCTCCGGACCTCGATGTCGGCGGGCCGGTCGTTCTGGGCGGCGCCGCTGTCGTTCTCCGCGGAGATGACGGTCTGCTGCTCCCGCTCGATCGACACCTTCCCGGCCGCGGCGTCGACGTCCTCCTGGTGCTTCGCGGTGTCCAGCGCGGCCTCGGACTGGAGCACTGTGCGCTTCGCGTTCTCGACGGCGGTGCGGTCGGCGTCGAGCCGCTCGCAGGCCCCGGCGGGGACCGAGTTGAAGGCGATGCCCTCTACGCGGAACGACGCTCCTTCGACCTGGGATCCCGTGTCCTCGTCGTCCTCTGAGCCTTCGGTGTCCTGCTGGCTCTGCTGGCTCTGCCGGCTCGGTGCTGGATTGGTGGTCGTGGTCGACGGCGGGCTGTCGCCCTCGTCCTCGCACGCCTCCTCGTCCCGGCGCAGGACGTCCCACGCGCGGTCGAGGACCTTCTTGTCGAAGTCGAGCTGCTCGCGCGCGCGGTTCGTGGCCGCGCGATTCAGATCGTTCGTCTCGTCGACCTGCTTCTTGACCGCGTCGAGGATCTCCTGCGCCTGGCCGAGCGTGCGGCCGGTGGCGTTCACGCGGTTGTTGCCCGTGGCCCGGTCCAGCTCGGCCTGCGCCTCGGCGAGGCTCGCCTGCTCCTGGGAGAGCGTCTGGCGGAGCGCGAAGTCGTCGACGCGGGCGAGCTCCTGCCCGGGCACCACCTGGTCACCGACGCCCACCAGCACCTGCGTGAGCTGCCCGCGCCGCGGGAAGCCGAGCGTCTGTTCGGAGATCCCGACGAGAGTCCCGGAGGCCGACACGGTGCTCTGCACCGAGCCGCGGTCCACGCGCAGTGCCGGCGGTGGCGGCGGCTCCGCGGTGCAGGCCGTGAGGGCCAGCACCGCGGCCGCACCGATGGCGCATGCCGCCCAGGCGCGCCGACCGGTCGTTCGGGACATGAAAGCTCCTGCCTTGATCACTACTGGTCTGGATCTCGCGCGGGTCATTGGTATCGGAGGGCCTCGATCGGTCGGAGCCGCGACGCGCGGTGGGCCGGGTAGCCGCCCGCGATGAGGCCGATGAGCAAGCTGATCGAGAACGAGAGCACGATCGAGCCGGGGTCCACGGCCGGTGCGGGGAAGTCGGGGATCAGCTGCGGCATGATCAGCGCACCCACGAGCGAGAGACCGACGCCGATCACGATGCCGATCAGCCCACCCAGCGCGGACAGGAACACCGACTCGAGCAGGAACTGCCCGAGGATCACCCGGGGCCGGGCCCCGATCGCCTTGCGGATGCCGATCTCCCGGGTCCGCTCGGTGACCGTCACCAGCATGATGTTCGCGACGCCGATGCTGCCGACGATCAGCGAGATCCCGGCGACGGCGCCGGTGAACAGCGTCAGGAACGACAAGAACTGCGTGGCCTCCTGGATCTGCTGCTGCAGGGCCTGCACGTCGAAATCGCGCTTGGCGGTGTCGCGGATGTTGTGCCGGTCGGACAGGACCTCGGTGATCTGGTTCGCCGCCGGCGTCACCGCCTCGGCGGAACGGGCCCGCACGATGATGGTGTCCAGCTCGTCGTCGCCACCGGTGAGGTAGCTGCGCGCCGCGCCGATCGGCATGATCGCGACGTCGTCCTGCTGCCCGGTGGCCTCCGCCACGCCGATCACCCGGAACACCGCCCTGCCGATCCGGATCTCCTGGCCGAGCGCGGATGCCGCGTTGCCACCGAACAGCTCGGTGACCGGGCCCGGACCGAGCACGACCACCTTGGCGTTGGTGCGGACCTCCTGCGCGTCAAACCCGCGCCCCGCCGTCAGCTCGCGGTCTGTGACCGTGAAGTAGTCGGCCGTGGTGCCGGTGACCGATGTGCGGTACTGGTCGCCACCCAGCTGCAGCAGCGCGGCCCCGGCGACGATCGGGAGGGCGGTCGCGACGTCCGGGGCGTCCCTGAGCACCGCCTCCATGTCATTCTCGGTGAGGTCACGGGCCTGGCCCCCACCAGGCACCCCACCCTCGGTCGGCGTCACCGTGATCTGGGTGTTGAGCGAGCCGAACTGCTCGTTGAAGCCCGCCTGGATCCCGTTGCCGAGCGCCGTGAGCAGGATGACCGCCGAGACGCCGATGATGATGCCGAGCGTGGTGAGCGCGGAGCGCAGCTTGTTGGCCCGCAGACCGCGCATCGCGATGCGCGTGACCTCCCAGATCACGACGTGACCAGTTGCTTCTGCCGTACGTCGCGCACGATGTGGCCGTCGCGCAGCTCGATCACGCGCTTGGCGAACTCCGCGACCTCCGGCTCGTGCGTGATCAGCACGACGGTGCGGCCTGCGTCGTTCAGCTCGACCAGCAGCCGCATGATCTCCACCGTCGAGGTGGTGTCCAGGTTCCCGGTGGGCTCGTCGGCCAGGATGATCGCCGGGTTGGTCACGAGCGCCCGCGCCACCGCGACACGCTGCTGCTGCCCACCGGACAGCTCGTTGGGCATGTGACCCGCCCGCTCACCGAGCCCGACCCGTTCCAGCGCCGCCAACGCGCGCTCCCGGCGGCGGCTCTTGTCCCCGGCGTAGATGAGCGGCAGCTCGACGTTGCGCACCGCCGAGGTTCGCGCGATCAGGTTGAACGACTGGAACACGAAACCTATCCGCGTGTTGCGGATGGCCGCGAGCTTGTTGTCGCGCAGCTTGCTGACGTCGATCCCGTCCAGCAGGTAGCGCCCGTCGCTCGGCACGTCAAGGCAGCCGAGGATGTTCATCATCGTGCTCTTGCCGGAACCGGACGGCCCCATGATCGCGACGAAGTCGCCCTCCTCGACGAGGAGGTCCACCGGGCCGAGCGCCCGGACCTGCACCTCGCCGTTGCCGTAGGTCTTCGTGACGCCGTCGAGCTCGATCATGGTCCCCCCTGCAGGCAGTCGTCCCCTCGACTACCTCGATCACATCAACGAGGTAGCGAGATCTCGGGTACGCCGTACTCATAATTTGCCACGAGTGACCCGGGCCACGTCGAGCGGGTCTCAGGAGCCCGGCGGCGGACCGGTGTAGACGGCGCGTGGGCGCAGCATCCGCCCGCGCGCGTACTCCTCCATCCCGTGCGCCAGCCAGCCCGCCGTGCGGGCCACGGCGGCGATCGCCGCCCCGGCGCCGGGCACCATGCCCGCCACGCGCGCGAGACACGCCACGGCGAGGTCGACGTTGGGAGCGGGGAGCCTGCGGCGCCCGGCCTCTGCGATGACGGCCTCGGCCGCGGCGAGCTGCTCGTGCCCCGGCACGGCCGCACGCAGCAGCTCCATCAGCCGGACGCCACGCCCGTCGGCACCGGTGTAGACGCGGTGCCCGAGGCCGGGGATGCGATCGCCACGGCGCAGCCGTTCGCCGATCACGCGCGCCGCGTCGGACGGGCCCCGCACGTCGGCGAACATCCGCTCGGCCGCCAACGACGCGCCGCCGTGCAGCGGGCCGGAGAGCACGCCGAGCCCGGCGAGCACCACGGCGTACGGATCGGCCCGCACCGACGCGGCCACGCGGGCGGCGAGCGTGGACGCCGCCAGCTCGTGGTCGGCGAGCAGCACCAGCGTGGCCTCGAGGACGTCGAGCAGGCCGTCCGGCGGACGGGGGGTGAGCCGGCTCCACAGCCGCTCTGCGACGGAACCGTCGAGCGGCGAGCCCTCCTCCGGGACGGGCAGGCCCTCGACGAGCCCCGCCACGATCGTCTGCCCGGCCGCGACCACGGCGGGTGGCTCTAGGTGGAAGCGCAGCGGGTCCAGACCGGCCAGCACGGTGACGATCACCGGCATCCGGTCCAACGGCAGCAGGTCGCCGGGCAGGCCGCGCTGTGCGTCCCGCACCGCGGCCAGCGCCTCGGACGCCACCCGCCACTCCGACGCGGTTGCGGTGAACGCGTCCGGGTCCCCCGTCCACAGCCACGTGGCCACCTGCTCGTAGCGGGCGGTACCGGCCAGCGCCAGCGCGTCCCGCCCCCGGTAGTAGGGGCGGTCACCCACGAGCGCGGTCAGGGCCGACTCGACGACGAGCTCCGTCTCCGCCGCGCGGCGCGGCCTGCCGCGGCGTGCGAGCAAAGCCACCTCGGCCGCGTCGAACATGCTGCGGCGCCCGTCGCTCCCCGGTCGCCTGCGCAGGACGCCACGGCTGACGTAGGCGTACAGCGTGGCCGGCTTGACCCCGAGCCGGCGCGCCGCCTCGGCGGCATCGATCTCCTCCACCCGGACTCCTGACGATATATTGATTAAAATCAATATTGATACACATTGAGGACGTGTGTCAACGTCGCGGCATGCCACGAGTGCACTTCCTGGACGTCACCAACCGCGACGGCGTGCAGACCGCGCGCACCGGCCTGTCCAAGTTCGGCAAGACGATGGTCAACTGGTACCTGGCCCGACTCGGCGTGGCCCAGTCCGAGATCGGCTTCCCGTTCCTGCACCACGAGGTGCCTTACATCCGGGCGCAGGTGGCGCTGGAGAAGGCAGGCGCGTTCGGCGACCTGCGCCTCGCCGGCTGGTGTCGCGGCGTGGCGGCGGACGTCGAGAAGGCCGCACCGCTCGGGCTGCGGCACTACAACCTGTCGATCTCCACGTCCGACTACATGATCAAGAACAAGTTCCGCGGCAGCCTGGACCGCGACGCGATCATCAGGGAGATGACGGCGGCGGTCCGCGTCGCGAAGCAGAGTGGGGCGGAGACGATCGGCGTCAACGCGGAGGACGGATCCCGCACCGACGACGCGTTCCTGCTGCAGTTCGCCCTCGCCGCGAAGGAGGCAGGCGCCGACCGGGTGCGCTACTGCGACACGATCGGCGGCGACACCCCCGGCCGCATCCGGGAACGCTTCGCGGCGCTCGCGGCGACCACCGGAATGCCCGTGGAGACGCACTGCCACAACGACCTGGGGATGGCCGTCGCCAACTCGGTGTCGGGTGCGCTCGGCGACCTCGACGCGGGGCAGGACGCCTGGATCAACACGTGCGTCAACGGCATCGGGGAGCGGTCGGGCAACGCCGACCTGCTCTCGACGGTTCTCGCGTTCGAGCACGGCTTCGGGATCGACGCCGAGATCGGCGACGCCCTCGATCTGAGCTGGGCGCGCCGCTTCGCGCTGTGGGCGAGCTACGCCTTCGGTCAGCCGCTACCCCACAACCAGGTGGGCGTTGGCCGCAACGCCTTCGCGCACGAGTCGGGCATCCACGCCGACGGCGCGCTCAAGGACCACGGCAACTACGAGCTGTACGACGAGGCCACCCTCGGCCCGTTCCCCGACGACTGGCACACCCGTGACGGCCGGGTCGTGCTCACCGGCGAGTACGGCGGGAAGGCCGGGTTCCGGCACGTCATGGAGGGCCTCGGCCTCGAGCCTGCCGACGAGGAGCGATCGTTCCAGCTGGCGCAGCTGTGCAACGCGATGACGGGCCGCCCGCTCACCGACGACGAGCTGCGCCTGATCGCCCGCCACCCCGCGGAGCTCTCGCTGCTGTTCCCGGGCCAACTCCCCTGACCGAGCAACGTCCGCGTCAACGCGGCTGGGACGGGCGCTTCATGTCGGTCGCGACTTCCGCGGCGTGTCGAAGCGTGCACGGATGGACGGGCCACCCCGTCTGCGACCACGCACAGCCGGCGCAGTGGCCGGTGCCGTCATCGACATGCGCCGCACGCATCCCCTCAGTGAGACCGTGCGCGACGTAGACCGCGACGAGCTCGCTCATCGGCGCCGAGTCGCTCATCGGCCCCGCACCGCCAACGCAATGCCCAGGAGCATGAGGAACAGCCCATATGCCGTGGCGAAGGCCAGAAAGGCCCACAGAAGCACGGTCGCGCACGTTGCCGGCCTCTTCACTCCCTCTACGCTGGCCTCGGCGAGCAACCGGAGGCAGGGCGTTTCGCGGGGATGCCCGGGGATGATCGGCATCCTCGGCGGGTGGGGATGCGGGTGGAGCCGAACACGCAGTTGCGGGCCGCACGGCTGGCCCGGCCGTCGTCGCGTTCCCCCGGCCATCCGCTGAGCCGCGGAGAGCTGGCCGAGCTGGTCGCCGCCGAGGTCCATCGGAGCGCCGGCCACGAGGCGCCGGTGGATGCGCACTACGTGGCGAAGCTGGAACGTGGTGCGATCCGCTGGCCGGGCCGCACCTACCGGCAGGCGTTCGCAGCGGTGCTCGAGGCGAGCGAGTCCGAGCTGGGGTTCCGACCACCGCGGCGCAGCGACGACGGCGTCCCGGAGCCGTACACGGATGACGGGCTGCTCGCGCTCGCGGCACGGGCCGGGGTGTCCGAGGTGGGCGCTGCCGCGGTGGAGGCGGCCGAGGAGGTCGCCGAGCTACTGGCCCGCGCGTACGCCAACACCCCGCCGGACGCGCTGCTGACGGAGGTACGTCGCCGCGCATCGGAGGTGTCGGTGCTGCTCGACCGGCGCACCACGCTGGCGCAGCGGCGCCGCCTGCTGGCAACGGGCGGATGGCTGGCGCTGCTCGGCGCGACCGTGCTCGTCGACCTCGGCGACCGGGCGCAGGCCGCCGCCGCGCGAGCCGCGGCGGCGTCACTGGGCCGAGAGTCCGAGCACACCGAGATATGCGCATGGGCGCTCGAGATCGCGACATGGACGGCGCTGATAGACCAGGACTGGCAGCGGGCGGCTCGGCTGGCGGCCGAGGGGGAAGCACTGGCCGCTCCGGGCGCGTCCGCGGTCGTGCAGCTCGCCGCCCAGCGGGCGCGCGCCGCGGCCCGGCTCGGCGACGGCGCCACGGTGCGCGCGGCACTCGCCCGGGCGGAGACGGGCGTGGACCGCCAGTCCGGGCCCACGCCACGGGACCACCACTTCTTCTTCGATCGGCGCAAGCTGGAGGGCTACACCGCCACCTCGCTTGCCTGGCTCGGCGACCCGGCCGGGGAGCAGGTCGCCCGCGAGGTCGCCGACCGGTACGCGCACGGCCCTGCCCGCCGGCTCGCTACCGCCCGGATCGACCTGGGGCTGATCCTCGCCCGCGACGGGCGCGCGGACGAGGCTGCCCATCTCGCGCTATTGGCCGCCGACTCCGGTCGACTGGTGCCGTCGAACGCATGGCGGGTGGTGGAGGTCGACCAGCAACTTGCTCCGCGCCGCGACGTCGTCGAGGTGGCGGAGCTACACGAGCGGGTGCGTGGCGCACGCATCCAATCCTCGGACCCGCTCCAATCCGACCGATGATCGACGGGATCGGGACATAACGCTCACCCCTGAGCGTTATGTCCCGTTCCCGCTGATCACGCCGGCTCGAAACGCCAGTCCGGCGAGGCCTGCCCGGGCTGCGGGCCTGGCCGGACGTCAGCAGCGCGCGCCGTGATCCCAATAGGTAGCCGCGATCCGGGTTCCGCTCGTTCCCGCCCCGGCAAGCGCTTCCCAGAACCTCTTGCACGCACCGGCGGCCAGCAGTAGGTTGTTCCGTGCCACGGAACTGAGTTCCATATCTGCTGACAAAGGAGTCCGGCATGGGTCGACCGAAGGCAGCCGCGCTGGTAGGCGTGGCCGCGGCGGCGCTCCTGGTGAGCGCCTGCAGCGCTGGTACCGGCGTCCCTGGCGCCGTCACAGGCGGCGGGGCCGGGGGCGGTTCGGCCGCCGCCACGGCCGAGACGGTGTTCCGGGTCGCGTTCAACCAGCCCGAGAACCACCCGCAGTTCATCGCCATGCGGGCCATGGGCGAGCGGCTCGCCGAGCGGACCGGCGGCCGGTACGGCATCGAGGTCTATCCGAACGAGACCCTCGGGGCGCAGCGCGAGACGATCGAGCTGGTCCAGTCCGGCGCGCTGGACATGTCGATGGTCGCGAGCCCGCTGCTGGAGAACTTCAACCCCGACTTCGTGGCCTTCAACCTCCCGTTCACGTTCGACTCCCAGGACCACCAGCGCGAAGTCACCAACGACCCCGCGATCGTCTCCGAGCTCTACTCGTCGCTCGACGGCCAGAGCATCCACGTGCTCGGCGCGTTCCACGGCGGCATCCGCTCGATGTACAACCCGCGGGGCCCGGTCACGACGCCTGCCGACCTCGCCGGGATGAAGGTCCGCGTCATCGAGTCGGACACGAACATCGAGATGATCCGGCTGATGGGCGGCAGCGGCACGCCGATGGGGATGGGCGAGGTCTACACCGCGCTGCAGTCAGGGGTCATCGACGCCGCCGAGAACAACGAGTTGACCTACTTCAACTCCAAGCACTCCGAGGTAGCGCCGTACTACAGCTACACCCGCCACCTCATGCTCCCGGACTACCTGATCACCAACCCGGCGATCCTCGAGGGCATGTCCCCCGAGCACCGCTCGATCTTCACCGACGAGATCCGCGCCGCCGTCGAGGAAGAGGGGCAGCTCTGGAAGACCGAGATCGCGCGGGTCACCCAGGCCGCGAAGGACGCGGGCGCGCAGTTCAACGAGGTGGACACCGAGGCGTTCGCGGCGGCGATCCGCCCGCTGGTCGAGCTGAAGCTGACCAGCGACGTCGCCCGCCGGATCCACGAGCAGGCGCGCGCGGCCGCCACGGCCGGCTGATCGATGACCGCGCTCAAGAAAGCTCTCGACCGCGGGCTGGCCGCGGTGTGCGTGGTGCTGTTCGCCGCGCTCGTGCTCGACGTGTCGTGGCAGGTGTTCGCCCGGCAGGTCCTCGGCAGCCCGAGCGGCTGGTCGGAGGAACTGGCCAAGTACCTGTTCATCTGGCTGGGCCTGTTCGCGGCCGCGCTCGTGTTCGGCGAGCGGGGCCACGTCGCAATGGACGTGGTGGTGCGCCGGCTGCCGCGGAGGGCACAGGTGGTGCTGGCGATCGCCGTCCAGCTGGCGATCCTGACCTTCACCGGGCTGGCGCTGCTGTGGGGCGGGTTCCTGGTGTCGCAGCTGGCCTGGAACCAGAACCTGACCGGCCTGCCGATCACGGTCGGCCCGCTCTACCTCGCCCTGCCGATCAGCGGCGCCTTGATCGCCTTCTACACCCTCTTCCACCTGGTGCAGATCCTCACCGGCGCCGAGCGCCCGGTGGAGGACACCGACCTCGAGCTCGTCTAGGGAGGACGTCCCGGCATGGACCCCGTCTCGCTCGCCGCCCTCCTGCTGCTGGTCGGGATCGCGGTGCTGCTCGTCATCGGCGCCCCGATCAGCGTGGCCGTCGGCCTGTCGTCGCTCGCGGCGATGTTCGTCTTCCTCGGCACCGAGGACGGCGTGTCCACCGCGGCCCAGCAGATCTTCCGCGGGATCAACTCGTTCCCGCTGCTGGCCATCCCGTTCTTCGTGCTGGCCGGCGTGATCATGAACAACGGCGGCATCGCACTGCGGCTGGTCGATGCCGCGAAGGTGCTGGTCGGCTGGGCACCGGGATCGCTGGCGCAGACGAACGTGGCGGCGAACGCCCTCTTCGGGGCCGTCAGCGGCTCCGGGGTGGCGGCGGCCGCCGCGGTCGGCGCGGTGATGACCCCGCTGCAGGAGAAGGAGCGCTACGACCGCAGCTTCGCCGCAGCCGCCAACGTCGCATCGGCGCCGTCCGGGATGCTCATCCCGCCGAGCAACTTGATGATCGTCTACTCGCTGGTGTCGGGCACGTCGGTGGCCGCGCTGTTCGTCGCGGGCTACCTGCCCGGCATCGCGTGGGCGCTGGTCTGCATGGCGGCCGTGCACCTGTACGCCCGCAGGCGGCCCGAGCTGCGGGTGACCGACCGGATCGGCCTCGCGCAGTCGCTCAAGGTGCTGCTGGACGCGGTACCGGCGCTGCTGCTGATCGTGGTGGTGATCGGCGGCATCCTCGCCGGTTTCTTCACCGCGACCGAGGCGTCCTGCATCGCTGTGCTCTACGCGCTGCTGCTGTCGTTCCTCTACCGCGCGATCTCCGTGCGGCAGCTGCCCGGCATCCTCATCGACGCCGCGAAGACGACGGCCGTCGTCATGTTCCTGATCGGCGTCTCGACGGTCATGGGCTTCGTCCTGTCCTTCGCCCGGGTCCCGCAGACGGTGTCCGAGGGGTTGTTCGGCCTCACCACCAACCCGGTGCTGATCCTGCTGCTCATCGCGCTCGTGCTGCTGGTCGTCGGCTGCTTCATGGACGCGACGCCTGCCGTGCTGATCTTCACGCCGATCTTCCTGCCGATCGTGGAGAGCTTCGGGATCCACCCGGTCCACTTCGGCATCATGATCGTGCTCGGGGTCTGCATCGGCACGATCACGCCGCCGGTCGGCACGATCCTCTTCGTGGGCGCGAAGGTCGCCGACCTCGGGATCGAGCCCGTCGTCCGCAGGCTCGTCCCGTTCTTCGTCGCGCTCGTCATCGTGTTCATCGTCGTGATCTTCACGCCGGGGCTGTCGCTCTGGCTGCCCGGCCTGCTCGACCTCCTGTAGAGAAAGGACTTCCATGGAGCAGCGCTACGCCACCGCCCCCGACCAGATCCCCGGGATGGACACCGCGGAGCTGCGCCGCCGCTACCTCGTCGAGGACCTGTTCGTCGCCGACGAGGTGCGCGCGGTCTACACCCACCACGACCGCGTCGTCCTCGCCGGCATCCAGCCGGTGAGCGGCCCCGTCGAGCTGCCCGGGTTCCCGGAGATCCGCAGCGACCACTTCTTCGAGCACCGGGAAGCCGGGATCGTCAACGTCGGCGGCGCGGGCACGGTCGCGGTCGACGCCACCACCCACAAGGTGGGAAAGGGGTCCTGCCTGTACGTGGGGCGCGGCGTGCGGGACGTGACGTTCACGTCCGCGGACGGCGACGAACCCGCGCGGTTCTACCTCTTCTCCGCGCCGGCGCACACCGCGTACCCGACCACGCTCGTCGAGGCGGGCAGCGGGACCGTCCGCGAGCTCGGCGACCCCGTCACCTCCAACCGGCGCACGCTCAACCAGTACATCCACGAGAACGGCGTGCGCAGCTGCCAGGTGGTGATGGGTGTGACGACGCTTCACCCGGGCAGCATGTGGAACACGATGCCTGCCCACACCCACGACCGGAGGATGGAGGCCTACCTCTACTTCGACCTGCCGGATGACGCGCGGGTCGTGCACATCATGGGCGAGCCGACGCAGACCCGGCACCTCATGGTCGCGGACGGGCAGGCGGTGATCTCACCCAGCTGGTCGGTGCACTGCGGGTTCGGCTCGGCCAGCTACAGCTTCGTCTGGGCGATGGCAGGAGAGAATCAGAGCTTCGACGACATGGACGGCGTCCCCATCGCCGAGATGCGGTGATCCGGGATGCACTGAACCGAACAGGTGAGAGATGCCCCCCGAGACCCCTGCCACCGGTGAGCGTGCGACCGCGAGCGAGAAGACCCTGCTCGTGCTGTCGGCGGTGCTGACCCACCCGCGCTTCACCGACGTGGTGGAGGCGACCGGGCTGGCGAAGGCCACGGTGCACCGGATCCTGTCCACGCTGGTGGACCGCGGGTACGTCGCGGTGGGCCGGGACGGGCAGTACCTCCCGGGGCCCACGATCCTTTCCCTCGCGGGGCGCGCGCTGCAGCAGATCGACATCTCGGCGATCGCGCAGCCGATCGTCGACGAGCTGGTGGCCCAGGTGCACTGCACGGTGCACGTGGGCGTGGCGAACGGCGACGAGATCATCTACCTGATCCGCGCCGACTCCGACAAGCCGTACCAGATGCCGTCGCGGGTGGGCCTGGCCATCCCGATGCACTCGTCGGGCATCGGGAAGGTCGTGCTCTCCGGCTACACGGACGAGGGGCTTGCGCACTACGCCGCCCGCACCGGGCTGGTGCCCCGCACCGACCGCACGATCCACGACCTCGAGACGCTGCGCCGGGTCGTCGCGGCCGTCCGCGAGCGCGGCTACGCAGAGGACGACGGGGAGAACGTCCCGGGCGTGCGCTGCGTGGCGGCGCCGATCCGCGACCACACCGGCCGGATCAAGTACGGGCTGAGCATCTCCACCCTCGGCCTCGAGCACACCGCCGAGCAGGTCGTGGCGATGGCGCCGTACGCCATCGCGGCCGCGGACAAGATCTCCGCCGCGCTCGGGCACACCCCCTGACGAGTAGGAGCACCCCGCCGCCATGACCCACGCGACCAGCCCCGCCGCGTACGCGGAGAGCCTCTTCGGCCTCGAAGGCCGGCTGGCCGTGGTGACGGGGGCGAGCCGGGGCATCGGCCTCGCGATCGCGGACTGTCTGGCCGCGGCGGGCGCCGACATCATCGGCGTCGGCTCCGGAAGGCCCGACGGGGACGGCGAGGTCAGGGCCGCCGTCGAGGGGCGGGGCCGGAAGTTCATCGCCGCGGCGGCGGACCTCGCCGACCGCGAGCAGGTCGCCGCGCTCGCCACGGACCTCGCCACGCGCGACGTCGACATCCTGGTCAACAACGCCGGCGCGATCCGACGGGCCCCTGCGGCCGAGCATCCCGACGCCGACTTCGACCACGTCGTCGACGTGAACCTGCGGTCCACCTTCGTGCTGTCCCGCGAGGTCGGGCGGGGCATGGTCCGCCGCGGCGGCGGCAAGATCGTGAACACCGCGTCCATGCTCAGCTTCCAGGGCGGGGTGCTCGTGCCCGGCTACGCCTCGTCCAAGTCGGCGGTGGCCGGGCTGACCAGGGCGCTGGCCAACGAGTGGGCCGACAAGGGCGTCAACGTCAACGCCGTGGCCCCCGGTTACGTCGTCACGGCCAACACGCGCGACCTGCGCGAGGACCCGGTGCGCAGCCGGGCCATCCTCGACCGCATCCCGGCCGGACGCTGGGCCGAGGCCGCCGACATCGCCGGCGCGGTGCTGTTCCTCTGCTCCCGCGCGGCCGACTACGTGCACGGCGCGGTGCTCCCGGTGGACGGCGGCTGGCTCGCCCGCTGACCTGCGGGTTCGCGATCACGGGTCGATGGAGGAGGGAGGCAGGCCCTTCGTGATCAGACGAGGAGGACGTCGATGTTCGAGCAACACCCGAGATGGAATGAGGAAAGCGACTTGAGCCTGTTCGCCGTGTTCTACACCTATGCCGATGGTTCGGACGACAAGCGGGACGAGCACCGGCCCGCACACCGGGCGTTCCTGCGGGAGCTGCACGAGGCCGGCAAGCTGAAGGTGTGTGGGCCGTGGGGTCCGGAGCAGCCACCTGGCGGGATGCTGATCTTCGAAGGCGAGAGCGCGGCCGAGATCGGCGAGCTGCTCGACCGCGACCCGTTCGCGGAGGTCGGCGTGGTCGCGGAACGCTCGATCAAGTCCTGGGGCATCGTCATCGGCGAGCTCGGCTGAGGGTCGGTGCCGGCGTGCTCGGCCGGGTCTGCGGCCGAGCACGCCCGGCTCAGCGCGGGGCGGGACGGGGTGCCCGGGCGCGGTGGGCCGAGTAGAGCCCCAGCCCGGCGAGCACCAGCGCGAGCGGCGGGAACCAGAACACCGCGGCGACCGCCAGCACGAGGTTGGCGACCGCGATCCGCACCCAGTTCCTGCGGCTCGGGTCGGCGGGTCCGACCGCGCGGGTCGGGCGCTGTCCGCGCAGCGCGAAGACGAGCTGCACGAGCGCCAGCCCGGCGAAGACGGCCGCCCACACCGGCTCCCCGTCGAGGAACCGCCATACGGACAGCATGGCGAGGCACGCGGTGGCGACGGCGCTACCGGGCCTCATCGCGGCCCTCCCAGGTTCAGGAACGTGGCTTTCCTGAACTTCGGAGCCACCCCGGTCAGGCGAACAGCTGCCATGTCGAGACCACCCCCAGCACCGTCAGCAGGATCCCGGACAGCAGCACCCACCAGCGGCCTGCCGTCGTGAGGCGATAGGCGGGCGGCAGGACCTTCCGCTCGGTCCACAGGATCGCCAGGCAGAACAGGCCCGACGTGAGCAGGCCGCCGAGCACCGAGGCGGGCGTCACGATCACCACCAGCTCGCCGACCGTCCACACCAGCGCGAGGCTGGCGAGGAGGATGTAGCCGTACATCCACGGCCGCAGGGCACGCTGCCCGGTACGGCGCAGCCGGCCGAACACCGGCGAGAGGGTCTCGTACGCCGTGTACGTGTAGAGCTCCCAGAACGCGTACAGCGAGCCGAAGAACGCGAAGAAGACCGCGACGTAGTAGAGGTACTGGAGCGTCGGGTGCACGGCCGTGAGGAACTGGGCCTGGTAGGTGAGGGTGTCGTTGCCCTCGGGGATCTGCTGCTGTTCGGCCAGCAGGGAGGCGCCGTTGATCATGAACATGCAAGCGAACACCACGATCGCGACGAACGACAGCGCCGTGTCGCCCAGCGGCGCTCGGCTCCATGCCCGACCGCGGGCCACCTGCTCCGCGTCCTCCGACAGCGGCAGCCGGGCCCCGCGGGGCAGGGCCGCGAGCCGCTCGGCGAGCCCGGCCTGGTCGGAGCGCCCGAGCATGCCCCAGCGCTTCTCGCGCAGCATGCCGGCGTAGCCGATGTAGTCGTACGTGCCGCCGCCGACGGCCCCCAGGTACACGGCGAGCTCCAGCCACACGGGGCGCTCGGCGACCTCCGGGTAGGCGCCTGGCACCCATGCGTTGTACTCCGGCACGGTCGGCAGCAGCCCGGCCAGCGCGGCGAGCCAGTCCGGCTGCAGCACGACGACGCTGATCGCGATGGCCAGCAGCATGAACCCGACGATCACGGTCTGCGCGCGTTCCATGCGCTCGTAGCCGCCGAACCAGGACAGCAGGCCGGACAGCACGATCAGGCCGCTGGCCCACAGCGCCCCCGTTCCGACCGCGGTGATCGTGGCCATCAGGTCGCCGAGCGCGACCCCGAGCCCGCCCACCCACGACGGGATGGCCGCGATCGAGACCACGCCCATGAGCAGCGTGAACCAGCCGCGCGGGCCGCGGAACAGCGTGGCCCAGCGCGCCATCGGGTGCTCGCCGGTGACCACGGTGTACCGGTTGAACGAGTAGGCGAGCGCCGCCTTGGCCGCCGCCGAGACGAGAAACGCCCACAGCAGCGCGTATCCGAACAGGGCGCCGCCGCGCGCGGCGAACACCATCTCGCCGGTGCCGATGTTCGCCGACGCGACGATCGCGCCCGGCCCCAGCACGGACAGGGCGGTGACCAGGGTGAGCCTGCGCCGCAGTTTCCCCGGTGGCTCCGGGTAGGTGAGGAACTCCGTTGTCTCGGGCGTCGCCATGGCCGCTCCTTTGCGGGGTGTCAGGCGGGGTCGGACGTCATCTCGCGTTCCATCTCGTTCAGCATCTGCACGCGGCGCCGGAAGGCCGGGT
This sequence comes from Pseudonocardia sp. DSM 110487, assembly GCF_019468565.1. Lineage (NCBI taxonomy): Bacteria > Bacillati > Actinomycetota > Actinomycetes > Pseudonocardiales > Pseudonocardiaceae > Pseudonocardia > Pseudonocardia sp. DSM 110487. The sequence goes on from NZ_CP080521.1 coordinate 7,046,714, forward strand.
CGGTGCTGAAGCGCGCGGCGAGGAACTCCTCGAGGACCTGCGTGGCGATCGCGGGGCCCACCAGCCACGCGCCGAGGCACACGACGTTGACGTCGTCGTGCTCGACGGCTTGCCGGGCGGTGTAGGTGTCGTGGGCGACGGTCGCGCGGATGCCGGCGATCTTGTTCGCAGCGATCGCGGCGCCGACGCCCGTGCCGCACACCAGCACGCCCCGGTCGGCCTCGCCCGCCCGCACCGGTGCGCTCACGGCCTTGGCGACGTCCGGGAAGTCCACCGGGTCGGTGCCGTTCGGGCCGACGTCCAGCACCTCGTGCCCCAGCCCTTCGAGCACGGAGCGCACGTGCTCCTTGAGCGGGAATCCGGCGTGGTCGTTGCCGAGGACGATCTTCATCAGGCGCCTCCGCGCATCTGCTCGAGCCAGGCCAGCGACTCGGGCGAGCCGCCGGGGAACGTCTCGTCCGCATCGAGCAGGAAGCTGCGGTCGCCGTGGTGGGCGAGCTCGTGGTGCACCGCGACCGGGTCGCCCGCCTCGACGAGCTCGAGGATCCGGCGGTGCCGCCGCGCGTCCCCGACGAGCGGCTCGTGGACGCTGCGGACGCGGCGGTTCATCACCATGCAGAGGCGCATCTGGAGCGCAAGCGACCGGTAGGCGTCCTCCAGCCTGCTGTGCCCGGCGAGCCCAACCACGGCGAGGTGGAACGCAAAGCCGCGCTCGATCACCGCGGCCTCGTCGCCCGCACCGGCCGCCCGCTCCAGCGCCGCGTACGCCTCGCGGCAGCGAGCGATGCGCTCTGGCGCGCGGCACGGCACCCCGAGATCGACGGCGAGGCGCTCGAGGTCGTGCCGGAGCGTGAGGATCTCGTAGACGTCGTGCAGGGTCAGCGGGGTCACCACCACCCCGCGGCGCGGGGAGCGCACGACGAGCCCCTCCTGCTCCAGCACGCGCAGGGCCTCCCGCAACGGCGGCTTGCTCACGCCCAGCGCGCCTGCCACCTGGCTCTCCACGACGCGGTCCCCTGGCCGCAGCTCACCTGCGAAGATCATCTTGCGCATGGCGTCGGCGGCGAGGTGGGTGATGCTCGGCGGTGCCGCGATGCGCTCCGACATCGGACACCCCCTCGGCGACGACCTTTTGTAGACAGTAGGTCGGGATCTGGGGCTCGGCAACGGCTGCACACCGCGCGAGGATGTGCACGCCTCCCCAGCCACTGAGATCCGAGGAGCGAGACGTGAAGATCGGCGAACTCATCGAACTGCTGACGGATGCCGCCGCCGACCTTCCCGACGGAACGGACTCCGAGGTCCACGTCCACATCTGCCGCGGCTGGGACGCCTTCTCGATCGTCACGAAGGAGGTGACGGTCGACACGAGCGGCCCCGTCGCGCTGGTGCAGGGCCACCCGCACCGCGACGACGGGCAGACGGTACGCAGACCGGTCGCCATGGGAGTGGACGACGAGCTGGCGAGGATGGTCGAGAACCCGGACGCGATCCAGGAGGAACCCCCGTCGTCCGTGATGATCCAGATCGACGAGACGAAGGCGTACCGCGTGCCGTTGCGGGCGGACGGGAAGATCCTCGCTCCCGGCGATGTCGACGCCTTGCGCGTCGGCTGCCTGTGTGACCCCGAGAAGAACAACTTCGGGCGGGGGGTCGAGCGCACCGGCGACAACGTCGCGCTGATCTTCAAGGACAACTGCCCCGTGCACCAGACCGTCACCCTCCCTCCGGACGGCCCGCCCCTCTGACGGCTCGCGCCAGCCCGGCACGGGCCCGTTCCTGCTCGCGGGAGTAGGCGATCTCGTCGGCGAGCGCAATGGCGGCTCGGTGCCGCTCGGCGGCCGAGGCGTGGTCACCCGCGGCGAGCGCGACCTCGCCGAGCCCGTTGAGGGCGGAGGCCTCCCCACTTCGGTATCCGGTTTCGCGGTACAGGGCCAGCGCGTGCTCGTAGTGGGCACGCGCCTGCTCGTGCTCACGCAGGTCGAGGTGGGCCGAGCCGAGGCCCTCGAGGGCCTCCGCCCGGCCGTCCCGGTCGTCGAGCCCCTCGTAGACCCGCAGCGCGTCGTGGTGCAGGGCGACCGCCGATCGCACGTCCCCGAGGCGGGCGACCGCCCGGCCGAGGGCCGCCAGAACCGCCCCTTCCGCGGCCCGGTCCCCCAGCTCCCGGTAGCGCTCCAGCGCGCGCAGGTAGTGCTCGCGCGCCTCGTCGGCATGGTCCTGTCCGAGGCGCACATGGCCGAGGCCCTGCTCGGCCCTGGCCTCGACGTGCCGGTCGCCGAGCTCGTGGGCGAGGCGAAGAGCCCGCCGATGCTGGTCCGCGGCCTCGTCGTAGCGGCTCTGACGCCAGTGGACCCAGCCCATGTCGACGAGTGCGCGCGCTTCCGTCGGCCGGTCGCCACGGGCCCTGCTGGACTCCAGGGCATCCGCGTAGAGGGCGACCGCGTGCTGGGAGCGGTCGTAGAGGTAGCGGTGCAGGGCCGTCGCCCGCTGACGGTCGGTGGCCTGGGCGGCGACCGCGATGAGGTTCGCCCGCTCGGCCGCCAGCCACGTGTCGGCACCACCGGAACCGGCGTCCGCGATCGCGCGCTGGTAGTGCTCGACGAGCCGGTCGACCGCCGCTGTCCGCATCGCGGGGGTGTCCTGCGCTTCCGCCGTTCTCCGCGCGTGCTCCCGCAGCAGGTCGTGCAGGGTGTACCGGCCGGGCTCATGCTGCAGCAGCATGTGAGCGTCCAGGAGCTCTTCCAGGAGCTGCTCGGCCTCCTCCGACCCGATGCCCGCCAGCGCGGCGGCCGCGCCGGCGTCGAGATCGCGCCCTGGATGCAGACCCAGCAGCCGGAACATGCGGCGTTGCCCGGGTTCGAGCTGCTCGTAGGAGAGGGTGAACGCGGCGGCCACCCCGCGGTCGGACACCGCCAGCTCGGTGAGCCGCCCGCGCTGGTCGCGGAGCCGGTCGGCCAGGTAGCCGACCGTCCACCGGGGCCGGTGGCGCAGGCGGGCCGCCGCGATGCGCACCGCCAGCGGGAGGAAGCCGCACAGCTGCAGCACGTCGAGCACGGCGAGCGGTTCCGCGTCGGCGCGCGTGCCCACGATCGCGGTGAAGAGGCCCAGCGAGTCCTCGGCGGGGAGCGGGTCCAACGAGAGCACCTCGGCGCCGTCCAGACCCACGAGCCGCCTGCGGCTGGTGATCAGGACGAGGCCGCTGGACGCGCCGGGCAGCAGCGGCGCCACCTGGTCGACGTCGGCCGCATTGTCGAGGACGACCAGCGCGCGGCGATCGGCCAGCTCCGCCCGCCACCGGGCGGTGAGCTCGGCAGGGGTGCCCTGGAGGTCGTCCACGGGCACGCCGAGCTGTCGCAGCAGGACCTCAGCAGCGGCCGCGGCCGACAGCGGCGACTGCCCGGCGGTGTGGGCCTGCAGGTCGACGAACAGCTGCCCGTCGGGGAATCCGCCGCCGAGCCGGTTGGCGGCGTGCACCGCCAGCGTCGTCTTGCCGACACCCGCCATGCCGTCGATCGCCCAGACCGTCGACCTGGCCTCGTCGAGGGGCGCGATGCGGTCCATCTCGACCCGACGACCGGTGAAGTCCGGCGGGTCGTACGGCAGGAAGCTCACGCGCCGGCGCGCGGGCGCGGAGACCGCGGAAGGAGCGGGCCGGTGGGCCAGCGCCGGATCGTCGCGAAGGACGCGCTGTTCCAGGTCGGTGAAGGCGCGGCTGGGATCCAGTCCCTGCTCGTCGGCCAGCACGGCGCGGAACCCGCGGGCCGCGGCGAGGGCGTCGTGCTGCCGTCCCGCCCTGTGGAGGGCGAGCACGAGGTGGGCGGTCAGCCTCTCGCGCAACGGGTGCGCGGCCACGTGGGCGGACAGCTCGTCGACGAGGTCCGCGTGCCGCCCCATGGCCAGCTCCAGCTCGGCGAGGCGCTCGACGGCCGCGAGCCGCCTGTCCTCCAGCCGCGCGCGGGCCGGCTCGACGTAGTCGGCGCTCACGTCGGCGAGCGGCTGCCCCCGCCACAACGCCAGCGCGGCGCGGAGCCTGCGGGCGGCCTCCTCGGGCTCGGCATCGGCGATGCGCCCCGCCTCGGCGACGCCGGTGGTGAACTCCTCCAGGTCGAGCTGGCCCGGCTCGGGACGGATCACGTACCCCGCCGGCCGGGTGGCCAGCACGTCGGCCGCTCCCGCCGCCCGCAACACCCGCCGGAGGCCGGTGATCGCGGCGTGGATCTGGGAACGCGAGGTGTCCGGCGGGGTCGCGCCCCAGATCGCACCGACGAGACGCTCCGCGCCGATCACGGTGCCGGCGTGCAGCAGCAGGTAGGCGAGCACCGACCGGTGCCGGGGCGACGCACTGGGCAGGGGCCGGTCCTCCGCCGAGACCTCCACCGGTCCCAGCACGGCGAAACGCACCCTCACCCTCCCATCGTGGCAGGAGGGTGGGGTGCGTCCTCGCGGCTGTCACCAGGTGGTGCCCGCGGGCTCCTTGATCGTGGCGTTGAGCCGGTTGAACAGGTTGGTGGTCGCGATCCAGAGGATCAGCCCCGCGAGCTGCTCTTCGTCGAAGTGGTCGGCGACCTCGTCCCACAGCTCGTCCGGAACGGCGTCGCCGGACCGGTCGGCGAGCCGGGTGACGGCCTCGGCGAGGGCGAGCGCGGCCCGCTCGGAGTCCGTGAAATACGGCGCCTCCCGCCACGCTGCCACCATGAGGAGCCGCTCGTCGGTCACGCCGGCCTTGCGGGCCGAGCGCGAGCCGGCGTCGACACATGCGCTGCAGCCGTTGACCTGGCTGGCGCGCAGGTGAGCCAGCTCGAGCGTCTCCTGCGGCACCCCGGCCCCGTGCACGGCCTTGTAGAGCGAGTTGATGCCCTTCATCGCGTCGGGCAGCACCATCGCGGGGTTCTTCATCCGGGCTTCCATCTCTGCTTCCTTTCACTCGGTTCGAACATGGGATGACGGTCAGCGCGACCCGGCGGACCGCACGACGGCCGCGGCCAGCCGCGCGACCTCCGGCGCCTCGAAGCCGAAGGCCGCCCGCCGCCGGGTGTAGCCGAACGCCACACCGGTGCACGGATCGGCGAATGCCTCGGATCCGGCCGAGCCGTCGTGGCCGAAGGCGCGCGCGGACAGGAACGGGTAGGTCGCGCCCTTCGCCTGGAAGCCGACCGCGAACTTGTACCGCTCGCCGCCGACCAGGTCAGGGCCCACGGAATGGAGCGTCGAGAACTCGGCGACGGTCGCGGGCCCGAGCAGCGGGGACCGCCCGTCGATGCCGGAGACGGCGGCCGCATACAGCGCAGCCAGCCCGCGGGCGCTGCCGACCCCGCCCGCGGAGGCCGGGCCGAGCGCGCGCACGACGCGGTGGTTGGGGATGTCCAGGATGTCGGAGACGGCGAAGGCTGGGAGGTTGTAGCTGATCCCGGCGATGCCGTGCGGGCTCGGCGAGTACGCCTCGAAGGCCGCCTGTTGCTCGGCCGTGGCGATCCACGGGAGGACGGGCCGGAAACGCGGCTCGAGCGACTCGGGGAGGCCGAGGTAGAGGTCGAGATCGAACGGAGCGCGGATCCGCTCCTCGTACAGCTCCTGGATGCTCCGTCCGGTGATGCGGCGCACCACCTCCCCGACGATGGCGAAGGCCACGAACGAGGCGTAGCCGTGGGCGGTACCCGGCCGCCACAACGGGGCCTCCGCCGCCATCCGCTCGGCGAGGACGCGGTCATCGGCGAGCTCGTCGATGGTGAGGCCCTCCTCGGCCCCGACCACGCCGCTGCGGTGCGTGAGAACGTCGCGCAGGGTGATCCCGGCCTTGCCCGAGACCGCGAACTCCGGCCACTGTTCGGCGACGGCCCGATCCAGATCGAGCACCCCGTCCTGCACCAGCAGGGCCACGACGATGCTCGCCGCACCCTTCGTGGACGAGAAGATCCCGGTGAGCGTCTCGCCCGTGACGTCATCGCCTGCCCACAGGTCGACGGCGCGCCGGCCCCGCACGTACGCCGCCAGCTGGGCGCCGGCCGCTGCGCCGTCCTCGGCCGCGACCGCCGCGAACTCCTCGCGCACCTCCTCGAATCCCTCGGCGACATCTCCGCGAACGTCGATCCGGCTCATCAGTTCCACCTGCGCCACCTCCCACGCTTTCGGGCTGTCGCCAGCGTGTGGGAGCCGGTTGATGGGCTCACGATGCGATCGCGATGTGCCTGCTGTGCGCGCTGATCCACGGGTGCGCGAGGGGGCCGCCGGACGGCGTGCGAAGCTGGAGGCCGCACGTCAGGGCGACCTGAGGTGATCTGGCGCACAGGGCACTGGGCGAGCTGCCACCGAGCCGTCCACCGTCCGATCACCCCGGCGCCGGGGTGATCGGGACGTGGTCGACGGGGGGAGGGACCAGGATGGACGCAACCGGCGCGGGCACCAGCACCGGGCAGAGCGCCGGGCCCACGGATGTCACCGGGAGTGCCGAGGACGTCACCGCCGGTTCGTCCAGCACGGTCGGCCGGGCCGATGCCACGGGGCCGCTGCCCGTCCAGAAGCCCGCCGACCCCACCGGGCCGCTACCCGCCCAGGAGGCCGAATCCAGGCTCGGAGCGAGCGCCGACGACACAGCCGCCCAACCCGTCGTCGCGGCCACGCCGTCGTGGTTCGCAACCGGTCCGCTCCCCGTGGTCCCCACCGCGCCGGGCAACACGGCACCGGTCGACACAGCACCGGTCAACACCGCGACACCTGCCGGTGCACCCGCTCCCCCTGCGGCACCCGCCGGTTCCTTCGACGCCGGCCTCACACCTGGAGAGCCGAGCACGCCCCCGGCCGGTCTCTTCGAACCCGCGGACGGCCTGCCGTCGACCGCCGTCGCACCGACCGGCCCGCATCCCGCGGTGCCCGCCCCGCCCCCGCCGAACGGCGCGACCCCGGTCGTCGAGGCGCATCCTCCCGTGGGCGCCGTCCCGCCCTCGCAAGCGGTGAACGGGACAGGCCCCGGCGCTGCCGCCCCGGCTCCGCATGGCGGCAGCCCGACCGATCCTGCCCCGATGACCGCGCCCCTTCCCGTCGTCGGCCCACCCCCTCCCCCGAGCCCGGCCCACGTACCACCGCCTGCCGCGGTCACCCCGCCCGCGCCCGGCCCGCCCGTCCAGCCGGCCGGCCTCTTCGTTCCGCCCCCGCCGCCTGCGGTCGCGAGCACAGCAACGGGCCCGGCCCCCGCGCCGCCGGCCGACCTCTTCACACCGGCCACCCCGTCACAGGGCCCGGCGGCGCCGCCGGCGCCGGAACCGCCGACCGGTCTCTTCGCGGCAGTCGCTCCGCCCCCCACGGTTACGCCTGCACCCGCTCCCATCCCGCCTGCCGGCGGCGTCCCGGCGTCGCCGGTGCGTCCCGTCGACGCCACCGGTCCCATGCCGGTGATCAACCGGGTGAGCGCGCCGCCCGCGGGGCCACCGTCCGACCTCACCCCACCGCAAGCGGCCGGGAGCCCGCAGCCGCCCGCGCGCGCTCCGGAGGCCCCGCCCCGCACCGACGCGTGGGCCTTCGTCCCGGGGCCCACTCGGCCGCGCCGCACGAACTCCCCGCCGGATGACCGCAGGCCGGCGGCGCAGTCGCGGCCGCTCCCCACACCGCCCGGCGGGGGCCACTCCCCGAGCCTGACCATGGTGTCCGGCCCGAAGGCCACCACCGGGACGACGACGCGGCGGGCATGGCCGCTGACCCTCGTCGGCGTCCTCGTGGCCGTCGCCGCCGGCATCGCGCTGGTGTTCTCGGTCGCCCGCACGAACCCTGCCGATCTCGCCACCTCGGCCGCCACCGACGCCGGAAGCTGGCCCGGCGCCCGCTACCAGGGCGCCGTCGCCGCGGTCGACGGCGGCGAGATCCGGTTCGACCTGACGGTCACCCCCGACGGCGCGTCGGGCACGCTCTCCCGCGACGACGGCCGGGCCAGCGCCGAGCTCCTCTGGGACCAGGGTGGCGCGCTGATCCGCGCCAACCGGGAGTGGTGGCTGTACCACCACCCGACGCGGGCCGACGACCTCGCGGGCAACTGGGTGGCCGAACCGCTGACCGAGACCCAGGAGATCGACCCCCTCCTGCGTCTCAGCGGCCCCGCGCTCTCCGCGTACGTGCGCGGGGAGCAGCCGGCCCGGTGGCAGGCCTTCGAGCAGCAGATCGTGGAGGGGCGGTCCGGGATCGTGCTCTTCGACGGTGCACGGCGGGTCGTCGTCGGCAGCGAGGACGCGCACCCGCTGCTCGCCGTCGACATCGCGCCGAACGCGCAGACGCCCCCGGTGCCGGTGGCGAGGCCGACCGACGAGGAGCTCGCCGCGGTGACCGGCGCGGCGGCCAGGGTGCGGCAGGAAGCGGCACCCAAGACACTGGCGCAGGTGCTGCAGGAACGCCCGAACGTCGGGATCCAGCTGCAGCCGGATCCCGTGTGCACCGCTCAGACGTGCAACGTCACCATCGTCCTGACCAACTCCGGCAATGCGCCCGCACGCGGCCGCCTCGAGGTCTCCGCCGACGGTCAGGTGGTCGCGAACCACCCGCTCGACGTCCAGCCCGGCCAGGTGGCGACGTTCACGGCGACGGCACCCAACCCCCAGTTCGGTCAGCCGGAGGCCAAGGGCCAGATCATCTGGGCGACCCGCGCTGTGGACGACTGATGGCGAGCCCTAGGCGCTTCTCGAACCAGTGGTGGGCGTAGGGCTCGTCGTTGAACGCCGGGACCTCGGTGTAGCCCGCCGAGCGGTAGAGGGCGATCGCCTCGACGAGCGAGCGGTTCGTCTCGAGGCGCAGTACGCGGGCGCCGGACGCGGCGGCGTGCGTCTCCAGCTCTGCGAGGAGCCTGCGGCCCAGTCCGGTGCCGCGCACGGTGGCCGACACCCACATCCGCTTGACCTCGCACGCGCCATCAGCCCCGAACTTCAGGGCCCCGCACCCCACCGGCTCGGCACCGAGCCGCGCGACCAGCAGGATCCCGGCGGGCGGCCGGAGCCCGATGTCCGGCGCCGGATTGCTCCGGTCGACGTCGAAGCCGGTGTCGAACCGGCTGTCGAGCTCGGTGAAGTACGCCTGCAGGCAGTGCCGGGCGTCCCGGTCGGCGGGATCGGTGACCGCGATCTCGATCATTCCGGCCTTGAGCAGTCGTTCGACCTCGGCCATCGCGGCGGCGAGGCGGTCCCGCTGAGGTGGCGGGAGCGGCGCGAGTAGCGCGGTCGCCACCTCGTCGCTGCGCCGCTCGAGGGCCTCCCGCTCGGCGGCGCCCTTCTGCGTGAGCCGGGCCAGCCGCGCGCGCCGGTCGGATGCGTCGGCCTCCACGGTGATCAGGGAGTCGCCCTCGAGCGAGCGCAGCAGCCTGCTGAGGTAGCCCGAGTCGAGGCCGAGATCGGCGCGCAGCGTCCGCACGTCCTGGCCGTCCGGCCCGATCTCCCACAGCACGCGCGCCGCCCCGAGCGGCCGTCCGCGTCCGAGGAACTCGTCCTGGAGGGCGCCGACTCGCTGCGTGACGGTGCGGTTGAACCGGCGCACCTGCGCCACCATCGCCGCGTCCATTCTCTGACTCTAGTCAGAGATTTACCTGGAGGTAACCCAATCGGCTGCATTTGCCGCACGGTCTCCCGGCCGCCGCCACGAGCAAATCCCTTGCTCAGCCCGTCGAAGGGCCGCTTTCGGCACCGGCAATGCGACGATCCATCGCGTGGCACGAGCCACGTGAGCAGCTCAAACTCCGCTCATGACCTCCGGCCATGATGTGCCGCAGGTGCACTGCTGCTCGCACGACGAGTCCACGAGCTGCCACAGCAGCGCCACCACGATCCGCGGCGACCATGCACACTGCTGCACGTTCGTAGAGATCACCCTCCGCCTGGGCACCGACCCCGCCGAACTGGCGGGAGCATGTCACCGCAGCGACTGCCGCATCGACGACATGTTCGGGTGCCCCGCGTCGTCACTGGGCTGGGTGCCCGCACCGAGAGAGCCGGCCGACTGACCCGGTCCTGGGCCGGCGATCGCGCCGCGCTGATCACCCACTTCACACACCGACTGTCCGCTTCACATAGGGCGGGCCCTGTGTGAAGCGGGTGCTGGGTGTGTGAAGTGCGATCAGGTCGGGTGTCCGTCGCGTTGGCGACGAGCGCCTGACCAGAGAATCCAGCGGCCGCCCGCCGATGGTCGACAGCTCACGCGAGGTGGCGTCCGAACCAGTCGAGCACCTCCGCGTAGGCCTGCTCGGCGGCGCGCGCGTTGTACCGGGGGCCGGTGTCGTTGAAGAACGCGTGGTCGACGCCTTCGAAGGTGCGTATCCAGTACGTCACCCCCGCGGCCCGCAACGCCGCCTCGGCGCGCTCCCGGCCCGCGTTCACCCGATCGTCAAGGCCGGCGAACATCGCGAGTACCGCCGCGGTGACCCCGCGGAAGTCGGGCTGCTCGGGCACCGGCCCGTAGAACGGGATGGCAGCGGCCAGCCTGGGTTCCCCGGCCTGCAGCAGCTGCCAGGTCATCCCGCCACCGAAGCAGAACCCGACCACACCGACCTTGCCGCCGGGCACGCGCCGCCCCAGCTCGTCGATGCCCGCACGCAGGTCGGCGAGCACCCCGTCGACCGGCGCGTCCGCCAGTGCGGTCGGCGCCTGGGCGGGATCGGTCAGCGCGGCCGTGCCGCCCCGTGCGGACAGCAGGTCGACGCACAACGCGCCGTACCCGGCCCCTGCCAGCCTCCCGACCAGGTCGGAGAAGTGGTCGGTCAGGCCGCGGTTCTCGTGGATCACCAGCAGAGCACCGAGCGGCCGCCCGCTCGCGGGGGCGGCCCATGCGCCGATCAGCTCACCCGCCGGCCCGGCGAACCGGATCTCCTGTCCCGGGCCGACGCTCTGCGGTCGACCGGGCGGGTCGCCCGTCGGGCCAGGCACGCTCGCCGGCGGCGCCGCTGGCTCAGTGGCACAGGCGGCGAGCAGCGCGCTCGCCGCCGTGGCTCCGAGGCCGAGCAGCGCCAACCGGCGCAGGGCCTCCCGCCGGGTCAGCACACCGTCCGCGTAGTCCTCGGCGACCTCGCCGACGAGGTAGTCCCGCAGCGCCATCGACCCGAGAGTAGTGACTCCTATGGAATCCGCAGCACGATCTTGCCCCGAGCGTGCCCACCCTCGACGACGGCCAGCGCGCTGCCGGCCTCGTCGAACGGCCGCACCTCGGTGACGTTCGGATCGAGCGAGCCATCGGCGACGAGTCGAGCAACAGCGGCGAGCCGCTCCCCGCTGCGGACCCGCTCCACGGGGCGCCCGCCGAGCGCCGCGACGCCCGCGTGGTCGGCCGCGGAGAGGATCACCCGAGCGTTCCCGTCGAGGTTCGCGACCGCGCCGCGCAGCGCGTCACCGCCGACGAGGTCGAGCACCGCATCGACCCGTCCCGGCACCGGCGCGCCGGGCGCGAGCGGGGCGGCCCCCAGCCCGGCCAGCAGCTCGTGCTTGCCATGGCTCGCGATGCCCACCACCTCGACCCCACGGGACCGGAAGAGCTGCACCGCCGCCAGCCCGACGCCACCGCCCGCCCCGACCACCAGCAGCGTCGCGGCCGGCGGAAGGGCGAGCTGGACCAGCGCGTCGTACGCCGTCGCCGCGGCGACCGGCAGCACCGCCGCGTCGGTGACAGCGACCTCGGACGGGCGGAGCGCGGCGAACGACACCGGCACGCGCGCGAACTCCGCCCACCCGCCCGCCGAGCCGACCGTGCCGCCGAAGACCTCGTCGCCGGGCGCGAAGCCCGACATCCCCGCGCCGAGCCGCTCCACCGTGCCTGCGACCTCGCGGCCGAGCGCCACCGGCGGTTCGAGGGGCAGGTCGGCGCGGCGCAGCCCAGCCCGCACCTTCCAGTCGGCGGGGTTCACCCCCGACGCCGCGACGCGCACGAGGAGCTCGCCCGGCCCTGGCTCGGGCACCGGGAGGTCGAGGAACGCCTCCGTCTCCGCACCGCCGTACCGGGTGAATCCGTATGCCTTCATGCGGATCATTCAATCGCGTCACGGGGCGCGTAACGGAGGCACGGCGGCGGACGAGCGTCCGACATGCCGACGATCGCACTCGCCTTTCCCATCCCACCCGAGAAGTACGAGACCTGGCGCGCGGCCATCACGTCCCTCGCCGGCGAGCGCCGCGCCGAGTACGACGCCTCGCGACGCCGTCTGGGGGTCGAGCGCTCGAGGACCTGGGTGCAGCAGACGCCGCACGGCCCGGTCGAGATCCTCGTCGTCGACGTCGCCGACCCGGCACAGTACTTCCACGGGCTGGCGACCTCGCAGGAGCCGTTCGACGTCGACTTCCGGGCGTTCATCCAGGACGTCTACGGCTTCGACCTCAGCCAGCCCCTGCCGATGCCGCTGCCCGAGCTGCTGCTGGACTCGACGCCCGCGGCCACGTCGGTCGGCCCCTGATTGGAGTAGCCCCCAGCTTGGGGTTAACTGGAGTGCGCGGCCTGCTCACCCGTCCAGGCCACACATCTCCCCCGCTGCCCGGTCCTAGACTTCGACGGCCGCCTTTTCGCGCGTTCCCACGCAACGGCGCGCTCCCCGGGGAGGGCTCATGTACGGAAGCGTTCCGTGCAGCGCGGACGCCGAGCCGATCGAACGGGAACCGTCGCGGGCGTCGGCGAGCCCGACACCGGCGGCCGCCGCGCACATCGGGTCCCGACGCGCCGCCGCACCCAGGATCGGCAGGGGTGTCCCGATCGACAGCGCCGAGATCCCCGATACCCGCGTGATCCGGAACGCGGCCGGCGCGCCGGCCGACGTGCCCCGCACGATTCCGGTCGCCGACGGCCTGGACGATCCGCGGCTGCGCGACCTCGACGAGACCCTGCGCCGCTTCATGGCCGAGTCCGAGGCGGCCGGAACCACCGGGCCCGCCGTGGTTCGCCTCGCCGCGCTGCTGCTCGGTGTCGCGGCGAAGGACGCGACGCAGGTCGAGCTCGTCGCGGGCGCCGCCCTCGCGGGAATGCGGGCACGGCTGCGTGGCGAATCGCGAGGCGCTGCCGCCCTGCCGCGGCCGCTGGTCGCGCTGCTCGACCAGGCCGCGCTCGCATGGCGGACCACGTCCGACGCCGATTTCTGGCAGACCATGGCCGCCACGGCTGCTCGCCCGGACGGGATGTCCCACGTGCGGCACCGGCGCGAACTGGCGGCGTGGCTCGGCGTCATCGCCGAGCTCGGCGGACCCGACGTGCCCCGATGGGTGTGGACCACCGCGGCCGAGAAGGCCGATCTGGTCGACGCTCTCGTCATATCGGGCAGCGGCGCCGCCGAGCCCGTGCAGACGATCATCGACCGGCTCAGGACGCTGACCCGCGGCCCGGATCGGCCGCCGCGTACCGTCGCCGCGGGGCTCGCCCAGATGGCGGTGGCCGCGCTGGACGGGGTCACGGCTGCGCCACCACCTGATCGGAGGGGCGCCGTGATGCTCCGGGAGCGAGCATCCGGGCCGAACGCCGTGGCGCGCGAGGCCCTGCGGGGCACCGCGCACGCCCTCGTCTCGCTCGATGACGGCACCCCCGACCGGCTGGCCGCCCACCTGTTCCGCTCCCGGCTCTCCGCGCTGTACGTCGACGTGCGCGAGCAGCTGCGCCAGTACGCGCCGAGGTCCGACGCCGACCTGCCCGGCGCCGAGCGCCATCGCAGGCTCATGGAGGTTCTCGGGCCGCTCGACGCGGCCCTCGTCGCTGCGCTCGACCGGTGGAGCGCGACGCTCGCCGGCGGGTCCGCCGATGCGCGCCTATACGTGGACGTGGCGCGCGACGCACACGCCGCGATCGGGGCCGTCCTGCGCCGGATGGGCCGGGCAACCGACCCGGTCGATCCCGACAGGCTGCTCTTCCCCGCCAGGAGCCCTGAGCAGGTCCGCGTCGCCTGTGTCGTCCGGATGGTGGGGATCGAGCTCGGGCTGGAAGCGGGCGAGGTCCTGCTCGGCGATGTCGCACCACCCGGTGATCCCCTCGCCGGTCTGCGCCATCGGCTCGCGGAGATGCGCGAGGACCAGAGGCGGCTCACGTCCGAGCGCGACGCCCGCATGCAGGGGCCCCTGCTCGCCACGATCGCGCTCCGCCCCAAGTACCTGGCCGCGCTCGGTGGCACCACCGTCAAGGCACTCACCGCCGCCGCCCGCTCCTTCGACACCGCGGCCATGGCGGCACCACCGGATCCCGTCGCGCTGGAGGCGGCCGCCGACGAACTGATCGAGGCGGCGCGGCAGGCCCGCAGGGCGGGCGCCGCGCTGCGCGAGTTCGACCGCCAGGAGGTCGTGCACCTCGCCGACCTGCTCCAGGAGATCGTCGCCGAGCAGCTGGCGCGGTGGCCGGACCGACTCGCCGCGAAGGGCGCCGCGCTGCGGGCCGCGATCCCCACGCTCCCGGTCCCGGCCGCGGGCGTGAGCCTGGACCGGTTCTGGGGCGAGCAGAAGGCCGAGGTGCTGGCGACGCTCCCCACGCTCATCGCGACGCAGGTCAGCGACGCGATGGGCCTCCACCTCGGCACGGAGCTCGGCAGGCTGAGCGCGCTCGTGCCGGCCCGTGACGAGGCGGCGACGGCGGAGCAGGCGTGGACGGTGCTGCGGATCCTGCGCGCCTACAAGGCCATCGCGTCCCGGCTGCCGGTCAGCCGGGCCGACGCCAAGGCCCGGCTGCACGCCGCGCTCGACGCGGTGGCCCTCTCGGTACTGCGCCTGCTACCGCCTCCGCCTTGAGACGCTGGTCGAGTAGCGGAGGCGCCCTGGCGCCGTAGCGTATCGAGACCCCTCTGCTGCTGAGGTGAGCCTGGGGTGTGGTCTCGATACGGGCCGGCGCTGGGGCGCCGGCCCTACTCGACCACCGGGACGCGGCTCGCTCAGAACATCCCGTGCGGGTTCGCCGGCGCGTCGGGAACCGGCTGCACGACGTCCCAGTGCTCGGCGATCAGGCCGTCCTGGATGCGCAGGATGTCGACGGCGGCGACCTCGCCCGCCGGAAGGGCGATGCGGTTGTGCACCGCGACGAGCGGATCGTCGGCGATGACGCGCCGGACGTCCGTTCCGGCCTCGAGCAGCGCCTTTCCCGCGGGCGTGCGGAAGAAGTCCGCGAAGGCCTCGCGCCCGGTGGCCTTCGCGGGATCGTGCGGAACCCTGGGGTTGTGCGAGACGAAGTCGGGGTGGAGCAGCGCGAGCCCGCCGTCGAGATCGCCTGCGTCGAGCCGCGTGAAGAGCTCCAGCACCAGCTTCCGGTTGAAGTCGGTCATGTTTCCTCCTCGGGTTTCGCCCATACGACGCGGCGCGGCGCCCGAACGTCACACGGTGGTAGACGTCGGTGTGTGACGAGCGACCCGGTCTTCGAGGTCCACCGGCAGGTGCTGTTCGGGGCGGCGTACCGGATGCTCGGCACCAGGGCCGACGCGGAGGACGTGCTGCAGGAGGCGTGGCTGCGCTGGAACCGGGCCGACCGCGACGAGGTGGACGAGCCGCGTGCCTACCTGTTCCGGCTGGTCACCCGCCTCGCGCTCGACCAGCTGCGGCGGGTGAAGGCCCGGCGAGAGGCGTACGTCGGCCCGTGGCTGCCCGAGCCACTCCTCACCTCGCCGGGCGCCGAGGAGCGCGCCGAGCTGGCCGAGACGCTCTCCATGGGCATGCTCGTCGTGCTGGAGACGCTCGCCCCGGTCGAGCGGGCCGTGTTCGTCCTGCGGGAGGCGTTCGGGTTCTCCCACGCCGAGATCGCGGAGATGACCGGTCGCACGGAGCGGGCCGTCCGGCAGCTCGCCTACCGGGCGCGCCGGCACGTCGATGCCCGGCGGCCGCGCCGGGACACCACGCCCGGGGAGCACCGCGAGGTGACGGAGCGCTTCCTGGCCGCGGCGATCGGCGGTGACCTCGCGGCGCTCCTGTCCGTCCTCGCCCCCGACGTCACGTTCGTCGCCGACGCCGACGGCAGGTCGGAGACGCCCCGGCAGCCCGTCCGCGGGGCCCGGGAGGTGGCCGAGTACCTGGTCTCCGTCGTCCCGTTCTGGCCACCGCGCCTCGACGCCGAGCTCACCCCGGTGAACGGTGGTCCGGGCGCGTTCATCACCACGGGCGGACGACCGTTCATGGTCTTCTCGTTCGACATCGACCGGAACGGCCGGCTGCGGGAGATCGACGTGGTGCTCAACCCCGACAAGCTCCCCGCGGTGCAGGTACAGCGATGATTCCGGGCGGCCGCGTGCGACTCCCCTCCTGACCGGCTCCACCGACCGAAGGAGAACACGATGCCGACCCTCACCGTCCCTGGCGCCCACCTGCACTACGAGGTGCGGGGCTCCGGCCCGCTCGTGGTGCTCGCGGGCGCCCCGATGGACGCGGCGGCGCTCGCCCCGCTCGCCGACCTGCTCGCGAGCGATCACACCGTGGTCACCACCGACCCGCGGGGCATCAACCGCAGCCGGCTCGACGACCCGGGTCAGGACTCCACCCCCGAGCTGCGGGCCGACGATCTCGCCCGCCTCATCGCCCACGTCGACGCCGGACCGGCCACGGTGTTCGGCTCCAGCGGCGGCGCGGTCACGGCGCTCGCCCTCGTGCAGTCCCGCCCGGAGCTCGTGCGCAGGATCATCGCGCACGAGCCGCCCTTCTACGCGCTGCTGGACGACCGCGAGCAGCTCGCCGCGCGGACCGACGACCTCATCGCCACCCACCTGTCGGGCGACGTGATCGGCGCGTGGAAGAAGTTCATGGATCTGACGGGTTTCGTGCTGCCGGACGGCGCGGTCGAGCAGATGTTCGGCGGTGAACGCGACCCGCAGGCCGTCGCCGACGAACGGCGCTGGTTCGCTCACGAGATGCGCGGCACCAGCTCATGGCAGCCCGATCTCGAGGCGCTGCGCGCGGCGGCGCCCCGGATCGTCATCGGGATCGGCGACGAGTCGGCAGGCCAGCACTGCGACCGGACCTCACGCGCGCTCGCCGGTGCCCTCGACGAGGAGCCGGTGATGTTCCCCGGCGGCCACATCGGGTTCGCCGACGACCCCGAGCGCTTCGCGCCCAGCCTCCGCTCAGTCCTGGAATAGCCCCGACTCCACGGCCCGGCGAACCTGCGCCTCGCCCGCGGTCGGCACCCCGGTGTCGCCGTACGCGTCGTGCCAGTTCCACCACTCGTACGGCTTGGTCTGCGGGTATCCCTCCGGCGAGTCCTCCCACTCCTCCTGGCGGCCGAGCGCGGTCATGTCGAGGTAGGCCCACGGGGTCCCCAACGCCTCGTCGCCCCGGTTGTTGATGAAGTACGTACGGAACACGCGATCGCCGTCGCGGATGAATGCGTTGGTGCCGTGCCACTGGTCGACGCCGAAGTCGGCGTCGAAGCCGTCGGTCATCGTGTACCAGGGCATCTTCCAGCCCATGCGCGCCTTCACGCGCTCGATGTCCGCCTGCGGCGCGCGCGACACGTTGGCGAACGTGGTGTCGCGCGCGTTCAGGTGGGCGACGTCGGCCACCTGGTCGGCCATGATCGAGCAGCCGACGCACGCGTGGTCGGGCCAGCCGTGCACGCCGGGCTCGAAGAAGGCCCGGTAGACGATCAGCTGGCGGCGACCCTCGAACAGGTCGAGCAGGCTCACCCTGCCTCGAGGCCCCTCGAACACGTACTCCTTCTCCACCGCCAGCCACGGCATCCGCCTGCGCTCCGCGGCCAGCGCGTCGCGGGCGCGCGTCAGCTCCTTCTCCTTCACGAGCAGCTGCGCGTGAGCGGCGTCCCATTCGTCCTTCGAGACGACCGGTGGTGTCTTCATCGTTGGTGCCCCTTCATCGATTGAGGTGTTCCTGCAATGCGTCGAGGGAGCCGTCCCAGTCGCGGGCGAGCGCAGCGAGGAACTGCTGCGCCACCTGCATCGGGGCGGAGCGGAGCCGGTACCGGACCCGCCGCCGCTCCCCCGGCTGCGCTGTCACCAGGCCCGCGTCCGACAGCAGGGCCAGGTGTTTGGCAATCGCCTGCCGTGTGATCGGCAAGCGTTCGGCGAGATCTGTCGCTGTGGCAGGCCCGTGGGACGCCAACGTGGCCAGGATGGCGCGTCTGCTCGGGTCCGCCAGTGCGACGAAGACCTGCTCGGCGATCGCCTCGATGTCAGGCGGCATCGAGGTAGTCAACCAGTTCGGCCAGCTCACGCCCCCAGCCGTCGGTGTTGCCGTCGAACGCCTTGCGGTAGGCGTCGTCCGAGAGCTGCGAGAAGCCGCTCTCGACCACGGTCAGCCTGGTGCCCGCGCCGGTCGGCTCGAGGGTGAACTCGACGTACGTCCGGCGGGGGTCGTCCTCGGGAAGTCCGTAGATGTGCCATGTGAAGGCGAAGACCGCCGGCTCCTCGACCCGCTCGACGCGCAGGTTCGCCGAGCCTCCGTCGTCCCACCTCAGCTGCCCCGCTCCGCCCGGCCGCAGGTCGATCGTGGCCTTGTTGCCGAACCAGGTGCCCAGCCCCTCTGCCGTGGTGATCGCCGCCCACACCTTCCGCGGAGGGTGGGCGAGGTCGATCGTCCGCTCGATGCGGTCGGGGAACGCCATGTCGGCCTCCATCAAATAGCAACCGTTTAGTTGCTACTCAAGCTATAGCAGCCAGCGGGTTGCGTCAAGCGTGCCCTGCACGAACGTCGGGATCACGGCGGCTCAGCCGACCGGGCGCAGTCCGGCGCCGCTCACGACGTACTCCGGCGCGCTCCCCTGATCCCCTGCGACGTCGAGGACGGACTTGGCGACCTGGTCCGGCGTGAGGATCGGCTGCAGGTTCTCCACGAAGGTGTCGCGATCGACGCCCTGCCGCGCGGCGTATGCCGCGACCCCGACCGAACCGACGCCGCTCGGTGTCAACTGCGGGAGCAGCGCGACGAACCGGATGTCCAGCGCGGCACGTGCCGCTTCGTCAGCCGCATACCCGCGGATGAAGCGGATGGCGGCCTTGGCGCTGGCGTACCCGCCGCTGAGCGGGGACCCGCCCAGTGCGGCCCCGCTGGACATCGCGACGACCACGCTGCCCGGAGCGAGCGGCTCCCGCAGGGCCGCCCGAGTCCAGGTGAAGACGTGACGGGTGTCGACGTGCCAGTTGCGGCTGAACGTCTCCCACGTCTGGTCGTGCACGGGCGCCATGTGCGGAACAGCTCCCGCGTTGAGCACGAGCAGGCCGGGCCGGTTCTCGCGGATCACCTCGTGCGCGATCGTCTCGTCGGCGGCGTCGGCGGCGACGGGCGTGAAGCCGTCGCCGAGCTCCTCGTGGAGGGCGAGGAGCGCCTGCTCGTCGCGGGCGATGCCGACGACGCCGGTACCCGCGGCGACGAGGGCGGCCGCGATCGCGCGGCCGAAGCCACGGCTCGCACCCGTGACGACGGCGGTCGGGAAGGGAACGGACATGGGACACTCCGAAGGGTTCGGCGATCGGTCGTACATCGAGACCCGCGCCGTGCCCGAAATCCGTCACTCCTCCCCAGATTCGCCCGTGACCTGCATCACACGCGTGCTGGCACGGCGGCCGACACCTCGGTGAGAAGGCGGCCGACGTCCTCTCCCCAGTGCGAGGCGACGACAAGACGGCGCGCCGGGTCGACCCACAGCAGGTGCCGGCCGAGGTTGCCGCGAGCGCAGCGGCCGCCGGCCGGGGCGGACGGGTACACCGTGCGCGCGTCGTTCAGCCACCACAGCAACCCGTAGTCCGGTTTGACCGCGCACGGCGTCCACGTCAGGTCGACCCACTCCGCGCTGACCAGCGTCCGATCGCCCCACCGCCCGCGCCGGAGGTAGAGCTCGCCCAGCAGGGCCAGGTCGACGGCGTTGATCCAGAGGCCGCCGCCCCAGTGCGCCCCGCCGCTCACCACGGCGACATCGCGGTCCGACACCCGGACGCGGGAGTTGTGGTAGCCGTGCCACGACCAGGTGTCCGACATCCCCAGCGGACGGGCGACGCACTCGCCCAGCACGTCGGGGAGCGACCGGCCGAGGAGAACCGTGAGGGCGAGCGCCAGCAGGTTGACGCGCACGTCGTTGTACGCCCACCCGGTCGCGCCGTCGCCACGGCTCTGGGCGTCCACAGCGGCGGGCTTCCCCCACAGCTCGCCGTCCCACCCGCTCGTCTGCTGCAGCAGCTGGCGCCACGTGATGCCGCGGACCCGGTCCCCCAGGCAGGACACCGGCTCCTCGAGCCGCAGCAGCCCGTCGTCGAACGCGAGCCCCGCCACCAGCGACAGCACGCTCTTCGTCACGCTGAACGCCATCTCCGGCGCGTGCGGGTCGCCCCACTCCGCGACGACCGCCCCGTCGCACACCACCACGCCACTGGCTCCCGTGCCGGTCAGCTGGGGGCCGATCACGTCGCGGTGGGACTCGTCACGGTTCTGGGCCGCGCAGTACTCGTCGATCCGGTGGATGCCCGCGGTCACCCGCGCCGCCTGGTCGCGCGCCGCCCGGCGCACCGCCTCGAGATCCATCGCTACTTCACGGTCATGCCGGCGTCCACCGGGAGCGCCACACCGGTCACGTAGCGGGCCTCGTCGGAGACCAGCCATGCGACGGCGGCGCTGACGTCCCGTGGCTCGACCAGCGGGACGTCGAGCAGGTTGCTCATGTCCGGGCCGTCGGCGGGCAACGACGCCAGCAACTCCTGGAGCGCGTCGTTGAGGATCATCGGGGTGCTGACGCCGGTCGGGTGGACGGAGTTCACCCGGATGTTGTGCTTGGCCAGCCAGTTCGCCCAGGTCTTGGTCAGCCCGACGATGGCGTGCTTGCTCGCGACGTATCCGTCCGCGCCCGCGTCCCCGCTACCGCCCCGCCCGATCAGCGCCATCGTCGAGCCGGTCAGCACGATCGAGCCGCCCCTGCCCTGCTCGATCATGATCGGTGCCGCGGCGTGCACGGTGTTCCACACGCCCACCAGGTTCACATCGAGCACTTCCCGGAACGCATCCGGTGGGGCGACGTCCTTGGCGACCATGCCGATGCCGGCGTTGGCCACCACGATGTCGACCCCGCCCAGCTGCTCGGCCCCGTCGGCGACGGCCGCGGCCATCGTCTCCGCGTCCCGCACGTCCACCTCGGCCGTCACGATCCGACGGTCGAGCGCCTCGACCTCGGACGCGGTCTCCGCCAGATCCGCCGCGGTCGCCAGCGGATAGGCGACGGTCTCCAGCTGGCGGCAGATGTCCACGGCGATCACGTCCGCGCCCTCGCTCGCGAGCCGCACCGCATGGCTGCGCCCCTGTCCCCGCGCCGCCCCGGTGATCAGAGCGACCTTCCCCTCGAGCCGTCCGGTCATGTGCCCACCCTTCGCGTGTGACGGGTTCATCACGTACGGATCAACATCATGGTGGGTCGGGTTACTTTGGCCCATGGACGAGCTGACGCCGAGGTACCTGCTGTCCCTCCCGCTGCACGTCGTCACCGAGGTCTACGGAGAGAAGGGACTGCGCAGGCGGTTCCAGCTCGAGGTCGCGACCTTCACCGAGGCCGGACGGTCGGTGCTGGAGCGGGCGTTCCGGCTCACGGAGCGGCTGCACCGCGACGACCGCCGGTCCCGCGAACCCGTCCTCAACCACCTGCTGCGCGTCACCCTCCGGATCATGTGTCACTACCAGGTCCGCGACGTCGATGTGCTCGCCGCCGCCCTGCTGCACGACGCCGTCGAGGATCACCCCGAGGAGCTGGCGGGCGGCGCACCCGAGGACCCCACCACGGCGGCACTCGCCGTGCTGGCGCGCGACTTCGGCCCACGGGTGGCCGAGCTGGTGGGCGCGGTCACCAACCCCGCATACGACCCGGCAAGGGACAAGGACGACCAGTACCGGGAGCACGTGGCAACCAGCCTGGCCGGCAACCCGTGGGCCCGTCCGATCAAGGTCTCCGACTTCACCGACAACGGCGTCGGCGTCCTCTACACGGTTGGGCCGAAGGTGCGCCGGGCCGCGGTGAAGTACGGCCCGCTGGTGCCGGTGCTGCGCGAGCTCGTCGCCCGACCCGACACCCCACTGACGGACGACGTCAAAGCGAAGATCGCCGGCCAGTTCGATCTCGCCGAGCAACGGTTCGCCGCGATCCTCGAGCCGAGCTGACACGTGGAGCGAGCTGCACCCGGGACAGCAGCAGCGGGCTGGCGAGGATGAGCAGCCCCGCAACCGTGATCGCCGTGCGCGGGCTCGTGGCGTCGGCGAGCAGACCGGCGAGCGCGCTGAAGACGGCGATGGCCAAGCCGTTGCCGATCGACCAGGCCGACAGGGCGCGGGCGACGCGGTCGTCGGGCGTGTTCTCGAGCCGGTAGGCGGCGAGTACCGGCGTGAACAGGCTCATGCTGATGATCACCGCGAACTCGACGGCCATCACGGTCGCGAGGCCTGCGGCACCGGGCTGAACGAAGGCCAGGCCGATCAGCCAGACCGCGCGCAGCGTGCCGACCGTGCGGAGGATCCGGTGCTGGCCGTACCTCGCCACGACCCGGCGGGCGAGGCGCGATCCGATGAGCCCGCCGACGCAGGGGGCGGCGAACGCGAGGCCGTACTGCCATGGCGCGAACCCGAGCTCCCCGAGCATGAGCACGGCGAGCAACGGCTCGGTGGCCATGATCAGCCCGGCGACGAGCAGGTTGTTGACGTAGAGCGCCCGCAGGCCGGGGTGGCTCATGATGTGCCGCCAGCCGTCGAGCAACTCGCCGGCCCGGACCCTGCTCTCGGTTCGCCGCGGGCATTCCTCGCGGCCCCGGATCGCCGTGATCCCCAGTGCGGAGAGCAGGTAGCTCACCGCATCGACGACCACGGTCGCCACCGGCCCGAAGATGCCGATCGCCGCCCCGCCCAGCGGTGGCCCGACGGCGATCGAGCTCCAGGTCGTCGACTCGAACCGCGCGTTGGCCACGAGCAGGTCCTCCGGCCGGACGAGAGCCTTGAGGCAGGCCCCGCTCGCCGCCGTGAAGGCGATCTTGGCCGCGGCGACGACGGCCGAGACGACCAGCAACTGGGCGAATCCGAGCCCGCCGAAGGCGTACGCGACCGGGATGGACATCATGGCCGCGAACCGGGCCAGGTCCATCGCGATCATCACCGGGCGTTTGCGGCGGAACTCCACCCACGGGCCGAGCGGCAGCGCGATCAGCGCGCCCACCGCAGGCCCGACCGCGGCGAGGACGGACACCTGAGCCGGGCCGGCATCCAACACCAGCACGGCGATGAGCGGGAGCGCACCGAACCCCAGCCCGGACCCATAGGCGCTGACGGCGTATGACGCCCACAGCCATCCGAACTGCCGGCCCAGCGCCACGGAACCCCATTTCGACAACTCGACGTTGATCGCCCCGATCGAAGCATTCCGGTCAAACAACTGAATCGGCGGAGAAACACAACCAGGGGTTGTACAAGTAGGGTTCGGCGCGTGGATCTCGACGCCGTGCGCACCTTCGTCGCCGCCGCGGACGCCGGCCAGTTCCAGGAAGCCGCCGCCGTGCTGTCGGTCACCCAGCAGGCCGTCTCCAAGCGCATCGCCGCCCTGGAGAAGGACCTGGGGGTACGCCTGTTCACCCGCACGGCCCGCGGGGCCCAGCTCACCATCGACGGCCAGGCGTTCCTACCGCATGCCCGTGAGCTCCTCCGGGCGGAAGAGCGGGCCGACGCGTCCGTGCGTCCTGGGCGACGCGCGCTCCGCGTGGACGTCGTCGGCCGTCGGGTCGCACCGGCCGTGCTCCTGCAGGACTTCTACCGCGCGCACCCGGAGATCGAACTGGACGTGGTGACGCTGAATGCCCCGGTCAGCGCCGCGATCGCCGCTGTCGAGTCCGGCACGATCGACGCCACCTTCCACGCCGTCCCGGGTCCGGTGCCCGACACGATCAAGGCCGTCCGGGTGATCGACGAGCCGCACGAGCTGCTCGTCGGGCCCCGCCACGCGCTCGCCAACGCTCGCTCCGTCACACCTGCACAGCTCGCCGGACATCGGATCTGGATGCCCGGCATGGCACCCGATGCCGAATGGGCCGCGTACTACGACGAACTCGCCGCCGCGTTCGGGCTCACGATCGACGTGGTCGGGCCCAGCTTCGGGGCAGAGGCCCTGCTGGACGAGATCGCCGATTGCCCGGAACTGGCGACGTTCGTCGGTGAACGCTCGCGGTACCTGTGGCCGGACCGCTACGACCTGCGGCGCATCCCGGTGCGGAATCCGGCACCCATCTACCCGATGTCACTGATCTGGCGCGCCGACAACCCGCATCCCACGCTGAATAGCCTTCACGACTATCTGGTCTCCCGACGAGTGGACGCACCGGAAACGGAGGTCTGGACACCAAAATGGGCGCCGGAGTTCCGGCTGAACGGCACTTCTGCTCATATCTAGAGTTCCGGAGGTCGGGGGTCAGCGAAGGTCAGGAACCGGTAGTGCAGCCCGGTCGACGACTCCTCCCACTCCCCCACGGAGTCCGGCGAGCGCCCCACGTCCGGCGCGTACGTGTCACCGTCGAAGAGCTCCCGGATCTCGGTCACCTCGATCCGGTCCGCGAACGGCAGCGCCGCCCGGTACACCGAGGCGCCGCCGATCACCCACACGTCCCCGGACACCGCGGCGAGCGCCTGCCGCAGGTCGGGGAACGTCTCCACACCTTCCTGGGGCGTGCGCGACAACACGACGTTTCGCCTGCCCGGCAGCGGCCGGAACCGCGGAGGAAGCGACTCCCATGTGCGGCGGCCCATGAGCACGGTCGCGCCCGTGGTCAGGGCGCGGAAGTGCTTCAGATCCTCCGGCAGGTGCCACGGCAGCGTGCCGTCGCGCCCGATGACGCCGTTCGCCGACTGCGCCCAGACGAGTCCGATCACACCGCCACCGGTGCCTTGATGCCGGGGTGCGGGTCGTAGCCGTCGATCGTGATGTGCTCGTAGGTGTAGTCGAACAGGCTCTCCGCGGGCTTCAGGCTCAGCGTGGGGAACGGCCGCGCCTCGCGTGCGAGCTGCGTGCGGACCTGGTCCTCGTGGTTGTCGTAGATGTGGCAGTCGCCGCCGGTCCAGATGAACTCCCCGACGCCGAGCCCGACCTGTTCGGCGATCATGTGCGTCAGCAGCGCGTAGCTGGCGATGTTGAACGGCACGCCGAGGAACAGGTCCGCGCTGCGCTGGTAAAGCTGGCAGGACAGCTCACCGTCGGCGACGTAGAACTGGAAGAACGCGTGGCACGGCGGCAGCGCCATCCGCGGGATGTCGGCGACGTTCCAGGCGGACACGATGATCCGCCGGGAGTCAGGGCTCTCGCGCAGCGTGCGCAGCACCTCGCTGATCTGGTCGATGTGCCCGCCGTCGGGGGTCGGCCACGACCGCCACTGCACGCCGTAGATCGGGCCGAGATCACCGTCCGGCCCCGCCCACTCGTCCCAGATCGTGACGCCGTTCTCCCGCAGCCACGTGACGTTCCCGTCACCGCGCAGGAACCACAGCAGCTCGTACGCGACCGAGCGGAAGTGGACCTTCTTCGTCGTGATCAGCGGAAAGCCGTCGGACAGCCGGTAGCGCAGCTGATGGCCGAAGACCGACCGCGTGCCCGTGCCGGTGCGGTCCTGCTTGCGCGCGCCCGTGTCGAGCACGTGGCGGAGCAGGTCTTCGTACTGCGTGTCCGGCATGCCCGGGGAGCCTAATAGGGGTGCACGGGCCCACGATGAGGACATGAGGATCGAACCCGGCGATCTCGAGTTGACCATGGATGAGTTGCGCATGGTCGCTCGCTTCGCAGTGCAGAGCGCCGAGGACGTTCTGACCGTCTTCGAGCAGCACCACCCCGACGACAGACGACCACGTGCGGCTGTCGAAGCGGCGTGGGCGTTCGTCGGCGGCGCCAACCGTACGAAGCTGCAGCGCGTCACCTCCTTGGATGCGCACCGAGCGGCCAAGGAAGCGACGACCGAGGCCGCGAAGCATGCCGCACACGCCGCCGGTGACGCCGCCTCCGCCGCGTACCTCCACCCGCCCGCTGCTGTGCAGGGCTGGGCGCCGTCCGTCAGGGCGTCGCAGGTCGGGCACATCCTGCGGGCCGCAGCGCACGCGGCATGTGCGGCCGAGCTGTACGCCGATGGCGATCCGGGCGTGGGCGACGAGCGCATCGAGCGGGCTCGTCAGCGTGCGACACGCGTCCTTGTCGACGTGCTCGGGCGTTTCCCTCCTGCACCCGTCGGCAAGACCCGCGTCGCACAGCTCATGAAGAGCTTGGACACATCGTTGCGGTCAGGCTGATCGCGGCGCGGTTCGGGACCGCATGCCGCTGCCTTCAGACGTTCCGGTCACGGGAGCCGGGCCCGTCCACGTTCCAGGATCTGATCCGATTCGGCCAGATCCGCAGGACCTCGCTGGTGAATCCTTCAATCATCGGCCCTTGTGTCGCGACCAATTCGGCGCGTCCCCGGATTTCCAGCCCGCGGCCGCGCTGGCCGCCAGGGCCGACAGGCTCGTCCGCAACGTCGTCGATCACGATCGATACGCGAGGTTCGACCGCGATGTTGCGCGCCTTGCGCGACGTGCTCAGGCCGGGCCCACCAACGTCAACGACTCCGGAATCGAGGTCGACCCAGCACGCCACCGGGTGATTCATCGGTGCACCGGACGGCCCTATCGTGGCCAGCCGACCCAGCGGGTGTTTGGTCAGGTACCTCTTCTCACGCGCAGTGAAGATCATTTTTCAGAGGGTAGTAGCTGAAGTCGACTTCAGGTCAAATTGTCTGGTTCGCAGGCTACGATCTTCGCAGCTCCTGACCTGCGCGAGCGAGCGGACCGGAGCAGACTCTGACGGATGAAATGGCGTCGGGTGCTGCCGTTGGCCGCCGCAGCCGGGGTCGCCGCCCACGACCTCGTGCAGCGCCGGCACGCGTTGCTCCGCAACTTCCCCGTGATCGGCCACGGCCGGTACCTCGTCGAGAAGATCGGGCCCGAGCTGCGGCAGTACATCGTCGCAGGCAACGACGAGGAGCGCCCGTTCAGCCGCGACCAGCGACGCTGGGTGTACGCCTCGGCCAAGCTCGAGAACAACTACTTCGGCTTCGGCACCGACAACGACGTGGAGCACACGCCGGGCTACGTGATCGTGAAGCACCGGACGTTCGGCCGCGCCGTGCCCGCGTCCAGCCCTCGCGCAGGCCACGAGGCGTGGCTCCCGTGCGCCAAGGTGCTCGGTGCCGCCCGCGGGCGCAGACGGGCGTTCCGCCCGGACTCGGTCGTGAACATCTCCGGAATGAGCTTCGGATCGCTCTCCGGCAACGCGGTGGCGGCGCTGAACAAGGGGGCGGCGCTCGCCGGATGCATGCAGAACACCGGCGAGGGCAGCGTGTCGCCCCACCACCTGCTCGGCGGGGAGCTGGTGTGGCAGATCGGCACCGGCTACTTCGGCTGCCGCGACGAGCACGGCCGATTCGACCTGCACCGGCTGAAGGACGTCGTGGCAGCGGCCCCGATCCGGGCGCTGGAGGTGAAGCTCAGCCAGGGCGCCAAGCCGTCGCTGGGCGGGCTGCTGCCCGGCGTCAAGGTCTCCCCCGAGATCGCGTCCACCCGCGGTGTCCCCGTGGGGCGCGACTGCGTGAGCCCGTCCCGGCACGCCGAGTTCACCAACACCGACGAGCTGCTGGACTGGGTCGAGATGCTCGCCGCGGAGACCGGGCTTCCCGTCGGCATCAAGTCCGCCGTCGGCGACATGGCGTTCTGGGACGAGCTCACCCACCTCATGGCCGACACCGAACGCGGCGTCGACTTCGTCAACATCGACGGCGGCGAGGGCGGGACCGGAGCGTCGCCGCTCGTATTCACCGACTCCGTGGCCCTGCCGTTCCGGATGGGCTTCAGCCGGGTCTACCGGACGTTCGCGCAGCGCGGGTTGCACGAGCAGGTCGTGTTCGCCGGAGCCGGGAAACTCGGCTTGCCCGACAACGCCGTGACCGCATTCGCGCTCGGCGTCGACCTGGTCTACGTCGCGCGCGAGGCGATGCTCGCGATCGGCTGCATCCAGGCCCAGAAATGCCACACCGACACCTGCCCGACCGGTGTGGCGACGCAGAACCGCTGGCTTGCCCACGGCCTCGACCCGGAGCTGAAATCGGTGCGGGCGGCGAACTACATCCGCACCCTCCGTCGCGACCTGCTCAAGGTGGCCGAGGCCACCGGCGTCGAGCACCCCGCCCTCATCGGCAGCGACGACGTCGAGATCCTCACCGGGCAGACCGTGGGCACGCCGCTGCACGAGATCTACGGCTACGAACCCGACTGGGGCTATCCGTCCGCCGCCGATCAGGCCGCCGTCGTGAAGCTGATGACCGACACCGCATCACAGGGCGGTTCGGCACAGCCCTCGCCCACCGCCGCCGGTAAATCCTGATCCGACCCGCCGTCGACGACGGCCAGGTCAGCGCACGACCACCACCGGGCACTCCGCGTGGGCCACGATGTGTTGGCTGACCGAGCCCAGCAACATCCCGGCGAATCCCTCGCGGCCCCGCGCCCCGACCACCAACAGGTCGGCCTCCTTCGACCGCTCGATCAGCACCTTGGCCGGGTTCCCCTCCGCGATCGAGGTTCGCACATCCACGGCCGGCGTCGTGGGGGTGAGATCGGCGGTGAACCGCTCCAGCATGGCCAGGGCGTCGTCCTTCGGCTGGGTCTCGTAGCCCTCCGGAGGGAGCGACCCGTACGGCGGGGCCATGAACAACGCCGGCCGGTGCCATGCCGTGACCGCGGTGAGGGAAGCGCCGTGGTGCGTGGCCTCGCCGTAGGCCCAGTGCAGGGCGATCCGGCTGTTCTCGGATCCGTCGACCCCAACGATGATGAGCTTGATCTCTGGCATGGGTTCAGTCCTCCTCGTGGAGAGCCGAGGTCTGGACGACGAGCACATCGCAGACCGCCTTCTTCACGATCTCGCCGGGCACGGACCCGAGCATCTCGCCCTCCTGCGCGCCGAGGCCGCGGTTGCCCACGACGATCAGGCTGGCGGGGTTCCGGCCGGCCACCCGCAGCAGGGCCTCGGCGGGCTTGGCCGCGACGACCACCTGCTCGATGTCCCGGATCCGCTCCGAGGTCAGCTCCTTCACCGACGTCCGCATCGCGTCTCGGGCCGCCTTCTCGCCGTACAGCAGCCTGCGACCGTCGACCTGCTCCGTCCGCTGGGCTTC
This sequence comes from Pseudonocardia sp. DSM 110487, assembly GCF_019468565.1. Lineage (NCBI taxonomy): Bacteria > Bacillati > Actinomycetota > Actinomycetes > Pseudonocardiales > Pseudonocardiaceae > Pseudonocardia > Pseudonocardia sp. DSM 110487. The sequence continues at coordinate 7,075,803 of NZ_CP080521.1, forward strand.
GGTCCCCGGGTCGTACGCCGAAACGACCACCATCCTGGCCTCGGCGGCGGAAGCGACCTCGTGCGCCCTTGCCACGGCGTACAGCGCCGAGGGGGATCCGTCGGAGCCGACCACCACCCGGTCGTAGACGGTGATCTCGCGGCGCCCGGCGAGCGGCACGACGGAAGACTCCTCGTCCGCCGGCGGCGGGTTGACCCACAGCATGGCCATGGCCGCGGCAAGGAGCAGCACTCCGGCAAGCATGATCGCGTTAGTTCCCCTGCTGCCGAGGAAGCTCTCGAAGATCCAGCCGAACGTGATCGTCTGGATCAGCATGGGAACCACGATCATCATGTTCAAGATCCCCATGTACACGCCGGTGCGTTCCCTGGGGACCATGCTCGCGACCATCAAGTACGGGACGCCGACCATGCTGGCCCAGCAGATGCCGAGGCCGATCATCGGCACGAGGGTCAGGATCTGATTGTTGATCTGTGACAATGCGGCCAATGACAGTCCGGCGAGCGCCAGGGTGCCCGCGTGCACCCGCTTGCCGCCGAAACGCTGACACAGCGGCAGCAAGAACAAGGCGGAGATCATCGTGACGAAGTTGTATCCGCCGTTCATCAGCCCGGTCCAGCCCGCAGCCTCCTCGTAGCCGGGAGTGTCCGGGGCCGCATTGAAGACCGACTCGGCGACGCTGACGCTCACGAACTGCCAATAGATGAACATGGCGTACCACTGGAACAAGAAGGCCAAGCCGATCTTGTGCATGCCGATGGGCATCACCTTCACGGCCTCAGCGATCTCGGCAATCGTGGCGACGGGACCCTTGGACTTCGACCGGATCTCCGTCAGCTCCTCATCGGTCGGCGGGATCTCCTTGGTCCGGACCATGGCGATCGAGATCGTCACGAGGCAGCAGACCGCTCCCAGCCAGAAGCAGACGAAGACCCAGTAGGGCACGCCGGCGTCGGTGGCGCCGGTGATGGCCTGCTGGAAGACGTACAGCGACACGTTCGCCAGCACCGCGCCGGCGCCGGTGAACAGGCTCTGGGTCAGGAAGCCGCGAGGAATCTGCGTCTTGCGCAGCCGGTCGGAGATCAGCGCCCGGTAGGGCTCCATCGCGGTGTTGTTCCCGGCATCGACCAGCCACAGGCAGATCACGGCCATCCACAGCGCGGTCACGACCGGGAAGAGGAACAAAATGATGACGCACACCAGGCCGCCGCCGAGCACGAAGGGCTTCCGCTTGCCCCACCGGGGACTCCAGGTCTTGTCGCTCATCGCCCCGATGAACGGTTGGATCAGCAAACCGGTGATCGGGCCGGCGATGTTGAGGATCGGTAGGCTGTGGGCATCCGCCCCCAGCAGCACGAACAGCGGGTTCACCGCAGTTTGGGTGAGTCCGAAGCTGAACTGCACACCGAAGAACCCGAGATTCATCCATGCGATGTTGCCGGGTGTCATCAGCGGGCGGCGTTCGTCGTCCGATCCGACTTCGGTGACTTCCGCAACGTTCACTGCCATCGAATGCGCTCCTTTGCGGTCGGATCGAAAGCCGACGAAGCGGTCAGTCGGATCGAAACCGGACGCGACATCCCCCGTCACCCTGCACGGTAACCCCGTCGTGTGTGACGTGCCACACATAGCAGCCGACGGCCGGATGCGCATGATCTTGCCCAGTAAGTGATCTCGGTGGTCGTCCCCGTCAGGCTCCCCGAACGTCGAGTGCGACAGGTGGATGTGATCCACAGACCGGCTCCGCCAGTAGGGAGATCAACCGGTCGGCCGCCCATCGGGCGGCGACCGCAAGAAGCCCGCACCCCCCATTCGCCCCACTGAGCCCGGCCAGCACCCACACGTACGGCCACAAGATCGACACTTGTTCGCGATCCATCTAAATTTGCTGCTGCATTCAGGAGGCCCGACCAGCGGCCCAGACGCGCGTGGCGGTAGCTTGGGCGTCGCGGATGAGCTCGGATGTGTCGGCATACGCGAGTCGGCGGTCGGCGACCAAGAGAGCACCGTCGACCATGACGTGGGTGACGTCCCGGCCGCTGGCGTTGTAGACCAGGACACCGAATGGGTCGTCCAGCGGTGCCAGGTGCGGCTGGTCGACGTCGACAAGAATCAGGTCGGCCCTCTTACCCGGCTCGAGTGAACCGACGCGGTCGGCCAGGCCGAGAGCATCGGCACTTCCTGAGGTAAAATGCCGCAGCGCTTCGCGGGCACTCAGGGCGAGATGGTCGTTCGTTTGCAGCCGCAGGCCGAAAATCCCGGCGCGCATCGCGTCCCAGGGATCCATGGTGACCCAGTCCGTGCCCCAGCCGACGCGGAGCCCGGCGGCATAAACCTCGCTCATCGGGCCGAGTATTCCAGACGACTTCATGACGTTTCCCGGGCAATGAGCGGCCGGTGTATCGGTGCGCCGCAACGTCTCGACGTCGCCGGCGTCGGCGTACAGCAGGTGGACGGCGACCGTCGACTGGCCGAGAACGCCGTTGTCTTCAAGGAATCGCACCGAGCTCTGACTGTAGCGGTCGCGCAGGTATTCGTGTTCCGACCGGCCCTGCGCGACGTGTGTGTGGATTCCGGCACCCCTCGCCCTCGCCTCGGCAACAATTTTCCGATGCAGGTCAGGAGAACAGGTGTCGGCGGCGTGCGCGCCGAACCGGACCTCGATCCGGCCGTCGGCGGCGCCGTGCCATTTCTCGTACAGCTCGACGTTCTGGCCGAGCTTGCGCACACCTCTTTCCGGCGAATAGTCCCGCCGGCCTTGCCCGATGCGGGGCAGGTCGACGTCGTAGGTCTTGTGAGCGATCTGCGCCCGGATACCGGCTTCGGCAGCCGCGCGGGCCGTCTCGGCGGCGTGATGGAACATGTCGTTCATCGTCGTGCACCCGGACAGTAGCAACTCGGCGATCCCCAGTCGGCTGAGCACGTGGATGGCGTCGGCATCCATGTGTTGCTCCATCGGCAGCGCGTAGCCGTAGAAATTGTTCGGCCGGTCCTCCAACTGCCCGCGAAAGATCGCGCCGGCGACATGCGTGTGCGCGTTCACGACCCCGGGAAGCAGGACGTGCCGGGGAAGCCGCCGGATCTCGTCCCCGGTGACTTCGCCGGCTGGGCCCACGTCGACGATCTGGTTTCCCTCGATCGCCACCGCACCATTCTGGATCACCTCGAGTTTCGCATCCATCGGCAACACCCAGCCGGCCTCCAGCACGAGTCGCTTCGCCACCCGGAATCCTTTCGTTGCAGTAGGTTCTCGAAACCCCGGAGGGGGCCGACCCGACGGACGGTCGCACACCAACTCGCCGATCTGGAACAGGTCGAGAGTGGCGTCAGATCCGGAGTACGTCGTCCAGCCGGGCGGCGCGGGTGTCGATCTGGTCGATGGGGAGCGGTTCGGCAATGTCGGCGGCGATGTCGGCGACTGCCTCCTGGCAAGCTGGGGTGAAGTACGCGGTGCCGTCGTCGTCGACGTGGTGGATGCCGTCGCCGTTGCTCATTCGCTGGTTGAACGCGATCGCTTCGTCGGCTGTCACGCCTGGTGGAAGATCAAGTGCGACGGCCTGGTTGTTGATGCGCACCGGGTATCCACCGGGCAGGCCGTCCGGGGCGGGCGCCGACCACCGCAGCGGTGGCGCGTCGGGCAGCAGCGCGGTGAGCACGGGCAGTGCGGCCGCGGCCGTGACGTGGTTGTAGCGCGGCCCGGGCGCCAGCCCCGGGGCCTGGTAGGCGAGGCCGTCGTCGCGGTGTCCCTGCTCGTCGAGGTAGATCCGGCAGCGGTGGTCGGGATCCGCGGGAGGGTCGGCTTGCATCACGTCGAATACCTGCGCATGGTGGCCGATCACCCGGATCAGCGGTGCGTTCGTGGCGTCCGGGTGGATGGCCCGCCATGCGGCGCGGGCGCGCAGTTGGATCACGCTCGCGTTGCCCAGACCTATCGTGGGTGCGAGGTCCAGTGCGGCCAGGATCGGGCCGGTCACGTCGGGCAGGGACAGATTGGCGATCGGTCGTGAATACCCGGCCTCCCTTGCGGCGCGCATGACGGCGAGTGGCACCGCGAGTTGGTAGGGCAGACGCAGCGCGATACCGGCCGCCGCCACCGCCCGTGCCGCCGGGTCGTCCCGGCCGAACAGCTCCCACGGGCTGCGCCGGGAGGCGCATTGCACCACCAGGTCGGGCCTATGGGTGGCCAACAGCGAAGCGACGTCCTCCACCCGGAGGGCATCCAGCCGAACCGGCTCCACCAGGCAGTCGTAGCTGCTGAGCACGGTGGTCGCTGCCTTCGTCACCTTCGGCACGGATCGGCCGGCCAGCAGCAGCCGACGCACGCCGGGGTGGCCGGCGAGTCCGGCCGCGAGCCGCTCACCCAGGTCACCGACTCCGATCACCAAAACCGTGCTCACGCATCCTCCTCGCTGGCGCTCGTGTGGCGCGGGGAACGTCGATCCGATCGGCCTGTGCGCACGGCGCCCGTGCTCGCCACGACCACGAGCCCGATCGCCAGCATCTGAATCGGTGAAAGCTGCTGGTGGAGCACGATGAACCCGGCGAGGGCGGCGACTGCCGGCGACAAGCTCAGCAGCACCCCGAACGCGCCAGCGGTCAGCCTGCGCAGGGCGAGCAGTTCGAGCGTGTACGGCACCGCCGAGCACAGCAGCGCCACCGCCAGGCCAGAGCCGAGCGCTTCCGGCCGCAGCAGCGTGACACCGGCGTCGACGATGCCGATCGGGAGGCTGAGCACCGCTGCGACCGAGATGGCCAGGGCAAGCCCATCCGCTTCGGGGAACCGCGTGCCGGCCTGCTTCGAGGCCAGGATGTAGACGGCCCACATCGCGCCCGCACCCAGTGCGAATGCCACACCGGAGCCGGTGAGCTGGGTCAACCCGCCGCGGCCGAGAAGTGCCACCCCTGCCAGCGCAAGTGCCGCCCACAGCGCGCTCATCGCCTTGCGGCTGGTCAACACCGACAGCGCCAATGGCCCCAGCACCTCGAAGGTCACCGCAGCGCCCAGCGGGATCCGGGCGACCGCCTGGTAGAACAGCCCGTTCATCGTGGCGAGGGCCAGCCCGAACCCGCAGATCACCGCCCAGTCCGCACGGCTGTAGCCGCGCAGCACGGGGCGGCACACCGCGAGCAGCACCAGCGCCGACATCAGCTGCCGCAGTGTCACCATGCCCGCCGCACCGACCATCGGGAACAACAACGCCGCGACGGTCGTCCCGAACTGCTGCGCCGACATGCCCGCCAGCACCAGCGCCACCGGCACCAGCCGGCTCGATTCCTCCTGGCCGCCGAGCGCGGCCGTTCGGGTGTCTGTCACACCACGAAGCTATGAGCCGCAATCTCCACCCGGAAATGCTTCTTCACCGCTGGTTATGCTTGAGAGGTATGACCGTCGAACTGCGGCATCTGCGCTGCTTCCTCGCCATCGCGGACGAGGGCACCGTGACCGGCGCGGCGAACAGCCTGCACCTCAGCCAACCGGTCGTGTCCCGCACCCTGCGGCAACTCGAGGACCACATGGGTGTGCGATTGGTCGACCGCTCCACCCACCACCTACGACTCACCCCGGCCGGGCTCGCGCTGCGCGAACGGGCGGCAGCAGCGCTCGCGGCCGTGGAACACGCCCTGGCACCGGACCGGGCCTGGCCGCTGCGGGTGGGCTACGCATGGGCGGCGTTCGGCGAACACACGACGCCGCTGCTGCGCGCCTGGCGGCGGGCTCACCCCGAGACCCCGCTGCGGCTGCTGCGCGTGGACGACCGCACTGCCGGCCTCGCGCTCGGCCGGGCTGACGTCGCGGTGCTACGCGGTACTGCCGGCCCCGGCGGCATGCACACCGTGCTGCTCTGGCAGGAGTCGCGAGTGGTGGCACTGGCCCAAGACCATCCACTGGCCGAACGGACCGAACTCGCACTGGCCGACCTCGCCGACGAGACAATCGCGCTGAACACCGTCGCCGGATCCACCACCGTCCGGCTCTGGCCCGCCGCGAGTCGACCGACCCGCACGCTCGCCGTCGCCAATCCCGACGACTGGGCGGTCGCGATCGCCTCCAGCGCCGCCGTCGGCGTCACATCGGCCGCCACCATCAGCATGCACCCCAACCCCGGCCTGGTGTACGTGCCACTCACCGACGCGCCCCCGCTACCGGTTCGACTGGCCTGGCCGGACCCGGCTACACACCCTGCGGCCGCCGAATTCGCCGCAATGGCACAGACATTCGGCCAGTAAGATCATATTCCAGCCGTTGATCGTGATCTTGCCGGCGTGACCGTGCCGGACAGGGCACGGCCACCGCGTGATCATCGTCTGTTGCGTCGACATCAGAAGATCGCGCCATCGCGACCGCGGTCGGTGTTTCGGCGCCACATTCCCAGGTACCGAATTACCTCTCGGCCCGTCGCTGGATCCAGCCCCGCGTAGACGCGCACCTGCAGGGAGCCGCCGCGCTCGCGGATGCTCCCCCGCCGCCGTTCCCATTCCGGCTGTTCGAGCTGGTCATGAGGGCAGCGCATGCCGCTTCTTCATGGAAGCAAGCATGGACGAGAACAGCCGAAGATCACGGGTGGGAGCGGTTAATGCTGGTCAGCGTGTGGGGCGGGTGGGACTCGAACCCACGACCTGACGGATTCGTTCCGGACACTTCGGCCGTCTGCGGTCGATCGTCGACACAGCCTCCTACTTGCACAGACCATCTGGGCTTTGCACCGGCTGTTCATGGTCGACAGCAATGGCATACCGACGTTTGAGGTGAGTAAAGGGTGGCTGCCTCGCCTCTACAGACCGTCGCACCCTCGTCCCCAGAGCCTTGGCGAGAGCCTCGTTGCTGTTGCTCGGCCCTCAGGCCAGGCCACGGCCGCCAGCCCTAGAGTGGAGCACCTCTATGAAAGTTCTCGTCGCCGCGAGAGGGCATTCCTGCTTGTCCATGTCGAGCACCGCAAGATTGCAGGTAACTCACGCAAAATTGCCGGTCGTTGTGCAGGCGAAGCGCCTCGAATCGCACGATAGACAATCAACAGACGAAAAGTCGCCGAGATGAGGGTAACTAGGACCGTTACTCCGACCCACAGCATGGGACTGAAGATCGCGTCCATGACTTGCGGTCCTCCCTCGGCAATGGTCGTCTTGTTCATAGCGGCGACTGCACCTCGGCCCGCCATTTGGGCGGCCCGAAGTACCCCGCCTGCGGCATGCTTGCGCAGAGGATTATCAACGAGATCGACAGGTACGACTGCAGTCGGCACTACAAGCAGTGGCTACCCCTCGCACCAGGTGCAATCCTGAGGGGCAGGCGTAACGGTACCGCCATCCGGCTACCTTTCGCAAGTTAACCCGATTGGACGATGACACGGAGGCCGTCCCCAGTCATCGAGAGCCTCGAGTGGGCAGGCTTCCGGCTCGGATCCTGGGCGGCGCTCAGTTGACCGGAGCGACGTCGTCCCTTGGCAACTCAAGATCGTGGCCGCCCAGGGATGATCAAGCGCCGGGTGGCCCTCGCGCCCAAAGCCTCGGCGAGATGCGTGCTGCGGATACGAGCGAGCGGGACTGCGATCAGAGGCAGCGTCACGGTAGTGCTCCGACTGAGGTGGCTGCTACGTGAGCCGGTTACTACACGGCTGCTACATGTCAGTTGGGGCTACTCGGGGACCAGGAAGCCGACTACCTGGGTCCAGACGCATACGTCAGGTAACAGGTTTGGGCCCATGCACGATCTTCTTCAGGAAGACAGACAGGGGGCGAAATGGCTCGCGAGCCTATAGATTTGCATTCTGCGTTCGCTGCGTGGTCTACACAGAAGGAAGAAGCTCGACAACGAGCGTTTCAGGCCGGACTTATTGTGCCTGACGCGAATATCCTGCTCGCATTCTACGAGGTCGGCACTACGGCTCGCGAGGAAGTATTTTCTGTCTTTGAAGCTCTTGGGTCTCGCCTTTGGGTGCCGCATCAGGTAGCTCTTGAGTTCAGTCGGAATCGCAAACGTGTCGTGATTGAGCGACTTTCTCGGTTTAAAGACGCTCGCCGGTCCCTTAAGGCTGCGACAGGGGAAGCTATTGACTTTCTTGAGGCCGCAATCGATCAGGTTCTAAAGCTGCGCGATCGCAATAGGACGGCGCGTGAATGGAACCTGTCGAGCGTGGAGCTTGACCGTGAGTCTCTGGAGAAGCGTCTCGATGGAGTGCTGGCAGCTGCGCTGATCGAGCTGGACTTACTTGAAAAGGAGCATGATACGCACCCCTCTCGTCCGGACCGTGCTGACGAGATCTTTGATCGCATATCGACGATGTTGAGCGGCAAGATTGGCGATGCTTTCGAGGTAGCCGACCTTCGTGCGATCGTGGAGGAGGCCGTCTCCTTCAGATATCCAAACCAGATTCCCCCAGGATACCGCGACGCGAAGAAGGAGAATGCAGTTCGTGCGGCTGGCGATTACATACTTTGGCGCCAGCTAATTTCGCACGCCCGTACAGTCGACATGAGCGCTGGAGTGGTGCTAATAACAAGTGATGTCAAGCCTGATTGGTGGCTAGATGACGGTAAAGGTCGAATCGTAGGTCCAAGACCTGAACTGGTGCAGGAGATGCGCGACTTGGCCGGCGTAGACCTTGTCCTGACATCACTTTCAGACTTCTTGGATGGCGCCTCGTCCTATTTGGCCGCGAGGGTTTCGTCTGAAACCGTCCAGCAGGTTCGAGCTGCAGAAGACGAAGCGTCGTCATCTTCCGATGGTGAGCCGGATGGCTCCATCCTTGAGCTTTCGGTGCTTGGCTGGCGAGAGCTTGAAGATCTCGTGCGTACCCTATTTCTCGCAATGGGCTATAGTGAAATGGAGGGCCACCCGAATCCTTCAATGGGACCAGACCTCGTCCTGCGAGACGAGAATGCACTCTTCCCTACTAAGGTAATTGTGGAGGTAAAGCGCTACGCTCACTCCCTGCCTAGCAGTGCAGTGCAGCAAGTTTTGGGCATGATGATGCAAGAACCCGACGTTTCAGGCGCTATCATTGTCACGATTGGAACAGTAACAAATCAGGCCAAGGCGCTAGCGAGCAAGAGTTCGGTTCGACTGATCGACGGGGCGGAGCTGGCGAAGTTGCTTCGCGCTCACTTGTCGATTGATGCAGTTGCTGCGTATGGCGGCGATAGTGATAAGCGATTCTCATAGCCTTGGAGCCGCCGTCGACCGGGGCGCTCGAACCATCACGATCAACGCCAACCTCGTCCGCGTCCGGGGTGTTGGTCTCGTCCGACATAGCGGCAAAATCTTCTCCGCCCGACGGGTCTTGCCGTTGCCGACTTTCCTTGTCGAGATGTTCGACGCTCGCGTCCTTCATGATGCCGCAACTGGGGACCTGTTGTTCCCGAACACCGAAGGTGGCTGGCGCGATCCCCACAACACCGGAGCGCGCCTGCGAGACGCGATCGACGGGCCGGATTCGACTGGGTGACGTCCCACGTCTTCCGCAAGACCGCCATCACCGTTCCCGATCAGGCCGGTCTCTCCGCGCGAGCCATTGCCGGCCACAGTGGCCACCCCCGGCCGTCGATCACCCAGGACGTCTACATGGACCGGCGCGCAGATGGGCGGCAGGCGGCCGACGCGCTCGACACAGCCATGGGGTTTCATGCGTCCCCGGGTTTGGAGTGAGTAAAGGGTGGTTCTGATCTTGAGCTTCCGCCATCGCATCACTCTGACCAGCATCGGAAGTGGGGCGGGTGGGACTCGAACCCACGACCTGACGGATTATGAGCCCGACGATTGATGTCGCTTACAGCGACTTCCTGGGCGTTCGTCGACCGTGGTTGCTGCACACGGTGCCTGAGAGGCACGCGCAGACCGTGCTTCGCACCCACTCTCGCACCCACGAACCCGAACCAGGGACGCCGCCATCCATCCTGGCCCTTGTCACGTCGCGCGCCAGGCACACCGTTGAGGAGACTCCACCGGCAAGACAGAACCATTCGTAGATCAATTTGCAAATTGGTGACGATTCTAGGTTTAGCGCAACGCCACGCGAGACCAGACCCGACGATCAAGACCCCGAGCTGCCTGAGAAGTTCAAACCCAGGCACTGACGGAGATGTCCGAGGTTAGGACCGGAAGGCGTGAGGTGCGAGCAGGCCAAGGTCGCGAGCGCGAGCGACGGTCTCGCCCCGGCGGTGGGTGGCGAGCTTGGCGTACAGGTTGCGCATATGAGTCTTGACAGTGTTCACCGAGACATACAATTCGCCGGCGATTTCCGGCGCGGTCAGGTTGGTCGGCAGATAGCGCAGCACGCGCAGTTCGCTGTCGCTCAGCGGCTGGAGCGGCGACGGGCTCCCTCCAGGCAGCGGCGCGGGCGCGTGCCCGGCGAGCAGGCCCCGGATGTCGCCGATCAGGGCCGCATGCGTGGTGCCGCGCCGGGCATGGCGCTCCAGGAGGACGGGAACCGGATGCAGCACGAAGGCTGAGAGCGCAGTGTCGGGCTCGGCGAGGTCGAGCGCTCGCTCCAGTGCGCGGCCAGCGGCATCCGGGTCGCCGAGAGCGTCCCGGGCGGCCGCCTCCAGCGTGAAGGCCAGAGTAAGGAAGGCCCGGGCTGGGTTCACGCGGGCGGAGCCGTCCAGGACCGGCGCGAGCGCGACGGTCGCCCCGTGCGGGTCAGCCTGGGCGAGCCGCAGTTCGGCTGTGGCGATGCGCACCTCCCCGTGCTCTCGCTCTCGTTCTTCGAGGTCGGCCAGGGTCTCCTCGGCGCGCTGGGTTTCGCCGAGGCGCACCAGGGCGATCAGCAGCAATGTCCGCGCCCGCGGAGCCAGCAGGTGCGGCGCGGCCAGAAGCCCGGCTAGCCGTTCGGCGTCCCGCAAAGCGGTCAGAGCGTCGCCGTACTGACCTCGCACCAGCTCCAAGAACCCGCGGGCATAACGGACCCCCAGCCCGGCCGCGGGGTCGGCCTCCGTGCTGACGATGTGTTCAGCGCGCTGGACCCAGGTGTCAGCCTCCCCGAGCCTTCCCTGCCAGGCGAGCACTGCGCCGAGTATCATGCATGCGGTACCTGCCGCCGACTCGTCCGACCAGCCGTGCCGATCGGCCAGCTCGATCGCCTGTCTGCTGAACTCGGCGGCCCGCGCCAACGACCGTGAAGCCTCGATCGCCCCCTGGTGGGCCAGGCCCGTGAACTCGAGATATGGCCGACCGATCCGGCGCGCCAGCGCGATCCCCTCCGCCAGGTGTTCTGCGTGGTTGTGGTGGCCGGTCCAGCCCCGGGCATAACCGAGGCTGATCAGCGCCAGCGCGCGTAAGTCTTCACCCAAGTACGGCTGCGCCGCCCCCAAAGCCTCGGACATGGCCTGCAGCCGCTGCGCCGCCTCGGCCTCGGCCGGCGGGTTCCCGCGCTGGCGGGCCGCCAGCAGCCCGACGACCCCTGACAGGAGCTCCAGCTGGCCGCGCTGGGGGTCCGGTACCGTCTCCGTACCCCGCTCGGCCAGGCGCAGCAACCGCTCGGCCGCCTGCAGCGACCCCCGGGCCAGCTCATCACCTGCGGCCACCGCCGCCAGCCCGGCATCCGTCGTGAGCAGGCCGGTCGGGAACCCGGCGAGCAGCTCGTGCACGGCATCGGCCCGCCCGCTCAGGTAGAGGCCGGACCAGTGCTCGGCAAGCAGCCGGGTGGCCAGGGACCAGTCCCGCGCCGCCTGGGCATGCCGGACCGACTCCGCCGGGTATCCGTGCCCGCCAAGCCATCCGGCGGCGGCCCGGTGCAGATCGGGGACCTCGCCCGGCGCGGCGCGCCGCAACTCCATCTGCAACAGCCCGGCGAACATCTGGTGATAGCGGAACTCCGAACGTGCGGCGTCCAGCGACACGACGAACGCGTTCGCCTGTTCCAGGTCCTGCAGCACCCGCTCCCCGCCCTCGCCCCCGGCCAGCAGGTCGGCCAGCTCCCCGTTGACTCGCTCCAGGATGGAAGTCCGCAGCAGCAGCCACCGCACCGGGTCGGGCTGCCGGTCCAGCACCTCGGCCATCAGGTACTCCGCCACCGTCCGCTCGGTGCCGGAGAACTCCGCGGCGAACCGCGACGGATCGGGGTGCCCGGCCGCCGCCAACGCGGCTAGCCGCAGCCCCGCCGCCCACCCTTCGGTCCGCTCGTGCAGTACCGCCACCGCCGACTCGGGCAGCTCAACCCCGGCCGCGGCGAGCAGTTCCTCCGTCTCGGTCAGGCTGAACCGCAGATCATTCGCTCGGATCTCGGCCAGGTCCCCGTCCAGCCGCGGCCGGTGCAGCCCCAGCCGCACGTCATGCCGCGCGGCGAGAACGAACCGCAGCGTCCGCGGGGCGCGCATCATCAGCAGCTCCAGTTGCCGCAGCGTCTCCGGACCCAGCTCATGCACGTCATCAACCACGAGCCACAACTGCTCCTCCAGCGCCGCCAGGTCCTTCAGCAGCCGCTCCGTGATCGCCCACCCGTCCAGGTCCGGCGCCGCCGTCAACGCCCGCACCAGCGCCGCCCCCGGGCGGGTCCGGCGAAGCGCGCCGAGCACCGATAGCCAGAATCCCGGCGGATCCCGCTCCTCCCGCCCCGCTGCCACCCACGCAGCGCACTCCTCCAGGCCCGTCTGGCTGATCCAGGAACGCAGCAACACGGTCTTGCCGCTGCCAGGCGGCGCCGACACCAGCGTCACCCGGGCCGGCCCGCTCAGCCGCCTCAACAGGTCTGGACGGGCCACAACCCCTCCCGCACCAAGATGAGCGGCCCGCATCGGCCCGGCATCTGCTCCCTCGCCAGTTCCCACACCCGGAATCATCCCACGGCGCCTTGATCAGGCTGGCGACGCATTCACACCTAACAAACAATCTCTGCTCACCCAATGACGGCTTGACCATTTCGCACATTCGATGTGATTCCCGCAGCGGGCAGGCCCGGGGTCAAGCGGATCGCGCCGGTGGCTTCGTCGCGCGGCTGGCTGATTGCCTCTCGGCGCGTGCCGGGCACGATCAATCACACGAATCAGGTGACACCCGCTCACACGGCTGGTCTCTAGCGTCTGATCGTAGGCACACGTGAGGAGACCACGGATATGAAGGCAGTGCGGTACAACCAGTACGGCGGCGTTGACGTCCTGCAGGTAGAGGACGTCCCGTCCCCGTCACCCGGCCCCGGCCAGGTGCTGGTGCAAGTCAAGGCGGCAGGCCTCAACCCCGGCGAGGCTCACACCCGGGAAGGCCTCATGCAGGCGGTGTATTCCGTGACGTTCCCGGCGGGGCAGGGCCACGACCTGGCCGGGATAGTGGTGTCGGTGGGCGAGGGCGTTACCGAGGTCGCCGCTGGTGATGAGGTGATCGCCTGGGTGGATCCGCTATCGAGCCAGGCGCAGTACGTGGTCGTGGAGGCGGACCACCTGATCCCGAAGCCCGCTGGCGTGACATGGGAGGTCGCAGGCGCGCTCGCGTCCGCGGGGTTCACCGCTTGGGCGGCCGTCCGGGCCGTGGAGCCGGCCGCAGGGGACACGGTGGTCGTGGCGGGGGCGGCCGGCGGGGTCGGCTCGATCGCGGTCCAGCTGGCCGTGCGGGCCGGGGCGACTGTGATCGGCCTGGCGAGCGAGTACAACCACGACTGGCTGACTGCGCACGGCGTGACCCCGGTGGCCTACGGACCGGGCGTGGCCGACCGTATCCGGGCAGCGGCGGGGTACGGCAGGATCGACGCGTTCATCGACACTCAGGGCGCGGACTACGTCGAGATTGCGCTCGACGACCTGGGCGTCGCACCCGGGCGGTTCAACACGATCGTACGGTTCGACGCGGTGCAGACGCACGGCGTCAAGTTCGAGGGGTACGAGGTCGGCATTAGCTCCGGCGCTGCGGTGCTCGCGGAGCTGGCCGGCCTGATCGCCGCCGGCGACCTGGAGATCCCGATCGCCGCGACCTACCCGCTGGCCGAGGTCCGCAAGGCCTTCGATCAGCTTGAGGGCGGCCATGTCCGGGGCAAGATCGTCTTGGTCGCTTGAAGGCCCGTAGTACTCCGCAGTCAGCGCACACCACGAAGGAAGAACCATGCAGGTCGACAGCGGTGGCATCAAGCTGAACGTCGAGCTCCACGGGCCAGAAGAAGGGAAACCGGTCTTGCTGTTGCACGGTTTTCCGGACACCGGCCGCGTGTGGTCCAAGCAGATAGCGCCACTCACCGAGGCAGGCCTCCGGCTGATCGTCCCTGACCAGCGAGGCTACGGCCGTTCGGACAAACCGAGCGACATCGAGGCGTACAAGATCACCAGTCTCACCGCCGACGCGGTTGCCATCCTCGACCAGCTGGGCCTGGAGAAGGCGGCTGTCGTTGGGCACGACTGGGGCGCGAACGTGGCGTGGAGCATGGCCACGTTCGCCCCGCAGCGGGTTGACCGGCTGGCAGTGCTTTCGGTCGGCCACCCGTCGGTGCGTCGGCCTGGCAACATCCTGGAGCGGCAGAGGACCTGGTACATGCTGCTCTTCCAGTTCGAGGAGATCGCTGAGCGCTGGCTGTCCGAGAACGAATGGACGAACTTCCGGAACTTGTTCCAACACCCCGACGCCGACGCCGTGATCGCCGATCTGGAAGCCAGCGGGTCCCTGACCCCGGCCATCAACTGGTACCGGGCCAACTTCCACCCCAAGATGCTCGTCGGGCCGGCGCCAGAGTTTCCCAAAATCACCGTGCCCACGATGGGGATATGGGGTTCAGCCGACTTCAACGCGGGCGACGAACGAATGGCCGGCTCCCACGAGTTCATCGCCGCTCCCTGGCGCTACGAACGGCTTGACGGACCAGGCCACTGGCCGCAGTGGGAAGCCCCCGATGAGGTCAACCGGACTCTCCTGGATTTCCTCACCTCCTAGCCCCGCCGTTTCGGTTGGGACGGTGAGGCTGGCCGGAAGAAGCTCGGGAAGGACGCCGCGCTGTCGCGGGTGTGGCGCCCGGGGCTCGTCGACATCGGGCCGCTGACGATCCACGACCTGCGCCACACCTACGCGTCGTGGCTCATCCAGGACGGGGTGTCGATCGAACAGCTCAGCGGGCTCCTCGGGCACGCCCAGATCTCCACTACGCAGCGCTACTCACACCTCGGGCAGACCCAGTGGAGCAAGGTTCGCGCGGCGCTTGACGCAAGGGCTGCCCCACTTCTGCCCCACAACGATCAGATCTCGATCATCGAAGATCCACAAGTTCGCGGTTTGCGTAGGTCAACCGGCTAGTTCCGGTGGGGCGGGTGGGACTCGAACCCACGACCTGACGGATTATGAGTCCGCTGCTCTAACCAGCTGAGCTACCGCCCCGACCCCGCGAGGCTACCGAACCCCCACACCCCTCTCACCGAAGCGGTCACATACCCCACCAGGACCAGGCGCACAGGGCCGGGCCTGCGCGCGGAGGCGCCGCAGGTATGCGCCGGGCCGTCGGCGTCGCGATGAGTCCGCACACCGGAAGCAGTCATACCCCGCGAGACCGGCCCCCAGCCGGTCCGGACGTGCGGAGAGCCATGCCGAGCACGATCCAGTCGTTGATCATCACGAAGGACCTTCCGCGCCTGCTGCGCTTCTACGAAGGCCTGTTGGACGCGACCGAGACGACCCGGCTTCCTGAGGACGGGCCGATGTTCTTCGTCGGGCTGCGGGTCGGGAACTCGGAGCTCGGGCTCGTCAGCGACGACGGCGCGGCGGCCGACGCGGGGCAGCGCATGCTGATCAGCGTCGCCGTCGACGACGTGGATGCGCTGCTCGACCGGGTGGTGGAGTTCGGCGGGCGGGTTCTCGGGCCGCCGACGGACATGCCGTGGGGGCAGCGGGTGGTCCACATCCACGACCCGGACGGGAACGCGGTCAACCTGACCCACCAGCTCTGATTTCGAATTGCTGCCGGGGCGGCGTTCGCCGACCAAGGGGAGATGGTCGCCAGTCGATCTCCAACAGCAACCATCCGCCCTTGATCGCCGCTGCCGGATACGACGACCTCGCCCGTACTGCACTGTGCCGGTGCAGTACGGGCGAGCTCCGCCAAGGCGTGGACAGCCGGCAGCTCAGCGGGTGAGGGCGTGGGCGCGCTTGCGCGCGTCCTTGGCCAGCCCACCGGCCTGGTGCGCCACCTCGCTGCCCACCGCGGACACACGGGCGGTGAGGGGGGTGGTCCGGTCCAGCCGCTTCGCCGCGCGCTTCCGCAGCTGGGCACCACGCTTCTCGGCCGCCTTCTGCAGCTGGGTGCTGCGCTTCTCGGCGGTCTTCTGCAGCTTGGCGCCCCGCTTCTCCGCCCTGCGGCGGGCCTTGGCGGTGCGGCGCGACACCTCGGCCGTGATCTCGTCCGCCAGCGACGAGAGGTCCGAGCCGGTCCGCGAAGCACGCGAGGAGACGGCAGCGCCTGCGGCGGGAGCGAGGCCCGCGAGGCCTGCGGCGAGTCCGGCGAACGTGCCACCGGCCTGGCGAGCCGAGCCGGAGACCTTGCCGCTCGCGTCGTGCACGGCGCCCGTGACGCGCCCGGTGACGTCGGCCGCCGCGCCCGTCACTGCGCCGGCCTGCGTCGCGGCGAGCCTCGCTGCCCTGCGTCCGCGCCAGCCGAGGGAGGGTTTGCCGTGGGTGTCGGCGGCGGCGATCAGGAGGCCGCCGAACAGGCCGACGTTCTTCATGAAGTGGACCTGCTGCTCCTGCTTGCGCGCCGGGTCGGACTCCTCCCAGAACCGGTGCCCGGCGAGCGTGGTCGGGACCAGCGTCGCCGCCAGCGCGGTGGCCGCGAGGCGGGGGAACTTGCCGAAGGCGAGCATCGTCCCGGCGACGATCTTCACGCCGGCGTCGAGCTTGATCAGCAGTTCGTCGTCGGGCCGCTGGTCGACCGGGGCGGCCTCGGTCGCCTTGTCGACCGCCGGTGCCACCGCGTCGAGCACCGGCTTGGCGGCCTGCGCGTGCGCCTCCGGGGCACGGAGGGCGTTGATGCCGCCCTGGATGAACAAGGCGGCGAGCATGGGGCGAGCGACTCGTCGAAGGAGCATGTCGAGCGCATCCCCGCGTAACGGGGCACCCAAACGCTGATTCGACCGAACGCTGTATCGATCAACGGGTGATGCCATCATTCGAGGGTGACGACCCCAAGGCTGGCCATCGGGCTCGACATCGGCGGCACCAAGATCGCGGGCGCTGTTGTCGACGAGCACGGCACCGTGGTGACGGAGATTGTCGAACCGACTCCGGAGGAGTCCGACGCCGAGTCGGTCACCGCCGTGCTGCTCTCGATGATCGAACGGCTCAGGGCGGAGCACGGCGTCGTCACGATCGGGGTCGGCGCGGCCGGGATCGTCGAGTGGCCCGCGGGCAAGATGCTGTGGGCCCCGAACAACTCCTACCGCGACTGGCCGGTGCGCGAGCAGCTGGAGAAGGTCACCAACCTGCCGGTCACCGTCGACAACGACGCCAACGTCGCCGCGCTCGCCGAGGCGCGGCTCGGAGAGCCGTACCCGAACATGGTGCTGGTGACGGTCGGCACCGGCATCGGCGGCGGACTCGTGATGGACGGCAACATCTACCGAGGGCCGACCGGTCTCGGCGCCGAGCTCGGCCACATCATCCTCAACCCGGACGGCCCCCGCTGCGGTTGCGGCAACCACGGCTGCTTCGAGGCCTTCGCGTCCGGCACGGCGCTGACGCGGATGGCGCGGGAGGCCGCCGAGGACGATCCGGAGGGCCTGATCGCGCGGATCGGCGCCGAGGACGGCGAGGTCACCGGGCACACGGTGCTCAAGGCGGTGCAGCAGGGCGACGAGGTCGCGAAGGACCTGTTCGCCCGGCTCGGCCGCTGGCTCGGGGTCGGCATCGCGTCGCTGGCGAACATCTTCGAGGTCGACGCGGTGGTCGTCGGGGGCGGTCTGGTCGAGACGGGCGAGCTGTTGCTCGCGCCCGCACGGCGGACCGCTCGTCAGTACGCGTACGCCCCCACCGCCCGCGGGGTCCCGCCCGTCGTGCCCGCGACGTTCGGCGGCGACGCCGGGAAGATCGGCGCGGCGCTGCTCGCGCTCGACCACGCCTGAGCCCGGTATCACCGGAGGTGCCCTGCCCCTCCATCAGTGCGTGGACCATCACGACCTGACCGGCTACTACACCTACCGCAGCCTGCTGAACCGGCCGGAACCGGCGGACGACTTCAACCGGATCCGGTTCGGGGAGGGCGATCTGTTCCTCTGGGTCGCGCCGGACGGCCGGATCCGCGGCACGCTCGGTTTCCCGGCCGACCCGCTCGGGCCGGAGAAGGACTTCATGGACGTCACCGGTCGGGTCACGAGCTGGGAGCCGGTGAGCATCGAGCTGGCCGGTCTCGGCCGGCCCGGCTCCGGAACGGCGGACTTCGACTACCGGTACCACGTGACGATCGCGCCGTCGTTCGCCGATGCGGTCAGGCAGCGGGCTGCCTTCGTAGGCTCGGTCCTGCGGGCCAAGCCGCACGGGACGGCACTGGCGGGTGCCACGGCCTCGATCGTCGCGGTCCGCCGGGACTTCCTGCCGCCGCGCGGCATCCCGGGCGTCGCGCTGCACCCCGACGCGGTCACGATGCTCGCCTCGCGGCGGCACCGGCTTCAGCACGCGGTGTGGCACACCGTCCGCGGACAGTGGCACGCGCTCAACGCCGACCAGACCGTGGTGCGGGAGATCGACCGCCGAGGCTGGTGGCCCACCCGCCCGCCGTTCCTCCCGACGCGGGTCCTCGACCTGGAGAACGGCGCGGGCGAGGACTTCCTGTTCATGCACCGCCGGATGATCGCGATGGTGCGCGAGGTCCACCAGCAGGCGGGCGCCACCGCGGCGAAGGGGTGGACCGACATCCCCACCCCGGCGACGCCGCAGACCGTGTACCGGGAGAAGACCGACTCGAACGGGACGCGGTTCGTGCTCGACGCCGACGCGTCGGGCTTCATGGTCCCGCCGCCCGCCCGGGACGACGACACCGACCGCTCCGTCAAGTCCCCCAGCTTCTTCACCGGGGTCATGCGACCGCTCGCCGGTCTGTTCCGGTCGCCGCGGTACCTGTCGGCGCTGACGCTGGGACAGCTGGGCAACCTGCTCGAGTTCACGATCCACGGCTGGATGCACGTGCGCTGGACCCACACCGCGTACACGGCGGACGGCGAGCCGATCGGCCGCGAGAACCTCTTCGACATCGACCCCCGGTGGGACGTTCCCTCGAACGACGACCTGGGCGACTTCTACTCCTCGCACGTCCACCCGGCGTTCTGGCGCCTCCACGGCTGGATCGACGACCGGATCGACGACTGGGCGGCGGCCAACGCCGGCCATGTCCGGCCCCGGACGCTGGACGGCGTCCCGTGGTTCGCCATCGACGGGCAGCGGGTGCTCGTCGAGGAGCCCTTCACCTGGCCAGGCCATCACGACCACGGGCATGGTGACGCGGACGTCCAGCTGATGGAGGAGGTCATGACGATCATGCGGGACGCCCTCGTACCGACGGAACGCGCAGTGAACCGGCCTGCGCGGCTGGCGTTCCGCGAGCTCCTCCTCGGGGTCACGCTGCCCGAAGATCTGTGACCCCACGGCGGTGAGGCCCGTCACTCACTAGGGTGGGTCCGTGACCCTGGTACTCGGGCCCGTGCTGCGCCACGTCGGCGAGACGACGGCGTCCGTGTGGGTCCAGACGGGGAGCGCGGCCACCGTGTCGGTGCTCGGATGCAGCGCGCGGACGTTCGAGGTGGCGGGGCACCACTACGCGCTCGTGCCCGTCACGGGGCTCGCCCCGGGCAGCGTGACGCCCTACGAGGTGGAGGTGGACGGCGAGCGGGTGTGGCCACGGGCCCCGAGCCCTTACCCTCCGAGCGTCATCCGCACACGCGGGGGCGCAGAGGCCCACCGGGTCGTCTTCGGGTCGTGCCGCTACTCCAAGGTGGGCGACCCGAAGCTGGCGGCGCAGCTCGGGATCGACGCGCTCGACGCGTACGCGGCGCGCATGGCCGGGCGGCCGCAGGAGGAGTGGCCCGACGCGCTCCTGCTGCTCGGCGACCAGGTGTACGCCGACGAGCTGACGCCCCGCAACCAACGCCGGATCGCCGCACGGGCCGACCGGCACCCGGACTGGCCGGACGACGAGATCGTCGGTTTCGACGAGTACGTCGGCCTGTACTGCGACTCGTGGACCGACCCGGAGATCCGGTGGCTGATGTCCACCGTGCCCACGGCGATGATCTTCGACGACCACGACGTGCGCGACGACTGGAACACCTCGGCGGCATGGCGCGCGGAGATGAGCGAGAAGCCGTGGTGGCGCGAGCGGATCCGCGCCGCGCTCGCGTCGTACTGGGTCTACCAGCACATCGGCAACCTGAGCCCGGAGGAGCACACGTCGAGCGCCGACTACCGCAAGCTCGTGGAGCACGACGGTGACACGTGGCCGTTGCTCGTGGAGCTCGCCGACCGCGCCGACGCCGAGGTCGACGGCGAGAAGGGCGTGCGGTTCAGCTTCCGGTGGGACCTCGGACGCAGCCGGTTACTGATGATCGACTCGCGGAACGGGCGGATCCTCGAGGGCGGCAGGCACCTCATGCTGAGCGAGTCGGAGTTCTCGTGGCTCGAGCGCCAAGCCACGGCACCGGGCGAGGTCGACCACCTCCTGATCGGGACGTCGGTCCCGTGGCTGCTGCCGCACGCGATCGGCGACCTCGAGACCGTCAACGAGATCGCCGCGGCCCGGCCCGGCCGGCGCGGCCGGCGGGCCGAGACCATCCGCCGGGCCGCCGACCTGGAGCACTGGGCCGCGTTCCGGGCCTCCTTCGACCGGCTCACCGCGATGATCGGACGCGCGGCCGCGAGCGGGGTCGCCACCGTCACGGTGCTCTCCGGCGACGTGCACCACAGCTACGTGGCGCGGGCGGACATGCCGGGAACCCCGGGGGCCCCGGTCCACCAGCTCACCTGCTCGCCGGTGCACAACAAGATCCACTGGTTCATCCGGCCGGGGTTCCGGCTCGCGTGGTCCCGGGTGGCGCGCCGGCTGGCCGAGCAGTGGGCGCTGCGTGCCGGCGCCGGGCCATTGCCGCTGCGCTGGCGGCGCCTGCTCGGGCCGCTGTTCGGCAACACGATCGCCACGCTCGACCTGGACGGACGCCGTGCGGAGGCGATCTTCGAGCAGCCGCGCTCGTCGGCGTCGCTCGTGGAGCGCGCCCGTCTCGATCTCACGCGATGAAGAGGTTCCCATGACGGTCACCGCCACCGAACCACCGTCCGCGATCGCCGGCCAGACCGTCGTGCTGCGGCCGACCACGCCCGAGCACGTGCCGGTGTTCCTCGAGATCCTGCGCCACCCCGAGATCGCTCCGTGGTGGGGCGGCTACGACCTGGAGCGGGTGCGCCGCGAGCTGCTGGGGCCGCAGGGCTACGCGATCGAGCTGGCCGGCGAGGTCGTCGGCCTGATCCTCTACCGCGAGGAGACCGACCCCGATCACCGGCACGCCGCGCTCGACCTCGCGTTGCATCCCGATCACCAGGGCCAGGGCCTCGGCTGCGACGCGCTGCGGGCAATGGCGCGGTTCCTGTTCCGCAGCCGCGGGCACCACCGGGTGACCATCGACCCGGCCGCCCACAACGAGCGGGCGATCCGCAGCTGCGCCCGTGCGGGGTTCCAGCCCGTAGGGGTGATGCGCCGGTACGAGCGGTCGACCGAGGGCGGGTGGCACGACTGCCTGCTGATGGATCTCGTCACCGACGACCGGCCGTAAAGCGCGAACTAGCCCGCGAACCACAGCTCTCCCACAGCGGCCCGGCCACGAGCCAGATCCCGACGACCACCCACACCCGTCCGATCCACCACGTGAGCGGGCCGGACTGCTCCGACGTGGCGACGAAGAGCACGAGCCCGCCCAGCACCACCGATGTGATCACAGCGGCGACGACCACGCGGTTCCACTCGCGCCACAGGTGCGCGACGCGCTCCGGGGTGCCCTTCGCCGGTTTCACCGGCGCCGGCCCGCCCGCGAAGCGGTGCGCGAACCGGACGTCGGCCCAGCGGGCGATGCTGGGTCCGAACGCGACGCTGAACCCGAGGTACACGCCGGCGAGCCCGTGCACGGACCGCGGCTCGGCGCCGTTCAGCAGGTCGAGCGTCACCGCGACGACCAGCACGACGTCGAGCAGCGGGATCGCGGCCAGCAGCAACGTGCTGAGCGTGCGCAGCCGCAGCAGGTAGCGCGCGACGAGACCGAGACCGAGCAGGATCCACAATCCGACCTCGCAGGCGAGGATCAGGGCGACGATCGGATTGTCCTTGACCAGTTGAATCAGATTCTCCACGTGGGTGCTCACGCGGACTTCCGACGGCGCTTACCGGCGGTCGACCGCAGCACCAGCAGCGCGCCGACGACGCCCATCGCGACGCTCACCGGCAAGTGCAGCGCGTCCGGGAGCAGGTGCAGCTGCAGCCACCACCCCTTGGATTCGCTTTCGGCAAGGCGGTTGATGACCCCGCCCACTCCTTGCACGATCAGGATGATCCCGATTGTCTCCAGCATTTGCCGAGATTCGCACCGTCCCCCCGGACGGCACATCGGGAGTTGGCTGTATCGCCCCGTCATTCCTTCGAACGACGGCTCAGAAGGGCGTGCGCTCCACCCAGGTGCGCCACGCCGCCTCGTCACCCAGCACGTGCAGGCGCGGGTCGTCGGCCGGTATCCGCCGCAGCACGGCCTGCAGGAGGTCGGCCGCGCTCCCCCGCACCGCGACGGCACCCTTGCCGTGTCCGTGCTCCCACGCGACGCGGCCGTCCTCGGAGCGCACCAGCCACTCGCCGTCGGCCCCGAGGCCGTCGTCGGTGGCGTGCAGGTGCAGGGTCGCGCCGTCGGGGAGAGCGGGGCCGTCGGCAGGGACCGGGCGGGCGGTCAGGATGTCGAGCCACTCGGAGACGCCGTCGGCGGCGAGCCCCGCCTCGATCTCGTACGGCACGCCGAGGGCGATCGCGGCGTCGGCGCGGTGCACCGTGGCTTCGTGCAGCCGCCGCCGGATCCACCATGCCGCGGGCTTCGGGCCGGTGAACGTCCAGACGGGGACCTCAGGGCCCGTGGTGGCGACCGTGTCGACCAGCAGCCGGGCGCTGTCGGCCAGCCAGCCGATCGGGTCGTCGGCGGGCGGCTTGCCGTTCGGCACGGTACGGGTGTCGACGCGCTCCTCAGCGCGCTCGCGCACGATCGTCGCCGCCCAGCGGTCGCCGCGGCCAACGTGCGTGAGCAGCTGCCGCAGCACCCATCCGGGACATGTCGGGACAGGGGTCTCGGGGTCGGCCGTAGCGAGAAGTTCACCCAGCCGACGATTCTCGTCGACGAGCGCATCCGCAGGGTTCATACCCTGACGCTAGACCTTTAGGGGTACTGGGGGTGCGCGCATGGCTGAGGACGGGACCGGGTAGGAAACGCATATGGCGCCAGAGAAACGGGAATGGTCGGTCCCCGGCCCGATCCGGGCACTCCTGTGGTGGCCCGGAGTCGCGTTCGTGCTGGTCATGGTCGCACCCGAGGCAGCGGCGGTGGGAATAGCCGCCTCCGGCGCCGGGCTGATGATGCTCGGTGCCGTCGTCCCGCTCGTGTCCCGGCGCCTGCGGCGCACCCGTTCCGCACCGCCACGCAGCATCGACGACCGGCCGACGGTCGAGCTGCCCACCGTCGAGCTCCCCCCGGTCGGGCGAGTCGCCTGAAGCTCATCGGGTCCGGCCGCACCGCCGACGTCTACGCGCTCGACGACCAACGGGTGCTGCGCCGGTACCGCGAGCCGGGCCGCGGGGAGGTCGCTCGCGAGGCGTTGGCGATGGCGCACGTCACCGCCCACGGCTTCCCCGCACCCGTCGTGTTCGGGGCCGAGGGCACCGATCTGGTGATGGAGCGACTGCACGGGCCGGTGCTCCTGGACGCCGTGGCGGCGGGCGACCACGACCCCCGCGACGCCGGCGGCATGCTCGCCGACCTCCACACCCGCCTGCACGCCCTCCCGTCCCGCTCGGGCGACCCCGAGGAGCGGGTGCTGCACCTCGACCTGCACCCCGCGAACATCCTGCTCACGTCACGCGGGCCGATCCTGATCGACTGGACGAACGCGACGGACGGTCCGCCCGACCTCGACGTCGCCCTCACCGCGGTGATCCTCGCCCAGGTCGCGGTCGAACCCGGACACGAGTACGCCGCCGTCGCGACGGACATGCTCACCGCCTTCCTCGGTGCGACGGACGAGGACCCGCTCGCCATGCTCGACCGCGCCATCGCGCGGCGCGCGGCCGACCGCTCGCTCACCGCGCAGGAGGTGGGCCTGCTCGACGGGGCCGCCGCCCTCATCACCGCCGCAGCGGGCTGAAGAACGCCCCCGCCCCAGTCCCGCCCTGGGTGGATCACGGAACCTCTAAACGTTGGCGAGACCAATGTTAGTGCTGCCAACGTTGCCCGCGTCACACAGCTTGCACGTCCGATACTCGGACGCCAAACTAAATTGAGATACGGGTGAGAGGACGACCCATGGCAGAGCTGCACGAGCCGGTCCACCCGGTGCGCTTCGTCACCGCCGCCAGCCTCTTCGACGGCCACGACGCGGCGATCAACATCATGCGGCGGATCCTGCAGCGGCAGGGTGCCGAGGTGATCCACCTCGGGCACAACCGCTCGGTCGACGAGGTCGTGACCGCTGCCATCCAGGAGGACGCGCAGGGCGTCGCGGTCAGCTCCTACCAGGGCGGCCACATCGAGTACTTCACCTACCTCGTCGAGCTGCTGCGCGAACGCGGTGCCGGGCACGTCAAGGTCTACGGCGGGGGCGGCGGTGTGATCGTCCCGCGGGAGATCGAACTGCTGCACGAGCGCGGGGTCTCGCGGATCTTCTCGCCGGAGGACGGCCAGCGGCTCGGGCTCCCCGGGATGATCAACAGGATGATCCGGGAGTGCGACGTCGACCTCGCCGCCGCTCCCCCGCAGTCCTTCGACGGCGTGTTCACCGGCGAGCCGGCGACCCTTGCCCGCGCGCTCACGCTCGCCGAGGCCGGCCGGCTGCCGGCCGGCCTCGACCTGACGCCGCGACGCCCCGTGCCGGTGCTCGGCATCACCGGCACCGGCGGGTCCGGCAAGTCCAGCCTCACCGACGAGCTGGTGCGCCGCTTCCGCCTCGACCAGGAGGACAAGCTCCGCATCGCCGTGCTCGCCGTCGACCCCACCCGCCGCCGCGGCGGAGGTGCGCTGCTCGGCGACCGGATCCGGATGAACTCGCTCACCGGGGACCAGGTGTTCTTCCGCTCGATGGCCACCCGCGGCACGGAGAGCAGCCTCCCGGAGCGCCTCGGCGACGTGATCGGCGTGCTCAAGGCCGCCGGGTTCGATCTGGTGATCGTCGAGACGCCCGGCATCGGGCAGGGCGACGCCGGCATCGTGCCGTTCGTCGACCGCTCGCTGTACGTCATGACGCCCGAGTTCGGTGCCGCGTCGCAGCTGGAGAAGATCGACATGCTCGACTTCGCCGACGCCGTGGCGATCAACAAGTTCGAGCGCAGGGGCGCCGAGGACGCCCGCCGCGACGTCGGCAGGCAGCTGGTGCGCAACCGTGAGGAGTTCGGGGCGTCCTGGGAGGACATGCCGGTCTTCGGCACCAGCGCCGCCACGTTCAACGACGACGGCGTCACCGCGCTCTACCACCACGTGCGCGACCTGCTCGCGAAGGACGGTCTCACCGTTGGCGAGGGGAGGCTGCGGCGCCCCGAGCGCAAGACGTCGAGCGACTACGCGGCGATCATCCCGCCGCAGCGGGTGCGGTACCTGTCCGAGATCACCGAGACCGTGCGCGGGTACCACGACGACACGGCGAAGCACGTCGAGGCGGCGCGGCGGCGCCAGCACCTGCGGACGGCGCGCGAGCTCGTCGGGGACGCGGTCGACGAGGCGCTGCGGACGGCGGAGCAGGAGCTGCCTGCGGCGTCGGCGGCGCTGCTGGACGAGTGGCCGCAGATCGTCGAGGCCTACTCCGGCGACGAGATGGTCGTGAAGGTCCGCGACAAAGAACTGCGCACGCAGCTCACCCGCGAGACGCTCTCGGGCAACAAGGTGCCGCGCGTCGCGCTGCCGCGGTTCACCGAGGACGCCGAGCTGCTGCGGTTCCTGCGCGGCGAGAACCTGCCCGGCCGGTTCCCGTTCACGGCGGGCGTGTTCCCGTTCAAGCGCGAGGGCGAGGACCCGGGCCGGATGTTCGCCGGCGAGGGCGATGCGTTCCGCACCAACCGCCGCTTCAAGCTGCTGTCCGAGCACTCCGAGGCCAAGCGGCTCTCGACCGCGTTCGACTCCGTCACGCTCTACGGGCGCGACCCGGACACCCGCCCGGACGTCTACGGCAAGGTCGGCACGTCCGGCGTCTCGATCGCGACGCTCGACGACATGAAGGCGCTCTACGACGGCTTCGACCTGACCTCGCCCACGACGTCGGTGTCGATGACCATCAACGGCCCCGCGCCGACGATTCTGGCGTTCTACCTGAACACCGCGATCGACCAGGTGATCGACCGGTTCCGGGCGGAGGAGGGCCGCGAGCCCGACGCCGCCGAGCGCGAGGAGCTCACCGCGTTCGCGCTGCAGAACGTCCGCGGCACGGTGCAGGCCGACATCCTCAAGGAGGACCAGGGCCAGAACACCTGCATCTTCTCCACCGAGTTCTCCTTGCGGATGATGGCCGACATCCAGGAGTGGTTCATCCAGCACAAGGTGCGCAACTTCTACTCGGTCTCGATCTCCGGCTATCACATCGCAGAGGCCGGGGCGAACCCGATCAGCCAGCTCGCGTTCACGCTCGCCAACGGGTTCACGTTCGTGGAGAGCTACCTCGCGCGCGGCATGGACATCGACGACTTCGCGCCAAACCTGTCGTTCTTCTTCTCCAACGGCATGGACGCCGAGTACTCCGTGATCGGACGGGTGGCGCGGCGGATCTGGGCGATCGCGATGCGGGAGAAGTACGGGGCGAACGAGCGGTCGCAGAAGCTCAAGTACCACGTGCAGACCTCTGGCCGGTCGCTGCACGCGCAGGAGATGGACTTCAACGACATCCGCACCACGCTGCAGGCGCTCTGTGCGCTCTACGACAACGCCAACTCGCTGCACACCAACGCCTTCGACGAGGCCGTGACCACCCCGACCGAGGCGTCGGTGCGCCGGGCGATGGCGATCCAGCTCATCATCGGCAAGGAGTGGGGCATGTCGATGAACGAGAACCCGCTGCAGGGCTCGTTCATCATCGAGGAGCTCACCGACCTCGTGGAGGAGGCGGTGCTCGCCGAGTTCGACCGCATCTCCGAGCGCGGCGGCGTGCTGGGCGCGATGGAGACCGGCTACCAGCGCGGGCGGATCCAGGACGAGTCGCTGCTGTACGAGCACCGCAAGCACGACGGAACGCTCCCGATCATCGGGGTCAACACGTTCGTGCGCGAGGAGTCGACCGAGCCGCAGGAGATCGAGCTCGCCCGGGCAACAGAGGCGGAGAAGAAGAGCCAGCTCGACCGGCTCGCCGACTTCCAGCACCGCCATTCCGGGAACGCCGCCGACGCGATCCGGCGACTGCAAGAGGTGGCGACGGGCGACGGCAACGTCTTCGACGAGCTGATGAAGGCGGCCCGACTCTGCAGCCTTGGTCAGCTGACGGAGGCATTCTTCGAGGTGGGCGGGCAGTACCGCCGCAACATGTGACCCGGGAAGTTCAGTAAGGCCACATTCAGGGCGATGCAGTACAGGAATGTGGCTTTCCTGAACTTTGCGGCCGGCGCAGGGCCGGGGTCGTCAGCGCCACCGCCGCGATGCCCAGCACGCACAGGAGGCCGCCCGAGATCGCGGCGAAACCGGCCGTGGTCGCGCCGGCCACCAGCCCGGCCCGGAAGTTGCCCAGGTACGGCCCCGCCATGCCCACGATGTCCTCGACGGCGCTGACGCGGCCGCGGTAGGCGTCCGGGGTGGCGAGCTGCACCAGGGCACCGCGGGAGATCACCGACATCGTGTCGGCGGCGCCCGCGACCGCGAGGCAGCCGAGCGCCGACCACACCGACGGCGCCATCCCGAACGCCGCGAGCGCGCCACCCCAGACACCCGCCGCGGCGAGCATCACCAAGCCGGGCCGGCCGGCGCGCGTGACGGAGCCCGACGCGAGCCCGGCCACGACGCCGCCGACCGCGATCGCGGAGAGGAACAGGCCGAGCGTCTGCGGGTCGCCGTCGAATCGCTCGGCGTTGACGACCGGGAAGAGCGCGATCGGCATGGCGAGCACGGTGGCGATCAGGTCGGTCAGGAACGCCCCCGCCAGCACGGGCCGGCCCGCGATGAACCGCCACCCCGCGACCACGGCCGAGAGGTCAGGGCGGGCGACCCCGCCGTCGGGAGGCAGCGCCGGGAGGCGCACCAGCCCGTAGAGCGCGGCGAGGAAGGTCAGCGTGTCCACGGCGTAGCAGGCACCCACACCCCAGCCCGCCGCGACGACCCCGGCGATCGCGGGACCCACGAGCATGGAGACCTGGAAGCCGAGGTTGATCAGCGCGAGCCCGCCTCCGACCTGGTCGGCGGGCAGCAGCCGTGCTGCGAACGTGCGGCGGGCGGGGGCACCGAGCGCACCCGCCGCGGACTGCAGCGCCACCAGTGCGAGCAGCACCGAGAGCGAGCCGAACCCCGCGAACGCCTGCACGGCCAGCGCACCGGCGACCACCATCTGACCGAGCGTCGTGACGAGGACGAGACGCCTTCGGTCGATCGCGTCGGCGAGTGCACCGCCCACCATCCCGAACACGATCATCGGCACGGCCTGAGCGAGCCCGATCGCGCCGACGGCGACCGGGCTGGCGGTGAGCTCCCAGGTCTGCTGCAGGACGGCGACGACGGCGAGCTGGCCGCCGACCGTCGAGAGGACGCCACCGGCCCACACCCGGCGGAACGGCGCACTGGAGCGCAACGGCCGCGTGTCGATGAGCGCCTTCACGAGTCCGCGATCCGGTCAGCGATGCGATCGTGGAAGGAGCGGCGGGCGAGCGCCGCCCGTAGGTCGAGGACCACCTGGCTGAGCGCGTACGGGATCTCGGCGTCCAGCTCGGCGACCACCGCCTCGGTGGCCCGCCACTCTGCCTCGAGGAAGGGCAGGATCTCCCGTCCCCGGTCGGTGAGCACCACCTCCCGAGTACGGGCGTCCGCTCCCGCCGATGTGCTCACCAGGCCGTCGCGCTGCAGGGCCGCGACGGTCTGGCTCATCGCCGAATGCGTGACCTCGAGCGACTCGGCCAGCTGCCTGATGGTCATCCCACCCCGGCGGCCGAGCCGGATCAGCGGCGCGACGAACCGTGGCCGCACCCCGCTGATCCCGCGCTCGGCGTAGAGGCGAGCGATGTCGGCGTCCATGGCGTCGAGCAGCTGGCGCACCGGGCGCCAGCGGTTCTGCTCGGACGGGTCGGAGCTCATGCAGGGATCGTAACAGCACTTATATAAGTGCTGTTACGGTTTCCTGATGACCTCGGTCAGGCTCGCCCAGCCGTCCCTGCCGTGACCGCGGGCGATGGCCCGGTCGTAGAGGGACTTGATCGCGTCCGGGAGCGCGGTGTCGAGCCCGGCGCTGCGGTTCGCCCCCACCACGTGATCGGCGGTCGCGCCCATCATGAGCACGTTCGCGAGCTCGCCCGGGTACTCGCCCTCGTCGACGGCGCGGGCCGCATCGGGCAGGAGGGCCGCAACGTCCTCGCCCGGGGCCGCGCGGCGCAGGAACTCCCGCGCCGGGATCCCCGCGGCGGTGAACATCGCGAACGACTGCAGGTACGCGGCGAGCGTCGTGAGGAACACCTGCAGCTGGGCCTGGTAGTGCAGCTGCGCGAGCCCGTGGTCGGACCCCAGGTACTCGGGCCGTCCGAGCACGGCGAGGGTCGCCTCGTGCGCCTCGAAGGACGCGCGGGGGCCGCTGTAGAGCACGGACGCCGCCTCGGTGCCGACGACGTCGGCCGACGCCAGCACCCCACCGGCCACGAGCTCCGCGCCGCGGTCGGCGAGCCAGGCCGCCGCGGCGCGCGTGGCGTCCGGGGTATCGGAGCTGAGGTTGACGACCACCCGGCCGGCGAGCGCGCTGCCTGCGCCGCCGAGGATTTCGTACATCGCTCGGTAGTCGGTGAGGCTGAGCACCACCAGCTCGCTCGCGGCCACCGCCTCCGCCGCCGTCGCGGCCCGCACCGCCCCGGCCGCCAGTTCGTCCGCCCGCCCCGGCGTCCGGTTCCATACCGTCGTCGGCCGGCCCGCCGCCAGGAACGTGCGCACCATCGCCCTGCCCATCGGGCCCAGCCCGATCACCGTCACACCATCCGAGTTCATGACCCGACGCTCGCAATTCGCGCGCACGGTTCTCGCACGGAATGCGATGCTGGCGCCGTGATCACCGACGGCGTGCTCACGCTCGCTCCTCTTCGGCTCACCGACGCCGCCACGCACCTACGCCGCGTCGACGCCAAACCACGCCGATGGAGTCTGGCCATCAGCCGCGCGTGAGGATCATGAGCACCGGACACGCAACGGGGGTGCGGCGCCGAGGCGCCGTGGGCGACGCTGTCCGGCGTGCTCGAGGAGATCCCGCTCGCCGGGGGCAACGTCAGCGCCGGTGTCGTCCGGGTCGGCGACACCGTGCGCCGCCCCGCAGGCCCCTGGACCCCGGCCGTGCACGCACTGCTGGTCCACTTGCACGAGGTCGGGTTCCGGGCTGCGCCGCGCCCGCTCGGGCTCGACGAGAAGGGCCGTGAGGTGCTCGAGTTCGTACCGGGGGACACGGTGTGGCCGGACCGGTTCGCCGAGGTCGGGCCGCGAGCCCGGCTGGCGAGGGTCGGCCGGATGATTCGCGAGTTCCACGACGCGGTCGCGGGCTTCACCCCGCCGCCGGACGCGGCATGGCGGGTCGTCATCCCGCCGGAGGACGACGGCGGCGGCGAGATCATCGCCCACCACGACCTTGCGCCGTGGAACCTGGTGACCGACGGCGACGCCTGGACCTTCATCGACTGGGACGTCGCGGGCCCCGGCTCCCGGCTGTGGGACCTCGCCTACGCGGTGAAGGCCTTCGTCCCGCTCTCGGCGGATCCAGGCTGGCAACGCCCGGACGCCGCGGCCCGCGTGCGCGTACTCGCCGACGCCTACGGGCTCGACGAGCAGCAGAGACGCCGCCTGGCACCGATGCTCGCCCGCCGTTCCCGGGCGATGTACGACCTGCTCGCCACGGGCCACGCGAACGGCACGCAGCCGTGGGCACGCCTGTGGGCGGAGGGGCACGGCGAGGTCTGGCGCCGGGACGCCGGATACGCCGAGATCCACGAGGAGGAGTGGCTGGCGGCCCTACTCCGCTGAGAGCACTGCAGGCTTCAGGACCTCCTCGCACCACTGGCGGAAGCTCGTCGGTGCGGTCGGGTCGGCCGGGCCGCAGTTGTAGGTGCCCCGATCGGTCGCGGCGGCGATGGCCACCATCCCCCGGACCCAGGCCTCGGACATCCCGGTGCGCAGGAGCGTGGCCGCGTAGGCCTCCTCGGAGATCTGCTGGTACCGGACGGACCGGCCCAGCACCTCCGACATGACCCGCGCCATGTCATCGGAGGACAGCAGGTCGGGGCCGACGATCGGCACGCTCTCCTGTCCGGTCCACGAGTCGTCGGCCAGCAGGGGCGCCGCCGTCGCCGCGATGTCGCGCACCGCGCAGGTCAGGAACACCCGGTCCCCGGACAGCGAGGAGAAGAACGCGCCATGACTCCTGATGGACTCGACCTGCCAGAGCAGGTTCTCCATGAACGACGGCGGGCACAGCGATCGGTAGTGCACTCCGGTGCTCTCGATCAGGTCGTCCATGGCGTAGGTCGCCGAGACCTGACCGGCGTTCCGCGTGATCCCCCGCCCCAGGGTCGAGACGGCGACGACGCGCTCGACGCCATGGCGGTCGACGGCCTCGCACAGCGGTCGCACGAAGCCCAGGACATGCTCCTGGATGCTCTCGGCGCGCGGGTTCGGCGGGACGAGCCAGAACACCGTGCGCGCACCGGTGAGAGCCGCCATGACGACGTCCCGGTCATCGTGCGAGCCCCGCACCACCTCGACGCGCTCGCGCACGTCGGGCGCGAGGCGTTCGGGGTCGCGCACGATCACACGGACCTTCTCCGCGCGGCCGAGGAGGTTGTCGAGGACGTGCCGGCCGATGTGGCCGGTCGGCGTGGTGATGACGATCATGTCGACAACGGTGCGCCTGCGCACCGCGGAACTGAAGGATCACGCTGCTCCCACTTGTTACCCTCAGGGCAATACCGATCGGGGAGGCCGTGGAGTCCCGTCCGCTGCGCTATTTCGTCGCCGTCGCCGAGGAGCTGAACTTCACGCGCGCGGCCGAGCGGCTCGGCATCTCCTCGCCACCGCTGTCCCGCGCCATCCGCAGGCTGGAGGTGGACCTCGACGTCGCCCTCTTCGAGCGCACCACCCACAGCGTGGCCCTGACCCCGGCCGGCGCTGTGCTGCTGGAGGAGGCGCGGATCGCCCTCGACGCCCTGCAGGCCGCAGAACGGCGCACGCGACGCGCGGCGGGCCCCGAGCCGAAGCTGGTCCTCGCCGTGAAGGCGGACGGCGGAGCAGACCTGCTGGACGCGATCCTGGCCCGCTACTCCACCGACCCCGCGGCCCGGCCCGTGGCCATCCACCTGTGCGAGTGGGGCGAACAGCCGCAGCTCCTTCGCCAGGGCGAGGCCGATGCCGCGCTCGTCCACGAGCCGTTCGACCGCACCGGCCTCGATGCCGAGACGGTGACGGTCGAGCCGCGCGTCGCCGCGATCCCGGCGGCTCACCCGCTCGCCGCCCGGGACGACCTCCGCCTCGCCGATCTCGGCATCCCCCACGGCGAGCTGCGCCGCTACCTCGACCCGAGAGCCGCCGCGCGGCGCGGGATGCACGGCCTCGCCCCGCTGCTCACGCTCGTCGAGCTCGGCGAGCTCGTCCAGCTGTTGCCCGAGTCGGTCAGCGTCCGGTACCCGCGCCCCGGCGTCGCCTACCGCCCCGTCCCGGACGCGCCACCCGCCGTACTGGCGATCGCATGGCCCCAGCAGTCCCGCTCGCAGGCCACCGCGGCCCTGGTACGGGCCGCGACGTCCCTCGAGGACCGCGGCCGGGCGTCCATGATCATCGAAACCGGGACATAACGCTCATATGTGAGCACTATGTCCCGATCCTGGCGATCACGGCGGGCAAGCTCTAGTACCCCAGCCGGACTTCGTGATCATTCCTCTGATCGCAGGGCTCGGCCACATCTCGGCACGGCGGAGCTGCCGGCGCAACCCGTGTCGGTCGACGCAGCCCGTCGCAGGTCAGACACCCCGTCGACCGGGCGCGCCACCCGAGAACGAGCGCGCCGGGCTCCCGCAGCTCCCGGGTGGGGCGGTCCGGCGAGCCTGTGATCATCAGGTCGGCGCCTTTCCCGACGCGGGGCGTCGGGTTTCGCGCCGAGCCGCTGATCACCGCTCGGTCGCGGGTGTGTTCCGCGGAACGCCTCCCCGGGGTACGGCCCGGTGCCGGACGGGGGTGGCTGGGTTGGGTGCGCTACCGGATCATGTGGTTGCTCGGGCGGCCGTCCCCGACGCGGGGGCACGCCCGTTCTCGACGAGACCGCCGCGGTTTGGGTGCTACGCATCTGGCTGTGGTCCCGTCCTCGCCCCTGGCCACGGCTGGAATCTGGGGTGTGATCAGCGGAATCGGGACCTGGCTGCACCCCTGCGGCTGGTGTTCTGACCGGGGAGGCACCCCTGCAGCGGGTGTCCGGTCCTGCTGATCATGGGCCTGCGCGTGGGCCCTGACCCTGGGGTCGTCTGGCCGTGATCATCCAGGAGATGGGCTGGGTGTGGAGGGTCGGGACCACAGCCGGTCGCGTGGCACCCGGCAGGACGGTCTCGTCGCAACGGGCCTGTGCCCGCGTCGGGGACGGCCGCCCACGCAACCCCAGGGGACGGTAGTGCACCCAACCCAGCCACCCCCGCAAGGCGACTGGGTCGATGCAGCCGCGGACACACACGCGGAGCCCGGATCACGAGGCGGGCGCCGGGCGGCCCGGGCCGGGAACGGCGCGCCCACCGGCAGATGCTCGACCAGACCGACCCGTTGGATCGACCCGATCGCGCCCCGACCGCCAGGCGCCCGATCGGCGGCGGGCAAGATCGGAACTATCGGGTGCCCATGGCTGCACCCGCGACCATGAGCACCCGAAACTCCAGATCATGCCCGCGAAGATCGCAAGTAGCGGGTGCTCATGGTTGTCGCCACAGCCATGAGCAACCGATACTGCGGATCATGGGCGCGGCCACCGCCGAACGGGGCCCAGCGGCAGCGCCGAAACACCAATGATCACAAAATCCGGCTGTAGGACTAG
The DNA here is from genome assembly GCF_019468565.1 of Pseudonocardia sp. DSM 110487. Lineage (NCBI taxonomy): Bacteria > Bacillati > Actinomycetota > Actinomycetes > Pseudonocardiales > Pseudonocardiaceae > Pseudonocardia > Pseudonocardia sp. DSM 110487. The sequence continues at coordinate 7,110,175 of NZ_CP080521.1, forward strand.
GGCACGTCCAGCAACTCGGGGTTGGCGCAGTTCGACGGGCGGCCACCCGACAGCACCGCGGCGACCTCCTTCGCGATGCGGGCCGCCGACTCCTCCGCCACCTGACGGGACGCGCCCGCAAGGTGGGGCGTGGCGAACACCTCGGGCCGCCGCGGCAGGGGGTCGTCGGGGGCGGGTGGCTCCGGGTCGAACACGTCCAGCACGGCGGCGCGCAGGTGACCGGCCGCCAGCGCGTCGTCGAGCGCGCGGGTGTCGACCAGCTCCCCACGGGCGGTGTTGACCAGCACCGACCCGGGGCGCATCGCGGCGAGCGCGGCCGTGTCGATCATCTGCTTCGTCTCGGGGGTGAGCCGCGCGTGCAGGCTGACGACGTCGCTCGCGCCCAGGAGCTCCGGCAGGTCCACCAGCCGGACGCCCACCCGCTCGGCGTCCTCCGCGGAGGCGTACGGGTCGTGGGCGAGCACCCGGGAGCCGAAGCCGCGCAGCAGCTCGGCCACCCGCAGCCCGACCGCGCCCAGCCCGACGAGCCCGACGGTCGCGGCCCGCAGTTCCAGCCCGGTGCGCTCGTAGCGGAACCCAGCGGCGTCCCAGCGCCCTGCCGCGAGGCCCGCGGCCGCGGCCGGGAGGCCCCGCATCGCGCAGATCATCGTGCCGACGCAGAACTCGGCCACCGCGCCCAGGTTCCGCCCTGGCAGGTACGCGACGAGCACGCCGGCGGCGGTCGCCGCGGGCACGTCGACGTTCACCGGCCCGCCCCGGGTCACGCCGACCACGCGCAGGGACCCCTTGCCGGCTTCCAGGACCTCGGCCGTGAGCGGGGCGAGGTGGGTGACCAGCGCATCGGCGCCACGTACCAGCTCCGCGATCCGGGCCGGGTCGCCCGCCGCCTCGCGCACGCCGTCCAGGGACCCGAACGGCTCGGTGGGCCAGGCCGTGTCGATCCGGCGGAACTCCGCCTCGACACCGGCCTCGACGAGCGCGCGGGCGAGCAGGTCGGCGGAGATGAACTCGTCTCCGGCACACACCACCACGCTCATCGGAGCCGCTCTCCGGTAGCCGGGTCGAAGACGTGTACGCGCTCCGGTGGCGCCCCGATCGTGATCGGGTCACCCGCCCGCAGCGGGTGACCCGGCTCCACCTGCGCGACGACCCGGGTGTCCACCCCGGGCAGCTCCACGGTGGCCAGCCCGAACTCGAGCAGGTCCTCGAACACCAGAACGGTCCCCTCCAGGCCGGGGCCCTCGGTCGGATGGCAGTCCTGCGGCCGCAGCCCGACCAGCACGTCCTTGCCATCGGGCACGTGCACCGCCGCGGCCAGCCCGCCCACGCCGCCGACCCGGACGCCGCTGCCGGTGCCGACGCCGGGCAGCAAGGTGATCGACGGCTCCCCCACGAAGTCGGCGACGAACGTGTCGGCGGGCACGTCGAAGATCTCGTCGGGTGTGCCGAACTGCTTGATCACGCCCGCGTCCATGACGGCCATCCGGTCGGCGAGGCTGAGCGCCTCCAGCTGGTCGTGGGTGACGACGATCGTGGTGTAGCCGAACTCGCGCTGGAGCACCTTCAGCTCCCGGCGCACCCGCTGGCGCTGCCCGGCGTCCAGGTGGGAGAGCGGCTCGTCCAGCAGCAGCACCGGCGGGTTGCGCACCAGCGCGCGGGCGAGCGCCACCCGCTGCTTCTGTCCGCTGGAGAGGTTGGCGGGCCGCATGTCCAGCAGCTCGGTCATCTCGAGGCGCTCGGCGATCGCGTCGACGCGGGCGTTCGCGTCGCGAGCCCGCCGCGCCTTCAGCCCGTACGCGAGGTTCTCCCGCACCGTCAGCGGCGGGTAGAGCGCGTAGCTCTCGAACCCGACGCCCACGTTTCGCTTGCCAGGCGGCAGGTCGCCCACGGAACGGTCGCCGATCACGATCCGCCCGGCCGTCACGGTCTCCAGCCCGGCGATCATCCGCAGCGTGGTGGTCTTCCCGCACCCGGACGGGCCGAGCAGCGCCACCAGCTCGCCCGGCTCGATGTCGAGGTCGATGCCCTTCACGGCCTCGAACGGCTCTCGGCCGCGGGCGGTGTAGGTCTTGCGCAGCGACTCCAGCCGCAGGCTCTGCGCCGTGGGAGTGGTCATCGGGTCCCTCCCGTGAGCGCCGCGCCCTCCGGGCGCCGCGCGGCGCCCAGCCGGGCGCCGTCGGCCCCGAAGACGTGCACCCGCCCCCAGTCGGCGGCGAGGGTGACGGAATCGCCCTCGTGGACGCGATGGTCGGAGGTGACCGTGATGATCCGAACCCCGGCCACGTCCACGGACAGCTCCACCAACCGCCCGAGCCGTTCGGCCAGCGCGACCTGCCCGCGCAGCACGAGCCGCTCGGCGGGCGGGTCGCCGGACACGATCTCCAGGTCCCTCGGCCGGATCCCGACCTGCACGGCACCGTCGGCGTCCGGCGGCGCTCCGATGGTGAAGGCGTCGCCGACCCGCGCGATCCCGCCCTCGACGCCTGCGTCCAGCAGGTTCATCTCGGGCTGGCCGAGCGCGCGGGCGACGAAGGTGTCCACCGGCTCCGTCCAGACCTGCACGGGCGTGCCGACCTGCACCAGCCTGCCCTCGCGCAACACCCCGATCCGGTCGCCGAGGGCGAGGGCTTCCTGGTAGTCGTGCGTGACGTACAGCGTGGTCGTGCCCGAGAGCTCGCCGAGCTGCTTGAGCTCCGCGCGCATGGCGGCGCGCAGCTTGGCGTCCAGGTGCGAGAGCGGCTCGTCGAGCAGGTAGACATCCGCGGGACGCACCAGCACCCGGCCCAGCGCGGTGCGCTGGCGCTGCCCGTTGGACAGCTCGCGCGGGAAGCGCTTCAGCAGGTGGTCGATGCCAAGGGTCATCGTGACCTGCTTGATCCGCTCGGCCTGCTCCTGCGGCGTCCAGGTGCCGTTGCGGCCGGAGCGCAGCGGGGAGGCGAGGTTCTCCTCCACCGTCTTCTGCGGGTAGAGCGCGTAGCTCTCGAACGCCATCGCGACGCCGCGGTCGTACGGCTCGACACCGGTCATGTCGCGGCCGGCAATGCGGATCTCGCCCCGCGCGCCGTCGACGAGCCCGGCCACGCTCTTCAGCGTGGTGGTCTTGCCTGCCCCGGACGGGCCGAGGATCACGAAGAACTCGCCGTCGGCCAGCTCCAGGTCGATCCCGTGCAGGGCGACCGTCTTCCCGTAGCGCGCGGTCAGGTTCTTGACCGAGAGTGATCCCACTACGCCTTCACCGCCCCGAACGACAGCCCGCGCACGAGGTACCGCTGGATCGACAGCGCCACGAGCAGCGGCGGCAGCGCGGCGATCAGCGCGGCCGCGGCCGTCAGGTTGTAGTAGGCCTGCCCGCCGCCACCGAGGAACCGCGTGACGGCCACGGTCACCGGTGTGTGCTGGCTGCCGGTGAGGATCAGCGGGAACACGTAGTTGTTCCAGGCGAAGATGAACGCGAGCAGCGCCGCCGCCGCGATCCCCGGCCGCACCAGCGGCAACGCGACCATCACGAACGCGCGCCGCCGCGTGTAGCCGTCGAGCAGCGCCGCCTGCTCCAGCTCGGCGGGCATGTCCTGGAAGTAGGAGCGCAGGATCCAGACGATCAGCGGCATCGTCACCAGCTGCAGTACCCAGATCATGCCGACGTTCGTGTCGAACAGACCGATCTGGTTGTAGATGACGAAGAGCGGCACGATCACCATCAGCTCGGGCGCGAACCGGAACGACAGGATCGTGAACATCACGTCGTTCGAGCCGCGGTACTGCCAGCGGCCCGCCGCGTACGCCGCCGGGATGCCGATCACGAGCGAGACGATCACGGCGCCCACGCAGTTGATCACGCTCGTGAGGATCGCGTCGGTGAAGTTCACGCTCGTCAGCCGCTCGCCCTCCGACGAGAGCACGGTGGCGAAGTTCGACAGCGTCGGGGTGAACGCGAAGTAGGTGCTGATCTGCTCCGCATTGGTCTTGAGCGCCAGCAGCACCATCCAGACCAGCGGGAACAGCGAGAACACGAACCACACCAGCAGCGCGGCATCGGCACCGACGGACGCCGGCGAGAACCGCCGCTCCCCCGGCCCCAGCTCCCTAGAAGCCACTATTCCTCCGATCCTGCGGCGCGCCGCTGGGCCTTGCCCAGCACGCTCACCAGGTAGCGGGCGGTCAGGAAGACGATCGCCCAGAGCAGGAACATGTACGTGCTGCCCTGCGAGTACTGCAGCTGGATGATCGAGTTCTGGTACGCGCCGATCTGCAGGGTGCGCGTGGCGTCGCCAGGGCCGCCCGCCGTCAGCACGAAGACGTGGTCGAAGATCTTCAGGCAGTCCATGAACCGGAAGATCACCGCTACCAGGATGTACGGCCACATCATCGGCAGCATGAGCCGGCGGAACATGTAGAACCAGCTCGCGCCGTCCACCGCCGACGCCTCGAACGGCTCCTTCGGCAGCGACCGGATCCCGGCCAGCACGAGGATCGCCACGAACGGCGTGTAGATCCACACGTCGACGAGGATCACCGACCAGATCGCCGTGCCCTCACCGAGCCAGTCGAACGTCGAGCCGAGGCCCAGCACGTAGTTCAGGACGCCGTACTGCGGGTTGAACATCAGCCCCCAGATCACGCCCGCGATCACCGGCGCGATCATCAGCGGCAGGATCAGCACCCGCTCGAAGATCCGCCCGATCAGGGTCGACCGGTTGAGCAGCAGCGCGATCCCGATACCCAGCACCGTCTCGACCACGGTGGCGGCCACCGCGTAGTGCAGCGTGACCCGCACGCTCGTCCAGAACGCCGGGTCGGACAGGATCTCGGCGAAGTTCGCCAGCCCGATGAACACCGGGCGGCGCACCACCGCCGCGTAGTTGAGGAACGCGTAGTAGGCGCCGAGGACGAACGGGTACAGGATCCCGACGATGATCAGCACCGCCGGGATCGACAGCACGTACGGCCGCAGCCCGCGCCGCCAGGCCGGCACCGGCCGTGGCTCGCGCTGCACGGCCGGTGTCGGGGTCCTCGGTGGGGCGGTGGTGGTCACGAAGGCCCTCCGTCAGCTCGCACGGTTCACCGCCGTCGTGTTGGCCGCCGCCAGCGCGTCCAGGCGCGTCTTCGCATCCTGCCCCGCATAGATGTCCTGCAGGGCCACGGCCCACTCCTCGGTCGTCTCGAAGAACTGGGTCTGCGGCGTGAACTTGATGTCGGTGGAGGCGATGACCTTCTCGAAGGTCTCCTGGTAGCCGGGGAAGTTGCCGAGCGTCTGCTTGAACGCGCCGTCGAAGACCGACTGGCGGGTGGGGTCGGCGAAGCCGGCCTGCCCGGTCTGCACGGCCTTGGTCTGGGCGTCCTTGCCGGTGGCCCACTGGATGAACAGCCACGCGGCGAGCTTCTTCTGCGAGGCCGAGTTCATGGCGAGCGACCACGTCCAGAGGTTGGTGTCGTAGCTGCCGTCCGCGCCGGCAGGGCCCGGGTGCCATGCGAGGTTGCCCGCCTGCGCGCTGTTGCCCGCGATGTTCTGCGGGTACGTGGCCGAGTCTGCGTCGTACACCATCATCGCGGTGCCCGCGCCCAGGTCGCCGGTGCAGTCGGGGTACTCGTAGTTGGTCCACGAGGTCGGGCCTGCCGAGCGGGCGAGCTCCACCCACTTGCGGGTGAAGTCGACGGCCTGCGGCGAGTTCATGGTCGCCTGGAGCTGGTCGCCCTGCTTCTCGTAGTCCTTGCAGCCCTCGCGGGTGAACTGGGTCATGAAACCCGGGTGGATGGTGGCCCACGACCGCGACCCGCGGAACGCGATGCCGTACTTGTTGCTGGCCCGGTCGGTGAGGTCGGTGGCGAGCTGGATGAGGTCGTCGAAGGTCTCGGCGGGCCGGATGCCGCGGCGGTCGAACTCGGTCTTGTTGTAGCAGAGGACGTTGGTCTCGAAGCCCCACGGGATCGCCCACTGCCCGCCGGTGCCCAGCGGGCTGCCGACCTGGAAGTCCCATGACGTGGACCGGCGCAGGCCCTCGTAGATGTCCTCGAAGTCGTAGTCGGGGTTGGTGGCCGAGCTGTTCTGCAGCCAGGGCTTCAGGTCCTCCATCCACCCGGGAGGCCCGTAGGTCCAGATGAAGTAGGCGCCGGTCATGAACGCGTCGTAGTTGCCGGCGCCGCTGGCGAGCTCGGTGTTGAGGCGCGTGAAGTAGTCGGCCTCCGCCACCAGGTCGGCCTTCACCGTGATGCCGGTGAGCTCGGTGAACTCGGCCAGCAGCGGCTGGAACGCCACCTGGTACGGGTGCGGCGTCTGCAGCACCGAGATCTCGGTGCCCTCGGCCTTGCGCCAGTCGAACCCGCCGGTGACCTCGGCGGCACCGTTCTCGGTCGAGGATTCACCACCGCCGGTGCCGAGGCCGCACGCGGCGAGCAGCGACGATGCGCCGACGGCTGCGCCGCCGACACCGAACATGCGAAGCAGGTCGCGCCTAGTGGGGTTCCAGAGCTCGCGGCGGGTCATGCGGTCCTCCCTGCGGTCGGGGCCGGCTCGTCTGCGGTGACGGCCGGTGAGGTGGGGACGTTGAGGGCCAGCAGCGCCGGCGGGGCGGCGGCGTCGGCCGGCACGCGCAGGCGGGTGGCTGCGGCGTTCTCCAGCCGCGGGAACACCGCGCGGTATCGGGCGAGGGGGATGCCCAGCCACGTGCACAGCGCGAGGCGCAGGAGCGTGTTGTGCGCGACCACCAGCACGGACCGGCCCTCGTTGCGGGCGGCGACGTCGCGCAGCGCGCCGACCGCGCGCTCGGCGGCAGCGGCCGGCGACTCGGCGCCGGGGAACGGGTGCGCCACCGGGTCGGCGACGAAGGCCTCTGCGGCCTCGGGGTGGCTCACGCGAAGCTCCGCGAGGGTGCGGCCCTCGGCGATGCCGAAGTCGACCTCCCGCAGGTCGGTGACCACCTCGGGCCGGAGCCCGAGCGCGGCGGCCACCGGCGCGGCGGTGGCCACCGCGCGCGGCACCGGGGAGCAGACCAGGACGTCGAAGTGCTGGTTGGCGGCCCACCGGGCGAGCGCGACGGCCTGCGCGCGCCCGGTGTCGTCGAGGGGGACGTCGCTCACCCCCGCGTAACGGTTCTCGGCGTGCCAGACGGTCCGCCCGTGCCGAACGAGGGTGAGTTCGGTGCTCACGAGGCACCGCCCGCGGTCCCTGAGTTCAGGGATGTGGCTTTCCTGAACGTCGGCTCGAGCCAACCCCGCTCCTCGAGCGCCACCACCAGCCTGCCGTAGCCGTCCGTCAGCTCGTCCGCTCGGCCGGGATCCGGTTCGAACCTTCGTCGCATCCGCACCATCTCGGCGGCGGTGGCCGCGAGCCGTCCGGGCGCGGCCGCGGCGAGCACGGCCGAGCCGACCGCGGAGCCGGCGTGTTCCGGGACGGCGACCGGGCGCTGCAGCACGTCGGCGCGCAGCTGGGTCCACCAGTCGTTGTTGCTGGCCCCACCGGTGGCGATCACCGGGCCGGAGACGTCGGCGCCGAGCCCGGCGAGCACGTCGAACGCGAGCCGCTCGACGTACGCGACGCCGTGCGCCACCCGCTGGAACCGGGTGGCCGGATCCGGGTCGGCCGGGCCGCCGATGTCGAACCCCTCCGCGCCGTCCGCGACGAACGGGAACCGCTCCCCCCGGCCCGCCAGGGGGTAGGTGGCGCCCGCGGGAACCCCTCGCTCCCGCGCGCGCTCGGTCAGCGCGTCGAGGTCGGCGCCGGGGAGCTCGCTCGCGAGGACGCCCGCCCCCGTGCTGGACGCGCCGCCCGGCAGCCAGCCGCCGTCGGGGTTGCGGTGGCAGTACACGGCGCCGGACGGGTCGTGCAGCAGGTCGGGCGTCGAGCCCTTCAGCACCAGCGTGGTACCCAGCGCCGAGCACCACTGCCCCGGCGCAAGCGCGGCCGTGGCCACCTGCGCGGCACACCCGTCGGTCATCCCGGCGACGATCGGCGTGCCGGCGGGGATGCCCGTCTCCTCGGCGGCGGCCGCGGACACCGTGGCGACCCGCTCGCCGGGGGCCACCACGGGCGGCAGCAGCGCCGGGTCGATGCCCAGGCGGTCGAGCACGGCGGTCGGCCATGCGTCGCCGAGCAGGTCGTAGCCGGTCTTGAGCGCGTGGCTCCAGTCGGTGGGCACGGGGTGACCGGCGAGGCGCGCGCCGATGTGGTCGGCCTGGTGGGCGAGCCGGTGCCCCGCCGGCACGACATCCTCGGCCACGAGCCAGGCCACCTTCGGCAACGCCCAGCTCGCCTGCATCCGGTACCCGAGCGCGGTCCACAGCTCGGCGCCCTCGTCCTGGACGCGGACGGCCTCGGCGGCCGCTCGCCGGTCGTCGTACATCAGCGCGGGCCCTGCCGGGTTCCCCTGCGCGTCCTGGACGACGAGGGTGCCGGACGTCGAGTCGATGCTCACGCCGCCGACGGGCCGCTCGCCTCGCCCGGCGAGCGCGACGCGGGTGGCGAGGCAGGTGGTCCGCCACCAGTCGGCGGGGTCCTGCTCGTGCCGCCCATCGCCGCGCACGTCGTTACCCAGGGGCGCCGACCCGCTGCCGAGCACGGCGCCCGCGCCGTCCACGAGCACGGCGCGCACACCCTGTGTGCCGAGGTCGATCCCCACCCAGAGTGGGTCCTCGACGGGCGAGGGTTCGGGCACCGGTGCTCCTTCGTTCGACGCAGCTGTGCGCGGCGACACAGTAAGACGGCCCTCATCTCACGTCAACACGTTGTTGTCACACTGCGATCCGTGAAGTCCTGGCCGCCTCGGTGCAGTAGATCCAGAACTTCACACCGAAAGCAGCGTTGTTCACACCGAAGCTTGACGGATCCCGTTCGGCACGCTGTGATGCCAGTCGCAGCAGACCGGCGAAGGAGGCGAGCGGTGACAGAGCGGGAGGTGGACGCGCCCCGGACGCTCGGACCCGAGGGCCGCCAGGCCCGGATCACCGATCTCGTGCTCAGCACCGGCTCGGTGTCGGCACAGGAGCTCGCCGAGACTTTCGGCGTCTCGGTGATGACGATCCACCGCGACCTCGACGAGCTGCAGCGCCAGGGCGTGCTCCGCAAGGCCCGCGGCATCGCGACGGCGCAGCCCAGCGGCACCTTCGAGTCCAACGTCGAGTACCGGGCGAAGGCCAACATCGAGGCCAAGCGGCTCATCGCGCAGCACGCCTGCCGCCACGTCGAGCCCGGGATGTCGGTGCTCCTCGACGACTCCACGACCGCGCTGCAGATGCTCCCCCACCTTGCAGCGCTCGCGCCGCTCACGGTCGCGACGAACTACCTCGCCGCACTCGTCGAGCTGGCCAAGGTGCGCGACGTGCAGGCGGTGGCCCTCGGCGGGCACTACGACGTGCAGCACGACTCGTTCCTCGGGTCCACCTGCGTCGACGCGGTGCAGTCCATGCGCTTCGACGCCGCGTTCGTCAGCACGTCCGCCGTGAGCGGCGGCTACGCCTTCCACCAAGAGGACAAGATCGTCACGGTGAAGCGCGCGATGGTGGACGTCGCCACCCGCAGTCACCTGCTCATCGACCACACGAAGCTCACCCGCAGCGCCCTGCACCGGCTGCTGCCCCTGCACCGGTTCACGACCGTCGTCGTCGACGCCGGCGTCACCCCCCGCGACCTGGCCGCGCTGCGCGAGAACGACGTGCTCGTCGAGGTCGCGAGCACTGCCGTTGCGAGTAATGCCGATTGAGAGGATCGCCCATGCTCCTGTACGACGAACGCGTCCAGCTGGTGGAGTACTGCCGCCGGATGCAGGCCGACGACCTCACGGTCGGCACATCGGGCAACCTGTCGGTCCGCTCGGGGGACCACGTCGCGATCACCCCGAGCGGCGCGGCCTACGAGGACCTCACCCCCGAGTCGATCTGCGTGATCGACCTGGACGGCAACAGCGTCGAGGACGGATTGGAGCCCTCCTCGGAGGTGCCGATGCACACGTCGGTCTACAAGGCCACCGACGCGCAGGCCGTGGTGCACACCCACCCGCTCTACGCGAGCACGCTCTCCGCGGTGGTCGACGAGCTGCCAGCCGTGCACTACATGGTCGCGCTGCTCGGCGGCCCGGTCCGCGTCGCCCCGTACGCGACGTTCGGCAGCCCGGAGCTGGCCGACAACAGCATCAAGGCCATGGAAGGCCGCTTCGGCGCCATCCTGCAGAACCACGGCGCCACCACCTACGGCGACAGCCTCGCGAAGGCCTACACGCGCAGCGTCTACCTCGAGTGGGTCTGCCAGATGTACTACCAGGCGAAGCTGCTCGGGCAGCCGAACATCCTGCCCGATGAGGAGATCGCCCGCGTCGCGGAGAAGCTGACCACCTACGGGCAGACGGTACCGAGCTCGTCATGACACGCACCTGGCTCGGCATCGACGCCGGGACGTCGGTGGTGAAGGCCGCCCTCTTCGACGACGAGGGCGAGGCCCTCGCCATCGCGGGCCGACCCCTCGAACTCGTCCACGCCGCCGACGACGGGGTGGAGCAGGACCTCGAAGCGATCGTGGCGGCGATCGCGGACGTCACGCGCGAAGTCTCGGCGGGGCGCACCCCGCACGTCGTCGCGATCACCGGCCAGGGCGACGGCTGCTGGGTCACCGACGAGTCCGGCCGAGCGGTGCGGCCCGCGCTCTCCTGGCTGGACGGCCGGGCGGGTGAGCTCCTCGGCCGGTGGAACGCCGACGGCGTGACCGAGCGCATCTTCCGCGTCAACGGAACCACGGTCTTCCCCGGCGCGCCCGGCCCGCTGCTGGCATGGCTCGACACGCACGAGCCCGACGTCCTGGACCGGGCCACCACGGCGGGGGCCTGCAAGGACGCCGTGTTCACCCAACTGACCGGCGAGCGCGCCACCGACCCGAGCGACAGCTCGCTGCCCTTCGGCGACGGCACCGGCACCGGCTACAGCGACGTCGCCCTCGACGCGATGGGGCTGACCCACCGCCGCGACCTGCTCGCGCCGATCGCCGTGGTCCCCCAGGCGCCGCTGTCCAGCGCGGGTGCCCAGCTCCTGGGCCTGCCCGCGGGGACTCCGATCAGCTCGGGACCGTTCGACTTCCCCGCGTGTGCGCGCGGCGGTGGCGTCCGCGCGATCGGCGACGCGCTGCTGATCGTCGGCACCACGCTCGGCTGCATGGTCCATGTCGACCGCCTCGCCACCGACGGCGATCCCGCCGGGTTCTCGGTGGCCACGGGCGAGCCGGGCCGCTGGCTGCGGGCGATGCCGGCGATGGTCGGCACGGCGTCGATGGACTGGATGTTGCAGACCCTCGGCCTCGGCGTCGACGCGATCGACGCCGCTCTCGCGGTCAGCCCGCCCGGCGCGGGCGGCGTCGAGGTGCTGCCCTACTTCGCGACGTCGGGCGAGCGGGCCCCGTTCGTCGACCCGCACGCGTCCGGGCAGGTCACGGGTGTGCGGCTGACCACCACCCGGGACGACCTGTTGCGGGCGATGTGCGAGGGCCTCGCGTACGCGGCCCGGCACTGCTTCGACGCGGCCGGTGGGGCCACGCGGATCGTCGCGTGCGGGGGTGGCACGCGGTCGCGGCCATGGCTGCAGGTGTTCGCCGACGTGCTCGGCGTGCCCCTCGAACTCGCCCGCACCCCGGAGGTCGGGGCTCGTGGCGCCGTGCTCGCCGCGGCCGCCGCCCGCGGCGAGGACCTCGATGTCGAGACCTGGACGGCCGCGGAGGACGTCGTGGAACCGGATCCCGCCCGCCAGTCGCGCTACGCAGACGGCTACGCCCGCTACCTCGACCATGTGAAGGCCGCGCGGCCGTTCTGGGCCACGCGGCAGGCGTCCGCGGCGGTGGCGACGTGACCGCCGACCTCTCCCCCGCAGGCCGGGAGGCCGCGCTCGCGGCCGCGAAGGGCGGCACCTTCGACGTCGCCGTGGTCGGCGGCGGCGTCACCGGTGCCGGCGTCGCGCTCGACGCCGCGGCGCGCGGCCTGTCGGTCGTGCTGCTCGAGGCAGGCGACCTGGCGTCGGGCACGTCGTCCCGGTCCGGCAAGACCGTGCACGGCGGGCTGCGCTACCTCGAGCAGCTCAACTTCGCGCTCGTCGCGGAAGCGTTGCACGAGCGCGACCTGATGGTGCGCACGCTCGCCCCGCACCTGGTCACGCCCGAGCCGTTCCTGTTCCCGCTGACGAAGCGCTGGGAGCGGCCCTACATCGGCGCGGGCGTGCTGCTCTACGACCTGATGGCGGCCGCTGGGCGCACCGGTGGGCGCGGCGGCGTGCCGCACCACCGCCACCTGACGCGGCGCGGCGCGCTGCGCGAGGCGCCCGGCCTCGACCCGCGCGTCGTCACCGGAGCGCTGCAGTACTACGACGGCCGCATGGACGACGCGCGGCACACGCTCGCCGTCGCCAGGACGGCCGCCGCGCACGGGGCCGTGGTGCTCAGCCATGCGCCGGTGGTGGACGTGCTGCGGGACGGTCCACGGGTCACCGGCGTGTCCGTCGAGGCGTCCGGCAGTCGGTTCGACGTCACGGCGTCGGTGGTGGTCAACGCGGCCGGGGTGTGGGCGGCCGACGTCCAGGCGATGGCCGGCCCGCCGACCTTCGCGGTGCAGCCGGCCAAGGGCGTGCACCTGCTGGTGGACCAGGGCGCGTTCGACTCGCGGACGGGCATCCTCGCCCGCGCCGAGGACTCCGTGATCATCCTGCGGAAGTGGTTCGGGCACTGGCTGCTCGGCACCACCGACACGGCGTACGACGGGGACCGACGCGCGCCGACCGTGGCGCGGGAGGACGTCGACTACCTGCTGCGCAACGTCAACCGCTACCTCGCCCGCCCGCTCTCCCGCGACGACGTGCTCGGCACGTTCGCCGGGCTGCGCCCGCTCCTCGCGCCGGTCGCTCGTGATGCCGCCACGACGTCGGCGCTCTCACGCGATCACACCGTGATCGAGGAACCCGCCGGGATGGTCACGGTCGTCGGCGGCAAGTACACGACGTACCGGCGGATGGCGCGCGACGCCGTCGACGCGGTCGGCAGGGCTCTCGGCCACACCCTTCCGCCGTCCCCGACCGCCGGCCTCCCGCTCGTGGGGGCAGCGGGCTGGCAGGCGGTGGCCAACCGCGTGCCTCGGCTCGCCGCGGAGTACGGCGTCCCGGAGGAGCACGTGCGCCGGATGCTCCACCGCTACGGCGACGAGCTCCCGGACGTCCTCGCCCCGATCCGCACCGAGCCCGCGCTGGGCCGCCCGCTCCCCGGAGCCGATGGCTACCTGCCGGTGGAGTTCCAGCGGGCCGTCACGCACGAGGGCGCCCTCACGCTCGTCGACGTGCTGCACCGTCGCACGCACCTGGCGATCGAGCGCACGGACGCCGGGCTGCCCGCGGCCCCGGCCGTCGCCGCCCTGCTCGCCCCGCTGCTGGGCTGGGACGCGGACCGGCAGGCGCTGGAGGTGGCGGCGTACCGGGCGGAGGTGGAACGCGACCGGGCGGGCCTCGCGGCGGAGCAGCCGCGTGCGCCGGTCGACGGTGGAGCGAGCGGCACGATCGCTCGCACCTAGTGCGGTGACCACGGTCGTTCCCCGGGTCTGGTCGGGCGGGGTGGTTGTGGGGGCCTCCGGTGGCGCCGCGCCCTCTTCAAGCCGAGGCTGCAGGGCCTCCGGTGGCGCCGCGCAGTGTGCGGGGCCGCCCCTCCCAGGTCAAGGGCGCTCCGCGTCGCTTCGCGATCGCTGCGCGACCCTGACCTGCGAACCTCTGCGACCCCTCTGGGCAGTAGCACGGGCAGGCCAAGGGCCTGCCCAGATGGGCGCGCGGCGCCACCGGAGGCGGTTCTGACGGACATGATCGAGGCTTCGGCGCGTTCTCGGGCGAAAATGACCCGGGAACGCGCCGAAACACCGATCAAGAGGCCACGACGGCCCCAGCAGGGGCGGCATCCCAGGCGACCGCGGGCATGATCGGCCCGAGATGTGCCTCACGGCCCGCGCAGAGGCGATGGTGCGCATCTCGGAATGATCAGCGCCGGTCACGCACCCGTTCTCGGCCCACGCGACCCGTCGACGGGTCGCATGACCCGAAACGGGGTGCGTGAGCGGACACCGGGTGCGCGACGGCATCACATGCCCGAGACACCGGCCGCCTGGCGGCGGGCGCCGTGAGCACCGGTTCGGGAGTGGTGCGCGGACATCCGGCGGAGCAACGTGAGACCGGGCCGCGTCAGCCTCGCCTTCTGTCTGGGATCATCACGACCCGGCCCGCCGCCGAGTTGTCACGCACGAGGTCCACGACGGCGTCGGCGACCTCGTCCATCGGCACCGGGATCGGCGCCGCGGCCAGCTCAGCCGGCGTCATCGCGGCGAGCTCGGCCTCGGCGCGCTCCGTCGCGATCCAGCCCGGGACCACGCAGTTGACCCGGACCCCGGACAGCGAGCTGGCCGCGGTGGTGAACCGGACCAGTCCCGCCTTCGCCGCGGCGTACTCCGGCGACTGGTACGACCCGGTGCCGACGCCAGCGCTCGAAGCGATGTTGACGACCACGCCGCCGCCGGAGGTGCGCATTGGCTCCAGCGCGAGCTGGGTGGCGCGCATCGCGCTGGTCAGGTTGAGCTCGAGCTTCGCGGCCCACGTCGCGGCGGGCGCATCGGGGAAGTGTGGGCCGATGTGCCCGCCGCCCCCGGCGTTGTTGACCAGGACGTGGAGGTCGCCGAACCGGTCGACCGCCGTCGCGATCATCGCCGAGAGGTGCTCGTCGCAGCGCACGTCGACCGGCACGAACGCCGCGGCCGGGCCGATCAGCTCGGCGGTGCGGGCGCCGTTCGCCTCGTCGATGTCGGCGACCACGACGGCGGACCCCTCCGCGCCGAGCCGTCTGGCGAGCGCACGGCCGATCCCGACCGCCGCTCCTGTGACAACCGCGACCTTCCCCGTCAGCTCCATCCACCCATGCTGAGCCCGGGCACCGACACCTCTGTCAGTCCACCAGTGCGCTGTAGCCGTTCAAGGCGGGTTGGCCGCCAAGGTGGGCGTAGAGCACGGTCGAGTCCGCCGCGATCTCACCACGGGACACGAGGTCGATGAGCCCGGCCATCGACTTCCCCTCGTACACCGGGTCGGTGATCATGCCCTCGGCGCGGGCGGCCAGCTTCATGGCATCGATCGTCGTGTCGTCGGGGATGCCGTAGATGCCGGCGTGGTAGCGCTCGTCGAGCAGGATCTCGTCGTCGCCGAGCTCGCGCTCGACCCCGATGAGCGCCGCCGTGTTGCGGGCGATCCGCGCGATCTGGTCCCAGGTCTCCTTCGGCTTGGCCGAACCGTCGATGCCGAGCACTCGCCTCGGCCTGCCACCGAGCGCGGCGAAGCCGGCAATCATGCCGGCCTGCGTGCTCCCGGTCACCGAGCACACGATGATGGTGTCGAAGAAGACCCCGAGCTGACGCTCCTGCTCGGCGACCTCGAACGCCCAGTTCGCGAAGCCGAGCCCGCCGAGGCGGTGGTCGGAGGCGCCTGCGGGGATCGGGTACGGCTTGCCCCCGCGTTCCTCGATCTCGGTGAGGGCCTGCTGCCAGCTCTCCTTGAAGCCGATGCCGAACCCGGCCTTCACCAGCCGGACATCCGCGCCTGCAAGGCGGGACAGCAGGATGTTGCCGACCTTGTCGTACACCGCGTCGGGCCAGTCCACCCAGCTCTCCTGGACGAGCACGCACTTCATCCCGACGCGGGCCGCCACGGCGGCGACCTGACGGGTGTGGTTGGACTGCACGCCGCCGATCGACACGAGCGTGTCGCAGCCCTTGGCGAGCGCATCCGCGACGAGGTACTCCAGCTTGCGGGTCTTGTTGCCGCCGTAGGCGATGCCGGAGTTGCAGTCCTCCCGCTTCGCCCAGATCTCGGCCCCGCCGAGGTGCGCGGTGAGCCGGTCGAGCCGGTGCACGGGGGACGGGCCGAACAGCAGCGGGTAGCGGTCGAAATCGTCGAGTGACAAGGTTTCCTCCGTCAATGAATTCCCATGCGGCGCCGTGCGATCACCACGCAGGCGAGGCTCACCACGGCCAGCGCCATCAGGTAGTAGGTCACCGCAAGCTTGTCGCCCGTCGCGTCGACAAGCCAGACGATGACGAGCGGGGTGGTGCCCCCGAAGGTCATGACTCCGATGTTGTAGCTCACCGACATGCCGGTGGCGCGGTTCGTCACCGGGAACAGATCGGCCATCATGGCGGGCAACGGCGCGAAGTACCCGGCCTTGAGCGCGCCGACCACGAACATCACGACCAGGATCACCGCGAAGCCCGGGTACGCGACGAGGAACGCGAAGCTCGGGTACACCAGTGCGAGGATCAGCGCCGCGAAGAGCAGCATGATCCGGACGCGACCGAACCGGTCGGACAGGTGTCCCACGACGGGCGTCATGACGGTCAGCACGATCCCGCTGACCAGCGTCGCCGCGAACCCCGTCGACGCGGGCAGGCCGAGTTCCTTCATGGCGAAGGTGGGCATGTAGGTGATCAGGTAGCTGATCGCCGTGGACACCGCGAGCGCACCGATCGCGACGAGCATGCGGCCCTTCTGAGTGCGGAACGTGTCCTGCACCGGCGCCCGTTCGGTGCCGGCGGCCGCGACGAACTCGCCTGCCTCGTCCACGTAGCGGCGGATGTAGTAGCCGACGGGTCCGATCAGGAGGCCGAAGAGAAAGGGGATGCGCCAGCCCCACGACTCCAGCTGCGCGTCGGTCAACGTCGCGGTGAGCACGGTGCCGAACGCCGACGCGAGCAGCGTCGAGAAGCCCTGGCTCGCGAACTGCCAGCTGGCCATGAAGCCCCGTCTCTCGGGCGCGTGCTCGACGAGGAACGCGGTGGCGCTGCCGAACTCCCCTCCGGCCGAGAATCCCTGGATGAGCCGGGCGACCAGGATCAGGATCGGCGCGATCACGCCGATCTGCGCGAAGGGCGGCATGATCGCGATGAGCAGCGTGCCGAGCATCATGAGCCGGATCGACAGCATCAGCGCCGCCTTGCGGCCGACGCGGTCGGCGTAGGCGCCCAGCACGAGCGCGCCGAGCGGGCGCACCACGTAGGCCACCGCGAACGTGCCGAGCGCGAACAGCAACGACACGGTCTCGTCCGCCGACGGGAAGAACAGCTTGGAGATCGTCGCGGCGAAGAACCCGTAGACGATGACGTCGTACCACTCCAGCGCGTTGCCGATGGACGCGGCGACGATGACGCGGCGCGGATTCGTGGTCGCCGCGGACGTGTGGGCGGCAGTGGACGTCATATGCGGCTCCTTGACGGTGGGGTCTCGCCCAGGTCCCAGAACAGACCGGCCATGATCTGCAGCCCTTCGCGGGCCACCGGCGCGAGCAGGTGCTCGTCGGGGGCGTGCTGGGAGCACGCCGGGTAGGAGTGCGGGATCCAGAGGGTGCACAACCCGAGCTCGTCGGCGAAGGCGTCGTTCGGGATGCTGCCGCCGAGGTTGGGCAGGAGCGCGGGCTTCGCGCCCGTGGTGTGGCCGATCGAGGCGAGCGCCCAGCGCACCCACGCGTCGTCGGGGTCGGTGCGGGTCGGCGGCATGGTGCGGCCGACCTGGACCTCGACCATCGGGAACCCGTGGTCGTCCAGGTGCTGCCGGAGGATGACGGCGAGCTCGTCGACGTCGGTTCCGACGACGGAGCGGAGCTGGCAGTGCGCGTGGGCGGTGCCGGGGATGGCGTTCACCGGGGTGTCCGCGTTACCCGCGGCCAGCGAGAGCACCTCGAGGCTGTTCCAGCCGACGAGCCGCTCGGCCGGGGTGAGGCCGGGCTCGCCCCAGTCCTCGTCGATCGCCGGGTCGTCCGGGCCGCCGCCGAGGGTGATGTCGCTCAGGGCCTGCCGGACGTTGGCGGGGATCTCCGGCGGGCGAAGGCCGGGCACGAGGATACGACCGCGCGCGTCGACGATGGACGCGAGCGCGCTCGCGAGGACCGTCGCCGGATTGCGCAGCAGCCCGCCCCAGTTGCCGGAGTGATGGGCGCCGTCGCGCAGGTCGGCCCGCAGGGTGAACGGCGTGGAGCCGCGGGAACCGAGGAACAGCGTCGCCCGGCCGGCTGTGACCCGCGGGCCGTCGGAGGCGATGAGCACATCGGCGGCGAGCTCGTCCCGCAGCCGCGCGCACACCGCGCGCAGGCCGGGCGATCCCGACTCCTCGCCGGTCTCCAGCAGGATCTTGAGGTTGAACCCGAGGTGGCCACGCAGGCGGAGCACCTGCTCCAGCGCCGCGAAGTTGATCGTGTGCTGGCCCTTGTTGTCGGCCGTGCCCCGGCCGTACCAGCGGTCGCCTTCGATCACGACCCGCCAGGGGTCCAGCCCGGGCCGCCACCGCTCCGGCTGGCCGAGGACGACATCGCCGTGGCCGTAGACGAGCACGGTGGGCAACGCGTCGTCCTCGTGCCGAGTGGCCACGAGCAACGGGAAATCGCCCGCCGGGTTGTCGACGACGCGCGCCGAGCAGCCGAGCCGCCCCGTGAGCGCCGGGATCATCTCGTCGGACAGGTACGCACGAAGCACCGACGCCCGGCCCCGATCCTGACTCTCCGTGGGAAAGGCGATCCGGCGACCGAGGTCGGCCAGGAACTCCCCGGAATCGAAGTATTCCGCGGCGAGTTCGGTGACGGCGGCGCGGGTCATCGTCCCCCTCGGGATCCGTAACATTCGATTAACAATGGGCTCGGCGTGATGCGTCGAGGGTAAGAAGACCCGATAGGCAGGTCAATTGCGCGTTTTCGAAGGCTGGGTTGCCGGGGCGGCAATGATCGGCCAGGATCCGTGCATGAACCTGCTGCCGACGCCGCTGCGCTACTTCCTCGAGGTCGCGCGCACCGGCTCGATCAGCGAGGCCTCCGAGCGGCTACACGTGGCGACGTCCGCGATCAGTCGCCAGATCTCGAAGCTGGAACACGACGTCGGGGCGCCGCTGTTCGAGCGTAGGCCGCGCGGCATGGCGCTGTCGGAGGCCGGGGAGATCCTCGTCGCCTACGCCCGGCGGAGCTCCCTCGATGCCGAACAGGTGCTCGCCGATGTGCACGGGGTGCCGGCCCTGCAGCGCAGTACGGTCAAGCTCGCGAGTTCCGAGGGTTTTGCCCGCGAATTCCTTCCGGCGGCGATCGCGACATTCCGCGAGAAATATCCGGGTGTGCGGTTCCGCCTGGACGTCAGCGGCCCGGCGGCAGCGACCCAACAGGTACGGGACGGCACGGTGGATCTCGCCGTCACGTACAGCCTCGCCCCGGAAAAGGGGATCAAGGTCGAATACTCCATGCAGCAGCGGATCTATGCGTTGATGTCGTACGACCACCCACTGGCACTGCGCCGGGACGTCGAACTCGCGGAGCTGCTCGAGTATCCCCTCGCACTGATGGACGAGTCGACGACGATCCGGCAGCTCTTCGACGTCTGCGTCGCGCTCGACGGACTGAGCTTCGAGCCCGTGTTCGAGAGCAACTACTCCGGTGCGCTCCAGACCTTCGCGCAGCTGCGCGGCGGCATCACCTTGGTCGGCCCGATGACCGTCATGCGGCAGCTCGGGCCCGATCGACTGGTGATCGTCCCGATCCGCAACCCGGAGCTGAGCAAGCGCAGTATGCAGATCCAGTCGATGGCGCAACGCACCCTGCCGGCCGCGGTGCGCGCCTTTCTCCACCACCTGACCGAGCAGGTCGATGAAACGGACCCGAGAGTCGGTCGGGTCGCAGGCGAGTAGGGTGCGCCGCCGATGATCTGTACACACCTCGCCCGTGCCGAGCGGGCGGATCTCCTAGCGTTCCTCGCCGGCCTGAGCCCGCAGCAGTGGGACACACCCACGTTGTGCGCGGGCTGGCGGGTCCGCGACGTGGTCGCCCACATGATCAGCTACGAGGGCCTCCGCGGGCGGGAGCTCTGCCGCCGGCTCGCCCGGGGTGGATTCCGGCTGGCGGGGACCAATGCCGTCGGCGTGGCCGAGATGCGCGACTCCGGCCCGGACGAGCTGCTCTCCCTGCTGGAACAGCGGCTGGAACCGAGCGGCCTCACCACCGGCTTCGGTGGTCGGGTCGCCCTGTTGGACGCGATGATCCACCAACAGGACATCCGCAGGCCCCTCGGTGTCCCGCGCACGATCCCGGGTGAGCGGCTCGTCCCCGCCCTCTCGTTCGCCCGCTTCGCGCCACCGATCGGGGCGTTCTGGCGCGCTCGCGGGCTCCGGCTGGTCGCGACCGACCTCGATTGGTCGGACGGGCGCGGACCCGAGGTGCACGGGCCCGGCGAGTCCCTGCTGATGGCGATCGCCGGCCGCCGCGGCGTCGTCGAGGAGCTCACCGGTCCCGGCCAGGCCACGCTCGCCGCCCGCATCGGGAAGTGATCAAGCAGCGGGCTGCAGCAGCGTCTTCACCATCCCGTCCTTCTTCGCCTGGAAGGTGGCGTAGGCCTCCGGGGCGGCGTCGAGCGGGAGGCGATGGGTGGCGAAGCCGTCCACGCCGAGCGGATCGCCTTCGACGAGCAGCGGGAGGATCTCGGGCACCCAGCGGTGGACGTTGGCCTGCCCCATGCGCAGCTGCACCTGCTTGTCGAACAGGGTCAGCATCGGGAGTGGGTCGGCCATACCGCCGTACACACCGCTGATCGAGATCGTGCCGCCTCGGCGGACGAGTTCGACGGCCGCGTAGAGCGCGTTCAGCCGGTCGGTGCCCGCGGTCTCCATGAGCTTGGCCGCCACCGGGTCCGGGAGGAGGCCCGCGATCGTGTGCGCGAGCTTGCCGACGGGCGAGCCGTGCGCCTCCATCCCCACGGCGTCGATGACGGCGTCCGGTCCGCGCCCGCCGGTGCGGCCGCGGATGTGCTCGGCCAGGTCCCGTCTGTGCCCGGTCAGGTCGACCACCATGACGCCGTGCGCGCGCACCCGGTCCAGCCGCTCCGGAACCAGGTCGACCCCGATCACGTTCTCGATCCCCCGGTAGCGCGCGATGCGCGTACACATGTCGCCGATCGGCCCGAGGCCGAGCACGAGGAGCGACCCGCCCGGCGGCACGGCCGCGTACTCCACCGCCTGCCAGGCCGTGGGCAGCACGTCGGAGAGGTACACGAAGCGGTCGTCCGGCGGACCGTCCGGCACCTTGATCGGCAACGTGTTGCCGAACGGGACCCGCAGGTACTCCGCCTGCCCGCCGGGCACGTGGCCGTAGAGCTTCGTGTAGCCGAACAGCGATGCGCCCTTGCCGTGCTCGTGCACCTGGGTGGTCTCGCACTGCGAGTGCAGGCCCTGTTCGCACATCCAGCACGTGCCGCAGGAGACGTTGAACGGCACCACCACGCGATCGCCAGGCCGGATGGCGGTGACCTCGGCCCCCACCTCCTCGACGACGCCCATCGGCTCATGCCCGAGGACGTCGCCCTCGTCGAGGAAGGGGCCGAGGACCTCGTAGAGGTGCAGGTCGGAGCCGCAGATGCCGGACGAGGTGATGCGCACGACCACATCGGTCGGTGCCTGGATCGTCGGGTCGGGCACGGTGTCCACGCGCACGTCGCGCTTGCCGTGCCAGGTGACCGCTCGCATGAGGACTCCTCCCAGGGAAGTCGAACCGGAGGTCGAACCCATGCGATTCCCCGGATGGGTTGCCGGAAACGGGGGTAGGCCGTCGGGCATGACCTCGTCCACCACCAGGCCACTCGCCATGGTCACCGGCGCGTCGAGCGGGATCGGGCGGGAGCTCGCGCGCCAGTTCGCCGAGCACGGGTTCGACCTCGTCGTCAACGCCGAGGACGACCGGCTCGACGCGGCGGCCGCCGACTTGCACACCGCAGGCGCCGATGTCCGCGCCGTGCGCGCGGACCTGCGCACGGCCGACGGCGTCGAGCGGCTCTGGTCGGCCGTCATCGCCACCGGGCGCCCGCTCGTCGCCGCGGCACTGAACGCGGGCGTCGGGAAGGGCGGCGCGTTCGTCGACACCGATCCGCCCGACGATCTCGCGATCATCGACCTGAACGTCACCTCGACGGTGCGGCTGGCCAAGCACGTCCTGCGCGACATGATCGCCCGCGACGAAGGGCGCGTGCTGATCACGTCCTCGATCGCCTCGACGATGCCCGGCAGCTTCCAGGCCGTCTACAACGCGTCCAAGTCCTTCCTGCAGTCGTTCGCCGAAGCGCTGCAGGAGGAGCTGCGCGACAGCGCGGTCACGGTCACGTCGCTCATGCCGGGCCCGACCGAGACCGACTTCTTCCGCCGCGCCGACATGGAGGACACGAAGGTCGGCGCGTCGGCCAAGGACGACGCCGCTCAGGTGGCCCGGCACGGCTTCGAGGCGCTCATGAAGGGCGAGCGGCGGGTCGTCGCAGGCTCGCTGGGCACGAGGGCGCAGGAGGCCGTTGGCAAGGCCGTGCCCGATGCGGTCAAGGCGAAGATGCATCGGCGGATGGCGGAGCCGGGATCGGCCCGCCAGTAGTGTCCAGCAGGTGACGCTCCGGCCCGCCCGACGCGAGGACGCCCCCGCGGTCGCCGAGATCTGGCGCAGCGGCTGGCGCGACGGCCACCTCGGCCACGTCCCCGACGAGCTGGTCGCGGCGCGGACGGACGACTCGTTCGACGTGCGCGCCGTCGAGCGGGCCGGCGACACGGTGGTCGCGGTCGTCGACGGCGCCGTCGCGGGGTTCGTGATGGTGGTCGGCGACGAGGTCGAGCAGGTCTACGTCGCAGCGGCGCACCGGGGCACCGCGGTGGCGGCCACCCTCCTCGCGGAGGCCGAGCGCCTCGTCGGCGCGCGCGGGCACGGGCACGCATGGCTCGCCGTGGTGGCCGGCAACAGCCGGGCCCGCCGGTTCTACGAGCGGAGCGGATGGACCGACGAAGGCCTGTTCGACCACATGGCGGAAGGACCGGACGGCCTCATCCGGGTCCCCGCGCACCGCTACGTGAAGCGGGTCGCGGCGAAGCCGTGAAGTAGCGGCGCCTGCTGTGGCCAAGGGGCGGCACTACCGGAGGCGACGTCCGCCCAGGAATGGCCTGTTAGGACCCCCGATCGGGGGGTATTGCGGTTTCAGGCGAACCGTTCGTCCGGGCAGCCCGAACCTACCTCGTCATCGGAACAACGAGTCCGAGGAGGATGGCCATGACAACAAGTCCCAGCGGTGCCGTCGATGTCCGCCGACCCATTCAGCTCGCCGCACTCGTCGTAGGTGTGGTGTTCCTCCTGGTGGGTGTTCTCGGCTTCATCCCCGGCGTCACGTCGAACTTCGGTGAGATGGCGTTCGCGGGCCACCAGTCCGATGCGATGCTGCTCGGCGTGTTCCAGGTTTCGGTGCTGCACAACATCGTGCACCTGCTGTTCGGCGTCGCAGGGCTGGCGATGGCCCGTACCGCGACCGCTGCCCGCGACTTCCTGATCTACGGCGGCGTGATCTACGCCGTGCTGTGGGTATACGGGCTGGTGATCGGCCACGACAGCGCGGCGAACTTCGTGCCGGTCAACACGGCCGACAACTGGCTGCACCTGGTGCTGGCCGTCGGCATGATCGCGCTCGGCTTCCTGGTCGGGCGGGATCGCCGCACCGTCTGACCGCCGGACACACAACCCGGAGGGCTGACCCGCCTGGTCAGCCCTCCGGGTTGCGCGCGCGGCTGGGCTGCACCCGCATCGGCTCGCCCGGCATCTTCGGGTACTCCGGCGGGTACGGCATGTCGCCGAGCCCTCGGTCGCGCTCGTCGGCGGCGTACCACTCGAGCACCCGCTCCAGCCCGCCAGCCGACTCGTCCATCGCGGCGTGCGGGTCGCCGTGCTCGGCGTAGAGCCCGGGGACGGTGCGCACGTCGAAGTCCTCGGGCTCGACGTCGGGCAGCGTCTCCCACGTCAGCGGCATCGAGACCGTGGCCCGTGGCCGCCCGCGCACCGACCACGCGGACGCGACCGTGCGGTCGCGCGCGGCCTGGTTGTAGTCGAGGAACACGCGCTCGCCGCGCTCCTCCTTCCACCACGCGACGGTCGCCTTGTCCGGCGACCGTTCGGCGACCCGCCGGGCGATCGCGATCACGGCGTGCCGCACGGCCACGAAGTCCCACTCGGGGCGGATCCGGCAGAACACGTGGACACCGCGCCCACCGGACGTCTTCGGCCACCCGACGAGCCCGGCCTCGTCGAGCACCTCGCGCAGCACCGCCGCGACCGCGACGGCGTCGGCGAAGTCGGTGCCCGGCTGCGGGTCGAGGTCGATGCGCAGCTCGTCGGGGCGATCGGTGTCGGCGCGCCGGACGGGCCACGGGTGGAAGTCGAAGGTGCCCATGTTCGCCGCCCACAGCAGCACGGCCTGCTCGGTGGGGCAGAGCGAGTCGGCGGTGCGTCCGCTGGGGAAGGTCACCCGGGCGGTCTCGACGTACGGAGGGGCGCCCTTCGGCAGCCGCTTGGCGAAGAACGGCTCGCCGTCCAGGCCGTCCGGGTAGCGCTTGAGGTTGGTGGGCCGCTCGCGCAGCGCGGTGAGGAGCGGCGCCGCGACCGCCCGGTAGTACTCGACGACCTCGCCCTTGGTGATCCCCCGCTCCGGGAAGTACACCTTGTCCGGGCTGGTCAGCCGCACTTCGCGATCGCCGTCCGGGCCCGGAACCGACAGCAGCACCGCCGCGCTCTTGCTCGCCACGACCGCGGACGCTACCCGCTACGCTGGCCGGGATGCCCGATCTCCACGAACCGGACCACCCGGGTCGATCCCGGCAGTTCGACGACGAGCTGCTCGGGCTGGACCCGGACGACCCGGATGCGCAGGCCTTCGCCGAGCACCTCGACCGCATGCAGCACCAGCGCCCCGCCTTCACGGTGGAGGGCTACCTCGAGGGTGTCCGCGACTTCGCCGAGTCGGCCAACCGGGCCAAGGGCGGGCGCCGGTGGGCGGCCGTCGCGGTGGTCGCGCTGCTGCTTCTGGGCGTGGCATGGGTCGTGTGGGAGGCGCTGGTGTTCATGCTGGTCACGTTCCTCTAGCGGGCGCCGGCGCGGGGTGCCACGAGGGCACGTTCGTACGCGAACTGCCGGCCGCGGCCGGGTCGGTGCACCGGCCGAATCGCGGACATAGTCTGGGAAGCATGGATCCCGCCACCGAACCCGCCCCGAAGGTCGTCAAGTCCGATGCCGAGTGGCGCGCCCAGCTCACGCCCGCCGAGTACCAGGTCCTGCGCCAGGCCGGCACCGAACGGCCGTTCACCGGCGAGTACACCGACGCCAAGACGAGGGGCGTCTACTCCTGCCGTGCCTGCGGCGCCGAGCTGTTCCGCTCCGACTCGAAGTTCGAGTCGCACTGCGGCTGGCCGTCGTTCTTCACCCCGCTGGCGGGCGACGCCGTGATCGAGCGCGTCGACACCAGCCTCGGCATGCGCAGGGTCGAGGTGGTGTGCGCCACATGCCACAGCCACCTGGGCCACGTGTTCGAGGGCGAGGGCTACCCCACGCCCACCGACCTGCGGTACTGCATCAACTCGGTGTCGCTCCGGTTGGAGCCCGACAGCGACTGATCAGGGGAGCGTCGCGACCAGTTCACCGGGCTGCACCCGCGGCCCGGTGAAGAACGGCGTCTCCTCACGGACGTGCCGGCGGGCGTCGGTGCCGCGGAGATGGCGCATCAGGTCGACGATCCGGTCGAGCTGGTCGGCCTCGAACGCGAGGATCCACTCGTAGTCGCCGAGCGCGAACGACGACACCGTGTTGGCGCGGACGTCCGGGTAGTCGCGGGCCTCCATGCCGTGCTCGGCGAGCATCTTGCGGCGCTCGTCGTCGGGCAGCAGGTACCACTCGTAGGAGCGGACGAACGGGTAGACGCAGATGTAGCGCCTCGGCTCCTCGCCCGCGACGAAAGCAGGGAGGTGGCTCTTGTTGAACTCGGCGGGCCGGTGCAGTGCGACCTGGCTCCACACCGGCGTGCTCGCCCGGCCGAGGGCGGTGGTGCGGCGCAGGTCGGCGTAGGCGCCCTGGAGGGCCTCGACGTTGTCGGCGTGCCACCAGACCATGTAGTCGGCGTCGGCCCGCAGGCCTGCCAGGTCGTACACGCCGCGCACCGTGACGCCCTTGCCGGCGAGCGCGTCGAGGAACTCGCCGAGCTGGCTCGCCGCGGCTCCGCGGTCGTCGCCGAGGCGCCCGGGCTCCACCCGGAACACCGACCACATGGCGTAACGAATAGCGCTGTTCAGCTCTGCGTAGTCGAGGCGTGCCACGCGTCCATCCTGCCACTCACGCCCTCAGCCACCGCCGGTGCCGGCAGTGGCGAGCAGCACGGTGGCGACGAGGCGGCGCGCGAGGTCCGCCAGCCGATCCTCGGCTGGCGCCTCCCCCGCGAAGTCGGCGAGGAACGCCTGCTGGAAACAGGCCCCGAGCAGCAGCTGAGCCACCGCCCGCGGGTCGGCGGATGGGACGAGCCTGCCCAGGCGCTGCTCGGCCGCGAGGTAGCGCGTCAGCCGTTCCTCGGGCGCGTGTGGCCCGCCGCCCAGCTCGCGGACCCGGTCCCGGTGGGCAGCCAGCAGCGCCCGTGAGGAGTACAGCGAGACCGCGATCGGGAAGGAGTCGACGTAGAACCGGACGGCCGTGGCGACCAGCTCCTCCAGGTTCTCCCGCAGGTCACCCGCGCCTGCCCGCCGGTCGAGCTGGCCGAGCAGCGCGGCGAGTCCGGGCGTCTCCTCCTCGAGGACGCGCAGGAAGATCTCCGTCTTGTCCTGGAAGTGCTTGTAGAGCGTGGCCTCCGAGTAGCCGGCGGCACGCGCGATCTCCTTGGTGGTCGCCCACGCGTAGCCCTGCTCGCGCATGATCCGGGCCGCCGCGCCCAGGATTTCCTCCCGTGTCCCCACGCAGCCTCCTCAGCAGGTCCTCAGCCGCCACTTGACGGGTGAGTGAGTACTCACTCACCCTAGCGGTGAGTGTTCACTCCCCCAAGGAGGACGCATGAACATCACCGTGTTCGGGGCCACCGGCGGAACCGGGCGGCACGTCGTCGCACAGGCGCTCGACGCCGGGCACCAGGTCACCGCCGTCGTCCGGGACGCCGCCCGGCTCACCGTGCCGGCGCGGCCGGGCCTGACCGTCTTCACCGCCCCGCTCGACGACCGCGCGGCCGTGCTGCAGGCCGTCACGGAGGCCGACGCCGTCGTCGATGCGCTCGGGGTGCGCGTGACGGGCCCGACCACCTTCCGCGCCGACACCGCACGCGTCGTCACGGCGGCGATGCGCGACGCGGGCGTGCGCAGGCTCGTGGCGGTGAGCGCGAGCGGCGCGCACACGACGGGTGACAGCCTCCCGATCCGGCTGCTGGTGAAGCCGGTACTGGGGCAGTTCCTCCGGCACCAGTTCGCCGACATGCTGGCCATGGAGGAGGTCGTGCGCGCGAGCGGCCTCGACTGGACGATCGTGCTACCCCCTCAGCTCACCGACCGGCCGGCCACCGGGCGGATCCGCCGCCGTGTCGGGGGCAACGTCCGCGGCTCCTACACGATGACCCGCGAGGACCTCGCCACCGCCGTGCTGCAGGCCATCACCGACGTGGAGGTACGCGGCGCCGCGCTCTCGGTGGCGGGCTGATCCCCCGGTTCGCCGCGCCCGCCACCCACCGGCACGATGTGACCCCGACGGGTGACGATGATCGGAAGGGGCCGAGTGGTGGAGAACGTCGGGGCGGGGCTGACGGGCCGCTACCTGCTGGTGTTGAACGAGGACCTGCTCGGCGACGACGACGCCGCCCGCGCGGTGGTGGAGGAGCTCAGTGGCACGGAGCGGGTCGTGAGCACCCATGACGTCACGACCGCTGTCCATCCGACGCTCTTCTCCGAGCTGGGGGTCGCCGTCGCGGATCTCTCGGCCGAGCAGCTGGCGGCCGCGCGCGCCGACCAGCGGCTGCTGGGCGTGGAGCCGGAGCGGGTGCAGCGCGCGATCGGGCTGTCCGAGGAGTACCTGCGCGGCTTCCGCGACGCGGCGCAGTTCCTGCACTCCCAGGTCTCGGGCACGGTGGCCACCGCGCAGTTCGGCGACACCGACAAGCTCACGTGGGGCCTGCAGGCCACCGGAGTGGCCGACTCCCCCGAGACCGGCGCCGGGATCACCGTCGCGATTCTGGACACCGGGCTCGACCTCGACCACCCCGACTTCGCCGGGCGTGACATCGAGGCCAGGTCGTTCGTCGAGGGCCAGAGCGCGCAGGACGTGCAGGGCCACGGCACGCACGTCACCGGCACGGCGTGCGGCGCCCTCTCCCCCGGCACCGGACCGCGCTACGGGATCGCGCACGAGGCGCGCATCCTCGTCGGCAAGGTCCTCGGGGACGACGGGTCCGGCACCGACGCCGACATCCTCGCCGGCATCAGCTGGGCGATCGCCTCGGGTGCCCGGGTGATCTCGATGTCGCTCGGGGCCGATGTCCGGGAGGTGTCCACGGCCTACGAGACCGTCGGCCGCCGCGCCCTCGCGGCCGGCGCACTGGTCGTGGCCGCCGCCGGCAACAACGCCAGCCGCGGCGCCGGCGATCCCGGCTTCGTGGGCGTGCCGGCCAACAGCCCGTCGATCATGGCCGTCGGCGCGGTGGACAGCGCGCTGGCGATCGCCGACTTCTCGGCCGCGAGCTCGACGGTCGAGGGCGGGCAGGTCGACATCGCGGGACCGGGCGTCGACGTCTATTCGTCGTGGCCGGAGCCGCGGGGCACGAACACGATCTCCGGCACCAGCATGGCGACGCCGCACGTCGCAGGCGTCGCGGCGCTGTGGTCCCAGCGCACGGGGGCCACGGGGCAGCAGCTGTGGACGCAGCTCGTGCAGGCCGCCCAGCGGCTCCCGCTGCCGGCGACTGACGTCGGGTCCGGGTTGGTCAGGGCGCCCGGCGCCTGAGAGGCTGGCGGTATGCCCGAGCAGATCACCGTCTCCGTCGCGGACGACGCGATCGGCCGGATCGACGAGGTCGTCACCGAACTGGAGAACGGCGGGATGCACATCGACCAGGTGCTGCGCCCGATCGGGGTGATCACCGGCTCCGTCGACACGCAGCGCGTGCGTGCCCTCGGCAGCGTGGCCGGTGTCGCCGCCGTGGAGCCGCAGCGGACGGTGCGGCTACCGCCACCGGACTCGGACGTGCAGTAGGCCGGACCCGGGTGCGTCAGGATCCGTCCGCGAGGGCGGCAGCCAGCTCGGCGACCACGCGCTCGGCCGCCGCCCTGCCCGTGGCGATGCAGGCCGGCACGCCCACGCCGTGCAGCGCGGCCCCGGCCACGGCCACGCCCGCAGGCAGACCCTCCTCGATCGCCCGCACCCGGTCCAGGTGGCCGACGCCGTACTGCGGCAGTCCCCCGCCCCACCGCTGGACGTGGGTGGCAACCGGGGCGGCGGTGATGCCGGTGAGCGCGCCGAGGTCGGCTCGGGCGCGGGCGACGAGCTCGGCGTCGTCGACCTGCAGCGTGGCGGCCTCCCCGAACCGCCCCAGCGACGCCCGCAGCCGCACGAGCCCGCCCTCCGCGAGGTGCGCCCACTTGTTCGACGAGTGGGTGAACGCCTTGACGGCGAGTGGCTCGTCCGCGGCGACGAGCACGCCGGACGTGGGTGGGAGCGCGGTGGCGTCCTCGGCGCGGAAAGCCAGCGCGACCACCACCGAGGACGCGAGCTCGATCTCCCCCGCCGCCTTGGCGGCTTCCGGAGCCGCACCGGCGAGCAGGCGGGCCGCCGCCGGGGCGGGGACGGCGAGCACGACGGCGTCCACGTCGAGGACCTCGGGCGCGGTGGTGGGCCCGATGACGAGCCGCCAGCCGCCCTCCCGGCGCCGCAGCTCCCGCACGGTGGTGCACAGCCGAACCTCGGCCGAGGACGCGGCGACGAGCGTGTCCAGCAGCACCCGGTAGCCGCCACGCACCGCACCGAACACGGGCCCACCGGGCCGCGACTCGCCACTCACATCGCGACTCGCCCGCACGGAGACCGCGACTCGCGCACTCCGAGAGCGCGACTCGCGGGCGGCGGAGCCCTGCCCGCCCGCGAGTCGTGGTGTGAGTGCACGCGAGTCGCGGTCTGGGTGTACCTGAGTCGCGGTGTCGGCGGCCGCGGTGAGGGAAGGAGCCCCCGCGTCGAGCGCCGCGGCCAAGGCGGGCACGGTGGCCCGCAGGCCGAGCGTGTCGACGCGGCCTGCGTAAACGCCACCGAGCAGCGGGTCGGCCAGGCGATCGACGATCTCGGCGCCGAAGCGGGCCCGCAGCAGCCCACCGAGCGCCACGTCGCCGCCTTCCTCCCAGTAGAGCGGCAGCTCCGGCTCTACGGTCACCGCGGCGAGCCCGGTGGCGGACAGCAGCCCGTCGAGCCGTGCGGCGCTCGTCGGGACGCCCAGGAGGGTGCCGGGCGGCAGCGGCCCGGTGCGGCCCGCGGCGCGGACGGACGCGGCGGCCCCCGTCGGGTGCACCACCCCGTCGGTCAGCCCGAGCTCCGCGAGCAGCGCGGGCACCTCGGGCCTGCGGGCGAGGAACGCCTCGGCCCCGACGTCGAACGCGACGCCTGCGAAGTCGACGGTGTGCAGTACGCCGCCGATGCGGTCGCGCTGCTCCAGCACCTCGATGCGGGCGTCCGGCCCGAGGAGCGTGCGCAGCCGGTGGGCGGCGGCGAGTCCCGAGATACCGCCGCCGACAACCGCTATGCGGGCGATCACGGCTCCAGCGTGTGCACCAGCTCGACGAGCCGGGTGAGGACGTCCGGATCGGTGTCCGGGAGCACGCCGTGGCCGAGGTTGAACACGTGCCCCGGCGTGCGCCGGCCCTCCGCGACGATCCGGCGGGCCTCCGCTTCGATGGACGCCCGGTCGGCGAACAGTACAGCCGGGTCGAGGTTGCCCTGAACGGCCACGCGACCACCGGTTCGCCGCGACGCCTCGTCGAGGGGCACCCGCCAGTCGACGCCGACGACGTCGGCGCCCGCCTCGGCCATCGCGCCCAGCAGCTCGCCGGTGCCCACCCCGAAGTGGATGCGCGGCACGCCGGCGTCCGCGACACCCTCCAGCACCCGTACGGAGTGCGGCAGGACGTACTCGCGGTAGTCGCGCTCGGACAGCGCCCCCGCCCACGAGTCGAAGAGCTGCACCGCGTCGACGCCCGACGCGACCTGCGCGCGCAGGAAGGTTCCGGTGATCTCGGTGAGCCGGTCCATGAGCGCGTGCCACACGTCCGGCGCCGACCGCATCAGGGCCTTCGTGCGCTCGTGGTTGCGGCTGGGGCCGCCCTCGACGAGGTAGGAGGCGAGGGTGAAGGGGGCGCCCGCGAAGCCGATCAACGGGGTGTCACCCAGCTCGGGGATCAGCAGCCCGATGGCATCGGTGACGGGAACGATCTGCTCGGGGAGCAGCGGCGGGATCCGCTCGACGTCGGCCATCGTGCGGACCGGGTGGGCGACAACCGGCCCGGTGCCAGCGACGATGTCCACACCGACCCCTGCCATGTACAGCGGCACCACGATGTCGCTGAACAGGATCGCGGCGTCGACGCCGTGCCTGCGCACGGGCTGGAGCGTGATCTCGCAGGTGAGGTCAGGGGTGAGGCAGGCCTGGAGAATGCCGGAACCGGCGCGGAGGGCCCGGTACTCCGGCAGCGAGCGCCCGGCCTGACGCATGAACCACACCGGCAGGCGGGACGGCCGGTCCCCGCGCGCCGCGGCGAGGAACGGCGCCGCGGGCAGCTGCCGCCGCGGATGGACGTCGGAGGCGGTCATGACGGTCATGGTGGCGCCATCCTCCCACGCCCCACCACCGCGTCACCGTCGGGCGCCCGACGTCCCACGTCCGGGTTGTCCCACGTGCGGCGCGTCGCGGCTGCGGATCACCGAGAGCGACCTAAAGTCCTCGCTCGTGTCCGACGCGCCCGCCCCACCGCAGGTGTTCCAGCAGGCCGTCGCCTCGCTGCGCGCCGTGCGGCCGCGACCAGAGCTCCTGCTCGCCCCGCTGGACGCGCCACCCCGGCTCGCCCCGTTCACATGGGCGTTCAGCGTGGAGGCCGTGACCGACCCCGACATGCCGGACGGGGACATATCGGAGCCGGATACCAGCGGCCGCCTCATCCTGCTGCACGACCCGGCCGGACAGGACGCATGGGAGGGCACGTTCCGGCTCGTCTGCTTCGTGCAGGCCCGCCTGGAGCCCGAGCAGCTCGGCGACGAGATGCTGCCGGTGGTCGGCTGGTCGTGGCTGACCGAGGCGCTCGAGCTCGCCGAAGCCGAGCACGTCGCGCTCGGCGGCACCGTCACGCAGACGTCCTCGGTGCGCTTCGGCGACATCGCGGGCCCGCGCCGCGACGACGACGTGGAGCTGCGCGCCTCGTGGACCCCTGTGGGCAACGACCTGTCGCGACACGCCGAGGCGTTCTGCTCGCTGGTGGCGTCCGCGGCCGGTCTGCCACCCGTCGGCGTGCTCCCGCTGGCAACTCGTCGAATGTGAAGATGGATGCTCCCACGATCGGGTGATCCTGGGGCTTACCAGCACGTTCGATGCTCCCAGTGATCAATATTGTCACCCGGACGAGTGGATCGGCATCGACAACGCTGTAACTTTCACCCGGAGAAGTTCGATCCGATACACGACGTTAGACCGCTTGGGGGGCTAGGCTTCCTCCACGACACCTCCTCGGGCGGTCGGGCGAGTCGTTCCATCCGACCGGGGGTCTGGTGCCGGTCGGGGGGCAACGACCGACTCCAGGGAGGTAGTGACGTGGCCGTTGTGGGCCAAGGCGCGCCGATGCGCGGCGCTGCGGGGCATCCACCCGCCCATGCTGTGCTGTCGCCCGCGATGGTCCCGCATCCGCGGGAAGAGCTGTTCTCGGTGCTGGTGGTCGACGACCACCCGCTGCTGCGCGAGGCGATCGCCGCACGCTTGCGCTCGATGGGCGCCGGCACGGTGTACGAGGCCGCCTCGGTAGCGGAGGCGCGCGCTCGGGCGCACGCCAACGGGCCGTGCGACCTCGCGATCCTCGATCTGGGCCTGCCCGACGGCAGTGGGCTGGACCTGGTCACCGAGCTGCGGTCGCTGGGCTGGAACCGTCTCGTCGTGCTCGCCTCGTCGGACGACCCGTACGCGGTGCGTTCGGCGTTCCAGGCGGGCGCGCAGGCGTACCTGCTCAAGTCGGCGTCGGCGGCGATCGTCACCGACGGCGTCAAGCGGGTGCTGGACGGCGGCGTGTACGCCGACCCGACCGTGGCACCGCTGCTCGCCACCGGCACCCGGGTACCGGGCACCGACAACACCCCGCGCGAGCTCTCGGCGCGCGAGGTGGAGGTGCTGCAGCTCGTGGCGGACGGGCAGTCCAACAAGGAGATCGGCGAGGCGTTGAGCCTGTCGGCGCTCACGGTGAAGAGCCATCTGTCGCGCATCGGGCGCAAGCTCGGCACCGGTGACCGCGCCCAGATGGTCGCGCTTGCGATGCGTGCCGGGGTCATCCGCTGACAGGAGAAGCACTCTCGGGTGATGACCCGGACGCATCCGCGCCGGTCCCGCTGCTGCGGCCGGTCGATGGGCTGCCTCCGGTCATCTCCGATCGCACTGCGCTCGACCACACCGCTGCCGCCTTCGCGGGCGGCAGCGGGCCCATCGCCGTCGACGCCGAACGGGCGTCAGGGTTCCGGTACTCGCAGCGCGCGTACCTCGTCCAGTTGCGGCGCGAGGGCGCGGGCACGGCGCTGATCGACCCGATCCCGCTCGGCGGTGACCTGTCGCCGCTCGCGCCCGCCATCACAGGGCCCGAGTGGGTGCTGCACGCCGCCAGCCAGGATCTCTCCTGCCTGGCCGAGGTGGGGCTCGCCCCGTCCCGGCTGTTCGACACCGAGCTGGCCGGTCGGCTCGCGGGGCTCCCCCGCGTCGGGCTCGGCCCGCTCGTGGAGCAGCTGCTGGGGCTCTCGCTGGAGAAGGGGCACGGCGCGGCCGACTGGTCCCGTCGCCCGCTCCCGGAGGACTGGCTCGTCTACGCCGCGCTCGACGTCGAGGTGCTCGTCGAGTTGCGCAACGTACTGGCGAGGGAGCTGGCCGAGCAGGGCAAGCTCGAGTGGGCGGCCCAGGAGTTCGAGGCCGTCCGCACCGCCCCGCCGCCCACACCACGCGCCGAGCCGTGGCGGCGCCTGTCCGGGGTCCACAAGCTGCGCAAGCCGCGGCTGCTCGCCGCCGCCCGCGCGCTGTGGGAGGCCCGCGACCGGCTCGCCGCCGATCGTGACATCGCACCGGGACGGGTGCTGCCCGACAGCGCGATCGTCGCGGCGGCGGCCGCCGAGCCCGCCTCCGCGCAGGCGCTCGCCGGCATGCCGACGTTCCGCGGCCGCGCACAGCGCCGTCTCACGTCGTACTGGTTCGGGGCCCTGGAAAAGGCGTACGCGCTCGACCCCGCCGAGTACCCCCGCTCCGCCCCGCTCCCTGACGGGCCGCCGCCGGTCTCCCGGTGGGCCGACCGCGACCCGGACGCCGCCACCCGCCTGACGGCCGCCCGCGCCGCCGTGGCCGAGGTGAGCGAGCAGTGGAACGTCCCGGTGGAGAACCTGCTGCAACCCGATCTGCTGCGGCGCCTGTGCTGGAGCCCGCCCGCCGACGGCGACGTCCGCGCCACCCTGCGCGCGGGGGGCGCGCGGGAGTGGCAGATCGACCTCCTCGCGGGTGAGCTGGAGAAGGCCATGGCGGCGCGCTGAGCCCGCTCGCACACCAACTTCTGCCCTCGTACACCAACTGCAGTTGGTGTGTCGGCACCGAAGTCGGTGTGTGACCGGCTATCAGCGGGCTGGGAGCTCCACCGTCACCGTGAGGCCGCCGCCCCGCACCGGCTCGGCCCACACGCGGCCGCCGTGGGCCTGCACGACGGCCCGCACGATCGAGAGCCCCAGCCCCGAGCCGGGGGTGTCGGCGGTGCGGGCCACGGGGCCGCGGCGGAACGGCTCGAACAGCTCCGCCACGCGCTCGCCCGGGATCTCCGCACCGCTGGACGAGACCTGCAGCCGGGTCAGCCCCTCTGCTGTGCCCGTGCACACCTCCAGCCAGCCGCCCGCCACGTTGTGGCGCACCGCGTTCTCCACGAGGTTGCCGGCCACGCGTTCGAGCAACACCGGGTCGCCCCGGGTCGGGGCTGGGGCGGTCTTGACCTGGACCCGCAGCCCGCGTCGCCCGGCCTCCGCACGCACGGCCGCGAGCGCCGGAACGGTGACGTCGGCGAGGTCGACCGGGCTCACCTCGGCGAGCTCCGCGCCCTCGGTGCGGGCGAGCAGCAGCAGGCCCGCGATGAGGTCGTCGGCGCGGCGGGTGGCTTCGCGCACGACGCTCGCCATCCGGCGCAGCTCCTCGGCGTCGGCATCGGGGTCGGAGAGGGTGACGTCCACCTCGGTGCGCAGCACCGACAGCGGGGTGCGCAGCTCGTGGCTCGCGTTGGCGACGAACCGGCGCTGCGCGTCGAACGCCGCTTGCAGCCGGTCGAGCATCGCGTCGAAGCCCGCGGCCAGCTCGGCGACCTCGCCGCGGGCGTCCTGGAGGCCGATGCGGGTGTCCAGTGACTCGACGGTGAGCCGCCGCGCCGTTGCCGTGACGGCGTGCAGCGGGCCGAGCACCCTGCCGACGAGCACCCAGGACACCACCGCGGCCGCGATGACGACGAGCGGGAACGCGATCAACCCGGCGCGCAGCACGTCGGCGCGGGCGGCGGCGCCGATGGCCTCGTTGAGCCGCTCGGCCGGCACGCTGACGTTGCCGACACGCACGGTGGTGCCCGCCGGGAGCGACGGCACGCTCCGCGCCACACCACCGACGAGCAGCCAGCCGAGCCACAGCAGGAGCCCGCTGACCACCGCGACCACGGCCGTGCAGAGGACGGTGAGCCGCGGCCGCAGGCCCACCCCGCGGCGCCGAGGCGGCAACCGGGCGGGTTCTGGTGGCGGCGGCGCGGGGCGGGCCGCCTGCGGAGGCGGCCGGCCCGCGGTGCGGGTCGGGGACGGCGCGGGCTCGGCCACGGTCGGCGTCCCTCCTCCGCCTATCCTGCCGCGGGTACTCGGTAGCCTGCGCCGACCACGGTCTCGATCAGACCCGGGTCGCCGAGCTTCTTGCGCAGGGTCATCACGGTGACCCGCACGGTGGTGGTGAACGGGTCGGCGTTCTCGTCCCAGACGCGTTCGAGGAGCTCCTCGCTGCTCACCACGGCGCCACCGGCGCCCAGCAGCACCTCCAGAACGCCGAACTCCTTGCGGGTGAGCTCGACGGGCCGGTCGGCCCGGTGCACGGTGCGCCGCGCCGGGTCGAGCGCGACGTCGCCCGCCACGAGCATCGGCGGCACGGCGGGCGTGGCCCGGCGGCCGAGCGCCCGGCAGCGCGCCACGAGCTCGGGGAAGTCGAACGGCTTGGCGAGGTAGTCGTCGGCGCCGCGGGAGAGGCCGTCGACCTTGTCGGCGAGGGTGCCGCTCGCCGTCAGCATCAGCACCCGCGTGGTGGAAGCAGACTTGACGATCTCGTCGCACAGCCGGTCGCCGGACATTCCCGGCAGGTCCCTGTCCAGCACCACGACGTCGTAGCGGGTGATCAGCGCCTTCTCGTGGCCGCTGTCGCCGTCGTAGGCGACGTCGACGGCCATGCCCTCCCGGCGCAGGCCGCGCGCCACGGCGTCGGCAAGCGCCCGCTCGTCCTCGACGACCAGAACCCGCATCAGCGAGCCTCCTCCGACGGTGCGGGCTCCCCCGCGATCGATCCTGCCCCGGCCGGCAGCACCGGAAGCGCCGCCGCCCACTCGGTGACGCGGCGGGCCACGTCCTGCGCGGTGAGCCCGGCGGAGTGGAGCACGTCGGCCCTGCTGCCGTGGTCGAGGAAGCGTTGTGGGAGCGCGAGATCGCGCAGCGGGACGTCGCACTCCGCGTCACGCAACGCCGCCGCCACCGCGGAGCCGAACCCGCCGTGGCGGCCGCAGTCGCTGACGGTGACGACGAGGCGGTGGTCGCGAGCGAGGTCGACCAGCGGGCCGGGGACCGGCAGCACCCACCGCGGGTCGACCACGGTGACGGACACGCCCTGTTGCTCCAGCCGCCGCGCCGCAGCGACGCCGAGCTCCCCGAACGCGCCCGCGCACGCCAGCAGCACCGAGGGCTCGTCGGCCGTGGACTCGTGCAGCACGTCGACACCACCGACCCGGCGCAGCGCGGGCACCGACTCGATGACCGCGCCCTTGGGGAAGCGGATCGCGGTCGGCCCGTCCTCGACCGCGACGGCCTCGGCCAGCTCCTCGCGCAGCGTGGCGGTGTCGCGCGGGGCGGCCACCCGCATGCCGGGTACGACGCCGAGCAGCGACAGGTCCCACATGCCGTTGTGCGACGGCCCGTCGTTGCCGGTGACGCCGGCCCGGTCCAGCACGAGCGTGATGCCCTTGCCGTGCAGGGCGACGTCCATCAGGAGCTGGTCGAAGGCCCGGTTGAGGAAGGTCGAGTAGACGGCGACGACCGGGTGCAGCCCGCTCATCGCAAGGCCTGCAGCGGAGGTGAGCGCGTGCTGCTCGGCGATGCCGACGTCGATGCAGCGCTCCGGGAACGCCCGCTGGAACGGCGCGAGGCCGGTGGGCCCGAGCATCGCGGCGGTGATGGCGACGACGTCCGGCCTGCGGGCACCGAGCGCGACGAGCTCCTCGGCGAACACGCTCGTCCACCCGACCGACGGCGGCCCGGTCGGGAGCCCGGTCTCCGGGTCGAACGCGGCCGGGCTGTGCATCTGCTCGGCCTCGTCGTTCTCGGCGGGCGGGTAGCCGCGCCCCTTCTGCGTGACGGCGTGGACGATGACCGGCCCGCCGAAGTGCCGGGCGCGGCGCAACGCCGACTCCATCGCCGCGATGTCGTGCCCGTCGACCGGCCCGAAGTACTTGAGGCCGAGGTCGGAGAACAGGGCCTGCGGGCTCAGGGCGTCCTTGACGCCCGCCTTGAGCGCGTGCAGCCCCGCGTAGATCGGAGCCCCGACCACGGGGGTGCGCGACAGCGCCTGCTTGCCCGCCTCCAGCACGCGCTCGTAGCCGGGCTGCAGGCGGAGCGTGGCGAGGCGGTCGGCGACGCCGCCGATGGTGGGGGCGTAGGAGCGACCGTTGTCGTTGACGACGATCACGACGTTGCGGTCCTTGCCCGCCGCGATGTTGTTGAGCGCCTCCCAGGCCATCCCCCCGGTGAGGGCGCCGTCGCCGATCACCGCGACGACATGGCGCTCCTGGGCGGTGAGCGCATAGCCGCGGGCGATGCCGTCGGCCCATGACAGCGACGTGGAGGCGTGGCTGTTCTCGACGTGGTCGTGCTCGCTCTCCGCGCGGCACGGGTAGCCGGACAGGCCCCCGGTCTTCTTGAGCGACTCCCAGCCGTCGTGGCGGCCCGTGAGCATCTTGTGGACGTACGCCTGGTGTCCGGTGTCCCAGACCAGCGTGTCGCGGGGCGAGTCGAAGACCCGGTGCAGCGCGATGGTCAGCTCGACGACGCCGAGGTTGGGGCCGAGGTGCCCGCCGGTGCGGGACACCGATGCCACCAGCTCCTCGCGGATCTCGGCGGCCAGGGCGGGGAGCTGATCGGCTCCGAGCCGTTTGAGGTCTGCCGGGCCACGGACGGATCGCAACACGGTCACCGGGCCAGCTTACGGAAGCCCGAGGATCTCGCGCGCCCGCACGTGTGGGAGTGATCGTTGCGAGACCACGCCCAGCGCCCGCGGCGGGGCGATTCGGCCCATCTCGGACGGATCACAGCCCGTTGATCGTTCCGAAATCCGCGTCAGCGCCCTCCCGAGGGCGCTCAGGACCTCAGATCGATCAACGTGCTCATGAGGGCCACCCGTGGTCGTGATCGGCAGTTCGGCGCATTCCCGGTCAAATCCGGCCTGCCGTGTCGGGCAGCCGGATCGCCGATTTCGAGGGCCCGGCCACCTCATCGTCGGTGTGATCACCGGATCGGTGCATGGCCGGCCATATACGGCCGTGGAGGCGCCCATCTGCTGATCTTCGTGGCTGTTGCGGGCAGGTCGGTTCCCGTGATCATCAGTTGGGTGCACGGCCGACCGTATTTGACCGTTTTCGCGCCGACGCCTTGATCATGTCCGCCAGACCGCCTCCGGTGGCGCCGCGCGCCCTACCGGGCAGGCCTCTGGCCTGCCCGCTTTGCTTGCCCGGAGGGAGAGCTACCCCGCCGCCGTCCGCGGAGCCGGGATCTGCACCGGCCCCGCGATCCGCACCAGGTTCCGCCCACCGCGCTTCGCCGCGTACAGGTTGGCGTCGGCGACCTTGAGCACCTGGTCGAGCGTGGTGCCGTCCACGGGCACGGAGGCCCCACCGACCGAGACGCTCAGGCCGGTGATCGTGAGGTTGCCGTCGGGCGTGCAGACCGGGACGTCGAGCTCCGCCACGAGCCGTCGCAGCCGTTCGGCCACCGAACGCACCTCGGCGCGGCCGAGCGCCCCTGTCGGCAGGTCCGCCAGCAGCACCACGAACTCCTCGCCGCCGAACCGGCCCACGACGTCGCACTCGCGCACGCCCGCACGCAACTCCCCCGCGACCGCCGCCAGCACGTCGTCGCCCGCGAGGTGCCCGTGCGCGTCGTTGACCAGTTTGAAGTGGTCCAGGTCGAGGATGAGCACGGCGGCTGCCGCCTGCGCCCGCTGGGCCCTGCGCAGCGCGCGTGCCGCCTCGGCCTGCCACGCGGCCGAGTTGAGCAGGCCGGTCTTCGCGTCGGTGCTCGCCGCCTCCTCGAGGTGGCGCACCAGCACGGCGCGGTGCAGCACGAGGATCGGCGGCAGCACGAGCGCCACCAGCCACGGCGTCGATCCGATCGCGACGGCGGCGAGCCCACCCATGCAGAGCGTGGCCACCTCGAGCGCGTTGTCGTCGAGGCGCCCGACGAGCGCCCGCACACCGGGCCACTCGCTCGTCAGTGCGATGACCCCGGCCACGAGCAGGGTGTTGACGACGACGTAGAGCAGCACCGCCACCGCGATGCCCGCGACGCCCGCGACGTCGTCTGGAGTGCCCGGGAGCCCGCCCGCATGTTCCACGGCGGCGTGCGCCGCGCCGGCGGCCAGCACCACGGTTGCGGTCGTGTAGATGTGCCGGTGCAGCGGTACCTTCGCGGGCCGCCACACCCGCCGCCACAGGTGCAGGTACACGGCCGCGATCACCGCAGCCGCGACGGTGGGCGGCAGCAGCAGCGCGGCAGCGAAGGTCCAGACCGAGCTGAGATCGAAGTACGACGTCTCGGCGGCCCGGCGACGGATCCGCTCGATACCGGTGGCGAGCTCGGTGTGCACCACGCTCAGCAACGTCAGGAACGCGGCCAGCGCGAGCGTCTCACCGGTCAGCGCGGCGCGGGCGGGCACCGCGAGATGACTGACGACGGAGACGACGGCCGCCGCCTCGACGGCGAGGATGAGCACGACCGCCCTGCCCGGCAGCCGCCAGAGCTCCCATCCGGCGGGGTCGCGGTGACCTGCCGGGCTACGCGAATGCGACGGCTCCTCCACGCCCGCCCCCTCCCTTGCCGCGACCGCCAGGTGCCTCAGGGCGAGGCTAGTGAGGAGTGCAGGGCATGTCAGGAGGACTGTGATCGCACATGGGGGTGGTCCTCTGCAACCACTCCGTCACTCTCCGTCCACCATCCAGTCGGTGCCCGGAGCGGGCTCACCACCTTGGCGGGACGCGACGGGAGGCACCGAGCCCGGTGGCGTACCCATGCGAACGACGTTGCGACCTGCCCGCTTTGCCGCGTACAGCGCGGTGTCGGCGATCTGGAGCAGGGTGCGCAGATCGGCACCCTCGGCGGGCGCGACCGCGACCCCGATCGAGACGGTGAGCCCGGATACGGTGAGCGGGCCGTCCGGTGTGGGGATCTCCACCCGCAGAGTGGCCACCCGGCCGCGGATGCGCTCGGCCACCGCCTCCAGCTCGCCGACCGCGCCTGCGGCCGGTCCGGCGAGCAGCACCACGAACTCCTCGCCGCCGAACCGGCCGACGAGGTCTCGCTCACGGACCTCGGCGCGCACGGCTCCGGCCACAGCGGCGAGGACCTGGTCGCCCGCGAGGTGGCCGTGCGTGTCGTTGACCGCCTTGAAGTGGTCGAGGTCCAGCACCAGCACCCCGCGCGGGCCGTCGGCCGGGCTGTCGCGCTGCAGCAACCGCTCCGCCTGCGCGTGCCACGCCACGGCGTTCAGCAGGCCGGTCTTGCCATCGATGCTCGCGGCCTCCTCCAGGTGCCGCACGAGCACGGCCCGGTGCAGCACCACGAGCGGCGGAAGGGCGAGCAGCACGAGCCACGGGTTGACGACGAGCGCCACCGCGGTGAGCGCGCCGAGCGACAGGGTGGCGAACTCGAGGAGGTTGTCGTCCCAGCGGCCGAGCACGCGGGCCAGATCGGGCTGCGGGGCGCTCATCGCGATGGCGCCTGCGACGAGCCCGGTGTTGATCGTGGTGTAGACGAGCAAGGCGAGCGTGATGCCGGGGATGCCGGCAGCCGCCAGCGGCTCCGGCCCTGAGCCGAGGAAGCCGACGACGACGGCGGCACCGAGGCAGGCGAGCACGATCGTGGCCGCGCTGTAGACGCTGCGGTAGAGCGGTACGCGCGGCCGCCCGGTGCGCACCCACACGTGCAGGTGCACCGCCACGGCCACCGCCGCCGCGCACACCGGCGGCAACACGAGGGCACCCGCGAACGTCCAGACCGAGCTGAGGTTGGCGTGGTTGCCGACCATCACGCGCCTGCGGACCCGCTCGACGCCGATGGCGATCTCCGTGTGCAGGATCCCCAGCCCGACGAGCACTGCGGCCTGCAACAACTGGAGCGCGTGCGGCACCGGCATCCGCACGGAGACGGCGATCACCAGCCCGATCGCCGTGGCCTCGACCAAGAGCACCGACAGCGTGAGCCGGTGGGACAGCTCCCACAGGGGCCACCGCCGGATCGTCCAGGCACGGACCGGCCGAACCCCGGGACGTGCTCCCTCGGGATGTGCGGACATCAGCGCTCTCGGTCGAGTCCTCGGCGTCGCCACCGAGCGTAGTGGAGGACCCTCGTCATGTCACCCACTCGGGCCGTTCACCGGCTCGTCCCGTGACACAGTGAGACGAGGCGATGGTGCGGATCGCACTATTCGGCCACCTCGCCGCGCCACTGCACACCTGAATGCAGTACCGGCCTGCAGCGTCTGGAACACATTCCGGCCGCGAGCACAAAACGTGCAGATCCGCGGCTTTCGCAATTCGATCAGGCCACCGCCGGAGCTCGAGATCGGAGAGGAGGCACCCGCGATGCGCAACCGCGACTGGACCTGATCACGAGGAACCCGATGAGCGCCGTCAGTCCTTCATGCGTGCGCGCTCGCCGGCCCCGCGGCCGGCGAGCGGCGCGGACAGGAGTTGCGCGGACGACGGCATCGAGGACGCCACCGCGACCCGCACGGTGTTGCGGCCTGCCCGTTTGGCCTCGTAGAGGGCGGTGTCCGCGGTCTGCAGCAAAGCCGCGATATCGCTGCCGCGTACCGACGCCACCGCACCACCGATCGAGACGGTCAGGCCGGTGATCACCAGCGGCCCGCGCAAGGTGGGCACCTCGAGCCGCAGATCCGCGACGTGTGCCCTGATCCGCTCGGCCACCACCTCGAGCTCGACGGACTCGAGCTCGACCGACCGGGCACCGGACGCCGCGCGCCTCGGCAGCACCACGAACTCCTCGCCGCCCATCCGGCCGACGAGGTCATGGGCGCGCACGACGCTGCGCAGCGCATCCGCGACCGCCGCCAGCACGTGGTCGCCGACGGCGTGACCGTGCGTGTCGTTGACCGCCTTGAAGTGGTCGAGGTCGAGCATCAGCACGCCGCCCGCGCGCTCGGCGCCATCCGTGCCGGCGAGAACCCGTTCCGCCTCCGCGACCCATGTGGCCGCGTTGAGGAGCCCGGTCTTGCCGTCCATGCTGGCCGCCGCCTCGAGCGGCCGGATCAGCGCCGCCCGCAGCACGACGTGCAGCGGGAGCAGCATCAGCAGGACCAGCACGGGGTTCAGCGCGATCGCGATCGCGGTCAGCGCGCCCATGCACAGCATGCCGACCTCGAGGAGGTTCTCGTCCGGCGGACCGAACAGCGCGGCCGGGCCCGCCCGCGGAACGCTGATCGCCACGACGGCGGCGATGAGCCCCGAGTTGACCGCCATGAACAGGACCATCGCGGCGACCACCAGCCACAGCGGCTCGTGCGCGGTGCCGGCGGACTCGATGAGGGCTCCGACGGCGATGCAGGAGAGCACCACCGTGGCGACGCTGAACAGCTGGCGGTGCAGCGGCACCCATTGGCGCCAGGCGCGCGCCCACAGGTGCAGCATGATCACCGTTGCGACCACGGCGGCGTGGGGCCCCGGCAGCACGAGCGCGGCGGCGAACGTCCACACCGAGCTGAGGTCGACGTGGGATGCGCCCCCCAGCCGCCTCCGTTCCCGCTCCACGCCGACGGCCATCTCGCTGTAGGCGATCCCCAGCACGCAGA
The DNA here is from genome assembly GCF_019468565.1 of Pseudonocardia sp. DSM 110487. Taxonomy (NCBI): domain Bacteria; kingdom Bacillati; phylum Actinomycetota; class Actinomycetes; order Pseudonocardiales; family Pseudonocardiaceae; genus Pseudonocardia; species Pseudonocardia sp. DSM 110487. The sequence goes on from NZ_CP080521.1 coordinate 7,153,581, forward strand.
GGGCGCCACCCGCCCACAGCTCCGTCGCGGCCGGAACGCCCCCGTTCACGAGCCCTGCGGCGAGCAGTGCGACCGCGACCACCTCGACGAGCAGCACGGCGCACAGCAGGAGCCGCGGCAGGCGCCACACCGGCCAGCGGTGCGGGGCGCGAGCCCCCGGGCGCGCCGGTTCACCGGAGAGGAGTCGTCGCTCCGGCACCATCGTGCTCCCCGGGTGTGTCGGCGGCAGTACGGAGCGTAATGCAGGCGCACAAGGAAGCGGCGGGTTTCGCGCGTCAGTCTCCGGCGTTGCTGTGGAGCGTGGGTGGCTCGACCGCGGTCGGCGGGTTCGGTCGCGCGTTCACCGGCAGCAGCGCGGGCCGGGTGGACGTCGCATTGCCCATCCGCACCGCGTTGCGCCCCGCCCCCTTGGCCGCGTACAGCGCGCGGTCGGCGACCTCGAGGAGGTCACGCAGCTCCGCGCCACCGTCCGGCATCACCGCGCACCCGACGGAGACGCTCAACCCGCGCACCGTCAGCGGCCCGTCCGGGGTGGGGATCTCGACGCGCAGGTCCGCGACGCGCCTGCGGATCCGCTCGGCCACCGCTTCGATCTCCGCGGAGCCCCTTCCGCCCAGTCCCGCCAGCATCACGACGAACTCCTCGCCGCCGAACCGCCCGACGAGGTCGCGCTCCCTCACCTCGTCGCGCAGCACGTCGGCGACCGCGGTCAGCACGTGGTCGCCCGCGAGGTGGCCGTGGGTGTCGTTGACGGCCTTGAAGTGGTCCAGGTCCAGCACCAACACGCCGGGCGGCCCGTCGCGGCGCTTCGTGCGCTGCAACGCGCGCTCGGCCTGCACGTGCCATGCGGCAGCGTTGAGCAGGCCGGTCTTGCCGTCGAGGCTCGCGGCCTCCTCCAGCTGCCGGACGAGGACCGCCCGGTGCAGCACCAGCAGCGGGGGCAGGCAGAACAGCGCGAGCCACGGATTGGTCAGGTACGCCATCGCGACGAGCGCGCCGAGGGAGAGCGTCGCGATCTCCAGGAGGTTCTCGCTCCACACCCCGACCATCTGCGAGAGCCGGGCGTGCGGGGTACTGACGGCGATCGCGCCCGCCACCAGCGCGCTGTTGATCGTCAGGAAGGCGAGCATGCCGAAGCAGAGCACCAGCAGCGCGCGCGAGTCGAGCAGGTCGATCCGCTGCTGGGCGAAGACGTAGGACATCAGCGACGACGCCGCGAACGCCGAGATCATCATCGTGGCGCTGTTGAACACCTGGCGGTAGAGCGGTGCACGACGGTACGCGGCGCGGTACCAGATGTGGGAGTGCACGAGGACCGTGACCACTGCCGCGTACCCGGGCGACAGCAGGATCGCGGCCATGAAGAACCAGACCGAACCGAGGTCGACGTGCAGTTCCTCGCCAGTGATCCGCCGCCGCATCCGTTCGACGTCCCGCGCGATCTCGGTGTGGACGACCCCGAGCACGCAGATGAGGACCGCCGTGCGGATCTCACGGGATTCCGGCACGGTCGTGAGGACCCCGAAGACCATCAGCGCGAGCGCGGTGAGCTCCACCGTGAACACGGGGGCGACGAGCCGGCGGGGCACCTCCCACAGGTCCCAGCCGGCGACCCAGCGTCGGACACCGGCGCTGGGGCCGCGCCCGCCGGGGCGCGCTCCGGGTTCTGCTGACATACGTACTTCCGCTCGATGCTGGAGGCACGAACCTAGTACAGGTGGCTGCCGGTGTCAGCCTTCCTGTCCGCTCCGTCACCAGGAGATCGCGCTGCGCTGCATTCGCCCGCCGGATGGCGGCACGAGCTGGGCCGTTCGGCGCTATCGGGTGAAGCAGAACGCCCAAGCTCAGCGATACCGAGCACCATCCCTCGTCAGACATGCGACCGTGTTTGACGCTTGAGCCGGCCCGGGCGTCGGGACGCTGCTCCGACCCCCACACCCCACGCACAGAAGGGAACCCCCATGCGCGGCAAGAACTGGTGACCACCCACCCACCACACACCACCCACAGAAAGGAACCCCCATGCGCGGCAAGAACTGGTGACCACCCACCCACCACACACCACCCACAGAAAGGAACCCCCATGCGCGGCAAGAACTGGTGACCACCCACCCACCACACACCACCCACAGAAAGGAACCCCCATGCGCGGCAAGAACTGGTGACCACCCACCCACCACACACCACCCACAGAAAGGAACCCCCATGCGCGGCAAGAACTGGTGACCACCCACCCACCACACACCACCCACAGAAAGGAACCCCCATGCGCGGCAAGAACTGGTGACCACCCACCCACCACACACCACCCACAGAAAGGAACCCCCATGCGCGGCAAGAACTGGTGACCACCCACCCACCACACACCACCCACAGAAAGGAACCCCCATGCGCGGCAAGAACTGGTGACGCGGAGGCGTTATCCGAAGTCGGCGGGTCAGCCGCGGTTCAGGATCGCGGACCCGGTCGCGGCGTCGGCGCCACGATTGGCGCGATGCCAGGCCACGGCACCGCCTGCCGACAACACCGCCCCGAGCACTCCGGCCCCTGCGACAGCGGTGGCGGGATCCGACGCATCGGCGAGCAGGCCTCCGACGAGCACCGCGACCCCCTGGGCCGCGATGATCCCGGATGCCGCGACGCCGATCGCGCGGCCGCGGCCCCCGTCCGGGGTGGCACGGACGAAGCTCGCCTGCGTCTGCAGCAGATAAGCGGTGGAGAGCATCCCGGACACCGCCCACAGGAGGAGGGTGAGCGGGACGCCCGGGCGCAGGATGCAGAGCGCCAGTGGGACTCCGGCCGCAACGGCCATGAGCCCGACGAGCCGTGCCCTCTTCTCGGCGGGGACGAAGCGCACGAACAGCCATGCCCCGAGCACGCTGCCGAGCGGGTCGGCCGCCATGAGCAGGCCGACGACGGCCGGGCCTGCGCCGAGCTGGTCGGCGTACGGGGCTGCGAGCGCCTCGGGCACGACGTACCAGCCCACGAGCCAGGCGAGCACCACGAGCGCGCGGCGCCGCCGGTCGGTGGCGATCTCGGCGAGCCCTGCGGCGATGCCGCGGAGCCCTGCGATGGCGTGCTCGGATCCGGGCTCGGGAACGGGTGCCGCCCGATCGGCCACACCGATCCGGACGACGACCGCCGACAGCGCGAAAGAGACGGCGTTGCCGAGAAGCGCGACCGCGGGACTCACGGCGGCGACGAGCAGGCCACCGGCGGCGAAGCCGACGAGCTGCGCGGTCTGGCTGGTGATCTGCCGGACGGCGAGGCCGCGCTCGTAGAGCTCGCCGTCGAGTACCTCGGGGTAGAGCGCGCCCTGTGCGGCGGTGTGGGGTGAGCCCAGCAGCACGACGGCCACGAGGACGGCGCACAGTGCCCACAGGGGCAGGTCGGGGATGGCCATCACGCCGACGAGCACGGTGCGGGCGACGTCGCAGACGATCATGACCTCGCGACGCCGGTAGCGGTCGGCGAGCCCGGACAGCAGCACGCCGCCGAGCAGCGCGGGGAGGAAGGTCAGCGCGTAGGCGACGGCCGCCCACAGGGCCGATCCGGTGCGGCCGTACACGAGGACCGCGAGGGCGACCCTCGCGAGCTGGTCGCCCGCGATCGAGAACAGCTCGGCTGCCCACAGCACCCGGAATTCGGGCACGCGGAACACCGCGCCGAGTCCGCTACCCGCCATGCGGTCGTTCCCCCCTCGACCCCGTGCCGGCTGTTTCGATGTACCCACGGTAAATGATCATGCGCGCTGCGTGTCGCTCGACCGGCATGCTGCCCGGTGTCACCCGCTGGTCGCAACAGCGCCTCCGCTCCGTCACCCGCTGGGCCACCCGAGGGCACGACGAGGGGCCTTCCTGTCACGGAGAGCGACGAGCAGGGCCGCAACGCGCGAGATCGACGTGATGGGTGTCGCCCTGCCGACGGACACACATGCCGTCGACATGATCATGCCGACCACACGACGCTCAGCTGCACGGGCTTCCCGGTTGCACGAACCGGAGCGCGACCGCCTGCCCGTCGAGGAGCACCCCACCGGACGGCGCGGACCAGACCGCGAGCCGCCCGTCCGAGCGCCCGAAGTAGACGACGGGCCCGGAGAGGTCCATCGGCTGCCCCACGTACGAGTAGGACCGGGCCATCGGCACGACGCAGGCGAGGCGCGGCTGCAGCGCGAACAGCGGGCTCGGGAGGCCACTCGCATCCACCTGAGCGCGATGCCGCACGTTGTCCAACGTCGCATCGGTGACGATCACGACGATCAATGCCGTGAACGGCACCACGAGCAGGGCGACCAGCCACCGGTGGACGCCGAGTCGGTGGCCGACAACGCCCCATGCCACGCCCAGGTAGATGCCGAGCAGAGCGATGGCAACCGTGCTGGCGCCCCATGCCCATTGCGACCAGAAGGAGATCTGCACGTCGGTCCGGCCGAGTCCAAACGAACCCAGATACAGCTCGAAGAGCACGTCGCCGACGAACACGGCGATGCCTCCGGCCACCAACGGGAGACCCCAGCCCAGCGCCGCCAACCATCGCGCTGTCCCGATGCTGAGTACGAACAGGGGGAGCGAGGCGATCAAGATCACCGCCATCGCCACCATCCCGACACCCGGGATGCTTCGGATCAGCCAGTCCGCGCCGTTGACGACTCCGACACCCGTCAGCACGGCCACGCTGGGCGCGAGCGCGGCAACGAGCGGAAGGCACCGTTCGCGGATCGGCCACGACCGGCGCCAACCGATCAACATCCCCGCCGCGCCCGGGAGCAACGGCAGGCCGAACACCGCGCCGAGCAGCAGCGGATCGACTTCGGGGAAGAGCACCGGGAGTGTCGGCCACCCGTCAGGGCCGATCGCTCCCAGCCATCGGCCGGACAGGAGGACAACGAGCGGTATGCCGAACGGAAACCCCAGTACCAGGCCGGCCCGCCGCCGGGCCTGCTGCCGAGGATCGACAGCGCCAGGCACGACATACCGCCCCTGCGGCAGGCCCCAGAGCCGAACCACGTGGTCGGCTCGCCGCTGCACGTCCTGCGGATCGTCCGCGCCGTCGGGGCCGACCAGCATCAGGTGCGGCCGCCCGCCATCCATGAGGTGCAGCACCGGCCCCGGCTCGACCTGCGGAGCACCGTCGAGGAGCGCCTCGAGTCGCGCGTCCGGTATCTCGGCCGCCAACCGCGCGTACAACGCGTTCGCGGCGTCCTGTCGCGCCTTGGCCAGTCGCCCGTTCGCAACCTGCACGAACTCCGCACGGCGGGTACCGGGAATCGGCCGGCCGCCGTGGGCCCTCGCCACCGCGGGGTCGACGACGGCGAGCCCTCGGAACACGTGCCGGCCCACCAACCGATCTCGGAGCCGTCGCCGACCCATCATCCCCCCACCAACGGGCACTTCGATCCGTTCCTGTCAGGCGAGCGTGCCGCTCGTGGACGAGTCGGGGGTTATCAGGCGGGCACGTGCTCGCCGTGGCCCGCCGCGCGAAGGGCGGACCGCAGCTTCTCGGCCTGTGCCTCCTGCTCCTGCGCCTCCACCGACGGCGCCGCGTTCGCGAAGTCGAAGGCGGCCATGTCCCATGCGGGGAACACGTGGATGTGCAGGTGTGGCACCTCGAAGCCGGCGACGATCAGGCCGACCCGCGGCGGCTGCCACACCTCGCGCACGGCCGCACCGACGGAGTGCGAGACGGAGGTGAGGTGCGCGAGCAGGTCCGGCTCGGCGTCGACCCAGTGGTCGACCTCCGCGCGGGGTACCACGAGCGTGTGACCGGGGCCGAGCGGATTGATCGACAGGAAACCGACCGCCCGGTCGTCCGACCAGACGAATCGTCCGGGCAGCTCGCCGTCGATGATCCGGGTGAACAGGGTGCTCATTGTCGGCAAGAGTATCGACGTCCGCACTACGCTCGGAGGCCATGGTCCGGACCATCGCCACCAACACCGCCGTCGACCGCGACGCGCTGATCGATTTCATGCGCTGCCGCCACAAGATGATCCTGCTCACGCCCCGGAAGGACGGTGGCTGGCAGGGCTCGCCGGTCACCGCCGGCGTCGACGCGGAGGGCCGCATCGTGATCGCCACCTACCCGGAGCGGGCGAAGGCGGTGAACGTCGCGCGGAACGGGAAGGCCTCGGTCATCGTGCTGTCCGACGACTTCGGCGGCGCCTGGGTGCAGGTCGACGGCGACGCCGAGCTGCTCACGCTGCCCGAGGCCGTCGAACCGCTCGTCGACTACTTCCGCTGCATCTCCGGCGAGCACCCCGACTGGGACGAGTACCGGCGGGCGATGCAGGAGCAGGGCAAGGCGTTGATCAGGGTCACCCCGACGCGCTGGAGCCCGGTCGCCACGGGCGGATTCCCCGCGCGCCTCGCCTGACTCGCCCCGCGACCCGGCACCGGATCGGGTGACACCGGTAGCCTCTGGCGGTCCATCCCGAGACGCCGGAGGAACCACATGCGGCCGTGGCCGGGCCACGCCTATCCCCTGGGTGCCACCTATGACGGGTCCGGCACCAACTTCGCGATCTTCTCGGAGGTCGCGGAGAAGGTGGAGCTCTGCCTGTTCAGCCCACGGGGCAAGGAGACCCGAATCCCGCTGAACGAGGTCGACGGGTTCGTCCACCACGGATATCTCCCCGGCGTCGAGCCGGGGCAGCGCTACGGCTACCGGGTGCACGGGCCCTACGACCCCGCACAGGGCCTTCGGTGCAACCCGAACAAGCTGCTCATCGACCCGTACACGAAGGCCCTCGACGGGCCCGTCGTGTGGGACGAGGCGGTGTTCGGCTACCCGTTCGGGCAGCCGGAGGGGCGCAGCGACACCGACTCGGCGCGGTTCATCCCGAAGTCGGTGGTGGTCAACCCGTTCTTCGACTGGGGGACCGACCGCTCGCCGCACACCCCGTACCACGAGACCGTGATCTACGAGGCGCATGTGCGGGGCCTCACGATCCAGCACCCGGAGATCCCGCCGGAGCTGCGCGGCACCTACACCGGGCTCGCGCACCCGGTGATGCTCGAGCACCTCAAGACGCTCGGCGTCACGGCGGTGGAGCTCATGCCGGTGCACGAGTTCCTGAACGACCACCACCTGCAGGAGAAGGGCCTCTCCAACTACTGGGGCTACAACACGATCGCCTTCCTTGCCCCGCACCACGCCTACTCGACGTCGTCGGGACGCAGCGGCAACCAGGTGCAGGAGTTCAAGGCGATGGTCCGCGACCTGCACGACGCGGGCATCGAGGTGATCCTCGACGTCGTCTACAACCACACGGCGGAGGGCAACCACCTCGGCCCGACGCTCTCCCTGCGCGGTATCGACAACGCGGCCTACTACCGGCTCGTCGAGGAGGACCCGCGCTACTACATGGACTACACCGGCACGGGCAACTCGCTGAACGTGCGCAACCCGCACACCCTGCAGCTGATCATGGACTCGCTGCGGTACTGGGTGACCGAGATGCACGTCGACGGCTTCCGCTTCGACCTCGCCTCCACCCTCGCCCGCGAGTTCTACGACGTCGACCGGCTGTCGGTGTTCTTCGACCTCGTGCAGCAGGACCCGGTGATCAGCCAGGTGAAGCTGATCGCGGAGCCGTGGGACGTCGGGCCTGGTGGGTACCAGGTCGGCAACTTCCCGCCGCTGTGGACGGAGTGGAACGGCAAGTACCGCGACACCGTCCGCGACTTCTGGCGGGGCGAGCCCGGCACGATCGGCGAGTTCGCCTCCCGCATCACCGGCAGCTCCGACCTCTACAAGGACGACGGCCGCCGCCCGTACGCGTCGATCAACTTCGTCACGGCGCACGACGGGTTCACCCTCGCCGACCTCGTCTCGTACAACGACAAGCACAACGAGGCCAACCTCGAGGGCGGCAACGACGGCGAGAGCCACAACCGCTCGTGGAACTGCGGCGTCGAGGGGCCCACCGACGACGAGGCCGTGCTCACGCTGCGGGCCCGCCAGCAGCGCAACTTCATCACCACGCTGATGCTGTCCCAGGGCGTGCCGATGCTGCTGCACGGCGACGAGCTCGGCCGCACGCAACGCGGCAACAACAACGTCTACTGCCAGGACAGCGAGCTCTCCTGGATGGATTGGTCGCTCGCCAACAAGAACTCGGCGCTGATGCATTTCACCGCGGGAGTCACGGCGCTGCGCAAGGCCCACCCGGTGTTCCGCAGGCGGAAGTTCTTCGAGGGCCGCCCGATGGGCAGGCGCAAGGCGGGGGCGGCGCTCGCCGACATCGCGTGGTTCACGCCGTCCGGTGTGGAGATGACCGAGCAGGACTGGGACTCCGGCTTCGGCAAGTGCGTCACCGTGTTCCTCAACGGCCAGGGCATCGCGGGGGCCGACACCCGCGGTGAGCCCGTCATCGACGACTCGTTCATCCTCTGCCTCAACGCCCACTACGAGGACATCGACGTCACGCTCCCCGGCCGGGAGTACGGCAGGCAGTGGGCGGTGGTGATCGACACGGCATCCGGCGAGGTGATCACGCTCTCCACCGCACCGGGCGTGGCGGCCGCCGAGCCGGCCACGGTGGCCGGCGGCGGCGTGCTCCGCGTGCCGGCACGCTCGGTGATCGTCCTGCAGCACCCGAGGGCGGGCTCGTGATCCGGCCCCACTCCCCCGCGCCCAGCTCGACCTACCGCCTGCAGCTGTCGAAGGACACCACGTTCGGCGACGCGGTGGAACTGCTGCCCTACCTCGACGCGCTCGGCGCGGGCGCGCTGTACGCGTCGCCGCTGCTGGAGTCGGGCTCCGGGTCCAACCACGGCTACGACGTCGTCGATCCCACCCGGGTCTCCGCCGAGCGCGGTGGCGAGGAGGGCCGCAGGGCGCTGGTCGCCGCGGCGCGCGCGCACGACATGGCGTTCGTGCTCGACATCGTGCCCAACCACGTCGGCGTGGACATCCCGCAGGCCAACCCGTGGTGGTGGGACGTGCTCGCGAACGGGAGGGCGTCGGCGCACGCGGCCACGTTCGACATCGACTGGGACGCAGGCCCGGTGCTGCTGCCGATCCTCGACGCGGACGAGGAGAAGGCGCTCTCGGAGCTCGCCCTCTCCGACGATCGCACGCAGCTGCGCTACTACGAGCGCGCCTTCCCCGTTGCGCCCGGCACCGGCGACACCGGCACCGCGCAGGAGGTGCACGAGCGCCAGCACTACCGTCTCGTCTCCTGGAAACGGGGCGCGGCCGAGCTGACCTACCGCCGGTTCTTCGACGTCTCCACCCTTGCCGCGGTGCGGGTGGAGCTGCCGGAGATCTTCGAGAAGACCCACCGCGAGATCCTGCGCTGGGTCGCGGCGGGCGACGTCGGCGGCATCCGCGTCGACCACCCCGATGGCCTCTCCGACCCCGGTGCGTACGTCCGGCGGCTGCGGGCCGCGATCGGCCAGGACCGCTGGCTGCTCGTGGAGAAGATCCTCGGCGTCGGCGAGGAGCTGCCGGCGTCGTGGCCTGTGAACGGGACGTCCGGCTACGAGGCGCTACGCGAGATCCAGGGCCTGTTCGTCGATCCCGACGGCGCGGGCCTGCTCACCCAGCTCGCCGCCGAGCACACGGGCCGCAAGGAGTCGGCGCGCGCGGTGGAGCACGCCGCGCGCCGGGAGGTGGCCGACACGATCCTGGCCGCCGAGGTCCGCCACATCGCCGCTGTCGCGGCTCGTGAGTGGTTACGCGCGCCAGAGCACGCTTATCCGCTCACGACCATCGAAGAGGCCGTCGCCGAACTGCTGTGCGGCTACCCGGTCTACCGCAGTTATCTGCCCGAGGGGCGGGAGGCGCTCGAGACGGCTGTCAGCGTCGCGCGCACACACCGTCCCGACCTCGCCGGCGTCCTGGGGGCGATCCGGGCGACCATGCTCGCCGACCCGGCGGGCGAGCTCACCACCCGCGTGCAGCAGACGTCCGGGATGGTGATGGCCAAGGGCGTCGAGGACACCGCGTTCTATCGGTGGAACCGGTTCGTCGCGCTCAACGAGGTGGGCGGCGACCCGTCCCGATTCGGGGTACCCCCGCAGGAGTTCCACCGCGCCATGGCCGCGCGGGAGGCGTCCTGGCCTGCCACGATGACCACGCTGTCGACCCACGACACCAAGCGCTCCGAGGACGTCCGCGCACGGCTGGCCGTCCTCGCCGAGATCCCCGGCGAATGGGCGCGGCGGATGCGCCGGTGGGCGGCCGCCCACCCGCTGCCCGACCGGTCGCTGGAGCTACTGGCCTGGCAGAACCTCGTGGGAGCGTGGCCGATCCCCGCCGAGCGGATGGCCGGATACCTCACGAAGGCGGCCAAGGAGGCCAAGCTCGTCACCAGCCACGTCGATGCCGTGCCCGAGGTCGACGAGGCCATCGCGGCCTGGCCGGCGCAGGTGCTCTCCGACACCGCGCTCGTGGCCGAGATCGAGGAGTTCGTCTCCCGCATCGCGGGGCCGGGCCGGGCCAACTCGATGGGCCAGAAGCTGGTCCAGCTCGCCGGGCCGGGCGTTCCGGACGTCTACCAGGGCACGGAGCTCTTCGAGTACTCCCTCGTCGACCCGGACAACCGCCGGCCCGTCGACTGGGCACTCCGCCGCGAGTTGCTCGCCCGCCTCGACGACGGCTGGCTGCCGGACATCGACGCGGAAGGCGCCGCGAAGCTGCTGGTCACGGCCAGCGCGCTGCGGCTGCGCCGCTACCGGCCCGAAGTGTTCACGGGCTACCGGCCGGTGCCGGCGCAGGGCGCTGCCGCCGCGCACGCCGTGGCGTTCGCGCGCTCTGCCTCGCTCGTGGCCGTGGCGACCCGGCTGCCGGTGGGCCTCGCGGCCCGTGGCGGCTGGGCCGACACGGTGCTCCCCCTCCCCGAGGGCACAACGGACTGGCACGACGTCATCACCGACACCCCGGTCGACGGCGCCGCGCCGAGGCTCGCCGACGTGCTCGCCCGCTATCCGGTGGCGCTGCTGGTGCGGCCGGCATAGCAACGATCACTGCTGGAGCCGGACCGCGATGTCGGTGACCTTCGCGTTGAACTGACCCAGGTCAGTGGCATCCCCGGTCAGCAGGTCCACCGCCAGCAGCCGCTGAACGCCGCCCACCGTGACGGCCGCGAAGGCCTCGTTGTCGACCGTCCGGCCGGCGTCAAGGGTGCTGTAGACGTCGAAGCCGGCGTCGCCACCGGCGTCGACGGGCAGCTTGCCGGCCGGAGCCAGCGTGCCGGCGTTGGCCGGGGACTGCACCGCGAGTCGGTCGGCCGTGCTGTTGAGGTCGAACAGCGTGGTCGCCGTCGTGTCGTCGAGATCGTTGTTCGTGTAGCCCGCTGCCGTGACGCCGGGGGCAGGCACGGTACCGGTGGCCGGAGGAGCTGCCGGGTCGGTGAGCGCCTTGTCGACGGCGGTCTCCGCATCAGCGGTGGCGAACGGCTGGCGCAGGTTCTGGCCGGTGTCGCTGATGATCCGCAGTGCGTTGGCGGCCGGGTTGAAGTCGACGCCGAAGGACTTGCCCTTGAGGGCCACCGTGAGCTTGCGGACCTTCGTGGCCGCACCACCTGCGTCGTCGATCGTGTAGATGCCGCCCTTGTTCCCGACGCCGTAGAGCTTGCCGTCCTGCACGCGGTAGTCGATACCGACGAGGGAGGTGTCGCCCTGCAGGCCGCCGACGGAGCCGATCACGGTGGCGCCGCCCGGGTCGGAGGTGTCGAAGCCGATCAGCTCACCGTCCGGGGTCAGGCCGACGGCACGCCTGCCGTTGTCCTCCGCGGCGACGGTTCCAGCGCTGGCCGCCAGTTCGGCCGGGGCGGCGGTCGGCTGTGCGGCGGCGCCGCACGCCGTCAGGGTCACGGTCAGGACGGCCAGAGCGCCGATGGCGGCGAGCCGGTGGGTCTTGCGCACGGTGGTCCTCCTCGAACCGGCTCAGCACATCCGAGCCTCGAAGAGGATTCGGACGTAGCCCGAGATCGGTTCGAGTGACGCGCGTAGCAGTTCCTCAGCAGCGCGCCGAACGTCTGCAGCAGGCCGGTCAGGCCGGGACGCTCGCCCGCTCCAGCACCTGCATGAAGGCGCGTGACCATTCCGGCAGGTCGGGCCATCCGCGGCAGGACACCATCGCGCCGTCCACGACGTCCGGCCCGTCGACGAACGTGGCGCCTGCCTGTTCCATGTCGGCCTTGAGCGGCGGGAACGCCGCCGTGGTGCGGCCGCGCAGGAGCCCAAGCGCGGCCGGCACCTGCGCGCCGTGGCAAATCGTGCCGACCGGGAGCCCGCGGTCGAAGAAGTGGGTGACGATCCGCGCGACGTCCGGGTCGTTGCGGATGTACTCCGGGGCCCGCCCGCCCGGGATGACGAGCGCGTCGTAGTCCGACGGATTCACATCGCCGAAGGCCACGTCAACGGGCAGCAGGTGGCCGGGCTTCTCGGTGTAGGCGTCGCAGCCGGGCTCGAAGTCGTGGACCACGAGCTTCACCGCGCGCATCGTGCGGGCGGCGACCACCGCCTCGTGCCCTCCCTCGCGCAGGCGGAACACCGGGTACATCGAGTCGAGTTCCTCGGCCGCGTCGCCCGTCAGGACCAACACCCGTGCCATTGCTCGCTCCTCCCCCTCGAGTGACGAGCACCACTGTATGGAGCGCACGGCCGCCGCGACAGCGTCACCTCAGCCCGTGGCGCTGGTGATCTTCTCAGCCGTCGGCGCGGCCCCGTTACCGCCGGCCGACACCGCTGGGGGCAGGATCGTCCGCCGTGACCGATTTCGCCGTGTGGGCGCCAGAGCGCCAACGCGTCCGGGTGCTGGTGGACGGCAGCCCGCACGAGATGTCCCCCGAGATCTCCACCGGCTGGTGGCACGCCACCGTCGTGGACGCGGCGCCCGGCACCGCCTACGCCTTCCTGCTCGACGACGACGAGGAACCGCTCCCGGACCCGCGCTCGCGCTGGCAGCCAACGGGCGTGCACAGCGCGTCGCGGGTGTACGACGACAGCGCCTTCTTCTGGACCGACCGGGCCTGGACCGGCCGCCAGCTGCCCGGCAGCGTGCTCTACGAGCTGCACATCGGCACGTTCACGCCCGATGGCACCTTCGACGCGGCGATCGAGCGCCTCGATCACCTCGCCGGGCTTGGCATCGACATGGTGGAGGTGCTGCCGGTCAACGCGTTCGACGGGCCGCGCGGCTGGGGCTACGACGGGGTCGGCTGGTACGCGGTCACCGAGAACTACGGCGGGCCGGACGCGTTCAAGCGGTTCGTGGACGCCTGCCACGCCCATGGGCTCGGCGTGGTGCTCGACGTGGTGCACAACCACCTCGGCCCGTCGGGCGCCTACCTGGACCGCTTCGGCCCGTACTTCGCGGGCAGCAACATCTGGGGCCCGACGCTCAATCTGGACGGGCCGCACTCGGACGAGGTGCGCCGGTACGCGATCGACAACGCGCTCATGTGGCTGCGCGACTTCCACGTCGACGCGCTGCGGCTCGACGCGGTGCACGCGCTGCACGACAGCCGCGCCACCCACCTGCTGGAGCAGTTGGCGGTCGAGGTGGAGGCGCTGTCGGCGCACGTGGGCAGGCCGCTGTCGCTCATCGCGGAGTCCGACCTCAACGACCCGAGGCTCGTCACCGCACGGGAGGGCGGCGGGTACGGGCTGCACGCGCAGTGGTGCGACGACATCCACCACAGCCTGCACACGGTGCTGACCGGCGAGTCCCAGGGCTACTACGCCGACTTCGCGAACGCGGGCATCACGGGCCTCGCGCACGTGTTCACCCGCGCGTTCTTCCACGAGGGCACGTGGTCGAGCTTCCGCGAGCGCAACCACGGCGCACCGGTGGACACCCGCCACATCCCCGGCCACCGCTTCCTCGCGTACCTGCAGAACCACGACCAGATCGGCAACCGGGCCACCGGCGACCGGCTCAGCGAGACCCTCTCCCCCGGGCTGCTGGCCTGTGGCGCCGCGCTCGTGTTCTGCTCGCCGTTCACGCCGATGCTGTTCATGGGCGAGGAGTGGGGTGCCCGCACCCCGTGGCAGTTCTTCTCCTACTTCCCCGACGAGGCCCTGCGCGACGCCGTGCGTGAGGGCAGGCGGCGCGAGTTCGCCGAGCACGGCTGGGGGGAAGCCGATGTCCCCGACCCGAACGCGGAGAGCACGTTCCTCGACTCCAAGCTCGACTGGGACGAGCCGGCGCAGGAGCCGCACGCCACCCTGCTGCGCCTGCACCGGGAGCTGATCGCGCTGCGCAAGGAGTGGACAGAGCTCTCCGACCCGTGGCTGGACGACGTCGGGGTCGGGGGCGACGACGCCGGACGCACCGTGGTGCTGCACCGCGGAACGCTGCGGGTGGCCTGCAACCTCGGCTCCGACGCCGTCACCCTCGACCTGGAGGCGCCGATCGACCGGATCCTGCTGGCGTCGGAGCCGGTGAAGGGCGACGGGACCGCGCTCACGCTCCCGCCCGAGTCGTTCGCGGTGGCAAAACTGGCCTGAAACCTTTCAGTAATTCGGGGACAGCCGTGGTTAGGGTCGGCACGTGCCGTCCATCGAGACCCTGCTGGCGTTCACCCTCGCCGGCGTCATCCTCGTGATCATCCCGGGGCCCAGCGTGCTGTTCATCGTCGGACGCGCGCTGGCGCACGGCAGGCGGGCGGCGCTGGCGAGCGTCGCCGGCAACACCACCGGTGCCTCGCTCGTGGTGATCGTGGTAGCGCTGGGGTTCGGCGCGATCGCGGCACAGTCGATCACGGTGTTCACCGTGCTCAAGCTGGTCGGCGCGGCCTACCTCATCTATCTCGGTGTACAGACGATCCGCAGGCGCGGCGACCTGATCGCCCGGATCGGCGAGCCCGCCGCGCCCGACGACCGGCGGATGTTCCTGCAGGGCGTGATCGTCGGCGTCACCAACCCCAAGGTGCTGGTGTTCTTCGCCGCCGTGCTCCCGCAGTTCGTCGACACCGCGGCGGGCAACGCGACCACCCAGATGCTGGTGCTCGGGCTGCTCTTCGCGATCATCGCCGCCACCCTCGACAGCGCGTGGGGCCTGGCGGCCGGCACCGCACGGACCTGGTTCGCCACCTCCCCCGACCGCCTGCGCTGGATGGGCGGCATCGGTGGCACCTCCCTGATCGTGATGGGCGCCGGCCTGGCCCTGACGGGCCGCAAGGACTGACCGGGATACCGACGAGCGGCGCCATCGCGTTACTGACGTCTGCGCGCTTGCTTCGCGGCGCGCGCAGACCTCAGACATGCTTGGCGTCGGAACCATCAGCCGTGGGCACGCAGGGCGTCGACGAACCACTCGAACGGCTCGATCTGCGACGGGGCGCGCCCCCAGCCGTTGAGGATGCCGAGCAGGTCCCAGTAGCGCGACACCCGGCGGTCGGTGAAGGTGTCGATCGTGTCGGCCAGCTGGTCGCGGGCGGCCGCGTCCATGCCCGGCTCGATGATCCGGGCGAGGACGGCCTGACCCTCGGGCGAGTCGGGCGCGGTACCGGCGGCCACGGCGGCGCCGGCGTGCTCGATGATCGGCGACGGGTCGAACTGCGGCTGGTCGCCGCCTGCCTCGGAACCGGCGACGGCCATCTCCCGGGCTCGCGCGCGGAACGCCGGATCGCTCACGAGTTCGGCGAGCTCCGCCCACGCCTCCACCTGCTCGGTGGTCGGTTCGTCGGGCAGCTCGGTCGGGAGGGTCCGCATGTTGTTCGCGATCCCGGCGCCAGGGGCGTCGGGGTCCGTGCCGGCGAACGTGGCATCGACGAACTCGTCGATCATCTGCTGGCGCTCGGCGGCGGAGAGTCGGGCGAGGTCGTTCACGAGTGCTGCCTTCCGTGCGGATGGAGCGCCCCGCGCGAGCAGCGTGCACACGGCGCGCTGCGTCCGCAGGACGCGGATCTGGTGGTCGATGGCCCGTACGTGGGCGGCCGCCACGTCCTCGACGCTGCGCCTGCGCTCGAGCACGAGCCGGATGTCGTCCAGGCCCATGCCGAGCTCGCGCAGCGTGCGGACGAGGTCGAGCCGCGCCACCGCCCGGCCGTCGTACCGGCGGTAGTTGCCGGCCGACCGATCCGTCTCGGGCAGCACGCCCTCGTCGGACCAGAACCGGATGGTGCGGACCGGCACGCCCGTGCGGCGGGCGAGCTGCCCGATCGTCAGCAGGGGTTTCTCGACCATGAACCCGATCCTCGACTCTCCAGCGGCTGGAAGGTCAAGCCCGGATTCTCGCGCGTGCCAGACTGGCTCGTGTGGGTGACGGGACGGCGACGCTGGAACGGGCCCTCGACACCGTCACCGTGCTCCTCGATGAGCGGCCCACCGTGCTGCTCGCCGCGGCGTTCGCGCTGGTGGCCGTGGTCTGGACGGGCTCGTGGCGCTGGACGCGCACCGTCGTGACGATCGCCCACGAGGGTGGGCACGCCCTCGTGGCGGTGGTCGCGGGCCGTGGCCTCACCGGCATCCGGCTCCACGCCGACACCTCCGGGCTCACCGTCTCCACCGGTGCCCGCCGCGGCCCGGGCCTGGTGTTCACCTTCCTCGCCGGCTATCCGGCGCCGTCGCTCCTCGGGATCGGGGGTGCCCTGCTCGTGGCCGCCGACCGGGCCGCGCTGATGCTGTGGATCGCGATCGCCCTGCTCGTGGCCACGCTGGTGCACGTCCGCAACGTCTACGGCGTGGTCGCCGTGCTGGCCACCGGGGCGCTCGTCGGGGCCGTCGCGTGGTGGGGCGAACCACGGGTGCAGGACGGGTTCGCGGCCGCGCTGTGCTGGTTCCTGCTCTTCGGCGGCATGCGCGCCGTGCACGAGCTGCAGCGCAGCAGGCGCCGCGGCGCGTCGGACGCCGACATGCTCGGCTCCCTGACGTGGGTGCCCCGGGGAATGTGGGTGCTGCTGTTCTGGTTGCTCGCGACAGCGGCCGTGATCGTCGCGGCCGGCATACTGATCTTCTGGTGAGGGATAGATGAGCGACTGGAACGACAAGATCATCGAGGAGTTCCGCGCCAACGCGGGCCGCGTGGGCGGCATGTTCGAGGGCGCGCCGATGATCCTCATCCACCACGTGGGCGCGAAATCCGGCGTCGAGCGCGTCACGCCGCTCGTCCACTTCCCCGAGGACGACGACCACACCGTGATCGTGGCGTCCGCGGGCGGGGCGCCGAACCACCCGGCGTGGTACCACAACCTCAAGGCCAACCCGAAGATCGACGTCGAGGTGGGCGCCGAGACCTACACCGTCGTCGCCGAGGAGCTCCCCCGGGCCGAGCGCGACGAGTTCTGGAAGCGCGTGGTGGCCGAGAAGCCCGGCTTCGCCGACTACGAGCGCAAGACCGACCGCCTCATCCCGCTGGTGCGGCTGACCCGGGTCGCCTGAGGCAGGATCGGCGCCATGCCGATCACCTTGGACCAGGCCCAGACCATCGTCCGCGTCGCGCTGGAGCACGGCACCGAGCAGGGCTTCCAGCCACTGACGGTCGCCGTGCTCGACCCGGGCGGCGCGCTCGTCGCGCTCGGCCGCCAGGACGGCTCCGGGTACCTGCGACCGGACCTGGCCACCGCGAAGGCATGGGGGATCCTCGGGATGGGCATGAACAACCGCGCACTGGCCGCCCGCGCCGAGGCCGCGCCGGATCTCTACACCACGATCGTCGCCCTCTCGGGCGGCAAGGTCGTCTCCGTGCCCGGCGGGGTGTTCGTGCGCGACGCCGACGGCCAGCTGCTGGGCGCGGTCGGGATCAGCGGGGACACCTCGCTGAACGACGAGGCAGCGGCCCTCGCCGGCATCGAGGCGGCCGGGCTCACCGGGGAGACAGGCGCAGAGAACTGAATCGAAGACAAGCCTTCACCGGATCGTTTCAGTTGGCACGCTAGACTCATTCGTGTGAGCCGACGCACCAAGATCGTCTGCACCATCGGTCCCGCCACCGCAACGCCGGACCGGATTCGTGAGCTCGTGCAGGCCGGGATGGACGTCGCCCGCCTGAACTTCAGCCACGGCAACCGCGAAGACCACAAGCGGGTCTACGACATGGTCCGCACCGCGGCCGATGCCGAGGGCAAGGCCGTGGGGATCATGGGCGACCTGCAGGGTCCCAAGATCCGGCTGGGGCGCTTCGCCAGCGGACCCGTCGAGTGGCACACCGGCGAGGAGGTGCGGATCACGGTCGAGGACGTGGCCGGCACCCACGACCGGGTCTCCACCACCTACTCCGGCCTCGCGAACGACGCCCGCCCCGAGGACCGGCTGCTCGTCGACGACGGCAAGGTCGCGCTCCGCGTCGTCAAGGTCGAGGGCGACGACGTCGTCTGCCGCGTCACCGAGGGCGGCCCGGTGAGCGACAACAAGGGCATCTCGCTGCCCGGGATGAACGTCTCGGTGCCCGCCCTGTCCGACAAGGACTGCGCCGACCTCGAGTTCGCGCTGGACCTGCGCGTCGACACGATCGCGCTCTCGTTCGTGCGGAGCCCGGCCGACATCGACCTTGCCCACAAGATCATGGACAGCAAGGGTGCCCGGGTGCCCGTGATCGCGAAGCTGGAGAAGCCAGAG
Organism: Pseudonocardia sp. DSM 110487; assembly: GCF_019468565.1. NCBI lineage: Bacteria > Bacillati > Actinomycetota > Actinomycetes > Pseudonocardiales > Pseudonocardiaceae > Pseudonocardia > Pseudonocardia sp. DSM 110487. The sequence continues at coordinate 7,172,093 of NZ_CP080521.1, forward strand.
GCGGTCGACAACCTCGAGGCCATCGTCCTCGCCTTCGACGCCGTCATGGTCGCCCGGGGCGACCTGGGCGTCGAGCTTCCGCTCGAGCACGTGCCGCTGGTGCAGAAGCGCGCCATCCAGATCGCGCGCGAGAACGCCAAGCCGGTCATCGTGGCCACGCAGATGCTCGAGTCGATGATCACCACCTCGCGTCCGACCCGCGCGGAGGCGTCCGACGTCGCCAACGCTGTGCTCGACGGCGCCGACTGCGTGATGCTCTCCGGCGAGACGAGCGTCGGCCGGTACCCGATCAAGTCCGTCAAGACGATGGCCCAGATCATCGAGGCCGTCGAGGACGGGCCGGTCACCGTCCCGCCGCTCAACCACGTGCCTCGCACCAAGCGGGGCGTGCTGTCCTACGCGGCCCGCGACATCGGCGAGCGGCTCTCCGCCCGCGCGCTCGTGGCGTTCACGCAGTCCGGCGACACCGTCCGCCGCCTCGCCCGCCTGCACACCCGGCTCCCGCTGCTCGCGTTCACCCCCGAGCCGGCGGTGCGCAGCCAGCTCGCGATGAGCTGGGGCGTCGAGACCTTCCTCGTGCCGTCGGTCGACTCCACCGACGCCATGGTCCGCCAGGTCGACCAGTCGATGCTGTCGATCGAGCGGTTCCAGCCCGGCGACCTCGTCGTGATCGTGGCTGGTTCCCCGCCCGGCACCATCGGCTCGACCAACCTCATCCGCGTCCACCGCCTCGGCGAGGAGGACCACGCCTGACCGGCGAGTCCGGCTCAGCCGCGCAGCAGCACCGGCAGCTCGACCAGGCGGCTGCCCTGCATGCCGCGGTCGACCCGGCGCAGCTCCGCGTACGGCACGGCGAGACGCGCTTCGGGGAAGTCGGCGGCCAGCACGCCGGCCACGGCGTGCAGCTCCAGCTGGGCGAGCTGGGCACCGATGCAGTAGTGCGGCCCGGCGCCGAACGTGAGGTCGGCGCCCTCCCCCGCAGTGTTGATGCCCGCGATGTCGACGAGCACCGGTGCCCGTTCCGGGAGCCGCACCCCACCCAGCTCGATCTCGGTACGCGCGAACCGCCACAGCGTGAACGGGGCAGGCGGGTGTCGCCGCAGGACCTCGCGCACCAGGTCGTCCGACGGATCGCCCACTACCCGCGCCACCAGGAACCCGAGCGCGGCATCGGTGGTGATCTGGCTCGCGAAGATCAATCCGAACAGCAGGTAGTGGAGATCGTGCGCGCTCGTGCCGTCGGGCAAGCGGTTGCGTAGTTCCGCGGCCATGCCGCCGTCCACCAGCGCGGCCTGCGCGAGGTCGGCGAATGCGGCCATCACCGCGCCGAACTCGTCCGGGCCGTAGGTGCTCATCCGCGCGCAGGCCGAGACGGCCTGGTCGACGCGATCGGACGGTACGCCGAGCAGTTCGCAGATCACGGTGAGCGGGAACCGCGTGGTGAAGTCCGCCATCAGGTCGACCAGCCCGTCGACGGCCGCCGCGGCGAGCTGGTCGCGGGCGATCGCGGCGATCCGATCGGCGTACCCCTGCACCCGCCGAGCCGTCAGGAGCGGGGCGTGCGCCTTGCGCAGCGCCGCGTGCGTCGGTCCGTCGAGCGTGGTGAGCGACGGTTGCTCGGCGGCCGTCGGTTCGAGGCCCGCCGCCCACCGGTCCCACGACGGCGGGGCGTACGCGGGGTCCTTCACCAGGCGCTGGTCCGTGAGCGCCTGGCGGGCGAGCACCTCCTCAGTGACGATCCAGACCGGGCCGCCTGCGGGTGCCTCCGCGCGCACGATGGGCCCGGCCGCCCGCAACGCGGCGGCCGGGCCCGGCTCCCCGATCAGGCGGATGGTGGTGGCGAACGGATCGAACACTTCGACTCCCAAGTAGCTAGGCTGCCTAGCGACAGTAGCATGGGGCGGTGCCCGACGAGATCGAATCCAGGGAGCGCGCGCGGTGGGCGGCCGCCGAGCCGACGTGGGCGCTCTGGGAGGTGATGCGTGCCGCCACCGACGCCGGCTACGTCCTGGCCGAGCGGCTGGGCCTGCCCTACAACGACGTGCGCGCACTGGGCGTCCTCACCGAGTCCGAGGAGCCGGTCGGCCCGGTCGAGCTGGGGCACCGGCTCGGGATGCGCTCCGCGTCGGCCACCGAGCTGGTAGACCGGCTCGAGCGCACCGGGCACGTCCGCCGCGTCCGGCACCCGCGCGACCGCAGGCGCGTGATCCTCGAACTCACCGACACCGGCTGGCACGCCGTCATGGCGGAGCTGGGCCCGCTGCTGGCCCGGTTCGACCGGGTGGCCGAGGGCCTCGATCCGGAAGGTAACGCCGCCGTGGTGACGTACCTGCGCGCGATCGCGGATGAGCAGCGCGCTTACCGCGGGACGACCTGACGGGCCGCCCTGAGAGGATGCGGTGGTGACGCGTTCGCCCGCCGTTCCCGATACCGACGCCGATGGCGTGCCGCGCGGCCAGGCCGTGCTCGACCGGCTGGTGCAGTTGCTCAACCTCGAGCAGCTGGAGGTCAACCTGTTCCGCGGGGTCAGCCCGCCGGAAAGCCCTACCCGGGTGTTCGGTGGTCAGGTGGCGGGCCAGGCCCTCGTCGCCGCCGTCCGCACGGTGCCCGACGACCGCGCCGTCCACTCCCTGCACGCCTACTTCATCCGCCCCGGCGACCCCCGCGTGCCGATCGTCTACGAGACCGAGCGCGTGCGGGACGGCCGCTCGTTCACCACCCGCCGGGTCCTCGCCATCCAGCACGGCGAGGCGATATTCGCGCTGTCCGCCTCCTTCCAGCTGCCCCAGGACGGCCTGGAGCACAGCGAGCCGCCGCCCTCCGGCGTTCCCGAGCCGGACAGCCTCCTCACGATGGGGGAACGGGTCGTCCGAGGCGACGACGCTGGCTGGCTCGCGCGCACGCCACGCCCGATCGACATGCGGTTCGTGGACGAGCCCGCGTGGTCGACCGCCCGGGACGGCGGCTCCGACGCACCGGTCCGGGTGTGGATGCGCGCCGACGGCTCGCTCCCCGACGACCCCCTGCTGCACGTCTGCCTGCTCACCTACGCCAGCGACATGACCTTGCTCGGGTCGGTCGTCGCTCGCCACGACGTCACGTCCGATCGGCTGCAGATGGCCAGCCTCGACCACGCCATGTGGTTCCACCGCTCCTTCCGCGCCGACGAGTGGCTGCTCTACAGCTGCTACTCCCCCAGCGCATCCGGTTCTCGCGGGCTCGCGACCGGGCAGTTCACCACGCAGGACGGACGGCTGGTCGCCACGACGGTGCAGGAGGGGCTGGTCCGGCTGCGCCGCGCCCGCTGACCGGACACTATGCCCAGGTGCAGACCGCGATCACCTTCACAGCCGACGACGGGTACCCGCTCCCCGGCGTGCTCACCGTGCCCGATGCGGGCGATGGCCCGCACCCGGCCCTGGTGATGATCTACGAGGCGTTCGGCATGAACGACGAGATGCGCCGGGTCGCCCGCGATCTCGCGGCCGATGGGTATGCCGTCCTGATCCCCGACCTGTTCGCGCGGGGCCGGGTCAAGGCTCTGTGCGTGGCGCGGGCGATGCGGACGGTGCTGCGCGGCAGCGGGCGCGAACTGGAGGACATCGAGGCGGGTCGGCGCTTCATGGCGGCGCGACCGGAGGTCGACGGCGACCGCATCGGCACCATCGGCTTCTGCCTCGGCGGCAGCTTCGCCCTGCTGCTCGCCGGCAGCGGCCGCTACAAGGTGAGCGCCCCGTTCTACAACATGCCGCTCAAGGTGTCCCGGTCCTGCCCGATGGTCGCGAGCTACGGCGGCCAGGACCTGACCACGCGGGGCTTCGGCGACCGGCTCGAGGCGCGGCTGGAGCAGCTGGGCGTGCCGCACGACGTATGCACCTACCCCGACGCGGGCCACTCGTTCTTCAGCCGGCCGCCAGGGGCTCTCGGCGCGATGACGAAGTACTCGCCATTCCGTGCCGAGTACCACGCGCCGACCGCCGAGGACGCCCACCGGCGGATCGTCGCCTTCTTCCGCGAGCATCTGTGACGGCAGGATGGGTGGCATGAGCGAGCAGGACCGCAGTTGGGGCTTCCGCACGCGCGCGGTGCACGCCGGGCACGTCCCCGATGTCGCAACGGGCGCGCGGGCGGTGCCGATCTACCAGTCCACGAGCTTCGTGTTCGAGGACACCACCGACGCGGCGAGCCTGTTCGCGTTGCAGAAGTACGGGCTCATCTACAGCCGGATCGCGAACCCGACCGTCGCAGTGTTCGAGGAGCGGCTCGCGAGCCTCGAGGGCGGGCTGGGCGCGGTCGCGACGGCGAGCGGGCAGGCCGCGGAGTTCCTGACCTTCGCCTGCCTCGCCGGAGCGGGCGACCACATCGTGGCGGCGGCAGGGCTGTACGGCGGCACGATCACCCAGCTCGACGTCACGCTGCGGCGGTTCGGCGTGGACACGACGTTCGTCGCGGGCGGGGAACCCGATGCGTTCGCCGCCGCGATCACCGACCGCACGAAGCTGCTGTTCGCCGAGGTCGTGTCCAACCCCGGCGGCGCCATCGCCGACATCGCGGGGCTCGCGGACGTCGCCCACGCCGCGGGCATCCCGCTGATCGTCGACGCCACGCTCGCCACCCCGTACCTGTGCCGGCCGATCGAGCACGGCGCCGACATCGTGATCCACTCGGCCACCAAGTTCCTCGGCGGCCACGGCACCACGCTGGGCGGCGTGGTGATCGAGTCCGGGAAGTTCCCATGGGGCAACGGGCGGTTCCCGCAGATGACGGAGCCGGTGCCGTCCTACGGCGGGCTCACGTGGTGGGGCAACTTCCAGGAGTTCGGCTTCCTCACCAAGCTGCGGGCCGAGCAGCTGCGCGACGTCGGCGCCTCGCTGTCCCCGCACAGCGCGTTCCTGCTGATCCAGGGCGTGGAGACGCTGCCGCAGCGGATGGAGGCGCACGTGGCGAACGCCCGCGCCGTCGCGGAGTGGCTGGACGCCGACCCACGCGTCTCCTACGTCCGCTGGGCCGGGCTGCCCGGCCATCCCCACCACGATCGCGCCGCGCGCTACCTGCCGCTCGGGCCGGGGGCGGTGTTCTCGTTCGGAGTGGTCGGCGGGCGGGAGGCCGGCTCGCGGTTCATCGAGTCCGTGCAGCTGTGCAGCCACCTCGCCAACGTCGGCGACGCGCGCACGCTCGTGATCCACCCGGGCTCCACCACCCACCAGCAGCTCACCGACGACCAGCTCCGCGATGCGGGAGTGCCCCCGGATCTGGTACGGATCAGTGTGGGCCTGGAAGACCCGGAGGACATCCTGTGGGATCTCGACCAGGCGCTCGCTGCCGCGTCGAAGGAGTCATCGTGAGCTGGGAGAACCCCTCGGCAGTCCGCAGGCAGCAGATCCTGCGCGCCACCCGCACCGTCGCGATGGTTGGCGCGTCGCCCAACCCGGCCCGCGCGAGCAACTTCGTGGCCACCTACCTGCTCGCCAGCACCCACTACGACGTGTACTTCGTCAACCCGAACGCCACCGAGATCCTCGGCAGGCCGGTCTACAAGAGCCTCGACTCGCTGCCGGTGGTGCCCGACCTCGTCGACGTCTTCCGCCGCCGGGAGGACCTGCCGTCCGTGCTCGACGACGTGCTGGCCGTCGATGGGGTGCAGACGTTCTGGCTGCAGTTCGGGCTGTTCGACGAGGACGTGGCGCGGCGCGCGGAGGCCGGAGGGCTCGAGGTCGTGATGGACCGCTGCCTCAAGGTGGAGCACGCCCGCTTCCACGGCGGGCTGCACATCGCCGGGTTCGACACCGGTGTGATCACCTCGCGGCGGCGCGCGTCTCGCTGAGGAAGGCGCGGATCGCGGCCGTGAGCGCCGCGGGCTGGTCCTCGGGCACGAGCGTGTAGCTGTCGGGGATCGTCACGAGCCTGCCCTGCGGGTACAGCGCCGCGAGCCGCCTGCCGTGTTCCGCGGGCATCAGCCGGTCCTCCGCGGCCCACACCACGAGTACCGGGCCGCCGAACGACCGGTTGCGCTCTGCCCATTCCAGCAACACGTCGCGTGGTGGGATGCCGCGGCCGTAGGCCTCGAGGTCCCGCCGCACCGCGGCCTGCTCGCGAGCGGGCCGGAACCACTCGTCCATGACCTCGTCGGGTACCGGTCGCTTGCTCATCCAGCCCCACCCGCCCGGCGCCCGCCGGGCCGCGCGGAAGCGCAGCAGCTGGGTGAGGAGCGCGAGGCCGCCGGGCACGCGCGCGGTGAGGGTGAGGAGGCGGCCGGCGATGCCCGGCGGATAGTTGTCGAACGCCTCGCACGCGACGAGCACCATGCGTGCCACCCGCTCGGCGCCGCCGTGGGCGACGAGGACCTGGGCGCCGCCCCAGTCGTTCTGCACGAGCGTGACGTCGCGCAGGTCGAGCTTCTCCAGGAACTCCCCGATCAGCATCGCGAGCCCACGCAGCGACAGGTCCGCGTCCGGCCGCATGGGACGGAGATGCGAACCCAGCGGCAGGTGCGGGAGCACGCACCGGTACTCGCCGCTCAGCTCGGCGACGACGTGGCGCCATTGCGACGGCGCGACGGTGACGCCGTGCACGAAGACGAGGACGGGGCCGCTCCCGCCGGTGTCGGTGTACTCGATCGTGCCGGCCGAGAGCTCGATCTCCGCCATCAGTCCCCCAAGATTTGATAGATCGCTCTACTGATCTGGAGGCTAGGGTGTGCGGGAACGAGTGGCAAGGAGGAGCGGTGGCGGGAACCAAGGAGCGGATCGTCGGCACCACGGGCGAGCTGTTCCGGCGCCAGGGGTACGCGGGCACCGGTCTCAAGCAGATCGTCGCGGAGGCGGGGGCGCCGTTCGGGTCGATCTACCACTTCTTCCCCGGCGGGAAGCAGCAGCTGGCCGCCGAGGTGATCCGGACGTCCGGCCGGGCGTACCAGCAGCTCGTCGAGGCGATCCTGGACCAGGCCCCGGACGCGGTCACCGCCGTGGAGACCGGGTTCGCCGCGGCCGCCGAGACGCTGGTCGCCACCGGCTACGCCGACGCCTGCCCGATCGCCACGGTGGCGCTGGAGGTCGCGAGCACCGACGAGACGTTGCGCGAGGCCACGGCCGAGGTCTTCGCGGCGTGGGTGGCCTCCGGCGCCACGCGGTTCGAGCGATGGGGATTCGCTCCGGACGACGCCCGCAGGCTGGCGATCGTGCTGATCACGAGCCTGGAGGGCGCGTTCGTGCTGTGCCGGGCGGCGCGCAGCACGGAGGCGATGGTCGCCGCCGCGAGCGCGGTGACCGCGGCGATCCGCGCCGCGCTGGTCACTTCGCCACGGTGAAGAAGATGTGCAACAGCCAGAAGAACGACGCTGCCAGTAGGACGAGCCTCCAGAACGCCCACGCCCGGCGGCGGGCGATCCCCCAGACCGCCACCGCGGCGAGCAGCGTCGGCACGGCCATCACGCCGATCAACCGGCCGAGTGCCCGATCGCTGGGCGGCGGGCCGGCAACGGCGAGGACCAGCAACACGTACACCACGTCCGATACGGCCACCGCGGCGAGGGCCCTCACGAACCGGGTCCGTCCCCTCGGCGCCCCCACCGGCGGCGGGGGGTGTTCGGGGGTCTCCGGGTAGGGCGGTGCGCCGGGCATGGGAGCGTGTGGCGGAAGCCCGTCGACGCCGGGGGTGAACCCGGGGGCACCTGCCCACGGCGGCGGGTGCCCGGCGCCGGGCCCAGGGTCGTGGGGCGGGGTGGTCACCGCGCGACCGTAGCCGCACGTGCCAGGGATGTCGCGTCCGCCGGGAACGTCGCGGCGGGCACTATCGACCGGCAGGCTGGGACGTACGGCGGGGGCCGTAGGTGAGGCGGCGCAGGAGCAGTTCGGCCGGGCCCCGGTAGCCGGCCCGGGCCGACACCGCGGCCACCATGAGGATCACCAGCCAGGTGGCGACGGCGTAGAGCGCCGTCTGCCAGGCGTGCGCGCCATCGCCGAGCCCGAACGTCCAGGCCGGGAGGAGGGCCACGAACGCGACGGACTGCGCGAGGTAGCACGACAGCGAGCGCTGCCCGCAGGCCAGGATCGCGTACGCCGCAGGGCCGGTACGGCCGCGGCGGGCCAGCCGGATCGCCAGCAGCCCGAACAGCGCGGCGTAGCCCATCCCGCCCGCGTAGCCGCCGAGAGCGTGCAGCGCGCCGGCAAGCATGATCACCCCCATCGACGGGGCGGTCCACAGCTGCGCCGCCATCAGCGACAGCGGCAGGCCGAGCACCACCGCCGCGCCGATGCCGGCGACGGCGACCCGCACGAGCAGCATCCGGTGCCTCTCCGGCTCGTCGAGCAGCCGCCGCCAGCCCGCCCACGCGCCCAGGGCGACCGCCCCGAACACCATCAACCCGGCCGCGACGACGCCGATGCCGACCCACTCGAACGCCCGGTACAGCGCGGCCTCGAACGGGTTCTCCACCGCCATCGAGGGGAGCGTCGCGTCCATGCCCTTACTCGGCGGGGCCGGCAGCGATGCCACGGAATAGAGGAGCGCTGACAGCAGCGCCCCGACCGCGGCGGTGGCGATCAGCGGACGCTCGGTGCCGCGCACCAGCAGCCCTGCCATGAGCACCCCGAGCAGCCCGTACGCCCCGACGATGTCGCCCGCCCACAGCAGCAGCCCGTGCGCGGCGCCGATCACGATCATCCACGCGCCGCGCCGCCGGACCAATCTCGTCACGGCGGGCAGGGGCATCCCCACGGCACCACGCCGCGCCGCGAGCTGCACGATCCCGTAGCCGAAGAGCAGCCCGAACAGCGGATAGGCCCGCCCGTCGACGAGCAGCATCTGCAGCAGCACGACCCACCGGTCGGCTCCCTCGAGATCGAGCGGGTAGCCGCGCACGGCCGTGGGGTGCCCGTAGACGTAGACGTGGACGTTCGCCAGCGCGATGAGCAGCAGCATGAGGCCGCGGGCGAGGTCAGGGGCGAGTGCGCGGGCGGCCGTCGGGGTGGCGCCCGGGTCTGCGGGCGGCGGGACCGTCATAACGGACAACCTATGCCGTCGCCACCGGGCGCGGATCGTACGATCGGCGGACCCGCGATCGACTTTCGCACCGTTGACAGCGCGGACACTTGGGGTCTGCACTTGCATCGTGATCGCGGTGGATCCCCGCGCAGGTCCGCCGTCCGCGGCGGCGAGGGAGTCGCCTGGCCTCGGCAGGCCGCTGTCGGAGGTGGCGGGCCGCGAGCCGCTGTTCGTCGAGCCCACGGCCACGGTCGCCGACGTCGCGCTGGCCATGCGCGAGGGCCACTGCAGCTGCGCCGTGGTCACATCCCGCCCCCTCGGCATCGTGACGAACGGAGACCTGGCAAGGGTGGTGGCCGAGCGTCGTCCGCCCGACACCCCGGTGGGTCAGCTCATGAGCAGCCCTGTGCACACGCTTCCCGCGAGCGCCCCGCTCATCCGGGCGTTGCTGCTGATGCTCGACGAGGGCATCGAGCACGTCCTGGTGATGCGAGGCGAGCGGGTCACGGGCGTCGTCACCGATGTCGACGTGATGCGCCAGCAGTCCGCAAGCCCGCTGCTCGTCGCCGACCGCATCCGCCGGGCCGGTGCGGGCGGGCCGCACGCGCTCGGGGACCTGTCCGCCGACCTTGCGGGCGTCGCGGCGGCACTGCTCGCGGACGGCATCGACGGCCTGCGCATCGCGGCGGTCGTGGCCGGCCTGCGGGACGCGCTGACCGCCCGGATGCTGCAGCTCGCCGTGCAGGAGCTCGGCCCTCCGCCCGGCCAGTACGCGTGGCTCGCGCTCGGGTCGCAGGGGCGCATGGAGCAGCTCCTGCACTCGGACCAGGACACCGCGCTCGCCTTCGCCGAGCCGGCCGGCGAGGCCGGTGAGTACTTCCCGGCGCTGGCCCAACGGGTCACCGACGGGCTGGCGGCGGCAGGCGTCCCGCGCTGCCCCGGCGGCTTCATGGCGACCAACTGGTGCCGCCCACTCGGTGAGTGGCAGAGGACGTTCCTCGGCTGGCTCGACGAACCGAATGCCCGCGGCCTGCTCGACGCCCAGGTGTTCCTCGACCTCCGCCCCGTCGGGGGCGAGCTCGACGTCGGAGTGCTGGACCGCACGCTGGCCAGGGGGCGCCACCGGCCGGGCATCCAGCTGGCGCTCGCGCAGACCGCCCGCCGGTTCACCCCGCGGACGAGGCGGTTCCGGCTGGTCAGGGCGGACCGGCTCGGGCCGGACGAGCCGAAGCTGCGCGGCACCGTCCCCATCGTCCTGCTCGGGAGGCTCTACGGCCTGGCCGCGGGTTCCTCCGAGCGCACCACCGCCGGGCGGATGCGCGCCGCCGCGGACGCGAACCTGATCTCCGCCGACACGGCCGACACCCTGCTCGACGCCTACGCCGTCCTGCTCACGGTCCGGCTGCGGACGGAGCTCGGCGGCGGGGATCCGGCCCCGCTCTCCGCCCCGCAACGCCGCGAGCTGCAGGGCGCGCTGCACGCCGTCCGCTCCGCGCTGCAGGCCAGCGCCCTCGCCTTCCCGAACCCGGGGTGAGCGGATGCGACCGAAGCTGATCGCCGTGACCGCGCTCGCCGCCGCGTGCTTCACCTATCCCTTGCTGTCGCTGTTCGACCGGCCGGTCCTGGTCCTCGGGGTGCCCCTGATCTGGGCGTACCTGTTCGGGGTGTGGACGCTGCTGATCGTGGTGGTCGCCGTCCTGTCGAGGCGGGCGGATTAGCAATGGTCCCCGCTTGGGTGGTGGTGGTCGTTTCGCTGGCCTATCTCGGCCTGCTCTTCGGCATCGCCCACCACGGCGACAAGCGGGCCGCGACGGGGCGCAGCCTGATCTCCAGCGGCGTCGTCTACGCGCTGTCGCTCGCCGTCTACGCCACCTCATGGACGTACTACGGCAGCGTCGGGCGGGCCGCGACGCGGGGGCTGGAGTTCCTGACCATCTACCTCGGTCCAGCGCTGGCGATGGCGTGCTCCGCCGTCGTGCTGCGGAAGATGATCAGGGTCAGCAAGCGCTACCGGATCACGTCGCTCTCGGACTTCGCCGCCGCGCGCTACGGCAACAGCAGGCTGCTCGGCGGGCTGGTCGCGCTCATCGCGGTGGTCGGCACCGTGCCGTACATCGCGCTGCAGCTCAAGGCCGTGTCGAGCACGTTCCGCCTCGTATCCGGCGGGGAGGTGTCGACGGCGGGCGTGCCGCCCTACGCCGACACCGCGCTCTACGTCGCGCTGGTGCTCGCCCTCTTCGCCATCCTGTTCGGCACCGGGCACCTGGACGCATCCGAACGCCACGAGGGCATGGTCGCCGCGATCGCGTTCGAGTCGGTGGTCAAGCTCGTCGCCTTCCTCGCCGCAGGCCTCTATGTCACGTTCTGGCTCTTCGGCGGATTCGCCGACCTGTTCGACCGCGCCGCGGCGTCGCCAGCACTCGCGGACGCGATCGACATCGGCGGGTACGCCAACTGGTTCTGGCTGATCGTGCTGTCCGCGTTCGCGGTGCTGCTGCTCCCCCGCCAGTTCCAGATCGGCGTGGTCGAGAACGTCGACGAGCGGCACGTCCGCACGGCCGCCTGGCTGTTCCCCCTCTACCTGCTCGTGATCAACATCTTCGTGGTGCCGATCGCGCTCGCCGGCCTCCTCACGCTCGGCCCCGCGGTCAGCCCGGACACCTACGTGCTCGCGCTGCAGCAGCACAGCGCGCTCGCGCTGCTGGTCTTCATCGGTGGGCTGTCGGCTGCGACCGGGATGGTGATCGTCGAGACGATCGCGCTCTCCACGATGGTGTCGAACTCGCTCGTCATGCCGCTGCTGCTGCGGCGCGCCGGCACGGCCGCCCGCGGCGATCTCGGCAGGCTCGTCCTGACGATCCGCCGCGTCACGATCCTCGTGGTGCTGCTGCTCGGCTTCGGGTTCTTCCGGATCTCCGGGGACGCACTGGGCCTGGTGGACATGGGGCTGGTCTCGTTCGCCGCGGTCGCGCAGTTCGCCCCCGCACTGCTCGGCGGGCTGTGGTGGAAGGGCGCCACCCGCAACGGGGCGCTCGCCGGCCTGGTCGCGGGGATCGCGCTGTGGGCCTACACGCTGCTGCTGCCGGAGCTGGCCAAGACAGGCTGGGTGCCGGCGTCGATCGTGGGCGACGGGCCGTTCGGCATCGCGCTGCTGCGCCCGCAGGAGCTGTTCGGCCTCACCGGGGCGGGCGCGGTCGGCAACGGGGTGTTCTGGAGCCTGCTCGTGAACGTCGTCCTCTTCGTCGGGGTGTCGCTGGCCGGCCGCAGGACACCGGCCGAGACCGGCCACGCGGCGCTGTTCGTCGACATCGAACGCCGGACGCCGGGGCCGGGCACCCGCTTCTACCGCGGCAGCGTGCCGGTGGCGCGGCTGCGCGACCTGCTCGCGCGGTTCGTCGGGACCGAGGCCGCCACGGCACTCGTCGCCGAGCACGGCTCCCGCAGGGGCCCGCCGCTGCCCGACGACGCGCAGGCCGACGCCGAGCTGGTCCGGCGGGTGGAGACCGCGCTCACGGGCGCCGTCGGGCCCGCCGCCGCGCGGGCGCTCGTCGCCTCCGTGGCCGACGAGGAGCCGCTCGGCATGGCCGAGGTGGTCGAGCTGGTCGGCGAGGCGCAGCACCTCCGTGAGCTGGACCGGCTGAAGGACGAGTTCGTCGCCACCGTCACCCACGAGCTGCGCACGCCGCTGACCTCGATCAGGGCGTTCACCGAGATCCTGCGCGACAATCCCGACCTGCCGGCCGCGGAGCGGGCACGCTACCTGGAGATCATGGCGACCGAGACCGAACGGCTGACCAGGATGGTGAACCAGGTGCTCGACCTCGCGCGGCTGGAGTCCGGAAGGGCGGAGTGGCGGCTCACCGACGTCGACCTCGGCTCGGTGATCGACGAGGCCGCCACCGCCACGGCCCAGCTGTTCACCGACAAGCAGGTGGCGCTCGACGTCGACGTGCCGAGCCGGCCCGCGGTCGCCGAGGCCGACCGGGACGGCGTCATGCAGGTCCTGCTCAACCTGCTCTCCAACGCGGCCAAGGCCAGCCCGCCGACGGGCGGCGAGGTGCGGATCAGGCTGCGGACCGACGACGGCGTGGCCCGCATCGACGTCGCCGACAACGGTCCCGGCGTACCGCCGTCCGACCGGGAGCTGATCTTCGACCGGTTCCGGCGGGGCGGGGCAGGCGGCACCGGGCTCGGCCTGGCGATCAGCAGGCGGATCGTCGAGCAGTTCGGTGGCACCCTCCGCGTGTCCGACTGCGGGGGCAACGGCAGGGGCGCCACGTTCACGGTCGGGCTCCCGGCCCTGAGGCGGTAGACCATGTCGCGGATCCTGATCTGTGACGACGAGCCCAACATCGTGGTCTCGCTGGAGTTCCTCATGCGCCAGCAGGGACACGACGTCCGGACGGTCGGCGACGGGGAGGCGGCACTGGCGGCCGTGCCGGAGTTCGACCCCGACCTCGTGCTGCTCGACCTGATGCTCCCCGGCCGGGACGGCTACGAGGTCTGCCAGACGCTGCGCGCCGACGGGTACCGGATGAAGATCCTCATGCTGACCGCGAAGGGGCGTGAGGCCGAGATCGCCAAGGGGCTCGCCGTCGGGGCCGACGACTACGTGACCAAGCCGTTCGGCACCCAGGACCTGGTGGCCCGGGTGCGGCAGCTGCTCGGAGCGGGGCCGTGAGAGCGGCTCGCCTCGGAGCCCTCGCGGCTGCCGTCCTCGCGCCTGCCGTGGTGATCGCCTGCGTCGCGGCGGGGGTCTACTTCAGCGTGTCCCCTGCCGACCAGGCGGTGCTGGCGCGGATGCTGCGCGAGCAGGCGGCCTTCCTCGCGGTCGCCGCGGTGCTGGTGACGCTGGTGGCCGGCCTGCTGCTCGCCGCGGCGCTGCGCCGCTACGTCGCCCCGGCCCGCCGGATGGCGGCCGACGTCCGGGTGGTGCTCGGCGCCAACCCCGACCACCGCGTGACTCCGTCCGGACCGGCCGAGCTGCGCCAACTGGCGACCGCGCTGAACGAGCTGGCGGAGCGGCACGCGGCCGCCCGTCGGGACGTGGCCGAGCACGTGGCGGCCGCGGCGGCCGACCTCGAACGCGAGCGACACCGGCTGGCCGTCCTCATGGGTGTACTGACGGTCGCGGTGCTGGTGTGCGCGGAGGACGGGCGGATCCTGCTCTACAACGCCGCGGCCCGCGACCTGCTCGGCGACGACGTCGGGCTGGGCCGGTCGGTGTTCGGCGTGCTCGATCGCGACCTCGTCGTGCACGGCCTCGCCCGGGTGGACGCGGGATCCGCGCCGCACGAGGCCACGGCCGAACGGGACGGCAGGCCGGTCCGCGTGCGCCTCGCCCGCGTGCCGTCGGATACGGCAGGGTTCGTGCTCGTCTGCGAGGACGCCACCCGCCCCGAGCGGGCCGCCGCCCGGCACGCCGAGCTCCTGGGATCCACGGCCGACCTGGTGCGCGGCGCCGCGGGCAGCATCGGGGCGGCGGCGGGGGCGATCCTCGACTACCCCGACGTTCCCGCGGAGCAGCGCCACCGATTCGTCGAGGTGATAGCGGAGGAGGCGACCCGCCTCGGCGAGGCTGCCGAGCGACTGACGGCCGAGCCGGGCATCGACATGCACGGCTGGGCGGTGGCGGACATCTCGGCACGGGACCTGCTCAGCGCCGTCCTCAGCGCCGTCGCGGCGCGTCCCGGCGGCCCGCGAACCCGCATCGACGAGGCCGCGGAGGACGTCTGGTTCACCGTGAACAGCTTCGCGGTGGCCGACGCGCTCGCCTCCGTGGTCCGGTTGCTGGGTGAGCGGCACGGCGCGACCGATGTCGTGCTCGCGGCCGCGCCGGGCGACGCGGATCTCGGCGCCGTGGACCTGAGCTGGGCGGGCCCGCCGCTGCGGGCGGGCGATCTCGAGCGCGGGGCCGGGGACGTGGCGGGCGTCGTCAGAAGGCACGGCGGTGAGCTGTGGGCCGACGCGCACCACCCACTGGTGCGGGTGCTGCTGCCCCGCTCACCGGCCCCGCCCCGGGCGGCCGGACCGGTGCCCGCAGAGGAGCCGCCGCCCGCGCTCTACGACTTCGAGCTCGAACGGTTCCAGCCCGGACCGGACGCGTGGTCGGAGTGGGAGGCGAGCAGGCTCGACCGCCTGACCTACACCGTGTTCGACACGGAGACGACCGGGTTCGCCCCCGACGAGGGCGACGAGATCGTCTCCATCGGGGCCGTGCGGATCGTGGGCGGCCGGGTGCTGCGCACCGAGACCTTCGAGCGCCTCGTCGACCCGGGCCGGGGCATCCCACCCACGTCGACCGCGGTGCACGGGATCACGCGCGACCTCGTCCGCGGCGCACCCTCCCTGGACGAGGTGCTGCCCGCGTTCGCCGCGTTCGCCTCCGGGAGCGTGCTCGTCGGCCACAACGTGGCGTTCGACATGGCGTTCCTCGCGCCCGCCCAGCGGCGGACCGGGTCGCCGCTCACGGCGCCGCTGCTCGACACCCTGCTCATCGACGGCGTGGTGCACCCCGACCACGAGTCACACACGCTCGAGGCGATGGCCGAGCGCCTCGGGCTCGACCTCGTCGGCAGGCACACCGCGCTGGGCGACGCGCTGCTCACCGGAGAGATCTTCCTCCGCCTGCTGCCGCTGCTCCACGCCCGCGGCGTGCGGACGCTCGGCGAGCTCAGGGCCGCCGCGGCCGCGACCGCCCAGGCCCGCACGAGCGAGCGCCTCTACCGGTCGTGAGTGGATACGCGCGCTATAGCACGCGTATCCACTCACGACGGGTCTCAGTGGGCGATCGGCTTCTCCGAACCCGCGCCGGTGAGCGAGCGGACCTCCATCTCCGCGAACTTGGCCTCGACGACCGGCTGCCTGCCGCCGGCGTAGGTGCCGAGGATGCCCAGCAGGAACGACAGCGGGATCGACACCAGGCCGGGGTTGGCCAGTGGGAAGACGTGGAAGTCCACTCCCCTGATCATCGCGCTCGGGCTCCCGGACACCGCGGGCGAGAAGATGATCAGCAGCACGCAGCTCGCCAGCCCGCCGTAGACGCTCCAGAGCGCACCCGTGGTGTTGAACCGCTTCCAGAACAGCGAGTACAGGATCGTCGGCAGGTTGGCCGACGCCGCGACGGCGAACGCGAGCGCCACCAGGAACGCGATGTTCTGGTTGCGGGCGAGGATGCCGGCGGCGATGGCGATCACCCCGATCACGACCGCGGTGATCCGGGCGACCCGCACCTCCGCGTCCGGCGGCACCTCGCCTGCCTTGATCACGTTGGCGTAGACGTCGTGGGCGAACGACGCCGACGCCGTGATCGTCAGACCGGCCACGACCGCCAGGATCGTGGCGAAGGCGACGGCGGAGATGAACCCCAGCAGCACCTCCCCGCCGAGCTGGTAGGCCAGTAGCGGCGCGGCCGAGTTCGTGCGGCCGGGCGCGTTGGCGATCGTCGTGGCACCGCCGGGCACCAGCGCCGCGGCGCCGTAGCCCAGCACGAGCGTGAACAGGTAGAAGATCCCGATCAGCCAGATCGCCCACACGACCGAGCGTCGAGCCTCCTTCGCCGATGGCACCGTGTAGAAGCGCATCAGGATGTGCGGCAGGCCTGCGGTCCCCAGCACCAGCGCGAGCGACAGCGAGATGAAGTCGATCTTGGCTGTCGCACTCGTCCCGTATTGGAGGCCCGGGCCGAGCAGCTTCTCGCCCAGCTCCTTGGGCTGGGCTCCGGCGGTCTCGAGCACGGGGTTCGCGCTCACCGCCTGGCCGAGGACGGCCGACAGGTTGAAGCCGAACAGGGCGAGCACCCAGACCGTGATCAGGGCGGTGCCGGTCAACAGCAGCGCCGCCTTGATGATCTGCACCCACGTGGTGCCCTTCATGCCGCCCACGAGCACGTAGGTGATCATCAGGATGCCGACGAGCGCGATCACCAGGCCCTGGCCCAACGTGTTCGAGTTGGGGATCTTCAGCAGCAGCGCGATCAGCGCACCCGCACCGGCCATCTGGGCGAGCAGGTAGAAGAACGACACGACAAGCGTCGACGTGGCGGCGGCCGCGCGGACCGGACGCTGACGCATCCGGAAGCTCAGCACGTCGCCCATCGTGTACTTGCCGGTGTTCCGCAGCAGTTCCGCCACCAGGAGCAGCGCGACCAGCCATGCGACCAGGAAGCCGATCGAGTACAGGAAGCCGTCGTAGCCGTTGACGGCGATGGCTCCCGCGATGCCGAGGAACGACGCGGCGGACAGGTAGTCACCGGAGATGGCAATGCCGTTCTGGGGGCCCGTGAACGAGCGGCCCGCGGCGTAGTAGTCGGCCGCGGTCTTCGTGGCACGGCTGGCCCGGAACACCACCACCAGCGTGATGACGACGAACAAGGCGAAAGTGCCGATGTTCAGCAGCGGGTTGCCGACGCTCGCCGGCGCGGCGCCCTGCGCGAGGTAGCCCATCACGCCTCTCCTTCCTCGATCAGCTCGCGCAGCTTCGCGCCGGCGGGATCGAGGTGCCGGTTCGCGTAGCGGACGTAGACGGTGGTGATGGCGAACGTCGAGACGAACTGCAGTAGCCCGATCACGAGCCCGACGTTGATGTTGCCGACCAGCTTGGTGGCCATGAACGCCGGCGCGTAGCTGGCCAGCAGCACGTACAGCAGGTACCAGAGCAGGAAGGCCACGCTCATGGGAAAGACGAAGCGGCGCAGCCGGTGCCGCAGATCCTGGAACTCCGGAGTCCGCTGCACCTCCTCGTAGACGGTGGGTACCGGCCCCTCGGCCGGTTGATCGATGTCGGCCATGGTGCCTCCTTCGCACCTTGCTCCAGCGCACATGCGCGGTGTGGGGTACCCACGAACGGGGGAGCGTGCACGGGAAGTAGTGCGCAAATGCACATGGTCCCCGTCGGGGCGCCGGGCGGCCGGGAGGGCTAGCCTGCCCCCGTGTCTTCGTCGACCTCCTCCCCCGTCACCGTCACCGTCACCGGGGCAGCCGGCCAGATCGGCTACGCGCTGCTGTTCCGGATCGCCTCGGGCCAGCTTCTCGGGCCCGACACGCCGGTCCGGCTGCGCCTGCTGGAGATCCCGCAGGCGGTCAAGGCCGCCGAGGGCACGGCGATGGAGCTCGACGACTGCGCCTTCCCGCTGCTCACCGGCACCGACATCACCGACGACGCCAACGTCGCGTTCGACGGCGTGAATGTCGCCCTTCTCGTCGGCGCCCGCCCGCGCACCAAGGGGATGGAGCGCGGCGACCTCCTCGAGGCCAACGGCGGGATCTTCGCCCCGCAGGGCAAGGCGATCAACGACAACGCCGCCGACGACGTGCGCGTCCTCGTCGTGGGCAACCCGGCCAACACCAACGCCCTGATCGCGCAGTCCGCCGCGCCGGACGTGCCCGCCGAGCGGTTCACCGCCATGACCAGGCTCGACCACAACCGCGCGATCGCCCAGCTGGCCAAGAAGCTCGACGTGCCGGTCACCGAGATCCGCCGGATGACGATCTGGGGCAACCACTCGGCCACCCAGTACCCCGACCTCTTCCACGCCGAGGTCGGCGGCAAGACCGCGGCCGAGCAGGTCGACGAGTCCTGGCTGCGCGACGACTTCATCCCCACCGTCGCCAAGCGCGGCGCCGCGATCATCGAGGCGCGCGGCGCGTCGTCGGCGGCGTCGGCGGCCAACGCGGCGATCGACCATGTGTACGACTGGGTGAACGGCACCGCCGACGGCGACTGGACCTCCGCCGCCATCCCGTCCGACGGCTCCTACGGCGTGGCCGAGGGCATCATCTCGAGCTTCCCGGTGACGTCGAAGAACGGGAAGTGGGAGATCGTCCAGGGCCTGGACATCGACGAGTTCTCCCGCGGCCGGATCGACGCCTCCGTCGCCGAGCTGGTCGAGGAGCGCGAGGCCGTGAAGGGCCTCGGCCTGCTCTGAGGGTCAGATCGGGAAGAAGAGACGCCGGAACCGGTCCGCGACGGCCAGATCGCCGCGGACCGTTCCGCCGCGGAGCCGCCCGTAGGACGCCAGCACGAGCGTGCCCGGGTCGAACTCCAGTACCGCGCGCACGTCGGACAGGTCCGCCAACGCGTACGTGAGGCCCTCCGGGCCGCAGTCGAACCGGTAGTCGCCCGCGTTCGCCCCGGACGTCACCCGGACGCCCACCGCGAACGGCTGGGCGAGCTCCGACGTCAGCGCCGTGGACTGCCACACGATGAGCGCCACGGGTACCAGCAGGTCGGCGGCCTCCCCGGCGAGCGGGCGGGCCGCGTCCGTGCGCTCCCGAATGTCCCAGCCGTGGACGGTGTAGTCGACGAGCTGGAAGACCGGGTAGCAGCAGGCGGGCAGCGGGCCCATGTACGGGTGCGGCACCATCAAACCGGTCCACTCCTCGTCGGTGAGACCGTCGCTGATCTCCAACATCCGCTCGAAGTCCTCGTGAACGCGCTTGAGCGCGTCCTCCTTGCCTAGGCCGCGGAAGGCGCGCGCATGCTCGTCGAGCCGCTCGGCCATCACCGGGAGTCCGAGTGCACCGGGCGCCTCGGTGCCGGCGCGGGCGTGGTCGAAGCCGATGAAGTAGCCCTCTGTCACGTCGATCATGTGCCCGACGTGGTCGCGCACCTGCCATCTCTCGCAGGCCGTCGGCGCCTCCCACTCCGTGTTCGCCGCCAGCTCGAAGAACGAGGCCGCCTCGGCGCGCACCGCGCGCATGAGGTTGCTGCGGCTCGCCGGGTCCATGAAGTTCCACTCACCGCTCATGGCGGAGCACCATGGACCCGCCAAGTTGCACGGTCAACCACTAGCCGGGTGACGGGTCGCTGGGGCGGCGACACGGCATGGCGGTGCTGGAGATCGACTGAGTCTCGACCGCACCCGGGGAGGGCTCCCGGGCCGCGTCGCTACCGTCCGCCTCGAACGGGGACGGGCCGACGAGGGGGGCGGAATGACGTCTGTTCAGGAACTCGACCTGCCGATGGGATGGGAGCCCGCGAGCCGGTCCCGCACGTACGCGCTGGTGGCCCTGACGGCGCCGTTCAGCCTCATCGTGCTCACCGTGAGCGCGCTCGGGCTCACCGGCCCGACCGTCGAGGGGCGACTGTTCGCATCTGCATTCTTCCTCGTCGGGATCGGGTTCGCCGGTGGTACCTGGGCGATCTGGCGACGCGGGCGGCCCGGTTCGGGGGTGCGCGGCGTCGAGCTCGCCAAAACCGACGACGGGACGCCCGTGCTGCGGATCCGCCGGCCGCGCATCCTGCAGGTCACCACCACGTTCATCGTGCTGTGCTTCGGGGCGGGCGCCGTGGTGATCGGAGCCGGTCCACTGATCACGGGCGGGACCCCGGCCGTGGTGTTCCTGTTGTGCGGGGCGTACTTCGTGGTGATGCCGCTCGTCATGCTGGCCTGGGGTGTCCCGGAGATCCGCCTCGACGAGCGAGGGGTGTTGGCCCGCGGCGGCGGGAGGCGCAGCACCGTCGCGTGGGACGACGTGGTGGGCCTGTACGGGATCGAGACGCGGCACGAGCGACGGCTCGTCATCGCCGCGCTCGACGTGAAGTGGCAGGCCGAGCGGTTCTACTGGACGACGCCTGCGCGGCGGCGGCGGAACGCCGAGCAGATCGAGATCGTGACCGAGCAGTTCGGCGTCGCCCCCGTGCTGCTGTACCACCTGCTGCGCTTCTACCACGAGAACCCGGCCGCCCGGGCCGAGCTCGGTCGCAGGGAGGCGCTGCGGCGCCTCCACGACGCCCGGTTCCCCGCCTGACGGTCATCGTCCGGCGCTGCCCACCATCGGAGCGACGACGTCGAAGTTGCCTTCGCCGAGCTTCTCGGTCAGGGTCCGGACCACCGCTCGCGGGTTGTCGTGCGGACCCTGCACGAAGAGCGGCCTTCCGTCCCCACTAGCAGCTCCGCCGGCCCGGCCCAGGCATCGACACGTCACCAGCCGTAGAAGACTCGTTCCACCACCGCGCGGGCGCGGCGGGTGGCACGGCGGTAGTCGTCGAGGAAGACGCCGGGGTCGCCGCCGGGCGGGTAGCCGAGTGCGGAGGCCACCGCCGCGAGCTCCCGGCCCGAGCGGGGCAGCTGGTCGCCGGGCTTGCCCTTGACGAGCATCACGGCGTTGCGGGCGCGCGTGGCCATCCGCCAGCCGGTGGTCAGCTCGTCGGCGTCCTCCCGCCGCAGGAGCCCGGCCTCCGCTGCCTCCTGCAGCCCTTCGAGGGTCGATGTCGTGCGCAGCTCGGGCACGTCGCCCGCGTGCTGCATCTGCAGCAGCTGGACGGTCCACTCGACGTCGGCCAGCCCGCCGTGACCGAGCTTGGTGTGCGTGCCGCGGTCGGCGCCGCGGGGCAGCCGTTCCTCGTCGACGCGGGCCTTGATCCGCCGGATCTCGGTGACGGTCGCCGCGTCGATACCGGCGGCCGGGTACCGGATCGGGTCGACCATGTGCAGGAAGCGCCTGCCGAGGCCGGGGTCGCCCGCCACGGCGCTCGCGCGCAGCAGCGCCTGCGCCTCCCACGGCTCCGACCAGCGCGCGTAGTAGGCGCGGTAGGACTCCAGCGTCCGGACCAGTGGACCGGACCGGCCTTCGGGGCGCAGGTCGGCGTCGACGACGAGCGCGGGGTCGGGGGTGGGCGCGGCGAGCTTGCGCCGGACCGTCTCGGCGATGCCCGTTGCCCACTTCGCGGCCTCGTGATCGGAGGCGCCGCTAACAGGCTCGCAGACGAAGATCACGTCGGCGTCGCTGCCGTACCCGAGCTCGGCCCCGCCGAGCCGCCCCATCCCGATGACGGCGAGCCGCGCGGGCACCGGTTCGGGGACCGACCGCAGGACCACGTCCAGCGTGGCCTGCAGCACCGCGACCCACACCGAGCTGAGCGCCGCGCACACCTCCTCGACGTCGAGGAGGCCGAGCAGGTCGGCGGACGCCACCCGCAGCAGCTCGTGCCTGCGCAGTGATCGTGCGGTGGCGGCGGCGCCGTCCAGATCGTGCTGCCGGGAGACGGTGGTGCGCAGCGCCGCGGCGAAGTCGGCTGGGTCGCGGCGCAGCTCGTCGGCCTGCCCCGCCACGGGCGCGACGAGCAGCCGCAGTACCTCCGGCGCGCGCACCAGCAGGTCCGGCACCAGCGCCGACGTTCCGAGCAGGCGCATCAGCCGCTCCGCCACGAGGCCCTCGTCGCGCAGCAGCCGCAGGTACCACGGGGTCTCGGCGAGCGCCTCCGACACCCGCCGGTACGCCAGCAGCCCGCGATCGGGGTCGGGGCTCCCCGCCAGCTCGTCGAGCAGCACGGGGAGGAGCGTCTGCTGGATCGCGGCCGCCCGCGAGACACCAGACATGAGGGCCCGCAGGTGGCCGAGCGCCCCCTCGGGTGATGCCCAGCCCAGCGCGGCGAGGCGGGCGGCCGCCGCCTTCTCCGACAGCCGGGCGCTGTCGACCGGCAGCCTCGACACGGCCGTCAGGAGCGGCCGGTAGAACAGCTTCTGGTGCAGCCGCCGTACCCGCAGCACGGTCCGTGACCAGTCGGCGTTCAGCACGCCCACCACGTCGCGCCGCCCATCGGGCCGCAGCCCGGCCGCTCGGGCGAGCCAGCGCCGCCCGTCGGTGTCGTCCTCGGCGGGCATGAGGTGCGTGCGCAGCATCCGCTGCAGCTGCAGCCGGTGTTCGAGGAGGCGCAGGAACCGGTAGGACGCGGCCAGGTTGGCCCCGTCGTCGCGGCCGACGTAACCACCGCGGGCGAGCGCCGTGAGCGCCTCGAGGGTGGAGGAGGACCGCAGCGCCTCATCGGTGCGGCCGTGCACGAGCTGCAGCAGCTGCACGGCGAACTCGACGTCGCGCAGCCCACCCGCGCCGAGCTTGAGCTCGCGCTCGGCGTGGTCGGGGCGGATGTGCTCCTCCACCCGGCGGCGCATCGCCTGCACGTCGGCGACGAAGTCGGCACGGCCGGCTGCGCTCCACACCAGCGGGGCGACGGCGTCGGCGTACGCGGCGCCCAGCTCGGGGTCGCCCGCCACCGGCCGCGCCTTGAGCAGCGCCTGGAACTCCCAGGTCTTCGCCCACCGCTTGTAGTACGAGACGTGCCCGTCGAGCGTGCGGACCAGCGCCCCCTGCCGGCCCTCCGGCCGCAGGTTCGCGTCCACCTGGAAGCAGGCGTCCCCCGCGATGCGCATGAGCCGGCTGGCCAGCCGGGTGGTCCGCTGGTCGGCCGGTTCCGCGACGAACACGACGTCGACGTCGCTCACGTAGTTCAGCTCGCGCCCGCCGCACTTGCCCATCGCGATCACGGCGAGCCTGCCGTCCGTGTTGCTCTCGGCCACGGCGACGGCGTGCGCCGCCTGCAGTGCGGCGGCGGCGAGGTCGGAGAGCTGGGCGGCCACATCGGCGACGTCGAGCACGGGCAGGTCCGGCTCCCCGACGGCCGCGAGATCGGCGGCCGCCAGCACCAGCACCTCGTCGCGGTACGCCGCCCGCAGCGCGGTGACGGCCTCGGCACCGGTGAGCACGTCCGCCCCGGCCCCGACCGCGCGCAGGATCGCCTCCCGCGCCCCCTCCCCCGGCGCCGGCGCCGCCCCGGTGAGCCGGTGCCACCGGTCGGGGTGGGCCACCAGGTGGTCGGCCAACGCCGTGGAGCTCCCGAGCAGCGAGAGCAGGCGCCCCCGCAACACCTGGTCGGTGCGCAGTGCCGCGTCCAGCTCCTCGCGGTCCGGCACGGAGTTCACCAGGCGTTCCGCGGCACGCAGCGCGAGGTCGGGGTCGGGGCTGCGCCCGAGCGCCCACATGATCGCCTCGGCGCCCGCGGCCGGCTTGTCCCCCGCCCACCAGCCCAGCTCGGTGGCCGTGGCCTCCGCCCGCGGTTCCGTGAGCCCCAGCCGTGCGAGCGAGGTACCGGTGCGAGTCACAGAGGTTGATCCTGCCACCCGCGAGTCGCGGTCTGGGTGTACGCGAGTCGCGGTCTCCGTGCGCGTTCAGGCCGCGACCGCGGGCGGCGCCGCGTCGGTCATCGCGCACCCCCGTCGAGCTGCCCTGCGTCGATGTGCCCTGCGTCGATGTGTACGGCGTCGATGTGTACGGCGCCGAGGATCGTGCGAGTACCCGGGTCGGTGACCCCGGCGGCCCGCCATGCCGCACGCAGATCGGGGCTGGTCATGTGCTCACGGGCCTTCGCCATGTCGGCGAACTCGAAGAGCACGACGACCTCGTGCGGGTCCTCGAGGTTGCGGAACAGGGCGGTGCTGCGGCAGCTCGCCGCGGTACGGGCGGGCGCAAGGCGGTCGAACACCTCCTTCCAGCGGTCGAACTCCTCGATGCGCTGCTGGACGAGCAGGTGCGGCATGATCGCTCCCTCGATTTGCCAACGACTGTTGGCAACAACCGTAGGCGACGTCCCGCGATTTGCCAACACTCGTTGGCTAAAATCTGGTCATGGCGTTCACCGACCGCTCACTCCCGGCCCGCGAGGCGATCCTCGGCGCGGCCCGCACCCGCTTCGCCACCGACGGGTACGACCGGGCCACCGTGCGCGCGATCGCGGCCGACGCGGGCGTCGACCCGTCGATGGTGATGCGGTACTTCGGCAGCAAGCGGCAGCTGTTCGCCCGCACCGCGGAGTTCGACCTCCGCCTCCCCGACCTCACCGAGGTCCCGCCCGAGCAGGCCGGTCGCGTGCTCGCCGCTCACCTGCTCGACCGCTGGGACGGCGACGAGGCACTGCAGATCCTGCTGCGTACCGCCGCCACCGACGACGACGCCGCCGACCGGATGCGGGCGATCTTCGCCGGGCAGCTGGCCCCGCAGATCGCCACGCTGACCGGCGACCCGGACGGCGCTGCCACCCGCGCGGGCCTCGTCGCCACCCAGGCCCTCGGCACGGCTCTGTGCCGCTACGTGCTGCGGCTGCCGCCGGTCGTCGCCATGACGCGGGACGAGATCGTCACGTGGATCGCACCCACCCTCCAGCGCTACCTGACGGGACCCCCCTGATGATCAGGCGCCCGGACGGGGCACGTGTCGGCACAAGGTCATCACAACCCGGGTGGCAGGCTCTGCGCTTGTGTCCTGGCTGCTCGACGCGCCGCTCCTGAGCGGCCCCCTCCAGGTCGCCGTCGGCGCTGCCGGGGTGGCCGGGGCGCTGTTCCTCGTCCTCCGGCGCTCCCACCGCTGGTGGACGCGGACGGTGCCCGCCGTGCTCCTCGCCGCCGGCGCCGTGACCGCGCTGCTGGCGGTGCTGGTCGACCAGGTGTGGCAACCGTTCCCGGACGACGTGCCGCTGCCCGTACTGCTCCTCGGCGGCGCCGTGCTCGCGGCGCTCGGGCTGGCCGCGCTGGGAATGCGCGCGCGGAGCTGGCCAGGCCGGACCGTCGCGGTGGTGGCAGTTCTGCTGGTGGTGCTGGGGTCGCTGCAGGGGATGAACGTCGTGTACCGGGAGTACCCGACGCTCCGCACCGCGCTGGGGCTCCCGGCCGTCGACGAGATCCCGTTCACGCAGGTCCCGCTGCGCGAGCAGGTCATCGGCGCCCGGTCGGGGCTGCCGCTGTCGGCGATCTGGCACGCTCCCGCCGGGATGCCCGCCACCGGCGTCGTCACCGAGGTGACGATCCCGGCCACCGTGTCGGGCTTCGCCGCGCGGTCCGCGTGGCTGTACCTGCCGCCGGCCTACCTGTCCCGGCCCAGGGCGCAGCTGCCGGTGCTCGTGCTGCTGTCCGGCCAGCCGGGGTCACCCGACGACTGGCTGAACGGCGGCCGGCTCGCCGAGCGCATGGACGCCTTCGCGGCCGCCCACGACGGTCTCGCCCCGGTGGTCGTGATGCCCGACCACCTCGGCGACCCGCTGAACAACCCGCTGTGCATGGACTCCCGGCTCGGCAACGTGGCCACCTACCTGTCGGTCGACGTCCCCGCGTGGATCCGCGACACCCTCCAGGTCGATCCGAAGCCGTCCGGCTGGGCGATCGGTGGGTTCTCGAACGGCGGCACCTGCTCGTTGCAGATGGCCGTGAACGCGCCGCAGGTGTACCCCACGTTCGTGGACATCTCCGGCGAGGACGAACCGACGCTCGGCGACCGCGCCGACTCCGTCCAGGCCGCATTCGGCGGGGACGAGGCAGCGTTCACGGCCGTCAACCCGCTCGACGTGATGGCGAAGCGGAAGTTCCCCGGCACCGCGGGCTTCCTCGTGGCCGGCCTGCAGGACGCCGAGTACCTGCCCGAGGCACAGCGGGTGTTCCCGGCCTGCCAGGCGGCCGGCATGGACGTACGGCTGGATCTGAAGCCCGGCGGGCACACCTGGGAGGTGTGGGGCCCCGGTCTGGACGACGCACTCCCCTGGCTCACCACCCGGCTGGGGATGACGCCGTGAACGGACTGCTCGGGCTCACCCGGTCCCTGGTGCGGGTGATCCGGCGGGCGCCGCTCTCCGTCGCGTTCGTCGCGATGGTCTGGGCGTACGGGCTCGCCACCCGCAGCCTCCCGGGCGGACCGAACGACCGGCTGATGGAGCACGTCGGCACCGGCGTCGGCCCGCTCGCGGCCGGCCGCTGGTGGACCCCGCTCTCGGCGATGCTCTGGTGGGGCACGATCGGCGCGGCCGTCGCGACGACCGCGCTCGTGCTGCTCGGCGGGGCGCTCGCCGAGCACCGGATCGGGGTGCTCCGCACGGCCGCGCTGCTGGTCGGCACCCAGGTCGCCGGCACGCTGGTCGCGCTCGGGCTCGTCGCGGCCGGGGCCGAGATCAGGGGCGGTGGCTGGCCGAGCGACCTCGCCGCCCAGGTGGTCGTCGGCGCCGCGCCAGGGGCCGTCGGGCTCGTTCTCGCGGTGAGCGGCACGCTGTCGGCCTTGTGGCGGCGCAGGCTGCGGCTGCTGATGCTCGCCGCGATGGCGATGCTCGTGGCGTACTCCGGCGAGCTGCCCGAGGTCATCATGCTCTGCTCCGGACTCGTGGGGCTCGCGGCGGGACGGCTGCTCGGCCGGCCAGAACGGCACCCCGGCCCGGCCAGCCGCACCGAGGTGCGGGTGCTCGTCGCGCTGGTGGTGGCCGCGTCGGCCGTCGGCCCGCTCGTCGCCGCGATCGCCCACGCCCCGATCGGCCCGCTCTCGGTGCTGCAGTTCGTGGTGCTCTCCCCACCGCCGGACGCCGTGACCGTGCAACAGATCTGCGCCACCGCCGACGCCGACCTCTGCCGGGACCTCCAGGCACAGCTGCGGCTGTCCGGGATCGGCCCCGCGCTGGCGTCCGTGATCCCGGTGCTGCTGCTCCTCGTGGTCGCCGACGGGCTGCGCCGCGGCAGGCGGGCCGCCCTCGTGGTCGGCATCGCGCTGAACCTCGGGCTCGCCGCGCTCGGCGTGCTGCTCGCCGTGCTGGTGGTGTCCAGGCCGGTCGAGCAGCTGATGGTCTACCAGGCCGCGCCCGGCGCCCGCCGGATACTGGCCTTGACGCTGCCGCCGCTCCTGCCGCTCGCCGTGGCCGTGCTGCTGTGGTGGACGCGCGACCGGTTCGCGGTGCGCGCCCCCAGCGGCACCTACCGGAAGCTGCTGGTCACCTCGTCGACCGTGCTCGCGGCCGTCAGCGCGACGTACGTGCTGCTCGGTGCCGCGATCGCCGACCAGTTCGACCGGCCGCCCACGATCGGGCAGCTGCTGGCGGACCTGCCGCTACGCTTCCTGCCGCCGGGCTACCTCGGCGAGGTCGACCCGGACTTCCTGCCGCAGGGGTACCTCGCCACCCTCCTGTTCGAGTGGACCGGCGTCGTGTTCTGGCTGGTCGTGGCCGGCGGGTTGCTCGCGACGTTCCGCCGCCCGCGCGCCGACCCCGAGGCCCTCGACGCCGAGCGGGCCAGGGAGCTCGCGCGCCGCGGCGGCTCCAACCTCGGCTGGCTCACGACGTGGCCCGGCAACTCCTACTGGTTCGACGCCCGCGGCGAGGCGGCCATCGCCCACCGCGTGATCGGCTCCGTCGCACTCACCACGGCCGACCCGATCGGCACGCCCACGGGCGACACGGTCGCCGAGTTCGCCGCGTTCTGCCACGAGCGCGGCTGGACACCCGCGCTCTACAGCGTCACCGACGACACCCGGAAGGCGTGCGAGGCGCTGGGCTGGAGCTCGGTGCAGGTGGCCGAGGAGACCGTGCTCCCGCTGCCCGACCTGGCCTTCACCGGCAAGAAGTGGCAGGACGTCCGCACCGCCCTGAACCGCGCCATGAAGGCCGGGATCACCGCCGAGTGGACCCGCTACGCCGACGCCCCGCTCGCCCTCACCGACCAGATCCGGGCGATCAGCGAGGAATGGGTCGCCGACAAGGGCCTCCCCGAGATGGGCTTCACGCTCGGCGGCCTCGACGAGCTCGCCGACCCCGAGGTGCGCTGCCTGCTCGCCGTCGACGCCGACCGCACCGTCCACGGCGTCACCAGCTGGCTGCCCGTGCACCGCGACGGCGAGACCGTCGGCTGGACCCTGGACTTCATGCGCCGCCGCGAGACCGGCTTCCGCGGCGTCATGGAGTTCCTCATCGCCTCGGCCGTGCAGCGGTTCCAGGAGGAGGACACGCAGTTCCTCAGCCTGTCCGGGGCCCCGCTCGCCCGCCTCGACCGCGGCGAGCAGCCCGCCGCACTTCAGCGCCTCCTCGACGTCATCGGCCACGCCCTCGAACCGGTCTACGGGTTCCGCTCGCTACTCGCGTTCAAGGCGAAGTTCCAGCCGGAGTACCGCCCGCTGCACCTGTGCTACCCCGACCCGGCGGCCCTCCCGGCCATCGGCCTGGCGATCGCCCGCGCCTACCTGCCGGAGGTGACGGCCAGACAGTCCGCACGCCTGCTGTCGCGCCTGCGCTGAGGCCCGCGGGCGGGTCAGGAGCACGGCGGGTCGGTGTCGGTGCCGGCTGGTAGCACGCCGACCTCGGTGGGGGTGAACGGCCGGCCGAGCCGCGTGCAGAGCTCGTCGGCCCACGCTTGCGCGGCCAAGGGGAACTCGACCCGTTCGGTGCCCCAGGTGCTCTCCAGTACAGCGCTGCGACCGTCGTCGGTGACACGGCTGAACTTCAGGCGGGGGGTGAGGCTGCCGCGCTCCTGCCCGGTGTCGACGTCGACGAAGGCCAGCGACTCCTGCGAGGAGTTGTCCGCCTGGTTGAGCGTCACCAGATAGCCGTCGGCGGCGAATCCCACGAGCTCCTGGGCCTGCGGGGCGGCGATGGGCGGGCGGGCCGGCGCGGCGGCGTCGACGTCCCAGACCTGGATGGTCCGCCCGGCGGCGAGCGTGGCGAGCTCCGTACCGGTGGGGTCGAACGCCAGCACGTCGCTGCCGGTGCGGGTCAGGTCCGGGTTCAGCTCGGTCGGGATGGTGGCCAGGCGCCGGCCCGCCGGCACGTCCCACAGCTCCACCGGCCGATCGTGCGTGGACACCGCGACCTGTCCTGGGTGGCCGGGCCGGTCGTAAAGGCGGGATTCGAGCCGATACGCGCGGGCGGCGTCGGTGGCACCGACCGGAACGGGCGTGCTCAGGGGCTGCCCGGTGGCCGCGTCCCAGCTCGAGAGCATGCCGTCGCTGAGGACCAGTAGGCGCTCACGGCCATCCACCGTGTCGCGGACGTACGAGACCCCGCCGTGGAGGCGGCCCTCCAGCGGTGGTGCGTCGGAACGGGCTGGGAGCCGGAACCCGAGCACCCGCCGCAACGTGGGCAGCTCGTACCAGGCCACCTCGAACGCGCCGCCGCCAACGGGGTCGGCCACCCACAGGTGCTCGTCGCTGCTCACCTCGGCAAGGCCCCCCGCTGGCAGGGGGAGAGCGGCGAGTTCCCGGTCCGTGGCCCGTTCCAGCACGCGCACGGTTCCCCGTTCCTTCATGACGCGGTGTTCCCGGGTGGTGCCGACGAGGAGGATCTCCGAGGGATTGGACGGGGGAGGCGCTGCCGGCTCCGTGGCCAGGCGCAGCACCGACGTGCCATGGGCGAGCAGTACGGCCGGCCCGCCGGTGCCGGACGTCACGGCCATGCGGTCGGTCGGCGAGAGCGGCCACGCCGCGAGCCCCAGCGGGGTGAGCTCGCGGGGCACCGTGAGCCTCCGGCGCTCACCGGTGCCGAGGTGGGTGAGCGCCAACGACACATCGCCCGTATCGGTCCCGGAGCCGGCTGACCCGTCGACGAGCCAGCCGTCGGAGATCTGCACGCCGCTGCAGTCGAAGGTGTCGACGGGGTACCGCCCCGTCGGCGGGCCGCCGCGCACCGGCGTGACGACCACGTCGGCCCACCTCCCGGTGCCGCCGTTCTCGGACCGCTCGCAGGACACGACGCCGTGACCGGTCAGCTCCGAGCCTGCCGGGAACTCGGCCACCTCGGACCCATCGGCCAGCGAGCGCGCCACGAGCCGGGTTGTGCTCGTCCGGAACCGGGGGGCGTACCGCAGCACCACCAGGTCGGGATCGCCGGTGAGCAGGAGATCGAACCGTTCCCCCGGAGGCAGCGGCCCGAGCCGGTGGGGCACGTCCGTGCCGCCGCGCAGGTCCCGGATCACGACGTTCTGCTCGCCCGCGTCGCCCTTCGCCAGCCAGGCCAGCCGACCGCCATCGGCGGAGAA
The DNA here is from genome assembly GCF_019468565.1 of Pseudonocardia sp. DSM 110487. Taxonomy (NCBI): domain Bacteria; kingdom Bacillati; phylum Actinomycetota; class Actinomycetes; order Pseudonocardiales; family Pseudonocardiaceae; genus Pseudonocardia; species Pseudonocardia sp. DSM 110487. Next base: position 7,202,619 of record NZ_CP080521.1, read on the forward strand.
CTGCAGGCTGGTGACGTCGTCCTGGGCGCCTGCGGACGTGTTCGGCAGGGTTTGCGGCGGGCCGCCCTCGACGAGGTCGTGCATCCGCACCCGCCCGTCGCGGCCGATGTCGGCGAGCCGGCGGCCGTCCGGGCTGAAGCCGACGAAACCGTCCGGGTCGGCCACCTGATCGGCGGGCGTGCGCGCTGTCGGTGCCGGACCGGTGACGCCGGTGACGGCCACCAGCCCGGCTCCGATGTCGAGCAGCGCGGTGTCCCCGCCCCGCTCCAGCCACTGGATCGGCCTCGGCGTGACGTCCGGCAGCTCCGCCTCCACCGACCGCATGGCCAGGTAGGACCGGGCCAGTGCGGTGCGGGCCGGCCGGCTGTTCGGATCGGAGTGCCATGCCGCCAACGCGAGCTGGGTGGCCACCACACTGTCGCCTGCGGCTCGGGCCAGCGACTCGTTGCCGAGCGTGTCGGCGTTCGCGCTGGCCAGCTGTGCCGCGATCCGGTTGCCGCTGTACACGGTGGTGCCGCCCAGCGTCGCCGCGCCCAGCACGAGCACGGCGAGCACGGCGTTGACGAGCCGGCCCCGGCGGACGTCCCGGCGCTGGCGGGCGATGCCCCGCCGCAGGAAGGCGCGGTCGGCGGAGGGCAGCTCGTCGGCGCGGGTGGCGAGCCAGTCGGTGGCGGTGGCCAGCGCCGCGCCACGAGGCAGTGCGGCGTCGTCGCGGCCCTCGTCCTCCCAGCGTTCGCGTTGGGTGCCGAGCTCGCTGCGCCAGACGAGGAAGTCACGGTCCTCCGCCAGCCAGGTGCGCAGCCGGGGCCAGTGCTCGATGAGCGCCTGGTGCGCCAGCTCCACGATCTCGCGGTCGGTGTCGGTATCGCTGTTGGTGTCGGACCGGGTTCGCACCAGCAGCCGCCCGGCGACCAGCGCGGGGACCAGCGCACGCTGCGCCGCCGGCAGCGCGTCGAGCCGCACCGCGCGGCGGGTGAACCGCTCGGCGCGGTCCACGCGGGCCAGCGCGGTGAAGAGCCCGCGGAGCGCGTCGGGGTCGGCCTCGAGCCCGTCCACCACCCGTTCCGCGTGCTGGGCCACTGCCCCGGCCACACCGCCGGCCTCGGTGTAGGCGGCCATGGTGAGGTACCCGCCGTCACGGCGCTCCCACAGCTCGGTCAGCAGCGACTCGACCAGCGGGAGCTGCCCGGGCTCGGTGCCGGTGTCGTCGAGGATGCGCTCCACGAGCCCGTGCTCGAACACCAAGCCGGGGGGCAGCCGGGCCGGCCGGACGATGGCCTCACGCAGCCGGTCCCGGTCCATCGGCGCGACGACCAGCCGGGCGGTGCTCAGTACGTCGGCCAGCTCGGGCGTGAGCAGCTCGTCAAGCGTGGACCAGCGCAGCGTGAGCACGGCCCGCGCCTGCGGACCATCGTCGTGAGACCGCGTGAGCCGCACGATCGACTCGAGCAGCCCGCGGGCGGACGCCGGGTCGGAGGCAGCCAGCTCCTCGAACTGGTCGGCGACCACCACCCGCCCCGTACCCCGCTCGGACAGCGCCTCGCGGAGGGTCGGCCCGGCATCGGCGCCCGGTGTGATCCGCAGGTCCACCACCTCGACGCCCCTCGCGCGTAGCCGCGGGAGCAGCCCGGCCCGGACCAGCGAGGACTTCCCCGCCCCTGATGGACCGGTCACCGCGACCACGGGCAGCCGGTCGACGGCATCGACGAGGCGATCGATCTCATCGTCCCGGCCGAAGAACACCTCGGTGTGTTCCTCGTCGAACGGGCGCAGGCCCTGGTACGGGCAGGGCAGCGCCTCCGGGTCGACGCCGAGCACCCGGTCGACCGGTTCGAGGCGGGCGCCTCGCTCGTCGACCACGGCGATACCCATCACGGCGCCGCCGGCCGCGTGCCATACCGGCGCGCCGGCGAACCCGGCGTCGAGCGGGTGCTCGCCGGGGGCCGTGTCCAGCCGGATGCGGCCGTCCGCCTCGGCGCGCGCCGTACCTGCCGACCACACGCCGTCGACGAGGCCTTCGGGGTAGCCGAGCACCTGGAACTCGCTGCCGTCGACCTGGCCGAGCCGTCTCATGGGCGGCACGCGCGCATCGATGGGGACCGCCCCGCGCAGCCGCAGGAGCACCACGTCGCCGGGCGTGAGCGGTTCGATCCCCGCCGCTACCCGCACCGGCGCGTCGTGCTCGTCGCGGAGCAACGGGAAGTCCAGCCACACCGGCAGCTCGCGCGCACCGCCGTCGCCGGCCCTCCCTGCCACGCATCGCGCCGCGGTCGCCACCAGGTCCGGACCGATCAGGAAGCCGGCCCCGGCGATCCGGCCGGTGCCCGACCACACGCGCAGGTGCGCGCCTGCGAGGTCGGCGTGCTCGCGGAAGACCGAACCGTTCGACGTCACGAGCGGTTCCCGGTCACGAGCACGGTGGGGTGGGGTCGGAGTCCGGCGGCAGCAGCGCGCGCTCGGACTGGGTGAACGGTCGGTCGATGACGGCGCACAGCGCGTCCCGCCATCCGCCTGCGGCGATCCGCAGCTCAGGCGGATTCGGCTGCCGGACCCCGTACGCCGAGTTGACGCGGAGCCCCGCCGACTGGTCCTCCGGGTTGAAGGCGCCGACATCGTCGGTCAACGCCAACCTCATCACTCCCGCCTGCCGGCCGCTCGCCAGCTCGATGGACGCCAGTCGAACCGGGTCCCGCGCGCCCGGGCCGGCTCTGACCATCAGATAGCCGTCGGGCTGGAAGGCCACGACGTAGGTGGCCTGCTCCGGTTGCGCGATGGGTGGCCGGACGAGCACACCCTGGTCCACGTCCCACACCTCGATGGCATGTTCACCGTTCGGCAACGCCATCCGGGATCCGGACGGGTCGAACACCGGCCCCTGCTCGCTGATGGTCTCGATGGTGCGGACCAGCCGCCCGGACGGCATCTCCCACAGCTGGATACCGCCCCGCGCGACGTTGACCGCAACCTGGCCGGGATGCCCGGGTCGCGGCCACACCAGCGCGAAGGCGGTGGTGTAGGCGATCTCCTCCGGCGAGCCGCCGAGCCGCACAGGGGAGCCGAGCGGATGGCCGGTCGTCCGGTCGTGGGCCGACAGCCAGCCCCCGTGCGAGATCACCACGTGGTCGCCGTCCGGAACGAGGTCGATCGGGCTACCCCCGACGAGCCCCTGGACGTCCGCGGGTCTGCGCTCCGGTATGCGGAACGTCGCGATGGGCCGCAGCGTCGGCATCTCGTAGTGGCCGATCTCCCAGGCGCCTGGTACGGGCGTCATGATCCACAACGAGTCCTCGTCGTACACCGGGCCACGGAATCGCCGGTCGAGCCCGCTCACCACGCCGAGGCGCTGCCCGGTGTGCCGGTCCCAGATGGCGATGCCGGTCTCGTACTGGGCGAGCACGGTTGTGCCGAGGCTGACGGTGGTGCGGCGGGGCGGTTCCTCCGCGCTCGGCAGCGGCTCGGTGGCGAACCGCAGCACCGAGGTGCCCTGCGCGAGGAGCACCGACGTGCGGCCGCCTGCCGAGACCACGCCGAGGCTCGTCGCCCCCGCCACCTCCTGGTCGGCGCTCGTCGCCGCGTCGCGCTCGGGGACCGGCGGGATGATCACCTGCCGGACCTCCCCGGTGCCGAGGTCGGTCAGCCGCAGCACGTGGTAGTCACCGCCTGCGCCGGCCGGCTGCCTCTCGAGGAACCAGCCACCATCTGCGGACAGCCGTGACCACGACACGTTGACGTCGCCGGCAGTCAGCCGGCGGGTCGGCGCCGCGCCTACCGGCGGATCGACGACCACCGTCGCCGGCATCCTGAATTCGGGATCGTGATCGATGCGGACCAGCGCCCCGCCGTCGGGAGCGACCCCCGTGTCAGGAGGCAGGGTGGCGACCTCGGAGCCGTCGGCCACCGACCGAACTACCAGCCGTGTGCCGTCCTGGCCGAACGTGCCGTGCCGCAGCAGCACCCGGCCGGGATCGTCGGTCGGCCAACCCGCCCTCACGTCGCTCGGGAGCGTGCCGAGCCGGTTGACGATCTCCGCGTCGCGGCGCAGGTCCCACAGCTGCACGCTCACCTCCTGCGAGGCGGACACCACGCCCCACATCAGCACGTCGCCGCCCGGCGCGAAGACGGGCAGGGACAGGCTGGTCCCCGGAGTGCCGGGCAGCTCCCTCACCGGCAGCTGCCCGGTCAGGTCGCGCAGCAGCACGACCGGGCGGTCCGTCAGCGTGACGGCCAGCCGGCGACCGTCCGGGCTCAGGATCGGCGTACCGCTGCCGGGGGGTAGATCGGTGAGCTCGTGCCGCTGGGGCGCCGGACCGGACAGGCCGGTGAGGACGACCGGATGCGGAGCGGTGTAGAGCAGCGCCGTGTCGCCGCGGACCACCATGCTCTCGATCGGCTCAGGGCTCAGGTCCGCGAACTCCGCCTCGGCGGTGTGCAGGCCCAGGTACGTTCTGGCCAGCGCGTCGCGGGCGGCCGGGTGGCCGGGGTCCGCGCGCCACGCTGCTAGAGCCAGCTGGGCGGCCAACGCCGGATCGGTGGGCACCCTGGCCAGCGCTTCCCGCCCGATGATGCCGGCGTTCGCCGTGGCCAGCTGGCCGGCCAGGACGTCACGGCGCTGCACCGCCAGCACCGACAGCGATCCGATCACCAGCAGCAGGACCGCGAGCACGGCGGTGACGACACGCCGTCGCCTCATCCGGCGGCGCGCCATGGCGACGCCCAGCCGGACGTAGTCCTGGTCGGCGGCAGCGACGTCGTCGGCGCGGGATTCCACCCACTCCACGGCGGCGGCGAGCGGCGCGCCCCGCAACAGCGCGCCGTCGTCGCGCCCGCCTGACTCCCACCGCCTGCGCCGCTCCTGGAGCCCGGCCAGCCAGGAGAGGAACTCGCGGTCGGCGGTGAGCCAGTCGCGCAGCCTCGGCCAGTGCTCGACGAGCGCCTGATGGGCCAGCTCGACCGTATCCCGGGTGACGACGAGCAGGCGCCGGCCGGCGAGCGCCTCCGCGAGCGCTCGCTGCTCCGGAGGCAGATCGCGCAGGAGCACCGGGCGCCGGACGAAGCGTCCGTCACGGCCGGGCTCGGCCAGCGCGGTGAACAGCCGGCGCAGGGTCGGCTCGTCGGCCTGGAGCGAGTCGACGACGCGGTCCGCGTGCTGGGCGAGCGCGCCCGCGACCCCGCCGCACTCGAGGTACCCGCGCAGCGTGGCGCGCCCGTCGTCACGGTGGTCCCACAGATCGGCCAGCAACGCGGACACGAGAGGCAGCTGGCCGGGTTCGGTGCCCGCGTCATCGAGGATGCGGTCCACCAGCCCCTCTTCGAAGCTCAGGCCGGGGGCCTGCTCAGCGGGGCCGACGATCGCCTCCCGCAGGCCGGCGCGATCGAGCGGAGTCACCAGCACGGTGGCCTCGTCCAGCGCGGCGGTCAGCCGGGGGTCGAGCCGCTCGAAGGCGGTCCAGCGCAACGTCAGCACCGCCCGGATCCGACCGGTGCTCGTGCGGGCAATCACCTCGTCCAGCAACGCGCCGGCGGTCTCCGGCGCGAGCGTGGCGAGCTCCTCGAACTGGTCGAGCACCACGACCGTGCCCGGCACCGCGTCCGCGACCGCCGACACCAGGTTCCCGACCGGGTCGACGTCGAGGCGGCACTCCACGACCGGCGTGCCACCCGCCAGCAGCCGCGGCAGCAGACCCGCGCGGACCAGGGACGACTTACCCACCCCCGACGGGCCGGCCACCGCGACGAGCGGCAGCCGGGACGTGGCGTCGGCGAGCCGCTCGATGTCGTCGTCGCGGCCGTGGAAGTACGCGGCGTGCTCGGTGTCGAACGGCCGCGCCCCCGGGTACGGGCAGGGCACCAGCTCCTGGTCCAGTGCGAAGACGGCGTCGATGGGGATCAGGTACGCGGCTTGGGTGGTGTCTCCGCGGATGGCGGCGACGGTCATGCCGACCACCGCGCCCGAGGCGGTGTCCCACACCGGAGCACCGGAGAACCCCGGCTCCACGCGCGGTTCCCCCGCGCCGGTGTGCAGCTGGAACCACCGGGTGCCCTGCTCACCCCGGATCCGCCCGCTCGTCCAGACCCCGTCGGTCCCGCCATCGGGGAACCCGAGGACCCGGAAGTCGTGGCCCCACAACCGGGCGATCCGACGTACCGGTGGCACGCGCGCCGGCGCCGGCGCAGTCAGCCGCAGCAACGCCACGTCGCCGGTGCCGTCATCCCGGATGGGCGCCCAGCGCTCCACGACGGCCTCGAGCGGCACGGGGGCATCGTCGCCTGTCAGGGGGAAGTCCACGCGCACGGTGGCGGTCGGGGCCTCGGGGGCGTACGGGTCGGCATCAACCGCCTCGGCGACCACGTGAGCGCAGGTGGCGATCAGATCCGGCCCGACGACGAACCCGCCGCCGACGACTCCCACCCTGGGGTGCCACACGCGCGCCACAGCGCTCGCCAGTACCGGCGGTGGCGCCGTGATGGTCATGTCGATCCCCCGGCCGGCAGCATAATCAGCGGCCGGGGTCGACGTCACGGCGGCGCATGGCCGGCCGGCAGCCAACCGCGCCCAGGCGCCCCCTCGCCGACGCCGCGCACCCAACCGGCTCGCGCTACCCGTCGACAGGGCGCGTGAGCGAAGAAGGGGTGCGTGAGCGCGCTTGGGGCGCGTGCGCCCGCCCGTCGGGCCTGCCCGTCAGGCGTCGAACTCGCCCGCGCGGATGCCCGCGAGGAACTCTCGCCAGGCGGGCGCGGAGTGGACGTGCGGAGGGCGGGCGCGGTCCTTCGTGTCTCGGACGGCAATCCCACCTGCGAGGGCTGCGACCTCGACGCAACCGTCCCCGTTCCCACTGCTCCCGCTGAAGGTGCTCTTCCGCCAGACGACGCCGGCGGGAATCGGGGCGGGCATTGGCACCTCTCGCGGTCGCGACTACGTCTGCGCGGCCACCCGCTCGATCAGTGCGACCGACTCGGCCGGGTTGTAGGCCACCGACCGCAGGTGGTCAAAGACCAGTGTAGCCCGCGCGACGTCCTCGTCCTTCTCGATGTGCACCGACCCCATGGGGTGCTCGACGTACGCCATGTCGGGCTCCCCGAGCCCTTCGTAGCTCAGGACCGTGAACGCCCCACCCATTGCGGGGTGGGCGCCGATGCCGTTCGGCAGCACCTGCAGCTCGACCGAGTCGAGCGCCGCAGCTTCGACGAGGTGCTTGAGCTGAGCGCGCATGACTGTCGGGCCGCCCACCGGGCGGCGCAGCACCGGCTCGTCGATGATCGCGGCAAGGCGGAGCGGGTCGGTGGTCGACGGGAGCCGCTCCTGCCTGATCATTCGCACTCGGATTTCGCGCTCGACGGTCTCCTTCGAGCGACTGCGCAGCGATGCGTCGAACATCGCTCGGGCGTAGTCGGGGGTCTGCAGCAGGCCGGGCACGTACGTAACCGTGAAGTCGCGAACCGTGCTGGCCTCCGCCTCCAGTGGCACGTAGCACTTGTCGTCCAGGCCGTACGCCCGCCACCACCCCTTTTCGCTGGCCTGACGCGTGAGGTCCAGGATCTCCGTCCACCGGTCCCCGCCGACGTCGAACAGATCCAGCATGCTGCGCACCATGTGCACGTCGACGCCCTGATGGGCGTTCTCGATGCGGGACAGCTTGCTCGCCGAGACGTCGAGCTGAGGCGCGGCCGCCTCGATCGTCAGGCCCGCGTGCACGCGCAGCTCACGCAGGGTGCGGGCGAGCTGACGTCTCCGGACCAGGGCACCGCTGCGCACGCCCACCCTCCCTGCTCTGTGCGACCGGTCGACGACTGATAGTGGCAGGTGGAAGGTGTCAGCTGAAAGATCCAGCCGACACCGGCCACCCGGACCCTCCCCTGGCATGCAGACGGAGGGGAAGCCGCGGGACCGGATCACCGAAGCCGGGGCCGTGATCGCCGGGTGGACACGGTTGTGGTCGCAGCTGCTGGTGGTGCACGTCGCCGGGCCGGACGGGCGGTGCCGGGGCTGCCCGAGCAGCCTGAACGTCGCGCCGCGCTCGCCGTGCCGGCTCGCCGAGCTCGCGGGGGCCGCGCAGGCCGCGCACCGCGCGCAGAGCCGCGAGCGGCCCGGCCCAGCTCGCGCATGATCATTGCCACACCGCGCTCAGCGCCCTCCCGAGGACGATGAGCGCCATCTCGGACCGATCATGCGATGAATCGCAGCTCGACCGCGTCGTGCACCGGGCGGTAGCCGATGCGGGGGTAGAGGCGGTTGGTCGTGGGGTTGGCGAGGTCGGTGAAGAGCACCACCCGCTGCGCACCCGCGTCCAGGGCCCACTGCGACGCCGCCGCCGTCACCGCCGCGGCGTAGCCGTGTCCCCGGTGCTCGGGCGGGGTGTATACCGGCCCGATCCGGGACATGCGGGCGATCACCGGCTTCGCGCACGCCTGCGCCACCGGCGTGCCGTCGACCTCCCAGAGCATTTCACCGGCACCGAGCCGCAGGGAGCGGGCCACCAAGCCCTCCGGGTCGTGCTCCTTGTCGTGCCCGGCCTCCGCGCCGAACGCGCGGCGCCACTCCCCGAGCAGCGGGATGTCACCCTCGTCCGCGCGGCGGGCCCGCCCGGGTACCCCGCGCGGGGGCGCGAGCAGGTTCAGCGCGAAGAGCCGCGTCCGCATCGCCGGCTCCGCCCGGCAGCCGGTCCGCGCGATCCGGGCGGCGGCGAACGCCTCGGCCTCGGCGACGGGCCCGTGCGCCCCGTCCGCAATGGGGTCCGCCTCGGCCAGTGCACGTTCGACGGCCGGTGCGTGTCGTGCAGGCACGGCCGAGACGAGCGTCGCGCGTCCCGGCGACCGCAACGCCGCCCCCGTCACCTCACCTGCCTCGCGCACCGTGAGCAGCACGGCGCTCGGCTCACCGCCCCGGTGCATGCCGTCGAGCGCGGTCAGCGCCATGGTGTGGCGCAGCGGGTCGGCCTGCAGGAGCGGCCCGGCCGCGGCGGCGAACTCACCGGCGTCGTCGTGCAGAGCGATCTCCATGCACCGACGATGCCGCCCCAGCCCGTTGCAGCAAAGCCACTTTCATGCCACGTGGCTGCATGAAAGTGGCTCTGCTGCAATCCGGCTCAGAGCACGGGCAGGTACGTCGACAGCTCGTAGGGAGTGACCTGGCGGCGGTAGCCGTCCCATTCGCTGCGCTTGTTGCGCAGGAAGAAGTCGAAGACGTGCTCGCCGAGGATCTCGGCCACCAGCTCCGAGTGCTCCATGGCCGTCAGCGCCTCGGTGAGGTTCTGCGGCAACGCCTCGTACCCGAGGGCGCGGCGCTCGGTCTCGGTGAGCGACCAGACGTCGTCCTCGGTGGCGGGCGGCAGCTCGTACCCCTTCTGCACGCCGGTGAGACCGGCGCCGAGGATCACGGCGAACGCGAGGTACGGGTTGCAGGCGCTGTCGAGCGTGCGGATCTCCACCCGACGCGTGGACGCCTTGCCCGGCGAGTACATCGGCACCCGAACCAGCGCCGAGCGGTTGGCGTGGCCCCACGACACGGCCGTGGGCGCCTCGCCACCGACGATGAGCCGCTTGTAGGAGTTCACCCACTGGTTGGTGACCGCGCTGATCTCCCGCGCGTGCCGCAGCACCCCGGCGACGAACGCCTTGCCGGTCTCGGAGAGCTCGTAGGGGTCGTCCGGGTCGTGGAAGGCGTTGCGGTCGCCCTCGAAGAGCGAGAAGTGCGTGTGCATCGCCGAGCCGGGGTGCTCGGAGAACGGCTTTGGCATGAACGAGGCCCGCACGCCCTGGGTGAGCGCGACCTCCTTCACCACGTACCGGAAGGTCATGATGTTGTCGGCCATCGTCAACGCGTCGGCGTAGCGCAGGTCGATCTCCTGCTGGCCGGGCCCGCCCTCGTGGTGGCTGAACTCCACCGAGATGCCCATCGACTCGAGCGTCTCGATGGCGTTGCGCCGGAAGTGCGGGGCGACGTCGTGGCTGGACTGGTCGAAGTAGCCGCCGGAGTCGGCGGGCTCGGGCGCGGACCCGTCGGCCGGCAGGCCGCGCAGCAGGTAGAACTCGATCTCCGGGTGCACGTAGCAGGTGAAACCCGCCTCGCCGGCGCGCGAGAGCGCCCGCCGCAGCACGTGGCGCGGGTCGGCCCATGACGGCGAGCCGTCGGGCATGGCGATGTCGCAGAACATGCGGGCGGAGTAGTGCTCGCCGGGCGAGGTCTCCCACGGCAGCACCTGGAACGTCGAGGGGTCGGGGCGTGCCACCATGTCGGACTCGTAGACCCGCGCGAACCCCTCGATCGCGGACCCGTCGAAGCCGATTCCCTCGGCGAACGCGCCCTCCAGCTCCGCGGGCGCCACGGCGACCGACTTGAGGTATCCGAGCACGTCGGTGAACCAGAGCCGCACGAAGCGGATGTCGCGTTCCTCGAGCGTGCGGAGCACGAACTCCTGCTGTCGGTCCATGGGAGCCGAGCCTAGGAACGCCGCGTTACGGCCATGTTTCGTAGCAGCTCAGGCGGTGCGATGTGGACCACTCCCGCCCGAACGTGCGACAGCGCCCGCCCGTGCCCGGGCGAGCGCTGTCCGTGGTCCGGCCCGCACCGTGGTGCGCCCCTCATACTCACCGGCCCTGCCCTCCTTTCGATGCGGAGGGCAGCAGTGTTACGCGCGTCACCCGCCAGGCGTCGGCGCGAGGCTGCAGCGGGCCCCATCGGGCGGTAGCCGCAGGTCCACGAGGTATGAGCTGACGATGTCGTCCACGCACCGGTTGCCCTGCAGCGCCACCGTGTGCTGCGCCCCGTCGACCGACAGCAGGCTCCCGGAGAGCGCCTTCGCCAGGTCGACACCAGCCTGGTACGGCGTGGCGGGATCGCCGGTGACCGAAACCGTGAGCGTCGGAGGCAGGCCCTGCACCTGCGGCACGTGCGGCTCGCTCGTGGGTGGCGCGGGCCAGAACGCGCACGGGTCGAGCGCGGCGACCACACCGCGGCCGTCGTCGCGGAACGGCGCCGCCTCGTTGGAGCGCCGGATCAGCTCGCCCTGCTCGGCACGGTCGGCGATGCGCTCCTCGTCGACACAGCTGATGACGATGAACGCCTCGATCCCGTTTCCGTAGTGCCCGTCCTGGCCGCGGTCGTTGTACATGTCGGCGAGGCGCATCAGGATCGTGCCGTCGCCGGAGGCGAGCGTGGACAGGCCCCGCGTGAGCAGCGGCCAGAAGTCCGACAGGTACAGCGCCTGGATCGTGCCGGTCACGGCGTCCGGGTAGGAGAGCGTGCGGGCGCCGCCGTCGGCGGGCGCCGGCCGGTCCATCAGCGGGCGGGTGAGGGCCTGGAACGCCGCGGTGGCCTGCGCGGGGTCCTGGCCGAGCGGGCAGGCCGGCTCCTGCGCGCAGTCGGCGGCGAAGGCGTCGAAGGCCTGCTGGAATCCCGCGTTCTGGTCGACGGTGCGCTGCACCGTGGTCTGCTCGGGGTCGAGCGCGCCGTCGAGCACGAGCGCCCGCACGTTCTGCGGGAACGCCTCCGCGTACGCCGAGCCCATCCGGGTGCCGTAGGAGTAGCCGAGGTAGGTCAGCTTCTGGTCACCGAGGGCCTGGCGCAGGATGTCCACGTCGCGGACCACGTCGCGGGTGCCGACGTTCGCCAGCACGTCCCCGCCGCCGGAGCGCTCGGTGCACCGCTGCGCGTACTGCTGGTTCTCCGCCTCCGTCTGTGCGACGCCCGCTGGCGACGGGTCGATGTCCAGGTCGGCCCGCTCGACCTCCCACTCGGAGTCGTCGAGGCAGTCGATGGTCGGCGTGCTCGCCCCGACACCCCTCGGGTCGAACCCGACGATGTCGAAGCGCTGGGCGAGCGGGCTCCTCTCCAGCCTGCGCGACATCGACGCGCCGAGGCTCATCCCGGACGCCCCCGGTCCCCCCGGGTTGACCAGCAGCGACCCGACCCGGTCCCCCGTGGCCTTGTGGCGCAGCACGCCGACCTGGGCCGTCCGCCCGTCGGGCTTGGTGTAGTCGAGCGGGACCTCGAGCCGCGCGCACTCCAGCGCCTCGTCGTCGAACGCCGCGCGGTCGGCAGAGCTCGTGGCGTAGTCGGCGCACGGGCCCCAGCTGAGCTGCTGGTCGTAGAAGCGCGCGAGCTCGGTGGGCTGCACCGGTGGCTGCGGGGCCTGCACCGGCGCCGGCGCTGCCGGTTGGCTGCATCCCGACAGCACGAGTGCGGCGGAGCAGGCGGCGACGACGGCGGAGCGCAGTGGGTCGAGCACGGCGCCCAGCATGCCAGCGAGGGCCGTTGCGGCCCGGTGAACCGACCGGGCGCGTCAGGATGCCCCCGTTCGGGCGAAAATTGCTACACGGCCGCACGCAGATCGCGACTCGCATGCACCCAGACCGCGACTCGCGGGCGGCCAGGCTCCGCCGCCCGCCCGTGTGCGCCGCAGCGCCGTTCCCGGGCGTGTGAATCTCGTCCCAGCACGGCGCCCCCCTCCCGTGCCGGTGCCACGCTTCTCCAGGTCAGCACCTGACGACCCGGGGACCCGCACGGGCCTCGAGGGAGGACGGACAGCGATGTCTGAGGAGTCCCCGTACCGCACCGTGGAGCGGCCGAAGCGGGTCCGCATCCCGCACCTGCACGCTCTCAAGCAACGCGGCGAGCGCTGGGCCATGCTCACCGCCTACGACGCCTACACCGCGGAGATCTTCGACGAGGCCGGCATCAAGGTACTGCTCGTCGGCGACTCGGCCGCCAACAACGTCTACGGCTACGAGAACACGCTGCCGGTGACGGTCGAGGAACTGTTGCCGCTGGTCAAGGCGGTCTCCCGGGGCGCGCGAACCGCGCTCGTCGTGGCCGACCTCCCCTTCGGCAGCTACCAGACCGGCCCCGAGCAGGCACTCACCACATCCTTCCGGTTCATGAAGGAGGGCGGCGCGCATGCCGTGAAGCTCGAGGGTGGGACCCGGTTCGTGCCGCAGGTCGACGCGCTCGTCGGCGCGGGCATCCCGGTGATGGCGCACCTGGGCTTCACGCCGCAGAGCGAGCACGCGCTCGGCGGGTTCCGCGTGCAGGGCCGCGGCGAGGCGGCCGACCGGCTCGTCGAGGACGCCATCGCCCTGCAGGAGGCGGGCGCCTTCGCGGTGGTGCTGGAGCTGGTGCCCGCCGACGTGGCGAAGCGCGTGACGGCCGAGCTGGACATCCCGACGATCGGGATCGGTGCGGGCCCCGACTGCGACGCGCAGGTGCTGGTGTGGTCGGACATGGCCGGCATGAACCGGGGCCGCAAGCCGCGGTTCGTGAAGCAGTACGCGGACGTCGGCGGGGTGCTCCTCGATGCGGCACGCCGGTTCGGCGCGGAGGTGGCCGAAGGCCGCTATCCCGCGGAGGAGCACTCCTACACCTGATCCGACGAACGGCGCGTTCGTCGGAACCTATCCGACGAACCCGCCGTTCGTCGGAATCGCTCATGGGAGAAGGCCGCCCACCGGCTCGCCCGCGCGGTAGGCCGCGAGCATCGCGTCGGCGGGCGACTCCCGCCGGAGCCACCGCTCGCGCAGCCGGGCGAGCCGGGCGAGGTCGGCCGGCCGGTCGGCGAGGGCCCGCTCGGCCGCGTCGAGGAGCTCACCGGTGCCCGCGTGCACGTCGTCGTCGGCAAGGCCGACGCCTGCCACGTGCTTGTGCAGGCCCGCGTCGGGCGTGGTGCGCCTGCCCTCCAGCGTTTCGTCCAGGGCGACGCCGGTGAGCAGGGAGAGCAGCTCGCCGTAGAGCTCGGGGTGGGGGCAGGCGTCGAACGCCTTGAACTCGATGCGCCCCACCTCGGCGGGCAGGCGCGCCACCTGCGTGAGCGACGGGTCGGCGTCGAGCTGCCCCTCCGGCCCGACCAGGAACACGAGCGCGGCGGGCCGCACCCCGGTGCGCACCGCCGTGCGCGCCGAGAGCCCACCCCACGGCCCGCCGTCGCGGAACGGTGAGGAGAACGACAACGGCACCAGCCACGGGCTGTAATAGGTGAGCTTGCGACCGACGTCGACGATGGCCGCCTCGTCGAGCCCGTTGCAGGACAGGTTCAGGTCCGGTCCATAGGTGGACATGTGCAGGTGCGCGGTGCGCTCCTCCGGCGAGTCCTGCCGGTGGGCCTGCTCCCACGCGTTCAGCGGCGGGTCGATCCGGTACTCCGAACGGACGGGGTTGAACGCGATCGTCGTGGCACGCAGCCCGGTGCGGGCCAGTTCCGCGTCGAGCAGACGCAGGTCGGCGCGCAGCGCAGCGACGGTGGCCTCGATCGAATCGTGGATGCGGGTGCGGACCTCGAGGCCCTTCGGGTCGCACCGGACGAGGTCGCCGCGCTCGTCGAAGCGCTCGTAGCCCTCGACGTACCACCGCTTGCGCTTGATCCCCTGGTCGCCGACGCGCAGGTCCGGGTAGTCGGCCGGGTCCTCGGGCAGCGCGTCCACCACGGCCTGGAGCTCCTCGAAGGTGGTGGAGGTGTAGTCGGCGAACCCGCCACCGACGTGCACGAGCGCGCTCTCGTGCTCGATGCCGTAGCGGAACGCACGGTCGGGCACCGGCCCACCTCCCAGAATCATCGGGCGGACCGCCCGCCGGACACGAGGGTAGCCGCGCCCGACCCGCTGAATCAGGAAACGGCGAACTCGATCCGGCCGGTGCCCGGATCGGCCGCGGTGAGGCGCACGCGGACGAGCGCGCCCGCGATGAGGGCACCCGTGCAGGGCGCGAGCACGGGCGGGTCGGGCACGTAGACCTCGCCCGCCTCACCGTCCGCGCGCAGGACGACCGCGTCGAACTCCCGCCCGACGCTCCCGGAGAGCAGCGCGGCCTCGGTGCGGTCGAGGCAGGCCCGGTCCACGCGGGAGGCCAGCCCGTCCGACTCGTCCATCACTCCCGGCACCGTCGGGAGCGCCGTGCGGAGCCAGTCGGGCAGCTCGGCGCCTGCGGTGACCGCGAGGCAGACCTCGGTGCCGAACCGGTCTGCGAGCCGCCGCAGCGGCGCCGTGACGTGGGCGTACGGCGCCCCGATGCCGCCGTGTCCTGCGTCCGCGGGGGGCTCGGTTCCCGCGGAGCTGTCGAACGCGCGGTAGCCCGCCCCGCGCAGCAGCGCGGTGGCCGCGCGGCGCACCGCGAGGGCGGACGGCGTGTCCGCGGGCAGCCCGGCCAGCACCTCCGCCACCGGCGCGTCCTCGGGCCACCCGAAGCCGAGCTCGCGCGCCGCGCGCCGGAACGCCGCCAGCGCGTCCGGTTCCGGCGCCGGGAGCGTACGGAGCAGGCCGACCCCGGCGTCGAGCATGATCCGGGCCGCCGCCATGCCCGTGAGCAGGGAGATCTCCGCGTTCCACGACTCGACGTCCAGCCTGCGGCGCACCCGTACCGTCCAGCCGCCGGACCCGTCCGGCACGACCTCCTGCTCGGGGAGCTCCAGCTCGATCGCCCCGCGCCGCACCGCGTGCGCGCGGCGCAGCGGACCGAGCTCGGGTAAAGCGGCCAGCGCCGGGTGCACACGGCCCGCGGCCACATCCGCCTGCACGCCCGCGTAGTCCAGCCGGGCCCGCGACCGCACCACCGCCCGCTCGAGGGCCACCGCGACCTGCTCGCCCGCGTCGTCCAGGTCGAAGGTCCACAGCACGGCGGCTCGCGGCCCGTCCGGGAGCAGGCTCGCCGCGTCCTCCGACAGCACGGCCGGGTGCAGTGGCACCGACCCGTCCGGCAGGTAGATCGTCTGCCCTCGCCGCCGCACCTCGGCGTCCAACACCCCACCGGGGGCGACGACCGCGCCCAGATCGGCGATCGCGTAGTACACCCGGAACCCGGACCCGCGCCGGACGACGCCCACGGCCTGGTCGAGGTCCTTCGAGCCCGGCGGGTCGATCGTCACCAGCTCGATGTCCGTGGCGTCCCGGCGCCCTGGCCCCGGGCCGGGGCGGTCCGCGGCGGCCCTTGCCGCCTCGGCCAGCACCGCGGAAGGGAAGGCGTCGGGGAGCGCGAACTCGGTGCGAACGGCGGCGAAGTCCGGTGTGGGACGCGGCGACGAGTGCACGGCCGGAGCCTCCCACGGACCGGACGGCAGGTGTGCGCTGGTCGGGGATCGTTCGAGCGGCTCAGAGCCAGCGGGGCAGGGCGGGGAGCTTCCTGCCGCCGGAGCTGCGCAGGTCACGGCCCTTGCTGCGGCCGAGCAGCCAGGCCGCGAGACCGGAGGCCGGGCCGCTGATGGTCGTCGCCGCGGTCTGGTCGCCGATCTCCCACACCGAACCGTCCGGCGCCGTGAGGCGCAGGGCGGGGCAGTCAGGCTTCTCCCCCATCGACCGGGTGACGTCGGTGAGCAGCACAGCCACCATCGGGGCCGGCATGTCGGCGAACGAGGCACCGACATCGAGGTCCACGGCGTGGATCCACATCTCGCGGGCACGCAGCCATGGGATGTCTGTGGCGACCAGGTCCCGGCCCTGCGCGTTCTGGACGTGCGCGGACCACGCCGACTCCGGCATCGCACGCACGACATGGGCCAGCCGGTCCGAGGAGTCCACGACGTCCGCGCGGATCTCCACGGCAGCCCTGCGCGCACCTGCCTCGATGTCGGCGTCCCGTTGCTCGCGGCTCGCGTACGCCGGGGTACGGACACCCGTCCGCGCCCAGGTCAGCAGATTGATCATCGCGTCGGCGTTGCGCGCGACGTGCGTCAGCACGTGTGCCCGGCTCCACCCCGGGAGCGCGGACGGTGCCGCGAACGCGTCGTCGCCCATCCGCATCATGAGCCCGCGCAGGTGGGCGGCCCCGTCGCCGGTCCATGCGAGCGTGTGGGCGAGGGAGCGGGGACCCGCAACCGTCATCGCCCTCTGTTTCACGGCGCAGCCTCCAGGCGGCAGGTGTTGCGGCACTCGCCGACACCCGCGATGCGGGTGACGAGCTCGGCGCCGTCGGTGAGGTAGCGCGCGGGCCTGCGGGCGTGACCGACCCCGCCAGGGGTGCCGGTGGCGATCACGTCGCCGGGGTTGAGCGTCACGATCCCGGACAGGTAGACGATCAGGTCCACCGGCGAGAACACCAGCTCTTTCGTGGACGAGCTCTGCATCGTCTCGCCGTCGAGCACGGTGGAGACCTCCCAGCCGCCGTCCGGGAGCTCGTCGGGCGTCACGAGCCACGGCCCCAGCGGGGTGGTGCGCTCGAACGTCTTGCCCTGCAGGAACTGCGACGTGCGACGCTGGAAGTCGCGCACGCTCACGTCGTTGAGCACCGTGTAGCCGGCGATCGCCGCCTCGGCCTGCTCCGGTGTGGCGTGCCGGACCGACCGCCCGATCACGACCGTCAGCTCGACCTCCCAGTCGATCGCCGTCGACGCGCGCGGCAGCACGATGTCGTCGTGGGCACCGACGAGCGCCGGGGCGAACTTCGCGAAGACCGTCGGGTAGTCGGGCAGCTGGTTGCCCATCTCGAGGACGTGGTCGCGGTAGTTCAGGCCGACACAGATGATCTTCTCGGGCGCCGGCACGAGCGGCGCGTAGTGCAGGCCGTCGAGGGGGTGCGACGGCCCGGCCGCCGCCGCGGCGTGCGCGGTCCAGTCGGGGCGTTCCAGGAGCGCGCGGACGTCCGCATCGCCTGTCTCCACTGCCGCGGTCTCGTCCACCCGGACGGCGCGGTTGCCCGTGGCCGTTCGGATCGTCGCCAGCCTCATTCCCTCACCTCACCGGTCGTCACGGCGGGCAGTCTGGTCCCATCGAGCGCGGAGCACACGATCGGGGGGTGGATCCGACATCCGTGATCAAGCTGGCGACCAGGATGAACGGGGAAGAACCGATCGGGATCACCCGAACGAGACTGATGCCACTTGGACATCATTCAATGCCCAATCGGTGTTAGACCAGTATCACTCGGCGGTCATAGCCTCGCTGCATTCTGGGCCAACGGAGGCTTGTCATGGGCACGCGCAGCGAGGGTCCCCCGCTAGGTCGACGGAAGTTCGTGATGCTGATGGCGGGAGTCGCGGCCACCGCGACATCGGGAGTCGCGTGCGCACCGGCCGCACCGGCGGAGCCCGCGGAACCTGCCGCGCCCGCTCGCACGGTCTTCTACGCCTCGGTCGGCGCCGATCTCGGCCTGTACACCGTGGACGAGAACGCCTTGACCCTCAGCCGGGACAGCGTCATCCGCACGCCCGATCTCGTGCAGTACGTCTGGGTG
The DNA here is from genome assembly GCF_019468565.1 of Pseudonocardia sp. DSM 110487. NCBI lineage: Bacteria > Bacillati > Actinomycetota > Actinomycetes > Pseudonocardiales > Pseudonocardiaceae > Pseudonocardia > Pseudonocardia sp. DSM 110487. The sequence goes on from NZ_CP080521.1 coordinate 7,220,764, forward strand.
CATCCGACCGCGCCGGTGCTGTACGTGGCCTACAGCAATCGCTCGAAGGCGAACGACAACCACGGCGTCGCGGTGTACCGCATCGACAGCGGAACCGGGCGACTCACCGAGTTCAACCGGCCCCTCACGCTCGACAACCGGCCGATCCACATCAGCGTGGACCCGAGCGGGCGCCATCTCCTCATCGCCTACAACCAACCGTCGAACCTGACCGTGCACACGCTGAACGCGGACGGCTCGATCGGCGACCCGGTCGCGCAACGAGAGCCCGTCGACGTCGGCATCTACGCCCACCAGGTACGGGTCGCCCCGTCGGGAGACATCGTCGTGGTCAGCGCGCGAGGCAGTGACGCCACCGCCACGGCGCCCGCTGCGCCCGGTGCCCTCAGGGTGTTCCGGTACTCCGATGGCCAGCTGTCGAGCGCGCATTCCGTCAGCGATGGCGACGGGTTGGGATTCGGCCCGCGCCACGTGGATTTCCATGCGACGAAGCCGTGGATGTACGTCTCGATGGAGCGCAACAACGAACTGCTGACCTACGGGGTGCAGGACGGTGGGATCAGCCCGTCCCCGCTGTTCACGAAGGCGACGGTGAGTCAGCCCGAGCTCCGGGCGCCTGCTCAGTACCTCGGCCCGATCCACGTGCACCCGAACGGGAGGTTCGTCTACCTCGTCAACCGCTCCGACGGCACCGTCGACCTCGCGGGGAAGAAAGTTCACGGCGCCGGCGAGAACACCGTGGCCGTCTTCTCGATCGACGACAGCAGCGGCGAGCCGACCCTGATCCAGAGCGTCGGGATCGACGCCTTCCACGCGCGCACCTTCTCCATCCATCCGAACGGGAAGATGCTGGTGACGGCCGCCGTCGCCCCGCTGGCGGAACGGGACGGCGATCAGGTGCGCGAGGTGCCCGCCGGGCTGTCGGTGTTCGGCATCGGCGACGACGGACGGCTGACCTTCGCCCGCAAGTACGACGTCGACGTCACCGGTGGCCCGCTGTTCTGGTGCGGGATGGTCTCGCTCTGACTCCCGCTGCGGCTCGCGGAGCCCCGCGAGCCGCAGCGGTGTTCGTCAGATGGTGCCCTCGTCGGCGACTGCCTCGTCCGCGCTGCGGACCGGGAGCGTCGCGAAGACGGCGGGCGGCTCGCGCCACGGGTCGGCCGGCTGCCCGGCCCGCGCGTCCTGCACGGCCCGCCACACCCGCTCCGGGGTGCACGGCAGGTCGACGTGCCGCACGCCGAGCGCGCTCAGCGCGTCGACCACGGCGTTCTGCACGGCCGGCGTGGACCCGACCGTCGCCGACTCGCCGATGCCCTTCGCCCCGAGCGGGTTGAGCGGGGTGGGCGTCTCGGTGTTGGCGGTCTCGAACATCATCAGATCCGCGGCGCTCGGCATCCGGTAGTCGGCGAGCGTGCCGGTGAGCGGCTGGCCGTCGGGGTCGAAGACGACCTCCTCGTAGAGCGCCTGCGCAATACCCTGCGCCAGCCCGCCGTGCTGCTGGCCCTCGACGATCAGCGGGTTGAGCACGCGCCCGCAGTCGTCCACGGCGACGTGGCGCCGCGGGGTGACCCGGCCCGTGTCGGTGTCGACCTCGACCACCGCCACGTGCGCACCGAACGGGAACGTGGCGCTGTCCTGGTGGAAGTCGAGGCCCGCGAAGAGCTGCTCGCCTTCGGACTCCGCCCCGCTCGCCACCTGCGCCCAGCTGATCGTGACCGACGGGACGCCGACCACGCCGAACTCGCCGTCGTCGGTGAGCTGCACGTCGTCGACGGAGGCCTCCAGCATCGCCGCGGCTCGCTTGCGGCCCTGCTCGAGCACGTCGTCGGCCGCGGCCCGCACGGCGTTGCCCGCCATCTGCAGCGACCGCGACCCGCCCGTGCCGCCGCCACGCGGCACCGTGGCCGTGTCGGACTGCACGAACCGGATCTTCTCCACAGGGATGCCGAGCCGGTCGCTCGCGACCATCGCGAACGAGGTGGCGTGGCCCTGGCCGTGGGCGGAGGTCCCCGCCGAGATCGTGGCGGAGCCGTCGGGGTGCACGGTGACCGAGCCGAACTCGTCGCCCGCCCCGCCGGTGATCTCCACGTACACGCTGACGCCGATGCCGAGCTGCACCGGATCGCCCGCCTCGCGCCGGGAGGCCTGCTCCTCCCGCAGCTTCTCGTAGTCGACGAGCCGCAGCGCCTCGCGCAGCGACAGGTCGTAGTCCCCGATGTCGTAGCGCACTCCGGAGAGCGTCTGGTACGGGAACTCGTCGGGCTGGATGAAGTTGCGCCTGCGCAGCTCGACCGGGTCGATGCCCAGTTCGGCCGCGGCGATGTCCATCATGCGTTCGATGTGCGCCGTGGCCTCCGGGCGGCCCGCGCCCCGGAACGCGCCCATCGGCGTGGTGTTGGTGAGCGCGACCGCGCCGTCGAAGGCGAGCTTCGGGATCCGGTACACCCCGGTGGCCATCGTGAGCGTGGACAGGAACACCAGGCCGCCGCCGAACCCGGCGTACGCGCCGCTGTCGCCCACCACCCGCGCCCTCAGCCCGGTGATCTCGCCGCCGCGCGTGAGGCCCAGCTCGTAGTAGGCCACCTGCCCACGCCCGTGGGGCATCGACACGAGGTTCTCCGAGCGGGTCTCCACCCAGGTGACGGGGCGGCCCAGCGCCCGCGCCACCCCGACGGCCGTCGTGTGCTCGGCGAGCATGCCCGCCTTGCCGCCGAACCCGCCGCCGACGTGGGGCGCGATCACCCGCACCCGGTCCTGGTCCCACCCGAACAGCGTGGCCGCCTGTGCGCGAAAAGCGTGCGGCATCTGGGTGGAGACCCAGATCGTGAGGTCGTGGTCCGCGCCGTCGTAGCCGCCGGGCAGGACGGCGATCGCGTTGCCCTCCATCGGCATCACGGCGAGGCGCTGGTTCACCAGCCGGGCCCGCACGACCACATCGGCCTCGGAGAGCACATCGGCGTCGGCGGACCGCTCACCCTTGGCAAGGTTGGTGCCCAGCTCCGGGAACTGCAGCTCCGCGTCCGGCTCGAGCGCGGCCTCCATGTCGACGACGGCCGGAAGCGGGTCGTAGTCGACCTCCACCAGCTCGACCGCGTCGACGGCGGCGGCCTTCGACTCGGCGACGACGACGGCGACGGCCTCTCCCACGAAACGGACCCGGTCGGTGGCGAGCGGTGGCCGCGGCAGGTCCTTGTTCACGACGAAGAGGCCGTGGTGCGCCGGCAGGTCGAGGTCGGCGGCGGTGTACACGGCGACGACACCGGGCGCCGCGACCGCTGCCGACGTGTCGATTCCGGTGATCACGCCATGGGCGAGCGGGGAACGCACGAACGCGAGGTGCAGGACGCCCTCGAGGGCGAGGTTTCCGACGTAGGTGCTCGCCCCGGTGATGAGGTCACGGTCCTCGACGCGGCGAACGGAGGTCCCGAGAATCGATCCAGGCATGCCGATGACACTACGGTCCACGAGCAGGTGCTGCCCAGAAGTTGACGTGGCGCCGTTGGCAGGAGAACCTCTCCCACCGGGAGACCTCGCGCGCCGGCGGCGTTCGTGCGCGCGCACCACGGGAGGTCGGACTGGTCGGGGGCCGGTCCGGCCTCCCGACCACTATGGTCGGTGAGTTTCGCTGTTAGTTTCTTCGGGTGCCCGGTTTCCACCACACCGACGTGCTTCCCCTCGGTCCTGACGACACCGAGTACCGGCTCCTCGACCTGCCTCCGGGCCGGGTCGTCGAGGCGGCGGGCCGCACCTTCCTCGAGATCGACCCCGCCACGATCACCGCGCTCGTGCGCGAGTCGGTGCGCGACATCCAGCACATGCTGAGGCCATCGCACCTCGCGCAGCTGCGTGCCATCGTCGACGACCCCGAGGCGTCGCCCAACGACCGCTTCGTGGCCACCGACCTGCTGCGCAACGCGTGCGTGTCGGCGGGCGGGGTGCTGCCCATGTGCCAGGACACGGGCACCGCGATCGTCGTGGCCAAGCGCACCGAGACCGTGCTCACCGGCGGTGACGACGAGCGCGCCATCTCCCGAGGCGTGTTCGAGGCCTACGACGAGCTGAACCTGCGGTACTCGCAGATGGCGCCGACCTCGTTCTGGGACGAGAAGAACACGGGCACGAACCTGCCCGCGCAGGTGGAGCTCTACACCGCGCAGGGAAAGGCCCCGAAGTACGAGCTCCTCGTGATGGCCAAGGGCGGCGGCTCGGCCAACAAGACCTTCCTCTACCAGGAGACGAAGGCGCTGCTGAACCCGAAGAAGCTCGCGACGTTCCTCGACGAGAAACTGCGCTCGCTCGGCACCGCCGCCTGCCCGCCGTACCACCTGGCGGTGGTGGTGGGCGGGATGTCGGCCGAGTACACGCTCAAGGTCGCCAAGCTCGCCTCCGCGCGCTACCTGGACAGCCTGCCGGCCGAGGGCTCCGAGCTCGGGCACGCCTTCCGCGACCGCGATCTCGAGCAGCAGGTGCTGGAGCTGACCCGCGGGTTCGGGATCGGCGCGCAGTTCGGCGGCAAGTACTTCTGCCACGACGTGCGCGTGATCCGGCTCCCGCGGCACGGCGCCTCGCTCCCGGTGGGGATCGCGGTGTCCTGCTCCGCCGACCGCCAGGCCAAGGCCAAGATCACCCCGGAGGGGGTGTTCCTCGAGCAGCTCGAGCGCGACCCGGCCCGGTTCCTGCCCGAGACCACGGCCGACGACCTGTCGGACGAGGTCGTGCACGTGGACCTCAACCGCCCGATGGCCGACATCCGCGCCCAGCTCTCGACGCTCCCGGTGAAGACGCGCGTGTCGCTCTCCGGCCCGCTCGTCGTGGCGCGCGACATCGCCCACGCCAAGATCGCCGAGCGGCTGGAGGCGGGCGAGCCGATGCCGCGGTACCTGCGCGACCATCCCGTCTACTACGCCGGGCCTGCGAAGACGCCCGAGGGCTACGCGTCCGGTTCGTTCGGCCCGACCACCGCGGGGCGGATGGACTCCTACGTGGAGCAGTTCCAGGCCGCGGGCGGCTCGCTCGTCATGCTGGCCAAGGGCAACCGGTCGCAGCAGGTGACCACCGCCTGCGCCACGTACGGCGGGTTCTACCTCGGCTCGATCGGCGGCCCCGCCGCCCGCCTGGCCCAGGACTGCATCCGCAAGGTCGAGGTGCTCGAGTACGCCGAGCTCGGGATGGAAGCGGTCTGGCGCATCGAGGTGGAGGACTTCCCCGCCTTCGTGGTGGTGGACGACAAGGGCAACGACTTCTTCGCCGGCGTCAGCCAGCCGACGTTGCAGGTCTCCTTCCGGCGGTGAGGGGCTGCGCGAACAGGCGGCCACCCGAGGCGAGACGCTCTACGACAGGCGCCGCGGCCCCTCGTCGTGGCGCGTGGGCTGCGGGCCGAGGACGATGCGGGCCCCCGTGACGAACACCCCCTCGGCCGAGGCGAGCACCGGGTCGAGGACCAGCGAACGCACCCCGGGCAGATCCTCCGCGATCCGGCCCACCCGCAGAACCAGGTCCTCCAGCGCGGCCAGGTCGACCGGCTCGGTGCCGCGGTAACCCGCCAGCAGCGGCGCCGCCCGCGGGGCACGCACCAGCGATGCGGCGTCCTGGTCGGACACCGGGACCACCCGGAACGCGCGGTCGCCGAGCAGCTCGGTGGCCATCCCGGACAGCCCGAAGGACAGCAGCGACCCGAACGACGGGTCGTCGATGATCTCCAGAACGCAGGAGATCCCCTTCGGAGCCATCCGTTGCACGTAGACCTCGCTCTGCCCGGTGAGCCGGGCGAGGTCGGCGTGGGCGCGGCGCACGCCGGACGGGGTGTCCAGGTCGAGCCGGACGCCCACCAGGTCGGTGCGGTGGCGCCAGCGGTCGCCGATCGCCTTGAGCGCGACCGGGTACCCCAGCCCTTCGGCCGCCGCGACCGCCGCGTCGGCGTCCGACACGACGCGGAAGTCGGTGACCGGCACGCCGTAGCACGCCAGCAGCTCGACCGCCTCGGCATCGCCGAGCCGATGGGAGTGCTCCGCACCGAGGCGGGCGACCACCCCGCGGGCCCGCTCCGCGTCGATCCCCGGCGGGCTGACGAACTCCCCCACCGGGCGCGACCGCCAGCTCGCGTAGCGGCTGACCCGCGCGAGCGCCGCCGCGGCACGTTCCGGGCTGGGATAGCTCGGCACCGAGCCCGGCCCCGGCGAGCCGTCCTCCCGGGCCACCGACAGCTCGGCCGGCACTCCCTCGGCGGCGAGGAACACCGCGGCCACCGGTTTGTCGGACCCCGCCACGGCCCCGCGCAGCGCCCGTGCGTACTCGGCGCCGGGGATCGCGATGGGCGGGACGAACACGGCGATGAGGGCATCGGCTCCGCCGGCATCTCCGCCCGCCGTTCCGTCCTCCGGGTCGTCCCGGATCGCGCGGCCGACCGCCGCGGCGAACTCCTCCGGCCGCGCCGCGGTGCCGACGTCGATCGGGGGACCCGCGAGCTCCATCCCGCCGTCCAGCAGGGCGTCGGAGACCAGGACACCGATGGCGCTGGAGTTGCCCACCACCGCGACCCGCGGGCCCGCCGGGAGTGGCTGGTAGGCGAGCAGGAGCGCGGTGTCGAACAGCTGGGCGAGCGTTTCGACCCGGATCACGCCCGCCTGCTCGAAAAGCGCCCGCACGCTGGCCTCGTCGATCCGCGCGGCGCTCGCCGCCAGTGCCGGGGTCGGACCGGAGTGGCGCCCGCTCTTCACCGCGACGATCGGCTTGGTGCGGGCGAGCCTGCGGGCAAGGCGCGCGAACTTGCGCGGGTTGCCGAACGTCTCGAGGTAGAGCAGTACGACGTCGGTGTTCGGATCCGTCTGCCAGTACTGCAGAAGGTCGTTGCCGGACAGGTCGGCCCGGTTGCCGGCCGAGACGAACGTGGACAGGCCGAGCCCGCGCTCCTTCGCCGCCGCGAGGATCGCGATGCCCAGCGCGCCGGACTGCGAGAAGAACCCGACCCTGCCCGCGCCGGGGAGATCGGGGGCGAGAGTGGCGTTGAGCCGCACGGCGGGGTCGTTGTTGACCACGCCGAGCGCGTTCGGCCCGATCACCCGCATCCCGTGGGCCCGCGCCTCGGACACCAGGCGCCGCTCCGCGACGACACCGCTCTCACCCACGTCGGCGAACCCGGCGCTCACCACGACGAGCGTGGTGACCCCCTTCTCCAGGCAGGAGTCCATCACCTCGTCGATGCCCGCAGCGGGCACCGCGACGACCGCCAGGTCGACCTCGTCGGGGATGTCGGTGACCGATGCGTACGCCCGCACCCCGCGCACCGACCGCGCGTCCGGGTTCACCGGGTAGACGGGCCCGGTGAAGTTGGCGCGCAGGAGGTTGGCCAGCACCGCGTGCCCGATCTTCGACGGATCCGTGGACGCCCCGATCACCGCCACCGACGTGGGGTGCAGGGCGTTGTGCACGCTCCGGGCCTCGGCCCGCTGCTCCCGGGAGTCGCGGACGGCGAGCGAACGCTCCGTGGGATCGATGTCGAACTCGAGGTGCAGCACACCCTCGGCGAACTCCCGGCTCACCTGGTAGCCGGCGTCGCGGAAGACCCGGACCATCTGGTGGTTCTCCACCAGCACCTCGGCCTCGAACCGGCGCAGGCCGTTCTCCCGCGCGGCCGCGGTGAGGTGCTCGAGCAGGATCGACCCGAGACCGCGGCCCTGGTGGTCGTCGCGAGCGACGAACGCGACCTCCGCCGACTCGACCCGCCCGTCGGGCCTCGGCAGCCCTTCGTACCGCCCCACGGCGATGATCTCGTCGCCGAGCAGGCAGATGAGCGCCACCCGCGTGCGGTGGTCGACGTTGGTGAACCGCTCGAGGTCGCGCGGCGGGATGCGCGGGTAGGGCCCGAAGTAGCGCAGGTAGCGGGTGCGCTCCGAGAGGCTCTGGTGGAACCGCAGCAGCGCGTCGGCGTCGCTGGGCAGGATGGGGCGCAGGTGCACGATGCCGCCGTCGGAGGCCACGACGTCGGCCTCCCAGTGCCGCGGATAGCCCGGGTCGGTTTCGGTGGCCGTGTCACTGTTCGTGGTCATGCCCGTCAGTCCCTCGGGTCGTCGGGGTCGAGGCCGTGCAACGGGAAGACGGCCCGTCTGCTCTCCAGCACGGCGGTGTCCACCCGGTCGGCGCCCTCGGTCCACGGGACGTACCCGGTGTCACCGCCGTCGGTCATCGAGATCGGCAGCTGCTGGCCGGTGAGGCCCGCCGTGTGGGCCACCCACCCGGCGGGCAGCGGTCGGTCCGGCTCGACGTCGCGGTCGAGCACGGTGGCGATCAGGTGCGTCCACGACCGGGGCACCACCCGGAACAGGCCGTACCCGCCCCCGCCGACCGCGAGCCACTTGCCGCCCGCGGTGTGGGTGGCGAGCTCGCGCAGCGCCCGGTAGATGGTGCGGTGGCCGTCGACCGTGAGCCCGAGATCGGCGAGCGGGTCCTCGACGTGGGTGTCGACGCCGCACTGGGTGACCAGGATCTGCGGCCGGAACTCCGAGAGGAGCGACGGCACCACCGCGTGGAAGGCGCGCAGCCAGCTCGAGTCGGGTGTGCCCGGCGGCAGCGGCACGTTGACGGCGGACCCAGCGGCCTCGCCGTCGCCGTACTCGCCCGGCCATCCCGTGCCCGGCCACAGCGTCATCGGGTGCTGGTGCAGCGAGATCGTGAGCACCCGGGGGTCGGCGTAGAACGCCGCCTGGACGCCGTCGCCGTGGTGGACGTCGACGTCGATGTAGGCGATGCGGTCGAACCCGTGGTCGAGCAGCCAGGAGATGGCCACGGCGCAGTCGTTGTACACGCAGAACCCCGCCGCCCGGTCGCGCATCGCGTGGTGCAGCCCGCCCGCGATGTTGACGGCGCGGTCGGCGCGCCCCTCGGCGATCTCGCGCGCGGCGAGCAGCGATCCGCCGCAGACGAGCGCGCTGGCCTCGTGCATCCCGAGGAAGATCGGGTTGTCCTCGGTGCCGAGACCGTGGCCCACGCCGAACGGGTGCTCGGGCGCCGACTTCACCGCGGTGAGGTACGACGGGACGTGCACCCGCTGCACCTCCTCGTCCGGAGCCTGCTCGGGCACCAGCGGCTCGACGCCCTCCAGCACGCCGAGCTCGGTGGCCAGCCGCATCGTGAGGTCCAGCCGGACCGGGTCGAGCGGGTGGTTGCCGCCGAGGTCGTAGCCCAGGAACGCAGGGGTCCACACCACCGCGGCCCGCGCGCTCACGGTGCCGTCCCGGTGGCGACGGGACGCCGCGGATCGGCGGACCAGTTCGACCACGACCCGACGTACAGCCCGATCGGCCGCTCCGGCGGGCGGAAGCCTGCGTGCTCCGCGGCGAGCACGAGCGCGGCCGCGGTGGCGCCCGACCCGCAGTAGGCGCCGACCTCGCCCTCCCCCGCCTCTGCCAGCCCGGCCAGCCACTCGGCGAGCGACACCGGCGCGAGCCAGCGTCCGTCGCTGCCGAGTACGTCGGTGGCCGGCGCGTTGCGGGCACCCGGGATGTGGCCCGCCTTCGGGTCGATCGGCTCGTGCTCCCCCCGGTAGCGCTCCGGTGCGCGGGCGTCGAGCAGCACGCCGGCGCGGGCGAGGGCGGCCGCGGCGTCGGCGTCGAGCACCGGCATGCCGCCGGGCCGGACCGTGACGTCGCCGGGTGCGGGCCGGGACGGCTCGTCCGTGGTGGGCAGCCCCGCCTGAGCCCAGCCGCGGAACCCGCCGTCGAGGACCGCGACGCGGCCCGCGGCGAACCCCGCCCACCGCAGCAGCCACCATGCCCGCGCCGCCTGCACGCCCTGGGCGTCGTCGTGGGCGACGACCAGCGAACCGTCGCGCACCCCTGCACCGCGGAGCGCGGACTGCAGCCGGTCGACCGACGGGAGCGGGTGCCGCCCGGCCGGCCCGGGCGGATCGGCCAGGTCGGTGTCCATGTCGAGGAAGACGGCCCCGGGGATGTGCGCGGCGTCGTGGTCGGGCCGCGCGGATGGGCCGCCGAGCCGCCACCGGACGTCGAGCACGACCGGACGCCGGGCGGGATCCGGATCGGCGAGCAGTTCCGCGAGCTGGGAGGGAGCGATCAGAGGATCCATCGGGAGCACTGCCACATCCTGCCCGGGATGGCGGGGGGGCTGCGAGCCGTTGCACCGATAGAATGGGGCCTTGACAGAAGGGCTGGGGGCGTGAACGAGCTCATCGATACCACCGAGATGTACCTCCGCACAATCTACGAACTCGAGGAGGAGGGCGTCGTTCCGCTGCGCGCGCGCATCGCGGAACGGCTCGGCCAGAGCGGGCCGACGGTGAGCCAGACCGTGGCTCGGATGGAACGGGACGGGCTGGTGGTGGTGGCGGGCGACCGCCACCTCGAGCTCACCGAGGCAGGCAGGGCGCGTGCGGTGTCGGTGATGCGCAAGCACCGGCTCGCGGAGCGGCTGCTCGTGGACGTGATCGGGCTCGAATGGGAGTTCGTGCACGCCGAGGCATGCCGGTGGGAGCACGTGATGAGCGAAGCGGTCGAGCGCAAGCTCGTGAGGCTGCTCCACAACCCCACCACGTCCCCGTACGGCAACCCGATCCCCGGCCTCGAGGAGCTCGAGAGCGGCGACGACACCGCCACGTCGCGCGCCGCCTCTGCGCCGCCGGTGCTGGAGGTGGGTCTGCAGCGGCTCGACGAGTTCGCCCGACGCGGTGGCGGCCCGGTGGAGGTACGCCGAATCGCCGAGCACGTGCAGGTGGACGCCGATCTCATGGCCGACCTCAAGTCGGCGGGCATCGTGCCGGGGCAGGACGTGGCTGTGGACGCCATCTCCCGCTTCGGTGACGCCGTGACGGTGGCGAGCAACGGTGCCTCCTCGTCGGTGGCGCCGCTCATCGCGCACGCCGTCCTCGTGCGGGCTCGCTGATCCGAGCACTGCGCGAGACCCTCGGGGAACGTCGGCGCGCGCCGTGAGACGGTGGGCCACGCCGCGTGGCGATCTTGCGACGCGCGCCGAACCTGGAGGAGGACGTCTGTGAAGCTGCTCGTGACCGGTGGGGCGGGCTACGTCGGCAGCGTCTGCGCCGCCCACCTGGTGGACGCCGGCCATGACGTGACGGTGCTCGACGACCTGTCCACGGGGCACAAGGACGCCGTGCCGCACGGCGCGCGCTTCGTGGAGGCCGACCTGGCCGACGCCGCCGACGACGTGCTCGCCGAGGGGTTCGACGGCGTGTTGCACTTCGCGGCCAAGTCGCTCGTGGGCGAATCCGTGCAACGGCCGGAGCTGTACTGGAACGGCAACGTGGTGACGAGCTTCCGGTTGCTCGAGGCCATCCGCAGGCACGGCACGCCGCGGCTGGTGTTCTCCTCGACGGCGGCGACCTACGGTGAGCCGGAGCAGGTGCCGATCCGGGAGGACGCTCCGACGAGGCCGACCAACCCCTACGGCGCGAGCAAGCTCGCCATCGACCACGCCATCGGCTCCTACGCCGTGGCACACGGGCTCGCAGCGGTGAGCCTGCGGTACTTCAACGTGGCCGGGGCGCACGGCCGCTTCGGCGAGCGGCACGCGGTGGAGACCCACCTGATCCCGCTCGTGCTCCAGGTGGCCATGGGCACCCGTGAGGCGGTGCAGGTGTACGGCGAGGACTGGCCCACGCCAGACGGCACGTGCGTGCGCGACTACATCCACGTGGACGACCTCGCCGACGCCCACCTGCTGGCGCTCGAGCACGCACAGCCGGGGCGGCACGCGATCTACAACCTGGGCTCGGGCAGCGGCTTCTCGGTGCGCGAGGTCGTGGAGGCCTGCCGCGCGGTGACCGGGCACCCGATCCCCGCCGTGGCCGCCCCTCGGCGGGCGGGCGACCCCGCGGTGCTCATCGCCTCGAGCGAGGCGGCCAGGGCCGAGCTGGGCTGGCGGCCGCACCGCACGGACCTCGCCACGATCGTGGGCGACGCCTGGGAGTTCACGCGCGGCAGGACGGCCTGACACGGCGTTCACCGAACGCTCCGGGTGAGCATCTCGCGCATCACCGACGGCCGGATCCCGGCCATGGCGGCGCGCCGGACCAGCCCGGCGAAGGCATGGCCCGGCCATGCGCCTTCGGCGCGGTCGAGCGCGATGTTGGCGAGCGCGCCGTCACCTCGCAGCAACGCGGACATCGCCAGCAGGGCGGCCGGCTCCGCCGCCTCAGGGTCCGGGGTTTCCCGGGTGAGTGCCGTCCACAGCTGTTCGGCCGCCATGGCATGCGGGCCGGCACAGCGCCGCAGCGCCTCGGCGCGCACCTCGTCGATCCCGAGCGCGGTGGCCAGCGCGACGACGCGATCGTCGGCCAGCACGAGCCTCCCTGCCGCCGCGTCGGCGATCGCGGCGTCGACGAGGAACACGCCCGCGGCGGGATCGAGGACGACCTCGCCGCCGTGCTCCTCGAGCTCCCCGTCGGTCGCCTGGATCAGCCGCTTCTCGCGGCGGCGGAGCACGGCCGGGTCGGCGGGTGCGACGAGTGCCGCCAGCGCCGACCGGTCGGCGTGCACCACCCTCCCCTCCGCCACCACCGCCGCTACGAAGGCCGTGGTGGCGGGATCGGGGACGACACCCGCGCATCCGCACGGCTCGTAGCAGGCCCATCGGGCGCCACCCGCGGTGCGCTCCGCCCACATCGAGGCGTGGAGCGGCAGCGACGCCGCCTCGATGGCCGACGCGACACGACGTGCGAGCAACGGATGTGGCAAGGCACGGGGTGGATCGCCGGACTCGCTGACCACGACGGCGATCACTCCCGCCGGTTCGTCGAGGAGCATGCCGCGCACCGCGGAGGCGACGACGAGCTCGGCATGGTCGGTGTAGTCGGGATGCTCGGGTGGTGGGAGGTCGACGCGCAGCGTGAGCCCGAGCCGGTGGCCGGATCGGCCGCCGGTGGCCATCAACACCAGCGACTCACGCGGGTGGAACCCGAGCATCGCCGGGACGGCGGCGACCAGCTCGCCCTGGTCGCGGACCCGGAGCACGGGGCGGTGCTCGACGGGGCGGTGGTCGACGGGGAGCCGTTCGGCGGGAGGTGTCATGCGGCGAGGATGCGTCGCGATCGATGGGCGATGGGGGCGTTGCTCCGTTCGGCCGTGGACAAGGTGCGGCTGAACGGGCTGAATCGGGCCGACGTGGACAGCCTCCGTTCGACGCCCGGCTTTGTCGGCGGTGTTGTCGTCGTCGAGTGTTAACCTTCCGCGCTTGCCGCGCGGCAGCAGTGCGGCAACGCTGTCCTCCTGCGGGGCGTGAACGGCCCGCCGACCGTTGGGGAGGACCGTCGGGTGTACGACTACGACCTGCTCGTGATCGGCTCCGGCCCGGGTGGCCAGAAGGCCGCGATCGCGGGCGCGAAGCTGGGTAAGCGAGTCTGCGTCGCGGAGCGCCGGAACATGATGGGCGGCGTCTGCGTCAACACCGGCACGATCCCGTCCAAGACGCTGCGCGAGGCGGTGCTCTACCTCACCGGCTTCGCCCAGCGGGACATGTACGGGGCCAGCTACCGGGTCAAGAGCGAGATCACCATCGCCGACCTGCTGGCGCGCACGCAGCACGTGGTCGGCCGCGAGGTCGAGGTGATCCGCAACCAGCTGCTGCGCAACCACGTCGAGATCATCGGTGGCACCGCCCGTTTCGAGGACGACCACACCGTCACCGTGGAGGGCGACGCGCGGGGCGACCGCAGCACCGTCACCGCCGCGAACATCGTGATCGCCACCGGCACGAAGCCGGCCCGTCCCATCGAGGTCGAGTTCGACGACGAGCACGTGCTCGACTCCGACGCCGTGCTCAAGCTGCGGCGGGTGCCGGGAACGATGGTGGTGGTCGGCGCCGGGGTGATCGGGATCGAGTACGCGTCGATGTTCGCCGCCCTCGGCACGCGCGTCACGGTGGTGGAGAAGCGGCCGGCGATGCTGGACTTCTGCGACCCGGAGGTCGTCGAGTCGTTGAAGTTCCACCTGCGGGACCAGTCCGTCACGTTCCGGTTCGGCGAGGAGGTCGCCAAGGTCGAGGTGACGCCGCGCGGCACCGTCACGAGCCTGGCCAGCGGCAAGCGGATCGCGGCCGACATGGTGATGTACTCGGCGGGCCGCCAGGGCGTGACCGAAGAGCTGGACCTGGAGAAGGCGGGCCTGGCCGCCGACAAGCGCGGCCGCATCACTGTGGACAAGCAGTACCGCACGGAGGTGCCGCACATCTTCGCCGTCGGCGACGTGATCGGCTTCCCCGCGCTCGCGGCCACCAGCATGGACCAGGGCCGCCTCGCGGCATACCACGCGTTCGGCGAACCGGCCCGCGAGCTGCAGGAGCTGCAGCCCATCGGCATCTACACGGTGCCCGAGATCTCCTACTGCGGCCGCACTGAAGCCGAGCTGACGTCCGCGGCCGTGCCCTACGAGGTGGGGATGTCGCGCTACCGGGAGCTGGCGCGCGGCGCGATCGTCGGCGACTCCTACGGCATGCTCAAGCTGCTCGTCTCCACCGTCGACCGGACGCTGCTGGGTGTGCACGTCTTCGGCACCGGCGCCACCGACCTCGTGCACATCGGGCAGGCGATCATGGGGTGCGGCGGCACCGTCGACTACCTCGTCGACACCGTGCTCAACTACCCGACGCTGTCGGAGGCGTACAAGGTGGCCGCCCTCGACGCGACGAACAAGATCCGCGCGCTCGAGATGTTCGGTAATGAATCGGCCTAACGAATCGCGGGGCCTCCATCCTGGGGACAGCGCGGCGATCAAGGCGAAATGGTCGCTAGATGATCTTGGATCGCGACCATTAGCCCTTGATCGCCGCGCTGACCTGCTGGTATCGGGTGCAGATGGTCGTTGTCGCGACCATGGACAACCGATACTGCAGATCATGCGGTCGGAGCAGCGGTCGCGGGCGGCTTGATCTGGCAACGGGCTCGGGGTGTCGACTTTCGCGCCGAACCGCTGATCACCCGCTTTGGGCGCAGTGCGTTCCGCGGAACGCACCCCTGGGGGTGCGCCCGGGTGCCGGACGCTTTCGTGGGCGCGCCGTTCCCGGCACCGGGTAGCCCCCGGGCCTCACCCACCAGCCGAGGGCTGCCGGCGTAGCGATCCGGTTCACCTCGAGCCCGTCGCCTTCCGGGGTGGCTGGGTTGGGTGCACTACCGAATCATGTGGTTGCTCGGGCGGCCGTCCCCGACGCGGAGGCACGCCCGTTCCCGACGAGACCGCCGCGGTCTGGGTGCTACACATCTGGCTGTGGTCCCGTCGTCGCCCTTGGCCACGCCTGGAATCTGGGGTGTGATCAGCGGAATCGGGACATGGCCTGCACCCCTGCAGCTGGTGTTCTGACCGGGGAGGCCCTCTGCCGTTGGTGTCCCGGTCCTGCTGATCATGGACCTGAGCGTGGGGCCCTTCCCCCTGGGGTGGTCTGGCCGTGATCATCCAGGAGTAGGGCTGGGTGCGGAGGGTCGGGACCACAGCCAGTCACGTGGCACCCAGCAGCAACAGTCTCGTCGCAAACAGGCGTGCCCCCGCGTCGGGGACGGCCGCCCACGCAACCCCAGGGGACGGTAGTGCACCCAACCCAGCCACCCCCGCAAGGCGAAGAGGTCGAGGCGAACCGGCGAAACCACACGCGAAGCCCGGATCACGAGGCGGGTACCGGGCGACCCGGGCCGGGAACGGCGCGCCCACCGGCAGCTGCTCGACCAGACCGACCCGATGGACCGACACGATCGCGCCCCTACCGCCAGGCGATCGGCGGCGGGCAAGATCCGAACTATCGGTTGCCCACGGCTGCCCCCACAACCATGAGCACCCGAAACTCCGGATCATGGACGCGAAGATCGCAAGTAGCGGTTGCTCATGGTTGTCGCCACAGCCATGAGCAACCGATACGTCGGATCATGGGCGCGGCCACCGCCGAACGGGCCCCGGCGCAGCGCCGAACACCCACGATCGCGCGGACAGCACACCCGGCGGTCACAACAGCGCTGGTGTGCTTCTCGGCGTGCACGCAGGCCTCGGGAGGGCGCAAGATCCGGAGTCCGGTCGACCGCGCGCAACCGGAACGCGAGCGGCGGCGCACTCGCCCACGTCCGCGCTCGCCAGAGGAACGGTCACGAATTCCGGCTGTGGTCCAGGCCTGAGGTCGGGCACGATCAGGTGGTGGTGGTCGCAGCGGTGCTGGCACTGGTCACGAGCATCGCCTACGGCTCGAGCGATCTCGTGGCCGGGATCGCGGCCCGTCGCGCCCGTCCGATCGCGATCGCATTGTGGGGCCACGTGGCGGGAACGCTGGTCGTCGGCACCATCGCGTGGTCGGTGGCGGGCCGGCCGCCGCTGAGCGGTCTGGTGTTCGGGCTGCTCGGGGGTGCTGTCGCGGCGGTCGGGCTGGTGTTGTTCTACGGGGCGATGGCGCGCGGGTCGGTGTCGGTGGTGGCGCCGCTGGCCGCATCCGGGGCGGTGGTCCCGGTCGCGGTGGGCGTGGCCAGGGGCGAGGTACCGGGCGTGCTCGGGTGGGTGGGCCTCGCCGTGGCGGTGCTCGGCGTGCTGGTGCTCGCGACCGCGATGGGCCCGCAGACCGCGGAGCCGAACCCACCCTGCGCCGGCGCCCGTCCCGGCTGCCCTGACGAGGGCGCGGCCCGGTCACCCCGGCTCCCGCCGCCGCTGGCCGCCCTGCTCGCGGCCGGAGCGTTCGGATCGGCGTTCGTGCTGATCGACGCGGGTGGGTCCGGCGCGACGTCACCGCTCTGGGTCGCGGCCGGGCTGCAGACCGGCGGACTGGTCGGCCTGCTGCCGATCGCTCTCGCCGGTCCGCTGGCGCGGTTGGCCGTGCCCCGTGCGGGACTGCCCGTGTTGCTCGTCGCCGGGCTGCTGGCCGCGGCGGGCGACGCCGTGCTGGCGATCGCGTTCACCCTCGGAGACATCTCCGTCGTCAGCGTGCTGGCCTCGCTGGACTCCGCGGTGAGCGTCCTGCTCGCGCGAATGGTCCTGCGCGAACGGCTCTCGCTGCGGCAGGCCGGTGCCGTGCTCGCCGTCCTCACCGGTGCAGTGCTGCTCGCCGCCACCTGAGGCACGATCTCGGAGCTCAGTAGCCGACCCTGTGCTCGTCGAGCCACGGGCGCGGGTTGATCTTCTTGCCGCCGGGCGTGGTGACCTCGATGTGCAGGTGCGGGCCGGTGGAGCGGCCGCGGTTGCCCACCTCGGCGATCACCTCGCCCGCCGCCACCTCCTGGCCCATGCGGACCAGGGAGCGGTTGATGTGGCCGTACGTGGTGACGGTGCCGTCGTTGTGGCGCACCTGCACCCACATGCCGAAGCCGCTCGCTGGGCCGGACTCGATCACGGTGCCGGCGAGCGGGACGCGGATCGGGGTGCCGATCGGGGCGGCGACGTCGAGGCCCTCGTGGGCCCGGCCCCAGCGGGAGCCGAACCCCGAGGTCACGCGTCCGGCGACCATCTGCACGGCGCTGCCCGCCGACGCGCGAGCGGCCTCCTCGGCAGCGCGGGCCGCCTCCGCCGCCTTGGCCGCCTCCTCGGCGGCACGAGCCGCCTCGGCCGCACGAGCCGCCTCGGCCTCGGCGGCGGCCCGCTGCAAGTCGGCCGCCTTGACCAGCGACGCGGCATCGGCCACGGGGACATCGACCGGCAGATCGGCCGTGACTTCGGGAACCACCGGCGCGAACGCAACCGACGCCGCGTCGGTGACGTCGAAGGTCTCAGCGGGTCCGGACGCCGGTTCAACCGCGGGCGCGGCGCCGAAGAGCTCCTCGACGGCCACGCGCAGGGCGGCGCCGTCCGCGGCGGCGGGAAGGGTCTGGGCGAGGGCGTGCTGCGCCGAGGCCGCGAGCGCTCCGCCTGCCACGACGGTGGCGACGAACCGGGCGGGCAGCGACGAGGTCAGCTGCTGGACGGGTGTCGACCGGTGGGCACCACCGGCCCCCGCTGCCGCCAGTGCGGCGGACAGCGGGAGCCCGAGGTGCGCGTGCCGGCTCTGGGGGGAGCGGTGCCGAGCCACGAACCTTTCCTTCCGGATCTGGTAGCGACTCGGCCGGACGTCCCGCTCGGGGGTGCGGGCGGACCGCCGGGGGGCGGTGCGGTCCGTGTCCGGTTTTCGTGACCGGGTCGTTATCGATCCGCGAGCAACGTTAACGGCCGACCGGCGTTGAACAACGCGTCCGGCCGCGAGCTGAGGCCGTCGGCGCGAGCCGCGCGACGAGCGGCTGAGCCCCGCAACCCCCGATGACAGGGTCTGCCGTTCACCGCATGGTCACGTCCTGTCCCCCGCCGACGGGCGTCCAGAGCAGCGGTGGAAGGACGTCGGCGGCCGCCGGTACCGACGAACGGGGGATCCTCACCCGTCGATCACCGCAGTTGCCGCGACGGGCGGCAACCTGCGAATGATCAGGATCGACGGGAGGCGCATCCGTCAAGCGGGCCGAACCCGATCACCCGACCGATGTCCCCACCCCCGCCATCCGGGTACGGTTGGACCGCCGATGCGCGAGGGGAGCGAGGTGTTCCGCAGGTCAGACCGTGGAGGCGAACTCCCCGACGAGCGTGTCCTCGCCGCGCGCAACGCGGCCACCCAGGCCTTCCTCGCCCTCGACGACGAGCAGCGCGCCGTCGCCGACGCCGTGCGGGTGGCCGTCGACATGAGCGGGCGGACGCGGCTCGGGCAGGAGTGGGCGGAGATCGCCGCCGTGGGCGACGCCGCCACCAGCGCCTATCTCACTGCCACGCAGGAGCATCCGCTCGACGGCAGCCGCCCCACCCGCGGCGCCCGCGACGCCGACGAGAAGGCGCTGCGGGAGATCGAACGGGCCCGCGAGGCGATCCGCAGGTTCCGGGCCACCCACGGGCGCAGCCTCGACGAGGCCGAGTTCGCGGTGAAGAACCTGCCGCGCACCCTCGAACAGGCGCGCACCGCGCTCGCCACCGCGCGCACCGCCGTGCAGAACGCCGCCGCGGCGGGCATGCGATCGCGGCGGGCCGAGGAGCGGCTCGCCGAGGCCGAGCGGAGCGGCGCGGGGATGGACGGGCCGGGCGCCGGGCTGCAGGAGCGCATGCGCGCGGCGCAGCGCACGCTCGAACTCGCCCGGTCGGCCGCGTCGCTCGCTGCGGAGGCGCCCCGCGCCGCGCAGCAGGTGAGGTCGGCGCTGACCAGCATCGCCACCCGGCGGCAGGCCGCGGAGACAAAGGCCGGCCGGATCGCACCGTCACTCTCGGCGCTGCTGAGGGAGTTCTCCGAACCCTGCTCCCGGGACCTGACGGGCGCCGAGGCGCTCTCTCGTGCGGCCATCGCCGACGCCGAGCGGGCCCACGCCGAGGCCGGTCGCCGTGCCGAGGCAGGCGACTGGGACGAGGCGGCCGACCAGGTCACGGCCGCCCGCTCGGCACTCGCCCGTGCCGAGGAGCGGCACGACGCGGTGGTCGACCGGCTCGCCGCGCTGCGCGACGTCAGGGCCGATCCGGCACGGTACGCGGCCGACGTCCGCTTCGTGGTGCGCGACGCACAACGGCTCGTCGTCGACCGCGGCCTCGTCCGGCAGTTCGGACCGATCCTCGACGCGCAGGCCGTGCGGCTCGACAACGCCCAGAAGCGGCTGACCGGCGCGCACCCCGACTACTGGCTCTACCTCACCGAGCTGCGCGCCATCCGGGAGCGGGTGCGCGATGTCGTCGCGCAGGTGCGCCGCTCCGCGCAGTAGGACCCCGACTCGCTCAGCGGCCGGCGGCCGCCAGTTGCACGGGCGGCTTCACGAGGGAACCGATCGCCGCGGCAATACCCACCGCCAGTGCGATCATCTGCACCCACTTCCCCACCGTGACCAGGGCGTTCTGGCTTCCGAACATGTTGGCCACATCGCCGACGACGACGAACCCCACGAGGATGAACCCGCCGCACACCAGCGAGATCACCGGCGCCCAGCGCATCGGCAGCAGGGCGGCGAGGCCCGCTGCCACGAGGATCAGCATCCCCGGCGGGACGACGGGGTACTCCCAGCCGCCGACGATCTGGATCGGGATCCCGATCGCCGAGATCAGCAGACTGACGAGGACCGCGCGCCGCGGGCGGTCGGCGAGGATCCGGAACATGGCTACCCCCAAGGCTCGTGCAGCCCACTCCCTGTGAGCCGTCGCCGACGCTAGGGACGGGGGCGGCCGGGCACGTCCGCCCGGGAGCGGCACCCGCGCTACGCAGATCCGCGTAGATCCGCTTCGGCGAGGTCCACGGCGCGCGACCCGGCAGTAGCCTCACCGATCGTGATCGGTGGGAACGGGCGCCTCGCCGCCATAGCGGCGGTGCTCGCCGTCGTGGCGCTGGCCGGCACCGCGTTCGTCGCCCGCTTCCAGCCGCAGGCCGTGTTCGACGCGCGAGGGGTCGTCGGGATCCTCGTCGCGGCGGCCGCGTGGAGCCGGCACCGGCAGGCGCCCGCCACCGCGGCGGCCGCCGTCGTCGTCACCGTCGTCGGCTACGTGCTCGCGGGTCAGCCGTACGGCCCGATCCTGCTCTTCGTCGTGCTCGCCAGCTTCGCCCTCGCCCGCCTGCGCCATGCCCGGACGGCCGTGCCGGTCTGCGTCGGGGCCTGCTGTGCGCTTGCCGCGGCGTTGTGGACCCGGCTCGACACACAGCCCTCCCATGTGGTCGCGACACTCCTGCTGGCGTGGCCGGTCATCTTCGTGGCCGTTCCCGCGCTGGCCGGAGCGCTGGTGCGGACCCGGGCCGATGCGATGGAACGCGAGCGCGCCGCGCTGATCGCGCGGGGTGCCGACGAGGAGCGCCTGCGGGTGGCGCGCGAGGTGCACGACATCGCGGGACACGGGTTCGCGGTGGTCGCGATGCAGGCGGGTGTGGCGCTCACCGTGTTCGACGAGCAGCCCGCACAGGCCCGGGTGTCCCTCGAAGCGATCCGGTCGGCCAGCGAGCACGCGCTGCACGAGCTGCAGGCCACGCTCGACACGCTGCACGCCGGTGCGTCGACCGCCCGGGACGTCCCGGATCTCGTCGAACGCGTGCGGGCAGGCGGGCTGCCGGTCGCGCTCACCGTCACCGGTGCCCCCGGCGCGCTCGGCGAGCGCGAATCCGCCACCGTCTACCGGCTGGTGCAGGAAGCGCTCACCAACGTGCTGCGCCATGCCGGGCCGACGGCGGCGGCGGAGGTGGACGTCGACTACGGCGAGCGCGATGTCTCGGTCGCCGTGCGCGACACCGGCGCGGGCGGTGCGGCTGAGCCGGGTCGCGGGCTGCGCGGCCTGCAGCAACGCGTCGAGGAGCTGCGGGGCACGTTCGCCGCGCGGGAGCGGCCGACCGGCGGCTACGAGGTGGCGGCCACGTTCCCGCACGGGGGAGCACGATGATCAGGGTCGCGCTCGCCGACGACGACGAGCTCGTCCGGATGGGCCTGCGCGTCCTCGTCGGCCGCGAGGACGATCTCGAGCTCGTCGGCGAGGCGGAGAACGGCGAGGCCGCGCTCGGGCTGGTCCGGGAGACCCGTCCCGACGTGCTCCTGCTCGACCTGAAGATGCCCGGCCTCGACGGGATCGGCGTGCTGCGGGCCGTTGCGGCCGACGCCCGGCTGTCCACGACGCGGGTGATCGTCGTGACGACGTTCGAGATCGACCGCTATGTGGCGGAGGCGCTGCAGGCGGGGGCGAGCGGGTTCCTGCTGAAGAGCAACGTGCCGGCCGAGCTGGTGCGGGCGATCCGCGTGGTGGCCGCGGGCCAGGCGCTACTCTCGCCGTCGGTGACCCGCAGGGTGGTCGGGATGTTCGGGCGGCACCTCGCCGGGCCGACCCCACCGCGTGTCGCGTGGGACTCCCTGACCACCCGGGAACGCGAGATGGTCGCCTGGGTGGCCACCGGCCTCTCGAACGACGAGATCGCGCGCGAGCTCGTGCTGAGCCCGGACACGGTGCGCACCCACGTGAGCCGGGCGATGGTCAAGCTGGCCGCCCGCGACCGCGCCCAGCTCGTCGTGTTCGCGATCCGCCAGGGGCTGACCATCCCCGACGTCGCCGGATGAGCGCTGAGTGGGGTGGCGGCCCCCCGACCGCCACCCCGGCCCTCAACGTGGCAGTGCGGGCACCGCCGGCTCGACCCGGTCGACGCGCGGCCGCGCAGGCGGACCGTCGTCCTCGCACGTCACCGGCGGCGGCGCCCCCGGCTCGGCGGGCACGACCCGGATCGCTCGACCGTCCGGCAGTACCCGGGTGCGTCCGTCGTCCGGCTCGACCCGGCGATGTCTCCGCTCCTCCACCCGCGGACGTTCGGGCGGGGCGGGCATGGCCCTGAGCCGCTCTCGGTCCTCCTCGGTGGGCTCACGCGTCACGAGCTCACCGTCCTCACAGGTCACGATCAACGGCCCGCGCTCGTCGTACGGCTCGCCCGCCGAGGCCGCGCCGGTCGTCAGCACCGACAGACCCGCTGCCACCAGCACGGCCGCCGCGATGCTGCGTTTACGCACCCCGCCGGCTCGCCATGCCCCAGATTCGCGCATCGTTCGCCTTCCACTCGACTTCTCCGGACAGGACGGAGCCTCGCCGGGATCGGCTGAACCGGGCCTGAACGCACCCGAACGCGTCTTCAGGTTCGGCTCAGGCTGACGCGCAAGACTCCTCGCCGTGCGGATGCTGCTGGTGGACGACGAGGAACGTCTGACCGACGTGCTCGCGAGCGGGCTGGCGAACGAGGGGTTCGCGGTGGACGTGGCCCATGACGGCCGCGACGGGCTGTGGCTCGCCACCGAGAACGCCTACGACGTGATCGTCCTCGACGTGATGCTGCCGCGGCTGTCCGGATACGCCGTCTGCCGGGAGCTGCGGGCGGCACGGAACTGGACGCCGATCCTCATGCTCACCGCCAAGGACGGCGTGCACGACGAGGCGGAGGCGCTCGACACCGGGGCGGACGACTACCTGTCCAAGCCGTTCTCGTACGTGGTGCTGCTGGCCCGGCTGCGCGCCCTCGTGCGCCGCGGCGGACCCGCCCGTCCCGTGTCGATCGCCGTCGGCGACCTCACCCTCGACCCGGCCGGCCTGCGCTGCCGACGGGGCGACGTGGACATCGCGCTGACGCCGAAGGAGTTCGCCGTGCTGCACGGGCTGGCCCGGCGGGCCGGCGAGGTCGTGTCCAAGCGGGAGCTGCTCGCGCAGGCGTGGGACTTCGCATACGACGGCGACCCGAACATCGTCGAGGTCTACGTCAGCGCGCTCCGGCGCAAGATCGACGCGCCCTTCGGCAGGACATCGCTGGTCACGGTCAGAGGCGCCGGTTACCGCTTGGAGGCCACGCCATGAGGTCACGCTCGCGGATGTCGGTGCGCCTGCGGGCCACGCTCGCGGCCACAGCCGTCGTCGCCGTCGCGCTCGGCGTCGCGTCCGCGGTGTTGGTGGGTGTGCTGGCCGGCAGCCTCGCCGACAGCGCGGCAGCGGAGGCGGAGCGCCGGGCCGCGCTGACCGCAGCGCTGCTCGCCGTGCCGAGCCCACCGGTCCCCGCAGGGGAGCCCCGGGTGATGGTGGGGCCGGACGTCGTCGTGCGGCCCGCGCGGCCGGGCGTCCCTCCCCCCACCTCCACGGAGCGTTTCGCCGTCGCCAGCCGGCCCGTGCTGACCGCGGACGGAGAGCTGCTCGTGCAGGCAAGGGCGTCGCTGCACCCTGCGGCGGCAGCACTCGACACCCTGCGCTCCGTCCTGCTGCCCGGCGTCCCCGCCCTGCTCCTGCTGGTCGCCGCGCTCACATGGCTCGCCGTCGGGCGCGCGCTCGTGCCGGTCTCGGCGATCCGCCGCGAGCTCGCCGACATCACCGCCACCGACCTGCATCGGCGCGTCCCGGTGCCCCAGGCCCGGGACGAGATCCGGCTACTCGCCGAGACCACCAACCGCACGCTCGACCGGCTCGAGTACGCGGTCGGGCGCCACCGCCGGTTCGTCGCCGACGCGGCGCACGAGCTGCGCAGCCCCCTAGCGGTGCTGCGCACCCGCCTGGAGATCGCCCCATCCCAGCCGCTCGCGACCGAGGCGCTCGCCGACGTGGAGCGGATCCAGCGCCTCACCACCGACCTGCTGCTGCTCGCCAGGCTCGACGCCGGCGAGCCACCGGAGCACTGCGAGGTCGACCTGGGGCAGGTCGCAGCGGAGGAGGCGGCGCTGGCCCGGCCGCGCACCGACGTCCGGCCCGACCTGCTGATCGACGCCGGGATCGTCGTGCGCGGCTCGGCGGAGCACCTGCGCAGGCTGGTCGCCAACCTCGTCGACAACGGCGTGCGGCACGCCGCGAGCGCAGTGACCGTCCGGCTGCGGAAGCAGGACGGCGAGGCCGTGCTCGAGGTCGAGGACGACGGGCCGGGCATCCCCGCCGACCAGCGGGAGGCGGTGTTCGACCGCTTCACCCGCCTCGACCCGGCACGGGCCCGCGACGCAGGCGGTTCGGGGCTGGGCCTGGCGATCGCCCGCGAGATCGCGGTGCATCACGGCGGCACGCTCGCGGTCGCAGGCGGCCCGCCGGGCGCGCTGCTGCGGGCCCGGTTCCCCATCGGCTGATCATCTGCTCGGTGCATCCCCGGCCACATGCGGCCGCGCTTGCACCAATCAGGTGATCAGGCTAGACGGTCAGCACCAACTTGCCCGTCGTGTGGCCCAGCTCCCCCGCCCGGTGGGCGTGCGAGGCCCGTTCGAGGGGGAACGTCTCGGTCACGAGCACGCGCAGCCTGCGGTCGTCGACGAGCCGGGCGAGTGCGTCGAGCCCGTTGCCGTCCGGCTCGACGAGCATGGCGGTGGCCCGCAGGCCGCGCTCGGCCGCGGCGGCGAGGGCGGCGGCCGCTGCCGCCGACGGCAGGCAGATGAGCCTGCCCTCCGGGTGGAGGATGTCGAGCGAGCGCGCCGCCACCTCGCCGCCGATGAGGTCCAGCACGATGTCGACCGGGTCGATCGCCTTCTCGAACGCCTCCGCGCGGTAGTCGATCGCCTCGTCGATGCCGAGGTCGTGCAGCAGGTTGTGCTTGGCCGCCGAAGCCGTGCCGATCACGTACGCGCCCCGCGCCTTCGCGATCTGGACGGCGAGGTGCCCGACCCCGCCTGCCGCGGCGTGCACGAGGACACGCTGCCCTGGCTGCAGGGCGGCGATGTCCACGAGGCACTGCCACGCGGTGAGCCCGGCGAGGGACAGGCCGGCCGCCTCCACCTCGGAGAGCCCGGCCGGGCGGTGGGCGAAGTGGCGGGACGGGGCCGTCACGAACTCGGCGTAGCCGCCGGCCATCCGCGGGAACCACGGCATCCCGAACACCGCGTCGCCCACCGCGAAGCGGGTGACGCCCCGCCCGACCGCGTCG
Organism: Pseudonocardia sp. DSM 110487; assembly: GCF_019468565.1. Classification (NCBI taxonomy): domain Bacteria; kingdom Bacillati; phylum Actinomycetota; class Actinomycetes; order Pseudonocardiales; family Pseudonocardiaceae; genus Pseudonocardia; species Pseudonocardia sp. DSM 110487. Next base: position 7,246,066 of record NZ_CP080521.1, read on the forward strand.
ACCGTGCCCGCGACGTCCCAGCCCACGGTGAACGGCGGCGGCCCGATCACCGCGGCCACCCCGGCGCCTGCCCGGGTCTTCCAGTCCACGGGGTTCACGCCGGCCGCCCCGACCCGCACGCGGATCTCGGTGGGCAGGGGTTCGGGGATCTCCGCTTCGCCGAGCTCGAGCACCTCCGGTCCGCCGGTCGCCAGCTGCGTGATGACGCGCATCGTTCCCACGGCGGATGCCTACCACCGGCACCGCCCGCGCAGCGGGCTCGAACCGGCCTCCCCGCCCCCTCGCGCGACGAACGGCACCCCTCCCGCGCCGGGACTATCCCCTGAGCACCGCTTGCGTCTGGGTCACGCGCGCGGCGAGGCGACCGTCGGTGTCGCGCAGCTCGGTGTCGGCCACGATGACGGTGCGTCCGACGTTCAGCGGACGGGCCGTGGCCTCCACGTGACCCCCGGTGATCGGTCGCAGGAAGTTCGTCGCCGAGGTCACGGTGGCGGTGCCTCCTGAGCCGTCGGGCAGGTTGAGGAACGCGCACCAGCCGCCCGCGGCGTCGGCGAGCGCCATCAGCGCCCCGCCGTGCAGCAGCCCGCCCGTGGTGCAGCGGGTTGCGTCCCAGTCCAGCCGCAGCACGACCTCGTCCGGCCCCACCTTCAGCGCGGTCGCGCCGAGCAGCGCCGTGAACGGCATGGCGGCGTGCAGCTGCGCGGTGAGCTCGTCGGTCATGCCGATGACCCTGCCCTGCTCCCTCGGCGCCGGTCCATTACCCCGGAGGTCATCGAGCGGCCGCGCACGGGCGGCTAGCGTCGGCGGCATGACCGCCGCGACCGTCACCGGCACCACCTTCGGCTCCCTGCTGCGCGACTGGCGCCAGCGGCGCCGGCTCACCCAGCTCGACCTCGGCATCCAGGCCGACGTCTCGGCGCGGCACCTCAGCTTTCTCGAGACCGGCCGGTCCCGGCCGAGCCGGGACATGGTGCTGCTGCTCGCCGAGGAGCTGGACATGCCGCTGCGCGCCAGGAACGAGCTGATGACGGCCGCCGGGTACGCCGCCGCCTACACCGAGCACTCGCTCGACGACGCCGAGATGGGCGAGGTGCAACGCTCCCTGAAGCAGATCCTCGAGGGTCACGCGCCCTACCCGGCCGTGCTCGTGGACGGGTACTGGAACATGCTGGGCGCCAACAGCGCCGTCGCGCTGCTCACCGACCTCGTCGACCCCCAGCTGCTCACGCCTCCGGTGAACGTGCTGCGCGCGAGCCTGCATCCCAGAGGCCTCGCGCCGCACGTGATCGACCTGGCCGAGTACGCGGCGCACCTGGTGTCCCGGCTGCGCAGGCAGGCCGAGCGCTCCGCGACCACCGGGCTGCGAGCCCTGCTCGACGAGCTCAGCGGCTACTGCCGCGACGCAGGGCTCGACCCGGCGGCCCAGCCGCGCGACCGGATCGTGCTGCCGCTGCGGCTGCGCCACCCCGACCAGGAGCTCACGCTGTTCAGCACGGTGGCCGTGCTCGGCGCCCCGCTGGACGTCACGCTCGACGAGATCGCGATCGAGAGCTTCTTCCCCGCCGACGACACAACCGGCGCGTACCTGCGGGAGCGATTCGGCTAATTCGCCGCGGAATGTCGGCCCCGCCCGGCACCATGGAGCGCCGGGGGGTGGAGCGTGGGCGAGCCGCTGATCGGTGTCGAGGACATGGAGACCCCGCGGTGGGCCGAGGGCTACGCGGCCACGGCGAACGCGGGGTTGCGAGCGGTGGCCGCGAAAGTGCCCGGCACCGTCGCGCTGGCCGTCCGGTGGGCATGGCGGGCGTCACCACCGCTCACGCTGCTCGCGGGCGTCGTGCAGATCGCCGCGGGCGCGGTCACCGCGTTCGGGCTGCTCGCAACGGCCGACGTCTTCACGCAGCTGCTCGCGCAGGGGCCCACCCCGGAGCGGGTGGTGGCGGCGCTGCCCGCGATCGCAACGGTCATCGCGGCCGGGGCGGCGCGTGGGCTGCTCGACGCCGCGGTCGCCGCGGTGCAGGGGGCGCTCGTGCCGCGGGTGGAGCAGCGGGCGCAGGACGACCTGCACGCCGCGGTCCTCCGCGTCGACCTCGCCGCGTTCGACGACGCCGATTTCACCGAGCTCGTCGAGCGGGCCAGCTCGGAGGGGCCGTCGCGGATCAGGAGCTGCGCGCAGGACACCGGCGACCTGATCGCCAGCATCGTGTCGGTGTCGGCCGCGGTCGTCAGCGCGGGTGTGCTGCACCCGGTGCTGGCCCCGGTCGTGCTGCTGGCGGCATTGCCGCGGGGCTGGGCCACCGTGCGGTCCGCTCGACTGATGTTCGCGTCCTTCGTACGGATGACCTCCGCTCGCCGCCGCAGCTCCGTGACGAGCATGTTGATCACGCGGCGCGACCCCGCTGCGGAGGTGCGGGCGTTCACCACCCAGCAGGTGCTGCTGGGCGAGCACCACCGGATCAGCGACCTGATCACCGCCGAGGCCGTGCGCCTCGAACGCGACCGCACGATCGTCCAGCTGATCGGGCGCACCGTGTCGGGGGTGGGCACCGGGTTGGCGTACGGCGTGCTCGCCCTGCTGCTCTACGGAGGCGGCATGCCGCTCGCGTTGGCAGGCGCCGCGGCGCTGGCCATGCGCACGGCAGGCCAGTCCGTCTCCAACACGATCTACGAGGTCAACCACCTCTACGAGGCGAGTTTCTACCTCGACCTGTACCGGTCCTGCCTCGACGAGGTCGGGCGCCGGAGCCGCGCGTCGGCTGCTGGGCGGCTGCGCGGCGATCCGGCCGAGGTCACGCTCACCGGCGTCACGTTCCGGTACCCGGGGCAGGAGCAGCCCGCCGTCGACGGTGTCAGCTGCACGCTCCGCCGCGGCGAGGTGATCGCGCTCGTGGGGGAGAACGGATCGGGCAAGTCCACCCTCGCCAAGCTCATCACCGGGCTCTACCTCGCCGACTCCGGCACGGTCGCGTGGGACGGCGTCGACGTCGCCACGGTCGACCAGCGCGAGCTGCACGAGCGCGTCTCCGTGGTGTTCCAGGACCCGCTGCGCTGGCCGATGCACGCGGAGAACAACGTCCGCATCGGCCGGCTCGACCGCCCCGACCCCGACGGCGCGCGGCTCGCCGACGCTGCGGCCCGCTCCGGCGCCGACGACGTGGTGGCCGAGCTGCCGGCCGGGTGGGCCACGGTGCTGTCGCGGCAGTTCCAGGGCGGGCGGGACCTGTCCGGCGGCCAGTGGCAGCGCCTCTCGGTGGCCCGGGGGCTCTACCGCGACGCGCCCGTCGTGATCGCCGACGAGCCGACCGCCGCGCTCGACGCCCGGGCCGAGCACGCCGTGTTCGCCGCGCTGCGGGGGCTCGCCGGCACGGGCGGCGACCGGATCACCGTCCTCGTCACGCACCGGCTGGCGAACGTCAGGCACGCCGACCAGATCCTGGTGCTGGAGCAGGGCCGCCTGATCGAGCACGGCACCCACGAGCAGCTGATGGCCCACCGCGGCGTCTACGAGGAGCTCTTCACGCTCCAGGCCAGCGCGTACACCGGTGAGGGCGACGCGCGGGATACCGTCCCCGCATGACGGAGCTGGTGCACCTCGACGTCGCCGCCGGCGTCGCCACGATCACGCTCGACTCCCCCGCCAACCGCAACGCCCTCTCGGCGCAGGTGCGCCGGGAGCTGCTCGCCCACCTGCAGGCGGCGATCGCCGACGACGGCGTGCGCGTGATCGTCCTGGGCCACACGGGCCGGGTGTTCTGCTCGGGGATGGACCTCAAGGAGTCGCGCGGTGCCGGGGCGCAGGACCAGGGCGTCAACGATTTCCCGGCGATCCTGGAACGGATCTGGTCCTCGCCGACGCCGGTCGTCGCCCGGGTCGCGGGCCCGGCGCGGGCGGGCGGGGTCGGCCTGGTGGCGGCCTGTGACGTCGCGGTGGCGGCCGAGGACGCCACGTTCGCGTTCAGCGAGGTCAGGATCGGCGTGGTGCCTGCGGTCATCTCGGTCACCGTGCTGCCGCGGCTGCTGCCCCGCGCGGCACACGAGCTGTTCCTCACCGGTGAGACGTTCGACGGGCCGCGGGCCGTGCGGATCGGGCTGGTCAACAGCGCCGTCCCGGGCGTCGACCTCGACGCCGAGGTCGCGCGCTACGTCGAGATGCTGCGCCTCGGCGCCCCTGGCGCGCTGGCCGCCACCAAGGCGATGCTGCGGCGCGACCGCCCGTCGGCACTGGGCGCGCAGTTCGCCGAGATGCAGGAGCTCTCCGCCCGCCACTTCGCGGGCGATGAAGGGCAGGAAGGCATGCGCGCCTTCACCGAGAAGCGCCCCCCGGCCTGGGCCGTCAGGCCGTGACGAGGATCAGCGAGGCCACCAGCAGCGCCGCGGCGGCCGGCCGGCCGAGCTTCGTGCCTGCCACGAGCAACGTGCGCGCCGCCACGATCGCCGAGACGAGGACCACCAGCAACAGCGCGCCGTGCCCCGCCGCGGCCATCGCGAGCATGAGCAGACCGCAGCTGCCCACGCACGCGCAGGCCTGGCGGGCACCGAACCGCACACAGGCGGCGTCCGCCCGCCACCCCGTCGGCGGCAGTGCCGCGGGGAGGTGACAGGAGCGGAGGAAGCGGCGCTTGCGGGACGTGAGCTCGTAGCCGGCCGCGACGAGCAGCAGTGCGGCAGCCAGCAGCCCACGGTCGACCGCGAGCACCGCGTCAACCGCACTGATCAGCGTGGACCGACGTCTGGTAAGCCCAGCTCGTCGGATCGGACGCCGCACGTTCCTGCATCACCCGGATCGCCCGCGCGTAGGCGAGGGTCACCGGGTGCCATGGCCCGGATTGCTCCAACTTCCAGATATCCTGCCGCACCAAAGGACTTGTCACGGGTCCTCCCCCTCGTATGCCGAGCAATGGCTCATTCGCGATGCTCACGAGGGCGACGAATCCGGGCAATACGCAGTACTGCGTATCGATGACGCCTCACACACCGACATCCGCCGCCACACACCGACTGCAGTCGCTGTACCGGCACCAGAATCGGTGTGTGAGCTGCGGTCACCCGTGCACGTGCAGCCCGAAACCCGTCCGGCCCGCGAGCTCCAGCCCTTCCTTCAGGTGTAGCGAGGGGATCTCGTAGTCACCGAAGTTCTGCTTCCGGAACGCGATCGGCTCGGTCGACTCCAGCGTGAGCAGGCGCTGCTCCCACGCCTTGGCGACATCCGAGTAGTCCTCGTCGGTCATCCGGTCGGTGCCGTACAGCACGAACGGCGGCAGCACCTCGATGCCAGGGTAATAGAGGATGCCGTGCTGGATCGGGAACAGCAGATCGTCGATGGGACCGTTGATCCCGCGAGCCGCGTAATGCGACTCCGGGCCACCGGCCGTCACCGACAGCAGAGCCTTCCTGCCCGCGAGGGTGCCTTCGCCGAAGCGCTCGCCGTACCTGGTGTCGCTGTGCTCGCCGACGCCGTACCCGAAGTGGTAGGTGAACACCCGGTCCACCCACCCTTTGAGGATCGCGGGCATCGCGTACCACCACAGCGGGAACTGGAAGATCATCGTGTCGGCCCACAACAGCTTCTCCTGCTCGGCGAGGACGTCCGGGGTGAGCGTCCCGGCGTCGAAGGCCCGGCCCGAGTCGAGGGCGACCTTCAGCGGACTCGAGGCGTTGGGGCCGTAGTCCGCGGCGTCCACGACCGCCTTCCAGTTCATCGCGTACAGATCGCTCACCCGTACCTCGTGCCCGGCAGTCTCCAATGTGGACACCGCGAGGTCCTTGAGCGAGCTGTTGAGCGACTTCGGCTCCGGGTGGGCGTAGACGATCAGTGCCTTCATGCCTTCGATCTTGGGCGCCGAGGCGCCCGGCGTTCAGGGGCGCCGCTTCCATCGGACGGGACTTCCTGGTAACCGCAGGACCACCTTCAGGGGCACCACCGACGGCCATACTGGGCGCATGGACGATCTTGCGGGCTTCCTGCGAACCCGGCGTTCCCGGGTCGACCCGGCGGCCGTCGGCATCCCCACCGACAGGCGCCGCCGGGTCGAGGGGCTGCGCCGCGAAGACGTCGCGCACCTGTCCGGAGTCAGCGTCGACTATTACGTACGCCTGGAGCAGGGCCGCTCGACCCAGCCCTCCGAGCAGGTCCTCGACGCGCTCGCAGGCGTCCTCGGCCTCGACGAGACCGAACGCGGGCACCTCTACCGCCTCGCCCGGCAGCGTCGCCGCCGCGCGAAGGCGCCGGTCGGGCGGGTCCGGCCGGAGCTGCTGCGCGTCCTCGAACTGGTCACCGACGCACCCGCGCTGATCATGGACCACCGCATGGACGTCCTCGCCGGGAACCGCCTCGCCGGGCTCCTCTACGGCCGGCCGATGCCGGGTCTGAACTCCGCCCGGCACATCTTCCTCGAAGAGGCCGAGCGCGGCCTTTACGCGGACTGGGAGAACTGCACCCTCGACGTGGTCGGGCACCTGCGCCTGGCCGCCGGCAAATACCCCGATGACCCCCGCCTGGCCTCGACCATCGGCGAGCTGGCAATGGGCAGCGAGCGCTTCCGACGCCTCTGGGCCCGCGCGGACGTCCGCGCCCGCACACATGGACGCAAGGCATACCCGGCATCCGCTGGTCGGGCTGCTGGAACTACACCAGGAGAACTTCGCACTTCCGGACGAATCAGGAATTGAGCTGCTAGTGCTCTCCGCGGCCCCCTCCAGCCCCGCCGAGGACGGGTTGCGCCTGCTCGCGGGCCTCGGCGCGGACAGCCCTGATGCGCATCCCGCGGTGGACGCTCGCGTCCGGGAGTAGGAGGCCGCGCACGATCCCCCGGCAGGTCGAGTCGGCCCGGTGGTGGTCTCGATACGGGACGGCGCTGAGGCGCCGTCCCTACTCGACCACCGGTGGCTTGATCGGCGCCTGGTCAGCGCGTCTCCGGCGAAGCCAGCTCGACCACCGGGATCGTCCGCGTCGTCTTCCGCTCGTGCTCGGCGAAGAACGGGTAGGTCACCTTCAGCATCTCCCACACCGGCTCGCGCTCGGCGCCCTCGAGCGTCCGCGCCACCGCGTGCCGGGGAGCACCCGACTCGTCGCCCACCTCGACGGTGACCTCCGGGTCGGCCACGAGGTTCAGGTACCAGTCCGGGTGCCGGGGCGCCCCGATGTTCGACGCGATCACGAGCACGCGGTCGCCGTCGCGGTGGAACATCATCGGGGTGGTGCGGGGCTCTCCCGTGCGCCGCCCCGTGGTGGTGAGCAGCACCAGGCGCTCGCGGTGCATCCCGTCGACCTCGCCGCCCGTCCGGAACTGCTCGATCACGCGTTTGTTGACCTCGCGCACATCCATCAGGCCAGCCTGCCGTGTCACGGCGTCCACCGCGCGTCGCGACCGGACGCCGCGAGGGCACGTTCGAACGCGGGCGCATCGGCCGGCACCGTGACCTCGGCACCGAACCAGCCGCCCTCCCGCCCGGACGGCGCCATCGCGAGCACGCCATCGAGTACCACGGCGCCGAGCGCCTCGGGGACGTCGAGGGACCGGCCGGACGCACGGGCGAGGTCCCAGGCGTGCACGGCGAACTCGGCCGTCATCATCGAGCCGATCGCGGCCGCGGGCATCGCCGCGCCACCCATGCTCGCCTCGCCCTGCCACGCGGACGGCTCGGCCCACACGCGCGCGGCGGCCCCCGCCTCATCGGCGCAGGCCTGCGCCCACATCTGTTCGGGCAGCCCGACGAGGTAGGGCGTGCGATCCTCCCCGCTCCACGACGGGTCCCACGGCTCGCGGGCGCCGGAGCGGTGCGCCAGCAGGAACCCGAACGCCAGGTGGTTCACGACATCGCGGACGGTGTAGTCCGCGCACGGCGACCGGTCGTCGTAGCGAGCGAGTTCGGTGTCACGGATCGTCGCGACGGCCAGGTCGATGCTCTGTCGCAGGTGGTCTGCCGTATCCATGCGTCGAGCATGCCTCCCCGCGAAGCCGCGGTATTGCACGAACGCGACAGCCAGTGCTTCCCACCGGTGGTTCGTCGGGGGTATCGGTGGATCCAGCTTCTCGCTGGGCGTGCCGGCGGGCAGCCCTCGTACCGGGCGTACTCGGGCTGTCCGCCGGTGCGTCCAGCGTGGAGCTGGGCCGCCGAGACCTCCGGCGAACCTCCGGTGGGGAGCACTAGCCTGGCAACCGTGGACGTGCTGGAGGCACCTGCGCTCGACCGCGCGCTCGGCGTGCTCGCGAGCCGCCCGATCGTCGCGCTCACCGGCGCAGGCCTGTCCACCGACTCCGGTATCCCCGACTACCGCGGTCCGGGCTCGCCGCGCCGCACCCCGATGACCTACCAGGAGTTCCTCTCCGGCGAGGCGGCGCAGCGGCGGTACTGGGCACGCAGCCACGTCGGGTGGGCCCGCATGGGGCACGCCGCACCGAACGCCGGCCATCGCGCGCTCTCCGCGCTCGAGCGGTGCGGTGCGCTGCACGGGCTGATCACGCAGAACGTCGACGGGCTGCACGTGGCCGCCGGGAGCCGGGCCGTGATCGACCTGCACGGGCGCATCGCCGACGTCGTCTGCGTGGGATGCCGGCGGCGTAGCAGCCGCGCCGAGCTGCAGGAGCGGCTCACGGTGCTCAACCCCGGATTCGTCGAGGCGGCAGGCACCGCCGTCGAGGCCGCGCCGGACGGCGACGCGGAGCTCGCGGCCGTCGACGGGTTCCGGCCGGCCCGGTGCACCGGGTGCGGCGGCGTGCTGAAGCCGGACGTGGTGTTCTTCGGTGAGAACGTGCCGCGTGATCGGGTGGCCAGCGCCTACGCCATGGTCGACGCGGCCGCGGCGCTGCTCGTCGCCGGCTCGTCGTTGACGGTGATGTCAGGCCTGAGGTTCGTGCGGTACGCGCACAAGGCCGGCGTCCCCGTCGTGATCGTCAACCGGGGCGCGACCCGGGGCGACCCGCTCGCCACCGTGCGGGTCGACGCCGGATGCTCGGAGACGCTGTCCGCTCTCGCCGCGGCGGCGGCCTGACCTGGGTCGTGCCTGAGAACTACACATGCGGCCGGCGCGGCCGCCTCCTCGCCATGGCGCGCACTGCCAGCACACCCGCCGCCGCGATGCTCTGGGCGCCGAGCCACGCGACCCCGGTGGCGACGATGCCCATCACCGGCATCAGGAACCAGCTCGCGCCGATGACCACCGTCGTGATCGCCGCAGGCAGTCCGAACAGGACCCGCCCGTCGCGGCGCACGCGCGCGGCCCAGACGGCCGACGAGATGATGGCGTTGGGCACGGCCGACAGCGCGAGCAGCGCCAGCAGCAGGCTGCCCTCCTGGGCGTAGTGGGCGCCGAACAGCGACAACAGCGGGTAGGCCGCCCCAGCGATCACGACCACCGCCGGGACGAGCAGCGCCATCGCCTTGCAGATCATGCTGTGACGGGCCGCCTCGAGCCGGGCGGGGTCGGCAGCGACGTGGGCGACGAGCGACTGCCCCATGCCGTTGACGATCAGGTAGAGCGCATAGGCGATCTGCCAGGTGATGCCGTACACGGCGGCCGCCTCCGCGCCGAGGCGAGCGAACACCACCAGCGGGAGGCCGAACACCGCGGCGAGCAGGAACACCGTGCCGGCGTAGTCGGCCCGCACGAACGACGCGACGTCCCGCACCGTGACAGTGGCCGGCGCCCGGTCGGCCTCGTCAGCGCGGTCCCGCGGGAGCACCCGCGCCAGGTAGACCGTGACGATCAGGACGATCACCGCGGTGGCCGCGACCCAGGACACGGCGAGCCCGCTCGACATCCCGAGCGCGGCCGCCCCGCCGAGGAACACGATCTTCAGCACGGAGAACACCAGGTTCTCCACCGGGACGAGCGTGGCCTTCTTGAGCGCGGGCAGGACGTAGTCCTGGATGACGAACATCGCCCACACCGGCGTGGAGAGCGTGAAGAACGCCAGGAGCTCTGACCCGCCGAACGCGGAGTGCAGCTCGGGCGCCCACCACGAGGCGCCGAGGGCGAACACCGCACCGGCCAGTGCGGCCGCGGCGATGGCCGCGGCATAGCAGCACACCACGAGCGTGCGGACGTGCCGACCCGCCACCGGGACGAAACGCAGCAGCGCGTTACCGAGGTTGAGCTGCGCCGCGGTGCCCAGGAGCGTCATCGCGGACAGGACGGTGCTGTTCACACCCACGGTGGCCGAGTCGTACAACCGGGCGGCCAGTATCCAGAAGAGCAGCCCGAGCCCCGAGGTGAGTCCGGAGCTGAGTACGAGCGCGAGCCCGTCGCGGTGCTGCGGACTCCGCCATCCACGCAGGAGACCCGATCGCACCTGGGCGGTACGGCCACGGGTCGGGACGGGGTGCTCCTGCAAGGTCGTCATGGGCCTTCCGCTCGCCGGATCACCCGAAGCGGGCGCATCGGGTGTTGCGCCCACCCTGATGGCTGAGCGCTGTGGCGAAGCTGAGAGCAAGTCGTTATCTGAAGTGGCGCTGAGAAATGCGGCGACCGTCACAGCGACGGTCGGGAGTGATCAGTCGCGCCCGACGGCCCGGCGAGCGGCGATCCGGGCTGCCGCGGCGTTCACGACGCGGTCGGACAGCACGGCGGTGCCCCAGCACAGCGGGACCAGCACGACCGTGGCGAGCAGCACCTGGAACCCGAACGGGAGCTGTGTGAGCCAAAGCTCGACCGCGTCCCACCAGTCCGCAACTGCCCGCAGCACGTCTCACACAGTAGACCTGCGCGATCCTGGCTAGATTTCGCGCCATGTTCGCCGTCTACGCCGCAGAGCCCAACGCCGACGCTCCGCTCGACTCGCTCACCGTGGGAGAGCGCCCCGCCCCGGAGGTTCCCGACGGGTGGGTCGCCGTGACCATGACCGCCGCGAGCCTCAACATGCACGACATCTGGACGCTGCGGGGTGTGGGGATCAAGCCGGACCAGTTCCCGATGATCCTGGGCTGCGACGGCGCCGGCACCCTCGAGGACGGCACCGAGGTCGTCCTGCACTCGGTGATCGGCGACCCCGCGTGGGACGGCGACGAGACCCTCGACCCCAAGCGCACGCTCCTCACGGAGAAGCACCAGGGGACGTTCGCCGAGACCGTCGTGGTGCCCGCCCGCAACGCCGTGCCGAAGCCGGCCGGGCTCACCGCCGTCGAGGCGTCGGTGATGGGCACCGCATGGCTCACCGCCTACCGGATGCTCTTCACGAAGTCCGGCCTGAAGCCCGGCCAGACGATGCTCGTGCAGGGCGCGTCCGGCGGGGTGTCGACGGCGCTGGTGCAGCTGGGCCGCGCCGCGGGGATGCGGGTCTGGGTGACCGGTCGCACCGATGAGAAGCGCGCGGTCGCCGAGCGGCTGGGGGCCCACCGCACGTTCCCGTCGGGCGAGCGGCTGCCGGAGCGCGTCGACGCCGTCTTCGAGACGGTCGGTGACGCGACGTGGTCGCACTCGATGCGAGCGCTCAAGCCGGGTGGGGTGATAGTCGTCTCCGGTTCCACCAGTGGGCCCAACCCCGGCGCCGACCTCCAGCGGCTGTTCTTCCTCCAGCTGCGCGTGATCGGTTCGACCATGGGCACCCGCCAAGAGCTCGTTGACCTGCTGCAATTCGTCGAGAACGCCGGAATTTCACCCCAGATCGGGCTCGAACTTTCCATGGATCGGGCCGCCGACGGGTTCCGCGCGATGCTCGATGGAGACACGTCCGGGAAGATCGTATTCACTAGATGAAGCCGTTCATCGCGCTGAATCCGCCGTTCGTCTAGCGCCTCGGCTTCCTGAGAACCCCGATCGGCCCTCTCAGGACGTACAGTGTGTGACCGTGTCTGAGCCACCAAGTCGAATGGCGCCGGGGAATGCGCATCCCGCCCCGGCGCCGCGGGTGACAGGTCTGGTCGAGCTGCTCGACCGTTTGGACCGCGCCGTCGCCTCCGCGCTCTCGTCCGTCACATCGGCCGAGGGCGTGAGCCGAGACGGCTGGCGCGTGTTACTGATGCTGGCCCGCGGCGGCGGGCGGAGCATGGGCGAGATCGCCTCGCACACCGCTCTGCCGGCGCCCACGGCCACCCGCGTCGTCGACCGTCTGGTCGCCGCGCAGCTGGCCTACCGACGCACCGACCCCATCGATCGCAGGCGAGTGCTCGTCCACCTCGCGGGCGGAGGCCGCGCCGTCGTCGAGAGGGTCTGCGGCCGGGTGGAGCGCCGGGCGGGCGATGCCCTCGGCTCCCCCCACACCCCCGAGCGGGCCCAGCTCGCCGAGCTCCTCGAGGCGCTGGCGAGCCAGCCCGCCTGATCCCCCTATCCCCCGACAGCGACCCCGAACTACGCCCCCGACAGCTCCAACGCCCGATCCAGCCAAGCCTGGTCCCGCACCCCCATGTACCCCCGGGCCACGGCCACCTCGGGTGCCCGCTCGCGCGCCACGGTGGACGCCGCCATCAGGTCGGCCACGGTCACGCCGTGGTCCGGCCGGTCGAGCAGCTCCACCGTGTCGCCGGCGCGCACCAGCCCCGGCCGCTCCACGGCCAGGTACGCCCCCGGCCGTCCGGCCGCGATGAACCGCTTGACGAGATCCGGCACGCCCCGAAATCCGGCGAACACCCGGCACGGATTGCGCGAGCTGCGTACCTGCAGCACCGCCTCACCCACCCGCCAGCGCTCGCCGAGCACCGCGCCGGTGCAGTCCACACCGGACACGGTGAGGTTCTCGCCCACCCCGCCGGGCCGGAACTCCTGCCCGAGCTCGGCCGCCCAGAATGCGAGGTCCTCGGCCGCGTAGGCGTACACGGCCTGGTCCGGGCCGCCGTGGTGCTTGGTGTGGCAGATCGTGTCGCCCTGCACCCCGGCGGCCGTGAGCAGCACCGGGCCGTCGACCGGTCGTTTGTCGATCCCGGTGCGCCCGTCCGGCGCCCGGGTGTCGATGTCGCTGCGCACGAAGGCGACGTTGACCGACTCGATCTTCCCGGTCATCGGGCAACACCCGCCGCGGCGCGGGAGGTGGCCTCGCGGGCCTCCTCGAGCAGCGTCGCCACCAGCTCGGCCGCCGGTAGCGACCGGGCGAGCGGGTAGGCCTGGCCCGCCCACAGGTTCATGGAGGCCGGGTCGCCGTGGGCCCTGATCGGTCGCGTCATGTGGTGCACCTGTGGGTAGGCGGCCGGGGCCGCGTCGGTGTGGTCGTCGAGGAACGTGTTGCGGATGCCGCGCGCGGGGCGGCCGGTGAACGCGCGGGTGATCGCTGTCGCAGGGCGTTCCGGATCGCCGAGCGCCGCGCGGTGGGCGGGCTTCGTGCCGGCCTCGGGGCAGAGCAGGAACGCGGTGCCGAGCTGGGCGGCCGACGCGCCCGCGGCCAGCACGGCGGCGACGCCCGCGCCGTCGACGATGCCGCCCGTGGCCACCAGCGGGAGGTCGACGGCCGCCGCGACGAGCCGCAGCAGCGCGAGGAGCCCGTACTGCGGCCCGCCCGCCGGGTCGGCGGGATCGTTCTCGAACACGCCCCGGTGCGCCCCGGCCTCCACGCCCTGCACGACGAGCCCGTCGACGCCCGCCGCGGCGGCCTGCCGCGCCTCCTCCGGGGTGGTGATGGTGGCGAGCACCTCGCTGCCGACCGCGTGCAGCCGGGACACCGCATCCGGGTCGGGGCAGCCGAACGTGAACGACACCGCCGGCACCGGGTCCGACAGCAGCAGCGCGAGCTTGTCCGGGTACCCGTCGTCGTCCCAGACCGGGTCCCCCGGCTCGAGGCCGGCCGCGACGAGCCGCTCGCGGTAGGAGGCCACCCCGGCGCCGTGCCGCTCGCCGGGGAGGAACAGGTTCACGCCGAAGGGCCGTTCGGTGCGCTTGCGGACCGCGGCCACCGCGGCGCCGAGCGCGTCGGCGTCGAGGTAGCCGCCCGCGAGGAACCCGAACCCGCCCGCGTCGGACACCGCGGAGACCAGGTCGGGGGTGGTGGGTCCGCCGGCCATCGGCGCCAGCACGATCGGGGAGTCCAGCGCGGTCAGCACGCGGTTCACGCTAGCCCGGCGATCCGACCGCGGCACGGGAGTTGTGAGCGGCGAGTCAGCCGCCGCGCAGGAACGCGTCGGCCGTGGCCTGGCCGGCCGCGGCGTACGGGAACGCGACGAGCAACAGCGCGCCCACCGCGATCACGAGGAAGCGGCGCAACCAGCCACCGCGCACGAGGAGCCAGCCCGCGAGGTAGGCGATCACGAGCGGAAGGGTGATCGTGTACAGCGTCGTGAGCTCGGCAGCGGGATCCTCCCCCGCCGGTGTGTCCCCGGCCGCGGTGAGCACCACGCCGACGGCTGCGATGACCATGAGGCCTGCCACGAGGATCGTCCACCTGCCCTTCGCGCGCCCCGCCGCGACGCCGATGAGCAGCGCGACCAGCAGGACGGCGCCCGTGACGGCCGGGGCGTACGGGAGGAGGCTGACACCCATGGGTCTCATCGTGCCCCCCGACCGGGTCATCCGGGCAGCCGCCGCGCCGGTGCTGATCTAGCGTCCGGGGTGTGCGCCGCTCGACCGCCGCAGCCGCCCTGCTCACCGCGCTCGCGCTGGGCCTGCTCGGCCCACCCGCCACCGCGTCGGCCCAGCCACCCGGCGACGTCGCCGCGTGCCTCGACGGGAACTGCACGCTCCGGATCACCGGTCCGGTGACCGTCCCCCTCGACGGCCGGGCAGGCCCGACCGGGCTCTCGGTGTCGTCGATCGGGCCGTTCGCCGTGGCGTTCTGGGTGCACCGGCCCACCGGCGACGGGCTGGGCGTGGTGGGCAACGCCGGCTCCGTCCGGTTCGGCTCGGACCGCGGCACGCTGGCGGTGCGGGTGCTCGAGCTCGGCCCCGACGCCGCGGTGATCGAGCTGAGCACCGAGCCGACATAGCACCCGACCATGATCAGCGGTCTGGTGCAGAGCCGGCCGGATGTGGCCGTTTCCGCGCCGAGCCGATGATCTTGCCTCGCAAGATCAGGCTTCCGGTGCATCCACGGCCACATATGGCCGTCCGCGCACCCGGGGCGTGATCACACGGTGTCCGGGCTTCAGGGGCGCAGGCCGTCCATGGTCATGCCCCCCATGGTCCCCTCATTCGTCTCGACCTGCACAGACGGAATCGGGGACGCGCGGGTTCCTTACTTCTTCGCTTTGTCCGTGGCGGATTCGGTGGACAGCGCCGCGACGAAGGCCTCCTGCGGGACCTCGACCCGCCCGATGGTCTTCATCCGCTTCTTGCCCTCCTTCTGCTTCTCCAGGAGCTTGCGCTTGCGGGTGATGTCCCCGCCGTAGCACTTGGCGAGCACGTCCTTGCGCATCGCGCGGATGTTCTCGCGCGCGATGATGCGGGACCCGATCGCCGCCTGGATCGGCACCTCGAACTGCTGGCGCGGAATGAGCTCGCGCAGCTTGGAGGCCATCGTGGTGCCGTAGGCGTATGCCTGGTCCTTGTGCCGGATGGCCGAGAACGCGTCGACCGGCTCACCCTGCAGCAGGATGTCGACCTTGACCAGGTCGGACGCCTGCTCACCCGCCTCCTCGTAGTCGAGCGAGGCGTAGCCGCGGGTGCGGGACTTCAGCGCGTCGAAGAAGTCGAAGATGATCTCCGCGAGAGGCATGGTGTAGCGCAGCTCGACTCGGCTCTCCGACAGGTAGTCCATGCCGCCGAGCTGGCCGCGCCGGGTCTGGCACAGCTCCATGATCGCGCCGATGTACTCGGACGGCGCCAGGATCGTGGTCTTGACGATCGGCTCGTACACCTCGGCGACCTTGCCCGTGGGCCAGTCCGAGGGGTTGGTGACGACCATCTCCGAGCCGTCGTCGAGGATCACCCGGTAGACGACGTTGGGCGCGGTCGAGATCAGGTCCAGTCCGGCCTCACGCTCCAGCCGGTCGCGGGTGATCTCCAGGTGCAGCAGGCCGAGGAAGCCGCAGCGGAAGCCGAAGCCGAGCGCCGTCGACGTCTCCGGTTCGTAGGTGAGCGCCGCGTCGTTGAGCTGCAGCTTGTCCAGTGCGTCGCGCAGCTCCGGGTAGTCGGATCCGTCCACCGGGTAGAGCCCGGAGTAGACCATCGGCCGCGGCTCCCGGTAGCCGGTGAGCGGCTCGGTGGCCCCCTTGCGCTGGCTGGTGACGGTGTCACCGACCTTGGACTGACGCACGTCCTTCACGCCGGTGATCAGGTAGCCCACCTCGCCGACGCCCAGTCCTACCGAGGGCTTCGGGTCCGGGGAGACGATGCCCACTTCCAGGAGCTCGTGCACGGCGCCGGTGGACATCATCTTGATCCGCTCGCGCGGGGTGATCTTCCCGTCGACGACGCGGATGTAGGTGATGACGCCGCGGTAGGTGTCGTACACCGAGTCGAAGATCATCGCGCGGGCGGGAGCGTCCGAGTCGCCCTGCGGGGCCGGAACCACGTCGACGACCTGGTCGAGCAGTTCCACCACGCCGTCGCCGGTCTTCGCGCTCACCCGCAGGACGTCCCACGGCTCGCACCCGATGATGTGGGCGATCTCCGCGGCGTAGCGGTCGGGGTCCGCCGCCGGCAGGTCGATCTTGTTGAGGACCGGGATGATCGTGAGATTCTTGTCCAGCGCCAGGTACAGGTTGGCGAGGGTCTGCGCCTCGATCCCCTGGGCGGCGTCGACGAGCAGGATCGCGCCCTCGCACGCCTCGAGCGCGCGCGAGACCTCGTAGGTGAAGTCGACGTGGCCCGGGGTGTCGATCAGGTGCAGGACGTGGTCCTTGCCGTCGACCCGCCACGGCAGCCGCACGTTCTGGGCCTTGATCGTGATGCCGCGCTCGCGCTCGATGTCCATCCGGTCGAGGTACTGGGCGCGCATCAGGCGCTCCTCGACCACGCCGGTGAGCTGCAGCATGCGGTCGGCCAGGGTCGACTTGCCGTGGTCGATGTGCGCGATGATGCAGAAGTTCCGGATCAGCTCCGGCGGGGTGAACGTCTGATCGGCGAAGCTCACACTGTTCCTTCTCGTACGGGGTCTCCCCATCGTCCCACGTCGATGCGGGCCCCGATCCGAACGGGTGAGCTACTCGGCCACGCATCGGATCTGTGATCCGCGCCGCCGGGCCCTGATCCGCATCCGGCCGCGGACGTACGCTCCGATCGTGGCAGCGGCGCCGGGATCCGAGCTCGACACGGCCGCCGGCTGGCGCACGGTCGCGGCGGCGTTCGTGTCCATGGCCGTCGTGTTCGGCGTCGGGTACAGCTTCGGGGCCTTCTTCGTTCCGATGGCCGCGGAGTTCGGCACCGGGAGCGGCGCCACCTCCCTCGTCTTCGCGATCACCGCGTTCTGCTGGTTCCAGCTCAGCCCCGTCACCGGGCGCATCGCCGACCGGATCGGCCCACGGCCCGTGCTGCTGGCCGGTGCCGCCGCGCTCGCCGCTGGACTCCTGCTCACCGCGACGGTGCGCCAGCTGTGGGTCGGCTACCTCACCTACGGCGCCGGCGTCGGGATCGCCGTGGCATGCGGGTACGTGCCGCTTGTCGCGGCCGTCGGCGGCTGGTTCGAGCGGCGCAGGGCCGTCGCGATGGCCGTTGCGGTGGCCGGGATCGGTGTCGGCACCCTGCTGGGCGCCCCGCTCGCGGCCACCCTGATCGCGACGATCGGCTGGCGCGGCACGCACGTCGTGTTCGGGCTCGCCGGTGCGGCGCTGCTCGTCGGCTGCGCGGCGGTGGTCCGGCGCCCGCCCCAGCCGGCGGGCGTCGGGAGCGGCCCGCCGTTGCGGGTGCTGGCCGGGATGGCGCCGTTCCGGTCGATGTATGCCACCACGCTGCTCGCCGCGTTCGCGCTGTTCGTGCCGGTGGTGCACCTTCCGGTGTACGCCGCGACGAGCGGCGCGAGCCCGGTGGCGGGGGCGACGCTCGTCGGGATCATCGGCGTCGCCAGCGTCGTCGGCCGGATCGCGCTCGGGGCGATCGCCGACCGGTTCGGGCGGGTGCGCACGTTCCAGGCGAGCTTCGCCGTGCTCGCGGCGGCGTTCGGGCTCTGGCTCGGTCACATCGCGTTCGGCGGGCCGTTCGCGGTGCTGGTCGCGTTCGCCGTGGTGCTCGGCGTCGGCTACGGCGGCTGGATCGCGCTGCAGCCCGCGGTGATCGCCGATGCCTTCGGCGTGCGCGGGCTGGGCTGGCTGGTCGGGCTGGTGTACACAGCCGCCGGGATCGGTGCGCTGCTAGGCGTGCCGGTGGCCGGTGCACTGGTGGACGCGACGGGCGGCTACGGCTGGGCCGCCGCGGCGGCGGGGCTCTGCGGGCTGGGCGCGTTCGCTGTCTCGACCCGGCTGGACCGGGCCGATTTCGCCCGGTAATCGACGCGCTGTAACATGGACCGTCGAGCGCCCGGCGTGACGAACGATTCCCGCCGCCGGTGCGGAGAGCGAGCAGTCCACCGGCAGGAAGAACTCGAGGCATTCGCGTGGCCAACATCAAGTCCCAGATCAAGCGGGTCAAGACCAACGAGAAGCGCCGTCTGCGCAACAAGTCGGTCAAGTCCGCCGTCCGCACCGCCGTGCGGCAGTTCCGCGAGGCCGCCGAGGCCGGTGACACCGAGAAGGCCACCCAGCTGCAGCGCACCGCCGCTCGCGCGCTGGACAAGGCTGCCAGCAAGGGCGTCATCCACAGGAACCAGGCCGCCAACCGCAAGTCGGCGATGGCCAAGCGCGTCGACGCGCTCTGACACTACGCCACGGCGCCGATCCGCGTGATGCGGATCGGCGCCGTTGTGTTGCGCGAGGTCAGAGTTCCTTCGCCGCCGGCACCAGCTCGCGGCCGATGATCTCCAGCGGGGTCAGCTCCCACACGCGCGGCACCCAGCCGTGCACCTCCTGCACGCCGAGCTTGGCGAGCCGCTCCAGCTCGCCGCGCACGGCGTCGACCTTCTCGCCCCGCTCGCCGACGTCGAGCGAGAACATGACGGTCTTCTCGATCTCCTCGTAGGGCCGGCCCACGGCCTCGCAGTGTCCTCGCAGGACATCGAGCTTGCGCTCGAGATCGGGCCCGTTGAAGAGATTGCACGCCTGCGCGTACTGCGCCACGAGCCGCAGCGTCTTCTTCTCGCCGCCACCGCCGATCAGGATCGGCGGGCGGCGCAGCGGCTGGGGCCGGTTGAGCGTGCGGTCGAGCCGGTAGTGCGTGCCGACGTAGGGCTCCTCGCTGTCGCTCCACATCTGCTGCATGATCTGCAGCGTCTCCTCGAGCCGCTCGAAGCGCTCCGCGGTGGGCGGGAACGGCAGCCCGAGCCCGTTCGCCTCCTCCCCGTTCCACGCGGCCCCGATCCCGAGCATGGCCCGCCCGCCGGACAGCACGTCGAGCGTGCTGACTAGCTTGGCCAGCATTCCGGGCTCGCGGTAGCTCACCGCGGTGACCCACGCGAGCAGCTCCACCCGCGACGTGCGTGCGGCGAGGTAGCCCAGCGTCGTGTAGGCCTCGAGCATCTCGTGCTCCGGCGGGCCGAGCACGCCGATCTGCCACACGTGGTCCATGACGCTCACGCGGGCGAACCCGGCCTCCTCGGCGGTGGTCGCGATGCGGGTCAGGTCCTCGGCGAGGCGCGCCGGGCCTGACGGGTAGGTGAAGTCCGCGATGTGCAGACCGATATCCACGTCTGATCCTCCGTGTCCGCTTCTCGATCAGCGTCATGTCCGACGCTAGACCTGGCAGCGGGCACGAAGGGTGGTCCTGCTGGTACCAGGATGGGTTTCAGGCGATCGTGGCGGCCGGTTGGAACTCGCCCAGTAGCGACACGATCTCCTCGCGCGCCGCCGCCACGTCGCGCTCCGCCCCGTCGTGCAAGCCCTCCACGACGACGAGCGCGTCCGTGGTGGTCTCCCGGGTCGCGCTCTGCGCGCTCTGGCGCCAGCACCAGCGCCGGGCGCACGCGACCCCTGCTTCGTCGACGAACACCACCTCGCCCGGCTCCGGCGCGACCGGCTCCGCTGATCCGAGATCGGTGAACCGTTCTGACCCCGTGGCGAACCGCACCGTGATGCCGCCGTCGATCCCGGCGAGGTCGACGACCGCGACCGGCAGCGCGTGCCGGATCGACACGAGGTTGCCGATGTCGACGAGCGTGTTGATCGACGGAATGTCGCCCTGCTTGGCCAGCCGCCGCAGCAGCGCTTCCGCCGCACTGCGGTACTGCGTGGGCTTCGCCCCGAACGCGGCGAACGCGCGGCGCCACGCCGCGATCGACGGCATCTCTGCGGGCGGGGTGGTCGCGAGCCGGTCCGCGACCTCCTTCTGGACGGTGCGGTAGCGCTCCCACAGCGCGGGTGACGTGGGGCCGTTGGTCAGGCCGGACGCGACGGCGATCCCGGCGCGGATCCCCGGGTAGCGGTCGAGTACGGCCTTGTCGTAGGAGAACACGCCGGACACGGTAGGCCAGACTGGTCCCGTGACCGAGTCCACCGAGCCGTTGATCAACGGGTCCAATCCGGGTCTGTCCAATCCGGGTCTGCGCATCGAGCTGAGCGATCTCGGGGCCCGCGGCTCCCGCGCGCTGGCCGACGGGCTCGCTGACGCGCTGCGCCACGCCGTCCGCGGCGGCCGGCTCCCCGCCGGCACCAGGCTTCCGGCGTCGCGGAGCCTCGCCGCCGACCTCGCCGTCTCGCGCGGCGTGGTCGTGCGGGCCTACGAGCAGCTGGTCGCCGAGGGCTACCTGCAGTCGCACACCGGACGCGGCACCGTGGTGAGCGACGTCCACACGGACGGGAGCGCGGCACCGCCGCCGGTGCGGCCGTTCGAACCGGGCAACCCGGGCGTGCCGGCGCTTGGCGGGTTCCCCCGCACCGAGTGGCTGCGAGCCCTGGAGACGGCGATGCGGTCGCTGTCCGATGCGGAGCTGGGCTACGGCGACCCGCGCGGCCATCCCCGGCTGCGCCGCGCGCTCGCCGCCTACCTGGGGCGCACCCGCGCCGTCGTCGCGCCGCTGGACCGGATCGTCGTCACCGGCGGGTTCGCGCAGGCGGCCCGGCTGATCGGGGAGGCGCTGGTCCGCACCGACGTCACCGCGGTGGGGGTCGAGGACCCGGGCTCGGTCGGCGTCATCGAGACGTTCCGCATCGGTGGCCTCGACACCCACCCGATCCCGGTCGACGAACACGGCATCGACGTCGAGGTGCTCGCGGCCTCCGAGTTGCGCGCCGTCTCGGTGACGCCCGCCCACCAGTTCCCCACCGGCGCCGTCCTCGCGCCCACGCGGCGCACTGCGCTCCTGGAGTGGGCCGTCGCGCGCGACGGCGTGGTGATCGAGGACGACTACGACGCCGAGTACCGCTACGACCGCTCCCCCGTCGGCGCGTTGCAGGGCCTCGCCCCGGACCGCGTCGTGTACGGCGGCAGCATCTCCAAGACCCTCGCCCCCGGCCTGCGGCTCGGCTGGGTCGTCGCGCCTGCGTGGCTCGCCACCACTCTCACCGAGGTCAAGCACTGGGCCGACATCGCCGAGCCCGTGCTGGACCAGGTCGCGCTCGCCGTGTTCATCGAGACCGGCGCGCTCGACCGGCACATCCGCCGGATGGCCGCCCGGTACGCAGAACGCCGCCGCGCACTGCTGGCCGCGGTGGCCCGGCACCTGCCCGGCTGGTCGGTCACCGGCATCGCCGCCGGGCTGCACGCCGTACTGGTGCCGAAACGACCGCTGCCCCCCGACGCCCTGGACGCCATGGCCCATGCCCCCGACGGGATGGGCGCGATCCCGCTCGCCGCCTACGCACAGTCGATCCGCCCACGACCGGGCCTGGTCGTCGGCTACGGATCCGTCACGACAGACCGGATCGACCGCGGCATCGCCGCGATGGCCGCCGTCGTCCCCTGATCCGGACCTCTTCTCGTCAATGGCTGGTTGCGATGACGAAAGCGTTGATCTCGTCGATCAACGGCCCGCGGAGCGTGAGCACGGCGAGGTGGTTCGGCACGAAGGTGCCGCTCGCGTCCGGGAGGTAACCCAGGACCGCGAGCTGGCCGTTGGCCCGGGTGGGGGTCATCCGCCACGTCGTCCCACAGCTGAGCGGCAGTTCCTTGAGTACGGCCACAACCGCGTCCCGGCCGCGGTACCACGTTGCGGCCGGCGGCATCGCGATCGTCGCGCTGTCGGTCAGCATCGCCGCGAGCGCGTCGACGTCGTTCCGCTCCCAGGCGCGGACGTAGCCCTCCACGATCGCCCGCAGTCGCTCGTCACCGAGCGATCGCAGGGTGGCCTGCTGGCTGAGCTCGGGGATACGCTGCTCGACGGTCTGGTGGGCGCGCTGCAGCATGCTGTACACGGACGCGGGGGTCGTCGCCAGCGCCGTGGCGACCTCCGCGCCGGAGAAGCCGAGCACGTCGCGCAGGATCAGCACCGCCCGCTGGCGGGCCGGCAGGTGCTGCAGCGCCGCGACGAACGCCAGCTCGATGCTCTCACGCTGCTCGTACCGCGCGTCCGGGCCTGCCGGCCCGTCGTCGAGGCCGAGGCGCTCGTCGGGGTAGGGCTCGATCCAGGTCGATTCGACGAGCGGCTCACCGAGCGGACTGCGCGGATCGGCAGGTGGCCCGTAGCCGACCGGCAGCACTCGTCCCGGTCGGCGCTCGATCGCCCTCAGGCAGGCGTTGGTCGCGATCGTGTACAGCCACGAACGAATCGAGCTTCGGCCCTGGAACGACGCCAGGCTCCGCCACGCCCGCAACAGCGTCTCCTGCACCGCGTCTTCGGCATCGTGAACCGAACCGAGCATCCGGTAACAGTGCGCGAGCAGCGCCCTGCGGTGCGCCTCGACGAGCTCCGCGTAGGCGCTCTCGTTCCCCGCGACGGCGGCTTCGAGCAGCTTCGACTCGGTCATCCCATTCCCCTCACGAGAGGCTGCTTCGGCTGCCAGTGCGCGATCTACGCCGGGATCGCGACGATCGCCGCCATCTGCCGCTCCGCGCTCTTGGGCGAGGAGTGGAACCGCTCGCCGAAGGCCACGGCGAATGGGTCCGGGAAGATGTCGTCCTCGCCGGCCTCGACGCCGTCGAGGACCTCGTTCGCGACGTCCTCGGGCGCCGTCTTCTCGAACTGGGGCGGGAGGTCCTTGGTCATGTCGGTGTCGACGGGCCCCGGGTAGACGCCATGCACGGTCACGCCCCTGCCCGCCAGCAGCGCGCGCGAGGCCTGGGCCAGTGAGTGCTGCGCGGCCTTCGACGCACTGTACGTCGGTTGGAGCGGCACATTGGTGAGGCCGGCCGCCGAACCGACGTAGACGATGACGCCACCGCGGCGCACCAGCGTGTCCTGGAAGCCGTGCAGCATCCGCAACGCCCCGAAGTAGTTGACTTCCATCTCCCGCCGCGCCACCTCGACGATCGCCTCGTCGGACAGCTCCGTCGGCTCGAACGCGCCCGCGTTGTTGATCAGTACATCGACGTCCGTTGCCTCGCGCGCGACCTCGGCGACCTGGTCGGCGTCGGTGACGTCCAATCGCAACGCGACCACGCGAGAGCCGTAGCGCTCCCGCAACGCCGCGAGCGTCCTCGGATCGCGCGCCGTGGCATAGACCTTCTCCGCGCCACGCTCCAGCAGCGCCTCGGTGAGCGCGCGGCCGATGCCCCTGTTGGCGCCGGTCACCAGCGCCACCGATCCTTCGATGCGCGTAGCACCCTGCATGTCTGCCTCCACTGGTTGCGGTGTCGTAGGTGGAGATCCGCGGAGGCACCGGAATCCATCGGCCGACAGCAGAAGTGGGGTGGATCACAGCCACCGCTGCCCGGAGGAGAACTCCCGCCGGATATGGCGCGACCGCCCTTCCCGGCGCTGCCCCTGCTGTGTCGACCCGGCCCGGCGATCACGCGGTCGGGCCGAGCGGGAGTTCGGCCCGAACCGTGGTGCCCGCGCCGGGGGCGGTCTGCACGGCGAGGGTGCCCCCGAGTGCCTCGGCCCGGTCCTTGAGCCCGACGAGCCCGAACCCGTCCGCGGCGTCGGCGCCGCCGCGGCCGTCGTCACGCACGCCGAGGCGCAGGGCGTCGCCTTCGATTTCGGCCTCGACCCGGATCACGGAGGCGCCCGCGTGCTTGGCCGCGTTCGTCACGGCCTCGGCCACGAGGTAGTAGGCGGCGATCTCGACCGGCTCGGGCGCCCGCCGGTCGAGCCGCACGTCCAGCTCGACCGGCACCGTGCAGCGGCGGGCCAGCGCCTTGAGCGCCGAGTGGAGGCCTCCTTCGGACAGGATCGCCGGGTGGATGCCACGGGCGAGCTCGCGCAGCTCGTCGAGGGCGCCGGTCGTCTCGGCGGCCAGATCGTCCAGCTCCGCGGCCAGCTCGGCACTCCGGTCCGCAATCGCGGCCCGCACCTCCTGCAGCCGCAGGACGACCGAGACCAGCCGGTGCTGCGCGCCGTCGTGCAGGTCGCGCTCCAGGCGCCTGCGCGACTCGTCGGCGGCAGCCACGATCCGCGCTCGCGACGCGGTGAGCTCGGAGTAGAGCTGGGCGTTGTCGAGGGAGACGGCGAGCTGGCCCGCGATCAGCTCGACCGCGTCGAGCCGGTGGGCCGCGAACGCACCGCGGATGAGGCGGTTCTCGAGCACCAGCAGCGCCTTCGGGGTCCCGCGGCCGAGTATCGGAACACCCAGCAGCGAACAGCAGGAGAGCCCCGAGAAGTAGGGATCGCGGGCGAACCGGTCGTCGTCGATGGCATCGCGCACCACGAGGGGCTCGCCCGTCCGCTGGATGTACCGCACCAGCGACATCGGCACGACGTGCTCGCTGTTCGAGTCGCCGATCGGAACGGCGCGGCCACCGCGTGCGGGCAGCAGCCACTCGTTCCGCTCGGCACTCCACAGCAGCAGGTGCACGCCGGTGGCGCCGGTCATGGCGCCGAGCACCTTCACGACACGTGCCTGCAGCCGCTCGATGCTGGTCTCCGAGCTCAGCGCCTGCGACGCGGACACGATGCCGATCAGGTCGAGCGTTGCGGTCGTGACCGCGGAGCGGCCCTGCGGAACGGCGGCGGTCGGCGGGTAGGCCCAGTCCAGGTGGTCGACCTTCGCGGTCGCACCCCACGCGGCGTACTCCCGGCGGGCCTTGGCGAGCAGGTGGTGGCCCAGGTACTCGACGCCGTGCGCGAAGGCGAAGCTGGCGGCACGCTCGGCGATCAGCGCCCGGTGCCACGGGCGCGGCCGCCCGTCGACCTCGCGCACGGCGGCGTCGAACGCGAGGACCGCGGCGCGGAAGTCGCCCACCACCCACGCGCGCTCGGCCTCGAGCATCCGCAGGAGGTGCCCGAAGTTCTCCGGTGCGTCGGCAGCGCGGGCCGCCACCCACCGCGCCATCTCGTCCAGCTCCGAGAGCAGCGCTCCGCGCTCACCGCCGTCGGCCGAACGGGCCTCCTCGGCGAGGGCGAGGCCGCGCAGCACGTGGGCCAGCGCGGTTGGGTAGTTGCCCACGGCGGCGGAGAGCAACGGCATCGCCGCGGCGGTGTGGCGGGCAAGGCCTGCCCGGTCGCAGAAGATGGCGGCCGCGATCGCGCGGTTGACGTGCGCGTGCAGCAGGGCGAGGGGGTTGCCCGCGTACCGGTCGGGTGCCGCCTCGGTGGCGGAGGCCTCGCCCCGCAACGCCGCGGCGAGCCACCGGTAGCTGTCGAGCGCCTCGCCGGTCTGGGCGCTGCCGGTGCGCCGGGCGAAGTCCATGCCGGCGTCCAGCTCGGCCACGACGTCGTCGAGGGACGAAGCGCAGTCGAGCACGTAGTACGCGCTCGCGTAGTGCGAGTAGCCGGCGTAGGGCAGCTCGGCGGCCCTGATCAGCCCGTCCCGGGCCTGCGCCGCCATCTGAACGCCGTTCTCGATCGGCTCCAGCCAACAGCTGTAGAGGGCGCGCAGCAAGCGCGCCTGCGATGTCCCCGGCTCGTAGCCGCGCGCGTCACCGGCCGCGAGGATTCGGCGTAGCACCCGGTCCCCGGCGGCATAGTCACCGCGCCGCCCGAGCGCCGCGAACGCCGTGTGGCTCGCGAGAGCGACGAGGCCGCGGCCAGGGCCGTGCCGGATCCAGATCCGCAGCGCCTCGAGGCTCAGCCACGCGTACCGCGTCTGGTCCGTGTAGTAGGCCGCAGGCAGGACCGCGTCGATCAGGCCGATCGCCGCTAGCAGGGCCGTGTCGACGATCTCCGGGCGCGCCAGGTCGTCCGCGGCATCCGTCCCGTCGAGCCAGCGGTACAGGTCGTCGAACTGTTCGTCGATCTCGGTCCCGAGCCGGTGCGCGGCCGGAACGGTCACGCCCAGCTGCCGCAGTGAGTCGAGGGCGAGGGCGATCGCCTCCGCGTACCGGTTCCGGTGGGTCAGGCTGCGCACCTGAACGGCGGTCGCGGCCGCGCGCTCCATCGTCGTGGCGGACAGCCGGTCGATCGTGCGGTACTCCTCGTCCGCCTCGTCCAGGCGGCCCATGCCGAACAGTGCGGCGTGCCGGGCGGTGTGCAAGATGATCAGCGTGGCGGTCTCCTCGGGGACGACCATCTGCACCGCGGCCGCGAGCAGCGCGTTCACCAGCGCGTAGTCGCCGATCAGCCTCGCCTGGCGCGCGGCGCGGCGCAGCACGCCGACCACGCGGGCCCGCTCCGCGGTGCCGACGACGGCGTCGACGACCGGTAGGTACTGCTCGGCTGCCACCGCGAACAGCTCCGGCACCTCGGCGAGCCGCCGCGCCATCGCCAGCTGCAGTGCGCGCCGCCGCGGTGGCGCCAGCCCGCGCAGGATCACCTCGCGGATCCGGTCGTGGCGGAACCGCACCACATCCCGCGCCCCTGGTTCGAGCACGATGAGGCCGTCGTCGACCGCGGGCACCAGCTGCCGCTCCACGGCGGCGGCCGGCTCCCCGGTCGCGACCTGCAACACGCTCACCTCGAAGCGTCCGCCCAGGCACGCCATCGCCTCCACCATCCGGCGGGAGGCAGGCGGCATGGCCGCCACCCGCGCCGCCGGCAGACCGCCGACCTCGGACCGGTCCAGGTGGTCGCGAACGGCCAACTCGTCCCACCGCCAGCCGTCTGCGGTCGCCGCGAGCAGGCCGTCCCGGCGCAGCGCGCCCAGCAGCTCCACCGTCTCGTACGGGTTGCCGGACGTGTGCGGCTCGATCACCGCGGCCAGCTCCGCGGCGCTGACGTGGTCGACGTGCAGCATCTCCGCGACCATCTCGGTGAGGACCGGCACGGGCAATCCGGTCAACCCCACCCGCCGCACCCGGCCCTCCCACCGCGCCGGATCCGCCTCGCCGTCGCGGTAGGCGCCCACCAGGAGCAGGCCCTCCACCGGTTCCTCCCTCAGCAGGAGGTCGACGAGGCCGAGCGGGGTGTGCCCGGCCCACTGGAGATCGTCGAGGAACAGCACGACCGGCCGTTCCCGCGACGCGACCGCCCGCAGCACGCCGAGCGCGGATCGCGGCGCCCGCAGCTGCGCGGTCAGTGGATCACCCGCATCGGGTGGCACCCGCAGCAGCGCCGCGAACTCGGGGACCACCGCGGCCAGCAACCCCGCGTTCGGGCCGACCGTCGCCGCGAGCCGCTCGCGCGTCCGCGCCAGCGCATCCTCCGGCTCGGCGAGGAGCATCCGGCCCAGTGCGCGCAGAGCCTGGTGGACGGCGTCGCATTCCAGGTCCCGGCGGAACTGGTCGAACTTCCCGGCCACGAACCAGCCGCCCGCCCCCGTCACGACCGGTCGCAACCGGTCGACGAGCGCCGTCTTGCCCACGCCCGGCGCCCCGCTGACCAGCACCCCGCGGCAGCGCCCTGACAGCGCGTCGTCGAAGGCCGCCGTGAGCGCGGCGATCTCCTCGTCACGTCCGACCAGACGGGACGGCGGCAGCAGCCGCAGCGGGAGGTCGCGCTCGCCGACCCGCACCGCACCGGCCTCCCGCAGCCGCTCCAGGTCGTGGACCAACCCGTCGGCCGACTGGTAGCGATGGTCCGGTTCCTTCTCGAGCAGGTGCAGGATGATCTCGGACAGCGATGCGGGTACAGCGGGGTTCGCGTGCGTGGGCGGCTCAGGCATCCGTGCCAGGTGATCGTGGGTGAGCCGCAGGGGATCACCCGAACCGAACGGCGGACGTCCCGTCGCCAGCTCGTACAGCGTCGCGCCCAGCGCGTACAGGTCGGCCCGCTGGTCCACCGGTCTCCCGGTCCGTCCGGTCTGCTCGGGCGCCAGGTAGGCCAGCGTGCCCACGATCTCGCCGTGGTGGGCGAACTCGGGCCGCACCTCGGCGATCGAGGTGGCGAACGCGAAGTCGACCAGGCAGGGCGCCCCGAGCCCGGACAGGACGATGTTGGCCGGGGCGATGTCCCGGTGCATGATCCCGCGGCGGTGCATCCCCGCCACGGCCCGTGCCAGCTCCACCGCGATCGCGATCAGCTCGTCGACCGCGAGCGGCGACGCCCGTGCGGCGAGGCTCGTGGCACCCGCGTCCACCATCACGATCGCCGCGGGCCGCCGCGGCGCCTCCACGAGCTGCGCCACTCCCCCGAGTCCGCGCAGCCGCTCCAGCATCGCCGCCTCGTGCCGCCGCCGACGCTCCGCGTCCGTGCCCAGCGGTTCCTTCCGCACGAGCGTTCGGCCCGGGAGGAACAGCCTGGTGACGCGGGTGCGCTCGCACTCGTGCACGGTCTCGACCCGGATCATCGGCACCTCCAGTGCCGCGGAGAGCACCGTGCTTACACCGAATTGACGGCGAAGGCGACCCGGGAGGTCAGAAGGCCGGCCAGGGGATGGCGGGGCCGTAGCCGGACGGCTCGGGATAGCAGGACTCGTCGAGCAGGTGCTCGACCCTGCGGACGAAGGTGCGCAGCTCGCGCCGCGTGATGTGCTCGGAGAGGGACTCGGACAGTTCCCCGTCCAGCCCGGCGCGCAGCCGTTCGAGCTTCTCTGCCACGGAGCGGGGCAAGGGCTTGCCGACCCAACCCCACAGCACGGTGCGCAGCTTGTCCTCGGTGTGCATGCACAGGCCGTGGTCCACGCCGTAGACGTTGCCGTCGGTCCCGGCGAGCACGTGCCCGCCCTTGCGGTCGGCGTTGTTGGCGACCACGTCGAACGCGGCCATGGCCTGCAGCTCGGGCGTGTCGGCGTGGACCAGCACGGCAGGCTCACCGCGGTCACCGCGGGCGCGCAGCACGCCGATCCAGCCCGCGGGTACCTCGGAAGGGCTGCAGACGTCGACGAGCTCGCGCTCGTCGTCGGTCTCGACCCACACCTGCACCATGCCGGGCCCGAACGGACCGTCGCGCAGGACCGTGGGCGGCACGACGTGGAACCCGCCGGCCTCGGACACCAGGTAGGCGGCCACCTCGCGCCCCGCAAGCGTGCCGTCGGGGAAGTCCCACAGCGGCCGCTCGCCCCGCACCGGCTTGTAGACGCACTCCGCGGTCAGGCCGTCGAGCGCGATGGTGCCGAAGAGTGTGGCGTTCGAGGCGTCGACCAGGCGGCCGGTGATCTCGATGCGGCCGTGCCGCAACAGTCCCGGCACGGCCGGGTCGCGTGGGTCCACCGGTGTCGCGTCAGTCGGCGGGGGTTCGCTGGTGGTACCCGTTGAGCCGCACGCAGACGTGCCCTTCCGGGTCGAGCGGCTCGGCGCACAGCGGGCACGGCGGGCGGCCCGCGGTGACCACGCGCTCGGCGCGGTCGGCGAAGGCCCGCGCCTGCGGCGGCGACAGGAACACGCGCAGGGCGTCGGGGCCCTCCTCGGTGTCGTCGAGCACGACCGACTCGTCGACCTCCTCCTCGGTGACGGCGAGCAGCTCCACCACGATCGACCGCGACTCTGCGTCCCAGCCGAGGCCCATCGTGCCGACCCGGAACTCCTCCTCGAGCGGCACGGCGAGGGGGTCGAGGTCGGTGCCGGGCTCCTCGTCGGACAGGTCGTCGGAGCCGAACCGGCGGGCCACCTCCTGCAGCAACGCGCTGATCCGGTCGGCGAGCACCGACACCTGCTGTTTCTCCAGCAGCACGCTCACCGTGCGCGCCTCCTGGATCGCCTGGAGGTAGAACGAGCGGTCGCCGGGCTCGCCGACGGTGCCCGCGACGAAGCGCTCGGGCTGGCGGAAGACGTGGATGATGCGTGGCATGGCGTCGTCGAGGGTAGACCGCTCCGGCGCGGAGGGCACGTCAATGAGCGTTAAGCCCCGGTGTCGCCGCCCACCACGGCGTCCGAGCTGCGTGCGGGCGCCTTGCGTCGTTTGCGCTTCGGCGGCGGTGGGATCAGCCCGGACACGTCCCCGCCGAGGTCGTTCACCCGCGCCACGAACGGGCGGGTCTCGGTGTAGTGCACGACGCTGATCGAGCCGGGGTCGACGACGATGCGCTGGAAGTTGTCCAGGTGGGTCGCCAGTGCGTCGGCGAGGACCGACTTGATCACGTCACCGTGGCTGCAGGCCAGCCAGACCGCGCCGGGGCCGTGCTCGGCCGCGATGCGCGCCCCGTGCCTGCGCACCGCGGCGACCGCTCGCGCCTGCATCCCGGCAAGCCCCTCCCCGTCCGGGAACACGGCCGCCGACGGGTGGGCCTGCACCACCCTCCACAGTGGTTCCTTCGCCAGTGTCTTCAGCTCCCGGCCGGTCCACGAGCCGTAGTCCACCTCCGCGAGCTCCGGCTCGGTGCTCGGAACGAGGCTCATGGCCTCGGCCAGCGGTGCCACCGTCTGCTCGCAACGCAGCATCGGCGAGCAGACGATCTCCGCGAGCGGCACGCCCGCCAGCCGGTCCACCAGCTTCTCGGCCTGCGCCCGGCCCGTGTCGTCGAGCTCGACACCCGCGGTGCGCCCGGCGAGCACGCCGGACGCGTTCGCCGCCGAACGTCCGTGGCGGAGCAGGATGAGCGTCGTCACGACCGCCCACCCTACGTCGTGGTCAGACCGCCGAAAGCCAGCCAGCGCCCAAGGCGACGAACAGCACCGCACCCAAGGCCACTCGGTACCAGACGAACAGGTAGACGCTGTGGCGCTCCACGTAGCGCAGGAGCCAGGCGATCGACGCGAAGCCGATCGCGAACGCGATCACCGTGGCCACCACCATCTGGGCCCCGGTCGGGCCGTCGCCCGAGAACACGTCCGGGATCTGGAATATCCCCGACGCCACCACGGCCGGGATGGCCAGCAGGAACGAGTACCGCACGGCGGCCGGGCGCGTGAAGCCGAGGAAGAGCCCAGCCGTGATCGTTCCGCCAGAACGCGAGACACCCGGGATCAGCGCCATGGCCTGCGCGAGCCCGAGCAGGATGCCGTCGGCCGACTTCATCTGCACCAGCTCGAGGCGCTGCCGGCCGACTCGCTCGGCGAGCCCGAGCAGCAGGCCGAACAGCACCAGCGTCGTCGCGATCAGCCACAGGTTGCGCGCCGCGGTCTGGATCTGGTCCTCGAACAGGAACCCGAGCGCGCCGATCGGGATCGTGCCGATGATCACAAGCCACGCGATCCGGTAGTCCGGCGTGGCGCGCACGGCGGGGAAGCGGAAACCGCGCACCCAGGTGAGGAACAGGTGGCCGATGTCACGCGCGAAGTAGACGAGCACGGCAGCCTCCGTGCCGAGCTGCGTGACCGCGGTGAACGCCGCGCCGGCGTCCCGCCCGAAGAACACCTCCGACACGATCCGCAGGTGCGCCGACGAGGAGATCGGCAGGAACTCCGTCAGCCCCTGCACGACCCCGAGCACGATCACTTCCAGCCACGTCACCCGCGGGACCGTACCGAGGCCCCCGACCCCGCCCCACATAGGCTTCCCCCGTGCGGCGGCGACGGGTCGGAGGCAGTGGGCTGGAGGTCTCACACATCGGGCTCGGCACGATGACCTGGGGCACCGCCACCGACGTCGACGTCGCCACCGCCCAGCTCACGGCGTTCGTCGACGCGGGCGGCACCCTCGTCGAGACGTCCGAGAGCTACGGTCACGGCGCGTCCCAGGAGGTGCTCGGCGCGGCGCTCGCCACGGCCGTGCGCAGGGAGGACGTCGTCCTCGCCGGGCGCGGTGGACTGCCGGGGGGCCCGCTCGGCGACGGCGCGGCACGCGGAACCCTGCTCGACGGCCTCGACGCGATGCTGGAGCGGCTCGGCACCGACCACGTCGACCTGTGGCAGCTGCCCTTCTTCGACGCGAGGGTCCCGGTCGAGGAGACCCTGTCGGCCGTCCAGGTGGCGGTGTACTCGGGCAAGGCCCGCTACGCCGGCCTGGTCGGGCCCGCTGGCTGGCAGCTCGCGACCGTCGCGGAGCGGGGCCGGATGCTCGGCGGCGTCGCGGTGCCGGTGTCGGCGCAGGCCGAGTACTCACTGCTGTGCCGCGGCCCGGAGCGCGAGCTGCTGCCCGCGGCACTCCACCACGGCATCGGGCTGCTCGCATGGGCGCCGCTCGGCCGGGGCGTGCTCACCGGCAAGTACGTCGACGGCACCCCCGCCGACTCCCGCGGCGCCTCCCCCGACCTCGCCCCGTACGTGGAGGTCCGCCGCACCGAGCGCTCGACCCGCATCGTCCACGCCGTGCTCACCGCCGCGGACGGGCTGGGCACCTCGCCGTTGTCCGTCGCGCTGGCGTGGGCACGCGACCAGCCGGGCGTCGCATCCGTGGTCGTCGGCGCCCGGGACGCGGCCCAGCTCACCGCCTCGATGGCCGCCGACACGCTGGTCCTGCCCGCCGAGATCCGCGCCGCTCTCGACGACGTGAGCGACCCCCGCTGACGGTGGCACGCTCGCGCGGGCGCGCCTATGGTGTGGGGCATTCCACCCCGCGTTCACGTGGACGTCAGGTGGCGGCGAGGTGCTAGGGAGGTGAGCCGGTGGCGCGGAGCGGCCCGACCGGCACGGTCGAGGGGGATTCTGTCGACGGGGACTGGGAGTACCGCCCGGTCCAGCTTCCGGGGGATGTGTCCCGGATGACCGCGGCGGTACGGCTGGCGATCCAGGCCGAGTTCGGCGGCTGGGAGCTGTCCCGCGTCCGGCTCTACCCGGGCGGGGTCCGGAAGGTGGTGCTGCGCCGACGGCGCAGTTCGAGAATGCTCCCCGAGCTCTCCGTCTGATCCCTCACCCGCGCGACGACATGCGCGGCGGCTCCGTGGCGAGGGATCCGAGCAACGCGAGCGACCTGGCGCTCTCCGAGCCCGGCTCCGCGTGGTAGATCACCAGGAGCTGGCCGTCCGAGTCGGCGATCGGGAGCTTCTCGAGGCGCAGTTCCAGTGTCCCGACGTCCGGATGGCGCATCGTCAGGAGCTTGCCCACGAGCGGCTTGACATCGTGCCGTGCCCACAGCTGCCGGAACAGCTCGCTGCCGAGTGACAGCTCGCCCACCAGCCGCGCGAGCCGCGGGTCATCGACCTCGGCGCCGAGCGAGCTACGGAACGCGGCGACCATGCCGCCGATCATCCGCTCCCAGTCGGGGAGCTGATCTCGCTCGTCCTCGTCGAGGAACATCGATCGCAGCCGGTTCTCCCCCGGCCGGATCCGCGGTGAGAGGGCGGTCGCCAGCCGGTTCGCGGCGAGCACGTCGAACATCCGGCTCTCGACGAACGCCGGCAGGCCGATCACGTCGACCAGCTGGCGAATCCCCGCAGGCACGACCTCGCGGCGCGGCCGCCGCTGCCTCGGCCGGGCGGTCGTGAGGCTCAGCAGGTACTGGGTGGCGGTCGCGTCGAGCCCGAACACGCGCGCCAGCGCCTCGAGCACCTGAGGCGACGGGTTCCGGTCGCGTCCCTGCTCGAGCCGCAGGTAGTAGTCGGCGCTGATGCCGGCGAGCGTCGCGACCTCCTCGCGGCGCAGGCCGGGCGTCCGCCGCACCCCCGCCACGGTCAGCCCGACGTCCGCGGGGTCGACGAGCTCGCGCCGCGCACGCAGGTACTCGCCCAGGGCGTTCGGCCTGGTCACCAACCCATCGTAGGCACGGTGGCCACGTCCGTCGCTGGTCCTCCCACTCCCAGGATGATCCGGGCCTCCCTGTTCGGCGGGCAGCGACGACACTGGATGTCATGGCACTCCACGATCTCCCCGGCGGCCGCTACCGCGCCGCCGACATCGAGCTCACCCGCGTCGGCTACGGCGCGATGCAGCTCGCGGGCCCCGGCGTCTTCGGGCCGCCGAAGGACCACGACGCGGCGATCGCCGTGCTGCGCGAGGCCATCGAGCTGGGCATCAACCACATCGACACGGCCGACTTCTACGGCCCGCACGTCACCAACGAGCTCATCCGCGAGGCGCTCGCCCCGTACCCCGACGACCTGCACATCGTCACGAAGGTCGGCGCCCGCCGCGACGAGCAGGGCGGCTGGCCGCACGCCCGCACGCCCGCCGAGCTGCGCGAGCAGGTCCACGACAACCTGCGGCGCCTCGGACTCGACGCGCTGGATGTCGTGAACCTGCGCGTCGGCGGCCTCCAGGCGCCGGAGCCTGGCTCCATCGCGCAGCAGTTCGAGGCGCTCGCCGAGCTGCGGCAGCAGGGACTCATCCGCCACCTCGGCCTCAGCACGGTCTCCGCCGAGCAGCTGGCCGAGGCCCAGACGATCGCGCCCGTCGTCTGCGTGCAGAACCTCTACAACATCGCGCGCCGCGAGGACGACGCCCTCGTGGATCTCACGGCGAGGCAGGGCATCGCGTACGTGCCGTACTTCCCCCTCGGCGGCTTCTCCCCGCTGCAGTCGGACGCCCTCGAGTCCGTCGCGAAGCGGCTCGAGGCGACCCCGATGACGGTCGCGCTCGCCTGGCTGCTGCAGCGGGCGCCGAACATGCTGCTGATCCCCGGCACGTCCTCGCCTGCGCACCTGCGCGAGAACGTGGCAGGCGCAGGCCTCGAGCTCCCGGCCGACGCGGTGGCGGAGCTGGACGCGATCGGCGGCTGAACACCGGGCGGGCGCCCGACCAGGCCGCGCGGTCCGCGGCTCCGACGGCGGACGCACGCCTTCTCTCCGTTGACGCACCCCGTCGACGAGGGGCCTGGGCGGAAACGGGGGTGCGTCAGCAGCAACGGGGTGCGGGAGCGTTCGGCCAGCGACACACCGGTTGTAGGCCGGCGCACCTCGCCTCGGCTCGCGCGCCCCGTCGACGAGGAGCGTGGACCGAATCAGGGTGCGTGGGTCAATGGTCGGCCCAGGTCACAGCCGGCGGCCGCGGCGCACCGGCCGGACCCGGGACACCCCGGAACCCGTACGGCGCCGGCTCCCGGCCGGGCTGCACGAACCAGCACTCCCCTGGTTGGCCGCGGTCGAGCACGGCCTCGATCGCGTCCGCCACGTCCTCGGCCGTGAGCAGCGGGAAGTCGCCGAACTGCGGCCTGGCGCGCGCGATCAGCGGGGTGTCGGCGAAGCCGGGGCACACGGCGTTGACCCGAATCCCGTCGGCTACGAGCACCGGCGCCGCCGCCCGCACGTACCCGACGACGGCGTGCTTGGTCATCGTGTAGAGCGCGTCGCCCGGCATCGGCACGAGCCCGGCGAGGGATGCGGTGGCGACCACGTGTCCACCGCCCGCACGGCGCAGCGCGGGCACAGCGGCGGCGAGCCCGAACACGACGTGGTCCATGTTCACGCCGACGATCCGCCGGTAGCGGGCCAGGTCGAGGTCCTCCACCCCGGACTGTCCTGCCGTGACCCCGGCGTTCAACAGCACGACGTCCAGCCGGCCGAACGTGTCCTCGGCAGCGGCGACGTGCGCCGCCATCCGCTCCGGCTCCGCGACGTCGCCGGACAGCGCGATGCCGCCGACCTCGCCTGCCAGCTCCTCAGCAGCCGCCGAGTCCCGGTCGGCGACCGCGACCCGCGCTCCCGCCGCCGCGAGCCGCCGCACCGCAGCGGCCCCGATCCCCGACGCGCCCCCCGTGACCAGGGCGCCCTTGCCCGCGAGGTCCATCAGCAGGTCCGCAGGAACCGGTCGAGCACCCGCGTGCCGAACTGCAGCGCGTCCACCGGAACCCGCTCGTCGATGCCGTGGAAGAGGGACGCGAAGTCGAGGTCCGGCGGCAGCCGCAGCGGGGCGAACCCGTAGCACCGCATGCCCAGGTCGGCGAACGACTTGGCGTCCGTGCCGCCGGAGAGCATGTAAGGCACGGTCTTCGCGCCCGGGTCCTCCTCCCGCAGCGCGGCCGCCATCGCGTCGGTCAGCGCGCCCTCGAACGGCGTCTCGACGGCGGGCAGGTGCTGCACCCACTCGCGCGTGACGTCGGGGCCGAGCAACTCGTCGACCTCCTTCAGGAACGCCTCCTCCCGCCCGGGCAGCATGCGGCAGTCGACAACCGCCTCAGCCGTGGACGGGATCACGTTCGCCTTGTAGCCGGCCGACAACATCGTCGGGTTCGCGGTGTCGCGGATCGTCGCCCCGACCAGCCGCGAGAGCGGCCCGAGCTTCGCGATGGCCCCTTCGAGGTCGTCCTCGGGGAACTCCAGCCCGGTCAGCTGGGACATCTGCTCGAGGAACGCGCGGACGGTGTCGGTGATCACCAGCGGGAAGGTGTGGTTCCCGAGCCGCGCGACCGCCTCGGCGACGTGCGTCACGGCGTTGTCGTCGTGCAGGAACGACCCGTGCCCCGGCTTGCCCCTTGCCCGCAGCCGCATCCACGCGATGCCCTTCTCGGCCGCCTCGATGAGGTAGACGCGCTGGTCCTCGCCGAGCGTGAGCGAGAACCCGCCCACCTCACCCACGGCCTCTGTGCACCCCTCGAACAGGTCGGGCCGGTGCTCGACGAGCCACTGCGCCCCGTACGACCCGCCCGCCTCCTCGTCGGCGACGAACGCGAACACGATGTCCCGCGGCGGCACCACCCCGTCCCGCTTGAACCGGCGCGCGACGGCCAGCGTCATACCGACCATGTCCTTCATGTCGACCGCGCCCCGGCCCCACACGTAGCCGTCCTGCACCGCCCCGGAGAACGGGTGCACCGACCACTCCGTCGGATCGGCCGGCACCACGTCCAGGTGCCCGTGCACGAGCAACGCGCCCCGCGACGGATCGGCCCCGGCCAACCGGCAGAACACGTTGGTCCGCCCCGGCGCCCCCGACTCGAGCACCTCCACCTCGTACCCGACCTCGGTGAGCTTGCCCGCCACGTACTCGGCGGCCTCGCGCTCCCCGGTCGTCGTATCGAGATCACCGGTGTTCGTCGTGTCGATGCGGATGAGCTCCGACGTCAGCTCGACGACCTCGTCCTCGGCTGCTCCTTGCCTGGTCACGCGGATCTTCCTACCACTCTGAGGACCGGTCGCGGGGGTGTGGATGGTGTGGGCTATCCTGCTCCCAGCAAGTCCGAGTGGCGGAATGGCAGACGCGCTAGCTTGAGGTGCTAGTCCCCGAGTAGGGGGTGGGGGTTCAAGTCCCCCCTCGGACACAGGATTACCCCACGACGAACCAGGCCCGGGTCCGCCGTGGGCGCGTCACGGCGGACCGGGTGGCTCATCCGGTTGCGAACTCCCAGGCCGTCCCATCATGGACGATCACCATGGCCGCAGCCTTGAGCCAGGCGACGATCGCAGCGACCCGGCTCCGAACGTCACCATCGTCAACGTCGTGTCCGCCCAGCTCCGACTCGAACTCGACGAGCTGGCTCAACAGGACGTCGTCACGCACGTAGACACTCTTCGGCCGCGCTGACGACCGCGGGCGGGCACTGCTGTACCCGTGACGGCAGCGATATCCGGCGCGGCCGTGCACCCAGTGAGAGTCCATGCGCCGCCCACACAGCCAACACTCCAGCAACCCGGCCAACAGGTAGCGGCGGACGCCGCCGTCCTTGGTCGGACGGGCCGCTCGCACTTGCTGCGCGGCCACGAACTCCGCCTCGCTCACCAGCGCCGGGTGCGCAAGCGCCCTCGAGATCACCCACTCCCCCGCCGGATTCAACCGACGAGTCACCGCCCGATCGGAATGCTCGGTGCGCTGACGATTCCACACCTGCCTGCCCGTATACCGCGGATTCGCCAGGATCACCGCGACCGTCCGCAACGTCCACACCCCACCGCTACGGTGCCGATTCCGGTCCGGATCGACATCTGACGGGCACAGCACGCCGCGTTCGTTCAGCTCCCGGGCAATGCCCGCCACACTCCGCCCGGCGACGCGCTGCTCGAACATCCACCGCACGTGCGGCGCGGTCACCGGATCGGGATCCAGCCGCTGACACCGACGCCCCCAACCAGCATGTGCTCGATTCGGATGCGGACCGGCATCCACCAGCCGATACCCGTACGGCGGCCGACCACCCAAGTAGCGGCCCTGCTCCCGCGCCTGCGCTTCCATCGCAGCCAGCACCCGATGGCGCG
This sequence comes from Pseudonocardia sp. DSM 110487, assembly GCF_019468565.1. Classification (NCBI taxonomy): domain Bacteria; kingdom Bacillati; phylum Actinomycetota; class Actinomycetes; order Pseudonocardiales; family Pseudonocardiaceae; genus Pseudonocardia; species Pseudonocardia sp. DSM 110487. Next base: position 7,284,235 of record NZ_CP080521.1, read on the forward strand.
ACCGCAACACCTCCCGCTGCGACTGTGCCCCGAGAACCGACACCAACGCCCTGTGCTCCGGGCTCCCGATGTCCACGGGCCCACCCGCCTCCGGCAGCCAAATCTGGACACCATGTCGGCGGAACATCAACGCCAGGCGCGTGAGCTGCTCGCCGTAGAACGCCCGCTCATACTCGCCCACCACGACGGCGTCGAATCCGCGATCCGTCGCCGACAGCGCCGCCAGCAACGCCCCAGCCTGAGGTCGGCGCACCCACGGCACCCTCCTCGAACACCCCACATCGAAGTACTCCGCAACAATCACGCCCAGGCCGGCGATGACGCTCTCCGCGACCTCACGCTGCCACGCCCTCGAGGTAGACCGGTCCTGATACTCCACAGTCGACGTACGGCCATAGAACGCAAACCTCAACCCGTCTCGGCCCGGGCCGCCCCACCCGTTCCCCTCCCGACCAACAGACTTGCTGTTCGGGCGCCGCGCCCACCTGTCCAAGAGATCGTGCTGATCCAGCTCACTCGTCGTGTCCATGCGTTCGATCAGAGCGTCCACAGCGGGACCGATCATGAAGCCGGGGACCGCAACAGGACATCCGGGCGATGGCCCGCCTCGCACGGACGCTTCCCACCCAGGTTTAGCGATCGGTATACTACGGTCGTGGCGCCCGGGCAGTGGCAGGTCTACGTCGTCAACGAGGTACGCGACTGGATCGACTCGCTCGACGCCACCACACACACCAGGGTCGTGCAGGCCATCGACACCCTGGCCGACGTCGGTCCCGGCCTCGGTCGGCCGCTGGTCGACACGATCCACGGATCGTCGATCGCCAACCTCAAGGAACTGCGGCCAGGAACGGTGCGGATCCTGTTCGCCTTCGACCCGTGGCGCGACAGCATCCTGCTGGTCGCCGGCGACAAGGCCGGCCGCTGGACGCAGTGGTACCGCGAAGCGATCCCGCTGGCCGAACAACGCTATGAGCGCTACCTCAAGGAGCGGACACAGGAGGAGGAACAGCGATGACCAGCCACGTCGCCTGGAACGACATCCGCGCCGAGCACATCGCCCGCGCGGGCGGGGAAGCCGCGGTCGAGGCCGGCAAGCGCGAACTGCTCGCCGAGGTCGTCGGGCACCGCCTCGCCGAGATCCGCCGCGCCCGGGGCCTCACTCAGCAGCAGGTCGCCGACCGCATGGGCGTCAGCAAGGGCCGCGTGTCACAGATCGAACGCGGCAAGATCTCCGGACAAGACGTCCTCGCCCGCTACGCCACCGCCCTGGGCGGCCGACTCCACCAAGCCATCTACTTCGACGACGGAGACATCACCGCAATCGCCTGACCATCGCGAGCCGCCGAACGGGTTGATCTTTCAACCTTGTTACCAGCAACGATCGACAGGCCCTCCAGGACAGTATTCGGGCGTTCTTCCGCCTCGTCAGGTCACCCCGGCGGGTTCAGCAAGTGCCTGCGACCGGACGGCGAGGGACGCGCGCGGGCGATCCGGCCCTCACACGCCCCGGCGTCGTCGGTACTCGTCCGTGTCGCGGCCCAGCGCGACGGCGTGGGCGAGGCGCAGCGTGGTGGCCAGCCACAGCAGGATGTCATGCAGCCGGAGCCGCGTCGGCTCGGCGTCTCCGGTCAGGACCCTGAGCACCCGTTCGAGCTCGGCGAACACCTCGGCGTTCGCGCGCAACTCCCGCCGCACCACCGCTTCCACCCCGCTGTCGCCCTCCTCGAGGTGCGGCATCAGCGCGCGGCGGGTGGTCCGTGTCAGGTGCGGCACGAGGTGGGGACGTTCGTGGTGCAGGATCGCGCTGAGGTACGCGGGGTGCCCCCCGCTCCCGAGCCCGATCTCGCGCAGCGCCGCACCCACGGTGCCCGGCTCACCCAGCACCGACAGCTCGACGTCGGGCAGCTCCCACAGCGCCCGAGAAGCGGCTCGTTCGGCCGCTGCGTCCGCGAGCGGCCGGACCCGACCCAGTGCCTCGCGCACGTCGTGCCAGGCCTCGCGATCGAGCCGGCCGTGGAGCGCTTCACCGATGATCGTGTCGCAGTGGGAGGCTCTGGGCGGCCGCGTGTCGAACCGACTCCAACCGAAGGCCGGCAGCATCACCCAGCTGCCGCGCGATGCGCCCAGCGAGCGGAAGTACAACGGACGCATGCCGCGCATGTACCCGAGCAGCGCGGCAACGACGGCGTCGAACGGCATCGGGTCAGGACCGGCGCTCAACAGCCGCAGCACTGACGTCTCGCTACTGGAAGCCACTCGATCAGTTTCCATCGGCGAGATCATCCGCTGCCACCTGCCAGGCCGGTACCAATGTCCTGCTGCGCGCCCACGTCCGGGGCGTTCACTCGGTGATCCACCCCGAGGTAGCGGAACGGCGACGACAACTAAAGTTGCAGGTCAGCGGCGTGGCTTAGGGTGGGACTATGGTTCGAGTCCCTCGGACACAGTGTTACCCATGACGACGACCGGCGAACGCCGCCCAGGTCGGGAGCGTTCACTCGGTCACTGCGATCATCCAGTCCGACCTTCCACAGATGACCACCTTCGACTCCTCCGTAGTCGAGCAACGACCTCCGCAACCACGCCCGGCTCCACGACGCCGTCGGATCGATCAGCTGGCTCCGGTAGTCGCTCCAGGCTCGAACTCGCCCGGGACCTCCTACCCGGTAGACGTGGCCGGTCGGCCCCCGGTCGTGATCGTCGGGCCCGGGCACCCGTTTGCGAGAGCAGGGCTGTCAACTCCGGTCAGTCACGCAGGCCGCCGGCGAAGGCGGTGATGGCGTCGGCGAGGGCGTGGGGGCCGGTGAGGAAGGCGTCGTGGGCTTCGCCGGGGATCTCGACAAGGCGGGAGTCGGGCAGGGTCTGGTGCAGGCGGCGGGAGACGTCCGTCAGCCAGCGGGGGCTGAGTTCGCCGATCACGAGGAGGGTCGGGATGTCGAGGGCGGCGAAGCGGGTGAGATTATCGCCGAAGCTGTCCATCGCGCGCATCTCGCGGGCCCACGTCGGGGTCATGGACGCGCGGATGGCCCAGAACGGGGTTTGGCGGAACTCCTCGATGGCCTCGTCGGGGAACTTCAGGAAATTCCGCAGCCCAAGGGTGAGGGCCTGGTCGAGGTCGCCTGCCTGGACGGCCTCCTCGAAGGGGGCGAGGGCGTCGCCGCCGACGGGGCCGCCCAGCGGGATCGGGGGCTCGTAGAGGATGAACGCCGCCGGGGGCTGGTGCAGGGCGCGGGCGAGGGTGACCAGTCCGCCGTAGGAGTGGCCGAGCAGGATCGCGTCAGGGCCGGCGAGGTCGAGGACTGCGGCGATGTCGTCGGCCTCCCGCTGGATGGTGTGCTCGCTGTTGTCGCCGCTGGCTCCCCGGCCGCGGCGGTCGATCGCGTGGGTGGTGAAGTGTGGGGCCAGCAGGTCGGCGAGGATCTGCCAGTCCTGGGCGGCGTTGAGGGCGCCCGGGGAGACGACCAGAGGACGGCCCTGGCCTGTGACCGTGACGGCGATCTTCGTGCCGTCGCTGGAGGTCACGTAGGTCTGGCGGGGGGTAGCGGCAGTCATGATCTTCTTCCTTATGTGGCGCTCCCCCGGGGGAGGCTGATCCAGGCAGGACGCAGCGCGAGCGGGCCCACCCGGGGTGGCCTTGCAGGCGGTACAGAGGGGGCCTCCGAACTCACCATAACATCGAAACGATGTGCACATCGTTTCGATGTGAGATCCTGGGATCATGCTTGACCTCGCGATACTCGGCTTCCTCGCCGAGGGCTCCCTGCCCGGTCACGAGCTGCGCCGCCGCATCACGCACCTGACCGGCTACAGCCGTCCGGTCAGCGACGGCACCCTCTACCCGGCGATCAACCGGCTGACGAAGGCCGGGCTCATCGAACGGCGCCCCGCACCCGAGGCGGGCGGCGGCCGGTACGTGCTGAACCTGACCGCAGCAGGACGCGAGGACATGCTGCGGCGGCTGAGGGAACCGGCCGAACACGAAATCACCGACTTCTCCCGCTGGTTCACGATCCTGACGTTCCTCTCGCTGCTGCCCGACAGCGCCGAGCAGCACGCCGTGCTGCGCCGCCGCCTGGACTTCCTGGAGGCTCCTGCGAGCTTCTTCTACGACGGCGACACACCGTTGCGCGCCGAGCAGGTCGCCGACCCTTACCGGCGCGGAATGCTGCTCACCGCCCGCGCCACCAGCCGCGCAGAACGCGCCTGGCTCCGCGAGGTCCTGGACGGCGACGGCATCCGAGCGGCGGACGAACAGCCCCACCCCCAGACCCACACCCGTGATCGGAAGGACTGAACATGCTTGCGTCCTGGTACGAGCAGCAGGGCCCGGCCGCCGAAGTGCTCCAGCTTGGTGAGCTGCCCGACCCCACCCCTGGTCCCGGTGAGGTCCGTGTCCGCGTCACCGTCTCCGGCGCCAACCCCGGCGACACCAAGAAGCGGCGCGGCTGGACCGGCTCGGCCATGCCCTATCCGCGGGTGGTCCCGCACAGCGACGCCGCCGGCATCATCGACGCCGTCGGCGACGATGTCGACGCGCGCCGCGTCGGGCAGCGCGTGTGGGTGTACGGCGCGCAGTCCTACCGCCCCTTCGGTACCGCCGCTCAGTACACCGCCGTCCCCGGCGACCTCGCCGTCCCACTGCCCGACCACCTGTCCGACGACCTCGGCGCGAGCCTGGGCATCCCCGGCATCGACATCCCCCGGTAGAGAAACTCCGGCGGGACTCCTCATCCCATCCATCGCCCGTAATGCCGCCAAGGGCCTGCTCGCGCTGCCGCCCGCGGCATCGATCGACACCCTCCTCGGCTAAGCGCACGCCTGTCCAGCCGTGCTGAGCCGGGACCGGCTGGAGGAGATCGTTAAGCAGGTCGGAGAACTCTCCGGGTCCTGACCAGCTCGGAAGCCGCGCGACCCCGCCCCAGCACCACGCACAGTGATCGAAGTGGCGGGGAGCGGGCCAGACCACCGCATCGCCGACAGGCCGCGGCGCCTCCCGCGGTCGTTGTCGTGGACTGCCTATCTTCGGCCGCTGTCTACGACGGGCGGAGGCCCAGGTGCGGGTGCAGCGGGTGGTCTCGCCGGACGAAGAGGCGGAGTCCTGGACGGTGCTCGGCGAGGATTTGGCACCGGTGGAGCCGGTGGAGCTGTTCCTGGCGCACCTGAGTGATCAGGGGCGGTCGCCGAACACGGTGAAGGCCTACGCGCATGACCTGAAGGACTACTTCGCTTACCTGAACGGCCGGGGCGCGCACTGGCGGCGGCTGCGTTTCGATGAGCTGGCCGGGTTCAAGCCGCGGCTGCGGTTGTCGCCGGGGCAGCGCCGCGGCGGGGTGGCAGCGCTGCCGTCGGCGACGCCGTTCTGCACGGCGAGCACGGTCAACCGCAAGATCGCGGCGATCACGAGCTTCTACGAGTTCCACGCCCGGCACGGGGTGCAGGTCGCCGCCCTGATCCGGGAGGCGTCGCGGCCGTTGACGATGAGCCGGTCGTCGTTCCGGCCGTTCCTGGTGCACACCCGCCGGGACCCGCCGCGGCGCAGCGGGTTGACCGTGCGGCGTCCGCAGCGCCGGCCGCAGGTGCTGTCGGACGACGAGGTGGAGGCGTTGTTCGCCGGGTGCACCCGGCTGCGGGAACGACAGCCGGGGTCGCCGAGCACCGACAGACGGGCTCCGCGCGGAACAAACGTCCCAGCCGGCCCTCCCTGCTGGAGCGCCTCACCCCGGTGACTACCCGACGGCGCCCTTGACCAACGCGACAACCTTCTCGAGTGGAGCGTCCGCCTCGATCACCGTGCCATCAGGCTTGATCAGATCGAAGCGAGTGCGGGTGAGCTTGGAGTACTCGACTACCCAACTCCCGTCGATCTTCACATAGCGATCACTGTAGTGCCCGTAACCGTGCACCCCGAGAGTCCCACCGAAGATCAGCACGTCGTCCATCGTCCACAGGGCTTCAGCGCTCGTCGCAGACGTGAGATGGACACGCCCGTCGTATCCCTTGTGATGCGTTTGGGCTGCACGGACGGGTCACAGCGGCACCGAGCCGCAGCCCCGCGAACTCGTTGGTGATGGATGTCGGACAGCAGGATGGTCGCGCGGTGTCGTCGTCCATCAGCTCCTCCGCCTCGGCCGGCGCGCCCGGCGCCCGCAGCCGAACCGGTGTGCGAGCTCGTCCATCGTCACCGAGGTGAACCCCTCCGCCAGGACGATGGCGCCCGCATGGCCGAGCAGCTCCTCGAGGCGGCCGCTGTCGACGACGCGCCTGCGGGTGACGATTGGAGGCGGAGACGTGCCGCGAGTCCTCCCCACCGCCCCGGCAGGAGTCGTCACCGTGAACCATGGCGCGAGCACCTACCTCGAGCTCCCGGTGCTCGACTCCTAACGGCGCGGCCGCCGCGCCGCGTTCTTCACTCGGCCAGCAGATCGGGCTGGTGGGGTCGGGATCTCGGCATCTGCCAGATCTTGGTGCGGGTGGAAGCATTCGAGTTCCTCGACCGGCTCGGGCCAGAGGCGCCCCAGTCATCGCGGCGGGCGACACCATGTGGGGATGTCGGCCAGATACGCGCCATCGGCGGCGATGGCATGACACAAACCACCGACAAGGCAGAGGTCGGGTCGATTGAGGCCCGCCCTGACCTCCAGCGACGACCCTGCGGGACGCAATGTGTGGGCGTCGACGGACTGTTTGAGCGGTCGCATGAACAGGTCCCCGGCCTCCAGCAGCCGCCCCCCGACGACGAAGCAGGACATACCCATGAGAGCAACCACGTTCGCAATGGCCAAGCCGATGTATTCGCCGGCTTCGGACAGCAGCCTGGCGCACAACCCGTCGCCTGCGCGGGCGCGCGCCAGGATGTCGCCGATCGATCTGACCTCGTTGTCGAGCGAGCGGGCCTGAATGACGAGCATGCGTGCGGAGGCCAAGGCGTGCAGGCATCCGCGGTTCCCGCAGTCGCACAGTGGCCCGTTGCGATCGACGACCATGTGCCCGATCTCGCCGGCCATGCCGTTCCTACCCCGCTGGATCTTGCCCTGCATCGTGATACCCGCGCTGACACCGGGCGAAGTCTTGATGTAGAGGAAGTCCCGCACCCCACGGGCCACCCCCCATGTCCCTTCGGCGAGTGCTCTGAGGTTGGCGTCGTTGTCGATGGTCACCTGCCGCCCCAACGCCTCGGACAACGTCGCAGCCACGGGCACGTCGCGCCAACCGCGGAATGTCACGGACGGCGACATCTGCCCGGACTGGGCGTCGACGGCGCTACGGACGCCGACCACCGCGTGCGCATTGCCGGCGAGGCCTGCTTGTTGCTGAATCCGATCGACCATGAGGCGAATGGCCTCGACGTCACCCTCGAATCCCTGATGCTCCAGGTCCAGAGCCGAGTCAAATCGCCTTCTCCGATCGAAGTCGAACAGCGCCACGTAGGCAGATTCGGGGCTGATCTCCAACGTCAGGTACTGGCCACTCGGCGGCGCGAGACGCAGGCGGGTCTCACGGTGGTCAGTCGACTCCGTCACCTGTACCTGTCCGCGGGTGAGCAGGCCTCGTGTGATGTTGTTGATCGAGGCAGCGGACAGACCGGTCTGCCGCGCCAGGTCAGCCTGCGACGCATCACCGAGGGTTCGCAACGCCTCCAAGACGCGCTGCTCGTTCGCCCGGCGCAGGGCCGGCTGGCTCCCCGTCCCTTGTGCACACATCACGATCCCTTCATCGCCACGCAACCGCCACCACACGACCGCCACGTTTCTTCATTTATTGAAGTTTCACTTGCCCGGACGAGCCCCTGATCTTAGCGTGCCAACCATCACTTGAACCAGTTGCTAATCCGCACATCGGGGACGGATCGTGACCATCCAGTTACTGTCGAATTCCGCCATCCAGTGGGCTGAAGACACCTTGGACAGCCTCACCGTGGACGAGCTCATCGGCCAGGTGATGTGCGTCTACCTCGAAGCAGCGACCGCCGTCCAGTGGTGGGACCGCCTGGCCGGCATGGGACTCAAGCCGGGCTCGACCATGCTCGTAGCCCGCACGGCCGCCCAGGCACGTCAGGACGTGGCCTACCTGAGCCGCGCCAGCGAGGTGCCCATGATGGTTGCCGGAAACCTCGAGGCGGGCCTGCACAACTTCATCACCGATGCCCGCGCCATGGCCACGCCGATGCAGATCGCCGCCGCACCGCGGCGCGACGAGTTGGCCGGGCAGTTCGCCACCGAGCTGGCAGCGCAGGCTCATGACATCGGCATCAACTGGGCCTTCGCACCAGTCATCGATCTTGCGCTGAATCCACGGAACCCCATCACCGGAACGAGGGCGGCGTCGTCGGACCCCGCCATCGTCCGCGACGTCGCCGGCATCATCGTCGAGACTCTCGAGGCATCGGGTATTGCCACCAGCATCAAGCATTTCCCCGGGGACGGTCTCGACGACAGGGACCAGCACCTCTGCACCACGACGAACCCCCTCGGATGGGCCGAGTGGGACCGCCTGTTCGGCAGAACATACGAGGCCATGATCAAGCGCGGCGCGCGCACCGCGATGGCGAGCCACATCCGCCTCCCGAACGTGGCCTCCAGCCTCGGCGCCACTGACCCCGATCTACCGGCAAGCCTGTCGCCGTGGTTGATCCGCGATGTGCTCCGCGACCGCCTCGGGTTCGACGGCCTCATCACCACCGACAGCACCTCCATGGCGGGCTTCACATCCGCAATGCCGCGAAGCCAGGCGCTACCCGCCGCCCTGAACGCCGGCTGCGACGTGATCCTCGGGAACATCGATGTCGCCGAGGACTTCAACCACCTGCGCAACGCGGTACGCGATGGCGTACTGACCGAAGAACGACTCAGGGAGGCCGCCCGCCGCGTGTTGCTGCTCAAAGCTTCGCTCGGGTCTGGACTGCAACGGCGGCTTCCCATTGCCGAGCCAGCTGCCAACCGGTGGCTACGCGAGTTGGCAGACCAATCAGTAACCCTGATCAAGGGTGACCCGGCCGATCCGGCGCTCGATGCGCGATCCGACCGCCGAATTCTGCTCTATGTCCTTGGTGACGAGCCCAGCAGCATGGAACCGTCACACGGGTTGGCTGATCAGTTCGCAACCGAACTGACGGCCCGTGGCGCCGAGGTCACCGTGCAACACATTCCTCAACCACTGCAGGGCATCGCGGCGGAACGGGAACGCCAGCTCGAACACGACGTCTGCATCTACTTCGCCAACATGAAATGGCCGGAGCGTTCCAACAACGTCGCGCCCGTCTGGTCCCATTTCAAAGGATCAGACGCGCCTCGCCACGCCGAGGTGCGCTACATCCTGGTGTCCGTGTCCGACCCGTTTCTCCTCCGGGAACTGCCCGCGGTTCACACCGCAATCAACGGGTACACCCCGACGAGGGAGGTCGTCGAAGCATGTGTCGCGAAGCTGTATGGCGAGTCTGCGTTCTTCGGCACCAGCCCAGTCGCTGACGCCCAATAGCGCGCCAGGTGCATCATGCGGAACACGCTCATCGGCCCGGCGACGGCCCGGACCCCGCCTCTCCCCGAGGCCCGAGCCGTCGACTCCGGATCCGCGAAGGAAGACTGCTCACGTTGAACAGCTTTCGCAGATCACGCACATCCAACACGCAGCGATCTCGATGTCGCCACGCTCGGTGCTCCCGGAGCGTTGCCGCGGAGAGCGGCCACGTCCCGTCGGCCCTCTGTCGATCATCGGTGTCCTGCAGGTCGGAGGGCTAGAACAGGGCCAGCGGGTTGATCGGCGAGCTCGTCGCACCGTGTAGCGGAAGGGCTGCAAGCACGGCGAGGAACACTCGGCGGCCGTGTCGGGCTGACGTACCGGCTAGCGCCTCGAGATCGGCGAGATCCACCAGCCGCACACCCATGCGGGTCAATGTCGCGACATGCCAGGGAGTCGCGACGTCCTGCACCTGGTCGGCGTCGCAGTCGAGGCCGTGGTCGGTGACGACCACAGCTATCCCGCTGTCGTGCAACCACTCGGCGCAGCCGATGTGGAGGCCGGCGGTGAACGGTTCTTCACGCGGCCGCGGTCCCGCGCGGACGAACAAGACGTCTCCACGATCGATGTGGATGCGTTCGCGCTGCAGGTACGCGAGGACCTCCTCGACGCGGACGGGGGCCGACGGGTCGGTCGTGCGTGGCATCGACATCAAGTCCAGCAGGACGCCACGCGCGACGATTCCGTCTGCGGCGCTGGCCACCGAGTGCCGGGAGGTACCGTCCGGCCCCACCACGCTTGCCGGCGCCCCGCCATAGCCGGTGGCGTCGAAGAAGAAGTGCCCGAGCGCATCCAGGTGCGTCATCGAGTTCCGTCCATGCAGATCGATGGACAAGTGCTCGTTGACTGCCAGCCACGCGCCTGCCTGCTCGGTCCGGACACTCAGCTGCGTCGACCCGGGTCGGCCCGGCCGGTCGTTGTGCCAGGCGGCCGCACAGCTGACGACCTCGCCCACGCGGACCGTGGCGAGTGCCGCCAGGCGCTGGTCCGGTCCGATGAAGCGGAGCGCGCCCAGCTCGTCGTCCAATCCCCAGGTGTCGCTGCGGTCAACCCGCCGGAGCAGGCGACGGAACTCCTCGATCGGCAGACGTTCCCCGACAGGCGCCGCCATCAACAGTCCACTCGGTAGATGTAGTCGGCATTCGCCGGGTCGTCGACGTTCTGGGCAGTCAACAGGCGCTGCGGAATTCCGATCACCTCCTCGCCGGACGGTACCGGGCGGCCGCTCGGGTTCCCCTTGATGTAGGCGACCAGCGTGCTGACCGACTCGGCGCCGATCTTCTGCGGTGCCTGCGCGATCAGTGCCGTGATCGTGCCTGCCTTGAGCGCCACGATCTCCGCGGGAACGGCGTCGAACGCGATCACCTTCACTTGCCCGGCCTTGCCTGCCTGCTGAACGGCGGCGGCCGCGGCCTGGCCGTCCGGGCCGTTCGATGCGATGACGAGCCGGAGATCGGGGTGCGCGATGAGCAGGGACGCGACCGTGCTCGTGGATTTGTTGATATCGAATCCGCTGTACTCGGTCGGCAGGGCCGTGAGGCCGGGTTTCGCCTTGGTCACCGCTTCGACGAACGGCTTGTAGCGGATCTCCAGCGGCTCGACTCCGGGGGCACCGCCGAGAACGACCATGCTGCCGGACTCGGCGTCGATCAGGCTAAGCGCCTCCGGCAGGTATGGTGCGGTGTCCGGGGAGCTCAGCACAAGCTTGTACTGGGACGGCGGAGTGGACGCCGAGGCGGTCACGATCGGGACACCCTGCTGCATGAGGGATTGGTACTGCGCGACGAACTGGTTGGCGTTGAACGGTTCGACGAAGATCCCGTTGGGCTTGGCAAGCTGGGCGGACTGGAAGTTCGCGGCGAACTGGTTGGTGTCGAGGCTCGCCGAGGTGTAGGTCTTGAGCTCGACACCCAGCCGCTGCGCCTCGGCCCGCGCACCACATCCGATCGAGCTGAAGAACGGGTCACTGGTATTGCCGTACACACCCGCGATGACGATGCCGGCGCCGGACGGGTTACCCGGACTTGCAGACGTGTCACCGACCGTTCCGCAGGCGGCCACGCTCAGGGCGAGGCCCGCGGCACATCCCGCGGTCACGAAGCGCTGCAGTGCGAACATCATGTCCTCCTTCGACGGATCGCCGGCGACGAGCCGGTCCACAGATCAGCGGGTTGCGCGGCGCACTGCACTGAGCCGGTCGAGACCGACCGCGAGGATCAGGACGGCACCGACGGCGATGAGCTGGTACGCGGACGAAACGCCGATGATCACCAGCCCGCCCTGAAGGATCACCGCCAGCGCGGCACCCCAGACCGTGCCGAGTACCGAGATCCGCCCGCCTTCCAGTTGCGTACCGCCGATGACAGCTGCCGTGACGGCCCCGAGAGCATCGTTGGCGTGGCCGGCGATCGCCGTCGATCCGAATCGGGCCAAGTCGACCAGACCGGCCAACCCGGCCAGGCCCCCCACCAGGGTCACCAGGACGAGCAAGCGGAGCGGAACCCGCAGACCCACGCGCTCCGCAGCGGTCCGAGAGGACCCGATCGCCTGTGTACGCAGGCCGAATCGGGTGAAGCGGACGACGAGGCCGAGGATCACGGCGAGAATCACGGCGACGAGCGCAGGCGCTGGGATCGCGGCGATGGTGCGCAGCCCGAAGTTGGACTGCAGGGCGCTCGGGAGCCCGGCGATGTCGGAGCCGCCAGTCAGCACCAGTGCCAGACCGCTGCCGACACCCAGCGTGCCGAGCGTGGCGATCAGCGAGTTGATCCCGAAATAGGCGATCAGGACTCCGTTGATCAAGCCGAAAACGGTGCCCGTCAGCAGGCAGGCCAACACGCCGAGGACGATCCCCGCGCCGAGATTCGGGAATCGGCCGGCAGCATCCGGCGTGCCGGCGACGACGCGCATCACCATGGCGCCGGCCACGGAGGACAGCACCAGGTTCGCGCCGAGGGACAGATCGAAGACACCCGCGCCGAGCAACAGCGCCAGCCCGAGCCCGAGCAGCAGCGCCTGCGTACCGCTGAGCAACAGCGACTGCGCATTGGCCACCGAGGCGAAGACCCCGTTGTCGGACAGCGCTGTGAACAGGACCACGAGGAGCACGTCGAGGCCGAAGATCCAGGCCGCCCGGGTGGATGACCAGCGGACCAGGAGTGGCGGCACCGGCAGCGCGCGCTGATCCCCCGACGGAGCCGCAGCGGCAGGGGTCGTGGAGCGGAGGAGATCGCCGGCCATCAGCTCGCCTCCGCGCGGTAGCCGACCATCGTTGCGACGACGTCTGGCACGGTCAGGTCGGACGCGTCGGCTTCGAGGGCGGTCTCACCGCGCCACAGGATGCTGACCCGGTCGGCGACCGCGAGGACGCGCGGCAGATCGTGCGATACGACGAGAACACCGAGTCCTCTGGCGGCGACCGTGCGCATCAGTTCGCAGACCACCTCGGACTGCCTCGCCCCGAGCGCGGCCGTCGGCTCGTCCATGAGTACGGCGGTGCGCGACCACATCACGGCGCGCGCGACAGCGACCGCCTGCCGCTGCCCTCCGGACAGGTCCCGCACCGGAACCGTCAGAGAAGGAAGGACGATCGACAGTTCCCGCAACGCGGCGTCGGCCCGCTCCACCATGCCCATGCGGGACAACACGCCGAACGCGGCACACGGCCCTGACCGGATCACCTCGTGGCCCAGGAACATGTTGTCGACGACGGACAGGTCCGGCGCGAGCGCTAAGTCCTGGTAGACCGTGTCTACCCCTCGGCGCTGCGCGTCGCGGACCGAGCCCAGCACCACCGGCCGGTCGCCGATGACGATCTGACCTTCGTCCGGGACGTGCACCCCTTGCAGGGTCCGCAACAACGTCGACTTTCCCGCCCCGTTGTCACCGAACAGCGCGACGACTTCTCCTCCTCGGACGGACACAGACGCATCGCGGAGCGCCTCGACGTGCCCGAAACGCTTGCGCACGTGCTGCGCTGCGATCGCGGTTGTTCCGGTGCGTTCCGGGACGTGCATGGAGCTCCCCTAGCTAGTGTGTGGGCCGGCGGCGCCGACGGCTCCGGTAGTCATCTGCAGGGGACCACCGCCGGAGCCGACGTATGGGTAATGGCACCTATCAGCGATGTCACGAGATGACGGCTTCGGAAGCCGGCGGCCTCTTCAAAGTTCACAACGTGAACATTCGTAGCCTGAAAGCTGCCAGGAATGTAGTTCAGGCCGGCGGGCCGCGGACAGAGAGCTTCAAGTCTTGAAGCTGTTGGGTTTCGCGCCCAGCGCGCCGACCAGCATCCCCGCGAGCGCGTAATTGCCGATCGTGCCCACCTGAGCTGGGCCCATGTCCCACCCCGGTTCGGCCAGCAGGCGCGGGACCGCCGAGCCATAGACGATCAGGTCGTAGCCGTCGAAGACGATCGTCAGGAAGCACAGCGCGACCACGACGAGTCCAGACCGGGCAGCTGGGCTTGTCGGCTGTGACACGAGCACCACGCTCCTCGTTGCGACGCACACGTCGCCGTCATAGCGAGTGGAACAACAACGTGCAACATAGACGGAACGACCGTCCAAACTATGAAGCTATTTTTGCCGGTGTCCGAGCTAGCCCGCTTCCTCATCCGGCATCGCGGCCGAACGCGTCAGCGCATCGACGCGCGCCTCGGCCGGCCCGCGCAGGAGGCTTTGAGCCTCGAGAAACACCTCGTGGGCGCGGCGGCCGTTCCACCCCTCGGCATCCGACCCGCCGCACCCGACGCGGACGACCCGGGCTGATGAGCGACATCGCCGCTTCCGACTGGACCATTCAGGCGACGGTCGTCGGTGCGTTGACACATACATGGATCCCTACCATGATGCTCGCACGGCCGCTCGCGCGACGCTTGTCAGCTGTTTGTTGCGGGCGGTGTCCCGGCGCTGAGTCGGACACCGTCATTCAACTTCTCCGGAGAGGACCACGCGGTCATGTCTCACCCAGCTGTCCCCCACGTCGGCCACCTAATCGACGGGGAGATGACCGCGTCCGACGTGCGCGACGTCCACGACCCGGGCCGCCTCGACGAGGTCGTGGCGAAGGTCGCCGTCGGCACCGCCGCGGACGTCGACCACGCCGTCCGGGCCGGCCACGCGGCCTTCCCCGGCTGGCGCGACACCCCTGCCACCGAGCGCGTCCGGCTGCTCCTTGCCGCGGCGGAGGTGGTCGCCGGCAGCGGCGAGGAGCTGGCCCCGCAGCTGGTGCGAGAGCACGGCGGCGTGCTCTGGGAGGCGCAGACGGACTTCGGGCTCGGCACCGGGGTGCTGCAGCACACCGCGAGCCTGGTCGAGGAGTTCCTCCGCCCGGTTCAGTTCGACGACGAACAGAGCTTCATCAGCGTCGAGAAGGTGCCGCGCGGGGTCGCGGCCGCGATCGTGCCGTGGAACATGCCGGTGGTGTTGACGATGATGAAGCTGGCCCCCGCGCTGGCGACCGGCAACACCGTCGTCCTCAAGCCCTCACCGTTCGCGCCCGCGGCGCTGACCCTGTTGCTGCAGCGCGTGGCCGAACTCCTGCCCCCCGGGGTGCTCAACGTCGTGCACGGCGAGGGGGACGTCGGTGCGGCCCTGTGCACCCACCCGCTCGTCCGCAAGGTCGGCTTCACCGGCGGCACAGCGACCGCCCAAAAGGTCGTCGAGGCCACCGCGCCCACCATCACGAACGTCACCCTCGAGCTCGGCGGCAACGACCCGGCCATAGTGCTCGACGACGCCGACATCGACGCCACACTCGACCGGATGCTCAAAGGCGTCTACACCCGCACCGGCCAGATCTGCTTCGCCGTCAAGCGGATATACGTGCCGCGAGCGATGTACACCCGGTTCACGGACGCGTTCTGCGAACGAGTGGACCAGTACGCCGTCGGCCACGGCCTGGATCCGGAGGCGAGCTTCGGCCCACTCAACAACGAGGCGCAGTACAAGAAGGTCCTCGACCTCCTCGACCGGACCCGGAACTCTTCGGCCACCCTGGTCGAGCTCGGCCGCAAGCTCGACCCCTCGTCCTGGGACAACGGCTACTACGTCCTGCCGCACGTCGTCCGGAACGTCGAGCACACCGCGCCGGTCTCCTGCGAGGAGCAGTTCGGTCCGGTCATCCCGCTGATCGCCTACGACACCGAGGACCAGGTCCTCACCTGGGCCAACGACAGCGATTACGGCCTCGGCTCCTCGGTGTGGACCTCCGATCCCGACCGCGGCCTTGCCTTCGCCCGGAGGGTCGAGGCGGGCAGCACCTTCATCAACACCCACTCGTTCGAGTCGCTCGACCTGCGCATGCCCTTCGGAGGCATCAAGCAGAGCGGTATCGGCCGGGAGTTCGGCGAGGCCGGCCTGTCCGCGTACGCCGAGGAGCACTCGATCCGCCGGCTGAAGTAGCCAGTGGACGAGGGGCAATCGGCTCCCACAACCCGGTCTCCTGGTCGACGACCACACACGAAAGGACCATGGAGGATGGACTCGGCTACGGTGTCGCGACTGGCCCACCCGCTCGATCCGCTGAGCGCCGAGGAGGTGGAGGCCGCCGCGGCCGTCGTGCGGGACAGCGACGCCGCGTTCGCCCCGGCCCGCTTCGTGAGCATCGGGCTCGACGAACCGGCCAAGGACCAGGTTCTCGCCTCCACCGACGGGGCCGAGATCGACCGTCGGGCCTTCATGGTCGTGCGAGACCCCCGGGCCCTGAAGACGTACGAGGCGGTGGTGTCGCTGACCCACGGCGAGGTGGTCTCGATCGAGCACGTTCCGGAGGCGCAGACGGCGCTGACCGAGGAGGACTTCCTCGCCGTCGAGCGCCTGCTCAAGGCCGACGAGCGCTGGCAGGACGCCATGCGCAAGCGGGGCGTTACCGACTTCGAGCACGTGATGATCGATCCCTGGCCGGCGGCCTACCTGACCGAGGAGGACGCGCCTGCCCGGCGGCTGAACCGACCGCTGACCTTCGTCCGCAACTCCGCGGACGAGAACGGATACGCCCACCCCGTCGAGGGTCTGCTGGCGCTGGTCGACCTCGACCGCGGCGAGGTCCTGGAGGTCACCGACCACGACGTGGTGGACATTCCGCCGGCGCCCGGGGAGTACACCACGACGGGGATGCGGACCGATGGCAACTTCCCGCACTTCGACGGGCCCCGCACCGACCTCAAGCCGTTGGAGATCACTCAGCCGGAAGGCCCGAGCTTCGAGGTCGACGGCTACGAAGTCCGCTGGCAGAAGTGGCGCTTCCGCGTCGGCTTCACCCCCCGCGAGGGCCTGGTCCTGCACACCCTCGGCTACGAGGACCGGGGAACCCTTCGCTCGGTCCTGCACCGGGCGTCGATCGCGGAGATGGTCGTCCCGTACGGCGACCCCGCGCCGACGCACACCCGCAAGAGCGTGTTCGACGGCGGTGAGGACGGGCTCGGGGTCAACGTCAACAGCCTGACCCTGGGCTGCGACTGCCTCGGCCAGATCTTCTACTTCGACGCCGTCCTCAGCACCCTCGACGGCACGGCGCAGGTCGTCGAGAACGCCATCTGCATGCACGAGGAGGACTACGGCGTGCTGTGGAAGCACACCGACTTCCGCACCGGCAACGTCGAGGTCCGCCGCTCCCGTCGGCTGGTCATCTCCTCGTTCATGACCCTCGCCAACTACGACTACGGGTTCTTCTGGTACCTCTACCAGGACGGCACCATCCAGTGCGAGGTCAAGCTCACCGGCATCATGTCGATGGGCGCCCACCGCGACGGTGAGGTCCCGACCCATGGCGTGAGGTGCGCACCAGGCCTCTATGCGCCACACCACCAGCACTTCTTCTGCGCGCGCCTTGACATGGCCGTGGACGGCTGCCACAACACCGTCATCGAGGTCGACAGCGTTCCCGACCCGCTCGGCGACGAGAACCCCTACGGCAACGCGTGGCACACCGAGTCGACCCCGCTGACCCGCGAGTCCGAGGCCCAGCGCGACATCGACGCCACCCGGGCCCGCTACTGGAAGATAGTCAACGAGCAGCGACTCAACCACGTCGGCGACCCGGTCGGCTACAAGCTGATGCCCGGCGAGAACGTCCACCACATGTTCCATCCGGACGCACCCGCCTTCAAACGCGCCGGCTTCGTCGGCCACCACCTGTGGGTCACGCAGTACGCGCCCCGGGAGCGGTACGCCGCCGGCGACTACCCCTACCAGAGCCGCGGCGGTGCCGGCCTACCGGAGTACGTCCAGCAGGACCGCGCACTTCGGGGCGAGGACGTGGTGGTCTGGTACACGTTCGGCGCCCACCACGTGGCCCGTCCTGAGGACTGGCCCGTCATGCCGGTTTCCTACGTCGGCTTCCACCTCAAGCCGAGCGGGTTCTTCGACGGCAACCCGGCCCTCGACGTCCCCGCATCCCAGTCGGCCTGCCACACCGGCTGACGCTCCACCACCCGCAACCGAGGAGACTTCGATGACGACGATCACCGCAGCGGTCGCGCGCGAGCACGGCGCTCCGCTCACCCTCGAACAGCTCGAGCTCGACGAGATCCGTGACGACGAGGTGCGCGTCAGGATGGTGGCGACGGGGATCTGCCACACCGACGCCGTCGTCCGAGACGGCCTCGCCCCGACACCCCTGCCCGCCGTCCTGGGCCACGAGGGCACCGGGGTCGTCGAGCAGGTGGGCAGGTCGATCACCACGGTCAGCCCCGGCGACCACGTCGTGCTCGCCGCCGCGTACTGCGGCACCTGCAGGCAGTGCCGCGCCGGGGGCGTGGCCTACTGCGAGAACCTGCTCGCCGAGGACTTCGGCGGTCGGCGAGCCGACGGATCCACCGCCCTCTCCGCGGCGGATGGGACGCCCATCTCGTCGCACTTCTTCGGGCAGTCGTCGTTCTCGACCCACGCCAACGTGGTCGAGACCAGCATCGTCCGGGTCGACCCGGCGGCACCGCCGGAGGTGTTGGCACCGCTGGGCTGCGGGATCAACACCGGCGCCGGCTCCGTGCTCAACGAGCTCCGCCCCCCGGCCGGGTCGTCGTTCGCGGTTACCGGCGCTGGAGCCGTCGGCCTCGCCGCCGTCATGGCCGCCCGGGTGGCCGGCTGCACGACGATCGTCGCAGTGGACCTGCACGACTCCCGCCTGGAGCTGGCCCGCGAGGTCGGTGCCACCCACACCATCAATCCCCAGACGACGGACATAGCTGCTGAGCTGTCAACGATCACCGCTGGCGACGGCATCAACTACGTCCTCGACACCACCGGTGTGCCCGCGGTGGTGACCGCCGCGGCCGGTGCGCTCTCCATCCGCGGAACCCTGGCACTGGTCGGAGCAGCAGCGGCTGGGACGAAGGCGAGCATCGACATCGACATCCCCTCCCTGGTGAAGGGCTGGACGTTCAAGACGATCGTCCAGGGCAGCTCGGTCCCGCAGGTCTTCATCCCGCGGCTGGTGGAGCTGTGGAAGCAGGGACGTTTCCCCCTCGACAAGCTCGTCAGGGCCTACAAGCTCGACGACATCAACACCGCCTTCGCCGACTCCGCATCCGGCGCCACCGTCAAACCCGTCGTGGTCTTCTGATCCAACCGACGTTCGCCGGGACGCCCTCACGCGGCTCCACCGCATTTCGGCGTCAGGGCATCACGACGAAATTGCTCATATGAGCAGTCTGGCGCAGCACCGGCCGGCCGCCCAACACCTGCAGGTCCCAGCCGTCTGTTTGATCGACGCCCTCGGTGTGCCAGGTTGGCCCTCGGGCCAGGAGTAGGCGAGGAGCCTGCCGTCCGCCTGCTACTGGGCTCGGGGCCGCTTGCCCGGCGGAGCGCTTGCAAGCGAGGCTGGCCGCGTGGATCTTCAGGAGCTCGCAGCATCGGTCGAGCACGGTCCGGCGATCACCGGAAACAACGCGACCGTTCAGCCGGTGCGGACCTCGGACGGGGGCGCAGCCATGCTCCGGATCGATCCGAAATCCGAGTTCTTCGCCAGCGAACTCCTCACCCTTACTCTGTGGGACGGCGACGGTGCAGTGCAGGTGTACGACCATGACGCCGCCGACCGTGTCATGTTGCTGGAGCGGCTTGATCACACGCGCAATCTGGAGTCGGTCCCGGTCGAGGAGGGAGCCGCGATCGCAGGGCAGCTACGTTCGCGTCTGTCCCGACCGGCATCCGATGGCCTGCGGACGATGGAGGCCCTGGCGGAACGATGGACAGAAGAGCTCGCACGGGATCAGATCGTGCCCAGACATCTCCTCGATGCGGCCGTGGGCATCTGCCGCGAGCTGGGTCCTGGTGCCAACCGATTCCTGGTCAATAGCGACCAGCATTACCAGAACGTGCTGGCCGGCGATCGCGAGCCATGGCTGGTCATCGATCCGCATGTTTTCGCGGGTGACCGGGAATTCGGACTCGCAACCCTGCTCTGGGGACGTCTGGGCGAAGCAACTCCACAAAGGATTCTGGACATCTTGATCGACGTCGAGGATCTCGATGCAGCGAAAGCGCAAGCGTGGACTTTCGTCGATGCGGTCGCCAAGTGGGTGAGCCAGCCACAGGGCCGGTGGGCCAAGGATTGCGCAACGATTGCCCACGAGCTGCTGCCGGCACGCCCGATCCTCGGGTTCTGATCAGCTCACCGATGGCAAGCTCGTCGGCCCAAGCGCTGTCGGCGTAGCGGGTGCTGTCGTGGGTGAGAACGACAAGATCGATGTCGGAGTCGGGTCGTGCGGCGTTGCGGGCGCAGGAGCCGACCAGCAGCAGACCGACGACGTCGTCACCGTCGGTGGCCCAGCCTGTAACGCGGTGGATGACGTCCTCGAATTCGGCGACACGTTCGGGCGAGATCACGGCTGAGTCGTCAGCTGGCAGTTCCTCGTGGTGGGACACAGCGATCCTTGGTTCGTGGGTCGGGCTGACCACGGCGGCGGCGTAGCCGGTCCGGTCGCCGGCACCGGCGCGTTGCCAAGGCGAATGGCGAGGGTGACGTGGATGCCGAGCATGCGGGCAAGGACTGCGGCGAGCAAGAGCTCTACACCTGGTGGAGCTGACGCAGCCAGGCGTTCCAACCAGGGCGCAGGGGTGGGGTGCGATGGGCGACGCCGGCAACGAGCTGCTCTGCCGTCTCCTCCGGGGTCAGCGCAGCGGTGTCGAACCACCAGGCGCAGTCGCCGAACTCCCGCTTCATGTCGGCTTCGAGCCGCTCGTACCCGTCGAACTCGAACCGATCCTGCGGGGCGCGCATAGCAGTCCTGCGGCGGCACGCCTCGATGCCGGGCGCAAGAACGACCAGCCGCACGGGGCGTGGCGAGAGCAGCGGGAGGAAGAAGTCCAGTTCCGGCCGGTCGGCCAGTACCGAGTCCATCAGAACGGTGAAGCCGAAGTCGATGAAGTTGTTCGCCGGTGAGCACATGTTGCGGTTGCACAGCTCGTCCTGGCGCAGTGCCGATAGGCGCCCTCCCGCGGAAGCCGAGCATGGTTGAGTGCTCCGCCACGTTCGGCGCCGGCGGCGACAGAACGAGGCCCTGGGTGCCCATGTTGCAGTCGATCCGCAGGCCGTCGATCGTGATCCGGCCGCGGATGATCACGTCGAACTCGATCGGCCCCTCGGCGCCGGAGCCGGGCCGGAAGTGGACGCCGGGGCCCGAGGTGCAGCGGCGCGTCGCCGGCCGTCGCGGCGGCGATCGCGTCGACGAGAGCGTCCTCGCTGCCGGACGCCGGAAGCTCGATCGGATCCGCCATCGCGCTTACCGTCCTCACCCGGGATCGGCCGCCGGTGACTCGGCGGCCGCCGATGTACTCGGTCCCGGCTGGGACGGTGTGACACTCCTCGACCGTGACCGGGCGGGCCGATGTCGACGATCTCCGGTAACGGCGAGATCACCCGCAGCTTGACAGCTAAGCGTCAATTGGTCGGCGGATAGCGTTGGGCGGGCGGCACCCCGGCGCCCAGGAACGCCATCAGCCGAGGTAGCTGCGCACCAGTTTTGGTGGAATTTCACCACTCCGGTGACAGTCGGGCGGGCCGGGTGGGCGAGACGCCCACCATGTGGCGCACCTGACCAGCTCGGATCCCGGTCACGCCGCGACGCGGCGCGTTGCCTGCCGCGGACGATGCCGCGATGAGACGCACCCGCACGCCACCACCGGCCGTCCAGGAGCGGCTGATCGCGGCGCTGCTGCCGGACGTGCACGCCGAACCGCCACCACACTCCCCCGCCCCGCTGCCAACACTGCCCGCACCGGCCCTGCCGACGTCCAGCGTCGACGACCTCCTCGTCGGGATGGCCCGCATCGACCGCTCCGGCCGCCTCCACGAACGCCGGCTGCTCCACGCATTGGGCTGGGCACCCGGACAGCGACTCGCCTTGGACGTGGTCCACGGGCTGATCGTCGTGCAACCAGCCCGGACCGGCTCACATGCCCTGGACAGCCGGGGCGCACTCCCGTTACCCGCGGCAGCGCGCCACATGTGTGGCATCGAACCGGGTCCACCCGTCCTACTCGCCGCCTCGGTCGCTGAGCAGAGCCTCGTCATCCAGCCGTGAGGCTCGTGGCTCGCCTCCTGGCCGCCCACTACGTCGATCTGTTGGGCGGGCACGATGACCAATGACCCGAACCGGATCGCCGCCGCGCACCTCCTGCTCGACCAGCTCGGCGTCACCCTCGACGACCTGAACCGCCCCGACTCGGTCACGTCCGCACAGATGTCGAGCGTGCCGACGCTGGCCGAGTACCTACCGCACGTCATCGCCGCGGCCGGTCCCGGCGCGAACCGCACCTACGGCAGCTACTGGCAACGCATGCTCACCGCCTGGGGCCACCGCCGCCTCGACCAGATCACCGCCAGCGACATCGAAGCCATGCAACACGCCGCAGCCGCCACCGCCCGGACCCGCCGCAACGGCCGCCACGGCCGACACGCCGGCGAACACGTCATCGCCGCCGCCCGCGCCATCTACACCCGCGCCATCGCCGACAACCTCATCGCCCCCGGCACCAGCCCTGCCCACCGAATCGCCAAACCCCGCCGACTCCCCAGCCCCCGACGCGCCCTCACCGCACACGAGCTCGACCAGATCAACACCGCCGCCCGCACCGGGACCGCTGCCGCGAGTGTGCGCCGTCGAATCGGGACCGGGCGCGATCGTTCTTGTCGGCACCGAGTACGACCACCGGGTGGTCGGCGAACGGCAACGAGAATGCATCAACAGCCGCCGTGCTGAGCGGGAGGCGGATGACGGTCACCCCGTGTTGCTCCAGGACGCCGACGACGTCGCCGATCGGACCAGCCGGTATTTTCCAAGCTTCTCTGATGCCTCCCGCAGTTTCCTCGATCTCCCTCACTGATGCATCAAGCTGGAGATCAATCCTGGGAACGGCGTGAGCATCGAGCAGCCCTTCGTCGGCTGCATGCAGCGCCACGTCGTGCGCGACGTGGGCGACAGCACGGGCATGTCGCCGCGCGCTCACCGCTGTCCGACGCAGTGAGCGGAAGAAGCCCTCGTGGGTGTCGACGAGCGGCCGAACGAGGAAGGGCTCGGGAACGTCGAGGGCCTCGGCGAGCCGAGTCAGCGTCGACGGACTGGGATTCGCGGCACCGCCCTCGAACTGGCTCACCGCCGCTTGCGTGACCTCGATGTCTCGCGCGAGCGCGGCCTGTGTGAGCCCAGCCAGATCGCGCGCGATCCGAAGGCGCCCCAGGCCTACCGGGTCCGACGGCGGGGACGGGGCCGAGCCGGCGCCACCGTGGCGAGCTCGTCGCCTGCGACGACCCGGTTGCGGATGGTTCCGATCCCCTCGACGGTCATCTCGACGACGTCGCCCGGCCGCAGAGATGGAGGAGCGTCCTCCCCTCGGGTGCCCCACAGCTCGGCGAGACACCCTCCGTTGCCGCAGGTGCCGGATCCGAGCACGTCCCCGGCGCGCACCACCGTGCCGCGAGAGGCGTAGGAGATCAACTCGTCGAAGGTCCATCCCATATTGGACAGCAGGTCGTGCCCGACCTCGACGCCGTTGACCGAGACCCGCAGGTCCAGAGCCAGGAAACCGTCGGGGTCCCGGTAGGGCTCCACCTCATCGGCCGTGACGAGCCAGGGCCCGAGGGTCGTCGCGGAGTCCTTGCCCTTGGCCGGGCCGAGGCCGACCTTCATCTCTCGACGCTGCAGGTCACGTGCCGACCAGTCGTTGAACACCGTGTAGCCGAAGATGTGGCCCCGGGCCTGCTCAGGGCTCAGCGACGCGCCGTCCCGGCCCACAACGACGGCGACCTCCATCTCGAAGTCGAACAGTCGGGAGCCGGGGGGCACCGGTACGTCGTCGTGCGCGCCCACGAGTGCGTGTGGATTGGTGAAGTAGAACGTCGGCGCCTCGTACCACTCGGACGCTACCGTGCCGCCGTCCACCATCAGCTGGGCGACGCCCTCGACGTGCTCCTCGAACGCGATGAAGTCACGAACGCTCGGCGGGTTCAGCGGCGGCAGCAGCCGCACGCCCCCGACCGGCACGGGCTGCGTCGACAGCGCAGCCGTGCCGGCTGCCACGGCAGCGGGCAGCCCGGACCGGACGAGGTCGAGGATGGTGGTGCCGGACGGCAGGGGGTGCAGGCCGTGCTCGCCGACCACGCCGGCGGAGATGGTCCCCTGATCGTCCCAGGTGGCGAAGCGCATGACGTCGGTCCTCTGGGGTCAGGCCGGATTCCGGCCGATGAAGAAATCTCGGAAGGGATCCATGCTGGGCTCGAGGTCGGCGTCGATGAGGCCCTTCCGCAGCGCGGCCATCTGGGGGGCATGGATGCGCTGGGTCGGCAGCCGCAGCGGACCGCCGTTGTAGCCCTGGAGCCACCCCTGGAACTTCCACGCCATTCGATTGATGAACGCACCCCCGTTGAGCGCCTGGGCGAGCGCGGCCTTCGCCTTGCGGGCCGGGTGCAGCTGCCAGTACAGGGCCGACGCGTCGTCGAGCTTCCCGGCGCGGAGCAGCTCCATGGCACGGGGGATCATCGGGCCGTAGTACTCGTGATCACTGGTGGCCGACAACTGGACCGGGATCAGGTTCGACAGCGTGAACAGCTCGGCCTCGATGGGCACGGAGATGACCACCTCCTCACCGAATAGTCGGTAGCAGTCCACGATCCCCTGGGTGTAGGGGAAGCCACCCTCGGCCTTGATCACGGCGATGTTGGGGCAGTCGTCGAGCAGCCGGCGAATCAACCGGACGGGGATGTCGGACGGGTGGATCCGCGGGCTGAAGCCCCACAGGAACATCGGGAACAGGATGACGGCCAGGTCCGTCGCGTCGCAGACGGCCTTGGTGTAGTCGTAGATCTCTTGCTCCGACTCCGGATAGAAGTTCGGCGGGTAGGACAGCAAGACGATGTCGGCGTCGGCCTCTTCCGCACCGCGCACGGCCTCGATGTTGTCCTCCAGCGTGCTCCAGCTGCCGTGGTGGACGACGACGAAATCGGAACCCACCTCGTCGCGGGTGATCCGGAGGAACTCCAGGTACTCGGGAAGGGTGATGTTGACCTCGGAGACAGCGAGGGTCCCGAGGAACCCGTGCTCGACCGCCAAGCGTGCGTCGTGCCGGATGCCCTTCTCGTTGATCTGCTTCAAGTCTGCGGTGAATGACGGGATGGTGCAGTTCACGGCACCGACGAGCTTCTCGCGGGCCCAGTCGCGAGCCTCGGCGCGGGTGTAGACGGCCATTGTCTTCCTCTCGGGTGGTCGGACTGGGCGGGGTCCTCGTAGTCGCCCGCGCCGTCACATGCCAGGTACTTGGACTCCAGGTACTCGTCGATACCGTGAACCGACCCCTCCCGCGCCCGTTGCTTGCCCGACCGGGCCCGCCGGCCTGGCAGCGCGCGGTGGGCCGCCTCTAGCGCCGCGGTGGTCTGCGCCCGGCTGGGCGCCGCGCCGTAGGCGGCCGACCGCAGCAGCGAGGGACCACCCGTACGCGGCCGTCGGCGGTCCTGGTGGTCATTTCTGGACCGGCTGGATGCTGACCGGCAGCTGGATCCCCACGCCCCGCTGCTCGGCGACCTGGGCGCATCGGCTGGCCACAGCGAGGTCCTGCAGCGCCGCCCCCACCGACTTGTAGAGGACGACCTGGTCGGGAGAAGTGCGGCCAGGGTGGCGGCCGGAGACCACGTCGGAGAGGGACGTGGTCTTCCCCACCGGATCGATGCCGACGGCCCGGGCCGCTATCAGGTCGCCGGTGTCCTCCAAGACCTCCTCGACCATGTCGGCGACAATGACATCAGCCCGGTCGAGTACGTCGGTGTCGACCTCCCGCTGCTCGGGCAGCGTGGACCCGATGGACACCACGGTGATCCCAGGGCGGAGCCAGGCCCCGTGCAGAGTCGGACTCTCGTCCCGGGACCGCGCCGCGCAGATCACCAGTGACGCGCCGAGGAGAGCCGCCTCGGCCGACTCGGCGGGGACGACCGCGACCGGCAGGTCAGCGAGCTCGTCGACGAAACGGGCCCGGCTCTCCGCCCGCGGGCTGAAGACCCGGACTGCCTTGAGGTCACGGACGGCGACCAGCGCACGGACGTGGTTCCTGGCCTCGAAGCCCGAGCCGATGACGGCGACCTCCAGCAGACCGTCGACGGCGAGCAGGTCCGCCGCCAACGCCGAGGTCGCCGCGGTCCGGTATCCGGTGACCGAGTGCCCGTCCAGCAACGCGACCAGCTCGGCCGAGCGCTGGTCGAACAGCGGGATGAGGTACGACGTCCGCCGCGAGGACAGCGACACCGCGATCAGCTTGGCGCCCATGAGGTCGGTGTCGGCCGCCACACCGCTGAGCGTGCGCAGCCACGCGCTCCCGCCACGAGCCATGGTCCGTGCCGGGTAGCGCTTCTCGTCGGCCTCCTGCGCGTAGGCCTCGCGGAGGGCGGAGATGGCGAGGGGCCAGTCGAACACCGATCGGACGTCGGCGTCGGAGAGGAAGACCGTCATGCCCGGGAATCCCTTGCCCTGATGAGGATCGGCTGTAGAACGGCGAAGGTGCGGTTGCTCAGACGGGCGGGGCGACGTACAGGCCCTTGTCCAGGTCGTTGTAGGACTTCGCCGCGAGGAACTCGTTCATCGCGTTGGCAGTGCCCCACTGGTCGGACACCCCGGGCTGGGTGAAGTCGTACATGTGCGGGTGCCAGGTGTCCTCGTCGATGATCTCGAGCTCGGTCGTGTACTCCACGGTGTTGCCGTGCGGGTCCAGGAAGTAGGTGAAGGTGTTGTTGCCGGCCAGGTGCCTGCCCGGTCCCCAGAGCTTCTCCACACCGGCCCGCAGCAGCCGGCCGGTGCCGCGCATGTACTCGTCGATGCCGCGCAGCTCGAAGGACGCGTGGTGCAGGGACGGGTGCGGGCCACGGGCGATGGCCAGGCTGTGATGCCACTTGTTGATCCGCAGGAAGTGCATCATCTGGCCCATCTGCGGGTGCATGAGGGAGTCTGAGAGTCGGAAGCCCAAGTGCCGCTCGTAGAAGGCGCGAGTGCCGTCCAGGTCAGGAGAGTTGATCACGACGTGGGAGAGCCGGACGGGGATCGACTCGCCCTGTTCGATTTGGCGGTGTGTGCGCACCGAGACGTCGGCGCTGATCTCCACGGTGCGGCCCTCGTTGTCGAAGAACCGGAAGCCGTAGCCGCCGCCTGGTGTCTGCAGAGCGCCGGGCTCGTTCACCAGCTGCACGCCCTCGCGGCTCAGCTTGGTGGCCAGAGTGTCCACGCCTCCGGGGGTGGCGGCACCGAAGGCGATCAGGTCGATCCGCTTGTCGGCTGCCTCTCGTAGCCGGACGACGAACTGCTCGGGGCTGCCCTCCGCGGCGAGGTAGGTCAGCCCCGAATCGCTGTGCTCGGCGGTCAGGCCCCACGCGCCGGTGTAGAAGTCCCGCTGCTTGGCCAGGTCGGGCACGGCGAGGTCGACGTGTCGCAGATGGGTGATCAGTGGCTGTATCACGGAGGTCCTTCCTGGTCGGCGCGCCCTGTCCGGCGGCCTGATGCAGCGGTCTGCCGTACTGCATCCCGCCGCGGTGTTCAGTCGTGCGGCGCTCTGCCTGCGGACGGCTCGATGGGGACAGGATCTGCGGCCCCACGCCGGAAGTTAGAAGCAACGGTCACGCACCTCAAACAATCTGTCTAGATGCGCGCGAATCGATCAGATCGATGGTGAGCAAGACCGGGATGATCCACACAGGCTCCCTCGGCGCCGGCACACGCCACCTTCCGTGGGACCACAGCCTCCGCCGCCGAAGCGCTTCACGTCGTCGACACCTCGTCCGAGGATGCCCGGCGCCGATGACACTCCGGACGGATGCATCGACGAAACCGATGGGCATGCATCGACGCGACTCGACTTCTCACTGTGTGACCTGAGTTATAGCGTGCGGCGCACAGAGCTGCCTGCCGTTGTCGTCCGGCCGAACTCGAGGGACCGCCATGACTGCTACCAATCCCATTGCCGTGACGGAGCTCGACATCGATCCGCTCCTGCACCGTGTCGAGCAAGCGCTGGCCGAGGATCGGCTCCCAGCCGAGATCTTCAACGACGACGCGCTGTTCGCCGCAGAGATGGACCAGGTGTTCGGCACCTGCTGGGTCTTCGTGGCCCACGAGAGCGAGATCCCGAACCCGGGCGACTTCGTGCAGCGCCGGATCGGGGTCGACCCGGTCATCGTCACCCGCGACGGCCACGGCGGGGTCAACGTGCTGTCGAACTACTGCCGACACCGCGGGACGCAGGTCTGCCAGACCGACACCGGAAACTCACGGTTCTTCAAGTGCCCATACCACGGCTGGACCTACTCCAACAACGGCGATCTGGTCGGCACCCCGAACATGCGGGGCGCCTATGGCACCCCCCTCGACGCCAAGGAGTGGGGCCTGTTCCGGGCCCCACGTGTCGATGTCCGCTCGGGGATGATCTTCGCCAGCCTGGCCGCCGAGGGCCCCTCGCTCGAGGAGTACCTGGGCGATGCCGCCTGGATGCTGGAGATGTTGGTCGACCTGCACCCGAAGGGCATGCGCGTGGCCGGTCCGCCGGAGCGCTACAAGCTGAAGTCCGACTGGAAGACCGGTGCGGAGAACTTCAGCGGCGACGCCTACCACGTGGGCACCCTGCACTACAGCAACGAGCAGATCCGGATCATTCAGGGCACGAAGGCCAACGTGGAGGTCACCCGGCTCTACGACTTCGGCAGCGGCCACTATTCGATCAACATGCCCTTCACCGAGGTGGCGGGGCCCGAGTTCACCTTCTGGGGCTACGGCGCGGAGACCGCGGCGAAGTTCGACCTGAGCGGCCTCGACGAGGCCCAGCAGCACATCGTCACCCACGAACCGCCCATCATCGGGAACATCTTTCCCAACCTCAGCTTCGTTCGGGCGCCGATCCCGCTGGCCACCGACGGGCAGTTCACCATGCAGATGGCGGTGGCCACGATCTTCCGCCAGTGGCAGCCCATCGGCCCCGGCCAGATGGAGGTCTGGAACTGGCAGTTCGTCTGGGACTTCCAGAGCGAGGAGGAGTCCCTGGCCTCGGCCGTGGCCGGCCAGTTCGTCTTCGGGTCCGCCGGCACCTTCGAGGTCGACGACACCGTCGCGTGGGAGGGCGCCCCGAAGGCGGCCAAGAGCCCATGGATGAAGCGCGAGGACATGCAGTTCAACTTCGAGCAGGCGCACCGCAGCGTCGAACGTGAGCCCGACCCGGCCTACCAGGGGCGCGGGATCAAGCGCGGCACCGGCTACGGCGAGCACAACCAGCTCAACTTCTACCGCCACTGGCTGAGGACGCTCCGGTTCGGAGCTCAGCCCAACACCGCAGGGACGTTCGCGTCATGAGCATCGACAACCTGGATGTCGTGGCCCCCGCCGACGTCGACGCCGACCTGCCCGACCGGGTCGCCCAGCTGCTGGGCCTGGAGGCCAAGCTCCTCGACGAGGGCAGGGAGGAGGACTGGTTCCAGCTCCTCGACGACGAGTTCGTCTACTC
The DNA here is from genome assembly GCF_019468565.1 of Pseudonocardia sp. DSM 110487. Classification (NCBI taxonomy): domain Bacteria; kingdom Bacillati; phylum Actinomycetota; class Actinomycetes; order Pseudonocardiales; family Pseudonocardiaceae; genus Pseudonocardia; species Pseudonocardia sp. DSM 110487. The sequence goes on from NZ_CP080521.1 coordinate 7,313,712, forward strand.
GATCCCGTCCCGCCAGGCGACCGAGCGCCGCTCCGACGAGGTGAACCGGAGAAGCTACCGCGTGCGGGACACCAAGGCGCATATCCGGCTGCGCTTGGACCGGTACGCCACCGGCAACGCCTACTCCGAGATCCCGCCGTCGCGCACCATGCGACTTGTCGGCTCGATCGTCGTCGAGGGTGTGCAGGGCGACGTCGTCCGGGTGTCCAGCTCCTTGCTGCTGTACCGGCAGCGGGGCATCGACGAACACTTCGACCTCATCCCGTGCCGTCGCAACGACACCCTCCGGCGCACGGGCGACGGGCTGAAGCTGCTCACCCGCGAGGTCATCCTGACCGAGGTCGGCATCGCCACCCCCAACCTGGCGGTGTTCCTGTGAGTGACCGGAGCGAGGTGCTCCTGGACACCGACCGCTGCCAGGCCTACGGCATCTGCGTCGGCATCCTGCCGGACGTGATAGCGACGCCGCCGGGCAGCCCGGTGGCCGTCCTGCTGGGCACCCACGTCGATGCCTCCGACCGGGAGGACCTGGCGGAAGCGGTCCGGGTGTGCCCGGCCCAGGCTCTGCAGATCGGCCAGGTACAGCCATGACGTCCGCCGTCGAGCCCGGCAACGACCGTCCTGTCATGCGCGTCGCGGTCGTCGTCGGTGCCTCCGCGGCGGGGTTGAGCGCTGCGGACGGGCTGCGCGAGGGCGGGTTCGAGGGCAGCATCGTGGTACTGGGCGACGAGCATCATCAGCCTTACGACCGCCCGACGCTGTCCAAGACGCTGCTCGCTTCCCAGGGCCCACCCGAGCTGCACGCCCTCCGGACCCCCGAGCGGCTTGCGAAGGCGGGGATCGAGCTGGTACTCGGTCGCCGGGCCGTCGGCCTGGACGTCGACCGGCACTACGTAGTCACCGACCACGGCGACGCCATCCCGTGGGACGCGGTCGTGATCGCGACGGGGAGCCGCCCCCGCACCCTCATCACCGGGGAAGGTGAGCGACTCCCCGTCCTGCGCACTCCCGAGGATCTCACGGTGCTGCGCAGGGCAGCCGCCCGCTACGGCGAGGTCACCCTCGTCGGAGCCGGCCTCATCGGATTGGAGATCGCGGCCAACATCTCGGGGCACAAGGTCGCGGTCACGCTGATCAACGACCTCGACCTGCCCCTGCGGAGGCTGGTCGGAGAGCCCGTCGCCGAGGCCGTCCGCGACCTGCACCAAGCACACGGGATCGACATGAAGCTCGGCGTGACGGTCACTGCCATCACCGGCCGCGCCGGGTCCTACGCCGTCCATCTGTCCGACGGATCGGTCCACCGCACCGGCTTCGTCGTCGTGGGCGTCGGGGTCGATGCCAACGACGAGTGGCTCCTGGGGTCGGGCGTCGACCTCGACGACGGCGTCGTGGTCGACTCCGCGGGACGCACCAACATCCCCGGGGTCTGGGCCACCGGCGACGTCGCCCGGATCACCCACCCCCTCCTGCCCGGCACCCCTCGGGTGGAGCACTGGACGCACGCCATCGAGCACGGACGGCACGTCGGGCTCAACCTGGCCCGGGGCACCACAGAGCCCTACACCCGTGCTCCGTACTTCTGGACCGAGCAGTACGGCCGCCGATTCCACAACTACGGGCGCGTGCGCCCCGAGGACGAGGGGCTCGTCGTCGAGGGCACCGTCGGCGCCGACGAGTACCTCGTGCTCTACGGCGCAGGCGGCGAGTTCCATGCGGTCGTGTCCTGTGGCTGCGTCGCGTCCCTGCGTGGCTACCGCAAGATCCTCGAGCGTGGCGGCAGTTGGGCCGACGCCCTCGCGCTGGCCTCGACCAAGAACCCCGACCTCGTCGTCCCCGCTCCCACCAGCTGAACCGCTCGACAAGGAGAGGCACCCTATGCGATTGCTCGATGACCACCTCGTCCTCGTCACCGGAGCGGGGTTCGGCCTCGGGCTAGGGATGGGCGGGCTGCTGCAGACGATGCCCTCGGCGTCATGAGCCACGCACCGGAGCACGAACGCCTCGCACCCCCGGACGAGGCCGTCGAGGTCGGGGAGGGCGTCTTCGCCTTCGTCCAGCCCGACGGGAGCTGGTGGATCAACAACACCGGCTTCGTCGTCGCGCGGACCGGCGTGATCAGCGTCGACTCCTGCTCGACGGTCGCCCGCACGCGGGCGTACCTCTCCGCGATTGCCGGTGTCACGTCGGCTCCCGTGCGGACGCTGGTCAACACCCACCACCACGGCGACCACACCTTCGGGAACTTCTGCTTCGACGGCGCCACCATCGTCGGTCGCGAAGGCATCCGGGAGGCGCTGTCCGCCAACGGGCTGCCCACCAGCCTCCCTGGCGTCTGGACTGACGTCGACTGGGGCGACATCGAGCTGGCGCCACCCTTCCTGACCTTCGAGGACCGGATCAAGGTCTACGCGGACGACCTGGAGTGCCGGGTGGCCTACGCGGGCTCGCCGGCACACACCACCAACGACTCCGTCGTCTGGATCCCCGAGCAGCGCATCCTGTTCAGCGGCGACCTGCTGTTCAACGGGGGCACGCCGTTCCTGCTCCAGGGGTCGGTCTCCGGCGCCCTGCAGGCCCTCGAGGGCATCTGCGAGCTGGGAGCGACGACCATCGTCCCCGGCCACGGTCCGGTGTGCGGGCCCGAAGTCATCGACCGGACGGAGGCCTATCTACGGTTCCTGCAGGGCGTCGCCGGGCCTGCGCGAGCGGCGGGTCTCACCCCGCTGGAGGCCGCCCGGGACACCGATCTGGGGGAGTTCGCCGACCTCTTGGACTCCGAGCGCATCGTCGGCAACCTGCACCGGGCCTACGAGGACCTGCGTGCCGCGAAGACCGGCTCGCCACTCGGCGGCCCGATCGACGCTGCGGGCGCGCTCACCGACATGGTCACCTACAACGGGGGACGCCGGCTGACCTGCTACGCGTGAGGGTGTCGCAGAACCTCGGGGATCAGCTTTCGAGGTCGCCTGCCGGCCGGCGGGCAGCTTCCTTCTGATTCGCGCCGCCGCTCAGGCCTCGATCCGGCGGGCGGCGGCGTGCACCTCGGCGGCGAACCGCTCCGGGTGGAGCCCCTCCGGCGCGACGACGGCGACCACCGCGAGCGGGGTCCCGAGCGCGTTCCGGACGGCAGCCCCGACGGCGGCCACGCCCCGTACGACCTCGCCGAGCGAGAGCGCCACCCCGGTCCGGCGCACCTCGGCGACGCCCTCCTCGACGGCCGCCCGCCGGTCCTCGGACAGGGTCGTCAGCACCTCGTCGACGCGATCCGCGGGCAGCCAGGCCAGGGCGGCGCGCCCGATGCCCTCGTGCAGCGCGATCCGCCGCCCCATCGGGTATCCCACCGACAAGACATCCGTGGGGGTGAGCACGAGCATCGGCGCGATGTGGTCGGAGTGCACCCGGTGCAGGACGGTCGTGGCCTCGACCGTCTGGAGCAGCTCATCGAGCACGGGCCGGGCGCGGGCGAGCAGCCCGTTGCGCCGTTCCGCGATGGCGGCCAGCTCGACGAGCCGGATGCCGAGCTCGTAGCGCCCGTCCGGCTCGGCGCGGTCGACGACCCCGGCCTTGAGCAGGCTGCCCACGAGCCTGCCGAGGATGCGGCGCTCCAGACCGGTCTCGCGCACCAGCTCGGCCATGGTGCTCGCACCCCGGCGGGCAACGGCATCGAGCACCTGGAACGCCCGGTCGGCCGTCTGGGCCGACTCCGGCACGGTTCCGACTGCGGTCACACCGGCTCCATTGACGTCGGGCGGAAAACGCACGAACATAGGCGAACTTCGCCTGCTAGCGGGCGATATTAGCACATCCACAAGGAGGTGGACATGAGCACACTCCCTTCCGCCCGGCAGGCGGAGGCCCCGGCAGGCACGCCCAAGACCGGCTCGGACTCATCCAAACACGCCGTCCGCGGCGCGATCGTCGGCTTCATGATCGACAACTTCGACATCTACCTGCCGGTCGTCGCGCTGGCCCCCGCCATCGCATACTTCCTGTCGCCGGACCTCGGGGTGCAGACGATCGCCCTCGTCACCTCCTGGATCTTCGTGGCCACCCTGGTCGGACGGCCGCTCGGCGCACTTATCTTCGGCTGGCTCGCGGACACCATCGGCAGGCGGCGGGCCACGATCATCGCGGTGACCGGCTTCGGCGCGACCACCCTGGCCATCGGCGTCCTCCCCGGGTACGCGACCTGGGGGATCGGGGCAGTCGTCGCCCTCGTTGCCCTACGGTTCGTCGACGGCGTGTTCCTCGGCGGCGGCTACACCGGCGCCAGCCCGCTGGCCATGGAGTCGGTTCCGGCGCACCGCCGCGGGTTGGTGGGCGGTCTGATCCAGAGCGGCGCGAATGTGGCCTACGCCGCGATCGCCCTGCTCACCGTGCTGATGCTGGCGATCTTCCCGCCGGGCGGCCCGGACTCTGCCTACTCGCAGATCGGCTGGCGGATCCCGTTCCTCGTCGGCGCGGTCTTCGCGCTGCTGTTCGCGGTCCACTATGCACGCACAGTCGAGGAGTCCGAGGCCTGGAAAGAGGCCCGCGACACCCGTACCGGCGGCGCCGCGATCCTGCAGAGGGGCAACCTCCGCAGCCTGCTGCAGGTCTTCGTCTGGATGACCGGGGTGTGGCTGTGCCTCAACAGCATCACCGCGTTGATCCCGGCCACCCTCCGCGGCAGCAACGGGCTTTCCGCGACCCAGGTGACCTGGACCCTCGTCGTCCTCTACGTGGTGCTGACCTTCGTACTCATCGGCGGCGCGCTGCTCAGCCAGCGCATCGGGCGGCGCCCCTACCTGATCATCGCCTCGCTCGTGGCCGCCGTGCCCGGCGCGGCCGCCTACGCCTGGCTGGTCGGCACCGGCCCAACGGGCCCGGTGCACGCGAGCGTCATCACGATCGTGGTCGGGGTGCTGGTGATGGCCCCGGTCGCCGTGGTCACCGTCTACATCACCGAACGCTTCACGACGGAGGCCCGCGGGCTCGGCTTCGGTCTGGGCTACAGCCTCGCCGTGGTCCTGCCGTCGTTCTACGCGACCTACCAGGGCTGGCTGTCGAACCTGATGCCCGCCGCCTACACGGTCGTCGTCCTCGTCGTCCTCGGCGGGCTGTTCCAGCTCGTCGGTGCCCTGTTCGGTCCTGAGACCAAGCACGTCCAGATGGGTCCGTCCACTACCCGGGAGAGTTCATGACCCGCATCGCCCCGCCCGCCGCGCTCTACGTCGCGGCGGTCACCCCCTACGACACCGAAGGCAACTTCGACCCCGCCCAGGCCCGACGGCTGTGGGCCTACTTCCGTGAGGCCAAGGCCGCCGGTCACGACCTCGGCATGGTCGTGAACCCGGAGGCGGGGGAGCTGTACTACCTCAGCCCTCAGGAGCAGGACGCCGCCCTCACCCTCGCCCTGGCCGAGCTCGGAGACGTGATGCCCGTGATCGCCGGGATCATCGGCAACAGCACCGCAGACACGGTCGCCCGCGCGGTCGCCGCCCGGGACCTCGGCGCGCACGGCCTGTTCCTGATGCCGCCGATCGGCGCCCTGGACATCACGACCTCCTGGGACGCCTCCCGCTATCCGGAGGTCTGGGCGGACGTGATCGGTGAGGTGGTCGAGGCGGTCCCCGACCTGCCGGTGATCTGCCACCCGGTCACCGCCCCCACCCCGGGCTACGGCGTCGGCCTCCCGCTCGAGGGAACCATGCAGATCCTCGAGCAGTACCCGCAGGTCGTCGGCTGGAAGATGACCTACAACTACGAGGGCTACCGGAAGGTCGGCGGCGCGATCAAGCGAAACCACCCGCAGGTCGCCGTGCTCGGTGCCACCGCGGTCAACTTCCACGAGAACCTCGCGATGGACCTGTTCGACGGCACGGTCACCGGGTCGTTCAACTACGCGCTGGAGCCGATACTGGAGCACATCGCGGCCTGGCGCGCGGGCGACCTCGAGGGCGCCCGCAAGATCTGGCTCGACGGCGGCCTAATGGCACTGCACGAGTTCGTCTACGCCGAATGGGGCCGGCTGCACATCCGCTACAAGACCGCGACCTGGCTGCGCGGGCTGATCGACAGCCCACTGATGCGCTCCCCCATGCCGAAGCCGCTCAAGGCCGAGGTCCAGACCCTCACCACCCTCCTCGCAGGCGCAGGCCTCTCGGTCCGCCCGCAGGCCGAGATCGACGCGGTGGTGAACCTCCTCCCCCGATGACCGGCCGATGATCGAGGGGCCGATGACTCGTGCATCGGCCCCTCGGTCGCTGTCTCAGCTCGCTCGGTCAGAGCCGGCCTGGGAGAACCGGGGGTCCGTCAAACGGCATCCTTGGCGAGTTCGCTGAAGGTGTCGGCGACCCAGTCGGTGATGTAGTCGCGGACGAAGGGGAGATGGTCGAGGCCGATGTGCTCACTGCCGCCCTCCTCGGGGGTGAAGATCCGCAACTCGCGTTTGGGGCTGTTGACGGCCTGGTCGTGGGAGCGGTGCGCGTATTCCAGGGGGATCTGGCGGTCGCCTTGGCCGTGGCAGATGAGGAAGGGGACTGTGATCTTCTCAACGACGCCGTCCAGGTGGACGCCGTCTGCGTAGTCGAGGAAGGTGTCGAGGTCGTCGAACCCCCAGACCCACAGAACGTGTTCCCAGTAGTGCGGTACCGGCCGCTCGCCCTCGCGCTGGATGCGGCGGCGCTGCACCGCGCCCCAGTTGTGGTTGGCGCCCCAGGCGACGACGAGTGCGAGGCGCTTCTCGAACGCGGCGGCGCGGGGCGCGTAGTAGCCGCCCAGCGACCAGCCCACGAGTCCGATCTGACCGGGAACGATGTCGTCGCGGGTCTCCAGGTAGTCCACGCAGGCAGCAGCCCATGCCTCGGCCTCGATGCGGGCCGTCAGCCCGCCGAGTCGCAGCGCTTCTCCGCTGCCCGGGGTGTCGACCATGAGCGTGGAGATGCCGCGAGCGGCGAACTCTTCCCCGACGCCGGAGGCATACATGTGCTCCTTCGTGGAGTCCAGGCCGTTCCACACGATCATCACGGGTGTGCGCCGGTCGTCGGCGGACGGGCTCCTCGTGAAGTACGCGGGCAAGCTCGTACCCTCGAACGGGATCTTCACCCGCACGGTACGCGGGTCGCCGGTGTCGAACGCCTTCTGCTGCAGGTCCAGCACCCGCCGGTAGGTGACGATCCGCTCCGGGTGCGATGCGCTCTGCAAGCGCTCGGCGGAGCAGAGGTAGTTGGTGGCGCGCTTGTACAACTGCCCCGCGGTACGGTGGTGCCCGGCCTTCTCGGCTTGTTCGGCCCGTGCGGCGAGCTGGTCGGTGAGCGTGCCCCAGGCGCGTAGGAAATCCACGGTGCCTGCATCCGCGCCGCGCGCGGCGACCTCGCGGATGGGCCGGCAGGCTCGGTCGACCTCGTCGATGAGCCCGCCGCTGTTCAGTGCCCCGATGACACCCAGGTTCCAGACGTAGTTGCCGGGGAAGTATTCGAACATGGATCAACCTTTCCTGACACGCGCGCGGGAAGGGGCGCGGGCGGAGCGGACGGGTGGCAGGTCGGGGTCGGCGACGACGCCCGCCCGCACGGTGCCGTGGTGTTCATGCCATCGACGCCCCTACCGCGTCGAAGGCGATCCGCCTGCTGACCACCGCGGCATGAGCTCGTCCCGTCAGTTCTGCAGGCCGAGTCCGAACGAGTCCGGGTTCGCGCTGATCATGGCCCGGTTGAATGCGCCGCTGTCAGCGACGAGGATCTGGCCGGTGACGATCTTGTTCTGCCGCGAGGCGAGCACGGCGTAGAACGGGCCGTAGTCCTCGGCCGCAGGCAGGTACTGAAGCGGGGCCGCCGCCTCGAACGCCCGCCGAAAAACGTCGGCAGGGATGTCGGATTGCCTGGAGGCCTCCAGTCCCAGAGCCCGGGGCCCGCGGAGTTGGCTTCCGGCGATTCCCGACGGTGCCACAGCGTTGACTCGTACACGTGGCGCAAACTCGAAGGCCATCTGCCGGACAAGGCTGTTCACTGCACCCTTGCTGGCGGTGTAGGCGGCGCCACCGCCGTCGGCCGCGAAGGCGGCCGTCGACGAGGTGAGCACGATGGAGCCTTCCTCGGCGGTGAGCATGTCGAGGAAGGTTCGGGCGGCGAGCACGTAGCCCTTCACGTTGACCGAGAGGATCTCGTCGAAGAGCTGATCGATCCGATCGGGATCGATGTCCGCCAGCGGGACGTTGCCGTCGAAGATGCCTTGAGCACCGATGAGGGACGTGAGCCGGCCGTAGCGTTGCTCGACGGCCGCCCGGCAGGCTTGCAGGTCGGCGAGGTTGCGGACGTCGCCCTCGATGACGAGGACGTCGTCGCCGAACTCCTCTTTGAGCGCGAGCACCTTGACCGGGTCGTACTCGAGAACAGCGAGCTGGGCGCCCTCGGTCCGGCAGTGGCGTGCGATTCCCAGGCCCAGGCCTGAGCCACCGCCTGTGATGAGAACGACGTGGTCGTCGAGCAGCGTCATGACTGAGTTACTCCCATTCGTTTACTGGCTTGCCAGTACCCTGGTGTCGAGGGTCGGATTGTTCTGTCGGGCGAGGGCCAGGGCGTCGTTCCAGGTGGCGCCGCGGGCGAGCAACGTGCGAAAGCCGCGCAGCGAGCGCATCCGGCCGCAGGAGAAGACGGCGTGGAACTGGTCGTCGCGGCCGAAGAGTACGAGGTACTCGGCCTGGTCCAAGCCGCCTTCGACCACGAGGCTCGTGTCGCCGGGGCGGCGTCGCCCGTAGCAGTGGAACCGGCGGCCGTACTACCGCTGTGTGACCGAGGCCCAGGTCGAGCCGGGCTGCCGCGAGGCGCTGAGCCGAGCGGAGCTCGAGCAGCTCGGGTTCCGCGCGGCTGGTCAGCAGGCCCTTGGAGACGGTCGGTCGGTCGGGGGGCCGCTCGGCGCCGAGGACGGTCACGGTGCCCTCGAACCCACCTTCGCGGAGGCCCTCGGCGGTGCTGAGCCCGGCGGTGAGGCCCCGACCACGAGGACGTGTTCGAGGCTGCCGGTCACGTCTGCGACTCCAGGCCGATGGAGATGGCCTGTGCGGGACAGGCCCGGACCGCCTCCTCGAGGTCGTCACGCTCGTCGCCGTCGACGCTCTCACGAACCAACACCACTGTCGGCGAGCCGGGGGGCGTGTCGAACACGTCAGGCAGAATGCTGACGCAGACGCCGTATGAGCTGCACCGCGCTGTGTCGAGGTGGACGGTCAGCTTGTCGCTCACAGGAAGAGTCCCAGGTTCGGTGTGCGCAGCGGGGTCTCCGTGAGGATGACCTCCCCGGTCAGCAGAAGCGGGCCCTGCGGGGTGAGCCGGAGTGTGTCGTTGCGCCGCCAGGGAATGAGATCGATTTGTTCGTCGACAAGCGCTGCCTCGACTCGGTCGAGGAGGAGAGTGAAACGGGTCGACTCCGGAATAGTGGCTGTCATGGGGCTCCCTCGCCTCACCCGCGCTCGCCTCACTCGCGCTCGCCTCGGTCGGATTCCGCACGTGCCGTCGCCGCACCGGCGCCGTTGCTCGTGGTGTGACCGGAAGCGTAGGAGCGCTCTCGCATAGAGGGAAACGGTTCTCGTCGATCGGGCGGCATTGATCAGACCAATGTAGCCGGCTGGCGACAGAGGCGGGCACGGATCACGTCTGCGCAGAACGCTCGCTCGAGTAGGACAGCGACTTCGTTCGCGGGTCTGCCCCGGGCTGGTGCAATGGTGCCGAGACCCCGAGTCCGTGCGTGATCTCGCGAGCGAGCGTGTGCAGGCGGCGACGCAGCCAAGTGTGAGCCGGATCGTCGTCGAGGCGCCTGGTCCACAGCATGGCTTCGGTGAGCGGGTTCAGCGGCATCGGAGGCTCGAGTAGCCGCAGGTCCGCCGCATGCTCGACCTTGCACGCGAAGAGTCGCGGGAGCAGGCTGATCAGCCGCGTGTCACGCAGCAGGAACGGGGCGACCTCGAACCCGGAGGCGACCTCCACACGGCGCGGCACGCCGAGGACGTCGAGCTGCGCCTCGGCGAGCGAGGGGTGCAGGTCGGAGCTGCTCACCAGATAGGGCAGCTCGCTGAACTGTCCAAGGGTGATGGTGTCGCCGATGTCGGGGTGCACTCGGTCGGCGACCACGACGTAGTCGTCGGCGTAGAGCACCTCGTGGTGAAGCTCGTTCCTACCCGCGAGGGCCTCCCTGGGAAGGATGGCGAGGTCCACCGTGTTGCGCGCAAACAGGTCGTCGAGGCCGTCACCCACCGGCTGGATCCGCAGCTGGATGTTCGGCGCCTCCACGGCCAGGTGCACCAGCAACGGGTGCAGGAGGACGATGGCGACATAGCTGCTGGCGACGACCGTGAAGACGCGGCGATCCACGGCCGGGTCGAAACTGCGTCGCCCGGAAAGCATGGACTGGATGTCGGCGAGGGCCTGCTGCACCGGCTCGGCGAGCGCCTCCGCCACCGGCGTGGCCACCATGGTCCGGCCCTCGCGGACGAGGACCGGGTCGTTGAGCAGCTTGCGCAGGCGGGCGAGCGTGGAGCTCATCGCCGACTGCCCGACCGACAGGCGGGCCGCGGCGGCGGTGACGCTCCGTTCAGCCATCAGCGCGTCGAACGCGACGAGCAGATTGAGGTCGACTCGATTGAGGTCCATCGGCGAATCGTAGAACGTCCCTGACCAGCGCGCATTGAACACGTCGATGCGACCCGTCGGCGCGGATTGTTTGGATCGTGTCGCCGATTATCCTAACGTGGGTTCTCGATCGGGCTGCGTGAGAGCCACATGTATGCACGAGCCGGCCCGCAGGTCCGCCGCGACGACGGCGCGCCCGCCCGACCACACCGCGGGATCCCGTCAGGATCCCGGGCGGCGTCCCTGCTCAGCGGCTGCGAGGACCGGGTGCGGCACCTGCTCGTCGCATCAAGGCCGACCTTCAAGCCGTTGCGACCGCGCCAGCCGGGCGCGCGCTGGCCGCCATGACCGGACACCCACACACCCTCGCCCACTCATAACTGACAGCGCAGAGCCGACCAGGACGCCGCCACGCCCCGCCGAGCCGGATCAACCACTGGCCGCCCGGTTTAGCGATCGGTATACTCGCCGCCGTGGTGCCCGGGCAGTGGCAGGTCTACATCGTCAACGAGGTACGCGACTGGATCGACTCGCTCGACGCCACAACGCACACCAGGGCCGTGCAAGCCATCGACACCCTGGCCGACGTCGGACCCGGCCTCGGTCGACCGCTGGTCGACACGATCCACGGATCATCGATCACCAACCTCAAAGAGCTACGGCCAGGAACGGTACGGATCCTGTTCGCCTTCGATGCTGGTGGGACAGCATCCTGCTCGTCGCCGGCGACAAGGCAGGCCGGCAGAAGGAGTGGCACCGCGACGCGATCCCGCTCGCTGAACAACCGCTATGCGCGCAACCTCACGGAGCGAGCCCACGAGGAACAGCAGCGATGACCAGCCACGCCGCCTGGAACGACATCCGCAACGAGCACATTGCCCATGCGGGCGGGGAAGCCGCGGTCGAAGCTGGCAAGCGCGAGCTGCTCGCCGAAGTCATCGGACACCGCCTCGCCGAGATCCGCCGCACCCGCGGCCTGACCCAGCAACAGGTCGCCGACCGCATGGGCGTGACCAAGGGCCGCGTCTCACAGATCGAACGCGGCAAGATCTCCGGCCAGGACGTCCTGGCCCGCTACGCCACCGCCCTCGGCGGCCGACTCCACCAAGCCATCTACTTCGACGACGGCAACATCACGGCCATCGCCTAACGGCGCTGTGCTTCGACAGGAAGATCAGCACGCTGACCCGTCGTCACGGCGTGCTGCGGGGGTGAGTCACCCGAGGGACCACCAGGCCGCGCTGGGCCGACGACGGCCGTAGGTCGCCCCGTCATTCTTCGGCCGAAACGTGGAGCTGATTCACGCCCACGCACGCGATATCGAGTACGGCCCGCAGCCCGACCTCGGCCACCAGCTCACCGCGCAAATTTCGCCAGCACTGGAACGCACGAAACCCGTCGTCCGTCAGATCACGACACCTCGAACCGATCCTCCATGCGATGGCTACGCTGACGCCTCATGACAAGAGGTGTTCCAGGGTCCGCCGCGCCGTTGGCCGGTCGCTGGCGGATCGTGGATATGAGCGGGTGGGACCGCGACGCCATCGACCTGGTCGAGCCCGGCTTCATCGAGTTCACCGAGGACGGCACCGGCCAGTTCGCTTTCATCGCCGTCCGCGGCCGGCTGGACTACCGCCCGGCCGAGCGGGACGACCAACCCGGTGTCGAGTTCACCTGGGAGGGCATCGACGAGGGCGACCAGGTCAGCGGACGCGGCTGGGCGTTCCATGTCCATGACGCGACGGTCGAGGGTCACTTGTTCTTCCACATGGGAGACGACTCGAGTTTCCGGGCAGAACCTTTTCCCCCTACCGTTCGACTGGACGGCTAGTGAGCGAGTATCAGCACTAGCGCCTGTTTAGAAAGTGGATCTTCGTCGCCGGGCAGCGCGTGTCGGTCAGCGGAGATGAGTGAGGTCTCCGGTAGATGGATCAACGACCAAGAAGACCATCACCACCGGAGACCTCGTGGGGACCGTACCCGCGGGTGCCCGTCATGACCTCACCGACGCGCAGTGGCAGCTGCTTGCACCCCTGCTACCTGCGGTGAGTGGGCGTGGGCGGCCCCGAACATGGACCAGACGACAGTTGATCGACGGGATCCGGTGGCGGACCCGTGCCGGGACACCGTGGCGGGACATACCCGAGCGGTACGGGTCCTGGCAGTCGGTCTACGGCCTGTTCCGGGCCTGGCAACGTGACGGCATCTGGACCCGGATCGTGCAACGCCTGCAGCAACTCGGTGACGAGGCTGGCCTGATCTGCTGGGACGTGTCGGTGGACTCCACGATCGTGCGGGCGCACCAACACGCCGCGGGCGCCCGCCAAGACCCGGCCGGTCAAGTCGAACCACCCGGTGATGAGCCGGCCGACCACGCACTCGGCCGGTCCCGGGGCGGGTGGACCACAAAGCTGCATCTGGCTTCTGAGCAGGGCCGTAAGCCGCTGTCGATGCTGCTCACCGCCGGGCATCGGGGAGACAGCCCGCAGTTCGTGCCGGTCCTGGAACGCATCCGGGTCCTGCGGCCCGGGCGGGGCCGGCCCCGGACCCGACCGGACCGGGTACTGGCCGACAAGGCGTACTCGTCCCGGGCCAACCGCGCCTACCTACGCCGACGCGGGATCCCCGCGACCATCCCGATCACGCGCGACCAGCAGGCCCACCGGCGCAAGCGTGGATCACATGGTGGACGGCCTCCACGGTTCGACCCCGACATCTACCGCCAGCGGCATGCCGTTGAGTGCAGCATCAACCTGCACAAACAGCACCGAAGGTTCGCCACCCGCTACGACAAGCTCGCCCTGCGCTTCGAAGCCACCACCCAGATCACAGCGATCAACATCTGGCTCCGCCGATTAGTAAACACGCGCTACGAGTTCCTGGCGATCGATCGGCCACTCGACGATGACGAGCAGGGCGAGGTTCGGTCCATGTCCACCCGGGCAAGGATCACCGCCACTAGTTTCGTGAACGAGTACCACTGGGGCAATTTCAAGGGTGACCTGAACCGGCTGATGGAGCGCTACTACGACGCGCACCTGTACGTGGCCAACTGGGGAACCCATCGAGTGATGCTCCGCCTGCCCCACTGACCTGCTCGATCCCGAGGTCGTCGAGGACTACTGCGTCGGCGATCAGCTGAGTGCCTGGGTCACGGACGAGTCCATCGTGCTCGACTTCACCAGCGAGGACCACGCCTGTGAGGTCGACTTAGACTACGACGCCGAGACGATGCTGTCGGCGATCGTCGGAGTTCGTGCCGAACTCGCCGCCGGTGATCTCCGGCCGCTCTACGTCGCCTGGCTCGCCGCCTACGGCGCCTGGGAACGTGACGAGGACGCCTTCGACCGCGACGCCGACGACGACCTCGAGCCACCAGTTCCGCCCGGGGCTGGGCACGCTCACCGCAGCACAGCGGGCACTGGCCGACTTCCTTCGCCTCGACGACGACCTGCTCGCGATCGCGGCTCAGACATCTCCGCCGCTCAAGGCGGGCGCCGACGATCCCGGCGAGCTTGCCGCCCGGGTGACCCGCCTGCCTGTGGCTGAGAAGGACCGGCTCTTGGCGCGCGTCGCCCAGGGTGAGGCGGCACGGGTCCGGACGGAGCTGCTGCGCAGTTTCCGCGGCGCCACCGACCCGACCATCCCCGCCCCGCCGGACCGTTACCGCACTGCGAGACGCCGCCGCGCAGCAGCGGGTTCGACTGTGAGCATCGGCTGGCTGCACGACGTCATCGACGCCCCACAGGCGCCCGTCCGGCCACGCATCCAGGCAGGAGGCCGTGACCAGCCAGAGCCGCAACCGCCGAGCCCCTGCGGCTCGTGAGACCGTCGGCCACCGCGTCATGCCCCACCTTGATCGTGCATACGAGTACTCTCAGGATGCCGTTGGGAGGAGGTGGACCATGGCGATCGATCCGTACCGGACCCCGCTGTTGACCGCACGAGAGACCGCGCGATACCTCAAGATGCCCGAGAGCACACTCAACGTCTGGCTCGCCTCACCAGCCGACGAACCACTCGTGCACGCCGTTCGCCCCGAACGACGCGGCTGGCCACGCGTCCCCTTCGTCGGCATCGTCGAAGCCCACGTCCTGCGCGCACTGCGCGAATCGGGCATGCCGATGAATGACATCCGCAACGCCGCAACCATCGTGCGCACTGAGTTCAACGACCCCTACGCCCTAGCCACCCGACGCATTGCCACCGACGGCGTCGCGGTCTTCGTCCGCCTCGCCGACACCTCCCTGATCCGCGCCCGCGACCACCAACACGCGATCAAAGAAGTCCTCGAGGACTACCTCCGCTACATCGACTGGGACGAAACCGGAACCCCGATCCGCCTGCGGCTACCCGACTACCCGGCAGGAGCCGAGGTCGTCATCGATCCCCGATTCGGCTGGGGCACCCCCGTACTAGCCCAGAACAAGGTGAAGGTCGAGGACGTCGTCACTCTATGGCGCACAGGCGAGCCGATCACAGCCGTAGCCGAGGAGTACAACCTTGCCGAGAACGTCGTCGAGGACGTCCTCCGACAGGCCGCTTGAGTTCTTCTTCGACCGAAGCCTGGGGAAGATCTCGGCACACCGACTGCGCGACGCCGGATACATCGTCCACCTCATCGCCGACTTCTACCCCGACGATGCCCAACAGGTCGGCGATTCCGAATGGATCGCCGAAGGCTGTCAGCGCGGTTGGGCGCTCCTCACGAAGGACCAACGCATCCGCTACCGCACCGACGAACTCGCCGCCCTCACGAACGGCCATCTGTTCTGCCTCGCCGACGGAAACGCAACACTCGACACCATCGCCCAGCGCTTCCTGAAAGCCATGCCCGCCATCCACCGCGCCGCACACCGCACGAGCGTCGGGTTCTGGCACGTCCACGCAGGCGGCCGAATCACCAAAATGTGGCCCTGACCGACTCCCATCACGGGAGATCAGCCTTGAGAGGCCGCCGCCGAATGCTGTAGTCTAGAATGTATGGACACCCGCATTACGCGGGTATGCAACGTTTCTGGGTTCGACTCCTTCCTATAACACGACTGGGACCTCGGGCACCGCATCTCAAGATACACTGAGCATTTCAGGGTCACGATCCCCATTGCCACCGCTCACGGATGCAGTGCAACTGTTGTCGACCAAGGTTGCCTAGTACTCCAGCCGTAGTTCGTGATCTTGCGGCGTGGCGGTCCCGGACATGGCACGGCCACCGCGTGATCCTCGTCCGTTGTGTCGACATCAGATGATCACGCGGTGGCCGCGGGCCACAGCGTAGGGCCTGACCGGTGGGAAGTTGAGACCGACAGGCTGCTCGGGCGGATGGCCGGCCGGTTCGCGCGGTTCGAGACCCGCCGCGCGCGCGGGTTCCTCCTCGGACTGCTTGCTGACCTGCCCCGCAAGAACTGTTGGACCATCGCCGAGCACGCTGGTGACAACGACCCACACGGCATGCAGCACCTGCTCAACCGGGCGGTCTGGGACACCGACGGAGTTCGTGATGACCTGCGCGACTACGTCACCACCCACCTCGGCGACGTCGACGCGGTGCTGGTGGTCGACGAGACCGGTGATCTGAAGAAGGGCAACCGGACCGTCGGGGTGCAGCGCCAGTACACCGGCACCGCGGGACGGATCGAGAACGCGCAGGTCGCGGTCTACCTCGCCTACGCCGGCACCCGCGGT
Organism: Pseudonocardia sp. DSM 110487; assembly: GCF_019468565.1. Lineage (NCBI taxonomy): Bacteria > Bacillati > Actinomycetota > Actinomycetes > Pseudonocardiales > Pseudonocardiaceae > Pseudonocardia > Pseudonocardia sp. DSM 110487. The sequence goes on from NZ_CP080521.1 coordinate 7,330,004, forward strand.
CACGCGATGATCGACCGCGAGCTCTATCTCCCGCAGTCCTGGACCACGAACCCGGACCGTCTCGACGAGGCCGGGGTGCCCGCCGACATCGAGTTCCTCACCAAGCCCGCGCTGGCCACCGGGATGCTCCTGCGCGCCCTCAACGCGGGCGTCGCAGCCCGGTGGGTGGCCGGGGACGAGGTCTATGGCGCCGACCCGACTCTGCGCGCCGAGCTGGAAACCCTCCGGATCGGCTACGTGTTGGGGATCGGGTGTGATCGCCAGATCCCGACCGCGGCCGGGCCGATCCGCGCCGACCTGCTGACCGCTGGCCTGCCGAAACGGGCCTGGCAACGACTCTCCGCCGGAGCCGGCGCGAAAGGTGAGCGCTACTACGACTGGGCCCCTGATCACCCACCCCGACCCCGCCAGGCGGGCCGACCCAGCCGACGGGCAGTGCTGGTGGCTGCTGGTGCGCCGCCACCGCGGCACCGGTGAGCTGGCGTTCTACCGCTGCTACTCCCCGCAGCTAGTGCCGCTACGCGAGTTGGTCCGCGTCGCCGGCCGCCGTTGGACAGTCGAGGAGTCGTTCCAGGCTGGGAAGGGCCTGGCCGGGCTGGATGAGCACGAGGTCCGGCGCTGGAGCTCCTGGCAGCGCTGGACCCTGCTCGCGATGCTCGCCCACGCCCTGCTCGCCGTGATCGCCGCCCACGAGCACACCCAACGGCCCGCCCCGGTCGGGATGATCGCGTTGACCTGCAACGAGATCCGCCGACTCTTCACAATCCTGGTCATCGAACCCGGCCGCGTCCTGGCCTGCCCCGAGGCCTGGTCGGACTGGCGACGACGCCACCAACACCGCGCCCGCACCAGCCACTACCAGCGCCAGCAAGCAGCACTCGGCTGGACATAACGATCTACGGCTGGAGGACTAGCCGGGACGTCGTTGCCGCGCATGGTCTCGCTGACGGCCGACGGAAGCACCCGGTCGACGCGATGGTCTTGGCGGCCTCAATCTCCACGCTCTGTCTCCCTCTCCTGCGGCGGCGGAGATCATGCATGGCGAAGAACTACCGCGCCGGACCATCAAGATCCAGCAGACACACACTAGTGAGATCGCAGGTGCGGTAGCCGAGCACTTCGATCTGCTCCGCGACTGACTGATGATGCTTCGGCTGCTCATGGCTACCACGGGCTTCCGCATGGGTTCGGGGCCTTCACGGGCACGCTCGTCGCGGGCACTGTTCCGGACGCTGCCTCCGTGCCAGCCCGAAGAGACCTTCGCCTCTCATGATCACAACCCGGCGGGTGCCGCGACCGGCGATGCGAGCGTTGCGGCGGGCAGCCCGTGCCGCTTTCCAGGCAGCCGGCTCAAGCAAGCCCTGAAGTCGGTCATGTACTTGCGGCCGTGCCGAACGCGATGCCTACCTGTTGCTCCGGCCGTGGTCGGGCTCGGTCAGCCTGTCGAAGATCGCGAGGACCGAGCGGGACATCAGGGATCGGTCCGGTTCACCGACGGGGTCGTCGAGGATCTCCGGGTCGGCGAACCAGATCACAACGGATCCAGCGATTTGGGCGGCCACGGCTCGGCTCAGGTCACGGATCCTGAACGGCGGCCGCATCCGCAACGCGTAGACGTCGAGGAGCCCCTGCCACGCTTGATCCACCGACTCGTAGAACCTGGACTGTCGATGGGCGAGCGCGGCGCGCAGACGTGGATCGCTTGCGCCGAGCAGCAAGCTGAACTCGACGCGGAACAACGGATCCTCGCGGTAGTGCCGGTGCACCTCCTCCATCGTCGCGAGGACCACCGCCTCCAACGGCACGGCGGCGGCGCGCGCCTCCTTGAAACGCCGGATGCTCTCGGCGAGCCCCGGCACAAGCCTCGCCTGGAGGTCTGCAATGTGGAAGAGCAGGTCGACCTGAAAGTCGGCCTGACCGGGCCACTGCTGGTAGATCGCACCCGTCGTGATCGCCTTGGCCCGGTGGTCACCGGTCTCCGCACGGACGATCGCAGTCGCTCGTTCGGCGACCTGGGTGAGCCGGACATGCGCGAGAGCGGCGGCGAGCACGTCGTCGCCGGCGGCTTCGGCGCGTTCGCGGATGAGATCCACGGCGGCGCGGAGCATGAGGTCGCGGGTCTCGGCCCGCGTGCGCCTCGGCATGCGCTCCCGAACTTCGGCAGGGGTCCGCCTTCTCACCTGACCCGGCACGAATCCTCCCTCGGTATGTCGTCGGTCCGTCGTTACCAAGTTGACAGAGCAAGTATGAGAGACCTACGGTTGCGCATCCGTAGATATTCTACGGATGCGCAACCAGGCTCACGTGGCCTGCGGGTGCCCACGAGGCGCACCGCGCCGACCACACGCGCCTGGACTAGATTCCGCCTGTTCGACCCGGCCCCGCCTGCGTTCCTCGGCCAGGCACCGATCGGTGTCGGCCAGACGCTTGTGGAGGAATCAATGACGACTTCTCTGGAGTCCTCGGTCGAGCCCGCTCGACCCCCGGGAGTCGGCTCGGCGGCACGCGGCTGGGGATCGTGGCTCTCCGACCGGACCAAGATCCTCGTCATCGTCGCTGTCGCGATGATGATTCTCGGCAGTCTGCTGGCGCGGTTCGTCAACAACGGCGGGGGCGAAGCCTCCGTCAACGAGGTCACGATCTTCGGCGCGAGCGGCCACCAGATCAGCGCGTACGTGTACACACCGAGCACGGCGTCGGCCGCGCATCCGGCGCCGGGCATCGCCATGTGGCACGGGCTGAACAACCAGAAGGAGTACATGAGCAACACCGCGCTGGAACTGGCGCGGCGTGGGTTCGTCGTCGTCTCGGCCGACCAGACGGGCCACGGCTCCTCGAACGGCGCCAACCAGGACGCCGGCTGCGGCGGCCCTGACACGTTGACCTACCTGCGGAACCTCCCCACCGTGGACACGACGCGTGTCGGGCTTGTCGGCATGTCCCAGGGCGGCTTCTGCGCCGCGACCGCGGCGGCGCTGGCCCAGCCGGACGGCTACAACTCGATCTTCTACATGGAGTCCGAGCCCAACCGTCCCGGCGACCCGGACATCACTCCATTCACGAACCTCCGCAACATTGCCTACAACATCGGCACCTGGACCGAGCTCGGCGGGATGATCCTCGTCGGCAAGGGCTCCGATGCCAGCGTCTCACCCGTGCTGCTCCCCCTCTTCGGCACCCAGGAGCCCATCACACCCGGTCAGGTCTACGGGTCGATCCCCGACGGGACGGCCCGCATCCTCTACACGCCCTGGGAGGAACACGCCCTCTCCACCGACTCCCCGGCCGCGATCGGCAACGCGGTCGACTGGATGCAGCAGACCCTAACCGGCGCCTCCGGGCTGGACAGCTCCGACCAGGTCTGGCCCTTCAAGCTCCTCGGGACGGCGGTGGCGCTGGCCGGAGCGTTCCTGTTCCTGTTCGCCATGGGCGGCGTGCTGTTGCGCACCCGCGCGTTCGCCACGCTGGTCCGCCCGGTGCCGGAGTACCGGGGCCTCACCGGTCCCGGCTGGTGGGTCGGCGCGTTCATCACCACGGCGGTCGGGCCGCTGCTCTACCTCGAGGTCTGGAAGAACATGTTCCTCACCCCGTGGATGGCGCCGAACTCGCTGTGGCCGCAGACGTTCACCAACGTCTACATGGTCTGGGCCGTGCTCGTCGGGCTGATCGCCTGGGCGCTCATCGGGTTCAACCACATCGTCTTCACCCGCAAGCAGGGCGCCACGGCGGCCCACTACGGCATCACGGAATCCACCCATGGCCTCGGGCGCACGGCGCTCCTCGTGGTGGCGGTCCTGGCGCCGGTATACGTCGTGCTGGACGTCGTCGCGGCCGTGTGGCACGTCGACTTCCGCGCGTGGGTGGTCACGCTGATGCCGATGTCGCCGGCCCGGTGGGACGCCTTCGTCGCCTACCTCGTCCCCTTCGCCAGCTACTTCCTGGCCCAGGGGATCATCTTCGCCGGCTTCCTCCGGTGGCGGGCGGGCAAGGCCCCGCTGTGGCAGGAGATGCTGGTCAACTCCATCGTCATGACGCTGGGCGCGCTGGCGTGGATCCTGCTGTGCTACGTCCCGTTGCTGTCCGGTGGCACCATCGTGTTCGGCTCGGACCCACGCACAGCAACCGCGGCGGGCCTAGGTGGCATCTACTACCTCCCGCTCCTGGTGCTCTGGCCACTCTCTGCGTGCCTCTACACGTTCTACTTCCGCAAGACCGGGCGCGTCTTCGCCGGCGCCTTCCTCGTGACCGTGTTCATCGTCTGGATGCTGGCAGCCTCCGGGGACTTCGCCATGTGGCCGATCAACGGGTAGCCCGACAACGCCGCAGCCTCGGTCGTCGCGAGCTCCGCGCGTCCTCTCCTCGGCGTCGGCCTGCCGGGCCTCGGCCGTGAGCGCGGAGCCGTGGGTGCCGCGGTCCCCGCGCTTGACGGCCGCGAGCAGCAGCGGCGCCACGTCCTGCACCTGCACATCCTCGCCGCCGCCCTCGCCCTGCTTCTGGGTGAGCCCGTCCGAGATTGGACGGGCTGCTGCCTCTCAAAACGCCAAGGACGTTCGTGCTGGTCAGCGACACTACGCCGCCAGCTACCGCCCAGCAGCTCACAGAACATCGAAGCAGGTGAATAGTGTGCACGACCGTCTCGGACACAGGATTGCCCCACGGCGAGCCGGCTGCTGGCACGGTCGTTCCGATCTGGAGCGCTCGACTCGAATGCGGACCGCCATCCACGTCATCATGTCGATGGATGCCGTCTCGTCGGAACGAGACCGGTAGAGTCGCGGACCACGAAGTCCGTCGGGGCCGTCGTTGCCAGCCGGCGTAAGCTCGCACGCTGGGCCGTGGCTGCTCCGTGCGAGGGCGCGCAGGCAGCCGGAATGGCGAGGAACCATCTCTCGGGCGTCGCGGAACTGGTACATCAACGACCGCCAAGGCCTCCCTGCCGTTGACCTCGCACGGGTGGCACGGCGACAGGAACTCCGTCCTGCGCCCCGAGGCCTACCCGCAGATATCCTTCGCCCGCCAGACCCTCGCTGATCGGACTTGTCGTTGCCAGTTCGCGTACCCGATGACACGCCAGAAACATTCACGCCGCCGGGGAGCCATAGCGATTGCCATCATGTAGGCTCGAACGTATGGACACCTGCATTGCGCAGGTGTGCCACATCCGGGTGATCAATCCCCCCTCGGACACCAGTTCTGGTGGAGCTTCACCACTCGGGTGACAGTCGGGCGGGCCGGGTGGGCGAGTCGCACACCATGTGGCGCACCTGACCAGCTCGGATCCCGGTCACGCCGCGACGCGGCGCGCGGCTTGCTTCGGACGATGCCGCGATGAGACGCACCCGCACGCCACCACCGGCCGTCCAGGAGCAGCTGATCGCGGCGCTGCTCCCCGACGTGCACACCGAACCGCCACCACACTCCCCCGCCCCGCTGCCAACACTGCCCGCACCGGCCCTGCCCACGCCGACCCTGCCCACGTCCACCGACGTCGACGGCTTGCTGGTCGGGATGGCCCGCATCGACCGCTCCGGCCGCCTCCACGAACGCCGGCTGCTGCACGCGCTGGGCTGGACACCCGGACAGCGACTCGCCCTGGACGTGGACCACGGGCTGATCGTCGTGCAGCCCTCCTCCACCGGCTCACACGCCCTGGACAGCCGGGGCGCACTCCCCTTACCCGCGGCCGCGCGCCGCATGTCCGGCATCGGATCAGGTCCACCGGTCGTGCTCGCTGCCTCGGTTCCCGAGCAGAGCCTCGTCATCCAGCCCGCCGCGCTCGTGGCTCGCCTCCTGGCCGCCCACTACGCCAACCTGCTGGGCGGGCACGATGATCGCTGAACCGGACCGGATCGCCGCGGCGCGCCTCCTGCTGGACCAACTCGGCGTCACCCTCGACGACCTTAACCACCCCGACTCGGTCACGTCCGCACAAATGTCGAGCGTGCCGACGCTGGCCGAGTACCTACCGCACGTCATCGCCGCCGCGGGCCCCGGCGCGAACCGCACCTACGGCAGCTACTGGCAGCGCATGCTCACCGCCTGGGGCGACCGCCGCCTCGACCAGATCACCGCCAGCGACATCGAGGCCATGCAACACGCCGCAGCCTCCACCGCCCGGACCCGCCGCAACGGCCGCCACGGCCGCCACGCCGGCGAACACGTCATCGCCGCCGCCCGCGCCATCTACACCCGCGCCATCGCCGACAACCTCATCGCCCCCGGCACCAGCCCCGCCCACCGGATCGCCAAACCCCGCCGCCTCCCCAGCACCCGCCGCGCGTTGACCGCGCACGAACTCGACCAGATCAACACCGCCGCCCGAACCAGCGGCAACGACGTCATCCTCGACGCCCTCCTGCTCCGCCTGCACACCGAAACCGCCTGCCGCCGCGGCGGCGCCCTCGCCCTGCGCCTGGCCGATCTCGACACCGACAACTGCCTGGTCCAACTCCGCGAGAAGGGCAGCACCATCCGCTGGCAACCGATCAGCCCCGCCCTCACCGCGAGCCTGGCCGCGCACGCCGCCAGCCGCGCCGCGCTCCTGCCCACCGACCGGCTACTGCGCTACCGCGACGGCCGAGCCCTCACCAGCCGCCGCTACGACCACCTCTGGCGGCGCCTCGGCCACCAACTGCCCTGGGTCGCCGCCCACGGCATCACCACCCACTGGCTCCGCCACACCACCCTGACCTGGGTCGAACGCCACCACGGATACGGCATCGCCCGCGCCTACGCCGGCCACACCGACAACACCGGACCCGCCACCACCACCTACATCAAAGCCGACCTCCAAGCCGTCGCCACCGCGCTGGCCGCCATGACCGGCCAACCACACCCACTCGCCCACCCATGAACGACCGCACGCTCCAGATCACAAACGTCCGACCACCGGGAACATCGACGCAGCGGCCCTCCCGTACGGCGGGCGAACCGCCGCCGCGAAACCGAGAAGAGGTCCGATCCGCGCTCGATCCAGGCACCATCATCTGCGTGCAGGATCAGTAGATCGATGCCCCGATCACGCCATGAGGCAGATCCACCGCGGCGCGACCTGGTCCTTGCTGGAAGGATCAACGTCGTGCCCAAGCCGTTCCCGAAGAGATTCCGACGCGACGTGATCGCGGTCGCCCGCCAGGGCGAGCAGCCGATCGCCCAGGTCGCCCGGGAGCTTCGGATCTCGGAGTCCTGCCTGTCGCGGTGACTGAAGATCCCCGACCGCGAGGACGGCGCATCGCCACTGCAACACCGGTCCCCCTGATGCACATGTACGCCACCTTGCACCTCGGCGTCCCCCACAGCCGTGCCCTCCTCCTCGACCCTGCTCGGCTTCGTACACCGCACCGGCTTCCCCGCCGAACGGGTCACCACCTTCGCCGCAGACTGGGACGACGCCCCCACGACCTACGCCGCCCGCACCACCAAAGTGGTGCTGCACGACGACCGGATCACCGCCGAGGAGTAGCGAAGACAGCGTGGAGCTCAGATTCGCGTCCGGACGGCTCGTCAGCCCGAATCCGCGAGTAGGTCACAATGGAGCTCAGCTGCTCGCGACTGCCATCTGCAGGAGATCTCGACCGATGACGAGGTTGCCCGAGTACCCGTTCTGAGCCTTCTGCCACGCCTCGTCGGTCGTGCCCGCGGTCAGGTGATTCAGGACGAGGTTCTTGGCGCCGGCACGCTCGGCGACGTCACGGCCGACCTGCTCGACGGTGGTATGGGAGGCGTACAGGTGCTGGCGAAGAGGCAGCCCAGCCTCGGGCGGAAGGGCGGAGGTGAAGGATTCGATCCAGGCGGCGTCGATGACTTCGTGGACGAGGTAGTCGCAGTCCTGGGCCAGGTCGATGAGGTTGTCGCTGACTGTGGTGTCCCCGGAGATGACGATCGACCCGTCCGGGGTGTCGAAGCGGTAGCCGAAGGCCGGCGCGGTCGGCCGGTGATCGACGAGGGTGGCGGTGACGCGGACGTCGTCGTCCTCCCACACAGGAATGGGTGTCGTCAACCGTGGCGGGACGCCCTCGGGGTCGACGTCGGCGATTCCCGTGAGATCGATGTCGTGCACCTCGAAGAGCGACCGCGGGTCGGCCAGGCCCTGGTCGCGGATGCGGTCGTTCAAGTCCGCGGCGAACGCGCGACGCAGCTGCTCGGTCATGCCGGCAATGCCTGGTCCCGGCCGCTCCGGGAAGACGAGCTCGGGAGTCGGCCGGTTCGGCGGGAACACCGAAGGGGGAACCGCGCGGTCTCCCGGACCGAACACCTGGATCGGGGGGAGTTCGCGGCCCCTCGCGTTGGCCACTCCGGTCAGGTAGAGCGACGGCCACTCGGCGATATGGTCGCTGTGCAGGTGCGTGAGAAAGATGCCGGCGAGCTTGGCCAGCGGGTAGACCCCATCTTGGGGCGAACTGCCCAGGCCGGCCTGCACCAACCGCAGGTTCGAACCCCAGCCCACGTCGACGAGGTAGTAGCGGTCGCCGACCACGATCGCGGTCGAGGTCCCCACCCGCTCGGCGGAGGTCATGAGTGGACCGCCGGAGGTCCCGAGAAGGACGAGCCGGGTACGGGCACCGGGATCGCCGATCGTGGCGAGCGTCGTACCGGGTGCCGCCGCTGCGGACGGAGACGCCCCGCCGGCAGTGGTGCTGCAGCCGGCCGCGGCTGCGATCCCGCCCGCGGCTGCGGTCGCGCCGAGGATGCGCAAGAAGGAGCGCCGGTCGGCGCGGGGAAGCGAGTTGACGGCGGCTCCGATGGCGTCGCACACGGTTCCTCCAGTGTCAAATGTCGAAAGAATGAATGAAACATCTGCCGGGCGCGACAGGGCGTGACGCGGCCGAGATGACTTGCGGTTGTGGGGACGGACTACACGTCCGCCATTAAAATCCGAGATGCAACTCGTTATTGCTTGACGTGGGTCAAGTTGGCGGCAGCACGGAACGCGGTGAGCACGTGTCGGATCATCTGCCCGGTAGTGTTCACGTCGATGAAGGCAGAGATGCCACCGTAGGTGAGCTCGAGGACAATTCCGCCGAGATCCAGCGCATTGACTTGGGGTCCGAGGGAGAGTTTGCGAATCAGCAGGTGGCCGACTTCTTCCCATTGGGTGGCGAAGAGTTGGCGCTGCCGCTCGTCCAAGGTGCCGTCGCGGCGTGCGCGGCGCAGGAACTCGATGGCAATGATTCCCCACTTTCGCTCCGCAGCGCGGGCATCGGACCAGCGGACGACGGTGTCGATCACGCCGTCGGGGTCGGTGACATCGCTCAACAGCTCTGCGAGCTGCGTGACGTCCTGGCCCGCGTTGCCTTCGAGCAACTGCAGGAGGATGTCCTCCTTGGAGGAGAAGTTCGAATAAAAGGCGCCTTTCGAGAAGCCGGCGTCCTCGGCGATGCGTTCGACGGTGGCGCCTTCGTAGCCGTTTCGCGCGACGACGTCACTCGCGGAGCGGAGAAGTTTCTCACGGGTGAGTGCCTGGCTCTGCTCTCGTGTCAGTCGCGCCATGATTCTCCGTATTCGTTCTCGCGGGGCTGGACAAGCCCGCTCAGCTGACGATGCCGACCTTCGTGACGTCGACGATGCCGCCCCGCGGGACCCAGCTCGTGCCGTCGAACTCGTGGAGCTGGTACTCGTGAACCACTCGGCCGTTCGCGTCGCCGGTGAGGGTCGCGTCGTTGATCAGCATTGGGTTCTGCACCTGGGAGAGCGAGTCCCAGGCGGCGAGGAAGCTGTCGCTGCTGACGTCGCCTGCGTTGCGCAGGGCCTCGACGATGGCCGCCGCGAGTCCGTAGCCGGTGATGGTGAAGGACTGGTTGGCGTCGGCTTCTGGCGCGAACCTGGCCATGTCGGCACGGTACTGGACCAGGGCCGGGTCGTCGTGCACGGCGGGGTTCTGGGGGTCCGTGAACCACTGGTAGGACAGTGCTCCGGTGACGTTCTGCGCGCCTGCCGGGTTCACGGTGCTGGCGAAGTCCGCGTACGGGCTTCCGATGAAGGTCGTCGGCTTGTAGTTGATCTGACCCATGTAGGACAGCAGCGCGCCCATCGTTGGCGGCCCGATGGTCGTGACCAGCACGTTGACTCCTGCCGCCTCGAGTTCGGTCACCTGGGACGCGACGTCGCCCTGGCCGGGCGGGAGAGTGATGGTCCTCACGGGCTGGATGCCGGCTGCGGCGAGCCCGGCGAGCTGGCTGGCGGCGAAGTCGTTGTTGAATCCGAGGAATCCGACGACGGCGCCAGGCATGTTCTCCGTGATGTAGCGGCCCTGGAGCTCACCTTCCCAGGCGATGTCCGGCACGAACGCGCGAGAGTAGGGGAAACCCGTGACGTCGCCGAGTTCCCTCTCGCCGCCCTGCACGATCTGGGCGACCCGCGCCGCGTTGAGCGGCGGCCGCGCCGCGACGGAGATGCCGCCGAAGTTGATGACGATCGCCGCGCGGTCGCGCTCGACGAACTGCCTGTTGTTGGACACGAGGCGAGCGGGGTCGAAGGCGTCGTCGGCCACCTGGAAGTCGATCTGCCGCCCGTTGACGCCTCCCGCGGCGTTCACGGCCTCGAAGTAGGCGGTCGCTCCCGCTGCCGAGGCACCTGCCGATGACAGGGACCCGCTGAGGGGGTAGCTGGCGCGGATGACGATGTCGCCGGTGCCGCCGGCGTCGTCCGCGGGCGCCGTCGAGCGTCCGGAACATGCGGACAACACCGTGGCGGCCACGGCCGCCACGGCGATGGCCTTTATCAGGTAGTTCGCCATTGAACGTCCTCTCTTATCGGTTGAGATCGGCCCGAGCGGCGTGGTCGAGACCGCTAGTGCGGGTTCGTGACCGCCGGGATGTGACCGGCGGTCCGGGTCGCGCGACGGACGAGCGTCGTGAACCCGCCGACGAGCCCGGAGCGTGCGATGGCGAGGGTGATGATGAGACCGGCGGCGTAGACCAGTTGCGACCAGTTGCCCGCGGCCTGGGCGCCGACGATGCCCTCGGCGAGTGTGGGGAGGTAGACCACGATCGCGGCGCCGACGATGGCGCCGGCCCATGTGCGGCTGCCGCCGACGACGCTGGCCGCGAGCAAGGTGATCGAGAAGGTCACCAGGTAGCTGTCCGGCACGGCGATCGCGATGACGAGTGCGTAGAACGCTCCCCCGATGCCGGCGGCTACCGAGCTGACCGCGAATGCGATGAGCTTGGTGCGGTTGACGTCGACCCCGTTGGCGGCGGCGAGAAGTGGGCTCGTGCGGACCGCGGACAACGCCCTGCCGAGCCGGCCGGTCACCAGGTTGCGCAGCACGAGGACGGTGAGGGCCAGCACGACGAGGCTGACGAGGAACCCGAACTGCGCCGTGGTGAGCCCGGTCCATGCCGGGGCCTCGATCGGGGAGCCCGCGAGATAGATGCCGAACGTCCCACCCGTGATCGGCTCGAGGCGGATGAGGAGAAGCGGGAAGATCGCTGCGACGGCGATGGTGAGCAGCCCGAGGTTGGCACCGCCCATCTTGAGGGCCACGAGGCCGAGGAGTAGGCCGAACACCAGGCACAAGGCGCCTGCGACGAGGACGCCGGCCCACCACGGCCACCCGTGTGTGGCGACGGGAATGATCGCCGCGTATCCGCCCAGCCCGAAGATCGCACCGTGGCCGACACTGAGTTGGCCCGAGTGCCCCAGCAGCAGGTTCAGCCCGGCGACCGCCATCGCGAGGGTGAGCACGCGTGTGAGGTCGAGAAGGTCGAAGTCGGAGACGACGAACGGGATGATCACCCCGACGACCAGCGCGATGGTCCAGGCTGCGGGAACGGCGAAGCGGCGGCGGAGCGTGCTCATACCCGCACCGTCCGGGTCTTGCCGAACAGGCCTGCCGGCCGGAGCGCGACGACCACGGCGGTGAGCACGAACGGTGCGACGATCGCGAGGTCGCCTTGCAGGCCGGGCACGTAGCGGCCGGCAAGACTGTTCGCGATGCCGACCAGGACGCCGCCGACGACCGCCCCCACCCGGCTGGACAGCCCGCCGAGCGTGCCTGCCGCCAGCGCGAGCAGCAAGGGAAAGGTCATCATGCCCGGCGAGAGCGTAAGCACCGGGGCAGCCACGACGGCGGCGAAGGCCCCGACGGCCGCGGCGAGCGCCCACCCGATCATCAGCCAGTGGCCCTGTGGCTGGCCGAGCAAGGTTGCGGAGGCGGGATTCTGCGCCACGGCGCGCAGTCGCAAGCCGACGCTGGTCCGGTTGAACAGCAGCGCCGTCGCCGCCATGACGACGACGAGGGTGGCCAGCGACCCGAGTTGCTGCAGGGTCATCCGAAGGCCCGCGAACTCGACGAGTCCCGATCCGAAGGGGCTGGGGAAGGTCCGCGGGCCGGTCGACCAGATGATCGACATGAGCGCGTTCAACCCGAGCAGCAGGGCGACACTGAGTGTCAGCAGCGGTAGTTCGCCAGCGCTCTCGAGGCGGCGGACCAGGCCTCGCTCGATGAGGGCGCCGCCGAGCGCCGACAGCGCGACGGTGAGGAGCAGCGCCACCCAGAAACTCATGCCGACCAGCAGCAGGAGCAGCGTCACGTACGCGGACAGAGTTGCCATCTCGCCTTGTGCGAAGTTCAGCATCCCCGTTCCCTGGAAGACGACGCTGAGCGCGAGCGCGAGCATGCCGTACACCAGCCCCGAGCTCAGCCCGTCCAGAACCTGTTGGAAGAACTCTGTCATTTCCGGATACCGGTCCTCTCGGCGTCGGTGGCCGATTCCCCCAGATATGCGCGCCTGATGACGTCGCCGTCGCGGAACTCCGCGGTGGTTCCGGCGGCGGCGACGCGACCACCTGCCAGGACCACGACGCGGTCGGCAATCTGCAGGGAGAGTCGCGCGTTTTGCTCCGCGATGAGCAGAGACGTCGACCAGTCGCCCCTGATGTGGGCCAGTACCTCGAACAGCTGCCGGGTCAGCAGGGGCGCAAGGCCGAGTGAGGGCTCATCGATGAGCAACAGTCGTGGGCGCGCCATCAGCGCGCGCCCGATCGCAAGCATCTGCTGTTGTCCGCCGGAGAGCAGACCGGCGGCACGCCCTCGCGTATCGGCGAGCACGGGGAATGTCGAGTAGACGAGCTCGAGGTCGTTGCGCGCGTTCGATCGCCGCGCCCGCGGGCGGGCGAGACCGCCCAGACGCAGGTTCTCCTCCACGGTCAGGTCGGCGAAGGTGCCCCGCCCTTCGGGGACATGGCCGAGGCCTGCACGAGCAGTGCGCGCACCGCTCCAACCAGCGATGTCCACGCCCGCGAGCTCGATGGCCCCGCGCGTGGAGACCACCCGGGAAATCGCCCGGAGCAGCGTGGTCTTGCCGGCACCGTTCGGCCCCAGGAGCACGACGATCTCGCCAGGCGCGACGCTGAGGTCGACTCCGTGGAGGACTTCGACCGACCCGTACCGGGCTACGAGCTGACGGGTATCGAGCAAAGCAGCGCTGCTGTTGTGAATTGGTGAGCTCGCACGCTCGCTCACGTCTTGACCTCCGACCAGTCGTCGCCGAGGTACGCGGCGATCACACGCGGATCAGCCGCCACCTCTGCGGGAGAGCCGGCGAGCAGGAGACGTCCGGCATCGAGGACGACGACGTGGCGTGACACCCGCATCACGAGCCCCACGTCGTGCTCGACGAGTACGCAGGTCGTTCCGACCGCCGCCGCGAACGCTTCGACCTCACCCAGGAGCTCGGAGGCCTCGTCGGCGCCGAGGCCCGCCGCCGGCTCGTCGAGCAGCAGCAGCCGGGGCTCGGGCAGCAGAGCCCGCACGACCTCGACCCTTCTCCGGTCTCCGTGCGGGAGACTGTCGACGGGTACGTCTGCTCGCGGGAGCCCCAGACGTGCGAGCAGCTCGGATGCGCGCGCCCGCATCAACCTCTCATCCGATCTCACCGCGGGCGGCCGGAAGATCGAGCCGAGCAGGCCTCCGCGTAGCTGAGGGTGCGCGCCCAGCAGGACGTTGTCGATCGCGGTGAGGTCGGGGATGAGCAGTGGCGTCTGGAACGTCCGCGCGATACCGAGTGCCGCGCGTCTGTCGGCACGCAAGTGAGTGAGGTCGCAGCCTTCGAGTTCGACGGTGCCGTCATGACGCGCAACACCGCTGATGCAGTTGAACAGCGTGGTTTTACCTGCTCCGTTCGGCCCTATCACCGCGGAGACACCGCCAGCAGGGACCGAGAAGGACACGTCCTCGAGCGCCCGCACCCCGGAGAAATCGACTCCCAATGCGTGAACGCGCAACGCTACTTGATTCGTTGACCAGGCCATTAGCGCATTTCCTCTGCGAGCAGCACGCGTGCTTACCTCGACTTCCAGCCGAAGCGGGTCACGTCTACAGCTATTGCCGCCCTGTCTTGATGACCTTGTCGAAGTACGGGCAAGGAGCCACTGCGACCTGAATCTTCCGCATCTCGTGACTATCCACGGTTCGCCGCTGCGAGTCGGGCTCACCCCAGAGGAGCGTGAGCTCTGTCCCCGGCTCGGCGTGCTCGGCATCCACGAGGGCAGTGGAGATCAAATGCCGCGCATTGGCCGAATAGGACGACCACTGCGATACGCCGACAAGCTTGCCGTCCAGCATCACTGCGTCGGATTCGAAGGTGGCGTACATCGGCGTGGGGAGTGCGATGTAGCGGCCGGGCCCCTGGGCATCGAACAGCGTCGACGCGATGCCCGCTACGACGTCGTCGTCGCTCCACACGAGCGTGACCTTCTTGCGGCGCTGGTTTGCCGCCTTCTCCTGCAACGCATCGCGACCGACGAAGTCGCGGTTCCAGTCGACCAGACGGCCGTAGCCGACCTCGATCGGATCGACGTAGTAGTCCTCAATGTGGTCCGAGACGAGGCTGCCGCCCAGCGAGCCGAGCGACTCCAGGAAGTGGCTGTCGAGCCACTCGCGGTAGGGCTTCATCTCAGCGCCCTGGTAGATGGCTGGGAGGGGCATCGGCATCCAGCCTGACTCCTGCGCGGTCGTGGAGTAGGCGAGCGCTCCGACCTTGCGCAGGTCGTACTTCGTCCCGGCCTCCTCGAACGCGTCCCGGACCGCCTGCTGGTCGTCCCACGGACCATAGATCTCGAACCCGGCGGTGCCGGCCATCCCGTGGCGCAGCGCTCGCACCGACCGGCCGGCGATCGTGAGCTCACCGACCGAGAAGAACCTGACTTCCGGGAGGGTTCCCCCGGCAACCTCGGTGACGAGCGGCAGCGCGTTCGGTCCCTGGATCTGGAAGCGGAAGACGTCGCGGGGACTCGACCGGAGCGACCAGTTGTCGTTCTTCTCCGCCACCACGTCGAAGGACGAGCCCCCGGCGTTGAACAGCAGCCAGTCGCTCGCGAAGGGAGCACCGACGAGACGAAAGAACTCCTCCTCCTCCCGAAACAGGATCGCGTCAGCGATCAAATATCCGTCATGGCCGGCGAGGACGACCTGCTTGGCCTTCCGGATCGGGAAGGGGTCGAACTTGTTCACCGCGAACTGGGAGAGGAACGGGATCACCTCACGACCACGCAGGTGCAGCTCGGTCATGTGGTAGGACTGCTCCAGGAGGGCGACGCCGTCCTTCCAAGCGCGCACCTCGTCCCGCCAGTTGGTGAACTCCGGTGGAATGCCGGGAAAGACGTACGGGCCGAGGTCGGAGCTGCGGAGCAGCTGCACCGGGCCCCCCGCTTCGTCGATCAGGGTCTGGAGGGACTTCCGGGAGTCGGCGCTGTGGGCCATGACGATCCTCCTTGATCAGTGCGTCGGGGGCGTCTTCAGAAGACGATCGTGCTATTGCCGTGTCGGACGATGCGGTCCTCGAGTTGCCAGCGCACGGCCCGCGAGAGGACCGCCCGCTCGACGTCAGCCCCGAGCCGGACAACATCGGCCGTGCTGTGGCGATGGTCCACGCGCACGACGTCCTGCTCGATGATCGGGCCCTCATCGAGGGCCTCGGTTACGTAATGAGCGGTCGCACCGACGAGCTTCACGCCCCGTTCCTTCGCCTTCCGATAGGGAGCGGCGCCGATGAATGCCGGCAGGAACGAGTGATGAATATTGATCAACGGACAGCCGACCGCAGTGAGAAAATCCGGTGTGATGATCTGCATGTAGCGGGCGAGGACGACAAGGTCGACGTTGCCTCGCAACATCTCCAGCTGTCGCTCTTCTGCCGTGTCGCGGTCGTCCCGGGTGGCGGGCACGTGGAAGAACGGCACCCCGAAGGGACGGACTTCGTCGGCCAGATCGGGATGGTTGGAGATGACCATCACGACCGACATGTGGAGCTCGCCGCGACGATTGCGCCACAGTAGATCGAGCACGCAGTGGTCGGTCTTCGACACCATGATCGCCACACGCTTGGGCCGAGCGGCCTCCGTGAGCCGGAACTCGATGTCGAAGGGCTCAGCGACTTCGCTCGCGAACGACCGCTCCAGTTCGTCCCGCGCGGCGCCGAGCCCGGGCAGGTGGAACTCGGTGCGCTGAAAGAAGGCGCCCCCCGCATCCTCGGTCGCGTGCTGATCGAGGGTGATGATGTTCGCACCGGCTTCGGTCAGGAAGGTGCTGACCGCCGAGACGATGCCCGGTCGATCCTGGCACTGGATCAGCAGGCGGCCGCGGTCGGGGCTCCCGCTGTGACCGGGCATGGCCGACGGCAGGGCGGTGGCGGTCGTCGTCAACGCCATCATGGGCACCTCCGTGCTGCGCGGTCCGCCCGTGACGGGGTGTCCGGACGGAGACGAGAAGGGACTGTTCAAGCGAGGTTGGCCGTCATCCGGCGGCGCCACGCCTCGGTGGGTGCGAGGTCGTTGAACGTGAAGACGTGAAATCCCACGAGATCGGTGTCGGGCCTGCCGAGGTGCGGGGCGAGGCCTTTGATGATCGCGTTGGGACGGTAGCCACCGGGCAGGAAGAACCGCCACAAGAGGTTCTGCTGCTGCTTGAGGAAATTCACCGATTCGCCGATGCCTAGGTTGCCTGACACCCGCAGCAGCTTCTGTCGGTGCACCACACCCGGCACGCCAACCTGCACGGGAAGCTTGATACCGCGACGTCTGAGTTCCCGGGCCCAGGCCAAGATGACCCGCGGGTCGAACACGATCTGGGTCGTGATGCGGGTGGCCAACGGCGCCTTGTCCACCAGCGCCTGGAACAGCTGGTTGTCCGACGCCTGCGGGTGGCCCTCGGGGTGCCCGGCGATGCCGATGTCTGTGAACCCGTGGTCGAGCTCGTGCAGCGCCGTGAGCAGCGTGAGCGCGTCCGCGAACTCCGTGCGGATGTCCGAGCGGTCACCGCCCACGACGAACACGTCGCGGATGCCAGCCTCCCGGCAGCGGGACACCACCTCGGCCAGGTGCGCCCGGTCGCGCACCTGCTGCGCCGACAGGTGCGGGGCCACCGTGTACCCGTGGCCGGCGAGGGCGACTGCGAGGTCCACGGTCACGTCCTGCCCCTTTGCCGGCGAGGCGGTCACGGTCAGCCGCACGTCCGTGGGCACGTGCGCGAGCACGGCCTCCTCGGTCCGCTTGAACGGGATCACCTCGTAGCCCAGCCGCTGGAACGCCCGTTGCAGCGGGACGTTGGACGCAGCATCTCGGACGGTGATGGGCTGCTCCATCGGCGTCAGGCAATCGGCGTGGTGCTGATGGTGGCCCGGACCCGGGCCTGGACGTGCGACTCGACGGTCGGCTTGGCCGTCCCCGAACCGGTTTCCCCCCAGACGACGGTGACCTCCTTGCCGTCGACCGCATCCACCTCGTCGATCATCCCGAGGGAGGCCCAACCGCCGACATTGACCGTGTAGCCGAGCCAATTGGAGATTCCGACCAGCCGATCTCCATCCAGAACCTGGTCGTACTGCGAGATCGCGTACGCCGAGTAGGGCGCCGCCAGGTACTTGGTGCGCTGCTGGCCGCCGAAGAGGCTGCCCGCGATCACCTGCGTCACGTCCTCGTCGTTCCAGCGGAGCCACACCTTGCGACGGTGCGGCTCGGCCGCCCGCTTCTCCAGGGCGGACCGGCCGCAGAAGTCGTGGTCGTACTTGATCAGGTGGCCGTACCCGAGGTCCCAGGGCGTGACGTAGTAATCCTCGATGTCGTCGGACGCGAAGCTGCCACCGATCGACGCGTTGGCCTCGAACCCGCTGCCGGGCAGCCACTCGCGGTAACTCCGCAGGCCGTCGGCGGTGTAGATGCCGGACACCGGCAGGGCGATCCACGCCGACTCCACCGTCGCCGACCCGTACGCGAGGGATCCGCCGAGCCGGAGCCCGAACTCCTCACCCGCCTCGATCAGGGCTTCCTTCACGGCCGAACCCATCTCCGCGGGACCAGTGATCTCCAACCCGCTGGTCTCCACCCCGGGGACCCCCGACATCGTGTGGTTCAGCGCGCGGACGGTCGTGCCGGCGATGGTGAACTCACCGATGGTGAAGAACTTGATCTTGCCCATGTGCGCCCCGACGGCCTTCTCGACGATCGACTGCGTGAGCGGACCGTTGAGCTGGAACCGGAACAGCCGCCTGCCCTCGGTGTTCTCGAGGATCCAGGGATCCACCGCCACCTCGACGTCGTAGCCGCCTCGCCCGGCCTGGTAGGTGAGCCAGTTCCCGACCGCCGGCGTCCCGACGACGCTGACCTCGTCCTCGGCCCAGCCGAAGAGGATGGCGTCCGCGAGGAAGTTTCCTTCCCCCGTGACGGCCACGTACTGCTTCGCCTTGCCCGGGCCGAACGTCCGGAAGCTGTTGACGCCGTAGTCGCTCAGCAGCCTGAGCACGTCCGGACCCGTGAAGTACGTGTCGGTCATGTGGAACGACTGGTCGAAGAGCACACACGTCTGCGCCCAAGCAGCCTGCTCGTCACGCCAGTTGCTGTACTCGGCCTGGAAGGGGAACGGGTAAGGCCCAACCTGTGCCGTACGCAGGTGAGCGAGAGCGCCTCCCGCCGCGGTGATCTTGTCCTGGAGGCTCGGAATGGACGTCATCGTCTGCTCCTCGTTCGACACGTAGAGAGCTCTTCGGTCGGCCTGAACAGGTCGACCGTCGGAGGGCCCGCGCCGGGCAGGCAGCCTCGATTGCCAAGTCAGTCGGATACCGATATGACTTTCGATACCGGACGGTATGTCACCCTTGAGTCGGCGTCAACGGTCACTTCACCGGAACTCCGCTTTCCTCGCGGTACGCTGCGGGCCAGATGCCGTGTCGGCCAGGCGAAAGGATGCCTTTCGGATCCACGACGCCTTTGAGTTTCTCGACGAAACGCCGGTATGCGTGATTGTTGAAGGAGTAGTGGTCCGCGGCGAGGTCCATGCACTCCAGATGAGGGCGACATTCCCCGTAGCCGAGCGCGCCGGTCGCTACCACCAGTCGCTTCGCCAGGTCGAACGCATTGCGCGCGGCGGAGGGGTCCGTCCGGTCGTAGCGGATACCGATGATCACCGCGCAGGAGCGTTCCCCGGTGACCATGATTCCGGCACCGAAGTTCACGCCTGCGCCCCACATGTGCGTGCGAACCTCCTCGACCGCGTCGCGCACTTGACGGCCCTCGAGGGGCACGATCGGCGCGACATCGATGTGGGCGATGTGATCCGGGGTCTTCTCGATCGCTTTGAGCGTCGGGATGCCGATCATGATCTGATCTGCGGAGTAGACGATCTCGTCGTACTCGTCCGGCCCGTAGGTACGCGGGGCCTCGACCCGCCCGCTCGGGATCTTCGTCCACGCCTGCGTGATACGGCGAAGCTTCACCGCGACGATCTCCGGATCGCCCCACACGCCCGCCCGGACGGCCCACGCGCCGACCCCGGTGCGCTCGCCGATCTCGCGGAGCTCGGCGGGGTCGAGCTGCCGCGACGCGGCAACCGGGAGGTCACGCAACATGTGCGCGGCGCGCAGGGTGGAGAACAGCGCGGGAATGCCCTCGAGGTGGCCGGCAAACCGCAGTTCTCGGAGCGTGTCCACGGCGGCCTCGAGGTCTTCGTCGTCGCCGATCGAGAGCATGACCGGGGCGTACGCCTCGGGCCGGCGCCTGAGCCAGACGCCCATCCTCGTCACGATCCCGAGGTTCGATTGCACGAACAGCGACTCCAGCGACGGCCCGAGGCTGCGCTTGTAGACATGCCATGCCTTGCCGCCCGGAATCGCACCCGCGCCCGTGCGCAGCACGTCCCCGTCGGGGAGCACGACCTCGAACCCGGTCGGGAGCATGTAGTCGGCCCCATAGAACTGGTACGTATGGCCGGCATCCATGGAGTTGCCGACGATCGAGCCCCAGCCGAGGTCGGGACATGGCGTCATCAGGTCATAGCCGGCCGCCTGCACCGCGTCGTACAAGTCGAACCAGGTCACCCCCGGCTCGACTACCGCGTACGCCAGCTCCTCGTTGATCTCCAGGATGCGGTCCATCTTCTGGAAACCGATCTGGATCGACCCGCGCACGCGCGGTGAGGCTCCCCCGTGTCCGAGGTTGCGCCCCTGGCTGTGCGGCCAGACGGGGATCTCGTACCGGTTGGCGATGCGGACAATCTCCTGCACCTGCTCGGTGGACCGGGGCTGCACGACCGCCGCCGCCGCATAGGTCTCGTCCCCAGGGATCCAGTACTCGTCCTTGAACTCGTCGACCTTCGGACGCTCGATGAAGACGGAGTCCTCTCCGACGACCGCCACGAGCCGGCGGACCATCTCGTCCGAGACAGTGGGCAGATCAACAGTGATTTCCCGCATCGTTGTCTCATTTCTCCGGCGACGGGGCGAACCGTCGCGGCGAGTCCGGAGGCTCAGCGCTGTGTCACGGGTTCAACCCAGTGACATACCGATTGGTCTCCGGATCCCGGACGGTATCCCGTGTGGCCGATCGTGTCAACGCACTCGCGCGACCTCGTGCAACGACGGCTCCGAGCCGGCGCAGCGTGCCTCGGGGCGGTCAGCCCTGAGTCGCTCGTAGGACGTACTGGTCGATGTGTTGACACCTGCCGAGCAGTGACATACCGTCCGGTATCCGAAGTCGGATCGGTATCTCAACGGCCGAGTACCCGCCCCTCCGCGCGACCGGAGCCCAGAGGCTGACCGCCGCTCATCGCGTCAGGGGTCGACTCAGAAAGCTAGGTTCACTGTGGAACTGACGGGCGAGAACCTGTACCGGAACCCCTATCCCGTGTATGCGCGCTTGCGCGAGGAAGCTCCGGTGGCTTTCTTCGACGGCACGAAGGAATACCTCGTCACGCGCTTCGAGGACTGCCGCGCCGCGGGGTCGAATGATCGCGTGTTCGGGCCGTCCGGTAGTCCCGACCGGCCGGAGGCGCGGGTCATGGGCATGCCGAACGTGCTGACGATGACCGGTGAGGAGCACACCTCGCTGCGCGAAGGAATCGACGAGAACCTCACCCAGGAGGCGGTCCGCGGCTTCGTCGAGGCGCTGACTCGCCCGGTCGTCGAGGAGTACCTGGCGGAGCTGAGGCCGCGGGGAGAGGCAAACCTCACCGCCGCCCTGTTCGAGCCGATCTCGGTCCGCTGCATCGGAAACGTCATCGGCCTGACCGAGACCCCGAACGAGACCCTTGTCGAGTGGTTCCATGCGATGAGCGCCGGACTGCAGAACGTGAACGACGACCCGGCGGTGTGGAAACGGCTCGACCGGGCCCTGGCCGAGATCGATGAGCAGCTGGGCGTGCTCTACGAGCGGGCGCTGGCCAAGCCGGACCACACCTTGATGAGCCACGTGATGCACGGCGGCACGCCCGAGGGCACGGTGCGCAGCTTCGACGAGGTCATGCCCACGATGAAGGTGATCATTCTCGGTGGGCTCCAGGAGCCCGGCCACGCCGCCGCGAACGCGTGCGCGGGCCTGCTGCTCAATCCCGAGCAGGCGAAGATCGTCGCCACTGACCCGAAGCAACATGCGCTGCGTGCCTTCGACGAGGGCCTGCGCTGGATCGCGCCCATCGGCGTGACCCCCCGCGTCGCCGCCGAGGACGTCGTCGTGGCCGGCACCCAGATCCCTGCCGGCGCCTCGGTCGCCATCGTCATGGCCTCGGCCAACCGGGACCGAAACCGTTTCGACGAACCGGACCGGTTCGACCTGTTCCGCAAGCGGCGCCCGCACCTGTCCTTCGGCTTCCGCCCGCATTTCTGCTCGGGTCATGCCCTCTCGCGGGCAATGGGCCAGATCGCGCTGGAGGAGGTCTTCGGGCAGCTGCCGAACCTGCGGCTTGACCCGAGCCGTGAGGTGAAGGCCAAGGGATGGCGCTTCCGCGGCGTCACGGACCTTCCGGCCACATGGGACGCATGAGCGGACTGGCCATCGACTGCCATGGCCACTTCACGTCCGAGCCACCCGAGTTCCGGGCCTTCCGCGACGCGCAAACCGCCTTCGCCGAAGGGCGCACGCTCGAACGCCCCCTGTACTCCGGCATCGACGACGATGACCTCCGCCCGATCATCGAGCAGAACCAGCTCCGGATGCAGCGCGAGCGAGGCTCCGACCTCACCATCCTGTCCCCGCGTGCATCGGGCATGGGGCACCACGTCCCCGGCCAGGACATCGCGACGGAGTGGGCCCGGCTGTCGAACGACACGATCTGGCGGATCTGTGAGCTGTTCCCGCGGAACTTCGCCGCGGTGTGCCAGCTGCCGCAGACCGTCGACGGGGACCTCGGGCCCGTCATCGCGGAGCTGGAGCGCTGCGTCGACCGCGGCTTCGTCGGGTGCAACCTCAACCCGGACCCCTCGGGTGGGCGGTGGTCGGAGCCGCCGATCTACGACCGCTGGTGGGATCCGCTGTGGGATTCGATGGCCCGGCTCGATGTCCCGGCCATGATCCACGTCTCGGGGTCCTGCGCACGCCCGCTCCACACCACCGGCGCGCACTACATCGCCGCCGATACGGCCGTCTTCATGCAGCTGATCGAAGGCGACCTGTTCGAGCGGCACCCTGACCTGCGGCTGATCATCCCGCACGGAGGCGGTGCGGCTCCCTTCCATTGGGGCCGCTACCGGGGGCTGGCGCTCACGCTGGGCAAACCCCCGCTGTCCGAGCACCTGATGCAGAACCTGTTCTTCGACACCTGCGTCTACCACCAGGCGGGCATCGACACGCTGTTCGCGGTGATCGACCCGAAGAACCTGCTCTTCGGCTCCGAGCTCCTCGGCGCGGTGCGCGCCGTGGACCCGGAGACCGGGCACCACTTCGACGACACCAAGCGCTACATCGACGCGCTCGGCCTCGACGACAAGACCCGGCACACCGTCTTCGAGGGCAACGCCCGCCGGGTCTACCCGCGGCTCGATGCACAACTTGTCGCGCAAGGGCGCTGAAAAAGGGCCTGAAAAAAGGGCGCTGAACCACCCGACTTCCTGGAGTTGCACACGATGAACGTGACAGAAGTACGCCTCGCCGGCGGCGCCCAGGGCTTCAACTGGCTCCCGGTCTTCGTCGCCGAGGACAAGGGCCTGTTCGACAAGCACGGCCTGAAGATCGACTACATGCGGTTGGGCTCGGTCGACAAGGCCACCTCGGCCGTGCGCGACGGCACCGCCGACCTGGCGATCACCCCGCCGGAAGGCGCGGTCTCCGACTACATCTCCGGCGGCGGGCTGCGGATCATCGCAGCCAACTCGCTGCGCCTTCCGATGTCACTGGTCGCACGTCCCGAGATCGGAAGCATCGCCGAGCTGCGCGGCAAGCGGATCGGCACCTCCTCGCTCACCGAGGGCACGGCGATCTACACGCAGGCCATGCTGCAGCCCGAAGGTCTGTCCCACCCGGGGGACTACGAGTTCGTCCTCGCCGGCGTGCACACGACCAGGTGGGCGGCCCTTCAGAGGGACGAGATCGACTGCGCTCCCCAACCCGCACCGTGGAACTTCCTGGCCGAACGCCACGGGTACCGCCTCATCGGCGAAGTCAACGACGTGATTCCGGAGGTCGTCTTCGCCGCGATCATCGGCACCGGCGCCTGGACCTCGCAGAACCGGGATACGGTGCAGCGCCTGGTCGCCGCGCTGGCCGAGGCCCACGACATCGTCAACGACCCGGCCAACGACGCCGTCACGCTGCCGATCTACCAGCGGATCGCCACGCCCGACGAGCCGGAGCTGGCCGCGAAGGGCCTGGCCTACACGCGGGACATGGGCATGTGGCCACAGGGGCTGGTGGTCGCACCGGCGGCATTGGAGGCCACGACGGACCTGATGGTGCGCGCCGGGCTCCTTGCACCGGAGCTGCGCGCCACGGCGGCAGGTGTCCTCGACCCGAGCTTCGTTCCGGCCGGCTGACATGGCACGTGTGGTGACGACGACCGCGCGCACCGACGCGGTCATCTGCGACGGCTTCGCCGAACTCGGCGTGGCGACCACTCATGAGGCGCAGCGCCGGACCGGGCTCCTCAGCTCGCGACTGCGCCCGCGGCAGTCCGGTAGGGCTGTCGCCGGACCTGCGTTGACCTGCGAGGTGCCCCCGGGCGACAACTGGATGATTCATGTCGCGCTCGAGCAGGCACGGCCGGGCGACATCCTCGTCGTGAGCCCGACCTCGCCCTGCGACGACGGCTACTTCGGCGACCTGCTCGCCACATCGGCGATGGCCCGAGGCATCCGGGGGCTCGTCATCGACGCGGGGGTGCGCGACATCGCTGAGCTGCGCGCGATGGACTTCCCCGTCTGGAGCAAGACCATCAGCGCGCAGGGAACCGTCAAGGAGACCCTCGCCGACGTGCAGGTCCCCATCGTCTGCGCCGACGCCTTGATCACCCCGGGCGACGTGATCGTCGCCGACGACGACGGCGTCTGCGTGGTGCGGCAAGACGCCGCGGCCGCGGTGCTCGACAAAGCCCGCAGGCGCGCCGAGATGGAGGCCGGCAAACGCAAGCTCTACGCGGACGGCCGGCTCAGCCTCGACGTCAACAACATTCGTGCCCTTCTGCAGGAGAAGGGATTGACCTATGAGTAGGTTCGCTCCCCCGGACGTGCCCCGCCGCGTGATCACTGGGCTCAAGGACGGCAAGTCCGTCTTCGTCAGTGACGGCCCCGTCCCGAACGCGCATCACTACACCTGCATCCCGGGCATGATGACCTCGGTCATCTATGCCACGGCGGCACCGGCGCCATTGGTGCACGACGAGAGCGAGACAGCGCCGCCGGGACTCCATGTGCCGCCGGCTCCGGGCGAAACCCGCCTCATGATCGTCACCTTCCCGCCCGACTCGTCGTTCGCCCGTCCCGAATTCGACCCGGCCGCTGCCGATGCCGAGCAGCGGGAGTTCATCCCCGGCCTGGCCGAGCTGTTCGAGGCCGACGAGCCCGGGATGCACCGGACCGACACCGTCGACTATGACATCGTCCTCGACGGCGAGATCTGGCTGGAACTCGACGACGGGGCGACGACGCACCTGTGCACCGGCGACGTCGCGATCCAGCGCGGTACCCGGCACGCATGGCGGAACAAGGGCGACCGCACCGCGACGATGTGCTTCGTCCTGATCGGCGGTGCTCCCCGATGACGCTGGGCTACTCCAGAACCGAGCACTTCGACTGCCTGATCGTCGGCGCCGGGCACGCCGGAGCGGAGACCGCGATCGCACTGCGGCAGGCGGGATACGCGGGAAGCATCGGAATTCTCGGCGACGAGCCGGTCCCCCCGTACGAGCGTCCCGCAATGTCGAAGGAGTACCTGGCCGGCAAGAAGGACTTCGACCAACTTCTCCTGCGCCCACCGGAATTCTGGTCGGAGCACGACGTGACGCTGCGATTCCGCCGGCGCGTGATCACCGTCGACGCCGAGAAGCACGCGGTCACTTGTCACGATGGCACCACCGTCGGCTACGGGGTCCTCGTCTGGGCCGCCGGCGGCAACCCACGCACCCTCGACTGCCCCGGACACGACCTGGCCGGCATCCACACCATCCGCAACAAAGCCGACTGCGACCGGCTCATGAATGTCCTCCCACACAGCCGGCGCATCGCAGTGATCGGTGGCGGCTACGTCGGGCTCGAGGCGGCGGCCGTCCTCAGCGAACTGGGCAAAGAAGTCACGGTCGTCGAAACCCTCGACCGCGTCCTCGCCCGCGTCGCCGCCGAACCCGTATCCCGGTTCTACGAGGCCGAGCACCGCGCCCACGGCGTGGCGCTGCACACCGGTACCGGGGTCACCGAGCTCCTGGGACAGGCCGGCGCTATCACCGGCGTGCGCCTCACCGACGACACGTTGATCACCGCAGATCAAGTAATTATCGGAATCGGCATCCAGCCCGCGATCCAGCCATTGCTCCACGCCGGGGCGGAGGCGGCGCCACGCGCAGCCGGTGTCCTCGTCGACGACCTCTGCCGCACGACGTTGCCGGACGTCTATTGCATCGGTGACTGCGCGATCATCAGGGGCGGTCCCGGCGTTCGCATCGAGTCCCGGCACAACGCATGCGAACAGGCACGCACCGCCGGGAAGGCCATCAGCGGGCACCCAGAGCCGCTGCGGCTCGTCCCCTGGTTCTGGTCGAACCAATACGGTCTGCGGCTCCAGACGGTCGGGCTGAGCCTCGGCCACGACCACACCGTCCTCCGCGGCAACCCCGGAAAACGAAGCTTCTCGCTCATCTACCTGCGCGACGGCGCGGTCATCGCCCTGGACTGCATCAACGCGACCCGGGACTACGTCCAGGGCCGCAAGCTCGTCGAAACCGGCGCGCGCATCGACCCCGCACTCCTGGCCGACGACCGGACACCACTGAAGAAGATCGCCGCGGCGGCGTGACCGAGGAATGAGAACCCATGAAACTCACTGTCACGACTCGGGATGGTGTAGCCCGCACGGTCGAAGGCCGCGCCGGCCTGTCGCTGATGCAGAACATCCGCAACGCCGGCGTGGACGAACTGCAGGCGATCTGCGGAGGCTCGCTCTCCTGCGCGACCTGCCATGTCTACGTCGAGAGCCTTCCCGCAGGCGCGGAGCTGCCCCCCAAGTCATTCGACGAAGAGGACCTCCTCGAGGCCTCCGACCACGTCGACGCCAATTCCAGGCTGTCCTGCCAGCTGGTCTTCGAGCCGGACCTCGACGGCGTGTGCGTGACGGTCGCACCTGAGGACTGACAGACACCCCTCTGGACCAATCCCATCCCAGAAGAAGGAATCATGGCCAAACTGATGCGCGCCGCGCGGATGCACGCGGTCGGCGACAAGATGCTGATCGAGACCGTCGAACGCCCGACCGCCGCCGGCACGGACGTCGTGGTCGCCGTGAAGGCCTGCGGCATGGTGCCCAACCTGGCCAATGTGCTCGCCAACTGGGAAACGTGGTACCCCCAGATGCCCCTTCCGCCGCGCCCGGCCATCTTCGGGCTCGATCCCGTCGGTATCGTGCACGAGGTCGGCGACCTCGTCGTGAACGCCACACCCGGCGACCGAGTCTACGTGAACCCCGGCCGATCCTGCGGAGCCTGCCACGCCTGCGCATCCGGCACACCGCAGAAATGCGACTACTGGACGCTGAACGGCTACTTCGGCTACAACCCGAGCAGCCTGGAGATGTTCAAGCGCTACCCGCACGGCGGCTTTTGCGAGTACATGCGCGCCCCGCAAAGCGCCCTGGTGAAACTCCCCGACAACCTTGAGTTTCGACAAGCAACCAGGCTGGGCTACCTCGGCACCTCCTACGCCGCGGTCAAGAAGTTGGGCCCCCTCGCGGGCAAGTCGCTGATCATCCACGGCGCAACCGGAACACTCGGTGTCGGCGCCACCCTCGTCGCCCTGGCACTCGGCGTATCCCGCATCTTCGCCATCGCACGAGGCCTTCCCCTGCTGGAGCGCCTGCAGGCGCTCGCGCCGAACCGGATCAAGATCTTCTCGAACCGCGAAGGCAGCACGGCCGCCTGGGTGAAGTCACTGACGGAAGCCCGCGGCGCCGACTTCATGATCGACACTCTCGGGGCCGTCGCTTCGCTCGACTCGTTCAAGGACGCAATGCACGGGGTCCGCCGCGGCGGCAAGATCGTCAATATCGGCGGGACAGCCGGTGAGCTCGGCGTCGACGTGAAGTGGTGGATGGACGAGCAGATGGAGCTCGCCGGGTCCGTCTGGTCCACCACCGCCGAGGGGATCGAACTGGCCGGAATGGTGGGCAGCGGCGTGCTCGATATTTCGGTGCTCCAGCCCAAGAGCTGGCCGCTCGACGAGGTCAACGACGCGATCTCGGGGGTCTCCAGCGGCGAAGGTGGGTTCACGAGCTACCTCGTCGAAATCTGAGATCAGCAACGCCGACCCGGCGCTCGCGTTCGAGGTCGCGCGGTCGCACGACGATCCCGTCATCGTCGCTGGTCACCTCGTCACCGGCGTTGACGGTGATCCCCCCGAAGCTCACGAGCACGTCGGTCTCCTCGTGCTCGACGAACACCAGATGGCCGATGACGGCGTCATCGGGACCGCCGTCGAGTCGCAGGATCTTTGCAGCGTCGTCACGGGCGTCTGCCCCGAAGCAGCCGCCGCCGTCGTAAAGAGGTGATCGACGCCGAGGAGCGGCTGCGGCTGTTGCTGGCCTACGCGCGCGAGTTCGTCGCGCCCCGCCGCCCCTGCAGGTTATCGGCAGGTTGCCGCGCGGTCCCGAAGAGGTGCGTGAGTTCACCCCTCCAGCGGGGAGGTGGACGACGTCCCTGCCGGAGGGGCGAACGCGGTGCGGAAGCGTTCGAGGGCCCGGGTCGGGTCGCCCGACGCCCAACCTTCGAGCCCGACCACACCCGCGTAGCCGAGGCGGTCCAGGGTTGCGGCGATCGCGGGGTAGTGGATCTCGCCGGTGCCGGGTTCGCAGCGGCCGGGAACGTCGGCGACCTGGATCTCCCCGACGACCGGCAGCGCGCGCTCGACGAGCTGCACGAGGTTTCCCTCGCCGATCTGGGCGTGGTAGAGGTCGAGGTTGAGCCGCAGGTGCGGGCTGTCGACGGCCTCGACGAGCGCGAGCGCGTCGGCGGCACCGGCGAACGGCACGCCGGGGTGGTCGACCGTGGTGTTGAGGTTCTCGAGGGTGAACACGCGCCCGGCGCGTTCCCCGAGCTCGGCGAGGCGGGTCAGCGTCCGCGCGGCGGTCAGCCACATCTGCGGCGTGACGACCTGCGAGGCCGCCACGGGCAGGCCGCGGTCGTCGAGGCCGGTTCCGTGCACGTTGAGGCGTGGACAGTCGAGCTCGTCGGCGACCCGGAGCGACTCCTCCGCCGTGCGCAGCAGCTCCTCGGCTCCGTCGGGATCGGCGAGGGTGCCCCGGACGTAGCCGGTCATCGAGGAGAACGTCGCCCCGGTCCCGGCGAGCGCGGCGACGTCCTTCGCCGTCCAGTCCCAGATCTCGACCTCGAACCCGAGATCGGCGATGCGGCGCACCCGCTCCTCGAACGGCAGGTCGAGGAACAGCATCTCCGCGGACGCCGCGAGGCGGAATCCGCTCACTTCCCGACCTCCTCGATCCGGACCGGGCGTCCCGCGCGCACCGACTGGGCCGCGGCCAGCGCGATCGCCAGCGCCGCACGCGCGTCCTCCCCGCCCACCGGCGCCGGTGTCCCGTCGCGGACGGCGTCGACGAACGCGGCGAGCTCTGCGACGTAGGCGCCCGCGAGGAGCTCCTGGTCGCTGCGGGCGGTCTCCACGATCCGGCCTTCTGCACCGGAGAAGACCGTCCCGGAGCGGCGCCCGTCGCCCATGGTGGCCATGCCGCCGGAGCCGAACACCTCGCCGCGTACGTCGTAGCCGTAGGCGGCCTCGAAGCACGCCTCGGCGACACCGGTGGCGCCGTTGTCGAACCGCACCACGACCACTGCGGTGTCGAGGAGCCCGCGTTCGCGCCACTCGGGCTCGACCAGCGCGTCCGCGGTGGCGTACACCTCGACGGCCTCCGCGCCCGGGTTGAGGAACCGCAGTGCGTCGAAGTCGTGGATCAGGGTCTCTTTGAAGATCGTGTCCGGCGGCACCCGGGAGGGGTCGAACCCGCCGGGGTCGCGGGTGACCGAGCGCAGCACGCGCGGGGTGCCCAGCCGGCCGTCGTCGAGCAGCGCGCGGCCGGCCTGCCAGTCCGGGGCGAAGCGCCGGTTGAACCCGACCTGGAGCAGAACGCCTGCGGCGCGGGCGGCGTCGATGGCCCGGTCGGCGTCGGGCAGCGAGAGCGCCATCGGCTTCTCGCAGAACACGGCCTTGCCCGCCCTTGCCGCGGCCACCACCAGGTCGGCGTGGAAGCGGGCGGGCGCCGCGATCACCACCGCGTCGACGGCCGGGTCCGCGAACGCCTCCGCCGGATCGGTGTATGCGCGATCCGCGCCCAGGCGCTCCGCGATCCCGGGCGCCGGGTCGGCCACGGCCACGAGCCGCGCCCCCGGGATCCGGCGCGCGAGCGACCTGCCGTGGAACGCCCCCATCCGGCCGGCCCCGACCAGGGCCACCCCGATCTCGTCCATCCGCTCCTCCTCGAGCCTAGAACGTTCTAGATGGACTAGCCTAGAACGTTCTAGGCATAGATCGGTAGGGTGCGGACGTGACAGAGCGCGCCCGGCGGCCCACCCTCGCCGACGTCGCCGCCCGTGCGGGGGTGTCCGTCGCACTGGTCTCGATCGTGATCCGTGGCGCCCCGGGTGCGAGCGCGGCGTCCCGGCAGCGGGTGCTGCAGGCCGCCGACGAGCTGGGCTACCGCCCCGACACCCGCGCCCGGTTGCTGCGCAGCAGCCGCAGCCGGCTGCTCGGCGTCGTGTTCGGCGTCCACCACGCCTTCCACGGCGACCTCGTCACCGGCCTCTACACCGCGGCCGACCGCGCCGGCTACGAGCTCGCGCTGAGCGCGGTCACCCCGCAGCGCGACGAGGGGCGCGCCGTGGCGAGCCTGATGCAGGACCGCTGCGAGGCGCTCGTCCTGCTCGGCCCGCACGCGCCCACCGCGCAGCTCGCCGAGCTCGCAGGCCGCCTGCCCGTCGTGGTCGTGGCCCGGGCGGCACGCCACCGCGCCCTCGACGTCGTGCGCACCGCCGACGGTCTGGGGCTGCACCAGGCCGTGGACCACCTCGTCGCGCTCGGCCACCGCCGGATCACCCACGTCGACGGCGGGCGGGCCCCGGGCGCCGCCGACCGCCGTCGCGGTTACCGCGACGCCATGCTCCGCCACGGCCTCGATGCCGAGATCCGGCTCCTGCCCGGCGGGCTCACCGAGGAGGAGGGTGCCGCGGCCGCCCGCGCCCTGCTCGACCTCGATCCACGGCCCAGCGCCGTGACCGTGTTCAACGACCGCTGCGCCCTCGGCGTGCTGGACGTGCTGCAGCGCGCCGGCCTGGCCGTGCCCGGGGACGTCAGCGTGGTCGGCTACGACGACAGCCGGCTCGCCCGCTTGTCGCACGTCAACCTGACGACAATCGCCCAGGACACCGAGCAGATCACCACGCTCGCCGTCACGCGTGCCGTGGACCGGCTGGACGGGACGCCGGTCACCGAGCGGGAGCTGATCGTCGCGCCCCGACTGGTCGTCCGCGCCACCACCGCCCCCGGACCGGGTCGTCAGCCGGACGGTGTGGTCGGGGCCGAGGTCCGGGACGTGTCGCGCACGGCCAGGTAGACGGCGCACACCGCAAGGGTGCGCTCGACGTCGTCGATGACGGGTGCGAAGAACTGCTTGCGGTGGTCGGCATCGGTCATCGAGGTGATCGCGAAGTACATGCTGCCGAACGCCGCGACCTCGCGCGCCCCGCGGGGATGTCGATCTCCGGGGTACGCACCTCCTATGGCCAGGACGAAATCCGCGAAGTTGCCCGAGTTCGACGGCCCGCCCCCGAGGATCCCGTCGCCGACCTGGCGGGAGCCACGTTCACCGTGCTGCGCTACCGCTGGGACGGCACCACCCGCGCGGACGGCGCTCGCCCGTTCTACCTGGACTCGTCGAGGTAGTCGTCATGGCTGCGGCACGCCGCGGGCTGCCCAGGCTCAGCCCAGACTGCTGGACAGGGTGAAGACGAGGCTGCGGTTCAAGGTGCCGCGGCGCCGGTCGTAGTGGCGGGTCGTACGAGGGTCGCGGTGCCCAGCCAGGTCCTGCACACAGATCCTCGCCCGCCTCGAGCGCGAGGGTGATCGCAGTGTGGCGCAGCGAGTGCGGCGACAGCCTCGCCCAGAACGGAAGCCCCGCGGCGCGCGAGGAGTGGTTCGCCCGACGGGCCAGCCAGTCCAGGGAGCGGGCCGCGCCGAACCGCGAGTTCGCGGCCGAGGTGCGCCGACGCGCTTCCTCCGTGGCAATGGCTGACCTGGCAGAGCGGTACCAATCCGAGGTGTGCAAACGATCTACGCCGTTTCGCGGCCACGACCATGCTTTTCGTCGCAGGTGCCGCTGGCGATGGCGTCCAAGACCGTGCGGCACTCGGCCCTGTCGACCACCACCGAGGTCTTCTACGGCCACCTGCAGCGCCACGTTTCTCGGCAGGCCGTTGAGGGCATCGACCGGGCCCTCAACGCCGTGGAGCGCGCCACCCAGGCGGCGTGACGACCACATGGCGACCACCCGGCGATCGACCCAACCGACCTTCTCGCGGCTCCCGGGGCATACCGGGTGACGACGGTGGACGCAACCTGGCCGGGTGCGAGCACATTGCGCACCAACCCAGCTTCGCCGCGTTTCCGCAGATCAGCCAGGATCTGAACCTACGATCCCTTGACCCCGAGCAGATATCTCGGGACCGATACCAGCTCCAGATCCGCTCCACATCAGCCGGCTCCAGAAGCCGCTCCAGCAAGGGCGTGGCCACGCCCGCCCCGATACTCCAGACCATCCACCAGGGTTGGCAGCCGGGCGCTGACGTCCTACTGGCGGACGGCGGCCGAACTCGTGCGCTACCAGCCGAGGTCTGCCGGTGCGCCGGGCCGTCGGAAGTTTTGGGTTGCTGGCGCGAGCAGTCGGGCCGGGTTCGTCACGATCATCTGGTGGATGTCCGCCTCGGTGGCGCCGCCTGCGTGCAGCATCGGCTGCACTCGGCGGGGGATGTTCTCGTAGAGCCAGTGCGGTGCGTGGACCGCGCGCCAGGACGGCGGGGTCATCCGGCTGAAGCACGCGGCGTCGTGGGACAGGACCATCCGGTCCGCGTACCCGAGCCGGAGCAGGGCGAGGACGGTGGCGACCCGGCGGTCGTCGTGCAGGACGTGCTCCATCCCGAACCGGTCCATGCCGATCGTGGCGCCCTCGTCCATCAGCCGCCGCAGGTAGTCCAGGTCCTCGCTGTCGCCGGAGTGCCCGATGACGACCCGCTCGGGCGCGACGCCCCGGTCCCGGAGGAACGCCAGCTGGTCCAACCCGTTGCGCAGCGCAGGACGGCTGTGCGTGGTCACCGTGACGCCGGTGTGCCGGTGGGCCTCGGCCGCCGCGGTGAAGACCCGGGCGACGTCGTCGGTGAACCCTTCCTCGTCGGTGACGACCTTGATCATCCCCGCCCTGATGCCAGTGCCGGCGATCCCTTCCTCGATGTCACGCACGAAGTACTCCACGAGCGGGTCGGGACCGTCGACGAGCCGGCCAGGGCCGTGAGTCCGGAAGAACGGCGGCAGCACGTTCGAGGTGTAGTACCCGGTGGCGGCGACCAGGTGTACCGGGACCCGCTCGGCCACCCGCGCGACCCGGGCGACGTCGCGTCCCAGGCCGAGCACGGTCAGGTCCACGACCGTGCGGATCCCGAGGTCGTGGAGGCGGGTCAGCGCGGCGACCGCCTCCTCGACCGCCTTCTCGAGGTCCCACTCCGGGTGCGGGTGGTTGAGGTCGAGCTCGGGGTGGCCGACGAAGACGTGCTCGTGGATCAACGTCGGCCCAATTTCCGCGGGCCGGATCGACCCGCGGAAGGTCGGGACGACGCCGCCCGGCACCGGCGTCACGCGGCCGATCCGCGGATCGCCTCGTAGACGGTGAGCTGCTCGGGGCTGAGGTTGGCGCGCAGGTACGGCTCCACCCGAGCCCGGAACGGGGCCACGTCGACGTCCTCGACGATCTGGAACTGACCGCCGGACCGCCACTTCTCGAGGATCTGCTGCTCGTCCTGCTGGACGCATCCGGGCACCTGCGCGACGGCCGCGTCGACCGCCCGGGAGAGCGCCTCCTGCTGCTGCGGGTTCAGCTCGGTCCACCGCGGCCCGACGAGGACCAGGTTCGAGTTCTCCTGGTGGCCGGACATGCTGAGGTAGTCCTGCACCTCGCCGAGGTTCTGCGAATCGATGTTGACAATCGGGTTCTCCTGACCGTCGACGATCCCCTGCTGCAGCGCGAGGTAGAGCTCCTCGTACGCGACCTCGGTGGGGTTGGCGCCCAGGGCCGCGGCGTTCATGAGGAACTGCGGCGAGTTGGGGAAGCGCATGCGGAGGTTCGCGAGGTCCTCGGGTCGGCGGATCGGCTGGTTGGCGGTGAACTGGCGGGAGCCGGCCGACCATGCACCAAGGACGGTCACCCCGGTGGCCTCGGCGAACCCGTCGGTCAGCGGCGTGGACGCGTCGCTGTCGAAGAAGCGGGCGAGGTGCTCGCCGTCGTCGAAGGCGTAGGCGGCGTCGACGACGCTCATCG
Source organism: Pseudonocardia sp. DSM 110487 (assembly GCF_019468565.1). Classification (NCBI taxonomy): domain Bacteria; kingdom Bacillati; phylum Actinomycetota; class Actinomycetes; order Pseudonocardiales; family Pseudonocardiaceae; genus Pseudonocardia; species Pseudonocardia sp. DSM 110487. The sequence goes on from NZ_CP080521.1 coordinate 7,364,492, forward strand.
GCTCGTGCACGGCGCCGAGTGCGGAGGCGCCCTGGATGTCCAGGTCGATGTCGCCGGAGATCACGGACTGGATGCGGTCGGCGTCGCCGCCGAGCTGGCTGCTCGGGAAGACCTGGACAGTGATGCCCACGTTCGCCGCCGCGACCTCGTCCGAGATGACCTTGGCGCCACAGCGGTGCTGGGGCTGCTGCTCGGTGTAGCTGTGGGCCAGGGTCAGCTCGACGTTCTCGCCGCCGCCCTGGTCACCGGCGGGTTCGCCACCTCCGCCACAGGCCGTACCGAGGAACAACGGGACGACGAGGACCGCGACGAGCGCACGGCGTCGTTGCTGCGTGGACATGATCATTCCCTTCGTGGGTTGGCCGAGCCGACCTCGTCGGCGACGAGCTCGTCGAAGTCCCGGAACATGGCCGCGCGGTCCGCAGGACTGGTGGTGATCAGCTCGAAGGAGTCGGCGGCCTGGTTGACCGCCATCCCAGCCCCGGTCAGGACCCGACAGCCCCGTCTGGTCGCCTCCCGCACGAGCTCGGTGAGCAGCGGCCGGTAGACGATGTCGGCAACCCAGAGCTCGTCGCGGAGGAGCTCCGGAGCGACCGGCGACCCGGGATGGGCGGCCATCCCCATGGGCGTGGCGTTCACCAGCCCGGACGCCGCCGGGGTAAGGCGGGGCAGCTCGTCGGGCGTGCCGGTCACGAGCTCGACGTCCCAGCGGTTCCGCACGGATCGGACGAGCAACTCCGCGCGTGCCGGGTCGGTATCGACGACCCACAGGGCCGAAAGGCCCATCCCGGCGAGGGCATGAGCCACTGCGGTGCCTGCCCCGCCCGCACCGATCAGCACGACCCGATCGAGCGGAGCGCCCGCGAGCCCGTCCGCGACAGCCGCGGCGAAGCCGGTGACGTCGGTGTTGTGCCCGCGGGTGCCGCCGTCCGCCACGAGGATCGTGTTGATCGCCCCGATAGCGGCCGCCTCCGGTGCCAGATCGTCGACGAGCGAGGCCATGACCTGCTTGACCGGATGGGTGACGTTCAGCCCGTCGAAGCCCAGCTCGACCGCGTGTGCGAGCAGGCCGCGCAGGTGCTCCCGGTCGAGCCGGGAGTCGGGCAGCTCCACCGTCTTGTAGGTGTAGCGCAGCCCTTGCCGTGCGCCTTCCCGCTCGTGCAGCTCGGGAGAGAGCGAGGGTCCGATGCCCTGACCGAGCAGCCCGGCCAGGTAGGAGCGGCGCTCCGCTTCGGTCCGACGGTCGCCGCTCACAGCCCCAGCGCCTTCGGCAACCAGAGGACCGCGTCGGGGAAGGCGATGATCAGGACGACGATCACCAGGAACGGCACGACGAAGGGCAGCGAACCCCGGAACACCTCGCTGACCTTCGTCTGCGCGACGGTGCTCAACACGTAGAGAACGGTCCCGACAGGTGGGGTCAGGAGCCCGATCATCAGGGTGACGATCATCAGGACGCCGAGCACGATCGGGTCGACGCCGAACCCGGCGCTGATCGGCAGCAGGATCGGCACCACCAGCACGAGCACCGCGGTGGCGTCCACGACCGTGCCGAGGATCAACATCAGCACGGCCGTGATCACCAAGAACATCGTCGCGTCCCCGGTGAAGCCGAAGATGCTCTCGGCCAGCAGCTGCGGAACGCGCTCTCGCGCCAGGATGAAGCCCAGCAGCGCCGCGGAGGCGACGATCAGCATGATCGCCGCGGTCGTCACGACGGTCTCGACCAGCACCCCCGGCAGGTCCCGCACGCGCAGCGTCCGGTACGCGAAGCCGAGCAGGAGCATGTAGGCGGCCCCGACGGCGGCCGCCTCGGTGGGGGTGAAGGCGCCGGAGAGGATGCCGCCGAGGATGATCACCGGGGCGCCGAGTGGGGCGATCACGCGCTGGCCGGTGGTGAGCACCCGCCGCATCGAGAACTCCACGGGCACGATGCCGGGCTGGCGACGCACCTGGACGAACACCACGACGCACAGGCCGACCGCCATGAGCAGCGCCGGGATGACCGACGCCGCGAACAGGGCGCCGGTCGACACGGCCGCCAGCCCCGCGAAGATCACCGCAGGGATGCTCGGCGGCATGACGGGAGCGATCAGCGCCGCGGCCCCGGTGACGCCGAGGCCGAACCGCATCGGGTAGCCGTTGCGGAGCATGGCCGGGATCTGGACCTTCCCGAGGGCCGCCGCGTCGGCGACGGCGGAGCCGCTCATCCACGAGAAGCCGAGGCTGACCCCGACACTGACGTATCCGAGACCGCCCCGGACCCGCCCGAGCACAGCGAGGGCGAAGTCGAAGAGCATGTCGGCGATCCCGCCGCGGTTGGCGAGGACACCCAGCAGCACGAACAGCGGCACGGCCAGCAGGGGGAAGCTCGCGGTGGCGTTGACGATCAACCGCAGGCTCATGCCGACCGACTGGCCGATCGACAGCATGTAGACGAGCGACGGCCCGAGGAACGCAAAGGCGACCGGGACGCGCAGGACGAGCAGCAGAACGATCCCGAGGCTCAGCAGCAGTAGGTTCACGCCGCCACCTCGCCGTGCGTGGGCACCGGCGGCTCCGGGGACCGGGCGAACCCGATCGCGGCCACGACACCGCGCACCGCCGTGCTCAGGAAGCCGAGGAACGGGAACAGGTAGAGCCAGGTGAGCGGCATCCGCAGGGACGGCGACCGCAGGCGTCCCTGGGAGGCCATCAGGTCCCAGGCCTCCAGCGCGAACGCCGCCCCGACGGCGGCGACGGTCACAGCCGCGACGACCCGCACGACGCGCAGGACCGTCGGGTTCTTGATGCCGTCGACCAGCTGGAGGGCGATGTGCGAGTCGGTCGTCACCAGGACGCCGGCCACGCTGATGGTGAGCCACACGAGGCAGAACCGCGCGAGTTCCCCGGTCCACGGCCAGCCGGACACCGGCAGGTAGCGCTGGGCGGCCTGCACCAGCACCAGCAGGAAGACGAGCACGAGGGCAGCGGCACCGATGGCCAGCTCCACCCGCGTCACGAGCGTCACCCACCGTGCCCATCTCGTGGGCGCCGGAGCGCTCTCAGACATCTCGGCCCATCGGATCGCCCTTCCGGCATCGGCGCCAGCGGTCTCAGTTCGTCGGACCGTAAGTGCGGCCTGCTGGGTTGGCAAGCGGTTGCCAAGGTTGCCAAACGGCCGTCATCCGACTGTGATGAGCACGTGGGCAACCCGACCATCTACGACGTCGCGCGTGTTGCGGGCGTCGCGACCTCCACGGTGTCGCGCGTGTTCAGCAAGCCCGGCCGCATCGCCGACGCGACCAGGGATCGGGTGCTCCAGGCCGCCCGCGAGCTCGGCTACGAGCCGAACCCGCACGCTCGGGCGTTGACCTCGAACCGGACACAGACGATCGCGATGGTGGTCTCCGACATCACCAACCCGCACTTCTTCGAGCTAATCCGCGGCGCAGAGATGCGGGCCAAGGCCGCGGCCTACACCCTCGTGCTCGTCAACGCCGAAGAGTCCACGCGGATGGAGCTCGAGCAGGTCCGGCGACTGACAAGATCCGTCGACGGATTCCTGCTCGCGGCGAGCCGGCAACCGGACGAGAAGCTCGTCGAGCTGGCGGCCGCGCATCCCGTCGTCCTCATCAACCGCCAGGTGGACGACATCGCGAGCGTGGTCCTCGAGCCCTGGGAGGGCTGCCGGCAGATCGTGGCCCACCTGGCGTCGCTCGGGCACACCTCGCTCGCCTACCTCGCCGGCCCCACCAACTCATGGATGGCCGCGAGCCGGTGGGCGGCGCTCAGCGACGCCGCGGCCGAGATCGGGATGAGCGCGGTGCGGACCGGCCCGTACACCCCGACGGTGGATAGCGGCGGAGCCGCGGCGGACGCGGCGATCAGCACGGGAGCCACCGCGATCGTCGCCCACAACGACCTGCTGGCCATCGGCGTCCTGCGCCGCCTCGCAGGCCGATCGGTACGGGTGCCCGCGGACGTCAGCGTGGTCGGCTTCGACGACATCTTCGCGGCCGAGCTGTGCACGCCCACGCTCACCACCCTCGGCGGTGCCCACTCCAACGTGGGCCGCGCGGCGGTGGAGATCCTCCTGGAGTCACTCGGTCATCCCCGCAGCCAGGGGCCGATGCCGGAGATCGTCCTGCCCTCGCAGCTGGTCCTCCGGGGCTCGACCGGGCCCCGAGCCGACCCGCAACAGCACACACGGAGGTCCCGATGACGACCCCGACGGCGCCGCCGCACCGCTCGATCGCCACGGTCTGCCTGTCCGGCACCCTCGAGGACAAGGTCACCGCCGCCGCGGCAGCCGGCTTCGACGGGATCGAGGTCTTCGAACCCGACCTCATCGCCTCGCCGTGGACACCGGCCGAGCTCGCCGCCCGCTGCGCCGACCTCGGCCTGACCATCGACCTCTACCAGCCCTTCCGCGACCTCGACTCGACCGACCCGGACCGCTTCGCGCGCAACCTGCGCCGCATCGAGCGCAAGTTCGACGTCATGACGCAGCTCGGGACGTCGACCGCGCTCGTCTGCTCCTCGGTCGCGCCGGACGCGGTCGCGGACCTCGGGCGGCTCGCCGAGCAGCTGGCCGTGGCCGCCGACCGCGCCGCAGGCCGCGGGCTGCGGATCGCGTACGAGGCGCTCGCGTGGGGCCGGCACATCTGGACCTGGGACCGCTCGTGGGAGGCCGTCCGCCGCGCCGCACATCCCGCACTCGGTCTGTGCCTGGACAGCTTCCACGTGCTCTCGCGGGACGGAGATCCCGTCGGGTTCGCCGCCGTGGACCCGGACAAGATCTTCTTCCTCCAGCTGGCCGGCGCCCCGCATCTGGAGATGGACGTCCTGCAGCCGAGCCGGCACCACCACCGCCTGTTCCCCGGCCAGGGCGCATTCGACCTTCCCGGCTTCCTCGCCCACGTCCTCGACGCCGGGTACGAAGGGCCGCTGTCGCTCGAGGTCTTCAACGACGTCTTCCGGCAGGCCGACCCCGCCCGCACCGCCGTCGACCCCATGCGCTCCCTGCTGTGGCTCGAGGACCAGGTGGCCGCCGAGCGGCCCGACCTGGGGCTTCCCGCCCGCACGGCGGCACTCGGGCTTGCCGGATACTCGTTCGTCGAGCTGGCCGTCGACGGAGTCTCCGGTCCCCTCGTCGGCGACGTACTGGCCCGCCTCGAGTTCACCCACACCGGGCAACATCGCAGCAAGCCCGTCCAGCTGTGGGAGCAGGGCGTGGCGCGGGTCCTGGCCGGGAGTTCGCTCATGACCAGCCCAGACGCGCCGAGCGCCCTCACTACCGAGATCAACTCAAGCTCAAGCCCCGAGATCCAGCACGCTCACTGAGCGTAGGCGGCGACCTTGGACGGTGCGCAGGGCACCGGATCCGTCGGCCTCGAGTCGCCGAGCCACCCCCTCCGGAGGACACCGTGACATGGGACCGGGAGATCGACCTGCTCGTCCTCGGCACCGGAGCGGCTGTCCTCGGCGCCGCCGTGTTCGCGGCCGACGAGGGGCTGTCCGTCCTGGTTCTGGAGAAGACCGAGTGGCTCGGCGGCACGACCGCTTATTCGGCCGGGACCTGCTGGATCCACGGCCTCCCCGGGATGGCCGACCCGGACGAGGACACCGCCCGGGCGAGCCGCTACCTCGATGCGCTCGTCGGCGACCGTGCCCCGCGCGCGTTACGCGAGGCCGCCGACTGGATCATGCAGCTGATCGCGGCACAGAACAACTGACTGCTGGCTCATCAGCTGGCAACGACATCGGGCCACCTTCGAACAGTGGCTGGAGAGCACTGCAGCGAACTTGACCAATCGTCAAGTCCGCTCCGACCTGACGGATCGTCAAGGGGTCGACAGATCGAAGATCAAAGACGGCAGAGAACCCGCAGGTCTGAGCACGTTCAGCGCAGTAGATGTATGTACACGACCCTCTGACTGCCAGTACGGTCAACGGATCGCACTGACCTGCGGAAACAGAGAATTCGCTGCTTGACGTTGCGCAGTACAACGCACCTCGGGCTTCTTCAGGCCCGCTTGGCGCAATGCCGCGCTCCACATTTGCTCCACCCGTGCCGGTCAATGCCGTCGCAGGCTGGAGCCCTGGCCACCCGGACTCCCCTCCCCCGCCTCAGGCAGCTGCTCGCAGGCTGGACGCTCGGGTACAACGTCCCGCACACCCGCCGCGCCTACACCCGCGACCCGATCGGGATGGATCGCTCGTGCGCGCAGCTGGGTCCGGCTGGCGATAACCATGGGTGGGGCATGCCGTATTGCCGGGGAGAATGCCGTACAGCTCGCGCCCACAGAACTCGAGGGTGCCGGGAGGAGGCCGGCCTAGGGTTGCCGCGGTGACGGCGATGGTCTCCCACACCACATTCGACGCTCGCGACGCCTACGCGCAGTCGGTGTTCTGGTGCCGGGTGCTGGGGTTCGCCGAGCACCCGGATGACCAGAACCGGCCCGGCCACGAGGAGTGCATGATCTTCTCGCCGGACGGCTGCCAGCGGCTGCTGTTCATCGAGGTGCCGGAGGACAAGCAGGTCAAGAACCGGATCCACCTCGACCTCGTTCCCACCGAGGGCACACGCGACGAGGAGCTCGCCCGGCTGCTGGAGATCGGGGCACGCACAGTGGAGGACCTGCGCAGCCCCGACGGCAGCGGCTGGGTGGTGCTCGCCGATCCTGAGGGCAACGAGTTCTGCATCCTGCGCAGTGAGGCGGAGCGCTCAGCCTCTCGATGATCCGCAAGGTACCGGGTGCTCATCGTCGTCGACATAGCGATGAGCACCCCATACTCGCGATCACTTGCGTGCGACCGGTCAGCCGGCGCCCCAGAAGGCGTCCTCGGACCACGGGTCGGAGGAGAACAGCCATACCTCCGCGATCCGGTCGCCCTCGATCCGCAGCAGGTCGAGGCCGTCCTGCGCCATCGCCGCACCGTCGCGCTTGCCGGTGAAGTGGACGGGCACCGCGACCAGCGTGCCGTTGACCATGGGTACTGCGGTCGTCGAGAGCTCGAATGCGCCCTCGCTGACGGCCATCATGCCGCCGATCATCTCGCCCACCGCGGCGCTGCCGCGGTGCGTGCCGGAGAAGCGGTTGGTACCGGGCTGGTGCCAGACGATGTCGTCGGCGAACATCGAGGCGACCGTGGCGAAGTCCTTCGCCGCCAGTGCGTCGAAGTACCGGCGGGCGACGGCGAGCGGGCCAGTGGTGTCCACTGTGGTCATCTCCTTGTCGAGCCTTTCCTGGTCGAGCCCTATACTCACCATTAGTAACCATTTACCTCAACGTAACCACCGCAGGGATGCGCCGCGTGTCACAGCAGCCGGACTGGAACGTGCTCGTCTCGACCTGCCCGTCCCGCACCTCCCTGGCCCGGGTCGCCAACAAGTGGACGGCGATGATCGTGGTCGTGCTCGGCCGGGGCAGGCTGCGGTTCGGCGACCTGCGGACCGCGGTCGAGGGGATCAGCGGAAAGGTCCTCACCGAGACGCTGCGCGACCTCGAGCGCGACGGGCTCGTCGAGCGGCACGTGTACGCCGAGATGCCACCCAGAGTCGAGTACGAGCTCACCGCACTCGGGTGCACGCTCCACGAGCCCCTGCTGGCGTTAAGCCGCTGGGCCGAGCAGCACATCGCCAAGGTCCTCGCTGCGCGGGAAACCTACGACGCGCGACGCTGATCCTCACGGGGAACGCCTCTGATCAGCCGTACGAGGTCACCGCTCGGACGGCGGCCCGGCCGAGGCGCGATGGACCATCTCGCCACGCACGGTCAGATTCGACATCAGAGGTTCGTGGGCTCGGTCGATGCCGGGTCCTACTGCTTCCGTGGTCAAGGCGGCGTGGTAGGTAAGCCCGCCGCCGGGTCCTTCGCCTGCGACGTGGCCAGGATCAACATCGTCCGCTCGGCCAGGTAGTCGGCGGTGAGCACGTCGATCGGCCCGCCCTCGACCATCTCCCGTTCGGCGGCAATGCGGTCGCCGTAGAACCCGAGCCGTTGCCGATCCGCATCGCCCGCCCACGCCGTGTCGATGATTCGCTCGCACGCTCGCTCATGGTCGACGATTCGCTCGCAATCTCGCCGTTCCCCCGTCGAATCCCGGCTTGCGGCCGGTGCCGGGCGCGCCCGCGAATGCCTGCCCGATCTCCATCCACTCCCGCGCGTGCGGGCCTGTGATCTCCAGGGCCAGGTCGGTGCGATGCCGGCGCTGGGTGATCGCCAGCGCGAAGTCCAGAGCGGGACCGGTGACCCGGTTCGCCGCGTCCTGCGGACCCCAGGACCAGGTCGAGCCGTCCGGCGCGACGAGCTCCACCCGTACCGGCGCGTCGGGTAGCTCGCGGCCGTGCAGCGCGTAGCTGAACGCCCGTGCCCCCACCCCGATGTGCGCGACGTGCCGCAGCCGGACGGTCGGCTCGCACCGTACGCCGACGGCGTCGGCGACGTCCTGGCCGTGCGCCCAGGTCTCCATGATCCGCGCGGTGAGTGAGGACGCCGCGCTCATCTCGGTGCCGAACCACGGCACCCGAAGCGCAGGATCGAGCCCGGAGAAGACCGTCACTAGGCGAGACCGCTCCTCGTCGAACCATGCGAGCAGCTCGATTCCCGGCATGCGCCGGTACCGAGCCGCGATCGCGTCCGGGTCCACACCACCGTCCGCCTCGATCCGCTCCAGCTCGGCCCGGAACGCGTCCGGCTCCACCGCTGACCGCACGGCCGCCGCGTCGAAATGGGCGAGGTGCGAGACCTGGTCGGCGATCGTCCAGCCCTCTGCGGGCGTGTACCGACGCCAACCTGCCTCGTCCAAGCCGGCGACCAGCCTGCGCAGCTGGTCGGACTCGGCCGCGAGGTCATCGGCGAGCATCCCCATCGAAACCGGCATCGGCTACCTCCCCCTCCAGACCGGGGCCCGCTTGTCGCGGAAGACTCTGCATGAGTGGCCCCTCGGGGATGACGGCGATCGGCGCACCGAGCACTCAGCCCTACACCGAAGAGATCCTGAAGGCGCTGAACATCGACCGGAGCAACCCGCGCCGGCTGCAGGAGGTGCCGGCCGAAGCGCTGTTCGACGCGCGCGAGAAGGCCATCGCCGCCGCCCGGATGGACGGCTCGCGGCCCATGATCGACGGCCGACACTTCCCGGCAGCCCCGATGACCCCGGAAGGGCTGGCCGTTCACGCGGACATCCCGTTGCTGCTCGGCACGGTGGACACGGAGTCGACGTCCTTCCTCGCGAGCGACCTGCGCAACTTCTCCGTGACCGCGGATCAAGTGAGGGCGCGTATCAAGGACGAGTTCGCCATGGACGACGCGGCGGCCCAGGCGCTCATGGACGCGTACCAGCAGGCCGAGCCGGGCCGCACGCCCGCCGACGTCCTCATCGGGATCGCGAGCGACTCCCTCTTTCGGGCGCCGATCATCCGTGGCGCCGACGCCAAGGCGGATGCCCGGCAGGCGCCGGTCCACCTGTACAACGTCGCCTGGCATGCGCCGGTCGACGGCGGGATCTACCGCGCCCCGCACACCATCGACATCCCGCTCGCCTTCGGGAACACCGCCGCGTCGGCCGCGCTGACCGGCACCGGACCGGAGCAGGTCGAGGTGTCGCGCAACGTGCTGTCGAGCTTCGTCGCCTTCGCCCGGACCGGGAACCCGAACAATGATCGCGTGCCGGAATGGCCCGCATACGAGACAGCCACCCGACCGACGATGTCGTTCGATGTCCAGTGCCAGATCGTGCCCGATCTCCGCGGTGGGGACCGGGTCGCGATCGGAACCCTGCAGACTCGCTCCAACAGTGGCCCCCTCCACACTTACCGGTAGCTGCCGGTCGCACCGGTCATCGCATCGACCGCGGTGGACAGAGCTTCACGGAACGACGCGACGTTGCGAAGCTTGATCTCCTCGTAGCCGCGCACGCCGTCGGGCAGCCGCGCGAGCGCCACCGCGCTCGCGTGGGTCTCCCGATCCAGTGCGGCAAGCGCCACCTCGATCGCGTCGCGGTACTCCTCGATGAGCGCCCGTTCGACCCTGCGGACCTCGGCCCGACCGAACAGGTCGAACCTCGTGCCGCGCAGACGCCGCATCGTGTGGAGCGTCCGGAGTGCCGGCTTGGCCCAGGGGCCGAGGGAGATCTTGCGCTGCATGCCCATAGCGCGCAGCACCGGCGGGTGCAGCCGGTAGCTGATCCGGCTACCGGGTCCGAACCGGTCACGGACGCCCGCGTCGAGCGCCGGGTCCAGGCACAGCCGTGCCACCTCGTACTCGTCCTTGTACGCCATCAGCTTGAACAGGTTCCGGGCGACCGCCTCGGCGAGTTCCGTCGAGCCCGGCACGCGCTGCTGCTCGACCGACCTGACCTGCTCGACGAACCGGGCATAGCGCTCGGCGTAGGCCTCGTCCTGGTAGGCGACGAGCTCCGGGATCCGGATGTCGAGTATCCGGCCGAGCTCGCCCTCGGCCCGGACTCGGCCACGGACGCGACCGGCGGCCCGCGACAACGACGACGGAGTGGGGGCACCGGCCAGTGCCCGGCCACGCCGGTCGGTGTCGGTGTCGGCGATGACGGCGCGCCGGCCCTGGCGGAAAGCCTGGCGGTTCTTCTCGACCGCGACACCGTTGAGCTCGATGGCCCGCTCGACGGCGTCGGCGGAGATGGGTAGGGCACCGGTCTGGTACGCGGCACCGACCAGCAGCATGTTCGCGTACTGCTCGTCACCGAAGAGCGCATCGGCCAGCTCGCCTGCGGCGACGTACCTGGCCTCGGCGACCTGGCCCTCCAGCGCCGAGCGGATGGCGGATCCGGCCGGGAACGACGCGGTCGTGTCGACGACCATCCGCCACGTCGGCACCTCGGCCGTCGAGACGACCGCGACGGTGCGGGCCGGGTCGGTGGCCTTCAGCTGCACCGGATCCGTGGCGACCAGGGAGTCGCAGCCGAGGTAGAGGTCGCACTCCCCCTCGGCGAGCTTGGCGGCCAGCTCGACCGGGCCGGACCCGAGCTTGACGTCCGAGACCACCGCCCCGCCCTTCTGGGCGAGCCCCGTCTGGTCGAGGGAACGGACCTGCTTGCCGTCCACGAACGCGGCGGTGGCGAGGATCTGGGCGATGGTCATGACTCCGGTGCCGCCGATACCGGTGATCCGCATGGTGAAGCCGTCGCCGTCGAAGCGCGCTGCCGGCTCGGGAAGTACCGAGTCGTCGTCCACCGGTGGCGGGGTGGGCCGCCCCGCGGAGCCCGGGACGACCGTCACGAACGACGGGCAGTCGCCGGCCAGGCAGGAGAAGTCGAGGTTGCACGAAGACTGGTGGATCTGAGTCTTGCGGCCGAACTCGGTGTCGACGGGCCGCACCGACAGGCAGTTCGACTTCTCCCCGCAGTCCCCGCAGCCCTCACACACCCGCTCGTTGATCACGACACGCTCGGTGGGGGTCGGGGCCGTGCCGCGCTTGCGCTTGCGGCGCAGTTCCGCCGCGCACTCCTGGTCGTGGATCAGCACCGTCACCCCGGCGACCCTGGCGAGCTCCTCCTGGACCGCGACCACATCGTCACGGTGTCGCACGGTGATCGTCGAGGGTCGCCCGCCCTGCAGGCTGCGCAACGCCCGCCGCACCCGACGAGGCTCCTGGGTCACGATGACGACCTGCTTCGCCCCTTCCAGCAGCAGCAGCGCCGCAACCCGCTCGACGGTGAGACCACCGATGGCGGCCTGACCCCCGGTCATCGCGACGGCCGAGTTGAACAGCAGCTTGTAGGTGATGTTCACCCCGGCCGCGACCGCCGCCCGAACGGCGAGACTGCCCGAGTGGGCGAACGTGCCGTCCCCGATGTTCTGCAGCAGGTGCTCGGTCTCGACGAACGGCGCCATGCCGATCCACTGCGCTCCCTCGCCGCCCATCTGGCACACGCCCATGACGTTGCCGACCTGCTTCTCCGGCATGAACGTCACCATTCCGTGGCAGCCGATCCCACCGCCGACCAGGCTGCCCTCCGGTGTCTTGGTCGACGTGTTGTGCGGGCAGCCGGAGCAGAAGTAGGGCGTGCGTGCCGCGAGCGGCAACGAGATCCGCTCGCGACGCCGCCGCGCGTTCCAGGCCCTGACCGGCTCGACCTCGCCCACGGCCCCCAGCCGGCGAGCCACACCCGTCGCGACGGCGTCCGGATCGAGCTCGCCGGCTTCGGCGAACAGCCGCCGGCCGTCCGGATCGCGTTTGCCGTGCACGCGTGGGGCGTCGGGCGTCCCGTAGAGGACGTCCTTGATCGCGGCCTCGAGAAAGGACCGCTTGTCCTCGACGACGACGATCTCGTCGAGCCCCGCGGCGAACTCGCGGACCACGGTCGGCTCGACCGGCCAGATCGCGCCGAGCTTGAGCAACCGGATTCCGTACCGCTCGAGAGCCCGCTCGTCGATGTGCATCGCGGCGAGGGCCTGCCGGACGTCGAGATAGGTCTTGCCGGCCGCGACCAGGCCGATGCGGGCACCCGGCGCGGTGGCACCCGAGATCCGGTTGAGCCCGGAACGCCGGATGTACTCCATGGCCACGGGCAGCCGGGAGTCCTGCTGGCTGCGCTCGAGCGCAGCCAGGGCCGGGCCGACCAGACGGGCATGCGGGCGATGGTCGTAGGCCTGCAGCCCGGCGGGCAGCTCGGCGAGATCCGGGGGACTCCACAGTCGGTCCACCGTGGCGACGCCCGCGGCGTCGGCCACGTTGGTACCGATCTTCATGGCCGACCACAGCCCGCTCGCCCGCGACAGCTCGACCGCGTGCAACCCGTGGAGGAGCACCTCGTGCGAGTCGGCCGGATACAGGGCCGGCAGCTGGAGGTCGGCGATCGCGAGCTCCGACGAACACGGGAAGCTCGACGACTTCGCGGAGGGGTCGTCGCCGACGAGCGCCACGACCCCTCCGGCGGGAGCGGTGCCGATCAGGTTGGCGTGCCGGATGGCGTCGCTGGCCCGGTCGAGGCCCGGAGCCTTGCCGTACCAGATCCCGGTGACCCCGTCCGCCGTCAGCGTCGCGACCTCGCCGGCGAGCTGGGTCCCGACGATCGCCGTCGCGGCGAGCTCCTCGTTGAGACCTGGCTGGTGGACCACACCATGCCCGGCGAGGATCACCCGCTGCCGGATGATCTCGAGGTCGTACCCGGCGAGAGGTGATCCTTCGTACCCGGACACGTACGTCCGGATGTCCCGTCCCCGCCGACGGTCGAGCCGAACCCGGTCGAGCAACATTCTCACCAGGGCCTGGATCCCGGTCAGGTAGATCTGCCCCTCCTCGAGCAGGTAGCGGTCGTCCAGCGAGAAGTCCGCGGGGTGGGCTCGGGCGGCCGGGTCCGATGGTGCATGGATGCCCACGGCGGTGCTCATCGCGTACCTCGTTTCCAGGAAGGTCGTCGGGCGGTTGCTCGGGTGAAGGGCGCTAGCCCGCGCTGGTCAACAGCGGGACCAGGAGGCTGGTGAGCAGAAGCACGAATATTCCGCCGACCCGGTTCGCGACGGTGGCGAACGGCATCAGGTACATGCGCTCGGCCGCGGAGAGGACAGCCACGTCCCCGGATCCGCCGGTGTCGGCCATGACGAGGCCGGGCGTGATGGCCGCCTCGATGAAGTAGAACTTCACCAGATACCCGAGTACGCCGGCCGCCAGCCCCGCCAGAAGGACGGTGCACACGGTGAGGAGGACGAAGCGGATGTCGCCCAGCGCGTCGATGATGTCCCCGACGTCCATCACAGCGAGCGACAGCGCGGTCAGCAGCGCGGGCACGAACGCGGTCGCGGCCATGTCACCCCACGCCGCGGCGGAGTCCTCGAGGGACTTGGGGAGCAGGCGGAACACCTTGACGGCCACGGCCAGGAGGGTCGTCCAGGCATAGGGGTGCAGGCCCGGGACGAGGTGACCGAGCATCGTGCCGAGGACGAGGAGGATTCCGGCGATCGCGAGGCCCTGGGCGAGTGCGATGGTGTTCGCGGCCGTGACGGTCTTGGGGACGCTGAGGTCCTCGGTGTTGCTCTTGATGCGCAGGAGCTTGCCGTTCCCGGTGAACCCGACGAAGAGCGTGCTCCTGCGCTTGCCGATCCCGTTGAGCACGGCAGCGCAGATGATGCAGACGATGTTGGCCACGACGACCGCAGAGACCAGACTGCCGAGCAGGGCGTCGGGTTGTCCACCGAGCTGGTTCGCGTACATCTGGCTCATGGGCAGCGCGCCGATCGGCAGACCGCCTGCCATGATCGGCGCCGCGATGAAGAGGATCGCGCGGATGAAGCCGAACCCGGTCACGGCTCCCAGTGCCCCGATGGCTGCGAAGACGACGAGGACCGTTCCGACGACGGGCACCGCGTAGCGCACACCGGCGTTGATCAGCAGCTTGCGCGGCATGCCGAGGATCGCGCCCGCGATGACGGCGATGATGACGAAGTCCAGGAAGCCCTGGTCGTCGGCGAACGCCTGCACGGTGGTGGTGAGGGATTCGGGGATCAGGCCCAGGTAGGCCAGGATCGCCGGCGCGAAGACACAGAGGATGACCGGGAGACCGAAGTCGCGGAGTACCGGAACGGAGTTCGCGATCCACATCAGGAACCAGCCCATCGTCATGGTGACGGCGAAGCCGGTGAGCATCCCGGGCTCGAGGGTGCCGGTGAGAGACGCCGCGACGACCGCGGCCAGTAGGGCCGCGAAGATCCAGATCGGCATCCCGCCGATGAGCCGCAGGTCCGGGCGCGACCCTCGGGTGCCGCCCGTACCGGTGGCCGGTTCTGGCTCGGTGGAGGTGCCCGGCTCGCTGTCCCCTGCGCGGGGCAGTGTCGGATTGGACATCATTGTCTCCGTGGTGGGTGTGGGGTCGCTGCCTTCGGGCGGGCCGCATGGATGTGGCGGCCGGTCAGTCCGGGACTCGAGGCACCTTCGTGCGCGTCACGAGGTCCTCGATGTCCGTGCTCGTGCGGATGGCCTCGACGAGCACGTCCTCGGCTGCCTGAGCGCTGGTGGCCGAGGCGACGACCGCCGGGAAGTCTTCGAAAGGGACCAGGCAGATCCCGTCGTCGTCGGCGATCACGTAGTCGCCCGGACACACCGTCGCCCCGGCAATCGTGACCATGTCGTTCAGTGCCACCGCGTCGACCCGGTGACGAGCTGCCCGCGGGCTGCGGCTGGTGCTGTAGACCGGCAGGGCGACCTCGGTGATCGTGTCGGAGTCGCGGATGGCGCCGTCGACCACACAGCCGGCCAGCCCAGCCTTCGCCGCCCACAAGGCCGAGAGACCGCCGAGGACCGCCCAGTCGCGGTTGCCGCTGCAGTCGAAGACGGCGACATCACCGGGGCGGGCGAGCCCGTAGAGGTCGCGATCTCCTACGGCGAGGTGTCGACGTGCCGAACGGATCACGGTGGGATCGGCGGTGGCCCGGACGTAGCGGAGGGTGACTGCCGGTCCGCAGAGGCGTTGCCCCGGGGCGACGGGAGACAGCACGGAGGTACCCAGAACCGTTCCGATTCCGATCTCATCCATCGCATCGGCAACGGCGGACGACAGATCGGGCAGCGTCAGGAGCTGCTCGACGAGCGAGCGGTCGTGCCGCGGCACGTCCACGGCGCGGATCCGGTCATGCGGGACACGTCCGGTCAGCCGTCGGCCGACCGAGTCGGGGATCACGGTCACGACGCCTGCCTCGGGCGGTCGATCCGAGGCAGCGAGCCCCGCCTCCGCGACTCGTAGCCGTCGATCTGCTCGGCCAGGTTCAGCGTCAGCTGGATCTCGTCCAAACCGTTCATGACCTGCCACCGCCACTCCTCCGGGTACTCGAAGGTGAAGGCGAGCTCCCCCACACTGACCCGCCGCTCGACGAGATCGACCGTGAGCGGCTTCTCGGGCTCGGCCTCCACCTGCGCCCACAGGCTGTCGATCGCCGCCTGCGGAAGCGTGGCCGCGACGACGCCGTTGTTGGTCGCGTTTCCGCGGAAGATGTCCCCGAAGCGGGGAGAGAAGATCACGCGGAAGCCGTAGTCGACCAGGGCCCAGACCGCCCACTCCCGGGACGAGCCGGTTCCGAACTCGGTGCCCGCCACCAGGATCGACGCCCCCTCGTGGGCGGGGTTGTTGAACACGAAGTCCGGGTCCGCGCGCCAGTCAGACAGCAGCGCGTCGCCGAGGCCGGTCTTCGAGACCCCCCTCACCTGGTGGGCGGGGAAGATCTGGTCGGTGTCGACGTTGGTCTTGCGAAGCGGCATCGCCTTGCCGGTGTGGACGACCAAAGGCTGCATGTGCAGTCCTCTCAGACGGCGTCGAGGTCGCTCGGCTCGGCGAGGCGGCCGAGCACAGCGCTCGCCGCCGCGACCGCGGGCGAGACGAGGTGTGTCCGCGCTCCGCTGCCTTGGCGGCCCTCGAAGTTGCGGTTGGTGGTGGACGCCGATCGCAGGCCCGGCTCGACCTTGTCGAGGAGGCCGATGCACATGGAACATCCGGTGTGGCGCAACTCGACCCCGGCGGCCGCGAAGATGACGTCGAGGCCTTCGTCGACGGCCTGCCGTCGGACGGCCTCCGAGCCCGGTACGAGATGGACGCGCACGTCGGGATCGACGCGGCGCCCCTTCCACACCTCGGCGGCCGCGCGGAGGTCCTCGATCCGGCCGTTGGTGCACGAGCCGATGAACGCGACCTGGATCGGCACGGACTTCAGCGGTGTACCGGGCTCGAGATCCATATAGGCCAGCGCCTGCTCGGCGCTACGCCGCTCGTCGACGTCGGCGAACTCGGCCGGTGCGGGAACGACCCCGTCCAGGGGGACGCTCTGCGCCGGGTTGGTCCCCCACGACACCCGCGGTGAGAGCACGGTCGCGTCCAGGCGGACCTCCTTGTCGAAGGCCGCGTCGGGGTCGCTGACGAAGCCGGACCAGTAGTCGACCTCCCGGTCGAAGTCGGCGCCGGCCGGCACGTACTTCCGCTCGCGCAGATAGGCGAAGGTGACATCGTCCGGTGTGACGAGCGCGGCTCGGGCACCCGCCTCGATGCTCATGTTGCAAAGGGTCATCCGCCCCTCCATGGACAGCGCCCGCACCGCCGGGCCGTCGTACTCGATCACGTGGCCCTGACCGCCGGCCGTCCCGATCCGCTCGATGACGGCAAGGGCGAGGTCCTTCGCGGTCACACCGGGGCAGAGGACGCCGTCGACGGTGATCCGCATGTTCTTCATCCGACGCATCCGCAGGGTCTGCGTCGCCAGCACATGCTCGACCTGACTGGTACCCACTCCGAACGCCAGCGCACCGAAGGCCCCGTGAGTCGTGGTGTGCGAGTCGCAGCAGATGATCGTCATCCCCGGCTGGGAGAGCCCCATCTCGGGTCCGATCACGTGCGTGATCCCCCGGCCCGCGTCTCCGAGCTGGAACAGCTCGATGCCGAAGTCGCGGCAGTTGCGCCGCATGTGGGTCAGTCTCTCGTCCGTGGGCTCCGGCCGCAGGAGCGCGGAAGTCCCGGTGGGCGTCATGTGATCCTCGGTGCCCAGCGTCAGCTCCGGCCGGCGGACCGTCCTGCCAGCGGAACGCAGCTCGGCGAACGCCTGCGCGGTGTTGGCCTCGTGCAGCAGGTGCAGATCGATGTAGATCAGGTCCGCTCCGGTGTCGGCCGCCTGCACCACGTGCGCGCCCCAGATCTTGTCCGCTGCGGTCCTGCCCATGCTCCGCCCCTTCGAGGAGTCACTCCGGTCGCGTGCGGCATCTCGGCGCAGACCGCTCGGCTCATGGCTCGCGTCTGGCAAGATCTGGCAGTGATATATCTTGGGTACTTCTTGGGTGTGCGAGGACTATGGCAACCGCCACACTTCGTGTCAACCCTCGGCTACCCTTGACCGGCCACTCCGTCTCGACCAGGCAGGATCCCGTGAGCGAACAGCAAGAGGCGCGCCTGTCCCTCACCGATCGCGCCTACTCACGGCTCAAGGAAGAGATCCTCACCGCCCGCCGACGCCCGGAGTCACTGCTCCTCGAGCACGAACTCGCGGAGGAGTACGGAGTGTCGAAGACGCCCGTGCGCGAGGCGCTGCGACTCCTCGTCCACGACGGGTGGGTACTCGTCATCCCGCGCAAGGGCTACCTTGTCCGGCCGTTCCGCTTCGACGACGTGCGAGAGATCTTCGCCATGCGGCAGATGATCGAACCGGCCCTCGTCGCAGAGGCCGCGAAGCGGAGCACCCCTGATCAGCTCGATGTCCTCGACCGCCACATCGATGCCCAGGTCGCCGCAATCGGCAATGCCGAAGCAGCCATGGGCGCGGCGGCCGCGTTCCACATGGGGATCGCAAAGCTGGCCGGCAACCGTCGCGCCGAGAAGACACTCCAGACCCTGGTCGACGAGGCCAGGCGCATGCATTACCTGGTGCCGTCGCTCGACAGACGGGTCACCAGCAACCAGGAGTTCCGCGACCACCGCGACCTCGTCGCGGCCATGCGCCGAATGGACCTGACCCTCGCGCAGGAGATCATGGAGCGGCATTCGCAGGAGTCGATTCGTCAAACCCTCGAGGGCCTGACCCAGCTCTGACGGGTTGATCGCGGACTCGACCTCGCGGTGGTGTGGCTGTGGCGCGGAGGTGCCGGGCGAAAAGGCACGTCACCCCGGCCTATGTGCCCCGCTGAACCATTTCGGTAGCCGGCTCGCCTGGAGGATCATCGTGGCGACGTCACACACGCGCCCCCCGCGACGAGACCGTCAAGTGCGGCGGCCAGCGCGTCGCGGAACGCTGCGACGGCCGAGCTTGACGTCCTCGTAGCCGCGGACGCCGTCGGGCAGCTCAGCGAGTGCCACCACCTCGGCGAGGTTCTAACTTCTGGTGTCGCCGAGCCTGGGTCTCATCCCGGTGCGGTCGAGAATGCGGCGGTCACGAGAGCGGCCGCCAGTCCTTCGCCTTCGAGGACGGAGGGCGACATGGACGAGGATGCGTTCTTCGCAAAATTCACCGAGGAGTCGCGGGCACCTGAGGAATCGCTGCGCCGCATTTACATGTTCGTTGACGGCGCGCCTTGGCTTGGGCTCACACGCCGGAAGCTCGCCGTCCGGCCCCCTTGAGCGCTTCCGCATCGTCGCCCTCATCCACGGCAAACTCGGAGGCGTCGATCTTCTTCAGCGCAGCAGCCTGGAGGAGGGCCAGGTCGAGTACCTCGACGTCGAGCTCAACCTCTAGCCTCACACGAACGGATTCTTTGTCGGTCATCCGGAGCCCTCTGTCACCCCTCTCTGCCGTCTGTCGGATCATGACCCAGACAGGAGGGGCGCTACCGGCACTCAAGTCGCCCCGCGTGAGCGACCGCAGGACGACTGACCCCCCAAGTCGTACGACACTTTATTCCGGCGACACGGACCTCCAGCTCGTACGGCAGCCCGGCAGCCCCCAGGATGGTGTCGATCTCCTCGGCCTTCCCAGGCGCAGAGCTGGTCGGGAACACCCCTCTGATCCGGTCGTGCGGTACGTCACTCAGCTCGCCGAGGGAGAGCTCGACGAATGCCTTCAGCCGCGGGGGGCTCCCGTCCTCCGACTCGGAACCCCAGCTCAGGGTGGCGTGGACCGTGTCGGCGGGAGTCGGCAGAGCGAGGCGATCGCTGATCGCGACCGTCGTGGTGACCGCCTGCTCATGAAGTGGGCCCGCCACCGTGAACGACGTGGTGGTTCCATCCCGCGGGCTGCTCGGTATCGGGCTGGTGCAGACCGACCACCCTATCTCGGTGCGTTCGGGCAAGCCCAACTCCTTCAGCACGTCGAAGACGGCTACGACCGAGCCGGGCTCGATCCCTCAGACCTCGACCACTCGGTCCCAGTAGGTCGCGTTCCCCGAGCCGAGCTCGACCGTCGCCGCCGGGTAGCGCGCGGTCAGCTCGGCCCAGGCCCGAACCTCAGCGAGGAGGTCCTCCGCCGGCGGTAGGGCGAGACCGTCCAGGTCTCCGATGAGATTGGCGGTGGTGCTCAGGCTGAACGCGCCGGCCCTGTGGTGCGCCGTGATGGCGACCATGTTGTAGGAGAACAAGGGGACACGTCGACACCGGCGAAGGCGCTCCCCCGCAGACCGTCGATGGTGCGGCGCGCGACCGCAGCAACCTCGTCAGGCCCGGCGGTGGGTTCGAACACCACCACGGCGGTCGATACGTCTCGGCAGCCGAAGTACGTGATGGCGGATTCACGCACACCGTCGAGCCTGCTGACTGCCGCGTCGAGCCACATCGCGGAGGCACGAGCGGCGACCTCATCACCCAGACGTTCCGCCGAGCAGCCCCTCTCGTTCACGATCTGCACCCCGATCAGCGCGCCGATCACGACCGGCACCGCAACGACCGCCAGCACGATCTTCCACACCCGAGAACGCATCACCGATCCCCCTTCGCACGCCCCTTGTTTCCGACCGCTGTCACCCTTCGACGGTTGGGGTCATGCAAGAGATCGGTCGAGCAGCGTGCTTCATCCGCACGCCGCACATCCTGCGCAAGCCTGCCGACCCGCGCGGGTACGCCATGATCCCGCGCCGCTGGGCGGTCGAACGAACCTTCGCCTCGCTCACCGAGCACCGCCGCCTGACACCGGACTTGAAGCCCAGGAGATCGACTACTTTCGCCTGCGACTACGACTGCGCGATGCTGTACTTTTAAATGTATGGACACTTGCATTGCGCAGGTGTGCCACATCCGGATGATCAATTCCCCCCTCGGACACTAGATCTGGTCTCTGACCAGCGGGTTCTCGCTGGCTCTACGTGCTCTCGCGCAGTATGCGCTGGTCACAGGCGTGGGGATTCAAGTCCCACTGGGACACGCCCGTCCTTGCACAGCCGGGTCTGGAGCAGCTGCTTCCCGGTGGTTCGGTCGAGCACGAGCTGTTCTATCGCCTCGGTCGCTTCGCCGGGATCTTCGTGTCGGTGTCGCGGTTGCGACGGGCGATGCCACAGAAATTCAGACGCCACCAGCTGGCGTTGGTGTTGGAAAGATGGCTGCAGTCAGGACAGCTATGCCAGAAGCAGCCATCGACGACCGCCGCGACACGCACGCCGCGCAGCAAGAAGTGACGCGCCGACGCGATTCGTGACCCGATCAGCGCCCTCGATGTCGCCGAGCTCGGGCGCGGCATCAGCCGACGACGCGCATCATCGTCACGACCCCACCGGGCGGCTCCGGAACCGCCGCGTCCGCGACGACTGCCGCTGCGTTGGGCGCGGTAGTGGGTCTGTCAGCGGACGGGCTCGACGTCATTGCCGAGAGAGCCGAGAACGTAGCCGGCAGATCGTCGTCGTGATGGAGCGCGTTCTGACACGAGCCCACGATGACGACGAACCCGAGACGCCGATCCACGCCTTCGCTGTGCCGCCCACATCACACCTGCCCGGTGAAGATGGCTGGCTCGCCGAGGAAGCCGGGGGTGACCTCGAGCTGGAGCTCGTCCGCCGCCTCCCTGAGCGACAACGCGATGGTGAACATGGTCGACTTACCGGGCAGCACCGTCCCGGCGGGGTTCTCGCTGCCACCGTTAGCGCTGTCGAAGATCCTCGACACCTGGCGCCCACCGTGCGTGGCGTTCACCACCGTCATCACGGCGTCGTAGGGCTCCTCGGACCCGTTGACTACGGTGATGTCAAAACGTGATGGCGTGGTCGCCGTCGTGGCTCGCCGCATACCGACTCGGCTTGTACGGCTGAGGCGCGGCGACCTCGACGGCGAGCCCGTCGTCGAACGTGACTCGCTGTCCGAACGCTGCGACCGCCGGCGCAGCAGCGCCGGCAGGCCGCTCGGCCTCGATCGCGGGCTGCTGCCCATCCGGCCCGGGCACCGGCGGGGCGGCGATGGGCGCCGGGCTGGACAGGTCCTCGGCGAGCTGGTCGACCGCCCCGAACACGATGGTGATCCCCCAGACACCAAGTGCCAACGCGCCCGCCCCCAACAGCAGACCGGTCATCGCGGTCGTCCCGTTGGTAGCCATGCCCTTGCGAACGCGCGACCAGCCGACGAGAGCGAGCGGAATGGCGACCAAGGCGCAGATCACGGCGATGAACCCGGTCAGCGGGACAAGACCGAACAAGATCCCGACGGGCGCGATGATGGCGGCGGCCAAGCCGAAGCCATTCCTAGCCGCCGGCGCCGCGGGCTGCGTCAGCCCAGCAGTGCCAGCGTGCCGCGGCGCAAAGCCGTACGGATCGGCAATGGCGCGGCCTCGGGCGTCCGCTTCGGCGACCTCTCGCTCGGCGCGCATCCGACCGGTCGCGGGCTGACGGGGGCCGCACCCGGAACGCCAGCGGCGCGGTCGTCTGAAGAGGCGATCGGCATCAGCGCGCGACTCCTCGACCAGCACGGGCGCCGGATCGCTCTCGAACGCGGCGTCGTGGGTCTCGCGGCCAAGGTAGACCGAGACGAGTCCGATGAGGACGAAGATCAGGAGGAACAGCGCCACCGATAGGTAGGCGCCCAACCATGCGAGTAGCGCGGTAGCGATGAGTCGGGTCAGCCCGCCGATCGGGTCGGAGCTGGTGCGCGCGAGGGTGATCCCGGTGCTGCGGCTCTGCGTGTCGAACAGCTCGGCCAGGTACACGCCCGACGCCGACAGCAGGACCTTCATCCCGAACCCGTACGCCAGCACCAACGCGCCGATGACCAGCGCGGGCTCACGCGTGTTGAGCAGCCAGAAGACCCGGGAACGCGAAGACGAGGTAGACCGGGCGACGGCCCACCCTGTCGCACGGCATGCCGACGAGCGGGATGATCCCTCGGGAGTTTTCCGAAACGGGCCCACGGACGGCGGTCGGTGTTCTACTGTCGGTCACCGTCCGCAACTCCTGCTCGACACCCACTCGTGCCGAATGTTCCGTGTCGACTGCCAAGCTCCGCTTGACAGCGTCACTGCGCTCCCGGCACTCAGAAGCCAATGGAGTGACGCATGTATGACATCGAGCGTCAACGGCCTCGCAGCGATTTGGGCCCTGGCGCCCGCACCCGTCGGCCAGGAAGACGGATCGCGGGCTCCAGACATCGGGGGCGCATTCGGTCGAATTCTGGAACGGGCTGACACAGCGGCGGCAGATGCGGGGCGCGATGGAGATCGCCGAACAGATGGCGGCTTCATCGACGCTGCCGATACCGTCCCGCGCTCCGAAGAAATGCCACGTCGTCGTCGGCGTCGACCCATCGCCAAGGGCAGGCCGAATTGCATGGGTCCACGCCGTAGATGCGTCAGGAGACAGGTTCCCGAATATCAGAGAAGCAGTTGACTCACCGAATCAGCTCCCATACTATGAATAGTGCAGGAGCGTCACTCACAACGAGACAGAATTGGGGGAAACGCCATGACAGAAGCAGTTGTGACCGATCGGGATCCGATCGGCACCCTGAAGTTCGAGGCGGAGACTGTCAAGCGCTTCAGTAGCGCACGCCCGGTGACTACGCAAGCAGTAACGGACCTGACGTGCGATACAGACTTGTGCAACCCCTCATGGCAGGATTGCACGTCCATCGAAATCTGCGGAGAGCCGGAGCCGACCACCATCTGCCCGCAGCGGGTTTACTAGTCGACCTGCAGATAACGCGCAGATTGGGGCACACCTCGTGAGACCGTGCCGCCGGGCATCCGAACTAATTGGGTTCCCCGGCGGCACGCGTCATGGCGAGCACTTACCGAGCATCCCGTCGGCGACCGTTGCCGGCGAGGGATATACGAATGGCGTGACAACATGGCCTCCAGGCAACAAGCCCGAACCCGCTACAATGACTCCGTATTGCGGTCCGTCGAGGCCGTTGGGGGTCCGATATCCGATCTGGTGCGAGAGGCGTTTACGGCGACCGACCGGGCAGCGTTCATCAACGGCTACTATGCGCCGAGCGGCGGAAAGTACCAGTGGTTCGAATTCTCGAACTCGAATCCTTCGCAGGACGGCCTGGAGCGGATCTACAGCAATGCTCCGCTGACGACGCAGTTCGACCCGGTGACCAGACGCCCGACAAGCTCGTCCTCAATGCCCGGCCTGATGGTGTCCATGCTACAGGCACTCGGCGCCCAGCCCGGCGAGACCGTTGTTGAAATCGGAACCGGAACCGGCTATAACGCCGCCCTGCTATCGGCCATCGTCGGCGCCCGCGGGCGCGTCTACTCTTTCGAGTCCTCACCAGATATCGCCGAAGCGGCACGGTCGAACCTCGGCCGCGCTGGCTGCCGAAACGTCGTCGTCATCAACGCCGACGATATCACGGCGAGTCGCCCGGCGGTCGCCGACCGAATGATCGTGACAGCAGGTTTCCCCTGCATACCGGCTTCCTGGTGGGACGGCATCGTGGACGGCGGCGTCGTCGTCGTTCCGCTCCGGCAAGGACCGGGGCACCCGCTGGTACGACTGACGAAGAATGCCGCTGCTGCCCGGTGGGATGGCACCTATGTCTCGTACGCCGACTTCATGCCGGCGGTGGGGCCCGGCATCAGCGAGCTGCACACCGCGCTGCGGGTCGTCCGTGTTGACGGCCCCGGGAACCTGAAGTCATCGCCAACGGACCTGTCGAAGGCGAGAGACTTGTTCGACGTGAAGTTCTTTGCATCGCTCGAATGCGACCAGGTCGAAAACGCGGTTGTCGTGGCTGCTGACGGCGCGAAGCTGGCCACTGGGTTCGGACTCTCGACGGACGAGAACGAGTCGACCGCGCTCGCTGTTCCCGGTGCCATCGTGTCCACCGGACCGGAGGGCGACGGGCTGCGGGACAGGCTCCTCGGAATAATCGAGGAATGGCAGCGACTCGGTCGGCCGCGGGTTGCGGACTTCACGGTCCGGATACCGCGAGACAACGGAATCGACGCCGATACCGAGGACGTCTCCGGATGGCGCACGCGAGTTGGTAAGGTATCCCTCACGGTCCGGCCGCGTAGTCGCCCGTGAACTGGAAACCACTCCTCGAAGGCAAAGACGCATCGGCCGCGATCATCGCCGCTCAGCGCTTGGCCGGTCTGGCGGTAACGACGCTGGCCGATCGTGCGCGGACCTCCACTCACCCGGGTTCGGTCGGTCTGGCAGGCGGCTTGGCGGGTGCGGTCGTCCACGACCAGTACGTGGCGGCCTACCACGGGAAGCGCAATCGGGAGGCTCGTTCCCGCCTCGAACTTCTTGCGCAGCGGGTCACCAGTGATCCGGCCATCAGCCCGTCTCTCTTCACCGGACACAGCGGTGCCCTCTGGGCGCTGGCCCGCACGAGCCCGACGCATGCCATGACTGTGGACGGACTGCGCAACGCTCTGGTCGACGGACTCACCGGCGGCGTGGATCGACCTACCGAACACGAGTTCGACCTCATTCGAGGGATGGCTGGCGTTGTCCAGTTGGCGCGAGTACTCATTTCCACGTCCAGCACGCGGCGAAACCATTGTCGCAGTGCCGGGTGGCTCGTTGACAGCCTGGACCCGGCCGGATACTGGAGGACGCCAGTGAGATCGTCACGCCGCGCGGTCATACCATCAGTGGCGGATGAGTACTACGTCGACTGGGGTATTGCCCACGGATGTTCCGGTGCGGCGGCCACGCTGGTGCGGTACGCAGCGGATCTCGGCAACCGCACCGCAGCCACCACAATACTGACTTCCGTCACTTCGGCGCTGGATCGGCACTCGACCCGGGATGACGAACACCCGCGACCAGCCGTGCGGCTGCCACGATTCAGCGGGCCGAAGGGCGTCGAGCACGAGAGATCATTCGCCTGGTGCTACGGGGAAGCCGGGGTCGGCGCGGCCATCGGCCTGTGCTGGCTCAGCGCCGGGCGGCCGGCCGAGGCCACACGATGGCTCGAGATCGCGCTCGCTGGCATCAAGCGCGGACTTCAGGCAGGCGACCGTCTCATGCCGGGCCTGTGTCACGGCGCGGCCGGCTTGCTCATGATCGCGGCCCGCCTGTTCAACGCGACCGAGGACGAGCGGTTTCTCACGTTGGGTCAACAGCTCGCTGATGCGTTGACCGGCATAGCCCACGACCATACTGCCCTGGTGCGCAGAACCGGATATGGCCTCCTCGAAGGAGCGCTTGGCGTTACACTCGCGTTGTCGCTGGCCGCAAGCGATGTGGAACCGACCTGGGATTCCGTCTTCTGCCTGTCATGAGGACTACATTGGCTTCGACTCACAGTGCCGCTGCGGTTCTCCGCGTCACGTTGCTCGACCACAGCCAGGTCGCAAGCGTACTGGACGCTGTTGAACGCGAGGATCGGGACGCGCTCCGGGAAGTCTTGCAGGTCGGAGATTTTCGCGAAGCTGTCGAGGTGGCCGCGCCCGATCTCGGAAGACAGTTGGATCGGCTTGCCCTTGATGACCTCAGCCGAAAGAAGTTGGACCGACTGTATCGTGCGCTCTATCGATTCGGGATGCGTGCGCTCTTCCGGCCGACACCGTACGGGCTATTCAGCGGCGTTGGGTTTGCGCCGGTAGATGCGGTCGGCACGCCGGGAGACGGGCACCCCTTCTGTCGGTGCGTCCGACCGTCGGCCAGTTGGGTACGGAACTTGTGTCACGAGGTTCGGGAGAACCCTACGGCGATCTCCGGGCTGCGTATCATCGGTAACCGATCGGTCTTCGATGACGGCGCACGCCTCGTCATCGCCTGCAACATCAAATCCGACGCTGAAGGTCTCATCATTTTCAATGACGTCGCCCTCATTCGGCGAATACTCCGCCACTGCACCGATTGGACAGCATATCCGGATGTCGTCCGGTTCATTGAATCCGCCACCGGCGCCGCCCGCAACGCCGTTGTTGCATACCTCGGGGACCTGATCGGGAACGGCGTTCTTTTGACAGAGCTCGATGACATACCAATGACATTCGACCCATTTTCCAGCCTGTTGTCCCTCGCCGGTGAGATGCGGTCAAGAGCCGGTGCGTCCCACCAGTACTGGGCTGATCTCGATGGGTCATTGCAGCGCGTGTCAGCTGCGGTGAAAAGAATAGATCGGTTCTCTTCCAACCAACCTGGCGCCTATCGGCGTAGTGTTGCCACGATGGCTGAGATCTCCAGTCAAGCTGTCGACCTGCACGTGGACGCTGTAGCTGGCGCCCGTCTCGTTCGGCGCATCGAGTCCAGCCGTGTCATATTGCCCGGCGCGGAGCTCGAGCGCGCGGTGACGGCTGTTCGTACGATCTTCCCCATGGGACTTCACGAGAACGTCCTCGCCGTGAAGCGATGGATCGAGAAGCACTACGGGCCGGACCAGTTCGTCCCACTGGGCGAGGTATTCACTCCAGGCTCCGGTGTGGATCTGAGTGATGCTGCGCGTCAGCACGGCACGGCCGTCGGCCAGCCGCGCGGTGAAGTCGACCTGCATCAGTTCGTCGGGAGCGCCGAGAAGGTCGACGTCCAAGCTGCCGTGGCCGCGGCGCATCAGCGCTCGCCGTCGCTACCGACCCGCCCGCTGTCGCTCGCGCTGCTCAGATACCGGACCATGCACGACAGTCGGCAGTGGGTCGAGTTCAAAGTCGCCGCCGCATCGATGGCGATTCTCGGGCGATTCAGCGGCCTCGACGACGGACTGCTGCAGATCTACCGGGAGTTCGTTCTCCGACAGGAGGAGATCGACGACGGCGCAGTAATACGCGCCGAGGTAAGGGGACTTTATCGAGGCCGGGCGCAGAACGTAGCGATCCGTCCCACAATGCGACAGTTCTGCATCGACCTGGGCTCACCCACCCAAGGGAGGGATGCCTTCGGACGTGCGGTCACCTCGATACCTGTAAGCGATCTCGCACTCCGATCTCGCGGAAGATCCGTCGAGCTGTACAGTAGCTCACTGGGCCGACGCATCCTCCCGAGCATCGAGAACGCGCTGCGCTCACAAATGGCTGCATATCCGATACTGCAGTTCCTTCACGGCCTTTCGGCCGAGGCTGGCGGTGCGGTGCAGTGGAACTGGGGCACCCTTGATCGCGCACCGTACCTGCCCCGGGTGACTTGCCGAGAGATCGTCCTCGCCCCTCGACAGTGGCGCATGCCCGTCGACGAGTTGCGCCCAGCCCTGCGGAAAGAGCGCATACCACGATTCATAGAGGTCCGACACGGGACGTTGCACGAGGTCCACGATCTCGGATCACGCTGTGGCATCGACGATGTAACGCGCCGTGCACTGAAAGACGGAACCGTCTCCTTCCGCGAGATCGGAATCTCGAACGGGAATCTAGAGAATACTACAACGTTCGAACGAGCTTCTCTTGTCGGATCATCACCCGGAGCCCGTGGACCACAGGAGCGGAATCATCCGGCCGCCAGCTCGATTATCGATCTTCGAACGGACGGCCGCTACTTCGGGCCGGGGTCGACCTGGCTGTCACTGCGGATATACATCTCCCTCAGCCGCATGAATTCGCTGGTGGGGCCGGTCGCCCAGTGCGTGGCCCAATGCATCGGCTCCGGCGCGGCGGACAGTTGGTTCTTCGTGCGATACACGGACGGTGATCCGTACTTGCGTGTTCGCGTTCACGGAATGGACCCAGCTCGACTATGGGGCGCCGTCCTGCCCAGGCTGTACGAGACGGTAGCTAATTTGAGCCCGTCGATCTCCGTGATCGCCGATCGGTATACACGTGAGCTCGATCGGTATGGCGGGTCCTCGAGTATCGGCATCTGTGAAGAGTGGTTCCACTCCGACAGTGCGTACATTGTCGGGGATTTGATTGACAACGTCGACGCCCATCAAGTTGATCGCGCATTGTGGGAGATCGACACCCTATACGACCTCGCCGGCCTGTCGACGAGCGAGCGACGCAGCTTCGCGCGTCACTGCGAGATCTCCCGAGCGCGGGCTGCAACCCGGGCGGCGGTGGACGACGCCGGGCGGCGCTACCGTTCCATGCAGATCGCTGCCGTGCAAGAAGGTTCATCCGCGAGTCTCCGACTGTCTCCCGAAGCCTTGACTTGGCGATCGAGCAGCGCGGCGTCGCTCAATTCCTTGCGAGATATCCTTGGCGGCTCGAGCGAGCAGTACGCGACAATCGTCCGAAGTTTCGTGCACATGCATTGTAATCGACTTTTCCCGCACGATTCCAACTACTGGGAGGCGGTCTGCAGCTCGATACTTCGCCGAAGGTACGACTACTCGCTCAACAACCAGCTCGCGGTGTGATGTGTCGTATCGGCAGTGTGGGTCGACATGCCCCTTCAAGGCGAATTCGGGACAGATCAGCGAATCGGGGAGAACAGTATGAGCCTCGGCAGCTTGTTTCGATCACGGGTGGGCATGAAGGCTGGGCCAGGCCCGGTTCTGATCGGATCAGATGATCTCAAGACGCCGTATTGGGCTATCGGATACGGTGCGGGTAGCGCGAGCGTCTCCGGCCTTATTGGCAGTGCCCCCCGATCTTTGCTTGGCGTTGCTCAGCACGCGTGGAACGCCGCCCCTGGGCTGACCGCGACATGTGTTGTCCTACAGGTCGTCGCCGGATGCCTACAAGCACTGGGACTTCTTTCTACTGTGCAAGTCTTTACGCGGCTGCTGGAGGCCGGACCAAACGCTGAGCGGCTCGAGGCGGCGTTACCGTCGATCATTTTCGTGGCCATTGCAATTGCCTGTCGCGGAATTCTTACAGCTGCCGCCGGAATGGTCCAGGCATACATTGGACCAATCGTGGAGAAGCAGGCCGAGGATGCTCTGTACGCCGCGCTCATCGAAGCTGATATCGTCGCGTTCGACGATCCGGATTTCACGCATCTGGTCGCTCGCGTCGTCCAGAGATCGGCCGGACAGTTTCGCCAGGCTGTCCGGCTTTCCAGCGATCTTTCGGGGTCGATCATATTGGTTTTCTCGACGATATTGACCGCAGGCCTGTTGCATCCGATCCTTGTTCCCATCACACTCGTCTCGGCGTTGCCGCAAGCTTGGGCAAGCGTGCGATCCGCGCAGCTGGGATTCGAATCGTGGATCAAGCTGAACTCGGAGAGCCGCCGATCGAATGTTGCAAGTGATCTCATCTCGAACAGGCGCAATGTCGCCGAGGTGAGAGCATATGGTGCCCAGGATGTCGTACTGGGCGACTACCGGGCGATTTCCCATTCGGCGATGACCGAGGGAATCCGAGTCGGGCTTCGGCAGAGCCGAGTACGCGGTGCCGGGCGCCTGCTGTCCGCTTTGAGCTCGGTCGTAGGATTCTCGACGATCGGCGTTCTCGTTTATGCGGGCCAGCTCCAGCTCGGCTTGGCCGGTGCCGCGATCTTGGCTCTGCGGATGGCGGCCTCAATGATATCCGTGGCCGTCTCGACCCTCGGACAACTGTTCGAGTGCGGAGTGACCGTCGACCTGTACCGCTCCTGTCTCAACGACATGCGTTCTCGACGTCGAGGAGTTACCGGAAAGCTCCCCGCTGCGCCGTCGCGGATTGAACTTTCGGACATCATCTTTCGCTACCCTGGTCAAGAACGGCCCGCCGTCAACGGCGTGTCCATAACGCTTACCCGCGGGGCGGTCGTGGCCCTTGTCGGGGAGAACGGATCGGGAAAGTCCACCCTGGCAAAGTTGATCTCCGGTCTGTACCTGCCGGCCGCCGGTACGGTGAAGTGGGATGGTATTGACATCTCGTCGATAGACCCGCGCGACCTACACCGTTACGTCGCGGTGATCATGCAGAATCCCTTGCGCTGGCCCGCAACCGCCGAGAACAACATCCGCATCGGCAGGTTCGACCGTGCCGATCCAACTGATGCCGCATTGCACGATGCGGCCTGCAGATCGGGATCCGACAGTGTGGTTTCGACACTACCGTCCGGATACTCTTCCATCCTGTCTCCTCAGTTCCAGTCGGGCCTGGAGCTCTCGGGCGGGCAGTGGCAACGATTCGGCGTCGCGCGCGGCCTCTATCGTGACGCGCCGGTCGTCGTTGCCGATGAGCCGACTGCTGCGCTCGATGCCCGAGCCGAACGGGACGTATTCCGCGCACTACGAGAGTCTGGCAGTTCTGAGAACATCACCGTTCTGGTCACTCACAGATTGGCCAATGTTCGCCATGCTGACACGATTGTGGTTCTCGAGAAGGGGGAGGTCGCGGAAATCGGCACGCATGCGGAGCTGATGGCGGCTCGAGGCTTGTACTTCGAGTTGTTCTCAATACAGGCTAACGCCTACGCGCCTGGTGCCGAGCACGGAGCCCCCACAGGTCTCGGAAATTCACGTTCGACGTAGCCTCGCTGCACCTCTCCGGGGTCAGGCCACTGCTGCAGACACAGGGCTACCGGACCGATCCCAAGTCTTGTGTTAGAGTTTGCGTATGCATCGCGGAGGTCCGTCTAGCGTGCCGGAGTCCTTTCGCCGCGCGGAGAACGACGTTCGGCAACATATTTCTGCGGCGCACCGGTCCTCATGGACCGCCGAGGCGGCACTGGAGATTCTTTGGGCTGGAACCGCGCCATTCACCGAGTTCCATCGGAGTCAGGCGGTGCGCAGCGAGCACGTACCGTCGATCTGCTGGCTCTGGTGGTGGACCGAGTCCTCCGGCGAGTCGCTCGGAATGCTTGTTCGCGCATTGCGATACCACTCGAGTTCCGACGGGCTGCGAAGTGTGCACGTTGGGGCAGCCGAGCGAGAATCGTTGACGTCGCTTTTCGAGATTGGCGCGAAGTATCATATTCCCGTCGTGTACCTGATTTTCGGCGCCATCGATGCGGAACTGAGCTCATCTGTGACTTCGGTGATCCCCGCACTCGAGTTGCGGCGGTATGTGCAGATGGACGCGGTTCCGGCCACCGAACACGTCGCGGCGCGGGCGGTTCCTCTTGCGGATGTCGTCGCCGACGACGGCTCGACCCTCCTGACCCGTCAGATTGCCGAGCGACTCTTGGCCGCTTCGATCGAGGGCGGGGACGTCGCCCGGTCGAGATCGCTGGACGAATGGCGACGGCACCGGCCGGATTCGCGCCTTCCGGGGGTTCCCGTAAACCGGGTGGGCGACTTCGGAATATCGTACGAACGTCACTTCTTCCAAGGGCTGCGGTCGAAGCTGCCCCGGTACGTCGAGGAACGACGAGTGGAGCTTTCTGCCGCGGTTGGTGGGATCGCGATTACCAGAACGGGCGCTATCTGGGAGCGTGTTTGAGGAGAGCAACTTGCGGTGTGAATATGCGGCGTTGTTGTCGCGTCGCGGGGCGTCCGCGGGCGATCCGGCGGGTGATGGTGTTGATTGCGGCCCAGCGGATCATGGTTTCGGATACGGCGGGGTCGCGTACCCCACGCAGCCTCCGCCCGGTTCGGGTGCGGGCCCGCGTCCACGAGCCGATACCCGTACGGCGGACGCCCGCCGAGGAACCGGCCTGCTCCACCGTCTGCGCCCGCATCGCCGCCAACGTCCGATGCCGCGCCCGCACCACCTCGTGTCGCGCCTTCGCCCCCAACGCCGTGACCAGCGCGCGATGCACCGGATCCGCGGGGTCCACCGGCCCGTCCACCTCAGGCAACCACACCTGGATCCCGTGACTTGCGAGCATCTCGGCCACCGGCAGGAACTGGCGCGCGGAGAAGGCCCGCTCGAATTTCCCCACGACCACTGCATCGAACGACCGTCGCGCGTCGCGCGCCACCGCCAGTAGCGCCGCCGCACGCGGACGCCGCTCCCACGCCACCGCCCGCGATCAGCCCACGTCGAAGAACTCGACCACGACCTCGCCGCGCTCGGCGATCACCGACTTCGCCATCTCAACCTGCGACGCCCGCGACGACACTGGATCCTGATAGTCCGCCGTCGAGGTCCGCCCGCAGAACGCGAACCGCACACCCGACACCGCCACAGGCTCGGAGCCACGCCGATGGCGCCTTCTTCGATCCGCAGCCCACCCACGAAGAACATCCCGACTATCGATCTCGAAAAGCGTGTCCACCACGCAATCCAGAACTCCAACGTGGACTCCGCTCGTCGCTGCGCCTCCGCGCCTCGCTCCCGGAGGTTGATGCCGCGGCCGTCCGACAGAGGCAGGACTGGACATATTCCAACGACGTCGCTACATCCAGCGAGGACGGCCCTCATGGCACTGGTCGAGCGCGTGATCAACGACGTCGAGCTGCCCGACTACGCCGGGGTACCGGACTCCGGGGCCCCTGCCCGGTCGCCGATCACGTCGTCAGCCAGGCCGTAGACCACAAGCCTCGGGCGCGACGAGCCAGCGGCCCCGGCCGAAATCGGTGATCTGCTCCACCGACTGCCCGATGCGCTCGGCGACGAGTCCGGCGATGCGCGCTCGAGCCACCTGGCTGGGTAAGCGCGGCGAGGTTCCTAGTGGCTCGACACGCAGTGTCGACCAGGTAATTGATCTTGCCTGCTGGTCTCGGGAGGCTGCGCGCACGTCGAGTGCGGAGGTGGTCGTGGCGCGCAGACCGAGCGTGTTCGTGCGGTCGTTGTCGATGGATGAGGGCCGCAAGCTGGCGCGGATCACGCGAACCGCGCACAACCCGGTGCGGATGCGGCGCGCGATCGTGGTCCTGATGTCCGCCCAAGGCCAGACCGTTCGGGACATCACCTCGTTGCTGCAGGTCAGCGACGACTACGTGCGGGACGTGATCCACGCGTTCAACGAGCGGGGGTTCGACGCGCTGGACCCAAAACCGAGCGGGGGACGCCCGAAGAAGATCGGTGAACAGATCCGCGCCTGGATCTGCCGGATCGCTTGGACGTCCCCCGCCGACTGGGGCATCACCGCGTTCTCCACCTGGTCGCTGGCCAAGCTGCGCGACCACCTCCTACGCGAGGGTGTCGTCGCCGAACTCAGCCGAGAAACGCTGCGGCGGATCCTGCACGCCGGCGGCGTGTCCTGGCAGACCACGACCACCTGGAAGGCCTCCACCGACCCGGACTTCATCCCCAAGATGCGCCAAGTCTTGGACCTCTACGACCACCCACCCGCCGACGGGCGGGTGATCTGCGTCGACGAGTTCGGCCCGCTGAGCCTGCAACCCCCGCAAGGGCAAAGCGTGGCGGCCCCAGCGCCGGCCGCGCCGGCAGCGAGCGACCTACACCCGCACATCGGGGGTGATGCATATGCTCGCCTCCCTGGACCTAAGCACTGGCCGGCTGTTCTACCGGATCCGCGAGCGCAAACGCTGGATCGAGTTCCTCGACCTGCTCAAAGTCCTACGTGGCCGCTGGCCTGGGGAGAAGCTCTACGTGGTCTGCGACAACTTCTCCCCGCACCGCCACGCCCGCCTCCGCGAGCGGTGCACCGCCAACCAGGTCGAGGGTGCACCGCCAACCAGGTCGAGTTGGTGTTCCTGCCCACCTACGGCTCGTGGTTGAACTGGATCGAGAGCGAGTTCGCCGCGCTGCGCTACTTCACGCTCAACGGCACCGATCACCGCAGCCACGAGGAGCAGAACGCCGCTATCGCCAGCTACGTCCGCTGGCGCAACATCCGAGCCCAGCCGAAGGTCAACTTCGCGGTCGGCTCACCGATCCGCACATGGACCAGTTACCCGGCCAAGGCTGCGTGACAAGCCACTAGCTGCACGGCTCGACGATCGGGAACCGAGCACGCCGAACACACCGGCGACGTCCCCCGCTCCGCCGAGCGCGCGCAGGACGTCAGGGGAGCGGCGACCAGGTAAATGCCTCGCGCCACCAGTCGTCGTCGGCCGACCAGGACCGGAGCGCGTCGAACGCCGCATCGCCGTTCGGTGAGGTCGCCACGATGGCCGGACCGGCCGGAGCGGTGAGCTCCAGCCGCCACCGGCCGCCGTCGACCGCGGCCGCCCGAGCCATTGTTCCGCCGAGGCTGTCGATGATCACCTGGCCGACCAGCCGGGTCGACTGGTGGGGACCGATCCTTCACGATCGCTGACGGTCGCCAATCGATCGCCGCTGCACCCGGTTCCGGGACCTGGCTACACGGCCTCTGAGCGACCGCCAACCTTGGCCGTCAATGCAAGCGGAGCCGTGTGGTTAGTGCGCAACTCCCCCCTCGGACACCAGCACTATTCACCCGTCTTCCCAGACGGATGCCTACTTCGGCGGCGTCCTCAGCTGGCTCGTAGCGAACCTGCAGGTCAATGGCGGTGTACAGATCCGCCAGGCGCTCCTCCTTGACGTCAGCGAGCGCCGCGCCGACGTCACCGAGCGAGTCGACCATGGCGTACACCTCGGCGTCGGTGAGCAGGTTCGGCGCCGGCGCGCCGTCCAGCTCCGCCCGCGCGGCCGCCCGCTGAGCCTGAGCCTCGTTGATCACATCGACCAGCGCGGCCGGGTCCACCCCGGAAGCGATGGCCGCCTGGAACCGGCGGAGCCGGGCTTCGGCGTCGGCAAGCCGCTTCTTCGCTGCCTCGTACCCGACCGACTCGGCGCCACCGTCCTGCGACGCCACCAGCGCCGCTATCGCCCGATCGACGTTCGTCCGATCGAAGAGGTGACCGATCCACGAGTTCACCGCGTCCCGAACGGGGTCCTCCCGCAGGTAGACCGCGGGCGGATGCGACGCGAGAGCCGGCGATCCGGGCGCCAGCGTCCGCGCCGGACACCGGTAGTACATCCCGTGCGCTCGCGGGCTGGCCTCCATCTTCCGACCGCACACCGTGCACCGGATCCGCCCACGGAACAGGTACGCCCGCGTCGTGCGCCGCCCACTGCGCTCCGTCTTCCGCGCCGCCTTGAGCCCTCCCGCGGCCTTCGACCGGCGAATCAACTGCGCCTGCGTGAAGTCCTCCACCGACACGACTGCCGGGTGCGCCTGCTCCCGCGAGCGCACCACCCGGTCCGCTTCCGCGCGCCGGACCACATGCCCTGCCGCCACGTCGTCCGGATCGAGCAGCGTCTCGTGCTTGGTCCAACGCCCGAAGAACGCGTAGCCGGTGTAGCGGGGATTGTCCAAGATCGACCGGACCGTGCTCCCCTGCCACCCGTCCGCGAGCCGGTGACGGTTGCGAGCACGCTGAGCCCCCACAGTTGGAGGGTTTTCGCGTCAGGCGGGTAGTGCAGTTCCTGGCCTGACACCACCCGCGCCGCAGGGACCAGCACGTCCTCGGCCACCACCGAGTGACTGCCTGTGCCGCGCATCCCGGCCACGTCCCACGAGCGATCGATGACCAGGTCGGCCATGGGGATCAGCACGAGTGAGAACACGCCGTTGATCATCGTGCCGAGACATGCCCACGTCGCGTCCTCGCACCCCGAGACGGTCGCCCAGCGGCCAGTCACATGGACGCCGTCGGGTCCGCTCACACCGCTGCCGGTCGGATCGCCGACCCCGCAGAACAACGCGTCGGGGTCGGCGAACACTTCCTTCAACGTCGGATCGCCGAAGTCGCCGAACGTGATCATACTCTTGCTGACCATGGACGTGCTCGCGAGCCAGGCGGTCGACGGGCAGCCGCGAGCCAGTTCGGCGATCAGGTGCACGATGTCGCCGGCGCTCTTCGGGGACCCCCCGTACGCGGCGGGTGTGCGAAGGGCGAACACGCCGCTGGAGCGGGCGGCCTGCAGGCTGGCCGCGGCGGGCCGGTTCTGCCGTTCGGTCTGCTCCGCGTTCGCCGCGAGGATGTCGATCACTCCCGACACGGAAACCTCGGGCAGCGCGGGCGGCCATAAGCGTGCGGTCCGCTGTCATACGAGTCTGTGAGGGCGGTGGGCCCCTTCCCCGCGTCCGCGGTTCGCCTGGAGATTTGCGAGGTGCGTGCGCCCACTCGTCGCGGAACGCGAGCTCGTGGTCCCGTAGGGAATCGCCGCGGATCTCGGCGGCGTCGCGTCATTGGAGTCCGGACCCGGGGGTCGGCTCCAACCGGACCGTGGACTCGATCCTGCCCACCAGCGCGGAAACGGTGTCGATCATCCCCGCACACCGAGGATGTCGATGGACGGCGTCGAGGATGCGTTCGCGGTCGGCGGCGTCCTCGAAGCGTCGGATCCAGACGAACGCGTCCTCGTCGCCGATCACGGTGAACGCCCCCACCACGTGCATCCCCATCTCCTGGTGCAAGGGGATGACGATCTGGTCCATGTAGCGGGCCAGTTCGGTGCCGCGCCCGGCGCGGGCGTGCTCCGTACGGATCTCGTAGAACATCGGTGCCTCCTTCGCGGCAGCCGTCAGGACCGGGCGGTGCTGCGCGCGGCAGCGAGCGCGTAGACGTCCGGGGATCCTTCCCACGGCCCGGTGCGCAGCACGGCCCAACCGGTGATCAGCCAGCGTCCGCCGAGCTTGCGGAGCTCGAGCTGCCAGTAGCCGCGCATCGTGCAGTGGTCGACGACGCCGGGGTCCGCGGGGACGTGGTGGTAGGCGACCACGTGCGTGCGGCACCGGGCCTCGTCGCCCGACAGGTGCACGACGAGGTTCGAGGCGGCGTGGTGGGTGCAGTCGAAGCCCGTCAGGGTCGACCGGGCCAGCTCGACCAGGTCGGCGGCCGCCATGGTCGTCGGCGGCCTGCCGAAGTGGTGGGTCGACAGGTCCAGCACCACCTCGTCGGCGAACAGCCGCCGCAGAGCGGCCCAGTCCCGGTCGTCCTGGGCGTGGGCGAGACCGGCGACGACGTCGGCGACGACCGCCCGGTCCACCAGATCCTGCAGCGCGCTCACGCCGGCACCTCCGCTTCCGTTGTCGATGTGGCCGGCCGTTCGATCAGCGGCAGGACCAGCCGGCTGGGACGGGCCGGTCCGTGGTGGACCCGGTTGACCGCGACCGCCAGGTCGTCATCGCCGTCGTTGGCGATCGTCGCGCCGGTGTTGGTGTTGCGGTCGTAGCGGGGGAAGTTGCTGCTGGAGACCTCGAGCCGGATGCGGTGCCCGGGCAGGAAGACGTTCGACGTGACGCACAGGTCGATGGTCAGCTCGTAGATCGTGCCGGGCTCCAGGGGCTCCGGTTCGGTGAGCGACCTGCGGTAGCGGGCGCGCTGGATGCCCTCGCACACCAGGATCGCCTTCCCGTCCGGGCGCACGTCGACGAGCTTGCCGGTGACGTCGGTGTCCGGTGCCGAGGAGGAGACGTGCAGCACCAGGGTGACGTGGCCGGTGACCTCGACGGGCCGCTCGAGCACGGCGGTGGTGAAGCACAGCACGTCCTCGCGGGCCTCGACCGCCGCCTGGTCGGCGGGGCCGGGGTACACGCCCGGCACGGCCGCGAGCACGGTGCCACCCACGGTCGGAACCGGGCGGCGTGGGTCGTAGAGGAAGGTGTCCACCGCTTCCATGGCTGCGCCGTCGCGCGTCAGGATGCCGTCGCCGGCCGCGGTGTTGGCGCGGCCGCCCCCGGCGAGGAAGAAGTCGGTGTACCGGGTGTCGGGGAGCGGCCAGTCCGCCTCGTCGCGCCACTGGTCGATGCCCATGACGAAGATCCGGACCGGATGCGGGTCGTCGGGCGTATCCGTCCTGCCGCGGACCCAACGGTCGAAGAACCGCAGGTGCGCGGCGGTGACGTCGGCGGCCTTGATGCTGCCCTCGAGCCCGAACGACCGGTCGGGGAAGGTGCCGAGGTCGGTGCCGTCGGCGTGGCACCAGGGTCCGACGATCAGGCGCTGACCCTCGCGGGCCTCCGTGCTGCCCCCGTGGCGGCACATCGTCGTGTACGACCGGACGGTCTCTCCGATGAACACGTCGTACCAGCCGCCCACGTGCAACGCCGGCACGGTGATGCGGTCGCAGCGGTCGATCGCGGCGGCCTGCCGCCAGAACGCATCCCGCTCCGGATGGCCGAGCACCTCCCCCACCCAGGGCAGGTTGCGGGTCATCGCGTCGCGTTCCGCGACCGGCAACGGCTCGTGCAGCAGCCGCGGATCGGCCAGGCCCGCCATGAGCACACGGGCGTCGGACTCGTCACCGCGTCCGTCGGTGAGGTCGCGGCCCAGGTTGCGCAGGGCCGAGAGCGTGCCCCAGGTCAGGACGGCGTCCTGCGACAACGCGC
This sequence comes from Pseudonocardia sp. DSM 110487, assembly GCF_019468565.1. Lineage (NCBI taxonomy): Bacteria > Bacillati > Actinomycetota > Actinomycetes > Pseudonocardiales > Pseudonocardiaceae > Pseudonocardia > Pseudonocardia sp. DSM 110487. The sequence continues at coordinate 7,403,302 of NZ_CP080521.1, forward strand.
CGCCCGAGGAGTACCACGGCGCCCGGTACGGGTCGGCGGAGCTCATCACGGGCGCGATCGCGCGCAGCGCCGGTGCGCCGCGCACGGCCGCCTGCCACTGGGTGAACCCCATGTAGGACCCGCCCCACATGCCGACCGCGCCGTCGCACCACGGCTGCCCGGCCAGCCACTGGAGGGTGTCGAAACCGTCGCTGCCCTCATGAACGTGGGGGACGAACGTCCCGGGTGAGCGGGAGGTCCCGCGGACGTCCTGCGCCACCACCGCGTAACCGGCCTCCACGAGCGCGAACACGTCCGGCAGCTTCGGGTTGCCGAACGTGCCGGCGTCATCCTTGCCGTACGGGGTGCGGACCAGCAGCACGGGGAACGGTCCCGGGCCCTCGAGTCGCCACAAGTTGGTGGCGAGCGCGACCCCGTCGCGCATCGGCACCGGTACGTCCACCTCCACGACGAACGTCATGCCCGCACCGCGTGCTGCTCGGGGTGCTGCGTCTGCCGGCTGATCATCCAGTGGCTGAACGCGGCGTAGTGTCGGGCGAACTCCGGCGGGGTGGGCGCGTGCTCGACCGCCGCGGACAGCTGCGCGACGTGGGCGTACCGCGGGATCTGGGTGGCCTGGTAGGCGGCCAGCGCGGCGGGTACGTCACCGGCGGGCGTCAGCAGGCCGCCGAGCAGGGCGGCGTCCTCGATGCCCAGCGTCGCGCCCGCCGTGATGTGCGGCGACATCGCGTGGGCCGCATCCCCGGCCAGTGCGACCCGCGCGGAGACCCAGTGCGGCAGCGGTGGCACGAGCATGATCTGGTTCTGCAGGATCTGTTCCTCGGGCGTCGCGGCGATCAGCTCGGCCAGGAGTGAGTTCTGGCCGTCCTCCTGGAGGTGGACGACCCGTTCCAGGGCCTGCTCCTTGCGGGTTCCGGTCAGCGGGGGCGAGTCGAACTGGTTGAGCAGCCAGTAGACGTGCCCGTCGTAGGTGCGGACGTACCCGCCCCGGCAGCGGTGGTGGCCCAGGATCAGCCGGTCATCGGGCACCGTAAAGCCCGTGGTCGGGATGACGGCGCGCCAGACGTGGTGGCCGCGATGCTCCTGTGCCGGGAATCCCGGCACGAGTTGCGCGCGCACCGTCGAGTACGCGCCGTCCGCCCCGACGAGCACGTCGGCGTCCTCGCTGGTGCCATCGGTGAACCGCACCGTGACGTGGTCGTCGTGCTCGTGGTAGGCCTGGAAGCCGGTGGCCAGGCGGATGTTGTCCCGTCCCACCGCGTCGGCGAGCAGATCCGTCAGTTTCGCCCGGTGCACCAGCAGGTACTGGTGGTCCTCCGCACCGAACTCCGGGGTCTCGAGCAGCCGCCCGGCCGGGTCGTGGAAGTACATCTCGCTGGGTTTGCCGATGGCGCGCACCTGTTCGCCGATGCCGAGCTCGTCGAACACCGCCAGCGCGTTGGCCCAGAGCCCCAGCCCGGCGCCTGCGGCGCGGATCTCCGGAGCGTGCTCGTACACCACGACATCGATCCCGGAGCGGCGCAGCGCGATCCCACTGGTCAGGCCGACGATTCCGGCACCGATCACCACAGCTCGCATGACAGTTCCCTTTCGGTCCTGGACCGAACGTCCTCGATCCAGATTTGACGATCGAATTTCGACGCGCGTCGGAGACGTCAGTCGACGGCGGCGTGGCGCCCGGCGACGTTCCTGCGACGGCGGATGTGGCGCACGGCTTCGATGACGGCGGTCACCACGAACGCGAGACCGACACCGACGCCGATCCCGAGCAGCGTGTTGTCCTGGAACACGACGCCGCCGAGGTAGCCGGTGAGCGCGGTGTAGGCGCTCCAGCTGGAGGTGGCGACCGCGACGAACATCATGTACTTGGGCAGCGGGTAGCCGACGAGCCCGGTGGACAACGTGGCCAGGTAGCGCCCGACCGGGATGAACCGCGTGGTCACGAGGATGAAACCGCCGCGGGCGTCGAGCTCGCGGGTGAACCAGTCGTGCGCCTTGCGGCGCTTGGAGCCCGGTGGCATCCGCTTGAGTACTCGCGCCCCGAGCAGCCGTCCCACGGCGTACGGGAGGAGATCGCCGAGGAATGCGCCGAGCGTCGTGGCGGCGATGACGAGCCCGATGTTCGTCTGCCCGGTGCCTGCGTAGACGCCCGCGACGATCACCACGGGTTCGCTCGGGATCAGCGGCAGGAACGAGTCGAGGAACGACACCGCGATGAGCACCGCGTACAGCCATGGTGAGGCGATGAGAGATTCGGCGAGTCCGAGCCAGTCGATCACGATTCATCGCCCGTCGTCGGGACGTGCGGGGAGATCTTCACAGGGAATCCTTTTCGAAGCAGGACGATTCAGGACGGCGTTGATCAGGGGACGCAACGGAATGTGTCGCCGGACGGGACGCCGATGTCGTCGCGATGCTCGTGTTTCCCGAAAGGGATCCGCAACTGCCGCTGATCCGTTCGCGGTTCTACCGCGTCCTCCTCGTGCCTACCGCCGAAGGTAGGACTCGCGGCCGATTAGCACCAGTGCACGGTCGGTACGGTGTCGTTCCACGTCTGATAATCGGGATCTCAGGTCACAGCCCCGTGCGCCAGCACGGCGTGTACGCCCCAGGTCTCGTTCGCGACCTGCGTGACGCGCAGGTCCACGACCGAACTGGCGAGTGCCGTGGCCGTGCCCCTGTCGACGTCGTAGAGGCACTGCATCCACGTGACCATCGCGGTGAGCGCTTCCACCATCGCCGCGTTGAGGTCCGGGTCGAACCCGAACGTGATGCGCCCGCGGGGAGTCACGGCGTGGACGCCGCGGACCGGAGCGCGGGTGACGACGTCGAGCGTCACCTCCGTCGTCATTGGACATTCGATGGCGGTGCCGCACACCTCGCCGTCGCCTTGCGCAGCGTGGCCGTCGCCGAGGTGCACCAGCGCCCCGGGCACGGTGACCGGCAGGAACAAGGTCGCGCCGGCCGTCAGGTCACGGCAGTCGATGTTCCCCCCACCCGCGGCTCGCGGCGTGATCGTCGAGTGCTGACCTCGCTCGTCCGGCGGCATCCCAATCACGCCGAGGAACGGCGAGGTCCGAACCGTGTGGCCGCGGTCGTTGGTGGCGGTCCCGACGTCGGCGTCGATCTCCCAGAGCAGCCAGGTGGGCGCACCGGTGAGCCCGAGCGCGCGGTTGAGCGCGTTGTCCTTGGCGCCCGCGGTGGTCCATCCCCAGTCACCCGGGTCGGCCGACACGATGTGGACCGCGAGCACGTCCCCCGGTTCCGCGCCGCGCACGGCGATGGGACCGGTGAGGCAGTGGCCGCGCCGCCCGTCGAACATCCTCGGCCGCTCCTCCCCCGGCGTGCGTTGCCGCTCCAGGAACCCGGCCGCATCGAGTGATCGTGCGACGACGGTGTCGCCCGGGTGCACGGTCAGGACGGGCGGCGCGCTGCGGTCGAACACGTCCGTCGTGGATCCGGGCTCGGGGTGCAGCTCGTGGACGGTCACGCCGGCCCCTCGTCGTCGCAGGGCCCCACGACGATCTCGGCGGACCTGGCCCGCGACACACACGCCACCACGTTCGAGGCCCGCTCCCCCTCGGTCAGCACGAAGTCGCGGTGCTCGACCTCGCCGTCGAAGACCGCGAGACGGCACGTGCCGCACACGCCGGCCTCGCAGGACGACGCGACGGGAACGCCGGCGCGGCGCAGGGCGGCGAGCAGCGACAGGTGCGCGGGAACCTCCACCCGCCGCCCGTCGGGCGCCCAGACCGCGGTGAACGGCGAGGACATCCCGCCGAGCGGGGCGGCGAACTCCTCCAGGTGGATGCGGCTCATCCGCCAGTGAGCCGTCAGCGCCTGCACGGCCCGCATGAGCGGGGCGGGCCCGCAGCAGTAGATGCGCACGTCGTCGTCCGGAACGGCGAGGTGGGGCCACAGGTCGAGCGGGCCGCGGTCGGCACTGTGGTGCACGGTGTCCTCCGGGCCGTCGAACTCCTCCAGGAACGGAGTCTCCTCGGCGGACCGCGTCAGGTACAGCAGCCGCACACCGGTCCGACCTCCGGCGCGTAGCCGGTGCAGCATCGCCCGGAGCGGCGTGATGCCGATGCCCCCGGCGATGAACAGGTACCGGGGCGAAGGTCGGAGCGGGAACCTGTTGGCCGGCGCGGAGACCACGAGTTCGGTGCCCACCGCCACATCGTCGTGCATGCTCACCGAACCGCCCCGGCCGCGACTGTCGCGGCGCACGCACACGACGTACTCCCGTGGCTGGGCACCGCCGGGATCGACGAGGCTGTAGCTGCGCTTGTGACCGGCCGGGGTGGTCACCACGATGTGCGCTCCAGGGTCGTACGCCGGCAGCGCGAACCCCCGGGGGTCCTGAAGGACGACACGGCGGACGGTGGGCGTGAGGTCCGTTGTCCGGCTGACTCGCAGACGCAGCTCAGACAACGACCTCGCTGCCCTTCTCCAGAACGCCGGCGGTGAGGACTTCCAGGTAGATTCCCATGAACTGGTGCCCGTACGTCCTGTCGATCATGGACACCACCGGGAGGTCGCGGCGGCCGGATCCGGGATCGACCTCGGTTGCGGCACAGCGCCTGGTGCGGCGCACGGCCCGCGCGCGCACACCACCCAGATCGAACTCCTGCCCGATCGCGTCCAACTCGAACCACGCCGGCAGGCCGTCCACGAGGACGTTGGCCCGGAACCGCGTCGGATCGACCACGGTCCCGGTGCGCGATTCCAGGTCACGGACCGAGGCCAGGTTGACCAACGAGACCCAGTTCATCGGGCCGTCCCCGGCCGCGGCCGCGTCGGTGAAGCGCCGGCCCGCTTCCCGCGCGAGCACCGACGTGACGCCCGGCGGCAGGTCGAGAACGCGGGTGAAGAACCGCACCGCGTCGTCGCGGCCCTCCTCGGTGCTCAGGTCGGCCTGCAGCACGTCGTGCCCCGCGACCCGTGCGGTGAGGATCTCGGTCTCCGTGTCGAGGTGCGTGTCGAGTCCGGCGAGGCGGTGGTCCGAGACCAGGGCGAAGAACTCCTGCTTGGGCAGTCCGGTGCGCATTCCGGGCCGATAGCTGCCGTCCGGACGGGCGAACGCGAACACCCGGTCGTTCGGAATTCCCGTTCGCGGCCGGAGCTCGACACGGTCCAGCGGCTGCGCACTGAGCCCTTTCACCGGGTGGACGAAGAGCCCTTCCACCGAGCCCCGTCCCTTCACCATCCACCCTCCTCTCGCCGATCCTGCTGACGATCGCCTCCAGGGCCGAGGAGCCTAGGAGCATTCCGAGAGGACGACCAGTGCGTTCTCGGCAACGTACGATTTCCTTCTCCGAAATCCGCGCGCGGTCGAGGATCCGTCTCGTTTACAGTCGCCGCAATTTCGGAGATCTGCCCTTCCACGTGTGACAATCGGCAGGTGGACCACGTCGACCTGAACCTGATCGATGCGCTGGACGCGCTGCTCGCCGAGAACAGCGTCACGAAGGCCGCCGCGCGCCTGCACACCTCGGCGCCCGCGATGAGCCGCGCCCTGGGCCGGTTGCGGCGCGCCTTCGACGACCCGCTCCTCGTGCGCGCCGGACGCGATCTCGTGCCCACGCCCCGGGCCCTGGAACTGCGCGGGGAGGTGCACGCGGTCGCCACGCGTGCCCGGGCCCTGTTCGCGCCGTCGAACTCCGCCGATCCACAGACCATCGTGCGCACGTTCGACCTGCAGGTCACCGACATGCTGTCCACGACGTTCATCCCGACGCTGATCGACGACCTGCGGGTCCAGGCCCCCGGCATCTCGCTGCGGCTGCGGCCGGAGAGCCTCGAGGACACCCCCGCCATGCGTGAAGGACTGGTCGATCTGGAGATCGGGATCATCCGCCCCGGCGATCCGGAGATCCACTCGGAGGCGCTCGCCACCGAGACGCTGATCGCCGCGGTGCGGCCGCATCACCCGCTCGCAGGGACGACAACCGTCACGCCGGAGCAGTTCGCCGCGGCCGACCACGTCGTCGTGTCCCGCCGCGGCAGGGCCCACGGCCCGATCGACGACCAGCTCGCCGACCGGGGTCTGCACCGGCGCGTGATCGGCGTCGTACCCGGCTTCGCCACCGCGCTGTTCCTGGCCCGCGAGTCCGATGTCGTGTGCGTCGCCCCGGCCGCGCTGGGACGGTCGATGCTGGACACGCTCGGGCTGCGCACCTTCCCGATCCCATTGGAACTGCCACCCTTGACCGTCAGCATGGCCTGGCATCCACGCAACCACCACGACCGCACGCACCGGCTGCTCCGCGAGCGCACCCGTCACATCATGGCCGCAGCAGCCGGCGGCGGGCAGGCGGGCCCGGTCCAGGACGAGTGAATTGCGCATTCCGGAACAATGCATTACCGATCTTGCACTTGATGGCCCTCGACGGCCCCTCTAGCGTTTCCGCATGAACCTGACCGTCCTCGCCGCATCCGGCCGCACCGGCCTCGCCATCATCCGACAGGCGCTGCAGCGTGGGCACACCGTCACCGCCATTGCGCGCGATCCCGAACGCATCGCCCTCGCCGAATCTCCGGGCTTGTACAAGCGGGCGGGTGACGTGAACGATCCGGCGAGTATCGGTGCGGTCGTCGCTGCCGATTCCGTCGTCCTTTCCGCGCTCGGCACGGACCGGGCGGGGGTTCTGCTCGCCGGCGCGAAGGCGCTCGTCGCAGCCGGACCGCAGCGCATCATCTGGTTGGGCACCTACGGAACGGGCAGATCCGCCGCCGTGGCGGGAAAGGCGGCCGGGATCCTCGGGAATCTGCTGGGCGACCGGCTCGCGGACAAGGTGGAGGCGGACAACGCCGTCCTCGAGGCCGGGGGCACGGTGTTCCACGCCGGGGTGCTCGACGACGGACCCGAGAGCGCCGACCGGCGCACCGTCGGCCTGGAGGCCGCGCCGCCGTTCGACCTCGGCGCGAAGGTCGGCCGGGAGACCGTCGCCGCGGCCATGCTCGACGAGGCCGAGGCGCCGCGCTTCGCCGGCGCTGTGGCCCTGCCGCTCACCGGCTAGCCCAGTCGGTCTACAGCTCGACGACCACCTTGCCGAATGGGCCGCTGTCGAGGCGGTCCAGCGCCGCGGGCAGCTCGGAGAAGGGGTGCCAGGAGTCGATCACCGGGGTGAGCCCGGTGCGGTCGACCGCGCGTACCAGGTCCTCCAGGGCACGGCGCTGGCCGGTGCCGATCCCCTGGATGTCCTTCAGCATCAGTGGCATGACCGGGGTGGTGATCTCGAAGCCCTCGAGGGCCCCGATCTGCGAGACGCGGCCACCCACCGCCGCCGCCCGGCCGAGGTGTGGCCCGCCGACGATCTCCAGGACGTGGTCGGCGCCGCGCTCGTCGGTGAGTTCCAGGACGGTCTCGACCCAGTCCTCGCCGCGCCGGTCCACGCCTTGCGTGGCGCCGACCACCTTCGCCCGCTCGAGCTTGTCGGCGCTCGCGGTTATGCGGTGGTGACCTGCCCGTCGACGACTTGCACTGGCACGTTGATCAGGGGTTTCGTTGCCGGCCCGCCGGTGACCTGGCCCTTGCCGTCGAAAGTGGAGCCGTGGCACGGGCAGCGGAAGCCGGGGGTTGCGGGCGTGATGGGGCAGCCCTGGTGTGTGCAGGCGGCGAGGAACGCCAGGAAAGTGGCGGTCGAGGGGCGCAACAGGTATGCGGCGGAACCGTTCGGTGTGGTGAAGCTTGTCGACGAACCGACGGCGACGGCAGCGACCGCAGCGATCACTGTCGGGGAGTCCGTTCCTGGGCCTGTCGGCTGGCTTGGTTCCGGGTTGGTGGTGGTGCGCCGGGTGAGAGCGACGACGGCACCGCCGAGGGCAGCGGTCGTCGCGGCGATCAGGCCGCCCCAGAGCAAGCTGCGTCGTTCGACATCGTTCCCGTGCTGTGGGGTGGGGTTCGGCTGGCGACGACGACGTATCGCGGCGCGCAGGCGGGCCGTCGAGGAGAACAGGCCTGCGTCGCCGGCAATCAGCAGCGGGGTCCAGGCGGCTGCGAAGACGATGTCGGCGCCGAAGTAGTACGGGCGGGTCGTCCAGCTGACGGTGAGGAAGAAGCTCAGCGCGAGGAGAAACCCGCCGAGTGCGGCGATACGGGTGAACAGCCCGAGCAGAGTACCCAGCCCGACAGCGACCTCGCCGAAGGCGATAACCAGGCCGGTGACGGTCGGGTGTTCGGCCGCGAATGACACCAGCGGGCCGACCGGCGAGGTTGTCGCGGCGTGCAGCATCTGAGCGTGGACGCCGAGGGGTGAGGTGTGGTCCAGGTAGTGGGTGTCGAGGATTTTGGAGAGGCCTGCGTAGAGGAATGTGCCGCCGAGGAAGACGCGTAGCGGCAGGAGTGCCCAGATCGTTGCCCGTAGTGGCGCATCGGCCCGTGGCGTTGTTTCACCGGGGGAAGGCGTGGGGGACAAGAGAAGTCGCCTTTCATGTCGCAGGTGTGGTGATGAGAATCCCGGGTGCACATTTCGTCGCTGGTGCCGTCACCCCACACAGTGAGCCCACACACGTTCGACGCTTTCGTCAGGACTTGCGGGGGGAGACCGTCATGATGCCGATGCACATCTCGTCGCCGGTACCGTCGCCCCACACGACGTAGCGCGGCGGCAGCTTCTTCAGCTGCGGCAGCTGTTTGCGCAGCCCCACGTCGTGCGTACACGTCACCCGCAGCGTGTCCCCCGGACCGACCTCCACCGGCGACGGCAGCTTCACCATCCGCTGGTTGTCGAAGTCGAACTGCGGCACGTCCAGCAGGACCTCGGCCTTCGGCGTGCCCGGGTTGAGTTCGACCTTCATGGACCGCCCGAGCATGTGCATGTGACCGAAACCGGCGAACACCGTCACCGGCTCCTCCACCTCGTGGTCGCAGGACTGGGTGTCACCGGGCTTCGGCACGCCGCCCTCGTTGCACTCCTCCACCTGCTCGCCCGCGAATTCGCCGACCTCCGACCCGAACCGCTTCGTCACGTCGGCGATCGAGGCCGCCCGGTCACAGAGCGGACCCGACTCGTCGGCGGCGCAGGGCAGGTCGGTCGGCGCGTCGAGCGACCACGTCTCGAGTTCCCGGGTCTGCGGCGTGCCGTCCGTCAGCCGCAGCCGCACCGCCGAGCGGTCCGACCCGGCCGGCTTGCCGTCGGTCGCGAGCAGGTTGTAGTGCATCTGGAAGATGATCAGGCTGCCCGGCTCCAGCTTGAAGCCGGCGTCCTGGTCGAGCAGCGTCTCCGTGGCGCCCGGCGCCCAGGTGTCCACCCACGCCGCGCCCGGGTCGGCGCCCTCGTCGTCGTCCTCCACGTCGGCGCCCTTCACGCCGGTCCCGCCGAAACACTGCCAGCCGGGGCCGGGAGTCTTCGCGTCCTGCTCGCGCACCGCGGCAGCGCCGCCCGGCGGCACCGCGTACACGATGCCGTGGTGCGCGATGGCGACGTTCTCCGGCATGACCTGGGTCCCGGTCAGGAACGCCTCCTCGGTCAGGCCCGGATCGAGCACCTGGCACCGGTACTCGTCCACGGCGCCCTCCGGCGGCGCGGGCGTGTAGGCCTCGGGCAACTTCAGGTCGACGAACCGCTCGCCGGCGCGCAGCGGCTGCGGTGGAGCCGACGACTCGCCCGCGTGCGCGCTGTGCGGGCCGGCCGCAGCGGGCGCCGCACTGTTGTCGGCGTCCGACCCGCAGGCGACGACAGCGAATGCCGTCGCCAGCGCCACGGTGGCCGCCCCGAACCTCAACCGCCCGGGCGGCGCTTTTCCTGACGGCGCTGCGTTGACTGCCATTTCTAGCCTCCTACATACGGGTTACCTCGTTTATCTGACGCCGAATTCATACCGAGCGAATCTGAGACGACCGTTAAACGGCCGCTCAGGCCGGTTGGCCGAACCAGGTGCCCGGCGCACGCACCAGCGTGGTGGCGTCGAGGTCCTGCCCGGTAGGCAATGCCCAGGCGACACGGCCGTCGGGCCGGATCAGCAAGGCGTCGGCGTCCACCCGGTCCATGCGGGCGGTGACGGAGTTGACCCGTCCGGTCCACGCGGCCGCGGCGTCGCGGACCTCCGCGCGGTCGACGAGTCCGGGAGAGCCGGACACTGGTGCTGATCGAGGTCGGGTTCCTGGTCGCCTTCGGCGTGCTGCTCGACGCCCTGCTGGTGCGGTCGGTCCTGGTGCCCGCCCTCACCCTGCTCATCGGATCTTTCATGGGCCCGACGGCCCCCGCCCCCTGGTCCTGCGCGTGCGGCCGACGCGGGTCAGCGCACTGCGGTGTCCTCCCCGGCGGTGAGCCGCACGATCGGGGTGGGCGGGGCCGCAGCCGGAAGGTCGACCCGAAGCAGCGCGCCACCGCGTGCGGACCGGGCGACGGTGACCCGGCCGCCGTGGGCGTCGACGACCCGCTGCACGATCGACAGCCCCAGACCGGATCCCGGCAACGCCCGGGCGCTGTCGGCACGGTAGAACCGGTCGAACACCCGCGGCACGTCGGCGGCGTCGATGCCCGGCCCGGCGTCGTCGACCTCGAGCACCGCCGACGCGCCCTCGGCACGGAGCCGGACCTGGACCGACCGGTCCGCGGGGGACCACTTGCCGGCGTTGTCGATGAGGTTGAGCACCGCCCGCTGGAGCGCAGCGGGACGCCCGCTCACCCACACGGAGGTGAGGTCGAGCGCGATCTCGATGTCGGGCACGCGGGAACGCGCGCGGGTCGCGGCGGCCACCACGACGTCGGCGAGGTCGAGCAGCTCGGTGCTCTCGTCGTTGACGTCACCGCGCGCCAGGTCGGTCAGCTCGGCGGCAAGGGCGCTCAACTCGGCCACCTGGGCGCCGAGGTCGTTGAGCAGCCGGGTTCGGCTCTCCGCCGGCAGTGCGCTGTCCAGGGTGCCGCGCCGATCGAGCCGGATCAGCAGTTCGACGTTGAGGCGCAGGCTGGTGAGCGGGGTCTTGAGCTCGTGGGCGGCGTCCTCGGCGAGCAGCCGCTGGGCCTGACGGGAGTCCCGGAGCGCGGCGAGCATGTCGTTGATCGACCGGATCAGCCGCCGGATCTCGCCACCGCCCTCATCCGGGATGTCGGCGTCGAGATCCCGGGTGTGCGCGACACGGACCGCGGCGGCGGTCAGCCGGTCGATCGGTGCCAGCCCGGTCCGCGCCACGGTCCACCCGACAAGGGCGCCGCCGACCACGCAGAGCAGCCCGATCAGCAGCATGCCCAACCCGAACCGGTTGATCGGGCTGTCGTCGGCGACGCGGGCGGCCACCTGGACCGCGCCGTCGCCCGCCCGCAGCGTGTAGATGAGGTAGCCGTCCTCGTCGCTGTCGTTCGACTCCACCAGGTCGGCCGACGCGCCCTGTGCCACGCGCCCGGCGTGCTCGCCGACCGGGGGCAGCGCGGGTTGGCCGGCCGGTGTCCGGGTCGAGCCGTTGGGCAGGATGATCCGCACCAGCCGACCGGCTCCGGGATACGGCGGTAGCTGGACCTGCGCCAGACCGGCGCGCTCCGCGCTCGTCGCCAGGACGCGGGAGTCGGCGCGCAGCTGATCCTCGACGGTGTCCTGCAGCTCCGAGTCCAGCAGCTCGATGGCCACCTGCAAGGCCACGAACACGCTGACCGCGATGGCCGTCGCCGCGATGACCGTCAGCCTGGTCCGCAGGGACCGCCTGCGCCACCATCGGGCCAGCCGTCGCAAGCCCCAGCCGGCGGCGCCCCAGCTCACGGAGGAGGCTCCCGCAACGTGTACCCCAGGCCGCGCAGCGTGTAGATCAATCGCGGCTCCCCCTCGGCCTCCATCTTGCGGCGCAGGTAGCTCACGTACACCTGGAGGTTGTTGGAGGTGGTACTCATGTCGAAGCCCCAGATCGCCTCGAACAGCACGTCGCGGGTCAGCACCCGGGTCGCGTCGCGCATCAGGACCTGCAGCAGGGAGAACTCGGTCCGGGTCAGGTGCAGTGGCCGCCCGCCCCGCCACGCCTCGAACCTGTCGGGATCGACCCGGACGTCGGCGAACGAGAGGATCTGCGACTCGTCGTCGCCCGGCGTGCGCCGGCGCAGCAGGGCCCGCACCCGGGCCAGCAACTCCTCGGTGGCGAACGGCTTGGGCAAGTAGTCGTCGGCGCCCGCGTCCAGCCCCGCGACCCGGTCGGAGACCTGATCCCGGGCGGTCAGCATCAGCACCGGCAGATCCCGACCCGCCGCCCGCAACCGCCGGCAAGTCTCCAACCCACCGAGGCGGGGCATCATCACGTCGAGGATCAGCAGATCCGGCGCGTCGCCCCCGACCCCGTCGAGCACGGCGAGACCGTTGGCGACGGTGCTGGTGTCGTAACCCTCGACCTGGAGCACCCGCTCCAGCGACTCACGGATGGCCGTCTCGTCATCCGCGATCATGATCCGCACGCCGGCCCGCCCCTCCGATCGATGCTTTTGCCGCTCATCGTCCCCGATCAACCTGAGGCCAGGGTTAGAGCGTCGCCGCAGTTCGTCATCTCGATGGGGATCCTGCTGACCGACCCGGCGAAGGTTCCGAACTTCGCCCTGCCGGAAGGTGGAAACCAGACCCTCACCGACATCCTGGCGGCCGACATCGGTGATCGCCTGCGCCTGAACTCACCGGCGAAGTCCGTCGAATGGACCCACGACGGCGTCGTCGTGGACTACGAGGACGACAACGGACCGGCGCGGATCCGGTCCCGCCGTGCGGTCGTGGCCGTCCCCGGGATGTGGCCGTGAAGATCGTGCCCGGCCTGCCGCCCGCGTACCGGGCGGCGTTCGACGACATCCACTACGGCCGGTACGTGGTCGTGGGATTCTTCACCCACGAATATGGGCCGCAGCGCGGTGGGACGACATCGCCGTGTCGACGCCCCGAATGTCGTTCCAAGCGATGTTCAACCACGCCGCGGCCCTGCGCGGTCCTGGCCCGCGGAAGCGCGGCTGTTCGAGCTCACCGACGCCGAGATCGTCTCCCGGTTCACCGCAGACCTCGTCACGCTCCATCCCGAGCTCGAGGGAAAGCTCGGCAAAACATTCGTGCGACGTCACCCTCGGGTCATGCCGTTCTGGGCGCCCGGCGGACGCGCGTCCCTGCCGAGGCTGCGCGACCACCTCGGCCCGGTCCACCTGGCGGGCGAACTACCAGCTGGAGATGCCGTCCCTCGCCGACGCGGCCGCCTCGGGTGAGCACGCCGCGCAGCAGGTTCTGGCGAGCCTGTCGCGCCACGGCCAACTTCCGGGGACGTCAATCGCCGATGCAAGTATGAGCTGACGCTCATCACGCTTCTCGGCACCGAGCGCTGCCGCGGCCCGGCGTGAGGCTGCGGGAGGAACTGGAGCTCGAGTACGGGATCAAGATGCCATCGACGGCCAACCGCTACTCGGTCGACCCGATGGCGATCCTGACCCGATCGAATCCTGGAGATCTCGGCCAAGAAGGTGATCAGCCCGGCCGTGTCGCCCACGATCAAGAACGGGTTGAGCAAGGCTCGGGCGGCACCCACGGCGCCCCAGTCAGCTCAGCGAGAGGCGTGTGGTTAGTGCGCAACTCCCCCCTCGGACACAAGATCACGCTCCTGACCAGCGTATTTCATGCGCGTCGCACAACCCCTACTGTGTATGCCCTGGTCACCGGCGTGGGGATTCAAATACCACTGGGACACGCCCGCCCGGGCGCACGAGGCCGGTGCGGCTGCTTCTCGGCGGTTCGGTCGCGCACGAGCTGTTCGATCGCCCGAGCCGCATCGACCGGATCCTCGTGCTCCCAGATCCTGACGGCCAGCCAGCCCGCAGCGACGAGTTGGGTGTCGCGGTCGCGGCGGGCGATGCCGCGGAACTTCAGGCGACACCAGCTGGTATTGGTCTTGGGCAGATGACTGTGGTCAGGGCAGGAGTGCCAGAAGCAGCCGTCGACGAACACCGCGATCCGCCCACTCGTAGCAGGATGTCTACGCGCCGACGCCGGTTCCCGCCCGGCACGGGCCGGTCGACGACGAACCCCAAGCCGCGCCCGTGCAGGGCGCGGCGCAACGCCAGTTCCGGCCGCGTGCCGGATCTCCTGGTCCGGCGCATCACCCGTGAAGTCGCGGGCGACGACGCGGGTGGGACCGGGCGGGGGTCGAGGTGCTTGTCCACGGCACCAGCGCCCTGCCGCCGTGGCGGCGCGCTCGCGCTGCGCCCGATCGACCTCGACCAGTGCCTGATCTCGCTCGGCGAGAAGGGCGAAACCACACGATCACAGCCGGTCTCCCCCACGCTGATGAGCCACTTGGTTGCCCACGCCAGGAAACGCGGGGCGGACGCGACACCGATCGGCCCGTTCCTGCGGTACCGATCCGGGGTCGTGGCGTGCCTCCGTCCGGATCGGTGTTCGTCGACGACGGTGACGTGCAGGTCGTGCGAGGTGCCTGTACACCACACCGGAGTCCCGGATGGACCAGGCGCCTCATTAAGCCGCGACGCTCCTCGCGTCGGACGCCGCCGTCAACCGGCTCAGCGGACGAGTCAGGCGAAGTCAGGGATCGCCACGCGCACGCCGCCACGCATCGCCGACTCGTGGGCGCAGATCCCGACCGCGGTCCAGTTGGCTGCGGTGACGGCGTCGATCGCCGCCGGCCGCTCCTCGACGATGCTGCGGACGAACTCGTGCACGAGGTGCGGGTGTGAACCGCCGTGGCCGCTGCCCTGGATGAACGACAGGTGCTGGTTGTCGTCGTCGTAGACACCCCCGGTGGTGAAGCGGGCGATCTCGACCGGCAACCGGTGCGCGAAGTCGGGCACCTCGACCCGCTTCGGATGCGCACCGACGTGGAGCACGTGCCCTGCGCCCTGGGTCTGCTCCCATTCGAAACTCGCACGGTCGCCGAACACCGTGAAACTCTCGACGTACCCGCGTGCCGTCTCGAACAGCGACCTGGCCACCTCCGCGCGGGCGACCGAGTCGCGCAGCGTGATCAGCGCGCTCTCGACGGCGAACGGCGACCCGTAGCGCCCGGCGAGATCATCGGAGATGCGGCCCGATCCCTCGCAGACGACGCTCTCCGCGAGCGCCCCGCCGAGCGTCAGCACCGGGCTGACGGCATGGGTCGCGTAGTGCATCGGAGGAAGTCCCTCCCAGTAGCCCGGCCACCCCGCCATCTCCTGGTGGTGGGCCCCGCGGAGGAACTGGATCCGGCCGATGGTGCCTTCGTCGACGAGGTCCCGCACGTGCAGGAACTCCCGTGAGTAGACGACGGTCTCCATCATCATGTAGTTCCGACCGGCCTCCCGCGCGGCCGCCACGATGGCGTGGCACTTCTCGAGGGTCGTCGCCATCGGCACCGTGCAGGCGACGTGCTTCCCGGCCCGGAGTGCCGCGATGCTCTGTGCGGCGTGGTCCGGGATCGGGGTGTTGATGTGGACCGCGTCGACGTCCGGATCCTTCAGGAGGGCATCGAAGCTCGCGTAGCGGCCGGGGACGTCGAAGCGATCGGCGATCTCGCGCAGCGAGTCCTCGTTGCGCCGGCAGACCGCGACCAGCTCGGCGTCGGGGTGGGCTTGGTAGATCGGGATGAACTCGGCCCCGAAGCCCAGACCGGCGAGGGCGACATGGATTCTTCGCGTCATCGTTGAGCAACCTCCCGCCGGTCAAGCTAGGAGCATCTGCGCCACTCCTCGATGCGCGATCCAGCATCGATCATTAGATTTCCTACCTATCGCTCCTCGGCACGCGGCCGCGGCTCCGGAACTCCTGCCGGGAGATAGCGCCGGTGGCGGCGCGGCGGTAGGCACCCGGGGATGTGCCGGTGTGCTGCTTGAACATCACGCTCATGTACTCCGAGTGGCTGAAGCCGAGCCGCTCGGCGATCTGGGGCAGTGTCCAGTCCGTCGAGGTCAGCAGCTCGGCGACATGGGCGACCCGGGCGTGCACGATCTCGCCGTGGACGGTCCGCCCGACGATCTTGACGAACCGGGCGTCGAGGGCCCGCCGGGACAGCCCGACGTGCCGGAGCACGGCCGCAACGGTCGGTGCGCTGTCCGACCGGTCACGGATGAAGCGAAGCGCGGCGGCGACCAGCGGGTCCTCGACGGAGAAGATGTCCGAGGACTGCCGCGTGACCATCCGGAGCGGCTCGATAGGCCGTTTTCCCGGCTCGAGGATGTGGCCCGCCATCATCGCGTCGAGGATCTCCGCGGCGAGGTACCCGGTTCGCATCGTATCGGGCTGAATGCTGGACAGCGGCGGCGACGTGAGGTTGCAGAACAGCTCGTCGTTGTCGACGCCGACCACGGCGACCTCGTCGGGCATCCGGAGACCCGCGATCTTGCACGCCTCGAGCACCTCCAGGCCGGCGATGTCGTAGCAGGCGAGCACCCCGACGGGACGGGGGAGCCCGCGCAGCCATCTCGCGAGCCGCTCCCGGTCGTGGGAGCGCATCCCGGACGGCTCGAGCGTGAACTCGTGGGGGACGGCGTCGCGCCGGTCCGCGTGATCGGCGAACGCCGCGGCCCTGGCGACCGACCAGCCGAACCGCTGGTCACCGCAGAAGGCCATCTGCCGCAGGCCGCGCTCCGCGAAGTGCTCGACCGCCCAGCGAGCGATTGTGTCGTCATCGGTCTCGACGCACGGCAGCTCGGGTGCGAGGCCCTTCGCGCTCAGGTCCACCGTCGGCAGGCCCAGCTCGCGGATGAACCGTGCGGTCTCCTCGTTCTCGATCCGGGCGAGGACCCCATGGCCGTTCCAGCCCCGAAGCCACGAGAAGTCGGTCTCGTGGCGGCTGTGTTCGGCGAGGTAGAACGACCACCGCGGGCGCTCCGCCGCGAACCTGCGGATGCCCGCCAGCACCCCGCGTGCGTAGGCGTTGGACGTCTCGACGATCAGTGCCACATGCCGCGTCGGTGAGGAAAATGGCATGTAGGAAATCTAATGATCGATGCCGGATCACGCATGGAGGCGGTCATGGGGGCCTCCTAGCCTGCTTGCGGGGGAGGTCGCTCAATGGTGATGCGAAAGATCGAACTCGCGCCGACCAGCGCCGGATTCGAGCTCTGCTCTCCGGTGCGGGGGACGGCGTGAGCACGCAGATCGGTGTCAACGCCTGGGTATGGGCCTCGCCGTGCGACGACAAGACTGTCTCCGAGCTCGCCCCGCAGGTCGCGCAGTGGGGGTTCGACGTGCTGGAGCTGCCGCTCGAGCAGCCGGGTGACTGGGATCCCGCGCAGACCGCGATCGTGCTCGGCGACCTCGGGCTCGGCGCCACCGTCTGCGTGGCGATGTCGCCGGGCCGGGAGCTGGTGTCCGCCGACGCGGCCACCGTCCGCGCCACCCAGGACTACCTGCGCGGCACCCTGGACGCGGCGGCCCAGATCGGTGCGCCGGTCGTCGCCGGGCCGGCCTACACCTCGGTCGGCCGCACCTGGCGGATGTCGGACGCCGAACGCGCCGCCGCGTACGCGCAGTTCCGGGAGAACATGGCGGCGGTGGTGGAGCACGCGTCGGACGTGGGTGTGCGGATCGGGGTCGAGCCGCTGAACCGGTACGAGACCAGCCTGCTCAACACCGTGGACCAGACCCTCGAAGCCCTCGACGGGCTGCCGGCCGAACACATCGGGCTCGCGCTGGACACCTATCACCTCAACATCGAGGAACGCGACCCGGCCGCGGCGACACGCCGGGCGGCGGGACGGATCATGCATGTCCAGGTGTGCGCGAACGACCGCGGGACGCCGGGTGCCGACCACCTGGACTGGCCGGCCTTCCTGTCCGCGCTGGACGCGGCCGGCTATGCCGGGCCGCTGGTCATCGAGTCGTTCACCGCGGAGAACGAGTCGATCGCCACCGCCGCGTCGATCTGGCGCCCGCTCGCCCGTACCCAGGACGCCCTGGCCACCGACGGCCTGGCCTTCCTCCGCGGGATCACCGACGCCTGACCCGTTCCGAGTCGCATCCCGCACGACCAGTGCAGTACCACGTTCGCGGCATTGAGTGCATCACGGCGAAATACTGACGATGGCGGGTGACGATGGACGCGTTGCTGCGGAATGCTCCTGACGAGTCGCGACAGGATCCGACGGGTACGGCGAGCGCAGACATCGGTTCGGTGGTCCGGTGACCGCGGCAACCAGCGGCACGGAGTTACCCCCGTCCGCGCGCGACCGATGGGCCGGCATGCGTCGTCCGCCGACGCTCGGCGCTGCCGCCGCGTTCGTCGCACTGGCGTTGTGGGTGGCGTTCTTCGCGGACGCCACTCCGGCCGGGTCGATGGCGGCGAATCCGGGGAACTTCGTCGTGACGGCACTCGACGCCGTCACCTTCGCCGGGTTGCTGTTCGTCGCCGGGTCCGGTTTCACGTTGATCTTCGGCCTGATGCGCACGGTCAACATGGCACACGGCTCGCTGTTCCTGCTCGCCGCGTACATCGCGGTCCGGGTGCAGCAGGCGATGGTGGGCCGGACGCGCAACATCGAGCCCGCGGACGTCGGCCTGCTCGACTGGTTGGTCCCCATGATCGCGGGTGCGACCGTCGCCGCCGTGCTCGGCCTGCTCATCCAACAGGTCTTCCTCCAGTGGAACGAAGGACAGGAGCTCCGGCAGGCCCTGATCACGCTGGCGATCACCGTCGTGCTGGCCGACCAGATGCTGCGTGAGTTCGGCGGCCTGGCGCAACGGATGGTCTGGCCGGGGGCCGTGACGTACTTCTTCTCGGTCTTCGGCGAGAGGTACGCGGTGTCCCGCCTGTTCATGCTCGGTGTCGCGGTGCTCGTCGGGGCGCTGTTGTGGCTGTGGCTGAGCAGAACCCGCATGGGCATGGTGATCCGCGCGGGCGTGGACGACCGGCAGATGGTGCGCGCGTTGGGCATCAACATCAGGCTGGTGTTCGCCGTGACGTTCTTCGTCGGGTCGTTCCTCGCGGGCCTCGGAGGGGTGCTCGGGGCGTCGTTCGCCGGGGCGGCACCCGGAATCGACGGCAGCTGGCTGCTCAACTCGCTCGTCGTGGTGATCATCGGAGGAATGGGCTCCCTGAAAGGGGCCGCTGCGGGTTCCCTCCTGTACGGGACCGTCGTGGCGTTCTCTCCCGCATACCTGCCCAGCGACTACTCGTACTACGCCATCATCGTCACCTTCGCCCTGCTCGCGATGGTGCTGGCGATCCGGCCCTACGGGCTGTACGGGAGGCCGGCATGAGCGCCCGCGCACTGCTGACGCGAGGCAACCTCGCCTTCGCCCTGCTGATGGTCGTCCTGTTCGTCATCCCCACGGTCGCTTCCACGTTCTTCATCAACTTCGTGATGACGCAGACCATGATTCTCGGGATGGCGGCGGCGACGATCGTGTTCCTGGCCAAGTACGGCGGGATGACCTCGTTGGCGCAGCTCCTGTTGTTCGGGGTGGCCGGGTTCATGTTCGGCAACGCGGCACTCGAGGTCGGGGCCCGCGGCCTGAACCTCGGGTGGGGCCCGTGGGCGGCGATCACCTTCGCGATCGCCGTGACCACGGCGGTCGCGTTCGTGCTGGGCGCGGTCGCCGCCCGGACCACCGGGATCTACTTCCTCATGCTCACGCTGGTGTACGCGGTGATCGGCAACTTCGTGTTCGCCCAGATCGTCGACATCTCCGGGCCGAGTGGCATCACGAGCGTTCCCCGCCCGGCGTTCGTCGGCTCCCCGTTGAGCCTGTACTACGTGGGCGTCGTGCTCTCGGCGATCGTCTACCTGGGTTTTCGCGTGGTGGGCAGGACCGCGTTCGGCCTGGCGCTCCAGGGCGTGCGTGACGATCCCGTGCGCATGGCCTCGCTCGGTTTCAACGTTCCGCTCCACCGGACGCTCGCCTTCACCCTCGCCGGGTTCGTCGCCGGCCTCAGCGGCCTGCTGAACGTGTGGTGGAACGGGCAGATCGACCCGGCATCCATCTCGATCGGGCCCACGTTGATCCTGCTGATCATCGCCGTGATCGGTGGGGTGTCGTATTTCGAGGGCGCCTGGCTGGGCGCATTCGTGTACGTGCTGATCTTCACCTATCTCCGCGACCTTCCACTGGTGGACCAGATCGGGATCACCGAGGCCAGGTTCAACACCGTGATCGGGATCATCGTCCTGCTGATCATGGTGCTCTCCCCGGAAGGAGCTGCCGGAATAGCCGAGCGCATTCGTCGCCGACTCGGGGGACGCACGCGCACGGCGTCATCCACATCGACCAGCGGACCCCGGTCCACTGACCCGGACGAGAAGGAATCGGAGGTTCACGACGATGAGCCGAATCGAGCGACCGAAGGTGCGGGCGCTGTCCCTGGCAGTGGGTCTGGTGCTCTTGGCGGCGGGCTGCGGGGGCTATAGCGACAGTGGTGGGAGCGGCGCTCCTCCCGGCGCGGCACCGGCCGATGACGGAACCGTACGTCTGGGGATCCTCGGCGAGTGCGAAGGGCCGTTCGGCGGATTCCACGAGGACGTCGTCGCCGGTGCCACCTTCGCGATGGTGGAGCACGCCGGTGCCACGGTGAAGTCGCGGACGAGCGCGCTCGACGGGTTCACCGGCGCCCAGGTCGCCGGGACCCCGATCGAGCTGGTCGGCATCGGGTGTGGCGACGACACCGCGGACCGCATCCTCCAGGAGGTGCGGCGGCTCGTCGAGCAGCTCGGCGCCAACGTCATCATCGGGCCACTCTCGGGAGACGAGGGCATCGCCGTCGCCGAGTACGCCAAGTCCAACCCGGACCTGACGGTGTTCGCCGGCCTCGCCGGCTCTCAGGAAGCGACGCTGCAGGTACAGGCGCCGAACTTCTTCCGGTTCTACGGCGACGGGGCGATCTGGAACGCCGGTCTCGGCGACATCCAGTACAACAAGGAAGGCTGGCGGACCGTCGCGGTCATCGCGGACGACTACAGCTTCGGCCACACCTCTACCGCCGGGTTCATCGCGGACTTCTGCGCCGTCGGTGGCCAGGTCACCCATCGGGTCTTTCCTCCGCTCGGCACGACGGACTACTCGTCCTACATCGCGCAGCTCCCGGACCCGGACGAGGTCGACGGCTACTTCTGGGCTGTCGGTGGGACCGGGACGCAGGCGTCCCTCGAGGCGTTCGTCGACGCGAAGGGCAACCTGACCGGCGCGCAGCACACGGGGAACTTCTTCTTCAACCCCAACCTGGCGCAGGCACTCGGCACCGGCATCGCCGGGGCGTACGTCGGCGGGTTCGCCGCGTTGCCGGCCGACGTCCGCACGCCGCAGATCGACGAGTACCTGGCGAGCGCGGACGCGACCTGGGAGTCGCTGGCCGGAGCGCTCAGCAGCAACCAGCCGGCGCCGCCATCGGTGACCGCCGCATTCGGGTTCTTCTACGGCTACTACTCCGCAGGCGTGGCCCTGGCCCAGGGCCTCACGGCCGTCGACGGCAGCATCGCGGATCGCGCCGCCTTCCACGCCGCGATCTCCGATCTGACCCTCGACCTCCCCTACGGTGACGTCAGGCTGGACGAGAACCGCAGCGGGATCGTCGACGTGGGGATCTCCCGGCTCACCGTCAACGACACGGGCGAGGTCGTCCAGCAGACCGTGGCGATCGTGCCGGGCGTCGACCAGACCTTCGGTGGCACGTTCGGGCCCGACACCCCGTCGCCGTCCCGTGACTTCCCGCGGTGCGAGCGGCGTGACCTGCCGTGGACGGGCAAGGCGATTCCGGTCGTCGGCGGCGCGCCGCAGCGCTGATCATCGAGGAGGCTGTGGCCATGGCCGAGACCAGCGAGCCGACCGGTCCGGAACCGGCGATCCGGGTTCACTCCGTAACGGTGGCCTATGGGGGCCTGCTCGCCCTGCGCGGCATCGACCTGGAGGTCGCGCACGGCGAGCGGGTGGCGATCATCGGACCGAACGGGGCCGGCAAGTCCACGCTGTTCAACGTGATCGCCGGCGACATCGCGCCGACGCGCGGATCGGTGGTGATCAAGGGCCTGGACTGCACGTCGAGGCCCTCCCGGCACCGGCCTCGCCTGGGCGTGGCGCGCACCTACCAGAAGGCGCGGACGTTCGCCGGGCTGACGGTGCGGGACAACATCTACCTCGCTCTCGCCGGCCATCGACGCAGGCACCACTCGCTCTGGCGGTCCTCCGTCGATGATCGGATGAGAGTCGAGGCGGGCCGGGTCGCCGGTGCGGTCTGGCTCACCGACCAGCTCGACCGTCCTGCAGGCGAACTCGCGCACGGGCAGAAGCGGCAGCTGGAGCTCGGTATGGCGATCGCGGCTCGACCGGACGTCCTGCTGCTCGACGAACCGGCGTCGGGTCTGTCGCGCGGCGAACGCGAGCGCCTGGTGGAACTGCTCGAGTCCTCTGCCGCCGACGTGACGCTGCTGCTCATCGAGCACGACATGGACGTGGCGTTCCGGATCGCCCGGCGCGTCGTCGTGATGGCCGACGGGGAGACGGTGACCGTCGGTTCGCCTGCTGACGTCCAGAACAACCCCGATGTACACCGGATCTATCTCGGCGTGGAGGCGATGACGTGAGCGGTGCCCCCCTGCTCGAGGTCCGGGGACTCCGGGCCGGCTACGGAGCATCGCTGGTCCTCGACGACTTCAGCTTCGGCATGGGCGTCGAAGCCGTCGGGATCGTGGGCCGCAACGGCATGGGCAAGACCACGCTGTGCGACACCCTCGTCGGATTCCTGCCGCCCTCCGGGGGGCACGTTCTCCTTCGCGGGGAGCGCATCGACGGACTGACGCCGGAACGGGTCGCGAGGGCCGGGATGGCGTACGTCCCCCAGGGCCGTCGCCTGTTCCCGTCCCTCACCGTCGATGAGCATCTCGCCATGCTGGCCCGGGGAACCAGGAACAAGCGCTGGACGCCCGATGCCGTCTACGAGCTGTTCCCCCGGCTGGCGGAGCGGAGGAAACACGGTGGCGCCAACCTGTCGGGAGGCGAGCAGCAGATGCTGGCGGTCGGGCGTGCGCTGCTCCTGAACGCGCACCTGGTCGTGATGGACGAGCCGTCGGAAGGCCTGGCACCGACGATCGTCGACGTCCTGGTGGACGCCGTGCATCGCCTCGTCGCGGAAGGGGTGGCCGTCCTGGTGGTGGAGCAGAACCTGCGTGCAGCGGTCCGAATGGCCGGACGTCAGCTCGTCATGGTTTCCGGCCGCATCGAGGCGGAGTTCGGCGGTGACGAGCTGACGACCCGGCCCGACCTACAGCACCGCTACCTGGGCGTGGGAACTGTGCCTGCGCCTCACCCGAGACCGTAGCCGCGGGCTGCGGGACGCACGTCAACGCGTATCCACCGGAGAGAAGGAGCGAGCAATGGCCAGAGTGTTGGTCCTGACAGGCGACGCGGCAGAAGAACTCGACTCGATGTACCCCGTCTTCCGGTTGCGGGAAGGCGGCCATGAGGTCGTCGTGGCCGCTCCGAGCAGGCGGGCCGTCAAGCTGGTGATCCACGACTTCGAGCCCGGCTGGGACGCGTACACCGAGAAGCCCGGCCGCCAGCTGCCCGTGGACCACGCGTTCGCCGACGTGCGACCGGAGGACTACGACGCGCTGGTGATCCCCGGCGGCCGAGCGCCGGAGTACATCCGCACCGACCCGGACGTGGCCCGCATCGTGCGCCACTTCTTCGAGCGCGACCTCCCGGTGGGCACGATCTGCCACGGCCCGCAGGTGCCGGCCGCTCTGGGCCTGCTGCGCGGCCGCACCACGGCAGCATTCCCGCCGCTGAAGGCCGACATGGAGCAGGCCGGCGCAACGTTCGTGGACGCGCCGGACGTGGTCGACGGTTCGATGGTCTCGTGCCGCGGCTGGCCGGACCTGCCCGAGTGGTCGCGTGCGTTCATGCGCGTGCTAGGCGGCGCGCGCGTCCTGGCGTGATGCACATCCGCGGGTCGCGCGGTCGCCGGTGACGCGCCGACCCGCGGATGCGCTACTCGTCCGTGCGCGCCTCAACGTCTCGACTGACATCAAGATCGCCTACCACGACAAGATGCGCGAGGTGCTGGGAAACGACCCGAAGATGCGCGAGCCGAACGCCATCCAATCGAGGCCATGCGGGCGGTCGCCGCCCAGAAGTTCGAGCTGTTCGGCGCCGCCGGCAAGGGCTTGCTCTACTGACATGGCCGACCCGTCCCATGTCGTCCTGGGCCTCGGCGGTTGCGTCGACGAGTAGTTGACGCTCTCCGCGGACGTGCTGGAACAGCTGGTCACCGAACACGGCGTCCGTGCGGCGGAACACACGAAGTACTGAGTGGCAGCACTCGGCGTACGCGCCGGGCGCGTACGCCGCCGCCCTCGACACCGGCACCGTGCTGGCCGCCGCCCGCTGATGCCACGGTGACGACTTCACCGACGAGCACGTCGACCGCCTGCGCCGGCAACCACGTCGGCCAGAATCCGTCGCCTCGCGGCAGCGCTGTGCGAACAGATGGAGAACAGCGTCCGGTGTGTACCCGGCTTCGCGCTCGACGTCGCGCACCCCACCACCGTCGGGCTCGGCGACACGTTCGCCGGCGGCCTTCTCGCCGCACTCGCCAGGAAGGATCGCTGACGACCGTCGAGACAGTGCACGCAACCGGCCGAAACGTTCTACCGCGGCGCCCGCCGGGCCGCCGAGTTCCGCGCCCGTGCCGGTCTGCTCGACCGTCCCGAGGATCGGGCGGCTCACTGACCAGCCGGTCGAGCTCTACTCGGCCACCTATCCATGAGCGAGGCCACGCGCTGAAAGCGGCTGATGCACGCGAGTGTCCCGACCTAGCCTCCGACGTTCAGGGAAGGACGATGCGTGTGGTTAGTGCGCAACTCCCCCTCGGACACGTCCGTTAACCACACGCGGCGCGAGCAGGACCTCGACTGCTCGCCCGTGTGGTTCGTAGCGGAGTCCCAGACCGCGGCTCGCGGTACAGCCGTTCAAGGCTGCCGGCATCCGCGTCCTTCATCGCCGCGCCGACATCGCCGAGTGAGTCGATCATCGCGTAGACCTCGGCGTCGGTGATCAGACTCGGCGCAGGTGCGCCATCCACCTCGGCCCGCGCGGCCGCGCGCTGGGCTTGAGCCTCGTTGATCGGGTCGACAAGAGCACTCGGGTCGATCCCCGCAGCGATCGCGTCCTGGAACCGCCTTGACGGCTCTCCGCATCGGCGAGCCGCTTCCTCGCCGTGTTGTGCGTGCTCGGATTCGCGTCGCCGCCCTGAGACGCGACCAGGGCGGCCACAGTTCGCTTGACGTTGCCCTTCGAGAAGATGGACCCGATCCACGCGTTCAGCGGCACTACGATGTCGAACTCCCGCAGGTTGACCGTCCTGGGATGGCTGGCGAGAGCAGCGGAGCCGGGGCGAGCGTTCGAGCCAGACAGGGGCCGGCTCCGTCAGCGGCCGGACCGTACGATCCCCGCCCGGCCACGCGGCAGTAGGTCTCGCGCTTGCGAATCACCGCGCCTGCATCCGCCGGCCACACAGCGCGCATCGCACGAGACCGCGGAGGAGGTACGGAGGGTGCCGGTGGTCCGAGTCCACTCCAGCTTCCCGAGATTCCGGATACCGCCCCGCCCTACCCACTGCTAACGGCCCCTCCTGGAGACCGAGGGCGTCTCCGAACGCCGCGCCCCTGGCTCATTCGGATCTGTACCGGAGAAGCACCATGCCGCATCGAAACCCACGCGCTTCTATCAGCCGCATGGCAGGTATCGCCGTGCCATCTGAGAAAAGGCGCCGGCCGTGCCCGGCGACGGCGGGGTGGATGAACAGCCGATATTCATCGACAAGGCCGGCCGCGATCAAGGCGTGGACGAGGGTGATGCTGCCAGTGGTCACGATGTCCTTACCGGGTGCGCGCTTCAATGCCTGGACCTCGTCGAGCGCGTCGCCGGTCAACACCGTGGTGTTCTGCCACCGCGTGTCGCCCATCGATCCGGAGATCACATACTTGTGTACCTCATCGAGATACACCCTGGTGCCGGTCGTGTCGTCGGTTTGCCGCGGCCAGAACTCTCGCATGTCCTCAAATGTCCTGCGCCCGACGAGGAGGGCGTCGGCGGCCTCCCGCTGTTCCTTGATCGCCGCCTCGACGTCAGACAGATCGTAATCGCTTGAGCCGCGCGGGGAGAACCACTCTCCGGTCTCGATGACTCCGTCCAAGGTGATGCCTTCGTTGACGATCAGTTCTCTCATGCCCTGCTCCATTTCGTTGCGCCAGGCGCGTTCGCCCTGGCCGGTCGATCTATTTCGTCGCAGTACCGTCTCGGACTTGTCGGCCGGCGTCGCTCGGGAGAGTGGGGCGGTTCGCCACGGCCATCTCCCGCTCCCCGCTCACGCCGAGAAGTTGGGGTTCGCGCTGCGGGCGTACCGAGCGCGGCCCGCAGGTTCCTCCCAGTCCTCCTGCCGGCCGAGAGCGGTCAGATCGAGGAAGTAGTACGCGCCGCCGACCGTCTCGGTGCCGCGGGCGTAGAGGGAGTAGGTGTGGAAGACGTCGTCGTCGACGCGGAGGAAGCAGCTCAGGCCGTTCAACTCGAACGGCTGCGGACCCTGCAGGTACGACGCGGTGTTCGCTTGCTCGTGCTCGGCTCTGGTGCGGAAGTTGTACTCGGCCGGAGTGACCGACTCGTCGATCGTGACGTGGAAGTCGTAATTGAAGTCGCTGCCGAACGACGAGTACCAGGGGACGGTCCATCCCTTCTTGGCCCGATAGGCCTCGATCTTCCGGTAAGGCGCGCGCGAGACGTACGCGAACGACGTGCTGCGGGCCAGCAGGTGGCTGAGGTGGCCGGCGGAGAACTCGTCGGCGCCTGCCGAGCGGCTCGGGCACCCTTCGTCCCATTCGGGGTCGAACATGAAGTGGCCGACGATCAGCTGGGCGTGCCCGTCGAACAGGTCGAGCAGGCGGGCAGGCCCGGTGGGGCCCTCGAAGATGTAGTCGTTGGCGATCCTCACCATGGGAAGCCGCCGACGCTCGGCGTTGAGCTCGTCACGAGCTCTGGTCAGGGCCTTCTCCTTGATCAGAAGGGCCTTGCGGGCAGCGCGCCATTGCTCGCGGGACACGACCGGCGGAAGTGCTGCTGCTGTATCCGTCACGATCCAACGGTAGGAAGCTGCGGCAGTTCCCCACATCGGTCAGCCGGCCCTGTCGCCATCGCTACAGGTCAGAGGCTCGCATCAGCCCGGCTCGCACGGGTGTCAGCACGGGAACGGCGGATACACCCCGGTCATGTGACCGATCCCAGATCCAGGTAGGCCAGCTCCATCCGCCGGGTAACGCCGAGTTTGGGGAAGACCCGGTACAGATGGTGCCCGACCGTGCGCGGGCTCAGGAACAGCTGTGCGCCGATCTCCTTGTTGCTCAGCCCTGCCGCGGCCAGCCGCACGACCTGCAGTTCCTGCGGGGTGAGTCGCGCCGACCCGCCGGTGTCGGAGCTGCGGGGAGCGGGCCGTGCACCCAACACCTCCAGCTCGGCGGCCGCGCGTTCGGCCCACCGGCGGGCACCGAGCCGATCGAACAGCTCCATCGCCGCGGACAGCTGGGCACCGGCGTCCGAGCGGCGGCGTTGCCGGCGCAGCCATTCCCCGTAGACCAGGTGCGTCCGCGCCATGTCATAGGGTCGGCTCGCTGTCTCATGGGCGCGCAGCGCCGCGGCGTAGCCGGTGTCCGCGTCGGATCCCTGATCCAGCAACGCCTGGCAGCGCAGCGCCAACGCACCCGTCGACAGGTGCCCGGAGTGTCGAGCCCATTCCTGGAAGACCGACGACATGGTCCGGGCGCGATCGATGTGGCCGCTGCGCACGGCAGCCTCGACGAAGTCCGGCGCGGCCCGGATCTCGTAGCCGTACCCGATGCGATCGCGGTAGATGCTGTCGAGGTGTTCCAGGGCGGCATCGGCCCGGCCGGCGGCGAGTTCGAGCAGGCCCAGCGCCCAGCGCGCGCACGCGGTTGCCGCGACGTGCCGGGCGGCCTGCGCATTCACCTCGGCCGCCAGCGACCGGCAGCGCTCCTCATCGCCCGACACCGCGTCGAGCCATGCCGAGATGGCAGTCATCGCGGTGACCTGGTTGCGCTGGCCGACCTCGACTGCAAGCGCGGTCCCCTCGGTGGCGGCGGCTGCTGCGTCCAGGAATCGGCCGCGCAGGCACTGGGCGAGTGCCAGTGGCTCCAGCGCGTACGGCAGCCACCCCACCATCCCACCGGCTCGGAGCGTGACCACCAGCGTCTCCAACATCGCCGCTGCGGCGTCGTCATCGCCCACCAACAGGCTGATGAACCCGGTGATCGTGTGGACGGTCAAGCTGTCGACCGAACCGGCCTGGACGGCGGCCACGAGCCCCCGCATGGGTTCCATGGCGGCGGCGGGTGCGCCGTCGAGGAGGTCGAGGAACCCGAGCATGCCGGCCACGGCGGGACGCAGCGGCGAGGTCGGAGGCAGGGTGACAGCTTCCAGCGGACCCCGGCCCGTGGTGGCAAGGACCGAGTCGCCGCCGACCCATGCGATCCACACCGCCTCGGTGAGCATGATCGCGGCCTGCTCGGGGCTGCACGAGACGATCCGGCGGGCGCCGTTCAGCGCGACCTTGCCACCGGCGGCCGGTGAGACCCGTTCGACGTCGATCTGGGCCTGGATGTAGGTTGCCTCGGCGATCACCGAGGCGTCGTCGGTGGACGCGGCCGCCCGGGACGCGAGATCGGTTGCCCATGCGGTACGACCCGCGTCGTACGCCGCCCTGGCGGCCTTGGCCAGCCGAGTCGATCGCCGGGCCGGGTGGATGCTGAGCTCGGCCGACCGTTCGTATGCGGTAGCCATCGCGGTCGATCCGCCCCGGCTACCCGCGCGCTGCGCCGCCCGCTCGAGTTCGCCGGCAACCTCCTCGTCGGGTTCCGACGTTGCCGCCGCCAGGTGCCATGCCCGCCGGTCGGCGTTCGATCCGTCCAGCAACACTTCGGCCAGCGCTCGATGGGCGGAGACCCGATCGACGGACGTCGCAGCTCGGTAGGCGGCCGCACGTACCAGTGGATGCCGGAACGACATGCCGTCGCCGGTCACGATGACGAGCCCGCTGCGCACCGCGGGGTCGAGATCCGCCGCGGACAGCCCCAGCGCCTTGCCGGCGTCCATGATCACATTGACGCTGGTTGTGTCGTCTGCGGCCGCGACGACGAGCGCCAACTGCGTGGCCGCCGGCAGGTCGGCGATCTGTCGACGGAAGGCGTCCTGGACCCGACCGACCGCGGGGAGCGGGCCGACGTGGAACTCGTGCAGTACCCGCCCGCTGTGCTGCTCCGCAGCGAGCGCGGCAGCAAGCTCGATGAGGGCCAGCGGGTTTCCATCGGCCTCGCGCAGCACCCTGGCTCGTACCGGATCGGCGAGGCCCGGCGCGTACTCGGCCAGCAACGCCGCCGCTGTAGACGGGTCGAGCCCGCGGACACGCACCGCCTCGACGCCGGGAGCAGGCAGGACCGCCTCATCGCCGCGAACAGCGAAGATCATGGCGATCGGCTCGGCAGTCAGCCGCCGGGCGGCGAACAGCAACGCTGCCGACGACGCGTCGTCGAGCCATTGCGCGTCGTCGAGCAGGCACAGCAGCGGCCGGTCGTCAGCGATGTCGGAGAGCAGTGTCAGGGTGGCCACCCCGATCAGGAACCGGTCGCGGACAACCGTCTCCGCGATGCCGAACGCGCCGCGAAGCACATCGGCCTGCCGGCCGGGCAGCGCATCGAGCCGGTCGAGGAACGGATGCAACAGCATGTGGAGCCCGGCGAACGGCAGCTCGGCCTCGAACTCGATGCCGATCCCACGCAGCACCCGCATGCCGCCCGCCATTTCGGACGCACGGTCGAGCAGGATGGTCTTCCCGATCCCAGCGTCACCCCGCAGCACCAGAGCGCCGCCCTGCGCCCGACGCGCATCAGCCAAAAGCTGCCCGATCCTCGCCAGCTCGTCGACGCGACCGTGCAGCACGGACCCGACGATAGGCCGTGCACCGGGACGACACGGGAGCAGATACCCGTGTTTGTGCGCCCGCTCAAGCCGCCGCCCATGCGGTCGAAAGAACCCCGTAGCGGCAGGCAGAACAGACGATCATGCTGACGTAAGCGCGAGGCGTGTGGTTAGTGCGCAACTCCCCCCTCGGACACAAGATCATTCCCTGACCAGCGGGTTTCATGCCGGTCAATCGGCTCCTGCTGCGGATGCCCTGGTCAGGGACGTGGGGGTTCACGTACCGCTGGGACACGCCCTTCCGGACGCATACGAGTCCGGCGCAGCTGCTTCTCGGCAGTTCGGTCGCGCACGAGTTGTTCTATCGCCTGGGCGGCTTCGATCGGATCTTCGTGCTCCCAGATCCTGACGGCGAGCCAGCCCGCCGCGGCGAGCTGCGTGTCGGTGTCGCGATCGCGGCGAGCGATGCCACGGAACTTCAGACGCCACCAGCTGGTGTTGGTCTTGGGTAGGTGGCTGTGCTCGGGGCAGCTCCACCTCGCTGTCGACGGCCACGGCCGACCGCTGTCAGTGGTGTTGACCGGCGGAAACGTCAACGACACCATGATGTTCGCCCAGGTCCTGGCCGGCGTCACCTTCCGCCGCCCCGGTCCTGGCCGCCCGGCGACCCGTCCGGTTCGGGTACTGGCCGACAAGGGCTACTCCAGCCGCGCCTACCTACGCCGCCGCAAGATCGAAGCAACCCTCCCCGAACGACGCGACCAGCAAGCCAACCGGGTCCGCCGCGGCTCAGCAGGCGGTCGACCTCCCGTCTTCGACCGGGTCGCCTACAAGCGGCGCAACGTCGTCGAGCGCTGCTTCAACCGGTTCAAGCAGTACCGGGCAATCGCCACCCGCTACGACAAGACCGCCCTGTCCTACCAGGCCATGATCGACCTAGCGACCCTCAAGATGTGGCCTCGAGGACGCTCTCTAGTGGTTCCGGTCGTTAGTTCGTCGGGGTCTGAGGTCGTTCCAGGCGGTGGGGTCGTCGAGGTAGAGGCCGCAGGCGAGGTCGAGGGCGTCTTGGCAGGTGCCGAAGGGCAACCCGTTGAGGATTTGACTCCGCGTAGTCGTCGTGGCTGGGCAGGTAGATCGCGACCTGCCAGTCGTGGGCAGGCCCGACACAACGCAGCCGGCACAGCGGCCCGGTCCCGGCCTCGGTGGTCGCCTCGACGTAGATGAACAACCCACGGTGGCGTATGTGCAGCTTGGTGATCTGGGGACAGCGCTCGCGACCGCGGGCAACCAACCGTTGCCGCACGGAAGTAGTAGACGGGATATCCGGCCGCGGTCCGATCGCCGGGCCGGGCCACCTTGTACCCCAACGAATCCCCCCGACGGCCCGTACCGGATCTCCACCAGATACCCAACCGAACGCAAAGCAGACGATGGTGATGATCGCGGTGAATCTCGCCCATCGCGTCGGCCACCGCGTCGGCAGGTAGGCGAGGTCCGGGTCACTGGCCTGCAGCTGCCGTTCGTCGCGGGCACGGTCGGGATGCTCCTCAGCATCCTGGCGCTCGCCCCGGCGGCGCTCCTGCTGTCCGGAGCCGTCACATGGGCCGGTTGGACCTGGCTGTACCGACTACAGGATCGGCCATGAAGGCATGCACACCAGCGAGCTGGCCGGCCACGCCTGAGTGAGCCCGCAGACACTGCGCTACTCGGCTAGGAGGTTGCCTCGTCGCGCCTGGCGAGCACGCAGGCGAGCGCCATGAGCGCCGGGATCCCCATGCTGAACATGCCCACGATGACGGCGGTCTCCTGGATGTCGGCCACCAGAAAGGTCCGCCCGGCCACCGTCACTGCCTCCGCGGGGCCCGCCGATCCGGTCACGAAGGTGACGACGCTGGGCAGGTACACGCCGAGCCACACGACCGGCGGCAGCACCCAGGGCGGACCGATCCGCCGCGCAGGCGGCCCGAGCAGCGCGAAGAGCTGGAACGCCACCCACCCCGTCACGACCCAGCCCAGGAAGTTCGTCAGCGGCACCCCGAACAACCCGCCGGGGTCCCCGTAGCTCCACCGGCCCTCCACCGTGGCTCCACCCGGGTCGATCACCGCGTCGTAGCCCGCGAGCACCAAGGCGGCCACCGGCGGCACCACGAACCGCGCCGGCCCGATCAGGCGACCGGGTCGGTCGGCGACGATCACCAGCCGGGCGATCGACCACGCCACGTACCCCGCGACGCCGTATACGACCGGCACCGTGGGCGGGACGCCGAGGATCTCCGGACCGGGCCCGTCGTGGGTGAAGAAGCCGAAGGGGAACCCCGTCGCGATGGCCAGCGCCTCGAACGCGAACGCCACCAGGTACGCGCAGGCGAAGAACCCCAGGGCACCGCGCCAGCCGTAGGTGAGGCCGCCGTGCGCGAGCAGGAAGAGGACCAGCCCGAGCATCCCCAGCATCATCGGCAGGGCTGGACCCCCCACGAGCAGGGGCGCGAGCCCCCCGGCCACCACGATCCCCGCAGCGCACCAGGCTCCGGCGTCACGCATCGTCCCTCCTCGACGCGGACACCGTCGTCACCGCGATGTGCCGGACAGCGCCGAGGCCTGCGGCCCGCCCACCTCCGTCGCCAGCTGGCGGCCGCGGATCCTGCGAGCCAGACCGACGAGGACCGAGCGCAGCGCCTCGGCCCGACGGCTGGACGGGACGAACATCTGCTGCTTGAGCCGCGCGGAGCGTTGGTGCTTGGTGATGAACGGACGCAGCCCGGCCTCCCAGGCGTCCAGGGCGCCGTCGAGGTCGTCGGGGTGCTCCTGCAGGGCCGCGCCGAGTGCGGCGCCACCGCGCAGCGAGGACGTGGCCCCCATGCCCGAGTAGAGGTTCATGCACCAGGCAGCGTCCCCCACCAGCACGACCCGCCCCGTGCTCCACCGCGGCATCCGCACCTGGTGCACCGAGTCGAACAGGTGGTCAGGGGCCTCTTCCAGGGAGTCCAGGACGTGCCGCACCACGGGGTCGTCCATCCCGGAGAAGACCGCGCGCAGCCGCTCGACCCGCGACCCGCTGAACTGCTCCTGGATGTCGCTCGTCCGGTAGGTCAGCAGTGCGGTGGGCGCTTGGTCGGCGAGCCCGAACACCCACACCGCCCGCTTGGCGCGCGCGATGATGATGCTGTCGCTCCCCTCGTAGGAGGGCACCTGCTCCTTCAGCTGGAACGCGCAGATCATCGCGTTCCACTTCGTCAGGTGGTCCTCGTGCGGACCGAACACGATCCGGCGCACGCTCGAGCGCATCCCGTCCGCGCCGACCACCAGGTCGAAGCTCTCGCGGTACCGGGCACCGGTGTCGGCGTCCTCGAGCAGGACCTGCACCCCGCCGGCGCCCTCGGTGATCTCGATCGGAGTGGTCGCGAACCGCACCTCGACGCCCGTGATGCTCTGCCACAGCGCGGCCTCGATGTCGCCGCGCAGCACCGCCGCCGGCCCGCCGGGCTGGTCCAGGAATCCCAGAGCCGGCCTGCGCCTACCCCGACGGTCCACCGACCACGAGTTCGCGCCCGCCCTCCGTTCCGGGTTCCGGGTGTGCAGGTGGTCGGCGATCCCCAGGTCGACCGCGGCCTGCCGACCCTCCGGGAACAACCCGACGAAGTAGCCCCCGGTCCGCCGCTCCGGCGCCCGTTCGACGATCACCGGCGTCCACCCGGCCCGGCGCAGCCCGATCGCCGCGGACATCCCCGCGATCCCGAGCCCGACCACCAGCGCTCTCTTCCGCGTGGTCGTCACGGCGTCGTGCCGGACAGGGCCGGAGCCGACGACGCGGTGCACTCCGCTGTCATCCGACGGTGGACGACCTTGCGGATCAGTACGAGGACGGCCGAAACCAGCACCTCGACCGGCCGGCTGGACGGGACGAACCGCTGTTGCTTGACCCGTGCGGAGCGCTGCTGCCTGGTGATGTAGGGGCGCAGGCCGGTCTCATAGGCGTCCAGAGCGGCGGCGAGGTCGTCAGGGTGCTCCTGCAGCGCCATGCCCAGTGCGGCGCCGCCGCGCAGCGAGGACGAGGAACCCATCGCCGAGTAGGTGTTCATGCACCAGGCCGCGTCCCCCACCAGCACGACCCGCCCCGTGCTCCACCGGGGCATCTTCACCTGGTGTATCGAGTCGAACACGTAGTCGGGTGCCTCCTCCAGGGAGTCCAGGACGTGGCGCACCACGGGGTCGTCGTCCATCCCGGAGAAGACCGCGCGCAGCTGCTCGATCGCCGACCCGGCGAACCGGTCCGGGATGTCCTCGGTGCGGTATGTCAGCCACGCGCAGGGCGCGTGGTCGGCGAGTCCGAACACCCACACCGCACGCTTGGGGCGCGCGACGAGGATGCTGTCGCTCGCCTCGTAGGAGGGCACCTGCTCCTTCAGCTGGAACGCGCAGATCATCGCCTTCCAGTTGACCATGTGGTCCTCGTCCGGGCCGAACACCATCCGGCGCACGCTCGAGCGCATCCCGTCCGCGCCGACCACGAGATCGAAGTCCTCGCGGTACCGCTTCCCGGCGCCGGCGTCCTCGAGCAGGACCTGCACCCCGCCGGCGCCCTCGGTGATCTCGATCGGAGTGGTCGCGAACCGCACCTCGACCGCGTCGTCGGTTCCGTTCCCGGCGATGCCCTGCCACAGCGCGGCCTCGATGTCGCTGCGCAGCACCGATGCCAGCCCGCTGGGCGCGTCCAGCAGTCCCAGAGCCGGCTTGCGCCTGCCCCGACGATCCACCGACCACGAGTTCCCGCCCGGTCTCCATTCCGGGCTGCGGGTGTGCAGGTACTCGGCGACCCCCAGGTCGGCCGCGGCCTGCAACCCCTCCTGGAACATGAAGATGTAGTAGCCCCAGGTCCGACGCTCTGGCGCCCGTTCGACGATCACGGGCGTCCATCCCGCCTGGCGCAGCCCGATCGCCGCGGACATCCCCGCGATCCCGAGCCCGACTACCAAAGCCCTCTTCTGCATGACTCTTCCCTCTCCGAACACGATCGACTGGTGGACGGCTCAGTCCGGCACGACGACGGCGCGGCTGCGGCCGGTGTGCGCCCACGCCTCACCGACCCGGCTCAGCGGGAACGCGGTGTAGGGCAGCTGCAGGGATCCGTCGGCGAACCGGGCCATGACCTCGGGCGCCTCGGCGAGCATCTCCTCGTGGGACACCGATCCGGCGCCGCTGCCGGTGATCCGGATCCGCCGGCTGCGCAGCAGGTCCGCGGGCAGCGACGCCGTCAGACCCGCGAGCGACCCGATCTGCACGTAGGACGTGTCCGCCTCGGTGTCCTCGCCGCTGCGCCCCAGCACGGCGAAGGCTGCCTCGGCGACAGGCCCCCACAGGTAGTCCAGCACCAGACCGGGCGACGTCTCGGACACGGCGTCGGCCAGAACCTGCTCCAGGCCGTCGGGCCCGTCGTGGGCCAGCGACACGGTCGTCGCTCCCGCCCCGCGCAGCCGCTCCAGCGCCTCCGGATCGCGCCCGGCGGCGATGACCCGCTCCGCCCCGAGCGCCAGCGCCCCCTGCACGGCGAGGCTGCCCGACATCCCCGTGGCGCCGAGCACCAGCACGGTGCTCAGCGCCCCCAATTCCTTGCGCCGCGCGGTGAGGACCATCCAGCCCGACAGGCCGGGGTTCATGCCCGCGGCGATCGCGAGCGGATCCGCCCCCGTCGGAACCTCCGCCTGGAAGGGAGCGACCAGCCGCTCGGCCATCGTCCCAAAGGGCGGACGCGCGTAGCCGGTGTAGACCAACCGCCCGTCGCCGGTGCGGGCGACCGCGTCGATGCCCGGCACCAGCGGATACGTCATCTGGCCACGGCCGTAGTGCCGCCCGGTGGCCAGCCCGCGAACGATGTTGTGCAGGCCGGCTCCGACGAGGTGCAGTGGCTCGTGACCGGGCGGGACCGTCGGCTCGGGGAAGTCGGCGCAGGCGGGTGACGCATCGGGGGCGGTGACGACCGCAGCACGCATCAGGGCTCTCCTTAACTAAGTTCAACGCTGTAGCCAGCATGCCTGAACACCGTTAAGGTGTCAACATGACCAAGGGCATCACCCGGGAGCGGATCGTCACGG
The DNA here is from genome assembly GCF_019468565.1 of Pseudonocardia sp. DSM 110487. NCBI lineage: Bacteria > Bacillati > Actinomycetota > Actinomycetes > Pseudonocardiales > Pseudonocardiaceae > Pseudonocardia > Pseudonocardia sp. DSM 110487. Next base: position 7,439,241 of record NZ_CP080521.1, read on the forward strand.
CGGCGCTCGAACTCCTCGACGACCAGGGCATGGACGCCCTCACCGTCCGCGCGCTCGCCTCCCGGCTGGACGTCCGCGCCCCCGCCCTCTACTGGCACGTGCGCAACAAGCAGGAGCTGCTCGACGAGATGGCCACCGAGGTCATGCGCCGCGTGGCCGGCGCCTTCGCCGCGGTCCCGCCGGGCGACGGGTGGCGCGACGACCTGGCCGCCTACGCCCGCGTGCTGCGCTCGGAGTACCTGCTCCACCGCGACGGGGCCCGCATCTTCAGCGGCACCCGGATCACCGACCCGGACGTGGTCCGCATGAAGGAGCCGTTGTTCGAACGCTGGGCCGAGTCCGGCTGGAAGCCCGCCGACGCGGACGACGCCGTCGACCTGGTCACCGCGTTCGTCGTCGGATTCGTCATCGAGGAGCAGGAGAGGCGCCAGGCCGCCGGGACCGATCCGTCGCGCTACTCGATCGACCAGCGCGACGCCTGGCTCGGCGAAGGTGCGTCACTGGTCAAGGAGGCCGGGCACCTCCAGGACGACGGCGACCGGCGGTTCGAACGGCACCTCGGCATGGTCCTCGACGGGATCGCCGCCCGGCCGGACGCGTGACTCACCCGCGCCTGCGCACCAGCACCGTCGCGAGCACCGCGGCCGCGACGAGCGCCGCGCCACCCATCAGGATGTAGAGCTGCACCCCGGCCAGGGAGTTCGCGGCGACCCCCGCGACGAGCGAGTCGGTGGCTGTCGCGTTGAGCACCATCACGCCGGCGAAGTTGAGCACGACCGACCCGACGCAGAGCACGACCGCCACCAGGCTGCCGATCGCACCGTGGTTCTCGGGCGGTGTCATGACGGTCGCGAGGTTGAAGCTGGAGGCGATGCCCGCGCCTGCGGCCACCCCGAGCAGGGTGGCGCAGACCAGCCCGACCGGGAGCACCGACATGCCCACGAGCATCCCGAACGTGGCCAGCAGGCCCACCGCGATCCCGGCGAGCAGCGTGCGCGCCGGACCGATCCGGGACGCGAGGACACCCGACACCGGACCACCGATCATGATCCCGACCGCGGACAGCAGGAACAACGCGAGCACCACGTCGCCACCGCCGAGGCCGTAGCCGAGGCCGAGCTCGGGCGGCACTTCCGCGACGAGGCTCTTCAGCTGGAGCATGCTCTGCACCGCGCCGGCCGTGAGCGCCACCGCTCCCAGCGTCAACGCCAGCGACCCGCTGTGCCCACGCAGGTCGACGATCGGGTCGGGGACCCGCAGCACGTGCCGCACCCCGGCGGCCAGCGCGATGACGCCGCCGACCAGCGCGGCCAGCAGACCCGGGTTAGCCCAGCCCACGTCCGGGGCCATGCTGACGCTACCGAGCACTGCGACCAGACCGGAACCGAGCAGCAGCGCCCCGACGACGTCGACCGACCCGCCGGAGCGGATCGGCGGCTCCGGGATGAACAGCCGCACGGTGACCGCGCAGACCATCGCGAGAGCGGTGGCGACGACGAAGACGCTCCGGTAGCCGAACGCGTCGATCGCCGGGTTCAGCAGGAACATCGCGGGGATCCCCAGTACCGACGCGCCTGTGGTCACGACGCCGACGGCGGTCATCCCGACCCGTGGGGTGCAGACCTGGCGGGTGATCGCCACCGTGAGCAGGACCGCCCCCATGGCCGCGCCCTGCAGGAACCGCCCGAGCACGAAGACGACGACGTTCGGCGCGACCAGGCAGACCAGCGATCCCGCAAGCGTGACGAGCATGGTGACGACGAGGATCCGGCGCTTGCCGTGGATGTCGGCGTTGCGCCCGAGCAACGGCGCCCACATCGCGCCCGCCAGCATCGCGCTCGAGTTGAGCCACGCGGCCTGGTCGGTCTGGAAGTGCCGCATCATGTCCGGCAACGCCAGCAGCGGGGCGACGATGACCACGTCGGCCAACAGGTTCGCCCCGACGAGGATCACCAACCAGCCGACCAGTCGACCGCTCCACCTGTCCTCCGCGACACCCGACGGGCGTGCTACCGACGTGACTTGCACCATGAGTTGTCTCCAGGTAGCGGCAGCCGGGAACACCCGACCGCCTCGAGGGTTTCGTTCTCCGGTTCGGGGGAGCGCTCGGTCTGCAGCGCCACTACCCCAGCCCGCGATGCGGTTCGGGATCCGGTAAGAGGCGCTGCGGTCAGTGCGCCGCGGGTGTTCCGCCGGGCGCCGGGCCCCGGAGGAGGAGCGCCCCGACGATCGTGAACAGCGACAGCGTGGCCGCGACCAGGAACGCAGCGTGCACGCCGCCCGCCGTCTGCTCCACCAGCGGGACGCCCTCGGTGGCCAGCGCCGCGGAGCGCAGCGACAGCACGCTGACCAGCAGCGCCACGCCGGCAGCCCCGGCCAGCTGCTGCGCGGTGCTGAAGATCGCGCTGCCGTAGGAGTACAACTTCGGCGGCACCGCCCCCAGGCCCACGGCGAACAGCGGCGTGAACACGAACGCCAGCCCCACCGACAGCAACAGGTGGAACCCGACCACCTGCAGCAGCGAGCTCCCGGACGTGAACAGCGTGGCCGACCACAACGCCGCGCTGGTGGCGACCGTGCCGGGCACCAGCAGCGCCCGCGCGCCGAACCGGTCGTACAGCCGCCCGACCACCGGCCCCAGCAGCCCCATCAGCAGCCCGCCCGGCAGGAGCAGCAGGCCCGTGGTGAGCGGCTCCAGCACCAGCACGCTCTGCAGGTAGATCGGCAGCAGCACGGCCGTGCCCAGCAGCGTTCCCATCGTCAGCATCATCATCACGCTGGCGACGGTGAACGTCCGGGAGCGGAACGTGCGCAGGTCCAGCAGGGCGCGGTCGGCCCGCTGCAGCACCAGCTGCCGGGCGACGAACGTCACCAGACCCGCGACGCCGACGGCGAACGCGCCCCACACCACGACCGACGACGTGCCACCGGAGTGGCCGACGCTGCTCAGCCCGTAGACGAGGCCACCGAAGCCGAGCGCGGACAGCACGACGGACACCACGTCGATCGGCGCCGAGGTGGTCTCCCCGACGTTCGTGATCAGCCGCAGCCCCAGCACCAGCGCGGCGAGCGCGATCGGCAGCACCAGCCAGAACATGTAGCGCCAGCCGAACAGGTCCAGCACGATGCCCGACACCGTGGGCCCGATCGCGGGTGCGACGGAGATGACGATCGCGATGTTGCCCATCAGGGCGCCCCGGCGACCCGGGGGCACGAGCGTCAACACCGTGGTCATCAGCAGCGGCATCATGATCGCCGTGCCGCCGGCCTGCACGACGCGGCCGGCGAGCAGCACACCGAACCCCGGCGCGACCGCCGCGAGCAGCGTGCCTGCGCTGAACAGCACCATGGCCGCGGCGAACAGGGTGCGCGTGGGCACCCGCCGGATCAGGAACCCGGTGACCGGGATGACCACGGACATCGTGAGCAGGAAGCCCGCGGTGAGCCACTGCCCGACGCTCGCCGTGACCTGCAGGTCGGTCATGAGCACCGGCAGCGCGACGCCCATGATCGTCTCGTTGAGGAAGACGACGAACGTGGAGACCAGCAGCACCCCGATCACGATGCGGTTGCGGGAACCGAGCCGTCCCGAGGTGTCGGGACCACCTTCGACGACAACCGTCATGACCGCTCCTTAACTAAGTTCACTCACGCCTCAGCCTGACTGAACATCGTTAAAGTGTCAAGGTCGCCGGCTACGTCGCCCCCGCGCTCACCCCTTCAAGTAGCGGGCCACCATCGCGACCAGCTCGTCCTCGAACGTCTCGACGGGGACGGTCCGCGGAGCGGCCATGAACTTGTGCGTGTTCATCTCCACGGTGAACAGGATGATCTCCGCGGCGACGTCGGGATCCCCCACGCGGACGTCGGGGTGCCCGACGATCACGTCGCGGACCTGGGCCATGCGCAACTTCCCGTGCCGGTCGAGCGTGTCGAGCAGCTCCTGGGAGACCGGCGCCTCCTCGATCATCACCCGGAGCAGCCGGGGATCGTCGCGGTGGTTGTCGATCGCGTCGCGGATGAACACCCGGACCGTCGCCTCCAGCGTGCCGGGTGAGAGGTCGAGCGCGTCGGCGGCGGTCCAGGTGCCGCGGTCGATGTGTTGGATCAGGAGCTCGGCGAGGATGGCGTCCTTGTTCGGGAAGTACTGGTACAGCGAGCCGATGGAGATGCGGGCGCGCTCGGCGATGCGGTTGGTGTGCCGGCGGCGTAGCCGTGCTCGGCGAAAACGTGAGCAGCCGCGGTGAGGATACGCTCGCGCGTGAGCTCGGCGCGCACCTGGCGGGGCTTGTGCTCCTGCGCGCGATCGTCGAAGAGCACCTGGTTCGCGACAACACGGGGGGCAACGACGGCGAGTACGCGGAGGATCATCAGCCGATCCGGCACGCAACGCTCCACTGCCTGTATGCGGGCGAACCGGCACTTCTCAAGATCGCTCGTGCGGTAGCGGTTCTCGGCGACCTCATTCGCCCGGACGACGTGCCGACGCTGCTGCAGATGAACCCCGAGACCGCGCGCATGGCCATCGGCCTGCTCGAGGAGATGGGGTTGCTGGACGGCACGTCGTTCAGGCTCGATCTGGCTCGCGACGCCGTCGCGCAAGACATGACGCCCGACGAGAAGACCCGCCTCCGCCGTCGGACGGCCCACCTCCTGTTCGAGCGCGGCGCCCCAGCACTCGTCGTCGCAGAACAGCTACTGCTGGCCAACAGTGCGGACGAGCAGTGGTGCCGGACAGTGCTGATCGCCGCGGCCGAGGCAGCGGCCGACAGCGACGATCTGGGCCTCGCGAAGCAGTTCCTTGAGCTCGCGATGCGCTCCACGACCGACAACGCAATGCGAGCAGAGGTCATCACCCGGTTGACCTCCCTCGAGTGGCGCCTCAATCCGCAGACCGCCGCGTCCCGGCTACCGCGCCTCGCGGCGGCGGAACGAGCCGGGGACCTCCACGGCCAACCGGTGCTCGAGTTGTTCGAGGCACTGCTCTGGCGGGGCGACCTCGACGCCGCGCTCAAGCTGGCCGACCGGTTCGACCACACACTCGACCGCGAGGACCCCGTGGACTCCCACGGCCTGCGGGTCACGATGGCACTCGTGTCGGGTCTCTACCCGGTCCTCGGCCCGCGAATCATGTCGCAACTGGGAGCAGACAGCGACGACGACGCACCGGATGCGCTCGACTCGCGCCTGCGTGCCGTCCATGCGTTGCTGCGCGTGCTGCGCCACGGCCCCGACTCGGCCGCCGTCGGCGACGCGGAGCACGTCCTGCAACTGGACAGGAAGTCGTTCAGACAGCTCACCCTTGCCATCACGACACTCATCTACGCCGATCAACTCACCTCTGCGCGCACCTGGACCGACAGGATCCTCGTGCAGACAGAGCACGGCAACGAGCAGGTGTGGCACAACATGCTGCACGCCCTCCGCGCCGAGATCGCACTGCGCCTGGGCGATCTTCCCGCCGCGGAGATGCACGCGACCCGAGCGCTGAGCAGCCTGCCGTCCGAGGCCGCGGGAGTCGGAGTCGGAGGCCCGCTGTCCGTACTGCTCACGGTGGCGGCGGAGCGGGGGACGAACGCGTCGGACCTACTGGCGCAGCCGGTGCCGGACGCCATGTTCCAGACCCGGATCGGACTGAGCTACATCTACGCGCGCGCACGCTGCTTCCTGTCCGGCGGCCAGCCGCATGCCGCGCTGAGCGACTTCACGATGTGCGGGAAGCTCGCCCATCAGTGGGACTTCGACCAACCTACGTTCATCCCATGGCGGTCGGGTGCGGCCGAGGCGTACGCCGCGCTCGGCGACGTCACGCGGGCCCGATCCCTTCTGGAGGAACAGCTGCGCCGGAAGGCGGCCCAGACTTCGCGGCGGGTTCGTTATGAGACACAGGCCCAGCTCGCGAGGCTGTGTGAGGACACCGACGCCCGGATCGAGGAGCTCCACCGATCAGCACAGCGCCTGTCACTGCTGGGATTGCCCCTTCCCACCGCGCGCTGCCTCGCCGACCTTGCAGACGCACAGCGCCTCAGTGGCAACGACCGCGAGGCGAAGCGGACCGAACGACGTGCCCGGGAGCTCGGAATGGCATGCGGCATAGCACTCTCCGGCTCGCGGCCGCCGGTGTCCCTGGCCGCGGTCGTCGCTCCGGTCACCGCATCCGATCCAGCCACGCTCCGCTCCGGTGTGGAATCGCTGACAACTGCAGAGCGGCGGGTGTACGAACTCGCAGCCCAGGGCAAGCCGAACCGCGACATCGCCGACACCCTGTTCGTCACGACGAGCACGGTCGAGCAACACCTGACGCGGATCTATCGCAAGCTCAGCATCAAACGGCGCACGGAACTGCCCACCCTGGCCGGCCCGGAGCCGCCCGGCGTCCGCAGCGGACGCGCCGGGCGCGGAGCACGTACCGGCGATGACACCGACCCGCCGAGCACGTCAGAGAGGCACGCCTGACCGGAGGTGGGTGAGCCCATGGTCGACCAGATCGGCGTAGTTGCGAGCGGTGGTGTGCGGCGCGCCCGCGACGACCGCAGCGAACACACCGAGCACGGCCCCGGTGAAGGTGTGCACCTCGAAGTCGTCGCGGTCCCGCCCGGCCCGCATCGCCACCTCGTCCCGAAGAGCGGACGCCAGCAGCATCAGCTGCTCGACCGACGCGCCACGCAGGTCCGGGACGGCGAGGACGAGTTGCTGGCGGCGCCGCTCCTGCGTCCACGACAGCTCGTCGAACCCCTCGGCCGCGTCGTGCACCGCCCGGCGGATCGTCTCGAACAGGTCCGCGCCCGGGGACTGGGCGCGCAGCGCGTTCAGGAAAGCGAGGGTGAAGGTGTTGTGCGCGACGGTGTCCTCCTTGGTCGGGAAGTACCGGAAGAAGGTGCTGGGCGAGACCTCAGCCGCCTCGGCGATCTGCTCGACCGTGGTGCGGGCATAGCCCTGCTCCTCGAACAGCCGCAGCGCGTGCTCCTGGATCAGCGCACGCGTGCGGGCCTTCTTCCGTTCCCGCAGACCCGGGCCGGCCGAAGCCGTGTCCATCACTGATCCTCCGCTGGTTCCGCTGGGCCGGCTCGTCGACGCGATCAGGTATCGGCGTGCGCGCCACCCTTCGACCGGTCGGCGAGCGAAGGCCGGACCGGGGCGGCCATCAGCACGCAGACCACCGTAACCGCCGCGCACGTCCACAGCGCCGCAGCCATGCCCGCCGTGAACGACGTGCGCACCGCGTCGGCAAACTGCGGCAGCCCGAGCTGCTCGGCGACGGCGACGCCCGATGCGCCGCTGTAGCTCGCCGACACGGCCGCCTCCGGTGGCAGCTGCGAGGTGTCCAGCGAGCCCCGGTAGTTCGTGGCCAGGACACTGCCCATCACCGCGACGCCGAGCACGGCCCCGACCTGACGCTGGGCCTGCAGCAGCGCCGATCCCCCGCCGCTCTTCTCGGTCGGGATCGCCTCCAGGGCGATGTCGATGGCGGGCGGCATCGACATCCCGAACCCGAAGCCGATCAGCGCCGTCCACCCGACGGCGTAGGCGAACCCGGCGTCCGGGCCGTTCATCGCGCCGAGGACCAGGCCCACCGCGAGCGCGATGAAACCACCCATGATCACCCCGCGCGAGCCGATCCGGGGCCGCAGCGGCGCCCCGATCTGCACACCGACGATCATGGCGACGACCAGCGGCAGCAACCAGAGCCCGGTCTGCAGCTCGCTCGCCCCGAGAACGGCCTGGAAGAACTGCGGCAGGATGAACATGATCCCGAACACCGAGAACTGGACGAACGCGGACAGGACGGAGCCCAGCGTGTAGTTCCGGTCGGCGAACAGGGTCAGATCGGCCAACGGTTCGGCGACGCGGCGCTGCCAGAGGACGAACCCGGCCAATGCGATGAGCCCGATTCCCATGGCCACCAGTGCGATCGGGTTGACCCAGCTGGTTTCGCCGGCATCGATGAGTCCGTAGGACAGGGCGCACAGACCCGTCACTGCCAGCACGAACCCGAGCACGTCGATGCGCGGCGGGCGTGAGGTCGTCGACTCGGGCACCAGGACCGACAGACCCACGAGCGCGATCACGACCAGCGGGACGTTGATCAGGAAGACCGATCCCCACCAGAAGTTCTCCACCAGCAGGCCACCGACGATCGGCCCGAGCGGAATCCCCGCCGACAACGCGACCGACTGGATCCCGATCGCCCTCGCCCGCTCCTCGGGCGGGAAGATCGTCACCAACACGGCCAGCCCGAGCGTGTTGAGGAACGCCGCGCCCACACCCAGCAGGGCCCGGCCGGCTATCAGCAGCTCGGGCGAGGTGGCGTACGCGCACACCAGCGACGCTGCCCCGAAGAACACCAGGCCACCCAGCAGCAGCTTCTTGCGCCCGAATCGGTCACCCAACTGGCCGGCAGGCAGCAGCAACGTCGCCAGCACCACCGTGTAGGCGTTGATGACCCATTGCAGCTCGCCGATCGAAGCGTTCAGGTCGGTCGCAACCAACGGCACGGCGACGTTGAGCACGGTCAGGTCGAGCCCGACCACGACCAACACCAGCGACAGGACGCCCAGCGCCCACCACCGGCGCGGATGCACCTCCACCGCGGCACCACTTCCCAAATGAGGGTCCATGCCAAATGACGGTAACTTCCACTTTTTTCATCGTCAAGCCGAGCCATCCGCCCCGGCGCCCGGATGCAAGAGGCCGAGATGAGGGGGGTGATCGGCGGCACAGGGACGCGGCGCCCGAGATCCCTTCACCTCCGCGACGCCGTGGAGGTAGGGGTTGGCCGCTCCTCGGACGGCGACCTAGCGTCGGCTCGACCGATCAGGCGCGACCACCGGAGCGACCTCCATGACGAGCGCGACTGCCCGAGATCTGTGGCTGCGGCGGTTCCACGCGGCCACCGCTCCGCGAGCCCGGCTGGTGTGCTTCCCGCATGCCGGTGGGTCTGCGACGTTCTACTTCCCCGTGGCCGCCGAGCTGGCTCCGGCCGTCGAGGTGCTGGGCGTCCAGTACCCGGGACGCCACGACCGACACCGCGAGCCGCTGGTGGACGACATCCGCGAGCTGGCCGGCTCGGTGCACTCCGCGCTTCCAGCGGACGGCGTGCCGACCGCACTCCTCGGGCACAGCATGGGCGCCGTCGTGGCCTTCGAAACGGCCCGCCTCATGGAGCGCGACGTCGCCCCGGCCCACCTCTTCGTGTCGGGCCGCAGGGCCCCGTCGGTCGCGCGCAGTGAGACCCGGCACCTCCTGGGGGACGACGCCCTGGTCGCCGACCTGCAGACGCTCGACGGCACGGACGGACGCGTCTTCACCGACGAGGACCTGCTCCGCATGGCTCTGCCCGCCATCCGCAACGACTACCGGGCAGCGGAGACGTACACGTGGGCGGGCGGTGCACCGCTGGGATGCGACATCACCGCCTTCACAGGCGACGCGGATCCGCGCACCGATGTCGAGGACGCGGCGGCCTGGCAGCACCACACCACCGGAGCATTCGCGCTGTCCGTCCACCGGGGCGGACACTTCTTCATCGCCTCCGAGCGCGGCCAGGTGCTGAACCGCGTGCGAGCCGACCTCGGGGTCGCATTGTGACCGTGGAGGCCCCACCTGCCACCGAGCCGCCTCACCCGCACCCGCGGGCAGCGGCCCCGCCCGCCGGACCGGACGATGCTCGCGACCCCGAGCACCGACTCGGGCTACTGCTGGATCAGCGGTCGGCCGTCCGCGACGTCCCCGGAGCACCATCGGCCGTCACCGCGGTGAGCGGACTGGTCGAAGGGCACGCGGTGGTGGCCTACTGCATGGACGCCCGCGTGATGGGCGGATCCCTCGGCAGCCAGGAGGCCGACACGATCTGCGCCGCCATCACGATGGCGCTGCACCGGGACGTACCCGTCATCGGGATCTGGCACTCGGGCGGCGCAAAGCTCGCCGACGGCGTCGAGTCCATGGACGGCGTCGGCCGGATGTTCGCCGCGATGACGGCCGCGTCCGGTCGCATCCCCCAGATCTCGGTCATCCTCGGACCTGCGGCGGGCGCCGCCGCGTACGGTCCCGCACTCACGGACGTCGTCATCATGTCGCGGGGTGGCCGGGCCTTCGTCACCGGACCCGACGTCGTGCGCAGCGTCACCGGCGAACAGGTCGACATGGCCACCCTGGGCGGACCCGAGACGCACAGCAAGGACTCCGGAGTGGCGCACGTCGTGGCCGGTTCGGACGAGGACGCATTGCGGCACACCCGGACGATCGCGGGCCTCCTCGCCTCCTCCGTCCGGGAACTGCCTCGGGCGCCCGTCGCTCGTGACCCCGGCACGCTCGTGCCGACGTCCGCCCGGCAGGTCTACGACGCCCTGCCCGTGGTCGAAGCGGTACTGGACGGACCGGTCGAGCAACTGCACGAGAAGTGGGCGCCGAACGTCATCGTCGCGCTGGGGCGCATCGGCGGTCGCACCATCGGTGTCGTGGCCAACAACCCGCTCCGCATGGGCGGGTGCCTGGATTCTGCGGCCGCCGAGAAGGCGGCCCGCTTCGTCCGCATGTGCGACGGGCAGGGAATACTGCTGCTGTGCCTCGTCGACGTCCCCGGCTATCTCCCGGGCGTTCAGCATGAACGGTCGGGCGTCGTCCGCCGCGGCGCCAAATTGCTCCACGCTTTCGCCGAGGCCTCGGTGCCACGGATAACCGTGATACTGCGCAAAGCTTACGGTGGCGCTTACATCGCGATGAACTCCCGAGCACTGGGGGCGACCCACGTCTTCGCATGGACGAATGCGGAGGTGGCGGTGATGGGCGCCGAAGCCGCCGTCGAGGTCCTGCACCGCAAACGCATCGCCGCAACACCGGATCAGCAGATCGCGAACCTCCGAGAGGCGCTCGTTCACGAACAGCGAAAGGCGACTACGCTCGACCGAGCGGTGTCACTCGGTGTCGTCGACGCCGTGATCAAACCGGTCGACACTCGGATTCGCGTCATCGACGCTCTCGCAGGACTCCCCAGGACCCGCGGTCGACACGGCAACATCCCGCTGTGACCGTGTGCCGCGGCCGGCCGCCGCAGCGCCCGCCCCCCAGAGCGCTGCGGCGGCACCGGCCACGAGTCACCGATCTGCACCTGCTGGTACCGAGCGAATCTCCACAACAGGCGCGTTCGCCCGAACTGGCTCACCGACATCGACGAGCATCCGACTGATGACACCGTGCACGTCGGACAGGACGGGAATCTCCATCTTCATCGACTCCAGCACCATCACAACAGATCCCGGAACCACCTCGCCGCCAACCTCGCCGGCGATAGCCAGAACGGTACCTGGAACTTCCGCCAGAAGCTGCCGACCATCGAGAGCGGCACGACCACCCCAACGCTCACCACATCGTCCGCACATCATTTCACTCATGGCTCCACAATAAGCCCGAGCAGTGCACAATCAAAGCCCGTTCGGCTGCACCGAGAATGGTCTCAGCAGCCCGACGGCGCGATAGTGCCCATGCTGGCACTGGCCATCCCCGGCTCGGCGACGACCGCACTGGAGGATCGTGCGGGTCGCGCCATCAAGCCGTGGAGCATTGCCTGCAAAGCGGGCCTGGTAGTCTCAGGCGTATGGACACCTGCATTGTGCAGGTGTGCTGCGCTGCCGTGTCCGATTCCCCTCGGACACAGGATTACCCACGGCAGCCCGCGATCGGTTCCGATCAGTGATGACAGCCGACGAGGTCGGCATCGCTCGCCGCCGGGAGCCCGTCAGGCCGGGCCGGCACCACGCAGCGCCGACTGGATCCGAGTGGCAGCGGCAAGCAGGGTCGGCACCACGGCGTCGAGCTCACTGCGGGTGTGCAGCCGGTCGGAGGTTGCGGCCAGACAGACCGCGGCGACCGGGTCCCCGTTGCCCAGCAGGATCGGCGCGCCGACGCCGCTGACGGCAGGATCGGCCTCCCCGAGGTTGGCCGACCAGCACCGCGCACGGACGACGGCCAGCGCGCGCTGCAGCGCGTCCCAGTCGGTGATCGACCGGTCGGTCAGCCCGTCCAGGCGCCGGGACGGGTAGCGCCGGTTCAGCTCGGCCTCGGGTAGGAACGCGAGCATCGCCTTGCCGCCGGACGTGCAGTGCGCGGGCAGCACGCGGCCGAGCCGCGTCGCCGCGCGCCCGGGGCCGTGCCCCTCGATCGACTGCACGAACCGCGCCGTGCGGCCCTCCAGCACCAGGACGCTGGCCGTCATCCCCGAGGCGTCGCGCAGGTCCTCCAGCGCGGCCTGCGCGGCGTCGCGGAGGCGGACACCGGAAGTGGCGGTGAGCGCGAACTCCTTCACGACCGCGCCCGTCACGTACGGGCCACCGACGGCGTCCTGGCGGACGAATCCCGCGGCCACGCAGTTGGCGAGGACCCGGTGCGCCGTCGACTTGGCCACGCGCAGCTCGGCGGCCAGCTCGGTCACCGTCAGGCTGCCGCGCTGGGCCACGAGCTGGACCGCCCGCAACGCCATCTGTGCCGAGTTCACGCAGGTCAGGATGCCACCCCCCAGCGGGTTCCACATACGGGAACGTTCGGCGGGATCGTTGCCCGAGGTGCCGGTGGCGCGTGTGGTGGACCACATTCGACGACCATCGGAGGTCCTGCGATGACGAGTTTCCCGCGGCCGCAGGTCCCGTTCGAGGCGCCGATGCGCGTCGAGGCCGACATCAGCGGCCTGGAGGTCGTACAGGGCGAGGTGCCCGAGCACCTCGACGGCACCTATTACCGCGTCGTCTGCGACCGGGCGTGGCCCTCGTACGTACCCGGCGACCTGTTCTTCAACGAGGACGGGATGGCCATGTCGTTCTGCTTCGCGAAGGGCCGCGTGGACTTCCGCAGCCGCTACGTCCGCACACCCCGCTTCGAAGCCGAACGGGCCGCGGGCCGGTCGCTGTTCGGCGCCTACCGCAACCCGTACACCGACGACCCGTCGGTGGCTGGTGTGAACCGCACCGTCGCGAACACCAACGTCTTCTACCACGGAGGAAAGCTCTACGCCTGCAAGGAGGACTCCCCTCCTCTGCTGCTCGACCCGGTCACCCTCGACACCATCGGCCTGTACGACTTCGAGGGTGCGCTGACGGCCCGCACGAGCACCGCGCACCCCAAGACCGACCCCGTCACCGGCGAGATGGTGTTCTTTTCGTTCCAGGCCAAGGGCGAGGTCACCCCGGACATCGCCTACTACGAGGCCGACCCGGCGGGCACGGTCATCCACGAGGCCTGGCTGCGGGCCCCCTACACCTCGATGGTGCATGACTTCTGCGTCACCCAGAACTTCGTGATCTTCCCGATCATCCCGCTGCGGGCCGAGGACGAGTGGCTGCGCCGGGGCGAGTCGCACTACAAGTGGGACCCCGACGAGGACGTGTACCTGGGCGTGGTCCCGCGCAAGGGCAGCGGCGACGAGGTGCGCTGGTTCCGCGGTTCCAACCGGTTCGCCAGCCACATCCTCGGGGCCAGCGACGACGGCCGCCGCATCCACATCGAGACCCCGGTGGGCCGGGACAACTTCTTCCCGTTCTTCCCCTGGGTCGACGACACGCCCTACGACCCCGTGACCGCGCGCGCCTTCCTGTCCCGCTGGACGATCGACATGGGTGCTCCCGGCGAGACCTTCACCGAGCACCGCCTCGTCGACGTCGCCGGCGAGTTCCCGCGGATGGACGACCGTCGCGAGACCCTGCCGCACGAGTGGGGGGTGATGGCGCTCAATCACGTCCCCGGGGACGACGCCCCCGGCTCCGGCTTCCGCTGGATCGCTGGGCTGGACCTGACCAGCGGCCGCGCGCCGCAGATCTTCTACGCTGGCGACGACTGCTCGGTGGGCGAGCCGGTGTTCGTCCCCGGCTCGCCCGACGCCCCGGAGGGGCATGGCTACGTATTCGTCGTCGTCGGGCGCCACCAGCAGATGCGCAGCGACCTGGTGATCCTCGACGCCCAGCGCGTCGACGGGCCGCCCGTCGCGACCGTCGCGCTGCCGTTCCGCATCCGCCGAGGCCTGCACGGCAACTGGGTCAGCGGCGCTGAGCTGCGCACCCGCACCGCCTGAGTTCCCGCCCTGCGATCAAAGGAGATCACCTGTGACGATCGACGAGGCCACACCCCCCGCCGGCGGCACCGATCGCGGCGAACTGGAGCGCACCGTCGCCGAGTTGGCCGCCCGGGTGCGCCGGCTCGAGGCGGTCGACGCGGTGCGCCGCCTGCACAACCAGTACGGCTACTACCTGGACAAGTGCCTCTACGACGAGGTGGTGGCGCTGTTCACCCGCGACTGCGAGATGCACTTCGTCGGTGGCATCTACCGGGGCGTCGAGAGCATCAAGCGCGTCTACCTCGGCCGATTCCGCGAGCGGTTCACCCGGGGGTACAACGGCCCCGTCCACGGGTTCCTGCTCGACCACGTGATGCTGCAGGACGTCGTCACCGTCGCCGAGGACGGGCTCTCGGCCAAGGCTCGGATGCGCACGCTGATGCAGGCAGGCATCCACGAGAGCGCCATGCACCTGCGCGAGCGGGTCTCGTTCGAGCAGTGGTGGGAGGGCGGCATGTACGAGAACGAGTACGCCGTCGAGGACAGGGTGTGGAAGATCCGCAAGCTCGGCTACCACGCCATCTGGCACGGCGACCACGCCCGGGGTTGGACCCACACCGCGCCCATGAACCACATCCTGCCGACGGCGACCTTCCCCGAGGACCCGATCGGCCCCGACGAGATCACCCCGTACGAGTTCTTCCCCGCCACCGACACGGTGCCCTTCCACTACCCGCACCCGGTCACCGCCGAGGCCGTGGACGGGCGGGCCGACCGTAGGCAGACCCCGTGACCACACCGAACGGCCCCGCGTACCGCCGGATCGCCACCGAGGAAGCGTTCGCACCGCCGGAGATCCTCGACCGCTACCGGGACCTGCTGCGCGACGGCGGCGGCGACCGCGGGTTCCAGAGCCTGTGGGGCTTCTACCTCGGCAGCACCGCCGAGCGGCCGCGGTGGGTGGTGGACCGGCTGGCCGATCTCGGCGTAAAGCGCATCGCCGACATGGACGCGCACGGTATCGATCATCAGGTCATCTCGCTGACCTGCCCCGGGACCCAGCTCTTCGGCACCGCCGAGGCGACCGCACTCGCCCGGCACGTCAACGACGTCGCGGCGCAGGCCGTGCGCGACCACCCGGAGCGGTTCACCGCGCTCGCGGCGGTGGCACTGCAGGACCCGACGGCCGCCGCGGCCGAGCTCGACCGCGCCGTGACGCAGCTCGGCATGCGCGGGGTGATCCTCAACTCCCACATGCAGGGCCGCTACCTCGACGACCGGGAGTTCTGGCCGGTTCTGGAGGCGGCAGAGGCTCTGGGCGTGCCGGTGTACCTGCACCCCAACACCCCGCCGGACAGCATGATCGAGCCGCTGTACGAGGCGGGTCTCGACGGCGCAATCTACGGGTTCGCCGTCGAGACGGCGATGCACGTGCTGCGGATCATGTCGGCGGGGCTGTTCGATCACTTCCCGCGGCTGCGCCTGGTGATCGGGCACCTCGGCGAGGGACTGCCGTTCTGGATCCCGCGGATCGACTTCTTCCACCACGCCCAGGTGCTCTCCGGCCGCTACCCGGCGATGAAGGCCGTGGAGCTGCGGCCAAGCGACTACCTGCGACGCAACGTCTGGTTCACGACCAGCGGGATGGCCTGGACGCCCGCGGTCATGTTCGTGCGTGATGTCGTCGGCGCCGATCGCGTGCTCTACGCCATGGACTACCCCTACCAGTGCGTCGCCGACGAGGTGCGCGAGCTCGACGCCCTCCCGGTCCCGCCGTCGGAGCTCGCGGCCTTCTACGAGACGACCGCTGTCGAGCTCTTCGGCCTCCACCACTGATCCCACCACCCCGAACGCCACGGAGCTCGACGATGAGTGCAGTGGACGACCCGTCCGTTCCCCTCGACACCGGCGCGCCGGGCAAGGGCCTGACCTTGCCCGTACTGGCCGTCTACGTATTCGCCAACCTGTGCTCCTGGACGGCGATCCTCACCCCGATCGCGATCACGCTCGCGCTGCGCGTCCGCGAGATCGACCCGGCCGGAGCCAGCGCCTCCCTGTCGATGGTGTCGGCGATCGGTGCCGTGTTCGGCATCGTCGCCAACCCCGTGTTCGGCAGGCTGTCCGATCGGACCCGCTCCCGCTTCGGCATGCGCAGACCGTGGATGCTCGGCGGTATCGCCGCAGCGACATGCGGGCTGGGGATCGTCGCGGCGGCACCGTCGGTCGCTGTGCTGGCGGGCGGGTGGGCGATCACCCAGCTCGGGGTGCAGGCGCTGCTCGCCCCGATCACCGCGGTGCTGGCCGATCACGTCCCGGCGCACCAGCGCGGCCGGGTCGGAGGGCTGATCAGCGTCGGGCAGAGCGCCGCCACCACCGTGGGGGCCGGGCTACTGGCCTTGAACCCGACCTCGCTGACCTGGGGCCTGCTCGCGCCCGCCGGACTCGCCGCGATCGTCGTGGCCGTGCTGTGCCTCGTCCTGCCGGACCGCCGCCACGACGGTTCGCCGCGGCCACCCCTGTCAGCGCGGGAGATCCTCGCGAGCTTCTGGGTCGACCCGCGGCGGCGTCCCGACTTCGCCTGGGCACTGGGCGGGCGGCTGCTGGTCTTCATGGGTGTCACGATCCTGATCATCTACCAGGCCTACTTCCTGCTCTCCCGGATCGGGGTGGCGCCCCAGCAGATCGCGGCGGTCATGTTCGGGGTGTTGCTGCTCGAGAACACCGTCGCGGTCGTGACGAACGTGGTCTCGGGTTGGCTCTCGGACCGTGCGGGACGCCGCAAGGCGTTCGTCGCCGGGGCCGCGCTCGTCGGCGCCGCCGGATTCGCCGTCGCAGGCGTCGCGACCGACATGCCGCTGTTCCTCGTCGGGGTCACGCTGCTCGGCATCGCGAAAGGTGCCTACGGGGCGGTCGACCTCGCCCTGGTGACCGACCTGCTGCCGGCCGGCAAGCAGGACGCCGCGAAGGACATGGGGCTGTTCATCGTCGCCGGGCTGATCCCCAACCTGCTCTCGCCGCTGCTGGCCCCGCTCGTCCTCGCGATCGGCGCCGGAGCCGCCGCGCCTGGCGTCCCGGCGGGCAACTACTCGGCGCTGTTTCTCGCCGGCGGCGTGTTCATGTTGCTCGGGGCACTCGCCGTGCGGCCCATCCGCGGGGTTCGATAGACGGGCGTCATCGATGCGGCCTACGAACGCCGCTCGGTCGCGGTCACCAGCAACCTGCACCCCTGGGCCCCACCCCTCCGGCACGCTCGCGCGTCAACCATCCGCCGACCCATCCATGCGATCGGTCCAGCCGCCCAGCAGCTGCGTGACGGGCAGGTCGAGGGTGCGGCCCAGCGCATCCCACACGGCCATGTCCAGCGCGGACTTGGCGGCGGGGTTGGCCACGGTCCGGTCGAGGCGGGCCCGGATGGTCTCGCGGTCGAGCAGCGACAGGCCCACGATCTCGGGGGCGAACACCGTGTCGATCACGGCGACGATCGACGCCTGCGTCTCGCCGTAGGTGTACGGGCGCGGCGGGGCCTCGGCGACGCCCACGATCCCGTCGTCGGTGTGCACGCGGACCAGCACGTGATCCGCGGTGTGCACCTCGCCGGAGGCGAAGCGCAGCGGCTTGCGATAGGGCACGGCGAACGGGATCGCCTCGATGCGCGCGATCTTCACGACGCACCTGCGATCATCGGGACGGGCGCCACGAAGCCGTTGGCCACCAGCGTCTCCAGGAGCGCGGCGAGCGCGGGATCGTCGTCGTCGGCGCGCCAGGCAAGGGCCAGGTCGACGTGGACGTCGTCGGCCACCGTCACGTAGCGGACACCCTCGATGCGCAGCGCGAGCACGGACTCCGGTAGCAGCGCGACGCCCAGACCGGCGGCGACGAGGGTGAGCATCACCGAGGTCTCGGTGACCTCGTGGGCGCGGCGCGGCAGGAACCCGGCACCGAAGCAGGCGTGGGTCGTGGCGGCGTCGACGACGGAGTCGCGGGTCCCGTAGACGACGAAGTCCTCCTCGCGCAGCTCGTCGAGCCCGACGGGCTCGTCGCCGGCGAGGCGGTGCGCCGCCGGCACCGCGAGCACGAGGCGCTCACGGGTGATCAGCCGCGTGGCCACGCCGGCGCCGGCGGTCGGCGGGCGCAGCAGCGCGACGTCGATTCGGTTCTCGGCGAGCGCGGCCTCGCTGGCCGGGGTGAGCAGGTCGGGCACGAACCGCAGCTCGACACCGGGCAGCTCCCGGGCGGCGATGCGGGCCAGCTGGGGCAGCTGCTTGTAGGCGGCCAGGCCCGTCGTGCCGACGCGCAGGAACCCGCTGCGGCCCTCGCCGATCCGCGCGACGCGCTCCACGGCGGCGTCGGTGGCGTCGAGGATGCGGAGGGCGTCGCGCAGGAACGCCTCGCCGGCCGTCGTCAGATCGACGCGGCGGGTGGTGCGGTGGAAGAGCGTGGCCCCGATCTGCGACTCGAGCTGCCGGATCGCCTGCGACAGCGGCGACTGGGCCATGTGCAGCTGCTCGGCGGCCTGCCCGAAGTGCCGTGTGCGGGCCACGGTCACGAAGTAGCGCAGCTGCCGGATCTCCATGGCGGATGACGGTAGGCCGCCGACTCCGCATACACAAAGACCCAGTGGTGGGCGATTGAGATGCTGGACGTCTCTATCGCAGCCCGTCGAGGAACGCGTCGAGCATCCGCCGCTGCGACTCCGGCGTCGTGGCGGCCGGGTCGAGCATGGCGAGCGCCTGCACTCCGTTGAGCATCGCGAGCACCTGCTCGGTGAGCACGTCGTCGGTGACCGCCGACGTGACCGAACCCTCGACGCGAGCGGCCATCAGGAAGCCGCGGATCTGCGCACGCCAGTACGCCATGGCCGCCACGTACGCCGCAGCCAGTTCCGGGTCGGCGAGTGCCCGCTGCCAGAACGGGAGGACGACGCGCGCCTCCAGCCGCGTCACCGGCGACACCGGCATGACCTCGAGGCAGAAGATCCGCAGCCCGGCGAGCCCGGTCGCCGTGCCCAACCGGTCCCGGATGCGGGTGTTGGTCGACTCGAACACGGACGTGAAGGCGGTCCGCACGATCGAGCTCTTGTCCGGGAAGTAGTGCTTCAACGCGCCGTTGGCCATGCCGATGGTCGCGGCGATCTCGCGCAGCGTGACGGCATCGACGCCGCGCTCGGCGATCAACCGCCAGGCGGCCTCGGCGATCACGGCGCGGCGTTCGTCGTGGTCGACCTGTCTGGGCAACCGCAACCTCCAGCCGTTCCACCGTCGTCATGCCGGTCCCCGAGGAAAGGAATCCCCAATACCGCAACCTTCGCCGCTCGCCCACCCTTTCGTCTACCCACGGAGAAAAACGGGAGACACCTGATGCCGAGCACCTCCGAGACGCCCCCGGCGCATCCGCTCAGTCCGTTGACGAGCGACGAGATCAGCATCGTCCGGCAGGTGCTGGTGGACGCCGCCCTCCAGCCGGAGTCCGGGCGCGTGGTGTACCTGGGCCTGGACGAGCCACCGAAGGACCAGCTGTACGGGCCGGGAGCCAGGACGGCGGAGCGCGTCTTCCGGGCGCTCCTGCACGACGTCGAGGATCCCGGGGGACGCGACGTGCGCGTGTCCGTGAGCGCGAAGTCGGTGCTGTCGGACCGCCGCCTCGACCCCGCCGTCGACGGCCAGCTGCCGGTGCTCGACGAGGAGTTCGAGCTGGTCGAGCAGGTCCTCGCGACCGACGAACGCTGGCTGGCGGCACTCGCCGCACGGGCACTGGACGTGGCGAAGGTGCGCGTCGCACCGCTGTCGGCCGGGGTCTTCGAGTACCCGGAGGAGGCCGGCCGCCGGATCCTGCGCGGGCTCGCGTTCGTGCAGGAGCACCCGCGCGACCACGCCTGGGGCCGCCCGGTCGACGGCCTCGTCGGCTACGTCGACGTCCTGAACCGCACCGTCGACCAGGTGATCGACATCGGCGCGGTGCCGATCCCCGCGGAGCCGGCCAACTTCGACGACGTCGCGGTGACCGGCCCGCTGCGGACCTCGCAGAAGCCGATCGTGATCACCCAGCCGGACGGTCCCAGCTTCGCACTGGACGGCCACCTCCTGCAGTGGGAGAAGTGGTCGCTCCGCATCGGCTTCGACGCCCGTGAGGGTCTGGTCCTGCACCAGATCGCGTTCCGCGACGGGGACCGGGACCGGCCGATCATCCACCGCGCGTCGATCTCCGAGATGGTCGTGCCCTACGCCGACCCGTCCCCGGTCCGCAGCTGGCAGAACTACTTCGACACCGGCGAGTACATGATCGGCCGCTACGCGAACGCGCTCGAACTGGGCTGCGACTGCGTCGGCGACATCACCTACCTCGACGCCGTGATCGCCGACGAGTTCGGCCACCCCCGGGTGCTGCCGAACGCGATCTGCCTGCACGAGGAGGACCACGGGGTCCTGTGGAAGCACACCGACCTCTGGGCGGGATCCTCGGAGACGCGGCGCCAGCGCCGCATGGTCATCTCGTTCTTCACCACGATCGGCAACTACGACTACGGCTTCTACTGGTACCTCTACCTCGACGGCACCATCGAGTGCGAGGCCAAGGCCACCGGCGTCGTGTTCACCTCCGCCTACCCGGGCCCCGGCTACGACGGGACGAACCCCTACGCCTCGCAGCTCGCCCCCGGCCTCGGCGCCCCGTACCACCAGCACCTGTTCAGCGCGCGCCTGGACATGACGGTCGACGGTCCCGCCAACCTGGTCGAGGAGATCGAGGTCCAGCGCGTCCCCATGGGACCGGGCAACCCGCGCGGCAACGCCTTCACCCACCGCCGCACCCCTCTGCGCACGGAGTCGGCCGCGCAGCGGCTCGCCGACCCCCGCAAGGGCCGCGTCTGGCACATCACCAACCCGGGCTCGCGCAACCGGCTCGGCGATCCCGTCGCCTACGCGCTGCTGCCCGAGGGCAACCCGGAACTGCTCGCCGACGAGGACTCCTCGATCCACCGCCGCGCCACGTTCGCCACCAAGCACCTGTGGGTCACCCGTTTCGACCCGGCCGAGCGCTACGCCGCGGGCGACTTCGTCAACCAGCACGCCGGCGGCGCCGGCCTGCCCGCCTACACCGCGGGCGACCGCGACATCGACGGCCAGGATCTCGTCGTCTGGCACACGTTCGGCCTCACCCACTTCCCGCGCCCGGAGGACTGGCCGATCATGCCCGTCGACCACACGGGCTTCGCCCTCAGACCGGTCGGCTTCTTCGACCGCAACCCCGCTCTCGACGTCCCCCGCACCCGCGGCGCCCACTGCTCGGCCACAACCCCAGCCCCAGCCGCCGATGCCGCGACGAGCGCCGCCCGATCCGGAGCCGACCATGACTGAGCAGTCCGCCCCCGCGCGCGGCGCCGACCGCGACCACACCCTGCGCGGCTCCATCGGCGTCGCCGGCATCGTCTTCCTCGTGGTGGCCGCGGCCGCCCCGCTGACCGCGATCGGCGGCGCGCTGCCGGTCATGCTGGCGATCAGCAACGGGCCCGGCGTCCCGATGGCGTTCCTCGTCGTCGCCGTGGTCCTGCTGGTCTTCAGCGTCGGGTACGCAGCGATGAGCCACCACGTCGTCGATGCCGGTGCCTTCTACGCCTACGTCACGCGCGGCCTGGGCGCCCGGCTCGGGCTCGGCGCCGCGGCGCTCGCCCTGCTGACCTACACCGCGATCCAGGCCGCGATCTACGGGCTGGCCGCCACCACGCTGCAGAGCATCGTCACGCAGTACGGCGGGCCGGAGCTCCCGTGGTGGCTGCTCGCCGTCGTGCTCATCGCGGTCGTCGGCCTGCTCGGGTACCGCAGCATCGACGTCGGCGCCAAGGTACTCGGGGTCCTGCTCGTGCTCGAGATCGCGATCGTGGCCGTCCTGGCGGCGACGATCCTGGTCAAGGGCGGGCCGGAGGGCTACGCGCTCACCTCGTTCGCCCCCAGCACGTTCTTCCAGGACGGCCCCGGCATCGCCGTCATGTTCGCCGTCGCGTCGTTCGTCGGCTTCGAGGCGACCGCGATCTACGGCGAGGAGGCCCGCGATCCCCGGCGCACCATCCCGAAGGCCACCTACATCGCCGTCGTCCTCATCGGGGTGTTCTACGCGATCGCCAGCTGGGCGATCGTCGTCGCGTTCGGTCCGAGCCAGGTCGAGGCAGCGGCCCAGGCCGACACCGCCGGCCTGGTGTTCGCCGCGGCTGCGCAGTACATCGGCCCTTCCTACGCCGACGTCATGACGATCATGCTGCTGACCAGCCTCTTCGCCGCCCTGCTGTCCTTCCACAACGCCATCTCGCGCTACCTCTACGCACTCGGCCGCAAGGGCGTGGCCCCGGAGGCGCTGGCCCGCACCCACCCCAGGCACGGATCGCCGCACGTCGGGTCGCTCACCCAGACCGCCGCGACCGTCGTCCTGCTTGGCGTCTTCGCCCTCGCCGGCGCGGACCCGGTGCTGAACCTGTTCACGTGGATGTCGGGCGTCGCCACCGTGAGCGTGCTCGTGCTCATGGTGCTCACCGGCGTGGCGATCCTCGTCTTCTTCGCCTGCAACGAAGTCGACGCGCGGGTGTGGAACACCCGGATCGCCCCGGCACTGGGCCTGGTCGGCCTCGCGTTCGTGACGGTGCTCGTGCTGCTGAACTTCGCCACGCTGATCAGCGGTTCGGCCGTGCTGGCCGCGACCCTGCTCGCCGTCGTCGCCGCCGCGTTCGTCGGGGGCCTGGTCGTCGGAGCCGTGAAGCATCCGTCGCGGACCGGCGGGGTTCCCGGGCACGAGCTCGGTGCTGCCTCGCAGCAGGCGCTCTCCGAGAACTGACCGCGCGCAGTCCGTACCCGATCCCGGCCAGGAGGAACTGCACGATGAAGGTCGACCGTGTCCACCGCAACGCCCGCATCCACACCCTCGACCCGGCCCGACCGTCGGCGTCGGTGCTGCTGGTCGCCGACGGCCGAGTGGCGGCCGTCGGCGACGCCGACCTGCTCGAGCAGGTGGCGGGGGATCCCGAGGTCGTCGACCACGACGGCGCGTTCCTCATGCCCGGTCTCGCCGACGTCCACAACCACCACCTGCTCGCCGGCCGCGCCGCCCTCTACGAGCTCGCGCTCGACGGCGCCGCCGATCTCACCGGCCTCCTCGACGCCGTCCGCGCCTGGTCGGCCGAGCTCGCACCGGATGCGTGGGTGGTCGGGGGTGGCTGGGGCAGCAATCTCATCCCGGTGCTGTCGGACCGCGCGGCGCTGGAGGCGCTCGACCGCGCGGCCGGCGGGCGACCGGTGCTGCTCCGCGACGACAGCTGCCACAACCGCTGGGTCAGCTCGGCCGCGCTCGCCGTCGCCGGCATCGGCGCCGCGACCCCGGACGCGCCCGACGGCGCGATCGTCCGGGACCCCGGAACCGGGGAACCGGTCGGCCTGCTCATCGAGTCCGCCGTGATCCCCGTGGAACGGGCCCACGCGGCGTCCGCGGGCGCGACCGTGGAGCAGGACGCCGAGGCCAGCCACCGGGGCATCGCGATCCTGCACTCCGTCGGCGTCACCACCTTCCAGGACGCCGCCGCCTCGGTGCCGATGCTCGCGGCGCTCAAGCGCCTCGACGACAGCGGTCGCCTCGACGCATGGGTCGTCACCTCGATGCAGATCAACGACAAGATCTTCGGCACCCACCCGATCGGGCAGGAGCTCCTGGACCAGCGGGAGGCGTACCGCAGCACCCACCACCGCCCGGACTTCGTGAAGATCTTCCTCGACGGTGTCCCGACCTCGAAGACCGCGGCGTTCCTGCAGCCCTACCTGCCCGACGACGTACATGGTGCCGAGTGGCGCGGCGAGACGACGATGAGCAGCGACGAGCTGACCGCCTGGCTCATGCGGGTCGCCGAGCAGGGCCTCGGCGCGAAGGTCCACTGCACCGGCGACAGCTCGGTGCGGATGACGCTCGACGCGGTCGCGGCCGTCCGCGCGGCCGGCCACGCGGGCACCCGGTTCCACATCGCCCACGGCCAGTACGTCGACCCGGTGGACGTGCCCCGCTTGGCCGAGCTCGACGTCGTCGCCGACCTGTCGCCGGCCCTGTGGTTCCCCGGGGTCATCGTCGAGGCGATCTGCGCGTGCATACCGCGCGAGCGGGCCGAGCGGCTGCACCCCAACCGCGACCTCCTGGACGCGGGTGCCCGGCTCGCCGGCGGCTCCGACTGGCCGGTCATGCCCTCACCCAACCCCTGGTACGGCATCCAGGGGCTGGTGAGCCGGGCCGATCCCACCGGCTCGTTCCCCGGCCGGCTGTGGCCGGAGCAGGGCATCACCGTCGCCGAGGCGCTCCACGCGTACACGCTCGGAGGGGCGCGGGCGATGGGCACCGACGACGTCACCGGCTCGCTGGAGGTCGGCAAGTCCGCCGACTTCGTCGTGCTCGACCGGGACCCGTTCGCGGTCCCGGTGGACCAGCTCGGCGCGACCGTGACGGAGCAGACCTGGTTCGCCGGCCGGAAGGTGTACGACCGCACCAACGCCTGAGGGCGCCGGCTCCGGACGAACGGCCCCGAGCCCACCCACCGGTGGGCTCGGGGCCGTCGGCCGTTCAGGCGAGGTTGACGAACACGCTCTTCACCTCGGTGAACGCGTCGATGGCGCCCGTGCTCATCTCCCGGCCGAGGCCGGAGCTCTTGAACCCACCCCACGGAGCCGCGGGGTCGGGGATCGGCAGCCCGTTGACGAAGACCGACCCGGCGCGGATGCCCTCGGCGAGCCGGTGCGCGGTGCGCAGGTCCTGGGTCCACACCGCGGCGGCCAGCCCGTAGTCGGTGTCGTTGGCCCTGGCGACGAGCGAGGAGAGCTCGTCCTCGTCGGAGTAGGTCAGCACCGAGAGCACCGGGCCGAAGACCTCCTCGCGGGCGATGCGCATGTCGTCGGTGACCCCGGTGAGCACGGTCGGCGCGTAGAACCATCCCTTGTCCCGGGCCCGGATCCCGCCGGTCACGACCTCTGCCTGCTGCTGCCGGGCCACGTCGACCAGGCCGGAGACGTGGGCGAGGTGCTCGGCTGACACGAGCGGGCCCATCTGGGTACCGGGGTCCGACCCGGGTCCGATCGGGACGGCCGCAGCGCCCGCGGCGAGCTTGCCGACGAACTCGTCCACCCGGCGCTCATCGACGTAGAACCGCGTGTAGGCGGCGCAGACCTGCCCGGAGTTGAGCAACGCTCCTCCGAGATTGCCCGCCACGGCGGCGTCGATGTCCGCGCTCCGGGTGATGATCGAGGGCGCCTTGCCCCCGAGCTCGAGCGTCACGCGCTTGAGGGTGTCCGCGGCGCTGCGGGCGATCTCCTTGCCGACCGCGGTGGATCCGGTGAAGGAGATCTTGTCGACGCCGGGGTGGTCGACGATCGCCTTGCCGACCCGCCCGTCGCCGGTCAGGAGGTTGATCACGCCGCGCGGGAACCCGGCCCGCTCGGCCAGCTCGACGAGGCGGATCGTGCTGAGCGGGGTCTGCTCGGCCGGCTTCAGGATGGTGGTGTTGCCGGTGGCCAGCGCCGGGGCGAGCTTCCACGAGGCGATGCTGAGCGGGAAGTTCCACGGCGTGATGAGGCCGCAGACCCCGATCGGCTCGCGGCGGGTGTAGTTGAGGGTGTCCGGGGTGGAGACGGGGTTGACCGTTCCCTGGATCTTGGTGACCCAGCCGGCGTAGTAGCGGAAGTGGTCGGCCGTCATCGGCACCGTGACCGTGCGGGCGATCGAGAGCGGCTGTCCCTGGTCGAGGGTTTCCAGGCGGGCGAGCTCGTCGGCGTCGGCCTCGACCAGGTCCGCGAGCCGGAACAGCAGCGCGGCGCGGTCGCGCGGCACCAGGTCGCGCCAACCCGGGTCGCTCAGCGCCCGGCGGGCGGCGGCCACCGCAGCGTCGACGTCGGACTGCTCCGCCCGGGCCACCGTGTCGATCAGGGTCTCCGTGGCGGGGTCGTAGGTCGGGTCCTCGGCACCTGCGGCGCCCGGCACCCAGTCCCCGTCGATGTACAGCAACTTCGGCATGCGCGTTCCTCACTGGTCATGTGGGCAGGGGTAGGGAGGGGCGTCAGTCCGGGACCAGGTGCTCGACGGCCTCGGCGACGGCGAGGAGGTGGTCCTCGCCGTGCGGCCGACCGACGAGCTGCAGGCCGAGGGGCAGTCCCTGCGGTGAGCGCAGGCCCGGCACGGTCACGACGGGCAACCCGAGGACCTGCCAGGGACGGCTGAGGATCGGGCTCCCCGTGGCGGCGATGCCCTCCGGTGCCGGACCCAGCGCTGCCGGCCCGAGGACGGCATCGTGCTCGTCCACCAGGCCCGCGACGACCGGGCCCGCCTGCGCGACACGGTGGACGGCGTCCCGGTACGCGTCGGCGGGCATCTGCGCGCCCTGCCGGAGGAGATCGGCGAGGGGTTCGCTGAGGCGGTCCAGGTGCTCCAGCTCCGCCTGCCGCTCCCGGGCGGCCTCGAACGCCATGATCGACGCGTGGTCCGCGGCCAGCTCCGCCGGGAGGCGGGTCGGCGCGAGCCGGGTGACCGTGGCACCCGTTGCCGCCAGCCGGGACGCGGCCCGGTCGAGCGCGGCTGGCATCGCCGGATCGAGCTCGCCCAGACCGTCGGGCTCCCAGAACAGGATGCGCAGCGACCGCGGCGCGACGGTGTGGTCGCCGCTCAGCGCGGCCGTGAGCGCACGGTCGTCCGCGCGCACCGCGGCCCACGCAGTACGGAGGTCGGCCACGCCCGCGGCCAGCAGTCCGAGGGAGTCCAGGGAGGGGCTCAGGCCGACGACTCCGGACGTGGACAGCGATCCCCGGGTCACCACCAGGCCGGCGACCCCGCAGAAGGCGGCGGGCCGGGTCAGGGACCCGGCGGTCTGGGAACCGATCGCGAGCGGCACCATCCCGGCGGCGACGGCGGCGGCGGAGCCGCTCGACGACCCGCCGGGCGTGTGCGCCAGGGCTGCGGGGTTGCGGGTGGGTCCGGGCGCGAAGTAGGCGAACTCGGTGGAGACCGTCTTGCCAAGGGGGACGGCGCCGCAGGCCCGCAACAGCGCGACGACCTGCGCGTCGGCGGTGGCCGGCGCGGCACCGCGGCGCAGGTCCGAACCGCACTCCGTGGGCAGGCCGGCGACGTCGATGATGTCCTTGACACCGACCGGGACTCCCCGGAGCGGACCGGCGCCCGGCGCGCTGCGCAGCTCCGCGTCCGGGCGCTGGCGGACCCAGGCGTGGATCCGGTGCTCGCACGCGGCGATCCGCGCTGCGGCGCGGTCGAGGAGATCCTGCGGTCGGGCCCGCCCGTCGCGCAGGTCGCGGACGGTGGCCGCCAGCGACCAGCGCTCGGCGAGGGCGCCCGGGCTCACGTCCACCTCGCGTCGGCGACCCAGTAGTCCATGCCGCTCTCGCTCACGAGGTGGCGCCACTCCGACACCCGCCGCAGGTCGGGCTCCACACGGGCGGTAACGGCGTCCGCGGCGTCGGGTCCGTCGGCGTCGACCTGCCAGTGGACCCAGTTCACCTCGCGGCCCGCGTCGTCGTGGACGAACAGGTCGACGTGCCGCCAGCCCCAGCCGTGCGTGTCGTTGTAGCAGGTCAGTGTCATGCGCAGCGGGCTCTCACCATGCTCCACGGGCATCCCTCCGTCGTCGTCCGGTCGCGGCTCAGACGGTGGTGACCGTGGGCTCGCCCAGCCGGTGGAACTGCCGCTTGAAGTAGACGAGGCCGTCGGTGCTGTCGCGCACGACCGTGCGCGTCACCTCCACGAACATCACCGAGTGGGAGCCGCGCAGGGTGTGGCCCGTGATCCGGCCGACGAGCGCCACGAGCGCGTCCTTGAGGATCGGCACGTCCTCGGACTCGTGGTCCCACACGGCCCAGCCGAAGCGCTCCTCCATCGGGATCTTGGTGGCGCCGGCGAAGTGCATCGCGAGCTCCTCGTGCTCGGCGCCCAGCACGTTGACGCATACCCGGCCGTTGCGCCTGAAGATGTCGTGGGTGTAGCTGGACTGGTTGACGCACACCAGCACGGTGGGCGGGGCGTCGGTCACCGAGCACACCGCGCTGACGGTGATCCCGGCCTTGCCGCCCGGTCCGTTGGTGGTCACGACGTTGACGGCGGCCGACAGGTGCGCCATCGCCGTCCGGAATTCGCGTCGCGCGTCCGCGTGTTCGGCCACCGCGAGCCTCCTCGACGATCAGTGGGAGCGACGACCGGCGCCGCAGTTCGACCGTATTGCGGGAGCGGGACGCGGAGAATGCCGAGTGTCTTTCCTCTCCAGGGTGCTCATCCTCAGCGACGTAGGTAATTCCTTCACTTCTCACCGGTTGCGGGCATTCGGTGATAGTCGTCCCGCCGTCGGGGCTTTAGCCTGGTCCGATGGCCGAGCCCCGGGTGTACGTCGTCGACGACGACGTCGATGTGCGGGATTCCCTGGTATGGCTCCTGGACAGCGTCGGCATCGCCGCGGAGGCGTTCGCCGGTCCCGAGGAGTTCCTGAGCGCTCTCGACCCGGAGATTCCCGGCTGCCTCATCGTGGACGTGCGGATGCCGCGGGTGAGCGGCTTCCAGCTCCAGGAACGCCTCAACCGGATGGGGGTCCCGCTGCCGGTCGTCTTCTGCTCCGCACACGGCGACATCCGCATGTCGGTGCGTGCCCTGCAGCAAGGTGCGGTGGACTTCATCGAGAAGCCCTACGACCCCCAGCAGATGATCGAGGTGGTCCAGACCAACCTGCTGCGCGCCACCGACCGGTTCGCGCAGCGCGACCGCAAGCGGCAGGTCGAGCAGCGGTTGCAGAACCTGACCCCGCGGGAGCTGGAGATCCTGCGCCTGGTCATCGACGGCCTCCCGAGCCAGAACATCGCCCGGCAGCTGGGGACGAGCGTGAAGACCGTCGACGTGCACCGGGCCCGGATCAAGAACAAGACCGAGGCCGACAGCATCGCCACGCTGGTGCGCGACATCCTCCAGAACGACGTGACGGTCTGAGGAACGTCAGGTCGTCCCGTCGACCGGACCGGGCAGCGCGAAGGTGAACACCGAACCCCGCGGGTAGGCCGGTACCGCGCCGATCATGCCGTGCTGCCGCGTGATGATGCGGTAGCTCAGCCCCAGCCCGATGCCGCTGCCGTGCTGCTTGGACGTCGCCGCACTCTCGAACACGCGGTCGTAGTCCTGGCCCGGCACACCGCGCCCGCGATCCTCCACGGCGAACCGGCCCCACCCGCCGTCCCGGCTCGTCCGCACGCGGACGACCCGCTCGGCGGGATCGACGGGATCCACGGCGGCGATCTCGTCGACCGCATTCGAGCAGAGGTTCACCACGACCTGACCGGTGAGCACCCGCTCGCACCGGACCGGGACGGGACCGTCGGCGAGGTCCACCTCGAGCCGGACGCCCACCGAGCGGGCCCGGAGCTCCACGAAGTAGAGGCACTCCGTCACGATCGCGTTCAGGTCCGTCTCCTGCTCCACGTGCTCGAGGTGGCCCACGAAGCCCTTCAGGCTGGTGACGATGCTGCGTGCCCGCTCGATCTGCCGGCGCGCGCCGTTCATGCCGAGCTCCAGCCCGGCTTCGCCGTCGGGCAGCAGCCGTGCGATGCCGTCCAGGTAGTTGCTCGCCGCGGAGAGCGGCTGGCCCAGCTCGTGCGCGATGGCCATCGCCATGTCCCCCATCGCGTTGTAGCGCGCGAGGTAGTTCTCGTGGTGCACCTCGCGCTCGCGCTGGACCTCGGCCCGCACCCGGGGGGTGACGTCGTGGACGAGCAGCACGACGCCGCAGGAGCCGTCGACGGCCGTCGTGGTCTCCACGCTCGCCTCCAGCCAGCGGCGCGCGTCCTCGGGGCGACGGGCGTGGATCCGCACCGAGGTCAGCGGCGAGCTCGACGACGTGGCCGAGGCGAGGACCTCGTCCCACGCCACCGGCCGGCCTCCCTCGACGAGATCACCGAAGTCGAGCAGGCTCGCCCCGACCAGCTCGTCACGGCTGGTGCCCAGCTGCACGAGGGCGCTGTCGGTCGCGTACTCGACGGTGCCGTCCGCCCGGACGGCGAGCGCTCCCGTCACCGTACGCCGGGCCAGCGCCTCGACCAGGTCGGTCGTGCGCAGCAGGGTCCGCTCGAGCTCCTGCTCCCGCTCGATGTCGCGGAACTGCACCAGCACCGCGGGCCCCGTGCTCAGCTCTACCCGGGTGGCCCGGGCATCGGTGGGGAACTCGCGTCCCGACTTCGACCGGTACCGCCACTGGATCCGGCTGTGCCCGCGCTCGACGGCCTCCTGCAGCCACGCACGGCCCAGCGACCGGCGGTACTGCCAGGCCTGGCTGCTCATGTCGGGCGCCTTGAGCGGGCGCAGCTCGTCGAGGGTGAACTCGAGCATCGAGCACGCCGCCGGGTTGGCCCAGAGGATGTCCTTGGTCGCGGCGTCGTGGACCAGGATGCACTGCGTCGCGGCGTCGAGGAGCGCGGCCCGGTCCTCCGCGCACAGCTCCTCCGCGGTCCCGGACGGGTTCATCCGTGATCGTTCCCTTCGTTCCGCCGCGCCTGTGGCGAGCAGCGTAGTCCGCCGGGTGGCCACCACACTGCCGCGTAGGGGATTCCCTTAGCCGTGGAGAGGGTTTCCCGACCGATTGTCCAGCCACTCCCAACTGTTTCTCCCGGCGTTCTCCGAATACCGTCGAGAAAGCGACATCCGAGCGGAACAAGGGGAGATTCACGTGCTGCAGACCGGTCATTTCACCGCGCCGCCGGCGAACCTGCTCGCGTTGACCCCGCTCGACGACGTCCTCGCCGAGATCGTCGAGCGCCGCGGCGAGTTCCGGACGATGGGCTACGTGCCCGACGACATGATCGCGAAGTTCAAGGCGGTCGGCATCTACCGCGCGTCGGCACCGAAGCGGTTCGGCGGCGACGCCCTCCCGCCCGCCGAGTTCCTCCGCGTGGTCGAGCGCATCTCGACCGCCGACGGGTCGGCCGGCTGGGTCGCGAGCTTCGGTTCCGCGCTGGTCTACCTCGCCGCGCTCCCCCTGGAGACCCAGGCCGACCTCTACCGGGACGGGCCGGACGTCGCCTTCGCCGGCGGTCTCTTCCCGGTGCAGCCCGCCAAGGACACCGGCAGCGGTTTCCTGGTCAACGGCCGGTGGAAGTGGGCCAGCGGCTGCATGGGCGCCGACGTCCTCGGGGTCGGCATCCCCGGCGACGAAACCACCGGCGGCAAGCCGCGCACCGTGCTGCTGCGCCCGGACCAGGTCGAGATCGTGCAGGACTGGGACGTCGTCGGCATGGCGGGCACCGGCAGTTTCGATCTCGTCGTGCGCGACGTCGAGGTACCGAAGGAGCGCACGTTCATCCGGGGCGGCGCCCCCACTGTCGACGAGCCGCTCTACCGCTACCCCAGCCTCGCCTACGCGGCCCAGGTGCTCGCCGTGGTCAACGTGGGGATCGCCCGCGCGGCCCTCGACTACGCCGAGGAGGTCGCCGGTGGCGGCACCGGGGTGACCGGGGCGCCGAAGCTGGCCGATCGCGCCTACTACCGCATCGACATCGCGCGGGCCGAGGCACGGCTGCGGTCGGCGCGGGCCTTCTTCTACGAGGCCGCCGAGGAGGCGTTCGCGACCGTACTCGCCGGTGACCCGGTCTCCGACGCGCAGAACGGCCTGCTGCGGCTGTCGTCCACGCACGCCGTCCAGACGGGATCGGAGGTCGTCCGCTCGGTCTTCGAGCTCTCGGGGACGAGCGCGATCTACAACGACCACCCGCTGCTCCCGCTGCTGCGGGACTCGCTCGTGCCGACCCAGCACGCCTTCCTCGGCTCCTCCATGTACGACGCCGCGGGCGCGGTGCTCATGGGGCTGCCGCCCACCATCCCCGGCTTCCGCTGATCCCCCACCCGACCTCGAGGAAGAGGAGCCCCACATGAGCGCACCGCTGCGCGTGCTGTTCTGCATCGGCATCAACCAGAACTTCTTCGACCTGCCCACCGGGCAGGGGGGCGCGGTCTGGAAGGCGACCGTGCAGCTGCTCGACGAGATCGAGGCCATGGCCGGTGTCCGGGTCCTCGGCACCATCGACGACGACGCCCACATGGTGGGGCCGTCGGACGGCTGGCCGTGGACCGCCTACGTCCTGGCCGACGTGGACACCCAGGAGACGGTCAAGGCCGTCTGCAACCTGTTCCGCACCATCCCGGTCGGCGAGCACTCCCTCTGGCGCTACGCCAAGGTCGAGGCCCGCATCGGCCGGCCGCTGGTGGTCCGCGACGACGTCGAGATCGAGGCGACGTCGTGACGCCCACCCCGCCCGCCCCGGCCCTCGTCGAGCCCGACCGCGTCCACGGGTCCCTCTACACGGACCCGGAGATCTTCGAGCAGGAGCTGACGAAGATCTTCGAGTCGACCTGGGTGTGGGTCGCGCACGACAGCGAGCTGCCCAAGCCGGGGACCTTCAAGTCCACCTACGTCGGGCGCCAGCCGGTGATCGTCACCCGGGACCGCAAGGGCACCGTGCGCACCCTGCTCAACCGCTGCCGCCACCGGGGCGCGAGCCTCTGCGAGAAGCCGCGCGGCGAGGCCAACGGCTTCACCTGTCCCTACCACGCCTGGTCCTACGGCCTCGACGGTCGGCTGCGCGGCATCCCCTACCCCGACGGTTACGAGGGGGTGATGGAGAAGTCCGACCTGTCCCTGCGCGCCCTGCGGACCGAATCCTACGGCGGCATGATCTTCGCCTCGTACGACCCCGACATCGAGCCGCTCGTGGATTTCCTCGGCGACGTGGCGCCGTGGATCGACCTGTTCACCAAGCAGGGCGGCGGCTACCCGATCAAGGTGCTGGGCCGCCACCAGTTCACGTTCAGGGGCAACTGGAAGATCCAGCTCGAGAACACCACCGACGGGTACCACTTCCCGATCGTGCACCGCTCCTGGATGGCATCGGTCGACGCCGAGACCGCCGACATGATGTCGTTCATGACCGACCCGGAGTGCACGACGCACTCCCTCGGCAACGGTCACAGCGTCATGCAGATGGTCCCGGAGCACTCCGACCTCGACGCCGACGACGGCACCGAGCCGCTGCAGGCCCGCTTCGACGGGCTGGTCGCCGAGCTCGGGCAGGCCGGGCTCGACGACGCCGCGGTCCGCCGGCTGGTCCGCGCGATGCACGGCACCGGCTTCAACCTGAACCTGTTCCCGAACGTCTCGCTGTCCAACTCGTTCTTCCGCGTCCTGCGCCCGATCGCGGTCGACCGCACCCTGGTCGAGCACATCGCCATCGGGCCCGACGGGCCCCCCGAGATCGTCGGTCCCGTCAACCGCGAGCGGTTGCGCATCCACGAGCACTTCCAGGGCCCGTTCGGGTTCGGGACGCCCGACGACTCGGAGGGCTGGGAGCGGGTGCAGCGCGGCGCACAGGCCGAGCCGGCAATGCCGATCATGGTCAACCGCGGGATGGCGCGCGAGAAGGCCGCCGGCGAGGGCTGGCCCACCTCGCACGTCACCGACGAGACCGGGATGCGCGCCGCCTACGCGAAGTGGAAGGAGATGATGGGCGATGACTGACCTGGTGACCGGGCCCGCGCTCGCGACCGCCCCGCCGTTCCTCGCCGATCCCCGCGTCCAGCGGGCCATCCAGCTCGTCTGGCACGAGGCAGCTCTGCTCGACGCGAAGGACTACGAGGTCTGGGCGGAGCTCTACACCGACGACGCGCTGTACGTGGTCCCGATCGAGCGCGACACCGACGACTTCGCCGGCTCGCTGAACATGATCTACGACGACAAGCGGATGCGGCAGATGCGCGTCGCGCGGATCGTCGAGGGCTACTCGCTCTCGGCCGTCGACGCCGCCCGGACCGTGCGCACCGTCTCCCGCTTCACCGTCACCTCCGTCTCCGACACCGAGGTCCGGCTGCGCTCGGCCCAGGTGCTCGTGTCGTTCAAGCGCGACGAGCACGCGGTGCTGGGTGCCGATCTCGACCACGTCGTCGTCCTCTCCGACGGCGGCGACCGCATCGGCGGCAAGGTGATCCGCCTGCTCAACAGCGACGCGTCGGTCAACGCGTCGGGGTACCTGCTGTGAGCGACGCCGACATCGCCGTCGTCACCGGGGCCGCACGGGGTCTGGGCGCCGTCATCGCCACCCGGCTGCACGCCCGGGGCCTGCGAGTGGCGCTCGCCGACCAGGACGGGGAGCTCGCCGCTTCGGTGGCCGAGGCCCTCGACCCGTCCGGGGCCACGGCCAGAGCGTTCACCGCCGACGTGCGGGAGCCGAGCTCGCTGCGGCAGATGCTCGCCGCGATCGAGGCCGAGTGGGGTGACCTGCACGTCGTGGTCAACAACGCGGCCCGCACGCGGTCGACGCCGCTGATGCAGATCACCGCCGAGGAGTTCGACGCGGTGATCGGGGTCAACCTGACCGGCACCTTCACCGCGTGCCAGGTGCTCGGCGCCCGCATGGCCGAGCGCGGCTACGGGAGGATCGTCAACATCGGCTCGCTGGCCGGCCAGAACGGCGGCACAGCCACGGGCGCGCACTACGCGGCGTCCAAGGGCGGCATCCACACCCTCACCAAGGTGTTCGCCCGCGAGTTCGCCTCCCGCGGGGTGACCGTCAACGCCGTGGCCCCCGGGCCGCTGGACCTCCCCGTCGTCCACAGCCTCGTCCCGCCGGACCGGATGCCGTCCTACCTGTCGACCATCCCGGTGGGCCGCCTCGGCGCACCCGAGTTCGTCGCGCAGGTCGTCGAGCTACTGGCGAGCCGGGAGGCCGCGTTCGTCACCGGAGCGTGCTGGGACGTCAACGGCGGTCTCCACCTGCGCTGAACCCCACCCGACCGTTCCCCCAGAGCCGGGAAGATCATGAGCCTCTTCAAGGTACGGGTCTCCGAGATCGTCGAGGAGACCGCCGACATCAAGTCCTTCCGGCTGTCCCGCCTCGACGGGCGCCCGTTCGATCCCTACGCGCCCGGCGCCCACATCGACGTGGTCGGCCCGACCGACCTGGTCCGGCAGTACTCCCTGGTGAGCCCGGCCCACGAGCCGAACTCGTTCGTCATCGCGGTGAAGCGGGAGCCCTCGTCGCGCGGCGGCTCGGCGGCCCTGCACGAGCTGCACGTCGGCTCGGTGCTGGAGATCAGCCAGCCGCGCAACCTGCTCGGGGTCGCCACGGACGCCGACAAGCACCTGCTGGTCGGCGCCGGGATCGGCGTCACTCCCCTGGTGAGCATCGCCTACCACCTGGCGCGCCACGGCGAGCGGTTCGAGTTCCACTACTTCGCCCGGTCCCGCGAGGACGCCGCGTTCGTCGACCTGCTGGAGAACCGCAGCGGGTTCGGCGACCGGGTGTTCCTGCACTTCGGCGTGGCGCGGGAGGACCAGGCCGGCGTGCTGGAGCGGACGATGGGCGGGCTGACGTCCCGCTCGCACGTCTACACGTGCGGACCCGAGGGGTTCATGGAGCGGATCGAGACGCTCACCGCACCCCTGGTTGGCGCGGACCACGTCCACATCGAGCACTTCCAGGCGTCGGTACCGAGCGGGGACACCACTGACACCGCCTTCGAGGTGGAGCTCGACACCGGCGAGGTCTTCCAGGTCCCCGCCGACGTCAGCGTGGTCGACGTGCTGCGGGCCAACGGGATCGACGTCGAGACCTCCTGCCGGGAGGGCATCTGCGGGACCTGCGTGAACGGCGTGCTCGAGGGCCTCCCTGAGCACCGGGACAACTGCCTGTCCAGGAGCGACCGCGCCGCGAACGACCAGATGGCCCTGTGCGTCTCCCGGTCCAGGACGCCCCGCCTCGTCATCGAGCTCTACTGACCGTCCATCACGCCACCACGAGCACCTGGAGACACCCATGACCACGATGACGACGGTCGAGCAGTTGGCCGAGGAGGTCCGGCAGCTCCGGGCCGAGTCCGAGGCCCGCCGCCTCCTCGGCCGCTACATGTTCCTGTGCGACTCCCCGCTCCCCGAGCCCGGGCTGACCCAGCAAGAGCGAGCCCGCGAGATCGGCGCACTGTTCACCGCCGATGCCGTCTGGGAAGGCGTCGGCGGGACCCACGGAGCGCAGTTCGGCCGCCACATCGGGCCGGATGCCATCGCGACCCACATGACCGGCTTCTACACCGCCACCAACCCCCGCCAGATCTTCAACACCCACTACCTCTGCGCCGAACAGCTCTGGGCGACCGCCGACGGCGCCGAGGGCCAGTGGGTCCAGTTCCAACCCTGGATCTACGACGACGGAAGCTCCCTGCTGCGGTCCAGCCGCCTGCACGTGCGGTTCCGCCCGACAGCCGACGGGTGGCGGATCACGCGGTACCGCACTGAGAACCTGTTCGTCGCGCCGCTGCCCGATGGCTGGTGGAAGTCCCACCTGCGAGAGTCGACCTTGATGAGCGGGATCGACCGAGCGACGGCGTGACCGCGCAAGGCGATCACCTCGACGCGGCGCCCGACCGCATCGGGATCCGATCTCGAACCCGCGGAGCCGCCGACCGCCAGGCACGCCCGGAGAACCCGGTCAGGCATGTCCTTCCGTTCTCGCTGCATCCAGCGCAGGGGCGGGGTTGTCGTCAATCGCGACGGCGTGCTGCCGCACCCGAGCACCTCGCATGTAGCCGACGGCCCCGAGGATCAACAGGAAGCCGAGGGTGCCGAGTGTGAACGTCTCGAACTCGGCCTGGCTGACGCCCCAGGTCTCCCGGAAGTCGTAGTCCAGGCCGAAGCGCCGCTCGAGCGTGCCCGGGAAGACCGCGATCCAGGATCCGAGCAGCACCCAGGCGAAGCTGAGGTAGCCCAGGGCGGCGAAGCCGCGGTCGGAGACGGGAACGCGGAACGGCCGCTCGAGCTCGGGGTAGAGCCGGCGCAGCCGGACCGCGGCCGGGATGACGAGCAGGTAGCTGAGCAGGAACGTCGAGATCGAGATGCTCAGGACCACCGCGAAGACGGCCGCGCTGGTGCCGGTCACCTGCATCGCCACCAGCATGAACGACGTCGACACGACGCCGGAGAGGACGTTCACCCGTACCGGGGTGCCCAGCCGCCGGTTGAAGCGGCCGAAGAACCCGCCGAAGAACGCGCCGTCGGCCGCGGCGATGGCCTGCATGCGATCAGAGATGATCATCCATGAGGCTCCCTGGCTCACCAGGACGAACACGAATCCGACGGCGGTGATGGTGCCCATCACCTCGGCGCCGGATCCGTAGACCGAGTAGACGACGCCCACCGCTTCCAGCAGTCCCCCGATGCCGGTGATCTCGTCCGTCGGCACGACGAGCAGGATCGCCAGGATCGGCAGCAGGTAGCAGAGCGCCGCCGTCGCCGCCGAGCGGGCGATGGAGATCGGCACGTCCCGGGCCGGGTTCACCATCTCCCCCGCCGCGCTGTTCGACGACTCGAACCCGAGGTAGGCGAACAGCAGGATCGGCACCGAGCCGAACAGGCCCAGCAACGTGGGGCTGAAGTCACCCGCCGTCAGACCCGTGACCCCGTGCTGGAACGCGTAGATCACCGTGGTCAGCACGAAGAACCCGAGCAACGCGATCTTGAGGATGGCCCCGACCGTCGGCAGCCACTTGCCGCGACGGAGGCTGACGATCGCCGCGGTCACGGTGATCCAGATGAACACCAGCTTGAACGCGTAGTCCGCGAACGACCCGGCGCCGAGCGGGAACAGGTAGGTGTTCACGGTCTCGGCTGCCAGGAACGCCATCGAGCCCCCTACCCAGATCGGCTGGGTCACCCAGGTCAGCAGCGCGGCGATGGCGGCGGCGCCGCGACCGAAGGCGTTGCGCACCCAGGTGTACGCCCCGCCCTCCTCCCGGAACGCGGCACCCACCTCGGCGAAGATCAGCGCGTAGGGGACCAGGAAGGCGATGGCGAGGACCAACGCCCACGTCAGGACCTCGGCGCCGAACACGGAGACCTGACCGAGGGTCTCCAGGCTGATCACCGCTGCGATGATCAGGAACAGGATGTCGAAGCGCTTCAGCGCCTTCTGGAGGTGCCCCTGCTGTTCCGCGGCGAGTGCGGTGGGGACGTTGTCGACCATGGCAACGCTGCCTTCCGGATGTGGGTTCTCTGCGGGTTCGACGCGGTCAGATCTCTCGGTGCACGGCCTGGCCTCCGACGAGCGTGAGGACGGTCTGCGCGGAGCTGATGTCGCCCCGGCCGAAGATCGGGCGGTCGAGCACGGCGACGTCGGCGAGGTAGCCGATCTCGATCCGGCCCACCTCGTGATCACGGTGGTTGGCGTACGCCGAGCCGACCGTGTAGGCGTCGAGGGCGACGGCGGGGTCGAGTGCTTGCTCGGGCTCGAGCGGTGCGGTGAGCACGTCCTCCCCCACGGAGTGGTGGTCCTCGGGTGGGCCGAGCCGGGTCGCGGCCGTGTGGATCGCCCAGAGCGGGTTCGGGTCGGTCACGGGCAGTCGCTGCCCATCGCGATCCGCGCTCGTTCCGGTGAGCTCGCCGGCACTGAGCACGCCCGCCGGGACGCCCTGCACCACGATCCAGACGAACGAGACCACAACCAGCAGCCCGACGACGACGGCCGCGACGGTGATCATGGCCTTGATCAGGCGCAGGCCGACCACCGTGATCGCCATGCTGACCGCGGCCGCCCCGATCACAGCCGGGACCGTGGCGACGGAGGGCACGACCCCGTGCAGGGACTGGGCTCCGACGACGAGGTTGGAGATGTAGAAGCCCATGAACATGACGGTGGCGACGAGCACGACCAGCGCCGCACCCTTCGCGCCGAACTGACCGCGGGCCTGGATCATCTGCGGCACACCCAGCTGAGGGCCCTGTGCCGCATGCAGCGCCATGAAGACCCCGCCGACGACGTTGCCGACGACGACGGCGAGCACCGCCCAGCCGAAGGGGAGGGCGAACAGGGTCGTCCCGAGGGCGCCGGTCACGACGGTCAGCGGGAGCATGTTGACGCCCAGCCAGATACCGAAGAGACCGCGGGCAGAGCCCGTGCGCTCGTCGGCCGGGATCGGACCGATGGTGCGGTGCTCGATCACCGCGATGCGCCTGGAGCTACCGGTACTCACCTGCAGCACCCCTCTTCGTCGGGCCGGTGGCCCTGCCGCGTCGGTGCGGCGTGCTGGGGCACCGGGGTGTCCAGCGCCGGGTTGGCGTCGAAGAAGCCGGTGGGCTTGAGCACGAACCCGGTGCGATCGACCGGCATGACGGGCCAGTCCTCGGGCCGGGGGAAGTGCGTGAGGCCGAACGTGTGCCACAGGACGACATCGGCGCCGTCGAGGTCGCGGTCGGCCCGGACCCAGGTGTCGATGCCGGTTCGGCCGTCGTTGCGGTTGACGTACTCCCCCGCGGGGAAGCGCTCGTTCTCGTCGTACGCGGTGACCCACAGGTGCCTGGTGGTGAACGCCGCGCGGCGCGCGATGGAGGACCGCTCGTCGGCCAGCAGCGTGGGGAGTCCCTCCGGGTGGAGCGTGTAGGCGACCGGCTGCCCGAGCGCGTTGCGGGAGTCCTGGTTGCTGACCTGCCAGACGCGCCCCCGGGACCCGTCGGCGAGCCGCGCGGCCTCGGACTCGCGGTGCAGCCGAGTCGCCGTACGGGTGAACCCGTTGCCGTACGGGTTGTCCGGGCCCATCGGCACCCGGAGCGCCTCGACCTCGTCGACCGCGTTCCGGACGCCGTCGACCATCATGTCGAGCCGGGCCGAGAAGAGGTGCTGGTGGTACGGCGCCCCGATCCCTGGGGCGATTTCGCTCGCCCACGGGTACTCGGTGCCGTCCACGCCCGGGCCCGGGTAGGCCGACGCGAACACGACGCCGGTGGCCTTGCACTCGAGCTCGATGGTCCCGTCCAGGTAGAGGTACCAGTAGAACCCGTAGTCGTAGTTGCCGACGGTGACGAAGAACGAGATCACCATCCGCCGCTGCCGGCGGGTGGAGACGCTGCCGTTGTAGACGTCGGTGTGCTTCCAGAGCACCCCGGCGTCCTCTTCGTGCATGCAGATGGCGTTGCCGATGGTCCGCGGGTTGCCGTCGTCGTCGTGCACCGTGGCGTCGAGGTAGTGGATCTCGCCGAGGCAGTCGCAACCCAACCTCAGGGAGTTGGTCTCCTTGCCGAGGGAGTACTCGCCCGCGTCGAAGTAGTTCTGCCAGAAGCGGACCGGCCCGGGATCGCCGTACGGGACCACCATCTCCGCGATCGAGGCGCGGTAGACGATCGGCCGGATGCGGCCGCCGTCCTCGAAGCCCACCTGGTGGAGCGTCAACCCCTCGACCGCGTTGAAGCCGATCCTGAACTGCCACTTCTCCCAGGTCACGACATCGCGATCCACGGTGAAGCTCGGGCCGTCCGGCTGGGAGATCACGATCGGGCGCTGGGTGGTGCGCACCGGGCGGTCCGGGCCGTCGAGGTGGAAGTCGTAGGCGTCGGTCGGGATCTCCACCGGCCCCTCGTCGATCAGCTGGTGCACCCGGGCGGCGATGAGGTCGACGTAGGCGACCACCCCGTCGACGGGGTGCGCCCACACGTTGTCGTCCTTGCCCAGCTGCAGGAAGGCCAGGCAGCGGACGAGGCGCAGCCCCTCCTCACCGGGGATGTCGAAGCACCCGGCGCTGAGTGCGGAGACACGCACGGTGCGCGGGTCACCGATCCCGCGGTGGGCCATCGCCGCGGCCCAGCCCGCGTCGTCCCAGAGGATCTTCTCGACGAGCTCGAACTCCTCGGCGAGGATCGGCGGCTGCCCCTCGGCGACCACGTCCACGACCCGGTCAGCGACGACGGTCTCCGAGGTCAGTGACACCACGACCTCGCGGACCTCGCCGGTGCGGCGATCGAGCAGCAACGAGCGCACCCGCCGGTCGAGCCGCCCGCCCGGCTGCCAGGACAGGACGTCGGCCTTCGCGGGCTCGTGCAGCCCGACGAGCGTGAACCGGGTGGAGTCGGTGGCGATACCTGCCTGCACCAGCAGCGCTCGGTTGTGCGCGATCTCGTCGGCGCCGAGCCGTTCGAGGGGGTGGGTCACCGATGTACCTGCCAGACGAGGTGTCGGGAGGCGCCGAGATCGCGGCGCCACGTTCTTTGCGACGTAGCGCAAAGAATGAGTCGACGCGTCCGGCTGCGCAAGCCTGAAGTGCACGTTTATGCCGCGCTGACCCCTTCTGTTTTTCGATGCTCGTCATCAATAATCCTGAACATGGGACGACCCAAGGAGCAGCGGCGCCGGCGTCGGGAGCTCGTGGCGGCGGCGGGGCGGGCCATCGCGGCCAGGGGGATGGCAGGGCTGCGGGTCCGCGATGTCGCCGAGGAGGCGGGGCTGTCCGCCGGACTGGTCAGCTACTACTACCGCGACCTCGACGACCTCGTCCTCGAGGTCCACCAGGACGCCGTCGACCGCTTCTACTGGGCCCGCGCCCGGGCGGCCGAGGAGGTGGCGGACCCCCGCGAGCGGCTCGTCCGCCTCGTCGAAGCGGGCCTGCCCACGGACGCCGACGACCTCGTCTGCAGGGTGCTGTACGAAACCCACGTGCACGCGGCGCGCAGTCGCGTCCACGCCGCGCTGCTGACGGCCCTGTGGGACCGGGAGGTGTCGTTGTACTCCGCCGCGCTCCAGCACGGACGCGATCGCGGCGTGTTCCGGTTGCAGGCGTCCGTCACGGAGATCGCCTCGAACGCGGTCGCGCTCGAGGACGCCTACGGGCTGCACATCATGGGAGGGAACTCCAGCCTCCCGCGCGAGCGCGCGCAGGAGCTCGTCCTGCGGTTCCTCGAGACGCAGACGGGCTGCTCGCTCGCGACGAGGGAGGTCACACCGTGAGCGAGCCGAACTTCACCCTGGTCCAGCTGCGGTACTTCGCCGCGGCGGCGCGACTCGGCAGCATGACGGCAGCGGCGCGCGAGCTGCTCGTCTCGCAGTCCGCCGTCTCCACGGCGGTCTCGACGCTCGAGAAGGAACTCGGCGTCCAGCTGCTCATCCGCCACCACGCCCGGGGTCTCGCCCTCACCGCGGCGGGGCGCGAGTTCTACCAGGAGCTGCGGGGCTTCCTGGTGCACACCGCCGAGCTCGCCGAGTCCGCCCACCGCGCGGGCACCGAGGTCGTCGGGCACCTCACGGTCGGCTGCTTCTCCACCCTCGTGCCGTTCCGGATCCCGGGACTCCTCACGGCGTTCACCGAGCAGTACCCAGCGGTGCGGGTGCACGTGCACGAAGGCGAGCACGCGGCCGTCAAGCGGGCGCTGCGGTCCGGGGACTGCGAGATCGCCTTGCTGTACGGCTACGACCTGGACGACGACCTCGACCGCGAGCCCGTCGACAGCCTGCGGCCCTACGCGATCGTGGCGGCGGACCACCCGCTGGCCCAGCGCCCGTCGCGGCGGGTGCGCCTCGCGGAGCTCGCCGACGAGCCCATGGTCCTGCTCGACCTCCCGCACACGTCGGACTACATGCAGTCGATACTCGCGGGGAGCGGCATCCGGCCGACCGTCAGGCATCGGACCGGGGGCTACGAGGCGGTCCGCTCCCTCGTGGCGCACGGACTGGGGTTCGCCCTGCTCAACCAGGTGCCGGTGCACGACATGACCTACAGCGGCCGCTGCGTCGTCGCGCTGGACCTGGAGGACGAGGTCATCCCGCTCGAGGTCGCGCTCGCATGGCCGCGCGGGGCCCGGCTCACCCGCCGCGCGCGCTGCTTCGCCGAGCTGTGCCGCCGCACCTCGGCCGGCCGGAACTCACCAGCGTTGCCCACCGCGGCCGACACCGACTGACGCAACCCGCCACCTTCTGCATCAGCTTCTTCGATGCAGAAGGCCGCATTTGTGCGCTGTACAGATCGCCGCTGCTCGACGAACACTGATCGGCAGTCCTGCGCTGTCGGAACGGGCGGTCACGTCGTCGCTCGCATCCCCGGTGGCGCCGCCCGTTCCGTCTCCGCTGGAGCTGCCATGCCGCCGACACGATCCGGACAGGACTGGTCGGCACTCGCCGACGGGTTGTCGCCGCGCACGCACGCCTTCATCGGCGGACGATCGGTCGTGGCCGGCGACGGCCGAACACGTCCGACGGTGTCGCCCGCCTCCGGGAAGACCCTGGCCGACGTGGCCGACTGCGGCCCACGGGAGGTCGATGCGGCCGTGGCCGCTGCCCGGCGCGCGTTCGATGATGGCCGGTGGTCCCGGCAGGCGCCCGCCGTTCGCCGGCGCGTGCTGCTCGCCCTTGCGGACCTGGTCGAGCGCGATCGCGACGAGCTCGCCCTCCTCGACAGTCTCGACGCGGGCAAGCTGATCGCCGACACCACCGCCGTCGACGTCCCGGGAAGCGTCGCGGTCCTGCGCTGGTACGCCGAGGCCGTCGACAAGACGTACGGGGAGATCGCCCCGACCGGCCCCGGCGATCTGGCCCTCGTCCGGCGCGAGGCGCTGGGTGTGGTCGGCGCCGTCGTGCCGTGGAACTTCCCCCTCGAGATCGCGGTGTGGAAGATCGCGCCTGCGCTCGCCGCGGGCAACAGCGTCGTTCTCAAGCCCTCGGAGGAGAGCCCGCTCTCGGCGTTGCTGCTCGCCGAGCTCGGCGCCGAGGCGGGCCTGCCCGACGGCGTCCTCAACGTCGTCCCGGGCGACGGCCCGGTCACGGGACGGGCGCTGGGCGAGCACCCGGACGTCGACGTGCTCGCCTTCACCGGCTCGACCGCAGTCGGCAAGCTCTTCCTCGAATACGCGGGCCGCTCGAACATGAAGCAGGTCTGGCTCGAGTGCGGCGGCAAGAGCGCGAACATCGTCCTCGACGACGTCGGCGACCTCGACGCCGTCGCGGACGGGGTGTGCGCGGGGATCTTCACGAACGCCGGGCAGGTCTGTTCGGCGAACTCCCGGCTGGTGGTGCACCGCGCGGTCAAGGACGACCTACTCGCCCGCGTCGTCGAACGGGCGCGTGAGTGGGCACCGGGCGACCCGCTCGACCCCGGCACGCGGATGGGGCCGCTGGTGAGCGCCGCACACGCCGACCGCGTGCGTGAACACGTCGCCCGGGCCCGTCGGGAGGCGACGCCGTTGCTCGACCTCGCCGACGTCCCGGACCGCGTCACCGACGCATTCGTCGGCCCGTCGATCTTCGACTGCCCGGACCCGTCCGCGGCGATCGCCACCGAGGAGGTCTTCGGCCCTGCGCTGGCCGTCCTGACCGCCGACGACGAGGACGACGCGGTGCGCATCGCCAACGCCACCGCCTACGGGCTGGCCGCGTCGCTCTGGACCGACGGCCTCGCCCGTGCGCACCGGCTGGCCCCGAGGCTCCGCGCGGGAACCGTGTCGGTGAACACCGTCGACGCGCTCAATCTGACGACGCCCTTCGGCGGGTTCGGCCGGTCGGGCTTCGGCAGGGACCTCTCCCTGCACGCCCTCGACAAGTTCACCGGCCTGAAGACCACCTGGATCCGTCACAGCTGACCCGCCCGAGAGGAGTCGAACCATGACCGTCCACACCCGGATCCGGCCGTTCAACACGCGCGACACCTACCCGGAGCAGAACCTCGACAACGACCTGTGCCAGGCGGTCGTCGCGGGCAACACCGTCTACGTCCGGGGCCAGATCGGCCAGGACCTCGACACCAGCGAGTCCGTGGGCATCGGCGACGCCGGTGCGCAGGCCGAGCAGGCGATGGCGAACATCGACCTGCTGCTGCGGGAGGCGGGCAGCCGCATGGAGCACCTCGTCAAGCTGACCGTCTACCTGGTGGACCCGCGCTACCGCGAGGTCGTGTACCGGACGATCGGCCGCTGGACGAAGGGCGTGCACCCGATCTCCACGGGCCTGGTCGTGAGCGCGCTCGCCCGCCCGGAGTGGCTGGTGGAGGTCGACGCCATCGCCGTGATCCCGGAGGACGAACGGTGACCTTCTCCCTTCTCGGAACCGACGGGCGCGGCCG
This sequence comes from Pseudonocardia sp. DSM 110487, assembly GCF_019468565.1. Classification (NCBI taxonomy): domain Bacteria; kingdom Bacillati; phylum Actinomycetota; class Actinomycetes; order Pseudonocardiales; family Pseudonocardiaceae; genus Pseudonocardia; species Pseudonocardia sp. DSM 110487. Next base: position 7,484,170 of record NZ_CP080521.1, read on the forward strand.
GTTCGGGATGGCCGTCTGCTCCTCCAGCCCCGCCGTCGCCGCGCGGTGCGTCCACCTGCGCCCCGGTGTGGGCGGCACCGCATCGCAGAACGTGACCGACCCACGGCTCGGACCGGCCCTGCTCGACGCGCTGAGCGACCTCGGCGACGCGACGGCCGCGCTCGACCGCGTCCTCGCCGCCGGAGGCGGCGACCTGGAGTACCGGCAGCTGATGGTGCTCGATGCGAAGGGCCGCAGCCGCTCCTACAGCGGCGGCCACACACTCGGTACCCACGCGACCGCGAGCGCCGACGGAGCGGTCGCCGCCGGCAACATGCTGGCCACCGACGCCGTTCCCGCGGCGATGCTGTCGACCTTCACGACGTCCGACGGCGAGCTCGAGGAACGGCTGCTCGCGGCGCTGCGCGCCGGGCTGGACGCGGGCGGCGAGGCGGGGCCCGTGCACTCCGCCGGGCTCGCGGTGGTCGCCGACGTCGACTGGCGCGTCACGGACCTGCGCGTCGACTGGCACGACGAGCCCGTCACCGAGCTGGCGAGGCTGCTCGACGTCTGGCTCCCCCAGCGCGACGACTACGTCCAACGCGGCCTCGATCCCGCGGCTTCCCCGTCCTACGGCGTCCCCGGAGATCGCTGACATGGCACCGTCGACCACCACCCGAGCGGCCGCCCGCAGGCGGATCGACCGCAGCGGCGACGCCCTCGTCCGGATGAGCGAACGCCTGCACGCCGACCCCGAGCTCGCCTGGGAGGAGCACCGCGCCGCCGCGCTCGTCCCCGAGCTGCTCGACGAGGCCGGGTTCGAGGTGACCGCCGGCTACCTCGGTCTCGACACGGCGTTCCTCGCCCGCTTCGGGTCCGGGCCGACCCGGATCGCGTTCTGCGCGGAGTACGACGGCCTGCCGGGCCTCGGGCACGCGTGCGGGCACAACCTGATCGCGGCGATGTCCGTCGGCGCGGCTCTCGGCCTCGCGGAGGTCGCGGACGATGCCGGGATCACCGTCGAGGTCTACGGCACGCCCGCAGAGGAAGGCGGCGGAGGCAAGATCGAACTACTCGACCGCGGAGCGTTCGCGGGCGTCGACCTCGCCATGATGGCCCACCCCGCCCCGGTCGACGTGGCCGAGGCCCGGCCGTTCGCGGTGTCCCACTCCCGGATCTCCTACCGGGGACGTTCCGCCCACGCCGCCGCCTACCCGGAGAGCGGCGTCAACGCGGCGGACGCTTTCACCGTCGCGCAGGTCGCCATCGGCCTCCTGCGCCAGCAGCTTCCCCCGAGCACCCGCGTGCACGGCGTCGTCACCCACGGCGGGGACGCCCCGAACGCCATCCCCGCAGCCACCTCCGGCCGGTGGTACGTGCGGGCCGAGACGTTGGCAGAACTCGCCGAGGTGGAGCCGCGCGTCCGGCGGTGCTTCGAGGCCGGGGCGCTCGCCACCGGCTGCGAGCTGACGATCGAGCCCGAGAGCAAGCCCTACGCCGAGTTCCGCGCCGACGACCGCGCACTCGCCGACTACACGGCCAATGCCGGCGAGCTCGGCCGCGAGTTCGTCACCGGGTCGTTCGCGGCCAGGATGAACCGGGCCTCGACGGACATGGGAAACGTGTCGCAGCACGTACCTGCCATCCACCCGTACATCGGCATCGGCTCGCTACCCGCCACGAACCATCAGCCCGAGTTCGCCGCGTTCTGCGTGGGCGACCGAGCGAACAGAGCGCTGGTCGACGGGGCCGTCGCCCTCGCGTGGACGGGACTGGACCGCGCGTCCCGGACCTGACGTCACAACTCCCGACAGCGCGGTCGGGGCGCCTCCCGGCCATTCGCGCACCGAGACCCGCCACGGCTCGTAGGAGGTATCCGTGTCCACCCAGAATCCACCGATCGACACGCCCGAGGTGCGGGAGAACGCCGTATCGCTTCGTCGGAGCGTCGCCGCAGGCGCGGTCGGCGTCTTCGTCCACTGGTTCGACTGGGCGGTCTACGCCTATCTGGCGTCCACGATCGCGGCGGTCTTCTTCCCGCAGCAGGACTCGACCGCCGGACTGTTGTCGGTCTTCGCGGTGTTCGCGGTGTCGTTCGGCATCCGGCCCATCGGGGCGCTGGTGCTCGGCCCGCTGGGCGACCGGATCGGGCGACGCCGCACGCTGTCCGTCGTCATCTTCGTGATGTCCGGCGCGACGCTCGCGATCGGCCTCCTGCCCGGCTACGCCACCCTGGGGATCGCCGCCCCGATCCTCCTGGTCGTCGCGCGGATGGTGCAGGGCTTCGCCGCCGGTGGGGAGTTCGGCAGCGCGGCGAGCTTCCTCGCCGAGTACTCGCCCCGGCACCGCCGCGGCTTCGGGGTGAGCTGGCTCGAGGTCGGGAGCCTGCTCGGCTTCCTCTGCGCCTCGTTCGTCTTCTTCCTGCTCAGCACGGCCCTCACGGCGGATCAGCTCGAATCCTGGGGGTGGCGCATCCCGTTCCTGATCGCCGCTCCCCTGGGGATCATCGGGTTCGTCATCCGCAACAGGATCGAGGACACCCCGGACTACCGGGCACTGGCGAGCACCGACAACATCGCCCGGCACCCGATGCGCGAGCTGCTGCGCAACCACCCCCGTCAGCTGCTCCAGGCGGCCGCGGTCATGACGATGATGCACGTGCCGTTCTACGCGGTCCTGACGTACATGGTCACCTACCAGACCGACCACCTCGGGCACTCCGCCGACACCGCCGCCCTGATCTCCACCGCGGTCTCCCTGCTGGCCCTGATCCTGGTTCCCGTGTTCGGCCGGATCTCCGACCGGACGGGACGCAAGCCGGTTCTGATCGGCGCCGGCATCGCGCTGCTCGTGCTGGCTCTCCCGGCCTTCCTGCTGATGTCCGGCGGCTCGACGGTCGCCGCGGTCCTGGTCCCCCTGGGCCTCGGGGTGATCCTGTCGGCGATCCTCGGCACGTACGCGGTCTGGTCGGCCGAGATCTTCCCGACCCGCGTCCGCCAGGGCGGGCTCTCGATCGCCTACAGCATCACCGCCGCGCTGTTCGCCGGCACCGTTCCCTACGTCATGACCGTGCTGATCAGCGCGACCGGCAGCATCCTCGTCCCGGCGCCCTACCTGATGATCGCCGCGGCGGTCGGCCTGCTCGCCGCCGTCACGATGGGCGAGACCGCGGGCAACGCTCTCCTGCGCGAGGACGACCTCGGCGTCGGGGCCGATGCGCCGGAGCCGGTGGGCGGCCGCGACACGAGCGCGACCTGATCGGCCACGCTCCTCGGCTCAGCCCGGCGTGCCACGCAGCCCGGTCAAGGCATGCGGTGTGAGCAGGGCGTCGACCTGGACCGGGGTCAGCAGCCCCTTCTCGAGGACCAGCTCAACCGCACCGCGGCCGCTCTCGTCGGCCTCCCTGGCGATCTGAGTGGACCGCTCGTACCCCAGGAGCGGGCTCAGCGCCGTGACCACTCCGATCGAGTCGGCGACGACACGGGCCAGCCGCTCGGTGTTGGCGGTGATGCCGGCGACGCAGCGGTCTGCGAGCACGGTCGCACCCGCGGTCAGGTGTTCGAGGCTCGCAAACAGGGCCCGGGCGATGATCGGCTCGAAGGCGTTGAGCTGCAGCTGACCACCTTCGGCGGCGAGGGTGACGGTGACGTCGTTGCCGATGACCTCGAAGGCGATCTGGTTGACCACCTCCGGGATGACCGGGTTGACCTTGCCGGGCATGATCGACGACCCGGCCTGGCGCGGCGGCAGCCCGATCTCGTCGAAGCCCGCCCGCGGCCCCGAGGACAGCAGGCGCAGATCGTTGCAGGTCTTCGACAGCTTCACCGCGACTCGTTTGAGCACCCCGGAGAGCTGGACGAACACGCCGACGTCCGCGGTCGCCTCGACCAGGTCGCGGGCGGACGTCAACGTGGCGACACCGGTGAGGCCGCGCAGCTCGGCGACGGCTCGATCCCGGTACGCGGGGTGCGCGTTCAGGGCGGTGCCGATCGCGGTCCCGCCCAGGTTCAGCTCGTGCAGCAGGAGGCGCGCCTCGGCGAGGCGCTGTTCGTCCTCACCCAAGGTGATCGCGAAGGCGCCGAACTCCTGCCCCAAGGTCATCGGCACCGCATCCTGCAACTGGGTACGGCCGATCTTGAGAATTCCGGCGAACTCCGCCGCCTTGTCCGCGAAGGCGGCGCGTAGTACGGCGAGGCTCGCGAGGAGCGCCCGGATCCGCCCGTCCAGGGCCAGCTTGACCGCGGTGGGATAGACGTCGTTCGTGCTCTGCCCGAGGTTGACGTGCTCGAGCGGATGTAGGACGGCGTAGTTCCCACGCTCTTCGCCGAGGAGTTCGAGTGCGCGGTTCGCGATGACCTCGTTGGCATTCATGTTGGACGAGGTGCCTGCCCCGCCCTGGATGAGGTCCACCACGAACTGGTCGTGCAACCGGCCACCGCGGATCTCGATGCACGCAGCGACGATCGCATCGGCGAGATGACCGGGCAACGCAGCGACCGAGCGGTTCGCCTCGGCGGCAGCCTGCTTCACCGTCGCCAGGGCCTCGACGAAGTACGGCTTCGCCCCGAGCGTCTCACCGCTGATCGGGAAGTTCTCGACCGCGCGCGCGGTGTGCGCGCCCCAGTACGCGTCGGAAGGGACGTCGACGTCTCCGATGAGGTCGTGCTCGCGCCTCGCCACCGTCACCACCGGGCCCCGAATTCGGCAGCGCAGCGTTCGCGGGGTGATCCGATGCCGGTTGCAGCCTTTGCGGCGAGATGGCGCACACCACCAGATTGCGAGGCGCCCACGGAAAAGACAAAGCCATCTTTCCGGACCGCTGCATCAGCGATTCCGATGCAGCCCGGACCAGGCGGGCCGGTGTCACGTTCCACCGGCCGAGCGGCCCCCGGGGGCGCCGACGCGGTTCAGGCGGCCAGCGGGTTCGCGCCTCGTCAACAGGCCGGCCCGCAGGAGCTTGCATCTCATCCTTAGATGCAAGCGTTCGAAAACATATTCTGGCCTGCTGCAGCGGTGTCACCCAGACTCGGATCCATCGACGTCACCACCGTGGAATCGGGGAATCGCGTGAGGACCTCCCGAAGCGAGAACGTCGTGACCATTGGAACGGAGGTTGACATGGCGCAGGACGAGGTCGAGGTTCTCGTCGTCGGCGCGGGGCAGGCCGGCTTGGCCATGAGCGAACACCTCGGGGCACGGGGAGTCCCGCATCTCGTGCTGGAGCGCGATCGGATCGCCGAGCGCTGGCGCACCGGGCGCTGGGACTCCCTCGTGACGAACGGTCCGGCGTGGCACGACCGCTTCCCGGGACTCGAGTTCGCCGACGTCGATCCCGACGGGTTCGCATCCAGGGAGCAGGTCGCGGACTACTTCGCCGCTTACGCCGAGAAGATCGATGCGCCGATCCGGTGCGGCGTGGACGTGCAGCGCGTGCAGAAGAACGTCGGACGCCCCGGCTTCCGCGTGGAGACGTCGGACGGAACCATCGACGCACGCTACGTCGTGGCGGCGACCGGGCCGTTCCAGAAACCGGCCATTCCCCCGGTCGTCCCCGGGAACGCGAAGGTGGTCCAGCTCCACTCCAGCTCCTACGGCAACCCGGAGCAGCTGCCCGAGGGCGCCGTCCTCGTGGTCGGGGCGGGGTCGTCGGGCGTCCAGATCGCCGACGAGCTGCAGCGGTCCGGCAGGCAGGTCTACCTGTCGGTCGGCCCGCACGACCGGCCTCCGCGGCGGTACCGAGGGCGCGACTTCTGCTGGTGGCTTGGAGTGCTCAACAAGTGGGACGAGGCGGCACCTCCCCGCGGGGCCGAGCACGTCACGATCGCGGTCACCGGAGCGCGTGGCGGTCACACCGTCGACTTCCGGGCCCTCGCGGCCGACGGCATCACCCTCGTCGGCATGACCAGCTGGTTCGAGGACGGCCGGCTGCACTTCGCCTCCGACCTGCCGGTCAACATCGCCAACGGTGACGCGACGTATCTGAGGATGCTCGACGAAGCCGACGACTACGTCGCACGCAACGGCCTCGACCTGCCCGAGGAGCCGGAGGCGCGCGTCTTCGGGCCGGACCCGGAATGCGTGGTCGACCCGCTCCGCGAGCTCGACCTCGCCACTGCCGGAGTCACTTCGATCGTCTGGGCGACGGGTTTCGTCTCCGACTACGGCTGGTTGCAGGTCGATGCCTTCGACGCCGACGGAAAGCCCCGGCACACCCGCGGCGTGTCCTCCGAGCCCGGGATCTACTTCCTCGGGCTGCCCTGGCAGTCGCGACGCGGATCGAGCTTCATCTGGGGGGTCTGGCATGACGCCGCATACGTGGCCGAGCACATCGCGATCCAGCGCAGCTACCTCGCCTACGACAGAGCCATCCGCTCGTCGGGCCCGCACCTGACAGCCGATACCTCCCGTCACAACCAGGACGACGAGCCCACCGTCACCACGACCGGAGGCAGCGCGGTCCAGGTCGAGCGGGCCGCTGGCGCGCAACTCGGCGAGCGGTAGCTGTTGTTGATCGCGTCGACCAGCGCTGCCGGGTATGCATCTGCGCTTCGCCGGGCAGCTGCTCAACGCCGCGTACCCAGGGCCTGGTTGCTCGGCACGCGACGCTTCTTGATGAGATCGCTGCCGTCGGAGAGCAGTTGGCCGAACCCGAACCCCCGCTGGTCAGAGCAACGCGATGCGTGTGGTTAGTGCGCAACTCCCCCCTCGGACACCCAGACGTTGCACACCTGCGACGAACCACGTACCAGTGTCAGAACCCGCTTGAACACGCGTACGTAGCAGCGACGCGCCCGTGGCGGTGGTCGTCGTGACCAACGTCGGCATCGCGCCCCTCCTGCTCCCGGCACGGACGCCCAGCGCTGGAGCAGCACATCCAGCCCGGGCAGCCGCTGTACCTCGCCGCGGATTGGCGCTACCGGAGCGCCCGATCACCCGCACCGCGGACACCGTCTACGGGATGTCCGTCCTCGATCGAGGCGGGCGGATCGCCGATCGCGCGACGGTCGCCGCGCTGGGCTGGACGCCCGGCACCAGGCTGCGCGTCCACATCGCCCACACCCACCTCACGCTGCACGCGGCGATCGACGGCCCATTGGCCGTCAAGGACCACCGGTTCCTCTGGCTGCCCGCCGCGACCCGGCATCGGGTCGATCTGCGGCCCGGCGATCGAGTATTGCTGGCCGCTGAACCCAGGCGGCAGACGCTGGCCATCTACCCACCCGCCGCGCTTGACGAGCTTCTGACTCACGAGCGGTCGGCCTCGAAGGGCGGTGACCGCGATGAGTGACTACGCGCCCGACCATTCGAACCCGAGCATCGCGGAGCTGGATGCTGCCCGGATCCTGCTGACGCGACTCGGACTCACCGCCGAAGACCTCCTCGACGCACCGGTTCCCCGACCTGAAGCGCCGACCTTCCGCGACTACATCGCCATCGTGTCCGCCGGCGCACGTCCCGGCACCCGCCGTGTCCACAGCAGCTACTGGAACCGGATCGACAAGCACTGGGGCGAACGCCGGATCGACGAACCCAGCCCGTCGCAGATCCGCCAACTCCTGGTCGACCTACGACATGCCGTTGGCTCCGTCTGCGCACGGCGTCGCAGCTCCATGGTGGGCCTGCTGGACCGCGCACCTCGCCGGCTACGGCTGAATTTGGATGCGCCGGAACGCGACTGGCGCGCTATTATAGGATTGAAGACCGATGTAGCCAGCCGGATCTCCGCTATCAGTCAACCGGACTCCACGAGTCACATCTTGGTTGGCGAAGTTGGCAGTTTGCTTAACCACTTTCGTCTCAAGATCAGTTAGTTCAACCGAATAGCCGTTTCCTCGGACGTCAATCTCATACTGATACCACCGCCCGGGGATCAAGTTCGGGCCCGGGTCGTAGTTTTGCAGGTCTGGCTCAACGCCGTCGCCAGCTGGGATGTTATAGATCGAGCCTGTTCGGTGCTTTCGCAGGTCAGCTCGGTCGTCGATCTGCACCTCAAAGCCTGAGTGAACGGCACTCCACGCTCGATTGACGTTGAAGCGTCCGGCGTCCCCGGCAGCCTGCATGCGCTGGAGGGTTGCTTGGGTTGGGTCAAGCGCGGGGTCACGAAAGCGTACCAACACTCCTGAGTTGTGGCTCATCAGATCGAAGATTCGGAACTCCAGGCGTAGCGTGAAGTCCGAGAACGCTTGTCGCCTGTAGTAGAGAAGCCCAAAGTCCCCGCTGCCAAACGTCACGATGTCCCCATCGATCAGCCCAAAGGAGTTGCTGTCGTTCGGACTTGTCCGAGCCCAGTCCGTGTTAAAAGTTCGCGCTGTTCCATCGAAGAGAGCAGTCCACGGTGCAACGGGCGCGAAAACTGGCGGCCGTGGCAACACCTGATCTGCAAGGAGCGTTACCGTCCTGCGGCCGAGGGCAACGCCGGTGAGCATTGGATTTGGCGAGCCCGAGGTTGGATTGACGGCTGGCCCGGCGACGTAGCAGTTTGTCGTGTCATGGATCCGGCCGAACTCGTTGGTGACACCCACGGCTGGATTGTCGCTCATCCACAGCGTGCCAGCTTCATGATGCGTCGTGCCAAGCCTGTCTCGCCGATCTTGGTGCGGGTGCAGCGCTGCGAGGTCTGCAGGGGCGGCGCCCGCCGGCACGGGGATCGTGCGCCCTGACTGGAGCAGTATCTCGAATGGCTCTCCATTTGTGAAGATCACGGCGACCTCATCAGTGAAGCGATCCATCGCCCCCCAGAGCAGACGGTCAGCTCCGGTTTGCGCGCTACCGCCGGCTGGCTGCCGCGCATCACCAATGTCGACAAAGGCTCGAGGCCGCCCGTTCTCCCAGTCGCTGGGTGTCTTCGCAAGATCGACAAAGCTGTCAGGGTTCATCGGCGCCATCTCACCAATGCCGCGCAGTGTGATGACGACGTGCGTGTCATCCGCCTGGAGTAAATCGTTCATGTGCTCGATGCTCGGGATCTTCTTGAATAGCTCAGCTTCTGAGTCGTTTCCGAACTTGCTCAGGCCGGACGCGGTGATTTGCAAATGGAAGTAGCGGTCGACACCGTTAATCTGAGCCTTTCCCTTGAGGAAGAGAGCTGATACCTGCAGTGCGCGCGCCGCCGGTAGGTTTGCGAGCTGGGCGGCAATCGAGTCACGTGGAATCCGAATGGTGAGGTTGGAGCGCAGATGTGCCATCAGGTTTTTGCCGATACGAGCTGCTGCCCGAGGAGCTGCGAGCGACGCCTGGAATGTAGTCAGAGCAAGACGCGCGCTCTCGATCGTGCCGAGCGCTATCACCGCAACACTTTGCCGGCCCCCGGGCGTTGGCGGAGCAAGCGGCACGACCCGCTCGTTGCCCGCACTGTCCCGCACACGAACGCCAGTCACCCGAACCCAGTTATCAGCCTGTGCCTCAGTGATGAGCTCCAGTACCTGGCACTTGGGAACAATCATCAAGCGCTTCCGGGCGTCAGCCTCGGCGCCGACACCGGCTGCTTCAGACGCCGCCAACCGGGCCACCCGCACCAAGAGAGGTATAGCGCTGAACTTGTTTACCGGGAAGAGGCCTGGCTCCGCTACTGATTGAACGGCCAGCGGTGCTTCGAGCTTCAGTATGTTCAGGAGGTCAGCCCTAGCAGGTACGGCAGCACCAGCCGGGAGTTGGAGTTTCAGCATCTCGAGCAGGTCAGCATCCGTGGGCGCATTTCCAGTTCGCCGACGAAAGACTCGGACGGCCGAATGGTTCCGCAGCGCTTGGAGTGACAATGTGGCAAAAGTGCCAGTACCGCCCGCGCCTCCGATGCCGTCGTACAGCAGCTGTCGAAGCGCCTGATGGAGTGGGCCGTAAATGAAGTCGTTGCTCGCGGTGACGCCGATCTGTTCACCCGCATCGTAGAAGTACTGGTTCTGAAGATCTGCGACGACGCCTGGCGGCCAGCCGTTCATCTCGTCGTTCGCCCCCGGCACGACTCCCTCGTCAGCGCCGGGTGGCTCGTCGTGAAGCAGCTCCGGGGACCAGCCGCCCCACGTGAGGGACCGGCCACCAATGGCGTACAGCAATCCGGCGCCAGACTGCGGGCCCTGCTGATAGCCGAGGTCTGAACCTGGACGAACCACCCACGGCGCGCGCATGCCTGGTTCCCCACCCATAAAGGGTGTGTTTTGCACGTGCTCGGGCAAGATGAAGGGTCCTTGCTCAAGCACAAGGATGCGCCTGCTGCGTGTCGGATCACGCAGGAACAGGCCAGCTGCTACAACTGAACCGAAGGACCCACCGCCGACGACTACAGCATCGAACGGCCTCTGCTTGCCGCCCACAAGTAGGGCCGTGCTGGCGATCGCTTCATCAAGGGTGTTGCAGACGTAGCGACCCATATTGTCGAGCGTGAAGGTCGTGTCTACATCAATGAGTGGCTGAGTCATGAATTATGCCTCTCGGGTGCAGCCGAGCCATCAGGCTGGAGATGAACCGCTGTGACCCACGTAGGAGGAGGCGGTGCGGGCCCTTGATACCCCGGTCAGAGACGGCGACCACGGCGTCGCCCACAATGAGCCGGTGACCGCGTCAGGCGTGAACGGAGCGGGGGAGCGCGCCGGCACACAGGGCGTCGGCCAGCCGATCGGCCATCGATGACCCAGACTCGGTCACATCAGGTTCTCGCAGTGACCACGGAAGGTGGTTCAACCGCGTCTCGCCGATGCGGCGACACCCCGTCTTCCCGCCTCGGGGCAGCTCGGCGACGATGTCGCGCCGTCACTGGCCAACTCGCATCCCTCGAATAGGCAGCAGCACCGGTTGCTCCCGGCCGGGTGCGCCGTCGCGCGGTCGTCTACCACCACAACTACCGGGCGCCGGGACACGAGCCCGGCTGGGAGCGGGTGGCGACCGCGGGTGCCGTCGCAGTGGACGCCGCGACGGTTGGTCGTGTGGGTCCGCCGGGGCAAGCACATCGAGATGCCCATGAGGCAGCCTTGGCTCGCCGGGATCACGTGGCGGCGTGCTCGGTGCAACCGCGTGGTGTCGCCTACGACGCCGGTGCGTTCAGCCAGGAGCGATCCGGCGACGTCGAGGTGCGGGCTCAAGACACGGCGGGCGGCGGAGCTCGCCGGGTTGATTGGCCGCACGCGCCCCGTCGAGCCGGTGTGGAGCGAGCTGGTCGCGGACGACCACGTGCACCTTGAGCGCGGCCGCGCCGCGACGGTCACCCGCGACGACGACGCCCCACCGGTCACGGTGTCGGGCACCCGCGGTCGGCCCCAGCGAGTCATCGCGATCGTCGCTGTCAGCAGCCATCGCTACGTCGTCTGCGTGGGGGCGGTCCTGGCAATCAAATCTTTGATATCTAGGCGGCCCACAGCTCGGGGTGCTCTAGGTCATGGTTCGCCACAGCCACAGTCTGCTGCAGATGAACCGAACCCGCCGCCAGCCCAAGCGTTCCGCTCGCGTCTGATTCGTACTGTGCTGCGGGCGGACCAGCCCGATCCAAGAGCTTCTGAGCGTTGTCCACTATCGCAGAAACGTCATAGTTCCCGGTTGCGACAGCTGAAGCGATCTGTGCGACGAGAGCAGCAGCCGGAAGCACCACCCGTGCGTGACGGAGCATTCGCCTGAGGAACCGGTCCTCCGCTTGCGGGATATGCTGTGCGAGTTGGTATACGAAGTGCTGCAGGCCAGCCCGAGCGACTTCGATCTGCCTAGTTCGATCGTTCGGATTCCTAGGAGCATATTGGACGGCCGCACGCGTCATCTTCAATAGCTCAGATATCGGCGGCGGAGGAGGCGCCACGTATCCCATCCTGAACAGCACGATGGCATAGTTCTCAGAGAGCAAATCTGATACCGACTCTTTCAGTTGCTCATAGGATCGCTCGCCAGGAACAGCGATGTCAATGCCGGACGGCATGTTAGCTCGGTAGAGGATATCACCCCAGAGGTCGCCATCTTCATTCATTTGGCGCAATACCCGATGCACGTCTCGCGCCGCCGCCAGCTTTACGTAATACTCAGCATCCGGCTCATAGGCAGCGTGCACGACTAGGCTGACCATCTGAAGCTCGTCGAGCCGCATACCTAAGCGATCGATCATCGGACACTCCACGTGTATCGGACAATTGTAAATTGTCCTGCGTTGTCAATGCTCTAGTTGGAAATAGTGCGCCGATGCGGCCGCGGGAAGCACTCGATCGCGCGATCGGCGCTCGAGGTCGAGGCCACCAGCAACGTTCTCATCCCTGTCTCGGTCAGCCGACGCAGTGGACGTCGGGGTCTTTGGTCGGCAGTCCAGGTGGAGAACGCGCCGATTCATGGCGATCCCGCCATGGCGGTTGTCGCTGTGTCGGGCAGCTTGTCAAGGACGTCGACGAGCTCATCTGCCAGGGCGCCGACCTGGGGATCGGGCCACCAGCCCGAGTGACGGTGGATCGGGAGTGGTAGCGAGAAGGTGTCGGGGACGAGTGCGACCGGGTCGCGGCACCACACATCGATCCGGCCGAGGTGGTCGCGCGGCCCGCACGGCTGTGTCGTGTCGGGAGGGCGTCCCACCCACGACCCGATGTAGTCGCTGCGCCGGACCGCGTTCGTCCACCTAGGTTTCGGCGCGGCCGCTATCAGTTCCGCCAGCGCCCGCAGGTGCTCACCACCGAAGAACGCGGGAAACGCGCGCCCGTAGAGCCGCCGAAGGGGGCAGGCGAGGGTGAGGAGCGCGACTCGCTCGCGCACGTCGGCCGGGAGCTGGGCGACGACAGCCGGGGCGATCACCGAGCCTTGGCTGTAGCCGGTGAGCAGCACCGGGCCGGTCGGCGATATGAGCTGGGGCGGGGTGAACCCGGTGGCGGGCTGCATACCGTCACGTACGGCGGGACTGCAGCCGGTCAGCACGGCGATCCGGTCGACAACCTCGGGCACCGCGCGCTCGGCGTAGCAGGGCGGCGCGAGCGGGTGTGCGGCGCGCGGCCAGAAGGTGCCGACATCCCATACCGCGCCGATCGTGCGTCGCCGGTCGCTATCGGCGTAGTCGCTGCGCAGCAGCGCGACGAGCACGGCGCCCATCAGCAACGCCGCGCCGGCACCGGCGGACGCGATCCACTCCACCAGGACCTGCGTGCCGCCGGCCTGTTCCGTGGCGGGTACGCCCACCTCGGATCGGCCGAGCCGGAACCCCAGGAGGGACGCGGCAACACCGACGGCAAGCACACCGCCGACGGTGATGATCGCGAGCGCACGCCCCAGTCCGTCCGCGAGGTCACCGACGGCCCACGCGCGGGCGATCCGTAGCCGGTCCCGGCAATGCGGATCGCCCGTCGATGGGTGATAGGTCGTCTGCACCCGGGCTTCGTGCTGACGGCGGTCACTGCGGAACCTCACACCGAGCACCAGCCCTGCAACGACCGCACCGACGAGGCAGCTCAGCGGGGCCGCGGCGAAGGCGTAGAGCGGCCAGGGAACCGCCACCTTCGTCGGGTCGGCGAGGCTGCTGGGCGCCGCCCCGCCGAACAGTCCGGCCGTCGACAGGGCGACCACCGCGCTGAGCAGCCCCCCGAGCACGACGGCGAGCATGACAACGACGGTGCAGAGATGCCCGCGCAGGTAAGGGCCGGGCCCCGGGTCGAGACTGTTGGTCATCCGACCTGGCCGGAGCGCCGTGACCGCGACACCGAGCACGACGAGCATTAGGGCCTGCGCCGCGGTAAGGACTACCCAGACCGTCTCCAGCACCACGGTAACGGAGTGTGCACTGTCCCAAGTCCCGGTGATCCCGTCGACCACCACGGTGAGCAACACGGACGCCGCCGCGACGGCGAGGACGGCGATTCGCCTCGGCTTCGTGGCGACGGGAGCGCCGAGCCGGAACTCCGGTCGCAGCTTGGCCGAAGGGAGCCGCGCCTCGAACTGCCTGTGCGCGACGTAGTACCGGTTGACCGCGCGGGACATCGTCACCAACACCGATCCCAGCACGACACCCCCGCCCACCACCACGCACAGCAGACGCCCCGGACCCGGCGGCCCCGGCAGCGCGCCGACGACCGCCACGCTCCCGAGCGCCGCCGCCACGTGCAGGGTGCGCTGCCGGTCGACCAGCTCCTTGCCCTGCCAGAACGCCGGCTCGGCCATCGGCCAGCTCCGCGGAACCGCCGTGGACGCGGCCGGGTCGACCGCCGGGTCACGCGCCTCATATCGGTTCGCGGTGCGCACGCTGACCACCCAGAGCAACCCAACCACCAGCGCGACCGCGACCAGCGCGGCCGACCCCCGTGCCCACCCTGCCCACGCACCGAGCCACGTGAGCACCACGGGCAGCCGAGCGGGATCCTCCGCGCCCTGAAGCGCAACGGTGTCTAGCAGCGCGCCCAATGTGGCGACGACCATCTGCAGCGTGGCGGCCAGGGCGAGCAGCCGAAGCGCCCCGTCCGCGACGTCGTGCACGCGGTTGCGCCAGGCCGCAGGCGACGTCCGGTCGCGCGGCGGCAGCATGAAGTGCGCGACGTTGTAGAGCATGAACGGGGCGAGCAGGATCCACGACGCCGATGCGAGCGGGACCTGGGTGAGCCCTCCCCACGAGTACGCCTCGGCCCGCCACGGCACGCTCACACGGCCCTGGCCGGCCGGGGTCCAGCGCCGGTGGAACCCGGCAAGGCGGTCGCCCGCGACCTGCATGGTCGCCGGATGCTCCAGCACCGTCGACCCGTTCGACCCGGACACGCCATGAATGCGCAGCTCGGTCACCCTGCTGGCGAGGTCGACATCGACCAGTGCACCCGCCCGCAGCGCCCGCGCGGGGCTGGTCAGATCCCCCGGCGCGAATCCTTCGAGCGCCGTCACCCCTGGCCCCGCGGTATGTCCGACGCTCGTGCCGACGTCCGGAACGAGGTAGTTCTCCTGCGCGCACATCGCCCCTCCCTCGCCCTGACGACGCCGCGGACAGACTGACCATCACCAGGAAGGACTTCGGTTGCACCAGCCCGACGATGTGGACGTGCAAGGCCTCGCATCTGATACACCGACTCAAGGATCCATCCCGCGAGGAGCGGCGCGCCGGTGTGGAACGCGACCTCTGTTTCGGCCCGGATTTATACCCAGAGGCCGGTGTGCTCGCCGCCCCCGGCGAGGACGACGCGCGTCCAGCGGTTGCGGCCGCCGCGGAGGGAGGACGACGCTGGCGGGGTACCAGCGGCCGCGCACGGTCGTTGTCTGCGGTTGATCGGGCACCTGGGTCTCCTCCAGAGCCTGTCTCATGAGCAGTGGGAAGAAGCCACACTGACTCACTAGCAATACGAAGAACTGCGTATAGGCACCCGTCACACTCGGCGCATACCGTTGCCGGATCGGCGTCCACTGGGCGCACGCCAGGCAGCCGAGTGCAGCTTCAATGGAGCGGGGCAGCGCCGAGCCCGGCTAACCAGAGCCCCCGCACGGTCCGGAGACCAGCATGACACTTGGCAGATTGTCGATGCCGACGTCAACAAACCGACTTGGTCTCGGCGGGTGCCTCGCGCGATGCTCTAGACCCGGGCGGCACCTTGAAGATCACGGTTCTCAATGGGACTCAGTAACCCACAGCCTCCACGTACACGGCTTGGAGTACGGGATCGACTAGGACAGGTCATGGGCCAACCAGACCTGTCTCTGATCGACCGCTCGCGCCTACTCGAGGAGGACCGATGGAGAAGAACTGGCCGATCCAGAAGATCGGCTCACAGGGGGAGAATGTTCGAACAGTCCAATACCTGCTGCGACACCACGGCTTCCATCTGGGGGTCGACCGCAAGTTCGGCCGGCAAACGCAGGATACGGTCCGTGATTTTCAGCGCGACCAAGGTTTGCAGGTCGACGGAATCGTCGGCAACGAGACCTGGCCGGCCCTCATCGTCCTGGTCAGTTCGGGTGGCCGGGGCGACGTGGTTCGAGCGGTCCAGCGACAACTCAACGCCCGATCCTCGTCTTTGGCCATCGACGGCGTGTTCGGCCCTCAGACCGCGTTGGCGATTCGCCGGTTCCAGCAGGCGAACGGCCTGCTGGTCGACGGGATCGTCGGGCCTGACACCTGGTATGCCCTCGTCACCGCCCCGGCAGCGGGCCCGACGCTCCGAAGGAACATCGCAAAGGTGTCCGAGGCCGAGCGGAACAAGCTCCGCGACGCCATCCTCCAGCTCGACATCAGGACATATCCCGACGGGGTGTCGTTCTGGGACAAACAGGACCAGATACATCAGGCGACCCACGTGCACGGCGGCCCGTCGTTCATCCCCTGGCACCGGGAGCTGATCAACCGCTTCGAAGCTCTCCTCAGGCAGATCGACCCGACAGTAGCGCTCCACTATTGGGACTGGCAGACCGACCCGCGCAGCAGCCCCGGCGGCGCCGGCGGCACGGTCAACCTCTTCAGCACTGGCCCAGGCGGATTCATGGGAAGCGCCAGCGGCCGTGCAGGGCCGCCGCTGGACGGGTTCGACAACGGTGGCAGCTTCCCAGGCAGCCGGGATGCCACCGGGAACCCGGCCGACCCGCCCCGGGAGATCCGTCGCAACCTAGGCCCGGGAGCGCCAGCGCTGGACGCCGACGCCACGTTGCTGGCGGCAGGGGACGGCCTCCCCGGAGCCGAGCAGTGGCAGCGGGTCCGAGAGGCGATCGAAGACGCTCACAACACCGCCCACGGATACTTCGGGCCCGGCAGCAGCATCCTGAACGCACACAGATCATTCGAGGATCCGTTCGTCTTCCTCCTGCACTCCAACGTCGACCGCCTGTGGGCCAAATGGCAGCGGGAACCAGGGCAGGAATGGCGGCTGGACCCTGCTCGCGTCTACGGCGACGAGGGCACCGACCCCAGAATCCTCGAGAACCTGGAGCCATGGGCGGGCGGGACCGGAACCAGACCCTGGGCACCACCCGACAACCAGCAGCAGGTCAAGAACTGTAAGCACCCCTCCGTCGTCGAACCGCCACGCTACGAGGACTAATCCCGGCTCATCACGATCTCGAGGTCGTGTCCGGCGCGTGCGCACAAGGTGCTCGAGGCGGACTCGGCGCAGGGGGCACATCTGCTACCGACAGGTGGTCGACACCTACACCGAGGCCGCCGTTGCGGCCGGCGAACAGAAGAAGGCGACCACCGCGCAGCGGGAGATGCTCGGGCTGTTCGAGGGCCGAAAGGCCCTCCCATCGGGCCGTGGACACGGTCCGGGCCCGGCTCCGCGAGCTGAGCTGACGCGATCGGGAGAAACCTGCGGGATCGCGACGACCGATGGCCTGCTTGGAGGGGACCGCGGCGCCGTTCACTCGGAGGCCGGAGGCCAGCGAGTCATGACGCCGCGTGTCCCTTCTGGTGGTTCCACCCGAACGATGCCGATACCGCAGTAAGGCCCGGCCCAGCTCGCGTTCACTCGCCGCCTCGGCTCGGCCACCGATACGGGACTCCAGCGGGACCGCGACCTCGCCAAGTGCCGCACGACCGAGTTCGGCTCGCGCTGGTCCGCCAGTGTCGGCGGCGCCTGAAAACTGACCCCTTTACGGCGCCTGGGTGAAAGTTGACCGCAAGATCGTTCTCAGGATGGGGAGGGTGCTGAGCGTGGAGGACTGGGCGGAAATCCGCCGGTTGCACCGGTCGGAGGGCATGCCGATCAAGGCGATCGCCCGGGGGTGATGGGGCGTTCGCGCAACACGGTCGTCCGAGCTGTATCCAGCCGAGCTCGGTAACTCTCTTGGCTACGCGCACAGGCCTCGGCGTTGGCGCCGTTGTCACGGACCGGAACCTGATCGAGAACAACGACTCGTTCAGCAATGCCGCACAGGGCATCAACATCAACGAGTCCTCCGACAACACCGTCCGCGGCAACCGCGTCTACGACAACGCCGAGTCCGGGATCGGGATCAGCCAGACAGCGCAGGGCAACGTCGTCGAACGCAACCAGATCCGGGGCAACCAGCAGGACGGCGTCCGCGTGGTCAGCGAATCCGTGCAGACGGCCGTGCGCGACAACGTGATCGGCGAGAACGAAAGATACGGCTTCTATGTCGACGTGGACGGCGAAGTCGACCTCGCCGGCAACACGATCTTCGGCAGCCGCGCGGGCATCATGCTGAAGGGCTCGCCGCTCGACCCCTCCGGCGACAACCAGGTCTTCGACAACCGCGAAGGCGACATCGTCAATGACTGAGGTGCGGACGGCGGGTCTGCTTGCGCCGAGCCTTGGATCGTGATCCGATCCAACGGCGAACCTCGGTTGTATAGTCCAGGTATTCCTCTCCGAAGACCCGAGTCAGGTGTCGCTCCTCGCTCGGAATCCAGCGGCGGTAGGATGCCCACACACCTGCAGCGATCATTCCCGCAAACGCAGACCGGCCCGAGGCAGCCAGGCCGGTGGCAACCAATCCGAGGCCGAGGTACTGCGGGTTGCGACTGTAGCGATAGATGCCTGACGAATGCAGCGATCCTGGCTCGATGCCGGAGAGCTGCTTTCCGGCTCCGAACGGTCGAGCACCCGCCAGGGCAACCCCGGCACCGAGCAGAGCAGCGGCGGTTCCGGCAAGTCGTGCCGGACCTGACGGCAGGGAGATCGGCCAGGTGCGGCGACGGCATCCCCAGGCGAGTGCCGCAGCGTACGCGCCGTAAGTCGCATACATCGCGGCGGCAGTTCCGCGAGAGAGCGTGTCCCTCTGGGCGTACTCGTTCTCCATCTGCCGCAGCAACGCTGCCGTACTTGCGCCGACCACTCCCGTCAGCAGGGCCGGTCCGACGACCGCGGTCTTCATCGGCATGGCCGCGGCACCGATCTCAGGTCGCGACGAGCACGTCGTGTGCCGCGCGGGCATCGAGCCCGCCGGTGGAGGTCATCGTGCCGCGGGGCGGGATGGCTCATCGCCGGTCTCCTCGAGATAACTCGTACAGTGCTGTACGGTTTAGATGATGCGCCGGGTGGCCGAGGTTGGCAAACCCCGCTGCGGAGCAGGTCCGCGATGGACGCCGGAGGTGGTGCAGGTGGTCGAGCAGCGCACGCTGGACACACCCGCGGTGCGGTTCCAGTACGCGGTCGCAGGCGACGGACCACCTGTCGTTCTGGTGCCGGGCGCTGGAGGGTGGAAGCTGAGCCTCGAGCGCATGATCACCGAGCTCTCCGACGGTCACCGGGTGTTCGCCGTGGATCCGCCAGGGCAGGGCGGCACGCGAGTCGTCGACCCGGTGTTCGGTTACGACGCAGACGCGATCGCGCGTTCGCTCGGCGATTTCCTCGACGCCGCCGGGATATCGGCGACCGCCGTCGTCGGGCACTCGTGGGGCGGCGGCTTCGCGCTGCGACTCGCCCAGCTGCGTCCCGACCGGGTCAGCAGGCTCGCCCTGCTCGCACCGGGCGGCCTCGACGTGACAGACGGGTGGGAGTTCCGGCTACTGAGGAAACCGCTGATCGGTGAGCTCGCGACCCGGTTCACCTCGATGGCATCGGCGCGACACATCCTGCGCAAGTCCTTCGCCCACCCGGATCGGATGCCAGGCGACGAGTTGCTCCGCGCGGCAATAGGGCAGATGCGATCGGCCCCGGATGCGGAAGGGCTCCGACGGGATCTGCTCCGGGTCGAACGTGGCGTCCGGTGGTCCGACACGGAGCGGGATCTCGACCGGGTGAGGTGCCCGACTTTGATCCTCTGGGGAAACCGCGACCGATACTTCCCCGTCCAGCTGTTGGCCCGGTTCACCAGCCGCCTGCCCGACCTCGAGGCACACACGCTTGCCGGCTGCGGGCACTCGCTCCATGACGACTGCCCCGATCGCGTCTACCCGCTGCTGACCCGGTTCCTGACCGCGAACGTCGACACGTCAGCCCTCCACCGCGAGGAGGCACACGATGGATAGGACGCCGGTGAACGGTTTGGTGGTGTCCGGACTCGCCCAGATCGCCCTCGGGGCGCTCGCCGGATTCCCCTACGCCATCGCCACCTATCAGCCACAGCTGCTCGCCGTGCTGGGCGTGCGCGCACCCCACCGGATCCGGCAGCTGCACCTCGACCTCATCATGATGGGCGCGCTGGTCACGGCCACCGGAGCCGCCTTGCCGCGGCTCCCCCGCGTCGTCGCGGTCCCGCTCGCGGTCGGCTGCTGGACCAACGCGCTGGCCTTCGCGCCGCCGGCCGTAAGACCGTCCATCGAGGGCACCCCGCTCTTCCGAGCAGTGGTCGCCGCCTCGTTCGTGACCACCTCCGCCGGCTGGGTCGCCGCCGCCACGATCGCGGCGAGCCGGTGGCGGGCCGGCGACCGTGCAGCGGCGCGTGCCTTCTCGCCTACGGCGTACTCATCGCGACGATGGGGATGGCGCCGGGGCTGCTGATCAGCGTGGTGGTGCTCATGCTGATCGGTGCTGCCACCGCCGGCCGACAGGATCGAAAGCCTGCTGATCTCCGAACGAACCCCGACCCGATCCCAGACCCACGCCGTCTCGGTGCTCGTGACGGCCAACTGGCTCGGCTTCGCGGTTGGAAGCGCGATGGCCGGAGCGCTCACTCAGCACCTGTCGGTTGGTCACGGCTACCTCGCAGGAGAAGCGGCCGCACTCGTCGCCGGCGCGTACATGTTCGCCGAGCGCTTCACGTGTTCTTCACCGGCAGATGGCGGGTGAGGACCAGCAGCGCCAGCAATGCGGCCGGGATGAGCGAGAGGTAGGCGACGGTGAGCGCCCCGATGATGCCGATCAGGTCCTGCAACCTGCCGATCGGGATGTAGAGGACGCCGGCGACGCCGGTGGCAAACCCCATGAGCATGCCGGACGCGGCGGCGACCGAGTGCGGCGCAAGTGCCTGCGCCGAGACGATCATCAGGGGGAAGTTCGCGTAGACCAGCGCGCCGGCCAGCGTCGCAGCCCCCAGCCCGAGCACCCCGCCCGGAGGCAGGTGGAGCACAGCGATCAGGGGCGCGATCGCCGCAACCATCGTTGCCGGGACCAGGATCCGGCGGTCGACGCGCCGGTCCAGCCAGCCTGCCGCGACTGCTCCCAGGCCTGCGCCCAGCACGAACGCGCCGAGCGTCGTGGCGATCGTCGGGTCGTCGCGTGGAACGCCACGCTCGTGGACCAGCCACAACGGGATGGCGCTGGTGAAACTGACGAACGCGAGATCGGCGAACATGCCGGCGGTCGCGAGCAGGGCTACCGGGCCGTGTGCCAGGCAGCGCAAGCCGGTGCGCGGCCCGGCCAACTCGCCGCGCGGCTCCTCCTTCGGCAGCAGCCGCCACACCGCGATGCCCAGGAGGACGCCCGGCACCATCAGCCAGAGAGTTCCTTGCGGGCCGAGCGTGGCGACGACAGCGAGGACGACGCCCGGGCCGACCGCGGCGCCGATCTGACCGCCCGCGCTGAACAGCCCAACGCCGAGGCCGGCGCTCTTGCTGCCGTGACTGTGCGCGATGGCAGTAGCGACCGGATGCAGGGCAGCGGAACCGAGCCCGCCCACGACGATGACCGCGAACAGCACTGGCACCGTCGGTACGACGCCGACCATGCTCAGCAGGGCGGCGTTGAGCACGATGCCACCGGCGGCCAGCGCGCGGCGGCTGACCTGGTCAGCAAGGGCGCCGAGGAACGGTTGGGTGATCGAACTGGTGGCCCACTGGCCGGCGACGAGCACGGCGAGCGTGGTCGCGGACAGGTCGAATTTCGCCTGCAGGGTGGGGAGCAGCACGGCGACGATCGCGGTGGCGGCGTCGTTGACGGCGATCTGATTCCGGCAACTGTGGAATTTGAGGGACGTCAGATAACCTGTTGACGTCCAGGAGTCGTCAATTCAGCAACCCTCGCAAGTAACGCAGCGATTCAGGCCACTCAGGGGCGGCGCTAGCAACTCGATCTCGGCGAGCAAAGCCGCGTGATGCGGGCCCGGCAATAGCACCCATGGGCCGCACTCCTGTGACCCGACACCAGCCGCATCGGGGGCGTGGCCTCGTGTCCACGCCCAACGACGCCAACTGACCGGCCGAGGCTGCCACCGAGACCCACCCACCCGCAGAGCCCACCTGACGCTCGATCAATGTCGCGCTTGGGCACGCCGCGGGAGAATGCCGCGCGGCGCCCGTGGAATTCCTGTCAGGCGGGTTTGATGTTCGCGTTCGCGCGCAGGACGTTGCGTGGGTCGTGCACGGTCTTGATGAGCGCCAGCCGCTCGTACTTCGCGCCGTACGACGCGCGGACCCTGTCCTCATCGAACTCGCTCATCATGTTCACGTAGCTCCCGACGCCGGCGGCGAACGGGAGCAACGCGTCCCACGTGGACCGCGCCCATTGCCGCTCGGCGTCGAACATCCGCGGGTCGGGCACGTTGGCGTCGATCACCAGGGCGTACGTCGCCGAGCGGCGCCCGCCGAAGGCCGTGGCCTCGTCGGGCACGTCGGCGAACGCGCCGCCGAACGGGAACAGCAGCACCTGCGACATCGGCGACGGCTTCGCCCGGAGGGCCGCCGCCACTACGTCGATCGCCCGATCGGGAAGCTCGTCCAGGTAGAAGCCCTTGGTATAGGAGTGCACGCCCCACGGCGCGCCCTCGTCGAGCATCTGCTGCAATGCGACGTAGGGCATGGGCGTGACGAACTCGAACAGCGGCCCCGCCTCCCTCAGCGATGCGATCAGGGCGGCGTGCTCGTCCGCTGTGCCGAACCCGGCCACCACGAGCGCGACGCCGGGCGCGAAATGCGCCGTCTCCGGGACGAACGGCGCCGGCGGCGCGTTCATGCCCACCATGGCCCCGCCTGCGTTGCGCGGGCCGTCGGCGAAGAACTTCCGGCCGAGCCGGATCGCCTCCTCGGCCCGGTCCAGCTCGAAGAAGAACATCCCGAGGTGAACCATCGGTCCCACCGCGTGCAGCTGGAACTCGAACTCGGTGACCACGCCGAAGTTGCCGCCGCCCCCGCGGAGCGCCCAGAACAGGTCGGGGCACTCGTGCGCACTGGCCCGCACGATCCGCCCGTCGACGAGGACGACCTCGGCCGAGATCAGGTTGTCGATGGTCAGCCCGGCCATCGGGGTCAGCCAGCCGAAGCCGCCGCCGAGCGTCAGGCCGGCCACGCCGGTGTGGCTGACCGTGCCGGCCGGGACGGCGAGCCCGTGCTCCTGGCACGCCGCGTCCAGCTTCGCGAGGGTCGCGCCACCACCGCAGCGCGCCCGCCGCGCGACCGGATCGACGACGACCTCGGTCAGCCGGCTGAGGTCGATCGTCATACCGCCGTCGATCACCGCGGCGCCCGCGACGCTGTGACCGCCTCCCCGCACGGCGATGTCGAGGCCGTTCTCCTGGCCCCACCGCAGTGCCGCGGCCACGTCCGCCGCCGAGGCGCAGCGGGCGACGACCGCGGGCGATCGATCGATGGCGCCGTTCCAGATCAGCGCGCCCCGGTCGTAGTCCGGGTCGTCCGGGAGCAACACCTGTCCATCCATCGCCGCACGCAGTGCATCGATCCAACTGCTCATCGCGTTCGTCGTGGTGCTCATCTACTTGCTCCCCTCGCGGATGTGGCTGATTTCCCCACCGACGCTGCCGCCCGTTCCTGAAGCCGACCTGAAGCCGGCCCACACACCCTCAGCCGATCTTCAGGCTGGGTGGTGCGGCGCACCGGGAGCATGGCCGACGTGACTGCGCGTGCTAGTCGTGGAGGACGCCGAGGCGATCCGCACGGCCGTGGTCGCCGGTCTCGGCGAGGCCCGGTTTCGGCGCCACGACCACCCGTTCCCCCGGGGCTGCGCATCGATCAGTACAGCGACCGCGATCTCGACCGAATCGCGCGCTGGGTGCTCTCCCACGACCTACCCCTCGACCGAGATCACCGACCGAGGGGATATGGCACAGCTTCTGAGCGACTTCAAATCTCATCGACATTCACGGGCCCTCAAGCCGCCAACCGCCATCCGAAGTCAGCAACAAACGCCTCCCACTGACACCTACACAGCCAGCTGCGCCCGCGAGGCGTGAGGTCGGGGTCGTCAGGTCCCTCTGCCTTCTCGCCGTGTTGCACGAGGTGAACGAGCGCCATCTCGTCAGCGTGTCATGTTCAATTGCGTGGGCCCGACGGGGTTGGCGGAGCGGGTCACCCACGGGGCTCAAGCACGCAGAATTCGTTACCCTCCGGATCGCATAGGACAACCCAGGGAACCGGGCCCTGCCCGATGTCTGCGCGCTGAGCACCCAGAGCGAGTAGGCGGTCGACCTCGGCCTGCTGGTCCGAGGCCTGGAAGTCGAGATGGAGCCTGTTCTTGCCCACCTTGGCAGGGCCGGGCACGAAGACGAGTGCTGGCCCGGCGTTGCCTTCGCGCCGAGGCCTGATCTCGATCCCGAAAGTGTCGTCGGCGTCGATCTCCCAGCCAAGGGCATCGGCCCACCAACGGCCGAGCGCACTCGGGTCTTCTGCGTCGACGACGACCGCCTCCCACCTCAGAGTCATGTCGCGGACCCTAGAACCCAGACCTGGCCCCGGTGGGGCTGGCGCCGAGCCCCGCGGGCATACCGATTTCCACTGGGCCTGCCCGGACCAGGCGCCGTCCGTCGTCTCGCTTCTGCCGAACGTAGCTGAGGGTGAGATCGAGGCCGTCGATCTCACCGAGCCAGCCCTCTTGCTGGGCGCGTTCGCGGCGGGCGCGCAAGTCGGCTTCGAGCTCATCGAGTCGGGGCAGCATCTTCGGGTTGACCTGCAGCATGGGGCAGCGGATGCAGGCGTGCTCATGAGAACACGAGGTGCCGTGGGGGCGGGCGCAGCCACCGAGCTCGACCTTGCGCTTGTCGAAGTGCTCCTCGAACTCGGCCCACTCCTGGTCGGTCGTCGGGCGGTACTCCTCGGTCGGCCGGAGCTGGCGGCGGTGGTCGAGGAACTGCTGGTAGTGACGTACGACGTCGTCGTCGAAGACCGCGACGTAGCCGCGAGTTGATTACAGGCTGGTGTGTCCGAGCAGCGCCGCGCCGATGTGGATCGGTAGACCGTTGTTGACCAGATCGGTGGCAAAGATCCGACGGAAGTCGTGTGCGGTGAACCGGGCGCCGGAGAACTCGGGGTGGGTCTGCGCGAGCTCGTCGCAGACTCGGCGCAGCTCCTTCGGCGCCCAGTTGCCGGAGAAGCCCTGGCGAAGCACGGTGACCTGGTGCTGAAACAGAAACGGCAGGGGCGGGCTGTGCTCGCGCTGGTGGTGGTCCCAGCGACGGGCCAGCGAGATCGATCCGCCGTTGCGGGTGTGGTAGTGGATCGCGTTCGAGGCGGGCAGCCATCACGCGCTCCTGCGCACGGTTGAGCGGATCGACCAGCGCCACCGGATCCGCGCCAGCCTCGATGGCGGCCTGCAGCCGTCGCAAGGTGGTCTCAGCTTCCGCCAACGCCCGCCGGGCGGCCGCAGCCGCTCCCTGTGGGTGGGCTGTAGGTGCGCACCAAGCTCGGCTCGTCGACCCAGGTCGTGGCCTACGTGCGCATGGTGCGGACCGGGTCGGGGGCGACCGGCGGTGCAGATCGCGCACGGGCCCCGGCGTGGATCACGCGATATCGAGTACCAGCGCCGTATCGAACCAGACGGCATCGCTCAGACACAGCTGCAGAATTTGACCCGCGAGTGAGCTGCGAGGGCGCTAGTGGCCGCGTACGTGCGTACGGTGCGGGACCGCGATGAACCAGCAGATCTGAGTTTGATCAGCGCCCGTATGTGGTCAAGCTCGGCCGCCGGTGACCCGAGGCCTTGTCACGACGACCTTGGCGACTGGTGTCAAGAGTGCTGACGGTGCGTCTTCCCAGTCGGCCAGCAGGCCGGTGACTAGCTCGGGTCGGAGCCGGCCCTCGGCGACAGCGCGCAGCACCGCCGGCAACTCGGCCCGGGCATTGGCCAGGCCTGTGACGAAGCTGCTCTGCTGGACGTACATCGTCCACAGCGGCAGGCGGGTCCCGGCGGTGAAGTACGGCGTCACCGAGGTGCATACACCGCCGGCGGTCAGTGACCGCACGGCGTGCTCCAGCGCGCCCCGCTCACCGCTGGCGTCCACCACGATCGGGTAGCGGGTGCTCGGCCTGTCGCGACCGGGCGATTGGTATCGGCCGGTCCGGCGATGCAGCGGACGGGCACCGAGCTTGGCGGCGATGTCCAAGCGCTCGAGGCTGGTGTCCAGGTAGTCGACTTGGGTGGCGCCGAGTGCCACCGCGCTCGCGGCGGCGTAGAGCCCAACGCTTTTGGCTCGGCCACCGAGAACGAGCACCGGTGCTCCCGGGTTCCGGGCGAGCGGGCCGGCGACCGCGCGCCAGCCGTCCGGGAAGTTGTCGCTCGCGCTGGCCAGCGCGACGGGGTCAACGCCGGCCGGCACTCTGAGCAGCATGTGCTCGGCGTGCGGCACCCGCAGCAGATCGCTCATCACCCCGCCCCACCCACCGCCCGCCTCGCCGAGGCCGTACATCGAGATCGCGGTACGGCGGTCGGTGGTGCAGGCCGCGGTCAGACCTCGACCGCAGGACGCGCACCGACCGCAGGAGATCTGAAAGGGCACGACCACCACATCTCCCGGCGCGACCGACGCGACAGCCGCGCCGGTCCGGACCACCTCGGCGACGCACTCGTGCCCGAACGGGAATGGACCGGTGAACGGACGGCGCCCGAGGTCGTCGAGCAACCGGCGATCCAGCAGCCCGACACCGTGGCCGATCCGAATCGGAACACCGAGATCGTGGCGCAGGAAGGCGTTGTCCAGATCGCACCGAGCTACCGCAAACGGCCGGACGAGCGCGTCGGTGTCCACCTCGAGCACCGGATCGGGCGCCTCGCGCCACTCCAGGATCCGCTTACGGACATACATCAGGGTTCGCACCACTGGAGCCAACCATCGGGGCTGGCCAGCGATCGAACCCTGGCCCGACCACCGGTCTGACTCACGCTCAGCCAGGCGCCGCACCCCAATGCCCCTGGGCGAGTCACCGCTCGTATCGCACTCGTCCACGGCCCCACAGGTGCGCACTAATTTGAGCCAAGTCAGGTCGTATCGCTTCTGCCGAAGGTGGTTGAGGGTGAGGTCGAGGCCTTCGATCTCACCGAGCCAGCCCGGCGCTCACGCGATCGCCGGAGACCGCGAACGAGCCGCCCGGTTGCTGGCCGATTTGCTGCCCGCGTCGTCGTGGCAGGCAGCGTCCTACGAGCCGAGCACCGCGGCAGTCGCTATGAGGCCACGGTCGACCCCGATGGCGCGGTGCGACTGGCGAGCGGGGACCGGTATGGCCGGGCTGACGATGCCGGAGCGACCGTGTGCAACACAAAGCGCTGCCAGGGCATGGCGTTATGGCACGTTCAGCTGCCGAACGGCTTGTGGATCTCGCTACGCGATCTTCGCGATCGGGCTCGAGCGGACGGACGCCTCGGACGCGCTGCGCGGTGGCCGGCTACGAGGTAGGCGGCGGCGGGCACGAACCTCGATAAGTGTCCCGGGCGCTCCAGCAAGAGCGCTGCCTCACCGCACCGGGTTCCGGCCGCTCACCGCGCACCTATTCGTCGACGACAGCCCTTACCTGGACTCCGACGCCCTCTTCGGGGTCAGGGAGAGTCTGGGGTGGCGGTTCCGGTCGTCGACGACCCGGCGCCGGCGGCCAGGGCTGGCTCCCCCGACCCGTTCCGGACGGTCCATTTCGACGTCGCATTGTTGCGTGCCGATCAGCGAGGCCACGATCGCTTACGGGCCAATGACCAACCCCTTGGCGGCGAGGACCTCACGGAGACGGGAGACCTCGAGGACAGTGCGCCCGGCGTGATACTCGGCGATGTAGCGCGCCTCCGCGTCTTCGCGTTCCTTCGCGGCCTGGACGACGTCGGCGAGGCTCTCCCGCCGGACGACGACGACACCGTCGGCGTCTCCGCGTACGACGTCACCGGGCCGGATCTCGGCCCCACCGACGATCACGGGGACGTTCATCGGCCCGACGGTCTCCTTGACGGTGCCCTTGATGCAGATCGAGCGGGAGAAGACGGGGAAGCCGAGTGCCTTCAGCTCGCGGGTGTCGCGGACGCCGCTGTCGGTGAGCAGGCCGCCGAGCCCCTTGGCCAGACAGGCGTTGGCAAGCACATCTCCGAAACTGCCGGCCTCGGTGTACTCGCCTGCCGAGGCCACGACGACGTCACCGGCCGCGGCGTAGGCGATGGCGACCTGCAGCATGATGTTGTCGCGTGGCGCGCAGACGACCGTGTAGGCCGGCCCGCAGAACTCCATGTCCGGGTCGACCGGTTTGAGTCGCGAGTCGAGGGCGCCGATGCGCCCCTGGGCTTCGTGGATGGTCGCTGCGGAGAAGCGCCCGAGCTCCTTGACCAGGACGGGATCGGGTCGGTCGACGGACGTGCGGACATGAATCATCGAGAGCTCCAGCGCGGTGGGACGAGGTTCAGGTGAGGGCGGAGACGACCTGGGCGATGCGCGCGAAGCTGCGTTCGAGGACCTCCTCGGAGGTCGCGAACGACAGCCGGAAATGGGGCGAGAGGCCGTAGGCCCCGCCGTGGACGGTGGCGACGCCGGCGCTGTCGAGAAGGTGGAGCACCACGTCCTCGTCGGTTCGGAGCACCTCCCCGCCGGGGGTCGTACGGCCCAGCAGCCCGGCGCAGCTCGGGAAGAGGTAGAACGCGCCGGACGGGGGGTCGACGGCCAGCCCGGGAATCGCGTTGAGGAGCTCGACGGCCAGGTCGCGGCGCCGTCGGTAGATCGCGACCATGTCCCGGACGGGTCCGGAGTCGCCCTCGAGCGCCGCGACGGCCGCGGCCTGGCTGATCGATGACGGGCACGAGGAGGTCTGCCCCTGCAGCTTGTTGATGGCTGCCACCAGCGGTTCGGGGCCGGCGGCGTAGCCGAGCCGCCACCCGGTCATGGCGTAGGTCTTGGAGACTCCGTTGACGACGAGGGTGCGGTCGGCGAGGCGGGGTTCGACGCCGACGATGCTGGTGATCTCGTGGTCGGCGAACCAGATCTCGTCGTAGATCTCGTCGGTCAGTATTCCGACGTGCGGGTGGCGCAGGAGCACGTCGGCGAGCACGCTGAGCTGGGCTCTCGAGTAGGCCGCGCCGGTGGGGTTGCTGGGTGTGTTGAGCACGAGCCATCGCGTCCGGGGGCTGATGGCGGCCTCGAGCTTCTCGGGGGTGAGCAGGAACCCGTCGGCGGCCGGGCACTCGACGAGGACCGGGGTGCCGTCGTTGGCCAGGACCATGTCCGGGTAGGACACCCAGTAGGGGGCCGGCACGATGACGTCGTCGCCCTGGTCGAGGGTGGCGGAGAAGGCGAGGTAGAGGATCTGCTTGGCCCCGCCACCGACCGTGATCTCCGCATCGGTGTAGCCGATCCCGGTGCGCTGCTTCAGCTTCGCGATGATCGCCGAGCGGAGCGCGGGGGTTCCGTTCACCGAGGTGTAGCGGGTCTCGCCGCGGTCGATGGCGGCGACGGCGGCGTCGCGGATGTGCCGCGGGGTGTCGAAGTCGGGCTCGCCGACGGTGAGGTCGAGGATGTCGTGCCCCTCCGCCACCAGCGTGCGCGCCCGGGCGGCGGCGGCGAGGCTGGGCGAGACGCGGATGCGCTCGACTCGGGCGGACGTGCGGATCGGTGTCATGCCTCAGTCCGCCCGGCGCTCGAACTCCAGGCCGCCGGGGACCTGGAAGGTCGGCAGGATCTCGATGTGCCCGACGTTGACGTGCCGCGGCGTGCCGACGGCGTACTCGATGGCGTCGGCGATGTCG
The DNA here is from genome assembly GCF_019468565.1 of Pseudonocardia sp. DSM 110487. Classification (NCBI taxonomy): domain Bacteria; kingdom Bacillati; phylum Actinomycetota; class Actinomycetes; order Pseudonocardiales; family Pseudonocardiaceae; genus Pseudonocardia; species Pseudonocardia sp. DSM 110487. Next base: position 7,513,824 of record NZ_CP080521.1, read on the forward strand.
CTCGGGGTGAGCGACTCGTAGCCGTCGTAGAACCTGCGCTGGGCCTCCTCCATGTCGCCGAGCAGCCGGCCGAAGATCTCGGTCTCGACCCGCCCGGGGCAGATCTCGGTGACCCGGACTCGCCGGCCGAACGAGTCGACGCGCAACTGCCGCGACAGGGTGTGCACGGCGGCCTTGGTGGCGTGGTAGATCGTGTTGCCGCCGAAGTTGTAGACCCCGGCGATCGAGCTGATGTTGACCACATGACCGAGATCCCGCTCGACCATGCCGGGCAGCAGCAGCCGGACGAGGTGCAGCACGGCCTGGATGTTCACCGCGATCTGCTCGTCCACTGCGAAAGCGTCGGCGTCGAGGATCGTGCCCTGGCGGGATACGCCGGCGTTGTTGACCAGGACGTCGATCTGCAGGCCGTCGGTGAGCTGCTCGAGCGCGGCCGTGTCGGTGATGTCGACCGCGTGCGGGACGCACCCGGTGCGTTCGGCGAGCTCGGCGAGCCGTTCGACGTTGCGGGCGACGGCGTGCACCGTCAGCCCCTGCTTGACCAGGCGCTCGACGACGCAGGCGCCGATCCCGGTGGACGCCCCGGTGACGAGGGCCGTGCGGTAGTCGGAGAAGGACATGGAAGGACCACGCTCTCTTTCTGGGGTCAGGCGTCGCGCAGCGGCAGGTGCGCGCGGTCGGTGACGGTGTGCAGGGCGGCGAGGGTGCCGAGTGCGGTGACGACGGCGTAGATCGCCGGGATGTAGACGCTGCCGGTCTCGGCGATGAGCCAGGTCATGAGCAGCGGGGCCGCGCCGCCGAAGAGAGCGGAGGAGATGTTGTAGCCAAGGCCGTACGCGGAGTAGCGGATCCGGGTCGGGAACAACTCGACGATCATGATGTGGATGACACCCGTGTGCCCTGCGAAGATCACGGCCATGACGACGGCGCCGATGCAGGCCAGGGCCAGGTTGCCCGAGGCGATCAGCGCGTAACAGGGGATGCCGGCGACCGCCATGGCGATCGCGGCACCCTGCATGACCTTCTTGCGGCCGATGCGATCCGACAGCGACCCCATGTACGGAATGGCGATCGAGATCGCGACGAGGCTGACCGCGGTGACGAGCAGGCCCTGCACGATGGTGAAGCCCAGCGAGGACTTCATGAAGGTCGGCATGTAGGCGAACAGGACGTAGTAGCCCGATCCGTTCATCAGCGGCAGGAAGAGGGCGAGGAGCATGGCCTTGCGGTGCTCGCGGGAGGCGAAGGCCTCGCGGAGCGGGTTCTTCGCCAGCCCGCCCTCGGCCTTCAGGCGCGAGAAGTTCGGGGTGTCGGAGATGCGGCTGCGGATGTACCAGCCGATGAACCCCATCGGAGCGGCGAGCAGGAACGGGATCCGCCAGCCCCACTCCTCCATCCCGGCCTGTCCCAGCCCGGCGGTGAGGCCGGCGGCCACCAGCGTGCCGGTGAGAAGGGCGAGGAACGAGGCGATCTGCGCGTAGCTGGTGGTCCGCCCGCGCCTGCCCTCGAGGGCGTGCTCGGCGAGGAAGGTCATCGCACCTGCCGCCTCGCCACCGACCGAGAAGCCCTGGGCGAATCGCAGCAGGATGAGCAGCGCAGGTGCCGCGAACCCGATGGCGGCGTAGGTCGGCAGCATGCCGATCAACGCCGTCGCGACGCTGATGAGCATGATGACGAAGACGAGCATGCGCTGGCGACCGAACCGGTCGCCGAGGACACCGCAGACGACGGCACCCAACGGGCGGACGACGAACGACACGGCGTAGCCGGCGAACACGAGGATCAGGCCGTTGGTGTTGTCCGGGAAGAAGACGACGGCCAGGACCCCGGCCATGAAGCCGAAGATCCCGTTGTCGTAGAGCTCCACGAAGATTCCGACGCAGCCGGCGAGCGTGACTCGCCGGACCTCCGCTTCGGGCGCTTTCGTGATGGTCACGTCCTGCGTCGAACTCATGATCGTCTCCGGGTGGGTCGTGGGGATCGCCTCGTGCGGTGGGGACTGGTCAGGCCGCCGGACGGCGGACAGCGGCGGGTGGCTCGGGGAGGGGACGCCCGATGGCGGCGAACGCGGCGCGGACGCGGGTGGCGAGCGCGTCGATCCCGGCTTGCCGTCGCCGGCGCTCGGCAAGGGCGGAGGTGACCGTGGTGCGGCGGAAGCGGACGGCGTCCCCGGGCCGGACCTGTCCCAGGAGATCGAGGCCGGTCGCGGTGACGACGGCGAGCACCGGGTAGCCGGCGGTGACCCCCCTCCCCCGGTGCAGGACGACGAGCTCGTCCCCGGCGGGGGCCTCGACCGCACCGATCGGCATACCGCGCGACAGCAGCTCGCCACGGGCGACGCGCCGGGGCAGGTTCCCGGTCATCCGCAGCCCGATGGCGTCACTCTGCGGACCGACGACGAAGGTGCCTTCGAACAGCCGCTCCGCGGTGTCGCCGAACTCGGCGATGTCGGGTCCGTCGGTGGCCTCCACGACCGCCGGGCCGCGCCGCGGTCCGTGGGTGCTGCCGGCGCCGACCCGGAAGGCGGGATGGCGCAGGTGCGGATGATCGACGGCGGGGAACTCGCGGAGCAGACCCAGTGCAGCGCCGTCGGTCAGCCGCGGCCCGAAGCCCAGGACGGGGTCCGGCGCCACGCTCCCGAGCAGGGTCGGAGCGACCACGCCACCGTGCACCGCGAGGTAGCTGCGCAGGCCCGCCCGCGGCTCGGCGACGACGATCCGCGATCCGGCCCGGACCGACACCGGCTCGCGGACCGGGCACGGCAGACCGTCGACGGTCAGCAGGTCGGCGGCTCCGGCGACGGCCACGATCGTGTCGACCGACGGTGTGCACGTCAGGCCCGTGGCAGTGCTTTCCAGCAAAGGGGCGCCCTGGGTGTTGCCGGCCAGCACGTTCGCCGTACGGGCAGCGCACTGGTCGAGTGCTCCTCCGACGGGGAAGCCGTGCCGGGCACCCGCGGCACGGCCCAGGTCCTGCACGGTGGTCAGGCCCGCACGGAGCAGCGTCAGCCGTGGCTCACCCATCGCAGGCCTCCAGGAGGGTGCCGGCGAAGCGGTCCCATTCCGCGACGTCGATCGGCCGGAATCGCAGGAGGTCACCGGGCCGGTAGGCAGCGGGCGGGACGGCTCCGACGTCGAGCAACCGCAGGGGGGTCCGACCCAGGACGGCCCAGCCACCCGGCGCCGGCATCGCCGACACCACGGCCTGCCGTCCGGCGACGGCCACCGCGCCGGCCGGCACGCGCGGCCGCGGCGAACCGCGGCGCGGCACCGGCAGCCGGAACGGCGGCCCGTCCATCATGGGCGCCCCGGCCGGGGCCCCCAGGCAGCGCACGACGTACTCCGCACCCGAGTGCACGGCCACGATCTCCTCGGGCGTACAACCCTGCTGCTCGGCCACGAGGTCGAGGTCGGGTCCGTGCTCGCCGTCGTAGACCACCGGCACGACGAACCGGCGTGGACGCCCGGCTCCGCTGCCGCCCGGCGCGAGCGCGGCGAGGCCGCGGCCCACCGCGGCCCGGACCTGCTGGTGGTCGGTGGTCAGGCCGTCGAACTCGACGAGCAGCCGATCGTAGGTCGGGACCAACCCGAACCCGTCGCCGCGAAGCCGGCCGGCGAGGCCGTGGACCAGCCCCCAGCGCCCAGCGGCCGTACCTCCGACGGCGATGACCTGGACGGCCGAGTCGCCGCAGTCGGCGACGGAGGCGTGCGGTGCATCGGGGCTCATCGGGCAGCCTCGCACACACCCAGGGGCTCGATGAGCACGCCCGCCGCTTCGAGCTCCGCGCGGATCCGCCCGGCCAGCCGAACCGCTCCCGCGGTGTCCCCGTGCAGGAGCACCGTGTCGCAGGAGATCTCCAGGTCCCGTCCGGTCACCGACGCAATGCGTCCCTCCGTCACCATCCGGACCGTCCGGGCCGCGATCGCATCCTCGTCGTGGATCACGGCACCGGGCTCGGAGCGCGGGACCAGGGTGCCGTCGTCGCGGTAGGCCCGGTCGGCGATGCCGACTGTCCCGACGGCGAGCCCCGCGGACCGTGCCCCGTCGGCGAGCTCCCCGTCCTGGGCCAGCACGGTCATCGCGGCGTCGACGGCGCGCACGGCGGCCACGACCGCCTCGGCGTAGTCGCGGCGGACGGCCACCAGGTTGCCGAGTTTCCCGTGCGGGGCGACGTGGCTGACCCGGGTGCCGTGGGCGGCGGCGAACCCGGCCAGGGCGCCCACCTGGTAGATGACGTCGGTGCGCACCTCGTCGGCCGTCAGGTCCATCACGCGGCGGCCGAAGCCGGCCAGGTCGGGGAAGCTCGGATGCGCGCCAACCGCGACGCCGCGTGCCACGCAGGCCGCCACGGTCGCATCCATGATGCGCGGATCGCCCGCGTGGAAGCCGCACGCGACGTTCGCCGAGGTCACGATCTCCAGGAGCGCGTCGTCGTCGCCCATCCGATACGCACCGAAACCCTCACCGAGGTCGGCGACGAGATCGATCCGACGGGGCATGGTCGGGCTCCTGTTCCTGTGACGTCCGATACGACTGGTGCGCGAATGAGTTTCGGTGCGGTTAACTCCCCGAGGGATCGGCGCAGAATTCGATTCATCGGCCGTGTTCCGCGTTGTCGAAGGACGCTAAGGGCCGATTCGGATCAGCACAAATAGGCGTTCGCTCTGACGACCTGCGACTGGCGTTATGGATGGGCCCGGTCACCTATACTCGCCGTTCGCGGCCCCGGCGGGGCCTGCGCCGCGGCGAGCGAGGTGGGAACCCGGTGGACACCCGGAGACTGCAGGCCTTCATGAAGATCGTCGACGCCGGTTCGATCACCCGGGCGGCGGACATCCTGCACATCGCCCAGCCCGCGCTGAGCCAGCAGGTCTCCGGACTGGAAACGCAGTTCGGCCAGCAGCTGCTCATCCGGAGCAAACGCGGGGTCGTGCCCACCGAAGCGGGCAAGGCCCTCTACCGGCACGCCCAGCGGATCCTTCGCCAGCTCGAGCTCGCCGAGGCCGACGTCGCGGTCTCCGCACGATTCCCCGCAGGGCACGTCTCCGTCGGGCTGGCGCCGCTCAGCGCGGGCCCACGCCTCGGCTTCCCGCTGCTCGTCGCGACGCGCACCCGCTACCCCGATGTCCTGCTCCACCTCAACGAGAACTTCGGTGGGGTACTCAGCGAGGCGATCATGACGGGGCGGATGGACCTCGCGCTGCTGTACGGCACCGGTCCGATCCGCGGCGTGAGCTTCGACCCGGTACTCGAGGAACCGCTCGTCCTCGTCGAGCAGGCCAATGCGATGTCCGATCCCGCTGAAACTGTCACTGAAACTGTCACCGTGTCGGACCTCGACGGCCTCGCGCTCCTACTCCCGAGCACGGTCCACACGCTGCGGCGGGTCGTCGACGCCGCCCTGCTCACCGCGGACTGCTCGCCGGTCGTGGTGGGTGAGGTCGAGTCGACCCTCACCCTCGGCCGCGCAGTCCGTGGCGGGCTCGGCGCGACGATCCTCCCCGCATCGGTGGCCGCGAGCCTGCCCGACGCCGCAGAGCTGCACACGCGGACGATCATCGACCCGGAGCTCCGCCTGACGCTGTCGCTGTGCAGCTCGGATCAGCAACCGCTGTCCGAGCCGGCAACCGTCGTGCGGGACCTCCTCGTGGGTGTCCTCGGCCATTTCGCGGACACGCACGGCCTCCTCCGCCTCTGATCCATCTGGCCGGTTCGCGTGACACCATTCCGGTCATGGTCGAAGACCTGCGGCTAGGTGTCGACGTGGGGGTTGGCCTCGAACTCGAAGGTGCGTAGCGACTTCTCCCGCGGGACCGCCGCGGTCTTGATCCGCCGCTCCGAGCGGCGCCTGGCCCGGTCGTCGCACTCGGCCATCAGCAACTCGGCGAGGAACCCGCGGTAGGACATCTACTCGCGGGCGGCGGCCTCGGCCACATCGGGGAAATCGGCGCGGATGGTGGGCAGCCGCAGCATCCGGCAGGCCTGGTCGACGGCGGCGTCGGCGGCCTGTTCGGTCAAACCGCGCCGCCGTGGTGTGGTGGTCATGACGAACTCGTGCCTCCTCCGCGGACCGCAAGGTAGGACAACTGTCGCCTTCCGTCGAGCGGCGTCGCCTACGCGTGCGGCGGTCGGTCGATCGCCAGGAATTCGTATTTCTGGTGCTCGCGCCGCGGCCCCGGTGAAGTAGCGCGGCTGCATGCGTTGTCGACGACGCGCTGCGCGCCACGCGCGACGGCCTCGACGTCTCGCCGATCATCACGCACCGGTTCGCGCTGAACCGGGCGGCCGAGGCGCTGGCGGTGGCCGCCGACAGGAGCAGCGGCAAACAGCAAGGTGCTCCTGCGCCTCGCCGCCTAGCGCCGGTTCGCTCGCTCGCCGCCCCGCCGCCTGCGAGTGGCGTAGGCGCGCCGCATCTTGACCTGGTTGCCGCAGCCTGCCATCGAGCACCACCGCCCGGACCGGTTGCGGGAGGTGTCGTAGTAGGCCCACCGGCAGGACTCCCTGGCACACACCTTCAGCCGTTCCCACCCCTCGGTCCCCGCGGCCCGGTCGAGCAGCGCGACGAGGCCACCCACCGGGTCGTCGCCGGGGGGCGCGAGCCGGCGCACCCCGGCGGTGTCGATCCGGAGCCGCATCGGCGTGTCCCCCAGCGCCGCGTTGATCGGCCCCAGCGTGTCCTCCGCGAGCGGATGGCCGGCGTGGGCCTGGAGGACGACGCGCAGGCCCTCGCGGATCGCGAGGGCGCGGTGCAGGTCGGCGTGCGTGAGCGTCACACCCGGCCCGAGGAGATCGCGGGCGCGCAGCCAGTCCCGCAGCCGCTCGGGATCGGTCAGCTGCTCCTCACCCGTCTGCGGCTCGGCGGTGTTGACGAAGTCGCGCACCGCACGGACCGCGTCGGGTACGCGCTCGTCACCGTCCGTCATCACACCAGCATAGCCCGATAGCCGGTGTTGCGACATCGCCCAGATGTGACACCATCGAAATCTAATTGGTGGTGTGAGAGGGAGGCGCGATGACGACCACCGTGGAACGAGCGGGACCCCGGGAGTGGACCGGGCTCGCCGTGCTGGCGCTGCCCTGCCTGCTGGTGTCCATGGACACCCACGTGCTCAACCTGGCAGTCCCGCAGCTCACGGCCGACCTGCGGCCCACCGGCGTGCAACTGCTGTGGGTGGTCGACGCCTACGGGTTCCTCGTCGCAGGCTCGCTGATCGCGGCGGGAGCGCTCGGTGACCGCGTCGGCCGCCGACGGATGATGCTCTGCGGTGGCGCCGGGTTCGGCGTGGCCTCCGTGCTCGCGGCATGGGCCACGACTCCGGGCCAGCTCATCGCCGCCCGGGCGCTGCAGGGCCTGTGCGGTGCAGCCATCCTGCCATCCACGCTCTCGCTGATCCGAACGCTCTTCCTCGACCGGCGCCAGCGCACAGTTGCCATCGGGATCTGGACGGCGAGCTTCTCCCTGGGCGGCGTGGCCGGACCGCTGCTTGCCGGGCTGCTCCTCGACCGATTCTGGTGGGGATCGGTGTTCCTGGTGGCCGTGCCGGTGATGGCGCTGCTCCTCGTCGTAGGCCCAGTCCTGATCCCCGAATCGGGCGACACCGGGACGTCCGGCCTCGACGTGCCCGCCGCGCTCCTCTCGCTCGCGGCCGTGCTGGCCGTCGTGCACGGGATCAAGGGACTCGCCCAGGACGGGCCCCAGACCGGGCCGGCGCTGTCGATCCTCGCCGGCTGCGGGCTCGCGGTGGCGTTCGTGCACCACGAGCGAGGCCGGCGGCATCCCGCGCTCGCCCCCGCGGTCTTCCGGAACGTCGCCTTCACCGCGCCGCTGCTGACGAACGCGTGTGCGTTCTTCGTGCTGTTCGGCACCACGTTCCTGGTCGCCCAGCACCTGCAGCTGGTGCTCGGCCTGTCGGCGCTCGAGGCGGGGGCGTGGACGATCCCGTCCTCCCTCGGCTACCTCACGGGCTCGGTGCTCGGCCTCACCGCGGCGCGCCGCGTGCGGCCGGCGTTCGTGGTCGGGGCCGGGCTCGTGCTGGCCGCGGCCGGGTTCGGGATGCTCAGCCAGGTCGACGACGGGCTCGGGCTGCTCGTCGCCGGCACCGTGGTGTTCTCCGTCGGGCTGGCGCCCGTGTACCTGGTGACGACGGAGATGATCGTCTCTGCCGCCCCGTCGCACCAGGCTGGGAGCGCGTCGGCGGTCTCCGAGACCGGCGCCGAGCTCGGCGGTGCGCTGGGCGTCGCAGTCCTGGGCAGCATCGGCGCGGCCACCTACCGGCAGGCGATGGACGCGGCCGCGTCCCACTCCCTACCGCCGAACGTCCAGGAGGGCGCGCGTGGCACCCTCGGCGGAGCGCTCGCGGCAGCCGAACGCCTGCCGGACGGGCCGGGGGCCGAGCTGGTGCGCGATGCCCGCGAGGCGTTCGAGGCGGCGTTCCGCACGGTCGAGGCCGTCGGGGCCGGGCTCCTCGCGGTGGTCGCCGTCGGCGCGGTGCTCGTCCTGCGCCGCGTCAGCTCCTGATCAAGCCTAGATACCTGGAAGTTCGGCCAGCACCCGGCAGTGCCGACGCGTCGACGCCGGTCGGCACCACGGTGAGCTGCCAGTCGGCGGCGCCTGGGCGGCCCGCCGTAGCCGTACCCGGGTACTTCGCCGTCCTCGTGATCGCGGTCGGCGTCCTGCCCGCGGTCGTCGACGCCGTCGGCGAGCGCGCCGCCGTGCTGTTCGACAGCGGGGTGCGCTCCGGGCTCGACGTCGCCCGGGTGCTCGCGCTCGGCGCGCAGGCCGCGTTCTGCGGGCGCGCGTTCCTCACCGGGCTGGCCGGGGCGGGCGACCAGGGCGCGCACCTCGTCGCGGAGCTGTTCGGCGATCACCCGGACCGCGACCAACCCGGTCCGGATGCGGCGCGCGATCGTGGTCCTGATGTCCGCCCAAGGCCAGACCGTCCGCGACATCACCTCGTTGCTGCAGGTCAGCGACGACTACGTCCGCGATGTGATCCACGCATTCAACGAGCGGGGGTTCGACGCGCTGGACCCAAAACCGAGCGGGGGACGCCCGAAGAAGATCGGTGAACAGGTCCGCGCCCGGATCTGCCGCATCGCTCGGACGTCCCCCACCGACTGGGGCATCACCGCGTTCCCCCCGCCTGGTCACTGGCCAAACTGCGCGAGCACCTGCTCGCCGAGGGCACCGTCGCCGAGCTCAGCCGCGAGACGCTGCGCCGCATCCTGCACACCGGCGGCGTCTCATGGCAGACCACAACCACCTGGAAGGCCTCCACCGACCCGGACTTCATCCCCAAGATGCGCCGCGTCCTGGACCTCTACGACCACCCACCCGACGACGGCCGCGTGGTCTGCGTGGTGTGCGTGGACGAGTTCGGGCCGCTGAACCTGCAACCGCGCAAGGGCAAGGCCTGGCGGCCCCAGCGCCGGCCGAGCCGACAACGGGCCACCTACACCCGCACATCCGGGGTGATGCACATGCTCGCCGCTCTGGACCTGACCACCGGCAAGCTGTTCTACCGGATCAAAGACCGCAAACGCTGGATCGAGTTCCTCGACCTGCTCAAAGCGCTACGGGCCCGCTGGCCCGGAGAGAAGCTCTACCTGGTCTGCGACAACTTCTCCCCACACCGCCTCGCCCGTGTCCGTGAGTGGTGCGCCGCCAACCAGGTCGAACTGGTCTTCCTGCCCACCTACGGGTCGTGGTTGAACTGGATCGAGAGCGAGTTCGCCGCGCTGCGCTACTTCGCCCTCAACAGCACCGACCACCGCAGCCACACGACGAGCAGAACGCCGCCATCGCCGCCTACGTCCGCTGGCGCAACGCCCGCGCCCAACCCAAGACCAACTTCGCGGTCAACTCACCGATCCGAACCTGGACCAGTTACCCGGTCAAAGCTGCGTGACAAGCCACTAGGTCGCCGGACCGGCAGCTGGCCCTGGCCGCCGTACGTAGGTCGGCCATAACCTGACAGGCTGGCACTCCTGCGCCGCGGGGCGAGTGGATGGCACGCCGCCGATCCCGGGCCGCCGAAGTCGTCGTCGAATACCTCGACCGCGGCCGTACCGAACCTTGCGAGATCCTCACCGAGCCGGCGGCGGCCAGCACCGTATGTTCGGCTAAACGAGCGCCACTACGGCTCCCTGCCGGAGACGTACAACTTCGGACCATGGCGCACCGCGAACCAACGGCTCGACACATCAGTTCTCGAGACCAAGACAACTAAGTGGTCCGAGTACTGGCCTGGCCGAAAAGGGGTCAGTCGGCCTGTCCGCTTGGAGTGGCGGGGCGTAGCTCCCCCGAGGGTCGGGCTTACGGGCAAGAAACCTGCACTTTCCGGGCAGGATCCAGGGTTGCCGTGCAGCGCATGTCGCCGGCTCGGGCGTCGCAGTCAGGGTTCGGGTTGCTGTTGCCCGGACACGTCCGCCCGAGCGGAATCGTGGCGTGGGTCACACAGTTTGGGCGGTTCGAGCGGTCACAACCCCGGCCCGGCGGAGTCCAAAGACACGTCCCGAACCGATCTGACATGGAGAACCCGATGCGACACGACGCGCAGAGCATCACCATCGACACCGAACCCAAGGCCGTCCACGAGTTCGTGGCCGACCCGGCGAACCTGCCCCGCTGGGCGATCGGCTTCGCCCAAGGGGTGCGACAGGAGGACGGGCGGTGGATCGTGCAGACGGCCGGCGGTGACGTGCCCGTCGACATCAAGGCCGACGCCGGTACTGGAGTGGTCGACTTCCACCTGCAACCCGCCCAGGACGTGCGCGTGACCGCGTACTCTCGGGTGATGCCGGCCGGGACCGGTACGCTGTACACCTTTACCCAGGTTCAACCCGCCGGCATGCCTGACGAGGTATTCGACGGACTGGTCGGCGCGGTCCGCCACGAACTGGTCGCGCTCAAGGCGATCCTGGAGGTGGCATGCCCGATCGGTCGCTAGAAGCACTCGCGACCGCCGCGGCGGCCGGCGACGCATCCGCCCTGGAAGCGGTGCTCGCCGGCGTCCGCGACGACGTGTACGGGCTGGCCCTGCGGATGCTGTGGCACCCCGAGGACGCCGCCGACGCCACCCAGGACATCCTGATCAAGGTGATGACCCGGCTCGGCACCTACCGGGGCGAAGCCGCGCTACGCACCTGGGTGTTCCGCATCGCCGCGAACCACATGTCCACCGTGCCCCGCAGCCGGGTCGAACGACGGGCGCTGTCGTTCGACGCGTTCGCCGCTGACCTCCTTGACGGGCTGGCCGACCCTCCCGAACGTGGCGACGTGGACCTCGACCTCCTCGAAGCCGAGGTCAAGCTCGGGTGTACCAAGGCGATGCTGCTGTGCCTGGACCGCGACCACCGACTGGCCTTCGTACTCGGGACAGTGTTCGACCTGCCCGGCGTCGACGCCGCCGCCATCTGCGATGTGGACCCTCCGACTTACCGCAAACGCCTGTCCCGCGCCCGAGCCCGCATCCGGCGATTCATGGACGGCAACTGCGGCCTGGTCAACCCCACTGCCGCCTGCACCTGCGCCCGACGCATCCGCCCGGCCATCAACACCGGGCGCGTGGACCCGCAACAGCTACTGTTCGCGTCGCCGACCAACCTCGCCATGACGCAGATGGAACACTTACACGCCACCGCGGCGGTCTTCCGCGCCCATCCCCGCTACGCCACACCAGCCCGGGTCGTCCACGCTGTCCGAGCCGCACTCACCTCCGGCCGATACCCGCTCGTCACCGCTCAGGGCGCCGACGAGACAGTCGAGATGTAGCCGCCACCACCTCGATCACAGCGAACAGATCGAAGTGCAGTTCACCGCCGAAAGACCTGAACGGATCATCGTCAAGGTTTGGACGCACTCGATCAGCAAGAGGGTCCACCTCACGCCCCCTACCGACCAAATTGAGCCCATACGACTTCCCTGGCTCAGAATGATCGATCGCGGTTCCCGCGTTCCCGATCCATTGGCGGCATATGGCGTGGAACGTTACGGCTGGCTATCTCAGCGCGATGACCCACCGAGCCTTGGTCAGGCCACGGTCGCTCCTTCCTTTGCGGTCCAGATCGCAAGACTCTGCGGGTCAAACTGGATATGAGATAGCCGCGAAGGGGGAGGCGGCTGCACGGTCGAGCCATCGGCACCCGCGGCGGGCATTGCCACGGAGCCTGCACGAAAGGCCTCAGGGGAGGATGATGCGTGCGGTTAGTGCGCAACTCTCGGACACAGGATTACCCCACGACGAACCGGACCGGTCCGCCGTCGGAACTCCGCGCGGTCGCCGCCTCTGCTGCGGACGCTGCCAAGCGGCGACGCTGGTCGGGTCCAGGCCGCATTGTTCCGGGCCGGTGGCGTCGGACTCCACCTGCTGGAGGTTGCTCGACCAGCTCGACGACATCCACCTGGCCGCGGTGGCGGCTACTGCCCGATCACCCTTGCCGTCCAAGTACTCGGCGAAGAGCGGCAGGTGTTGCATTGCCACCCGGACCTCCCCGGTGTGGCCGCGCAGCCCGTCCATGGCCTCGCCGCAGCGCGGGGACGCGCCAGGTAGGGGATATGGAGCCTCCCATTCCGGCGCGTGACGGGCTCTGGGATAGTTCGTGACTTCGCGGAACCGGAGGTTGTCCGCAGTGGCAGCCACGAACGAAGGAGCATGACGTGGTCGCAGCGGGGGGCAACGTTTTCGGTCATGTTGGAGAGGCAGTCAAGAGCCTCGCCAACATGCTCCGCACGCAGGCCGAGTCGGTCCGCGCCATCCAGGACAGCGTCGATCTGGTGCACCGATGAGCGGCGGGCAGGGTTCCTCGAGGGACGAGCGGATCGCGGTGATCAGCCGTCGCGTCGTCTTCGTCGGGGGAAGCGCCCTGTTCGTCGGCGGCGTTCTCGCGTTACTCAACGGCCAAACGGGGCTTGGCATCGCACTCGTTGTCGTGACTTTCCTCGCGGTGGTGGGGCGTGGTCTCATGACGGTGATGCGCGGCCGGCGCGCGCTCACCAGCCGGGACCGCGCGCAGGTGCCCGACGGTCTGGTCCGCGGCCCCGACGCGCCGGCGCCGGTGGAGGATGTGGTCGCGGCGCTGGTGGGTATGAACAGCGACGGGCTGCCCTACCAGATCGACGCCTCGCGGAGCCCTGACGGCGTGCGCGTCGACGTGAAGTGGAAGAACGAGGAGATGCGCTGGCAGACCCTCTTCGTGCGTGGGTCGCAGGCCTATGCGTGGCGCATGGAGGTAGACCTCGCCCCATCCACGGGGCGGTACAAGTTCGTCGAGCACTCCGGGAAGGCGTCCGTACGTGCCGCGGCCGGACCGCTGGGGGCAGTGGCCTACGGCAAGTGGACGTGGCAGAAGGGCAAGACGACTGGTGGCACGTCGGCAACCTTCGTCGAGGGCGCCGACGGGCAGGTCAGCGTGACCGGCCCGGCCGGACGCCGTACCTCGTGGGAGGGGGCCGTCATGATCAAGCCGCCCGACGCGAAGGTGCCGGTGTTCACGGTCCTGCGGAACAACGGTTGGCGCCCGCGTTTCGACTGGTTCGGAGCACGACTGTTCGAGAAGTAAGCCCGGCTCGTGAGGCCGGTGTCACGTCGTCACGGAGCCAGGGCTTCGGCAAAGCCGTCATATGATCTTGAAAGTGGTCAACGGGCGAAGAGCGTCGCGGGCGTGATGGCGTAGGCCGGCGGCGATGTTGGTTATGAAGGTCCTTTCCAGCTACCCCGGAGCACGCATATGAGCACATAGGCAGCTCGCCATTCCATAATGCTGGCCGTCCAACAGAGTCGGGACTTCCCGAGCCTTCCGCTAGCACTACATCGCCGACTCTCAGGCTATATACGTCTCGCTCATCGAGAGATACGTTCATTTCTTGAACGTCCGTGAGATCCAGCCCGTCTTCGACTAGCTACGGACACATCGCCCCCTCTCGCTGGGCAGGCAGTACCTTAGCTGGCGGCACCGACGAGACAGATGATCGCGTGGCCCTCCCCGGCGGTGACTCGGCGCCATCCGCTGTCATGCTCCGCTGCCTTCTTGGCCGGAGGCCCGCGCTCCGCGTGTCAGGGTCCGAGGACGCAGGCAGGTTCTCGGCACGCAGCTCAGCCACCTCCCCGCTTGCGGAGCCCCCTGCCGCGGGCGCAGCGCGACGTGGCGGGGCGTGTGGCCGCCTTGCACTGCCATCGGCATCGCTGGTAGAAGCCGCCACGGGAGATCCAGACGTCACCGGAGAAACCGCCGTTCTCGATGACCAGGTTGGTCAGCTCGACGGACTCGAACCCGACATACGCGATCCGCCGAGGGACCTCGCCGGGGCTGCTCAGGGTAAACGCCCGCCCGCGGAAGCCGAGCATGGTCGAGTACTCCGCCACGTTCGGCGCCGGCGGCGACGGAGCGAGGCCCTGGTTGCCCATGTTGCAGTCGATCCGCAGGCCGTCGATCGTGATCCGGCCGCGGATGATCACGTCGAACTCGATCTGCCCCTCGGCGTCGGAGCCGGGCCGCCAGGTGAGCTGGGCCTCCTCGTCCGGCGTAGGCCGTTCCGGGACGGAGAATAGGCCGTAGTTCTCGTCGGGCTTCGCAAGGTCGATCGAGCCGTCCGCTTCGGCCCGCATGGAGGCCCGGTGGATGAACCCGCCGACCCCGTCTTGGTCGAACCACTTGCTGCTACGCGGGTTGTTCGTCATGCCGATCCTCGGATGATCAGTTCGACCGGCAGCCGCTCCGTCACCGGGGCGGTCTCGCGGCCCTCGATGCCCTCGATCAGCAGCGACGCGGCACGGCGCCCGATGTCGAACCCCGGGACGCGCAACGTGGTCAGGGGCGGGTCGGTGAGCTCGGCGAAGTCGAAGTCGTTGAACCCGGCGACAGCGACGTCGTCGGGTACCCGCAGGCCGCGGCTCCTGAGGGCCTGGATCGCCCCGACCGCCAGCAGGTCGTTGCCGGCGATGATCGCGGTCGGCGGGTTTGGGACGTCGCTCAGCCTGGTGGCCATTCTGCCGCCGCTGCTGGCGTGCCACTCCCCCTCGAACATGGCCAGCGCCGGGTCGTAGGGCACGCCGGCATCGGCGAGGGCGTCCTGGTACCCGGCGAAGCGCTCCTCGACCATCGGCCATGACACGGCGGAGCCGAGGAACGCGATCCGCCGGTGCCCTGCGGCCAGCAGATGCGTGGTCAGCCGGGCGGCACCCGCCCGGTTGTCGGCGGTCACCGTCGACACCGTCGATCGCTGGGTGTCCTCGAGCACGACGAGGTTCGACGTCAGCTTCTCCGCCTCGCCGATGTAGGAGTCGCGCATCGACGGCTCCCCGGAGAGCAACAGCACGGCACCGTCGGCACGGTTCTGCAGGATCGGGAGGAAGAGGCCCCGGTCGAGCTGGTCGGGGTGCGAGGCGTGGACCAGCACCATGTAGCCGTTCTGCCGCGCGACGGTGCCGACCCCCGAGACGATCAGTGCCGTCATGGGGTCGGCCAGGTAGAGCGGATCGGGGTCGAGCAGTAGCAGAGCCAGGGTGTTGGTCCGCTGCACGCGCAAGCCGCGCGCCTGTGAGTTCGGGATGTAGTTGAGCTCGCGCATCGCCTCCTCGACGCGCAGCTTCGTCTCCGCGCTCATCTGGTGGACCTTCTGGTTCACCACGTTGGACACGGTCTGCACCGACACCCCGGCGAGCTCGGCGACCGCCTTCAGTCCGGGCCGACGCGCACGCGGCTGAGCAGTCATGCCAGGGCTCCTCCTGGTCCAGGACTGCGGAACCGGTGGCCGAGGGTGCCCCGCGCGGGCACGTCGGCCACGAACAGCGCGCCGTGTCGATCATCGGCGGCGCGCTGCTCAGGTGACACGTCCTCCAAGGCGGTCGTGATCGCCAGTCTCCACCGTCCCTCGCCGCCGAAGAACGCGATGTTGCTGCAGGACGTCGCCGGAACGCGCACCTCGCACAGCGTGGTGCCGTCGGGCCGGACCTGGCGCACCCTCCCGGAACCCCACAGCGCGACCCACAGGTTGCCGTCGGCGTCGACCGCCAGCCCGTCCGAGGCGCCCTCGTCCTCGTCGAAGGTGATCACGGGCTCACGGGAGGCGACCGTTCCGGTCGCGGTCACGCTCAAGCGATCGATGCGCTGCTGGGCGGTGTCGACGTAGTACGGCGCGTCCGCGTCCGCGGTCGGCCACGCCAACCCGTTGGACTCGGTGACCCCGTCGAGGATTCGCCGGATGCGGCCCTCCGCGTCGATGCGCCACAACGACGCCGTCCCGGCACCTCCGGTGGCGTTCATGCTCCCCGCCCAGTAGCGGCCGGCAGGGTCGCATCCCCCGTCGTTCATCCGGTCCCCCGCGGGGAGGCCGAGTCCGTCGCCCAGCCGGGTCACGGTGCCGCCGATGTCGATCATCGCGAATCCGTCCGCGCTGGTGCCGACGAGTGGGCCCTGCGTGCTCAGGCCGATCGAGGTGACCGTTTGCGACAGCGTGACGCTCCGGACGGTCCCTGCCGCGTCGAGACTGTGCAGGCGCCGACCCTCGATGTCGATCCACTGCAGCAGGCCGGTCCGATCGTCCCACACCGGGCTCTCGCCGAGCCCGCAGCGCGGCGAGCCGGCGACGACCTCGGCGTCGATGATCTCCACGTCACCCCACCCCCCGGACGGGCACGGCGTCGACCGCCTCCCAGAGCCGGGCGGCACGATCGGCGAGCTGCTCCAGGGACAGGTCCACGCTCCGCGCCGGTACCAGCCAGCTGCCGGCGGCGACCGCGACAGCGCCGAGGCGGAGGTAGGCGGCCGCGTTGGTGTCGTCGACGCCCCCGGTCGGTACGACCGCGATCTGCGGGAACGGCCCGCGGACGGCCGACAGGTGCTCCGGACCGACGCCGCGCAGGATCGCCAGGATCCGTCCGCTCGCCAGTTCGTGCGGCACGGCCGGTCGGGCCGTGGGGAGCGCTGTCTCAGGCATCGGCGAGCACGTCCGGGGAGCGGTCGGTCGAGAACGACAGGCGCATCGCGTTGTGGTAGGTCTCGCCAGGCCGGAGGATCGGCTGCGGGAAGTGCGACTGGTTCACCGCGTCCGGGAACGTCTGCGTCTCGAGGGTGAATCCGGCGAAGGCGTCGTACTGGTCCAGCGGGGCCTTCGCGGACACTCCGGCCAGGTAGCCACCGACGTAGATCTGCACGCCCGGCTGGTTGGTGGTGAGCGTGAGGCGGCGGCCGCTGCTCGGGTCCTCGATCGTGGCCACGTCCCGCATCCCCGTGCCGGTGAGCACCCAATTGTGGTCGTAACCGGCGCCGCGGTCGTCCGTGAGCCGCCCTGCCCCGGAATGGGAGACCTCGCTCAGGCGCTTGCCGATGGGGGTCGGCGAGCGGAAGTCGAACGGGGTGCCCTCGACGGCCAGCACCTCACCGGTCGGCAGCAGTTCGTCGTCGACGGGTGTGTAGAAGGAGCTGTTCACCTGGAGCAGGTGCTCCAGCACCGAGCCCGCGGCGGCACCGGCCAGGTTGAAGTAGCTGTGGTGCACGATGTTGACCACCGTGCTCCGGTCGGTCGTCGCCTCGATCTCGATGTCGAGCACCGATCCGGTGAGCCGGTAGACCACCTGCGTGGAGAGCTCGCCGGGGTAACCCTCGTCCCCGTCCGGGGAGACCAGGGTGAACCGGACCTCGTCCTTCGTCGGGTCGACGTGGGTGTCCCACTGACGGCGGTCGAACCCGATCCGGCCGCCGTGCAGGTGGTTGCCCCCTTCGTTGAGAGTGACCTGGTGCACCTCGCCGTCCACGACGAACCGTCCGCCGCGGATGCGGTTGGCGTACCTGCCGGCCGTCGAGCCCATGTAGTTCGGGTCGCTCGCGGCCTCGGCCAGGGTCGCGCGGCCCAGGACGACGTCGGTGAACACGCCGTCGCGGTCCGGGACGTGCAGTTCCCGCAGCCGCGCCCCCAGATCGGTCAGTACGGCGCGGCAGTGCTCGTTGCTGATCGTGACGACGGTCGCGGTACGGCCCTCGACGTCGACGGTGCGGCTCTCGATCATCGGTCACCCTTCATCAGGTCGGGCAGCGGGTGCCCGGGGTCGTCGTCGGCGGCGTCGGGGCGCAGGTCGAGCAGGATCTTTCCGCGCGGTTCGCCCGTCGCGGTGGAGAGGAGGTGCAGTGCGGCGGCGAACTGCTCGAGCCGGGCGCGGTGGGTCACCAGGGGAAGCGGGCGCAACGCCCCGCTGTTCAGCAACCCGACCGTGGTGGCCCACGCCTCGGCGGTGTAGCTGAAGCTGCCGCGGATCCGCAGGTCCTTGTTGACGACGTCGTCGACGAGGAGCCGAGCGGCGTTGCCGTGACCCGCGATCCCGAGCAGTACGACCTGCCCGCTGGGGCGGGCCGCCCGGATCGCGGACTCCACCGCGGCCGTGGCGCCTGCGGCTTCCACGACGACGTCGTAGGCGTTGTCGGGTGGTTGATCGACGGTGAACGCGTCGGCTCCCGCAGCGGCCGCCAGCACCTTCTGCTCGGGGCGCAGGCCGGCGAGGTCGACCGTGGCGGGCGACCACATCCGCACCAGTTGCGCGGCGAGCAGCGCCACCGTGCCGTCCCCGATCACGAGCACGCGCGATGCTGGCTCGATCTGCAGGACGCCGAGGGCGCGCAGCACGACCGCAGCGGGCTCGACGAGCGCGCCCGCGGCGAGGGGGACGCCGTCGGCGAGCCGGTGCACGAGGTGCGCGGGAACGGTGACGCTCGGCCCCGCCGCGCCGTCGAGGGTGAATCCGAGCTCGTCGTAGTTCTCGCACATGTTGGTGCGACCGCTGCGGCAGGCCGAGCACACCAGGCAGCCGACGACGCCCTCGACGACGACGGGATCCCCGATCGCGAACTCGGACACCGCAGTCCCGACCTGTGCCACGCGACCGGACCATTCGTGGCCGAGCACCAGTGGGTACCGGGTGTAGGCGGGGTCGAGGTCGCCGTTGACGATCTCCAGGTCGGTGCCGCACAGCCCCACGAAGTGGGGTTCGATCACGACCTCCCCCGCCGCGGCGGCAACACCGCTGTGCTGCTCGAGCACGACCTCGCCGGGGCCGCGGACCATCAGGGCCGGGCCGCTGGGAACCTCTTGCTGCGACATCACGCCGACACCCCCACGTTCACCGCATCGACCAGCAGGTCGAACCGGCGATCGACCTCGCGGCGGGTCTCGGGATCCAGGTCGAACCCGACCGGGCCGCGCGCGTACGTCTCCACCAGCACACGTTGGCGTTGCAGCAGGTGCTTGTGGACGGCGACGAAGGAGTCAAGGCTCCCCAACATCGACACGATCGCCGAGAGCGGGCCGTTGATCACGTCAGCGGCAGCGTCATCGCCGGACTCCAGCGCGCCCCACAGCGCGACCAGCGCCCAGCAGATGTCCGGACCGGGCATCGTGCCGGCGATCCCCCGGCGGAAGCTGTCGACCAGGGCCAATCCACCCGTGCCTTCGTAGATGGCCGCCGCTCCGCCGGTGGCGTCCCGCAGCGCCGTCAGCCGCGGACCGATCGGGAGTGCCTCCGGCTTGAACAGCGCGCGGGCCCCGTACTCGTGCGACAGGTTCGCCTGCAGGTCGATCGAGAGGGGGCGTCCCAGGTAGCCGCTGGCGTCCTGGACGACTACCGGGATCGACACGGCGTCGAAGATCCCGTGGTAGTACCGCGAGAGCTCCGCGTCGTCACACGGGGTCGCGACGGGCGGGATCGCCATCACCGCGTCGGCGCCGCTGGACTCCGCGTGCTTGGCGTACCGGATCGCGGTGTGGACGCTCTCGGCGCCGACGCTGGCCGTCACCGTGCCCCGTCCATCGACCGCGCGACAGGTCTCCGCGGTGAGCCGGTCCCGCTCCTCGCTGGACAAGCGCAGCACCTCGGAGACCATGCCGAGGACGACGCCGTGCACGCCCTGCGACAGCACCCACTCGACTTCGCGAGCCAGTGCAGCGAGATCGATCTCGCCGTCCCGGGTGAACGGGGTGACCAGTACGGGCAGGACACCCCGGGGTGTCTCGGACATCGACTACTCCTGAGCGGATGGTGGTGGACAGACGGATGGTCTCCCCCGGATCGTGGCGTCGCGGCCACGCCGTCCGGCTAAGGCGTGTTGGACCGAGCGTCGGGCAGGGGGACTTCGACCTCGCCGGAGACGGACCCGATGCGGGCGTAGGCGTCCGGTGAGTGGCGGCGCAACCACAGTGCTCGACCGACCCCGGCGAGTGCGACGACGGGAAGGATCGCCGCCACCGCGGTCGCGACGCCGACCGATTCCGTCCCGATCAGCAGGCCGAAGTTGCTGATGGCCGTCACGGCCAGCACGAGCAGCCCGATCAGGCCGAGGGCAGGCGAGAGGATCGTGTGCCAGATCCGGTGATCGACGTCGTGGCGACGGAAGAAGGCGAACACGGCTATGGATGCGATCAGCTGCAGCACGATGACACCGATGGCGCCGACCCCCGTCGCCCAGACGTAGATGTTGGTGTACGGATCGGCACCCGCCACCGCGAACACGACGAGCACCACGACCGCGCTCGCGGCCTGCACGATGCACGCCGTCTGGGGCGACTGCCGCACATCGTGGCACCGGCCGAGCGGAGCCCACATCAGACCCTGGCGACCCAGCGTGAACATGTAGCGGGCCAGCGTGTTGTGGAAGGCCAGCACCGCGGCGAAGATGCTCGTGACGATCAGGACGCTCATCACGTCGGCGGTGACCGCACCGAGCTGCGCGGTCAATGCGGCGGCTGCGAAGCCCTCGGGGTTCGAACGGGCGATGTCGACGACCTGATCAGCGGGGAACGCGTTGACCAGCAGCCAGGCCGAGATGGCGTAGAACGCGCCCATCGTCACGAGCGCGATGTAGGTCGCCCGTGGCACCGTGCGGCGTGGGTTGCGCGCCTCCTCGCCGTAGATGGTCGTGGCTTCGAAGCCGATGAAGGACGTGTGTGCGAACACGAGGGCGATGCCCAGCGCGCCGGCGAACACCGCCGACGGCGCGAACGGCTCCCACGACAGAGAGACGGCCCCGCCGCCGCGCGCGCCGCCCGTCGCGGCGACCACGATGTCGAGCGCGAGAATCAGCACGCTTTCCAGCACGAGCATCACGCCGAGGACGCGCGCGCCGATGTCGACCTGGCGCACGCCCAACCACAAGCACAGCGCCACACCGGCCAGCGAGTAGACCCACCAGGGCGGCCCGTCGCCGACGTAGGAGCGCACCAGCCGGTCGACGAAGGCGCCGAGCGCACCGAACATGCCTGCTTGGATCGCGGTGTAGGCGAAGAGCGCCAATGTTGCCGCACCGAGTCCGGCCGGGCGGCCGAGCCCGCGGGTGACGAAGGTGTAGAAGCCACCGGGGTCCACGATGTGTCGGCTCATGGCGCTGTACCCGACGGCGAACAGCAGGAGCACGGCCGTGACCAGCAGGAAGGCTCCGGCGGCCCCGACCCCGTTGCCCAGGCCGATCATGACCGGAACGCCGAGGACGACCCCCGACAGCGGGGCGGCGGCGGACACGACGAAGAACACGATGTGGCTGGTGCCGATCGCGTTCCGCCGCAGTCTCGATGTGCCGCGGGTCGACTCGGTGCATGTCGGGTTGCTTGTTGCTGTGTCTTCCCCCGGGGGATCCTGGATTGTCGACATGGGTCTCACCTCGTTGTGGAGATGTCAGCGAATAGGACGGAACGAGCGCAGTGCGGAACCGTGCGTCAAAGCCGCTTGCCGAGCGAGATCACGCCGCGCAGCGCCCGCTGCCGCATCGCCCAGTTCCGCAGCCCCCGCAGCCGCGGGTGGGAAGCAACGCGATCGACGAGATCGAGACGGGCAGCACCGGTCCCCCGCGCCGGTGCGCGGACGGTCCCGCCGGCGGTGTCGAGGTCGGCCAGCACGGCCTGCGCCGCGTTGTGGCCGCACGCCCCCATCACCGCACCGCCGGGATGGGTCGCGGCCCCGCACAGGTAGAGCCCACCGATGGGGGTCCGGTAGCCGCCCATGCCGGCCGCGGGACGCGAGGCGAACAGCTGGTTCTGCGACATCGCGCCCTGGAAGATGTTCCCGCCGGTCAGGCCGTAGTCGCGCTCCAGGTCGAGCGGCGTGATCGTGTACGTGGCGACGACGGAGCCGGGGACGTTCGGTGCGAACCTGGCCAGCGACCGGATCACGGTCTGGGTGAACTCGTCCTTGCGCGAGTCCCAGTCGCCCTCGGCCAGGTCGAAGGGCAGCTGCTGGATCCCCGTCGAGATCGTGTGCAGCCCCGCCGGTGCCAGGGTCGGATCGGTGACCGACGGGATGATCAGCTCGATCGGGTAGCTGTCGGCCAGCTCGCCCCGCCGCTGGGCGTCCCAGGCCCGGTCGTAGGCCGCCGGGGTGCCCCCGAGCAGCGTGAATCCGCGGTGCTGGGGACCTTCGCCCGCGGGCAGGCCCGCATAGGCGGGCAGCTCGTTCACCAGGAGGTGAACCCGCGCCATGCTCCCCCGGAAGTCGAGCGCCTCGACGCGGCCCCGCGTCCCGGGATCGACCGCGCTCGGGGTGACGAGATGCAGGAACGTGTGCTTGGTGTCGGCGCTGGAGAGGACCACGTCAGCGGGGTGGATCGTCTCGCCCACCCGCACCCCGGCGACGCGGCCGCCGCGAACGACGATCTCGTCGACCTCCGCACCGGTGTGGATCGTGGCACCGGCTTTCCGCGCCGATGCGGCGATCGCGTCCGAGATGGCACCCATCCCGCCGCGGGGGAAGCCGAACCGCCCGAACTCGCCCTTGTACTCGCCCCACGAGTGGTGGCTGAACCCGTACGCCGTGCCCGGGTCTCCAGGAGCGGCGAACACCGACACCAGCGCGAAGAAGGTGAACAGCCCGCGGGTGAGATCGTGGGTGAAGTACTTCTGCAGCGTCGCGCTCACGCTGTCGGTGACGAACTCGTGCCACAGCTCGATCTCGCCGGCGTCCTCGAACTTCCTGATCAGGTCGCTGAGCGCCGGGGGCTCGGCGAGCAGGAAGGGCTGGACGAGCTTCGCGAACCGCCGGAAGCGTACGCCGAAGTCGATGAACCGATCGGTGTCCTTCTCGCCGATCCGTTCCAGCTCCTTGAGCGTGCGGTCGAGCTCGGGCCAGACGAAGAAGTGCTCACCGTCCTCGCCCATCACGAAGTTCATGACGTCGGTGGTGTACATGTCGAGCCCGTGCCGCTCGAGCTCGAGGTCGCGGATGATCTCCGGGCGCAGTGATGAGTTGACGTAGGCGCAGCTGGAGAACCGGGCACCTGGTAGGAGCTCCTCGGTCACGCAGGCTCCGCCTATCACCCCGCGCCGTTCCAGGACGGTGACGGCATGCCCTGCCCGGGCGAGGTAGGCGGCGGCCACCAGACCGTTGTGACCAGCACCGACAACAACGATGTCACCCACGTTGGCGCTCTCCCGTCTCGATTCTGCGCGGTGATCACGCCTCCCTGCCTGAGCCGGAATGCCCGGCTGCAGAGATCATGTTCAGCTCGTCGAGGATCATCTTTAACGTAAAACTATGACGTTAAAGTTGTACCGCGTGAGCGCTTGCACCGTCAACCCCCTCGCGGAGGGCGATCGTCGGCCCAGGTCAGAGCACCGTCCAGGCCCGAGTGCGGCAGGAACCGGGTCGTCGGCAGCGGAATCCGCATCCATCACGGCGACCCTTGCTTCGGCGACCACGACCTGGTCTTCACCTGCGGAAACGGTGAACCGCCCAATGAGGGCTCATCGGTGCCGCCGACTCCGCAAGAGCCGCCGCCTGACGAGGAAGCTACGAACGACCGTCAGGAAGCGCCATGAGTTGCCGCTGGCCCGCCGTCGACGTGCCAAGCCGCCGCACGGCACCCACGGCCACACACGGCATCCCGAACGCTGCGCCACCTGCTCAGGTCACTCCGCCGCCACCTGGGCAAGCCGTGGTCGCCTGTCGCTGCGGCGTCATGCTCGATCTCGACGATGTGCGCCGACCCGCCCGTCAGCGGGACCGCACTCGCAGCGGGGCCCCAATCGAGCCGATCCCCGTGGCCGACCCGGCCGACCGGGAGCTGCGCATCGGGTGCGGCGCGGCGTTGTTCAACCTCCTTCGCCGCGGTGTACGGGCCGTGGGTGACCGGGAAGTCACTGCCGGACCGGCGCACCACGGTCGCCGACTCCCCGTGTGCCCGACCGGGGATCGCCGATGCCGCCTACCCACTGGCTGCGCTCCTGTCCGCGACAGCAGCGCGCGTGTTGGCCACCCTAATGAACTGCCTGGACCTGATCGGCACCCGTCCTCACCGCAGACATCAGGGCGTCGAGCGCGTCGCGGGTGCGCAGCAGGTCCTCGATGTGGGTCGAGAGCCGGTCGCGTTCCATGGCCATGCGCTGCAGTGCGGCGTCGGAGTTCTCGTCGCTGGGCGAGTCGGCGCACGGCAACACTTCGAAGATGGCGCGGCTGGACAGCCCGGCCACGTACAGGCGCTGGATCAAGGTGACCCGCTCGACATCGTCCTTCATGTAGTGCCGCTGGCCGCCGGCGCTCCGGATGCTGGTGAGCAGTCCCTGCTCCTCGTAGTAGCGCAGCGAACGGACACTGACTCCGGCCCGCTCCGCGAGTTCGCCGATCCGCATATCACCCTCCCGAATGTGGCTCCGGCCACCACGACTTGTCTCTCACATTGATGTCAGGTTTTAGCCTACCTGTCGGGCCCCCGTTCCGGGGCCTTTGACCAGTACGAAGGAGTTCCGACGTGACTACGCTGTTCGACCGCTACCGCCTCGGCGGTCTGGAGCTGCCCAACCGTGTCGTGATGGCGCCGATGGGCCGGATCCGGGCCACGGCCGAAGGCCTCGCGACTCCGTCCATGGCGGTCTACTACGCCCAGCGGGCCACCGCCGGGCTGATCATCAGCGAAAGCCAGCAGCCCAGCCTGCTCGGGCAGTCCAACCCGGGCACTCCGGGGCTGTACACCGACGAGCAGGTGGCCGCCTGGAGGCCCGTCACCGACGCCGTGCACGCTAACGGCGGGCGCATCTTCGCCCAGATCATGCATGGCGGCCGGGTCTCGCACCCCGACACGACCGGTCTCCAGCCGGTCGGGCCGTCCGCCGTCCCCGCCGTGGGCGATGTATTCACCCCGACCGGGATGCAGCCCGCGCCGGTCCCCCGCGCCTTGGACACCTCCGAAGTGCCCGAGCAGGCCCGTTCGTACGCCGAGGCCGCCCGGCGCGCTGTCGACGCCGGGTTCGACGGCGTCGAACTGCACGGCGCGAACGGCTACCTGATCTCGCAGTTCCTGTCGTCCAACGCCAACCTGCGCACCGACGCCTACGGCGGCCCGATCGCCCACCGCATCCGCTTCGCCGTCGAGGCGGTCGCCGCCACGGTGGACGCCGTGGGCGCGGCCCGCACCGCGATCAGGCTCTCGCCCGGCACCGACATCTACGGCGTCGAGGAGACCGAGGTGCCGGAGCTGTACGCGGCCCTGCTCGCCGAACTCGCCCGCTTCGACCTCGCCTATTTGCACGTGGAGGCGACTGCCGAGGAGGAGGTGCTGGTCGGGCTGCGCCGCGCGTGGCCGGGCAGCCTCATCATGAACCCGGTGGCCCCGGAGAGCCCGAAGCCGACCGACAGGACCGCCGCCGACCACTGGCTCGGCCTGGGCGCGGATCTGATCAGCTTTGGCCGCGCCTTCATCGCCAACCCGGACCTGGTGGAACGGCTCCGCACCGGCCTGCCGATCGCGCCCGCCGACAGGGACACGTTCTACCAGGGCGGCGACGCGGGCTATGTCACCTACCCGGCATACCAGTACACCGCCGCCTGACCGAGCAGGCGTGAAATCCGGGCGGAACGGTGTGCTCCCCGCCCGGACTTCACGCTTCCGCGCAGGCAGCGCCCGGTCTCGCGCCTCCATGGAGCCCGGCTCGGCCTCACGCCTCATCGGGGTCCTGCGCACGGCCAGCAGCAGGCCGTCTCGGCCGGAATGGCGGCGCGGTGCGGGCGACGGTCCCGGGGCCGGCCACGAGAGTCGCCGGTGATGAAGCAGCGGGCGGTCGCGAGGAGGTTCGCGGCCAGGTTCGTCGTTGTCGACATTGGACAGTCCTCGTCCGGTGCGGGTACACGCCGGGTGCGTGATCTGGGTTCAGCCGCAGACCGATCGTGAGGTCGCGCCCGCCGGTTCGACAATCCATGTTGCAGGTGGTGCACCCAACGGCCGACGCAATCAGCCGAGCTGCATCCCGTCCGCGAAGTCGGTGCTCCGCGAGAGATCGGCCCACCGGGCGATCTCCTCGTCCACGTCCATCCGCCCGTTGGTGACCAGACGCAGGGCGTCCGAGCCGAGCACCAGGTGCACCGGCGGCGCAGGCGAGTCGGCCACCGACAGCACGGCCTCCGCCGCCTTGTCCGGGTCTCCGAGCTGCTTGCCGTTGGCGGCGTGCCGGTGCTCTCGCTGCGGGTTCATCACCTCGTCGTAGTCGGGGATCGACCGCTCGGTCCGGACCATCGACCGCCCCGCCCAGTCGGTGCGGAACGAGCCCGGCGCGATCGCGGTGACCCGGATCCCCAGGCCACGAACCTCCTTGGCGAGGCTCTCCAGGATTCCCTCGAGCGCGTACTTGCTCCCGTGGTAGTAGGTCAGCCCCGGCACGGTCATGAGCCCACCCATCGACGTCACCGCCATCAGGTGCCCTCGCCTGCGCTCCCGCATGAACGGCAGGGCCGCCTTGAGCGTGGCGACGGCCCCGAACACGTTCACGTCGAACTGCCTGCGCATCTCAGCCATCGGGGACTCCTCGAACACGCCCTCGTGCCCGTATCCCGCGTTCGCGATGACGACGTCGATCGGCCCCACCGCGCGCTCGACGTCCGCCACGGTGGCGAACACGGCGTCGTCGTCGGTCACGTCGAGCAGCCGGGAGACGGCCCGCCCGGGCGTGCCCGCGGCGAGCCCCTCGAAGCGCTCGGCGTCCTCGGGGCGCCGGACCGTGCCGACCACGATGTGGCCTGCAGCCAGGAACCGTCGTGCGAAAGCGTGTCCGAACCCGGAGCTCACCCCGGTGACGAGAAAGGTCTTCTGATCCGCCATATCTTCACGATACGCAGTGTCGAGGAAAATCGACACTGCGTCGAGAGTGAAGTGGGTCGCGCCGGTCGGACTAGTCAGCCGCGGGCAGGACGGCGAGCCAGATCCCGATGCACACGTCGCCGACGTGTGTCAGCGCGGCACCTCGCACTCCCTCGACGTGCGCCCCCTCGACGTACGCGCGGTAGAAGGTCCGCTCCGTCATCCAGCAGAGCGCGCGGGCGACCTCCGGAGCCGATCCGGGGCCGTCGGCGGGCATGTCCGTGCGGTCGAGGATCTCGGTCATCGCCGCCGCGTAGCGCTCGACGGTCGACGCCCAGACGACCCCGATCTCGGGGATGACGGCACCGAGCTCGACCGCAGCGCTCATGATCCGCCCGTGTGCGGCCCACGAGCGCTCGGTGTTGCGCACCGCCCGGACGATCGCCTCCCGTGGAGCGAGCTGCGCGTCGGCCACGACCGACGTCGCGTCCTCGGAGATCTCGGCGACGGTCCTGCGCACGAGGGCCGTGAACACCTCCTGCTTCGAGGCGAAGTAGAAGTACAGCGCGTTCCGCGCGATCCCCGCCCCACGGGCGATCGCCTCGACGGTGATCCCGTCGAAGCTCTCCACCTCGAGCAGCTCCTCCGCGGCATCGAGGATGGCCTTCTCCCGCAGGTCGCCCTTGGTCGGCGCATCCCGGCGTCGTCGACGCGGCGGAGTCTCGGCACTCGGCATCCGATCATGCTAGTTCGACTCGTCGGCGATGACGTTGTCCTGATCCTGGGGCAGCAGGAGGCTCTGGGACCTGCGCGAAGCTCCATCCGTCGGCCGTCTTCGTGAACGTCCAGACCACGTCGAACCAGTCGTCCGGCCAGTCCTTCGGCGGCGGTACGTCTCGCCTGATCAGGCCAGCAAGGCGATCACAGGACGAGCATGAGTTTGCCGCCGGGCCGCCGGGACTGGCTGAGCTTCGCCGCCTCATGGATCTGGTCGAGCGTGTAGGTGCGGGCGACCGGTACGGCCAGGACGCCTTCGCCGGCCAGGCGGGCGAACTCGTCCATCCGGTCGTAGCGCATGTCGATCTGCGTGATCCGGGCACCGAGCTCGGCTGCGGCGGCGAAGTCCGAGACGGTGAGGACGCGGTCGGGGTCCCCGGTCAGCTCGATCAGGTTCGGCAGCGAGCCGCCGGCCGGGCTGACCTGGTCGGCGCGGTCGACCCGGCCGCCGGTCGGGGCCGTGTCCAGGGCGCGGTCGACGCGGCCTCCGGCCAGTGCGGTGACGCGTTCGGCCATGCCGTCGCCGTAGGCGGTCACCTGGGCGCCGGCCTCTTCCAGGGCGGCGGCCCGCGTCGGCCCGGCGGTGGCGATCACCCGGACGCCCCGGTTCAGCGCCAAGCGCACCGCCGTCTCGCCCACGGTGGAGCCCGCGCCGTGGACGAGCAGCAGCTCATCCGGCTGGACGCCGAGGTCGTCGAGCGCCTGCCACGCCGTCTCGGCCGCCATCGGCAGCGCGGCGGCCTGCTCGGCGGTGACGCCCTCGGGAATGCGTGCCCAGGCCGCCATCAGGGCGTATTCGGCGGCCCCTGCCGTCGGGCCGTCGAAGGTCGCCGGGCCGAACGCGCGGTCGCCGATCTCGACGCCGATGACGCCCTCACCGAGCGCGTCGACGGTGCCCGCGACCTCGAGGCCGAGCCCGCGCGGCAGCGGCGGCAGCTGGTCGGCGAGGAGGCCGTCGACCACCGCCCAGTCGGCCGGGTTCAAGCCGCACGCCCGCACGGCGATCCGGATCTCGCCGGGTCCCGGCTCCGGCGTCGGGACGTCGCGGAGCACGATCGCGTCCGGGGACCCGAATCGGTCGAACTGAAGAGCTTTCATGACGGCCTCCTGGACGATGACAGCATCTGTTGTCATCGACCGTACATCGCGATGACAGCATCTGTTGTCATAGGCTGGCGGGCATGCCGAGATGGGAGTCCGACGCGCAGGGCCGGCTCGAGCGCGCAGCGCTCGAGCTGTTCGAGACGCAGGGGTTCGAGCGGACGACAGTCGCGCAGATCGCGCGCGCCGCCGGTCTGAAGGAGCGCTCCTTCTACCGCTACTTCACCGACAAGCGGGAGGTCCTCTTCGCCGGCAACGAGCTCGAGGCCCACCTCGTCGCCCGGGTCGAGGCGGCCGACCCGGGCCACACGCCGATCGAGGTCCTGCTGACCGCGCTCGGGAGCGCCGACGAGGTCTTCCGCTCGCGAGAGTTCCTGCTGCGCCGTGTCAAGGTGATCGCCGCCAGCCCGGCACTGGCCGAGCGCGATCTGATCAAGCTCGCCCACGTCGCCGACGCGCTGGCGCCGGCACTCGAGCGACGCGGCGTCGATCCCGGCGAGGCACGCTTCGTGATCGATGTGGTGATGGCGATCTCCCGGCGCGCCACGTCTCTCTGGCTGGTCACCCCGGAGGCGACCTTCTCCGAGCTCGTCGTCCAGGCCGCCGCCGAGCTATGCGAGGTGGCCGCGCCGCTGGCCCCCACGGCCCGCTGAGTCCGCCCGCGGCCCTTCTCCCGCTTCAGGCCGGGGCGAGCCGGAGCAGCGCCGCGGTCTCCTCGACGTCGGCGACGGGCAGATCGAGGCTGCGCGCCATTGCGACGGTCCGTTCCACGAGCGGATCGCTCCCCTCGCTCAGCTCGCTAGCGACCTTCTATCTGAACCGCACGAATCGATCGGGACCATATTTCGGGGAAGCGTTATCGGAGGGACCGAGCAGACCGGTCGCTGGGCGATCGATGCGCGTTTCAATCGGCACGTGCTTGTGGAACGTGTGCGGAAGATCGAGCGCTTCTCATCGCGTATCACAGTCACTAGGCTGGACGCACAGGTGCTGCTTCGCCAACTCCCCAGCGGCTTCGCAGCTGATGGTCTGAACACGGCTCCCAGTGGGTTTGCGGCGGACGCAGCAGGAAGATGCGCCACGCGCTCCGGAGGGGCCAGGGTGGCGGAGCCGCAGTCGCCTTGCCAGCAGAGGCCGTGCAGCAGCAGGTGGTACAGCTTGGCCCTGGTAAGGCGGCGACCACGCGGATAGCGTGATCAAGCATGAGCAATTCTTTGGTGGAGCGCTTGGTCGGTGCATTGAACAGCCACGACCTCGATGCTGTGTCGTCTTGCTTCGGCCCCGACTTTTCGGGTGAGTGGCCGGCCCATCCGGGCCGGGGCTTCCAGGGGCCGGAGCAGGTGCGCCGGAACTGGGAGATGATCTTCAAGATGTCGCCGGAAATCACGGTCGCGATGACGAACGCGGTCGAGGTTGGCGACGAGGTGTGGGGTGAGTGGCACTACACCAAGGCGGCTGGCCAGGACCTGCGCGGCGTCATCATCATCACGGTACGTGACGGCCTGATCCGCCGGTCGCGGTTCTACATGGAGCCGATCGACGTTGCGGATGCTGCGGTCCCGGGCGGACCACGTCTCGCCCGCGACTGACAGAATGGGGCCGTGCGGCGGGACGACGACTTCGGGACCGCGCTGCGGGCACTGCGACAGCGGCTTACACCAGGTGAGGCCGGGGTGCCGGCGTCGTTACCCGCCGTTCGGCGCGTGCCCGGCCTGCGCCGGGACGAACTCGCCGGCCTTGTGGGCGTCTCCGAGGAGCATGTGAAGCGCCTGGAGCAGGGCCGACGTCGGCCGTCGCAGGGCGTGGTCGACGCGCTCGCCAGGGTGCTACGGCTGACCTCAGCAGAGCATGCCCGGCTGCGTGCGCTGGCTGGGTTCGCCGCGTCTCCCGAGCCGGACGGCATGGTTCCGCGCGAGATCACGACGACGGCCCGCCGGATGCTGGACCGGCTGACCGAAGTCGCGGTCTGCGTCTGCGACGCGAGCTGGACGGTGCTGGCAGCGAACGAACTCTGGCACTCGGACGTGTGCACGGTGCCGGACACGCCAGGGCGGGAGCGGAACGTGGTCTGGCGAGCGTTCACCGAGACTGGCCCTTCGGTGTTCCATGCGCCCGAGCGGCTGGCCGGGTTCCGCGCCGCCGTCGTGGCTGAACTGCGCGATGCGGCCCGTCGCTACCCTGCCGATACTGAGCTGTCGTCGATGATCAGCGACCTGCACGCCCGGAGCCCGGAGTTCGTCCAGCTCTGGGACGCTCCGCCCTTTCAGGGGGGTCACGCGGACCGGCTGCGTGTGCCGAGTCCGATCCACGGCCACCTCGATCTTGACTTGGACGTGCTGACGCTCAACGCAGGCGACCTGCGGGTCGTCGTCTACAGTGCGGCCTAGTACGGCAGTAGCCGCCATTCGAGAGGTGACCTCGGATCCCTCGGGAACGAGAACATCCATCGACGCAGTGGATCATCAACTCCCACGTGCGCCATCACACCCGCGCCAACGAGGCGGCAGCGTTTCCGCAGGTAGCGACAGCGATGGGTGTTATGCCGGTTCGGCATGCCGAGGTGCCGAGCGGGACATGGCGCTCGCGTAGCCATTTCCAGTTGACTGTGGACTGTGCCGCAACCGTTCGTGATGGAGGTCCGGCTCTTCCTGAGGCCGGAGTGCAAGGGCGAGCGAGGCGATGTACGCGGCGCCCCGGCAGGTCACGCAACTGACACCGCTCCACAACAGCGACGCCCCCGATCCGAACGTGCCGGCCTGACCCGAGTTCGCGGTCCCGACGCGATTCGGCCGATCGGCATCGGACCCGCCAAGCCCTCGACGCTCGGTGTCCACGACGGGTCCGGGCTCTCGATGACCCTGCCTCCCTGCCGAGCACACGAACCTGCGCTTGGCGCCGCAACTTCAGATGTCGATGCCGTACAACGATGCGGCGTTGCCCGAGGAGAACTTCTCGCGAGCCGAATCGGAGGAGAAGTGCCCTAGGAAGGAATTGATGTCTTCCGCGGTCGGGTGCTGGAAGGGGTAATCGGTGGAGAAGATCAACCGGTCGATCGTGGTCACCGACAGGGCGTGGTGCAGCAGCGCCGGGTTGAGCATACCGGAGGCCGTGATGAAGAAGTTCGACCTGATGCATTCCGCCACTGACCGTTGCAGACCGGCGACGCGAGAAAGACTGCCGGCCCGGTCCAACCAGAACAACAGCATCTCCCCCCAGTGGCCGAGCACGACCTGGAGGTCGGGATGCCGGTCGAAGGTGCCTCGCAGTATCAGCCGCAGTGCCGCGGTCGCGGCGTCCAGGTGCCATCCCCAACCAAAGGTGGCCAGGGCGAGGTCGGTCATGGGATCGAAGCCGCGGTAGGACGCGTCGCGAACGGCCCGCGACGGCAGCTGAGGATGGATGAACACGGATTGACCGAGTTCGGCCGCAGCCGCGAAGAAGTCGTCGTAGAGGGGGTCGTCGAGGAAGACGTCACCTGATCGGCCGTAGACCATGGTGCCGACGTGACCAAGGGCCGCCGCGCGTTCGAGCTCGCCGGCGACGTCTTTCGGTGAGGACATGGGCAGGGTGGACAAGGCCCGGAACCGGGACGGGTGGCGGCGGACGGCTGCGGCGGCGACGTCGTTGGCGCTACGACTCAGCCGCAGGGCGTCGGTGGAGGGCAGCGGCTGGGTGCCCGGCGGGGTCAGGGCGAGGATCGAGACGTCGATGCCCTGTTCGTCCATCGCCGCGAGCCGGCCCGAGTCCAGGTCCTCCAGGCGCTGCTGGTGGTCGCCCATCTCGTTGAAGGCAAGGCTCTCGTCACGAACCTGCGGTGGCAGGGCGGTGAGGGCGGACGTCAGGTCGGGCATCATCCAGTGTTCTTCGATCGCGATGAGCGTCATAGCTGCGTCACTGCTCCTGTCGTGGTGGTGGTTCAGCCGACGGGCTTCGGCGGGTTGATGGGGTCGCGGCGGGGACCGTGGAACGGGTCACCACCGAGGCTGACGAGCGGCGAGACGAGCGCCGCGAGCCCGAACTGGGCCGCGCCCAGCACGGCCGATCCGGCGCCGACGGCACCCGGGACCGCATTCAGGGCCATCGCGGTGGCCGGGCCGAGGATGAACCCCCAGTGACGAAACCGCGAAGAAGATCGGCAACGGCAGCCAGGCGACGTTGACCGGCGACAACGCCAGGGCGAGCACGAGGAGGAGCGGGACGGTGATGGCGTTGCGAATCGGCGGTCACCCTGTCTCCTGTCAAATGACAGCTATCAGTTGACAGCAAAGATACCATGATCGGGTGTCCGAAGCGCACGCGGAACGGTTGTTCGAGCTCGCCGACCTGATCCTGGCGGTCGGCCGGCTGATCTACGCGTCCAAGGAGTTCCCAGCCGAGTCGTGGACGCCGCTGGAGAGCGCAGTGATGCGATTCATCGACCGAAGCCCGGGCACGACGGCCGGCGCGGCAGCCGAGGCGACACGGCTCATCTCCAGCAACTTCAGCAGGGCGGTGCGGGGCCTGGAGAAGAAGGGCATGGTGCGCCGCGAAGTCGATCAACACGACGCTCGGCGAGTACGCCTCTACCCCACCGCGCGGGCCCACGACAACCTGAAGCGTCTGCACGACGTCTGGAGTCGCCTGCTCGACGGCATCGTCTCCGACCCCAACGAGATCGAGGCCGTGAGCTCGACCCTTCGGCGGATCGAGACCGAACTCCTCGCGCGAGCACGGCACGGCGCTGGACGGGTCGAGTAGGCAGTCGGGATCCGGGGTGGTGATGTTCTTGCTGGAACCCGATCGGGCCAGGTCGGACTTGGCCAAGCGGGCGGACCGTTCGACCCGGTAGAGGTCATGGGTGGAGCCGATGTGATCGATCCCGACCACCCGTCGGCCGCGTTTGTGCACGACACTGCCGTCGCGCGCTCCGGGCACCCGGCCCGCGCTCTCACCGACGTGGGCCGGGCGTCTCCTCCTGCGGCGTGGCATAGAGGGCGCCGGGCAGGGCGAGCGCCTGGCCGCTGTCGCCGCCGGGGTCCGCGTGGATAGAAGGCCGCGGTGAGCCGGAGGATGCCGGTGGCAGGAGCGGCCAGACGTACGACGTTTGAGCGCCACCCGCGCTGCTTGCTCAGGCGCGACCCACACGGCTTTCGGCAGGGACGTCGGTCATGCGCGCGTCGTAGCCGGGTTTCGGGGTTGACGACGCGGCCGGCGGCCCACCAGTTCTCGCGGGCTGTTTCGAGGACCACCATCATGATGTCTTCTTCGGGGACATCGGCGGACAGCCGGAGGTTGCTGACGAGTTCGTTCTTCTGCTCGGCTGTGCGCTGGTTGAAGGACAGCTGGATGAACATGGTGCGCTCGCTGCGCGGCAGGCCGAACACGACCGACTGCATGTGGAAGTTGTCGGGCGTGACCTCGTGGAAGACGTGGAACTGGTCGTCCTGGGGGACCTTCAAGACGTCGACCATGGCTTTGTGGATGGCGGTGGAGACGTTGCGGCGGTGGGCGGGAGTGGTTCCCTGGCGGAGGTAGGACGTCACGCTGGTCGGGCTGCGGGTGCTGCGCGAGGTGACCGAGCGAGGCACCTTCACGGCCGCGGCCCAGGCGCTGGGCTATACGCAGTCGGCTGTCTCCCGGCAGGTCGCAGCCCTGGAGCAGGCCACCGGCGTTCGGCTGTTCGACCGCTGTTCTGGCGGTGTGCGGCCGACCTCGGCGGGCCGTGCTCTGCTGCGACACGCCGTGACCGCGCTGGATGCGTTGGACGCGGCCGACCGGGAGCTGCGCGGTGCGGAGGACGACACCGGCCCTGTGCGGCTCGGATTCTTCCCCGCCGCAGGAGCGGTGCTCGTGGCCCGCGCCCTAGCAGCCCTACGCCAGCAACTCCCCCGCACCCGGGTCATGACCCGGGAGGGCACGACCCCATCGCTGGTGCGGTCGCTGCGCACCGGCACCCTCGACCTCGCCCTGCTGTCCTCCCGGCCACCGCACCGCTCACCCGACACCGACGATCCACCCCTGCGAGTGGAACCGTTGCTGGACGACCGCCTGGTCCTGACGGTGCCTGCAAGCGGCCAGTTCGCCGACCGCGCCAGCCTCACCGCTCAGCACCTCGTTGGTGAGACGTGGATTGGCAGCCCAGCCGGCGTTGACGAGCCGCTGCTCGGCGTCTGGCCGGGCTTGCCCGGAAGGCCCCGCATCCACCACGCCACCCGAGACTGGCTGACCAAACTGCACCTCGTCGCAGCCGGAACAGGCATCACCACCGTTCCCTCGACGTTGCTGTCCGCTATCCCGCCCGGCGTCCGCCTCATCAGCATCGACGACCTTCCCGAGGAACGACGCCGCGTAAGCCTCGTTCGCCTGCCCGGGCCCACCACGCCGCCGACTCGAGCCCTCGTCCACGCCCTCCGCCAACACGCGGCCGACCTCGCCCAATAGCCCGCCGGACCACCAGCCCGACCTCCCCCACCCGGACTGATCGCCCCGCACCGTCCGGAAAATCTTGAGCAAAGGCCCTCGTGGCCTGCGTGGCGCCGAGCTTGAGCCGCATTCGGCTCTGCTGTCACCGCTGTCGGGTCACCGCAGCCGTTCGGCCAACCCGTTTACGAAAACGCCGGTCGACAGCTGACCGACAAAGCATTACGCCGCGGCACGTTCCACTCCGTGCCCGATCTGATCGCCAGGATCGAGGAATACGTCGCCGCCCACAACGACAATCCCAAGCCGTTCATCTGGACCGCGACCGCCGACGAGATCCTCACCAAAGTCGCCCGCGGGTCCACGGGCTGCGGCTCGGGCGTCACGTCAGTCATCAGGTGCTACCTCCATGATCGGAGTTACACCGTTGTTCTTACGGTCCCGCTATGGGGAGGCCGCTGCCGTCCAGGCCGCCAGTTTCCCTTTCGCCGCTGGTGGGCTATCTTAAACGGATCGGTGCCCCGCATACGTGGAGCACTGCCCCACTTGCGAGGTTGGGAGGCATATGCGAGCCGACGCCAGGAAGAACTACGACCGCCTCCTCATGGTCGCGCGCGACGTCGTGACTGAGGAGGGCATAGACGCGTCGCTACGTGACATCGCACGCAGAGCGGGCGTCGGGCTCGGCACGCTCTACCGTCACTTCCCGACGCGGGAGGCGCTGCTCGAGGCGCTGATCCGCACGAAAGTCGACAAGTTGACCGCCCAGGCGGCCACGCTCGAAACGTCGGACGCACCCCAGGAAGCCCTCGTTTCATGGCTCCGCGGATGCGTCGCGATCTCACACGAGTTCCGGGGCGTTACGGCGCTGCTGATGGCCGCCATCGAGGACACGGAATCCGCACTCAATGCTTCGTGTGTTGAGCTGCACGAGGCAGGCGCGCGGCTCCTCGAGCGCGCTCAGGCGGGGGGCATAGTACGGGCCGACATCGATGGCACTGACCTGTTCGCGCTGGTCGGGGCGCTTGCGTGGCTCTATGACCAGCCCTCGCTCGCGCAACGCGCCGATCATCTCTTCGGTGTGATCTCGGGCGCGATCCTGACCAGTCGGGCAGTCAGCGGCGTCGGTGAGAAAACCCTCAGGTCCGCGTCTGAATATCTTCGCGACGAGCGAGTTAGTGGATCACAAACCTCAGCGGAGTTGGGCGCCAGGTAACGCCAGTACCGAATCGAGGCGCTGTTGCCGTCAAGGTCGCTCCCTGGAGAGGGCTAACCCCGGACACTGAGGCGCCTTTCTTGACTGCCGCCGCCATTCGGTGCGGACCTGGGGCCGTATGGTCTCTGGTCGTAGCGGGCGAGGTGCGCCGCCGTCTCGTTTGATGCACACTTCGCTGCGCAGAACGGCGATGCCGCCGGGAGCGAGACCATCCCCCACGCCGGCCCGGCCGGGTCAGGCAGCACCGGGTCCAGGGCCAGCGCCCGACACCACCCCGTGAACGCCACCCGCACCTGCTCAGCCTGCTGCGCGAGGCCACCGGCTGGTGCGGCACCTGTTCCCGCCCCCGGCCGGGCAAGAAGCCACCCCAGCCGTGTCGCGGCTGCGGCCGGGTGCTGCGCCATGCCGGGCTCGGGTTGTACTCGGCGTGCTGGCAGCGCAACCCGCACCGGCCCGTCGTCCAGGGCGAGCGGCTCGCGGCCGGGCGGCGTCAACGCCGCATCGACGCCGCCCCCGCCGCCCTGCGGCCGGCCGTGGAGTCGTGGCTAGCTCGTCGGTCCTTGCATATCGGAGCACTGCTCCGTATATTAGGGGCACTGCTCCGTTTAGACCTCAGGACCGCCGCCCTGAGCCTGAGGTGGCCTCATGGACGGTGCCCGGACATCGATCGGCCGTGGGGCCGACAGGAAATCTGGAGTGACGCAGAAAATATGACGACTGTGGGATTCATCGGAAGCGGACACATCGGCAGCACCATCGCGCGACTCGCCATCGCGGCAGGCCACCAGGTCGTGCTCAGCAACTCGCGCGGTCCCGAGACGCTCGCGGACACGGCCGCAGGACTGGGGCCGCGGGCGTCCGCGGCGACGAGCGGGGAGGCCGCGGCGGCCGGTGACATCGTCGTGGTCACGGTGCCTGTCAAGTCCTTCCCCAACTTGCCCGCCGCGCCACTGGCCGGGAAGACGGTCATCGACACGTGCAACTACGGCCCCGAGCGTGACGGGCACATTCCCGAGCTCGACAGCAAGTCGCTCACCTCGAGCGAGCTGCTGCTGCGGTACCTCCCGGACGCCATGGTCGTGAAAGCGTTCAACAACATCTTCTTCAAGCACCTGCTGTCACTCGCCCGCCCCGCGGGAGCGGCCGACCGCTCGTACCTGCCGATCGCCGGGGACTCCGCGCCGGCGAAGGCGGCGGTGACCGAATTCATCGAATCCATCGGGTACAGCGCGGTGGACGTGGGACCGCTGGCCGATAGCTGGCGGCAGGCGACGGGCACGCCGGTGTGGGGAACCCCGTACGGGCCCGCCTCGAACGAGAAGGGCCAGCCGGTCGGCCTGGACGCCATCCGCGTGGCACTGGCCACCGCAACGCGGTAACCGCAAGTTGGCGCGGGCGCGGCCGTACCGTGGCTACGCCTCGGCGCTGCGCACCAGCCTGCCCGACGCGGTCCGGGTACTGGAGGCGTTCCATGTCGTGCGGCTCGGGTTCGCAGCCGTCGACGACGTTCGCCGCCGCATCCAGCACGACCAGCTCAGGCACCGCGCTGATCGATAGGGCCGCACCGGCGACCCGCTGTTCGGGATCCGGCGGCTGCTGCGGCGCTACGACCCGACTCGGCCGACACCTGCCCTGGGTCACCGCCCAGGGCACAGGACACCATCAAGTCGGCCACCGACATCATGCACGGAGCTTGGACTGGGTTCATCACCAACGGCTCGCCGGAAGCGAGTGGGATTGCCTGGCCTCCATACACGTCGCTTGAGCCTGCGTACGCAGTACTGAGCACCACCTGCAGCACGGCGAAGGAACTGCCCACCCCTTGGCGCACCTGATTCCCGAGCCGCAGCCGGACTGAGTGACCGTACCGGTCGGGCGAGCACCGGATATGCCGGCAGCCTTCGGTCCGAGTGCGGCTCCTCCAGGCAACCTGCCGCCGGCGGAAATGGACCAGTCGGTCGAGCGCGGGCCTCGGTTGCGCCGTCATCGTGCCCGAGCTTCCCCATTCCACCTATTGAGTCTCTCTCCCGGTCGGACCGAGCTGATGCGACAGTCCCACGCATGCAGCAGCAGAGGATCCCGGTCGCCATTCTCGGCCCGGGGAACATCGGCACCGATCTGCTGACGTCGGCTACGACGCCTGGGTGGGCTACCACGGCCACCAGAACATGAGCCTCGGCGTCGCCAACTCCGTCATCGCCCACGAGAACCCGGCCCGCGAGCAGACCGCCCAGGAGAAGACCGCATGAACACCGTGCCCGAGAGGGCGCGCGCCCTCTACGACGCCCGCCGCACCCGCACCCCCATCCCGCCGTTCACCGACGCCGAGCCGGACCTCGGCATGGCCGACGGTTACGCGATCCAGCAGGAGCTCGTGCGGCTCCTGCTGGCCGACGGCGACCGGATCGTCGGGCACAAGGTCGGGCTCACCGCCGCGCCCATGCAGAAGGCACTGGGCATCGACACGCCCGACTACGGCCCGGTGCTGGCCTCCACCGTCTACCGCACCGGTGACGCGATCCCGCTGGAGGCGTTCATCTCGCCGAAGGTCGAGGCCGAGATCGTCTTCGTCCTCGGCGAGCGCCTCGAGGGCCCCGGGGTCACCGTCACCGAGGCACGCGCCGCGATCGCCGGCGCGGTCGCCGGCATGGAGATCATCGACTCCCGGATCGCCGACTGGCGGATCAAGCTCGCTGACACCGTCGCCGACCTCGCCTCCAACGGCGCCATGGCCACCTCGAGCCGGATCGTCCCCTCGACGATCTCGACCCCCGGCTGATCGGGATGACTCTGACCCGCAACGGCGAGCTGGTCGACACCGGGGCCGGAGCCGCCGCGCTCGGCGACCCGGTCGCCGTCGTCGCCTGGCTGGCCAACACCCTGGGCGAGCACGGCGTGGCCCTGGAGCCGGGGCACCTGATCCTGACCGGCGCGCTGCACGCCGCCGTTCCGATGACCCCGGGCGACGTGTTCCGGGCCGAGTTCGACCGGCTCGGGCCGGTCACGGTGAGGGTCGCATGAGCAGGAACGTCCCGGTGAACGTCTCCGAGCTGGCCGGCCGGCTGAGCAAGGCCGTCGCCGACCGCATCGCCATCACCAAGCTGACCGACGATTTCCCCGGGCTCGACATTCTCACCGGCTACCGGGTGCAGGGCGAGCTGCGCGCCGCCGCCGGGGTTCTCGCCGGTTGGAAGCTCGGCGTCACCTCGCGCGCCAAGCAGGCCCAGGTCGGGGTGTCCAGCCCGATCTACGGCTTCCTGCCCGCCGCGGGCGCGGTGGACCTGGGCGAGCCGCTCGACACGTCGGTGCTCATTCAGCCGCGCTGCGAGCCGGAGATCGTGTTCATCCTCGGTCGCGACCTGGAGGGCGCGCACGTCACCGCGGCCGACGTGCTCGCGGCGTCCTCCGGGGTCGCCGTCGGGATCGAGGTCCTCGACTCCCGGTTCGTCGACTACGACTTCACCATGGCCGACGTGGTCGCCGACAACACCTCGGCGAGCCGGTTCGTCGTCGGCGCCCCCGTCGCGCCCACCGGAATCGACCTGCGCCTGGTCGGGGTCGTGCTGGAGAAGAACGGCGAGGTGGTCGCCACCGCCTCCGGCGCCGCGTCGCTGGGCCACCCCGCGGCCGCGGTCGCCTGGCTGGTGCGGCAGCTCTCCGCCGACGGCGAGGGGCTCGCCGCCGGGCAGATCGTGCTGTCGGGCGGGCTCACCGCCGCGGTCCCGGTCGGCCCCGGTGACGTCGTTACCGCGTCGATCGACCGGCTGGGCGCGATCGAGCTCGCCGGCCGCTGAGCGGCTGTCTCCGACCTGCGCTGACCCGCCCCCCGGCTGCTCAGCGCAGGTCGGCCCACGACAAGCGGGCGAAAACCGGATTCCGTGCCGCCTCCCGTCCCAGCGCGTTCGCCGAGGTCTGCACCGCCATGCCCAGCTGCACCGCCGTCGACGTCGCCGACGTGCGCCGTCACCGACAGCGCGGCGATCACCGTTCCCTGTGGCGTGATCGGAGCTGCCGCGCACAACACTCCGGGCCCCGACTCCTCGCACTCGTACGCGACGCCGCGCTCCCGGATCGCCGCCAGCTCGGCGCGCAGCGCGGATTCGTCGGTGATCGTCGTCGGCCCCAGAGCCGGCAGGCCGTCGGCCACGACCGCGTCCACCACCGTCGGCTCAGCCCACGCCAGCAGCGCCTTGCCCACCCCAGTGGCATGGGCCGGCAACCGGCCGCCCACCCGCGACCCCATGGGCG
This sequence comes from Pseudonocardia sp. DSM 110487, assembly GCF_019468565.1. Lineage (NCBI taxonomy): Bacteria > Bacillati > Actinomycetota > Actinomycetes > Pseudonocardiales > Pseudonocardiaceae > Pseudonocardia > Pseudonocardia sp. DSM 110487. The sequence continues at coordinate 7,554,601 of NZ_CP080521.1, forward strand.
GGGCGGCCCGGCTGCGCAGCTTGGCAACGTAGACGACCTCGGTGCCGTCGAGCACGGCCAGATGGACGGTCTGACGGGTCGCGTTGCGCAGGTCCGCCATGTTCGCCAGCGCGAGCTGCCGCAGCTCCCGTGGCCGAGCGGCCCGCTCGCCGAGCTCGAAGAACCGAAGGCCCAACCGTACGTTCTGCCCCGAGCGCTCCAGGAACCCGTGCTCGACGAGCTCGGTGACCAGCCGCGACGCGGTGGCCTTCGCCAGCCCGGTCCGGCGCGCGATCTCACCGATCCGCAGCTCCGTGTCCTCGGCGCCGAACGCGTCGAACACGCTCGACACCCGACCGATCAGCGACACCGGAACGTCTCGCTCACTGGAACGCATCCCCTAGTGTCCCGAACCGGAAGTCCGGTGCATAAATCGGCGGATCCAGGTTTCCGCTGGGCTAGAGGCGGACGCGGACGGGGACGCTCTCCCAGGCCCGCAGGGTGTTGTTGTGGTGCCGCACGGTCGGGCCGGCGAGCTCGATGCTGCGCACCCGCCGGGCCAGGGCCGTGAGCAGCGCCTCGGCCTCGAGCCGTGCGATGTGCTGGCCGATGCACTGGTGGAGCCCCATCCCGAAACCGACGTGACCGGAGGGGTCGCGGGACAGGTCGAACGAGTCGGGGTCGTCCCAGCGCCGCGGGTCGCGGTTGGCCGCCCCGAGGAACATGAGGATCTTCTTGCCCTCCGGGACGACGTGGTCGCCCACGCGGACGTCGACGGTGGCCGTGCGGAAGAAGGTCTGCACCGGTGACTCCCATCGAACCGCCTCGTCGAAGGCGACGCGCGCCAGCGACGGCTGCTCGCGCAGCCGCTGCCACTGCTCGGGGTTGGTCGCGAATCCGTAGAGCACAGCGGACAGGCCGTGCACGGTCGTGTCCACGCCCGCCGTCAGGAGCGATCGGACGATGAGGGGCGCCTGCTCGGGGGTGATGTCGCCGCGGTCGGCCGCTGCCCAGATCTGCGCGCCGAACCCCTCGTCGGTGAGCGCCTCGCGGGCGCACTGGGCGCTGACCCACCCGGACAGTTCGGCGATCCGCGGCGCGCCCTGCGCGACGAGGTCGTTGCTCGGGCCGAAGGCGTTGAACGCGAAGTCGCCGTAGGGCAGCAGGTTCTCCCGGCCTTCCTTCCCGATGCCTACGGCGTCGGGGAACACCCGCAGCGGGAACGCCTCGGCCAGTGCGCCGACCGCGTCGAACTCCTGGGTGTCGAACTCGTCGCCGCCGGCCACGAGGTCCGCGACGAGTTGCTCGGCGTCGGCGAGCCACTGCTCGCGCAGCCGGCGCAGGGACCGCGGACCGATGATCTTGGTCAGCACCCTCGCCGGCGCGTCGTGGTGCGGGGGGTCGGCCTCGAGCAGCAGGCTGGGCGGGCGCCACGGCTTCTCGTAGCGGAAGTTGGACAGTCCCACGCCGGCCGCCGACTGGAAGTCCTGCCAGTTGACCAGCGCGGCGTGCACCTGCTCGTAGCGGGCGAAGGCGTACACGTCGTAGCGCGAGAGGTGCACGACCGGCCCGGCGTCGCGCAGCTCGGTGTGCAGCGGCAGCGGGTCCTCCAGCACCTCGTGGCTGAAGGGATCGGTGTCGTTGGTCGGCAGCGTGGTGCCAGAGCCCAGGATCGCGGTCACGGATACGCCCCTTTGCGGTCAGAGATCGAGAACGAGACGGTCGCTGCGGGCACGGGACACGCAGATGAACATGCAGTCGCCTGCTCGGCGCTCGTGGTCCTCCAGCAGGGCGTCGCGGTGGTCGGGCTCGCCGGCGAGGACCGTGGTCTCGCAGGTGCCGCAGATGCCCTGGCGGCAGGAGGACAGCACCTCCACCCCGACCTTCCCGACGGCTTCGAGGATCGTCATCTCGGGCGGAACGGTCACAGTGACCCCGGTGCGGGCCAGCTCCACGTCGAACGGGGCCCGGCGGACGGCGGCAGGGGGCTCGTCGCTCACGAACCGTTCGGCGCGCAGGGTGTGCGGGCTCCGGTCGGCGCAGACACCGTCCATGGCCGCCAGCAGCGGCGCGGGTCCGCAGGCGTAGATCTTCACGCCCGCACGGGGTGCGCCGAGGAAACCGGGCAGGTCCAGCAGGCCGAACTCGTCCTGCGGAACGACCTGCACCCGATCGCCGTAGCCCGCCAACTCGTCGAGGAACGCCATCGACGCCCGACGACGGCCGCCGAAGAGCAGGCGCCAGTCGGCGCCGAGCATGTCGGCCTGCCGCACCATCGGCAGCAACGGCGTGATGCCGATACCGCCCGCGACGAACAGGTAGTGCTCCGAGGGGACCAGCGCGAAGTTGTTCCGGGGACCGCCCACTTCGACCGGGTCCCCGACCGCGAGCTCGTCGTGCACGTAGGCGGATCCACCGCCGCCGGCCTGCTCGCGCAGCACCCCGACCCGGTAGGTGAACGGGTCCCAGCGGTCCCCGCACAGGGAGTACTGGCGGGTCATCCCGTTCGGCAGCAGGAGATCGATGTGGGCCCCGGGCGCCCAGTCCCGCAGCCGCAGGCCGGCGGGTGAGGCCAGCTCCAGCGTCACCACGTCCTCGGCCACCAGTTCCTTGGCGGTGACGCGCAGGGGGGCGACGTCGGCGGAGACCGCGCCCTTCTCGGTGCCGATCACACCCGTCAACGTGTGGATCACTCGACCTCCTGGTTGTTGCCCGAAGAGTCCGGCACCCCGCCCCGGCGACGAAGCCCGTTCTCAATGGACGAGAAACCTGCGACACTTGCCGATGTGCCGCGCGCCGCCACCGGGGAGTCGTCCCTCGCGCGCGCTGTCCGGATCATCGCCGCGTTCACACCCGACGAGACGTCCCTGCGCGTGTCCGAGATCGCCCGCCGGACCGGCCTGCACGTCGCGACGGCATCCCGGCTCGTCGCCGAGCTCACCGCCCACGGGCTGCTCGAGCGGGGGCCCGACCGGGAGGTCCGCGTCGGGGTCCGGCTGTGGGAGCTCGCAGCCAGGGCGTCGCCGACCCGGTCGCTGCGCGAGGCGGCCCTGCCCTACCTGGAGGACGTGCACGCCGTGGTCGGCCACCACGCCCAACTCGGTGTGCTGGACGGTGCGGACGTGCTGTTCCTCGAACGGCTGTCGGCACGCGATGCGGTGATCAACTACACCCGGATCGCCGGCCGCATGCCGCTCCACATCTCCTCGTCCGGGCAGCTGCTCCTCGCGCACAGCCCGCCGGAGGTGCAGGAACGCGTCCTCCGGGCACCACTGCAGCGCTACACCGCCGACACGATCACGACTCCCGATGCACTGCGGGCGACGCTGGCCGAGGTACGCCGACGCGGCTACGCCCTCACGGAGGGCCACGTCCACGTGGACGCGACCGGGGTCGCCGTGCCGGTGCGGGGCGCCCTGAACGAGGTGGTGGCAGCGCTGTCCGTGATCGTCCCCAACGACGGCCACGCGGAGGCCTGCGTGCCGGTACTCCTGGCCGCCGCCCGCGGCATCAGCCGATCACTCACCGCCGCTGCCACGAAGGCTCCCTATTCACGACACCCCGGCAACCCCCGACTGACCGGATAGACCGGCGCTGACCGCCCATCCGGCTACCATCCGGCAGCATGGTCACGGGGCCGGCAATGGGGGCGGGCAAGCTCCTCGACGGCCGTTTGAAGTTTCGGCACCTGATCCTGGCCGACGTTCTCACGGCTCGGGGCAGCGTGGCCGGGGCAGCCGCAGCGCTGCACGTGACCCAGCCCGCGGTGACCCGAGGGTTGCAGGAGCTCGAGCGGGTCCTGGGCGTCGAGCTGTACGAGCGTGGCCCCCGCGGCGTGGAGGCCAACGAGCTGGGACTTGCCTTCACCGAGTACGCCCGGGCCATCCTCGCCCAGGTCAACCAGGCCGAACGGCACCTCGACGAGATCCGCAACGCGACTCGGGGGAGGGTGGTCATCGGCACCCACGTGGCCGGCTCCAACCTGCTGCTCCCGCGAACCGTGTCCCGCCTGAAGCGGGAGCGGCGGCTGCTGACGATCATCGTGCGGGAGGGGACGCCCAGTTCCTGCTGGAGGAGCTCGCCGCTGGGCGGGTCGACATGATCCTCGGGAGGATCAGCGGGCCCACTCCGGAACACACCCGGCGGCATGCACTGTACGAGGAGGAGGTCCGGATCATCGTCCGTGATGGGCACCCGCTGACCACCCGTGCTCGGATCGACCTGTCCAACCTGCTCGACCACACCTGGATCCTCCCCGGGGCCGAGACCACCCTTCGGATCGAGCTCGAGGAGTACTTCGCGCGGCACGGCCACGAGTTCCCCGTCGACCGTGTCGAGGTGACGGCCCATCTCGCCGTCCTGCGGCTGCTCATGGAGACCGACATGGTGGCCGCCCTGCCCGGCCTGGTCGCTTTCGAGCCCGGGCTCACCGCCCTGCCACTCGAGCTGGACGGCGTACGGACGTTGGTGGGAGTGACCGTGGCCGAGGGACGGCGTCTCAGCCACGCCGCGACGGCCATGTTCGCTGCGCTGGGCGAGGAGGTCGAGAGGGTGGAACACCCGGGATTCGGGCTCGCCGCGGGAGCATCCGGCGCGAGCGCCGGTCCCACCATGACCCCGCGCTGAGCCGCCGCGGGCATGGGTCGCGCGCTTTTCGGCATTGGTCGGCCCTCTCGGCCTCACCTAGCGTCACCGTCATGCCCCATCGAGAACGGACGCCGCAGAGCCCACCGGTGAGCAAGGTGCTCGACGGCAAGGCCACCCCGCGGGGGGCCTATCCGCACGTCAAGGTGGTCGGCAACCTGGTCTTCGTGTCGGGCACCAGCAGTCGACGCGCCGACAACTCCCTGGCCGGCGTGCAGGTCGACGCGCGGTGTGGGTTGGGCCGCGGCCATGGGGCGGGTGGGCTCGATCGTCGGCCCCGCAGCCGGCGGGATCCTGCTGGGCCTGCAGGGCCGCGCCCAAGGCATGGTGCTCGCGGCCCTCATCCCCGGGGCGCTCGCCGTGGTGGCCCTCGTCGTGGTCGCCCCCCGGCTGCGGGCCCGATCCAAGGATCACACAGGGATCGCCGCCGCCACGGATCCTCGCTAGGGCGTCTGCCACCGCTGCGGCGATCAGGCCAGATGCTGCTCCCGGCGAGGCTCCGGCCACCGCCGCTCCGGCCACCGCATGGACCAGCCCGCTCGCTCCGCGCGGCCGCCGTTCCTCACCGCGGCTTGTCGCTACAGGAATCTCCGATCACGCTCAAATCAGGTCGGGCACCGAAAGCCGCCGTACTTGATGAATGCTTACGTCGCGCGATCGTGACAGGCAGCGGATGTGCCGCCGGGCAGGTCGAGGGCCGGGTTTCGGTCGCAGAAACCGCTCGGCTTGAGGCTGAAGCCGGAGTAGTCGACCGGCATCACCGGCCAGTCCTCAGGGCGTGGGACGTGCGTCGGCCCGAACACGTGCCAGAGCACGACGTCGGTGTCCACGATCGAGCGGTCCGCCGCCGTCCAGGCCGGCAGCCCAGCACCTCCGGAGTGCTGGTTGGGTCGCTCGCCCGCGGGGTAGCGCTCGGACTCGTCGAAGCGGGTGATCCAGAGGTGCCGGCGGGCGAAGGCGGCCCGCTGCGCGACCGTGGCCTCCGGCTGGGCGAGCAGGGTCGGCCCCGGGTGCGGGTGCAGGTGGTAGGCCCGCGGCGCACCGACCGCGTTGCGGGTGCTCGGGTTGGAGATCCGCCAGACCCGCCCGACTGCGGGATCGGCCATCCGCACAGCCTCTGACTCCGACCTCAGCGGCGTCGTGCGCGTGGTGAAGGCGTTGCCGTGGGGGTTGTCGGGGCCGGTGGGCACGCCGACCATGTCGATCTCGTGCACGGAGTTGCCGCTCCCTGCGATCTCCACGTCCAGACGGGCGCAGAACAGGTGCTGGTGGAAGGGGGCGAACAGACCTCGGGCGATCTCGCTGGCGTGCGGGTTCGCAGTGCCGGGATGCCCGCCTGCGGTGAACACGATGCCGGTCGCCTTGACCTCGAGCTCGATGGATCCGTCGAGGTAGAAGTACCAGAAGAAGCCGTAGTCGTAGTTGCCGATGGTGGCGAAGAACGACACGACGAAGCGTCGCGACCGGCGGGTCTCCACCGCTCCGGTGAGCACGTTGGTGTGCTTCCAGAGGATCCCGTAGTCCTCCTCGTGCATGCAGATCGCCTGCGGGATACGCACGGGCCTGCCGTGATCATCCGCAACGACCGCGTCGAGGTAGTGGATGACTCCAAGGCAGTCGCACCCGAGCCGCAGCGAGTTCGCGTTCTTGCCGAGCAGGTACTCGCCTGCGTCGAAGTAGCTGATCCAGTGCCGGAAGGGCGAAGGGTCGCCGTAGGGGACGACCATTTCCGGAACCGACGCCCGGTACAGCACTGGGAGCGTCTCGCCGTCAGTGGTGAACCCGACCTGGTGCAGCGTGAGGCCCTCGCGCGCGTTGAACCCGACTCGCAGCTCCCAGTTCTCCCAGCGGACAAGGGATCCGGCCACCGTGAAGCTGGGCCCCTCCGGCTGGGTGATCTCGATCGGCTTGAGGGTCGTCCGGGCCGGCCCGACCGATGCCGGGTCGAAGTTCCCGTCCGCTGCAGGAACAGGGACGTCCCCTGCGTCCTCGACGCACAGAACCTCGCTCGAGATCACGTCCACGTCCGCGATCAGGCCCTCGACCGGGTGCGCCCACGGGCTGTCCTCGACGTGGTCCCGCAGGAAGGTCAACCCGCGCAGGACCCGGCGTCCCTTCTCCCGCGGTACGTCGAAGAAGCCCGGCGACAGCGGTGCGACGAAGGTGAGCGAGGTGTCGGTGACACCCCGCCGGGCCATCGCAGCCTGCCAGTGCGGGTCGGCCTTGATCAGGTCCGCGCAGCGGTCGTATTCCTCGAACAGCACCGGCGGCTGGCCGTAAGGCGCCTCGGTGGGGTCCACGTCGGTCCACGACTCGACCCGTGCGCCGTCGAAGTCGACCAACACTTCGGCGATCGCCCCTGTCGCCACGTCGAGGAGGGTCGCTTCCACCCGGCGCGGCACGGCGTCTCCCGGCCGGTGACGACGAACCGTGTCCTTGGCCGGCTCGCGCAGCAGCAGCGAGGCGAACCGGGTGCTCGGTGCCAGGCGACCGGTGGACTCCAGCACGGCGCGGGCTCGGGTGACGTCGGAGGCCGTGAGCGGGTCGAGAGGGTGCGCGACCTCGACGTCCTCGGCCCGTGAGCGCGGCGTGGTGACGGTCATGGCGACAGTGTCGAGCGTGGCGACGGTGCGGTCTTGACCAGGTCGGACCGGACGTTGACCGGACGCGTACACCTTCACCTCAACGGATCGGCACCCGCCCCGTCGCCGCGGCGCGGAGGTCACAACCCTGGACGCGCCACTCGCTCGGGGTCATTCCGAAGGCGGCCTTGAAGACCCGGCTGAAGTGTGCGGCGTCCGGGAAGCCCCACCGCGCGCCGACCGCGGACACCGAGCGGCCGGCGTGCAGCGGATCGACGAGCTCCTCCCGGCACCGCTGCAGGCGACGTCCGCGGATCCACCCTGTGACCGTGTGCCCCTCGGCCTTGAACACCTTCTGCAGGTGCCGCGTCGAGACGTAATGCGCAGCAGCGATCGGTTCCGGCCCGAGCGTGGGTTCGGCCAGGTGGGCCTCGATGAAGGCGCGGACCCGCAGCGCCAGAGTGCGGTGCTCGTGATCGGTGTGCCCGAGCTGCACCGCGAGGCGTTCGGTCAGCGCCGTGGCCACCATGTCGAGCACGGAATGTGTGAGGCGCCCCCCACCCGGTGTCATGAGGGCGTCGAGGTCGGACGCGATCTGCCCCAGCATCCGGCACACCAGCGGTCCGACCCCGTCGTCGCAGGCGAGGTTCGTCCCGACGACGGTGGCGATGTCGGACGCGGGAACCTGCAGGTTCTCGTGCGGGAACATCAGTACCAGCGAGCTGAACGGCGCGCTCGACTCGAGCGAGTACGGGCGGGTGCTGTCGTAGATGGCCAGATCACCCGGCCGGAGCACGACCCGGTGGTCGTCCTGGGTCAGCAGCTGGCTGCCGGTGAGCTGCAGGCTGACCTTGAAGAACGGCCCGTCCGTGCCGCGGGCGAGGGTCGCGGTGCGCAGGGCGCGGTGTGGGTCCGCTTCGATGGTGCTGAAGTGGACGCCGCCGTTCTCCGCAGTCTGGATGCGCCCTCGGAACGTCCCGGGAGCCGCCTCGGCGCGCAGCGGCACGAAGGACGTCGAGACCGCGTTCCGCCACTCGTCGACGGACTCGCAGGTGAGGGTCCGGGTCGGCATCGATCGGCCTCCGCATATCAGAACGGCGTCGCCCAGTTACGCACACACTTCAGGCGTTCGTCCACAGCACAGCCGGCGTGCGCCGCTGGTCAAGACGGTTCCGGGTCCGGGGGCACATCCTCTTCGAACGTGCCTCGGGCCGCCCGTCAGGCCGGGCCGGGTCGCCGACGAAAGGACACCCTGTGCGCGTCGAGATGCTCATCGACGGCCGATGGACAGCCGGCACCGGCACCTTCGCGACGCACGACCCCGCTACCGGTGAGGTCATCGCGAACGTCGCCATGGGCACCCCGGCGGACGTCGACGCGGCGGTCTCGGCGGCCGCTCGGGCCTTCGAGGACCCCAGCTGGTCCGCGCTCTCGCCCGCGGGCCGGGCTCTGCTGCTGCTGCGCCTGGCCGACCTGCTCGAGCAGAACGCCGACGAGATCGCCCGGCTCGAGACGACCGACCAGGGGCAGCCGCTCCCCGTCTCCGCCGGATTCTCCGTGCCGAACGCCGTCGAGCACCTGCGCTACTACGCCGGCTGGGCCACGAAGATCACCGGTGTGACCACGCCGGTCTCGGTCCCCGATGTCGACCACCGCACCCACCGCGAGCCCCTCGGGGTCTGCGGGCTGATCACGCCGTGGAACTTCCCCCTGACGATCCTGGTCTGGAAGCTCGCGCCCGCGCTGGCTGCGGGCAACACCGTCGTGGTGAAGCCGGCCGAGCAGACTCCGCTGTCCACCCTGCGCCTCGCCGAACTCGTCGAGGAGGCCGGCTTTCCCGCCGGCGTGGTCAACGTCGTGACCGGCGGCCCCGACGTCGGGCAGGCACTGGTGGCACACCGCCGGGTAGCCAAGATCTCCTTCACGGGATCGACCGAGGTCGGACGCGAGATCGCTGCGGTGTGCGGGCGCGACCTGCGGCGAGTCTCCCTCGAGCTGGGTGGCAAGACCCCCAGCATCGTCACCGCAGACGCCGACGTCGACCAGGCCGTGCAGGGCAACCTCGCCGGCGGGTTCCTCAACTCCGGTCAGGTGTGCGCCGCCTACAGCCGCCTCTACGTCGACCGCCGGCGGGCCGATGAGTTCGTCGACAAGCTCGCCAGGGCAGCGTCGGAGATGCGGCTGGGACCCGGGCTCGCGGACGGCACGGAGGTCGGGCCACTCGTGTCAGAGGAGCAGGTCGTCCGCGTGGATTCCTACGTGCAGATCGGGCGCGACGAAGGCGCCGAGGTGGTCACCGGTGGGGAGCGTCCCGGGATGGCCGGCTACTTCTACCGGCCGACCGTGCTGGCCGGCGTGACCCAGGAAATGCGTGTCGCCCGCGAGGAGATCTTCGGTCCGGTCCTGTCCGTCCTGACCTACGACGACCCGGACGAGGTCGTCGCACTTGCCAATGACTCCGACTACGGGTTGGCCGCGGTGATCTGGTCGCGCGACATCGGTCGCGCCAACCGCATCGCGGGGCAGGTCCGGGCCGGAACGGTGTACCTCAACCTGCCGCCGGTGATGGATGCCGCTGCCCCTTGGGGCGGCATGCGGTCGTCCGGGGTGGGACGGGAGATGGGCTGGGAGGCCGTCGCCGCGTTCACCGAGGTCAAGAGCATCTGGACCGAGCGGTGAGCGACGTGGAGGCACACGAGGCGGCGGTACTGTCCGGGGTCCACACCGACCTGTGGATCGGCGGCACCTGGCGGGAGAACCACGGAGGTGCCCGCTTCCCGGTCGTCGACCTTCTCGCTCGCGACCGACGGCGACCGCCACACGCCGTTCAAGCTCGGTGAGCAGGTCTGATGCCGGCGCCACAACCCCAGGAGCACCCATGACCGCCGAGTCACCCCTTCGCGCCGGGCCCGCCGGTGCGCAGCAGCTCGGACACCACCTACAGGACGCGGTCGGCGAGATCGCCCGGTGGATGGACGAGTTCGGACCCTATGCACCGCACGGCTCGCTCGACGTCGACGCCACGGCGCTGGCCGGCGCGCACGCCGAGCTGACCACGAGGCTGCGGGACAACTACCCGTTCTTCCACCCCCGCTACATCGGGCAGATGCTCAAGCCGCCGCACCCGGCCGCGGTGCTCGGCTACGTCACGACGATGCTGATCAACCCGAACAACCACGCGCTGGACGGCGGTCCGGCCACGGCCCGCATGGAGCGCGAGGTGGTCGGGCAGCTCGCCACGATGTTCGGGTTCGGCGAGCACCTCGGGCACCTGACCAGCAGCGGCACCATCGCCAACCTCGAGGCGCTGTTCGTGGCGCGCGAGCTGCACCCGGGAAAGGGCATCGCCTACAGCGCCGACGCCCACTACACGCACAGCCGCATGTGCCACCTGCTCGGGGTGACGGGGCACGCCGTGGCCACCGACCGGGCCGGCCGGATGGACCTCGATGCGCTCGAGGCGCTGCTGCGCACCGGCTCGGTCGGCACGGTCGTGATGACCGCCGGCACCACCGGCCTCGGAGCGATCGACCCGATCGACCAGGCCGCGGAGCTGTGCACCCGTCACGGCGCGCGGATCCATGTCGACGCCGCCTACGGCGGGTTCTTCCGGCTCATCGCCGACGACTCCGCCGACGGCGTGGCGGCCGCGCCGTTCCAGGCCATCGCCGACTGCGACTCGGTGGTCATCGACCCGCACAAGCACGGCCTGCAGCCCTACGGCTGCGGTGCGGTCTTGTTCCGGGACCCCGCCGTGGCGGCGCACTACGTCCACGACTCGCCCTACACCTACTTCACCTCCGACGACATGCACCTCGGGGAGATCTCCCTGGAGTGCTCACGTTCCGGCGCATCGGCGGCGGCGCTGTGGCTGACGCTCAAGCTGCTGCCGCTCACCCCCGAGGGGCTCGGCGCGGTCCTGCGCCCGGGCCGCCGTGCCGCCCTGCGCTGGGCCGAACTGCTCGCGGCCTCGACCGAGCTCGCGGCCTACCAGGCACCCGAGCTCGACATCGTGACCTACCTGCCCCGCCGCGATCGGCTCTCGGATGTCGACCGGAGCTCCGGCCGGATCCTCGACGCCGGCATGGCGCTGCGGTCGGACGAAGCCGTGTTCGTGGCCACCTACGACGTGACGGCCGACGCCCTGGCTGCGCGGGGGCACACGGTCACCGCGGACGTCGGGCACGGGCGCGTCCTGCGCAGCGTCCTGATGAAGCCCGAGACCGAGACCGTGCTACCGCAGCTGCACGCGCGGATCGAGCAGCTCAGCCGCGACGCCGGCTGACCCACTCCGACCGGCCCGGAAGGAGACCGCAGGTGACGGACGCCACGACCGACCACGACGTCATCGTCGTCGGATCGGGTGGTGCGGGGCTGGTCGCGGCGTGTGCCGCAGCGGACCGGGGCGCCCGCGTCCTGGTCCTCGAGGCCGCCGACCTGCTCGGCGGCACGACCGCGCTGTCCGGTGGCCAGATGTGGATCCCGGGCACCCGCCGGATGCGGGAGGCCGGCTATCCCGACGACCGCCGAGACGCGCTGGTCTACCTGAGGCAGGTGACGCTCGGCGGCACGCCCGACGAGCAGCTCGAGGCGTTCCTGGACAACGGTCCCCGCCTCGCCGATTACCTCGAACAGGAGCTGGGCGTCCCACTCGCCGCCGTGGCCCGCGACGACTACCACCCCGACTGGCCCGGTGCGCGCTTCGGCCGGTCGCTGGAGCCGATGCCGGTCCCGACCGATGACCTGGGCGAACTGCGCGACACGGTCGCGACCTCGCCCGCCCGCGGGCCGCTCACCGGGGCCGAGTCCCGTACCGGGCTCGACCCGCAGGTCCTGCGCCAGCGGCGGGCCACCGGCGTCCGCACACAGGGATCGGGACTGGTCGCGGGCCTGGTCGCCGCCGGCTTGCGGCGCAGCGTCGAGTTCCGGACCGGGCACCGGGTGGTCGGCATGGCCGACGGTGAGAACGGCTGGTCCGTGACCGCACGCCGTGCCGACGGCACGCAGGTCCACCTGCGGGCAGCGGGAGCAGTCGTGCTGGCCTGCGGCGGGTTCTCGCACGACGCCGGGCTGCGGCGCGACTTCCTGCCCCTGACCGAGATCCTGCCGCTGGGTGTGCCCACCGCCGTCGGTGACGGGATCCGCCTGGGCCTCACGGCAGGGGGGCACCTACGCGGGATGTCCGAAGCCTGGTGGACGCCCGCCACCCGCGTCCCTTCCACGACCCCCGGCGCTCCCGCGGCGGCGCGCAACGTAGTCCGGGAGCTCGCCTGTCCCGGCTCGGTGCTGGTCAACGCCGCGGGCGAGCGCTTCGCCGACGAGGCGAGCTCCTACAACGACCTGGCCAAGGCGTTTCTCGCGTTCGACCCCGCCACCCACACCTTCCCCAACGCCCGGGCCTGGCTGGTGCTCGACGCACGCTTCGCAAGCCGGTATCCGGTCCCCGGAGTGGCCGCTGCCGACCCGGTCCCGGACTGGTTCGTCACGGCGCCGGACCTGCCGTCGCTGGCCCGCAAGCTCGGCGTCCCCGAGCACACGCTGACCCGCACGGTGGCAGCGATGAACGACCACGCCGATCGCGGCATCGATCCCGAGTTCGGCCGCGGCGGCAACGGGCACGACACCTTCAACGGCGACAGCACCCACGGCCCCTGCCTGGGCAGGATCGAGACCCCACCGTTCCACGCCGTACCGATCACCGTGGGCATGAACGGCACGAAGGGCGGGTTGGTGACCGACGCCCGTGGCGCCGTGCTCGACGCGGCCGGTGGCGTCGTGCCTGGGCTGTTCGCCTGCGGCGAGACGGCGGCCGCTCTCATGGGTCCGGGATATGCCGGGAACGGCGCGTCGCTCGGCCCCTCCCTCACCACCGGACTGGTGATCGGAGAATCCGCAGAAATCCGGGACCGGTCGTCTTCAGCGTAGTCGAAGGAGCACGTCATGGCCTCAGCAGAAGTACCCGCCGACACCACGTCACGCCCGCCACAGCCATCGCGGAGAATCATTCTGGGTGCTTGCTTCGGACACCTGGCTGAATGGTACGAATTCGGTGCCTACGGCTACCTCGCAACCGTACTCGGAACACTGTTCTTCCCGAGCGTCGACCCCACGGTCTCGCTCCTGTCCGCGCTCGCCGTCTTCGGTGTCGCGTTCGTCGCCCGTCCCTTCGGTGCGATCGTGTTCGGACACCTCGGCGACCGGTTCGGCAGGCGCGCGATCCTCGCGACGACGATCCTGCTGATGGGCGGGGCCACGGTCACCATCGGACTGCTCCCGACCTACGCCTCGATCGGCATCGCCGCGCCCATCCTGCTGATCATCTGCCGGCTGCTGCAGGGCCTGTCCGCCGGCGGCGAGACCTCGGGCGCCGCCACGTTCCTCGCCGAGTCGGCACCCCCGGCAAGCGCGGCCTGTGGACCTCGAGCATCCAGGCGATCGGCATCGTCGCGTTCGTCACGGCCGCGACGCTCGTGGCCGTGCTCAACGCGAGTCTGGGCGCCGAGGCAATGGCGGCGTGGGGTTGGCGAATCCCCTTCCTGCTCGCCCTCCCATTGGCGCTGACCGGTCTCTACCTGCGCTTCAAGGTCGAAGAGACCCCGGCGTTCCAGGCCGCCTTGGCCAAGGAGCAAGCGAGCAGCCTGCAGAAGGCCCCGGTCGCGGAACTGCTCGCCCGCCACAAGAAGCCGCTGCTGTTCCTGATCGCGATCGTGGGCGTGGAGGCGGTCGCCTCCTACGTCGCCAAGACCTACCTGCCGACCTACCTGGTCTCCACGATCGGCCTCGGCACCACCCCGGCGCTGCTCTCGACCTCGGCCACACTGCTCTTCGCGGCCGCGCTCGTACCGTTCTACGCGACACTCAGCGACCGGATCGGCCGCAAGCCACTCCTGCTGTGGGGCACCGTAGCGCTCGTCGTCGTGTCGATCCCGGCCTTCATCCTGATCAGCAGCGGCAGCCTCGTGGGGGCCATCGTCGGTCAGATCATCGCGATCATCCCAGGTACCGCGATCTCGGTCTCCGTGGTCGTCATGCAAGCCGAGCTGTTCCCGACCCGGGTCCGCTACTCCGGAGCCGCGCTGGGCTACAACACCGCATACGCGCTCTTCGGCGGAACCGCACCGTTCGTCGCCGCCGCGCTCATCTCCGCATTCGGGACCAAGCTGATGCCCGGCTACTACCTCGTCGCCTTCGGCCTGCTCGGCCTGCTCGTCATCGCCCGGCTGCCCGAGACGTTCCGCCGGGACATGCTCGACGTCGACCAGCCGTGGGCCGCCGACAAGGCCAACAAAGCCGACGAAGCCGACGCGACTGTGACCACACGCTCCTGACCACTCCACCCGGCGAGCACCAGCCGACGCGCAGGCCCCCACCCCACCGCCAGACCCCGAGGGTTATCAGATGTGAATGCCACCCCTGCACGTTTCACCCGACGAGTCGTCCTCGCCACCGGCGCCGCCGCCGGACTGGGGCTGGCCGCGGCGCGCCAGTTCGCATCCGAGGGCGCTCGACTGGTGCTGGTCGACTGGGCCGAGCAGCCGCTCGAGGATGCCGTCGCGGAGCTCACCGATGCCGGCGCCGAAGCCGTCGCGGTCGTCGGTGACGTCTCGCTCGCCTCGACGGCCCGGGAGGCCGTGCGCGTGGCCCTCGAGACCTACGGACGCGTGGACGTCCTGTTCAACAACGCCGGCATCGATCCGCTGGAGGCAACCTCGCTCGCCGAGACCGAGGAGGATGTCTGGGACAAGGTCATCGACGTCAACCTGAAGTCGGCCTACCTGTTCGTCCGGGAATGCGTCCCGATCATGGCGGCCGAAGGCGGCGGGTCGATCATCACGACGGCGTCCTCTGCGGGCACGAAGGCCTCACCCCGCGAGGCGGTCTACGGCATCTCGAAGGCGGCGCTCATCGCGTTGACCCGTTCGGTCGCCCGGGACCACGCACACGAAGGGATCCGAGCGAACTGCGTCTGCCCCGGATTCCTGGAGAACATCGTGAACGACCGCAAGGCGAGCATGACCGAGGAGGCGGTCAGAGCCCGCTCCGCCCGGGCCGCGGAGCTGGTACCGATCGGCCGCGAGGGGACCTACGACGAGATCGCACGCTCCATCCTGTTCCTCGCCAGTGATGAATCCACCTACACCACCGGTGCGTCGTTGCTGATCGACGGTGGGTGGCTCGCCTAGCCCGACTCACCGATGGATGGGGTTGCACGCCACCCCTTGCTGCGCGATGCGCAGCTGGTGCAGGAACGGATGCGCGATCCCCGCTGAGCGGGCCTCACGGCTGCACCTCCCGGCGCTGCAACAGGTGGTAGCCGTGGCGGACGCGGGCCTCGGCCAAGGTGGTCCCGGACAGAACGTCGGCGATGATCGCGTCCTCGCGCTCGGCGATCGCGGTGGAGATCTCGAGGACCTGCTCCTCCTTCGCTCGCGGCACGGCGAGCACCCCGTCGGCGTCGCCGAGCAGCAGGTCGCCGGCGCGCACCTGCACGCCGCCGACCGAGACCGGCCGGCCGACGTCGGAGACCTCCACCCGGTCCTTGCCGGTGCGCATGAACCGGCCTCGGCTGTAGATCGGGTAGCCGACGCCGATGGCGCGTTGGACGTCACGGCAGACACCGTCGATCACCGTGCCCGCGACCCCACGATCCGCGGCCATGGCCGTGAGGATGTCGCCCCACACGGTGCAGTCGGTGCGCCCGCCGTTGTCGAGCACCACGACCTCTCCCGGCGCCACCTCGTCGAGGTAGTCCCCGACCGTGCCCGGCGGCGAACCGGCGGTCAGGTACCGGACGGTGAACGCGCGCCCGCACAGGCGGGCACCGTTGTGGAGCGGCGCGATGCCCAGCATCGAGCCTGGGAAGCCGAGCCGGTCCAGCGCATCGGAGACGGTGGCCGCCGAGAATCGCGCGAGGGGGTGCGGGCCGCTCACGACGTCGTTTCCTCGACCGTCGGGAACCGGCTGTCGTGCATCACCTCGGTGACCGGCTGTCCGGCTCGCACGGCCTCAGCCATGCCGGCCTCGCGGGCCACGACGCGCTCGGCGAGCCCGAGCACGCGCTCGAGGTCACCGGCGGGCACGAAGACGACGCCGTTGCGGTCGGCGAGGACGTAGTCGCCCTGCTCGACGATGACGCCCGCGACCTGAACCGGCTCGCCCATCGCCAGCTGCACGATCCGGCCGCGCGCGCTGACCGGGACGACGGCCCGGCCGAACACCGGGAAGTCCTGCTCGTCGCACTCGGCGATGTCGCGCATCGCGCCGTCCACGACCACCGCGCCGATCCCCCGGTGGGCGGCGGCCAGCGTCAGGATGCCACCCCAGCACGACACGTCGACCCGGCCGTTGTTCGCGATCACCAGCACGTCGCCCGGCTCGGCGGCCTCGATGGCCGCCGTGGCGATGTGCTCGGTGGGACCACCGGACTCCGGTGGTCCGGCGAGCACGGTGCGCACCCGACCGGCGACGGGTCCCGGGACGGCCCACAGCGGCGTGAGGCCGGTGGTCGCGCCGGCGAGGCCGAGCGTGTCCAGGGCGTCCGACACCGCGCACGTGTCGAGGGCGCGCAGCCGGCCGAGGAGGGGTTCGGCGGCGTACGGCACGTCCGTCACCCCGATCCAGCCCTGGCGAGGTCGGAGACCGGCGCCGCCTCCTGCCCCGACGATTCGCCAGGCAGCGGCACCACCCGGGCGGTGGGCACGCCGAGCGCGACCTCGCGGCCCACGCTCAGCTCGTCCGGCCCGAAGCGGTCCAGCTCGCTCTCGTCCACCTGGGCACGCACCAGCTCCCCGCCGATGTCGACCAGGACGCGCACGCAGCTGCCCAGGTAGGTGCGCGAGCGCACTCGCCCGGTGAAACTGCTCGACACCCCTTCGACCGCAGGTGGGGGAACCTGCCCGTCCACGCGCACGTGCGAGGCGCGGAAGGCGACGGCCATCGGGGTGCCCGCCGGTCCGGGCGGACGACCCGCGACCCGAACCGCGGCCGTCGCCCCGGCCAGGTCGACGACGTACCCGTCGGCGGCCACGTCCACCACCGTGCCCGAGAGGAGGTTCTGGAACCCCATGAAGTCGGCGACGAACGCGTTGGCCGGGCGGGTGTAGAGCTCCCGCGGGCTGCCGACCTGCTCGATCCGCCCCGCGTTCATCACGACGACCCGGTCGGCCAGCGCGATGGCCTCCTCCTGGTCGTGGGTGACGTAGACGGACGTGGAGCCGAGCGCGTCGTGCAGCTCCCGGATCTGGGTGCGCATCGACAGCCGCAGCTTCGCGTCCAGGTTGGACAGCGGTTCGTCGTACAGCATCAGGGCGGGCCGGTTGACCATCGCCCTCGCCAGGGCCACTCGCTGCTGCTGGCCACCGGACAGCGACGTCGCCATCTCGTCGGCGCGGTCGGCCAACCCCACCTGTTCCAGGATCTCCAGTACCCGTCGCCGCGCCTCGGCCTTGCCGACCTTCGCCAGTTTGAGCGGATAGCCGACGTTCCCGCCCACCGTCATGTGCGGCCACAGCCCGTAGCTCTGGAACACCATCCCGACGTCGCGCTTGTCCGGTGGCACGAACGTGGCACGAGCGGCGGAGAACACGACCCGCTCGCCGATGGCGAGCTCGCCCCGGTCGGGTGCCTCTAGCCCGGCCAGGCAGCGCAGCGTGGTCGTCTTCCCGCAGCCGCTGGGGCCCAGCAGCGTGACGAACTCGCCGGGGGCGATGTCGAGGTCGAGTTGCTCCACGGCGGCGACGCCGCCGAACTCCTTGATCAGCCCGGTGATCGTCACCCCGCTCATGCGGCCGCCCCCGCTGGCTGCCATGCGACGAAACCCATGCCGCACCCGGTGCCGGCCTCGGAGCGGTAGCAGGGCAGGTAGTCGACGACGCGAGCGCGCAGCCCGTTGCCGGCGACGGCGGCGCCGACCACGATCCAGTTGCGCATCTCGGATGTGCCCGAGCGGAGCAGGCCGGCCGGGAGCCCGCGCAGGTAGGCGGCGTCGTCGTCCTGCAGGGCGGACAGGAACCGCCGGTCGAGCTCCTCGTCCACCACGAAGTGGCTCAGCCCGCCCGAGGCGACCACCCCGACCGTGTGATCGCCGGGAAAGCTGCGGATCGCGGCTCCCAACGCCACGCCGAAGTCGTGGCAGCGGGCCGGCGACGGCGGGTTCGGTTCCCAGAACGTGTTCACGAACACCGGCACGATCGGGATCTCGGCCGTGCCGCCGAGCATCTGCTGCAGCACGAAGCCCCACCCGTGCGGGATGCCGTGGTCGCCGTACCTGCCCGCGGGCAGCGTCCGGGAGGCTCCCGGGTCGAAACCCGCCGCGCTCGTCTCCCGGATCAGGTGCAGTGCCAGCTCGCTGTGACAGCGCCGGACGGTGCTCTCGGCCGGCACGTTCGCCACTTCCGCGATGGCCAGGCCCGGCGGCATCGCATCGAGCGCCTCCTGGGTGAACGGCTCGTGCGCCACCGTGTCCCCCCAGTAGACGGCGAACGCAGGCAGCAGCTCGTCGGTGAACGTCTCCTTGTGGTCGCTGCTCACCACGACCAGGACGTCCACGCCCGACTCCCGCACGATCCGGCCCAGCTCGTCGATCGCCGCGCGGGCGCGGGTGTGCCGCTCACGCCGGCGCTGCAGGTCGCACTCGTCGGCGAACGCGGCACCCCGCAGCCGGGACAGCTCCTCGAACGAGTGGTCGGCGCCGCGGTAGGCCAGGACCGCGTTGGCCCGATCGGCCCGCGCGCGCTGGCCCCACTCCTCGGGAGGAGTGGACAGCTGCGGCGCGTGCGAGGTTCCGATGCCGAGCCCGAGGTGTGCCATGGGTGCTCCCGTCAGCCCTGGATCCGGAACAGGTCGCGGGCGTTGGACTCGAACAGCTGCTTGCGCTGCCCGTCGTCGAGCCAGTCGATGTCCTCGATCAGCAGGTGGATGTCGTCGATCCAGCGCCCGGTCTCCGGGTCCCGCATCGACCCGGTGCCGGGCTTCTCGGTGCCGAACAGGCAGCGGTCGACACCGACGGATCGCAGCAGCAGCTCGATCGAGTCGCGGGTGTAGAGGCAGGTGTCGTAGTAGAGCCTGCGCAGCTGCTCGGCGAACGTCGTGCCCTTGCGCAGGGCACCGGGCTGGAAGCGGCCCCGCTGGTACGGGACCGCGCCGCCACCGTGCGACACGATGATCTTCAGGTCCGGGAAGTCGTCGAGGACGGACGAGTTGAGCAGGCCGATGACGGCCAGCGTCTCCTCCTGGATGAAGTGCAGCGAGTACGTCTCGCGGGCGGGCGGGCGGCAGCCGGCCGAATGGATCAGCACCGGGACGTCGAGCTCGCACACGGCTTCCCAGACCGGGTACCAGAACCGGTCGCCGAGCGCGGGCGGCTGCGCGCTGCCCTCGTACGGGTCGGGGTTGAGCATCGCCCCGACGAACCCGTGCTCCTGCACGCAGCGCCGGAGCTCGGCCGTCCACCGCGCGGGCTCCAGCTCCATGCTCTGCGGGAGCCCTGCCACGCCCCGGAAGCGCTGCGGCTCCAGCCGGCAGGTGCGGGCGATGACGTCGTTGGTCTCCTGGGCGAACCACTCCACGAGACGGCCCTGCTCGCTGTGCATCATCTGGTAGGGCCGCGGCGAGATCAGCTGCACGTCCACGCCCGCGTCGTCGAGGTGAGCGAGGTGGGACTTGCCGCCGAAGCTCTTGTTCGGCTCGGTCAACGCCGCGCGCAGGGTGTCGTCGGTGACGCCCGCGCTGCCGCGGCCGTGCGCGCCGCGGTGGGCGAGCAGACCCGCCTTGTAGGCGTAGAGCGACTCGGGAGCGCTGACGTGGCCGTGGATGTCGATCTTCATCGATGCCTCCGTGCGTCGAGGGTCGGTCCGGGGTGACGAGCTCAGCTCGCGACGCCCCATGCGTCCTTGACCCGGGCCAGGTTGGACGAGGAGATCCGGCCCACCTGGTCGATCGGGAACGGCTTGAGCAGGTCCAGCTCGTTGACCGACGGGTAGCCGCCCGGCGCCGGGCCGTTCGGCATCAGCGGGTAGTAGCCGACGTCGGCGGCAGCCTGCTGGCCCTCCGGCGTGAACAGCCACGTGATCAGGAGCTTGGCGGCATCCGGGTTCGGCGCGCCGTCGAGCAGGCCGAGGTAGTGCGGCGAGATGTGCGCGCCACCCGCGGTCGGGAAGACGAACTCGACCGGCGCGCCCTGCTCCTTGTCCCGGACGTAGAAGCTGTAGGGGTAGAAGGGATCGAGGGCGAACTGGCCCGTGGCCACCGCGCTGCCCGCGACCGCCCCGGACGCCTGTAGCGCGATCTCCTGCCCGGCCAGGCCCTTCAGGAAGGCGTCGTCGTAGCGCCCGTCCCACAGCAGGTGGCTCAGTGTGCCGAAGGAGCCGCCGTTCCTGGTGGTCTCGTCAGCGGTCATCTTCCCGCGGTACTTCGGGTCCAGCAGGTCGGCCCATCCCTTCGGTGCCTCCTCCGGCGACATCAGGTCCGTGTTGTAGACGAAGCCGAACGTGCTGCCGCTGGCGGCGATGGCGTGGCCGGTCGGCTCGGCGAAACCGGGGTCGAGGCCCTCGGCGGTGACCGGACGGAACGGGACGTACTTGCCCTGTGCGATCTGCGGGGCCACCGAGGTGTCTCCGGCCTGCACCATGTCGGCGACGTGCTGGCCGCTCGCGAACTCCGCCTGGATCTTGGCGTCGGCTTCGGGGCCGACGATGTAGACGGGGGTGACGTCGATCCCGGGGAACCGCCCCGAGAAGACCTCGTAGACCGGCTCCTTGTCCTTCTCCCCGGGGCCGTAAACGGTGACCGTGGTCCGGCCGGAGTCCTGGGCCGCGCGGTAGAGCTCCTGCATCGCGGTCACGGCCGCCTCGCCGCCGAGAGCCTGCGCATCGGCCGCGCCGACCGCGCCCTCGCCCGCCGCGGAGACGGTCGGGACATCACCGCCCCCACCGCCTCCACACCCGCTCACGGCGAGCACTGCGACGCATGCGAGCACTACCGGGGGCAGGTGCGTCCTTCGCATGTCCTGTCCTTCCGTCGTGGGGCGTGGACCCGGCCGCCGCTCAGCGCGCGCCGACGGGTTCGGGCGTGGCGGCTTCGGTCGGCAGTGGTGGTGGGCCGCCCGTGGCCGGGCCGATGCGGCGACGCAGCAACCGGGACAGCCCGCCCATCACGACCAGCCCGGCCAGCAACGCGCCGAGGACGATGACGAACAGGGCGGCCGCCCTGGACGTCTGGCCCTGCGTGTAGAGCTCGTAGACCAGCAGCGGCACGGTGGGGTTCTGCGCCGAGGACAGCATGATCGGGATCGCGAGGTTCCCCGAGATCACGATCGCGACGACGAACCAGCCTGCGACGAAGCTGGGCATGATCAGCGGCAGCACGATGCCGACGAGCATCCGCATCGGCGCGGCCCCGCTCACCCGCGACGCCTCCTCCAGCTCCCGGGTGATCTGCGCGACCGCGGGTTGGACCGCGCGGGTGGCGATCGGCACGGCCGCGACCACCAGCCCGGTCAGCACCACCACGACCGAGCCGTAGAGCGCGCGCAGCCCGGGGATGCTCACGTACGTCCACGCCATGCCCAGGCTGAGCACCACCCCCGGCACCGCCCACGGCAGCCAGGTCAGCAGCTCGAGCACGCGACGCAGCCGGGACTCGTGGTGCGCCATCGCGTAGACGATCAGCAGGGCGAGTGCCATCGCGAGCAGCCCACCGACCAGGGCGACCAGCAGCGTCGTACGCAGGGCGGTGACGGTCTGCCGGTCCTCGAACAGCGCCTCGTAGTTGGCAGGCGAGTAGGCCCCCGCACCGCCGAAGAACGGCTGCAGGCTGCCGAGCACCAGCTGGAGCATCGGCAGCACGATCGCCAGCAGCAGGTACCCGACGACGAACACGCTGCCGAGCCACCGCCACGCCCCGATGTCCCAGACCTCGGTGCGGTAGCCCCTCCCGGACACCGTCGTGTAGCTGCGCCGCCCCAGCACCTTCCACTGCAGGGCCACCAACGCCAGCACCACCAGGACGAGCAGCAGCGACAGGGCGCTGGCGCCCCCGTAGTCGGCCGGCGTGCTGTTGGTGATCTGACCGTAGATCTGGGTGGAGAAGACCGCGATGCCGGCGGGCGTTCCCAGGAACAACGGAACGTCGAAGGACTCCAGCCCGATGACGAAGTTGAGGATCACGACCCCGGTGATGGCCGGGGCCAGCACCACCAGGTCGATCCCGAGCAGGGTCCGCAGCCGGCCTGCGCCCGACACCTGCGCGGCCTCCTCCAGGCTCCGGTCGACGGCTCGGAACGGGCCGAGCAGCAGCAGGTATGCGAACGCCGCGCCCTTGATCATGGCCACCAGGAACAGCCCGCCCCACGAGTTGGCGTCGAACAGGACGCCCTCGGTGCCGGTCAGGTCGCGCCATGTGGTGTTGAGGAGCCCGATGCGCGAGTTGCCCAGCATCCCCCAGCTGATCGCGTAGAACAGCGGCGGGAGCGCCACCACCAGCACCATCGCCGGCGTCACCAACCCCCGCATCGGGGTGTTCGTCCGGGCCACGAGGAACGTGAGCGCCAGTGCGACGACGGTGGCCAGCAGGGTGCCGCCACCGGAGAGGAGCACCGAGTTGAGCAGGGTGGAGTACGAGACCGGATCGGTGTAGGTGCGAACGAAGGCGTCCACCGACCACTGTGCCGGCAGCCCGGGCGGGGCGTTGCGGAATGCCCCGACCGCCAGCATCGCGATCGGCACGGCGAACAGGAACACGCAGACGGCGATCAGCGGGAGCATGCCGCGGGCCGTGGTGAACGGGCCCGTGCTCGGCATGCGCGTCCGGGTGGCCGGATCGGGCCGGGTCAGCCCCGCGCTCGGTTCGGTCATCGGGCTCCTCATCGCTGGTTCGCCACCTGGACCTGGTGGCCGACCATAGAACAAAATTCGCTCTAGAGGACCTGGCCTCAAACTAGTTCCCTTATACGGAATGTCAGTTGCGGCGATTCGCCCCGCCGCCGGGCACCGGCACCTGATAGGCGTCGGCGACCAGCTTGCGGACGGTGGGGCCCAACTCGACCGGGTCCCAACGCGCGCCCTTGTCCGCGGTCGGGCCGTGCCGCCAGCCCTCGGCGACACCCACCGACCCGCCGCCGACCTCGAAGACCTGACCGGTGACGTCAGCGGATTCGGTGCTGGCCAGCCACGCGACCAGTGGCGCCACGTTGTCCGGGCTGCGCGGGTCCCACCCGTCGCCCTCGGTGGTGGCGGCACCCCGTCCCAGGGTGGCGGTCATCCGGGTTCTCGCGACGGGCGAGATGGCGTTGGCGGTCACGCCGTAACGGCCGAGTTCGCGTGCCGCACCGATGGTCATCGCCGCGATGCCAGCCTTCGCGGCGGAGTAGTTCGCCTGCCCCGCGCTGCCGTACAGCCCGGCCGGGGAACAGGTGTTGATGATCCGCCCGTCGTTCGCAAGGCCCGCCTTGTGGCGGCCGCGCCAGTGGATCGACGCCCACCGGGTCAACGAGAACGTGCCCTTGAGATGGACCCGGATGACCGCGTCGAAGTCGTCCTCGTCCATGTTGAACATCATCTTGTCGCGCAGGATCCCGGCATTGTTCACGATCACGTCGAGTCCGCCGAAAGCGTCGATCGCGGAGTCGACGATGCGTTTCGAGCCGTCCCAGTCGCCGACGTCCTCCTGGCAGGCGATCGCCTCACCGCCGGCATCGGCGATCTCGGCGACCACTGCTCGGGCTGCCGATCCCGACTCCGGGGAACCGTCGAGCGCGACACCGAGATCGGCGACCACCACCTTGGCGCCCTGCCTGGCGATCTCCAGGGCCTCGGACCGGCCGATACCGCTACCTGCGCCGGTCACGACCACCACCCGGCCCGCCAACAACTCTCCCACGAGAAGTCCTTTCCCAGCCCGTTGTCCCGCGTTTCAGAGCGTGTGCCGAGCGATCAGTTCGGCCACACAAGCCGGCTTGGAGCCACCCTCGACCTCGACGGTGATCTGGTTGATGACGTGCAGTGCGCCCGGGGAGACCTGCTCCATCGCGAGGTTCTTCACGCGTGCGCGGATCCGCGATCCCACCGGCGCAGGCGCGGGAAAACGCACCCGGTTCAGCCCGTAGTTGACCGTCATCTTGACACCGTCCGGGCGCGGACTGAGCCCTCGCCCGAGCCACAACACGAGCGACAGGGTGAGGAATCCGTGCGCAATGGTGCCGTGATACGGACCGTCTTTGGCCCGCTCCGGGTCGACGTGGATCCACTGGCGGTCCTCGGTCGCCTCGGCGAACCGGTCGACGCGCTCCTGGGTGATCTCGAACCATTCTCCGACGCCGAGCTCCTGGCCCTGCTTCTCGAACAACACCGCGAGTCCGTCACTCATCACATTCCTCCTGCACCGTTGCGCACGCCGGCCGCTGGAACGTCCATCTCGGTCAGCGCCCAGACCTCCTCTGCCGTGAAGCCCGGCGCCACCGAGTCGATGGCGAGGACACCGTCGCGGCGCCGGAACACCGCCAGGTCGGTGACCACGATGTCCACGCACGCCTTGCCGGTCAGCGGGAAGGCACACCGCTGCACCAGCTTCGGCTCACCGTTGCTGCCGCGGTGCTCCATCAGCACCATGACCGTTCCACCGGAGGCGACCAGGTCCATCGCACCGCCGATCCCACCGCCGGTCATGCCAGGGACGGCCCAGTTCGCCACGCTGCCCTCGGCGTCCACCTGGTAGGCGCCGAGCACCACCACGTCCACCCGCCCCGAGCGGATCATCTCGAAGGACGTCACGCTGTCGAAGTAGGAGATCCCCGGACGCGGTGTGACGGACACGCCGCTCGCGTTGAAGACGTCCGGGTAGAGCTCGTCGTCGTCGACGATCTCGCCGTAGCCGAGGATGCCGTTCTCGCCCTGCAGGATGATGTCCCGGTCCTCGACGAACGACGAGAGGTGGCTCGGGATCCCGAGGCCGAGGTTGACGTAGCTCGGCTCGGGCAGCAGATCGGCGGCCTGCTCCGCGATCTGGAGCCGGGTCCGGCCCGGCTTGCCGTTGTACTCGCGCGCGATGTCGGCCGGGCGCCGGTGCAGCCCGTACTTGGGCAGTGTGTTGGCCACGGTCTTGCGCACCACCCGGGCCACGAAGATCCCCGGCAGGTCGATGCGTTCGGGCGGGAGCTCGCCCGCCTCCACGATCTCGTCGACCTCGACGATCGCCACCCGCGCCGCCTTGGCGAAGCTCGGGGCGAGATGCCGGTTCGCGCCCCTGAACTCGACGTTGCCCAGCCGGTCGGCGCGGTGCGCCGTGATGAACGCGTAGTCGACCCGGATCGCGGGCTCGAGCAGGTAGGGCTTGCCGTCGAAGCAGCGGACCTCCTTGCCCTCGGCGATCGGGGTGTTCAGCCCGGTCGGGGTGAAGATGGCGCCGAGCCCGGCGCCACCGGCACGGAGTCGCTCGACCAGGGTTCCCTGCGGCACGAGCTCGAAGGTCATCGCACCCGTGGAGAGCAGCTGGTCGGTCGCACTGCTCCGCCCGCTGCGCGCGGTGAACGACACGATCAGGTGGCGGACCCGGCCGCCCTCGACGATCGGATCCGCACCCGGCGGGAGGCCATTGGCCACCAGACACAGCTCGCGGCTGCTGCGTTCGCGCAGCGCAGCAAGCAGGCTGACCGGCGCGCCGGCGCTCTGCCCGAACCCGGACACCGCGATCGACGCGCCGTCGTCCAGATCCGCGAGCGCGGCAGCAGGGGACTCGTAGACCTTGTCCATGGACCGGCCGCCTCAGCGCTCGCCGAGTCCGAGTAGCCGGGCCGCGTTCTCCTTGAGGATGAGGGGGCGCACCTCGGGCTTGATGTCGAGCTTCTCGAAGTCGGCCAGCCACCGGTCCGGGGTGATCATCGGGAAGTCGGACCCGAAGAGGACCTTGTTCTTGATCAGGCTGTTGGCGTACTGGACCAAGTTGGCGGGGAAGTACTTCGGCGACCAGCCCGACAGGTCGATGTAGACGTTCGGCTTGTGCACCGCAACGGCCAAGGCCTCGTCCTGCCACGGGAACGACGGGTGGGCGAGCACGATAGGCAGGTCCGGGAAGTCGACTGCGACGTCGTCGAGGAACAGCGGGTTCGAGTACTTCAACCGGGTCCCGCCACCACCCCGGACTCCGGCACCCGCGCCGGTCTGGCCGCTGTGGAAGAGCGCAGGCACCCGAAACCCCTCGAGCACCTCGTACAGGGGGTAGTACTCCCGGTCGTTCGGGTAGAAGGCCTGGCCGCTCGGGTGGAACTTGAACCCCTTGACGTGCAGCTCCTCGATCAGCCGGCGGGCCCGATCCACCGCGACGCGGCCCGTCCGTGGGTCGACACTGGCGAACGGGACGAGGACGTCCGAATGCTCGGCGGCCTGTTCGGCGACCTCTTCGCTGGTGACCGCGGGCAGCCTCCCGGTCGCGGTCCGCGCATCCACGGCGAAGGCAACACACGCGATCTTGCGCTCGCGGTAGTACGCGGCCAACTCCGGCACCGTGGTCGCCCGCGCCTCGGTCCGGAAGTAGCGCGCCATGGCCTCCGCGTGCTCCGACGGCGGCTGGGCCGGGGCGTTCACCGACGCCGACACGTGGGTGTGCACGTCGATCGCGACGATCTCGTCCAAGTCGATCACTGGGACCGGGCCTCCCCTTCGAGGGCATGCGCGCAACGCTCCGACCACCTGCCCGAACCCTATTACGGACGATTTTCGACTGCAATAGCCCTCCGTCATACCGGAACCCGGCCACCCGCCCGGTCCGGGGCGCGCCCACGGCAGGATTCAGCAGCGACGCGCCGCTAGCATCGGGGCGTGCCAGACCCTGCCGGCTCACCACTGCCGGACCCGACCGACGCCGATCGACCGGCCGCGGCGCGGGTGGCCGACAGCGGGGCCGTCGAGGCACAGGTCCGGCGCGGCCGGCGCCGCGACCCCACCATCGACACCCGCGTCGCCAACTCCGTGATCGAGATCTACGCCCAGTTCGGATGGGCCGGGCTCACCTTCGACGAGGTCGCCCGCCGGGCAAAGGTCGGCAAGGCCGCGCTGTACCTGCGCTGGGCCTCGAAGGAGGATCTGCTGCTGGACAGCATGGCGAGCGTGCATGTACGCCGCATGCCACACGACCGCCACGACCTTCGCACCGACCTGGCCGCCATCGGGCACTCACTGCTGGCCTTCTACAGCAGTCCGCGGGGACTGGCCTACCTCCGGATGTACGTGGAGTCCCGCTACGTACCCGGCCTCGAGGACCGCTGGCGCAAGCAGCACACCACGCCGATATTCCGCCGGGCCCGCTCGCTCATCCACGAGGCCGTCGCCCGGGGGGAACTGCCGGAAGGGACGTCACCCACCATCGTGCTCGACGCCCTGATCGGCGCCATCACCAACCACGTGCTCTCCACACCTCCGGAGCTGTTCTCCCAGATGCAGGCCAATGGGCCCGCGTACGTCGAAGCACTGATCGACTTCGTGCTGGCCGGGGCCCGTGCCTCCGGCCGGGCCGTACCCGACTGATCGCGGCGCGCCGGCCTGCCGTGACCAATCGGAGCAGATTCGACGCTCAGGAATTCTCGGCGGAGATGTTGCGGACAGCCGGACATGCCGGGGTAGCGTCCGGCGAGGTGTCCTCGGCCACGCGCCCCGCACCGCGATGACGGGGACGGTTTGCCCACACCCCACCCGTCGGATCGCGACGACACCGCCGGAGGTGCCCGTGCCCGCGTTGTCCCAGCTGGTCGCCCTGGAGCAGGAGCACCTGCGCCGCCCGGCCGACGTCTACGCGCAGCTGCGCGAGCTCGGTGTGCACTACGCCCCGGAGGTGGACGCGTTCGTGGTGGCCCGGCACGACGACGTCGTGCACGTGCTGCGCGAGCGCCACACGTTCTCCTCGCGGAACACGGTGGGCCGCGAGCTCCCGCCGGCCGACCCGAGCAACCCCAGTGCGCCGCTGTCGCCGTTGTTGCTGCTGTCGGACGACCCCGAACACGGGAAGCGGCGTTCGATCGTCAACCGCGCGTTCACCCCGATGCGGATCGCTTCGTGGGAACCGCAGGTTCGACGGGTCGCCGCCGAGCACGTCGATCGGTTGCGCGGGCTCCGCGAGGTCGACCTCGTCCGCGACCTCGCCGCGTTGCTGCCGGTACGCGTGATCAGCCTGGTGCTGGGCGTGCCGCAACAGGACGTCGCCCGGTTCCGGGCCTGGTCGGAGGAGATCACCCGCTCGGTCGGCAACCACGGCGGTGATCCGGTGCGCCGAGAGCAGGTGCAGGACGAGTTCACCGGCTACCTCGGCAGGCTCCTGGACCGGTGGGACGGACAGGTCGACTCCAGCGTGCTGTCCCAGATCGCCGCCGCCGAGCGGGCGGGCGAGCTGACCCGCCGGGAGTGCGTCCGGTTCGTCGCGGAGCTACTGGTGGCCGGAAACATCACCACGACGCACCACCTCGCCAGCAGCGTCGCGTTGCTCGCGAGCCGACCGGAGCTGTGGGACCGGCTGCGAGCCGAGCGCGCACTGGTCCGGTCGTTCGTCGAGGAGTCGTTGCGGCTGGAGGCGCCGATCCAGGGCTTCTACCGGCTGGCCACGGCCGACACCGAGATCGGCGGCGTGGCCGTCCCGGAGGGTTCCCGGGTGTTCGTGCTCTACGGGTCGGCGAACCGGGACGACGAGGCCTGGGACGCCTGCCCGCACCTGAAGCTCGACCGACGGGGCGCCGCCTCCCACCTCGCATTCGGCAAGGGGGCGCACGCCTGCATCGGCTCGTCCCTCGCCCGTCTGGAGGGCCGTGTCGTGGTCGAGGAGCTGCTCGACCGCGTGGAGTCGCTCGAGCTCACGGTGCCCGTCGACGAGCTGCCCTACGGGGCGAGCTTCATCAACCACGGCCCGGTGAGCGTGCCGGCGCGCCTGGAGTTCCGCGCGGCGGCCCCGCGATCGACGCCGCGGCAAGCGCCTACGGGCGGGTGATCCGGGCCGCTCCTCTCCGAGCCGCCCCGACGTCCAGCGCGAAGACCCGCTCGGCGTTCGTCTGGAAGAACTGGCGCTTCTCGTCCGGTGACAGCGGCAACGCGTCCTGGTCGCGGACCTCGTCGAGCTCGTACTGGTAGGGGTAGTCCATCGCGTACATGACGTGATCCGGCCCCAGCACGTCCCGGCAGAACAGGATCGCAGGCGCCCACGGCATCCCGCTGGTGGTGACCCACACGTTCTCCCGCAGGTAGTCGCTCGGCCGACGCGCCAGCGGCCGCATCGTCTCGTACCGGCCGGCGCGCACGCCGGCCGCGTGCATGTAGTCGAGCCGGTACAGCCAGAAGGGCAATGCCTCGCCGAGGTGACCCACGACGAGCTTGAGCCGCGGGAACCGGTCGAAGACCCCGGCTATCACGAGTCGCAGCAGGTGGAGCCCCGTCTCGACGGAGAAACCGTAGATCGCACCCTCCAACCCCACGTCCAGGAACGGCTGGATCATGCCGCGCGACGGCGTGTTCGGATGCAGGTAAACCGGGGTGTCCAGGGCTTCCGCCGCCTCGAAGATCGGCCAGTACTTCGGGTCGTCGAGGTACTCGCCGTTCGTGTGCGAGTTGAGGATCACGCCCTTGAAGCCCAGGTCGTGACCGCGGCCGACCTCCTTCGCCGCGGCCTCCGGATCCTGCGGTGCCACCGCGGTCAGGCCGGTGAAGCGGTCGGGACGCGCTCGGCACGCATCCGCCAGTCGATCGTTCGCCAGCGTCGCCATCGCCACGGCGGTGTCCCGGTCGAACGCCTGCGTACCCGGCGCGGTGAGCGAGAGGACCTGATGATCGATACCGGTTCTGTCCATGTCGGCCACGCGCTCGTCGCCCAGGTCGACCAGCCGTCGCCGGATCGACGCGGGCCGCTCGCTGCTGCTGAACGCGTAGAACCCGCCCCACATGCTCAGGAAGCCAGGATCGCTGTTCGTGCCCTGCTCGGCCATGTCCCGCCACCGCGAGAGCAGCTCCGGGATGACGAACGCCTCCTCGGTGGCGATTCGCAGGTAGCCACCGTCCAGATTGCTCTCTTCCACCGCTCGCCCAGTCGGCATGGATCCTCCGCATCGAGGTGACGGTCCCGCCGGCTCGACGGCAACCGCGAGCTCACGCTATGAGGAGATTCCGTTCAGCAACAAGGATGCCCCAGGAAGTTCCCTATAGAAGAATCTCAGTGACGCTCTGGGACCCACCGACCGTCCTGCCGCCAACCACGGTCCGGAGGATCTGTGCGTCGAGGAGTGCCTGCGGGCCCTCGGTGAACGGGTCGCGGTCGAGGACCACGAGGTCGGCGAGCAGGCCCGCCTCCAGCCGGCCTTGGTCGGCTGCGACGCAGGACCATGCCGCGTCGGCGGTGGCGTGGCGGATCGCGTCGGCGAGCGGGAGCGCGTAGCGCGGCACGTTCGGGGGCAGCGCGGGGTCGATCGCGGAGCGCCTGGTGGCCGCGACGTACATGTTGCGCAGCGGGTGGTAGTGCGCGGTCGGGGTGTCGGTGCCGAACGCGAGCGGCGCGCCGGCATCGGTGAACTCGGGCCACGGGTAGCCGCGCTCGACGCGTGAGTCGCCGAGCATCGCGCGCCAGTTGTCCTGGATCGCGGGGTCGGCGTGCACGGGTTGCATCGACGCGGTGACGCCCAGGCGGGCCAGCCGCGGGATGTCGGCGGGGTCGGTGTACTCCAGGTGCTCGATGCGGTGCCGCCGCGGACGCGGCCCGTTGACCTCGGCCACGTGTTCGAGCGCGTCGAGCGCGATCCGGATCGCCTTGTCGCCGATCGCGTGCAGGGCCACCTGCAGCCCGGCGGCGTCGGCCGCCGCGACGACGGGCGCGAGGGCCTCGAGGTCCCAGATCGGGTCGGCGTTCGCGCCGTTGGCGTACGGCTCGGACAGGGCGGCGGTGCAACCGTCGATGACGCCGTCGACGATCAGCTTCACCCCGGTGACGCGCAGCCATGCCGATCGGTACCGCTCGGCGAGCGCGGCGGCCTCGGCGACCTGGGCCAGGTGGTCCGCGGGCGAGCCGCTGCGGGACACGAGCCAGTGCGCGGCGATCCGCACGGTCGAACCGCCGGCGCGCTCGGCGCGCGCCATCGCGGCGAGCGCGGCGCCGTCGAGCGCCATGTCGACGGCCCCTGTGACACCGCAGCCCGAGTACGCGGACATCGCCGCGGCCAGGTGCGCGTTCCGGTCGGTGTCGGTGGCGACGCCGGCGAGGAACGGCCAGACGAGCTCGTGGAAGGCCGTCTCCACCAGATGGCCGGTCGCCTCGCCGGTGGCGTCCCGCACGATCGAACCGCCCACCGGATCGGGGGTGCCGGCGGTGACGCCGAGCTCGCGCAGCGCGGCGGTGTTCACCCAGGCCGAGTGGTAGTCGGCGGCGTCCAGGTACGCGGGCCGGTCCGGCACGATCGCGTCGAGCAGCTGCCGGGTCGGCACCCCGCCGGGCACCGCGGAGAACGACCACCCCTGCCCCAGCACGCGCGGCGCGTCGGGGTGCTCGTCCGCCCAGGCCCGCAGCCGGCGGGCGATCTCGGGGAGGTCCCGCGCGCCGTGCAGGTTCGCCCGCAGCTCGGCCGCGCCGCTCATCAGCAGGTGTGCGTGCCCGTCGACGAAGCCGGGCAGCACCACTCCCCCGTCCAGCTCGACGACCTCGGCACCGGCACCTGCGGCCTCCCGGGCGTCCGCCTCGGTGCCGACGTGGGCGATCCGGTCGCCGACAACGGCCACCGCGTCCGCCCATGCCGGCTCGCCCGCGGTGAACACCCGAGCGCCGGTGTATACCGTGCTCATCGCTCGGCCTCGCTGCGCTCGGCCGGCGCTTCGCGAAGGCGCTGTGACATTGATTCGCTCGCAAGCTCGCTCATCGATACCCACCCTTCCCGGCGGGCACCACGACCAGCCGCGTGAACGCGTAGTGCAACACCCCGGCGACGAGGAACGCCGGCACCGATGCGCTCGTGTAGCGGAAGAGCGACGACGCCTCGTAGGTCAGCGGGTTGAGCAGCAGGTAGTAGGTCAGCGCCCCGGCGCCGACGGCGACGAACGCGAACGGGTTCACGCCACGCCAGTACGAGTACCTCGACACGCCCTCTGCCTCGTACAGGCCTCGTACGTGCAGCGTGCGGCGGCGCAGCAGGAAGAAGTCGACGAGGTGGACCCCGCACAGCGGCGCGAGCACCAGCGACACCCAGGCGATGAACTTGAAGAAGTTGTCGTACAGCACGCCAGGCCAGAACACGACGGCCGCGGCGGGGGCGAACAGCAGCGCGGCGAGCACCGACCACGGCAGCCGGTGCGCCGGGCGGCCGATGGCGCGCAGGACCGCGAGGCTGCCCGAGTAGGTCTGGCCGACCATGCTGGTGAGGTTCGCGAACCCGACGAACAGGAGCGCGAGCACGCCGAGCACCGCGCCGCCGAGCGGCACCATCCACACCGTGGGGTCGGCGTCGCCGAGCACGAGCGCGGCGAACGTCCCCACCATGCTCGCGACCACGCTCGCCAGGAACAGCCCGATCAGGTTCGGCCAGAACGCCACCCGCTGCGTCGTGGTCAGCCGGGCGAGGTTGCCCATGATGGTCCACCACGAGAATCCGGTACCGAGGCCGATCTCGATGGCGATCATCCAGTCGAGACCGGGATCGCCGAACGGCTGCAGCGGCGGCGCGGCCGCCAGCTCGCCCCAGGGGTGCTGCACCAGGATCAGCACGAGCATCGCGACCGACATCACCGCGAGCAGCGGCGCGACGATCTTGTTGATCCACTCGATCGACACCGGACCCTTCACCAGCACCAGCCACGAGGCGACGATCGCGACGAGCGCCATCGCGATCACCAACCCGCCATTGGGGTCGAACGCGGTGCCGGCGACGGCGTTGATCACGTTGACGATCGCGCGACCGCACATCACGGCGAGGATCGCGTTCCAACCCGCCGCCGCGAGCGGGAACAGCACGAGCACCAACGCCCGGACGCCGTTCAGCCCGAACACACCCCGCAGCCCGGTGTACTGCTCGACCCCGTACTTGCCCGACGGGAGGCAGGAAGCGAGCGCGACGAGGACGACGCCGATCAGATTGCCGATCACGCCCGCCGCGATCGCCGTCCTCGCCCCGGCGAACAGCGCCACGGTCCCGCCGGTGAGGAACGCCCAGGTCGCGATCGCCAACCCGACGTTCACCGAGGTGAACGACCAGAACCCCCAGATCCGCTCACCCCTGAGCGTGGGCAGCCCGGTGAACGCGGCGTCGCCCTCGACCGGCGCCGCCTGCCGCGGAGTGCTCATGCCGGGTACCCCCACAGCCACATCGCGACCACGACGACCACCACGCCCACCGCGAGCAGGATCAGGTCGACACGCGGCAGGTCCGCGCGAGCCGGATCGTCGTACGCAGGGTCCTCGATCGTCGCGAGCCGGCGGCTCAGTTCCGCGTCGTGCCAGTCGGTGTTCATGTCGACCACCCGTCTCGAGCGCAAACTATCTAAGATAGTTCGGAGACAGTAGCCTGTGGGCGACTGATCCGGAAGAGCCGACGAGGAGGAGCCTTCGCGTGGGACGCAGAACCGATCTCGCTCTGAGCCGGGAGAGCATCGCCCGCGCTGCGCTGGCGATCTTCGACGAGGACGGCGCCGCCGCCGTCACCACGCGGAACATCGCAACCCGGCTCGGCGTACGGTCGCCGTCGCTCTACAACCACGTGACCTCGAAGGACGAGATCCTCGACGCCGTGACCGAGCTGATCGACCGCGAGATCGACAACTCTCCGCTCGCCGATCCGGACCTGCACCGAGGGCTCGCCGGGTTCGCCCGCTCGTACCGGCTGGCGTTCCGGCGGCACCCCGAGGCGCTCACCGTGATCGCGCTCCGCGCCATCGAGACCGACGTCGCGCTGTCCGGGTACGACACCACGCTCGGCGCGCTCCAGCGCGCGGGCTGGAGCCCCGCCGCCGCGCTGGAGGTGATGGCCGCGCTGGAGTACATCGTGCTCGGGTCGGCGCTGATTCCGTTCACCAGAGGCTTCGTCCGGACTCCCGGCGACTACGCCGGCCGCTACCCCGCACTGGCGCGCTCGCTGGCCGAAGCCGAGCTCGACGCCGTCGACGACCGCGGGTTCGAGCTCGCACTGGGCCTGTTCCTCGACGGGCTCATCGATCGCGGACCGGCCTCCTGATGCCGGCGACGGGACACCGTGCGGCGGTGGAGGGGACGATGCAGACGGGTCGGCCGCGGCAGACGACGACCGGGGCCGCCGCACTGCTCGGTGAGCTGTTCGGGGTCGCCGCGGACGACGCGCGGGACCTCGGCAGCGAGCGGGACCAGGCGTTCCTGGTGCTGTCCGCCGGGCGCCCGGTGGCCGTGCTCAAGGTGTCGAACCCCGCTGAGGATCCCGAGGTCCTCGACATGGAGGCCGCCGCAGCGCTGCACGTGCACCACATCGACCCTGCGCTGGGGGTGGCCCGGCCGTGGCCGGTGCCGGGCACCCCGGATGCCTTCCGCGCCCGGTGGAACGACGGCGGGGACGTGTACTGGGTGCGCGCGTACGACGTCCTCCCCGGGACCGGCCGGGTCGACCCCACGACACTCGACGACCGCGCACTGCGCATCTGGGGCAGCACGTCGGCCCGGCTCGGTCGGGCCCTGCGCGGGTTCAGCCACCCGAAGGCCCACCGCACCATGCTCTGGGACGTCCAGCACGCCGCCCGTGCACGGGACCTGCTCGGGTACATCCCGGACGACGAGCGGCGAGCCGCCGTCGAGCGGGTCGTCGACCGGTTCGACGAGGTCGTCGTCCCTGCGTGGCCGCGGCTGCGCGCGCAGGTCGTGCACGGTGACCTCACGGTGGACAACGCACTCACGGCCGCCGATGGCACGATCACCGGGATCGTGGATTTCGGGGACATGAGCCACGCGACGCTGCTCACCGATCTCGCGTCCCTGCTGGAGTCGCTGGTGTGCGGGCGGTCCGGCGAGGAGATGTTCCGCGCCGCCCGGCTCGTGATCGACGGGTACGAGCGGGTGACCCCGCTCGAGCCGGAGGAGGTCGACCTGCTCGGGGAGGTCTGGGCGGCCCGGGCAGCACTGAACATCGCGATCAGCGAGTGGCGGGTGGCGCAGGGGCTGGAGGACCCGGTCTTCGCGCGGCGCTACAACGACCCCGCCGCGGCGACGATCGCCGGCTTCGAGGCGGTCGGCTGGGACGGCGTCCGCCGTCAGCTGGGGGGCAGCCGGGTCGAGGCCCCGACCGCCCGGTTGGTGCAGCGGCGTGACGCCGTCTTCGGTCCCGCCGCCGAGCCGCTGTTCTACCGCGAGCCGGTGCACGTCGCGTCGGCGGAGGGGGTGTGGATCACCGATGTGACCGGCCGGCGGTACCTGGACGGCTACAACAACGTGCCGTGCGTGGGGCACGCCCACCCGCGGGTCACGGCGGCGATCTCCCGACAGGCGCGACTGATCAACACGCACACCCGCTACCTGTCCGAGCCTGCGGTGGAGCTGGCCGAGCGGCTGGCCGCGTCGTGCCCGCCCGGTCTGGACACCGTGCTGCTCGTGAACTCGGGGTCGGAGGCGAACGACCTCGCCTGGCGGCTGGCTCGCGCCGCGACCGGCCGGGACGGGGCGCTGTGCACCGACTTCGCCTACCACGGCCTCACCGAGGCCGTCGCCGCCGTCTCACCCGAGGTGTGGCTCGATGGGCGCAGCCCGGATCACGTGGCGACCTGGACGCCGCCCGACCCCTACCGGGGCACGGCCCTCGGTGAAGAGTCCTTCGAGGCGGCACTGGAACGGCTGCGGGTCAGTGGGCACGAACCGGCGGCCGTGTACCTGGACACCCTTCTCACCAGCGAGGGCATCGTCGACCTCGACCCGGCGTACGTCCGCGCGCTGCACCGTCGGGCCAAGGCGGCCGGCGCGCTGTGGGTCGCCGACGAGGTGCAGTCCGGCCACGGGCGCACCGGGGAGGCGCTGTGGGCGTTCTCCCGCTTCGGCATCGAGCCGGACGTCGTGACGCTCGGCAAGCCGATGGGCAACGGACATCCGGTCGCGGCGGTGATCGCCCGCAGCGAGGTCGTGCAGGCCGCGGCCGGTCGGACGGTCCTCTTCAGCACGTTCGGCGGCAACCCGGTCTCCGCCGCCGCGGCCCTTGCGGTGCTCGACGTCATCGACGACGAACGGGTGCTCGACCGGGTCCGCCACACCGGCGAGACGCTGCGTGCCGCCCTGCGGGAGGTGGCAGGCCGCCACCCGGCCATCGGCGACGTCCGGGGGGTGGGGCTCGCGGTCGGCGTCGAGATCGTCCGCCCCGGCGGCACGGAGCCAGACCGCGCGACGGCGGTCGCCGTCCGCGACGGGATGCGCGACCGCGGTGTGCTCGTCGGCACGACGGGCCGGGCCGGCAACGTGCTCAAGATCCGGCCGCCGCTGGCCTTCACGCGGACCGAGGTGCCCGTGCTCGTCGACGCCCTCGACCGGACGCTCGCCGAGCAGCCCGGCCCGTAGCGACGTCCGGCCCTCGGCGTGCCGCGTCTGCCGGACCACGCAGCAAGATCAGTCCCTCTCGTCGAGCACCGGCCGGGCGGGGTCCCAGCGCTCGCCGGGCCCGCGTTGCCATGCCATCCCGCTGAGCGCCTCCAGGACGACCCGGTTGGCCAGCGCCGCGGTGATGTCGGCGTGGTCGTAGGGCGGGGAGACCTCGACGACGTCGAGGCCGACCACCGGCAGCTCCATGCAGATGCGCCGGACGGCGTCCAGGAGGGCGCGGGCCGACAGCCCGCCCGGTTCAGGGGTGCCGGTGCCCGGGGCGTGCCCGGGGTCGCACACGTCGATGTCGACCGACAGGAAGACCCCGTCGCACTCGTCGGTCGCGATCGCGAATGCCTCGTCCAGGCAGGCGGTGAGCCCCCTCTCGCCGATCTCGGTCATCTCGAACGAGCGCATCCGCTGGCGCGCCATCCACGCCAGCGTCTCGGGGCCGGGCCAGTAACCGCGCAGGCCGATCTGCAGGAACCGGTCGCCGCGCAGTGCCCCGGACTCGATCAGCCGACGCATCGGCTGTCCGTGGCCCCACAGCGACCCGAACTCGATGTCACCGGTGTCGGCGTGCGCGTCGAAGTGGATCATCGAGACGCGGCCGTGACCGCGGTGGTTGGCCACGCCCTTGGCGTCGGCGAATGCGATCGAGTGGTCCCCGCCCAGCACCACCGGGACCGCGCCGCTGCGGGCGACGGTGGTGACGGCCTCCTCCAGCGCGGCGAGGCTGCCCTCGATGTCCCCGGAGTACATCTCGACGTCGCCGGCGTCGACGACCCGCAGGTCGGCCAGCGCGTCCACGCGCAGTGGGAGGCTGGGCCGGCTGCCGTCGTGCGGCAGGTAGTCGGTCATGCGGATGGCCTGCGGCCCGAAACGGGTGCCCGGACGGTGCGAGGTGCCCCCGTCGAACGGCGCGCCGATGATGACGACGTCGGCGCCGGCGTAGGTGCCGGGTTCCTCGAGCGTGCAGGGGTCGACACCGAGGAAGGTGACGTCGGGGCCGTACATCGAGCCGTAACGGGGCATGGTTCTCCGGTCGGACGTTCAGCGGACCCGGCCGGGCGGCGCGAAGGCCGCGCCGTGACCAGGGATGATCAACATCGGTTCCATCGCGAGGAGCCGCTCGCGAGATGCCTTCAGCTGGTCACCGTCGTGGGCCAGGGGGTCGTCCTGGGGCCCGTCGGCGCTCCACCACAGGTGGGTGGCCGCAACCAGGCCGGTGTCGGTCGTGACCAGAGTCGTGATGTCCTCGGCGGTGTGTCCGGGTGTGCGGATCAGCCGGACGGAAGGCGACAGCTCGAAGCCGTCGGCGTCGCGGTCCTCCCAGACGTCGCCGTGGTAGATCGCCCAGTGGTCGTGGAACCGGGCCTCGGGGAACAGCGCGGCGTTGAGGGTGTGGTCGGGATGGTGGTGGGAGAACACCACGTCCGTCACGTCGTTCGGATCGATCCCCAGCTCGGACAGGGGATCCAGGATGAGCCCCCGGTGGGCGACCATGCCGGGGTCGACCACGATCGTCACATCAGTGTCGCGGATGAGGGTGACGGTGCCCGCGACCCGTTCGGCGGCATATCCGGTGGTGAGGACGTCCACAGTTGCGGTCATTGCTGTTCCTTCCGTCACTCGCTCTCGATTCGACGCAGGAAAGCACGGGTTCGATCGTGTTCGGGGTCGGCGATGAGTTTGTCGGGCGTCCCCTCCTCGACGATGACGCCGTGGTCGAACATGATCAGCCGGTCGGCGGCCGTACGCGCGAAACCCATCTCGTGCGTGACGACGATCATCGTCATGCCGTCGTCCACCAGCTCCTTCATCACCGCGATCACCTCGCCGACCATCTCGGGATCGAGCGCGCTGGTCGGCTCGTCGAACAGCATCAGCTCCGGCTTCATCGCGAGCGCACGGGCGATGGCGACGCGCTGCTGCTGGCCACCGGACAGCTCGGACGGCCGCGCGGACGCCTTGCCGGCGAGACCGACCCTCGCGAGCAAAGTGTGGGCCTGCTCCCGCGCCTCCGCCTTCGACACGCCCAGGACGTGCACCGGGGCGGCGGCCACGTTCTCCAGCGCGGTCAGGTGCGGGAACAGGTTGAAACGCTGGAAGACGAAGCCGATGTTGCGCCGACGTTCGGCGACGACTCTCGGGCGCTCCTCCACCGGCCGCCCCGGACCCGGCCGGTATCCCACCCGGCTGCCGTGGACGAGGATCTCCCCCTCGTCGATCCGCTCCAGGTGGTTGAGGCACCGCAGGAACGTCGTCTTGCCGGAACCGGACGGTCCGATCACGACAACGACCTCGCGGGCCCGGACGTCCATGGAGACACCGTCGAGGACCCGGATGTCGCCGAAGCGCTTCACCACCCCGCGCGCGGACATCACCGCCGACGGGTCGGCCGGCCCGGTCAGGTCGTGCACTGTGGTTGCCTTCGTGAGCGGGTCCATCTCAGCGCGCTCCCCTGCCGGCGAGTGTGGTCCTGATCCGGTCCGAGCCACCGACGAGGCGCGTCCGGAGCGACGGTGAGGCGACCGCCCGGCCGGGATCGGCGAGCTTGCGCTCGATGTAGCGCTGGATGAACGACCAGATCGTTGTCAGGGCGAGGTAGCAGCACGCGGCGACGAGGAAGATCTCGAAGGTCTTGAACGTCGCGGAGTTGATCGACTGCGCCGTCAGGAACATCTCCTGCAGGCCGATGACCGACAGCAGCGACGTCGATTTCATCATCAGGTTGAACTCGTTGCCCAGCGGCGGGACGATGATGCGCAGCGCCTGGGGTAGCAGGACGACCCGCATGGTCGTCGCCGGCGTCATGCCGAGCGCCTGTGCCGCTTCCGCCTGGCCAGGGTCGATGGCGTCGAGCGCGGCGCGGAAGATCTCGGCCATGTACGCCGCCTCGTTCACGGCCAGCGTGAGGATGGCCGCCTGCACGACGCCGAGTAGGACGACGCCGCCGATCTGGATGTCGGTGAACCGGTAGAAACCCGCGGCCGCGAGGCCGTTGTAGACGATGACGAGCTGCACGAGCAGCGGCGTGCCGCGGATCAACCAGACGTAGCCGCCGCCCGCCCAGCGCAGTGCCCCGAAGCGGCTGCGCTGGGCCAATGCGATCACGAGACCGAGCACCACCCCGAGCAGCTGCGCGATCACCGAGATGTACACGGTGCGCCACAGCCCTTCGAGGAACACGCCCGAGGGCGACAGCAGGTTCTGCCAGAAGAACGTCCAGTCGAAACCGGCTCCAGGGGTCACGTCGTCACCCTGCGAGGGAGATGTCGTCGCCGGTCAGGTTCCACTTCGCGAGGATCGCGGTGTACATGCCCTTCTTCTGGACCGCGGCGAGCGCTTCGGTCAGCGCGCCGTGCAGGGCCTGCTCGCCCTTGCGCAGCGCGATGCCCACCTTGATGCGGTTGAAGGGTTCACCGGCGAGCCGGAACGTGCCGGGCTGCTGGGTCATCACGTACGCGGCGGTCTCCAGCGTGGTGCCGTAGCAGTCCACGAGGCCGAGCCGCAGTTGCTGGAGGGCGTCGCTGTCCTTCGTGAACTGCCGGATGTCGACGGCGGGCCGACCGGCGGCCGTGCACTTCGCGGACTGATCGGTGAGGTAGCCGACGACGGTCGTGCCCGTCTGACCGGCCGCCTTCGTGCCGCACAGGTCGTCCACGCCGTTGATCGCGGTGTTGCCGCTCGCCACCACCAGCGTGTTGGACGCGTACATGTACGGGACGAAGTCGACCACCACCTCCCGCTCCGGCTTGATGTAGAGCTGGCTCATGATCGCGTCGCACTGCCTGGCCTGCAGTGCGGGGATGATGCCGTTGAAGCTGGTGTTGGCCCAGTTCGCCCGGACACCGAGCTCGGCGGCGAGCGCGTTGCCGAGCTCGATCTCGGCGCCCACCGGGGTCTGGGCCGCGTCGTAGAAGGTCAGCGGCGGGGCACTGATGTCCGAGCAGTAGGTGATCTGTCCGTCCTGCACGAGCGTCCCCTCCGGGACCGTGACCGATCCCGGCGCGGGCGCGCTCGGGGCAGCCGGACTGCCGCACCCGGCGAGGGCCACGACGGTCGTGATGACGGAGCCGGCCAGCACGTATGCCGCTCGGCGGGACGGGGAGTGCGACCTGGCCATACCGAGCTCCTTCGCGCGTTCCCACTGTTGCGGGAGACGTAAGTCGATGCCATAGTCGATGCCGTTGACTAGAGGGCAAGTTAGGGCGAGCGGTCCGCAGGAGTCAAGGAATCCGCTGTAACGGGAATGTTGCCCGGCAGACCCGGCCCTCTTCCCGTCACCCACGGCACAGGGCCGTGCCTCCCCATCGCGGAAAGGACGATCAACTGTGCGCATGAACCGGCGGCTCGTCGCGAACGGATCACGATGGGCCGTGGCCGCGCCCCATGCGGCAGCGAGCGACGCGGCGGCCGAGGTGTTGCGGACCGGCGGCAACGCGATCGACGCCGCTCTCGCCGCGGCGGCGATGCTGACGGTGGTCTACCCCAACCAGTGCTCGATCGGCGGCGACCTGCTCGCGCTGGTGGGCACGGCCGGCGGGGACGTCCGCTTCGTCAACTCCAGCGGGCGGGCACCCCGGGCCGTCGACGTTCGGTCGGTGGCAGCGGACCACGACGTCATGCCGGTCCAAGGCGCGCTACCCGTGACCGTTCCCGGTGTGGTCGCCGGTTGGGCAGCACTGGCGAGCCACTGGGGCACCCGCCCCCTCGCCTCCGCGATCGCCCCCGCTGCAGCCGCAGCGCGCGAAGGGGTCGCCGTCGCCCCCGGCCTCGCCCGCGACCTGCAGCGCGAGCAGCACATCCTGGCACGGGATCCGGGCGCGTCCGCGGTGTTCTTCACGGACGGGGCGGTCCTGTCTGCCGGGCAGACCCTGCACCAGCCCGAGCTCGCCCGCACGCTCGCGCTGATCGCCGACCACGGCCCGGCCGCGATGTACGGCGGAGAGGTGGGCGCGAGCCTGGTCGAGCTGCTCGCCGGGCAGGGCTCGGCGATGACGGTGGCCGACTTCGCCGAGCACACCGTGGAACTGGCGCAGGCGCACGGCGCGATGTACGACGGCGTCGAGTACCTCTCCGGCGCGGGCAACTCCCAGGGCCTGTACTTCCTCCAGGCGCTCAAGGCACTGGAGGTGGTGCGCGCGGACCGAGGGCCGGTGGACCCGCTGAGCCACGACGCCGGCGTGGTGGCGTCCGTGCTCGGCCAGGCCGCCGCCGACCGCGACCGCTACTGCGCCGATCCCGCGTGGTCGCCGTCCCCGATCGACGAGCTGTTGTCGGAAGCGTACGTACGGCGCATCGCCGAGCGGGCGACGTCTGGCGCACCGAGCCTGCCGCTCGGGCAGGTCAAGGCATCCGGCGACACCGTCGCAATCGTGGCCACGGATGCCGACGGCACCTGGGTCTCCTTGATCCAGAGCGTCTTCCACTGCTTCGGCGCCGCGCTCCTCGATCCCGCGACCGGCATCGTCCTGCACAACCGGGGCGCGGCGTTCGCCCTCGACCCGACCTCGCCGAACCTGCTCGCCGGCGGGAAGCGGCCGCTGCACACCCTGATGCCGGTGCTGGTCCGGGAGGCAGGCGAGCTGGTCGGCGCGCACGGCGCGATGGGGGGACGTGCCCAGCCCCAGGTGCACACCCACATCGCGCTGCACCTGGCCGCCGGCGCCTCGCTCGCCGCCGCCACCGCGGCGCCACGCTGGGTCCTCGGCCCGATGGAAGCGGGTGTGACGGCGGGCGCCGGTACCGTCAATGCCGAGCGTGACGTTCCGCCCAGCGGCGTCCGCGCCATCGAACGCGCGGGGTTCATCGTCGAGGAGATCGACTCACACGACGACGGTGTGGGACACGGCCAGCTCGTGCGTAAGGTGCCGGGCACCGGCCGACCGGAACTGGTGGCAGCCACGGATCCCCGAGCCGACGGCGCTGCCGTCGCCGGCTGACCCTGCGAGTGCCGACCTGAGGAAGGGCGAGTGAGCAAGAGCAGCGCCGAGGTGAGCAGGACCGCGAACCGCAACCGGCTACCGCGCGGCACGCTGAGCCAGGAGCTCATCGTCAAGGCGGCGTTCCGGGTGGCCGACTCCGCCGGCATGGACAAGCTCACGTTCCAGTCGCTCGGCCGCGAGCTGTCCGCCCACCCGACCGCGATCTACCGGCACTTCCGCAACAAGGACGAGCTCCTGCTTGCCCTCATCGACGCCCTCCACGAAGAGGCCCTCGCGGACACCCCGCCACTCACCGACGACTGGGCCCACGACCTCATGCAGATCGCGATCCACACGCACGAGGCGTTCCTCCGCCACCCACGCGTCGGCGCGCTGGTCGCGGCCCGTACCGCCCGCCGCGAGAACGAGTTCCGCTCCGTAGAACGCAAGCTCGACTGCCTGCGCCGCGCCGGCCTCAACGACACCGACGCCGCCCGCTACCACCGGGTCTTCGCCGACGTGGTGCTTTCCTACAGCGCGATGGACGCCAGCCTGGCCTCGCTGTCCCCCGAGGTCCGCGACGCCGACCTCCGCGCCTGGAAGACCGACTACCT
Source organism: Pseudonocardia sp. DSM 110487 (assembly GCF_019468565.1). Taxonomy (NCBI): domain Bacteria; kingdom Bacillati; phylum Actinomycetota; class Actinomycetes; order Pseudonocardiales; family Pseudonocardiaceae; genus Pseudonocardia; species Pseudonocardia sp. DSM 110487. The sequence continues at coordinate 7,597,864 of NZ_CP080521.1, forward strand.
CACCCTGCCGGCCGAGAAGTACCCCAACATCGCGCGGGTCGCGCCCGTGTTCGTCGCGCTGGACGACCCGCAGAACTTCCTGACCGCCGTCCAGGCGGTCATCGACACGATCCGGGCGACGGCTGACGCAACCCCTCCCGACGGCCGGGAGCGCCTCCCCTGACAACTGTCGGCACGGGACACTGTTCGGATGGATCAGTGACCTGCGCGAAGAGATATGGTCGGGCCATCGATCCCGAGCTGGGGACCCGACCGGGAGTGTGGGGTGGGGGTGACCACGAACCCTTCTCCCTCGCCGGACGGCGGTGCCGGCGTGGGGGCGCTGCTGCAGGCTTGGCGAGCGCGGGCACTGCTGACCCAGGAGCAGCTCGCCGAGCGAGCGGGGCTGAGCGTGCGCACGGTCCGCCGGTTGGAGACGGGCGCCGCGATGCGGCCGCAGGGCTACACGCTCCGCCGGCTGATCGAGGCGTTGAACCTGGGGCCGGCCCAGCTGGAGGAGCTCGCCGCAGCAGCACGTGCGCAACCGGTCGGCGGCGAACCGGCGGAGCCGACCCGACCACGTTCGCCGTCTCCCGCACACGGCGAGCCGTCGGAGCGGGGCGGGATGCCCGTCCTACGGCAGTTGCCGGCGGCGCCTCCGCTGTTCACCGGCCGGTCGCTGGAGCTGAGAGATCTCGAACGGGCTCATGACATGGGCTCGGTGGTGATCGTGACGATCGACGGGATGGCCGGGATCGGGAAGACCGCCCTGGCATTGCACGCCGCGCATCGGTTGTCGGGCGCGTACCCCGACGGGCAGCTCTTCCTGAACCTGCACGGCTACACGCAGGGTGTTGACCCCGTACCGCCGGGCGAGGCCCTGGATCGGCTGCTGCGGGCACTGGGAGTGCCTGCGGAACAGATCCCGGCACACACGGAGGATCGGGCCGCGTTGTACCGCAGCACGCTGGCCGATCGGAAGATGCTGGTCGTGCTGGACGACGTGCTCAGCGAGGCACAGGTGCGTCCGCTGCTGCCGGCCACCCCTGGATCGCTGGCCCTGGTGACCAGCAGACGCCGGCTGATCGAGCTGGATCACACACTGACGGTCTCGCTGGATGTGCTCCCACAACCGGACGCGGTCGCGCTGTTCACCCGCTTCGCGGGGGTCGACGCCGAGGACGCAGGGGTCGACGACGTCGTCGAGCTGTGTGGGCGCCTGCCATTGGCTCTACGGATCGCGGCCGCCCGGCTGCGATCGCGTCCAGCGTGGGCGGCGGGGCACCTGCTGGAGCGGCTACGTGATCGGCAGGAACGGCTCGGCGAGCTGGAATCGGGGGAGCGCAGCGTCACCGCCGCACTGGACATGTCGTACCTGCAGCTCGACCCCGAGCTACAGCGCGCCTACCGATTGTGCGGCCCGCTCCCGGAATCCAGCTTCGACGTCTACGTGGCCGCGGCGCTGGTCGACGTCACGGAGGACCGAGCCGCGCGACTGCTCGACGACCTGCTCGACGTGAACCTGTTGCAGGAGCTGGTGCCGGGCAGGTACGAGTTCCACGATCTGGTCCGCTCCCACGCCACTGCGGCGGCGCAACGCGAGGAGCCGGATCGCTTGGCCGCGTTCGGCCGCATGTTCGACTACTACAGCCACACCGCGTCGGTGGCGATGGACGTGCTGTACCCCTACGAACGGGAACGGCGCCCACCGGCACCCCCGGCCGCCACCCCGACACCCGACTTCGCCGGTCCGGTCGAGGCCGCCGCGTGGCTCGACCTCGAACTGCCCAACCTGCTCACCGCTGCCCGGTACGCCGCCCGGTTCTGCCCACGCGGGCACCCCGTGCACCTGTCGACCACCCTGGATCGGTACCTGCGCACGCGGGACCGCTACGCCGAGGCGGAGGTACTGCACCAGCAGGCGCTGACCATCGCTCGCCGCAACAGCGACGCGGCCGGTGAGGCGAACGTGCTCACCAACCTGGGCCACGTCTACCGCCGGCAGGGCCGTGCCACCCCGACGGCCGACCACTACCGAAGTGCGCTGGCCATCGCACGCTCCATCGGCGACCGCCGAGTCGAGGTGGACGCGCTGCTCGGCCTCGGTTTCCTCGCGAGCCTGCAGGGCAGTCACGAGGCCGCCATCGAGCACGTCCTCCGGGCGCTCGAGATCAGTCGCGGAATCGCGCACCGGAGCGGAGAAGTGGATGCCCTGTACCGCCTCGGCTGGCTGCATCTGACGCAACGCGAACCCGCAGCGCCCGACGAGTCCGACCCCGGCATCAGGTACGAGCGGGCGGCCAGGTTCTTCGAGCAGGCGCATGCGCTCGCCCGTGCGACCGGCAACTCCCTCAGCGAACTCCACAGCCTGCTCGGTCTTGCATGGGTCCACCGGGTGCAGGGCCGTCATGGGCCGGCCGAGGAGGCCTACGCGGAGGGCCTCCGCCTGGCCGAACGGCTGAGCAACGTCAACGGCGTGTTCGAGGCCTTGGACGGAACGGCACGCCTCGACGCCGCTGGAGGGCGGGCCGAGCAGGCGCTGGCCCGCCACAGCAGGGCCCTCGAGCTCGCCACCGACCTCGGACAACCCATCGACCAGGCCCGTTCCCACGACGGCATCGCCCGCGCCCACCACGCGCTGGGCCGGCGGGGGGAGGCACGCCGACACTGGCAGGCTGCGCTGGACATCCTCTCGGACCTCGGCACGGACATCACCGTGGACGAGGAGTTCGGCACCGCCGAGATCCGTGCTCGCCTCGACGACTGCGACGCCTGATCGAGAGGCGCCGTCGGAGGGTGGCGCTCTTCGACGCTCAGGCCACGACCTGGCGCTGACGCTCCTGCGGGGCGGCCCTCCGTACGAGGTCGGGCACGAGCGTCAGGATCCCGAGCAGCGCGAGCACGTCCCGAGCCAGAGCGGCGCGCGCCGGCCGAACCCGTCGATCGCGAGCCCGCCGACGGCGGAGCTGACGATGATCCCGCCGGTGATGAACGAGCCGTGGATCGTGTTGACCAGCGGCCCGACGTTCCCGGCGCCGGTGGCCCGTTACGTGGCCGATCGTGCCTCCGGACCGCCGTCGCGGAGGGCGGAGCGCAGCAGCGCGCGGGCCGTCCACTGCATCGTCGACGCCGCCTCCTCCCGCGTGAGGCCGGCCACGTCGACCATCCAGACGAACGCCTCGATGCCCGTGGCCGCCCGGATCGCTATGGCGAGGCCCCGGCGGTCCAGCCGCGGGTGCGTGGTCGCCAGCGGCGCGAGGGCGTCCTCGAGCCAGCCGATGACGCGACCGCGGCGCAGCACCGGGCCGGTCGGCTCCTCCCCTGGCTCCAGCGACAGCCGCAGCGACGCGCGCAGCTGCGCCTCCCAGTCCAGCACGATGCGCGTGGTCTCCGCGACGACGAGCGCGAGCCGCTCCTCCGGGTCCTCCGGCGGGTCGTCGGGGAGCAGCGACGCCCGGTCGATCTCCGGGTGGGCGGCGACGACCAGCGCGCGCTGGTTCGGGAAGTAGCGGTACGCCGTCGTGCGCGAGACCGCCGCGCTGGCGGCCGCCTCCTCGACGGTCGGAGTGATCCCGGTGGCCAGCAGCTCGCGCGCGGCGGCGACGAGCGCCTCGCGGGTGCGCGCCTTCTGGTTGCGGCGGCCGCTCTGCTCGTAGGGGACGGCGACGCGGGTTGTCATCAGGCTTCACGGTATCGTACTGTCCTTCGTGGGACTCAAGTCCCATAAAGGAGGCCGTCATGTGCACCGACCCAATCAAGACGGATCCGGACTTCTACTCGGTGGTGTTCGAGAACGAACGTGTGCGAGTGCTGGAGTATCGCGACCACCCGGGCGACCGCACCTCGATGCACGGCCACCCGGACATGGTGATCATCCCGCTGTCGACGTTCCGCCGGCGCCTCACGCTGGAGGACGGGCGCACCATCGAGGTGGAGAAGCAGGCTCACGATGCCGGCTGGGTGCCGGCGACGGCACACGCCGGCGAGAACATCGGCGACACCGACTCGCACTCGCTGTTCGTCGAGCTGAAGTGAGTCCGTAGGTCCACAGCACTCCCCGCCGACCCAGCCGATCCCGGCAAAGCGGTTGCTGCTCGAACTGCCGGTCATGCCCCGACGACTGGGCGTTGCAGGCTCAGCGCGCGGGGCTGAAGGGCGCCCAGTGACTGATCGCGAACGTGGCGCCATCCCGACGTACCTCTGCCGCACCCGGCCCGGGCAGATGGGCGGGCAGCACGAGCGCGCGGGTCTCGGCAGCACGCTCGAGCATTCGGTTCCGCTGCCGCACGGCGGCGGGCGCGTCCTCGCTGAGGCACACCTCGGCGTGGGGTTCGACGAACTGGAGCGGCGAGTGCAGCAAGTCGCCGACGAAGAGGGCCCGCTCGGAGCCGGAGCGCAAGCTCAGCATCGATGTACCGGGAGTGTGTCCGGGCATGGCCTCCAGCTCGAGGTTCCCGTCGATGCGGTGGCTCTCCTCCCACAGATCCGCCTGCCCGTGTTCGTGCACCGGCCGGACGCTGTCCTCGAACATGTTCTGATTGCCGAGCGCGGCGTTGATACCGCCGAGCGACCCCCGCTTGGGGTGCCCGTTGAGCGGGTTCCAGAACGTGAAGTCCGCCTTCGGGATCAGGTAGCGGGCGCGCGGGAACGTCGGCACCCACTGCCCGTCGACCAGCCGGGTGTTCCAGCCGACGTGGTCGGCGTGGACGTGGGTGTTCACCACGATGTCGACGTCCTCCGGCTGCACACCGGCAGCGGCAAGCCGCTCCAGGAAACCGGTTCGCAGATGCGCCCACGGCGTCGCATAGGGCCGCTCCTTGTCGTCACCGAGGCCGGTGTCCACGAGGATGACCTGTCCCTCGCTCCGCAGCACCCACGTCTGCATGTTGGCCTTGAAGAAGGTGGTGCGGGGCTCCCAGAAGTCCGGGACGAGCCAGTCGGCATGACGCTGCCACACCGGCTCGGGCGCGTCCGGAAAGACCTCCGGCCCGGGGGCGATGGGACCGTGCCACTCGACGACTCGGGTGATCTGGACATCGCCGATCGCGATCGTGTCGAGGGTGCGCGGGGCGTCGTGTTCGATGCTCATGCAGGCGACGCTACGAGGCTGGCGAGGTTGTTCCCATGTGTTCGTACACCTGTTTTATACGCGATATGACTAGACCCGTATCTTCCTGCGTAGTCTTCGGTCATGGACGTCTTCAGCGGCGTGATCGCGACGATGCGGGTGGGCCGCGCCGAGTTCACCCCCAGCCTCCGGCCGGCCGGGTGGGGTAACCGCTTCGGCCCCTATCCCGGAGCCGGGTTCCACGTCCTGCTGCACGGCTCGTGCTGGCTGGTTCCGCCGGAGGGCAGCCCGGTACCGCTCCGGGCGGGCGACGTCGTGTTCCTGCCACACGGGTCCGCACACGGTCTGTCCGATCGCCCGGACGTCGCCCTCGCCGACCTCCCACCCGACCCCGGCAACGACGCAGCGTCGACGCAACCGGAGACCGCTCGCGCGCACCTGGTCTGCGGGGCCTACCAGCTGGAGCGCCGCCTGGCCCATCCATTCCTGCAGTCCCTACCCGCAGTCGTCCACCTCTCCCCCGGCTCCCGCCATCACGACCTGCGCAGTGCCATCGACCTGCTCGGCGCCGAGCTCCTCGGGCCTCGTCCCGGATCCGACGCCGCGCTGCCCGCCCTCATGGACCTGGTGCTCGTCTACCTGCTGCGAGCCTGGCTCGACGAACAGGACACGCAGGATCTCGACCGCGGTTGGCCCGCGGCCCTGACCGACCCGCTCGTCGCACCGGCTCTCGCCGCGATGCACGGCGAGCCCGACCGCCGCTGGACGGTGCCCGACCTCGCCCGCACCGTCGGCCTGTCCACCACAGCCTTTGCCCGGCGGTTCTCCCGCGTCGTCGGCCGCCCTCCGTTGACCTACCTCACCTGGTGGCGGCTCAACACCGCAGCGCGCATCCTGACAGATGACGACGTGCCCCTGGCGGGCGTGGCACGCCAGGTCGGCTACGGCTCCGAATTCGCCTTCGCCACTGCCTTCCGCCGCGAATTCGGCGTCGCCCCCGGCCGCTTCCGGCGAGGGCAGCAGCGTCATGTCCCCGAGGGGTCTCGCCGCCTTGTTCCCGTCGCGGGAACCAGGCCCTGAAGGGCACCGAGATGGCCCGGCACACCGACATCACCGCCGATGCCTCGACCAACTGACCAGGGGCTGGCGAGTCGGGCTGCGAGTTCCTGTCGCGGTGACCGGGCGTAAGGGCGGCAGGGCGATGAGACGATCGAGCTGTCGGGCGTTGCGGCTATTACGAGATGTACAACCTGACGATGCCCTCGGCGTTCAAGGCATGGCTCGACCAGATCCTCGTCTACGGCCGCACCATCGGAGGCTCCTCCCCCGTCGCCGGGCGTCCAGCCGTGGTGATCTCGGCTCGGGGCGGCAGCTACGGCCCCGGCGCTCCCAGGCACGGCTTCGACTACGTCGTACCCGTCCTCGAGGCGCTGCTCGGCAACCAGGACATGCTCGGCCTGGACGTCACCACCGTGATCCCCGAGCTGACCATGTCCCCCCACGCGCCGACGCTGGCCGCGCTGCTCCCGAAGCACGAGGCATCCATGGCCAACGCCCACGACCGTGCTCGTGCACTCGCCGCGACGATCGCCGACGGCGCGGCCGCCGCCTGATCCCCGAACCGACACCAGTGGCTCGTCACGCAGCTTTGGCCGGGCAACTGGTCCAGGTCCGGATCGGTGGGTCGACCGCCGGGCCCACCGGGATCGGCGGGCTCATCAATGCCCACCAATGACATCGCCGTGACGGTACGGCTCCTCGATCGCCCGGTACGGCTCGATCCAGAAGTAGCAAGTTCGTGGGCTGGACAGCCGACGTCGCAGGCCCCTAGCGGTTGTCGTACTCCGCGCGGGCGGCGTCGATGTGCGGCAGGTGCGTGAGGCTCCACTCGAGCAGCGGCGCGGTGGCCTCGCGCAGGGTCCGGCCCATCGCGGTCAGCTCGTAGCTGACGTGCGGAGGCATGACGTTGCGGACGGTGCGCGTCAGGATTCCGTCGCGCTCGAGGTCGCGCAGCGTCACGGTGAGCATGCGCTGGCTGATGCCGTCGATGGCCCGCTTGAGCTCGGTGAAGCGCCGCGGCCCGTCCTCGAGCATGCGCACGACCAGCAGCGCCCACTTGTCCCCGACGATCCCGAGGACTTCGCGGGCGTGGCACGGGTCCTGCATGGTTACCTCCTGAGAACCGGGGCACCGAAAAGTGCCGTATTGCCCGGCGCACCTCGCGGGGATCACGATGCCATCGGTTACCAAATGGTACCGAGAAGCGCGAGAAGGAGCCGCACCACCATGGCCACGTTTCTGCTGGTACACGGCGCCTGGCACAGCGGGCGGAGCTGGGACCGGGTGGCCCCGCTGCTGGAGTCAGCCGGGCACCGGGTGCTCGCGCCGTCGCTGACCGGTTACGGCGACAAGGCACATCTGCTGGGCCAAGAGGTCGGGCTCGGCACCCACATCGACGACGTCGCCGGCATCATCGAAGACGAGCGTCTCGACGACGTGGTGCTCGTCGGGCACAGCTACGCCGGGATGGTCATTTCGGGGGTTGCCAACCGGGTCCCGGAGCGGATCGCGCATCTGGTGTTCCTCGACGCGATGGTCCCCGAAGACGGCGAAGCCGCGGTCGATGTCCTTCCGGTCACCAAGCAACTCATCGACCTCGCCGTGGACGGCTGGCGGGTTCCGCCGATGCCGGAGCAGCCGCCGCCGCTCGGCCTGTTCGGTGTCACCGATCCCGACGACGTCGCCTGGTTGCGCTCGATGCTGTCGGACCAGCCGGTGCGGTGCCTCCAGGAGCCGGTCCGGTTGGACGATCCGGCCGCGCGCACGATCCCGCGCACGCACATCCACTGCGTCGCCGGTCGGCCGGCGGGTATCACCCGGCGTCCCGTCCCCGCGGGCGAGCAGATACGGGAGCTGTCGACCGGCCACGACTGCATGATCACCATGCCCGTCGAGCTCGCCGGGCTGCTGCTCGAGGCGGCCTAGTCCAGGAGAGACCCCTGAAAATCGGGCGTGCCGGTGCCGCTGGGTTCGCGGCCGGGTTGTGACGATCAGTGGGCACGGGGAAAGTCTGCCCGCGGTCGGTGACCACGCCCCGCGCCTCCCACGCCCGTGCGGGCTGTGGTCATCGATCTTGATGCCCGGTGCCGTCCACCCGCGCCTGCTACCGAGGGGGTCCCACGTCGCCGGGCCGCTCACGCCGTCAGCAAGCGGGTGAGGAGCACCAGCTGGGCGTCTGCCTCGTCGGGCCGGATGAGCACGGTGTACGGCGGGAGCGGTGGGAAGTACAGCGCCGTGATCGTCCCGGCCAGTGGCTGCAGCTGCACCGATCGCCCTTGCGGGCCTTGCGCCAGGTGCAGGTCCTTCAACTCGGCCCGCGCGAGGAGCGGCCGGAGGTCGGGGTCGGCGTTGAGCGCCTCCGCGACGACGCCGGCCCGCTCGCTCCTGATCTTCGCCACGAAACGGCCGCTCCGTCCGAATCGGTAGCCGATGACGGCCGGCGGCAGCCGGACGCCCTCGCGCTTCCCGGTCCACAGGGTGTCGATGAGGGCGCCGAAGATCCGGAAGGAGCTGGCGAAACCGACCTCGACGACGACGTCGTGCCCGATCCGGCTCCTGGCGTGTCGGGAACGGGGGTCGGTGACGGGGTGGAGCCCGGCCCGGTGCATGGCGTCGACGGGTTCTTCGAGGACGGCGCTGCGGCGTCCCTCGTAGAGCAGCGACGCGCGGTGCCGGAGCGACAGCGGCGCCAGGCGCTCCGACCTCATCGCTTCATCACGTCCCCTGCTCGTCCGAGGCCCGGACCGGCTGTCTCGCCCGCGCCAGCGCGTACGACACGAGCGCAGCGACCATGGCCCCGGCGAAGATCGCGAGCGCCGGGAGGCCGTACGTGCTGTGCGCGCCCTGGAACGCGAAGTAGAGCGCGAACACGGTGCCCAGCGCACCGATGATCGGCACCGCGAGAGGGAGCCGGAAGGGCCGGGCGACGTCCGGGTCGGTGAACCGGGAGACGACGACGAGGAGGTGCCAGAAGATGTAGATGATCACCCAGGCGTACGAGCCGGCGTAGATGAGGGTGACGACGTCGTTGAAGGAGATCGCGACGACGCAGTACACGACCGCGGTGACGAAGACGGCGACCCACGGCGTCCGGAAGCGAGGGTGCAGGTAGGCGAACGCCCGCGACAGCCGGGCACCGAAGAAGTTGCCGTCACGGGCGATCCCGTAGAGGATCCGCGGCATCGCTGCGAGCACGATCACCATGGAGGTGTACGTCGCGGCCGCGGTGGCGAGCGCCATGAGGCCATGTCCCCAACCGCCGAACATGGCCTCCCCCACCACCAGCTGCGGGCAGCTCCCGTCACAGCCGGCCGGCCCCATGGCCGACTCCTCCCATTCGGCGAGGGGACGGGTCCCACCGACGCCGGTTCCCATGAACGCCGAGGTGGCGAGGATGGCCAGCAGCCCGAGGACGATCCCGGCCGGGAGGTTGCGCCGGGGGTTTCGGGTCTCCTCCGCCAGCGGCGCGACGAACTCGATTCCGACGAAGCTCCAGTAGGCCAGGGCCAGGGCACCGGCGACCGCGGACCACTCGAAGACGCCGATCTCGCCCACCCAGTTGCCGGCCGACCACGCACCGGTGTTCGAGAAGCCTGCCCATCCGGCGACGCCGAAGAACCAGCGAATGGCCAGCATGCCGACGAGGACGACGGCCTCGATGATCGCCATCGTCCGCACGTGCACGAGGTTGGGCAGCGTGGCGAGGACCGTCATCGCGATGATCCACGGGGCGAGCGCGCCGGTGGCGCCGAAGAGCGCCTGGAGGCCGAACGACCCCGCGGCGATCTCCAGCGCTCCCACGATGCCGAACATCCCGTAGAACGCGAAGGCCAGGAAGAGCCCGGCGACGACGGAGGCGCCTCGCCACGGGACCGCTCGCGCCCCGTACTCGTAGAGCGCCCCGGCCTTCGGGTACGTCGTGGACAGCTCCGCGCAGGACAGGCCGAGGAAGAGGTTGATCAGGAAGCCGATCACCAGGGCGACCAGGAACGCCAGCCCGATCGTGAAGTAGCCGACGAAGTCGCTGACCAGCGTGCTGGCCGCCACGACGAGGCCCACCCCGGCGACGAAGATCGACCAGGTGCCCAGCGTCTTCTCCAGCCCGCTGTCCTGCGGGCCCACCACTCGCTCGCTCATCGAGGCCTCCCCTCGACTCGTCAGCCGCAGTGCCCGTTCACGGGGCGCGGCACGTCCAGCGCGGGGCTCTGGTCGAAGAACCCGGTCGGCTGCAGCGAGAACCCGGCGTACTGCACGGGCATCACCGGCCAGTCCTCGAGGCGCGCGGCGTGGTGCTCGCCGAACGTGTACCAGACCACCACGTCGGTGTCGGCCACCCGACGGTCCGCCGCGGTCCAGCGGGGCAGCCCGTCGCCGCCCTGGTGCTGGTTCGGGTAGTCGCCCGCGGCGTGCCGCTCCCGCTCCTCGTACGGCGTGACCCACAGGTGGTGGGCCATGAACCCGGCGCGGTTGAGCACACTCGCCTCCGGCTGCACGAACGGCACGATGTTGCCGTGCGGCTTGAGCGCGTAAGCGGTGGGCTCGCCGACGGCGTTGCGCGCGTCCGGGCTGACGATCTTCCAGTACCGGGCTCGGTCCGGACTCACGCTCCGCTGCGCGCCGCGCTCGGTCTCCAGCAGCGTGTCGACGGTGCGGAAGGCGTTGCCCAGCGGGTTGTCCGGGCCCGGCGGGTCGGTCACCGTGTCGACCTCGTAGACCGAGTTGGCGGTGCCGTCGATGTCGAAGTCCAGCCGCATGTTGAACCAGTGCTGGTGGATCGGGGCGTAGAGGCCGTCGGCGTTGAGGAGCTGGCCGTGCGTCGGCCGGGTGCCCGGCGGGACGGCACCGGTCGACATGATCCCGGTGAGCTTGACCTCGAACTGGATCGTGCCGTCCTGGTAGAGGTACCAGAAGAAGCCGTACTCGTAGTTGCCGACGGTGGCGATGAACGAGACCACCAACCGCCGCGACCGGCGGACCTCGGTCTTCTCGGTGCGGAAGTCGGTGTGCTTCCAGAGCAGGCCGTAGTCCTCCTCGTGCAGGCACACGGCGTTCGGGATGGTCAGCGGGTTGCCGTCGGCGTCGGCGAACACGGCGTCGAAGTAGTGGATCTCACCGAGGCAGTCGCAGCCGAGCTCGAGCGGGTTGGCGAGGGTGCCGATGTTGTACTCGCCTGCGTCGAAGGCGTTCTTGCGCCGGTGCGTCGGTGCCGGGTCGCCGTAGGGCACGACCATCTCCGACAGCGACGCGCGGTGGAGGACGGGGCGCTCGCGGTCGCCGTCGGTGTAGCGGACCGTGTGCAGGACGAGCCCTTCGCGCGGGGTGAACCCGACCCGGAAGCGCCACTTCTGCCAGCGCACCTCGTGCCCGTCCACAGTGAACGAGGTGCCCTGGGGCTGGGTGATCTCAATCGGCCGCAGGTCGGTGCGCGGCGCGACGGCGTCCGGGGTGTAGTTGCCGGGCCGCTGCGGGACCGGCACGACGCCGTGGTCCTCTATCTTCACCACGCGCTTGGCCTGCGTGTCGACGTAGACGACGAGGTTCTCGACCGGGTGGGCGTAGCCGTTGTCGTCGGGCCCGCCCATCTTCATCCAGATCAGGCCGCGCAGCAGCCGGCCCTGTTCCTCGTCGCCGTAATGCCCGGCCGACCACGGGTCCACCATGACGCCGTCGAACTCGGTGATATCGCGCTTGCGTAGAGCCTCCTGGACCCCGGGATCGCCCTTGACGATCTCCTCGCACTGGAAGAACTCCTCCAGCATCACCTGCGGCTGCACACCGGGCACGTGCTCCCAGCGGGTCACGGCCCCGTCGGTGAGCGAGACGACCGCCTCGTAGGTCGTCCCGTCCGCCGTGTCGAGCACGATCGCGTCCGCTTCCCGTGCGGTCGCGGTCCCGTCGGCGTCGAACGCGAGCACAGCGGACTTCTCCGGCTCCCGCAGGACTATCGAGACGAAGCGGCACGCGTCGCCCGGATGGCCGGAGCCGAGGAGCAGATCGACAGCTCGAGTGACCTCGGCCGCAGTCAGCGGCTCGAGCGGATGGACGGTTGGCGCGCTGGTCGGGCGGTTCCGGGCGGTCGTCGTCACCCCCTCCCTTTCCCTGCGGAGACGCCGATCACACCATTCATGACCAGAGGCAACACAATCGTTAGCTCCGAACAGCTACAGCTCGATCACGGTAAGTTCACGCGATGACCTTCGGCCAATTGGCGAAGAGTTGACCAATTTCGTTCGGTGATCGGTGGAGCACGCTTTTCCTGAGGCCGCCGGATGCGGTTGCGGCCCTCGGCCTGCGCGGCGACAACCGGGCGCGGTCGTTCCGAAACCGATAGCTGATCAAGCGACCCGGCAATACCGTCGACGGGGAGGCCCTTCAACGCCCGACGGGAGCAGCGTGAGCCAACTTGATCAGCTGTCGACGACGAGCCCGGCAGGCCAACCGATCCTCAGTTCCGCGATCCGTGCCCTGAACCGGCTGACCGAACTCGGCGAACCGGTCGACGCCGGGCTGCTCGAGGCAGTGGCCGCGCTCGAGGGGAGACCGGCCTCCGACCTCGCGGCCGAGCTTCGGCGGCTGCTGGCGCCGTACCTGCTACTGGAGTTCCAGGTCGGCCCGCGCGGACCGGAAACACTGGAGCAGCTCGTCGCGCCGGCCCGCCTGATCCAGGGCGGCTGGCGCAGCTTCCTGATCAGCGCGAACAATCCGGGCGGAGTCGAGTCGAGCTTCGTGGTCGACGGCGGCGGCAGCATGGTCACCTGGGCCAGCGGGATGGTGACCCGGCCCTATCTGCCGGACCGGGTGGAACACGCTTCGACGATCCGGGACAAGTGGTGGTACGAGCTGCGGCTCGACGGTCCCGGCACGCTGTCGGGCCGCGAACTGGAGTTCGTCGTGCTCAGCATCTACAGCCGCGACGCGGGCCGGCTGTCCGCGCCGATCGCCATCGCCCGATCCGCGGGCCCGACCCTCGACGGCGAGCGGCGGGGCGACAGTTGGGAGCAGACCCAGCTGCGGCGGCTGTCCACCTCCGGCGTGGCCCGGACCGAGATCGAGGCCGAGGTGGTGCCGGCGCGCGACGTCGTCCTGGACGTCCGCGACAGTGACGGGCGTACCTGCATGGCCTCGATCATCGTCCGGGACCAGCTCGGCCGGGTCTATCCGTCCCGCGGGCTGCGGCTGGCCCCCGACATGTTCTTCCAGGATCAGGTGTACCGGGCCTCCGGGGAGTCGATCCCGCTGCCCGCCGGTGGCTACGACGTCACCGCGTGGCGGGGACCGGAGTATCGGCCGGTCACGACCCGGTTCGAGGTCGACCCGGCGGATTCCGCTCCGCTGAGCGTACGGCTGGATCGTTGGATCGATCCGGCCGCCCGCGGCTACTACTCGGGCGATCCGCACATCCACGGCGGCGGCTGCTCGCACTACAGCCAGCCCACCGAGGGTGTGACGCCGGAGACGATGATCCGGCACGTCCGCGGGGAGGCGATCTGGGTGTCCAGCGTGCTCACCTGGGGGCCGTGTTACTACTACCAGAAGCAGTTCTTCACCGGCCGCAGCATCAGCCCGCCGGCCACGCTGGAGTTCCCCTCGCACCAGGAGGCGCAGGGCGTCACCTGGCAGCCACAGGCCACCGATCACGACAGCGAGAGCGTGCTCCGCTACGACGTCGAGATCTCCGGCTTCCCGTCCAGCCATTCCGGCCACCTGATCCTGCTCGGCCTCACCGACCAGGACTATCCGGGCACCTCGGTGCTGGAGGACTGGCCGTCCTGGAACCTGCCGGTGCACCAGTGGGCGCGGGCCCAGGGCGCTTTGACCGGGTTCGCCCACTGCGGCCTCGGCATGGGTACGGCCTCCCGCGAGCTGCCCAACTTCGACCTTCCGCCTTTCGCCTCGATCGGGTCGAACGAACTCATCGTCGACGTGCCGCACGACGCGGCCGACTTCATCGCCGGCGCCGAATTCGGGGTCGCGGCCGAGCTGAACGTCTGGTATCACCTGCTCAACACCGGCTTCCGGACGATGATGCTTGGCGAGACGGACTTCCCCTGCGTCTCGGACGAGCGGCCCGGCATCGGCCGCACGTACGTGTCGCTGCCGGCACCGCCGACCGGCGACCAGGCCCTCGAGGCGTGGATCGATGGGCTGCGGACCCGGGCCTCCTACTTCGGCGACGGTCGGAGCCACGCCTTCGACCTGGCCGTCGACGGCGACACCGCCCGGGAACAGCGCCGGGCCGAGCCGGGCCGGGTGCGATTGACGGCGACGCTGGCGGCCCTGTTGCCGGAGCGACGGCCGGAGCCGACCGTGGCGGAGTTCGACTACGACCTCGCGCCGGCCGATCCGTCGGTGCCCAACGCCGGCTACGCCGACTGGGACTTCGGTGCCGACTCCTCCGCCTGGCATCTGGAATGGGCCCGGATCGGCGAGTCGCGCTCGGTCGCCGTCGAGGTGGTGGTCAACGGCCTGCCGGTCGCGACCCGGGAGATCATCGCCGACGGCTCCGAGCACCAGCTCGACCTCGACCTCGACCTGGACCGCTCGTCCTGGGTCGCGCTGCGGCTGCTGCCCAGCCTGCACACCCAGCCGATCTTCGTCGAGATCGGCGACCGGCCGATCCGCGCCTCCCGCAGCAGCGCGCAGTGGCTGCACGACTGCGTCGACAAGCTGTGGCAGGTGAAGCACGGCTTCATCCGGCCGACCGAGCGGGAGGAGGCGCGCGCCGCGTACGACCAGGCCCAGGCCGTCTATGCCGCCCGCCGGGACGAGAGCGAGGTCGAGTGATGTCCTGCGAACCCGGCTGCACGTGCTGCACCTCGGTCGCGACGGACGCCGCGTTCGTCGTGACGATCAATCCCGAGGGACGAGTGGAGGCCGCACGAACTGACGTCGAGGTCGAGCCGCTCCGTCCCGATGCGTGGGCGGAGATCCCGGTCAGCGTCACCAATAAGGGTTACGTGACCGGCCCGCTGCAGCTGCGCTCGTCCGCCGTCCCCGGTGTCGAGGTGGACGCCCCGGACACGGAGCTCACCGGCGCGCCGAGCCAGCAGACACGGTTCCGGGTCCGCCTCGCCGAGCCGGGCGCCGCCGACCTGACGCTGCGGTTCTGGGCCATCGGCTCGCTCGGCGGCCTGGCGAACAAGAACACCGCCTATCTGTACCTGCGCTGCCTGGCCGATGACACCGATCCGAGTCGCGAGGACGTCAGGGGAGCGGCGACCAGGTAAATGCCTCGCGCCACCAGTCGTCGTCGGCCGACCAGGACCGGAGCGCGTCGAACGCCGCATCGCCGTTCGGTAAGGTCGCCACGATGGCCGGACCGGCCGGAGCGGTGAGCTCCAGCCGCCACCGGCCGCCGTCGACCGCGCCGACAGAGCCATTGTTCTGCCGGGGCTGTCGATGATCACCTGGCCGACCAGTCGGGTCGACTGGTGGGGACCGATCCTTCACGATCGCTGACGGTCGCCAATCGATCGCCGCTGCACCCGGTTCCGGGACCTGACTACACGGCCTTCCACGACATTGAGGTCCGAGCGCTCACGACGTCTACTTGCGCCAGATTGTCACCTCAGTCTCGAAGCGAGGACTTGTGAGAAACCCATCTCCTGGCTCAATCTCGAGAACTTTGATGAATACAATCCTGTCACCTCGCGTCCGGTAACAGAACTGAGTCCCCACGTCTGCCGGTATCGACTTCAGTGCATGGGTAGATATCCGGTCAACACATTGCCGCTTCGACGGCGGCGTCCGCGACTCCCAGAGTGCCGCATTATCGTACACATGATAGGTGCCCGTGACGTCCTGATGCAGGTTTCCACCGCTATTCCGTGGTGGAATGACGTCAAAATTAACATAGTTGCCCATATTGAAATGATTACTCCAGAGCACCTCCGAGCTACCGGTCTCAGCGGGAGGACTGGGCTGCGATGGGTCCTGGGCAGGCTCGGTCATCACTGCGGTGAAGGGCGTCGATGACGCTGGCGCCTCTGTGGAGGAGATCTGCTGGGCGAGCAGAGTGGCTCCCGCGCCTATAACGGCTGCTACCACCGTGGCACACCCGGTTGTGCGCCAGAATCTACTCGTACTGGACACGCCCACTACAGCACCTCCGGATCGCACCGAACCCTCGGCATGATCACAGGCTGGCTGCCGCGTGTGTGATGATTGGAGAAACTCGTTTGCAACTGCGAACGCTCGCTCGGCTCGGCCTGGCTGGGCTCTCCCTAGCGATCGATGATCGCTTGTCCGTCAGTTGTGACCGCTTCTCAGCACACGAGCCGCGGCGTGAGGCCGTCCAGCGTGGCCGAGCGCGTCTCGCCAAATCTGTCGCGCCCACTGGCCGACTGGTCATATGGTCCGCGCGCCGTAGCGGTGCAACACCAGCGACGACCCATCAAGCCGACGTGTCTCGAGCAGCCGCAGCGGCGTCGGGGGGCCGGAGAACACCGGGACGCCGTCGCCGAGCAACTTCGGCCCGACGAGCAGGTGCAACTCGCTGACGAGGCCCGCGGTGAGCAGATCATTCCAGACGGTCCTGCTGCCGAATACCAGAATCTCCATGCCCTCCGCGGCGAGCATCTCCCGTACCGTCGTGTGGGCCTTGGCCCGCGGGACCACTGTGGTCGTCGCGGACCAGGGCTCCTCCTCGCCGATCATGAGCGAGTCGGAGATGACGACCTGGCGGGCCGCGTTGTGTTCGCGGGAGATCTCGCGCTCGAGCTCGTCGGCGCTCGGATCGTCGGCCTTGCCGGGCCAGTGGCCGCGGAACATCTCGTACGACGTGCGGCCGGTGAGCTCGGTATCCGCGGCGCGGAGCCGTTCGAGCCCATACGCGTTGAAGCCCTCGTCAAACGGGAGCGCGGTCAGGTCTCCGCCGGGCCCGGCGGAGAAGCCGTCGAGGGAGACGATGGAGCAGACCACAAGCGTGCGCATCGGGTGTCCTTCTTCAGCCGGTGGATGTAGATCGGGGACGGAGCAGGTAGGCAATATCCGACAGGTCCGGGCTGGATCGCGGCTAGATCGTGTTGTAATTCATGTTCGAGGCCGCCTCGCCGTCGACAGGGGAAGCCCTGGACGCTCCTGGGGCGGGTTGACCAGCAAGATCCATCTCGCGGTCGACGGACGCGGCGTACGAATGTCGATCATCCTCACAGCCGCGCAAGCCGGTGACAACCCGCACCTGCTACCACTGCTCGACCAGATCAGCGTCGGCCGCAACGGACCCGGCCGGCCCCGGACCCGACCACAGCGGTCACAGCCATTCCAAGATCGTTAATCATGGTGTGCGGCCGGGTCGGTCGTGCTCGGTGGCCACGAGGTTCCGGCGCGCGCTCGCGTCAGCCGATCTGTTCGGCCAGGGCGACGGAGCGCGCCCGAAACCGCCGACCTCGTCGCCCGCCGCAGAACGGGCGAGAGCCTCGAAGCCCCCTTCTACACCAGCAAGAACGTGTTCGACCTCGACGTGGCCGCGATATTCGCGCAGCACTGGCTCTTCGCCGCCACGGACGCGGAGCTTCCCGAGCCCGGCGACTACGTCACGGTTGCCATCGGGACGTACTCGATCATCATTGTCCGAGATGACGACGGTGACGTACGGGCCTTCCACAACGTCTGCAGGCACCGCGGTGCGCGTATCCTGAACGACGAGCGCGGTTCGGTGGGCAACATCGTCTGCGGATACCACAAATGGACCTACGGCGTCGACGGAGAGCTGCGGTATGCCGAATCCCAGGCACCCGGCTTCGATCCGTCGTGCTTCTCGCTGAAATCGGTGCACGCTCGCACGCTTGCCGGTCTCATCTTCATCTGCCTCGCCGACGAGCCGCCCGCCGATTTCGCCGACGTCGCCGCGCGCATCGAGCCCTACCTGGCGCCGCACCGCCTGCAGCAGGCGAAGGTGGCCGCCCAGGTCGACCTCGTCGAGAACGGCAACTGGAAACTCGCCATGGAGAACAACCGGGAGTGCTACCACTGCAGCGGCCACCCGGAGCTCCAGTGCTCCCTGTTCCCCATCTACGGCTACTCCGAATCCGACCTCCCGCCCGTGCTGCGACCGGCGTACGAGCGCTACCTGCACGCCGACGCAGAGGCCCGCACGACCTACGAGGAGCTGGGCCTCCCCTACGCCGCGATCGAGGAGCTCGACACCCGCCCGACCGGCTTCCGCATCCAGCGTGAGCCACTCGACCTCGCCGGGGAATCCTTCACGGCGGACGGGACGGCGGCCTGCAAGCGCCTGCTCGCAGACTTCCCCACGGCACGCTTGGGTCGCCTGACCCTGCACCTGCAGCCCAATTCGTGGTTCCACGTGCTGGCCGACCACGCGATCTGCTTCTCGGCGATTCCGATCGCGCCGGACAGGACGCTGGTGCGGACCACATGGCTCGTCCACCAGGACGCCGTCGAAGGCGTCGACTACGACCTGGGCACCCTGACCAAGGTGTGGACCGCCACCAACGACCAGGACGCGACCCTGGTCGCGCGCGCACAGTTGGGGGTCGGCAGTCCGGCCTACGTGCCGGGCCCGTACAGCCCGACCGAGCTCCAGGTCGAGGCGTTCTGCAACTGGTACACCATGCGGTTGCGCGAGCACCTGTGGCGATGACCGAAATGCTCCTCACCTGCAAGCAGGTCCACACCATCACGGCCGACGTCAGGACGTTCGTGTTCGAGGTCGCCGGTTCCGAGCAGCTCCGGTTCGACGCCGGCCAGTACCTCACCGTGACCACCGAGCCCGACGGCATTCCGGTGACGCGGTGCTACACCATCTCCTCCCCGCCCACCCGCCCCCGACGGATCGCGATCACGGTGAAGCGGGTGCCAGGCGGGCTGGTGTCGAACTGGTTGCACGACCACCTCACCCCCGGCGGAACACTGCGGGCGAGCGGACCACAGGGGCAGTTCTCCGTGGCCCGTCATCCAGCACCGAAGTACCTGTTCCTGTCCGGCGGCAGCGGCGTGACGCCGTCGATGTCGATGACCAGAACGCTCTACGACCTGGCAGATCCGGCCGATGTGCTGTTCGTGCACAGTGCCCGCACGCCCGACGACATCATCTTCCGCCGCGAGCTGGACCTGATCGCCGCCACCGTCCCGCACATCCGGGTGGTCCACGTCTGCGAAGAGAACGGGCCGGTCGAATCCTGGGGCGGGTACCGAGGCCGGCTGGACCTCGCGATGCTCCGCCAGATCGCACCCGACCTCCTCGAGCGTGAGATCTTCGCGTGCGGGCCTCCTGGCTACGTGGAGGCGGTGCGGCTCATGCTCCCCGCCGCGGGCTTCGACATGGCCCGCTACCACGAGGAGCTCTTCACCGTCCCAGCTCCCGCCCCTGCCAACAGCAACGGCGGCGGCTCCTTCAAGGTCGAGCTCACCCGCAGCGGGCGCACGATCGCGTGCGACTCCGAAACCGCGATTCTCACGGCTGCCGCCCAGGAGGGGATCACCCTCCCCGCCTCGTGCGCCCAGGGCATGTGCGGCACCTGCAAGACCACCTTGGTGGCCGGCACGGTCAACATGCGCCACAACGGAGGGATCCGTCCCCGCGAAATCGCCCAGAACAAGATCTTGCTCTGCTGCTCGACCCCGTTGGAAGACGTCGTCATCGACGCCTGAGGATGGCCCAGCGGTCAGGCCGGAGAGCACGACCAGCACGAACTCAGCCCGCGGTGTGGACGCTGGGACGCATCGAGGATGCGGTGCGAACACCCAACCTGGCGCCGAGTCCGGCCAGGGCCGATCGGGACAGCCGCCGGTACTGTCGTCTTCGTGCCGCTCGTCCCCTCGCGCTCCAGGCTCCGATGACGCGGTCGTCGGTCCTCGCGAGGTTGATGCGGTCGGCCAGGTCCAGTATCGGCCTCGTCGTCGTCGGCGCCGCCGTCCTCGTCTCGGCGCTGTGTCACCTCGGCCTGCTCCAGGCCGGCGGTTCCGAGCACGAGGCCGCGCACTCGCGCACACCCGCGTCGATCAGCGTCTCGGAGAGCGGCCACGTGCCAGCTCTGGACAGCGAGACGGACGGCGACGGCGAGCACTCGTGCCACAGCGAGCGATCCACAGCAGCACATCCCCAGGCTCCAGCTCTCACCACGATCGCGAAGCCGGCCGGGTTCGGCAGCGTGACGAACCCGGCTACCAACGCGTCGTCGCCGCGCGTCGCCGACGGACCTGGTCTGTCCGGCCCAGCGCAACACGCCCTTTGCGTGCTGCGCACATAGAGACGAAGCCGCCGAGAGCCGCGCTTCGCCTGCCGTCGGTACGGCGCTGCCCGGTTCCGGCGAGACCCCTCGTCTCGTCCACGTCGCACGTCCAGAGGACCGATCAGCATGCCCGGTACAGACGACCGCAGTCCCGGAAGTATCGAAGATCTCGCGCTGTCGTGGGGCCTCAGCCCCGAGCAAGCACGCAAAGTCGCGGCGATTGCCGTCGCGCTCGCCGCGGGTTCATACCCCTACCCCGTCAATGACGACCTTCCCCAGCGGCGCGGAACCGTGCCCCGACTCCCGGAGCAACGTGCGGCGCCCAGCGCCGACAGCATCGGAGATGAGGCAACGGCCCGCGAACCCGATGCAGAACTGACGCTGTGACGTTGCAGCGCGTCAGTGGAGGCAACGTTCAGCTGCGACCCGTCCGGTCGCTGGCTCATGCGCCTGCAGGCCGAGCAGATTCACGAGGAGCTGGTGGCGGCTTCCTGCGCGGGTTCGAGGCCGGCCACGAGGTTGAACGAGCCGGTGAGCTGGTTCAGGGCGACGAGCCCGACGACATCGGCGATGGCGCGGTCGCTCCAGCCGTGCCGGCGCAGGTCGGCGATATCGGCGTCGGTGATCGAGGCGGGCTCGGTGAGGACGCGCACGGCGTGGGTGAGCAGTGCGGCTTCGCGGGCGTCCGTCGCGGTCGCCTGGCGGGCGAGCTCGATGTCGGTGTCGGTCAGGCCTGCTGCGCGCCCTGCTGCGGTGTGCGCGGCCAGGCAGAGTGCGCATCCGATCCATTCCTGGACGGCGAGGGAGATCTTCTCGCTCAGCGGCCGCGGCACGGACGAGCGCTTCATGGCGCGGGAGAGCTGGAGGTAGCCCTGGAGCAGGGCGGGTGAGTGCGCCATGGTGCGGACCATCGGCCCGGCGTCGCCGTGACGGTCGATGATGTCGGCGAGCAGCGCGCGTGCGCCGGACGGTGCCTGCTCGGGGTCGAGAGCGCGGAGGCGGGGCATCCGAGGTTCCTTTCGGCTGTCGCTCGGGTGGTCGGTTCAGCGGCAGGTGTTTTGTGCCGGCCTCGTGGTGCGGTCGGCCGGTCGGGCGGCGATCGCGGCGAGCGCGCAGCCCAGCAGGCAGCGCACGATGCGGTGTGTGGTCGGTGAGCGCAACAGCGCGGCGCCGTGGGTGCGGATCGGAGGCATTGGCTCTCCTGAGGTGGAGGGGCGGCACCGCACCGCGGTGCGGTGCCGCCCCGAGATCGGACGGGTGCTGGCGTCGGAGCGGGCTATCGGGCCGCTCGCTCGGTTGCCGGGCCCGCCGCCGCGACGCGCCGCTGGCCCCGGCCGCGCAGCGTGATCGCGGCGAGCAGCCCGCCCGCGGCGGCGATGCCCGCGGCGCCGAGGAACGCGGTCGAGAAGCCGGTGGTGAGCGCCTCGACGTCGCCGACGCGGCCGGCACCGGTGGCCGCCGCAAGGGCGGTCATCGCGGCCAGGCCGAGCGCGGAGCCGATCTGATAGCCGGTGTTCACGATGCCGGAGGCCAGGCCACCCTCCTCGGGCCGAGCCGACGAGATGGCGGTTCCCAGTGACGGGATGAACGCCAGTGCCATCCCGGCCGCGGCGACCAGCGACGGGCCGAGCACGTCGGCGGTGAACGACCCGGCGGGATCGACGGCCGCCAACCAGGCGAGGCCGGCGGCGAGCACGAGCAGCCCAGCCACCGTCAGCGACTTCGGCCCGAACCGGCCGACCAGCCGCGGAACGATCCCGACCATCAACGCCATGATCGCGATCGTCATCGGCAGCAGCGCGGCGCCGGATGCGAACGCCCCGAAGCCGAGCACCTGCTGCAGATACAGGTTCAGGAAGAACCACATCGGGATCCACGCCGCACCCAGCAGCAGCTGCGCCAGATTCGCGGCGCCCAGGTCCGGGGTCCGGAAGATGCCCAGCCGCACCAGCGGCGCGCCGCTGCGAGCCTGGATCAGCAGGAACGCCGCTAGCAGCACGACCGCCGCGGCCAGCACGCCGATCGTCGAACCCGACGACCATCCCACCTCGGGCGCGCGCACCACGCCGAACACCCCGAGTCCCAGACCGGCGGTCACGGTCAGCGCGCCGGCCAGGTCGACTCGACCGGCGGTCGGCGGCGCGGCCGGGAGCAGCACCGGGACCAGCGCAAGCGTCGCGGCCGCGATCGGCACGTAGAGCCAGAAGATGAACGGCCACGACAGCCACTCCGTGATCACACCGCCGAGGAACACACCAGCGGTGCCACCTGCCGGGGCCGCGGCGCCATAGAGCGCGAGGGCGGTCGTGAGCTCGCGCGGGGATCCACCGAAGAGGATCATGAGGAGGGTCAGAGCGGCCGGGGCGATGAGCGCGGCGCCCACACCCTGCACGGCCCGGCCGGCCAGCTCGACCCATGCCGTCGTGGCGACGGCGGCGAGCACCGAGCCTGCCAGCAGGATCGCCCACCCGGTCGCGAAGACGCGCCGCGCCCCGAACAGGTCCGACAGGCGTCCGCCGAGCAGCAGCAGCCCGCCGAAGGCGACGACGTAGGCGTTGAACACCCAGGACAGGTCGGCCTGGGAGAACCCGAGGTCCGCCTGCATGTGCGGCAGGGCGACCCCGATGATCGACGTATCCATGATCACCATGAACTGTGCGAGGGCGATGAGGCCGAGGGCCCACCACCGACGGGGGTGAGGCGTCACAACGAGCTCCCTTGAATACGGCCGGGGGGTATCTGACAGAGGCATGCTTACACCCCCTAGGGGTATCACCATACGATACCCAGGTATGGCATGTATCACGTTGCGCCCGTCGACCCGGCGTGCCAACTTCTCTCCGCACGGATACCCCTACAGGGTATGAATCCCGAGGAGTTCAGATGAGCACCACCGTCACCACCCACGACAACCACCACGACACCGCGTACGCGCTGGCGCCGGAGACAGCCCGGCTGAGCGCGGAGGTGGCGACCGAGTTCCGGTTCCGCATCCTGCAGTCCGACGGTGCGCCGGTGGTCTCGTTCGCCGAGGTCCACGAGAAGCAGGTGCACCTGATCGTGGTGCGGCGAGACCTCACCGGCTACTGGCACCTGCACCCAAGCGCGGACGGCGACGGCGTCTGGACCGTGTTGCTGCCGGTGCTGGAACCGGGGGACTACCGGGTGTTCGCGGACTTCTCGCCCGCGGAATCGGAGGAGTCGTTCACGATCAGCGCCGACCTGGCCGTCGACGGCGAGGGCGTGGCCCGGGAATTGCCGGCCCCGGCAACCAGGTTCGCGATCGGGGACTACGCGGTCGAGCTGACCGGGTCATTGGTGCCCGGCCGGCCGAGCCGGCTCGC
The DNA here is from genome assembly GCF_019468565.1 of Pseudonocardia sp. DSM 110487. Classification (NCBI taxonomy): domain Bacteria; kingdom Bacillati; phylum Actinomycetota; class Actinomycetes; order Pseudonocardiales; family Pseudonocardiaceae; genus Pseudonocardia; species Pseudonocardia sp. DSM 110487. The sequence goes on from NZ_CP080521.1 coordinate 7,621,509, forward strand.
CTTCTCGGTACGCCGCTCCGGGCAACCGGTGACCGATCTGCAGCCCTACCTCGGCGCCTACGGCCACCTGGTGGCCGTGCATGCCGCTGATCTGGCCTACGTCCACGTGCACCCGGACGGCTCGCCCGGCGACGGTGCCACCGCGGCGGGCCCCGACGTCACCTTCCACGCCCATGTCGCCGACCCCGGCGCCTACCGGCTGTTCCTGGATTTCCAGCACGGCGACACCGTCCGCACCGCGGCGTTCACCCTCGTCGCCGACTGATCCTCGGAGGTCTCGATGCCCTGTTGCTGCTGTTCCCGCCCACCACGTGCACCACCGATTTCTCTCCTTATAAGGAGTTGTTCCCCATGCGTAAGATGCCATTGGCCGTCTGGGCCCTGGTAATAGCGTCCTTCGCGATGGGCGCCGACGAGTTCATCGTCGCCGGTGTCGTCGAGGACATCGCCGCCGCGCTCGACACCACGATCGGCGCGGTCGGGCTGTTCGAAACCGCCTACGCACTCGGCGTCGCCATCGGCGCCCCGCTGTTCGCCGCCTTCGGCGGCACGGTGTCCCGCCGCACCATGCTGCTCACCTCCGCCGGGATCTTCCTGCTCGGCAACCTCATCTCACTCCTCGGCCCGGACTACGGCTGGATCATGACCGGCCGGATCGTCGCCGCGCTCGCGCACGGCGCGTTCTTCGGCATCGCCGCGGTCTTCGCCGCCGAGCTCGTGTCCGCGAAGCTGAAGGGCCGCGCAATCGCGACCGTCTTCGCCGGCGCCACCGCCGCGACCATCCTCGGCGCCCCGATCGGCGCCGCCGTCGGCCGGGCACTGGGCTGGCGGGCGACCTTCGGCACGCTCGTGCTGTTCGGCGCAATCGCCATGGTCGGGCTGCTGTTCCTGCTCCCACGGGGACTCGGCCGGGCCAAGGTCCGGGAGGTCGCACCCCAGCACGATCAGGCACATCAGCACGGGCACGACCACCAGCACGGGCACAGCGGCGACGAGGCCGAGCTCGACGCGCACGCCAAGATGCACATGGGCAGCGGCGGCGGCTCCGCACCGCTGAAGGCCCAGCTCCGCGCGCTACGCCGACCGTCGGTCCTCATCGGACTGGTCACGACCCTGTTCGGCTACGGCGGGGTGTTCACCAGCTACGTCTACCTCGAGCCACAGCTGACCGAGGCCACCGGACTCGGCGACGGGTGGGTCACGCCGATGTTCCTGCTGTTCGGTGTCGGCCTGTTCATCGGCAACCAGCTCGGCGGCCGGCTCGCCGACCGCAACGTGCGGCGGGCGCTCGTCGGCACCGTCGCCGGCCTGACAGTGATGCTGTTCGCGATGAGCCTGCTCATCCACAACCCGGTCACCGCGATCATCGGCGTGCTGCTGTACGGGGTCGCCGCGTTCTCCGTGGTCGCACCGCTGCAGATGTGGGTGATGACCAAGGCGGGCGACGCACCGGACATCGCCTCGGCGGCCAACATCTCCGCGTTCACCCTCGGCTCGGCGCTGGGCATCTGGCTCGGCGGCGCCGCCATCGACAGCGGCCTCGGCGCGGCCTCGGTGAACTGGGTCGGGGGCGTCATCAGCGGCATCGGGCTGCTGCTGGCGCTGTCCGCCCTGTGGCTGGACCGGATCACCCCGCCCCAGCCGTTCGAAGCTCAACCCGCTCCGCTCACCCACCACCACTGATCACCGAGGGGCGGGCACCCGTCGAGCCGGGCGCCCGCCCCTTGTTGCCCGTTATGAAGGGGTGATCCTGTCCGCCACCATGGCGTGCCGGCGCAGGCCGCCGGCGATGGTGTCTGCCACAGGTGCAGCAGGAACTATGCGTCCAGTTCCGGCTGGCCTTCGGCCACGGTGGCGAAATCGGGTTCGAGAACCATCAGCGCGATGGACGTCCTGGCCTCGATCTGCAGCGCCTCCCAGGCCCGGATGAGCGGCGGTGCGCTCACGGCGCGAGGGGGAAGGCCAGACGCGGGATCCACGTGCGCCAGACCTCTGCGAGCCGCCCGTTGACGATGACGGCGTCGAGCGCGGCGCTGATGCGGTCGCGCAGATCCGGGCGCTCCTTGGCCACCCCGACGCCCCAGCGGTTGCGGGTCGCGACGGTGAACCCGACCTCCAGTTCCGGGTCGTCGTCGAACGGGGCGAGCACGACGTCGTCGTCCACCACGGCGTCGACCTCGCCGCGCCGCAGCGCCTGGACCATGTCCCCGAAGACGTCGTCGCTCGCTCCGTCGAACGGTACGGGTACGGCTCCGTCGAAGGTCTTCGCCAACGCCAGGTTTGCGCTGGCGTCGATCGCCGCGACCCGGAGCCCGCGCAGGGACGCGGCATCGGTCCGGCCGCTGCCGCGCGGCACGAGGACCGCCTCGTCGAAGATCGCGTATGGAGTCGTGAAGTCGACCTGGGCCTCGCGCTCGGGGATGATCCCCTGCCCGCACCAGACTGCGTCGGCCCTCCCCTGCTGTACCGCCGGGATCATGTCCCCCCACGGGAGGATCACCCACTGAACGGAGACACCGAGCTCGGCGGCGACGAGGCCGGCCGCGGCGGGCTCGTAGCCGTGGCGGGAGCCGTCCGGTCGCGCCAGGCCGAACAGCGGCGGCGCGTCCGAGTCCATGCATGCCAGGCGCAGCGTTCCGGTCACGAGAGCACCTCGGGGCTTCGGTTCTCGGGTCCGAAGGCCACGGGCAGCGCGACGAAGCCGGTGTTGCCGGACATGGGTAGCGCTCTGACCTCGCCGTCGAGGCGCGGATGGCGCAGGCGGCGGGCCAGCAGCGGCAGCGCGACGCTCATGTCGCTGCGCGCCACGAAGTGGCCGAGGCAGTGGTGGACCCCGCCACCGAAGGCGAAGTGCGGGGCCCGCTTCGCGGTGATGTCGAACGCCGGCTCCGGTAGGGCCAGCGGGTCCGTGCCGGCTGACTCGGTGAACAGGTGCACGGTCGTCCCAGCCGGGATGTGCACGCCCTGGAACTCGAAGTCCACCGCGGCCTCCCGGGTGACCCAGGTCGTGGTCGGGTTGACCCGCATGATCTCCTCGACCGCCGCGCGTCCGAGATCGGGGCGCTCCGCGAGCAGCTCCCACTGGTCCGGGTACCGCAGGAAGGTGTGCAGCGCGAGCCCGAGCTGGTTGCGCGTCGTGTCCATGGCAGCGAAGATCAGCAGGACGATCGCGTTGCGCAGCTCCGCATCGCTCAGCCGGTCGTCGTCGCGATGCGCGAGCACGAGGCGCGAGACGAAGTCGTCGCCCGGGTTCGCCATCCGGTCCCGGATCAGGTCCCCGGCGTAACCGTACAGTCCGTCCAGCGCCGCGTGGATCGTGTCGATGTCCTGCCGGATCGTCACCGCGAGGGCCAGGCCGATGTCGTTCGACCAGGCCGAGATGGTGCGCCACTCCGACTCCGGGATGCCCAGCATGATCGCGAGAACCCGCGCCGCGTAGGGCTCGGCGAACTGCGTCATGAACTCGCACCGCCCCGCCTCCGCGAACTCGTCGACGAGCTCGTCAGCGAGCGCCTGGAACCGCGGTACGAACCGCTCGATCAGCTTCGGGGAGAACGCGGGAATGAGCAGCCTGCGGATGCGGTGGTGGTCCTCGCCCTCGAGGTTGAGCAGCGAATCGGACCACCAGTGGGCGAACGCCCCACCGATGACACCGTTGCGCTCCGGCCACTTCGCGCTCCCCTGGACGAGGCGGCGGTCTTTGAGCAGCTTGCTCACCTCGTCGTAGCGCAGGACGGCGAGCCCGTAGTTGGTGCGCGCGTACCAGCCGACCTGCCGGGCGGCTCTGACCTCGTCGGACTGGACGGAGAACGCCGGGTCCGCCACGTCGAAGTAGGGCACGTCGGCGCGCGTGGTCATCGCGACGTCCCCTGTGCCGCGGCGTGAATCGGGCCGGCGTCCGCGTCGACCTGCGGGAGCGTCTCGTGGGGCACGACATGGGTCATGGCCGTTCCTCCTGGTCCTGGATCGACTCCGGATCCGGACGGCGGCGCACGTGCCGTCCGCCGATCCCGACCCGGCCGACGCGAACGATCGTTCCTGACGTGACCCGGGTCTCGATGTGGACCATACGCAACACCAGTAGACGTTGTCCATCGTCAGTCAACACGGCGCCTGGCCTTGGATCACCCCCTGGCGCCGAGGGACTTCACCGCGAGGAACTGGATCGGCAGCGAGATGAGATCGCCGGGACCGTGCGCGACCTCGCCCACGAACTGCAGGGCGTCGCCGGCTTCGAGCACGTAGCGCCCGGCCCCGCAGCAGTACTCCATCTTGCCGCTGATCATGAAGATGAGCTCGGCGCCGGCGTGCTGGTAGAGCGGGAACGCGTCGGCGCGCTCGGTGAGCGTCACGAGCATCGGCTCGAGGTAGTCGTGCGGCGCGCGCATCGTCCCCAGCGACTGGTAGAGCTGGCCGTGCGCGGAGTTGCGGTGGTGGATCACCAGACCGCCCCCGGCCTTCACGTGGATGACGTCCTGCTCCTCCGACAGACCCCGGAAGAACGCCGTGACCGGGACCGACAGCGCCTCCGACAGGCGAGCGAGCGTGCCGAGGCTCGGCGACGACTGCGCGTTCTCGATCTTGGAAAGCATGCTCTTCGACAGTCCGCACTCATCGGCGAGCCGGCCGACGGTCCAACCGTGACGCAGCCGCATCTCCCGTACGCGCTCGGCGATCACCGTCGCGAGTGACTCCTCGACCCCGACACGTGGCCGCTCCCCCGCGACCTCCGCCTCCTCCGCGCTCATCCATTCTGTGGCCACGGCTCGCTCCACGATGTTGCGCAGGCTCTCGGGCCCGCGGGGACGGCGGGCCTGCCCCGCCGGCACCAACGCTAGTCGACGCAGGCCGCGAACAGGGCCACTGCCCGTGTCGTGAAGCTGGACGCGGTTTACCGCCACGTCCATGATCATCGAAAACCGGGAAAATCATCGCGGGGTCGCCTCGATCCGCGATCGAGGCAACCCCGCGATGATCCGGCTTGCCGGTCGGGCTGGGTGCGTCGGGCGCCCCCCCCCGACGATCCACCTCCTCAGGAGGCGAGCAACTGGCCGATGATGATCATGAGGACACCCCCTGCCAGCACCAGGTACGGCAGCAGGCTCACCGGCCAACGCTGGGACGTGACGGCACCCTCCGTGGTGGTTTCGACGACGCTGGCAGCAACAGCGTCGGCGCTGGCAGCACTCGTCTCCGCGGTCGGGTCGGCACCATCGGCACTCGGACTCGCGTCGGAAGCGCCGTCGGCGGTCGGGGCGGCGGGGTCGGCGGCAGTCGCGTCAGCAGCATCATCGGCGGTCATGTCAGCAGCACCATCGGCAGCTTCGTCAGCGGTCACGTCGGCAGCGCCATCGGCACTCGGACTCGTGTCCGCAGCGCCGTCGGCGGTCGTGTCGACGGGGCCGTCGACGGCCACCTCGACAGTCGTGCCAGCAGCGCCACCGGCGGCCGCCACAACAGTCTTACCAGCGCCGCCACCGGCACTCGGACTCGTGTCCGCAGCGCCATCGGCAGCCGCGTCAGCGGTCACGTCGGCAGCATCGTCGGCGGCGTCGGCGGTCGCGTCGGCGGTCGTGTCGGCGGTCGTGTCGGCGGTCGTGTCGGCGGTCGTGTCGGCGGTCGTGTCGGCAGGGTCGTCGACGGCCACCTCGACAGCGTCATTCGCAGCGTCATCAGCGGCCGCATCGGCAGCACCATCAGCGGTCGCTTCCGCAGCACCATCAGCGGTCGCTTCCGCAGCACCATCAGCGGTCGCTTCCGCAGCACCATCAGCGGTCGCTTCCGCAGCACCATCAGCGGTCGCTTCCGCAGCACCATCAGCGGTCGCTTCCGCAGCACCATCAGCGGTCGCTTCCGCAGCACCATCAGCGGTCGCTTCCGCAGCACCATCAGCGGTCGCTTCCGCAGCACCATCAGCGGTCGCTTCCGCAGCACCATCAGCGGTCGCTTCCGCAGCACCATCAGCGGTCGCTTCCGCAGCACCATCAGCGGTCGCTTCCGCAGCACCATCAGCGGTCGCTTCCGCAGCACCATCAGCGGTCGCTTCCGCAGCACCATCAGCCGCGCCCGCAGCGCCGTCGGCGGTCTTGTCCGCAGCGCCGTCGGCGGTCTTGTCCGCAACGCCCTCGGCGGTCTTGTCCGCAACGCCCTCGGCGGTCTTGTCCGCAGCGCCCTCGGCGGTCGCATCGGCAGCCGCGTCCGCAGCGCCATCGGTGGTCACCTCGACAGCCGCGACGGCGGTCGCGGCGGCGTTCTTGTCAGCAGCGCCATCGGCGGTCGCCACGACAGCCGTGTCGGTGATGCTGTCGGCGTACATCGACTCCGGAAACTCTCCCTTGTCCTGGACGTAGTGCCGGTAGGCGAAGACCGGGATGACGAGCGCGGCGAAGACGAGCCCGGTGATCAGTGCGCCCTGACCCCACACGTTCGCACCCCAGCCGAGCAGCAAGGCGTTCACGAACGCGAGGACCGCCCCCGCCCCGATGAGGAAGGTCGGCGCCCGCCACGGCCGCGGCACGTCGGGGTTGTCCCTGCGGTGCAGCCAGCCGGCGTTCAGGTTGAGGAAGTTGAAGATCATGTAGCAGACCGTGGACGCGGCGAGCACGAACACGTAGTCGCTCATCAGCAGCAGAACGAGGTTGAAGCCGAGGTCGGTCCACATCGCTCGCGCCGGAGCGCCGTGCTGGTTGGCCTTGCCGAGGTAGCGCGGCAGCCACCCGTCGACCGAACCCTGGTACAGCGTCCGGGAACTGCCCGCCATCGTCGTCATGACGGACAGCAGGAGAGCCAGGATCAGCATGACGACCAGCAGGCTGCCGACGACCGCGCCGCCACCGATCATCTCCACCATGGCCGCCGCTACCCCGCTGCCGGCGACGATGTCGTCCTCCACCAGCCGGTCCAGGCCGAGCACGCCCAGGAACGTGAAGGGCACCAGCACATAGATCACCAGGCAGACGAAGCCCGAGGAGAAGATCGCCCGCGGCGTGTCGCGGCCGGGGTCCTTGAACTCCCGCGTGTAGCAAACCGCGGTCTCGAACGCGTAGGCCGACCAGGCAGCCAGGAACAAGCCGCCGGCGAAGAGGGTCCAGCCCTCGCCGTTCCAGGCGCCCGAGATCGGTGCGAAGGGGGCGAAGTTGGTCGACACGACGTCGCCGGTGAGCACCGGGACGACACCGACGACGAGCAGCGGCACCAGCACGGCGATGCCGATGATCGTCTGCACCCTGGCCGTCCGCAGCACGCCGTGGTGCTGGAGCACGAACACGAGCAGCAGGAGGGCCGCCGCGATCACGAACTGCGCGTTGACCCGCAGTTCGAGCCCTTCCTTCAACGCGCCGAGGTCGACCAGACTCAGCGACCAGGTGTTGATCACGGAGTCGGCCGGGAACAGTGCGGTGATCAGGTAGCCGGCCCCGAGCCCCGAGCCGATCGCGAGCACCGGCGACCAGGCCAGCCAGTTGCACCACACCGAGATGGGGGCGATGAACTTCGAGTACGGCGCCCAGGCCATCGCCCCGTAGACCGATGCCCCGCCCGACTTGTGCGGGTACATGCCGGCGATCTCGGCGAAGACGGCGCTCTGGATCAGTCCGAACGCCACCGACACCGTCCACACCAGCACCGACGGGGTTCCCACGGTCGCCGCGATCGTGCCGATCGAGGTCAGGACCAGGGCAGGTACGCCGCTCGCGATCCAGAACGCTCCGGTCCAGCTGATCGATCGCTGGAGCCCAGGATCGTCCGGCGGGGTGGTTCGGTCGAGCTTTTGAGGAACTACACGCTCGGCTGTATCAGCCATTCAGGGTCTCCTTGTCGAGCAATTCATGCGTCTGGCGATGCCGGAGCGGGAGGACTGCACATCGGCTGGTCCAGCCTGCGAGGGCCCCCGGCCGTCGAACTCCATGGACGAGCCGCCCTATGCGCCGATCGGCCTAGGGCAGGATGTCGAGGTATTCCTTGACGTCCCAATCGCTGACGGTGGCGCAGTAGCGCTCCCATTCGTCGCGCTTGTAGTGCATGAAGACCCGGTACATGTCGCCCGGCAGCGCGCTGCGGATGACCTCGTCGGCCTCGAGCGCGGCCAGTGCGTCGCCGAGCGTCATCGGAATCTTGCGGACCTGTTTCCCCTCCGCCATCGCGTCGTAGATGTTGCGCTCCTCCGGGGGGCCGGGGTCGAGGTTGCGCCGGATGCCGTCGCCCATCGCCTTGATCAGCCCGGCCATGGACAGGTACGGGTTGACCGAGGAGTCCACCGAGCGGTACTCGAACCGGTCCGGCGAGCTGACACGCAGCGCCGTCGTGCGGTTCTGGAAGCCCCAGTCCGCGTAGAGCGGCGCCCAGAATCCGGTGTCCCAGAACCGCCGGTAGGAGTTGACCGTCGGCGCGGTGAGGCAGGTGAGCCCGTTGAGGTGCTCCAGCACGCCCCCGATCGCTGCCAACCCCAGCTTGCTCGGCATCCGCGGGCTGTCCCCGTCGGGCAGGAACACGTTCTCGGCACCGTCGGCACTGCCGTCATCGCCCTGCCACAGCGAGATGTTGTGGTGGCAGCCGTTGGCCGACACGCCCATGAACGGCTTGGGCATGAAGCACGGGAACGCCCCGAACTCGCGGCCGACCTGCTTGCAGATCTGCCGGTAGGTGGTGAGCCGGTCGGCGGTGTACTCGGCCCGGTCGAACTGCCAGTTGAGCTCCAACTGGCCCGGCGCGTCCTCGTGATCGCCCTGGATCATGTCCAGCCCCATCGCCGTGCCGTACTCCATCACCCGATGGATCAGCGGCTGCAGCTCGGAGAACTGGTCGATGTGGTAGCAGTACGGCTTGGTCATGCCCTCGACCGACGGACTACCGTCCGGATTCTGCTTGAGCCACATCATCTCCGGCTCGGTACCGGCCCGCAGGTGCAACCCGGTCTCGGCCTCGAACTCGGCATGGATCCGCTTCAGGTTGCCCCGGCAGTCCGAACTCAAGAACGCGCCCGGGTCCTCTTCCTCCTCCTTGCCGCGGAACAGCGTGCAGAACACCCGCGCCGTCTTGCGGTCCCATGGCAGCACGCAGAAGGTCTCCACATCCGGCAACCCGACGAGCTCGCGGGACTCCGGACCGTAACCGATGTAGTCCCCGTGCCGGTCGGTGAACAAGTTCGCGGTTGCCCCGTAAACGAGCTGGAAGCCATTGTTCGCGAACCGCTCCCAGTGCGCCGCCGGAGCACCCTTACCCACGATCCGGCCCGTCACCGAGACGAACTGGTAGTAGATGTATGTGACGTCGGATTCGTCGATCAGACGACGGACGCGAGCGATCTCGTCCGCGCGTCCGTCCTGTGCCAGGAACTGCTCGAGATCGGTTACCATCAGAACCCCCCTGCTTGCGTTGGCTGATGTGGTGCGGGCCCACCCCGTTCGGGGGGAGCAAACTTGGTGGAAGCGGGAAACGTGGCGGACGCTACGATCGACTTCGCTCAGTGCACGCGCAGCTCATGTTCGATCTCGGCGAGGGAGAGGTCGCTGCCGGTCTCGCGGACCGGGCCGGTGAACCAATGCCGGGCGGACAGCAGGTACCAGCCACCGAAGAGGATCAGTGCTCCGCCCACGGTCAACGGGGCGTAGTTGACGAGCTCCCAGTCGAAGTCCTCGGCCCCGGGAACGCCCTGGGGCGAGACCGGCAGGAGGAACAGGACGCAGATCAGCACGATCCAGGCGACCGCCAGCGGGGAAATCCACCGATAGTGCTTGCCGAGGCTCCAGGCGCCGGGCTCGAACGAGGCACCCGCGCGGATACGCAGGAAGATCGGCAGGCCGAAGGCGATGCTGAGGCCGATGACCGCGATCGAGGTGGCCACCACGTACGCCACCGCGATGAACAGGCTCGGCACCATGATCAACCACGACAGGACCCCCACGGCGATCACCGCGTTGATCGGGGCTCGGCTGGGCGAGACCTTGCGCCAGAGCCGGGAGCCGGGAATCGCGCCGTCGCGGGAGAACGCGAACATCATCCGGGACGCCGCCTGGAGCGACGACGTGCCGCAGAAGAACTGCCCGACCAGGACGATGAACAGCAGGAACGCGGTCCACTGCTCGTTGAGCGCTGTGGTGAAGATGTAAGGGATCGCATCCACACCCGCATCGAGCGTGCCCTGGACATCGGGAATGGCGAAGGTGATCGCGAGCAGCAGGAAGAACCCGAAGATCCCGGAAACGACGACGGCCGACACCATTCCCGTGGCCACGGATCGAGACGCGTTCTGAGTCTCCTCGCTCAGGTGGGCCGAGGCGTCGTACCCGGTGATGGTCCAGGCCGACATGAGAAGTCCGAGACCGAAGACGTACCAGAACCCGATTCCGTCTCCGGAGAAGCCGGAGTTGTTCAGCGTCTCGGTGAATACGAACGCGACCGATTGGTGGCGGGGCACGATTGCCAGCACCAGCACGATGAGGCCCACGCCGACCATGCCCCACAACGCGGCGAGCGAGTTGAGCAGGCTCAGGATGTTGATGTTGAGCAGGTTCAGCAGGACGTGCAGCACAACGATCACGGTGAAGACGATGAAGATCGTGGACGACTCGGTGTCGATCAGATCGGGGAACAGCAGGTTGAGCAGGGCGGTGGTGACCACCCCGCCGCCGTAGTCGATCCCGGCGGTGACCGAGATCTGACCGACCAGGTTGAACCAGCCGGTGAACCATCCCCATGCCGGACCGCCGAGCCTGGAGGCCCAGAAGTACAGCGCACCGGCCGTCGGCATCGACGAGGCGATCTCGGCCATCGCCATCGCGACCAGGGTCGTGAAGACGCTGACCAGCACCCAGCCCCACACGATCGCGACCGGACCTCCATTGTTCAACGCCTGGTAGTACGTGGTCACGCAGCCGGCGGCGACCACCGAGATGATGGAGAACGAGATGGCGAAGTTGGAGAACGTGCCCATCTTTCGATGCAGCACCTGCCGATACCCGAGATAGTGCAGGAGAACTTCGTCCGACTGCTGTACCGGGTGGCGATGCTTGGGCGGCATGTTGACTCCTCGTACCTGGTGATCGACCATTGCGGCCCTGCGCAGAAGTTCGAGGGCCGGCACATCCTGCGAGACGTTCTTCGAGCTCACGAGAACAGCCGCACCGTGGGGCGGGCGGCAGCGGCCGAGAGGAGCGGCCGAGATCAGAGATCAGGGGCCGTAGGTGTCCTCCTGGAGCAACCCGTGCGCCACCCCGACGTCGAGGAGGGCCATGGTGTGGGAATGCCTGGCGCCGAGGGTCGCCTCGGCGTCGTCCACCGTCGCCGCGAGCATCCGGTGAGCGGAGGCGACGTCGCCGGCGGCGGCAAGTGCAAGCGCCAGGTTCATCCGTGCACTGAGCGTGTCGCTGTGGGTGGAGCCGAGCGTGCGGGAGCGCTGCACGACGACCTGCTTGGCCAGCGCGATCGCAGTGTCGGCATCACCGGTCAGCCGGTGAGCCGCGGCTAGCGCACTGCGCGCGATGAGGGTGTCCGGATGGTCGTCACCGAGCACTCGAACCCGATCCGAAACGTTGTTGAGGATGAGTTTCAGGCCCTTGCGCCGGTGCCCCGCGGCGAAGCAGGCGACAGCGAGGTTGCCCGCCACCGTCATGGTGCCGGGATGATCGGGACCGAGCGCGGAGCGGCAGACGCCCAGGGCCTGCTCGAGTAGCGGAACGGACTCGTCGTAGCGGCCCGCTTCGAACATCTCGGCAGCGGTCATATTGATCGCTGCGGCCTCCCACACCATCGGCAGCGCCACTGGGGGCAGCTGGGGTGCGCCGTGTGTCTGACGGTAGGGCCTCGGCTGATCGTGATCTCTCGACCGCATCCGGCCGTCAACCCCCTCAGTCGACATGCGCACGTCGAGCGAAACCAGCCGTCCATTGAGGAGCGCGACGCTAGCACACGGTCAACTCTGAGTAGTCGAGGATCGACAGTGTGCCTGCGTACGGGTGCATCGCCTGCCCTCGAATGGGTCCTCCCCGTTACGAAGGGAGTCGATCTCGGCCAACTCCGCGCCACCTACGTGTACTGCTCTGCGAGCAGGACAACGGCCTGGCGGGGCTGTGACCAGGCCCGAAGCCGACACGGCAGGACGGGCGCCGAAGCCGATCAGCCCGTTCACGTCTTCAACATCGCACAGGTCCGCGAGCAGGGAGCTGAACCGCCCGACGTCGATCGGCATCGGCCAGAACTCGGCGACCGTCGCGCCGAACCGGACGAGAACGCCTACGGGATCGGAAGGTCTGTGCGGGCGAGCGCCAGGGCGGTCGGTCGTGCCTTGCCACGATCGACCCGGACGATCCCACCGGGATTTCACACACGAGCTCGGGGAGCTGAGCTCGTAGGTGCGCAGTCCCCCTCAGCTGCGGGAGCGTGGCTTCGATGGCCCGCTGCACGTCGAGCGTATGCATCGACTCTGCCTGGGCCGGACCGGATCGCGGCACCGCCCCAGATTCCTGGGGTCGGTCGCGGCCTCGAAGATCGACTCGCGGGAGATGCGCGGCTTGGTGCCCCGACGACGGCTGAAAGCCCCACGCGCGCCGGGGCTCCAGCCGCGCGGGCGCGGTGAGGTCGGATCGGTGGCGCCGCCGCCGAGCTATCGTCGCCCGGTGCGTGACCGTCCGACGATCTACGACGTCGCCCGCGAAGCCGGTGTCGCTGCCTCCACCGTCTCCCGCGCCTACTCCCGTCCCGGGCGGTCAACGCCGAGACGGCCCGGGCGATCTTCGCCGCAGCCGGGCGGATCGGCTACCGCACCACCAAGATCACCGGATCGGTCAGCAGACAGACCGGTGCCGTCGCCCTGATGGTCTCCGACATCACGAACCCGTTCTACGGCGAGATCATCAAAGGCGCCGAGGAGGCTGCCCGCCACGCCGGATACGCGCTGCTGCTCTCCGACACGTCCGAGACGGGCCAGGTCGAACGCGACATCGTCGATCGCACGATGGACCTGGTGGAAGGCGTGGTGCTGGGGAGCTCACGCATGAGCGACTCCGCGATCCGGATGATCGCCAAGCAGAAGCCGCTGGTCCTGCTGAACCGGCAGATCACCGAAACGTCCTGCATCGTCGCCGACAACCCACGGGGTGTCCGCCGGGCCGTCGAGCATCTCGCCACGCTCGGCCACACCACCATCACCTACGTCGCGGGACCTGCGGCGAGCTGGGCGGAGGGCATGCGGTGGCGGGCCCTCCGGGAGGCGGGTCATGAGCTTGAGCTGCGGATACGCCGGATCGACCCGAAGGACGACCCCACCATGCTCACCGGCTTCGACACCGCACGTCGGATCCTGGAGGAGGGCGCCACCGCGGTCCTCGCGTACAACGACGCACTGGCGATCGGCATCATCAAGGGCCTCAAGAAGCTGGACGTGCACGTACCCGACGACGTGAGCGTCGTCGGATTCGACAACGTGCTACTCACCGAGGTGGTGGATCCGGCTCTGACCACGGTCATGGCACCCATGCGCAAGGCGGGCGCGGCCGGCGTCGGCAACGTGCTGGCGCTCGCCTCCGGGGCACAGACGAGCGGCGAGACCCTCGTGCTCCCGATGACGCTCGTGGTGCGCGAGTCGACGGGACCACGCCGCGCCGCTCGGCGCTGACGGTTCGCTCGAGCTCGCTTCCGGCCGTCAGACAGCGACCCCGGCCCGTCCCCGCTCCTGTGCGCGCAGCCGCGCACGCTCCGCGCGCCGTTCCTGCTGCCGGTCGGGATCGGCGACCGGTGACGCGAGCAGGAGGCGCCGGGTGTACGAATGCTCGGGATCGACGGTGACGCGCTGGGCGGGTCCGTGCTCGACGATCTCACCCCGGTACATCACCGCGACGTCGTGGCTGACGTGCCGCACGACGTCGATGTCGTGCGAGATGAACAGGTACGCAACTCCTGTGTCCCGCTGGACCTGCAGGAGCAGGTCGAGCACCCGCGCCTGCGTGGTGAGGTCGAGGGCGCTCACCGGCTCGTCGCACACGATGAGCTTCGGCTGCAGCGCCAGCGCGCGGGCGATCGCGACGCGCTGGCGCTGGCCGCCGGAGAACTCCCGCGGCAGTCGGTGCACGGCGTCCTGCGGCAGGCCGACCCGGTCGAGCAGCTCCATGATCCGCGCTCGCGCCGCCTGTGCGCTCACGCCCTGAACCGTGAGCGGCTCGGCCAGGATCTCTCCGATCTCCATCGCGGGATTGAGCGAGCTGTACGGATCCTGGAACACCACCTGTAGGTCGCGGCTCAGCCTGCGACGCTGGGCACGCCCGGCGTGCGAGATGTCCTCGCCTGCGAAGGTGATCCGGCCTGCGGTCACCGGCGCCAGACCGAGCAGTGCACGGCCGAGGGTCGTCTTGCCCGAACCGGATTCGCCGACCAGCCCGAGGGTCTGGCCGGCGTCGACCGCGACCGAGACGCCGCCCAACGCCCGGAACGGCTTCGCCCGGAACCGCTTCGGGCGGTACTCGACCACGAGGTCTTCGACGGAGAGGAGACGCTCGCCCATCATCGAGAAAGCTCCGAGGAAGCTCCCGGCTTCAGCCGTGGGGAGGAATCGGAGTGCCGTTCAGGCGTTGCGCTGGTTGGCGAGGCACTGCTTGACGATCTCCAATGGGGCTCCGCCGAGGGTGGCGACGAAGTAGGAGTTCGTCCAGAGGGTCGGGATGCGGGACCGGACGGCCGGGAACTCTTGGCGGATGTACCGCGACGAGCGAGCCTTGATCTGCTTGACCAGACGGTGGATGCCGTACTGCGGGTCGCGCGACACGAGCAGGTGCACATGGTCGGGCATCGTCTCCAGTTCGATGATGCGTGCGTCGCGCTCGGCGCACACGTCGCGGATGATCTGTTGGAGCCGGTCGTCAACGGCGCCCTCGATGACCTTGCGCTGATATTTCGGGCACCACACGACGTGGTATGTGCAGCGGTAGACGACGTTGTTGTTCGACCGGCCGCTGGATGCGGTACCGCGCGGGTCGCACAACACGGAATTGTCGGGGGTGCAGCGGATAGTGGCGGGCGTGGAGGAAACCGTCCGCTACACCTATCGGCTGCGCCCCGGCGCGCAGGCCGAGCGGGCGCTCATGGCCGAGTGGCACCGCTGCCGGTGGCTGTGGAACGAGGCCGTGCACCAACGCCGCATCGGCAACAAACCCAACCGGGCCACCGTGGCAAGGATGCTGACCGCCGCCCGCAAGACCAGCAGCTGGCTGCGGGCGGGCTCCCAGAACGCCCAGGCCTGCATGCTCGAAACGTGGGCGCTGGCGAACAAGCACAGCTACCAGGTCCGCGGCCGGGCCAAACCGGCGATCAAGAAGAAGCACAAGACGCTGCCGTCGCTGGGGTACAACCGCAACGGCTTCGCGATCGTCGACGGCCGGCTGCGGCTGCCCAAGGGCACCACGATCCCCGTGGTGTGGTCCCGCGAGCTGCCGTGCGAGCCCACATCTGTGCGGGTCTTTCAGGACTCGCTGGGGCACTGGTACGCCTCGTTCGTGGTGCGCCGCGAGGTCGAGCCCACCCCGCCCGCGAAGGGCGGTATCGGGGTCGACTGGGGTGTCAGCACGCCCGCCACCACCACCGACCCGAGGTTCGATCTGCCCTACGCGGGCCACCGGCGACGGTGCGCGGCCGAGCTGGCGAAAGCGCAGCGGAGAATGTCCCGCCGCAAACGCCGCCGGGGACATCCCCTGTCCAACGGGTATGTGAGGGCGCGGAAGGTCAAGGCGCGGATCGAGAAGAAGGCGGCGCGGCAGAACACCCACACCGCCCGCACCTGGGCCAAGCGGGTCGTGGACCACCACCAGCTCATCGCAGTGGAGGACTTCCGGGCCAAGTTCCTGGCCCGTACGAGGATGGCCCGCAAGGCCGCCGACATCGGGCTCGGCACACTGAAGACCGAACTGATCGAGCGGGCCGTGCGGGCCGGACGACAGGTGGTGATCGTCGCGCCCGCCTACACATCGATGACGTGCTCGCGCTGCTTGGCAAGAACCACGCAGCGGCTCGGGCTCGCCGAACGAACCTTCTCCTGTCCTTCCTGCGGCCACACCGCGGACTGGGACCGGAACGCCGCCGGGACGATCCTGGCTGTCGCAGAACGGGGCGGCACCTGTGTTGACGACGTAAGACACGCTCTGGCTTCCTCTCCTGTGGTCGCCGGTGTCGTGCGGTCTGAGCTGGAAATCCCCCGGCATTAGCCGTCGGGAACCGTTAAACGTCCTTCGTCAGCAGCGTCGCGGCCGCAGCAGTCATCGGTTCCTTCTCAGCGAGCATCGAGCCCAACAGCGCCTGTGTGTAGCTGTCCCTTGGTGAGCGCAGCACCTCGCGCACCGGCCCGTCCTCGACGATCCGACCGTTCTGCATGACGGCCACCCGGTCGGCCAGATCGGCGACGACGCCGAAGTCGTGGGTGACGAGGACGATCGCCACATCGAGCTCCGCCTGCATCTCCCGCAACAGGTCGAGAACCTCGGCCTGCACGGTGACGTCGAGCGCCGTCGTCGGCTCGTCGGCGATCACCAGGTCCGGCTCGCAACTGACCGCGCCTGCGATGAGCACCCGCTGCGCCATACCGCCTGACACCTCGTGCGGGTAGGCGGTGAAGGTGCGCTGCGGGTCCGGGATGCCGACCTTCGCGAGCAGGTCGAGCGCCCGGGCCCGCGCCGCGGCCTTGGAGATCCCGAGGACTCTGACCATCGGGCGCACGAGCTGGTAGCCGATCGTGAACGCCGGGTCGAGGTTCGACATCGGCTCCTGCGGGATGTAGGAGATTCGTCGGCCGCGCAGCGGGGTGAGCCGCGCCTGAGCGACGACCTGGTCACCGGGCTCGACCGTGGACACGCCATCGAACCGGATAGTGCCGCTGACGATCCGCGCGGCATCCGGCAGCAGGCCCAGTACCGAGAAGGCCGTCTGGGTCTTCCCCGAGCCGGACTCCCCGACGATCGCGAGCACCTCGCCGCGGTCGACGTGGAACGAGACGTCGTCCACGACGAGCTTGACGCCGCCGTCGGCCCGGGGATAGCCGACCGACAGGTGCGACACCTCGAGCAGATATCTCCCAGGCGCCGATGCGGCGACGTCGCCTGCCGGCTCCGCAGCGACCTTGGCCTGCTTCGCCTTCGGCACCTCCCGCCTGTCCTCGAGCGCGTCCCGAACGGCGTTGCCCAGCAGCACGAATGCGGCGGTCGTCAGCCCGATCGCGACAGCAGGCCACACCAGCAGGCTCGGCGCGACGTAGATGTTCTCGAACCCGTCGCTCAGCATCACGCCCCACGTTGCCTGCTGGGGGTCGCCGAGCCCGAGGAACTCCAGGCCCGACTGCACGGCGATCGCCACCCCGGCGACCATCGCCGTCTGGATGATGAGCGGGGCCCGGACGACGGACATGATGTGTCGGCTGATGATCCGCACGTCGCTCAGGCCCGCGACGCGGGCGGCGTCCACATACAGCTCGCCCCGCACCGACTGCACCGCGGTGCGGGTCAGCCGGAAGTATCCCGGGCTGATCAGGACGCCGAACACGATCATCGTGATCCACACCGTCGGGCCGAACGCCGCTCGCACCGAGAGCAGCACGATGATGCCGGGCAGGCTCATCAGCAGGTTCGCGACCCAGCTGGGCACGGAGTCGAACCAGCCGCCGTAGTACCCCGCGACGAGGCCGGCGGGCAGGCCGATGGCGATCGCGACGGCCGCGCACAGCAGCGCCGACAGCAGCGTGATCTGTGCGCCGTACAGCAGTCGGCTCCACACGTCCCGGCCGGCGCTGTCGGTGCCGAGCAGATGCTCACCACCCGCGGGCGCCAGCATCCGATCGATGTTCGCGAAGTTCTCGTCGAAGGGCGAGACCATCGGCCCGAACACGGCGGCGAGGACGACGATCGCCAGTACGGCGAGGGCGAGCACGCCGAGCGGATTGCGGACGACCCGCCGCAGTACGGACGACCGGACCACGAGATCGGACGGTCCAGGCAGTTCCCCGGGGATGTCGAGGCTTCGGCTCATACCAGCTCCTCGCTGACGCTCGTCGCGGGCATTCGCCCAAGGCGCTGTGCCGATGATTCGCTCGCAAGCTCGCTCATCCCACACGCACCTTCGGGTTCAGCCAGCCGTTGGCGAGATCGATCAGCAGGTTCACGACCACGACGACGATCACCGTGTAGACGACCACACCCATCACGATCGGGATGTCGCCGGATGTCGTCGCATCGACCGCGAGTGCACCGATGCCCGGAACAGCGAAGACCCGCTCGATGATGACGACGCCACCGAGGAGCCCCACGAACTGGAGGCCGATGACGGTCAACCCGGCCGGCGCGGCGCTGCGCAGAACGTGCTTGAAGAGGATCTCCCTCTCCCCGATGCCGCGGCTGCGCAGCGTCCGCACATAGTCGCGTTCTAGCTGCGTGATCACCGCGCTGCGGATCTGTTGTGCGCTCGAGGCGACGGAGTTGACGACGATCGCGATGACGGGAAGCGCCAAGGTCGCGACCCAGGCGTCGACGCTCGACCCCGGGGTGATCGTGCTGATCGCCGGGAAGAGCCGCAGCTGCATGGCGAACACTGCGACGAGGACGATCGCGAAGACGAACCCGGGGAGAGCGTCGCCGACCACCGCGCCGACCTGCACGACGCGGTCGATCCACCCGCGCCTCGTCGCCGCGGCCATGCCCATGAGCGTGGCGATCACGGCCACCAGCACGATCGAGACGAAGACGAGTGCGAGGGTCACCGGCAACCGGCTGAAGATCGCGTCCGCGACCTTCTGCGCCGAGAACCACGAGTCGCCGAGGTCGCCGGTGAGCGCACTGCCCGCCCAGATGACGAACCGCACGGGAAGCGGCTTGTCGAGGCCGAGCTCGGCCTCCTTGAGCGCCACCTGTTCCTCGGTGGCCATGTCGCCGAGGATGTTGCGCGCGATGCTCTGACCGGAGAAGAAGAGGAGCGCGTAGGTGAGAGCGCTGATCACGGCGAGCAGGACGGCTCCGGCGGCCAGCCTTCGCACGGCGAAGAAGATCACGACTACCTCCGGGGGGTCGACGCGTCGTTCGCGGGGGCGTAGTTGTAGATCGACGGCACCGCCTGCTGGATCTGCGGGACCGCGGTGACCGAGCCGTTCATGACGTACAGCTGGTCGATCCGGAACAACGGCACGAACCAGGCGTTCTCGGTGACGTAGCGGTTGACGTCCTTGGCCAGCTCGTCCGAGTGCTCGCCACCGTTCTGCACCGCGTCGATCATCGATTGGAGCTCAGGCGTGGTCGAGTCGAACGGGTTGTACAGCGCGCGGGTGGAGACGAGCTGGTTGATCGCCACCCACGGCTCGCCCTGGAACAGGTTGAAGTACGTGGTCGGGTACTTGCCTGCGCCCAGGTCCGCGACGTAAGTGGTCTGCGCCGCGGTCTCGGCCTGCACCCTGATCCCGACCTCGCCCAGCTGCTGCGCGACGGCTGCGATCGCCGTGTCGAACGCCGAGGACGCGGGGACTCTCATGTCGAAGCCGTCCGCGTAACCCGCCTCCGCGAGCAGCTGACGCGCCTTCGCCGGGTCGTAGGGGTAACGGTCGTCGAACTCCTCGACGTAAGCGCCGCTGGACGGTCCGAAGACCTGCGCGGTCGGGGTGCCGTAGCCGAGCTGCAGCTGGTCGAGCAGCGTCGTGCGGTCGATCGCGTAGTTGATCGCCTGACGGACCCGGACGTCCCCCAGCGCGGGGATGAGGGTCCCGCCCCGGTCGAACAGCAACAGCCCCTGCCAGTCCACCTGGTAGTCCTCGAGCACGGTCAAACCGGCACGTTCGGCGTGAGCGACGGTCCTCGCATCGACCAGCGTCGCGTCCGCCAGGTCACCCACCACCGCATTCAGCCGCGCCGTCGTCTCGGCCATGGGCCTGAGCACGATCTTGTCGAACTTCTGCAGCGACGGGTTCCAGTAGCCCTGGCGTGCGGTGAACGCGAGCTGGGAACCGGGGAGGCTCTGTGCCGGGTCGTAAACGTAGGGGCCGGTGCCGACCGGGGTCGTCGCGATGGTGCCCGCCGCGATCGCGGCCGGGCTGCCCATCAGGCCCGCAGCCTGGCTCAGGTAGTACTCGAAGGCCGGATCCGGTGCAGTCAGGTTGATCTTCACCGTGTCCGCGTCCACGATCTCGGCGGAGTCGAAGTACGCCAGTTGCGCGGCCTGCCGGCCGTTGGCCGCCTTGAAGTGCTCCAGGTTCGCCTTCGCGGCCGCGGCGTCGAACGTCGTCCCGTCGCTGAAGGTCACGCCCGTGCGGAGGTCGAGCGTCAGCTCGGTTCGGTCGTCGTTGTAGGCCCAGCCGGTCGCGAGCATCGGGCTGAGCGTTCCGTCCGGTTCGCGCTGGATCAGCGTGTCGTAGACCGGCTGGTACGGCTGCAGCTGGTGCCCGACGTGCGCCTGCGCGGGATCCCACGATGTGACGTCGGCGACGACTGCAAGGGTGAGTGTCCGGCTGTCGTCCGCCGCTCTCTGGCCCCCGCATGCAGCGAGCGCGAGGCCCACGACCGCGGCGAGGACGCCCACCTTCCCCAGGTTGCCCAACTCCATCGTCAGCTCCTTCGGTGTGGGTCGGAGGATGCGAGACGTGGCGATCAGGTGGCAACGAGTTGCCAGTTCTTGCCGTGGACAACTTCTGGCAACCAGTTGCGAGGAGGCGTGGTTCATCGGCTCAATGCCTGCATGCTGCGTCCCCTTGACACCGCCACACGCGAACGCAAGTCACTCGATGGGCTGTGGCGTTTCCGCGTCGACGTCGACGGGGTCGGCCGTGACGAGCGGTGGTTCGCCTGCCCGTTGCCCGCCGCCCGGGAGATGGCGGTGCCGGCCAGCTACAACGACATCCTCACCGACCCGCGCCTGCGCAGCCATTGCGGCGAGGTCTGGTACCAGCGGACGGTCCGGGTGCCACGCGGGTGGGCCGGTCAGCGCGTCGTCCTGTACCTCGAGTCCGCAACGCACCACGCGACGGTGTGGGTGGGCGACGCGGAGGTCGTCTCGCACTCGGGGGGCTACACCCCCTTCGAGGCGGACATCACCGCGCACGTGCGGGCCGGTGACGAGGTTCGCGTCACCGTGTGCGTCGACAACACCCTCACATTCCAGACGATCCCGCCCGGCGTCGTCGAGGAGACCCCGACCGGGCGCCGGCAGCGCTACTTTCACGACTTCTTCAACTACGCGGGCCTACATCGCACGGTGTGGCTGGCCAGCACCCCGATCGCGCGGATCGACGACGTCACGATCACCACCGACCTGCAGGGAACGACCGGCACCGTCGACTACCGCGTGGACACCGTCGATGCGGACGGACTCGACGTGCACGTCGTGCTGCGCGACGCCGAGCGCCTGGAGGTAGGCCGCGGCGGCGGCGCCGCAGGCGTCGTCTCCGTGCCCGACGTGCACCGATGGGCTCCCGGCGACGGATACCTCTACGACCTCGAGGTCCAACTGGTCGACGCGGCCAGCGCGCTGGTGGACAGCTACCACCAGAGCGTCGGCGTGCGCACGATCGACGTGCGCGGCACCGAATTCCTCATCAACGGCGAACCCTTCTACTTCACCGGGTTCGGCATGCACGAGGACCACCCGACCCTCGGCAAGGGGCACAACGACGCCTTCATGCTGCAGGACTTCGAGCTGCTGGACTGGATCGGGGCCAACTCGTTCCGCACGTCGCACTACCCGTACTCCGAGGACGTCCTTGATCACGCCGACCGGCGCGGCATCGTGGTGATCGACGAAACCGCCGCCGTCGGCCTGAACATGGGCCTCGGCGGTGGCATCTTCGGTGGCCAGGGCTATCTCACCTATTCGCAGGAGACCATCAACGACGAGACCCGCGCCGCACACGCCCAGGCCATCCGCGAGCTCGTCGCGCGCGACAAGAACCACCCCTGCGTCGTGCTGTGGTCGATCGCCAACGAGCCCGAATCGCACGGCCAGGAGGCCGAGGACTACTTCCGGCCCTTGTTCGAGGTGGTCCGCGAGGCCGACCCGACCCGGCCGGCGGGGTTCGTCAACGTCGGGCTCTCCCCGCACGGGAAGTGCCGCGTCTCGCAGTTCGCCGACGTTCTCATGATCAACCGCTACTACGGCTGGTACACCCAGACCGGCGACCTCGACGGCGCCGAGCAGGCTCTCGAGGAGGAGCTGCGTAGCTGGGCCTCCGACGGAAAGCCGATCATCATCACGGAGTACGGTGCCGACACGCTCGCGGGCCTGCACGCCGTGGATCCACAGCCGTGGACCGAGGAGTACCAGGTCGCCTATCTGGAGATGTACCACCGAGTGTTCGACCGAATCGACGCCGTCGTCGGCGAGCAGGTCTGGAACTTCGCCGACTTCGCCACCACGTCGGGCATCGTTCGGGTCGGGGGCAACAAGAAAGGCGTGTTCACCCGCGAGCGGAACCCGAAGTCGGCGGCGTTCGCGCTGCGCCGCCGTTGGCGGGCACTCGCTTAGAAACGCGGAGACGCCGGAGCGCCTAGCTCAGGGGCACTCCGAGCTGCAAGCGCATTTCAGCACTCACGCCCCTTCACGCACCAGCCGACGACGTCATGATGCTGAGCCAAGGGCGTCCCCGATCAACCGCAGCGGGCAGTGAGATCCGGCGACGGCGCGCCGTCGCCGTAGTCGCCGCTGTCGTTGACGAAGACCATGGTCCGCGCCGTCACCACGTTCCCGCACATCGGCCCCGGGGGTGCCAGGGAGTTGAACAGCAGGGCCGCGGGCGCTTCGGACATGCGGTTGTCCTGGACGGTGTTGCCGCCCTTGTCGTACTCCTGCTCGTCGCTCTTGATCTTCACATTCACGCCGGCGCTGTTGGAGATCTGGTTGTCGCGGACGATGTTGGAGTGGCCGCGCAGCTCGATGTTGCTACCCTGGAACTCGGCCGACTCGGCGTTGTCCGAACAAATGTTTTTTTCGAACACGTTGTCGTGCGCATTCTCCTTGACGTTGAAGCATTCGGAGCCGAACGTGCGGATGGTGTTGCCGGTGACGACGTTGTGTGAGCTTCCGTCGTTCGCGTGCATCGGCTGCGTGTCAGACTTCGGGCTGGTGCCGATGTAGACACCCTCACCATTGTGGTAAACGGCCCGCCGCACCCCGTCGTCCTTCTGCTTGCCGAACATCCCGCAGTACTCGATGACCGAGTCGGTGATGGTGTTGTCGTGCGCATTGTTCCGCAGCCGCACGCACTCGGTTCCGGCGCGGGCGAGGAACATGTTGGTGATCGTGACGCCGGTCACGTCATGGGTGGCCTCGCCCGCCCCGATGTAGATCAGCTTGCTGTCCTGGACCAGATCCTTCACGCTGTCCTTGAACGCGTCGATTGTGGCGACGTCCATCGGGAGCTCGGTGGTTCTGGGCAGCTTCTCCTGACCGTCGATGGTGAAACCGTCGAGGATGTAATAGCTATGGTCGATACTGAAGATCCGCCCGGTGCCGTACAGCGTGGCCTGGTACCGGCCGCTCTTGTCCTTGCCCGACTCCGGACCCGTGATCCAAATCGGCGCGTCGGGTACCCCGTCGATCTTGGTCTGCAGCTTCTCGTGGTAGTCGCCGGGAGCGAGGTTGATCTGCGTCCCCGGCGTGGCCTTGTCGAGCGCGGCCTGGATGGTCCGGAGAGGGGCACCCGCGGAGCCGTCACCGGCGTCGGTGCCGGTCGGCGAGACGTAGAGCTGAACCGTCGGCATCGCGGGCAGCCACCAGACGACGGCCACCACGAGCACCGCGACGACAGCTGCGACGATCACTCCCGGAATGACGCGCTTCAACTGAGTCGACCTCCACGTCGCATCTCGGTTTCTACAGCGCGACAATCTCGGTGTTGCACGTGTCGATATCCGTTGTTCGCGGCGACCGACATCCTGAATTCCTGCGAGATCCGGAGTGCGACCTCGACGCCGCGGATCGCACCACAGTAGACCAGAGGTAGACCAGGCGGGTGGCGGTCGGACCGGCGGCGCCGGTACTTCAGCCGTTGGGCACACCGGGCGAGTGCACTCGCGGCCACATGTGGCCGTTACTGCACCCACCGGCCGATCTTGGCGCGGGCGCGCCGGCGTGATCGGCGATCGGGCGCGTTACCGGCCATATGTGGCCGGGTAGGCGCCCACCTGGCGATCATGGAGCGGGCCTCGGGGGAAGCTCCGGGCGGCGGCGGGACGGGCGGGTCGCCGGGTCCGGTGGGCGCACGGCCGGGCGCTCCGCCAGAGCCTCCAGTGCGATGTCCACCGCGCGCTCCAGCTGCGGATCGCGGTGGCGGCACATTGAATGGACCCTCCATGCGGTGGCTACCCTGACGCGTCATGGCAAGAGGTGTTCCGGGGTCCGTCGCGCCGTTGGCCGGTCGCTGGCGGATCGTGGAGATGAGCGGGTGGGACCGCGACGCTATCGATCTGGTCGAGCCGGGTTTCATCGAGTTCGTCGAGGACGGGACCGGCCAGTTCGGTTTCATCGCCGTTCGCGGCTGGCTGGACTGCCGCCCGGTCGAGCGGGACGGCCAACCCGCTGTCGAGTTCACCTGGGAGGGCGTCGACGAGGGCGACCAGGTCAGCGGACGCGGCTGGGTGTCCCTTGTCGATGATGCGATGGTCGCGGGTCACTTGTTCTTCCACATGGGAGACGACTCGAGTTTCCGGGCAGAACGTTTTACCCCAACCGATTGAGCGGACGGGCAGTGAGCGAGTACCAGTACTACGAATTTCTGGCGATCGACCGGCCACTGGACGATGACGAGCAGGCCGAGGTTCGGTCGCTGTCCACCCGGGCCCGGATCTCCGCCACCAGTTTCGTGAACGAGTACCACTGGGGCGATTTCAAGGGTGATCCGAACCGGCTGATGGAGCGTTATTACGACGCGCACCTGTATGTGGCCAACTGGGGAACCCATCGGGTGATGTTCCGCCTGCCATGTGATCTGCTGGATCCTGAGGTCGTCGAGGATTACTGCGTCGACGACCAGCTGAGTACCTGGGTCACGGACGAGTTCATCGTGCTCGACTTCACCAGCGAGGACGACGCCGGTGAGTTCGACTTCGACTACGACGCCGAGGCGTTGCTGTCAGCGATCGTCGGAGTTCGTGCCGAACTCGCCGCCGGTGATCTCCGGCCGCTCTACCTCGCCTGGCTCGCCGCCTACGGCGCCTGGGAACGCGACGAGGACGCCTTCGAGCGCGATGCCGACGACGACCTCGAGCCACCAGTTCCGCCTGGGCTGGGCACGCTCACCGCGGCCCAACGGGCGCTGGCCGACTTCCTCCGCCTCGACGACGATCTGCTCGCGATCGCGGCTCAGACTTCTCCGCCGCTCGAGGCGATCGCCGACGATCCCGGCGAGCTTGCCGCTTGGGTGACCCGCCTGCCGATTGCCGAGAAGGACCGGCTCCTGGCGAGCGTCATCCAAGGTGAGACGGCACGGGTGCGGATGGAGTTGCTGCGCAGTTTCCGCGGCGACACCGCCACAGTCACCCCCGTCCCGACCCGCCGGACCGTGGCCGGTCTGCTCGACGCCGCCGCACAGCAGCGGGTTCGACCGTGAGCGTCGGCTCGCCGCCCAGCGCGCCGAAGACGAGGCACGCGGGGGCAGGCGCGTGCCTCGGACAGTGCCGGTTCCAGACGCTCCGCTGCGATGCCGGTTCCGCTCTGGATCCACATCCGACCGGTAGTGCTTCATCGAAGGTCGGCGCAGTGATGAGATCAATACGCTCTCAATACGGCATGGCCTGAGGGTGGGAACAGCGAGAGAGGCCGAGGGCGATCACGTCCCCGAGGCGATCATGGCGATCACCGATCAGGGTGTTCGGTCCCCGCGTTCGGGAGGGGCGTCATGGCCGAGGGCCGCTGTCGAGGTGCGGATGATCAGCCCAGGCGAAAGGACGATTTCTCGTTGCCCGATCGTTTCGCCCCGAAGCCGGCTGACGCTGCGCTCGACCGCCAGCCGGCTCATCTCGACGGGATCCTGCTGCACGGTGGTGAGGTTCAGGTGCGGTAGGCGCGCCGGCGGGCTGTCGTCCCATCCGACGATCGACATGTCCCGGGGCACCCGGATCCCGGCGGAACCGAGTGACTCGACCAGGCCGGCGGCGACGTCGTCGTTGTAGGCGATCAGGGCGGTGGGTCGCCGCTCCCCGTCCAGCACGAGCCGGGCCGCGGCCACGCCTGCGTCCAGGCTGTCCCCGCCGGGGATCACCCGCAGACCGTCGCCGAGGCCGCGGCGGCGCATCACCGCGCGGTAGGCCCGCCGCCGCGCCGTCGCGATGGCGCCCGACCCGCCGTCGACGTAAGTGATCTCCCGATGTCCCAGGCCGGCCAGGTGGTCGACCGCCAGGCGCATGCCCTCGTCGTCGGCGGTACGCACGACGTCGACGGACGGGTCCGCCACGCGCCACCCGATGACCGTCACGGGCAGCCTCCCCGCAAGGACCGGGACGCCCTCCAGGCCGGGCCCGAGCAGGATCACCGCCTCGCACCGGAAGCCGAGCAGCGTCTCCGCCGCGGTCCGCTCGTCGCGGGTCGGGGTCATCGCGGACAGGATGAGCTCGTACCGGGCCTTCTCGGCGGCCACGTACAGCCCGTCGAGCAGCTCGGCGTGGAACCGGCCGGCCATCCCGAACACCACGCCGATCTGGCGGGAGTTCCCGCTGGCCAGCAGGCGGGCACGGGTGTCGGGCCGGTACCCGATCTCGGCAGCCGCCGCGAGCACCCGCTCGCGCGTCTCGGCGCTCGCTCCGGCCACACCGCGCATCACGATGGACACCAGCGCCCGGGACACCCCGGCATGTGCGGCCACGTCCTCCAGCGTCGGACGCCTGCCTTCGTTCCTTGCCACGTGCTGCAGCTTCCTCCTGCATCCGGCAACGCGTCCCTTGACACCCGCCATGTGAGCACGCACACTCTAGCGCGCTCTACTAGAGCGCTCTAGCGGATCGAGAGGAAGTGCTCGATGAGGAGTAACTCCACGTCCCTACGCAAGGTGGCGGTGGTCGCCGTGCTTGCCGCCGTGATCACCGCGTGCAGCAGCCAGGGCGGGGCCCAGCAAGGCCAGAGCGCGAGCGGCGGGACCGGCGGGACCGTCGGCACCGAGCGCTTCACCGTCGCGATGGTCACCCATGAAGCGCCCGGTGACACGTTCTGGGATCGGATCCGGGCCGGTGCCGAGGACGCCGCCGCGGCGCACAACATCGAACTGCGTTACTCCAACAACAACCAGGCGCCCGAGATGGCGACGCTGGTGCAGAACGCGATCGACAGCCAGGTCGACGGGCTCGCAGTGACGCTCGCCTACCCCGAGCAGGTCGGCCCGGTGACCAAGGCGGCGGCCGACCGCGGCATCCCGGTCGTTGCGTTCAACGGGGGCCTCGACCAGTACCGGCAATACGGGGCGAAGATGTATTTCGGGTCGGACGAGAGCCTCGCCGGCCAGGCCGCAGGCCAGCGACTCACCCAGGGCGGCGGGCAGAAGGCCATCTGCGTCATCCAGGAGCAGGGCCACGTCGCGCTCGAGGCGCGCTGCGCAGGCGTCGCGAAGACGTTCCCGAACACCGAGAACCTGTACGTCCAGGGCACGGACACGGCTTCGGTGCGCGCGACGATCGGCGCCAAGCTGCAGGAGGACCCGACGATCACGCACATCGTCACGCTGGGCGCCCCGATCGCGCTCACCGCGCTCCAGTCCGTGGCCGACGCCGGGAGCGAGGCGAAGGTCGCGACGTTCGACCTCAACATCGACGCGGCGAAGGCGATCCAGGACGGCACGATCATGTTCTCGATCGACCAGCAGCCCTACGTGCAGGGCTACATGGCCGTGGCGTCGCTGTGGCTGAACCTGACCAACGGCAACGACATCGGCGGTGGTGGGCCGGTGCTCACCGGCCCGTCCTTCGTCGACTCCACCAACGTCGACCAGATCGTGACCTACGCGCAGAACAACAAGCGGTGATCCGAGAGGCTCGCATGAACTCCATCTCCGTCGCGGTGATCGGGGCCGGCATGGCCGGCCGCAGCCACGCCGCGGGCTACCGCAACGCCGGCACCGTCTTCGGCGCAGGTCTGCCGCCCGTCCGGCTGGCGGCGATCGCCGACGCGAACCTTGCGCTCGGCGAGGACGCCGCGCGCCGCTACGGATTCGAGAAGGCCCTCCCGAGCTGGGAGGCCGTGGCCGAGGATCCGTCGATCGACGCCGTCAGCGTCGTCGTCGGCAACGCCTTGCACCGGCCGATCACCGAAGCGCTCGTCGCCGCGGGCAAGCACGTGCTGTGCGAGAAGCCCCTCGCGGGTTCGCTCGCCGACGCGCGCGCGATGGTCGAGCTCGAACGCTCGACCGGCGCCGTCACCGCGGTCGGCTACACGTTCCGCCGCTCCCCTGCCATCGCCGCGATCCGCGATCATGTCCGGAACGGCGAGCTAGGCGACCTCACCCTGTTCAGCGGCCGCTACTGGTGCGACTACGCCACCGACCCGAACGGGCCCCTGTCCTGGCGGTACAGGGGCGGCCCCGGTTCCGGTGCACTCGGCGACATCGGCGCGCACGTGATCGACGCCGCCGAGTACGTGGTCGGCCCGATCGCGTCGGTCTCCGGTGCCGCGCTGTCCACGCAGATCGGCAAGCGACCCCTGCCGCTCGGTGCTGTCGTCGGGCACAACGCCGCCCCCGTCTCCGACGAGCTCGGCGAGGTCGAGAACGAGGACACCGCCACGTTCACCGCCCGGTTCGCGACCGGCCTCGTCGGCACGTTCTCCGTATCGCGCACGGCCTTCGGCCTGCCCAACGGCCTCGGCTTCGACGTCGTGGGGTTGCGCGGGCGGGCCGGGTTCGACCAGCACCGGCCCGCCGAGTACCTGTTCGACGACGCCCAGCCCCACCCGCGCACCCGGGGTGCCCGGCAGGTCATCGCCGGTCCACAGCTGCCCTACTTCGCCGGCGGCTACCCGATGGAGGCGCCCGGCGTCGGCGGCGGCAACGCGGAGATGTTCACATTCCAGGCCCGCGCCTTCCTCGACCAGGTCGCGGGCGTGGCCGACCCGCTCCCGGCCTGCGCGAGCTTCGCCGACGCGCTGCGCACCATGGAGATCATCCAGGCCGTCGTGGAATCCGACCGAGCCGACGGCGCGGCCGTCGCCGTACCGGAAGCGAGCTGACCATGGCCCTCAAGCTCGGCGCCTACACCGCCTGTCTGCACGACCGGACACTGGCCGAGGCCCTCGACGTGCTGCGGACCAATGGCCTCACCTCTGTCGAGGTCAACACCGGAGGGTTCATCCCCGCCCCGCACTGCCCGGTGGACCTGCTGCTGACCTCGGCCCGCGCCCGCACGGAGTACCTCGCGGGCTTCGCCGAGCGCGGGATGGAGCTGACCGGCCTCAACTGCAACGGCAACCCGCTCAACCCGCTGCCCGGCGTCGGCCCGAAGCACGCCGACGACCTGCGCCGCTCCATCCGGCTCGCCGGCCTGCTCGGCGTGAAGCACGTCGTGACCATGTCCGGCACGCCCGGCTCCGACCCGGACGCGAAGTACCCCTCCTGGGTGGTGAACCCGTGGGACGGCGTCTACATGGACGTCCTGGACTACCAGTGGGGCGTCGCGGTCGAGTTCTGGACCGAGATCGACGCGCTGGCCAGGGAGAACGGGGTGCGGGTCGCCGTCGAGATGCACCCGCACAACCTGGCGTTCTCCCCCGTCACGCTCAAACGGCTCGTCGACGAGATCGGCGCGACGAACGTCGGTGCGGAGATGGACCCGTCGCACCTGATGTGGCAGGGCATGGACGTCACCGCCGCGATCCGGTGGCTGGGCCCGCTCGTGTTCCACGCCGCTGCGAAGGACGCCATGCTCTGCCCGGGTGCCGACATCCGCGGCGTCCTGGACACCTCGTTCACTCGCGTACCGGCCGACGCGCAGGACAAGGTGCCCACCGGATACGGGTTCTGGTGCAATGCCTGGCCGGAGGATCCGGCGTGGAAGTTCGTCGCCGTCGGCGTCGGGCACGACGTCGCCTACTGGACCGAGTTCTTGCGCGCCCTCGCCGAGATCGACCCGGACATGGCCGTCAACATCGAGCACGAGGACGCCTCCTTCTCCCGGACGGAGGGGCTCGCGCTGGCAGCGAAGAACCTGCACGCCGCTGCTGGAGGACTGCGATGAAGCTCGCCCTCGGCCGCTAGCGATTGATCACTTATCTCGCGCTGAGCATCGACGCTATAGTTGACACGTCAGCAAATCGTTGCCCGCGATCGTCTGCGGGGCACCGGCATCCCCGATCAAGACGGAGTTCAGTAGATGTCCCTTGCAGTGCAGTTCTCCGAGTACGGCACCAGCGACGTGCTCCGTGTCGTGGACGTGCAGCCCCCGGCTCCGGGACCCGGTCAGGTGCGGCTCGCCGTCCGCGCGGCCGGTGTCAACCCCGCCGACTGGAAGACCGTCCAGGGCTGGATGCGCGACCAGTTCCCTCTCGAACTGCCCGCCGGCCTCGGGTTCGACGTGGCCGGTGTGGTGGACGCCCTCGGTGAGGGGGTGGCCGAGTTCAGGGTCGGCGACGAGGTGCTCGGAATGGCGCTCACCGGGTCCTACGCCCAGTTCGCGCTGGCCGATTCCGGGGCACTGGTCGCCAAGCCGGCCACGGTCCCATGGGAGGTGGCGGGAAGTCTCGCCAGCGGGGGCGGCACCGCCTGGACCGCCCTCGACCGGCTCAAGGTCACCGAGGGCGAGACGGTGCTGATCCACGCCGCCGCCGGTGGCGTGGGCACCTTCGCCGTTCAATTGGCCGTGGCCCGCGGCGCCCGGGTGATCGGCACCGCCGGCGAGCGCAACCACGACCGGCTGCGCGAGTTCGGCGCCATACCGGTCACCTACGGCGAGGGACTGGTCGAACGGGTGCGGGCCGTCGCCCCCAACGGCGTCGACGCCGTCTTCGACGCCTCCGGCCGCGGTGAGATCCCGGACTCGATCGAGCTCGCGGGAGGCCCGGACCGTGTCCTGACCATCGTGGCCTTCGACGCTGCCGACACAGGCATCCAGCTTCACGTGGGCCATGCGGGAACCCAGGTCTACCGCGAGGTCCTGCGCCACGTCGAAGACGGACGCCTGCGCGTTCCGATCTCGCGCACCTACGCCCTCACGGAAGCGGCCGCCGCGCTCGACGAAAGCCGGGCGGGCCACGTGAGCGGCAAGCTCGTCATCCTGCCGGAGTAAGGCGCGAGCCCGGCTCCACCGCTCCGCTGCCCACGGTCCGGCCGAGCGGCTCGAACATCTGGCCGGGCACCGGTCAGCCGGTGCCCGGCTCAGGGGCGCTGAGATCATCGGTCGAGTGCGTACGCGGCCGGATATGGCCGGTCACGCGCCGAACCGATGACCATGCTCCCGTCCCGGCCACCCGGAGCGCTACGCCGACGGCGCCCGGTCGTGGGGGCGGCGGCTACGCGATAGCCAGACGCCCTTGTCGTGCAGGCTCCCCAGCCGGCGAGGCAGCTTGTTCACGACGCGGTCGATGCGGGCTTGCTCGAGCGTATCGAGCACGGAGTAGATGGCGACCGGATGGCCACCCGCCGCCGAGGCGGCATCGAGCTTGTGCAGCACGGGCAGTGTCACGACGGCGTCCTGGTAGTCGCCGAGCAGGTCCTGGAGCTTCTTGGCCTGCCGGCTCAGCTGCCGGGCCGGTTTGCCGATCACCGGGGCGGCGATCTCGGTGACGTAGCGCAGGAGCTTGTCGGCCTTGCGCGCCTCGTGCAGCGCCTCGTCGCGGTCCGGCCCCGGCGGCAGCGCCTCGGCGACGGCCATCCGGCGGTCGAGTTTGTGCATTGCCTTGGCCACGCTCCTGGGCAGCTCCTTGACCGCGGGTTTCGCGGCGCGGGCGGTGAAGGGCGGGTCGGCCAGCAGCTGGTTGAGCGCCTCGCGCAGCGCGGCGTAGCGGCGGCTGGCCAGTGCGGCCTGGGTGACATGGGTGCCCTGGACGCTCCGCTGCCCCAGTTCCCGCTCGACGTCGGCGGCGACGTGGCACACGCTCGACTCGCGAGGCAACGCGCTGAGCAGCCGGTGCAGCTCTTTGATCATCGCGTGCGTGTCGTTCTCCTCGCCGAGCTGACGGCCCAGCCACGCCAGCTCGGCGACCGCGGACCGGGTGGCTTCGGGATCGAGAACCCGGGAGAAGCCGCTGAGGGTGGAACGCAGCTGCCGGGTGATCACACGCATGTCGGTTACGGCGTCCGGCAAGCCGTCGAGTACCGCGTGTTCGGCGTCCCACAACTGCTCGGTCCTCGTGCGCAGCGCCTCCAGCACCACCTCGCCCGAAGAGAGGTCAGCGTCGTGCTTGGCGAATGTCGCAGTGCTCATCACAGGGCTCCTGCCGTGGCGAGGCGGGCACGCCCGCCCTCCCGACCGGCCCGGTGCGGTGCCGGTGCCGGGGTGCCGGCGGCGAGGGGTTCGCGGGCCGCGGCGGGCATCGCGGGCTCGCTGACCAGAACGCCGCCACGGCGCAGGTGCACGGTGCGGGTGGCCAGCGCGGTCACGGCGGGCCGGTGGGTGGTCATGATCACGGTGCGGTCGTGGACCAGCCGGGTCAGCGCCTCGACGACCAGCTCCTCGGCGTGGGTGTCCAGCCCGGTGGTGGGTTCGTCCAGCAGCACCACCGGTGCGTCGACCAGCAGGGCGCGGGCGATACCCACCCGCTGGCGCTGCCCGCCCGACAGCCCGATACCGCCGGTGCCGACCACGGTGTCCAGGCCGTCTGGCAGCAGGTCGGCGAACTCGCTGACCAACGCAGCCTCGGCCACAGCGGCGACCTCGGCATCGGTGGCGTCCGGGCGTCCGTAGCGGATGTTGTCGGCCAGCGTGCCGGAGAAGAGGAAGGTCTCCTGCAGCACCATGGCGACCTGCTGGTGCAGCCAGCGCTCGGGCGTGTCGGGCACCTCGTGCCCGTCCAGCAGCACGTGGCCCCGCGAGGGCCGGTACAGGCCGCCGATCAGGGAGAGCAACGTCGACTTGCCGGCGCCGTTCTCACCCAGCAGCGCGATCCGCTCCCCGGACTCGATGGTCAGGTCGACCCCGTCGAATACCGGGCCCCGGTCGGGGTCGTACTCCAGTCCGACCTCGCGCAGCTCGATGCGGCCATCGACACGCGCCGGGAGGGGCTCGGGGGTGCCCAAGTGGTCGGCGGGCTGGTCGAGGATCCCGGCGATGCGCTCGGCCGACGCGGCGCCCTGGGCGAAGCTGGGCGCCAGCTTGGCCAGCGTCTTCATCGGCGAGAACATGTTCTTCAGGTAGCTGGTGACCACCACCAGCACCCCGACCTGCCACCACGCGTTCAGTGCCCCGTAGCCGCCGACGAACAACACCAGCGCGGTGCCCACCGCGCCCACGAGCTGGAGGGTGGGGCTGAAGCGGGCGCTGATCTCGACCGAACGCATCGACAGGCCCAGCACGCGGTCGTTCTGGACGCCGAACCGCTCGTCCTGCACCTCCTGGTTGCCGAAGGCGTGCACGGTGCGGACGCCCTGCAGCGACTCCGTGACCAACCCCGTCAGGTCGCCGACCGCGGCGCGCTTGCGGCGCGCGTTGTAGCGGGTCAGGCGGGCGAAGCGGTTGGCGGTGAGGTACACCAGCGGGGCGACGACCAGCGCGATCAGCCCGAGCCGCCAGTCCACCGCGACCATCACCGCGCCGGTGCCGACCAGGGTGATCACCGCCGGGATGAGGTCGGTGAACAGGTCCCGGATGCTGGACTCCACCCTCGAGGTGTCGGAGACGACGCGGCTGGTGAGCTCACCGATGGTCTGGCGGTCGTGGAAGGCCATCGGCAGCCGCTGGGCGTACGCGAACACGTCGGAGCGGATGCGCGAGGTGACCCGCTGGCCGGCGCCGTTCATGAACACATCGCCCAGGTAGTCGAATACGCCGGAGGCGGCGGTGATCACCAGCACGGACGCTGAGGCGACGAGGAGCATGGCCAGCGGCGAGCCGCCGAACCATCCGGCGACGGTGTGCAGCATCCCGCCCTTGTTCTCACCCTGGAGCAGATCGTTGATCACCAGGGCCAGCGGCCATGGAGCGGCCAGGTCGGCGACCAGCTGCCCGCCACGCATCAGCACCCCCAGGCCCAGCGCCCGCCGCTCGGGCCGGGCGTAGTCCTTGAACCGCCACAGCTCGCGCAATGTGCTGATGTCCCGCGTCGACGGGGCGGCCGGCGGCTCGCCGGGGGTCTTCGTGCGCATGGCGCTCTCCACTGCTGAAGGTCTGAACTGAAGATGAACGTGAATGTAGCAGTTAGCATCTGTATCACCACCTCTCAGTGGTAGTAGTCATAGCAGCCGCGACATCGGTGCTAGGATGGCGACAGACCGGACGGAGGACTGATGCCATGGTCAGGACGGCAGGGCGGCGCGCGGATGCCGCACGCAACATCGCCACGGTTCTCGAGGCGGGGGCACGGCTGCTGACCGACGATCCCGGCGCCAGCATGTCGGCGATCGCCGCGGCGGCCGGGGTGGATCGCGGCACGGTGTACCGGCACTTCGAGAACCGGGACGCGCTCGTGTGCGCCGTGCACCGGGCCGCGCTCGACGCCCTCGACGACGTCCTCGACCGCGCCCGGCTCGAGCACGCTCCCGTCGCGGTGGCTCTGCACCGGCTCGCGGAAGACCTGATCAGGGTGATCCGCCGCTACCCCATCAGCCCGGAACGGATGTGTGGTAACCCCGAGACGGGCAACCGGGCGAACGCGCAGCAGGACAGGGTGGCGCGTTTCCTCCGCCGCGCGGCCGACGAGGGCCTCATCCGCTCGGACCTGCCCGACGGGCTGGCCATGGCGCTCCTGCGACGGACCGTCGAAGTGCTCGCCGGACAGTCCGAGCTCGACCCCGCTGCCGCCGCCGACGTCGCCGTGCACACCCTGCTCCACGGCATCAGCGCTTCATGAGCGCCGCGAGAAGTACCGCTGGTCCGCCCGAGCGCGGGGTACGGAGCCATCTGTGGCGCTCGCTGGGCCTGCCTCGCAGGAGGTCCTCCGGTCAGGCGAAGGGGTAGGGGCCGAAGCGGCCCCAGGCCACCACTGCGGCCAGCACGATCAGCACCACGTTCGCGGCGATCGCGCGGGACTCCCCGCGCCGGGCGTGGGTGATCGCCGCCCCTGCCATCAGCAGGATCAGGCCGACGGCGGCCAGCGGCACGAGAACCGGGACGATGCCCAGCACGGCGGGCAGGATCAACCCGATCGCGGCCAGCACCTCGAGGGCGCCGATCGTCTTGAGCATGCCCGGGGAGAAGTCCTGCGCCCACGCCATGTTCGGCGACGCGGCGAGCTTCTCCTTCGGCTGGGCCAGCTTCATGCCGCCGGCGACCAGGAAGGCGACGGCGAGCAGGGCGGCGAGAATCCACAGAACGATGTTCATGAGCGTTCACCAATCAAAGTCAGAAACGTGGACCGAGGTGTGCTCCGGTCAGGAGTTGGCGAACGCGTCCTTGTGCGCCGTCAGCCACAGCCCGAAGGTCTGAAGCTGCGGATTCAGGGCGCGGACGGCGTCGAGATCGCGAACGGCGTTGAACTGCGGCACTTCCGCGTAGTACTGGAACATGTTCCCCATTTCGACCGCGCCAGGGAACGACTGCGCCCGGACCGCCTCGAAGGGCACCGCCACGTAGACCACCTCTTCGCCCAGGACAGCGCTGAAGCGCTCGGCCATCTGCGTTCCGGTCAGGTGCTCACCGGCGATGCTGATGGTCTGGCCGACCAGCTCGCTGCCACGCTCGAAGATGCCGTAGGCGGTCTTTCCGATGTCCTCGACCGCGATGCCGGCGAGCGGGCTGTCGCCCATGGCCAGGGCCAGCGTGAGCCGGCCGTCGGCGGCCCGAGCCGGTGCCATCGGGCCGAGGAGGTTCTCCCAGTAGAAGGTGGTGCGCAGGAAGGTGGTCGGCAGTCCGGCATCGGTGAAGAGTTGCTCGGCCTCGGCCTTGACGTCGAAGTGCGGCACCTTGTAGCTGCCCATCAGGGTTGGCATGCGCGCGTCGTTCAGTGGAATGTGCTCGCGGGTGTCGTCGAGCGTCGACCAGATCACATGGCGGAGCCCGACGGTCTTGGCCGCCCGCGCCATCGTCGCGGCGTCACTCTTCTCCCGGTCCGGGGACCCGTGCTCCCAGAAGTTGGTCACCAGGAACGCCCCGTACGCACCGTCGAAGGCCTTCGTCACGCTCGCCTCGTCGCTGATGTCGGCCTCGACCACCTCGGCCCCCAGTGCGGCCAGCTCCCGCGCCTTGTCCGAGGCCGCGTTGCGGGTCAGCGCCCGCACGGTGAACTCGCCACCACCATCAGCCAGGATCGCTCTCGCCAGCCCGCCGCCCTGGGCTCCGGTCGCGCCGACAACCGCGATCACTCTCTGCTCTGCCACGGTCTTCTCCTCTGCAGCAAGTACATGACACATCAGTTGATGTGTCATGTACAGTACGTAGGACTGCATGACGTGTCAACAGTCGGGTAGACTCGCCGCCATGGGAGAAGAGACGCCCCCGTGGCTGAGCCCCGAGGAGCAGCACGCCTGGCGCAGCTTCATCCGCCTACACCAGAAGCTCGGCGCCACACTGGTCCGCGACCTGCAGGCGCACTCCAAGCTCTCGGGCGCCGACTTCGAGATCCTCGTCGCGCTCACCGACGTCCCGGAGGGCCGGCTACGGTTCCAGGACCTGGCCAGGACGGTGGAATGGGAGCAGAGCCGCCTGTCCCACCAGATCGCCAGGATGACCAAACGGGGGCTCGTGGCGCGCGAGGAGTGCGCCGAGGACGGACGCGGAATCTTCGTCGTCCTCACCGCCGCGGGACGCGAGGTCATCGACGCCGCAGCCCCCAAGCACGTCGCCACGGTCCGGCGCCTCGTCATCGACGCCATCAGCCCGAACGAGCTGGCCACCCTCGGGCAGATCTCCAACCACATCCTCAACCGGCTGGACAACGTGTCGTCTTGAGTAGCCGCGCCTGCCGCGACCCTCCCGGCCGGCACCCGGGCCCCACTCACGCCACAGGAGGCCAGGATCGCCCGGCTCGCCGCCGAAGGCGCGTCCAATCCGGAGATCGCCGACCAGCTCTACGTCAGTCGCCGCACGGTCGAAGCACACCTGACGAAGATCTACTCCAAGCTCGGAATCAACTCCCGCACCCAGCTCGCGTACGCGATGCTCCACGACCTGGCCGGCTAGGAGCTCGCGGTCGGCGTTGCCTCACCCCCGCAGTGGGTGGCCCCGGCCACCGCGACCCATGGCAGGCCCACCCACTGCGTTTCGCGTCCTCGACAGCGTGTCCTGCCGAGCCGGTCAGGAGACCAGTTCTCGGAACTGGGGACGAGGATCCAGCGCCGCAGCCACCCGGAAATGGACCTTTGCCTCGTCGTGCCGGCTGCGCCGCTGCAAAGTCCGGCCGAGCGCGAAACGCGCGTAGGCATCCGTCGGAGCCATCTCCACCACGCGCTCGAGAGCCTCCTGAGCCCGCGCAAGCTGGGCGGAGTGGTAGTAGGCGCGCCCCAGCAGCAGCTGCCCGCCCGCGTGCGTCCGCAGCTCGTCGGCCAGCGGCTCGAGCAGCCGCAGCGCCTCGAGTGGGTCGCCGGTCTCGAGGTACAGCTCGGCGAGCCGGTAGCGCTCGGTCTCCTGCATCGCGTCCTCCTCGGGCGCTCGATCGGACAGGCTCAGCGCTCAACCGTCAGCAGGGACCAGGTATTTCGCGTCGCAAGTGGACCTTTCTCAGCTACGTCGCAGCGCGGACCGAGAGCGCGTCACGCTGTCGGGCGCCGCGGCCTACTGCTCGGAAGGGAAGCCGCGCGGCACCGGCACGGACACCGTGGGCATCTCGGCGACACGGAGTCGGGCCGACCCGTACGGCACCAGTCGCAGGCTCTGCACGGGCATCGTGAGCGACACCGGGCTCGCCGGCACCGGGCCTGCCGAGTTCTGGTGCAGCTGCCAGTCCTCGATCATCGAGCCCCGCCCGGCCACCACCACGGGCGGCGACCCGGGGGCGAACGGGACGGATGGAACCGGCGTGCGGGTGACAGACCAGCTCTCGAGCCCGTCGGGGTCCTCGACCCAGAGTCCGAAGTGCCACGCGGTGCGCGGGGTGATCTCCCACTCCCCAAGTCCCTCGTGGCCGGGCACGGGGCGCCACACTTCGCCGAGCCCGTGGACCATCACCAGCGGGCCCAGGCGCAGCCCCACGGCGCCCCCGTCGCGCGGGACGGTTCGCAACTGCATGGGCAGCACCAGCCGGAGCCGGTCGCCGTCGGTCCACACCCGGGTCACGGTGAGGAACCCGTGCTCGTTCGGGCGCACCGGCTGGGGTTCTCCGGCGACGGTCAGCGTGGCGCCGGCGCACCACTCCGGGATACGCAGGCGCAACCCGAACGCGGGTCGGCCGGGCTCGGTGTGCACGACGACCTCGACGGTCTCGTCGAAGGGGTAGCTGGTCTCGACGTCGAGGACGACCGTGCGGCCGCCGAGCTGCGCCGAGACCCGGCACGGCCCGTAGGCGACCACCGTCAGCACGTCCTCTTCCGGCCCTGCCATCCACATCGACCGCACCAGCTTCGGCCAGGCCTGGTGGAGGTTCGCGGTGCAGCACTTGCCGACCGGGCTCGGGCCGAACGTGTTGGCCTCGTCCTTGCTGAAGGTCCACTCCCGGTGCGCGAACGAGACCAGCACCTGGTTGGCCTGCTGGACGAACTGGTGGGCCAGCATCCGGGGGTCGTTCGCGGCCGCCAGCTGGTTGAATGCGACCGCCTCCAGTCGGTCGCCGTACCGGCCCTCCCCGAGGTTCCGCACCAGTTGCTCCAAGGTGAACATCAGCTCCACGACAGCGCACGTCTCCACGCCTCGCCGAGCGTCTCGCCCGGCGAGCCACTCGTCGCCGGAGAACATGCCGTGCACCTGGCCGTGCAGCCGGTCGAGGTGCTCGAACATCCGGACCACCTGGGCCGAGGCGTCGGCGGACAAGTCGACCCGCGCGGCAACCGCGGGCAGCTTGAGCGCCATCGCAATGTTCACCACGTGGGTGAGGTGCGAGAACCGGGTCATCGGACCGGCCGGCAGGTCGTCGGTCAGCGCAGTCAGCCAGTCCGCGGTCTGGGTGAGCAGGAGCCGCCCGAGGTCGAGCAGCCACTCGTCGCCGGTACGTTCGTGGAGCCAGAGCACCGAGACAACGTTCTCCGCGCCGCGAGCCTTGGCCCAGCTGGTGAGGGGACGATCGGGGAGCTCCGCGGCCTGGTAGCGGAAGTAGCTGGTCAGCAGTCCCTCGACGCGGTGGTCGCCGGTCGCGTCCGCCCACTGGGTGAGTGCCTTCAGCGCGACCATGCGCG
Source organism: Pseudonocardia sp. DSM 110487 (assembly GCF_019468565.1). Lineage (NCBI taxonomy): Bacteria > Bacillati > Actinomycetota > Actinomycetes > Pseudonocardiales > Pseudonocardiaceae > Pseudonocardia > Pseudonocardia sp. DSM 110487. The sequence goes on from NZ_CP080521.1 coordinate 7,660,831, forward strand.
GCCACCAGTCGTCGTTGCCGACCGGCCCGAACTGCCCGTTCGGTCGCTGGCTGGCGATGATGGACTCGACCCAGGTCCGGGCGCGTTCCTTGAGCTCCTCGTCGTCGAGGACGAAGGCCAGCGGGACCAGCCCGTCGAGGTAGTACGGGCCGTTCTCCCAAGCCTCCCCGTCGCCGCCGAGCCAGGCGCTCGAGGCACTCACGTCCTCCCAGAGCTCAGGCAGGCGGCCGGTCTGCCCGTCAGCCTGCAGCCTCAGCTGGTCGGCCAGCCACCCCGTCGGCCGCACGGCCCCCAGGGGCAGCTCACGCAACGCGGCATTCGCGACCTCGGACACGGTTCTCCTCAGTGTGTTCTCCGGGCGGCATCGTGAGCCGTCCGCCGTCGATGATCGTTCACAGGCTGCTCCCGGTCCGCGCACAGAGATTTTCCAGCCACGGACGTCAGGCTCGGCTCCGACCGCGGCGAGGGTCCGCGGCGGAATGAGGACAACCGACGATGGCACCTGCACAGACCCGTCGCCCGCGCTGGTGGCCGGCCGCCGCGCTCGCCGCGACCGGGCTGGTCCTGCTGGCCGGCTGCGGCAATGCCGCATCCGGGAGCAGCACAGGGAGCGCGAGCACGACCGCGAACGGGGGCACCGCTGCCCCGTCGAACACGCAGATGGACGCGTTCGCGAGCTGTCTCGCCGAGAACGGCGTGACGCTGCCCGAAGGGTCGGGCGATCCCCAGAGCGACCCGGCTCCCGGTGGAGCCGTCGAGGGAAGCGCACCGTCGGACGCCCCGGAACCCGGTGATGGCGACACCCCGCCGGCACCGGAGGGCGTCGACGCCGTCACGTGGGCCGCTGCACTGGAAGCATGCAGCGAGACGATGCCCAAGGGATAGCGAGCCCGCCGACAGCCCGTCGAGCGCTCGGCGGGCTGTCTGCGGGACCTGTGTCGCGGTTCGAAGCAGTTTCCGTGCACCCGTGTTCAGGCGCTGCTCGGCAGCTCTGTCTCGAGGAGATCCCCGCGTCAGCCGGTGGGCGCCGCCGCCGGGAGCAGGAGCTCCTGGCCCTCCCGAAGACCGGAGAGCACCTGGGTGTACTCGTCGCCGACGGCACCGGCGTCGAACGGCGTCGGAACCGGCTGGTTGTCCCCGCCGCGGACGTCGACGATCGTGCTCGACCCCTCGCGCCGGACGATGGCAGAGGGCACACGGAGCACGTTGTCCACGGATTCGGTGATGACGTCGGCCAGCGCGGTCTGGCCGTCACGCAGCCGCGGGTCGCTGCCCTCGCGCAGCACGATCGTGGCGTTGTACTGCACGATCCCCGACGCGGGTGTCCCCGCCGGTGCGATCGCCAGCACCGTGGCCGGCGCCCGCAGGCCCGGGACGGCGTCGACGCTGACCTCCACCTGCTGATTGACCGCGATGCGCGCGGCGTCGGACTCCTCGAACGGCACGATCAGCTGGAACGTGTCGATGTTGTTCAGCACCATGAACGCGGTGCTGCTGGAGGTCGAACTGCTTCCCGAGTCGCTCGACGCCGCAGAGGTGCTCTCGGGAATCGTCGCGCTGGTACCGGGAGCCACCGGGGTTGTGCCGGACGCCTCGCCGAGGAACTCGCCGACCTTCCCGTTGATCACCGACACGACGCCTGCGACCGGGGCGCGCAGCACCGTGTTGTCGACGTCCTGCTGAGCGACCCGGACGGCCGCCTGCGCGTTGCGCAGCTGCGCCCTCCGGACCTCGATGTCGGCGGGCCGGTCGTTCTGCGCGGCGCCGCTGTCGTTCTCCGCGGAGATGACTGTCTGCTGTTCCCGCTCGATCGCCACCTTCCCATCGGCGGCGGCCACGTCCTCCTGGTGCTTCGCCTGGTCGAGCGCGGTCTCCGACTGGAGCACCGTGCGCTTCGCGTTCTCGACGGCCGAGCGGTCGGCGTCGAGCCGGTCGCAGGCCCCGGCGGGGACGGTGCTGCGGGAGACGCCTTCCACCGTGTACGACGCGTCCTCGGTGTCATCGTCACCATCGGACGCCGGCGGCCTGCTGGTCGGTGTGCTCCCGCTGGTGGTCGGCGGCGGGCTGGTGGTGGTCGTCGACGAGCTACCGCCCGCGTCGTCGCAGGCCTCCTCGTCCCGGCGCAGCACGTCCCAGGCGCGGTCGAGCACCCTCTTGTCGAAGGCGAGCTGCTCACGCGCCCGGTTGGTGGCCGCGCGGTTCAGGTCGTTCGTCTCGTCGACCTGCTGCTTGACCGCCTCGATGATCTCCCGCGCCTGCTCGAGGGTGCGGCCGGTGGCGTTCACGCGGTTGCCACCCGTGGCGCGGTCGAGCTCGGCCTGCGCCTCGGCGAGGGTGGCCTGCTCCTGCTGGAGCGTCTGGCGGAGCGCGAAGTCGTCGACCCGCGCCAGCTCCTGCCCCGGCACGACGCGATCGCCGACGCCCACCAGCACCTGCGTGAGCTGCCCGCGCCGCGGGAAGCCGAGCGTCTGCTCGGAGATCCCGACGAGCGTCCCGGAGGCTGACACCGTCGTCTGCACCGAGCCGCGGTCCACGCGCAGCGTCGGCGGTGGCGGCGGCGCGCTGGTGCAGGCCGTGAGGGCCAGCACCGCGACCGCACCGATGGCGCACACCACCCGGGTGCGCCGACCGGTCGTTCGGGACATGGAAGCTCCTGTCTTGATCACTTCTGGACTGAGTCTGGCGCGGGTCATTGGTATCGGAGGGCCTCGATCGGTCGGAGCCGTGAGGCGCGGTGGGCCGGGTAGCCGCCCGCAACGAGGCCGATGAGCAGGCTGACCGTGAACGAGAGCACGATCGAAGCGGTATCGACTGCGGGCACCGGGAAGTCGGGGATGAACTGCGGGAGGATCGCGGCACCGGTGAGCGCGAGCCCGACACCGAGGGCGATCCCCATCAGCCCGCCCAGGCCGGACAGGAACACCGACTCGAGCAGGAACTGCAGCAGGATCACCCGCGGCCGGGCGCCGATCGCCTTGCGGATCCCGATCTCCCGGGTCCGCTCGGTGACCGTCACCAGCATGATGTTCGCGACGCCGATGCTGCCCACGATCAGCGAGATCCCCGCAACGGCCGCGGTGAACAGCGTCAGGTACGACAGGAACTGCGTCGCGTCCTGGATCTGCTGCTGCAGCGCCAGCACGTTGAAGTCGCGCTTGGCGGTGTCGCGGATGTTGTGGCGGTCGGACAGGATCGTCGTGATCTGGTTCGACGCCGCGGTCACCGTCTCCGCCGAACGGGCCCGCACGATGATGGTGTCCAGCGCCTCGCCGCCGCCGGTGAGGTAGCTGCGGGCGGCGCCGAGCGGCATGATCGCGACGTCGTCCTCTTGCCCGGTGCTCTCGAGCGTGCCGATCACCCGGAACACCGCCCGGCCGATCCGGACCTCCTGGCCGAGCGCGGCAGCCGGGCTACCGCCGTACAGCTCGTTGACCGCGTTCGAGCCGAGCAGGACCACCTTGGCGTTGGTGCGGGCCTCCTGCTCGTCGAACCCGCGCCCCGCCGCCACCACTCGATCGGTGATCGTCAGGTAGTCGGCCGTCGATCCGGTGACCGACGTGCGGTACTGCTCCCCGTTCCCCTGCAGCAGCGCAGTCCCGCTCACGGTCGGGGTCACCGATGCGATGTCCGGAGCGCGCGACCGGTTGGTCAACGCCGCCATGTCGTTCTCGGTGAGGTCACGGGCCTGGCCCCCACCAGGCACCGCACCCACGCTCTGGGTCACGGTGATCTGGGTGTTGAGCGAGCCGAACTGGTCGTTGAACCCTGCCTGGATCCCGTTGCCGATCGCGGTGAGCAGGATGACCGCCGAGACGCCGATGATGATGCCGAGCGTGGTGAGCGCGGAGCGCAGCTTGTTGGCCCGCAGGCCGCGCAGCGCGATGCTCGTGACCTCCCAGATCACGCCGCGGCCAGTTGCTGCTGCCGTACGTCACGGACGATGTGGCCGTCGCGCAGCTCGATCACGCGCTTGGCGAACTCGGCGACCTCCGGCTCGTGCGTGATCAGCACGACGGTGCGGCCTGCGTCGTTCAGCTCGACCAGCAGCCGCATGATCTCGACCGTCGAGGTGGTGTCCAGGTTCCCGGTGGGCTCGTCGGCGAGGATGATCGCCGGGTTGGTGACCAGCGCCCTGGCCACCGCGACGCGCTGCTGCTGCCCACCGGAGAGCTCGTTGGGCATGTGCTCTGCCCGCTCGTCCAGACCCACCCGCTCGAGCGCGGCCCGCGCCCGTTCCCTGCGGACGTGCACACCGGCGTAGACCAGCGGCAGCTCGACGTTCCGCAGAGCGGACGTCCGCGAGATCAGGTTGAACGACTGGAAAACGAACCCGATCCGCGTGTTGCGGATGGCCGCGAGCTTGTTGTCCCGCAGCTTGCTGACGTCGATCCCGTCGAGGGTGTAGCGGCCGGTGCTCGGCACGTCAAGGCAGCCGAGGATGTTCATCATCGTGCTCTTGCCCGACCCGGACGCCCCCATGATCGCGACGAAGTCGCCCTCCTCGATCAGGAGATCCACCGGGCCGAGCGCCCGGACCTTCACCTCGCCGTTGCCGTAGATCTTCGTGACGCCATCGAACTCGATCATCTTCCCCCCAGGTGGTTGATCCCGTCGTGGACACCTGAGACGCGCACCGCGCCGGTTGGGGCGTGTGGATGGTGTCGTTGAAGGATCCCGATCACCCGGGTGACAGTGCCCGGGTTCCATGAGAACCTGATGAAGATCTGCCGGAGTTTCGTTAATAGCCCGGCGCCGCAGCGCCCACGGCGGATTTTGTGGCTGTGCGCCGACAGGCGCCGGACGTCATCCGTTCGTATGGCCGGGCCACAAGACCCCGCATCTTCATCGGTTTCTCATCTTCACCCGGCAAGCTGTGCAGGCCGAATTCGAGAGGCGAGGAGACAGATGCATCTGGTCGTGGTCGACGACGAGGAAGCGGTGCGGGACTCGCTGTCGCGGACCCTGCGCTTCGAGGGCTACACCGTCGCCCTGGCCGCGGACGGCGCGGCCGGCCTCGAGGTGATCCGCGCCGAGAAGCCGGACGCGGTCGTGCTCGACATCATGATGCCGGTGCTCAACGGCTTGGACACGTGCCGCGTCCTCCGTTCCGAGGGCAACTTCGTCCCCATCCTCATGCTCACCGCGCGCGGTGGTGTGTCCGACCGGGTCACCGGGCTCGACGCCGGCGCCGATGACTACCTCGTCAAGCCGTTCGCGTTGAACGAGCTGCTGGCCCGCGTCCGCGCGCTGCTGCGGCGGGTCGAGTACACCGCACCACCGCAGCCCGCGGGCGGCTCCGCCCTGACGTTCGCCGATCTCGTTCTCGAACCCGAGACCCGGGAAGTCCGCCGCGGCGATCGGCCCATCCGCCTGACCCGCACGGAGTTCGCGATGCTGGAGATGTTCTTGCGGAACCCCCGGATCGTGCTCACCCGCGCCGCGATGTTCGAACAGGTCTGGGGCTACGACTTCGGTACCTCGTCGAACGGGCTGGACGTTTATGTCAGCTACCTGCGCCGCAAGCTCGAGGAACTCGGCGAGCCTCGGCTTCTGCACACCGTGCGGGGCGTCGGGTACGTGCTCAGGGACGATCCACTGTGAGACCGCGCGTGCCGTGGCGCGAGAGGTCGCTGCGCACCCGGCTCACCGTTCTCGTGGCGGGCGCCATGGCGGCAGCTGTCGTCGTGATGTGGCTGTCCACCTGGCTGCTGCTCAGGGCGAACCTGTACATCGAGTTCGACGCACAATTGCAGACCTACGCCCAGGTCGCAGCGAAGTTGGAGTCTCCGACCGAGGCACTGTCGACACTGCGAACGGTGGAGCGGCCAGGGCTGGATACCGGGGCCGAGAACGACGACATGCTCGTCGTGCAGTTCCTGAACCCCGACGGGACCAGCGCGGGGGCCGCCGGGCCGGCCGCAGCTGTCCCAGTGGGACCCGCCAGTCGCCAGGTTGCCTCGGGCGCGGTCCCCGCGGCATCGGAGGTGGAGACGATCGCCGGTGCCCGGTACCGCATCTGGACCGTGGCCCGGCCGGGCGGCGGCGCCGTCCAGGTTGCCCGCAACTCGGCGGAGCTGGAACGCCGACCGGACGTGCTCGGGTTCTGGCTGGCGGTCGCCGGACTGATCGGCGTTCTCGGCGCCGCGCTGGCCGGCCGCGCGATCGCCAGATCCGCGTTGCGCCCGGTCGGCGAGCTCACCGTTGCGGCGGAGGAGATCGCTCGCACGCAGGAGCTCTCGACCGGTATCACCGTCACGGGCAAGGACGAGCTGGCCCGGCTGGCCGAGGCGTTCAACGCGATGCTCGCAGCACTCAAGGACTCCCGCGACGAGCAGCGACGGTTGGTCCAAGACGCCGGCCACGAGCTGCGTACGCCCCTGACCAGCCTGCGCAACAACATCGAACTGCTCATCCACGCCGACGGTCAGCGTCGCGCGTTGCCGACCGAGGACCGCGCCCGGTTGCTAGCCGACCTCGGCATCCAGTCCGCCGAGTTGACCACCTTGATGCAAGAGCTCGTCGACCTGTCCACCGGGGAGCACGAACCCGAGCCGGTTGAACTGGTCGACCTGGCGGACGTGCTCGACGCAACCGTCGAACGGGTCCGGGCCCGGTCACCACAGATCCGGTTCGACATCGAGTTGGCCTCCGCTGTGGTGAACGGCCGGGCAGCCGCCCTGGAGCGCGCGGTGCTCAACGTGCTCGACAACGCCGCGAAGTGGAGCCCGCCGGGCGGCGTTGTCACGGCCCGGGTCATCCGCGACGCCGAGAGCGTCCCGCCGCGAGCCCGGATCGTGGTGTCCGACCAGGGGCCGGGGATCGCGGCGGTGGACCTTCCCCACGTGTTCGAGCGGTTCTACCGCGCCGCGACCGCCCGTTCCCGTCCCGGCTCCGGGCTCGGCCTCGCCATCGTGGAGCAGGTCGTCACGCAACACGGCGGGACCGTGCACGCCGCCCGCGACGTGGCTTCAGGGGCGCGCTTCGAGCTTGCCTTCCCGTTGGCGGCGCCGGGTCAATAGCCAAGCTCCGGCACCCCCTACTCGACATTGCTCCTGCTCCGTTTCCGGTCGCGTACCCGGACCGCGACGAACAGCACGATCGCCAGTGCCACCGCGGCGATGACGACCGTCTGGAAGACGCCCGCGTACCCATCGACGACCTGCCAGTTGGCGCCCAACAGGTATCCGGCCACGACGAAGACCGAGTTCCAGATCAGGCTGCCCAACGTGGTCAGCCACAGGAACTGCCACATCGGCATTCGTTCGACGCCCGCCGGCAACGAGATGAGGCTGCGGAACAGCGGCACCATCCGGCCGAAGAACACCGCCTTCGTGCCATGTCTGAGGAACCACTGCTCGGTGCGGTCGAAGTCGGACGGTTTCATCAGCGGCGCACGGATGATCAGTGCGCGTACCCGGTCGCGGCCGAGCCACGCGCCGAGCCAATAAGTGAGAACGGCGCCCACCACGGAGCCGAGGGTCGTCCAGAACAGGGCCATGAACAGGCTCATCGTGCCCTGGCTCGCGGAGAAGCCGACCAGTGGCAGCACGAGTTCGCTCGGCATCGGCGGGAAGATATTGTCGATTCCGAGGAGCAAGGCCGCGCCCGGCCCGCCCAGCTCATCCATGAGGTCCACCACCAATCCGGCGAGACCTTCTGGCTGGCCGGCGGCTGCTACGTTCATCTTCTGACTCCTTCGGGTGGTTGTGGGGTTTTCTCCGCTCCCGGAGGGGAGTCTCGCCGGAACTCGCGGAATGTCATCCACAGTACGGATGCGACCGCGACCGCCATGAGCGCAGCGAGGATCCGGAACTCCAGAGTGGGCGCGAACATCTGGTCCATGATGGACCCGGACGCTGGGTATCCGTCGGGTGCGGGAAGGCCGGTATCGCCGGGAGGAGACTGGCCGTCGATCGTCACTCCTGGCGGGTCTCCGGAAGGCATCGGACCCCCTGATGAGAACAGCACTTTGAGATAGGCGAGGAACGAGGCCACCTGCACGAGAACGGGTACGTACCAGAGGCGGCGAGGCAGGTAGAACGCGGCGATCACCGTGAGTACCTCGGCCAGGTAGAAGTAGCGCTCGTGCATCGACGGCAGGAGAAATGGCACCAGGACGGCCGAGGTCGCTCCCAGCAGAACGACCTTCGTCGTCGTCAGGTGCACTCGGCTGAGCAGTACGCCGAAGCACAGCCCGAGAATCACCAGCCCGGTCACCGCGACACCGATGGGCCGGATCACCGCCGCGTCGGCGCTCGCCGGGAGGAACTGGTAGATCGACGGCGCGTTCAGGGACAGCTGCGGATACGAGTTCGTCTGCTCCACATAGACCGACAGCAACTGGGCCAAGGGCGCTCCGGCCAGCAGCGCCGGCACGGCCAGCAGCAGGACGACTCCCGGGACGGCCAGCAGTAGCCGCCACGGTATCCACTTCTTCAGCACCAGCACGAGGAGCAGCGGGAACAGGAAGACCGCCTGCAACTTGAAGGCCAGTGACAGGCCGAAGAAGACGCAGGCGAGCCACGGCCGCCTGCGAAGGAGGAAGTACACGCCGCCGAGGCCGAACGCGGCATAGATGGAGTCGGCCTGCCCCCACAGCCCGCTGTTGGTCGCCACGGTGGGGAGGAACAACACGATGAGGGCGGCCAGTGACGGTACCCAGCGGCCGATGTGGCGCAGCGCGACGATGCGGTAGGTGAAGTACGCCAGTACCAGGTCGAACACCAGCGAGATGATCTTGATCCCGGCGAGTGCGGGTATCGGCAGATAGGTCAACAAGGTGATCAGGTACAGATAAGGGACGTTGTAGTCCGAAAAGTCGTACTTGAGAGCGCCGAATCCACCATGCGTGGAAATGAACTCGTACCAGTCTTTGATGAAGAACTGGTAGTCGGAGGACTCGTGGTCGAACATGGCAACCCTGGCCACGACCGCAGCCACGACCGCTGCCGCCACCAGTCCCACTCGGCGGAATTTTTGCTTCCGGTTCTCGTCGATGTCGACGGATTCCGATGCTGTGTACACGCCGCGACCGTAGATCGCGTTTGTGAGAGTTACCTGGAAGCTGTGTGAGTAAACCGTGGACATCGCGACTCCCAGGATCCTTTGAGGTTCCCTTCAGGCTGCTCGCGGTTGCGCCCGGCATACCTGGAGTCATGACTGAAACCCTGGCTCCGGGCATCGCGCCGGACCTGACCGGTGCGATCAAGGTCGCCACGGTCGACGTCGTGATCCCGGTGTACAACGAGGAACGCGCGCTGCGCGGCTGCGTGGACGTGCTGAAGTCCTACTTGGACGGACAGTTCCCGTTCGAGTGGACCATCACCATCGTCGACAACGCCAGCACCGACGCCACCCTGGCGATCGCCGGCGAGCTGGCCGAGGCGGCGGATCAGGTCCGGGTGCTGCATCTCGACGAGAAGGGCCGTGGGCGTGCCCTTCGCACCGCGTGGCAGTGGAGTGACGCCGACGTGGTGGCCTACATGGACGTCGACCTGTCGACCGGACTGGATGCGTTGCTGCCCCTGGTGGCGCCGTTGGTCAACGGCCATTCGGACGTCTCGATCGGTTCGCGACTGGCGCCGGGCGCGCGGACAATACGCGGCCCGAAGCGTGAGTTCATCTCCCGCTGCTACAACGCGATCATCCGGCTCAGCCATGGCGCGACGTTCTCCGACGCCCAGTGCGGGTTCAAGGCCGCGCGCACGGACGTGATCCGTCCGCTGCTCGGCCACATCGAGGACGACAACTGGTTCTTCGACACCGAGCTGCTGCTGCTGGCCGAGCACAACGGGCTGCGGGTGCACGAGGTGCCGGTCGACTGGGTCGAGGACATCGACACCCGGGTCAGGATCGGAGCGACCGCGCTCGAGGACATCCGCGGTCTGGTCCGGGTGGCGAGGGCGAAAGCCGTCGGCACGGCGAGAGTCGCTGACCTGCCGAGACGTCCGGAACCCCAGTCGGTCCACCCGGACGCGGTGGTGGCCAGACGGGACACGGGCGTGGTCTGGCAACTGTTGTCGTTCGGCGTGATCGGCGTCTTGTCCACAGTGGCCACTCTGCTGCTCTTCGCGTTCTTCCGGCCGTCGATGCACCCGTTGGTGGCCAACCTGCTGGCGCTCGTGATCACCACGATGCTCAACACCGAGGCCAACCGGCGGTTCACGTTCCTCGGATCCCGTGGCAGGTCCGGCCGGGTGCATCTGCAGGGTCTCATCGTCTTCGGCCTCTACTACGCGTTCACGTCGTCCGCGCTGCTGGTCCTGCACTGGGCGGTGGCCGAACCTTCGCGGCTGCTCGAACTGGTCGTGCTGCTCGGCGCGTCCCTGCTCGGCACGGCAGGCCGGTTCGTCCTGCTGCGCAGCTGGGTCTTCAACCAGGGAAAGGGAGCCAAGTGACCGCCGCCGAGACCGGCCGCGCGGAGCGGACACCGAACCCCGAACCGGCACGGCACCGTCCCCGCCCCTGGCAGCGATACGCCCTCGTCGCGATCCTCGTGCTGGCGACGGCGCTGTACGGCTCGGTGTTGTGGACCGACAGCTGGGGCAACACGTACTACACGGCCGCGGTCAAGTCGATGTCGTCGAACTTCATGAACTTCCTGTTCGGGTCGTTCGACCCGGCCGGTGTGGTCACGGTGGACAAGCCGCCGTTGGCGTTGTGGCCGCAGGTGATCTCGGTGCAGATCTTCGGCTTCCACAACTGGTCCGTGCTGCTGCCGCAGGTGGTCGAAGGCGTGGCGGCGATCTTCCTGCTGCACCGGACGGTCCGGATGTGGGCTGGGGAGAACGCCGCGCTGATCGCCGCGTTGGTCGTCGCGCTCACGCCGATCACCGTGATGATCACCCGCACGAACAACACCGACACCATGCTCGTCCTCACGCTCGTCGCGGCGGCCTACGCCTTCACTCGCGCGATCACAGCGCTGGAACCAGGCACGAGGACGAAGTGGCTGCTGTTCACGGCGTTCCTGATCGGTTGCGGCTTCCTGGCGAAGATGGCGGCCGCGTACGTCGTCGTTCCTGCCTTCTTCGCCGCGTACCTGGCCGCCGGCCAGGCACCCTGGCGCCGTCAGGTGCTCGACCTGGCCGGTGCGGCCGGCGTGCTGCTGGCGAGTTCACTGTGGTGGGTCGCTGCGGTCGACCTGTGGCCCAGCCAGAAGCCGTACATCGGCGGCAGCACCGACGGCACGGCCATGGACCTGGTGCTGGGCTACAACGGGCTCGGCCGCGTGTTCGGCGGTGGAGCGAACAGCGGGGAGGTGGCCGGTACGCCCCCACAGGGCGGGGGTGGTCCCGGCGGTCCCGGCGGTCCCGGCGGCGGCCCGAGTTTCGGCGGCGAGTCCGGTGCCGATCGGATGTTCAACGAGGCGGTCGGCGGGCAGATCAGCTGGCTGCTGCCGTTGGCGCTGATCGCGCTGGTGGTGGCGGCGGTGCTCGGCTTCCGGCGGTGGCGCCGGTCCGCCCCGGCGGACACCGCCAACCGCGCTGGCTGGGTGCTGTGGGGCAGCTGGCTCGTGGTGTTCGCCCTGGTGTTCAGCTACCAGAACGGCGTCTTCCACCCGTACTACACCACCGTCATGGCACCCGCGATCGGAGCGATCATCGGTGCGGGGACGGTGTGGGCGTTCCGGAGGTACCGAGAGTCCTGGGGACCGGGCCGGTTCGTGCTGCCCGCCTGCGTCGCGGTGGCCGCGGCGTGGGCGTGGGTGCTCATCTCCCGCGACACCTCGTGGCACGGCTGGCTGCGGTACGCGGTGGTGATCGTCGCGCTGGTCGCGATCCTGGCACTGGTGCTGCGCACGATCCCGAGGGTGGGGTTCGGGCTGGCGCTCGTCGCGGTGCTGCTGGCACCTGCCGTGTGGTCGGGTGCCGGTGCGGTCTCCACCACAGCCATCGCGAGCCTGCCGGCCGCGGGGCCGGGGGACGAGGACATGGGCTCCATTCCGGGTGGCTGGGACAGGGGGGAACTCACCGCGGACCAACGCAAGATCCTGGACTACGCCAAGTCGCATTCGGCCGGAGCCGAGATCACGCTGGCGGTCGAGGGCGGCGCCCAGGCCTCGGGGGTGTACATCGTCGCCACCGACGAGACCGTCATCGGAATGGGCGGGTTCGACGGCAAGGTCCCGGCACCCTCGACGGAACAGCTGTCCACCTGGGTGCGTGCGGGCGAGCTGCGGTTCGTGCTCACCGGCGCCGGGATGATGGACGACAACACGGTCATCGAGCGGTCCACGTGGATCGAGCAGAACTGCAAGCCCGTCCTCACCGCGGGCGGCGAGGGAGAGACGAGCGGGACGCTGCACGAGTGCACGGTCGGATGACTCACAACGCGTTGTCAGGAAGTTCCCAGGTTCGTCGTCGACGCTGGTCAGGTGGATCGGCAGTGTGGTGAGGCGACCGTACTCGTCGTGGACGACGAACCGAACATCCTGGAGCTGTTGTCGGCAGCGCTCCGGCTCAGCGGGTTCTCCGTACACGCGGCGGACTGCGGGGCCGAAGCGCTGGACACGGTCCGGCGCGTCCGGCCGGACATCGTGATCCTGGACGTGATGCTGCCCGACACCGACGGCTTCAGCCTCGCCCGCAACCTCCGCACGGTGCGGGACGGGCTGCCGGTGCTCTTCCTGACCGCGCGGGACGCCGTCGAGGACCGGATCGCCGGCCTGACGGCGGGTGGCGACGACTACGTGACCAAGCCGTTCAGCCTGGAGGAAGTGGTGTTGCGGCTGAGGGCGATCCTCCGGCGTACGGGTGGCGGCGCCGACGTCCCGCCGGACGACAGCACCGTCCGGTACGCCGATCTCGTGCTCGACGAGGACGCGCACGAGGTCCGCCGGGCCGGCCGGCTCGTCCAATTGTCGCCAACGGAGTTCAACCTGTTGCGCTACCTGATGGTCAACGCCGAGCGGGTGGTCAGCAAGTCGCAGATCCTCGACCGGGTGTGGAGCTACGACTTCGGCGGCGACGGCCGGATCGTCGAGTCGTACATCAGCTATCTGCGCCGCAAGATCGACTCGGTGGGGCCGCCGCTGATCCACACGATCCGCGGCGTCGGCTACTCGCTGCGGTTGCCAAGGGAAGGGCGTTGAGCACGAGCCGGTGGCGCAGACCATGGACCCTGCGGGCGCGCCTGGTCATGGTGTTGCTGGTGCTGGCCACCGCCGGCCTGGGCACCTTCGGGGTCGCGAGCATCCTGCTGCTCCGCGAGTCGATGATCGACCGGATGGACGACCAGCTCAGGGAGCTCGCTCACCGGGTGGACGACCGCCCGGGAGGGCCGTCGCCGTCGCAAGAGGACTTCGAGCGTCAGTCCGATGGCCTGCCAACGGACTTCGCGATCAGGGTGCTCGACGGCAACGGCACACCGGAGATGTCCGCCCCGGTCGACGCGGCCGGTCCGGAACTTCCGGTGATCAACGCGACCACCGTCGACCAGTACGACGAGCGCCCGTTCATGGTCGACGACACACGGGGCGGCGCCAGCTGGCGCGTCATCGTGTCGCAGCGGATGACGCCCGACGGGCCGCGGATCATCGTGGCCGCGCAGTCGATGGAGTTCACAGAGGCGACCGTGACGCGGCTGATGTGGATCGAGATCGGGGTTGGGGTCACCCTGCTGCTCGCCCTCGGCGTGGTCGGGTTCCTGCTGGTGCGGCTGGGACTGCGGCCGTTGACCAGGATCGAGAACGCCGCGGAGAACATCGCAGGCGGCCACCTCGATCTGCGGGTCGCGGCGGATTCACGTACCGAGGTCGGCCGGCTCGGCGGCGCGCTGAACACCATGGTCGGCAGGCTTTCCGCCGCGCTGCGCCAACGCGAACGGTCCGAGACGCGGCTACGCAGGTTCGTCGCGGACGCCTCGCACGAACTGCGCACCCCACTGACGTCGATCCGTGGCTTCGCCGAGTTGAACCGCAGCGGCGGCGCGCCGAACCGGGACGACGTGGACCGGCTGATGGGCCGGATCGAGGGCGAGGCGATCCGGATGGGCCGGCTGGTGGAGGACATGCTGCTGCTGGCCCGGCTGGACCAGGAACGCGCGCTTGACCTGGCCGAACTGGACATCCGCACGCTTGTCGAGGACGCCGTGCACGACGCAAGGGCCCGCGACCCGGAGCGACCGCTGATCCTGGAGATCGTCGCGGTACCGATCCGCGTCACGGTGGACGAACACCGGATGCGTCAGGTGATCACGAACCTCGTCAGCAACGCCATCGCCCACACCCCGCCCGGCACGCCCGTGCACGTCCGCGTGGGCATGCCCGCCGAACTGCTGGACCCCCCGATTGCCGTGGCGGGGAGTCTGCAATCGCGCGGCCGGGTCGTGCTGGAGGTGATCGACGAAGGGCCCGGCGTGCCACTGGAGGCCGCGCCGAACATCTTCGACCGGTTCTACCGGGTGGACGAAGCCCGGTCCCGCACCCGCGGCGGCACCGGGCTCGGCCTGGCCATCACCGCCGCGATCCTGGAGGCCCACGGCGGCCGCGTCGAGCTCAGGACGGCGCCCGGCGAAGGTGCTCGCTTCACCGTGCTGCTCTCCTGAATGTCAGGCCCGCTCCAGCACGACGACGGGGATCTGCCTGTCAGCGGCCGCCTCGAACTCGGCGAACTTCGGGATGTCCGCCACCTCTTTCGACCAGATCCGCGCCCGCTCCGCGCCTTCCGCAAGCCGAGCTACCACCGGCACTGTTTCCGTACCCGTCTCGACCATGGCCCGCGGATTCGCCACGAGATTGCGGTACCACGCCGGATGCCGCGGACTGCCACCGTGGGTGGCGAAGACGGCCCAGCCATCGCCCACCGACTGGTAGAACAACGGGTTGATCAGCTCGCGCCCCGTCTTGACCCCGGTGTGGTGCAGCAAGACGAGCGGCATGCCTCGCTCGTCGAAGCCGGGAATCCAAGGCGGGATGGGGCGACCAGCAGCGAAATCATCGGTGCTGCTCCAAGCCACGTACCCGCCTTTCATTCGAAACTCGGCGATGATCCGTTCGTTCCAGCCGCCGGGCGGCATCGCCTCGTTCGTCGTGATCGCGGACGGGTCGGACATGACATCCCCTTCGCTGTCGGGAGCACCGGTCAAGACGCGTACCTCATTTCCGGCACTCGCACGCGTCCCGGCGCAGAGCGGGCTTCGGCGATGGCGGAAGGCCCAGGTCCGCCGATGGTGCGATAGATCTGTTCGAACGTGTCGAGAGTTCGGGTGATGCTGTGCTCGGCTGCGAGCTTGCGTCCGGCGGCGCCCATCGCGGTTCGCTTGTCCAGGTTGCCCGCGAGGATGCTGAGGTACGTGCCTAGTTCGAAGGCGTGTCCGGGGCGGTAGAGGAATCCGTTGCGGCCTGGGTGAACGAGGTGCGGCAGTGCCATGGCGTCGGCGGCGACGACGGGCAGCCCGGCGGCCATCGCCTCGAGGGTGGCGATGCTCTGCAGCTCGGCCGTGCCGGGCATGCAGAAGATGTGGCTGCTGCGGTACGCGTGGACGAGCTCGGCGTCGGTGACGACTCCGTGGAAGGTGACGCGGTCCGCGACACCGATCTTGTGCGCGAGGTCGTGCAGCTGTGCCCGGCAGGAACCGCCGCCGACGATGTCGGCGTGGACGTCGGGAGCGTGGACGAGCGCTCGGATCAGTTGGTCGACGTTCTTCTCCGGGTCCAGGCGTCCGACGAACAGGGCCCGGACGATATCTCCGGGGACCCGTCGGGCGTCGGGTTCGTAGTGGGCGAGGTCGATGCCGCAGGACACCACCACGGGCCGGCCGGGCAGACCGCGTCCGTCGATGAAGCGGGCCGCCCGCCTCGTCGGGGTGGTGACCACGTCGGCATGCCCGTACACCCGCACGAAGTCTCGCCAGGCCCACCCGATCAGGGCCGAGGTGATCGGCCGCGGCAGCCCGACGTGGCCGAGGACGTTCTCGGGCATCAGGTGGTTGGTCGCGACCGTGGGGATCCCTCGCTGGCGGGCGCCGGCGAGCAGACCCCGGCCGATCGAGAAATGGGACTGGACGTGGACGATGTCGGGCCGGATGCGGTCCAGCAGGTCGTTCGCGGTGCGCCGGGCGAGGCCCGGCGTGGTGAAGCGCAGCGTCGGGTGGAACGGCACTCGGTGCGAGCCGACGTGATGCACCGCGTAGGGCTCGCCGAGGACGGAGTCGTTGTCCCGCTCGGGGGCCAGGACGTGGACGTCGTGGCCTCGGCTCGCGAGGCCTCGGGCCAGCCGGTCGGCGAAGTTGGCCGCGCCGTTGATGTCGGGCGGGAAGGTATCCGCGCCGATGAGGACGCGCAGGCCGGAACTGGGACGTGCGACGGACACGGACTTCTCCTTGACGGTGGGCTCGTCATGGACTGAACGAGCGAGTACGACGACTCCGGCGATGGCGACGAGAGCCAGCCCGGCCTGAACGGCGGTCACGGCCGCAGAGGTGGTGAGTCCCTCGCCGAAGAAGAGGGCGCTGGTGGTGACCGCGGTGATCGGGTCGAGCACGGTGGCCGCGGCGACGGCGACGGCAGCCGGCCCGGTCGCGTAGGACCGGTGCATCAGCCAGCCGCCGGCGAGCAGTAGCGCGGCGGCCTCGGCGAGGAGGATGAAGCCCGGGACCGGAGTGACGCCCAGCACGTGCGTGACGGCGACCCGCATGACGGCGGCGCCGAGTCCGAACAGGACGGCAGCCGCGGCGCTCTCCGCCAGACCCCGTGCCTTGCCTCGAACACCGTGCGCGACCGCAGCGACCACGGCGCCGATCAGCACGGCGGGCTGCCCGGCAGCGAGCGGGGGAACCGGAACCGCGTTGGTCGCCGAGGTCGACAGCAGGACGAAACCGCCGACTCCGGCGCACACCACCGCCACCGCCACCACGACCCGGGGTGAGCGCGCCGGATTCCCGATCAGCACCGTCAGCACCAGGCTCAGCACACCGATCGGCTGGACGATCGCCAGCGGCGCGAGCGAGAGCGCGACAAGGTGCAGCACGGCGCCCGCGACGACGAAGGCCGTGCCGCCCAGCCAGGCGGGCCGTCGCACCACCGATGGGAACGTCCTGATTCCGAGGTTGTCGCCACTGTTCACAGCGCGCACCGAGCCGTGCTGCAGGCGCACTCCCGCGGCGAGGAAGCAGGCCGCGAGCAGCGCGCAGGCGATGGCGAGTGCCGTCATCGCGACAGGACTTGGGGAATGGCGGTCGCGAGCTCGCCGCTCCGAGGCGTCGACAAAGAGCGATCATGGGTCCTGTGCACATCTTCGACGGTGCCCAGGCTGGATGAGAATCTGATGAAAATGTCGCGGAGTTTGGTTAAGAACCCGACGCTCAACAGGCACCGGCCGCGCAACCGATTAGCCTCGATCCCGTGCAGCACCACGACCTGGCACCGCCTTTTCCCCCGGTCAGCTAACCCGATCGCGCAAGGAGAGGTCTGTCCGATGCCTGCGAAGTCCCGTGTCGATTTCTGGTTCGACCCGTTCTGCCCGTGGAGCTGGATCACGTCTCGCTGGATCCTCGAGGCGCGGCAGGTCCGCGACTTCGATCTGGAGTTCCACCTGTTGGCACTCGCGGTCCTGAACGAGGACGATCTTCCTCCTCAGTTCAGCGATCCGAGGATCATGGCCAAGGTATGGGCGCCGACGCGCGTGCTGGCTGCGGCCGAGCAGGCCAAGGGCCGCGCAATCCTGGAACCGCTCTACACCGCGATCGGCTCGCGGATGCACTCCAATGACAACAAGGAAATCCTCGACGTCCTGCGGAGGGACTTCGACAAGGTCATCGCCGAAGCGCTCGAAGAGGTCGGTCTCCCGGCGGAGCTGGCCGATGCGGCGACCTCGGATGAGTACTACGGCGCGATGAGCAGGAGCATCGACGAGGGCCTGAACGTTGCCGGCTCGATTGCCGGTGTTCCCACCATCCACATCAATGGCCGCCCCTTCTTCGGGCCGGTGCTCGGCAGCATCCCGCGAGGCGAGCAGGCCGGCAGGTTGTGGGATGCCGTCGAGACCCTGGGGACCAACCCCGACTTCTGGGAGCTCAAGAGCGAGCAGCCGGAGGACCTGCGACCGAACATGACCTGAACGACGCGGCGCGGGTGTCGCACCGGACACGTCTGCAGATCGGCGCGGCTCGCCGGCGTGTCAGTCATCTCACCCTGGCCCCTACAGCCGTACTGGTGTACTGCATACAGTCAACGGCAGACGAGGTTGCGGTGCAACCGAGAACCAACGGCAGAGCCAA
The DNA here is from genome assembly GCF_019468565.1 of Pseudonocardia sp. DSM 110487. Taxonomy (NCBI): domain Bacteria; kingdom Bacillati; phylum Actinomycetota; class Actinomycetes; order Pseudonocardiales; family Pseudonocardiaceae; genus Pseudonocardia; species Pseudonocardia sp. DSM 110487. Next base: position 7,679,050 of record NZ_CP080521.1, read on the forward strand.
GGAGGACCCAGACCATGACGGACACGGTCGCGGAGGCCGCAGAAGCGGGGGGCGGCGACACGGCTGCTCTGACGGACGGGATTCACCTGGTCGTCGACGCGCTGAAGCTGAACAGGGTCGAGACGATCTACGGTGTCGTCGGCATCCCCATCACGGACCTGGCGCGCCTGGCACAGGCGTCCGGGATTCGCTACATCGGGTTCCGGCACGAGAGCGACGCGGCGCACGCGGCCGCGGCTGCCGGATTCCTGACGCAGAAGGCGGGGATCTGTCTGACGGTCTCCGCGCCGGGCTTTCTCAACGGCCTGGTCGGGCTCGCGAACGCCACCACCAACTGCTTCCCGATGGTCCAGATCTCCGGCTCCAGCGAGCGGCACATCGTGGACCTGCAGCGCGGTGACTACGAGGAGATGGACCAGCTGGCGGTCGCCAGGCAGCTCTGCAAGGCGGCGTACCGGGTGTCAAGGGCGGAGGACATCGGACGGGGCATCGCGCGGGCGATGCGTACGGCAGTGAGCGGCCGGCCTGGCGGGGTGTACCTGGACATCCCGGCGGCAGTGCTGGGCGAGATCATCGACAAGGACAAGGGCGAGACGTCCCTCTGGGAGATCGTGGACCCGGCGCCGAAGCAGATACCCGACGCGGTGGCCGTCGACCGGGCCATCGAGCTGCTGGCAGGCGCGCAGCGCCCGCTGATCGTGCTCGGGAAGGGCGCGGCGTACGCGCGGGCCGACGACGCGATCCGGCAGTTCGTGGAGTCGACCGGAATCCCGTACATCCCCATGTCGATGGCCAAGGGGCTGCTGCCGGACGATCATCCGCAGTCGGCGGCCACCGCGCGATCGCTGGCGTTGAAGCAGGCGGACGTCGTGCTGCTTGTCGGGGCGCGGCTGAACTGGCTGCTGGGGCACGGGGACGCCCCGCAGTGGAGCCCGGACGCGAAGTTCATCCAGGTCGACATCGCAGCGAACGAGATGGACTCCAACCAGCCGATCGCCGCCCCGCTGGTCGGCGACATCGGCTCTGTGATGGACGCGCTGGTGGAGCGGACGAAGCCCGGACAGATCGCGGCACCTACCGGGTGGCGGGAGGCGCTCGGCGAGAAGTCCGCAGCGAACGTGGCGAAGATGGCCAAGCGGCTGGAGGCGGCGAAGACCGCGCAGCCGATGACCTTCCTGGGCGCGCTCCAGGCCATCCGCGACGTGATCGTCGAGCGTCCCGACGTGTACCTGGTGAACGAGGGTGCCAACGCCCTCGACCTCGCACGCAACACCATCCCGATGTCCGTCCCACGACACCGGCTGGACTCCGGTACCTGGGGCGTGATGGGAATCGGCATGGGCTACGCCATCGCGGCCGCGGTGGAGACCGGGCAGCCGGTGATCGCCATCGAAGGCGACTCGGCGTTCGGCTTCTCCGGTATGGAGGCCGAAGTCATCGCCCGCTACGACCTGCCGGTGATCACGATGGTGCTCAACAACAGCGGCGTGTACCGCGGTGACGACGCCTCCCCGTCGGGTGACCCGGCGCCCACGTACCTGAGTGCGCGGCACGACATCCTCATGCAGGCGTTCGGCGGCACGGGCTACCAGGCCACGACACCCGATCAGGTCGGCGAGATGCTGCGGAAGGCGCTCGCGGAGGGCAAGCCTGCGCTGATCGACTGCATCATCGACCCGGCGGACGGCACCGAGTCCGGCAACATCAAGCATCTCAACCCGAAGGGCCTCAACGCGAAGCAGTGATCCCTACCCGATCAGCGGCACCGTACTGGCCATCGGCTCCCGGTGCCGCTGATCGACCGGCACTGACGGCTCGCGTGACCCTCACCGGCCGCGCCCCCCTGTCGACGCGAAGCCGGCCATGAACTCGGCGGCCTCCCCCACGAGGACGAGGTCCTCCTCGAGGATCTACGACTACGCCCACTCCCTCAATGGCGCGGTCGCGAACGAGCAGAGCCTCCGGACCGTGGTCCCCTCCTACTGATCTGGCTGGTCACTCGACCGTCCATCGACGGCTCGCCTGGAGCTCGTCCAGGATTTCAGCGGTGGTCGCGGTCTCGCCGAGGCGGGGGAAGACGTACATGCGCAGCGAAACCGCCGTCCACTCCTCCGCCGCCAAGGCACTGGCCGTCCTCACCGCCCAGGTGGCGCGGCTGGCGACCGCGGGAATGCTGCACGACACCAGCGTCGACGACGCCACCGTGCACTTCCGCGCGCTGTGCGACGGCCTGGCCGGACTGGAACTCGGCGGCGCATCCTGGTCCGACGCCGGCGAGCGACTCTGGCGCGCGGGCTGGCCGCACTCGTCCGAGGATTCACCACACCAGGGGTATGACGGCGCCTCCTCGACGAACCGGCCGGGATGGCCGAGTCCGCACGGGACCGCTGCCCCCTCGCACTGTGCCCCGGACGCCTCACACGTCGAACGATCCCCCCGCGGGAAAGGTCAGGGCGGCGAATCGCTCACCGATACGCCGATGGGTCGCGGCGTCCGGGTGGAGCTCGTCGGGCAGCGGGAGCTCGCCGGCGTCCGCCTCGCCGTAGAGCTGGCGACCATCGAGGTAGAACAGCTGGGAGTCGTCCTTCGCGCGTTGCGCCACGATGCGCGCCAGCTCTTCACGCACCACTTCCAGGGTCAGCTTCCCCGCGGCACGCTCGGCCGGATCACCTGTCGCCCGGAACCGCAGCGACCCGGTGCTGAAGTCGACCGCCCCTGGACCCGGTGTCTGCTCGTGGATCGGGCAAAGGATCGGCGACACCACCAGCAGCGGCTTGTCGGGGTGCCCCTCGCGAATGGTGTCGAGGAAGCCGTGCACCGCCGGGCCGAACACCCGCAGCCGCATCACATCGCCGTTCACCACGTTGATGCCCAGTTTGACGCTGATCAGGTCCGCCGGAGTGTCCCGCAGCACGCGAGCGGTAAACGGGTCCACCATGGCGCTGCCCCCGAACCCCAGGTTGAACAGCTCGACGCCACCGCGGGCGGCCGCCAGCGCGGGCCAGGTCATCGACGGGCTCGCGGCGTTCGAGCCATGGCTGATCGAGCTGCCGTGGTGCAGCCACACCCGGCGTCCTGCCCGTGGCACCGGCTCGACCGGGGCGTCGGTGCGCAGCGCCACCAGCTCGGTGATCTCGGTGTGCGGCAACCAGACCTCGACGTCCTTCGGACGATCGGGCAGCCCAGCGAACCGGACCATGCCGACCGGACCGGGAATCGTCTCCGCTACACCCGTGGCCATGTCCAGGAGGAGGGTCTTCCCACCGGTCGTGGTGGCCTGAGCCGTGAGCTCACCATCAATGAGAAGGTCGTACACGCCGTCCGGCCGGGGCGGGATGTCGCGATAGCCCACCCTGGTCCGCAGCGTGTCCAGCTCGACGACGGTGGCCCGGGTGCGCACCGCCAATCGCACCCCGGATGGTTGCGCCTCCGCCATCGCCAGCTGCCCGTCACCCTGCGCGCGGGCCCAGGCAGGGAGCCGGTGCGGTAACACCCCCTGCTCGGTGGGCTCCAGCTCCAGCGCTCCACGCACCAGGTCGGGAGTGATCGGGATCGTGTCCATGATCCCCACAGGCTGTCACATCCGTCCACATCGATTCGAGGTCAGCACGCGGTGTGGCGCAAGGTTGAGCGCGCTCGCCACGGAGGCGAGGGCCCCGGCCTCGCGCCGTCGTACACAAGATCAACGGCGGCGGGTGTCCGAGTCCAGCACCGCGAGCCGTTCGCACACTTTGTCGCCGATGGTGGCGAGCGTCTGGAGCTCTGCTGCGGTGACGTGGTCGATGAGCGCGTTGCGGACGTCGGCGACGTGTTGCGGGGCGGCGGCCTTGATCAGCTCGCTGCCCTGGAGGGTGATTGCAATGACTGCTCCCCGCTGGTCGGTGAGGCACCGCTCGCGTGTCACCAGGCCGCGCTTCTCCATCCGGCCCAGGTGCTGAGACAGGCGGCTCTTCTCCCAGCGCAGCAGACCGCCGAGCTCGAACGGCCTCAGCCGGCCGTCCGGCGCCTCCGACAGATGAGCCAGGACCTGGTAGTCGGCGGTGGAAAGCCCACACCGGTTACGCAGCTGCCGGTCGATGAACTCCGACAGGCCGTCCTGCATCGACATCAGGCTGCGCCAGGCCCGCTGTTCGTGTTCGTCCAGCCACCGCGCCTCAGTCACGGTCGTCACCCTACTCACTTGATTGACATGTGAACTAACCGCTGAGTACGGTCCTGTTCACATATTAACCAGTTTGGAGGCAGGCGTGGCTCCACCAGGAGTGCCTGAGGGTGGCAGGTTGCATTCCCCTCCTGACTGCGTCCATCTGATCGTCCCGTCGTTCCACCCATCTGACCCGATAACGTCGATCTTGCCGAGGAAGGAAGCCCCGCCGTGGCCGCCGAGCCGTTTGAGGTCAGCATCACCGAAGCCGAGATCGCGGATCTGCGTGAACGGCTGCGACGGACGCGGTGGCCCGAGCCCGAGCCGGTGGACGACTGGTCGCAGGGGTTGCCGCTGGCTTATGCGCAGGAGCTCTGCCGCAGCTGGGCCGAGGACTACGACTTCGGGTTCGCCGAGCGGCTGAACGTCTTCCCGCAGTACCGCGACACATTCGACGGGCTGGGCATCCACTTCCTGCACGTCCGCTCACCGGAGCCGGATGCGTTCCCGCTGGTGCTCACGCACGGGTGGCCGGGCTCGGTGCTCGAGTTCCTGGAGGTCCTCGGCCCGCTGACCGACCCGCGCGCGCACGGCGGAGACCCGGCGGACGCGTTCCACGTGGTCGCGCCGTCGTTGCCCGGGTACGGCTGGAGTGACAAGCCGTCGACAACCGGGTGGGGCATCAATCGCATCGCGCGCACCTGGGACACGTTGATGGTTTCGCTGGGTTACGAGCGGTACGGCGCGCAGGGCGGCGACTGGGGTTCGGCGGTGTCCGGCGCGCTGGGCGAGGTGGCGCCCGAGCGGGTCGCCGGCGTGCACCTGAACCTGGGGTCAGTGGCGGCGGGCACCTTCGACGACCCGACGCCCGCCGAGCTGGCGAACCTCGAGGCCGAGAAGGAGTTCCAGCGCACCGGCCGGGGGTACTCGGGGCAGCAGGCGACGCGGCCGCAGACGCTCGGCTACGGCCTCACCGACTCCCCGGCGGGCCAGGCCGCCTGGATCGCCGAGAAGTTCTGGGCCTGGACGGACAACAACGGCCACCCCGAGGACGCGTTGTCGCGGCAGAAGATCCTCGACGAGATCTCGGTCTACTGGTTCACCGCGTCGGCCACGTCGTCGGCGCGCCTGTACTGGGAGAGCTTCAGCAGCTTCCGGGACAAGGTCACCGCGCCGTCCGGGCTGTCGGTCTACCCGCGCGATATCACCCGCCCCTCGCGGCGGGAGGCCGAGCTGCGGTTCACCGACCTGCGCTGGTTCGAGGAGCTGCCGCGAGGTGGCCATTTCGCCGCGCTGGAGCAGCCGGAGTCGCTGGTCGAGCAGGTGCGCGGGTTCTTCCGCCTCTTCCGCTGACCGTCCGTCCCATCCCCGGGAAGTCCGCGCCCGGGGGATGTGTCGCGGCGCACCATGCCCTTCTTCTCCAGGCCCCGCACCGCCCGGCTGAAGTTGCTGGAGATCAGCTGGGTCGCTTCGGCCTCCGCACCCGCCGTCGCGCCCGGGTTCCGGTCGATGAACCGCATCACCGCGCTCTCCAGCGGCGTCCACGCCTCGGCCGGAACCTCCTTGGACGCGTGGATCAGGCGGCCGACCGGAACCGTAGGCCGTCGAAGAAGATCGCTGTGATGCGCACGGCTTCGTCCTGCCAGCCTTCCGTGCGCATTCCGCATGCTCCACGAGCAGCAGCAGGAAGCACCGCAGGGCCTCATCGGGAGCGTGCCGGGCGAGGAGTTCCGCGGGTGCGGCGCACAGCCGGTCGACCTCCACGCGGTACACCTCCTCGACGAGGGCTTCGCGCGTCTCGAAGTGCCGGTAGAGCGTGGAGGTACTCGCCGGGCCGCCGGAGTAATCGGCACTGGTGCCGTGGCAAGCTGCTGACGAAGCCTGGCGTCCGGAACTCAATACTCGGCCTGGTCATCCGGCTATCCACACTGTTCAACAAGTCCTGGCGCACGATGTCAGGCCGATTCCGGTTCCGGGACGAAGGCGGGTAGTGCGTCGAGGCTGTGGCGCACGGCCTCGGCACCGTAGGCGAACATCTGCCGCTCGTAGTCGCCGACCGCGCCGAGGAGGTACTGGCGGCCCTCGGCGGCCTCGATCAGGCAGCGGCGCAGCAGGTCGGCGTCGCATAGGGCTGTGTTCGCGCCGTTGCCGCCGGTCGGGGAAGTGGCGTGGATCGCGTCGCCGAGGAGCGTGACCGAACCTGGCGCCCAGCGCTCACGGGGCGCGACCACGCGGATGGATAGGAGGGTGCTGTTGTCCGGGTCGGACTGCTCGATGAGCGACTGCAGGTCCGAATGCCAGCCCTCCATCCTGGACAGCGCGGCCTCCTGCGGGGTCGAAGCGCTGAGCGCGCCGTTCGGCGGCAGGATCATGGCCCAGCGCACGTAGTCACCGACATCGGGGAGGGTCACCTCGGGCGCCAGTTCCTCGGCCGCCTCCTTCGGCGGGGTGCGGAAACGCATCGCTCCGAGCAGCAGGCTCACCCCGTCCCCGGCGATCTTCGAGCCGAAGGCCCGCGACAGTCCGGCAACGCGCTCGGTCAGCGGTGTGCGGCCGATGACGAACCGGACGCCGGTGTCGGTCGGGGTGGTCTGTGGCGACAGCACCGCACGGACGGCGGAGCCGACCCCGTCCGCCCCGACTAGCACGTCGGCGGTGGCCGGGTCGCGGTGGGCGAACCGGGCTTCGACCTTGCCGTCGGCCAGCACGTCATAGCCGGTCAGCGCGGCCCCGGTGTGCACAGTGAGACCGGTCAGCAGGAGGTGCCGGAGCACGTGCCGGTCGACCACGATCCCGCTCCTGCCGGAGCCGAGCTCGCCGATCTGGTTCAGCTGCGGGTCCAGGATCAGCCGCTCGCCATAGGCGTCACCGACGATCGCGTCCAGCAGTGGGTGCCAGCGCGGCGGCAGACAGCCGCGCAGCGCTTCGAACCCCACAGGGTTCAGCACGAGCCGGTAGCCCTGGAACCGCGCGGTGATCGCCGGGTCCCGCTCGTACACGTCGGCCTCGATCCCTGCGCCACGCAGGCCCTGCGCCAGGCACAGACCTCCCAGACCGGCTCCGACAACGGAAACGCGCATCACGCACCCCCAGAACAGACCTTCCGAACGCCGCTCAGCCACCTGAGCGGCGCCACGCGAACCACGCAGACGGGAACTAAGTTCGACGAAGACGAACTAAGTTCTAGTCGGCGAACTTAGTTCGTGTCAAGCTAGTGTGGCCGGTATGCCCTCCGATCCCCACCAACGCCGAGCAGCGCGTCACGCCCAGCCTGCTGGGGACTCTGCGACGTCACCACCGCGCAAGAAGCCCATCACCGTCGACCGGATCGCCGACGCCGCCCTGCGCGTCGTGGCCACCGAGGGCTACGACGCGCTGACCATCCGTCGAGTCGCGGCAGTGCTCGACACCGGGCCGTCGTCGTTGTACGCGCACATCGTCAACAAGGACGACATCGACGATCTGCTCGTCGGCCGGCTCTACTCCGAGGTCGTGCTCCCCGAACCAGACCCGGCCACGTGGCGGAAGCAGACCCTCGACGTGTACGCGCAGATCCGCGACCAGTACCTGAAATACCCCGGGGTCTCCCGTGCCGCGCTGGGCACGGTCCCCACCAACCTCGACACGCTGCGGGTGCGCGAAGGGCTCTTGGCGATCCTGCTCGCCGGCGGAATCGAGCCGCAGACCGCCGCCTGGGTGCTCGACGCCCTGTCCCTCTACGTCAGCGCCTACGCCCTGGAGCAGTCGCTGGTCCAGCAGCGGCGGAAACACCCGGACCAGGAATGGGTCCTCAGCCGCGAGGAACTGCTACGCCGGTTCGCTGCGCTGCCGGCTGAGGCGTTTCCGCAGACCCGACGCTATGCCGCCGAGCTGACCTCCGGCACCGGACACGACCGGTTCGAGTTCACCCTCGGCTTGATCATGGACAACCTCACCCCGCCCCAGCCGACAGCTTCATCCCCGCCGGATGGGTGCCGCACCCAGGGGCAGTGCAGATAGTCAGCTCGAGGGCTCGGGGCGATCGCATCCAGTCCGGGACGCCGCGCACGAGCGCTCGCCACAAACGCCAAAAGTGACCTCGACCGGACAACATAGCCTGCTATGCTACAGATAGCAGGCTATGAATCTGGAGGACCACCATGAAACCGAACGCGCCCACGTCCCGCCCCAAGGGCAAGCAGATCCGCACCCAGCAGCGCGCCGCCCACCTGGCCGCCGGGGCCGTTGTGCTGGTCGCGGTGTACGCGGGACCGCTGCTCGGCACGGTGTTCGCGGCGGTGGTCCAGTGGGTGGTCTTCCCCGCGTTGATCCTCACCGGCATCGCCATGTGGAAGTGGCCCCGGATCCGGCGGGTGCTGCGCGGACGCGCCGTGGCAACGGCACGATGAGCGAGCTTGCGAGCGAATCATCGACACAGCGCCCGCGCGAAGCGCCGCCCGAGCGCAGCGAGGGCGTGCAATGAGCGCACCGCTACCTCCCGAGTCCTCGATCGGGTACCTGGTCAACCACCTGGCACGGCTCCTCGCCCAGGCGCTGCGCGAGCGGATCGAACCCCACGGGGTGGTGCCCGGACAGTTCGCCCAGCTGCTGGCGCTCTACCAGGCCGACGGCCTGACCCAGGCCGAACTGTGCGCCCGCGTGCAGGTCGAGCAACCCACCATGGCCAACACCCTTGCCCGCATGGAACGGGACGGACTGATCACCCGCACCCCGGACCCGGCCGACCAGCGCCGCGCCCTGGTCCGGCTCACCGAGCGCGCCCGCCGGCTCGAACCCGACCTCGTCGCCGCCGCCCGAACCGTCAACACCCTGGCCACCCACGGGCTCACCGACGACCAGATCACCACCTTCCACACGGCGCTGCACGCGGCCATCGCCAACCTCGAGGCTGCGCGCGGCCGCCGCGACCAACCCCCACGAACCATGGAGACAGCACGATGACCGACAGTGTTTCCCCTGCCGTCCCGCGAACTCTCGTCGCCGGTGTGGCGACCACCGCGGCCTTCGCCGTCGGATGCCTGCTCACCCAGGTCGCGACCGTCCCGATGTGGCGTCGCATGGATCCCGAGGCGTTCCTCCGACAGTTCGCCACCACCGGCCCCGCCACCGGCGCCGTACTCGCCCCGATCGACATCGCCTCAATGACCCTGCTCGGCGTGGCGACCGCGTCGGCCGCCCGCCGTGACGCACCCGCCCGCGTACCGCTGGCGGCCGCCACCGCCGCCATGGCGGGAACCGTGCTGCTCTTCCCGGCATACTTCGCCCGCGCCAACGCCGCATTCCTCCGCCCCGGCTTCCCCACCGACGCCGTGCCCGCCGGGCTCGCCGCCTGGAACCGGTGGAACTGGGTACGGACCGGGCTGGCCCTGGCCGCGACCGTGCTCAGCGGGGCCGCGGTCGCCGCATCCGATCGCCCGCGTACATGGAGGCAGACCCCACGTTGACGATCCGTCAGGCCACCGCGACGGCGTCCGTGAGGGCGGGGTAATCGGTGTAGCCGCGGTGGTCGCCGCCGTACGCCCGGGACATGTCGGGCAATGCGAGCTCGGCGCTGTCGGCGAGGCGCGTGACCAGATCGGGGTTGGCGATGAAGAGCCGGCCGAAGGAGACGACGTCGGCGGCTCCGGCATCGACCAGATCGAGGCGGCGCGGGTGGTCGAGCGGGTCCGGTGTGGCGGCGTTCAGGATGAGGGCGCCGTCCCACGTGGACCTGAGGACCGGCGTGAGTCTCGAGTCACCTGCCTCGACGAGGTGCAGGTAGGCGAGGCCGAGGTCGTTGAGCTCCGAGACCAGCAGCGGGTACGTCGTGGCGTAGTCCGGCTCGTGGGTGTCGCCGAGTCCGTTGTTCGGCGAAATCCGCAGGCCGGTGCGATCGGCGCCGATGGCGTCGGCGACGGCGCGCGCGACCTCGACGGTCAGCCGGATGCGGTTCTCGGGGCGTCCGCCCCACCGGTCGGTGCGACGGTTGGCGTTGGTCGCGAGGAACTGGTGCAGCAGGTAGCCGTTGGCGCCGTGGATCTCGACGCCGTCGAAGCCTGCGGCAACGGCGTTGCGGGCAGCATCGGCGAACTCGGCGACGGTGGCGAGGATCTCGTCCTCGGTCAGCTCCCGCGGGACGACGTGGTCCTGGAGGCCCGAGGGTGTGAAGATCTGTCCGGCGGCGCGGACCGGGGACGGTCCGACGGGGACGACGGTGTCGTGTCCGACGGCGGCGGTCGTGCTCGGGTGGCCGATCCGACCGGTGTGCATGAGCTGCGCGACGATCGTCCCGCCGCGGGCGTGCACCGCATCGGTGACCGCCCGCCAGGTATCGATCTGGCTCGCGGAGTGGAGGCCGGGCGTCGACGGGTAGCCCTGGCCGGTCGGGCTGGGCTGGATCCCTTCGGTGACGATCAGCCCGGCGCCGGCGCGCTGGGAGTAGTAGGTCGCCATGTCGGACGTGGCGTGGGTGTCGAAGGACCGGCTGCGCGTCATCGGCGCCATCGCGATCCGGTTGCGCAGCCGCAGGCTGCCGAGCTGGACGGACTCGAAGGCCGTGCGGCGGATCTGGACGGTGGGGTGCTGGGACATCTGGTGCTCCTCGGTTGGTCGGCGGTTCAGTTAGCCGAACAACCAAGTCGTCGGGCCCTATTCCTTGTCCGGCTAACTTTCTTGTCGAGGGTGCAGCCCGTGCCTCGTCAGCGACCTCCTACTGGGCCTGGTCGGCGGCGACCTGCAGGCCGGCTTCGAGCTCTGCGAGCAGCGACAGCGTCTCGGCGGCGCGCCGCGGCGACAGCGCGGCGGTGGTGAGTCGCTCGAGGGCGGACCATGCCTGCTCCACTCGCGCGCGCAGCGGCAGGCTGGCCTCGGTCGCCTCCACGATCAACGCGCGCCCGTCGGTAGGCGAGGGTGTGCGCTGGACCAGGCCCGACTTCTCCAGCCGAGCGATGCTGCGGGCCATCGTGGGGGCGTCGGAGTCCAGCGTGCGGACGAGATCGACCTGTCGCTGCGGGCCGTCTCGCCACAGCGTCATCAGGACCAGCTCCTGGCCTGGGTGCAGACCGCTCTCCCGCAGCAGGCGTGCCGCGAGCGACTTGTGCAGCCGGGCGACCCGGAAGATCGCCGAGCTCAGCGGGCCGACCTCGAAGCCGGGGCGTCCGTCCATGCGTGCGAGCCTAGTTGAGAAGGTTGTCCGGCCAAGCAACACGCCTGCGTCGCGACGCCGGGCGTGCCGGCCGCATTCGCCGGTGCGTCGCGCCATGGCTTGGCCGTTGTGCCGTCCAAGCGCTCAGTTCGGACACCAGCCCACCCCGACCATCGCGCGTCGTCGGCCACGAGCGGCTCTCGAACCAAGTCGAGACAAGGCCCGATGCCGACGCGGCCAGCCCGAGCAGCACGCAGGGAAGCACCCAGTAGCCGAGGACGAACAGCAACACGGTGTCGTCGCGGATCCGCCTCGCCGCCAGCAGGTCAGGGGAGCTGCATGGTCCTGAGCTGGCGGCGGGAAGTGATGCCGAGTTTGCGGAAGATGTTGCGCAGGTGGGCGTCGATCGTGCGAGGGCTGAGGAACAGCTGCGCGCCGATCTCCTTGGAGGTGGCGCCGGTGGCGACGAGGCGGGCGATGTGCCGTTCCTGGGTGGTGAGCGCACGCCCGGCTCCGTGATCGCCATCAGCACCAGCGCCGCAGGCGCGAGCGCCGGGTCGTCCCGTATCGGACCGCGGCTCGGGAGCCCAGGAACCTGGTCAGCGCGGGAAGCGCTCAGTGGACGTCGCTCAGAACTCCGGCTGGGCAGGGACGAGGTTGGTGCGGGCGCACTCGCGGAAGGCCGTGACGAGGGGATGGTGATCGTCGGCTCGCGTGACGACCACGACCCGCGTGGGATCGACCCCCTCGAGGGGGACGGTGGTGAGGTCGTCGCGCAGGCTCACTCGCCGGTCCCCGGCGGGCAGGACGGCGATGGCCTGACCATCGGCGACGAGTTCGAGCTTGTCCTCATAGCTCTCGACCGGAAGGGGCCCGACCGGGGCCGGGCTGCCGTCGGGCCGTGGTTCGAGGCGCCAGAACTCGCGCCACGCGGTGGTCGTGGCACCGCACCCGACCACCGCGTCGGCGGCGATGTCGCTCAGCCGGACCGACTCCTTGCCCGCGAGTCGATGGTCGATGGGCACGACCAGCACCCGCGGTTCCTCGTAGAGGACCGTCACGCGGAGGCGGTCCGTCGGATACGGGAGCGGCATCCGGGCGATGATCGCATCCACGCGGTGCTCGGCCAGTGCGGTGGCGTCGTTCCCGTCCAGGTGTCGGGTGCGGACGTCGGCGCCGGGGTGACTGCGCCGCAACGCGCGCACCGCCGGGGTGATGACCAGGTCGTCGACGTACCCGATGATGATCGCGGGCAGCGGCGCAGCGGCCCGCGCCGTGCCGATGGCGTGCCGGGCGGTGTGCAGCAGCGCCCGCGCCTCGGGGAGGAACGCCTGCCCGGCCTCGGTGAGTCGGCTCCCCTGCGGGGTGCGCTCGAGCAGACGGACCCCCAGCTGGTCCTCCAGGCGCTGGATCTGGCGGCTGAGCGAGGGTTGCGCGACGTGCAGCAGTGTGGCCGCCCGGCCGAAGTTCAGCTGCTCGGCGACGACGGTGAAGTAGCGCACCAGCCGCAGGTCGAGGTCCGCGCCGGCGGAAGCAACGTCGGGCACTTCTCCAATGTACGTCGCACCTGAACCGGCATGACGTGCCGTGATACGCGGTGCGCATGACGAGGTGAAGAACGGGTCTTGGACACCGCTTCGCGTCCGGCCTTCACTCGATCTCGGGGCTCGATCAGGCGAGCCCCGAGAGGCGAGCATGAAGTGAGGACACACCACCATGGGCGAGTACGACGGCAAGCACATTGTGATCACCGGTGGCAGCAGCGGGTTCGGGCTGACCACGGCGAAGCTGCTGGCCGATGACGGTGCTCGCGTTCTGATCACCGGGCGCACCGAGGCCACGCTCGAGGCCGCCCAGAAACAACTCGGCGACAACGCCATCGCCGTTCGCAGCGACGCCGGCTCGGTTACCGACATCGAGGCGCTCGCCGACCGGGTGAAGGCGGAGTTCGGCACGGTCGATGCCCTGTTCGTCAACGCCGGGATCAACGCGTTCGCGCCGTTCGAGGCGACCACCGAAGAGCTGTACGACCAGGTCTTCGCGATCAACGCCAAGGGCGCCTACTTCACCGTGCAGAAGCTCGCGCCACTGCTCGACGAGGGCGCCGGGGTGGTGCTGACCACCTCCGTGGCGAACGTCCTCGGCATCCCCATGATCAGCGCGTATGCGGCCAGCAAGGCCGCGCTGCGCTCCATGACCCGCGGCCTGGCCCGCGAGCTGCTCCCGCGGAAGATTCGCGTCAACGCGGTCAGCCCAGGCCCGATCGACACCGGCATCCTGGACCGCTCCCTGCCCCCGGAGGCCGCCGAGCAGGCCAAGGCGCAGATGACCGCGGAGAACCCGATGCTGCGCTTCGGCGACCCCGAAGAGGTCGCCAAAGCAGCGCTGTTCCTGGCCTTCGACGCCACCTACACGACCGGCGCGGAGATCCCCGTCGACGGCGGCGGCTCTCAGATCTGAGAAGAAGCTGGGCCGTCGAGTTGCGTAGCGAACCTTCCTTGCCGGGACACTAGACTAGGCCGGGATCGGTCGCCGCTCTTGTCCGAAACGGCCATCCCGGCCCCCGAGCATCGGGACGTAGGACGCGGCGTGGTCGTGCCCGCAGGAGCACGCAGCGCCGTACTGCGCGAGGACCTCGCCGGGCGTCGCGCCCACGAGCCGACGACACTCGCGGCTGAGGTGGGCCTGATCGTGGTAGCCGACCTCGGCGGACCACCGTGCGAGCTCGACGGCCGCGGCGCCCTGCTCGGCGACCGAGGCCTGAACGCGGGCGAGGAAGCCCTGGAACCGCAGAATGCGGTGCAGCTCCTTCGGCCCGACGCCGACCGCGGCCCGGCATCGGCGCCGCAGCTGACGTTCGGAGATCGACAGCAGCGCGGGCAGAGCGGCCGTCCCGCCGCCCTGCCAAGGCATGAGATTCCGGACGGCCTCGTCCACCAACGCGTCCGGTTCGCCGGCAGACCGCGCGACGAACGACTGGAGCTGACCGAGCGCGACCCGCGGTGTCACGGCGCCCCCGAGGACGTCCGTCAGACGGGCCAGGTCAGGCCAGAGGTCGGTGCCCACAACGTCCTGGTCGACGAGCTCCTCGGCCGGCATCCCGACGAGACCGCCGAGCACCCCCGGACGTAGCCGCACCCCGACAACGGTGCCTCCCGCCGGGATCTCCCGGTACGTCGCCGTGGTCAGGGGGCCGAGCAGCCGGGGCGCCTCACCAAGCACACATCGCACCTCGGCGCCGCCGTGTGGCACATGCCGCTGCGCCACGGGCCGGTCGCCCACCTGCTGGATCCACACCGACGATGCGTACGCGGCGAGTGCAGGCCTCGGCGCGCGCTCAATGTAGGACGACTCCCCTGGCACCCCACCATCGTGCCGAACCATCGTGCCGACCCGGTCGTGGACGGCGATCCCGGCTGGGAAGAGCTGATCCGGCGGTTGGCGGCCGCCAGTGCCGAGTTCGCGGCGATGTGGGCCGCCCACGCCGTGGCGCAGCCGTCGACCCGCGTGAAGGTCTACAGGCATGCAAGCGCCGGAGATATCGCGCTGACCGTCACCGGCTTCGACCTCGCCGCGTCTCCGAGGACCCCACCGGCCTGAGGCGCCAGGGCCTGGAGCTGATCCACACGCCCCACGAGCGTGTGCCGATCACCACCTCCCGAAATACCTGACTAGTCAGTTACTGTTACGTCAGACGAATCGCCCGCGCTCGGCGGGCGCACACACGGTCGGGGTCCCCGATGAAACTCACCTACGTCTTCGATGCCTACTGCGGCTGGTCACACGGCTTCTCCACCACGCTGCGCGAGATCACCTCCCGCCATCCCGAACTCCCGGTCGAAGTGGTCTCCGGCGGCCTGTTCACCGGACCACGCCGAGCACCGATCAGCACGTTCGGCTACGTCCAAGGCGCCAACGCCAGGATCAGCGAGCTCACCGGCGCCGAGTTCGACGACCGCTACGAGCGGCTGATCGCCGACGGCTCCTTCGTCATGGACTCCGAAGCCGCCGCCCGCGGCATGGCCGCGCTGCGCCGGGCCGCCCCCGACCGGGTCGTGGAACTGGCCACTGCTTTGCAGCGAGCCTTCTACGTCGACGGGCACAGCCTGTCCGACGCCGATACCTATCGGGAACTCGCCGAGGCGGGCGGGCTGGACGCCGACGCCGTGGTCGCCGCCTTCGACGCGCCGCAAGCGCACGCCGAGGCCGAGGCCGACTTCCACCGCGCCGCCCAGCTGGGCGTCCTCGCGTTCCCCACCCTCCTGGCCGTCGACGACGACCAGGTCACCGTGCTGGCACACGGCCAGGCCACCGTCGACGAGATCGACCAGCGACTCACCGCCCTGTCCAGCACCCGCACCTCCTGACACTCCCCACCGTTCGAGGAGCCCCACCATGACCACCCTGTCCTTCACCGTCCTCGACCTCGACTTCCCGGCCGGCAGCAAGAACAAGACCGCCACGCTCGTCACCGGCCACAACGAGGCCCTGCTGGTCGACGCCGGCTTCACCCGCGCCGACGGCCACCGCCTGGCCGCCGCCGTCCTCGACGCTGGCAAGACGCTCACCACCGTGTTCATCAGCCACGGCGACCCGGACTTCTACTTCGGCGCCGAAGTCCTCGCCGACGCCTTCCCCGACGCCACGTTCGTGGCCACCCCGCTCGTCATCGACCACATCCGGCACTCCTACGAGGGCAAGTTGAAGGCGTGGGCAACCCTTGGCGCCAACCTGCCCAGCCGCCTGGTCGAGCTCACCCCGCTGACCGGCGACCTCACCTTCGAAGGCCACCGCTTCGAACTCAAGGGCGGCCCCGCCGGACTGCCCGACCGCCACTACCTGTGGCAGCCCGAGCAGCGCGCGATCCTCGGCGGCGTGCTGCTGTTCCAGCAGGAGCACGTTTGGGTCGCCGACACCCCCACCCCCAAGGACCGTTCCGCCTGGATCGACCTCCTCGACGAGATGGCCGCCCTCGACCCGCGGCTGGTCGTCCCCGGCCACCGCCTTCCCGGCACCCCCGCCGACGCCTCCGCCATCACCGCCACCCGCGACTACCTCCTCGCCTTCGAGGAGGAGCTCGGCAAGGCCGCCGACGGCGCCGCCCTCACCGCCGCGCTCATCGAGCGCTACCCCGACAACGGCATGCAGATCGCAGCTCAGATCGGCGCCAAGGTCGCCAAGGGCGAGATGACGTGGGGCTGATGGACGTGTCCGACATCGTGCTCTCCCCCGCTCCGGCCGATGTGGTGCGCCGCCAGTACCTCGCCTCAGCAGCCGGCGACCTGGAAGCGCTGCGCGCCACCCTCGCCCCCGACGTCGAGTGGACCGAGATGGCCGGCTTCCCCCTCGCCGGCACCTACCGCACGCCCGACGGCGTCACATCGAACGTGATGGAAGCGCTCGCCGGGGAATGGGACGACTGGACCGCCCATGACGACACCTACGTCGTCGACGGCGAGAACGTCGTCGTCCTCGCCCGCTACACGGCGATCAACAAGGCGACGCGCAAGGCGATCGACGTGCGCGTCGCCCACCACTTCGTCGTACGTGGAGGCCTCATCGTCCGCTTCGAGCAGTTCGTCGACACCGCGCTCGTCCGCGAAGCCATGGCCGACTGACCACCGGTGCGCAATCCCCGTTGCCGGGGCGGACACGCGCCGTGGCGTTGGCGCCTCCGGATGGGGACTAGTAGTTGACCTGCGCCATGCGCTCGTCCTGCCAGTTGGCCAGATTCTTCGCGATGCTCCTGAAGGCGAACGCGGCCGATGTGTAGAGAACAGCTGCGAGGACGAGGAAGAGCATCAATGCGGCCGGCCCGCGCCGGGTGAGTGGGTCACTCGCCAGCGTCACGGCGATCCCGATCGGTGCGGCGAGGCTGCCGCCGATCCAGCCCGCCCACCACATCCATACCTGCGGGAGCGGTTGCCCCGTGGGGTTGCTGGCCTTCACGAGATCGAGCACCACGACGACGGGCAGGAACAGGTTGCCGATCGGGATGAACCAGCCCCCGATCGCCCATCCGGCAGCCAGGCGGTGCCGGGCAACGTAGAGGGCGTCGGCGTTCGCGCGGGCCCTGGTGAGCCACACGATCACGAGGATGCCGGCCACCGCCTGCCCGATGAGGCTGAGCAACAGGCCTCCGCCCATGAGGACCATTCCGAGCTGAGCCTGCGCGCTCGACTGGTACCACCCGAAGGTCGACGTGGATGCGGCCATCAGGATCGAGCCGACGGCAGTCACCCACACCGCACCAGATGCCGCGGTGGACAGACCGTGCAACGGCGTGGGCTGGACCTGTCCGGCAACTGGGCGTTCCGCGGGGTGCATGGTGGCTCCTCCAGAGGTCGGCGATGCGTCAGAAACGAGCCCGCGCGCCGCGCCTCGGTTGGGACGCCGGCAGCTATGTGACGCACACCACATCTCAAATCACAGCACACTCGCCGAGACGACAGCGCGTGCGCCCAGGAACATCCCCAGCTTGTCGGCCGCAGCGTGCAGCGCGGCGGTCTCAGCGGCATCGAACGGCCGGCACAGCACCGTATCGAGCACGACGGTGTCGGCCCGGACCGTACGCTTCCAGCGGCCGGCCACCTGTGTGTCGACCACGATGACACCGTTCGGCAATGAGGGCTTGCCCGATGCCACGGCCGCCAGGTCGCCGAGGTCGAGCAGGTACCTGCTCTGGGTGTAGCCGACGATGTACTCGTCGTAGGCCTGCAGCAACCGCACCGATGGGGACGGGGCCGGCGTGCGGGCGTTTCCCGGCGCGGACCAGAAGGTGATGCCGTCGACGTCGGTGCTCTCCAGTGCGTCGCCGGCGAGCGACAGCCCGGTGGCGATGTCGACACGCGTGAGGCTGGACCACCACGCCAGGTCCTTCGCCGTCGCCGGACCATGGCTGGTGAAGAACCGGTGGACCAGCTCGGCCAGCGCCGCCTCGCGATCCAGGCTCGCCGCCCGCGGGACCCGCTCCTCCAGCAGCGCGTACGTGTGCTGTTTCCCCCGCAGCGGGCCGCTGCAGATCATCCGCTCCAGTTCGGCGTGGATGAGGATGTAGCCGAGCCGGAACCCCGCCGCGGTAATGCCATGGCGGGCGAGCAACGCCGCGATCTCGGTGCGAGTGAGGTGGTTCCCGTCGGCGACAGCGTCGGCAATCAGGTCCGTGGTGCGGCGCAGCAGCGGACCGTCGAGCTCACCCCGCCGGTAGGCATAGGTGTTGAGCACGTGGATCCGCGGCGCCGTCAGTTCCAGCAGCCAGCGCAGGTCGGCGGGGGCCACGAAGTGCCACGTCGGGCGTAGCACGTGCGTGCGGAGGATGACGCCCTCGTCGAATGCGCGATCGAGGTCTGCGTCGGTTACGCCGGGGCCGAGCCGCTGGGCGAGCGCCCACTTCGCCGGGTGGTAGTCCTGAGACTGCAACCCGCCGAACCAGCCGACCACGTCGGCCGCGTCGGCGAACGGGGCCGGCTGCACGCCGCCCAGGCCAACGGCGCCGGTGCGGCGATGGGCCAATTCGAGCCCCTCCGGCGTCACCGCTGCCCGCCGGCGGGCTGGGTGTGGCCGGTCGGCCGATCCTCGCGGTCCCGGACGCCGGCGAGCCGGTCGATGGGCATCGTCCACGGCTCCCGTTCTCAGCCGGCCGAGTGCGCGCCGGTCATCAGCCCCGCAAGATCTTCGGGATGGATGAACGACGGCGGGGGTGGCGGCCCCCAGTTGAACATGCCGCGGGCGCCTTCGACGGTCTCGGGATTCCAGAGCTGGTCGTCGATGATCTCGTCGAGGTCGGAGTAGTACTCCGAGAAGTTGCCCGCGGGATCCTTGAGGTACCAGAAGAAGTTCGAGCCGACGTGGTGGCGCCCCAGACCCCACACGTGCCGCTCGGGATGCTCCTCGAGCATCGCCGAGGCGCCGCGGCCGACCTCGTCGACGTCATCGACCTGCCAGGCGGTGTGGTGCAGGAAGCTCACCGGCGCGGAATTGACCAGAACGTTGTGGTGGTCGGTGGAGCAGCGCATGAACGCGGCGAGCCCGGGCACGCGATCGCTGACCTTGAAACCGAGCCCGTCGGTGAAGAAACCGCGGGTCGCCTCCTCATCGGTGGAGCCGATCACCACGTGCCCCAGCTTGCGGGGACGGACCCGACCCTCGCGCAGGATGCCGGGCGCGCGCACGTTGGGCCGATCGGCCCGACCGGGCCCGTTGTAGGGGGTGGCCGGGATCGGTGACTGGATCAGGTGTGGAGTGACGCGCAGGGTTGCCCGCACCCCGATGACCGGCTCGACGGCGGACAACGAGCCGCCCGCCCGCTGCGTCGGCACCCCGAACCGGTCGAGGTTGCGCTTCGCCCGCTCCAGGTCCTCGACGTCGTCGACCCCGATCTCGAGGGCCAGCAGCCGCCGCGACGGCGCGTACTCCAGCCGCAGCTGCTCACCGCCGTCGGCGGTGGCGAACCGACCGGGCGCCACCTGCTCGAGGCCGAAGTCGGCGTAATAGCCGGCAACGGTGGCCACGTCGGGAACACCGATGGTGAGGGACGAGAGTCGGTGCAGCGGCATTGCGTGCTCCTCGGTTCGGCGGTGTCGGTTCAGTTGCCGGCCAGGCACTCCTGGCGGATCTCCCCGATGCCCTGGATGCGGCTGACGACGACGTCGCCTGCGGCCAGGAACCACGGAGGCTTGCGAGCCATGCCCACCCCGGCCGGCGTCCCGGTGAAGATCACGTCACCCGGCCGGAGTGGGCACACGCCCGACAGGACCGAGATCAGGTCGGGCAGCGACCAAACCATCGCCGACGTCCGGCCCTTCTGCACCTGCTCGCCGTTGATCTCGCAGACCAGCTCGAGATCGTCGGGATCGTCCAGCTCGTCCGGGGTGACCAGCCACGGCCCGATCGGGCCGAACCCGGGGAAGGACTTCGCCAGGGAGAACTGCGGGGCCGGCCCGACCATCTGAACTGCACGTTCCGAGTAGTCCTGCCCCACGGCCAGCCCGGCGACATATGTCCACGCTTCCGCCGCGGGAACGCGTTCCGCGCGCCGGCCGATCACCGCGACGAGCTCGATCTCCCAGTCGACCTTGTCGCTCGGGAGCGCGACGGGCGCGAACGGCCCGGACAACGAGGCGGGGAACTTCGTGAACGTCGGCGGCACGGCTCCGCGGGTCACCTGGAGGCCGGCCTCCGCGGCGTGGTCGTGGTAGTTGAGGCCGATCGCGAACACCTGGGCCGGTGCGGGTGCCGGGTTCCCGAGCGCTGCCGGGTCGATCGGATCCCCGCCTGCCGGGTCCACCGAGCCGGCCCACTCGCGGAACGCCTCCCACACCGGGTAGAGCGCGGCGACGTCGGGGCCGAACCGGCCCTCGCTCGCCCGCGCGACCTCGACCCCGCGGACGTCGCCTCCCCCGTCGGCGCCGGCCAGCACCGTCGCCCGTCCCGAGACCGAAGCCAGTCGCATCTGATGCCCTTCCGGCGGAAGCCCGTGGCGAGGTACCCAACCAGACCATCAGGCGAGATGTCAATCGAATATCGAGATTTTGCGTAACGCCGCCTCCTCGAGCAGATCGGTCAGTCCCGGTGCTGCGCCTTGCCCAACTCGTCGGTGAGCCGGGCGAGGGCGTCCTCGGCGGTGGGGACGGGGCCGAACAGCTGCTCCTGCCGACGGGGGTCGGCGACGTAGCGGCCGGTGTCGAACCACCCGAACATCGCGGCCATGTCCTTGACGATCGGCATGAAGGGGCCGGTGACGGCCCCCGCGGCGCGGGTGACGGGGGACGGGACGGCCCACACCTTGATCTTCTTTCCGGCCCGGCTGCCCATCAGGTCGGCCATCTCGCGCATGCTGACCGGGCGGTCCCAGCCGATGTCGACGCGCTCACCGTCCTTGACCTCGGCGTCGACCGCGGCCGCCAGGTACGCCGCGAGATCGGAGGTGTGGACGAAGGTCAGCGGGACGGTGCTCTTGCCCATCCACGTCAGGCGGCCCTTGTCGATCGGGTTGCCCGCCATGCTCGCGATCTGTTCGAGGAACGCCCCCGGGCGCAGTGCGACGAACGGGACGCCGAGCTGTTCGAGCTTGTCCTCGGCGACCTTCTTGTGCCAGAAGTGCGGGACATCGGGCGTCTGGTCGCAGGTGAGGATGCTGGTCAGGACGAACCGCCTGATGCCGGCGCGGTGGGCGGCCTCGGCGAGGTTGGCGTTGCCGAGGGTGTCGATGTCGTTCGCGTTCTTGCCGCCGCGGGTGTAGCCGGCAGCGGTGGTGATGACGGCGTCGGCGCCGTTCATGGCGGCGACGAGTGAGTCGAGGTCGAGCATGTCGCCGCGGGCGATCTCGACACCCCGGCTTTCGAGCCTGCTCGCGTCGGTGGTCGGCCGGACCAGGGCGCGGACGTTCTTACCGCTCTTGAGCAGTTCGTCGACGACCTTGCCCCCGAGGGAGCCGGTCGCGCCGACGACGAGGACCGGGAGGGTGGTGGAGCGGTTGGTGGTCATTGGTCTCACTTCCCCATCAAATGATCAATCGAGAGTTATTGCGAGCTTGCCCCGGACATGCCCGGCGTCGCTGACCTCCTGGGCCGTGGCGGCCTGGGCCAGCGGGTAGGCGGTGACGGTGGTGACGACCTTGCCGGTCGCGGCGTCCTGGGCCAGGGCGGCCAGGCGGGCGGCCGAGCGTTCCCGGGGACTGCTGGAGAAGGTGATGCCGAGCTGGTGCGCGCGGAAGTCGGCGATGGTGACGATGCGTTCGGTGCCGCCGCGCAGGGCGATGGAGTCCTCGAGGGGGCCCTTCCCTGCCACGTCGAACACCGCGTCCACGCCGTTGGGGGCGAGCGCCCTGACCCGCTCGACCAGGCCCTCCCCGTAATGAGTCGCGGTGGCGCCGAGCGAGGCGAGGTAATCCTGGTTGGCGGGACCGGCGGTGCCGATGACACGTGCTCCGCGGGCAGCGGCGAGCTGGACCGCCAAGGTTCCGACCGCTCCGGCCGCGCCGTGGATCAGCACGGTCTCCCCACTGGCGACACCGAGCAGGTCCAGGACCCGCTCGGCCGTCGCGCCCGCCACCGGCAGCGCGACCGCGCGCTGCCAGTCGAGGTCGGCGGGCTTGGGAACCACGGTGGTGGCCAGCGCGTACTGGGCGAATGAGCCGGTGTCCGACCAGCCCAGCACCTCGTCGCCCACCTTCACGTCCTGCACGCCCTCACCCAGTGCGTCCACCACGCCGGCGACCTCGTGACCGGGGATGGCGGGCAGCGGCGTCGGGAACACGGCCTGCATCGCCCCGGAGCGGATCTTGCCGTCCAGCGCGTTCACGCCGGCCGCCTCGACGCGGACGCGGACCTGCCCGGGGCCGGGCTGGGGGATCTCGATGTCGGCCTCGTGCAGCACTTCCGTGCCGCCGAAACGGTCGAACAGGATGGCTTTCATGACAACTCCTCAGGGTTGTTCGATCTGCAGGCCGCGCTGGATCACAGTGATCGCCTCGGCGTTCATCCGGTGGCTGATCTCCGCCCCGGGGAGGGCGAAGGAACCGTGGAAAGTGCCGGGGAAGAGGTGGAGTTCGGTGGGTACACCGGCCTGGACGAGGCGCTGGGCGTAGGCGATGCCCTCGTCGCGCAGCGGGTCGAACTCGCTGACGCAGACGTAGGCGGGCGGGAGGCCGGCGAGGTCCTCGGCGCGGGCCGGTGCGGCGTAGGGGGAGACGTCGGGGCCGCCCCGACGCCCCGGGCCGCCCAGGTAGGAGTCCCACACGATCGGCAGGTCGGACGCCTTGATGATCGGCGTGTCGGTGAGTTCGGCCATGGACGGGGTGTCGAGGCGGTCGTCGACGGCCGGGATGCGCAGGAGCTGGAAGCACGGCGTCGGCCCGCCCCGGTCGCGGGCCATCAGGCTCACGCCGGCCGCGAGGTTGGCGCCGGCGCTGTCGCCGCCGACCGCGATCCGCTCGGGGTCGATGCCCAGTTCCGCGGCGTTCTCGACCGTCCATCCGAAGGCCGCGAAGCAGTCCTCGAGCCCGGCCGGGAAGGGGTGCTCAGGGGCCAGGCGGTAGTCGACGGACACCACGACCGCCCCCGACTCGACGGCGAAGGTGTACGTCATGCCGTCATTCCCGGCGACATCACCGCCCATCCAGCCGCCACCGTGGAAATAGACGAGCGCGCCGTACGCTCCCTCGTCCTGACCGGTCTTGGGAACGTAGATCCTCACGGGCACCTCCGGTGCGCCTGCCGGGCCCGGTACCGCCGCGTCCCGTACCTCCACGGGAACGGCCGTCTCAGGGCGCTGCCAGGCCGCGGCGAACTCGGTGGCCTGCCGGCGGAACGCTGCGGGGTCGTCCCACGCGAGGGTGGGGAGCATCTCCACGATCGGGGCGAGCTCTGGATCAAAGGCATGGCGCACTGGGGGTCTCCTTGGATAGGTAGTGGGTGACCAACTGCCGTTCAGCGTGGTGACCGCGGGTAGCCCGGTGCGGTCGAGCAGCTCACCGAGGACGCCGCCCGCGCCCGAGCGCCGGGCTCCGCCGCCGACGAGCGCGATGGGCCGCTGGGCCGCGGCGATTGCGGCAGCCGCGCGGTCCACCAGCTCGACGTCCGCGGCGGTGCGCAGTGCCGGGACCGAGCCGAAGCGGGCATCGATATCACCGGCTCGATGCCGCCGGCGAGCATCCTTTTGATCAGCTCTGGCGCGAGGACCGGCACGTAGAAGGCGTGCGTCGTCCCGTACTCCTCCAGCATGTGGCCGAGGGCGTCAGCGGCGATCACGTCAGTGACCTCAGGGCCGGTTCGATCACGACGTCTCCTCGGCTACACAGACTGATTCTGTCGACAGATTAGACCCTAGCTCACGAGACTCCAAGGGCGTACCGCAGCTCCGCTGCTTGACTGAGGGCTAGACTGTCGACAGACTTCGTTCGAGACGCGCCGACCACACACGGCCACAGCGCTGTCGCTCATGGCGCTGATGGATGCGCTGCACGACCGCGCCTGCGCCGTGCCGCGCTGCACCAGGCCTGCCACTGTGAGGAAGGAAACGGATGACTCTTACGGAACCGACCACGTACGAGCGATCGACGGTGAGCTACGAGACGGCTCGGCGACTGCTCGAGGCCGCTGTCGGAGCCGCACGCGAAGCCGGTATGCCGGCGACCATCGTCGTCAGCGATGTCGCCGGTGAGCCGATCGCGATCGCGCGCACTGACG
Organism: Pseudonocardia sp. DSM 110487; assembly: GCF_019468565.1. Classification (NCBI taxonomy): domain Bacteria; kingdom Bacillati; phylum Actinomycetota; class Actinomycetes; order Pseudonocardiales; family Pseudonocardiaceae; genus Pseudonocardia; species Pseudonocardia sp. DSM 110487. The sequence goes on from NZ_CP080521.1 coordinate 7,703,504, forward strand.
GCGCCGGCCTGCTGACCATGAAGGTGGCGGCCGACAAGGCCTGGACGGCCGCCAATGCCGGTGCTTCCACCGAACAGGTGCACACGTTCGTCACATCGGACCCGGCTGCGCTGGCGTCCATGCCGGCAGTGCCCAGGTTCAGCCTTGTCGGCGGCGGTCTTCCCATCACCGCCGGCGGGCGCGTGATCGGTGCGATCGGCGTGAGCGGCGGCACCAGCGCTCAGGATGTGGCCGTGGCCCGCGCCGCGCTCGACTCCCTCGGGGAGCTGTAGACGTGTTCGGCGTCGACTGGCGAACGTCGCCACGACAGTACGACGTGCGCGTCGAGCGAGGCGTGCGCATCGTGATGGACGACGGCGTCGAGCTCGACGCGCAGGTGTACCGGCCGGACTCCGACGGCCGCTTCCCGGCCCTGCTCGGGGTGCACGCCTACGACGCCGCCATGCAGACCGCGCACTCGCACCCTCGCGCGATGAACCCGGCGAACGCTCAGGCCGAGGCAGGCGACCCCTACTTCTACGCCCGGCGCGGGTACGTCCATGTGATCGTCAACGCGCGCGGGACCGGCGCCTCGGGCGGCCGCTACTCACACTACGGATCGCGCGATGTCGACGACGCGGTCGCCGTCATCGAGTGGATGGCGACCCAACCGTGGTGCACGGGCGCTGTCGGGATGTTCGGCGTGTCCTACTTCGCCGTCGTGGCGAAGCAGGTCGCGGCCCGCGACCCGGAACCGCTCAAGGCCGTGTTCGCGCCGTTCGGCTACACCGATTTCTACCGCGACAAGTTCTACCACGGGGGCATCCTCGCCCGTAACTTCCTCACGTCGTGGAGCAAGCACCTGGCCAACGCCCGCATCGAGGGATGGAGCAAGAACGCGCTCGGCGAACAGGAGTACGCCCGCCGGTTGGAGCAGCTGCGCGCCGACCCGGACATCACAGCCGTGCCCGAGCTCGCGGCCGCGCTCGCCGCGCCGGACGCGAACGCGCACCCGTTGATCATCGACGTGCTGATGAACCCGCAGGACGGCCCCTACTGGCACGAACGCAACCCCGACCTCATGGCCATCCGGGTGCCCATCGTGCTGGGCGCCTGCTGGGCCATGTACGGCTTGCACCTGCCCGGCGAGTTCCGGGCATGGAAGCAGATCGACGCACCCAAGAAGTTGATCGTCGGGCCGCCGATCTACCTCGACCGACCGGTCTACCAGTACGCGGAGCAGTCACTGCGCTGGTTCGACCACTGGCTCAAGGGCAACGACACCGGTTACCTCGACGAGCCACCCGTGCAGCTGTTCCTGCCCGGCCACGACGGCAAGGGCTCTTGGCTCGACGCCCACGAGTGGCCCCTGCCGCACACCACGTGGCACAGCTTCTACCTCCACCGCGACGGGCTGCTGTCCGAACACGAGCACTGGCCATTCGAAGGCGCGTCCGGCTACGAGGACAACACGTACAACGACCGTGGCGCCGTCACCTTCACCACGCCCGCTCTGGTCGAACGCACCGAAGTGGTCGGGCCGGCGACCGCGACGGTGTACGCGGCCACCACCGACGACGAGCTGTTGCTGTTCCTCTCGTTGTGGGTGGTCGACGCCGACGGGAGCCGCCACCTGCTCACCCGGGGTTGGCTCCGCGGAACTCTGCGCGAGGTGGACGAGGCCCGATCCGAACCCTGGCTGCGCGAGCACCCCTACACCAACCCCAAACCCGTGACCCCTGACGCGGTGCACCGCTACGAGATCTCGCTGGCGCCGACCGCCTATGTGTTCACCCCCGGCCAGCGCATCCAGCTCCAGATCAGCTCCGCCGACCTCGAACAACCCGAGAAGGTCCTCGACATGGTCGCTCAGGGCCATCTACTCAGGCGCAGTCCCTCCTGGATCAGCATCCTGCACGACGCCGAACACCCGTCCGAACTGTCGCTTCCCATCACCGATGGCAACCGCATCGGCACCTACATGTCCGCCGGAACCTGACGGAGGAAAGAATATGGTCACACCCTGGCTGTTCGACGTCTTCAACTACCCCTGGTCCCCTGACGCCACGAAATTCGATACCGATGCCACCCAAGATCTTTTCGACTGGCACCTCGAATCGTGGGAGCTGGCCGAGCGTGCCGGATTCGAGGGGGTGTTCTTCAGCGAACACCACTACACCCCCTACGCCTTGAGCCCATCACCCAATCTTCTGGTCGCCGCGATCGCCCAGCGCACTGAGAGACTCAGGCTCGGCGTCATGGCGAACATCGTGCCGATGCACAACCCGCGACGGCTGGCCGAAGAGTTCGCGATGCTGGACTACCTCACCCACGGGCGGCTCGAGATCGGCCTCGGCCGGGGCGTCGATGAACGGGAGTTCGCCCGCGAAGGGATCCCGCTGAAGGAAACGCGACCGCGCTTCCAAGAAGGTCTGCGCCTGATCGAAGAGATGCTCTCGAAGCCGGTCTTCACCCACACCGGCGAGTACGCGAACTTCGAGGAGGAGACGTCGATCTGGCCGCAACCGCGGCAACCCATGTCGACGCGCCCTCCGATCTGGATCACCGCGCTGAGTCCGGAGACCATCGACTGGTGCGCCCAGCAGGGCTACCGCATCTCCACCGCTTTCCAGCCCACCGAGAAACTGCGTGCCGTACACGACAGGTATCGTGCTGCCGCGCACAAGGCGGGGAACGCCGCAGGGCCGGAAAGCGTGATGGTGCTCAGGAATGTCTTCGTCGCGGAAACCGACGAGGAGGCCCGCGCCATCGCCGAGCCCGCGCTCAACCACATGTTCGGGCTCTACAAGGAGTCCGTCGTCTGGAAGGACATCGAAAACACCGTCCCAGAGGGCTACAACACCGAGTTCTACCAGTCGTTCTTCCGTCCCTTCGCCGGATCCGGTCCGGTCGACTGGCAGACCCTGGTCGATCTCGGGATCTTCATCGTCGGGTCACCGAGCACCGTCCGCGACACGCTGCTGAAGCAGGCGCACGAGATCGGGTCCTCGAACCTCCTGATGTGGGGCTCGTTCGGGATCTTGACGAAAGAACAGACGCTCACCTCTTACGAACTGATCGGGCGCGAAGTCATTCCCGCCCTGCGTGAGGAGACCATCGAATGACGACCCTGTGGACACAGTTCAAGGTGGGACCGATCACACTCGAGCACCGGCTGGCGATGTCGCCGATGACCCGTAGCCGCGCGCTCCCGGACGGCACGCCCGCGCCGCTGGCGGTCGAGTACTACGCCCAGCGTGCGTCGCTCGGACTGCTCATCACCGAGGGAACGCAGCCCAGCGCAGACGGCCAGGGCTACCTGACCACGCCCGGCATCCACGCCGACGCGCACGTCGAGGGCTGGCGCGCGGTGACCGATGCGGTCCGCGCGGCAGGCGGGCACCTTTTCATCCAGCTCATGCACGTCGGCCGGATCAGTCATCCCGACAACACGCCCCACGGCCGGCAGCCTGTCGCGCCCTCGGCGATCGCGCCGGGCGTACCGATGTTCACCGCGTCCGGCATGCAGGACATCCCGCAGCCGCGTGCCCTGACCACCGAGGAGATCGCGTCCACGGTGGACGACTTCCGAACAGCGGCGGCGCGGGCCGTCGAGGCCGGCGCCAGCGGCGTCGAGATCCACGGCGCGAACGGTTACATCATCCAGCAGTTCCTGTCCCCCAACGCGAACCGCCGCACGGACGCCTACGGCGGCTCCGTCGCAGGCCGGATCCGGTTCGCGGTGGAGGTCGCCAAGGCGGTCGCCGCCGAGATCGGGCCCGAACGCACGGGCTTCCGCATCTCGCCGGGAGGGACCATCAACGGCATCGACGAGGGGCCGCACACCGCCGAGACCTACCGCGCCCTGATCACCGAACTCGCCCCGCTCGAGCTCGCCTACCTGCACGTGATGCAGGGACAGGACGACGACCTGCTGCGCGAGATCCGCGACCGCTGGCCGACGGCGCTGGTGGTCAACCGGGGCGGCCGCACCCGGCAGCAGCTCACCAGCGACCTGGACAGCGGGCTCGCCGACATCATCACCGTCGGACAGTGGGCGCTGGCGAACCCCGATCTGGTCGAGCGCCTGCGCCGCGACGCGCCACTCAACGAGGCGGACCGGGCGACCTTCTACGGCGGTGGCGCGGAGGGGTACACCGACTACCCGGTGCTCAACGGGAGGTAATCATTGACTTCACAATCGCGGAACGCGCCGAGCACACAGGGGCCCATGACGATGGTCGAACGATCACCAGACTCGCTGGCAGCATCCGAGGACGGGAGCGAGACGGGCCACGCAACAGCCACGCTCGACACGGTTCACGACCTGCTGCGCAACCGAATCCTGAACGGCCAGCTCCCGCCCGGAGCGGTCGTGTCCCAAGCTCACCTGGCCCGCGATCTCGGCGTGTCCCGCTCCCCGATCCGCGAGGCGTGCCGGTTGTTGGAGCGGGAAGGGCTCTTGATCTCGCGGCACAACCACCGCGTCCAGGTTGCCGACTTCTTACTGGACGACCTGGAGGAGCTCTACGCCTCGCGGCTGGTGCTGGAGCCGCTGGCGCTGACCGTGCGAGTCTCGTCGCTGACCACGAGCGAACTGGATGATATGGCCGCGGCGCTCGAGGACATGCGCCACAGCGCCGAGCAGCGCGACTACGACCGATTCACGGTTCCGCACAACCGGTTCCACTCGCTCCTCTACTCAGACACCAGCGGCCGGTTGCTGCGGCAGATCAGTCAGCTGTCTGATCACGCCAGCCGATATCGCCGCGTCTACATGACTCAGACACCAAGCGCTTGGGACGTCGTCATGGCACACGACACCAAAATCTTGCAAGCGCTGTCCCGGGGGGACGCCACTGCCGCCGGCGCGGAACTGGCCCGACACCTGGCCGCCACAGCGCTGTCAATCATGGCGCTGATGGATCCGCTGCACGACCCACGCCTGCTCCGTGCCGCGCTGCGCCAAACCTGCCACTGACCATCCGATGAGTGGCAGCTTCGACAACCCCGCTGGATCGCGCGGCACGCGTCAGCCCGCAGGACGCGTCCTGCGGTGGCTGAACAAGATGATGATGAGCTGGATCCGCCGCCGGGGCGGCACGTTCATGGGCATGAACGCCCTGGTCCTCACGACCATCGGCCGGAAGAGCGGTGTCGAACGCGCGACCCCGGTCGGCTGGTTCCCCGGCGAGGACGGCAGCTGGCTGATCGTGGCGTCAGCGGCCGGCGCGCCGAAGAATCCGGCGTGGTACCACAACATCGCCGCACATCCCGACAAGGTTCGGATAGAGCTGGCAGGCCGCACGGTTGCCGTGATCGCCGAGCAACTCCACGGGCCGGAGCGCGAACGAGCATGGCGGCAGATCACCGCCGCCGCCCCCCGCTTTGCGCAGTACGAGCAGAAGACCGATCGCGAGCTGCCGATCATCCGCCTGGTGCGGCGATCCGGCTGAGAAGGAGCACAAATGGACAGACAAATGGACATTGGTATCGGTCTTCCGTCCACCATTCCCGGCGTCCCGGGCCGACGGGTCCTCGAGTGGGCGCGCGCCGCCGAGAAGGCCGGTTTCTCGAGCCTGGGAACGCTCGACCGCCTCGTCTACGGAAACTTGGAGGCGGTGCCGACCCTGGCGGCCGCCGCCGCGGTGACCGAGCGGATCGGGCTGACGACAGCGGTCCTGATCGCCCCGTACCGGGGCAACGGCGCGCTGCTGGCCAAGCAGCTGGCCACCGTGGACAGCATCGCCGAGGGCCGGCTGCGCGTCGGCATCGCGGTCGGCGGACGCGCGGACGACTTCGAGGCGACGGGCTCGTCCTTCAAGGATCGAGGGCGCACCTTCGACCGACAGCTCGCCGAGATGCGCGCCGTCTGGGCGCAGGAACCCCGCGGCTTCGCCGGCCCGATCGGGCCGGCCCCCGTGCAACCGGGCGGTCCGCCGCTGCTGATCGGCGGCGACGCCGCGGCCACCCAACGCCGCATCGTCGAGTTCGGCGCCGGCTGGATCCTGGGCGCCGGCGGCCCCGACGCGTTCGCCGCCGGAGCGGACCGAGCCAGGCGAGCGTGGCACGAGGGCGGCCGCGAGGGCGAGCCCCGCCTGGTCGCCATCGCCTACGCCAGCCTCGGCGACGAGGCCGAGATCCACGCGCAGCGGTACCTCGGCGACTACTACGCCTTCATCCGCGACTACGTCGGGCAGATCACTGCCGGCGCCCTCACAACGCGACAGAAACTCGCCGATGCGATCGCCGACTTCCAGGACGCGGGCTGCGACGAACTGATCCTCATGCCCTGCAATCCGGACCTCGCGCAGGTATCGCTGATCGCCGAGGCCGCCGGACTCTGACCGACAACGGCCAGGCTCGCCTCGGTGAGGTCGGCACATAGGTTGTCGCTCATCTTCCGATCGGCAACGCGTCTTTGCGGTCTGCATCGGCCCGATGGTTCCGTGGCAGGGCGGGATCGACAGACGAACGTGGGGAGCGGGGCATGCGCGACGCCGTGATCGTTGACGCCGTACGGACGCCGATCGGCAAGCGGAACGGCGCGCTGGCGGGCATGCACCCCGCCGACCTGACCGCCCATGTGCTGAACGCGTTGACCCGGCGCACCGGCCTCGACCCCGCCCTCGTCGACGACGTCGTCTGGGGCTGTGTCAGCCAGGTCGGCGACCAGGCCGGCAGCGTCGGGCGGGTCGGCGTGCTGGCCGCCGGGTGGCCCGAGTCGGTGCCGAGCACCACTGTGGACCGGCGCTGCGGCTCCAGCCAGCAGGCCGTGCACTTCGCCGCGGCGGGGGTCATCGCCGGCCAGTACGACTTCGTGGTCGCCGGCGGGGTCGAGTCGATGTCCCGGGTGCCCATGGGCTCGGCGGGCCGCGACGGCAAGCCGTATCCCGACAGCGTGCTCGAGCGGTACGGCGTCCACGGGTTCAACCAGGGCATCTCCGCCGAGATGATCGCGGAGAAGTGGGGCTTCACCCGCGCGGTGCTGGACGAGTACTCCGCCCGCTCCCACGAGCGCACCGCGGCGGCGATCGACCGCGGGGCATTCGACGGTCAGCTGGCCCCGATCGAGGGCGGCCTGCAGGTCGACGAGGGGCTGCGCCGCGGCTCCAGCGCGGCGACCCTTGCCGGGCTGAAGCCGGCGTTCCGGGAGGACGGGGTGATCACGGCCGGTAACTCGTCACAGATCTCCGACGGCGCCGGCGCCCTGCTCGTCACCTCGAGCGAGACCGCCGCGGCTCACGGCATGCAGCCGATCGCCCGCGTGCACACCGCCGTGCTCGCGGGCGATGACCCCGTCCTGATGCTGACGGCTCCCATCCCGGCCACGGAGAAGGCCCTGAAGAAGTCCGGCCTCCGGCTCGACGACATCGGCGCCTACGAGGTGAACGAGGCCTTCGCGCCAGTGCCGCTGGCCTGGCAGGCCGAGACCGGCGGCGCCGACGAGCGGCTCAACCCGGTCGGGGGCGCCATCGCCGTCGGGCATCCACTCGGCGGGTCCGGCGCGATCCTGATGACCCGCCTGGTGCACCACATGAAGGACAACGGCATCCGGTACGGGCTGCAGACCATGTGCGAGGCCGGCGGCATGGCCAACGCCACCATCCTCGAACTCCTCTGACGGAAAGGGAGCGCGTGCGACTCGAAGGGCTGAACACCGCTGTCACCGGCGGCGCCTCGGGGCTGGGCCTGGCGTCGGCCCGCCGGCTGGTCAAGGAGGGCGGCTTCGTCACCCTGGTCGACCTGCCCACCTCCGACGGGGAGCGGGCCGCCGAGGAGCTCGGCGAGAACGCGCAGTTCGTCGCCGCCGACGTCACCGACGCCGACTCCTTCGCCGCGGCGCTGGACGCCGCGGATGCCAAAGGCGGTCTCCGCGGTCTCGTGCACTGCGCCGGCGCCGGCCGGCGGATGCGCATTCTCGAGAAGGACGGCACGCCGGGTTCCCTCGAGGACTTCGAGTTCGTCATCACGCTCAACCTGACCGGCAGCTTCAACGCGCTGCGCCTCGGCGCCGAGCGGATGGCCCGGCAGGACCCGGTCGACGGCGAGCGCGGCGCGATCGTCCTGACCTCCTCCGTCGCGGCGTACGAGGGCCAGATCGGCCAGATCAACTACTCGGCGTCGAAGGCCGGCATCGTCGGGATGACGGTCGTGGCCGCGCGCGACCTCGCGTCCCGGAACATCCGCGTCTGCACGATCGCCCCCGGGATCATGGACACCCCGCTGCTCGCGCGCCTGCGCGACGACGTGCGCGCCGGGCTCGCCGCCAGCGTCCCGCACCCGCCCCGGCTCGGCCGCGACGACGAGTTCGGCCTGCTCGCCGTCCAGATCCTGGAGAACGGCTACCTGAACGGCGAGACCATCCGGCTCGACGGCGGCATTCGGATGGCCCCGCGCTGACGTCGGAGCCCTGCGCGGAGCGCTGAGATCAGCGCCACCGTGCAGACGCCGAGGTCACCGTGCATGCGGCTGACCATGTGCACGGTGGCGCCGCGACGTGCACGGTGATTCCTGCACCGTCATAGGAACGGCCTAACTCGCCCTTCCGCGTTGCGTCTTTGTGCCTGTGTGAGCTGACGCACACGATGAGAGGCAGCCAGGTGGGCAGCGACGCACACCAGAAGGAGAGCCACGTGTCAGCACCTCCAGTCGTCAGCGCGGAACCAATTTCGTCGGCAGGCGAGTCCCGGGGCAAGGCGTGGGGCTTCACCGGCTTGTTGATGTTCCTCTACATCGTGAACTGGGCCGACAAGGCCGTCCTCGGTCTGGTCGCCCAGCCCCTCGCCGAGGAGCTCGGCCTCAGCGCCTCGCAGATCGGCCTGATCGGCAGCGCGTTCTTCGTCGCCTTCACCGTCGGCAATCTGGCCGCCGGCCTGCTGAACCGGTGGATGGCGCTGAAGTGGTCGCTGGGGCTCCTCGCCGTCGGCTGGTCGTTCGCGATGCTGCCGGTCCCGTTCGCCGCGGGCTTCACCGTGCTGCTGCTGAGCCGGATGCTGCTCGGGTTCCTCGAGGGTCCCTCCAGCCCGATCGTGCACACGGCGCTCTACTCGTGGCACCCGCGCGAGAAGCGGGGCTTGCCCTCGGCGTGCATCACCGCGTCGGCGTCGCTCGCGAAGATCGCAGTTGCCCCGGCCCTCGCGCTGGTGGTCGCGGCCTTCGGGTGGCGGGCCGCGTTCTTCGTACTCGCCGCCGCCGGTCTCGTCTGGCTGCTGGTCTGGCTGCCTTCCTGGACCCCAGGCCCCTACGGCGAGGACAAGGCCTCGCGGCCGGCCGGCACCTCGGAGGAGCCGTCGGTCCCCTGGGCCAAGGTCCTGCTGTCGCCCACGTTCCTCGGGAGCGCGCTCGCGGCGATGGTGATGTACGCGCTGGTCACCGTGGTGCTGACCTGGCTGCCGTCGTACTTCGAGCTGGGCCTGGGCTACAGCCGCGTGCAGGCCGGAGCCATGTTCGGCTTCCCGAGCATCGCGTCCCTGGTGGCCATGTTCGCGCTCAGCCTGATCAGTGATCGGCTGATCGCCCGCGGCGCCACGTCACGGACGCTGCGGGGCATCGTCCCATCGGTGGGTCTGCTGGCCTGCGGCCTCTCGATGGCGCTGCTCCCACTCATCGGTACGCCGGCGCTCGCGGTGGCCGTGGTGTCGATCGGCTACTCCTTCGGCAGCTCCATCTTCCCGCTGTTCAACGCCGCGCTGTCGGAGATCGTGCCGCCGCGCCAGCTCGCCGGCATGCTCGGCGTGTACATGGCCGTGATGGCGCTCGGCGGCATCTACGGTCCGTACCTCACCGGGTTGATCGTCGACAACGCGGCCAGTCCCGCCGCCGGCTACACCCAGGCCTTCCAGATCCTCGGGGTCATGGCGATAGTGGGCGGGGTGGCCGCCCTCCTGTGGGTCAACCCGGAGCGCGACAAGGTGCGGCTGCGTGGCGTCCACGTCGCGACGAAGGGGTAGTCGATGTTGGACGTGCACGGCGAGGGGATGACCGTCAGCGCTCAGGTGGCCCGCCACGCGCGCGGCAGACCGGCCGCCATCGCGCTGAAGTACGGGGAGCTGCGCCTCAGCTACGCGCAGCTGCACGAGCAGGCCGGCCGCTTCGCGAACGTGCTGGCCGGCTGCGGCGTCCGGGCCGGGGACCGGGTCGCGGTGCTGGCGTTCAACGGCCCGGAGTACGTCTCGGCGTACGTCGCGTGCGCCCGGATCGGGGCGGTCTGCGTCCCGATCAACTTCCGGCTCGCCGTCCCCGAGGTGGCCTACCAGCTCCGGCACTCGGGCGCCTCCGTCCTGGTCACGGACCAGGCCATGCTCGCGACCGCCACGGAGGCCGGTCACGGTCTCGACATGTCTGTGCTGGTGATCGGCGGTGAGGTCCGCAGCCTTGCCGCCGACATGGCGGCGGCACCCGCGACGTACGCCGAGCACCGGATCGACGAGGACGGGCCTGCGGTGATCATGTACACCTCCGGCACGACCGGCAGCCCCAAAGGCGCCGTCCTGTCGCACCGGAACCTGCACACCGGTGTCGTCGCCAAGGCGCTGCACACCGGTATCCCCGTCCATTGCCGGACCTGGCTGGTGGGCACCCCGTTGTTCCACATCGCCGGCCTGATGAGCTGCCTGAACGCGCTCTACCTCGGGGGCACGATCGTGCTCCAGGCGAGCGGGCGATTCGACGCCACGCAGACGATCGAGGTGCTGGAGCGGGAGCGGATCAACGCGGCCTTCTTCGTGCCCTCGCAATGGCGGGAGATCGTGCGCAGTCCCGCCCTCGAAGGCCGCGACTTCTCGGCATTTCTCGTGGCTACGTGGGGTGGCGAGGCAGCGAGCCCACAGCTGGTACGCGAGATCATCCAGGCCTTCCCCACGGTAGCGGTGTCGTCGGTGTTCGGACAGACGGAGACCAGTGCTACGGCGACCGTGCTGCTCGGCGAGGACGCCGTACACAAGCCCGGGTCGGTCGGCACGCCGATGATCCACGTCGAATGCCGCCTGGTCGACGACGACATGAACGACGTCGCACCGGGCGAGGTGGGCGAGATGGTCTACCGCGGCCCGACCGTGATGCTCGGCTACTGGAACGACCAGGAACGGACCGCGGACGCCTTCCGCGGCGGGTGGTTCCACTCCGGCGACCTGCTGCGGGCCGACGAGGACGGATACCTCTACGTGGTCGACCGCAAGAAGGACATGATCATTTCGGGTGGAGAGAACGTCTACTGCGCCGAAGTGGAGAGCGTCGTCGCCGGCCACCCCAAGGTGGGCAGCGTCGCGGTCATCGGCGTCCCGCACGAGAAGTGGGGCGAGGTTCCGCTCGCAGTCATCGTGCCCCGCGGCGACGCCGCGCCGGACGCCGCGGAGATCGAGGCCTTCGCTCGGCAGCGGCTCGCCACGTACAAGGTGCCGCGCCGGATCGCCGTGGTCGACCAGCTGCCACTCAACGCCAGCGGCAAGGTCCGCAAGGACGTCCTGCGTCGAACCTTCGCCTCCCGGCCGCAATCGGTAGCTGTCTGACCTGCGAAGGAGAACCTGTGCAGCGCACCATCTTCGACGACGACCACCACGCCTTCCGCCAGACCATCCGGCAGTTCTTCGAGAAGGAGGTCGTGCCGGAGTACGCCGCATGGGAGCAGCAGGGGCACCCGCCCAAGGACTTCTACCGGCGCATGGGCGAGCTCGGTTTCCTGGGCCTGCAGGTGCCCGAGCAGTACGGCGGCGCAGGCGTCGAGAGCTTCACGTTCAACGCGATCATCAACGAGGAGTCGGTGCGCGCCGGGCTCACCCTCGGCCCGCTGCGCGTGCACCTCGACCTGGTGCTGCCCTACCTGGTGGGCTACGCGAACGGGGAACAGAAGAGCCGCTGGCTCCCGGCCTTCGTCGCGGGCGAGATGATGACGGCCATCGCGATGACCGAACCCGGCACGGGCTCGGACCTGGCCGGAATCCGGACGTCGGCCAGGCTGGACGGCGACCACTACATCCTCAACGGTGCGAAGACCTTCATCACCGGAGGCGTCAACGCCGACCGCGTGCTGGTCGTCTGCCGCACCTCACCTCCGGGCACGGAGAACCGCCGCTCCGGCCTGACCATACTCGCCGTGGACAGCGCGTCTCCGGGGTTCGAGGTGGGGCGGATGCTCGACAAGATGGGGCTCAAGGCGCAGGACACCTGCGAGCTCTCCTTCACCGACGTGCGCGTCCCCGTCGAGGACCGGCTGGGCGAGGAAGGCCGCGCGTTCGAGTACCTCACCCACAACCTGGCCCAGGAGCGCCTCACGATCGCTGTCACGGCGGTGGCGGCGGCCCACACCGCGATCGACCTGGCCAAGGCCTACACCCAGGAACGCGCGGTCTTCGGCAAGCCGGTTGCCGCCTTCCAGAACACCAAGTTCGTGCTCGCGGAATGCGCCGCGGACGCAGCCGCGGGCCAGGCCTACCTCGACCACGCGCTCGAGCTGCACGACCGCCGCGAGCTCACCCCGGCCGATGCCGCCGCCCTGAAGCTGTGGACCACGGAGATGCAGGCCCGGGTCGTGGACAAGTGCCTCCAGCTGCACGGCGGCTACGGGTACATGAACGAGTACCTGATCGCGAAGCTGTACGCCGACGCGCGCGTCACCCGCATCTACGGCGGCACCAGCGAGGTCATGAAATCCATCGTGGCCAAGTCGATGGGGCTCTGACGTGCCGGAAACGGGATATCTCGCGCTCACGGCCAGCACGCGTGCTCTCATCGACGCACAACTGCGCACCCGAATCGACAGCGGCGAGGCCCTGGAGATCGCGCGTGAGATCGACATCCTCGTCAAGAGGCTCCTGGAGAGCTCCAGCACCGAACCTCTTGGTGTGGCGTTTCCGCATCCTGGCCGTCCGCTGCGCAACGATCACGGCAACGCGGTGGTCGGCGTCCGCAACGCGATCGCGCCGCCTGTCGCCACAGTATGGGAACGCGAGCGCTGCTGGGCGGAGTTCACGCTCGGAGCGAGTTACGAGGGTCCGCCGGGATACGTCCACGGCGGCGTCTGCGCCCTCATCCTCGACCAGGTCCTAGGTGAAGGAGCGGCGGCCGCGGGATATCCGGGAATGACCGCCGGACTCACCATTCGCTTCCACCGTCCGACACCGCTGGGGCGGCTACGGGCCGAGGCGGAGCTGCACGAGCGCGACGGCAGAAAAGCCCACGTCAACGGGCACATTCTTGACCCGGACGGTCGAGTGACCGTCAGCGCCCATGGCGTCTACGTGATGCCGCGGCACCTGCAGGAATCCGACCGAGCGAGGCACGCTCATGGCTGAGACGGCGAACGGTCGGCCCGAGGTCGTGGTCACGGCCGAGCAGGGCGTCATGATCGTCACGATCAACCGCCCGCACGCGAAGAACGCGGTCACGCTCGCCGTGGCCGAGGGAGTCGCGGCCGCGCTCGACGAGCTCGACGCCCGGGACGATCTCGCGGTGGGAATCATCACCGGCGCCGGTGGGACGTTCTGCGCGGGCATGGACCTCAAGGCGTTCCTGCGCGGCGAGCGGCCGACCCTTCCGGGCCGCGGCTTCGCGGGGATCACCGAGGCACCGCCGGCCACGCCGCTGATCGCCGCCGTCGAGGGGTACGCGCTGGCCGGCGGCTGCGAGATCGTGCTGGCCTGCGACATGGTGACCGCCGGGCGCGACGCCCGGTTCGGCATCCCCGAGGCCAAGCGGGGCCTGGTCGCCGCCGCCGGTGGCCTGCTGCGGCTGCCGGAGCGCATTCCGCGGGCGGTGGCGATGGAGCTCGCGCTGACCGGCGGCTTCCTCGACGCCCCGCGCGCCTACGACCTCGGGCTGGTCAACCGGCTGACCGACAACGGCTCGGCCCTCGACGAGGCCCTGGAGTTGGCCCACGCGATCGCGGCGAACGGTCCGCTCGCCACCCGCGCGAGCAAGCGCGTGATCGTCGAGTCCCGGGGTTGGCCGGTCGAGGAGCGCTTCGCCCGCCAGCGCGAGATCATCGAGCCGGTCATGGCCTCGGAAGACGCCCGCGAGGGCGCCCGCGCGTTCGCGGAGAAGCGCAGGCCGAACTGGCAGGGACGATGAGCGAGCCCGGGGGATGGAAGCCGGCGGAGCTTGCGGAGCCGGCGGGGCGGGTAAGTACAGCGAGCGAATCAATGTCACAGCGCCCTTCGCGAAGCGTCGGCCGAGCGCAGCGAGGCCGTGCGGTTCGCGGGTACTGGCCCGACGGGGTTCCCCGCACGCTCGACTACCCCGCGGTGAGCCTCACCGAGCTCCTGGTGTCGACCTGCCGCTACCACGGCGGGCGGGTGGCGATCGAGGACGGCGAGGAGCGGCTCAGCTACACCCGCCTGCTGGAGGAGGCCTCCGCCGTCGCCAACGCGCTCCGCGCCGACGGGGTCGAGGAAGGCGACGTCGTCCTCCTGCACCTACCGAACAGCGCGTGGTGGATCGTGAGCTACGTCGGCGTCCTCCTCGCCGGGGCGACGGTGTCTCCGGCGAGCCCGCTGCAGCCGGCCGCTGGCCTGCGCTCGCAGCTGGTCGAGGTGGGCGCGGTCGCCGCGATCTCGCATCCGGATCACGCGGCGTCGCTTCTCACGGCACGGGAGGGCACCGGCCTGCGACGGGTCGTGGTCGTCCCCGGCTCGGACGCCGCGCCCGCGACCGTACCCGTGCCCGCGGGCGTCCTGGCGATGCGCGACTGGACGTCCGACCGCTCGACCGAGCCGCCCGCCGTTGCGGTCACGCCTGAATCGGTCGCGCACCTCGCGTTCACCGGAGGCACGACCGGCGTCTCCAAAGCCGTCCGGGTGCTGCACCGCAACATCGTGGCCAACATCGCCCAGAGCTTCGCGTGGCGTACCGGCCGCATGCTCGGCGTGCGCGACGGCGCCATCGCCCTGACCGCGGCGGTTCGCGACGACGCGGCGATCGTCGTGGGCCGGACGGTCGGGCTCACCGTCGCCCCGCTCTACCACGCACAGGCGCTGTACAACATGGCGCTCATGCTCAGTGCCGGCGGCACCACGATCCTGCTCGGCCGGTTCACGCCGGACCGGATGCTCGAGCGCATCGAGCAGCGCCGGGTGACCTACACGAACGGCAGCCCGAGCATGTGGCACGCCCTGCTGGCCTGCCCGCAGGCGCAGACCAGGGACCTGAGCTCGCTGCGCGTGGTCTCCTCGGGTGCCGCACCCATCGACGGCGAGACGATGCGGGGCCTACAGAAGATCTTCCCGTCGGCGATGTTGAACGAGGGCTACGGCCTCACGGAGGCGGTCGCCCTCGTCACCTCCACCCCCGGCTACTACGACGTGCGGCGCAAGCTCGGCAGCGTCGGGCAGCCGGTCCCCGACACCGAGATCGAGATCCGCGACGACGCGGGTCGAGTGCTCGGCCCCGGCGAGAGGGGCGAGCTCTGGGTCCGCGGACCGCAGGTCACCGGCGGCTACCACGGCCACGACGACCTGACGGCCGAGCAGTTCGTGGACGGCTGGCTGCGGACGGGCGACATCGCCTACGTCGACGAGGATGGCTTCCTGTTCATCTGCGACCGGGCCAAGGACGTGCTGCTCTACAAGGGCTACAACGTGTACCCGCGCGAGCTCGAGGAGCTCCTCGTGCAGCACCCGGACATCGACGTCGCAGCCGTCGTGGGCCGGGACGACGTCGCCGTGGGCCAGGTGCCGGTCGCGTTCGTGGTGCCGCGGGACGGCGCACACTTCGACGTCGACGAGGTGCTGCGGTTCGTCGCGACGCGGGTGGCGCCGTACCAGAAGATCCGCGAGGTCCACGTCGTGGATAAGGTGCCCACCAGCGCGGCCGGCAAGGTCCTTAAGAAAATCCTCCGGGCCTCCCTACCGGGAAGGCCGCGAGCGGACGATCATCTGAGATGACCCGCATGTTCCGGCCTTTGCCAGCAGTGGCAAGACGACTGTTCGGAGTCGGGTGTCTGTGGTGTCCGGCACCGAATGGGCGTTCGGGCGTGTTCGCGGAACGGACACGAACGCCGCCGAGCTGTCTCGCCTCCGCTAGCCAGGAGCGCCAGCATCGGCCGGGGCAATGTCACCCGAACCGCGCTGTGCCCGTTCGCGTGCGTCCCGGCGCTTCCGCAGCTGGGGTCCTAAGTCTGCGACGAGCTTCTTGAAGGCATCGCGCGAGTCGTCATCCTGCAGGCTTCGATCCGTTTCCTCCAGTGCACTATTCAGTCGGTCGCGAAGCCCTCTCCCACGCTCATCGACCGGTCTCAAGTTCGTGTCCCACTCGTCCACGTGCCACAGAATCAGTTCATCGAGAAACTTTCGCAGGCCACGCCCCACCATCCAGGCCCCGCCGATACGGCGACGTCCCACATACACCCTCTCGAAGCACCACAAGAGCTTGAAGTACGACGACAAGGCGCTCTCAAGACTAACGCCGGTGATCCCAGCCCTGAGTGGACGATGCTGCCTAGCACTCGTCGCGCCTCTTCGACTTCACCGGTAGTGAGATCGCGGTGCAATGATTGCGCGAGCTCGCGGAGTTGCCCTCGGTAAACCACGACCGATAACCACACGGCTATAGCAGCGATGATTGCCGACATAACGGCGGTGACCGCTGACACCGATGCGGCTACTGCCTCTTCCACCGAGTCCCCCCAACGTGACGTCGTGAGCGCGTCGTGAGCTGACCTTACTCGACCATGGCATTGCCTCAGGCCTGCGGCTCGCCAGAGTGCGGCCCACGTGATCCGTTCGACCGCTCGTGGTTGCCGCCCGTCGTCAATCAGTGTGTCCCTCCAATTGAACACGACAGCGACGATTGCTACTATCGGATAATCTCAGCAAGATTGCGTGAACTGTCGTGCCGCGGGCGGCACCGCGTTCCGCGCAACGTGATCAGGCACATGGTCAAGTGGACGCCTTGAGTCCCGGGCACTCCAACCAGACGCATCGCGTCGACTTGATCAGTAAATGCGGCTTGGCGCGCCGTTCCCGACTCGTGCCGGAAGCGGATCGAGCGCAAGGTCCGGGCCTCCCGTGCGGTCCATGGAGGTGGCCGGATTGGCAGAAGTGCCGACCCCCGGGGTTGCGCTTGGCGGCCGTCCCCGGCTTGGGGCACGCCCGCCTGAGGACGAGATCGTCGCTGCCGGGTGCCCGGGCGACTGACTGTGGTCCGTTCCGCCTGCGAAAGGATGACCACGAGGAAGGACGACTCGAGATCTACACTGCCCGGACTGCTTGATCGTCGGAACTGGGACATAGCGGCCAAATATGGCCGCTATGTCCCAGCCTCGCTGATCTTGCACGCATTCGTGGCGGTCCGGGGGCGGAAAGGGACCACCGCCGGTTGCGTGGCACCCGGCCGGAACGGTCTCGTCGCGAGCGGGCGTGGCTCCAAGTCGGGGACGGCCGGCCGAGTGGCAACGTAATTCGGTCGTGATCCAAACCCGGCTATCCCCATACGTGTGAGGGCGACGCGAGCGGGATCGATGCACCAGAACGCCTGGCTCGTGCGCGACGCGGTTCGGCCCGAGCCGCGGACGGCGCGCAGTTCTGGTTCCGACCGCGTTCCGCAGTGCCGAGACAATCGCGTCCTTCCCGTAGCTCCAGGCGCTGCCGCCGGGTTACGGCCTTCATCAGATGAGAGCCATGAGCGGACTCACGCGTTGGTACCTGGGTCGGCCATGCCGAGCGCAGTCGGTGTACGTGCTATCAACTCTCAGTGATCCTCAAGAACGAGCTGCGGGAGCGGGCCACTGTCCAGGCAGGGTCATGAGCGCGCAGCTTCCGCTACCGTCCGGGCGTGGACCTGCGGCTGGTCGAGTACTTCGTCGCCGTGATCGACCACGGTGGGATCACGAAGGCGGCGAACGCGCTCTACATCGCGCAGCCGTCGCTCTCCCAGGCGATCCGCACGCTCGAACGCGAGGTCGGCGCACAGCTGTTCGACCGCGGCGGTCGCCGGCTCGAGCTCACTGCCGCCGGCCGGACGTTCGAGGCCTCGGCCCGACGGGTGCTCCGGGACGCCGAGCTCGCGCGCACCAAGGTGGCCGCGGTGCGTGAGCTGCGTGCCGGCCGGCTGCAGGTCGCGGCGATCGCGGACCTCACCGTCGACCCGTTGCCGCAGCTGGTGAGCCGGCTACGGTCGCGCCATCCCGGGATCGAGGTGCGCGTCAGCGACCCGGGAAGTCCGGGCGGCGTCACCGTCGCGGTGCGGCAGGGAGCGGCCGAGATCGGGCTGACCACGCTGCCCGTCAAAGCCGACGCGTTGACGACCCGGTCGTTGTGGAGCCAGCGGATCGTGCTGGCCATGAGTCCGGCGCTCGCCGAGGGGCTTCCCGACCCGTTGCCGCAAGAGATGATCAAACACCTGCCGCTGATCCTCGAGAAGGAGGATCGGCTCGCCGACGCGCTTGTAGCACCGCCACCCGAGAGCGTCGGTATCCGCTGCGCCCATCGGCAGGCGATCTGGGAGCTGGTCATGGCCGGTGCCGGAGCGGCGTTGCTCCCGGAGGGCATCGCGGCCGGAATGCTGACCGGGGTGGTGCTCCGCAGGACGGACCCGGAGATACGCCGGGACGTGGGCCTCGTATATCGGGAAGATCAGCTGTCGCCGGCGGGCTCGGCGTTTCTCGCCGTGGCGGAGTCGGCCGAGCCGCCGACGTGGGTGCGCGCCAGCTCGACGAACGCGACGGCGGCCGGCGAGAGGCCGTCCCGCTCGAAGACCAGCCCGTAGGGCGCCTTCAGGGCGGGGGTGAGCGCGCGCACCTGCGCCCCGCGTTCGCGGGCGATGCCCGCCATGGAGCGCTCGATCCACGTCGCGCCGACGCCGGCGAGAACGAAAGCCAGCCGAGCCTCACGGTTCTGGAGGATGGCGGCCGGGCGGCGCACCCGCTGGGCCGGAGGCAGCATCCGAAGTATCTCGGTCGCGTGTGACCCGCCCACGGGGACCGCGACCATGGGCGTGTCGATCTCGTCCCAGGGCAGCGGGTCCGACGCCGGCGCCGCCGCGCCGGGCGGGTAGGCGATCCAGTACTCCTGCGCGCCGATCTCCAGCGCATCGAGCGCCCGGTCCCCGTCGTCGCGGGGCAGAGACCGGTCGAACGGAAGATGGGTGAGCACGATCTCGCATACCGCATTGCGCAGGTGCGTGGCCGCGACGGTCTCGTCGCGAAGGCTGTCGATGGTGACCGCGACCTTCGGATGGCGACGCCGGTACTCGGCGACCAGCGTCGGCAGCATCCCCACGGAGAGGGCCGACAGGCTCCGGATGTCCAGCTTCCCGCGCAGGTGCCCCTCGTCGTCGAGGACGGAGCCTCCGGCCGTCGCGATGTCGCGCATGAGCCTGCGCGCCGGGCCGACCAGGGCATATCCGGCCGACGTCGGCACCATCCCGCGGCCGATGCGGAAGAACAACGGCGTGCCCAGCTCGCGCTCGAGCGCGCGGAGCGCCTGCGAGATCGGCGGCTGCGACACGCCCACCGCGTCCGCCGCCACGTTGATGCTGCCGTGGTCGATCACCGCGAGGAAGTACCGGACGTGATGCAGGTCCACCGGTCCAGGCTAGCGGCTCAATTTGTCGAGATTCGTGGTGAATCTCACCGCGCCCTCCTGTGGTGAGGCAGCGTGGGAGTCGCCATCTCCGAGTTCAGTGGCTGATCGAGGGCTCATGGAGGTTGGCCACGCCGTGCTCACGCGCATAGGCGATCAACTGGCGAGGCGCGCGCTCGATGTGTTCGGTGAGGACCTCGACCGCGACGTCGGCATCGCGGGCGAGCGCGAGCTCCTTGAGGCGCCGGTGCTCAGCGGCGATGTCGCGCTGGTGATCGTTGGTCAGCACCCAGTACCACCGCCGGTACAGCTCGGCGCTGTCCCGTAGCGACTGCGCGATCGCCGCGAGCCGGGCGTTGCCGCACCCGGCCAGCAGGGCCCGGTGGAAGTCGCGGTGGTGGACGGGCCACTCCTCGTTGACGGTCCCGTCGTCCCTGGTGACCGGCGTGCGCTCCAGGATGTGGTGGGTCGCGAGGACGTCGGTCTCCCACCGGACGTCGCCCCGCTCGATCGCGAGCCGCATCGCCGCCGGTTCGATCTGGACGCGACTCTCCGTGAGGTCGGCGATGTCCTGCACAGAGAGCTCCCGGACCCGGAAGCCGCGCTGCGGAGTCGCCACGGCGAGGCCTTGCTCGGCCAGCCTGGTGAGGGCCTCCCGCACGACCGACTGGCTCACCCGGAACCGGTCGGCGAGCTCGACCATCCGCAGCTTCTGGCCCGGCGCGAGACCGCCGTCGAGCAGCTCCGACCGGAGTACGTCGAAGACCTCTCCCGTGCGGGTCGTCGCGGGACCACTCATCCGCCGAAGTCTAGCGGATCCTAGATCATAACGTTAAACGTCAAAGTATCGATATACGCGGACACATCGCGCCCCGAGCGGGACCGACGCCGTCGTGATCGCGCCGCGCCGCGGCAGGTTGAGGGCCTTGCGGTAACGGGTGACGAAGAGACCGGCGCTCTTCAGCCGGCGGGTGACCCGTCCGCCGGCCACCAGACCGGGAAGCGCAACCTGGTGCTGGGTAGCACGTTGATCTGAGCGTTCCAGGCGGGCTCGTTGCCGTGGATGAAGCCGGCCTCCACGTCGTTGAGGCCGAGGGCGACGTAGAACTCACGCGCCGCGGTCGGATCCGGTCCGCTGTGTCGCGGCGCGGAGGGTGTTCGAGGGGCGCCAAGATCATGAGTCCAGCCGGCGAACCCGCGCTGCTCCCAGAGGGAGACGGCGGCGCCGAACGGGTCGATGATCGTGCTCATCGCTCCAAGACCGGGTAGCTCGAACGGAGCGACCACGATCTGTGCGCCGGCGTCGGATGCAAGCCGGGTCCGCGCTTCGACGTCGTCGACGGCCAAGTACCAGGCTGTGTGTTCGGGAAGGTCAGCCGGATAGACCGGGTTCGCCAGGTCGCTGAGACTCGCGACCGGATGACCGGAGCAGCGAAGGATCTTCGCGGCGTGGAGCCGCTCGGGCTCGGAGACGGTCCAGCCCAGCGTCTCGACCAGGGTTGTGCTCGTGGCAGCGACGTCGCGGGTCTTGAGATCGAACCAGCAGAATGATCCAGGTCCGCGTTCGTGCAAGAGCGAGTGTCCTTCCGCAGGCCGGCCGGGTCCGCGATCAAGTATCGAACCGGACACAAGGGACTTTCCGAGTACGGTCAGCCCCCTGCCTGCGGTCCTTGGCGAGCAGCTCGCGCCGCGAGCGCCTTCGATAGGAACCGCCGAGCGCGTCGTAGCGCATGTCGATCTGCGTGATGCGGGCAGCGAGCCGCCGGCCGGGGCGGAGACTGCTCGTGTTGCGCGGCCCCGCCCGTATCGGTCAGCTGTGCAGGGCGCGCAGCACCTTGTAGAAGGCGGCCTTCTGCTCGAAGCCGATGCCGGGGGTGTCGGTGAGCCCGACGTAGCTACGCTCGACCACGGCGCCGTCGGCGAACCCACCGGTGGGCTGGAACTCGCCCGGATAGGACTCGTTACCGCCCAGCTTCAGTGCCGCAGCGATGTGCAGCGAGAACTGGTGCCCGCCGTGCGGGATGCAGCGACGCGAGGACCAACCGTGCTGGGCCAGCATCTCCTGGATGCGCAGGTACTCCGTCAGCCCGTAGCTCAGCGCCGGGTCGAACTGCAGGTAGTCGCGGTCCGGGCGCATGCCGCCGTAACGGATCAGGTTCCGGGCGTCCTGCAATGAGAACAGGTTCTCCCCCGTCGCGATCGGGCCTCGGTAGTGCTCGCAGAGGGTGGCGTTGAGCCGATAGTCCAGCGGGTCGCCGACCTCCTCGTACCAGAACAGGCCGTAGGGCTCGATCGCTTCGCCGTACCGGAGTGCGGTCGCGAGGTCGAACTTGCCGTTGACGTCGACGGCGAGGCGCGACCCGTCGCCGTCGAGCACCTCCAGCACCGCCTCGATGCGGCGCAGGTCCTCGGCCAGGTCGGCGCCACCGATCTTCATCTTGACCACGTGGTAGCCCTGGTCGAGGAACCCCCGCATCTCGTCCTGCAGGTCACCCAGGGTCTTTCCCGGCGCGTAGTAGCCGCCCGCGGCGTAGACGAACACCTTCTCGTCGGGCCGGCCGTCGCCATGGCGGTCGGACAGCCAGCGGTACAGCGGCTGCCCGGCGATCTTGGAGGCGAGGTCGAACAGCGCCATGTCGACGACGCCGACGGCCACCGAACGCTCCCCGTGCCCGCCCGGCTTCTCGTTGTTCATCATGAACTCCCATGCCCGCGTGGGATCAAGCTGCCCGTCCTCGGCCAGCAACGACTCCGGCTCGGCGTCGAGCAGGCGCGGAATCACCCGACGCCGCAGGATCTCGCCCGCGCTGTAGCGCCCGTTGGAGTTGAAGCCGTACCCGACCACCGGCTCGCCGTCGCGCACGACGTCGCTGACGACGGCGACGATCGAACAGTCCATCGCGCTGAAGTCGATCCAGGCGTTGCGGATCGACGAGCTGATCGGGACGACACCCTCGTGCACGGCGGTGATCTTCAAGGAATCTCCTTGCTCGTAACTTATAAGATGCAAGGGAGGCTAAGGTGGGGCCGGGCCGGAGCACAAGACCGGTCTCGCGAACGGAGGCTCTGATGACGGCGACGAACGTGTTCTCCACCAAGAGCGACGTCGCCTACGTCGAGCTGCGCAGGCTCATACTGTCGGGGGCGTTGCCGCCAGGGTCCCGGCTGTCGCAGTACGAGCTGGCCGCGTCGCTGGGCATGAGCATCACGCCGCTGCGCGAGGCGATCCGCCGGCTGAGCAGCGAGCACCTGGTCGACCTGGACACCCACCGCGACGCACGTGTTGCGCGGATGAGCGCCGTCGAGGCGCGACAGCTGTTCGAGGTGCGCCTGTCGCTCGACCCCAGCGCCGCCGAGCTGGCCGCCGCCCGTCGCACCGACGATGACATCGTCGCCATGCGGGCCGCCGCCGCGCGGCTGCTGCCGGTCACGCGCGAGTGGGGCGATGACGCGCTCACCGCGCACCGCGAGTTCCACCGGACGCTCTACCTCGCCTCGCACAACGACGTGCTGATCCGACTGCTCGACGACCTGTGGGACAAGTCCGACCGCTACCGCCGTGTCGGCTTGGAGCTGCCTCCCGGGGACGAGCCCCGCACCCGCGACCTGCGGGAACACCACCAGCTCGTGGCACTCGTCATCGACGGCGATGCCGCCGGGGCCACGCGGCTCATGCGCGAGCACATCGAACGGAGCCTGACCGCGTCAGCCATCGCCGCGCTGGAGAAGCGCGAGGCACAACCCGCGCCGGAGCACCCGGCAGCCGGGTGAGCATGTTACCGAGTGTTCCGCAGAGAGCCGGTCCCCGGTGCCGTGACGAGATGGGCAATCACCCGCGCTACCGATCAACGCGAGCGAGCCTCGGCGCCGAGCAGCTTCAACTTCGCGTGATCATCCGTTCCCGGCTCGGCGTGGTAGATCATCAACCGCAAAGCCCCGGGCCCGTCCACGGCCAGGTTCTCGCGGGTCACGGTGAGGATGCCGAGATTTGGGTGATCGAACCTGACCGGCGGTCGATCCACCATGGCAACCACGGTGTGCCCCGCCCAGAGCTCACGGAATCGTGCATCACGCGCCGAGAGCTCGTCGACCAGCTGCGTCGTGCGCCAATCGCCTGCCGAGGCAGCCACCGAGGCTCGGAACGAGGCGACCAGGTGCTCGGTGATGATCTCCCAGTCGGCGAAGAGCGCGCGCTCGTCCGGGTCGAGGAAGACCGAAAGCATTCGATTGCGGCCTGGCCGAAGCGTCGGTGAAAGTGCCTGGGCCAGCGGGTTCGACGCGACGACGTCGAAGTGCTCGTCCTGGACGAATGCGGGAAGCTCGAGGGCCAGCAGTAGCTGTCGGATGCTCGCCGGGACATTCATCTCGCGACTACCGCTCCTGGCCGACGGCGGTCGTCCCAGGGCCAAGAGGTGTGCCGTCTCGGTCTGGTCGAGCCGCAGCGCCCGAGCGAGCGACTGCAGCACCTGCTCCGACGGGCTGCGATCGCGGCCCTGCTCCAGCCGGAGGTAGTAGTTGGCGCTGATGCCCGCCAGGAGCGCGACCTCCTCTCGTCGGAGCCCGGTGACCCGCCGCTGCCCGGTTCCCTTGAAGCCGACGTCGGCGGGCGATACCCGTTCTCGGCACGCGCGCAGGTAGTCGCCAAGGAGGTTGTTCCGGCGCATGCGGAGCTCCTTGTTCGAGGGTGACCCTGGCACTCCTACCAAGCTCAGGGGGCAGTACCGGCGCGCGACTCGACCGTAGCTTCTTGCGAAAGCCCCCACGACTGAGCAGCCAGGAAACGAGCGATGCCGAACACCACCAGTCACCGCGTCATTGCGGTCGAGGAGCACTTCGCAACCACCAGCTTCTGGGAGCGGACGGCGAACCTGCCCGCGTTCGCGGGCGAGGAGGCCGAGCGTGTGTACTCGCGCAGCTTCATCCCCAACGAGTTCATCAGTCGCAGGCTGACCGACCTGCAGACCCGGCTCGACGAGATGGACGCTGCGGGGGTCGACGTCTCGGTCCTCAGTCTGAACCCGCCCGGCGTCCAGCTCTGGGCCGACGCGGCCACCGCGACGTCGCTGGCGCGAGAGACGAACGATGCGCTGGCCGAGATCGTCGCGAGACGGCCGACGCGGTTCGGCGCGCTCGCCGCCGTTGCACCGCAGGATCCCCCCGCGGCGGCCGAGGAGATTCGCCGCGCCACCGGGACCCTCGGGTTCGGCGGCGTCCTGATCGGCTCGCACACCGGCGGCCACTACCTCGACGAGCCGCAGTTCGAGCCGATCCTGGCCGCCCTCGAGGAGACCGACGCCACGCTGTACCTGCACCCGCGGATGCCGAGCCCACAGATGCTCGAGCCGTTCCGGCCCTACGGGCTGCAGCAGGCGATCTGGGGCTTTCAAGCCGAGGCCGCAACGCACGCGATGCGTCTCATCCTGAGCGGCGCGTTCGACCGGCACCCGAACTTGCGCGTGGTGCTGGGCCACCTCGGTGAAGGTATCCCGTTCTGGCTGTGGCGCATCGACAACATGCACGCGAAGGCCTACGCCTGGGCGCGTGACGTGCTCGGCATGGTCGCACTACAGCGGAAGCCCAGTGAGTACTTCGTCCAGAACGTGTGGATCACGACGAGCGGTATGTGCGACCACGACGCGCTGCAGTACTGCGTGACGAAGGTCGGCGCCGAGCATGTCCTCTTCGCGATCGACTATCCATATGAGGACAGCTCCGTCGCTACCGAGTTCTTGGCGAAGGCCGACCTCGACGACGAGCAGCGCGCCCTGATCAGCCACCGCAACGCGGAGAGGCTCTTCCGGGTACGGCCGGCAGCTCATGTCGGCGCCTCCTCCGTCGTCCGCGCGTAGTGCGCGGCGATCTCGTCGCTGGTCGTCAACCACACGCCCGGCCGGCTCGCGATGTACTCCAGCGCCTGGTCCAGGTACTTGTGCCGGAACGGCTGGCTGACGATGAACGGGTGCAGGCACAGCGCCATCACCCGCCCGCTCTCCGCCGAATCGGCGTACAGCTGGTCGAACTGGTCCCGCACGACCTGCAGGAACTCCGGCCCGCTCACGCCGTTGCTCACGAACAGCGTGACGTCGTTGACTTCGATCGAATACGGGACGCTCAGCATCCCCGGCACGTTCAACGGGTACGGCTGGTCGTCGTTGCACCAGTCGAGCACGTACCGCAGCCCCAGCTCCGCCAGCAACGCCGGCGTCTCGTGCGTCTCGGTCAGTGCCGGCCCGAGCCAGCCCTCCGGCCGCTGCCCGGTCGCCTTCTCGATGGTGTCGACCACCTCGGTGAGATACGCCCGTTCCTCGTCACGGGGCATTCCCGCCTGGAAGGTCGAGTTGTCCCGACCGTGGGCCACCCACGCCCAGCTCCGCGCCCGGCCCGCTTCGATGATCTGCGGGTAACGGGCGCAGACATCGGAGTTGACCAGCGCACTCGCCCGGATCCGATACCGGTCCAGGCTCTCCATCAACCGCCAGATCCCCACCCGCGGGCCGTAGTCACGCCACCCGTAGTTGAGCGGGTCCGGCACGAGCCCGGCCGTGCCACCGAAGATGCTCGTCGACGGACGGTCGACGGGATAGTGCTCGAGGTTGAGCCCCACGTAGAACGCGACCCTCGCGCCATCCGGCCACTGCAGCGGCGCGCGATCCACGATCGGGCTGTAGTCGAAGAGCGTGACGTCCATGGGCTCCCCCTCGTGGAGATCGGCGCGATACCGAACGCGGGTCCAACCTGCCCTGCTAAACGATGTTCTGTCCAGCGAGCCGGATTGGGTGCTGACGAAGGTCCAGGCGGACAACCGGGCCGGGACGCACCGACGTCCCTGACGACGATCGAGTTCAGCTCCGGTTTGCCGTTTCGACGCCGAGCCGGGACCCGCGAGCGATACCAAGGCAGTCATGGGGACCACACCACAGGCCGACACCGCCGATCAGGACGGAGGTGGAGTCCCGGAGCAGTTCGCACGGCTCTGCGCCGCTGTCACGGCCCGGCTGCCGTTCGGCCTGTCCCGCGTCGTGCCATCGACGTTCGTTGGCTTCGCCGCGATCAACGGTTCCACCTTCGGCGTCGACCTGCTGATCCTCACGGTGCTGCACAGCCACTGGCAGGTGCCCTACGCCGTGGCGGTCGGCGTCGGATACGCCGTCGCGTTCGCGTTGAGCTTCGTGCTCAACCGCGTCCTGAACTTCCGGTCGCACGACCCGGTCGGGCGCCAGACCCTCGTCTACCTCGGTGTCGTCGCCGTCAACCTCGCGATCCTGGTCGCCGTCAGCTCGGGGCTCGAGGCGATCGGAGTGCAGTACCAGGTGGCGCGGGTCGCGGCCGGCGCGTGTGAGGGGCTCTTCATGTACTGCGCGATGCGCTGGGTCGTGTTCCGCGGAACCAAGGAACGGGCGCGGGCCGCCTACCGTCGTACGTTGTCATAGCAGCACCCCGACGGTGAGGATCCCGGCAACGACGAGGGCGGCGACGCCGTCGCGGATACCGGGGCGCTGGTCGGGGCCGGCAATGGTCCCGATTCCGCCTCGTGCGGTGAGTGCATCGCCGGCCTCGGCGGCGCGCCGGACGGCGGCGGCGCAGGCGATGAACGCGCCGTGGGTGAACCGGCCGAGGCGCTGCCGCCATGACTCGCGATCGCCAGGCCTGCTGCGCCGTCGCTGCCCGAGCAGGTGCAGGATCGTGCGACTGTCGTCGAGCAGCATCGGTGCCAGGCGAAGACCGAGCGCGATCGCCGCCGACAACCGCGCCAGCGGGAGCCGGATATGCCGGCCCCAGGCGGTGAGACGTTGCAGCAGCGGTGGGATCGCGCTGATCGGTGTGGTCCAGACCAGGATGGTCGAGCCGATCAGCGAGATCAGCATGATCCCGAGGAACAGCGCCGCCAGGTTCAGGGCGCCGAGGCTGATGGTGAACCCGAACACCGAGCCCAGTGGGGGTTCGTTGCCGAGCGCGGTGAGTGCGACGCTTCCGCCCACGACGAGCACCAGCCACAGCGGTAGCTTCGGCCAGGCACCGCGGGGCACGCGGCCGGCGACGGCCCACGCCGCCAGTACGAGAGCGGCCGCTGCGAGCGTGGGCCATGAGGGGTCGACGGCGGGTACGACCGCGAGGGCCAGCAACATGCCGATCTTCGTGCCCGCCCAGAGCCGGTGGGCCAGCGAGGAGCCCGGCAGCGTGCGCATCACGGTGCGGGCCTGCTTGGGCCGGCGCGGCTTGGGTCGGCTCGGCGTGGTCCGTAGGGCAGGCGCGATGGCCGGCGGACCCTCGACCCTGCCGTCGGCGACGCTGAGTGTCGCGTCGGCGAGGTCGTCCAGCGCCGCTGTGTCGTGCGTGACGATGATCAGCGTGACTCCCGCGGCGCGCAGCGCGTGCAGGGCCTCCCGTACGGCTTCCTGGGCGGGCTTGTCGAGCCCGGCGAGTGGCTCGTCGAGCACCAGTACGCGGGGGTGCGCCGCAAGCAGGCCGGCGAGCATGACTCGGCGCTGCTCGCCTCCGCTGAGTTCGTGGACCGGGCGGTCACCGAAGCGGTCGGGATCCAGCCCGACGGCGCGCAGGGCGCCGTGCGCTGTCTCCTCGTCGGCCCCGGCAGCATCGCGGACGTCCTCGCGGACGGTGGCGCGCAGCAGCGCAAGGCGAGGGTGCTGGATGCCCAGCAGAGCGCCGTCGCGCCCGTTGTGGAGGGGGCGGCCGTCGACGGTGACGGTGCCGGCGGTGGGTGCGAGCAGCCCGGCGAGCATCCACGCGAGCGTGGACTTGCCGGCGCCGTTGGGCCCGGTGATCAGCACCGTGTGTCCGGCGGGGATGTCGAGATCCACCCCGGCCAGGACCGGGTGCTGCCAGGGTGTGCCGGCGTCGTGGACGAGATCGGCCCCGCGGACCTCGACGCGGGCGCCGCGGATGTCCCCCACGGACCGCCACGACCCTTCCCCCGTGGTCGGGACCGGGGAAGGCCGGTCGTCGCCGAGATCGAGGGTGTGGTCGGCGGTCACCTCGTCGGTGTGGGAGATGTGCACGACCGTGACGCCGTCGTCGCGGACCAGCCCGTGCATGAGGTCCAGGACATCGGCCCGACCGGCCGGATCGAGCATGGCCGTGCTCTCGTCGCTGA
The DNA here is from genome assembly GCF_019468565.1 of Pseudonocardia sp. DSM 110487. NCBI lineage: Bacteria > Bacillati > Actinomycetota > Actinomycetes > Pseudonocardiales > Pseudonocardiaceae > Pseudonocardia > Pseudonocardia sp. DSM 110487. Next base: position 7,732,109 of record NZ_CP080521.1, read on the forward strand.
TCACCATCGAGGGTCGGCGCGCGAGCAGTCCGGCCACGGCGAGGCGCTGGAGTTCCCCGCCGGACAGCGTGGACGTCTCCCGGTCGGCGAACCCGGCGAGCCCGACCCGCGCGAGCAGTCCGTCGACATCGATGTCCGCATTGTCGGGGTCGCCGTTGTCGGTTCCCCAGAGCAGGTCGTCGACGACGCGGACGCCCAGTACCTGACTCTCAGGCCGCTGGAAGATCACACCGGTGCCTCCCGGTGCGCCGAGCCCGGCCGACCCGGCCCGTTCCACCGTCCCGTCCGTGGGGGGCTGACCGGCGAGAACCCGCCCCAGCGTCGACTTCCCCGACCCGTTCGGGCCGGTGACCGCGAGAAGACGCCCCTTCTCCAGCGTCAGGTCGACCCCGGCCAGCGCCGCTTGCGCCGAGCCCTCGTAGCGAACCCCGACCCCCGCCAGCCGCACCGGCAGCGGGGCGACCACGGTGCCCGGGACCACTGAGGTGTCGAGGTCCCCCATCGTCGTCCGGGGCAGCAGTGGCTGCACGCGACGTACCGGCGACCGGAACGCCAAGGTCGCGATCAGAACCCAGACCAGCACCCCCATCGTCACGAGTACCGACAGCAGGAGCCACCACCGGGTGACGGCGAACGAGACGATCCCCTGCCCGGCGTCGAGGACGGGGCGAGGCAGGCCCGCGGCCTCCCCGAGACGCACGACCCCGGCCCCGGCGTTCGCGAGCTGGGCCAACGCCAGTACCCGCAGCTCGGTGAGCGCCGAGAAGACCCCCACCGCGAGCACAGCCGTGGGCACGCCGATCGCCAGCGCCCCGGTTCCGACGATCCTCGGAACCGACCAGCCCCTCCGCAGACCGATTCCGATCAACGAACCCAATGCACCGGCCGCGACGGCGGAGGCGGCCGCAGAGATCCCACCGCCGAGGAAGGCGACGGCGAACGCCGTCGTCACCGCGATCGAACAGACCCGCGCTCGACGGCGGTATCCCAGGACCGCCACGGGGAATGCCGCCAGCAGGACGCCGATGTCCCCGGCGGGGACCAGACGCGTGAGCACGCACATGGCCGCTGCCAGGTCACCCAAGGCCACCGCCTCGGCCATCTCCATCGTCGTGATGGGCCGACGGAAGCGACGCGCATGACCCCGAAGCACCGCCTGCGACGTGCTTGCCGGGTTGGGGAGCACGTCCGCGCTCACCCGGACACCCTCCGTGCGCTCAGGCCGGCGTCGTACATCTCTGGGTCGGCCACAGCGCCCATTCTCGATCGACCGGCCTGAGACCGGCTCAGTGCTCGTCCCGGTCAGTGCTCGTGGATGAGGAGGGAACGCGACCGAAATCTGCCCGACCGCGTTCCGCGGAACGCGACGGCGGGGTGTGGATCACCGAACGGGCCGCACCGAAAGACCTCCGCAGACGATCAATCCAAGATCGAGGCGCGAGCAGGATAACCAGGTTGACCTGCAGGAGCACAGATCGGCAGGCTCCGTGTGCAGGTCTCTGGTCGGCATCCGCTGTGGACGAGCAGCACGAGGCGTACACGACCAGATCGAGGGGCATGAAGCGCCCGCAACCCGGACGGCGAGGTGAAGGCGTGACCGCGGATACGGGCTGGCGCCTGCCCCCGGCGAAGCGGCATGTGCTGCCCGCCCTCATCGGATACTCCTTCACACAGGCGCCGGTCGTGACCGCCCTCACCGCGATCACGGCCGTCCTCGCCGGTGCGGCGCCGGTCGGCATCACCATCGCGATCGGCGAAGTGGTGGACGGGCTGACCTCGGCGATCGGCCACGGCACGGACACCCCGGCGGCGCAGGAGTGCTATCGCTGGATCGCCGTCATCGTCGTGCTGTTCCTGCTCACCCACCTCGCCGATTCGGCGCGAGAGGCCCTGGGCCGGGCCCTCGGCCGCCGGGTCACCGGCCGGCTCGGTGAGCGCGTGATGATGGCCGCCTGCGAGCCTGCGACCATCGGCCACCTCGAGGACCCTGCCTACCTCGGCCGGATCGGGCGGGCCCGGGGCGACGGGACCATCGACATGCCCCCGGGGGAAGCGGTCTTCGGGTTCTCCACCAAAGCCTCGATGTGGGTGACCGGCATCGGCTCCGCTGTGCTGCTCACCCAGGTCGTCTGGGGACTGGGGCTGATCGTCTTCGCTGTCTTCGTCGTGATCCACTCCCGGCTGGTCCGGAACTACCGGATCGCCGTGGTCGAGAGCATGAATCAGACGAAGAAGCTCCGCCGTACGTCCTACTTGCGGGATGTGCCGACCACGCCCGGCGCGGCCCGGGAAGTCCGCTTGTTCGGACTCGCGGCCTTCTTCCGCGATGGGTACCACTCGCAGTGGCGCGCGAACATGACGGAGGTCTGGCGGCGGCGGCGCGAGCATGACCTGTTCGTCGTCGTGGTGGTCGTGGTCACCGGCGTCACGGTCGCCTCGGTCTTCTACTACCTGGCATACCGGGCCGCCACCGGAGGTTCGACGGTGGGTGATCTGGCGATCGGCGGCCTGGCCGTCCGGGCACTCCTTCAGCTGCTCCGGGCGGATGACGACAACCTCCGTATGAGCTTCGGCTCGAAGGCGGCCGCCGAGGCGTTCGCCTTTCCCGTCGCGGCGGTGGCGGCCGGTCCGGACAAGGACCATTGGCCGGCGGCGGTGGCGGCCATCTCCTGCGAGGATCTGCGGTTCCGTTACGGCGGCGCTGAAAACGAGGTGTTGCACGGCATCAGCCTCACCGTCCCCGCGGGTCAGTCGCTTGCCATCGTCGGTCTCAACGGGGCCGGCAAGACGACGCTGGCCCGGCTTCTCGCCGGCCTGGACGCTCCGAGCGGGGGTTGCGTGCGCGTTGGTGCGACCCCGATCGAGGACGCCAACCGTCGGAGCTGGCAGCGTCAGGTGGTTGCCGTCTTCCAGGACTTCGGCCGCTATGAGCTGACCGTGCGGGACAACATCGCCTTCGGCTCCCTGGCTCATGCGGACGACGAGGAGGGCCTGCGCGCCGTGGCGCGCCAGGCCGGGCTGCTGGAGTTCATCGAGGAGCTTCCCCATGGCTGGGACACGGTGATCTCCAGTCGGTACACCGGCGGGATCGACGCGTCGGGCGGCGAGTGGCAGCGCATCGCCATCGCCAGGGCGCTGTTCGGCCTACGGCACGGCGCGCGGCTGCTGATCATGGACGAACCGGCCGCGAGCCTCGATGCTCGCGCCGAGGCTCGGCTCTACGACACGTTCCACGAGCTCACCGCGGGTGCCACCACGGTCGCGATCTCACATCGGTTCGCGACCGTGCGCAAGGCGGAGCGGGTGGTCGTGCTCGATCACGGCCGGATCATCGAGGACGGCACGCACGAGGATCTGATCAGTGCCGACGGCCGGTACGCCGAGCTGTTCCGCCTGCAGGCGAAGCGTTTCCAGGAGGCAGCGTCTTGATCAACGCCCTGCGCTTCGCCCTCACGACCGGACCCCGCATCGACCGGACCCGTTCCCTGATCGTGGTGGCGTTGGCGGTTCTCGAACAGGTCACCGGGATCGGCCTCGCAGTGCTGCTCGGCTTGTTCACCGAGATGGCCGGCCGGCATTCGACCAGCGGCATGGTGACACTCGCGCTGTGTGTGGCGATTTTCGTGATGCTCACCAACGGCACCCTCATCGCCGGCTATTTCACCCGCCTTCGCCATCGGGAGGAGATCCAGAACGAAATCGAGCGCCAGTTCATCGACGCCGCAGGCACGACGCCGACGCTGGAGATCCACGAGCGTTCCAGCCGCTCCGACAAGGCGGCGGTGGTCCGTGCTGCGCGGGGCGAGATCGGGCCGGGTTTCGGCCGGCTGATGTGGCTGGCCGGAGCCGCGCTGGCCCTGATCGCCTCGGCCGTCCTGATGGCCTTGGTCGTTCCCGTCCTCGCCGTACTGCCACTGTTCGCCGTCCCCATGGTGCTGGCCACCCGGGCGGCGGACAACAAGCGCGGTCAGGCCGAGCAGCGTGCCACGCCCCGGACCCGGCTGGCCGGTCACCTGTTCACGCTCGCCACCACGGCCGCACCCGGTCGCGAGACCCGCCTGCTCGGACTGGCGGGCGAGCTTCGGCGCAGGCACCGCGAGGAGTGGGACTGCGCTGGCCGGGACATCGCCCGGACCGATCTGCGGGCCCGGGTACCGGTCGCGCTGGCGTGGCTGTTGTTCGTGCTGGCGTACGCGACCGCCATCGTCCTGATGGTGCGGGCCGGCCTGGCCGGCGACGCCTCGCTGGGCCTGGTCGTCGCGGCCGTCGCCGTCAGCAGTCAGATCACCGGGCAGGTGCAGAGCTTGTTGGACCTGACCATATGGACACTGGAGTCGCTGCGGGCAACCCGGGCGTTCCTCGACGTGGTGGAGGACTGCGCCCAGGAGCGGGCGGCCGTCGTGCCGGCCACTCCGCTGACGGTGCCGCCCCGGTTGGACAGCGGCATCACGGTCGAGGGTCTCAGCTTCCGGTACTGGAACCGCGATCAGCCTTCGCTGAACGACATCAACCTCGAGCTCCCGGCCGGGGCCGTGGTGGCCCTTGTCGGCGAGAACGGCGCGGGGAAGTCGACGTTGGTCAAGATGCTCTGCGGTCTCTACCGGCCCAGCGCCGGGCGCATCCTGGTGGACGGGACCGATCTCACGCAGTTCGCGCCGCAGGACTGGCGTGCCCGGATCACGGCGGCCTTCCAGGACCCGGTACACATCGAGATGTCACTTCAGGACACGATCGGGCTGGGCCGGCTCGAGGATCGCGACGACCCGGAGCGGATCCTCGAGGCGCTGCGGACGGCCGGCGGTGACACGCTCCTCGCTTCGCTGCCCGAGGGCCTGCAGACGCGGCTCGGGCGAGAATCGTGGGACGGCAAGGGGCTGTCGGGCGGCCAGTGGCAGACGGTCGCCAACGCCCGGGCGGCGATGCGGCCGGCGCCGCTGCTGCGGGTCATGGACGAGCCCACCGCCAGTCTCGACGCGCGGGCCGAGGAGTGGCTGTTCCAGCAGTACGCCGACCTGAGCCGCCTTCAGGGCGGCGTGACCGTCCTCGTCACACATCGCCTCACGACCGCCCGGGCGGCGGATCTCATCGTGGTTCTTGACGGCGGCCGGGTCGTCGACGTCGGCACCCACGACACCCTGAGTCGGGCGGACGGACTTTACGCCGAGTTGTTCCGCCTACAGGCCCGGTACTTCGTCTGATCTTGATGCGCTAGAACGCCGGCACGTCGCTGCTCGTGGCGTTCCCTCCCACGACAGGGGTGACCGTGATGCTCCAGTTGCTATTCGCGTCGAACGTGTCGTCGAATTTCTGGAACGCGCAGTCGCGGGTGAACTTGAGCGCCTGTCCGTCCCAGTCCGTCCCGCTCTTGAAGTAGACCTGGTAGGTGCCGGCCAGCCCGGTGAGTGTCGCCGTCGAGAGCGCCCGTACGTAGACGCTCGCGGTCGGGGCAGCCGGGTCCGACACGACGGCCGCGATCACGGCGTCGGAGCCACCGCCGTTCTTGATCTCCAACGTGCCGCCGCCACGCGGACCGTTGCGCTGCAGCACCGCCCCGTTCTCCCCGTGCCGGTCCTGCAGCGCGGGCAGATCGACCTGCGGGGGGATCAGACTGCCGCTGAACGTGAGCCCGGCCCCTGCGAGGACAGTGGACGACACGCCTGACGCTGCGGCCTCCAGCTCCTGCCTGACGGCGGCCTTCGCCATCGCGGTCTGCTCTTCGGCACTGGGCGCGATCCCGCATTCGTTGGGCGTCGCATCCGGTGGAGCGAGGGCGAGCAGGCCCGGAGCCGACCGCAGGAACGTCAGCACGGCGTCGTGCTGACCACGCGCGTTATCCGGCGGATTCACGTCCTGTAGTGCCTGCTCCTGCGCCTGCATCGCCGCAGCGAGCTCGGAACTGGCCGACGCGACCTCGTCCGCGGACGTCGCCGCCACCAGCCGGTCGATCGGCGGCTGAACGGACTGCTCGAAACCGGTCAGTAGTCCCTGGTACTCGGCCGTCGAGACGCTCGAGGCACACCCGGCCACGCCGACCAGCAACGCGAACCCGGCTGCGGCGACCCGCACCGCCCTCCCCGTCCGAACCCGACTGGCCGACGCCGCTCCTCGGTGCACCAGACCCCCCTGCTGCGTGTGCCGACGGGCACCGCTGCAGGCGATGACCGCCAGGGTGGTGTCGGCGCACCATCCGACCACGGTCGGTGCCCTCAGTCCACCGAGAGACGCGTCCCGGCACACTTTGCCAGCCTGCGGTCCCGTGCTCTGCGGGCGAGACGCAGAACCACCGAGCGAAGTGCCTCGACGGGCCGGCTCGACGGCACGAACATCTGCTGCTTCACCCGTGCGATCCGCTGGTGCTTCCTGATGAGCGGGCGCAACCGCGACTCCCACGCGGCTAGCGCGGCCTCCAGGTCGTCCGGGTTCGCCCGCAGCGCCCTTCCCAGGTCGGCAGCGCCCAGGAGGGCGGAGGTCGCCCCCATTCCGGAGTAGAGGTTCAGGCACCAGGCCGCGTCGCCGAGTAGCACGACCCGTCCACTGCTCCACCGGGGCATCCGCACCTGGTGCACCGAGTCGAACAGGAACTCGGGAGCCGCGTCCAGCGCGTCCAGCGCGTACCGCACCACGGGGTCGTCCATCCCGGAGAAGACGGTGCGCAGGCGCTGAACCGGGGATCCGGTGAACTGGCCCGCGACGTCATCGGTGCGGTAGGTCAGCAGGACGGTCGGGGCCCGATCGGCCAGGCCGAAAACCCACACCGCACGCCCAGCGCGGGCACTGATGATGCTGTCCGCCGCGGCGAAGGACGACACCTGCTCCTGGAGCTGGAACGCGCAGATCATCGCGTTCCACGTCGTCATGTGGTCCTCGTGCGGACCGAAGACCAACCGGCGCACCCCCGACCGCAGCCCGTCCGCACCGACCACCAGGTCGAAGCTCTCGGGGTAACGCGCGCCGGTGCCGGCATCCTCGAGATCCACCTGAACGTCCGCACCGGTGTCGACCAGCTCGACGGGCGTCGTCGCGAACCGCACCTCGACCCCGGAGATGCCCTGCCAGAGCGCGGCCTCGATGTCACCGCGGAGCACGGCTGCGGGATCGCCCGGCTGATGCAGGAACCCCACACCCGGCTCACGGTCGCCGCGTCGAGTCAGCGACCACGCGTTCCCACCGTCCGGCGGGTTGCGGGTGTGCAGGTGGCCGTCGATGCCCAGATCGACCGCCGCCTGCCGCCCCTTCGGCATCAGTCCGACGAAGTAGCCACCCCGTCGACGCTCTGGCGCCCGCTCGACGATCACCGGCGTCCATCCGGCCTCCCGGAGCCCGATCGCCGCGGCCATGCCCGCGATCCCCAACCCCACGACCAAGGCTCGCTTGGGCCCCATCAGTCCGGGACGACGACGGCGCGGGTGCGCCCCTGGTGCGCCCACGCCTCGCCGATGCGGCTGAGCGGGTAGGCGGTGTACGGGGCGTCGAAGGTTCCGTCCGCGAAACGGGCCAGGACGTCGGGAAGCTCGGCGATCATCTGCGCCTTCGAGACCGAGCCGGTGCCACTCCCGGTCACCCGGATCCGCCGACTGCGCAGGAGCGCCGCGGGCAGCGCCGCCTCGGTTCCGGCGAGCGAGCCGATCTGCACGTAGTCGATGGCCCCGGTCTCGTCGTCGTCCGGGCCGGACCCTCCCAGTGCGGCGAAGGCGGCCTCGGCGACCGGGCCCCACACGAAGTCGAGCACGAGTGCGGGCGGCGCCTCGGCGAGTGCAGCGCCGAGGGCGGCTGGTTCGCCGTGCGCGAGCGGAACGGTCACGGCGCCGAGACCACGCAGCCGCTCCAGCGCCTCGGGGTCGCGGCCGGCCGCGATGACGCGGTTCGCCCCGAGGGCCAGCGCCCCCCGCACGGCCAGCCTGCCCGACATGCCGGTCGCCCCGAGCACCAGCACGGTGCCGAGCTCGCCCACCTCCTTGCGCCGGGCGATCAGCGGCATCCATCCCGACATGGCGGGATTCATGCCGGCGGCGACCGCGAGCGGATCGGCCCCGGCGGGCAGCTCCATCTCGAACGGCGTGACCAGGCGTTCGGCCATCGTGCCCCACGGCGGCCTGGCAAGACCGGTGTAGACCAGGCGCCCGTCCTCGGTGCGGGCCACGGCGTCGACCCCCGGCACGAGCGGATACGCCCCGTTGCTGCCGTAGTGGCGGCCGGAGGCCAGCCCGCGGACGACGTGGTGCAGGCCCGCGCCCACCAGCCGCAGCGGCTCCCGGCCCGGCTGCTGCTCCGGGTCCGGGAAGTCCGCGTAGACGGGTGTCGCGTCCGGGGTGGCGACGACTGCAGCGCGCATCAGAGACTCCTTAACTAAGTTCAAGCGGTCGTATTCACAGTCCCTGAACTTTGTTAAGGTGTCAAGCGTGGCGAAGGGCATCACGCGGGAGCGGATCGTGGCGGCGGCACTCGAGCTGCTCGACGAGAAGGGCATGGAGGGCATCACCGTCCGTGCGCTCGCCGCCCGGCTCGACGTGCAGGCCCCCGCTCTGTACTGGCACGTCCGCAACAAGCAGGAATTGCTCGACGAGATGAGCACCGTCGTCATGCGACGCGTCACCGACGCCCTGTCGGCGCTCCCTCCCGGCGCAGGCTGGCGGGACGACCTCGCCGCCTACGCCCGCGTCCTGCGCTCGGAGTACCTGCTCCACCGGGACGGGGCCCGCGTCTTCAGCGGCACGCGCATCTCCGACCCCGACGTGGTGCGGGCGAAGGAGCCGTGGCTCGCACGCTTGACCGCGGCCGGATTCACGCTCGCCGATGCCGACGACGCCACCGATCTGGTCACCGCGTTCGTGGTCGGCTTCGTCATCGAGGAGCAGGAGCGGGGCCAGTCAGCAGAGACCGACCCCGGGCGGTACTCGCTCCCCGAGCGCGACGCCTGGCTGGGCGAGGACGTCGAACTGGTCAAAGCTGCCGGGCACCTCCGCGACGACGGTGACCAGCGGTTCGAACGGCATCTCGGCATCGTCCTCGACGGGCTCGCAGCCCGGCTGGGCAGCTCACGGCCGTGACCTACACCGTGCTCGTCGCCGACGACGACCGCGCGATCCGCGAGTCACTGGGCCGGGCGCTGGAACTCGAGGGATACCGCGTGGTCGGGGTCGACGACGGTGTGCAGGCGCTGACCCGTGCGCGTCGTGAAGCTTTCGACGTGCTCGTCCTGGACGTGACGATGCCCGGCCTCGACGGGCTAGGGGTCTGCCGGGTCCTGCGCGCGGACGGGAGCCGGATCCCGGTGCTGATGCTCACTGCGCGGGTCGAGACACCCGACCGGGTGGCCGGTCTCGACGCAGGCGCCGACGACTACTTGCCCAAGCCCTTCGAGCTCGACGAGCTCCTGGCCCGGCTGCGGGCGCTGCTGCGCCGGGCCGGCCCGCCGGACGGGGACCGCGAGCCCACGCTGTCGGTCGGGGACCTGCGGCTCGATCCGGCAGCCCGGCGAGTGTGGTGGGCCGCGACCGAGCTGACCCTCACCAAGACCGAGTTCGACCTGCTCGAACTGCTCATGCGCAACGCGGGAGTCGTGCTCGAACACACGCAGGTTTACGAGCGGATCTGGGGCTACGACTTCGGTGCCGACTCGAAGAACCTGGCCGTCTACATCGGATACGTGCGGCGCAAGCTGGCCGCCGCGGGCGCCCCGCCCGTGATCCACACGGTCCGCGGGGTCGGCTACACGGTGCGCCGGTCGTGAACCTCGGGACCCGGCTCGCGCTGGCCTTCGCGGCGGTCGCCGCCGCCGTCGCCGCAGCGGTCGGGGTACTCGCGTTCTACTCGGCGGTCGAGCGCGTCACCGGCGAGGTGGACCGCACGCTGCAGACGTCCGCGACCGCGGTCGTCAACGGATACGAAGACGTGCTCCACACCCCGCAGCTGATCGCGCAGCGCATCGCACCCGATGGCACCGTCACGCCTCTCGGTGGGCGGTCCGTGACGCTCCCCGTCCGGGACACGGACCGCGCGCTGGCCTCCGGCACCGTGCGGGGCGCGACGAGCACCACCGAGGTGGCCATCGGCGACGACACCCGCGTCGTGGCCTACCGCGTGCTGACCACCGCGCTCGGCGAGGGACGCGGAGCGGTGCAGGTCGGGATCGACATCGACCTGTCCCGCCAGGTGCTGAGCGGGCTCGCGAAGGAGATCACTCTCCTCGCCCTGCTGGTGACGGTGGTTGCGGCGGGGCTCGGCTGGTTGCTGGCGCGCCGGATCGCCCGGCGGCTGGTCCGGCTGACGGTGATCGCGGAGGACGTCAGCGCCGCCGGGCCGGGAGCCGGCGACGTACCGGTGGAAGGACGCGACGAGGTGGCCCGGCTGTCGTCGTCGTTCAACACGATGCTGCGCCGGCTCGCGGAGTCGCGAGAGGCGCAGGAGCGGCTGATCCAGGACGCCGCGCACGAGCTGCGGACCCCGCTGACGAGCCTGCGCACCAACGCCAGCGTGCTGCGCCGCATCGACCGGCTCGACCCGGAGTCCCGCGGGCGGCTGCTCGCCGACGTCGAAGGCGAGACCCTGGAGCTGTCCCACCTGGTCGAAGAGCTGATCACCCTGGCGTTGGCCCGTCATACCGACGAGGAGGACGACGAGGTCGATCTGGCCGCGGTCGTCCGAGCTGCCGCCGACCGGACCCGGCGACGGACCGGGCGGGAGATCAGGATCGGGTCCGACGGCACACGGGTACGCGGGCAGCGGCACGCGCTGGAACGTGCGGTCGGGAACCTGCTGGAGAACGCGGCGAAGTTCGACGCCGGTACCGCGCCCATCGACGTCGGTGTCCGCCGGGGCACGATCACGGTCTCGGACCGCGGGCCGGGGCTCGCGGCCGGCGACGTCGACCGGGTCTTCGACCGGTTCTACCGGGCGGACGCCGCGCGGTCGCTGCCCGGATCGGGACTCGGGCTGGCCATCGTCGCCGACATCGCCGAGGCGCACGACGGCACGGCGTTCGCCGGCAACCGGCCGGGGGGCGGCGCCACGATCGGGATCACGATCGGTACGGGCCGGCTCTTACCGGACTCCGACCCACATCATGATCCTGATTCACCTGCGCCCGAGACCGTGGTGGGGAGCTGATCCCCACACCGTCAAGGAGTGCCCGTGCCCGCCCCCGCTCCCCCTCTCGAGGTCTCCTCCACCGGGTTGACCGCCGCCCAGGTGGCCGAGCAACGCCGCGTGGGTGCCACCAACGCCCCGGTGCCGGGCACGTCGCGCAGCTATGCGGCGATCGTGCGGACGCACGTCCTCTCCACCTACACCACGATCCTGTTCTCGATCGGTGTCGTGCTGCTCGTGCTGGACCGCCAAGGAGACGCCCTCACCAGCGTCGGAATCGGCCTGGTCAACGCGCTGATCGGGGTGGCCCAGGAGTGCCGCGCCAAGCGCAAGCTGGACCGGCTCGCGCTGCTGGACGACGCCGCCGTCCAGGTGCTCCGCGACGCCGTCGAGGTCGTCGTCCCCTCGGCGGAGGTCGTCCGTGGCGACCTGGTGCGCGTGCGCGCCGGCCGGCAGATCGTCGTCGACGGGCCGGTGGTCGCGGGGCACGTCGAGGCCGACGAGTCGCTGCTGACCGGCGAGTCGGACCCGGTTGCCCGCGGCGTCGGCGAGACCGTGCTGTCGGGCAGTCACTGCGTTGCCGGGAACGCATGGCAGCGCGCCGAACTCGTCGGCGCACGGAGTCACGCCGGCCGGCTCACCGTCGAGGCGCGGAGGCTCAGCGTCGAGCGCACGCCGCTGCAGCGCCGGATCGACGGCGTCGTTCGCCTGACCATGGTCCTCACCGTCGCACTCGGCGGGACGGTGCTGGCTCAGGCCGTTCTCGGGGGTGAGTCGTTCCTGAGCATCGTGCAGATCACCGCGGTGCTCGTCGGCCTGGTGCCCTACGGCCTGTTCTTCCTCGTGGCCGTCGCCTACGTCCGGGGAGCAGCCCGCATCGCGCAGCACGGCGCCCTGGTGCAGCAGGTGAACGCGGTCGAGTCGCTCAGCCACGTCGACGTCGTCTGCACCGACAAGACCGGCACCCTGACGACCGGCAGGCTGACGCTCACGGAGGTGCGGCCGCTCGACGACGGTCTCGACGCGCGAGCGGTCCTGGGCAGGTACGCGGCATCCGTGGCTCATCCGAACCTGACCTGCACCGCACTGGCGGCCGCGCTGCCCGGCGAAGTGTGGCCGCTGCGCGACGAGATCGCGTTCACCTCCTCGCTGCGCTGGTCGGGGCAGGTCACCGTCGACGGAACGGCGTGGGTCCTCGGCGCACCGGAGGTACTCGCTCCGCACCTGCGCTCGGGGATCGACGATGAGGTCGTAGCGGACCCCACGAACCGCGGGCTGCGGGTCCTGCTGCTGGCGCGCGCCACGCGCCCCGGTGCGCCGCTGCGCGGGCGCGACGGCAGGCCCGCGCTTCCCGCGTTGACCCCGGTGGCGCTGGTCGTACTCGCCGACGACCTGCGCGGCGAGGTCCTGGAGAGTGTTCGCCGCTTCCGCGACAAGGGGATCAGGATCACCGTGCTCTCCGGCGATGATCCGCGCACGGTCGCGGCGCTGGCGACCCGGGCCGGGATCGACGCAGGGCCCCCGGTCGCCGGCCCGGTCCTCGACACCCTCGACGACGACGCGCTCGACGAGCTGGTGGAACACGCCACCGTGTACGGGCGGGTCACCCCGGAGCAGAAGGAGCGGGTCGTCGACGCGCTGCGCCGCCGCGGGCACCACGTCGCGATGCTGGGCGACGGCGTCAACGACGCTCGCGCGCTGAAGCGAGCGCACGTCGGCGTCGCGATGCGCTCGGGCAGCCCGGTCACCCGCGACGTCGCCGACATCGTGCTGGTCGACGACTCGTTCGCCGCGCTGCTGCCCGCCCGCGCCGAGGGCAGGCGGATCATCGACGGGCTGTCGACCTCCTTGTACGTGTTCCTGCCGCGGGTCGCCGTGCAGGGACTGATCATCCTGATCACGGCGGCGCTGGGGCTCGCGTTCCCCTACACCCCCGCCCAGGGAGGTCTGACCGCGCTGACCGTGGGACTTCCGGCGCTGTGCCTGACGATGTGGGCGCGCCCGACCGCCCCCGACCCGCACCTCCTCCGCGACCTCGTCCGCTTCGTCGCCCCGGTCGCGGTCGTCACCGCGACGTTCGGCACGCTCGTCTACGCCCTGCTCCACGCCTGGCTCCACGCGGGCGCGATGGCGGCCCACACCGGCGTGACCCGCATCGAACCCGGGTTCGTCGAGGCGGCAGCCACCCTCGGCGCGCAGACCGGCATGTCCACGTTCACCACGCTCGCGTCGTTCATGCTGCTGGTCTTCCTGAAGCCGCCGCACCGGTTCTTCGCGGTGTGGACCGCACCGGTCCCCGACCGGCGGCCCACCTGGCTCGCCGCCCTGCTCACGGTGACGTTCCTGATCGTGGCGGCGGTACCCGCGCTCTCGTCCTTCTTCGGCCTCGCGGTCGTGCCCGAGGTGTTCGCGATCGCGGTACCCGCGGTACTCGCCTGGTACGTGACGCTCGCGGCCACCTTCCGCTGCCGCGTCGTCGACCGGCTGCTCGCGCTCGCGCCGCGGCAGCCGCGACGCGCCGCCGAGCCGGCCACGCGGTGACGGGCGTCGAGGCCGCGGTCCTCACGGCGCTGGCCGACGATCCGCTGCGGGCGGTGCTCCTGGTCGTGGTCGGAGCCCTGCTGGAAGGCCCGGTCGTGACGGTCACGGCCGCTGCCCTCGCCGGCGCGGGCGTGCTGTCGTGGTGGGGGGTGTGGCTGGCCGCCGCCTCGGCCGATGTCATCGCGGACACGCTGCTCTACCTGCTGGGCCGGCACGGCGATCGGGGCCGGCCCCGCCGGATGCTGGCGCGACTCGGGCTCACCGACGAGCGCCGCGACGCGCTGACCGTCCAGGTCCACTCCCACCTGCCCCGGGTCGTCATCGCCGCCAAGCTCGTCGACCTCGGCGCGGTGCCGGCATTCCTCGCGGCAGGGCTTGCCGGCGTGGGCCTCCGGCGCTTCCTCGCATGGGTGGTCCCCGCTACGGCGGTGCGGTCGGGCGTCCTGGTCGGCGTCGGATTCCTCGCCGGCGAGCGGTTCTCCGAGGACCTGACCACGCGCCCGTGGCTGCTCGCGGTCGGAGGCCTTGCCATCGGAGTGCTGCTGATCGTCGGTCGGTCGGCGATCACCCGCCGCGCGTCGGTGGGTGGAGGGTCGTGATGCCCGTGAGGACGAGGTCGATGCCGGTGAGGAACTGTTCGCGGTCGTCGTGCTCGCGCATCTGGGCTGCGACGGCCCGGATGAACGGGTAGTCGTCGGGGTCGAGATCTTGCCATGCCCTGGATGCGGTGTTGAGGAAGTCGGCGCGGTCCACTTCGGAGCCGCCGGTGATCTGCGAGGTTTGGGTCGTGGCACCGAGGATGTAGTGGACCAGCGTCGAGGTCGTGGTGAACCAGTCGCCTTGCGGCACGCCCAGCGTGCGGACCGGCCGGCCGATGCTTTCGAAGACCCGCAACGTCACCGGTCCCCACGGGTTGCGGGTGAGCTGCACCGCGAGCTGGGCGGCGAGCCATGGGTGTTCGGTGACCGCGTCGAACAGGCCGAGTGCGACGGCGCGGATCTCGTCCTGGGGCCCGCCTTTCGCGGGATCGGCGGGTTGGGTGGGTCGCGTGGCCATGGCGCCGGCGACGACGGCGTCGGTCGCGGCCTCCAACAGCTCGTCCATGTTGCCGATGTGCCAGTAGATCGCGCCGGGACCGGTGGCAAGGCGGCCGGTCAGAGCCCGGACCGTCAGGGCACCCTCCCCCGCCCTGTCCAGCAGCTCGACGGCGGTCTCGACGATGCGCTCCCTGGTGAGCACCTGCCTGCGTCGCTCTGACTGACGTGTCCGCATGGCCATGCCGGCCATTCTGGCAGGTTGGAGCATCGATCCAGAATGGAGTACCGTTCCATCATGGAGCGACGCTCCATACAAGGAGGCTCGACGTGTATGACGTGGTGATCGTGGGTGCCGGCCCGGCGGGCTTGTTCCTCGCCGGTGAGCTCGCGCTGGCGGACTGCTCGGTCCTCGTGCTGGAGCGGGAGCGGGAGCAGACCTCGCCGTGGAAGGCGCTCCCGCTGGGGATGCGGGGCCTGAACGCCGGGTCGGTCGAGACGTTCTACCGCCGCGGGATGCTGACAGGGCTGCTGGATGCCTCAGGCACCGACGGCGAGCAGGTCGGCGCGGCCTCGGACGCGCACGAGCCGCAGGCGCCTCGTGGCGTGAGCCACTTCGCGGGCATGCAGCTCGACCCGGTGAACATCGACGCCGCCGTCCTCCGGTTCCGCCTGCCCGGCCCGGCGACGGAGGGCCTCATCACGAGCCTCGACGCGGTCGAGGCGGTGCTGGCCGAGCGGGCGGCCATGCTCGGCGTGCAGGTCCTGCGGGGCGCCCCCGTCGAGGCCGCGACCCAGGACGGCGACACCGTCGTCACCCGAGCCGGCGGGCGCGACTACCAGGCGCACTGGCTCGTGGGATGCGACGGCGGACGCAGCACGGTGCGCGAGCTGGCGGGTTTCGACTTCGTCGGCACGGCGCCGCTGTTCACCGGCTACACCGCCCGCGTCACGTTCGCCGATCCCGAGAAGTTGGACCTCGGGTTCAACCTAACGCCGGCCGGCATGTACTTCCGGACGCCCTTCGAGGGACACCTGGGCATGATGGACTTCGACGGCGGCGCCTTCGACCGCTCGCAGCCGCTGACGCGCGAGCACCTCCAGACGGTTCTGCGCCGGGTCTCGGGCACCGACGCGACACTCACCGAGGTCCATCTCGCCTCCAGCTTCACCGACCGCGCGATGCAGACCACGACCTACCGGAACGGCCGTGTCCTGCTCGCAGGCGACGCCGCCCACATCCACTCCCCGCTCGGCGGCCAGGGACTCAACCTCGGCATCGGCGACGCCATGAACCTCGGTTGGAAACTCGCCGACACCATCCACGGCACCGCACCGGACGGTCTGCTCGACACCTACACCGCCGAACGCCACCCCGTGGGCGCGGCGATCCTCGACTGGTCACGCGCCCAGGTCGCGACCATGAACCCCGGCCCCAACGCCACGGCCCTGCGACGGCTGGTCCACGACCTGCTCGACACCCGAGACGGCACCACCCACGTGTTCCGCAGCACCTCGGGGCTGTCCCACCGCTACGACCTGGGCAGCGACCAGCCAATCGTCGGCATGACCGCGCCGGACTTCCGGCTCGTCGACGGCACCCGCCTCGGCGACCTGCTGCGCGAAGGACACGGCGTCGCACTCGACTTCACCACCGACCAACGCCTGCACGACGCGACGATGGGCTGGAAAGGCCGGATCCGCTACGCGGCCGGGCCGGTGAGCAACGACCTCGGGTTCGGTGCCCTGCTGATCCGACCCGACGGCATCGTCGCCTGGACCGACGACCACGACCCCGATCACGAGGCGTTCCGGCACGCCGCGACCCACTGGTTCGGCGACCCACTCCATCACACCCGGGCATGACGCCCCCGGTTCACCGGCGTCTGCCGCGGCGCAGACCGGTTCCGCACCAGCACCGTCGCGGTCACCGCGGCGAGGGCGAACAGGATCCCGGCGATCAGGACGTAGAGGTACACGCCGGTCGCCGAGTTGTGCGGGGCGCCGTCCACCTCGGTGGTGGTGGCGTTGAGCACCGCCGTTCCGGCGACGGTGACGACGGCACCTCCGATGGCGAGCATGACCGACACGAGACCGGAGACAACGCCGTGCCGCTCGGGCGGTGCGAGGTCGGTGGCCAGGTTGAACCCGGAGGCGCCGATGGCGCCTGCGGCAATTCCGAGCAGCCCGATGCAACCGGCCATCAGTGGGAACGACGACACCCCCGCCAGCATCGTGAAGGTGGCCACCGTGCCGATCGCGATCCCCCCGAGGAGGGTCCGCGCGGGCCCGATCCGGGTGGCGAGCCATCCGGCGAGGGTGCCACCGAGCAGGATGCCGGGCGCGGGTGCCGCGAACAGCACGGCCTCCGGACCAAGGTCCTTCAGCCCGTATCCGAGCCCGAGGTCCGGCGACACCTCGGTGATGAGGTCCGTCAGCTGGATCATGGCCTGGAAGGATCCCGCGGCCAGCACCACGGCCAGCAGGGTCAGTACGAGCGGCCTGTTCAGCGCCCGGATGTCGACGATGGGGTCGTCGACCCGCAGGGCGAGGACCACCCAACCGGTCAAGGCGGCGGCACCGGCGGCGAGCAGGATGATCATGCCTCCGGACAGCCACCCGAGGTCCTGCCCGAGGCTGGCGTAGCCGAGCACCGCGGCGAGGCCGCCGCCGAGCAGCAGTGCCCCGCCCACGTCGACCCGGCCGCTGCTGCGGACCGGTGACTCCGGGATGAGCCGGAGCACGCACAGCGCGGCGACCGCGGCCAGTGCGACCGACACGGCGAACACGCTCTGGAAGCCGAACCGGTCGATGAGCGGGTCCATCAGGAACGGCTCGACGATTCCGACGATCGCGGAGGCGGAGGTCACGATCCCGATCGCGGTCATCGCCACCCGAGGAGTGGAGATCTGGCGGGTGAGCGCCACGGTGAGGAACACCACGGCCATGGCGGCGCCCTGCATAACCCGCCCCAACAGGAAGACCGCGAGGTTGGGTGCGATGAGGCAGACCACCGACCCTGCGCCCGCGACGAGCAGCGTGAGGAGGAGCACCCGGCGCTTGCCGAAGATGTCGGCGCTCTTCGCGAGCAACGGAGACCAGATGGCGCCGGCCAGCAGCGCGCTCGAGTTCAGCCACGCGACCTGGTCGGTGCCGAAGTACTCGAGCATCTCCGACAGGACCATCTGGGGAGTGGTCATGACCGTGTCGGCCACGCGGTTGGCGAGGACGAGAACGGCCACCCAGCCGATGAGCCGCCCACTCCATCGGCGCTCCTCGACGATGGGATCGAGCTCGACGGTCGCGTCATTCACGATGCGCTCGCCGCTCGCAGGCGCTCGTTGCGGGCGTCGATGGCCTCCCATGTGAGTGGCGTCTGGGTTTCGCGGCCCTGGTAGACCCGCTCCTGGGCTGCGGTGACGTAGGGACGCTGCCGGGCCTCGTACCGTTCGAACGCTGCGGTGTAGTCCGTTCCGCACCGGTCGAGTTCCTCAGCGAGGAACCAGGCGCCGGTGAGCGCGAGCGAGGTGCCCCGCCCGGAGAGGAAGGCCGCGCAGTACCCGGCGTCCCCGACGAGGGCGACGCGGCCGCGGTGCCAGGAAGGCATGTGGATCTGGCTCGCGGAGTCGAAGAAGAGCTCGGGGTCGGCGCGGGCCGCGTCGAGCAGCTGGGGGATCTTCCACGAGGTGTGGCCCGCGAAGGCGTCGACGAGGATCTTCTTCTGGGCGTCCAGGTCGCGGTGGTCGAAGTCGAGCCATTCCGAGCGGAAGGTGAACATCGCCAGCGCCGTGCCCTTGAACCGGGCGCCGTTGAACCGGGCGATGCCCACCATCCGGCCGGGGACGTTGTGCAGGGTGACGCCGTCGGGCCCTGCCTCGTCGGGGAGATCGGCGAGAGCGATGTAGACACCGAGGTGGCGGAGGTGGTCCCGCTCGGGCCCGAACGCCAGCCTGCGTACCGCGGAGTGCTGGCCGTCGGCACCGAGCACCAGGTCGTACCTTTCGGTACGGCCGGACCTGAACTCCACGTCGACGCCGTCGCCGTCGTCGGTCAGCGCCTCGATCGAGTCGCCGAAGCGGATCGTCGCCGTGTCCGGGAGTGCGTCGGCGAGGCTGTGAACCAGGTCCTCGCGGACGATCTCGATGTCGTCTTCGGAGTCGCTTACCTCGGCCATCGGGATGCTGGCCACCGGTTCGCCGTCGGCGTCGACGAACTGGTTGAGCTCGCTCATCCGGACCCGTTGTTCCCGGATCTTCGCGAGCAGCCCCATCTTGTCCACGATCTCGATGGCGTCGCCTCGGACGTCGATCGGTGTGCCCTTGACCCGCAGGTGGCGGGCGTACTCGACGACGGTGACGTCGTGGCCGCGGGTGCCGAGGTCGAGTGCGCAGGCGAGCCCGGCGATGCCGGCTCCGGAAACGAGGATCTTCACCATGGGGGCCTTCCGTCGAGCCTAAAGCAACTATCTGTTGCTTTAATCGACGATACGCCCCGCTCGAGTGCGCCTGCAACACGGGGTCGACGACAATCAGCGCCCGAGCGGAGGACAGGAGGTGAGCCACTGATGGCCAGCACCGTGGATCGGCCGTCGGCACGTCGTCCCGGTGGCCGCACCGCGCGGGTGCGAGCGCAGATCCTCGCTGCGACCGCCGAGCTCGTCGCGCGCGACGGCATCGCGGGCTTCCGCTACGAGGAGGTCGCCGAGGTCGCCGGCGTGCACAAGACCAGCGTCTACCGCAACTGGCCCGACCGCGAGGAGCTGGTCGTCGAGGCACTGCTGCAGTACGCCGACGACGTCGGGTCGGTCGGGGACACCGGCGAGCTCCGCAGGGACCTGGTGGACTTCCTGATGGCCATCGCCGAAGGCCTGGGCAGGCCGATCGGCCGGGCGATCGCACTGGCCGCCGAGGCCGCCCACGAAAGCCCGGCCGTCCGGCGGGTGACGACCAGGATCCACGAAGAGCGTGCCACCGGCACGCGGCGCCGGGTGGAACTGGCCATCGAACGGGGCGAACTGCCGCCGGTCGACTTCTCCCTGCTCGGCGAGATGCTCTCCGGTCCGGTGCACCTCATCGTGAACCGCGGCATCCGCCCGTTCACCCGCGCGGACGCGGAGCGCATCGTCGACGTGGTGCTCGCGGGCATGCGGGCCACAACACCGCGCACCTGAGCGCCCGCAGCGCGCCCTGCCATCAGGCCCGTCAGCTCTGGGGCAGCAGCGGCAAGGTGAGCCGGAAGCAGGCACCCTTCCCCAGCGCCGTCTCCAGTACGACGTCGCCGTCGTGGGCACGCGCCAGCGACCGAGCGATGGCCAGCCCCAGCCCGGCGTTGGCGCCGCCGGAACGGGCGCGGGAGCGGTCGGTGCGGTAGAAGCGGTCGAAGACGCGGCCGGCCTGGTCGGCCGCCATGCCAGGGCCCTCGTCGGCCACCTCGAGCACGGCGCGGCCGTCCGCGGTTCCGACACCGATGCGTACCGGCGTGCCCGGCGGCGTGTGGGCGGCGGCGTTGCCCACCAGGTTGGCGATGATCTGACGCAGCCGGTCCTCGTCGGCGTGCACCGGGGCGGGGCCCGGCGGGCCGTTGCCGCCGGGGCCGGTCAGGCCGACGGTCCGGGAGGGGTCCAGCGCCCGCAGGTCGTCGCGTGCGTCGGTGGCCAGCGTCCGTAGGTCCATCGGGGCCCGGTCGAGGTGCCCTTCCGATGCGTCGTCGAGCTGGGCGAGCAGGAGCAGGTTCTCGGTGAGGGCGGTGAGCCGGGTGGCTTCGCGGTCGATGCGGTGCATCGCCTCGTCGACATCGGCGCGTTCGGCGAGCGCGCCCATCCGGTACAGCTGGGCCGATCCCTTGATCACGAACAGCGGTGTGCGCAGCTCGTGGCTGGCGTCCGAGACGAAGGTCCGCATCCGCGCCTCGGAGACGGCCTGCGCGGCGAAGGCCCGCTCCAGCTGGCCGAGCATGACGTTCAGCGAGGTCGCGAGGTGCCCGATCTCCGTCCCGGGCGCCGCGACCACGGGGACGCGCCTGCTCAGGTCACCGGAGGCGATGGCGGCCGCCGTGTGCTCGATGCGACGCAACGGCCGCAGGCCCTGGCCAAGGGCGTACCAGCCGGCCGCCGTCAGCAGCACGAGCAGCGCGGCGCCGCTGATCACGTTGGTGGTCCGCAGCCGGTCCACCGTGGCGTCGGCCTCGGCCAGCGGAGCGGCCGCGACCATCGTCCAGTCCTGCCCGGCCCCGGCCCTGGCGACAGCGCGCCACCGGGACGAGCCGTCGGCGCCGTCGATGTCGACGGCCGTGCCGTCGGTGGGGACCCCGCGCAGCACGTCGCCGGTGGGCAGGGCGGCCTCGTCCACGCGGGACGAGTGGACGCCGCGCGCCACCGCGCCACCGGCGTCCAGGTACACCAGGTACGGGGTGCCGATGAGGTCGAGGCCCGGATCGAGCACCGCGAGCGACGCGGTGTTCCCCGGGTCGTCGGGCCCGATCGCCGGTGCCTGCGCCAGCAGGGTGGTGAAGGAACGCAGCTGGGTGTCGAGCCGGTTCAGCTGGTAGCGCTCCAGCTGATCGGTCGCGACGGCGCTGACGACGCTCAGCCCGACCAGCAGCAGCGCCGCGGTGAGCAGGAGGAGCCGCAGCCGCAGGGAGAGCAGCCGTCTCATCGCCTTGGCTCGCGCATCACGTAGCCCACGCCGTGCACGGTGTGGATGAGCTTGGGCTCCTCGACGTCGACCTTGCGCCGCAGGTAGGA
The DNA here is from genome assembly GCF_019468565.1 of Pseudonocardia sp. DSM 110487. NCBI lineage: Bacteria > Bacillati > Actinomycetota > Actinomycetes > Pseudonocardiales > Pseudonocardiaceae > Pseudonocardia > Pseudonocardia sp. DSM 110487. The sequence continues at coordinate 7,753,511 of NZ_CP080521.1, forward strand.
GATGTAGGTGTCCACGATGCCGGCGTCACCGGCGAAGTCGTAGTGCCACACCCGGTCCAGGATCTGCGCCTTGGACACGACGTGACCGGCGTTCTCCATCAGGTAGCGCAGCAGCCGGAACTCGGTGGCGGTCACCCGCAGCGGCCGGCCGTCCCGGGTCACCTGGTGCCCGTCCGGGTCGAGCGCGAGCGTGCCCACGGTCAGCACGCCGGTGTGGTGGCCCGCCGTCCGCCGCAGGATCGCGCGGATCCGGGCGATCAGCTCCTCCAGGTCGAACGGCTTGGTGACGTAGTCGTCGGCACCGAGGGACAGCCCGGTCACCTTGTCGGCCTGCCGGTCCCGGGCGGTGAGGAACAGGACCGGCACCGGCCCGCCGCGGCCGGTCACCCGCAGGTCGCGCAGCCGCCGGACCACCTCGAAGCCGTCCATGTCCGGCAGCATCACGTCGAGCAGTACGAGGTCGGGTGGGTCCCGGGTGGCCGCGGCGACCGCCTCGCCCGCGGTCGCCGCGGACGTCACCTCGAAACCGGCGAACCGCAGCGTGGCCGACAGCAGCTCCCGCACGGTCGCCTCGTCCTCCACCACGAGCAGCCGCGCGCCGCCGGTCGGGCTGTCATCTCTCACTTGCTCCTCGCATGCGGATCACGATACGAACAACGCGTCACACGTCGCGGCGCTCGAACACCACGAACGCGACCGCGAGCAGGGCGACGACGCCGGCTCCCATGCCGGCGAGGTTCAGCCATGGCTGGGGGTAGTCGGGGTTGGGCACGGTCGCCAGTAGGGCGGCTCCGCCCAGCGTCGGCCAGAGGTCGAGCAAGCCGTCCAGCCACGACGGGAAGATGCCGTCCACGGCGGGTATCAGCAGCACGATCCCCACCAGGGTGGCCAGGGCACCTGCCGTGGCGCGGATGATCGTCCCGAGGGCCACCGCGAGCAGCGCGATCACCGCGAGGTAGAGGCCACCGCCCACCACCGCGGAGAGCGCACGTGGATCGCCGAGGGTCGCGTGCGGCACGCCGGCCGCGGCGAAGCCGGCCTGCCCGATGAGGAAGACCGCGAACATCAGCGCCTGCCCGGCCACCAGCGCGACGGCCGCGACCACCGCCACCTTCGCCCCCAGCAGCCGGTGCCTGCGCGGTGTGGCGCTCAGCGACGTCCGCATCAGGCCGGTCGCGTACTCGGACGTGACGACGAGGACCCCCAGCACCCCGATGATCAGCTGGGCGATGAAGTACATCATCAGGCTGCGGTACGTCGGGTCCCAGTCCTGCCGTTCCTGGGCCGTACCGGTCACGTACGACTGTGCGCCGGGGTCCATCGACAGGAGCGTGAGGCCGAGCCCGACCGCGACGAGGCCGCCGAGGGTGAGCCACGTCGAGCGCAGGCTGCAGAACTTGATCCATTCGCTGCGAAGGGTGTCGGCGAAGCGGGTGCTCATGCCGTGGCTCCCTGGTACTCGACGCTGTCCCTGGTCAGCTCCATGAAGGCGTCCTCAAGCGAAGCGCGCTGCGGCGCGAGCTCGCTGAGCGCGACACGGTGGTAGGCCGCGAGCTTGCCGATCTCCGCGCCGGTCATGCCGGAGACGACCAGGGACGATTCCGACCCCTTCCGGACGGTCGCGCCAGCGGCCGACAGCCGGACCGCGAACGCAGGGGCCTCGTCGGTGCGCACGAGCACCGTGCCCTCCCCGTTGGCCCGCATGAACTCGCTCATGCCCGTGTCGGCGATCAGCCGGCCCTGGCCTATGACCACCAGGTGGTCGGCGGTCTGCGCCATCTCGCTCATGAGATGGCTCGAGACCAGCACCGCCCGGCCCTCGCGGGCGAGCGACCGCATGAACTCCCGGATCCAACGGATGCCCTCCGGATCGAGCCCGTTCACCGGCTCGTCGAAGATCAGTACCCGGGGATCCCCGAGCAGCGTCGCCGCGATCCCGAGCCGCTGCCGCATGCCGAGCGAGAAGACTCCGGCACGTCGGCGGGCCACGCCGTCCAGGCCGGTACGGGCCAGCACCTCGCCGACCCGGCGGCGGGGAAGGCCGTTGCTCGCGGCCAGCGCGAGCAGATGGTCGTACGCCGTCCGGCCACCGTGCACCGCACCGGCGTCCAGCAGCGCGCCCACCTCGGTCAGCGGCACGGGCAGGTCCCGATAGCGCCGGCCGCCGATGGTGACCGAACCACCGCTCGAGGCGGCTAGGCCCATGATCATCCGCATCGTGGTGGACTTGCCGGCCCCGTTGGGACCGAGGAATCCGGTCACCTGCCCGGCGGGGACGGTGAACGACAGGTCGTCCACCACGGTTCGGGACCCGTACCGCTTCGTCAGCCCTCGTACGTCGATGCTCGTCATGGCCGGAATCGTGGTGGCCCGCGCCGGCCGGCTTCTGGGAGCTTCTGAACGAACTCTGAGAGATCCGCGGCTCCGGCCCGCCCGGAGGGCCCCGCAACTCCGAGATTCACAGAATTGTCTCCGGCCTGGGCTGCGCCACCGCAGTGAGCGCATTCGCCCTTGCGCCCGCTCAGGCCCGGGCCGGAGCCGCGATGGCGGCCGGTCGGCCGAGGTCGCCCAGCGGGGTCCGGTGGGCCTCGCGCATCGTGAGGACGGCGATCACCGCGACGACGGCGGTGGCACTGGTGAACGCGGCGACCGGACCCCAGCTGGCGAGGTCCGGCCCGGCCAGCGCGGCGGCGATGGTCGGGGCGAAACCGCCCAGTGCGAACCCGAACTGGGTGCCGACCGCGACCCCGGACATACGCACCTTGGTGTCGAACTGCTCGTTCCACAACGCGAAGGCCGACCCCGCGTAGCCGCTGTAGGCCACCGACACCATCAGGATGCCGAACAGGAAGACCAGCCCGATGTCACGCTGGCTGATCGCCCACAGGAACGGCCAGATCAGTACGGCGGTGCCGAGCATCCCGATCGCGTAGACCGGCTTGCGGCCGAACCGGTCGGCCAGCAGTCCCGCGGCCGGGATCGCGGCCAGCGCGATGGCGTTGACCACGATCGACAGCCACAGGAAGACGCTGCGCGACATCCCCATCGCGTTCGCCCCGTAGGCCAGCGCGAACTGCCCGAAGATCGTGCTGTTGACCGAGGCGAGCGCGGCGAACAGGACCTTCAGCACGTCCGGGGTGTAGTGCCGGAACAGCACCTTCAGCGGGGCCCGCGGCACGACGTCGCGCTCCTGCTCCTCGGTGAACGCCGGGCTCTCCCCCAGGCTTCGGCGGATCCACCAGCCGACCAGCAACACCACGGCGCTGAGCAGGAACGGGATCCGCCACCCCCACGACAACAGGGCGTCCTCGGGCAGCGCGGCCACCGGCAGGAACGCGGCGCTGGCCAGGATGTTGCCGCCCTGGGTCCCGCCAAGGGTGAAGCTGGTGAAGAAGGCCCGCCGGTTCTCCGGGGCGTGCTCCAGTGCGGTGGAGCTCGCGCTGGACTGCTCGCCGGAGACCGCGAGCCCCTGGCACAGCCGCAGGACCAGCAGCAGGATCGGCGCGGCGAACCCGATCTGCTCGTAGGTCGGCAGCACACCGATGAGGAAGGTGGCCGCGCCCATGCCGAACAGGGTCAGGACGAGGACGCGCTTGCGTCCGATGGTGTCGCCGAGGTGCCCGAGGATGAACGAGCCGACCGGCCGGGCCACATACGCCACCCCGAAGGTGGCCAACGAGGCGATGGTTGCCGCGGTCGGGTTGCCGGCCGGGAAGAAGATCTTCGGGAACACCAGCGCGGCCGCGGTCCCGTAGATGAAGAAGTCGTAGTACTCCAGCGCGCTGCCGATCCACGACGAGACCGCCGCCTTCCGCGGTGTCCTCTCGATCCCGGACCCGCTCGTCCCTGCCGATCCGACCACGTTGTCGTCCACAGTTCCTCCGTCTGGTTGGGTACGGCCGGTCAGTCGCCGCGGATCTTGTGGACGATCGCGTCCAGTGCCATCGAGTAGCCGCGCCATCCGGCGCCGGCCACGTACACCGCCGCGGTGCCGGCGAAGATGTCGGTGCGCTCCTTGGCGTCGATGGCGTGCCACTGCGAGATGTGGACCACGGCGTAGGGCAGTTCCGTGTCCCGCACCGCGTCGAGCAACGAGTAGGCCGCGGCGCTGAGGCCCGCCGGATTGATCACGATCCCGGCCCAGTCGTCCTGGTTGTCGTGCACGAAGTCGATGAGCGCTGCCTCGCTGTTGGACTGCAGGTGATCGAGGTCGACCTCGAGCTCGGCGGCGGTCTTGTCCAGGTCGGCGGTGATCTCGGCCAGCGTCACCCGCCCGTACTTCGCGGGGTTCCGCCGGCCCAGCCGGTTCAGGTTCGGCCCCTGCAGAACAGCGATCTTCATACCCGACGGCTCCTATGATGTGGCGATGAGCGGCGTGCTGCGGGCCAGTGCCTGTCGCCACCCGGGGTGTCATCTGCGTGGCCGCCTCGTCGAATATATTTTCGATATACACGCCTGGTCAAGAGGGATGTTGTGAGCGGAGCAACCAAGTCCAACCTCGCGTACGACCGCGCCCGGCGCGACATCGTGACCGGCGTGATCCCCGCCAACGAGCCGATCGACGAGGCCGCCCTCGGCGCCCGCTACGGCCTGGGCAGGACCCCGATCCGGGAGGCGCTCAAGCAGCTCCGCAACGACCAGCTCATCGTCTGGCCGGACCGCCGCTCCCCCTACGTCCCCGAGATCGGCGTCGCGCACGTCAAGTCGCTGTACGAAGCCAGGACGATCCTCGAGACGCAGATCGCCGTCCTCGCAGCACAACGCATCACCGACACCGCCGCCGACCGGCTCGACGAGCTCGTCGCCGAGGAGGCCGACCTCGTCGAACGGGGCAAGGGCTACGAGGCCGCCGAGGTAGACCTGCTGTTCCACCAGGGGGTCGCCGAGGCCACCGGCAACCCGTTCCTGGTCGACGCCTCCACCCGGATCAACACCTCGGCCCTGCGGATCTGGTACCGGATGATCGTCACCGTGGAGATGATCGCGCAGGAGCACGCCGACATCGTCGAGGCGCTGCGCCGGCACGACGTCGACGCCTCGGTCGCAGCGGTCGACCGCCACATCCGCAACGCCTACGACCGCTACATCCGGATGACCTCACGCTTGCCCGGTGCGTCACCCCACGAACGAGCCGCCGGCTGACCGACGAACGGGCCGCACCTGGTTGCGCGCGGCGCCACCGGAGGCGGTCCGACGGACATGATCGAGGCCTCGGCGCGAAAACGGGCGAAAACGACCCGAGAACGCGCCGAACTACTGATCAAGCCGCCATTCCGGGGTCAATGCGGCGATCAAGGGGAAATGGTTGCTAATGGGTCAGAGGTCGAGGACCAGGCGGTCGCCGCCCGCTCGGGAGACGCAGGTCATCATCGTGTTGCCTGCGGCGCGCTGGCGGTCGGTCAGGACCGAGTCGCGGTGGTCGATCTCCCCGGACAACACCGTCGTCTCGCAGGTTCCGCAGATTCCCTCCCCGCACGACGACATCATCGACACCCCGGCATCCTCGACGGCCTCGAGCACGGACATGTCCTCACCGACCAGCAGCGTCTTGCCGGACTGGGCGAGCTCGACCTCGAAGGTCGTGCGCGGCCCGTCAGCGGCACCCTTCTTCGCGGCGAAGCGCTCCACGTGCAGGGCTCCGCTCGGCCACTTCTCGCAGCCGGACTCGACCGCCGCGAGCAGCGGTTCGGGGCCGCAGGTGTAGACGGCCGTCCGCCGTTGCGGTCGGCCGAGCAGCGACGGCAGGTCCAGCAGCCCGTACTCGTCCTGCGGCGCCACGCTCACCCGCTCTCCGTAGACCCGCTGCAGAGTCTCGCGGAACGCCATCGACGCTCGGGTGCGCCCCCCGTAGACGAGGCGCCAGTCGGCGCCGCGCGCGTCGACGGCCGCCACCATGGGCAGGATCGGGGTGATCCCGATCCCGCCCGCGATGAACAGGTAGCGCTTGGCCTGCACGAGCGGGAAGTTGTTGCGGGGCCCGCGAATGCGCACCGAGTCACCTTCGGAGAGCACGTCGTGCACGTAGCTCGACCCGCCCCGGCTTTCCGGTTCCCGCAGCACCGCGACCTGAAGACGGGACCGATCGCCCGGGTCTCCGCACAGCGAGTACTGCCTGACCAGGTCCGCGCGCAGCATCAGATCGACGTGCGCTCCCGGCTGCCATTCCGGCAGTGTCCGGCCTTCCGGGTCGCGCAACGTCAGTTGCACAACACCGTCGGCCACCGTTTCCTTGCGTTCCAACACGAGGTCGCGCTCGACCGCGGCGCGGCGATCGCTCGTGCTCGCCCGTCCATTGTGCGGCGCCGATTCGACGGTCCGCTGCTTCCGCACCGATTGGGATGGGAAGCAACGGCCGAAGTCGCGCAGCAGCCGCGGCGAGCCGTGCATCTTGATACGGCCACCCAGCAGCGCCCACGGCAACACCGACTGCTTGGTGAGAAAACGCAGCCACGTGCGCGAGTCGGCGGTGATCCGGAGATCCGGCTCACCGTGAAGCCCCTCGGCGATATCGAGTTCGCGGTCGCGGATGGTCACGGTGATCTGCCGAGACTCGGCGCCGGTGAAGGTGAAATGGAAGGTGGCGAACAGTCCTTTGGCCTGCTCGCGCTGGAAGAGCAGCGGCATGCCTTCGATCAAACCGTCGATGCTGTTCGCGCGCAGGGTCTGCCCTACTCGCTTCGTGCGTTTGTGCGGGAAGCGGTTGGCCACGTACTGCTCGGCGTCGGAACCCGGGACGACGTAGATGGTCTCTTCCTTGTCCAGCAGCGGCCGGACGACGTCGGTCAGGTGTGACTTGCGATCGTCCAACCAGGGACCGAGGACGTCCTCGCCGGCCGGGCAGACCGACATGCAGTTGGCCGCCTTGTAGTTGGCGCCGAAGGAGAGGCTCTGCCACATGGATGCGCTCTCGCTGTCGCTCACTCGCGAGCGGTAGTCGTCGGCGTTGCGGCTGTCCGCGACCTGTTCGGCCCAGTCGCCGAAGCCACCCATGAACTCGCGGTAGTTGTGCGTGTAGCAGGCGGAGAAGTCGAAGTGGCCGTCGGCGGCGATCGCCCCCGTCGGGCACGCGGTCACGCACAGCTTGCATTCCACGCAGGGATTGAACTCGAGAGGCCGGGACAAGTCGCTGACCTCGGCGTCGATCAGCACGGTGCCCAGCAGGACGAAGTTGCCGAACTTGGGATGGATGACGTTGCGGTGGATGCCCATCTTGCCGAGCCCGGCCGCCACGGCGACCGGCTTGTGCCCGACGACCCACGTCTTCCTGGGGAACTTGTCCATCTCCATCGGAAAGCCCATCGCCGGGTTGATGGCGCGTACACCCATCGCCTCCAGCTCGGCCACCACCTGCCGGCCCACCTCGTTGGTGTGGTCGCCGCTGTGGTGGAACTCCAGGTTGGCCACCGAGCGCGCCGGTGTGCGGATGTTCTCCCGGTTCATCCGGCACACGAAGCTGATCAACGTTCGGACACCCGGCAGCGCGGCGCCCAGGTCCGCTCGCTGGTCGGCGATTTCCGGCCGGTCGATCTCGACGAAACCGACGTCGTCCGCACCCGCGTCGAGACACACCTGGCGCAGCCATGACGCATCCAGCGGCTCGGCGGGCCGGGCGGCGCCGCGGTCGCGCTGCTGGCGGACCTGGACGACGGTGGGATGGTCGTCGAGCTTGTTCCTACTGGCCATCTCAGGCAACCGCCAGCTTCTGGATGCGCGGGTGGTTCTCCAGCGCCCACCGCACGGTCTTCGGTGGGCGCCCGAGCAGGGTTTCCAGCTGGTCCGTGACGCCGCGGTACCCCCCGCCGCCCATCAGCCGGGTCAGGGTCTTCAGGTGCTCCGCGGTGTGCGGGAACTCGGCCAGGGCGCTGTCCACGTAGGTCTCGTTCCAGGTCTCGACCTCTTCGGGAACGTAGGTGACCCGGCGTCCCAGCACGGCGGCGAAGTCCTCCGCGAACCCGTGCATGTCCTTGTGCTCCGGACCGGTGAGCTCGTAGGACCTCGAGACGTGCGGCGCCGGGTCGGCCAGGATCTTCGCGCTCACCTCCGCCACGTCGTAACCCGCGATGGGCGCGAGCCGGTGCTGGCCGAAGGGCAGACGCAGTTCACCCCGGGTCAGCGGCTCCAGCGCCAGCCAGGTCATCAGGGGGTTCTCGACGAACATCGCCGCCCGGATGTTGACGGTCGGGACGCCGGACCACTCCAGCACCCGCTCGGCGACCCAATGGGCCCGCTGCTGCGGCGACCACTCCGTGACCAGTCCGCCGAGCCACGCACGCCGTTCTTCCTCCGGTGCGGTCATCTTCTCGAACGTCATGAACGACTGCTCGTACTCGGAGATGTTGACGAGGACCTCGATGCCGCCCTGGGCCCGCGCTGCCGCGGCCATCAGGCTGACGGCGTCGGTGTAGTACGGCGAGAGGCTCATGCTGAAGTAGATGCGCCGGCACCCCTTCAGGGCTGCGGTCACGTCGGCGATGTTGAGCAGGTCACCGACGAAGACCTCGGCCCCGGCCTGGCGGAGCGAGTGCGCGCGTTCGTCGTCGCGTCGCACGAACGCGCGCACCGGGTGGCCCTGTTCGAGCAGCATCCCGACCATGTCTCGGCTCACCGAGCCGATATGGCCGGCGGCGCCGGTGATCAGGATGGGATTGCGCTCCGGCATCGATGTGTCCTCTTTCTGGTCGGGATGGGTTCCGGGGTCTTCGAAGTTGAGCGGCCTACAACCTGCCCCTCCGCATATCCGCACTGCCCTTGAGGATCGAAGAGTCGCTGCGCCAGTTCTCCGGCTGGACCCGCTCCCAAAGACTTCCCTTACCGAGGACCTTCCCTACCTGGTCTTCTCGACGGAACCACTCCTCAGCGGTCCTGATCCGGTTGGGGTGAATTTCGTCGAGCAGAGCGTAGTCCCTGGTGATGATTCCATACTTCCACATGTTCCAGAAGCCGGTGAAATTATCCCGAAAGCTCATGGTGCTCTTGTCGTCGGGATCGGCGTTGTATCCGGCCGGGAGATCGGCAGCCCCCTTCAGCGGACCGCTCCAGTAGGCGTCCAGATCGGTGTCGATGTATTGCGCCGGATGCCCGGCGACCTTCTCGAACGCGGCGGCCATATCGGTATAGGTCATGTGTTCGATAGCAACCTCGAGGTCCATGCCGTTCGCCCGCTCCGGATGGTCGAAGAGCCAGCGAACGTAGAATCCGCAATCTTCGAGGGCCACGTGGGGAACAGCCCCCGTGCCGAGCGGGACTCGCCACGTGACGACACCGTCCTCGACGCTGGGGGTCATGGGCGTGAGCGGTGAGATCACCATCTCGATGTAGGGACCCGAAGTGAAGACCGCTGCCCCCATCCGGTCCCTGTTCTTTTCGTTTTGAAACAGCACCCATTCAGCCATCCGACCCTTGCCGTCATAATGGCCGGTGCGGAACCTGGAGTCGTAGCCGGACTTCTTGAGGGCGTAGTCGAGGTTCCCGTAGACGAAGAACTTGACGCCCTCTTCGATCGCTAGCTCGTAGCTGCGGATTGCCCAGTAGGTCTCGGTTTTCTCACCGGTATTGAACCCGTCGATGTTGATGAACACTCCGTCACTGCCGCGAAATCCTTCCCGCAGCACGTCTTCGTCGGCGAATGACCCTTCGAGGAAGGAGACGTTGCCGAGCGCGAGGAGGGCCTGGGCCCGCGGGGAGGTGGAATCGCGGGTGAGGACCCGAACGGAGTACTTCTGGTCGGCGACAAGAGCACGGACAATGGGCATCCCTTGAGCCCCGGTGCCGCCGATGACGAAGATGGTCGAGGTGACCTGAGAAGACATGGCTTTTGACTCCAGGGGTCTCATCGGGGCGCGGTGCCGTCGATGCGGGTGAGGAAGTCGAGGAGTGCGGCATTGACCTCGGCCGGACGCTCCTGCTGCGTCCAATGCCCGCAACCGGGCAGCACCACCGGGCCGTGCAGTAGCGGCGCGATCGCGCTCAGCGGGTTGCCCGAGCCGCCCTGGCCACGGAAGATCTCACTCAGCGACGGGCCCCCGTCCGGGCCGCGCAGTGACGTGACCATGTCCCGGTCGCCCACCACGTACAGCGCGGGAACGTCGATCCCGCGGCCCCGGAACGGCGCGAGCAGCTCGTTGTTGCGTTCGATGTTCCGGTACCAGTTGAAAGCTCCGGTGAACGCCTGCTCGCCGTGCAGGGCGAAGTCCTCGGCGTATGCCTGGATGTCCGCCTCCGTCAGCCAGTCCGGAAGAGCGGGCGAGTCCGGCAGGGCGTCCAGGAGGCCCAGACCGTCAGGCACGACCAACGGGCGGGGCTCTTTGCCGAGCGGGTTGTCGCCCGAGGCACCGACCAGGATGCGGCGGAAGGAGCCCGGGATGTCCTTGGCGAACTCCGCGTCAGCGACTCCCGGCTGCTGGAAGTAGACCTGGTAGAAACCCTCGCCGTACTGGGCGCGGGTGATCGAGGGCGGGACCATCCCGCCGGGCAGGATCGGCGGAATACTGAGCCCGGCCACCGCGCGGACCTTGTCCGGGCGCAGCATCGCCGCGGCCCAGGCAACGGGTGCCCCCCAGTCGTGGCCGACGACGACCGCCTGCTCCTCCCCCAGCTCCTCGATCAGGGCGATCACGTCGCCGACGAGGTGGAGCAGGGTGTACGACGCGACGTCCGGCGGCTGCTCGCTTCGGGCGTAGCCGCGCTGGTCGGGGGCGACGACCCGGTACCCGGCCTCCGCCAGCGTGCCGAACTGGTGACGCCAGGAGTACCAGCTCTCCGGCCAGCCGTGCAGCAGCAGGACCAGTGGCCCCTGCCCCTGCTCGGCGATGTGCAGCTTGACCCCGTTCACGTCGACGACGCGGTGGGCGAGCGAACTTTCCACAGGATCTCCATGAAATAGATGCCGGGTCGGCAGGGGCACCGTGAGGCCTTCGACCGACCGCGCAGCGCGGCCTTCCGACTCCGCGAGCTCCGCCGGGCTGAGCTTCTTCCCCGGGAACCCGGCGACCACGTGATAGATTACTACCATCATCTATGCCTGGCCGCAACTAGGCTGACCTCAGGTCATGCGAAGGGAAGTGGGTCGGTGCCACGAGCATCCCGAGCTCAGATGGAGCAGCACCGTAGGACCGTGCTGCACGCGGCCTCGCAGATGGTGCGCGAGCGCGGCGTCGACGGGGTCACCGTGCCGGAGGTCATGGCCACCGCAGGGCTCACCCACGGCGGCTTCTACCGCCACTTCGACTCCAAGGACGCCCTCGTGGCCCAGGCCTGCGCCGCCGCGTTCACCCAACGACTGGCCGACATGGACGACGCACTGGAAACGACGGACAACGCCGACGCAGCGCGGCGGGCTTGGCTGGAGGGCTCCTACCTGTCCCCCGGGCATCGCGACTCCCCGGAGAACGGCTGCGCCGCCGCAGCACTCGCGGGCGACGTGGCGCGAGCACCAGACGGAGCCGCGCTCCGGGACGCCTACCTCGACGGACTCAAGAGCATGATCGAAAAGATGGAACGCCTGGGGAATCGGCCCGCGGACCCGGAGGCGCGGGAGCAGGAGGTCCTCGTCGAGCTGGCGACCGCCGTCGGAGCCGTGGTTCTCTCGCGGGCCATCGCCGGTGACGAACTCTCAGAACGCCTGCTCACCGCCGCCCGGCGACACCTCATCGACGACGAGCAGTAGGAGGCCCGTTCGATCGTTGGCGGCACCATCGTCGGGCGGTACAGCTAGCCCTCGCGCCGAGTCATGCCGATCGCCTCGGCGCACTCGAGGAGGGCGGCCAGGTGCGGGTGCCCCGGGGGGAGGGCCTGCTCGGCGTCACGAATCGCGGCACGAAGCTCCATGGTGGCCGACTCCACATCGCCGGCCGCAGCCTTGGCGCGGACCACGCCCATCCGGGAGGTGAGGGTGTCCGGGTGGGCCGGGCCGAGCAATCGCGTGCGCTGCGCGGCGACACGGGCGGACAGCTCGACTGCGTCGTCAACGTCACCCGCCAGCCTGTAGGCCACCGCGAGTGCGTCGAGCGCCGTCAAGGTGCGCGGGTCCTCGTCGCCGAGCACCCGGGAGCGGTCAGCGACGTTCGCCGCGATCAACCCGATGCCCACGCGGCGCCTGCCCGCCGAGACGCGGGCCGCGCCGAGGTTGCCGGCGACGGTCAACGTGGCGAGGTGGTCGCGGCCGAGCATCGCCATGCAGTCGTGGAAGGCGCCCTCGAACAGTCCCATCGCGTCCTTGGCGTTGCCGCCGCTGAACAGTGCTGCGGCCCGCGCGTTACGGGCGGCGAGCTCGTGGATGTTGGTTCGCACCGGCCCTCGCGCACCGTCGATGAGGGACGCGTCGCCGTCCTCCATCCGGGACCACCAGGGCATCCGAACCTCCTCATCTGCGCATCGATGGCAAGACTTGCCCGACATTCGCCGGGTCACGCGGGCCCAGTAGACCCGACCGTCCCGCAAAAGACAAGGATGTGTGCGGTAAGCCAACTAATTCGACCGCGCCTCAGACTCCACCTTTTGGAGCAGTTATCTGATGTGTGCGGTCACTACAATGCGGAGCGCACGATACAAAATGCACTGAACAGCATGTGCACGATATCCGCAGGTAGTGCCGGGACAATTCCCGGGCAGTCCAGGAACGTTTGCTTCCAGCGTGGAGGCAGGTGGTGGGCGGCGCCTTCGCGTGCGTCCCGAGGCTATGGCGACGGTGGGGTGACCGAGACGAGGTACTCCACCGGCGAGTCGGTGACGTTCCGGTAGAGGTGCGGCTGACTGGAGTCGAACGTGATCGATTCCCCCGCCAGCACGTCGTGCACGGTATCGCCGATCTGCACGCTCAAGGTCCCGGCCACGACGTACGCGCATTCCGTGGACGGATGGGCCCAGGGTTCCGTGCTGGTGGCGGCCCCGGGAGGCAGGACCGCGCGCAACACCTCGAGCCGGCCGTTCCCCGGTGTCAGCCGTTCGTAGGCGACGAGGCCGCGCGGCCCGGCCAACGTCGACCGCGCGCCCGGCCGGCTGATCCAGACGGCCGGCGGCGACGAGTCGAACAGCGACGCCACCGACTCGCCGAACACACCCGCGAGTCGCCGCAAGGTCGACAGGCTGGGTTCGGTCACCTCGCGCTCGACCTGACTGAGCAGGGTCGCCGAGAGGCCGGAGCGAGCGGCGAGCTCGCGCAGGCTCAGGCCGTGCCGGGTCCGCAGGGCCTTCAGCTGGGGCCCGACTCCATGCACTGACACTGCACACCTCGCCGTTGTAATTCCTGGAAGCTTCGCCTACCGTCCTACCCTTTGTGCAGTCACAGTGCACAGAGGTGGGAGTGAACCGTGTCCACGTCCCGTACACACCGATGGTTGCTCGTCCTGCCGTTCGTCTGGCAGGTCGGCTTCATCCCGGTGGTCAACGACATCCCGTACGCCCCGCTGCACATCCCCTTCCCGATGCTGTGGCAGATGCTCGGCGTCCTGTTCACCAGCGTGGTGATCGCCGTGGTGTTCCGCATGGACAAGCGGGCCGGCGTCACCGACGAGGACGCATCGTGATCCTCACGATCGTGCTCGTCATCGTCCTGGGCACGGTCGCGGGAGCGCTCGCGTTCGGCCGCCGCGCCACGGCGGACATGACGAACTGGGCGGTCGGCGGCCGCCGGTTCGGCACCCTCCTCTTCTGGTTCATGAACGCCGGTGAGGTGTACACGACCTTCGCCGTGCTCGGGATCTCCGGCTACGCATGGGCGCTCGGCGCTCCCGCCTACCTCGCGTTCACCAGCGTCTCGCTGAGCTACGCCCTCGGCTACTGGCTGATGCCCAAGATCTGGCAAGCGGGGCGAAGGCACGAGCTGATCACCCAGGCCGACTTCTTCGCCGTCAGATACTCCGCGCCGTGGCTCGGCGTGGTCACAGCGGTCGTCGGGATCGCCGCGCTCGTGGTGTACGTCCAGATCCAGCTGGTCAGCCTCAGCCTGGTGGTCAGGCTGACATTGGGCAGCACGGTCCCCCCCGACCTGGCCGTGATCATCGGCGCCGTGCTGATGCTGGCGTTCGTGATGCTGGCCGGCCTGCGATCCGCCGCGTTCTCGGCGGCCGTCAAGGACGTGCTGATGGTGGTCGTGGTGGCGCTGCTCGCCGTCACCGCGGCCGGCACCGTGGGCGCGGCCTCGCCGCTGGACATCTTCCGCATCGCCGAGGAGCAGCACCCGGGCATCGGGAAGCTGCCGGGGCTCGACCCGTCGTCACCGACGACGTCGATCTGGCTGATGACGTCAGCCCTGAACGTCGCCCTGGGCAATTGGGTGTTCCCCCACCTGTTCCAGGTGTCCTACTCGGCCGCATCCGCCACGTCGATCCGGCGCAACGCGATCTGGCAGCCGCTGTACTCGCTGGCCTACTTCTTCATCATCATGCTGGGGTTCGCCGCGTTGATCGCCAACACGCAACCCGAGGACGGCAACCTCAACGCCGCGCTGCTGCAGTTCGTGGCCGACGAGTTCCCGGCATGGCTGGTCGGGCTCGTCGCGGGCACGGCCTTCCTGCTCGCGCTGGCGCCCGGTTCGGTCCTGCTGCTGACGTCCGGCTCGCTGTTCGCGCGCAACGTCGTGCGGCCGTTCCGGCCGGGCCTGTCCGACCGGGTCACGCTGCGGATGTCCCGGGTGTCCATGGTGGGCTTCGCCGCCATCGCCGTGTGGCTGACCATCGGGCAGCAGGAATCGCTCGTGGACATCCTGCTGTCGGCCTACTCGGCGATCGGGATGCTCGCGCCGGGGGTGTTCCTCGCGTTCCTGTGGCGCAGGACGTCCGCGGTCGCCGTGCTGCTCGGCATCGTGGTCGGTTTCGTGGCGCTGCTCGCACCGTTCGCGAAGGACTTCTGGGCCGATCGAATGCCGGAATGGGAGCCGGGGCTGATCGCGATGGCCATCAACTTCGTCGTGGTGGTCGCGGCGAGCCTGGTGCTCCCCCGCCGGGAGTCGCCCGTCGTCGAAGGGGAAGCGGTTGCACACTGAGCTGTACGACCTGCGTGTCTCGGTGGACCGCATCGATGGCCGATCGGTGTGCGGGATGGCGCCGGGCGACTACTTCGAGCTCGTGAACAGCTCGCAGCTGCGTATCCCGGAAGGCAAGCACTTCTGCGTCTACGCGCTGCAGGCCGTGCTGCCGTTGCTGCCCGCCAAACAGCGTGATCTGCCCGCAGGCGATTGGCTCGAGCGCGACAACCTCGTGTGCTGCCCGGACCCGGAGGAACGGCTGATCATGCGAATCGAGCGGACCGGCCGATGCGTCCTTCCCACCGAGGACCTGACGTGATCGAGTTCGGTCTCGGTTTCCAGAGCGACAAGCGGCCCGGCGACTACGCCCGGCTCGCGGCCGCCGCCGAGGAATTCGGATTCGACGTGCTGTCGGTGTTCGGCGACCTGATGTACCAGCCGCCGATCTTCCCTCTCCTGGAGATGGCCGCGGCCACCTCCCGGGTGCGGCTCGGCGCGGCGTGCTGGAACCCGTACACGCAGCACCCGTACGAGATCGCCGGTCAGTTCGCCGCGCTCGACCTGGCGTCGCATGGCCGCGCCTACCTCGGCCTCGCCCGCGGGAGCTGGCTCGCCGACATCGGCCTCGGCCAGCCGAAGCCACTCACCCACCTGCGGGAGGCAGCGGGGTTCATCCGCGCCCTGCTCGCAGGCGAACCCTATGCGGGAGAGACCTTCCAGCTCGCGCCTGGCGCGCGGTTGCACTACCTGCCCGAGCGGACCGACGTCCCGTTGCTGATCGGCACATGGGGCGCACGCACGGCCGCGCTGGCCGGCGAGATCGCCGACGAGGTCAAGATCGGCGGCACCGCGAACCCTGCCGTGGTGGGCGTGATGCGCGAGCGGATCGGCTCCCCTGACGTGGGCATCGTCGTGGGGGCGGTGACGGTCGTGGACGAGGACGGTGACCGAGCTCGTACCGTCGCCCGCACTGAGGTGGCCAAGTACATGGCAGTGGTCGCGGAGCTCGATCCCACCGTGGACATCCCTGAGGACCTGCTGCTGGCCGTGAAGCGCCGGACGGCCCACGGCGACGAGGCCGGCGCCGGCGCGCTCATCCCGTCGGACCTGCTGTCGTTGTTCGCGTTCGCCGGCACACCCGAGGACGTCGCCGAGCAGGCTCAGGCCGTCATCGCCGCGGGTGCGGAACGCGTGGAGTTCGGAACTCCGCACGGGGTGACGAACGACCACGGCGTCCAGCTGCTGGGCAGCAAGGTCCTGCCGTTACTGAGGTGAACGCGCGGAGCGCTCCTCCGCCTACGTCCCCCGCGGCCGCTCGGGCACCGTGGTGGTCATCGTCGACAAATCCTCTCCCGCCCTTCACCTCGGAGCACCTCCCCAAAAGCGCTCCGTCCCGTACGGTCGACGGTGGCCGCGGTAGGCGCGGCGTTGGCTGTGCCCCGGACCCGGTGCGCCATCCGGCGCGACCCCGGGAGTCCCGTGACCAGCACTGTCCCCGCAACATCATCCGCCCGGCGCGGTAGCGATTTCGCCGAGCTGTCCCGCCGTATCCGCGCAGCCGGCCTCCTGGATCGGCGCCCCGGCTGGTATTCGCGGGCCATCGCACTGGCATTCGGTGCTTTCGCGGCCTGCTGGACCGTATTCGGGCTGCTGGGCGACTCCTGGTGGCAACTGCTGGTGGCGGCGGCGCTCGCCGTCGTGTCCACGCAGCTCGCGTACCTCGGACACGACGCCGGGCACAAGCAAATCCTGCACGGCCGGCGCGCGAACAACGCCATCGGCCACTTCCACGCCCTGCTGACTGGCGTCAGCTTCGGGTGGTGGGTGACCAAGCACAACCGCCATCACGCCAACCCCAACCACGAGGACGAGGACCCTGACCTCGACATCCCCGTCCTCGCGTTCAGCACGGAACAGGCCAGTGGCCGCACCGGCCTGCTCCGCTGGACCGCGGCGCACCAAGCCGCGCTGTTCTTCCCGCTGCTCACGCTGGAAGGCGTGATGCTGCACTGGGCCGGGATCGACGCCATCGTTCGCGGCACGGTCCGCGCCCGGATACTCGAGGGATTGCTGCTGACCGCGCACCTCGGCGCGTACGTCGCGGCGGTGTCGCTGGTACTCCCGCCCGGCAAAGCGCTCGTCTTCGTCGCCGTGCAGAAAGGCCTGTGGGGAGTGCTGATGGGGTGCGCCTTCGCCCCGAACCACAAGGGCATGGACATGATCGGACGAGGCGAGTCGCTGGACTTCCTGCGCAAGCAGGTCCTCACCTCACGCGACGTCGGCGGCGGCCGATGGGTGGACGTCGCACTGGGCGGACTGAATCACCAGGTGACCCACCACCTGTTCCCGAGCATGGCGCGACCACACCTGCGCCTGGCACGGCCGCTCGTCGAGGCCTTCTGCGCGGAGCGGGGCATCCCCTATGTCCGCTGCAGCCTGCTGGCCTCCTACCGGCAGGTTCTACAGCACCTCCACACAATTGGTGCGCCGCTGCGCGAGCTGCGGAGCTGAGCTGCGCCGCAGCCAGCTCGCCTGCTGCGCCGTGCCCGTGTTCGGGCAGTTGTGACCTGCCGTCACGGTCGCCGACGTCGGTCAGTCGGCACCCGGCCCACCATCGTCGATGAGGTGTCGCCGGGCGGCGGTGAGCAGGCGTTCTGAGAGATCGTCACCGGTGACGGCCCTCGAGATGACCGAGGCCGGGACACCATCCGCGCCGCCACCGCCGAGAACGCCAGGGAGTGTCCTGGTTCTCCATCGACCAGCCCAGCACCCGGTTCGCCAGCTTCGACAATCCCGACATCACCAAGGTAGGCCTGGAACAGGACGTCAAACTCGCGGACCTGCTGCGTGTCCTGGACATTCCGGTGCCACCCGCCCTGGCCCCGACCTGCGGCTGGTGCTGAGCATCGTGTGAACCGTCCTGGGTTCGAGGCCGACGACGCGGAGCCGAGCCTGGCCCCGGGTCCAGGACGTCAGTGGGTGAGCTGCTGGTGCCCGATGACGGAGAGCAGTTCGAGCTTGCTGTGGCTCTCCGTGCCGGGGCGGGTGGTCAGCACCACCAGCCTCTGGGCGCGGTTCTCTGTGAACAGGACCTGGGCGTCGACATCGATGCGGCCGAGTTCGGGATGGAGGATTGTCTTGCAGTCGTCGTAGCGCTGGGCAACCTCCTGAAGCTCCCACATGCGGACGAACTCAGGGCTGTGTTCCTGCAGTTCGGCGAGGATCCGGGCGGCTCGGGGGGTGTCGCTGCCAGCTGTCAGCGCGGCCCGCAGACGCGCTGCCTGGGCACGGCCGTGGCGTTCGTGAACCTCCTCGGGAAACGCCAGACGCTCGGCCGGGTCCATGAACCAGCGGTAGTAGCCGCTGCGGGCCATACCGGTGTGACGGGTCTGGTCGCCGAACAGCGCGACGGCCAACGGATTCATCGCGAGGGTGTCGACCAGGTCCGTCTGCACCAGGGCCAGGGAGTCGTCCAAGCGGTCCAGGACCCGCATCAGCGCAGGGCTGACATGTTCGGAGCGCTGGAAGCGGGCCGGGGCGTTGTGGCCGATGAGGACGAAGAGATGGTCGCGTTCGTCCGGGGTCAGCCGCAGCGCCCTGGCGAGAGCCGTGGTGATCTGGACGGAGGGCTGCGGAGCACGCTGCTGTTCCAGCCGGGCGTAGTAGTCGGTGGACATGCCGGCGAGCTGCGCGACCTCCTCGCGGCGCAGCCCCTGCGTACGCCTGCGCGGCCCCTCGACCAGCCCGACGTCGCGGGGGCGCAACATCTCCCGCCGGCGGCGCAGGAACTCCGCCAGTTCCTTCTTGTCCATGCCCCCATCATGCGGCAGGTCGGTCAGATGCCGCTGAGCATGGAGAGGACCTTGTCGTAGGAGCCGTTGGCCTCCGCGTCGCGGATGAACCTGGCGCGCTCGACGACGAGCTCCTTCGCGTCGGGCTTCTCGCGCAGCAGGTCGAGGGTCTCGGTGAGGAAGTCGTCCAACGGCATGGCGTTGTCGTCGTCCTGCTGGCCCAGCAGGGTCGTGCGCACGCCCGGCGGGACAACCTCGATCACCTGGACGCCGGCGTCAGCACCGGCGAGTTGGATGCGCAGGCTCTCGGAGAAGGAGTGCAGCGCGGCCTTGGTCGCGTTGTAGGTCGGGGTGATCGGGAACGGCACGAACGCCAGCGAGGAGGTGACGTTCATGACCACCGCGTCGTCCTTGCCCACCAGCAGCGGCAAGAAGGCGTACGTCATCCGGATCGTGCCGAGCAGGTTGGTCATGACGTGATCCTCGGCGACCGGGAGGCCTGCCGGGTCGAGGAGGTTCTCCTGCAGCATGATGCCGGCGTTGTTGACCAGGACGTTCAGCCCTGGGTGGCTCGCCGCCACGGTCTCACCGGCCCGGGCAATCGAGTCGGGGTCCGCGACATCGAGGACGAGCGCGCCGATGCCCGGGTGTTCGGCCGTGATCTCGTCGAGGAGTTCCTTGCGGCGGCCGGCGACGACCACCGTGTTGCCGGCCTCGTGCAGGCGCAGGGCCAGGCCGAGCCCGATGCCCGAGGTACCGCCGGTGATCAGGATCGTGTTGCCGGTCATCTTCATGGGGTCTCGTTCCTTAGTCGCGGCGGGCCGGTGAGCGCCGGCAGCCTCGACCGTAGGGACGACCGCGCAGGGCCGGGGAGGAAGGTTTATCCATGGATCGGCGGTCCCTGCCTGGTGGAGTGGTCCCACCCAGCGGATCTCGGGTACCGGGGAGCATCGTGTTCACGAGCCACGCGGACGTCGAAGGTCCCGGATGTCAGACAACCCTTCGCGAACCTCCGAAGCGTGGACCTCAACCTGCTCGTCGCATTTGATGTGGGCACGCGCACGCCGGCAACGTCGACACAACGTCTTGCGCGGGTAACAAGGGCGACTTCGCAACGACGACACCGATCCCGGGCCACCGATGGGAATTCGCACTGGTTGGCCCGCCTCGGCGCTACCGGGCGATCAGAACTGATGCTGCGGCGGCACCACATCTCAAGTGGCGCGTTCTGCGGAACGCGTGACCCGATCCCTGGCGACAGAGGATGCGCGGGCGCGCCGTTCCCGACTTGAGGACACGCGCCCGTTCTCGACAAGACCATCAGCCTGGTGCCGACGCAACTATCCTGTGTTCCGGCCCGTTATCGTGGGGTCGTCACGGAGTAGTTGCTCTGCCATGAACGACGCGGCCTACGGGGCCGAGTACCACCTCCTCGGCCGCTTCGGGTTGCTGGTCGAGGACAGCTGCTTCCCGGACTCGGACTTCGCCGCGGTCGCCCGCTCGCTCGGCGCGCGCGGGGCGACGGTCGCCCGCGACGCCGACCTCGACGCCGTCGCGGACTGGCTGGCCGCGCCGGACCGGCCACTGGTCGTCGACTGCAAAATCGAGCCCTCTGCGATGGCACCGTGGTTCCGGGTGGTGTTCGCCCTCAAGGAGGCGCAGAACCGGCAATAGACCCGCCTTCCGCTGCCGGCGCCGCCGCCCTTCGGCGGTATGCCCGTTGCCGGCAGGCGGGCGAGCAGTAGATGCGCGGCCGGCCGCCGCGAGCAGGTTGCAACACCCCGGCACACGTCGCGCACCGTCGAGCCAGGGAACCGTCCTCGGTTTCGTCACCGCTCGGTTCGGTCTCGGCGGCGGTTTCGTCACGCCGGCCTCTGGCCGGCCGCGGGCGGAGTGCGGCTCGGGCGGCTGCGACGAGGTCCGCTTCGCCGACCCGACCCCGCGGAGTGTGCCGGACGAGGATGTCGTCCAGGTAGGGGCAGTCGGCGGCGGGGTCGTCGTCGGTGCAGTGCAGCAGGTGTCTCAGCTGGTCGCGGGCCGTTTCGAGCCGTGCGATCTCCCGGCCCAGCCGCAGGATCTCCTCGTTCACGGCCGCCTGCCATGTCTGGTGACCGACCGCGCCGGTGGTCACGGTGGCGGCCCGCGACAGCGGCATGTTCCCGGCAACGCAGCACAGGTATGCCATGCCGATCCGGCGCAAGTCGCGATGGTCGTAGAGGCGGCGGTCGCCGGCGCGGGCCGGGTGCGGGAGCACGGCCTGCTCCTCCCACCACCGCAGCGTCGCCGGAGTGAGCCCGTAGAGCGCGGCTGCGGCACCGATGTGGACCCGTTCGTGCATTGCGCCAGTTGACATCAAGCCGACTGGAGCAAGCAAGCTGAGCCTCACCTAATCAGCTCGGCACGGAGGAACGCATGTCGGAGACGGTCCAGCGCGATGACGACCTGCTACGGCTGATCGCCGGCTACATGCCGGCCTTCACGATCGGCACCGCGCTGCGCCTTGGCCTTCTGGAATCGGTCGGCGAGGCCGGGATGACCGCCGACGAGCTGGCCCGCGTCACGTCCACTCACGCACCGTCCCTCACCCGGGTACTACGGGCGCTCGCCGCGCTCGGGGTGCTGGCCGAGGACTCGCCGGGAACCTTCCGGCTCACCCCCCGCGGGGCGCTGCTGCGCCGCGAGGAACCCGGTTCGTTGTACGGGATCGCGACCGTCATGCTCGACGAGTCGATGTGGGTGCATGGCCTGCGCTCGACCACACGGTGCGCACCGGGCAGCAGGCCTTCGAGTACGTCTACGGCACCGACTACATGACCCACACCGGGTGGGCGGACGGGTCGCCGCTGCGCGAGCCCGTCGATCTCTGGATGATCGACGACACCCGTTCGGTCGCGCCGTTCGTCGTGAGCTGCTACGACTTCGGCCGGTTCTCGAAGGTGGTCGACGTCGGTGGGGGCAGCAGCCCGCTCGTCGCGACGATCCTGGGCGCCCACCCCCACCTGCGCGGCATCGTCCTCGACCAGGCCGATGGCATCGCGCACACCCCGCGCATTCTCGCGGAGGCCGGGGTGACCGACCGCTGCGAGATCCGCACCGGCGACTTCTTCGTGTCGGTCCCGCCGGCGGACGTCTGCGTGTGCAAGAGCGTGGTGTTCAACTGGGCCGATGACGACCGGGTCCTGACGATCTTCCGCAACTGCCGCCGCGCCGTTCCGCGGGAGGGGCGGTTGCTGCTGGTCGAGCAGATGCTGCCATCCACCGTCGACGGGTCGATCCCCGCGGACCTCTATCTCGACGACGTGAACTCGATCGTCAGTCTCGGCGGGCGGTTCCGCACCGAGCCCGAGTACCGAGCACTGTTGGCCGAGGCGGGTTTCGACCTCACGGTGCACGCCATGCCGGCAGCGCCCGCCGGGTACACGCTGCTCGAGGCCACCCCACGATGATGACGCGGCCCACGGTGCCGACCCTGCTGTCGGCGGCGGCCGCCGTCCTCGCGCTCCTCGCCGGATGTGCCACCGCGCCAGGCGGCGGCACCATCACCTTCCGGCCGACCGACACCGGCATCTGGGCCCTCGACTACGCGACGGCGCTGCGCCTGCTCGCCATCGGCGTCGTCCCGGAGCACGCGGCGCGATACCACTTCGAGCCCGATCCGATCGTGACGGCGGCCTACCAGATCCTGCAGGACGCCGGCGTGGCTCTCGTCGAGCCGTCGAACGTCGAACTCGTCGCCGCGGCCACCCCCGATCTGATCATCGGAGAGTCCGGCACCGACACGGAGCTGGTAGCGAGGCTGGAACAACTCGCACCGGTGCTCATCGTGGACGGGATGAAACCGCTGGCCGCCCAGTTGGTCGAACTCGGCACCGCAACCGGTCACGCGCAGCAGGCGACACAGCTCACCGAGCGCCTCGAGACCCTGCTCGCGGAGATGAAGCGGCGCGTCACGGCGTCCGAACACGCCGGAGCGACCGTGTCGGTGATCTCCGCATGCGGTGCCGGAGCCTTCTGCACGTACGGCACCGACCGCGGGTTCGGACCGATCCTGTCCGAGCTCGGCTTTCGCCGGCCGCCATCCCAGTCCGGCCGCGGCAACGAGTTCGGCTTCTCCTCGATCTCGCCCGAGGAGTTGAGCCGGCAGACAGCGGACGTCGTGATCGACCTACAGGGGTCCGTCGCTTTCGGCGGGACATCACCGCTGGACGACCCGCTCCTCGACGTCTCGGGGTCCGTGACCGGCCGGGTCGACTTCAACGCCTGGTACGGGACCGGTCCGCTACACACCGTCTGGGTGCTGCACGACCTGGACGCGGTCCTCTTCGGCGATGGCGCCAGCGCCACAGCGGAGGACGGGCCCGCGCTGTGGGCCACCGTGATCGGTGCAGCCTAGTTGCAAACCATTGGCGCCTACATTAGGTTCACCTAACGACAAGTGGCTGACTCTCAGTCAGTGAGGTGAGGAATGCTTCTCAACCGCGGGCTGCTGGCCCTGACCAGGGGTGTCCGGTGGCGCATCGTGGCCCGTTCGCTGCTCGGCCTGCTGGTCATCGGCACCCGAGTGGTGCAGGCGTGGCTGCTGGCCGACGGGCTCGCCCGGGTCTTCGCCGGCGCACCCGTCACCGACCTGGTCCGGACCGCGGCATGGCTCGCGGTCACGATCGTGGTCCGGACGGCGCTGATGTGGGTTGCCGACCAGGCCGGCCAGTGGGTGTCGAACCAGACGAAGTTGCGTCTGCGCGAACGCCTCTACCGACGGCTGATCGAGCTCGGGCCCGGCCGGCTGGGCGGGCGCCGCACCGGTGAGATCCGGGCCGCGCTGGTCGAGGGCATCGAGGCGCTGGAGACCTACTTCGGCCGCTACCTGCCCGCGCTCGTCCAGACGTTCGTCGGGCCGATCGTCGTCATCGGCTACCTGCTGACCGTCGACGCGGCGCTGACCGGGATCGTCTTCGGTGCCGCCCTGTTCACGGTACTGGCGCCGCTGATCTGGTACGCGGCGATGGAGAAGGGCAGCGCCAAGGTGTGGGACGCGATCGGCACGTTCGACGCGGACTTCGTCGACTCGATCCAGGGCCTGCCCACCCTGAAGGCGTTCAACGCGTCGGCGAGACGCCACGCGCAGCTGGACGAGCAGGCCGAGCACGTGCGCAGGGTGAGCATGGGCCAGCTGCACTACGCGCTGATGCACGCCGGCATCCAGCGGCTGGGCACCCTCGGCGGGTATGCCGCGGCGCTGATCTACGCCGTGTTCGCCTACTCGGGTGGTGGGCTGGCCGCCGCGAGCCTGCTCCTCGTCGTGTTCCTCGTTCCCGAGGTCTTCCGCCCGCTCGACCACCTCGCCGGCCTCATCCACGACGCGTTCGGGGCGGTGAGCGCGGCCGAGGGCATCCAGAAGGTGCTGGAGCTGAAGCCGCTCGCCGCGCCTTCTGGCCACCAACGCGGCGACGCGCTCACCCCGAGCGTGGAGTTCGAGAACGTCAGCTTCGCCTACCCCGGCCGGGACCGGCCCGCCGTGGACGGCGTGTCGCTACACCTCACGCCCGGCGAGACCGTGGCGGTGGTCGGGCCGTCCGGGTCGGGAAAGACCACGCTGGTCTCGCTGCTGCTGCGGTTCTTCGACCCTGATGCCGGCGCGATCCGGATCGGCGGCGTCGACCTGCGCGCACTGTCGCCCGACGAGCTGTACGGCATGGTCGCGGTGGTGTCCCAGGACACCTATCTGTTCCACGGCACCGTCCGGGACAACATCGCGCTCGGCCGGCACGGCACCACCGACGACCAGATCAGGGCGGCCGCCGTCGCGGCCGGCGTCGACAACTTCGTCGCCGAGCTGCCCGACGGGTACGACACCCAGGTCGGCGAGCGGGGCCTGGCCCTGTCCGGCGGTCAGCGCCAGCGAGTGGCGATCGCTCGTGCGCTGCTCGCGGACGCCCCGATCCTGGTTCTGGACGAGGCCACCTCCAGCGTGGACGCCGCCAACGAGGCGGCGATCCAGGCGACCCTCGACGCGATCTCCCGTGAGCGCACCACGTTGGTGATCGCCCACCGGCTGTCCACCATCCGGGCCGCCGACCGGATCGTCGTCCTCGACGAGGGGCGGGTCAGCGAGACCGGCACCCACGACACCCTCCACCAGGGCGGTGGCGTCTACGCGACGCTGACCGCCGCCCAGCACGTCATGACAGGTGAGCGATGAGCAACGACGAGTACCCGCGGCCGCTGCGCGGCCTGCTCCCCTACATGCTGTCCAACCGGCTGACGTTCACACTGGTCACGCTGTCCGGGATCCTCTACTCCGGCCTCGCGATCGTCTCCGCCGCCCTCGGCGCCTGGCTGGTCGGCTCCGCGATCACCGGGATCCCGGCATCGGAGCTGCGCACCGCCATGGCGTGGCTGGCCGGGCTGGCGGTCGCCACCGCCGTGGCCCAGTGGTGGCAGTCCGACATCGCGCACGACTGGGCGTTCCGGCTGCAGCGGGTGCTGCGGGTACGGATCTTCGACGGCCTGGAGCGAGCCACCCCCGGACGGCTGCTCGGCAAGCGCACCGGCGACCTGTCCGCCACCGCGACCGCCGACGTCAACACCTCCGAGCTGTTCTTCGCCCACACCGCGGGGGACTACCTCGGCGCGATCATCACGTCCGTCGCGGCGCTCGCCGTCATCGCGGCGATCGACCCGCTCACCGGCCTCGTCACGCTCGTCCTCATGGTCCTGATCGCCGCCGTCCCGCTCGCGCTCGGCAAGCTCGCCACGGCGCAGGGCGCCCGGCAGCGCGCCGAGCTGGGCACGCTCAACGCCGAAGCCGTCGACGGCATCCAGGGCCTGCGCGAGCTCGTGGTCTTCCGGCAGACGGGCGCGTACCTGACCCGGCTGCTCGAGCGCACCCGGCGGTTCCAGCGGATGCAGATGTCGTACGCCCGCCGGTCGGCGCTCGAAGCGTCGGCCAGCGAGCTGCTCACCTCGCTCGGCTATCTCGTCATCCTGGTGGTCGCCGCCCGCGCGGTGGTGGCCGGCGCGGTGGACGTCCGGTGGCTGCCGGTACTCATCGTGCTCGGCGTGGCGTCGCTCGCGCCGATCGCCACCGTGTCGGCGACCGCCCGCACGCTCGGTGACGTCCGGGCCGCCGCGGCGCGCATCCTCACCGTCGTCAACTACCCGCCGCACGTCGACGAGCCGGCCGCGCCGGCGCCCGTCGCGGCACTCGAGCCGCGGGTGCGCTTCGACGACGTCCGCTTCCGCTACACGCCCGACGGCCCTGAGGTGCTGCGCGGCGTCAGCTTCACCGCCGAACCCGGCGAGACCGTCGCACTCGTCGGGCGCTCGGGGGCCGGCAAGTCCACCTGCGCGAACCTGCTCCTGCGGTTCTGGGACCCGACCAGCGGCACCATCGAGCTGGGCGGGCGCGACCTGCGCACCCTGCCGGCGGCCGAGCTGCGCCGCCTGGTCACGCTGGTCCCGCAGGACGTCTACCTGTTCAACGCCTCGGTCGCCGACAACATCCGGCTCGGCCGGCCCGACGCGACCGACGAGGAGGTCGAGCAGGCTGCCCGGGCGGCGTTCGCGCACGAGTTCATCCAGGCGCTCCCCGACGGCTACGCCACCCCGTGCGGTGAGCGCGGCGCGCAGCTGTCCGGCGGCCAGCGACAGCGCATCGCCATCGCCCGCGCCCTGCTCGGCAACGCCCCGGTCGTGATCATGGACGAGGCCGTCTCCAACCTCGACACCGAGAGCGAGCGGGCCGTCCAGGACGCCACCGCCCGCGTCCGGCACGGCCACACCACGCTGCTCATCGCCCACCGGCTCTCCACGATCCGCAGCGCCGACCGCGTGCTCCTGCTCGGCGACGGCGAGATCCTCGACACCGGGCGGCACGAGGAGCTCCTCGAGCGCAGCACCGCCTACCGCGACCTGCTCGCCACCCAGCACCACGGCGTCGTAGCGGCATGATCACGGCTATCCGATCATGAGCTGCCGACGCCCGTTCCTGGTGCTGCCCCGGTTCGCGGGCGCATCCCTGATGGTGCTGGAGCCCGGCCCGCAATGGCTGCGCCCGGACACGGCGTGGACCCGCGATCGGCTCGTAGCGACCGTGACCACGGGCCTCGTGGTCGCGGTCGTGCCCGGCCCTGCGGGTGTGGCCGGCGACGTCGAGCACGTGCTGGTGCTGGACGGCGGCCGCCTGATCGAGCACGGCAGCCCTGCCGAGCTGACCGCCGCCACCGGGGTCTACGCCACGCTACGACGCTCGTGGGACGACGGAGCCGGCTGATCCGGATCTGCCGCCGTCCATCACGGGTGAACGTCACCCACCACGATTGCCGGGCTGCTCACCGACCGCAGGCGTGATCAACTCGACCGCGTTCGCGGCGAGGGCGTCTCTCAGGTCGGGCGGCGGCATGGTGTCGGTGATCAGGTAGTCGGCGCTGCCCAGCTCGGACACCTGGGCGAACAGTTGGCGGCCGAACTTGGACGAGTCGGCGAGTATCGCCACGCGGGCCGCGCGCGAGATCATCTCCTGCATCATCGCGGCTTCGCCGAGGTGGCTGGTCGTGTAGCCGCCGTCCGCGGAGACAGCGCCGACACCGATCAGCGCCAGGTCGCAGCTGATGTCCAGTTCGGCACCGCCGGTGGCCCGGAAGCTGACCGGCCCGATGGTGGTGAGCGTCAGCGTGCGCACCGCTCCGCCGAAGATGTAGACGTCCCGGATCGCCGTGGGCGGCAGTGCGCCGGGCACGAGCAGGTTGTTCGTCGCGACCGTGAGGTCGCGGTGCTGCCGCAGGCTGCGGGCCAGCGCGAGAGTGGTGGTCCCGCCATTGATCATGATCGTCGAGCCGTCCTGGACCAGCGTCGCGGCCAGCGCCGCGATCTGCTCCTTCTCCTCCGCCAGGAGGGCAAGGCGCTGGTCGACGGCGCTGTCGGTGCGGAAGGCCGTCGACAGACTGACGGCGCCACCATAGGTGCGCACGAGGACGCCGTCGGCGCTGAGCTGATCGAGATCGCGGCGCACGGTGTCGATGGAGACACCGAAGCGTTCGGCCAGCTCGCCGACCGTGACCTGGCCGGCGTCGGCGACGTGCGCCGCGAGTTGGGCCTTGCGGCCCGCGGGCAGCCTGCGCTGCGGCTCGGACTTCTTGGCGCTCACTGGTTCCCCCTCCGTGGCTGCGGCAGTATGCCACAACCATGCACTAGAGGTGCATTACGCCGCATAGAGCAGCAAACTGGCCGCCATCGGCCGCCGACCGGCGCGGATGTATGCCGGTCGCCGCCTACCTGGCGCCCCTTCCGGCAGGCTGCGGTGCCACACGGCGCCTCACCTTGCAACATTGTTGCGGCTTTCTGCGGTTCTTCTCTTGTCTTCGCTGCGGGCCCGCTGTTAACGTGGCGCGGCTGCAGCAGAGAACAGAGCCGATCTCTCTCCATCGAAGGAGCCCGCCATGGCCACGCGCACAACCCGGTTGAAGCGCCTGATAGGGGCGACGACAGTGGCCGCGACACTCGCACTCACGGCAGCGTGCGGTTCGGGCGGCTCGGGTGACGCCGGCTCGGGTGGGCCCGTGACCCTGGAGTTCGCCCAGTGGTGGGGAGCCGAGCTTCCGGCCGGGGAGTTCGACAAGATCATTTCTGACTTCACGGCGCAGAACCCGAACATCAAGGTCGAACTGCTGAGCGCGCCGTACGCGTCGACCAAGCAGCAGCTGGTCACCGGCGCGGCGTCCCAGACCCTGCCCGACGTCGTGGGCCTGGATGGCGCCTGGGTCAACGACTTCGCCAAGCAGGGCGCGATCACCGATCTGTCCACGCTGATGACCGACGCGAACTACGACACGAGCCAACTCGCCAGCCAGGTCCAGGTCCAGGACGCGACCTACATGATCCCGGTGGTCAACTTCGTCTACCCGCTCTTCGTCAACAAGGACCTGCTCGCCAAGGCGGGCGTCACGGACGTGCCCACCACGCGCAGCCAGTTCCTGGATGCGGCCAAGAAGATCAGTGCGCTCGGCGGCGACGTCAAGGGCTGGGCGCTCCCGCTCGACACCGCCGTCCCCAACGGCGTCCAGAACGACGTCATGTCCTGGCTGTGGGCATCCGGCGGCACCATGCTCCAGGACGGCAAGCCGAACCTGACCAGCCCTGGGGTCAAGAGCGCGGTCGAGTACGTGAAGAGCCTGAACGACGCCGGCGTCATCGCCCCCGGCTCGCTCACGATGAAGGAGCAGGACAAGGTCGAGAAGTTCACCAACGGCCAGGTCGGCATGATGATCGACTCGCTTGCGCACATCAACCTGATCAAGGAGGGCAAGCCGGACCTGAACTTCGAGGTGGCGGCCGTGCCGGCCGAGGACGGCTACACCGGCGAGCGCGGCATCCCGTACGCGTCGTGGGGCATCGGCATCTCCGACTCCACCGAGCACAAGGCCGAGGCGTTCAAGTTCGTGCAGTACCTGCTCAGCCAGGAGGTCAACGCGAAGCTGAGCACGATCGCGAACGGCTTCCCCGGCAACAAGAACGCGCAGCCCGACTTCTCTGGCGGCGACCCGCGGTTCAAGACTGCCTTCGACATCTACCAGCAGGGCTACCCGGCCAACGAGTTCGTCGGCCTGCCCAAGTCCGAGGACCTGATGCGCACCTTCGACGAACAGCTCCAGCTCGTGCTGACCGGCAGTGCGACTGTTGACGACGCCCTCACCAAGTCGCAGGAGTCCTGGTCCTCGGTGATCGAGTAGCCCGATCGGGGAGACGACCATGACATCCGCGAACGTCGATCCCGCGGCCGCCCCGAAGACCGCGGCGTGGGCCGGACAGGCCGCAGCGGGCCGGCACCGCCACGGCCTGGCCCGGCGCCTGGTCCCGTACGGCTACCTGTCCCCCACGATGCTGCTGATCACGGTCCTGATGGTGGTCCCCATCGTCATGGTGATCGGCTACTCGTTCCAGGACAACGTGATCGTCAACAAGAACCCGGTGTTCGCCGGGTTCGCCAACTACGCCAAGGTGCTCACCGACGCGGACTTCCTGGCCTCGCTCGGGAACACCGCCGTCTTCATCTCGGTCAGCACCGTGGCCCACCTGGTACTCGGCCTCGCCTTCGCGATGATGCTCAACACGCAACTGCTGGGCGGGATCACGAAGGCCGTCTTCCGCATCGTCTACATCCTGCCCTGGCTGTTCACGATCGCGGTGATCGCCGTCATCTGGCGGCTGCTGTTCGACCCGGCCGGCGTGGTCAACTACGTCCTGAACACGGTGGGTCTCCTCCAGGAGGGCGTGGCCTGGCTCGGCGACCCGGTCACGGCGCTCTGGGCGGTGACCTTCGCGAACATCTGGTCCGGCTACCCGTTCTTCATGATCAGCCTGCTCGCCGCTCTGCAGGGCATCTCGGCCGATCTCTACGAGGCGGCGGCCATGGACGGGACGAACTGGTTCCAGCGGTTCGTCCACGTGACCCTGGCCCAGTTGCGGCCGGTGATCGTCAGCATGGCGGTGCTCGACCTGATCTGGACCTCCCAGCAGTTCGCGCTGATCTGGATGATGACCGGCGGCGGGCCGTTGAACGCCACCGAGATGCTCAGCACCTACACCTACAAGCAGGCCTTCAGCGAGTACGAGTTCGCGACCGCATCCGCCGCTGCCGTGATCGTCCTGCTCCTCACGACGGCCCTGGCCTTCTTCTACGTGCGCCAGCAAAGGGAGCAGTGACCGGGATGGCGACAACAATCACCGGGACTCGTCGCACCCTCGCGAAGGTCGGCGTCATCACCGGGCTGGTCATCGGGGCGCTGTTCGCCGGTCTGCCGGTCGTGTGGATGCTCTCCACCTCGTTCAAGAACAACGGGGAGGTCTTCCAGAACCCGCCGAACCTGATCACGGAGAGTTTCTCGCTCGACGCCTACCGCGAGATCCTGGGCAACGGCGCCCAGCTGCGCTTCTTCCTCAACAGCTACATCGTCGCGTTCGCGGTGACCATCCTGACACTGCTGGTGGCCATCCTCGCCGGATACGCATTCAGCCGCTTCAGGTTCCCGTTCCAGCGGACCATCAACGCGGTGATCGTCAGCGTCCAGGTCGTGCCGCCGATCACGCTCGTCATTCCGTATTTCGGGCTCGTCGTGGCACTCGGCCTGTACAACACCTATCTCGGCCTGATCCTCACGCACATGGTGTTCACCCTTCCGTACGCGATCATCATGATCACCGCGTACCTGAACACATTGCCGCGAGAGCTGGACGAGTCGGTGAAGATCGATGGTGGCACCAGCTGGACGGCGCTGTGGCGGGTCCTGGTGCCGGTCTCGGTGCCCGGCCTGATCGCGGTCGGGGTCTACACGTTCATGATCTCGTGGAACGAGTACCTCTTCGCGCTCACGCTGACCCGTACCGACGACATGCGCACGGTGCCCATCGGCATCCAGCTACTCATGGGTCAGCACTCGTACGAGTGGAACCAGATGATGGCGATGAGCATCCTCGGGTCCATTCCCGTCCTCCTCCTCTTCCTCCTCTTCCAGCGAAGGTTCATCGGCGGACTCACCGCCGGTGCCGTCAAGGCCTGACACACTCCCAGCACCAAGGAGAAACCAGAGCAATGCTGACGACCGGCAAGGCGATCCTGGACGTCGCCAATGAGCACAGCTTCGCCGTGCCCGCCTTCAACATCAGCGACTGGGCGATGTTCCAGGGGATCGTGGAGATCAGCGAGGAGACGGACGCCCCGCTCCTCGTCGGCATCCATCCCGACGAGGTACGGCACATCGGCCGCGAGATGATCACCGGTATCATCGAGCGCTCGCACCGCTCGAGCGTCCCGATCGCGATCCACTGGGACCACGGCGCCACCTACGAGCAGATCCTGGAAGCGATCCAGTTCGGCTTCACGTCCGTGATGATCGACGGCTCGCTGAAGCCGTTCGACGAGAACGTCGCGATCACCCGGAAGGTGACCGACACCGCGCACGCTCTCGGCCTGTCGGTGGAAGGCGAGCTCGGCACCATCGGCGCGAACGACAGCTACGCAGAGGGCGGCTCCGCCGAGATCATCTACACCGACCCCGACGACGCGGTCACGTTCGTCGAGCAGACCGGTGTAGACAGCCTCGCCGTGGCGATCGGCACGTTCCACGGCTTCTTCCCGGCCCATCTGAAGCCGGAGCTCAAGCTCGACCTGCTCAAGGAGATCAAGAGCCGGGTGCAGATCCCGCTGGTGCTGCACGGTGGCTCCAACAATCCGGACGACGAGATCCGCGAGGCCGCGCGGATCGGCATCAACAAAATCAACATCTCGACCGACATCAAGGTCGCCTACCACAGCAAGATGCGCGAGGTGCTGGGCGACGACCCGAAGGTGCGCGAGCCGAACGCCATCCAGCCCGCCTGCGTCGCGGCCATGAAGGTGGTCGCCGCCCAGAAGATCGAGCTGTTCGGCGCCGCAGGCAAGGCCTCGCTCTACTGACATGGCCGACGCGTCCCGTGTCGTACTGGGCCTCGGCGGGTGCGTCGACTACGAGTTGACGCTCACCGCGGACGTGCTGGAACGGCTGGTCACCGAGTACGGCGTCCGTGCGGCGGAACTGACCGGGCCTGCCACGGTGGCCGGCGAGCGGGACCTCGTGGTGTCGATCCTCGGGTACGTGGCCAGGGGCGGGGGCGGCGAGCACTTCGTCGCCTCCGCCCCGGCGCTCGAGGCCTTCGCCGGCCGGTTCCCACACCAGGCGACCCTGGGCGGCACCTCGGTGCGGGCCGGGATCCTGATGAGCCGACTGGGCGTGCCGCCCACGTTCCACCTGGTCAGCCTCAACGACACGGTGCGCCGGTTGCTCCCGTCGGACAGCGAGTACATCTCGAGCGGCGACGAGGACACCTTCTACCCCCACCTGATCGTCCAGTACGACCGCGGCCTGCGGATCCGGGCCGGCGACCTCGACATCACCGCGCCGTTCCCCAACCGGCTGATCTACGTCAACGACCCGGCCAACGGTGCCATGCTGCTCGCCGACGAGCTCGGTCCCCGGCTTCGCGCGGCGGAGATCTTCCTGATCTCGGGGTTCAACGCCATGCGCGACAAGGACGAGCTCGATGAAAGGCTCGCTTCCCTCCGCTCCCACATGCGGCAGCTGCCGCCCGGCGCGGTGACCTACTTCGAGGACGCGGCGTACCACGAGCCCGCCCTGGGCCTTCAAGTCCGGGACGCGCTGCTCGACGAGATCGACGTGTACGGGATGAACGAGGACGAGATGCAGGCCTACCTCGGGCACCCCGTCGACCTGCTCTCGGCGCGGGAGGTCGCGGACGCGCTCACGGCGGTGCACACGCTCATCCCGGTACCGACGCTGGTGCTGCACACGAAGTACTGGGCGGCGGCACTGTGTAGAAAGGTTCTGGGCGCACGCGCCGGGGCGTACGCCGACGCCCTCGACACCGGCACCGTGCTGGCCGCCACCCGCTACTGCCACGGCGACGACTTCACCGACGAGGACGTCGACCGCCTGCGTCGGCAACCACGACGGCCGGAATCCGTGGCCTTCGCGGCGGCGCTGCACGAACAGATGGACAACAGCGTCCGCTGTGTACCCGGCTTCGCACTCGACGTCGCACACCCCACCACCGTCGGTCTCGGCGACACGTTCGTCGGCGGCTTCCTCGCCGCGCTCGCCCGAGAAGATCGCCGATGACCGTCGAGCAACTGTCGGCCGACGACTGATGCGTGGCTGG
The DNA here is from genome assembly GCF_019468565.1 of Pseudonocardia sp. DSM 110487. Classification (NCBI taxonomy): domain Bacteria; kingdom Bacillati; phylum Actinomycetota; class Actinomycetes; order Pseudonocardiales; family Pseudonocardiaceae; genus Pseudonocardia; species Pseudonocardia sp. DSM 110487. The sequence continues at coordinate 7,786,973 of NZ_CP080521.1, forward strand.
GTTGGGGTGCACTACCGAATCGTGGGGTTGCTCGGGCGGCCGTCCCCGACTGGGGGGCACGCCCGTTCCGGACGAGACCACCCCAATTTTGGTGCCACTTGACTGGCTGTGGTCCCGTCGTCGCCCGCTGGCCGCCCCTGGAATCTGGCGCGTGATCAGCGGAATCGGGACCTGAGCTGCACCAACTGCGGCTGGCGTCCCGTTCCTGCTGATCATGGACCTGCGCACGCGGCCCTGTCCCTGGGATGGTCTGGCCGTGATCATCCGAGGGGAGGGCTGGGCGTGGAGGGTCGGGACCACAGCCGGTTGCGTGGCACCCGAACCGCGGCGGTCTCGTCGAGAACGGGCGTGCCCCCAAGTCGGGGACGGCCGCCCACGCAAACCCAGGGTCCGGTAGTGCACCCAACCCAGCCACCCCCGCACGGCGACGGGGTCGAGGCGAACCGGAGGGAACACACGCAAGGCCCGGATCACGGGGCGGACGCCGGACGGCCCGGGCCGGGAACGGCGCGCCCACCGGCAACCGCCCGACCAGCCCCGACCCGACGGACCGACACGATCGCGCCACCCCGGCCGCCCGACCGGCGGCGGACATGATCCGAACTAGCGGTTGTCCACGGCTGCCCGCACAACCATGAGCACCCGAAACTCCGGATCATGCACGGGAAGATCGCAAGTAGCGGGTGCTCATTGCTGCCGGCACAACCATGAGCAACCGATACTTCGGATCATGGGCGCGGCCACCGGCGAACGGGACCCGGCACCAGCGCCGCAACACCCGTCGCGCGGCGGCAGTCCACGTTCCCCCGCCTCGACCAGCAAGATCACGAAGTCGAGCAGCAGTACGAGCCGCCCGGCAGCAGTCAGGCGCGGGCCGCGCCGGTGGCGGGCTCGCCCGACACCGTGGCGGGCACCGGCACCGTGCTCCCGGCCTTGCGTGCCGCCGGCACGACGAACGTGAGCGCCGTGCCCAGCAGGGCGAGAACCGCCAGCACGTAGAAGATCGAGTCGAGCGCGAGACCAGAGGCGATCAGGAACCCGCCGAGCAGTGGCCCTCCGATCCCGCCGAGGCGGCCGAAGCCAGCGCACCACGCGACACCCGCGCCACGCACGTTCGTGCGGTAGTACGTGGCGACGAACCCGTAGATCAGGATCTGGGTGCCGCTCGTACCCAGCCCCACGACGGCGACGAACGCGAGCAGCACGCCGAGCGGGAAGCTCACGGTGAGCAGCGCGACCGCCACCCCGCCGAGCAGGAACGACGCCGCGACCACCGGCTTCGGGCCGAACCGGTCGGCGATCCGGGAGGCGCCGAGCGCGCCGAGCACCGCGCCGCCGTTGAGGACGAGCAGGAAGGCGAGCGAACCGTTCGTCGAGAACCCGGCCCGGCCCATCAGCTCGGGAAGCCACGTGTTCAGCGCGTAGACCAATAGCAGCCCGGTGGCGCTCAGCAGGCCGAGCAGCAGCGTGGGCAACAGGTAGGACCGGCCGAGAAGGCCGCCGAAGCCGGCCCGCTCCCGCGGGACGTCGGCCGATCCCGTGATGGCGCCGACCTCGTCGATCATCACCCCGGTCCGCTGCTGCACCGCGCGCGCCTCGGCCGCTCGGCCCCTGGCGGCCAGCCACGCAGGCGACTCCGGCATCTTGACGATCGCGAGCGGCAGCAGCGTCACCAGCGGAATCGCCCCGATCAGGAACATCCCGCGCCAACCGATCGAGCCGAGGAACAGGATCGCGAGCAGCGCAGCCAGCAGGCTGCCCAGCGGCACGCCGGAGTAGGTGATCGCGTTGAGGAGGTTCCTGCGACCGGGCGGCGCGAACTCGGCGACGAGGGCGCCGGTGGTGGCGACGAGCGCGCCGACGCCGAGACCGGTGACGAACCGCAGGATCCCGAACGCCGTCGTGGTGCTGGCGAGCGCTGTGAGCGCCATGCCCACCGAGAACCAGGCGTAGGCGGCGAGCATGACCTTCCGGCGCCCGATGATGTCACCGACGCTGCCCGCGAGCAGGGCGCCGACCAGCACCCCGAAGAGTGCGTAGCTGCCCAGCGCCCCGGCCATGGCCGGCGTGATCTCGCCGATCTCGCCGGGGCTGCGCAGGAACAGCGGCACGAGGGTGCCGTAGACGACCAGGTCGTAGCCGTCGAAGACGAGGCCGATGGTCGAGAGCGCGACGATCCACGTCACGGACCTGCGGCGGAGCTCTTCTCGATCGGAAGTCATCGTCGTCCTCCGGAGGCGTCGGCCGCGATGTCCGAGGGGTGTGCGGCGAGCGGGGTGACCGTGATGGTCATGTGCGGGAAGAGCGGGAGGCCCCAGAGGATCTCGTGGAGCTGGGCGTTGCCGTCGACGGCGAAGACGCTCAAGTTGGCGTACTCCCCCACGCAGCGCCAGATGTGGCGCCAGTGGCCTGAGCGCTGCCATTGCTGGGAGTAGGCCTTCTCGCGGGCGAGGAGGTCGGCGCGCTCCGCCGGGTCCATATCCGGCGGGAGCGCGACGTCCATCCGCACCGCGAACAGATCGGTCGTCATGCCGGGTCGAGCGGGAAGTCGTAGGTGACCCGGTTGTCGACCGGCCGCAGGATCAGCTCGGGCTTGACGGCCTGGGCGACGTCGTCCCCGACGTGCTCGCCGCCCTCGAAGTACAGCTGGGTGGTGACCGGCAGCCGTTCGGGTGCGGAGACCTTCAGGTGCAGGTGCGCAGGCCGCCACGCGTGCCAGCCGGCGGAGGCGATGAGCGCGCCGGTCGCGCCGTCGGTGGGGATCTGGTAGGGCGCGGGCTGGATCGTGTGGAAGGTGTAGCGACCGTCGGCGCCGGTGCGGATCGCACCGCGCAGGTTCCACTCCGGGATGCCCGGAGCGAACTGCGAGTAGAAGCCGGCGTCGTCGGCGTGCCACAGCTCTACGAGCGCACCCTCGATCGGAATGCCGTCGAGGTCGGTGACGCTGCCCTGGAACGTCAGCGGGGCGCCCGGCTCGCCCGCGCGCATCGGCAGCGTGCCCTCGCTCGCGAACTCCGGAGCACCCGGCACGTAGTACGGGCCCTCGATGGTGCCGACCGCGCCCCGGCGGTCGGCGTTGACGACCTCCTCGACGACGTGCTCGACGAACACGTCGAGGAACAGCGGCCACTCGCCGTCCGCGCCGACCCGGATCAGCCATGCCTTGAGCGCGTCGTACTCGGCGTAGGTCAGCCGGTGCTTGCGGATGACCTCGTGCAGGGCACCGAGCGCATCGCGGGCGACGGCGTCCACCCGGGCGGTGTCGACCGCGGCGGTGCCGCGCTCCTTGCGCGCGAATGTGGCGGTGGCATTGCGACCGGAGCCGGCCGCCGTGGCGTGCGTGGTGGTGGACATCGGTGTCTCCTGTGGTTCGGGAACTGAAGAGTCGATTCAGAGGCGGTAGTGCGCGAGCTTGTCCGGGTCGATCTCGATTCCGAGGCCCGGACCGGGCCGGACGGCCAGCTCGCCGCCTGCGATCTGCAGCGGTTCGGTGAGCAGGTCGTCGGCCATGTCGAGGAAGTTGGAGAGCTCGCCCGCACGCCGGGAGCTGGCCCGGTGCGCCGCGCCGAAAGCGACCGTGCACGCGGTGCCGATCTGGCCGTCGATCTGGTTGCCCATCACGACCTCGACGCCGAGACCTTCGGCCTGGTGCAGGATCCGCTGGGAGGTGCCGAAACCGGTGCGGGCCGTCTTGATGCTGATCATGGTCGCGGAGCCGCCGAGCAGTTCCCGGGTGACCTCGCCGGGCGTCGTCGCGCTCTCGTCGGCGACGGTCGGCACCGGCGTGCGGCCGACGAGCCAGCGGCGGCCGAGGACGTCGTCGGCCGGGCACAGCTCCTCGGCGAGCGTCAGGCCGAGGTCCGACATCGCGTCCAGGGCCCTGGCCGCCTCCGACGGCGTCCAGCCGCGGTTGCCGTCGACGTACAGCTCGACCTCCGGGCCGAGTGCGGAGCGCAGCGCCCGGCAAGCCCGCACGTCCAGCTCCACCGGGCGGCGCCCGACCTTCACCTTGAAGGTCGTGATCCCGTACCGCTCGCGCACGTGCTCGGCCTCGGCGACCATCTCGGCGTCCGGGGCGAAACCGACCATGTGGGCCACCCGCATCCGATCCGCCCAGCCTCCGAGCAGCTGCGTGACGGGCAGGTCGAGCGTCCGGCCCAGGGCGTCCCAGACGGCCATGTCCAGCGCAGCCTTGGCGGCCGGGTTGCCGACGGTCCGGTCGAGGCGGGCGTGCATCACCTCGCGCTCCAACAGCGACAGCCCGACCAGCTCGGGCGCGAACAGCCCCTCGATCGCGGCCACGATCGACGCCTGGGTCTCCCCGTAGGTGTAGGGGCGCGGCGGGGCCTCGGCCACGCCGACCACGCCGTCGTCGCTGTGCACGCGCACCAGCACGTGGTCGGCGATGTGCACCTCGCCGCTCGCGAACCTCAGCGGCTTGCGGTACGGGATCGCGAACGGGATCGCCTCGATCTTGACGATCTTCATCGGACGACTCCCGACGGGGTGTCGAGCGGTTCCGGCGGGACGAACCCGTTGGCCTCCAGGGCCTCGACCAGCCGCGCGAGTGCGGGGTTGAGGTCGTCGCGGCGCCAGGCCATGGCGAGGTCGACGTGCGCGTCGTCGGCGACCGCGAGGTACCGGACGCCCTCGACGCGCAACGCGAGCACCGACTCCGGCAGCAGCGCCACGCCGAGCCCGGCGGCGACGAGGGTGAGCACGATCGCCGTCTCGGCGGCCTCGTGGCTGCGGCGCGGCAGGAACCCCGTGGCGAGGCAGGCCTGCGTGACCACGGCGTTCACGACGGAGTCGGGACGCGCAAAACCGACGAAGTCCTCGTCGCGCAGCTCGGCGAGCGCGACGAGCGCGTCTCCGGCGAGCCGGTGCTGCTGGCCGACCGCGAGCACCAGTTGCTCACTGGCGATCTCGCGCGATGCGAGCCCGGAGCGGCGCAGCGGCGGCCGCAGCACGGCCAGGTCGATGCGGTCCTCGGCGAGCGCCTCCTCCTGCGCCGGCGTGAGCAGGTCCGGCACGAACCGCAGGATGAGGTCCGGCAGCTCACGCGCGGCGATCCGGGCGAGCTGCGGCAGGTGCCGGTAGGCGGCCAGCCCGGTGCACCCGACGCGCAGCACGCCGCTGTGCCCCGCACCGATGCGCTGCACCCGCTCCTTGGCGGTCTCGACCGAGGCGAGGATCCGCTCCGCGTCCCGCAGGAACGCCTCGCCTGCGGGCGTGAGGTCGACGCGGCGCGTGGTCCGGTTGAACAGCGTGGCCCCGACCTGCGACTCCAGCTGCCGGATCGCCTGCGAGAGCGGCGACTGGGCCATGTGCAGCCGCTCGGCCGCCTGCCCGAAGTGCCGGGTCTGGGCGACCGTCACGAAGTAGCGCAGCTGACGGATCTCCATGGGGCACGACGGTAGGCCGCCCGTCATGTAGACACAAAGACCGAGTGAAGCTCTATTAAGACATCAGAAATCTGGATAAGTGCTGGGTCAGGACTGGGCAAAGTGCTGACGCGGGTCAGCGGGCGGGCCGCGACAGTCGAAGCCGTCACCGCCGACCCGACCCGGAGGCTCCGACATGACCGCCACTGCAGACGTGTTCCACGCCCGCGAGGTGCTCGCCCATGCCGTCGTCGAGGACCCCGAGGGCGGCATCTACCGCGCCAACCGCCGGATCTTCACCGACGAGGAGATCTTCGAGCTGGAGATGGCGCACATCTTCGAGGGCAACTGGATCTACCTCGCCCACGAGAGCCAACTGCCGAATCCCGGCGACTACTTCACGACCTACATCGGCCGCCAGCCCGTCGTGATCACCCGGGACGCCGGCGGCGAGCTGCACTGCCTGATCAACGCCTGCGCGCACCGCGGCGCGATGCTCTGCCGCCGCAAGACCGACAACCGGCCCACCCTGACCTGCCCGTTCCACGGCTGGACGTTCCGCAACGACGGCAAGCTCCTCAAGGTCAAGGACCCCGACGGCGCCGGCTACCCCGCCTCGTTCGACACGGACGGCTCCCACAATCTCACGAAGGTCGCCCGGTTCGACTCCTACCGCGGGTTCCTGTTCGGCAGCCTCAACCCGGACGTCCTGCCGCTCTCCGAGCACCTCGGCGACACCACCAAGGTCATCGACATGTTGGTCGACCAGTCGCCGGATGGCCTGGAGGTGCTGCGCGGCAGCTCGACCTACACGTTCGACGGCAACTGGAAGGTGCAGGCCGAGAACGGCGCCGACGGCTACCACGTCACCGCCACCCACTGGAACTACGCGGCCACTACCGCGCGGCGCGGCACCGGCCAGTCGAAGAACCAGACCAAGGCCCTCGACGCGGGCGGCTGGGGCAAGTCCGGAGGCGGCTACTGGTCGTACCCGCACGGGCACCTGTGCCTGTGGACGTGGGCGGCGAACCCGCAGGACCGGCCGTTGTGGGACCGCATGGAGGACCTGAAGCGCGAGTTCGGCGAGGCCAAGGGCGAGTTCATGGTCAAGGGCAGCCGTAACCTGTGCCTCTACCCGAACGTGTACCTGATGGACCAGTTCTCGACGCAGATCCGGCACTTCCGCCCGATCGCGCCGGACAAGACCGAGGTCACGATCTACTGCATCGCCCCCAAAGGTGAGAGCGCGGAGGCTCGGGCCCACCGGATCCGGCAGTACGAGGACTTCTTCAACGCCTCCGGCATGGCCACACCCGACGATCTGGAGGAGTTCCGCTCCTGCCAGCTCACCTTCCAGGCCACGGCGGCGCCGTGGAACGACATGAGCCGCGGTGCCGAGCACTGGCTCACCGGCCCCGACGAGGTGGCGAAGTCCCTCGGGATGGACGGCGTGGTCTCCGCCGGCGTGCGCAACGAGGACGAGGGCCTCTTCACGGTCCAGCACGGCTACTGGCGGGACACCCTCCGCACCGCGATCGAGGAGCGGGCATGACGACGACCGAGCGCGGCGCGAAGCTCATCACCCAGAACATGATCGAGCAGTTCCTCTACCGCGAGGCCCGCCACCTCGACGACCGCGAGTTCGAGAAGTGGCTCGAGTGCTACGCGGACGACGTCGTGTACTGGATGCCGTGCTGGGACGACGGCGATCGGCTCACCGAGGACCCGCAGCGCGACATCTCGCTCATCTACTACGACAACAAGGGCGGGCTGGAGGACCGGGTGTTCCGGATCCGCACCGAGCGCTCCAGCGCGACCTCGCTCCCGGAGCCGCGCACCAGCCACAACATCTCGAACGTCGAGGTGATCGAGCGCCGCGGCGACCTGGTCGACGTCCGCTTCAACTGGCACACCATGTACTTCCGGTACAAGACCGTCGACCCCTACTACGGCACGTCGTTCTACACGATCGACTTCTCCGGTCACTCACCGCTGATCCGCCGCAAGACCGTGGTGCTGAAGAACGACTACATCCACCACGTGGTCGACGTCTACCACTTCTGAGGGACCGTGATGTCTCACCGAGTTGCACTCGCGTTCGAGGACGGCGTCACCCGGTTCGTCACGTGCGCCGAGGACCAGACCGTCACCGACGCCTCCTACCGGGCGCGCATCAACATCCCGATGGACTGCCGGGACGGCGTCTGCGGCACCTGCAAGGCGTTCTGCGAGTCCGGCGAGTTCGACCGCGGCTCCTACCTCGAGGACGCCCTCGCGCCGGACGAGGAACGTGCGGGCTACGTGCTGGCCTGCCAGCTCACGCCGCGGTCGGACCTCGTGCTGCAGATCGCCGGCACGTCCGCGGCCGCGCGCACCGGGGCCGCGACCCACCACGGCACGCTGACCGGGCTGGACCGGCTCTCGCCGACCACCGTGGCGCTGACGATCGAGATCCACGACCGGGAGGAGCTGACCTTCCTCCCCGGCCAGTACGTGAACATCGCCGTACCGGGCACCGAGGAGTCCCGCTCGTACTCCTTCAGCAACGCCCCGGCCGACCAGGCGCTGACGTTCCTGGTCAAGCTGACCCCCGGCGGGGTCATGTCCGAGTACCTGGAGCACCGCGCACGGGTCGGCGACGAGATCAGCTTCACCGGCCCGCACGGGAGCTTCTTCCTGCGCGAGTCGGACGCGCCGCTGCTGCTGCTCGCGGGCGGCACCGGGCTCGCGCCGATCCTGTCGATCCTGCGCACGCTGGACGCCGCCGGCAGCACCCGGCCGGTACGCCTGCTCTACGGCGCCACCACCGACGACGACGTGGTCGAGCTGGCGACGATCGAACGGCTGGCCTCCACCATCCCGAACCTGAGCTGGGACTACTGCGTCGCCGACCCGAGCACCAGCGCGAAGCACCAGGGATACGTGACAGGCCTGATCGAGCCGGAGCACCTGCACGACGGCGCCACCGCTGTCTACCTCTGCGGCCCGCCTGCCATGGTCGACGCCGTTCGCGGCCACTTCACCGATCGAGACATCGTGCCCAGCGGGTTCTTCTACGAGAGGTTCGCGCCGGCCGCCCCGCTCGCCGTCTCCACCGATGAGGCGCCGACCATCGTCACGAAGTCGCCCGTGCCACTGGGCGACACGGGGCTCCTCGTCCTCGCAGGCGAGGGCCGCACCGTCACCGGCCAGCTCGTGCTGCCGGCCACGGAGCTCGCGGCCGTTGGTGCCTCGGCTGGGCGGTCCCCGGACGGCGCTCGCGGGATCTGCGGGCAGGCGGTGTTCCCCGGGAGGTCGGGCAGCGGCGAAGGCACGGTCCTGACGCTGGACGACGGCGACGACCTGGTCGCGGCCGGCGCTCGTTCGGTGACAGGGCAGGAGGCGTTCCCGGCGACAGGGCTCGCGCCGATCACCCCGCCGCCTGCGGCCGAGCACCGGCCGCGGTTCGTCACCCCCGGGCGCTTCGACCGGAAGGTCGTTGTGGTGACCGGGGCCGCGCAGGGCATCGGCCGCGCCGTCGGCGAGCGGGCGGCGGCCGAGGGCGGGCTGATCGTGCTCGTCGACCGATCGCCGCTGGTGCACGAGGTCGCCGACGGCCTGCTCGCGGACGGCGCCAAGGCCCTCGCGGTCGTGGCGGACCTGGAGGAGTTCGCCGCCGCCGACGAGGCGCTGCGCGAGGCGCGCGACTGGCAGGGCCGGATCGACGTGCTCGTCAACAACGTGGGCGGCGCCATCAACTTCAAGCCGTACACCGAGTTCACCGAGGCCGAGATCGCCGCGGAGATCCGCCGCTCCCTCATGCCGACCCTGTGGTGCTGCCGCGCGGTCCTGCCCGGCATGGTGGAGCGGGGCGGCGGAGTGATCGTCAACGTGTCGTCGGTGGCGACGCGGGGGATCCACCGCATCCCGTATTCGGCGGCCAAGGGCGGGATCAACGCGCTGACCGCGTCCCTCGCCATGGAGTACGCCGACGCCGGGGTCCGGGTGGTCGCGAGCGCCCCCGGCGGCACCGACGCCCCACCGCGGCGCATCCCCCGCGGTAACTCCGTTCCGCAGAACGCGCAGGAGGCGGCCTGGTACCAGGCCCACCAGGACCAGACGATCGCGTCCTCGCTGCTCAAGCGATATGGCACGCTCGACGAGCAGGCGGCGGCGATCCTGTTCCTCGCCTCCGACGAGGCGTCCTACGTGACGGGCAGCGTGCTGCCGGTGGGCGGCGGCGATCTAGGCTGACGCGCTCCGAGATCTGGCCACTTCACACATCGTGTGCGGACTTCACACAGGGCGGGCCCTATGTGAAGTTCGCACTGGATGTGTGAAGTGGCCAGAGGCCTAGGGTGACGCGGTGGACACGGACGCCCACGTCGTGGGGCAGGCCGGTGAGGTGGAGCACCTCGAGCGGCTGCTCGGCCGCGCCGCCGGCGGGACCCCAGTCGTCGCCGTCGTCGAGGGCGTCCCCGGGGTCGGGAAGACCACGCTCCTGCGCCGGTTCCGGGCGCGCCGGCCCGACGTGGCGACGGTGGCGGTCGCGGGGCTCGCATGGGAGGCCGACCGCCGCGGCGCGCTGGCCCGGCGACTCGCAGCCGACCCGGCCGCACCGACCGAGCTGAGCGGCGACGAGCCCGGCGCGTGGGGCGAGGCGTTCACCGAGTGCTGGCGGGCCAGGGCACGGGAGGAGTCGCTCCTCGTGCTCGTCGACAACGCCCACCAGGCCGACCCGGCGTCGCTGCAGGCGATCGCCTCTGCGGTCGTCCGCCTGCACGAGGGACGGATCCTGCTCCTGCTCGTCATCTGCACCGGACCCGGTGTCGACGTCCATCCCGACGTGCGGGAGGTGCTCGACGGGCTACCCGCCGAGCGCGTGCGGGTGCCGCCGCTGCGGCCGGACGAGACCCGGCTGCTCGCGGCGCGCGTCGCCGGGATCGATCTTCCCGTTCCGGTCGCCCGCAGGCTCGCCGACCACGCCGACGGGGTGCCTCGTCATCTGCTGGAGATCCTGCGTGACACGCCGCCGATCCGCTGGTCGGACTGGCAGACGCGGCTGCCGGCGCCGACGTCCGTGCAGAACCGGGTACAGGCCGCGCTGGAGGCCTGCTCCGCGCAGGCCCGGCGCCTCGTCGAGGCGGCCGCGGTCCTCGGAACCGACGCGCACCTCGGCGACGCCGCGGCACTCGCCGAGGTCACCGACCCGATCGGCGCGCTCGACGAGGCGGCCGCCGCTGGCCTGCTCGTCCCCGCGGCCGGCCACGGCCTCGACGTGCTGACGTTCCGCGGCCGGCTCGTCCGCGGAGCCGTGCACGCCACCCTCGCGCCGAGGCGCCGCCACGACCTGCACGCCCGTGCGGCGGAGATCGCGGGCGACGAGGTCGACCGGCTTCGGCACCGGGTGGAGGGCAACCCGCTGCCGGACGACGAGCTCGCCGCCCTGCTGCTCGACCTCGCCCGTCGCAAGGCGGAGGAGGGCGCATGGGCGGTCGTCGCGGGCGCGCTGCTGGACGCGAGCCGGATCAGTCGTGATCGTGGCGAGCGTGAGGACCGGCTGATCCAGGCCGTCGACGCCCTCGCCGGCGCCGGCCTGCTCGGCCAGGCCGTGGACGCGCTCCCGGAGCTCGAGGCACTGCCCGCTGGCCCCGACCGGGACGCTGTGCTCGCCTACGTCGCGGTGCAACGCGGGCGCCGCGCCGAGGCCGCCGCCTACCTCGACAGCGCGTGGCGACGGCGCGGCTCCGACCGGCGGGCAGCTGCCGTGGTGTGCCAGCGCCACGTGCTGCACGCCCTCGCCGAGTGGGACGGCGACGACCTGGTCCGGTGGGCCGGTCGCGCACTGGAGCACGCCGCACCGGGCGCACCGGCCGCGGTGGAGACACGCGCTATCGTCGGGCTCGGCCACGCGGCCCGCGGCGACATCGACAAGGCCTTCGACGCCTACCGGATGGCCGTCGCCGAGAGCCCGAGCGGCCTCCAGCACCAGCGCGCCCGGATGGGGCACGGCTGGCTCCTGCTCGCCCAGGACGAGCCGGAGGCCGCCCGCCGCGAACTCGAGCACGCGGTGTCCACGGTGCGGCGCACCGGCTCCAACCGAATCGCGCTCTGGGCGCTGGTGTGGCTCGCCCGCACCCGGTTCGCCCTCGGCGACTGGGACGGCGCGCTCCAGTGCGTCGACCAGGGCGAGATCCTGCTGGCCGCCACCGACCTGGAGCTCCTGCGGCCGCTCGTGCACTGGACCGGTGTCCAGATCCACGCCCTGCGCGGGGAGCCGGACGCCGCAGAGCGCCACCTCGGCCTCGCCGACGCCGGCACCCACGACTACACCGTGATGACCGTCCCGGCCCTGCTGGCCCGCGCGCACGTCGCCGAGGCGCGCTCGGACCACGAGGCCGTGGTCCGCCACCTCGCCCCGCTCGCTGCCCGCAGCCCGCGCGGCGGCCTGGACGAACCCGGGTTCTGGCCGTGGCACGACCTCTACGCGGACGCACTGGTACTCACCGACCGCCTCGCCGACGCCGACGCGTTCCTCACCCCGCTCGAGGACATCGCCCGCACCCGCGGGCACCGCTCCGCCGTCGCACGGCTCGGCCGCGTCCGCGGGCGGCTGCTCGCCGCGCGCGGCGACCTCGCCGGTGCGGAGGAGGCTTTCCGCACGGCCCGCGCGCAGCTCGAAGACCTCCCGCTGCCCTATGACCGCGCACGCGTCGACCTCGCCCACGGCCTCACGCTGCGCCGCGCCGGGCGCCGCCGGGACGCCACGGCCGTGCTCACGCCGGCCCGCCAGGCGTTCGCGGCTCTCGGCGCACAGGTCCACGTCGAGCGCTGCGACCGGGAACTCAAGACCGCCCGCCCCGGTTTCCGGCTGCGCGAGCAGGACGTCGACGCGCTGACCGACCAGGAACGCACGGTCGCCGGGCTCGTGGCCACGGGCCTGACCAACAAAGAGGTCGCCGCGGCGATGATGCTGTCGGTCAAGACCGTGCAGTTCCACCTCACCCGCACCTACGCCAAGCTCGGCCTGCGCTCCCGCGCCGAGCTCGCCGCGCACCTCCCCCGCGCGACGACCGGCTGAGGGCAGCGCCTGGAGATCAGACCATCCGGAGGGGCCGGCTCGAGGGTCTGGCCGGTCACCCTGCGGACGGTCGGCGCCCCAGGTAGGAGGCCAGCCGGGTGTACACGTCGGCATCGTCGGGCACCGGCACGACCGGCCCGAATGGGCCCTGTCCGCTGCGCTCCTCCGGCGGCGCGAACTTCGGGAACGCTTCGAGTGCCTGTGCGGCAAGGTCGGGATCGAGTTCGGCGAGCCGATCAGTGGCGTGCGCCAGATCCCATGAATGGACGGTGAACTCATGCGTGTACGCGTCGAGAGCGACCCGGCCGGGCAGCGTGGCCCACGGCAGCGTGACCATGCGGTCGAGCGTCGAGTCGTCGGCCCACACCCGCTCGACCTCGCCGCGGGCCCGGGTGAATGCGCGGACCCAACCGTCGTCGTCGATGCCGTTGATCACGTCCGGGACATCGCGCGCGTCGACTCCCGCGCCGACGCGGGCGATCTTGTGCAGCACCGCGACCACGTGCCCGAGCAGCGCGCGAACGTCGTAGTCGGCGCAGGGAGTGCGGTTGCTCAGCTCATCGGGGCGAACCGCCGCGATCTGTTGCTCGGTCTGGTCCAGTGACCGAGCGAAGAGCGGACGTGGATCGAGGACCGGCGCTACCGTCATGTCCAGGAACCTACGAGCGCACCCCGACGATCCCGGTTGGCCGGCCACGGCCGGCCCGGGCCGCGATGGGCGGCCAGCCGCGCCGCCCGGCGTGAGGGCCGCGGAGAACCTCGAAGCGCAGCTCAGCCGCCGACGTGGCTCAACCGGCGAGCGAACCGACCGTCACCTTCCACTCCTGCAGGGTGCGGTCCTTCGTGACGCCGTGCTTCGTGTACGGGTCCTGCTCCACGAGCTGCTGTGCGCTCGCCTCGTCCTCGGCCTGCAGGACGATGATGCCGCCGCTCAGGTCCGCCAGGGGGCCTGCGGCCACGACGGCGCCGTCGGCGCTCAGCCGCTCCAGGTGGGCGAGGTGATCAGCGCGGCGCTCGCTGCGCTGCGGCGTGTCGTTGTAGCCGTAGGTGAGAACGAACAGGGGCACGGTTCCTCCTGGGTCAGGTTCAGGCAGACAGGCCGTACACGCGGCGGGCGTTGTCGGCGAAGATCCATTGCTGTTCCTCTGCAGACCTCGAGGACAGGGCGTCGCGCCACGCGTCGACGAGCGGGGGCATCGCGGTCCAGAGCTTCTCGACGGGGAAGTTGCTGCCGAACATCGCCCGCCGCGGGCCGAACAGCGCGAGCACGTGCTCCGCGACGAACCCGATCAGGCCGGGGTCGACGCGATGCACGAACGTGCCCTGCCCGGTCAGCTTGACGACCACGTTGGGCTGCGCGGCGAGCGCTCGCATGCCTCTCGTCCAGCGGGCGACCTCGTCCTCGTCGCCTGCGTCGACGAGCATGCCCGCGTGCACCAGCACGAACGTCGTGTCGGGGCACGCGGCCACGAGCTCGGCGGCGGCCGGCATCTGGTCGGCGAAGACCTGCAGCTCGAAGAGCCAGCCGAGCTCGGCGAGCCGGCCGACGTTCCGCACGAGCACCGGGTCGAGCAGGGCATCGGGCGCGGCCGCGAAGCGGAACTCCTCCCGCGGGTGCCAGTGCAGCTGCAGCCGCGTGCCCCGGACCAGCGGGGAGACGGCCGCCTGTGCACGCAGCACCGACATCGCGTCCGGGCTGAACAGGTCCGCCGACCCGACCACGGCAGACGGCCACCCCGACTCGCGGTGGACCTCGGCGAGCCACCGCACCTCGTCCACGGCGCGGTCCATCGGCCAGTTGGTCTGCACGTACACCGACTCGACGATTCCGACGCTCTTCGCGTCCTGCACGTACTCGTCGATGAGGTAGTCGCGTCGGATGGGTTCGTGCGGGCCGAAGATCCGGGGCACGTTCCCCTCGGCGAGCCATGGCAGGTCGCGCGGTCGCCAGACGTGGTGGTGGCAGTCCACGACGGGGCCTGCGTAGCGCCCAGTCATCGGCCCGCGCCCCGATGTGCGAGCTCGTCCAGGCCGCGCAGGACCCGCTCGGGGGTGAACGGCATCGTGGTCAACCGGACGCCCACGGCGTCGAAGATGGCGTTGGCGATGGCCGGGATCGGGGCGTTCGCGGTCATCTCACCGATGCCCTTGGCACCGAAGGGGCCGTTGTCCGCCGGTCGCTCCAGCACCACGCTCGTCTGCGCCGGGGTGTCCGCTGGCCCCGGCATCAGGTACTGGCTGTAGTCGATCGGCCCGTGCTCGCGGGAGTGCGGGTAGTACGGCTCGGTCGACTCGAACAGCGCGTGCGAGACGCCCATCCAGGCCCCGCCCTCCACCTGCTGGTTCACCAGCGCCGGGTTGAGCGCGCGGCCGATCTCGTAGGTGTTGTGCAGGCTCAGCACCTCGACGACGCCGGTCTCGTCGTCGACCTCCACGTCGGCCACGGTGCACGCGTGCGCCTGGCAGGAGTCGGGATCCATCGCTCCGGTCTCGGGGTCCGGGAAGCTGCGTTCCTTGAGGAACATCCCGCGACCGGAGATGCTCCTCCCCTGCGTGAAGTGCGCCGCGCCCGCGACGTCGCTGATGTGGATGCGCTTCGACGGCGCTCCCCTGACCGCGACGTGGCCGGTGCCGTCGGTCTCGAGGTCGGCCGCGTCCACCTCCATCATGTCGGCGGCGACCTGCAGCATCACCTCCCGCGCCTCGCGGGCCGCCATGATCACCGCGTTGCCCACGCGGTGGGTGCCGCGGCTGGCGAAGGTCCCCATGCAGTGCGGCCCGGTGTCGGTGTCCGCGGTGTCGACGATCACCGACTCGAACGGGATGCCGAGGATCTCGGCCGCGCACTGGGCCACCACGGTCCGCAGACCCTGCCCGAGATCCACCGACGAGAGCGTGACGACGAACGCCCCCGTCGTGGTGGCGTGCACCAGTGCCTGGGACGGGTCGCCACCCAGGTTCATCCCGGTCGGGTAGTTGACCGCGGCGTAGCCCCGGCCGCGACGGAGTGCCATCAGTCCTCCCTGGGTGTGGTCGACGTCAACCGGCGGTACTCCGCTGCCAGCTCGTGACCGACGAGGTCGGCGGCCCGCTGGATGACCTCGATGAGACCGGTACCCGACGCGACCTTGCGGTGGGCCTTGACGTCGCCGTCGCGGTAGGCGTTCTTCAGCCGCAGCTCCAGCGGGTCCATGCCGAGCTCGCGCGCGATCCGGTCCATCTGCGACTCCAGCGCGAAGTCCCCGATCGTGACGCCGAACCCGCGCATCGCGCTGGACGGCGTCCGGTTGGTGTACACGCAGTGGGCGTCGATGTGGACGTTGGGGATCGTGTAGGGCCCCGGGAAGTGGGCGGCGGCCTTGGTGGTGCCGTAGGGGCTGTGCCGGGAGTACGCACCCGCGTCGACGTACAGGACGATCTTGCGGGCGATGATGCTGCCGTCGTCCAGCACCCCGTCGGTGATGACGATCCGCTCCGCGGCGCGGGGCGAGGAGACCTGCATCTCCTCCTCGCGGCTGTAGCTGTACTGGACCGGCCGGTTGGCGACCGACGCGGCGATGCAGGCCAGCGGCTCGACCATCACGTCGACCTTCCCTCCGAACCCGCCGCCGACGGTGCCGCCGACGACCTGCAGGTCGGCGAACGGGCGATCGATGATCAGCGCGGTGTTGTCGAGGGTGAAGAAGGCCGCCTGCGTGTTGCTGTGGATGCGCAGCCTCCCGTCGCCCTGCGGGACGACGATGCAGCCCGTCGTCTCCGTGGGGGCGTGCTCGATCGGGGCGGAGCCGTACGTCCAGGAGAAGACGTGGTCGGCGGCGGCGAACCCGGCCTCGACGTCGCCGAACCGGACCCGGCGGGAGTGGTGGCCTTCGTAGACGAAGTAGTTGGTGCCCGACTGCTTGATCACCGGGGCGCCGGGGGCGAGCGCTTCCTCCACGTCGAGCACGGCGGGGAGGTCGGTGTAGTCGACGACCACCCGGCCAGCTGCATCCCATGCGGCCTCCTCGGTCTCGGCGACGACGGCGACGATCGGCTCTCCCCGGTAGAGCACCCGGTCCTCGGCCAGCACCGGCTCGTCGTTCGGCTCGATCCCGATCAGCCGCAGCACGGTGTACCAGTTGTTCGGCACGTCCTCGTGGGTGAGGACGGCGACGACCCCCGGCACCTGCCGGGCCGCGGTGACGTCCACCCGGTCGATCCGGGCGTGGTGGCGGGTGGACCGGTGCACCTTGAGGTGGAGCAGCCCACGCGGCGCGGTGTCCTCGAAGAACTGCGTGCGCCCGGTGACGTGACCGTGCGCGTCCGCGCGCTGGACGGTGGAGCCGATGACGCTGAAGGAGCCGCGTCGCTCGTGCGGGAAGTAGTCGTGGTCGATCGGGTTGACGCGGACCATCAGCTGCCGACCTCCGCGCTGGGTTGCGTCGCTACTTCGCGGGTGCGGTCGGCGGCATCCAGGACGGCGGCCACGATCGGCTCGTAGCCGGTGCAGCGACAGACGTTGCCCGAGAGCCCCTCGCAGACCTCGTCGCGCGTGGGCGTCGGGGTGCGGCGCAGGAGCGCGCACGAGGACATCAGCATGCCGGGGGTGCAGAAGCCGCACTGCTGGGCGAAGTTGTCGAGGAACGCCTGCTGCAACGGGCTGAGCCCGCCGTCGGCGCCGGCGAGGCCCTCGACGGTGGTGACCTCGGCGCCGTCCACCGTCACGACGGGGACGAGGCACGACACGACGGGTTCGCCGTCGAGGAGCACGGTGCAGGTGCCGCAGGCGCCTTGCGAACATCCGCGCTTGGTGCCGGTCAGGCCGAGGTTCTCCCGCAGGGCACGGAGCAGCGTGGTGGACGGACGGGCGATCAGCTCCCGTGGCGAGCCGTTGACCGTGAGGGTGACGATCTGGGATGGCACCACACGCTCCTCTCGATCAGTGGCCGAGCAGCGCCCGGCGCAGGTGGACGGGGAAGACGCGACGGCGGTACCAGGCAGAGGCGTAGGCGTCGTCGAAGGGCTCGATCAGCGGGTCCGCCTCGGCGGCGGCGGCGCGCACGCTCGCCTCGTCGAGTGGGCGGCCGACGAGCGCCCGTTCGGCCGGCTCGCACCTCAGCGGCCGCGGCGCGAGCCCGCCGAGCGCGATGCGCACGTCACGCACCACGCCGTCAGCCATGGTGAGCGCTGCCGCGACGGTGACGATGCTGGCGGAGTTGAACCGCCGCCGGCCGGCCTTGTGGTAGCGGAAGGCCACCGGGATGTCGAACCGGACGCCCGTGACCAGCTCGTTCTCCGCCACGCCGATCGGGAGCATGCGTTCGAGGGGCAGGGTGCGCGGCCCCGCGGCTCCCTGGATCTCGACGACGGCGTCGAGAGCGAGCAGGGCCACCGCCAGATCCCCGTAGGGCTGGCGAACAAAGAGGTTTCCGGCCACCGTGGCCAGGCTCCGCACCGGGCGGGCCGCGATGGAGCGCACGCACGGGTGCAGGACGGCGAGGCGCGCGTCGTCCTCGATCCGCGCGAACGTGGTCGTGGCTCCGATGCTCACCGCACCGTCGCTCACCGCGATCCCGTCGAGGCCGGCGCGACGCAGGCTGACCAGGCGCGTCGGCGGTGTGGCGCGGTCGTTCAGCCGGGGCATCAGGTACGTGCCGCCGGCGAGGGGACGTGCCCCGTCCGCCAGTGCGGCCTGCGCCGCGCCGAGGCTCTCCGGTACCAACATCGCGGTCAGCATCTCGTCGAGCCCCCAGCATCGTCGCTGATTATCGATATCGATAATGAGCCTAGGAGCGTCGCCCTCCCCCGGTCAAGGAGTGCCGGGCGGGGTACGGCGAGGACGGGGAGGATTGCCGCATGACGGACCACGAGAGGCGGCCCGCCGCTCCACGGGTGTCCCGCCCGACGTTCAGCAGCCTGATCCGGGACGGGCTGCTCGAGCGCATCACGTCCGGCGAATACGCGGCCGGCGAACGGCTGGTGGAGACGAGGATCGCGACCGAGTTCGGGACGAGCCAGGCGCCCGTTCGCGAGGCATTGCGCGACCTCGAGGCTCTCGGGCTCATCGAGAGCCGCCCGAGGATGGGCAGCACCGTGGTCCCGTTCGCCGAGCAGACCCTCCGCGAGGCCTACGTGGTCCGGGCCGCTCTGGAGGAGGCGGCCACCCGGCTGTGCATGCTGCGCGGCGCCGTCCCCCGCTCCGTGATGGAGAAGGCCGTCGCGGAGATGCGCCGGAGCGCGGAGACCGGAGACGTCGCGCTCATGGGCACCTCGAGCAGCACCTTCCACCGGCTGGTCGTCGAAGCGAGCGAGAACCGCCTGCTCATCCGGGCCTGGGAGGCGCTGCAGATCGAGGCCCGGACGTCCATCGCCCTGATGGTTCTCGAACCCGATCTCGCCACTGTGGCCGAAGACCACCAGCAGCTGCTGCAGGACATGGTCGACGGCGACGTCGAACGCGCTTGCCGGCACGCCCGCGAGCACCAGCTGGCCTACGCGCAGCTCCCCCACCGCCCCAACCGGTAGCCCGTCCCACCGAGCAGCTGATCGCGGCGCTGCGGCCCACGTCGCCGATCTCCTCCGTGCTGGGGTGCACCCGCAGCGGGGTCAGGCGCGCAGCCGGCGAGCCACTGCCGGGATCACGATCGCGGCGGCCACCAGGTGCGTCACCATCAGGAGGACCTTGGTGCTGGTGGCGGCGTCGGCGAGCACGTCCGGCACCAGGGAGAGCACGGTGAGGGCCACGGTCGTGCGGATCCACGTGGTGCGCGGGCGCCGGGCGAACCGGCGCAGGCCCACGGCGATGAGCAGGCCGATGACCGAGAAGATGACGGTGAGGGTCGCGAACCCGGACACCGGGATCGCCTGGCCTGCGACGTCGAGGCTGAACCCGACCGCCTGACCGGCGGCGGCGACGGCCGCGGTGGCGACCGCGGCGAGGACGGTGGCGCCGGCCCCGTCGCGCAGGAGCGCTCCGACCGTGGGGACGGACGAGGTGGTGGCGGTGGGGGCGGTGACGGTGGCGGACATGGTGACCTCCGGTGGCGGGGCGACCGGCTCCGTGCCGGTCTCTCACGGGATAAGACCGGCGACCCGGCTGGAACTAATCGGAACCTGACGGGACTCGAGTCGGCCCGCCACGGTGGCCGGCCGAGAGGTGGTCGTAGTGTCGTATGCGTGCCGCCGATCGATGAGCCGGTGCAGCCCGGCGCCGACGAGGCCGCGATCGCGGCGGTCGGGGAGCGGTTGCGGTCGCTGTTCGGGGCGACGCTGCCGGACGCGTACGCCGACCTGCTGCGCCGCGAGGACGGTGTCGACGTGGACGGGCTGGTCCTCTACGGCAGCTGGCAAAGCCCGGACGACCGCGGACCGGGCGGGTTCTGGCAGGGTCTCGTCGCGGCCAACACGCTGTGGCGCGAGGTGCCGGGTCGGGAGGACTACCTCGTGTTGGGCGACAGCGACCTGTACCTGCTGACCGTCGACCTCGACGGCCACGCGCCCGTGCTGCGGGACAGGGTGACCGCCGAGCCGGTCGAGAGCTTCCCCGACGTCGCGACGGCGATCGAGCTCTTGCTCGCGGCCCGGCGCCGCTAGATCCATGATCGGCGACAGCCGGGCAGCGCCCGCCAAGCATTCGATTCCGCTCGGTGTCGTCGCTGACCTGGAACACGACCAGCTCGCCGGCGGGACGCTCCGGCGCAGGTTGACCGGGCGATCCGATCGCGGTCACAGGTCAGCTGTGAGCGTGGCAAGTGGCTCGAGGTGGGGCAGCAACTCGTCGACGCCGCGGGAGGCGTCGAGGCCGATCAGGAGGCGATCGACCCCGGACTCGGCAAAGACCGCGAGCCGGTCCCGGATGCGTTCGAGCGGTCCGACCAACGCCAGTTCGTCGACGAGTGCATCGGGCACTGCGGCTGCAGCGCCGGCCTTGTCGCCCGCGAGGTATCGGTCCTGGATGGCATCCGCTTCCTCGTCGAAGCCCAGTCGGCGGACCGCCTGGTTGTAGAAGTTGCGTTCCCGCGGACCCATCCCGCCGATGTAGAGCGCGAGGTTGGGGCGGATGCGGTCGCGGCAGGCGGCGAGGTCATTGCCGACGGCGAGCCGCACGGTGGTGGTGATCTCGAGCGGGCGCAGCCGCGGGTCTCGCTTCGCGGTCCCTCGGCGCAGGGGTTCGGCGTAGAGGTCCCGCTGGGGTGGGTGGAGGAAGGGCATCCAGCCGTCGGCGATCTCGGCGCACAGTTCCACGTTGCGCGCTCCCAGCGCGGCGAGGTGGATCGGGATCTGGTCGCGGATCGGGTGGAGGATCGACCGGAGCGGTTTGCCTGCCCCGACCGCACCGTCGCGCAGTGGCAGTTGGTAGAAGTCGCCGTCGTAGGTGACCGGCTCGTCTCGCCGGATGGCCCGCCGCACGATGTCGACGAATTCCCGGGTACGTCCCAACGGATCCCGGAACGACACGCCGTGCCAGCCCTCGACGACCTGTGGCCCCGAGACACCCAGGCCGAGGTGGCAGCGCCCGCCGGACAGGGCATCGATCGTCATCGCCGCCATCGCGGTCGCGGCCGGGGTGCGCGCGGGTATCTGGAGGATGGCGCTGCCCAGCGCGACGCGGCGCGTGATCGCGGCCAGGTAGCCGAGTACGGCGACGGCGTCCGAGCCGTACGACTCGGCAACCCACACGGAGTCGAGGTGGAGCCGATCGGCCTCGTTCACGAGCGGCGTGATGTCCGCGAGGCGGGTGCCGGCGTACCCGAGGTTCAGTCCGAGTTTCACGGCGCCTGCTCTTCTCGACCGCGGTCGGCGATGGCCCGGGCCGCCGCGAGATCCACTTTCCCGGAGTCGAGGCGTGGGATGCCGGCCACGACGACCATGCGTCCGGGCACCTTGTAGCCCGCGAGCCGGCTGCGGGCGAACCGGCGGACCGTCTCCTCGTCGAAGGTGGGTCCGGCCGGCTTCACCACGGCGACGACCCGTTGCCCGAACGTCTCGTCCGGCACGCCGACGACGACGCAGTCGGTGACCTCTGGGTGGCGCGCCAGCACGGTCTCGACCTCGTCGGGATGGACCTTCTCGCCGCCCGTGTTGATCACGCGGTCGAGCCGCCCGTGCAGCAGGAACGTGCCGTCGGGCTCGAGGCCGGCGGCGTCGTCGAGGACGGCCATCCGCCTCCCGTCGACGACGGCGAAGCGGTTGTCCGGTCGATCGTCGAGGTAGCCCAGCGAGACCGGGCCGACCCTGGCCAGGCGTCCGAGCCGGCCGGGTTCGGCCGCGCTGAGGTCGTCCTCGACGACCATCGTTCCGCTGGTCGGGACGAATCGTGGCGCGAGGCTGCCCGGGCACGACGCGTGCTGCGTGGCACGTCCGAGGGTGCCGGTCTCCGACGACCCGATGCCCTCGACGATCTCGAGTTCGGGCATGTGCTGCCACAGGGCACGTTTGGTGGCGTCGAGGGTCGGGGCGCCGCCGGTGATCAGTTGCCGCAGCCGCGCGGGTGCCGGGGCGCCGCCGTCGAGCGCCTCGACGAGCCTGCCGGCGAAGGCCTGACCGCTGACGTTCATGGCGTCGCACCGCTCCCGTTCGGCCAGTGCGAGCAGGTGCTCGGGATCGAGCGGCCTGCGGTCGGCGAGAACCGCGGTTCCACCGCCGAGCAGCACCGCGAGCGTGACCCACTGGCCGAAGGCGTGATCCATCGGGGCGGCCACGAGGGTTCGCTCCCCGCCGCTCGCCGAGCGTCGCACCAGCACGTCGGGGTCGGGGCTGACGTCGGGGTGGCTGCGCGGATACATCGCGGCGAGGACGATGTCGCGAAGCGTCCAGGCCACCAGGCGGGGCGCCCCGGTCGTCCCGCCGGTGAGCAGCGCGTACTCGACGCGCGTCGCGGGCACCGGACGGTCCCGTATGGGTGCGACGACGGTGACGCCGGCCGCCGCGTGCCCGGCGAGTCCGCGGCCGTCGCCGACGATCTCGTCGAACTCCTCGAGCCGGTCCTGCTCCGTGACGAGTGCGGCGAGGTCATGGCTCCGGACCAGGCCGGCCACCTCGCAGGCCCGGTAGCGCCGGTTGATGTTGACAGGGGTCGCGTCGCGGGACCAGGCCGCCAGGAGGAGCGCGACGGTGTCGATGCGGTTGCCGAGCTGCAGCCCGAACCGCGCCCCCGTCCCGATCCCGAGCTCGGCGAGCCATCCGTCGGCCCGCCGGACCCGGGTCTGCAGACCGGCCCGGTCGACGCGGCCGTGGTCGTCCACGACTGCGTCGGCGTGGGGGCGAAGTGTTGCCAGCCGGGCGATGACACCCGTCGGGTTCAGCGGTTCGGTCACGGCGCGGTGTTCTTCGCGGCGTCGACCACCGCCGCCTCGTCGAACTTGTTGAACTCGGGTACGAGCGCGTCGGTCCAGACGCGGTTGGCCGGCAGCACCGCGGCGAGGAAGCCGCCTTCGACGAGCACCTGCTGCAGCCCGTCGATCTCGTCCGGCGACGCGGAGCCCCAGCCACCCGCGGGCTCCGTCAGAACTTCCAGACGGGAGTCGAGGGCGGCCCGACCGACGGCCCTGGCCGCGGTGTCCTCCATGCCCGCCGGCTTGGTGTCGGGATAGACCTTCCAGTGCGAGGTGACGGCGGCGTCCGGGTTCGTCTGCGTGAAGACGGTGGACTTGGCGACGGCGCGGCCGAAGCGCGCGAACGCATCTGGGCTGGTCTCGAGGGACTGCCGGGAGGCGACGAAGACGCCCTGGAACCCGAGCTCGTCGAACCACGGCGTCGACACCGGTCGCAGCGGCATGCCATGGCCTTCGATCGAGGCGAACACCGAATCCCACAGGCCGACCACATCGATGTCGCCCTTGCGGGCCAGCTCCGCCACATCGGGCCCCGAGCCGACGGGAAGGAACTCGATCGTGCCGGGATCGCCGCCCTCGCGCCCGACCAGGGACTTGATCTGCGGAATGCTGCCCGCGCCTGGGCTCACCACCCCGACGGTCTTGCCCTGCATGTCGCTGACGGACCGGATGGGCGAGTCCTCGGGGACGTGCGGAACGGCGAAGTTGCGCGTGATGTGGTTGTAGAAGACCTGGACGTCCGATCCGGTCTCGATGGCCTTGAGCACCGAGGGCGACAGGATCAGGGCCACGTCGAGCTGCCCGGCGAGCACGGCGTCGACGGCCTCGGCGCTGCCCGGGAGGTTGACCATCTCGACCTCGAGCCCCTCCTCGGCGAAGAAGCCGCGGTCCACGGGCACGGACGTGTACGGGGCGAAGCTCATCTGCATCGTCGGCCCGACCACCCCGACCGTGAGCGACGACGCCGAGTCGTCACCGCTCCCGCATCCGGTGGCGACCAGTCCGAGGGTCGCGAGCACGAGGACGAGCTTTCGCAAGACGGTTGGGCTTCTCATTCGGCCGCTCCTTTGCGATCACATTGATGTCGGGGTGGTCACCTCGGCGGCCCACGCCGTGGTCGAGCGCTCGATCGCTCGCATCAGGAAGTGCAGCGTGAGACCCACGATGGCGAGAACCAGCAGCGCGGCGAAGACACCGGGCACGTTGAACGCCGCCTTCTGCTGCAGCAGGAACACGCCGAGCCCGTTGCGCGTGCCGACGAACTCCGCGACCACCGAACCGACGAGGGCGAAGACAAGACCGACGTCGAGCCCGGCGAAGACGAACGGCATGGCCGCCGGGATACGCAGATATCGCAGGAGCTCGAGAGGCGTCGCGCCCAGCGACAGGAAGAGCTCGTATCGAACACGATCCCGGATGCGGAAACCCTGCAGGCAGTTGACGAAGATCGGAAAGAAGGCCAGGAACGCCACTACCGCGATCTTGGAAGTGTTCCCGAACCCGAGCCAGAGAATCACCAAAGGCGCGACGGCGATCTTCGGCAGGCTCTGGAAGCCGACGATGTACGGCGTCAGGATCCGTTCCAGTCGGGGCAGCGCGACGAGCACAGCGGCAAGAAGGACCGCGGCCACGGTGGCCACGAGGAAGCCGCCGAGCGTTGCGACGATGGTGGACCAGAGGTGCGGCCACAGGGCGCCGTCGCTCACGGCGTCCGCGAGGGCAACGGCGACGCTGGCCGGGTCCGGCACGACGCGGGTCGACATGGCCTCCGGGCGCGGACCCCACTGCAGATAGGACAGGACGACCACGCCGATGGCCGTGGTCCAGGCGAGATCCGGAGTCCTGCGACGGCGTCGTGCGGATGCGGCGACGGCCTTGGTGGTGGTAGCAGGGGCGGCCGTGTCAGTCATGGGTCTCCTCCTGGACGGACTGGCCCGCGAGGATCCGTCGGATGGCCCCCACCTCGGCGCGGAACGGGACAGATTCCCGGTCCCGGGGCCGCGGCAGGCCGATGTCCCGGATGTCGACGAGACGCCCGGGTCGGGACGCCATGACCACGATCCGGTCGGACAGGTAGACGGCCTCGTCGATGTCGTGGGTGACGAACAGGACGGTCTTGCCCATCTCGAGGTGCAGTTGCGCGAGATCGTCGTTGAGGGCCTCGCGGGTGAACGCGTCCAGCGCGCCGAAGGGTTCGTCCATGAACAGGACGTCCGGGTCGTGGACCAGGGCCCGGGCAATCGCGGCGCGCTGCTGCATGCCGCCGGACAGCTGAGCAGGCAGCCGGTCGGCCGCCTCGGTGAGGTGCACCCGGTCGAGCAGTTCGGCGATCCGTCGCCGGGCCGCATCGAGATCCAGGCCGAGGATCTGCGCGGGCAGGAGGAGGTTCTTCTCGACGGTCCGCCACTCGAGCAGTGCCGGCTGCTGGAAGACGATCCCGTACGTGCCCGGCGAGATCGGTCGGCCGGTGTCGCGGTAGGTGATGGCTCCGGCCGAGGGTCCGAGCAGCCCGGCGCACATCCGCAGGAGGGTTGTCTTCCCGCAGCCGCTCGGTCCGACCAGAGCGACGAACTCTCCCTCGCGCACGGAGAACGAGGCGGGCTCCAGGGCGACGACCGGCCCTCGCTCACCGGGGAACTGCTTGGTGACGCGGTCGACGGACAGCAGGGCGTGATCCACCTCGGCGAGGTGCTGGATCGCGGTCATGATGCGACTTCCTCCGCTTCAGTGGCCCTGTTTTCCGGGACTCCGGTGCCGGACGCGAGTGCGGTGGCGAGGGCGCGGACCGCCCGCCCGGGGTCGTCATAGGTCGGGATCGCCACCCGGTTCAGGGCGGCCCGGGGTCGTCCGGACCCGCCGACCCACGCGACGGCCATGGCGAGCTCGCTCGCATGGCGGAATCGGGCCAGCGCGTCGACGAGTTCGTCCTCCCCGTCGGTGACGTTGCCCAGCATCACCATCACCGCGTCGAACGAGCGGGCCTGCGACAAGACGTCCAGGACCCGGCCGAGCAGGCGAGGATCGGCCACGGCGGCACCGGTGATGTCGACCGGGTTGCCGACACTCCCGAACGCCGGGACGACGCCCGCGAGACGTCCGCGGGTGGTCGGGTCGAGCGGCGGCACGTCGAGGCCTGCGCGTACGGCCTCGTCGGCGGTGACCGCGCCGGCACCGCCGGAGATCGTCACGATGGCGACGCGGCCCCCCGCCGGTCGCCGCGCCGCCAGTGCCGTAGCCGTGTCCAGCAGGCTCTGCATCCCGCTCACGGCGTGGGCGCCGCTGCGCTCCACGATCTCCGCCAGTTCCCCGGCGATCGGTGGGAGGCCGGTGTGTGCGCTCGCGGCTCGGCTGCCGGGCGGGGTCAGCCCACCCGGCAGGAGGACGACCGCCGTGCCGGTCTCCCGGGCGGCGGACAGGGCCGCCGCGAGGGCGATCGGGTCGCGCGCACCCTCGACGTAGCCGGCGATCACCGAGACGTCGGGGTCCATGGCAAGCGCGCCCACCACCTCCGCCGTGGAGAGATCCGCCTCGTTGCCGGTGCTGAACATGGAATGGACACCGATGCCGCCTCGCTGTGCGGCGCTGAACAGGAAGCTGGCCACGGCCCCGGACTGGGACACCAAGGCGATGCGCCCAGGCACGAGGTCGATCTCGTCGAGCGCTGAGGTGAAGGTCAGCGGAATCCGACGTGCGACCGAAACAGCGCCGAGACAGTTCGGTCCGAGCACCCGGATCCCGGTGGCCACCGAGATGTCGACGAGCCGCCGTTGCAGGGCCGGCCCGTCGCCGCCCACCTCGGCCCACCCCGACGACAGCACGATGGCCGCCGTGCACCCCAGGTCCGCGAGCTCCTCGATCGCCTGCACGGTCTGGCCCGCCGGGAGGCCGATCACCGCGACATCCACCGGACCGTCGATCGCGTCGATACGAGGGACGGCTCGATTCCCCTGCACCGTCGAGGCATGGGGATTGACGGGGATGATCCCCCGGAACCCGTACCGGCCCAGATAGGACACGGGGCGCCCCGAGATCTTCCTGGGATCCGTGGAGGCCCCCACGACCGCCACCCGTCGAGGCTGCAGCAAGGCGTCGAGCCACGCGGGTCGCCCGCCGCGCGTTGCTGATCTCCCGCTGGCGTGACGACGCACGTTCCCTCCTCGGCGAGGCACTTGATTCTTGATACAAAATCAAAAATCTGGCTGCTAGCATGCGGACTCCGCCTTGGCGGTGTCAAGGGCCCGTGTGCGAGGAGGTCGGCGTTGCGAGCGCCTCGGAAGAAGCTGAACGACCTGGCTGAAGCACACATCCGGCTGCAGATCGCCGACGGCGTCCTCCGGCCCGGACAGCGCATCGACCAGGACGCCATCGCGGCCGAGCTCGACGTCAGCCGGCTGCCGGTGCGAGAAGCCCTCATCCAGTTGGCGAGCGAGGGGCTCGTCCGCCTCATCGCCCGCAGGGGCGCCGTCGTCGAGCAGCTGACGCCCGACGACGTCCGCGACGCCTGCCGGATGTACGGATTCGCCTCAGGTATTGCGGCCGAGCGCGCCGCGACGAACGCCACCGACGACGACCTCGAGGCGATCGCGGCGATCGTGCACGAGATGGACGTGAGCGAGGATCGGGCAGAGCTCGAGCACCTCAACGAGGATCTGCACCGCAAGATCAACCGTCTCGGAATGACCGCACGACTACGGGCGATGCTGCGCGCACTGGCCCCGAGCCTGTACTCGGGCTTCTTCTACGACAACCCGGCCTGGATCGCCCGCGCTCGCGAAGAACACCGACAGATCGCGGACGCGTTGCTTCGTCGAGATCCGATCGTGGCGCGACAGTTGATCGAGCAACACTTCGCGGCCATCGGCGAGCACGCCGTCGAGGAGCTGGCGAAACGGGGGTTCTGGCGGGAGCGCCCATAGGGCCGCGAGCTGAGCAGGCCATCTTCCGGACTCTCCGAGCAACCGAGGGATCTTCACCTGCCCGCCGCCTGTTCAGGTTAGCCTTCCCTCATGTCCCATCCCCTGCGCCGCCGGTGCCTGCTCGCCGTCGCCGCCGCGCTGGCCGTGACCGTCACCGCTTGTGGTGCGCCCGCGGCATCACCCGGGAGTTCGCAGGCGCCGGCCCCGCAGCAGGCCGCTCCCGGGATGCCGGTCACCATCGACCACGCCCTCGGATCCACCACCATCCCCGCGCCGCCACAGCGGGTGGTGACCGTCGGCTGGAGCGACCAGGACCCCGTGCTTGCGCTGGGCGTGCAGCCGGTCGGCACGACCGAGTGGTTCAACGAGCAACCCGGTGCGATCTTCCCGTGGGCGACCGGGGCCGCGAGCGGTCCCAGCCCGGAGATCGTCTCGAACTCCGGAGAGATCAACTTCGAGAAGGTGGCCGCGCTGCGGCCGGACCTGATCCTGGCCCTCTACGAGGGGCTCGACCAGTCGGAGTACGACACCCTGTCGAAGATCGCGCCGACCGTGGCGCACTCGGCGCAGTACGACGCGTTCGGCGCCCCGTGGCAGGACATGACCCTGACGGCCGGGCGGGCGCTGGGTCGCGAGCAGCAGGCCAGGGACCTGGTGGCCGACGTGGAGCGGAGGTTCGCCGCGGTCCGCGCCGCCCACCCGCAGTGGGTGCAGCTGACCATGCTGGTGATGGCCACCGCGGAGGGCGGCACCTACCAGGTGTTCTCCCCCCAGGACCCCAAGTCCCGGTTCTTCGCCGACCTCGGCTTCCAGACCCAGCCGCCGTGGCTGGGCCCGCGGGTGCAGGACAACGTGGCCACGGTCAGCGCCGAGGAGTTCGAGCTACTCGACGTCGACCGGCTGGCGTGGACCTCGGATCCGGACACGATGCAGGTCCTGCGCGACGACCCGATCTACAACCGGCTCGACGTCGTCCGCTCCGGACGGGTGGGCTACTTCGACTACACGACGCCGCCGTTCCCGGGCGCCGCGATCACCTTCAACACCGTGCTGAGCATCCCCTACGCGCTGGAACAGGTCGTCCCGGAGCTGGAACGGATGGACGCGCGCCGGTGACCGCTCGGGCACCGACGAGCTGACGCCGTGTGCCCCGGCCCGGTGGGCGACCTCGCCTCGCCTGGCCACCTCTGGCCCGCGACGGAGATCAGGCAACCTCGACGACCACTTTGCCGAGCGAACGGCCCTCGCCGACGTGGGCAAGGGCCTGCGGCACCTCGTCGAGCGGGAACGTGCGATCGACGTGGATCCGGACCTCGCCGGCCACGCACCGCTCAGCGAACGGCTCGAAGTACTCGGGCCCGGTCCTCACCACGAGCACACCGAGCCGTCGACCGGTCGACAGCCCGAGCGCGGCGCCCACGGTCAGCACGCGGAGCAGGGCGCGCGTCGTACCACCGACGCAGAGGTAGCGGCCCCCGCGGGCAAGGGCACGGCGGTACGCGAAGACCGAGCGGTGGGCAACCAGGTCGAGCACCAGATCCTGAGGCTCGCCCCGGGTGAAGTCCTGAGTGCGGTAGTCGAGGACCTCGTCGGCGCCTACCGAGCGCATGAAATCCAACTTGTCGCTGTTGTCGACCGCGGTGACGTGGGC
The DNA here is from genome assembly GCF_019468565.1 of Pseudonocardia sp. DSM 110487. NCBI lineage: Bacteria > Bacillati > Actinomycetota > Actinomycetes > Pseudonocardiales > Pseudonocardiaceae > Pseudonocardia > Pseudonocardia sp. DSM 110487. The sequence continues at coordinate 7,816,297 of NZ_CP080521.1, forward strand.
GCCGGCCCTCTTGGCGAGCTGGATCGCGAACGAGCCCGACCCGCCGCCTGCCCCATTGATCAACACCCGCCGGCCCGGCCCCGCGGTCGCCGTGCCCTGCCACGCGATCGGGCCGGCCTGCGGGATCGTCGAGGCCTCGGCGAAGGACAGCGCGTCGGGCTTGTGCGCCAGCGCAGAGGCGGGCGCGACGGCGTACTCCGCGAAGCCACCCTTGAGCCACAAGTTGTCGCCGTACACCTCGTCGCCGACGGCGAAGCCGGTGACCTCCGGCCCCACCGCCTCGACCCACCCGGCAATGTCAGAGCCGAGTACCGGCCGCGCCGGCTTCCGCAGGCCGCCGATCCGGGAGTAGAGCGGACTCCCCCGCAAGGTCTCCCAGTCCGACAGGTTCACGGACGTCGCGGCGACCCGGACCAGCAGCTGACCCCGCGCAGGCGACGGCACCGGCACCTCCTCGACGCGCAGCACCGAGGGCGGGCCGTAGCGGTCGTAGACGACAGCCCTCACGACGACCCGCCCCTCGCCCAACCACGGCCACCACGCACGCCCGCACCCTAGTCCGACAGTCAGATTTGTGATCACGGCTGTTCGGCGCTGCTGCTGGGTCCGTTCGGTGGTGGCCACGTCCATGATCCGGAGTTTCGGGTGCTCATGGTCGTGGCGGCAGCCGTGGGCAACCGATACTTCAGATCTTGCCCGCCGCCGATCGGGCGCCTGGCGGTCGGGGCGCGATCGGGTCGATCCAACGGGTCGGTCTGGTCGAGCATCTGCCGGTGGGCGCGCCGTTCCCGGCCCGGGCCGCCCGGCGCCCGCCTCGTGATCCGGGCTCCGCGTGTGTGTCCGCCGGCTGCATCGACCCAGTCGCTTTGCGGGGGTGGCTGGGTGGGTGCACTACCGTCCCCTGGGGTTGCGTGGGCGGCCGTCCCCGACGCGGGCACAGGCCCGTTTCGACGAGACCGTCCTGCCGGGTGCCACGCGACCGGCTGTGGTCCCGACCCTCCACACCACAGCCAGTCGCGTAGCACCCAAACCGCGGCGGTCTCGTCGAGAACGGGCGTGCCCTCGCGTCGAGGACGGCCGCCCGAGCAACCACATGATTCGGTAGTTGCACCCAACCCAGCCACCTCCCCGTCGTGAAAGCGTCGAGGTGGACCGGTGAGAGCACGCCGGCGGCCGAGGGCTGGTGGGTGAGGCCGGGGGCTATCGGGGGCCGGGAACGGCGCGCCCATGAAAGTGTCCGGCACCCGGCCGCACCCCCGGCGGCTCGTTCTCGGCTGGCACACCCGGTCGGCGGGGTGTCTGACCTACGACGGGCTGCGTCGACCGACACGGGATGCGCCGGCAGCTCCGCCCGTTCTCGACGCGCCGTACCCGGAGCGGATCAACGCGCTCGACCCGGATCAGGTGACGCCGCCCCCATCGTCCCTGCGCCGGTCCAGACTGATCGGGCCGGGCCCGAGCACGAACAACAGGAGGAACACCCAGCTGTAGAGAGCCGGTGGCTCCCCTCCGTTGTCCAGCCAGTTCCAGCCGTTCGGCAGGTGTATGACGAAGAAGGCGAAAGCCATCATCCCCGACAGGAGGAACGCGGCGGCTCGCGCGTGGAACCCGACGGCGACGAGCGCGATCAGAACGATCTCCACGACGGAGACCGCGACCAGGAAACCGCCCCATGATTCGCCGCCCAGTAACCCGAGCGAGGTGAGGGGATGCAGCACGAACAGGACGGCCACCGCGCATCGGAAGGCCAGCAAGGTCCACGGCTGCGCGCGGATCAGGAATTCTTGGGCGGACGTCGGCGGGACCGCTGTCGTCGTCTCGAATGAGTGGGACATACGGGCCAATCTGCCGATTCGTACACGGATCCGCCAACGCGTGATGGGAATACCAACCATTCGTCTCCCGCATGGTCGTCAGCGGCCGGGGAAACGCAGGATGCGATCGTCAGCGTCGCGGGCCGCCGCGCGCGACCGACGCATACGGTGACGGCATACTATGCAGGTGCCGCATAGCGATCTCGGGTTGCTCCACGACCTGCGGGCCCTGTCCGTCCTGCTCGAGGAGCGCAACGTGACCCGGGCCGCGCTGCGCTTCCACCTGAGCCAGCCGGCGATGAGCCGCACCTTGCAGCGGCTGCGTGGGCTGTTCGGCGACGAGCTGCTGGTGCGGTCCGGCGGTGACTACGTACTGACTCCCCGCGCGCGGAGGATGCAGCACGAGCTCGCCCTGCTCCTCCCGCGACTGCAGAACTTCGTGGCGGGCAAGGAGTTCGACCCCACCACGGCAACCGGGATCGTGCGCATCATCGGCACCGACTACACCACCTCGACGCTGGGCCCCTACCTGCTGCCCAAGCTGTTCCTCGCCGCTCCCGACCTGGAGGTGCGGATCGAGCAGCGGGAACACGACAGCTACACGGCTCTCGAAGGGGGTCGGGCCGACATCGCGCTGTCCGTGCTCCGCCCACCCGCCCCGCTGCGCTGGGAGCAGCTCTTCACCGACGACCTCGTCTGCGTGGTGGACCGGGACCACCCGGAACGGGACCGCTTCTCGCTGGCCGACTACGCCGCGGCCCGGCACGTGGCCGTCACCGTCATCGACCAGGAGCAACCGATGATCGAACGATGGTTGCAGACCCGCGGGCACAGCCGGACCGCCGCGGTTCGTGTGCCGCACTTCGGGTCGGCGCTCGCCGCCCTACCCGGCACCCCCCTCGTGGCCACGATCCCCCGCAGGCTCGCGGAGCTGCAGGCCGCCGCTGACCCACGGGTGCGACTGGTCGAGGCCCCGGAAGGTCTCGACCCCTTCCCGTACGGCATGGTCTGGCATCCCCGCCTGGAAACGGACCCGACGCACACCTGGCTGCGCGGCATGATCCGCACAGCGGCGATGGACCTCCAGCAGGGAAGCACATTCTGAGGATTCGCTGAATCCCTTCACACCGATTACACGAGACGGGGGTCGGTAGCCCCTGTATAGGCGCCCGGTTCGCCGTCACCATGGCGGACGCCCGCCGATCCGACCGAACGCCCCGTGCCTTTCGGATCACTTTCGCCGACATCCTGGAGATTGACCCGATGCCACGGTTCCCGAGACTACCGAGCCGGAAGAATCAGCCGAGCAGATTGTCGCGTCGTCAGTTCATCGGAGGCGCCGGCGTCGTGGTCGCCGGTGCCGCCACGGCAGTCGCAGTACCGATCGTCGTCGAGACGACGTCGGCTCCGGCGGTGACCACCCCCGGCGAGAACCTGGTGACCGTGGGCCTGCGGGTGAACGGGGAGAGCAGGCGCCTGGAGACGGACCCGCGATCGACCCTGCTGGACACCCTGCGCGAACGCCTCGGGCTGACCGGCACCAAGAAGGGATGCGACCGCGGGCAGTGCGGCGCGTGCACCGTCCACGTCGGCGGGCAGCGGGTGCTGTCGTGCCTGACGCTGGCCGCGTCCCTCGACGGGGCCGAGGTCACCACGATCGAGGGGTTGGCCGACGGGGAGCAGCTGCACCCGATGCAGCAGGCGTTCATCGACCACGACGGCTTCCAGTGCGGCTTCTGCACCTCGGGGCAGATCATGTCGGCCGTCGCACTCGTCCAGGAAGGCCACGCCGGCTCCGACGAGGAGATCCGGGAGCACATGTCCGGCAACATCTGCCGCTGCAGCGCCTACCCGTTCATCACCGACGCGATCAGGGACGCCCGCGAGGTGATGGCCTGATGCGCGCGTACGACTTCACCACGCCCGCCTCGCTGGACGGGGCGCTGCGCGACGCCCACGACGGCAGCGCCTACCTCGCGGGTGGCACGACGCTGGTGGACCTGATGAAGCTCGAGGTGATGACGCCGTCGCGGGTCGTCGACATCAACCGGCTCCCCCTGCGCGGCATCAGCGTCGACCGGGACGGACTGCACATCGGGGCGCTGGAGCGGATGAGCGACGTGGCCCGGAACGAGGAGGTCCGGTCGCGCTACCCGATGATCAGCCAGGCACTGGAGCTGAGTGCGTCGCCGCAGCTGCGCAACATGGCCAGCATGGGCGGCAATCTCCTGCAACGGACCCGGTGCAGCTACTTCCGGGACCTGTCGACCCCCTGCAACAAGCGCACACCCGGCAGCGGCTGCGCGGCGCTCGCCGGACACAACCGGATGCACGCCATCCTCGGCACCAGTGACGCGTGCGTCGCCGCCCACCCCAGCGACGTCGCGGTCCCGCTGGTGGCGCTGGACGCCCAGGTGCACCTCACCGGTCGGGACGGCCCGCGGACCGTTCCGATCGGCGAGTTCTACCAGCTGCCCGGCGAGACCCCGCACGTCGAGAACCAGCTGCGCGTGGGCGAGCTGGTCACCGGGCTGACCGTGCCGCCCCTGCCGTGGGCGACCCGCTCGGCGTACCTCAAGATCCGGGACCGCCAGTCCTACGAGTTCGCCCTCACCTCGGCCGCGATCGCGCTCGACGTCGGGGACGGCATGATCCGCGATGCGCGGGTCGCCGCGGGTGGGGTCGGCAGTCGGCCATGGCGGCTCACCGCCGTCGAGCAGGCGCTGGTCGGACGGCCTGCGACGGCACAGACGTACGAGGCCGCGGTCACGCACGCCACGGACGGCGCTCGTCCCCTGACGCACAACGCGTTCAAACCCGCGCTGCTGCGCCGCACGCTGGTGCGCGCCCTCACCGGGCTCGGAGAGATCCGATGACCACTCCCCTGGGTTCCGACGTCGCCCGCGTCGACGGCCGGCTCAAGGTGACCGGCGCCGCCCGCTACAGCGCCGACCATTCCGAGGATCACTGGGCCGGCCGGCTCGCGTACGCCCACGTCGTGCTGAGCACGGTGGCGCGGGGCAGCGTCCGTTCGATGAACGTCGACGCGGCGCGCGGTGCTCCCGGTGTGCTCGCCGTGTACACGCCCTTCGAGCCGCTGCGGATCTACTCGGCGTCCCGGGGCGAGACCTACGCGCCGTTGCAGGACCGGGACGTCCGCTTCCGGGGTCAGGTGATCGGGCTGGTCGTCGCCGAGACGATCGAGCAGGCGCGGGAGGCGGCCGCGCTCGTCTCCGCCGAGTACGACACCGTCCCGGCCCGGACCACCATCGCCGCCGGGATGCCGGGTGAGCCGGTCGGCGGGGACGCGGAGTTCCCCGCGGCGGCCGCGCCCCTGCTCGCTCCCGGCGTGGCCTCGATCGAAGACGCGCTCCGCGCGAGTGCGGTCACGGTGGACACCACCGTGACCCAGCAGCCGCAGAGCCACGTCGCCATGGAACCGCACAGCACGACCGCGGTCTGGCAGAACGACCACCTGACCGTCTACAGCGGATGCCAGGGACCGGCGAACTACGCGAACACGCTCGCCGAACGCGTCGGGGTGAGCCGGGAGAACGTCCGGGTGATCAGCCCCTTCGTCGGCGGCGGCTTCGGCAGCCGGGTGCCGACCTGGGGTGACGGGCCGCTCGCTGCCGTGGCCGCGCGTGCGCTCGGTCGCCCGGTCAAGCTCACGCTGGCCCGCGAGCAGGCCATCGTCCTGACCGGGCACCGGCCCCTCATCGAGCAGCGGGTGCGGCTCGGAGCCTCCCGGGACGGGGTGCTCAACGCCGTCAGCCACGAGTGCCACTCCGAGATGCCCGTTGCCGGGGGCTGGAACGAAGCGCCCGCAGGCGAAACCACGACGGTGCTGTACCGCACCCCGAACCTCGCGATCGAGGAGCGGCTGGTGCCGATGGACACCCCGGCCACCTGGGCGATGCGGGCACCCAACGAGGCACCGGGGATGTTCGCGCTGGAAACGGCCATGGACGAGCTGGCCGTCGCGCTGGGGATGGACCCGGTCGAGCTCCGGCTGCGCAACGACGCGACCACCGTTCCCGGCACAGACCGCGGCTGGACCAGCAGGCGGCTCGCCGAGTGCTACCGCGTTGGTGCCGAACGCTTCGGCTGGGCCGACCGCAACCCCGTCCCCGGCTCCCGGATCGACGGCGAGTGGCTCGTCGGGCACGGGACGGCCACCGCGATCTACCCCGCCAACCGGTCCGACGTGCCCGTACGCATGACGCTGCGGGACGATGGCACCGCCGTCGTGTCGACCTCGACGCCGGACATCGGCACCGGCACGTACACGATGGCCTCGATCGTCGCGTCCGACGCGCTCGGCATCCCGCTGGACCGGGTCGTCGCCGAGCTGGGCGACTCGGCGCTGCCTGCGGGAACGGCCGCCGTCGGATCGCGGGCCGCCGGCACCCTCGCCCCGATGATCCAGGATGCCGCCCGCACGCTGATCGGGGAGATCACCGCGCTCGCCGTCCGGACCGAGCGCTCCCCGTTCCACGGGCTCGATCCCGCATCGCTGACCTACCGGGAGGGCCGCGTCGAGGGCAACGGCCGGTCGGCCACCTTCGCCGAGATCATCGACATGGCCGACCTCCCGCACATCGAGGTCACCACGGAGGGCGGTGCGGGCGGGCCCGGTGGCGGCGGGGCCCCGGAAGGCCCCGTGGCGCACGGCTTCGGCGCCCACTTCTGCGAGGTGCGGGTCAACCGGTTCACCGGCGAGCCGCGGGTCAGCCGCTTCACCACCGTCGTCGACGTCGGGCAGGTGATCAGCGCCCGGACGGCCCGCAGCCAGCTGGTCGGTGGCGTCGTCTTCGGCATCGGGGGCGCCCTGCTGGAGACCAACCCGTTCGAGGCGGACACCGGTCGCTTCGCCTGCGGGAACCTCGCCGACTACCTCGTGGCCGTCAACGCCGACATCCCCTCGATCGACGTCAGCTGGATCGACTACGCCGACACCGCCTTCAGCTCCGCGGGTGCCCGCGGACTGGGCGAGCTCGCCACCGTGGGAAGCTCCGCCGCGGTCGGCAACGCCGTCTTCAACGCCACCGGCATCCGGGTCCGGGACCTACCGATCACGCTCGACAAGCTCATCACCTGAGGCCGGGAGCAACCTCTGGATGCCCACGACGGCCAGCAGCTCGAGCTTCGCGACGGAGTCGGTGCCGACCGCCGGGGTGAACCACAGCAGCCGCTGCTTGCCGTCCTCGCTGAACAGGCTCAGGCAGTTCACCTCGAGCAGCCCGAGCTCGGGATGCACGATGCGCTTGCGGTCGTTGCGGCGGAACCCGACGTCGTGGCGTGCCCAGAGCTGCGCGAACTCGGGGCTGCGCGCGGTCAGATCAGCGATCAGCGCGGCCACCTCGGGGTCGTCGCCGCCGCGGCGGGCCATGGCCGCGCGGAGGTCGGCCACGAACGAGCGAGCATGCCTGTCGTGGTCGTCCGCGGGGTAGATCGTCCGCGACGCCGGGTCGGTGAACCATCGGTACAGGAAGCTCGCGCTCCACCCGGTCGTGGTCGGCGGCGAGCCGAGCAAGGCGACCGCCAGCCGGTTCTGCACCAGCGGGACGCGCAGGTCGGTGACCACCTGCGCCGGGGTGCCGTCCATCCGGTGCAACAGGTCGAGCATGCTGGGATGGACGTGGTCGGCCGGGCCGCCGTCCGCGGGAAATGGGCGTCCGGCGAGGGAGAAGAGGTGGTCGCGCTCGTCGCGGCTCAACCGCAGGGCCCGGGCCAGCGCGGCCAGCATCTGCTCCGACGGCTGGGCCCCGGCTCCGCGTTCCAGCTCGATGTAGTAATCGACCGACGCACCGGCCAACTGGGCCACCTCGTCCCGACGCAAACCGGACACCCGACGCCGTGGGCCGGCCGGCAGGCCGACGTCCCCAGGCCGGACCCGGTCCCGGCGCGACTTGAGGAAGGCACCCAGCTCGACGAGGTCCACCTCGCCACTGTGCCGGGTGCCTGGCTCCGCAGCCAGGGGCGCCCTCTACAACGAGTGGTCGCCCCTCGGCGTGCGGGTCAACGCGATCGCGCCCGGCTACATGAACACCGACTTCACCACGGCGCACCGCCAGGACCCCGCCCGGTACGAGACGATGCTCGCGCGGATGCCGATCGGACGCTGGGGCACGCCCGACGACCTCGCCGGCGCCGTCGTCTACCTCGCCTCCGAGGCCTCCGCCTACGTCACGGGCACGGTCCTGTGCGTCGACGGAGGGTGGTCGGCGCGCTGACCCGTCATCGGAGGTCGGTCAACGCCTCCACGATCGTCGACTCGACGAGTTCCAGATGATGCACGGTCTCCCGCTCGGCAAGGCTCGCGTCCTGGGCGACGAACGCCTCGAGCAGCGTGTCGTGGTCGTGTGCGGACAGCACGTCGGCGTTCAGCGATGCCACGCTCAGCCGGACGTAGCGCTCGGCGACCGTGGCGAGCTGGTCGAGGACCCGGCGTCCGATCCCGTGGACCGCGGGCTCGATCAGCTTCCGGTGGAAGGCCTGGTGGCTCCCGAGCCAGGCGTCAACGTCCGATCCCGATTCGGCGGCGAGGTGGCGGCGGGCCGCCTGGGCCGCGGCGACCTGCTCGTCGGTGCGGATCGTGACCGCTCGGGCCATCAGTGGCGGTTCGAGTAGCCGCCGCATGGCATAGACCTCGCGCAGCTCCGCCAGCGAGACATCCGCCGCCGTCGTGCCGCGTCTCGGCACGGTCACGACCAGGCCCTCGGCCTCGAGCGCGCGCAACGCCTCCCGCACCGGGATGTGGGAGACACCGAACCTGGCCTGGATGTCCCTGGGAAGGATCTTCTCGCCCGGCTTGATCTCGCCCGTGAGGATGAGCGATCGGACCAGACGCACGAGATCCCTGCCCAGGCCCGCCGAGACAGCGTGCGGCTCAGCCGTCACGGCGGACCTCCTTCACGTCGGGCAGGCGGGGTGGCTCGCTAGAAACTATAGGTGTGTCTCAGGCGGGCCGGAGCTGCTCCTCATGGATGTCCAGCCAGGCACGGAACGTCTGGAGCCGGGGGTTGAGGGAGCGCACGAAATCGAGATCGCGGGCTCCGACGAAGTCCTTCTCCGCCTCGTAGTAGTACTGGAACATGTTCCCGAACTCGGCGGCGCCCGGAATGGGCAGCGCCCGGAACTGGTCGTGGGTCAGTGGCCGGTAGTCGACCGGTTCACCGAAGGCGTCAGCGAACGCGTCGGCGAACTGCTCACCGGTCAGGTGCTCCCCTGCGATGCTCACCGTGGCGCCGATGTACTCCTCGCCCCGCGCGAAGATCCCCAGCGCGGTCCGTCCCACGTCCTCGGCCGCAATCCCGGCCAGCCTGCGCTCGCCCATCGGCAGGGTAAACACCAGCCTGCCGTCCTCGCCCCGGGTCACCCCGAGGCCCACCGCGAAGTTCTCCCAGTTGAAGCTGGTCTGCAGGAACGTGGTGGGGACGCCCCGCTGCTCGAACAGCGCGTTCGCCTCCGCCTTGGCGTCGAAGTGCGGCACGGTGTAACCGTCGAGGGCCGGATACCGGTCGGAACCGACCGGGAGCTGGTCACGCGTGTCCTCGAGCGTGGACCAGATCACGTGCTGCACACCCGCGGCCTCGAGGGCGGCCGCCGCCGCTGCCGCTTGGGCGATCTCGATCCTCGCCGAGCCGTGCTCCCAGAAGTTCGTCACCACGAACGCGCCGTACGCACCGTCGAAGGCCTTGTGCAGCGACGCCTCGTCCTCGAGGTCGGCTTCCACGACCTCGGCGCCTGCCTCGGCCAGCCTGCGCGCCCGCTCCGAACCCGCGCCGCGGGTGATCGCGCGCACGGAGAACGGGCCCTCCGGATCGGCCAGGATCGCGCGCGCCAGACCGCCGCCCTGAGCGCCGGTCGCACCGATCACGGCGATGATCTTCTTGTCGGTCATCACATCTCCCATGGCTTCGTTCGAGCAGTTACCTGTCCGGAACAGCTAACTTGCGTAATATCATTCCGCCGCGGCTGAACTGTGGCGCACGGCACGCAGATCTTCCGACTGCAGGCCCGCGCCACGCGAGATCACTGTTCCGGACAGGCAGCGCTACCATCGATGCATGGAGTCGGTTGGGGCCAGTCGGGGTCGGACGCCGTCGCCGACTGCTGCGGCGAGCGGGCCGATCAGCCATGCCATCGCCCGCGTCGCGTTGTTGCACAGACAGCGCGCCCGGCAACTGCTGCGACAGATCGGCCTGTACCCGGGGCAGGAACTGCTGATGATGCACCTGTGGGATACGGGCGCCCTACGCCAGGCCGACCTCGCGACCGTGTTCGACACCGACTCAGCCTCGATGACCCGCTCCGTGCAACGGCTGGAGCGCGCCGGGTTCGTCCGGCGTCGGCCGGACCCGACCGATCGTCGAGCGACCCTGGTGGAGCCGACCACGGCCAGCAACGGCCTCCGCGAACGCGTGGAGCGGGTGTGGGCCGAGCTGGAGGCCTCGACGGTGGCGAACTTGACCTCCGAGCAGCGCGACCACCTGCTGGCCGGCCTCCATCGGGTGGAGACGAACCTGGCGGGACCCGCCGAACAGCCACCCCACGGTTGACCGTGTAGAAATTATAGTCTAGAAAGACTCATCCGCGGTCCGCATTGAGGAGCTCCGATGGCGATGCTGCATCCGGACGTCGAGCACCACACCGCGACCGTGAACGGTGTCCGCCTGCACTACGTGACCGCGGGCGAAGGCCCGCCCGTGTACCTCCTGCACGGATTCCCGGAGACCTGGTTCGCCTGGCGCAAGCAGATCCCGGCCCTCGCCGAGCGCTTCACGGTCGTGGCGCCGGACCTGCGCGGCTACGGCGCCTCCGGCAAGCCCGCAGCCGGCTATGACAAGCGCACGATGGCGGGCGACGTCATCGGCCTCATGGATCACCTCCGCCACTGGCGCATCGCCCTCGTCGGCCACGACCGGGGCGCGCGGGTCAGCACCCGCTTCGCGAAGGACCACCCGGACCGGCTCGACCGGCTGGCGATCCTGGACAACATCCCCACTCGGGTGGTCGCGGAGACCTATGATGTCGCGAAGGCGCGAGCCGGATACTGGTTCTTCACCTTCCTCGGGGTGCCCGACCTCCCCGAGACCCTGATCGCCGGGAACGAAGAGGCCTTCCTCACCCACTTCTTCCGCAGCTGGTCGTACAACCCCGAGCTCCTCTCCTCCGAGGAGATCGCGGTCTATGTCAAGGCCTACCAGCAACCGGGCGCGATTCGCGGCGCCTGCTCCGACTACCGAGCCGCCGCCGAGGACGTGGCACAGGACACCGAGGACTCCGACAAACTGATCGACTGCCCGGTGCTCACTCTGTGGGGGGCCGATTCCGACGTGATCGGGAAGGCTTACGACGTCGCGGAGATCTGGCGCGGAATGGCGAGCGACCTGCGTGCCGTCCCCATCTCCGAATGCGGGCACCTGTGCCAGGAGGAGCAGCCGGAGATCGTGAATCGGGAGCTGCTGGCCTTCCTCGACGGCTGGACCGGATAGCGCAGCACTCGTACATCCACGAAGAGGTAACCCATGGCTGGAACGAAGTTGTCCCTGCTCGACCTCGGCCGCATGGACGTCGACGACGGATTCTTCATCCGCGGCTGCAACGCGGCCGTCGTCTCCGACCCGCACCCGCAGTACGACCGGCGCCACATCGCCGTGGTCGCCTCGGTCATCGAACACCCGACGGCGGGCCCCATCCTGTTCGACACCGGCTGCGCCCGGCACGCCGAGGACGAGTGGCCTGCGCCGGCCTGGGAGGCCTTCCCGCTCAACGTCTACGAGGAAGAGCACCACCTGGACAAGGCACTCGAAGCGGCCGGCTACGGCATCGACGAGATCCGCGCCGTCGTCATGGGCCACCTCCACCTCGATCACGCGGGCGGGCTCGAGCACTTCCGGGGCACGAACGTCCCGATCTACGCCCACGAACTGGAGATCAAGGAGCACTACTACGCGGTCGCCACGAAGGAGGACATCGGCGCCTACCTGCCGAGCGACCTGAACTGGCAGCTCAACTGGCAGCCGATCCACCGCGACGAGACCGAGCTGTTCGACGGCATCACAGTGCGCCACATGCCCGGGCACACACCGGGCCTGCTCACCATGCAGGTCGAAACGCAGAACTCGGGTCATTTCATGCTGACCTCGGACCTCTACCACGTGCGGGACCTGTTCGAGCAGGACGGCCTCACCCAGGGCTGGCTCGGCCGCGATTCCCACAACTGGCACCGCTCGCACCGTTGGATGCGCCAACTCCAGCACCGCTACTCCGCCACCATGGTGTACGGGCACGACGCCACCGTGATCGAGGAACTCAAGACGCAGGCGAAGCAGTTCGCCTGATCCGCCGGCCACCGCCGTGACGGCTCGTCACCCCCGGGGCCGTCGCGGCGGATCCGTTCTGGTCCGGACGAAGCTCGACCACATCCTCGCGCGCCTGCCCGATGGCCTGCGAACACCGGTCGGGCACCGCGGTGCGAGGTTCTCGGGCGGCGAATGGCAGCGCATCGCGATCGCCCGTGCCCTGACCGCCACACAGCTCCAGAGGCTTGCGGCGTGTTGAGCCTCGTGGGCCGCGTGCAACATTTCCCGAGTCCACGCGACGGTCGCTCCGCGCACCAAGGTCACGTGGCACCCCAGCGAGCCGGCGGGCCAGGCGGCCGTCAGAACATCGTGTTGTCGTTGGCGGGAGTCTCCGGCACGTCCTGCACGGCGTCCCAGTGCTCGACGATCTTTCCGTCCCTGACCCGGAAGAGGTCGATGACCGCCCGGCCGCGCTCGCCGGGTGTGTCGACGTAGTGGCTGTGGACGGCAACCAGATCGCCCTCGGCGATGATCCGCTTCGGCGCCACGCTCAGCTGCGGGAACTGCTCGAAGTACGCGCCCGCTCCGGCCTTCACACCTGCCACGCCGTCGGGGAAGTTCGGGTTGTGCTGGTGGTACTCGGGGCCCACGTAGGTGTCGATGGCGGCCAGGTCCTTGCGGACCAGGAGCTGGTCGACGAAGGCGGTGACGAGCTTCTTGTTGTACGCGGTGAACCACCGCTGCTCCGGCGCCTCGGTCTGTGGCCGGCTGAGGGTGGAGAACATGTCGTTGCCGTTGGCCGTGGTCGTCGGCACCTCCTGGAGGACGTCCCAGTGCTCGGCGATCTTCCCGTCCTGGAAGCGGAAGATGTCGAAGACGGCGAGCCCGGGGGTGCCGGGGACCAGGACGCCACGGGAGTGCAGGAGCACCAGGTCGCCCTCGGAGATGGCCCGCCGGACGTCGAGCATGGCGTCCGGGAACTGCTGTCGGATGGTGGCGCCGAAGGCCTTCATGGCCTCGGGGCCGTCGGGGGCAAGCGGGTTGTGCTGGATGTAGTCCGGCCGTACGAAACGCTCGATGACGGTTGTGTCGCCCCCGTCGGACACGGTCTTGAGGACTTGGGCCGCGATCTGCGTCTTCCGTGTCCCTTCCATGGTCAGCACGATCTTGCCGGTGACGCGGCCGGTTTCGCCGAGGGCATGGGCCTTGGCGGCTTCGGCGAGCGGGAAGGTGGCCTCGATGTGGGCGCGCAGGGCGCCGGTCTCGACGAGGCCGGCGATGGCTTGCATACCGCCGTGGTCGGCCTCGACAAGGAGAGACTCGAAACGGATGCCCCGCTCGGCGATCTTCGCCAGCTCGTCGGGGTCGATCGGTACCAGCAGGACCGAGACGAGGACGCCGCCCGGGCGCAGGACGGCGAGGGAGCGGGCGCGGGCTGCGGTGTCCAGCGAGACCGGGTCGAGGACCACGTCGATGTCGGTGACAGCTTCGGTGAAGTCGACCGTGCGGTAGTCGATGACCTCATCGGCTCCGAGTGAACGCAGGAAGTCGTGCTTGGAGGCGCTGGCGGTGCCGACGACGTGCGCGCCGCGGGACTTGGCGATCTGGACGGCGAGGTGACCGACGCCGCCGGCCGCCGCATGGATGAGGACCCGTTGTCCGGGGCGGATGTCGGCGGTGTCGACGAGTGCCTGGTAGGCGGTGAGGGCGGCGAGCGGCAGGGCACCGGCCTGGACGTGGTCGATGCCGGCCGGCTTGTGGGCGAAGGAGCGGGCGGGTGCAGTCACGTACTCGGCGTGCGAGCCGACACCGTATGGGTAGGGCAGCATGCCGAAGACCTCGTCGCCCGGCTTGAACAGCGTGACGCCGGGGCCGACGGCCTCGACGACCCCGGAGACGTCCCAGCCCAGGACGAGCGGCAGGCGGTCGATGGACAGCGCCTGAGCGCGGTTCTTCCAGTCGGTCGGGTTGATGCCGGCCGCGCGGACGGCGACCAGTACCTCACTCAGGCCTGGCACGGGCCGGGGAATCTCCACTTCCTCGAGTACCTCGGTGGAACCGTGGGCGTCCTGCCTGATGGCGCGCATGGTGGCGGTGTTCGTCATGCGTCCAGCCTTGCCTCCGGCACCGTTCGATACCATGGCATGAATGCCACCTTTCGACGGGATCATGCCATGGGCAGCGTTCACCGCGTCGTCGTGCTGGCCCCCGACGGGGTGTACCCCTTCGACCTGGGCATCCCGAACCGCGTCTTCGGCGCCGCAGGCGGCCGCTACGAGGTCCTGACCTGCACCGCCGACGGCCGCCCGGTCCGCACCAACGCCGACTTCTCGATCACCGTCGAGCACGGCCCGGAGGCCTTGCGCACAGCCGACACCGTCATCATCCCAGCCTTCGACACCCCCGAGGTCAGCCGGAAAGCGGCCACGGCCGTGGCGGCGGCGCTCGCGCACGTGGCAGCCGGCACACGCCTAGTGTCGATCTGCACCGGCGCCTTCGTCCTCGCCGCCGCGGGACTCCTCGACGGCCGGCCGGCCACCACGCACTGGACGCTCGCGGACCTCTTCCGCGACTGGTACCCGCAGGTGGCACTGGACCCGGACGTCCTCTTCGTCGACGACGGGGACGTGTTGACCTCGGCCGGCGCCGCCTCCGGGATCGACGTCTGCCTGCACATCGTCCGCAAGGACCACGGCAGCGAGCTCGCCAACCGGGTGGCGCGCATCTGCGTGGTCCCGCCATGGCGCGACGGAGGACAGGCGCAGTACATCGAGCACCCGGTGCCCGAGGCCACGGCGAACGGAACGGGCGCCGCCCGCCAGTGGGCGTTGGAGAACCTCCACAAGCCGCTGACCCTGGTCGACCTCGCCGAGCATTCCCACATGAGCCTGCGCACCTTCTCCCGCCGCTTCAGCGAGGAGGTGGGCATGAGCCCAGGCCGCTGGCTGATCCAGCAACGCCTCACCCGCGCACGACACCTCCTGGAGTCGACCGACCTGGCGGTCGACGACATCGCCGGCCATGTCGGCTTCGCCGGCGGCACGTCGCTGCGAGAGCATCTGCACGCCGCCATCGGCGTCTCGCCGCTTGCCTACCGGCGCACCTTCCGAGGCGTTTAGCAGCCGAGCACGCCAGCAGCACGGCCGCGCTGTCGCGACGACTCCGGCGTGCCACTCCCTGCCACGACAGAGCCATCCCCCGCGGGCTCGTCGACCCGATACCTGGTGAGTCGACGATGTCCGGTTGCGGCGTCGAGCAACCTGAGGCTATTATCTGTCGAACGTAAGCTTACGAACGTACTTCCATTGGATCCATCGTTCGCCGCGGCGCGCGGTCGGTGCCCAGATCTCGAGGAGTCCCCATGACGACGTTGACCGACCAGACCGTTCTCGTCACCGGCGCGAACCGCGGACTCGGACGCGAGTTCGTCGAGCAGTTCCTGGCCCGGGGGGTGGCGAGGGTCTACGCCGCCGCCCGCAACCCTGAGTCGATCACCACTCACGACCCCCGCGTCATCCCGCTGCAGCTCGACGTCACCGATCCCGAGTCCGTCGCCCACGCAGCCGAGACCGCCCACGATGTCAGCATCGTGGTCAACAACGCCGGTATCTCCACACCGACCCCGGTGCTGAGCACTGACACCGCCAACCTGCGCCGGGAGCTCGAGGTCAACCTGTTCGGGCCGCTCGCGGTCACCACGGCCTTCGCCGACCGGCTCGCCGATCGTTCGGGTGCGGTGGTCAACGTGGCGTCGGCCCTGGCCTGGATCGGGCTCGGCGGCAGTTACAGCGTCTCCAAGGCGGCCCTGTGGAGCGCGACCGACTCGATGCGCCTCGATCTGACCCCACGCGGGGTGCAGGTGGTCGGCGTCTACATGGGGTACGTCGACACCGACATGACCACCGGGGTCGACGCACCGAAGACCGCGCCCGCCGACGTCGTCCGACAGGTCCTGGACGGCCTCGAAGCCGGAGCCGTCGAGGTCCTCGCCGACCAGACCGCCCGCGACGTGCGCGCCGCGCTCGACCGCCCGGCCGACGAGCGCTACGCGCCGTTCGCGGCTGCTGGCTGAAGTACAGCTACGCCAGCAGCGCGAGCGCTGCCGCGGCGGGTGGAGGGTTCGCATGATCGTCAGAAGTGGTGGCAGAACGTCAGATCCGTCGCTCTGCCACCACTTCTGGTGATCACGGCCCCAGCGGCGTCCCAGTCGCGGCCGGACCGCGTGACGCACGCAGCGCAGATCCCTCCCACAGAAGGAACGGCCGTGAACAACGAACAGCAAGCACGAGACGACGTGGTCACGTCGTTCCAGAACGCACCGACCCATACCGTCTCCGCCGGTGGCGTAGATTTCGCCTACCGCGAGCTCGGCCCCAAGACCGGCGTCCCGGTGGTCTTCCTCACCCACCTGGCCGCGGTCCTCGACAACTGGGACCCTCGAGTCGTCGACGGCATCGCCGCGAAACACCGGGTCATCGCGTTCGACAACCGGGGCGTCGGCGCGTCCACCGGCTCGACGCCGCGCACCATCCAGGCGATGGCCAAGGACGCCGTCACCTTCATCCGGGCGCTGGGTCTCACGCAGGTCGACCTCCTCGGCTTCTCCATGGGCGGCATGATCGCCCAGGTGATCGCTCAGGACGAACCGCAGCTCGTCCGTAAGATGATCATCGCGGGCACGGGGCCCGCCGGCGGCGAGGGCATCACGAACGTCACCAGGCTCTCGCATCTCGACACCGTCCGGGGACTGCTCACGTTCCAGGACCCGAAGCAGTTCCTCTTCTTCACCAGGACCCCGAACGGGCGTCGGGCCGGCAAGGAGTTCCTGGCTCGTCTCAAGGAACGCACGAACAACCGGGACAAGGCGATCTCCCTCAAGTCCTACGGCGCGCAGCTCACGGCCATCCACCGCTGGGGACTGGAGCGGCCATCCGACCTCTCCGGCATTCGCCAGCCCGTGCTCGTCGCCAACGGCGAGACCGACAGGATGGTGCCGACGAACAACTCGGCCGACCTGGCCCGCCGCCTACCGGACAGCGAGCTGGTGATCTACCCCGACGCCGGTCACGGCGGCATCTTCCAGTTCCACGGGCAGTTCGTGGAGAAGTCCATCGAATTCCTCGCGCGGTAGAGCCCGAGGAGCTGGCGACCCCCGGCGAGCCTCGGGTCGGAGTCGGACCGCGAACTCGAGATCGCGGTCCGAGGGGGTGGCGGGCGGCGCGGTCAGCGCTCGAGGAACTCCAGGACCTCCGGCACGAACTGCTGGTGGTGCTGGAAGACGCCGCCGGCGGGACCCGTGCCAGCGAGGATCGCCCGGCGGACGAGGTCGGGATGCGGGAGCGCGACGACCTGGGCAACACCGCCGCCGAGGGGAACACCGCCGCGAGGCCCGAGCTCGCGGTACGCGAACTCCACACCACCGGCTTTGATCGTGCGGGTCGGCGTGTGCTTCCACCTCGTGTCGGCCGCACCCTCGGGCACGTCGGCCTTCGTCATCTCATGACCTCACCTTGACGACGACCTTGCCCTTCGCGCGCCCCTTCTCGAGGTACGCCATGGCCTCTTTGGTCGACTCGAACGGAAACACCCGATCCAGGACCGGTTGAATGATCCCGGAGTCGACGAGAGAAGTGATCTCGCGCAGCTGGTCTCCACTTGCCCGCATGAAGAGAAATGAATAGCTCACATGACGACGCGCAGCCGCCCTCCTGATCGGATAACTCAGCACGCGCGTGGCCGGACCAAAGATCCGGGACGACCCGATCTCCTTCGCGAAGGCCGGGTCGGGCGGGCCGGAGATCGAGATGAGCTTTCCGCCGGGCTTCAGAACGCGCAACGACTTCTTGAGCGTCTCGGCGCCCAGACTGTTCACGACCACATCGTAGTCATGCACGACTCTTTCGAAGTCGTCCTTCTTGTAATCGATCACGACATCGGCCCCGAGGCGCTCGACCAGTTCGACGTTGGCCGTGCTGGTCGTGGTCGCCACGGTCGCGCCCACATGCTTCGCCAGCTGGATCGCAATCGTTCCCACACCACCGGAGCCGGCGTGAATGAGAACCCTTTGACCCTTTTCCAGATTCGCCCGCTCGATCAGCGCTTGCCACGCGGTCAAGCCGACCAATGGAATGGACGCCGCCTCTTCCATGGTCAGGCTCTCCGGCTTCGGCGCCACGTCGTCTTCGCTTATCGAGATGAACTCGGCGAAAGTGCCGATCTGATCCGTGCCCGGCCGCGCGTAGACCTCGTCTCCGGGCTTGAACCGCCGCACCCGAGATCCGACCCGGACCACGACCCCGGCCACGTCGTGACCCAGGACGACCGGCAGACGATAAGGCAGGAAGAGCTTGAACTCGCCATTTCTGATCTTGGAGTCCAGGAGATTCACCCCGGCGGCGCGGACCTCGACCAGCACGTCGTTCGCCCGCACCTCCGGCTCGGACATCTCGCCGAACCGCACATTGTCACCGCTTCCGTAGCGATCGAGCACGAAAGCCTTCATGGTCCTCACCTCTCCAACCTGGTGCGCGCCCGGTTGATCTTGCGCACGCCCTTGCCGAGGACTCGGCCGGAGACGATGCGGCGGAGCGCGCTGGTGCGTCCGGCGGTCGGGCCGGCCGTGTTGCTGTCGTCATCAACTTCCGAACCCTTAGGATTATGACTATAATATCATAGCGCCCGGAGCGAGCCCCGCCAGCTCGTGGCGAGGAAAAAATTATGACTGTACTCTCACGGGAGAGGCCCGTCGTCCCGGCTGGAGGAGCGTGTGGTGCGGTACGGCAAGGAGCACAAGCAGGCGACCCGGCAGCGGATCATCGAGACGGCCGGGCGCCGGTTGAAGCGCGACGGCATCGACGGCTCCGGCGTCGCCACTCTCATGGCGGACGCGGGGCTGACCAACGGCGCCTTCTACGCCCACTTCGCGTCGAAGGAGGACCTGGTCGCCACCGCGGTCGCCCACCAGCTCCGCACACAGTACGAGGGCCTCGACGGGCTGGCTCCCGGCCGCGCCGGCGTCGAACAGCTCGTGCGTGCCTACCTCTCGCCCGAGCACCGCGACAATCCCGAGGACGGCTGCCCGTCCGCCGCGCTGCTCGACGAGATCCGCCGCTGCACCGACACCACCAAGCAGGCCTACACCGACGGCGTCCTGGCGGTCGTCGACGACATCGCCGCCCACCTGGCACCGCACGACCCGCCCTCAGCACGCGTGAAAGTACTCAGCATTTACGCCCTGATGATCGGGACGCTGCAGCTCTCCCGCGCCCTTGCCGACCGGGAACTCGCCGACAAGGTCCTCGAACAGGGCATCCACAACGCCCTCACGGTGCTGGACGCCAACCAGCAGAGCTGACCCGCCGCATCACAGACGGTGTGGCCCCTCTGCCGCCCCGGTCGGCCCCGCGTGACTCGCCGGCCTTCGAGCGTTCCCGGGTCCCGTTCGCCGGTGGCCGCGGCCCATGATCCGCAGTACCGGTTGCTCATGGCTGTGCCGGCAGCCATGAGCACCCGTTACTTGCGATCTTCCCGTGCATGATCCGGAGTTTCGCAACCGGCTGTGGTCCCGACCCTCCACCCAGCCCTCTCCCGGATGATCGAGGCGCCCCCTCGGGGCTGGGCCGCGGGCAAGTCCGTGATCAGGAGGTACGGGGCACCAGCTGCAGGGGTGCAGCTCCGGTCCCGATCCGCTGATCACGCCTCAGATTCCAGGGCGGCCAGTAGGCGAGGATCGGGACCACAGCGGAGCGGGCGGGCCACCGATCGCGGCGAGCCGCAACTTGGTCTCGTCGGCGCTGCCCGGCACGGTCGTCATGATCACGATCTTGAGTTCGGAGTCCCCGTCGGTCAGCACGTCGCAGTCCACCGCGACCGGCCCCACCGACGGGTGCCCGATCGTCTTGCGGTCCTCGCGGTGGGCCGCCACCGTGCCCGCCGCCCACAGCTCGGCGAACCGCCCGTTGCCCGCCTCCAGGGAGCGGATCAGCTCGGCGAGCCGCGTGTCGCGCGGGAAGCGGCCGGTGGCGCGGCGCAGGTCGGATACGACCGCGGCGTCCGTGGCGGCGCTGTCCTGCTCGGTCACGGGCCACCGCGCGACGTGGACAGAACCGCCGTCCACGGGGAACCTGTCGCGGGCGAAGTTGCGCAGCTGGCCCGGCGACGACGACGGATCGCCCAGCAGCCCGGCCCAGCTGCGGTTCCACCAGACCAGCCGCCAGTCGGCCGCGAACACGGCGACGGCGACGTCCCCGAGCCGGGTGAGCACGCGGTGGACGCCGGGCGGGATGTGATCGGAGATCAGGCCGTCCGCCGGTGGGACGAGGTGGGCCAGCCGGTACAGGTGGTCCCGCTCCGCGGTGGTCAGCTGCAGGGCACGCGCCAGCGACGCCACCACCTGAGCCGAGGGCGTCCTGGCCCGCCCCTGCTCCAGACGCACGACGTAGTCGACCGACACGCCTGCGAGGTCGGCGAGCTCCTCGCGGCGCAGCCCGGCCACGCGGCGGGACCGGCCCACCGGCAGCGCCACCGCCGACGGCGGCAGCCTCTCCCGCCAGGTGCGGATCATCGCACCGAGCCCGGCCTCGGACGACCTGGTCATGAGGTCCACCTTCCCGCATCGTCGGTCGTCGACGGGGTGTCGATGGTGGTACTGCTGCTCCTACCGTCCAGGCGTCCCTGGCCGCGTGCCGGGGGCGGACGAACACTGGCCGCATGACGATCACCTTCATCACCGGCGCGAACAAGGGGCTTGGGCGCGAGACCGCCCGCCGCCTCGTCGAACTCGGTCACACCGTGCTCGTCGGGGCCCGCGACCCCGAACGGGGCGCGGAGGCCGCCGCCGCGCTCGGCGCGCGGTTCGTCCTCATCGACGTCACCGATGACGCGTCCGTCGCCGCCGCGGCCGCGGACGTCGCCGAACACGAGGGCCGCATCGACGTCCTGGTCAACAACGCCGGCGTCCACGGCCCCGCCGGCGATCCCAGCACGCTGAGCGGAGCCGACGCCCTCGGTGTCTTCGCCGTCAACCTCGCCGGTGTGGTGCGGACGACCACCGCGTTCCTGCCGCTGCTGCGCCGATCGACAGATCCGGTGATCGTCAACGTCAGCAGCGGGATGGGGTCGCTCGCCTACACCCACGACCCGTCGCGGGCCGAGTCGAAAGTCGTCGCACCGCTCTACACCGCCTCGAAAGCCGCGCTCACGATGCTGACCACCCAGTACGCCAAGGCGCTGCCGGAGATCCGCATCAACGCCGCCGATCCCGGCTACACGGCGACCGATCTCAACGGCCACAGCGGCCCCCAGACCGTCACCGAAGGCACGGACGCCATCGTCGGCCTCGCCACCGAGGGGCCCAGGGCCGGCAGCGGACGCTTCGTCGACCGAGTTGGCGAGATCGCCTGGACCTGAGAAGTTCTGGCCGCGGTCGACGGGTTGACGCGCCTCACACCTGCAGCAGGCGTAACAGCCATGTCATACGTGCTCTGTAGCTTCACCGGATGCATCACCGATCAGACGGCGTGATACATCAGGAGCGGCCATGACGAACCGAATGCGCCTCCCCGCAGTCGCGGTGAGCGGACTGCTGCTCGCACTGGCCGCGTGCGGAGGTCCATCGGGGGCCTCCGAAGCCGCGGCCCCGTCGAACTGCACCCAAGCCGTTCCCGACTCCGCACTGGCCCAGCCGGGCAAGCTCAACCTCGGGACCAACGCGACGCTGCCCCCGCTGAGCTACACCGACCAGAACGGCGACCTGTCAGGGCAGCGGATCGAACTCGGTGAGGAGCTGGCCGCACGGCTGTGTCTCGAGCCGGTGTGGACCAACGCCCAGGCCACGACGATGCAGCCCAGCCTCGACGCGAAGCGCATCGACGTGGCGGACATCGGCTTCTTCGTCACCGAGGAGCGCACGAAGGTCATGCGGATGATCCCCACCGAGCGGATGGGGATCAGCATCTCGGTGCCGACCGGCAATCCGGACCAGGTGACGGACGTCGCGCACCTGTCCGGCAAGTCGGTGGCCGTCTCCGCGGCCAGCTTCGAGGAACGGACTGTCCGGCAGTTCTCCGACCAGCTCGTGGCCAAGGGGCTGGCCCCCATCGACGTGCGGTCGTTCAACGAGTACGACATCGCCTTCCAGGCTCTGTCGTCGCGGCAGGTGCAGGCGGTGGCAACCACGAGCCCGGTCGCGAAGTACTACGCGGAGCGCGGCGGGTTCGACGCCGCGGTACAGGGGCTGCAGCTCACCCCCACCGCGCTGACGATCCGCGGGGACAACGCCGCGCTCGCTGACGCGATCATCACGGCACTGAACGGCATGCGCGCCGACGGAAGCTACGGCGCGCTGACGGAGAAGTACGCGCTCGAGCCGGTCGAGGACTTCCGCGTCCTCTACACCGGCTGACCGGGGTCGGCCGATGGCCTTCGACTGGAGCGCCGCCCTCGACGCCGTATTGAGCCCTCGCCTCCTCGAAGGGGCCTGGACGACGGTGTGGCTGTCCGTTCTGTGCATGGCGCTTGGCTTCGTCGGCGCGGTGCTGGTCGCGGCGATGCGCGAGTCGCCGTTGCGTCCGATCTCCCTGCTCGCCCAGTGCTACATCTGGGTGTTCCGCGGAACGCCGGTGCTCGTCCAACTCATCCTGATCTACACGGGACTGCCCCAGCTGGGGATCCGGCTGGACGTCGTGACCTCCGCGATCGTCGGGCTCACCCTCAACGAGGCGGCCTACCAGGCCGAGATCCTCCGCGGCGGGATCCGGGCGATGCCCCGCGGCCAGTTCGAGGCCGCGCGGGCGCTCGGTATGACCGACGCGACGATGATGCGCCGGATCATCGCGCCGCAGACCCTGCGCCTGGTGCTGCTCCCGCTCGGGAACAACTTCAACGCGCTGATCAAGGCAACCTCGCTGGCGTCGGTGATCTCGATGGAGGAACTGCTGCGGCGCACCGAGCTGATGGGCCAGTTCACGTTCAAGGTCCTCGAGACCTTCACCGTCGCCGCCCTCTACTACCTGCTGATGACGACCCTGTGGGGACTCGTGCAGTCCCGGCTCGAACGCCGGCTGAACCGGCACGTCCTGCCCGAGGTCACGGCGGCACCCCGGCTGGCGGTGGCCGACCGTGGCTGAACGAGGAGACCTCATGGCCACGGAAGCGCCCGCCCCCGCCGGCACCGCGCTGTCTGCGCGCGGGCTGCACAAGCGGTTCGGGCACCAGCACGTGCTCCGCGGGGTGGACCTGGACGTCTTCCCCGGCGAGGTGGTCTGCGTGCTCGGGCCGAGCGGTGGCGGGAAGAGCACGCTGCTGCGGTTGCTCAACGGGCTGGAGACCGCGGACGGCGGTGAGGTGCGCATTGCCGGTGAGCTGCTCGCCGCGCCGTCCCGGCTGGGGGCGCTGCTCGGTCTGAGCTCCCGGAAGCTGGCCCAGCAGCGCCGGCACATCGGGATGGTCTTCCAGCAGTTCAACCTCTTCCCGCAGCTGACGGCGGCCGAGAACGTCGCGTCCGGCCCGATGTACAGCCTCGGGACGGGACGCGACGAGGCCATCACCGCCGCGCGAGGGCTGCTCGACCGGGTCGGGCTTCCCGACAAGGGCGACGCGTACCCGGACCGGCTCAGCGGTGGCCAGCAGCAACGGGTGGCGATCGCGCGGGCCCTCGCGATGCAGCCCCGCGTGCTGCTGTTCGACGAGCCGACCTCGGCACTCGACCCCGAGATGGTCGCCGAGGTGCTCGACGTGATGCTCGCGCTCTCCCGCGACGGCATGACGATGGTCGTGGTCACCCACGAGATCGGGTTCGCGCGTGCAGCCGCCGACCGCGTGGTGCTGATGGCCGACGGACAACTGGTCGAGCAGGCCCCGCCCGCCGACTTCTTCGAGCGACCGCAACACGCCCGTACGCAGCAGTTCCTGGCGAAGGTCCTGTGAGCGGCGGTTTAGTGTCCCGAACCGGAAGTCCACCACATAACTCGACGGCCCAGCTTCCCGCTGGGCGCACCGGCGAACCGGCCGAGTACGCCCGGTACGAGGCGCGGTCCGCCGGCACACCCAGCGGAAACCTGGATCCGCCGATTTATGCACCGGACTTCCGGTTCGGGACACTAACGACTCAACGCGCCGCCCAGCCGCCGGCGGAAGTCGCGCACGTGCTCGGTGAGGATCGTCTCCAGTGCCGCCCGGTCGCGCGTGCGCAGCGCCTCGCGCGCGGTGCGCAGCGTCGACAGTTGCTCCGCCCTGCTCTCCATCTCGCAGTGGGTGAGGTGGAACAGCCGGATGGACGCGTCGACCAGCTGCGAGTAGTAGCGGCTGAGATAGCGGTTGCCGGCGATCTGGAGCAGCGCGTCGTGGAAGGCGCGGTCGACCACCGGGTCGGACGTCGGGTCGTCGTCGGCCTCCACCGTCGCGATGAGATCGTCGAGCACCGCGAGGTCGGCCTCGGCAACCCGGCTGATCACGGCCGTGGCCACCACGCCCTCCATCGCCACGCGCAGGTCGAAGATCTGCTGTACGTCGTCGAGCTGCACGGAGCTGACGAACGTGCCGCGGCGCGGAGTGATCTCCACAAGGCCCTCGTGGGCGAGCCAGAGCAGCGCGTCGCGAACCGGGGTGCGGCCGACGCCGGTCGCGGCCATCAACGCCTGCTCCTCCAACGCCTCCCCCGGCCGTAGCTCGCCCGTGACGATCCGCTGCCGGATGGACTCGTAGGCGCGCTGCGCCTGCGTCTTCTTCGCCCCCACGATCCGTAACGTATCACACGATATATCAAGGAGCCGACTCGATGAACCGCGACGACGTGGACTGGTGCGGGTACTGGCCCGCGGCCCCCACGCCGTTCGGCCCCGACGGGGAGCTGGACGAACCGGCGCTGCGCGCCACCCTCGCGCTGTATGCCCACCAGGGCGTGCACGGGGTGCTGGTCAACGGCACGACGGGCGAGTGGTTCGCCCAGTCCGCCGCCGAGCGTCGCCGGGTGGCCGAGGTCGCGGTGGACGCACTGCGCGACACGGACGTCGTGGTCGTGGTGGGTTGTACCGGATACACCCCTGCCGAGACGATCGCGCTCGCCGAGCACGCCAGGTCCGCGGGTGCGAGCGGAGCTCTCGCCACCGTGCCCCCGTACGCGCACCCGACCGATATCGAGGCGGTCGCCTTCTACCGGACGGTGACCGAGGCGGTCGACCTGCCGTGGATGATCTACAACTGGCCCCGTGGCGTCGCCGTCGACCTCTCGGTGGAGGTGATCGCCCAGCTCGCGGAGCTCGACCGGGTCGTTGCGGTCAAGGACAGCACCGGCGACGAGCTCAAGGCGATGCGCGCCTGCGAGGCCGTCGTCGGGGGTGTTCGGTTCTTCGCCCGGTTCATCCACCGGAGGGGCATGGCCTTCCTCACCGGCATCGGCGGTGACGGCAACATCGACGGCGGCGGACTCGGCGCCCCGTTCGCGGTGCCGTTCTACGAGGCCGTGTGGGCCGGGGACCTGGAGCGCGCCGGGCGGTTCTCGGACCGCTACGGAGCACTCGCCGCCGCGCTCGTCCGCGACGACTACAGCGCCCGGTTCGCCTCGCCAACGGCGCAGCTCAAGGCCGCGATGGGGCTGCTGGGGCAGCCGGGCGGAACGGTCCGGCCACCGTTGCTCCCGCTGACCGATCCGGCCGCGCTCGACGCGCTGCGGAGCGCGCTCGCGGGCGCGGGGTTGGTGCCGTGACCATTACCGCGGACGCCGTCGTCGTCGGGGCAGGCGTGGTCGGCGCCGCCTGCGCGCACCGGCTGTCCCGGGCCGGCCTGCGGGTCGTCGTCCTCGATCGCGGCGAGCCCAACGGGGGCGGCTCCGGCGCCACGGCGGCGAACATCCACGTGCAGGGCCTGCACAGCAGGCGGCCGGCCCAGCAGGTGCGCCTGGACGCCCGCAGGTTGCTGCCGCTGCAGCACGCGGCGCGGAGACGCTGGGACGGGGTGGCCGGCGAGCTGGGGCGCGACGTCGGTTTCGTCGCGTGCGGCGGGCTGATGGTCGCCGAGACCCAGGACGACGTCGACGCGCTGCGGACGAAGCAGGCGTGGGAACACTCGGCGGGGATCGACACCGAGGTGATGGACGCCGACACGGCGCACGCCGCGCTCCCCCTGCTCGGCGCCGGGGTGCTCGCCGCGACCTGGTGCGCGAGCGACGCGTTCGCCGACCCGTGGCTCACCACCCCGGCCTACCTGGCCGCGGCCGCCGAAGGCGGGACGTCGATGCACCCGTACCACCCCGTGCATGCCCTGCGTCGCGGCCGGGAGACCTGGCGGGTCGAGGCCGGGCAGGCCACGTGGGAGGCCCCGTTCGTGGTGAACGCCGCGGGGCCGTGGATGGGGGAGATCGCGGCGCTCGCGGGGGCCGCGCTCGCCATGGCCCCGCTCGCCATCCAGATGCACCGACTGACCCGGACGGAGCTGCGGCTGCCCCACCTCGTGCAGCACGTCGGGGAAGGGTTCTCGGTGAAGCAGGATCGCCACGGCAGACCGGTGCTCGGTGGCGGCTGGCCCGCGGAGCCGTGGACACCGGGCGAACCGGCGGCGGCCAGCCCGGCCGGCGTCGCGGGCAACCTCGCCCAGCTGCGCAGGCTGCTACCCGCGCTGAGTGACCTCCCCGTCGAGTCCGTCCACGCCGGACCGCTCGCGGCCACCCCCGACGAGATGCCGGTCGTCGGGATGCACACCGAGCATCCCGGGTTGATCAGCGTGGGCGGCACGTACGCGTTCACCCTCGCGCCGCTGTGGGCCGACGTCGTCGCGGCCTTGGTCACCGGGACGGCCCCGCCCGTCGAGATCGCCGACCTCGGGCCCGACCGCCTGCGCGTCCCCGTCCCCCAACTCACGAGGAGATGAGAGTTGCCGAGCCGACCCCACCCCGTCCGCATGTTCGTCAACGGGCAGGCGATGTCCGGAGGAGAACTGCACGACGCGCTCGCCGAGGCGAGGTTCCTCGGCCCCGTCGAGACCGCGCCGAACTACCGCTTCTACTCGGTGCGCGACGAGTTCCCCGGCATCCACCACGTGCCGGACGGCGGCGCGGCCGTGCCCGGCGAACTCTACGAGCTGGACTACGCCCTGCTGCGCGAGCAGCTCCTCCCGAGGGAACCCGCCGAGCTGGAACTCGGCGTGATCGAGCTGGCCGACGGCACCGGGACGCTGTCGATGGTGATGCGGGCGGCGGCGATCGGGCTCCCCGGCGTCACCGACATCACAGCCGCCGGCGGCTGGCTGGCCTACCGAGGAGCGAGCGCATGAGCGCGGATCTCGTCGTCCGCGGCGGCACGGTCGTCGACTCGGCCTGGGAGGGACCGGCGGACGTGCTCGTCAGCGACGGTGTGGTGGCCGCGCTGCTCGCACGGGGCACGCCGGTCGACCCGGACGTGCCGGTGGTCGACGCACGCGGCCGGCTGGTGCTGCCCGGTGGCGTCGACCCGCACTGCCACGTCGGGTTCACCTCCGGCGAGTACACCTCGCTCGACGACCACCGCGAGTGCACGACCGCGGCCGTGTTCGGCGGCACGACCACGATCGTCGACTTCGCCATCCCGCGTCCCGGGCAGCGCCCGCTCGACGTCGCACGGGCCCAGCGCGCCAAGATCCCGGCCGGGCTGTGCGACGCGGCATTGCACGGTTGCGTGGTCGAGTGGGACGACACGACCGCCGATCAGCTGCGGGTGCTCGCCGACGAGGGCGTCCGCACGATCAAGATGTTCACCACGTACCGCGGCGAGAGCATGGCGGACGAGTCGACGATCCTTCGGACGATGGCCGCGCTGCGCGACCTCGGCGGCATGGTGGTCGTGCACTGCGAGGCCGACCACATCATCGTCGACTCCCAGGAGCACGCCGCCGGCGTCGATCGGATCGGCGCAGGCGACATGCCCGCGACCCGCCCGGAGCTCGCCGAGACCGCGTCGGTCGCGGAGGTGCTGGCCATCGCGGAGTCACAGCGGACCCCTGTGTACTTCGTCCACCAGTCGACGGCCGCGGCGGTCGAGCTGGTCGCCGCGGCCCGGCGCCGAGGGCTGCGCGCCTACACCGAGACCGTTGCGCACCACCTGCTGCTGGACGAGTCGTCCTACGCGGGACCGGAGCCGGAACGGTTCGTCTGCTGCCCACCGCTGCGGGCGAGGGAGTCCGTCGAGGCGCTCACTAGGCACCTGTTCACCGGTGAGATCAGCACGATCGGGTCCGACCACTGCTGCTACGACACGGCGCAGAAGCGGGAGCACCGCCACGACGTGCGTCAGATGCCCAACGGCCTGCCCGGCGTCGAGACGCGGCTGGCGACGGTGTTCTCCGAGTTCGTGGTCGGGCGCGGGCTGTCGCTGACCCGGTTCGTCGAGCTCACCGCCGCCAACCCGGCCCGGGCCAACGGGCTCTACCCCCGGAAGGGGTCGCTGATGCCGGGCGCCGATGCCGATATCGCGATCTGGGACCCCCGGCTCGCGTGGACCGTCACGGCCGCGCAGCTGCACCAGGCCACCGACTACACCCCGTACGAGGGCAGGCGGCTCACGGGGCGCCCGACCACCGTCGTCGTCGGCGGGCGTGTGGTGGTGGACGAGGGCGAGCTGGTGGACGGTACGGCCCGCGGCCGGTACGTCCCGGCAGGCGACATTCCCGCGGGGCCGGTTCAGTAGCGACAGCCGTAGCCGTCGCGCACGCCGACGTTCGGGGTCCACCCCAGCCGGCGGGAGATCCCGAGGCCGCTGGTGACGACCGACGGGGTGACCGCGGTCAGCGACACCGACCCGGTTCGCACGACGACGGACAGCGCTGCAACGACCCGTCCTTCGCCGTCCAGGATCCGGGTCGCGACCGAGTCCGCGCCATGGCTGAGCTCCTCGCGCACGATCGCGGTCCCCGTTCGGCGGCAGTCGGCGAGCTCACCGCGCAGCCGTGCCGGGTCGGTGACCGTCTGCGGCGTGAACCGTTCGAGCCCCCGCTCCACCAGTGCGTCGAACATGGCGGCGGCGCCGTGGGCCAGCAGCACCTTGCCGACCGCCGAGCAGTGCAGCGGCAGCCCACCGCCCACCCCCGACGTCAGGCCGACGGCGCTCGTCGTGGAGAGCCGCTCCACGATGACCCCTTCGTGCCCTTCGAGGACGGCGAGCTGCACGTGCTGTTGGAGGGCGGTGTAGAGGTCCTCCATGAACGGCAGGGCCACCGTCCGCAGCGGCTCCGTCAGCGGTGCGAGCGTGCCCAGCTGCCACAGCCGGGTCCCGACCGTGAGCGTCCCGTCGCGTGCCCGCTCGAGCGCACCTGCGGCCACCAGCTCGAAGGCCAGCCTGCGCACCGTGGCCTGGGGCAACCCCGTTCGGCGGGCCAGCCCGGCCAGCGTGAACCGGGTGTGCCCCGGCTGGAACGCGAACAGGACCTGCAGCAGCCGGGAGCTGACGCTGCGCCCCGGTTCACTGGTCGGTGGCATGCCCTGGTTATAGCCGTTGAACGAACACCCGCAGGTGCATTCGTTCATTCAATGGACTCGACGGTTTCGCCGCCGTCCGGGCTCTCGAACAATCGCGGTCATGGTCGCATCGCCTGCGGGCACCCCACGGGTCGCCATCGTCGGTGGCGGCATCGGCGGCCTCGCCGCAGCTGCCTTCCTGCACCGCGCCGGGCTGCCCAGCACCGTCTACGAACAGGCCCCGCAGCTCACAGAGGTCGGCGCGGGGCTCGTCCTCGCACCCAACGCGGCCCGGCTGTTGCGCCGGCTGGGCGTGCTGGACCGGCTCCACGAGCACGCCGTACCGCTGGACGTCGGGTGGGAGTTCCGCCGCTGGGAAGACGGGCGCGTCCTGTCCGCGGAGAACCTGGCCGACGCCTGCGAGCGGCTCTACGGCGAACACACCTACACCGTCCACCGGGCAGACCTCCTCACCGCGATCGCCTCCGCCGTCCCCCCGGACGCGCTCCAGCTGGGCAAACGCTGCACCGACCTCACGGTCAACGGCGACATCGCGCGGCTGGCGTTCGCCGACGGCACCCGCGCGGAGGCCGATGTGGTGATCGGCGCGGACGGAGTGCACTCGACGATCCGCGGCGCGATCACCGAACCGACGCCGGCGACCTACTCCGGGATCTGCGCGTTCCGCGCCCTCGTGCCGGCCGACCGCGGCCCCTCGTTCGCGCGGCGCCGCGCCCAGACACTGTGGATCGGCCCCGACCACCACCTCGTGCACTACCCCATCGCCGGCGAAACCGTGATCAACCTCGTCGCTTTCGCCCCGGCGGGCGAGTACACGACCGAGTCGTGGAGCGCCACCGCCACTGTGGAGGAGTTCCTCGCCGAGTTCGCCGGATGGGATCCCCGGCTGCAGGAACTGATCCGCGGTGCCGGCACCCCCGGCCGATGGGCGCTGCTCGACCGGGAACCACTCCGACACTGGAGCCAGGGCCCCATCACCCTGCTCGGCGACGCCGCCCACCCCATGTTCCCCTTCTTCGCCCAAGGGGCAGCCCAGTCCATCGAGGACGCCGCCGTTCTCGCCCGCTGCCTCGCCGACGACGTGCACGCACCCGAACGCGCCCTGCGCCGCTTCGAGTCGCTCCGGATCGAGCGCACCACCCGGCTCCAGGACGTCAGCCACGCCCGAGCACACCTCAACCACCTGCCCGACGGGCCCGAACAACGAGCCCGCGACGCATCACTGGCCCATGCGGACCCGCTGGTCGACAACGGCTGGATCTACGCCCACGACGCCGAAGCCGAAGCGGCCGCAACCCCGGTCTGACGAGGAGGTACCGATGATGAACGCCGACCAGGCGGAGATCAGACAGCTCGTGGAGAACTGGGCGCTGTGGCGGGACGCAGGCGACTGGGACCGGTTCGCCACGACGTGGCACCCGGACGGATGGATGAGCGCCACGTGGTTCCAGGGCCCTGCCGCCGACTTCATCGCCGCGAGCAGGCGGGGCTTCGAGAACGGCGTCAGCATCCTGCACTTCCTGGGCGGGCACACCTCGGACGTCGCCGAGGACCGGGCGATCGCCCAGACCAAGATGACGATCAACCAGCGCGCGGAGGTCGACGACGTCCAGGTGGACGTGGTGTGCACCGGCCGCTTCTACGACTTCCTGTCCCGGGACGACAACGAGTGGACGATCGTTCGCCGCCAGCCCATCTACGAGAAGGACCGCCTCGACGTCGTCGACCCCGCCGCCTCGCTCGAGCTCGACCCCGAGCTGCTCGCCCGGTTCCCCGACGGGTACCGCCATCTCGGATACGTGCAGACGAAGGCCGGGTTCACGGTGAAGCCCGGCCTGCCGGACCTGGTCGGAGAGGCGGTCGACCGGCTCTACCGCGAGGGCGCCGCATGGCTGGCGGGCTCGGAGCGGCCCGGGGTGCCGGCGTGACTCGCCTCTGACGGCCCTTATCAAACCGGCAGGTCGGGCCCTCATCAAGCCGCCAGGCCGCAAGGCCTCCGGTGGCGCCGCGCATCGTGCGGGGCCGCCCCTCCCCTGTCAAGGGCGCTCCGCGTCGCTTCGCGATCGCTTCGCGACCCTTGACAGGCGAGCCTCTGCGACCCCTCTGGGCAGTAGCACGGGCAGGCCAAGGGCCTGCCCAGATGGGCGCGCGGCGCCACCGGAGGCGGATTCACGGGCATGATCAAGGCTTCGGCGCGGAAACGGGCAAAAACCACCCGGGAACGCGCCGAACTGCTGATCAAGCCGCCATTCCGGGGACAATGCGGCGATCAAGGCGAAATGGTCGCTAGATGATCTTCAATCGCGACCACCAGCCCTTGATCACCGCACTGACCTGCCAGTATCGGGTGCAGATGGTCCTTGTCGCTGGGCTTTTCGGGTGAACCCCCGTCACGCTGCCCGAATGCGGCCGGGAATGTCAGGGTGCGAACGTAGTTTCGAATCGTGGCCGGAATGGCGGAACTCGTGGACCGGGCGGTGGCGCTACCGCCCGGTCCGGAGCTGTCCGCCGTCCTGGATGCGCTGCCCCGGGAGAAGGTCCCGAACACTCGTCTGGTCGAGGTGGTGCGGGCTCGGGCCCGGCAGCTGGCCCATGACCAGGCAGAACTGTTCGCCGACTTGGTGGAGATCGCCCACGCCGTCGCCATCGCCGACCTGCCCGGCGACCGGGCCGAGGCGGTGGCGCGGGCCGCGGAGCAGTTCGAGTGGGCCTCCCACGAGATCGCCGCCGGACTCACCTGGACCCCCACCGCCACCGACCGGGAACTCGGGTTCGCCACCGCCCTGGTCGAACGCCTACCGCTGGTCTACGAATCCCTCCGGCACGGCCACATCGACCGCGGTAAGGCACGGGTCTTCGTCGAATACCTCGACCCGGCGAACGGTGACCTCACCGACCAGCAGAGCCGGCGGCTCTGCGAGAAATTCGTGCCGCAGGCGCCGGGATTGACCACCAAACAGCTCTCGGACCGGCTGTACCGGGCGCTGCACGCGATCGACCCCGACCTGCGCCGCCGCCGATACGAGCGCGCCGTGCAGGGCCGAGGCGTGGCGCTGTACCTCGACCCGCGCACCGGCACGGCCATCCTGGTCGGGAACGGACTCCCACCCGACGAAGCGGCCGCCGCGGGCCAGCGGATCGACCGGCTCGTGGAGGCCACCAAACGGGCCGGGCACCCAGCACGACGGGCACAGATCAGCGCCGACATCTACCTCGGAATGCTCAACGGCACCTTCCACGGCCTCACCGAGAACGACATCATCAACCGGCTCCTGGCCACCCGACGACCCGAAGACGGCCCCGACATCGACCATCCCGACGACCACCCCGCAGCCGAGGCCGCTGCCACAGCTGCCGCCCCGGCGGGCGAGAACGCCGAGCGGTGGACCGGAGACCGGGTCGCCACCCGCGAGGGCATCGAGATCCGAGTCGGGCTCGCCACCCTCGCCGGGCTGGACGACCGGCCCGGCGAGATCCCCGGCCTCGGACCCGTCGGTGCCCACCTCGCCCGCACCGCCGTCGCCGCCCAACGGCGGGGGGCGTCCTGGAAGTTCGCCATCGTCGACACCGACGGCCACCTCCTCCTCGCCGGACCGCTCCGGCGCCGCCCCCGCACCTCCACGCGAGCTCTTCCGGTGCGGGGCGGGATCGTCGAGCTCCACCTCACCCTCGACGAGCTCGGCGGCTACGGCACCGACCCGGTCCTCGGCGACTGGAACGGGCTGCTGGCCGAGATCGCCGACGCCTGGGCCGACCGCGACGAGCTCCGCCGGCGACTGGCCGCCAACCCGCACGCACGGTTCGCGCGCGGCCGGCTCGCCGACCACATCCGCATCCGCGACCGGAACTGCTGCGGCCCGGGCTGCACCCGCCCGGCACGGCGCAGCGACCTCGACCACACCCGCGACCACGCCCGCGGCGGCGAAACCGTCGAGGTGAACATCGGCCCCGCCTGCAAGCGTCACCATCCGGACAAGGATCGGCACTGGTCCCTGGCCCAGCCCGAGCCCGGGCTGTTCCTGTGGATCAGTCCGTTGGGGCGCATCTACGTCCCGAAGGGCGAACCGGTCCGCCCCGACCTGCCCGACCCGGACCCATCGCCACAGCCGGACGACGAAACCGGCGCCGAGGTCGACCAGCGGCTGCGCATGGTCGACCCGCGAATCCTGGAACGACCGGAGGCGGACCTGCCTCGGCCACCACCGCCGAAACCCGAACCGCCACCGGACGAGCAGCCGCCGTTCTGAGGGGCGGCACCAACGGCCGAGCGGTCAGCGCCAGGAGAAGTCGCCGGGATCAGTGGCCGGTCATGCGCTCGAGGTGTTCCGGGTAGCGGGCACCTTGCACCTGGATCGCCGACGCGGCCTTCTCGATCTCGGCCAGATCGTCGGCGTCGAGCTCGACGTCGGCCGCACCGAGGTTCTCCTCGAGCCGGCCGAGTCGTTTGGTGCCCGGGATCGGGACGATCCACGGCTTCTGGGCGAGCAGCCACGCCAGCGCGACCTGTCCCGGGGTGGCGCCCTTGCGGGCGGCGATGGTGCCCAGCAGGTCCACCAGCGCCTGGTTGGCCTGGCGCGCCTCTGCCTCGAACCGCGGGATCGTGGTGCGGATGTCCGAGCTGTCGAAGGCCGTGTTCGGGTCGATCGTCCCGGTGAGGAACCCCTTGCCGAGCGGGCTGTAGGGCACGAACCCGATGCCGAGCTCCTCGCACGTGGCCAGCACTTGCTCCTCGGGACGCCGCCACCAGAGCGAGTACTCGCTCTGGACCGCGGTGACGGGCTGGACGGCGTGCGCCCGCCGGATCGTGGCCGCGGCCGCCTCGGACATCCCGAAGTGCCTGACCTTGCCCTCCGCGATGAGCTCACCGACGGCGCCCGCGACGTCCTCGATCGGCACCTCCGGGTTGACCCGGTGCTGGTAGAACAGGTCGATCGCATCGATCTGCAGCCGCCGCATCGACTGCTCCGCCACCTGCTTGATGTGCTCGGGCCGACTCGACAGACCGGTCTGGCGCCCCTGATCGTCGAAGGCGAAGCCGAACTTGGTCGCGATCACCACCTCACCGCGGAACGGCGCGAGGGCCTCCCCGACGAGCTCCTCGTTGACGAACGGTCCGTAGACCTCGGCGGTGTCGAAGAAGGTCACGCCGCGATCGACGGCCGCCCGGACCAGGGCGATCGCGTCGTGCCGCTCCGGCACCGGTCCGTAGCTCTGGCTCAGGCCCATGCAGCCGTAGCCGATCTCAGAGACGGTCAGGTCGCGTCCGAGCGTCCGGGTCTTCATCAATGGTCTCCTCCACTTCGGAAGATGCGCTTGGCGACTGCCATCGCGGACATCGCCTTCGGCCACCCCGCGTAGAACGCCAGGTGCGTGATCGTTTCGATCAGCTCGTCCTCGGTGGCGCCGTTGTCCTTGTTCTCGAGGCAACCTCGTTTCCCGCCCGCATGGGAGGTCGAACCTGTAGGGGGTTCCAGCTCAACCCCCCTCGGCCCCCGCGAAGGATCTACCGTCATGGCTGTGGACAACCGGGCCGAGATCCGCGAGTTCCTGGCCAGCCGGCGCGCCAAGGTCACGCCGGAACAGGTCGGGCTGCCGGCGGGCGGCGGCAAGCGCCGCGTCCCCGGCCTGCGCCGCGAAGAGGTCGCCGTGCTCGCAGGCGTCAGCACCGACTGGTACTCCAAACTGGAGAAAGGCCACTTGGGCGGCGTCTCCACCGACGTACTCGACGCCGTCGCCCGCGCACTGCAACTCGACGAAGCCGAGCGCACCCATCTCTTCAACCTCGCCAGGGCCGCCAGGGCCACCAGCCCCGACCGCACCCCACGCCGACGCGGCCGGTCCCGCGTCCGGCCGAGCGTGCAGCGCATCCTCGACTCGATGGTCACCACGCCCGCGTTCGTCCGCAACGGACGTCTGGACCTGGTCGCGATCAACGCGCTCGGCCGGGCCCTCTTCTCCCCGGCGTTCGCGGACCCGGTCCGGCCCGCGAACCTCGCCCGGTTCAACTTCCTCGACCCGGCGGCGCGCGACTTCTACCCGGACTGGAACAACTCCGCCAACACCACCGTCGCCCTGCTGCGCACCGAAGCCGGCCGCGACCCCCACAACAAGGACCTCGCCGACCTCATCGGCGAGCTCGCCACGCGCAGCGACGCGTTCCGCGTCCGCTGGGCCGCCCACGACGTGCGCCTGCACCGCAGCGGCGTCAAGCACTTCCACCACCCGGCCGTCGGCACCGTCGAGCTCTCCTTCGACGCCTTGGACCTCCCCACCGACCCCGGTCTCACCCTCACCGCCTACACCGCCGAACCCGGCTCCCCGTCGGAGGATGCGCTCAGGCTGCTCGCCAGCTGGGCGGCCACCGCCGGTTCAGAGCCCCTCGACCACACCCCGACCAGCAAGGACTGAAACCACGCCGGCGCCGACTGTACGTGGCGGGCCCGACCTGCTCAGGCAGATCGGGGCGGGTTGAGCTCGGCGAGCCGCGCCGCGCTCTCGCGGTCCATCGGCAGGAACGTCTCGATCGCGAGGTTCGCGGCCGTGACGTCGAGCGGGGCTCCGAGGGTGGCGATGACCGTGAACAGCCTGACCTCGCCGATGGGAGTTTGGAGCGTGAACGAGACCACCGGCTGGGTGGCGGGGCTCGTCGGCGCCTCGCCGGGGAGGTAGGACTCGACCTCCTCGACGAGCTCGGCGAGGGCCGGATCGGCGTCTTCGCGGCTCCTCCGCTTCAGCCGGTGAATCAGCGGCGCGTTGCACGCGGCGGTCAACGACGAGATCCGCGGCAGGCCGCCCGGGTGAACGCCGAGGCGGAGCATGTTGATCGGTGGCTCGAGGAGCTCCGGGTCAACACCGTCCCAGAGAAGCGGCGCGGCTCGATTGGACTCGATCAAGTTCCAGAGCCCGTCGACGATCAGAGCCGGGTTCGGTTCGTGGGCCTCGAGCAGCCGCTCGAGCGACTCCCGAAGCGGCTGCATCACCTCCCCCTGGTAGGGCAGGTCCAGATACGAAGGCGCGAAGCCGCCCGCGAGCAGCAGTCGATTGCGCTCCGCGATCGGCAGATCGAGGTGCTGGGCCAGGTGCAGGAGGAGCTGTCGACTCGGGCTGGAGCGGCCGGTCTCGATGAAGCTCAAGTGCTTGGTCGAGACGTTGGCGTCCAGGGACAGCGCGAGCTGGCTGAGGCCGCGTCGCGTGCGCCAGAAGCGGATCAGCTCGCCGGCTGTCTCAGGCTCCCGCTCGGTCTGGACGACCACGTGGATCAGGCTAGCGGGGCGTCCTGCCCGGGTCCATTACGCCTCGTGTAGTGCCGAACGGCGTTACACGAGAGGTAATCGACGCGCGGCATCCCCTCCGGGATCGTTGAAAGCGAAGCAACGGAAGGGAATGGCCATGACGACAACAGGCAGTGGGGACGACGCGATGAGGGTGCGAACCACCCGCGAGGTACTCGACCTGTACAACGATGCTTTCCGTCTGCACGACCCAGGGCTACTGGATGATCTGATCGCGGACGATTGCGTCATCGAGGACACGGGACCGGCTCCGGACGGTGTTCGCCGTGAGGGCGGTCAGGCGTGCCTGGCGCGGTGGTCCGAGCTCGCGGAGAACCGTGCACTGAGGTTCACGCCGGAGGCGGCGGAGATCCACGGGGATCTCGCGGTCCAGCCGTGGGGCCTGCAGTGGGGCGACGGCGCGCAGGACCGTGTCCGTGGCGTGAACCTCATCCGGATCCGCGATGGCCGGATCGTCGAGGCACGCGGCTACGTGAAGGCCTGATGAGGACCGATCCCGAGGAGGAAAAATGATCATCATTGCCGGCCACGAGCTCGTAGAAGCCGA
Source organism: Pseudonocardia sp. DSM 110487 (assembly GCF_019468565.1). Lineage (NCBI taxonomy): Bacteria > Bacillati > Actinomycetota > Actinomycetes > Pseudonocardiales > Pseudonocardiaceae > Pseudonocardia > Pseudonocardia sp. DSM 110487. Next base: position 7,853,700 of record NZ_CP080521.1, read on the forward strand.
GCAGCGCGACATCTTCGTCGCTGCCTTCCGTGATCTCGTCACGCGCGCTCGTGACTTCGACGGATGCATGCACATCGCCATCACCGCCGACTCCGTGGATCCTGAACGGGTCAATATGGTCGAGGTGTGGCGGGACGCCGACGCGCTGAACAAGTGGCGGAAGCGGGCCAAAGGTCCGAAAGTCGGCAAACCCAAGCACATCGAGGTCAAGCGATACGACGCCACCGACGGTGTCCCGCTCTTCTGACGGCCGATCGGGCGATTACCGCTCCTGGTGCCGGTCCGTGTCCCGCCGCCGCTCGGCGCGCATCTGCGCCCATCGCCGCAACCGCTCCCGCACCTGCTGCTCGTATCCGTTGCCGGTCGGCCGGTAGAACGTGGTGCGCTCCATGCCCTCCGGGAGGTAGTCCGCTCCGGAGAAGCCGTCCTCCACATCGGGGTCGTACTGGTATCCCCGTCCGTAGCCGAGGTCCTTCATCAGCCGGGTCGGCGCGTTCAGGATGTGCGCGGGCGGCATCAGCGATCCGGTCTCGCGGGCGGCGCGGGTCGCGGCGGCCAGCCCGCGGTAGACCGCGATGGATTTGGGGGCCGTCGCGAGGTAGACGACGGCCTGCGCGATCGCCAGCTCCCCTTCGGGTGAGCCGAGCCGTTCGTAGACGTCCCAGGCGGCGAGGGCCTGCTGGATCGCGTTCGGGTCGGCGATGCCCACGTCCTCGCTCGCGAACCGCACGATGCGGCGGGCGATGTAGAGGGGGTCCTCGCCGCCGTCGAGCATCCGGGCCAGCCAATACAGGGCGGCGTCCGGGTCCGACCCCCGCATCGACTTGTGCAGCGCGGAGATCAGGTTGTAGTGCCCTTCCTGCGCCTTGTCGTACAGCGGCGCCCGCTTCTGCACCTGGCTCGCCAGGCCGGCCACGTCCAACGGGTCGGCCCGGTCGGGCAGCGCCATGAGCTCTTCGGCCATGTTGAGCACGTATCGGCCGTCGCCGTCGGCCAGCGCAATCAGCGCCTCGCAGGCCTCCGCCGTGACCGGCAGCGGCCGGCCAGCCAGATTCTCGGCGCGCTCGATCAGCCGGGCCATGGCGTGCTCGTCGAGCCGTTCGAGGACGAACACCTGGCAGCGGGACAGCAACGCCCCGTTGAGCTCGAAGCTCGGGTTCTCCGTTGTCGCGCCGACCAGCACGATCGTCCCGTCTTCGACGTAGGGCAGGAAGCTGTCCTGCTGGGCCCGGTTGAAGCGGTGGATCTCGTCGACGAACAGCAGCGTGCCGTGGCCCGCCTGCCGGCGCTTCGTGGCCGCCTGGAACACCTTGCGCAGGTCGGCAACGCCCGAGAACGTGGCGGACAGCGACTCGAAGACGAGGTCGGTCCGCTCGGCCAGCAGCCTCGCGATCGTGGTCTTCCCGCAGCCGGGAGGCCCCCAGAGGATCATCGACACGAGACGGTGCTGGGCGACCATCCGCCCTATCGGTGCGTCCTCGGCCAGGAGGTGGTCCTGGCCCACGACCTCGTCGAGAGCGCGCGGGCGCAGCCGGTCGGCCAGCGGTCGGCCGGCGTCGTCTTCGAACAGTGCCATGGGGGAACCGTCACTCACCCCACGATCCTGGACCCCGGGACCGTCAGAACGGCGTGATCAGGGGTTCGGCGCGTTCTCGTGTCAGATTCGCCCGCTTGCGCGCCGAAGCCTTGATCATGGCTGCGGAACCGCCTCCTGAGGCGCCGCGCGCGGCCCTGCCTGTGCTTGCAGCCCTTTCAGGGCTTGCGCCCTACGGCACAGTACGAGTCGATGGGCGCGGGAGCGCCGATGTCGGTCGGGTTCGGGCGCCAGAGCGGCGTGGACACGAGGCCGGGTTCGACCATCTCGAGGTTCTCGAAGCACTGCCGGAACTCGTCGAGGGTGCGCAGCTCGTAGTTGCTCATCGCGGCGCTCTTGCGGACCTTGTCACTGACGTCGGCCCCGTCGAGCAGCGCGAGGTAGCTTCCGGCGGGGACGCCGGCCATGAGGCGGTCGATGATCGATCGCATGTCGTCGAAGTCGGGGGCGGCATGCCCCAGGACGCCCAGCAGCATGACGGCAACCGGCCGGTCGAGGTCGAGAGTCTCGCCTGCGGCCGCGAGGATCATCTCCGGTTCGCGGACGTCCGCGTGGATGTACCTGGTCACGCCCTCCGGTGTGCTGTTCACCAGCAGGGCGCGGGCGTGCGCGAGCACGAGCGGGTCGTTGTCGACGTAGACGACGCGGGCGGCCGGGTCGTGCCGCTGCGCCACCTCATGGGTGTTCTGCATGGTCGGTAGCCCGGTGCCGATGTCCAAGAACTGGTCGATCCCCACCTCGCCCGCCAGGTAGGTCACCGCGCGGATGAGGAACTGCCGGGCCTGCCGCGCGATGACGAGGATCTCCGGGTTCTGCGCCGCCACCGCGTCACCGACGGCCCGGTCGGGTGGGTAGTTGTCCTTGCCGCCCAGCCAGTAGTTCCAGATCCGGGCCGAGTGCGGGATGTCGAACCTGAGCTCGGTGGGCTCGTGTTCCACGGGCAGCTCCTCAGGGCGGCGTCGCCGTGATGCTATGCGGGCCGCAAGCCTCACGCCGCCCTGTTGCCCGTCGGCAAACGCACGCGCAGGCTGCAGACCGGTTCACAGCCGCGCGATGCGCGCGTTTCGCCAGCGGCAGGCGGAGTCGGGCGCCCACCGCTCCTCGGCCAGTCCCGGCGCTGGGTCGTTGTCGTGCGCCTCGAACGCGATCCGGCCGGCCGGGCCGAGGAGTTCCTGAACCGCCTGCGGGTCGTAGTTCGGCGCCTCGAGCGTGGCGAGGTCGATCTCGGCGACGAGCAGGTCGTTGATCCAGACGGTCACGGCCGGAAGCGCACCCACGCACCGGATCCGGAACTCGTTCCAGTCGCCCCACTTCCACACGCGCAGGAAATCGTCGAGATCGGCCGCGCGCGTCAGCATCGCCCGCTTCGCCTCCGTGAACGGCTCGAAGCTCGTCGCAGGGTCGTCCGGGCCGAGACCGATCGCGTTGCCGCGGTCGTCGTAACGGGCGTCGAGCGTGAAGGGAACCGCGTGGAAGGAGGCGATGCCGTTCCCGAAGAACCCGCCGATGGAGCCCGATCTACGGTGATCGACGAGGATCTGCAGACCGGCCCACGAGTCGGGCCTGCGACGGATCATGATGCCGGTGTCCGCGGGCCAGTCCGGTTTCGCCTCGACGACGAGCTCGAAGTCGCCGAAGTCCTCATCGGACAGGAGATAGCCGCCGTACCCGGAGCCGGGCGGGTCCTGCCGGCCGACCACCGCGCCGTCCTCGACGGTCCATCGTGCCGGATGCGCGAGCGCCTGCTCCTCGTAGTCCGCGGGAAAGAGGTCCACGACGTCGAGGACCTCCGGGCCACCCGGGTACAGCGACCCGTAACTGCGCGGGATCTGCGTCCAGCCGCTGAGGTCGGTTCCGGTGAAGAGCGGGGTGTACGTCAGGTCGCTGGAAATGCTCACGGCAGGTCCTTTCGGGTTTCCGGCGCAGCGAGACGAAGATCCGCAGCGGTGTGACCGGCCGGCGAGTGGCTGTCGATCCAGACGGGTAGCGCCGCACGTCCGAGAAGCTGATCGAGAGCGAGGAAGGCAGCACCCACGAGACCCGCGCGATCACTCAGCGGCGAGAAGCTCACCCGCAGATCTCGCACGGACGAGGGAAAGGCACGCGGGTACATCGCCTGCCGGATGGCCGAGAGGAAGGAGTCCCCCGCGGCCGCGACGGTGCCACCGATGAGGATCAAGGACGGGTTGTGCACGTTGACCAGCACAGCGAGCACGCGACCGACCTTGTCGGCGGCGCGGTTGAGGATCTCGACCGCAGCCCGGTCCCCCATTGCCGCTGCCCGCGCGACGTCGTTGGCATCGAGGTCGCCCTTCGCCTCGTGGATCTCGCGGAGGGAAACACTGCGCCCGCTCCGTGCCGCCTCCCGCCCAGCGGCGGCCAACCGCTGGGAACCGGTGAACTCGTTCAGACAGCCCAGGTTCCCGCAGGCACACGCGAATGCGGGGTCGTCCGACACGCTGATGTGGCCGATCTCGCCCGCGGCGCCGCCGACCCCGTGGATCAGCCGTCCGCCGCTGATGATGCCGGCCTTCGTGCCCGAGCCCATCTTGACGTAGATCATGTCGGGCGTTCGGCTGCCGCCCTGGCGGAACTCGCCCAGCGCCATCAGGTTGACCTCGTTGTCGACCCACACCGGCACGCCGAAGGCCGCCTCGAGCCTGTCGCGCACGGGGTAGTCGCCCCAACCGGGCAGGAACGACAGCGGCACCGGTCGGCCGGATGCCGCATCCACCGGACCGAGCACGCCGATGCCGATCCCCCACAGCGGAGCGGCGAGCTCGTCCGCAGCCGCGGCCAGCAGCTTGCGGAACATCTCCTCGACCCTGGCCAGCGTCGTCTCGGCGCCTGCGAGGGTGTCGGCCGGTTCGATGTGCTCCTGGATCAGGCGGCCGGACAGGTCGGTCAGGCCGACGCTGATGACGGTTGCTCCGAGCTCGGCGACGAGCAGTAGCCCGGCGCGTTCCTCGAACTGGAGCTCACGCGGGAGACGTCCGCCCGTCGACCGGCCGAACCGGCCTTCACTCAGCAGGCCACAGGCGATCAGCTGCTCGACACGCAGCGCGACGGCCTTCCGACCGAGCCCGCTGAGCCGGGAGATCTCGGGCCGAGTGACCGCAATCCCCGAACGGACGAGGTGCAGCACCATGGCGAGCCCAGGGCTGTCCGGACCGCCATCACCAACCGTTGACACGGGCATCGAGTCCTCACCCCCTCGCTGCGAGCGTAGCGAACCTTTTTAGGTTCCTGAAGCATTGCGCTAGGTTCCTCACGAACCTAAGGTGCTGACCGTCCGCGGTTGACCGTGGCCGAGGGCAAGGCCGCACTGCGAACGGCGCACGTGAACGGATGAGCGCGGCCCTCATCGGGAATTGATCTTCCCCAGTCGCACCGGAGCGCCTCGAAGGAGAGACCGATGACCGCCCGAGAACGGCAAGTCCTCACGCGACGCAACTTCCTCGGGCTGAGTGCCGCGGCCGTAGGGGGCTCGCTGCTCGCCGCGTGCGGCGGCGGCAGCGCGTCCGGCGGCGGCAACTCCATCGCCTTCTGGGACATGCCATGGGGCGCGGCCGCCTACCCGCCTGCGGCGCAGGCGCTCACCGAGGCATACCGCCCCGCGAACGGGTTGCCGTCGGCGACCTACCAGAGCATTCCGTGGAACAACTTCGTGCAGACGTTCTCGTCGGCGATCGCGTCGAACACGGGTCCCGCCCTCAGTACCGGCGGCGGCTTCCAGGCCTTCCAGTTCGCCGAGCAGGGTGCCATCGCCTACGCGGACAACGTGATCACGGCCTTCCAGGCCGACGGCACGCTCGACGACTTCCTCCCCGGAACGGTCGAGCCCATGAGGACTCCGGCCGGCTACGTCGCCGTTCCGTGGCAGCTCGACATGCGCGTGTGGTGGTACCGCAAGTCATCCCTCGACGAGGCAGGCGTCGCCCCGCCCACCAACTGGGACGAGCTGCTGACGGCGGGCCGCGCCCTGGCGCAGAAGGGCATGTACGGCTTCGGGACCGGCATCGGACCCGGCTCGCCCATCGGCGCGCACACCCTGATCATGATGATGATCAACAACGGCGGCGGCATCTTCACCCCCGACGGCACGGTCGACCTGGTCACCGACCGCAACGTCGAGGCCATGACCTTCGTCCAGGAACTCGTGAGGTCCGGGATCGTCGACCCGGGGACGGTCAGCTACACCCGGGACAACACCTTCGCCCAGTGGAAGAACAAGAAGTTCGCCATGGGCATCGACAGCGCCGGGTTGGACGCCGACACCGGCGACACGACCGGCGACCTGCTCGTCATGAGCCCGCTGACGGGTCCGCACGGAGACACGTCGGGCCTGTCCTTCGTGAACAACATCATGATGTACATGAACACCCCGTCCCAGCAGGGCTCCGAGGCGTTCCTCACCTACTTCATCAAGAACATGAAGACGCTGTGGCAGCAGAACGTCATGCCCGGGCTGCCCGTCCTCAAATCCATCGTCGCCCTGCCCGAGTTCCAGCAGCAGACCCAGAAGCTCAAGGTCATCCAGGAGTACCAGCCGGTGGCGAAAACCTATGCCGCCCTGTCCACGCAGCTGACAGCCAGGCTGGCCCAGATCGACGCCGGCGATCCACTCACCCAGTTCGCCCAGACCATGTTCGCCGGCCAGACCGATCCACGGACCGCGCTGACGACGCTCCAGACCGGGCTCTCCTCGATCGTCAAGTAGCCCCGATCGGAGAGTGCGATGACAACGATCACCGAACGGCAGCTCGGCGAAGAGGCCCCGGCCCCGGCGCCACCGCGACGGCGCACCGGCGGCCCGACACGCGTCTACGTGCTGCTGATCCTGCCGTCCGTGGTGCTACTCCTGCTGATCAACGCGTATCCCGTTGTGTACGCAGCCCTGCAGTCGGTGCGCAACGGGAACCTGATCAACCCGGGGACATTCGTCGGGCTCACCAACTACGAGAACGTCCTGACCAGCTCGGCGTTCTGGAACGCCGTCGGCTTCACGCTGGTCTTCACGCTCGTCGGCGTGTTCGGCAGCTGGCTGGTCGGGCTGGGCTTGGCGCTGCTGCTGCGCACGACGATCCCGGCACGCGGATTCTTCAAGGTGCTGCTCCTGCTGCCCTGGGTCGTCCCCATCGTCGTCTCATCCACCTCCTGGAACTGGCTGGTCGCCACGGCAGACAGCCCGCTGCCCCAGCTCTTCGCCACACTCGGGCTGGGCGCCCCGCTGTTCCTCGCCGACCCGACATGGGCCCAGATCATGGTCTGCGTTTTCAAAGTCTGGGTGAGCTTCCCGTTCATGATGCTCATGACCAGCGCGGCCCTGGCGGGCGTCGACGACACGATCTACGAGGCAGCCCGGGTGGACGGCGCCTCCCGCTGGCAGCAGTTCCGCATGATCACGCTGCCGATGATCGCCAGATCCACCTACATCTCCTGGATCCTCATGACGATCTTCTGCGTCAACGACTTCCCCACCATCTACCTGCTCACCGGCGGCGGTCCGGTGGACGCCACGACGTCGCTCGTCGTGCTCGCCTACCGCACGGTGTTCCAGAACTTCCAGGTGGGCCCCGGGGTGGCCATCGCCTACCTCATGACCATCACCCTCGTCGTCGTGTCGGTGGCGCTGTACCGCCAGATCAGGAAGGCGGCCATCTGATGACCACGACCACTCAGCGCGGCCAGTGGTGGCGCTTCGCCCTCCTGCTCGTCATCTGCGCCGTCGTACTGGTCCCGGTGCTCGCGGTGCTGTGGTTGTCCGTGCGCCCGTCCGCCCAGTCGACCAGCACGGCCACGTTCACCCTCGAGAACTTCGTCAACGTCTTCACGCAGACGCAGACGCTCACCTGGCTGGCCAACAGCCTGCTCGTGACCCTCGCGACCGTGCTGGTGTCGGTGGTCGTGGCCGCGCCTGCCGGATACGTGCTGTCCCGAAGCCGCAGCCGCATCGTCACCGGCTACTCGTTGTTGCTGTTCATCGTCCAGTCGCTGCCCGTGATCACCGCCGTGATCCCGCTGTTCATCCTGTTCGCCCAGATCCGCCTCGTCGACAATCTGGTGGGGCTGGGGATCATCTACGTGGGCGCGTCGATGTCGGTGGCCACGTGGATGATGGCGGCCTACATGGACACGATCCCGGCCTCCTTGGAGGAGGCCGCCTGGATCGACGGCGCCTCGGTATTCGGCGGATTCGTCCGCATCGTGTTGCGCAACTCGTTGCCGGGTGTGCTGTCCACCGCGATCTTCACGTTCCTGGTGTCGTGGAACGACTACCTGGTCGCGATCGTGTTCCTGCGGTCGCAGGAGCGGTTCACCCTTCCGCTCGGGCTGCAGTCGTTCTTCCAACAGAACACCACCGACTGGGGATCGGTCATGGCCGTCGCCGTGGTCATGCTGGCCCCGCCGGTGATCGTGTTCGCCGCGCTGAACCGCTACTTCAGCGTGGGCGGTATCGGCGGATCGCTGGCAGGCCAATGATTGGGGAGGCAGGAGTCGTGCAGGTCGGATTCAACCCGCTCACCTGGTACTTCACCGAGAACGGCTACGACCCGGGTGCCGCCCCGCCCCTGCCGGAGATCTACCGGCAGATCCGCGATGCGGGCTTCGACGCGGTGCACGTCGAGATCCCGGCAGGCATGTCGGCGCGCGACTACCGTCGCCTGCTCGACGACACCGGGCTCGCCCCGGCCCCCGGCTACTTCCAGGCGCCGTTCTCCGATCCCGATGCGCGGTCCGCCACCGTCGAAAGCGCCCGCCGGGTGGCCGGCGAGCACGCGGCGCTCGGGCTGTCCCGGATCTTCGTCGCCGAGCAGTTCGGCGCCGCGGAGCGCGTCCAGCAGCCCGGGAAGGGCGCGGGCTTCCAGCCCGACCGGTTGAGTCGCATCGTCGAGAACCTGACCGACGCCGCCGCCGCCATGGTCGCCGAAGGGGTGACCCCGTGCCTGCACCAGCACGTCGGCACCTGGATCGAGACCGAGGCCGAGACCACCGCGATCCTCGATCGGATCGATCCCACCCTGCTGTTGGTGGGCCCGGACACCGGACACCTCGCATGGGCCGGAGCCGACCCGGCCCGGTTCATCCAGCGCTACCCGGACCGGATCGGGGCCGTGCACCTCAAGGACATCCGGGCCGCGGTCCGGGAGCGTTCCAACGACGACGACTACATGACCGCGGTCGCCCAGCACATCTGGACCGAACCGGGGCGCGGCGACGTCGACTTCGCCGCCGTGCTGGACGTGCTCGCCGGGTTCACCGGATGGTTCGTGGTCGAGGTGGACCTCGCCGACCAGCCGACCCCGAAGGAGACCGCCGCAGTCTCGGCGGAGTGGGTCAAGCAGCACCTGAGCACCGGCTCCGCGGCATGAGGCCGCTGGGCGTGGGGATGATCGGTGCCGGCCCGGTGACGCAGGCGATCCACCTGCCGACGCTGGCCACGCTCGCCGACCGGTTTCGGGTGCGGCACGTGATGGACGTCGATCCCGAGGTCGCCACCGCCGTGGCGGCGCGCGTCGGGGCACGGGCGACCACCGACGTCGACCAACTCCTCGCCGATGACGACGTCGACGTGGTGGCGATCTGCAGCCCGCACGAGTTCCACGCCGACCAGGTCGCCGCGGCGGCACGAGCGGGGAAGCGCGGCGTGCTGTGCGAGAAGCCGTTCGCCACGACGGTGGACGAGGCCCAGCGGATCGCGGCCGTGTCCGCCGAGACCGGGATCCCGGTCGTGGTCGGGGCGATGCACGCGTACGACCCCGCCGTGGTGGCGTCCTTCCAGGCCCTCGGTGCGCAGGCAGCGGACACGCAGCTGGTCCACGTGCGCACGTACCTGCCCGCCAACGAGGCGATGGTGGATCTCGCGACCGACCCGCTGCCTGCACGCCCCCCGACGCGTGGGCCCGAGCCGGATGCCCTCGAGGCGGAGGTGGCGATGCTGCGGGGCGGGATACTGGGGCTCGCCACCCACGACCTGCCGCTCGTCCGGTCCGTGCTGCCGGAGATCACGGAGGTCACCTCGGCCACCACCGTCCAGCCCTTCGGCTACGAGCTGGCCTTCCGGTGCGGGGCCGGCGCGGCACGGCTGGTGGCGCTGATGCCGGGGCAGTGGCAGCCGGACTGGACGCTGGACGCCTGGGGTCCCGGCCACCACCTGCACCTGGCCTTCCCACCGTCGTACGTCCTGGCCGGATCCACCGTCGCGGAGTTGCGCACCGCGGCCGGTTCCCGCAGCTGGCGCTGCGCAACCAACGGCTACCAGAGGGAATGGCTACACCTGGCCGACGTGGTGACCGGCCGCGCCGAGCTCGCCATATCCGTTCAGGAGGCCGTCGCCGATCTGCTCTACGCGCTACAGCTGGCCGACGGTGCCGAGAAGCTGATCAGGGGCGCGGCATGACCGCCCCACTCACCGTCGCGGCGGCAGGCGAGCGGCACGTGGTCCACCAGCATCACGCAGTGGTGTCCAGCATCCCGGACCGGTTCCGGCCGACCCTGCACGCGGGCGACGTCACGCTGGTCGACGCCTCCGTCGCGGGTTGGGTGGAGAAGCTCGAAGCCGCCGCGCGACAGGGAGTGCGCGGCGTTCTCGTGGCAGCCGCCGGGGCCGGGGACGGATCGGACGCGGTGCGGGCCGCGGGCGCGGTCGCCCGCGACGCCGGCGTGGTGGTCGTGGTCGACAGGGGCCGGTCGGCGGATCGCGCATGGCGCGATGTTGCACCGAGCTGGCGCGCCGATGCGGCCACAGCGGCGCTCCTGGACAGCACGGCATCGATGACCGACGAAGGACTCGACCGCGTGCTGCTCGAGCAGCTGGCGCTGGTCCGGGCCGTCGTCGGCAGCCCCGACCACCTCGGCACGGGCACCCTGTCGGCATCGGCGTACCAGATCAGTGGAACGGCGGGCACCGTGCGGATCAGTCTCTCCGCCGCTCCGGGGCCCGACCCGGCGCTGGCCGTCGACCTGATCGGCGTGGAGCGGCGCAGACGAGCCCGGTTCGACGGACTCGGGCTCGCGGCGCCCGCGCGGATCAGCGAGTTCGACCAGGCCGGGGCGCGGACCGGACCACCCCACTACGAGAGCCCCCACCGGGTGGCCTGGCTCGAGCTGCATGCCGCTCTCACCGACACCGACGCCGGCTCCCCGCGGCCCGACCTCGACGACCTGGCCGAGGACATCGCGTGGGCCCAGCACCTGCTCGATGCCGACGGCCCGTGAAGTCGCCGCGCCAGCCGAGTGGCCCGGCTATCGCGCGACCTCGACCGGCTCCGTGGCGCCCGATCCGGTCCGCAGCTCCACGCGGGCGGTCTCCCGCACGGTCGCCACGGCCACCAGTCCCACCACGACGGAGAAGACCAGGTAGAACGCGGGGGCGAGCGAGCTACCGGTCGCGCTGATCAGCCAGGTCGCGACCACCGCGTAGGCGCCGGATCCGATCACCCCGCCGACGTTGAACCCGAGCGACACCCCCGTGTACCGCACCCGGGTCGGGAAGAGCTCCGGATAGATGGTGTACACGACACCCTGCACGATCCCGAAGGGCACGTTCAGGACCAGCGCCGCGACCACGGCGAGCGCGAGGCTGCCCTGCTGCATGAGCCAGAAGCACGGCACCGCGAGCACCGCGAACCCGCCCAGCCCCATCGCGAGCACGCTGCGCCGGCCGATCCGGTCCGAGAGCCCGCCCGCCCACGGGATCACGGCCAGCGGCATCACGGTGATGAGCACCGTCAGCCAGATCGTTCCGGTGAGCGGGTAGCCGAGCACGGCGGACAGGTGCACGACCAGGTACACCGACCCGAGGCCGCCTGCCGTCATCTGGGCGTAGCCGATGCCGATCACCCGCAGCGTCGCGGCCCCGTGATGGCGCAGCACCTCCGTGACCGGCGCCTTCGCCGGCGCGCTCTCGGCCACCATCTCCTGGAACAGCGGCGAGTCCTCGACCCGCGTCCTGAGCAGCAGCGCGACGACGAGCAGCGGCGCGCCGACCAGGAACGGGACCCGCCAGCCCCATGAGGCCATCTGCTCGGTCGTGGTCACGGTCGTCATCAGCCCGACCATGGCCGCCGCGAACCCCATCCCGACCGCGCAACCGACAGAGGTCGCCGAGCCGAACAGGCCCCGTCGCCGCGCCGGCGCGGACTCGACCGCAAGTGAAGCGGCCCCACCGATCTCGCCGCCCGCCGAGAAGCCCTGCATGATCCTCAGCAGCGTGAGGAGGATCGGCGCCGCGACGCCCACGGTGGCGTGGGTCGGCAGCAGGCCCGTCGCCACCGTCGCGATACCCATGATCGTCACGGTGGCCAGCAACACCACCCGCCGGCCGCGCCGGTCGCCGAGCCTGCCGAACACGATCCCGCCCACGGGCCGGGCCAGGAAGCCGCTCCCGAAGACGGCGAGCGTTCCCAGCAGCCCGACGAGCTCGTCGCCCGCCGGGAAGAACAGCGGTGCCAGCACCACGGCCAGATAGCCGTAGATCGCGAAGTCGTAGTACTCGATGGCGGTGCCCACCGCCGCGGCGATGCTCGCCCGCCGCCCCGCGCGGGCGGCGTCCTCAGATGATCGTGCCCGTGATGGCGTCGACATCGGCGACCCTTCGACAGGTGACGACGGCAGCGTCGTCGGACCGGAACAGATTGGAACATATACCTGAACTGAGCTCGGTTCAATACGTCAGACCACCGAGGCCCCCGCGTCGATCGGCAGCGAGGCGCCCGTGATGTAACGCGCCTCGTTCGAGGCGAGGAAGAGGACCGCGTTGCTCACGTCCTCCGGCTCCACCCAGGGCACCGGGATCGCGTTGAGTGCCGTCATCGGGCCGACGACGTCGGCCTTCGTGGGGTTCTCGAGATCCGGGCGGAAGAGCCGGAAACTCCACTCGTTGTCCAGCATCGGGGTGTTGACCTGGGTGGGGTGGATGGCGTTGACCCGGACGCGGTGCGGCGCGAGCTCCGCCGCGAGGACGCGCGCGATGCCGACCACCCCGTGCTTGGCCGCCGCGTAGTGCCCGATGTTCTGCCAGGTGCGGATCGCCGCCATCGAGCTGGTCAGGACGATCGACCCGCCGCCTGCTGCGATCACGTGCGGAACGGTGGCCTTGCAGGTGTGCCAGACCCCGGTGAGGTTCACGTCGATCACGTCCCGCCAGACCTCCTCTGGCAGCTCGTGAAGCTTCCCGTTCGACGAGATCCCGGCGTTGGCGACGACGACGTCGAGGCGGCCGAGCCGCGCAAGGCCCTCCTCGACCGCGGCCGACAGCGCCGCGTAGTCCCTCACATCCGCCTCGACGGCGACCACGCGCCGGTCGAGCTCCTCGATCTGCCGGGCCGTCTCCGCCAGGTCGTCGGCCGTGGCCATCGGGAACGGGACGTTCGCCATCTGCCGGCAGATGTCGATCGCCACGACGTCCGCGCCCTCCCGGGCCAGCCGGACCGCATGGCTGCGGCCCTGCCCGCGCGCGGCCCCGGTCACCAGCGCGACCCTGCCTTCGAGCTTGCCTGCCACTGCTACCCCTTCCCGTCGGGCCGGCCGATACGTGCCGCAGTGCGCGTACGGATGTCGAGGCCGGCGGCCCGGCCCTCGGCGATCGCGTGGCTCACCTGGCGAGGTGCCACGGCGTCGCCGATCCGGGTGGCCGGCCGGTCCGGATGCGGCACCGGCCGCGGATACCGGGTGCCGACCTGCACCACGAGGTCGGCGGGCACCGTTTCCTCCGCGCCGTCGAGCACCCGGCGCAGCCGCAGCACCCCGCCATCCCACGCGACGGGCGCACACAGCGGCCGGACGTCCAAGGGGCGGCCGGCGAGCCGCTCCAGGAGCTGCGTGCGCGACTCGGCCGGGATGGCCCCGGCGAACGCGCTGCCGGGTGTGGTGAGCACGACTCGCGGGACGCCCGCGGCGAGCGCGGCCTCGACCGCGCCGACACCGGGCCAGCCGCCGAACCCGTCGTCACACACCACCACCGAGCGGGTGCCGGTCAGCAGCGTCCCGGCGTCGCGCAACAAGGTCTCCGCGGTGACGGCACCCTCGACGGTCGGCACGGACTCCTGCGCGCCCACCGCCCACACGATCTCGTCGGCGGCCGCAAGATCCGCCTCCGTCGGTTCCGCACCGAGCCGGACCCGCACGCCGAGCGCGTCGAGCCGTCGGCGGTAGTAGGCCAGCAGGTCCGCCCAGCCGGAGCGGTGCGGGGCGGCCGACGCGGAGCACAGCTGACCGCCGATCCGGCGCGACCGCTCCAGGAGCACCACCTCGACGCCCGGACGCGCGGACGCGGTGATCGCACACTCAAGGCCGGCAGGGCCGGCGCCGACGACGAGCACCCGCGGCCCCGACGGGACGTGCCCGGCGGGCCGGTAGGGCCGTGCGGGCTTGCGCGACTCGCCGGCCGGCGCGAGGTCCGGGTTGACGGCGCAGAGTCCGGTCGGGTCGTAGCTGCGGCAGTCCTGCAGGCAGGCGACGCACGGCCGGATCTCGGCGTCGCGGCCGTCGAGCACCTTGCGCGCGAAGTCCGGATCCGCGATGTGCGCCCGCGCGCTCCCGACCAGGTCCGCGGCCCCGGACTCGAGCGCCTCCGCGATGTCGGCGGACCGGCGGAACGCCGCACAGAGCAGCAACGGGACGCCCAGCTCCGCCCGCAGTTCCGCCGTGGAATCGAGCAGAGCGCGGCCGAGCAGCGGAGGTCGCACCGTCCCCATGTCTGGGACGTACCGCCCGCGGTCGCCCCAGGTCAGGTCGAGGTAGTCGAATGGCGCTTCCGCCTGCACAAGGGGCAGCAGCTCGGCGAGCTCCTCCAGCCGCAGGTGTCGCGGCCCGTCCCCCTCCACCGACACGCGCACCCCGACGACAACGCGGTCGCCTGCACCGGCCCGCACCGCCCGGACGACCTCCGCGAGCGCCCGTGCGCGGTTCGCCGGGCTGCCGCCGTAGCGGTCGGTGCGGGTGTTGGCGGACCTGGAGAGGAACTGCGCCAGCAGGTACCCGTGCGCCGCGTGGATCTCGACGACCTCGAACCCCGCCTCCACGCAGTGCGCGGTGCTGACCCGGTAGTCCTCCGCGATCCGGGCCACCTCGTCGACGTCGAGCGGCCGGGCGGGCGCAGGCTCGCGCGGGCCCGGCACCGGGCTCGGCGCCACGAACGGCAGGAAGGTGCCCGCGCCCAGCGTCTCGCGGCCGAGGTGGCCGAGCTGGATACCGGCGACGGCACCGCCCGACCGCATCGCCGCGGCCCGTTCGGCGAGGCCCGGAATCGCCCGCCGGTCGTAGGCCTCGGTGAGGATCCGGTTCTTGAGCACCGAGTCCGGCGACACCTGGGTGCCGCCGGCGATCAGCAGGGCGGCACCGCCGGCCGATAGCCGGGTCCAGTAGGCCGCGTCCTGCGCCGTGGGAACGCCGTCGGTCACGGTGGCCAGGCCGTGCGCGGTCACCACGAGCCGGTTGCGCAACGTCAGGCCACCGAGGGCGAGCGGCGCACCGGCCGGGTGTGTCATTGCTGCTTCTCGGCTGCGTACGTCTTCGTCGCCTGCTCGATGGCGCTGATCGTCCGGTCCTTCCAGACGGTCGTCGAGCCTGCCCCCTTGGCGCCGAGCACCCAGTCGTGCGAGGCGTGCATGGGTGCGAGCTGGCCGCGGAAGTGCGGGATGACGTACTCGGCGAACAGCTCGACGGACTTCTCCCGGGCGCGGGGCGACGCGAAGTCGGTCAGGTTCATCACGAAGCAGCCGAACCCGCCACTCTGCTCCGCCAGGCTCTCGATCAGCCGGATCGCGTCGTCAGGGGTGCCGATGAGGATGTTGCCCGCGTCGATCGCCTCGTCGATCCGGCCCTCGAACCCGGTCTCCTGCGAGGCCGGGAGCGGGGAGATCTCACCGAGGTAGCCCCAGATCTCCTCGAAGCCGTACCGGCAGTCCTCCCGGGCCTGCTCGGCCGTCTCGGCGATGTGCATGATGCCGGCGAGGCGCCAGTCCGCCTGGGAGACCTGCGTCCCGGCCTCGGCCGCTTCCGCCTCGACGATCGACCAGTGGTCGCGCAGCGCCGCGAACGCGGCGGGCGATGTCGCGGCCAGGTTGATCATGCCGACACCAAGGCGGCCTGCGGTGCGCGGCCCGGCCGGAGAGGCGACCGCCGCGACGACCGTGTCGATCGTCGGGCGGCTGTACGGCAGGACCTGGAGCCGGGCGTCGCGCAGGCTGAACCACTCGGTCTCGGCGGTGACGACCTCGCCGCGGCACAGCCGCACCACGACCTCGGCCGCCTCCAGCATCCGCTCGCGCAGGACGCCGGCGTCGAGGCCGATCATGTGCGCGTCCGACGCGAGCTGCCCAGGACCGAAACCCATGATCGCGCGGCCGCGGGAGAGGTGGTCGAGCAGCACCATCCGCTCGGCCACCATGAACGGGTTGTGGTACGGCAACGAGATCACCCCGGCGCCGAGCTTGATCGTCCGGGTGCGCTCGGCCGCCGCGGCCAGGAAGACCTCAGGGGAGCCGATCGGCTCGTGCCCACCCGAGTGGTGCTCACCGATCCACGCCTCCTGGAACCCCAGCCGGTCGGCGAGCTCGATGAGCCGCAGGTCGCGCTCGAAGCTGAGCGTCGGGTTGATCCCGATCTTGTGGAACGGGGCCTGGAAGACGCCGAACCGGGTGGGGCCGTTGCGGAGATCGCTGGACATGGTTCTCCCTCGGGTCATCCGATGACGGGTGCTTCGACGCGACCGCCGAAGCCCTGGACGAGGCGCACGGAATCGAAGGCCTCGACGAACCGCGTGATCCGGCCGTCCCGGACCGTGAAGCGGCTGAGGTAGTCGTTCGTGTAGCGCAGGCTCGGGTCGGCCATCCGCATGTCACTGCGGTACTCGGCGAGCACCTCGCCGGGGTCGGAATGGAGCGTGTCGAGCCGGAGGTCGTGCAGGTTCTCGGAGAGGATCATCGAGCTGACCGAACGCTGGAAGTCGAGCAGAGCCTCGCGGCCATCGATGCGGGTCCGCATCCCCGGCGCGGGGAACCTGATCTCGAACACGACGTCCTCGGCGAGCAGGTCGCACATACCGTCGAAGTCCCAGGCGTTGATCAGGGCGATGTAGTCGCGCACGAGACCGAGATTCGTCTGCCGCAGAGCGCCGTCCGGTGCCATCGAGCAACCACCTCGCCTATGAAGTGAATTGACTTCAGTTAAGGTAGTCACGGGACGCCGCGGTGGTCAACACTCGCGATGAAGCACCCCGCCGACCTGCAACGACCGCCGGCGGTCTTGCCGCGGACTCGTCAGAAGCGTCGCCGCCACGCCGCACGCTGACGACCACGATCGACACAAGGCACGATCTGTGACGTGCGGCAAGGCCCAGGAGAAGGCGGCGAAGTGGACGAGCTAGCAGAGATCGCGACGGCGAAGGATGCCGCCGACAACGAGCTGGTCCTCGCCTTCGGGCGACTGCAGGGGGCGGCCAACCGGCTGGAGTACATCCTCGGGCACGCCCTCGAGGAGCAGTGCGGCATCAGCCATCTCGTCTTCGAGGTGCTACTCATCCTCGGACGGGCGGGCGAGCCGGGACTCTCGATGCGGGCCATCGCACGGGAACAGGTGCTGACGACCGGCGGCGCGACCCGACTGGTCGACCGCATGGAGGCGGCCGGCCTGGTCCAACGCGTCGAGGACCCGGTCGACCGGCGCGGGCGGCTTGTGCGCCTCACCCCGCAGGGCGAGCAGACGGCGGTCACCGCGTCCCGGATCCACGTCCAGAACATCCGCCGCTACTTCCTGGAACCACTCCCGCCGGAGGACCGGGACCAGTTCGCCGAGAACCTGCGCATCCTGAGCCACTCGGCCCGGGACATGCTGCCCCGCCTGCCCTGACGGCCCCCTCGACCGCGCCCGGGGGGCTCAGCCGGTAAATTCGTTGACGCCAAGGGCGAAGTCCCAGTGGCCAACCCCATTGCCGGCGAGGCCCACCGTGACCACGCCCACTCCTTCCAGCCAGTGCGCCATTTTCAGGCCGCCGACGTCCAGCGGACGCAGCCCGAGGCTCTCGATGAATGCCGCCACGCCCGCCTTGGCCCGCGCATCGTCGCCAGCGATGAAGACGTCGGGCCGGCCCTTCTCCAGGACACTACGGAAGATGGTGTTGAACGCCTTCACCACGCTCGCGCCGGCCGGGGCCACCTTGGCGACTTCCTGCGCGATCGAGGTCTCCTCGCTGTGGGCCAGTCCGTCGAACGTGGCGTTGAAGGGGTTGCTGATGTCGACGATGACCTTGCCCGCGAGGGCGTCTCCGTACTCGGCGACGACCGGTCGGAGCGCAAGCTATGTAGACCGATCCGTACCGAACGGTCTACGCTGGCGGCATGACGGAGTTGGCGAAGGGCCCCCTGGGCCGGCGCCGCGGCAGGGGCGCACGCGAGCGCATCCTCAGCGCGTCACAGCAGCTGTTCCGCGATCAGGGCGTCAACCGCACCGGCATGGACCAACTCTGCGCCGCGGCCCAGGTGTCCAAGCGCACGGCCTACCAGCACTTCACCAGCAAGGACGAACTCGTCGCCGAATACCTGCGCCGATTCGATCCCGACGTCATGCCCGGGGTGTTCGACCGCACCGACCGCACACCCCGCGAACGACTCCTCGCCGCCTTCGAGATGCCCGCGTCCACGCCCCTGTGCCCCTACATCGCGGCGGCCGTCGAACTCCACGACCCCCAACACCCCGCATCCCAGTACGCACGCGACTACAAGACCGCCATCGCCGCGCGGCTCACCGAAACCGCCCGCGAAGCCGGCGCCACCAACCCCGAACAACTCGGCGAACAACTGGCGCTGCTCATCGACGGCGCCTCGGCCCGCACCCGAGTCCTCAACAGCGATTCCTTCCCCACCGCCGCCGCCATCGCCGCCGTCCTCATCGACAACGCCATCCCCGCGTCATCCCCTCGGCAGCCCAGCGATGACCGCGGAACTACCGGGCCTGCTCCCGTTCCGGTGGGAGGCCGATGACGGCCCGATCACGCCTCGCCGGCCTGAAGACGACGTCGAGTTCGGCGCGGCCGCAGCGGTAGCTACCGGACCCGGACTGGAGAGCGGGTCGCGAGATCTGGCCGCGGCCATCCGTACGTATCGTTGAACAGTCGCCCAGATCGGGCGCCACTCGCCGTCGGTCCGCTCGCGGGAAATTTTGGAATCGGCTGCGGAGCGCCGACGGGATTCGAACCCGCGGCGAGGCCGAGCAGGGCTCACCCTGCCTCGACTAGCCGGCACGGGGAGAGCCTTCCCCGTGCCGGTGCAATGGGCCACTCTGCCACAGCGCCCGCAACCTGCCGGACCGCGCGATCCCGGTCCGGCAAGCATAAAAGGTCCAGTGTCGGAAGAACCAGCCGATTTCCGGCACAGGCCGGCCGGCTCGGCGTCACCCCGGCGGAGCGTGTGCCGTACACCGACGGACCAGCTCGGCCAGTCCGACGGCTCGCCGAGGGGGCCGGGTCATGGTCAGATCACACGGACGCTGTCCGCCTGCGGCCCCTTCTGACCCTGGCTGGTCTCGAAGGACACCCGCTGGCCCTCCTCCAACGACTTGAACCCGCTGCCCTGGATAGCCGAGTAGTGAACGAAAACGTCCTTCCCGCCGTCGTCGGGGGCGATGAAGCCGAAACCCTTTTCGCCGTTGAACCACTTCACGGTGCCCTCAGGCATATTTCCTCCTCGTGTACGAACGCGACGCCGATCGTGCCACCTCACGGCGGCAGGGGCACGCCCCATCCCCCACAGGCGGGTCGGAGCCGGGTGACCGGTCACGCCAGCCGGGCGATCTCCTCGGCCACCCGTACCGGCCGGTGCGCGTGGAGATCGTGGTCGCCGCCGCGGAACTCCACGAGCTCCGCGTGCGCCATGGCGGTGGCCGCTTCGCTGAGCTGGTCGCGCTTGCGGACCGGCGTGGCGTCGCCGGTCGCCGCGAGCAGCAGCACGCGGCACCGCACCAACGGGTACAGGGTCCGCGGCCGGTGCCGGAGCAAGCTGCCGATGATCGCGCGATGCCGCTCGCGCTCCAGTCGCGGAGTCACGCTGCCGTCGGCGCGCTCGCGGAGGTTGCCCAGCACCCCCTCGATGGCCGCCTCCGGCCAGTCCGGGTGACCTGTACGCAAGCTGGCGCGCACCGCCGCCGAGGTCACGCCGTCGAACCGGGGCGGCGCCAGCACCGACCACGCCGCGTCGAGGTCGGGGAACTGGTCGCCGAGGTGCAACCACCCACCGTCGACGAGCGCGAGCCCGTGCACGAGCCCGGGACGGTCGGCAGCGAGCTGGAGAGCGATGTTGCCGCCCCACGCGTGCCCCGCGACGACGGGCGCGCTCCATCCGAGGTCCGCGCAGACCGCGGCGAGGTCCTCGGCCGCCAACCGGGTGGGATCGGTCGGAGCCGCGTCGAGGTCGTCGGTGTCCGTGTCCGGGACGTCCTCGGACGAACCATGACCGCGCAGGTCCACCGCGACCACCGGGTGACCCGCCTCGGCGAGCCGCGCGGCGACGCCGTCCCACAGCTGGGCGTTTGACGACAGGCCGTGGACCAACAGCACCGGCCGGCCACCGCCACCGCGCCAGGAGCGCGCGCCCAGCCCCGCCGGTCCGACCGTGACCACCTCGGGCATCAACACCTGGAGAGCCTAGGGGCGCCCAGCCGGAACCGATTCACCGCGGCTGGTCAGCTGTCCCTCGCGGGGTCGGGCGCGGGCCTTCAGATCATCAGAGCGCTCGTCTCGTGGGAATCAGCGGGGCGGCGCAGCGCGGTCGTCGAGCAGCAGCGAGGCGAGCGGCACGTGGTGCTGGCCGGCGTGCATGTCCCGGTCGAGCAAGCCGCCCTGGCTGACGCGGCGGGGGAAGGAGATCTTGACGGTGTTCAGGGCCGGGATGCGGAAGAAGCGGACGGACTGCGGATCGACGGCGTAGAGCCTCGCGACGACGTCCTCGTTGAGGAAGTCGGGGTCGGCGGCCGTCCGGTAGCCGTCCGCGTCGATCATGAACAGCTCCATCGTGACCCAGAACGGTCCCGCGTTCTTCGACCGCACCTCGATCGCGAGGTCGCCGAGGGTGGTCGGACCCGGCTTCTCAGGCGGCATCGGAAGACACCTTCCCGTGCTCGATGTGGAACAGCGACCGCTCGTCGTCGACGGCGACGACGTGGTTGAGGACGAACTCGTAGGCCGCGCCGCGCTCGACCTCGGCCGGGGAGCCGGCGAAGGCGAAGGTGGGCAGGTAGGTCATGCCCGGCAGGGGCAGGTGGAGCATCAGCGGGTTCGCGACTTTCGCGACGGCGGTGGCCGTGGCCTGGTCGCCGGCCCGGACGACGAGCATCGCGCCGACCTCACGCGGCGGTCCGACCGCCGGTTCGAGCGCTCCGAGCACGCCGTTGTGGCCGTAGAGGCGCAGGTCGAAGGCGTAGTCGTCCGGAGCGAGGCCGAGGGTCTGCCGGACCCGGGACCGGAGCACCTGCTCGAGCAGCGCGCCCCACTCGTCGATCCGGCCGAGGATGTGCGAGTCCCGGATGGCGGAGAACGACATCGTCTCGTACCCGCTGATCCGAGCACCCTCGAGCTTGATCGTGGGTTGCTCGGCCGGGTGGAAGAGCGAACCCTCGACCCGGACCCGGCGCTCGTCGAGCGCGCGGTAGGTGGCCTCCGTGACGTCCAGGGTTCCTGCCGGCTCGCGCATCCGCCACGGGTCGGCGGTCTCGTAGAGCATGTGCGCGGCGACCGAGACCGTGGTGCAGCGCGTGTCGGGGTCGAGGGGCTCGATCGTGAACCCCTCGGCGTCGATGGTGGCGAGCACCCCGCCCGCGCGGGGGTCCGTGGTGCACTGCCCACCGCACTCGACGATCTTCGACGCGTGCCACGTCGGGCCCGGCGGCATGCCCTTCATCAACGGGAACGCCGCGGCCACCGCGGTGTCCGTCGCGCGACCCGCGAGCACGACCCGAGCACCGGCGCGCAACGCCTCCGCGATCGGCTCGTGGCCCATCATGGCGACGATGTGGGTGCAGTCTGCGACGACGGCGGCGTCGAGCTCGCCCACGGGAGCGAGCGCGGACACCCGTCCCTCGCGCAGGTGCGTCAGCACGGTGTCCGAGGTCTGCTCGCTGTAGATCCGGGCGACCGGCAGGTCGAGCCGCAGGTCCGTGAGGATCTCGTCGACGATCCCGCCGACCCAGTCGACACCCGCGTCGGTGCCGCTGGTCCCGCAGGAGCCGACGATGAGGGGGATGCCCACCTCGGCCGCGGCCGCGAGCAGTTCTCGCAGGTCACGGGCGACGGCAGCGGCGGTGGTCTTGGGACGTCCGGCGCCCAGGTAGTAGGGCCCCGAGTCCGTGGAACCGCCGTCCACCGCGATCACGTCCGCACCGAGTGCAATCCCCCGCGCCACCGTCTCCGCCGGGAACCCGGCTCCCAACATGCCGGTCGGGCTCAACACCCGGACGGTCTCACCGGTCTGCGCATGGTCCATCTCGGCCGCTCTCTCCTCGGGCCGAGGACGAGCCACGGCGCTTTGCTACAGCAAAACTAGAGTGGGATAGCGAAGGGTGCAAGACGTCGCTTCCGACGCCTCGCCATTAGAGTTGCCGCATGGCCGAGCAGGCGTTGCGGGCTCTCGAGACCGAGACCCTCGGTGATCGCGCCTACCGCGCGCTGCACGAGGCCATCGTCACGGGCGAGTTGCACGAGGGCCAGAAGGTGACCGAGCGAGGCCTTGCCGAACGCCTGTCGATGAGTCCGACGCCCGTGCGCGCCGCCATCCAGCGTCTGGAACAGGAAGGCCTGCTGCGCCGGACCGGCCCTCGGACCGTCCTCGTCGCGAAGATCGGCGACACCGCCCTGCGGGAGATCGCGGAGGTCGAGGTGGCCCTCCGGGGTATGGCCGCGCGCTTCGCCGCGCGACATGCCACCCCGGCACAGATCGACACCCTCGAAGCGATCCTCGACCAGGCGGACGACGTGCTGGTCGTGTTGCGGGAGCGGCGCAGGCAGGGCCGGGACATCAGCCGGCACGTCGACGCCATGCTCGATCTCATGGAGCGGTTCAACGAGGTCGTGGAGGACTGCGCCGACAATCCCCTCCTCATCAGCATCCTGTCCCGCGCCCGGGTGTTCTCGCGGGAGGAGCGGCGCAGGCTCGTGCGCGAACGGATCACACGGGGGTCCGATTACGGCGAGGACCGCTACGCCACGCACCACCGGCTGGTCGAGGCCCTGCGCGCGGGCGACTCCGAACGCGCAGAGGCGGCGGTCATCGAGGACGTACGCGGCGGCCTCAGCACCCTCCTCGCGGAATCGCCACCGCTCGGTTAGTACTACAGCTGGATTTCGTGATCACGGTGCTCGGCGCTGCTGCCGGGGCCGGCTCGGGGGCGTCGAACGGCGCGGGCCATGCGTCAAGCCGTGGTCGGCAGCGCCAACCCAGGCGCCACCACCGCCGCTGGATCGGCCGGTGTGGGTCGACCTCGTCCGGCTTTACGGTGAGCCCAAACAGTCCGTCACCGGCTTCGACGAACCCGTCCCGGGCGGAGTCCTCCAGGTCAGCTGCCGAGTACCCGGCCTGCTCAAACGGCGGAAACGCTCTGCGGACGGGCGTTGGTTCGGTTGTAGACCCGGTTTTGAGTTGACCGCTGACCGGTCTGTAGATCGTCCCGTCACGGTTGAGCTGCTTGCGTTGCGTGGCAGCGGTGGCCGATCGTGCGGAGGGCGTCGAGCAGTTCGGGTGGGCCGTCGACTTCGAAGTCGGCGTCGATGACGAGGATGTGCGCGGCGAGCATGTGCGGAGTCTCCGCTCCGACGTGGACGAGACAGGTGTGATCGTCGACAGGTTCGACGACTGTGGCCGGGGTCAGCCATTGCACCAGTTCGCTGGCCGGTATGTGCACGATCACCCGTGCGCGGTAGCGGGTGAGTGCGGCATCTACACCTTTGGTGACGTAGGCGGTGAGGTCCTGCTCCGGGGGCTCGCGCGGCGTGAAACGCGGCCCGGTGGGGGTTCGTGGCTGCATCCGGTCGACGCGGAAGGTGCGCCAGTCGGCGCGGGCGGAGTCCCAGCCGACGAGGTACCACTTGCGGCCGAGGTGCACCAGGCGGTGCGGCTCGACCTCGCGGTGCTGGTCAGTGCCGTCGTGGGTGCGGTAGTCGAAGCGGAGGCGGTGCTGGTCCCGGCAGGCCGCGGCGACGGCGGTCAGTACCTCTGGGGCGACGGTCGGTCCGCCGTGTTTGGGGGTGACGGTGGAGGTGCGCAGGAGGTCGATCCGGTGGCGCAGCCGGGAGGGCAGGACCTGTTCGAGCTTGGCCAGCGCGCGGGTGGCGGCTTCCTCGATCCCGGCGACCGCGCCACCGGTCGCGCTGTTGAGGCCGATCGCGACCGCGGTGGCCTCGTCGTCGTCGAGCAGCAGCGGAGGCAGCTTCGTCCCGGGGACGAGCCGGTAGCCCCCGGCCACGCCGCGCACGGCGTGCACTGGGTAGCCGAGCTCGCGCAGCTTGTCGATGTCGCTGCGCACGGTGCGCGGGCTCACTCCGAGCCGCTCGGCGAGCTCCTCCCCGGTCCACGACGGGCGGGCTTGCAGCAGCGACAGGACCTGCAACAGTCGGGCCGAGACGGTCATCACATGGAGTGACGCTACTCCTATTGCGGAAGGGTTCTTGCCGTTATAGACGGTGTCATGCGGACATGACGAAAGCCACCACCGCATGCGCCGACGCCGACGCCGACGCGAGCATCAGTCCGTTCCGGATCGACATCCCGCAGGCCGACCTCGACGAGTTGGACGAGCGCCTGGCCAGGGTCCGCTTCCCGGATGAGCTGCCCGGCACCGGCTGGGACCTCGGCGTCCCGACCGGATACCTGGCCGAGCTTGTCGACTACTGGCGCAACGGATACAGCTGGCGCGAGCACGAGGCCGCGCTGAATCAGTTTCCGCAGTTCGTGACGGAGATCGACGGCGCCCAGGTGCACTTCCTGCACGTGCGCTCGCCCGAGCCGGACGCGGTGCCACTGATCCTCACCCACGGGTGGCCGGGCTCGATCGTGGAGTTCCTCGGCCTGATCGGTCCGCTGAGCGACCCGCGCGCTCACGGCGGCGATGCGGCCGACGCCTTCCACCTGGTCATCCCGTCGGTCCCCGGCTTCGGCTTCTCCGGACCCACCCGCGATACGGGCTGGAATCCCAACCGGGTGGCCAGGGCGTGGGTGGAACTAATGCGCCGCCTCGGCTACGAGCGCTTCGCCGCCCAGGGGGGCGACCTGGGCGCATTGATCACGCCGGAGCTCGGCAGGGTCGCGCCCGAGTCGGTCATCGGGATCCATGTGAACGCCGCCACCCTCGGCTTCCAGCCGCTCGGCCCCGCGCCGGAGGACGTGGTGGCCAAGCTGACGGACCAGGAGCGGCAGCGCTTGGCGGCGATCGGCATGTTCGCTGCTGTCGGTTCCGGTTACATGGCGATCCAGTCGACCCGTCCGCAGACCCTCGCGTACGGCCTGACCGATTCCCCCGCCGGCCAGCTCGCCTGGATCATCGAGAAGTTCAAGGAGTGGTCCAACCCCTCGGCCGAGCTGCCCGAGGACGCCATCGACCGGAACACCCTGCTCACCAACGTGATGCTGTACTGGCTGACCGCGACGGGCGGATCGGCGGCGCGGATCTACTACGAGACCGGCAAGTACGCCCAGGCAGGGTGGTTCCCCCTCACCCGTTCCCAGGTGCCCACCGCGGTGGCGAACTTCGCCGGCGACACGGCCATCCGGCACTGGGCCGAGGAAGCCAACACCATCGTCCGCTGGAGCGAGTTCGACCGCGGTGGACATTTCGCAGCCCTGGAAGCCCCCGACCTCCTGGCCCACGACATCAGGGAGTTCTTCAGCACACTGCGATGAGTCCACAGCGATGGACCGACCGCGCGACGGCGTCGGCCGGCCAGGGTTCGAAGCGGATTGCTCCGAGCCCCGGCTGGTCCCACCTCGGCCCGCCGCTGCCAGTCTTCCCAGTCGTCCGGGAGCCTCGATGACGAACGGCATCGGCCTCGACGGGGACGGGAACGCAGCAGGGCGTGAACCCGACACGCCAACGGCTCGTGATCATCCCGGTCAGTGACCTGACCGACTCCGGAGCGCTGATCGACTCCTACGTCACGGCGAACCGGTCGAGCGCTTCGCGGATCCGCTCGGACATGGTGTCGCTCCCGCTGTGCCCCGCATCGTCGACGACGACCAGTTCTGCGCCCGGCCAGATACGGGCGAGCAGCCAGGCGGTGTCCAACGGGCAGCTCAGGTCGAGTCGGCCATGGATCAGCACGCCGGCGATACCGGCCAGGCGCGGTGCGTCGCGCAGCAGCTCGCCGTCGGAAAGCCATGCGCCATGGGCGAAGTAGTGCGCGCAGAGGCGGACGATGGCCAGTCGGTCGGCCAGTGTCCGACTCGCGAAAGCCCCTGGCGTCCCGTTGGGCTCGTGGGCCTGGAGCGCGTCCTCCCAGGCGCACCAGGCGTCCGCGGCGCGCTCCCGCACGACCGGATCGGGATCCTCCATCAGGCGCGCGTAGGCGGCGACGAGGTCACCGTCGCGCTCGGCCTCTGGGACTGCGGCGCGGAACGCATCCCACTGCTCGGGCAGGAGCCGGCCGAGGTCGCGGTAGAGCCAGTCGATCTCGGTCCGTCGGCTGGTCGTGACGCCGGCGATGACGATCTCCGAGACCCGCGCGGGGTGTTGCCGAGCGTAGGCCAGCATCAGCGTGGAGCCCCAGGATCCGCCGTACAGCAGCCAGCGCTCGATCCCGAGGTGTTCGCGCAGCCGCTCCATGTCGGCGATCAGGTGGGCGGTCGTGTTGTGCCGCAGGTCGGCGGACGGGTCGCTCGCGTGCGGGGTGCTGCGCCCACAACCGCGCTGGTCGAACAGCACAGCCCGGTATCGGTCCGGGTCGAAGCACCGGCGTCGCACGGGAAGACTCCCCCAGCCGGGTCCGCCGTGCACGAACACGGCGGGCTTGCCGTCGGCGTTACCGCACGCCTCCCAGTAGACCCGAGCGCCGTCACCGACGTCGAGCAGGCCGTGCTCGTAGGGCTCGATGGGCGGGTACAGCGGGTCTACCTTCTCGACGCTGCTCACGACCGCGAATGTATTAGCCCTTATACAACCGTACGACATGCGGCCGCCAACGATGGCTCGTTGACATGCAATAGCAAAACCCACAAGATGTCGCACATGCCACCGCCGCGGGTGGCAGCCGGGGAGGAGTGGCGTGAGCAGCTCCTCGCGATCGACCGACCCCGGCTCCACCACGCCGGAGCAGGGCGCTGCGCCGGGAGCGCGGCCCCGCGTCGGCCGCAAGGTCGTCCTCCTGCTCGCGCTCGCGATGTTCGCGCAGGAGTCGGTGTGGAGCTTCTACGACTCCCAGGTGCCCGCCTCCCTGCAGGTCTACCTGAGCTCGGCCGGCCTAATCGGGCTGGTGATGGGCATCGACAACGTCCTGGGCGTGATCGTCCAGCCACTCATGGGGCACCTCTCGGACCGGCTGAAGCGGCGGGTGGGCAGCCGGGTCCCGATCATCATGGTCGTGGCGCCCGCCGCCGCCGTACCGTTCGTCCTGATCCCGTGGGCGAACTCGCTGCCGGTCCTGCTGCTGTTCGTGATCTCGTTCGCGTTCCTGGCGAACTGTTCCAGGGTCGTCACCGAATCGCTGCTCCCGGACTACGTCTCCCGCGAGCACCGCAGCCGCGCCAACGGAGCACTCAAGATCGCCACGAGCCTGACGATCGTGTCCTCGTCACTGGTCAGCCTGCTCGTGGTCGACCACGACCTGCGCCTCGCCTTCGTGATCCCCGCGCTCTTCATGCTGGTGTGCTTCGCCGTCGTCGGCCTCACCCTGCGCCGGATTCCCGCCCGGTCCGCGCATCCCGCCCCCACCGCGGTCGAGGCGGACGGAACCGAGACCACGGAGGATCGTCCCTTCCTGCGGATCCTCGCCGACGCCTTCCGCGACCGCAGGCGCCTCACGCTCATGCTGGGGATCCTGTGCTTCGCGGGCACCTGGGCCGGCCTGCGGGCGCTCACCACGCCCTACGCCACCGAGGTGCTGGGGATGTCCCGCGGTGCCGCCGGGGCGCTGACCCTCCCCGGGGGGATCGCCTTCCTGGTGGCCGCCGTGCCGATCGCGTTCCTCTCCGACCGGGTCGGACAGGCCCGGATGATCGCGTACGGCATCTGCGGGTTCATCCTGGGAACGGTGGGGGCCTTCGCATGGCAGACACCGCTCGGCACCACCGTGTTCCTCGCCGTCGCGGCGATGGGGTACGCCTGCTTCAGCATCAACGCCGTCGTCGCGATCTGGAACAGCGCCCCACACGAGCACGCGCTGGGCACTTACACCGGCCTCTACACCGTCGCCGCCTCGTCCGGCTCGGCGGTCGGACCCGCGGTGCTGGGATCGACGATCGACCTGACCAGCTGGTCCACCATGTTCCTCAACGCCGCGGTCGTCGCGGTCATCCCGCTGCTGATCTTCGCGCGGCTCGGTCGCCGGGCCCCCGCGACGGCACACCACTCGGAGCCACCGGTCGCGTGATCCGCTTCATCGACCTCCCCGACGCCCATCCCGGCCGCCGGATCCTCAGCGGCAGGACGCCGCTCTTCGCGGCGCCGTCAGAGCCACGCTGCAGCTACACCACGTATGTACCCGGGTGCTACGACTGGGAGCGGCGTCCCCGCGTGCTCGTCGCCGTCCACGGCACGGGGCGAGACGTCGAGCGGACCCGGGACCGCTTCCGCGCACTCGCGGAGGAGCAGGGCCTGATCGTGGTCGCCCCGCTGTTCCCCGCAGGCCTCGACGACCCGGACGACCTGCACAACTACAAGGTCCTCGAGTACTCGACGATCCGCTTCGACCTGGTGCTCCTGCGCATCCTCGACGAGGTCACGCAGCGCTGGAACGCTCGCACGAGCGAGGTACTGCTCTGCGGCCACTCCGGCGGAGCCCAGTTCGCCCACCGCTTCTGGTACCTGCACCCCGAACGGGTCGCCGCGGCCGCCTTCAGCGCCCCCGGCCGCGTCACCCTCGTCGACGACACGATCGACTGGCCGTCCGGCACCCGGGACACCGCGGCACGGTTCGGCATCCGCGTCGAACCCGATGCCCTCCGATCCACTCCGGTGCATCTGGTCATCGGAGCCGATGACCGCGGGGAGGCCGACCTCGCCGCCACCGCCGCAGCAACCCCGGACCAGCCCGGCCGCACCCGCCTCGAACGCCTCAGCGCCCTCGAGGACAACCTGCGGAATCACGGCATCTCGACCAGCAAGAACATCGTCCCGGCCGCAGGTCACGACGCCGACGCGACCGCACCCGCAATCGCCCGGTTCTTCGGCGACCTACCGATACCGGGACGCAGCACGCCTGAATGATCCGAGCAGCCCCACAGGTCCTGTGGCTCGCCCCGGTATGCCGCCCGGGACGAGCCGAACGCCCCCTCGCCCGCTACCGACTGTCCTCGGCACAGGGCGGCTGTCCGGGCGCCATCCCGATCGGGCCCCTGGCGCCGTCCCGACCGTCCTGACCCGGGCGATGATCGGGCCCGTGATCGGGCCGTCGTTCGGGCCTGTCGTCGTGCGGCCGGTGTTCTGGCCGGTCCGCACAAGGGGCAGGTCGATCGCCGGGCGGGGGTCCCGGAGGACCCGGAGCCTGTGCGGCGGCCACCCCGGCCAGTCCCCCGGTGAGTGCGACGGCCACCAGCGCCGACGCGGCGAACATTCGGATACGCACGACATCTCCTTCGGTTGATCCGAGTCGATCGGACGGAACCGAGTAGAGCGAGCGCGGCGTTGCCGGAACGTATGCGGTTTTCGATATGCCGACGATATGCGCCTCGGCCGGGCGTCAGCGGCGTTTGGAGCGGGTCAGCCAGCGTGGCGGCTTCGTGCCGGTGGATCGTTTCCACTGCTCGGCGACAACGGTCGGGGCGGTCTGGTAGAGGTTCCTCAGGTTCTCCTCCGGGAGTTCGGCCGGCTTCCCGACCGCCTGCGACACCGCGATGGCCGAGATCAGGGCTCCGGCCGCCGCGGCGATATGGCCTGCTCGGGCGAGGTAGTTCGCGTAGTCGTTGAAGCACCTTGCGGCCAACGGGCTGTGGGGGAGGCGAAGGAAGGTTTCGGTGGCCTCGGCCAGCTGTCCCAGCGCGGCTTCCTCCGAGCCCGTACGGCCGAGTGCAAGGCCATGCATGTGCCGAACTTCGGCGAGGGATCGGAGATGGTCGTCGCCTGGAATGCCGCGCAGGATCGACACGGCTTCTGCGGCGGCGGACCTGGCGTCCTCGAATCGTTCGGCGGGGTAGAGGACGCGGCTCCAGTCGGCAAGGGACTCGCCGAGCGGAAGACGGTAGACCGCGGGTTCGGCTTCGGCGAGCGGGCGGCGGATGCGGATCGACTCCCGGATCATGGCCTCGCCCTCGTCGAACGTGCCCGTGGTGGCGAGGGCGACGCCGAGCACGGAGAGGACGCGGCCGAGCTCGTTGCGGTGCCCGGGATCGCCACCCGCGGCGAGGCGACGCCGCACGTCCAGCTCCTCGCGCAGCGGCTCAACGGCGTCCCGCTGCCGACCCGTCGTCGTCAGCACCGTGGCGAGGTTGTTCAGGACGATGGCGAAGTCGAGCAGGTACTCGTCCTGGACCTCGACGAGGACGCGGTGGGCGTCCACCGCGGCACGGCACAGCGGGATGGCCTTCTCGTAATTGCCTGCCATGAGAAGTGGCAACGTCTGCTCGTAGAGCGCCTGCGCCCGGGCGTACATCCCCGGCTCGGGAGTGGAGGTCACACCCGAGATCATCTCCCGGTCGGACCGGCCAGGTCGGTGGCCCCGCGGACCGATCGGCGGGGCGACTTCAGCCCTGCTGGGCCGCGATCTCGGCCAGGATCGGCGCGGCCGTGGTGGCGGCGTGGATCCCGATGACACTGACGATGGCGAGCACCTCCATGATCTCCCCCGCCGTGGCGCCCAGACGGACCGCGTTCTGCATGTGCAGCTTCAGCCCTGGCACGTACAGGTGGGTGGCCGATGCGTCGAAGGCGATGTAGATCAGCTCCTTGACCTTCGGCGGGAGGGTGCCGGTGCGCCATGGCACCGAGGAGAACTCGGTGTAGGCCTCGAACAGGTCGGGGTCGAGCTCCAGCAGGCCGTCCCAGAACTCGTGCCAGTAGCCGCGGTTGGCGGTGAACTCGGCCTTGAGCCGCTCGCGGCGCTCGTCGAGCGGCGCCGGGCCGTCGCGCAGCCCCTCCTCCTGCAGCACCTCCAGCAGCAGCGGGACGCCGATGTTGCTCGCGTGGATGCCGAGTGTGGAGGTCAGCTCGATGACCTCCATGATCTCCTCGCGGGTCGCGCCGTGCTCGAACGCGGCGGCGACGTGCTGGCGGATGCCCGGCTCGTAGAGGTGGGTGGCCGCGGCGTCGGCCGCGATGTAGACGAACTCCTTGACCTTGGGCTCCAGGTGCGACTCGCCCGTCCACGGCACGGCGGAGAAGTGCAGGTACGCGCGCACGAACTCGGGATCGATCTCCAGCATGCGCTGCCACGGCTCGCCCCAGGTGCCCCGCACCTTCACGAACTCGTCCTTGATCTGCTGTTGCTCGGGCGTGAGCGACACGGGACTCCTCCAGGGGAGTGGTCGGAGAGGGGATCAGGAGTGCAGGCGCGCGAGGGCGGTGCGCGCCGCGTTCTGGATGTGGCGGGCGCAGGCCGCCGCGGCGGCGTCGGCGTCGCCAGCCTCGACCGCGTCGACCACGGCGCGCAGCTCCGCGGCGGCCTCCCGCGGCCGGCCCGGCGCGGCGAGCGACGTCGCCCGCAGCAGCCGCACCCGGGCCTGTAGCCCAGCGAGCGTCTCCTGCAGCGGCCGGCTGCCCGACCCGGCGAGCAACACCTCGTAGAAGCGGTCCTTGGCGTGCAGCTGGTCCTGCGGGTCGCCCGCGTCGGCGGTGCGCTCGATCTCGACGACGGCCGCGCGCAGGGCCGCCACCTGGTCGAGGGTGGCCCGTTGCACGAACCGCTGCACCGCGAGCGCCTCGAGCGAGGCGCGCATCTCGTAGAGGTCGGCCGCGTCGTCCGGGGTCAGGGCGGTGACGATCGCGCCGCGCTGCGGCACCACCGTGACCAGCCCCTCCACGGCGAGCTGCCGCAACACCTCGCGGACCGTGGCCCGGGAGACGCCCAGCTGCTCCACCAGCTCGCGCTCCACGAGCCGCTGGCCCGGCTGCAGCCGGAACCCGAGTATGGCGTCGCGCACCAGCGTGACGACCTGCTCGCGCAGCGGCGCGGCGACACGGCCGATCTGGTCCGAGGACCACACCGACGACGCCGGGCTGCCGGTCACGCTCACCCTCCCCTCTCCTGCCGCAACCATCGCACGATCTCCGTGTGGTCCGCGGCCGGCCCCAGCGCCGCGGCCGCCTCGGCCCACAGCTCGACGGTGCGCGCGGCGAGCGCCGAGGGCGCCCCCGTCGCCTCGGCCAGCCCCAGCGCGATCCGGATGTCCTTGAGCATGAGCCCGAGGGCGAACCCGGAGTCGAACGTGCCGGGCAGCACGAAGTTCGGCCACTTGTTCTCGGTGGACCCGCTGCGCCCGCTCGAGCCGTTGACGGCCTCCAGCATCACGGCGGGGTCCAGCCCGAACCGCTGGCCTGCGAGCAGCGCCTCCGAGCTGGCCATGAGGTGCGCCGCGGACATCAGGTTGTTGAGGGCCTTGAGCGCGTGTCCCGCCCCCACCGGGCCGACGTGGCGCATCCGGCCGAGCACGCCGAAGAGCGGCACGAGTGGGGCGACGACGTCCTCCGGCCCGCCCACCATGATCGTCATCGTGCCCGCGGTGGCCCCCGAGACGCCCCCGGACACGGGCGCGTCGACGAGCACGGCCCCGCGCTCGGCGACCCGCTCGGCCAGCGCGCGCGTCCGCAACGGTTCCGAGGAGCCCATGTCGACGAGCACGGTGCCCGGCTCGAGCGCGTCGAGCAGGCCGGCCCCGTGCACCACGGCGTCCACGACGTCCGAGTCCGGCAGCATGAGGACCACGACCGGGACGCCCTCGGCCACCAGAGCGGCCTTCTCCACCAGCGTGACGACGCCGGCGAGCTCAGGGCGCGACGCGGCGTCGTACCCGCGCACCGTGATCCCGGCCGCCGCCAGCCGCTGCACCATCGGCGTGCCCATCCGGCCGAGCCCGACGAACCCCACGGCCGGCGGGAGGCCGGCGCGCTCACCCATCGGCGCCCTCCGCCGCGATCTCGCCGAGCACCCGTTCGGCCACCCGGAACGACTCCAGCGCCGCCGGCACCCCGCAGTAGATCGCGGCCTGCAGCAGCGCCTCCTGGATCTCGGCCTCGGTGGCGCCGTTGGTGACCGCACCGCGTACGTGCACGCCGAGCTCGTGGTTGCGTCCCAGCGCCGTGAGCATCACCAGGTTGAGCAGGCTGCGGGTGCGCCGGTCCAGCCCCGGGCGGCCCCACACGTCGCCCCAGCAGGCGCGCGTGACGAACTCCTGCACCGGCCGGGAGAACTCGCTCACCGCGGCGAGCGAGCGCTCGACGTGCGCCTCGCCGAGTACCTCCTTGCGGATCCCGAGCCCCTGCTCGTAGCGCTGGTCGGTCATCGTTTCGCCCCCCGGTAGTCGTCCTCGGCCACCTCGTCCAGCCACACGGTCGGCCCGAGCGACACCGCGAGGTGGGTCAGCACCGTGTCGGGCGTGCCCCCGTGCCAGTGCCGCTCCCCCGGTGGCACCCACACCACGTCCCCGGCGCGGATCACCTGCGGCCGCTCGCCGTGGGTGCAGACCCAGCCCATGCCCGCGGTGACCACGAGGATCTGGCCCGCGGTGTGGTGGTGCCAGTAGGTACGCGCACCCGGCGTGAACGTCACCGAGTTGATCGTGTTTCCGTCGGTCGTGGGCAGCACCGGGTCCCCCCACACCGTGCCGGTGAAGGTCTCCGTGCGGTTCTGGGTCGGGGTGGTCTCGGGGGCCCGCCCCCGGACGATCTGCACTTGCTCATCCCTCTCTGTCGTCGTGCACTCGGACGCCGCCTGCCACGTCGCCGATGGCGTCGACCACTCGGTTGCTGATCCGGTCGCCGTAGCCGAGGTTCTCGGCGAGCCCGAAGCTCGCCAGCGGCCCGGCGGAGTTGAGGCTCGGGACCCCGAGCCGGCCGACGAGCTCGACGTAGAGCGCCACGTCCTTGGTCATGAGCCTCCCTGTCAGCCCGCCCTCCAGGTAGTCCCCGCGGACGATGTGCGGGAACCGGTTGGCGGTCGCCCAGTTCGCCCCACTGCTGGAGTTGAGGACGTCGAGCAGGACCGGCAGGTCGAGCCCCGCCTTCCGGGCGGCGACCATCACCTCGGCGGTGGCCGCGAGGGACACCGCGTTGAGGAAGTTGTTGAGCAGCTTGGCGATGTGGCCCGCGCCGGAGGCGCCCATGTGGTGCACGTGGGCGGCGATCGGCTCGAAGACCCATGCGATCTCCGCCAGCGCGTCGGCGTCACCCCCGGCCATGATCGTTAGCGTGCCCTTCTCCGCGGCGGCCGCCCCGCCGGAGATCCCGGCGTCGAGGTAGCGGACGCCCACGGCCACGGCCTCGGCGTGCAGCGCCGTCGTGGAGGCCGGGGACGCCGTCGAGAGGTCGACGATCGTGGCGCCCGGCCGCGCGGCCGTCAGCAGTCCGTCCTGGCCGCGGACCACGGGCTCCACCACGTGGCTGTCCGGGAGGGACATCAGCACCACCGGCGCCCGCCGGGCCACCTCCGCAGGCGAGGCCGCCGCCAGGGCACCGACCGACTCGGCCGCACCGGGCCGCGGGTCGTACCCGACCACCTCGATTCCGGCGTCGACCAGCCGCCTTGTCATCCGCCCGCCCATGTTGCCCAGGCCGACGAAGCCCACGACCCGCGCGCTCACGAGAGCCACCCCGGGTGCATCCGCGCGTCGCCCGGCCGCGGGTCCCACGCCCCCGCCCCACCGGAGGGCCGCACGGTGCTCACCGCGGCCGCCCCGCCGTCGACGGAGACCACCTCGCCGGTCATGTACGCGGCCCCGTCCCCCAGCAGGAACGCGACCACGGAGGCGATCTCCTCGCCGGTGCCCGCCCGCCGCAGCGGGGTCGTGGCGGCGCGCCGCACCATGTCGTCCCCGCCACCTGGCCCGGTGCCCGCCCCCACGAACAGCGCGGTCGGCACGATGCCGGGCGCCACGGCGTTGACGCGCACGCCGATCGGCCCTCCGTAGAGCGCGGCACCCTTCAGCACGCCGAGCACGCCGTGCTTGGAGGCCTGGTAGGCGAGCAGGTCGTCGCTGCCGCGCAGGGACGCGATCGAGGCGGTGAGCACGATCGCCCCGCCGCTGCGCTGCTCCTCGTACCGGCGGAACGCCGCCCGCACCCCCAGGAACACCCCGCGCAGGTTGATCCCGATGACCCGGTCCCATTCGGCGACCGACAGCTCGGTCAGCCGGGTCAGCGGGCCCGGAATGCCGGCGTTGAGGTGGTGCAGGTCGATGCGCCCGAACGCCGCGACGCCCGCGGCCACCGCGGCGTCGACGTCCTCCTCGCGCGACACGTCCCCGGTGCACACCACGGTCTCCACCGGCAGGTCGGCGGCCAGCGCCTTCAACCGGTGGCCGTCGACGTCCTGCAGGACGAGCCGCACCCCCTCCGCCGCGAGCCGCCGCGCGCTCGCCGAGCCGATGCCACCCGCCGCCCCCGTGACGAGGCCGACCTTCCCCTCCAGGCTCACGCCGCTCCCTCCGTGGTTCCCGCCACCCGGACGACCAGCTCCCCGAGCCCGGCGGGCAGCCCGCCCACCCGCTCGGGGAACCGCCGCCCGACGTCGGCGTCGTGGCCGGCCACCAGCAGCCGGCCGCCGTCCTCGCACATCTCGCGCAGCACGTCGAACCCCCGGTACATGTCGGCCAGGTCGGCCACCACGAAGAACGGGCGATCGCGCTCCAGCTCCTCGTAGAAGTGCAGGGCATCGGCCGCGAGCACCACCGCCTCCCGCTCCCCCGTGGCGACCTGCACCACGAGCTGGCCCGGGGTGTGCCCGCCGACCACCACCAGCTCGATGCCGGGCGTGAGGTCGCACGTGCCGTCGACGAGCCGCAGCCTGCCCTGCTCCCCCGCCGCGGCGAGGTTCGCCAGCTCGTCGGGCTCCGTGGAGTGGGCGAACTGCATCCGCCGCGCGTAGGGCCCCGTCCAGAACTCGTACTCCCGGCGCGCCAGCACGATCTCCGCGTTCGGGAACCGGTGCAGGTTGCCGATGTGGTCGTAGTGCGCGTGCGACACCACGAGCCGGTCGACCGCCGCGGCGTCCACCCCGAGCGCCGCCAGTGCCTCCACCGGGTCGGTGAGCAGGGTGCGACGCCTGCGCGCCCCCGCCTCGGCGCCGAACCCGCAGTCGACCACCACCGTGCGCTCGGCACCCCGGACGACCCAGAAGAAGTAGTCCATGGCGATCTCGGCGTCCGGTTCGCCGTAGAGGTGGTAGTTGAGGTAGCTCTCGGCCTTCGTGGTGGTGCGTGTGCCGTAACGGACCGCGAGGACCTCGTAGCCACTCATCGGGTGGCCTCCGCGGGCGCGACGGTCGCGGCGTCGAGCCCGCGCCCGCGCACCTCGGGCAGCCATCGGGCGAGCGCCAGCGTGGCGACCGCGGCCACCACCACCATGTACAGGGCAGGCAGCGTGCTGCTGCCCGTGCCGCTCGCGATGGCCGCGGCGATCAGCGGGCCGGGCCCGCCGATGAGGGCGAGGCCCAGGTTGAACCCGATCGCGCTCGACGTCGAGCGGGTCTCTGCCGGGAACAGCTCCACCAGCATGCACACCGTCGTGACGCTCACCATCGACTGGAACACCGCGAACAGCACCATCCCGCCGACGACGCCCGCCGCCGTACCCGTCCCCATCAGGACGAACGCCGGGACGCTGACGACGGCGAGCCCGAACCCGCCGATCAGGTTGACCCGGCGCCTGCCGAACCGGTCGGAGACCGCGCCGGCGATCGGGCAGAGCACCGCGTAGCAGACGAGACCGGTGGCGACGAGTACCAGTGCGCGCGGCCGGGACAGCTCCACGGTCGCGGTCAGGTAGGTGACGACGTACGTGGCGAGGTAGTAGAAGCCGAGCCCCTGGACGCTGGAGAACGCGAACGTCAGCGCGATCGCCCGGACGTCGCGACCGGACTGCCGCAGCGGCGCCTCCGCGCGGGCCCCGGCCTCGACGAGCCGCTGGAACACCGGCGTCTCGTCAATCCGCAGCCGCACCCAGGTGCCGACGGCGGTCAGCGGCACGGCGACGAGGAACGGGATGCGCCAGCCCCACGCCGACATCTGCTCGGCGGTGAGGGAGAGCTCGAGGGTGAGCACGAGCAGGCCGCCCGCGCACGTCGCGAGCGCCGCGGTCGCCGACACCACGCTCGCGAACCGCCCGCGCCGGTCCACCGGCGTGTGCTCGATCAGGAACGCGGCCGAGCCCGTCCACTCCGCCCCTGCCGAGAAGCCCTGCACGCAGCGCAGCAGCACCAGCAGGACCGGGGCGAGCAACCCGGCGCTCTCGAACGTGGGCAGCACCCCGACCAGCGTGGTCGCGAGCCCCATGAGGCCGATCGAGACCGTCAGCAGGGCCCTGCGCCCCCACCGGTCGCCGACCGCCCCGAGCACGAACCCGCCCAGCGGGCGCATGAAGAACGCGACCCCGAACACCGCCAGCGACGCCAGCAGCGACGCTGCCGGGCTCGCCCCGGGGAAGAACAGCCGGCCCAGCGTGGCCGCCAGGAAGCCGTAGATCGCGAAGTCGAACCACTCCGTGAAGTTGCCGACCGCCGTCGCCAGCGCTGCCACCCGCCGGGCCGCGCCGTCCTGCGCACCGTGCTTCATCGCACTCCTCATCGACGAGATGGACGGACCGTCAGGCTGTCAGACAATCCGTCGACAGGGAAGTGGGCCGAGTCACACTGGCAGGTGCGGCCGTCCCCGACCGCCGGTGGTGGCCATCGGCGCTTCGCCCCGACGACCATGGGAGAGCCGCGACTGTCACCGTTCCGGCGTGAGCTGCCCAGCGATACGAGTACGCGCATAGACGTCCATGTGTGCCGCCGCCGCGGCGTCCCATGTGTGCCGGGCCGCGAGCGCCCTGCCGGCGGCGAGGCGTCCCGGGTCGGCGCCGCCCGCCGCCGCGAGCAGCTCCGCGGCGAAGCCTCGCGGGGTCGTGGCGAACGCCGCGGCGTCGTCGAAGACCTCGCGCAGCACCGGCAGGTCGCGGACGACCAGCGGTACGCCCGCGGCGAGGGACTCCATCGCCGCGAGGCCGAACCCCTCCTTGGTGGACGGGAAGGCGAACACCTCGGCGGCGGCCACCAGCTCCGGTAGATCGGCGTGCGGAACCGGGCCGAGCACGATCGGCGCGACGCCCAGCTCGGCGGCCCGGGAGTCGACGCGGGCTCGGTAGTCGCGGTAGTCGAACAGCGTCTCGCCGCCCGCCACCACCAGCGCGAGGTCCGGACGCGTCCGCCGGATCAGTGCCATGGCCTCGACGAGGTCGAGCGTGCCCTTGCGCGGCTCGATCCCGCCGACGGCGAGGACGAAGCGGCCGAGCCGGTCGCGCCACCGCGCGCGGCCGGCCGCCCCGGCGGGTCCTGCGGCGGCGGCGAAGCGAGCGGCGTCCACGCCGTTGGGGATGACGGCCGGGCGCCTGCCCCACCCGCTCTCGACCTCGGCGGCCACCGCGGCCGACACGCAGATCAACGCCTGCGGCTCGCTCACCGCCCGGTCGTGACAGGCCGCGAGCGCCGGCGTGGTGAAGGTGTCGAGGTGGTGGACGGTGCGCAGGCAGCCGGGCACGGCGTTGGCGCTGATGCAGTCCTGCGCGTGCACGACGTCGCAGCCCTCGCCGCTGCCGGCGAACGCGACGCCGAGGACGGCGATCGAGCGCAGGATGCGGTCGCCGACGTCCTCGTCAGGCAGGTCCGGGAACGGCACCAGCCGCACGGTCACCGCGGGGTCGACCGGCCGGAAGAACGCGGCGTCGCCGCCGCGGCCCAACGACCAGACGGTGACGTCCTGCCCGGCTCGGGCCAGCGCCTCGGCCAGCGCGAGGGTGTGCACCACGCCGCCGCGTGGCTTCGTCGAGTACGTCAGGAGCGCGATTCTCATGCGTATGTCTCCGGCCGCCGCTCGGTGAGGTGCGAAAGCACCGTGCGCGCACGGGTCACCTCGGCCGGGACGTCCAGCTCGGTGAGCGCGAGCCCGGCCTTCGCCCAGGTGCGGGCCAACACCTCCCCGCCCGGCCCGACCACCTTCGACTGGCCGAGGAACCGCAGCCGGCCCATCGTCCCGGTCTGGTTCGCCGAGACCCACACCACCTGGTTCTCCGCGGCGCGGGCGCAGTCGTAGAGGTCGAACAGCCGCGTCTGCCGGTCCTGCACCAGCCGCGGGGCTCGATTGGTGAGGCTCGCGGGCCACGCGGAGAGGCAGGCGATCATCAGCGCGCCGTCGGCGGCCAGCGTGCGGGCGGCCTCGGGGAACGTCTTGTCGTAGTCGATCAGCATGCCCAGCCGCCCGACCGGCGTGTCGAAAGCGGCGAACCGATCGCCCGCCCGGTACACGCTCGCCTCGCCGACCGGCTGGTGCACCTTGCGGTGCCGGCCCAGCACGCCGTCACCGGTCAGGCACACCGATGCGTTGTAGGGCAGGTCGGGCGCGAACTCCCGGTAGCCGAGGCACACCACCATGTCCCCGGCCGCGGCGGCCACCCGCTTGAGCTCCGGCGAGTCCTCGGTGAGCACGGGCGGCAGGCCGGTCTCGTCGGTGCCGGCGAAGGTGCCGAGGTAGCCGCCGATCGTCGCGTCCGGGAACACGAGCAGGTCGACGTCCTGGGAGGCCGCGGCCCCGATGATCATCTCGATCTTGGTGAGGCACTGGTCGATGTCGCGGCCGAAGTGCGCTGCCACCGCAGCGATCTTCATCCGGCCGCCGCCAGTGCCGGCTGCACGGCGGCCGCGATGTTCCCCGCGAGGTACTCCGCGTCCCTGGCGATCCCGGAGAACCGCCCCGAGCCCCAGGTGTGCAGCCACGGCAGGCCGAGCACGGACAGGCCGGGCACGCTGGTGACGCCGCGGGAGTGGGTCGGGTAGCCGCGCCCGTCGAATGCGGGTACGCGAACCCAGCTCCAGTCGCTGCGAAAACCGATGCACCAGACGACGCCGGCGATCCGGTCGAGGTCGAGCGCCGCGGGGTGGTTGGACCCGGGCGCCCACACCGGCTCGTATCGGGGCTCGCTCGGCGCGTCGATGCCGGCCGCCGCGATGTACCGGTCGACGAGGTCCTTCGCGTTCTCGCTGACCCGGTCGGCCGCGTCCAGGTTCGCGGCGAGGTCACCGGCGAACGTGAGTTCGCCCGCGTGCATCCCGGTGAGCCGGCCGTAGAGCCGCATGCCGTCGCGCGCGAACGCGCGCAGGTCGATGTCGCGCCCGCCGTCGCGGCCGGTGACGTAGTGGTTGGTGCCCAGGCGCGCCGCCTCGCCGTTGCGGTGCTGTTCGACGGGCATGTCGTAGTGGCCCATGTCGTGCAGCCAGGCCACCATGTCGCGGCCGCGGTAGAACCGCGCGATGCGTGGTGCACGTCCGACGGCGAGGTGCACGGTGCGGCCGGCGAGGTGCAGGTCCTCGGCGATCTGCGCGCCGGACTGCCCGGTGCCGACGACGAGCACGTCGCCGGCCGGGAGCTGCCGCGGGTTGCGGTAGGCCGAGGAGTGCACCTGCGCGAGCCGTTCGGGCAGCCGGTGAGCCCATGCGGGCACGAAGGGACGGTGGTAGCCGCCGGTGGCGAGCACGACGTGATCCGCGGAGAGCGTCCCGGCCGGGGTCGTGAGGACGAATCGGCCATCAGGTCCGGCGGCCAGCCCGTTCACCGCGGTGTGCTCGAGCACCGGCGGGTCGAACGAGGCCGCGTAGCCGCGGACGTAGGCCACGATCTCGTCGCGGACCATGAAGCCGTCCGGGTCGTCGCCGCGGTAGGGCCAGCCCGGCAGCTGGCACTGCCAGTTCGGGGTGACGAGGCAGAAGCTGTCCCAGCGGGCGTCGGTCCACTCGTGCGCGATCGTGGTGCGCTCCAGCACGACGTGCGCGATCCCGCGCCGGCGCAGGCACCACGACATCGCGAGGCCGGCCTGCCCACCGCCGACGACGGCCACTGGCACGTGGGTGGGGAACGGGACGCGGGGTGCGCCCCAGGTGGTCTGCTCATACACCGGTCGGCACTCCGTAGGTCTCGGGACGGCGGTCGCGCAGGTGCGCCATGGAGCGGCGGGCGCCTGCGAGCACCGCGGGCACGTCCACGTCGGCGACGGCCATGCCGGGCGCGACGCCGGTGGTGGCCAGCACGTCGCCGCCGGGGCCGACGACCTTCGCGCTGCACACGAACCGCAGCGATCCGAACGTGCCGGACTGGTTGGACGCCACCCACACCACCTGGTTCTCCAGCGCGCGGGCGCGGTCGAACAGGTCGAAGCGGTGCGTCCACCGATCTTCGGCGAGGTCGGGGCTCGCCGCCGTACGCGCCGCGGGCCACGCCGAGACACACACGATGATTTCCGCCCCGTCCAGGGCGAGGGTGCGGGCAGCCTCGGGAAAGGCCTTGTCATAGCAGATCAGCATGCCCAGCCGGCCCACCGGCGAGTCGAATGCGCAGAACCGGTCGCCCGCCGCGTAGCTGTTGGACTCCCCGAGCGGCTGGTGGACCTTGCGGTGCACGCCGAGCACCCCGTCGCCGGTCACGGCGACGACGGTGTTGTAGCGCGAGGTGCCGTCGGACTCGCAGAAGCCCGCGGTGACGACGACATCGCCTGCCATCCGGGCGAGCCGGGCGATCTCCGGCCCGTCGACGTCGAGGGCGGGCGGCTGCGCGTCGCGCGGGAGCACCCGCTCGATGCCGTGATCACCCAGGTCGGCGAGGTAGCCGCCGAGCGCCGCCTCGGGGAGCGCGAGCAGCTGGACGCCGCGCGCGCGGGCGTCGGTGAGGAGCTCGTCGATGCGGGCGAAGCAGGCGTCGAGGTCGCGCCCGAAGGGTGCGGCGACGGCCGCGAGCGTTGTCATGCGGAGCCTCCTGTCGCGGGGCCGAGCCCGGTGACCGGCCCGGGCAGGGCGGGGGTGAGCGAGCCGTCGGGCCAGCGCAGCGCCACCCCGCTGCCGGGCACCAGCTCGCCACAGGCGGCGGTGGTGGCCGGACCGGCGGGGGCGACCGCGCGGTCGGGGGCGTCAGCGGTGAGGAAGGCCGAGCCGGGAAAACAGGTGAACCAGTCCCCCACGGTGGCCGCGACCGGACGGGGCACCGCGGCGACGTCGAGCACTGCGCCGCAGCCGCACGCCTCCGCGAGCATCCCGAGCGTGCCGACGAGCCCGGCCATGCTCACGTCCTTGGCGGCCGCGGGCGCGGTGCGGGCGACGGCCGAGCCGATGAGCCGCAGCTCCTCGGTGGTCCGCCCGGTCGTCGAGTCCCACTGCCGTCCGGTGTGGCCGCGCCGCCAGCCGCCGCCGAGGTCGGCGGTCAGCCGCACGGCGTGCCCCGGCCGCCCGCCGCCCGCAGGCACCGGCCGGTCGGTGCGGCCCAGCGCGGTGACGGACAGGGCCGCGGGCACGCCGAGCTGGGTGTGCCCGCCGAGCACCGGAACGCCCCATGCCGTGCTCGCCGAGCGCAGCCCGGCCAGCACGCGCGCGATGAAGGACGCGTCCCGGCCGGCCACCGCGTCGAGCAGGCCGAGCGGGGCCGCGCCCATCGCGGACAGGTCGTTCACGTTCACGAGCACGCCGCACCAGCCGGCCCACTCGGGGTCGCGCTCGACCATCGACGGCAGGATCGCGTCGCACGCCGCGACGACGTCGGTGCCGGGCACCGGCGCGCCGTCGTCGCCGACGAACCCCGCCCCGCCCAGGTGCATGCCGGCGAGCAGCCCGCCCAGCGGCCCCTTCGTGATGCGGGCCAGCGCCGCGAGCCGCCCGACGGGCCATGTCATCGCCGCGTGCGGACGCCCGCTCACCACGGCCGCGCCGGTGCGGCTCCAGCCGAGCCTGGTGAACATCCGCTCGTAGCGGTCCTGGACGGTGGCGTCGAAACGCAGCGTCCCGGCCGCCTCCGCGGTCGCGCAGGCCGCCCGGACCAGCGCAGGCCCCACCCCGCGCGGCGCACCGGGCGCCGCGACCAGCCGGGAGCCGGTCCACCAGCCCACGTCGGGCCCGCCGGGGTCGACCGGGCCCAACCGGACGCCGCCGAGCACGGCCCCGCCCACGGCCCTGGCCACCAGCACCCGGGTGCGCGGATCGTCGTCCGCCGCGTCGCGGTCGGTGCCGGCGAACAGCCCCTGCTCCGCGACGAACGCCCGGTGCCTCAGAGCGGCATGCGCACGACACCCGGCGCCGTCGGCCTCCTCGATCCGCCACGCCGGCACGTCCGGTGGGACCCGGTGGTCGACGAGCAGGACGTTGCGCACGAGCCACGCGGTATCCGCGGCGCTGCCCATGGCGAGCGGGTCGGTGCCGACCAGCAGGACCTCGCCGGTCATGCCCCGGCCGCCTGCAACGCGCTGCACGCCCCGCAGGCCGCGCAGCCGGCGCCCTGGTCGGCGCCGAGCATGCCCCTGGCCCGCAGGCCGGCCGCCACCCGCATGGTGACGCCCTCCAGCACGACCGGGTCGGGCGGCCCGACGCCGTCGGCCATCGCGAGGGTGCCGGCGAGCGGCCGGTAGGGCACCACGAACGGGTATACGCCGCGGTCGGCCAGCCGCAGCGCGCCCGCGACGAGGTCGTCCGGGTCCTCGCCGAGGCCGACCAGCAGGTAGGTCGACACCCGGTTGCGGCCGAAGACGCGCACCGCCTCGTCCCACGCGGCCTCGTACTGCGCGAGCGGGACGGTGGCCTTGCCCGGCATCCACCGGCCGCGTACGCCGTCGTCGAGGGACTCGACGTGGATGCCGATCGCCGTCGCCCCGGCGTCGTGCAGCTCGCTGATCGCCGCGAGGTCCTCCGGGGCCGGTGGCTCGC
Source organism: Pseudonocardia sp. DSM 110487 (assembly GCF_019468565.1). Classification (NCBI taxonomy): domain Bacteria; kingdom Bacillati; phylum Actinomycetota; class Actinomycetes; order Pseudonocardiales; family Pseudonocardiaceae; genus Pseudonocardia; species Pseudonocardia sp. DSM 110487. Next base: position 7,897,337 of record NZ_CP080521.1, read on the forward strand.
ACTGCACCTGGATCGGCAGGCCCGGCACGGCGTCCAGCACGGCCCGCACGCAGCGGGCGAGGTGGCGGGCGCCGCGGTCGCGGCCGTTCGTGGTGCCGGTGGTCAGCACCATCTGGCGCACGCCGTCCAGCCGGACCGCGGCCTCGGCCACCTCGGCGAGCTGCGACGGGCTCTTCACCGCGGTGGTCGAGCCAGCCTGCAGCGACGCCTCGATCGCGCAGAACCGGCACCGCTGGTCCTCGGCGTAGCGGATGCAGGTCTGCACGACCGTGGTGGCGAGGACGTCGCGCCCGTGCAGGCGGGCGAGCTGCTCGTACCGCACCCCGTCGGCCGTGGCCAGGTCGTAGAACCGCGGCCGCCGGACCGGCTCTGCCGAAAGCCCGAGGTCGGCGCCGTCGAGCAGCAGCCGCCCACCGCGGATCGTGTACGGGCTCGCCGGGTTGATCGGGAGCGCGGTGGCGCGGCCGTCGAGCAGGACGTGCCCGTCGTCGCTCGGGCCGGCCCCGGCTCGGCGGGAGACGGGGGCGTCGACCCTGACGCCCAGGATCGCGACGTCCACGCGGGTGGACGCCCGTTGCGAGCAGGGCGCCGCGGTGTCCTGGGTCGTCGCGTCCTGGGTTGTCACGGCCGGCTCAGAGGTTGTAGGTGGAGTTGATGATGGCGCCCTTGCGCGCGTAGTGGATCAACGCGTCCTGGACGTCGAGCGGGTGGCTCGGGATGCACCCCGCGATCAGGTCCTCCTCGCGCAGGCCGTGCAGCGAGAGCCCGAAGCGGCAGACGTAGACGGTGCCGCCTTCCTCGATGAACCGCTCGATCTGCGTGTTGATGTTGTGCTCGCCCGGGAAGGCGGAATCACCGGTGGTCGGGAACCCGCGAGTGGCCATCGCGTTCATCGCGGCCGGCCCGTAGAAATACAGGACCGAGTCGAAGCCCTTCCGCAGCGCGCGCAGGGCCTGCAAGATCGCCACGAAGCTCACCGACGACTCGTGCGCGATGCCGTGGACGAGGGTGAAGTAGGTCTCGCCCTCGCCTGCCTGGTAGTCGGGGAAGATCTTGGTGGAGCCGTAGATGCTGGTCCCGGCGGGCAGCGACGGGTGCGGGATCTCGGCGAGGCTCGCCTGCTGGTTGGCCGCGAGCTCCTCGTCCGAGATCAGCGGCGTTCCGGTGGTGGCGGGCGCGGTCTGGGTCATGACGGCTCCTTCTCGGGTGGGGCGGGACTCATCCGAGGCCGTGGAGGGCCTCGAAGTTGCGGGAGAAGACGAGCTCGGCGAGCTCGCCGTCGCCGGTGGCGGCGGCCAGCCGGGCGTGCTCGCCCGCGAAGTCGCCCCACGGCTGGTCGGAGGCGAAGAGCACCCGGTCCGCGCCGATGCCGCGGCGCTCGATCTCGGCGGCGAGCCAGCGGGGCGCGAACCCGATGGCCCAGCTGGTATCGGTGTAGACGCGCTTGCCGGCGGCGATCCAGTCGAAGAACCGGTGGCCGATGAGCTTGATGTGCCCGCTCATCCCGCCGCCGAGGTGCACCAGGTGCAGCGGCACGTCGTCGGCGTAGCGCTCGACGAGCAGCCCGACCTCGTCGACGTCGCTCGCGGCGCCCGGGCTCGTGTGGACGTGCACGACGAGGCCGTGCGCACGGGCGGTCGCGAAGATCGCATCCAGTTGCGGGCGGCATGCCTCGTCGCCCGCCCGCCCGCCGAGCAGGAACGACAGCTTCAACGCGGCCACCCCGCGCTCGCCAGCGAGGGCGAGCGCCTTCTCGGTGGCGGCCGCGTCCTGCGGGCGGGGCGAGGTCCACAGCCCCGCGAGCACGCGGTCGTCACGCTGCGCCGCCTCGATGACGAGGTCGTTCAACGCGAACGACGTGCTCGGGTCCGGCACGCCGTAGTTCGGCAGCACCAGCGCCCGCTCGGTGCCCTCACGATCCAGGTCGCCGAGCAGCTCGTCGATGGTCGCCCGCGCCGTGGTGTCCGGGTTGACCGCCGGACCCCCGTAGAACGGATGCGCCGGCAACACCCCCAGGTGCCGGTGCGCGTCATGCACCCGGGACGGACCCCGCGTCGTCATGGGGAAAGCGTCGAGCGCCCGCGTGTCCTCGTGGTGACATCCGGAACGAGTTCGTGTTGCCCGGAGCAACGCGGCGTTGCGCCGCGGTTGCGGTGTGTTGCGCGGCAGTGGCACACCTACGACTGCGGCTGTCCACCCGCCTCGGCCACCCGCTGCGCCGACAGCGGCATCCGCACCAGGAGCACCGTGCCCTCGCCGCGCGGGCTGCGGACGCTCATCGTCCCGCCCACCGCCTCCACGCGGTCGCGCAGGCCGAGCAGGCCGGATCCGCCTGCCGTGTCGGCGCCGCCGACCCCGTCGTCGCTGACGGCGAGCCGGAGGACGCCGTCGTCGGCCCGGACCTCGACCTGCAATGCGTTCGCGCGCGCGTGCTTCGCCGCGTTGGTGAGCGCCTCCGCGACGATGAAGTACGCGTTCGCGGCCAGCGACTTCGGGAGGCGATCATGGACGTCGACCGTCAGCTCGACCGGGACGGGCGAGCGGCGTGCCAGCGCCCGCAGCGCCGACTCGAGGCCACCGTATTCCAGGGCAGGCGGATGGATGCCGCGCACGAAGTCCCGCAGCTCCTCCATGGCGTCGTTGAGCTGCGTGACGATGGAGTCGAGCTGCTCCGCGAGCTCGTCGCACCCAGGTGACACGAGGTCCTGGGCGACGCTCAGGTCGAGCGCAAGTGAGACGAGCCGCTGCTGCGCGCCGTCGTGGAGGTCGCGCCCGATCTGGCGCCGGGCCTCGTCACCGCTCGCGACGACACGCGCCCGTGAGGCCGCGACCTCCGCTCGCGCCTCAGCGTTGACGACCGCGATCGCGACGAGGTCCGCGAAGGCCTCGAGTCGCCGCTCGACGTCCGCGGGGAAGGCGTCCGCCGCGCGGCTCGCCATGACCACGAGGCCGCAGGAGCGATCCTGTACGCGGAGCGGGTAGGCGACGGCGACGGCGATGCCCGCATCTCGCAGGAGGGCGGCCAGGGAGCCTGGCGACCCGTCGAAGGACCCGGTAGTTGACTCGGCTCGCGCCGCCATGCCGGTGCGCAGCACCCTCCCCGCGATGCCCGTTGCGGTGGTCGGGATGCGGTGGCCCACGGTGATCGGCAGCCCCAGCCCCTGCCGGCTCCACCCGCCGACGGCGGTGACGGTGCCGTCCCGTTCGTCGAGCATGACGTATGCGGCGTCGGCGCCGAAGAGCCGGCCGAGCTCCTCGGCGACGGCCGACGACACGGCCTCCGGCTGGGCGCCGCGCGCGACCAGCGTGGCGATCCAGCGCAGCGCGGCCTGCTCCTCCGCGACCATCGCCAGGTCCTGCCGTGCCTTCGCGTTGGCGATCGCCAGAACGGCCAGCTGCGTGAAGGCGGCCAGTCGCTCCTCGGTCCCCGGCGGAAATCGTCCGACCTTGCCCTTCGACGCGACCGTCATCACGCCCCACAAGCCGCCTCCGACGGTGATCGGCACCGACACCGCGGCACGGAAGCCGCTCCGGTAGCCGATGCTGCTGTACGCCTCGGTGTATTCGTCGATGCGCACAGGCCGTCCGGTGGCACGCACGCGCGCGGCGTTGCCCGTGGTCGCCGTGGGCGTCCGCGATCCGATCGCCGGCACGTCGCCCGCCGCGCCGCGGACGGCGACGAGCGTCACCGTGTCGTCGGGATCGAAGCGGTCGATGGCCGCGATGTCGGCTCCGAGCACGTCAGCGGCCTGGTCGGCCACAGCCGCGAATACCTCCTCCGGATCCACCCCCTGCGCGACGAGCCGCGCCAGCGCGTGCAGCGCGGCGTGGTCCTCGGCGATGCCCATCGGCGTCGCCGGCTCGGCAATGCCCATCGGCGTCACGGGCTCGGCGGCTCTGTCGCGGGGCGTCATGAATCAGACTCGTTCACGCACCGCTCCCAGCACAGCACTCAGGACCCGAGCAGTCGGCCGACGCGCTCGAGCAACTCGCCTGCGCGCGAGCGCAACCGGTAGCCGACCACGAGCCCGATGAACATCCAGGCGAAGGACAGGACGATGATCAGATTCGCCGGCCAGCGCGGCCACGGCCACAGCGCGCCATAGATGGGCAGCGCCATGAGCGCGATGCCCAGAATCGGGCACAGTGCGTGCTTGAAGAAGCTGAACCCGCCGGGGTCGTTGACCCGGATGAAGCGCACGAGGGCCAGCGACGTGATGATGTACACCACGATCACGGGCAGCGTGCTGAAGGTCCCGAAGTACGCGTAGCCCTCCGGATACGGAGAGGTGCTCAGCCCCACCGTGAGCGCAAGGACGATCGACAGGGCGCTGGTGACGCTGATCGCGACGTCGGGGGTCATCAGCCGCGGGTTCGTCCGGCCGAGCGGCCTCGGGAAGATCCCGTCGCGTCCCATGGCGAAGGTGACTCGGACGGCGGCGTTGTGGATGGCAAGGCCGACGGCGAACGCACACAGCACCGCGGCGATGTCGACGGCGACGACCAGCGCATCGTTGCCGTAGACGCTCGCCAGGTGGTCCATGGGGGCGGACGCGGACGCGAAGTCCGATGCGTGATCCACGCCGAAGCCGAGGGACATCGCGGAGGTCGCGATGATGAAGAAGATCCCGCTGCCGATCACGGCGCCCCACATGGCGATGGGGATGCTCCGGCGGGCCTCTGAGGTCTCCTCGCCGAGGGTCGCGACGGCCTCGAAGCCCGCGAAGCTCATGATGCCGAAGATCATCCCGTTGAAGATGCCTGCCCAGTGGTCCGGGTTGGCGCCCGGGTCGAACAGCTTCGCGTCCCAGACGCTACCGGTCGCGCCGCCCTGGACGAGGATCACGGTGATGACCAGCAGCACCACCAGGATCGCGAAGATCTCCACCGACAGGGTGGTCCTGGTCGAGGCCTTGATGCCGCGCAGCGAGAGCGCCCAGATCGCCACCGCGGCGGCGACCGTGAAGACCCACCACGCGACGTGGATCCCGAGCTGGGTCGCGAGCGCCGCCGACGCGAAGGCCCCGAAGGCGAGTAGGTTCTGCGGGTAGAGGTAGGCCGCGAACAGCAGCCAGCCGGCGAAGAACCCGAACACGGGTCCCAGCCCTGCCGTGTTGAAGGCGTAGAAGGACCCGGCGTGCGCAAGGCGGCGCGAGAACTCGGCGATCGTGTTGACGAGCAACAGCACGCCGACCAGCGACAACAGGTAGACGAGCGGCAGCGCCGGGCCGGCATGCCCCGCGACCACAGCGGCCGTGAACATCACCCCTGAGGCAGGGTTCATGACGCCGAGCGACATCGCCACCGAGCCGGTGACGCCGACCGCATCGCGCTTGAGAGCCCCTTCGCCCACGGCGAACGAACGTACGCCGCTCGCGGCTCCCGGCGCCACGCATGTCCGCGCCCACGTGGCACTCGAACTCGACCACATCGTCTGCATGGTCGACGACCTCGATCAGCCGTCGCGCGTGCTGGAGCGCGACGGCTGGGTGCTCGACGCCGGCACGGTCCACGTCGGGCAGGGCACCCGCAACCGGCGCCTGGCCTGGCCCGACCACCACCTCGAGCTGCTGTGCGTGACTGACGAGCACGAGGCCGGGTCCAGCGCGCTGCGTCTCGACCGCCGCGCTCGGTGGAGCGCCACGGGCGCCAGTCCGTTCGGCCTCGGCTTCCGCGGCGTCCTGCCGCAGACCGAGCGGGACGACTTCTGGCTGTACGAGGAAGGCAGCGCGCGCATCTGGATCCACCGTGACAACGAGCGCGCGCCGGAGCGTCCGCTGCTCTTCGTCCTGGAGGCGTCGGGCGCCGCGATGGAGCGGCGACGGCCGCGCTCCGGCCCTCCTGCCCTGCTCGCGCACCGGCACGGCGGCCCGCTCGCGGAGGTACGCGTCAACGGGCCGGGCCCGGCGCCGCTGCCGCCCTATGCCGGGCCACCGATCGTCCAGAGCGCCGGCCCGCCGAACCTCGAACTGGTCGTCGGAACCGGACGACGGTCGCAACAGATCACGCCGATCCTCACGATCCGCGGCAACTAGCCGGACTTCGTGATCATTCCTCGGGCCGCCGCTCGACGCCGTAGGGCCGTCGGCGCCGGTGCCGTGATCAGGTCGGTCGGCCCGCCGCTCGATACCCCACGAGGATGAGCACGGTACTTCCCGCGCCCGCCGCGACGAGGACACCGAGTGCCGCAAGCGTGGCGAGATCTGGTGACAGCAGCGGTTGACCGCGCAGAGCCTGCCACGTCAGCAGCACGAGAAGCCCCAGGTAGGCGCCGGCGCTGACCACGACGAGCCGGAGCCGGACAGCGCCGTCGTTGCGCAGTCCGGGCACGGCAGTGAGGGCGGCCGCGAGCAGGGGCAACAGCTGCAGCGCGTGCATGCCGATGAAGTGGCCGACGCGCAGGTCGCCGCCGGTGGTGCTCCACCCGAACAGCGGGAGACCCGGGCCTCCGTCGCGCACGCCGACGCTGTGGGCGCCGATGCCGGGTTGCATCGACATGATCATCCCGATCGCCATACCTGCGAGCGCGACGAGCAGCCCCAGCCGGACCGACCACGCCGCGGCCCGGTCGGCCGGGCGCTGACTCAGGACGACGACGGCGAGCGCGAGGGTCGCGAGCCAGATCAGAGCGACGGTCGCGCCCATGATCGAGAACAGCATGGTGTCAAAGGGGGTGTCATCGTTGAAGTGGCTGCGCGTTCCACGCACGACTTGCACAACGACGATCGCCACCTCGATCGCCGAACCAATCACGATGACCCAGCCGACGACACGGCCGGTCCGGCGCCCGCGCTCCACCAGCGACAGGATCCAGGCCAGCGCCAGGGCGTACAGCCCGAAAGACAGCGCGAACTTCAACGGCTTCAACCAGATCGCCGCGCCCAGCAGCACACGGCCGTCGACCACGACGCCGACCGCAGTGCCGACGGCGACCAACCCCATCGAGACGGCGAACCAGAAGAGACCGGCATGCCCACGCCGCGCATCCGCGAGGACTCTCATCAGTCCGCCGTGGACCGGATGCGCCAACCCGCGGACCGTGGCGGGTTCGCTGGGTACTCGGCCTTCGCCGTCATGCCGAGGAGAATCCTCGCAACCGTGCGCGCTGTACAGATGGACTGCCCCTCAGACCGGCCCAGGGTTACTGCTCGGACGGGCTAGGCTTCCTGGCCGACTGTGAGCGGCGCGCATCAGCGCGCTGACTCAGCCCGCTCCGGAGGCGAGCCCACCCGGTGAGACATCCCGGTTGCTCGGCCTAGCGGCCTGCGCCTGGTTCGTGATCGCCCGGAACACGCCCACTCCGACAGCCGTGACCGGCACCGTGATTGCGACCATCGGCCGGGCAGCAGTGTGGCGGGTGTCCATGGCGCTCTCCCACCTCGAGTGTGATCCAGCCCTTGGACCGACCAGTCTGGGTCGACTTGGAGGCGTTCCGGACGCATCCGGATGACGGGAGCTGACGATCCCGTGCCTGGTGGCCTGATGGTGGCCACGGCCGTGTCCCTGGACTGCTCGAGCGCTGGGGCACGCGCGACTGATGGTCGTTGGTGCGGTTGTCGACCTGGTTTCAAGTCGACCACGATGCGGATTGGTTCCACCGGTCCAATTTCATGGCGCGGTCGATGCAGCACCGGCGGCTGGCGGGTGGCAGCTCCGGCACAAGGTCGTTGTGGGAATTGCGGTGAGAACGGCGAGCGGGATAGCTGAGTCACAGACGCGGCACCGCCCGTAGTTGCCGTCGTTCATCCTGGTCAGCGCAAGCTCGATGTCGGCGAGGGCCTGCCGGGCACCGGCGGTGACCAAGGCGCGGACTTCGTTCAGGGCCCGGGTCGCGTCCCCGTCCGCGCGTGGCCCGTACCCCGCCAGCGACGTCCGGTTCTGGTCGTGTGCGAGGAGATGAGCAAGCTGTTCGTGGCGGAAGCCGCGGAGTTTCTCGAGTTCTTCGCGCAATGCGGGCAGATGCCGGACGAGCCGGCGGCAGCCGACTGGCCGCTGCCGCGATGAGGTAAGAGAAGGATGAGCCATGCCGACCTCCACCATGGACTCGAAGCGTGGGTCGTGGGGAACGTGGGGCGTTCCCCGTTCTTCAAGGAGGCGGGAGCTCCTTGAACTGCTTCCTACGATGCGCGTCCGGTGTCGGCGAGGCAGGAGTTGCCGTCCGCCAAGAACGTCGTGGCCACATTGCCGGGGCCCGGCAGCGGTTGCCCGGTCGTCGTCAGCCGAGATCGTTCTCCGGCCAGCCCAGGAGCTTCGCGCCGAGCACGGCGGCGTTGATGGTGAACCGCTGCGCAGGGTCGGTGGGATCGTGCCCGGTGAGGGTCTTGATCCGATCGAGGCGGTAGGTGACCGCGCGGACGGACAGATGCAGGCGGCGTGCGGCCTCGGTCGTCACGCTCCCGGCGGCGAAGTAGGTGTCGAGGGTGTCCAGCAGCGGTTCGGCTCCGCCGCGGGCGCGTCCCAGCCCGCCCAGGACCGTCCGGACGAGGTCGGCGATCGCGGGTTGATCGCGTAGGAGCACGCGGTAGATCAGCAGTTGCTCGGCGTGGATCACCGGGGTGTCCAGCTTCAGCCGCTCCGCCATCGTCAGTCCTTCGCGGGCTTCCTCGTAGGAGCGGGCGATCCCATAGGAGCCGGAGTAGGGCCGTCCGACCGTGACGCGCCATGGTCGTCCGCGGGTCGAGCGGCTCAGCTCGGCGAGGATCAGGTCGCCGAGCGTGGTCGGCCCAGTTGGGGGCCATGGGATGTCCGTGCCGGGTGGCGCCACGACAACGATCCGGCCGTCCTTGGTTGCGACGAGGACGTCGCGGTCGCCGACCTCGCGCACGATCGCGTGTTCCAGTGAGCTGATCGCCGGTGTGGCCTCGTCGAGGCGACCGGCCGGCGCGGCCAGCGCGACCTGGTGCGGCCGGAGCATGTCCAGGCCGAAGGGTTCAGCGCGTTCCGCGAGCCGGCCGACGTCGGCGTCGCCGCGCAGCAGGTCCTCGATGAACTCGCGGCGCAGCGTCTCCTCCCACCGGGCCATCTGACGGCGGGCCTCGGTGTATCCCTCGGCCAGGCTGGCAACGGCTCCGTCGACCACGTGGAGAACCGCGGCGGCGGCAGCCCGCACCGCGTGGTTGTCGCGGGAGCGGATCACCACGGGGAGTTGTTGCCACAGCCGTCGGGCCGCCGAGAGGTACAGCTGAACCGCGGTGCCCGCTGACACGCCCAGCTCGGCGGCCCTCCTGCCGAGCAAGCCGACCGCTTCGAGCTCCGAGGGAAGTGGCTCTCGGCCCGACGTGGCGGCGTCGGCCAACAACAACAGGTAGTCGCCGAGCAGCTCCACCGGCGCGCCACCGGCATCCCGGCTGGCGGACTCGGCCACCTCGTCCAGCCACGACAGCGGATCGTTCTGCTGGTCGGCTCGGGTCCGTGCCTGGTGGCCGTTCCTGCTGCCGGTCACGTCATTTGCTCCGTCCTGACGGGAAGCCGGCCTGGACGCCGAGTCCGTCCAGGTGCGGTTGACGCCGATCGCTCAGTACGCGGTCGTTCACCGCGAGCGGAGCACCGATCCCGCGCAGAGGCGGACGGTTTCTGTCTTCCCCCGTTCATCGGCCGGCGGCCGCGGGCGCGGGCGCCATCGATGCTGGCTCCGGTGTGGTGGTGGTCCCCGTCGCGGTCGGTGTCCCGCCAGCGGTGAGCTTCTCGCTCGCCCCGTCGCGCTGCAGTCCTGCGCCGAGGCCGTGCGTCGGTGCATCCGACGGGTCGATGATCGCTTCGGGTGAGGCCGCTGCGGCGGCCTCGGCGGGTGTTGCCCGTTCGAGGAAGCGAAGCAGCTCGACGGGAAACGGCAGCACCAGCGTCGAGTTCTTCTCCGCAGCAACCTCGACGACCGTCTGGAGCAGGCGCAGCTGCAGCGCGGCCGGATGCCCGGTCATCACCTCGGCGGCCTTGGCCAGCGTCTCCGAAGCCTGCAACTCACCCTCCGCAGTGATCACCCGGGAGCGGCGTTCACGTTCGGCTTCGGCCTGGCGCGCGATCGACCGTTTCATCGAATCGGGTAGCGCGACGTCCTTGATCTCGACGCGGTCGATGTGCACACCCCAGTCCAGCGCCGGACTGTCGATCATGAGCTCGAGGCCCTGGTTGAGCCGTTCCCGATTGGACAGCAGGTCGTCCAGGTCGCTCTTGCCGATGATCGAGCGCAGGGAGGCCTGCGCGACCTGGCCGATGGCGTGGTCGTAGTTCTGCACGTCGACGACCACCTTCACGGGGTCGATGACCCGGTAGTAGACGACGGCGTCGACCTTGACCGTGACGTTGTCGCGGGTGATGCCCTCCTGGGCGGGGATTGGCAGGGTGACGATCTGCATGTTGACCTTGTGCAGGCGGTCCGCGAACGGGGCGATCAGCGCGAGCCCGGGCCCGCGTGTCGCCGAGCGCAGCCGGCCGAACCGCAGGACGACGCCGCGCTCGAACTGGGTGATGATTCGAACGCTCGAGCCGAGCAGCAGCAGGCCGCCCAGTGCCAGTACGGCGAGCAGGACATACACGGTGATCATCTCGTCCTCACATTCCGTGCGCGTTGGGTCAACCTGCGATCGACGTCTACGACGAGGGGGGTTCTCCCTCGCGAGCCGGCCCCGGAGCTCCCCGGTCGGTTCCGGCAGAGTGGCGCCACGCCACCCAGATCAGCCCGGTCGCGGCCGCGACCGCCAATGCGCCCACCAACGACCCGGCGACCAGCAGGAACGTGGTGAGCAGGGCCGCAGCCAAGACCGCGAGATGCGCTCCCAGCTTGTGATGGCGGCGCGCCATGCGGGTCTGGCGGGCTTCGAAGGAGCGGGTGAAGCGGGGGTCCTCGGCCTGGAACTGGCGCTCGACCTCGCGCAGCGCCTTCCGCTCGTGATCACTGAGCACGATCCACCTCCTCCTCGAGATGGTCTTCTGCCCGTCACCTGCCGGAGCCAGGCAGAATCGACTATATCGTGACACGATATGATTCGGGTGTGACGTACGAGGCAGTGGGCGAGGTGTCATGGGTGATGTGACGGGCGAGGACGGGCGAGCAGGCTCGCCGCCGCTGACGAAGCAGGACTTCGAGGCGTTGGCCCGGTTCCGCTTCGGGATCCGCCGCTACCTGCGCTTCAGCGAGGAGACCGTGCGCCACCATGGCCTGACGCCGCAGCAGTACCAGTTGCTGCTCGCGCTGAAGGGCTTTCCCGACCGGGAGTGGGCCACCGTGCGGGAGCTGGCCGACCGGCTCCAACTGCGCCACCACAGCGTGGTCGAGCTGGTCAACCGGGCGCAGAAGCAAGGGCTAGTGGACCGGGCCGGCCATCCCGACGACGCGCGCGCCGTGCGGGTGCTGCTGACCGAGGGCGGCGATCGGGTCCTGGCTCGGCTCAGCGCCCTGCACCGCGATGAACTGCGCCGCATGGATCAGACCCTCCTTCCTCCGGTGTGGCACGACCAGCAGGATGAGCCTTCGCCGGATCGGTGAGGGCCTGAACTGCGCGTTCGACATCGAGCGGGCGGAGCGCGATGACCGCGTTCGGCGTCCCGGGGCGATCTACTGATCATTCCCCGAGCCCGCCACGCACTGGCCACGCTCGAGGACACGGTGGCGCTGCTCGCGGCGGCGAAGATCGAGCGCCGCCAGCTCGGGGTCGGCCACGCCGGTTGGCAGGTCGACCCGGAGAAGCAGGACCGCCGACCGGCATGCGAGGGCATCAGCTTGGCCGGCTGGTGTCCGACGAGCCGTGAAAGCCACCGGTTGCCTCCTGGTCGGTTGCACGAACGCCGGTGGGCCGGCGGTCGGGATGGCGGAGACCGGGCATTGGTGCGGCGTCCGCCATCCCGGCCGGACGGGCAGTTGCCTGAGCCCGTCACCTCCGACCATGACCGGCGGAGGCGCCGGCAACACCGGCTGCCACCGGACGAGAATCCCGGCCGCAGCCTGCCGGTATCCGGCAACGTCAGCGCCGGTCCCGGCGAGTGTGCGGATGCGCCGCGTCTACGAGCCGGTGACCAAGCAGGACGGCATCCGCGTGCTGTTCGCTGCCGGTGAGCAGGCCACCGTCCTGCGCCACCTGACCGAACTGGCGCAGGGCCGGACCATCACACTCCTGACCGCGAGCAGGGACCCCGCGATCAGCGAGGCCGATTGATGACCGAGGGAGTCAGGCAAGGGTCACGCAACACCGTTCCGGCGCCGGGTTCAACCTGGCCAGCACGTCGGTGTGACCGAGCTCGTCGAGCAGGGCCGTGATGAGGTGCAGGTTCATTCCGCACACGAGGGCGGTGTGATCCCGGGCGAGCGCATGGAACGGGCAGTTCGCGAGCACGAGCACGTCGTCCTGAACGCGGGGCTCGTATCCCAGCCCGGCCAGCGTCACTGCGAGGTCATCGAGCACGGAACCTCCGGCGCGCGGCGGCTCTTCGGCGCCGAGCCGATGTCCGCACTCTGCAGCCGCACGCTGCACCGCATCGAGGACGGGGACTCCGTCGCGGGCCGCCGCATCGACGGCGCGGGCAAGGATCTGCCCGGCCAGGTCGTAATGCCGGGGCGGCAACGAGACCGCGACCTCTCGCACCGAACGCCGGTACAGCTTCGTCGGACGCCCCGCGCCCGGGCCGCGCCGACCCGACAGCCGCCGGAACTCCGTGTCCAGCAACCCTTCCTCCACCAGCTTGTCCAGATGGAACTTCGCGGTGTGCCGGGGCAGGTCGACGCCCTCGGCGGCCTGGTCCCGGCTCACCGGCTCGGGCTGCGCGGCGACGTAGAGGTACAGCGCGCGGCGCGCCGGCTCGGCAAGCGCGCTGACCCCGCTGACCTGCGAGACGAAGTCGTCCAAGAACCCACTCCTTCTAAAAGACACACGCATTGACTTAACAGTCCGAGCGCTCTAACGTCCACCGTAGCGTCTTTTAGAACTTGGAGGAGATCATGACCACCCACCGCGACCCCCCGGCATCGCCTGCGGGCATCGACCCCATCCCGGCCGCTCGGCAGGCGTTCCTGCTGCTGCGCACCGTGTTCACGGTGGCGCCGGTGCTGTTCGGGCTGGACAAGTTCTTCGGGCTGCTCACCGACTGGGAGGGCTACCTCGCCCCGCAGATCGACGGGCTGATCCCCGGCACCGCCCACCAGGCCATGCTCGCGGTCGGTGTGGTGGAGATCCTCGCCGGTGTGCTCGTCGCGGTGCTGCCGCGCATCGGCGGGTACGTCGTCGCCGCGTGGCTGGCCGGCATCATCGTCAACCTGCTGCTCATCGGCGGCTTCTACGACATCGCTCTGCGCGACTTCGGGCTGCTCGTCGGCGCGTTGGCCCTTGCGCGCCTCGCCGCCGCGTTCGGCCACCGCGGTTCCTGGGCCCGTCCCTGGGGGCGGACGCCGTGACTACGACGACATGGTCGGCAGGCTCGAGCGCGACGGAAGGTCATGGGATGCCCTTATAGACTGCGGCGCGGATCACGTCTAAGGTCGCGGCCTAGCTACGGCTGTGAAGTGCTGATATCGAGAACGATGCTCCAGAGGTGGCACGGCTTTGCCCGCCGCCCAAGGCGCCGACATAGGATGTCTCCCGGCACGCGACCATCCCTTCGGGCGCGGTGGACGCGCCCAGGGCTCGAAGGAGGGTGCCGATGTCGCTCACCGCGAGGGTCATCACCGAGATCCGCGAGCTGATCCGCACGGGCGAGCTCCAGCCCGGTTCGAAGCTCCCTCCCGAGCAGGAGCTCGCCGCGCGGTTGGGGGTGGGGCGCAACCTGCTCCGGGAGGCCGTCCAGGTGCTCGCGGCGTCCCGCGTGCTGGAGATCCGGCGCGGCAACGGCACGTACGTGACCACGCTCGAACCGAGGTTGCTCCTCGAGGGCGTCGGCGCCGCCGTGGAGCTCATCCGGGCCGACGACCTGCTGGAGCTCACGGAGGTCCGCCGCCTGTTCGAGCCGGCGGCGACGGCACTCGCGGCCGTCCGGATCACGCCCGAACGGCTGCTGCGGGTCCACACGCACCTCGATGCGATGCACAACGCGGCGAACGACGTGGAACAGCTCAACCTCCACGACGCGGCCTTCCACCGCGAGGTCATCGCCGCCACCGAGAACGAGACCCTCACCGCCCTCCTCGAGGGGATCTCGAGCCGAACCGTCCGTTCCCGCGTGTGGCGAGGCCTTGTCGACACCGACTCGGCATGGCGCACCCTCGCCGACCACCAGGAGATCTACGCCGCGCTGGCGGCGGGGGACGCCGCCCTCGCTCACGCCGCCGCCCTCATGCACGTGCACAACACCGAGCGCTGGCTGCGCAACCACCTGCCGGAATGAATCCCGTGCCGCTGCGCTCGCGGCACGGGCACAGACGTGCCCGACGAGCTCGAGGCCGAGAGTGAGGCGACATGCAACCAGGTCCCTACGACGCGTCGTTCGAGTCGCTGCGACAGTTCCGCTGCCCCGATTGGTTCCGGGACGCGAAGTTCGGCATCTGGTCGCACTGGGGCGCGCAGTCCGTGCCGCGTCAGGGCGACTGGTACGCGCGCAACATGTACATCCCGGGCACCGCCACCTACCGGCACCACTGGCGCACCTACGGGCACCCCTCGAAGTCCGGGTACAAGGACATCGTCACCCGGTGGAAGGCGGAGCGTTTCGACCCGGACGCCCTGGCCGACCTGTACGCGCGGGCCGGTGCGAAGTACCTCGTGGCGCAGGCGGTGCACCACGACCACTTCCTCAACTACCCGTCCGCGATCCACCGCTGGAACGCGGGTGCCATGGGGCCGGGCAAGGACGTCGTCGGGCTCTGGCACGACGCGGCGCGGGCGCGCGGTCTCCGGTTCGGGATCACCGAGCACCTCGGCGCGACGTACACCTGGATGGCGAGGAGCAAGGACGCCGACTCCGTGGGGCCGTACGCAGGGGTGCCCTACGACGGGAACGACCCCGAGTTCGAGGACCTGTACCTCCCGGGTCCGGTCGGACGCGATCGTTCGACCGGCGCCGCGGTGCAGGAGCCGTGGTACGCACCCGACCCGTGGTGGCACCGCAGGTGGCTGGACCTCGCCACCGAGATGATCGACCGCTACCGGCCGGACCTGTTCTACTCGGACGGCCCGCTGCCGTTCGGCGACGGCGCGTTCGAGCCCGGTCTCCGGGCCGTCGCGCACCTCTACAACACCAGCGCGGCAGGCCACGACGGCGAGAACCAGGCCGTCTACAACCAGAAGGGGCGCCGCCCGGACCTCGAGGCGATCGGGGTCCTCGACGTCGAACGCAGCCAGGAGCCGGCCGTCCGACCGGACGTGTGGCAGACCGACACCTGCGTCGGGCAGTGGTTCTACGACGACAGGGCCGAGTACAAGACCCCCGGCCACGTCATCGAGCTGCTGATCGACATCGTCGCGAAAAACGGGAACCTGCTGCTCAACATCCCCCAGCTGCCAGACGGCACGATCGACGAGGAGTGCACGTTCCTGCTCGAGGAGCTCGCGGGATGGATCACCGTGTGCGGCGAGGGGATCCACGGCACGCGGCCGTTCCGGGTGAGCGGCGAAGGGCCCAGCCAGGTCGCGATCGAAGGCTTCCGCGAGGACGCCGTCGCCTGGACCGCGCAGGACTACCGGTTCACCCGGCGGGACCGCACGCTGTACGCGTTCCAGATGCGGTGGCCTGCCGACGGGCGAGCGGTGATCACGAGTCTCGATCCCGGCGAGCGGGTCTCCGCGGTCCGGCTCCTCGGCGGCGAGGAGTTGCCGTTCGAGCAACGCGCCGGGCAGCTGACGATCACGCTGCCGCCGCGGCCGCCCACCCGCTATCCGCAGTGCCTGGCCTTGCAGCTCTGAAGCTGGCGGTGTCATACCCGCAGCTCCTCCGGCAGGTACACCTTGTGCGCGGAGAAGAGGTCCGGACGCTGGCACCGTGCACCCGAGCGAATGCCGATCTTCAGCCGTGGATCCCGTCCCGTGCGTTGGCGCGCAGGTAGTCCAGGTCGAAGTCCAGCCCGAGCCCGGGCCCCGCCGGCAGCACGAGCCGGCCGTCGCGGTTGTCCAGCGGGGTCGTGAGGAACCGGTTGTAGCCGCTCAGGTCGTGGCGGCTGGACTCGATGCGGTAGAAGTTCGGCACCGTCGCCATCACGTGGCCGCCTGCGACGAGGTTGACCGGGCCGGCCGCGTCGTGCGGCGAGATCGGCACGTAGTACGCCTCGGCCATGGTCGCGATCTTCTTCAGCTCCGAGATCCCGCCGGTCCACGTCACGTCCGGCATCACGAAGTCCGCCAGCCGGTTCTGCAGGACCGGCACGAAGTCCCACCGCGTGTGCAGCCGCTCCCCCACCGAGATCGGCGTCCGCACCTGCCCGCGCACCTGCTCGAGCGCGCGGTAGCTCTCCGGCGGGACCGGCTCCTCGTACCAGTGGATGTCGCCGACCTCGTCGAGGGCCTGGCCGATCCGGATTGCGTTCGGCACGTCGAACCGGCCGTGCGCGTCGATCAGGAGCTCCACGTCCGGGCCGGCGGCCTCGCGGATCAGCACGACCAGCTCCATCGCCTGCCGCAGCTCCGCCCGGCTGATCCGGCCGTCGAGGTAGCGGTCGTCGGCGAGCGACACGCCCGGACGGGCCGGGAACGGGTCGAACTTGATGCCGGTGTGCCCCGAGTCGGCGATCGCGCGGATCTCCTCCACCACCCCCTCCGGCGTGCCGAAGCGACGCTGGTCGGGGTGGGTGTAGATCAGCAGGTCGTCCCGGACGCGACCGCCGAGCAGCTCGCAGATCGGCAGGCCGAGGACCTTGCCGCGGATGTCCCACAGCGCGATGTCGACCGCGCTCACCACATTGGTGCCCGCACCGCGGCTGCCCATGTAGGTGAACGCCCGGAAGACCTTGTGCCAGGTGTCCTCGATGCGGGCCGGGTCGTCACCGGCGAGCAGGTCGTTCACCTGCCGCACCATCGCCGCCACGCTTCGGTTCGCGGTCGGCGTGGTGGTCGTGATCTCACCCCAGCCGGTCACGCCCTCGTCGGTGCGCACCTCGACGAACAGGTACTCCCCCCAGCCCGTGCTCTCGGACCGGACCAGCCACGGAACGACGTCGGCGATCTTCATCGAGCTTCATCGTGCATGGTTCTTCTCAGGAAGGCGAGGCCGTCCGTGGCGAGCGCGTCCTGGGTGCGGGCCAACGGGCGCCAGATCGAGGCCGCCGTCGCGATCGTGACGTTGTCCGCGGTGAAGGACTCGATGCACAGCGGCCCGGCGTACGCCGCGTCGTCGAGCGCGGCGAGGAAGCCGGGCCAGTCGATGTGGTCGGCACCCGGCGCGCCGCGGTCGTTGGCGCACACCTGGACGTGCACGATCCGCCCGGCCGCCCGGCGGACCGCGGCGGGCGGATCGCGCTCCTCGATGTTCTGGTGGTACGTGTCCAAGGCGATCCCGATGTGCTCCGCCGGCAGGCCGTCGATGGCGTCGAGGGTCTGATCGACGGTGTTGAGCAGGCTGGTCTCGTACCGGTTGAGCGGCTCCACTCCGATCCGCACGCCCACCTGCGCCGCGTGCTCCACCACCGGCGCCAGGTTCTCCCGAAGCTGCGCGTACGCCGCCTTGCGTTCGGTGTCCGACAGCCGCCAGGTCCGGCCCACCGAGGTGTAGGCCGGCCCGGCGACCGCCGGGGCGCCGACCGCCGCTGCGGCATCGAGCACGCCGCGCAGGTAGTCCTGGGTGGACCGGACGGTGGCCTGCTCGGCGGCCACCAGCTCCCGGCCCGGCGGCATGACGACACAGACGCTCGCACCCAGCCCGACGTCGCCGAGCACCGACGCGGTGCGCGCGGGATCCCAGTCGCCCAGCTGCTCGACCGGCAGCTCGAGCACGTCGAACCCCCATGCCGCCACGCGCGGGGCGAGCGCGGCGACCGTCGCGTCATCGCACGGAGATGCCCACACCCAGGTACTGACGCCGATCTTCATCGCCCCTCCTTCGTCGGGTCGTGAGTGGATATGCGTGCTATAGCTCGCGTATCCACTCACGACTGGCAGCCGGTCACGCGCCCCAGCGGGCCGGGAAGTCGGGCATCTGCTGGCAGCCGCAGAGCGCGTAGTGCAGCGGCGGGAGCCCCGGCTGCAGGTACTGGCCGAGGTTCTCGCTGGTGATGGTCGGCTGCGGCAGGATCCACTCGCCCGGCACCTGCTCGCCCCGCAGGATCTGCAGCGCCGCGACGACCGCGGTGCGCCACTGGAACGTCGGGTACGTCGGAGCCTGCGCCGTCAGGCCCTCGGCCTGCCACTTCTCCAGGAACTGCTGCTGGTCCTCACCGCTGATCGCGGGGAGCGGCTGCCCGGCGTCCTCGAACGCCTCCAGCGCGGCGACGCCTGCGGTGCCGTCGTCCATCCAGATCCCGTTGATCTGGCCCTCACGCTGCAGGTAGTCCGACACGATGCTCTTGGCGGTCGCCGTGTCGTTCTCGGTGAACTCCACGCCGACGACGTTCACGCCGCGCGCAGCGAAGATGCGCTCGGCCGCCGCCCACCGGTGCTCCAGCACGTCGACGCCGGGCAGCACGCGCAGCGCGAGCACCTTCCCGCCCTGGCCGACCTCGTCGGACAGGAACTCCGCCGCGGTGGCGCCGAACGCGTAGCCGCCGACGGGGTGGATGAACGTCACCGGGCAGTCGGTGTCGACGCCACGGTCGAACACGATCACCGGCACCTGGCCGCACGCCGCCTCGACAGCGGGGGTCAGCGTCGCGGTGGTGTTCGGGGAGACGATGAGCGCGTCGCAGTCGCTGCCGACGAGCTGCTGGATGTCGGAGATCTGCTTGTCGTCGCTCGCGCCCGCGTCGAGCGCGGTGAAGTTCGCGATCTCGTCCCGGTGCAGGTCGACCTCGGCCTGCATGGTGGTCCAGCCGACCTGCCGCCACGGGTTGTCGACCGAGGCGTTGGAGAAGCAGACGTGGTGCGGGCCCTGGGTGGCGTACCGCGCGGTGTCCACCATCTCGGGCTCCAGCATCTGCACCCACGGCTGGTCGGCGGGGCCCTGCGCGGTCTGGTCGCGCAGGGCCAGCTGCCGGTCGTGCTCGGCCTGGTCGAAGAACTGGCTCGCGGCCGGCGGCGGGGACGTGCCGGGCGCGCCGGTCGGCGCCGCGCCACCGGGCGGCACGTCGCTGGTACAGGCCGCGGCGAGCAGGAGCACGGCTCCTGTCGCGAGCACCATCGATCGCTTCATGGTCGTCCCTTCGGGGTCAGGCGGGCTGCGGAGAGGGTTCGGGAACCGAGGGCGGCCGGCGCCTGCCGCCGGCCCGTCGCGCCGCGTACGCGACCGCGGCGATGATGATCACGCCCTGCACGGTCGACTCCAGCGCGCCGGAGACCCCGAGCAGGTTGAGCAGGGTGAACAGGGCTTCGAGGACGAGCGCTCCGGCCAGCGCCGCGAGCACGCTGCCGCGCCCGCCGCCGAGCACGACCCCGCCGAGCACGACGGCGGTGATCGCGGAGAACTCCAGGCCCTCGCCCACCTGCGCCGAGACGCCCGCGAACCCCCCGAGCAGGACCGCCGCGACGGTCGCGGCCAGCGCGGACAGCACGAACGCCGTGGTGCGCACCCGCGCGACGGGTACGCCGGCGAGCGCGGCGGCCCTGTCGTTGTCACCGGTCGCGACGAGCGTGTGCCCCCACGCCGAGCGCATGAGTGCCACGGCGCCTGCCGCGACGGCGATCAGGATCAGCGCCGACCACGGCACCTGGCCGAAGCCGGGGATGTCGATGCCCTGCCGCCCGGGCACGCGGAAGGCCTGGGAGAGCGACCCGCGCGGGGCGCCGCCCGTCCACAGGAACACCGCTCCGGAGAGCACGAGCAGCATGCCGAGCGTGGTGACGAACGACGGCACGTGCAGCCGCGTGGTGATCAGCCCGTTGACGAGCCCGATCAGCAGGCCCAGCCCGGCAAGCAGCACGATCACCGGCAGTGTTGCCGACTCGTCGCCGTCGATCAGCCGGGCCGCGACGACGACCTGCACCGTGACCAGCGAGCCGACCGACAGGTCGAACTCGCCGGAGACGATCACGAAGTACTGCCCGACCGCGAGGATCGCGAGCGGGGCGGCGCGCTTCAGGTACGCGAGCAGCGACGCGGGTTCGAGGAAGCTCGGGTTGACCACCGCGATCGCCACGAGCAGTGCCAGCAGTACCCCGAACACCGGCGCGGCGGCGCCCACCCGATCCCGGAGCGACCTCATCGCGGCACCCGCACGGCGCGCTGTGCCCTGGCCCGCAGCTGCCGCCGCGCATACACCGCGACGGCCAGGATGATCACGGCGCCGCGCACGACGTCCTTGAAGAACGCGTCCAGGACCAGCTGGTCGAACAGGTTGTCCAGCACCGCGAGCAGCAGCACCCCGGCCACGGTGCCGCTCACCCCACCGCGCCCGCCCGCGAGCACGGTGCCGCCGAGCACCACCGCGGCGATCGACTCCAGGTCGTAGCCGCCGTCCGTGCCGACGTAGGGCGCGCCCGCGCCGAGCCGGCTGGCCAGGTACAGCCCGGCGAGGCCGGCGCACAGCGAGCAGATCACGTGCGCCAGCACGGTCGTGCGCGTGGTCGGCACCCCGGAGAGCCGGGCGACCTCGACGTTGCCGCCGACCGCGTAGACGTGGTGGCCTGCGCGGGTGCGGTGCAGGAACAGCGCCGCGGCCCCCGCCACGGCGAGCATCAGCAGCACGGCGACCGGGATCGGCCCGATCCGGTCGTAGCCGAGCCGCTGGAACAGCACCGGGACGGACCCGGCAGGACCCTGGTAGCGGCTCTCCAGGATCCCCTTGATCACGAGCCCGGCCCCGAGCGTCGCGATGAACGCGTTGACGTGCAGCTTCGTGATCACCAGCCCGTTGACGAGCCCGACCAGTGCGGAGGCGGCCAGCACGGCGAGCACGCCGGGCACGATCATCGCGGGGTCGCCTGCCATCACCTCCGCGGCGATCAGCGAGGTCAGGCCGATCAGGTAGGCCACCGACAGGTCCAGCGACCCGGCGAGGATCGCGATCGTCTGCCCGACCGCGACGATGCCCAACGCGGTCGTGCGCGAGAGCATGTTCAGCAGGTTGGCCTGCGTGAAGTAGTCGCCACCGCGCGCGGTCACGATCGCGGCAGCGAGCAGCACCACGAGGCCGAGCGCGATCCACGTGCCCTCCGCGGGCCCGGCGGCGAGGCGCGGCACCCGTCGCACCCGCTCCGCAAGCGCCGTCACCGGGGCGCATCCGCATGCGGTGCCCCGTGCCCGGTGGCCAGCGCCATCACGTCCTCCTCCGATGCACCGGCGGGCAGCTCGCCCGCGATCCTGCCCTCGTGCAGCACGCAGATCCGGTCGCTCAGTCCGATCAGCTCGGGCAGCTCCGAGCAGACCATGAGCACCGCCATCCCGGCCTCGGCCTGCTCCCGTATCAGCTCGTGCACGGCCGCCTTGGCGCCGACGTCGATGCCGCGGGTCGGCTCGTCGAGCAGCAGGATCCGCGGGTCGGCGGCGAGCCACTTGGCGAGCACGACCTTCTGCTGGTTGCCGCCGGACAGGAACCGCACCTCCTGGTCCTCCCCCGCCGACCGGAGCCCGACGGTTGCCAGCAGGTCGCGGGTGCGCACGGCACCGGCGCGAGCCCGGCGCCGGAAGACCGCGCGCAGCACGAGCAGCGCGTTCTCCCGCACCGACTGGGCGAGCGCCAGCCCCTCGGCCTTGCGGTCCTCGGTGACCATGGCGATGCCGGCGGCGATCGCGCGGCGCGGTGAGGTCAGGCGCACCGGTTCGCCGTCCAGGAGCACCTCACCTGCCGTGAACGGGTCGGCCCCGAAGATCGCGCGCAGCAGTTCGGTACGACCCGCGCCCTGCAATCCGGCGACGCCGACCACCTCGCCGGCCCGCACGGTGAGGTCGATCCCGCTGATCGCGGGCGCCGTCCCGCCGCGCACCTCCAGCCGGACGTCGCCGAACTCCGTGGCCCGCGGCGGGTAGTACGCCGAGAGCGGGCGGCCGACCATGAGCCGCACGAGCGTGGGCGGGTCGAGCTCGGCGGCGGGCAGCGTGGTGACCCGCGCGCCGTCCTTCAGCACGGTGATCCGGTCGGCGAGCGCGAAGATCTCCGGCATCCGGTGCGACACGTACAGCACGGCGATCCCGCGCGCGGACAGGCGACGCACGAGGCCGGTGAGCAGGGCGACCTCGTGCTCGGCGAGCGCGGCCGTCGGCTCGTCCATCGCGACGATCCGGGCGTCGGCGGAGAGGGCCTTGACGATCTCGACGACCTGCTGCTGCGCAACCGACAGCCGGCGCACGACCGCGTCCGGCCCGAACCCGGTCTCACCGATCTCGGCGAGCAGCTCCGCGGTGGCGCGCTCCATGGCGCCGGTGTCGACCAGGCCGCGCCGCAGCGGCTCGCGGCCGAGGAAGACGTTCTGCGCGACCGTGCGCTCGGGCAGGAGCGTGAACTCCTGGTGGATGATCGCGATCCCGGCCTCATGTGCCTGGCGCGGGTTCGCGAACGTGCGGACCTCGCCGTCGATCGCGATCGTGCCCGCGTCCGGCTGGTGAACGCCGGAGAGCACCTTGAGCAGGGTGGACTTGCCGGCGCCGTTCTCCCCCACCAGCGCGTGCACCTCGCCGGCGCGCACGTCCATGTCGACGCCGTGCAGCACGCCAACGCCGAGGAACGACTTGCTGATGCCCGCCATCTCCAGCGTCCTGCCGGCCCGTTCAGTGGCGTGGCTCACAGGCGAAAGCTAGCGGGACTTCTGCCGCCGCACAATCAAAAGTTGCCTCTTCGTAGCGGGAGTTGCGCGCAGCCGACCGTGAGAAGGTGTGCTTCACTTTTTCGCATGGGTGAGCCGGGCGGGATCGTCGCGGCGCCGCCCACCGGGGCGGTTCCCGGGGCGGGCGAGCTGTTCCAGCTGCTGCGCGACGGCCACGCTCGCACGCGCGCCGAGCTGGCGGCGAGCACCGGGCTGGCTCGCTCCACGGTGGCCGCGCGGGTCGACGCGCTGCTGGCCAGCGGCCTCGTCGGGCACGCCGGCGAGGCGATGTCCACCGGCGGCAGGCCGCCCACCCGCTTCCAGTTCGACCCCGCTGTGCGCGTCGTGCTCGGCGCCGACCTCGGGGCCACCCACGCCCGGCTCGCCGTCACCGACCTCGCCGGATCGGTGCTCGCCGAGGTGAACGAGGACCTCGACATCGCCCTCGGACCGGACGTGGTGCTCGACCGCGTCGTCACGCTGGCCCGCGAGCTGCTCGCGCCTTGGGAGCCGAAGCTGCTCGCGGGCATCGGCGTCGGGCTGCCCGGCCCGGTGGAACACTCCACGGGCCGCCCGGTCAACCCGCCGATCATGCCCGGCTGGGACGGCTTCGACGTGCCCGCCCGGCTCACCGCCGAGCTGGGTGCGCCGACCCTCGTCGACAACGACGTCAACGTGATGGCACTGGGCGAGCACTTCGCGCACTGGCCAGGCACGGCACACCTCATGCTGGTCAAGGTCGCCACCGGTATCGGCAGCGGCATCATCAGCGACGGCGCGCTGCGCCGCGGCGCCCAGGGCGCCGCGGGCGACCTCGGGCACGTCGCCGTGCCAGGGGGAGGCGACGTGCCGTGCCGCTGCGGGAACACGGGGTGCCTCGAAGCCATCGCGTCGGGTGGGGCGTTGGCCGCGGCGCTGCGAGCCCGCGGTCACGACGCGAGGTCCAGTCGAGACGTCGTCGCGCTGGCCAGAGCCGGGTCCGTGGAAGCCGTGCAGCTGGTGCGAGCGGCCGGCCGCGACATCGGCGAGGTGCTGTCCACGGCGGTCAGCCTGCTCAACCCTTCGGTGATCGTGATCGGCGGCGCCCTCGCCGCGGCCGGCGAGCACCTGCTGGCAGGCGTGCGCGAGGTCGTCTACCGGCGTTCCCTGCCGCTGGCCACCCAGCACCTGCGGATCGTGCCCAGCCGGTCCGGCGAACGGGCCGGGGTGATCGGGGCGGCGGTCATGGTCGTGGAGCGCGTGCTCTCCCCCGCCCAGGTGGACGATCTCGTTGCCGCTGGGCGCGCACCGAGGTCCCAGCAGCCGGGGTCGGACGACGAGCCGCACTTCGGCCGGTACCCGGCTGACGAGAACATCCCACGCTGAGAAACGGGTCGGCCGTGGACCCGTCGCCTCGGGCGCCCGACACGCCGGGACTGGCGGCCCTCGACGAAAGGTGTGGCCGGGATGTCGAGACCGGCGCGGCGGCTCCGTCCCAGTGGCAGATGCGGCCGGCAAGGCCGCACCATCCCCCACCGGAAGGACAGCCGCCATGGCCATCGCCGAGGACCTCGACCGCGCCACCGACTCGCAGTGGGATTGGGTCGCCGAGCACACCCGCACGTACCTCGCTTCGGGCGGCACCGAAGGTCACGAGAACAACGGCGTGCGCACCCTCGTGCTCGCCACGACCGGACGCCGGACCGGCACGCCCCGCCGCAACTGCCTGATCTACGGCACTTCGGGCGGCGAGTACGTCGTCGTCGCCTCCAAGGGCGGCGCCGAACAGGACCCGGCATGGTTCATGAACCTCGAGGCGGACCCCGGCGTCGGGGTGCAGGTCGGCACTCGCCGGTTCACCGCACGCGCCCGCGTCGCGTCCTCGGCCGAGCGGGCGGCCCTCTGGGCCCAGATGGTGAACATCTTCCCGCTCTACGGCGACTACGCGCAGCAGACCGACCGCGAGATCCCGGTCGTCCTGCTCACCCCGGGTGATCAGGAGCCACGTACCGGACGGTGAGCGCTCGCGCCTCGCCGTGCCGGCCGCGGGCCCCACGGCGGTCGAGAACCGGCCACCGGCGGATCATGAAGTTGCCGTGATCGAGGTAGGTTCGGGTTCGCCTCGCTCGCGCGACCCGTTTCCGGAGGAGAACGCGGTGACCACAGAAGACGACGTCCGCAACTACGTCGCACCGACCGGCTGGCCGAGCGTCCACGAACGGGTCCTCGCCGCGTTCGCCAGGGGCTGGGACATACCCGAGCCGCGTGCGTGGGACAGCCTCATGTCGGAGAACATCGAACTCAACCAGCCGCTGCTGCAGCCCGGCACGACCCGACGGACGTGGCACGACGAAGCACAGCGCCTCGTGACGCTCCTCCCGGACATCCGCGGCGAGGTGGTGAGCTGGGCGGGCCGCGAGGAACAGATGTTCATCGAGCTCCGGCTCACCGCAACACTCGGCGGGAAGCCACTGGCCTTCCGGGCGGTCGACAAACTGTGCCTCACATCGGCCGGCACGGTCCTTCGCCGGGACTCCTTCTTCGACTCGGCTCCGCTGATGCAGGCGGTGCTGCGCAGGCCGTCCGCATGGCTGCCGTGGTGGCGGTCGGGGATCGGGCCGTTCCTGGCCAGGCGCAGGTTCCTCGGTCGTTGATCACGAGCACCGTGGAGTCGAGTCCATCGGCTTCACCGAGCGGCACCCGCCCGCCCCACCTGTCGTCCTCACCGCCGTAGCCCTGCTCGTCCGCCGTAGCCCCTGAACTGACGATCAGGATGTGTCGCACGCCACTTGCTGACCAGTTGAGCAACATGGTCGGCCTCTCGTAAGACGCACGCACCGTCGACGACCGCATGCTGACCGTGAGCGGCATCGAGCGCGTCACCCTCGACGCCGACGGGCTGATCACGAACCTGCGCAACCGAATCGTCGCCCCGGACAACTAGGCCGTGTCTCGCGACAGCGGTGCCTGGCAGCGAGCCGGTCCAGGGAGTTTCCCTGGGTCGAAGGAGCCTGGGCCGCGGCACTGTGGACGGACCGGCACGGACTCCCGTGCCGACGCTCGCGAAGACGAGGAGTTCTAGCTGTGGACATGAAACTCGAGGTCGTCGTCGTGCCCGTCTCGGACGTCGACAGGGCCAAGCAGTTCTACAAGGCGCTGGGCTGGCGGGAGGACGCCGACTTCGTCGCCGACGAGGACTTCCGCATCGTGCAGCTGACGCCGCCGGGGTCGGCGGGTTCGATCCAGTTCGGCGTCGGCGTCACCTCCGCAGCGCCCGGTTCCCTGCGAGGCATGTACCTCGTCGTCGACGACATCGAGGCGGCAAGGGCCGAGCTCGCGGAGCGCGGTGCCACGGTCAGCGAGATCTTCCACGAAGCGGGGCTGGGGGCGCGCTTCCGGCCCGTGGGGGCGGCCGGGCGGGTATCGGGGCCGAGCCCGGAGCGACAGACCTACGGGTCGTTCGTGACGTTCGACGACCCGGACGGCAACGGCTGGATCGTGCAGGAGATCACCACCCGCCTGCCGGGCCGTGAGTGAGGACGCCGCGATGAACGCGACGAGCCTGGCCGAGCTGCTGCGCGAGGCCGAGGACCAGCACGGGCGCTACGAACCGTCGGCTCCGAAGCACCATTGGGCCGACTGGTACGCGGCCTTCATCGAGGCCCGCCGGCGGGGCCGGACTCCGGACGAGGCGTACGACGACGCGTCGGCGGTTCTGGAGGCGGCGCGACGATGACCGACTACGACGTGATCGTCCTCGGCGGTGGAGCGCCGGGGGAGCATTGCGCCGCGGCACTCGCCGCCGGCGGCCTCCGCGTCGCCGTCGTCGAACGCGAGCTGCTCGGCGGCGAGTGCTCCTACTGGGGCTGCATCCCGTCCAAGACCCTGCTCCGGCCGGGAGAGGTGCTCGCGGCTGCGCGCACCGCGCCGGGCGCCCGGGAAGCGGTCACCGGGGCCATGGACGTGCCGTCGGCGCTGGCCTGGCGCGACTTCATGGTGTCGAACTACGACGACGCCGGACAGGTTGCGTGGGCGCGCGGCGTCGGGATCGACGTCGTGCGCGGACACGGCCGCCTCGACGGCCCGGGCACGGTCGTCGTCGACGGGACGACCTACACCGCCGAGCACGTCGTCGTCGCCACCGGGTCCGACGCGGCGATCCCGCCCGTGCCCGGCCTGCGCGAGCTGCCGGGCGTGTGGACCGACCGCGAGGTCACCGGGCTCACCGAGGTTCCACCCCGGCTGCTCGTGCTCGGAGGCGGACCCATCGGCGTCGAGATGGCCCAGGCGATCGGCCGGCTGGGCGCTGCGGTCACGCTCGTCGAGCGTGGCGATCACCTGCTGCCGCGGGAACCGCGCGATCTCGGGGATGGCGTCGCCGACGCCCTCCGCCACGACGGCGTCGAGCTCCGGTTCGGCCGCGCGCCGACGGCGGCCCGCCGGGACGGCGCGGAGTACGTCCTGGCGTTCGCGGACGGATCCGAGGCCCGCGGCGACCGACTGCTCGTCGCGACCGGGCGGCGCCCCCGGGTCGCGGACATCGGGCTCGAGACGGTCGGCATCGCGGCCGATCCACGCGGCATCGCGGTCGACGGCCGGATGGCGGCCGGACCGGGGCTGTGGGCGATCGGTGACGTCACCGGGCTGTGGCAGCTGACCCACGTCGGCGAGTACCAGGGGCGCGTCGTGGCGTCGAACATCCTCGGCCGACCCCGGGAGGCGCACTACGACGCGGTCCCCCGCGTGATCTTCTGCGATCCTCAGGCCGCCTCGGTCGGCGGGGCCGACGGACCGTACGTGGCGACCGTCGCGCTCTCCGGGATCCCCCGGACGTCCACCTACACGCGGGCCTACGACACGCAGCCCGGTTTCCTGACCCTGGTCTCGGACGGCGCCCGGCTCACCGGCGCCCACGCCCTCGGCCCGGAAGCGGGCGAGTGGCTCCAGCAGGTGACCGTGGCCATCCGCGCCCGTACTCCGCTACCGGTCCTGCTCGACGTCATCCAGCCGTTCCCGACGTTCTCCGAGGCGGTCTTCCAGGCGCTGCGCGAGCTCGACGCCCAGGTCGGCCGCGCCGAGAACGCGGTGGGCGCCGCAGCAGCCGGTTGAGAAGGCGGAGGCAGCCGTGGAGTGGCTCTACCCGTACTACTGGTCCACACCTTTCGATCCGGCGGCCTCGTGGGCGGCCCGCGGCCTGCGCTCCGCGGAACCCGCCGTGCACAACGGGGGCGCCGGATCCGACGACCTCGACCTCTCGGACATCGGAGGCACCATGACCACACTCACCGGTAGCGTGACCGCCGTGCGTGAACCGAGTCTGCTCGGGCAGACCGTCGTCGTCATCGGCGGTAGCTCCGGGATCGGGCTCGAGACGGCCCGGTCCGCCCGCGCCGAAGGCGCTGAGATCGTCCTCACCGGCCGGGACCCGGAACGCCTCCGACATGTCGCAGCCGATCTCGGCGCGCAGCGGCACGCGGCGTTCGACGCACACGACCCCGACCACCTCGACGCCTTCTTCCGGTCCCTTCCGGCGCCCGTCGACCACGTCCTGGTCACCGCGGGTGGCCCGTACTACGCGCCGCTGGCCGACATGGACATGACGGACGCCACCCGCTACGTCGCCGACCACGTCCGGCTCACCCTCGAAGTGGCCCGGCACGCGGCCCGGACGGTGCGGCCCGGCGGCGCGCTTCTGCTCATGAGCGGAACCGGTGGCCGGCGGCCGGCCGTCGGGATCAGCCTCACGGCGCTGCTCACGGCGGGGCTGCCTGCGCTCACGGCCAACCTCGCGCTCGAGCTCGCGCCGGTCCGGGTCAACCTGATCGCGGCAGGCTTCGTGGACACGCCCCTCTCGGCGTCCTTGCTCGGCGACGACCTCGACGAGCGCCGAGCGCACCTGCGGGCGACCCTCCCGATCCGCCGCGTCGTCGTGCCAGAGGACGTCGCCTCGCTCGCCGTCCACATCATGACCAACACGGCCCTGACCGGCGCAACCTTCGACGTGGACGGCGGCCAGCAGGTCACCTGACCCGCCTGATCGTCGCCCTCGAAGCGGTCATTCCGACAGCACTCTGTAGGCGCGCCGCCCGCTCGCCTCTAGGCTGGCAGTCCTCCGCGCGACCTGCGGCCTGGCCGGCAGGCGGGTCCCCCGGGGGTATCACCGCTTGCGGCAGAGGGCGGAGGATGGGGCAGCAACGGGGGAAAGGGTTCCGAGGAGACGGCGCGGGGCTGCTCGGGCGACGAGCGGAGACTGCCGCCCTCGACCAGATGATCGCCGCCATGCGGGAGGGCGAGAGCCGCGTGCTCGTGGTGCGCGGCGACGCCGGTGTCGGGAAGTCCGCGCTCCTCGACCATGTGGCGCGTTCCGCGAGGAACGTGCGCGTACTGCGCGCCGCCGGCGTGGAGTCCGAGATGGAGCTGGCGTTCGCCACGTTGCACCAGCTCTGCATGCCGCTGCTGGATCGCCTGTCGAGGCTCCCGGATCCGCAGCGCGAGGCACTCGAGACGGTGTTCGGGGTCCGGGCGGGAACCCCACCGGATCGCTTCCTGGTGGGGCTGGCCGTGTTGAGCCTGATGTCGGACCTCTCGGAGGAACGCCCGCTGCTGTGCCTGGTCGACGACGCGCAGTGGCTGGATCGGGCCTCGGCGCAGGTGCTGGGCTTCGTCGCACGCAGGCTGCTGGCGGAGTCGATCGCCCTCGTGTTCGGCACCCGGCAACCCGGGCGTGAGCTGCGCGGTCTTCCGGAACTCGAGGTCACCGGGTTAGCCGTCGCCGACGCTCGTGCTCTGTTGGACTCAGCCACCCCCTCCAGGCTCGATCAGCACATCCGGGATCGAATCGTGGCCGAGAGCCGGGGCAACCCACTCGCCTTGCTCGAACTGCCGCGCGGGCTGACCCTGACCCAGATGGCGGGCGGATTCGGCCTGCTGCAGGCCGGCACACTCCCCGGGCACATCGAGCTGAGCTTCCTGACGCGGATCGAGGCACTGCCGGCGGACTCCCGGCTGTTGCTGCTGGTCGCGGCGGCCGAACCGGTCGGCGATCCCGCCCTGGTGTGGCACGCTGCGGAGCGGCTCGGGGTGACGGCGGCACGGGCCATGGCAGGTGGGACCGACGGTTTGCTGTCCGTGAATGCCCGGATGACCTTCCGCCACCCGCTCGTGCGGTCAGCCGTGTACCGGGCCGCGGATGCGGCGGATCGGCGAGCAGTGCACGCGGCGCTGGCAGCGGTGACTGACGCAGAGACCGATCCCGATCGTCGCGCGTGGCACCTCGCCGCGGCCGCGGTGGAACCCGACGATGCGGTCGCCGCTGAGCTCGAGCAGTCCGCCGACCGAGCCGAGGCACGTGGCGGGCTCGCGGCCGCTGCCGCCTTCCTGCAGCGCTCGGCCGAGCTGACGCCCGACCCGGCGCATCGCACCGATCGTGCCCTGTCCGCGGCCCACGCCGGTGTGGCGGCCGGTTCGTTCGGCACCGCGCTCGAACTGCTCGATCGAGCGGAGGCCGGTGCGCTCGACGAGTTCGGGCGGGCCCGCGTCGACCTGCTGCGTGCGGAAGCCGCGTTCGCGCAGCGTCGCGGCAGCGACGCACCGCCGCTGCTGTTGCGCGCTGCGCAGACCCTGGAGCCACTCGACGCTCGGCTCGCCCGTGACACCTACCTCGACGCGTGGAGCGCCGCGCTGTTCGCGGGACGGTTGGCCACGGCGGGCGACCTGCGAGAGGTGTCCCGGGCGGCCCGAGCCGCGCCGCGGCCCGCGGGCCCGACGCGTGCCTCCGACCTGCTCCTCGACGGCCTTGCACTGCTGTTCACCGAAGGGCGCGCCACTGCGGTTCCGTTGCTGAAGCAGGCCGCGATCACGTTCGCCGGGGACGGGGTCTCGATCGAGGAGGTCCTTCGCTGGGGCTGGCTCGCGACGGCGGCGGCCGCTGCCGCATGGGACTTCGAGACCTGCATGGCAACCGCCGACCGCCAGGTCGAGGTGGCCCGCGACGCGGGGGCACTCGCGGTTCTCGCCGTCGGCGTCAACGTGTTCGGCCAGGTTGCCGCGCTGGCCGGCGACTTCGCCCGAGCGTCGTCGCTGAAAGCAGAGGCCGACGCGGTCAGGGAGGCCACCGGCACCCAGGTCGCGCACTACGGCGCGTTGGTGCTGGCCGCGCTGCGAGGTCGGGCGAGCGAGGCGTTTCCGCTCATCGACGCCACGGTTGCGAATGCGACGGCGGAGGGCCAGGGCACCGCCGTCCAGTACGCGCACTGGGCCAAGTCGGTCGTCCTGAACGCCGCCGGCCGCTACGACGACGCGCTCGCGGTGGCCGAACTGGCCGGTGACGACACCCCCGAGCTCTTCGTGTCGGCGTGGGCGCTGACCGAGCAGGTCGAAGCCGCTGCCAGGAGCGGCAACGATCGTGGAGCAGCGGAGGCGCTGGAGCGGCTGCAGGACAGTACCCGCG
The DNA here is from genome assembly GCF_019468565.1 of Pseudonocardia sp. DSM 110487. Lineage (NCBI taxonomy): Bacteria > Bacillati > Actinomycetota > Actinomycetes > Pseudonocardiales > Pseudonocardiaceae > Pseudonocardia > Pseudonocardia sp. DSM 110487. The sequence continues at coordinate 7,928,501 of NZ_CP080521.1, forward strand.
GTACGGATGAGCTGTGGGGCCTCGGCCTCGAGGCGCGCTCCCGCGGCCTTGTGAGTGATGATGCGAGCGCAGAGGCCGCATTCGTCGAGGCTGTCGAGCATCTGAGCCGAACGCGGCTGCGGCCCGAACTCGCTCGCGCTCATCTCGTGTACGGCGAGTGGCTGCGCCGGCAGGTCCGCCGGTCCGATGCCCGGACCCAGTTGCGCGCTTCCTACGACATGTTCGTCTCCATCGGCATGGTGGCTTTCGCGGAACGTGCCCGTCGTGAGTTGCGGGCGGCCGGAGAGACGGTCCGCAAGCGCTCCGAGTCCGCGGCGAGCGACGAGCTGACCGCGCAGGAGCGGCAGATCGCGCTGATGGTGCGGGACGGCATGACGAACCCGGAGATCGGTGCCCGGCTGTTCCTCAGCCCGCGGACCGTCGAGTGGCACCTCCGCAGGGTCTTCACCAAGCTCTCGATCAGCTCACGACGACAGCTTCGCGATGTGATGCCGGCAAATGGGATGGAAACGGCTTCCGCGTAGCGACGACACCTCACAGACGACGGTGAGGCGGTACCGCCGGCGGCTTCGCAGGGCCGGTGGCCTCGCGACGGTAGGCGTCAGCGGAGTTCCGACGAGCCGCGATCGCACCTCCGGCCAGCGCGCTGGCCAGCGCCGCCGCACCGACGAAGATCCAGCCACGCCGGAACGCGTCGATATCGGGCGTCGCGCCGTAGATCACGACCACCACCGCGGTCCCGAGCACCGTCCCGATCTGCCGCGCGGTGTTGATCATCGACGAGCCGGCGCCCCACTTCGCGGGCGGAAGCACCAGACCGACCACGCCGGAGAGGCTGGGCATGACCAGCCCGACCCCGGCACCGGTGAACAGCTGCCCGGGTAGCAGCCCACCGACGTAATCCGGAACCGGGCCGAGCCGCAACAGCCAGATCAGCGCGCCGACCGCGAACAACAAACCCCCGAGCGCGGCCACCGCTCCCGGCCCCAGCCGATTCACCAGCCGGCCGCCGACGGTCAGCGACACCACCACGACCATCAACGGCCCGGGCGCGAGCCACAGCCCCGCGACGATCACCGACTGGTGCCACGGGCCGGTCAGGAACAGGACATTGCCGAACAGCATGCTGCCGAAGGCCGTCGTGAACAGCAGCATCGCCAGGCAACTCAGCCACAGCGTCGGCACGCGCAACGATGTCAGATCCAGCAGCGGTACGGGATGCCGAGCCGACCGCAGCACCACGGCAACCACGCAGATCAGCGCCACCCCGAGCCCGATCAGCACGGGCGGGCTGCCCCATCCGTCATCAGGTGCCGAGACCAGCGCCCACGCGAGCGCACCCACGCCAGCGGCAAGGCCGACCGCGCCGGCCAGATCGGGCATCCCGGACCCGGTCTCCCGGCTCTCCCGCAGCACCCGGGGACCGGCGATCAGGGCCAGCACCCCGACCGGCACGTTGACCAGGAACACCCAGCGCCAGGACACGTGGGCGAGCAGACCACCGAGCGGCGGCCCCAGCGCGGCGGCCGCCCCGCCGACCGCGGCCCATACGCTCACCGCCATCGCGCGCCGGGCGGGCGGGAACGCGGCCAGCAGCAGGGCGAGCGAGGTCGGCGTCACGAGCGCCGCGCCGACGGCCTGGAGCACCCGGAAGGCCACGAGCAGCGGCACCGACAGAGCGAGCGCGCAGGCGGCGGAGGCGGCGGTGAACACCGCGACACCGATGAGGAAGACGAGCCGGCGCCCGTACCGGTCGGCCAGGCGGCCCGCCGGCGCGAGCAGGGCGGCGAACGCGACCGTGTAGCCGTTCAGGATCCAGGACATCGCCGCCAGATCGCCGCCCGGGAACGCCGACCGGATGACCGGGAACGCGATGTTGACGATGAACAGGTCCAAGCTGGCCAGGAAGGCCGCCACCGAGACGACGACCAGCACCACACCGGGCCGCCCTCCGGCTGGGGAGCTGCGCTGCCTACCGTCCAAGGATCAGTTTCGCGAGGCCGTCGAGTTGACGGGCCTGAGATCCCAGTAGGACGCGACGGGCCCGGGCTCGTTTGAGGAACACGTGCGACGGGTGCTCCCACGTGAAGCCGATCCCGCCGTGCACCTGCAGGGCATCACCGGTTGTCGCGTCGGCCGCGTCGCACGCCGCGACCAGGGCGGCGGCCGCCCCCTCCTCCGCGCTGACGTCGCCCGCGTCGATCGCCGCCGCGGCCGTGCGCACCAGCATCCGGGCCGCGTCGAGCTGGACGTGGCGGTCCGCCAGAAGGTGCTTGATCGCCTGGAACGACCCGATGGGCCGACCGAACTGCCTGCGCTCCTTGGCGTACGCCACGGCTCCGTCGAGGGCGCGCTGGGCGGTGCCGACGAGCTCCGCGGCCAGCACGGCCCGGATCCGCGCGGTCGGGACCTCCGCGATCTGGACGAGCGGCGCGGCCACGGGTGCCACATCGACGGCGGCGACCGGCTCGACGACGTCGAGCGCCTCCACCGCGCGTACCCGCACGGCGTCCCAGCTGGTGTCCACGAGGACGAGCATCTGATCGGCGAACGCGAGGACCAGGTCCGCGTCGATCCCGAACGGCACGGCCGCGAGCGCGCCGTCCACCCGGTCCCCCTCGAGCCGGAGCGCGGTGCGCCGACCGGGCACGATCTGCGCCGGGAACGTCTCCCACGCCGGTGCGACGACGAGCGTGCCCTTCACGACCTCGGCCAGCACCTGGCGGCCGACCCCGTCGTCCGCTCCGGCGACGAGCACCGCGGCGACGGCGGCCGTGCCGGCGAAGGGGACGGCCGGCAACGCAGCGCCCACCTCCTCGGCCAGCACACACAGCTCGGTGGCGCCCCCACCGGAGCCTCCGAGCTCCTCGGGGACGGCGAGGCCGAGCAGGCCGAGCCCGGCGAGGGAGGACCACAGCTCGCGGTCCAGCCGCGCAGTCGCACCGAACGGCGGTGGGAGCGGCGACGTGCGCGCCGACCGTTCCAGCAGGCGCCTCGACGTACTGCCCAACTCGCGCAGCTCGTCGCTCAGAACGTCCATCCGCTCCTCCTCGAGGGCGACGCGCCAGCGGCTTCTGACCAGTAGAGTTGCTCAAGCGGACTCACTTTGTCAACGCCACCGGCTCTCTCGACCGCATCGGCCCACCCGCGGAACCGCCCTGGCCGAGACCGTGGGATGATCTGTGACCTACTGCCACCAGGCGTCAGCGACTCGTCCGACTCCTGACCTGGACCGGCCTCGGCTGCGGTGTTGCGTCCGCCCGCATCGACACACTCCCCCGCGCATCGAACGCCCCGCGATCCCGGTTTCTGGATGCATCGTGTCGACCTTCGACTCCCAGCCCAGTCGCCAATCCCCAGATTCGTCAGCCGCAAGAGAACGGAGCGAAACCCATGGACACCAACCGAATCACCAATGGCGTCGAGCGCGCGATCATCGAGAACATGCTCGATCGCAACCGCGAAGCCCTGATCGAGACAGCACGCGGTCTCTCCGAAGCCGACGCCCGTCGACGGCTCGTCCCGTCACTGACGACACCGATCTCATTGATCAAGCACGCTGCGGCCGCAGAACGGATCTGGTTCCAACGTTTCTGGGCGGGGCTCGACGAATCCGAATGCGACGGGTACTCGAACCGGGACGAGGGCACCTTCACCGTCGCGGACGACGAGCCCTTGGCCGACGTGATCGCCGAGTTCGAGCGCGCGAGCCGGCGGTCACGGGCGATCGCCGCCCGCTTCGACCTCGACGACACCAAGGACAACCCGCGTGAAGGAACGGTCAGCATGCGATGGACCCTGCTCGCCATGATCGAAGAATTTGCTCGGCATGCGGGACACGGCGACATCCTTCGCGAACAGATCGATCAGTCCGTATCTCGCCGACAAACCCGTGAAGCTTCGGCGGGCAGCGGGTGGTAACCCGGCTCGTCGATCAGTAGTGTCCCGAACCTGCGCTGGACATCGGGACGCTGCGCAAGCCGCGGCGGGTAGCCGGGCCCCATCCGCATGACCGTATCGTCGGCCTCGAGGGGTTCCCGGCAGTGCGCGCACACGACCTCGGCATGGGTGTCGTGCCCACACGTCCGGTGGTGGAAGGTGACCGGCGGACCCGCCTCGTCGGCCAGCCAGCGGTCGCCCCACCGCGACATCGCCGCGATCACCCCGAAGAAGTCCCGCCCCTTCTCGGTGAGGACGTAGTCGTAGCGCACGGGATCGCGCTGGTACGGGCGCTTCTCCAGCAGACCCTCCTCGACCAGCCGGCGGAGCCGGTCGGCGAGGGTGTTGCGCGCGATGCCCAACGCCTGCTGGATCTCGTCGAACCGCCGGATCCCGTAGAACGCCTCGCGGAGCACGAGCGGGGTCCACCAGTCGCCGAGCAGGTCCATGGTCCTGGCGACGGAACAGGGCCAGTTCGCGAAGGAAGTCCGCTTCATGACATCAGAGTCTAGCCGTTGCTGAATGAAACTCAGCAGATCAGAGAGCTGCGGCAGTCCGGGTGCCCTGGTCGATCGCACGCTTGGCGTCCAGCTCGGCCGCGACGTCGGCGCCGCCCACGAGGCGCACCGGCATGCCGGCGCCGCGCAGCCCGTCGACGAGGTCCCGGACGGGCTCCTGGCCCGCACAGATAACGATCGTGTCCACCGCGAGCACCCGGTCCTCGGCGTGCTCGGCGCCGGTGCTCAGGTGCAGGCCCTCGTCGTCGATCTTCTCGTAGTTCACGCCGCTCACCAGCTGGACGCCCTTGGCGGCCAACGCGGCCCGGTGCACCCAGCCGGTGGTCTTGCCGAGCCTGGTGCCGATGCGCCCTCCGGTCCGCTGCAGCAGGTACACGGTGCGGGCTGACGGCTCCGGCTCCCCGCTCGTCAGCGCGCCCGGCGCAGCCTCGGGATCCGTGACGCCCCACTCCCGGCGCCACGCGGGCAGGTCGAGGGTCGGCGAGGCCGCGTGCGTGAGGAACTCGCTGACGTCCACCCCGACCCCACCCGCACCGATGACCGCGACCCGAGCGCCGATCGGCACCTCGCCCCGGAGCGCCTGCGGATAGCCGACGACCATCGGATGGTCGATGCCCGGGATGTCCGGGACCCGCGCCGTCACGCCGGTCGCGAGCACCACCTCGTCGTGGGCTGCGAGGTCGGCTGCCGTGACTCGTTTGCCGAGGTGCAGCGTGACGCCGGTGAGCTCGATCTGGCGGGCGTAGTAGCGGATGGTCTCGGCGAACTCCTCCTTGCCGGGGATCCGCCGGGCCAGGTCGAACTGGCCGCCGATCGCTTCCCCGGCCTCGAACAGGTCGACCCGGTGCCCGCGCGCCGCCGCGGTCACCGCCGCGGACAGCCCCGCCGGTCCGGCACCCACGACCGCCACGTGCTTCGCGCGTCGCACCGGCCGGATCACGAGCTCGGTCTCCCGGCCCGCGCGCGGGTTGACCAGGCAGCTCGCCTTCCCGTCGTCGAACACGTGGTCCAGGCAGGCCTGGTTGCAGGCGATGCAGGTGTTGATCTCGTCGGTCCGACCGCCGGACGCCTTGCGGATCCACTCCGGGTCGGCGAGCAGCGGCCGCGCCATCGACACCATGTCGGCGTCGCCGCGCGCGAGCACCTCCTCGGCGACCTGCGGCATGTTGATCCGGTTCGAGGTGATCACTGGGACCGGCACGTGCGGGCGCAGCCGGGCCGTGAACGCGGTGAACGCCGCCCTCGGCACCGAGGTCGCGATGGTCGGCACCTTCGACTCGTGCCAGCCGATCCCGGTGTTCAGCAGCGTCGCGCCGACCGCCGCCACCTCCCGCCCGAGCGCGACGATCTCGTCCCAGGTCTGCCCGCCCTCCACGAGGTCGGCCAGCGAGATCCGGTAGATCACGAGAAAGTCGGGCCCGACGGCTTCGCGGACCCGGCGGACGACCTCCACCGCGAAGCGCCGCCGGTTCTCCGGCGTGCCGCCCCACTCGTCCTCGCGGTGGTTGGTCCGCGGCGCGAGGAACTCGTTGATCAGATACCCCTCGGAGCCCATGATCTCGACGCCGTCGTAGCCGCCCTCGCGGGCGAGCGCGGCGCACCCGGCGAACGAGTCGATGTGCTCGAGCACCTCGTGCTCCTCGAGCGGCCGCGGGGCGTACCGGTTGATCGGTGCCCTGATCGCCGACGGCGCGACGAGGTCGGGCTGCTTGGAGTACCGGCCGGCGTGCAGGATCTGCAGCGCGATGCGGCCGCCCGCCTCGTGCACGGCGTCGGTGACGACCCGGTGGGCCGGCAGCTGGTCGGGCGCGGTGAGCAGCGAACCGCCTTCGGCGAGGACGCCGAGCGGGTGCGGGGCGTACCCGCCGGTCACCATCAGCCCGACCCCGCCGCGGGCTCGCTCGGCGAAGTAGGCGGCGAGCCGCGGCGCGTCGGCCGGATCGTCCTCCAGCCCGGTGTGCATCGAGCCCATGAGGACCCGGTTGGGCAGGGTGAGGAAGCCCAGGTCCAGCGGGGCGAGAAGGTTCGGGTAGCTCATGCCGTCACGACCGGGGCGGCCTCGCGGGCCCGCAGCTCTTTCCGGAGGATCTTGCCGGCCGCCGACCTCGGGATCGCGTCCACGAATTCCACTGCGCGCACCTTCTTGTACGGCGCCACCGTCGCGGCGACGAACTCCATCACCGCGTCCGCGTCGAGCTCCGGGAAGGTGGCCACCCGCACGACGAAGGCCTTCGGCACCTCCTCGCCGTCGGCGTTGCGCACCCCGATGACGGCGGCGTCGGCCACTCCCTCGTGGCCGAGGAGCACGGCCTCGAGCTCGGCGGGCGCGACCTGGTAGCCCTTGTACTTGATCAGCTCCTTGAGCCGGTCGACGACGTGGAACGCGCCGTCGGTGTCGACGGTGACGAGGTCACCGGTGTGCAGCCATCCCTGTTCGTCGACGGCCGTGGCCGTCGCGCCGGGGTTGTTCAGGTAGCCGCGCATGACGTTCGGACCGCGGCACCACAGCTCGCCGCGCTCCCCCACCGCGACGTCCTCGCCCGTGCCGGGATCGACCACGCGCGCTTCCACGTTCGGCATCGGCACCCCGATCGACCCCCGGTCGAGATCGGTGCGCTCGACCGGGATCCCGTGGGTGCACGGGCTGGACTCGGTCAGGCCGTACCCCTGCACCACGGTCGCGCCGAGCCGGTCCTCGAGCATCTTCGCGAGATTCGTGTCGAGCGGCGCCGCGGCGGACATGACGATCTCGACGCTGCTCAGGTCGTACTCGTCCACCAGCGGGTGGTGGGCGAGCGCCAGCGCGACCGGGGGCGCGATGAAGACGTGGTCGACGCGGTGCTGGGCGATCGCGGCGAGAAAACCCGCCAGGTCGAACCGCGGCATCGTCACCACGCAGCCCCGCCGGAGCAGCGCGTGGTTCATGATCCCGGTCAGGCCGTAGATGTGGAACAACGGCACCGCGGTGAGCAGCCCGGACCCGGGGCGGATCCGGACGAGTGGGTGCATCTGCAGCACGTTGGCGACCAGGTTCCGGTGGGTGAGCTGCACCCCCTTCGGCAGTCCGGTCGTGCCCGACGAGTAGGGCAGCGCCGCAAGGTCGTCCCCGTCGACCGCCACTCGCGGCACAGGGGCGTGCGACGCGAGGAGGTCGGCGAGACGGGTCTCGGGAACCGGACCCCCGCCCGGTGCGGGGTCGCCGAGGACGACGATCTCCGTGACCCGCACGCCCGGCTCGGCCACCGCCGCGCGCGCCCGCTCGAGCCCGCCGGGCGAGCTGAACAGGATCCGCGCCCCCGCGTCGCGCAGCTGGTGGGCGAGGTCGGCCGGGGTGTAGAGCGCGTTGACCGGCGACGCGGCGGCCCCGGCCGAGAGGATCCCGTGGAAGGCGAGCGGGTACGCGGCGCAGTTCGGGGCGAACAGCGCCGCCACGTCGCCGCGCCCGATGCCGCGCGCGCCGAGGGCACCGGCGACCCGTCCCACCGCCTCGAGCAGCCCGCCGTAGCGGTGGCTCTCGCCGCTGGTGGCGTCGACGATGGCGACGCGCTCGGCATCGTCCGCGGTGGCCTCACCGAGCACGAGCTCGGACAGCCCGACCGCGGGCACGGTGACGTCGGGGTAGGGACTCCGGAAGATCATGCTGCTCCTCGCTGAGCGACGGGATCCGGTCAGGCCGTGGGACGTGGTTCCTTCGGCAGCCCGAGCAGCAGCTCGGCGACGATGTTGCGCTGGACCTGGGACGAGCCCGCGTAGATCGTCCCGGCGCGCGCGTTGAGGTAGACCGACGCCCACGAGGCCGACGAGTTCGGCGCGCCCGGGTCGTCGGTCTGGTACCAGTTCGGCGACGCCCGCCCGCTGGGTACGAGCGCGTCCAGACCGAGGACGTCGAGCGCCAGCTCGGTGACGACCCGGTGGTACTCGCTCCAGAGCAGCTTGAACGGCGCCGCCTCCGGGCCCGGCTCGGCGCCGGCGAGCAGGGTGGCCGCGGTACGCCTTCCGTGGCAGCGCAGCTGCTCCACCTGCACGTGGCACCAGGCGATCCGGCGACGCACCTCCGGATCCGAGTCCAGGCCGCGCTCGCGGACCAGCGCGACCAACCGGTCCAGCTCGTTGCGGAACCGGATGGGCGCGTGGATCGCCGTCTCCCCACGCTCGAAGCCCAGTAGCGTCATCGCGACGGTCCAGCCGCGGTCGACCTCCCCGACGACGAGCCCGGCCTCCGTGCGCGCGACGTCGAAGAACACCTCGTTGAAGTCGGTCTCTCCGGTGATGTTGCGGATCGGCCGGACGTCGACGCCGGCCTGGTCGAGCGGGACGAGCAGCATCGTGATCCCGCGGTGCGGGGGCACGTCCCGGTTCGTTCGCGCGAGCACGAACATCCAGTTCGCCTTGTGCGCCCCGGACGACCAGAGCTTCTGCCCGTTGAGCACCCACTCGTCGCCGTCGCGCTCGGCGCGCAACGCGAGCGACGCCAGGTCCGACCCGGCCCCGGGTTCGGAAAAGCCCTGAGCGAAGACGTACTCGCCCGACACGATCCGGGGCAGGAAGCGGCGCAGGAGGTCAGGGTCGGACCACCGCAGCATGGTGTTGCCGAGCATGCTGACCCCGAACGCGTCGCTGTCCGAGCCGAACGGGATCCCGGCGCCGGTGAGCTCCTCGACGAGCACGATCAGCTCGGCGGGCCCGAGCCCGGCGCCGCCGTACTCCCGCGGCCACATCGGAGCCACCCAGCCGCGCTGGGCCAGCGCCGCGCGGGCGTGCACCCGGAAGGTGGCGGCCTCGTCGGCGGGCAGGGCGCCGATGCCGGTCCAGCCCGGCGGCACGAGATCGGCGACGAACGCACGCACCTTCGTTCGGAACGCATCGGGTTCCACGACGTCCTCCCTCCGATCCCGCGTCATGCGCTGCAGGCCCGGATCGGGCGCTCGACCAGGCCGCGCTGCCGCTCCGGCAGGCGCGACAGGATCCGGGGGGATGTGTCGGTTCGCGCGGCGCCCGCCGACCCCGGCAGGGCCACACGTTCCGCCGGCTGCTGTGCCCCGATGTCGGACTGCGCCGCCTGCCGCTGCGCCTCCTGCCGCTGGGCCTCCTGCCACTGGGCGCACGTGCAGTTCCAGGGCATCCAGCCACACCAGTCACAGGCGAACAGCCCGGTCCACTCCATCGGTCAGCGGCCTTCGAAGTCGGTGTTGGCGTGGATGTCCTTGCCGATGTCCGCGAACAGCGCCAGCTCGAGCCCGGCAGCCAGACAGACGCCCTGCACCGCCGCGACCGTGGGCACCGGCAGGTCCTCGAGCCGAGCGAACACGGGGAGCGCCCGGCTGAACAGCGCCCGCGCGTCGGCCGCGGACCGCGCATGGAAGATCCGCACGTCCGCGCCCGCCATGAAATGCGGGCCCTCCGTGCGGATCAGAAGCGCGCGGATCGGAGCCGGCTCGATCGCGTTGATCGCGTCCTCGAACCCGGCCACAACCGCCTCGGACATCAGGTTCAGCGGAGGGTTGTCGACGGTGAGAACGCCCAACGCGTCCTGCTGCTCGAAACGGACCAGTGGCATGGCGGGCTTCATCGCCGACCAACCTCCTCCAGGCGGATGGGGCTTGACCACTAGAGTTGCTTAATAGGACTCAGCATGTCAAGGCACTGGCGAAGGCGGCACTCCGGCGTACTCGCTGCTGCCGCCGTGTGGAGCGGCCAGGAGGGCGCTGAAGGGGTCTGGCCGTACCGAGCGGCGTCCAGGTGGCCGCGTCGCGAGCCGGTTGCGCCCACGGCGAAGGCCATGGGGACCGCGGCCAGCGCGACGTTCGGCGGCGGTCGGCCCTGGCTGAGCGTGTTGCCGAATCGGCCGGGCCTCCATCCTGGGTACAACGCGGCGATCAAGGCGAGATGGTCGCTAGATGATCTCCGATCGCGACCAACAGCCCTTGATCGCCGCGCTGACCTGCCGGTATCGGGTGCAGATGGTCGTTGGCGCGACTATGGACAACCGATACTGCGGATCACTGACCGCAGGTGGGTCGAGTGGACGCCTTGACGCTGGACGAACGAACCTCTGTGGTCGGGGCTGACGGATATAGCCAATCCGGGCCATGCCATGGACGTCGTCCTCATGAACGTCCGCGATGCGCTCATCGAGCGCGTTAGGTTGAACCATGTCTCTGTGGCCCCGCCGGTGGACGGTCCTGATTGGGGTCGTGGTCGCCGTCCTGATGGTGTGCGGGGTGGTGCTCGCGTGCGCCACCGTCTTCCCGGCCTGGCTGGTCGGGCCAGACGTTGGCGGGACCGCCCTAACCAGGGTGGACCGACTCAAGGCCGAGAACGACGTCCGCTCGGGGTTGCTGCAGAGCATGGTCGGATTCCTCGCGCTAGGCGGCGTCGCGTTGGGCGCGGCAGCGACGCTGCGCCAGATCCGTGTCAACCGCGAAGGCAACACGATCGGCCTGTTCGCGAAGTCGATCGACCAGTTGGCCAGCCAGGACATCTCGGTGCGACAGGGCGGCGTCTACGCAATGGAGCTGCTTTCGGGGCTCGACCGCGGGTATCGCCCAGCGGTGCACGCGCTGCTCACTGCATTCGTGTGCAAGCGCGTACCGTGGCCGCCCGCGGGTGGCACCGGGGCGGCAGCGGTCGGTCTGCCAGACGACGTGAGTGCCGCACTCGCCGCGCTCTCACGGCGGGAGATGATCACGGAGGGTGATACCTCGGAGCTGGAGTACGTCGATCTCCGCGGGGCAGATCTCGCCGGCATGAACTTCCGCCGGACTTGCTTCCTCGGCTCGAACCTGGCTGGCGCGAAGCTCGCCGGGGCGAACCTCACGCAGGCGACGTTGGCGCAGGTCACGCTCCGCGGCAGCGATCTCTCCGGGGCTGATCTGACCGGCGCAGACCTCGAGGGTGCCGATCTCGACGGGGTCGTCTCGTCCGCCGCAACGAAGTGGCCGGCAGGGTTCCGACCGTAGCGCACTCCCGCGGGGCGGCGGCCAGTGCTTCGATGCCGAGCTACGCCGGCGTAGCCCCCGGCGAGACCCCGCGGTGGGAGAATCCGGGAGAGAATCTTGCAGTCGAGGGCTCACAACGCCGCCGCGGAGCAACGAGGACCAATACCCTGACCAGGGCGTTTAGCAATAGTCGCAGGTGGGCTGTAGAACTTGACCTTGTTCGGGACGAAGAGGTCGCAGGTTCAAATCCTGTCACCCACAAAAGGCCAGTTCAGCGCCGGTCCTGCCGCAAGGGAGACCGGCACTGACGGCGTTTCGGACCCGCTCTGGGAGATCCTTCTGGACCTGGCACCGGAAGCGGCGAAGCGGTTGGCCGCCGACTGACCGTCAGAGACGCTCGATGATCGTGGCGTTGGCCAGACCACCTGCCTCGCACATGGTCTGCAGCCCGAGCCGGCCGCCGTGCTGCTCGAGCACGGAGAGCAGCGTCGTCATGAGGCGGGCCCCGCTCGCACCGAGTGGGTGTCCGATCGCGGTGGCGCCGCCGTGGACGTTGACCTTGTCCAGGTCCGCGCCGGTCTCCGCATGCCATGCCAGTACCACGCTGGCAAATGCCTCGTTGACCTCGAAGGCGTCGATGTCGGCAAGGGAGAGGCCTGCGCGGTCGAGCACCTTCCGGGTCGCGGGGATGACGCCGGTCAGCATGAACAGCGGGTCGTCGCCTGCGACGGCGAAGCTGTGCAGCCGGGCCCGCGGGCGCAGGCCGAGTCGCCTCGCGGTCTCGCTGCTGGTGATCAGCAACGCGGCCGCCCCGTCGTTGACGGGTGAGGAGTTGCCGGCGGTGACCTTCCACTCCAGCTGCGGGAACCGCTGCTCCCACACCTCGGTCCGGAATGCGGGCCGCAACCCGGCCAGAACCTCGGCCGTCGTCGCCGGCCGGATCGACTCGTCCCGGCCGACCTGGGCGAGCGACCCGTCGGCGGGGGCCTTCACCGGCGTCACCTCGCCCGTGAACCGGCCCTCGTCCCACGCGGTCGCGGCGCGCCGGTGGCTCTCCGCGGCGAAGGTGTCCAGCCGGACTCGCGAGAGGTTCCATCGCTGCGCGATGAGCTCGGCGCTGACGCCCTGCGGCACGAGCCCCTCGGGGTAACGGGCCGCGACGCCGGGGCCGTGCGGATCGTGGCCGATCGTCTGGCTGCCGATCGGGACACGGCTCATCGACTCGACGCCCGAGGCGATCACCACGTCGTACGCCCCTGCGATGACGCCCTGAGCGGCGAAGTGGACCGCCTGCTGGCTGCTGCCGCACTGCCGGTCGACGGTCACGCCGGGGACCGACTCCGGCAAGCCGGCCGCGAGCGCCGCCCAGCGGGCGGTGTTGCCGCTCTGCTCGCCGATCTGCCCGACCGCGCCGCTGATCACGTCGTCCACGACGGACGGATCGATCCCGGTGCGCTCGACGAGCGACCGGATCGCGTGGGCGTGCAGGTCCACCGGATGCACGCCGGACAGCGCACCGCCCGGCTTACCCTTGCCGACGGGCGTGCGGACCGCGTCGACGATGACTGCGTCTCTCATGGTCAGCTCCTCTGGCTGATCAGCTGCCGGACCCGGTCGCGATCCCGCTCGGCGTTCGCGAGCTCGACGGGCGTCACGCGTTCCAGGCGCACGGACACGTCCTTGTGGTGGGGAGTGCCGGCGATGGGGTCGCGGTCGGTGACGTCGGTGATCAGGTTGATCCGGGGGCCGTGGGTCACCCGTCCGCCATGCCCGTCGGGAACCGACATCCCGAAGCCATGGGGCAGCGCCACCTGGCCGCGGCGGAGGCTGTCGTCGATCTCGGCCCGGACCACGATGCGCCCGGTCCGCGTCACGACCGCGACCCACTCGCCGTCCGCGGCGCCGATCGCGTGGAGATCCTCGGTGCGGACCCGCAGCGCGCCGTCGGGGTCGGACTTGCGCCACGCCGGCGGGCGCATGATCTGGTTGGCGTTGTGGCTGCGGCGCTGCCCGTTGACCAGCGACAGCGGATAGTCGGGATCGGTGCCGTCCCGGTCGGGGTCCAGGCGGGTGAGCCAGTCGAGCAGTTCGGGCACGGCGAGCTGGATGCGCTCGTTGCGCACGAGACTCCAGATCTCGTCGTACTCGTGGGCGCTGAAGGCGAATCCGCTGGGGCTGGCCAGTACCCGGTCGAACAGCGCCTCTCCGAGGGCCGGACCGGTCTGGTCGGTGCCCAGCGCCCGCTGCACCGGAACGGTCATCTTCCTCGCCGCGGTGTGGCATCCCGGCCAGAGGATCGCCGCGGACGCCGCGCCGGCGGGCAACGTGCGCCCGAGGGTGCGGTAGAGGAGCACCGGTGCGATCGCCGGGTTGTCCTGCAGCACCGGGCCGGCGTGCTTCAGCAGGTTCGGCCGGTCGGTGCGGGCGACATCGGTGAGCCGGTCGAGGGTCGGCTGATCGGGCAACAGACCGAGCTCGTCGAACAAGCGCGCGTAGATCTCCGCCTCCACCAGCGTGCCGGGCAGCGCGTCGAACAGCGGCCTGCGCAAGTGGAAGTAGTTGGTCGGCCATTCGAAGTCGAAGAACGTCCACTCCCACTTCTCGAACTGGGAGGCGGCGGGGAGGACGTAGTCGGCCAGCGCGGCGGTCTCCGTGTAGGCGATGTCGACCACGACGGACAGCTCGCACTGCCTGATCGCTCGTTCCGTCATCGCGGTGTCGGCCGCCGTGTTGGCGGGGTTGGACGACTCGACCCAGAGCACCCGGGCCCGGTGGGGATGGTCGGCGAGGATCTCCTCGGCGAGCGTGTTGAGCGGGAGCAACCCGCCGATGTACTCGAACCCGGTGATCTCCGACCGCTGCCCGCGCGACTCGCCCCACAGCGGGACCAGCCACGAGTGCAGCGCGTTGGTGCCTGGCCGCCCGAAGTTCCCGGTCACCAGGTACAGCAGCTTCTCCAGGTAGCTGTTGAGCGTGGAGTTGCGGCCCTGCTGGATTCCCAGCTCGACGCGGACGGTCATCGCGTCGGCGGCGAGGATCAGGTCCACCGCGCGCTCGACGTCGGCGCGTTCGACCTCCGCGTGCGCGATCCACGCGTCCACTGGAATCCGGCGCAGCGCCGCGGCGACCTGGTCGAAACCCTCCGCATGCGCGGCAAGGAACTGTTCGTCCTCGCCGTTCCGTTCGATGATCAGCGCGAGGATGGCGCCGAGCAGGTAGGCGTCGGTGCCCGGGCGCAGCGGCAGGTGCACGTCCGCGACGGCCGCCGTCTCCGTGCGCCTCGGGTCGAACACGATCATCTTGCGGCCCGGGTCGTTCTTGATCGTGTTCACGACGTTGCGGGCGCGGTTGAACCCGTTGGCCAGCCAGGGGTTGCAGCCGATCACCACCAGCAGGTCGCAGTCCTCGACCCCCTCGGACGTGTGGCAGGTCTGCCCGCCGTAGAGCTTGCCGTTGACCCAGAAGTCGCCGGTCTTCTCCTGCGACAGCGCCCCGAAGAACCGGGTGGCGTTCATCCACCTCATGAGCGCGTGCCCGTACCCGCCGCCCGAGTGGTTGCCCTGGCCACCCCCGCCGACGTAGGCGAACGAACCGGGTCGCCCCTCGGCCATGTCCTCGTCCCGGACCGCGCGCAACCGCGCGGCGATCTCGGTCAGTGCCGTCTCCCAGCTGACCGCTTCATGCGTGCCATCGGCGCGGCGGCGCAGCGGCGTGGTGAGCCGGTCGTCGTGATCGCCGTACCAGGTGAGCCGTTGCGGCTTCTGGCACAGGTAGCCGGCCGTGCGTGGGTTGTCCTTGTCACCGCGGATCCGGGTGATCGCCCGGCCGTCGGTCTGCACCTCGAGCGCGCAGTTGACGTAGCAGAGGTTGCACGCTGTCTTGTGCCACTCGATCACGATGAACTCCCGATCTCCCGCACGAGGTCGATCGCCTTGGCCAAGGTGGACAGCCGCGCATCGAGGGTGTCCCCGGCCGGATAGAGACGGACCGTGTTCACGCCGGCGTCGCGCCAGACGCGCAACCGCTCGCGCACCATGGGCTCGGTACCGATCAACGTGGTGCCCAGCACCATGTCGTCGGTCACCAGCGCGGCGGCGCCGTCGCGGTCCCCGGCCTGCCACCGCTCGCGCACCTCGGCGGCGATCTCGGCCCAGCCTTGGCGGCTGTAGGCCTTGTTGTAGAAGTTCGTGGACGCCGAGCCCATGCCGCCGAGGCTGAACGCCAGCTCCTTCTTCCGCCCGGCCACCATCCGGCGTAGCTCGTCCTCGTCGGGCGCGAACGCCACCTCCGCTCCCTGGCATACGTCCAGGTCGGCTCGGGATCGCCCGCGACCGGCCAGACCCTCGTCCAGGTAGCGGAAGTAGGCGCCTGCCGCGCCCTCCGGCACGAAGCTGGTGCCCAGCCAGCCGTCGGCGATCTCCCCGGTGAGGCGCAGCATCGACGGCGACAGGGTGGCCAGGTAGATCGGGATCGGGTGGTGCGCGCGCATC
Organism: Pseudonocardia sp. DSM 110487; assembly: GCF_019468565.1. NCBI lineage: Bacteria > Bacillati > Actinomycetota > Actinomycetes > Pseudonocardiales > Pseudonocardiaceae > Pseudonocardia > Pseudonocardia sp. DSM 110487. The sequence goes on from NZ_CP080521.1 coordinate 7,944,386, forward strand.
GACAAGCGCATCGGCACCGCATCGCCACCGGACCAGGGGATCTGGAACTCGGCCCCGCTGTACGAGATCTTCCCGCCGTCCTGCACCCGGCGCACGATCTCCACCGTCTCCCGCATCCGCGCCAGCGGGCGCGCGAACGGCACGCCGTGCAGGCCCTCGATCACCTGCGGCCCGGATGCGCCGAGGCCGAGCAGGAACCGGCCGTCGGAGAGGTTCGACAGGGTGATCGCCGTCTGCGCCACCGCGACCGGGGTGCGGGTGCCGACCTGCATGATCCCCGACCCGAGCAGCATCCGGTCCGTCCGGGCCGCGTAGAACCCCAGCGCCGACGGCCCGTCCGAGCCCCACGCCTCCGCGACCCAGCACACGTCGAGGCCGAGCTTCTCCGCCTCCACCACGAAATCGACGTGTTCCCTCCACCGGTCACCGGCGGAGGCCTCGATCGTGGTCGCGGTACGCATCAGGATTCGGCCAGCGTCTTGATGTGTTCCAGCGTGGAGGTGATGTTCCGTTCGAACTCCCGCATCCGCACGAACACGATCTTCTGCTCCTTCTCCGGCATCCGATCGATCGCGAACGACAGGCCCGAGCGTGCGGGCCCCATCTGCATCCACTGCGACAGCTCGGTCCCGCCCTCCTTCGGTTCGAGCCGGAAGCGCCAGATCGCGGTGGGCTCGTCCGGGTCCACGACCGCCCACGCGAACACCCGCGGCGGGTCGTACTCGATGACGTGGGAGGTGGTGGCCCACTCCCCCAACGCCTCGTGCTTGCTGCGGCCGACGAACCGCGCCCCCACGGCCGGGCCGGTGGCGCCGTCGAGCCACTCCACCGACTCGAGCTCGTCACTCATGCTCGGCATCGCCTCGACGTCGGACGCCACCGCCCATACCCGCTCCGGCGGGGCGTCGATCCAGGTCCGCACCTCGACCGTCGGCTTGTCCGCGTAGCGGGCGCCCGTCCATTCCATCGCCGACCGTCTCCTCCACATCACTGGGGCTTGACCAGAAGAGTTGCTCAATAGGACTTACTAGTCAAGCCTCCAGTCCGGTGCACCGCAGCGGGCGCTCCGCCGGCGTGCTCGACCGCCGAAACGGAACCGTCTATCCAGTTCGTGCTACGCTCGGCAAGGGAACTGGATAGGCCTATCCAGTTCCGGAGACCCTGAAAGGATCGCTGTGCCCAGCATCGCCATCGTCGGAGCCGGCCCCGGAATGGGCCTGGCCATCGCCCGCACCTTCGGCTCCCACGGCTTCGACGTCGCCCTCATCGCCCGCAACCGCACCAAGCTCGACGACCTGGTCGCCCGACTCGCCGCCGACGGCATCACCGCCGCCGCGTTCCCCGCCGACGTGCTCGACCGCGACGCGCTCACCCGGGCACTCGAGAGGGCCACCGCACACGTCGGCGGCATCGACGTCCTGGAGTACTCCCCCGTCGGCGGACTCGGCTCGACCGTCCTGACCGCGCCATCCGAGACCGATCCGTCCGACGTGCAACACGAGCTGCAGTTCCAGCTCTACGGGGCCATCGCCGCCACCCGGGCGGTGCTGCCCGCGATGCGCGAGGCCGGCACCGGCACCCTGCTCTACACCACCGGCGCCGGCTCGATCGACCCCGTCCCGCAGATCGCCAACGTCAACGCCGCCGCCGCGGCACTGCGCAACTGGGTGATCAACCTGCACAAGGAGCTGGCCGGCACCGGCGTCCAGGCCGCCCACGTCGCCATCGACGTCTCGGTCGACACCCCCGCCTTCCCCGGAGCACCGACGGCCCCTGCCGAGGAAATCGCCCGCGTCTACTGGGACCTGCACACCAACCGCGAAGACCCCGAAACCATCTTCACCACCGAAACCCCATGGGCCGCCGTTGCCCCACCGGCTCCTCACTGATCCCCGGCGCGTCGGACGCCCCGGAGTCGCTGCGATCCTGCACGACGCGTCCTCCGTCGCGGTCGCCGGCGACAGCTCTCGACTGATCCGCTATCGGCTCCCCGTACCGACATGTGATGCCGGCGGCACCGTCACCGGCGGTGCCATCGGATGGTCCCGGAGCGGTGCCCGGACACGATGTGCGTGCCGGTGGCAGCGACCGCGCCTGCGGGGTCGCCGGTGGCAGCGGTCCAGGACGGCCTGACCCGGTCGCCGGGCCCGTGGTGGGGTTCGATTCGCCAGAGCGCAACGTCGCCTGCGGCGTCGGCGGTGACCAGCGCGCGACCGGCGCCGTCGGCCGGCGCCCAGCACAGCGAGGCCACCGCCGCGGCGTGGCCCTCGGCGAGCAGGCCCTCCCGTCCGGTGGGGCCTGCGCCGGAGAAGTCCCAGCAGACGACGCTGTCGGCGGCGTCGCAGGCCATCCACCGCCCGCCCGGCTCGAACGCGAGGCGGGAGACGGTGGTGGGGAACCCGCTCATGCGGAAGTCGCTGCCGCCCGGGACCTTCCAGCCGTGCAGGGTGGCGTCCTGGCTGCCGCCGACGACCCAGCGCCCGTTCGGGGCGACGGCGAGACCGGCGATCGCGCCAGGAGCGGGAAGGTGCTCGATCACGCGGTCGGTGGCCGGCTCCAGGATCGTGACGCCTTGGTATGCGGCCGCGACGATGCGGCGGCCGTCGCGGCGCAGGAACGCCAGCCCGGCGACGGTGCTGGCGAGCGGGGTGCTCGACCAGTCCGGGCGGCCGTCGCGGGTGAACCGCCGCACGATCCGCCCGTCGCCCGCGGCGAGGTGGCGCGAGTGGGCGGCCCAGGCCAGCGAGGAGCACCACAGGGCAGCGTGCTCGTGCAGCGCCGTTCCGTCGGTGAGGTCCCACATTGCGAGGCGCTCGCTCCCGCCGGCGGCGAGCCGGGTGCCGTCCGGGCTCGCGGCGAGGGTCAGCAGGAAGTCGCCGAGGTGCAGCCGCAGGCGCTCCCGGCCGGACCGGTCGGTCACGACGACGCGTCCCTCGCTGCCGCCCGCGACGACGCCGCCATCGGGAAGGAGGACGAGCGAGTGCACGGGCTCACCGAGATCGAGGTGGCCGGCGATCTCGTCGGTGGCCGCGGTCACCGGCCGACCCCTGCGGGCTCCGATGCCATGCAGGCCCGGAACCCCGCCTCGAGCTCGGCGCGGTCGAGGTTGCGCCCGATGAACACCATCCGGTTGCGCCTCGACTCACCCTCGCGCCACGGTGCGCCCAGCTCGCCGTCGTGCAGCATGTGCACCCCCTGGAACACGTAGCGCTGCTCGGTGCCGGCCAGGTGGAGCACACCCTTGCTGCGGAACAGGTCCGGACCTCGGGTGCTGAGCAGCTCGCCGAGCCACTCGTTGAGCTTCGGGATCTCGACGCTGCCGTCGACGTCGATGCCGACGCTGGTGACGGTCTGGTCGTGCTGGTGCTCGCTGTCCGGGTCGAGGAACTCGGGTTCGGCGGCGAGCACCTGGTCGAGGTCGAAGGCCCGCACGTCGAGGATCTCGGCGAGGTCGACGTCGCAGCGCACGGCCGGCAGCACCGCGACACTGCCGTTGATCGCCCGGATCCGCCGGGTGACGCGGTCGACCTGCTCGGCGGCGACGAGGTCGCGCTTGTTGAGCACGACGCGGTCGGCGAAGGCGATCTGCTCCACGGCCTCGTTCTCCACGCCGTCGGGCTTGACCTCGTCGAGGTGGCCCAGGACGTGCTTGGCGTCGACGACCGTGACGATCGCGTCGAGGCGCAGCTGGGCACGCAGGGTGTCGTCCATGAAGAAGGTCTGCGCGACCGGCGCGGGATCGGCAAGGCCCGTGGTCTCGATGAGGATCGCGTCGAAGCGGTCCTTGCGTCGCAGCAGAGCGCCGAGGATGCGGATGAGGTCGCCGCGGACGGTGCAGCAGATGCAGCCGTTGTTCATCTCGAACACCTCCTCCTCGGCGTTCAGCACGAGCGCGTCGTCGACCCCGACCTCACCGAACTCGTTCTCGATCACGGCGATCCGCCTGCCGTGCTGCTCGGTGAGGATCCGGTTGAGCAGCGTCGTCTTGCCGGAACCGAGGAACCCGGTCAGCACGGTGACCGGGATCCGCTCGTCGTGTTCAGGGCTGGTCATGTCGTCTCCATCGAGTCGTGGTCGTGGGCGGGGTCGTTGGCGAGCACGCCGACGACGGCCGCGTCGTCGATCTCGGCGATCCGGCGGTGGATCGTCCACCGCCGGGACGGGGTGCCGAGCACGGCGATCACGGTCTCCACCGGCGGGCAACCCGGCTCGCGGCAGCTCAGCTGCTGCACCGTGATCGCGATGTCCTCCGGGATCCGCAAGGTGGTCCGGACGAGCGCGGCGATGTCGCCCGCCCGTCGGCCGCGGGCGGGATCACGAAGCGGGGAACGGCCGAGGAGTTCGTCGAGAGGGCCGGGCATGAGCGGCAGTCAACCGCTTTTGAACATCGTTTTCAAATAGGGAGCGGTGCATGCATACCCGTGTTGTCGGCCGCCAGCGCGAACTCGACGCGAACCGGCTCACCGGCCGCCACCAGCACCGGCTCGCCACGGCGAAACGGCCCGCGCGCCCGCGCGCACCGCACCGAGACCGTCACGTCGGCGTGGGATCGCAGGAGGGCACGCACGGTCGATCGCTCCAGGTCCCAGGCCAGCTCGGCGACCGTGACCCCGTTCCGGCAGCGAACCCCGCTGATCCGCCCGCGCGCCCAGCTCCGGGGTAGCGCGGGGAGCAGCTCGACGACCCCGGGGCGGGAGTCGACCAAGGCCTCCATGATCACCGCCGGGATCGCGTGCACCGCGTCGGCGTTGTAGATCTCCAGCCCGGGGTTGTGCGACGTCATCAGCGACCGGAACACCATGTCGTTGCCGAGGATCTTGCCCAGGTTCGCCTCGACGAGAGCGGCGTCCTTCAGCCGGGCCGCGCACAGGGCCCGGTGCAGGCTACCGTGCGCCGAGAGGTTCTCGTCGCCGCGCAGCACGAGCGCGCGGCGCGCGGCCGCGGCCAGCTCGGGTGTGTCGTCCGGGGTGATCTCGTGAAGGGGCCAGACCGGGTAGAGGTGGCTGACGTGCCGGTGGTCGTCCGGGGTCACCAGGCCGGGCCACGCCCACTCGGCGAGCGCACCGCGCGAGTCCACGACGTAGGGCGGCAACTGCTTCAGCAGGGTCTGCCAGCGCGCAACGGCTTCCCTTTCGATGCCGAGCCGGGTGCACGCCTCGGCAGCCGCCGACAGCGCGTGGCGGGCGGCCGCGATGTCCATCGTGGCGTTCACGGCGGCCACCCCGGCGCGGCCGGCCGGGCCGACCTCCGGCGAGTAGGAGGGGACGAGCACCATGGAGCCGTGCTCGTCCTCGCGCGCCAGGAAGTCCTCGAAGAACAGCGCCACCTCCACCAGCCACGGCGCCAGCGGATCGGCGAGGAACTCGTCGTCGCCGGTGACCTGCCAATGCTCGAGGAGGGGGAACAGCAGCCAGTCGGCGCCCGCCACCCACATCGCCCACGGCCATTCGGCGTTCAGGTGGAACAGGCGTCCGTGCTCGCCGTCGGTGCGGCTCGGGGCGAGCACCCCGCGCGCCCCGAACACGGCCATGGCGTTGTCCCGCCAGTCGTCGATCTGGTCGGCGATCAACGCCCCCAGGCTCTCCACCGCCTCGGGGAGCGCGCCGATGCCGGCGCCGGCCAGCTGCAGGTTCACGTTCGCGTCGGTGGTGAAGTCCCCCGACCACGCCGCGCCCCACTCCCCCAGCCACAGCCCGGTGAGCCGCGGCGGCAGCACCCCTGACGAGCTGATCAGCAGGTAGCGACCGGCGTGGAACATGGCCTCGAGCAGCGCGGGGGTCGGTGCATCGGCCCGGCGCTGTGCCGTGAGCAGCTCCGCAACCGACTGCGCGCGCTCGTCCGCGGCCACTCCGAGATCGAGCTCCACACGTTCGTACATGGGGGCGTGCACGGCCGTGTGGCGGCGCAGCAGCATCGAGTAGTCGGCGGGGAGCGCCTCCAACCGCTGCCGCAACGGCTCCTCGTCGACCGGCCCGTCCGCCCGGTCGAGCACCGTCAGCAGCAGGAGCCGCGATGCTCCGCGCACCACCGCGGATGCGCCCTCGACGCGGACCGGCCCGTCGACCGCGACGAGCCGGGTGACGCCGACGAACCCGTACGCCCCGAGACCGGGCGGGTAGGTACCCCGGATGGCGAGCAGCACCTCCCGCGCGTCGCCTGCCTCGGCCACGCAGGAGTACCCGACGTCGGCGGGCCGCCCGGGCAGATCGCCCGAGAGCCGCACCGCAAGATCGAGGGCGGGCCCGGCCAGCTCGTACACCAGCACCCGATCGGCGCGCGACACGAATCCGCGGCTGCGCCACCCCCCGCCTGCGTCCGTCCAGGCGGCGCTCACCTCGCCGGTGCGGAAGTCGGTGTCCCGTCGGTAGTCGCGCGCCGGAGGCGGGTTCGCGCGATCGATCTCGATCACGAAGCCGGGGTGGAAGGGCTGGGTCCACGCCAGCCGCCTGCCGTCGGAGAACGTGCGCTGCGCCGCCTTGGCCTCACCCGCGAGCACGAGGTCCCGCACCTCGTCGAGCCGATGGGCGACCGTGGGCGGCCCCATGTGGCGGGTCCCGTTGGGCAGCACGAACCGGTGGTGATTGACGATCATCCGCTCGGCGGCGGGATCACCGAATGCGATCAGGCCGCACTCCCCGTTCCCGGAGAGGAAGCCGTCCTCCCACCGCGCCGCGGGCGCGGTGTCGTGGATGCCGTGCCGCGGGCTCACCCCTTGAACGCTCCGTCCAGGATGCCGGCCACCATCCGGCGGCCGACCAGCACGAACAGCACGAGGAGCGGCAGCGTGGCGAGGAACGATCCCGACATGGCGAGCCCGAGGTCCACCGTGTAGCTGTTCTGCAGGGCCTTGATGGCGATCTGGGCCGTGAAGCGCTCCGGCGACTTGAGCACGATGAACGGCCAGAGGAAGTCGTTCCAGGCCGTCACGAACCCGAACAGGCCGAGCACGAACGCCGCGGGCCGCACGATCGGGAACGCGATCCGCCAGAAGATCTGCCAGGTGCTCGCCCCGTCGATCCGGGCTGCCTGCATCAGCTCGTCGCTGATGGTCGCCGCGATGTGCTGGCGCATCCAGAAGATCCCGAACGCGCTGGCGAGGCCCGGCACCGTCACCGCCTGCAGCGTGTCGACCCAGCCCAACCAAGAGATGATCATGTACTGCGGGATGATCGCGAGCTGCGTCGGCACCGTCATCGTGAGCACCACGATCAGGAACAGCACGCCCGAGCCGCGGAACCGCAGCTTGGCGAAGGCGAACCCGGCGAGCGCGCAGAGCAACACCTGACCGACGCCGATCGTCGTGGCGATGACCAGGCTGTTGAGGATCGACTGCAGGAACGGCACCGTCTCCAGGACGAGGCCTGCGAGCTGGAAGAAGTTCCCGCCGGGCACGATCTCCGGCGGCATCCGCGTCGCGGTGGCCGAGTCGGTCGAGGCGACGATGAACATCCAGTACAGCGGGAACAACGAGCCGAACGCGGCGACGCCCACCAGCAGGTAGCTCCACCACCGCACCCGGCCGAGACGGCCTCCCGACCGGGCGCGCCGCCCCCCGGACGGCGCGCCCGTCATCGTCGTGCCGATCGCCCCGCCCGCCGTCGTGTCGATCAGCATCAGTTCCCCCTGATCCGGCTGGACAGCGCGTAGTTGACGGCGGCGACCAGAATGATCATCACGAACAGCGCCACTCCGATCGCGGCGCCGTAGCCGAACTCGTACTTGCCGAAGCCCTGCTCGTAGAGGAACAGCGTGAGCGTCTGGCACTGTCGCACCGGGCCGCAGGTGAGGTTCGTCGTGCGGGCGACCAGCAGGGGTTCGGTGAAGATCTGCAGCCCGCCGATCGTCGACGTGACGACGGTGAAGATGATCACCGGCCGCAGCGACGGGACCGTGATGTGGCGGAACTGGTGCCATCCGCCCGCGCCGTCGATCGACGCCGCCTCGTAGATGTCGCGCGGGATCGCCTGCAGCGACGCGAGGTACAGCAGGGCCGTGTAGCCGAACCACCGCCACGCGACCATCACGGCGATCATGACGTGACTGCCCCACACGGACTGGATGAAGTCGATCGACCCGATCCCGACCAGCCCGAGCAGCCAGTTCAGCAGGCCGTAGTCGCGGTCGAACATCTGCGCGAAGACGATCGCGGTGGCCGCCACCGACGTGATGTAGGGCACCAGGATCGACATGCGGAAGAACAGCGCGAAGCGCAGCCGGGCGTGATTGAGGACGTGGGCCAGCACCAGCGCGACCAACAACTGCGGGACGGTCGAGAGCGCCCAGATGCTGATCGTGTTCCCGGTCGCGTTCCAGAACCGCGGGTCGGCGAGCATCCGCGTGAAGTTGTCGACCCCGATGAACGTCTGGTCGCCGATCGGGTTCCACTCGAACAGCGCGATGTAGAACGTGAACAGGAACGGGACCAGCCCGAACACCCCGAAGAGCAGGAAGAACGGGGCGATGTACGCGTAGGGCGCGACGCGTTCCCGGAACGGGAGCGCGTATCCGGTGGCGCCGGACGGCGACCGGGCCGGCACCAGCCGCGTCGGCAGGGTCGCGGTCACGTCACGCGCCGATGGCCGTGCGGATGTTGCGCACGGCGTCGTCCCATGCGGTGGCCGGATCGCCGGAACCCTGTTCGACGTTCACGAGGGCGTTGAGGAACTCCTGGCCGATCGTGGCGGTGTCCGGCCCCATGTGGAACGGCTTCAGCCCCAGCAGCGCCTGCGTGTAGATCTCACCCGTCGGCGCCCCGGAGTAGAACGCGTCGCGCTTGTCCTTGAGCCGCTGGTCGGTGTAGACGGCGGGCGTGGTCGGGAGAGCACCGACGTCGAGGAAGTGCTCGAGCTGGCGCTCCGGCGACTGCATCTCCTTGATGTAGGCCCACGCGGCCTCCGGGTTCTGGGCGCGAGCCGGGATGGCCAGGTAGCTGCCGCCCCAGTTCCCCGCCCCGCCGGGGATCGTCGCGACGTCCCACTTCCCCGCGGTGTCGGGCGCGTATCTGCGGATCTGGTCCAGCAGCCACGCGGGCGCCGAGACGACCGCGAAGTCACCGCGGGGCAGGGCGGCGTTCCAGCCGTCGGACCCGAACGAGATCCTGGCCGAGATGTCCGCGTCGATCGCCTTCAGCGCCAGGTCGAACGCCGCCTTGACCTCGGGGTTCCGGTCGTAGATCGGGTTGCCCGCGTCGTCGTAGTACTTCTGGGAGACCTGGTTGACGGCCTGGTAGAACACGCTGGTCGGGATGTTGTCGACGAACGGCTTCCCGGTCGCTGCCGTGTACCGCTTCCCGGTCTCGATGAACGCGTCCCACGTCGACCACATCTTCGAGACCGACTCGCGGTCGGCGGGCAGGCCCGCCGCGGCGAACAGATCCGCGCGGTAGGCGACGGCCAAGCCACCGACGTCAGTGGGGATCCCGATGGTCTGGCCACCGTCGGCGACGGCCTGCTCCATCACCCAGTCCAGGTAGTCGCCCTTGATCTGGTCGGCGCCGTACTCGCGCAGGTCGTGGAAGTTCTGCGGCTGCTGCACGAACTTGGGCATGTCATCGCCCTGGATCAGCACCAGGTCGGGCACCTTGCCACCGGCGAGTGCCGTGGTCAGCGCCTGCGCGGTCTCCGTGGTGCTCCCGACCTCGGTCAGCTTGACCTGGATGTCGGGATGGGCGCGCATGTAGTCGTCGACATCTGACTTCTGGTCGATCCCGCTGAACGACCAGAACTCGAACGACTTCCCGTCCCCGCCACCCCCGGACACGGAGCCCGGCGAGCACGCACTGATCACCAGGAGCGCGGCCGCTGCGAGCATCGCGAGCGGCGGGCTGGTGCGGAGTTTCACGGCGGTGCGCCTCCTGCTTTCGAAAGTTTCTGTCGCTACGACGACGGATGCGGGCGATCAGCGGTCCCGTCGGAGTAACGGCGGTCACGGTATAACGTGAAACTTCGCCTGGGAAGCCTCCTCTCGTCGAGATCTCGGGCCGAAACTTTCGACGCCGGAAGGACTCCCATGCCCACGTCCAGTGCTCGCGCTGTCGTCGATCTCGACGTCACGGGTCCCACGATCAGCAAGCACCTCTACGGCCACTTCGCCGAGCACCTCGGTCGCTGCGTCTACGGCGGGTTCTGGGTCGGCGAGGAATCACCGATCCCGAACGAGGGCGGCCTGCGACTGGACGTCGTCGAGGCCCTGCGCGCGCTGGACGTGCCCAACCTTCGCTGGCCGGGCGGCTGCTTCGCCGACGCCTACCACTGGCGGGACGGCGTGGGCCCGAAGCAGGAGCGACCGGTCATGGTCAACACGCTGTGGGGCGACGTCGAGGAGAACAACCACTTCGGCACCCACGAGTTCATGGCGCTGTGCGAGCTGCTCGGCGCCGATCCCTACGTCAACGGCAACGTCGGCTCCGGCACGGTCCAGGAGATGAGCGAGTGGGTCGAGTACCTCACCCGCGACGGCGACTCACCCATGGTCCGGCTGCGCAAGGCCAACGGTCGCGACGAGCCGTGGAAGGTCCCGTTCTGGGGCATCGGCAACGAGGCGTGGGGCTGCGGCGGGCACATGCGCGCCGACACGTACGCCGAGCTCGCGAGCCGGTACGCGACGTTCCTGCACAACCACGACGGCAACGAGCTGCACCGGATCGCCGCAGGCGCCGCCGACGACGACCTCGCCTGGACCGAGGCGTTGATGAAGGTCGTCAGCTGCCTCGGCTGCACGAGCCGGCCCCGCGGCGTCTTCCAGGCGATCTCGTTCCACTTCTACTCGTTCGCAGGCGACGGGATCTCGAAGAGCTCGGCCACCGAGTTCACCGACGAGCAGTACTACCGGACCATGGTCAAGGCCGCCGACATCGACCGCGTCATCGCCGCACACAGCGCGGTGATGGACGCATACGACCCCCAGCGCCACGTCGGGCTGGTCTGCGACGAGTGGGGCACGTGGTGGGAGGCTGAACCGGGCACCAACCCGCGCTTCCTGCACCAGCAGAACACGATGCGCGACGCGCTGGTCGCGAGCCTGCACTTCGACATCTTCCACAAGCACGCCGCCCGGCTGCGCATGGCGAACATCGCCCAGACCGTCAACGTGCTGCAGGCGATGATCCTCACCGACGACAGCGACGACGCCGGCGGGATCGTGCTCACCCCGACCTACCACGTCTTCGAGATGAACAAGGGACACCAGGACGCCGCCGCCGTGCCGGTGCACCTGATCGAGAGGCCCGACCGGGTGGCGGTCGGCGACGACGGGCTCGACCCGCTCTCGGTCTCGGCCAGCACGAAGGACGGCAAGGCGCTGGTCTCGATCAGCAACCTCGCGCTCGACACCGACACAGCCCTGCGCCTGGACCTGCGCGGCCGGGAGATCGCGGCCACGCGCGCACGGATCCTCACGGCCGACAAGCCGCAGAGCCACAACACGACGACCGCGCCGGACGCCGTGGCGCCGACGGAGTTCGCGGTCACGCTCCGGTCCGGGGAGCTCAGCATGGTGCTCCCGCCGCACTCGTTCGCCACCGTCGAGCTGGAACTGGCCTGACCCCGCTCACCGCGTGCCCCGTGCGGTGCCGACGGCCCCGGCACCGCGCGGGCGCCCGTCATGCTCTGCGGGTGGACTCCCGCTCCACGAGCCGCGCCTCTGGCATGACCACCCGGGCCGGGACGGAGGCGGGGCGCGATGCGATCCGCTCGACCAGCAGCGCACAGATCGTGTCCGCCATCTCGGCGTTCCCCGGCTCGACGGTCGTCAGCGACGGAACGGTGAACCTGCCGTCCTCGAGGTCGTCGAACCCGATCACCTGAACGTCCTCCGGCACCCGCCTACCGGCCTCGGCCAGTGCACGCAGCGCACCGATCGCGGCCGAGTCGGTCAGGGCGAAGACCGCGTCGAACAGCACCCCCCGACCGACCAGTCCCCGTACCGCCGCGTAGCCGTCTCGGACGCCGAACCCGCAGGAAACGATCAGCTCGTCGCGGACCGCCGTGCCCGCGGCCTCGTGTGCGTTCCGGTAGCCGCGCGTCCGCAGCCCCTGCATGGTCTCCTCCGCGACGGAGACGCCGCCGAGCAACGCGATCCCCCGCGCGCCAGTGCGGATCAAGAGCTCGGTGGCCTGCCGCGCACCCCCGACGTTGTCCATGAGCACGTGGTCGAACCGGGCGGGGACCGCACGCTCACCGATCAGCACGACCGGTGTATCGACGCTGAGGCGATCGAGATCGGCCACGTCACCGGCCACGACGCTGAGCACGAAGCCGTCGTAGCCGCTCAGCCGCGCCGCCGTCAGCGCGTCGAGCTCGGCCGACCGGCTCCCGCCCGTCCGCTCCACCGCCAGCCGCAACCCGTGATCCGCGAACCGATCTGCCAGCAGGTCCGCGAGCTCGCCGTAGTACCCCGGCGCGAAGCCGGGCACCGCCAACCCCACCGCCCCGGTACGTCCCATCCGCAGGTTCCGGGCCGTCACGTTGACCTGGTAACCGAGCTCGGCGATCGTCGCGAGCACCCGCCGCTTGGTCGGCTCGCTCACGCGCTGCGAGCGCCCGTTGATCACGTTGGACACCGTCATGGTCGACACACCGGCCCGGCGAGCGACGTCGGTCATCGTGACCCCGCCGCGCCGGCGGCCTTCGACCTCGCCCAACCTGCACCGTCCCACCCACGCCTGCGCCGGAGACACTACGCATCTCCCCGGCCGGCGAGGAACGCCCGTTCGGGACGACCGTCCGACACGGCGACGCTAGCGCTCCCCGCCGGAAGCACTGGCGGTCGGATCCCTTAGTTCGTCGGGGGTCGTGCGGCGGTCGCGTGCGTGATGCCTGCTCTGCAGGGCCAGGCGGTTGAGCAGCGCGCGGAGCTCGGTCCGGCTGAAGGTCCCAGTCGAACGGTGTCGCGCCCTGTTGTAGCGATCTTGGGAGGCCAGGACTGGTCGGCCAGGGCATCGAGATTGGCGAAATCGACCGCGCTGATGGCCTTGCGTTGCGGTACCGAGAAGTAGATCTCAACCTGGTTGAGCCAGGACGCGTGGATCGGCAGGTCCGCCAGCGCGTCGCGGTGGGCCACGGCCCGTCAGCGTGACCACGCCGATGATCCGCAGTATCGGTTGCTCATGGCTGTGGCGACAACCATGAGCAACCGATACTCGCGATCTTCCCGTGCATGATCCGAAGTTGCGGGTGCTCATGGTCGTGCGGGCAGCCATGAGCAACCGATACTTCGGATCATGCCGCAGCCGGTCGGGCGGCTGAGCGGTCGGGGTGCTGCAGGGCGCAATCGTGTCGATCCATCGGGCCACGCCTGGTCAGTTACCTGCCGGTGGGCGCGCCGTTCCCGGCCCGGGTCGCCCGGCGCCCGCCTCGTGATCCGGGCTTCGCGCGTGTTCCCGCCGGTTCGCCTCGGCCCTTCACCTTCTGGGGGTGGCTGGGTTGGGTGCACCACCGTCTCCTGGGGTTGCGTGGGCGGCTGTCCCCGACGCTGGGGCACGCCCGCTTCGACGAGACTGTCGCTGCCGGGTGCCACGTGACTGGCTGTGGTCCCGACCCTCCACACCCCAGCCCCTCCCCTGGATGATCACGGGCAGACCACCCCAGGGACAGTGCCCACGCACAGGTCCAAGATCAGCAGGACCGGGACACCAGCCGCAGGGGTGCAGCTCGGGTCCCGATCCCGCTGATCACACCCCAGATTCCAGGGGCGGCCAGGGGTGACAGCGGGACCACAGCCGGTCGCGTGGCACGCAACTGCGGTGGTCTCGTCGAGGACGGGCGTGCCCCCGCGTCGGGGACGGCCGCCCGAGCAACCACATGATTCGGTAGTGCACCCACCCGGCCACCCTCGCAAGGCGAAGAGTAGAGGTGAACCGGTGAGAGCACGCCGGCGGCCGAGGGCTCGTGGGTGAGGCCGGGGCTATCCGGGGCCGGGTACGGCGCGCCCACGAACGCCTCCGGCGCCCTGACGCACCCCGGGGGTGCGTTCCGCGGTTCCAACACGCGAACGCCGCACATCTGCTACATCTGACGTCCCCGTGTCTGATCACCTTCTGCCACCATCGGTGTTGCCTTATGGGCCCGTCTGCCCCTACCTAAGGGGGTTCGCATGACGGGTTCCGTCATCGCCCCGACCGTCCCGGGCGCAGGGATGCGCAGAGAAACGCGTGTCGCATGACATTGCGGATCGACACCTCGTTCTTTCGTCTCTTATGCCGACAATCAAGATGCCCAATGGCGCATTGCCAATTATGAGATGGTCCGCAATCCAGGGCTGCAGTCTCTCATTCTCGCGTCTAGCCTCGGCAGTTTCGGGTTCGACCCCTGCTCGCCTCTCTGACCAAACGACCCCAGCGTTGCACATGAATTGCGACATGCTGATTTAGCCGAGAAGGGCGGGCAAGGTGAGCGACGTCTGCGAGTTTTGATTGCTTATTCCGTCACCCAATGCGCCGCAGCGGAGCGAGAAGTTGGAATGGCACTGCTCGGCCCAGGCTTTGAGCATAGCGCACCGCTCGTCCATCATGACGGCGAGGAAATGGTCAGACTTATCCTTCTTGCTCGCCGCCGCCTCCTGCAATTGGGCGAGCGTCACGACGCGAGGGCCTTCAATGAATTCCTTATAGCTGCACTCCTCTAGGTGAGGAACTATGGTGTCGATTAGCTTCCCAATGCAGCCCTTGACGCTATCACTCGGGTCTTCATGCCAGATTCCAAATAGCCTAACTGCCAACGAGCGGAGTGCATTCTCATTGGGTGGGCTCGTTGTTGTCATTCTGATTAGGGCATCCACCAGGAGGAGCTTTGTCTTTTGTCCGACATGCGGGAGCCACCGCCCATCGACCGCGCTCGGCCAATGCAGCGACTGGCACGCATCAAGTCGCTTCGCGTTTCGGCAAAGCAGCTCAGCTGCAACGAGCGGCGCGTTCTTCTCGCCACTCCTGAGTGCGGCGTCGATAGTTAGGATCGCCGTTTCGTTGGAAACTCGTGCGGGTGTAGCCACCGACATGTTGCGCCCGCTTCGGTCGCCGTGCAGGGCGCCCATGTCGTCCCAAAGATCCACGAGCAACGCAACCGCTAGTTCGCATTGGCCGAGCTTGCTCAGGGCCAGCAATCCTGATGCCATTGTTGCAGGCGTTGTCGGACGATCGCCTGTTTGAGCGAGTAGAGAGCCGGCTTGCATCGCCGCCTCAAGCATGAGCCTGTCGTTTTCCTGCTCCCTTTCTTTCTCGAGTCGATGCTCGGCAATCCGCTTCAGGAAGAGTCCTATGAGCGTCACGATTCCAGAAACTACAATTCCGAAGAATGCCAGGATGGCGGCAAGGCGCTCGGTCTCCATCTCGAGGCCGGCAAGAGGTCCAAGTATTAGTACAACTATTGTCACGAGTACGGCAGTTGTGACCGTCCCGACGCCAACTATCCATCTGTTGTCACTCGACGCCATCGTGTCCTCCTCAGCCCGGCGCCACGAGGCTCGGAGACCACGGGACAAGTGTTACCCACGATCGTTAGTCGCAGGAGGTCTAGAGCACTAGATGTGCCAGCAAGCGGCGAACCGGGCCGCCGACGGATCAAGTGATCATCGCAGCGGTGACCTGATCATGGTGCCAGAGCCTGCTCGAAGCATTCGGTTGGCGTCCGCCAGCCGAGGCCGTCGCGGGGCCGGTCGATCAGTCGATCTTGGATGGCGCGTAGGTCGTCGGTCGTGTGGATCGAGAGGTCGGTGCGTTTGGGGAAGTACTGGCGCAGCAGGCCGCGTGTCGGGCAGGTTGAACCCGACCGAGTAGGACAGCCGCTGCCCGCGCCGATCCACTCCAGCAGCTCGTGGGTGCACCCGGCCGAGTCGATCCGGATCAGGATCTTGCGTCCCGGGCGGGTGGCCGGGCAGCTGGCGCAGCGCCTCACGGATGACGGTGATGTGGTCGGCGGCGGTGTTGGAGCCGGCGTTGACTGGGCGCAGCAGCACCGACAGCGGCTCGCCGGTCCCGGCGTCGTTACCAGTGCCGCCGTGGTCGACGAACGCCCACAGCGGATGATGCCCGAACCCCTTCTTGAACGTCGGGCTGCGCCTTCCTTGTCGCTGTGAGCGGGTGACCAGCGTGGCGTCGACATCGACAGTCAGGGGGTTACCGGCGTCGATGCGGCGGTCCGGGGCGTGCCCGCCAGCCGGCTCCCAGGCTCGGGCCCGCCGCCGCCCGGGCGGTGTTGATCGCGCGCAACGCCGCGTCCGGGTCATTGGCGAGCCGGTCGATCGCCCGGGACACCGTCCGATCCGAGGCCACCGGGCCGAACAGGCCGGGTTCGGCGCGCAGCACGGCGATGTCGACCAGGCAGTCCCCGCCCAGCGCGAGTGTCACCGCGAGATCGAGCACGATCTTTGCTGGATCGTGGCGCGCGTTCTAGTGCCGCCAGCCCGCCAGCGCTTCCGATAGCTGCTTGTCGAGCCCGACGGTGCGGATGGCCTCGGTCAGCAACAGCCCACCGGCCTGCGACACCACATTCCAGCCGGCCGTGCCCACGCCGGGACAGGGGTAGAACCCACTACGCTTGCTCACCTGGAAGATGCTCCTGAACTCGCACGGACATGGCCCTCGACGAGCCACATCCAGGGGCACCTTTCAGCCGTTCAACACACCCCACGGGCCGATCCCGTGAAAGCCCCGGGCTAGTGGACGGCGATGTTCCCGGAACCTGCGGCGGGGCGCCCGGCCGGCAGGAGGAACGCCAACACGGCTCCGGCGAACGCGATGCTTCCGGCGACGACGAACACGGTGCTGTAGGCATGCGCCTGGACGTTGGCCTGCACCTGTTGATACAGCTGGTACAGCTCGAGCTGTCCTTGCTCGCCGTATGCCGCGACGCCCGAGTTGGCGTTGGCGCCACTGCCCGCCATCAGCCCTGACCGGTCCTGCAGGAGCTGGTCGCGGTCGTGCGTCGACGCGACGGTGAACAGGGCCAGCCCGATCGAGCTGGCCAGCCGCTGGACCAGCGTGTTCATGGCGCTCCCCATGTCGGAGTACCGACCGGGAAGCGCGGAGACCCCGCCGGTCATCGCCGGCATCAATGCCAGTCCCATGCCGGCCGACATCACGCACATCCCGAGGATCAAGGAACTGCGCGGGATGTCGGGGGTGATCCGGGAGAGCAGCATCATCCCGGTGCCGACGAGCAGCAGCCCGACGACCGCCGGCCCGCGCGCTCCCAGCCTGTCGTACAGCTGACCGCCCACCGCCATGGCAAAAGCCATCACCACTGCCTGCGGCAGCAAGTCCAGGCCGGCGTTCAGCGCGTTCAACCCCTGGACGTTCTGCAGGAACACCGGTATGTACAGCATCACCACGAACATCCCGACCATCATCGCGACGATCAGCAGCAGGGAGACGACGAACGTCCGGGTCCGGAACATCCGCAGGTCCAGCAGCGGATGCTCGACCGAGAGCTCGATCACGACGAACAGCGCCAGCAGGATGGCCCCGAGGAGGAACAGCATGACGATCGGGTAGCTGTTCCATTCCCAGTCGTCGCCCTCCTCGATCGCCAACAACAGGGCCACCAGGGCGCCCCCGATGCAGAGGAAGCCCGGCAGATCGAAGGGCTTGTTCCGCTCGGCGGCGAAGCTCGTCAGCACGAAGATGCCCGCGATCGTGCCCAGGATGCCGACCGGCACGTTGATGAAGAAGATCGTGCGCCAGCTGAAGTGTTCGACGAGGTAACCGCCCAGCGCCGGGCCGATGGCGGGCGCGACCGCGACGCCCACCCCGTACACGCCCATCGCCGCGCCGATCTTCTCCTTCGGCACGATGCGGTAGAGGATGGTCAGGCAGGTCACCGGAATGATCCCACCGGGGATGGCCTGCAGCACCCGGAATCCGATCAGACTGCCCAGGTCACCGGCCAGGCCACACAACACCGAGCCCACGGTGAACAGCACCAGCGACCAGATGTAGACGCGCTTGAGCCCGAACCGCGCACCCACCCATGCGCTGATCGGCACCACCACGCCCTCGCTCAGGCTGTACGCGGTGCTGATCCACTGCATGTCCTCGGTACTGGTGCCGAAGTCCTTGGACATCGACGCCATCGCCACGTTGACGATGCTGATGTCCAGGATCGACATGAACATCCCGGCGACCAGCACCGCCAGGGGTAGGCCCCAGCCCTTCGACGCCGGCGGTTGCGGCTCGGGCGCCGCAGACCGGACGCGATCAGCGGCGGGCTGCGGGCTCTTCGTGACGACCCGGGGGGCCTCGCGCGCGGTCGCGGGCATGGACTCCATGGACCCGAAGTCTCGGATAAGAGACTATGAGTTCGCAACAAGGAACTGGATTGTCTCTTGTAATGTACGTCACCGTATCCTGTAGCCGCGACTAGGGTGTGCAGATGCTCGAGTTCGACGCCGCCG
Source organism: Pseudonocardia sp. DSM 110487 (assembly GCF_019468565.1). Lineage (NCBI taxonomy): Bacteria > Bacillati > Actinomycetota > Actinomycetes > Pseudonocardiales > Pseudonocardiaceae > Pseudonocardia > Pseudonocardia sp. DSM 110487. The sequence goes on from NZ_CP080521.1 coordinate 7,962,770, forward strand.
ACGAACCCGCGCCGGTCCAGCGCCGCAAGCGCGGAGACGAGCTGCGCACGGCGATCCACGCCGCCGTGCTCGACGAGCTCCGCGAGGGCGGCATCACCGCCTTGACCATGGACGCCGTCGCGGCAAGGGCCCGCACCGGCAAGGCCACGCTCTACCGCCACTGGCCGAGCAAGACCGACCTGGTGCTGGACGCCTTCCAGTCCTCGTTGCCGCACATCGACGTCCCCGACGACGACGGCGACATGCGTGGGCAGCTACTGGCGGTGCTGCGCCAGACCGCCGACATCTTCGACAGTCACGTCGGGGCAGCGGTACTCGCCTTGGTCGGCGAGTGCATCCGGACGCCGGAACTCGCCGAGGCCCTCCGCCCGCACATCGTTCTCCCGTTCACCGGGCCGCTCATGGAGGTGAGCCGGCGCGCTGCGGTGCGCGGGGAGATCGCCGCCACTGCTCTCACCCCGCGCGTCACGATGGTCGGCCCCGACCTCCTACTGGCCCACGCCGTCTTCAACGGACTAGCCATCCCCGACACAGTCGTGGTCGAGATCGTCGACCTCGTACTGCTCCCCTTGCTGCGCGGCTACTCGCCACCCGCCTGACCAGCACGACCCCGACGAAGCCGGCGCCCCAGCCCTCCGGTGGTCGAGTAGGGACGGCGCCCCAGCGCCGGCCCGTATCGAGACCACACCCCCCGAGGCCGTCGCGTCTCACTGTCTCGATACGCGGATCGAACCCGTGGGCGCGGCATGGAGGCCCGCGCGATCTCGCGATCAGCTGACGAGTCGAAGAACTGTCCGACCGGTCGACCGACCTACACTCTGTTCGTCCGGGCTGGTGACCCAGCCCCGCCTGCGACGGGAGCGGATGATCAGTGGCTGAGCCAGTGACGGCCACGGCCGCCCGGCCGACCAGCCGGGTTGCGCGACGACGCGACCGCCGCAAGGCCGAGATCGTCCGCACCGCGACGGAGCTGCTGGCCGAGCACGGCTACCAGGGGATGAACCTGGAGGACGTCGCCGAACGGACCGACATCGCCAAGGCCACCCTCTACCACTACTTCTCCGGCAAGGACGAGCTGGTCGCGACGGTGATCGAGGCGCTGACGGTCGACGTCAACCGGCGGCTCGAGGCGGAGCTCGACAAGGTTTCCGACCGCAGCCACCTCGAACAGATCCGCACGCTGATCCGGGAGCAGGTCCGCATCCTCACCGACACCGCCCCCGAGGTCGCCACGGTCTTCTCATGGCCGACGACGTGGCCGGAGTCCTTCCAGGACACCATCAAGGACAGCAGGCGCCGCCACGACGCGATCTTCCGGCGAGTGGTGGAGGCCGGGCTCGCCGCGGGCGAGTTCGACTGCCCGAACCCCGACGTCGCCCTGCAGTGCCTGCACGGCGTGCTCAACCAGTCCTCGCTGTGGATCCGTCCCTCGCTGCCCCCTGAGCAGAAGACCGAGCTGTGGGAGGCCGTCGTCGACACCGCCTCCCGGATGCTCAGCCTCGAGAACGCCGTCAGCCGGCCATCGTCAGGCCGCCGCTGACGCTGAGCACCTGGCCGGTGATGAAGTTCGAGTAGTCCGAAGCGAAGAACAGGACCGCGTCGGCCACCTCTTCCGGGGTCGCGAGCCTGCGGAACGGAATGGCCCGGACCAGCCCCTCCCGGACCTTCTCGGGCAGGGTCGCGAACAGCGGGGTGTCGGTAGGGCCGGGACACACGCAGTTGACGTTGATGCGATGGCGGGCCATCTCCCTGGCCAGTGACTTGGTGAACGCGATCAGCCCGCCCTTGGTGCCCGCGTAGACCGTCTCCCCCATGCTGCCGACCCGTCCCGCGTCGCTGGCGATGTTGACGATCTTGACGGTGCGCTCCGCCGCGAGGATCGGCTCGAGGAACGCGCGGGTCAGCCGGATCGGTCCGAGGAAGTTCACCGCGGCCAGGCGCTCCCACAGCTCGTCGTCGTTGTCCATGAACGGTTCGGCGCGATCGAAGCCCGCCGCGTTGACGATCACATCCGGCACGCCGTGTGCGGCGACCACCTCATCGCGAAGTGCCAGGATCGCCTGCCTGTCGGCCAGGTCGACCTGGTGCGCGGTGGCCCGGCTCCCGATCGTCCGCACCGCGGCGGCGAGCCCGTCGGCGTCGCGGTCGGCGGCGGCGACCGTGGCGCCCGCCGCGGCAAGCGCGACCGCGGTGGCCCTGCCGATGCCCGACGCCGCCCCGGTCACCAGCGCCACTCTGTTCCCGAGATCCACCACCGAACGGTATCGACTCGCCGCCCGTTCTCCAACCGATGAGTCGGTTTTTGGGCGCCTCGGTCGACATGTGGTTGACTCGGGCCGGTGAGCTTCGACGCGTACCAGCAGCTGACGTTCTCCCGCCGCGCGAACGGTGTCCTGCTCATCACGCTCGACCGGCCGGAGAAGTACAACGCCGCCGACGAGGTGATGCACGGCGAGCTCGCCCGGGTCTGGACCGACGTCTCCGCCGACCCCGAGACCCGCGTCGCGGTCATCACCGGCGCGGGCAAGGCGTTCTCCGCCGGTGGTGACCTCGCGATGGTCGAGCGGATGACAGGCGACTACGACCGGGTCTCGCACATGCTCAAGGAGATGAGCGACCTCGTCTACAACATCATCAACTGTGAGAAGCCGATCGTCTCGGCCATCAACGGCGTCGCCGTCGGCGCAGGCACCGTCGCCGCATTGCTGGCCGACATCGCCATCGCCGCCGACGACGCCCGCATCGGCGACGGGCACGTCAAGCTCGGCGTCGCCGCCGGGGACCACGCCGCGATCATCTGGCCCCTGCTGGCCGGGATGGCGAAGGCCCGCTACTACCTGCTCACCGGCGAGATGATCACCGGCGCCGAGGCCGAACGACTCGGCATGGTCGCCAAGGCCGTGCCCCGCGACCAGGTCCTCGACGAGGCCCTTCGCGTGGCCGACGCGCTCGCCACCGGCTCCCGGCCCGCGATCCGGCTCACCAAGAAGGCACTCAACAACTGGCTGCGCGCCGCTGGACCCACGTTCGACCAGTCCGCCGCATACGAGATGTTGACCTTCCTCGGACCGGACGTCGTCGAGGGCTGTGCGGCGCTGCGCGAGAAGCGCGCCCCCCGCTTTCCGTCCGCCAATTCCTGACCGGAAGAACCTGACACATACCCGCACTCGATACCGGCAGGTCACCGCGGCGATCAAGGGCTGATGGTCGCGATTGGAGATCATCTGGCGACCATTTCGCCTTGATCGTCGCGTGGTCACCGGAATGGCGGCTTGATCAGCAGTTCGGCGCGTTCCCGGGTCGTTTTCGCCCGCTTTCGCGCCGAAGCCTTGATCATGCCCGTGGAACCGGGGTGATGTCGTCCCTGCCGGCGTGTCGCGCCGAGGTGCTGATCGTGCCGATCAGGACGTCCAGCCCGACGCGACCTCGATCAGCGCCAGCTCGTTGGCGTGGACCCGCTCCTGGTCGACCCCGAAATGCGGCGGGTAGAGCAGCGCCCAGTCGACGACATCGGCGTAGCGGCGCAACTGTTCGGCCACGTCCTCCGGCGCACCGAACACGGCCCGCTCCTCGGCCATCGCCTCCCCCGCTGCGACCACCCCGGCCACGTCGCCACCGGCGACCGCCGCGCGCGCAGCGGCCCGCTCGGCGCCGAACCGACCCTCCGGGAACAGTGCGTCGTAACCCTTGGGTGTGGCGTAGAACCCGACCTGAGCCGCCGCGTCACGCCGTGCCGCACGCACGTCGGAGCCGGCAGCGGCGACGATCTGGGTCGTCATCCGCAGCCGCGCCACGTCCCGGCCCGATCGGGCAGCGCCCTTCGCCAGCAACGGGCGAGCGGTGTCACGCAGGTAGCCGGCCGAGGCGATCGTGTGCCCCACGAACCCGTCGGCGCACTCACCGACCGCCCTGATCATGTGCTCCCCCACGCCTGCGGCCATGATCGGCACGCTGTCGGGCAACGCGGTGCGCTCGTAGTGCCCCAGCGTCACGCGGTCGAAGTCGCCCTCGAACCGGAACGGGCCGCTGCGGTGCGCGATCAGCCGCCGGACCAGCTCGACCCGCTCCCGCACCTGCGGCGCCGGGTGCTGCAGCGCGGCGCCGTACCAGTCCTGGTTCATCCGGCGCGTGCTGCTGCCCACGCCCAGCACGAACCGGCCCCCTGCGATCGCCTGCACGTCGGCGGCGGCCGACGCGAGCGCCAGCGCCGAGCGGGCGAACAGCGGGGTGACGCTCGTGCCGACGAGCGCGTTCTCGGACACCGCGGCGAAAGCTGCCGCCCGGGTGAGGCTGCTGCGGTTGTAGTAGTCGATGCTCCACAGCGAGTGCACGCCCGCTCGGTCGGCCGCCCGGACGATCCTCAGCGCATCGGCCGGGTCCTCGTCCATGACCACGAGCCCGATCTTCATGCCGCACTCCTCTCGAACGCCGCCGGCGGCGACTGGTCACTCTGGCCCGAGTGCCGCGATCGGGCCAGACACGCGAACGGTTCGAGACGGGCTTTCCGCCCGTCTCGAACCGTCGGCTGGGTGGGCCTACAACCGCGATGCGCGGTCAGAACCAGACTTTTCGACCGCCTACCGGACGACCGACGTTTCCGAGGATGAAGAACACGATGCCGACGATGAGCACGATGGAGCCGACCGTGTAGAGGATGCTCAGGCCGGTCAACCAACCGACGAGCAGGAGTACGAGTCCGAGGATGATCACAGCGCAGTTCTCCTTTCGATGCAACTGGCCTTGACCGTGGCGACGACGGTTGACGGATGACGGCGCGCTGTTGCCCCGCGCTCACGTGAATAGAGCGACGCGCCCGCCTGCGTGACACTGCGTTCCCGGCCCCGCCGCGATCAAACCATCGGGCATCGAACGGCCCCGCAGCTGACGACCCGACCGAACTGATCTGTTCGCAGGTCGAGCCCCCTGTGCCGCCTCAACGCAGCCGGAACAGCATCTCCCCCGCCCGCGGCACCACCAGCGTGTCCGGGTCGGCGGCGAACGCCGCGACGTCGATCGACGCCGGGTCGAGGTAGCCGAGGTTCGCCGAGCGGCAGATGTCCTCGGGGATTGCCGATGCCAGCGTCACCTGCACGCGCAGCCGCTCCTCCCCCGTCTCCGGGTCGTAGCTGCCGGCGCCGCGCAGGTGCGTCGAGTGCGCGAGCACGCCCCAGTGGATGTGGGCGAACCGGTCCCACTGCGCGAGGAAGTAGTCGCGGCAGTGGTAGCCGATCTCGTAGATCTCCCGGTGGGTGGAGGACAGCTCCTTGACGTGCGGGGCGTAGAGGATCACTTCGCCGCCGTCGGCCACCACCGGTTCGAGCTTGTAGAAGCCCTTGGCCGCCGTCCAGATCTCGTCGTACATCGGCGGGACGATCGAGAGCACCCGGCGGACCGGCGCGTCGAGATAGGTCACGTGCGTGGCGGCGCACACCTGTGCCGCCGACGCCCACGACGCCCGGGTCTCCCCGAACGACACGCTGTGCAGGCCTGCCTCGGCCTCGGCGGTCACCACGCACAGCGCGAGCTTCTCCGACGGGATCAGCGCCGCCCCATCGTCGATCAGTGCGCGCACCGGCGTGATCCCGGTGGTGCCGATGATCTCGGCGGAGGTGATCAGGGCGCCGAGCCAGTGCGAAACGTCGATGATCTTCTGGCCGCCGACTCCGGGGAAGAAGTACTTGTTGCCGCCCGAGATGCCGACGACCTCGTGCGGCAGCACCGGGCCGAGCACGAGTGCGACGTCGTGCTCCACCACAGCCCGGTTGAGCAGCACCGGGACGTCGAGGCTCATCCGGCCCTCCGACAGCTCGGCGATCCGGGCCGCCGGGATCGTTCCGAGGTCGGCGAACGTCTCGGCCTTCCACCACTCGTGGTTGACCACCGTGGTGCCGGGATAGGTCTCCTCCAGTCGTCCCGGTACGTAGCCGAGGTGCCGGGCCAGCGCCTCCTCTCCCATCGCGGCGTGGGTGCCCAGCGCGACCAGCACCGTCAGCCGGCTCACCCGGCCGTGCAACGCGCCGTGCACCGCGCGCAGGAGGAGCGGTAGCGGACAGGTCCGGGTGGCGTCCGGCACCAGCACGCAGACGCTGCGCCCGTCGAAGGGATGGGCGGCGAGCCGCTCGCGCACGAACGCCGTGATCTGGTCCTCGTCGAGCACGGTGGCGGCATCCCCCAACCGCGCGGCCGGCACCTCTCCGATCGACGTCATGACCACACCTTCCGGTCCGGCACACCGCACTCGCAAGGGCGCGGTCTCGGCCGGATCAGCGATCCGTGCAAGCGCTGAAGCCGCCGACGGGGCCTGAGGGCAGCACCGCTTGCGTTCTGAATCGCTTCAAGCGACTTCCCGACGTCACGGTCCTCCACGGGAAGTTGGTGCCGAAGCAGGGACATTGATACGTTCCAATTCCGTCGCATCGATGGAGCCGGCGACCCGAGGAGTCGAGACGATGCCGTCAACGGGGCAGGACGTACGCGCGCTGCGGGCCGGCTTCGCCGCCCCTCCGCCGGATGGCCGGGTCATGATGCGGTGGTGGTGGTTCGGCCCCTTCGTCGAGGAGGCCGAGCTCGCCCGCGAGCTGGCGGCCATGGCGGCGGCCGGCATCGGCGGCGTCGAGGTCGCCCACGTGTACCCGATGTCCGCATCCGAGGCGGACCGGGAGGCGGGTGGATTCCTGTCCGAGCGACACCTGTCCCGGCTGCGGTTCGCCGCCGAGACGGCGTCCCGGCTCGGCCTCCGCTTCGACGTCACCATCGGCAGCGGATGGTCCTACGGCGGCCCGCACATCACCGATGAGACCGCCGCCCGGCGGCTGCGGTGGGACGTGCGCGAGGTGCCGCCGCGTCCACTCCGGATAGCCACGACGCAGCCGTGGCCGGGTGACGAGCTCGTCGCCGCGTACATCGGCGACGGTTCGGAGCAGGAGCCGCCCACCAGCTGGGCACAGCTGCGGGTCCACGACGGCGCGGTCCACGTCCCCGAGGGCTCGGGACCGCGGATGGTCCTCCTCGCCGTCTCGAGCCCCACCGGCCAGAACGTCAAGCGCGCCGCGGTTGGCGCCGAGGGCCCGGTGCTCGACCACTGCAGCCGGGCCGCCACCGAGGCGCACCTGCTGGCAGTCGCCGACCCGATCCTCGCGGCGGTGTCGAGCGAGCTCGTGACCGCGGTTTTCTGCGACAGCCTCGAGGTGTACGCGGCGGACTGGACGCCAGCCCTGCCCGCCGAGTTCCGCGCCCGCCGCGGATACGACCTCCTGCCCGAGCTGCCGCTGCTGCACACTCGCGGCGAAGGCTGCGAGCGGGTCCGCGCCGACGTCGCGGCGACGCTCGGGGAGCTCTACGAGGAGAACTTCGTCGCCGTCGTGCGCGAGTGGGCGCGGGAACACGGTGTGCTGTTCCGCATCCAGAGCTACGGGCAGCCGCCCGGCACGCTGTCGGCCTACCGGCACGCCGACCTGCCGGAGGGTGAGGGCTGGGGATGGCGCTCGGTCACGCAGACCAAATGGGCGACGTCGGCCGGGCACCTCTACAACCGTCCGGTGATCTCGTCGGAGACCTGGACCTGGGTGCACTCGCCGTCCTTCGCGGCAACACCGCTCGACCTCGCCGGTGAGGCGCACGAGCACCTGCTCCTCGGCGTCAACCAGCTCATCGGGCACGGCTGGCCGTACTCGCCACCCGGCGCGCCCGGTTGGATCTTCTACGCGTCCGGCGCCCTCAACGACGCGAACCCGTGGTGGCCCGCGATGGCAGAGCTCACCCGGTACCTGCACCGCCTGTGCTGGCTGATGCGGCAGGGTGAGCCGGTCGTCGACATCGCGCTCTACGCCCCGAGCCGCGACGCCGTACAGCACTTCACCCCGGGTACCCGGGGCTACCTCGACCTCTGGCACGCCACCCGCCAGCACATCGGGGATGCGCTGCCCGCCGCGTTGCGCGAGGCCGGGTACGACTACGACCTCGTCGACGACACGGCCCTCCAGGAGGCCGACTGGAACCGGTACCGCGCGGTCGTCCTCCCGTTCGTGCGGGATCTGCCGGAGGCCACCGAGCGGCTCCTCGAGAAGCACCCCGCCGTCGTGACCGTCGGAGGCATCGTGCGCCGGGACGGTTGGACCGCCATCGAGGACGTCGATGCGCTGCCGCCCGTGCTCGGCGCGCTCGTGCCGCCGGACGCCCCGTCGACACCCGATGTCGGCGTCGCACACCGCCGCGTGGGCGACGCCGACGTCTACTTCGTCGCGAACACCGGCCCGTCCCCGCGCGCGTTCTCCCTGCTGCCGCGCGACGCCGCGGCCGCGTTCGAGCGGTGGGACGCCCGGACCGGGCGCGCCCATCGGATCAGCACGCGCGACGGTGGGGTGCCGCTCGAGCTCCAGCCGTACGAGGCGGCCGTCGTCGTCGCGCTGCCCACGCCCGGCGCGGAGGTCCCGGACACACCTGCCGCCGGCCCGGTCGAGACGGTCGACCTCGCCGGGCCGTGGACCGTCACGTACGCCGACATCCCGCACGTCCGGCAGGCCGTGGCACTTCCGCACCGGTGGGAGGACGACCCCGGGCGGGCCGACTACTCGGGCGCCGCCATGTACGAGACGACCGTCGGCGTCGCGGCCGAGCGCCTCCGCGGGCGGGTCCTGCTCGACCTCGGTCCGGTGCATACCCGCGATCAGGACGTCGCAGGCGAGCGGGGCCTGCGCGGGGCGTCGTTCCGCGCAGAGGTCACCGCGCCGGTGGGCGAGGTCGTGCAGGTCATGGTGAACGGCGACGACTGCGGCTGGGCGTGGGCGCCGCCGTACACCGTCGACGTCACCGACCGGCTGCGCGCCGGGGAGAACACCATCGCGCTCCGCGTGCTGAACACCGGGATCGGGGCGCTGCGCGCCGGCACCGAGCTCAGCGCTGCCGCCGAGGCGGTGACGCGCACCTACGGCAAGCGGTTCCGCATGCAGGACCTCGAGCTCGCGCGGCGGCCCACGACCTCGGGCCTTCGCGAGGTGCCTTCGCTGCGGTTCACCGGATCGGTCACGCCGGCCGGTCCCCGCCCCGATCAGCCGAGGTAGGCAACGGTTTCGCGGGCGACGCCGCACAGACAGCGGGCGGGGTTCGACCGCCGCAGCCGCGATGGCCTCGGGGGGTAGCGCCGGCCTCGGCGATCTCGGTGGTGTGACCGGACCCGCCGGGCCAGGATCGCCACGGGTCGTCGCCCGCGAGGTACGATGACCACGGGTACCGAGCCTGCGGACGCGCTCGTCTGGCGACGCCGGCCCTGTGCGGGGGATGCCAAGGCCGCCTATCAGTGGCGATGTCACGCCGCCGCATGCGGGCGGACTGCTTGCCGGAGCGTCGCTCCGAGCAGATCCGCGGCTCCACTCACGTTCCGAGGAGCCACCACGGCCCTCGACCCGGCGATGTCCATCGCTCGATCGCAGCACTTGCGCGGCACGGCTGCCGGACCGCGCACCCAGGAGGAGTCAGTGGCTCGACAAGGCCAGCCCCGGACACGGGCTCGCCACAGCGTCCCGCGCGACCGTCGTCACGGCCGCCGTCGCGACGAGGTCAACCGGGACGTCAACCAGGACGTCTACTCGGTGCTCGCCCGCGCGGTCCGGGAGGTCGAGGCAGCGCTGCGGAGCGGTCGCGCCACGCCCGCGACACGCACGAAGTTCCAGGCCGTCGCGTTGATGCTCCGTGATGAGCGCGCCAGGGTGCGGGCAGAGGAGAACAGCAGCGACGCACACCGGGCCGAGCAGCTCAAGCGCCTCGACGGCATCGCGACCATCCTCGCGAAGAGCGCCGTGCGTGATTACGAGCTTCTCGCGCTCCTCACCGAGGATGCCGTCGTCTCCGACGAGGCTCGCTCGCTCAAGCGGGACATGCTGAGGACCGCGGGCATCGAGCCGGTGGCCGAGGAGCTCCCGCCCGCTGAGCCCGATGTGGCCGCCACCGAGAACCGGGTGGTGCCGCGGTCGGTCGTCTCGCGGCAGCTGGCGAACCCCTTCCTCGCCCCCGACGTCGCCGCCGTCCGGCCGAGCGCACCCCGCCCGACGCGGCTGGCCACGTGGGAGCTGATCGGCCCGCTGCTCAGCTCGTTCGAGCGCGCGGGAAGCGGCGCCTCGGCGTGCATGGCCCTCCCCTCGCCGACCTCCCGGTACACGCCGCGCGGCATGGAGCTGATGCCGCACCAGGGCGGGCTGGTCGCCGCGGCCGCCGCGGGCCACCGGACCTTCCTGCTCGCCGACGAGCCGGGGCTGGGCAAGACGGCCCAGGCGCTGCTCGCCGCGGAGGCGGCGAACGCCTATCCGCTGCTCGTGGTCGTGCCGAACGTCGTCAAGACGAACTGGGCGCGCGAGGCCGGGATGTGGACGCCCCACCGCTCGGTCACCGTGATCCACGGGGACGGTGACTCGATCGACGGGTTCGCCGACATCGTCGTCGTCAACTACGAGGTGCTGGACCGCCACGTGGGGTGGCTCGGCGACTTCGGGCTGCGCGGCATGGTCGTCGACGAGGCGCACTTCATCAAGAACAAGTCCTCCCGGCGCTCGCGCAACGTGCTGGCGCTCTCCGAGCAGATCCGGTCCTTCACCGCGCGCCCGCTGCTGATGGCCCTCACCGGCACCCCGCTGATCAACGACATCGAGGACTTCCGGGCGATCTGGCAGTTCCTCGGCTGGATCGACGAGAAGAAGCCGCTCGCCGAGCTGATGAACGCCCTCGACGGCACGGGCCTGACCCCCGCCGACCCTGGGTTCTACGCCGCGGCCCGTCAGTCCGTCGTCGATCTCGGCATCGTCCGTCGCCGCAAGGTCGACGTGGCCGCCGACATCCCCGCGCGCCGCGTCGCCGACCTCCCCGTCGAGCTCGAGGGGGCGGCCGGCCGGTCGATCCGGGCGGCCGAGCGCGAACTCGCCCGCCGGATGGTGTCGCGCTACGACGACGCGCTGGCCGCCCGCCGAACCGGCGCCGTCGTCGAGGGGATCGACCACGATCTCGTGCGCCAGGTGGCCAAGTGGGAGCAGAAGGATGCGACCACCTCGAAGACCGGCGAGAACGTCTTCAGCATGATGCGGCGCATCGGCCAGGCGAAGGCGGGCCTCGCCGCCGACTACGCGGCCCAGCTCGCGCGCAGCGCGGGCAAGGTCGTCTTCTTCGCCAAGCACGTCGACGTGATGGACGCCGCCGAGGAGACGTTCGCCGAACAGGGCATCCGCTTCTCGTCGATCCGCGGCGACCAGACGCCAGCGGTGAGGCAGCGGAACATCGACGCCTTCACGAACGACGCCGGCGTGGCCATCGCGGTCTGCTCGCTGACCGCGGCCGGTGTGGGCATCAACCTCCAGGTGGCCTCCGACCTCGTGCTCGCCGAGCTCTCCTGGACCGCCGCGGAGCAGACCCAGGCGATCGACCGCAGCCACCGCATCGGTCAGACGCAACCCGTCACCGCGTGGCGCATCATCGCCGCGCAGACGATCGACGCCCGGATCGCCGAGCTGATCGACGGCAAGGCAGGCCTCGCCGCGCAGGCGCTCGACGGCTCGGAAGAGGAGATCGGGTCCTCGGCCGACGTGCAGCACGAGGCACTCGTCGCGTTGCTGATCGACGCACTGTCGGCCAGGGGTTGACACGACCTCGACGACTCGCCAGACCTGGTCGTCCCCGGCCACGATCCCGAGGTCTTCGCCCGGTTCCCGAGGGTGAACGGCGTATCGGCGGTCCGGATCGCCTAGGTGGCTGGCGTCTTTCGCGTGGCGGACCGGCCTCCGGAGGTGGTCTTCGGTGGGGCCTCCGGTGGCGCCGCGCAGTGCGCGGGGCCGCCAGGAGGCCGGTTCAGGCCCAGGACACCAACCACCGAAAGACACCAGCCACCTAGGAGGGGTCCTGACTCAGGTGCTCCGCTCAGGCGGGCGCCGTCTCCGGCTTCCCCAGCTTCTCGAGGGGGAGCCGGTAGGTCTCGCGCATCGTGAGCGCGGCGATCATCGCGACGAGCGCCGCGCCGGAACCGAACATCGCGACCGGCACCCAGTTCTCCAGCCCCGGGCCGGCGAGGGCGGCGGCGATCGATGGGGCGAAGCCGCCCAGCGCGAACCCGAACTGCGTCCCGACCGCCACCCCCGACATCCGCACCCGGGTGTCGAACTGCTCGTTCCACAACGCGAAGGCGGCCCCGCTGTAGGCGCTGTAGACGATCCCCGATTGCAGGATGCCGAAGACGAAGACCAGCACGATGTTCTGCTGGCTGATCGACCAGATGAAGGGCCAGATCAGGATCGCGGGACCGAGGGCGCCCACGACGTAGACCGGCTTGCGCCCGATCCGGTCGGCCAGCATCCCCCACAGCGGGATCGCGCCGAGCGCCACCACGTTGGCGAGGGCGACCATCCACAGCATGCTCGTGCGGGACAGCCCCATCGTGTTGACGCCGTAGGTCAGGGCGTAGATCGAGAAGAGCGTGCTGATGACGGAGACGAGGGCGGCGAAGAGCACCTTCAGCACCACGGGCGTGTAGCTGCGGAACAGCACCGGCAGCGGGGCGCGGCGCACCTCTTGGCGCTCCTTCTCCTCCTCGAAGACCGGGCTCTCGCGCAGGGCGCGCCGGATCCACAGGCCGACGAACATCACGATGGCGCTGAGCAGGAACGGGATCCGCCAGCCCCAGCTCAGCAGTGCGTCCTCCGGGAGCGCGCCGATCGGGATGAACACCACCGTGGCGAGGATGTTGCCGCCCTGCGTGCCGGCGAGGGTGAAGCTGGTGTAGTAGGCGCGGCGGTCCTCCGGGGCGTGCTCGAGGCTGGCCGAGCTCGCGCTCGACTGCTCGCCCGCCACCGCGAGGCCCTGCGCCACGCGCAGGACCAGAAGCAGGATCGGCGCGGCGATGCCGATCTGCTCGTAGGTCGGCAGTATCCCGATCAGGAACGTCGCGAGCCCCATCCCGACCAGCGTGATGACCAGGACGTTCTTGCGCCCGATGGTGTCCCCGAGGTGCCCGAGGATGAACGAGCCGACCGGCCGGGCCACGTAGGCCACGCCGAACGTGGCCAGCGAGGCGATCGTGGCCGCGGTCGGGTTGCCGGCCGGGAAGAAGATCTTCGGGAAGACCAGCGCGGCGGCCGTGCCGTAGATGAAGAAGTCGTAGTACTCGAGGGCGCTGCCGATCCAGGCGCTGATCGCAGCCTTCCTGGGCGTCTTCAGGCTGTGCAGGGAGTCGTCCATGCCATCCCCTTCGATGACGTCGGAGCGCCGGGATAATGTACTGAATGGTGAGGTACCAAATGGTGAGTTAGGACTCAGACCCTGTCAAGGGGAGCAGTCAGGCGCGGCCGACGTTCGCGGTCAGGTACTCGAGCACGAGATCGCCGAGCATGCGCCGGTGGTGGTCGCGGTACTCGGGATCGAGCATGTCGCGCCCGAAGATGACCTGGAACGTGTGCCGGTTCGCGATGCGGAAGACGCAGAACGAGCTGATGATCATGTGGACGTCGAGCGCGTCGACGTCGTCCCGGAAGAGCCCTGCGGCCCGGCCGCGCTCGAGGATGCGTCCGAGCACGTCGACAGCGGGCGTCGCGAGACTGGACAGCACCGGCGAGGTCTTGAGGTGCTCGGCGTGGTGGATGTTCTCGATGCTCACCAGGCGGATGAACGCCGGATGCGACGCGTGGTGGTCGAGCGTGAGCTCGGCGAGTGCCCGCATCGCGCGGGCCGGGTCGAGGTGCTCGACGTCGAGCCGCTGCTCCAGGGCGCGGATCTGCGCGTAGGCCCGCTCCAGCACCGCGACGTACAGGCCCTGCTTGCTGCCGAAGTAGTAGTAGATCATCCGCTTCGTCGTGCGGGTCTTCGCGGCGATCTCGTCGACCCGGGCCCCCGCGAAGCCGCGCGTGGCGAGTTCCTCGGTGGCGACGTCGAGGATCTCGGCACGGGTGCGGTCGGCATCGCGCTGCCGCTCCCGCGTGCTCTCCATCCCCGTTGCCACGTCGCCTCCTCCGATCCGCCGACCCGACATTAGGTCAAGACGCCCCGAGCTCGCCCGAGCACCTTCCGGCGGCCACCGATCCGAGGTACAACTAACTATCCGGTACATCCTCTGGGAGTCACGTGAGCATCGACGCCGCCGGCCTTCTCGTCGGTCTCATCGGGTCCGGCATCGGCCCGTCCCTCTCGCCTGCACTGCACATGCGGGAGGCAAAGGAGCTCGGCCTGCACTACCGCTACGTGCGGCTCGATCTCGATGCCCTGCGGCTGCCGCCCGAGGCGATCGGCGATCTGGTGCTGCAGGCGCGGGTCGCCGGGTTCCGCGGGTTGAACGTCACCCACCCGTGCAAGCAGCTCGTCATCCCCCACCTCGACGCCCTCGATCCGGCCGCGGCGGCGATCGGCGCGGTCAACACCGTCGTGTTCGACGGCGGCTGCGCGATCGGGCACAACACGGACTGGACGGGCTTCCGCGACGGCCTCCGCGACGGGCTGCCGGACGCACGGCTCGACCACGTCGTGCTGATCGGCGCGGGCGGCGCCGGTGCGGCCGCGAGCCACGCCCTGCTCTCGGTCGGCGCCGGCAGGGTCGACATCCTCGATGTGGACGCTTCACGCGCTCGGCGCCTCGCCACCGCTCTGGCCGACCACTTCGGGGCGGGCCGGGCAACCGGCATCGACATGAGCGAGCTCGCACCGCGGGTCGAGGCAGCTGACGGGTTGGTGCACGCGACGCCCATGGGTATGTCCGAGCACCCCGGCCTGCCGGTCCCGGCGGAGCTCCTCCGCGCAGAGCTGTGGGTCGCCGAGATCGTCTACCGGCCGCTCGACACGGAGCTGCTCCGGGCGGCGCGTGCCGCGGGCTGCGCGACGCTGGACGGCAGCCGCATGGCGGTGCACCAGGCCGCCGAGTCGTTCCGGCTGTTCACCGGCCTCGAGGCGGACGCCGCCCGGATGCGGCGGCACCTCACCGAACTGGTGCGGAGCGAGATCGGAACGGGAGGGGATCGCGTTGCCTGAACGGTCGATCGCGACGGTGTGCCTGTCGGGGACGCTCGAGGACAAGGTCGCAGCGGCTGCTGCGGCCGCGTTCGACGGCATCGAGGTCTTCGAGCCCGACCTGATCGCATCCCCGTGGACGCCGGCCGAGCTCGCCGCCCGGTGCGCCGATCTCGGCCTGAGCATCGACCTCTACCAGCCCTTCCGCGACCTGGACTCGACCGACCCCGACCGCTTCGCGCGGAACCTGCGCCGGCTCGAGCGGAAGTTCGACGTCATGGAGCAGTTGGGGACGCCGACGGTGCTCGTGTGCTCCTCCGTCTCCCCGGACGCCGTCGCCGGCGCGGAGCAGCTCGCGCAGCAGCTGGCCGCGGCCGCCGATCGGGCCGCCGACCGCGGGCTGCGGATCGCGTTCGAGGCGCTGGCGTGGGGACGGCACGTCTCCACATGGGAGGAGTCATGGCAGCCGGTCGCGCTCGCCGACCACCCGGCGCTCGGGCTGTGCCTGGACAGCTTCCACGTACTGTCGCGGAACGGCGACCCCGCCGGGTTCGCGGACATCGCCCCTGGCAAGATCTTCTTCCTCCAGCTGGCCGACGCCCCGCACCTGCAGATGGACGTGCTGCAGTGGAGCCGCCACCACCGCCTCTTCCCCGGCCAGGGCGCCTTCGACCTGCCCGCCTTCCTCACGGGCGTCCTCGACGCCGGCTACGACGGACCGCTGTCGCTCGAGGTGTTCAACGACGTCTTCCGGCAGGCCGACCCCGTACGCACCGCCGTCGACGCCATGCGCTCGCTGCTGTGGCTCGAGGACCAGGCGGCCGCCGAGCGGCCCGACCTCGGGCTGCCCGTCCGCCCGGCGGCACCCCGGCTCAGCGGGTACTCGTTCGTCGAGCTGGCCGTCGACGGGGTCTCCGGACCTCAGGTCGGCGACGTACTCGCCCGCCTCGGGTTCGCCCACGCCGGACAGCACCGCAGCAAGCCCGTCCAGCAGTGGGAGCAGGGGGACGCCCGGGTCCTGCTGAACGCCTCGGTCGTGCGGCCCGCCGAGACCGGGGTGGCCGGGGTCGCCGCGCTCGGCCTGGAGAGCGAGGACCCGGCGGGCTCCGCGCAGCGGGCAGCGTCCCTACTCGCCCCCGTCCTCCCCCGCTCCCGCGGCGTTGCCGAGGCCGACCTCCGCGCCGTCGCGGCACCCGACGGCGCCCAGGTGTTCTTCACCCGCACCGTCCCCGACGGCTGGCCCGCCGACTTCCTCCCGACCGGCGTGCGCGGCGGCGGCGTCGGTGTCACCCGGATCGACCACGTCGGTCTCACCCAGCCGTTCGACTCCTTCGACGAGGCCGCGCTGTTCTACCGGGAGGTCCTCGGGCTCGGCCCCGAAGAGGTCACCGAGATCCCCGCACCCTTCGGCCTCGTCCGCGACCGTGCGGTGACGAACTCCGAGCGCTCGGTGCGGCTGAGCCTGACGGCCTCGTTGCTGCGGCGGGGCGAATGGTCCCCCGGAGTCCCGGAGCCCCAGCACGTCGCGTTCGCCACCGACGACATCGTCGCTGCCGCCCGTACCCTGCGCGAGGCGGGCGCGCCGCTGCTGGAGGTGCCCGCCAACTACCACGACGATCTCGACGCCCGCTTCGACCTCGATCCCGTCCGGCTCGCCGCGATGCGCGAGCTCGGACTCTTCTACGACGAGACCGGCGACGGCGCCTACCTGCACCTCTACACCGAGGTGCTCGGCGGGCGCGTGTTCTTCGAGATCGTCCAGCGGATCGGCGGCTACGACGGGTACGGCGCCGCGAACGCCCCCGTCCGGATGGCCGCCCACCGCCGAGCCCGCCTCGCGATGCCTGGCCGCCCGCTGATTGAGCGGTGACGACGGCCTGAGACGGCCCTGTCCGGCGTCGCGGAGATCGCCCGGATGCCCGGCGCCGGTACTCCTTCCGGTTGCAGATGCACGTCCCGATGCAGTTTCATATGCAATTGCGGCTGGCTCGCGGCCGCCGATGCACGCCCGGAGGGTGACGACAGCATGCAGGACTTCGTTGGGCCGTCGACCGAGTCGACGACGCCGTTGGTGGGCGCCGCGTCGCTCCAGTGGCGCAAGAGCGAGCACAGCAACCCGAACGGCTCGTGCGTGGAGCTCGCGCCGCTCGCCGGTGGGCGCGTCGCCATGCGCAACTCACGGCGGCCGGACGGGGATGTGCTGGTCCACACCGCGGAGGAGTTCCGGGCGTTCCTGCTCGGCGCCAAGCACGGCGAGTTCGACGATCTGACCGACGGCGATCCCAACGGGCTTCGGTGAAACGGATCGCGCCGGCTCGAACTCATGCCGGTGCGGGTGGCTGAGCGATTAGCCGAGTGATGCCGATACGGAGCTGTGGCCTCGAATCGGAACGAGGCTGTGCAAGACCCCCCGGAGGGGATGAACGCCGTCCATCTCCGCGGTTCCGTTGAATTCGCTCTGCACCCGCGTGGCGTCGTATGCTGTGGCGCGGCTCGCCCGCCGGCGCAAAGCGCGCGGTACCGTGTGGCCCGATGCGCGAGATCCGCAGTCTTCTCGGGGGTGATTATGGCCGACGGCCAGGAGGACGACCCGCGTGAGGGCGGGTTCGCCGAGGCCAGGGGCGGCCCCACGGTTCTGCGCATCCTGGTCGGCGCACAGCTTCGCCGGCTTCGTGAAGCGAGCGGCATCAGCCGTGAGGACGCTGCCTATGCCATCCGCGGCTCCGAAGCGAAGATGAGCCGTATCGAGTCGGGCCGTGTGGGGTTCAAGCCGCGGGACGTCGCCGACCTCCTGACGATGTACGGGCTCACCGAGGGATCGGCCCGCGACGTGGTGCTGAGCCTGGCCGAGCAGGCCAACGAGCCTGGCTGGTGGCACCGTTACAGCGACACCATGCCGGACTGGTTCTCGACCTACGTCGGGCTGGAGCAGGCCGCCACGATCATCCGTACCTACGAGGCCCAGTACGTGCCGGGTCTGCTGCAGACCGAGGCCTACGCCAACGCGGTGGTCAACCTGGGCGAGGCCGTCCGCGCCGATGAGGTGAGCAAGCGCGTCGAGCTGCGGATGCACCGCCAGCAGTTGCTCGACGTGCCGAAGCCACCTGACTACTGGGCAGTGATCGATGAAGCGGTGCTGCGCCGGAGCCTGGGCGGTCGGCAGGTCATGCGGGACCAGCTCGACCACATCCTCGAGGCCACCACGCGGCAGCACATCACGGTGCAGGTCGTGCCCTTCGACCGCAGCGACGTCGCGGCGGTCGGCGGGCCGTTCACCCTGCTGCGCTTCGCGGAGCCCGACCTCCCCGACATCGTCTACCTCGAGCAGCTCAACAGCGCGCTGTACCTGAACAGGAACGTCGAGGTGATGAACTACCTCCAGATCATGAACCGGTTGGCCGCCGGGGCGTTGACACCCCAGCGGTCCACCGAGCTGATCACGTCCGTGCGTGACGCGCTCTGAGCCTCGGCGACGGGGAGGCGGCGGCCGACCCGCCGTGGCGCACGGCATTCTGACCGTCAACGCCATGCCGCGAGCATTCGAGCGATGCCGCGACAGCCTTTACCTCGACACAACAGCGGGACGCGCCGCTCCAGCGAGCGCGGTGTCGGTTCCTAAGGCTTGCGGCCGACACCTGCGAGCGTGGGCAACGGCTTCGGGTTGTCGCCGGGCTCGGGGCGCCACATCGGAATGGGCACCAGGCCGGGCTCCACGAGTTCCAGGCCGTCGAAGAAGCCGGCGAGTTCCTCCGGGGTCCACAGCTTGTACGGGACCGCGCCCGTGTCGTCATAACCCTGCTGCGCCTGGTTGAACGCCTCGTCCTCGGTGGTGGAGTCGGAAAACGCCAGATAACTGCCCGACGGCAGCCTGTCCATGATTCCACGCACGACCGACAATGCCACACCGTAGTCGTTGGTGTGTCCGAGGACGCCGTTGATGGTGACCGCAATCGGCTTTGTCAGGTCCAGGGTCTTCGCGGCCTCTGACAGGACCACGTTCACGTCGGTCAGATTGGTGTCGATGTATGCGGTGGCACCCTCGGGGGTGCTGGTCAGAAGGGCACGAGCGTGCGCCAGCACGGTGGGGTCGTTGTCGACGTAGACGATGCGGGCAGCCGGGTTCTCCTGCTGGGCGACCTGGTGCGTGTTGTCCGAGGTCGGCAGCCCGGTGCCGATGTCGAGGAACTGCGAGACCCCGGCCTCGCCGGCCAGGTAGCGGACGCTGCGCCTCAGGAAGTAGCGCATGCTCCGAGCGATGTCGACGATTCCGGGGAAGACCGCGATGTACTGGTCCCCGGCCTCCTTGTCAACAGCGTAGTAGTCCTTGCCGCCCTGCCAGTAGTTCCAGATCCGCGCCGAGTGGGGAACAGACTCGTCGACCGCCGGCCCGGGTCCTGAGCTGGAGAACTCGCTGCTCATGTCGTTGACGCACTCACTCTCTGTGTCCGTAGGCCTCCCAGAGAGTACATGATCACACGACTTGACGCCCCGTCGGGAGCCTTGCTCACGAAATGTAGGAGCCGGAGGCGCGATGAACCGATGCGCCGGCCCACAGAGGTGAGGACCTCGACCGCATCAGGCACTCGGCGGCGATCTCCCGCAGTTCTGCGCACGTCGCGAGCACCGGAGGGGTGCTCGCGACGGCGTCGCGGACCACCGCGAGGATCGATCGGACGGGCGTCGGCTGGACGACGGGCACGGCGTGCGTCCCGGCCGGGAGGTGGATGGCCCCGAGCTCTGGCAGGACGGTGACCCCGATGCCGGCGGCGACGAAAGCGAGCGCGGTCGGGTAGTCGTGCGCCTCGACGTGGAACGGCGGCCGGAAGCCTGCCGCGGTGCACGCCTCGATCAGGTTGCGCCGGCACCAGCCGCGGGCGAAGTCGTTGTCCACCCATTGCTCCGATGCGAGCTCCGCCAGCTCGATCTCCTCGCGACCCGTCATCGGGTGGCCTTCCGGCAGCACGACGACGTACGGCTCGTCGAGCAGGTGGTGCGCGGTGAAGCCGGGCCATGCGGCGAAGTCGGGGCGTTCGACGGCGATCTGCACGTCGGACCGATCGGCCGGGTCGTCCGGCAGCCAGTCGCGCAGCGCGAGGTCCAGCCGGACACCGGGGAACTCGCTGGTCAGCAGGCGCACGACCCGGGGTAGCCAGGCCGCGCCGACCGAGGCGAAGTAGGACAGCGACAGCGCACCCGTACGGCCGGCTCGCAGGTCCGCGACCACCGCCTCCGCCTCGCCGAGCCGGTCGAGGATCGCGTCCGCCTGTTCGGCCAGCAGTAGCCCGGCGCCCGTCGCGCGCAGCCCGCGCCCCGCCCGCTCGAACAGGACCAGCCCCGTCTCCCGCTGCAGGGCGGTGACGTGCTGGCTCACGGCGGACGGGGTGTAACCCAGGTTCGCGGCGGCCGCCTGCACCGACCCGCTGGCGACGACGGAGCGGAAGATGCGCAGTCGATGGGTGTCGAGCACGGGTCGACCATACAGTCGGACTGAATCCAGCGGTAGGAACTGTCGCTGGTGCTGAACGGTCCGGCTGATCAGGCTGGAGCCATGACGCGCTACAAGCAGCTGCTCCCCCTCGCGGCCGCGGCGACGACCGTCGTCTTCTGGGCCTCGGCGTTCGTCGGGATCCGGGCGGTCGGCCACGAGCTGACGCCCGGAGCGCTCGCATTGGGCCGGATGCTCGTCGGGTCGCTCACGCTCACCGTGATCGTGCTGGTGGTGCGGGCCCGCAGGCGTCCCGTGACAGCGGTGAACCCGCGCGGGCGGCTGCTCCGTGCGATCGCGCTGTGGGGTGTGGCCTGGTTCGGGCTCTACAACCTCGCGCTGAACGCCGCCGAGCGGCACCTCGACGCCGGCACGGCCGCGCTGCTGGTGAACGTGGCACCGGTGGTAGTGGCTGTGCTGGCCGGTGTGCTGCTCGGGGAGGGCTTCCCGGCCCGGCTGCTGGCCGGGATGGCGATCGCGTTCTGCGGCGTGGCGCTCATCGCGGCGACCACGTCCTCCGGCGGCGCCGACGTCGCCGGGGTGCTGCTCGGACTGCTCGCCGCGCTGGTGTACGCCGGTGCCGCCGTCGCGCAGAAGAGGCTCCTGGCTCGCGTGGACGCGCTGACCATGACGTGGATCGGTGCGGTCGCGGGCACGGTCGCCCTGCTGCCGTACCTGCCCGCGCTGCTCACCGAGCTGGCGACGGCGCCAGCCGCGGCGACCGCCGGGATCGCCTACCTGGGCGTCTTCCCGACCGCTCTCGCGTTCCTGACCTGGGGGTATGCGCTGTCACGGACGACAGCGGGCCGGCTTGCCGCCGCCACCTACAGCGTCCCGCCGATCGTCGTGCTGCTGTCCTGGACCCTCCTCGGTGAGTTCCCGGCGCCGCTCGCGCTGACCGGCGGACTGCTCTGCCTTGTGGGCGTGGTCGTTGCCACGCGCAGGGCTCGTCCCGCCGTCGCACCGCGCGTCGGGCGTCCGGCGGTGGCGACCTCGCAGCAATCCGCGTGACCGAGGCGGTGCGCCGTGTGAGGGTGAGGTCGTGACCGTCGACGCGCGCACGACCGCCGGAATGGTCCGGGGCAGCTGGGAGGACGGGGTTGCCGTGTTCCGCGGCGTTCCCTTCGCAGCACCCCCGGTCGGGCCGAACAGGTTCGCCGCTCCCCGCCCGGCGGTGGCATGGACGGGGGTCCGCGACGCCACCCGGTTCGGCCCGCCCCCGCCGCAGCCGGGCCGGCCGACCGACGGCGAGGAGTGGCTGAACCTCGCCGTCTGGACGCCTGCGCCGGGGAGAAGCGGACTACCCGTCGTGGTGTGGATCAGCGGCGGCACGTACCTGAACTGCGACTCGGCCAATCCGCACCTGGCGGGCCCGGCCGTGGCGGCAGGCGGTGCCGTCGTGGTGAGCGCCCACTACCGCACCGGGGCCGAGGGCTTCGCCCGGCTCGACGGCGCGCCGGACAACCGTGGGTTGCTCGACCAGGTCGCCGCGCTCCGCTGGGTACGGGACAACATCGCTGCCTTCGGCGGCAACCCGGACGACGTCACCGTCCTCGGCCAGTCGGCCGGAGCGGGCTCGATCGCCGCGCTGCTGGCGATGCCGGAGGCGACCGGGCTGTTCCGGCGCGCGATCCTGCAAAGCCTCCCGGGAACCTTCTTCACCCCCGCTCTCGCGGCGGACGTCGCGGCGGAGGTCGCCACCGAGCTCGGTCGTTCACCGCGGGCCGCGGACCTCGCCGACGTCGCACCCGATGCTCTCGTCGAGGCGGCAAGGGCGGTGACGGACCGGCTCCCGCTGCGCGTCGACCGGTGGGGCGCTGTGGCGTACACCCCCACGCCGTTCTCCCCGGTGGTGGATGGCGACGTGCTGCCCTCGTCCCCGTGGGCCGCGCTCGCCGGCGGCGCGGCCCGTGCTGTCGACCTGCTCGTCGGGCACACCCGCGACGAGTTCAGCCTGCTCGCCGCCCGGCTCGGCGACATCGACGACGCCGGGGCGGACGCGCTGCTGGACGGGCTCGCACCGACGCCGGGCGCCCATCGCTATCGAGCGGCCCATCCGTCGGCGTCCCCGAACGCGCTGCGTGACACGGCCATGTCGGACTGGTTGTGGCGGATGCCCGCCCTCCACCTCGCCGAGGCCGCCCTCGCAGGCGGTGCGCCGGTGTGGCTCTACGAGCTCTGCTGGGGGTTCAACTCGCTGGGCGCATCGCACGGCCTGGACACCCTGCTCGTGTTCGGCACCACCCACATCGAAACCGGGCTCGTGGAAGCCGGCCGGGACGCCGTTGCGCAGGCCGAACGGCTGTCGAGCCTGATGCGGGGCGAACACCTCGCGTTCGCCGCCGCAGGCGACCCCGGCTGGCCGAACTACACGACCAGCGAGCGCACCACGCGGGTGTACGACGCCGAGCCGACGGTCGGGCCGTATCCCGAGGAACGGGCACGCGAGATCTGGCGGGATCTGCGGTTCGACGTGCTCGATCTGACGGGCTGACTACGCCGGCCGCGACACGACCTCGCTGACGAGCAACTCCAGCCTCGCGGCGACGCGATCGAGCGGGCCGGTATCGCGCCGGGCGCGGCACATCGCGACCGCGCCCTCGACCGCGGCCACGACGAGGGTCGCGAGCTCCTCCGCGTCGCGCGCATCGGCACCGTGCTCGCGCAGGGAATCGGCGAGCATCCCCTCCCAGGCGCGGAACGCCTCCGCCGCCGCCTCACGGGGAGCGGACTCGTCCCCCGCCGGCTCCTCGACGGACACCACGAGTACGGGGCAGCCTGCCCGGAAACCGGTCCGTGTCAGGATCTTCCACCACAGCGCGAGGAACGCGCGCAGCCCGTCCACCGGACCGGCCTCGAGCGCCGCGCGGAGCGTGCCCGCGACCTGGTCCCCCGCGAACCGGACGGCCTCGGCGGCCAGCTGCTGCTTCCCGCCGGGGAAGTAGTGGTAGGTCGATCCGAGTGGCGCCGCGGCGTGCTCGGCGAGGCCACGGATGCTGGTCCCGGCCAGCCCGCGGCGGCGGATCAGATCGGCTGCGCCGGCGACGATCTGCTGCCGGACGTCCGCGCTCATGACGCCCTCCTTGTTATGACGACCGCTATAACCTAGCGTCTATAACGTTCGTCATAGAACGGAGAACGATGCGCGAGCTGCACTTCACCCGTGACCGGCGGCTGGCCTGGCACGAACGCGACGGACCCGCCCTGCAGGACCCGACCGACGCGATCGTGCGCCCGTTCGTCGCGGGCCGCTGCGACGGTGACACCCTCCCCCTGCACCGCAGGGTGTCGCGGGCGATGCAGGCCGGGTTGCGGCTCGGCGCCATCGACCCCGCCGTGGGCTCGATCTGCGGACCCGTCCCGTTCAAGGGACCGTTCGCGATCGGCCACGAGTGCGTCGCCGAGGTCCTCGCCGTCGGCGACGACGTGCGTCACGTTCGGGCAGGCCAGACCGTGGTGGTGCCGTGGGCGGTCTCCTGCGGCACCTGCGAGCGGTGCCGGCGCGGGCTCACCGCCAAGTGCGCAACCACCACCGACACCACCCTCGCCGCGTTCGGGTTCGGTCCGGCCAGCGGGCCGTGGGGCGGAATGATCGCCGACGAGGTCCGCGTGCCCCACGCCGACCACATGCTCGTCCCCGTCCCCGCCGGCACCCCGGCGCTGCGCGTCGCCGCGGCCAGCGACAACCTCGCCGACGCCTGGCGGACCGTCGTGCCCCCGCTCACCGAACGCGGAGGCGGCTCGGTACTCGTACTCGGCGGCGGGGCCAAGAGCATCGGCCTCTACGCCGCGGGCCTCGCCGTCGCACACGGAGCATCCGTGGTCGACTACCTCGACCGCAGCCCGGCCCGGCGGCAGATCGCCGAGACCTTCGGGGCCCGCGCCCACCCGTACCGTCGCGGCCCGGCCACGAACTCCGGCTACGACGTCGTGGTCGAGGCGACCTCCAGCACGTCCGGGCTCCAGCGGGCCGTCCGCGCTGTCGCGCCGGGAGGCATCTGCACCGCCGTCGGCTACTACATCGCCACTGCGACACCGGTGCCCGTGATGCACATGTACGCCACCGACGCCACCCTGCGCCTCGGCGTCTCGCACACCCGCGCGATCCTCCCCGACCTGCTCGGCTTCGTGCACCGCACCGGCTTCCCCGCCGAACGGGTCACCACCCTCACCGCCGACTGGGACGACGCCCCCACCGCCTACGCCGCCCGCACCACCAAGGTGGTGCTGCACCGCGACCGGATCACGGCCGAGGAGGCGCCGCCCTCGTGATGCGGCAAGGGACATTCAGCCCTTCCGCCTCGCCCGCACCGGTACTCGGACGTCGTCGAGCTCCAGGATGGCTCGCTGCAGCAGCTGAGCCTCCCGGCTGGGCGCCACCCCCAGCTCGACATCGAGCCGAGACCACAGGTCGCGATACGCGCCCAGCGCCTCGGCACGCCGACCGGACCGGTAGAGCGCTTCGATCAGCCAGGCGTGCAGCGACTCGTTCAACGGATACCGGGCGACCAGCGAACGCAGCTCGGGAACGATCTCGTGGTGCCGGCCGAGGCTTCGCTTCGCCTGGATCCGGATGCTCTCCGCGCGCGCCCGCATCTCCTCGAGCCGGGTGACGTGGGCCGCCAGCACCTCACCCTTGTGCACGCTCGCCAATGCGGGGCCGCGCCACAACACGAGCGCCTCGGTGACCGATTTCAGCGCGGCCTCCGGGTCGTGGTCGATCTGCGCCCCCGCGCACTCGACCAGCCGCTCGAAGACCTTCTCGTCGACCTGTTCCGGTTCCACACAGATCTCGTAACCCCTCGACCTCGTCGCGAGCAGCTCCGCGCCGTTCGCGCCTTCGCGGCGCAGCCGGCGGCGCAGGTGGTAGACGTAGGTCTGCAGCGTGGGCATTGCAGTGGTCGGCGGTTGATCCCCCCACAGTTCTTCGATTATCGTTTCTACCGTCACCGTTTGGCCACATCGCGTTAACAAGAGCGCAAGAACCTGAGTGGCCTTCGATGCGGTGAAAGAAATAGAACGGCCTTCGTCAGTCACGACTTCCAGAGGTCCAAGAAGTGTGTACCTCACGGTCGTCCCCCTCAATGCAGTTTGCCCGGTTTCCCCGGTTTTCGAACATAGCAGGGGCAACCGCGCCACCGGCGTGAACTCCATCACAGCCGAATTGATCATTTAATTGTAGTTAACGAGGAGTGACGAGACGGGCGTCCGAAAATAGTTGCGGGGGACACTACTCGGACGTGTTTCAGCTAGGTTTCTCAAGCCCTGCCGACGATCGCGAAGACGGCCTGCCGTGCGACGTCGACGGGTATCGCGAACGCCCGATCGCCCGGCCGGCCGGCGCCGGGCGCAGCCGCCGAGGTGACCACACCGAGGACGTCGCCCTCCGCGTTGACGACGGGTGCGCCCGACGCGCCCGGTCCCAGGTCGGAGTCGAGCGCGATCACGGACTGCTCCGTACCGCCGGCAAGCGCCGCGCGCCGGTCCTTGGCGAGAAGCGTCGCCGGGGCGGCATCGTGCGGTGGGGCGCGCACGGCCAGCACGCGGTCACCCGGGCGAGCCTGCGCGAACCCGGACCGGGAGTGCATCGCCGGGATCTGCGGGCCGTCGAGCCGGATCGCGGCGATGTCCACCTCGGTGGAGCGGCCGAGCACAGTGGCGGCGCGGCGCGTGCCGTCGACGAGCACGACAGAGATCTCGGCGCCGTCGCCTGCCTCTGAGACGGCCTGGGCCGAGGTCACGACGATGCCGTCGATGCCGACCCGGAAGCCGGTGCCGCTGTGCCGCCCTTCCCCGACCTGCACCGAAACGACGCTGGGCAGAGCGTCCTGCACGGCCGGGTGCACGGCGTCGGCGGCGGGCGCAGGCGCCGCCCCGCCCGCGCAGCCCGCCAGCGCGACGAGGACGGCGGCGAGCAGCGCCCTCATGCCAGACCGGCCCACTCTTCCGGCGCGACGGTGCCCAGGTTCACGATCCGGCCGCCGACGAGCTCGTAGACGACAGCCTCGCCCTCGCCCAGCACCGTGCCGTCGAGGGCGTCCGCGAAGAGCTGGTGCACGATCATGACGGTGTTCCGGTCGGGCGCAGCGGGCAGCCGCTCGTGGATCAGGCCGCGCAGCCGCTCGCCCGCCAGTGCGCGCTTGCCGGCGTCGGGCGGCCAGACCGCGCGACCGTCGATCGCGTCGGCCGCTTCCACCCGCCCGAAGGCGAGCCGCCCGGTGTCCATCGCCCGGCAGTAGACGCTGCTCAGCACGTCGCCGATCGGGATGCCCAGCTCGCGGATCGCCGCGCCCATCGCCTCCGCCTCGGCCCGCCCCTCGGCCGAGAGGTTCCGCTGCGTGGAGCAGTCGGCGATGTCGATCGGGTCGGCGTCCTGAGCGCTGTCGGTGCGCCCGTGCCGGACGACGATCGCGAGTCCGCCTGCCCGCAACCTGCCGACCAGCGCGCCTGGCGTGAGCTCGGCGGACCGCTCGACGGTGGCGGCGACGCTCGGCCCTGCCGCGGTGGCGCCGCCACCGATGCTCTCCGGCGGACCGGAGCACCCCGCGATCGCGATCGTTCCGGCGAGGAGCAGGGCCACGAGCCCTCTCATCGCGGCCGACAGCTCAGGCGCCCTGGCTGACCGCGGAGGTGGCGACAGGCGCGCCCGCCGCCCGGGTGGCGATCAGGTAGTCGAGGCTGAAGCGGCCAGGGCCCGCGAGCACGATGGCGAGCGACGCCGCCCCCATGATGAGCGCGAACCCCGAGCCGCTGCCGTCCTGCCCGATCGGGATCTGCTCCCCCGCGTGCACGAAGACCAGCGCACCCGCCATCACCACGACCATGCCGAGGCTGACGAGCCGGCTGACCAGACCCGCGATCAGCGCAAGCCCGCCGAGGAACTGCACGTAGGCGGCGAACGGCGCGCTGAGGGCCGGAAGCGGGATGCCCGCCTCGCGGTAGTTCTCGACATTGCTGGACACGCCTGCCTCGAAAATGTCACCCGCACCGTGCACCACGAAGATTATCCCGACGATCGCCCGCAGGACGAGCAGGCTGATGTCGTTGGCGACGGGCACCTGCTCGGCGAGATAGCGCAGCTTTCCCATGATGTCCTTCCGGTCGCTCCGAATCGATGGTTCCTTGCGATCAGCGCTCGCCGTCGAGCCCGAACATCCAGTGTGAGTATCACTGAACTGGACAAAACGGTATCGACGCTACTCGCGGCTTGTCAATCCCCGGCTCCGGGGGGCTAGCATCGATCCATGACAGCGGACCGGCCGCACGGCACCAGGATGCGGATCCTGCGGGCCGCGCTCGATCTGCTCACCGACGGCGGCACCGAAGCGGTCTCCACCCGCGCCGTCAGCGCGCGCGCCGGCGTGCAACAGCCGGCCCTCTACCGCCTGTTCGGCGACAAGCGCGGCCTGCTCGAAGCACTCGCGAGCTTCGGGTTCGAGCGCTACCTCGCCCAGAAGGAGATCGCGCACGCCGCAACGGGCAACCCCCTCGACGACCTGCGTGCCGGTTGGGACGCTCACGTCGCCTTCGGAGTGGACCACCCCGGCCTCTACCAGCTCATGTACGGCACGGTGCACTCCGGGCAGCGTTCCGCCGCCGCGAAGGAGGCCTACGAGGGTCTGCTCGCCGTGATGCGGAAGCTCGCGGCGCTCGGTGCCCTTCGGACCCCTCCCGACGTGGCCGCACAGATGATCCAGTCGGCGGCCATCGGCGTGACGCTCCGGCTCATCGCGTCGGACGGCGACCCGGCCAGTGACGATCTGTCGCCCGGTGTCCGCGACGCCATCCTCGCCGCGATCCTCGTCGACCCCGCCGCCGACGACCACACCGCCGAGTCCGACACCCTCGCGGCGCGCGCGATGAGCCTGGACAGCCGCCTCGCCGATCAGCCCGGCCACCTCACCCCGACGGAAGCGGCGCTCCTGCGCGAATGGCTGCGCCGCCTCGCCACCCGGCACTGAAGTCGACACGCGTTCACTCTTCGGGTTCGAGGGCGAACAACGCCTCGTCGTACTCGACGTGCTCGCCGTCCTCCTTCAGGACCTCGACGATCGTCCCGCCGGCCTCGGCGTGCACCGGGACCATGAGCTTCATGATCTCGACGATGGCGACCTGCTGGCCCACGCGCACGCTGTCCCCGACGTCGACGAACGGCTTCGCGCCCGGTTCCGGTGAGCGGTAGAAGACGCCAACGGCCGGGGCGCGCACGGTGAGCCGCTCGGTGACCGTCTCCCCGGCCCGTGCGTCGTCGCCGGCCGCGATCGCGCCGTGAGCGTCGCCGTCGACGACCCCGGTCGCCGTGCCGTTCACCGGCCACTCGGCCTCCACGACGACCCCGCCCGCGTGGATGCGCAGCGCGCTGGGCGGGTGCCGGAGCGCCGCCAGGAGCTGCACCGCGTTGCCCCGGACGAGCTCGAGGACCGCGCGCACTTCGGACTCGGGAGTGCCTGCGTCCTGACTCATGATTCCCCTGGTTCCCGTCCGCGATCAGTAGTTGCCGAGCCCGCCGCAGACGTTGAGCGCCTGCGCGGTCACCGCGGCGGCGCCGTCGCCGACGAGGTACTGGACCATCGCCGCGACCTCGGCCGGCTCGACGTAGCGGCCGATCGGGGCGCGCGCGCTGATCCTGGCGAACGCCTCCTGCGTGTCGACGCCCCAGATGCCGGCGTAGTGCTCCCGCACCCGCTCGGCCATCGGCGTCTCGACGAAGCCGGGACAGACCGCGTTGACGGTGATGCCGGTCCTGGCCAGCTCGAGGCCGAGCGCTTTGGTGAACCCGACGACCCCGTGCTTCGAGGCCGAGTAGGGCGCGGCGTGCACGACGCCCTGCTTGCCGCCGGTCGAGGCGATGTTGATCACGCGGCCGCTGCTCTTCTCGAGCATGCCGCCCTCGTTGAGCACGGCCTTCGTGACGAGGAAGACGCTGTTGAGGTTCACGTTGATCACGTCGAACCAGAGCTCGTCGGCGATCTGGGCCGTGGCCCCGCCGCCAGGGCGGCCCGCGTTGTTCACGAGGATGTCGATCGGGCCGTACCGCTCGACGGCCACGCCCACGAACTGCCGGACCTGCTCGGGAGATGTCACGTCGCACGCCTGCCCGTCGGCCTCGAAGCCGTCGTTCTGCAGGTCCTTGACGGTGGTCTCGACGGCGTCCGCCCGGCGGGAGCACAGGTAGACCCGGTTCCCGGTGCCGGCGAGTGACCTCGCGATCTCCAGACCGATCCCGCTCGTGGCCCCGGTGACCACCGCAACCCTGTCACGCGACTCCATGCTCGTTCCCCTCCGGCCGTCCATCTCAGCGACGAGAACCAGGCTGGTCGAGCGGCCTAGAAACGCGCTCGAAGCGTCCTTGTGCCGATGATCGGCCTACTAGGGCGCTGCGAGCCGGCCACGTCAGCGTGGGTCCGTACGGCAGGTCGTCGACATCGCGGAGGTAGCCCCAGTGACGAGCAGCGCTTATGCCCACGCGGATCTCTACGCGGAGGTCCAGCACTTCTACGCCCGCCAGATGCAGCTCCTCGACGCGCGCAAGCTCGAGGGCTACGCGGACACGTTCACCGAGGACGCCGAGTTCGGCCACACCCCCGGCCGGGAGCCTGCGCGTACGCGGGCCGGCATCCTCCGCGACCTCCACGAGGTGCACAAGCGGTTCGACGAGGACCCGCAGCAGCGTCGCCACGTGTTCACGATGGTCGACATCGACCCCGACGCGGACGGCACGATCCGGTCCACCTGCTACGCGCTGGTCCTGACCACCCGTCCCGGCTCCGGGCCGGAGCTGGTGCGCAACTGCGTCGTGCACGACGTGCTGGTGCGCGAAGAGGGCGAACTACGGAACAGGTCCCGCCACGTGGAGCACGACTAACCGGCGGTGCACACCTCCCGTCCACCGTGCACACGTCCTGCCGTGTGCACGGTGGACGGTTGCTGTGCACCGTCCGGTAGGGCTACGGCCCGAGCAGCTCGTCCACCAGTCTCGTCGAGTGCGCCGCCGCCGCGAAGCGCTCGTCGGACAGCACCGTCTGCAGGAAGTCGATCGTCGTGCGGATGCGGTCGCCCTCGATCACGAACTCGCCGAGCGCGCGCTGCATCCGCGCGATCGCCCCGTCCCGGTCCGGCGCCCACACGACGAGCTTCGCGATCATCGAGTCGTAGTGGGGCGGCACGACGTAGCCGGGACAGGCGTGCGTGTCGACGCGAACGAACGGCCCGCCGGGCGGTTCGAACCGGTCGAGCCGGCCGGGTGCAGGCGCGAACTGGGCTGTCGGATCCTCGGCGTTGACCCGGCACTCTATGGCCACGCCCCGCGGGACCACCTCGGCCGGGTCCAGCGCGAGCGGGTGGCGCGCCGCGATCGCGATCTGCTCCCGCACCAGGTCGACCCCGGTGACCATCTCGGTCACGGGGTGCTCGACCTGGATGCGGCAGTTGACCTCCATGAAGTAGTAGCTGCCGTCGGGGGCGAGGAGGAACTCCCACGTCCCGGCGCCGACGTAGCCCGCGACGACCGCCCCGTCGACCGCGGAGGCCCCGATGCGCTCGGCGAGCCCGGCGGGCAGCGCGGGCGCAGGGGTCTCCTCGATCAGCTTCTGGTGCCGCCGCTGCACCGTGCAGTCCCGCGCCCCGAGGTGGATCGCCTTCCCCTGGGTGTCGGCGAGCACCTGCACCTCGACGTGCCGCGCGTGCTCGAGGTACTTCTCGACGTAGACCCGGCCGTCGGCGAAGAGCATCTGCGCGTTCGCCTGGGTGCGCTGGAACTCGTCGGCGAACGCGTCCGGGTCCCGGACGACCGACATGCCCCGGCCGCCGCCACCCGCCACCGCCTTGATGATGACGGGGAAGCCGATCTCGGCGGCGAGCTCGCGGGCCTCGTCGACGTCGAGCGGGTCCACGCTTCCCGGCAACAGTGGCAACCCGGCCTTCGCCATGATCGCGCGGGCGGACGACTTGTCGCCCAGCGCCGCCATGACGTCCGCGGGCGGACCGATGAGCGTGATCCCGAGGGACGCACAAGCGTCGGCGAAATCCGGGGACTCCGACAGGAAGCCGTAGCCGGGGTGGATCGCGTCCGCCCCGGTCTGCTCAGCCGCCTGCAGCACGGCCGCCGCGTTCAGGTAGCTCTGCCCCGCCGCGCCGGGGCCGATCAGCACGGTCTCGTCGGCGAACCGGGTGACGGCGGATCCCCGGTCCGGTGTGGAGCAGATCGCCACCGTGGGGATCCCCAGCTCCCGGCACGTGCGGGCGACGCGCAGGGCGATCTCGCCCCGGTTCGCGATCAGGATCTTGTCGAACACGTCGCGGCCCGCCTACGCCGCGGTCAGCTCGGCGCCGAGCGCAGCAGGCGCACCGAAGCGCCGGAACCGGGCGTGCCGGTGCGCGCGCAGCTCAGGGCCCGAGAGCGTGCCGAGCTCGGCCAGCCCCGCACGGACGGCCTCCCGGAGCGTGGTCGCCGCGACGACCGGCGCACGGCCCGTCCCGCCGGGCGGCTCCGGCAGCACGCCGTCGACCACGCCGTGCCGGAGCAGGTCCCGCGCGGTCAGGCAGAGCGCGGCGGCGGCCCGCGGGGCCTGGGCGGCGTCCTTCCAGACGATGGCCGCGCACCCCTCTGGACCGATCACCGAGTACACGCTGTGGTCGAACATCAGCACGCGGTTGGCGACGGCGATGCCGAGCGCCCCGCCGCTGCCGCCCTCGCCGATGACGGCGCTGACCACCGGGACGGTCAGCGACATCATCAGCCGCAGGTTCTCCGCGATGGCGACGGCCTGGCCGTTCTCCTCGGCGTCGGCGCCGGGGTAGGCGCCGGGCGTGTCGACGAGCGTGACGACCGGCAGCCGGAGCTTCTCGGCCAGCCGCATCAGCCGCGCGGCCTTCCGGTAGCCGGCGGGCACGGGCATGCCGAAGTTGTGCCGCATCAGCTCGGCTGGGTCGTGCCCCTTCTGCTGCCCGATCACCATCACCGGCTGCGTCCCGAGCCACGCGGGCCCGCCGACCGTCGCGGGGCAGTCCCCCGAGACGCGGTCACCGTGCAGCTCGACGAAGTCGGTGAACGCGAGCCGCAGGTAGTCGACGCACTTGAGCCGGTCGAGGCTGCGGGCCTGCGTCACGTGCTCCCACGCGTCCGGCTCGGGGAGCAGATCGGGTTCGGTCACCACACCGTGAGCAGGCACCGGCTCGGGAGCCGACGGCGTCGCGGCGACGCGCAGCAGCCTGCCGAGCTCCTGACGCTGCCGCGAGCGCGGCACCACCATGTCGACGAACCCGCGGGCCAGCAGGAACTCGGCCGTCTGGAACTCGTCGGGCAGGGACTGGCGGATGGTCTGCTCGATCACGCGCCGCCCGGCGAACCCGAGCCGGGCGCCCGGCTCGGCCATGACCACGTCGGCGAGGGTCGCGAACGACGCGGCCACGCCGCCGAACGTCGGGTCGGTGACGAGCGAGATCGTCAGGATGCCCGCCCTGTCGAGCTCCCCGAGGGCGCCGCTGGTCTTGGCCATCTGCATCAGCGACAGCGCGCCCTCCTGCATGCGCGCGCCGCCCGACGCGGTGACGATCAGCAGCGGCGTCCGTTCCTCGAGCGCGATCTCGGCGGCCAGGGTGATCAGCTCCCCCACCGCGCTGCCGAGGCTGCCGCCGAGGAAGCGGAAGTCCATCACCGCCGCCACCACCCGGCAGCCCTCGATCGTGGCGCGGGCGCACAGCACGGCCTCGCGCATCCCGGTCCGCGCCTGCGCCGTCGCCAGCCGGTCCCGGTACGGGACGGTGTCGACGAAGCCGAGCGGGTCGGTGCTGGTCACGGAGAAGCGCAGTGGCTCGACCGAGCCCGCGTCGGCGAGCAGGGCGAGCCGTTCCTCCGCGGTGAGCGGCGCGTGCCGGCCGCATTCGGGGCACACGCGCAGGCTGCGGGTGAACCGCTTGCCGTAGACGGGCCGCTGGCAGCCGGTGCACAACACCCAGTCGGGCGAGTCCATGGTGTTCCTCTGCTGTCGGAGTCAGACCTTGAGCGTTTCCGTGGCGTAGAGCCGCGCGGCCGGCTCGAACTGGATGGCCATGTGCGTGGAGATCGAGTTGACGTCGCGCCAGAACCGCTGCAGCGAGCCCTTCGTCGACTGACCGGTCGTCCCCGCGGTGCGGAAGATGCGGTCGACCGCGGTGACCAGCATGTCCACGGCCAGCGAGCAGTCGCGCAGGTTCTGCGCGGTCTCGGCAGGCGTGGTGGCTGCGCCCTGGTCGGCGATGCCGACGGCCCGCTCCAGCAGCAGCTGCGCGGCGTCGATCTCGCCCGCCGACCGGGCGAACGCCATCTCGTAGGTCGCCCTGTTGCCCTGCACACCGGGCACGCCGGGCAGGGAAGGCGCCGTACGGATCTTGTTGGCGATGTAGCCGGAGAACGAGCCGAGCGCCCCGCGGGCCGCGCCCAGCGCGGGAAGCACGAAGGACAGCCCGTTGACGGCTTGCAGCGGCGCCGAGTAGCAGGGGGCGTCGGTGTCCGGGGACTCCACGGTCTTGCCCGCGAACAGGTCCGCGCGGTCGAACGCGAGCGGGCGGGCCACGAACGCGTCATCGACGACGAGCGTGTTGCTGCCCGTGGCCTGCATGCCGACGTTGAACCAGGTCTCCTCGACGCGATAGGCGCTGCGCGGCACCGCGAACAGCTTGGCCACCTGGTCGGAGCCGCTGCCCACGATCGCGCACACCAGCGCCCAGTCCGAGAACTCGACGAAGCTGATGTAGGGCCAGCTGCCGGCGACGATCCAGCCGCCGTCCACCTCCTCGGCCCGCCCGAGCGGGGTGACCGAGCCGACGACGACCGCGTCGGGGCCTGCGGACCAGATCTCCCGCTGCCCCTCGACGGGCAGGAACGCCGCCGCCATCCGGGACATGCTCGCGGTGAGCGATGCGCACCACGCGGTCGCGGCGCACGCCTCGCCGACGGTGACGACCGCAGCGGCGAGGTCGGCGAACGTGCCGGCGTGCCCGCCGGCGCTGATGGGCACGAAGTGCCGGGCGAACCCGGCGTCGACGACCGCCGCCGCGACGTCGGGATCGAGCCGGCGGCGCTCGTCGGCCGCCGCCGCGCACCGGGCGGCGATGGCCGCGAGATCTGCCGTGGCCACGCTTGGCAATGGTTTGGCGGACATTCTGGGCCCTTCCTGCTCACCGCGGACTGGTGGTGCAACTGTGATCCCGCGCGATCGAAGACCGGTAGGCGGACGATAGAACGCCCGTTGACCCGACTGCTCGTTGTCGTCGATACTCCGGATCCGAAATCACTGCTACTACCAAAGGTGGAGCATGACGACATCGACCATTCTTCCGGGCCTGGTCGCGGGCACGTGGAACCTCGACCCGAACCACTCCGAGCTCGGATTCACAGTCCGGCACATGATGGTGAGCCGGATCCGCGGCCGGTTCCGCGCGTACTCCGGCACCGCACAGGTCGCCGACGACCCGCTGCGGTCGACGGTCACGGTTACCATCGACGCCGCGTCGTTCGAGAGCGGCAACGAGGCGCGGGACAACGCGGTGAAGTCCGCGGAGTACCTGGACGTCGTCACGCACCCCGAGTACACGTTCCGCTCCACGGAGATCCGCACCGACGGCGACCGGTACGTGCTGGCGGGCGAGCTCACGATCCGCGGCATCACCCGGGCCGTCGAGCTGCGGTTCGAGTACAACGGCAGCACGCGGGACCCCTTCGGCAACGACCGCATCGGTTTCAGCGCGCGCGGCGAGATCAGCCGAAAGGACTTCGGGATCGTCACCGAGCTGCCGATGGACGGCGGTGGCGTGGTCGTCGGCGAAAAGGTGTCGCTCGAGTTGGACGTCGAGTTCACCCGCGCCTGAACGCGAAAGGGAGCCTCCCGCGCCATTGCGGGAGGCTCCCTTTTCGTCAGGCGGGGCTGCTGGAGACGACGTATCGGCGCACGGCGATCTGCGCACCCTGACCGAAGAGCCGATTCGGCTCGAGGCTCTCGTCGTCGAGGAACGGCTGCGGCGCGGGCGGGCCGATCTCGGTCGAGTAGTAGTAGCCCTCGATGTCGGAGACGCGCACCAGCGCCGTGCGGCCGGGTGCGGCGTAGTCGAGCGAGGCGAACATGCCCATCCCGGCGTTGAGCTGCCGCGGCTCGATGCCGACCTCGTCGCCGCCGTGATCGACCATCAGGTAGCGCCGCGAGTGGAGGCGGTGACCGAGCCGGTCCACCTGGTAGACCTCCGCGTCGTCGAGGAACCACCGCACGAGCCCTGCCGACCGGTCGTAGGAGATCCGGAAGTGGTGCTCCTGGTCGGCTGTCCGCCGCGCGACGGGGATCTGGTAGACGAACGCGGCGTAGTTCCCCATCTGCTGGCGGGAGAACGGCAGCCGCTCGTAGACCACGTAGACCTGCTCGTTCGACAGGAAGAAGTCGACGATCAGGGAGGTCTCCTCGTCCAGCAGCGGCATGCCGACCGAGGCGAGGCGCATGTCGTCGTCCGGGTCGGTCACGTGCTCGCCGAACGGATGGCCCGCGGTGCCGAACGTGCGGCCCGACATCCAGGTCTCGAAGCTCAGGACGGCGCCCGGCTCGGCGTCGAAGCCGTGGAAGCCGGTCGACGCCGTGCGGTTGGTGAACGCGAGCCACTTGACGTGGTCGAGCGTGCCCGGCAGGCCGCTGCCGTTTGCCCCTTCCTGCGCGAGCGTCCGCACGAACGCAGGCTCACCGGTGCTCGGGTTCGTCCCGCTGGAGCGCACCCGCAGCCCGGCAGCGGACGTCTCGACGACACCGTCGTCGCCCAGGTGGGGCCCGAAGCCGTAGTGGAACCACCGGGCCGCGGGGTCCCCCGCCGCGCCGACGGCGAAGCCGTCCTTGAAGTCGTCCCACACGATCCGGTAGCCGGGCTCGGTGCTTGTCGTCATCTCTGCCGTCCCCTCTCGTTTCAGCTGTCAGCCGTGAAGCGCCGACCGGATCGCGTCGACCTGGTCGGCGAGCATCCGCCGGGACACCGCCACCGGGGCGGTGTACGAGGCGTGGAAGGTGCCCGGGTAGTAGCGCAGCTCGGTGCGCACCCCGGCCTGGATGAGGCGGTGCGCGAACGTGATGTCCTCGTCCCGCAGCGGGTCGAACTCGCTGACGCCGATGAACGCGGGCGGCAGGCCCGCGAGGTCGACGGCCCGGGCGGGCGCGGCGAGCTCCGAAGCGTCGCCACCGTTCAGGTAGTGGCGCCAGCTCGCCGCCGCGTTGTCCCGGTCCCACTTCGGGGTGTCGACGAACGCGCGCGCCGACGGGGTGTCGAGCCGGTCGTCCAGCTCCGGGCTGAGCAGGCACAGGTGGCGCAGCCGCGGGCCGCCGCGGTCGCGGGCCAGCAACGCGACGGCCGCGGCCAGCCCGCCGCCCGCGCTCTCGCCCGCGACGCCCACCCGGTCCGGGTCGACCGCGAGGTCGCCGGCACGGGCGACGGTCCACTCGAGCGCGGCGTAGCAGTCGTCGAGGCCTGCCGGGAACGGGTGCTCGGGGGCGAGGCGGTAGTCCACGGACACCACGACGACGCCTGCCTGGTCGGCCACCCGGGCCGCCGCGGAGTCGACCATGGCCAGGTCGCCGAGGACGAACCCGCCGCCGTGCAGGTAGAGCACCACCGGCGCGGGCGGTACCGCCCGGTCAGGCCGGTAGACCCGGACCGGCACGGCATGCTCGCCTGGCACTGTGCGGTGCTCGACCCAGACCGGCTCGCGGGGCCAGTAGGCGGGCGTGGCCGCGGTGATCTCGCGCAGCGTCTTCCGGGCGGTCTCGACGTCGGTGTAGTCGATCCGGGCCAGCCTCGGCACGAGCGGCGCGAGCTCGGGATCGAACGCGTACGGCATCACACACGCTCCCATCGCAACGCGCGGACGAGCGGCTTCGTACTGATCACGGCGGCGCCGGTGAGCGTGAGGGCGTCGCCGTCGATGTGGAACTCCCGCTCCTGCGCGGTGCCCACCATCTGCGGATGGGCGCTCACGGCGACGAGGTGGACGACGCGGCCGGTGCCGCGCAGCTGCCAGCGACCGGCGTACCCCATGAAGGACTCCGGCGTGGCCTCCGCCCCGCCTGCCATCATGCTGACCGACATGAACCCGGTCGGCTCGTAGATGAGCAGGCCGTCGGGCCGCTCACCGAGCGGTCCCGGCCTGGTCACCCCGTCCTCGTCCCGCTCGGTGTACGCGCGCAGCCGCCACACGCCGATCAGCTCCCTCACGTGCCCTCCTCGGCGGGGGTGCTCGACACCGCGAACCGCGACACGCTGAGCGCGGCGCCCTGCCCGAACAGCCTGCTCGTCTCGCGGCTCTCCTCGTCGAGGAACGACGGCGGCTCCTCACCACCGGCCACCGGGTCGACGTAGAACCCGTCCGAGCGCACCAGCCGCACCAGGGCGGGCAGGCCGTCCAGCCGCGCGTCCAGCAGCGTCAACATGCCGATCCCGAAGCGCAGCTGGCGCGGCTCGGTGCGCCGCGGCGGCCCGCCGTGGTCGAGCAGGAGGTGCCGGCGCGAGTCGAGCGGCACGCCGATGTCGGTGACCCGGAAGACCTCGCGGCCGTCGACCAGCCACCGCACGAGCCCGGCCGACCGGTCGTAGGCGATCTCCAGGTGGTGCCGGTCGTCCGGGGAGCGTTCGGCGACCGGGACCGCGTAGGAGAACGCGGCGTAGGCGCCGAGCTCGGCCCGCTGGTTGGGAAGCCGCTCGTAGAACGCGTAGATCCGCGTGTTGGTCAGGAACAGGTTGAAGATGGTCGACGTCTCGGGGTCGACGGCGTTGAAGGTCACCGTCGCGAGCCGCAGGTCGGCGTCGGGGTCCGCGACGGCGTCGCCGAACGGGTGGCCGTGCGTCCCGTACGTGCGGCCGGACAGCCAGGCCGAGCCGGACAGGACCTGGCCGGGCACGGCGTCGAAGCCGGGGAGGCCGGTGGCGGCCTCGTGGTCGGCGAACGCGAACCACTTGAGGTGGTCGAGCAGCCCCGGCAGGCCGTGCGGGTTCACGCCCTCCGGCGCGAGGGTCCGGACGAATGCGGGCTCGCCGGTCGCGGGGTTCACCCCGCCCGAAACGACCTCGAGTCCGCGGGGCGAGGTGTGCACGATCCCGTCGTCGGCCACGTGCGGCCCGAACCCGATGTAGGTCCACCGGGAGTCCGGACCGGACGTCGGGAAGCCGCCGGCGAAGTCGTCGGCCCAGAGTGCCTGTACGTCACTGGGTACTGTCATGATCCATCCCGCCGTCAGAGGAACTCGTACTCGGCCGGATCGAGGGCATGGGTGCGCCGCCAGTACTCGAGCGCGGAGAACGGCCAGTTCTGCGCGGTGCGGCCCTTCTCGTTGATGAACCAGCTCGACACCGACGAGAAGCCCCAGGCTCGTTCCGCGTTGCCCTGGTCGACCCATTCGTTGTAGTCGTCGTGCACGTCCGCGCGGACGTCGAGCGCGTTCTTCCCGCGTTCCAGCACCTGCCGGATCGCGTCGAGCACGTACGTCATCGCGCATTCGGAGAAGTAGAAGATGCTTCCGCCCTGTCCGGAGAGGTTCGTGTTCGGGCCGTACAGGCAGAAGAGGTTGGGGAAGCCCGGGACGGTGATTCCCAGATAAGCTCGCGCGTCCCCGGCCCACATCGCGTGCAGGTCGACGCCGCGGCGGCCGGCCACCGCCATCGGGGTGAGGAACTTCGACGCCTGGAAGCCGGTGGCGTAGACGATCGCGTCGACGTCGTGCCGGCGCCCGTCGGCGGTCACCAGGCCGTCAGGCGTGATGCGGTCGATCGGGTCGCAGACCAGGTGGACGTGCGGCCGCTGGAGGGTGCGCAGCCACACCCCGTTGTCGCGCATCACGCGCTTGGCCCCCACCGGGTACGCCGGGATGACCTTCTCGAGCAGCTCGGGTGCGTCGGCGACCTGCGCGGACATCCACTCCGTCAGCGCGGCGCGCAGCCGGTCGTTCGCCGCGGAGATCGCGCGCTCCGTGGGCGGGTAGCCGCGGTCGACGATCCACCCCTCCAGCACGCCGCCGCGCTCCAGCAGCCCCGGGGCGCACAGCCAGAACCGGTGCCACGGCGAGTAGTACGGCACGTTGTCGTAGAGCCAGCGCACGCCCGGTGGTACGGGGTCGTGGTAGTGCGGGGTCGGCCGGAGCCACGGGGCGTTGCGCTGGAAGACGGAGAGCTCCGCGGCGACCTTCGCGACCTCGGGGACGAGCTGGTACGCGCTGGATCCCGTGCCGACGACGGCGACGCGCCTGCCGGTGAGGTCGACGGAGCCGTCCCACTCCGCGGAGTGGAACGCGGGGCCCGCGAAGCTCTCGCGCCCCGTGATGTCGGGCAGGTTCGGCCGGTTGAGCTGCCCGACCGCGCTGATCACGGCGTTCGCCTCGACCCACGACTCACCCCGCGCGGTGCGCAGGTGCAGCCGCCACCGCGACGCGGCGTCGTCCCAGTGCGCGGCGACGACCTCGGTGCCGAACTCGATGCGGTCCTGGAGGCCGAACCGCTCGGTGACGTCGCGGAAGTACTCGTGCAGGACGTCGCGGGTGCAGAAGTGGTCCGGCCAGTCGTGCCTCGGCGCGAACGAGTAGCTGTAGAGGTGGCTGGCGACGTCCACGCGGCACCCCGGGTACCGGTTCTCCAGCCAGGTGCCGCCGACGTCGGTGTTCCGCTCGTAGACGGTGCAGCGCACGCCTGCCTGCGTGAGGCGGTGCGCGGCCAGCAGCCCGCTCATCCCCGCGCCGATGATCGCGACGTCGAACTCGACGCCGGGCGCGACCTCGTCGAGCGTCCAGCGCGGGGCCTTGGCATCGGTGCCCGCGGTGACGATCTCCTCGGCGAGCAAGGGGACGAGATCGGCCGTGTCGGCATCCAGGGCCCACGCGGAGATCGTCCGCAACAGGTCAGCGTCCGGCGGAGGGACCGGCGGGCAGCCGGCATCCCGGTAGCGCCGCAACGCGTCGAACGCCGCCGCGCGCACCATCGCCTGCTGCTGCCCGGACAGGCCACCCTGCGGTTGGAACAGCCAACCGTTCCGCCGCTCGACGCGGCCGAGGATCGACGGGTCCGCGGTCAGGTGCGCGACGGTCATCAGCAGCGAGGGCGCCTCGGCGATCTCCAGGTGCGCGCGCAGTGTCTCGTCGTCGGCCGTACCGAGGGGCACACCGAATGTCACAACGCACCTCCGCAGCGGGCCGGCATTCGCACCGAAAGCCTGGGGGAAGCGTCTCGAACTTCACTAGAAGGCCGGTGATGCGCCGATCCGCTACCGGAATGCGACCGCTCTTCTACCGCACGCCGAGATTCCGTCGCCACGATGGAACACGTCCTCGCGACCCGAGAGGAAAGGTGCCCGAAATGTCTCTCTCCGCACAGCGGACCGGTGTTCGACGATGAATCGCCGCGTTGTCATCACTGGTATGGGAGTCCGCACGCCGGGCGGAAACGGCGTGAAGGAGTTCTGGGACCTGCTGTCGGCAGGCCGCACGGCCACTCGCCGGATCTCGTTCTTCGACCCGTCCCCGTACCGTTCCCAGGTCGCAGGCGAGGCCGATTTCAACCCCGAGTTCGAGGGCCTGTCCGCGCGGGACGTGCGCCGGATGGACCGGGCGTCCCAGTTCGCCGTGGTGTGCGCCAGGGAGGCCGTCGAGGACAGCGGGATCGACGTCGGAGCGCTCGACCCGCACCGGGTCGGCGTCAGCCTCGGCAGCGCGGTGGCCGCCGCGACGAGCCTGGAGCGGGAGTACCTCGTGCTGTCCGACAGCGGCCGGCACTGGCTGGTGGACGACGCGTGGCTGTCGCCGCACATGTTCGACTACCTGGTGCCGAGCGTGATGCCGGCCGAGGTCGCGTGGACGGTCGGCGCAGAGGGCCCGGTGGCCATGGTGTCCAACGGGTGCACGTCAGGGCTCGACTCGGTGGGCCACGCTCGGCAGCTGATCCAGGAGGGCAGCGCCGACGTCGTGCTGGCCGGCGCGTCGGACACCCCGATCACGCCGATCGTGGTCGCCTGCTTCGACGCGATCAAGGCAACCACACCGCGCAACGACGATCCCGAACACGCCTCCCGGCCGTTCGACGGCTCGCGCAACGGGTTCGTCCTCGCCGAGGGCGCCGCGATGTTCGTGCTGGAGGACCTCGACCACGCCCTCGCCCGCGGCGCGCACGTCTACGCCGAGATCACCGGCTACGCCACGCGCTGCAACGCCTACCACATGACCGGCCTCAAGCCGGACGGCCGCGAGATGGCCGAGGCGATCCGGGTGGCGCTGGATGAGTCGCGGCTCGATCCGACCGCGGTCGACTACGTCAACGCGCACGGCTCGGGCACCAAGCAGAACGACCGGCACGAGACCGCCGCCTTCAAGCGCAGCCTCGGCGACCACGCATACCGCACGCCCGTCAGCTCGATCAAGTCGATGGTCGGGCACTCGCTCGGTGCCATCGGATCGATCGAAATCGCGGCGTCGGCGCTCGCGATCGAGCACTGCGTCGTTCCGCCGACGGCCAACCTGCACACCCCCGACCCCGAGTGCGACCTCGACTACGTGCCCCGCACCGCGCGGGAACGGCAGGTCGACACGGTGCTGAGCGTGGGCAGCGGCTTCGGGGGCTTCCAGAGCGCCATGGTGCTGCGTCGGATGGACTCGGGCCGCGTGAAGGGGGCCCACCGATGAGGGACCGCGTCATCGTCACCGGGATCGGCGTCATCGCGCCGAACGGCCTCGGGCTCGAGCCCTACTGGCAGGCGACCCTCGAGGGAACCAGCGGCATCGGCACGATCACGCGGTTCGACTCCTCCCGCTACCCGGCCCGGCTGGCGGGTCAGATC
Source organism: Pseudonocardia sp. DSM 110487 (assembly GCF_019468565.1). NCBI lineage: Bacteria > Bacillati > Actinomycetota > Actinomycetes > Pseudonocardiales > Pseudonocardiaceae > Pseudonocardia > Pseudonocardia sp. DSM 110487. The sequence continues at coordinate 8,005,033 of NZ_CP080521.1, forward strand.
ACCGGCTTCGACGCCGAGGAGCTGCTGCCCAGCCGGCTGCTGCCCCAGACCGACGTGTCCACGCGGTACGGGCTGGTGGCCGCCGACTGGGCCATCTCGGACGCGAAGCTCGAGCCGGGTGGGCTGGTCGACTACGACATGGGCATCGTCACGTCCAACGCCTGCGGCGGCTTCGAGTTCACCCACCGCGAGTTCCACAAACTCTGGTCGCAGGGGCCCGAGCAGGTCAGCGTCTACGAGTCGTTCGCCTGGTTCTACGCGGTCAACACCGGCCAGATCTCGATCCGCCACAAGATGCGTGGGCCGAGCAGCGCGCTCGTCGCCGAGCAGGCGGGCGGACTCGACGCGATCGGCCACGCCCGGCGCACGATCCGGCGCGGGACACCGCTCGTCGTCACCGGCGGCGTCGACTCGGCGCTCGACCCGTGGGGCTGGGTGTCCCAGCTCTCGAGCGGACGGGTCAGCCGGGCCCCCGACCCGCTGCGCGCCTACCTCCCGTTCGATGCGAGCGCGTGCGGTTACCTGCCGGGCGAGGGCGGCGCGATCCTGGTGCTGGAGAGCGCGCAGGGCGCGCAGCGGCGCGGCCGCAACCACGCGTACGGCGAGATCACCGGCTACGCGTCCACGTTCGACCCGCCGCCCGGCTCGGGACGCCCCTCCGGCCTGCGGCGCGCCGCGGAGCTGGCCATCGAGGACGCCGGGGTCTCCCCGGACGCGATCGACGTCGTGTTCGCCGACGCGGCAGGCGTTCCGGAGCTCGACTCCGCAGAGGCGGAGGCGATCCGGGGGATCTTCGGGCCCGGCCACGTCCCGGTGACGGCGCCGAAGACGCTGACCGGCCGGCTCTACTCCGGTGGCGGGCCGCTCGACGTCGTGAGCGCGCTCATGGCGATCCGCGACGGCGTCATCCCGCACACCGCGGGCACCACGGCCGTCCCGGCCGAGTACGGGATCGACCTCGTCACCGGCAGCCCGCTGACGGCGCGGGTCTCGACCGCGCTCGTCCTCGCACGGGGCCGGTGGGGGTTCAACTCCGCCGTCGTCGTGTCCGAGTCCGTCGCCTGACCCGGCGAACCAGGGAAGGAACCCAGACATGATCATGACGATCGACGACCTCCGCACGATCCTCGTCGCCTGCGCGGGCGAGTCCGACGGCCCGCTCGACGGTGACATCCGCGACGTCGACTTCGACGAGCTCGGCTACGACTCACTCGCCCTGATGGAGACGGCCGCACGGATCAGGAGCGACTTCGGGGTGACCATCCCGGACGAGCGGATCGCCGAGCTGCGCACGCCCCGCGAGATCCTCGACCTGGTGAACGGCTGATCGCCATGGTGATCCACACCGAGCACTCCGTCGCGGTGTCGGCGGCACCCGATGTGCTGTTCGACCTGATCGGCGACGTCACCCGGTGGCCGGCGATCTTCGGGCCGACGGTCCACGTCGAGCACATGCACCGCGCACCGGGAACGGAACGCTTCCAGCTCTGGGCGCTCGCGGGGGACGAGGTCAAGACCTGGGTCTCGCGCCGCACCCTCGACGGCGTCCGGCGGCACGTCACGTTCGAGCAGGAACGTACGCAGGCGCCGATCGCGTCCATGTCCGGCTCGTGGACCTTCCACCCGGCGGGCGGCGGCACCGAGGTCGTGCTCACGCACGACTTCACCGCCGTCGACGCGGCGCACGAGGACCGGCTCACCTCGATCGTCGACAGCAACAGCAACCGCGAGCTCGCCGCGCTCCGCAGGGTCGCCGAGATCGGGCATCCCGTCGCCGACGTCGTCGTGACCTTCGAGGACGAGATCCCGCTCGACGGTTCGGCGGAGGACGCCTACGTGTTCATCGACCGGTCCGACCTCTGGCCGCAGCGCCTCCCCCACGTGGCGCGGGTCCGCCTGCTGGACCCGCAGCCGGGCGTGCAGGACATGGAGATGGAGACGACCACGGCTGACGGCGGTACGCACACCACGCGGTCGATCCGGCTGTGCTTCCCGTCCGACCGGATCGTCTACAAGCAGCTCGTCCCACCGGAGCTGCTGCTCGGGCACAGCGGGTCGTGGCACCTGCGCAAGGGCGAGGACGGTGACGTGGCGACCGCGCGGCACACGGTCGTCATCAACCCGGACGCGGTCGCGAAGGTCCTCGGCCCGGACCGCACGCTCGCCGACGCCCGGGAGTTCGTGCGGGGCGCGCTGGGTGCGAACAGCCGGACGACCATGGCCCACGCGAGCGCCTACGCGGGGCAGCTCGCCGTACTGGGCGGGCCGTCTTGACGGCAACGGCCGCGGCGACCGAGCGGACCGTCGAGGTCGCCGACGGCGTCCACGCCTACCTGCAGGAACCCGGCGGGTGGTGCGTGAGCAACGCCGGGATCGTGGTGGGCGACGACGGGGCGGTCGTGATCGACACGCTGGCCACGGAGCGCCGCGCGGCCCTGCTCCGCACAACGGTCGACGAGCTGTGCCCCGCATCCCGCCGGATCGTCGTCAACACCCACCACCACGGCGACCACATCTTCGGCAACCACCTCTACGGGCCGGAGGCGACGATCGTCGCCCACGACGGGGCGCGCGCCGAGATGCGCGAGACCGGGCTGGCCCTCACCCGGCTGTGGCCGGACGTCGAATGGGGCGACGTGCGGGTGACGCTGCCGACCGTCACGTTCACCGACCGGCTGGCCCTCACCGTCGGCGGCAGGCGGATCGAGCTGATCGGGGTGGCCCCGGCGCACACCACCAACGACGTGGTCGCGTGGATCCCCGACGACCGGGTCCTGTTCGCCGGGGACGTCGCGCTCGCCGGCAGCACGCCGTTCACGCTGATGGGCTCGATCAGCGGCAGCATCGTCGCGGTCGAGCGGCTGCGCAGGATCGGCCCGCGCACGATCGTGTGCGGCCACGGTCCCGTCGCTGGGCCCGAGGTGCTCGACGAGACGATCGAGTACCTGCGCTGGATCCAGAGGCTCGCCGACGCGGGAGTGCGGAAGGGCCGGACGCCGCTCGAGGTCGCCCGCGACGCCGACGGGCGGTTCTCGCACCTGCTGGACCCCGAGCGGATCGTCGGCAACCTCCACCGGGCGTACGCCGAGATCGAGGGCGGACCACCGGCCCGGCCGCTCGACGTGATCGGGATCTTCGGGGAGATGGTCGAGTTCAACGAGGGACGGCTGCCCACATGTCTCGCATGACGTCCCTCGCCGTCGAGCCGGCCCTGTTCCGCGACGCGATGGCACGCTTCCCGTCCGGGGTGGTCGTCGCCACCACCCGCGACGATGCGGGCGAGGCGCACGGCTTCACCGCCAGCTCGTTCTGCTCGGTCTCGGCCGACCCGCCGCTCGTGCTCCTGTGCCTCGCGATCTCGGCCACCTGCCACCCGGTCTTCGCCCGGTGCCGCCGCTTCGCGATCAGCATCCTGCACGCCGGGCAGGTCGAGCACGCCGTCCGGTTCGCGACGAAGGGCGCGCCGAAGTTCACGGACCTCGACCTCACGAGCACCGTGAACGGCCAACCCGCGCTCACCGGCGCACTCGTGACGCTCGACTGCGCCGTGGAGGACCGGCATCGGGCAGGCGACCACACGATCATCGTCGGACACGTGCAGCACGTCGTGCTCGGCGACGACCGGCCGGTCACCGTCTACCACGGCAGGGCGTTCCACACGCTGCCATGACGCGAGCCGGGCCCGCTGGGCACGGGCCGGCCGGGGTCCTGACGGATCGTCATGAGGGCTGCGAGCGGACGCGCTCAAGGATGCCGAGCGTCAGTCCCGTCGCCATGTCCTCGAGGTTCCAGCCTGGTTCCCGGTAGGCGTGGTTGCTGACCCAGAACGTCATCACGGCGTCGTCCGGGGAGTCGTCGACGGATCGCGCGTAGGTCGCGAGCGCCCAGTCGTTGCCCCCGTCGTGAAATGCGATCCGCCCGTCCTCCGCGTCGACGATGCCCCAGCCGTACGCGTACGACTCGGCGGAGTCAGGGACGGGAACGCTCGGGGCGAAGAGCTTCGCCCGCGCGCTCGCCGAGAGAACGGTGTCGCCGGTGAGAGCACGGTGCCAGCGGAACATGTCGCGTGCGGTGGACAGGAGGCCGCCGTTGCCGCGCAGGTTCCAGTACGGGCCGTCCGCTGCCCACGGCCGCTCGTCCGGCCGGCCGCGGCTCGCGCCGCCGGCGTCGTACTCAACGGCCACCTGGTCGCGTTCCCATCGGGGCAGCACGTATCCGGTGCTCGTCATGCCTGCCGGGGCGAACAGGTACCTCGCCATGAACTGCTCGTAGCCGAGCCCGGAGACCTTCTCGACGATTGCGGCGAGCACGCTGTAGCCGACGTTGGAGTAGCGGAACTCCGCCCCCGGAGCCGACAGCGGCGTCGAGGCCAGCGCCTCGGCCAGCATGGCGTCGCGGGACAGCACCGCGTAGTCGTCACCGAGCGCTTCCACGAGGCCCGCCGTGTGCGTGAGCAGGTGGTGCAGGGTGATCCCCCGCTTGTCGCCGGGAACCGGCCCGAGATGGGTGCTGATCGGATCGGTCACCCGCAGCTCGCCCGTCATCTCCAGCTTCAGGATCGCGGCCGCGGTGAACTGCTTGCTGATCGACATGACGTCGTACGCGGTGTCGCAGGTCGCCGCGATCCGCTCCTCGCGATCCGCCATGCCGAAGCCCTCGCAGTGGACGATCCGTTCACCGCGCCCGGCGACGACCGTGCCGCCGGGGCCGTCCGGCAACGTCTGGGAGAGGAACTCGGCGACGGGTTCGCGCGAAGGCTCCGGGGAGCACGCGGCCATCGCCAGCACGACCACCAGCGGCACACCGATGCGGATCCGGCGCATGTGACCTCCAGTTGCGGTTCATCGAGGGGTCACACGCTGACCGGCATGCTCGAACTCGATCAATACGTTCGCGTGTTCGGGTTCGTGCGGAACGCCGTACGGCCAGCTCAGCGCCCTCACCACCGGAGCGACCATGACGACCGCACCACCGGCCAGCACACCGCCGTCGCCGGCAGCGGCCACGGACGAAGCCGCGTTCGTCGCCGAACTACGACGGCTCAAGGCCTGGTCCGGACGCAGCTTCCGACAACTCGAACGCCAGGCGGCCGCCGCAGGCGACGCACTGCCCGCCTCAACCACCGCCACCATGCTCGGCAAGCACCGGCTCCCCCGCGAGGAACTCCTCGTCGCATTCGTCCGAGCCTGCGGCCTCGGCGAGGACGAGATGCGGCCATGGCTGGCCACCCGCGCAAGGCTCGCCGGCGGGACACCGGCCACTCCGACCGCTCCGGCCGCTCCGGCCATGCGGTCGTTCCGTTGGCGGCCGGCCCTCACGGCGGTGGCCGCGCTGGCCATCGCCTTCGCCTGCGGGGCAACGCTCACCGCGGGTCTCGCCGACGGTTCGAGCGACGAACAGGAAACCGTGCAGCTCACACCGTGACCGACACCGTGTCGGTCGACGGCCGTCAGGGCTCGCGGGAGCGGTGATCGACCGAGATCCGGGACCACGCCGGAAAGTAGTTGAACTATGGTACAACTAGTACGATGGTTCAACTACCTTGAACGGAGGCCCGTCGATGCCCACTCCCACCCGTCAACGCGCCGGCACGAGACAGTGGGTCGGCCTCTCGGTAGTGGCACTGCCGACGGCATTGCTCGGTCTCGACGTGACGGTGATGTACCTCGCGCTCCCCGAACTGTCGCTCGACCTGCGGCCCAGCAGCGTCGAGGCACTGTGGATCATGGATGCGTACGGGTTCATGATCGCGGGCTGGCTGATCACGATGGGCACGCTCGGCGATCGGATCGGTCGACGCAGGCTGCTGATGATCGGGGCCGCCGCGTTCGGGGTCGCCTCGATCGCGGCGGCGTTCTCCACCTCGGCGGCCATGCTCATCGCCGCCCGAGCCGCGCTCGGAGTAGCGGGGGCGACCTTGATGCCCTCGACGCTGGCGCTGATCAGCAACATGTTCACCGACGCCCGTCAGCGCGCCTTCGCGATCGGGGTCTGGGCGACCATGTTCGCCCTCGGCATGGCCGTCGGACCGCTGGTCGGTGGAGCGCTCCTGGAGCGCTTCTGGTGGGGATCGGCGTTCCTCGTCGCGATCCCGATCGTGCTCATCGTCGTCGTCGCGGCCCCACTCCTGCTTCCCGAGTACCGCGACCCCGACAGCGGTCGTCTCGACCTCGCCAGCGTCGTCCTGTCGCTTTCCGCGATCCTGCCGGTGATCTACGCGATCAAGCACGGTGCCGTCGAAGGTCTCGACGCCCCGACCCTGACCGCCGCCGTCGTGGGCGTGCTGTTCGCCGTGCTGTTCGTCCGGCGGCAGAACCACCTCACCGACCCCCTGCTGGACCTCCGCCTGTTCGCCACCCCCACCTTCAGCGCCGCCCTCGCGATCCTGCTGGTCGGGCTCGTCGGGGTGGGCGGCGCGATGTTCCTCGTCACCCAGCACCTGCAGCTGGTCGAGCAGCTCTCCCCCCTGCACGCAGGCCTCTGGATGGGCCCACCGGCGCTGATGATGTTCGTCGCCGCGATCGGGGCGCCGCTGCTGGCGCGCCGGATCCGGCCCGGTCGCATCGTCGCGGGCACCTTGGCCCTGTCCGCGGTCGGCTACGCCCTGCTCGCGGCTGTGGACGGCCCAGGCAGCATTGCCCTCGTCGTCATCGGCTTCGGCCTTGGCTACCTCGGCCTCGGCGCGATCGCCGCCCTCGGCACCGACCTCGTGGTCGGGAGCGCTCCCCCCAACAAGGCGGGCTCGGCATCGGCGCTGTCCGAGACCGTGCAGGAACTCGGCCTCGCGATCGGCGTGGCCGTACTCGGCAGCCTCGCCAACGCGATCTACCGCGCGGAGATGACGACCACGGCGCCGCACCCGGCGACCGCTCCGTACACGCAGAGCCTGTCCGACGCCGTCTCCGCCGGCGAACTGCCTGGCAGCCTCCTCGACGCCGCCCGGCAGGCCCAGACCACCGGGCTGAACGCCACCGCCTTCGTCACGGCTGCGACGATCCTGGTCCTCGCCGTGCTCTCCGCGGTCATGCTCCGAGCGGTCCCGACCATCGGCGGCAACGACGAGGCAGCCGACCCTGCCGACCTCCCGGCACCCTGACCCCGGCGATACGGTGGCGGTCGATGACCGAAGTGCGCAGGCTCGACGACCGCGGAGAGGATCCGGAAGTCCTCTCCGACGGTCGGCGCGCCCGCGGCGTCCGCCGCCGCGCCGAGCTCATCGGCGCGACGCTGCGGATCGTCGAACGCGACGGCGCGGCCGGAGTCACGCACCGGACCGTCGCCAAGGAGGCCGGCGCACCCACCAGCCTCGCCACGTACTACTTCGCCACCCTCGACGACCTGCTGATCGCGGCCCTCACCGACGTCGGCGAGCACTACGAACGCGCCCTGCGCGAGATCCTCGACCGGGGCGGCGACGAACTCGGAGAACTCGCCCGACTCGTCGCGGCAGCCGCAACCGACCCCGGACGCCGCCGGGCACTCGCCGAACGCGAGCTCTCCACCCTCGCCGCTCGCCGGCCCGCGCTCCGCGGACTCGCACACGGCTGGCGGCGACAGGTCGCCGACATCGGCCGCCTCCACACCACCGATCCCACGGCGATCGACGCTCTCGTCGCGGCCGTGGACGGTCTCTGCGCCTCGGTCCTGCTCTCCGAGACGCCGCCCGATGTGAACCGGCTCCGGTCGGTGCTGGCGCGCATCGTGGGAGCGGACGACTGACGTGAGCGGTCCCGCGGGCTACCGCGATGGATCAGGAAGATGCACGATCGCCAGGTCGTCGCTGCCGAGGTCGAGCGGGATCTCGACGTCGGGCCACCACACCACGACGATGCGGGTGCGGGCACCTTCGGGTGTGCCGTAGTGGTGCACCTCGCTCAGGATGCCGCTGAGCCCGTGCCCGCCCGCCCGCTCGATGACGATCGGCTTGCCTCGGTGGCCCGAGTGGAGCTCACCCAGGAAGATCGTTCTGGGTTCGTTGTTCACCCGTCCCCGACCCGTTCGCTGCCGACGTGAGTGCCGTCGTTCACCCTACCGGGTGAACACACCTCTGATGTGTGTAGCCGCTGCACACCGTGCCTGCGGCGATCTCGGGCACACCGGATGGCGGCAACCTAGTGCGTGATCGCGCCGATCTTCGGCGTCAGCCGTCGTTGTCGGGGAGACGGTCGAGCACCCGTTCGAGCGCGAGACCGATGACGTCGATCTCGGCGTCGGCGAGCGCGTCGAAGAAGTGGCGCCGCACGGCAGCGACGTGGGCGGGTGCGGCGGCGACGATGGCGGCTCGGCCCGCGTCGGTGAGGCGGACCATCGAACCGCGCGCGTCCTCGCTGCATTCCTCACGGGCGACCAGGCCGCGCTTCTCCATCCGGGTGACCTGGTGGGAGATCCGGCTGCGCTCCCAGCCGATCGTCCGACCGAGGTCACGCGCCCGCAGCACCCCGCCCTGCGCCTCGGAGAGCGGCACCAGGAGGGCGTAGTCCGCCCCGGACAGACCCGACTCCCGGATCAGGCCACGCTCCAGCACCGCACTCAACCGCTGCTGCACACCGACGATCCCGCGCCAGACGCGTGCCTCCCGCTCGTCGAGCCAGCGCACCTCCTCCTCCATGAGCAGGACCCTACCAGGGAAGTTGACGTGTCATCCGAAGCCGAGTAAATGTAGATGCATCAACAAGAAGGTCGTGCTCGCCGGTTCCGTGGCGTGGGGTCGCTTCGGTCCGTACCCATTCGCCTGACCCAACCAGGAGCATCAGATGACCGACCTCATTCTCGGGCTCGACACCTTCGGCGACGTGCCGGAGGACGACTCCGGCACCCTCGTCTCCCACGCCGAGGCGATCCGGCAGGTCGTCGCGGAGGCGACCCTCGCCGACGAGCTCGGCGTCGACGCCATCGCCCTCGGCGAGCACCACCGGCCGGAGTTCGCGATATCGACACCCGAGACCGTGCTCGCCGGCATCGCGGCCCGCACCTCCCGCATCCGGCTCGGCTCCGGCGTCACCGTGCTCAGCTCCGACGACCCGGTGCGCGTCTTCGAGCGCTTCGCCACCGTCGACGCGATCTCGGGAGGCCGGGCCGAGGTGATACTCGGGCGCGGCTCGTTCACCGAGTCGTTCCCGCTGTTCGGCTACGACCTGGCCGACTACGAGGTGCTCTTCGAGGAGAAGCTCGAGCTGTTCGTCCAGCTCCTCGACGAGAAGCCCGTCACGTGGAGCGGCACCACCCGCGCTGCCCTCGACGACGCCGACGTGTACCCCAAGACCGACTCAGGGCGCCTCACCACCTGGGTCGGCGTGGGCGGCTCGCCCCAGTCGATCGTGCGGACCGCCCGGTACGGCCTGCCGCTCATGCTCGCCATCATCGGCGGCCCGCCCGAGCGCTTCACCCCGCTCATCGAGCTCTACCGGCGCGCCACCGACCGGCTCGGCACCGCCACGTGGCCGATCGGCATGCACTCGCCGGGCTTCGTCGCCGACACCGACGACGAGGCCAAGGAACTCTACTACCCGCGCTACAAGGTCGTCCGCGACCGCATCGGCGCGCTGCGCGGCTGGCCACCCGTCCGGCGCGAGGAGTTCGAGGCGGAGATCGAGGGCGGTTCGATGTACGTCGGCTCACCCGACACCGTCGCCCGCAAGATCGCCCGCACCGTCAGCGCACTCGGCGTCGGCCGCTTCGACCTGCTCTACACCTCGGGTTCCCAGTCGATCAGCGCCCGATCGCGCGCGGTCGAGCTCTACGGCACCAAGGTCATCCCCATGGTCCGTGACATCCTCTCGGCAACCTGACGACACGATCGGCGCCCCCGGGGGCCGGGAAGGTCGGCACCGTGCTCGGCCGCCTCGCCGTCGGCTACCGCGTGCTCATCACCGGCTGAGCGGCCCGCTCCTCCATCTCCCGGTACACGGCGATCTTGCCGTCGAGCACCTCCAGCTCGCGGTGGGTGCGCTCGATGCGTTCCAGCACGGCCGCCCGGTGGGCCTCCAGCAGCTCCCTGCGACGGGCTGGGTCGCGGGCGCCGTCGACCGCCACGAACCGGCGCAGGTCGGCCATCCGCATCCCCGTGTCGCGCAGGCAGCGCAGGATCCGCAGCCAACCGAGGTCACCTTCGGTGAACGCGCGCGCCCCGCCCGCCGTGCGCGTGACGGCCCCGAGCAGGCCGAGGCGGTCGTAGTAGCGGATCGTGTCGACGGCGACACCGGTGCGCCGGGCGGCCTCGGAGATGTTCACCGTGCCGATGCTGCCGCACCCACGAGCACCCGGTCGACCGTGGCCAGCTGGTCGGCGTCGAGCGGGCCATGGGCCAGCGCTCCCACGAGCTCCCGGGCCTGTGCCGCCGTCCGCACGCCGGGCAACGCGATCGCCCGCTCCGAGCGGGCCCACACATAGGCGAGCGCACCCTGCACGAGCGTGCGCCCACCGGAGGTCAGCACGTCGCGCACGGCGTCCAGCCGGGCGAGCCACTGCGGCATCTCGGCGTCGGCGAAGAACGTCCACCACGGGGTGTGCCGGCGGACGTCCCCGGCCGGGAGCTGGTCGGGCGTGCGGTACTTGCCACTGAGCAGGCCCATCGCGAGCGGGGTGCGGGCCAGCACGGCCATGTCGTGGCGCGCGCAGGCCGCGAGGGCGGGCTCGTCGGCGCTGAACACGTTGAGCTCCTGCTGCACCGCCACGCCGTGGCCGCCCGCCGCGACGATCGCGATCACCTCGGGGTCGGTCGCGCTCGTGCCGTACGTCCTGATCTTCCCGGCCGCCACGAGCTCCTCGAACGCGCCGACCGCATCCTTCGCCTGCTCGGCGTCCGCGTCCCCCGGATGGATCTGGTAGACGTCGATGTGATCCACCCCGAGCCTGCGCAGGCTCGCCTCGCACGCCTTGCGGATGTGCGCGGCGGTCAGGTCGCTCCCCGCGCCCGTCCTCGTCTCCTCGTCGAACACGAGCCCCACCTTCGTCGCGAGCACCACGTCGTCGCGGAACGGGGCGATCGCCCTGCCGACCACCCGCTCCGAGTGCCCGCACCCGTAGACGTCGGCCGTGTCGACGAAGCGCACTCCACCGTCGTATGCGGCGCGAACGGCAGCCACCGACTCGTCGTCGTCCACCGGGCCCCAGCCCGCGGGCTGGCCGTTGAATTCCCAGTCCCCGCCGAGCGCCCATGTCCCGATGCCGAGCGCGGGAACGCGCCACTCACCGACGCTGCGGGCCGTGATCGATCCATCCATGGCCGCGAGGCTGCCCCCTGGAGCGCGCTCCAGGTCAAGAGCGGGATCAATCGTCGTCGGGATCGGCCTCGTCGCCCGAGGAGACGGGGTGTCCCGCCTCCCAGCGCTCACGACGCTGCGCCGCGAGATCCGCCAGCCGGGGACCCCGGAACGCGTCCGTGACCCGGAGGAGGATCGCGCCGATGGTGAGGCACTCGAACCCGGCGAGCATGAGCCGGATCAACGGCGTGATCACCGCACCGCTGGCGAACACGAGCATCGTGATCATGGTCTGGTCTCCCTCGTCCGCCCCTCCCGGATCGACGGCTGCCAGTGGACGACGTCCATCACCGGCGCTCTTGCCGACCTACTACCTCAGTATCGAACTGCACGCGCCGAGCGGAGGAAGAGTTCATCACGAACAGCGACACGAGCCGCCTGATCGGGTGAGGCGTTCCCGTCTCAGCGATCACGCATCAGCGACAGCCGGCAACGGAGCGTTACGCGGTCCGAAGTCATGGCGCTCCGCCCACCCCCGGCCTACGGTCGCGGCATGCGCTTCGCGATCAAGACCCGGCCCGAGCACACGACGTGGGAACGCATGCGCGACGTCTGGGTCGCGGCGGACGAGTTCGAGGTCTTCGAGTCGGCGTGGAACTGGGACCACTTCTACCCGCTCAGCGGCGACCTCGCCGGGCCGAACCTCGAGGGCTGGACGACGCTCGCCGCGCTGGCCCAGGCCACCCGCCGGATCCGCGTCGGCTGCCAGGTCACCGGCATGATCTACCGCCATCCGGCCGTGCTGGCGAACATGGCCGCCACCATCGACATCGTCTCGGGCGGCCGGCTGGAGCTGGGCGTGGGCGCCGGGTGGAACCAGCAGGAATGTGACGCGTACGGAATCCCGCTGCCACCGCTGCGGGAGCGGTTCGATCGGTTCGACGAAGGCGTCGAGGCGATGGTCGGGCTGCTGCGCGACCCGGTCACGACGTTCAAGGGCAGCTACGTCACGCTCACCGAGGCCCGCTGCGAGCCCAAGCCCGTGCAGCGGCCACACCCGCCGATCACGATCGGCGGCCGGGGCCCGCGCCGCACGCTCGGCGCCGTCGCCCGGTGGGCGCAGGCCTGGAACGTGATCGTCACCGATGCGGACGAGTGGCGCCCGCTGAAGGACACGCTCGACACCCGCTGCGCCGAGGTGGGCCGCGACCCCGCCGAGATCACATGCTCGGTCAACGTCCGGATCGACGGCGACGTCCCCCAGGACCAGGCGATCGAGGCGGCGCTCGGCCAGATCGCGGACTTCACGTCTGCGGGCGTCGACCTGATCGTCCTCAACCTCCCGCTCGACGCCACGCCGGACATCCTCCGGCCCCTCGCCGATGCGGTGGCGCCGCTGTCCTGATCACCAGGCGCACCCGATATATGCCGTTTCGTCCGGTTCGCTATGGTCGCCTCGAACGCCGGTGCTCCCCGTCGCTCCCCTCCGGCGTGCACGTCGAGGAGGCTGGATGTCCCGGTTCCCGCGGCGCGTCTGCTGTGCGCTGCTCGGTGCCGTCGCCGTCCTGGTCGCCGGTTGCGGAGGCAACGCGGCCGGACCGGGCGAGCCCGATCTGTTCGAGGCGCTCCCGCCGCCGTCTCCCCCGCCGACGGCCGTCCCCGCTCCCGTGATCGACGACGCGCGCACTCCGGGCAGCCGTCGTGAGGGGGCCGCCGGCAACGAATGGCGAATGGTCTTCGAAGACGACTTCGACGGATCCCGGCTCGATCCGAACGTCTGGAATCGCTACAGCTCCGTCGGCGGGTTCGGCAACGGCTTCCGCCGCCCCGAGGCGATCACCGTGGAGGACGGCAAGCTGCGCATCACCGCGCGCGGCAACGTCTCCGGAGGCATGAACCACGAGCGCAGCCAGACCTACGGGCGCTGGGAGTTCCGGGCCCGCACCGACAAGGGCCGCGGCCGGGGCTCGGCGATCCTGCTGTGGCCCGACTCGCTCGACAAGGCGGCCGACGGCGAGCTGGACATGATGGAGGTGCCGCGCGAGGACCGGTCGCAGGCCCACTTCGTCATCCACTACTCGGCGCAGAACAAGCTCGCGGGCAACAAGGTGGGCGGCGACTTCAGCCAGTGGCACACGTTCGCGATGGACTGGCTGCCCAACCGGATCACCTGGTACGTCGACGGCGTCAAGCAGTTCGAGACCACCGACCGCAACGTGATCCCGACGAGCTCGATGCACCTGGCGATCCAGCTCGACATGGGCCCGTTCGAGGAGTGGATCCTCGCGCCGGACGAGACCACGCCCGCCGAGGTCAGCCTCGAGGTCGACTGGGTACGCATCTACGCGCGGCGCTAGTACCACAGCTCGACTTCGTGATCTTGCTGGTCGAGGCGGGGGAACGTGGACTGCCGCCGCGCGACGGGTGTCGGCGCTGTTGCCGGGCCCCGTTCGCCGGTGGCCGCGCCCATGATCCGCAATATCGGTTGCTCATGGCTGTGCCGGCAGCGATGAACACCCGCTACTCGCGATCTTCCCGTGCATGATCCGGAGTTTCGGGTGCTCATGGTCGTGGGGGCAGCCGTGGACAACCGCTAGTTCGGATCATGCCCGCCGTCGGTCGAGGGCCGTGGTGAGTCAGGGCGCGATCGTGTCGATCCGTCGGGTCGAGTCTGGTCGGGCAGCTGCCGGTGGGCGCGCCGTTCCCGGCCCGGGCCACCCGGCGCCCGCCCCGCGATCGGGCCTCGGCGGTGTTCCCTCCCGTTCACCTCGACCCCGTCACCGTGCAGGGGTGGCTGGGTTGGGTGCACTACCGAACCCTGGGGTTGCGTGGGCAGCCGTCCCCGACGCGGGGGCACGCCCGTTGTCGACGAGACCACCGCGGTTCGGGTGCCACGCAACCGGCTGTGGTCCCGACCCTCCACGCCCAGCCCTCTCCCGGATGATCACGGCCAGACCCACCCCAGGGACAGGGCCGCGGGCGGGTCCATGATCAGCAGGAGCGGGGCACCAGCCGCAGGGGTGCAGCTCAGGTCCCGATCCCGCTGATCACGCCCCAGATTCCCGGGGCGGCCACCGGGCGAGGACGGGACCACAGCCAGTCAAGTGGCACCCAAGCCGCGGTGGTCTCGTCCGGAACGGGCGTGCCCCCCAGTCGGGGACGGCCGCCCGCGCAACCACATGATTCGGTAGTGCACCCCACCCAGCCACCCCCACGAGGCGACGCGGTCGAGGTGAACCGGTGGGAACACGACGGCGGCCGAGGCTGGTGGGTGAGCGCCGGGTGGCCCGGGCCGGGAACGGCGCGCCCACGAAAGACCCGGCACCCGACCGCACCCCCGGGGCGCGTTCCGCGGAACGCACCGCGACCCAGGCGGTGATCAGCGGTTCGGCGCGAAACCCGACGCCCCACGTCGGGAAAGGCGCCAAGCTGACGATCACAGGCTGCCGCCGGCCCAGCCCTGTGTCGCCCGGTGCGCTCGTTCTCGGGTGGCGCGCCCGGCCGACCGGGTTGGCTGGCCGGTGACCAGGCGTCGACCGGCACGGGTTGCGCCGGTGTCGTCGGCTCCGCCGTGCCGAGATGCTCCCCAGCCCTGCGATCAGAAGAACGATCACGAAGTCCGGCTTTGGTGCCAGCGGCAAATGACCCGATTCGTGACGAACTCCCGACCGACGACCTCACGCCCCCGCTTGGATACCGTCGCCGTACCGGGAGACCTCGGAGGTGGCCGTGACCGACTGGGCGAGCGTGATCCTGGACCCGACGGGCAATGCGGACCACGGCGAGAACCGCGTCCTCGCCCCGCGGCCCACCACGCTGCACGGGGCGACCCTCGGCCTGCTGGACAACGGCAAGCCGAACGCCGCGCTGCTGCTCGATGAGGTCGGCAGGCAGCTCGCCGACCGGTTCCGGCTGCGGGACGTGAAGGTCTTCACGAAGGGCTACTTCGGCACGCCGGTGGAGCAGACGCAGGTCGAGCGCATCGTCGCCACCTGCAACTTCGCCGTGACGGCTGTCGGTGATTGAGGCTCGTGCAGCGCGGCCAGTCTGGCCGACGGGATCCTGCTGGAGCGTGCCGGCATTCCGGCCGTCAGCATCTGCACCGAGCCGTTCCGCCTCGCCGCCGACGCGATG
The DNA here is from genome assembly GCF_019468565.1 of Pseudonocardia sp. DSM 110487. Classification (NCBI taxonomy): domain Bacteria; kingdom Bacillati; phylum Actinomycetota; class Actinomycetes; order Pseudonocardiales; family Pseudonocardiaceae; genus Pseudonocardia; species Pseudonocardia sp. DSM 110487. The sequence continues at coordinate 8,020,368 of NZ_CP080521.1, forward strand.
GCGCGCTCGTACGGCTTCCCCGGCTACCCGTACGTGGTGACCGAGCACCCGGTGGCCAGCCTGTCGCGCGACGAGATCCGGGACCGCGTGACCCTGATGGTCCCGCGCATCGTCGAGCTGCTGGTGGTCGAGGGATGAGCATGGAGGACGACGCCCGCGCGATCGTGGACGCGATCGAGTACTGCTACGACCAGGAATGGAGCGACGGGCTCCCGGTGGTCCCGTGCACCCGCGAACGGCTCGACACCTTCCTTGCGCGGACCGATCGCGCGCCGGACGACGTCCTGCTCGCCATGCCGCAGATCGGCCGCGAGTGCACGGTGCGGCTGGCGGCGCTGAACGCGGCGATGGCCGGCTGCCGCCCTGAGTACTTCCCGGTGGTACTCGCGGCGTGGGACTCGCTGCGCGCCGAGGGGTACGCCGGGCGGGGCATCTGGCAGAGCACCACGGGCACCGCGGCGTTGATACTGGTGAACGGGCCGGTGCGCGGGGAGATCGGTATCAACGGCCGGGGCAACGTGTTCGGCCCCGGCTTCCGCGCCAACGCGACGATCGGGCGGGCGATCCGGCTCGCGGCGATGAACGTGTTCGGGCTCCGCCCGCACGCCCTCGACCAGGCCACCCAGGGCACCCCGGCGAAGTACACCTGCTGCATCGGGGAGAACGAGGAGGAGAGCCCGTGGCCCGCGTTCCACGAGGAGTTCGGGTTCGGCCGTGGCGCGAGCGCCGTCACGGCCATGACGATGCGTTCGGTCGCCCACGTCGAGGCCCGGCACACCTCCGACGCCGCGCAGCTGTTGCGTGACCTGGCCGGGACGATCGCCCGCACCGGCGCGCTCCTGCACCGCACGATCTCCTCCTGCCTCGTGCTCGGCCCGGAGCACGCCCACCTGCTGGCCGGACAGGGCTTCGACAAGCCGGCCATCCGCCGGTTCCTGTTCGAGGAGGCGGTCCTGAGCCGCGGCGAGCTCGACCGGGTCGGCAAGACCGCGATCTCCCGCACCACGTCGTGGCGGCTCCCCGCCGATCACCCCGAGGCGGTTCCCGACGATGGCATCGACCCGGCCACCGGGTCGTTCCACGTGCTCACCTCGCCCGACGCGGTGCAGATCGTGGTGGCGGGTGCCTCGAACTCCGGGGTGTCGGCGGTAGTCGACACCTTCGGACCGCGCGGCGACCGGCCCCCGCTCGTCCCGGTGGGGACGGTGCCGCCGACCGACGGGTGAGCCCCCCAGACCCGGTAGTGGCGATCTTTGGTGGCGCTGCTGTCGGCGGCGCCGATCAAAAAGCCCAGCCGATAAACCTACGCGACGTCGGGCTGGGTCATCAGCGGCGACGTCACGTGCAATTCCAGGCTGGGGCCGGTCAGGGGCACGGTGCTCCACGTCGCCACCGCTGTCTGCGTCTCGGCGTCGACCACCAGCCGGACCCGGTGCGGGGTGGTGATGACGTAGAGCTCGGCGACGAACGTGCTGCCCTGCCAGGCGCCGGCCGCGACGACCGGACGGCCGAGCGGCGAGCTCTCCCGCCACTGACCGTGGCCCGCCTCGATGTCGAGATCCGACCCGAGTCGCAGGAGCCAGCCATCATCGACGGGATCGACGACCACCCTGGTCCCGTCGGGCAGTGCCGAACCCTCGGCGGAGGCGTTGAGCCTCGCCGTGACCGAACGTCCCGGCTCGGCCGAGCCCGGCACGGGCGCGAACGACAGCCGGCGCAGCCGCTCGGCGAGGAGCTCGTCGTCCGGGGAGCCGCCGTCGCCGGCACCACCCGCCACGTCCACACCGGGCAGTAGGCACTCCCGGATGGCGTCGTGCACGACCTGTGCCGGCGAGTCCGCGTTCGGATGGCCGCTGGTCACGGCGACCACGAGATCGTGCGACGGGACGACCACGCATTGCTGGCCGAAGGACCCGTTTCCGTGGTAGCCGTGCCGCGACATCCAGAACTGGTACCCGTAACCGCACAGGAAGTCGGGGTTTCCGGCTTCGTCCGCCGGAGGCAGCGTTTCGACGTGCCGCCTGGTCGCGAGCTCCACCCATTCGCGCGGGACGAGCTGCCGCTCGCCCCATCGGCCGCCCCGCAGCAGCAGCTCGCCGAACGCGGCGACGGCCTCGGTGGTGAGGTGCAGCCCGTGGAATCCGAAGGCGGCGCCGCTGGCCACCCGGTCCCACTCGGCGTGGTCGACACCCATGGGCGTGAAGAGGCGCTCGTCGAGGAACTCCGGCAGGCCGTGGCCCGTGACCCGTTCCACGATCCGGGCCAGGATGAAAGTGGTCGAGTTGTCGTAGGTGTGCCGTGTTCCCTCGGCTTCGGTAAACGGCACGCGCAGGAAGCCCTTGACCAGGTCGCCCGGTTCCAGTTGCCAGGCCTCGTCGAGGCTGTCCGTGTCGTGTCCGGCCGTCATGGACAGCAGGTGGTGGACGGTGATGCGGCGCCCCTGCTCGGAGACGTCGGCCGGAACGTGGTCGGGCAGTACGTCCACCACCCGGTCATCCAGCGTGAGCAGCCCGTCGGCGATCGCCAGCCCCACGGCGACCGAGGTGAACGATTTGGTCAGCGAGTAGAGCAGGTGCGGGCGTTCGGCCGAGTACGGCGCCCACCAGCCTTCGGCGACGACGTGACCGTGGCGCACCACCATGATGGAGTGGCATTCGATGGATCGCGCTTCGACCCGGTCCAGCAGTGCGGCAACCGCGCGGGACGACACCCCCACGGCGGCCGGTGTCGACCGTGGCAGCAGGGCGCGCTGAGAAGGCATTCAGGAGACCCTAACCAGGCGCTCATCGCGCAATTCGGACCGCCTCGATCGCGGCCTCGAGGATGTCGATGCCGGCGTGGAGCTCGTCGTCGGTCGTCGTGAGCGGTGGGGCGATCCGGAAGATTCCGCCCATGCCCGGCAGCTGGACGATGTTGAGATGCAGCCCGCGGTCGAGGCATGCCGCGGTGACGGCATGGCCGAGCGCGTCGGCGGGGGCCTTGCTCTCCTTGTCGGTCACGAGCTCGATGCCCTGCAGGAGTCCACGGCCCCGGACGTCGCCGACGACCTCGTGGTCGGCGCGCAGCCTCAGCAGCCGCTCCTTGAGCTGCTCGCCCAGCTTGGCGGCACGTTCGACGAGGTTGTCCCGCTCGATCACCTCGAGGACGGTCAGCGCGACCGTGGCCGCGAGCGGATCGGAGACGTGGGTGGTGAAGAAGAGGAACCCGCGCTCCCGGCAGATCTGCTCGATCTCGTCGCTGGTCACCACGGCCGCCACCGGCAGACCGGCGCCGAGCGTCTTGGACAGGGTGAGGATGTCCGGGACGACCCCGTCACGCTCGAAGGCGTACATGTGACCGGTGCGCCCGAGACCGGTCTGCGCCTCGTCGAGGACGAGCAGCATGCCGCGCTCGGCGCACATCTCCTTGAGACGGGCGAGGTAGCCGGGCGGCAGGTCGATGACCCCGCCCGACGAAAGGATCGGCTCGACGAGACACGCGGCCATAGCCCCCGTCGACTGCTGGTCGACCAGGGCGAACCCGTACTCGAGTTCGGCCTCCCAGTCGTACGAACCGTCCGGCCTGCGGAACGGCGACCGGTAGGCGTTGGGGGTCGGCAGCGTGAGGTTCCCGGGCAGGGTCGGGCCGTATCCGCGGCGCCCGGCCGAGAAGGTCGCCGCCGCTGCCCCGGACGTCATGCCGTGCCACGACCGGTCGAACGAGACGATCTCGTACTTGCCGGTATACAGCTTCGCCATCTTGATGGCGGCTTCGTTGGACTCCGCTCCGGTCGTCAGCAGCAACGTCTTCGTCAGTGGGTCGGGCAACGTCGCGGCTAGCCTTCTGGCCAGGTCGACGACCGGCCGGCTCAGCATCCCGCTGAACAGGTGGTCCAGCGAGGCGACCGAGCGGGAGACCGCGCGGACGACGTCCGGGTGCGAGTGCCCCAGCACAGCGCTCATCTGGCCGGAGGTGAAGTCGAGGATGGCCGCCCCGTCGCTGTCGTAGACGTACGAGCCGGCAGCGCGCTCGATGATGCGCGGGGTGAAGGTCGGGCCGTACCGGACGAGGTGGCGTTCGACGTCGTCCCAGAAGGCGTCCACACCCCGTCATACCGCAGGCGGGACGTCACCGGCCAGCGGCACTCCGCTCGGACCGGACGACCGCGACCGGGCACGGCGAGTGGTGCAGCACCGCGTGACTGACGGACCCGAGCACGAGGCCCGCCGCGCTGCCCCTCCCGTGCGAGCCGACGACCACGAGCTGGGCGCCATCGGCGCTCGCCTGCTCGATCAATGCGTGCGCGGGCCGGTCCTGTACGACCACCCGGCGCACCTCGACATCGGGGTACTTCCCGCCCCAGCCCGCCAAGCGCTCGGCGAGCACGCGATGCTCGTCCGCCTCGATGGCGTCCCAGTCCAGCAGCGGCGCCACGGCGGCCTCGAACACGGTGTCGGTCCAGGCGTGCACCGTGACCAGGGGCACCTCACGCGTCGCTGCCGCCTCGAAGGCGAAGCCCAACGCCGTGTCGCTGATCTCCGAGCCGTCGACGCCGACCACGACCGGGCCGGCATCGGACGGCCGTTCACCACGAACGACCACGACCGGGCACGCCGCCCCCGCGGCCAGTCCGATCGCCACCGAACCGACGAGCAGGGACGTGAACCCGCCGAGCCCGCGATCACCGAGGACGACCAGGCTCGCCCGGCGCGACGCGGCGAGCAGCAGCGGCACCGGGAAGCCGTCGATGACGCGCTCGGAGATCTCCACGCCGGGAGCGGCCTCCGCGGCGGCCTCCGCGGCCGCCGAGACCTCCTCCCGGGTGCGTGCCATCAGCGTCTCGCGAAAGCGCACACCGAGTCCTGCGCTGTGGAGGTGCCTCGTCTCGAGCCAGCCGAAGGCGCTGATCAACTGCATGCCGGTCCGGCGACGCGCGGCTTCGCGCGCCGCCCAGCGGGCGGCCTCGAGCGCAGACGGCGACCCGTCGATGCCGACGACGACCGGCAGCCCTCGCTCTCGCGCTTCCTCCATCGCACGCTCCTGTCCGCTCCGGTACCGATTCGTTTCGGCACCCCAGTGTGGACAAGACGGAGCGCCATTGCGTGACAACCTGCGATCAGGCGCGGGTCAGCGCACCGCGGAGCTTGTTGCGCGAGCTGACGTCGAGCTTGGTGAACACCTTGCGCAGGTGCCATTCGACGGTGCGGGGGCTGATGAACAGTTCGGCGCCGATCTCGGAGTTCGTCATCCCCTCGCCGGCCAGGCGGGCGATCTGGGCCTCCTGCGCGGTGAGCACGTCACGCACGTCGGCCGAGCGTCGGCGGACCGTCTCGCCGGTGGCCTGGAGCTCGCGACGAGCGCGCTCGGCGAACCCGGAGGCACCGAAGCGCTGCAGCATCTCGTACGCGGTTCGGAGCTGCGCACGCGCGTCGACGCGCCGGTTCTCCCGGCGCAGCCATTCGCCGTACACCAGATGGGCACGGGCGAGGTGGACGTTGACGCGGGTGCGTTCGAGGCGCTCGATCGCCTCGCGGTACAGCGAGTCCGCGGACCGGCCGTCGGCGAGCAACGCGGCCGACCGGGCTCGGGCGCCGAGCGCCCAATCCGTGCCACTGGCGTCGGTTCGCTCCTCGAGTCGTCGCATGGCAGCACCGGCCACCTCGAGGGCACCACCTCGAACACCGGCCTCGACGAGCTCGACGAGCGTGAACCCGAAGACACCCAGATCCTCGAACTCGCACCCCCGTTTCGCGCAGGCCAGGGCCTCCTGGTAGCGGCCGAGGCCGTTGTACAGCACCGCCCGCACGTATTCGACCCCACCGATGGCTCGTCCCTCGCCCCACGAGATCCCGTCCTGGACATCGGACTGGAACGGCACCGGGGCCACACCAGCCTCGCCGCGCCAGGCGGCGAGCGACAGCTTGGAGTACCCCATGGGCGCGTGGCCGGTGGCCTCCGTGAGCGCGTCGCACTCCTCGACCAGCTCCGAGGCCGCGGCGAACTCTCCGGCGTGCAGGTGCACGGCAGCACGGTGGGTCAGGGCCAAGGGGAGGACGTTGAGCGCGCCGGCCTCGCGAGCCAGCCGGACCGCGCGCGTGGTCAGCTCGTGCGACGTCTCGTCGTCCCACATGTCGCCTGCGACGAACCACGCCAGCCAGAACCAGCGTATGAAGTCGTCCTCGTCGGGTCGGGAGTCCTGCCGGAACGCCTGCAGCGCCCGCTTCAGAAGCGGCGCACCCGAGACGTAGCCCTTGGTGAACCGCGCCACCAGCCCGTCCAGGAGCATGTCGATCGGCCGTGGTGGCCGCGAGGCCGGCGGCGCTGCCATGGCGGCCTCGGCCACCTCCCGCAGCCCGTTCTGACCGAGCAGGCGACCGGCGAAGACCGCGGCAGCCAGCGACTCGAGGTAGGCCTCCCTGGCCTGTCCGTCGCCGAGTCGTTCGAGTTGGTCGGCCGCATCGACCAGGAACGGCACCGCGTCGCGGCCGCGCCGGCGGGTGAGCACTATTCGGGCACGGAGTCGGGCCAGCCGCGCGCGCTGCAGCTCGCCGAGCGGACCCAGCTCCGCTGCGGCGAGCAGCTCGGAGGCTGCGTCGGAGGATCCTGCCTCGAAGCTGGCGTGCGCTGCGGCCAGCGCACGTGCGACGCGGTTGACCGGATCGGGCGTCAGCTCGGTCGAGCGTTTCAGGAACACGGCCGCGGCGGCGATTCCGCCCCTGGCCTGCGCCCGGTCGGCTGAGCGCTCCAGCTCGCCTGCCACCGACTCGTCGGGTTCCACCACCCCGTGTGCCCGATGCCATGCGCGGCGATCCGGATCGGACTCGGGATCGGTCGCGGCGGCCAGCGCGCGATGCACGGCCTGGCGGTCCTTGGCGCTCGCCGCGCGATACGCGGCCGAGCGCACGAGCGGGTGCCGGAACCGCACCCGCACCCCGATCTCGATCAGCCCCGCCGCCTCGGCAGCGACCGAGGCGTTCGGCTCGATGGCGAGCCTCTCGGCCACCCGCCGCAACAACGACACGTCCCCCAGCGGCTCGGCGGCCGCGGTGAGGAGCAGCCGTTGCGTCGCGATCGGGAGCGCCTCGATGCGCCGCAGGAAACTCTGCTCGATCTGGCCGGCGAGCGGCCGCGCGTCCGGACGCCCGAACCCACCGGTGAGCTCCGCCGCCGTCAATCCCCGTGGCAACTCCAGAAGGGCGAGCGGATTGCCTCGGGTCTCGGCGACTATCCGGTCCCTGATCCGCTCGTCGATCCGCCCGGGGACCGCCGACTCAAGAAGCGCACGGGCGTCACCGTCGCGCAGGCCCGTGACCACGAGCTCCGGCATTCCCGTCAACGGGTGGGCCGGGGCGAGCACCGGTTCGCGCACCGCGAACACCAACGCCGCCCGTTCCGCGAGCAGCCGACGCGCGACGAAGGCCAGCGTCTGCGCGGAGACCTGATCGAGCCACTGCGCGTCGTCGAACACACAGACGAGGGGCTGTTCCTCCGCCACCTCGGCCAGCAGGTTGAGCACCGCCAACCCGACCAGGAACCGATCCGGCGCGCTGCCCGTGCTCAGCCCGAACGCGACGGACAGTGCATCCCGCTGCGGGCCGGGAAGGCGATCGAGATGCCCCATCATCGGCACGCACAGCTGGTGCAGCCCGGCGAACGGCAGCTCCATCTCGGACTCGACGCCGACGGCGCGCGCGATCCGGCACCCCGCTGCGCTGCCCACCAGGTAGTCCACCAGCGCGGACTTGCCGACCCCCGCCTCACCGCGCAGGACCAGGACCTGGCTCCGACCCGCCCTGACGTTCGCCACGAGCCGACCGAGCGACTCGCACTCGCTACGCCTGCCGAGCAACCTGCGCCGGACAGCGCCGCTCGACATCAACCACCACCGCGCAGGTCAAGGAGGCCCGGCTCCGATCAGCGCGGGTGATCCCATGATGCCCTGCGCGCGAGCGCGGCAGCCACTGTCGGGGTGTGTGACGTGTTCCCCGGCCCCCCACTCCTCGCGATCGGGCTGCTAGTGCCCCCGCTCCCGAGCGCCGGGCATCAGCATGATCGCCGCTCCGGCGCACGGACGGCCATATTCGGCCGGGGATGCACCGGCCTGGTGATCAGGGGCCGGCGGCGCCGGCCGCTCGGTCGCGCGTGGTACCGAGGGTGAGCAGATCCGCAAGGCCGAAGTCCGGTCCGGCTGCGGGCAGGATCGGCTCCCAGTCCGGTTCCAGGCTCAGGTAGCTCGCCGGGTCGGCGCGCAGCAGCCCGATCAGGACCTCCGCCACGATCCGGCCGCCCACCGGGCCGAGCCGGTCACCGCCGCCGCGGTGCTCGGCCTCCTTGAGGATGTAGAACCACAGCGGCGTGCCGTGCGGCCACGCCTGATCCAGCTCGTCCACCGTCAGCGGCGAGACGTTCATGACGTGCGCGACCGCCTCGCCGCTGGGCAGCGCGGTGGTCTCGCCGCGCAGCAGGTCGCGGACCGCGAGTGAACGGTAGGCGGCGGTGTCGACCGCGCCGGTGACCTGCTCTGGAAGGCCGATGAGGCTGGTCGCGAGCCGGCCGTCGAGACGTTTGGCGCGCTGCGCGGGCGGGCGTCCCGGCAGATCGAAGACCTGCGCGAGATCCAGGCGACGATCGGCGGGTTGCGGGCCGAACCCGACGAGGTCGGGGAAGAGCGGCACCAGGGGACCGCCGTCGACGAGCCGGTAGGTGTGCCGGATCTGGCCGTGGCCGTAGCGGAACGCCGCGTCGGCGAACTCCAGCGGGATGTAGGCCTGCCCGGGCGCGGGCGTGAACCACCGGCTGCCCTCGGCGAGCACGCGCTCGACGAGGCTCGCCCCGACGAGACGGGGCAGGAAGTCGTGGACCATGATCCACTGGTAGTGCCAGGTGAGGATGATCCGTGCCCGCTCGAAGACCTCGGCCTCGGGCACCCCGTTCTCGCGCAGCAGGTCGACGGTGCGGTTGTGCGCCCCCAGCAGGGCGACATGCAGGGTCAGCGCGAACAGGTGCACGTCGTTGCGGGGGTCGCCGATAAGGGCAATGCCCTGCTGGTTGCGCGGCGCGTCGGCGCCGTCCGGTCCGAGCAGGAACTTCGCCGGGTCGGCGACGTCGAACAGGTACGGCGACCCGACCGGGCCGTCCGAGTAGAGCATCTCCAGATTGAGCTTCGGGGCGCGGGCGTTGCGCAGCGCATCGGGCGCGACGTCGCCTTCGACGGGCGAGCGATCGGCGGTGATGTCGTGGGCGATCAGCTGGCCGAAGAACGGCCACCCCGCGGCCTCGGAGGCGTCGTCGTCGCCAGGGCTCAGCCCGCCCAGCACGGCGGCGGCGTCGCAGATCCCGCCGTTGCCACCCGCCCGCATCAGCAGCTGCGGGTCGGTGCCCAGCGGGTCCAGGTCCGGGAACATCCGCCCGTAGCGCGCCGCCCCAGTGGGCCGGTCCACGGCCCGCACCAGGCTGAGGCAGTGGCCGCGGGCGGCCACGTGGATGCCGTGCGGGTGTGCCGGGGCCGGCTTGGGCCGGGAGCCGTTCTCCATGGCCTGCACCGCGCCGAGAAGGCTGCGGAGCCCGACTTCTTCGCGCTGGACATCCGCGGGATCGAACAGCCATTCGCCGATCGGGACGCCGTTGACCTCGTCGTCCGGCTCGCTGGCCTCCGCCCGGTCGAGCTCCGCCCTGACGTCCTTCTCCAGCTCGTTCAGGAAGGCGTCATCGCCGTTCGGGGTGCTCATCTCTGCTCCATGCGTGACGTAGGTGGATCACCTCTCGGACGGCGTCGGCGAAGTCCTTCGGGGCTTCCTGAGGCAGGTTGTGCCCAGCTCCGGTGACCTGGAGGTGCAGTCGAGGGCCGGTGAAATGTGCAGCGGACGGGCTGCCGTCGGTGGCCGGGAAGTTCCCGTCGGCGAGGCCGTCCAACGTGACGGCCGGGACGGTGATCACCGGCTGGGCGGCCAGTCGTCGTTCGATCTCGGTGTAGGCCGGGGCGCCGGGGGCGTATCCGAGGCGGTGGCGGTAGGAGTGGATGACCACGTCGACGTAGTCGGGGTTGGTGAATGCCTCGGCAGCCCGGTCGAGCGTGGCGTCGTCGAACGGCCACGCGGGCGAGTTGCGTCGCCAGATCACCTCGGCGATGCCACGGGGATCGGCGGCGAGCCCGGCCCTGCCGCGTTCGGTGAGGAAGTAGTAGAAGTACCAGAACCCGGCTTCCAGGTCGGGCCGGATCGGTGTCATCGCCGCGGCGATGTCCTGGATCAGGTAACTGTTGACCGACACGAGCCCGGTGCAGCGCTCGGGCCAGAGGGCGGCTACCACGCAGGCCGCGCGGGCTCCCCAGTCGTAACCCGCGAGGACGGCACGGGGAATCTCGAGCACGTCCATGAGGGCCACGACGTCGTCACCGAGCGCGGCCTGCTGGCCGCTTCGTGGGGTGGCGGGATCGAGGAACCGGGTGGCTCCGTGCCCGCGGAGGTGGGGGACGATCACGCGGAAACCCTCGGCGGCGAGCGCGGGCGCGACGTCGACGTAGCTGTGGATGTCGTAGGGGAAACCGTGCAGGAGGAGCACGGCCTCCCCGTCGGCAGGGCCATCCTCGTGGTAGGCCACGTCGAGCACCCCGGCGCGTACGCGCTGCACCGGTCCGAGCCGCTGACCGTCCCCCGCGCTCACCCTGCCGCCCCGACCGCGTCGAGGATCGTCGTGGTCACCTGGTCGGGTGCGCCCACGCTGATCGCGTGCGATGCGCCCGCGACCTCGCGGGTGCCCTTCGACCCCGCGCGATCGGCCATGAACCGAAGTGCCGCCGCGGGGATGTTGCGGTCCTGGTCGCCGAACACGAACCACGACGGCAGCTGCCGCCACGCCGGTACGTCCGCGGGCAGGCCTTCGGCCAGCGCCGCCTCGGTGACCGGGCGTTGGGTCACCGCCATCAGCTCGGCCTCGGCCGGTGTCCCGTCGGCGACGAACTGCTGGTGGAACACCTCCGGCCGGATCCGGAACTCGTTGCCCCCGCCTGCGACGGGGGAGGGCACGATGGCCTCGCCGAGCGTGCTGCCGGGGAACCGGCTCGCCAGCTGGAGCGCGCTCTCACCGCGCTCGGGGGCGAACGCGGCGGCGTAGACGAGCGCCCTGACGGCGTCGTTGCCCGCCGCCGCCTCGGTGATCACCATTCCGCCGTAGGAGTGACCGACGAGCACGACCGGCGTGCCGATGCCGATGATGACGTCGCGCAGGTAGGCGGCGTCACCGGAGACGCTGCGCAGCGGGTTGGCCACCGCGACGACGTCGACCGACTCCGCGCGGAGCCGGGAGATCACCGGGTTCCAGCTCGCGGACTCGGCGAAGGCTCCGTGGACGAGGAGCACGGTGAGGTTCTGTGCGGACATGTCCTTCTCCCTGAGGTCGATTGCGGTTCAGCCGGTGCCGAGCGCCCCGCGCAGGACGCGGATGGCCTGCTCGATGGCGGCCGTCGCGGCGCGGGTCCCGCGCACGGGGTTGAGCATCATGAAGTCGTGGAGCGTGCCGTTGTAGCGGACGCTCGTCGTCGGCACGCCCGCCTGCGTCAGGCGGCGGGCGTATGCCTCACCCTCGTCGCGGAGGACGTCGTTCTCGTCCACCACTACGAACGCGGGGGGCAGACCGGCGAGCTCCTCGAGGCTCGCCCGCAGCGGTGACGCGGTGATCTCCGCCCGCTCGGCGGGGTCGGTCGTGTAGGCGTCCCAGAACCAGGCCATCCCCTTCGCGGTCAGGTACGGGCCGTCCGCGAACTCCCGGTAGCTCGCCGTGTCCTGCGCGGCGTCGGTGACCGGGTAGTACAGCGACTGGTGCACGAAGGTGACGTCGCCGCGCTGCTTCGCCATGATCGTCAGGGCCGCGCTCATGTTCCCGCCGACCGAGTCGCCCGCGATGGCGAGCCGCGACGCGTCCAGTCCCTCGGACCGGCCGAACTCGGTGATCCAACGCGCGGCCGCGTAGCCCTGCTCGATGGCGAGCGGGTAGCGGGCCTCCGGCGAGCGGTCGTACTCGACGAACACGACCGCGGCATTCGCGCCCACGGCGAGCTCGCGCACGAGCCGGTCGTGGGTGCCTGCGTTGCCGAGGACCCAACCCCCACCGTGCATGTAGAGGACTGTCGGCAGCACCCCCGTCGCCCCGACCGGCTTGACGATGCGGACCGTCACCGGCCCGACGTCGGCCGGCACGGCGATCCACTTCTCGGCGACGTCGAGCTTCTCGATAGGGGCGGCCTGGATGTCGTCGAGGACCTTCCGGGCGCCCTCCACGTCGAGCTCGTACAGGAACGGCGGCTTGGCGGTCGCGTCCGCGATCTCCTGCGCCGCGGGTTCGAGGACGGGCCGGCTCATGATCGGCTTCCCGACGGACGCGGCGCACGGCGAGGGCGGCGTTCCTCGAGCTCCTCCGCGCTCACCGGGACGAGCATCGGCTGGCCGGGGACGCAGAACATGGTCACGACGAACCGCGTCTGCCCGTCGGCGAGGTTGTTGCCGTCCTGGTAGTGGATGAGGTCGCCGCCGGGCTCCCAGAACGTCTCCCCGGCGCGCACCACGCGCTCGGGATCGCCCTCCAGCTCGAAGATCATCTCGCCCTCGATCACGTACCCGAAGGCGGGACCGGAGTGCCGGTGCGGCGGGCTGCCGGTGCTCCCCGGCGGCAGGGTGACGACGATGGTCATCGCCTCGGACTGATCCGGCATCGGCGGGGTCGGCACAGAGCCGGCAACCGTGAACTGTGGCGGGGGCGTCGTCCGGTTCGGGTCGTCGATGTGGTGCGAGTGGTCGACGGTCATGACTGCTCCAAGAGGTTCGAGGTGGGTGCCAGGCGGCCGCTCGGTCGCGCGGCGGTCCAGGCGCGTGCTGTCACTTCTGCTGGGCGAGCCAGGTGCCGAGGGTGATCTCCCCGAGCTGGGCGTCCGGCCCCGGCAGCAGCGTCCGCTCGCCGATCAGCGCGCCGGAGTAACGCGCCTTCTCGTCGGTGACGACCTCGCGCGGGTCGTTCCTCGCCGCGAGGGCCTTGCGCACCAGCTCGTCCAGCCGGAACTGCTCGGGGCCGCCGATCTCGCGGATCCCGTTCAGCGGCTCCCCCACCGCGACGCGGCCGACCCCGGCGGCGACGTCGTCGGACGCCATCGGCTGGAACAGGACCGGCGGCAGGAGGACCTTGCCGTCGACCGTGCTCAGGTCTGCGATGCCCCGGACGAACTCGAAGAACTGCGTGGCGTGCACGATCGAGTACGGCCGATCCGCCTCCCGGATCAGCCTCTCCTGCTCGATCTTCGCGCGGAAGTAGCCCGCCTCCGCCAGCTGGTCGGTGCCGACCACCGACAGCGCCACGTAGTGCCCCACCCCCGCCTTCGCCGAGTACTCCAGCAGGTTCGTGGTCGAGGTCCGGAAGAACTCCATCACCGCGTCGTCGGCGAACGACGGCGAGTTCGACACGTCGACCACGACGGCCGCCCCGTCGAGCACTTCGGCGAGCCCCTCGCCCGTCAGCGTGTTCACTCCGGTGTTCGGGGCAGCCGGCACCGCCTCGTGGCCGTGCTCGCCCAGCTTGGCCACCAGCTTCGACCCGATCAGCCCGGTCCCACCGATCACAACAACCTTCACGACGTGTCCCTTCGTCCGACCAACGCCCGCTCTCGTGCGGCGCTGGGTCGGAAGCAAGGACAGGACAGCCCGCGGATCCGTGACGGTGTCACGGATCGAGCCGCTGTCCGGTCCTCACTGAGGCGAGCCGTAAGACGATTCGGGGATGGCGAGATGGCGCTCTCAGAACCGCACGCAGTGGACGAGCGTGAGATCGGATCCATCGGCTGGCACGCCTCGACCGGCGAGGACGTCCTCGCGCGCCTCTCGAGCGATCGGCAGGGGCTGAGCGCGGACGAGGCCGGTCGCCGGCTGACCGAGTACGGTCCGAACCGGCTCACCCGGCAGCAGGGCCCCTCGGCGTGGGCGGTGCTGGCACGGCAGTTCGCCAGCCCGCTGATCTACGCGCTGTTGATCTCGGCCGTCGTGGCCTTCGCATTTGGGGACCTCGCAGACGGGGCTGTGGTGCTCGGCGTCGTGGTGCTCAACGCGCTGATCGGATTCGTCCAGGAGTACCGGGCGGGTAGGGCGATCCAGGCACTCGCTCAGTTGGTGTCGGAGCCGGCAACGGTGCTGCGTGACGAGCGCTGGACGCAGGTGCATGCGGCGGACCTCGTTCCAGGGGACGTCGTGTCGATCGAGGCGGGTGCTCGCGTGGCGGCCGACCTGAGGGTTCTGCAGGCGCACGGCCTTCGCGTGGACGAGTCCACGCTCACCGGCGAGTCGCTGCCGGTGGACAAGTCGGCCGCGCCGGTCGGTCCGGCCGCCGAACTCGCCGAACGACGGTCGATGCTGCACGGCGGCACCCTCGTGACGACGGGCTCGGCCGTGGCCGCCGTGGTCGAGACCGGGGACCGGACGGAACTGGGACGGATCTCCGGTCTGCTCGGCGGCATCGAGCAGACCCAGACCCCGCTGACCCTCGGCATCGCCCGGCTCGGATCGACCATCACCAAGATCATCGGTCTCGTGGCGGTGGTCCTGCTGGGAGTCGCGCTGCTGCGGGGGTTCCCGGTCGCCGACGCCGCACTGGCCGCGATCACCCTTGCCGTCGCGGCGATCCCGGAGGGGCTGCCGGCGATCGTGACGATCGCGCTGGCGGTCGGCGTGCAGCGGATGGCCCGTCGGCAGGCCGTGGTCCGCGAGCTACCCGCGGTCGAGACCCTGGGTTCCACCTCCGTGGTCTGCACGGACAAGACGGGCACGCTGACGCGCAACGAGATGATGGTCCGCCGCGCGTGGACGCCCCATGGCGATGAGGCGGAGTTCGACGGCGTCGGATACGAGGCCGCTGGGCGCATGGTGGTCCGAGGCCGCGCCGGGCCGCTGCGGAAGCTACTGGTCGGCGCCGCACTGGCGAACGAGGCACGGCTGGACGGTGCCGACGATCGGCGGACCGTGCTGGGCGACCCGACCGACGGTGCCATGCTCGTCGCCGCCGAACGAGGCGACGTGGCACTCGACGAGTTGTTCCGCACCCACCCGCCGCATGCGGTGCTGCCGTTCGACTCGGAGCGCAAGTACATGGCCAGTGCTCCCGAGCCGGGCACCGACGGTTTCACCTACTTCAAGGGCGCACCGGAGGTCCTGCTCGCGCACGTGGACCCGACCGACGCCGACGCGGCACACGCCGTGCTCGACGCCTACGCCGCCGACGGGATGCGGGTTCTCGCGGTCTGCCGGCGATACGACGCCGACAGCGGTGGGCTCCTTCTCGACGGCCGCCGGCTCGAACTGCTCGGCCTGGTCGCATTGATCGACCCGCTGCGGCCCGAGGTGGTCGACGCCGTGGACGCGTGCCACCGTGCGGGCGTCAGCGTGAAGATGATCACCGGTGACCACGCCGCGACCGCGGCCGCAATCGGTCGTGACCTCGGCATCGGCGGGAACGGGCCACCGATGACCGGAGCCGAGATCGCGGAGCTCTCCGATGACGAGCTGCGAGACCGCGTCCGGACCACCGATGTCTTCGCGCGGGTGGCACCCGAGCACAAGCTCGAACTCGTCCGGGCGCTCCAGGCCGGGGGTGCCGTGATCGCGATGACCGGTGACGGCGTCAACGACGCGCCGGCCCTGCGCCAGGCCGACATCGGGGTGGCGATGGGACGCGCCGGCACGGCGGCGGCGAAGGAAGCCGCCGACATCGTTCTCGGTGACGACAACTTCGCGACGATCCGGGCGGCCATCGAGGAGGGGCGCCGGGTCTACGACAACCTGGTCAAGGCGCTGGCGTTCGTGCTGCCGACCAACGTCGGCGAGGCGCTGATCGTCCTGGTGGCGGTGCTGGCGTTCCCGGTGGTCGGGGGATCGCCGGTCCTGCCGATCGAGCCCGTGCAGATCCTCTGGATCAACCTGGTGGCGACGGTGTCGCTGGCACTGCCCATCGCGTTCGAGGCGCAGGAACCCGACTCGATGCGCAAGCCCCCTCGCGATCCGGACGAGCCGCTGCTGTCGCGCTTCGTCGTCGTCCGGACGGTCTACGTCGGCGCGCTCATGGCGGCGGTCGCGATCGCGCTGTTCCTGGTGGCCGTTCCGGTCGCTCCGATCGCGCAGGCCCAGACGCTCGCGGTCACATCGGTGGCCTTCTTCCAGATCTTCTACCTGCTGATGTGCCGGACGCTGATCGCGCCGGTGCGCAGCATCGGCTGGGCCTCGAACAGGTACGTCTTCGCCGGTATCGCCGTGCTGCTGGTGCTCCAGACCGCGGTCGTGCACCTGCCGTTCCTGCAGGCGGTCTTCCACACCGATGACCTGAGCATCGGTCAGTGGACGCTCGCGGCAGCGGCAGGTGCGGTGGTGGTTCCCGTGGTCGCCGTCGAGAAGTGGTGGAGGCAGCTCCGCGGCGATCTGGCTCGGGCTCAGCGCCCCCAGTAGCCTCCCCCCGGGGAGGCAAGATGAGAACTGGCCGGACGCCGGAGCGCCTCCTCGGACGGCGGAACGAGCGCAAAGCCCTCGACGACCTCCTGGACGGCGTTCGGGACGGTCGAAGCGCGGCGATCGTCGTGCACGGTGAGGCAGGCATCGGTAAGACGGCACTGCTGGAGTACGCACTGGGAAGGGCGGCCGGTTGCCGAATCGCAAGGGCGGCCGGCGTCGAGTCCGAGATGGAGTTGGCCTTCGGCGGGCTGCACCAGTTGTGTGCCCCCTTCCTGGATCACGTCGACCAGCTACCCGAGCCCCAACGTGACGCCCTCGGGACAGCTTTCGGCCTGACCGCAGGGGCGCCGCCAGGCCGCTTCCTCGTCGGACTGGCGATCCTCAGCCTGCTCGCCGACGTCGCAGAAGAACAGCCGCTCGTCTGCCTCGTCGATGACGCCCAGTGGCTGGACCAGGTCTCGGCACAGATCCTCGCCTTCGTCGCTCGCCGCCTCCTCGCCGAGCGGGTGGCGCTCGTGTTCGCGATGCGCGACACGACCGCCGACCACGTCCTAAAAGGACTGCCGCAGCTCGAGGTGGTGGGTCTGAACGACCACGACGCCGGCACGCTGCTGGACTCGGCGACCCCCGGACCACTCGACGAACGGATCTGGCATCGGATCCTCGCCGAGACGCGCGGCAATCCCCTCGCCCTCATCGAGCTGCCTCGGGACCTCACCGCTGCCGAGATCGCCGGCGGGTTCGGGCGTCCCGACGCTCAACCCCTCTCCAGTCAGATAGAGCAGGACTTCCATCGGCGTATCCAAGCGCTACCACCTGAGACACGACGCCTGCTCCTCACCGCTGCAGCCGAACCCGTCGGCGATGGGGCGTTGTTGCGGCGTGCCGCTGATCACCTCGGAATCGAGGCGGACACGGCGGGGACCCCGGCCGAAGCGGCGGGGTTGATCACCCTCGGCACCTTGGTGCGGTTCCGGCACCCGCTCGTGCGTTCGGCGACCTACCGCGCCGCGAGCCCCGGCGAGCGCCGAGATGTGCACAGGGCGCTGGCCGAGGCGACCGATGCCCAGTCCGATCCCGATCGTCGGGCCTGGCACATGGCGCGCGCATCGCCGGGGCCCGACGACGCGGTGGCCGCAGAACTGGAGCGGTCGGCGGACCGTGCGCAGGCGCGCGGCGGTGCCGCGGCCGCAGCAGCCTTCCTCGCACGGGCCGCCGAGCTGACCCCCGACCGTGCACGCCGCGGATCCAGAGCGTTGGCAGCGGCGCGGGCCAAGCACCAGGCCGGCGCGTTCGATGCGGCACTCGGGCTTCTGGACGCGGCCGAACTCAGCCCCCTCGACGAAATCGGACGTGCCCGGTCGACCCTGTTGCGCGGACAGATCATGTTCGCCTCCCGCAGTGCCGGTGCGGGCCTACCGCTGCTTCTCGAAGCCGCCAAGCGCCTCGAACCGCTCGACGCCGGGCAGGCCCGCGAGACCTACCGCGACGCGTTCTACGCGGCGCTCACCGCGGGCCGGCTGCCGGGCGACGACCGAGTGGTGGCGGTCTCCCATGCGGTGCTCACGATGGCCCCGGCACGGGAGCCGACGCGAGCCGATCTGCTCCTCGAGGGCCTGGCCCGCGTGACCACCGAGGGGTTCGCGGCAGGTGTGCCACAGCTCCAGCAGGCCCTGACCGCCTATCGCACCGAGGAGATCTCCACGGCGGAGGGTATCGGCTGGCTCCCGCTCGCCAGTCGCTTGGCGCACAACACCTGGGATTTCGACAGCTGGTCGGTCCTGTCGGCCAAGCTGGTCGAGATGGCACGCGAGACCGGGACCTTGTCGGTGCTGCCATCGGCACTCCTGCTGCGGCTGTCCAACCGGAGAGACGCCGGGGACCTGGCGGAGGCGGACTCCCTCGCGGCTGAGGCTGCGACGATCGGCGAGGCGCTCGGCGGCAGCTACTTCGCGCACTACGGAGCTCTGGTCATCGAGCCGTCCCGAGGCAGGGAGGCCGCAACCCGCCAGGCGATCGACGTCATCACCAACGACCACCTGCTCCGCGGCGAGGGAAAGGTCTCGACCGCCACCGAATGGGCAGCTGCGGTGCTCTACAACGGCCTGGGGCGGCACGAGGAGGCGTACCTCGCCGCCAAGCGCGGGTCGGCGTACCCACCGGAGATGGGGCTGTCCACATGGTCGCTGTTCGAGCTCGTCGAGGCCGCCGTGCGGCTGGGCAGACCCGAAGACGCGGCCGAGGCCGTGCAGATCATCGGCGAACAGGCACAGGCCAGCGGCACCGACTGGGCGTTGGGCACCGCGGCGTGCCTGAACGCCCAGGTGAGCGACGGGCCGGCGGCCGACGATCTGTACCGGGAGTCGATCGATCGGCTCGAGCGCACCGACGTGCGCCTCGGACTGGCCCGGGTCCGGCTGCTCTACGGCGAGTGGCTGCGCCGCGAGAACCGGCGCGTCGACGGACGGGAGCACCTGGCCATCGCCCACGAGATGCTCAGCGGGATCGGAGCCGAGGCGTTCGCGAACCGCGCGCGGCGTGAGCTCGAGGCGACCGGAGCGACCGTTCGCAGCCGGACCGTCTCGATGCGGGAAACGCTCACACCTCAGGAAGCACAGATCGCGCGTCTCGCCGGTGACGGTCAGACCAACCCTGAGATCGGCGCGCAGCTGTTCATCAGTCCACGCACTGTCGAGTGGCACCTGCGCAAGGTGTTCTCCAAGCTGGGCATCACATCCCGCAGACAGATCCGCAGCGCGTTTGGCCGAAGGGGCAACGGCCTGACTACTCCAGGCTCCCCGACATCGTGACCGTCGTGCCGGCCGCGCCCGTGAACACGGCAGGGGCGTCCCGCAAGGCACCGATCGCGGCGGGCCGGCCGGTCGAGGCGACGAACCACGTGCATGCCTCGACCTTGGGGGCCATCGATCCGGCCGGGAAGTCCATGGCCCGCAGCTGCGCGACGTCCACCGTGGCCAACGTCCGTTCCCGGGGAGTTCCGAAATCCTGCTTCACCGCGTCCACGTCGGTGAGCACGACCAGCCGGTCGGCATCGAGCTGGATCGCCAGCAACGCCGCCGTCATGTCCTTGTCGACGACGGCCTGCGCGCCGTCGAGCCTGCCGTGCTCCCCGGCGACGACGGGCACACCCCCACCCCCGCCGCAGATCACCGTCGTCCCGCTCTCCACCAGCCGTCGGATCGTGGGCAGCTCCACGACCCGCAGGGGTTGTGGGGAGGCGACGACGCGGCGCCACCCGGCCGTGTCGCGGCCGACCGTCCATCCGTGCTCGGCGGCGAGGCGCCGGGCTTCCTGCTCGGGATAGCCGGCCCCCACGAACTTGGTGGGCGCACCGAACGCCGGGTCCTCGCGGTCGACCACGGTCTGCGTGACGATCGCGACGGGCGGGGCGACGCCCGCATTGCCCAGCTCCTGAGCCAGCCAGTACCCGATCATCCCCTGGGTCTGGGCGCCGAGCGCGTCCAGGGGGAACGGGTGGGTGAGCTCCGGGTCGTTCTCGCTTTCGAGGGCGAGCACCCCGACCTGCGGACCGTTGCCGTGGCACAGCACCAGCGTGTGCTCGGACGCGAGCGGCGCCAGCGCGCAGGCGGCGGTCCGCACGTGCCGCTGTTGGACGCCGGCATCGGGGCGCTCCCCCCGTTCGAGCAGCGCGTTCCCGCCCAGGGCGACGACGAGCAGCACGTCAGCGCCCCAGAGCCGCGACGAGCACGGCTTTGATCGTGTGGAGCCGGTTCTCGGCCTGCTGGAAGACCACCGATGCGGCCGAGCCGAACACGTCGTCGGTGACCTCGGCCCCGACGAGCCCGAAGCGGTCGTGGATCCGGCGGCCCAGCGCGGTGGTGGTGTCGTGCACCGCGGGCAGGCAGTGCAGGAACCGGGTGTCGGGCCGGCCGGTCGCGGCCATCGCCTGCGCGGTCACGCGGTACGGCGTGAGCAGCGGCACGCGGCGCTCCCACTCGGCGTCGGCCTCGCCCATGCTGACCCACACGTCGGTGTAGACGAACGCCGCGCTCTCGAGCGCGGCGGCGGTGTCGTCGGTGACCATGACCCGCGCGCCGCTGACCAGCGCCTCGCGCTGGGCGTCGGCGACGAGGGACTCCGGCGGCCACAGCTCGCGGGGTGCGGCGATCCGCACGTCCATGCCGAGCATGGCCCCGGTGATCAGGAGCGAGCGCGCCACGTTGCTCCGCCCGTCACCGAGGAAGCAGTAGCTGATCGCCTCGATCTCACCGGATTGGTGCTCACGCATGGTGAGGACGTCGGCGAGCATCTGGGTCGGGTGCCACTCGTCGGTCAGCCCGTTCCAGACCGGCACGCCGGCGTGCCGGCTCAGCTCCTCGACCGTGCTCTGGGCGAACCCGCGGAACTCGATCCCGTCGAACATCGCGCCGAGCACCCGCGCGGTGTCCGCGACGCTCTCCTCCCGCCCGAGGTGCGATCCCGCCGGGCCCAGGTACGTGACGTGGGCACCTTGGTCGTACGCGGCCACCTCGAACGCGCACCGCGTCCGCGTCGAGTCCTTCTCGAACACCAACGCGATGTTCCGGCCGACGAGCGACCGGCGCTCGCGCCCTGCCCTCTTGTCCGCCTTGAGATCGGCGGCGAGATCGAGCATCTCGACGAATCCCGCACGGCCGAGGTCGGTCACCGTGAGCAACGAACGCGACGGTCTGGCGAGGGTCATCACGGCTCCTTCGACGGCGAAACGGGTTCGCGCAGGATCGGGCAGCTCATGCACCGCGCGCCACCCCGGCCGCGGCCGAGCTCGCTGCCGTCCAGGCCGATCACCTCGAGGCCGTGGTCGCGCAGCATCTCGTTGGTGGTGGTGTTGCGGTCGTAGCCCAGGACCACACCGGGGGCGATCGCGAGGAAGTTGTCGGCGTCGTTCCACTGCTCCCGCTCGGCTTCGCGCCGGCCCTCGACGGCCTTGAGGATGCGGACGTCGTCGACCTCGAGCGCCTCCGCGAGCGCGGCGGTCAGCCCGACGCGCTTCTCGACGTCGATGTCGCTCCCGTCCTGTGACGGGGTGAGCATCCAGAGCCGGGCGCAGGCGTCGTCGAAGTACGGGTACCCGACGAAGGTCGCGGTGTCGACCATGGTGAGAACGGTGTCCAGGTGCATCGCGGAGCGGGCCTTGGGCAGCTCCACGGCCAGCACCCGCCTGGCGTGGCCGCCCGCGAAGAGCCGACGGGCCAGCATCTCCATCCCCATCGGGGTGGTGCGCTCGCCCATCCCGACCATGACGACGCCGTCGGCGATCACGTGGATGTCCCCGCCCTCCAGCGTGGCGGGGGCGTGGTCGAGGTCGTCGTCTCCGTAGAGGATCTCGAAGTCGGCGCCCGCGAACAGCGGGTGGTACCGGTAGACCGTGCGGCTGTTGATCGACTCCCGGCGCCGCGCGTCCTTGGCCATCGGGTTGATCGTGACGCCGCGCCCGATCCACGCCACGTTGTCCCGCTGGAACAACGTGTTGGGGAGCGGGGCGAGCACGAAGTCGTCGGCGCCGAGGCTCTGCCACGCGACGCTGGCCGGGCTCAGCGTGGCGAGCTCCGATGTCAGCACACCCGCGATGAGGTAGTCGGCCAGCAGCGCCGCGTCGATGTCGGAGAACAGTGTGCGCAGCTCACGGGCCGCGGTCGGTCCGAACCGCTCGTCGGTGCACACCCGGGCGACGGCGAAGCGCCTGCCGGTATCCGTCGCGAGCGCCTGTGCCAACAGATCGGCGAAAAGGTGCACCCGCACGCCGTAGCCGACCAGCACCTCGACGAACTCGTCGTGCTCGCGGCGGGCGCGGGAGGCCCACATCACGTCGTCGAAGAGCAGCTCGGCGACGTTGCCGGGAGTCAGGCGGTCCAGCTCGCGGCCCGGCCGGTGCACGACGACCTCGCGCAGCCTGCCGATCTCCGAGTCGATGCCGACCTCGAGGCCCAGACCCACGTCGGCGGTCATCGCGCGACCGCCGCACCGTAGACACCGCGCCGGACCTTGACCCACACGTAGACCGGCACCCCGAGCAACAGGCAGAACACCCCGTAGTAGACGGCCTGGTAGCCGCTGCCCGCGAGCGCCCAGAACCCGAACGCGAGCGCGAGCCCCGACACGACGACGTCCCGGACGAGGTGGCCGACCCCGAGTCGCCTGCCCTCGGTGAGCAGCCAGTACAGCTGCGCCGCCGCGGAGAGCAGGTACGGGATGACCGACGTGAGCACCGACAGCAGCACCACGGTGACGAACACCTGCTCGAAGCTGGTGAAGCTGACGACGGTGAGCCCCGAGGCGAGCAGGGTCGAGACGACGATCCCGAACGCGGGCACCCCAGCCCGGCTCTGCGTCGCGAACCGCGCCGGGAACAGCCCGTCCCGTGCCGCCGCGCGCGGCATCTCGGCCACGATCAACGTCCAGCCGACGAGGGCGCCGAACCCGGAGATAATGGCCGCGACGGCCACCGTCGCGCCCGCCCACTGACCGCCGAAGATCGCGTCTGCCGAGTCGCTGAACGGTGCCGTCGACCCGACCAGGTCGTCGTGCGCCACGGTGCCGAAGACCGTGACCGTGCCGAGGAGGTAGACCGCGGCGCAGGCCAGGGTGCCCAGAACGGTGGCGCGACCGACGTTGCGCTCCGGATCGCGGACCCGCCCGGCCGCGACCGACGCGGTCTCGATGCCGAGGTAGCTGAACAGGGCGATAGCGCCCGCCGCACTGATCGCGCCCACCCAGGACGTGCCGCTGGTGTTGAAATCGCCGAAGTTGGCGCTGTCGATGAACAACAGCCCGACCGTCGCCATGAACAGCAGCGGGATGAACTTCAGGACGGTCGTGACGACCTCGAAGGCGGCGATGCTGCGCAGTCCGGCCAGGTTGACCAGCGCCGGGAGCCAGAGACCCGTCAGCGCGATGACGACCGACCACCCGACCTCGTGCCCGGTGTTCCAGAACACCTCCACGTAGCCGACCCACGCCACGACGATCGCCGCGTTCCCCGCCCACGCGGTGATCCAGTAGCTCCAGGCGATGAGGAAACCGGCGAACTCACCGAACGCGTCGCGGGCGTACACATACGGGCCCCCGGCACCCGGGAGCCGCGCCGCCAGGCCGCGGAACGCCAGTGCCAGCGCGACCGCGCCGATCGTGACGAGGACGAACGCGACGAGCGAGATCGGACCGAACACCGCAAGGGCGGACGGAAGGGCGAACACGCCGGTCCCGATGACGGAGCCGGCCACGAGCGCCGAGGCTGTTCCGACCCCGAACCGGCGGCCGCCGCCCTGCTCTGCCGACCCGGTGGGTGACGAGACCTCGGTCAGGTGGATTACCGCGCTGTCTGCCGTCTGGCGCGGTTCTACGGTGTGGCGCATGTCTTCCTCGTCTTGTTGTGAAACCGCGGTCATTCCTGACGCAGCACGGCCTCGATTTCGAGGGCGATCTGCACCTTGTCGCTGACGACCACGCCGCTGCCGTCGAGCGGCATCTTGATGTCGACGCCGAAATCGTTGCGGTCGATGGTGGTCGTGGCGGAGAAGCCGATTCGGGTGCCGCCGCTGCCGTCCGGTCCGATGCCGCCCACCTCCACGGCCAGCGGCACAGACCGGGTCACGCCCTTGATCGTGAGCTCGCCGTCCACCACGAGGTCGGCACCGTCGGCGCGGACGCCCATGGAGCGGAAGGTCCAGGTGGGGTAGTTCTGGACGTCGAAGAAGTCGGCCGAGCGGACGTGATTGTCGCGCTGGCCGTTGCCGGTGTCGATGGAGGCGGCGTCGATCGACGCGGTGACGGACGAGCCGGTCAGGTCCTCTCCGGTGACGATCTCCCCGGAGAACGTGCCGAATCGACCTCGTACTTTGCTCACCATCATGTGACGCACCGTGAAGGAGACGTCGGAGTGGACGGGATCGATGTCCCAGGTACCGGCGAGGTAGCCGGGAATTGGTGTGGTCGCCGTGCTCATCTGATCTCCCAGGGTCTCGGATGTCTCAGCGAGGACCGGAAGGCCGCTCGATCCGTGACACCACTGGGGTGATCTCGGGAGTTGGGCGTTCCGGAACGGATGAACCGGCGGGCACATCTGGGAGCACCGCACCCGGCCGGCGGTGTCACGGATCGGACCGCCACCCGGTCCTCGTTGGCGACGAACCGATGCGGCGCCGTCGTGAGGAAGGTGGGTCATGAGGTTCGACGAGTGGTCGTCCTATGAGGAAACCCTGACCACCACTGGCGGCAACGGGTCGAGCCCTCCATCGAAGGGTCTGCAGACCCTTCCCCGCCCCGTCGCGGCTGTGGTGGGTGGCGGGGGTGTGTTCGGGGCGGCGCAGGTCGGTGTCGGATACGCGCTGGAGCGGCACGGATTCGTCCCGGACCTGATCGTCGGAACCTCGGTGGGCGCCCTCAACGGGGCGATCGTGGCCGCGCACCCCGGCACGGCAGCCTCGTGGCTGGACCACGTGTGGACCAAGCTGCGTCGGCGTGACGTGTTTCCGTTCGGCTACGCGTACTCGCAGGTCAGCGTCTTCGCCGACCGCGGCCTGCGCCGGCTGATCGCTCGGGCCGGGCTGCCGTCGCGGATCGAGGAGCTGCCGATCCCGTTCACCGCGGTGGCCATGGACCTGGTCACCGGAGCGCAGGCGCTGCTCGACGACGGAGAGCTCGAGTCCGCGCTGCTGGCGAGCGCCGCCATTCCCGGGGTCCTGCCCCCGGTGCTTCGGGAGGGCCGGATGCTCGTCGACGGCGGGGTGATCGCGTTCGTCCCGGTGCGGGCCGCCCGCCAGGCCGGGGCGGCCAGTGTGGTGGTGCTGCCGACCGGGCCGGCGAGCTGGCCGGTGCGCCCGACGATCCCGCGCAGGCGGGCGGGCGCGATCGCCGGCCGTGCCGGGTTGCTGATGTGGCACCACCAGATCGAGCGCGACCTGCACGAGGTGTCCGAGCACATCCCGACCGTCGTGCTGCCGACCGGCATCGAAGCATGGCCCTCCCCGTGGGACTTCGGGCATTCCGGGCGGTTGATCAGCACCGCGTCCGCCGCGGCGGGGCGCTTCCTCGACCAGTTGCAGATCAGCGGGCCCGGCCTGTACCGGGCCGAGGATCCTCCGAGGGCAACTGCCACGCCCTCCTTGTCGGAGGTGGGCCGATGAGCACGATCGCGTTCCTCAACATCGGCATGCATGGGCACGTCAACCCGACGCTGCCGGTCGCGGCGGAGCTGGTCCGGCGTGGCCACTCCGTCACCTACCACACCTCGCCCGCGTTCCGCGCGGAGATCGAGGCCACCGGCGCGACGGTGTACCTCTACCCCGGCGGCGATCAGCCGCTCCCCGATCCGCCGATGCCGCTCACGCTGCTGGAGGACCTTGCGAGCACCGCCGTCCGCGTGCTGCCCACTGTGCTCACCGATCTGCGCCGGGTCGGGCCGGACCTGATCGTCCACGACAACGCCTGCCTGTGGGGCGCGGTCGCCGCGCGCGAGCTCGGGGTGCCGGCCGCCTCGTCGTTCACGACGTTCGCGTACAACCGGCACGTGCCCAGCCCCACCCGCGGCTCGTGGGGCCTGCTTGCGGAGGCGACCACCCGGCCCCGCAACGTCCTCGGCTACCTGCGGTCGCGCTGGGACCTGAACCGCCGCTTCGACGCGCGTGGGTTGCCGCTGCTCGACCTGGGCAACATCCGCGCGCCGCTCAACCTGGTCTACACCTCGCGGGCCTTCCAGCCCGCCGTCGAGTACCTCGACCAGTCCTTCCGGTTCGTCGGGCCGAGCATCGGCGCCCGCCCGGCCGACCCGTCGTTCCCGGCCGACCAGCTGCAGGATCCGGTGCTGTACGCCTCACTGGGCACGGTCTTCAACGCCGACCCACAGCTGCTGCGCGGCCTCGCCAGCGCGCTCGCTCCGCTGGGCGGAACCGTGATCGTCTCCACCGGGCAGACCGATCCCGCCGCGCTGGGCGCGCTGCCGGCGAACGTGCTCGCCCGCCGCTCCGTACCGCAACCGGACGTGCTGGCCCGCGCGGCGCTGTTCGTCACCCACGGCGGGATGAACAGCGTCAACGAAGCCACCTACGCCGGCGTTCCGATGCTGGTGATCCCGCAGGGCGCCGACCAACCGCTCGTGGCCCGGCGCGTCGTCGAGCTCGGCGCAGGCCTCTCGATCCCCACCCGGGACGCGGCCGTGGAACCCGTAAGCGCCCTCGCCCGGCGGCTGCTCGACGACCCCCGTATCCGGGCCGGCGCGGCCACCCTGCAGGTGGCCCAGCGACGGGCAGGCGGCTACCGGCGCGCCGCCGACGAGCTCGAGCGCTACCTGCACCCGGCCCGCCCTGCCGCTCCTCTGCGTCAGCCCTGACCGATGTCGCCCGCGGTGGTCGTCCTGCTGCTGGTCGCCGGGCTGTCCGAGGCCATCGGGCGCATGCTGCCCCTGATAGCCCGCCGGTCCGGCGCGTCGCGGACCGGTGTTGCCGGGCTGCTGATGGCCGGTGCCGTTGTCGAGGGCACCGTGTTCGCGCTCTGGCCACTCACCGCGTGGGCCCTCGCCGCGCTGGTGCTGCCTGCTCCGCAACCCGGCGTCGACGCGCCGGCCTGGACACCCGGCCTGGTCGCCCCGCTGATCCTCGCCGCCGTCCTCGCGTTCCCGCTGCTCGGGCCCCTGCTGCACCTGCTGCTCATGGTGGGGGTCGGGGCAGGCCTCGCGGGCCCACTCGCCGCGGCGACCGGACTGGGCTGGTGGGCCGCCGCCGGCTGCCTGGCCGTCGCCGGAGTCGGACTCGCCCTCGCCGTGGAGGCCGTCCGGCGTCTGGTCGGGACGATCGGCGCCACCGGGGCGGCGGAGCCTCAGCCATGAACGAGCTCCTGCTGCTACTCCTGGCGGGCGGGCTCGGACCGGTCCTGCTGGCCGAGGCACTGCTCGCCCGCCACGAGGTGCTCGTCTACACAGCCGGCTGGCGGGCCACCGCCACCGAGCTCCCGGAGGGCATGCCCCATGCCCTCGGCGCGGCCGCCGACCGTCCCCCGGACGCCTACCTGGTCTACCTCGACGGCATCGGGAAGCGCCGCTTCCGCGACAGCCGCGACGGCGGCCGGCTGGTGAGGGCGCTGATCGACGGGGCGCCGGAGCTGAGGGTGCTGGGTCAGGTGTTGCCCTATTCCCCGCTGGCCGACCCGCTCGCCGACCGGCCGGTGTGGGCGTGGCTGCGCCGCCACGTCGGGCTGCTGCTGTTCCTGCACAACGTCATGCAGATCTTCGTCGCCGCCGACCGCCGGTACCGCCCCGTGTACAACCGCGCCGTCGGCGGGCAGATCGCCACCCAGCTCCGGCTCGCCGGCTACCGGCCCGGTAGCGACATCCCGGTGGTGCTGCTCGGCTACAGCGGTGGCGCGCAGGTTGCCACCGGCGCGGTCGACGAACTGCACACCCGGCTGTGCGCCCCGCTCCTGCTGATCACCCTCGGCGGGTTCCACAACGGCGCCAACGACCTCACCCACGCCCGCCACCTGCACGAGCTCACGAGTGCCTACGACCGGATCGAGCGGGTCGGCACCTGGATCTTCCCGCCGCGCTGGCGGCTGCTGTGGCGCAGCGAGTGGAACCGGGCCCGCCGCGCCGGGAAGGTCACCGTGCACCGGCTCGACCCGGCCACCCACGTCGGGCCCCGCAGCTACATCAGTCCGGATGCCATGCTGCCCGACGGCCGCAGCCACCTCGACCGCACCGCCGACACGGTGATCGCGCTCATCCGGGCACACGGTTCCGAGGGAACAGCCGCGCCATGATCACCACGAGACGTACGACAGTGCACCGGGTGGCGCGGCAACGTACTGCTCGCGCCGAGCTTCGGCCGCCAAGTGCGGTGACCACATTCATTCGCCGGGTCTGGTCGGGCGAGGTGCAGACCCGCAGTGGTTGTGGGGCCTCCGGTGGCGCCGCGCCCTCACCAAACCGGCAGGCCGCAGGGCCTCCGGTGGCGCCGCGCAGTGTGCGGGGCATGTAGCGCGGGCAGGCCAAGGGCCTCCCCCCGGGGCGCGCGGCGCCACCGGAGGCGGCCCGACGGGCATGATCAAGGCTTCGGCGCGAAAACGGGCAAAAACGACCCGGGAACGCGCCGAACCGCTGATCAAGCCGCCATCCCGGGGATACTGCGGCGATCAAGGCGAAATGGTCGCTAGATGATCTCCGATCGCGACCATCAGCCCTTGATCACCACGTTGACGTGTGTGTGAGGGCGTGTGTGTGGGGCGGCCGGCTCGCGTCAGGAACCGGTGAACGTTGGTGGTTACCGCACTGAGGTGCGCGCAAGAGCGTCGTTAGGCCCCCCACGCCCGTTCGCGAGGCATGCCTCCCACAGGTCGGCCAGCTCGACCATCCCGACCACCCGCCCTCCGTCCACGACCGGCAGGTGCCGGACGCCACGGGACAGCATCAGCCGGGCCGCGTCCTCGGCGGCGACATCGGCTCGGACCGTCACCGGCTTCGCTGTGGCGACGTGGCTGACCCGCGTGTTCTCGAGGCTCTGACCGTGGGCGACCGCCCTGGTGATCTCGGCGGTGGTGATCATCGCGACCGGTTCGTGCGTATCGTCGGTCACCACCACGAGCGATGATTCGTGGGAGTGCTCCATCAGATAGGCGGCCGCGGCGAGGTGAGCGTCCGGCTCGATCGTCGTCGGCGGCCTCATGACGTGCCCCACGGTCTGGGGTGGAGCACTACCCGGGGACAGGGAACGAGTACTCATGATGATTCCGTCCTGGTCTCGACGTTGAGTGTCGGTACGTCCAAGTCGCCTCGGCGGAGGCGGTACACCTCGAGTGTGAGGTCGTAGTACTTCTCCGTCACCCCTACCCATTCCATTCCGACCCGGCGCGCGGTGGCCGCACCCCTGACATTTTGCGGACGCACCACGGCGAAGATCTCGTCCAGGCCGGCGTCGAAAGCGTAGTGGGCGACGGCATGACCGGCCTCGGTCGCGTATCCGTTACCCCAGGCCTTCGGTGCGATTTGCCACCCGACCTGGAGGTCGATTTCGTACGGAGGTAGCGGCAACAACGTCACGCCACCGACCACCTCTCCGGTCTCCTGCAGCGCGACGGCCCAACGTCCTTGGCACGAGTCCAGCGACGCGCATTCGACCATCCAGCCGGCGAGATGCACCCGCATGGACGCGATGTCCGGCACCCGCTCCACCGCTGGCGACAGCCATCTCGACACTTCGGCGGAGCCGTAGACGGCGAGCGCGGCGTCGGCGTCGTCGAGAACCCACGGCCGTAGGAGGAGCCGAGCTGTACGGATGCGCTCCCCGACGACGAGCAGATCGTGCTTTCTCCCGAACGCCATCACCGGCAGCCCATCGAGAGGATGCTGCCCGGTGTGACATCCAGCCCTTTCCGCAGGATGAAGTTCCCCTGCTTCCTCGCGTCACCCGTGATGATCAATCCACGACAGTTCTTGACCTGCTCGTGGAAATCGGGAGGCGCCACTCCGAAGATCGAGCAACGGAATCCCACTGCATCATCGACCTCGACCTGGACCGCGCGTCGCACCGGACACCGCGATTCCAAATCGGCATGGACGATCTGCCGGACCGGAGCAGCGAGGAAGGTGGTGTCGAGCTGGACCGCCGACAGGACGGCGCGCATCGCCTGAAGAATGTCGACGTCGCCCATTCGTACCACCGTGCCGCGCATCTCCGCGGTTCCGTCCTGGTCGATGACATAGCACGAGTTGAGCACCGCAACTTCGTCACCGTGGGCCATCGCCCACAACAGGAACAGCGCTTCGGGCGGAAGGCGAGGATCAACGCTCCTGATCATCGAGGCCGCCGACCGTCATCCCGAGGCCGCCGCGCCGACGCGCAGCCGGCGCGCGACGTCTGCGACGTCCTGCCCCGTCCGCCGAGCGAGCGCGCGCACGTCCAGGTCACGGGCGCGGGGTGCGGGGACGAGGACGCCGCCCAGGTGGAGCAGCGCGTGGAACAAGGTCATCAGCGTGGCCTCGTGGCCGCCGTGCAGCACGCCGTCGCCCGAGGCGAAGCCGGACCAGACGATCCGGCCATCAACGATCTCCAGCGACTCCACATAGGACTTGAGTGCGGGCGCGAGGTTGCCGTACCGGCTCGGCGAGCCGAGAACGACCGCGTCGGCCCAGCGCACGTCATCCGGCGTGGCAACGCTCCCCGCCGCGAGCGCCGACACGGCGTGGTCGGGGATGCGCCGGATCCGGACGACCGCGCCGGCCTCCTCGGCACCGGCCGCCACTTCCTTCGCAAGGCCCTGGATGCCGTCGGCCGCTCCGTGGTAGATGACCGACACCTTCGGTTGCTCCATGCCGTGTCTCCTTCGACTGCGATGGGTGACCACCGTCGACGGGCAGCCTCGGGATCGAGGACAAGGCAGCCCACGGATCCGTGACGCGGACCCGGGAAGAGCGCTGTGCCGACGGCCATGTCACGGATCGCCTGACCTCGCTGTCCTCCTCTCGGCACACCCGAACCTCGCGAGGAGGCCTCATGGACACGACGTCGCTGGCGGATGCGGCGCGAACCCACATGGAACGCGCGCGGGCCGCGGACCACGGCCGGAGCGCTCACACCGTGCAGGGGGGCCATGATCGCGCGCTCCGCCAGACCGTCGTCGCCCTGCGAGCCGGCACGACACTGCGCGAGCACTCGAGCGAACGGGAGGCGACTCTGCAGGTGATCGCCGGCCGCATCCGGCTGACCGCAGGCACGGAGACGCTGGAGGCCGTCGCGAGCGACCTCCTCACCGTCCCCGGCGGCGCCCACACGATCTCCGCGGTCGAGGACTCCGCGCTCCTGCTCACCGTGTCGGTCGTGCTCGGAGCGCCCGACGCCATCGCCGTGACCAGTGCCGGCGAGGCTTACTCCTGGCAAGAGGACTGGGCATAGGAATGGAGCGACGGAGGATCTCCGTCCGGACCCGGATGACGGCGCGCGCCGTCGACGAGCCGCACCGGGCGTCGACACAACTCGAGCTGCTGTTCGACCTGACGTTCGTGGTGGCGATCGCCGCGGTCGTGGTGCAGCTCGGCCACGGGATCATCGAGGGGCACGCGGCGGAGGTCGTGGGCCCGTTCCTGCAGGTGTTCTTCGCGGTCTGGTGGGCGTGGATGACCTTCACGTGGTTCGCCTCGTCCTACGACACCGACGACGTGCCGTACCGGCTGCTCACCCTGCTGCAGATGGGCGGAGTGCTCGTACTGGCCGCAGGCGTGCCCTCCGCGTTCGCCGACGGCGACTACCGGGCCATCACCCTCGGCTACCTCATGATGCGCGTGGGCCTGGTCGCGCAGTGGCTGCGGGCGGCGCGGGAGGACCCGGAAGGCCGCGGCACCGCCCTCCGGTACGCCACGGGCATCTCCGCCGTCGAGGTCCTCTGGCTGCTCCGCCAGCTGGTGGCCGAGCTCGATGTACTCGGCGGTGCCGCGCTGGACGTGGTGTTCCTGGTCCTGGTCATGGCCGAGCTGGCCGTGCCCATGTGGGCCGAGCGCAGCCGGAATACGAGCTGGCATCCGCACCACATCGCCGAGCGGTACGCGCTGTTCACCATCATCCTGCTGGGCGAGAGCGTCCTCGCGGTGTCGACCGGGATCGCCCACGTCCTCGAATCCGGTCTGCACGTGTCGCTCGTCGTGGTCGCGGGCTCAGGGTTGGTGCTGCTGTTCGCGCTCTGGTGGCTCTACGAGCTGGAGCCGAGCGCCGACGGGCTGTCCACCCGCCGGGGGCGCGCGTTCCTGTGGGGCTACGGCCACTACGGAGTCTTCGCGGCCCTCGCCGCGCTCGGCTCGGGCCTCGAGGTCGCCGTCCGGCAGACCGCGACGCACGAGGCGCTGGACGCGGTCGGCGCGGGCTATGCGGTGGCGGTCCCGACCGCGGCGTTCTTCGCGCTGCTGTGGGTGAGCCACTCGCCGATCCTGCCGCGGTCGCCGGTCCGGCCGGCCGTCCTGTTCGGCGCCGCCGCCCTCGTGCTGCTGGCTCCGGTGGCGGGCGCCGGAGCCGGTGTGGGCGCGATCGTCGCCCTCGTCGCGCTGATCGCCGCCGGGACGGTCGCCGTGACGGTGGTCTCCACCAGGTGGGGAGGCTCTCACTCGATCCACATCTGATCGTCGCGGACGCCCGAAAGGAGCTGTCGGCGGCGCCGCCCAGATTCGCATTTGGTTTCGATTGATACGGTATCGAATGAGCGGATAGTTGTAATATGCCCTCATGGCCGCCGATGCTCCTCACCGAACCGTCGCCGCGCGTGCGACGGACCGCCCCGGGGATGCCTCGCCTTTCGCTCTCGGCCTGCTGCTGCGCCAGGCGCACTGGCGGGCGGCCACGCTGATGACGGAGGCGCTTCGGCCGCTCAGCATCGAGTTGCGGCATTTTGCCGTGCTGATCGTGCTGGTCAACCGCGGGTCAACAGTGCAGAGGGACCTGGCGGCGGCAACGGGGACCGACAAGGCGGGAATCATGCGGGTCGTGGACGACCTGGAGCGCAAGGGGCTGGCCGTCCGCAAGACCGTTCCGGGGGACCGGCGGGCGCGGGCGGTGGAGATCACCCCTCGTGGCCTCGAGATTTTCGATGCAGCACATGTGGCGGCGGAACCGCTGGCTGCGCGCCTGGTTGCAGAACTGGGCCCCGGGGAACCCGAGCTGCTGACGGATCTACTGACCAAGCTCGCCTATCCCGCAGACGGTGGGGCGTAAGCACATCCGCGCGGGGTTGCCTGAGGCGTCGCACGGCGTCTACGTGCCCGGGGGTTACGCGGCGAGGCGCTCCGCGAGTTTCTTGGCCTTGATGATCGCGTCCTCGAAGGCCCGCTCGCGGGAAGCTTCGTAGAGAGGGACCAGTCCGGACATGGCCGGGATGCGGGGGGCCATGGTGAGTTCGGGGACGATGAAGTCGAGGTCCAGCCCGAGGGTGCCCTTGAGGACGGCCTCCAGGTAGTTCTGTACGAACTCGAAGCCCTCGCGCGGGGTGCCCGGCGCGTAGGAGCCGCCGCGGCTGGCGACGACGGTGACCGGTGTGCCCTTGGCCGAGGGGGTCTCGCCTGCGGTGCGGCCGAGCAGGATCACGTTGTCCAGCCATGCCTTGAGAGTCGACGGGATCGAGTAGTTGTACATGGGGGCGCCGATGAGGACGGCGTCCGCCTGCTCCAGCTCCTCGATGAGCTTCACCCGCGCGGCGAACGCGGCGGACTGCTCGGGGGTGCGCTCGGACGGGGCGGCGAAACCGGCGGTGTAGGCGGCGGCCGTGATGTGCGGGACGGGGTTCGCGGCGACGTCGCGGTAGATCACAGTGCCGTCCGGGTGCTGTTCCTCCCAGGCTTTGCAGAAGGCGTCCGCGACCGAACGGGACGAGGACGCCTCACCGGGGAACACGGACGAGTCGATGTGCAGCAGCGTGGCCATGGACTTCCTCCAAGAGCGGTACCCGAGGCCGGGAACCGAGGACTGAGGGTTCGTGCTCGAGTTAGTCTAACACGAGATGGTATCGAATGATACGGTCGCTAGTGTAACTAAGTCGCCCAGGTCGAGCAGGGAGATACGCGTTCATGGACGTCTATGACGCGGTCACGAGCCGACGGGCGGTGCGCGGGTTCACCGACCGGCATGTCCCGAGGGAAGTGCTGGAGCGCGTACTGTCCGCCGCAGCTTGGTCGCCGTCCGCATCGAACCTCCAGCCGTGGCACGCCTACGTGCTGGCCGGCGGGCCGCTGGCCGAACTCAAGAAGCGCACCGGCGAGCGCATAGCCGCAGGCGACCCTTGGGACGAGCCGGAGTACGAGCAGTACCCGCCCGCTCTGAAGTCCCCGTACCGCGAACGCCGATCCGCCTTCGGTGAGCAGCGTTACAGCGCACTCGGCATCCCGCGCGGCGACCTGGAGGCGCGCCAGAGGGCCGCGGTCGCGAATTGGGACTGTTTCGGCGCGCCCGCCGCCCTGTTCTGCTACATCGACCGCGACCTCGGCCCGGCCCAATGGTCCGACGTCGGCATGTACCTGCAGACCGTCATGCTGCTGCTCCGCGCCGAAGGGATGCACAGTTGCCCGCAGATGGCATGGGCGAAGTATCGGAAGACCGTCGCGGAGGTCCTTTCACCCCCGGCCGAGCTCATCCTCTTCTGTGGCATGTCGATCGGGTTCGAGGACGTCACAGAGGGTCATGCCCGTACGGGCCGGGCGCCGCTCGACGAGACGGTCACGTTCGTCGAGGGTTGAGGAGATATCGCTACTGCACCGGTCCGCGCAGGAACCCCCCAGCCCTGCGCGAGCCGTCACTCCGCTGCCCTTCGCAGCGCCTCGGTCTGTTCTGGATCCGCAGCCGTGAACGTCACGTCCGCAAGCCGCTCTGACAGCTCCCAGAGCCGCACCGCGTCGTCACGCTCGAGCGCGGACCGGTAGATCGGCAGCTCGGTGGGTGCGCCGGTGAACTGGCCGAGGCCGTCGGGCCCGTAGAGGCGGCCTCCGGTGGCGTCCGGGCTGGTCGCGGCGAACAGGATCGGCTGCACGCCCGCGTGCACCTCCTGGACGAACAGGCCCCAGCGGGCGAGCCGGGCCATGATCGCCTGCTGCGCCGAAGGGCGCCGGCGGCCCAGGTTCGGCCCGGAGGCGTAGAGGTTCGTCAGGGTGGTGCCGGGATGTGCGACGTTGCTCGTGATCCCCCATCCGCCGTCCCTGCTGCGGCGGTCCAGCTCGAGGCCGAACAACAGGTTCGCCAGCTTCGAGGCGTTGTACGCGCGCACCGGCGAGTAACGCCGCTCGGCCTGCAGGTCCTCCCACCCGAGTCGACCGAACCGGGCGGCGCTGCTCGACACCGTCGTGACGCGCGCCCGGCCGGCCTGGAGGAGCGGCAGCAGCCGCGCGGTCAGCGCGACGTGCCCGATGTGGTTCGTGCCGAACTGCAGCTCCAGACCGTCCTCCGTGGTGTGCCGCGTCGGCGGGGCCATCACCCCGGCGTTGTTGACGAGGATGTGGATCGGGCGGCCGTCGTCGTGCAGGGTCTGCGCGAGCGCGGCAACCGAGCCGAGAGACGCCAGGTCGACATGGCGCACCGCGACCGCAGCATCGGGCACAGCACCGCGGATGCGCTCCACGGCAGCGGCGCCCTTGCCGAGGTTCCGCACCGGAAGAACGAGCGCGGCGCCGGCTCGCGCCAGGCGCTCGGCAACGCCCAGCCCGACGCCGTCGCTGGCGCCGGTCACCACGGCCAGCTTCCCTGTGAGGTCCGGGACTGTTCCTGCTGATCGGTCATCCACGACAACCAGGACTGGCCAGCCCGACGATCTGTGACAACAGGCCGTCACTTTCGGCAGTGCTGCCCGGTCCTTGTTCGTGAACGACGATGCGTCAGGAGAGGACCACACATGCCCAGCCCGACCGAGCGGCGGCTCGCGACCGCGGTCCTGGTGATCGGCACCGGCGGCTCCGGCCTGCGCGCCGCCATCCAGCTGGCCGAGCGCGGCACCGACGTCATCGTGGTGGGCAAGCGGCCCAGCGCGGACGCGCACACCACCCTTGCGGCAGGTGGCATCAACGCCGCCCTCGCCACCATGGATCCCGACGACTCATGGCAGCAACACGCCGCGGACACGCTCAAGGAGAGCTACTTCCTCGCGGACCCGAACACCGTCCGGATCGTCACCGAAGGCGCCGCCCGCGGCATCGCGGACCTGGAACGGTGGGGCATGCCGTTCGCGCGCGAGGCGGACGGCCGCATCTCGCAGCGGTACTTCGGCGCGCACACCTTCCGGCGGACCGCCTTCGCCGGTGACTACACCGGCCTGGAGATCCAACGCACGCTGGTGAACCGGGCCCGGCAGCTCGACGTGCCGATCATCGACACGATGTACGTCACCAGCATCCTGACCCGCGACGGCGTGGTGTTCGGCGCCTACGGGTTCGACGTCGGGGACGGCACGCGCTACGTCGTCCACGCCGACGCGGTGATCCTCGCCGCGGGCGGGCACACCCGGATCTGGCGGCGGACCTCCTCGCGACGCGACGAGAACACCGGCGACGCGTTCCGGCTCGCCGTCACGGCGGGAGCGCGCATCCGCGATCCCGAGCTCGTGCAGTTCCATCCCTCCGGCCTGCTCGAACCCGAGGACGCAGCCGGCACGCTCGTGTCGGAGGCCGCCCGCGGCGAGGGCGGCATCCTGCGCAACCAGCTCGGCGAGCGGTTCATGCAGCGCTACGACCCCGTCCGCATGGAGCTCTCCACCCGGGACCGGGTCGCCCTCGCCGCGTACACCGAGATCAAGCAGGGCCGGGGCACCCCGGACGGCGGCGTGTGGCTCGACGTCTCCCACCTGCCCCGAGAAACGATCATGCAGCGGCTTCCCCGTGTCTACCAGACGCTGATCGAGCTCCAGATGCTCGACATCACCACCACGCCGATCGAGATCGCACCCACCGCCCACTACTCGATGGGCGGGGTCTGGGTGCGCCCGGAGGACCACGGCACGGAGGTCGCGGGGCTGTACGCCATCGGCGAGGCCGCCAGCGGATTGCACGGGGCCAACCGGCTCGGTGGCAACTCGCTGATCGAGCTCCTCGTCTACGGCCGGATCGCAGGCGATGCCGCCGCGGACTACTCCGCCGACCTCGACGCGCAGCCCCGCAGCGCCACCGCCGTCGCCGAGGCCCGTGACGAGGTGGACCAGGTGCTGGCCGCCGACGGACCGGAGAACGTGCGGTCCCTGCAACGGGCAGTCCGCGACACCATGACCGAGCACGCCGGTGTGGTGCGCGACGAGACCGGACTGAAGGCGGGGCTCGCACGCCTCGACGACATCGAGGCCGCGGAGAAGGACATCGGCGTGCATCCCGACCTGGCCGGATTCCAGGACATGGCCCACGCGTTCGACCTGCGGTCCTCGCTCGTCGCGGCTCACGCAACGATGGAGGCGGCGCTCGAGCGCCGGGAGACCCGCGGTTGCCACAACCGCTCCGACTTCCCGGACCTGGACGAGACGCTGCAGGTCAACCTGGTCTGGTCCGGGCCGGGGCAGATCGTCCACGAGCCGGTGGCGGAGACGCCGGTGGAGATCGCGGCACTCGTCCGGGAGGTGTCGACCGCCGGCAAGCTCGTCGAGTGACCCCTACGACGAACGGCGATGATCCTTGACCCGATCGGCGTCTGGCCGCCCCCGACGGCCTCCTCGATAGACTGAAAGCCTTTTCGAGCGGCGGCGGTGGTGATGTCCAGGAGCGGTTCGCGAGGTCTGCGTGGGCGCCGCCGCGAGTGCCACGCGTTGGATCAGCTCCTGGCGAGCACCCGCGAGGGGCGGAGCCGGGTGCTCGTCCTGCGTGGCGAACCCGGGATAGGCAAGACCGCGCTGCTGGACCACCTGGCGAGCCGCGCGGAAGGGTGCCGCGTCGCGCGCGCAACAGGGGTCGAGCTCGAGATGGAACTCGCCTTCGCCGGGCTCCACCAACTCTGCGCACCGTTCCTCGACCGGCTCGACCGGCTTCCCGGCCCGCAGCACGAGGCGCTCGCCACCGCGTTCGGCCTACGGGACGGCAACCCCCCGGACCGCTTCCTGATCAGCCTGGCCACCCTCAGCCTGCTGTCCGACGTCGCGGAGGAGCAACCCCTCGTCTGCCTCGTCGACGACGCCCAATGGCTCGATCAAGCCTCGGCGCACACGCTCACCTTCGTGGCACGGCGCCTGCTGGCCGAACCGGTCGCACTGGTCTTCGCGACCCGGACGGTCGGCGAGGACCACGCGTTCCGCCAGATACCGGAGATGCGGCTCACCGGCCTGAACGACGCAGACTCCCGCGCGCTGCTCCGGGCTGCGCTGCGCGGCCCGCTCGACGGCGCGGTGTTCGACGAGATCGTCGCCGAGGCGCGCGGCAACCCGCTGGCGCTCCTGGAGCTGCCTCGCGGGCGGACCCCGGCAGAGCTGGCGTTCGGGTTCGGGCTCCCGAACACGACATCCGTGGCCAACCGCGTGGAGCAGGGATTCGTCCGACGGCTCGAACCGCTTCCGGCGGAGACCAGGAAGCTCCTTCTCACGGCCGCGGTGGAGCCGGTCGGAGACGTCACCGTGCTGTGGCGGGCGGTCGAGCAGCTCGGGATCGGGCCCGATGCGGC
The DNA here is from genome assembly GCF_019468565.1 of Pseudonocardia sp. DSM 110487. Taxonomy (NCBI): domain Bacteria; kingdom Bacillati; phylum Actinomycetota; class Actinomycetes; order Pseudonocardiales; family Pseudonocardiaceae; genus Pseudonocardia; species Pseudonocardia sp. DSM 110487. Next base: position 8,058,916 of record NZ_CP080521.1, read on the forward strand.
GGCGCCGGCGCAGGCGGCCGGCTTGATCGAGTTCGGCACCCGCGTGCGGTTCCACCATCCGCTGGTGCGCTCGGCCGCATGGCGTGCGGCCGAGGTGCACGACCTGCAGGAGGTGCACGGTGCCCTTGCCGAGGTCACGGACCTCGATCCCGACCGCAGGGCGTGGCACCGCGCGCAGGCGAGCGCCGAGCCGGACGAGGAGGTCGCCACCGAGCTCGAGCGCTCGGCCGACCGCGCCCGTGCACGCGGTGGGTTCGCGGCGGCCGCCGCCTTCCTCGAGCGAGCGGCCGAGCTCACCCCTGACGAGGACCGACGCACGGCCCGCGTGCTTGCCGCGGCACAGGCCAAGCTGCACGCGGGCGAGTTCGACACCGCCCTCGACCTGCTCGCCGCCGCAGAGGCCGGGCCGCTCGACGAGCTGGGGCGGGCGCGGGTCGACCGGCTGCGCGCCCAGATCGCGTTCGCCTCGAACCGCGGCAACGAGGCACCTCCCCTGCTGCTCGCCGCCGCCGAGCGGCTCGAGTCGCTGGACGCCGAGCTCGCTCGCGACACCTACCTGGACGCCTTCTCCGCCGCGATGTTCGCCGGCCGCCTCGCCAGCTCCGCCAATACGGTGCAGGTGGCGCATGCGGTGCCGCGCACGCGGGCGGACGGAGCGCGCAAGGGCGACCTGCTGTTGGAAGGGCTGGCCTCGCTATTCACCGACGGCTATGCGGCGGCGATACCGCTCGCACGGCGCGCGCTGCACGCGTTCTCCGCGGACGACCTCTCGGTGTCGGAGGGACTCCGCTGGCTCTGGCTCGCGTCGGTCATCTCCGTGGACGTGTGGGACGACGGGTGCTGGCAGGTTCTCTCCGCCCGCCACGTGGAGCTCGCCCGCGACGCCGGCGCCCTCGGCGAGCTCCTCCTCGCGCTCAACTCGCGCGTCATGGCGCAGGTGTTCGCCGGCGAGCTGACGGAGGCCGCATCCCTCGTCGACGAGGCGAATGCGGTGGAGGACGCGACCGGAGGCGGTCTCGCCCCCTGCGGAGCCATGGCGCTCGCCGCGTGGCGCGGTCGCGAGGAGCAGGCGCGCGCCCTGATCGAGGGCAGCATGAGCGAGGCCGTTGCCCGCGGTGAAGGTATCGCGGTGACCATCGGGCACTGGACGAACGCGTTGCTCTTCAACGGGCTGGGCAGGTACGAGGAGGCACTGGCCGCGGCCCGCCAGGCAGGCATGTTCCCCACCGAGCTGTGCGCGGCGAACTGGGGGTTGGCCGAGCTGGTCGAGTCGGCCGCCCGCACCGGCGCCACCGAGGATGCGGCCAAGGCCCTCGAGCAGCTCTCGGCGATGACGCAGTCCAGCGGCACCGACTGGGCACTCGGCGTCGAGTCGCGCTCACGCGCGCTGCTGAGCGAGGGCGACACCGCGGAGCGGCTCTACCGGGAGGCGATCGAGCGGCTGAGCCGCACCCGCGTCCGGGCCGAGCTGGCCAGGGCCAGGCTGCTGTACGGCGAATGGCTCCGCCGCGAGGGCAGGCGCAGCGACGCCCGCGAGCAACTTCGGGCCGCCCACGAACTGTTCAACACGATCGGCGCAGAAGGATTCGCCGAACGAGCCCGTCGCGAACTGCTCGCCACCGGCGAGACGGCACGCAAGCGCACTACCGAGACCCGCGACGAGCTCACGGCCCAAGAAGCCCAGATCGCCCGCCTCGCCGCACACCACCACACCAACTCCGAGATCGGCGCACAGCTGTTCATCAGCCCCCGAACCGTCGAGTGGCACCTGCGCAAGGTGTTCACCAAGCTCGGCGTCAGCTCCCGCAAGGAGCTGTCCGAGGCCCTGCCGGGGCACTAGTGTCCCCCGGCTCCGTCACGCCACCGCCAGACCTCCGTCGACCGCGATCACCTGCCCGGTCACCCAGGACGCCGCCGGGTCCGCGAGGTGGACGATCCACCGGGCCACCTCGGCGGGATCGCCGCGGCGGCCGAGCGGGATGCGCGCAGCCTCGGCCCGCTTGATCTCGACGATGTCCGCCTCGGCCAGACCCGCCGCGACGAGCGCATCGCTCTCCGTCGGCCCGGGAGCGACCGCGTTGACGCGGATCCCGTGCGCAGCGAGCTCCGCCGCCCAGCTGCGGGTGAGGTGCTCGATCGCGGCCTTCGACGCACCGTAGTGCGCGAACCCGGGCGCCGGTCGATGCCCGAAGGTGCTCGACACGTTCACGATGGTGCCGCGGTGCTCCTGCAGCAGCGGCAGCGCAGCGGCCGCGAGCAGGCTCGGAGCCGTGACGTTCGTGTCGACGACGTCGCGGAGCCGCGTGGCGGTGACCTCAGCGAGTGGCAGCGCCGAGAAGACCCCCGCGTTGTTGACCAGGACGTCCAACCGTCCCCAGCGTCGGGCGGCCGCACCGGTCACGGCCGCCGCCGCGTCCTCGCCTCGGACGTCGGCGACGAACGGGACGATCGCGGTGTCGTCGGCCGCGGTCTCCGCGAGCTTGTCCGCGCGCCGGCCGACTGCGAGCACCGACGCACCGGCACGAGCGAACGCCCGTGCGCTGGCGCGCCCGATGCCGGATCCCGCACCGGTGATGACCACAGCGCGGCCGGCGAAATCCGCACTTGTTCGATGTTCGTCGACCATCGAACGAAGGTAGCATGCCGCCATGCGCGGAGACGACAGCACGAGCGGCCCGATCACGCTGCCGGGCGTACTGGCCGCGCTCAGCGACACGACCCGTCTCGGTCTGGTCCGGGTGCTCGCCGACGGCCATGAGCGGGCATGGGGGGACCTCCGGGTCCCGGTGGCGAAGTCGACGCTCAGCCACCATCTCAAGGTGCTGCGCTCCGCCGGTGTCACCGCCACCCGCAAGGAAGGCACACGCTGCTTCGTTCGGTTGCGCGCCACCGAACTCGAGGACACGCTGCCCGGCCTCCTCGACAGCGTGCTGGCCTCCGCCGCCGCGCTCGGGTCGGGGGACGCCGTCGTCGCCGCGAACCCGAGATGACACGTAGTCGATTCACGTCGTGTCCAACCGCAGATCCGTCTGCGCGAGAACGGCCGATTCCGTCGTCACGGGATCGACTCCTCGCGCGAGGCGACTCGCAGCCCACGGGGTAGCAACAGATCCATCCGGTCGCGCAGGCGGATCGCGCGACGCTCGTCCGCGCTCAGGCCGCCCCACACCCCGGTGGCCTGGCCCGTTGTCAGGGCCCACGTCCGGCACTGGATCATCACAGGGCACCGCTGGCACACGGCCTTGGCCAGAGCCGTCTGGACGAGGGCGGGCCCGCTGGTACCGACCGGGAAGAACAGCTCCGGCTCCTCCGCTCGGCACGCCGCCCTGAAACGCCAATCCACGACGATCCCCCTTCTGGGAATGGCTGGTGAGACAGGGCCACTGTCGGTCCCATGCACCCCCGGTCGCCCCAGGGAAGGCCCCGGGCCACCCCCTGGTGCACGGGCGAGACCCGGGGCAGGCGGGACCAGGCCGCAAGGACGTCACGATCGGGCGGGCCGCCTTGTCCTTGTTCGTGAAGGGCGCCCGGCCGAGTCGCGAGGTAAGAGCGGGAGCACCGGGTTTCAGACGGCTCCACGGAGTATGCGTCAAGCAGAGCGTGGCTGGTCCCACCCGCCGCCGGGCCCCTTCGCGCGTGATCTCGGCGAGATCCACTTCGCCGCTAGACTGGTGGTCTGGCTAGCGGCGGCGGGGGCTATGTCGAGACGTGATGACGGGCCCGATCTGCGCGGACGCCACCGCGAGTGCCAACTACTGGAACAGCTCGTGACGAGCGTCCGAGCGGGGCAGAGCCGAGTGCTCGTCGTCCGAGGCGAAGCCGGGATCGGCAAGACGGCGTTGTTGGAACACCTGGCGAGCCACGCATCCGGGTGCCGCATCGCGCGCGCCGGAGGTGTCGAGTCCGAGATGGAGCTCGCGTTCGCCGGGCTCCACCAGCTCTGCACGCCGTTCCTGGACAGGCTCGATCGGCTCCCGGCCCCTCAACGCGACGCGCTGGAGACGGCGTTCGCCCTGCGGAGCGGGAACACGCCCGACCGCTTCTTGATCGGCCTGGCCGCGCTGAGCCTGCTGTCCGACGTCGCCGAGGACCGGCCCCTGGTCTGCCTCGTCGACGACGCCCAGTGGCTCGACCATGCCTCGGTGCACACGCTCACCTTCGTCGCCCGCCGCCTGTTCGCCGAGTCGGTCGCGCTGGTCTTCGCGACTCGGGCAACCGACGAGGATCACGCGTTCCGGCCGCTGCCGGAGCTCCCCCTCACGGGATTGAACGATGACGACTCCCGCGCGTTGCTCCGCACGGCGCTTCGCAGCCCGCTCGATGCCGCCGTGCTCGACGAGATCGTCGCCGAGACGCGCGGCAACCCGCTGGCGTTGCTGGAGTTGCCACGAGGGCGGACGCCCGCGCAGCTGGCGTTCGGGCTCGGGCTGCCGAGGGCGATGCCCATGGCCGGCCGGATCGAGGAGGGGTTCCTCCGACGGCTCGAACCGCTTCCGGTCGAGACCAGACGGCTTCTGCTCACGGCTGCGATCGAGCCGCTCGGCGACGTGAACGTGCTGTGGCGGGCGGCCGAGCGCCTCGGTATCAGACCGGACGCCGGGGTCCCTGCCGCGGAGGCCGGCCTGATCGAGTTCGGTACGCGCGTGCGCTTCCGCCATCCCCTGGTGCGCTCTGCCGCATGGCGGAATGCCGACGTGCGCGATCTACGGGCGGCGCACGCCGCGCTGGCCGCGGTCACCGAACTCGATCCCGACCGCCGGGCGTGGCACCGCGCGCACGCGACCACGGAACCGGACGAGGTCGTCGCCACCGAGCTCGAACGATCGGCCGACCGCGCCCAGGCACGCGGCGGGTTCGCGGCGGCCGCGGCCTTCCTGGAACGGGCGGCGGAGCTGACCCCTGACCCGGTGCACCGGACGTCCCGGGTACTGGCCGCGGCACAGGCCAGGCTCCAGGCCGGTGAGTTCGACCCGGCCCTCGACCTGCTGGCGACCGCGGGGACGGGACCGGTCGATGATCTCGGGAGGGCGCGGATCGATCTGCTGCGCGCCCGGATCGCGTACGCCTCGCGCCGCGGCAACGAGGCTGCACGGCTGCTGCTCGCCGCGGCCAAGCGGCTCGAGCCGCTCGACATCGAGCTCGCCCGCGAGACCTACCTGAGCGCCTTCTCGGCGGCGATGTACGCGGGCCGTTTCGCCAGTCCCGCCGACCTGGAGGAGCTGGCGGCGGCCGTACCCCGCGCGACGACGGACCGGACCCGGAAGCGCGACGTGCTGCTGCAGGGCCTGGCCGCACTGGTCAAGGACGGGTACTCGGCGGCGCTACCGATCATCCGGCGAGCGTTGCGGGCGTACCGCACCGAGGAGATCTCGGTCGCGGACGGGCTGCGGTCCCTCTGGGTCGCGGGGGTCGTCGCGGCGGATGTGTGGGACGACGAGAGCTTCCACGTCCTCACCGCGCGCTTCGTGAAGATGGCTCGCGATGCCGGCGCCCTCAGCGAGCTCCTCCTCGCGCTCAATTCGCACATCATCATGCTGCTGTTCGCGGGCGAACGGGAGGCGGCGGCCGTCGTCGACGAGGCGAGGGCGGTGCGGGAGGCGATCGGCAGCGAACGTCCCGTCTACGAGGTCATGGTGTTCGCCGCGTGGCAGGGTCGCGAAGACACCGTCCTCCCGCTGATCGAGACCAGCCTCAGCGACGTCGTGGCCCGTGGCGAGGGTATCGGGGCGGCCGTGGCCCAGTGGGCGAACGCACTGCTCTTCAACGGACTCGGCCGGTACGAGGACGCACTGGGCCCGGCTCGAGCGGCCGGCAAGTGCCCGCAGGAGCTGGCCGCGGCGAACTGGGGGTTGGCCGAGCTGGTCGAGTCGGCCGCCCGCACCGGCGCCACCGACCTCGCGGCCGATGCGCTCGAGCAGCTCTCCGCGATGACCCGGGCCAGCGGCACCGACTGGGCACTCGGCGTCGAGTCGCGCTCACGCGCGTTGCTGAGCGAGGGCGACACCGCGGAGCGGCTCTACCGGGAATCCGTCGAGCGGCTGAGCCGCACCCGCGTCCGGGCCGAGCTGGCCAGGGCCCGGCTGCTGTACGGCGAATGGCTCCGCCGCGAGGGCAGACGCCTCGACGCCCGCGAGCATCTGCGGGCGGCTCACGAGTTGTTCAGCACGATGGGCGCCGACGGGTTCGCCGAGCGGGCCCGTCGCGAACTACTGGCCACCGGCGAGACCGCACGCAAGCGCACCATCGAGACCCGCGACGAGCTCACAGCCCAAGAAGCCCAGATCGCCCGCCTCGCCGCACACAGCCACACCAACTCCGAAATCGGCGCACAACTGTTCATCAGCCCCCGCACCGTCGAGTGGCACCTGCGCAAGGTGTTCACCAAGCTCGGCCTCAGCTCCCGCAAGGAGCTGTCAGAGGCCTTGCCGGAGGCCGGTCCTCGCGCTCACGAGGGTTCGGCGGCCGGGTCCGCCGCAGGGATCTCCTCCACCTGACGGATCAGTCGTTTCAGCTGGGAGATCTCGTCTAGCAGGGCCTTCTTGCCGGCCGCGGTCAGGTGGATCCAGGTACGGCCACGTCTGCCCTCGTAGCCCTTCTCGATCTCCACCAGCCCGGCCTTCTCCAACACGGTCAGGTGCTGGGAGAGGTTGCCGGTGGTCAGGTCCAGCGTGGTCCGCAGAAAGCCGAACTCCACCCGCCGGGCCTCGTGGGCCACGGTGAGGATGCCCAGCCGGACGCGTTGGTGGACGACGTCGTCGAGCCCGATCGCCGGATGGGTCATATCCCGCGCCGCCGTTCGGCCAGTGCGAAGCCCACGCCGCCGAGGAGCAGCACACCCCCGGCGACGACCAGACCAGGCAGGAAGCCCCACATCGGGCCGAGTTTCGGGCCCAGCCCACGCACACCGACCCCGCACACCAGGAGCGCGACCACCAGGTAGCCGGTGGCGAACGCGAGCAGCGGCCAGTTGCGTTCCACCCTGCCCAGCACGAACAACGCGAGGCCGATGGAGATCAGCGGGACAAGACCGACGGCGACCGGACCGGTCGGGAGGTAGCCGAGCACGCCGAGTTGCTGGCTCCACGCCGAGGCGATACCGAGAACCAGCCCGGCGGCGATCCCCGAACTCACGTACGGCAGGACGCGGGCGCCGACCCCGCGGCTGCGGGCCCGATGCACGTAGAAGGCGGCGATCGCCGAGTACGCCAGCACGAAGGCGATGATCCAGTAGACCCCGGCGGGCCATGCGACGACCTGGATGCAGGCGCCCCGGTCGATGATCTGCACGCCGCCGCGGGCGCCAAGGGCCGGATCGCACGTGACGACGTACCGGCCCAGGCGGTAGAAGGGCGCCGACGCGACGACCACCAGGCCCAGCAGCACGAGCGGGAACCAGGTACCGCGCTGCGCCCGGCGCACGTGGTGGGCGAGCTGCCGGGTGATCGAGAGCACCTGTCGGGCGGCGTCCACTGAGGGGGCCGTTCGGTCTGTCATGGCAGCATGCTTGCATCGCAAGCAGGTCTGTGCAAGTAGATGTTTGCATTCCGCGGGCCACAGGCGCCCGGGGGAAAACACACACGGGCCGGGCCCCTGGCCGCACTCCCCAGTGACACACCCGGGGCTACCAAGGGCGCGACCGGGGCCCCGGTCGGACGACGGTCGTCGTATGCCCTCCTCCATCGACATCCCCGCCGCGACGCCCGAGGAAGCTGCCGATTTCCAGAGCGTCCGGCCACGCCTGTTCGGGATCGCGTACCGGTTGCTGGGCCGGGTGGCCGACGCCGAGGACGTCGTCCAGGACGTCTGGGTCCGCTGGCAGGGGGCGGACCGCGCACAGGTGCGCGACCGTGTCGCGTTCCTCGTGAAGATCACGACGCGGCTCGCGCTCAACGTCGCCGTCTCCGCGCGCTCGCGCCGCGAGGTCTCCGTCGACAGCTGGTTCCCGGCGCTGGTTCGCACCTCGGAGGACCCGACGGTGGCCGCCGAGCGGGCGGCAGACCTCGAGCAGGCCGTCCAGCTCCTGCTCCAGCGGTTGTCGCCGGTCGAACGCGCCGTCTTCGTGCTCCGGGAAGCGTTCGACTACCCGTTCCGGGACATCGCGGAGGCGCTCGGGATCAGCGAGGCCAACGCCCGGCAACTCGGGCGACGCGCTCGGCTCCACCTCGCCGAGCCCCGGCACACGCCCGTTCACCAGGTGGCGCGTGACCGGTTGCTGCGGGCCTTCCACGACGCCCAGGCGGGCGCCGTGGCGCGCCTGGAAGGCCTGCTCGCCGCCGACGCCCTGCCTCACCCCGAGCGCGGCCGGAAAGTGGCGTGACGTCATGCACGAATTCCGGAACACCGCCCCGTGGAGCCTCCACGGCGAGCAGGCCCGCCTGGTCGAAGCCGCGCGGACGTTGCGATCCGGGGCCGCGCTCCAGGTGTACCGCTCGCATCCGCTCGACGAGTACGTGATGTTCGGCGTCGCGCGGCTGCTCGACGCCATCGCGTACTCGCTCCGCACCGGTGACGACGTGCACCACACCGTCGTGTCGGCGGCGATGGAGATCGCCGACCACGCGCTGACGTACGTCCTCCCCGTGGTGCACGACAACGGACACAGGAACGATCCCGAGAGGAACGCCGGGCCATGAACCGCCAGGAGCAGCGCGCACTGCGGGCCATCGAGAAGAGCCTCGCCGACGAGGACCCGAGGCTGGCCGAACTGCTCCGCACGTACGGGAAGAGCCGGTGGAGCTGGGTCGGCCGGTACGCCGCGTGGATCGCCCTCCCGTTCGCGCTACTGGGGTTCGTACTGGGAGACGGGCTGCTCCTGCTGACCGCCGCGCTCCTGGTGACCGGGGCCGTTCTCGGCTGGGGCCGACGGCGCGGTCACGGGTCCGGTGGCTCGACGAGGCGGTGCCGGTAGGCCATCGCCACCAGCTGTGCGCGGTCGCGCGCGCCGACCTTGGCCATCGCCCGGCTGACGTGGGTCTTCGCCGTGGCGTGGCTGATCGTGAGCGCTGCGGCGATCTCGGTGTTGCTCAGGCCGTGGGCGACGAGCCCGACGATCTCCTTCTCGCGGGTTGTCAACTGGTCCAAGACGTCCGCGTTCAGGCGCGGGGTGGCGCTCGCCTCGGCAAGCCTTGCGATCAACCGGCGGGTCAGTCCCGGAGACAGGAGCGCCTCGCCCCCCGCGACGACGCGGATGCCCCGCAGCAGCTGGACGGGCTCGGTGTTCTTGATCAGAAAGCCCGCGGCGCCTGCCCCGAGTGCTTCGACGACGTACTCGTCGTGGTCGAAGGTGGTGAGGATGAGCACGTGAACGCTCGCGAGCTCGGGGTCGGCGGCGATCTCCTGAGTGGCGCGGAGCCCGTCGACGCCCGGCATCCTGATATCCATCAGGACGACGTCCGGGTGGGTCTGCCTGGCCAGCTCCACCGCGGTGGCCCCATCGGCGGCCTCGCCGACGACGACCATGCCGGGCTCGGTGTCGACGAGCACCCGGAAGCCGCCCCGCACGAGGGCCTCGTCGTCGGCGATGAGCACGCGGATGGGCTCGCTCACACCGACCATCATCGCGGGTCCGGGATCGGCAGCTCCGCGTACACCTCGAAGCCGCCATCGGGGTGCGGTGCCGCGGTGAGCCGGCCGGACAGCGCGCGGGCGCGTTCGCGCATCCCGTCGATGCCGTGCCCGCGTGCGGTGTCCGTGCCGGCAGCGGCTCCGTCGTCGCGGATCCGGATGGAGAGCCGGGACGGCTCGTGCGTCAGCGTGAGCCGGACGGTCCGCGCCTCGGCATGGCGGAGCACGTTGGTCAGGGCCTCCTGGATGATCCGGTAGGCCGCCATGTCCACCGGGGCCGGCAGCGGGCGTGGATCGCCGTCGACGTGCAGATCCACCCGCAGGCCCGAGGCCTCGGCCGTGTCGAGCAGCTCGGTGAGCCGGTCGAGCCCGCCCCGGGGAGCACGTGGTTCCCCGGTCGAGGTGTCGGACCGCAGGATGCCGAGGATGGTCTTGACGTCGGTGAGGCCGTCGTCGCAGACCTTCTTGATCGCGGCGAGGGCCTCGCGGGCCTGTCCGGGACGTTGGTCGATGACGTGCAGCCCGACCCCGGCCTGCACGCTGATGGCGGCCATGGCGTGCCCGAAGACGTCGTGCAGCTCGCGCGCGATGCGCAGCCGCTCCTCGGCGGCGAGCCGGCGCGCCCGCTCCTCGCGGGTCCGGGTCTCCCGGGCGAGCTCGGCCCGGGTGGCCACGAGCAGCGCCCGGTAGTAGCCCACGGCCGTGCCCGCGCTGGCGGCGGTGGCCGCCAGCAACGCCGCGATGGGGACGACGCCCACGGTCTCGGTGTCACCGAGCACCACGCGGATCGAGAGGATCTGGATCAGCGCCGTGGGCACGGCTCCCGCGAGGCCCCAGCGCCAGCCCCGCTCGGCCGCGAGGGTGTAGCAGCCGATCAACGGCGCCAGCGTGATCAGCCGGCCGGGTTGGGGACCGAGGAACCAGACGATGGTCACCGCGTTGAGCACGCCGAGCGCCGCGATCGGGTAGCGCCGGCGGAAGGCGATCGCGACGGCGGCCGTCGCGACCAGCGCGACCGCTCCCACGCCCACCCGGCCGACCTCGACGACACCCGCGACGAGCAGCCCGACCGCCACGCAGGCGCCGAGGACCGCGTCGGCAACGACCGTCGGCAGCACGCCCCGCTCGATGTTGATGTCGACCATCCTCCCGCCTCGGCTGGCGAACCCATGGTGCGCGGCCGGCCGCGGGCGTGCATCCACCCGGTGTGGTGTCCCGGGACTACCACCGGCGGCTGACCGTACGTCGCACGCATCAGCCGGGAAACACCTCCGTCGTCCGACGCGCCCGCCCTGCCCGGCCACCAGCATCGGGGGACCATCCACGACCGAAGGGAATCCCCATGTCCGCCCACCTCGTGCTCGCCGGCTTCGTCCTCGGCGTCGGCCGAACCGTGCCCACCGTGGCCGCCGCCCTCGCGTTGATCGGCGTCGTCATCGGCGGGTGGGCCCTGGCCCGCCCCGGCCGCGGCCCTGCCGCCATCGCACTCGTGCTGGGACTGATCGGCCTGATCGTCGGCGCTCTGCACGGGGCCAACGCCGCAGGCGGACTCGGTACGGGCAACGGGCTCGCCGGGGCCGTCGGCGCCGTTGCGCTCGGAGTGATCGGACTTGTCCTCGGTGGACTGGCGCTCGCCCGCTCCCGCCGCAGGTCGAACAGCAGGCCAACCTGAACTCTGCCAGCAGGCCACGCCCCTTGCCATGCGGCAGAGTCATGCCATGGACACGATGATCGTCGCCGCGGCGGCGCTGTTCTTCCTCGGCATGGGCGTGCTGGCACTGATCCGGCCGGCCGCGCTCGTGGCACCGTTCGGGATCTCCCTCTCCGGACCGGAGGCACGGCTGGAGGTCTGCGCGGTGTACGGCGGCTTCGGGATCGCGGTCGCGGGGCTGCTCGCCGTCGCGGCCCTCGATCCCGCCGCCCACCGCGGTGAGCTGCTCGCCGTGGCCGTCGCGTTGTTCGGGATGGCGGGCGGCAGGCTGCTCGGGCGGATCCGGGATCGTCCCGGCGCGTTCTACCCCGTCTGGTTCTACTTCTGGGTCGAGGTCGTCGCGGGGGTTCTGCTGCTGCTCGCCCGGTGATCATCCGGTATCACTGGCGATCACACCGCGAACGACGGAGGTGGCGCGATGACGCGCTGGCGTAACCGGCCCGAGGGTTCGACCTGGGGCGACTTCGGCCCGGACGACCGCATCGGACGGCTCAACCTGGTCGGGCCCGAACAGGTCCGCAAGGGCGTCGCCGAGGTACGCGACGGGATCACCTTCTGCCTGTCGCTGCCGCTGGACCTCCCCGGCCGCGCGGTGCTCAACCCGAACCGGCTCCCGCCCGTCCTCCGGCCCACGCTGCGCTCCGGCGCCGTCGGCTTCAACTGCGACATGACCGTCGCCTTCCCCGGCGCCACCGACGTCATGTGCGACGACCTAGTCGTGCTGCACACCCAGTACTCCACGCAGTGGGACGCCTTCGGCCACGCCGGCTCCCACTTCGACGCCGACGGCGACGGCACCCCGGAACGCCTCTTCTACAACGGCTGGCGCGCCGGTGTCGACGTGGTGGGGCCGGACGAGCCCGAACTGGCCGGCATCCGCAGCCTCGGCCGGCTCGACGGCGCCACCGAGGGCACCGCATCGGCCTCGAACGCCGGTCCGGTCGACATCAGCCACATGGCACGCCACGGCGTCCAGGGCCGGGCCGTGCTCGTCGACCTCGAGGCCCACCTCGGCACGCAGCGCACCGTCGTCGGCTTCGAGTCGCTCTCGCGGGTGCTCGACGCCGACGGAATCGTCGTCGAACCCGGCGACATCCTGGTGCTCCACACCGGGTTCACCCGGCTGCTGGCCGACCAGCACGGGAACCCCGACCCCGACTCGCTGAACGTGTGCGCCGTCCTCGACGGCGCCGACCCGGACCTGCGGAACTGGATCCGCGACAGCGGGGTCGCCGCCATCGCCGCGGACAACTACGCGGTGGAGTCCTTCCCGCCCGACCACGAGCTCAGGGACGAGCCCGCGCTGCCGCTGCACGAGCTGTGCCTGTTCCGGCTCGGCGTGCACCTCGGCGAGCTGTGGTGGATCTCCGAGCTCGCAGCCCACCTGCGTGCGACCGGACGCTCGCGCTTCCTGCTCACCGCTCCCCCGCTCCGGCTGCCCGGTGCCGTCGGCTCACCGGCGACCCCGATCGCGACCGTCTGAGCCGTTGACTACGTAGTCAGGAACTGTTGTACTCGTGCGCACGTCTCTGACTACGTAGTCAGTCGCCCCAGAGCAGAGGAGCCCGGGCGATGGAGATACCGGCCGAGCCGCCGCGGCGCGTGTCCATGCACGACGTCGCCGCCCTCGCGGGCGTCACGCAGAAGACCGTGTCGCGGGTGGTCAACAACGAGCGCCACGTCGCCCCGGCGACCAAGGAGCGCGTGCTGGCCGCGATCAAGGAGCTCGGGTTCCGCCCGAACGCCGCGGCCCGCGCCCTCGTCACCCGCAAGTCGCGGCGGCTCGGGATGGTCACGATGAGCACCACGCTCTACGGGCCGGCGTCGATCCTCGACGGGATCGAGCAGGCGGCGCGCTCCGCCGGCTACGCGCTCTCGGTCCTGCGGACCACCGAGAACAACGCCGAGGAGCTCCAGAACGCGGTCAACCAGCTCGTCGACCAGGGCGCAGAGGGCATCATCCTGTCCGAGCCGATCGACTTCGGCCACCCGCGGCTGGACATCCCGGCCGGGGTCGCGGTGCTCTCCTTCGGCAGCCCGAGCGAGCACTACCGGCCCGAGGAGATCGTGGTCGGCACCGATGAGCCGGAGGCGGCGCGATCGGCCACCGAGCACCTGCTGGCGCTGGGCCACCGCACCGTGTGGCACATCGCGGGCCCCGAGAGCTGGGCGGCGAGCCGCAGGCGCATCGCGGGCTGGCGGGCCGCGCTCGCCGAGGTCGACGCCGCGGAGCCCACCGTCCTGCGCGGTGACTGGACGCCCCGGTCCGGCCACGACGCGATGCGCTCCCTCCTGCACCGCCCGGACGTCACCGCGGTGTTCGCCGCGAACGACCACATGGCGATCGGCGCGATGCGCGCCATCGCCGACGCCGGGCTGCAGGTCCCGCGGGACGTGAGCGTCGTGGGCTTCGACGACGACCCCGTGTCCGCGTTCCTCAGCCCGCCGCTCACGACGATCCGCCAGGACTTCGCCGAGGTGACCCGAAGGGCCATGCACCGGCTCATCCGCACGCTCGAGGGCCATCCCCCGGCCGAGCGGCACCGTGCGGTGCCTGCCCAGCTGACGGTCAGGGCGTCGACGGGACCGGCGAACCCGGACCGCGCGACACTCCGGCCGGTGTCGTGAACAAGATCAGCAGGCTGGTGCGTGCGCGGCCACATTCGGCCGGGAATGCACCGAACGAACGATCTTTGCAGGCCTCGCCGCCGGCGCGGTCAAGGGCTGACCATCCCGCAGAAAGGACACCATGCAGCACCTGACGGACCGGGTCCTGTTCGGCGCGGCCTACTACCACGAGTACCAGCCATCACCGCGCCTCGACGAGGACTTCCGGCTCATGACCGAGGCCGGGTTCAGCGTGATCCGGGTCGGCGAGTCCGTCTGGTCCACGTGGGAGCCAGAAGACGGCGTTTTCGACCTGGACTGGCTGCAGCCGGTGCTCGACGAGGCCGAGCGGCACGGCATCGCGGTGGTACTGGGCACGCCGACCTACGCCGTGCCGATGTGGCTCGCCCGGCGCCACCCCGAGATCAACGTCGAGCGCGCGACGGGCCGGCCGATGGGCTGGGGCGCCCGCCAGGAGATCGACTACACGCATCCGGCGTTCCGCTTCCACGCGGAACGGGTCATCCGCAAGATCGTCGCCCGCTACGCGGCGCACCCGGCGGTGATCGGCTACCAGGTCGACAACGAGCCCGGCAACGAGATCATCCACAACCGGGGCGTCTTCCAGCGCTTCGTCGACCACCTGCGCCACACCTACGGCACCGTCGAGGCGCTCAACGAGGCGTGGGGCCTCACCTACTGGTCGCACCGCCTCTCGACGTGGTCGGACCTGTGGACCCCCGACGGGAACGCCCAGCCGCAGTACGACCTCGCGTGGCGGCGCTTCCAGGCCGACCTCACCACCGAGTTCATCACATGGCAGGCCGGCATCGTGCGCGAGTACGCCCGGCCCGACCAGTTCGTCACCACCTGCATCTCCTACGAGCGCCCCACCGTGCAGGACGAGGCGCTGACCGCGGACCTCGACGTCACCGCCGGCAACCCGTACTACCGGATGCAGGACGGGCTCCGCCTACCCGACGACGACGCACCGGCCGAACAGGCATGGACCACTTCCGGCGTCTGGTCGCTCTACGCCACCGCCGACCGGATGTACGCCTCCAAGCAGGCGCCGTTCCTCGTCACCGAGACCAACGCGCAGGCCATCGGCTACCCGTGGTCCAACGAACCGGCCTACGACGGCCAGTGGCGCCAGGCCGCGTGGGCGCTCGTGTCCCGCGGCGCCAACATGATCGAGTACTGGCACTGGCACACGCTGCACGCCGGCACCGAGACGTACTGGGGCGGCATCCTGCCGCACAGCCAGGAACCGGGCCGCGTCTACCGGCAGCTCGCCGCGCTCGGTGCCGAGTTCGCCGCGGCGGGCGACCGCGTCACCGGTCTCGTCCCGGACCGCGACGTGATGATCCTCTTCTCGAACGAGAGCAAGTGGGCGCAGTCCGAGTACCCGTCGCTCTCCCGCGACGGGCGCGAGCCGGACCGGCGCTCGTTCCAGACGGTCGCCGACGCGTTCACCCGTGGCGTGTCCGACGCAGGGCTGCAGGCCGGCCTGGTGCACCCCACGCAGCTCACCGCCACCAGCCCGCAGGAGTACGCCGCGCTGCACCCGGTGCTCGTCGCGGCGGCGTTCACGATCGCCCGCGACGACGAGCTGCAGTGGCTCGAGCGGTACGCCGCGGCGGGCGGGCACCTCGTCGTCGGGATCCGCACCGGCTACGAGGACGAGGAGGGCCGGGCCCGCTTGCAACGCAAGCCCGCCTTCCTCGCCGGGGCGGCAGGCGTCTGGTACGACGAGTTCAGCAACCTCGCCGAGCCGATCCCGCTCACGCCGGGCGATGGCTTCGACCTGCCCGCCGACGCCGCGGCCACGCGATGGGCCGATGGGCTGCACGCCGACGGTGCCCAGGTCCTCGCCGGTTACGCCCACCCCCATTTCGGGCGGTTCGCCGCCGTCACCACCCGCGCGCACGGCGCCGGCCGGATCACCCAGGTCGGCACGGTCCCCAACCCGGCGCTCGCCGAGGCGCTCATGGCCTTGGCGGTCGACGCCGAGACGCCGTGGCGGCGCGTGACGCCGACCCAGACCGTCACGAGCGCCACCAACCGCCACGGCGAGCGCGTCCACTTCATCCACAACTGGTCGTGGGATCCCTCGTCCTACCCGCTCCCGGCACGGGCCACCGACGCCGTGACCGGGGAGAAGCTGGAAGAGGGAACGGCTGTGGAGCTGGGCGCGTGGGACGTGCGGGTCGTGATCGAGTCGTAGACCGTTGCGGACCCGTCAGCGGACGCGGAAGACCGGTCCACGCGGGGTGAAGGGGAGCCGCGCTCCTTCCGGCACCAGGAAGGCATGCTCCCGGCGGATCCGCACGACGTCACAACGCGCATCGGTGATCACGAGGATCGGAGCGGCCGGCGGGAAGTCGGCGGCTCCTTGGAGCAGCGTGATCCCCGGCTGCAGGACCGTCCCGCCGCGTCCGCGCACGGTGACCCGCCCCGCGATGTCGGCTGTCGGCAGGTATCCCGCGTCGTATGCGACGGCGTCGCAGAAGACCACACGCACCGCCGGTACGTCCCGAGCCGTCGCGTAGGACGCGACCGCGCCCAGCGCCTTGCCGAGCAGCTGTGCGTTCATCGACCCCGACGTGTCCAGCACCACGCCGAAGGTCGCGCGCGGCACCAGTTCCAGTGGCCGCAGCACGCCCGGCCGCGGGATCTCGGGGGTCGCCGACTGACGCCGCGAGGCGCGGGCGTAGCTGCGACGCGTCTCCGGCGCGTGCACGTGCTCGTCGAACCAGCGCGCCAGCTGCGCGTCCCACGGCAGCGGCGGATGCTCCAGCGCGCGGATCTCCTGCTCCAGACCCGCAGCCACGAGCCCGCGCCCGTTCGCGCGGTGGTACTCGAGGCCGGAGGTCAGGGCCCGCCGGTAGAACTCGTCGAGGTCGACGGCCTCGGTGCGGTCGTCCCGCTCCCACGGGAGCGGGGTCGACGCGCCCCGGCGCGACTGGCGGCGGTGGTCGGCATCCGGCCGGGAGAGCCAGTCGCCCAGCACGTCGCCTGCGGACCGCCCGCCCGGTGTCCGCAGGCGCCGCGCCCTGCGCAGGTCGATGCCGAGGGTGTCGTACACCGACTCCGCCGACAGGCCGGCGAGCCGCTGGTCGTACAGGGTGCCCTCGGGAAGCTGCCCGACGGACATCGCGACGAGCCACCCGTTGATCACGAAGTCACAGGCCACGTTCCACAGGTACGGGTCCCTGCCGTCGACGCGCCGGTCGTGGCGCAGCGCGGCGTGCAACATCTCGTGGGCCAGCACGAAGCGCCACTCCTCCGGTGAGAGCTGCACGTGCGGGTTGACGTACACCTCGCCGTGCTCCGGGCTGACGGCCGCAACCGCGATGTCCCACGCCCTCGCGATCTCGGGGTCGTCGACGATCGTCAGCCCTGCCGCGACCGCGCCGAGCAGCGGGTAGGACGAGACGAACCAGGCCAGCGCGCGGTCCCACTCGCGCAGCGCACGCTTGTGCACCACCCGGCCATGTCCCTCCGCGGCCTGTTCCATGGCGGTGGAGGCCGCGTGGGTGAGCCCTCTCGCGAAGCGATCCGTCCACGGCTCGAGCGTGGCGTACGGCGAGGGAGGGGCGTACCGGATGCACGGACCTCGGCCGGCTGTTCCGCACTCGCGCAGCTGCGGTGGCACCCCCTCCTCCCGCCAGTGCCGCGTCAGCTCCAGCTCGTCACCCGGTGGTAGCTCGGGAATCCAGCCCAGCGGTTGTCCGACCCGGATCACGTCGGAGAGCCGGTTGACGGCTACGCAGCAGGCCGCCGCGTACACCGGGTCGATCGTGTTGTCCGGTAGCAACGCATCCGCCTCCACCAGGCGGTCACGGTCGAGGTGCCCCAGCCCGAGGTGCAGCAGGAGGTGGGCGAACACCCACGCCCACCCATCGGCCGTCGCGCCGTCGATCTCGTGGTTCGGCGTGATCGTGCCGAGCGAGTCGACCACGGCCCATGCTTCGCGCGGCAGGACCACGTCCGTCTCGTCCGGTGCCGACCGGCCGCACAAGTTGCGCAGGACGAGGTTGTCCGTGACCGCGCCCCATCCCGCGACGATCGCGGCCCGCCTGCGCTCGCGGCGCTTCGTCTCCTGGGCCGCGCGGCGTGCGCTCACGTGCCCGAGCGCACCGCGACGAGCCGGGGCATGTCGCGGGCGGCCTCGACCATGAACCACGCGGGCAGCGCGCCGCCGTCCTCGCCCTCGGCGATCACGAGCTGTGCGATCTCCAACGAGATCTCCGCCAGCTCGACCAGCAGCGACTTCGCCCGGAACGCGAACCGCGTCGCGGCGGGCGACGCGAAGCGCTTCTCGGCCGGGAGCTCCTTCACGAGCCGCGCTCGGAAGGTCTCCGCCAGGAAGAAGAGGAGATCACGATCGGACGGATCGGCGGGCCAGCGCGCGTCGCCCTTCACGATCGCCTCGAAGTCGAACGCGTGCCGGGCGGCCTTGCGATAGGCGCAGAACGCCGCCGCGTGACTCTTCGTCAGGGTGGCGTACGCCATGAGCGCGATGTTGTCCTCGGTGATCCCGTCGCCGCAGGACGTGAGCACATCGGAGAACATGTGCCACGACCGCGGCGTCGAGAACGGCTCCTCGGTCTTCGGCGGCGCGGTCCAGAGATGGTCGGGCCGCTGCGTGAGGTACTCCACGACCCACGGGTGGATTCCGTTGGTCACCGCCCAGGCGAGCCAGTCCGTCGGCGACGCGATCAGATGGATGTGCACGAGCCGGTTCACCAGCGCGGATGCCATGGGGCGCGCCAGTGCCTGATCCGTGGCGCGGTTGCCGGCTCCGATGACGACCGAGCCGGCCGGGAGTTCGTAGGAACCGATCCTGCGGTCCAGGATCAACGAGTAGAACGCCTTCTGCACGTCCGGGGACGCCGCGTTCAGCTCATCCAGGAAAAGGCAGTACGGCCGGTCTCTCGCGATCTGTTCCGGTGGGCAGAACCGGCTGCGCCCGTCGATGATCTGCGGAACGCCGATGAGGTCCTCCGGTGCCAGCTGGGTGCCGAGCAGCGAGACGCACTCGAGCCCCAGCGATGCCGCGAACTGCCGGACCATCGACGACTTGCCGATGCCCGGCGCCCCCCACAGGAAGACCGGGCGCACGACAGCCACGGTCAGCAGTACCTCCGGCAACGCGGCCGGGGTGACGGTGCGGACGGGCTGCACGCTGGGAACCTTCCCGTGTCGATGGTGGCGGCGACCATCATGGATCATGGCTGCCGCCCGCCGCCTCGGATTTGTCGCCGCGCCGGTTCGATTGCGGCTCCATCCGCCACCGGGAACAGTGGTCCGCGCGCACCCGTTGAGCAGGGTCAGGGTGTGAGATCTGCTTCGAGGAGGCGAACACGATGGCGACCGAGCGCGCGATCCTGGCGGGCGGCTGCTTCTGGGGAGCGCAGGAACTCCTGCGTGCACGACCGGGCGTCCTCTCCACCCGCGTCGGCTACTCCGGCGGCGACACGCCGAACGCCACCTACCGCAACCACGGTGACCACGCCGAGGCCGTCGAGATCGACTTCGACCCCGACGTCATCACCTACCGCGAGATCCTGGAGTTCTTCTTCCAGATCCACGACCCGACCACAAAGGACCGCCAGGGCAACGACGTCGGGCGCAGCTACCGGTCGGCGATCTTCTACACGAGCGACGAGCAGGAGCGCGTCGCCCGCGACACGATCGCCGACGTCGAGGCGTCCGGCCTGTGGCCCGGCAAGGTCGTCACGGAGGTGGAGCCCGCGGGCGACTTCTGGGAGGCGGAGGAGGAGCACCAGGACTACCTCCAGAAGCACCCCTACGGCTACACCTGCCACTACGTGCGGCCGGGTTGGGTGCTCCCGCGGCGGGCGGCGTCCGAGGTCTGAGCCGGCTCCGCGGTGCCGGGCCGGGCGCCTGCGCGCTCGGCCCCGACACCGGCCGCGACCACGAGAGCGATCCCGGCGACGGCCCACCAGCCGGGTAGCTGGCCCAGCACGAACACGCCGACCACGAGCGCGATCGCCGGTTCGAGGGCCATCAGCACGCCGAACGCGGCGGTGGTCAGCCTGCGCAGCGCGAGGACCTCGAGGCTGAAGGGCACCACGGGCAGCAGGATCGCAAGGCCGAGCCCGAGCAGGAGCACGTCGCCGGTGAGGTGTCCGATCACATCGGCCCCACCGGACACACCGACCACCGCGGTCGCCGCCAGCCCGGCCACGGGCATCGACACGGCCAGCCCGCGCAGCCCGGCCACCTCGTCGCCGACCCGCTGGGTGAGCAGGATGTACGCGGCCCAGCACGCGGCCGCGGCCAGCGCGTACGCCACGCCGACCGGATCGGTGCCGCCGTGCCAGGGCTCGGTCAGCAGGACGACGCCCGCCGCCGCGACCACCGCCCATGCCCTCGCCCGCCCCCGGCCGCGGGCCACCGCGACGCCGAGCGGGCCGAGGAACTCCAGCGCGCTGGCCGCGCCGAGCGGTATGCGGGCGACCGCGGCCATGAAGAACAGGGTGAGCCCGGCCGTCACGATCCCGAGCAGGACGGCGGCGACCAGCCCTCGCCTGCTGAACGCGGACGGCCGCGGCCGCACCAGTACCAGCAGGATCAGCCCGGCCCACGCCAGCCGCAGCCATGCCGTGCCCTCGGTGCCGAGCCGGCCGATCAGCCCGACGGACACGGCGAGTCCGAGCTGGACGCAGATCATCGCGAGGACCGCGAGCGCGGCGCCGGTGCGGGACGGGGTCATGACTCCAGTCAAGGCGACCCACACCGTTCGTGTCCACGTGACTTTCCTGCACATATCGTTCAGGATTCATGAATGGAAACGCGTCGCCTCGACTTCCTCGTGGAGCTCGCCCGGCTCGGCTCGATGCGTGAGGTCGCCGAGGTGCTCGGTGTCACGACCTCGACGGTGTCGCAGCAGATCGCCGCGCTCGCGCAGGAGGTGGGAGCGCCGCTCGTCGAACCGGTCGGGCGGCGGGTCCGCCTGACGCCCGCCGGGCGCCGGCTCGCCGACCACGGCGTCACGATCCTCGCCGCGGTCGAGGCCGCCCGGCGTGACCTCGATCCGGACGCGGAACCGGCCGGCACGATCCGGGTCGCCGGGTTCGCGACCGCCATCCGCCGATCACTGCTGCCGCTGCTCCCCGACCTGGCCGCGTCGCACCCGCAGGTGCGGCTGGTGTGCGCCGAGCACGAGCCCGCGGAGTCGCTCGCGATGCTGGCCGACGACGCCGTCGACCTCGCCCTGCTCTACGACTACGACCTGGCCCCGCGCACGTTCGACCAGCGGGTGGAGGTCACCCCGCTGTGGAGCGTGCCGTGGGGCCTCGGCGTACCCGGCCACGACCCGGACCCACCCGGCGGCGCGGTGGCCGTGTTCCGCCGGTACGCCGGCCACGACTGGATCGTGAACTCGCGCAACACCGCCGACGAGGAGGCCGTGGCGGTACTGGCCGCGCTGGCGGGCTTCACACCACGGCTGTCCCATCGCGCCGACAGCCTCGACCTGGTGGACGACCTCATCGCGGGCGGGCTCGGGGTGGGCATGCTCCCCGAGCATCGGGCCACCCGGCCGGAGGTCCGGGTGCTCCCGCTCCGCGAACCCGCGCTCCGGCTGCGAGCACACGCCGTCGTGGCGCGGGGGCGCGCGACGTGGGCGCCGCTCGCGCTCGTCCTCGCGCGGCTGACCGGCGCGTCCTGACCCAGGAGAGCGTTCCGCGGAACGCGACGGGCTCATCGATCGAGGTCGGAGCTCAGCTCAGGGGCGCTGGTAATGGAGTGCGACCGCTCCGGATGACGGAAAGGCCGTCGCGGTGGCGAGTTGCCATTTCGATGCGTAGTCGTCAGGGAGCACTCGACGCCCGCCGCCCAGGGTCGACGGCACCACGGTCAAGTAGAGGTCATCGATCAGATCGGCCCGCAGCAGGGTTTGAATGATGCTGGCGCTGTTCAGGACGAGGATGTCCCGCCCGGGTCGGCTCTTGAGCGCACCGACCTCGGTTTCGACATCGCGCGAGATCCGCGCATTGGTCCACTCCGACTTCTCCAGGTCTTCCTGCTCCAGGGTCGTCGAGAAGACGACCTTCTCCACCGTGGCGAGCCAGTTCCCGAGATCACGAGTGCGGGCTGAGCTGCTCTGATCGTTCGTGATCGCCGGCCACACGGACGTGAAGCCCTCCCAGTTCGTCCGGCCCAGGATCGCGGTACTAACGCCCCGCCAGATCCCCTCGTAGTAGATCTCGCTATGACTGCTCGCGATGTGCTCCATTGCCCAGCTCATGTCATCGTCGGGTCCGACACCACTGTATCCGTCCATTGACACGGTGACCTCGGCGCCAACCCTGCGACCGACTCGAGCGGGCACGATTTCAGGCATTCGATTCTCCATCCGTGATCGACGATCGTGAGCATGCAGCAGTCATTGCGATGGAGTCCGACAGCAGATCGACCGGAATCGCATTGACCGACTAGTTGATCACTAGTTGGGAGCGTAGGAGCGGTCGACGCCACGGGCGCCCGTGCCGGGCACGTGGTCGCCACCTGATCGACACGTACCCAACCCGCGCCCTACATGATCAAGTCGACACCGTGCGTCCGACCGACGCGGCGAAGACCGATGACGTCGACCTGATCACGCACGAGATCGAGCGCGGAACGCTGTCGCGGTCGCGCCGTCGGTCACACCAGCTTCTCCAGCGTCGCCCGTGCACCGATCTCATAGAGCGAGTCGAGGTGCCGGCGGTAAACGCTGGTGAACCGCTCGTCGTCGATCAGGTCGCCGAACACCTCGCGGTCGGCGAGGAATGCCAGCCGGTCGTCGCGCTGGCGTCGCGCGGCGTCCGTGAGCCGGCCGGCGAGGCGGTCGACGACCTCGATCGGCTGCCCGTTCTCGTCGACGCCCTCCGCGTAGCGGGCCCAGCTCGCGACCACGGCCGCGGACCGGGTGATGTCGCCGCCGTGGGCCAGGTTGTGCCGGATCACCGGCAGCAGCCACTTCGGGATGCGGTCGGAGCTCTCGGCGCACAGCCGCGCGACGGTGTCGCGGACGTGTGCGTTGGAGAACCGCGCGATCAGGTTCGGCTTGTAGTCCCCGAGGTCGACCCCCGGGACCGGTTCGAGCGTGGGGGTTGCTTCGCGGTCCATGTAGGCGAGCAGGAAGTTCGCGAACAGGGGGTCCTGGCACGCGTCGTGCACGAGCCGGTAGCCGGCGAGGTACCCGAAGTAGCACAGCGCCTGGTGGCTGGCGTTGAGCAGCCGCAGCTTCATCAGCTCGTAGGGCTCGACGTCGGCGACCACCTGCACGCCCACGTCCTCGAACGGGGGGCGGCCGAGTGGGAACCGGTCCTCGAGCACCCACTGGGTGAACGGCTCGCAGACGACCGGCCAGCGGTCCTCCACACCGAACCGCCTGTCGATCTCGGCGCGGTCGTCGTCGGTGGTGACCGGCGTGATGCGGTCGACCATGCAGTTGGGGAACGCGACGTTGTCCCGCACCCACGTGCCGAGCTCGGGATCGCGCAGCGTCGCGAACGCACCGAAGCTCTTGCGCGCCGCGTCCCCGTTGCCCTGGATGTTGTCGCAGGACAGCACCGTGAAGGCCGGTAGGCCGCGCTCGCGGCGCCGGACCAGCCCTTCGATGATGAGCCCGAAGGTGGTCCGCGGCGCCGCGCCGGGCTGCAGGTCGTGCACGACGTCGGGGTTGGTGGCGTCGAACTCGCCGGTGACGGCGTTGAAGTTGTAGCCGCCCTCGGTGACGGTCAGCGAGACGATCCGCGTGCCCTCGTCCGCCAGCTTCTCGATCACCGCGTCCGGGTCGTCCGGCGCGAAGAGGTAGTCCACGATCGATCCGACGACCCGCGGCTCGAACGTCCCGTCCGCGTGCTTGATCACCAGCGTGTAGAGGTGGTCCTGCGCCTCGAGCGCGTCCTTCATCCTCCGGTCGCCGGGCAGCACGCCGACGCCGCAGATGCCCCAGTCCAGCGCCTTGCCCTCGTTCATCAGGCGATCGAGGTACATCGCCTGATGGGCGCGGTGGAACGCACCGACGCCGAAGTGGACGATCCCGGCGCGGACGGCCGTGCGGTCGTACGACGGGACCGCGACGGCCGGATCGAATGACGACAGCGTCGTCGCGCCGAGGGCGGTCACAGGCCTGGATTGTTGGCCTGCGCCATCCCGCGGTCAAGGAATCTCGTCAAACTGTGCACGGGTGTGCTCATATGAGCGTCGAGGAGATCGTCTCGCTGGTCACCTGCGCGCTCGCCGCCTGATTTGAAAGGATCTCCCCTGTGACCAACCCGATCGGCGTGCACGCACTGGTATGGGTCGGCGGCACCGGGCCGGCCGATGTGAGCGAGGCGGTGGCCCGCACCAAGGCGGCCGGCTACGACCTGCTGGAGCTCTCGCTCCACGACGCGAAGCAGCTCGACACGGCGGCCGCACGAGCCGAGCTCGGGGCCGCGGGACTCGGCATCGCGTGCTCGCGCGGGCTCGCGTTCGACGCCGACGTCTCGAGCACCGATCCCGCGGTCGTCGACCGCGGCGCGCAGCTGCTCGCCGACTCGCTGACGACCACCCGCGAGCTCGGCGGGACGATCCTCACCGGGGCGCTCTACAGCGCGCTCGGCAAGTACTCCGCTCCCCTGTCCGAGGGCGGCCGGGCCAACGTGGTGCGGGTGCTGCGCGAGTTGGCCGCCGAGGCCGCGGGCCACGGCATGACGCTCGGGCTGGAGATCTGCAACCGCTACGAGACCAACGTGATCAACACGGCCCACGACGCGCTGCGGCTCGCCGACGACATCAGCGCCGACAACGTCATGATCCACCTGGACACCTACCACATGAACATCGAGGAGGACGACCTCGTCCGCCCGGTGTACGAGGTGGGCGACCGGCTCGGCTACGTGCACATCGGCGAGAACCACCGCGGCTACCTCGGCTCCGGCCACCTCGACTTCGGCGCGTTCTTCCACGCGCTCGCCGACGTCGAGTACACCGGCCCGATCACGTTCGAGTCGTTCTCCTCCGCCGTGGTCTCGCCGGGCCTGTCGAGCGACCTGGCGGTGTGGCGGAACCTGTGGTCCGACGGGGCCGACCTCGCCGCCCACGCCCGGTCGTTCATCGCGGGGCAGCTCGCGGCCGGCCGACCCCGGTGACGCTCTCCGATCTCGTCGTACGGGCCGCCGCGCTCGCTTCCGGCCCGGGCCGAGCCGTCCTCGGAATCACCGGCAGCCCTGGCGCCGGCAAGTCGACGCTGGTCGAGGCGCTCCTGCGCGAGCTGGACCCCGGGCGGGTGGCGCACGTCCCGATGGACGGGTTCCACCTCGCCGACGTCGCGCTGCGCGCAATCGGGCGCCTGGACGCGAAGGGTGCCCCCGACACGTTCGACGTCGGCGGCTACGTCGCCCTGCTGCGCCGGATCCGGGCCGACGCGGAGGATGTGATCTACGCGCCGGCCTTCGAGCGGGACCTGGAGCAACCGCTCGCAGGCGCGATCGCGATCCCCCGCGCCGCCCGCCTCGTGCTCACCGAGGGCAACTACCTGCTCGTCGAGTCGGGCCGCTGGCCGGAGGTGGCGGCACAGCTCGACGAGGTGTGGTTCTGCGACCCGCGCCCCGACGTGCGCCTCGACCAGCTGATCGCAAGGCACGTCGCGTTCGGCAAGGAACCGGACACGGCGCGGGCGTGGGTGGCCGCGGTGGACGAGCCGAACGCGCGGCTGGTCGAGGCCACGCGGTCCCGCGCCGACCTGGTGGTTCCCGCTCCCGTGCTGGAGGCGCTCCCGACCTGCTAGACGCCGCCGTGCTGCGAGCAGGACTGGCCCGTGGTCGGCTGATGCTCCTCGGGCCAGCCTTCGTCGCGGCGATCGCTTACGTCGACCCGGGCAGGTCGTGCTGTCGTTCGGGATCCCGTTCGCGCCTGGTGCCGCTGGTCATGCTCACCCGGCGCCGCGGGCGGGTGAAGCGCCGGTGAAGCAGCCGTGAGACGGCCGGTTCGCAGAGTGGACGCCATGACCGTTGCAGAGGTGGACGTCCTGATCGTCGGCGGTGGCCCGGTCGGGCTCACCGCCCGGGCGCTCCTGGAGCGCTGGGGCGTGCGGACGGTGCTCGTCGAGAAGCACGTCGAGCTGTCCCCGTTCCCCCGCTCGCGCCTGGTCAACGTGCGCTCGATGGAGATCCTCCGGCAGCTCGGGCTCGCGGAGGCCGTCGCCGCTCGCGCGTTCGCGCCGGAACACGGGCGCATCCGGTTCCGGGACACCCTGCAGGACCGCGACTTCGCATCGGCCGCGATGATCGGGATCGACGCGCCGATCATCGAGAGCCCCGTGATCGGCGCGCTCACGTCACAGGATCGGCTGGAGCCCACCCTGCTCCGCGCGGCGGACACGCCGGTGCGGTTCGGGGTGGAGCTGGTCGACATGGCCGAGGATGCCGAGTGCGTGGTGGCCTCCCTCCTCGACCGCCGCGGCGGCACCGAGACCCGCGTACGGGCCCGCTACGTGCTCGCCGCGGACGGGGCGAACTCGACCGCCCGGCACCGACTTGGCATCGGCACCACCGGCCCCGGATCGCTGGGGGCGTTCACCACCGTCGTGTTCGACGCCGACCTCGCCCGCTGGAGCGCCGACCAGCCCGCGGGCGTCTACGCCACCGCGCACGGGTCCTTACTCCCGCTCTATCCCGAAGGGGGCTGGGCCTGGCTCGCCCCCACGCCCGAGGACGCGGCGCAAGCCGACTGGCCCGGCCTCGTCTCGCGCGCCATCGGGTCCGTCGACGTGCGCGTCGACGTGGTGCGGGTCCAGCACTGGCCGGTGAACGCGGTCGTCGCCGACCGCTTCCGCGATGGCCGCGTCTTCCTCGCCGGTGACGCCGCGCACGCGATTCCGCCCGCGGGCGGGCTCGGCATGAACGCCGGCATCGCCGACGTGCACAACCTGTGCTGGAAGCTGGCGGGTGTTCTGCGGGGATGGGCCGGACCGGGCCTGCTGGAGACCTACGAGACGGAACGACTGGCCGTCGCCCATCGAACCCTCCAGCAAGCGGTGGCGAACTCCCGGCTGATGGTCCAGGCGCCACAGCGGCGCCAGGAGCAGCTCCGGAACGGGCACGCCGCGTCGACCGAGATCGAACTGCCGTGGTCGGAACGGTACTTCGCCCAGCTCGGGCTCGTCCTCGGCGTGGCATACGGCTCCGACGCCGACCCCGGCACGGACTACGTCCCCACCCCGGAGCCGGGCCACCGCATGCCCCACCTCTGGCTCACGCCCGCACGCTCCACCCTCGACGCGCTCGGAGAGTGGTTCACCGTGCTCACGCCGAACCCCACCTCGTGGGAGAAGCAGATCGCCGCGCCGTGGCCGCTGCACGTGCAGCCCCTGCCCGACGAGCACCCCGCCCCATGGGGCCTCGGTCCGCACGGAGCGCTGCTCGTCCGGCCGGACGGCCACATCGGCGCCCGCTGGAGCGAGCTCCCCGCCGACGACTCGGCCCTCCACCGCGCCCTCGTCACGATCACGGCGTAGCCGGGTCTCACGGTCGTGGCGGCATCCACCAGCCCCGAAACCGGTGCTAACGATCACGCAGCGACGGCGACTGCGCCCGCTGCAGCGGCAGCTCGTCCGGACGCTGTTCGTCGGCCTGCCGGCCCGCGGTGGCGAACACGGAGGCGCGCCGCTCGGCCTCCTCGCGTGAGTCCTCGTAGGCGACGTGATCCGCCACGCCCGGCACGAAGGTCCGCGCGCCAAGGGTGAGGACCGGAGCGAGGAGGCCCACCGACCCCTCCTCGACCCGCTCCCACCCGACGACCCTGCCGATGTGGGGCTCGACGCGGCCGGCCACCACGACGATCGCGAACAGCGGGTACGGCTGGGCCACGAAGTCACGGATCACGATGTGTCTGCGTAGAAGGATCGGATGGTGTTACTCCTCTCTCGGGTCGCCTTTCGGACCGCGCCGGCGTGATTCCGATCCGCGGTCGCGTACCTTCACGCCTCGCAGGTCCGGCGTCCCCTTCGTGAGCCGGGCCGCCACCTCGTCGACCTCCTCCGCCACCTCGTCGACCTCCTCCGCCACCTCGTCGACCTCCTCCGCCACCTCGAGATCCTGGCTCCGCGACGACGGCGCCCGTTCAGGGCTGCGCGTCGGCTGGGACCGGCTTGTCGGGGTCGGCGCGCGGGTCGTGCGCGGCGGGATGGGGGCCGCCGCGGCGGTGCCCGGAAGCGCGGCGATCTGCTCGGCCCTCACGACCTGCGGTTCCGCGGGCGCGGGTGTGGCCGCGGGTGGCGGGACGATCTGGTGGGCAGGCGCCTGCTCTCCTGGCGCCGGGCGCGGCAGCGGCGGGACGTCGTCGGGCATCAGCACGAGCGCCGAAGCGCCCGCCGCGGCGGCCGACATCACGGCGCACGCGGCCAGCAGCCGTGGCCGCCGAAGGGACCGGCGACGGTGCGCCCGGCGTCCGGCCGCGATCGGCGCGGCGCCTTCGCGGCCGACGAGTGCGTCCACGCTGATCCCCGTCGCACGGCGCCGAGTCCTCGAACGATCAACCACTGTCAGCCCCTGTTCCCGGCCAGAATTCGCGGCAACTTACATCCACGACGAATGCTTCGTTTTGCTAGCACGAACACCGCATTCCGGTGCGTCCGATCGGTTTCGCGACGATTGGCGTAGTCGCGCAGGGACGGCCGGCCGCCGTGGACCCGTCATTCGCGAATTACCTCGCCGCCGGGTGCTCCTTACCGTTCGGATCGACGACCGGAAGGAGAGGATCGACGTGGCGGATCCGTTCGAGGGTGAGGTCGTGGTCCTGGCCCGCCGGGCCGAGTCGGACGGCGTGGTGTCGCTCGAGCTGGGGCTGCCGTCGGGCGAGCCCGTCCCGTCATGGGGGCCGGGGGCGCACATCGACCTCGTGCTGCCGGACGGCCTCGTCCGCCAGTACTCCCTGTGCGGATCGGTCGAGAACGACAAGTCGTGGCGGATCGGGGTTCTCCGTGAGCCGGAGGGCCGCGGCGGGTCCCGGTGGATCCACGATCACGCCGACGAGGGCACCACGCTCACGGCCCGCGGGCCGCGCAACCACTTCCCGCTCCTGGACTCGCCGCGCTACCTGTTCATCGCGGGCGGGATCGGGATCACGCCGCTGCTGCCGATGATCAGCCAGGTGCACGCGTCCGGCGCGGGCTGGGAGCTGCACTACGGCGGGCGCGAACGCGCCTCGATGGCCTTCCTCGACGAGCTCGACGGCTACGGCGACCACGTGACGATCCGGCCGGTGGACCAGCTCGGGATGCTGGACCTCGCGACGCTCCTCGGCAGCCCTGCGGAGTCCACGCTGGTCTACTGCTGCGGCCCGGCGGGCCTCATCGATGCCGTCGAGGAGCGGTGCCGGCTCTGGCCGGCGGGCTGCCTCCACGTCGAGCGGTTCACCAACGTGGTCACCCCGTCCGAGGACGACGCCGCGTTCGAGGTGGAGCTCGCGGCCTCGGGGCTCACGATGAGCGTGCCCGCGCACCTGTCGATCCTCGAGGCCGTCGAGAACGCGGGGATCCCCGTGCTGTCGTCCTGCACGGAGGGGACCTGCGGCACCTGCGAGACGACCGTGCTGGAGGGCGAGGTCGAGCACCGCGACGTCGTGCTCACCGACGACGAACGCGACGCGGGAGAGACGATGATGATCTGTGTGTCCCGGGCGAGGTGCGGCCGGCTCGTCCTCGACCTCTGATCGGCGGGACCCGAGCGGCCGCGGACCGTCACTGGCTGTATCCGCCGCTACCACCGATCGCGTTGCTCGTACTGTTGCGGCGTGCACCTGCAGATGGCCGTCGTACTCGCCGTGGCCTCGGCGGTCTGCTATGCGCTGTCGGCCGTGCTGCAGGAGCGGGAGGCGTCGCGGCAACAACAGGCGGGCGGGCTGGCCCTCGTCGCGCGCCTCGTCCGCCGCCGCGGCTGGTGGGCCGCCATCGCGGCGACGATCGTCGGCGCACTGTTCCACCTCGCTGCCGTCGGCGCGGGGCCGCTGGTGGTCGTGCAGCCGATCGGGGTGTCGACGCTGGTCATCGCCCTGCTGATCGGTTCGCGGCTGGGGCAGGGACCCGTCCCGGCCCGGTCATGGGCGGGCGCGACGTGCGTCGTCGCCGGATTGCCCGCGGTATTCGCCGCTGTCCCCCACGATGCCTCAAGCACCGGAGTCCGGATCGAGGGCGTCACGGGGTACTGGCAGATCGCCGCGGTGCTGGCGGCGATCGTCGCGGTCGCGCTGGCCGGGGCGATGGTGCTCGGCGCCCGGAACCAGCGGCGGGGTGCGGCAATCGCCTACGCAACGGCCGCGGCGGTGTGCTTCGGTTTCACCTCGGCCACGGCGAAGACGCTGTTGCTCGGCCAGATCGAAGCGCAGCGGATCGCGATCGGCGTCGTCGTGGTCTGCCTCGGCACGGTGCTCGCGCAGCACGCCTACCGCGACGGCGGGCTGGGCGCGCCTCTCGCGGTGCTCACGCTCCTCGACCCGTTCACGGCGGGAGCGATGGGCATGCTCGTACTCGGCGAGCCCTTCGGCACCACCCCCCTCACCCTCGCCATCGGGGTGGCGGGCGGGCTGGTCACCTCGATCGGCGTGGCCCTGCTGTCCGCTCGCCGCGCGGCGGAACCGCCGAACGCGCCTCCCGGGCAACCGCTCGCGGCGGCGAGCGAGGTCGCCGCCACCCGATGACCCCGATCGGCTGATTTCCCGGCTCGACGGAGTGCTCGACGCCCTCCGCCCGCCCGGCCGCGACGTACCGTCGCCCGGCGGGTGGAGAGGACCGGGATGACCACGTTCAGCAGGCGGCAGGTACTCGGGGCGGCCGGCGCGGCCGCGATCGGCACGTCGCTCGCCGCGTGCACCAAGCCCGTGACCAGCGCACCGACGTCCCAGGCCACCCCGGACGTGCCCGAGGAGACGAAGACGCTCGACCAGCTCTACGCCGATGCGATGGCGGAGGGCGGCCGGCTCGTGGTCTACGCGGGCGGGGACACCGCGAGCCAGCAGGACGCCACCCGGCAGGCGTTCCTGTCCCGCTTCCCACGCATGACGCTGACGATGGTGGTCGACTACAGCAAGTTCCACGACGTGCGCGTCGACAACCAGATCGCGACCGGCACGCTGATCCCGGACGTGGTGCAGCTGCAGACGCTGCAGGACTTCCCCTCCTGGAAGGAGGAAGGACTGCTGCTGCCGTACAAGCCCGCCGGATTCGCCGCCCTGCACGAGACGTTCCGGGATCCCGACGGCACGTGGCTGGCGATCGCGGTGATCGCCTTCAGCTTCATGTACGACAGCGCGAGCGTCGGCACCGCGGCCCCCTCCTCCCCGCTCGACCTGGTCGACCCCCGGTGGAAGGGGAAGATCGCGTCGTCGTACCCGCAGGACGACGACGCCGTCCTGTTCCTGTACCGGCAGTACGTGCACGAGTACGGCTGGGACTGGGTGGCGAGGCTCGCCACGCAGGGCGTCCAGTTCGAACGGGGCACCAACACGCCGGCCGCCGCGGTGGCCGCGCGGCAGAAGGCCATCGGCATCGGCGGTGCGGGGACGCTGAACCCGGCGCCGGGCTCCACCACCCGATGGGTGGCCACCGACGACACCCCGTTCCTTGCGTGGGGCCAGCGAGCGGCCGTCCTCGCGGGCGCCGCGCACCCCGCTGCCGCGAAGCTCTACCTGAACTGGCAGATCTCAACGGACGTGCAGAAGGCCGCGTTCAACGGCTGGTCGGTGCGCACCGACGTCGTCCCGGCCGGCGGGCTGAAGCCGATCTGGGAGTACCAGAGCGCCCACGTCGACGAGTTCGTCGAGTTCATGTCCGACCGCGCAGAGGTCGAGCGCTGGCGGCAGAGCTTCGCGCTGTACTTCGGCGAGGTCCAGGGCGCCCCCAGCCCCGGCTGGCTCGGACTGCACCCGGGCCAGCCGGTCACCTGACCGGCCAGGACACTCCCAGTACTGCAGTCCGGCTTCGTGATCATTTCTGATCTCCGTGCTCGGGCGGCCGCTCGGCACGGCGGAGTCGCCGGCGCCGGCGCAACCCGTGTCGGGCGACGCACCCCGTCGCAGCCGAAACACCCCGTCGACCGGGTGCGCCAGCCGAGAACGAGCGCGCCAGGCGGCACAGAGCCCGGTCGGGCCGCCGGCTGGCCTCCGGGGGTGCGGCCGGGTGCCGGACACTTTCATGGGCGCGCCGTTCCCGGCCCCGGGTAGCCCCGGGCCTCACCCACCAGCCGAGGGCTGCCGGCGTGTTCTCGCCGGTTCACCTCGACCGCGTCGCCTCGTGGGGGTGGCTGGGTTGGGTGCACTACCGAATCATGTGGTTGCGCGGGCGGCCGTCCCCGACGCGGGGGCACGCCCGTCCCGGACGAGACCACTGCGGCTTGGGTGCCACGCGACTGGCTGTGGTCCCGTTCTCGCCCACTGGCGCCCCGGGATTCTGGGGCGTGATCAGCGGAATCGAGACCTGGGCCGCACCCCCTGCGGCTGACGTCCCGTTCCTGCTGATCATGGACCTGGCCGTGGCCCCGCCCAGGGGTCGTTGGCCTCGATCATTCGGGAGCAGGGCTGGGGTGTGGAGGGTCGGGACCACAGCCGGTTGCGCGGCACCCAACCCGCGGTGGTCTCGTCGAGAACGGGCGTGCCCCCCAGTCGGGAACGGCCGCCCGAGCAACCCCAGGGTTCGGTAGTGCACCCAACCCAGCCACCCCCACAAGGCGACGGGTCAAGGTGAACCGGAGGAACCACCGCCGAAGCCCGGATCACGGGCCGGGCGCCGGGCGGCCCGGGCCGGGAACGGCGCGCCCACCGGCAGCCGCCCGACCAGCCCCGACCCGACGGACCGACACGATCGCGCCACCCCGGCCACTCAACCGGCCGCGGGCATGATCCGAACTACCGGTTGTCCACGGCTGCCCCCACAACCATGAGCAACCGAAACTCCGGATCATGCACGGGAAGATCCCGAGTAGCGGGTGCTCATGGCTGCCGGCACAACCATGAGCAACCGATACTTCGGATCATGGGCGCGGCCACCGCCGAACAGGCGCGCCGGGCGCGCGGCAACCGGCACACACCAGAGGACGTCGCCGACCAGGCTCAGGCCCTCATCGCCGCGCGATCCGCGCGCGTGGAGCGTTGTCGTGCCGTTGCTGCGGTGAACGCGGGCACCGTCAGGCCGGCTCGGCGTGGACCCGGCTGCGGGCTCTCGCTGCCTTGACGATGAGCTCGGTGCAGTCTTCGATGGGGATCCGCGTGCTGTCCAGCACCAGGTGGTAGTGCTCGGCGCCAGCGGGATCGGTGCGGTAGTAGTGCCGGACGTAGGCGGTGCGGGCGCTGTCGTTGCGGGTCATCGCATCCCGTGCCTCCCGCTCGCTGACCCCGAGCAGTTCCATCGCCTGCCGGACCCTGCGGTCCGGGTCGCCGTGCAGCCGTACGTGCAGCGCGGTGGCGTGATCGCGCAGCACGATCGCGGCCGCGCGGCCGAGGATCACCCCGCCGTGCTCGCGGATGCCCGCACGGATGGCGCGCTCGGTGCAGGCGTTGAAATGCGCGTCGGGCAGCAGCGCACCGGGCGGCGGCGTCACACCGATCATCCAGTCCGCCGACGCGGGCGCCGCGGCCGACAGCACGCGCGTGAGCCAGCCCTGCACCTGCTCGTCGCGACTCAATGCGTCCTCGACCGGGATCCGGAGATCGTCCGCCACTGCGACGGGTATCGCCCGGTCGAGGAAGGGCACGCCGAGCTTCTCGGCGACCGCCGGGCCGATGAACGCGCCCCCGGCACCGTAGCTGGCGGAGATCGTGACGACGTGTCGCATGGCTGGCTCCATCGCCGAAGACCTGGGGGGACAAGGTTAAGGCAAACGGGGCTGGACGGCAGCAGGAGACGTACGCCCACTCGGGGGAACGGCCGCCGCACGCCAGGTGATGGCCCGCTATGCCACCAGCTCGCCCACCGCGCGAGCGGAGAGGACGTTCTTCGGGATGAAGCCTGCCGCGGGAGTGTCCGAGACCAGGTCCGCGACGTCATCGTGATCCATGGTCGAGATCAGGACGATGCGGGACCGGAGGTGCGGGAATCTGTCGATGAGGAGGTGGGTGAGCTCGACGCCGCTCTCGTCGCCGAGGTTGATGTCGACCAGCACGATGTCCGGCTGCACCTCTTCGGCCTTCTCCAATGCCTCCCGCTGCGAGGTCGCGGTGGCCACGACTTCGAGTCCGTCACGGCTGAGGTATTTCCGAGCTACCGCGAGGAACTGCTCGGAGTCATCGACGATCATGCATCGAGGCACTCTGGTCATGATGGCGCGACCGCCGGACGGCCACAATGCATACCGTCGTCCGCGCCGATCATTTCCCTCACCCCACACCGATCGGACGAAGGGATACCCCCGCTCATCGCCCCGAAACGCGACCTTCCGGCGCGCCCGCCCACCGCGCGGTCTCGACGTCGTCGGAGAGGTCGCGCTGGTGTGTGGGGTTGATGAGCAGCTCCTCGATCACAGCACGCTGCGGCAGTGAAGCGGCGAGCAGCACGGCCGCGGCGACGTCCTCCGGGAGCAGCATGGTGGCGCGTTCCCGCTCCGACGGGACCTTCGGGCGGTTGTCCAGTATCGGGGTGTCGACCTCACCGGGCAGGATCGTGGTGGCCCGGATGCCATCGCCCCGGTACGTGGCGTTGAGGTAGTCCATGAAGTTCGCCACGCCTGCCTTCGCGGCGCCGTAGGCAGGGCCGCTGAGCGGGCTCGGCCGCACCGCCGCGATCGACGAGACGGTGATCACGGTGCCGGCCCCGCGCGCGAGCATGTCCGGCAGCACGGCCCGGGTCAGGGCGAACACCCCGCTCAGGTTGACCCGCAGCACGTGGTCCCACTCGTCGTCGGAGAGCCACTGGGCGTTGCGCACCTTCGACGAGACCCCGGCCACGTTGACCAGAACGTCCACCGGTCCCATGCGCTCGCGCACACCGTCTACGAGCGCGGTCATCTGTGCCGGATCGTCGACGGCGGCCGGCTCGACGTGCGCGGTGCCGCCCGCCGCGGCGATCGTGGCCGCGACGTCGTCGAGCAACGCGCGGCGCCGCCCGACGAGCACGGTCACCGCGCCCTCGGCGGCCAGCGCGACCGCGGTGGCAGCGCCGATGCCGCTACCGGCACCCGTGACCAGGCAGACCTTGTTCTGCAGAGCGCTCATGGTCATCGAGTATCGCCGCCCGACGGTGTGAACTCAGCGGGGGTTCAAGAACGCGTCCGTACGCTCGCCGACATGGCCCTCCGAACAGATCACCGCACGCCCAACCGCCGGGCGTTGGCCATACTCGTGGGAGCCCTCGTTGTCGGCGGCGGGCTGTTGTGGCTGGTACTGGGCGTGCTCAGGCCGGAACCGCCGACCGGTGGAGGCGGTGGTGGCAGCGGCACGTCGATCGACCTCGAGGGCTGGAAGCTCACGCTCCCCACCGAGGGCAAGAGCGGCAACGCCGCGATCGTCGAGCCCGCGGCGCTCACGGAGCCGTGGCTGACCGCAGGCCCCGACGGCAGCCTTTCGTTCTGGGCGCCCGCCGAAGGTTCCACCACCAAGAACTCCGAACACCCGCGCACCGAGCTGAACAGCCTCACCGAGTTCTCCGCCGGCACCGACGGCGAGCACACCCTCACGGCCTCACTCGCGGTGAACCAGGTGCCGGAGGACTCGAAGGACATCATCGTCGGCCAGATCCACGGCGCCGGCGACATCATCTCCGCGCCGTACGTGATGCTGCACTACCGGGACGGGGAGATCCGGGCGGTCGTCAAGCAGCAGCACAAAGGGGACGAGAAGCAGTCCTTCTCCCTCCTCACCGGGGTGCCGCTGAACGATCGCTTCGACGTCACCATCACCGACGCGGGCGACGGCTCGATGACGATCAGCGCGAGCCACGACGGCAACACCCAGCAGGCCACCGCCCAGGTGCCGGCCGCGTTCCACGGCCAGACCGTGCGCTTCCAGGTGGGCGACTACCAGCAGGCCGACTCGGCCAAGGGTGCCGACGACGGCGGGCGGGTCACCTTCTACGCGATCGAACAGAGCTGATCGGCGGCGATGAGTTCGGCCCGTCGCCGTGGTCCAACCCCCATGAGCGAACACGAGCCCACCGCAGTCACCAACCTCGACATCTACGGTTCGGAGCCACTGCCGTGGAGCAGGCCACGGGACCTCCTGCCGGAGAGCCTGACCAAGATGGAGACGCCGGTTTTCCTCGGCACCGCGAGCCCAGACGGCCGCCCTCACGCCGCCGGCATCGGTGCCGCATGGCATGACGGTGAGATCTACTTCACGAGCGGGCCGGGCACCCGCAAGTCCCGCAACCTGGTCGCCAACCCGGCCTGCACGATCTCCATCCGCCTCCCGGGCATCGACCTGGTGCTGGAAGGCGAGGCCCACCGCGTCACCGACAACGGGACCATCACACAGCTCGCCGCGCACTATGCCGCGGAAGGCTGGCCCGCCGAGTCCGACGGGGAGGGCGGCCTCACAGCGCCGTTCAGCGCGCCCAGCGCAGGGCCGCCCCCGTGGCACCTCTACCACTTCACGCCGCGGACCGCCGTCGGCGTGGCCAGCGCAGAACCCCACGGCGCCACGAGGTGGACCTTCTCCTGACGCCTCGACCACCGTCGTCGGGGGCCATTCGCGTCCCGCGCCTCCCGCTCGCCGGCCTTGGCGACGAGTGGCCCTCTACCAGCGACAAAGAGCATTCAATCGAACATCGGTTCGAGTAGAATCGATAGCATGTCCGGCAGCCCGGTCGCCACCGCGCACCGCCTCCTCGCCGAGGCCATCGACGCGCTGACGGCGGCCGCGGATGCCGGCGCCACCGACGCCGAACTGCTGTCCGTACTCACCGTCTGCGAACGCCTGAATCGGCGGCTGGACCACCTCACCGTGTCCACCATCTCCACCCTGCAACGGCGCGGTGCGTTCGCGGAGCGCGGCTACAAATCCACCGCAGGCGCCCTCAGCGACCTGCTCGGCTGGGAACGGTTCGAAGCACGTCGCCGGGTCGACGCCGCGGACGGTGTGTGCTCCCGAATCAGCCTCGACGGCACCGAACTCCCACCTCGACTGGCAGCCACCGCGGCGGTGTTCGACGCCGGCCGCGCCCGGCTACGCCACGTCGAGGTCATCGCGAAATTGCTCGACTCGCCCGCCGCTCGGCGACTGTCCCCTGCGATCTGGGCCGGCGCCGAGGCCACGCTTGCGGAGAAGGCCACCGAGTACACGCCGAGCGAGTTGCAGACCTGGGGCGCCGAGCTGATCGAAAAACTCGACGCCGACGGACCGGAGCCCGACGAGCGCCCACCTGCGGAGATCAACGAGCTGCACTTGCTGCCGCACCGCCGTCGCCCCGGCGGATCGTTGAAAGGCCGCTTCGACAACGCTGCGCTCTACGACGCGATCGCCACGCTCATCGACACCATGGCTGCGCCGCGCACCAACGATGACGAGCGCAGCGCAGCCCAGCGGCAGGCCGAGGCGCTGGCCGAGGTGTGCGGGTATGTGCTCGACCACGGCGAGGTCCCCGATTCAGGCGGCCGCCGTCCGCACCTGAACGTCATCATCGGGCTGGACGACCTGGAATGCCGCGCCCGTGCCGCCATGCTCGACTTCGGCGGACGGCTCTCCCCCGAGGCGCTACGCATGCTGGCCTGCGACGCCGCCGTGGTGCCGATCGTGATGAACGGCGCCGGGCAGCCCCTCGACGTCGGCCGCGCCCGCCGCACCATCCCCGACGGGTTGCGTCGCGCGGTGGCTGCCCGGGACCGGGGCTGCGCCCGCTGCGGCCGACCGCCATCCTGGTGCGAGATCCACCACCTCATCCCGTGGGAAAACGGCGGGGAAACCGCGCTCGGCAACTGCGTCATGCTCTGCCGAACGTGCCATCGCCTCGTCCACCACACCGACTGGATCGTCCGCCTCCGCGACGGACTCCCCGAGTTCATCCCGCCCACCTGGATCGACCCGGACCGACATCCCCGACGAAGACCCCGGCCACAGTTCGTCCCCGCCTGATCGTCGCGGGCCCGCGCAGAGCCGCCGCCTCAGCGCAGCATCGGCTCCAGCGGGAACTCCACCCCGTCCACCGGCGGCTCCGGCATCGTGCCCGAGCCGTCGGGCTGGGGAACGGCCGCGAGCAGCGCCCGGGTGTAGGGATGCTGCGGGTCCTCCCAGATCGTGCGCGCCGGCCCGGACTCGACGATCCGGCCCCGGTACATCACGGCCAGCCGGTCGGCGATCAGCCGCACCACCGTCAGGTCGTGCGAGATGAACAGCAGGCCGGCGCCGCTCTCCACCGCCAGGTCGCGCATCAGCGCCGCGACGATCGCCTGGGTGGACGCGTCGAGCGCCGAGATCGGCTCGTCGCCGATCAGCAGGTCCGGGCGGGCGGCGAGCGCCCTGGCGATGGCGATCCGCTGGCGCTGACCGCCGGAGAACTCGTGCGGGTAGCGGCGTGCGGCGCCGCGGTCGAGGCCGACCCGCTCCAGCCACCAGCCCGGCTCGGACCCCTCCGCGCCCCGGCCCACGGCCGCCCGGACGCCGTCACCGATCTGTACGCCCACCGGTCGCCGCGGGTGCAGCGAGCCGTACGGGTCCTGGAACACCATCTGGATCCGGGTCAGCTCCAACGGGCGGCGCCGCAGACCGAGCGGCTCGACCGGGCGGCCGTCGAACGACACGGTGCCCGCGGCAGGCGGGACGAGCCCGCAGATGGCGCGCGCCACCGTCGACTTGCCGCACCCCGACTCCCCGACCAGGCCCAACACCTCGCCGGCATCCACTGCGATGTCCACGCCGTCGACGGCGCGGACGGGAGGCCTGCCGCGGTAGACCACCTCGAGCCCGTCGACCTCGAGCAGCGTCACGACTCCTCCAGGGCACGTACGTCGTCGAGGGTCCGGACGCCGCCCGCTGCCCCGGGCAGGCTCGCGAGCAGCGACGCCGTGTAGGGGTGGGCGGGCGTGGTGAACACCTGGTGGCGTTCCCCGTTCTCCACGACCTCGCCGTCGCGCATCACCGCCACCTGGTCGGCGACCGCGCTCATCACCCCGAGGTCGTGGGTCACCAGCAGCACGGCGAGCCCCATCTCGCGGGCCAGGTCGCGCAGCAGGTGCAGCACACCGGCCTGCACCGTGACGTCGAGGGCGGTTGTCGGTTCGTCGGCGATCAGGACGGACGGGGAGCAGGCCAGCGCGATGGCGATCGCGATGCGCTGGCGCTGCCCGCCGGAGAACTGGTGCGGGAAGCGGCGCAGGGCGGCTGCCGGGTCCGGGATGCGCACCCGTTGGAGGAGCTCGACGGCGCGGGCGCGGGCCGCGGCGCGGTCGAGCCGAAGGTGGTGGCGCAGGTGGTCGGTCAGCTGAGCCTCGATGCTCAACATCGGGTGCAGGCTCGTGGACGGGTCCTGGAAGACCATCGCGATCTGGGTGCCCCGCAGGTCGTTGCGTTGTCGCGGGGTGAGCGCGAGCAGGTCGCGGCCGCCGTATGTGATGGCGCCCCCGACCCGAGCGCGGGGCGGCAGGAGGCCCATCACCGCCAGGCCGGTCATCGTCTTGCCCGACCCCGACTCGCCCGCGAGGCCCTGGATCCGGCCCGCCTCCAGGTCGAGGTCGACGCCGCGCAGGATCTCGGCCTCGCCGATGCGCAGCGTGAGGCCGTCGATCCGGAGGGCGGTCATCGGGTCTCCGCCTTCCCCAGCACGCCCGCCGTGCGCGGGTCGAGAGCGTCGCGCAGCGCGTCCCCGAGGAAGTTGAACGCCATCACCACGGTCAGGATCGCGAGGCCCGGGAACACGCCCAGCCACCACGAGTCGAAGTTCTGGATCGCCGTGGCCACCATCGAGCCCCACTCCGCGGTGGGCGGCTTCGCGCCCAGCCCGAGGAACGACAGCCCGGACAGCAGGAGTGTCGCGGTGCCGATGTCGAGGCTGGCGAGGATCAGCACCGGCCCGGTCACCATCGGGACGATGTCGGTTCCCAGTGATCGCAGCGGCGAGAAGCCGAGCAGCCGGTCCGCCAGCACGTAGTCGGCCTCCCGGATACCGACCACCAACCCGCGCGTGACGCGGGCGTAGGCGGGCCACGAGACGACCAGCGCGGCGAGCACCGCGTTCAGCAGGCTCGCACCGAGCGACGCAGCGACGACCATCGCGAGGATGACCGTCGGGAACGCCATCACGAGGTCCGTCAGCCGCATCACGGTCTCGTCGACCCAGCGCCCGAAGAACCCGGCGGCGAGGCCGAGGACGCCCCCGATGAGGACGGACAACCCGACGAGCAGGATGGCAAGGGGCATCGTCACCTGAGCGCCGGCCAGCACGCGGGTGAACACGTCGCGGCCGAGCTCGTCGGTGCCGAACCAGTGGGCCGCGCTCGGCGCCTCCAGCCGCGCGAAGTCCTGGGCGAGCGGGTCGTGCGGCCAGAGCGCCGGGCCCAGCACGGCGATCAGGATCCACACCAGTGCAACCGCGGCGCCGGTGACGCCGAGCGGGGTGCGCCATGCCTGCGGGATCCGCGTGCGGAACCGCGCGCGCAGCGGCCCCTCGGCCACCGTGCTCATGAGATCCGCACCCGCGGGTCGATGACCCCGTAGAGCAGGTCGACGACCAGGTTGATCACCAGGTAGATGACGCCCACGAGCAACCCGACGCCCATCACCGCAGGCAGGTCGAGGTGCGACGCGGCCTGGTAGGCGTAGGACCCGAGCCCTGGCCAGGCGAAGATCTCCTCCACCAGCACGGTGCCCGACAGCAGCGCGCCGAACGCAAGGCCAACCACCGTCAGGATCGGCACCATCGCGGCGCGCAGCACGTACCGGACGAGCACGGTCCGGCCCGGCAGACCCTTGGCCCGAGCCGAGCGGACGTAGTCCTGCTCCAGCACCTCCAGCACGGCGGAGCGGGTGAACCGGGTGAGCAGCCCGACGGTGTAGAGGGTCAGCACCAGCGTCGGCAGCATCAGGTGGGCCAGCGCGTC
Organism: Pseudonocardia sp. DSM 110487; assembly: GCF_019468565.1. Taxonomy (NCBI): domain Bacteria; kingdom Bacillati; phylum Actinomycetota; class Actinomycetes; order Pseudonocardiales; family Pseudonocardiaceae; genus Pseudonocardia; species Pseudonocardia sp. DSM 110487. Next base: position 8,099,815 of record NZ_CP080521.1, read on the forward strand.
CCCGAAGGTCTCCCACTCCCCCGCCAGCAGCGAGTCCACGGTGTAGAGGCCGGTGACGTGCGGCGGCGGGGTCGTCGCGGGCGCGAGGCGTCCCGAACCGGGGGCCAGGTCCAGCTGGAACGAGAAGACGTAGAACGCCACGAGCGCCAGCCAGAACGTCGGCACCGATATCCCGACCAGCGACACCAGCCGCAGCACGCTGTCGGCGAGCCGCCCGCGCCGGACGGCCGCGACCACGCCGAAGCCGACGCCGATCAGCACCGACAGCACGATCGCGCCGATCGCGATCTCCAACGTCGCCGGGACCGCCGACTGCAGGTCGGTGAGCACCGGCCGGTGCGTCTGCTGCGACTCGCCGAGATCGCCCTGGAGCAGGTTGCCCAGGTACGTCACGTACTGGACGGGCAGCGGCCGGTCGAGCCCGTAGTGCGCCCGGTACGCCGCGACGGTGGCCGGGTTCTCCGCCGCCCGCTGCCCGAGGTTGGCCGCGACGGGGTCGCCGGGCACCAGGTTCGTCAGCACGAACGTCACCAGCGTGACGCCGACGATCAGCAGGGCCGACACCCCGAGCCTGCGCAGCAGGTACCGGGCGAGCGCGCTACTGACCACCGGCGGCCACACCGACGGAACCGAGGTCCAGCGTCCAGATCGGGTTGTAAGCGGCGCCGGTCACCGACTTCGCCGTGACGATGTTGGTCGCGGGCTGGACGAGCGGGATGAACGGCCCGCCTGCGTTCAGGCTGCGCTGGAACTCCTGGTAGAGGCTCGCGCGCTCGGCCGGGTCGACGGCCGCCGCCGCGGCCTTGGCCGCGCGGTCGATGTCGGGTGCGGCGCTCGCGGGCCAGTTCGCGCGCTTGCCGATCAGTCCGTCCGGGGCGAAGGCCAGGTAGTTGGACGGGTCCGGGAAGTCCGGCCCCCAGTACCAGAGCCCCATCTGCTCCTTGCCGTTGCGGTAGTTGTCCAGCTCGGTCGCCACCGGCGCCGGCGCCAGCTCGACCGTGATGCCGGCCGCGGCCAGCTGCGACTGCAGCCGCTCTGCGATCGTCTGGAAGCTCAGCCCGAGTAGCGTGAAGTCGCTCGGGTAAGCGAGCTTCGGCGGCTGCCCACTCACCCCGCTCGAGGCCAGTGCGGCCGCGGCGCCGGCCGCGTCCTGCTTCGGCGCCTCCGCCGCCGGGAGCGAACCCGAGATCATGGTGGGGATCATGCTGGCCGGCTGCACCGAACCCGTGCCCGCGACCTGCAGCAGGCCGGGGTAGTCGATGGCCTTCTTCACCGCCGAGACGTACTGCGGGTTGCTGGTGGCGGTGGAGATGTCCGCGCCCTGGTTGAGGAACAGGAAGATCGTGTAGGCGGACGGCCCGCTGGTGACGGTGAGCTTGCCCTGGTCGAGCCCGCTCACCTGGTCGCCGGAGAGGTCGAGGGCGACCTGCGAGTCGCCCTTCTGGACGTTCAGCGACTGGGTGGCGGCCTGCACGTTGCGGATCACGATGTTGTCGTACGCGGGCTTGGCGGGCCCGTTGTACGCCGGGTTCTTCGTGAGCACCGCCTGGCTGGCGACGTCGAGCGACTTCAGCGTGTACGGGCCGGACCCCGCGGACGTCGAGTTGAGGAACGCCTCCGCGCCGTCCGTGTCGTCCGTGGTGCCGCCGTTGGCGGTCACGACCTTCGAGTTGACGACCGACAGCGCCGGGTTGGGCAGGATGAACGGGAGGGCCGCATTCGGCTCGGCGCTGGTCAGCACCACCGTCGAGTCGTCCCGCTTGGCCACCGTCACGCCATCGAGCAGGAACGACGGGTTGCCCTTCATCCCGATCACCCGCTGCAGCGAGAACACGACGTCGTCGGCGGTGACGGGGCTGCCGTCGGAGAACACGCGCCCTTGGGCGAGGGTCAGGGTGAGCGTCTTCGCGTCGGGCGACAGCTCGTAGGAGGACGCGAGGCCGGGCGCCGGGGTGGAGAGGTCGTCGCCCGCGAACGTCAGGAGCGTCTCGTACATGCCGTGCGTGAGCATCTGCCCGGTGAGCTCGTACTCGCGGCCGGGGTCGACGGTCTTCAGATCGAACGTCGAGTCGATCACGAGCGTCGGCCCGGAACCGGACCCACCACCCGAGCCTCCCGACCCGCAGGCCGCCACCGCGAGCACGACCGCGGCAGCGGCGGCGAGCGCGGCGGATCGCCTCGCACCGAACATGTGCACCTCCACGCAGAACTGACTCGGCCCCAGCTCGCGGTCGGCGGTGCGATCTCGCGTCCACTGGACGATTCGGCGGGTATCATGCGACATTACTTGCAGTTCGTCCAGTAGCGACGCTGGCGCTCAGACGAAACCACATCCATCGGATGGAAGGGTTCCCGAGTGTCCGGAAGCCAGGAGTCGAGCGGCGGCCCCGCTGGACGAATCGATAATCCGGACGAGGTCGACCGGCGGATACTGGCGGGACTGCGGGACAACGGCCGGATCTCGATGTCCGCGCTGGCCGAGCAGGTCGGGGTCTCGCGGGCCACCGTCTACACCCGCGTGGAGAACATGGTGGCGCGCGGCGTGATCACCGGGTTCAGCGCGCGGGTCGACCCGCGCAAGGTCGGCTTCGGGATCTGCACGCTCGTGTTCGTCACGGTCCGGCCGCAGTCCTGGAAGAGCTTCCGGAGCCGGGTCGTCGAGATGCCCCAGGTCGAGTACTGCGCCGTCACCACCGGCCAGCACGACGCGATGCTGCTCGTCCGCGGGCGCGACGTCGCCGAGGTGCACGAGTTCGTCACCGAGGTGCTGTCGGTGCTGCCGCAGATCAAGGCGGTGGAGTCGGTGCTCGTCATGGACGAGGTGGTGAGCCGCGCGTTCCTGCTGCCGGACGACATCCCCGCCGTTGCCCCGGCGAGTCAGTCGCTCGGCATGACCCGATTCATCCGGGCCGGCGACGGGCATGCGGGACTCGAGTCGCTGTGAGGCCTGCGGCGAAGACACGCTCATCGGTGAGTGTTCCAACCTTGATTGTTCCACCGATGAGCGTTTCGCGGCCGTCGGGGCCGGTCAGCTGGTCCAGAGGGTGGAGATCGGGAAGGCTCGCAGCCGGTCCCCGAATGGGAGTGGCTGCGTTCCGGCATAGAGGACTATCCCGGCAATCAGCTGATCCCCGAGCCGTCGGGCCAGGCGTTGAATCCCCCGGAAGTCGTCGGCGCGGACGGTCTCGGCAGCCTTCACTTCGATGGCGACCACGTCGCCCGAGGCATGTTCGAGTACGGCGTCGACCTCGTAGCCGTCTCGATCACGGTAGTGGTAGAGCCGGACAGACTCTGCGGTCCAGCTCAGCTGGCGGGACAGCTCGCCGAGCACGAAGTTCTCCAGGAGCGGACCGATCGGGGCGGTCTGATGGGCGGCACGCCTCATCGTGATGCCGGCGAGATGCCCGGCGAGACCCGAGTCGTTGACGATCAACTTCGGCGTGGCGATGGCCCGGGTGGTCAGGTTCGTGGACCAGGCCGGGATCCGGTCGACGATGTAGAGCAGTTCCAGAAGGTCCAGATAGCGTTTGAGTGTGTTCACCGGGATCTGCAACCGGCCGGCAAGGGTGCCGGGAACGACGAGCGTCGCCATCTGGGCAGCGACCGCACCGAGGAGGCGGCGCATGTCGGCGGGGCGTTCGATGTCGCTGAGCTGGCGGACGTCGCGGCTGATGAGATCCGACGCCGTCGACTCGAAGAACCGCGCCCGCCGGCCCGGGTCCACGCGTCGCACCGCCTCCGGATACCCACCCACCAGAGCACGCTGTACGTAGTCGGACCGGTGCAGAGTGGATGGTTTGGGCACGAGATCCTGACCGAACTCGAAAATGGCATCGACGAATCCGTCGGCTGTTCGGTCGATCTCGCCCTGAGAGAACGGCCACAACTCGATCGTCTCGGATCGACCCGGCAGCAAGTCCGGAATCTGCTGCATCGCGAACAATCGCGCGGATCCTGTGAGCAGGAACTGGCCAGGCCGAGGATCGAGATCGACCGTGTGCTTGATGGCGAGAACCAGATCCGGTACCCGCTGGACCTCGTCGATGACCTGTAGACCGTCATGCCGGACGAATGCGGCCGGATCAGCTGCGGCGGAGGCCCGCACAGCGGCGTCATCGAGGTATCGGATCTCGGTGCCCGGGCGACTGTCGGCGACGAGACGGGCAAGCGTGCTCTTGCCCGTCTGACGAGCGCCGTTGAGCACGACCACCCGTGTGTCGCCAAGCGCTGCGACCACGCGCTCGTGCGAGCGACGAGGATAGAGATCGCGCGCGCCGGGCATGTCGTCCACGATACTCGTCGTGGACGTTCTGCCGAAATGTGCATGGATGTCTTGCCGATAGCACTGTGGCTGTTCTGCCGAAGCCAGCGCGGCTGTGCCGCCGACCCGGTTGTGGCTCATCCGGAGATGGGCTGCGAGCTCCCCTCAGGCAAGCACAGCGACCACGACGAAGAGAACCGGAACGCTGATCACGGTGGTGCTCAGCGCCGCGTCCCGCCCCAGCGCGACGCCCTGGTCGAACCGCACCGCGTAGCCGAACACGTTCTGGGCCGTCGGCAGGGCTGCGCAGACCACCACCGCGAGCAACGCGTGCCCCTCGAGCCCGAGCAGCAGGCCGAAGAGCAGCGCCAGCACCGGATGCACGATGCACTTGAGCAGCAGCACAGTCGCCAGTAGCGGGGCGGCATCCCCCGCACCCGGCCGTTTCGCGCCGCAGAGCGAGATCCCGAATGCGAGCAGCATCCCGGGCACGGCCAGGTCCGAGATCAGCTCGATCGGGGCGATCACCGGCTCGGGCGGGAGCAGCCCGGTCGCGGACGCCGCGATCCCGGCGGCCGTGGCCAGTGCGATCGGGTTGCGCAGCGGCGCGGTCACCATCCGCCACAGGGGTGGACGGGCGCCGTCGGCCCGCTCCGCGAGCACGCCGAGCACCGTGGTGAAGAACGGGGTGAGCACCGCGAGCTGGAAGACCAGCACCGGGACGGCCTCGGTCACGTTCCCCAACGCGTAGGTGGCGATCGGCAGCCCGAGGTTCCCCGCGTTGACGTAGCCGCTCGCCATCGCCCCCACGGCGGTCTCCCCCGCCGGCCGCCTGCGCAGCAGCCCGACCGGCAGGTAGAGCAGGCACACCAGCACGCTCGTCACCGCCGTGACGACGAGGCCATCGGAGAACACGGCTCCCACGTCCGTGCGGACCAGAGTGCTGAAGAGCAGCGCAGGGGACGCGACGAAGAACGCTGCCCGCGAGAGCACCTGGGTGGCGGCAGGCCCGAGCACACCGGCCCGCCCGACCAGGTAGCCGACCGCGACGACGACCCCGATCACGACGAAAGCGTCGACGACCCCGTTCACGCCACAGTCACGTCTGACCAGAGTAGAGCTGTGACCGGCGTCAAACGGCGTCCGCTACCCGTCGACGGCGTGGGTCAGCGGGACCTGGCTCCCAGTCCGGCGACGAGGGCATCGATCCGGTCCGCGTGGTCGGCGGTGAAGGCCGCCCGGGAATCGGCACGAGCACCTTGTTCGCGAGCCTCAGCAGCCACACGTGCCGGCGCGTGCGGGTACTGATGATGCCGTCCCACCGGGTCGTGACGTCGGACTGGGGCGTGTGGATCCCGACGGTGGCTCGACCTGCGGATGGCCGCGGTCTGTTGCCGCGCTACTCCGACGACTCCGGCCTGATCGGCTCGCCCACCAGACGTCCCCCACCGAGGATCGGCGTACCGGTGTCCGGCGCCGGTGGCTGAGGGTCTTCCTCCGGGTCGTCCGGGCCGCCCTCCCCGATGTGGTTGCCCACTCCCCATCCAGGATCGGCGTTGCCACCAGGTTCGGTGCCATCGCTGCCGGTGTAGGGGGTGTTGCCAGCGTCGGGATCGTAGGTGGTGCCATCAGGCCATTTCATGCACTGATCGCAGTCGGCGGCGAGCGCCGGCCCAGCTGATGTAGCCATGACGGTGAGGCTTGCGACAACGGCCAAGGCAAGCCGGAATGCATATTTCATCCATTTCCCCCTTCAGGGTGCACGCCCTCCGAGGATCTGCGGCAGGAGAGCTGCCACCACTATCGGATCACCCCGTTTCACAGGGCTGTCACCGACGTTTCACGGATCTACACACCCGGATTATGCTCGCGCACCCCGTGTCGGTCCGCGCGATCCGTCGACGGGTCGCGGGAGCGGAGAAGGGGTGCGTCAGGGCTGGAGATCGGCTCGAGAACTAGCGATCGGCGATGCCGTTCAACATCCCCGAGATGAAGCGCTTCTGCAGGAACACGTAGAGCACGACGATCGGCAGCGCCACGATGACGCCCGCGGCGGACAGCGCCGAGTAGTCCGTGAGGTGGGCGCTCTTGAAGAACGCCAGGCCGAGCGGGGCGGTGCGCCGGTCCTCGCTCGTGATCAGGACCAGCGGGAGGAGGAACTCGTTCCACGTCCACATCGTGATGAGCACGCACATCGTCATGATCGGGGCGATCGACGCGGGCACGATGACCTGCCAGAGCACGCGCAGGTCGCGGGCGCCGTCGAGGCGGGCAGCCTCGATGATCTCGGTGGGGAACGTGCGGAACTGGTTGCGCAACCAGAAGATCCCGAACGCGAGCGACTGCGCGGTCTGCGGCAGCACGAGGGCGGCGAACGTGTCGTTCAGGCCGGCGCCGCGGAGGTTGAAGTACAGCGGGATGATGAACGCCTCGGCGGGCAGCATCAGCCCGGCCAGCATCACGAAGAAGATCAGGCCGGAGCCGGGGAAGTCCAGGCGGGCGAACGCGAACCCGGCGAGGACGGCCAGCACGGTGGTCAGCGCGACCACCGCGACCGTGACGACCAGGCTGGAGAGCATGTAGCTGCCGAAGTGGCCGTGCTCCCACGCCGCGCCGAAGTTGCTCAGGTCGATCGAGCCGGGCAACCGGAATCCACCGGAGTTCTCGGCCGCCGGGGTGACCGCGGAGATCAGCACGCCGATCAGGGGGAGGACGGCGAACACGGCGAACAACATCAGGACGACGTGATCGACGACCTTCTCCCGCAGCGAGAGGTTCATGCGGCGTCCTTCGGTTGCAGCCTGCCGATGAGCGCGGTGGCGACCATGATCACGGCGGTGAGCGCGATCGCGACCGCGGCGCCCGAGCCGACCTGACCGGTGTTGAACGCCCGGTTGTAGGCCTCGAACGCCGGCACCGTCGTCGCGTTGCCCGGCCCGCCGCTCGTCGTGACGTAGACCAGGTCGAAGGTCTTGAGCGCGGAGACGATCGTGAGCGTCAGCGCCACCGCGATCTGCCCGCGCAGTGACGGCAGCGTGATCGCGAAGAACTCGCGCGCAGCGCCCGCCCCGTCCAGGCGGGCGGCCTCGAAGAGCGCCGGGTCGATGTTGCCGACGCCGGACAGGAACAGCACCAGGCACAGCCCCGCGTTCACCCATGTGCCGACGAACCCGATCGCGATCAGCGCCGTCGAGTAGTCGCCGAGCCACACCCGCGCGAGGTCACCGAGCCCGACCAGCCGCAGGCCCGCGTTCAGGAGCCCGTCACCCGAGTAGATCGACACCCAGATCGTGGCCACCACGGTGGACGCGATGACCTGCGGCAGGAACAGCACCGTGCGGTACACGCTCATTCCCCGGAGCTTGTGCGCGCGGGAGATCAACGCGGTGAGCAGCAGCGCGAGCACGATCGGGACGGCGGCGTAGAAGATCATGAGGACGAGCGCGTGGCCGAACGCCGCCCGCAGCCGCGCGTCGGTGAGCACGTCGACGTAGTTCGAGAGGCCCGCCCACGTGGCGTAGGAGAGCCCGTCCCAGTCGAAGAACGAGTACTGGAACGTCTGCAGGAACGGGACGCCGAGGAACACCGCGAACACGACGAAGGCCGGCAGCACGTAGAGGTAGCCGACCAGGCCGCGCCGCGAGGGCCGCCGCGCCACGGGCGTATCGGGCGCGGCGACCTTCGGGGCGTCGACCAGCGACCCCGTCGAGATCCCTTGGGTCACGCTAGCGCCCGCTCGCGCCGAACGCGGCGTAGTCGTCCTGCAGGGTCTGCGTGAACTGTTGGGGAGACTGGTGCCCTCCCACCAGGTCCTGGGCGGCGGCCGTCAGGGTGTCGTAGAAGGTGGGCGTCGCGTAGTCGAGGTAGGGCGAGATCCCGTCGGCCTGCGAGATCGTCTTGTACGCGCCGCTGATGTCGCCCGCGAGCGTGCCGGGTGCGGGCGCGGGGTCGGCGGGCACCACGGCTGGCAGGTTGCCGGTCTTCACGAGCGCCTGCGCGGCCTGCTCGTCGGTGATGAAGTCGACGTAGGCGGCGGCCGCGTCCGGGTGCTTCGTCTTGGTGGTCAGCGCCCAGGCCAGGCCCTCACCGCCCATGGTCTGCGGTGTGGCCGCGCCGTTCGGGACCAGCGCGGTGAAGCCGATGTCCTTCGCGGCGGCGGCCGCCTCGAGCGTGGCCTGGTACCAGGTGCCGGTGATCAGGAACGCGGCCTCGCCGTTGCCGAAGCTCGCCACGGCCTGGTCACGGGAGACGCCGTTCGCACCGGGAGTCACGTAGCCGTTGCCGACCCAGTCCGTGATCACCTGCGCGGCCTGCACCTGCTGGGCATCGGTCCACGCACCACTCTTGGACGTGATCAGGTCGTTGACGACCTGCTGCCCGGCCAGCGCGGTGAGCACGAACCCGTACAGGTGGATGCCGGGGCTCTTCTCCACGTCGCCGTAGCTGAGCGGGAGCGCGCCCGCCGCCTTGACCTTCGCCATCGCGTCGGTGAGCTCGGCGACGGTGGTGGGCGGCGTGGTGACGCCCGCCTTCGCGAGTACGGCCTTGTTGTAGTAGAGGCCGACGAGCTCGCCGGTCTGCGAGACGCCGTACAGGTTGTCGCCCTGCCATGTCTTGCCGTCCGGCGAGAACGAGTTCAGCGCGAGCAGGCCTGGCGGGTAGTAGCCGGTCCACCCGTAGAGGTCGGCGTAGTCGTTCAGCGGGCGCAGGTACCCGGCCTTCACGAAGGCACCCATGTCCGGGTAGCCCTGGTTGGCCTGCACGACGTCCGGCGGTTCGTCGCTCGACAGGGCCAGCTTGAGCGTGGTCTTCAGGTCGGCGAACGACCGGCTGACCCGGTTGATCGTGACGTTCGGGTACTTCGCGTGGAAGGCGGCGTTGAGCTGTTCCTGGGCGTCGTTGATCCCCGGGTCGGTGTTCTGGTCCCAGACGGTGAGGGTGATCGGTTCGGTGCCGACGTTCGTGGACACCGGGCCGAGCTGCTGGTCGGCGGCCGGCGCCGCCGGGCCGGGTGCACAGGCGGCCAGGCTCACCAATGCGACAACCGCGAGGAACGACTTCCTCAGATGGATCATGACGGTCCCTTCGTTGCGGTCAGGAATGCCCAGTCGCCCGCGGGGTCCTCCCGCGCGAGGAAGGCGAGCAGGTCAGCCGTTCGCGGCGCGCTGATGGCGCCACCGAGGCCGGTCACCGACACCGAGGCGGACAGACCGGCGAAACGCAGCTGCGTCTCCAGATCCCATCCGTGCCGCCATCCGTACCGGACCGCCATGAACGTCGCCACGAACACGTCGCCCGCGCCGGTCGGGTCGACGACGTCGACCGCGACCGAGGGCACCTCGACGACGTCGCCGCGCTCGGCGTCCACCGCGATCACCCCGCGCGGCCCGCACGTGACGACCGCGAGCGGGACGTGCTCGGCGAGGGCCTTCGCGGCGGTGGCGGCGTCATCGGTCCGCGTGTAGCGGGTGGCTTCGAGGTCGTTGGCGACGAACACGTCGACGTCGGCCAGTCGGTCCAGGACGGTCCGCGACCAGCGGCCCGTCGCGTCCCAGCCGACGCCGCCGACGATCGTGGTGCCGGACGCGCGCAGCTGTCCGACCCATGGCGGCAGCTCGCGTGCGACGCCGACGTGGGTGGCGCCGATCGGGCCGTGGTTGGCCGGCAGCTCGAGGTGAGGGCGCTCCTCGATGTAGGTGATGAAGCTGCGCTCGCCCGCACCGGCGAGCGAGACGGTGACCGGGCTCTGGTGCCCTGCGACGCTCGTCAGCCAGGACGTGTCGAGCTCCGGCTCGGCGTCGAGCAACCCGTGCACGTGCCGGCCGAGCGGGTCGTCACCGAGGCGGGACAGCAGCCGGGTGTGGGCGCCCGCACGGGCGGCGGCGACGGCGCGATTCGCCACCCCGCCGGGAGTGACGGCGAAGCCGTCGGCGAACACCTCGCCGCCGATCTCCGGGGCGGGGACGCCTGCGAAGACCAGGTCGCAGTAGACGTCGCCCGCGAACAGCAGATCGCAGCCGCCAGGGCTGTCGGTGCGGTCTGCCACGGGCGCTCCTCATCGATGCCGGTCGACGAACGATGCTCAGGTTCGAGCAAGCCTGCGCAGCGTTCGTGTCGCGCAGGTTACAGACATGGCGTCAGTTGGTGAAGCATGCTCACTCAGGGGACGCTTGTGCACGAGTCTGATTGACTTTGCGCGACCTCGCGCTACCGTCGACGCCGTGATCTCGCGCGAGCGCCACAACCGCATCGTCCGTGCCCTGCGCTCGGACGGGTCGGCGTCGGTGCGCGAGCTCGCCACCGCGCTGCGGGTCAGCGAGTCCACGATCCGGCGCGACCTGGAGGCCCTCGACCGCAACGGCGAGCTCGTGCGCACGTACGGCGGCGCGGTGGTCGCTCCGCGCGCCACCGTGGAGGAGGGCGGCCGCTCGGAGATCGAGCAACCGTTCAGCGCGGGCGAGGACGCTCCGCTGAAGCGGCGCATCGCCGCGGCAGCGGCCGAGCTCGTCCCGGACGGTGGCGTGGCCATCCTCGACATCGGCACCACCACCCCGCTGGTCGCGCGGCACCTGCGCGGCCGCGACGTCACGGTGATCACATCCAACCTCGCGGTGTTCGACGAGCTCCGCGACGACGACGCGGTCCGGCTGGTCCTGCTCGGCGGTGTGGTGCGCCGCAACTACCGCTCGCTCGTCGGGTCGCTCGCCGAGCTCGCCCTCAGCCAGGTCAGCGCCGACCTCGTGCTGCTGACCTGCACGGGAGTGCGGGCAAACGGGCACGTGGTGGACAACATGGCCGTCGAGGCGCCGATCAAACATGCCATGATCGCCGCGTCCGACCGGGTCGTGCTGCTCGCGGCCGAGACGAAGTTCCCCGGGAGAGGCGCGCTGCGCCTGTGCTCCCTCCCCGAGGTCGACACCCTGGTCACCACGGCCGGGGCACCCGAAGAGACGCTCGCGATCTGCCGGAACGCCGGCCGATCGGTGCTCGTCGTTTAGAAGGGCAGCATGAAGCTCTGCATCCTCGGCGGCGGAGGTTTCCGGACGCCGTACGTCTACCAGGCGCTCCTGCGCGACTCGGGGTCGCCGCGGGTCGACGAGGTGGCGCTGTACGACGTCGACGAGTCGCGCCTGCACGCCATGGTCGCGGTGCTCGCCGAGCTCGCCGCCGGGTTTCCGGACGCCCCTGCGCTCAAGCCGACCACGAACCTGCAGGACGCCGTCGAGGGCAGCCACTTCGTGTTCGCCGCGCTGCGCGTCGGCGGACTGGAGGGCCGCCGGTGCGACGAGCACGTCGCGCTCGACCTGAACGTGCTCGGCCAGGAGACCACCGGCCCCGGCGGGCTGGCCTACGCGATCCGCACGGTGCCGGTCATGGTCGAGGTGGCGAACGTCGTCAAGGCCCTCGCGCCGAACGCGTACGTCATGAACTTCACCAACCCCGCGGGCCTCGTCACCGAGGCGATGCAGGGTGTGCTCGGCGACCGCGTGCTCGGCATCTGCGACACCCCGTCCGGGCTCGGCAGGCGCGTCGCAGGCCTGCTGAACCTCGACCACACCCGGGTGCGGATGGACTACGTCGGCCTCAACCACCTCGGGTGGATGCGCCGGGTGCTCTACGACGGGCGGGACGTGCTGCCGGAGGTGCTCGGCGACGACGCACTGCTCGGCCGCCTGGAGGAGGGGCAGGTCTTCGGGGCGGACTGGGTTCGCTCGCTCGGCGTGATCCCCAACGAGTACCTGTACTACTACTACTTCAACCGCGACGCGGTGCGCGCGATCGTCGACTCCGGCACCACCCGGGGCGACTTCCTGGCCCGCACGCAGGAGGAGTTCTACCGGCGCGCGGCGCAGTCCGGGCCGGGTGTCGCCGACATGTGGCGCGCCACCGTCGCCCGGCGCACCGCGTCCTACATGGCAGAGGCCAGGGGCGGCACCCAGGACGAGCCCTCGGGCGACCGGCGCCCCGAAACCGACCCTTCCCACCAGGGCTACGCCGGAGTCGCGCTCGGCGTCATGGCCGCGATCAGCCGCAACGAGGGCCGGACCATGATCCTCAACGTGCGCAACCGCGGCACGGTGGCAGCGCTCCCCGACGACGCCGTGATCGAGGTACCGACCCTCGTCGACTCCAGCGGCGTGCACCCACTCTCGACCGACCAGCCCGACCTGCACCAGATCGGGATGATGGCGCAGGTCAAGGCCGTCGAGCGGCACACGATCTCCGCCGCCCTCACCGGGTCGGCGGACGAGGCCGTCACGGCGTTCGCCCTGCACCCGCTGGTGGACAGCGTCGCTGTGGCGCGCCAGCTGGTGAGGGGCTACATCGACCGGATCCCGGAGGTCGCCGCTGTACTGGGGCGGTGAACCGCGCTCGGGGACCTCTCCCCACGGCGCGCCTTACCGTCCGCGCCATGAGCACACCCCTGACCCCGGAGCAGCCCGCGGTAGCCGGTGCCGCGCCGTTCCGAGGCCTCGAACGCCCGGCCCGCTTGGTCGTCGTCCTCGTCTGCTGCGCTGCCTTCGCCGACCTCGTGTCCCTCCCGGTCGAGCTTCGGCTCGCCGAGTTCTACCGCGCGCTCGGAGCAGGCGAGTACAGCCAGGAGGAAGCAACCCGCACCGCCGAGGCGATCGACGCGTTCTCCTTCCCCCTCACGATCGCGGAGGTCGTCGCCTTCCTGGTTGCCGGGATCGCCTACATCGTCTGGTTCCGGCGCGCCCGCGCGAACCTCCCCCGCCTCGGCGCGGTCGAGCTCCCGCCGGGCACCGGCTGGGCGGTCGCCGCCTGGCTCATCCCCCTCGTGTCGCTGGTGATGCCGAAGGTGATCCACGACGAGATCTGGCGGGCGAGCGATCCCGACCTGCCGTGGCCGGCACAGCGCGCTGTGTGGGACCGCGTCCGGGTCCCCGTCCTGCACCACGTGTGGTGGGCCGCCTTCGTCGTGGGGGGCCTGCTCGAGACCATCGGCAGCCGACTGACGGACGCCGATGACCTCGGCACCATGCGGATCGGCGTGCTCATGTGGGCCGCGGCCAGCTTGGTGTTCCTCCTCGCTGCTGCCCTCGTCGTGTCGATCGTCCTCGCGGTGACGGCGCGACAGCGAGCGCGCGCCGCCCGGTCGCCCTGGCCGTGACCCTCGGGAGCACGGTTACCCCGTGCGGGGGCGGGCACCCCACCGCCAGGAAGGGGCGTGCTCGTGGTGACGACAAGGACGAACCGGTGGGCGACGGCGCGAGCCTGCGCGCGCGGGCTGATCGGCGCGATGGCGATGACCGGCCTCCGGACGGTCACCGCGGCGGTCGGCCGGCACGAGCAGAGCCCTCCGGTGGCCATCGTCGAGGAGAAGGCGCCCGCGCTGGTGCGCCGGCTGCCCGAACGGTCGCGGGGTGCCGTGATCGAAGCGGCCCACTGGACGTACGGCACCGGCGGCGGGCTGGTGTTCGGGCTGCTCCCGGCCGACATCCGCAGGCACCCGGCAGCCGGGCCGGCATACGGCCTCGCGATCTGGCTCGCCTTCGAGCTCGGGATCGCCCCGGTCCTCGGCGTCCGGCACGCCCGCGAGCGCCGGGTGCTGTGGCGTGCGCTGGTGGCGCTCGACCACATCCTCTACGGGATCGTCGTCGCCGGGCGGCCCACTCGTCCCTGACCGGAGAAGAGATCGCCTCAGGGGCCTTGACCATCGCCGAGAACGGGATGGGCTGAACCTCCCCATCCGGCCGCCCGTGTAACGGTCCGGCGGCGCGCGGCGCTGCCGGTCCGGACGGTTCCGGGCGGCGCTCCCCACGTTCCCGCCCTCCGTCCCCAGAAAGGACGTGGAGGACGTGTGCGTGCTACCGCGGGCGAAGTGATCCCACCACGAGCCGATGTAGATCTGGAGGATGCACTGCGAGCGGCGTCCCGCGGCGAGGAGGCCGGGTTCGTCGCCCTCTACCGCGACATGCAGCCCCGACTGCTGCGGTACGCCACCGCCCTGATCGGCGCCGAGGCGGAGGACGTCACGGCGGAGACCTGGTTGCAGGTGGCGAGGGACCTGCGCGGATTCGACGGCGACCTCGACGGGTTCCGCGGGTGGGTCAGCACGATCTGCCGCAACCGCGCGATGGACTGGGCCCGCACCCGCACCCGCCGGCCCGCCGACCCGACCGACATGCACACGCTCGCCGAGCACCCGGACGGCACCGACGCGCACAGGTCGGTGGTGGAGGGCATGTCGACGCAGTGGGCGATGGCCCAGATCCTCGCGCTGCCGCAGACCGAGGCGGAGGCAGTGCTCCTGCGTGCGGTCGTCGGGCTGGACGCCCCGACCGCGGCCAAGGTGCTCGGCAAGCGAGCCGGCGCAGTGCGGGTGGCCGCCCACCGCGGTCTCAAGAAACTGGCCGAGGCGATCCGAGACGACCGCTGGACGGGTGAGGACGATGCGTAACAGTTTGCGGGGGTGCGGCGCTGGACGGCCCGAGATGCGCACCTCGAACTCGGACCGCCTGACCGCGGCCACCACGGAGCAACTGCTCGACGGTGGTCCCGGCCCCGCCGGTCTCCACCAGCTCCTCGCCGCTGCCGCGGGCCCCGGCACGGCGAGCGAGCTCGCCGGCGAGACGGCGGCCGTTGCCGCCTTCGTCGGTGCTCCCCGCGAGACCTCGCTCCCCAGCGCACCCACCCGGAGACCCTCGATGCTCAGCACCGCATTGTCCAAGATCCTCGCGGCGAAGGCCCTCGCCGCCGTCGTCCTGCTGGCCGGCGCCACCGGCGGCGTGGCGCTCGCCGCGAACGCGTCCAGCGGCCCGTCCTCGACCGAGGAGACGGTGACCTCGACGGAGACGGCCGACCCCGAGCCAGCCGACGACGAGAACGCGGACTCCAACTCCGACTCCGACGAGAACGGCGACGCGCCGGACGCCACGAAGGCACCCTCCCCCGAACCGTCGATCATCGGCCTCTGCAGGGCATGGGCAGCGGGCGCCACCGATAACCCGGGCAAGGCCGCCGAGAACCCGGCCTTCCGCTCACTCCTCGAGGCGGCGGGCTCGGAACGGGACGTGCCCGGATTCTGCGCCGTGCGCGAGAGCCTCGACCAGCCCGGCAAGTCCGCCGCCGCGCCCGGCCACGCCGACGACGAGGACGCCGCACCCAAGGGCGCCCCGAAGGACACCGCCGAGGACAAGGGCGGCCGGCCCCCGGCTGCCCCCGGCAACCCCGACCACCTCACCGGCCCGCCTGCCGACCGCCCCGCGAAGGACGACGACAAGGCCGACTCCAAGGACGCCGAGGAGAGCGGATCCAAGGGGAAGAGCGACCAGGCCAAGCAGGGCGGTCAGGGCGGTCAGGGCGGTGGCGCCGAGCGCAGCTCGGGCGGCTGATCCGGCCGATCTAGCCTGTCGTCCCGCCTCCTTACGGCCCCGAGGAGGCGGGACGACAGCCCGAACGGCCCCCGGCCTCTCCCCCTCGGGGCCGGGGCCCGTTCGTGCGTAGTCCCGGCAAAATGCCGAGGTGGGAGCCGTGATGTAACGGTACGGCGGCGTGCAGCGCTGTCGGTGCGGACGGTTCGGGCGGTGCTCCCCACGCCCCTCGCCCCGTCCCCGACAGGACGGTGGAGGACGAGTGCGCGCTGCCCCGGGCGACGTGGTCCCACCGCGGACCGAGGCAGGCCTGGACGACGCGCTGCGCCGCGCGTCCCGCGGCGACGAGGCCGGGTTCGTCGCCCTGTATCGCGACCTGCAGCCAAGGCTGCTGCGGTACGCGACGGCGCTGGTCGGCGCCGAAGCGGAGGACGTCACGGCCGAGACGTGGCTGCAGGTGGCCCGCGACCTGCATGGCTTCCAGGGCGACCTGGACGGATTCCGGGGTTGGGTCAGCACCATCTGCCGCAACCGCGCGATGGACTGGGCGCGGACTCGTACCCGGCATTCCGCCGAGCCGAACGCGATGGATGTGCTCGCCGAACACCCCGACACCGCCGATGCGCACGGCTCGGCCGTGGAGGGGATGTCGACCCGGTGGGCGATGGCCCAGATCCTCGCGCTGCCGCAGACCGAGGCGGAGGCAGTCCTCCTGCGCGCGGTCATCGGCCTCGACGCCACGAGCGCGGGAAAGGTGCTCGGCAAGCGACCCGGCGCGGTCCGGGTGGCCGCCCACCGCGGCCTGAAGCGGCTGGCCCGGGTCATCCGGGACGACGACTGGACAGGCGAGGGGCATGTGTAACGGTTTGCGCCCGCCCGGCGCTGGAGGGCCCGAGATGCGCACCTCGACCTCGGACCGCCTGACCCGCGACGCCACCGAGCAGTTGCTCGACGGCGGCGACGGGCCGGCCGGCCTCCACCGGCTCCTCGCCGCCGCCGCCGGCCCTGGCACGGCGAGCGAGCTCGCGGGCGAGCCGGTCGCCGTGGCCGCGTTCGTCAACGCGCAGCGTGCGTCGCCGCCCGCCTTCGCTCCCTCGCGGAAGCCGTCGCTGCTCGGCACCGCCCTCTCGAAGGTCCTCGCCGCCAAGGCGGTCGCCGCCGTGGTTCTCCTGGCCGGTGCCACCGGCGGCGTAGCGCTCGCCGCGACCGTGTCCAGCGCGCCGTCGTCCCCGCCTGCGGACCGGCCCGTCGCGACCCTCACCCCGACGGCCACGCCGTCGCCGTCGGATGAGCCTGACCGTCTCACGGAGAGGACCGCAGCCGGCGAGCCGGACCCCGCCGCATCCCGATCCGGCTCCGTGCCCGGCGGGGACGGCGAGGAGCCGGAAGCACCGCCCGTCGACGAGCCCGGCGCTACCTCGGGCCGAGGCGTCCCGCCAACCGCCGCACCGGGCAATCCCGACCGTCCCGCCGGACCTCCCGCCGACCGCGCGGAACGGGACAACACCGAGCAGGAGGGCGACCAGCAGGACAGCGCCGGGCAGAACGGCGCCAAGCAAGAAAGCAACCAGCGGGACCGAAACGAACAACAAGGCAACCAGCAACAAGGCGACGAACAACAAAGCGACGAACAACAAGGCAACCAGCGGCAGAGCGGCAAGCAGGACGACACCGAGCAGGAAAGCGACGAGGAGGACGGGGGCAACCGCTCCACGTCGGAGGACAAGGGTCGCAGCGACGACTCCGCTGCAGCCGACCGCAGACCTACCAGCTGACAGCCCCTGAGCTGGCCGTCACGCCGCAAGGCGCGACGGTCGAGAGAACGGATCCCGGCCTCCGTCCCCCCGGGGCCGGGATCCGTTCGCATGTGCGGCCGAGATGTCAGCGGGACACGAACGCGGTCGGCGTGACCCCGGTGAACGTGCGGAACTCTCGCACCAGATGGGACTGGTCGGCGTAACCGGTCTCTGCCGCGATCCGTTCCCATCGTGGCGCGCCCGGTTGGTCGAGCGTGCGCAGGACGCGGGCGAAACGCACCAGCCGCGCCGCCGCCTTCGGGGACAGGCCGACCTGCTGCGTGAACCTGGTGATCAGGTGCTTGTGGCTCCACCCGACCTCACGGGCGAGGTGACCGATCCGCGCCGCCCCGCCCGTCGCGACCAGGCGTTGCAGGACCCGGGCGACCTCGGGCGACGGGCGCGGCCCGCCGTCGAGCCGCTCCAGCAGGAACCGGTCCACGATCGCGAACCGGTGGCGCCATGTGCTCGCGTCGCACAGCTGCTCGGCGAGCCGCCGGCCGTCGGCTCCGAGCAGGTCACGCAGATCAGCGAGCTGGTCGCCGAGCGCGTTCAGCGGAACGCCCAGCAGCGTGTAACCGCTGAGCGGGCGGATCCACATCTCCAGGTACGAGGCCGCGCACTCGCCCTCCGGCACGAGGTGCGCGTGGCGCGGGCCCTTCACGAACGCGGCAGGGCGGTATGCCGAGTCGCGCAGCTTCACGACGACCACCACCGCGGCGGACGCCGGGACCACGAGGTGGCGTGGCCGGGTCCGCTCCACGAAACCCGTGTGGCGCCGCGCCAGATGCGCTGCCAGCAGCGGGTGCGGTGCGCCGACGACACGCGGCCACCGCAGCCGTTCGAGCTCGGCACTCGCCACCACCGACACACTAGGCCGTGTCTCGCGGATCTTGACCGCGGTATTCGCGCCCAGGCCGCCCCTGGCTGCGTTGTCGGCCCGACCGGGTATTCCAATACAACGGCTCGGGCCTCCGCCTTGCCAGGCGCGGCCTGGATCACGAATCCCATCGCCCAAGATCCACGAGACACGGCCTAGGAGGGCGCTGAAGAAAGCCGATCTCGATGGGTGCGGGACGGGCAGGGTCTCTCAATGGGCCGTCGTTGCGGCGTTGGAGTCGAGCGCCCGTGGGCGTGACTACGAGCTCACCCTGCCCGTCGCGGGTCAGCGTGGAGGGCTGGGCGGGGCTGGTCAAGCCCGGTTCGGGTTAGGCGATCGCCCAGGCCCCGTCGGTGCGGGTGAGGCCGAGGGTGAGCAGGCGGCGCAGGTTGAGCGCGGCGAGGCGGTGGTGCAGCCACAGGTCGTTGAGCGCGGTTCCGCGGAACCGCAGTCGCCGGTTCCCGCCGGCGACCAGCCAGGCGATCGAGCGTTCGACCATCGGCCGGTGCTGGCGGTAGCTCGCCTGGAACTCGGGGTCTTGGGCGCGTTGTCGATGCGTGCGTTGGAGCGCGTCGTGAGGATGGAGCCGAAGTGTTCTTCCCGATGCCGAGGTGGTGCAGCGGGCGCGTAGCGGGCAGTCCCGGCAGGCCGCCCCGAAGATCACGTTCCGGGTGCGGGTCATCGAGCGGGTGATGCCGTTGGGGCAGGTCACGGTGCCGGCGTGCTCGTCGACGGTGAAGTCGTCGAGGGTGAACCCGCCCTCGACCGCGGGGCGCAGCGGCCACGGCTTGATGATCGGGGTGTGCCCGCCCTGCTGCGCGGCGTCGAGCATCTCCCCGCTGCCGTAGGCGGAATCGGCCAGCACCTCGGCCGGGTCGTCGGTGCCGGCGAGCAGATCGATCCCGACCGCGGCGTCGCTGTTCTCGGGCCCCGAGGCTGGGGTCAGCGCGGCGTCGGTGACGATCCCCGTCTCGGGTTCGACCACCAGATGCGCCTTGTAGCCGTCCTGGCGCCGCGAGCGGGTCTTATGCGCATGCCGCGCCTCGGGATCGACGGTGGAGATCACCCGATCCGGGGCCACCCGACGGGCGATCCGCCACCGCCCGTCGGTGCCGTCCGAGTCCTCGACCGGCTCCACGTCTTGCCCGGCGACCAGCGCCAACAACGCCACCGCCTCCGCCGCCTTCGCACCGAGTTCCTGCTCGGGCAGATGCCCCAACAGTCGGTGCGCATCGCCGACCAGGGCGTCGACCAGCTGCTCACGGGCAGCCGGGTCGTCCCAGGCGATCGACGGCTTCCCCGGCCGCGTGTAGTCGTGGGCCCGGCACTGCTGCGCGATCACGGCGGCGGCGCCGGGCACCTCCCGGGCGACCCGACGGACCGCGGCGATCAACTGGGTGATGGTGTCCTGGGTGGCCACCGCGTCATCCAGCACGGTGGAGTCCAACGCCCGCCGAGTCTTCCCGGTCAACGTCCCGGTCTCGGCCACCACCTGCCGGACCGCGTCGAAGATCCGATTCGGCCGATCCGAGCGCGCGAGCCGGCGCCGCCAGTAGGTCAACGACGTCGGGTGGAACGCCTTCCCCGTCACCGCCAGCCCACACGCGGCCTTCCACCGCAGATCAAACGTCAGCGCCTCCGCGGCCTCCCCGTCCGAGAGCCCGTGCAGGGTCTGCAACACGATCGCCGCCGCGATCACATCCGCCGGGATCGACGGCCGCCCCCGACCGGAGGCGAACAGGTCGACGAACATCTCGTCCGGGAACAACTCGCGGCGGTGCGCGGCCAGGAACGCGAACACCCCACCCTGCGGCAGCAGATGCCCCGCGACCGACTCCACATCCAAGATCTCACGCTGCGGATCAGCCCGTCCCTGCACCAACCGATCGTCCCAACCCGATCACGAACCCAGCGGGACCGACACCGCGATTTTTCAGGGGTCTCCTAGGCGCGCGAGGTGAACTTCGTTCAAGACAGCCGGTCGGGCGGGTTCCTACCGTCGTCGCCGTGCTCTTCGACCAGCCGACTCGGGCGGCCGCCGCGGACGACTTCGGGCACCTCGTGCACCGCACACCGCATGCCGTGCTACCCCCCGCCTCCGCTGCCGACGTGGCGTCGGCGGTGCACTGGGCCGCCGACCATGGCCTGCGGTTCGCGCCGCAGGGGCGTCGGCACTCGGTGTTCGGCCGCTCGCAGGTGGACGGCGGAGTCGTCGCCGAGATGACGACGCTGCGGACCGTCCACGCCGTCGAGGACGACCGCGTGGTCGTCGATGCGGGCGCCACCTGGCGTGACGTGCTCGCCAAGACCCTGCCCCGCGTCCCGGCGGGCCTGCCCGACTACCTCGACCTATCGGTGGGCGGCACCCTGGCGGTCGGCGGCGTCGGTGCGCAGATCTCGCGGACGGGAGCGCTGAGCGACAACGTCCTCGAGATGGAGGTGGTCACCGGCCGGGGCGAGATCCTCGAGTGCTCCCACGGTGACCTGTTCGACGCAGTACGAGCCGGACTGGGGCAGATCGGGATCATCACCCGGGCGACGCTCGCCCTCGTCCCCGCCGCGACACACGTGTGCCGCCACCTGCTGGTCTATCCCGACCTCCCCACGATGCTCGCCGACCAGCGTCTGCTCGCCGGCGACGACCGGTTCGCCGCCGTCCAGGGCGCCGTGCTCGCCGCCCCGGACGGCGGGTGGACGTTCCGGCTCGACGCCGTGGCCGACACCGAAGCCGACCTGACCGGCCTGTCCGACGATCGCCGCCACGCACAGGTCGTCACGATGACGCAACTGGACCACCTCGACCGGCTCGCCCAGCTCGAACGGGCGCTGCGCGCGAACGGCCAGTGGTCACTCCCTCACCCGTGGCTCACGACGTTCGTCGGCGATGTAGTCGTGGAGGCCGTCGTCACCGCCGAGCTGGACCGGCTGACGCCGGCCGATCTGGGTCCCTTCGGCCAGGTGGTGGTGTCCGCGTTCCGCGGGCGGGCGGTCACGAGTCCGTTGCTGCGCCTCCCGGCGGACAGCCTCTGCTTCACGTTCAACCTGATCCGGATCCCGGCCTCGGGCGAAGCGGCGGAGCGGCTCGTCGCCGCCAACCGGGACGTGTACGAGCGGATCCGGGATGCGGGCGGCACGCTCTACCCGGCGAGCGCCCTCCCGATGTCAGGCGCGGACTGGCGCGACCACTTCGGGCCTGCCTTCGACCGGTTCGGCGCGGCGAAGGAGGAGTTCGACCCGGGCCACGTCCTCACACCGGGCTACGAGGTCTTCTGAGTTCCCTGGTGGACGTGAGGGTGTGCGGTCGGCGCGATCTGGTCGGCGCTCACGCTGGTCCGCCGCCGCCCGACAGGCGCCGGTCGATGAGGACTGCCGGGATCGTGGCCAGTGCGAGCACCGCGCCGATCCAGGGGATGGAGCCGATGCCGGCACCGGCCGCGAGGGCGGCCCCTGCGAACACGGGAACGAGGCTGATGCCCAGCTGGAACGCCGACACCGCGGTGGCCCCAGCGAGGGTCGGCGCACCCGCGGCGATGGTGAACACCCGCCCGTAGATGGCCGGGTTCAGCACGAATCCCGCGACCCCGAGTAGCGCGACGAGCAGGACGACGGGCACGACGTGCGAGCCGAGCACCGCGAGCAGGACGGAGCTCGCCGCGATCCCGATCGCCCCTGCCAGCAGCGCGTGGAACGGACGCGCGTCTGCGATCCGGCCCCCGACCGAGAGGCCGAGGAGTGCGCCGACGCCGAAGAGCGTGAGGATCGGGGGCACCCACACCTCGGCGATGCCGGTGACACCGGTCAGGAACGCCGCCAGGTAGTTGTAGGAGATCATGTAAGCGGCCGTGCTGAGCAGCGTCACGCCGTAGACGAGCCACAGCCGCGGCCGCGCCATCGTGCGCAGCTCCCGCCGCACATCGGGCCTCCCGTCCGCGCGGGTCTCCGGCACCGCGACGAGGGTCGCGACCGCACCGATCACGGTCAGCACCACCACCGCCCAGAACCCGCCCCGCCATCCCGTGAAGTAGCCGAGCAGGGCGCCCGCCGGCCCACCGACGATCATGGCAAGGCTCAGCCCGCTCACGACCACGCCGGACGCGCGCGCCGTCCGCTCGGGGGTGACGAGCCCGACCGCGGTGACGGCGGCGGCCGCCCAGAACCCGGCATAGGCGAGACCGGCGACGAACCGGGTGGTCAGCAGGAACCCGTAGTGGTGGGTGAGGAGGCCGGCCGCCACCGACGCCGCGAAGACGACCTGCGCGGTGACCAGCGTGATCCGGCGCGGCCAGCGCAGGGTCGCGACGGCGAGCAACGGCCCGCCGACGACGACCCCGGCCGCGAAGGCCGAGATCATCGCGCCGGCGGCGGGCAGCGTGATCCGCAGGTCGTCCGCGATCGCCGGCAGGACCCCTGCAACGAGGAACTCCGCGCTCCCCATCGCGAACAGACTGAATGCGAGCAGGTAGACCGCCAGCGGCAGCCGTCCGCGGGCGGCCGACGCCCGCGGCGAGGTTCGAACGTTCATGCGCCACACGCTCGGTCCGCCCGTGGCGCATCACCAACAATCGTTGCCGATACCGGGACCATGTCGGCTCCAGGTACCGGTACGTCCACTGCTCCTCACAGCCGGGATCTGAGTGCGGACATCAACTCCGCCCGGCCCGCCACCGCCAGCTTCTGGCGCAACCGCGCCACGTGCTGTTCCACCGTCTTCGGCGAGATGTAGAGGCGCGCGCCGATCTCGCGGTGGGTGTGGCCGTCGAGGATCAACCTGCCGATCTCGCGTTCCCGCTCGGAGAGGCCGTCCGGCCCCGCGGCCCGGTCGCGCCCGCCCTTGCCGCGCCACCCGCGCCCCGCTCCCAGCAGCTCCCGGGCCGTCGTGGGATCGTCGGTGCGCCTGGCCGCGGCGGCGCACAGCGCCGCCGCCTCCCACGGCCGGCCGGCCGCCACGAGCCGGTCCCCGGCCCCGCGGACGGCCGTCGGGTCGACGCGGCCGCCCAGCACCTCCGCCCACGCCCGCGCGCTGCCCGCCAGCGCGGTCAGGTAGGCCGACCCGCCAGGAAAGGCGGCCGGTGCGGCGTATGCGGAGCCGGTCGCCGCGGCGCGTTGCACCTGCCACCACAGCCCGGAGGCGAGGGCCCACGCGGGCTGTCCGGCCCGTCTGATCGCGGCGTCGATCGCGGTGGCGATCGACGCGGCGGCAGGCGCGGAGACGGTCGCGGCCGACACCGACAGCTCGCCCCAGAGGTCGACCTGCAGGATCTCGACGTCCGCGCCTGCCACGACCGGGGCGATGCGGTGCCACGTCCGCGCCACGACCGCCGGGTCGGCGGTCCGGCGGGCGAGCCCGGCGCTCACGGCTGCCACGAGCAGGGCGTCGCGGCGCAGCACCGGACCGCCCGCGGCCGCGGCGAGCCCCGCCCGTGCTTCTGCGAGGCGTCCGGTGCGCAGGTCGAGCCATGCGACGAGCAGCAGGCGCCGAAGTCCCGGATGGCCGTCGTGCGCCGCGAGCATCGCGCGGGCGGTGTGGTCATCGCCACTCGCGAGCACCACCTCCGCGGCAAGCTCCGGCCATGGTTCCACCGCGAACGGATCGGGCGGCACGGTGGCCGCCGCAAGACCCGTGAGCCGGGTCGCCGCGCCTGCCAGATCGCCGTCAACCGCGTCGAGCACGGCCTGCACCCCGTTCAGCAGCACGGTCACACCGCGCGGTGCCGGATGGGTGAGCCCGGCGCGGGCCCCGGCGAGCTCGGCGGTCGCCGCGTTCCGGTCACCGGTGAGCGCTGCCGTCAGCGCCGCCCGCCCGCGGGCCTCGACCGCGGCCACCCCCTCGACCATCTCCGCGACCCCGCGCCAGCGCGCCGTGGCATCGCCCAGCGCGCCGTCCGCGGCCGCCGCAGCGGCAGCCACCCCGGCCGCTCGCGGGTCGAGCGCCGCGGCGAGCGCCCGGTCGGCCGCCTCGATCGCGGTGATCGCGTCCCCCGCGCGCCATGCGCGATCGGCCAGTGCAGCGTCGTTCATCGTCTCCCCCCACCGCTCGTGACGAGCAGTCCTTCACAGGTGCGCACGACCACCCGGCACACGTCGGCGGCGTTGCGCCGGAACATCGGGTTGGCGGCATGGCGCTGCCAACGCGCCACCGCGGCCCCTGCGGCGGCGCGCACGGAACCAGCGTCGGCGTCGCCGGGCAGCCCGAGACGGGCGGCCGCGCCGCGCCCGCTGTCGCCGAGCAGCCGCTCTGCCTCGCCGACGAGGTCTTTCGGCAGCCGCACCGCGCCCGCCCTGAGCGCGCCGAGCGCCCGCAGCTCGGTGAACTCGTGGGCGCCTGCCAGCACGCGTTCGAGCTCGGCGGCGAGAGGCCCGGGGCGCCCGTCGGCGCGCAGGACCGACTCGATGGCAAGCAGCGCCGAGCGCGCCTTGAGCACATCGCGCCGCTCCGCGAACTGGACGCGCAGCACCCGCTGCAGCTCGGGCAGGCCGCTGCGGTCGACCAGCTCGGTGGCCATGGCGTCCGCGGTCCGCGTGCCCTGCCGGATGAGGGAGACAGCAAGCCGGATCCCGTACATGCCGAACCGGCGCAGCAGCTGCTCCCGCGACGTCCCGGTGGCGAGCGGCTCGCCGCCGAGGAACCGGTCGACCGACATCAGCGAGCGGTCCAGCTCCTCGCGTGGGATCTCCGCCAGCGCGGCGAGCGCCTGGTACTCAGCCTGGCGCAGGGTGCGGCCGGTCTGGGCCAGCAGCCCGGCCACCGCGACGACGTCCTGGCACAGCGCACGCACGGCGGGCTCCCCGCGGTAGCGCTGCGCGATCGCGCGCGCCGAGAACATCGCGTCCACGCGGCCGGCGCCGATCTCGTCGGCCCGGGAGATCACCGCCATCGCGTTCACCGTCGCGGCCCTGGCCACCCCCTGGTCCCGGAACGACTCGAGGAACTCCGCGTCGGCGGTGTGCAGGTGGCGCATGAGGTAGACGACCGCGTCGGCCTCGGTCGGTGACTCGTCGTCCGGATCGAGGAACGTGACGGTGCGCCGGGAGTTCTCCGTGGTCAGCGACGCGATGCCGGGGGTGTCGATCAGGGTGAGGGTGCGCAGACCGGACGACGGCCAGTCGACCACCACTCGGTCCAGCTCCTCGGCCGGCGTCGTCCCGAGGTCGATGACGAGCGCGCCGTCCTCCCGGGCGACCGTCAGCGGCACCGCGGGACCGCGCAGCGGGTGCATGACGACCCGCGGCGTGCGCCCGTCCCGGAACCACGTGACGACCTTCGTGCACTCGCCGGCATCCGTCGGGGCCAGCAGGTCACCGACCAGGGCGTTGAGCAGCGTCGACTTGCCCGCCTTGACGCGGCCGGCGATCGCGACCCGCAGCGGCTCGTCGAGCCGGGCGAGCTGCCGGTGCAGCAGGGCCGCGGTCTCCGGATGCCCGCCGTAGGCCTGCAGGGCCATGCCGAGCAGCCGGCGCACGGCCTGGGTCAACGTAGCGCTCATCGCTCGGCCTCGCTGCGCTCCGCCGGCGCTTCGCGCGGGCACTGTGTCCATGATTCGCTCGCAAGCTCGCTCATGAGCGCACCAGCGCTTCCGCTTCCCGGCGCACCGCGGCAAGGCGCTCCAGCTCCGCGCGGAGCTCGGGCAGGCGCCGCTCACGTTCGCCGGTCGATGCCTTCACGGCACGCTCGGCCGCCTGCAGCGACTCCTGCAGCGACCGGTTCAGCTGCTCGGCCTGCGCGGTGAAGTGGTCGCGCAGGTCGCGCTGCACGAGCCGCAGCCGGTCGCGGGAGTCCTTGCCGACCTGGAACGTCACGTCGTCGACGTAGCGCTTCACCGCGGCGCGCGCCTCGGTCTGGCGCTTGGTGATCCGGCGTTTGCGCTCGTCGCCGATCTGCTTGCTGCCCATCGCGAGGCCGGCGCCGATGGAGATCGGGTTGATCATCGACAGCCCGACGAGGGTGCCGAGCATCCCGAACATCAGCATCCCCATGTATCCGCCCTTGACGCCGGTGAGCACCTTGGACCCGACACCCCACTTATCCTCGGTGCGGACGGCGAGGGGGCGCACCGAGCGCAGGGCATCGGAGGCGTCGGACCGCAGTGCCGGCAGCAGCTGGTCCTGGTCGTCGGAGAAGTGCCGGGCCACCCGCTCGGCGAGCACCCGGGACCGCTGCGTCGCCCAGATGAAGTTCGCCGAGGCCGCCCCGACCACCTCCTGGTGCACCCACCGGGAGAACTCCGGCCACGAAGGAGCGGGGTCGCCACCGTTGGTGATCTCGTCGTCGGCCGCGCGCGTGATCTCGCGCATCCGTCCCTTGAGGTCGTGGTCGATGTCGGCGTTGAGGTCGGCGACACCGTCGTTCAGCCGCTGCTGCCAGCGCGCAGAACGCTCCTTAAGCTCGGCAGCGCGCTCCCGGGCAGTCACGAGCTGGGCGACGAGCGCCTTGGCCTTCTCCGGGTCCTGCTGGGCCGCGAGCTCCGCCTCGAGGCTGCCTGCGATCTGCCCGGTCACCGCGAGCACGTCGTGCACGACCGACCGGCGGGCCAGCCGGTCCGCTCCGGCGAGCACCTCCTGACGCAGGACCTTCACCAACTCCGGAAAGCCGGACTCGGCGTTGACCTCGGTGTCGCCGGACCGCACCGCCTCCCAGCGCAGCGTGGACGACACGGGGAAGAGCCGCGCGGCGATCCCCGCCTTCTCCAGGTGCTCCCGGTCGATGTCGGCGATGCGCCGCCACTCCGGGTAGAGGTCGATCTTGGTGAGCACGCACAGCACGTTGGGGCACACGGCCGCGGCCTGTGCGAGGAAGGCCAGCTCGGGGGCGGTGAACTCCTGGGATGCGTCCGACACCAGCACCACGGCGTCGGCCGTCGGGAGCGCGGCCGTGGTGGCGGCACTGTGCGCGGACGACAGGCCCCCGACGCCCGGCGTGTCCACGATCTCCAGCCCGCCCGACAGCACCGGACGCGGCAGCCCGACCTCGACCTGCACGAGGCCTTCCCGGGCGGCCCGGTCACCCGACTCGTCGACGTGGGCCGCGAGCTCCTCGACCCCGACCACGACCCGCTCGGTGTGCGCGTCGGCGGGGTCGTTGTCCGGTCCGGACGGCAGCCGGCGGACGAGGGTGACCGTCACCTCCTCCGCGTGGTGCACCGCCGTCGGGACGGCTGTGGCGATGTCGTCGGACACCGGGCACACCGGCGCCGCGACCAGGGCGTTCACCAGCATGCTCTTGCCCTGCTTGAACTCCCCGACGACGAGCACCCGCACGCGCTCGTCGGTCAACCGATCCCGCGCCGCCCGCAGGCGGGACGTCAGGTCGGGACGGTCGTAGTGCGCGAGCGCGGTCAGCGCGAGGTCGACGACCTCCACCGGGCTGCGTTTCACCGGGCTGCGTGTCACTGGGCTGGATGTCACTGGGCTGGTTGTCATGGGCACCTCCACGGTTCCCCCGACCCGCCGCCCGGTGCCGCCTCAGATCACGGCCGCGTCGAGCGTCGGGTCGAGGTCCCCCTCCTCCGCGGGGTCGGGCTCGGGCTCGGCCTCCTCGATGTCCGCCGTGTCGTCGACCGGTTCCACAGGGGGCTCCTCGACGGGCGGGGCGGCCTCGTCCGGCACGTCCTCAGGCGCCGGTGTCTCGACGCCTGACCCGTCTACGACCGGGGCGGGCGGCTGGTTCACCGCGGGTCCGGCGCCGGTTTCGACCGGGCCCGATTCGATGACCCCGATGGTCGTGGAGTTGTCCTGGATCGCGGTGACGACGTTGACGCTCTCGTCGTTGAACGAGTCCTGGATGACCGTGATGTCGTTCGTGGTCGTGGTCTGGGTGACGGTCGTGTCGTCATCGCTGATCGTGACGGTCGTGTCGCGGTCGTCGATGTTGACGATCGTCGTGGTCTCGGAGAGGAGGTCGGGTTCGCCGAGGGCTGGTGGCCCAGCGGCGTCGGGCCCTGGCTCGAAGTTGTCGGCCGTGAACGCCAGCTCCGCGATCGGGTCGTTGCCGCCAGGGGGCGGATCATCGCCCACCGCCTGAGCGCCGCCCTGATCGGCGAGCGCGAGGCGGGCGTCGCGGACGTCCTGGGCCGTGACGCCCTCGAGGCCGCGGTCTTCGAGGACGCCCTCGGGGTTCTGTTCGAACTCGGCCTGCAGCTCCTCGTCGCGGAGCAGGTCGAGCAGGAAGTCGATCACGTCTTGCATGCTGGGCATGTCGGGCTCCTCCCGGGTGGCATGGGGAAGCCGGCCCCGCCCGGTGCGGGCGGGACCGGCTGGACTTCCTACGGGCCGTGTCTGTCAGACGGCGAAGTCCGCGTCGGTGTCGGCGTCCTGTTCGGAGTCGGCGTCCTGCTCGAGGTCCTGGTCCAGATCGATGTCCTGGTCCTGGTCGCTGTCGTTCGAGCCCACGACCTCCACGTCGGCGTCCGCGTCGCCGCCGCTGGCGTCGGCGTCACCGGCATTGCCGCCGTCGCCACCGACCCCGGTGCCGTCGCCACCCTCCGGGTCACCGAAGTTGATGTTGAACTTGCCGTCCTGGTCGATGTCGCCCGCGTCGCCGCCGACGCCGGTGCCCGCGCCGCCCGCGCCACCGGCTGAGATGGCGGTGCCGCCGTCGCCGCCCACGGTCGTGGTGTCGACGTCCTGCGCCAGCACCTGCTCGTTGACCTGCGGGGCCGTGGACACGTCGGCGACCTGGGCGGCCTCCTGGTCCTGCACGTTCGTCAGGTCGAGCGCCGAGTCGATGTCGGCCTGCACGTTGTCGAGGATGTCGCTGAGGTTGAAGTCGCTTGGCACGGTGGCTCCCTCTGGTGATCGGGTTGGTTCGTCGTGTCTCGCCGTATCCGGCTGCCAACGAAGTTAGGGCGGTCCGAGGCCCCCGCCATCCGGTCCGATCCCTGTCATCCCCAGCTCTGACCAGGGGGTTTCCGGGTCGCGTCGGGGGGTGCCCCGGGATCGGCCCGGTACTTGCCGCGAACGCCGAACTCGTCCGGCCACCCCGGCGTAAGCAGGGGGATGGCGGGACCGGCAGCGCGAGGAGGGGTGATGGCGTACCAGGTGGGTGTCGATCTCGGGACGACGTGGACGGCGGTGGCCGTGTGCCGTTCCGGTGGCCAGGCGGAGCTCGTGCAGCTCGGCGAGCGGGCGCCGGCCGTCCCGACCGTGGCCTTCCTCGGTGACGGCGGCGACTTCGCGATCGGGGAGGCCGCCGAGCGTCACGCGGCCGCGGAACCCGCGCGCGTCGTGGCCGAGTTCACCCGGCGCATCGGCGATCGCACGCCGATCGTCGTGGACGGCCAGCCGATCGCGGCCGAAGCCCTCGCGGCCCGGTTCGTCGGCCACCTGCTGCAGCACGTGGCAGCGCGGGAGGGCGGACCCGCGGCCGGGGTGGCGCTGACCCATCCCGCAGGGTGGGGTCCGCACAAGCTGGGCCTGCTGCGGGACGGGCTGGCCGGGCACGGGCTGCCCGGCGTGGTCGTGGTGCCCGAGCCGCGGGCCGCCGCGGTCGGGTACGCGAGCGTCACGCGGGTGGAGCCCGGCAGCGTCGTCGCCGTCTACGACCTCGGCGGTGGCACCTTCGACGCCGCGGTCCTGCGCACGGCGGACCGCGCGGGCGGGTTCGAGCTGCTCGGCCGGCCGGAGGGGATCGACCGGCTGGGCGGAATCGACTTCGACGAGGCCGTGTTCGAGCACGTGCAGGCCGAGCTCGGGGCCGAGTGGGACGCCCTCGACCCGACCGATGACATGGTGCTCGGTGCGGTGGCGGGGCTGCGGCGGGAGTGCGTCGCGGCGAAGGAGGCGCTGTCGCAGGACACCGAGGCGACGATCACGGTCACGCTGCCGGGCGTGCACCGGCTGGTCCGGCTGGAGCGCGTCCGGTTCGAGGAGATGATCCGGCCCGCCGTCGAGGAGACCGTCGCCGCGCTCGGCCGCGCGATCGCCTCCGCGGACCTGGCCGGTGGGACCGTTCCGACGATCGTGCTCGCGGGCGGATCGTCGCGGATCCCGCTCGTGCGCGCGACCGTGGAGCGCGAGCTGGGCCTGCCGATCGCGGTGGGCATCGACCCCACGGGCGTGATCGCCCTCGGCACCGCGCTCTCCGCCCGCGACGCGAACCCCGCCCCCATGAGCGCGCCGTCGGCCGCGGTGACGCCACCCGCGGCCGATGTGTACCCCACCGAACCTCTCGAGGCGCCGCCCGAGGCGCCCCCCGTGCTCGTCCCCCCGCCGGTCGGGGTCCGCCCGTTCCGGGAGCCCGACACGGCGCGGCCCCGACGGTTGCCCGTGCTGATCGGCGCGGCCGCCTCGGGCGTGCTCGCCCTGGCGATCGGCGGGAGCCTGCTCGCCTACGTCACCCAGAACCAGCCGGTCACACCGGTGGGCTCGACGGCGGTGGCGTCCACGCCTGCGAGCCGGCAACCGGCCGCGCCGACGCTCGCACCGCCCGCCGACGCCCCGCCCACCGCTGCGCCGCCTGCCGCGCGCCCACGTCCGCGCGAGCAGGCTCGGCCGGGGGTGCAGCCGCCGACGACGACGGTCGTGCCGACCCCGGCCGCCGCGACCACCACGACCGCTCCGCCGGAAGAAGCGGTGGTCCCGCAGGAGGAGACGACGGTCCCGCCTGAGGAGACGACGGTCCCGCCGGAGGACGGCGACGAGGCACCGAGGGAGCTCGCCGACCCCGAGGCCGACCAGTCCTCGGAATCCGCCACGAGCCCCGAGGAGACCACGCAACCGGTCCCGCCGGCGACGAGCGACGGCGGCTGACTTCGATCGCCCGCCGGTCGAGTAGCGCCGGGCATACTCGACCACCGGGGACACCAGTGACCACATTCATTCGCCGGGTCTGGTCGGGCTCGCCACGAGCACGGTCGCGCAGACCCGTGGTGGTTGTGGGGCCTTTGGTGGCGCCGGGTCCTCATCAGGCCGGCAGGCTGCAGGGCCTCCGGTGGCACCGGGCCGTCAGCATGCCGGCAGGCCATAGGGCCTCCGGTGGCGCCGCGCAGTGTGCGGGGCCGCCCCTCCCAGGTCAAGGGCGCCTCCGGCGTCGCTTCGCGATCGCTTCGCGACCCTTGATGCGATGAAGGAGCGGGGCCTCCGCTCCTCGTGATCCCCGGTTCATGCTCGGGGTTGCTCACACCATCGATTCGAGGAGGCCCCTGTGAGCGCATCGTACGAGGGCACGCAGGTCGTGGGAATCGACCTGCACCGGCGCCGGTCGGTGTTGGTGCGGATGACCGAGACCGGGGAGCGGTTGGAGACGGTGCGGATCTCCAACGACCCGCAGTATCTGCGGCAGGTGATGGCCCGGGCTGGGGAGGCCCCGGAGGTGGTGTTGGAGGCGGCGTATGGCTGGTATTGGGCCGCGGACACGCTGGCCGAGCTGGGCGCGCATGTGCATTTGGCGCACCCGCTGGGGGTGAAGATGTTCTCCTACCGGCGGGTGAAGAACGACGAGCTCGACGCCGGCGATTTGGCGGATCTGCTGCGGATGGGTCGGCTGCCCGAGGCGTGGATCGCCCCGCCGGCCACCCGGGAGTTGCGCGGCTGGGTGCGGCATCGGGCCAAGCTGGTCGGGCTGCGCTCCAGCCTGAAATGTCAGGTGCATGCGGTGCTGGCCGGGGCCGGGGTGCAGGTGGGGATGAGTGATCTGTTCAGCCCGGGCGGGCAGCACCTGCTGACCGGCACTGGGTTGTCGGCCGAATCACGGGTTCGGATCGACTCCGCGCTGCGGCTGATCGAGCACTTGGACGTGGAGATCGAGGCGTTCACCAAGCTGATCGGCGGTCGGTTGCGCAAGCATCCCGGCTATCGGGCGATCCAACAGATCCCCGGGGTCGGGCCCATCCTGGCCGCGGTGTTCGTGGCCGAGATCGGCGACATCACCCGGTTCCCCGGGCCGGCCCAGTTGGCCAGTTGGGCCGGGCTGACCCCGAAACACCACGAGTCCGACACCACGGTGCACCGCGGCCGGATCACCAAGCAGGGTTCGCGGCTGGTGCGCTGGGCCGCGGTAGAGGCGGTGCAACGGGTCGGCCCGCACACCCGTCCCGGCGTGGTTCGGGACCGGGTCGCCGCCCGCCGGGGCCGCAACATCGGTGTGGTTGCCGGCGCTCGCGAGCTGGTCGAGCTGGTCTTCTACGGCCTGCGTGATGGGCGCATCCGTCGGCTCACCCCGGCCGCCCCGGCCACCCCGGCCACCCCGGCCACCCCGGCGTGAGTCGACCATCGATCGTGGTGGGCGCGGGTCGTGCAGGTCATGACCCCCATCCCAGGCGAGAGTCACGGTCCTGGGGATCACGGCGTGGTCGCCCCTTTGATTGACCTCGCCCACCGCGAACCGTCGTAGCACTCCATGCCTGATGGCGAAGGGATGACCGACAGCCCCCCACGTGGGCCTGTCCACCGCCGGGGCACCGGCACTGGAGCATGCACCCGACCCCTGATTCACTCGAACCCCTGGAGCCGCGAGATCACCCCGTTCTCCGCCCGTGAACAGCGTGCGCCGGCCGGCGTCGAGGTCAAGGACCTGCGGCCGCTGCGCGGTCGGCCCTGCGGGCCGATCCTTGACCCCGACGCCTCATCCCGGCGCGCCCACACACAGGCGCAGAGACCAAGAAGAAAGATCAGGAGCCACAAACCGGGGGTTGACCGGCCCCGCTCCTTCAGGGATGACCTGCGAGCCTCTGCGTCCCCTCTGGGCAGTAGCACGGGCAGGCCAAGGGCCTGCCCAGATGGGCGCGCGGCGCCACCGGAGGCGGTTCTGACGGGCATGATCGAGGCTTCGGCGCGTTCTCGGGCGAAAATGACCCGGGAACGCGCCGAACTGCTGATCAAGCCGCCATCCTGGGTCAAATGCGGCGATCAAGGCGAAATGGTCGCTAGATGATCTCCGATCACG
This sequence comes from Pseudonocardia sp. DSM 110487, assembly GCF_019468565.1. Lineage (NCBI taxonomy): Bacteria > Bacillati > Actinomycetota > Actinomycetes > Pseudonocardiales > Pseudonocardiaceae > Pseudonocardia > Pseudonocardia sp. DSM 110487. Next base: position 8,132,966 of record NZ_CP080521.1, read on the forward strand.
ACCATCAGCCCTTGATCACCGCGCTGACCTGCCGGTATCGGGTGCAGATGGTAGTTGGCGCGACCATGGACAACCGATACTGCAAATCATGCGGTCGGCGCCCGGGTGGCGGGCGGTTCCATCTGCAACAGGCTCACACAACGACCCGGGAACGCGCCAAATCGGCGATCTTGCCGCGATCGAGGCCCGAGCGACACCCGCGGCCGCCGCCGGGGCCGGGGCACACACCGGGCGGCCTCGGCGCACACGTCCGGAGGTGTGTGAAGACGTGAACATGGTGGTCACCGCACTAGGCCAGGCGTCGCGGCTCGCGGATGCCCTCGAGGACGAAGCAGTCGACCGGGTCCCGCTTGCCCGCCACCCGCACGGCGCGCCGCTCGGAGGTGCGGGCCGCGTCACCGAGCTGTGCCGCCGTGACCGCCGAGACGACGACCGTGCCCGGCTCGGCCAGCCCTTCGAGGCGGGCCGCGAGGTTGGTCGTGTCCCCGATCGCGGTGTAGTTGCGCATCTGGGCCGCGCCGATGTTGCCGACGAGCGCGGGGCCGGTGTTGATCCCCACCCGGAACCGCGGCCAGTCCCGCCCCGCTGCGGCCGCCTCCACCGCCCGGTGCAGGCCGAGACCCGCGCGGGCGGCGCGCAGCGCGTGGTCGGGTTGCCGGGTGGGCGCGTTGAAGATCGCCATGACGGCGTCGCCGACGAACTGCACGACGGTGCCGCCGTTCCCGAGGATCACCGGGACGATCGCGCCGTAGTAGGTGTTGAGCATGGCGACCACGGCGTCGGGTGTGCTCCGCTCGGAGAACGGGGTGAACCCGCGCAGGTCGGCCATCAGCACGCTGACCTCCACCAACCGCCCGCCGAGGCCGGCCTGGGCCGGGTCGGCGATGAGCGCAGTGGCCACCCCGGGGGAGATGTAGGAGCGGAAGAGACCGTCGAGCTGCGCGTACAGCCGCGCGTTCTCGAGCGTGACCGAGAACTGGCTGGCCAGCGACGTGAGCACGGCCCGCTCCGGCACCGAGAACCCGCCCGCCGGGCGGTGCGCCTCCAGCACGCCCGCCGCCCGCCGCTTCACCGCGATCGGCAGGGCGAACGTCGCGCCGTCGGGTGAGACGGTGGGCCGCAGCGTCGACAGCACGGTGAGGGTCGCCGCGTCGCGGGCGGGTGCCCCGTCGGTGAACGCAAGGGCACCGTCGCGGACGAGCCCGAAGCGCAGCCGGTCGCGCTGGAACGCCGCCTCCGCCACGGCCATGACCTCGTCCATGAGCTGGAGCTCGCCCCGGATCACGCTCGCCCGCTCGCCGATGGTGACCAGCCCGCCCAGCCTGCGCGTCTGCTCACGCTCGCGGCCCAACGCCTCTGCGCTCTCCTGCAGCACCTCCAGCTGCCGCTCGGTGAGCCCGAACTTGTGCGCGACCTCGGCGCCGATCACGGCACGGGACTCGCCCGGCTCGTCGTCGGCGCGCCGCCGCAGCGCGTCGACCATCTCCTCGAGCGCCTGTGAGTACTCCCGCTGCAGGGCAGCGATCGTCTGCTGCAGGGTCATGCTGTCGAAGAGGCCGAGCGCCGAGCCCTCCCTGCGGAACTGGGCGTGCACGCTCACCGCGATCAGCGCGAAGGCGGCGACCATGAGCACGTGCCACTCCCACCAGGTGAGGCGCCAGCTGCGGGAGAGCGCCACGGCGAGCATGGCCTCGCCGAGCAGCACGAACGCCGTGAGCACGCTGAGCAGCAGCACAGACGGCCTGCGCCGGTACAGCAGCAGGTACCGCACGGCGGCGGCGAGGTAGAACACGGTTCCGGTCGACGCGGCCAGCGCTGCCACCCAGTGCGTCTCAATGACGTCCGGTGCGACGTCCAGCGGGGGCAGCCGGGCGAACGCCGGCACCGACCAGCCGACCAGGAGCACCCACGGCAACGCGGCGAGCAGCCACTGCCAGCGCATCAGCCGCTCCGCCGCTGCCGTACGCAGCTGTGCCGCCGACGCGAGCGCGGCCACCGACCCGAGCACGAGCCCGAACGGGGTGGACGCCACGAACCCCGCGTTGCGGGCCTGGAGGATCAGGCCCGGCGTTGCGAGCGCATGCACCGCGAGGAATCCGGCGTTGACCTGGAACACCAGCGAGACCAGGAACAGCCGCGCGTCCCGGCGTCTGCGCACCGCGCGCATCATCACCACGGCGAGCACGAAGCACACGGCCGCGGTGCCGAGCACGAGCCAGAAGTGCACACCGTGGTGCTCGTAGTGCGCGTCCATCTCGGGGCGGGCCAGCAGCACCACCAGACCCAGCAGCGGCACGGCCGCCGGCGCGAGCCAGGAGAGCAGCCGTGACGTGACAACAGGTGTCGTCACTGCCCGGCCCGATCCAGCGCGACCCGATCCCGCACCATGATCCGGCCCCTGGCGAGGCTCAGCACACCCCGTGCGGCGAGCTCCTGGAGCACTTTGTTGGTGGTGGCCCGCGTGGTGCCGGCCATGCCGGCGAGGTCGTCCTGGGTGAGGCGGATCTCCGCGCTGCCGTCGGCGGCGACGTACATGCCGGCGAGGCGGGCGAGCTGACGAGCCACCCGGGCGTCGACCGGCAGGTAGAGCGCTTCGAGCACCATCGCCGACAACCTTCGCACGTGGCCCGCGAGCGTCTCGGTGAGGAATCGGTCGATCTGCGGATGGTGGCGGCGCAGCTCGTCGAGCTGGGAGCGGGTCAGGCTCAGCGTGTGCGCCTCCTCCAGCGCGACGACGGTGGCGGTCCGCAGCGACGCCGGGTCGAGCAGGGCGAGCTCGCCGAACGTGTCGCCGGGACCGAGCAGGGACAGCGTGGCGCTGTGCCCCAGCGGGGTCGTGACGTGCACCGCCAGCCGCCCGGACGTCACGATGTGGAACGTGTCGCCGGGGTCGCCCTCGTGGCAGACGATCTCGCGCGCGCGGAAGCGACGCGGGCGGCTCGTGGCGATCAGACGCTCGCGGGCGGCCTCACCCAGACCCTGCAGCAACGCCGAATGGGCTCGAGTCATGCATGTCCCCCCATGCGCGTGGTCCGAACGATAGGACGCGGCGCACGGGGCGGCTATCCGCTGCTCAGTGCATGGTGCCATCGAGCTGTGCGCGCAACGCGCGGAGCGCGTAGTAGACGCGGCTCTTCGCCGTGCCGACCGGGATGCCCAGTCGCGCGGCGGCCTGCTCATAGGTCAGCTCCTCGATGAAGATGGCGGTCAGGATGGCGCGACCGTCGGGAGTCAGCCCGGCGAGTCCCCGGTACACCTCCTCGGCGGTGTCGTAGCGGGCGAACGTGTCGGACGGGTCGGCGAGCTGTGCGGCCTGGTCGGCCTCCGCGTGCAGCGCAGGCCGTCGGCCGCGGCCGCGCACGGCGTCGATGACGGCGTTGCGGGCGATCGCGAAGAGCCATGTGCGCAGCCGGGCGACGCGTTCGCGCGCATCCCCGTCCGGCATGCGGAAGTTTGAGCAGTGGCGCCATGCACGCAGGAACACGTCCTGGGTGATCTCCTCTGCGAGCCCGTGGTCGGCGAGTGCCTTGCGGCAGTAGCCGGTGAGCTCGCCGGAGAGGGCGGCATGGGCCTGCGCGAACCCGTCCCCCGTGCACAGGCGGGCACAGGACGGGGCGCATGAATTGGTGGTAGGGGCGTTGAGCTCGAGTGTTGGCATGGCGGCGGTCCTACGGTCGAGGGACGGTGCGTTCCTCGGGGGCGCCGCAACTGTCGCCTTCGAGGACAGGTCCGGTCTGTCAGCGAGCCGACACTCGCCACGTACTCGCGCACACACTCGAACTCTCGAGCGGCCGGGCACGTATCCGGGCCATGAGCGGCCGCCCTGTGGCATGCCCGAGCTGGCAGGACACCGTCGTCGACCTCGTGGTCGGCGTCGCCCCGCCGGCGCGGGCCACCGCGTTCCATCGGCACCGGGCCCGCTGCGACGCCTGCCGGGCCGAGTACGCGTCGGCGCTGTCACTCGCAACGGTGCTGGGTAACGGCGGCGACGCCTTTCCGAATCCTGCTGGGAGCCCATCCGAGGGGGTACCGATGAAGGGCCATCGAGGGCCGCTGCTGACCCTGCTCGCCGTGGCCGGCCTCGCGGCAGTGCTGCTGGGCGTCAACGTCGCGAGGGAGCCCGCGCCGGTCGCTGCGCCCACCGTGGTGCCGGCGCCGGCTCCCACCGAGGCGCCCCCGACCACTCAGCCGCTCCCGGCCGAGGTCGCCTACGCGGGCCGGACCGCGGGGAACGAGGCCACCATCGCGATAGCGATGAAGGACGGACGGGCCGTGGCCTACCTGTGCGACGGGAAGAAGATCGAAGCATGGCTCGAGGGCACGGTCGAGGGGTCGACGTTCTCCCTCGAGGGGCCCGACGGCGCCGCGGCCACCGGCGAGGTCGCAGACGGCGCGGTGTTCGGCGAGGCGACCGCGAAGGGCAAGCAATGGCCGTACTCCGCTGCGCTCGCCACCCCGCCGGCCGGCACGTACCGGGGCAGCGTCTCGGTCGCGGGGGTGCAGAAGCGGATCGGCTGGAACGTGCTGCCCGACGGCTCCGTCACCGGCATCGTCAGCGACCCGAACGGGGCGGCCCCGGCGCCACCGCTCGACCCGGCGGCCCGCACCGCGTCGCTCGACGGCGTGCCGGTCGACGTCGAACTCGTCACCGCCGGGGGGACGGGATGACGCACAGCTCACCACCCGCCGCCCGCAGCACCGCCGTCGTGGTCGTCCCGGTGGCGATCGGCGTCCTGGTCGCCGTGGCGCTCGGCGTGTACGGCCGTCTCCACGAGCCGGCCTTCTTCTCGGTCAACGTGGCGGGCTTCTCCAGCCCGGGTGCGGTGAAGTCGTGGCTGGCGACGGCCGCGTTCGTCCTCGCGCTGGTCCAGCTCGGCTCCGCGCTGGTCATGTGGGGCAAGATCCCCGGAGTCGCGGCGCCGTCGTGGATCGGCGGGCTGCACCGCTGGTCGGGCCGGCTGGCGGTGCTCGCCACCGTGCCGGTCGCGGTGCACTGCCTCTACGCGCTGGGCTTCGACTTCTCATCGCCGCGCACGCTCGTGCACTCGCTGCTCGGTTGCTTCTTCTACGGGGTCTTCGTCACGAAGATGCTCATGCTCAGCCGACCGAACGTGCCCGGATGGGCGCTGCCCGTGGTCGGCGGCCTCACCTTCACCGCGCTGACCGGTCTCTGGCTCACCTCCGCGGTGTGGTTCTTCACCACCACCGGCCTCACCTTCTAGCGCATCGATGGCCCGAGGTCAGGGCTGAACTCCAGCACCGTCCGCCCATCCGCCACCGGGCCGCTGCCGCGGAGCACGAGCCCACATTCGGCGGCCAGCGCGGCCAGCTCGTCGACCGTGCGCTCCCTCCCGCCGAAGCACATCAGCATGAACAGGTCCATCGCGGTGCCCGCCGCCCCCGCGCTCTCGATCACCACCACTGTGCCGTCCGGTGCGGCGGCCGAACGGCACCCGGTGAGGATCTTGCGGGCGTGTTCGTCGTCCCAGTCGTGCAGGATGTCGGACAGGAGATATGCGTCGGCTCCCGCCGGCAGCGGGTCGAAGAAGCTGCCGGGAACGGCACCGGCCCGCCCATCGAGCCCCGCCGCTGCGAACCTGTCCGCGGCAGCGGCAGCCGTAGGGGGCAGGTCCAGCACCCGTCCGTGAAGACCGGGGTGGGCCTGCAGGATCGCGGCGAGCACCATGCCGTCACCGCCGCCGACGTCGACGAGCTCGGAGAAGCGGCCCCAGTCGAAGCGTTCGGCGATCTGCGCCGCCTGCACCTGGAACCGCCAGTTCATCTGCGCGTCGAACGAGCGCCGCAACTCCGGGCTGGCGTCCAGGTCCGCCCAGAATTCGCGCCCGTAGCGCCGCACGTAGCCGGATGTGCCCGTGGTGATCGTCTCGAGCAGTTCGACGAACCCGAGCTCGGCGCGCCCGCCCGCGGCGTTGATGTCGAGCAAGGGCTTGATCCCCTCCGGGGCGTCCTCGGCCATCTGAGCGCCGAGTTCGGTGGGGCGGTAGGTGCCGGAGCCCGCGTCACGGTCGAACACGCCGATCGCGACCAGGTGCTCGAGCAGGCGTCGCAAGGCGGAGGGGGCGGTTCCGGTGGCCGCGGCGAGTTGCTCGGCCGTTGCTCCCGCACTTCCCGCGAGCTCCACGAGGCCGAGCGTCGCGGCCACGCGGATGGACATGGGGGTAGCCAGATCGGCGAGCGCCCGGATCGAGGGTGGTTCCACGGTCCGAACCTATTCACCCCGCCTGCCCCGACACCATGGAGCACGGCCGGCGGAACGTGAGGGGGCGATCCGCCGGCCGGGCTTGCACCCGGGTGCCCGATCTCCGCCGCCCGCACACATGGTCACGTTCGTACAAGACGGGGACGCCGCCGCCGGTGACGATCGGAGCCATGGCGATGAAGGAACCGGTCAACCTGACGACGGCGCTGGCCTCGTTCGACGAGGTGTACAGCCCACGGATCGTGGCCCGGATGAACGACTACGACGTGCGCATCGCCCACACGGAGGGCGAGCACGTCTGGCACGTGCACGAGGACACCGACGAGTTCTTCCTCGTACTGGACGGGCGCTTCGACGTCGCGATCCGGGAGGCCGACGGCACCGAGCGCACCGTCGTGCTGCACGAGGGCGACACGTTCGTCGTGCCGAAGGGCACCGAGCACAAGCCGTCCTCCCCCGGCGGCTCGATCCTGATGTTCGAGCCGAGCGGCACCTCGACCACCGGCGACCGGCACGAGGGCGAGATCCCCGGCCACGTGGACAGCACGACCGGTCACGAGCTCGGATAGCCGGTACGTTCCTGATCGTGTTCGAGGGGTTCGAGCGGGTCAGGGTCGATACCGGCGAGGCGACGATCAACGCCGTGCACGGCGGCACCGGGCCACCGGTGCTGCTGCTGCACGGGTTCCCCCAGACCTCGGCGATGTGGCACCGGGTGGCTCCCGCGCTGGCGCGGCGGCACACGGTGGTGGCCGCTGACCTGCGCGGCTACGGCGACTCCGCCCGCCCGCCCGCAGGTGCCGACCACGCGGCCTACTCGTTCCGCGCAATGGCGGCCGACCAGGTGGCGCTGATGCGCTCGCTCGGGCACGAGCGCTTCGCGGTGGTCGGGCACGACCGGGGCGCGCGCGTGACGCACCGGATGGCGCTCGACTCGCCGGACGCCGTCACGCGGCTGGCAGTGCTCGACATCCTGCCGACGCTGCACGTCTACACCCACGTCGACCGCCAGCTGGCCACGGCCTACTACCACTGGTTCCTCTACATCCAGCCCTTCGACGTCCCGGAACGGCTCATCGCGGGCGACCCCATCGGCTACCTGCACACCATCCTGGGCAGGTTCGGCGGCCGGGTGGACGCGTTCGCCCCGGAGGCGGTGGCCGAGTACGAACGCGTCTTCGCCGACCCCGACGCGCGCCACGCCATGATGGAGGACTACCGGGCAGGCGCCTCGATCGATCTCGAGCACGACCGCGCCGACGCCGGACGCCGGCTGGAGGCGCCGCTGCTCGCGATGTGGGGCACGCGGGGCGTCGTCGGACGCGGCCCGGACAACCCGGTCGCGGTGTGGCGCGAGCACGCCACCGACGTGTCCGGGGTGGGGCTCGACGCGGGCCACTACCTCGTGGAGGAGCGGCCGGACGAGGCGCTCGCCGCCATCGAACGATTCCTGGACGCGTGATGGACGACCTCGTCACACGGCTCGCCCGGCTGCAGGTCTCGTCGCTGTCGGACGCCGACAAGACGCTGCCGGTCTGCGACCCGGCGATCCACGCGCTGATCCCCGATGTCACGCTGGTGGGCACCGCGTTCACCGTCCGCGCCGACGGCGACTTGCTCGGCATGATCGACGCGATCGGCCGAGCTGAGCCGGGCACCGTGCTGGTGGTGGCCACGGACGGGCGGCCGCTCGCCGCGTCCGGGGAGCTGTTCGCCACCGAGGGCCGCAGGCGCGGGCTCGCCGGCATCGTCGTCGACGGGTTCTGCCGCGACCTCCGCGGGATCCGCCGGGTCGGACTCCCGGTGTACGCCCGCGGCACGACGCCGGCCGCGGGCCCCGCGCTCGGGCCCGCTGTCGTCCAGGAACCGGTGCCGTTCGGCGGGATCGAGGTGCGGCCGGGCGACCTCGTCTTCGGCGACGACGACGGCCTGCTCATCGCGCCGCCCGAGCGCATCGCGGCCGCAGTGGACCGGGCGGAGGAGATCGAGCGCGTCGAGGCGGAGGTGGCGGCCGCGATGCGCGGTGGCCGCAGCCTGCACGAGCTGACGAATGCCCCCGAACACCTCCGCGCGATCGCCGCGGGCGAGCCGAGCACGTTCCGCTTCCAGCCCTGACCGACGGTGGCCGAGCAGTCTGGTCGCTGGGCTCGGGAGGCGTCGGGTTTCGCGCCGAGCCGCTGATCATCGCCTGGGTCGCGGTGCGTTCCGCGGAACGCCCCCCGGGTTTCGGCCGGGTGCCGGACGCTTTCGTGGGCGCGCCGTACCCGGCCCCGGATAGCCCCCGGCCTCACCCACCAGCCCTCGGCTGCCGGCGTGCTCTCACCGGTTCACCTCAACCCTTCGCCTTGCGGGGTGGCTGGGCTGGGTGCACCACCGAATCATGTGGTTGCTCGGGCGGCCGTCCCCGACTGGGGGGCACGCCCGCTCCGGACGAGACCACCGCAATTTTGGTGCCACTTGACTGGCTGTGGTCCCGATCCTCGCCCACTGGCCACCCCTGGAATCTGGGGCGTGATCAGCGGAATCGGGACCGGAGCTGCACCACCTGCGGCTGGCGTCCCGTTCCTGCTGATCATGGACCTGCGCACGGGCCCTGTCCCTGGGGTGGTCTGGCCGTGATCATCCGGGAGAGGGCTGGGGTGGAGGGTCGGGACCACAGCCGGTTGCGTGGCACCCGAACCGCGGTGGTCTCGTCGAGAACGGGCGTGCCCCCCAGTCGGGGACGGCCGCCCACGCAACCCCAGGGTTCGGTAGTGCACCCAACCCAGCCACCCCCACAAGGCGAAGGGCGTCGAGGTGAACGGGCGGAACCCCACGCGAGGCCCGGCTCACGGGCGCGCGCCGGCGGGCCCGGGCCGGGAACGGCGCGCCCACCGGCAGCCGCCCGGCCAGACCGACCCGACGGACCGACACGATCGCGCCACCCCGGCCGCTCGACCGGCGGCGAGCATGATCCGAACCAGCGGTTGTCCACGGCTGCCCCCACAACCATGAGCAACCGAAACTCCGGATCATGGACGCGAAGATCGCAAGTAGCGGGTGCACACGGCTGCCGGCACAGCCATGAGCAACCGATACTTCGGATCATGGACGTGGCCACCACCGAACGGGACCCAGCAACAGCGCCGACCACCCATGATCACAAAATCCGCTGTAGGACTAGCCGATGCAGAACTCGTTGCCCTCCGGATCGGACATCACCGTCCAGCTGGTGCCGTTGCCGGAGCGGCGCTCGCCCCGGGTGGCACCGAGGGCGACGAGCCGGGCGATCTCGGCGTCCGGGTCGCGGGTGGCGAGGTCGACGTGCACCCGGTTCTTGCCCGCCTTCTGCTCGGGCACCTGGAAGAACAGCAGGTGGCGGACGCCGCGCGGGTCGGTGGCGCGCAGCCGCACGAAGTCGGGACGCTCCTCGGCCACCTCGTACCCGGTGGCCCCGGCCCAGAACGAGGCGACCCGGCGCGGGTCGACGCAGTCGAAGGTCACGTTGAACACGAACGACGTCATGACCGTCATGATGGGCGCACCCTGAGTGCTTCCGCGACGACCGCGTCGAGGCGCCGCCCGTGCGCGCCCCGCCAGTACACCCGGCCGCAGGACCGGCACCGGGAGAACCGCTCGTAGCACCGGCGGGTGCCCGGCTCCAGCCGGTCGGCGACCTCGGCCTTCTCCACCTCGACCAGCTCGCCGTTGCACGCCGAGCAGCGCGTCCACGGAGCGAGCGGCGGCGCGAAGCGGTCCAGCACGTCGGCCAGCTGCGCGCCCGCCCCGTGCCCTCGGACGTAGGCGCCCGCCCACAGCGCGCGGCGCATGAGCAGGCCACGGTCCTGGGTGAGCAGGACCCTGCGCTCCCGCCCTGCCCGCTCGACGAGGTCGGCGTCGTCGGCATCGTTGCTGTACGCGGTGTCGACGCCCAGCAGGCGCAGCCGCCGGGCGAGCGACCCGAGGTGGACGTCGAGCAGGAAGCGGGCGCTGCCCGGCAGGCGCTGCGGGCGGGGCAGCGGGTCGAGCTCGATCACCGTGCCGTCGCGGAGCCGGTCGGCCACCGGCGGCTTCACCTCGGTCAGCGGGATGCCGAGCGCCTGCACGACGTGGCCGACCGACGCGCTGCCGTCGTACGGCACCACGATCTCCGTACGTCGCCGGCGCGGCGGGAGGAAGAGCCACAGCGCCGGGTCGGGCCGGACCACGAGGTGCATCACGAGCGGGTTCCCGCTGATCACCGCGAGAACACCCGGTCGAGGTGGTAGTCCACGGTTGCCACGGCCTCGGCCGGTGTGCGGCCGCCGAGGACGATCGCCGTGGCCTGGGAGTCGATGAGCGCCCAGAGGATCACCGCCTCGTGTCGCGGATCGACCCCCTGCGCGAGGTCGGCCGCTGCGAGCCGCTCGGCGAGGAACTCGATCAGCCCCGGCCCGCCCGCCGCGACGACGGCGGCCATCCGATCGTCGGACATCGCACGGATGAAGAACGCGATGCCGGCAAGCCAGGACGCGCGGCTCGATGCGTCGGTCGGGAGGATCTCGACGATCACCGTCCGGACCACGTCGCGGATGGTCGGCGGGCGGCCCGCCGCGGTCAGCTTCTCGACGATCCGCTGCTCGTGCCGTCGCGACTGGTACTCGAAGGCGAAGACGAGCATCTCGTCCTTGCTGCGGAAGTAGTGCTGCACCCGGCCCATCGAGATCCCGGCCTCGGCCGCGACGTGCCGCAGGCTCACCGACTCCAGCCCCTCGGTCGCGGCGAGGCGCAGCACGGCATCGGCGATCTCACGGCGGCGCGCGTCGTGATCCACCCGTCTGGGCACCCAACCAGATTACAATGCGATCGCATTGCAAAAGGGGGAGACATGACGACAACGGAACGGGTGGGAGAGCTCCGGCTCCGGCCACCGCGCAACCCGGTCGACCCGCGGGCGGTCGGCTGGTGGCGCACCACGCTCGCGCTGCTCTTCGGCGCGCCGGTCGTGGTTCTCGTAGTGCTCGGGTTCCTGATCCCGCCTGCGCGGTTCTGGCTGCTGCTGCCCGCCGTGATCATCGTGATCGCCGGGCTGCCGCTGACGGTTGCGCTGCCGCGCTGGTGGTACCGCCTGCACCGGTGGGAGGTCACCGACGCCGCCGTCTACACCCGCTCCGGCTATTTCTGGCAGGAGTGGCGCGTGGCGCCGATGTCGCGGATCCAGACCGTCGACACCCAGCGCGGCCCACTGGAACAGCGCTTCGGGCTCGCGACCGTCACCGTCACGACGGCGTCGGCGAAGGGGGCGCTGAAGATCGAGGGACTCGACCACGAAGTGGCCGCCGACCTCGCCGAACGCCTCACCGCCTCCACGCAGGCCACTGCCGGGGACGCGACGTGACCGGCTGGACGTCGCTGGACCGGCGCACGGTCGCGGTCACCGCGCTCGTCATGGTGGGCGTGTCGGTCGCCGCGGGCGTGCCGACCGGCATCGGCATAGCTCGCGGCACGTCGGCCGGCACGGCCCTGCTCTGGCTGCTGCCGGCAGCAGCACTGCTCGTGGCGGGCGGCAGCGCCGTCGACTACGTCCGCTGGCGCCGCACGCGCTACCGGCTGACCCATGGCCGGGTCGAACTGCGCACCGGCATCCTGGTCAGCAAGCACCGGTCGCTGCAGCGCGACCGCATCCGCGCCGTCGACATCACGGCCGATCCCCTGCTGCGCGTGTTCGGGCTCGTGGCCGTGCGGATCGGAACCGGCGAGCAGTCCGGGGCGGGTGAGGGGTCGGTGGTGCTCCGGCCCGTGCCGGCCGCTGTCGGCGACGCGTTGCGGCGCGAGCTGCTGGACCGGGCGCACCCGCCGGCGGCGACGGACGGCGCGCTCGCCGGGTTCGATCCGGGCTGGATCCGGTACGCGCCGGTGTCGTTCCTCGCGCCCGTACTCGGCGCGAGCGCGTTCGGCGGTGTGCTCCAGGTGTCGGAGTGGTTCGGCCTCCAGTCCGCCGTGATCGACTGGGTCGGGAGCCTGTTCCGCGGCGTCCCCGTCGTGGCGATGATCGCGGCCCTCGCCGCGGCGGCGCTCGTCGTCGGCGCGGTCGCCTCGCTCGGGCTCTGGGTCGAGATGTGGTGGCATTACCGCCTGGAACGCGAGCCGGGCACGCTGCGGGTGCGCCGGGGCCTTTTCACCACCCGCTCGATCTCGATCGAGGAGGCGCGGCTGCGCGGCGTCGAGCTCGTCGAGCCGCTCGGCGTGCGCCTCTCGGGAGCGGCCCGGGTCGACGCGGTGGCCACCGGCATGGCGGGCGCGAAGAGCGACGACGACAAGTCCGACCGTCGCACCCTGCTGCCCGCAGCCCCGGTCGGGATCGCCCGGCGGGTCGCGGCCGACGTGCTGCGCGAACCCGAGTCCCCGCTCGACGCGGTCCACCTGACCGGACATCCCCTTGCCGCGCGCGGCAGGCGGCTGCGGTGGGCGCTCGGCACCGTCGTCGCGATCGAGGCGGGGCTGGTACTACTCGGCGCGCTGCTCACCGACGTGCTGCTGCACATCGCCTGGATCAGCGCGCTCGTGCTCGTGCCGCTCGCCGCGGTACTGGCCGTGGACGAGTACCGCGGCCTCGGCCACGGGCTCGGCGAGCGGTACCTGGTGACCCGCAGCGGCAGCCTCCGCCGGGCGACGGTGGCGCTGCAGCGTGGCGGCATCATCGGCTGGACGTTCCGGCAGTCGGTATTCCAGCGGCGTGCGGGCTTGGTCACGGTGCTCGCGACGACGGCAGCGGGCGCGGGCGCGTACGCGGTGCCCGACGCGGGGTCGGACGACGGGCTCGCCCTCGCGGTGACCGCCGTCCCCGGACTGCTGGACCCGTTCCTCGAGCCCCCAGCCGTTCCGACGAACGGCGCGTTCGTCGGAACCTATCCGACCGACGCGCCGTTCGTCGGAAGATCACATCCTCGCTAGCGTGCGCCGCACGGCTACGGTCGTGCGCTCCACATCGCCCGTGGCGAGCAGGTCCAGCAGTGCGCCGCGCAGGGTCGCGAGCACCTCGGTCGGGTCGCCCTTCGGGCCGAGCACCCCACCGAGCACCTCGATCCAGTCCTGCACGCCCTGCGCGGCGAAGCCGGCCCACGGCCCGTCCGGCTCCACGAGCGAGCGGGCGTAGCCCTCCGCCCACAGCCGCAGCAGGTCGCGCCGCTGCGGTGCGGCGAGCCACCCCCATAGCCCCTCGATGACCTCCGCCGGACCTCCTCCCTCCGCCCGCACCCGCGCGAGCAGCGCGAGCTCCTCGGTGCGCGACCGCCCCAGCAGCGCCCGCACCAGCCCGTCCTTGGAACCGAACAGGTACAGCAGCACGCGCGGGCTCGACCCGACGGCCTCCGCGAGCGGGCGCAGCGACATCGCGGCCATGCCGTTGCGGAGCACGTAGGCGTACGCCAGCTCCAGCAGCTCCTCCCGGCGGGCGGAAGGAACTTGCGGATCGGCGCTCATGGCGACAGTCTGCACTGAAACACTTGTTTCAGTCCATGGAGGGTAGCGATGGGCGATGTGCAGATCCGCGAGCTGGGACAGCCGGGAGACCTCGGCTGGGTGGTGCTCGCGCACGGCGAGCAGTACGCGGCGGAGTTCGGCTGGGACGGCTCGTTCGAGGCGCTCGTAGCCCGGATCGTGGCCGAGTTCGGGGAGGGCAACGACCCCGCGCGCGAGCGGGCGTGGATCGCCGAGCTCGACGGCAGGCGCGTGGGGTGCGTCTTCTGCGTGGCGGACGACGAACCGGGCACGGCCAAGCTGCGGATCCTGCTCGTGCACCCGGACGCCCGCGGCCACGGCGTCGGCACGCGGCTCGTGGACACCTGCGTGGCCTTCGCCCGCGAGGCGGGCTACGAGCGTATGCGGCTCTGGACGAACGACGTGCTCGTCGCGGCCCGCCGGATATACCTCGCCGAAGGCTTCCGGCTCGTGGCCGAGGAGCCACACCGCAGCTTCGGCGTGGACCTGGTGGGGCAGGACTACGAGCTCGACCTGGCCCGGGTGTGACCTACGCGGCCACGGCCTCCCACCGCCAGCTCTCGCTCATCGGCTCCCTGCAGTCGGGGCAGGGCACCTCGCAACCGGCCGTCGCCGTGACCGGCAGCTCGGCCTCGACGCCGCACCCGGTGCACACCCACCATCCGGTCGTGATCGTCGTGTTCATGGCTCGATGCTAAATGACACCACTGTCATTTCCCGTGACGCGCCGCCGCGCGGACCGCGGAGTAACACGGGCGCGGCGCGTCGCGAGTGGATCCGCGGGGGTGGGGTTGACCACGGGCCCCGCGCGGAGCGCAGGGCCCGCGCGCGTCCCCGGCGCCGCGCCCGGCCGGAGAACCCCTCCTCACCGGCCCCGGATCCGCACCGACGTGCCCGCGTGGTGCGGATCCGGCCAGAGGGTCATCTTGGCCTCTCAGACCTCGCTGACGAGGTCGGCGATCGAGGCCACCACCCGGTTGGGTCGGTACGGGTAGCGGTCGACCTCCTCTGCCTGGGTGATGCCGGTCAGCACCAGCACCGTGCGCATGCCGGCCTCGAGGCCGGCGATGATGTCGGTGTCCATCCGATCGCCGATCATCACCGTCGTCTCGGAATGGGCCTCCAGCCGGTTCAGCGCCGCCCGCATCATGAGCGAGTTCGGCTTGCCGATGAAGTAGGGCTCCACCCCGGTGGCCCGGCTGATCAGCGCGGCCACGGCGCCGGTCGCCGGCAGGACCCCGTCCACCGACGGCCCGGTCGGGTCCGGGTTCGTGGCCACCCACCGCGCGCCGCCCTTGATCAGCCGGACCGCCGTGGTCACCGCCTCGAAGCTGTAGGTGCGCGTCTCCCCCAGCACGACGTAGTCGGGCGCGTTGTCGGTGAGCACGTAACCGATCTCGTGCAGGGCCGTGGTGAGTCCGGCCTCGCCCACCACGTAGGCGCTGCCCTGCGGCCGCTGGTCATCGAGGAAGCTCGCGGTGGCGAGCGCCGACGTCCAGATCGACTCCACGGGTAGGTCGATACCAGTCGTCCGCAGGCGGAACTGAAGGTCTCGCGGTGTGTAGATCGAGTTGTTGGTGAGCACGAGGAACGGCCTGCCGGTGTCGCGCAGGCGGGTGATGAACTCGTCGGCGCCAGGGATCAGGCGTCCCTCGTGCACGAGGACACCGTCCATATCGGTCATCCAGCACTCGATCGGCTTGGAGTCGGCCACGGCTGGGCAGCCTATTGGAACGAGGCCGGTCTGACCTGCGTTGGACGATGTGACGGCTGCAGAGGAAGTGGTTCGAGATGGACGTGCTCCTGACCATCGTGGTCCTCGCTCTGATCGTGGTCGGCGTCGCGTGGTTGATTCGCCAGCGCAACGCGGCCAAGTCCCGCGAGCTGGAGGACGCCAAGTCCGAAGCACGACGGTGGGTGGAGCGGCTGGGCGGCCAGGTGCTCAACCTCGTCGGCACGGACGACGCGTCCAAGCAGGCGCTCGCCGACGCGGCGGAACGCTACAACGCTGCCGGCTCCCAGATGGAGCAGGCGCGCAGTACAGCCCAGGCACAGCAGGTCACCGAGACCGCCCGCGAGGGTCTCTACTACGTGCGCGCCGCCCGCACCGCGATGGGCATCGACCCCGGCCCCGAGCTGCCCCCGCTTCCCGGCCAGCAGCGGGCGGGCGCCGTCAGCGAGGAGCGCGAGGTCGAGGTGGAGGGCCACGCCTACAGCGCATCGCCCACGCCTTCGGGCCGCAACCAGCACTACTACCCCGGTGGCGTCGTGGCCGGGCGGCCGGTCCCGCAGGGCTGGTACTCCGAGCCGTGGTGGAAGCCCGCCCTCGTCGCGGGAGCATGGGGTATCGGGTCGGTCCTGCTGTTCAGCGCGATGTTCTCCGGCATGTCCGGCGTGGCCTACTCCGACGGGTTCGCCGACGGCGCGGCGTCCGCCGACGGAGGAGCCGACGACGCGCAGGGTGACGTCGGCGCCGACATGGGTGATCCCGGTGGGGTCGACGGTGGCGGGTTCGACGCCGGCGGCGGTTTTGACGGCGGGTTCGGCGACTTCTGAGTTACGGCTGCTCGACGCGCACCGTGCGCTCGGCCTCCGGCCAGAGGGCGGCCAGCATCCGCTCGCCCTCGGCCACCACCTCGGCCGCGTCCGCGTCGGCGAGCGGTGCGAGCGGGCGCACGACCAACCCATCGGGCCCCGACGTCCACAGCCCGGCGGCCATCCCGTCCACCAGGAGCGGGCGCACCGGCTTGAGCAGCACGTGCGAGCGGTGCTCGGTGTCGAGGACGCGGGTGCGGGCGTCGTGGCCGAGCAGCGCGTTGTCGAACTCGCCGAGGAACCGCGGGGGCGCGGGCGTGTCCGGGTCGGGCAGCGGCCCGTCGGGCACGTCGTACAGCGTGCGGCCGCGCTCGTCGACGAACCGGCGCAGATCGAGGCGTTCCACCACCTCACGGATGCCGCCGACGCCGGTGAACGCGCGGACGTCGGCGGTGCTCGCCGGGCCGAACGCGCGCAGGTAGCGCAGCACGAGCCAGTCGGCAGACGTGTCGGTGCCGACGGGTCTGCCGAGCGTCCGGCCCAGTTCCGCGAGCCGGGCCCGACCGGTCTCGCCCCACACCCCACGGGGCGGTAGCTGGAGGAGCGGAGCGCCGTACTGCACGGCGGCGCCGAGCGGGGTCGGCTTCCGGTCCGGATAGCGCCCCGCGAGCTCGCGGCCCAGCTCGGTGACGGTCAGGGGCCGGTCGCGCAGCAGCTCGACCCCTGCGGCGACGACCTCGTCGAGGTCGAGGCCTGCCAGGTCGCGCCCGTACTCGCTGCCCTTGAACACCCGCCGGTGCAGCGGAGCCACGATCGGCGGGAGCGCGAGGGCATCCTCGACGGTCGTGAGGTGGATGGTGGCGCGCAGCGATGGCATCCGCACCAGCGAGAGCTCGGCCACGCGTCGCGCGAGGTCGTGCGGGTCGAATCCGGCCACCCGCGACCAGAGCCCTAGTGCCCCGGCAAGGAAGGTTGGTGCGTAAATCGGCGGATCCAGGTTTCCGCTGGGTGCGCCGGCGGGCCGGCCTCGTACCGGGCGTACTCGGCCGGTTCGCCGGTGCGGCCAGCGGGGAGCTGGGCCGTCGAGTTACGTGGCGAACCTTCCTTGCCGGGGCACTAGGTACGGCGCGTTGGGCACCTGCGCCTGGACACCCACCAGGTGGGCGACCGCGTCCGGCACGGCCAGGTCGGCCCTGCGCAGCAGCTGGCGCTCGAGGAAGGCGCGGTTCAGCGCGCGCCTGCCGAGCACGGGCGGCGAGATCGTCATGCCGGGAACGGTACGAAAGTGGGTAGCGGCTACCGATGCCGGCGACGCTCCGAGGTCGTGTGATGGGCCTATGCACGCCACGTTCGACCCGTACACCGCAACCGCGGACGGCGCGCGCCACGCGGCGTACGCAGCGCTCGCCGCACGCGGGCCTGTGCATCAGGTCCGGCTGCCCAGCGGTGTCAAGGGGTGGCTGGTGACGAGCCACGACGCCGCCCGCGTCGCGCTCACCCACCCGGGCCTCAGCAAGGGTGGGCCCAGCAGGGCGCCGTACGCCGACGAGCTCCCGCCCGTCATCGCGGCGGCCATCAACCACCACATGCTCGCCATGGACCCGCCCGACCACACCCGCCTGCGCAAGCTCGTGTCGGCGGCGTTCACCCGCCGCCGCACCGAGGCGCTCGCCCCTGGCATCCAGCAGCTGGCCGACGACCTGCTCGACGGGCTCGCGGATCGGGACGAGGCAGACCTGATCACGGCCTTCGCCTACCCGCTGCCGATCGCGGTGATCTGCCGCCTGCTCGGCGTGCCGGACACCGACCACCACCTGTTCCGGGAATGGACGGCCCCGCTCGTCGTCGGCGGGAACATGGCGGGCATCGAGGCCTACTCGGCCGCGGCCACCGCGCTCGTCGCGTACGTGCGGGAGCTGCTCGCCGAGAAGCGCAGGCGGCCTACCGACGACCTGCTCTCCGCACTCGTCGCCGCGCGTGACGGCGAGGACCGGCTGACGGAGGACGAGCTGACCTCGATGGTCTACCTGCTCCTGCTCGCCGGCCACGAGACGACGGTGAACCTGATCGGCAACGGCGTGCTGGCCCTGCTCACCCATCCCGACCAGCTCGCGCTGCTGCGTGCCGAACCCGAACGGCTGCCCGCGGCCGTCGAGGAGCTGCTGCGCTTCGACGGCCCTCTCCAGAGCGCCATCCCCGCCATCGCGACGGAGCCGGTGGAGATCGCCGGCACCACGATCCCGGAAGGGGCGAACGTGGTGGTGGCGCTGCTCGCGGCCAACCGGGACCCCGATCGGCTCCCCCGTCCCGACCGGCTCGACCTCACCCGCACCCAGTCGCTCGGGCACCTCGCCTTCGGGCACGGGGTGCACCACTGCCTCGGCGCGCCGCTCGCCCGGCTGGAGGGTCGCATCGCGATCGGCGGCCTCGTCACACGGTTCCCGCGGCTGCGGCTCGCGGTGCCCGCGGCGGAGATCACCAGGACCCCCGGACTCATGATGAACGGACTCGCCGAACTCCCTGTGAGGCTTCGATGACAACTGCCCCGATGACCACATTCGTACTGGTGCACGGCGGTTGGCACGGCGCATGGTGCTGGCGGCGGGTGACGCCGCTGCTCACCGGCCACGACGTGCACTGCCCGACGCTGACCGGCGGCGGCGACCGCGCGCACCTCGCCCGCCCCGACACCGGGCTCGCCGACCACGTGGCGGACGTCGTCGCCGTGCTCGAGCTCGACGACCTGCGCGACGTCGTCCTCGTCGGGCACAGCTCGGGCGGTGCCGTGATCACGGGGGTCGCGCAGCGGTGCCCGGAGCGGCTCCGCGAGCTGGTGTACCTCGACGCCTTCGTGCCTGCGCCAGGGCAGTCCGTGTTCGACCTGCTGCCTGCCGTGCTGCGCGAGCGATTCCTCGGGCTCGTCGACGGGTCGGGGCGGATCGTGCTCGACTGGGAGGCCGCGATGGACGGCTGGGCCCTCACCGCCGCCGCCGACCGGGACTGGGTGCGCCCCAGGCTGCGGCCGTTCCCGGTCGGGGCGGTGCGTGACCCGCTGCCCCTCGACCCGGTGCCCGAGCTGCCCCGCCACTACATCCACTGCACGGTGAAGCCCGGTGGGGACAGCTTCGCCGGCTTCGCCGATGCGGCGCGCACCGATCCCGCGTGGCGGTTCGACGAGCTCGAGACCGGCCACGACCCGATGGTCACCACACCGGCGGCGCTCGCGGCGGTCCTCTCAGCGGAACGTCAGCAAATCCACTTTGCTGACGCTCCGGGGCCGCTAGCGTCGGGACGGTGACCACATCGACCACGCCGTCGCCGTTCACCGAGACCACCGGCACGGCGCGGCACGCCGCGTTCGCCGAGCTCGCGACCACCGGCCCGGTGCAGAAGGTCATGCTGTTCACCGGCGTCCCGGCGTGGCTGGTCACCGGGTACGCGGAGGTCCGCGAGCTGCTCGCGCACCCCGCGGTGGTCAAGACCGTCGGCGGTCCCCACATGGACACGATGCCGCCGGACCTGAACGCCGCGATGAACACGCACCTGCTCAGCACGAACCCGCCCGACCACACCCGGCTGCGCAGGCTGGTGACGGCCGCGTTCACCGTCCGGCGGGTCGAGGCGCTGGCCCCGCGCGTGCAGGAGATCACCGACGGGCTCCTCGACGAACTGGCGGCCGCGGGCACCGGCGGCCCCGTCGATCTCGTGGACGGCTTCGGGTTCCCGCTGCCGATCACCGTGATCACCGAGCTGCTGGGTATCCCGCCGGGTGACCGCGCCGAGTTCCGGCGCTGGTCGTCGATCGCCGTCAACGGCGCCGTGCACCCGGCCGACGTCTACGTCGACGCGGCCCGGAACATGGTCGGCTACGTGCGCGAGCTGATCGCCGCCAAGCGCGCCGACCCGAGTGACGACCTGCTGTCGGCCCTCATCGCGGTGCACGAGGACGGCGACCGGCTCTCGCAGGACGAGCTCACGTCGATGGTGTTCCTACTGCTCGTCGCCGGGCACGAGACCACCGTCAACCTGATCGTCTCCGGTGTGTACGCCCTGCTGCGCCACCCCGACCAGCTCGCGCTGCTGCGGGCCGAACCGGAACGGCTGCCGGCAGCCGTCGAGGAGCTGCTGCGCTACGACGGACCGGTGCAGGTGACGGTCCCGGCGGTCGCTGCGGCGCCGATCGAGGTGGGCGGAGTGACGATCCCGGCGGGCGACGTCGTGCTGCCCGCCCTGCTCGCCGCCAACCGCGACCAGGCGCGCTTCCCCGCACCGGACCGGCTCGACATCACCCGGACCTCGAACTCCCACATGGCGTTCGGCCACGGGCTGCACCACTGCCTCGGAGCCCCGCTCGCCCGCCTGGAGGGACGGATCGCGCTGGGCACGCTCTTCGCGCGCTTCCCCGGGCTGCGGCTCGCCGACCCGGCGGCCGAACCGGCCCGCAACCCGGGGCTGATCATCAACGGGCTGGTCGCGCTGCCCGTCGTGCTCGGCTGACCCGCTGGCACTTCGGGCACCAGAACAGGTTGCGGGCAGCGTGCGCGGCGTGCGCGATCGGTGTGCCGCATACGAGGCACGGCAGCCCGGCGCGGCGGTACGCGTAGACCTCGCCGCCGTGCCGGTCCTGACGCGGTGCTCGGCCCGTCCGCTCCGGGTCGTGCTCGGGAGCGACGGTGTCGATCCGGCCGGTCCGCACACCCTCGCGCATCAAGGCGACGAGGTCGCCCCACATCGCCTCCCAGCGCGCTCGGCGCAGTGAGCGGCCCGGCAGCTGGGGGTCGATCCGGTGTCGGAACAGCAGTTCGGCCCGGTAGACGTTGCCAACGCCCGCGATCACCGTCTGGTCCATGAGCAGCGTCGCGAGCGGCGCGCGCGAGCGCGAGATCCGGGCCCATGCGCGGTCTGGGTCGGCGTCGGCGCGCAACGGGTCCTCGCCGAGGCGGGCGTGCACCGCGGCGGCCTCGGCGTCGGTGACGAGCTCGCAGGCCGTTGCGCCACGCAGGTCGGTGTAGTGGGTGGCACCCACCATCCGCATCCGCACCTGTCCCACCGGCTCCGCGGCCGGCAGCGGCGCCTCACCGAACGTGCCGTAGAGGCCGAGGTGGACGTGCACCACGAGGTCGGGGCCGTAGTGGTGGAACAGGTGCTTGCCGTGCGCGTCGGTGCGCTCCAGCACGCGACCGTTGACGAGCGCGGCGCTGGCCGCGAAGCGCCCCTGCGGGCTGGACACGGCGACCGGGTGCCCGGCGTAGCGGCGCTGGTGCAGGTCGGCGAGCCGGTGGAGGGTGTGGCCTTCTGGCATCAGGTGGTCGTGGTCGGCGCCGGGATCTGCTCGGGCGGCAGCGCGGGCGGCACGCCGGTGCGCTCGTACTCGCTGAGCAGGTCGATCCGCCGCTGGTGGCGCTCCTGTCCGGAGAAGGGCGTGGCGACGAACGCGGCGACGATCTCGGCGGCCTCGTCGAGGGTGTGCATCCGGGCCCCGAGCGCGACGACCTGCGCGTCGTTGTGCTGGCGGCCAAGCGTGGCGGTCTCGACGCTCCACGCGAGCGCGCACCGGATGCCGGGCACCTTGTTGGCCGCGATCTGCTCGCCGTTGCCGGAGCCACCGAGGACGACGCCGAGGCTCCCCGGGTCGGCGAGCGTGCGCCGTGCCGCCTCGACGCAGAACGGCGGGTAGTCGTCTTCCGCGTCGTAGACGGCCGGACCGACGTCGATCGCCTCGTGGCCCAGCCCGGTCAGGTGTGCGACCAGGTGCGCCTTGAGCTCGAAGCCTGCGTGGTCGGACCCCAGGTAGACGCGCACGGTGCGCAATCCTCCCTCATGCCCCGCCGGAGCTCCCACCGCGGTGCACCTCGGGGAGCTCCGGTTCGGGGACGTCGAGGTCGCGCCGATCCGGGAGGTCCCGGTCGGGCGCGGTGGCGTCCGGCGTCGGGGCACCGGGCACGCCGTCGACCACCTGCACGGTCTCCAGCGGCGGGTCGACGCGCGGCGCGGGCCCACCGGCCGCGCGGGCGTCGATCCGCTCCCCCAGGTAGCGCACCACCACCGAACCCGCGGCAACGACCGGCACCGAGAGGAACGCGCCCGCGATCCCGTACAGCGTGCTACCGGCGGTGACGGCGAGCAGCACCACAGCTGCGTGCAACCGCAGGCTGCGGCCCTGCAGGTACGGCTGCAGGACGTTGCCCTCCAGCTGCTGCACCAGGACGATGATCGCCAGCACGATCAGCGCGGTGGTGAACCCGTTGCTCACCAGCGCGACCAGCACCGACAGGACGCCGGCCACCAGCGCGCCGACGATCGGCACGAACCCGCCGAGGAACGTGAGAACGGCGAGCGGGATCGCCAGCGGCACGCCGAGCACCACGAGCCCCAACCCGATGAGCACGCCGTCGACGAGCGCCACGAGCGCCTGCACGCGGATGAAGTCGCCGAGCGTGGTCCAGATCCGGCGCAGCACCTCGGCCATGTGCCCGCCCGCTCCGGGGCCCGCGACGGACCGCAGCCACGGCAGGAACCGCGGCCCGTCCTTCACGAAGAGGAACGCGAGCACGAGCGTGAGCAGCGCGGTGACCACCCCGGATGCCACGCCGCCGACGCCGGTGAGCACGCTGGTGGTGACCGTCGAGACACCCAGCTGCAGCTGGTCCGCCGCTGTCTGCACGGCCGCGTCGAGCTGGCTCTGCGCGAGGTTGAGCGGCGGGCCGGACAGCCACTCCTGAATGGCCTGGATGCCGTTCGACGCGCTCGCGGCGATCTGCGGGATGCTGCCCGACACGGACGCGCTGATCAGCGCGATGAGCCCGGCGAACACGACGATCCCGGCGAGCACGACCGTGGCCGCGGCCAGTGCGGGCGGGAAGCGGTGCCGCCGTAGGAACGCGGTGGGCGGCCAGAGCACCGTGGCCAGGATCACCGCGAGGAACACCGGCATCACGATCGACCACAGCGCACCGATCAGCAGCCAGACCAGCACGGCACCCGCGGAGACGAGGATCATCCGGAGGCTCCAGCGGGCGGTCCACGTGATGCCCTCGCCGATCGCGGTGCCACGGCCCCGCTCGGGAGGCTCGCTCGTCGTCACGGACACCAGCGTCCCAGACACCGCCGACCCGTGTCCGCCGTGTCTACGATCAGCCTGGTGACGCCGCGAACCGCAGGCATCGTTCTCGCGGGCGGGCTCTCGTCCCGGATGGGGACGGCGAAGGCCACCCTCGAATGGCACGGGTCCACGCTCCTGCGCCGCACCACCGGAATCGTCGCCCGCACCGTCGACGGGCCCGTCGTGGTGGTCCGCGCGCCAGGTCAACCGCTGCCCCCGCTCCCGGACGCCGTCGAGTTCGTGGACGACCCGGTCGAAGGACTCGGCCCGGTGCAGGGGATCGCCGCGGGCCTCGCCGCGATCGGTGACCGGGCGGACGCGGCGTTCGTCTGCTCGACCGACCTGCCGTTCCTGCACCCGGCCTACATCCGGCGGGTGCTCGACCTGCTCGACGGCGACGCCGTACTCCCGCACGCCCGCGGCCACCGCCAGCCGCTCGCCACCGCGTACAGCACGGCGCTCGCGCCCGTGCTCGCCCAGATGGCCGACGATCGTCAGCTCAAGCTCGGGCAGCTGTTCGAGCGCTGCCGCACCCGCCGCACCGACGACGCGGAGCTCCTCGCCGAGCCGCGGCTGCGTGCCGTCGACCCCGACCTGGA
The DNA here is from genome assembly GCF_019468565.1 of Pseudonocardia sp. DSM 110487. Lineage (NCBI taxonomy): Bacteria > Bacillati > Actinomycetota > Actinomycetes > Pseudonocardiales > Pseudonocardiaceae > Pseudonocardia > Pseudonocardia sp. DSM 110487. The sequence goes on from NZ_CP080521.1 coordinate 8,156,880, forward strand.
CTCCGTCGTCAACGTGAACGAGCCCGCCGAGTACCGCGCGGCCAGGGAGCGCCCGGCCCCTGAGGTCACGGTCCAGCGGTTCGGGGCGCTCGCCCGCCGCGGCGGGGCCGCGCCCGGGGTCGTGCGGGCCGCCACGCTGCAGGCTGCGGCTGCCGCCGTCGGGCTGGAGCTCGACCGGCACGTCGTGGCCGCGCTCAACGGCGACCAGATCACGCGAGACCCCGAGACGCCGCTGGTTGCCGGAGACTCCGTGGCCTTCCTTTCGGCGGATGCGGGTGGTTGATCAGCGCGGTCGGGACCTGGCGCCCATATTCGAGCGTCAGGTCCCGACCCCGACGATCAAGGCCCCCATGCGCTTACAGTCGGCAGCATGACGGCAGGCGGCTACTCCGGGCGCGCGTTGGTCGTCGACGTCTCCGCCACGTCGGCCACCGGCGCCGTGCTCGACCTGCCCGAGCGCGTGCTGCGCGCCTACCTCGGTGGAGTCGGGCTCGGCACGTGGCTGCTGCACCGCCTCGTCCCCGCCCGGGTCGATCCCCTCGCCCCAGAGGCGCCGCTGGCGTTCGTCTTCTCCCCGCTCGTCGGCACGCCACTGACGACGAGCGCGAAGTTCGCGGTGCTGGCGAAGTCACCGCTCACCGGGCTGCTCACCGACGCGCTCGCGTCGTCCCAGTTCGCGATCGCGGGCAAGCTGACGGGCCACGACGCGATCGTCGTGCGCGGGCGGGCCGCGGAGCTGTCGGTGCTGCTGGTCGACGGGTCGGGAGTGCGGCTCGAGCCGGCACCCGAGCTGGCCGGGATGTCCGCGGCCGCCGCGGAGGCGGCGGTGAAGGAGCGGTTCGGCCGCGGGTGGCGCACCGCGGCGATCGGCCCCGCGGGCGAGCGGGGCGTCCGCTACGCCACGATCAGCCACGACGGGCGGCACGCCGGGCGCGGTGGGCTCGGCGCCGTGCTCGGGGCGAAGAACCTCAAGGCGGTGCTCGTGCGCGCGAGCACCAAGGTCGAGGTCGCCGACCCGGCCGCCGTGCTCGCGGCGGCCAAGGACCTGCGGCAACGCAGCTTCGGCCCGGCGACGGCCAAGTACCGCGAGCTCGGCACGCTGGCCAACCTGCTCGCGTTCAACGCCGTCTCCACGCTGCCGACCCGCAACTTCACCGCCGCCACGTTCGCCGAAGCGCCGCGGCTGGCCGCCGAGGAGCTGCACGAGCTGCGCGGCGTGGCCCGCAACAGCTGCGCGTCCTGCTCGATCGGCTGCGAGCACATCTACTCGCGCAAGGGCGGCGGCTCCCAGCGCATGGAGTACGAGAACGTGTTCGCGCTCGGCCCGCTGTGCGGTGTCTCCGACCCGGACGACGTGTTCGCCGCGAGCGCCCGCTGCGACGAGCTCGGCCTCGACACGATTTCGGCGGGCGGCACGATCGCATGGGCTATGGAGTGCGTCGAGCGCGGGCTGATCGACGAGCCGTGGCTGAAGTTCGGCGACGGCGCCGCGCTGCTGCGCACCCTCGACCTGATCGGCTCCCGCGAACCCGGCCTCGGCGAGCTGCTCGCCCTCGGCTCACGAGCCGCCGCCGAGGTGGTCGGGCACGGCTCCATCGACTTCGCGCCGCAGGTCAAGGGCCTCGAACTGCCCGGGTACGAGCCGCGGTCGCTGCAGTCGATGGCGCTGGGCCTCGCCGTCAACGCCCGCGGCGCCGACCACAACCGCTCCGGCGCCTACGAGGCCGACCTCTCCGGCGAGCTCGACCGCCTCTCCGGCGGCCCGGCGCACGTCGCGGCCGCCATCGGCACCGAGGATCGCGCCGCCGTTATGGACTCGATGATCCTCTGCAAGTTCCTGCGCGGGATCTTCACCGAGCCGTTCGACGAGTGGGCGACGCTGCTGCGCCCGGTCACCGGCTGGGACGTCACCGCCGACGAACTGCGCGCGGCGGCCCGCCGGATCGTGCTGGCCAAGCGCGCGTTCAACGCCCGCGAGGGCGCCACTGCCGCCGACGACGTGCTGCCCCGCCGGATGCTCGACACCCCGCTGCTGCTGGGCTCCGGCCGCACCGCCACCCTCACCGCCGAGCGGCTCCGCACGATGGTCGCGGGCTACTACAGCGGCCGCGGCCTCGACGCAGAGGGCCGTCCCGCCCCCGCGGATCTCGCCGACCTCCTGCTCTAGCCGGGGGCGCTTGCTGCGTTCACACCTGCACACGTTTTTCCGCGTTCGCCCGCGAGTGACTTCCAGGGCTGCCACGGTTCCACACCGAACCGAGAAGTCACTTCAAGTTGTGAGGCCAGCGGAATGGATGCAGGCAGCTTCGTCATCGCACTGCTGACGGCGGCGGGCGCCGCCGCCGGACCGGCGGCGCTCAGCGCGCCCCCGGACGCCACGGCGTCCACCGCCCGCTGCATCGCCGCTCCCGATGAGGAGCGGTCCGGGAGCGGGGCGTCGGCCCGGCAGCGGGCCGATACCGACGTCGGCCTCGACACCGCGCAGGACACAGGCACCGGTTCGTCGGCGCTGTCCGAGCAGCTCATCGAGGACCTCGCCGAGATCATCGCCGGCACCGGCGTCGACACGAGCGCCGACTCGTCTTCGGCCCTCGCGGAGGTGCTCGCCCAAGAGCTCGCCGACGTCGTTGCCGAGAGCGACGACCCCACGTCCCAGCGGCTCGCCGCCGCGCTCGCCGACGCGGGCTTCGAGCCGAGCGCCACAGGCGGGGCTCGCCAGGAGACCGCGGCATCCCGCCCCGACGACACCGGCCTCGACGACACCGGCCTCGACGACCGGTCGAGCCAGGCCGACCAGCGCGACCGGAACCGCCTCGACGACCAGCTCGGTCAGCGCGACGACGACCAGCTCGGCAACGACCGGAACGGGCAGGACCGGCAAGGCAACAACGATCTCGACGACAACCGTGGCGGCAACGGCCGGCAGAACGACGACCGGCTCGACCGCAACCAGGACGAGAACCTGGCATGCGACGAGCAGGCTGCCGAGCAGGACGGTGCCACGAACGGCAACGGCACGAACGGCGACCGCGCGAACAGCAACGGCGCCAACGACAACAGCGCCAACGACAACAGCGCCAACGACAACAGTGCCAACGACAACAGTGCCAACGACAACAGTGCCAACGACAACAGTGCCGACCGCGCCAACGACAGCGGCACGAACCGCTCCAGCGACCTGGAAGACGTCCTCGCCAGGGGATCGGATCGCGATCGAGCAGGCTCCGACCGGTCGAGCTCCCGGGTGGAGCGCGATGAATCGGGTATCGCGGCCGCGCTCGAGCGCGGCGAGCGGACCGCCGAATGACCGGCGACGGCGGCGCGCCCCGGCCGCCGTGGCGGCGCCCCCCGGCGGCCCGCCGGGCCCGCACTCGCATCGCGGAATCACCAGCCTCGCCGCACCTGCGCCCGGCGCCCTCGCCTCGTCCCGGTCCGGCCACTGACCGGGCGCACGCCGACCTCGCCGCGATCGGCCATCCGCACGCCGCAACCCCGGCCCCCGCTGCCCTCCCCGCCCGCCGGGCCGACGCGGGCGCGCTGGCCGCGGCGTTCGGCGTCGACTTCCTGTCATGGGACGAGAGCGATCCCGGCCGGCGGGGCCGCGCGCTCGCGTCGTACGTCGCGCAGCCGGTGCGGGAGGAGCGGCTCGCGGCCACGGGCTGGGCGGGCAGTGGGCGGCAGCGCGGTGAGCTGGCCCTTCCCGGCGCCGTCGTCGCCCTGTCGGAGGACCGGTTGCTGGTTCACGTCCGGGTTCGGGTCACGCCGTTCCGCAGGTTGACGATGACGCCCAGCTGCGTCCGGAAGAGCACCGACGTGCTCCCCTACCCGGCCGCCGCTCCCGCCCCTGCCGATCCGGACTGGGTTGGCCTCGACTCGTACTGGTACGAGCTGCTCGTCCCGGTGCGGGAGATCACCGACCAGTGGCGGGTGGACATCGGCGCGGTCATTGTGGTGCCCCCGTTGCCGTCCGAGGTGCGGGACGGGGTGGTTCCACCGTGAGCGTCCGATCACACGGATACCACTACGGCCGGCCCGCAGAGGCGCCGCTCGGCGAGGCACCGGTCCGCCCGAGCCGCCAGGCGAGCTGGGCCGACACGCCGTGGCGATCGGGCCCCGCCACCCACGAGTGGGACGACCCGCCCACGGAACCGATCCCCGTGATCCCGCCCGGCCCCGCGGTTCCCGACTGGAGCCGGCTCGCGCCCGCCCAGCCCTACCAACCGTCGACGGGCTTCCTCCCCGGCGCCGAGATCGACGTGGCGAGCGACACCGTCCTCACCGACGAGACGTTGGTGCGCCACCACCGGGCCACACCCACCGAGGGGTGGCGGCTCGCGCTGTACGCGGCCTCCGGTGGCCGCATCAACCCGGGGCAGAGTCCCCACGAGGCCGCACGGGTGGAGCTGGTCCACCGCATCCGGCGCCCGCTGCCCGCACCGCACAGGGTCGCCGTCGTCTCGGTCAAGGGCGGGGTCGGGAAGACCACGGTGGCCGCCTGCCTCGGGCTCGTGCTCGCCGAGCTGCGCGGCGACCGGGTGGTGGCACTCGACGCCAACCCCGACGCGGGCACCCTGTCCGAGCGGCTCACCGGGCCCGGCGGTCCCACCGTGCGCGACCTCTACGAGGACATGCCGAACCTGGCATCGGTCGCCGAACTCACCCGGTACATCCGCAGCGCGGGCCGGTTGCACGTGCTCGGCAGCGAGCAGGAGCCCGCGATGGGCGAAGCCTTCAGCGCGGAGGAGTACCTGGACGTCACCTCGCTGCTCGAGCGCTTCTACAACGTGATCATCACCGACTCGGGCACCGGCATGGTGCACTCGGCGATGGAGGCGACGCTCGCCACCGCCGACAGCCTCGTCGTCGTCGGCTCGCCCACGGTCGACGGCGCCAACCGGGCCAGCCGCACCCTGTCGTTCCTGGCCGACGAGGGCTACCGGGTGGCGGCCGAGCAGTCCATCGTCGTGCTCTGCGGCGACCGGAACAGCCCGGACGTCGATCGCGCCCTCATCCGGTCCCACTTCGCCACCCGCTGCCGCGCGGTGGTCGACGTCCCGCCCGACCCGCACCTCTCCACCGGCGGCCGGATCGACCCCGCGCTGTGGCGGGGCCCCACGCGCGACGCCTGGTACCTCCTCGCGGCGCACGTCGCGGACGGCTTCGGCGCCCCGTCCCCCACGGCACCGGCGCCCCCGTTCGCGATGCCGGCTCACGGCCCCGGCTGACCCTCACATCCCGACGACGCAGGAACCAACCGACGTACGAGGACGGCGATACCGATGGATCCGATGAAGAGCCGGAGGTGGATCGCTGCGGCCGCGCTCGCCGCCGCCGTGGTGTTCCTCGTCATGGTCACCGGCGAGCACGGCCCGGCGGCACCGGCTGCCACACCGGCGCCGGTCTCGTCGTCAGGGGCGGTGCTGGCCTCCGACGGCGGCCCTCCCGAGAACGACGACGGCGACGCTGGTGGGGGTGGAAACGCCGCCGCCGGGGAGGACGCCGACCGGGAAGAGATCATCGGCGCCCTGCAAGGCCTGCTCGACGCGCTCGGCATATCCGCGGAGGAACTCGGCGATGGAGCCGAGAACTCCGGCTGCGACAACGGCAACGGGAACGGCAACGGGAACGGCAACGGGAACGGCGACAACAGCAGCAACAACAAGGACGACAACAAGAGCAACGGGGAGTCGAACGGCGGCTGCGAGCAGTCCGAGCCCGCATCGGCCGGCCAGTCCGGTGAAGTCACGATCACGATCAAGGGCTTCGCGTTCGGGCAGCCCCTCACGGTCGCGCCCGGCGCAACGGTCGAGGTCGTGAACACCGACGCGGCGCCGCACAACGTCACCGCGGCCGACGGGGGCTTCAAGACCTCCAACCTGAACCAGGACGAGACGGCCACCTTCACCGCACCGAACACGCCGGGGCGCTACGAGTTCAGCTGCACGCTCCACCCGGAGATGACCGGCACGCTGATCGTCGAGGGCAACGGCGGCGAGTCGAGCCGGTCGCGCTCGTCGGAGCCCTCCAGCGGATCCCAGCGCGGCGGCAGCTCGAGCGGTGACCACAACGGCGGCTCCCAGCAGCACCAGTCCACAGCGCCTGGCAGGGAGAACACGGGCGGCTCCTCCGATGGCTACTGACACCGGCCGTGGCGAGCGAGCGGCGCGTTCGCTGCGCGGGAGTCACACGTGACCAGCTCCTTGGAGATGCAGGCGGGGCCGGGATCGGTGGCAGCCGCGCGCGGTTCGGCGCGGCTCGTACGCCGGTGGCTCGCCGGGCTTGCCGTCGTGCTGCTGGCGCCGCTCGCCATCCGGGTGCTCGTCGGCGGTCCCGCCCCGCTGTGGTCGATGCTGACCGACCTCACCGGCCTCGTGGCACTCTCGGCGATGGTCTGTACGTTCGTGCTGGTCTGCCGGCTGCGGGCGCTGTCGCGAGCGGCCGGGATCACCGCGCTGCTGTCGGCCCACCGCAGCATGGGGGTGCTGGCCACGACGAGCGTCGTGCTGCACATCGCCGTCGTCATCGCCGCCGACCTCGACAACGTCGACCTGCTGACCTGGATCTACGCGCCGCCGCGCGCACGGGCCGCCACCGTGGCCACGGTCGCGCTCGGCGGTGTGATCGCGCTCGGGGTGCTCCGGCGGCGGGTGCGCCAGGAGTACGAGCTGTGGCGCTGGGCGCACCTGGTGCTGAGCGTGGCGGCGGTCGCGCTCTCGGCGCTGCACGTGCAGCTGGTCGGGGAGCTCGTCGCACACCCGGTGATGCGATGGGTGCTGGTGGCGCTGGCCGTGGTGCTCGCCGCGGGCCTTGCGCACCGGGTGCTGGCGGCACAGCGCTCCAGCGAGCACGTCGTGCGGGAGGTCCGGCTCGACTCCGACAGCGTCTGCACCCTGGTGCTCGACCCGCGAGGGGCGCCGCTGCGGTTCGCCCCCGGCCAGTTCGCATGGCTGCGCCTCGCCAAGTCGGGCGGCGAGGAGCACCCGTTCACCATCGCCTCATCGGCTGCGGGTGGCGGGTGCGCGTTCACGGTGCGCTCCACGGGTGATTTCGGCACCCTGCTGCGGAACCTGCCGCCCGGCACACCGGTGTGGGTCGACGGGCCATACGGCTCGTGCAGCCTCGACCTGCTCCTCCAGCCGGCGTCGGGCGTCGCCATGATCGCCGCGGGGGTCGGGATCACCCCGATGCTCTCCATGGTGCGCACGCTCGCCGACCGGCACGACCCGCGCCCGCTGCTGCTGCTCAGGGCCGCGGGGACGCCACGCGAGCTGCTGTTCCGCCACGAGCTCGGCCACATGGCCCGCCGGCTCGACCTCACCGTCGTCGAGGTCGTGCGCCATCCCCCACCGGGCTGGACCGGTGCCGCGGGCGACGTCGGCACCCCGCTGCTGCGCGCGGTCCTACCGCACGCCGGACGGCGGTCGGCGCTCGACTACTTCGTGTGCGGGCCACCCGGCTTCGTCACCACCGTGACACGCAGCCTGCTGGAGCTCGGAGTGCCCGAGCACCGGATCCACATCGAACAGTTCTAAGGACGGGGCCGTGCGATCACCTGTCTCGAGGGCCGCGCGCTGGGCCGGCGCACTCGTGCTGGCCGTCATCGTGACGGTCGCGGTGTTCAACTCGGGGGGCACCGGCGGCGACGGCGTCGCGGTGGACCAGCAGTCCAGCGTGGGTACCACCACCCGCACCGAGTTCGGCCCGCTCACCGCGTCCGACATCGACCTGCTGGTGAAGGTGCGCCAGGCCGGGCTGTGGGAGACCCCCACCGGGCAGCAGATGGAGCAGCGGGCCACCAACTCGGTGGTGCGCGACGTGGGCAGGCGCATCTCGGTCGAGCACACCGATCTCGACGAGATCGTGCGCCGGACCGCCGACCAGCTCGGGGTCACCCTGCCGAGCCAGCCTTCGGCGCAGCAGCAGGGGTGGATGGAGGAGATCTCCGCGCAGACCGGCGCCGAGTACGACCGCACCGCGGTGAACCTGCTGCGCCAGGCGCACGGCAAGGTGCTCCCCGTCATCGCCGAGGTGCGTTCGGGCACCCGTAACGAGCTGGTCCGCGAGTTCGCGACGACAGCCGCCCAGTTCGTCACCCGCCACCACGAGTACCTCGAGAGCACCGGTCTCGTCGACTTCGAGGCGCTACCCGAACCGCCCGGTCCCGCGGCGGCCCCGGCCCCGGCCGCATCCGCCGCGGCCGGGACCGGCGGCGCGGCACCTGTGCTCACCGCGAACGGGAGCCCCTCCGATGGGAGCGCGACGTTCGGTGCGCTGGCCGCGATCCGCGACGCCTCTGTGTCGTCGTGGCTCGCTGCCGTGCTGGCGTTCGTCGCCGTGCTCGGTGGCGGCGCGCTGGTCGACATGCTGCTGCGCGACCGCTCCCGCACCCGCCCCGCAGGCGCCGCCCCCGCCTACCCCCCTGCCCAGCCGTTCCCCGCACCACCACCACGACCCCCGGCGCCCCCGCGCCTCCACCCGCAACGACGCAGGCCTGCCGGCCAGCGCCGCCCGGGAGGGCCTGCCGTGTTCGGCCTGCTCGTGATCGGAGTGCTGGCGCTGCCGCCCGTGCTGGAGGGCGCCGTGTCCCCGCCCGCGCAGCCGTCCACCTCGACGGCCGTCGCCGCCGGGTTCGCCGCGCTCGACCCCGCCCCCGACCACGTCATGGCACTGGTCGCCGCCAAGGAGGACGAGCCGTCCGACGAGGACGGTGGCAAGGACGGTGGCAACCGCGACTCAGACAACGACAAGGCGGACGGCGACAAGGCAGGGAACGCCGGCGCAGGCGAGGAGAACGACGCCCGGGAGGCACTGAGCCAGTCGCTCGCCGCCCGCCAGGCCGACCAGGATGGTGGCGACGACCAGAACGCGGAGAACGACAACAAACAGAACAACAACCAGAACAACGAGAACCAGAACAACGAGAACGACGACGAGAAGAACGAGAACGCGGCCGACGACGACTTTCCGGGGCGGGAGGACGCCGCGCCGCCCGCCATCGCCGACTTCGCCGACATCGGTGAGGTCAACCAGCTCGTCTCCAACCCGGCACCGGACGGGAACGCCTCCACCGGCAGCTTCGTGGCCGAGTGCGGCACACCGGATCCCGCGCTGCGCAACTCCGACAACTGGATCGTCGCCCCTGGCACCGTCAACGGCGCCCAGCACATGCACGACTACCTCGGCAGCACGGCAACGGACGCGTCAACGGACGCCGGTGACCTGCTGGTTTCGGAGACGACCTGCGACCTGGACAACCGCTCCACGTTCTTCTGGCCCGTGCTGCGCGACACCGGGCAGATCGGTGTGGACGACAACGACGACGGCGGTGGTCTGGACGGCAACGTCGGGGAGATCATCGAGCCTGCGCAGGTCGTCATGCAGTTCCTCGGCAACCCGACGGAGCCCGTCTCGCCCATGCCCCAGCTGCTGCGCGTGATCACCGGGGACGCCAAGGCGGTGACCAACGGCCCGGACAACGTGCGTGCGCAGTGGACGTGCCGCGGCTTCGAGGACCGCGCCACCACGCAATACCCGCTGTGCCCCGAGGGGAGCCGGCTGTTGCGCGTGCTCGACTTCCCGTCCTGCTGGGACGGCGAGAACCTCGACTCGGAGGACCACCGCTCGCACATCGCCTTCGCCGACGAGGACACCGGCGCGTGCCCGCAGGACACGGTCGCGGTGCCGCAGCTGCGGATGATCCTCGCCTACGACCAGCCGGGCGGGCGCAACTTCGCGCTCGACGGGTTCCCCGACCAGCAGCACCATCCGGCCACCGACCACGGCGACTTCGTCAACGGCATGCCCGACGAGCTGATGAACGCAGTCGTCGACTGCCTGAACGAGGGGCTGCAGTGTTGAACACCCTCGCCACCCGGCCGCGGGACGCCGTTGGCCCGGTCGGCAGATGGGCGGCGGTGGCGCTGGGTGCCACCGCCGCCGGGGTGCTGCTGGCCGCGGCGGCCGACGGCGTGCCGCCCGGCAGCACGTCCATCGCGGTCACGGTGAGCCGCACGGTGATGGACGTGGCCGGCGTCGCGGTCGTCGGCCTCGCGCTGCTCGAGGTGCTGCTCCCCCGGGGGGACCGGAGGACGGCACCGGTGCTCGCTCGGACGAGGCGGGCTGCGCTCGTCTCGGCGGGCGCGTGGCTGGTGGCCGTCCTGTTCGCGATCGTCCTCGGTGCCGCGGCCGCGTTCGCCCGGCCCGTCAGCACGCTCGGGGTGGACGAGCTCGTCACATGGGCCACCCGGCTCGGCGCGGGCCAGGGCATGCTGCTCGTCGCCTGCGCCACGGCGCTCGTCGCCTGCTGCACGGTCGTCAGGGCGCGCAGGCCGGGCCTGCTCCCGCCGCGGGTGGTGCTCGCGGTCGCCCTGTTCGCGATGATCACGCCGGCCGTCACAGGTCACTCGGGGGCCGTGCACGCCTACCAGGTGGTCGCCGTCGTCGGCGTCGGGATCCACGTGGCGGCCGCCGCCGCGTGGGTCGGCGGCCTCGGCGCGATCCTGGTGCTGGTCGCGCCCCGGCGCGGCCTGCTGGTCGCGGTGCTGCCCCGCTTCTCGCGGCTGGCCGCGGTGTGCATCGCCGCGGTGGCGGCCACCGGCGTCCTCACGGCAGCGGTCCGGCTGCCGCCCGCGCTTGCGCACGTCCGGTGGGAGGCCGCCGTGCAGCTCTACCTGGCCACCGGCACGGCGCAGCTGCTGGTGGCGAAGACCGCGGCCCTCGGTGTGATCGGCTGGCTCGGCTGGCTCACCCGCCGCCGGATGGCGGCGAGCCGCATGCCGCTGCTGCTGTGGGCGGGGTACGAGGTCACGCTGATGGCTGTGGCGCTCGGCCTTGCCGCTGCCCTCACGCAGACGGGCAGCGGCCACTGAGCGGGTTTCAGAAGGTGATCAGCGGGTCCCCCACGAAGTCGGCGACGAAGTTGACGAAGAAGAAGCCGAAGAACAGGAAGTTGAGCACCAGCAGCACGTAGTGCCACGGCCGTGGCCGGGCCGCTCGCGGCAGCCTGCTGTTCAGGTACATCAGCAGGAACGGGAAGATCAGCGCACCCAGGTTCGACATGTTCGCCGAGAACTGCACGAGCGCGACGGGCAGCGCCAGGTGGATGATGATCGCGATCGCGATCAACAGCGCGATCATGAAGGGGTAGTAGAAGCGGCGCGGGTCGCTCTCGATCAGCGCGCGCAGGCGCGGGCTCACCGCGGGTGCGCCGTCGGTGACCACCCGGACCAGCGCCTCGAAGATGCCCAGCTGCGTGGAGAACAGGACCAGCACACCCATCAGCAGCATCAGGTAGAACATCCCCTGGCCGTACTCCGGCGCCAGCGCGCTGGCGACGAACGTGGGCACGTTGGCCGTGGTGGGCCGCTCGCCCGACAGCGCCACCGCGTGTGACATGAGCACGGTCGGCAACAGCATGCCGAGGATCGCGCCCACGAAGAACACTCCCCACATGTCCACCAGCAGCAGGCGGTACCACCGCCGCCACACACCGGTATTCCGCTCGTCGTCCGGGAACGTGACGCCGACGGACAGCAGCTCCTGCTGGTTGCCGCGCAGGCCTGCTATGAACCCGGCGCGGTGCCCCATGCCGTAGCCCTTGTCGCGGTAGTGGCTCATCAGGTACCAGTTCAACCCCGACGCCATCGCGGTGAACCCGGCGAGCGCTCCGAGCTGGGTGGCGCTGATGCCGGCCGGTGGGGCGGCAGGCGTGACGAGCCCTCGGATGCCCTCCCACCAGACGCTCGCCGGCACGACGAGCAGGTCCACGATGATCAGGATCCCGAGGATCGCACCGACCATCACCCAGTTCGACAGCTCGAGCGCCCTGCTGATCCGCTGGGCCGACACGGTGATCAGGAAGACGATGACGAGCAGCCCGATCGCGTACCAGCGGGTCTGCTGCATCTCGCCCGCCTCGGCGACCCGGCCGTTGACGAGCGCGAACATGCCCTGCCCCGCCGAGGCGGCCCACCCGCCCGCGATGAACGCGAAGATGACGATGAACACCGAGACCGGGACCCAGAACAGCTTGCCGGGCGGCACCCGGCCCCACCCGACGGTGTCCGTCTCGCCGGTCGCGACGATGTAGCGGGCGCACTCGACGTTGTAGAACGTCTGGAGCACCGCCGAGATGGTGATCACCCAGCCGATCCCGACGAAGCCGTATTGCCCGACGGCCTGCGGCCCGAGCAGCCACTCCCCACTGCCGATCGAGACGCCGAGCGCGATCAGGCTGGGCCCGATCGCGTACATGACCAGCTCACGGGCGCCGATCTTGCGGACGTTGAACACTTCCTCCGGCGTCGGCAGATCGGCCACCGCGAGGTCTGGCCGGCTGACACCGAGCGGATAGGTCCTTTGCACCTCGGTCATCGCGACCTCCGCGACCACGTCGATGTGATTCGGACCCAGAGAGTGATCCGCGTCACCCACCCGGGTCAAGGGTGGTCACCCGGCCGGCCGTCGCCTACGAGGAGCTCGACGAGCTGTCCGAGGAACTCGACGAACTCGACGACGAGCTGTCGGACGAGCCGGACGAGCTGGACGAGGTGCTGTCCGACGAGGATCCCGAGCTGTCGCCCGACCACCCACCATCGGACGAGCCGTGCCAGCCGTGATGCCCTGCGTGGTCCGCGGCGAGATCACCGTCCGATGGCCACGCGGACCCGCGCGGGGTCGGATCGACGCCAGAGCTGGAGCCGGATCCGGACGGAGGATGGTGGAACTCTTGTGCCGCCCTCCATCCCGCGGGAGCGCCCCGCAGCGGCAGCCCTTCCACTCGGGCGCGCAGCATCCGCTGCGGGATCACCAGCGTCCACACCACGACGGCCACGACCACGGTCGCGAACAGCACGGGCCCGCCGACGAACAGCGCCGGCGCGCCCCACATGATGACCCCGACCGCCAGTCCGATGATCTCCAGTACGACGGCGGCGATGGCGATCCAACCCACGAGCAACGTCCGCTCCCCCGGTCGACGTGATGTCGCTCGTTCACTCGCTCGCCGGGCGCGGACCGTTGCGGGTGTCGGGCGCCCCGCGGTCGCAGCCTTGACCTGTACCTGACTTCAACTCCTACGGTCGTCCGCGAGCAGCCGAGGCGAACTCGGACCAGAACTGTCGGACCCCCTCACCACAATGACCGCGTCCGGACGACCGATGAGTTTCACCGGGCGGAGCGGTCGTAGAGGCGGCGGGCCGGACGGCGAGGAACAGGAGCGGCACGTGAGCATGGAGATGGTGGCGTGGCACTCGGTATACCGGGCTGCCCACGCCGAGGAGGAGAAGCGGCCGTTCTCGGCCGCAACGCTGCGCCGGATCGGGGCGTTCGCGCAGCCCCACCGCCGGCGCATCGGCGCGTTCCTGCTGGTCAGCGTCGTCGTTGCGGCCCTCGCCGTAGCCACGCCCGTCCTCGCGGGGCGGGTCTTCGACGTCATCAACCGTGGCGGGCCGGTCGGGGCCGTGATCGGGCTCGCCGTCCTGATCGCCGTGATCGCTGTCGCGGAGGCGGGTGGCGGCATCCTGCAGCGCTGGCTGTCGGCATCGCTCGGTGAGGGGCTCATCCTCGACCTGCGGGCCGCCGTGTTCGACCACGTCCAGCGCCAGCCCGTCGCGTTCTTCACCCGCACCCGCACCGGGGCGCTGGTGAGCAGGCTCAACAACGACGTCATCGGCGCCCAGCGAGCCTTCAGCGACACGCTCTCGGGCGTGGTCGGCAACGTCGTGCAGCTCGCGCTCACGCTCGGGGTGATGCTGAGCCTGTCGTGGCAGGTCACCCTGCTCGCCCTCGTGCTGCTGCCGCTGTTCGTCCTGCCTGCGCGACGGATGGGCGGCAAGCTCGCCTCTCTCGAGCGGGAGGCGGCCGACCACAACGCCGCCATGGGCACGCAGATGACGGAGCGCTTCTCCGCGCCTGGCGCCACGCTCATCAAGCTGTTCGGCCGGCCCGCCGAGGAGACGCGCGAGTTCGTCGCGCGCGCCGCCCGCGTCCGCGACATCGGCGTGCGCACCGCAATGGTGCAGTGGGTGTTCGTCTCGGCGCTCACGCTCGTGTCCGCGCTGGCGCTCGCGCTCGTCTACGGCGTGGGCGGGTGGCTGGCGCTGTCCGGCGGCGCGAGCTCCGGCGACATCGTGGCGCTCGCACTGCTGCTCACCCGCCTGTACGCGCCGCTCACGGCGCTGGCCAGCGCCCGGGTCGAGGTGATGAGCGCGCTGGTGAGCTTCGAGCGGGTGTTCGAGGTGCTCGACCTGCCGCCGCTGGTCGCAGAGCCGGAGCACCCGGTCCCGCTGCCCGACGGCCCGCTGTCGGTGGAGTTCGGCGCCGTCGACTTCGCTTACCCGTCGGCCGACAAGGTGTCGCTGGCGTCCCTCGAGGAGGTGGCGCGGCTCGACTCCCGCGGCGGCGAGCAGGTGCTGCACGACGTCTCGTTCCGGGCAGAGCCTGGCCAGATGATCGCGCTCGTCGGTTCGTCGGGGGCGGGCAAGTCCACGATCGCGCAGCTGCTCCCCCGCCTCTACGACGTCGACTCGGGCGCGATCGAGATCGGCGGCGTCGACGTGCGCGACCTGTCGTTCGACACGATCCGCGGGGCGCTGGGCCTCGTCACGCAGGACGGGCACCTCTTCCACGAGTCGATCCGCTCCAACCTGCTGCTCGCCGCACCGGGAGCGAGCGAGGCCGAGCTCTGGAGCGCGTTGGAACGCGCCCGGCTGGGCGAGCTCGTCGCGTCGCTGCCCGACGGCCTCGAGACGGTCGTCGGCGAGCGCGGCTACCGCCTGTCCGGTGGCGAACGCCAACGGCTCACCATCGCCCGCCTGCTGCTGGCGAAGCCGCGGGTCGTCGTGCTCGACGAGGCCACCGCCCACCTCGACTCCACATCCGAGGCCGCGGTGCAGGAGGCGCTGGGCGAGGCCCTCCAGGGCCGCACGGCCATCGTGATCGCCCACCGGCTGTCCACCATCCGGGCCGCCGACCAGATCCTCGTGCTCGAGGCCGGCCGGGTCATCGAGCGCGGCACCCACACCGAGCTCCTCGCTCGCGACGGGCGCTACGCCGAGCTGCACCGCACCCAGTTCGACCTCCCGGACGCCCAGACCCCGGTCGCGCTTGCCGGCAGCTGACCGGTGACCGCCGCCCGGCCGGGTTGAGGGGTCCGGCCGGGCGGAAGAGTGGCGATGATCGCCAGGAGTGGTGTGGGAGCGACATTTCTGACGCTCCCACACCACTTGCGGTGATCTCGGGCCAGCCGCCGCAACAACACACGGCCAAGATCAGCAGAACCGGGACATGACGCTCATATGCGAGCGCTGTGTCCCGATCCTGCCGATCATGGGCACTCCCGCGAACCTGACCCTCGAGTCCATCCCAACGCAGCGAACGGGTGCGAACACGTGGGAAGCCAGGGCGAGTGCGAGAACGGCCCCCAGGCGCTGGGGGCCGGGAACGGCGCGCCCAAGCCGCGCGCGACATGATCAAGTCGACGCTATGCGTCCCGGCCCAAGCTCCACAGACCCATGAGGTCGATCTGATCATGCTGGACTGAGGGCGGGGATGCTGCACGCCTGATCCCCCTCCGGCAGACTCGTCGGGTGGACTTCCGCTCCCCCTACCAGCACGGGTTCCTCCGGGTCGCCTCCTGCACGATCCGCACCTCGATCGCCCAGCCCGCTGCGAACGCGGAAGCCGTGCTGCGGTCGGCACGGGAGTGCCACGACGAGGGCGTGGGGCTCGCTGTGTTCCCCGAGCTGACGCTCTCGGGGTACTCGATCGAGGACATCCTGATGCAGGACACGCTTCTGGACACGGTCGAGGAAGCGCTGCTGGAGCTGCTGGCCGGCTCGGCCGACCTGCTCCCGGTGCTCGTCGTGGGGGCCCCGCTGCGGTACCGGCACCGGATCTACAACACGGCGGTCGTCATCCACCGTGGCCGGGTGCTCGGGGTGGCGCCGAAGTCGTACCTGCCGACGTACCGGGAGTTCTACGAGCGGCGGCAGGTGGCGCCCGGCGACGACGTGCGCGGCACGATCCGGATCGGCGAGTCGGAGGTGCCGTTCGGGCCGGACCTGCTCTTCGCCGCCGAGGACGTGCCGGGGTTCGTGCTGCACGCCGAGGTGTGCGAGGACATGTGGGTCCCGATCCCGCCCAGCGCGGAGGCCGCGCTCGCCGGGGCCACCGTGCTCGCCAACATCTCCGGGAGTCCCATCACGGTGGGCCGCGCGGAGGACCGGTGCCTGCTCGCGCGGTCGGCGTCGTCGCGCTGCCTGGCGGCGTACGTCTACTCGGCCGCGGGTGAGGGCGAGTCCACCACCGACCTGTCGTGGGACGGCCAGACCATGATCTGGGAGAACGGGGTGCTGCTCGCCGACACCGAGCGGTTCCCGATCGGCCCGCGCCGCTCGGTGGCCGATGTCGACCTGGACCTGCTGCGTGCCGAGCGGCTGCGGATGGGCACGTTCGACGACAACCGGCGCCACCACGCCCAGCGCACCGACGCGTTCCGGCAGGTCGGGTTCCGCCTGGAACCGCCGGGCGGGGACATCGGGTTCCGCCGGGAGGTCGAGCGGTTCCCGTTCGTGCCGTCCGACGAGACGCGCCTCGAGCAGGACTGCTACGAGGCCTACAGCATCCAGGTCGCGGGTCTGGAACAGCGGATGCGGGCGATCGGGCAGCCGAAGATCGTCATCGGCGTGTCCGGCGGGCTGGACTCCACGCACGCGTTGATCGTCGCGGCGAAGGCGATGGACCGGGAGGGGCGCCCGCGCAGCGACATCCTCGGCTTCACGCTGCCGGGCTTCGCGACGGGCACCCGCACCAAGGGCAACGCCACCCGGCTGGCGGAGACCCTCGGGATCACGTTCACCGAGCTCGACATCACCGAGACGGCGCGGTTGATGCTGAAGAACCTCGAGCACCCGTTCTCCCACGGCGAGCCGGTGTACGACGTGACGTTCGAGAACGTGCAGGCCGGGCTGCGCACCGACTACCTCTTCCGGGCGGCCAACCAACGCGGCGGGATCGTGCTGGGCACCGGCGACCTCTCCGAGCTGGCGCTGGGCTGGTCGACGTACGGCGTGGGCGACCAGATGTCGCACTACAACGTCAACGGCGGGGTGCCGAAGACGCTGATCCAGCACCTCATCCGATGGGTCGTGTCGTCGAAGCAGTTCGACGACGACGTGAACGCGGTGCTCACCGACGTCCTCGACACCGAGATCACACCCGAGCTGGTGCCCGCGGGCGAGGACGAGGAGGTGCAGAGCAGCGAGGCGAAGGTCGGGCCGTACTCGCTCCAGGACTTCTCGCTCTTCCACGTCCTGCGCTTCGGCTTCCGCCCCTCGAAGATCGCCTTCCTCGCCTGGCACGCATGGCACGACCCGCGGCTCGGCGACTGGCCGGTCGGGTTCCCCGAGGACGAGCGACCCTCCTACACGCTGGCGGAGATCAAGCACTGGCTGGAGGTGTTCGCGCAGCGCTTCTACGGCTTCAGCCAGTTCAAGCGGTCGGCGCTGCCGAACGGGCCGAAGGTGGCGGCTGGCGGGTCGCTCTCGCCGCGGGGCGACTGGCGGGCGCCCTCGGACATGTCGGCCCGCATCTGGCTTGACGAGATCCACAGGGAGATCCCGGCAGACTGGAAGGCGTGAGCCGGAAACCCTGGGTCCTCCTGGCGCTGCTGGCGCCGGTGCTCGTCGCTACGCCATTGGCCTGGTTCGCCGCGTCCACCGACGGCAGGCGCACCACCGTCGATCGGGCGGAGGCACGCCCGATCGCGCTCGTGCTCGGCGCCGGGTTGCGCCGCGACGGACGCCCGACCCTGCTGCTCGCCAGGCGCCTGGACATCGCCGCCGACCTCTACCACCGGGGCACCGTGGACGCGGTACTGGTGAGCGGCGCGGACGAGGAACCCGTAGCGATGCGCACCTACCTGCTCGCCGCGGGCGTCCCCGACGGCAAGATCGTCGGCGACGCGGCAGGGTTCCGCACGTGGGACTCGTGCGTGCGGGCGCGCGAGGTGTACGGCGTGCGTTCGGCGATCGTCGTCACGCAGGAGTTCCACCTGCCGCGGGCGATCGTCCTCTGCGGCGCCGCCGGCATCGACGCCACCGGCGTGGGCGACGCGAGCCTGAGCGCGCGGCGCACGGCCACGGTCTACGGCTGGCTGCGGGAGATCCCGGCCGCGGTGAAGGCCCTCGGCGACACGCTCTTCCGCCCGGCTCCGCAGCACATCGGAGCGCCGATGGACACCCTCGCCGACGCCGTGCTCGCACCCCGTGCGTGATCTGTGGAGAGATTCCTCCAGGCCTCGCCGGAGGCAATGGAGATTCATCCATCGTCGTCCGGTCGGCGCGCAGCTTGACTGGAGTGCATGACGACAGCGACCACCCACCCCGCACTCGCCCCGACCCGGCTCGGCGTCCACATCCTGCGCAACCGGATGGCCGTGGCACCCATGACCCGCACCTCGGCGACCCCCGACGGCGTACCGACCCCGGAGATGGCCGACTACTACGCCGAGTTCGCCGAGGGCGGGTTCGGCCTGATCGTCACCGAGGGCACCTACCCGGACACCGAGTACAGCCAGGGCTACGACAACCAGCCAGGGCTCGCCACCGACGCACACGTCGACGGCTGGCGGGCCGTGACCCGGCGCGTGCACGCCGCGGGCGCCGTGATGATCGCCCAGCTGATGCACGCCGGCGCGCTGTCGCAGGGCAACCCACACCGCACCGGCACCGTCGGCCCCTCGGCCGTGCAGCCGCGCGCGGAGATGATGCCCGAGTACGGCGGCAGCGGGCCGTGGCCGATTCCGGCCGAGCTCGGCGTCCACGACCTGGAGCGGATCGTCGAGGGGTTCGCCGCCTCGGCGCTGCGGGCCCGAGAGGCGGGCTTCGACGGCGTCGAGATCCACGCCGCCAACGGCTACCTGCTCGACCAGTTCCTCACCGAGTACACCAACCGGCGCACCGACGCCTACGGCGGTTCGGTCGCGAACCGGGTGCGGCTCTCCGCCGAGGTGACGGGCGCCGTCCGCGCCGCGGTCGGGTCCGAGTTCCTCGTCGGCGTCCGGCTGTCGCAGACCAAGGTCAACGACTTCGAGTACCGCTGGCCAGGCGGCCGGCGGGAGGCGGAGACCATCTACACCGCACTGGCGGACGCGCGGGCCGACTACCTGCACATCGCCAGCGAGGGCCGCACCTTCCTGGAGACGGCGGTGCTCGACGGCGGGTGCACGACCACGGCGCTCGCCCGCAGCGCGACCGGCCTGCCGGTGATCGCCAACGGCGGTATGCACGACCCGCGCCAGGCCGAACAGGTGCTCGCCGACGGGCACGCGGACCTGCTCGCCGTGGCCCGCGGCGCGCTCGCCAACCCCGACCTGCCCCGCAGGCTCGGCGCCGGGACACCGCTGGAGCGCTTCGACCGCTCGATGCTCTCCCCGCGCGTGACGCTGGAGAACGTCCAGCGCTGGCGTAATGGTTGATTAAGAGGTTTACGCCTTACCGACCAGGGCTACCCACCTCGTGACGGACACCGACACGAGGAGGACCCATGGTTCCGGTCGCCCATCGCCGCGTCGACGTGGACGGCATCGAGATCTTCTACCGGGAGGCGGGCCCGGCGGACGCCCCTGCCGTCGTGCTGCCGCACGGCTACCCGTGCTCGTCGTTCCAGTTCCGCCACTACATGGCGGCGCTGGGCGACCGCTGGCGCCTCGTCGCACCCGACCACCCCGGGTTCGGCCACAGCGCGACCCCCGAGCCGGACCGCTTCCCCTACACGTTCGACGCGTACGCCCAGTACCTGCGCCGCTTCGTCGACGCGCTTGGGATGAAGCGGTACGCGATCTACCTGCACGACTACGGGTCCCAGTTCGGCCTGCGGCTGGCGATGAGCTCCCCGGAGCGGGTGGCGGGGCTCATCCTGCAGAACGGCGACATCTACCCAGAGGAACACGGCCCGAAGTACGCGCCGCTGAAGGCGTTCTGGGACGACCCCACCCCGGAGGGCCGGGACCGGCTGCGGGCCGCGGTGAGCGAGGAGGGGTTCCGCGACGAGTTCATCGGCGAGGTCCCCGAGCACCAGGTCGAGCAGATCAGCCCGGACCTGTGGACGTTGCATTGGGCACTCGTGGAGCGCCACGGCCGGCGCGAGCACCTGGTCCGACTGCTGGCCGACCAGGGGTCGACACAGGCGTGGTTCCCGCGGCAGCAGGCGTACCTGCGCGAGCACCGGCCGCCCACGCTGATCGCGTGGGGCCCCCACGACGGCTACATGCCCGAGGGCGCCGCCCGCGCCTACTTGCGCGACCTGCCCGGCGCCGAGCTACACCTGCTCGACGCCGGGCACTGGGCGCTCGAGACGCACCTCGACGACATCGTCGCGCTGTCGCGCGACTTCCTCGGCCGGGTGCACCCGGCGTGACCCCCTGTTCTACGACGCCTGCGCGAGGAGCCCGGCCGGATCGGTTGCGTACACCGTCATCCAGGTCGGCCGCAGCCGGTAGTAGACGACGTCGAAGTCGAACGACATGTCGCCGTAGAACCCGCGCAGGTACTCGTGGATCGGCGGCCAGTCGGGGTGCGGCTGCCCGTTCACCGGCGTGAGTTCCTCCACCGCGCCGTGGACGAACACCCCGAGCTCCTCCCCGCGCAGGTGCGCGGCGCTCGCCGCCGGCCGCACCCGCAGGTGCCGCGCCTTGGCGGCGCTGCGCGCCGTGCCGAACACCCATCGGCCGTGCAGGAAGTGCCCGTCGACGGCGCTGACGCGCGGCTCGCCCTTCGCGGTGACCGTGGACAGCACGAGGACGCACATCCCGGTGAGCACCCGCGTCATCTGCTCGGCGCTCAGGCTGCGCTCGCCGGTGATGATCGACTGCAGGTGCGCGGTCGACCGGCCGAGCGAGGCGTCGATGAGGGTCTGCAGCTCCCGGAGCTCCGGTTCGGTTTCGTACACGCGACGAGCATCGCATCGAAACTTGACAGAACGTGGTCACGAAGCGCCTTGGAGCTTCACCCAGTGAGCAGCTCGCTCGATGGAGGTTCCGCTCTCGCCCAGCCGCCCGCGCGGGAGGTTGGGTGAGGGCATGCAGACCGACACGATCACCCGGCGCTTCGAGGTTCCCGGCGGCGCGGGGCGGGCGGTGCGCGTACGGGCCGGCGAGCTGGTCCGGATCGTCGACCTGGCAGGCGGGCAGGTCGGCGACGTCTTCGCGTTCGCCACGGACGTCCCCGACGAGCATCACAGCGCAGCCCACACGCGGACGCACACCCGACGGCTGTTCCCCGCCCTCGGGGAGCAGTTCGTCACCGACCGCAGGCGCCCGATCCTCACGCTCGTCGCGGACACCTCCCCTGGCCAGCACGACATGCTGATCGCCGCCTGCGACCCGCCGCGCTACGCCCAGCTGGGCGCTCCGGACCACCGGTCCTGCGCCACCAACATGTGGGAGGCCCTCGCCGCCGTGGGCCACCCCTACGCAGGCCCGACCCCGCAGCCGATCAACGTGTTCATGCGGATCCCCGTCGGCGCCGACGGGTCCCTGACGTGGCTGTCCGCGCCGACGAGTGCCGGCGACGCGATCACCTTCCGAGCGGAGCTGGACGCCGTGGTCGTGGTGTCGTCGTGCCCCATGGACCTGGTCGGGATCAACCGCGGCGCGCCGTCCCCGCTCGCCGTGGAGGTGCTGGCGGGGCAGGGTCGGCGGTCATGACCGGAAGCTGGCACGGCGGCGCGGCGGCCGTCGCGACCCTCACCTTCGACGTCGACGCGGAGACCCCCGTCCTCGCCGCGGGCCGCTCCTTCGCCGATCACATGTCGACGATGTCGCACCAGGCGTATGGGCCGGAGGTCGGCGTGCCCCGGATCCTGGACCTGCTCGACGAGCTCGCGGTGCCCGCCACGTTCTTCGTGCCGGGGTGGGTGGCTCAGCAGCGACCCGGCCTGGCTGCCTCGATCGTGGAGCGCGGCCACGAGGTGGCGCACCACTCGTACTCCCACCGGCCGCCGACGTGGATGACGGCGGCCGAGGAACGCGCCGACTTCGAACGGGCGCTCGCGGTGTTCGCCGAGCAGGGCATCCCGATCAGCGGCCACCGCGCGGCGATGTGGGAGGCGACCTGGCAGACCCCTGTTCTGGTGGCCGAGCACGGCCTGCGCTACGACTCGTCGCTCATGGCCGACGACCGGCCCTACCGGCTCGCGGCCGGAGGCGGCGAGATCGCGGAGCTGCCGGTGCACTGGTCGCTCGACGACTGGGAGCAGTACGCGTTCCTACCCGCGCCGCAGGTCGGCTCGGTGATCACCGCACCGTCGACGGTGCTGGGGATGTGGTGCGACGAACTGGACGCGATGCGGCAGTACCAGTGCCTGTTCAACCTGTGCGTCCACCCGTTCCTGTCCGGGCGGCCGAGCCGGATCGTCGCGCTGCGGAAGCTGATCGAGTTCGCGCTCGACCGCGGCGACGTCCGCTTCGCCCGATGCCGGGACGTGGCGGAAGCGGCGCTGTCGGACCCCGCTCTGCGCGTGCGCCACCCCGAACGCCCTGAGGTCTCAGCGGAGGTCTTTCCCGACTGAGGCGGCCTCCAGCGCGAGGAAGAGGTCCACCCGGTCGGCGGTGCGGCCGACGTCCCTGCCCGTGAGCTCCGCGATGCGCGACAGGCGGTTGCGCAGGGTGTTGACGTGCACGTAGAGCGCCTCGGCGGTGGCCGCCCAGTGACCGTCGTGGTCGAGGAACGCCCGCAGGGTCGCCTCCAGCTCTCCGCCGCGGCGGCCGTCGTGCTCGCGCAACGGGCCGAGCACGTTCGCGGCGAACCGGTGCAGTTGCTCGGGCTCCTGGAGGCCCAGCAGGAGCCGGTAGCCACCAAGCGAGTCGAACGTGGTGACACCCGGGCCGCCGCGCCGCGCGCGAAGCACCCGCACCGCCTCCCTGGCCTGCGCCAGCGGCCGGCGCAGCTCCGCTGCGTCCGCCGCAGTGCCGCCGATCCCCGCAACGGGGTCGCGATCGGCGAAGCGCGAGTCCAGCGCGGCGACGAGGCGCGTGGCGAGCGCCGACAGGTCCGACGGCGGCCGCCGCCACGGCAGCACGGCCACGACGTCCTGGCTGCCGCCCGCGACGAGGGCGGGGAGGCTCTCGGCGAGGAAGAAGTCGGTGATCGCCTCGACGATGCCGGGGAGCGTCGGATCGCCGGAGCGGAAGGCGACGGCACACACCGCGAGCGGCGCGTCCGGGTCGACGCCGAAGGCCCGCAGTCTGCCCGGCACCTCCGCGGCCCGGTGCGCGCCGGAGAGCACCATGTCCAGCAGCTCGCTGGCGAAGCGCTGCTCGATGGCCTGCACGGTCTGCTGGCGCGCGACCTCGAGGGACAGGAACCGCGCCGCCTGCTCCAACGCGTCGCGTTCCTCCCGGTCCAGCTCCGTGACCGGCCGCAGGCACAGCAGGGCGGCGTCGACGTCGCCGACCGCACCCACCGGGTAGATCGTGGCCCGGCCCGCGGAGCCGAGGTCCACTTCGAGGGGCCGCGGGCGGCGGGCGAGCGCCCGCGCCGCGGTGCCCGCCTGCTCGGTGTCGAGCTCAGCGCCGGCCGCGCCGAGCAGACGTCCCATCCGGTCGACGACAGCGAGCGGGAGGTCGTGGTCGCGGCGCAGCACCGCGAGCACCCCGGACGCGCCCGCCCCGTGCGAGATCGCCGTGGCGAGCGCGTTGCCCCGGCGCACCAGCCCGACGAGCGCCTCCTGGCGCTCGGCGGCGTAGCTGGCCGCGGCCGCCCGCGTGATCGCCGTGAACGGCACGTCTACCGAGATCTCCAGCAACGGCAGGCCCGCGGACCGGCAGGCCTCGACCAGTTCCTCCGGCGTGCTCGTCCGCTCGGCGCGCAACCCGAACACGACTCCCGCTGCGCCGGCCCGCCGGGCACCGGCAACGAAGCCGGCAGGCTCCGCCGTCTCCAGCCACAGACCGTTGGTCAGCACGAGCTCGTGCTCGCGCACGTACCGGGACGGGTCGGGCAGCTCGGTGTTGTGCACCCACACGACCTCGGCGTCCAGCGCACCTTCCGTCCCCGGTACGAGCAGGCGCAGCTCGAGCGCCGGGTCGGCGAGAAGAGCGCGCACCGTGAGCATGGTGGGAATCTATCCAGCCGAGGGGCCGAACCGTAGACGTTCCTCCAGGGCATATGGCTCGCCGGGCGTGAACAGGCAACGGCCCGCCGACGTGGTTCGTCGTCGGCGGGCCGGGGCAGCGCGGTATCAGCTGATTCGCCTGCTGAGCAGCTGCTTGCCTTGCTCCGCACCCTTGCGGCTCTCGCTCTGCGCCTTCCGGAAGAACTCGGCGAGCTCGTTGTCGCCCTCCCGCTCGGCGTCCTGGATGTAGGTCTCGAGGCGCAGCGCGTTGCTCAGGCACGCCTCGGTGAACCAGATGATGTTGTAGTCCTTGTCCTTGGTGCCGGTGACCTGACCGGTCTCCGTCGTGGTCATCGTGTTGCTGCCTCCTCGTCGTCGGCGACTGCCGGGACTCCTACGACGTACCCACGGGCCGTCGCAGAACACACGGCTCGCCCGCCTGGAGCACCGGTGCCGCCCGACCGGGAGAGACAAGTTAGCCTCTCCTCAGTTCTGGAGAGGGAGGCTCGATGAGGCGGATGGCGGCGGCGGGGGCGCTGGTCATGGCGCTGGTGGCCGGATGCGGTGGCGCGCCCGACCCGGGATCGAGCGGCCCGGGTAACACCGACGTGGCCACCGGGGGCCGGCTCTTCTCCACCGCCGACGAGGCCACCGCGAAGCTGGGCTCCGACGCCGCGCCGGGCGTGTTCCCGCGCACGATCACCCACGCACGGGGCACCACCCGGCTCGAGCAGAAGCCCAAGCGGGTGGTCGTGCTCGACACCGGGGAGACCGACGCGATGCTCGCGCTGGGCGTCGTGCCGGTGGGCACCGCGAGCCCGAACGGCACCATCCCCTCCTACCTGCAGCCACAGCTTGCGGGCAGCACCAACGTCGGGTCGCTCGACGGGCTGCGGCTGGAGGCGATCGCCGCGCTGCAGCCGGATCTCATCATCGGCAGCCAGCTGCGGGTCGACGCGCTGTACGACCGGCTGTCGGCGATCGCCCCCACCGTCTTCAGCATCCGGCCCGGGTTCCCGTGGAAGGAGAACCTGCTGCTCGCGGGCGCTGCGGTCGGCGAGGAGACCAAGGCCACCGAGCTGCTCAACGACTACCAGCGCCGCGCCGACGCCATCCGGGCCCGGTTCACCCAGCCGCCGACGATCTCGCTGCTGCGGTTCATGCCCGAGCGCGTCCGGCTCTACGGCAACCTCTCGATGGTCGGTGTCGTGCTGCGCGACGTCGGGCTCCCCCGCCCGCCGAACCAGGACATCCAGGATCTCGCCGCCGAGATCTCGCCGGAGCGGATCTCGGAGGCCGACGCCGACTGGATCTTCTACTCCAGCTACGGCCCGAAGGACGGCACCGCGGAAGGCTCGGTGGTCGGTGGGGAGCTGTGGAACCGGCTCGGCGCCGTGCAGCGCGGCACCGCGCGTCCCGTGGACGACGAGGTGTGGTTCCTCGGACTCGGCCCGATCGGCGCGTCTCGCGTGCTCGACGACCTGCAGGCGTTCCTGGCCTGACAACGCCGAGGACTGCTCAGCGCTCCGCGTCGGCCCCGTCGCCGAGCGGCTCGTCGCCCGCGATCTCCAGGTAGGTGTCGACCTCCTGCGGTGAAGGGTCGGTCCCCACCGCCTCCGCGTATGCCTCGGCCCGCTCGGGGTCGTGCTCGAAGCCCGGCTCGGGAGGGTCGGCCTCCGAATGCTTGTCGGGTGCGCTCACTCCGCCTCCTCGTACTCGATGGTCCCGACGCTGTACCCCATCTCCGGGGAGGTAGGCCTGGGGCGTGTCCCGCGGAGCTACCGACGCGCGCGCCGTGCGGTAGCAGCCCCTACAGGGCGCCGGCCAGTTCCCCGACCAGCTTCAGCGTCCTGGCCTTCTCGGTGTCGTCGCCGACGAGGCCGACCAGCACGTCGGTCGCGCCGGCGGCCGCGTAGGCGCGGACCGCGGCGGCGACGGTGTCCTCGTCTCCGGCGACGATCGTCTCCGCGACGTTGCGCTGTCCCTGGCGATCGAGGAGTGTCCGGTAGCTGGCGAAGTCCGACGCGAAGCCGAACACGCCGGCGGCCTCGTCGCGCACGGCGTCCGGTCTCGCGGTCACGCTCAGCATCACCGCCGCCACGACACGCGGATCCGTCGCCACCGCGTCGATCTTCGGCCGGATGTGGTCGGCGATCGTCGCCGGGGTCGCCCACACTGTGATCGTGCCGTCGGCCAGTTCGCCCGCGATGCGCAGCATCACCGGACCGAGCGCGGAGAGCAGCACCGACGGCGGCTGCGCGCCCGGTACCCGGATGTGGCCGGTGCCCGAGAGTTCGGCCCGCAGCGCGGTCAGGTACTCGCGGGTGTGGTTCGCGGGCCGGTCGTAGGACAGGCCGTACACGCCCTCGATGAACGGCTTGTGGCTCGGCCCGATGCCGAGGGTGAACCGGTTGCCGGTGGCGGCCGCCACGCTGAGAGCCTGTCCGGCCAGCGAGATCGGATGGCGCGGGTAGGTGTGCACGATGCCCGTGCCCAGCTCGATCCCCGGCACGGCCGTGCCGGCGAGCGCTGCGACGGTGAGTGGGTCCCACGCCATTACCTGGTTGAAGAACACGCTGGCCAGGCCGTGTTCGGCCGCTGCGCGCGTCTGTTCGATCTGGGACTGGAGATCACTCTGATCTCCGACGTACAGGCCGATCCGCATTGCCCCTCCAAGGTGAATTCGGGATTCCGCTTCCGCGACGGTAGCATAAGATGAATCGGGTATTCCGGTTGATGGGAGACGCGGGTGCGGGCAGACGCGCGGCGCAATCGGTCGGCGATCACGAGCGCCGCCCTCCGGCTCGCCGGCGAGCGGGGCGAGGCCGTGGCGATGGAGGACATCGCACGGGAGGCCGGGGTGGGCGTCGGCACCCTGTACCGGCACTTCCCCGACCGGCGCGCGCTGTTGGAGGACATCGCGGTCGACACGTTGCGGGAACTGCTTGCGGCCACACGCGCGGAGGTCGGCCGGGCCCCTGCGTGGGAGGCGCTGGTGCGGATCGCGGAGCACTGCGTGGCACTGCCGCTGTCGCTGACCAAGTCCCTGATCACCGATGAGGCGGGACGCCCCGAACTGGCCGAGCTGGAAGCCGAGGTCAACGCGCTGATCGCCGAAATCGCGGCGGACTCGCAGCGCGAGGGTGACTTGCGCGCCGACGTACCGCCGACGGAGGTGGTGCGGGTGCTCAACGTGGCGGTCTGCCGCTGCGGCGCCCGCATCGACGACCACCTGACCCGCGTGCTGCTCGACGGCCTGCGTACACCCAGGAACTAGGCCCTGGTACTACAGCCGGACTTCGTGATCGTTCTTCTGATCGCAGGGCTGGGGAGCATCTCGGCACGGCGGAGCCGCCGACACCGGCGCAACCCGTGCCGGTCGACGCAGCCCGTCGCAGGTCAGACACCCCGTCGACCGGACGCGCCAGCCGAGAACGAACGCGCCGGGCGACACAGGGCCCTGGCCGACCCGGCATAAGCCTGTGATCACCAGACCGGCGCGTTTCCCGACGCGGGGCGTCGGCCTTCGCGCCGAACCGCTGATCGTGCGTTCCGCGGAACGCGCCCCCAGGGTGCCGCCGGGTGCCGGGATCTTTCGTGGGCGCCGTTCCCGGCCCGGGCCACCCGGCGCTCACCCACCAGCCCTCGGCCGCCGTCGTGTTCCCGCCGGTTCACCTCAACCCCCGCCTCATGGAGGTGGCCGGGTTGGGTGCACTACCGAATCATGTGGTTGCTCGGGCAGCCGTCCCCGACGCGGGGGCACGCCCGTTCACGACGAAACCACCGCAATTTTGGTGCCACTTGACTGGCTGTGGTCCCGATCCTCGCCCACTGGCCACCCCTGGAATCTGGGGCGTGATCAGCGGAATCGGGACCCGAGCTGCACCACCTGCGGCTGGCGTCCCGTTCCTGCTGATCATGGACCTGCGCACGGGCCCTGTCCCTGGGGTGGTCTGGCCGTGATCATCCGGGAGAGGGCTGGGGTGGAGGGTCGGGACCACAGCCGGTCGCGTGGCACCCGAACCGCGGCGGTCTCGTCGAGAACAGGCGTGCCCCCAAGTCGGGGACGGCCGCCCACGCAACCCCAGGGTCCGGTAGTGCACCCAACCCAGCCACCCCCGCACGGCAACGGGCCGAGGCGAACCGGAGGGAACACACGCAAGGCCCGGATCACGGGGCGCGCACCAGGGGGCCCGGGCCGGGAACGGCGCGCCCACCGGCAGCCGCCCGACCAGCCCCGACCCGATGGACCGACACGATCGCGCCACCCCGGCCGCTCGACCGGCGGCGAGCATGATCCGAACTAGCGGTTGTCCACGGCTGCCCGCACAACCATGAGCAACCGAAACTCCGGATCATGGACGCGAAGATCGCAAGTAGCGGGTGCTCATGGCTGCCGGCACAACCATGAGCAACCGATACTTCGGATCATGGGCGCGGCCACCCGCGAACGGGACCCGGCAACAGCGCCGCAACACCCGTCGCGCGGCGGCAGTCCACGTTCCCCCGCCTCGACCAACCGACGACCTCGGGGTTGAGGCACCGACAGTTCGTCACAGCTCCGGCAGCCGCTGCGGCCGGCCGATGAGCTCGGCGAGCGGGTCGCCCGCCTCCCGCACCCGGTCGAACACGGTGCGGATCGTCCAGCGGTCGGGGCGCAGGCCGGCGTCGTCGAGCTCGTCCCACGTGATCGGCACGGAGACCGGGGCGCCAGGCGCGGGTCGGGCGCTGTACGGCGCGATCAGCGTCTTGTTGATCGCGTTCTGGGTGTAGTCGAGGCGCGCGAGCCCGCGGCGGCGGTCCTTCTGCCACTCCCAGCTGATCAGGTCCGGCACGGTGCGGCCGATGGCCCGCGAGATCTTCTCCACCCACCCGCGGGTGTCGGCGAACGTGTAGCCGCCGGCCACCGGAACCCAGATCTGGACGCCGCGCCTGCCGGTCACCTTCGGCGCAGCGGTGACACCCAGATGCTGCAACGCCGTGCGGTAGAGACGGGCGAGCACGAGGACGTCGTCGAAGGAGGAGCGCTCGCCAGGATCGACGTCGATCAGCGCCCACGTCGGCTCGTGGACGTCAGGCAACCGGGACGTCCACGCGTTGAGCTCGACCGCGCCCCAGTTCGCCATCCAAGCGAGGGCCGCCACGCTGTCCACCACCGCGTAGCAGACCGTCTCGCCCGGGTCCGCCTCCTCGTTGCGCCACTGGGTGAGCCACTCGGGCGCGTAGTCGGGCATCTCCTTGTGCCAGAAGCCAGGCTTGTCGACGCCGTCGGGATAGCGGTGCAGGTTCACCGGGCGGTCGTGGAGGAACGGGAGCATGTGCGGGGCGACCTGCGCGTGGTAGCGGACGAAATCGCGCTTGGTCACCGGCGGCTCGCCGTCCCGCGCCGGGAAGAGCACCTTGTCCAGGTTGGTGAGCTGCAGGTCGAGGCCCTGCACCGTCCACCGGCCCTTGCGCCCCAGCGCGTCGAGGGCGGCCAGCTCGTCGGGCGTCGGCGGATCCCAGGTCGGCAGGTTGCGGCCGATGGCGACGGCGGCCTCGGCGGCGGGGAGATCGCCCCGCCACAGGGTCTCCGGGTCGGCGGCCACCTCGTCGTTGGTGCGGCCACTCTTGACCGACCGCGGGTGCTCGTCAGCGTCCCAGCCCGGCACGGCGTGGTCGTCGTTCTTGTGCAGCAGTAGCCACCGCTCCTTGCCCGAGCGGTCCTCACCCGTGCGGACCAGCACGAACCGGCCGGCGAGCTTCTCGCCGTGCATGTCGAGGTGCAGCTCGCCGTCCGCGACAGCGGCGGCCGGATCCTCGGTGCGCGCAGGCTCCCACGTTCCCCAATCCCAGACCACGACGTCCCCACCGCCGTACTCGCCGCGCGGGATGATGCCCTCGAAGTCGAAGTACTCGATCGGGTGGTCCTCGACGTGGACTGCCAGCTGCCGGGCCTTCGGGTCCAGTGACGGGCCGTTCGGCACCGCCCAGCTCACCAGCACGCCGTCGATCTCGAGCCGGAAGTCGTAGTGCAGCCGCCGCGCCCGGTGCCGCTGCACGACGAACCGCCCGGTACCCGGCGCGACCTGCTCGCCCGCCGGCTCTGGCGTCGCGGCGAAGTCGCGCATGGATCGGTACGTGCTGAGCCGGTCCACCTGGTCGGTCATGCGCGCGGAGTACCCCGCTCAGTCCTCGCGCAGCACGGTGGCGAGGCCGAACACCCCGAACAGGCTGGGGTCCAGGAATGCCACCACACCGGCGATGGCCCCCGGAACCAGCTGCAGGACGTGCACCCCGTGGGCCCTGAAGACTCCGTCGGCGCCGCGCTGGTAGGCCGCGAAGGCCGGGCAGCCGTTCGCCCCGGTGGCGACCATCCAGGTGTCGCCCGGTCGGCTCGGACACTGCGCCGCGATCAGCGCCGCGACGGCGGCGCGCCCCCGCACCCAGGTCGGGAACGGCGGCATCTCCCATGTGGCGTCCGCGGTGAGCAGCCGCGTCAGCGCCGCCGTGTCGGCCTGCTCGAACGCCTCGGCGTACCGATCGAGCAGTGCACGCTGCTGCGGGTCGTCGGGCTCGACGAGGCGGTCCTCTACCGGTGCCACCGCCGCGAGGTGGGCCCGGGCGCGCTGGAGCGCGCTGTTGACCGCTGCCGTCGAGGTGCCCAGCAGCTCGGCGACCTCGGCGGCCCGCCAGCGCAGCACGTCACGCAGCAGCAGCATGGCCCGCTGTCGCGGTGGTAGGTGCTGCAGTGCGGCCACGAGGGCGAGGCGCAGGCTCGCCCGGTCGTCGACGATCGACGCGGGGTCGCCCCGGTCGATGGCGCCGAGCGCGTCCGGGAGCGGCTCCAGCCACGCCGACTCGGGCAGCTCGGCGAGCGGGCCGACGACGTCGTCGGCCGGACCGCCGAGCCCGGCTGGGAGCGCGCGCCTCCGCCTGCGCTCGATCGCGGTCAAGCACGTCGTCGTGGCGATCCGGTGCAGCCACGTCCGCAGCGAGGCCCGCCCCTCGAACCCCGGGTAGCCGCGCCACGCACGCAGGTAGGTCTCCTGCACCAGATCCTCGGCGTCGTGCACCGAGCCGACCATGCGGTAGCAGTGCTCCAGGAGCTCGCGCCGGTACGGGTCGGCGAGCCGGGCGAACTCCGCTCGGTCAGGGACCGGTGGAGTGATCGGTGCGGCGGTCACACCGGTACAGACCGTGCGGCGAGGCTGAACTCATCGCGATGAATCGGGGACGGGCGAGGTGTCAGTCCATGTGGAGGCACCGGACCGCGGTGCCGGACCCGTGGAGGAACCGTGGACCACCAACCAACGACCAGCCCGCCGCACGGCGGGCCCGAACCCGACCCGCGCCGCTGGCGAGCGCTCGCCCTGCTCGGCACGGCCTTCTTCATGGTCATCCTCGACTCGACGATCGTGCTCACCGCCATCCCGTCGATGCAGGCGGAGCTGGGCGTCCCGGTGGACGTCGTGCAGTGGGTCCTCACCGGATACGCACTCGCGTTCGGCGGGCTCATGCTGCTCGGCGGCCGGATCGCCGACCTGTGGGGCAGGCGGCGGGTGTTCGTCGTCGGGCTCGCGCTGTTCGGCCTGTCGTCGCTGGCCTGTGGGCTCGCCTGGACGGCCGGAATCCTGCTCGCGGCGCGTGGGGTGCAGGGCGTGTCGGCGGCGATCATGGCACCGACCGCCCTCTCGCTCGTGATGACGACGTTCCCGGACGGCCCGGAGCGCAACAAGGCCCTCGCGGTCTGGGGCGCGCTCGGCGGCATCGGCGCCACGGCCGGGCTGCTGGCGGGCGGCCTCATCACGGCCGCGCTCGGTTGGGAGTGGGTGTTCTTCCTCAACGTCCCGGTCACCGTCGTGCTGGTCGCGCTGTGCCCGGTGCTGCTGCGGGAGAGTCGCGACCCGAGTGCCGAGCGGTCCGTCGACGTCGCCGGCGCGATCACGGTGACCGGCGCGCTCGTCCTTCTCGTGTACGCGATCGTCACCGCCCCGGACGCCGGATGGGCCAGCGCGCGCACGGTCGGTCTGCTCATCGCGTCGGCCGGTCTGATCGGGCTCTTCGTGCTGATCGAGTCGCGGACCGCCGCGCCGCTCGTACCGCTGCGGATCTTCCGGCTCCGCACGCTCGTCGCCGGCAACGTCGTGCTGTTCATGGTCGGGTTGGCGCTGGACGGGATGCTGTTCCCGCTCACGCTCTACGCGCAGCAGGTGCTGGGATACTCCGCGCTGCAGGCCGGTCTCCTGTCCGCCGCGATGACCGCGACGTCGATCGCAGGCGCGTTCGCCGGGCAGGCCCTCGTGGTGCGGATCGGCCTGCGCCGCCTCGCGGTCGCCGGCATCGTGCCGGTCGTCGCGGGGTGCGCGCTGCTGCTCGGGGTGACCGCCGATGGCAACCCGCTCGTCCAGGTCGTGCCCGCGATGCTCGTCTTCGGCGCCGGTCTCGGCGCCGCGTTCGTCGCCTGCCAGATCGCGGCGCTCACCGGGGTGCCCGAGCGCGAGTCCGGCCTCGCCGCCGGCCTGATCGACACCTCGTTCAACCTCGGCAATGCGATCGGCATCGCGATCGCGACGTCCGTTGCGGTTGCCATCACGGAGGCGGCGCAGCACGCCGACCCCGGCATCCACCCCGCCGCCGCGTTCACCGACGGCCTGCGCGCCGCGTTCGGCATGACGGTGGTGGCAGCCGCACTTGCCCTCGTCGCCGCGATCGTCCTCCTGCCCCGCACGGCTCTCGCTCACGAAACCGGCGACGAGGGCCCACGAAGTTGAATCACGGCGCAGGCCGGCGCCCTCTTCCGATGTGACACCGCCGAGGGGATGGACGTAGATGGATACCGAGCTCGCACAGCTGGTTCGCGCCCGCGTGGCGTTCTGCAACGAAGGCGACTGGGCCGCCGTGCGCGCCGTGACCGGCGCCGGCTACGCCTACCGCGAGGCCGGCGCCGGTGGGCGCATCGACGACATCGACGACGTGCTCACCGCGCTGGAACGGCTGCGGGCGGCCGCCCCGGACGTGCACATCGAGGTCGAGCACGTCCTCAGCGAAGGGGACGTGACCGTCGCCCAGCTCGCATGGAGCGCGACGCTGACGCGCAGGCGGCTGCGCGTCGTCGATCGCATGTGGGCGAGCTGGGCGGACGGCAGGCTGATCGCCGAGTGGCACGAGGTGGGTGTACTGACGCTGGTTGCGCCCCTCGTCGATGCCGAGCTGGCCCGACACCGCGTCGCCTCCGCCGCGCCGGGGCGGCATTAGCCGTACGTCGAGCGACCGGCACGCTACCCTGCGCTCCGGCCCGGCCGCTCCGGCCGGGAACAGCAGCCGGTGCTGGGGGGCGCGATGGGCACCGACCGGATCGAGACCGACCTCGAGGTCGTCGCAGGCGTGACGGATCGTGGCCACAGCCACGAACGCAACGAGGATGCGATGGCGCTCGGCCTGTTGCCGGACGGGACCGTCGCCGCCGTGGTCTGCGACGGGGTGTCCACGTCGCTCGAGCCCCAGAAGGCGTCGCGGATGGCGGCCGACACCGCGCTCGACGTGCTGCTGACCAGCACCGCTGCGGCCGTCGAGAGTGTGGACGGCGCCGTTCTCGCCGCCGCGTCCGCCGTGGCCGCGCTCGGCCGTGCCGGCGATCCGCACGCGCCGTCCTGCACGCTCGTGTGCGCGCTGGCCCGTCCCGGTGAGATCACCGTCGGCTGGGTCGGCGACAGCCGCGCCTACTGGCTCTCGCCGCCCCACGCCGCCGAGCCGGCCCGCCTCGTGACCACCGACCACTCGTGGGCCGCGCAGATGGTGGCGGCGGGCGTGCTCGACGCGGCGGCGGCGATGCGCGACCCGCGGGCTCACGCGATCACCCGCTGGCTGGGCGCAGGCGGAACCGGAGAGGCGGAGGTCGCGACGCTGCGCCCGACGAGCCATGGCGCGCTGCTGCTCTGCAGCGACGGGCTGTGGAACTACCTGCCCGATGCCGCGCACCTCGCTGCCGTCGCGCTTCCGGAGCTCGCCGACGGCGGACCGATCATGGCGGCCGAGGCGTTGACGGCGCTCGCCCTCGACGCGGGCGGTCGCGACAACGTCACCGTGGTCGTCATCGAAGGCCCATCCAGGTGAATTATCATCACAATGCGTGACAATCATGTCCGTGACCGGCGCTGAACCCAATTCACGGGCAACCGGAAAGAGGGCGTAACCAAACGCAGAGTGGGCGACTCACCCGATGGTAGTAGGGAATTTGTTTCGCCCCACCGCGGACGCTAGCTTTTTCCGCAGTCAGCGATGCTCCCCGTCATGAACGCTGACCTTGGATGGGTTGGCTCCGGTCGACTCCGGACACTCAACAGGAGATGAACTGTGCTGAAGAAGGCTGGAATCGTCGTGGCTACGGCCGCTGCTGGTCTGCTCGCGGTCAGCCCGCTCGCCTTCGCCGGCGACGACCACGGCAAGACCAAGGTCGAGGACGTCAACCACATCGACGGCTCGACCAGCGGCGGCCTGCTGAACGTCGGCGGCAACAACCTGTCCGTGCCGGTGAACGTGTGTGACAACCAGGTTCCGGTGAACGTCCTTGGCGTTCAGGTGCCGCTCAACAACACCCACATCCTCGCCGACCTGACCGGTGCGCTCGGTCTCGGCGTTGCGGGTGGGGCCGACACGGACGCCGACTCCGACGGCGACAACACGATCGACGACTCCTGCAGCGCGGCCGCCACGTCCGGCGACTCCGCCGAGATCGACGACTGATCTCGCAGGACTGATCGCGGAACGGCGCCGGGCCTTCGGGTCCGGCGCTGTTCTCGTTTCTCGGGCGACAATCGGGTTTCCCTCGCGGGACGCGCGATCAACTTCTGCGGCCACGCACCAAGTGCAGTTCGTGTGCCGACACCGAAATTGGTGTGCGAGCACCCCTGTCCACCGCTCCTGTGCCAGCGCCGATGTGCGGCGACATGGCGATGGCAGACTGCCGGCCGACCGGGCCGATCGGGAACGGTCGGATCGATCAGGAGAGATCGTTGGACCGGCTACCCGTCCCCGATGTCACGGACCGCGCCGCCTGGACCGTGATCGACGCGGGCACTCGCGACGGCCTGCTCACCGCCGCCCGGACCGCGCTCGCGCAACCGCTGCCGGCCATGCCTGCGTCGGGCTGGGCACGGGCGTTCCGAGACGGCGTGCGCACCGAGCACGAGGACGCCGCTCGCGCCCTGCGCCACGACGTCGCGCTGCAGGTGGTCGCGGCCGTGCTCACGGGCGATGTCGCGGCGGCCACCGATCCGCCCGGTGCCGCCCGCCACCTGGATCGGGTCGTCGACGGGCTCGTCGCGCTCGCCGAGACCAGCACCTGGTGCTGGGCGCCGCACGACCGCGGTGCCGTCGCGCGAAGCGAGGTGCTTCCCGACCCCGACCGGCCGTTCCTCGACCTCGGCGCCGCCGAGGTGGCCTCGCTCGTGGCCTGGTCCGACCACGTCCTCGGCCCGCACCTGGACGTGCGGGCGCCCGGGCTGCGCAGGCGTCTGCGCCGCGAGGTCGAGAAGCGGGTGCTCGAGCCGTTCGAGCGGGTGCGGGACTGGCACTGGATCGGGCGCGACGGCGACGCCCACAACTGGAACCCGTGGATCCACTGCGCCGTGCTCGAGGCCACGATCGCGCTGGTGGACGACCCGCGGCGGCGCGACCACATCGTCCGGCTCGTCGAGGAAGGCCTCGATCACTTCGTGCGCGTGCAGCCCGACGACGGCGGCGTCGACGAGGGCGTGCAGTACTGGTGGCTCGGGGCAGGTCGACTCCTCGAGGCCCTCGACCTCCTCCCGCCGCGGGAGATCCCGGTGCTGGCGCAGCTCGTCCGCTACCCGCACCGGATGCACCTTGGCGGCGACTGGTACGTCAACGTGGGCGACGGCCCGGCCCGGCCGTCCGCCGAGCAGCCGTGGCACGTGCTGCACCGCTGGGGCGGGCGGCTGGGCGACGAGGCGGTGCAGGCGCACGCGCTCGCCCGCGGGCGGGCCGCGCCGGTTCCGGTACGGGCGGGGCTCGGGCGGGCGCTCACCGCGCTCGGGTGGACGGCTGCAGCGGACGGCGGCGGGAACTGGCTCGCCGCCCACGAGTGGCTGCCGCACGTCCAGGTGCTCGTGGCACGTGAGGAGGCGGGTACGACCCGCGGGCTGACACTGGCCGCCAAGGCGGGGCACAACGCCGAGCGGCACAACCACCTCGACGTCGGGACGTACTGGGTGGCCGTCGACGGCAGGCCGCTGGTGGTCGACGTCGGACAGCCCACCTACACCGCGGGGAGCTTCGGGCCCGACCGGTACCGCGCGTGGCCGCTGCGCAGCGCATGGCACAACGTGCCGGAACCCGGCCGCGAGCAGGAGCCCGGCGCGGCGAGCCGTGCCACGGACGTCCGTGCCGAGCTGAACGCCGACACGGCCGCGCTGCACTCCGACCTGACCGCCGCCTACCCCGATGCGCGGTTGCGCCGGTGGGAACGGATCGTCCGGCTGGTCCGGGGCGACCGCCCGCACGTACTGGTGACCGACCGCTGGGATGGCGCGCCGGAGCACGTGCTGCTGCGGCACGTGCTGGCCGGCGAGGTCGAGCTCGGCGCCGGCTTCGCGCTGGTCAGTGCGCCTGATGCCGGCCCGCTGATGATCACGTGGGAGAACGCCGACGCCGAGCTGGAGCACCGGGAGCTGGACGACCCCCTCCTGGTGGCGTCATGGGGCCCGCGGCTGTCCCGCCTGACGCTGCGGCCCGCGCCGACGGCAGGCGAGGCGACGATCCGGATGGAGAGGCACGGTGAGTGGCAGCCCGGCATGCTGCTCCCGTGACGTGGATCAACTGGGCGGGCGATGAGCGCTGCGCCCCCGCCGTCCTGGTCCGGCCGGGGTCGGTGGAGGAGCTCGCTGCCGCGGTGCGGCAGGCCAACGCGAGCGAGCGGACCGTGCGCGTGGCAGGCGCCGGGCACTCCTTCAGCGACCTCGTCGCGACCGACGGCGTGTTGCTGCAGCTCGACGGGCTCGCCGACGTGCTCGCCGTGGACCGGGCGGCCGGTCTGGTCCGGGTGGGTGCCGGCATCCGGTTGCACGCCCTGAACACCGTCCTCGACGCGCTCGGGCTCGCCCTGCCCAACCTTGGCGACATCGACCGGCAGAGCCTGGCGGGCGCGATCTCCACCGCCACCCACGGCACCGGCGCCCGGCTGGGCAACCTCGCCACGCAGGTCGAGGAGCTCGAGCTCGTGCTCGCCGACGGTAGCGTGCTGCGCTGCGCCCCCGGCAGCGACGACCTGCGCGCCGCGCGGGTGAGCCTCGGGGCGCTCGGCGTCATCACGAGCGTCACGCTGCGGGTGGTGCCGGCATTCCGGCTGTGCGCCGAGGACCGTGCGCGCCCACTCGACGAGACGCTCGGCCGGCTCGACGAGCTCGTGGCGGGGAGCGACCACTTCGAGTTCTACGTCTTCCCGCACTCCGACCGGGCTCTCACCCGCACCAACACCGGGACGGACGCCCCGGCGGCGCCGCGGGGCCCGCTGCGCCGCTTCCTCGACGAGGAGCTCGTGCCGAACGACCTGCTCGGTGCGGTCTGCCGGGTCGGCAGGCGGTTCCCGGCGGCGATCCCCCGGCTGAACAGGCAGGTCGCGGCGGCGTTCAGCGCGAGCGTTCGCACCGACGTGAGCCACCGGGTGTTCACCAGCCCGCGCCGGGTGCGGTTCACCGAGATGGAGTGGGCGCTGCCCCGCGCGGCGTGCGTGCCGGTGCTGCGGGCCGCGCTGCATGCCGCGGAGCGGCACGTCGTCAACTTCCCGATCGAGGTGCGCTTCGTGGCGGCCGACGAGGAGTCGTTCCTCAGCCCGTCATGGGGCCGGGACACGGCGTACGTGGCGGTGCACGCGTTCGAGGGCATGCCGTGGGAGCCCTACTTCCGGGAGGTGCAGGCCGCGGCGCTCGACCACGACGGGCGCCCGCACTGGGGCAAGCGCCATCTGCTCGACGCCGCCGATCTCGCGCCCCGCTACCCCGCCTGGGATCGCTTCACGGCCGTGCGGGACCGGCTGGACCCCGGGCGCCGGTTCACCAACGCCCACGTGGCGCGGGTACTGGGTCCATGAGTTGCGGCGCCGCGTGCTCGGCGACGAGCAGGTCGTGTGCATACGTGATCTTGATGTTGCGTTCGTCACCCCGTACCCAGCGGATCGGCACGTCAGGCGCGAAGCGCTCCATGCAGGACGCGGTGTCGGTGCCGACGAACCCCCGGCTCGCGGCCTCCTCGTACGCCGCGAGCAGCGGCGCGGCCCGGAACGCCTGAGGCGTCTGCACCGCCACGAGCGCGTCGGGCGACGGCCCCGCGAGCCCCGAACCGCCGGGAGCGGCGGCCGCGAGATCATCGCGCCACAGCCCGGGCACCGCGCCACCCGCGTCCCGAGCCGCGGCCAGCACGGACGACGCCAGCTCGCGCCCGGCGAGCGGGCGCGCGGCGTCGTGCACGAGCACGGCGTCGATCTCGTCCGCGTCGATCCGCGCGGCGAGCCGCCGCAGCCCGGCCAGTTCGGACTCCTGACGCGTGCTCCCACCGATGACGATCTCGACGCCACCCGCGGTGTGCTCGGCCAGTATCCGGTCGGCGAGTGGCCGGTCCGGCTCGCGCACCACCAGCACGATGACGCCGACCTCCGGCATGGCGGTGAACGTCGCGAGCGACCACGCGAGCACCGGCCGCCCGCGCAGCGGTAGGTAGACCTTGTTCCGCTCGGCGCCCAGACGTGTGCCGCTGCCGCCTGCCAGCACGATGGCGGCCGCTGCCGGACCCGGCGATGGCACATTCACGGGGTCAGTGTCCCCCGCCGGGAGGCCGAGATCCGTGCAGGACTCCCGGCGGAGGGCAGCCGTGTGCCGGATCGGCACCACACGGCCGGAGCGATCCGTATCGTCGTCCCGAGTGACATCGCCGTCCCTGACCACTGCAGATACCGGCCACATACGGGGAGAACCGCTCGAATCCCCCACCTGACGAGGTGCGTCGCGATGCCTGCGATCACGCGCAGTAGGCTCCGGCGGATTCCTCGTCCCGCCGCCGGAGGACCGAACGCCAGAGGGGGGTGCGCATGACCGACGACAGACAGCGCGTGCCCGGCCGCGACCGGATGACGCCTCCACCGCGGCAGGCGCCTCGCCAGCAGGGCTCGCGGCAGCAGCCGCCGCACCAGCAGCCACCCCGCCAGCAACCGCCGCGTCAGCCGCAGCAGCGCCAGCCACCGCCGCGCCAGCAGCCGCCACCGCCCGCGGCCCGCCGGTCCGACCGCGGGCACCGGGCCGTGCCGCCCTCGCGCCACGCGCAGCCGCCGCGGCCCGTGGCCCCGTCCGACGCCACCCGCGCGATGCCGACGACGCAGCGCCCGCCGCGGCCGCGCGACGTGGATCCCGCCACCAGCCCCGTTCCCCGGCCCGCGCCGGGCAGCCCGCGCCCCGCCGCCCCGCCGCGCGGGCCGCAGCGCAGGTCGGCCGCCGCGGCGCGGGCCGCTGTCACCACGGCGCTGCCCACATCGCGTGCGCTCGACGACCCCGAGCCCCCCACCGTCCGCCACGACGCGCTTCCCGCGGCGCGCACGTCCGTGACGCGCCCCCCGAGGCGGCGGCGCCCGGAGCCGCTGCCCGCCGAGGTCGAGGTCGAGGAGGAGGCCGACGAGAAGCCGCGGCGTTCCTTCGGCAAGGCACTCGCCGCCGCGGCCGCGTCCACCGTGGCCCCCGGCTCGGGCCACCTCATGCTGCACCGCACGCGCACCGGCGCCGTGATCCTCGGCACATTCCTGTTGGTCATCGCCGTGCTGGTGATCCTGGTGCTCAGCTCCGACACCGCGGAGCTGCTCGAGACGGCACTGTCGTCCAACGTGCTCGTCATGGCCACCGTCGGCAGTGTGGCGGCGGCGATCGCCTGGGTGGCGGTGATCGTCCGCACCTACCTGCTCGCCCGGCCTCCGGGGCTCGGGGCCGCCCGGCAGGCGATCGGCGTGGCCACCGTCGTCGCGTTGAGCCTCGTGGTGGCCGCGCCGCTCGGGTTCGGCGCCAACCTGGCCAACTCCCAGCGCACGCTGCTCGACGACCTCTTCGCGGGGGGCGGCGGTACCTCGGCGGCCGAGGCCATCGCGAAGCCGAAGCTGAACATCCTGCTCGTGGGCAGTGACGCCGGACCGGACCGCAAGGGCGCGCGCACCGACACGATGATGGTGGCCAACATCGACACGAAGACCGGCCGCACCGTCCTCTTCGCGCTGCCCCGCAACATCCAGTACGCCCAGTTCCCGCCGGACTCCCCGATGGGCGAGGAGTTCCCATCGGGCTTCCACAACCCGGACGACCCGCTGTCGGGCGACTACCTGCTCAACGCCGTCTACTCGTGGGGGCTCACGCACCCGAAGATGGCCCCTTCCGACCCGACGTCCGACCCGGGCCTGAACCTGCTCCACCAGACCGTCGCCCACATGCTCGGCCTGCAGCTCGACTACTACCTCGAGGTCAACATGGCCGGGTTCGAGTCGATCATCGACGCGTTCGGCGGC
Organism: Pseudonocardia sp. DSM 110487; assembly: GCF_019468565.1. Classification (NCBI taxonomy): domain Bacteria; kingdom Bacillati; phylum Actinomycetota; class Actinomycetes; order Pseudonocardiales; family Pseudonocardiaceae; genus Pseudonocardia; species Pseudonocardia sp. DSM 110487. The sequence continues at coordinate 8,197,528 of NZ_CP080521.1, forward strand.
GTGACCATGGACGTCGGCCCGGAGCGGATCCCGGTCGGCGGCATCACACCGAGCGGCAGGCACGTGCGCCCCGACTACTACCTCGAGCCCGGCGTCCAGCAGCTCTCCGGAAAGCAGGCGCTGGACTTCGCCCGCTCCCGCTCCAGCTCGAGCGACTACGCCCGCATGGGCCGCCAGCGCTGCCTCCTGCAGTCCATCCTCTCGCAGAAGAGCCCCACCGACATGCTCGCCAACTTCCAGAGCGTCGCCACGGCCACCACCAACAGCGTGTCCACGAACATCCCGCAGGCCGTCCTGCCCGCGCTCGCGGCGCTCGGCGGGAACGGGATCTCGCTGGAGAGCGTGTCGTTCGACCCGAGCCTTCCCGACCCGTCCACGAAGGACGGCAACTTCAGCACAGCGGACCCGAACTTCCGCTACATGCGGCGGGTGGTCCAGGACGCCATCAACCGACCCCCTCCCCCACCGGCACCCCCCACGAACGCGGCGGCCGCCGCCCCCACCACCCGCGCGGGTGACGCCGATGACGACGAGGAGTCGACGGGCACCGAGGAGAGGGAGCCGAAGCAGAACTCGGCCGCTCCCACCTCGCTGGCAGAGTCCTGCTGAGAGCGGCCACACCCGCAGGGAGCGGTCAGCCGGATGCCCCGCGGGGCCGCCACCGGTACTCCGTCTGTGGCCGCCCGGTGGGCCCGTAGCGGGCGGTTCGCTCACCGAGGCCGGTCTCCACCAGGTACTCCAGGTACCGGCGGGCCGTCACACGCGACGCCCCGATGGCGTCCGCCACCTCGGCGGCGGTGCACCCTCCGGCGGCCTCGAGCGCGACACGGACCGCGTCGAGCGACGCGCGGTTCACACCCTTGGGCAGGCCGCCCGCCTCCGCAGGGGCGCGCAGGCGCCCGAACAGATCGTCGACGTCGTCCTGGGCCACCACGGGGCCTTCGCCGAGCCGCTCGCGGTACTCGAGGTAGCCCTCCAGCTTCCGGCGCACGGCGCTGAACGTGAACGGCTTCACCAGGTACTGGGTGGCGCCGAACGCGACGGCGGCCTGCACCACGGCGACGTCCCGGGCCCGCGTCACCATGATCACGTCCGTGGTGTGGCCCGCGGCCCGCATCCGGCGCAGCACTTCGAGCCCGCTCGTGTCGGGCAGGTGGACGTCCAGCAGGACGAGGTCGACGGCGGTGGTCGCCAGCGCGCGCAACGCATCGGCGCCGGAGGCGGTGCTCGCGGCGACGGTGAAGCCGCGCACGCGCTCGACGTACGCGACGTGGGCGGCCGCGGCCACGGGGTCGTCCTCGACGACGAGCGTGCGGATCACGCCCGCACCAGCGGCAGCCGCACCGTGAACTCCGCCCTGCCCGCGAGGTGGACCGCTCCGCCGTGGCGCTGGGCGGCCCTGCGCACCAGCGCGAGGCCAAGGCCGCGTCCCATGCCGTCGTGGGGCTTCGTGCTGAACCCCCGCTCGAAGGCCCGCTCGGCGTCCTCCGGCGCGATCCCGGGGCCGCTGTCGCTGAACCTCAACTCCACGGCGTCATCATCGACGCCTGCCCCGAACCGCACCCACCGCGGCTCCGGGCCGTCCTGCGCGGCGTCGATCGCGTTGTCGAGCAGGTTCCCGACGATGGTGACGAGGTCGCGTGGGTCGGCAAGGCCCGCCGGTACGTGCGTGCCCTCCTCCAGGCACAGTTCGACGCCCCGCTCGCCCGCTGCGGCCGCCTTCCCGATGACGAGCGCGGCGACCTCGGGCACCGAGATCCCGGAGACGACGGCATCGGTGAGGTGCTGGGCGGTCTCCAGCTCCGCCGTGGCGAACTCGAGCGCCTCGTCGGCCCGCCCGAGCTCGATCAGCGAGATGACGGTGTGCAGCTGGTTGGCCGCCTCGTGCGCCTGGGCGTGCAGCGAGTCGGCGAACCCGCGCACGGTCTGCAGCTCGCTGACCAGCTGCCGCAGCTCCGTGTGGTCCCGAAGGGTGACAACGGTACCGAGGTAGCGGCCCGCCCAGCGTGCGGCACCCTGGCTCACCACCACGATCCGATCGGCCGTGAGGTGGATCTCGTCGTCACGCGGCTGCCCGTCGGCGAGCGCCTCGCCGAGCGGTGCGGGCAGCCCGATCTCGTCCACGCGGCTGCCGTTGACGTCGGCCGGGAGCGCGAGCAGCCTGCGCGCCTCGTCGTTCACCAGCTGCACCCGGCCGTCCCGGTCGAGCAGCAGCAACCCCTCACGTACGGCGTGCAACACGGCGTCGTAGTACTCGTACATGCGCGCCAGCTCGGCGGGGCCCAGGTCGTGGGTGGAGCGGCGCAGCCATCGGCTCACCAGCCACGATCCGGCGGCAGCCAGCAGCAGCGCCACCGCGACGGCGCCGAGCACGAGCGGCACCTGCCGTTCCAGGTCGCGGGCGACGGCCGTGATCGACCGGCCCACCGAGACGAGTGCGACCACGCGCCCGCCGTCGAACACCGGCACGACCGCGCGCACGGACGGGCCGAGCGTGCCGGTGTAGGTCTCGGTGAACTGGCTGTCGCCCGCAGCCGCCGGCCCGATGGTCCCGACGAACCTACGACCGATCTCGCTGCGGGTGGGATGGGTGTAGCGGATCCCCTCGGGGCTCATCACGACGACGAAGTCCGTTGCGGTGTCGATGCGCACCCGCTCGGCGAGCGGCTGCAGCACCGCACTGGGGTCGGGGTCGTCGAGCGCGGCCAGCACCTCGGGGGATGCGGCCATGGTGTGGGCGATGCTGAGCATCTCCTCCGCGGTGGCCATGCGCTCGGCGTCCCGCAGCTGCAGGTAGCTGGCCATCGCCAGCCCGATCAGCACGATGCCCGCGATCGCGGCCTGCAGCGCGAACAGCTGCCGGGCAAGGCTCCACCCGCCTGCGCGCCCCATCAGCCGCTCCTCGCCTCGTACGAAATGAACAGAAGGGCGACGATAACCAGCCCGCGCCGCATGCTCGCCGCGATGGTCGCCGGTATCCCGGCACCGGTGCAATCAGCCTGAGTTCGCCATCGCCTGAATTCGCCAGAGTCGTCGGCTTCGGAGGAACCCGTGACAGACACCAGCGCACCACCCCGGCGGGATCGCACCCACTACCTGTACATCGCCGTGATCGTCGCCGTGATCGCGGGCGTCGTCGTCGGCCTGGTCGCCCCGACGGTCGGTGAGGCGCTCAAGCCGGTCGGTACCGCGTTCGTCAACCTGATCAAGATGATGATCTCGCCGGTCATCTTCTGCACGATCGTCCTCGGCATCGGGTCGATCCGGCAGGCGGCGAAGGTGGGCCGCGTCGGCGGGCTCGCGCTCGGGTACTTCATCGCGATGTCCACGGTCGCGCTGGTCATCGGGCTGGTCGTGGGCAACATCGTGCAGCCGGGCACCGGCCTGGACATCGGCGGCCTCGAGGCGTACAACGCGCCGGAGGGCGAGTCGACGTCCGAGTTCCTGATGGGGATCATCCCGACCACGCTGTTCTCTCCCCTTGTCGGCGACAGCGTGCTCTCCACCCTGTTCGTGGCGCTTCTGGTCGGGTTCGGGGTGCAGGCCCTCGGACGGTCCGGCGAGCCGATCCTGCGCGGCGTCAAGCACATCGAGCGCCTCGTCTTCCGGGTGCTCGCGATGATCATGTGGGTGGCTCCGATCGGCGCGTTCGGCGCCATCGCCGCCGTCGTGGGCTCGACCGGCTGGTCGGCGGTCGTCGCACTGTTCCAGGTGATGGCCGCGTTCTACATCACCTGCGTGCTCTTCGTCTTCGTCGTGCTGGGGACGCTCCTGCGGTTCGCCGCCGGCATCAACATCTTCTCGCTGCTGCGCTACCTCGGCCGCGAGTTCCTGCTGATCGTCTCGACCTCGTCGTCGGAGTCGGCGCTGCCGCGCCTGATCGCGAAGATGGAGCACGCGGGCATCTCGCGGCCGGTCGTCGGCATCACGGTGCCCACCGGCTACTCGTTCAACCTCGACGGCACCGCGATCTACCTGACGATGGCCTCGCTCTTCATCGCCGACGCCCTCGGCAGGCCGATGGCGATCAGCGAGCAGATCGGCCTCCTACTGTTCATGATCATCGCGTCGAAGGGCGCGGCGGGCGTCACCGGCGCCGGGCTCGCGACGCTGGCGGGCGGGCTCGCGTCGCACCGGCCTGACCTCGTCGACGGCGTCGGCATCATCGTCGGGATCGACCGCTTCATGTCCGAGGCCCGCGCGGTCACCAACTTCGCGGGCAACGCCGTCGCGACCGTCCTCATCGGGCACTGGGTCGGCGAGTTCGACCGTGAGAAGGCCAGCCGCGTGCTGAGCGGCGAGGACCCGTTCGACGAGGCCACGATGCTCGACGACGAGGAGCCGGAGCCTGCCGTTCACGGCGGCGCCGCCCTCAGCAGCTCGTAGGCGCGTCGAACCAGGAGGAGGCTGCCACCAGCGCCCGATCCCCAGCAGAGCGGCGCTCCGCCCACAGGCGGGGCGCCGCTCTGCTGCGTTACCGGACGGTGAGCGTGCAAGAGGCGGGCTGACGCCGCCGCGCTCGGCTCACCACGCACGTCGACCGGGCCTTCGCACGGACAGGAGGCGCGGGCCGCGCTTCGTTGGTCTACTGGGCCGCATGACTCGAGAGATCACCGCCGAGCAGGCAACCGCCGCCGTCGCCGAGCACGGTGAGGGCCCCGTGTGGGACGCGAGCCGCGGCCTGCTCGCCTCGGTCGACATGCTCCGCGGCGACCTGCTCACCGTCGACCTCCTGCGCGACGGGGTCGAGCTGGCCGAGGTGCGCCGCCGGCACGTGGGCGACGTGCTCGCCGCGCTGCGCCCGCGGGCACGGGGCGGCTGGGTGGTGGCCCTCGAGCGCGGGTTCGGGCTGCTCGACGAGCCGGGTTCGCCAGGGGAGGGTGGCGCCCGATCACTCGGCGAGCTGTGGTCCGACGAGAGCGTCCGGATGAACGACGGCGGCTGCGACCCGGCGGGCGCGTTCTGGTGCGGTTCCATGGCCTACGACTCCACCCCCGGCCGCGGCTCGCTGTACCGGCTGGCCCCCGACGGCTCGGTCGCCACCATGCTCACCGGCGTCACCGTCTCCAACGGCCTCTGCTGGGCCCCCGACGGCGCCCGCGCCTACTACGTCGACTCCCATGTTGGGGGGATCGACGTGTTGACCGTCGATCTCTCCGCACCCGCCGTGACCGCACGGGAGAGGTTCGTCGACGTCGAGGGCGGCACCCCCGACGGCCTTACCGTCGACGCGGAGGGCGGGGTGTGGGTCGCGCTGTGGGGCGGTTCCGCCGTGCACCGCTACACGCCGGACGGCGCCCTCGACACCGTCGTCCTGCTGCCCACGACACACCCCACGGCCTGCACGTTCGCCGGTCCCGAGCTGGACGAGCTGTGGATCACCTCGTCGGCGACGGGCGCGGGTGTATCTGATGGCCGCGCCGGGGCCCTGTACCGCTGCCTGCCGGGAGTTCGCGGCCTCGAACCACTCCCCTACCGCGGGTGAAAGACCCCCGACCGGGGAAGACCGTTCGGCGCGCACCGGGGGGCGCGCGCGTGGCGCTGCACGGTTCTGTCACCCTTGACAGCCAAGATGACCTGCGCACATCCCATCCGGGGTGGACGCACGGAGAGGAGAGAAGTCGACATGGCACTGCCCACGCTCACTCCGGAGCAGCGCGCCGAGGCCCTGAAGAAGGCCGCGGCCGCCCGCACCGCCCGCAAGGAGCTCCGCGACGCGATCGCTCGCGGCGAGCAGACGATCCCCGCGGTTCTCGATCGCGCCAAGACCGACCAGGTGGTCGGCAAGACCAAGGTCGCCGACCTGCTCAAGAGCCTTCCCGGCTACGGGCCCGCCAAGGTCTCGGCGCTGCTGGAGCAGACCGGCATCGACGCGTCGCGCCGCGCCGCGGGTCTCGGCGAGCGCCAGCGCCAGGCACTCATCGACGCGCTCAAGTGACACCCGCCGCCCGGCGCCCGGCCTGCTGATCCACTGCGACCGGGCCCGGGCGGGGTGGCGCCCGCCACCCGGGCACCCCCACCGATCGACATGGGCAGCATCGACGGGCAGGCTGCACGCCGTGGAACGCTTCGTCGACGTCGAGCCCGGTGTCCGCCTGTGGGCAGAGGCCATCGAGCCCACCGGGCCGCACCCGGGTGAGCCGCTGCTGCTCGTGATGGGCGCGAACTCGTCCGGCCTCGTCTGGCCGGACGACCTCGTCGCCCAGCTCGCCGAACACCACCGCGTCATCCGCTACGACCATCGCGACACCGGGCGCTCCACCGCGACCTTCGAGGACGCTCCCTACAGCATCGTCGATCTCGCCGACGACGCGATCGCGGTGCTCGACGCGTTCGACGTGCCGCGCGCCCACGTGGTCGGGATGTCGATGGGCGGGTACCTCGTGCAGCTGATGCTGCTCGACCATCCCGACCGCATCGCCACCGCCACTCTCTTCTGCACCGGGCCGCTGCCGTTCCCGGCGTCATCGTCCGCGCCCGCCGTTCCCGGCCCGGACCAGGCACTGCTGCGCCTGTGGGCCGAGCTGGACGACCCGCGTGACCTCCAGGGGGAGATCGCGTGGCGCCTCGAGCACTGGCGGCTGCTCAACGGCTCCGGCACCCTGTTCGACCCGGCGGAGTTCCGCGCGCTGGAGGAACGGGTGATCGCCCACTCCGGCCGGCACGACCCGGTGGTGGCGCACGCCCGCATGGACACCGACGGCATGGAACGCGGCGCCGAACTGGCCGGCGTCACCGTGCCGGCGCTTGTGATCGAGGCGCCGGAGGACCCCGCGTTCCCGCCGCCCAACGCCGGTGTGCTCGCCCGCTCGCTCGGGGAGGGCCGGCTGGTCCGGATCCCTGGCATGGGCCACGCGATCAACCGGACGGTGATCTCCCCGCTCGCCGCCGCGATCCTGACGCAGACCACCCGGACGGCCGCCGCGCCCGCCTGACGTTCCGGTGGTCGAGTAGGCCTGCGCTACTCGACCTCCGGATCTGTCGACTGGCGCACGACCGTGAGGGCGTCGCGCACGAGACCGATCAGGCGGTCGGCGCGGCCCTCGCCGCCGACCTGCTCGACCACCCACGCGATCCCGGCGACGATCGCGAGGACGTCCTCGGTCGACACGTCGGCCCGCACCGCGCCCGCGTCCTGAGCGGCTGTCATGAGCCGCGCCGCCCCTCCCTGCATCCGCCCGCACGAGGCGTGCAGCGGCGAACCCTCCTCGTCCAGCCCGACCAGCACCGACCGGGGCAGACCGCGGTAGGTGCCGCTGTGGGTCGCGAACGTGCGCAGCCAGCCGACGACGGCCTCCGCCGTGACCGGGGCGGCGAGCCGGACCTCCGCCTCGTCCGCGAGCTCCCGCAGGCTGCGTTCGAGCAGCGCGGCGAGCAGGTCGTCCCTGGTAGGGAAGTGCCGGTAGAGCGTGCCGATCGCGACGCCTGCCCGTCTCGCGACCTCTTCGAGGGATGCGTCCGTGCCGCGCTCGGCGAACAGGGCGTGCGCCGTCTCGAGCAAGCGGGCCCGGTTGCGGCGGGCGTCGGCGCGCTGTGGAGCACTTGACATGAGGCTCCCTCCGTTTAGCCTTACATGAGGCAACCTCACATTAAGGGATCGGGGACGAGATGGAGCTCGGACGGGTCGGGGTGTGGACTTGGGGCTTCGACCGCCTGCCGTGGGCGCGGGTCGCGGACGCGGCACGCGAAGTGGAGGAGCTGGGGTACGGCACCCTCTGGTTCGGCGAGGGCACCGGACGGGACGCGCCCACGCAGTCGGCACTGCTGCTCGGCGCCACCCGACGCATCGTCGTGGCGCCCGGCGTCGTCTCCATCCCCCGCCACGAGCCCACCACCCTCGCCCGCGTCGAGCAGACCCTCGCCGAGGCGTTCCCCGGCCGGTTCCTACTCGGCCTCGGCGTGGGAGCGAAGATCATCACCGACGAGGTCGGCCGCCCGTGGAACTCACCCCTGGCGACGATGGCGCGTTTCCTCGAGGCGATGAACGCCGCGAGGACCACAGCGCCTGCGCCGGCGACACCCGCGCCACGAGTGCTCGCCGCGCTTGGACCCCGCATGCTCGAGCTGGCCGCGAAGCGCACGTGGGGCGCCCACCCGTTCCTGATGCCGGTGGAGCACACGGCGTACGCGCGCGAACGCGTCGGCCCGGAGGCGCTGCTCGCCGTGCACCAGAACGTCGTGCTCGACCCCGACCGGGCACGGGCCCGAGAGACGGCTCGTGCCGCGCTCGCCGCCTTCATCGCGAATGTGCACATCAACCCATCCCGATGGCGGGTGATGCAGCAGGTCGGAGGGCTCGACGAGTCGGACCTGGCCGGCGGTGGCAGCGACCGGCTCGTCGACGCGCTCACCGCGTACGGAGACGTGGATGCCGTGGTCGCGCGGGTGCGCGACCAGTTCGCGGCGGGCGCCGACCACGTCTGCATCTCGGTCACGACATCGGACGCGCATCCGGTCGTCGGTCTCCCGGCTCTGCGCGAGCTCGCCCCCGCCCTGCCGTAACCCCGCTCGGGTGGTGTGAGCGATCGTCTCCTGGGGCACACTCGGCCGGGCAGGTTCGGACGACGACGGAGGGACAGCATGGGCATCGAGAACCCGGACGCCGACGTGGTCGAGCAGTTGCAGAGTGCCGACGACGGCGACGAGCCGGTGGACGACCGGACGGACCTGCCGTCCGAGGCCGACCCGGCCGATGTGGCCGAGCAGCGCATCGCCGTGCCGGACGACGACGACTACGAACGTTGAGGGTTGCGGCCATTCGAGTGACCCCGGGACGCATGGTGGCGGCAGTGCGTGATGACGATCAGCCACTCCCTCACCCGATCGAGTGATCCTTGCGGCAGTCCATTCGAAGTACGCGCCACCAGAGCGGTGCTCTCCCGGACGCTATGGGCATCTCCGCAGGTAGAACGGATTTCTGATCAACTCCGCGACGGGCCCCCGGTGCTCGGCCTCCGGCGCTCGGCCCTAAAGTCTGCCCCCTCGGCCGGTGCGCCGATGCCGCCGCACGGAGCAGTCGGCATAAGCCGATTAGCCTAAGTGCAGCCCTCCTCCGGGCGTATGGCATCGTTCGCGCGGCGTGCTGCGGGAGGAGAACGGGTGAAGGTCGTCGCCGTCATCAACCACAAGGGAGGGGTGGGCAAGACCACCCTCACGGCCAACCTCGGCGCCGGGTTCGCGGCCCGGGGCCAGAAGGTGTTGCTCATCGATCTGGATGGGCAAGCCAGTCTCACGATCTCGTTCTTCACCCAGAGCGAGTGGACAGCTGAACTGCTGCCGGAAAAGACGATCAAGGAATGGTTCGATCGCATCGGGAGCGGCAACGAGGAGAGCCCGGCGAAGCTCGTCTCGACACCGCCCCGCGTGCAGGACAAGCTGGCCCGCGGCAGCGGCCGGCTCGACCTCATCGCCGCTCACCGCGACCTCACGGACGTGGAGACCAACCTCGCGGCCGAACTGCTCTCGGAACCGGGCCGGTTCGGTGAGCTGCACGGGGGCCTGCGTCAGATGCTCGCCCACGAGGACTTCGCCGAGTACGACACGGTCCTCATCGACTGCGCCCCCAACTTCGGGCTCATCGCCAAGAACGCCGTCGCCGCGAGCGACCTGCTGCTGATCCCGACGAAGCCGGACTACCTGTCCACCAACGGCATCGACTCGCTCGGCCTGAAGATCCGCTCGTTCGTCGAGGAGTACAACGAACACTCCTCGGTGCCCGTCGAGCGGCCCGCCGCGTCGGTCGTGTTCACGATGGTGCAGAACCAGAACGGCGTGCCGATCGAGGCGCAGCGCAGCGTGATCAGCCGGATCGAGGCGCGCGAGGTGCCCACCTTCGCCACCACGATCCGCGACAGCAAGGCCGTCTACGGCCCCGCGCCCGAGCACGGCGTGCCGGTGATCCTCGGCGGCACGGGGCGGGCGGCCACGCGCGAGCTGCGCGACATGGTGTCCGAGCTGTCCGGTCGGCTGGAGAGGATCGCGGCGTGACGCGACACGAGCCGATCGACGTCGAGTCGCTCCCCAGCTCCCCGCTCCCGTCCGCGCCGCTGGCGATCGCGCTGCAGAAGGCCGTCGCGCTGCTCGAGTCGCTCAGTCGTGAGCAGCTCGAGGACATCGCCTCCGGTGAGGGAAAGCTCGTCTACGAGCCGAGCGCGGCGCGTCAGATGCGCAGGCGCGAGGTCGTGCACCGGCCGTCAGGCGTCGACGTCGAGGCCGCGGCCGCCGACATCAACCGGCTCACCACGCCCGGCGAGGTGGCCGAGTACCTGCAGAGCCGCGTGGAGTTCACGGTGCCGGTGCTGAAGGAGATCGCTCGCGCACTGGGCCCGACCGTCAACAGCACGGGCCGCACGAAGGCCCAGCTGCGCCGCGACATCGTGGAGGGCACGGCCGGCTTCCGGGTGCGCGCCGCCGCCATGTCCGACGGCGCGTGGGCGAAGCCCTGAACCACCTTGGAGCCATAGTGCTGAGCACTATGGCTTCAAGGTGGTCAGCCCACCTTCTGTAGCACCCTCGGGAAGTAGCGGCCCGTTCTGGCCGCATAGGCGGCGTACTCCTCGCCATGCAAGCGCGCCAGCATCGGTTCCCGCACCGCGCGCACCTGGATCCGCACCGAGACGACCAGCAGCACGGCCGCCAGCACCCCGACCAGCGTCGGCACCATCACGAGCGTGCCCGCGGTGGCGAGCACGATCCCGGTGAGTCCCGGGTTGCGCATCCGAGAACGCAAGCCATTGCTCGCGAGCACCGGGTCGGCGGAGCCACCCCGGCGCAGCTCGAGCTGGGACGCGAGAACGAGCGCCACCCCGAGCAGGGCGAGCCCGGCGCCGATCACGACGACGCCGGGGTCGTCGAACAGCGCGATCGGGTCGATGACGTCGGCGGCGACCAGGAGCGGCGCCACGAGACCGAGCATCGTGGCACCGCCGTAGAAGACGCGGCCCCACCACGCGGCCGAGCCCCGCACGCGCTCGGCCTGCCCGATCGCGCGGCGGGCTGGCGAGGCGTGCAGCAGGCGGCGTCCGCCGACCGCGCCCAGCACCGCAACGAATGCGGCGATCGCGAGCGCCAGCCAGCCCGCGGCGTGGTGGTCCAGCACGTCCGCGAGCACCGTCCAGGTGGACCTGCCCGCGAGCTGCCCAGCGGCGTCCACCACGAGAATGCCGCCGAACAGGAAGAACAGCGCGGCTGCGCCGATCTGGACAGCGCGCTCGGGGAGCAGCCGCCCCAGCTTCCGCCCGACGACGATCGCCAGCGCGTCCGCGGCCACCATCCCGAGCGTGGAGCCGACCCACACGCCGAACCAGCCGTACTGCGTGGCAAGGGTGATCGTGGCGAGCATCGTCTTGTCGCCGAGCTCGGCGAGGAAGAACGCCACCGACGAGGTGAGGACGGCCGAGCCGGTGGCCCGCTCGGCCTTGGCCCGCTCGGCAGGGGTGAGCCGGTCGCCGCGCAGGGTCCACGCGCCGAACCCGACGAACGCGACGGCGGCCACGAGGGCGATCCACCCGGTGGGGAGCGCCGTGCCCAGCCCGTGCCCGACGGCGACGGAGAGCAGGTGCACCGCCGTGGTGGCGAGGGTGATGCCGATGAGCACCGGCAGCGCCCGGTAGCGCGTGGCGAACGCGAGGGCCATCAGCTGGGACTTGTCGCCGAGCTCGGCGACGAACACCACCCCGAAGCTGACGGCGAAGGCAAGCAGGAATCCGTCCATCTCGCGGTCGACGCTACGAGCGCTCCGCGCAGCGGCTGGACTGCAAAATTCGATTAGCGTGAGCTAACGACCCAGGTCGGGGGCGCTAACCGGAACGTTCGCGCCCTCGGGGCCACTGGTGTACCAATGGGCTATGAGCGCTCCGTCGACGGAGACCGACAAGCAACGGCGCCTGCGCGCGCGGCTCGCCGAGCTGATCGCCGCGATGTCCCCCGGCGAGCCGCTCCCCGCCGAGCGCGACCTGGCGCGCGAGCTCGGCGTCGCCCGGATGACGCTGCGCCGGGCCGTCGACGGGCTCGTCGCCGACGCGATGCTCGTGCGCAGGCAGGGCGCGGGCACGTTCGTCGCGCCCGCCAAGGTGGCCCATCGCCTCGCGGCCAACTCCTTCTCGGCCGACATGCGCTCCCGCGGTCTGCGCCCCGGCAGCCGCACGCTGCGGTCGGGCCGCGGCCCCGCCGGGGTCATGCTGGCCGCGCTGCTTGAGGTGCCGACCGGTACGCCCGTCCTGCACGTGCGGCGGCTGCGCCTGGCCGACGACGAGCCGATGGCGGTGGAGGACCTGCACGTCCCGGCCGACCTCGTGCCCGGCCTCAGCGGCGCCGACCTGGAGAACCGCTCCTACTACGAGCTGCTCGCCGAGCGCTACGGGCACCGCATCGCCTCCGGCACCCAGACCGCGGAGGCCGCGCTCACCGGTGCGGAGGACGCCGCCGTGCTCGGCGTCGATCCCGGATCGCCCGCGTTCTGCTTCGAGCGCACCTGCCGGGTGGACGGCGGGCGCGTGGCCGAGTTCGTTCGTTCGATCTACCGGGGCGACCGCTACCGGATCATGGCGGACATCTTCCCGTCATGAGCTGTTACCTTCCGTAGCTTGACGGCTACGGGGTGACCGACACTACAGTCCGACGCCTAGACCTCTGGTCTCAAAACGTCGGAGGGGAACCCATGTGGTCGATGCCCGGATCCCGAACGGCACGACGGAGCGCCGTCGCCATCAGCGCGGTAGCGGCTTTGGCCCTCGCGGGCTGCGGCGGCGATGCCGGCTCCGGCGGCGGTGACCGCACGCTGACCGTCTGGATCATGGAGGGCACCAACCCGGACGCCCAGCCGTTCTTCTCCGAGCTCTCCACGGCGTTCCAGCAGCGCACCGGCGCCACCCTGGACGTCCAGTTCGTGCAATGGGCGGGCGCACACGACAAGTTCGTCACCGCCATCGCCGGCGGCACCACGCCGGACGTCGCCGAGGTCGGCACCACGTGGGTCGCCGAGTTCGCCGACGCGGGCGCGCTGGCCGACCTCGCGCCCCGCGTGCGGGACGCGGGTCTCGCCGACGGCCTTGTGGACGGCCTGGTGGAGGCGGGAACGCTCGGCGACGCGCTCTACGGCATGCCCTGGTACGCGGGCGTGCGCTCGGTCATCTACCGCACCGACGTGTTCGCCGAGCTCGGCCTGGCGCCGCCCACCACATGGGACGAGCTCGTCGCCGTCGGGCAGCGCATCAAGGAAGCCCGGCCGGAGATGGTCCCGCTGCCGATCGCGGGCGACGACGAGTTCGTCGTGTACCCGTTCCTCTGGGGCGCGGGCGGCCAGGTCGCCACGCAGAACGGCGGTACCTGGGTCAGTGGGGTCGACTCGCCCCAGGCCCGTCAGGGCGTCCAGTTCTACGCCGACCTCGCGCTGAAGCACGGGTTCTCCACGCCCGCGGCCGCGAACTGGCGGGGCACCGACGTGTCCGACTCCTTCGCAAAGGGCCAGTCCGCGATGATCTTCTCCGGCAACTGGGTGCCGAAGGCGATCGTCGAGGACGCGCCCGACCTGCAGGGCAAGATCGGCGCGTTCCCGATCCCGGGCCCGACCGGCGGGCTCGCGCCGTCGGTGCTCGGCGGCTCACTGCTGTCGGTCTTCGAGACCAGCGACGACCAGGACCTGGCATGGCAGCTGGTCGAGATGATGGGCACCGGTGAGTTCGCCGCTAAGTGGGCACGGGAATCCGGCTACTTCCCCGGCACCACGGCGCTGCTCGACGAGGCCGTCCGGTCGCCGGATCCCCTGGTCGCGCCGTTCGCAAGGCAGATGGCCGAGTCCGGCCGCAGCGTGCCGGTCACCCCGACGTTCGGCCAGATCCAGGGCAAGAAGACGATCGCGGCCATGATGCGCTCCATCCTCACCGGCGAGGCCACCGTGGAGCAGGCAACCACCGCTGCGGCCGCCGAGATGAACCAGATCTTCGCCAGCGGCGCATGACCCTCGCCGAGCGCACCCCCCTCGCGACCGAGCCGCCACCTCCTGCCCGTCGGAGCAGGCGGGGCGGCGCGGGCGCTCGGCCGTGGCTGCTGCTCGCACCAGCGCTACTGGTGATGGGTGGGCTGCTGCTCTACCCGCTGCTGCGGGTGCTGGTGCTCTCGCTGCAGGACTTCGGGCTGCGCGAGCTCGTGTCGGGCCGCACCCACTGGGTCGGGTTCGACAACTACGCGGAGCTGCTCGGCAACACCGACCTGTGGGAAACGGTGCTGCCCAACACGGTGGTGTTCGCCGTGGTGGCGGTGGCGTTCACCGTGGTGTTCGGCACGCTGGTTGCGCTGCTGCTGGCCCGGCTCACGCCCGTCGTCCGTGGGCTCGTCACCACCGCGATCATGGTGGCGTGGGCGATGCCGGCCGTCACCGGCACGTACGTCTGGGTCTTCGTGTTCACGCCGGGCGACGGCATCGCGGTGCAGGCGCTCGACGCGCTCGGCCTCGTCGACGCCGCCACCGCCAACCCGTTCTCCGGGCGCATGTCGTTCTACGCCGTGGCCGCCCTCAACGTGGTGCACCACGGCTTCCCGTTCGTCGCGCTCACCGTGCTCGCCGGCCTGCTGACGATCCCACGGGAGCTCACGGAGGCGGCGATCATGGACGGCGCGGGCGCGTGGCGCCGGTTCTGGTCGCTGACGTTCCCGATGCTGCGGCCGGTGTTCGCGGTGGTCACCGTGCTGTCGACGATCTGGGACTTCAAGGTCTTCACCCAGATCTACCTGATGCCCGGCGGCGACGGCGTCAACCGGAACGTGCTCACGCTCGGCACGTGGTCGTACGTCGAGTCGTTCGCCCAGAACCGCTACGGCCTCGGCGCCGCGATCGCGGTGCTGCTCACCGCGCTGCTGCTGGTGATCACGGTTGCCTACCTGCGGCTGCTGTTCCGGGAGCGGGAGCTGTGAGGGCCGTGCTGTGAAGACTGTGGCGAAGGGGCTCGGCGTCACGGGGGTGCTCGTCTTCACGCTGTTCCCCGTCTACCTCATGATCGTCACGGCCCTGAACGGCGAGGCCGACGTCGGATCGCGCACGCTGTGGCCCGACGAGTGGACCGTGCGGAACTTCGCCTACGTCATCGGCGAGGGCGGCTTCGGCCGGTACCTGGCGAACTCGCTCGCCGTCGCGCTCGCCACCGTGCTGGCAGGCGGCCTGCTCGCGCTACTGGCCGCGGTGGCCGTGGCCCGGTTCCGTTTCCGGTTCAGGACGTCCGTGCTGGTGATGGTGCTGATCATCCAGATGGTGCCGGTGGAGGCGCTGGTCATCCCGCTCTTCATCCAGGCGCGCACCATGGCGATGCTCGACACGCTGGTCGGGCTCGTCGTCGTGTACCTGGCGTTCTCGCTGCCGTTCGCCATCTGGACGCTGCGCGGGTTCGTCGCTGCCGTACCCGTCGAGCTCGAGGAGGCCGCCTACCTCGACGGCGCATCGTGGGGCCGGATGTTCCGGTCGGTGCTGCTGCCGCTGGTGGCGCCGGGGCTCGTGGCCACGAGCGTGTTCTCGTTCATCGTGGCCTGGAACGAGTTCATCTTCGCGCTCACGTTCATGGCCGACGACCAGAACTACACGGTGGCCGTCGGCCTGCGCCGCTTCTTCGGGCAGCACGCCACCGACTGGGGCGCGGTGATGGCCGCCTCCACGCTGATCACGATCCCGGTGATGGTGTTCTTCGTGATCGCGCAGAAGCGGCTCACCGACGGCCTCGTCGCGGGGGCGGTCAAGGGCTGACTCCCCTCACATCGGGATGGGCGGCGTCACCAGCAACGGCAGGACGAGCCCGCCCAACACCCCGAGCACCACCGCGACGGCCGCGCACGTGTAGGCGGCGACGGCCGACCAGGTGCCGGCCGGTTGCAGTGCGACCGGATCGAAGTCGGCCCCGCGGAACGTGGGCGCGATCCAGCGCAGGTAGTAGAAGACGCTCGCGACCGTGTTGACGATCGCGAGGATTGCGAGCCACGCGAACCCACCGTCGACGGCGGCGGTGAACACGACGAGCTTCCCGACGAACACCGCGGTGGGCGGGGTCCCGATCAACCCGAAGAGGCAGACGGCAAGCGCGACGGCGAGCGCCGGGTTCCGGCGCGCCATGCCGCGGTAGTCCTCGACGGTGCGCGCGTGCGGGAACTCGGCCACCACGGCGAACGCGCCGAGATTCGTGACGGCGTAGCCGGCGACGTAGTAGAGCAACGCCGGCTGCGCCAGATCGGCACGGCCCGCGACGGCCACGACGATCAGCAGGTAGCCGACCTGGCTGATCGTCGAATAGGCGAGCAGCCGCTGCACGGTGGTCTGGAAGAACGCGGCGAGGTTCCCCAGCGTCATCGAGACGGCGGCCAGTACGGCGACGAGCAACGGCCAGTCGAGGGCATCCGCCGGGACCGCGACCACCAGCAGCCGGTACATCGCTACGAGGCCACCGATCTTGGGGATCGTGGTGACGATCGCGGCCACGGCGGGCGGGGTGCCGTCGGTGACGTCCGGGACCCAGAAGTGCCCCGGCACCCCGCCGACCTTGAACAGCAGCCCGGCGAGCACGGCGACGAGGCCCACCCCGGCCGCGGCCACCGGGGCAGCCGCCAGTCCTTCGCGGAGCGGGCCGTATCCGGTGGTGCGGCCGACGCCGTAGAGGATCGCGACACCGGTGAGCATCGCGACACCGAGGAACGCGCCGGACAGGTAGTACTTCATCGCGGCCTCGGTGCCGAGCGAGGTCTTGTCCCAGCCCGCGAGGGCGTAGAACGGCACGCTGGCCAGCAGGAACGCCGCGAGCAGCAGCAGGAGGTCGTTGGCGCCGCCGAGCAGGATCGTCCCCAGCGCGCCGAGCTGCACGAGCACCACGAACTCGGTCTCGCGCCGGTGCCCCGCCGTCGAGTCGACCGACAGCGCCAGCGCCACCAGCACCGCGACCAGCACGATCGCGCGCGTGGCGTGGGTGGGGATGTCGACGGCGTAGCTGGTGCCGAACACGAGCTCGTCGGGCCGGGTGGCCGCGACGGCGGTGGCGACGAGCCCGGCGAGGGCGGCGGCCGCGGCGAGCAGCCGCACGAGCCACTGCCGGTCCCGCGGCAACCACGCCCCCAACAGGAGCCCGACGACCGCCGCACCGAGCAGGAACAGCTCCGGCAGCAGCGCCGCCGGGTTCTCGTTCATGCCGTTCATCGGAGTCATCGGGCGACGAGCTCCACGAGCGCCCGCGACGCCGGCTCGATCACGTCGAGCAGGAACCGGGGCAGGATCCCGATCACCGTGGCCAGCGCCAGCAGCCCGACGATTGCGGCGGTCTCGCTGGGGTGCAGGTCGGCGAACGGTCGCGGCGTCCCAGGTGCGTCCGGCAGTCGTTCCGGCCCGAGGAACACCCGCTGCAGGGCGCGGAGGAACAGCGCGGCGGTGACGAGAATCCCGGCGACCGCGAGTGCGGTGGCGACCGGCGCGGACGCCAGCGCGCCGGTGAAGATCTGGAACTCGGCGATGAACCCGGCGAACCCGGGCAGGCCGAGCGATGCGAACGCGGCCACGGCGAACACGCCCGCGAACAGCGGCGTCCGGGCCGCGAGGCCCGAGTACGCGGCCATGTCATAGGTGCGGCCCCGGTCGTAGAGCACGCCGGTGAGCAGGAACAGCGCCCCGGTGATCAGGCCGTGGGCGACCATCTGGGTCACCGCGCCGGTCGTGGCCAGCTGCCGGGCCTGTTCGTCGGAACCGGCGAGGATTCCGGCCGCGCCGACGCCGAGGATCACGTAGCCCATGTGGTTCACCGACGTGTAGGCGATCATCCGCTTGACGTCGGTCTGGGCCAGCGCAACCAGCGCGCCGTACAGCACCGACACCACGCCGACGACCACCGCGACCACCGCGTACTGGCGCCACGCGTCGGGCAGGATCGGCATCGCGATCCGCACGAACCCGTACGTGCCCATCTTCAGCAGGATCGCGGCGAGGATCGCCGAGCCGGTGGCAGGCGCCTCCGTGTGCGCGGGCGGGAGCCAGGTGTGGAACGGCACCGTCGGCGTCTTCACCGCGAGCCCGACCCCGATCGCGAGCAGCGCCAACGCGGCCGCGGGTCCGCCGCCGGCGAGCGGATCCGCCGCGATGAGCTCGACGATGTCGAACGTGTGCGGCTCCGCCGCGAGGTACAGCACGATGAACCCGAGCAGCAGGGCCAGCGACCCGAGGAAGGTGTAGAGGAAGAACTTCAGTGCCGCCGCGCGGGCCCGCTCGCCGTGCCCCCACCCGGCGATCAGGAAGTACATGAACACGATCGACAGGTCGAAGAACAGGAAGAACAGGATCAGGTCGAGCGCGACGAAGAGCCCGAGCGACACCGCCTGCAGCGCGAGGAACAGCGCGACGTAGCTCTTCACCCTGCGGGTCTCCCGCAGCGCGAACACCGAGCACGCCAGGAAGAGCACAGCCGTGAGCGCGACGAGCGGGAGCGAGATCCCGTCGACGCCGACGTGGTAGGAGATGCCGACGCTCGGCATCCACGCCACCCGCTCCTCGAACCGGAACCCGCTGCCGGGCGCGAGCCACACCGCCACGACCAGCGCCAGGTCCACGGCACTGACCGCCACCCACGCGCCCGTGAAGACCCGCCGCGGCGCGGTGGCCGGCACCAGCAGCAGCGCCGCTGCCACCACCGCGGGCAGGAACACGATCACCGACAGCACTAGTGCCCCCCACCGGGAGTCCGTTGCGTATATCGGCGGATCCAGGTTTCCGCTGGGTGTGCCGGCGGGCCGGCCTCGTATTGGACATACTCGGCCGGTTCGCCGGTGCAGCCAGCGGAAACCTGGGCCGTCGAGATATGTGGCGGACTCCCGGTGGGGGGCACTATTCACCTCACGACGATCACGACGAGGGCCAGCACCGCGAGCGCGGCGGCGGCCTGGGCGTAGTACTGGTGGACCTGCCCGGTCTGCGGGCGGCGGGCGAGCCTGCCGAGGGCACGGGCACCGTCCGCGATGGCCCGCACCGCGCCGTCGACGGCCCCCTCACCCCGCCGATCCAACGCCCGCGCCAGGCCGACGGTCCCCCGCGCGGCCGCCGTCACGCCCCGGTCCAGGACGCGGTCGTCGAACCGGGCGAGCGCACGAGCGAGGGCGAGAACCGGCCGCACGACCACGACGTGCGCCATCCGCTCCACCCCGAGCCACGACGCGAGCAGCGGCGGAGCACCGATCCGATCCGCCAGCCGCCACGTGACGGCGGCAGCCGCGATCGCGAGCACCCCCGATAGCGCCAGCTCCCAGAGAGCGGGTGCGGAGGCGAGAAGGGGAATCCCGAGCAAGGCGGCGAGCAGAGCGAGCACGCCGAGCGGCACCGCACCGTTCCGACGAACGGCGCGTTCGTCGGTACCTATCCGACGAACGCGCCGTTCGTCGGAAGGGGATGGGGCTTCCGGCCGCCAGACCCACCACACCGCCTTCGCGCTGTAGATCGCTGAGACCACCGCTGCCGCGAGACCCACGGCGTAGAGGGCGGCGCTCTGCTCGAGGGCCGCGGCCAGCACCATGTCCTTCGTGACCCACAGGGAGAGCGGGGGGAGGCCGGCGAGGGAGGCGGCCCCGAGCGTGAACGTGACCCCGACCATGGGATAGCGGCGGGCCGCGCCACGCAGCTCGCCGAGCTGCTTCGTGCCGAGCAGGACGAGCCACGCGCCCGCGGCGAGGAAGAGCAGGCTCTTCGTCGCGGCGTGCGTCACCAGCTGCAGCGCGCCGCCGGTGACGCCGCCTGCGCCCGCGGCGAGCACCATGAACCCGATCTGCGCGCACGTCGAGGCCGCGAGCAGCTGCTTGAGGTCGGTCTGCGCCACCGCGACCAGCCCCAGCAGCAGGGCCGTCGCCGCGCCGACCCACGCCACGACCGGGGCGGCCCAGCCCGTGGCCGCGAGCAGCGGGTCCAGCCGCAGCAGCAGGTACGCCCCCGCCGCGACCATCGTGGCCGAGTGCAGGAGCGCCGACACCGGGCTCGGGCCGCGCATCGCCTGCGACAGCCAGAAGGACAGCGGCAGCTGCGCCGACTTCCCCAGCGCCGCGACGACCAGCCCGGCGGCCACGACGTGCAGCCACGGCCCGTTCGCGGTGGGCAGCTCGGCCAGCGCGAGCGACCCGACGCCGCCTGCGAGCGCGGCCCCCGCGGCGACGTAGAGGCCGACGTCGGCGAGCCGGGTGGTGAGGAAGGCCGTGTGCCCGGCCTCCACAGACTCCGGATCCCGCCAGTGGTACGCGATGAGCGCCCAGCTCATGGCGCCCATGACCTCCCATGCCATGAGCAGGACGGCAAGCGTGGTCGCGGTGACCGTCACCAGCATCGCCCCGGCGAAGAGCAGCATGAACCCGACGAACCGCGCCGTCCGCAGCTCCGCCTCACCCGCGGCGTAGGCGAGCACGGCGAGCGTCGCGCCTGCGACGGTGACGACCATCAGCGCGGAGAGCCCGTCGACGGCCAGCCCGGCGCGGATCCCGGCGACGAGCGGCGCATCGACGGCGGGGCGGCCGATGGCCGCGCCGATCGCGAAGGCCAGCGTGACCGCCGCGACGATCGCCCCCGCCACAGGCGCGATCCGATCGGCGCGCCGACCGGCTACGGCGAGGAGCGCCCCCGTGAACAGGGGCACCGCGACCAGCCACCACAGCATCGGGTCAGCCCTTCAGGTCGGCGGCGTCGTCGGTCATGTCCACCTGCCGGGCGCGGTAGATGGCCGTGACGACGGCGAACCCGACCGCCATTTCGACCGCCATCACGGTGATGATCACGACGATGAGCACCTGGCCGTCGGTGCCGGCCGGCGAGACGTAGAACCAGAACGCGGCCGCGGCGACGATGACGCCGTTCAGCATCAGCTCGAGGCCCATCATCAACATCACGATCGACTGCTGGGACAGCGCCCCGTAGAGCCCGATCGCGAACAGCCCCGCCGCGAGCAGCAGGAACAGCTGCAGTGTCATCGCTCGTCCCCGTAGCGGCCGCGGTCGGTCGACAGCACAACGGTGGCGACGATCGTGGCGAACAGGCCGACGCCGAGCGTCATCATCGTGAGCATCTGCCCGCCCATCAGGGCCTCGCCGAGCGCGAACGTCGGGTCGGGCGGTGGCTCACCTTCCCGGGTGGGCCAGTCGACGAGCAGGATCCCGGCCGCCAGCACGACGAAGGTGCCGATCGCGATCGCGGCGGATCCGACCTTGTTGTGCACCATCGTCATCGGCATCAACCCTGCCGGGTTCATCATGAACATGATCATGAAGACGGCCATGATCACCATCTCGATGACCATCATCAGCGCGGTCACGACGCCGAGGTAGCCCAACCCGAGCAGCAGCACGAGCGCCGCCACCGCGAGGAACGACGCGAGCAGCGCGAACGTCACCTGCGCCATCGAGTCCAGCCGGAACACCAGGTACCCGAACACCAGCGCGGCGGCCGCCAGCACCCAGAACAGGACCACGTCCATCACGCACCCCCCAGCACGACCAGCGCCACCGCCAGCGCCTGAGCGATGGTCAACGGGATCAGCACGACCCATGCGAACTCGACGTAGCGGTCCATCCGCACGGTCGGGAACCGGTGGCGCAGCCACAGCAGCAGCGCCAGCACCGCCGCGGTCTTGACCGCAACCCACGCCCACGCCGGCAGGAACGGCCCCGCTCCCCCACCGAGGAAGAGCGGCACGGCCATGGCCGCGGCGACGACGAGCAGCAGCCATCGGCCGCCTGTGAACACCAGCCGGTCGACGCCCGACAGCTCCGCGGCCGCGCCCCCGGCCACGTCCGGTCCCACCGGCGCGTCGAACGGGCCCCAGAACGCCATCGCGGCCGCCGACATCAGGTACACGACGAACGCCACCGGCATGATCACGACGAACCACATGTCCTGCTGCGCCTCGACGATCGTGGTGAGGCGCAGGCTCTCCGCGCCCAGCGCGGCCGTGATGATCGCGAACATGTGCGGCAGCTCGTATGCCAGTCCCTGCGCGACGAACCGGTAGCCGCCCACCAGGCCGAGCGCGCTGTTGGAGCCCCACCCGACCATCCACACCGCGGCCCATGCCATGACCTCCATGGCGTTGAACCAGACGACGCCGACGGAGAGGTCGGCCACCGGGCGCTCCCCCAGCGGCAGCACAGCGGCCGCCAGCAGCGCGGCGATCGGCAGGACGGCTCCGCCGATGCGCCCCAGCACGCCGTCGCCCGCGACCGTGCGGCGCCGCTGCCCGACGAGGAGCCGGGCGGCCTCGCGCCCCGGCGCGGCGAGGGCAGCGCGCCCACCCGCCAGCGCCGCATCCCCGACGAGCGTCGCCCACGTCGCGAGCCCCAGCAGCACCGGCAGAAGCAACGCCGACCACCACGGGAGCGCGACCGGATCCGGCACGACCGGCATCTCACCCATGCCCGGCCTCCGTCCCCGCCTCCGCGCGGTCGGTGTCGGGATCGAGGGTGGCCACGATCAGCCGGGCCGCAGCGAGCTCGGCTCCAACGAGGAGGTCGCCCAGGCCCGCACTCCCGACCGCGCGAGGCGCCGCCGGCAGCGCCGCCTCGATCGCGGCCAGCCGGGCCGCCAGCAGTGCCGCCACGTCCGTTGGGCCGGCCGGGATGCCCTTGATCAGCCAACGAAGGGTTCGGGAGCGCCGGACGCGGCGCAGCAGCGCACCCACCTCCGCCTCGACCCGATCGCCGGCGAGCGCCGCATCGCGCAGCCTGCGCGCCTGCCCCGCCGCGCTCGGCCAGCCCGCGACGCCCAGGAACCGGGCCAGCCCGTCCAGCTCCCGCGCCGCGACGCTCGGCCACTCGTACGGTTCCGTGTGCCTGGCGTCCAGAACCTCGGCCGAGGCCTCCTGGATCACGTCGCCCTGCAGCGTCAGCCGCACCACGAGCCCGGCGGGCCAGTCCGGCAGCACGGGTCCGAGCGGGACGTGCAGCCGGTCGAGGGTCAACCCATCGCGGTCCGGCCCCAGCTCGGCCATCGGCAACCCGGCGACCATCCCGCCGTGCCCGTGGTGGTGGCCGCCGTGCCCGCCGCCGTGGCCTGCGTGGTCAGGCGCGGCGTCGGCCCCGTGCTCGCCGTGGTTCCCGTGCTCAGCGTGGTCCCCGTGCTCAGCGTGGTCCCCGTGCTCGGCGTGGTCCCCGTGCTCGGCGTGGTCCCCGTGCTCGGTGTGGTCCCCGTGCTCGGGTCGTGAGTGGATATGCGCGCCATGGCTCGCGTTTCCACTCACGACCTGGGTGCGCTGGTGCCCGGCGTCGGCCAGGAGCGCAGCCGCCGCGTCCAGGCGCTCGTCGACATCCCCCGGCGCTGCTGCCCCGATCCGGGCTCGCGGCGCCGGGACCTGCTCCCACACCGCGTCGACCACCGCGGCGAGCTCGGGGCCGGGCATGCCGGCGACGGCGAGGACATCGGCGTCGGCAGGCCCGGGCGCGACCGGCCACCCGCGCCGGGCGAGCGCGGCCTCCAGCGCGAGCCGCACGCCGGTGGCGCCGGGCACTGCCACGACGAGGACGTGGGGGCGTCGGGCCGCCACCCGGAGCAGCAGGGCGGTCAGGTCCACCGCAGCGCTCCCTCGCGCCATGCGTAGAGCACCCCGGCGAGCAGGATCCCGAGGAACAGGAACATCTCGATCACCGCGGCCGCTCCCACCCGGGACACGACGAGCGTCCACGGGTACATGAAGAGCATCTCCATGTCGAAGGCAAGGAAGACCATGGTCACCGGGTACCAGCGCACGTGGAACCGCGAGACGGCGTGCTCCTGCGGCGGCAGCCCGCCGGCGAAGGCCCCGACGACCTGCGGCGGCCGCACCGCGACCAGCGCCGACAGCGCGTAGCCGGCCATGACGAGACCGCCGCCCGCGACGAGCACCACGAGCAGCGGGCCGAACTCCCCCACGATCATCCCTCCTCGGTACCCGTATGGGGTGTCGGATACTCGTCGATCCGCAACCTGGTGTCCAGCCCGGGAGCTTTCGATCACCTGGCCCGATAGGGGGGCATAGTATTGGAGCCTGTGCCTGAGGAGGACGGATGCAGGGCTACACCCAGGACAAGGACGCCTACCTGAAGCGCCTGCGGCGCATCGAGGGTCAGGTCCGCGGCATCGCCAAGATGGTCGAGGACGACAAGTACTGCATCGACGTGCTCACCCAGGTCTCCGCGGCCACGAAGGCCCTCGAAGCGGTGGCGCTCGGCCTGCTCGACGAGCACCTGCGCCACTGCGTCGCACAGGCCGCGGCCACAGGTGGCGAGGTCGCGGAGCAGAAGGTGGCCGAGGCCAGTGCCGCGATCGCCCGCCTCGTGAAGTCCTGAGGGCCTACCCCTAGCCCCGAGGGGTATCTGCCCCGCAACTGTACAGGCCGGCCGGCGTGACCACCATCACAGCGGTCGACTGTTGATGGGGTACCCCCCTAGGGTATGGTTCTCCGTGTTCGGAGAGGAGCCCGGGATGAACGGCTACGCCCACGACAAGGACGCCTACCTCAAGCGGATGCGCCGCATCGAGGGGCAGGTCCGCGGGATCGCCAAGATGATCGAGACCGACCAGTACTGCATCGATGTGCTCACCCAGGTCTCCGCCGCCACGAAGGCCCTCGAGGCCGTGGCGCTCGGCCTGCTCGACGAGCACCTGAAGCACTGCGTCACCCAGGCCGCCGCCGAGGGCGGCGCGGTGGCGGACCAGAAGGTCGCCGAAGCCAGCGCCGCCATCGCGCGGCTGGTCAAGTCCTGACAACGCTGACAACCCCCGAAGAGAAGGAGCAGTAGATGAGCGAGAACACCTACACCGTCACCGGCATGACCTGCGGCCACTGCGTCGCCTCCGTCACCGAGGAGATCAGCGAGATCGACGGTGTCACCGACGTCGCGGTGGACCTGCCCACCGGCGCCGTCACGGTCACCAGCAGCAAGCCCGTCGACAGCGCGGACGTCCGCGCGGCCGTCGAGGAAGCCGGATACCAGCTCGCCGGCTAGCGCCGGCCGGAGACCAGGAACTGACATGAACACCATCGCGAAGCTCTCCGCCTACGGTGCGGCGCTCGTCCTGCTCGTCGCAGGTACGTTCGCCGTCGGCACCGCTGTCGGTCCCCTTCGCCCCGTCGCCCCGAGCGACGTGGCACCGTCCGGTGTTGAGGCCGCCGGGCACGGGGACGCACACAGCGGCACCGTCGCGGAGGCCGCAACCGACCAGCCCGCCGGGCTGGCGTCGAGCAGGGGCGGTTTCACCCTCACGCCCACCGACTCGACGCCGGAGGCGGGATCCTTCTCCTTCCAGATCACGGGCCCCGACGGGGCGCCCGTCACCGCGTTCGACGTGGAGCACGACAAGCGGATGCACCTGATCGTCGTGCGCCGCGACACGACCGGCTTCCAGCACGTGCACCCCGAGATGGCGCCCGACGGCACCTGGAGCGTCCCCTTGACGCTCCCGGCGGGCGGCTCGTACCGCGCCTTCGCCGACTTCGCCCCGACCGGCGGCGAGGGCACCACGCTCGGCGTCGACGTCGCCGTGCCCGGCACGTTCGAGCCCGTCGAGCACGCGCCGACCCGCACGGCTCAGGTCGACGGGTACACCGTCGAGCTCGCCGGCGAGCTCGTGCCCGGCCGCGCCTCCCCCGTCACCCTGACGGTGAGCAAGGACGGGCGACCGGTCACCGACCTGCAGCCCTACCTCGCCGCATACGGCCACCTGGTCGCGCTGCGGGAGGGTGACCTCGCCTACCTTCACGTCCACCCGGACGGGGCACCGGGCGACGGGGTCACCCCGGCCGGTCCGCAGATCGAGTTCGTCGCCGAGGTGCCGAGTGCGGGCAGCTACCGCCTGTTCCTCGATTTCCAACACGACGGCGTGGTGCGCACGGCAGAGTTCTCCGTGCCCACCGGTCCCGCGCTGCCGGACGCCGTCGCCGAAGCCCCGGCCCACGCCGATGACGGCCACGGCCACTGATCGCCGGAAGGAGGCTGGACGATGAGCACCACGATTCCCCTCACGAGCGTCGAGCTGGCGATCGGCGGCATGACCTGCGCGTCGTGCGCCAACCGGATCGAGCGCAAGCTGAACAAGCTCGACGGCGTGACCGCCACCGTCAACTACGCCACGGAGAAGGCGCGGGTCGAGGCCCCTGCCGGCGTCGACCCCGCCGTGCTGGTGGCCCAGGTCGAGGCGGCCGGCTACACCGCCGAGCTGCCCCGGCCGCCCGCGGCCCGCAATGATGATGAGGCCCCCGAGGACGATTCGACCCGCCCGCTGCGGAACCGGCTGATCACGAGCGCGGTCCTCGCGGTGCCGGTCATCGTGCTCTCGATGATCCCCGCCCTGCAGTTCACGTACTGGCAGTGGATCGCGCTCGCGCTCGCGGGGCCGGTCGTCACGTGGGCGGCGTGGCCGTTCCACCGGGCAGCGTGGGCGAACCTGCGCCACGGCGCCGCCACGATGGACACCCTGATCTCGATGGGTGTGCTCGCGGCGTTCGCATGGTCGTTGTACGCCCTGCTGTTCGGCACGGCGGGGATGCCCGGCATGACGCACCCCTTCGAGCTGACGATCTCGCCGAGCGACGGGGCCGCGAACATCTACCTGGAGGTCGCGGCCGGCGTCACCACGTTCATCCTGGCCGGCCGCTATTTCGAGGCCCGTTCGAAGCGGCGGGCCGGGGCGGCGCTGCGGGCGCTGCTCGAGCTGGGCGCTAAGGAGGTCGCCGTGCTCCGGCACGGCGCCGAGGTGCGCATCCCGATCGAACAGCTGGCCGTCGGCGACCGGTTCGTCGTGCGGCCGGGCGAGAAGGTCGCCACCGACGGCGTGGTCGACGAGGGCACCTCGGCGGTGGACGCCTCGATGCTCACCGGCGAGTCCGTGCCGGTCGAGGTCGGACCCGGCGACGCGGTCGTCGGCGCCACCGTCAACGCGGGCGGCCGGCTCGTCGTGCGCGCCACCCGGGTCGGCGCCGACACCCAGCTCGCGCAGATGGCGAAGCTGGTCGAGGACGCCCAGAACGGCAAGGCGGCCGTGCAGCGCCTCGCCGACCGCATCTCCGGGGTGTTCGT
The DNA here is from genome assembly GCF_019468565.1 of Pseudonocardia sp. DSM 110487. Lineage (NCBI taxonomy): Bacteria > Bacillati > Actinomycetota > Actinomycetes > Pseudonocardiales > Pseudonocardiaceae > Pseudonocardia > Pseudonocardia sp. DSM 110487. The sequence continues at coordinate 8,224,555 of NZ_CP080521.1, forward strand.
GCCGATCGTGATCGCGCTCGCCGTGGCCACCCTCGGGTTCTGGCTCGGCACGGGCGCCGGCGCCGCGGCGGCGTTCACGGCCGCGGTCGCCGTGCTGATCATCGCCTGCCCCTGCGCGCTGGGGCTCGCGACGCCCACCGCGCTACTGGTGGGCACCGGCCGGGGTGCCCAGCTGGGCATCCTGATCAAGGGCCCGGAGGTGCTGGAGTCCACCCGCAGGATCGACACCATCGTGCTGGACAAGACGGGCACCGTCACCACCGGCCGGATGGAGCTCGTCGCCGTCCACGCGGGCCGCGGGGTCGACGAGCACGAGCTCCTGCGGCTGGCAGGCGCGCTGGAGGACGCCTCCGAGCACCCGATCGCCGCGGCGGTCGCCAGGGGAGCCCGGGAACGCGTCCGGACCCTCCCGGCCGTCGAGGGCTTCTCCAACGTCGAGGGCCTCGGGGTGCAGGGGATCGTCGACGGGCGCGCCGTGCTCGTCGGGCGGCCCGCGCTGCTCGAGCAGTGGAGCCAGCCGCTCGACGCCGACCTCACCGCGCACCTCGAGGCGGCGCAGGCCGACGGTCGCACCGCGATCGCCGTGGCATGGGACGGCGCGGCCCGCGGGGTCCTGGTGGTGGCCGACACGGTGAAGCCCACGTCCGCGGAGGCCATCGCGCAGCTGCGCGCGCTCGGGCTCACCCCGGTGCTGCTCACCGGCGACAACGAGGCCGTTGCACGCGCCGTGGCCGCCGAGGTCGGCATAGAGGAGGTCGTCGCGGAGGTCCTGCCGGCCGACAAGGTCGACGTGGTCAAGCGGCTGCAGGACGACGATTGGGTCGTCGCCATGGTCGGCGACGGGGTCAACGACGCCGCCGCGCTCGCCCAGGCCGACCTCGGGCTCGCGATGGGCACCGGCACCGACGTGGCCATCGAGGCCAGCGACATCACGCTGGTCCGCGGCGACCTGCGCGCCGCGGCCGACGCGATCCGGCTCTCCCGCCGGACGCTGCGCACGATCAAGGGCAACCTGTTCTGGGCGTTCGCCTACAACGTCGCCGCCCTGCCGCTCGCCGCGGCCGGCCTGCTCAACCCGATGATCGCCGGGGCGGCCATGGCCTTCAGCTCGGCGTTCGTCGTGGCGAACAGCCTCCGGCTGCGCCGATTCCGCTGACCGCAGTGGGGTCGGCCCGGGTGAACCGGGCCGACCCCACTGCGTCATCCGAGCTGGGGCATCATGGGGCGCGGTGAACACGGGAACGGGAGCATCCGCGGCGGGCGTCGTCCGCCTCGTTCTGCTCGCCATGGCCGCCACCGGCTTCCTCGCCATGCACGGTGTGGCGGCCACGGACCCGGCGGCCGGGCACGTCAGCCCTCTCGACTCCCACTCGCTCGTCGCGCCGGCCGAACCCGCCATGGCGATGCCCGATGCCGGCCCGGAGACGATCGCGTGGTCGGGCGACGCAGGCCATCACCACCACGACGACATGGCCGCCTGCGCGTTCATCCTGCTGACCGTCCTCGCCGGCGTCGTGCTGCAAGCCCTCGGCGTCACATCGGGCAGCGCGTTCCCGAAGCTCTCGGCCCTCGTCCGGTCGAGGCGGGCGCCACCGCGCGCCCCACCCCTTCCCCTGTTCCTCTCCCTCTGCGTGTTCCGGCTGTAAAGAGCGCGCGCCCCGCGTTCCTTCCAACCTTCTTCCGCAGAGGAATCACGCATGTCCACCATTCGCAGGTCCACCCGTGCAACCGTGGCCGGCGCGGCGCTCGTCCTGTCCGTCACGCTGTCCGCCTGCGGCGGCGGCACTGCGGCGCCCACCGCCGCTCCCACCACGACCGAACCGCCGGTCTCCGCGCCTGCCGATGCCGGCGCGCAGCACAACGACACCGACATCCGCTTCGCACAGATGATGGTCCCCCACCACCAGCAGGCACTCGCCATGGCCGAGATGGCGGTGGAGCGGGCGGAGAGCCCTGACGTCAAGGCACTCGCCGAGCAGGTCAGGGCGGCACAGGACCCGGAGATCGCCACCCTGAACGGCTTCCTGGAGAGCTGGGGCATCCAGCCCATGGACAGCGGCATGGACCACTCGGGGATGGGTCACTCCGGGTCCGGCGGGATGATGACCCAGGGCGACATGGACTCGCTGGGGGCCGCCAGCGGAGCCGCCTTCGACAAGATGTTCCTCGAGATGATGATCGTGCACCACGAGGGCGCCGTCGCCGAGGCGGAGCGCGAGGTGGCCGGCGGGGCGAACGCGCAGGCCAAGGAGCTCGCCTCCCAGATCATCAGCGGCCAGACCGCCGAGATCGAGCGGATGCAGCAGATGCTGGCCTAATCGCCCTGGAGGATCGACTGCAGGGTGGCGCCCAGCACGTCGGGCGCCACCTCTGCGTCGAGCCTGCCGCCGCTGACCTCGTCGGCGGCGGCGTGCACCGTGGCGTAGAAGGACGCCACGAGCCACGGCCCGGGCAGGTCGGCGCGGAACACGCCGTCGGCCTGCCCGCGTGCGATCAGGCGCTCGACGTGACGGGCGACTCGATCGTGTTGCTCGCGCAGGGCCTCGGGGCCCAGCTCGGCGAGGGTCACGGAACGCACCGTGCGATGCCGGTCCAGGATCTGCCATGACGTGTGGACCAGTCGGTCGAGCGCGACCCGCGGCGGGTCGTCGTCGAGGCGGAGGCCGGTCAGCGCCTCGTCGGTCTCCGCCATCACCTTGCGGACGACGGCGTCGAGGAGTGCCTCGCGGGACGCGAAGTGCGCGTACAACGTCACGCGTCCCACGCCCGCGGCCACCGCGACCTCGCCCATCGACGGCAGCGTCCCACCGCAGAGCAGGTCACGGGCCGCCGCGACGATCGCCGCCACGTTGCGCTCAGCGTCGGCCCTGCGCCGCCGTGGTTTCTCGGTGATCGGGTCCACCGAATCAGTGTCCCTGAGCGTGCCCGTGTCCGTGCCCGGCGACGGCATGCGGCTTCCCACCGGGCACGAGCCCCAGCGCGACCACGGCCGCCACCGCCGCGACGACGGCGCACACCACGTAGCCACTGGTGAACCCGCTCGTACCGGAACCGGAGATGCTCGCCGCGGCGACCGTCGAGACGAGCGCGACGCCGATGCTCCCGCCGAGCTCGTGGAACGTGTTGACCACGCCGGACGCGACCCCCGCCTCGTCGCGCGGCACGTTCGCGAGCGTCGTCGTGGTGGCCGCGACGAACACCGGTCCGATGCCGAAGGCTGCCAACACGAACCCGGGGAGCACGGCGGCCAGCACCCCGTCGACGGCGGGGGCCTGGGTCAGCACGGCCGCGCCGACGGCCGTGAGCAGGAGCCCACCCACCGCGACGGGGCGGCCGCCGACCCGCCCGATCAGGTGGGCCCCGAGCTGCGCGCCCGCGGTGATCCCGAGCGCGACCGGCAGGAACAGCAGGCCGGTGGCCAGTGCACCCAGCCCGCGTGCGTGCTGCACGTAGAGCGAGGTGAGGAAGAACAGCCCGAGCATCAGCCCGGTGGCCACCAGCATCAGCAACGTGCCGGACACGACCGGCCGGCGCGCCAACGTCTGCGGGCGCATCAGCGGGACCCGGACCCGGGACTCGACGGCGACGAACACGGCGTAGCCGGCAACCGCCGCCACCAGCGCGCCGAGGGTGAGCGGCGCTCCCCATCCGGCGTCGCCCGCGTGCACGACGCCGTAGATCAGCAGCGCCGTGGCCGCGGTGACCGCGAGTGCGCCCGGCACGTCGACCGGCTGCCTCGCGCCTGCCGTGACGTCCGGCCGGACGAGGCCGGGGACAAGCGCCAGCACCACGAGGCCGACCGGCACGTTCACCCAGAAGACCCACTGCCATCCCGGTCCGGCGGTCAGCAGGCCGCTGAGCAGCACGCCGGCGGCGGCGCCCGCGCCGCCGATCGCCGCCCACACGCCGAGCGCCCGGCTGCGGTCGTTCCCGTCGAAGGTCGTGGTGATGACCGCGAGCGCCGCGGGCGAGAGCAGCGCCGCGCCGACCCCCTGCGCGGCGCGGGCCGCGACGAGGACGGCACCCGAGGTGGCCAGGCCGCACACCAGCGACGCCACCGTGAACACGGCCAGCCCTGCCAGCAGGGTGCGTCGCGCGCCGACGACATCGGCAAGGCGCCCGCCGAGGATCATCAGACCCCCGAACACCAGGGTGTAGGTGGTCACCACCCAGGTCAGCGCCTCGCGACCGAGCGCGAGGTCGGCGCCGATGCTCGGCAGCGCGACCTGCACCACGGTGATGTCGACGATCAGCATGAACTGCGCGAATGCGAGCAGGGTGAGCATCAGCCAGCGGCGGTTCATCGCCGCACCTCCAATAAGTCGTACAGTGCTGTACGGTTTAGAGCATGCGGCAGAACGACGGCGAAGGCAAGCTCACTCCCGTGAGCACGCGGACGGCCGTGGTGATCGGCGGCGGCATCGGTGGTCTCGCGAGCGCGGTCGCGCTGCGCTCGGCGGGCTGGAACGTGCAGGTCCTCGAACGCAGCGAGGGGCTGCGGGAGGTCGGCGCCGGCATCTCCCTGTGGCCTAACGCGTTGCGCGCGCTCGACTTACTCGGAGTGGGCGACCGAGTCCGCGAGCAAGGCACCATCGAAACGGGTGGCGGGTTCCGCGACCGGACGGGAACGTGGCTCTTCCGGACCGACATGCGCGCGATCGAGGAGCGCTTCGGCCCATCCGTCCTGATCCGGCGCCCCGCGCTGCTCGCGATACTCGCCGACGCGCTACCGCCCGGAACCGTGACGCTGTCGACCGAGGTCACCGGCATCGCCGAGCGGCCCGACCACGTCCGCGTCGAGCATCGCGCCGGACCGACCACCGCCGATGTCGTCGTGGCCGCCGACGGCATCCGCAGCCGGATCCGCGCCCACCTGTGGCCAGGCGCGCGAGGCCCCCGCTACGCCGGATACACGACGTGGCGCTTCGTCACGCCCGTGCTCGACATCGACGCGGAGGTGACCGAGAGCTGGGGCAGCGGGGAGCGGGTCGGGATCTTCCCGCTGGGCGACGGCACGTTCTACTCGTACCAGTCCGCCACGGTTCCGCCCGACAACCGGGTCGGCGACGAGCTGGGCGAGCTGAAGCGCCGGTTCAGCGGCTGGCACGACCCGATCCCCGCGCTGCTCGACAGCGTCACGTCCGCCGACGTGCTACGGCATGACATCTACCGCCTGCCCCCGCTGCGCACGTTCGTCACCCGGCGCGTCGCGCTCGTCGGCGACGCCGCCCACGCCATGACACCGGACCTCGGGCAGGGCGGCTGCACGTCCCTGGAGGATGCCGTCGAGCTCGCCCGCCAGCTCGATGGCCGGCCGGCCGATCCGGCGCACGGCCTGGCCCGCTACGACAGGCTCCGCCGCCCTCGCACCCAGGCCATCGCGCGCCGGTCCGCGATCTCCGGCCGGTTCGGCCAGGCCTCATCCCCGATCGCGGTTCGGCTGCGCGATCGCGCAGCGCGCCTCCTCCCCCACGGCGCGTTCCTGCGCTCCATGGAGCCGGTGTTCGGCTGGCGATGAGAGCGCCACGCACCCCCTCGCCGCGTTCCGCGGAACGCGGCGGGCGCGACCTCCGCACAGGCCGCGCCCGCTCTCATCACGCGCTCACTGCCGCCCCGGGCACCTGCCGGACATGCCATTCGACCGTGCGCTCCATGCCAGCGCGCAGGCTCGTCCGGGCGGACCACCCGAGGTACCGCAGCGCCGGCTCGGGGTCAGCGACGAGGTCGCGATCCCCCTGCCGGTCGGGCAGCTGCCCGAACTTCGGCACGACACGGGTGCCCGTGACGTCGGCGATCAGTGACACGGCGTCACGGATCGACGCCACGTCACCGGTGCCGATGTCCAGGACGCGCCCGAGCGCCGCCGGTTCGACGGCCGCGGCGAGCAGGGCGTCGACGACGTCGTCCACGTACACCCAGTCGATACGGCGCATGCCGCTGGAGAGCCTGGGGGCGACCCCGTGGAGGAAGCCGTCGACGACGTGGGGCACCAACCGCGTGGCGTGCGGGTCGTCCGGGCCGTAGACCATCGCGAGCCGCAGGACGACGACCGGCAGCCCCGCGAGGTCGCGGAACAGGGTCGCGTACGTCGTGGCCGCGATCTTCGACGCCGAGTACGGCGACCGCGCGCCCGAGCCCGGCTCGAGGTCGGAGTGCTCCTCGAGCGAGCCGGCGAGCACCACGCGGCAGCCCGGGACGTCCGCCGCGGCGGCCATCACGTTCACCGCGCTCATGACGTTGTCGTTGAGCATCGGCACCACGAGCGCGAGGCTGCGCCCGCCTTCTGCCCGGCTCGCGAGGTGGATGACGACGTCGGGGCGCACCTCTTGCACGACGGCACGCGTGGCCTTGGCGTCGGTCAGGTCCACGCACCACCACCGGACACCGGCCTGCTTGTGCGGCTGGGTACGGCTGGTGGCGTGGACGTCGGCTCCGCGCGCCACGAGGCGGCGGATCACGTGGCGGCCGATGAACCCCCGGCCGCCGGTGATGAGGTATCGGATCGGTTCAGAACGCATGTGGAGGACCTTCGGGAAAGTGGGCTGCTGGGAACGAGTCACCACGCAGGCGCAGGAGGTCCCCGCCGCGCCGCCCGGATCGTCCAGCCGCACCAGCGCAGCATCGAGCCGCGTCGACCGCTCCGCACCGCGACCGCGCCGACCGACGGCGCGACCGGTGGGCCCACCATGAGCAGCCGGACCGGACGGGACAGCACGTGGGCGAGCAGCTCGGTGAACCGCGCGCTCGCCGCGACCGCGACGACGATGAGCACGGTCACGGCGATCTGCATCGACGTGCCGGGCCCATCGGCGGTGACGACGTGCATCAGCCCGTCCCCACCGACCCCGCCGTGGCCGCCACCGAGCTTCGTGGTGGCGTGCAGCGCGGGCTGCGCGACGAGCACGCCCGCCACCGGGGCGAGAATGCTCTCGTGGCGTCCGGCCAGGTGCAGCCGCAACACGGCCACCACGGCCGCGACGAGCCCGAGGCTCGCCGTGTGGGTCGGGTGCTCCTCGGCGAGCACGTCGAACGCCACGGCAGCGGCGACCGCGATGCCCGCGCCCGCGGCGAGCGAGAAGCGTCCTGCTCCCATTCGCCTCACCGCCTCAGTGTCACCTGGTACCGAGTCTTCACGGCCCAGCTGTGACGACGCTGAACGCCGTCGCTACTCGTCGCGGTTCGCGAGGCAGCCGAGTCCACGCGTCCAGCGGTGGACCCTGCGGTCCCCGTTCCTGGTAGTCAGGAGCGATGAAGGGCCCGAAGGACGTGGAACGGCTGCGCCGGTACTGGGACGAGCACTCCGGCTCTTACGACAGGCAGATGGCGTTCCTCGACCGGAAGGTGTTCGGCGACAGCAGGCAGTGGGTGTGCCGGGACGCGGCCGGGGACGTGCTCGAGGTGGGCATCGGCACCGGCCTGAACCTCGCCTGCTACCCCGGCGACGTCTCGCTCACCGGCATCGACCTGAGCCCCGCGATGCTCGAACACGCTCGTCGCCGCGCCGCGATCAGCGGGCGCCCGGTCACCCTCCAGGTCGGCGACGCCCACCGGCTCGAGTTCCCCGACGCCTCGTTCGACACGGTGGTGTGCACCTTCGCGCTGTGCGCGATCCCGGACGAGCGCCGCGCCATCGCCGAGATGTGGCGCGTGCTGCGGCCCGGCGGGCAGCTGCGGCTGGCCGACCACGTCGTCAGCACGTCCGGGCCGGCACGGCTGCTCCAGCGGCTGCTGGAGCTGGTGACGATCCCGACCGGTGGGGAGCACTTCCGGCGCAGGCCCGTCCTCCACGTGCGCGAGCTGGGCTTCGTGGTCGAGCGGCAGGAGCGCTTCAAGCTGGGGATCGTGGAGCGCGTAGCCGCCCGCAAACCCGCGTAGCACTAGAGCTCGACTTCGTGATCTTGCTGGTCGAGGCGGGGAACGTGGACAGCCACCGCGCGGCGGGTGTTTCGGTGTTGTTGCCGGGTCCCGTTCGCCGGTGGCCGCGCCCATGATCCGAAGTATCGGTTGCTCATGGCTGTGCCGGCAGCAATGAGCACCCGCTACTCGCGATCTTCCCGTGCATGATCCGGAGTTTCGGTTGCTCATGGTCGTGCGAACAGCCGTGGACAACCGCTAGTTCGGATCATGCCCGCCACCGGCCGAGCGGCCGGGGTGGGTCAGGCGCGATCGTGTCGATCGGGTCGAGTCTGGTCGGGCCGCTGCCGGTGGGCGCGCCGTTCCCGGCCCGGGCCGCCCGGCGCCCGCCCCGCGGTCCGGGCCTCGGCGGTGCTCCCTCCCGTTCACCTCGACCCCGTCGCCGTGCGGGGGTGGCTGGGTTGGGTGCACTACCGGACCCTGGGGTGGCGTGGGCGGCCGTCCCCGACTGGGGGGCACGCCCGTTCTCGACGAGACCACCGCGGCTTGGGTGCCACGCAACCGGCTGTGGTCCCGACCCTCCACGCCCCAGCCCTCTCGCAGATGTTCGAGGCGAGACCATCCCGCGGGCAGGGCCGCGGGCGGGTCCGTGATCAGCCGGAACGGGACACCAACCGCAGGGGATGCAGCTCAGGTCCCGATCCCGCTGATCACGCCCCAGCTTCCCGGGGCGGCCAGAGGCGCGAACGGGACCACAACCGGTCGCGTGGCACCCAAGCCGCGGTGTTCTCGTCCGGAACGGGCGTGCCCCCGCGTCGGGGACGGCCGCCCACGCAACCACATGATTCGGTAGTGCACCCAACCCAGCCAGTCCCGCAAGGCGACGCGAGCGAGGTGAACCGGCGGGAACACAACGGCGGCCGGGGCTGGTGGGCGAGCGCCGGGTGGCCCGGGCCGGGAACGGCGCGCCCACGAAAGCGTCCGGCACCCGGCCGCACCCCCTGGGGGTGTTCCGCGGAACGCAGCGCGACCGGAGCGGTGATCAGCGGCTCGGCGCGAAACCCGACGCCCCGCGTCGGGAAAGGCGCCGGTCTGGTGATCACAGGCCGATGCCGGGTCGCCCCGGGCCCTGTGTCGCCCGGCGCGCTCGTTCTCGGCTGGCGCGCCCGGTCGACGGGGTGGCTGACCAGGTGCATCGACCGGCACGCGTTGCACCGGTGGCGGCTCCGCCGTGCCGAGATGCTCCCCCAGCCCTGCGATCAAAAAAACGATCACGAAGTCCGGCTGTGTAGTAGTGCCCTATACCCGTATGGGGCACGATGGCCGCATGGACTCCATCCCACCGCTCAGGATCCGCGACGCGTGGTCCACCGACGGCCCGGTGCTGACCCGGATGGTGCGCGGCTCCGGCGCCTACGACGGCGAGTACCGCGTGATGGTCGCACCGCTGCTCATCGACGACGCCTACCTCGCCGCGAACCCCACAAGGGTGTGCGTCGACGACAAGGGCACGATCGCCGGCTTCGCGAGCCTGCTGGTGCCAGGACGCGGGGTCGCGGGCGAGGCCGAGCTCGATTACATGTTCGTCGCCGACGATCAACAGGGGCGCGGGATCGGACGGTTCCTCTTCGCCGACATCGTCGCCATCAGCAGGGAGATGGGCGTCGGACGCATCCACATCGTGTCGCACCCGCCCTCGGAGGGGTTCTACCTGTCGGTCGGCGCGCAACGGGTGGGCGAGATCCCGCCGGCCGGCCGGGTCACATGGATCCGCCCGTACCTGCACCTCGACCTCGCGCTCGACGGCGCCTCGCGCTGAGCCCGCCGTCCGGTCCACAGGAAGGATTCCGCGGCACGGGCTCGACAACCGCCGTTCTAACGAGCACGATCTATATCGACACCCATCGATTAATGAGGTGTGCGATGGCAGAGCAGACCGACACCGCGATCCGCGAGTCCGTCCGGGCCCACTACGCCGCCGCGGCGCGCTCAGCCGCGGGAGAGCACGAGCAGGGCGGTGCCTGCTGCCCTCCGGGCGGCTGCGGGTCAGACAGCGTCGACGTCTCCTTCGGCGGGCAGCTCTACGACGCGACGGAGACGGCGGGCGTTCCGGCCGCAGCCGTCGCGGCATCGCTCGGATGCGGGGTGCCGACCGCCGTTGCCGACCTGCGCCCCGGCGAGGTGGTGCTCGACCTCGGTTCTGGCGCGGGGGCGGACGTGCTGATCTCCGCGGGCCGGGTCGCCCCCGGTGGTCGGGCGTTCGGACTGGACATGACCGACGAGATGCTCGAGCTGGCCCGCCGCAACGCTGCCGCGGCCGGCGTCGACAACATCGAGTTCCTGAAGGGCTATCTGGAGGACGTCCCGCTACCCGACGGCAGCGTCGACGTGGTGATCTCCAACTGCGTGATCAACCTCGCCGCGGACAAGGCTGCGGTCCTGCGGGAGGCAGCTCGGGTACTGCGGCCCGGCGGCCGGTTCGCCGTCTCGGACGTGATCGCCGACCCCGACGTGGATGCCGCGACCCGCACCGACCCGGACAGCTGGGCCGCGTGCGTGGCCGGAGCCATGACCCGCGCCGAGTTCGAGCAGGCACTCGACGCCGCCGGACTCACCGGCGTGGAGATCACCGAGACCCACCGCGTGCACGAGCACGCCGCGGCGGCCATCGTCAGGGCGTACAAGCCGCTCGGTCCGAGCGCACTTGCATCCGGTACCCAGGTACAGATTTAGCGTGGTTGCAGGGCCCGATCGGCGGGCCCGGACGGAGGCGAGTGCGATGAGTGGCGATGGATGGGCACCGGTCGATGCCTGCACGCTGCCGACCCCGGAGCAGCCGCTGCGCGAGGCCGAGTTCGATGCGTTGTTCGCGACGGCCCTGCGCAGGATCGAGCGACCGGAGCCGGAACGGCTGCGGCTGACGTTCGACGCGGATGCCGAGGTCGAGGACTTGGTCGCCCGCGAGTCCTCGTGCTGCTCGTTCTTCGACTTCGAGCTCGCCAGTACGTCGGACGGCCAGGTGCTGGACGTGCGGGTGCCCCCGGCGCGGGTCGCGGTGCTGGACGGGTTCGCGCGCCGCGCCGCGGCGTGAGCGGGACGTTGCGGTCGGGCCAACTGGCCGAGACCGCAGGGGTGAACGTGCAGACGCTGCGCTACTACGAGCGCCGCGGCCTGCTCCCCGAACCGCGGCGCAGCCTGGGCGGGCACCGCGAGTACGACCAGGAGGCCGTCACGGTGCTGCGCGTCATCCGCGGGCTGGCCCGGCTCGGGTTCACGCTCGCCGAGATCGCCGAGCTGATCGAGGTCGGCTCGCATCGCGGCCCACGGCCGGGGCTGCGCGCCGCGGCGACGGCCAAGCTGGCCGAGGTCGACGCGAAGATCGACCACCTGACACAGGTCCGCGCCGGCCTCACCGCCGTGCTCACCGCGGAGTGCAGCGACCTCACCGAGTGCTCGTGCAACCCGGCCTGCCCGATTCCCTTCGGGGAGATCAACGGCTAGATCGCCGGCTTTCAGCGCTGCGCTGCTCGGATGACGCCGTGGATGGCCTGCTCGATTCGGCTCGCCGCCTGGTCGGGGTCGGGCCGGCCGGCGTCGAGCCAGCTGATGACCGCCTCGATGGTGAGGGCGGGGATCAGCTGCGCCGCCCATTCCAGCCACGGCCCGTCGGGGATCTCCGCCCGCAGGTTCTTCCGCGCGACGTCGATGGACTGGCTGGTCATCTGGTCGACGAGCTCGCGGAACTCCGATTCGCGCGCTGTGTGGCGGAACAGGAGACGGAAGGCGTCGGGGTCGGCCGAGGCGGCGAGCAGGAGGTTCGGGATGGCCCGGTCGTCGAACTCGTCGCTGCCGACGCGCGCCTCCAGCCGATCGCCCGCCCGATCGAGGACAGCGCGGTACAGGTCGGCCTTCGAGTCGAAGTGCCGGTACAGCAGCACGCGAGTGATACCTGCCTCTGCCGCGACGTCGTCCAGCCCGGTGGCCGCGAACCCGGCGCGGGCGAACGCGCGGGTGGCGGCGTCGAGGATCTGCTCGCGCCGGTCCGCCCGGCGCAGCCTGCGCACCGGCGCGGCCTGCTCGGCCGCCGCTTGCCCTTCACCCATGGACACCACCTCTGCTTGTGTACGCCGAAGTACACAAGTATGTTGTTTACTTGCAAGTCTACAAACTGTAGTGAACTTGGAGGTCGTGGTGACGAGTGCGGTCCAGCTGCCGTTCGAGCAGCCCTGTCCGTTCCAGGCCGCGCCGCTGCTGCGAGAGCTGCAGACGGCCGGGCCGGTGCACCGGATCCGCACGGCCGTCGGTGCCGAGGCGTGGTTGGTCACCGGATACGAGCACGTGCGCCGCCTGCTCGACGACGACCGGCTCGGGAGATCGCACCCGGAACCGGCCAACGCGGCACGTACCGGGGAGTCGGCGCTGTTCGGTGGGCCGTTGGGGGACTTCGAGACCGAGCACGCCGACCATGCGCGGATGCGATCGCTGATGCAGCCGCACTTCGCACCCAAGCGCATGCGCGCGCTGCGCCCGCGCGTCGAGGCGCTCACCGCCGGCTTGCTCGACGAGCTGGCCGAACACGGATCACCCGCGGACCTGAACGAAGCGTTGGCGCTGCCGCTGCCGATCGCGGTGATCTGCGAGCTGCTCGGGGTGCCCTACGAGGACCGGGCACAGTTCCGGGCCTGGACCCAGGCGGCCGCCGACGTGCAGGACCGCGCGCGTTCGGAGAGGGGCCTCTACGACCTGTTCACCTACGGGCAGGAGCTGGTCGCACGCAAGCGCCGGGAGCCGGGCGACGACGTGATCTCGCGGCTGAGCACGGCGGAGGGGATCGGGGACGACGAGGCGGCGGGGATGGCGATGTCCCTGCTCTTCGCCGGGCACGAGACCACGGTGGTGGCCATCGGCATGGGCGCGGTCCAGCTGCTGACCAACCCGGCACAGTGGCAGGCCCTGCTCGCCGATCCGACCCGGATCGGCCGTGCCGTGGAGGAGATCCTGCGCACCGAGGGCCTTGGCGGCGGCGGGATCCCCCGGTACGCCCGCAGCGACCTCGAGATCGCGGGCGTCAGCGTCCGCGCGGGCGAACTGGTGCTGCTCGACACGGGCGCCGCGAACCACGACGGCTCGGTCTTTCCCGATCCGGACCGGTTCGACGTCGGCCGCCACGACGCCGGTCACATGACGTTCGGCCACGGCGCCCACTACTGCATCGGAGCGCCGCTGGCCCGGCTCGAGCTGGAGGCCGCCTTCTCCCAGCTGATCCCGCGCTTCCCCACGATGCGCCTGGCCGTCCCGGTGGAGGAGCTCGTGCTGAACACCCGGACACTGACCGGCGGATTGCTCGGGATCCCGGTGACGTGGTGACTGGTGACGTGACGAGGGCCGAGTCGGGGGTGCGGCAACCGGTCTTCGCCTCAGACGGGTGTGCTGGTCAGCGGCGCGGTGACCTGCTGGGAGATCAGTCGAGCGGCGCGGTGCACGTCGTCGATGGTCGTCCAGCGGCCAAGGGACAGCCGCAGCGCGGCGCTGGCGCGGTCGGCGGGCAGGCCCATGGCGAGCAGGACCTCGGACGGGGTGTCGACGCCTTCGTGGCATGCGGACCCGGTGGAGGCGGCGAGCTCGGGCAGGGCGGCGAGCAGGGCGCGGCCGTGGATGCCGTCGATGCTGACGTTCAGCGTGCCGGGTAGCCGCTGGGTGGGGTGGCCGTTGAGGTGGACCCGGTCGAGAAGGAGCCGCTGCAGCTCGTGGTGGAGCAGGTCCCGCAGTCCTGCCAGGCGATGCGTGCTGCCGGGGAGCTCGGCGGCGGCGAGGGCGGCGGCCTGGCCGAGGGCGGCGATGAACGCGACGTTCTCGGTGCCCGCTCTCAGCCCGTGCTCCTGCCCGCCGCCGTGGATGATCGGCTGCATCGGAACGCCGGTGCGGATGTAGAGGGCGCCGACGCCTTTGGGTGCGTACATCTTGTGCCCGACCACGGTCAGCAGGTCCACCCCGAGTTCGTCGACGTCGAGGGCGACCTTCCCGACGGCTTGAGCGGCGTCGGTGTGGAACACCGCACCATGAGCCCTGGCGATGGCGGAGAGCTGCGAGATCGGCTGCAGTGTGCCGGTCTCGCTGTTGCCGTACGCGATCGACACCAGCGCGGTCGCGCCCGTGATTCCGGCCTGCAGGTCGGCGGGGTCGACGCGACCGAACTGGTCGACCGGGAGGTGGGTGACGACGAAGCCCTCGGCCTGCAGGCTGTGGCAGGCCTTGAGCACGGCGGGGTGCTCCGTGGGCAGGGTTATCACGGCGCGACGACCGGTGGGTGCGGCGAGGGCGGCGCCGCGGAGGGCGAGCGTGTCAGCTTCCGACCCGCCGCCGGTGAACACGATCTCCTGCGGCTGCGCGCCGAGCAGCTCGGCGAGCTGATCTCGGGCGCGTGCGACGGCGGCGCGTGGGGCGTCGGCGTAGTGGTGGCCACTGGAGGGGTTGCCGAAGTGCACAGCCAGGTAGGGCAGGGCAGCGTCGAGGACGGCCGGATCGACCGGTGTCGTGGCGTTGTAGTCCAGGAAGATCGGCCCATCGGCCAGGGCAGGGTGGGTCATCAGGCTCCTCGGAGGGTCGACGCCTGCCGGCTGGCCGATTGCGGTGTCACTGCAATCTCCCTCGGCTCGTCGCCCGGTCGGTGTGGGTTTCGTACATGCGCACCGCGACGGCGCCCCCGGACGCTGCGGTGAGCGCGGCGACGGCCCACACGGCGGCGGTGAGGCCGTACGCGTCGGCGATCAGCCCGGCGACGAGGGCACCGACGACGAAGCCGCCGTCGCGCCACAGCCGGTAGACCCCGACCGCCCTGGCCCGCCATGCGGGATGGGCGACGTCGCCGACCGTGGCGAGCAGGGTGGGGTAGACCAGTGCGGTGCCCGCCCCGAGCAGGACGACCGCCACTGCCCAGACGGAGAAGGAGTCGCCGATCGCGACGAGGGCGAGGGCGAAGGCCTGCAGGAGCTGCCCGATGACGATGAGCGGTTTGCGGCCGGTGCGGTCCGACAGCGCGCCGGTGACGAGCTGTCCGAATCCCCACACCGCCGGGTAAAGCGCCGCGAGCACGCCGATCTGCGCGACCGGCAACCCGGCGCGGGCGAAGAGCAGCGGGAGCAGACCCCAGGCCACGCCGTCCATCAGGTTGTTGACCATGCCGGCATGGCTCGCAGCGGACAGCGCAGGCTCGCGGTAGCTGGTCTGGGCCAGTATCTCGCGGCTCGACAGGCCTGCGTGCAGGTGCGCGTGCCGCCCGTCCGCGCGTCCGACGTGGTTGGCCGCCTCGAGGCGGGCGTGGTCGCGGGTCTCCCGCACGACGATCGTGGACAAGCCGAGCCCGAGCGCGGCGTAGGCGATCCCGAGGAAGAAGGGCTCGGGGCGCAGCCCGTGCCGGGCCGCGATGTAGCCCGTTGCCAGCGCGGTCGCCGCCACGGCGACGTACCCGGCGGCCTCGTTGAGGCCCATCGCCATCCCACGCCGAGCCGGGCCGACGAGGTCGATCTTCATGACCACGGTGGTGGACCAGGTCAGGCCCTGGTTGAGCCCGAGCAGCACGTTGGCCGCGATCACCCAGCCCCAGGTGGGCGCCCAGATCAGCAGCAGCGGGACGGGCAGCGCGATCAGCCAGCCGGCGACCAGCACCGGCTTGCGCCCGTAGCGGTCCGACAGCGCGCCCGCCGCGTAGTTCGCGACGGCCTTCGTGGCACCGAACGCCAGGATGAAGGTCAGCACACCCGTGTAGTGGGTGAGCCCGAACTCGGACTCCGCCAGCAGCGGCAGCACCGTCCGCTCCTGCCCGTACATGCCGCCGACGAGCGCGTTGACGGCCACGAGCAGCACGAACTGGGCGAGGTTCTCCCGAAGCCCCAGCCGAGCGGGCCCGTTCACGACCCCTTTTCCAGGGCCAGGCCGGTGGCATCGGCCCATTCACGCGGCCCGCCGCGCAACACCGCCAGGTCGTGGTGCCCTGCGCGTTCGAGCAGGCTGGCCGCGCCCGCGGCGCGTTCCCCGTGCCCGCACATCACCAGCGTCGGCGCGCCCGTCAGCTGCGGGGCGGTTCGAGGCAGTGCACCCAGCTCGACGTGCAGGGCGCCGGGCAGGTGCCCCGCGGTGAACTCGGCGTCCTGGCGGACGTCGAGCACCTGCCGGTACGCGTCGATCTCCCCGGGGTGCACCACCCGGGTGCTCGCGGTGGGCTGCCCGGCCCCGGTCCAGGTGTCCATGCCGCCGGCCAGCTCACCGACCAGCCGCTCGATGCCGATGTTCACCGCCTGCCAGACCAGCTCCGCACCGTCCTGATCGGCGTTGCGCACGACGACGATGGGCACGTCGGCCGGGACGAGCCAGCCCAGCCAGGTGGCGAACTGGGCGCGCAGCGGGATCGAGATCGCTCCCGGGATGTGGGCGCGGGCGTAGTCGGGCACCGGGCGGGCGTCGACCGCGACCGCCCCATCGGCGCGCAACTGCTGCACCGCCGCCACCGGCAGCGGGTCGAGCCGCCCGGTGGCAGGGTCGAGAACCGCCGGACCACGCCGGTTGATCTCGGCCAGCCGCCGGAAGTAGTGCGGGTAGCTGCCCAGCGAACCCAGCAGCCGATCGACGAAACGGTCCTCGTCGTCGATACCGAGCAGCGGGTTCGTGGCCAGTTCAGCGCCGATCGTCGACGTCCGTTCGACGCCGGGCGGCGCCGAGCAGAACGACCCCGCCCCGTGCGTCGGCCACACCGCCGTCTCCCCCGGCAGCCGCGAGAGCCGTCGCAGCGACGCGAACTGCGCCCTGGCCAGCTCTTCGGCGCGCTCCGGTCCGAGCAGGTCGGTGCGCGCCGCCGATCCGACGATCAGCGACCCGCCGGTGAACACCCCGGCCGGGCGTGCACCATCGGCCAGCAGGAACGACAGGTGCTCATCGGTGTGACCGGGCGTCGACAGCGCGGTCAGCCTCAGCCCACCGACGTCGACCTCGTCCCCGTCGCCCAGCCCACGGTGCTCGAACCCTCGTCGCCCTGCGGCCGGGGCCAGCACGGTGGCGCCGTCGTCGTGCGCCAGCTGCACCGCACCGGAGAGGAAGTCCGCGTGCAGGTGGGTGTCGGCGACGAACCGGAGCCGCAGCCCGGCCTTCTCCGCCGCCGCGCGCACGCCGCGCAGATCCCGCGGCGGATCGACCACCAGAGCCGCACCGTCGCCGAGATCGACCAGGTAGCTGGAGTTGCCCAGACCTTCGTCGACGATCGCCGTCACACCGACGCCGGTCGCTGTGGTGTCGTTCATGCCGCCTCCTGGCATCCCCGGTGACGCTCTTCTACACTGTTCCACGGAATATTGGAGGAGTCCATGGGTGATGCGGGACGCAAGTCGGAGCTGTTCGAGCAGCTGGCCCGTGTGGGCAAGGCGCTGGGCAGCGGGAAGCGGCTCGAGCTGCTCGACCTGCTCGCCCAGGCGCCGCGCGGCGTGGCCGATCTCGCCGCGGCCGCGGGGCTGGGGCTGACCACCACATCGGCCCACCTGCAGACGTTGAAGCAGGCCGGCCTGGTGGCCACCAGCCGGGAGGGCACCACGATCCGCTACCGGCTCGCGGACGATGACGTGGCCGGCTTGTTCGCACAGCTGCGTTCCGTCGCCGCGGCGCGCCTGCCCGACGTGGAGGCGGCGCGGGTCCGGTACCTCGGGCTCGACGACGGGGAGGACACCGAACAGGTCGACCGTGAGGAGCTGCTGCGGCGCGTCGAGGCGGGCGAGGTCGTGGTACTGGACGTACGGCCCGGCGCGGAGTTCGCGGCCGGGCACATCCCCGGAGCGGTGTCGATCCCGATCGACGAGCTGCCCGACCGGCTGTCCGAACTGCCGGCCGATGTCGAGGTCGTCGCCTACTGCCGAGGCGCGTACTGCGTGCTCGCGCACGATGCCGTGCGCCTTCTGGGCGCCAACGGCCTGCGCGCGGTCCGCCTGTCGGAGGGGATGCTCGAATGGCGACTCGCGGACCTGCCGGTCGCCGTGGCGTCGTAGAGCCGGATGTCGAATCGGCGGCGGCCCCGAACGTCATCGGGATGGAGCCGCCGCGGCTCCACAGCCGAACGCTCGAGGGAGCAGCGATGAACCCGACCATGAACGCGATCGACATCGTCGTGTCCGACCTGGACGCCACGATCGGCTTCTACCGGCATCTCGGACTGGAGTTCGCGATCGACCCGAACATGCCCGACCACGCGGCCTGCGATCTGCCGAGCGGGCTGCACCTGATGCTCGACACCGAGGAGCTGCGCGGCAAGACGCTGCCGAGCTGGAGCCGCCCCACCGGTGGGCCGCGCAACTTCCTCGCGTTCGAGTTCCCCGACCCCGCCGCGGTCGACGCGAAATACGCCGAGCTCACCGCCGCCGGCTACCGAGGCCTCCAGGAGCCGTGGGACGCGTTCTGGGGGATGCGTTACGCCACCGTCGCCGATCCCGACGGCAACGGTATCGACCTGTACGCCGGGCTGGCCACCGACCAGGAGGGGAACGCGTGAAGTACGTGCTGATGTTCGCCGAGACCGCGCAGTACGCAGAGGATCTCGCCGCGATGAGCGACCCGGAGCGCCAGGCGGCCTACGACGAGGTGGGGCGCTGGTTCGCCGACAACGCCGCGCGGATCACCCACCACGTCCACCTGCGGCCCCCGCACACCGCCACCACGATGCGCAAGGTGGACGGCCACGCGGAGGTGACCGACGGGCCGTTCGTCGAGGGCAAGGAGATCGTCAGCGGGTTCGTCGAGGCCGAGGTGGCCGACCTGGACGAGGCGCTGGCGATGGCCCGCTCGTGGCCCGGCTGCCCGATCATCGAGATCCGGCCCGCCGACGCATGAGCGCGTGAGTCGTCCACAGGACGAGCTGGCCCGCGTGGTGCGCGACCACGCGGGCCGGCTCGCCGCGTCACTGGTGCACCTGCTCGGCGACTTCTCCGCGGCGGAGGACCTGGTGCAGGACGCGATCGAGGCCGCCCTTCGGCGCTGGCCGGACGAGGGCGTCCCGGACCGACCCGACGCGTGGCTGTTCACCGTCGCGCGCAACCGCGGGCTCGACGTGCTGCGCCGCCAGGTCCGCTACCGGGAGAAGCTCACCCAGCTCCAGTGGCCCGCCCCCGAGGCACCGGACGATCGGCTGCGGCTGCTGTTCACCTGCTGCCACCCCGCGCTCCCGCGGCAGGCGCAGGTCGCGCTCACCCTGCGCACGATCTGCGGCCTGACGACACCGCAGATCGCCGCGGCGTTCCTGGTGCCCGAGTCCACGGTGGCGCAGCGGATCACCCGGGCCAAGCGCAAGATCACCGAGGCCGGCATCCCGTACCGCATCCCGTCCGACGCGGAGCTGCCGGAGCGGCTGAACGAGGTGCTCACCGTCGTCTACCTGCTCTACAACGAGGGCTACCTGTCCTCGACCGGCGACGGGGCGTGGTCGCGGCGACTCGCAGAGGACGCCGAGTGGCTCGCCTCCTCGCTCGCATGGACCCTCCCCCGCGAGCCCGAGGTCATCGGGCTGCTCGCGTTGATCCGGCTCCACCAGGCCCGGGCCTCCGCCCGGTTCGACGCCGACGGGCGGATCGTGCTGCTGCCCGACCAGGACCGGGCTCGGTGGGACCACCCCGCGATCGCCGAGGCGGGCCAGCTCATCGCCCGCGCCGCCGCGTTCGGTCGCCCCGGCCCGTACCAGCTGCAGGCCGCGATCGTCGCCTGCCATGCCGAGGCCCCGCGGTGGGAGGACACCGACTGGGCGCAGATCGTCGTCCTCTACGACATGCTGCTCGCCCTCGCTCCGTCACCGGTCACGCGGCTGAACCGGGCGATCGCCCTGCGCTACCTCGCGGGGCCCGAAGCGGCCGTGCGCGAGCTGGACGGGCTCGCCGAGCACCTCGACCGGTACCCGCTCTTCCACGCCACTCGCGCCGAGCTGCTCAGGGCCGTCGGTCAACCGGAGGAAGCGCGGGAGGCCGACCGCCGTGCGCTCGACCTCACCGCGAACCCCGCTCAGCGCGCCCTCCTCGAGGGGCGCATCAGCTGGACGTGACGCGCCCGAGGAAGGAGAGCATCCTGTCCTGCTCGTCGCTGCCAGCGGGCGGCGTGACCTCCGGCCCGAAGAAGCCTGGGCGACGCACGACGTTCGAGCGCGCCCAGTCGAACGCCACCGTGACGAGCGCCGGGTCGAGCCGCACGTCCATCCCGAGCGCGTGCCCGATGTCCCAGGTGTGCGTCACGATGTCGGCGGTCACCAGCGTGACCATCGCGGCGAGCGGCACCTCACCGATGCCAGTGATCGACGTCGTCCGAGCGAGCGCCTCGGGCGTCAACGTCGGCACCGACTCGGCACGCGCCGCCCGCCAGACCGCGACCGGGTCCGGACCAGCCAGCTCAGCCGGGTGCGGTGCGCCCGGAGCGCCCCGCCGGTCCGCGTAGTCCGTGCCCGTCGCCCAGGCCCGCATCTGGCGCTGCCCCCAGATCACGTGGCCCGCGACGTCGCGCACCGTCCACTCCGTGCACTCCGATGGCGCGTCCCACTGGTCCGGTCGCACCGCGGCCAGCACCGCGTCGAAGTCGTCCTGGGCCTTCCCGTAGCCCTGCATCGCGTCCATGACCGTCCTTCCGCTCGAGCAACTGACACCCCGGAGACGAACTGGCGGCGGCCGATTTCGACAGCGGTACTGAAATCCACTCAAGTACGCTAAAGTTCTCTTTGCAAGTCCATCTGAGGGAAGTTGAGATGACACAGCTGTACTCCGTCGAGGAAGTCGCGGCGCTGCTCGGGCTCCACGTGAAGACCGTGCGGGGCTACGTGCACGACGGCCGGCTCGATGCCGTCCGCATCGGCCGGCAGTACCGGATCGCTGCCGACGCGCTGGAGGCGTTCACCGGCCGGGCCGCGACCCCGCCGCGACGGAAGGCGGAGGTCGAGGTGTCGAGCATCGTCCAGATCGACGACGTCGACCGCGCGCTGGCCGACCGCATCAGCACGCTCGTGATGAGCAGCCTGAACAGCGGGCCGAGCGACGACGGCCGGTTGCGCCTCGAGACGGCCTACGACGCGGGGAGATCACGCATGAAGCTCATCGTTCTCGGTGGGCCCGAGAGCACGGCCGAGCTGCTCCGGCTCGTCGCCGCATTGTTGGAGGACCGGTCATGACCAGCATCTACACCTCGCCTGCGGGCGCCCGCACCATCGAGGCGAAGTACGGGGAGCTGCTCGCGGGCTGGCCGGTGCCTGCGCAGCACCAGCGCGTGCCCACCCGCGAGGGCGAGACGTTCGTCGTCGCGTCGGGCCCGGCCGATGCCCCGCCGCTGGTGCTCCTGCACGGCTCCGGGTCGAACGCCCTGATGTGGACGCCCGACGTGGCCGCGTGGTCCGAGCGGTTCCGCGTCTACGCGGTGGACCTCATCGGCGAGCCCGGTCTCAGCGCGCCCGCGCGTCCCCCGCTGACGTCCGGGGCCTACCCGCTGTGGCTCGGCGATGTCCTCGACGCGCTCGGCGTCGCGCGGGCGTCCGTCGTGGCGGTCTCGCTGGGCGGCTGGCTGGCGCTCGACTTCGCCACCCGGCACCCCGAGCGCGTGGAGCGGCTGGTGCTGCTGACCCCGGCGGGCGTCGCCAAGGCGAAGGTCGCCGGGGTGCTCGGCGCCGTGCTGCTGAAGCCGTTCGGCGAGTGGGGGAAGCAGAAGTCGGTGGAGCTGCTACTGGGGCCGGAGGTGCGCAGGCAGCAGGGATCCGCCGAGTTCGTCCGGCTCATGTCCCAGCACTACCGGTACCGCCGGGAGCCCGTACCGGTCGTCGACGACGCCGCCATGCAGCGCGTGACCATGCCGACCCTCGCGATCCTCGGCGCACGCGACACGTTCATCGACACGCCCCGCACCGCGGCACGGCTCGCCCGGCTCGTGCCGTCGGCCACCGTTCGGGTCCTACCCGAAATCGGGCACCTCCTGCCGGCGCAGACCACGCCGGTACTGGAGTTCCTCACCTCCCCCTGACGCGGAGGTGGGCGCGCTCCCCCTGCCCGCCGAACAGCACGAGGATCTCGGCGGGACCCGGGCCTGCGGACGCCATCCAGTGCGGGAGGTGCGTGTCGAACTCGGCGGCCTCACCAGGACCGAGCACGAGGTCGTTCTCACCGAGCACCAGCCGGAGCCTGCCGTCGAGGACGTAGAGCCACTCGTACCCCTCGTGGGTCTTCGGGTCGGGGTCATCCTGGCGGGCCGGGATGATCAGCTTGAAGGCCCGTACCCCACCCGCCCGCGTGCTCAGCGGGATGTGCGTCATCCCGTGGCGGCGCACCGGACGGAAATGCACGCGCGGGTCCCCGGTCTGCGGCGCCCCGACGAGCTCGTCGAGCGCCACGCCGTAGACCCGCGCGAGCGGCAGGAGCAGCTCCAGGTTCGGCCTGCGTCCCCCGCTCTCGAGCCGCGAGAGCGTGCTCGCCGAGATCCCGGTCGTCGCCGCGACGTCGGTGATCGTCAGGTCACGGCGCTTGCGAATTGCCCGCAGCCGCGGCCCGACCGCGCCGAGCACGACATCCAGTTCCTCGTCCACCGGTCCATCGTGCCGGAACGGCACGCTGTCGTGCTATACCTGCAACACGGCGTCGCGGGCCAGCCGGTCGGCCCGGCGCGTGGTCTCCGGCAGCCGGTGCCGGGAGAGCCGGAGCACGTGGTCGCACGCGGCGTCGAGCGCGATGCGGTGGCCGACGGACACGAACACCGGCCGGACGCCGTGTTGCGTGCGCAGGGCCCTTCCGACCACCTCGTCGCCGTCGACCTGCGGGGTCCAACACCCGCGCGCGGGCTTCGGCATCTCGAACGGCACCGGCGGTGTCTTCGCCACCCCGATCGTCGGCAGTCCGGTGAGCAGCCCGACGTGGCAGGCCAGGCCGAAGCGGCGCGGGTGCGCGACGCCAGCGCCGTCGCACACGATCAGCTCCGGGGCGGTTTCGAGGGCCTCCAGCGCGGCGGTGACGGCGGGCAGCTCACGCAGGGCAAGGAACCCCGGCTCGTACGGATGGCAGGCGCGGCCGCGGGCGGTGCGGGTCTCGACCGGTCGCAGCGTGGTGGCGTCCAGCACGACGACCGCGGCCACCACGTCGTCGGTGCCCTCGCGGTGCGCCACGTCGATGCCGGCCACGGTGCGCGGATCCGAGGGACCGGACCCGGTGGCGTCGACGAGCGAGCTCAGCTTCTCCTGCTGCGCGGCGGCCTCGTCGAGCGTGGTCGGCGGCGGCCCGAGGGGATGCAGGTGCACGTCGGCGGAGGCTATCGGCTCCCCGCCCCGAAAGGGGGGCTTTCCCTACCGCGGCTTCTGCGGTACGCGGGCTACGGTCCGGCCCGTGACCAGCCTGGGCGTCGGGGGTTCGCTGCTGCGGGCCTGGGTGGCCGCCGCGGTCGGGCTGCTGCTCGCGGTGGACCTCGTGGCGGTGGCCGGGGCGCTGGTACTGGCCGTGGTGCCGCAGACCGCGCCGTTCGAGTCCCGCTGGTTCGGGCCTGATCCACCACTCGCGCAGCTCGGACTGAGTGCCACCGCCCTGTTGGCCCTTCCGCTGCTGGTCAGAGGTCGTGAGTGGATACGCGCGCTGGAGCACGCGTATCCACTCACGACGGCACGGCGGGCCCTCGACGAACAGCGGCGACGGATCGAGCGCGACCTGCACGACGGCGCGCAGCTGCGGCTCACCGCCGTCACGATGGCGCTGGGGGTCGCACGCGTCGAGGACGACGAGCGGGCGGTGCGTGCCCAGGTCGACCGCGCCTACGACCAGGCCCGGCTGGCGCTGGCCGAGCTGCGCGAGCTGGTGCACGGCCTGCACCCGCGGGACGGCCTTGGACCGGCGCTCGCCGCGCTGGCCGAGCGATCCGCCGTCCCGCTCGACGTCGACGTGGACCTGTCCGCGCGGCCGCCCGCGGCGGTCGAGGCGGCGGCCTGGTTCGTCGCGAACGAGGCCGTCGCGAACATCGCCAAGCACAGCGCGGCCGGCCGGGCATGGGTGCGGTGCAGCCGGCGGTCCGGCGTGCTGCACATCGAGGTGGGCGACGACGGCCGTGGCGGCGCCGACCCTCGCGGCACGGGCCTGTCCGGCCTCGCGGAGCGGGTGACGGCGCTCGGCGGACGGCTGCGGGTGCACAGCCCGCGGGGCGGGCCAACCGTGATCCGGGCGGAGCTGCCGTGCGCGCGGTGATCGCCGAGGACTCGGTGCTGTTGCGCGACGGGCTCGCCCACATCCTGCGGCGCTCCGGGTGCGAGGTGGCCGCCGAGGTCGGCGACGCGGACGCCCTGGTCGCCGCGGTCGAGTGCGAAGCCCCTGACGTCGCGGTCACGGACGTGCGGATGCCGCCCCGGTTCGCCGACGAGGGCCTCGTCGCCGCGCTCGAGCTGCGCAGGCGCAGGCCCGGATTCCCGGTGCTCGTGCTCTCCCACCACGTCGAGCACGAGTGCGCCGCGGAGCTGGTCCGCACCGGCGCAGGTGTCGGGTACCTGCTGAAGGACCGGGTCGGCGAGGTGGCGGAGTTCGTGTTGGCGGTGCGAGAGGTGGCGAGCGGCGGCACCGTGCTCGACGCGGAGGTCGTGCGCAGGCTGCTCACCCGCTCCCCCGTCGCCGCGCTCACCCCGCGCGAGCGCGAGGTGCTCGCGCTCGTCGCGCAGGGGCGGTCGAACGCGGCCGTCGCGCGTCGACTCGTCGTCACCGAAGCGGCGGTGGCGAAGCACGTCAACGCGATCCTGACCAAGCTCGACCTGCGGCCCGCGCCCGACGACCACCGCCGGGTGCTGGCGGTGCTCGCCTTCCTGGGTGTTCACCGGAACGCGGCCAGCTCGAGGTGAATCGCCGTCGCCGGTACCCCGAGCCTGCGGAACCCCGCGGCCAGGCCGGTGGTCATCGGCTCCGGACCGCACAGGTGGACGTCGACGTCCTCCAGCCGCCCCACCGTGGCCGCGATCCGCTCCGCGGTCGGCCGGCCGGAGTCCGAGGTCACGACGAGGTGCAGGCGCAGCCCTCCGTAGCACTCGAGCTCGCTGCGGAACAACGCGTCCTCGGCGCGGCGCACGACGTAGAAGAGGTCGACGCGGCGGCCGGGTCCACCGGCGCGCAGGCGGCTGAGGAACGGCGTGATCCCGATGCCTCCTGCCACCCAGATCTGGCGCGGCCGCCTGCCCGCGTGGGCCGGCATCCCGTAGCCGCCCTCCACGGTGGCCCGCCTGCCGGGTACGAGCTCGCGGTGCACGCGGGCCGTGAAGGGCCCCGCCGCGCGGATCGTGAGCCGCAGCGCCTCCTCCGACGGCGCGCTGCTCACGGTGAACGGATGCGGCTCGCGCAGGCCGCGCTGGTGGAACGTCACGAAGGCGAACTGGCCGGGCCGGAACGCGAGCCTCCGCCCGCGCGGGGACAGGGTGACCTCCACCGTGGCGGGGTCGAGGCGGCGCACCGTCCGCACCAGGTAGGCCCGCCGCGGCCGCACGAACCGGGCCAGCACCAGGGTGTGGCCGTATGCGATGGCGCCTGCGACGTAGGCGGCCGACAGCAGGAGGAACGGGCCGGGCGCGGCGTCGACGACCTGGTCGACGAGTAGAGCGTGCGCAATGCTCACCAGGAAGAAGACACCGACGAGCCGGTGCGAGCGCCGCCACGCGGCATACCGCATCCTGCGGACGACGCAGAGCACCACGAGCACCGCGAACCCCGCGGCCGCGATGAGCCCGGACGGAGCGCCCCCTGGTGACGCGAGGGTCCACGGGACGGCGGCGACGTGCAGCGCGAGGAACGCGAACCCCCACGTGCCGGCGCGGCGGTGGGCCCGGTACACCCGGTCCAGCCCGCCGAAGAAACGCTCGAGCCACCGCGCCCTCGTGGCCAGCACGAGGGCCGTCGCGAAGAGCAGCACCGCGGTGGAGCCCGCGGCCTCCCCCACCACCTGCCGACCGCCGCCATGCGGAGGGGACGCCGCCCACAGAACGCCGTTGAGCACCGGGAGCGCGGCGACCGCTACTGGCCCGATCCTCATCGCCGGGCCGCGACGGCGAGGCCGAGCGAGACGGCGCCGGTTCCGATGTGCACCAGCGCGTCGGTGTGGTCGAGCAGCCCGAACCGCGCGACGACGCCGAGCACCACCCAGAACGCGCCGAGCGCCGCGACGACCCTTGGCGTCGGCCTGCGCGCGCCCCACTGCACGAACGCCGCCCCGGAGACGAGGTGCAGCGCTCCGTGCACGTACTCGGGATGCGCGAACGGCGCGAGCTCCGGGATCGGGATCATGCGCAGCACCCCCACCACGAGGAAGCCGACCCCGAGCACGAGCGACCAGATCCGCAGCGCGAGCAGCATGGGTCGACCTCACCGCGCTGGAACCGGCGAATCACCAGTGCAGGCATCCGGAACGGGGGTGGTGCCGGGGTTACCGCCGATCGGTGGCCGCGGCGAGCCGCTCCGCCAGCTCCCGGACGTGCGCGACGAGCTCCGGGGGCTCGTGCACGTCGAACGGGAAGCCGAAGAGCCCGACGTAGAGGGCGAGCTCGTCGAGGGAGTTCGAACCCGCGTGCAGGGTGCAGGACCGCTCGTCGATCGCGTCCAGGGTGCCGACCGTCGGCGCGATCCGGTCGGCCGCGACCTCGATCGGGACATGCAGGGTGACGCGGGCCCGGTAGCGGTAGGCCCGCGTGGTGATCCCGCGCCCGACGTGGCCGGGAAGGTCCGCCGGCAGCTCGCGCGGGACGAAGCGGGGGCCGGTCGGGATGCGCGGGCGGAGGCGGTCGACCCGGAACGTCCGCCAGCCGCCGCGGTCGAGGTCCCACGCGAGCAGGTACCAGCGCCGTCCGCCGTGGACGAGCCGGTGCGGCTCGGTGCGGCGCAGGGTCTCGCCGCCGTCCTGGCCGCGGTAGTCGAACCGCAGCTGCTCGTGCGCCCTGGCCGCGGCCGCCACCGCCATCAGCACGTCGGGGTCGACGGCCGCGGCACCCGGCGGGATCGTCACGGTCACGGCGTGCAGCCCGTCGACGCGGTGCCGCAGGCGGGACGGCAGCACGGTCTCCAGCTTGGTCAGCGCTCGCAGCGACGCCTCCTCGATGCCGGCCACGCCGCCGCTCGCCGCGGTGCGCATCCCGACCGCGACGGCGACCGCCTCGTCGTCGTCGAGCAGCAGCGGCGGCAGCCGGGTGCCCGCGCCGAGGCGGTAGCCGGCCACGCCGCGCGCGGCGTGGACCGGGTAGCCGAGCGCGCGCAGCTTGTCGACGTCCCGACGGACGGTGCGCACGTCGACGTCGAGGCGCTCGGCGAGCTCGGCGCCCGGCCACTCGCGCGGCGTCTGCAGGAGCGACAGGAGGCGGAGCAGGCGCGCGGAGGTCTCCAACATGCCCCGGACTCTCCCTCCTGGTTAGGGCCGAATTTGTCCTAACTGGAGGATAGTGTCGTTCCCATGACCGAGGACATCAGCCCCTTTCGCATCGACGTCCCGCAGGCCGCGCTCGACGAGCTCGCCGCGAAGCTCGACGCCACCCGCTGGCCGGCCCCGCTGCCCGGTGACGGCTGGGACACGGGCGTGCCGACGAAGTGGCTGCGCTCGCTGGCGGAGCACTGGCGCTCCGGCTACGACTGGCGTGCGGCCGAGCGGGAGCTCAACGCGATTCCCCAGTTCACGACCACCATCGACGGGCAGAACATCCACTTCCTGCACGTGCGGTCGGCCGAGCCCGGCGCGGTGCCGCTGGTCCTCACGCACGGCTGGCCCGGCTCGATCGTGGAGTTCCTCGACCTGATCGGTCCGCTCACCGACCCGGCAGCGCACGGCGGCGACCCGGCCGACGCGTTCCACGTGGTGATCCCGGCGCTGCCCGGATTCGGGTTCTCCGGCCCGGTGGCCGACAGCGGCTGGACGGCGAAGCGGATCGCGCGGACGTGGGCCGAGCTGATGCGCAGGCTGGGCTACGAGCGGTTCGCGGCACAGGGCGGGGACATCGGCTCCGGGGTGTCCCTCGAGCTGGGCCGGGTGGCGCCGGACCGGGTGCTCGGCGTGCACATCAACGGCAGCGCCGACAGCCTGCCCCCGCTCCCGATGCCCGACGAGGAACGCGCCTCGCTCACCGATCTGGAGCGGGACCGGGTGGCCAGGGTCGAGGCGTTCATGCGGGAGGAGTTCGGTTACATCGCGATCCAGTCGACCCGTCCCCAGACGATCGGCTACGGGCTGGTCGACTCCCCGGTCGCGCTGCTGGCGTGGATCATGGACAAGTTCCGGGAGTGGACCCACCCGCGGCACGTGCTGCCCGACGAGATCATCGACCGCGACCGCCTGCTCACCAACGTGATGCTCTACTGGCTCACCGGCACCGCGGGCTCGGCCGCCTACGTCGGCTACGCACAGGGCGAGGGCTGGGAACCGCGGGCGAACTCAGGGGTGCCGACCGGGGTGATCGTGTTCGCCCACGACATCGGCATCCGCCGCTACTCGGAGCAGTCGGCCACGATCGTGCGCTGGACCGACGTCGACCGCGGCGGCCACTTCGCGGCGCTGGAGGAGCCGGAGCTGCTGGTGACGGACGTGCGGGAGTTCTTCCGGACGCTCCGCTGAACTCGTCACCGGCCAGCCACCCCGTCGACCTGGCGCGCCACCCGAGAACGAGCGCACCGGGCGACACGGGGCCTGGCCGGCCTGGAGGGAGCCTGTGATCGTCAGATCGGCGCCTTTCCCGACGCGGGGCGTCCGAACCGCTGATCACCGCTCCGGTCGCGCTGCGTTCCGCGGAACGCCCCCAGGGGGTGCGGCCGGGTGTCGGACGCTTTCGTGGGCGCGCCGTTCCCGGCCCGGGCCACCCGGCGCTCACCCACCCGTTCCTGCTGATCACGGACCTGCCCGCGACCCAGCCCCAGGGGGTGGTTTCGCCTCGATCATCCGGGAGAAGGGCTGGGGTGTGGAGGGTCGGAACCACAGCCGGTCGCGTGGCACCCGAACCGCGGCGGTCTCGTCGAGAACAGCCGTGCCCCCCAGTCGGGGACGGCCGCCCACGCACCCCCAAAGTTCGGTAGTGCACCCAACCCAGCCACCCCACAAGGCAACGGGCCGAGGCGAACCGGCGGGAACACACGCAAGGCCCGGACCGCGGGGCGCGCACCAGGGGGCCGGGCCGGGAACGGCGCGCCCACCGGCAGCCGCCCGACCGGACCGACCCGATGGACCGACACGATCGCGCCACCCCGGCCGCTCGACCGGCCGCGGGCATGATCCGAACTACCGGTTGTCCACGGCTGCCCCGACGACCATGAGCACCCGAAACTCCGGATCATGCACGGGAAGATCGCGAGTAGCGGGTGCTCATGGCTGCCGGCACAACCATGAGCAACCGATACTTCGGATCATGGGCCGCGGCCACCACCGAACGGGACCCGCCAACAACACCGAAACACCCGTCGCGCGGTGGCAGTCCACGTTCCCAGCCTCGACCAGCAAGATCACGAAGTCGAGCTGTAGTACTAGGTCTCGACGGCCACTGTTGCCGGGCGGTGGTCGGTGGCCCGCTCGTCGCGCCGCTCGCCGGTGCCGACGCGGCGGGCCGCCCACGCGTCGTGCTCGATCCGTCCCGAGCCGGGGGTCTTCCGCACGCCCGCGCCCGCGGCCATCG
The DNA here is from genome assembly GCF_019468565.1 of Pseudonocardia sp. DSM 110487. Lineage (NCBI taxonomy): Bacteria > Bacillati > Actinomycetota > Actinomycetes > Pseudonocardiales > Pseudonocardiaceae > Pseudonocardia > Pseudonocardia sp. DSM 110487. The sequence goes on from NZ_CP080521.1 coordinate 8,254,040, forward strand.
CGGGCGACAGGATGATGTGGTCGAGCAGTATCCGCTTCTGCGGTTCCTCGGTCACGAAGTCGTCGAACACCGCGCTGTAGCGGAGATCGGCCGGCACGTCGACCAGTGCGTGCCCGAAGAGGGTCTCGGGCCGGTACGAGGAGCCGACCAGCAGGTCGGTGACGTTGTGGGCGAGGTACTGCTGCTCGAACAGGTCCCGGCCCGGCCCGTCGTTGAAGTCGCCGAGCACCACGATCGCCGCGTCCGGGTCCTCGTCGAGGCGGGCGTCGAGGTACTGGCGCATCCGCATGCCCTCGTTGGCGATGCGGCGCCGGTTCTGCAACGCGGACCTGACGAACTCGATGCGACGAGCGGGGTCGCGCCACATCTGCTCGCCCCGGTTGATGAAGTTCGACTTGAGGTGGGCGACGACGATCGCGAGGGGGTTGCCGTCGAGGGTGAGCCGGCAGACGAGCGGGTCGCGGGTGAACTCGTACTCGTTGACGAGACCGTCGCCGTCGACGTCGACGAGCCACGGCTCGATCAGGCCGGCGAGCCCCGCGGGCGGCACGAGCTCCGCCTCGACCGCCGTTCTCGCCAGCAGCGCGAGCTTCTGGGATCCGCCGCTGTCGCCGAGCAGGAACCGGTACCGGCCTGCCAGGTGCGTGTCGAGGAACAGCGCCAGCTCCGCGGCCCGACTCGGGGCCTCCTGCAACGCGACGACGTCCGCGTCCAGGTCCGCGATCAGGCCGGCGAGCAACCCCGCCGCCTGTTCCGTGTCGCACTCCACGCCGTCGCGCACGAACGTCGGGCGCCACGCCGCACCGTCCATGCGGTCGGGCGCGAACCAGTCGTTCATCCACTCGCCGTTGACGGTGGCGATCACGAACCGCGCCACGCCGGCCTCCCCGTCGCTCGGTGTGCGGGAATCGTCCCGCCCCGCGCGCACCCGAGAAACCGACTGGCGGTGAACGATCGGGATCAATCGGGTACACCAGCTCCGTGACCGATCGGGAGGACAAAGTCCTGGTGCCGGCGTTGGTCGGCCTGGAGGTGGGTGCAGCGCACGAGCTCGCGTTCGAAGCGCGGGTCGTCGTGGTCGCGGCAGATCCCGACGAGCCACTCCCGGTCACGGGCACCGTGGTCGCACAGAGCCCCATCGCGGGCACCCGGGTCGCTCCGGCCCATCCGGTCGCGATCGCCGTCGAGACCGGGGGCGGCGGAGGCGGGGGTGGTGGCCGACGGCTCTCGACACCGCCTCCCGGTCCGCGCGACCCGTCCGGGACGAAGACACCCGCCTGACGGGTCAGAGCTCCGCCCCGCAGCTCGGCGTCGCGCATCCGGCCGTCCTGTTAAGGTCGGTCTCGTGGCAGGCGTAGGGGACGACGACATCTCCGGGTGATCCCGGACCAGTTCGCCGATTCCCATTCCTCCCCTCACCTCCGTGAAGGCTGCCGCATGTCGATCGTCTGTTCCCACCTTTCCTTCTCATGGCCCGACGACACCCCCGTGTTCGAGGACCTGTCCTTCACCGTCGGCGCAGGCCGGACCGGCCTCGTCGCTCCCAACGGCGCCGGCAAGAGCACCCTGCTGCGGCTGATCGCCGGGCAGCTGAGGCCGACGGGCGGCTCCGTCACCGTCGACGGCGTGCTCGGCTACCTCCCCCAGGAACTGCCGTTCGTCGGCGAGCTGACCGTGGCCGAGGTGCTCGGGATCGCGTCCGTGCTCGCGGCGCTGCACGCCGTCGAGGCGGGCGACGCGAGCGAGGAGCACTTCACGACGATCGGCACCGACTGGGACGTCGAGGAGCGCACCCGCGCCCAGCTCGACCGCCTCGGGCTCGGCGACGTCGAGCTCAGCAGGCGCTTGCGCACCCTGAGCGGCGGGCAGGTCGTCTCCCTCGGCCTGGCAGGCCAGCTGCTGAAGCGGCCCGACGTCCTGCTGCTCGACGAGCCGACCAACAACCTCGACCTCGACGCCCGCCGCAGGCTCTACGACGTGCTCGACGACTGGAACGGCTGCCTGCTGCTGGTCAGCCACGACCGCGCGCTACTCGACCGGATGGACCGCATCGCCGAGCTCGACCGCCGGGGCGTCCGGTTCTTCGGCGGCAACTTCACCGCGTACACCGAGGCCGTGACCGCGGAACAGGAGGTCGCCGAACGGAACGTCCGCAACGCCGAGCAGGAGATCAAGCGGGAGAAGCGGGAGAAGCAGCAGGCGCGCGAGCGGGCCGCGCGACGGGCGAGCACCGCCGCCAGGAACATCAAGGACGCCGGGCTGCCGAAGATCCTTGCCGGGGCGCGGCAGCGACGGGCCCAGGAGTCGGCGGGCAAGGCGGACGGGACGCACGCCGCGCGGGTCGGGGCGGCGCGCGCCCGCCTCGACGAGGCGAGCCAGTCCCTGCGCGACGAGCAGAAGATCGCGCTGGAGCTGCCGGAGACCCGCGTGCCGGCCGGGCGCACCGTGTTCGTCGGCGACGGTATCCGCGTGCGGAACCTCTTCGCGGGCAACGGGATCGACATGGCGATCCGCGGGCCGGAGCGCATCGCGTTGACCGGCCCCAACGGCGCCGGGAAGTCCACGCTGCTGCGCGTGATCGAAGGCGAGCTGCAGCCGGATGCCGGCACGGCCACCCGCGCCGACGGCCGGATCGCCTACCTGTCCCAGCGGCTTGACCTGCTGGACCCCGAGCGCACCGTCGTGGAGAGCCTCGAATCCGCCGCGCCCGCGATGCCGCCATCGCGGCGGATGCACCTCCTCGCCCGGTTCCTGTTCCAGGGCCCGCGCATCCACCTCCCGATCGGCGCGCTGTCGGGTGGCGAACGACTGCGCGCCACCCTCGCCTGCGTCCTCTTCGCCGAACCGGCACCCCAGCTCCTGCTCCTCGACGAGCCGACGAACAACCTCGACCTCGTCAGCGTCGGCCAGCTGGAGAGCGCGCTCGCCGCCTACGAAGGAGCGTTCGTGGTGGTGAGCCACGACGAGCGCTTCCTCACGGAGATCGGGGTGAACCGCCGACTGCGGCTCGCCGACGGGCTGCTGCACGAGACGTAACCCCTCGAGCCGGCCCGCCATGATCACCGGAAGGGCGCGTCGACGGCCACATCCGGCCGCCGGCGCACCCAAGTGATGATCAGCCGCGGGCGACTCCGCCACTGCCCGTGATCATCAGATGGGTGCATTCCCGGCCGCATGCGGCCGTCCGTGCTCCTGGCTGGTGATCACGCCCGCAGCCCGCGCATGATCACCAGAACGGTGCGGGACCGGCCACATACGGCCGTGGGAGCACCCAGCCGGTGATCACCCCGCCGGCCGGCGGCGGGTCGCGACCGCGCGCTGCACGTCCTCCTGCGCGAGGTCGGCGTTCAGCGCGATAGCGGCCGCCGATCCCATGCCGGCCGCGGTCACGACCTGCGCGCGCGGGTCCACGACGTTGCCGGCCGCCCAGACGCCGGGCACGCTCGTGCGGCCGGTGGGGTCGGTGCGGACCCGGCCGTCCTCGCCGGTCGCGCAGCCCAGCCCGGCCAGCAGCTCGTCACGCGCGACGAACCGCGGCCCGACGAACAGCGCCGCCCGCGGCACCACGCGTCCATCGGCCAGCTCCACCCCGCGCAGGGCGTCGCCGTCCACCACCAGCCCCGTCACCTCGCCGTCGGCGATGTGCACGCCGCGCGCGAGGAGCTGCTCGCGCTCGTCGGCCGACAGCTCGGTCCGGTGTGGGAAGAACACCATGTCCGCCGACCACTGGGGCAGCAGGAGTCCGAGGTGGAGTGCGCCGAGGACGCCGATGGACCGGTCGCGCACCTCGTATCCGTGGCAGTACGGGCAGTGCAGCACGTCGCGGCCCCACCGTTCCCACAGACCGGGGACGTCGGGGAGCTCGTCGCGCAAGCCCGTCGCCACGAGCACGCGGCGGGCGTGCAGCGTGCGGCCGCCCGCCAGGTGCACTGCGAAGCCCTCGTCGATCCGCGCGACCCGATCCGCGACCAGCTCTCCGCCGTAGCCCGCCACCTCGGCGCGCCCCGCCTCCAGCAGCTCGGCCGGGGCCATCCCGTCCCGCGAGAGGAAACCGTGCATGTGGGCCGCGGGCGCGTTGCGCGGGTCACCCGCGTCGACCACCGCCACCCGACGGCGGGCTCGCGTGAGCACCAGTGCCGCGTTCAGCCCGGCCGCGCCACCACCGACCACCACCACGTCGAACTCGTCCATGTACGGGAGCATCCGCCCGCCGGACCGGCTTCGGCAACGAATGTTGCCGTTTCCGGGACGGCGGCGTTCCATGGCGGCGTGCAGGACTCACCGACGATCCAGGGCGCCCTCGCCGAGGTCGGGCCACGGGTGCGGCAGCTGCGGACCCAGCGCGACATCACCCTCACCGCCCTCGCCGAGGCCACCGGCATCTCCAAGAGCACGCTCTCGCGGCTGGAGTCCGGCGGGCGACGGCCCAGCCTCGAGCTGCTGCTGCCGATCGCGGTGGCACTGCAGGTGCCGGTCGACGAGCTGATCGGGGCGCTGCGCGTCGCCGACCCCCGGATCCACACCAGCCCACGCCGGGTGGACGGGCGCACCGTGCTCCCGCTGACCCGCCACCCCGGCCCGATCCAGGCGTTCAAGCTGACCATCCCGGCGACCCAGCGCGATCCGAAGCTCGTGACGCACGACGGGTACGAGTGGCTCTACGTCCTGTCCGGACACCTGCGGCTCTGCCTCGCCGACCACGACCTGTCCCTCGGTCCCGGTGAGGCCGCGGAGTTCGACACCCGGGTGCCGCACTGGTTCGGTAGCGCCGGCCGCGGGCCCGTCGAGATCCTCAGCCTGTTCGGCCGCCAGGGCGAGCGCATGCACGTCCGCGCCCGGCCCCGCCGATGAACGCCGGCGGCATCTCGACAAGGCGGGTCGTGCGAAGGAGGCTTTCCGCATGCCGATCATCGTGCGGGCCGAGCTGCGAGTCCGGCCGGGGCGGACCGAGGAGTTCCTCGCGGTCGCCCGGAAGCTCGCCGCGGCCGCGGCGGACGAGCCGGGGACGCTGCGCTACAGCTGGTACACGAGCGCCGACCCGGCTGTCTTCGTCGTGATCGAGGAGTACACCGGACCCGCGGCGGCGGTGGAGCACAACGAGCACTGTGCCGCACACCTGCGCGATGTGGCGGAGCTGGCCGACATGACGTCGGTTCACTTGCACGGCGATCTCGGGCCGGAGCTCGAGGCGTGGGTCAGCGCCGACCCGGTCGCGCACGCGCACCCGCCGCTGCACACCACCCGGTAGCCGATGCGGGGTCAGTTCGGCCCGGGTGCGGCGGCGTCCACCGCGACCGGGGAGCGGCGCATCGGGCGCGCCGTGAACACCATGTCGCGACCGACGTCGCCGAACCGGGTGGTCAGCATGTCGATCGGGTAGCTCTGGCGCAGCACCCAGGGCGCGGCCTTCCCCTGCTTCGGCAGCACGTCCGCGGCCCGCTGCACGTAGCCGGAGGTGAGCGCGAGCAGCGGGCGGGCAGCCACCGCGCCGTCGAACTCGGGTGTGGCCGAGCGGTAGCCGTGAGCGTCCATGTGGGAGAGGAGCCGGCAGACGTAGCGCGCGGTCAGGTCGGCCCGCAGCGTCCAGGAGGCGTTGACGTAGCCGATGCAGATCGCGAGGTTCGGCACGCCGGAGAGCAGGCAGCCGCGGTAGATGACCGTCTTCCCCGGGTCGACATCGGTGCCGTCCACGGTGATCCGCATGCCGCCGCCGACCTGCAGCTGCAGCCCTGTCGCCGTGACGACGACGTCGGCAGGCAGCTCGCGCCCGGACGCGAGGCGGATCCCATCCTCCGTGAAGTTGTCGATCGTGTCGGTGACGACCTCGGCGCGGCCGGCCCGCATCGCGCGGAACATGTCGCCGTCCGGTACGACGCACAGGCGCTGGTCCCACGGCTGGTACCGGGGGGTGAAGTCCCGGTCGATGATCTCGCGATCGGGGATCTGGCGCTCGAGCCCGGCGCGCAGCATCCGCTTGGCGACCGCGGGGGCGCGCTGCGCGACCTGGTAGAACGCCGAGGTCACGAGCACGTTCTTCCAGCGGATCAGCCGGTGTGCCCATCGGGGCAGCCGGTCGACGAGCCGGTCGGTGCCGGGCAGCGCGACGACGTAGCTCGGCGAGCGCTGCAGCATCGTGACCTGCGCTCCCCGCGCGGCGAGCGCAGGCACCAGCGTGACGGCGGTGGCCCCGCTTCCGATCACGACCACCCGCTTGCCCGCGCAGTCGAGGTCCTCTGGCCAGTGCTGCGGGTGCACCACCGTGCCCTGGAAGGCGTCGCTCCCGGGGAAGTCGGGCGAGTAGCCGCGGTCGTAGCGGTAGTAGCCGGTGCCGAGGAAGAGGAAGCCGCACGTGTACCGCTCCGTGGTGCCGTCTTCGACCTGGACCTCGACCGTCCACCGCTGCTCCTGGCTCGACCACGCCGCGGCCGTGACCCGCCTGCCGAATCGGATGCGCCGGTCGATGCCGAACTCGGCCGCGGTGTCCCGCAGGTACCGCAGGATCGACTCGCCGTCGGCGATCGCCGCGGCGGCCCGCCACGGGCGGAACGGGAACCCGAGCGTGAACATGTCGGAGTCCGAGCGGATCCCGGGGAAGCGGAAGAGATCCCAGGTCCCACCGATCGAGTCCCGAGCCTCGAGGATCGCGTACGTGCGCTGCGGGTGCTCGGTCTGCAGCCGGTAGGCGGCGTCGATCCCGGAGATGCCGGCGCCGACGACGAGGACATCCAGGTGTTCCACAGGCATTCCCCCTGGGGTACGGATCAGCCTTTCCGCATCATGCCCCACGGCGGCGCAGCGCGACGATCGTGACGATCCTCGTCTCAGGAGCGCTTCGTCGGAACGGGGCGGTGCGGGCGGTACGGGGCCAGGTCGAGGCGTGGTTCCTCGCCCAGCACGACCTCCGCGACCAGCGCACCGGCGAAGGGCGCCATGGTGAGGCCGGTGTGGCCAAACCCGGTGGCGAGCACGACGTGCGGGTTGCCGGGGAGCGGCCCGAGCACGGGAAGCCCGTCCGGGGTGGCGGGGCGGAAGCCGACGCGCGTCTCCAGCAGCGTGGCGTCCCGCAGCCCGGGCGCTACCGAGAGCGCCTGCTCGAGGACCTCGAGCTGCCCGGCCGCGGTCACCCGGTGGTCGAAGCCCGACCCGGTCTCCCTGGTCGCGCCGGCCACCACCCGGCCGCCGGGGAACGCCAGCAGGTAGTGGCCGGTACCCAGCGGCGACACCACGGGCCACCTCGAGGTGTCCTCGGCCACCTCGAGGTGCGTGATCTGCCCACGCTGCGGGGCCACGGGCAGGTCCGTCCCGAGCGGGGCCAGCAGCTCGCCGCTCCACGCGCCCGCCGCCACGACCACGGCGTCGGCGCCGAGCGGCGCTCCGTCCACCCGCACGCCGTCGGCGGTCAGCGCGGCCGTGCCGGTGCGCAGCTCGGCCCCGCGCCGCCGCGCGGCGTCCAGCAGGCTCGCACGCACCTGACGCCCGTCGACCCGCGCTCCGCCGCTGACGTGCACGGCCGCCAGACCTGGGTCCAGCGGCGGGAACAGCGCGCGAGCCTGGGCGGGGTCGAGGAGCGACGCCTCGCCCGCAGCCGGATGGCCCGCCGCCCGCGCCGCGACGCGCCCGCGGACCTCCCGCAGCGCGCCGTCGTCCCGGCCGACGACGAGGCCGCCGACCACCGAGTAGGACGTCAGCTCGTCGGTGTCCTCGGCCAGCGCGGCCACGAGCTCGGGGTAGAAGCCCGCCGCCGGACCCGCGAGGGCGAAGAGCTCCTCGTCCGCCGTTGCCCACGGCGAGACGATGCCCGCGCCTGCGGCCGTCGCCACTCCTGGCCGCGCGTCGTCCACCACCACGACCTCGACCCCGCGCCGCGCGAGTTGGTAGGCCGATGCGGCCCCCGCAATGCCGGACCCCACCACGACGACGCGCACCGGAAGATCATCCCACTTTCCGCGAGTCGCGGCTTGGGGTGCGCCCGCTCAGTCGGGTGTGGCAACGGCCCCGGCGAACTGGCTCTCGTAGAGCGCCGAGTACGCGCCCCCGGAGACCACCAGCTCGTCGTGGGTGCCCTGCTCCACGATCCGGCCCGACTCCATCACGAGGATCAGGTCGGCGTCCCGGATCGTCGACAGGCGGTGGGCGATCACGAAGCTGGTGCGGTCGGTGCGCAGCGCGGCCATCGCCCGCTGCAGCAGCAGCTCGGTGCGGGTGTCCACCGAGCTGGTGGCCTCGTCGAGGATGAGCAGCGTCGGGTCGGCGAGGAATGCCCGCGCGATCGTGATCAGCTGCTTCTCCCCCGCGCTGACGTTCGAGCCCTCGTCGTCGATCACCGTGTCGTAGCCGTCGGGGAGGCTGCGCACGAACCGGTCGACGTAGGTGGCCCGCGCCGCGGCCACGATCTCCTCCTCGGTGGCCCCCGGGTTTCCGTAGGCGATGTTGTCGCGGATCGTGCCGCCGAAGAGCCAGGTGTCCTGCAGCACCATGCCGATCGCCGAGCGCAGCGTGGCCCGGTCCATCGCGGCGATGTCGGCGCCGTCGAGCGTGATCCGCCCGGCGTCCAGCTCGTAGAACCGCATGATCAGGTTGACGAGCGTGGTCTTGCCCGCCCCGGTCGGGCCGACGATCGCGACCGTCTGGCCGGGCTCCGCGGTGAGCGACAGGTCCTCGATCAGCGGCTGGTCCGGCTGGTAGCGGAACGAGACGCCGGAGAACACCACCCGGCCGCAGCGCGTCGTCGGTACGGCGGGCCGCGCGGGATCGGGCACCTGCTCTTCCGCGTCGAGCAGCTCGAACACCCGCTCCGCCGACGCGACGCCCGACTGCAGGAGGTTGATCATCGACGACACCTGCGTGAGCGGCTGGGTGAACTGGCGGGAGTACTGGACGAACGCCTGCACCTCGCCGAGGGTCAACGACCCCGACGCCACCCGCAGGCCGCCGACGACGGCCACGAGCACGTAGTTCAGGTTCCCGATGAACATCATCGACGGCATGATGATCCCGGAGATGAACTGCGCCATGTAGCTGGCGCCGAACAGCTGCTCGTTCTTCTCCGCGAAGGCGGCCTCCACCTCGCGCCGCCTGCCGAACACCCGGACCAGCTCGTGGCCGGTGAAGGCCTCCTCGATGTGCGCGTTGAGCGCGCCGGTGTGCCGCCACTGCGCCACGAACTGCTTCTGCGACCGCGCCATGATCGCCCGCGAGAGCAGCAGCGACAGCGGGATCGACACGATCGCCACCAGCGCGAGCAGCGGGGAGATCAGGAGCATCACCAGCAACACGCCGACGATGGTGAGCAGCGAGGTGAGCAGCTGCGACAGCGTCTGCTGCAGGCTCTGCGAGACGTTGTCGATGTCGTTGGTGACGCGGCTGAGCAGCTCGCCGCGCGGCTGGCGGTCGAAGTAGCGCAGCGGAAGCCGGTTGATCTTGTCCTCGACGTCGCGGCGCAACGCGAAGATCGTGCGCTGCACGACGCCGTTGAGCAGGTAGCCCTGCACCCAGCTGAACAGCGACGACGCCACGTAGATCACGACGACGCCCACCAGCACGCTGCCGAGCAGGCCGAAGTCGATGCCGTGGCCCGGCACGACACCGGCACCCTCGATCACGTTCGCGTACGTGTCGTTGCCCGCCGCCCGAGCCGCGGCGGCGGCCGCCTCCGTGGACGTGCCCGGATCGAGCTGGCGGCCGAGCACCCCGGCGAAGATGACGTCGGTGGCATGGCCGAGCACGAGCGGCCCTACCGAGCTGAGCGCCACGCTGAGCACGCCGAGGGCGACCACAGCGGCCACCCTCACCCGCTCCGGCGCGAGCCTGCGCAGCAGCCTGCGTGCCGAGGGCCCGAACGCGAGCGACTTCTCGGCAGGCATGCCCATGCCGGCCCACGGCGGGCCGCCGCGCCGGGCGACGGTCATCTCGCGCGCGGCGCGGTTCGTCTCGACACCGTCTGTTTCCGCCGCGGGGTCCGGCCGGGTCATGCCACCTCCTCGGGGGTGAACTGGGACGCCACGATCTCGGCGTAGGTCGGGCAGCCGGCCAGCAGCTCGTCGTGGGTGCCGAGGCCGACCACCACGCCGTCGTCGAGCACGACGATCTGGTCGGCGTCGCGGATGCTCGCCACCCGCTGGCCCACGATCACCAGCGTCGCGGTGGCGGTGACCGGGCGCAGCGCAGCGCGCAGCCGGGCGTCGGTGGCCAGGTCGAGCGCGGAGAACGAGTCGTCGAACAGGTAGATCTGGGGCTGCCGCACGAGCACGCGGGCGATCGAGAGCCGCTGGCGCTGACCGCCGGACACGTTGGTGCCGCCCTGTGCGATGGGCGAGTCGAGGCCGGCGGACATCGCACGCACGAAGTCGGCCGCCTGCGCCACCTCGAGCGCCGCCCACAGCTCGTCGTCCGTGGCGTCCGGGTTGCCGTAGCGCAGGTTGCTCGCCACCGTGCCGGTGAACAGGTACGGCTTCTGCGGCACGATGCCGACCCGGCTCCACAGGTACTCCGGGTCGAGGTCGCGCACGTCGACACCGTCCACGCACACGCTGCCGCTCGTGACGTCGAACAGCCGGGGTACGAGCCCGAGCAGCGTGGTCTTGCCGGCGCCGGTGCTGCCGACGATCGCCGTGGTCGTGCCCGGGTTCGCGGTGAGCGTGATTTCGTGCAACACGGGCGCGTCGGCGCCCGGGTAGGCGAACCCCGCGCCCCGCAGCTCGAGCGCGCCGGTGGGCGCGGGCGGGCTGACCGGCCGGGCGGGCGAGGCCACCGAGGACTCGGTGTCCAGCACCTCGGTGATCCGTTCCGCGCAGACGGCGGCGCGCGGGATCATCATCGTCATGAAGGTGGCCATCATGACCGCCATCAGGATCTGGATCAGGTAGGCCAGGAACGCCGTCAGCGCGCCGATCTGCATCTGGCCCGCGTCGATGCGGCCCGCGCCGAACCACAGCACGGCCACGCTCGACAGGTTCAGCACGAGCATCACGATCGGGAAGAGCATCGCCTGCAGCCTGCCCACGTACGTGGCGACGTCGGTGAGGGCGGTGTTCGCGGTGTCGAAGCGGGCCGTCTCCTGCGGCTCACGCACGAACGCCCGCACCACCCGGATGCCGGTGATCTGCTCGCGCAGGACGCGATTGACCTCGTCGATGCGGGTCTGCATCACGCGGAAGCCCGGCATCATGCGCAGGATCAACACGCCGATCGCGACCACCAGCACCGGCACGCAGACCAGCATCAGCCAGGACAGGTGCGTGTCCTCCCGCAGCGCCATGACCACGCCGCCGAAGCACATGATCGGCGCCGTGACCATCATCGTGCAGGTCATCAGGACGAGCATCTGCACCTGCTGCACGTCGTTGGTGCCGCGCGTGATCAGCGACGGGGCCCCGAAGTGGTTGACCTCCCGGACGGAGAACTCACCGACCCGGTGGAACAGCGCCGTCCGCACGTCGCGCCCGAAGCCCATCGCCGTGCGGGCTCCGAAGTAGACCGCGGCGACCGAGCAGACGATCTGCACGAGCGTGACGGCGAGCATCCAGCCGCCGACGGACATGATGTAGTCGGTGTCGCCGCGGGCGATGCCGCGGTCGATGATGTCGGCGTTGAGGCTCGGCAGGTACAGCGACGCGATCGTGCCCGCGAGCTGCAGCGCGACCACGATCAGCAGCGGTCTGGAGTACGGGCGCAGGTGGGTGCGCAGCAGTCGGATCAGCATGCACGGTCCTCAGTGGTGGTGGGGGTACCGAGCCCGTCGAGCAGGATCGTGACGATCTGCTCCGGGGTTAACAGGCGTCCGTCGGAGATCATCGGGTGGGTGCCGGAGAAGACGAGCAGCCGCAGCACGTGGGCGAACTCCATGGCCGGCACCCGCAGCAGGCGCTCGTCCGGGCCGATGATGTCGACTATCGCTGCCCGGAACCCGTCGTTGATCGCTGCGGGCGGCTGCGGCCGGTGCTCCTCCGGCTCGGGAGGCCGGACCCAGCCGAGCGCGTCGAGCAGGCCGAACACCTGCGACAGCCGCCGCTGCAGCACGCCGGTAGCGCTCGTCAGGCGCTCGCGCAGCGGGAGCCCGCGATCGACGGCGGCGAGCTCGCGCAACGTCGGCTCGGGGTCGAAGAACTCGGCGACGACCGCCTGCACCACCGAGTCCTTGTCGGGGAAGACGCGGAAGATCGTGCCCTCCGCGATGCCGGCGGCCTCGGCGATCTGGCGTGTGGTGACCCCCGGGCCGTGCCGCATGACGAGGGGCCGCGCGGCGTCGATGATCGCCGTGCGCCGCTCTGCCGGCGCCATGCGCGGGGCCCGGCGGTTGGAGGGGGACACCGCACCAGAGTAAATGAGCGCGCGCTCACTACCTACCGGATTTCGCTGCCGGCGAGCGCGGACGCGCGGCGGGCCGCCACGAAGATCGATCACACCGCCGAGCGGTCGCACGCGACAAACTCGTGGCGACGTCGGTGGTCATCCCTCGATGATGGCCGACGTGGAGCAGGTCGAGGTCGTCGTCGCCCACAACGAGCGCGCGACCCTGCGTGTCGGCGACGTGTTCCTGAAGATCGACGCTGACCAGACGCGCATCGACGTCGAGGTCGATGCGATGGCCATGGCGCCGATCCCGACTCCCGAGGTCCTGTGGCGGAAGCCACCCGTGCTCGCGCTCGCCGCCGTCGCCGGGACGGCACTCGGCCGCCTCGGCGAGCCGTCGACCGCCTCGTCGGCGGCGTGGGCCGCGGCGGGCGCCGCCGCACGGAAGCTGCACGACGCGCCGCTGCCGCCATGGCCAGGTCGGAGCACCGACGAGATCGCGTCACAACTCGACGAGGAATGTGCGTGGCTCGTCACGAACGGCGTCCTTCCCGCCGAACTGGTCACGCGCAACCTCCAGGTTGCCGAGGCCGCGCTCCGGCCGTGGACACCCGTGTTCACGCACGGCGACCTGCAGATCACCCACGTGTTCGTCGACGGCGACGAGATCACCGGTGTGATCGACTGGTCCGAGGCGAGCCAGGGCGACGCCCTGTTCGACCTCGCCATCTTGACGCTCGGACACGAGGAGCGCCTCGGCGACGTCCTCGCCGGCTACGGCACCGACGTCGACCTCGACGTGATCCGCGCGTGGTGGTCGTTGCGCAGCCTGCTGGCGATCCGCTGGCTGGTCGAGCACGGCTTCGACCCGTTTGCGCCCGGCTGCGAGGTCGACGTGCTGAGAGCCCGACTGTGAGGCTGCCCGAGCCCGACGGCCACGAGTGCCGGCTGATCAGCCGCACCGCACGCCGCCGGGTCGCCGGGTGGCCCCACTGAGGGAGATGGGGCCACCCGGCGGGGTGGGACCGCCGGCACCCCGAGTTGCGCGACGGCCCACGGCTGGGGCGTCAACCGCCGAGTAGCCCTCCGGTGACGCTCCTGACGGTGTCGACCACGTTGCCGACGAGCCCTCCGACGATGCCGGGCGAATCGTCCGGTGACTCCTTGGCCGGTGGCGGTGCCGGCTCGGGGACGTCGTCCGATGGGTTCCCGGGCTCATCCGGCGCCTCGGACGGGTGCGGACGCTCGGAGTCCCGGGAGTCGCCCGAGCCGCCATCGCGCCGAGTGTCGCTGCTTCCGGTCTCGCCGCGCACTGGCTCAGTGTCGCCGGGCCGGTCGGCGGGGGCGTCGATGTCCCGAGCGGGCGGCGCCGGGGCGGGGCCGGCCTGCGCCCCGGCACGGCCTCCCTGGATGGATCGGGGCGGCGCCGCGACGACGTCCTCGCCCACGGCCTCGCCGGGAACGGGCTGGTCGGGAACGGCCTGGTCGACGGGCGGCGGCGGGTAGAGCGGGGCCGGCTCGGGTACGCGCCGGTCCGGGAGGGCGTTGACAGCGTCCACCCGGGTGGCGGGTGACGGGGTGTTGATCACCACCGCCACGCCGAAGGCGGCCACCGCGACGAGCAGCGCGCCGGCCGTCACCGCCCTGCGCAGCCGTTCCTGCCGTTGCCGGACCGCGTTGATCACGAGGTCCAGCACGACGAACGCCGCCAGGCTGAGGCCGAACGCGGGCATCAGCCAGCCGAGTACGACCGTGACCAGCACGACCGGCACCCCGACCGTCGCGGTGAGCTGGCGCAGCGCGGGCGGCGGCGCCGATGCGAGCCGCTCGCCGTACGGGCTGCGCTTCCACCACATCCGGTAGCCGATGAGGATCAGCACGATCGTGGCGATCACGAGCAGCCCCAGCACGATCTGGTTGGCGACCCCGAAGAGGGTGCCCGTGTGCGCCTGCTGGCCCATCTCGCGCAGCTGCGCGAGGAACGGGTAGTCGTCCCACCCGATCCGCTCGGTGACCTGCGCGGTGTAGGGGTCGACCGCGATGCTGCCCTTGCGGATCGGCAGTCCTGCCGAGATCTCGGCCACCGTGAACGGCTGATCCGGGGCGGTCGGTGCCGCCACCTGGACCTCGCCGCGGAGCCCCTCCGCACGCGCGACCTGCAGCACCCGGTCGACGCCGGCGGGCGCGACGTCGCCCGGCACCACGACAGGGGCCATGGCGAGCTCGGGCGCCCGCACAGCGGGCAGCCCCCACCCGGCGAACCGGCTCATCGTCAGGCCGGTGACGCTCATGACGAGCAGGCCGGCCGTCAGCCAGATCCCGAGCGGCCCGTGCACGGCGCGCATCCGCGCCTGCTCCCCCTTGCCCCGCGGCAGCGGGGTCAGCAGCTCACGGATGCCGCGCCGGCGCCGCCCCTGCTTGGCGATCCACACCACCAGCCCGCCGAGGACGATCACGGGCAGCCAGCTCGCGGCGACCTCCGAGTACAGCCGCCCGACCGCACCGAGATGGAGGTCGGTGTGCAGGTCGCGCAGCCAGACGTTGGCGGGCATCCGGCCGTCGACCGTGGTCAGCTCGCCGCTGATGTAGTTCGTGTACGGGTCGACGAAGACCGTGCGCGCCTCGCCGGGCTCGGTCAGGCTCGGCACGGCGAGGTTCACGCGCGTGGTGCGGTCAGGCCCTGGCGGGGGCACGACCGACCGCAGCTCCGCCTCGGGGTGGGCGGCCAGCGCCGCGACGACCTGTTCCGTGACGGGCCGGGGGTTGTCACCGACCTCGGGGACGAACAGCTGACCCCCGTAGAGGTCCTCGTGGATCTGCGGGCTGCACACGTAGACGAGCCCGGTCATGCACAGCACGAGCAGGAACGGCGCCACCAGTAGCCCGGCCATGAAGTGCACCCGCCGGGCGAGCGGGCGCAGCTGGGCGGCCGAGCCGGCGAGAGGCCACTTTCTCGCCGCCCGCCCCGTGATGCTCCAGCCCGATGGCCTGCCGGCATGCGCCTCGCGGGCTCCGGACCCGATTTCGTGGCGCGGGCTCATCGTCCGGCCTGCTGTACGCCGTCGGACTGCGCGAGCTGTGCCGGACCGGTCACAGGCGCCGCCGCGGCGAGCAGCCCGGGAAGGCCGCGCGCGAGCGTCTGGGTCGCGGTCATCGCCTGCCCGCCCCCGTCGGCAGCTCCCGGATATTCGTGCTGGTGAGCCGAGGCCTCGCCAGTCGTTTGCGGCGCTCCTGCTGCCGGTATCCGACGACGCTCCCGACGCCCGCCACCAGCACGCCTGCCACCAGCAGGATCCACGGCAGCACACCGGCTCCGCCGGAGGCGGGCTCCGCAGCGGCCGCCATGGCGGCGGGGCCGGCACCGGCCTGCACCGGTGCGCCGCCGCTCTCCACCGCCCGGCCCACCGGAGCGGCATCCGCGTCTGGCGTGATGGCGATCGTCGGCGCACCCGGCCAGCCCGGCCGCGCCGCCTCATCGGCCCACCGGTCGACGGTGCCGTCCTCGTACCCCTGCACGGCGGCCAGCACCAGCCTGCCCCCGCCGGCCGGGAGCGGGCCCGCGGTGACGAGGAACTGCTCGAACTGCTTGGGGGCGACCTCACCGCCCGTCCACACGATCGAGGCCACGGCCTCGTCGACCTCCTCACCGTCGACCGTGACCGGCGGATCCACGCGGCGCATGTCGACCTTCACCCGCCACTTGCCGACCCGCGCGACCTCGACGCGCGGGATCACGACATCCGGCGGGAAGGTGAGCTCGAGCCGGGTGGTCACCATGTCCGGCTGCTCGTTGGACAAGCGGACGGCCAAGGTCGCCGTGCCGCCGCCCTGCACCGATCCGGGCACGACGGTGACGCGCGCCGACGCGGCGGGCGCGAACGCCAGCATGCAGATCACGGTCAACGTCGTCGTGAACGTCGCGGCCAGTAGGTGAGGACCGGACTTCCGGCTGCAGGCCATGGGGTACTCCCTCGGAGAAACGGTCCGGGCTGGGCGACGACCCGAGTCGGGACCGCGGGGTGGAACGAACTGCTGACGCGGTCCGGGGCCGGGGAGCAGCCCCGGACCGCTGTCGTGTCGGTCGACGTGCGGTCGTGCCAGGGCTTGTCCTAGCCGATCGGGTTGAGCTGCTGGGGAGTCAGCTTTTCCCGCCACCCAGCGGGAACCTCCTGCGACCAGCCGTTGTAGACGAGCGGGATGGCCACGACGCCCTGTCCGCCCACTCCGGCATGTGCGACGAGCTCGTCGTCGACCGCCGTGTTCGCGGTCCCGTCCAGCACCAGCTCGCCGGCGACGGCGGCATCGGAGATGTCGCCGTCGTTGTTCGGGTCGACATCGATGACTTGCACTGCGTTGGAGAACTTGTTGGAGATGTAGGCGTAGTACCCGCCGCCCTTCTTGGCGCCGAAGTTGCCGCCGTGGCAGCCGGCGTTGCAGGGGAGGTCCTTGATGTACTCGTTGGTCTTCGGATCGATCACCGAGACCGTTTGGGACAGCGTGTTCGCCGCCAGCAACGCCTTGCCGTCCGGACTCACCGGGAGCTGGACGGTCAGCCCGCCCCACGGCCCGGTGGGCTTGTTCTGCTTGTCGTAGTTCTGCCACAGGTCGACCGTCGCGAGGTGTGCGACGCCGCCGTCAGGGGTGGCGCATGCGTCCTCCACGAGCGAGACGCACGTGAGGCTCCCGCCGAGGAAGTCCGACAGGTACGCCTTCTTCGAGTCCGGCGTCATCGACGTGGCGATCGGGAAGGCCCCGACGGGGTCGTGCTTGACCGTGCCCGACTCCATGTCGACGATGACGGCCTCGTTGGTCATCGTGTTCGGCGCGACGACCGTCTTGCCGTCGTGGCTGGTCCAGTGCGCGTGCGGGTGCGGCGTGATGCCGCTCTCCGGGTCGACGTCGATCCGGCGGAGGACCTCCGTGCCGCCCGGCGCCAGCTCGACGACGTCCGTGCCGGCATTGATGCCGACCACCAGGTTGTCGCTGCCCGGCCGCGTCATCACGTGCGCCGGGTTGTGCCCGACCTCGGTCTGCCGGATGGTCTCTCCGGTCTCGCGGTCGAACACGTCGGTCTCGTTGTCGAACCACTCGTTCGCGTAGAGGTACTTGTATTCCTTGTCGGTCCACATGTTGTGCGGGTTGTTCATGTCGATGCCGGGGGCCGCGATCTTCCGATCGATCGTCCAGTCCTCGACATTGATCTTGGTGACGGAGCCGTGCTTCACCTTGCCGGCGTAGTCCTCCATCTGGGTGGCGATCCAGGTCTCACCCACCCCGGGGGCATCCGGCTTCCTCAGCGCCGGCAGCGTCCTGGGATAGTCGAAGTACCGGTCGAAGTAGGCGTCCAGATCGGGGATCAGCACCGGGTTGCCGGCAGCGTCGTACTGCAGGATCGGAGCAGGCGGCTGGAACGGGTTCCAGGACGTCTCCCCGGTGTCGCTGAAGGTCTGCCAGTTGTTCGGGTTGGTGGCGGTGAAGAACGTGTTCACCAGCCGCTGGATGTAGTCGGCGTTCGACGGAAGAGGCTGCTGCTGCCCGTTGACCAGCAGGCTCTTGCCGAAGTCGAGGCCCAGCGTGAGCGGGTCGTCCACCACGACGGCACCGAGCATGTAGGGCGCGACCGAGTCCGTGAAGGCGTACAACCCTGGCTCGGTGAGCTGGATCGTCTTCTCGCCGAAGAACGCGCCTCCCGCGTTCACGTACGGGAAGCCTTCCGCGCCCTCGGGCGCGATGAGCCCGATGGGGTTGCGAACACCCTCGGACCGTCTCCGGTCGACGTTGAAGGTCACCGAGACCGGCGGCGCCACCACGGCGAACTTCCCGAGCGAGTCGAGCACGCCCTGCAGGTCGACGCCGACCGGGAGGTCGAGCAGGTTGACCGGCGCGCCGGCCGGCATCCCCCCGAGGATCCCGTTGAGCTCGCCGATCAGCGACTCGGCCTCGAGAGCGAGGCCGGCGGCCTCCGGCTCGGCCGCGCCGATGCCCTTGACGGCGGACAGGGTCGTGTCCAGCCCCAGCAGGTCGCCGAGGCCCAGCAGCCCGCCGGACGGAGCGGTGGCCGGGACGGGCGGCGCGGCGATGCTCGGCACCGCGATGTCGGCCCC
The DNA here is from genome assembly GCF_019468565.1 of Pseudonocardia sp. DSM 110487. Lineage (NCBI taxonomy): Bacteria > Bacillati > Actinomycetota > Actinomycetes > Pseudonocardiales > Pseudonocardiaceae > Pseudonocardia > Pseudonocardia sp. DSM 110487. The sequence goes on from NZ_CP080521.1 coordinate 8,272,435, forward strand.
CAGCCTTGGCAGCACGGCGACCGCGAGCGAGCTGCTGCCGAACAGCTCGAGCCCCGAGTCGAACCACGCGCCGTTCTCGTCGGTCAGGTTGAACGTGATCGGCAGTGGCCCCACTCCGATCGGCTGCTGAGCAGCGGCAGGTGTGGCTGTCATCGTCGTCGCGCCGGCTGCCGCCATCACCGTCGCCGCGGCGAGGCGGCGTCGTCTCTTCCCAGCCCCGGAGGGGCAATGGGCGGCGATTCCGGACATGTACTTCCTCTCGTGTCCCGCACTGATTCTCGGTCGCCGACCCGCGAATGCGGATCACTCTCGACGTGGCGCGCACGACGACGCGCAGAATCACTGCCGACCTCGGGGAAGATCGCGCTGCGCGGAGCAATCCCTCGTCACTCCCGGATCACGGGATGTGCAAATGCTCGCACGAACGGCGTAACAGATGGGTGCAAGCGCATGACCCTTCCGTTACATTGGACTACTCCGGACGGAGTACGCGCCCGTGAGCCCACAGATACCGATTGTTAACTACTGCCGGGCGTAACCCGTGACGGTGCTCCGTCGTTAGTACCGTGGCCGATCCGTGCTGGATAGCCCGCAACATCAATGAGCCCGCGGGCCGGCTGTTCTGCCGGCCCGCGGGCCCACGAAGACTCCATCAGATCATTGTCAGGCGACCGCAGTCTCCCTCGCCATCGCCCGGCGCGCGAGCGCCCGCACGTCGTAATCGGCCGCAACGAGTTCCGCTTCGCTGGGTGTCACGCGCTCCAGCAGCCTGCGGGCAGCCATGTGAGTGCCAGGATCGTTGACGGACTCGACCGCCGTCAGCCGCGCATTCCGCAGGCAGAACACCGAGAAGCGCGATTCGTCGCCCCGCACCACGAATTGATCGACCTCCTCCGCCATCCCCACGAGCTGGAGCCGGAGCGAACCCTGGTTGCTCCAGAACCACGGCACGGCGTAGTACGGCCGTTTCTCACCGAGAATGCGCGCGGCGGCGTAGCGGCCATGATCGGTCGCATTCTGGATGGACTCCAGCCGCCGCCTCGTACCGGTCGACGGATCGCACACCACGGCGCAGTCCCCGATCGCGACGATCCGGGGGTCCGACGTGGCCAGCCACCGGTCCACGAGCACGCCGCCGTCCGTGGCGAGGCCCGCCCGGTGGGCCAGGCCGTCCTCGGCCGTGGCACCCACCCCCAGCACGACGAGGTCCGCCGGCAGCACCCGCCCTGAGGCCGTGCGCACGCCCGTCACGTGCCCGGCGTCGCCGATCAGCTCCGTGGCATGCTCGCCGAACCACAGCCCCACGCCCTCTGCCCGGTGGTGGGCCGCAACGGCCGCCGACACCGGCGGGCACACCGCCCTCCTGAGCAGCCGGTCGCCGAGCTCGACCACCGACACCTCGACGCCGCGCTTGCGCGCCGCACTCGCCACCTCCATCCCGATGAACCCGCCGCCCAGCACGACCACCCGCCTCGCCCCCACCAGCGACGCGCGCAACGCGAGCGCATCGTCGAGGGTGCGCAGCTCCGCCACCCCGCGCAGCGACCGGCCGGGGAGCTCGATCCGGCGGGGCGCGGCGCCCGTGGCGAGCACCAGGTGGTCGTAAGCGACGGGCCGGTCGCCCGCGATGTGGACGAGCTGCGCGGCCCGGTCGATGTCGAGCGCCAGGCCATGGCGCAGGACGATGCGCCGGTCCTCGAAGAACGCCTCGGCGCGGAGGGAGAGGGCGTCCGGGTCACCACCGTCGTGGAGCATCTCCTTCGACAGCGGAGGTCGCTGGTAGGGCAGATGTCGCTCGGCACCGACGACCGTCACGGGACCGTTGTAGCCGCCCGCACGCAGGGACGCCGCGGCCTCCACGCCCGCGTGCCCGGCGCCGATCACTACGACCCCGCGCATCTCAGACCTGCTCCGCCGGGACGCGGACGACCAGGTGGGCGCCTTCATCCGTGGGGACGAGCTGACAGCTCAAGCGGCTGTTCGCCGCGCGCGGAGCGGCCGTCCACTCCAACATCTCGTCCTCGTCGCCCGACGGTGGCGCGAACTGCTCGGTGCTGTGGTCGAGGTAGACGTGGCAGGTCCCGCACGTCGCCGCGCCCCCGCACTCACCGACGATGCCGCTCACCTGGTTACGCAACGCGGCCCGCATCAGGCTCGTCGCGACAGCCACCTCGACGGTGTGCTCCGAACCGTCGTCGTACACGTAGGTGACTTTTGGCACGCTCATCTCCTCGTGGTCGCGGATCGGAGTCGAAAGCCAGACGATGCCAAAAGGGCGTAACCACGACGTCGCACACCGTAAAGTCACTGTAACGAACAACTCTGCGGATTCCTGGGCAGCTGTGAGGCACAATTTCTACCCGGACCGCGGTAACAGCCACGAGTATCCGCGTGAGCCCTTCGTAACAACCATCTCCCTCGGGCACCTAATCGCCAGTGAGCCGGTTGTCACATACTGTTTACCGACGCTCACGCGTCCCGGTCGTTAGGAGCCTCCGCCTGCGGCCCGGCGCCGTCAGTCATGCTGGGGACGTGACGATCGGGGAGACGAGTGCGGCCGGGAACGATCAAGTGCACCTGATCACGGCCGCCGAGCTGGAATCGACCGTACGCGCGATCTTCGCCGCGGCCGGCTGCGCCGAGGACGAGGCGGGGTTGATCGCCCGCGAGCTCGTCGGGGCGAACCTCGCAGGCCACGACAGCCACGGCGTCGTGCGAGTGCCGTTGTACGTCGACTGGATGCGGGAAGGCTGGGTCCGGGCCGGGCAACGGGCCGAGGTCGTCACCGACGGCGGCGCGTTCGTGGTGCTCGACGGGCACAAGGGCTTCGGCCAGACGATCGCGGCGCAAGCCGTTGCACTCGGGGTCGAGCGGGCCGGGGCCAACGGCAGCTGCATCGTTGCGCTACGCAACTCCGGCCACATCGGCCGCGTCGGCGCGTACGCCGAGACCGCGCTCGCCGCGGGCCTGATCTCCATCCATTTCGTGAACGTGGCCAAGTCGCCGCTGGTGGCGCCCTTCGGGGCGGTCGAGCGGCGGTTCTCGACGGCGCCGTTCGCCATCGGGATCCCGCTGCCGGAGCGGCCGGTGGTGCTGGACTTCGCCACGTCGCTCGTCGCCGAGGGGAAGGTGCAGGTGGCCTCGTACGGCGGACGGCCACTCCCCCCGGACGCCCTGATCGGTCCGGAGGGCGTGCAGTCCGCCGACCCGCGCGTCCTCTACGGCGACTACGGGCCCACCGACCTGCGCCACCCCGGCGGGGGCGTGGGCGCCATCCGCGCGTTCGGCGAGCACAAGGGATCAGGCCTCGCGCTGATGTGCGAGCTGCTGGCGGGCGCGTTCACCGCAGGCGGCTGCGCGGGCCCGATCGACGGCCCGCGCAAGGGAATCGCCAACGGGATGCTGTCGATCTACCTCTCCCCTGCCCACTTCGGCACGCAGGCCGAGTTCGAGCGGATCGCGCGCGAGTACCTGGACTGGGTGCTCAGCGCGCGCCCGATCGACCCGGCCGCCCCGGTACTGGCACCCGGCGACCCGGAGACGGTCACCCGCGAGGTCCGTCTGGCCGAAGGAGTCCCCCTGCCGGTGAACACGTGGGCGGCGATCCGCCGCACGGCGGAGGCGCTCGGCGTCACCACCCCCACCTGACGGCCTACTGGTTGCTTCCGGTCCGGACGGTGAACTCGGCCGTGTGGACGACACCCCGGTGCTTGAACTCGAGGAACAACCGGTGTTCACCCGCCCCCGGGACCTCCACGGTGAACGCGATGCCCGCGCTGGTCCGGTACCCCGCCGCCGGCTCCGCGTCGCGCGCGAGCGGCGCCACGCGCAGATAGGCCTGGTCGCTCTGCCGCAGCACGACGAGATGGCCGGGCGCACCGAGGTACGGCTCGAGGTCGGTCACCGGGCGGCGGTCGCGGTCAATTGCCACGAACACCTCGGACCGGCCGCCTGCCACGAGGTCGGCGTCGAGCCGGACGTCGTAGCCCGCGACGTGGGCCGTTCGGGATCGCGGGAACTCGGCAGGTGAGAACCGGCCGGGCGCGAACAGGTCGATGCCGAGCACGAGCGCCGGGCCGCCGGTCGGTACGAAGTCGGCGTACGCGCGGTACACGCCAGCGGCCGGCAACGTGAGCGGTACCCGCCAGACGCCGTCGGGGTCGAACGCGGGCTGCAGGTGCTGGAATCCCCCACCGTCACGGCCGACGACGACCAGGTCGAGCCGCCGTTCGTCCCTCGTGTCGTACGCGGTGACCGGGAGGCCGTCCGGCCCGATCACGACGAACTCGAGCTCGCGTGGCCTGCCGGGCGCGAACGTCGTGTCGCCGCGCGGCACGAACGTGTAGCCGGCAGCGGTGGAGACGACTCCTGCCGCACCCGGGTCGAACGCGACTTCGGAGTTCGGGGCCCCGGCAGGCTCGTCGGTCTCGGCCATCGAGGGCGCCTGCACGCCGGGCACGGACGTTCCCGTCCACCAGGACAGGCCGAAGACCAGCGCCAGCACCGCCACGAAGCCCGACAAGCGCGCCGCCGTGCCCATCCGCGTCCCCTCTCGTCGCGGATACAACGATGGGTTGCGTTCACTCGGGCTGGTGACTACGGTCACCCGCGTCACTGTCGATGCGTATCGACTACCCGACGGAGGGAGGCGCCCGATGGTCACCAGCCGGGACGTCGCCCGGGTCGCGGGGGTGTCGCAGAGCACCGTCTCCTACGTGATGAGCGGCCGCCGGACGATCTCGGCCGAGACCCGCAAGCGCGTGCTCGACGCCATCGAACAGCTCACCTACCAGCCCAACGCCGGTGCCAGGGCCCTCGCCAGCCAGCGCACCCACGTGGTCGGGCTCGTCGTCCGGTTCCGGCCGGGCGCCGACACCACCGGTCTGCTCCCGTTCATCGAGACGATCGCGGGCTGCGCCCGCGCGGCGGACCACGACGTCCTGCTCGTCACGGCCGACGAGGGCTCGGCCGGGCTCACCCGGCTGGCGGGCCGCGCGCTCTGCGACGCGATCGTGATGATGGACATCGAGGCCGACGACGCCCGCATCCCGGTGGCGGCGACACTGCGGGTCCCGGTGATCCTCATCGGCGTCCCGGACGACAGCGCAGGGCTGCACTGCGTGGACGTGGACTTCGCCGAGGCCGGACGGCTCGCAGTCGACGAGCTGGCCGCGGCGGGGCACGACCGGATCGTGGTGATCGGCCATCCCCCCGACGTGGTGGAGCGCGACATCAACTACGTACGCCGGTTCCAGCGCGGAGCCTCGGCGGCCGCCGAGGCGCACGGCGTCGGCATGGAGCTCGTGAGCCCCGTCCCGCTGGACCGCGCGGGGGTCGAGGACGCGGTGCGGGAGGCGCTCGAGCGCGGCGGCGACCGTCCCGGCTTCGTCATCCCGAACTCCCCTGCCGTGCAGCCGGTGCTGCAGGCCGTGCTCGACCGCGGTCTCACCCCTGGCCGGGACATCTCGCTCGTCGGTCTGTGCACCGACGCCGCCGCCGAGGCGACCAGACCCGCCGTCACCAACGTGTCGCTGGAGCCGCGCGACGTCTCCCGGCGCGCGATGGAGATCCTCTTCCGCCTGCTCGACCGCAGCGCGGACGACCCCGCCCAGCTCGTCGAGCTGATCCCGCCCCGGCTCACGCGCCGGAAGACCACATTGCCCGCCCCCTGACGCCGGTCGCGCACCCCGCGGCCACCGCACGCCCGCAATCGATACGTATCAACCGAGAGGACCGGACATGGCTCGACGAGGAGCATCACTACGGACCGCCCTCCCCGCGCTGGTCGCGGCCGCCGCGCTCGGGCTCACCGCCTGCGGGGGCGGAGGCGGCGGAGGCGGCGGTGGTGAGGTCACCTCGCTCCGGGTGCTCGACTACTACAACAACGAGCCCGACCGCAGCGTCTACGCCCGCAAGCTCGACGAGTGCGGCCAGCAGGCAGGCGTGACGATCGAGCGCGAGGTCGTGCCCGGGCCGCAGCTCATCGCGAAGGTGCTGCAGCAGGCGTCCTCGCGGACGCTCCCCGACGTCCTCATGCTCGACAACCCGGACCTGCAGCAGATCGCCGCCACCGGCGCGCTCGCCCCGATCAGCGACTTCGGCCTGTCCGCGGACGGGTTCCAGGAGGGCGTCGTGAGCGCCTCGACCTTCGAGGGGCAGGTCTACGGGCTGCAGCCGGTGACCAACTCGATCGGCCTGTTCTACAACGTCGATCTCCTGAACCAGGCCGGCATCTCGCCGCCCAAGACGTGGGACGAGCTCAAGACCGCGGCGGCGGCGCTCACCCAGGGCGAGCGCTACGGCGTCGCGTTCTCCGCTATCGCCGACTACGAGGGCGCGTGGCAGTTCCTGCCGTTCATGTGGAGCAACGGCGGCGACGAGACCAACATCGCGAGCCCGGAGACCGCCGAGGCGCTGCAGCTGTGGGTCGACCTGGTGAACTCCGGTTCGGCGTCGCGGTCGGTGCTCAACTGGGGCCAGGCCGACGTCAAGGACCAGTTCGGGGCGGGCAACGCGGCGATGATGATCAACGGGCCGTGGCAGTTCCCCGCGCTCGAAGAGTTCGAGGGGCTGAACTACGAGGTCGTGCCGATCCCGGTGCCGCAGGCAGGCGACACCGTGGTCGCACCGCTGGGCGGCGAGACCTGGACGATCCCGCAGACCGGTGACGCAGCCCGCCAGGCCAAGGCCGCCGAGATCGTGACCTGCCTGAACACCGACGACAACCAGATCGCCCTCGCCACCGAGCGCACGACCGTGCCGACCAAGACGGCGCTGCGCGACCGGTTCGTCGCCGAGGTGCCGCGGATGGCGGCCTTCACCGAGATCGTCCAGACCGCACGGGCGCGCACCGGCAAGCTCGGCCCCGAGTGGCCCGCCGCCGCCACCCGCATCTACACGGCGGTGCAGACCGCGATCACGGGTGGTGCGCCGCCGCTCCAGGCCCTGCAGCAGGCGCAGGATGGCTGACGTATCGCGCCGGTCGGGCGCCGCACCTACCCGCCCCGTCGGCTCCGAAGGCTCCGCCGACTTCCATCCACCGGGTGTGGCCGCGCCCGACCGGCCGGTTCCGACGGACGCCGCGCCGGCGCCACCACGGGGACCGGCCGGTGGGTGGTGGTCGCCGCGCGGACGCGAGCGGCTGCTGCAGCTGGGGTTCCTCGTGCCGGCCGTGGCCTACCTGCTGCTCTTCTTCGGCTACCCGGTGGTCCAGAACGCCCTGATGGGGTTCCAGGAGTACACGACCCGCAGCTTCTACACGGGCGAAGCGCCGTTCGTCGGGCTGGACAACTACGTCGCCGTGCTGACGTCCGGCCTCTTCGGCACGGCGCTGCTCAACACGGTGTTGTTCACGGTCGGCTCGATCGCGGGCCAGTTCGTGATCGGGTTGGGGATCGCGCTGTTCTTCCATCGGCGGTTCCCGCTGTCCGGGACGCTGCGCTCGTTGCTGCTGCTGCCGTGGCTGATCCCACTGATCGTGTCCGGCGCCGTGTGGCGGTGGATCCTCGACCAGGACAACGGCGCGCTGAACCGGTTCCTCGGCGCGGTCGGCATCGCCGACAACCCCGGCTGGCTCACCAGCACCTCGCTCGCGCTGATCGCGGTGATCGGCGTGAACATCTGGATCGGGATCCCGTTCAACACCACGATCCTCTACGGCGGGCTGCAGGACATCCCGCAGGATCTCTACGAGGCCGCAGCCCTGGACGGGGCCACCGGCTGGCGCGCGTTCCACAACGTCACGTGGCCGCTGCTGCGACCGGTGGTGAACGTGGTGCTGGTGCTCGGGGTCGTCTACACGATCAAGGTCCTGGACATCATCCTCGGGCTCACCCGCGGCGGACCCGCGAACTCGACGCAGACGATCGCCACGCAGGCGTATCACCTGTCGTTCCAGGAGTTCCAGTTCGGTCAGGGCGCGGCGATGGGCAACGTGCTGATCATCATCTCGCTGGCGTTCGCCCTCCTCTACCTGCGCGCCAACCGGCACGCGATGGACCGGTGAAGCACCCATGACGTTCGTTCGCAAGCACGGCTGGGGCAGCACCGCGATCGGCGTGCTGATCCTCGGGGTGATGCTGTTCCCGCTGTACTGGATGCTCAACGTCTCGTTGCAGCCCGCCAGCTCGGCGGTCGGGACGCCGTGGATCCCGCTCGACCTGTCCTTCGACGGCTACGCGACCGCGTTGCGCGAGCAGGGCCGCAACCTGGTCACCAGCCTGATCGTGGCCCTCGGCAGCGTCGTGTTCAGCCTGCTGGTCGCCACGCCGGCGGCGTACGCGCTGGCGCAGTTCAAGGTGCGTGGCGCGGGCGTGGTGCTGTTCGGGATCCTGATCAGCCAGATGATCCCCGGGATCGTCGTCGCCAACGCGCTCTACCGCGCCTACAGCGACCTCGGGCTGCTCAACTCGATCCCCGGGCTGATCCTCGCGGATTCCACGCACGGCATCCCGTTCGCGATCCTGATCATGCGCGCGTACCTGCTGTCGATCCCGAACGAGGTCATCGAGGCCGCCCGGGTGGACGGCGCGGGCCAGATCCGCGCGTTCGTCTCGATCGTCGTGCCGATGAGCCGCAACGCGCTGGTCACCGCGGCGCTCTTCACGTTCCTGTTCACGTGGAGCGACTTCCTCTTCGCGCTCACGCTGACCACCACCGAAGAGGTGCGGCCGGTGACGCTGGGCATCTACCAGTACATCGGCACGTACATCAACGACTGGAGCTCGGTGATGGCCACCGCCGTGCTCGCCTCCATCCCGGCCGTCGTGCTGCTGCTGGTGGCCCAGCGCTTCGTCGCCGCAGGCGTCGCCAGCGGTGCCGTGAAATAAAGCAGCGAAATGACCGAAAGGACGCAATCTGTGACTCCCGTCCGCGTGACCGTCTGGGGCGAGAACCGCCACGAGAAGATCGAGGAGCACGTTCGCAAGATCTACCCGGACGGCATGCACGAGACGATCGCCGACGGCATCCGCGAGAACCTCGGCGACGGCAGCGTCGTGCGGACCGTCACCCTCGACGACCCGGAGCACGGCCTCACCGAGGAGGCCCTGCAGGACACCGACGTGCTCGTCTGGTGGGGCCACGCTGCGCACGGCGAGGTGGCCGACGAGGTCGTCGAGCGCGTGCACCACCACGTGTTGGCCGGCATGGGGCTCGTGGTGCTGCACTCCGGGCACTGGTCGAAGATCTTCATGAAGCTCATGGGCACCAGCTGCACCCTGCGCTGGCGCAGCGAGCACGACCGCGAGCTGATCTGGACCGTCGACCCCACCCACCCGATCGCCGAGGGGGTCCCGCATCCCCTCGAGATCGAGGAGGACGAGATGTACGGGGAGTTCTTCGACATCCCGGCCCCCGACGAGCTCATCTTCATCAGCACGTTCTCCGGCGGGGAGGCGTTCCGCAGCGGCTGCACATTCCGCCGCGGCTACGGCAAGATCTTCTACTTCCGCCCAGGCGACCAGGACTACCCGACCTACCACCACAAGGACGTCCGGCGCGTGATCGCCAACGGCGTCAAGTGGGCGCGGACCGACAGGCCCGAGCGCGCCGAGCCGGTGCTGCTGCGCTACGAGACCGGCGAGTTCTTCCAGGGCGCCGGCTACACGGGGCCGATCGGATGACCCTCGCCGATCCGCTGCGTGTCGTACTGGTCGGCGCCGGCCTCATGGGGCGGGCGTGGCGCGACATCATCGAGGCCGCCCCTGACGTCGAACTGGCCGGGATCGCCGACATCGACCCCGCCACGGCCGAGGTCACCGCGGCCGCGCTGGGCCGTCCGGTGGCCACCGGCACCGACGGCGTGGCGCTGGCCGCGGCAACCGGCGCCCGGGCCATCGTGAACGCGACCGTGCCGGAGGCCCACCACCCGGTGACGACCGCGGCACTGTTCGCCGGGCTCGACGTGCTGGGTGAGAAGCCGGTCGCCCCCACCGTGGCCGAGGCGCTCTCGCTGGCCGCGGCGACGGAGGTGACCGGCCGGCTGTTCATGGTGAGCCAGTCGCGGCGGTGGAACCCTCAGCTGTTCGCGCTGCGCGCCATGGCGGAGGACCTCGGCACGCCGGGCTCGCTCACCACGGAGTTCTTCCGGGAGGCCCACTTCCCGGGGTTCCGGGAGGAGATGGCCCACCCGCTACTGGTGGACATGGCGATCCACCCGTTCGACTCGGCCCGGTTCGTGCTCGGCGCAGAGCCGGTCGCGGCGTACTGCGAGTCGCACAACCCGCCGTGGAGCTGGTTCGCGGGCGACGCGGCGGCCACCGCGGTGTTCGAGATGACCGGCGGTGTCCGCTACACCTACACCGGTAGCTGGGTCAGCCCCGGCATGCAGACGTCCTGGAACGGCGTGTGGCGCCTGTCCGGGGAGAAGGGTTCCGCGCACTGGGACGGCGACCGCGACCCGGTGCTCGAGGGCGACGTCGACCCGGCACCTCGCCCCGCCTCGCCGTACTCCGGAATCGAGGGCGCGCTGCTCGTCTTCACCGACGCCCTGCGCACCGGCCTGCCCCCGATGGGCGAGGTGCACGAGAACGTGCTGAGCCTCGCCATGGTGGAGGCGGCGGTCCGGTCGGCGGACACCGGGCAGCGCGTGCTCATCGACGACGTGCTGGCCGAGGCCCACGCGGAGGCCATGCGGGCGGAGACGCACCCCGACGTCCGGGACGCGCTGGCGAGCTGGCCGTCGGTGCGCGCGGTCCTCACCGCCGGCCGCTGACCACGGTGGCCGAGTAGGGCCGGCGCCCCAACGCCGGCCCGTATCGAGACCACGAACCCGGAGGCAGATCGCGGCTGTGATCTCGATGCGCGCCGGGCGGCTCTAACCTGGACGCGTGCGGCTCTTCGTGGCCATCCGGCCGCCCGCCCACGTCGTCGACGTGCTCGGCGCCCTGCCGCGGGAGCCCACCCGCGGTGTTACCTGGTCGGTACCCGAGCAGTGGATCGTGAAGCTGCGGGCGCTCGGGCACGTACCAGACCACGTCGTGGATCCCCTGGTCAGAGAGCTGGCCGACGAGCTGGACGGCGTGCCGCCCGCGCAGTGCACCCTCGGCCCCGCCACGCGCAGGCTGGGTGGCCAGTGGCTCGGCGCCCCGGTCTCCGGGCTGGAGGACCTCGCCGCGCTCGTGTTCGACGCGACGGTCGGGCTGGTCCCGGTGACCCACCCCCAGCCGTTCCAGGCCGACGTCGTGCTCGCACGCGGCCGGGTGCCGGCCACTCTCGCGGGCGAGCCGGTCGCCGCGGAGTGGACCGCCCGCGAGGTCGCGCTGGTGGCCGACCGCTCCTCTCCCCGCCGCCCGCTGCTCGAGGACGTCGCGTCCTTTCCGCTGACGGAGTAGCCCACGCCGGCATGATGACCAGTTTTCCCAAACGGCCCCGCGCGTGAGGGTCCGGCGCTTACCGTCCCACCCATGGACGGACGCGAGTGGCTCGCCGGCTACCAGGATCGCCTCCAGGACGTCCGGGCACGGACGGCCCGGGCCGAGCGGGCGCTGGCCGCCGTTGCGGGCACGGCAACGAGCCGGGACGGCGCGGTCGTCGTCACGGTTGACCAGTCGGGTGCCTTGCGGCACCTGGAGCTCACCGAGCACGCCGAGGTCCTCTCCCGCAAGGAGCTCGCCGCCGCCGTGCTCGACACGGCGCGGCAGGCGCGGCGGGAGGCGGCATCGCAGGCCGAGGCGGCGCTGGTGCCCGTCTTCGGGGAGCGCAGCGCGGCCATGGAGATGTTCCGGGCCCACCTCGCCGTGCCGGAGCGGTGATGGACGGCTTCCGGGTCGACGACGGGGTCCTGTCCGAGCATGCGCGGGAGGTCGACGCGCTCACCGCCCGGCTGCGCAACGCCGCGGGCGCAGGGACCCCGCTGGGACTCGGCGCGTACGGGGTGATCGGGCAGGTCTTCGCGGTGTCGGCGGTCGACGCCGCAGCCACCGCGTCCCAGTCGGTCGCCGAGCTCGCCGATGGTGGTCAGGCGTTCGGCGACGGCGTGCGGGCGGCCGTCCGCGACTACCAGGAGGCCGAGCGGCGCGTCGCGGCACCGTTCGGTGGCGGGCGATGAGTGAGCAGCCGGGCGTCAAACAGCTCGTGGTGCAGCCCGAGAACGAGGACGCTCAGCCGCTGGACAGCTTCGAGGGCGGCGGGGTCGTGTCGAGCTGGGCGGACCTGAACGCCGCCCTCTCCGCCGACGACGTCGACCCGCTCCAGGTCACCTACACGGCCGTGGGCGCAGGTCTCGACACGCTCGGCACGATCGTCGATCCGCTCGACTCCCTGCTCTCGGCCGGCGTCGGTTGGCTCATCGAGCACGTGTGGTTCCTGCACGAGCCACTCGACGCACTCGCGGGCGACCCCACTCAGATCACCGCGCAGGCCCAGACCTGGCACAACGTCGGCGGTGAGCTCGGCTCGATCGCGCAGGACCACCGGGCGGCCGCCGCGGCGCTCAGCGCGTGGGAGGGCATGGCGGGCAACGGCTACCGCGGAGCCGTCGACCGGTTCGGCGGCGCGCTCGAGCAGGCGGGGCGCGACGCCGTCCAGCTCGCCGACCTCATCCTCACCACCGGTGCCCAGGTCGGCACCGTGCGAGCCGTGATCCGCGACCAGATCGCGGAGTGGGTGAGCGACGCGATCCAGACCGCTGTCGTCGCGGGCATCGCGGCGCTGGTCACGGCGGGCGGCGCGCTGGGCGCGGGCGCACTGCGGCTGATCTGGGCCGCGATCGACCTCGCCGAGGACATCGCGCGGACGATCCGGAATCTGCTCGACGCGATGACGCTCGCCGGCGGGATGGCCGCGCAGATCAGTGGCGCGATCCAGCAGACCGCCGCCACGGTCAAGGCCGCGATGCCGACCATGAGGGAGATCGACACAGCGGCCGACGAGTACGAGGCCGGGGCCGTGGTCGAGACCGGGAAGCAGTTCACCGCGGCCGAGCAGGGTCAGCGGGGGTGGGGAGTGGCCCCGGCGTGACCTCCGGCGCGGTCCGACGGCAGGATTGCGCCATGGCACAGGTGACGGCGCGGACCGAGCGCACGATCGACGCCCCCGCGGAGCGGGTGCGCGCTGCGCTCGCCGACTACGAGAAGGTGCGGCCGGCGATCCTCACCGACCACTACCGGGACTACCGCGTGGAGGCGGGCGGGCAGGGCGAAGGGACTCGCGCGCACTGGCTCCTGCAGGCCACGAGCAAGCGGGTGCGCGACCAGCTGGTGGAGGTCACCACCCCGGGTGACGACCGGATCGTCGAGAAGGACGCGAACTCGAGCATGGTCACCACCTGGACCGTCACGGCCGCGGGGCCCGACCGGACCGTCGTCGCGGTGGAGAGCAGCTGGAAGGGCGCGGGCGGCATCGGCGGCTTCTTCGAGCGCACCTTCGCCCCGAAGGGTCTGCAGCGGATCCACGACGGCGTGCTGGAGAACCTCGAGAACACGCTGCGCGGCTGAGGGGGCCATCATCAGCGCACCGATCGAGAACGGGATCGTCGCGGTCGCAGGGGAGGCGCTCGTCGACATGGTCCCGGCGCCCGTCGGCGACTACTTCGAGGCCGCGCCGGGAGGGAGCCCCGCGAACGTGGCCGTCGCGCTGGCCCGGCTGGGCGTGCCGGCTCGGCTGCTCGCCCGGATCGCCGACGACATGCTCGGCCGCCGGGTCCGCGAGCACCTCGCCGTCAACGGCGTGCAGCTCGACCACGCCGTCGCCGCGACCGAGCAGACGTCGCTCGCGATGGTCGCGGTCGGTCCCGACGGCGGAGCGAGCTACGACTTCCGCGTCACCGGCACCGCCGACTGGCAGTGGACGGCCGCCGAGCTCGACGGCGCCCTCGACGGGCCCGTCGTCGCGCTGCACTCCGGGTCGCTCGCGCTCACCATGCCGCCGGGTGCGGCCGCGCTGCGCGAACTGATGTCGCGTGCGGCGGCGTCGGTGACGATCAGCTACGACCCCAACTGCCGCCCCCTGCTCATGGGCGACCCGACCGAAGTGCTGGCCGGGGTGCACGAGCTGCTGGCCGTCGCCGACGTCGTGAAGGTCAGCGCGGAGGACCTCGAGTGGGTCCTGCCCGGCTCCCGCCCCGAGCAGGTGCTGGAGGACTGGCTCACGCTGGGCCCAGCCGTCGTCGCCGTCACGCTCGGCGGGGAGGGCGTGCTCGCCGGCACGGCGTCCGGCGTCCGGAGCCGCAGGCCGCCGGTGCCGGTCACCGTGATCGACACGGTCGGCGCGGGCGACACGTTCTCCGCCGCCCTGCTCGCCGGGCTGCACCGGCGCGGGCTGCTCGGCGCCGCGGCCCGGCCCGCGCTGCGCGCCGTCGACGCCGAGACCCTCGACGCCCTGCTCGACGAGGCCGCGCTCGCCGCCGCGATCACGTGCAGCCGGCGGGGCGCCGACCCACCGACGGCCGACGACCTGCTGTCCCGCCGCTCGACGTGATTTAGCAGGCCGCCGTGGGGTCGCCGATCAGGTCCTTGTAGGTGCCCACGGCGTTGCCACCGACGTTGCCGTGCATCACGTTGCCGCAGATCGTGCCGTGCGGCCCGAACTCCATGACCTTGATGCCGCCGCGGGCGTTGCCGATGATCACGTTGTGGTGGACGTCGTTGCCCACGGCGTCGCCCGGAAGATCACCGCCGATGCGGATGCCGGCCGCCGCGTTGTGGTGGATGACGTTGAACCGGAACGTGTTGGACGGTCCGCGCGATTCCATCGCGCCGGAGTTGCCGTTGCGGGGTCCTTGGCCGGTGCAGAGGTTGTGGGCGACGTCGTTGTCGCGCGCGGCCTCCTTGATGTCGACGCACTCACCGGCCCGGGTGTCGATCACGTTGTCCCGCACCTCGTTGCGGTCGCTGGCATCCGGCTCAGGGGTGGGGTTGCGGTCGAGTTGCTCGGGTGCCGTACCGATGTAGACGCCCTCGCCGTTCTGGCCCGTCCCGGTGTTCGGCACGGCGAAGTCCCATACGCCGCACGGTCCGATCGTGTTGCCGGTGACGCGACTGCCGGTGGTGAAGTACTTCATGCGGAGGCACTCGCCACCGAGGTTCTCCAGGCGCATCCCGTCGATCTCGATACCGGTGAGGCCGCGGTGCGCGACCGTGCTCTGGACCCAGATCGCCCGGCCCCGGAAGCAGTCCTTCACGGGCGCGTCGCAGACCTTGCCGTCGATCGTGAACCCGCGCAGCGTGGTGTCGTCGTGCTGGATCTCGAACACCCGCATCGAGGAACCAGCGCCGCGGAGCACGGCGTTGCGCGGGCCGGTCACGGTGACGCCGAGTCGCACGGTGACGACGTGCTCGTCGTACGTTCCGGGGCGCAGCACCACGGTCTCGCCCTGCCGGGCGGACGCGAGCGCCCTGGTGATCGTGCGAAAGGGGGCGGTGACCGAGCCCGTGCCGGTGCCGTCGTCACCGAGCGCCGGATCCACCTGGTGGATCGCCGGTACCTGGGCCACGGCGGGTGTGGGCCCCGCTCCGGTGAGGACGGCGACGACCGCGATCACCCCGATCTTGATCATCACCGGAGGCGGCGCGGGGCGCGTTCGGGGTAGTCGTCCGGCTGGCCGGTGGCCGGGTCACCGGGGGCGAGGGAGAACTCGGCTGGCTCGCTCTCCGGAAGCGCCCACTGCATGGCCCAGTCCATGTGCATCGCGGCCGGGCCGCCCGCGGGAGGGAAGTAGTCCAGCTGCATCGTCATGTTCATCGGCCGCGGCGGGAACTTCGCGGTGTCGGCGTTCGAGTACCACTCCTCGCCGTTCACGTAGGCGGTGATCTTTTCCGGCGTCCATTCGAGGGCGTAGGCCGACCACCGCGTCGAGTCGTGCCGCACGGACCCGTGGTCCTGGTCGTTGTCCCGGCCGTAGTGCAGGAAGAAGTCGGTCTCCCGCCGGTCGTCGGACGTGATCTCCATCCAGTCGATCTCCCCGCCCACCGGGAAGTCCTCGGCCACCGGCCAGAGCAGCAGCAACGCGTTCAGGCCACCGGACGCGGCCTCGGAGCGCACGCACGCCTCCCAGCGCCCGTACCGCTGCCCGGGATGCCAGCTCATGGCACCGGTCGTGCCGTCCCGTGTCGCGGAGATCGTGGCGACGCCGTCGGCGACCGTGATCGCCTCCGGCGTGCGGATCCCCTCCTTGCTGTGCCCGGGCTCGGGGCCGTACGGGTGCCAGTCGCCCGGCAGGCCGTCGGCGAAGTCGGAGCGGCGGGTCGGCTCACCCCAGCCGTATCGCTGCGCGGCGGTCGCGGCACATTCCGACGGGTCGGCCTGCGTCGGCGCGGCCTGGCCGGCCGCCAGCAGGGCACACACCATCGCCGGCACCAAAATGGACATCTGCACCATTGACACCTCCAGCCCCATTGGAACCGGGTGGAGGGCGCCGCGCGAGATCAGCCACGCGTACGGGTGAGGAGCCTTTCCAAGGGCCAAGTGTTGAGGACGCGGTCAGCCGGCACCTCGCACTCGGCCGCGCGTTCGCAGCCGTTGCGCAGCCAGTCGAGCTGGCCGGGCGCGTGGGCGTCGGTGTCGATCGTGAACTGGCAGCCCGCCGCGAGGGCTTTGCGGAGCAGCGGCCTCGGCGGATCGAGGCGCTCGGGGCGGGAGTTCACCTCGACCGCGACGCCGTACTCGGCACATGCGTCGAACACCGCGCCCGCATCGAACTGAGAACCCGGCCGCTTGCGGTTGCCGGCGACCATCCGGCCGGTGCAGTGCCCGAGCACGTCGACGTGCGGGTTCGCAATCGCGGTGAGCATCCGCTCGGTCATCTCGACCGCGGGCATCTTCAGCTTGGAATGCACCGACGCGACCACGACGTCCAGCTGGGCGAGCAGCTCTTCGTCCTGGTCGAGCGAGCCGTCCTCGTTGATGTCGACCTCGATGCCGGTGAGCACCCGGAAGCCCGTGAGCTCGGCGTTGAGCTCCGCGATGTCCTCCAGCTGCGCCCGCAGCCGGTCCGCGGACAGGCCGTTGGCGACGGTCAGCCGCGGCGAGTGGTCGGTGATCACCAGGTAGTCGTGGCCGAGCGCCTGCGCGGTCTCGACCATCTCGCGCAGCGGCGAGCCGCCGTCGGAGGCGTCGGTGTGGCTGTGGCAGTCCCCGCGGATCGCCTCCAGCAGGGCCTCGGCGGCCGTGTCGAGCGGCGTCGGCTCGATCGCCTCGAGTTTCAGCAGGTACGACGGCGGTTCACCGCGCACCGACTCCGCCACGCACTTCGCGGTGACCTCCCCGACGCCCTTGAGCCGCACCAGCTCGCCGGTGCGCACGAGCCGCGCGATCTCGTCCGCGTCACGCCTGCGCAGCACGGCCGCCGCGGTGCGGAACGCCCTGACCCGGTAGGTCGACTCGTGCGCACGCTCCAGAAGGAAGGCGATGCGCCGCAGGTCCGCCACGGCATTCCGGGTCTCGGTCACGTCAGCGATCGTCGCACGGCCCGAGGCGTGCGCTCACAACGCGACTCACCCGCACTCAGACCGCGACTCGCGCACGGGGTGGAGCCCCGCCCATCAGGTTCTCATTCGCTCGAGGTGGTCAGCCGAACCCACGAGCCGTGGTCGGCGAGCCGTAACGTGGACGAGTAGCCCGCCTGCTCGAAGGCCTCCGCGATGTCCTTTTCGGTCTCCGAGAAATGGGCCCAACCGTCATAGTGCGCGGGCACCACGATCGGCGTGTTCAAGATCGCTGCGGCCGCCGCGGCGCGTACGGCATCCAGGGTGAGCGGACGCCCACCGAACTTCTCCGCTACGCGGGCCGCACCGGCGAAGAGCACTGCTGCATCGATGCGCGGGAATCTGCGCGCCACCTCGGCGACGACCCGGATCGAAGCGTTGTCGCCGCTGACGTAGACCGTGGGAACGTCGGGGCCGGAGACGAGGAATCCGGTGACCTCGCAGTTGATGTTGCCGTTCCCGTCGCGGGGCGCGTCTTCCGGGCCGTGGACCGCGGGTACGGCCGTGATCGCGACGTCCCTGCCGTCGCCGACGCGCATCGTGTGCGACGTCCACGGGCGCAATCCGATGGCCCGTGGACCCAGCTCGGCCGCGGCGGACGGGCACGTGAGCACCAACGGTGCGGCGACGGCGAACGCCCGGCCGCGGTCGTCGAGGTTGTCGGGGTGGGCGGCGTGGCTGACCAGCACCACGTCGACCGGTCCGAGCGCCTCTTCCTGGACGGCGGGCCCGGCAGTCTTGGTGAGGTAGCCGTGGGGACCCGGGGCGTCGAAGGTCGGGTCGACAACCATGCGAAGGCCGCCGAGATCGAGCACCGTTGTCGGCCCGCCCAGCACCGTCGCTGCACATTCCTGTCGTGTCAGCATTGCGTCATTGTTGCGGGGTCAGCTCAGCCAGCGGCGGTTGCGGGGGCGCCATGCACGGGCCCAGAGGTCCGGGAGCTCCTCCTCGATCCGGGCGGCGCGGGCGGCGTCCAGGCCGTGCAGGACCCCGAACGCGAAGCCGTTCTCGCCCTTTCCGCTCGCCTCGGCGGCGAGCTCGCGGAGGGCCTCCCGGGCAACCACGGTGTCCTGGTGCTCGCCGAGGGCGTCCTGGAACCCCTTGAGCTCCTTGGCGAACCGCTTCGCGTCCTTCCCGACGGCCGGCCGGGCGACCTCGGTGGCGTACCGCAGCCGCTTGCCTGCCTTCCGCGCGTCGTGCACGGCGAGGTCCCGATCCTCGGCCTCGGCATTCTGGTCGACCGCCACCTCGACAGCCCTGGACAGCCGCCCCGCCGCCCGCGCGACGTGCGCCGGGAGCTCCTTGTCGGCGGGCCGGGCCGCGCGCTTCGTGAGCGGCGGATCCTGCAGCAGGTCGTCGAGATCGCGGCGCAGGCGCGCGTACGCGTCACCGTCGAGGGCGCTGAGCACCGCCGCCGTCGCCTCCCCCTCCACGCGCGCGTAATGCCGGGTGACCTGCGCCTGCACCGGTCCGAGCAGCAGCTCCGGCTCCAGCCCGAGCAGGCCGTCGCGGATCCGGGCGTGCAGCACCTCGGCGTCGCGGGCCGGGGCGAGCGCGCGGGCCAGCTCACGCAGGGCGTCGACGAGGGGGTCGGTGCGCTCGCGGTCCAGCAGCCGCCGGTACGACTGCAGCGCGCTGCGCAGCCGCCGCGTCGCCACTCGCAGCTGGTGCACGGAGTCGTGCTCGCCCCGCCGGGCGCGCAGGTCCTCGGCGGCGAGCCGGTCGACGTGCGTGGCCAGGTAGTCGAGGAGCGCGGCGCCCGCCGTTCCGGCCTTGGCGCGTTTCCCTCCCGACCGGCGCCGCGGTGGCGCCACGGGGCGCAGCAGGCGGTCGAGCTCGGCATCGGCGGACGTCGCGGCGGGCCGCAGCCCGGCCTCGCCGAGCCGCCGTTCGAGCTCGGCGGCCAGCCCGTCGTCGGACGTGTCGTGCGTCCGCACCTCGGTCCACGCGCCGCCCTCGGTGGACGATCCGAGAGTGGCGACCGTGACGTGGTCGCGGAACACGGTGCCGAGCAGGCGATCGTCGCCACCCAGCAGGCGCGTGCCGGTACGCACCCGGCGGACCTGTCCCGCGGGGCGCAGCTCACCGTCGCGCACGACACCGCGCACCAGCTCGGCAAGCTCACCCGGAACCTCCGGCACCGGCGGCGCGTCGGGAGCGAGCGGGACGCGCAGCTCCTCGCCGCTGTCGTCGTCCGGGAGGTCGAGCCGCCAGTACGACTGCTCGCCCTCGTTCCGGTGCACGGCCAGCGTGATCCCGGCGGCGGCGAGGCGGTGGTCCGCGGTGTCGAAACGCTCGATCTCGAGCACGTGCTGCGGAACGGCGTCCTCGCGGTGGACTCCGGGGAGCGCGTCGAGCCGGGGACTGCCGGCCTCGGGGGCACCGCGGAAGATCTGGCTCTCGGTGCGGGTCGTCGTGTCCGTCATCCGATCAGGGTGCACTATCGTCCGCGCTCGTTCACTCCTGCGGAAGGCGGGACTTCTGCACCTTCCCCATGTCGTTGCGGGGGAGCGCCTCGGTGAACCGCACCTCGCGCGGCCGCTTGTGCGGCGCCAGCAGCGCGGCGACGTGGTCGATCAGCTCCCGCTCCCGCGGCGGGGCACCGGACGGTACGACGTGCGCGACGATCCGCTCCCCGAGGTCGGCGTCGGGCACCCCGACGACCGCCGCCTCGGCCACGCCGGGGTGCTCGAGCAGCGCGTTCTCGATCTCGCCGGCGCCGATCTTGTAGCCGCCGGACTTGATCAGGTCGGTTGCGCTGCGTCCGACGATCGCGAGCGCGCCGCTCTCGGTCCAGCGGCCGATGTCGCCCGTGGCGAACCAACCGTCCGCGGTGTGTGCGGCGGCGGTGGCGTCCGGGCGGTTGAGGTAGCCGGTGAAGAGGCTCGGCCCGCGCACCTCGACCGCGCCCAGCCCGTCTGCCTGCTCGCCGGGGCCGGCGAGCGGCGCGAGCCGGATCTCGGTGCCCCGCAGCGGCGGGCCGACGGTGCCGACCTCGGGCTCGTCGGCGGCGCGCGCGGCCGTGAGGATAAGCGTCTCGGTGAGGCCGTAGCGCTCCCGCACGGCGAGTCCGGTGGCGCGGTGCAGGCGGGCGTGGTCGACGGCGGTGAGCGCGGCCGAGCCGGACACGAGCAGCCGCGCGCGCCCGATCTCCTTCGCCGACTCCGGGTCGGACTCGAGCTGCCCGGCGAGCCGGTGGTACTGGGTCGGCACCCCGAACACCATCGACGCGCCGGCCGCGGCCAGCGCCTGCCCGTCGAGTGCGCCGACGTGGTGCAGGCTCCCGCCCCGGCGCAGCGGGCCGAGCACGCCGAGCACCAGCCCGTGCACGTGGAACAGCGGCAGGGCGTGGGCGAGCAGGTCGTCGGCCGTCCAGTCCCACGCCTCGGCGAGTGCGTCGAGGTCGTACGCGACGGCACTGCGCGGGAGCACCGCGCCCTTCGGCGGGCCGGTGGTGCCGGATGTGTAGATCACGAGCGCCGGCACGTCCGGCGGCGGCACATGCGTCGGCACCGGTCCGACCGCGGTGAGGTCGACGTCGAGCCGCTGCAGTGCCCCGAGCGGACCGGGCAGCGCCGCACCGGGCGCGGCCAGTACGAGGTCGGGTGCGCAGTCGCCGACGACGTGCCCGAGCTCCCGCTCCCCCAGCTTCGGGTTCACCGGCACCACCGCGACGCCCGCGAGCAACGCCGCCGTGACCCCGACCGCCGTGTGGATCGTCGGCGTGGCGTGTACGGCGACCCGCTGCCGCCCCGCGAGCGCACCGGCGAGCGCCCCCGCGGCGCCGGCGAGCTGACGATAGGTCAGCGCGTCGTCGCCGAACCGCAGCGCGGGCCGGTCGTCGGGATCGAGGAGAGCCGGGAACAGCGGAGTCATCCCACCACCTTGCCGGGGTTGAGGATCGCATGGGGATCCAGTGCCTGCTTCACCGCGCGCTGCAGCGCGAGGACCTCGGGGCCGAGCTCGGTGCGCATGCCCGCCAGCTTGAGCAGCCCGACACCGTGCTCGCCGGTGACGGTGCCACCGAGGGCGAGCGCAGCGTCGACGATGTCGTCGAACGCCGCCTGCGCCCTGCGCTTCGCGGCGTCGTCGCCGTGCGGGGTGATCAGCAGCGGGTGCAGGTTGCCGTCTCCGGCGTGCGCGATGTTGGCGATCAGCACGTCGTGCCGCGCCGCGATCTCCTCGACGCGGACGAGCATCTCGGCGAGCCGCCCGCGCGGGAGGCAGACGTCCTCCGTGAGCATCGCGTCGCCCCGCTGCTCCAGCGCCGGGTAGGCCAGCCGGCGCGCGTCGAACAGCGCCTCGGCCTCGACCGGATCGGTGGAGAACATCGCGTCCCGCGCGCCCGCCGCCACGAACTCGGCGTGGAACGCCGCGGCCTCCTGCTCGGCAGCCGGCTCGGGGAGGTCGGTCTGGGCGAGGAGCAGCGCTGCCGCGTCCTCGGGCAGGCCCGCGTGCTTCCAGGCATTGACGGCGTGCAGGCACAGGCGGTCGATCAGCTCGAACGCCGAGGGCTGCAGCCCGCGCGCGGTGACCCGCGAGACCGCGTCGCCCGCCGCCGCGAGCGTGTCGAAGAAGCCGACCACGGTGCGCGGCGAGCCCGTGCGCAGCGGCCGCAGGCGCACGGTGATCTCGGTGATCACCCCGAGGGTGCCCTCCGAGCCGACCATGAGCCCGGCCAGGTCGTAACCGGCCACGCCCTTCGCGGTGCGCCTGCCGACCCGCACCACCTCACCCGCGGCCGTCACGACCTCGAGCGCGAGCACGTAGTCGCGCGTGACGCCGTACTTGACGCAGCACAGCCCACCGGCGTTGGTGGCGACGTTACCGCCGATCGTCGACCACGGTGAGCTCGCCGGGTCCGGCGGGTACCACAGCCCGTGCCGCGCCACGGCTGCCCGCAGGTCGTCGTTGACCACTCCCGGCTGCACGACGGCGAGCCGCTCTGCCTCGTCGATCTCGACGATCTCGCGCATCCGCTCGGTGGACAGCACGACGCACCCGTCCACCGCGTTCGCCCCGCCGGACAGGCCGGTGCCCGCGCCGCGCGGCACCAGCGGGCGCTTGTGCCGGGCGCACGCCGCGACGACCGTGGCGACCTCGGCCGTGCTCCTCGGGCGGACCACCGCGGCGGCCCGCCCGTACTCGGCCCACTCCGCCTCGTCGTGCAGGAAGGGCGCCACGACGTCCGGGTCGACGAGCACGCGGTCGGCCGGGAGCGCGGCGAGCAGGTCGGCGAGGAGTAGATCATCGGGAACGGGCACAGCAGGACGCTAACCCGCGAGGCGACCGCACCGCACCTGGTCGTGAGCGGATACGCGCGCCAGGGCACGCGTATCCGCTCACGAGGGCCGGAGGCGCTCCACGAGTGCGCGGCCGAGCAGGTGGCCGGAGCGCCATGCCGTCTCCACACGGGGGCTGCCCCAGCCGTCGCCGGCCAGTCCGATGCCGTCGGCTGTGAGGTGGAACGGCTCGTCGCGGGTGCCGTCCGGCGACGCGTACGGCCAGTGGTGCGCCAGCGTCCACATCGGCGGGGTGTGGACGCCGAGCAGCTCACGCAGCGCGTCGAGCACCAGCCCGATCGCGCCGTCCGGATCGGCCTCGTGGGCGCGGGCGACGTCGGCGGTCGTGTGCGCCACCAGGACGGGGGCGCGGTCGCCGCGCCGATCGCCGTCATCGGCGATCATGGTGAGCACCGGGTGGTCGTTGACGAACGCGGCGGGCAGGTCCGCCCACTCCCGAGCGGGCCACCCGGCGGCGACCGCGATCGCGGGCCGCCACTCGCGGCCGGCCGCCCGGGCGGCCGCGGGATGATCGGGTCCGAGCAGCCGCAGCGCCTGCGGGTCGGGCATCGCGAGCACGACGGCGTCGGCGGGCTCGCCGTCGACGACCGGGCCCGGACCAACCCTGCGGACCTCGTGCCCGAGCTCGACGGTGAGCCCGGTGGCCAGCTCGGCGACGAGCCCGCCCAGCCCGCCGGGCGCCGCCCACCGCTGCGGTCCTGGCGCGCGATCACGGGTGCCGGAGCGGAGCACGGCGAGCTCGGTCGTCCACGGCCGCGCGAGCCCCGCGGCCTCCCACCGCCGCACCACCTGTTCGAAGTCCGGGTCCCGCACCGTGAAGTAGGCCGCGCCGAGATCGACGGGGCGCCCCGCGACGACGTGCCCACCCATCCGCCCGCCGACCTCGCCCGCCTGTTCCAGCAGTCGCACCGGCACGCCCGCCGCGGTGAGCTCGACGGCGCAGGCGGTCCCGGCGATGCCCGCGCCCACGACGACGACACCCATCAGACCGCGGCGCCGACGCGGGCGAGCCGGTCCTCCCACCAGCGAACCCGCTCGGGCGATGCGGCGACCGCGGCGCGGCGCGACGGCTCCGGCGCGCGCCGTGGCACCGGGAGCCAGCCGTCACGCGGCCGGATCGGGTCGTCGACGACGTCCGCGGTGAGCAGCGCGCCCGTGCCGAGACCGCACGCCATGTCCAGCCGCGGCAGCGCCCCGGCCAGCGCGAGCTCGGCGGCCATGCCGACGCTCGTCTCCAGCGCGGACGACACCACGCACGGCAGCCCGCACGCCTCCGCCACCGCGAGGGCCTTGCGCACACCGCCGAGCGGGGCGACCTTGAGCACCGCGACGTCCGCCGCCCCGGCCACGGCGACGCGCAGCGGGTCCTCGGCGCGGCGGATCGACTCGTCCGCGGCGATCGGCACGTCGACCTTGCGGCGGACCGCCGCCAGCTCGTCGACGGTGCGGCAGGGCTGCTCGACGTACTGCAGGCCGCCGGCGGCGCGATCCAGCGCCGCGATCGCGGCGACCGCCTCATCGACGGTCCACGCGGCGTTGGCGTCAACGCGGACCGCGCCTGCGAGGCCGAGCGCGTCCCGGACCGCGGCCACCCGCTCCAGGTCAGCAGGCAGCGAGCCGGGCCCGTCGGCCACCTTGACCTTGGCGGTGGCGCACCCCGATGCCCGCACGATCTCCTGCGCCCGCTCCGGCCCGACGGCGGGCACGATGCAGTTCACCGGGACGCGGTCGCGCACCGGCTCGGGCCAGCCCTCCTCGGCGGCCTCCATGGCGGCGGCGAGCCACGGCACCGACTCGCGATCGTCGTAGTCGGCGAACGGGCAGAACTCCCCCCACCCCGACGGGCCGTCGATCAGCACGCCCTCGCGAACGGTGATCCCCCGGAAACGCGTGGTCAGCGGGATGGAGTAGACGTCGAGCACCGCCCGACCCTACGTGCGCCCGGCCCGACTCACCCGCACCCAGACCGCGACTCGCGCGCATCCAGACCGCGACTCGCGGACGAGGCGGAGCCCATCCCCGCGAGTCGCGGTCTGGGTGTACGCGAGTCGCGGTCTGAGTACGCCGGCTACGCCAGCAGCTCGTGGTCGGACGGGCGAACCTTGCGGGTGCGGCGGCGGAAGTCGAAGGTGTAGCCCGGCCAGAGGGTGCGGTTGCGGCCGTCGTCGTCGAGGTACCAGCTGGCGCAGCCGCCCGCGGTCCACACCGATCCGTCGAGCCGGCGCTGCAGCGCTGCGTTGTAGGCATCCTGGCGGTCGCGGCGGGTGTCGAGGGCGACCGCGCCGTGCTCGTCGAGCACGCGCAGCGCGTCCAGCACGTAGTTGAGCTGCGACTCGATCATGAAGACCATCGAGCTGTGCCCGAGCCCGGTGTTCGGTCCGGTGAGCACGAACAGGTTCGGGAACCCGGCGATCGTCGTGCCGAGGAATCCCTCGACGACGCCCTTGTCGGCGAGCCGCACGCCGTCGCGGCCGGTGATCGGCACTGAATGCCCGACGCCCGCGGCCACCGCGAACCCGGTGCCGAAGATGATCGTGTCGACCTCGTGCTCGACACCGTCGGCCGTCATAACGGCGTTCGGCGTGATCCGCACGATCTTCTCGGTGACCACGTCCACGTTGGGCCGCTTCAGCGCCGGGTAGTAGTCGTTCGACATCAGGATGCGCTTGCAGCCGATCGTGAAGTCCGGGGTGACCTCGGCCTCGAGGTCGGGCCGGTCGGCGAACACGCGGTGCAGGTAGGCGCGCGCGAACCGCTCGACGACGGCCATGCGCCGCGGCTTGAGGAACCCGCTGACGAGCGCCTCGTTCCGGGCGTAGATCAGCGCGCGCTGCAGCTTCTGCACTCCCGGCACGGCGCGGTAGAGCCTGCGCAGCGCGGCGGGAACGGGGCGGTCCGGCTTCGGCAGCACCCACGGCGCCGTGCGCTGGAACAGCGCGAGCGACGCCACCTTCGGCTGGATCGTCGGGACGAACTGGATCGCGCTCGCCCCCGTCCCGATCACCGCGACCCGACGGCCGGTCAGGTCGTGGTCGTGGCGCCACTGTGCGGAGTGGAACACGGCGCCGGTGAACTCGTCGAGGCCCGGGATGTCGGGCACCGACGGCTCGTGCAACGCGCCGGTGCCCCACACGAGGGCGCGCGCGTGCACCCGAGAACCATCGGCGAGCTCCAGCTCCCAGCCCTTGCCCGCCCAGCGCGCCGCCGTGACCTCCGCGCCGAAGCGGATCCGGTCGCGCAGGCCGTACCGATCGGCCACTCGCTCCAGGTAGGCGCGGATCTCCGGTTGCCGGGCGAACGTGCGCGTCCACTCCGGGTTGGGCGCGAAGGAGAACGAGTACAGGTGCGACTGCACGTCACAGGCGCAGCCCGGGTAGGTGTTGTCGCGCCACGTGCCGCCGAGCGTGTCGCCCTTCTCCAGTACCAGGAAGTCCTCGCGACCCGCCCCACGTAGCCGCACCGCGGCGCCGAGACCGGCGAACCCGCTTCCCACGATCGCGACGTCCACGTGCGTCCCGGTCTCGTGCATCGGCTCCTCCTCGATGGGTTACCGCCGGTAACTTACCACGAGTAACTTACCTCCGGTAGGGTCGTTCCGTGGACACTCGCCCGACCCGGCGCCGCGTCGGCCGCGCCGAGCGCGAGCGCCAGA
This sequence comes from Pseudonocardia sp. DSM 110487, assembly GCF_019468565.1. Taxonomy (NCBI): domain Bacteria; kingdom Bacillati; phylum Actinomycetota; class Actinomycetes; order Pseudonocardiales; family Pseudonocardiaceae; genus Pseudonocardia; species Pseudonocardia sp. DSM 110487. Next base: position 8,298,813 of record NZ_CP080521.1, read on the forward strand.
TCCTCGACGCCGCCGTCGCGGTCTTCGGGGAGCGCGGCTACCAGAACGCCTCGATGGACCAGGTGGCCGAGCGCGTGGGCGTGACGAAGCCGGTGCTGTACACGCACTTCGGCTCCAAGCACGGGCTCCTGCTGGCCTGCATCGCGCGGGCACGGGCGGAGCTGCTGGAGGTCACGTCGACCGCAGCGGCGGTCGCGTCCACCCCTGAGGAGATGCTGCGCAAGGGCACGCTCGCGTTCTTCGACTACCTGGAGCGCCAGGCCCCGGAGTGGACGATCCTCTACGCGGAGTCGGCGGTGACGGGCGAGGCGATCGAGGAGATCCGCGCCCAGCAGACCGACTTCATCGCCACCCTCCTCGCCGCGGCGGCCCCCGACACCGACCCGCAGCGCCTCGCCGGCTGGGCCAACGTGATCGTCGGGGCGTGCGAGCGGCTCGCGCTGTGGCGCTCCCGCTCCGGAATCACGAGCGAGCAGGCCACCGACTACCTCATGGACCTCGTCTGGACCGGCCTCGGGAGGGCGGCAGAATTGCCGCAATGAGTACGACGGCACCCCGGCTGCTGCAGGTGCGGCGCAGCGAGCGGATCACCCCCCGGATGGTCCGCGTGACGCTCGGCGGCGACGAGCTCGCCGGGTTCGGCGGCGAGGGACCGGACCGGCGGATCAAGATGTTCTTCCCGGTGACCGGCCAGGAGCGGCCCGCCGTGCCGAGGGCGACGTCGGGCGGCCCGCTGTGGCCGGCAGGCGAGCCGCGCCCGGCGATCCGCACCTACACGGTGCGCCGGTTCGACGCCGCGGCCGGTGAGCTCGACATCGACTTCGTGCTGCACGAGGGCCACGGCCCCGCTGCCGCATGGGCCCGTGACGCCCAGCCAGGCGCATGGGTGGGCGTCTCCGAGCCCGGCGGCCGCTACGAGCCGGACCCGGCCGCCGACTTCCACGTGGTGATCGGCGACGAGACCGCGCTCCCCGCCGTCACCACCGTGCTCGCCGCGCTGCCCGACGACGTGCCGACGCTGGCGTTCCTCGAGGTCGCCGACGTCGACGAGGAGCAGCAGCTGCCCGGGTCGGCGCGGGTGCGGTGGGTGCACCGTGGTGCCGCCGAGCCGGGGGAGCCGCTGGCCGCGGCCGTGCGGGCCGCGGCGTTCCCGGCGGGGAGCGGACAGGCGTGGCTGTCCGGCGAGTCGGCCTGCGTGCGCGACCTGCGCAAGCACCTGCTCGACGAGCGCGGGCTCGACCGCAGGCGGGTCTACGCGACGGGCTACTGGCGGGCCCGGTAGGCCACTCCGGCAGCGTCCCGGCCGTCCCGCCGGGTGCTCGCACACCGGCCGCGGTGACCACGCTCACCTCGGATCGGCGTGGCACACAGCTCGCTCACACGATCGCCACAAGGAGCCGATAGCGCCTGGTCGAACGCTGGGCTCCATGAGCGTCGACACCGCACTCCGGCCTCCTCGCCACCGACGGTCCGAGCGCACCGTGCTCGACATCGTGGTGCCGGTCCACAACGAGGAGGTGGACCTCGAGCCGTCGGTGCGCCGGCTGCACGAGCACCTGTCCGGGCAGTTCCCCTACGCGTTCCGCATCACGATCGCGGACAACGCGAGCACCGACGCGACACCGCTGATCGCGGCGCGGCTGGCAGCTGAGCTCCCGGACGTCACCGCCCTCCGGCTGGCCGAGAAGGGGCGTGGCCGGGCGCTGCGGGAGGCCTGGTCGACGTCCGACGCGCACGTGCTGGCCTACTGCGACGTGGACCTGTCCACCGACCTGGCCGCGCTGCTCCCCCTCGTGGCGCCGCTGATCTCGGGGCACTCCGATCTCGCGATCGGCACGCGCCTCGCGCGCACCTCCAGGGTCGTCCGCGGCGCCAAGCGGGAGTTCATCTCCCGCTCCTACAACCTGCTGCTGCGGGGAACGCTCGGCGCCGGATTCTCCGACGCGCAGTGCGGGTTCAAGGCGATCCGGGCCGACGTGGCCCAGCGGCTGCTCCCGCTGGTGGAGGACGCGGGCTGGTTCTTCGACACCGAACTGCTCGTGCTCGCGGAGCGGAGCGGGCTACGCATCCACGAGGTGCCCGTCGACTGGGTCGACGACCCGGACAGCCGCGTCGACATCGTCGCGACCGCCGTCGCCGACCTGAAGGGCATCGCCCGGGTCGGACGCGCGCTGGCGACCGGCCGGCTGCCCCTCGCTGAGCTGCGCGGACAGCTCGGGCGAAACCCCGATCCCGTGCCCGGGGTGCCCACCGGCCTCCCCGGCCAGCTCGTGCGATTCGCGGCGATCGGGGTGGCGAGCACCCTCGCGTACGCACTGCTGTTCCTGCTGCTGCGCGAGCCGGTCGGGGCCTACGCAGCCAACCTCATCGCGCTCGTCGTCACGGCCATCGGCAACACCGCGGCGAACCGGCGCCTCACGTTCGGCGTGCGCGGCTCGACAGGCGCGGCCACCCACCAGCTGCAAGGCCTGATCGTCTTCGCGCTGGGCCTCGCGCTCACCAGTGGCGCACTCGCCGCGCTGCACACGTGGGTGCCGGCGGCGAGCCAGGCCGTCGAGCTGCTGGTGCTGATCGTCGCGAACGCGCTGTCGACGCTGCTGCGGTTCGTCGCGTACCGCTCCTGGATCTTCCGGAAACCCAGCGCCCGTCCGGCCGAACCGGCCCGTCAGGAGATCTCCGCATGACGGCCACCCTCGCCCCCGCCCACCAGGCGCCCGCCGCCGTGGCAGAACGCCCGCGGCGCCGCACGGAGTGGATCGCACTGGCGATCCTCCTCGTCGCCACCGCCGTGCTCTACCTGTGGAACCTCGGCGCGGAGGGCTGGGCCAACACCTACTACGCCGGCGCCGTCCGCGCGATGACGCAGAACTGGACCGCCTTCTTCTTCGGCTCCACCGACGCCGGCAACACGGTGACGGTCGACAAGCCACCCGCGTCGCTGTGGGTCATAGCGCTGTCGGCCCGGATCTTCGGGCTCTCCTCGTGGAGCATGCTCGTGCCGCAGGCGCTGATGGGCGTCGGCGCGGTGGCCCTGCTGTACGCGGCCGTGCGCCGGGTGGCGAGCCCGGCCGCCGCGCTGCTCGCGGGCGGGGTGTTCGCGCTGACGCCGATCGCTGTACTCATGTTCCGCTACAACAACCCGGACGCGCTGCTCGTCCTGCTGCTCGTCGCCGCCGCGTACGCCACGGTCCGCGCGATCGAGAGAGCATCGACGCGGTGGATCGTGCTCGCGGGCGCGCTCATCGGCTTCGCGTTCCTGGCCAAGATGATGCAGGCCTTCGTCGTCATCCCGGCGCTCGCGCTCGCCTACCTCGTGGCCGCGCCCACCGGGTTCTGGCGGCGGGTCCGCCAGCTGCTCGCCGCGGGGCTCGCCGTCGTGGTGGCCGCGGGCTGGTGGGTGGTGATCGCAGAACTGTGGCCCGCGAGCTCACGGCCCTACATCGGCGGCTCGGAGAACAACAGCGTCCTCGACCTCACGTTCGGCTACAACGGCCTCGGCCGGATCTTCGGCCAGGGCGGTGGTGGACGGCAGATGGAACCGCCCGCCGGGATGGAGCTTCCGGCCGGGGCCGAGGCCGGTGGCGGTGGGTTCGGCGGATTCGGCGGCGCCGCGGGCTGGTCGCGCTTGTTCAACGAGCAGGCCGGTGGCCAGATCTCGTGGCTGCTACCCGCGGCGCTGGCGCTGCTCGTCGCGGGCCTGGCACTGACCTGGCGGGCCGCGCGCACCGACCGCCTGCGCGCCTCCCTCCTGCTCTGGGGTGGCTGGACGGTCGTCACAGCGGCGGTCTTCAGCTTCGCCCAGGGGATCTTCCACCCCTACTACACAGTGGCGCTCGCCCCCGGCATCGCCGCGCTCGCCGGGATCGGCGGGATGCAGCTGTGGCGGCGACGGGCCGCATGGCCGGCTCGGATCACCCTTTCCGTGATCACCGCCGGTACCGCGGCGTGGGCCGTCGTGCTGCTGTCGCGCACGCCCGACTTCGTGCCGTGGCTGCGCTGGGTCGTGATCGCCGTGGCCGCGGTGGCCGTGCTCGCGCTGCTGATCGGAGCGCACTGGCGCAGGCTCGCCGTCGTCGCCGCGCTTGCCGTGCTGCTCACGGGGGGCGCCGCGCAGCTCGCCTACGCCGCCGACACGATCACGAGCACGCACAACGGCGGGAACCCGACGGCGGGCCCCGCCACGGCCGACTCCGGCCCGGGCGGTGGTATGCGCTTCGGCCCTGGCCCCGACGGTGGCCGGCGGGACGACGGCGGCGCGAACCAGGGCGGCGCGGGTGGCGGCTTCGGCTCCCGGGCCAATGCCTCCGACCCCGAGTTCGTCGCGCTGCTGCGGAATGCCGGCACGAAGTGGGCGGCGGCCACAACGAGCGCGTCAAGCAGCGCGGGCCTCGCGCTGGCCAGCGGCGCCGACGTGATGGGCATCGGCGGCTTCAACGGCGCTGACCCCGCGCCGACACTCGAGCAGTTCCGGTCACTCGTCGCGGCCGGTGAGGTGCACTACTTCATCGGCGGTGGCGGTGGCCCGGGCGGCAACTCCGAGATCGCCACCTGGGTGCGGGACACGTTCACCTCCACCACCGTGGGCGGCACCACCGTCTACGACCTGACCCAGCCGGTGGGCTGACCCCCTCCTCCCGCCGGCTGACCGGGTGGCCGTGCCCCATCCCTCCGGGGCACGGCCACCCACGCACCAGGCCTAGTGCCCTTCGCTCGGCGGTGCCGGACGGGGCCGCGGCGGCACCGGATCGGCCGGGCCGACGTGCGTGTCCAGCCACGTCACCACCGGCCCCGCTGCCCGCCATGCCGCCCGCACCCACTCCAGGGGCTCCCGTGTGGAGAGCCACGCACCCACCGGTCTCGTCGTGACGACCTGCAGCCCGGTCAGCTTGAGGAGGTCGATCCGCGGGTGGTCGCCCTTGAAGCCGCGGGGAACGCCACGCAGCGAGCGGCGGCGGTCGACCTGGTACCCGGCGAGCAACCCTTCGAGCTGGTCGCCGGGCGCCTCGAGCACCGCGACGCGATAGCTGCGCAACTGACCGGAGTCGAACGTCCAGTGCCCCACAGCGGTGGTCAGGGCGGTGGCCGACAGCACGACGGTGAGGGCCGAGCCGCCCGGGCTGCTGGCGATCCCGCCGGTGTCGGTGCGATAGGGCGGGGAAGAGGGGCGAAAGCGGCGGTTGCGGTACGCGCGCAGTACCCGGATCGGCCCGAACTCGGGTTCCAGCTCCGCTGCCAGCGCACGCATCGGACCCTGCACGGCGGTGGCGTGGCGGTGGCCCTTCGCCTCCCAGAACTCCCGGGTGTTGTCGGCTTCGATCTCGGCGAGGAACGCCGTGGCGTCGCTTGGCCAGCCCGTGAACATGTCGTCCTCCTGTCGGTCGGTTCGTGATGACCGGCATGGACGACGGCGAGGGCCCGCAGGTTCCCTCGAGAGCCACAGGTTTCACACAGGTTCCGCCCATCGAGGTCACAGCCTCGCGCGCGAGCCTGGCTAGCATGGCGACGATGCGGGACACCGGACCTGAGCTGCGGCGGGCCGACGGTGGTCCGATCCGGGTTCTGGTGGTCGACGACGAGGCGTCGCTGTCGGAGCTGCTCTCGATGGCGCTGCGCTACGAGGGATGGGACGTGCGGACGGCCGCAGACGGCACCACCGCAGTGCGCGTCGCCCGCGAGCACCGCCCCGACGCCGTCGTGCTCGACGTGATGCTCCCCGACTTCGACGGCCTCGAGGTGCTGCGCCGCATGCGCGCCGAGAGCCCCGAGGTTCCGGTGCTGTTCCTCACCGCCCGCGACGCCGTGGAGGACCGGGTCGCCGGGCTCACCGCGGGCGGCGACGACTACGTCACCAAGCCATTCAGCCTCGAGGAGCTGGTGGCGCGGCTGCGCGGGCTGCTGCGCCGCTCCCGCATGACCGCCGCCCGGGAGGGCTCCGAGCTCGTGGTCGGCGACCTCGTGCTCGACGAGGACAGCCACGAGGTCCGCCGCGGCGACGACCTGATCGAGCTCACCGCCACCGAGTACGAGTTGCTGCGCTACCTCATGCGCAACCCCAAGCGCGTGCTGTCGAAGGCCCAGATCCTCGACCGCGTCTGGAACTACGACTTCGGCGGCCAGTCCAACGTCGTCGAGCTCTACGTCTCCTACCTGCGCAAGAAGATCGACGCCGGACGCGCGCCGATGATCCACACGGTGCGCGGGGCGGGGTACGTGCTCAAGCCGGCGGCCGGCGGGTGAGAACCGGCCACTCGCTGCGCACCCGGCTGGTGGCCACCACGCTGCTGCTGCTGGCCATCGCGTCGGCGCTCATCGCGGTGGCCACGACGATCTCGTTGCGGCAGTTCCTGATGAGCCGCCTCGACGGCGAGGTGCGCGCGTCCAGCCGGGTGTTCATCCGCGGCGAGCCGGGTTCCCCACCGGTGCTCATGCTGCCCGACCGCGGCCCGCGACCGCCGCCGAACGCCCTCACCGCGGTCGTCAGGGACGGCGCGGTGGTCGCCGCGTCGGTGTTCCCGTTCGGCGAGGACCCGGTGTCGGTGCCCGCGTCGGAGTACCCCGATCTCGTCGGACTGCCGGCCGGGGTACCGCCGCGCAGCGTGGATCTCGGAGTGCTCGGCGACTACCGCCTCGTCGCGACCCGCACGCCCCTCGGCGACGTCGTCGTCACCGGCCTGCCGGAGGCCCCCGTGCAGGCGACGTTGACGTCGCTCGTGCTCATCGAGCTGGTCGTCACCGGCATCGCGCTGGCCGGGGCCGGTACCGCGGCCGCGATGGTCGTCCGCCGAGAGCTGCGGCCCCTCGAACGGGTGGCCGCGACGGCCTCGCGGGTGAGCGTGATGCCGCTCGACCGCGGTGAGGTCTCGCTGGTCGAGCGCGTGCCGGACGTCGATCCGCGCACCGAGGTGGGGCAGGTCGGCAGCGCCCTCAACCGGATGCTCGACAACGTCGGGTCCGCCCTCGAGGTGCGGCACGAGAGCGAGATGCAGCTGCGCCAGTTCATCGCCGACGCGAGCCACGAGCTGCGCACCCCGCTCGCCGCGATCAGCGGCTACACCGAGCTCACCCGCCGCGAGGAGCTCTCTCCCGACGTCGAGTACTCGCTGACCCGCATCGCCTCGCAGACCGTGCGGATGACCGCGCTCGTCGAGGACCTGCTGCTGCTCGCCCGCCTCGACGCGGGCCGCCCGCTCGAACGCGGCGAGGTCGACCTCACCCGCCTCGTCGTCGATGCCGTGGCCGACGCCCACGCGGCAGGACCCGAGCACAAGTGGCAGCTCGCGGTGCCCGACGAGCCGGTGGTCGTGCCCGGCGACGGTTCGCGGCTGGCCCAGGTGCTCGCCAACCTGCTGGCCAACGCACGCGCCCACACCCCACCCGGCACGAACGTCACGGTCACGCTCGCCGCCGAGGCATCGTGCGCCCGGCTGTCGGTCGCCGACGACGGCCCTGGCATCGCCCGCGAGCTTCTGCCGCACATCTTCGAACGCTTCGCCCGCGGCTCGACGTCCCGCTCCCGGGACAACGGCAGCACCGGCCTCGGCCTGGCCATCGTCCGCGCGGTCGTAGGGGCGCACGGTGGCACGGTGGACGCCGCGAGCAAGCCGGGGCACACGGAGTTCACGGTCCGCCTCCCCCGCCCCAGCGCTCCGGTGGTCGAGTAGCGGCGGATCGTCCACAGCTCGTGCACAGCCGCGGCACCGGGGCGGCACAGCTCGTCGCACCAGGCTCGGGAGCGTGGCCACGACGATCTCCGTTCGCACCGAACCGCCTCCGGTCGCCCCGCTCGCCCGCCGCCACCCGTGGCCGCGGCGGGCCGCAGTGGCCGGCCTGCTCGCCGGCACCGCGGTGCTCTACCTGTGGGGCCTGTCCGCGTCCGGCTGGGCCAACGCGTTCTACTCGGCCGCCGCGCAGGCAGGCGCCCAGAGCTGGACGGCGTGGTTCTTCGGTTCCTCTGACGCCGCGAACGCGATCACCGTGGACAAGACCCCTGCCGCACTGTGGGTCACCGGCCTGTCGGTGCGGCTGTTCGGGCTGAGCGGCTGGAGCATCCTCGTGCCGCAGGCGCTGATGGGCGTCGCCACGGTCGCGCTGCTGTACGCGACGGTGCGCCGCAGCGCGGGTACCGCGGCCGGTCTGCTGGCCGGCACCGTCCTCGCGCTCACGCCGGTGGCCGTGCTGATGTTCCGGTTCAACAACCCGGACGCCCTGCTCACGCTGCTGCTGGTCGGCGCGACGTACGCCGTGCTGCGCGCGGTCGAGGCAGGCCGCACGCGCTGGCTGGTACTGGTAGGCGTGCTCGTTGGGTTCGGGTTCCTGACCAAGATGCTGCAGGCGTTCCTCGTGCTGCCGGCGTTCGCGGCGGTCTGGCTGCTCGCCGCGCCGGTCGGCATCGGGCGCCGGGTGCGGGACCTGCTGCTCGCGGGCCTCGCGATGCTCGTCAGCGCGGGGTGGTGGGTGCTCGCGGTCGAGCTGTGGCCGGTCGACGCCCGGCCCTACATCGGCGGTTCGCAGACGAACAGCGTGCTCGAGCTGGTGCTCGGCTACAACGGCCTCGGCCGCCTCACCGGTGACGAGGTCGGAAGCGTCGTGCCCGGCCAGATGGGCGCGGGCGGCAGCTGGGGCCCGACCGGGCTCACCCGCCTGTTCACCGGGATGTACGCAGGCGACGCCTCCTGGCTGCTGCCGGCCGCGCTGGCGCTCCTCGTCGCGCTGCTGTGGTGGACGCGGCGGGCCCCACGCACCGACCGGACGCGCGCGGCCGCACTCGCATGGGGCGGCTGGCTCGTCGTCACCACGCTCGTCTTCAGCCTGATGGCCGGGATCTTCCACAGCTACTACCAGGTGGTGCTGGCGCCCGCGATCGGTGCGCTGGCCGGGATCGGGGCGGTGGAGCTCTGGCGGCGCCGTGCCGGGTTCGCCGCACGGGCGGTGCTCGCCGTGGTGCTCGCCGGCACGGTGGCGTGGGCGTTCGTACTCCTGAACCGTGCGGGCTGGCAGCCGTGGCTCGCGTGGACCGCGCTCGTCCTCGGGCTGATCGGCGCCGTCGGGCTGCTCGGCGTGCACCGGTTCGGCGGCCGGGCGCGGCTCGGCGTGGTCGCCGTCGCCGTGGTGGCTGCGCTCGCGGCGCCGGCCGGCTGGTCGATCGCGACGGCCGCGACGCCGCACAGCGGCGCCATCCCGTCCTCAGGGCCGAGGGAGGCGCGGATGGGCGGCATGGGCATGGGCGGGCCGGGCGGGGGCCGTCCCGGTGGCCGCATGGTCGCAGGCGCACCAGTAGGCGGCCCCGTGCGCGGCGGCGAGGGCCTCATGATCGGCGGCAACATACTGGGCGCCCCGACGCCGCCTGCCGAGCTCACCGCGCTCCTGCAGCGCGACTCAGGCGCCTACACATGGGCCGCCGCCACGATCGGGTCCAACGGCGCCGCCGGCTACCAGCTCGCGAGCGGCGAGCCGGTGATGGCACTCGGCGGGTTCAACGGCACCGATCCCTTCCCCACCCTCGCGGGCTTCCAGCAGCTCGTCGCGGATGGCGAGATCCACTACTTCATCGGCGATGCGGGCCGCAGCAACACCGGGAGCGGCGGCAGCGACGACGCCCACCGGATCGGCCTGTGGGTGCAGGAGAACTTCACACGGATTACGGTCGGCGGAACGACCGTGTACGACCTCACGCAGGTCCCGTGAGCCGGCGCACGACCCACCGGCGGGTCCGCTCGTGGATTCTCCGCCACCGCTCGGCCACGTCGAGGTCGCGAGTCCCCATCGGACTGCGCTAGCGAGGACAGCATCGGATGGGAACGCCGACGAGCGTTGGCGAGGAGGCTTCGTGACCGTTGCGGCCGACACCGTCTTCATCCCCCGTCTGGCGCCGTTCGCCCCACCGGTGGAGCGCACGCTCACTCGAGGCGAGCGGTACACGTTGGCCGGCCTGCTGCTCTGCGCCGCCGCCCTCTACCTGTGGAACCTGGGTTCCGCCGGCTGGGCGAACATCTACTACGCGGGGGCCGTCCACGCCATGGCGCAGGACTGGACGGCCTTCTTCTTCGGGTCCACCGACGCGGGAAACATCGTCACGGTCGACACGCCGCCCGCCTCGCTCTGGGCGATGGCCCTGTCCGCGCGGGTGTTCGGGCTCTCCTCGTGGAGCATGCTCGTCCCGCAGGCGATTATCGGTGCCTGCACCGTTGCGATGCTCTATGCCGCCGTGCGCCGGGTCGCCGGCCATGGCGCAGGCCTCGCGGCCGGGGCGACGTTGGCGCTCACGCCGGTGGCCGTGGAGGTGTTCCGGTACAACAACCCGGACGCACTGCTGGTGCTTCTGATGGTCACGACCGCCTATGCCGTGGTCCGCGCCACCCAGACCGCATCCACCGGCTGGCTGCTCATCGCCGGCGCGCTGATCGGGTTCGCGTTCCTGACGATGACGGTCCAGGCCCTCGTGCCGCTGCCGGCGATGGCGATGGCGTATCTGGTCGCCGCCCCGACCGGGTTCTGGCGGCGCGTGCGGCAGCTGCTGGCCGCGGGCGTCGCCATCGTCATCGCGGGTGGCTGGTGGTTCGCGGTTGTCGAGCTCTCACCCCCGGGCAGCCGCCCGTACATCGGCGGGTCCCGCACGGACAGCGCCCTGCAGCTGGCGCTGGGCGACAACGGCCTCGGCCGGGTCCTCGGCACCGCCGGCGACGGAACGATGATCTCGGGCGGCGTTCCCGAGCCGACGGGGCCCGGCTCCGGCAGCGACCCCGGGATCCTGCGGATGGTCGACGCGCAGAACGGAGTGCTCGTCGGCTGGCTGCTGCCGACCGCGCTCACCCTGCTCCTGGTGGGGCTCTGGCTCACTCGCCGCGGCCGACGCACGGATACCACGCGCGCGTCGCTCCTGCTGTGGGGCGGCTGGACCGTGACCACAGCACTCGTGTTCAGCGAGGGGATCTACGGCTCATCGTCCATCGTGGCGCTCGCGCCCGGCGTCGCAGCGCTCGTCGGGATCGGTGGTGCGCTCCTGTGGGTGCGTCGGCGGAGCTGGGCAGGTCGCACGGCGCTCGCGCTGCTCGTGGCCGGCACGGCGGCGTGGGTGTTGGAGCTGCTCGACCGGACGCCGGAGTTCCTGCCCTGGTTGCAGTGGGTCGTCGTCGCTGCCGCGACCGTCGCGTTCGTCGCGCTGCTGGTCCGACCCGCCGCCCGCCGCATCGGCGGCGTCATCCTGGTGCTCACGTTGGCGTCGACGGCGCTCGCGGCGCCCGCAGCATTCGCGGCACGGGCCGTGGCCGAAGGCGGCCAAGGCCGGACGCCGGTCGTGGACCCGGCGCCGAACACCCCCGATGCGCAGCTGGTGGCCATGCTCCGGTCGACCAGCAGGAGGTGGTCGGCCGCGACGATCGGCGCGCGGAGCAGCGCTGCGCTCACGCTCGCCAGCGACACCGCTGTGATGGGCATCGGCGGCTTCTCCGGTGGCGACCCGGCCCCCACGCTCGAGGAGTTCCGAGATCACGTGGCCGCGCGCGAGGTGCGCTGGTTCGTCGACGACGGCGCAGGGGCGCAGCAGTCCGGTCCCGACAGCAACTCCGAGATCGTGTCCTGGGTGCGGGAGAACTTCGAGTCGACGACGGTCGGCGGCCGCACGGTCTACGACCTGGACCCGCTGCTGCCCTGACGGCGAACTCGTCACGACGGGATGGTGTTCGGCGAAGACCAGAGCCTCACCCGTGGATCGACCCCTGCGCGCGCGGCGTCGCCTTGCGAGACTGCAACGGTGGTCGATGTCGGACGGATGCTCGAGGTGACGCGGTCGGGGGCGGAACAGGCGGTCGGATCGGCGCGGGCGGTGGTGGCGCTGACTCGCTCCGGGGTGGTTCGCCCGGTACGCCCTGATCGCCTGCTCGGCATGGTCGCAGGCCTCGCCCGCTACGGCTTGACGATCACCGCGGGCTATGCGGCCGGGGCGGCGAGGCACCCGGACCGCACGGCGATCGTCGACGACGCGGGCACGCTCACGTTCGCCGAGCTGGCGACGTGGACCGACGCGATCGCCCGCGGGCTCGCCGCGGCCGGCGTCGGGCCGGGCACGCGCCTCGGCGTGCTCTGCCGCAACCACCGCGGCGCGATCGCGGGCCAGATCGCGGCGGGCAAGCTGGGCGCCGATGCCGTGCTGCTGAACGTCGGGCTCTCCGCGACGCAGCTCCGCGAGGTCGCGGGCGAGCTGCGCCTGCATACGGTCGTGGCCGACGAGGAGTTCGGCCCGGCGCTCGCCGGCCTCCCGGAGCACGTCCACGTCGTCACCGATGCCGAGCTCGGCGACCTCGACGGCCCCGGCCAGCTGCCGCGGCGGCCACCCGCCGGGCACACCATCGTGCTGACGTCCGGCACCACCGGCACCCCCAAGGGCGCGCGGCGCCCGCCCCTGCACAGCATCTCCCCCGCCGCCGCAATCCTCTCCGCAATCCCGATGCGGGCCGGCGAGCCGGCGTTCATCGCCGCACCCCTGCTGCACACATGGGGGTACGCGGCGCTGCAGCTGGCCGTGCTGCACGGCTCCCCTGTCGTGCTCGGCCGCAAGTACTCCCCGGCGGAGTTCCTGCGGATCGCCGGGGAGCACCGGGTCGACGCCGTGTTCGCGGTGCCGGTGATGCTGCAGCGGGTCCTCGAACTGCCCGCCGCCGACCTCGACAAGGCCTTGTCGACGCACCGACCGCGGATCGTCGCGGTGAGCGGGTCGGCACTGCCCGCCGAGCTGGCCACCACGTTCATGGACCGCTTCGGCGAGGTCCTCTACAACCTCTACGGCTCCACCGAGGTTTCGTGGGTGAGCATCGCGGGCCCGTCCGACCTGCGGGCAGCCCCCGGCACGGCGGGCCGCGCGCCCGTCGGCACCCGCCTGGTGATCCTCGGCGACGACGACCGCCCGGTGCCGCCGGGCACCGAGGGCCGCGTGTTCGTCCACAACGACATGCCGTTCGCCGGCTACACGCGCGAGGGAACCGACGTCGAGCGGCTCGGGCGGATGATCGGCACGGGCGACGTCGGCCGCCTCGACGAGCACGGGCTCCTCCACCTCACGGGGCGCGCCGACGACATGATCGTCTCCGGCGGCGAGAACGTGCATCCCGGCCCGGTCGAGGACCTCATCGCGGCCCGGCCCGAGGTGCGCGAGGCCGCCGTCACCGGCGTGCCGGACGAGCAGTACGGCCAGCGGCTCGCCGCGTACGTCGTGCTGGAGCCGGGCTCCCGGGTGAGCGCCGACGACGTCCGCGGCTGGGTGCGCGCCGAGCTGAGCCGGTTCGCCGTGCCACGCGACGTCGAGTTCGTCAGCGAGCTGCCCCGCAACGCCACCGGGAAGGTCGTGCACCGCGAGGTGCGATGAGCGAGCGAATCATCGGCGCAGCACCGCGTGAGGGGTGTCACCCAACCGAGTTAGGTAAGGCTTAGGTACTGTTCGGGGGTGGACCCGGACGCGAGGTGGCAGCGCTGCAGCCTTCTCGCGCTCGCCCGCGACGAGCCGCTGGCCGGCACCGCGCCGGTCGCCCGCCGCTGGGTATGCGTCGAGCAGCGCGGCGCGTGGCCGAGTGACCTCACCACCCATCCGGAACCGGCCCTCGCCGCCCTCGCCGCCACCCCCGGCTGGCGGCTGCTGCTGATCCGCAGGCCCGGCCGCCGCGGCGAGCGGGGCGCGTCCCTGCGCGTGTTCCTTGCCGACACCTCACCCGGCGCATCCCGCGTCACCACGTTCACCGTCGAGGGCCCCGAGGAGCTCGCCGGTCTCGAGCTGCCCGGCCCCGACGAGCCGCTGCCCGGCGCGCCGATCCACGACCCGCTGCTGCTGGTGTGCACGCACGGCCGGCGCGACCGCTGCTGCGCGGTGGACGGGCGCGCGCTCGCGCTCTCCGTGGTCGACGCGGGCGAGCAGCACGTGTGGGAGTGCAGCCACCTCGGCGGCCACCGGTTCGCGCCCACCGCGCTCGTGCTCCCCACCGGCTACGCCTACGGCCGGCTCGACCCCGCCACCGCGATCGCCGCCCGCAAGGCCGCCTTCCCCGGCGAGGTCGACACCACGCTCTGCCGTGGCCGCAGCACCTGGTCGCCGGCCGGTCAGGTCGCCGAGCTCGCCGTCCGCGGCGCCACCGGGCTGCGCGACGCCGACGCACTCCACGTCGCCGATGCTCCGGGCGGTGCCGTTGTCTCGGCCAGCGGCGGGCGACGCTGGGCAGTCGATGTGGCACCGCTCCTCGGTGCCCCTCGGCCACTGTCCTGTGGCACCGACCCGTCCCCGTGGCAGTCGCTGCGGGCCACCGCCATCCATCCACTGCCCGCCTGATACTTGCTTCAGTCTCTGCTGGAGATTTAGCCCCCCGCGCTCCGCACGCCCAACCATCCCCATCTGCTGACAGCGCCACTGCTGGGCTGGTGCGGCCACGACGATCGTGGCTGCACCTGCCCAGCTGTGTGGCGGTCCGATGCGGTGTGCCTCCGACCGGGCAGACTTCTGGCATGCCCGCCGCTCCCGTCGCCCTTCCGCTGCGCCCGCCTGCCCACCAGGTGAGCCCGCGGGCCGTGCGGTGGTGGCAGCTGCGCGCCCTTCTCACGGTGGTCGTGCTCGCCGCCCCGCAGGCGGCCGTGCTGCTGTTCCTCGGCGGGGACGCGCCGGGCTGGCTCATGGCCACGACGATCGCGACGCTGGTGGCCGGGCTCGGGTACGGGATCGCCGTACCACCGCTGCTCTACCGCATCCACCGGTGGGAGGTCACCCCCGAGGCGGTCTACACCCTGTCGGGGTGGCTGGTGCGGGAGTGGCGGATCGCGCCGATCTCGCGGGTGCAGACCGTCGACACCGAGCACGGGCCGTTGCAGCAGCTGATGAAGCTCGCGAGCGTCACGGTCACCACGGCGTCGGCGCGCGGCCCGGTCAAGATCCGCGGACTCGACGAGGACGCGGCCGCGGAGCTCGCACGCCTGCTCACCGAGACCACGCAGGCGACCCCGGGGGACGCGACGTGACACCCGACGAGCCGCCGTGGCGGCGGCTGGACAGGCGGATGCTCGCGGTGACGCCGCTGTCCGGGGCGGTCCGGCTGCTGCCGGTGGCGGCGCTGCTCCTGCTGACCGGGCAGGGCGACGCGGCCGGGCGGCTGTGGGTGCCGCTCGGCATCGCGGTCGCACTCGTGCTCGGCGGCGTGGTGCGCTGGCGCACCACGCGGTACCGGATCACTGCCGACCGGGTGGAGCTGCACACCGGGTGGCTGCGCCGCCAGCGCCGGTCGGTGCCGCGGGACCGGATCCGCACCGTCGACCTCACCGCGAAACTGGTGCACCGCGTGTTCGGGCTCAGCGTCGTGCAGGTCGGCGCGGCATCCGGCTCATCACCGGAGAGCTCGGGACTCGCCCTCGACGCCGTCAGCAAGGCCGAGGCCGATCGGCTGCGCCGCGAGCTGCTGGACCGATCCGCCGCGGTCACGCCGGAGCATCCGGTCCCCCCAC
This sequence comes from Pseudonocardia sp. DSM 110487, assembly GCF_019468565.1. Classification (NCBI taxonomy): domain Bacteria; kingdom Bacillati; phylum Actinomycetota; class Actinomycetes; order Pseudonocardiales; family Pseudonocardiaceae; genus Pseudonocardia; species Pseudonocardia sp. DSM 110487. Next base: position 8,314,281 of record NZ_CP080521.1, read on the forward strand.
CGGCTGAGGACCTGGCCCGGCTGCGGTGGTCGTGGCTGCGCTTCGCCCCGCTGACGTTCTCCTCGATCGCCGGCATCGGCGCGGTCCTCGCCGCCGTCTACAACGTGTTCGACGACCTCGGGGTGGACCCACGAGACGTCCCTGCCGTCGACGACGCCGCCCACCGCCTCACCGCGGCGCCGATCTGGCTGGGCGTGGCCGTCGTCGCCTGCCTGCTGCTCGTGGTCGCGGTCATCGGCGCACTCCTGCTCTTCGCCGAGCGCTGGTACGACTACCGCCTCACCCGGGAGGCGAACACCGAGGGCGGAGCGCTCCGGGTCAAGCGCGGGCTGCTGACCCGCCGATCGCTGTCGGTGTCCGAGCAGCGCCTCCGCGGCGCTGAGGTCGTCGAGCCGCTGCTGCTGAGGGCCGGCAGGGGCGCGCAGACGAGGGCCCTGTCCGCCGGACTGTCCCGCGACGCCCAGGGCGGCGTCCTCCAGCCGCCCGCGCCGCGTGCCGAGGCGCATCGCGTCGCTTCGGTCGCCCTGCGCGAGCAGCCCGAACTAGCCACGCTCGCCCCGCTCCTGCGCCACCCCCGCGCGGCGCTGCGGCGCAGGCTGACCCGCGCCCTGCTCCCAGCCACCGCCGTGGTCGTGATCGCGCTCGCGGTCGGGCTGGCCGTGCCGATCCCGTGGCTCGGGCCGGCCGGCCTCGTCCTGCTCCCGATCGCGCTGCTGCTCGCCCTTGATCGCTACCGCAACCTCGGGCACCGGCTCACGCCCCGGTACCTCGTCACCCGCCAGGGCTCGGTCCAACGGCGCACGGTCGCGCTGCAGCGGACGGGTGTGATCGGCTGGACCTTCCGGCAGAGCGTGTTCCAGCGGCGAGCCGGACTCGTCGAGGTGGAGGCGGTCACCGCGGCCGGCGCGGGCGGCTACACCGTGCTCGACGTGTCCGCGCCCGACGGCGTCGCGCTGGCCGACGCGACGGTCCCGCACCTGCTCACCCCGTTCGTGATCGAGCAGGCGCCACTCGACCGGACCCGTGGCTGAGATCAGGGCTTTCTCGCCACTCCGCAGTACATCGCGACGTCGGTGTCCTTCTTGACCAACCCGGTCGCCATGTCGTCGGGTCGCCACTTGTGCACCTGCACCACGCCCGGCTCGAGCAGCTCCACACCGTCGAAGAACTTCTCCACCTGGACGCGGTCGCGCAGCTTCATCACCTCACCGCGGGCCTCGTACGCCTGCACCACCCCGGCGAGCGGCTCCGGATCGAAGTCGCCGGTGGCCGTCGACACGGCGACGTAACTACCGGACGGCAGCGGATCCACGAGATGGCGCATCACCGCGAGCGCCTCGTCGTCGTCATCGATGAAATGCAGCACCGCGATCACCAGCAACGCGACGGGCCGGCCCAGATCGATGGTGTCGCGCAGCTGTTGCGCCCCCAAGATCGCTGCAGGGTCGCGCATGTCGGCGTGGATGTAGGCCGTGCGGCCCTCCCCGGTGCTGGTCATCAGCGCCCGCGCGTGGGCGAGGACGACCGGGTCGTTGTCGGTGTAGACGATCCGCGCGTCGGGCGTGACCGTCTGCACCACCTCGTGCAGGTTCGGCGAGGTCGGGATGCCCGTTCCGATGTCCAGGAACTGCCGGACACCGCACTCCCCTGCCAGGAACCGGCCGACGCGCTGCATGAACGCCCGGTTCGACCGCATCGACGTGCGCAACCCCGGCCACGCCTTCATCGCGGCCTCGGCGGCCTCTCGATCGAGCGCGTAGTTGTCCTTGCCCCCGAGGACGTAGTCATAGATCCGGGCGCCGTGAGCCCGGCTCAAATCCAGCTCATCGCCGGGCGTCACCATCGCGTTGGCTCCGTTCTGTCCGGTTTCAGATCGATCTTAGGACCCGAACCGCGCCAGGCACGCGCCCGAACGGAGTCACCGGCTGGTCCTCGACTCCTGCTCGGCCGTGGCCTGGATGAGCTGGAGCAGCGCTTCGTCGAGGCCGGGCGCGAACTCCTCGGGCCGCTCCGGCGCCGTCTCGAGCGGCACGCCCTCGGGCCTGCCCATCTCCGTGCTGAGGGTCGTCCCGTCCTTGAACGCCGACTCACCCTGGAGGATCTTGCCCGCCTCGTTGAGGTTGTCGGCGCTGAACAGGAACTGCCGCTCGCCGAGGCCCTGGTCGAGCAACGTCTTGACCTCCGGGTAACGCTCGGCCTTGGTCTTCGGGATCGGGAGCACCTTGCCCCAGTTCACCCCGAGGCTTTCCAGAGCCTTGGCGTAGACGTTCTCGTGCGCCTGGTCACGCACGATGAGGTAGGAGACCGTCGAGCGGGCCGTCTTGTTGGCGGTCATCTCGTAGATCCGGCATTTCTGCAGCCGCCCGGTCGACTCGAGCATCAGGTTGTAGAGCAGATCGAGAACCAGGTTTCCGCTGTTGTAGACGTACGACCCCGACCACGGGTTGCCGACGGCATCCACCGGCATGGCGCCCTGCGCGCCGACGAGGAAGTGGTGGATGTTGCCGTTCGACAGCGCCATCGACAGCGGCGTCGCACCGCCCGCGGCGGGCTCGTCGAGCGGGGCGGTGGCCGAACCGCGGTAGCGCGGGGATCCGTCGACGAGCCGCGCGATCGTCGTCGCGATCAACTCCACGTGGCTGATCTCCTCGGTGCCGACGCCGTAGAGGAGGTCGCGGTAGGGCTTGGCCTTGCCGTTGCCGCGGAAGTTGAAGCTCTGGAAGAGGTACTGCATCATCGTGCGCATCTCACCGAACTGACCACCCAGGCCTTCCTGCAGCGCATTGGCCGCGGCCGGGTCGGGTTCGTCCGGAACGATCTCGTTGATCAGCCGCTGGACGTGCATGAACATCGAGTTGCCTCGCCTTCGTCCGGTTGCGTGCTTTCGTCCTCCGTGCATGAGGCAGTACACAGAATTGATCGATTCGCATTTCCACAATTTGTGGATCACCGAGCGATTCACCGCTCGACAGCGCGATACCCACGCGTGATGCGGGTTACACCCTCGCGCGGTGTGTCGAGGGGTGACGGACCGACGTGACGCGGTCAGCGGCGCCGGCGAGTACCGAAGAGGCCTCTGGTGATCTCGCGGCCCAGCGCGCTCGCGGCCGACCGCAGGAACGACTTCACCACCGGTGAGCCGAGCACCTCGGCCACCATCCCTGGCTCCTCCCGGCGCCGCTCCGGCTCCGGGGCCGCAGGCGGCGGTGCGTCCGCGGGCGCCGGGGCAGGCTCCGCGATCTTCGCGGTCAGCTTCTCGTAGGCCGACTCGCGGTCGACCGTCTCGCCGTACTTCCCGTGGAGCGGGGACGCCTTCGCCGCCTGCGCGACGGCGTCCGCGCCGATCGCGGCCATCAGCGAGCGCGGCGCGCGCATCCGGGACCACGCCACCGGGGTGGGCGCGCCCCGCTCGGAGAGCACGGTGACGATCGCCTCGCCGATGCCGAGCGACGTCAGTGCCTTCTCCATGTCGTAGACCGCGGTCTTCGGGTACGTCCGCACGGTCTTGGAGAGGGCGGTCTGGTCCTCCGGCGTGAACGCGCGCAGCGCGTGCTGGACCCGCGCGCCGAGCTGGGAGAGCACCGCGTTCGGGATGTCGGTGGGCAGCTGCGTGCAGAAGAACACCCCGACGCCCTTGGACCGGATCAGCTTCACGGTCTGCTCGATGCGTTCGAGGAACGCCTTCGAGGCGCCGTCGAAGAGCAGGTGGGCCTCGTCGAGGAAGAACACGAGCTTCGGCTTGTCGAGGTCGCCCGCCTCTGGCAGCTCCTCGAACAGCTCGGCGAGCAGCCACATCAGGAACGTCGACCACAGCCGCGGGTTGGCCTGCTGGTCCGACAGCTCCAGCAGCGTGACGACGCCCTTCCCGTCGACCTGACGCATCAGGTCGGCCGGATCGAACTCCGGCTCGCCGAAGAAGTCGTCGCCGCCCTGTGCCTCCAGGTTCACCAGCGCCCGCAGGATCACCCCCGCCGTGGCGGGCGAGACCCCGCCGATGCCCTTGAGATCGGCCTTGCCCTCGTCCGACGTGAGGTGCTGGACGACGGCACGCAGGTCCTTGGTGTCCAGCAGCGGCAGCGCCTGCTGGTCTGCCCAGTGGAAGATCAGTCCGAGGGTGGACTCCTGCGTGTCGTTGAGGTCGAGCACCTTGCTCAGCAGGATCGGGCCGAACTGCGTGAGCGTGGCCCGGATCGGCACCGCCGCACTGCCGCCGCCGAGCGACATGAACTCCACCGGGTACGCCGTGGGCGCCCAGTCGTCCCCGGTCTCCTGCGCCCGGGACTCGATCTTCGGGCCGCCCTCGCCCGGGCGCGCCATCCCGGACAGGTCGCCCTTGATGTCCGAGAGCAGTACGGGCACACCCGCCGCGGAAAGCTGCTCGGCGATCCCTTGCAGGGTCTTCGTCTTGCCGGTGCCGGTGGCCCCCGCGACGAGGCCGTGGCGGTTGAGCGTCGCGAACGGGATGCGCACCCTTGCGGTGGAATCGACCGCACCGTCGACGACGACGCACCCCAGCTCGAGGGCCGCGCCTTCCGTCGCGTATCCAGCGGCGATGTCCTGCGCGGCAGTGCGGGCGGCCGTGTTCTCCACGGCAGCGCAGCCTACTGCCAAGAGCGACTCGGAGCCGATCTTCGCACGGCGACACGCCCCGGAGCAGGCCCTCCACCCCGCTCCCGGGCATAGTGTGACGCCGTGACCGACCGTCTGGTGTGGATCGACTGCGAGATGACCGGGCTCGACCTCGGACGCGACGCGCTCATCGAGATCGCCGTGCTCGTCACCGACGGTGACCTCAGGGTGCTCGGCGAGGGCATCGACCTCGTCATCCACGCCGACGAGACCGCCCTCGCGGGCATGCCCGAGATCGTGCGCGAGATGCACGAGCGATCAGGGCTCACCGACGCGGTCCGCGCCTCCACCGTGACGATCGCCGAGGCCGAGCAGCTCGCGCTCGACTACGTGCGCCAGCACGTCCCCGACGCCCGCAGCGCCCCGCTCGCCGGGAACTCGATCGCCACCGACCGCGCGTTCCTCGCCCGCGACATGCCGGCGCTCGACGGCTACCTGCACTACCGCATGGTCGACGTCAGCTCCGTCAAGGAGCTCGCCCGGCGCTGGTATCCCCGCGTGTTCTACGCCAAGCCGGAGAAGGGCCTCGCCCACCGCGCCCTCGCCGACATCATGGAGTCGATCCGCGAACTCGAGTACTACCGCCGCACGCTGTTCGCGCCCCCTCCAGGACCGACCAGCGAGGCCGCCCAGGCCGTCGCCGCGAGCCTCCCGGCAACCCGCTTCGAAGTCCCCCATCCGCCACGCTAAACTCGACCTCGCGCCCGGCCGAGGCCGGGCCGCATGGTGGGTGTAGCTCAGCTGGTAGAGCACCTGGTTGTGGTCCAGGTGGTCGCGGGTTCAAGTCCCGTCACTCACCCCATGCCGCGGCACCCCGCCGCACGGCCCCCGGAAGCACGTGTTAGCGTTTCCGGGCGCCGAGCGGGAGGGCGCAACGGCAGGCGCCGCTAGCTCAATTGGCAGAGCAGCTGGCTCTTAACCAGCGGGTTCGGGGTTCGAGTCCCTGGCGGCGCACGGGCGAGTGGGCGAGGTGTGTTCGCGGAAAGCGCGAACGCGCCTCGCCCGTCGTCTTCTCTGGGGGCGCAGCCCCCGGACCCCCCGTCTCGCATCACCAGGTCCCCACCTCACCGCGAGGTCCCGTCGATCTCAGGTCTCGAACCAGCGATGATCGACCAGACACGAGACGCACCCGCGGAAAGCGCGAACGGGCCTCGCCCTTTCGTGTTCTCTGGGGGCGCAGCCCCCAGACCCCTGGTCGCCACCATCCGGTCGCTCAATGAGCAGAGCGCGCTACGCGATCAAGAAATAGGCGGAAGTCCGTGGGGACAACGCGGCGATCAAGGCGAGATGGTCGCTAGATGATCTGGCGGCCTCAACCGGCGGTTGCAACCAGGTGATCAGGGGAAGTGTGGATCATGGCTGGTGCGCGGTTGAGCCCGGAGGAACGGGTCCGGATCGAGACGTTGTGGCGGGCGGGGTGGTCGTTCCCGCAGATCGGGCAGGCACTCGGACGGCACCGCAGCACGGTGTGGCGGGAAATGCAGCGCAACAACTCGGCTCGACACGGGGTGAAGAACCCGTCCAGGTCCCGGGACGGGCGCCGCGACCGCGGCCGGGGCGGGCTGTACCGGTGGGGGTATCAGGCCGACTTCGCCCAGGAACGGTCCCGGCTGCGGGCGCTGCGGCCCAAAACGGCGCGGCTGGGCCGGGGACAGCCGCTGCGGGAGGTGGTGCTGGAGCGGCTGCGCAAGCGGTGGTCACCCGAGCAGATCGCGGGCGACTTGCGTGTCAGCTACCCGGCTGATCCGCTGATGCGGGTGTCGCACGAGACGATCTACCAGGCGATCTACGTGCAGGGCCGGGGTGGGCTGCGCGCCGAGCTGGACCGTCAGGTGGCGCTGCGCTCCGGGCGCACCCGCCGCCGCCGCGCCGCCGCCGCGGGTGGGGCGACCCGGTCGCGGCGCCCGTGGACCGAGGGCTTGCATATCTCGAACCGGCCGGCCGAGGCCACCGACCGGGCGGTGCCCGGGCACTGGGAGGGGGATCTGGTCATCGGGGTCCGCTCGGCCTCGGCGATGATCACCCTGGTCGAGCGGTCCACCCGGTATGTGCTGCTCGGCGCGCTGCCCGACGGGCGCGCCTCCGAAGCGGTCATCGATGTGCTGTCCGTGTTGGCCCAGCGGCTGCCCGAGCACCTGCGCCGGTCGCTGACCTGGGACTGCGGCAGCGAGATGCGCCACCACGCCCGTTTCACCGTGGCCACCGACTGCCCGGTGTTCTTCTGCGACCCACACAGTCCCTGGCAGCGCGGCTCGAACGAGAACACCAACCGGCTGCTGCGCCAGTACTTCCCCAAGACCACCGCCGACTTCCGCGCCTACACCCAGGCCGACCTCGACGCCGTCGCCCACGAACTCAACGGCCGACCCCGCCAGACCCTGGCATGGAAGAATCCCGCCCAGGCACTCGACGAGCTGCTCGTTGCAACAACCGGCTGAGACCGCCTCTCCGATCGCGACCACCAGCCCTTGATCACCGCGCTGACTGCCCGGAGATGTCATCCCTTCACGTAGGACAGCTTCTCCGCGACCCGCCCGGCCCGCACGGTGAACAGGTCGACGCCGCGGACGTGCCCGCCACCCCACTCGTAGCGCCAGCGCTGCACGACCCGGTCCCCCGCGGGGAACAGCTCCTCGACGGTGAAGCGGGCGTTCGGCGACCCGGTGAACAGGCTCGTCCACGCCGCCCGCACCGCATCCGCGCCGACGTGCCGCGTGCCGTCCGGGGACGTGGTGTCCTCGAAGACGCAGTCCGGCGTCATCGCCACCATGATCGCGTCGACGTCCTTCGCGCCGAACGCGGTGTTGAACCGCTGCACGGCGGCGAGGGCCGGGCTCCGCCCGAACATCGCGAGCAGCTCGTCCTGCGGACCAGCGCCGTCGGGCACAACGGCCCGCTGTCCGATGACTCCCGCTCGCCGGTAGAGCGGCTCGACCGGCCCGAACCATTCGCGGATGGCCGCGACGGCGTCCGCGTCGAGCGCGGAGTCGTCGCCGAGCGCCTGCCCGAGATCCCACGCGTGCACCAGGTGGTCGGCCGCGAGCTGCATGACGTACTCATGGCCGGGGACGTCGCCGAACGACAGGTGCACCGTCCTGGTCATGGCGTCGTCGGACTCGACGGCCGAGACCGCACGGGGCGCGGCCTCGTCCACCGCCCCGATCGGATCCGCGCCGAGCAGGTCACCGGCGAACCGGCCGCCGACCTCCGCGATCGTGGCGCCGCCGAGGAGGGGCGGGGTCCAGCGCTCCTCCTCGACGAGATGCCCGACCAGCGCGCGGACATCCCAGCCCGCGCACGGGGTCGGCGCGGTCCACCGGTCACCGACGCGGTGGACGCGCGCGGTGAACTCCGCGGAGGCGCGGCGGTACAGCTCGCGGGCATCGAGGGTGGTCATGGTGACTTCTCGGAGCCGGGAGCGAGGACGTTATGCCTGAGAATGTGTTCGAGAAGCGCGGAGCGGGCCGCCCAGGGAAGCCGTGACCTGCTGGATCACCGGCAGCTGCGGCCCACATGCGGGCTTCTCGAACACATTCTTCAGCACGCTGTCTTGTAGAAGTACTGCGAGTTCGCGTCCATGTCGGCGGTGGTGATCGCGACCAGGTCGGTCTGGATCTCCCGCTGCACCGGCCTGCCCTCGATCGCGGCCACGACCTGCTGCACGCCCTGGCGCCCGATCGTGGCCGGGCCCTGGGCGATCAGCGCGGAGACCTCACCCGCGCGCAGGTCCTCGACCTGGTTCGGGCTCGCGTCGAACCCGACGAGGCGCACCTGCTCGGTCTTGCCCGCGTTGCGCAGCCCGGTGGCCGCGCCCTCGCCCGAGTTGAGGTTGGTGGCGAAGACGGCGGCGAGGTCGGGGTCGCTGGACAGCTTCGCCGACACCTTCTGCGCCGCCACGGCGGGCTGGTTGTCGGTGTACTCCTGGCCGAGGTAGGTGATGCCGGGGTGCTTCGCGATCTCGTCGGCGAAGCCCTTGGCCCTTGCGTCCGTGGTGGACGTGCCGGCCTTCGTGTTCAGGACCAGCACCTTGCCCCTGTCCCCGATCAGCTGCGCCACGGTCTGCGCGGCGAGCTGCCCGCCCTGCTCGTTGTTCGACGACACGGTCGACAGCGCCACCGACTCGTCCTGCAGCCGGGTGTCGACCTCGACGACCTTGATGCCCGCATCCTTGAGCTGGGTCATCGGGTTGGCGAGCGCGACGTCGTCGGTGGGCGCGATCAGCACGCCCGCGGGGCGGGTGGCGAGCACGCCCGTGACGATCGGGGTCTGCAGCGCCGCCTCGAACTGGTCGGGGGCCTGCGTGGTGAGCTGGTAGCCCAGCTTGGCTGCCTCCTCCTGGGCGCCGCACTCCATCGAGATGTAGAACGGCTCGGCCTTGACGCCCGGCATGAGCACCAGGTTCTTGTTCGTAGGGGGCGCGGACCCGCCCCCCGGGCTCTGGCCGATCGTCCCGCTGCCACCGCAGCCGGCCGCCAGCAGCGCCAACGCCGCCACGACCGCCGCCGTACCCACCCGCGTGCGCCTCATCGCGCTCCTCCTCACCTATGGTCCCGGGACCGCCGCCGGACCTGGTCGAACCACACGGCGGCCACCAGCACCGCGCTGATCGCCACCGGCTGCCAGAACTGCTGCACCCCGACGATCACGAAACCCTTCGAGAGCACCGCCGGGATGAAGACACCGATCACCGTGCCGAACACCGTGCCGACGCCACCGAACAGGCTCGTGCCGCCCAGCACGACCGCGGCGATCGCGTTCAGGTTGTCGGTCGAGTGCCCGCTGATCGTGGTGGTGCCGAAGTACGCGAGCGACATGAAGCCGGCAAGGCCGGACAGCAGCCCGACTCCGGTGTAGACGCGCACGAGGTGGCCCCGCACCGGGATCCCGGCCCGCCGCGCCGCCTCCGTGTTCGACCCCACGGCGAACGTTCGCCGCCCGAACCGGGTCGTGTGCAGCAGCCAGGCACCCGCCAGCGTCACGACGGCCGCGAGCGCCACCATGTGCGGCACCTGCGCGGTCTGGCCGAACCCGAGCCCGTCGCGCAGCACGCGCGGCACGGTGCGCACGTCGACGCCGTCGGTGATCAGCTGGGCAGCGCCGAGCGCGGCGCCGAACGACCCGAGCGTGACGATCAGCGGGGGGATCCGCGCCCTGGCCACCAGCAGCCCGTTGACCAGCCCCCACACTCCCCCGCCCGCGAGCGCGCCGAGCAGCCCGAGCAGCACGACGCCCACGCCCGCGTCGGACGCGTCCCCACCGGACAGCGCCTCCATCAGCGTGGCCGCGACGACCCCGGAGAACACCAGCACCGATCCGACGGACAGGTCGATGCCGGCCGTGATGATCACGAACGTCATCCCGACGGCGAGCACCAGCAGCACCGACGCCTCGATCAGCAGCGTCTGGAGCGTGAACAGGGTGGGGAACGCGTCCGGGCGCAGCACGCTGAACAGCACGCACAGCGCCACCAGCACCAGCGCGATCCAGAACGTGGACACCCCCGCCAGCCGCTGCATGGCGGTGCGCTGGGCCGGGACGCCGACCTCGGTGTCGGTCACCGCTCCTCCTCGTGGACGAGCGCGCCGGTCATCGCGCCGACCAGCTGCTCGAGCGAGGCGTCGGCGGCGGTGAAGCGGGCCACGCGGGCGCCGAGGCGCAGCACCTCGATCCGGTCGGCCACCGCCAGCACCTCGGGCATGTTGTGACTGATCAGCACGACCGCGACACCGGTGTCGCGCACCTTCCGCACGACGTCGAGCACCCGTTCCCGCTGCACGACGCCGAGCGCGGCCGTCGGCTCGTCGAGGAACACCACGCGGCTGGCCCACACCACCGAGCGGGCGACCGCGACGCTCTGCCGCTGGCCGCCGGACAGGGACCCGATCGGGACATCGATGTCCTGCAGGGTCACGCCGAGGCGCGCGAACTGCTCGGCGGCCTGCTGTCGCATCGCGGCCTTGTCCAGCATGCCGAGCGCGCCCAGCAGGCCGGGGCGACGCAGCTCGCGGCCGAGGAACAGGTTGGCTGCGGGGTCGAGGTCGGGCGCGACGGCGAGGTCCTGGTAGGCGGTCTCGATGCCGTGGTCGCGTGCGGCGGTCGGCGAGTCCAGCACCACCTGCTCGCCGTCGATGAGGATCTCACCCGCGTCCGGTCGCTCGACGCCGGACAGGCACTTGACCAGGGTGGACTTGCCGGCGCCGTTGTCGCCGATCAGCGCGACGACCTCGCCGGCATCGGCGTCGAACGACGCGCCGCGCAGCGCTTGCACGGAGCCGTAGCTCTTGCGCAGCTCGCGTGCCTGCAGCAGCGGGGGTGATCCCGTCACACGCGCTCCGATCCTCGACGATCCGGCGCCTTAGCTTGGACCCACCGGGGGCGTTCTGTCGATCACTCGTCGCTACTCGGGTGGGGACAGGCCGACTCGACGCCTGACTCGTCTCTACGGCTGAGTCGTCTCTACTGCTGAGTCGCGGCCGTGTGCAGAAGGCGGAACTCGTGGCGTCGTAGGAGTCTGAGCACGAGCGCGGCTGGATAGCCGTATGCACGGACGCCGGTATCGGGGTCACATGGCTCGATGCGGTCGATCCGATGCTCTGCTCCACCGGAGATGATCACGCATTCACCGGCGGCCACGATGTTGCGGTACCAGTTGACGTCGGTTCCGTAGGTGAGCTCGGCGACGAACCCGTCGGGCACGCGGGCGAGGATCAGCGGTGTCTCGTAGGTCTTGCCGCTCTTGCGCCCGACGTGCCGGACGAGCGCGAATGGACCGCGCCCGGAACGCGCGAGGCGCGTCGTGAGGCGGTTCAGGGTGTTGTTCAGCAGCCAGAGGAATTGCCGCTTCACCCGGCGAGTCATCGCGCTCCCTGTGCGCCGTGCCCACTCGGGGTCCACGGCCGCAGCCGAGGCCACCATGCGGGCACCGCGCGGCGGTAGGCCTCGTACTCGGCGCCGAACTGCCGGGCCAGCGTGGGTTCCTCGTACCAGCGGACGAACGCCGCCGGGACCGCCCACGCGATGGCGGCGTAGATCAGCAGGCCTGCGCTCGCGAACAGCAGAGCCTGACCGAGGATGACCAGCACGAGCCCGAAGTACATCGGGTTGCGGAGGTAGCGGTTGAACCCGGAGACGACCAGCCGCTGGGTCGGCGCGATCGGCATCGGGGTGCCACCGGCCTTGACGAACTCGACGAACGCCGACACCGGCGGCACCAGGCCGGCACAGATCAGCCCGACGCCGAGGACCTGGGCCACGATCCAGTACGGCCAGGGTTGGTGCAGCTCCCAGCGCGTGATCAGCCACGGGATCAGCCCGACCACGGTTCCCGGCGCCACGACGAAGAACGCCGCGCTGCCCAGCGCCGCTCTCGATCTGCGCATCACGTTCGGTCGCCTTTCGTCTCGGTGGATGACCTCGCCCGACCTTCGGGGTTCGGCGTTGCCGGCTCGGACGTCCCCACGGCGTGGACGAAGGCTGCCGCGAACATCGCGCACGCCTCGTCGGAGCCGGGCTCCTCCGGCCCGACGTGCCGGGCGATGAGGGGGCCGGAGAGGAGGTGCAGCAGGAGCGGGCCGAGCAGCTGATGGAGGAGCAGCGCGATCGGCAGGCGCTGGACGCGCCCGGCCGCGATCTCGGCCGACAACCAGCCGCCGACGCTGTGGAGTGCCCGGGGGAAGAACCGATCGACGAGTTGCCCCGCTGCCCCGTCCGGGCGGGCGAACGCATCGGCCAACATCATCGGCGCCACCCTCGGCTCTCGGCGCAGACCGGCGGCGAACGCCCGATAGATGCCGTACACGGTCTGTTCGAGGCCGTGGTCCGGCTGTTCGAGGATCGCTTCGATGTCGAACAGCGGGGTGTAGCTCTCATAGACGGCGCTCAGCAGCCCGTCGCGCCCGACGAACGTGGCGTACAGGCTGTGCACCGAACAACCGGCCGCGGCCGCCACCGCCTCCAGGGTCATCGCCGCCACGCCCTGCTCGCTGATCAGCCGCGCGGCCGCGTCGACCGCGCGGCGGCGCACCGGCACCCGACCACCCGGATCGACCCCGGCCGCGCGTACCGCCTCTTCCAGCGCCCGCCGCGAGCCGCCCAACCGGCGCACCAGCGTGCTGCGCGAAACACCGACCGCGGCCGCGAGCACGGGCAGCGGCACGTCGGCCACGCCCTCCCCGCGCTGGGCGGCAACGCGAATCGCGGCCCGCACCACGTCGGCGGGGACCTGTTTTTCAACGGATCGTGACATCCTTTGTAATGTAGCAGGTACTCACGACTCGCATCCCTCGCGGACCGCCGACCGGTTGGCGCAGCGGATCCGGGAGGATCGTCGCGACGAGAGGAGCTCGCGATGACTGCGGCCGAGAGCGCGCCTCGCGCCGGCGCGTCTGCGTGGCCCCGGCTCGCGTACGCGCTCGCGCCTGCCGGCGTCTACCTCGGCGTCCGGGCCGTCGGAGTCGCGGTGCTCGCGCTCATGGCGGGCGGGTCACGCCTGGTGCCCGAGCTCACGAGCTGGGACGCGTCGTGGCTGCTCGCGATCGCCGAGCACGGCTACGACGGTGTCCCCACCGACATGCTCGACGCGTTCGGCAACCACACTCCGGACACGCCGCTGGGTTTCTTCCCCGGCTATCCGGCGCTCGTCGCCGCGGTCGCCGTGCTGACCGCAGGCAACCTCGTCGTCGCAGGCCTGCTCGTGGCCGCCGTGGCAGGCGTGGCCGCCGCGTACGGGACGACTCGGATCGGGGAGCTCGTGCCCGGCGGGTCCCGGCGCACCGGCCTGCTGCTCACGGCCCTGTTCGCCGCCACACCGATGAGCGTCGTGCTCTCGATGGCCTACACCGAGGCGCTCTTCTGCGCGCTCGTGGCCTGGGCGCTGGTCGGGGTGCTGCGCGAGCAGTGGCTGCTCGCCGGGCTCTGCGCCGCGGCAGCCGGGCTCGTGCGGCCGACGGGATCCGCGGTGGTGGCCGCCGTCGGCCTTGCGGCGCTCGCGGCCGTGTTCGGCCGTCGCGGCGGCTGGCGGCCGTGGGCGGGCGGCCTGCTGGCGGCGACCGGCCTCCTCGGTTACCTCGGCTGGGTCGCGGCGCGCACGGGTGCGCTCGACGGCTGGTTCCGCATCCAGCGCGGCGGCTGGGGCTGGTACCTCGACGGCGGCGCCGCCACCGCCCGCTACATCGGGGCCGTGCTCGCGGAGGGCGAGCGCGTGTTCGACGCGGTCACGGTGCTCGCGCTCGTCGGCAGCATCGTCCTGCTCGGCCTCGCGGTGACCCGGCAGATGCCGTGGCCGCTCGTCGTCTACGCCGCGCTCGTGGTGCTGCCCGTGTGGGGCACCCACGGGCTGATGAACGCCAAGCTGCGGCTGCTCATCCCCGCGTTCGTGCTGCTGCTCCCGGTGGCGTCCGGACTGGCCGTGCGCCGGCCGGGCACCGCGGTGGCGGTAGTGGTCGCCGCAACGCTCGCGTCGGCGTGGTTCGGCGGCTACGCCCTCACCATCTGGCGCTACGGGATCTGACTCATTCGCGCTCCTCGGTGCGCGCGGGCTTGTGCGCCTTGAGCGAGCCGGCGTGCGCCGTGAGCGTCGGGTCCTTGCGGGTCTTGATCAGGCTTGCCACCGTGACGATCACCAGCACGCCGATGATCACACCGAGGCTGACCGGCGTGGTGATCTCGGGGACGGCGGTCGAGATGTCCTCGTGCGCCCAGTGCAGGATCAGCTTGATCCCGATGAAACCCAGGATGATCGCCAGGCCGGTGGACAGGTACACGAGCCGGTCGAGCAGGCCCTTCACCAGGAAGTACAGGGCCCGCAGGCCCAGCAGCGCGAACGCGTTGGCCACGAACACGATGTAGGCCTCTGACGTGACGCCGAACACCGCGGGGATCGAGTCGAGCGCGAACAGCAGGTCGATGCTGCCGATGGCGAGCAGCACGATGACGAGCGGCGTGACCATCCGGCGGCCGTCGACGCGCGTGAGCAGCTTGCCGCCGACGTAGTCGTCGGTGATGGGCAGCACCCGGCGGGCCGTGCGCACGACCGCGTTGTCCTCGACGTCGGGGTCCTCGTCGCGGTGGCGGAACAGCTGCACCGCCGTGTAGATCAGCAGCAGGCCGAACAGCAGGAACATGAACGAGAACAACGACAGCAGCGTGGCGCCGAGCGCGATGAAGATTGCGCGCATGATCAGCGCCAGGATGATGCCGAACGTCAGCACCTTGTGCTGGTGCTCCTCGGGCACCGCGAACGTCGTCATGATGATCACGAAGACGAACAGGTTGTCGACCGAGAGGCTCTTCTCGACGATGTATCCGGCGAAGTACTGGGTGCCGAAGTCGCCGCCGTAGGCCATCGCGAACCAGACGCCGAACGCGATCGCGATCAGGACGTAGAAGACCGACCACGCGGTGGCCTCGCGGAAGCCGACGCGATGCGGCCGCGCCGCGGCCAGCACCAGGTCGAGCGCGAGGAGCGCGACGACCACCCCGATCGTCACCGCCCAGGTGAGCCCGCTGATCTCGAGCACCCGACCCTCCACCCTCACTCGATCTTCATTACCAAGTCTTTACCACCGGTCCCAACGAGCCTAACGGAGCCGAGGTTCCCCGCATGTCGAGCCGGGTGGCCGAGCACACGGCCGGGTAAGGGACCCTCGCCGGGGTAGCCTTCTGCGGTGGACGAGGCCGTGACGGGCGGCTGGCCCCGCTGCTCGTTCGCCGCGGACGCGGCGGCGGATCCGCCGGAGGGCACCGCACCTCAGGCGGAGCGCTGGTTGCTGGTCGAACATCCCGGACCCTGGCCCCGTCAAGCCCTCACCGCACTGCCGGCCGACGTGACCGACGCCCTTTCCGACTGGGAAGGGCGGGTCGTGCTCGTGCGGCGTCCCGGCCGCGCCCGCCGCACCGGGCCCCGACACTGGTTCCGGGTGGATGCCCGGCCGGGCCACGAGTCCGTCTGCACCGGCACCTACGGCCTCGAACCGGAGCTGGTCGCCGCCGTCGACAGGCCCGGAAAGCCGTACGACGGGCCGATCGTCCTCGTCTGCGCTCATGGGCGGCACGACACCTGTTGCGCGGTCCGCGGCCGTCCGGTCGCCGCCGCGCTGGCCGCCGCGGATCCCGAGCCGGTGTGGGAATGCAGTCACGTCGGTGGGTGCCGCTTCGCACCCGCCGTGGTGTTCCTCCCCCACGGGTACACGCTCGGCGGGCTCGACCCGGACGACGCGCCCGCCGCCCTCGCCGCCTACCGCGCAGGGCACCTCGCGCCGGGCGCCGTGCGCGGACGGACGGCGCTACCGCCCGCTGTGCAGGCCGCGCAGCACCACGCGCGGCTGGCCACCGGCGCCACCGGTGTGGACGACCTGCGGCTCGTGCACGTCACCTCCGACGATCTCCCGGACGGCTGCACGGACTGGCACGTCGAGCTCGCCGAGCCGGACTGCTCGGTGCTGCTGAGGGAGCGCTACGTCGCCGCCGGACGCCCGCTGACGTGCGCCGCGACCGCCCCCGGGCGCATGCGCGTCTTCGACCTGCAGAAGCTGCGCACGACCAGCAGGGCGTGAGGGTCAGCCGGACCGGACGTCGTCGAGCGCGGCCCCGTCGAGCAGGCCGAGGGTGGCCGCGTGCGTGGCGATCTGGAGGCTGTCGTCGACCGCCAGCATCGGCACCCCGGCCGCGGTGACCTCGGCGGCCAGCGCGTCCACAGCGGCGAGCCGGCCCGGGAGGGCGTGGCGGGTGCGGCGGATGTAGACGGCGCGGATGCGGTCCGGGAACTCGCGGGCGAGCCCCGCGTAGATCTCCGGGTCGAGCTGACCGCTGTCGCCCACGAGCACGAGCCCCAGCCGCGGGTGCTCCTCGAGCATCCGACGGACGAGCCCGCCCTTGTGTTCCTGCGCGCCGATCCGGAACAGGCCGCTGCGCGACGGCCCCCAGTCGGTGAGCAGCAGCGGGCCGAGCGGGAACCGCCGCAGCACGACGAACTCCAGCAGCATCTCGTGCAGGTTCCACGGGCTCGTCGAGACGTAGAAGACCGGCCGGACCGGACCGTCGGCCGGCTGCGCGAGCGCGCGGTAGAGCGCCGCTGCGGCGGGCAAGGGGGTGCGGTCGTGCACCGGGGTGAGCAGCGCGGCGCGGATGAACTCGATCCCCCGGCTCAGGCCGGTCTCCAGAATGGTGTCGTCGATGTCGCTGACCAGGCCGACCCTCGCCTCCGGGTCGACGACCAGCACCTGCGCCGACACCGCGGCCCCATCACGCAGCCGCAGCTCGAACGCGTGCCACCCGGGGCTCAGGGGTTCGGCGACGTCGAGCACGGCGTCGAGGTAGCCGTCCCGGTCGGCGCGGATCTGGGCCGCCACGCCGGGCCCGTGGACCGCGACGACCGCGCCAGGTACCTCGACGGTGAGGAACCGCGCGATGGTCGCCCGCAGCACCGCCCGCCGCGACCGCGGGGTCGGGGCCGGTGCCTCCGGCACCCCGACCGCGGGTGCGGCGGCCTCCGGCCTGCCGAGCACGACGCGGCCGCCCACCCGCACGCGCCGAACGGTGCCGTGCCCGATGAACGGCACGATCATCGGCAGGTGCCTGCCCCGGACGCGCAACACGAGCAGCACGGCCGCCTGCACGACGCTCTCGGCGGCCATCGCGACCCTGACGACCAGCTTGCGGAGCTGCACGGAGCAGACCTACCGCACGGCGCCAACCGAGGCTACCGCGGGGCCCACGTACCATGCGATCAGTGCGCACCGTCCTCCTCGACCTCGACGGCACCCTCGTCGACTCGGCCACCACGATCGTCGATCACCTGACCGCGGCCCTCGCCGAAGTCGGCTTCCCGGTGCCCGACGCCGCGCGGTTGCGCCGTCTCGTCGGCCCGCCGTTCGAGACCGCCCTGCCCGAGCTCGGCCTGACCCAGGACCAGACGGCGGCGGCCATCGTCGCGTACCGCAGCTCGTACGACGCGGTCGCGGCCACGATCACGCCCGTCTACCCGGGAATCCCCGCGCTCCTCGAGCGGCTGCGCGAGGACGGGATGCGCCTGGCCACCGCGACGTCCAAGCCGGAGGACCTGGCCCGCAAGATCGTGGCCGGCACCGGGCTCGCCAGCTACCTCGATCTCGTGGGCGGCGCCGACCACGTGGCCGGCCGGGTGGGCAAGGCCGCCGTCGTCGGCTCCGTGCTCGATCGGCTGGCGCTCGACCCCGCCCGCGACCCGGTGGTGCTGGTCGGCGACCGCCACCACGACGTCGAGGGCGCGGCCGCACACGGTGTGCCCACGATCGGCGTGACGTGGGGTTACGCCGAGCCCGGCGAGCTGTCCGGAGCGCGCCTGATCGTGGAGGACATCGACGAGCTCGCGAAGGCCCTCCGCGGCGACGCGGTCTGGTCGACCACGCTCCCGCGCGACGCGGCCTGAGCTCTGGTGCGGTGGCCACATTCGGTCGCCGGGTCTGGTCGGGCTGGTGCAGACCCGCAGTTGTTGTGGGGGCCTTCGGTGGCACCGGGCCCTCTTCAGTCGAGGCCGCAGGGCCTCGGTGGCGCCGCGCAGTGTGCGGGGCAGACGACGCGGGCAGGCCAAGGGCCTGCCCGATGGGGCGCGCGGCGCCACCGGAGGCGGTCTGAGCGGACATGATCGAGGCTTTGGCGCGGAAACGGGCGAAAACGGCCCGGGAACGCGCCGAAATGCTGATCAAGCCGCCATCCCGGGGACAATGCGGCGATCAAGGCGAAATGGTCGCTAGTTGATCTCCGATCGCGACCATCAGCCCTTGATCGCCGCGCTGACCTGCCGGTATCGGGTGCAGACGGTTGTTGTCGCGACCATGGACAACCGATACTGCGGATCATGGTGTCGGCGCCGGGGGTGGCGGCTCGATCTGACAACAGGCTCGCGTCAGGAACGGTGAACGTGGTGGTCACCGCACTACTTCACGGCTTGCGCGCGAGCCCGCCGTACTCGTCGACGGGCGCCGCGATCGGCGGCACGGCCGTCGGCCGCTCGGGTCGCCACAGCGGGGCCGACACGAACCCCGGCTCGACCCACTCCAGCCCGTCGAAGAACGTCGCGATCTCCGCAGGCTCGCGGTTCAGGTAGATCGGACCGCCGGTGTTGCCGTACTGCTTCTGCGCTTTCAGCTTCGCTTCGCTCGCGGTGCCGTCGCCGATCGCGAGATAACTACCCGGCGGCACGTGGTCGAGGATCCGCCTGACCAGCGCGCGGGCCTCGTCGGCGTCGTGGATGTGCCCGAGCACGCCGAGTATGAGCACGGCTACCGGCTCGGTGAAGTCGAGGATCTCCGCCGCGCCCCTCACCAGGCCGTCGACGTCCCGGATGTCGGCGTCGAGGTACCTGGTCTCCCCCTCGGGCGTGCCGACGAGCAGCGCCCTGGCATGGGCCAACACGAGCGGGTCGTTGTCGACGTACACGACGCGGCTGTCCGGCGCGACGCGTTGTGCGACCTCATGGGTGTTGTCCGCCGTCGGCAGGCCGGTCCCGATGTCGAGGAACTGCCGGATGCCGACGTCACCGGCCAGGAACCGCACCACGCGCTGCAGGAACCCACGTGCCTCCCGCGCGTTCACGGTGATCTGCGGGTACAGCGCCGCGAAGGCGTCGCCCGCTTCCCGGTCGACGGCGTAGTTGTCCTTACCGCCCAACCAGTAGTTCCAGATCCGGGCGGAGTGCGGGATGGTCGTGTCGATCCCGGTACCGGTGAAGGCGTCGGTCGGCTCCTCGCTCACAGCACCATCCTGCCGTCGGGCGCAGTCCGGCTCCACCTCGGGCCGATCATCTTGCTGGGCTCCGCCGGCAACCGCCAAGATCGAGCCACCTTCCGCCCCGACCTCTCCCGGGATGCTCTCCATGAGACGAATGACCGGCCTCCGCGCCGCGTCCCTTGCCCTGCCACTCGCCGCGGCGCTCGCGCTCGCCGCGTGCTCGGGAGGCGAGACGGTCCCCGCAGCGGGACCCGCCGCCTCGGCCGCGCCACCGGGCGGCCCTCTCGACCTCACCGGGGCCTGCCCCGCCACGGTCGTCATGCAACAGGACTGGCAACCCGAAGCCGAACACGGCGGGATGTACAGCCTCGTCGGGCCGGATCGCGTCATCGACACCGACGCCAAACACGTGCGCGGATCACTCGTGGCACAAGGCGTCGACACCGGCGTCGACATCGAGATCCGACCCGGCGGCCCCAACGTCGGATTCCAACCCGTACCCGCCGTCATGGCCCTCGACGACAGCATCGTGCTCGGCACCGTGAACTCGGACGCGGCGATCGCCGCGGCCGCAGGCCAGCCGACCGTCGCCGTCGTCTCACAGCTGACCACCAGCCCTCTGATGCTGATGTGGGACCCGGCATCCCACCCCGGCGCCCAGACACTGCGCGACGTCGCGGCGAGCGGCGTTCCCGTGCTCACGTCCGACCCCGTCATCACCGCGCTGCTGGTGGAACAGGGGATCATCACCTCCGCCCAGGTGGACACCAGCTACGAGGGCACCCCGGCGCGGTTCGTCTCCGAGCCACGGATCCTGCAACAGGGCTTCGCCACGGCGGAGCCCTACCTCTACGAGCGGGAGATCCGCGAGTGGGGGCGGCCGGTGGGCTACCAGAAGCTGGCCGACCTCGGCTACTCGGTCTACCCCTCTCCGCCGTCCGTGCGCGCCGACCGGCTCGAGCAGCTGCGGCCGTGCCTGCAGAAACTGGTGCCGATCATGCAGCGGGCCCAGATCGACTACCTGACCGAGCCCGGCCCGACGAACGCGCTGATCGTCGAGCTCACCGAGGCCTACCAGACGGGATGGACCTACTCGTCCGGCGTCGCCGACTACGCGGTGCGGACGATGCGCGAGCAGGGCCTCGTCACCGACGACCCGGCATCGGGCGTGTTCGGGCAGTTCGACCCGGCCCGCATGCAGCAGGTCGCCGACACCTTCGGCTCGATCCTCCGGTCGCAGGGCACGATCACGGATGTGCCGGACGCGGCCGGCCTCTACACCAACGAGTTCATCGACCCGGGCATCCGAATGGGCTGACGCACGAGTCGGGGTCAGTCGGCGGACGGGGACTGCACCCAGCCGTAGCTGCGGTTCACCGCCCGACCCCAGTTCTCGTGCTCGCGGCGGCGCAGTGCGTCGTCCATCGCGGGCTCCCACGCGGCGGCGCGGTGCCAGTTGGCGCGCAGCACCTCGAGGTCCGGCCAGTACCCGACGGCGAGCCCCGCCGCGTAGGCCGCCCCGAGCGACACCGCCTCGGAACCGAGCGGGCGCTCCACCGGCACGTCGAGGACGTCGGCGACGAACTGCATCAGCAGGTGGTTGGCCGTCATCCCCCCGTCGACCTTCAGGCGGGCGACCGGCACGCCGGAGTCGGCGTTCATCGCGTCGACGACCTCGCGGGTCTGCCAGCCCGTGGCCTCCAGCACCGCGCGGGCGAGGTGACCGCGGTTGATGAACGAGGTGAGCCCGACCATCACGCCGCGGGCCTCGGGGTGCCAGCGGGGCGAGTAGAGGCCGGAGAAGGCCGGGACGATGTAGCAGCCGCCGTTGTCGGGAACGGTGCTGGCAAGCGTCTCGATCTGAGCGGCGGTGCCGATCATGCCGAGGGAGTCGCGGAACCACTGCACCAGCGAGCCGGTGACCGCGATCGCGCCTTCGAGCGCGTACACCGG
Organism: Pseudonocardia sp. DSM 110487; assembly: GCF_019468565.1. NCBI lineage: Bacteria > Bacillati > Actinomycetota > Actinomycetes > Pseudonocardiales > Pseudonocardiaceae > Pseudonocardia > Pseudonocardia sp. DSM 110487. The sequence goes on from NZ_CP080521.1 coordinate 8,335,569, forward strand.
CGTGTCGCCGAACAGGTAGCCGACGGTCGGGATCAGGCCGTGCGTCGACTCGGCGAGCCGATGCCCGGTGTTCATCAGCAGGAACGCCCCGGTGCCGTAGGTGCACTTGATCTCGCCGGGCGCGAAGCAGACCTGGCCGACGAGCGCGGCCTGCTGGTCGCCGAGCGCCCCCGCAACCGGTACTCCGGGCAGCAGCGTGCCGCAGGTGCCGTACACCTCCGCGTTCGGGCGGATCTCCGGCAGCATCCGCCGCGGCACCCGCAGCACGTCGAGCAGCTTGTCCGACCACTGCAGCGTGCGGACGTCCATGAGCATCGTGCGGCTCGCGTTCGTGACGTCGGTGACGTGCCGGCCGGTGAGCCGCCAGATGAGCCAGCTCTCCATCGTGCCGAACAGCACGTCACCCGCCTCGGCGCCTTCGCGCGCCCCTGGCACGTGGTCGAGCAGCCAGCGCAGCCGCGGGCCCGCGAAGTACGTGGCAGGCGGGAGCCCGCAGATGGACGTGATCAGCGGCGCGTGCCCGTCCTCGACGAGCCGCGCGACGATGCCGTCGGTGCGCGTGTCCTGCCAGGTGATCGCCCGCGCCAGCGGCACGCCGGTGTGCCGGTCCCAGATCACGGTGGTCTCGCGCTGGTTGGCGATGCCGAGCCCGACGATGTCGTCCGGGGTGAGGCCCGCGCTCTTGAGGGCGGCCGGGACCACCCGCGTGACGTTGCGCCAGATCTCCGCCGCGTCGTGCTCGACGAGCCCGGGCCGCGGGTAGTGCTGCCGGTGCTCCCGCTGGGCGACGGCCAGCATCCGCCCGGCGCGGTTGAACAGCAGACACCGGGTGGAGGTGGTGCCCTGGTCGATGGCGGCAACAACGCGCTCACTCACGGCGCCTCCTCGGGTCGGGGGAGTTCAGGACTCATGGGCTCGCCATCAGTGCCGCCGAGATCTCCCGCGCCGCGGCCACCAGCTGCTCCGCCAGCCACGGGCGGAGTTCGCCGCCGATGCCGTAGAGGTCCTCCACCGGGCCGACCACCCCGATCGCGCCGACCACGATCCCGCCGCTCGCCCGCAAGGGCGCCGCCGCGCCGCCGACGCCCGACTCGTACTCCCCCGTATCGCTCGCCCACCCCCGCCTTCTGGCGAGGGTGAGCTGCGCCTCCAACGCGGTGACGGTGACGCAGGTGCGCCCGGTCCAGCGCTGCAGGTCCAGATCGCGCGCGGGTGGGGTGGCGACAGGCGAGAACGCGAGCAGGCATTTGCCGAGCGCGCTGGCGTGCAGCGGCTGCTCCTCGCCCGTGCGGATCCGCTGCGGCGTGCCGTCGGGCCGGAAGACGTGGTGCACGAGCCGGACCGCGCCCTTCGCCGGGACGCCGAGGTGCACGGCGAGGCCGGTGCTGCCGGCGAGCGAGTCGGCCCAATTCATGGCGCGGGCACGCAGGTCGTGCCGGTCCCAGCCACCGCGGCCGAGCTCGTGCAACGCCGAGCCGAGCCGGTAGCGGGACGAGACGACGTCCTGGTCGACGAAGCCGACGTCACGCAGCGTGCGGATGATCCCGTGGGCGGTGGGCCGGGGCAGGTCGAGCGCGGCCGCGAGCTCGTTCAGCCCGAGCGGCCGGTCGGTGCTGCCCAGCAGCCGGAGCACGGCTGCGGCCCGCTCGATGGACTGGATGGCACCAGGCACCCCGCGACTCTACGGCAGCGGATGTGATGTTCGTCCGATCGGCGGTTCGACAATGCCGAACACTGGCCGTTGACCGCCCTCTCCGGCCTGCCTACCGTCCGCGACACCCCGCATCCGAGCGGGTGCATCGAGGGGAGGGCTTCAGCGGTGAAGAACTCATACATCGGGGAACTGATCGCAGAGTTCCTTGGAACCATGATCCTCATTCTCTTCGGCGTGGGTGTGGTCGCGCAGGTCGTGACCAACCCCGACGGCGCCATGGGCGACCACGACTCGATCGCCTGGGCATGGGGAATCGGCGTGATCCTCGGCGTCTACGTCGCCGGGCGCGTGTCCGGCGCCCACATCAACCCGGCCGTCACGATCGCGCTCGCGGCATTCAAGGGTTTCCCGTGGCGCAAGGTGGCGCCGTACTGCCTCGCGCAGACGCTGGGGGCGTTCGTCGCCGCGATCATCGTGCGGTTCGTCTACGCCGACCTGATCGCGAGGATCGACCCCAACCACACCATCGCGTCGCAGGGCATCTACTCGACGTTGCCGGGCAACGGGGTCGAAGGCGCCAACGTCACGATCGCCACGGCGTTCTTCGACCAGATCGTCGGCACCGCGATCCTCGTGTTCGTGGTGTTCGCCCTGATCACCGCCGCCAACAACCCGCCGCTGGCCAACATGACGCCCGTCGTCATCGGCCTGCTCGTCGTCGGGATCGGCATGGCGTGGGGCGCGAACGCCGGCTACGCGATCAACCCGGCCCGTGACTTCGGGCCCCGGTTCGCGTCCTGGATCACCGGATACGAGACGGCGATGTTCGACCAGAACGGCAATCTCTACTTCTGGTTGCCGATCGTCGCGCCGATCATCGGCGGACTGATCGGCGGCGCGGCCTTCAAGTACCTGGTGGAGCGCTACCTGCCCGCCGAGGCCCCGGAGGTCACCCTGGAGCCCACGCCGTCCGAGGCCACTCCTACCGCGGAGTCCGCCGAGCCGAAGCACCAGCAGCAGTCCTAGCCGAGCAGCGGAACTGCCCCAACGAAGAGGAGAGACGCATGGCCGACTTCGTCGGTGCCATCGACCAGGGCACCACCAGCACCCGCTTCATGATCTTCGACCACGGTGGGAACGTGGTGGGCAGCCACCAGCTCGAGCACGAGCAGATCTTCCCGCAGGCAGCGTGGGTGGAGCACAACCCCGTCGAGATCTGGGAGCGCACCACCGCGGTCGTGCAGACCGCGCTCAACAAATCGAACCTCAGCTCGTCCGACCTGGCCGCGGTCGGGATCACGAACCAGCGCGAGACGTCGGTCGTCTGGGACAAGAACACCGGGCGCCCGCTCTACAACGCGATCGTCTGGCAGGACACCCGCACCGACCGCATCGCCTCCGCGCTCGACCGCGACGGGCGCGGCGACGTCATCCGGCAGAAGGCCGGCCTGCCTCCGGCCACCTACTTCTCGGGCGGCAAGATCCAGTGGATCCTGGAGAACGTTGACGGGGCCCGCGAGGCGGCCGAGCGCGGCGACGCGATCTTCGGCAACACCGACACGTGGCTGCTGTGGAACCTCACGGGCGGCCGGGACGGCGGCGTACACGTCACCGACCCGACCAACGCGAGTCGCACGATGCTGATGAACCTCGAGACGCTCGACTGGGACGATGAGCTGCTCGGCTTCTTCGGCATCCCGCGCTCGATGCTGCCGCAGATCCAACCGAGCTCGAACACCGCCGGCTACGGCACGACCCGGGCTAACGGCCCGCTGGGCGGCGAGATCCTGCTCACCGGCGACCTCGGTGACCAGCAGGCCGCCACCGTCGGGCAGGTGTGCTTCGCCCCCGGCGAGGCGAAGAACACCTACGGCACCGGCAACTTCATGCTGCTCAACACCGGTCACGAGCTGGTGCGTTCCAAGGCTGGGCTGCTGACGACGGTCTGCTACCAGTTCAACGACGACCGGCCGGTCTACGCGCTCGAGGGCTCGATCGCCGTCACCGGGTCGGCGGTCCAGTGGCTGCGCGACCAGCTGGGCATCATCTCCGGCGCCGCGCAGAGCGAGGCGCTCGCCCGCCAGGTGGAGGACAACGGCGGGGTGTACTTCGTCCCGGCGTTCTCCGGGCTGTTCGCCCCGTACTGGCGGTCGGACGCGCGCGGCGCGATCGTCGGTCTCTCCCGGTTCAACACGAACGCGCACCTCGCGCGGGCCACGCTCGAGGCGATCTGCTACCAGAGCCGCGACGTGGCCGAGGCCATGGAGCAGGACTCGGGCGTCCGACTGGAGGTGCTGAAGGTCGACGGCGGCGTCACCGCCAACGAGCTGTGCATGCAGATCCAGGCGGACGTGCTCGGCGTGCCGGTGAGCAGGCCCGTCGTCGCGGAGACCACGGCCCTCGGCGCCGCGTATGCCGCTGGGCTGGCGGTTGGGTTCTGGAAGAACACCGACGAGCTGCGCTCCAACTGGAACGAGTCGAAGCGCTGGCAGCCGCAGTGGAGTGACGAGCAGCGCACGACCGGGTACGAGCGCTGGAAGAAGGCTGTGACCAGGACGTTGGACTGGGTAGACGTCCACTGAGTGCTACAGCGGCGCTTCGAGAAGGGAACCACCATGAGATCGGTCGCGCTCTCCCCGCAGGCCCGTGAGGCCGCGCTCGACGCGATGAGCTCGACCGAACTCGACGTGTTGGTCGTCGGGGGCGGCGTCGTGGGCAGCGGTGCCGCCCTCGACGCCGCCACCCGCGGCCTGTCCGTCGGGCTCGTCGAAGCGCGTGACTTCGCCTCGGGCACCTCGAGCCGGTCGAGCAAGCTGATCCACGGCGGCCTGCGCTACCTGGAGATGCTCGACTTCCGGCTCGTCGCCGAGGCGCTGCAGGAGCGGGGGCTGCTGATCCAGACGCTCGCGCCGCACCTCGTGAAGCCCGTGCCGTTCCTCTACCCGCTCACCCACCGCGGGTGGGAGCGGCTCTACGCGGGCACGGGCGTCGCGCTGTACGACGTCCTCGGCCTGCTGTCCGGCCGCTCCCGCGGCGTGCCGGCGCACCGCCACCTCACCCGCCGCGGCGCACGCAAGATCGTGCCGTCGCTGCGCAAGGACGCCCTCGTCGGCGCGCTGCTCTACTTCGACGCACAGGTCGACGATGCACGGCACACCATGTTCGTGGCCCGCACCGCCGCCGCGTACGGCGCGCACGTCGCGTCCCGGGCGCGGGTGACCGGCCTGCTGCGTGAGGGCGAGCGGGTCACGGGTGCCGAGGTGCACGACCTGGAGTCCGGCCGCACACTGCGGGTCCGGGCCCGGCAGGTCATCAACGCCACCGGGGTGTGGACCGACGAGACGCAGGGCCTCGTCGGGGAGCGCGGGCAGTTCCACGTGCGGGCGAGCAAGGGCATCCACCTCGTCGTCCCGCGCGACCGCATCCGCGGCGACAGCGGGCTGATCCTGCGCACCGAGAAGTCCGTGCTCTTCGTCATCCCGTGGGGCCGGCACTGGATCATCGGCACCACTGACACCGACTGGAAGCTGGGCCTCGCCCACCCCGCCGCGAGCGCCGCCGACATCGAGTACCTGCTCGACCACGTCAACGCCGTGCTGGAGCAGCCGCTCACCCACGAGGACGTCGAGGGCGTCTACGCGGGATTGCGACCGCTGCTGTCGGGCGAGTCGGAGTCCACGTCCAAGCTCTCGCGCGAGCACGCCGTGGCGCACACGGTGCCGGGCCTGGTCGTCGTCGCGGGCGGGAAGTACACGACCTACCGCGTGATGGCCAAGGACGCCGTCGACGCCGCGGTGCACGGGCTGCACATCAAGGTGCCGCCGTCCGTCACCGAGAAGGTCCCGCTGCTCGGCGCCGACGGCTACGAGGCGCTGAAGAACGCGGCCCCGCTGCTCGCCCAGCAGTACGGGGTCCACGAGGCGCGCATCCTGCACCTGCTGGGCCGCTACGGGTCGCTGATCCACGAGGTGCTGCAGCTCGTGGTGGCCGACCCGACGCTCGGCGAGCCCCTTGCGGGCGCGCCCGACTACCTCCGCGCGGAGATCGTCTACGCGGCCTCGCACGAGGGTGCCCGGCACCTCGACGACTTCCTCGCCCGCCGCACCCGCATCTCGATCGAGACATTCGACCGGGGCGTCGGGGCGGTTGAGGAGATCGCGCGGCTCGTCGCACCCGTCCTCGACTGGAGTGACGCGCAGATCGAGCGCGAGGTGGAGCACTACCGCAAGCGCGTCGAGGCGGAGCGGGAGAGCCAGAAGATGCCCGACGACGAGACCGCCGACGCCGCCCGGATGGGCGCGCCGGAGGTCGTGCCAGTGGTCTAGACGTCACCCGTCCGGTTGTAGGAAAGATGTAGGGCCAGGTGTTCATGCAGTACTACTTGAAGGTATGACCGACGAGAAGCCCGCACGGGGTCGCGAACACATCGACCTGTCCCGCGACCCCACCCCGGGGGTGGCCGACCACGCCGCGGCCGAGGGCGCCGAGCTCGACCCGCTGATCGACCTGTCCCGCGATCCCAACCCCGGGGTGGCCGACCACGCCGCACCGGAGGACGACGAAGGCTCGACCGGGCGGCACCACCGGGTTTAGTCCTCGTCCCATACGCCGAGCAGGCTGACCAGCACGAACACCTGCACTGTCAGCGGAAGGCCAGGCAGCTCCGCCTCGGCCTCGCCGAACCAGGCGCTCGTGCGCCGGACCGCGCCGACGGGCTCGCCGTCGCGCACGAGCACCTGGTCGCGGCGCCACGGTGAAGGTCGCTCGAACGCGTACACGTCGCCGCCGACCTCCACGGTCCAGGTCGAGCGGCCGACGCCATCGGCGAGCGCGACGAGCCGGCCGGACTCGTCGCGCAGCCGGTAGCGCCGGCCCGTCCACCCGCCGCGCGCCACGTCGTAACGGTGCCCGCCGAGCTCGAACGTGCCGCCGCCGATGAATGCGGACGGCTTCCACGTACAGATCGGGGTGTCGTCGCGGGTGATGTCGTAGCGGGTGCTCAGCAGCCCTGCCCGGGACGCGCGCAGCACGATGCCACCCCACCATTCAACGCCGTGATCCGCCAGCCCCACGCAGCTTCTCCGAATGTGCCGGATCTGCTCTCGACCGCTGTTGGCGCCGTGATCGCTGGAATCGGGGACATCAGCACACCCGGCAGGGGGGCCGAGATGGCGCTGAGCGCGGTTCGGCGAAGATCGAAAAGCGTTGGCTGCCACCTCGGCGGGCGCGGTTCGTCACCGACCCGTTCCCACGCGGAGCACACCCGTTGTCCAACCGGGACTTCTCGGCCTCCCGCCCGCGTTGGGGTGGGCGTGCGCAGCGACGTGGATGTTGTGGTCATCGGAGCCGGGCAGGCGGGGCTGTCGGCCGCCTACGGGCTGCGCCGGGCCGGCCTCGCCCCCGGCTCCGGCTTCGTCGTGCTCGACAGCGAGGACGGGCCCGGCGGCGCGTGGCGGCACCGGTGGCGCACGCTGCGCGTCGACAGCGCGCACCGCATCGCGAGCCTGCCCGGGCTGCCGTTCGAGCCCGCCGACCGCACGCGGCCGGCTGCCGAGATCGTGCCCGCCTACTTCGACGCGTACGAGCGCGTGTTCGACCTGCAGGTGCGGCGCCCGGTGCGGGTGGGCGCGGTCCGCTCGACCGGCCCGGATCTCCAGGTCGAGACGGACGCGGGCACCTGGACCACTCGCGCACTGATCAACGCCACCGGCACGTGGACGCGACCGTTCCGGCCGCGCTACCCGGGTGCGGAGGCCTTCCGCGGCCGGCAGCTGCACACGTTCGACTACGCGGGGCCCGAGGAGTTCGCCGGCAAACGCGTGGTCGTCGTGGGCGGGGGAACGTCCGCGGTGCAGCTGCTGATGGAGATCGCCACCGTCGCCGGTGCTACGGCGTGGGTCACCCGGCGCGCGCCGGTGTTCCACGACGGGCCGTTCGACGAGGAGTACGGCCGCGGCGTCGTCGCGCGCGTCGAGGAGCGGGTGCGGGCCGGGCTGCCGCCGCAGAGCGTCGTGAGCGTCACCGGGCTCGCGCTGACCCCTGAGGTGCAGGCAGCGCAGGCGGCAGGTGTGCTGAACCGGCTGCCGATGTTCGAACGGATCACCCCGGACGGCGTCGCGTGGGCAGACGGCGGCTCGGTAGCCGCCGACGTGATCCTCTGGGCCACCGGCTGGCGCGCCGCACTCGGCCACCTCACCCCACTGCGGCTGCGCGCACCGGGCGGCGGCATCGCGGTCGACGGCACGCGAGTGCTCTCCGACCCGCGCATCCACCTCGTCGGGTACGGGCCCAGCGCCAGCACGATCGGGGCGAACCGCGCCGGGCAGGCGGCGGCGCGGGAGGTCGTGGCACTCCTGCGAGAGCCGGCAGCGGCGTAGCCGAATTCCGGCCCGGACCGTCGGTGCCGCCTGCCACTCTGACCGCCATGACGGCCGTCCCCCCGCAGCGACCACACCACCTGCTGACCGTCGCCGAGTTCGCCGCGTTCCACGACGCCACCGAGGGGCGCTTCGAGTTGCAGGAGGGCAACATCGTCTCGTCCCCGAGCCCGACGCCCGAGCACCAGTTGTGCCTCAAGGAGCTGCAGATGCAGCTCACCCCGCAGGTGCCCGAGCACATGGCGCTCATCCCCGAGGTGGACATCGACCTCGCCCTGACGCCATCCCACCGACCCGGGTTCGTCCGAATCCCCGACCTGGTGGTGGTTACGCGCAAGGGCCTCGCACGACGGCGGGCCGAAGGCGGCCTCCTGCGCGCCGACGAGGCGGTGCTCGCGATCGAGATCGTGGCGGACGGCTCGCGACGAACGGACCATACGATCAAGCACGGCGAATACGCCGACGCCGGTATCCCGCACTACTGGATCCTCGAACTGGACGATCGACCGGTGCTCATCGCGTGCCACACGGCCGGGGAGTTCGGTTACGTCGACGCCGCCCCGGTGGGCGGGACGTTCAGTGCCGAGGACCCCTTCCCCGTGCGGCTCGATCTCGACCAACTCCGCTGACTCCGGAAACCGGCAATCCCGCCTCCCAGCCTGATCTGCCCACTACAGTGTGTCGCCGTGGGGGTGCAGCGAGCGGTGCTCGGGATCCTGATCGTGGTGCTCACCGGCTGCTCGACGGGAGGCCAGGCCTCCCCCGCCGATCCACCGACCACAGAAGAAGCCGCCCCCACCACCGTCTCGCTCCCACCGCGGCCTCAGGACGTCCCGATCGACGACGTCGACCCCTGCACACTCCTGACCCGCGAACAACGGGCGGAGCTGCAGCTGGATCAGCCGCCGCAACCTCGCAGAGAACCCTCGGTGCTGTACCCCGGCGACGTGTCGCGATGCTCGATCGGAGGCAGTGAACCAGCGATCTCCATCAGCATTAGCGCAGTCACGACGGCGGGAATTGAGTTCTTCACGACAGGGCAGACCGCCTCTGAGGTCAGGCTCATCGAGCTTGCCGGATTCCCGGCTGTGGTTGCTGCACCCGTACATACAGATGACTCGTGCAAAGTCCTCATCGACACGGCACCTGGCCAGATGGTGGATGTCCAAGCGAGGTCCGCCGGCGCAAATCCACCGATCCCGGAGGAGCAGCTCTGCCGCGATGCAGAGCGGGCCGCAAGCCTGGTGTTGGACACCCTGCTCACCTGACGCTGGGCAGAAGCGTTCACGATCGCGAACGATCGTCCGCGAACCACCCCTCATGCTGAGTACGGAGCTGTAGCGTCGGCGCTCGCTAGCTTATGAGGGGAACGCATCGTGTCGAATTTGCTTCGAGTGGACCCGCACCGATTGACCGCAGTCCGCGAGGCCTATGACAAGGCTCTCAGCGAGCTGCGCCCGCAGCTCGACGACCTGGCTGAAGCGGGGCATATCAAGACCCCATGGCTAGGTGACAGCGTCAGCAACGAGGTCAAGGACACCTACAATCGCGTGGTGATGACGTCGGAATCCGGCACCTACCAAGCGATGGTGCGGTACGAGATCGAATTGACGGCGATTCGCGACCACATCGCGGAGGTGGAGAAGGCCTACCTCGCGGGCGACAGCGCGATCGCCGAGCGGACGCCACGGATGGCCTGACCAAGCACCGATCCGGACGGTGCCACCCGCGACGGCACACCGAGAAGCCGCGGCCCGGCCGGGTGCGCGGTTCCAGCACAGGAGTCCGTGAGCACAAGGGGGAATGCGAATGCCCGGGATCATCCCTCCGGGCCCGGGTGGCGTCGACAAGGCGGCGAACTCGGGCCAGGTGATCGCCGAAGGGGACGGCAACCGGTGGGAGGGCGCCACCCACGACGAGATCTGGGCGATGGTCCAGCAAGGCGACCCGGTGGCGGCGTCCGAGGCCGCGTCGTTCGCCTGGATGAAGACCCAGTTGCTGATCCAGAGCATCGAGGAGCGGCTGACCGCCGTGGTCTCGGGCACGGCCGCGGACTGGGAGGGGGCGGCGGCGAACGCCGCGCGCGGTGCGGTGTCGACGCTCGGTCAGTGGGCCATCGACGGCGCCGCCGGTGCGCGCGGCATCGGGCAGACGCTGCTCGACCAGTCGCACGAGGCCCTCCACGTGCGGCAGCACATGCCCGAGCCGAGGACACAGGCGCTCAGCGCCGAGTGGGACAAGTTCTGGATGGATCCCGGCTACGTCGTCGAGAACGTGTTCGACGGGTTCGCCGACCTGCGCGCCCTCGAGGAGCAGGCCGACAACGATGCCCGCCGGGCCCGGGATCTGATGACCCAGTACGAGACGCGGTCTCGCGGCGACAACATTCCCCGACTGCAGGAGATGACGCCCCCGCCGCAGGTCACGGTGGAGATCGGGCCGGCGACCGCGCCCGCAGGCGGGCCCGGGATCACGGCGCCCGGCGGTCCCGTGCCAGTCGGGCCTGCCGGTGTCGCGCCGGTGGCCCCGGCGGGCACGCCCGGCGTCCCACCTCCCCCGGTCGGCGAGGTACCGACCCCACCCGCCGCGGTACCGCCCGGTGCACCTGCCGCAGTACCCCCCGGCGGGCCCGGCACGACACCCACCGCGCTGCCGCCCAGCGGGCCGGGCGCGACACCCACCGCGGTACCCCCGGTGCCACCCGGGCAGGCGCCGCCCTTTCCCACGCCAGGAACGGGCAATGCCAACACGCCCCCCGCGACACCCCCCGCGGCGCAACCGGCGCCCTTTCCCACGCCCGGGACCGCCGGCCCCGGCAACCAGGCCGCGCCGCTCCCGACCGCTCCGGGCTCGCCGCTGCCGCCCGGTGCCGTCATCCCCCCAGGACCGAGCACGACCACCACCCCGCTGCCGCCACGACCCGGCGGCACCGGCCCCGGCGGCACCGCGCTGCCCAGGCCGGCGCCCGGCTGGCGGGACGTGGTCCAGGGCAACGCGGGCGGGCCCGGTGGCCGAGGCGTTCCGGACGCACCGCTCCGATCGGCGCCGTTCGGGGAACGGGCATCCTCGGGCGTCGCCGAACCGGCCGCGCGCCCCGCCGCCCCGCGCCCCGGCGTCCACCCGGCACCCGGCATGTACCCGCCCGTCGCAGCCGGGATGGGCGCGGGCGGGCAGGACCGGGAGCACCGCCGCGCACCGTTCCTGATCGACGACACCGGCGCCTTCGCCGACGACCGCTGGTTCCCTCCCGCGGTGATCACGCCCGACACGTAGCGGGATCGACGGCTCTCACACCACACTGCACCCTAACCACTCCGTCCGTAGTATTCGGCGCGGAGTAATCGGAGTGGAGTGATCGGGGGCTCGGCGGTGACGACGGTGACCCCACTCGGCATCTCCGTGCTGGCCCTGCTCGCCGAGCGGCCCATGCATCCCTACGAGATGTACCGGCTGCTGCTCGAGCGGCACGAGGACCGGCGCGTGAAGATCCGGCCCGGCTCGCTGTACCACACGGTGGACCGGATGGCCGAGATCGGACTGGTGGAGGCGACCGGTACCGAGCGCGACGGAGGCCGGCCGGAACGCACCACATATCGGATCACCGACGACGGCCGGGAGGCCCTCGCGGAGCGGATCCGCACGCTGCTGGCCGTCCCCGTGAACGAGTACCCGCAGTTCCCGGTCGTCCTCGGCGAGGCGCACAACCTGCCGCGGCACGAGGTGATCGAGCTGCTCAGGGCGCGGACCAGCCGGATCGAGGTCGAGCTCGGCGAGAGCGCCGCGCTGCTGCGCGCCGCCGCCGACCGGCAGGTCGAGGAGGCCTACCTGCTCGCCGCCCACTACCTTCACGAACAGCTCGCCACGGAGCTGGGCTGGCTCACCGACCTCATCGGCCGGCTCGAACGCAAGGAGCTGCGATGGCCGGACGAGGACACGGCGTGAACCCGCCCGGCAACCCGTGGCCCGCGCTCTGGGCGCTCGTCATCGGGTTCTTCATGATCCTGGTGGACGCCACGATCGTGTCCGTGGCGACGCCCGCGATCATGGCGGACCTCGGCGCCGACGTCGCGTCGGTCGTGTGGGTCACCAGCGCCTACCTGCTCGCGTACGCGGTGCCGCTGCTCGTCACGGGGCGACTCGGCGACCGGTTCGGCCCCAAGCAGGTCTACGCCGTCGGCCTCGTGGTCTTCACGCTGGCGTCGCTGTGGTGCGGGCTGACCGCGAACGTCGAGCAGCTGATCCTCGCGCGGATCGTGCAGGGCCTCGGCGCGTCGATGATGAACCCACAGACGATGGCCGTCATCACCCGCACGTTCCCGCCCGACCAGCGCGGCCGCGCGATGAGCCTGTGGGGCGCGGTCGCCGGCGTCGCCACGCTCGTCGGCCCGATCCTCGGCGGTCTGCTCGTCGACGGCCTCGGCTGGGAATGGATCTTCTTCGTCAACGTGCCGGTCGGCGTGGTCGGCCTCGTCCTCGCGCTGCGGCTCGTGCCGGACCTGCCCACCCACGTCCACCGGTTCGACCTGCTCGGCGTGCTGCTGAGCGGGGTTGGCCTGTTCCTGCTGGTGTTCGGGATCCAGGAGGGGCAGACGTTCGACTGGGGTCCGATCGTCGGGCCGATCTCGGTGTGGTCGCTCATCGTCGCCGGGATCGTCGTGCTCGCCGGGTTCGTGTTCTGGCAGGTGCGCAACCGGGGCGAGCCGCTGCTGTCGCTCGCCCTGTTCCGCGACCGCAACTTCAGCCTCGCCAACGCCGCGATCACGACGGTCGGGTTCACCGTCACGTCCATGTCGTTCCCGCTCATGCTGTACGCGCAGGGCGTGCGCGGGCTCACCCCCACGCAGGCGGCCCTGCTCCTCGCCCCGATGGCGGTGATCTCGGGGGTGCTGGCGCCGTTCGTCGGGCGGCTGACCGATCGCCACCACCCGCGCTACATCGCCGGCATCGGGATGGCCTGCTTCCCGGTGGGCCTGTTGTGGCTCGCGGCGGCGCTCGCGCCCGGGGCACCGATCTGGCAGCTGCTGCTCCCGCTCGTGCTGATCGGCACCGCGAGCGCGTTCGTCTGGGCGCCGATCGCGAGCACCGCCACCCGCAACCTCCCCATGGCGCACGCCGGCGCAGGCGCAGGCGTCTACAACACCACCCGGCAGGTCGGTGCCGTGCTCGGCAGCGCGGCCATCGCGGCGATGATGGAGACGCGCCTCGCCGCGCTCCTGCCGAGCATGTCCGGCGACGCGGAAGCCGTCACGCACCTGCCACCCGCGCAGCACGCCGCCTTCGCCACCGCGATGGCGCAGTCGCTGCTGCTGCCCGCCGGCGTGCTGCTGGCCGGGCTGGCCATGGTGCTGTGCTTCGCGCGGCCGGTCCACATGCGAAAGCAGCCCACCGGTGCTGCCGCGGTCGAGGGCCTCGCCTAGCGCCGGCGCCGGCGCAGCCAGATCCCACCGGCGACGATCGCGGTGAGCGACAGGACGAGGACAGCAGGCAGCCCCATGAGCATCGACGTCGCCATTCCGAGGACCCCGATCACGACCACGAGGATCGGCAGCAGCCGCGACGTACCGGTGCGCGGTGGCGGCCACCGCGAGAACCGGCCGGCGAACTCGGGATCCTCCTCCCGCAGCCGGCGCTCGATCTCCTCGAGGCGGCGCCGGTCGTTCTGGTTGAGCATCGCATCGTCTCCCCGACTGGACCCCGCGCACTCCCACCGGCCGGGGTGATCGGCGAGTTCCCGCAGGCGGGCCGATCAAACCGTGCGCTGATCGGATTCGGGTCGCCCCAGTACTCGTCGGGCGCAGGGTCGTATGCGGGGCGTGGCGAGCGCGCTTCCGGGAGACGACCGGGTCTGCGACGATGCTCGCCCCCACGACACGGAGGTAACGATGCCTTCTCGCCTCAACCCGTACCTGAGCTTCGACGGCAACGCGCGGGCGGCCATGGAGTTCTACGTCGACGTCCTCGGCGGCAGCCTGACGCTGAACACGTACGGCGAGTACGGCGACCCGGACGCCCCGGAGGCCGACCGGATCATGCACGGGCTGCTGGAGTCGAGCAGCGGGTTCACGCTCATGGGCGCCGACTCGCCGCCGGGCGTGCCGCTGGATCGCGGCAACGACGTGGCGCTGAGCCTCAGCGGTGACGACGTCGACGAGCTGCGCGGCTACTGGGAGCGGCTCTCCGAGGGCGGCACCGTGAGCGTCCCGCTCGAGAAGCAGATGTGGGGCGACGAGTTCGGCATGTGCGTCGACCGCTTCGGCGTGCGCTGGATGGTGAACATCAGCCAGCCCGTCACCTGACGGACACCGGTCGCGGCCACGTCCGCCGCGAGTGGTGAACTCTTCGCCGCGGGACCGCGTGTCCCCACTGGCGGACCACACCGGGTCCGCGTGACCCGGAGGTGCGCGAGAAGATGGTCCTGCGACGCCGGGCGGACACCGAGACGGAGCCGGCGCGGTGGCGTCCCATCGCGGCGCGGCTGGTCACGGTGATGGCCGCCCTGCTCGTGCTCACCGCCCTCGTCGCGCCTGACTCGATCACCGACCTCGTACCGGCCGCGTTCCTGCGGCTGCCCGTCGAGGCGCTCGTCGGCGTCGCGGTCCTGCTCGTGCTTCCCGCTCGGGCGCGCCGGGCCGTGGCGCTGGTCGGCGGCGCCGTGCTGGGTCTGCTCACCGTCCTGAAGATCCTCGACATCGGCTTCTCCGCGGTACTCGCCCGCCCGTTCGACCCGGTGCTCGACTGGGCCCTGCTCGACGACGGCCTCGGCTTCCTCGGCTCATCGACCGGCCCGGCGGGGGAGGTCGCCGCGGTCGCGGCCGCGATCGGTGTCACCATCGCGGTGCTCGTGCTCGTGACGCTCGCGGTGGCGCGGCTGGCGCGCGTCACCGTCCGGCACCCACGGCCCGCGACCCGCGCCGTCGCCGTGCTCACCCCCGTCTGGATGGCGTGCGCCGTGCTCGGCGCGCAGGTCGTGCCTGGGGTGCCGGTCGCGTCGGCAGCTGCCGCGATCGCTGCCGAGCAGCGGGCGGTACAGGTGCCGACCAGCCTGCTCGACCAGCAGGAGTTCACGGCGGCGCTCACCGCCGACCCGTTCCGCGACGTGCCCGCCGACCAGTTGCTCACCGCGCTGCGCGGCAAGGACGTCGTGCTCGCCTTCGTCGAGAGTTACGGGCGCAGCGCGATCGAGCGCCCCGAGCTCGCCGGACCGGTCACCGCCGCGCTCGACGCGGGGAGCGCGCAGCTCGCGTCCGCCGGGTTCGCGGCCCGCAGCGGCTTCCTGACCTCACCAGTTGCGGGTGGCAGCAGCTGGCTCGCGCACGCCACGATGCTGTCCGGGATGCGCATCGCCAACCAGGCCCGCCACGACGCACTCATGGCGAGCGACCGGCTCACGCTCGTCAGCGCCTTCGCCGAGGCCGACTGGCGGACCGCCGCCGTCATGCCGGGCACTACGGGCGAGTGGCCGGAGGCGCGGTTCTACGGCCACCAGCGCGTCTACGACTTCCCGGCCCTCGGCTACCGCGGCCCCGACCTCGGCTGGGCGAGCGTGCCCGACCAGTACACGATGTCGGCCTTCGAGCGCGCGGAACACGGGCAGCCCGAGCGGCCGCCCGTGTTCGCCGAGATCGCGCTCGCGTCGAGCCACGCCCCGTGGCCGCTCATCCCGCCGGTGATCGGCTGGGACCAGGTCGGCGACGGTTCGATCTTCCAGACGTTGGCCACCGGCGAGCCGCGCGACGCGGTGTGGGCCAAGGGCACCGAGGCCGTCCGCTCCGCGTACAGCCGCTCGATCGCCTACTCCCTCGGAACGCTCACATCGTGGGTGCAGAACTCCGGCGACGACGACCTGGTGCTCATCGTGCTCGGCGACCACCAGGCCGCTCCGATGATCATCGGGCCCGACGCGGGGTACGACGTCCCCATCTCGATCATCACCCGTGACCGCGGGGTCCTCGACCGGGTCGACGGGTGGGGCTGGGACGACGGTCTGCGGCCGAACCCGCAGGCCCCGGTCTGGCCGATGGAGGACTTCCGGGATCGCTTCCTCACCACCTTCGGCCCCGGCCCGACGCCCGAGTCGCACTGACGATCGCCACTTGGCCTGCCGCTACTTGGCGGCGTCCCCCAGTAGCGACATCGCCTGGGCGGCGCGGAAGTACTTGTTCTTGCCGAGGTCGCCGACGGTCTTGACGTTGAAGGCCTGCTTGAGCGCGTCGGCGTCTCCATCGCTGACACCGGCGAGCGCGCTCACCGGGGCCTTGAGGACCTCCTCGAGCGACTTGTCCTCCCACTCCTTGTCCAGCAGCTTGGCCAGATCCGCACTGACGGCCACGGTTCTCCTCCTCGAAACGGCGGTTGGCTGCGCCGACGAAGATCGCATCGTCGGCGCCACGACTAGGGAGCACTAGGTACCCGATCGACGCTCGCGGCATTCAGGGCGAGCGATCACGGTCGGCGTCCGGCGGCGCCGAGCGCTTCGACGAGGACGTCCGCGAGCAGGCGGGCTCCGTCGCCGGGCTCGTCGAGGTCGGGGTCGTAGATCGCCAGGTCGAGGCCCGCCACCCGTGGGTCGCTCAGGAGCGGCACGAGCGTCTCGACGAGCTCGGCGGGCTGCAGGCCGCCCGGGTCCGGGCTGTCGACCGCCGGCATGACGGACGGGTCGAGGACGTCGGCATCGAGGTGCACCCAGATCCGGTCGACGCCGGGAGCGATCGCCCCGAGCGCACGCGTGGCGGTCGCGCCGCACCCGGCGGCGAGCATCTCCTCGACCGTCGCCAGTACGGCGACCGCCTCCCGCGCCGCCGCCAGCAGCGGGTCGCCGGGCTCGTGCATGCCCAATGCGGCCGTGTCGGTGTCGCGGACGTAGGGCCGCAGCCCGTCGATGTCGGTCAGGTCCGGCTGCCCGCGGCCGGTGACCAGCGCGAGCCCTTCACCGGCCGCGGCGCCGACGGACGGCGAGTTGCCCGGGTGCCGGAAGTCGGAGTGCCCGTCGATGTACACCAGGCCGGGGCGGCCGCGGCGGCGCAGCCCGAGCAGCGTGCCGAGCAGGACGCTGCAGTCGCCGCCCAGTACGAGCAGGAACGAGCCGGGTGTCGCGGACCGGTCCACGCGGTCGGCCAGCGCGACGGAGTAGCGGGCGATGGCGGCCGCGTTGAACACCCCGTCACCCTCCGCCCAGCCGCCACGGTCGTAGCGGGGCGGGGTGACCACCCCGCCGTCCAGGGCGCCGAGCCGCGCGAGCAGGCCCTGGTCCCGCAGAGCGCCTGCGAGCTTGTAGCAGCCGGGCACGGTGCCGGGGCGCGGCGGCCGCAGCCCGAGGTTCGACGGTGCGTCGACCACGACGATGCTCATGCGCCATAGGGTGGCACCTGTGAACCGAGCGCTCGCGGTGCTCACGGCCGGCGCGTTCCTCACGCTGGTGATCGCGGTCGTCGGGGCGGGCGGCCCCATCGCCGCGCTGCCGCTCGGCGCGGCGTACACGCTGCTGAGCGTCGGCGGCTTCTGGTGGGTGAGCCGGCGCGCGCGGCCGGCATTGTCGGCGGCGTACGTCGCGGTCCAGCTCGCGCTGGCCTTCACGACCTTTGCGCTCCAGCCGAGCGTGGCCACCACGCTCTTCTTCGTGGTCCTGGTCAGCCAGTGCGTGCTGGTGCTCCCGCGCCCCGCCACCGCCGCGGTCGTCCTGCTCATCCCGTTCGCGCACGCGCCGATGGAGTCGTGGCAGGCGGCGCTGCGGGAGGGGGTCGGCCTGTTCGCGTCCGTGTTGTTCGCCGCGCTCATCACCGAGCTGCTGCGTCGGGAGCAGCAGCTGCGCCGCGACCTGGCCGAGGCGCACCAGCAGCTGCGCGACTACGCCGCGCAGGCCGAGCGCCTCGCCACCGCCCAGGAGCGCAACCGGGTCGCCCGCGACATCCACGACGGGCTCGGCCACTCGCTCACCGTCGTGCAGATGCAGGTCAAGGCCGCGCGGGCGGTGCTGTCCTCCGACCCGGCGAAGGCCGACGACGTCCTCGCCAAGGCGCAGCAGCTGTCGGAGGATGCGCTGGGCGCGGTGCGCCGATCGGTGCACGCCCTCCGCGAACCGCGCGCGACCGGCCCGCTCCCCGAGGCGCTCGGCGCGCTCGCCGAGGAGGCGTCGGCGGCGGGTGTGCCCACCCGGCTCGACGTGTCGGGCACGCAGCGCCCGCTCCCCGACGACGCGCGGGAGGCGCTGTACCGGGCCGCCCAGGAGGGCCTGACGAACGTCCGCAAGCACGCGCGCGCCGGCCGTGCCGACCTGCTGCTGCACTACGGCGAGGCCGCCGTCCGCGTGGAGGTCCGCGACGACGGAGTGGGTGGTGAGGCGAGTTCCGCCGGTTTCGGCCTGATGGGGCTGCGGGAGCGGGCCGCCCAGCTCGGCGGGCGGCTGCACGTCGAGTCGGCTCCTGGTGCGGGCTGCACGCTGTCGATGGAGGTGCCGGGGTGACCGTCCGGGTTCTGCTCGTGGACGACCAGGCCCTCTTCCGGGAGGCCCTCGCAACGCTGCTCGCCGTGCACGAGGGCGTCGAGGTGGTTGGCGAGGCGGGCGACGGTGACGAGGCGCTGCGCAAGGCCGCGGAGCTCGTGCCCGACGTGGTGCTCATGGACCTGCGCATGCCCGTGCTGGACGGCATCGGGGCCACCCGCAGGCTGCGCGTCGAGCAACCGGAGGTCCGGGTCATCGCACTCACCACCTTCGACGACGACCAGGACGTGTTCGCTGCGCTGCGCGCGGGCGCGGTCGGCTACCTGCTCAAGGACGTCTCCTCGGCGCGGCTGGTCGAGGCCGTGCACGCGGCCGCACGCGGGGAGTCGGTGCTACAGCCGTCGGTGGCGGCGAAGGTGGTGGCCCGGTTCGCGCAGCTGCCCGACACGGATGCGGAGGCGCGCCCGCAACCCCTGGTCGTGCCGCTGTCGGACCGCGAGCTGGGCGTGCTCCGCCTGCTGGCCGACGGCCGCAGCAACCGGGAGATCGCCGCGGAGCTGTTCCTCGCAGAGGGCACCGTGAAGAACCACGTGACGAACGTGCTGGCGAAGCTCGGCGCCCGCGACCGCACGCAGGCGGCACTGCGCGCCCGCGCCCTCGGGTTGCTCTGAGCTGAGGGGGTCATGCCGAGGTCATGACCCCGGTCCATGACCTCCGGCACCTGGCACGGAGGCCGCGCTCGACGACCCTTCCTGCCATGACAACCACGCACCCCCACCCCAACACCCGCACCAGCACCCGCAAGGCGCTCCGGTTCGCCACCCACTACCTCGAGATGGTCGTCGCCATGATCGTCGGGATGGTGGCGCTGGCCCCGCTCTGGCCCGCCGAGTGGGTCGCCCGCCCGGACGTGCACGCGATGACGATGGCGATCGACATGACGATCGCCATGGCGCTGTGGATGCGCATCCGGCGCCACTCGTGGCCGCGCACGGCCGAGATGAGCGCGACGATGTTCCTGCCGTTCGTCGTGCTGCTGGTGCCGTACTGGCTGGGCGCGATCTCCGCGATGACCGTCATGGTCGCCGCCCACGTGATCATGTTCCCGCTGATGCTGGCCGTCATGCTGTGGCGCCGGGCCGACTACTGGCACTGACATGAGAAGTCAGCTCTTCCATGCTGCTCGTGTCACTGCCCGTTTGTCTGCCTACGTGGTCGCTGTCCCGCTCGGCGCGCGGGATCCGAACCCTCCCGGTTCGTGTTACGGCGTCTGTTACATCAAATAATCACCAAGATCCTCGACCACCCCTCGTGGTAGCCGTCACACTCACTCGCCATGGCGGACACAGCCCCAGCACCAGCGCACAGTCAACCGGAACTCAAGCGAGCGATCGGCCCAGGGCTCCTGCTCTTCTTCGTCGTCGGCGACATCCTCGGCACCGGGATCTACGCCCTGACCGGTTCAGTTGCCGACGTGGTCGGCGGCGCCCTCTGGGCGCCGTTCCTCGGCGCGTTCGTGGTCGCGTTCCTGACCGCGTTCAGCTACCTGGAACTCGTCGGGAAGTACCCCGGCGCGGGCGGGGCGGCGCTGTACACGCACCGCGCGTTCGGCGTCCAGTTCCTGACGTTCATGGTCACGTTCACGGTGATGTGTTCGGGCGTGACGTCAGCGGCGTCGGCGGCCAAGGCGTTCGGCGACACCTACCTGAGGCAGTTCGCCACGCTGCCACTCTGGATCGTCGCACTGGCCTTCGTCGCGGGCCTCGCGATCATCAACTTCCGGGGCGTCGGCGAGTCGGTCAAGGCGAACGTGCTGCTCACCTGCATCGAGGTGAGCGGCTTGGCGATCATCATCATCGCCGGCCTCTGGGCGATCGGTGGCGGTCAGGGCGACGCCAGCCGGCTGACCGAAATCAACACCGGCGACACGGGGCCGTTCCTGGCGATCACCACTGCCGTCTCTCTCGCATTCTTCGCCATGGTCGGGTTCGAGGACTCGGTGAACATGGCCGAGGAGACCAAGGACCCGGTGAAGATCTTCCCTCGGGCGATGCTGCTCGGTATGGCCGTCGCCGGCACCATCTACGTGATCGTCGCGATCATCTCCTCGATGCTGCTGCCTTCGACCGCCCTGGCCGAGGCCGGTAGCGGTGCGCTGCTGGCGGTTCTCGAGGTCAGCGCGCCCGGCTTCCCGCTGCAGCTGTTCGCGGCGATCGGTCTGCTCGCCGTGATCAACTCCGCGCTGATCAACATGCTGATGGCGAGCCGCCTGCTCTACGGCATGGCCAACGAGCGCGTGCTGCCCAGCGTGTTCGCCACTGTGCACCCCACCCGCCGCACGCCGTGGGTGTCGATCGTGTTCAGCAGCGTCATCGCCTACATCCTGGTGGTGACCGTCGACCTGAGCGTGCTGGGCGGCACCACCGCGCTCCTGCTGCTCGCGGTGTTCACGATCGTCAACATCGCGGTGCTCGTGCTGCGCAAGCACAAGGCCGAGCACAAGCACTTCCGTGCCCCGACGTGGGCACCCGTCCTCGGCGTGTTCCTGTGCGGCTTCCTCGCCACTCCGCTGTCCGGCCGCCCGTGGAGCCAGTTCATCATCGCCGGCATCCTGATCGCAGTCGGCGCGGTGCTCTGGCTCATCAACCACCTGGTGGTCGGGAAGGTGGAGATGGATCCGAGTCACCTCGACGACAGCCGGGACCACCCGCACCCGATCGAACCGCCGAAGTAGACCGCTTCCGACCCGCCAGGGGTCGTGAGTGGATACGAGTGCTCCAGCGCATGTGCCGGCAGTCGTATCCACTCACGGCCCCTATTCCGGTTTCAGCGCGAAGTGGACCGTCCGGCCCGTCCTCCGCCTGCCCACCCAGTGGGCCAGTGGGACCAGCACGCCGTGCAGCAGCGGGTGCTTGCGCCTCAGCAGTCGCGCGGCCTCCCGCTCCTGCTCCCCGTCGAGCAGCCGGGCCGTGCCGCGGATCGCGGGACCCGTCGGGGCTCCCTTGAACGTTGACGGGGCCACCTCGACCGCGGGGTTGCGGCGCAGCCTGCGGGTCTTGCCGGCCTTGGCGAAGGAACGGAACACCGCGCGATGGCCGTCAACGGCGAGGCTCACTGGCGTGGTCACCGGCGTTCCGTCGCGGCGGTAGGTCGTGAGCGCCACCGTCCTCTGCGCCACGAAGGGCGCCAGCGCCGGGATCGGGGTCGAGGGCATCAGGGGTCTCCTCCAGTGGGTCGGACACCACCTGAGACGGAACGTCCCCCGAGCCTGTGACACGGGAGACCGGCCGCCCGCGCCTGTGCAGCGGCGCCGGCCACACCTCCTGGACCCCCGCGTTGAGGTACGCGCCGAGGATCACCGCCAGCGCGATGAAGTACATGCCGAGCAGGAAGGCGATCGGCGCGGCCAACGCTCCGTAGGTATAGCCGGTGCTGGTGACCCAGTCGAGGTAGAGCCGCAGACCGGTGGCACCCACCAGGAACACGACCGCCGCCAGCAACGCCCCTGGCAGGCCGCGATGCCACGGCGGTTTGAACGGCAGCGCGATCCTGTACAGCCCGGTGAGCGCCAGCACCAGCACCACGACGACCACCGGGAGGTAGACGACGGTCACCACCGCCCGTGCCGCCGGCTCGACCACGTCGGGCACGAGCGGCAGCAGGCGGTCGGGGCCGAGCGCCGCGACCGGGAGGAGCACGATGCCGACGGCGAGGCCCGCCAGGTAGAGCAGGATCGCGAGCGTGCGCTGCCACACCCAGCCGCGGACCGGGTACTGGTCGTGCGCCCTGGTGATCGCGTCGACGAACGTCGCCATCGCCGATGAGCCCGACCAGAAGCTCAGCACGAACCCGATCGAGACGACCTCGCCGCGCGCGGACGTGAGGATCTCGGCGACGGTGGGGACGAGGATCTCGTCGACGGCGTTGCGGCTGAACACCCCACTCGTGATCCGGATGATCCACTCCTGCACGGCGACGACCGTGTCCGGGCCGAACCAGCGCTCCACGTACCCGAGCGAGCCGAACAACCCGAGCAGCAGCGGCGGCAGCGACAGCGTCTGCCAGAACGCGGCCGACGCGGACTGGCTGAGCACGTCGTCGTCCCATGCCCGGGTCAACAGCCGGGTGATCAGGCGCCGGGCGGGACTCCCGGCGGACGCCACTACTACTCGCCGGCCGGCAACGGCCGTGACTGCCCGCCGTTGGTGAGCGGGATGCCGTCTGGGACGGCGGCGTCCGCGACCGCTTCGGCCGCGGCCTCCTCTGCCTTCGCCGCGTCCTCGGCGGCCTTGGCCGCCAGCTCGTCGTTGGGGCGCTGGTCCCGGGTGGCGGGCGAGCGCGGGACGGCCTCGGTGAAGGCCCGCGAGACGCCCTGCAACGCGGAAGTGACCTCGCTCGGGATCACCCAGAACGTGTTGCCCTCACCCTGAGCGAGCTGCGGCAGCACCTGCAGGTACTGGTAGGCGAGCAGCTTCGGGTCGGGGTCGTTGCGGTGCACCGCCTGGAACACCTCGTCGATCGCCCTGGACTGGCCCTCTGCCTTGAGGATCACCGCGGCCCGCTCCCCCTCGGCGCGCAGGATCGCGCCCTGCTTGTCGCCCTGCGCGGTGAGGATCTGCGACTGGCGGTGACCCTCCGCGGACAGGATGGCGGCGCGCTTGTCCCGCTCGGCGCGCATCTGCTTCTCCATCGCGTCCTTGATGGTCTTCGGCGGGTCGATGGCCTTGATCTCCACGCGGTTGACCCGCAGGCCCCACTTGCCCGTGGCCTCGTCCAGCACGCCGCGCAGCGTGCTGTTGATCCGGTCGCGGGACGTGAGCGTGCACTCCAGGTCCATCGAGCCAACCACGTTGCGCAGCGTAGTGACGGTGAGCTGCTCGACGGCCTGCAGGTAGCTGGCGATCTCGTAGGCGGCGGCACGCGGGTCCGTGACCTGGAAGTAGAGGACCGTGTCGATCTCGACGACCAGGTTGTCCTCGGTGATGACCGGCTGCGGCCGGAACGACACGACCTGCTCTCGCAGGTCGATCACCGGGTAGACACGGTCGATGTAGGGGATCACGAAGTTGAGACCGGGCTTCAACGTGCGCTGGTACCTGCCGAGCCGCTCGACGTTGCGCGCCCGCGCCTGCGGCACGATGCGCACGGTCCGCATGACGGTGACGACAGCGATCAGGGCGACGAGCAGGCCGACGATCATCAGGGCCAGATCCATGATCACTCCCTCGGATAGACGACGGCGGTGGCCCCGTCGATCTGCAGGACGTCGACCGTGGCGCCGGCCGGGATGACGACGGTGTCGTCCATCGCGCGCGCGGTCCACTCCTCGCCGCCGATCCGCACCCGGCCGTCCCGGCCGGTGACCTCCTGCACGACGTACCCCGGCTTGCCGACCAGTGCGTCCACCCCGAACGGGGCGCCGCCGCGCGGACCCGTCAGGTGCCGCCGCGCGAGCGGGCCCAGCATCACGACGCCGGCCACGGCCGCACCGGAGAACACGACGAGCTGCACCGGCACCGGCACCCCCAACGCCGCGGTGAGCGCGGTGATCAGGGCAGCGCCGCCGAGGATTCCCACCGCGGCGGTGAGCGTGAAGATCTCGAGGACGATGAGACCCACCGCAGCGATCAACCAGATGACCCACATGTCCACGGCCATCGGACCTCCCGCCCACGTCAATGAGGGGCTGACCACCTCAGTATGCGCCGCCGGACCAGGGAGAAGAAGGGTTCGCCTCCGAGCGGCGATCAGCCGACCCGGTAGCGCAGCCACACGAGATCGCGTTCCAGCGCCTCGGCAGCGATCAGTTCGAACGCCGCGGCCGACGCCTGCGCACCGCCGTGCCAGCTCTGCTGACCAGGACCGGCCAGCAGGGGGTGGACGAGCAGGCTCAGCTCGTCCAGCAGTCCGCGCCGCACCAGGGCACCGATCAGCCCGCCACCGCTGTCGACGCGCACGACGCGCGCGCCGTGGTGCTCGCCGAGCGCGGTGAGGGCCTCCGCGAGATCGACGCACTCTGCGCCCGCCACCAGCTCGGGCACCGCGTGGTGCGGCCGGGGCGGCGTGGCCGCGGCGCGCAGCGCGAGCACTCCCGACCAGTGGCCGACCGAGCCGAGGGCCTCCCATTCCCGCACGCGGGCCCTGCTGTCGACCACGGCCAGCAGTGGGGCACCCACGGGCGCTTGCCTGCGCGGCGCGGCACGCAGCGCCGGTTCCTGGGCCAGGATCGTGTCGGCGCCCGCCAACGTGACGTCCTCGGCCCAGGTGGCGGCCAGCTCGTAGAAGCGGCCGACGGCGGGAGCGAAGCCCGTGGTGGCGCCGTCGAGGGCGATCGCGACGTGGGCGACCACGTGGGGTCGGGCCATGCACTGACGGTAGGACGCGCATCCGACAGAAACATCCGTGGCACGCTCTGCCGGTGCGGGTGCTGGTGGTCGAAGACGACGACGGGGTGGCCGGCGCGGTGGTGGAGGCGCTCGGGACGCACGGCCACCGGGTCGAGCGGGTGGCGCGTGCCGCGGACGTGTGGCCGCACCTGCGCGACGCCGATCTCGTGCTGCTGGACCTCGGCCTGCCCGACGCCGACGGCATGGATGTGCTGCGCAGACTCCGCCGGATCGCGGCCACCCCCGTGCTGGTGCTGACCGCGCGGGACGCCGAGCGGGACGTCGTGCGCGGTCTGCGCCTCGGCGCCGACGACTACCTCGTGAAGCCGGTGCGGCTGCGGGAGCTGCTGGCGCGGGTCGACGCCGTCGTGCGACGCACTCGGCCGGCGGAAGGCCCGACCGGCGACGTGGTCGAGATCGAGGACCTGCAGGTGCACCTGGCCGCCCGCCGCGCCACGGTGGGTGGCGCGGACGTCGCGCTCACCGCGAAGGAGTTCGACATCCTCGCCGCGCTCGCCCGGCGGCCGGGCGCGGCCGTGAGTCGCCAGCAGCTGCTCGACGAGGTGTGGGGCGACGCGTACCTCGCGGTGAGCCGCTCCCTGGACGTCCACCTGGCGTCGCTGCGGAGCAAACTGGGCCGACCTGGACTCGTGTCGACGATCCGCGGCTTCGGCTACCGGCTGGGGCGCTGATGGAGTGGGTGGAGCGAACGGCGCATCGGCTCGCACCTTGCGAGCGAGCGGCACTCTCGCTCCATCAGTCGAGGGCGGCGCACTAGCGTGCGGCGTCGGCTTCTCGTCGTACTCCTCGCGTTCGCGCTCGCCGCCGTCGCCGGGTTCGCCGTCCCGCTGCTGCAGAGCACAGCGGCCGGACGCACCCAGGCGTTCGTGCTGACGCGGGCGGGCGACCTCGACCGGTTCGCCGCGCTCGCCCAGCAGGCCACCGGTCGAGCCGGGGCCGGCACCCTTGCTCAGGAGGTGCAGGCCCACCACACCGTCTACGGCGAGGGCGTCGCGGTCGTCGACCGATCGGGCCGGGCGATCGTGGAGGCCGGGCTGCGCGCCGACGACCCTGCCGTCGTCGCGGCCGTGGACGCGGCCCTGCGCAACCAGCCGGCGGCCCGGCAGGCGGGGCTGCGGCCGTGGTCGACCGGCCCGATCCTGTTCGCCCGCCCGATCGGCACCGGTACCCAGGTGGGAGGCGCGGTGGTGCTGCGGGCCGAGCCTGCGGCCGCGGCTGCCGACATCACCGCGGCGTGGGTGGCCGTACTGCTCGGTGCACTGCTGGCCGCCGCCGCGTGCGCGGCGCTCGCGCTGCTGCTCGCCCGCTGGGTGCTGCGACCGATCCGCGAGCTCGCGGCCGGCGTCGGGGAGGTCGCGGCGGGGCACCCCGGCGCGCACGTGTCCCCGCGCGCGGGCCCCACCGAGCTGCGCGCGCTCGCCGCCGCCTTCAACCGGATGTCCGACGCCGTCGCCACCAGCGCCGAGGAGCAGCGCAGGCTCGTCGCCGACACGTCGCACCAGCTGCGCAACCCGCTCGCCGCGCTGCGGCTGCGCGTCGACACCCTCGACCCGCACGTCGCCGCGGCCGGCCGCGCGACGTACCACTCCACCGTGGTGGAGCTCGACCGCCTCGAAGCGCTGCTCGACGGGCTGCTCGACCTCGCCGCCGCGGAGAGCCGCGCCACCGCCCTCGCCGTTGCGGCCCGGCCGGACGACCGCACCGAGCTGACGGCGGTCGTCGCGGAGCGCCTCGACGCGTGGCGCCCCGCCGCGGTACGGGCCGGTGTCGGGCTGCACGCGTCGGCTCCGGATCCCGTGGAGGCGGCCTGCACGGCTTCTGAGGTGGAGCAGCTGCTCGACGTGCTGCTCGACAACGCCGTCAAGTACGGCGGCCGCGGCGCCACGGTCGAGATCGCCGTCTGCCGCGGCGACGGGCTGGCGCTGCTCGAGGTGCGCGACGACGGTCCCGGCCTTCCGGCCGAGCAGCTGCGGCAGGCGACGCAGCGGTACTGGCGCGCCCCCGGCGGCACCGCGCGAGGCTCCGGGCTCGGCCTGCCGATCGCGGAGCGCCTCGTCACCGCGCGCGGTGGCACCCTGCGCGTCTCGTCCCCGCCGGACGCCGGCCTCGTCGTGACGATCGAGTTGCCGGCATGACCCGCGTCTCGCGCCGGGCGCTGCTGGGCGGCCTGCTCACCACCCCGCTCCTCGCGAGCTGCACGGGCACGACGACACCGCCCCTCCCGCTGGCGGCGGGCGAGCCGGGCGGCTTCTACGTCGAGTTCGGTGAGTTGCTCGCCTCCGCGCTCGCGGCGGCGGGCCTTCCCGCCGCTGTCGTGAACACCGGGGGCAGCGTGGACAACATCGAGCGGCTCCGCGATGGCACCGCCGCGCTCGGGCTCGTGCTCACCGACATCGCGCTCGCCGCCCGCAACGGGGACGAGCCGTTCGGCGTGCCGGTGCCGCTGCGGGCGATCGGCCGCGTCTACGAGAACTACATGCAGCTGGTGGTGCGGGCCGAGGACCCCGCCGTCAGCGCCGCCGACCTCGCAGGGCGCCCGGTCTCGCTCGGCGCCGTCGGCTCCGGCGCCGCCGTGTTCGGCGACCGGTTGCTCGCCGCGGTGGGCATCGCGGCGGACGTGACCCGCCGCCCGCTGCGCGACGCCGTCACCGCGCTCGAGTCGGGATCCACGGACGCGCTCCTGTGGTCGGGCGGGGTGCCGACACCCGCGCTCGCCGAACTCGCGGCGCGTCGCCCCGTCCGCTTGCTGCCGCTCGCCGAGCACCTGCCGCAGCTGCGTTCCCGCCACGGCGATGTCTACGGGGCGGTCACCGTGCCCGCCGACGCGTACGGCCCCGCCGCGCCGGTGCCGACCGTCGGCGTCGCGAACCTGCTGGTCTGCACCTCCGCCCTACCCCCGGCCACGGCAGGCGCCGTGGCCCGCACGCTCGTCGCCGCGGCCCCGGACCTGGTGCCGGAGTCGGCGCTTGGCACCCAGTACCTCGACCAGCGCTCGCTGATCGGCACAGGCGCGATCCCGCTGCACCCGGGAGCGGTAGCGGCGTACCGCGAGCTGCACGGGTAGGCGGTGGCCGCGCAGGACGTCGCCCAATACCCCAGGCGGACTTCTGGTCCAGCCGGACTTCGTGATCATTCCTCTGGTCGCCGGGCTCGGCCGCTCCTCGGCACGGCGGAGGCGCCGGCGCAACCCGCGTCGGCCTACGCAGCCCGTCGCAGGTCAGACACCCCGTCGACGGGGTGCGCCGCCCGAGAACGAGCGCGCCGGGCTCGACAGAGCCCGGACTGGGTGGCTCGGCGAGCCTGTGATCATCAGGTCGACGCCTTTCCCGACGCGAGGCGTCGGCTTTCGCGCCGAACCGCTGATCACCGCCTGGCTCGCGGTGCGTTGCGCGGAACGCACCTCCAGGGGGGTGCAGCCGGGTGCCGGACGCTTTCGTGGGCGCGCCGTGCCCGGCACCGGACAGCCCCGGGCCTCACCCACCAGCCCCCGGCCGCCGCCCACCACCGAAATCCGGCTGTAGGACTAAGGGCCCGTAAAGATCGCGCGCGAGCGCCGCGCGGCGGATCTACGGTCGGCGGGCGACAATCCCCGGCATCGACGAGGAGCGGGAGCGGATGAGTACGTCTGACACCACGGTGGCGAGGCCACCCGTTGGATTCGGAGCGAAGGTCAAGCAGGTCGGACCGGGGTTGCTCGCCGCGGCCGCCGGCGTCGGCGCAGGTGACCTCGTCGCCACGATGGTGGCGGGCGCCCGCTTCGGCACCGTGCTCCTGTGGGCGGCCGTGCTGGGCGCCGTGCTGAAGCTCGCGCTCGCAGAGGGCGTCGGCCGATGGCACCTCGCATCCGGCTCCACGCTGCTGGACGGCTGGCGGCGGCTCGGCCGCTGGGCCACCGTCTTCTTCGGTGTCTACATCGTGATCTGGGGGTTCGTGTACGGCGCCACCGCGATGTCCGCGGTGGGGCTCCCGCTGAACGCCCTGTTCGGTGGCCTCGACGTCCGGTACTGGGCCATGATCGCCGGTGTCGTGGGTCTCGTGCTGGTGTGGCTGCAGCGCTACGAGATCTTCGAGAAGTTCATCACCGTCCTGGTGCTGATCAAGTTCGTGTCGGTCGTCTCCGTGGCCTTCCTGGTGGCGCCCGACCTCCTGGACCTGGCAGGCGGTCTGGTCCCCCGGCTCCCCGACGGCTCGGTGATCTACGTGCTCGGCCTGATCGGCGGCGTCGGCGGCACGATCACGATGGCCGCGTACGGCTACTGGATGATCGCGAAGGGCTGGAAGGGCACCGGCTGGCTGTCGATGATGCGGCTCGACAACGCCGTCGGCTACACGATGACCGCGATCTTCGTGATCGCCATGCTCGTCGTGGGCGCCAACCTGCTGCTCGGCCAGGACCTCACCGAGAACGACAGGGGCCTGCTCGTGCTCGGCACCGAGCTGGGCACCCGGTACGGCGACTGGGCGCGGATCCTGTTCCTCGTCGGCTTCCTCGCGGTGACCACCACGTCCCTGCTCGGCGTGTGGAACGGCGTCAGCCTGCTGTTCACGGACTGGACGCGCGCCATCCGGCTGCCCCACGGCGCGGCGGCGGAGGTGGCGGCCGAGGCGTTGCGCACGGAACGGTCGACGGCAACCGAGACCGGATACGAGGCCAGGGCGGCCGAGCGCAGCACGCCGTTCCGGGCGTACCTGATCTGGCTGACGATCCCGCCGATGGCTCTGCTGTTCTTCGATCGCCCGTTCGCGCTCACGCTGATCTACGGCGTGCTCGGGGCCGCGTTCATGCCGTTCCTGGGGGTGACGCTGATCCTGCTGCTCAACTCCAAGCGGATCGCGGCGGACGGCCGGTCGGGCTGGCTGTCGAACGGGCTGCTCGGGTTGGCGTCGGCGCTCTTCGTCGTGCTGCTGGTGGCCGACATCTGGAACCGCGTCTCCTGACCACCGGCGTCGACGCGCCAGCGGGAGAGAGATTCACCCGGTCAGTGCAAGAGCATGAGCCCTTGCATGGCAAGAAACCTGTAGCTAGCATTGGAGGTATCCGAGCGGCACCCCGCGCTCGGGAGGCATCGCGCGATCATGGAAGGAGTGGCATGCGATGCTGATGCGCACCGACCCGTTCCGCGAGCTGGACCGGCTCACCCAGCAGGTGTTCGGCAACGTCCCCGGCACGTGGTCCCGACCCACCGCCATGCCGATGGACGCCTACCGGGACGGTGACCACTTCGTCGTCTGCTTCGACCTGCCCGGCGTTCCCGCCGACGCGATCGAACTGGACGTGGAGCGCAACGTGCTCACCGTCAAGGCCGAGCGGCGCCCGTTCTCGGGCGAGCACGTGGAGATGCAGGTGGCCGAGCGGCCGCTCGGCGTGTTCTCCCGCCAGTTGTTCCTCGGCGACACTCTCGACACCGACCACATCGACGCCTCGTACGACGCCGGCGTGCTGACGCTGCGGATCCCGATCGCCGAGAAGGCCAAGCCGCGCCGTATCTCGATCGCCGGCTCCGGCAGCGAGCCGAAGCAGATCGACGCCTGACGAACACCACTCGGACCGGCGGCCCCGACCGATCATCGGTCGGGGCCGTCGCCGTTCCGCGCTCCGATCCGCGCCTCGAGCTCGGCGATCCGCGTGCGAGCAGCGCTCAGCTCGTCCTGCAGCGCGACGATCCTGGCCGCCGCGTCGAGGTTCAGCCCTTCGTCGAACAGGGCGCGCATCCGCGTGGCCAGCACCAGCTGTCGCCGCGAGTAGCGCCGGTGGCCACCGCCGGAGCGAACCGGGATGAGGACGCCCGCTGCGTCCAGGCTGCGCAGGAAGGCAGGCTGCACGTCGAGCAGCTCAGCCGCCTGCCCCATCGTCATCGCGGGGTAGTCCTCGTCGTCGAGCTGGTCGACACCCACCGGAGAACCCCCTCCCCGCACACGACCGGGCCCGGTCGTGGAGACCGGGCCCGTGGATCAACATGACAACGGTATAGATGATCTCGATGCTCGACTGCCGTCCAGGCGACCACCTCCCGAGTCACTCGACTTCCATCGGAAGCTCGTGCAACACCAAAAACTGTAGTTCCGGCTGGAGATGGGGTCAAGCAGCTACGCCAGAAAACATGGTCCGTCCCTCGACCCGCTCCGCCTGCGGTCACCGTCACCAGGCGGTAGGGATCAGTCCTCCGCGCCCTCCCGGTCCTCGAGACCAACGGCCTTCCGCAGCTCCATGCGGTCGTCGCGCAGCTCGGGGTGGTCGGCGGCGAGCTTCTCCATCAGGTCCGACAGCCCCTCCGCGATGGCGTTCAGCTTCTTCTGCGACGCGTCGTCGGCGCGCTTCTGCGTGTTCTGCAGCAGCGCCACCAGCAGGAACGTCACGATCGTCGTGGCGGTGTTGATGATCAACTGCCACGTGTCGATGCTGGGCAGCACCACGAAGGACGGCGCCCAGAGCACGACGAGCAGCACGCAGAACATGAAGAACCACGGCCGGGAGACGAACTCGTTCACCGCCGACGCGAAGCGGTCGAAGATCGACAGCTTCCCCGTCACATCCGACGGCATCTCGCCGTCGTGTTTCCGCACCTCAGTGGCCGTCATCGCCGCCTCCGTTCCTCCGCGCCGATGATCGGGACTACCCGGACCCGTTGACAAGTAACTCTTTTACGTAAAAACTCTCTTCATCATGAAGGAGCTGTTGTTGGTCGACCGGTTCGACCAGGCGGAGGCGCTCTTCAAACCGCAACGGGTCGAGGTGCTGCGTCAGCTGGCCGAACCGCGCTCGTGTACGCAGGTGGGCGCCGTGCTCGGGCAGTCGGCGCAGCGCGTCTACTACCACGTGCAGCGGCTGCGGGATGCCGGCCTGATCGACCGGGTGGACGAGCGCCGCGTCCACGGCATCTCCGAGGGCATCTACCAGGCGGTCGCACGCTCGTACTGGCTCTCCCCGCGCCTTGTCGGCCCGATCGGCGGACGTGGCGCGCAGGACCAGCTGAGTCTCGGCTACCTGCTGAACCTCGTCGAGGACGTGCAGACCGACCTCGTGCGGCTGGAGGGCCGCCCCGTCGGCGATCTCTCCACGCTCGGCGTCTCGGGCGAGATCCGGTTGCCTCCCGGCGCCCGCAAGGCGTTCCTCGACGACCTGCGCTCGACGCTCCAGGACCTGTTCGCACGCCACGGCGGCAGCGAAGGCGAGGTGTTCCGGCTCGCCGTGGCCTGTTACCTCAAGGAGGCCCACGATGAGTGACCCGACCACTGCCGAAGGCACGCACGTGCTCGGCCTGCAGGCCCGGCTCCCGGTACCTTCGGCCACCGCGTTCCACGCGCTCACCGACCCGCCTTCCCTGCGGGAGTGGCTCGCGGACGAGGCGGACGTCGATCTCGACGCCGGACACTTCGAGTTCTGGGGTCGCCGCGTCCCGCAGGGCGAGCGGGGGCGGCACCGCCTCGTCACGGCGGAACCGGACCACCTGCTCGCGTTCACGTGGACGCTCGACGGGATCGAGACGGAGGTCCGGATCGAGCTGGCGCCCGCCGGTGAGCACACGGCGCTGGCCCTGCGCCAGTACCGGATGCCGACGCTCGACGAGCTGATGGCCCCGCAGGGCCGCCGGGACGGCCGGCATTCCATGCACACGTTCTGGGGCCTCGCGCTCGTCGAACTCGCCGAGCACCTCGCCGGGCGCGCACCCACCCTGCGCGCCGACTTCGACCCCGACCGGTCCCGCGAGATCCGCGCGGAGCTCGACATCGCCGCCCCGCCGGAGCGCGTCTTCGCATCGCTCGTCGAGCCCGCGCAGGTGGAGCGCTGGTTCGGCTGGGCACCCGAGATCGACCCCCGGCTCGGCGGGCGGATCTCGTTCGGGCTCGACGGCGAGATCAGCGAGTTCGAGCCGGGCGAGATGCTCGTCTACGCCGACGGGGCGGGTGCGGTCGTGCGGTGGGAGCTCGCCGGCTCAGGAGGCGGAACGCACCTGACGTTCGTGCAGAGCGGGTTCGGCGCCGACGAACTCGACAGCGCGGCCCAGCACGAGGCCGGGTGGCTCGCGGGCCTCGCCGAGCTGCGTCGCATGCACGAACTCGGCGCGGACTGGACTCCGGTGAGCACCGACCTACCGGAGGAACGCGAGTGATCAGTTACCGACCGGCGCCGCCGCGGCCAATCCCGTGACCATGCCGCGGAAGATCCGGGTCAGCGCGATCCGGTAGATCCAGCCCGTGCCGGGGCGACCGGGGAAGAACGTCGCGCTCCACCGGATGTGCGTGCCCGTCCCGGCCGGGGTCAGCTCGACGACGGCTCGGTAGTCGCGCAACGGCAGCCCGGAGAGCAGCGTGTAGCTCAGCCTGCCGGTCGGTTCCCGCTCCACGATCTCCTCCCGGACACAGTGGCGACCCGTGACGAACCGCGCAATGCCACCGAGCGCGTCCGGGTTGCCGCCCTCGCCGAGCCGCTCCGCGGTGTGCGACCCGAGGGGCGACCACGACGGCCACGTGGACCGGTCGGAGAGCAACGCCCAGACCTCCTCAGGCGACGCCTCGGTCGTCGTCTCTGCGGCGATGCGCTGGATCCTCATGTCACCCTCCCGATGAACAGCTCGACGGCCTCGTCCGCGCCCGCGCGGTCACCCGTGGCCAGCAGGTCGAGCAGCAGCCCGCGGACGGCCGCAAGGCCGAGCCGGGCGGTGGCCCGCGCCTCGTCGGCGGGTAGCCCGCGGTCGACGAGGAGCGCGCTGAGCTGGCCGAGCCATGCCGGGACGACCCAGGTCAGCATCGGCGCCGCGCCCGGGTCGCCCTGCAGCGCGCGGCCGTACAGCTCGAAGAAGAGCCGCTCGTGCGGGTGCAGGCGGGGATCGGCCACGCGCTCCCACATGCGCCGGGACAGGTCTGCCACCGACGCGTCAGGGTCGGCGGCGAGCTCGGCCATCGCGGCGCGCTGCTGCTCCTCGACGCTGCGCACGATCGCGAGCAGGAGCCCGTCCCGGGACCCGAAGTGGTAGATCAGCATCCGGTGGCTGGTGCCGATCGCCGACGCGATGCCGCGCAGGGTGGCACCGCCGAGGCCGTGCCCGGCAAGGTGGGTGATCGCCGACGACAGCAGCGCCGCCTTCGCGTCCCCCTCCACGGAGGCGACTGTACCACTTGGTACACCCCTCCGGTGGTCGAGTAGGGACGGCGCCCCCAGCGCCTCCGCTACTCGACCGGCGAGGGACGGCTATGGCGCCGGGACGTTCACCGCCGCGAGCACATCCGCCACCCGGACCGGGGCGCCGGTGCGGGCCGACTCGTAGACCGCCTGCACGGTGGCCAGCGCGAGCAGGGCGTCGTCGAGCGTGACGCCGGGGCGGCGGCCGGTGCGGATCGCCTCGACGATGTCGCGGTACTGCCGCGCGTGGCCGGTGAACATCGGGCCATGGGCCGGATCGGCCTCCTCATCGGCGGGCAGGACGAGCGCGGTCTGGTCGGAGCGGTCGCCCTTGTCGGCGCTGACCCCCGCGTCCCCCGCGGCCTCGGCGGACGCCAACTCCTTGCTGTGGAAGTAGCGGAGCCGGTCGTCGTCGATCACGGCGGAGCCGGCGTCGCCCAGCACCTGCAGCCGGACGGAGAGGCCGGGGTAGGCGGCCGTGGTGGCGTGCAGGGTGGCCAGCGCGCCGGACTCGAACCGCACGACCGCGGCCACCGTGTCCTCCACCTCGACCCGCTCGTGCGCGAGGAGCCCGGTCTGCGCCGTCACCTCGACCGGCGTGCCGAGGAACCACAGCAGCAGGTCGACGGTGTGCACGCCCTGGTTCATCAGCGCGCCGCCACCGTCGAGCTCCCACGTGCCCCGCCACGCGCCGGAGTCGTAGTAGGACTGGCTGCGCCACCAGGACACCGTCGCGACGGCCGATGTGATCCGGCCGAACCGGCCCGCGCTGATCGCGTCGCGCACCACGACGCTCGCCGGGTCGAAGCGGTGCTGGCTGATCACCGTGACCACGGTGCCCTCGGGCGCCGCCGCTGCGGCCGCCGCGATCGGCGCTGCCGCCTCGACCGTGACGTCGACCGGCTTCTCCACCACGACGTGGCGGCCCGCCTGCAGGGCGGCCACGGCGATCTGCGCGTGCGCCCCGCTCGGCACGCAGATCGCCACCGCGTCGACGTCGTCACGGGCCAGTGCCGCGTCCAGCGAGGTGGTGACCGGCGTGGCGCCGCCGAGCCGCGCGGCGACGGAGTCGGCCGCGGCGATGTCCGGGTCCACCAGCACGCTCACCGCGGTGTCCGGATCCGCCGCGAGCACCTCGGCGTGCAGCGTGCCGATGACCCCGCAGCCGACGACCGCGAACCGCACCGTCACCGGTACTCCACCCCCACCTTGTCGAGGATCGCCGTGAACGCGACGGTCGCCCGCCGGAAGTGGTGCTCGCCGGAGAACCCGCCGAGCGAACCCGCGGTGGCCAGGTGCGGCTCCATCGAGCAGAACCCGTCGTAGCCGTCGGCGACGAGCGCCCGCACGGTGGCCTCGACCTCGCCGTCGCCCTCGCCCGCCGGCACGACAGTGCCGTCGGCCAGCAGCGCGTCCTTCACCTGCAGGTACTCCAGGTGCGGGCGCAGGCTCTCGTAACCCTCGGTGAACGGGGTGACACCCACCTGCACGAAGTTGGCCGGGTCCCACGCCAGCCGCAGCTTCGGCGAACCGACCGACTCCAGGATGTCGAGGCAGCGCTGCGGGGTGTCGCCGTAGATCTCCTTCTCGTTCTCGTGCAGCAGCACGACGTCGTGCCCATCGGCCTCGGCGGCGAGCGCGGCCATCCGGCGCAGCACCTCGTCGCGGTGCGCCGACGGGTCGTCACCCTTCGGGATGAAGAAGGAGAACAGCCGGATGTAGGGCGCCTGCAGCACCTCGGCGACGTGCAGGGCGCGGCGCATCCGCACCAGGTGGGCGTCGAAGTCGTCGAGCACCCCGATCTTGCCGATCGGCGAGCCGACCGATGAGGTGCCGATGCCGGCGCTCTCGAGCGTCGCCCGCACCTTCTCCAGCTGGTCGTCGTCGAGGTCGAGGACGTTCGTATCCCACGCGCTGCGGAACTCGATGTGGCGGATCCCGAGGTCGGTGAGCACCCGGCACTGCTCGTCCAGGTCGGGGGAGATCTCGTCGGCGAAGCCGGAGAGGGTCCACATACTGCTGCACTCCCGTCTGAGCGCCGTTCGATCGGGGCGCCCGACGACTGAGCGTAGTCGGCGGCGGTGGCGGCGCTTGCCTTTCGGGCATCGCGGGTAGGCGATGGCCATGGCCTCGACAGCTCCAGGAACGGCACCGCCGCGCCCCCGTCCACGGGTCGTGATCGTCGGAGGGGGGTTCGCCGGCCACGGCGCCGCGCGGTCGCTCGCGAAACGGGCAGGCGACACGGCCGAGATCGTTCTGATCAACCCCACCGACTACTTCCTCTACCTGCCGCTGCTGCCGGAGGTCGCGGCAGGCGTGATCGACCCGCGCCGGATCACGGTGCCGCTGGCCGCCACCCTGCCCGGCGTGCGGGTGGTGCTCGGGGAGGTCGACAGGGCCGACCTCGACGCGCGCCGGGTCGCGTGGACCGACCCCGAGGGCGGTCGCCACGAGCTGGGCTACGACCGGCTCGTGGTCGCAGCGGGCAGCGTCAACAAGCTGCTCCCCATCCCCGGGGTCGCCGAGCACGCGCACGGTTTCCGGGGCATCCCGGAGGCGCTCTACCTGCGCGACCACATCACTCGCCAGATCGAGCTGGCCGCCTCCACCGACGATCCGGCGGAGCGGGAGGCGCGCTGCACGTTCGTCGTGGTCGGCGCGGGCTACACCGGCACCGAGGTCGCCGCGCAAGGCCCGCTGTTCACCGACGCGCTGGTGCGCCAGCACGGCGCGCTGCGCGACCAGCCCGTTCGCTGGATGCTGCTCGACCTGGCCGAGCGCGTGCTGCCCGAGCTCGACCCGCGGCTCTCGCGCACCGCGGACCGCGTGCTGCGCGAGCGCGGCGTCGAGGTGCGCACCGGCCAGTCGGTGCGGGAGGCCACCCACGAGCACGTATGCCTCACGACCGGCGAGA
Organism: Pseudonocardia sp. DSM 110487; assembly: GCF_019468565.1. Classification (NCBI taxonomy): domain Bacteria; kingdom Bacillati; phylum Actinomycetota; class Actinomycetes; order Pseudonocardiales; family Pseudonocardiaceae; genus Pseudonocardia; species Pseudonocardia sp. DSM 110487. The sequence goes on from NZ_CP080521.1 coordinate 8,372,480, forward strand.
AGGTGCCCACCCGCACGCTGGTGTGGTGCGTCGGGGTGCGCCCCGACCCGCTCGTGGAGGGGTTCGGGCTTCCCACGAACAAGGGCCGGCTCGTCGTCGATGCACAGCTGACCGTCCCCGGGCACCCCGACGTGTCCGCGTGCGGCGACGCGGCCGCGGTTCCCGACCTGACCCGTCCCGGTGACGTGACGGCCATGACCGCGCAGCACGCCGTGCGGCAGGGCAAGCTCGCGGGCCGCAACGTCGCCGCGTCGCTCGGGCACGGCACGGCCCGCACCTACCGCCACCACGACCTCGGCTTCGTGGTCGAGCTGGGCGGGCGCGAGGCCGCCGCCAACCCGCTGCACGTGCCGCTCGCCGGGCTCGCCGCGAAGGCGGTGACCCGCGGCTACCACCTGCTGTCCATGCCGACCAACCGCACCCGGACCGCGGCCGACTGGCTCCTCGACGCGGTGCTGCCCCGCCAGACCGTGCAGCTAGGGCTGGTCCGGGGGCCGAACGTGCCACTGGAGACCGCGTCACCCGAACTGGAGCACGCCTCGCGGTGATCCGGGAGTAGCTTCCGCCCCATGGATCGGGAGAAGGTCGCGCTGACCGGCGCCCCGGAGACGATGCTCGCAACCCTCTACGCCCGCGCGCTCGACAGCCACGCCCCGCGCTCGATCCTGCACGACGAGGCGGCCGCGCGTGCCGTCGAGCGGATCGAGTACGACTTCCGCCGCACGGGGATCACGGCCACGACCGCGGCGGGCGTCGCGCTGCGCGGCCGGCAGCTCGACACGTGGACCCGCGAGTTCATGGCCGCGCACCCGGAGGCCACCGTGCTGCACCTCGCGTGCGGGCTCGACACCCGCGCCCAGCGCCTGGGTGTCCCACCCGGCGTCCGGTGGATCGACCTCGACCACCCCGATGTCATCGCGCTGCGCGAGCGGTTGCTGCCGCCCCCGCCGGGCGACTACCACCTCGTTCGCGGCTCGGTCACGGACGAGGGCTGGCTGGACTCGGTGCCGGCCGACCGCCCGACCGTGGCGGTGCTCGAGGGCCTCACGATGTACCTCCGCGAGGAGGACGGCCGGCGGCTGATCGAGCGGATCACCGGGCGGTTTCCCAGCGGGCAGCTGCTCTTCGACTGCTACGGCACCATCGGCATCCGGCTGCAGAAGCTCGTGCCCGCCGTGCGCAACGCGGGCGCCACCCTGCACTGGGGCATCGACGACCCCCGCGAGCTCGAGGCGTGGCACGAGCGGCTGGTGCTGCTCGATTCGCTGCGCAGTGTCGACATGCCGGGCCTGGACCTGCTCCCCACGGCGGGCCGAATCCAGATGCGGGTGCTCGCGCTGCTGCCGAAACTCCGGGACGTCGGGCGGATCTTGCGCTACCAGTTCTGACAGCTGCCCGCACACCGATATCTGCGCTCACGCACCCGAGTTACGATCGCGGGATCGTGACCGACGGCAGCGAAGACGGGTAGGAAAATGCTACGCCGACGATGGAGCCAATCGAGATGAGCGCGTCGACGGATACGAACGAAGGTCCGGACACCACGTTGAACAAGCGCTCGGGTCCGTCGAGTCCCGCCGTTGCGATCAAGCAAGCTCGCCGACTCCTGAAGCAGGGAAACTTCGGAAGGGCACGCGCAGCCCTCGGCTTCACAGCCAGTAGCACGACAGTCGAGATCGCCCGCCTCCGCGCGCTTGCGGACGTTGCGTCCGCCGAGAGCAAGCACGCGGAAGCCGCAGATATCTACGGCAAGGCGCACGCATTGTCTCCACAGACGATCGACGTCGCGCTCGACTACATCGACCGCTTGACGGACGTCGGAACCACTGCGATCGCCTACTCCGTGTTCCGCGCCCTACCGGAAACCTCCAAAGACAGCCAGAAGGCTTTACGCAACCTCTACTGGATTTATCGTTTCAATTCTTGGAATGCACACGCGAGCAAGCTGCAGTCGGAACACTCGGTCGTAGTTCCCGGGTTTCAACGACGCATTCGTGACTTGGCCCGACTTCCAGCGAGGCCACTACTGCTCCGCATCGAGCGTCGACTGATCGCCGACTTCGAGTACGAGATCGACAGGTTGTCATCCTTGCAGGCGCTGGGCATTCGCGACCCAGGTCGACGGTACCGCGCCTTTATGGATGTCGAAGCAGCGATCTTGAGCTCGTCCCGCACCAGCGCTCGGATCCACCTGGTGGGGAAGTTCGGCCTGCGGGCACTCTGGCTACTCGCATTCATCGGCGTGATCGCGTACTTCGTGTTCTCGGTAGGTGGAGGCGAGGTGACGCCGGAACTCATCATCGGCCCCGTCCTAGCTGCTTCGTGCTTCGGTCTCGGGGGATGGGCCTGGGGAAAGTCGCAGTCCGCGCTGACCGGCTTGGCGTACGTCATCTTACTCAGTCTTGTGGTCGGCGGATTGGGGGCGCTGATTCTCGGGCTTGCACCCGTGCCAATCCTGTCCATTACAGGATTCGCTTTGATCGCCGGCTCCGTGATCACGACCACCGCAGGCCTTGTCACTTTTGTTTTCAGCATCGGCGCCGCTCAGGCCAGACAGAAGGCAGCGGAGCGCAATGCCAGAGGCGCGATCATCCAGCGTCTTGCCGACCTCCTGTCAGACACAGACGAAGCAAGGGTGTCCGGTAGCGGCATATCAGGTTCCTACTGCGCCCTGCGACTCGAAGAGATCGCAATACTCCTGGAACACGGCATGGTCCAGGAACTGAGAACGTATGACCATCGGACGGATGAATGGCTAGGCGATCGACTCCGCGGCGCAGCCGAGGCGTTGCGGCACACAAAGCGACTTGCCCTGTCCCCAGACGGCATGAGCTATGCGAGAATGAGTCGCCTTCTCCGACAGCAACTGCTGGCCGTTGCCACCGATAATTGGATGAATGCCGCCTATCGACCGCCGCCACCGAAGACGGTACGAAGATGGCAGGACAAGTTGACCTCATCCCTTCGAGTCATCGCCGTCGCCGCGCTGCCCGGTATCGCGCTCCTGGCAATGAGCCCGTGGACGGACTTCGGTACCGATATCGGGAATTGGGCCCGTATCGCGGCCCTCGGCTGGGCAGTTCTCACGCTCATCTGGGCGATAGACCCAGCGGTACGAGACAAGGTCGATGTGGCACGGGGAATCGCCACGTCAATCCGGGAGTTCGGTGGAGGAAAGGTGAGCGCAGGAGAGCCGGGAGGAGACTCTCAGAAGACCCCGTAGGGTGTGCCAGCACCAGGATCGTGCCCGCCCGCGTGGAAGCCGTCAGCGCACCAGCCGGAAGAACGCCCGCAGTTCGCCCGCGAACAGTTCCGGCTGCTCCATCGCCGCGAAGTGGCCGCCGCGGTCGGGCTCGTTCCAGTAGCGGATGTCGGTGAACCTCCGGGCCGCCCACCGCCGGGACGGACGTGGGTTCTCGTGGGCGAACACCGAGCAGCCGGCCGGCACGCGCACCTCGTCGGTGGTCTCGCCGGCGAACGTGCGCTGCACCTCGCGGAAGCTCTCCCAGTACAGCCGAGCCGCCGAGGCGCCGGTGCCGGGCAGCCAGTAGAGCATCAGGTTGTCCAGCAGTTTGTCGCGCGTGAGCGTGCTCGCCGGGTCGGCCCACGCGTGGAACTTCTCGACGATCCACGCGGCCAGCAGGGCGGGCGAGTCGACGAGTCCGTAGCCGATCGTCTGCGGGCGGGTGGTCTGCTGCATCGAGTAGCCGTCGCCGTCCCCCTGGCCGCGGGCGAGGTCGTCGAGGGCGGCCTGCTCGCCCGCGGTGAGGTCGTCGAAGGTGGCCGGGTCGGGCGCGGCCAGCGGCGGGACGAGGTGGATGCCCGCGACGTGCGCCGCGTCGAGCTTGCCGATCCAGGTGCTGACGGACGTGCCCCAGTCGCTCCCGGCCGCGCCGTACCGGTCGTAGCCGAGCCGGGCCATGAGCTGCGCCCACGCCGCGGCGATGCGCTGCACGGTCCAGCCGCGTCTCGCGGGCTTGTCGCTGAACCCGTACCCGGGCAACGACGGGCACACGACGTGGAAGCGGGTCGGCCCCTCGGTGAGCAGCGCAATCACGTCGAGGAACTCGACGACGGAGCCGGGCCAGCCGTGCGTCAGCACCAGCGGGATCGCGTCCGGATGCGGCGAGCGGACGTGCAGGAAGTGGATGCCGAGCCCGTCGATCTCGGTGCGGAACTGCGGCATCGCGTTCAGGCGCGCCTCGGTGGCTCGCCAGTCGTAGCCGTCGGCCCAGTAGGCGCACAGCTCCCGCAGGTACTCGAGGGGCACGCCCTGCGCCCAGCCGTCGACGGTCTCTGGTTCGGGCCAACGGGTGCGCCGCAGCCGGTCGCGCAGGTCGGCGAGCTCGGCGTCGGGCACCGCGATGTGGAACGGGGTCACGGACACGAGGGCTCCCTCCGTGCGGCCGTCGCGAGCGCGACGGCGAGTGGCAGTACGGCGAGCAGGTACGCCGCGCGCAGGTCGAGCGCCGCGCCGAGGGCGGCGAGGACCACCGGCGCGACGAGGATGGCGGTGCCGGACGCGAGCGCCCCGAAGGCCGGACCGCGAACCGCCGACATGCCCGGCACCTGGACGAGCCGGGCGAGCGTGACGGGGTAGAACGCGGCCGTGCCCAGCCCGGCGACGACCAGGCCCGCGATGACCGGCACGGGCGCGTCCGGCACGGCGACGGCGAACGTGCCTGCGACGACCACGGCGCACCCCACGGGCACGACCGGGAACCCGCGGCCGATCAGCCACGGGGCCCCGTACCGGCCCGCGGCCATCCCGAGCAGGAACGCGACGGCCGCGACCCCAGCAGGGCCCGCCGCCAGCCCGGCGTCCTGCAGCCGGGCGGCGGCCCAGATCGTGAAGCAGAACTCGATCGACACCCCGAGCACCACCGCGGCCCACGCGACCGCGACGCGGCGGGAGACCGGCCGGGACGCCGGCGGGGCGGGCCCGGTCGGCACGGGCGCAGCCGGCGCGGGCCCCGCGGCCCATCCCGCGAATGCCGCGAGGGCCACGAGCGGCGGCACGGCGATCAGCAGCGCGAGCCGGCCATTGCCCAACTGCACGTCCAGCATCCCGACGGAGAGCGGCCCGAGGATGCCGCACACGCTGGAGACGGCGTTGACCTGCGACATCCGGGACCCGACGGCCGGACCGCGCAGCAGGGCGGGCGTGACCATGACCAGCCCGGCGGCCCCGGTCCCGAGCAGCAGCGCGCCGGCAGCCGCGAGGAGGGCCGTCGGCCCGGTGGCGAGCAACGCCGCCCCCGCCGCGGCGACGAGCGCGGAGCCACGCAGCACCGGTCTCGGCCCGCGCCGCAGCAGCACCTGCCCCGCGGCGCCCATGAGCAGCAGCCCGACGCCGAACGACGACGAGAGCCAGACGAGTTCCTCGGGCGGGCGGTCCAGGTCGCGGGCGAGCAGCACGAGGCACGCGCCGAGGCTGTTGATCGTGAAGCCGACGGCGGCCGGCCCCGACGCGACCCGCAGGACGACGTTGTCGCGCCGTACCGATGATTCGCTCATGGATGGGCCAGCAGGAGTGCCTGCTGCGGGGCGAGGCGCACGACGCCCGTCGGCGGGCGGTCGGGGGTGACGGCCGGGTCGTCCGTGTCGAACAAGGCGGGAGCGGGCGTGCCGCTGGATCGCGTGCACGTCACGGCCGCACGCGGGCCCGCTCCAGCAGGTGCGCGAGCTGCGCGAGGTCGGCGATCTTCAGGTCGCCGTCGAGGCCGCGGAGCGCGGCCGTGCGCATGCCTGCCGCCCGGCCGGAGGCGAGGCCGGGCTCGCTGTCCTCCACCACCAGGCACGCCCCCGGCTCGACGCCGAGCCGTCCCGCCGCGATCAGGAACCCCTCCGGGTCGGGCTTGCCCCGCCGCACCTCCTCGACCGTCACCAGCAGCGGCGGGTCGATCCCCGCCGCGCCGAGGCGCGCCTTGGCCAGCCGCACGTCCGCGCTGGTCACGACCGCCCATGGCAGGCCCAGCCGGTCAAGCGCGGCGAGCAGCTCGGACGCACCGGGGGCCGCGACGACGTCCGCGAGGTCGTCGTACTGGAGGTCCATCTGGCGCTGCGCGGAGACCGCGACGGCTCGGTCGTCCAGCGCGGGGAGCAGCCGGCGCACGGTGGGTTCTGGCGGGCTGCCGTGGACGGTCGGGAGCACGTCCACCGGATCGAGGCCGTGCTCGACCGACCAGGTGGTCCACGCCCGCTCGACGGATGCGTCGGAGTCGACGATCGTGCCGTCCATGTCGAGCAGGACCGCTCGTACCGACGTCATGTCCATGGGATCCTCCGATTAAACTCGGAGTTCGAGCATAATCCTGGAGGGAGGGGCGATGGCAAGCCCGCGCTGGCACGGGGCGCTCGCCGTGCTCGCCGAGATGCGCCGCAGCCCCGGCGCGACGCGAGCCGCTGTGGCACAGCGGCTCGGGCTCTCCAGCGGCTCAGCCACCGACATCACCGCCCGGCTGCGCGAGCTCGCGCTGCTGACCGAGACCCCGGCCGCCGCCGCCGGTCGCGGCAGGCCCACCACCGTGCTCACCCCGCACCCGGACGGACCGGTCGTCATCGCCGTCGACCTGCGCCACGAGGACTGGCGCTGCGCGGTCGCGGGCCTCGACGGCCGCCCCGCCCCGCTGGACGCCGCCCCGCATGCCAGCCGCGAGCCCGAGCGGGCCGTGGCTGCTATCGGGCAGGCGATCCGGCGGGTGCACGCCCGCCTCGGGGATCAGGTTCGCGCGGTCGGCGTCGCGGCGGCGGCCACTGTGCGGGACGGGCGCATCGTGCAGGCGTCCACGCTGGGCTGGGGCCCCGTCGACCTCACCCCGCTCGGGCTGCCCGGCATCCCGCTGCGCATCGACAACGACGCCACCCTTGCCGGCGTCGCCGAGGCGCGCGGCGGCGCGGGTGCGGGCGCCTCCACCGCGCTGCACGTCACGGTGGAGGTCGGGGTGGGCGGCACGCTCGTGGTCGACGGGCAGCCGGTGCGGGGGGCCACCGGGGCGGGCGGCGAGTTCGGCCACCTGCCCCTCGGCGACCGGAGGCTGCGCTGCCCGTGCGGCGCGCTCGGCTGCTGGGACATGACCGTCGACGGCCGCGCGCTCGCCCGCCACATCGGCGACCCTCCGCCGCGCGACCCGCGCACGTACGCCCTCGCCGTGCTCGCCCGCACCGACCAAACCGCCCGGGCCGCCGTGGATCGGGCGGCGGAGAGCCTCGGCCGGGGCATCGCCGGACTCGTCAACGCCCTCGACCCGGAAGTCGTGACGCTCGGCGGGCTCGCGGCGCCGCTGCGCGCGGCCGCACCGGGAGCGTTCGCCGACGCGTTCGCCGACGGGTTGATGACGTTCCGCCGGGGGGCTCCTCCCCCGCTCCGGGCCGCCGCCCTCGGCGACGACGCCGCGCTGCACGGGGCGGCCGCGACGGCACTGGACGCGGTGCTGACCGAGGAGTCCCTCTCGACGTGGGCGCGGCTGCGCGGCGCCTGAGGCCGTTACGACACGACGAGCGTGACCGACATGGTGTTCGTCCCCACCACGCCGCACGAGAGGACGCTCGCCCCATGACAGAGCTGCCCGCCCTGCCCGAGGACTCCTTCCAGAGGGTGCTCTGCGTCGTCGCGCACCCGGACGACATGGAGTACGGCACCTCCGCCGCTGTCGCGCGCTGGACCGCGCGCGGGATCGACGTCGCCTACCTGCTACTCACCCGCGGGGAAGCCGGAATGCCGAACCCGCCCGAGGAGACCGCGCGCCTGCGCCTCGCCGAGCAGCGCGCCGCCTGCGCGGCCGTCGGCGTCACGGAGCTGACCGTGCTCGAGCACCCCGACGGCATGCTCGTCTACAGCCTCGACCTGCGCCGCGACATCTGCTGGGCCATCCGCCGGTTCAAGCCGGACGCCGTGATCAGCGGCGGGTACGAGATCGAGTCGCCGATGGGCTTCGACCAGGCCGACCACCGGGCCGCCGGACTGGCCACGATCGACGCGGTGCGCGATGCCGGCAACCGGTGGGTCTTCGCCGAGCAGATCGACGACGAAGGCCTCGAGCCGTGGAGCGCCCGCTGGATTCTCATCCCGGGGCTCGTCGGCGGTCTCGAGGTGACGCACGGTGTGGACGTCACCGGCGAACCGCTGCAGCGCGGGATCGCCTCGCTGGAGGCGCACGCCGCATATCTGGCGGCGCTCCCCGACCACCCGGCGCCCGCGGACTTCATCCCGACGTTCCTCGCGCTGAACGGGAAGGCGATGGGGGTCGAGCACGCCGTGCTGTTCCGCGCCCACGACCTGCAAGCGCCGCCGGACCCCCTCACCGAGTCCCTCGCCGACTGACGCGTGCGGCGGCGAGGTAGCCGGAGATCGCGTCCCGGTTGCGGACGAGGCACTCGATGCGCGCGGACATGCGGGCGTGCTCGCGTTCCAGGATCGCGATCGTCTCCGGCGTCGCGTCGGAGACGTGGATCGCCCCCGTGGTGAGGCACGGGAGGATCTGCTTGATCACGCGGGTGGGCAGCCCCGCGTCGAGCAGGCCCCTGATCTGCCGGACCCGGTCCACGCAGGCCTCGTCGTAGTCGCGGTACCCGTTCACGCCGCGGCCCGCGGTGATCAGCTCCTGCTCCTCGTAGTAGCGCAGCAGCCTGCGGGACGTGCCGGTACGTTCCGCCAGCTGCCCGATGCGCATGTGCCCCACCTCATATCGACCTTCACACCGATGTGATGGTTCGAGTCTAGGGTCATGCGAGCTCTCCAGCAGACGGCACTGACCGGTCCGAGCGCCATGCGGCTGATCACCTACGCCCCCGTCCCGGCCCCGGGCCGCGGCGAGGTCCTGATCCGGGTCGGCGCGGCGGGTGTCAACTTCGCCGACGTCATGCAGACCCGGGGTACCTACGACGGCGGTCCGCGGGCGCCTTACATCGCCGGGTTCGAGGCGGCCGGTGAGGTCGTCGCCATCGGGCCCGGGGTGACCGGCCTCGAACCGGGCGCCCACGTGATCGGCATCGGGCCCGGCGCCTTCGCCGAGTACATGGTGCTGCCGGCCGCCGGGGCGGCCCCCGTTCCCGCGGGCTGGAGCGACGAGGAGTCGCTCGGGCTCGTCCTGAACTGGGCGACGGCACTCGCGGCGCTGCGGCTCGGCCGGGTCGCGGCCGGCGAGACCGTGCTGGTCCGGGCGGCGGCCGGCGGAGTCGGGCAGGCGGCGGTGCGCATGGCGACGCACTACGGCGCAGCCGTGATCGGCACCGCATCACCCGACAAGCACGACGTGGTGCGAGCGCTGGGCGCCGACCACATCCTCGACTATCGGAACGCCGATGTTCTGCGCCTCACCGGGGGCCGCGGGGCCGACCTCGTGCTGGAGTCCGCCGGCGGGGACGCGTTCCGGGCAGGGCTGGCCGCGACGAGGCGCGTCACCGGGCGGCTGGTCGTGTACGGGATGGCAGGCGGCGAGGCCACGATCAGCAACCGGGAGCTGAACTTCACCCACCCGATCCACGTGATCGGCCTGCACATCGGCACCCTCATGCAGGCGGCGCCGGACCTGTTCGCCGAGCTCATGGCCGAGCTGGCCGCGCTCGTCGCCGCGGGCGTCTACCCACCGGGCCGCCCCGCCGTCCACGACATGGCGGACGGGCCGAAGGTCCTCGCCGAGCTCGAGGCAAGGGCCACCGTCGGCAAGCTGGCGCTGCGCCCCTGAGGGGCGGACACTGTCTCGCACCGAGCGAGCCGAGGTGAGCGGCATGCAGGCGATGAAGCGCTGGAACGTCGCGATCGAGATCGACGAACAGGACGGCAGGACACGGGCGGTGGCCCGGCTGGATGCGGGGGCAGCGGAGCTCACGGGCGTCGGCATGGCCCGGCGCAGTCCCGAGGACCCGGACGTGCCGCGGATCGGCGACGAGCTCGCCGTGGCGAGGGCGCTGTCGGAGCTCTCCCACCAACTGCTCGACGCCACCGCGGCCGACATCGAGCGGATCACCCACCAGCCGGCGCACGTCCGTATCTAGGCGCACGGCTGGGGCCTGAACGCGGTCGCGCCTCCAGCAGCGGCAGGACCCGGGGCTTCACCACGACCGACAGCACCACCACGCTCGTGGACCGGGCGATGGTGGGGCTGCGGCCGAGCGCGAGCAGGGTGTCCTGCAGGTCCTGGTGCGACGACGCGCCGAGGCGGCAGAGCACGTCGGACGAGCCGGTGGTGGCGTAGGCCTCCAGCACCGCGGGCAGGCCCGCGAGCTCCGCGGCGACGTCCGCCAGCTGACCCTGCGCGATCTCGAGGGTGGCGAAGGCCTGCACCGGGTAGCCGGCAGCGGCCAGGTCGACGTCGGGTCCGTAACCGGTGATCACGCGCTCGCGCTCCAGCCGGTCCAGCCGCGCCTGCACGGTGCCGCGCGCGACGCCGAGCGTGCGCGAGAGCTCCAGCACCCCGGCGCGCGGGCTCGCGCGCAACGCGCTGATCAGGTCGACGTCGAGCGCGTCCAGATCCATGTGGGCAAACTGTACAGCTGACCGGCCCGATCAAGGCACAATCCGTTCAGCACGACCAGCTGTGTACCCGGCAGTTGCGCAGCACATCGAGTGTGAGCTGTCCTTGGGCATGGCCATCGAGCAGACCCTCACCAATCAGGAACGCCTGGCCGAGCTCGACCTCGACCAGCTGCGCCAGCTCGTCGGGCTCGTCGAGTACGACGCGGAAGCCGACCCGTTCCCGGTCACCGGCTGGGACGCAGTCGTATGGGCCGTCGGCAACGCCACCCAGGCCGCCGCGTTCTACCAGCTCGCCTTCGGAATGGAGCTGGTGGCCTACTCCGGCCCTGAGACCGGCAACCGCGACCACCACGCGTACGTCCTGCGCTCGGGCGCGGTCCGGTTCGTGCTGAAGGGCGGGGTGGACCCGGCCAGCCCAGTGCTCGACCACCACCGCCGCCACGGCGACGGGATCGTCGACATCGCCCTCGAGGTGCCCGACGTCGACCGCTGCATCCGGCACGCCCTCTCCCATGGCGCCACTGTGCTGGAGGAGCCGCACGACGTCACCGACGAGCACGGCACCGTCCGGCTCGCCGCGATCGCCACCTACGGCGAGACCCGGCACACGCTCGTCGACCGTTCCCGCTACACCGGCCCGTACCTGCCCGGCTACGTCGCCCGCACATCGACGTACCGCAAGCCGGACAGCGCGCCGAAGCGGCTGTTCCAGGCGCTCGACCACGTCGTCGGGAACGTCGAGCTGGGCCGGATGGACGAGTGGGTGGGCTTCTACCGCCGGGTCATGGGCTTCACGAACATGGCGGAGTTCATCGGCGACGACATCGCCACCGAGTACTCGGCGCTGATGAGCAAGGTGGTGGCCAGCGGCAACCACCGCGTCAAGTTCCCGCTGAACGAGCCCGCGATGGGCAAGAAGCGCTCGCAGATCGACGAGTACCTGGAGTTCTACGGCGGCCCCGGCGCCCAGCACCTCGCGCTCGCCACGAACGACATCATCCGTACCGTCGACGCGCTGCGCGGCGCGGGTGTCGAGTTCCTGGAGACGCCCGACTCCTACTACACCGACCCGGGCCTGCGAGCCCGGATCGGGGAGGTCAGGGTGCCGATCGAGGAGCTGCGGAAGCGCGGCATCCTCGTCGACCGGGACGAGGACGGCTACCTGCTGCAGATCTTCACCAAGCCGATCGGCGACCGCCCGACGGTGTTCTTCGAGCTCATCGAGCGCCACGGTTCCCTCGGCTTCGGCAAGGGCAACTTCCAGGCCCTCTTCGAGGCGATCGAGCGGGAGCAGGCGAAGCGGGGCAACTTCTAGCCCCGCCCGTGTCCGGTGGTCGAGTAGGGCCTGCGCCGCTACTCGACCACCGGCCTTCAGGCCATGATCTTGGGCAGCGGGGTCGTCTTGGGCGCCGTCGCCTTCTCCGAGCCCGCACCGGTCAGGGCACGGACCTCCATCTCCGCCTGCCGGGCGGCCGCGCCATCGTCCCTGCGGCCGAGGAACGTGCCGATCGCCCCGAGCAGGAACGACGCCGGGATCGACACCAACCCCGGGTTGGCCAGCGGGAAGACGGCGAAGTCGACGCTCGGCACCATCGACGTCGGGCGGCCGGAGATCGCGGGCGAGAGCAGGATCAGCACCACGCTGATACCCAACCCGCCGTAGATGCTGAACAGCGCGCCCAGGGTGTTGAACCGCTTCCAGAACAGCGAGTAGAGCAGCGTCGGCAGGTTTGCCGACGCCGCCACCGCGAAGGCAAGGGCCACGAGGAACGCCACGTTCTGGTTGCGGGCGAAGATCCCCGCGACCACCGCGACCACGCCGACGAGCACGGCGGTGCGGCGGGCGACCCGGACCTCGGCGTCCGGCGACGCCGTGCCGCGCTTGATGACGTTGGCGTACACGTCGTGCGCGAACGACGCCGACGCCGTGATCGTCAGGCCGGCCACGACCGCGAGGATCGTGGCGAACGCGATCGCCGAGATGATCCCGAGCATGAACTCGCCGCCGAGCTGGTAGGCCAGCAGCGGCGCCGCGGAGTTGGAGCCGCCGGGAGCATTCGCGATCCGCTCCGCCCCGCCGGGCACGAGCGAGGCCGCGCCGTAACCCAGTACCAGGGAGAACAGGTAGAAGATGCCGATCAGCCAGATCGCCCACACCACCGAGCGCCGCGCCTCCTTGGCGTTGGGCACGGTGTAGAAGCGCATCAGGATGTGCGGCAGGCCTGCCGTGCCGAGCACGAGGGCGAGGCCGAGCGACAGGAAGTCGATCTTGGCGAGATCGGACGCGCCGTACTGCAGGCCCGGGATGAGCAGCCGCTCACCCAGCTCCTTCACCGCGCCGGTGGGCGTCTGCATCGACGGGTTCTTCTCCACCGCCTCGCCGAGCACCGCCGAGAAGTCGAACGCGTGCCGGCCGAGCACCCACGTCACCAGGGTCGCCGCGCCCACGAGCAACAGCCCGGCCTTGATGATCTGCACCCACGTGGTGCCCTTCATGCCGCCGACCAGCACGTAGACGATCATCAGCAGGCCGACGATCGCGATGACGATGCCCTGTCCGAGTGTGTTGCTGTTCGGGATCTGCAGCAGCAGCGCGATCAACGCCCCTGCACCCGCCATCTGCGCAAGCAGGTAGAACAGCGACACCACGAGCGTGGACGTGGCCGCCGCCGCCCGCACCGGACGCTGCCGCATCCGGAAGCTCAGCACGTCGCCCATCGTGAACTTGCCGGTGTTGCGCAGCAGCTCGGCGACCAGCAGCAGCGCCACCAGCCACGCGACCAGGAACCCGATCGAGTACAGGAACCCGTCGTAGCCGTTCACCGCGATCGCGCCCGCGATCCCGAGGAACGACGCCGCGGACAGGTAGTCACCCGCGATCGCGACACCGTTCTGCGGCCCGGTGAACGACCGCCCTGCCGCGTAGTAGTCGGACGCCGTCTTGTTGCTCCGGCTCACGTGGAACACCACGACGAGCGTGACCAGCACGAAGGCCGCGAACACCGAGATGTTGAGGAGCGGACTGCCGAGCCGTTCGGTGGCTGCCTGGGCCAGCACGGACATCAGTAACCCTCCATGCGGGTGCGGATGGACTCCGCGACGGGGTCGAGGTGCCGGTCGGCGTAGCGCACGTAGAGCCCGGTGATCACGAACGTCGAGACGAACTGCAGCAGGCCGAGGACGATCCCCAGGTTGATGTAGCCCAGCACCGGGATCGCCATGATCTGCGGCGCGTAGGAGGCCATCAGCACGTAGCCGAGGTACCAGAGCATGAACACCGCGCTCATCGGGAACACGAACCGCCGCAGTCGTGATTTCAGCTCGCCGAACTCAGGGCTGGCCTGGACCAGCTCATGGAGCGTTTGGTCGTCTCTCACCCGGCACCGTCCGTATCAGTTTTCAAGGTGTGCCTCCAGCCGCATGCAACGACCGCGTCCCGAACCGGTTCCGCGGCCACTGACCTGCAAGATCGAATTTCGGGCACGATGGGGAGCGCCGTATCGATCAGGGCCGGTCCGACCGGGTGAAGGTACGTGTCCCCGCACCGGGTGTCAGCAGGCAGCAACCGAAAAACCACCACCGGGAGTAATCGGAATACGTCCGATGCTCGCGATCTTCCCCCTTTCGGGCCTACTTTCTGCCGCACTCCCGAGCGACACGTCGGTACCCGGTGTGTCGGACCCCGCGGCTACGCTCCCCCGCGATGGGGGGAACGAGAGAGGTCGTCCGGGCGGCGGCGCGTCCGGTCGCGGTCACCGCGGCCACCGTCGCGTGGGTGCTCGGCGCGGTCGTCAACGACCTCTCCGGATGGTCGTTCACGCTCACGGCGGTGGCCGGGGCCGTGCTCACGGCGCTCGCGGTCGGCATCCCGCTGCGCGCCGAGCACAACGCACGCGTGCGCGCCGACACCGCCGAGCAGATCGCCGAGGACGCATCCGCGCGGATGCAACTCGTTCTGAACGACACGCTCGAGCCGCTCACCTACCTCATCGGCCGTATCACCGACCGTCCGCGCTGGTCGTTCGGGCGCGAGGCGGTGGAGCTGCAGGGCCAGGCCAAGGCGGTCGTGCTGTCGGCCGCGGCCGAGGTGCTCGGCGCCGACCGCCTCCGCTCCTGCTTCTTCGTCCGCGTCGAGGAGAAGCCGGTGCGGCTCGTGCCGTCCGGGTTCCAGGGGCGCGCCGAACAGCCGCGCACCACGTTCGCGGAGGGCACGGAGCTCGGCGACTTCGCGCTGGGCATGCTCGCCCGCCGCGAGGACCTGTTCTGCGCCGACACGCACGCCACCCCGCTGCCCGGCTGGACGCCGGGCGGGCACACCTACCGCACCTTCATCGCGGTGCCGGTGGCCACCGAGGAGCGTGAGTTCGGGATCCTCACCGTCGACGGGCTCGAGGTCGGCGACCTCACCGAGGCCGACGTCGCCGCCGTACGGGTGCTCGCCCGCCTGTTGGCGGTCGCCCTCGGCGCCTGAACGAAGCTATCCTCGTGTCGTGGCGAAATCCAGGAAGAACGGTGACGACGTGCAGCGCGCTCGGCTGGCACGTCTCCTGAGCGACCCCGCCACCTACTTCGCCGACGCGCGCCGCCAGGCCCACGAGCAGGCGAGGCGCCTGCTCGCCTCCCGCCTCGACGAACACGGCGAACCCTCCCCCGGCCGCCCGTAAGGACGCGCCCGGCCCTCTGCCGCAGCCCCGGAGGGCCGTCCCCAAGGATGATCACCAGCCTGGTGCGTGAACGGCCACATCCGGCCGCCGATGCACCCAACCGGCGATCATGGGCACAGCGCCACCCATGATCACCAAGCTGGTGCACAGGCGGCCACATGCGGCCGCGAATGCACCCAGCCGACGATCACGCCCCGAGCCACGCCCCCTCAACCATGATCACCAGGCTGGTGCGCGAGCGGCCACATCCGGCCGCGGATGCACCCAGCCGATGATCACAATTCCAGGGTCACCAATCCCCAGCAGTGATCACCAGACCGGCGCGTGAGCGGCCACATCCGGCCGTCAATGCGCCCAGTCGATGATCATGTCGGACGCGGGGTGCGGAGACCTCCACACTTTCTCCACATCACCGACCTCTCGCCTCCACAGCCGGGGCCTAGATTCGGCGCCATGAGCGGGGGCCGGCGGGTGCTGGTGGTGGACGACGAGCCGACGATCGCCGGCTCGATCGCGGCGCGCCTGCGGGCCGAGGGGTACGTGGTCGACGTGGCGCACGACGGCCCGTCCGCGATGGCGCGTTTCGAGGCCGACGAGCCCGACCTGGTCGTGCTGGACGTGATGCTGCCCGGCTTCGACGGGCTCGAGGTGTGCCGCCGCATGCAGGCCCGCCGCCCGATCCCCGTGCTCATGCTGACCGCCCGCGACACCGAGACCGACCTGCTGGTGGGCCTGGCCGTTGGCGCGGACGACTACCTCACCAAGCCGTTCTCGATCCGCGAGCTGGCCGCCCGCGTCGGCGTGCTGTTCCGCAGGATCGACCGCGCCGCGGAGCAGCACGCGGCGACCGCCCGGATCGTGCTCGGCGACCTGGAGATCGACCCCGCCGAGCGGCGGGTGCTGCGCGGCGGCGAGCCCGCCCACCTCACGCCGACGGAGTTCGACCTGCTCGTGCACCTCGCGCGGCAACCGCGCGCCGTCCACCCGCGGGACGTGCTGCTCGCGAACGTGTGGGGCTGGGCCGACGCCACCGGCACCCGCGCCGTCGACAGCCACGTCAAGGCGCTGCGGCGCAAGCTGGGCGCCGACCTGATCCGCACCGTGCACGGAGTGGGCTACGCGCTCGAGGTGCCCAGGTGAACCGGCTCTCGGCGCTCGTCGATCTGCTGCCCCGCCCGCTCGACCCGGTTCGCTCGATCAAGCTGAAGATCAGCATCTTGCTCCTGGGGTCGGGCGCTGCCGGCGCGGTGTACCTGTGGCTGAACTACCGCTGGCTACCGCCGCTCGCGACGATGCTCGTCGCGATCGCGATCGTGCTGCTCACCGCGCAGGTGCTCGCGCACGGCATGACCCGGCCGCTGCGCGAGATGACGGCGGCGGCGATCGCGATGGCGCAGGGCGACTACACGCGCCAGGTCCGTGCCACCTCCAAGGACGAGGTCGGCCAGCTCGCCACCGCCTTCAACCGGATGGCCGCCGACCTCGCCGCCGAAGACCAGCAGCGCCGCGAGCTCATCGCCAACGTGTCGCACGAGCTGCGCACGCCGATCGCCGCGCTGCAGGCCGTGCTGGAGAACGTCGCCGACGGCGTGGCCGAGCCCGACCCGGCCACCCTGCGCACCGCGCTCGCCCAGACCGAGCGGCTCGGCACGCTCGTCGGCGAGCTGCTGGACCTGTCCCGCATCGACGCGGGCGCGCTCACGCTGCAGCCGGAGCTCGTGCAGCTAGCGCCGATGCTGGACAAGGCGGTGGCCGAGGCGCGGGTGACGGCCGAGGTGGCCGGGCGCGACGTCGGCTTCCGGCTCGACGTCGCGCCGCCTGAGCTCTCGGTGCGCGCCGATCCCAACCGGCTGCACCAAGTGGTGATCAACCTGCTCGACAACGCGGCGCGGCACGCGCCGCCGGGAACGGACGTCCACGTCGTCGGACGCCGAGAGGGAGGGGATCTCGTGCTCGAGGTAAGGGACGAGGGGCCTGGGATCGCCCCGGAGGAGCGGGACCGGGTGTTCCACCGCTTCACGCGCGGGGAGCGGGCGGTGGGTGGGGGCACCGGGCTCGGCCTCGCGATCGCGCGGTGGGCGGTGGACCTGCACGGCGGGCGCATCGCCGTCGTCCCCGCGCCCGGGTCGAACGGGCACCCGGGCTGCCGCATCCGCGTGACCCTGCCGGGGCGGTCGTGAACGGGGCGGCGGACGGCAAGGAGATGCCGCCCGAACCGGACACGCCGGGCCCGTCCACGGAAGCGGTTGAGGCGCCGGTTGCGGTCGCGGTCGCCCCGATGCCGCCGGTCGCGGCGGGCGCGCCACCGTTCGTGGCCGAGCCCCTCTTCTTCGCGAACTGGCGAGGGCCCTCCGCCCCGCCCACGCGGCTGCTGCTGGGGGCCGCCGCCGCGGCCGGGCTGACGACGGCGGTCGTGATTCCGCTGGACCGACCGGGGATCGGCTGGTTCGTCGCCGCGGTGGTGGCCGCGGTCGTGGTGGCCGCCGTGGCGCGACAGGCTCGCCGACTCGACCCCGCCCCGCACGCGCGGCGCGCGTACGCCGTCGACGCGGCGTGGGGGCTCGCCGCCGTCGGGCTGGTCGGGGTCACCGCCGTCCGCGACGCGGAGTGGCTGATCGCGCTCTGCCTGCTCGCGGCGCCGTGCGCGGCCTCGATCGCGGTGGCGGGCCGGCACTTCCGCAGCCTCGTCTTCAGCGCGCTCGCCGTTCCGCTGGCCGCGATGCGCGCGCTGCCGTGGGCCGGGAGGGCGCTGTGGGCCGCGCGGCAGGGCGCAGGCGGGAGTGCTGCCCGCACGGTCATGGCGGCCGTGGTCGGGCTGTGCCTGGTGGCCGTGTTCGCGCCGCTGCTCGCATCTGCCGACCCGGCGTTCGCCCGCCTGCTGGACGACGTGATGCCCACCGTCGACGACTCGGGCGTCGCGCGGGCCGTGCTGTTCACGTTCGCGGCGGGCGCCGTGCTCGGCTGCGGGTTCCTGCTGCTGGCGCCGCCCCCGCCACCCGGGCCGCGCGCGAGCGGGCCCGCCCGGCTGCGCCGCGTCGAGTGGGCCCTGCCGATCGGGCTGCTGGTGGGGCTGTTCGGGATGTTCGTCGGCGTGCAGTTCGCCACGCTCTTCGGCTCCGACGACTACGTGCGGCGCACCACCGGCGTCACCTACGCCGAGTACGCCCGCGGCGGGTTCTGGCAGTTGCTCGCCGTCACCGTGCTGGCGCTGGGCGTCGTGCTGCTCGCCTCCCGGTACGCACCCACTCCCACCGGCGCCGATCGCATCTGGAAGCGCAGCCTCCTCGCCGCGCTCGCCGGGCTCACGCTGGTGATCGTCGCGTCGGCGCTGCGCCGCATGTGGCTCTACCAAGAGGCCTACGGCTTCACGACGCTGCGTCTCGTGGTGCTGACGTGCGAGCTGTGGCTCGGCGTCTGCTTCCTGCTCGTGCTGGTGGCGGTGCTGCGCCTGCGGGCGCGCCCCGTCGTGCGCGAGATGGCGGCGGCGGGAGTGGCCGCCCTGCTCGCGCTCGCAGCACTCAACCCCGACGGGTTCGTGGCCACGAGCAACGTCGACCGGTTCGCGACGACCGGCCAGCTCGACACCTGGTACCTGGGCACGCTCTCGGCCGACGCCGTGCCGGCCCTCGCCCGTCTCCCCGAGGAGCAGCGCTGCGAGGTGTTCCCCCGCATCGCCACCGCGATGGACGTGCCCGAGGAGAGCTGGACGGGGTGGAACGCGTCCCGCACCGCCGCACGTGAAGTGCTCGCCGAGATGCGCTGCTGAGGCTCCGCATCGGCGCGTCGTCAACTAGGCTCGTTTTTTACCGCGTTCGCTGCTGAATGGGGAGCTAGATGACCGCCGTCCAGGAACCGGCCACCGCGGTCCGCACCGTCACCGTCTCGATCGACGGCCGGGAAGTCACGGTCGCCGATGGCACAACGATCTACGACGCGGCCAAGCAGGTCGGGGTGGACATCCCCGTGCTGTGCCACAACGAGCGGTACGACCCGGTCGGGGTGTGCCGGATGTGCGTCGTCGACACGGGAGGCCGCGCCTTCGCCGCGGCGTGCGTGCGGCCGTGCGAGGACGGGATGCAGGTGCAGACCGCCACCGACGAGGTCGAGCGCTCGCGCGCGGTGCTGACCGAGATGCTGATGTCGGACCAGCCCGCGCCCGAGGAGGACCGCAAGCACACGACCACGCGCGACAACCTCCTCTTCGATCTCGCCGACGGCTACGGCGTCGGGCAGGACACCCTGCCGCGCGGCTCGGGGCGGGGCACGGACCTGTCCAACCCGGTGATCGCGGTCGACCACGACGCCTGCATCCTGTGCGACCGCTGTGTGCGGGCGTGCGACGACGTGCAGGGCAACGACGTGATCGGCCGCTCCGGCAAGGGCTATGCCACGCGGATCGCGTTCGACCTGAACGACCCCATGGGCAAGAGCTCGTGCGTCACGTGCGGCGAGTGCGTGCAGGCCTGCCCGACCGGCGCGCTGACGAACAAGGCCATCGGCGGCATCCCGATCCGGCCCCGCGAGGAGCTGGACCAGGTCGAGTCGGTGTGCCCGTACTGCGGGGTCGGGTGCGCGCTCACCTACAACGTCGACCGCGAGCGCGGCGCGATCGTGTTCGCCGAGGGCCGCGACCAGCCGGGTTCGCAGAGCAGGCTGTGCGTGAAGGGCCGCTACGGCTGGGACTACGCCGCATCTCCTCAGCGCCTCACGGTGCCGCTGATCCGCGTCGACTCCTCGTACCCGAAGGGCCCGCTGTCGGCGGACGTGCGCGGTGACCGCAACGGCGACAACGACAGGGGCCGCGCGGGGGCGGGCGGCAATCGCAGCGGTGGCGGCCGGGACACCCGGCCGGGCAAGGACCGGGGCCGCAAGCCCGGCGGGCTCGTCGACTACGACGAGGTGCTGCCGCACTTCCGGGAGGCCACCTGGGATGAGGCGCTCGACCTCGTCGCCCGGCGCCTGAAGGAGATCCACGCCGAGAGCGGGCCGGGCGCGATCGCCGGGTTCGGGTCGGCGAAGTGCTCCAACGAGGAGGCCTACCTCTTCCAGAAGCTCATCCGCACCGGCTTCGGCACCAACAACGTCGACCACTGCACGCGGCTGTGCCACGCCTCCAGCGTGGCGGCGCTGTTCGAGGGGGTCGGCTCCGGCGCGGTCTCCACCACCTACGGCGACGTCGTGAACGCCGACGTCGTGATCATCACCGGTTCGAACCCGACGGCCAACCACCCGGTGGCCTCGTCGTTCTTCAAGCAGGCCCGCAGGCGCGGCACGAAGATCATCTATGTCGACCCGCGCGCGTCCACCGTGGCCGAGCACGCCGACGTGTTCGTACAGCTCAAGCCCGGCACCGACGTCGCGTTCTACAACGCGTTGATGCACGAGGTGATCCGCAACGGGAACATCGACCGGGACTTCATCGCGAACCGGACGTCGAACTACGACGAGCTCGCCCGGACGGTGGCGGAGTACCCGCCCGAGCGAGCCGCGCAGATCACCGGGGTCGACGCCGACATGATCCGCGAGGTCGCGCGGCTGTGGGGCGAGGCACGCGCAGGCGTCGTCTACTGGGGGATGGGGATCTCCCAGCACACCACCGGCACCGACAACGCGCGCTGCCTGATCGCGCTGTGCTCGATCACCGGCAATGTCGGGCGTCCCGGCACCGGCCTGCACCCGCTGCGCGGGCAGAACAACGTGCAGGGCGCGTCCGACGCGGGGCTGATCCCGATGTTCTACCCCGACTACCAGGGCGTCGACCGCGAGGCCACCCGCCTGCGGTTCGAGGAGGCATGGGGCACGCGGCTCGACCCGAACCGCGGGCTGACCGTCACCGAGATCGTCAAGTCGGCGCTGGAGCCGGGCGGCGTGCGCGGCATGTACATGCTGGGCGAGAACCCGTTCCTGTCCGACCCGAACATCAACAAGGTGCGCAAGGCGCTCACCGCGCTCGACTTCCTCGTGGTGCAGGACATCTTCCTCACCGAGACCGCCGAGTTCGCCGACGTGATCCTGCCCGCCACCTCCTACCTGGAGAAGGACGGCACCTACACCAACACCGACCGGCGCGTGCAGCTCGGGCGCAAGGTCCTCGACGCGCCCGGCCAGGCCCGCGCCGACTGGGCGATCGTGCAGGACATCGCGCGGCGGGTCGGGCTCGACTGGAACTACCAGAGCCCGAGCGAGGTGTTCGACGAGATGGTCGAGCTCATGCCGTCCTACGCGAACCTGCGCTGGGACAACCTGGGCTCCTCCGGCAAGCTCTACCCGAACGCCGATCCGGAGCACACCGACGGCACGATCGTCATGTTCGACGAGAGCTTCAACACCGACGACGGGCTCGCCCACCTCGTGCCCGCCGAGTGGCTGCCGGCCAAGGAGCTGCCCGACGCCGACTACCCGATGGTGCTCAACACCGGGCGACTGCTCGAGCACTGGCACACCGGCTCGATGACGCGGCGCTCGTTCGCGCTCGACGCGATCTCGCCCGTCGCCGAGGTCTACATGCACCCCAAGGACGCCGCCGACCGCGGGCTGGTCCACGGGGAGCTGGCGCGGGTGCGCTCGCGCCGCGGCACGATCGAGCTGCTGGTGCGGGTGAGCCACCGCGAGCAGCTGGGCAACGTCTTCATCCCGTTCCACTTCCGGGAGGCGGCGGCCAACCTGCTGACGATCGACGAGATCGACCCGTACGGCAAGATCCCGGAGTTCAAGTTCTGCGCGGTTCAGGTCGAGGCACTTTGAGCGAGCTTGCGAGCTCAACATCCGGCGCAGCGAGAGTTGGGCCCCGGCCCGCGGGCAGGGAGTTCTTCTCCACCCGCACGGTGGCCGAGGCGCTCGCCGGGTTCCGGCCCGCCCGACGCACGGCGGTGGAGGACGTGCCGCTCGCCGACGCCCTGCACCGGGTGCCGGCCAAGGCCGTCCCGGCCGCGGCGCCGCTGCCCGGCTTCGCCCGCTCCACCGTCGACGGCTACGCGGTGCGCGCCGCCGACACCTACGGCGCGTCCGAGGCCTTGCCCTCCTACCTCGATGTGCTGGGTGCGGTGCTGATGGGCGCCGCGCCGGACGTGGCCGTGCGGTCCGGAGGGGCGGTCGGGATGCCGACGGGCGGCGTGCTGCCCGATGGCGCCGACTCCGTGGTGATGGTCGAGCACACAGCCGAGACGATGCCCGGCACGATCGAGGTCACCCGGCCGGTAGCGCCCGGCAGCGGCGTCGTCCGCGCCGACGAGGACGTCGCGGCGGGCGCGGCGCTCGTGCCGGCGGGGCGGCCGCTGCGCGCCCCCGACCTGGGGCTGCTCGCGGCCGCGGGCGTCACCACGGTCCAAGTGCATGCCCGGCCACGGGTGGTGATCCTCTCCACCGGCGACGAGGTGGTGCCGCCGGACACCGCGACGCTGCGCCCCGGGCAGGTGCGCGACGCCACCGCCTCCGCGCTGGCCGGGCTCGTCCGGGACGCGGGCGGCGACCCGGTGATCGCGGGGATCGTCTCCGACGAGCCCGGGGCGCTGGAAGCCCGGCTGCGCGAGGTGCTCCCGGGCGCCGACCTGGTGGTCGTCTCCGCGGGGTCGTCGGTCGGTGCCCGCGACGAGACGGCGGGCGCCGTTGCCGCGCTCGGCGACGTATGGTGCCACGGCCTCGCGATCAAACCGGGCAAGCCGACGCTGCTCGCCGAGTGTTCCGGCGTGCCCGTGGCCGGGCTGCCCGGCAACCCGCTCTCGGCACTCGTGGTGTTCCGGCTTGTCGGGGTGCCGCTGGTGTGGCGGCTGGCCGGCTGCGACACTCCTCCGCCCGAGCCATCGACCCGCGCGCGCCTCACCCGCGACCTGCCCTCCGCGGCGGGACGGCTGGACGTGGTGCAGGTCACCCTGCAGGACGGGCTGGCCGAGCCGATCTTCGGCCCGTCGGCCCTCCTGTCGATCCTCGCCCGCGCCGACGGGTACCTGGTGGTCCCGGAGCCGGCGACGGGCCTGGACGCGGGAAGGGAAGTCGAGATCACCCTCTACCGCTAGTGCTTCCCACCGGAGGTGGGCAGCACTAGGTCCCGTCCGAGTATGAGCAGAGCCATATCTATGCAGGGGGAAGCACGTGGTCGACCTCCGTGGGGCGCGGGGCACCCAGATCGGCGACCACAACACGCAGAAGAACTATTTCGTGTTGCCGCCGGCCGAGGTGTCGTGGCCGGTGCGTGTCGGCGCGGTCCCGCTCTTGGCCGGCTGCTACCAGGATCGCGACGAGGCTCGGCTGCTGTCGGATGCGGTCGCCGAGGGCGGCACGGCGGTGGTGACGCAGGTGCTGTCCGGTCTCGGAGGCGTCGGCAAGACCCAGCTCGCGGCCGCCCACGCCCGCGCTCGCACCGACGTGGACCTACTGGTCTGGGTCACCGCGAGCAGCCGAGACGCCATCCTCACCGGCTACGCCCAGGCCGCCGCCCAACTCGGCCACCCGGCCGAGGACACCGAGGAGGCCGCACGATGGCTGCTGGCCTGGCTCCAAGCCGCGACCGAGCGGTCGTGGTTGATCGTCCTCGACGACCTGGCCGACCCCGTGGATCTGCGCGGGCTCTGGCCCGACGGGCCTCGGGGACGCACGATGGTCACCACCCGACGCACCGACGCCGCACTCACCGGTGCCGGGAGGCGACGTGTCGACGTGGGGCTGTTCACCCCTAACCAGGCCCGCGCCTACCTGGCCGCGAAACTCGACGTCGACCCGGACGACGAGCGGATGCGCGACGCCGACGAGCTCGCCGCCGATCTCGGCCACCTGCCACTGGCGCTGGCGCAAGCCGGAGCGTTCATCCTCGACCGCGGGGACACCTGCGCCCGATACCGCGCCCGGCTCGCCGACCGCCGCCGTCGCCTCGCGGAGCTCTTTCCACCGGACTCGCTGGCCGACGACTACCACGACACGGCGGCGGCGACTTGGTCGATCTCCATCGACGCCGCCGACGGCCTGCCCCCGGCCGGGCTGGCGCGTCCCGTGCTGGAACTGTTCAGCGTGCTCGACCCCAACGGTGTCCCCGCCGACCTACTCGCGACGGAAGCCGCGATCGAGTACGCGACAGCCCATTGCGCAACAGCTCCACGCGATGGGCAGGATCTGTTGGATGCGCAGCACAATCTCGCCCGGCTCAGCCTGATCAGCCTCGATCCCGCGGCAGGAGCGGCCGGGGTGCGGGTGCACGGCCTGATCCAGCGCGCCACCATCGAGCGCCTCGACCCGGACCGGCTCGGCGAGCTGCACCGAGCCGCCGCCGATGGCCTCATGTCGATCTGGCCGGAGATCGAGCGCGACACCCAGCTCGGCCACGTTCTGCGGGCGAACACCGCGACCCTCGCCGCCCAGGCCGGGGCGAACCTGTGGCAGCCCACAGCCCACCCCGTGCTCGGACGAGCCGGGCGGAGCCTCGGCGAATGCGGCCTGATCCACGCCGCGATCGGTCACGCGACGCTACTGGTGTCCGACGCGCACCACCACCTCGGCCCTGATCATCCCGACACCCTCACCGCCCGTAGCAACCTCGCTCAGTGGCAAGGCAAGGCTGGAGACCCCGCCGGCGCAGCCGCCGCCTACCAGCAACTACTCACCGACAGACTCCGGGTACTCGGCCCCGATCACCCTTCTACCCTCGCCACTCGCCACCAACTCGCCCACTCGCAGGGCAGGGCCGGGGACCCCGCCGGCGCGGCCGCGGCCTACGAGCAGCTCCTCACCGATGCGCTGCGCGCGCTGGGACCCGACCACCCCGACACCCTCACCATCCGGAACAACCTCGCCCACTTCAGCGCCCAGGCCGGAGACCCCGCCGGGGCAGCTTCCGCCTACGAGCAACTGCTGACAGACGTCCTGCGGCTGCTGGGGCCCGACCACGCCGGCACGTTCACCACGCGCTCCAACCTGGCCGACTCACGCGGCGAGGCCGGGGACGCGGCTGGGGCTGTCGCCGCCTTGGAGCAGCTGCTCACAGATCACCTGCGGGTGTTCGGCCCCGACCACCCGGAGACCCTCACCACCCACGCCAAACTCGCGAGCTGGCGCGGCCAGGCCGGAGACCCCGCCGGCGCAGCCGCGGCCTACGAGCAACTGCTCACCGATGTCCTGCGCGTGCTGGGACCCGACCACCCGGACACCCTCGTCGTCCGCGCCAACCTCGCGAGCTGGCGCGGCCAGGCCGGAGACCCCGCCGGCGCAGCCGCGGCCTACGAGCAGCTCCTCACCGATGTCCTGCGCGCGCTCGGACCCGACCACCCCGACACCCTCGACACCCGCCACCAACTCGCCAGCTGGCGCGGCCACGCCGGAGACCCCGCGCACGCAGCCGCGGCCTACGAGCGGCTCCTCACCGACCGCCTCCGAGTACAGGGTCCCGACCACCCGCGCACCCTCACCACCCGCCACGAAATCGCCTACTGGCGCGGCCAGGCGGGTGACCTGGCCGGCGAAGCCGCCGCCATCGATCAGCTACTCGCAGACCAGCTGCGCGTGCTCGGACCCGACCACCCCAGCACTCTCACCGCCCGCGTCAACCTCGCCACCTCGAGAATCAAATCCGGGGATCCGAGGAGCGCGGTCGCCGCCCTCGAAGCACTGCTCATCGACCTGTTGCGGGTGCTCGGCCCCGACCACCCCAACACCCTCACCACCCGCCACAACCTCGCCCACTCACGAGGCAATGCCGGGGACCCTGCCGGCGCGGCCACCGCCACCGAGCAGCTGCTCACAGACCAGCTGCGGGTGCTCGGCCCCGACCACCCCGACACCCTCACCACCCGCCACGCCCTCGCGACCTGGCGGGGTGTGGCCGGAGACGCCGCTGGCGCGGCCGTAGCCACCGACGCGCTGCTCGCCGATTCTCTGCGGCTTCTGGGGCCCGACCACCCCGATTCACTCGCCGCTCGCCACAACCTCGCGCACTGGCGCAACAAGGCCGGGGATCACATCGGCGCGATCACCGCCTACGAGCAGCTGCTCACCGATCGCCTCCGAGTACAAGGGGCCGACCACCCCCACACCCTCGCCGTGCGCTACGCAATCGCCACGCTGCGGGGCGAGGCCGGGGATCCGTCTGGCGCGGCAACCGCCATCGAGCAGCTGCTCACAGACCGGCTGCGGGTGCTCGGTCCCGACCACCCCGACACCCTCACCACCCGCCACGCCCTCGCCGCCTGGCGCGGTGTGGCCGGCGACCCATCCGGCGCGGCGACCGCCATCGAGCAGCTGCTCACCGACCGGCTCCGAGCGCTGGGGCCCGACCACCCGACAACCCGTGCCACCCGACACAACCTGGAGTACTGGCGCGGCAAGGCCGCTCAGCACCGTCCCGAGCCCAGTTCGTAGCTGTGCTTCCGGCACAGGGCGTCGTTCGCTCCACTCGCACCTGGCTCCCCAGCTACCAGTACAGGCCCTTCGGGTCCAGCTCCGCCACTAGCTCCGCGCGGCCGGGCACCTCGATCGGCCAGTCGCGCGCCGCCTGCTCTCCGAAGCGGAAGTTCGGGGTGCGGCCCGCCGTCCACGGGGCTACCGCGTCCATCAGCTCGCGGTGCAGGCGGGTGGGAACTTCTGTGCCGTCGACCAGCGAGAGCACCTGCAGCAGGTAGGGCGCGTCGCGGTGGGCCACAGCATCCGGGACGGCGGGCGGGCGGGCCAGCGCGCCGCCCATGTGCCGCAGTCCCAGGACGCACATGACCGGGGCGTTGGGCCCGGTGATGTCGAGCGCGGCGTCCAGCACGGCGGGGTCGAGCTCGCGCAGCATCGCGTTGGTGCCGGTGTAGGGGTGCGACTGGTCCGGCTCGTTGAAGATCTCCGCGGCCCGGGTGTACGGCAGCTCGCCGAGCGTGCCGGTCATCCGCACGGCCGCGCGCAGGGGCGCGACCAGCCGCTCCCCATCCGCGGCCGAGCCGGTCCATGCGATCCGGACCTGCGCGACGTACCGGCCGCGCAGGTGATCCGGCACCATCGGCACGTCGGGGTAGGGCAGCGCCCCGATCGACGAGGTGAGTCCGTCGGGCAGGTCGGACGTCCACCCCCGGTACGCGGCGAGCAGGTCACGCACGTGCTCGCCCGCGACGGACAGCGCGCCACCGTAGATCTGGCCGCCCGGCGCGAGCTCGATCTCCATTGCCGTCACGACGCCGAGGCCGTGCCCCGCCCCGCGCAGCACGCGGAAGAGCTCCGGGTCCGTGTCGGCGGTGACGTGGCGCAGCCGGCCGTCGGCGGTGGCGAGGTCGATGCGGCGCACCCGGTCGCTCGCCCAGCCCAGCTCCCTGGCCAGCGCGCCGATGCCACCGCCGAGCGTGTACCCGACCACGCCTGCCTCCGGCGACGACCCACTGGGCGGCACCAGCCCGTGCTCGGCCGCAGCGGCGACCACCCGCGCCCAGCGCGTGCCCGCCTCGACCCGTGCCATGCGGGTCCCGGGTTCGATCCGGACACCGTCCATCCGCCGGGTGCTGATCAGCACACCGCCCGGGAGCGGCGCCGCGCGGCCGTGGCCGCTGGTCTCCACCGCCACCGGCAACCCGTGGTCGGCGCCGTACCGCACCGCGGCCTGGACGTCGTCCGCGTTCTCCGCGCCGACGACGAGGTCCGGCCGGTGCGGGTGCGCCACCTGGTACCCGGCGAGCTGCTCGTCGAACCCGGCGTCCCCGGGCCGGAACACCGGACCGTTCACGTTCTCGATCGCCTTCATACCGGCGACGCTATGGGTCCTTCCGGACAGGATCGGTCCTGATGCCGGGTGGCATGGTGAAGGTGACCGATTCCCGGACCTCGCCCCGCTCGGTGACGGAGACCGGGCCGAGCCCGCCGAGCGCGGCGACGACCCCGTCGACCAGCTCCGGCGGGGCCGACGCACCGGCGGTCACGCCGACGACGCGCGCGTCGCGCAGCCAGTCCGGGCGGATGTCGCTCGCGTCGTCGACGAGGTGGGCCGCCGCACCCTGTCGCTGGGCGACCTCGACGAGCCGGCGCGAGTTCGAGGAGTTGTCCGAAC
This sequence comes from Pseudonocardia sp. DSM 110487, assembly GCF_019468565.1. Lineage (NCBI taxonomy): Bacteria > Bacillati > Actinomycetota > Actinomycetes > Pseudonocardiales > Pseudonocardiaceae > Pseudonocardia > Pseudonocardia sp. DSM 110487. Next base: position 8,400,615 of record NZ_CP080521.1, read on the forward strand.
CGACCACCAGCACGAGATCGGCCGCGGCGGCGACGTCGGTGAGCGCATGCTGGCGGTTGGTGGTGGCGTAGCAGATGTCCTCCGACGCCGGTCCGCGGATCTCGGGGAACCGCGCCCTGAGGGCCTCGATGATCGCCGCCGTCTCGTCGACGGCGAGGGTGGTCTGGGTCAGGTACGACACCCGCGCCGGGTCCTCGACGTGCGCGTTCGCCACGTCAGCCACGGACTCCACCAGTATCGTGCGCTCCGGGGCCTCGCCCAGCGTGCCCTCGATCTCGTCGTGACCCGCATGCCCGATGAGGATCACCGTGTCGCCGCGGCCGGCGAACCGCCGGGCCTCGGCGTGGACCTTCGCGACGAGCGGGCACGTCGCATCGATCACGTCGAGGCCGCGGCGCGCCGCCTCGTCGCGCACGGCGGGCGCCACCCCGTGTGCGGAGAACACCACGCTGGCCCCGTCGGGAACGGTGTCGAGCTCGTCGACGAACACCGCGCCGCGCGCTTCCAGGTCGGCCACCACGTGGGTGTTGTGCACGATCTGCCGTCGCACGTACACGGGGATGCCGCGCTGCTCGAGGACCCGCTCGACCACCTCGATGGCCCGTTCCACACCTGCGCAGAACGACCGCGGCGAGGGCAGCAGGACGGTGCGGGCCCCGGCCACCGACAGCCATGAGGCCGACACCGACCACGCGGCGAGCCATCCTTCGTCGTCGCCGTACGCCGTTGCCACGCCGAGCCCGGAGCCGGTGCCGGGCACGACGGCCGCGAGCACCCGCTCGTCGGGAGCGACGTCGAGCCGGATCGGGCCGCGAAAGGTGGCGACGCCCCGGCGCCGCAGCTCGCCGACGATCAGGTCGCCCGCCGGGCAGTCGATCGCGGCCTCACCGTTCCGCAACAGCTCGTCGGCGACGAGTACCGGATTCATCAGACGCGGTCGGCGGCGATGAGCAGGTAGTGGAAGCTGCCCTCCCGGTAAGCGGTCAGGAAGGGCTCCTCGATCCCGGTGGCCACGGGGGACTTCGCGCGCAGCTCCCAGTACGGAATGGTCTGCCCGGTCAGGTCGAGCACGTTGATCGGGACGAGTCCGTTGGCGGCCATCGCCTTGAAGTACTCGCTGCGCGGATGGATGTTGCACGTGTAGTGCTCGTCGATCCGGCTCACGGATTTCGAGCGGCCGCCGGTGACGTCGTTGTAGCAGCCCGTGATGCACACGTAGCGCCCACCGAACGACAACAAACGGGAGAATTCTGCGTAGAGTTCGAACAGATCCACGTACATGGTGGTCTCGTTCGTCCAGATGCCGCGCATGCAGCCCGCGTCGAATCCGGTGTCGAGCATGTTGCGGAAGTGGAAGCGCACGGTGTCGTCCACACCGCGCTCCGACGCCCGTTCATTGGCGAACCCGACCTGGTACTCGGAGATCGTCACGCCGTCGACCCGGCACCCGAAGCGCTGGTGCGCCATGAAGCTCGTGCCGCCCCTCCCGGAGCCGCCGTCCATGAGGCGGTCGGTCGGCGCGATCCGGCCGAGGTTGTCGAGCAGGACGTCGGCCTGCATCGTCTCCAGCCGGTGCATCTCCCGAATGATGCGGTCGTCGCGGGTCTCCGGCGGTCCCTCGAGGACGGACGGGTCGTACTCGCCGATGCCGTAGTGGTGGTGGTAGAGGCCGTCGACGTGGCCGAGCTCGAGGTTGACCGGGTCGTTTCGGTTGGTGTTCCAATACGCCGCGACCGCGCGCTGGTAGTCGGTGCGCAGCACGGACGCGTCGGTGGACGTCGCATCGGTGGACGTCGTGGTCATTCCGATCCTCCTTCGTGGTAGCGGCGCGTGGTGGCGTGCCATTCGCGACTGCCGCCCATCCAGGCCCATGTCTCGGCGAGGAAGCGCCGCAGCGCCGGCGAGCCGGCCACGCTGAGGGCGGCGGCCTCCGCCACGAACTCGTGCATCAACTCGTTGTGGATCTCGACGGTGCGCTTGATCGCCTCCCTGCGGGTAAGGCCCTCCTCCGCGACGAGCACGCTCGGGAGGTTGAAGTCGGTGTCCGACTCGTTCGCGCCCGAGTACAGGTCGTTGATCAGCACGTTCGCGTCGCCTGCCAGCGTGATCGCCCGGCGCACCCGCGGGTGGTAGAACTCGTGTGCCGACAGCTCGTAGCCGCTGACGACGTCGATGAGGATCATCGGCGGCAGGTAGCTGTTGAGGTGGCGCTGCACGAGGTACTCCCACACCGGCGGCACCCGGCCGTTGCTGTGCCAGTCGGCCTCCTGGTTCCACGCCACGTAGAGGATGGCCATCTGGTGCTGGAACCGGCCCATCTGCGCCGCCGACGTGTAGCGCGCCAGGTGCTCCATCGCGCTGCGGAAGGCCGTGGCGATCGGTTCGGCCTCCCGATACTCGTCCAGCTGAGGCGCGTACTTCGCCGGGAGCTGGGCCGGATCGACCACGGCGTGCAGCTTCGCCAGCCGGGACCCGACGATCCGCGGGTCGGCCCCCAGCTCCACCTCGTCGACGTAGTAGTCGTCGGCCGCCCACTCCGCCACCACGCACTTGGCGGCGGCGAGCAACCGGTCCGGATCGTCGGTGCCTGGGTGGGCGAGCATGATCAGGCGCCCGAAACCGGCGGCCCGGAGGCGGTCGAGGTTCCCGGGGTAGATGCCCACCTCCTCCGCCCACTCGAGCAACCGCTCGTCGACCTCCTTCCCCAGCGCCGGGTTGTCGCGCACCGCGCCGGGGCAGAACAGCTCCGGCATCGCGTCGTCGTCCGCGCTCGAGGACGGGCCCGGGGACGGGCTCGGGGCGACGCGCCATCCCGAGGTGCCGAGGCCGGCCGGACCACCGGGAATGCGGCCCGTCGTACCCCCGCCGAGCGCCGGGACCTCGCCCGTGGCTTGCGCCGGGAACCGCAACGCCGACGTCCCGACGCCGCTGGCGAACCGGCGCACGGTGGACGCGGCCCGACGCGGGTTCGCGCCGTCGACGAGCTGCGACAGGTCCGGCGGTGGCGCGTTCGCCGTGTCGGCGAGCACGGCGGCGGCCAGTGCGCTGAGATCGTCCACATCGGACGGAGCGGCCAGGTGTGGTGCCGCACGCATCTGTGCGGCCCCTTCAGTCGCCGTAGTGGGCGAGCTCGACGTTGTCGAGCACGCCGAGCGCGTCCGGCACCAGCACCGCGAGCGAGTAGTACGCGCTGACGAGGTAGGACATGATCGCCTGCTCGCTGATGCCCATGAAGCGCACCGACAGGCTGGGCTCGTACTCGTCCGGGATCCCGACCTGGTTCAGGCCGATCACGCCCTGGTCCTCCTCGCCGGTGCGCATGGCGAGGATGTGGGTGGACTCGCCCCGCGAGATCGGGATCTTGCCGCACGGGAAGATGGGCACCCCGCGCCACGCCGGGATCTGGTGGCCGTCGACGTCGACCGGGGTGGGGTAGATGCCGCGTCTCGTGCACTCGCGGCCGAACGCGGCGATCGCCCTCGGGTGGGCGAGCAGGAACCGGGTGCGGCGGCGCTTGGACAGCAGCTCGTCCAGGTCGTCGGGGGTGGGCGGGCCGGTGCGGGTGTGGATGCGCTGCCGCAGGTCGGCGTTGTGGAGCAGGCCGAACCCGCGGTTGTTGACCAGCTCGAACTCCTGGCGCTCGCGCAAGGCCTCGATGGTGAGCCGCAGCTGCTGCTCGAGCTGGTTCATCGGGTCGTTGTAGAGGTCGGCGACGCGGGTGTGCACCCGCAGGACGGTCTGGGCCACGCTCAGCTGGTACTCGCGCGGCGCGAGCTCGTAGTCGACGAACGTTCCGGGCAGCAGCGCCTCGCCCTCGTGACCGGCCGCCAGCGCGATCTCCGACTCACCGTGCTTGTTCTGCGGTTTGCCCGCCGCGTCGCGGTACTCCTCGACGTGGGTCTGGAGAGTGGCCGACCGCTCCTGCATCTCGTTGAACGCCTGGCGCGGGAGCACGAGCACCGTGACGTCGGTCATCGCCCGCGTCGTGTACTCCCAGATGCCCTCCTCGTCGAGGAGCGCCTCCTCGCCGAAGAACTCCCCGTCGGCCAGCACGTCCAGCTGAACGGGGTTGCCGTACGGGCCGGTGCCGTCCTTGCTGACCTTGCCATGGGCGATGAGGTACATCTGATCGGCGGGCGAGCCGAACTCGGCGATGGTCTGGCCGGCCGCGAACTCCTGCTGGGAGAACCGGCCGGCGAGCCCCGAGAGGACCTCCTGGTCGTCGTAGCCACGCAGCAGGCCGAGCTCCCCGAGCTCGCCGGGGACGACGCGGATCTCCCCGCCGTCGGTCGTGAAGGTCACCCGCCCGTCACCGACGAGATAGGTGAGCCGCCGGTTCACCCGGTACGTACCACCGGACACGTTCACCCACGGGAGCATCCGCAGCAGCCACCGCGAGCTGATCTCCTGCATCTGCGGCACGGATTTGGTCGTGGTCGCGAGGTTCCGCGCGGCTGCAGTGCTCAGACTTAAGCGCGACTGCTCTGCACGACCGTTCACACTCGATTCCGTCGACTCAGCCCGAGTCACGACTCACACACCAATCCCTGGTCGGGGTGGACAGCGGAAGGACGATCGAGGACAGACCGGATCGAAATTCAGCGGCAATACCGCATGATTTCGCACATGGATTGTATGGACGCAACCCCCGGTGACGCCCCCTGAATGCCGACCGAATCAGATCGGCACAGCTAGCAGCATGCCAAGGACGCCCATGACATCGAATACTCCGATAGGGTCGGATCGCTCTTGAAAAGAGTCACCCGCGGTGAGTCAAGTCGCGCAGACGGGTGAAGGCGCTCGTCCGTTCACCCGGCGCGCCCTGCTGCACCCGCCAACAACCGCTCGCACGCCTGTACGAGCACGTCGGCCGCCGTCCGCAGCTCCACCCTCGCGAGCGGGTTCGCCGCGCGACGCCGCCAGCGGGCCAGCTGCTCGGCAGCCGCCCGTGCGACGTCCTGCTCCGTCGCACCCGGTACGAGCCCGAGCCGCGTACGGGGATCGGTTCCCGATGCGCCGAGCAACCGCTCGACGGCGGGGCGCTCGCCGTCCGGGAGATCCAGCTCTCCCGCCCGCAGGGCGTCCACCACGTCCAGCTCCGTGAGCTCGAACGCCCCGGAACGGATCCGGTCCAGCCGGTAGCGCAGCCCGTCACCGCCCACCGGCGGCGGCTCGTGCCGCACCAGGTCCTCCAGCGCCAGCAACACCGCACGCGACTTGAGCGCGTCCGCGCGCCGGGTCAGCCGGTCCTCCATGAACTCGCGCAACCGGGGCAGGCCACTGCTCCGCAGGAGCGAAGCAGCGAGCGCCTGCCGGGTCGGAGCCCGCCCGGACCTGATCTCCGCGACGGCGAACCGCACGACCGCACCGCCGAACGGGACGGGCCGCTCCCGCTCGGACGCATCCGCTGAAGGCGCGACCGACGCTTGCGCAGCCCCGCCGCGACCGACCGGGACCGCACGGCGCCCTGCGGACCGGATCCGGTCCGCCTGGCCGGTGCCGACCATCGCCACGGGCATGGTCGCCACCTCGTCCAACGGTTCGGCGACGCTGTCGTCGAAGCCGCCGCCGTCGTCCTCGGTCCGGGCCAGCAGGGTCCGGAAGTGCTCGTCGGACAGCTGCAGGCCCGCCTGTGCGAACGAGGGCGCCACGGGCACGACGACGTGGCACAGCCGCCGCACGTCCGGCACCGCGGCGCACTCGATCGCCGCTCGCTCGGCGGGCTCGTCGGCCGGTCCGTCCACGAGGAGCGCCCCGATCGCGTGAGCAGGGCGATGCCATGCGGTGCCGAGGGGCCGGTCGGGCAGGAGCACGTCGCCGGCGGGGCCGCGGCGCAGGGGCACGACGAACGCGTCAGCGTCCAGAGCCGTGGCATCGATCAGCGCCGCCCCACCGGTGTCGCGGGTACCGCCCTTGCCGAGCGCCGTGAGCGTCGGCACGAGCGCCACCGGTCCGGCGCCGTCGCCCGGCACCCCGATCCGCAGCGGCGCGTCGAGACGCTCGGCGAGCACGCGAACGGCATCGGCGCGGGCGGTGCCGCGGTAGCGCTCCCGCGCCTCCCGCACGGCGTCGCGTACCTGGTCGATGAGGGGACGGGGCGCCTCGGCGGCATCGTCCCGGGCAGCAGGGCGGTTCGCGACACCCGCCGCGACGGGGGACGGGACGGCGGGCTGCGGCTCAGCCCGCCCCGGAAGGGGGACGAGGCCGTCCACCGTGGTGCCCTGCCCGGGAACGGACCGGACGTCGATCCGGCCCCCGACCGTGGAGATCCGGGTGGTGACGTTGCGCAGGCCCCGCCCCGGCGAGCCGCTCGCTCGGGTCTGGTCCCAGCCAGGGCCGTCGTCCTGCACGATGAAGCGCAGCCTGCCGTCCTCGATGCACATGCGCACCCCGATCGTGGCGCCCTGTGCGTGCTTGCGCGCGTTGTTCACCGCCTCGAGGCAGCAGAAGTACACCGCGGACTCGACGTCCTGCGGGAACCGGCAGTCCGCGTCCAGGCCGGCCGCATCCACCGCGACCGGTGGCTCGCCGGACGCCAGCTCCTTCTCCAGCGCCCGGACGAGTCCCCGCTCGGCCAACAGTGGTGACGACACCCCCATGGCGGTCTCCGCGAGCACCGACTCGGCCACATCGATCTGCTCGCTGACCTGCTCGAGCCGTGCTCGCGCCTTGCCGAACTGGGCCGTGGAGACCTGGTGCTCCACCAGGCCGAGCGCGAGCCGCAGCGACACGAGGTGGTGCTGCGCACCGTCGTGCAGGTCCCGCTCGATCCGCCGCCGCTCCCCGTCCATCTCGGCGACGACGGCACGCCGCGACGCGGCGATCTCGCTCGCGTGCGCGAGGGCGGCCCGCAGCTGCCGCTCCAGCTCGATGCCGTACCTGCTGGCCTGCAACACGGCGCCGAGGCTGTCCGCGACGTCCTCCAGCAGGTGCTGCCGCTGCTGCTGGAGGCCGCCGACGGCGTCGTAGTCCACCGCCAGCGTGCCGATGGCTTCCGTCCCGTGGCGGACGACCACCTGGACGAGCTCGCCCGAATCGCGCTCCGCTCCCTCGCTCCATGTGTAGCTGCGGTCCCGCAGACCGGGCCGGGTGACCGTCAACCGGCAGGTGGTTGCCCCCAGCCCGCGCCCCACGGCCTCCGCCACGCGCGCCAGGTCCGGAGCGTCCGTCGCGGTGACGCGGGAGAACGCCGTGATCCCGGCGAGCACGCTGTACGGGGTGGGCCGGGTGCCGAAGAGGAGCCGGTCGGTCCAGCGTTCGGCCCACACGTAGGCGGGACGCAGCGTCACCGCGGCCAGTACGGTCGCGAGCACGGCGGAGAGCAGCGCGCCGTCCGCGCCCGCGAGGCTCGCGGTGCTGGTGCGCACCAGGCAGTAGCCCCCACCGACCAGCACCGCCGTGAGCCCGGCCGCAAGCCCACGGCTGAACAGCCGCTCCGCGTTCCACAGGCCGCCCCGCCGGGTCGCCACGAACACCGCGCCCGCGATCGCGATCCCGGCCAGCCGGGAGAACCAGAACAGCAGCGCCGTCGGCTCGCCGCGCGCCTCGTCGGTCGGGTCCACCAGTAGCAGCAGGCTGCTCCATCCCGTTGCCCACATCAGCAGGGTGACCGCCGCGAGCACGATCGCGATGGCGGAGGCAACCGCGACCACGCTGAACAGCAGCCGCGCCTGGGTGCGCGCGGTCGCCGTCGGGGCGCCCCTGATCTGGCCCGGCAGGACCATGACCCCGACGACCGGCCCGAGGTACCCGAAGAACAGCACGCAGCTCACGATGGGCGCCAGCAGCGCGGTGCTGAGCCCGGCCAGCAACAACAAGCCGGCGCCCGCGAGTACGAGTGCGGTGCGCGACCGGCCGGACCGGGCCTCCCGCTCCGGTGGAAAGCCCAGCAGCGCGAGGACGAAGGCCGCGACCGCGATCCCCGGGAGCAACACCTGGTGGATCAGGCCGATCTGCAGGCCCGTGACCACATCGACCACCATGACGACGGCGATCGCCTGCACGTTGAACGCCCCTGCCGACGCGACCATCGCGAGCAGCAACAGCCTTGTCGACCAGCTCCTGTCCCTCCCGGCGACCAACACCCCCGCAACCACGAGCGCGAGCACGCTGAGGCCGTAATCGAGGACACCCTGCACACCGAGCCAGTCGATCAACGCCGCCCTGGACGCCATCCACCCGATGGCACCAGCGGCGAGCGCCATCACCGACACCGCCGTGCAGGCGAACAGGAGCACCCGGTACGCCGCGACGGCGAACGCGCTGCGCCGCGCACTGGCGACGCCGGAGACGGTCGTCACGGGATCCTCAGCTCAGCGCCGACGCTGGTCTCGACGATCGGCTCGAGCCGGTCGGGCAGCCGGACGCGCAGCTCGACCGAGCCGGACGACGTGGAATCGGCCGTCTCGGCGGCACTCGTGACGGTGAGATCACCGCCGAGCGCCGTGAGCCGCTCGCTCTCCTCGGCCAGCGCGACGCGGAGGTCCTCGGGGCTCGCCACCGCGGCCGGGTCCTCGATGCGCACGACGACGTGGGCGTCGGTGCGCTCGAGGTGCACGAGCAACTCACCGTCACCCGCGCCACCCGAAAGGGCACCGAACGCGGCCGCGACGACGTAGTACACGCCGGACTCGATCTCGTAGTCCAGGCGTCCGCCGAGGTCGCCGGACAACCGCACCGGCCGGGGCATGTCCGCAGCAACCTCGTCGAGCGCCGCAGCGGGTCCCTGGTCGCGCAGCACGGCCGGGTAGACACCGCGGGCGATCAGGCGAAACCGGTCGAGGAGCTCGTCGAGCGCGACGCGCGCCCGCGTGAGCGCCTCCTGGGCGGCCGCGCTGTCGATCGCCGCGTCCTCGGGTGGGTGGCCCAGCTCCGCGCCTGCCGCCGCGACATCGGCACGCAGGGCGGCCAGCCGGTCGCTCGTGGCGTTGCCCAACTCCATGACCAGGCGCTTGCGCTCCACCTCCCGTGCGCGGGCGAGGCGTTGCCGCGATGCACGCAGCTCCCGCGCGAGGTCGTCGGCACGGCGCACCCGCTCCGCGAGCTCGGCGTTCAGCGCCACCCCGCGCAGCAGCAGCGCGGCACCGTTGGCGACGTCCCGGACGAGCTCCTGGTCGCCGGGGGTGATCGGGGCGCCGGGTTTGGTGATCGTGAGCGCCGCACGCAGGACCGTGCCGTCCAGCACGGGGACGGCGTGGTCGACGTCCGGCCGGGCGAGCAGCACCGCAAGGTTCTCCACGGTCTCGGCCCCGCTGCCGGGACCAGGTGGCGGATGCTCCGCCGCCCCCACCAGCCGATCGGCGACAGCGAGCCACACGACCGCCCTGGTGGCGCCGGTGCCGTCGGCGAGCACCTGCGCGAGCCCTGGCAGCGCCTCCTCCAGCGCTCCGGCCCGGATGCGCGCCGCGGCCGCCGCGAGCGAGGAGTACGGCGTGACCTCGCGGTGGTGGGTGACCCGCTCCACGATGCGGTCGATCCGCGGCTGGACGGCTCCCAGCCCGATCGCGGCCATGGCGACCGCCACGAACGGGATCAGGATCTCGAGCGGTCCATGGCCGAGCGCTCGACCCGTCCAGTCGACCAGGACGACGAGCACGACGGCAACGCCGCAGGCGACCAGCAATGCCCGCAGCGCCCGTGCCACGATCATCCGATTCATCGCGCTCCCGATCCACGCCCGATCGGGTTCCGGACCAGCATCATCACGCTATTCGCCACGGCGGCAGAGGCCAATCGGGCGGACGGACTAGTGGCGCCGGCGCAGGCCATCGGTACGCGTCAGTCGCCGTTGCGCTGCGAGCGCAGGTAGGTGAGCACGGCCAGCACCCTTCGGTGGTGCTCCGTGATGTCGGCGTGCAGGCTCAGCTTCCCGAAGATGCTGGCGATGTGCTTCTCGACCGCCTTCGGCGTGACGAACAGCTGCCCTGCGATTCCGTTGTTCGACCGGCCTTCCGCCATGAGACGCAGCACGTCGAGCTCGCGCTCGGAGAGCGTGGAGATGACCCCCTTCCGCTCCCCGCGCGGCCGCTCCACCAGCCGCCTTGCGAGCACCGGCTCGATGACGATCTCACCGCTGTGGATCCGCGTGAGCGTGTCGCTCAGGACGTCCACGCTCCCGACCTTCTCCTTGAGGCGGTACCCGACGGACTCCGTCCCGATCTGCAGGATGCGCATCAGGTAGTGCGACTCGGCGTAGTGGGACAGGAACAGCAACCCCATGCCCGGGTGCGTGGCGCGCAGGCGTTCCGCGGTGACCAGGCCGCCGTCCGGCTCGGGTGGCATCCGGATGTCCAGGATCGCGATGTCGGCCGGTTCCTTGGCCAGCAGTTCGACGAGGGAGTCGCCGTCGGCGGTGCAGCCGACGACCTCGTGGCCCGCCGCCTCGAGAAGCATGACCAGGCCCTCGCGGAAGAGAGCACCGTCCTCTGCAAGAGCTACTCGCATGGGATCCTCATCGTGATCGTGGCGGCGCGCTGGCCGCTCGTGATGTCGATCGCGCCGTCCAGCGGCCGGACGGCTCCCAGCATCGCGTCGGCGTGCCACGCCTCGGCGCCGCCGACGTCCACGGCGAGCGTGTCGTCCTCCCGCCGCACGACGACGTCGACGCACTCCGCGCCGGGCGGCAGGGCTTCCAGGCAGCCGACCACGGCGAAGTAGGCGGCGCCCTCGGCCGCGGGTCCGAACCGGTCTTCGGAAGCGTTCACCCGCACCGGCGCGTCCAGCCGCTCGGCCGCCTCACGCAGGGCCGGTCCGAGGCCCGCCTCGTCGAGCAGCGGAGGGTAGATCTTCGAGGAGACGTCGCGCAGCTCCTGCAGCACGGCGTGCAGCTCGTCCTGGAAGCCGTCGATGAAGTCCTGCAGGTCGCATTCGGCCTTGGCTGCGCGGTGGCGCAACAACCCGAGCTGCAACGTGAGCGCGGAGATGCGCAGCGATGCGCCGTCGTGCAGCTGTCGTTCGAGGCTGCGGCGCAGCCACCACTGCTCGCGTTCGGTGCGGAGACGGGCCTCCTTCGAGGGTGCGGAGAGTCGGGTGACGGGTTCGGCGGGCGCCGGCGGGGACGGCGACTCGGGGGACGCGCCCTGCTCGGAGGCGCTGCGGGGAGCGTCGCCGGCGCGCTGCGCTGGCTCGAGCATCATGGCGTCATCGTCCGGCCACGGCGCGTATCAGTGAATGGGGTGCACCCCACCTCGGGTAGGGCTGTCCCCCTTGTTTGCCCGGGATCCGGCCAGAACGGTAATGGAAGGCCCCCGCGCGGCGACGGGGCAGACACCAGACCCGTTCCTGGGAGGAGACGTGGGCTATCACCTCGGGGTGGACCTCGGAACGACGTTCGTCGCAGCCGCGCTGGCCACCGACACCGGCGTCGAGATGTTCACCCTCGGCGACCGGTCGGTGGTGACGCCGGCCGTCGTCTACCTGCGCGAAGACGGCGCCCTCGTCTCCGGTGACGCGGCCGCCCGCCGAGCCGTCAGCAGCCCGGACCGGATCGGGCGCGAGTTCAAGCGCCGCCTCGGCGACCCGACGCCGGTGATGCTCGGAGGCTCGCCCTACGCGGTCACCGTGCTGCTCGGCACCCTGCTGCACGACGTCCTCAGCCGGGTGACCGAGACCGAGGGTGCCAAGCCGGACAGCGTGGTGCTCACCCACCCGGCCAACTGGGGGCCGTTCCGGAGGGAGCTGTTCGACGAGGTCCCGCACGTCGCGGGGCTCACGGCACCACGCATGATCACCGAGCCCGAGGCCGCCGCTGCGCACTACGCCGCCTCCCGGCAGCTGTCCGACGGCGAGATCATCGCCGTGTACGACCTGGGCGGCGGCACGTTCGACGCCACTGTGCTGCGCAAGCACCCGGGCGGCATCGAGATCCTCGGCGTCCCCGAGGGGATCGAGCGCCTCGGCGGCGTCGACTTCGACGAGTCGATCCTCTCCCACGTCAACTACGTGGCGGGCGGCGCGCTCTCCGAGCTGGACATGAGCGACCCGCAGACGGCCGTCGCGCTCGCCCGGCTGAACCAGGACTGCGTGCTGGCCAAGGAGGCGCTCTCGATCGACACCGAGACGACGATCCCGGTGTTCCTGCCCAACCGGCACTTCGACGTGCGGCTGACGAGGGCCGAGTTCGAAGACATGATCCGCGCCCCGGTCGAGTCCACGATCGGCACCCTCGTCCGCACGCTGCGCTCGGCCCAGGTCGACCCGAGCCAGCTCTCCGCCGTGCTGCTCGTCGGCGGCTCGTCACGGATCCCCCTCGTGTCGAGGATGATCTCCGAGGAGCTCGGCCGTCCGACGGTGGTCGACGCCCACCCGAAGTACGCGGTCGCGCTGGGTGCCGCCACCCTCGCGCGCGCCGGTGCCGGCACGAGACGCGGCGACGGGCCCGGCCGGGCCCCGGCCGCACCGGTCGGCGCGAAGATCGCTCCGGATGACGCACCGGCGGGCGCGGGGGCCCGGAGCGCACCCGCGGCCCCACAGGCGCCCGATGCGGGCGGGCCGGCGGCAACGCTCACGGCTCCGCCCCACGGGGGAGAGCCGGGCGGTCCTCCGCCGTTCCCCACCACACCTACTGGCTTCGACCGTCCGCCACAGGACGCTCAGGGAATGCCGCAGTGGCGACCGGGGTGGGGGCCACCCACCGGTCCGCCCGCGCCTCCCGCACTGGGCGGCGGCAGGAGGAGCGGCAGGAACCGCGCCCTGCTCGTCGTGGCAGCGGTGATCGCCCTGCTCGCCGTCGTCGGCGGGATCGGCTACGTCGCGGCCGATCAGCTCTGGCCCGGCCGGCAGACACCCACCGCGCAGCCCGCGCCGCCGGCGGCCGCGCCCGAGCCACCGGCCGCCGCACCCGAACCACCCGCCGCGCCGGAGCCTTCCGCCACTCCATCGTCGAGCGTGCCGGTGCCGTCGCTGGGCCAGACGCTGCCGGTCGGGCCAACATCGGGCTTCGTCGTCGTCGCACCCAACGGGCGGCAGGCCTACATCGCCAACCGGGCCGCCGGTGTCGTCACGGTCGTCGACACCGCGGTGAACCGGGTCACGGCCACGATCCCGGTGGAAGCGGGTCCGCCGCAGTTCATGGCGTTCTCACCGGATGGCAGGACCATCTACGTCAGCGTATGGGACGACGCCCGCACGATCGCCGCCATCGGGGTGCTCGACACCACCAGCAACTCGATCGTCGCGACGATCCCCGTCCGCACGAGGCCGTACCTCGCCGCCGTCACTCGCGACGGCAACTGGCTGTACGTGCCCAACCACGACTCCGGCACGGTCTCCGTCATCGACACCGCGACCAACGCCGTGACGACCGAGATCGAAGTGGCCCCCAACCCGCACTGGATCGAGTTCTCGCAGGACGGCACGCGCGCCTACATCGCCAACCACGAGTCGAACCTGGTGTCGGTGCTCGACACGTCGAACAACACCGTGGTCGCCGAGGTACCCGTGGACACCAGCCCGCACAGCGTGGCGGTCCACCCGACGCGCCCGCTCGTGGCCAACGTCAACTACGACTCCAGCACCGTCACGATGATCGACACGAACACCGAGCAGGTCGTGGCCAGGATCCCGGTGGGGCGCAAACCCCAGGACATCACCTGGGCGCCGGACGGCCGGTTCGCCTACACCGCCAACGTCGAGGACAACTCGGTGTCGGTGATCAACGTCGACACGATGACCGTGACGGCCACCATCCCGACCGGGGCATCGCCCACGTCCGTCGCGGTGCACCCGAACGGCGCCACCGGCTACGTCACCAACCTCAAGGACGGCACGCTGACGCTGCTCAACCTCGCCGGCTAGGGCCCGGCCGAGCACCGGCCTGCCCAGCATGAAGATCACGAGCATCGGGTGTCGAAGGCTGTCGGCGAGGGTGTTGCCGAATCAGGGGTGTCGGTGCCCCCGTGCAGCAAGGTCTGCAGTGGTCATGGGGCGCAGACCTGTCCGCGCCCCATGGCTGTCGGTGGGTGGCCTCCTGACGGCGAAGGCCCGGCGCCCACGAGCAGGCGCGACACCGTTCCGACCGGCCAGCCCACAACGCGGTCCGACCGGATTCGGCAACACCCTCCGGCACAGCCATGAACACCCGAAACGGCGGATCATGGCCACCGTCGATCACGAAGTCCGGTCGGCCTGCTGGGTGGGGGTGAACCCTACCCGGGACTTGGCGGGTTTCCTCCCTGGTTTCGTAGGGCCAGCGTCATGTATCGCGGGAGCGGCGAGGAGCATCCTTCAACGGTCAGCGCAAGACCCGGACCGGAAGGAGAACGACGATGAGCACCACCGCCGCACCTCTCACCAATCGTGATCGTGCCGTTCTCCGAGCCGTCGCCGCCGGCCGGTGCCGAATTTCCCCGGCCGGCGGTGAACTAGTCGTCGACGGTATGTATTTCGCCGACCCGTTCGCCGGTCCCCGCCTCGCCGCTGCCGGCCTGATCGCCGCGCCGACGGACACGGGACGCGCTCTGCTCACCGCGTCCGGGCGAGCGCTGATCGGCGCCGGGATGGCATCGTGACCACCGCCGCCGCCCGCCCCATCCGCACGACGCTCACGCGGCACGACCGATGCGACCGCTGCAACGCCGCGGCGCAGGTCAGGGCCCTGCTGCCGGCAGGGGGAGAGCTCCTGTTCTGCGGCCACCACGCCCGCGCACACGCAGCCAGACTGCGCGAGATGGGCGCAGACCTCAGTCCCTGACCCATCCCTTCCACGAGCCCGGTCGCCTCCCGCGACCGGGCTCTTCGCATGTCCGGCCAGGCTTTGAGAAGGGGGTTCGCCCCACCGGGTACGCGGGTGCCGGCTCCCCGCGTCGTGGGGTCTGCTCACTGTTTCCGGCGCCCGCCGACCGCCATTCTTTACATGGGCTTCAGAACTGCGGAATCCGTTCCGCGGCCCGTTTCCGAAGAGGTGGACAAATGTCGGACTACTGCGACGACGAGCACGAGGACGTCGACTGGGAGGAGCACGAGGACTCGGAGGACGAGGACTTCGAGGAGGTCGACTTCGAGGACGAGGACGAGGACGAAGAGGAGGACTGCGAGGACTACGAGTACGCCTGACCCTCGCACCGAGAACCATGAACGCGCAGCCAGTAACGGGCACCGCGCCCCGGATGCCCCACAGCGTCCCGGGTGCGGCGATGGGTGCGGCGCGAGCTGGAGGCCGGCCGGACGTCACCGGCCGGCCTTCGGCATCCCGGCGCCTCCCCGACAGCCCGGTCACCGTGCAGGTGGCCGGCGGTACACAGCAGGACCGCACCGCACTGGCGACGGCCCTGACGCGCGCCGGATCCGGCCGCGTCAGGTTCACCGGCGGCCACCCCGGTGGCCCGCTGGGCACCGCGGTGGAGGCCGTCGTGCTCGTTGTCTCCGCGATGCGGGTGATCGGGGCCGCCGAGCTCGACCTGGTGCGCACCCTGCGCCACCGCTCCCCCCGCCTCCTGCTCGCCCTCACCGCGGTCGACCGGCATCCCTCGTGGCGGGAGGTGCTCGACGCCGACCTCGAGCGGCTGCGGGCCGCAGGCACCACCGTCGCTCCCTTCGCCGTCTCGGTCGACATGCACAGCCACGCCGTCGTCACCGGCGACCACGCGCTCGCCACCGCCTCCGGCATCCCCGCACTCGCCCAGCACCTCGACGAGATCGCCGAGCGGGTCGCGCCCGGCTCCGCCCGGACCGTGGCCCTCCAGGCAGCGAACGCCCGCGCCGAGCAGGCGGCCACGCCGTCTGCCGCGCGCCGAGCCGCCGGACGCAGGCCCCGTGCTGCCAGGACCGACCGGACAGAGCCAGACCGCAGCCGCTGGAGGCAGGTACTCGCCGACGGCATGGCCGTCGCGTCGTCCGACGTGGACTTCGACCTGCGCAGCCGCGTGCGCGCCGCGGTCGCCGACGCCGAGGGAGTCGTGGAAGAGAGCGACCCCAGGCGGGACTGGTCCGACCTCGAGAGCTGGCTGCGCGCTCGCCTCGCCTACGAGGGCGAGCAGACGTTCGCGTTACTCGCCGACCGCACCGCGGAGGTCACCGCAGCGCTCGAGCGGGAGCTCGACGGAGAGCCGCTGCCGCGACCGGCACTTCCCGAGCTGCCCGACCTCTCCGGCCGGCTACCGGCCCGCAACGCACCCAGAGGCGTACGCCGCTCCCTGGCAACACGCAGCCGCAGCCTCGTGATGTCCGGATACGGCGGCCTGATGATGGCGCTGATCCTGCCGCGCCTCGCGGGGGTGCAGCTCCCGGTGTGGGTGATCGTCGCAGGCGCGCTGGCCACCGCGCTCCTGCTGGGCGGCGCCACCTTGAGCGGCGAACGCAAGCGGGAGCTGGAGACGAGCCGCACCCGGGCGAAGTCGCGGGTCCGCAACTGCGCCGACGGCTTCTTGCTGGTGGCGACGAAACACACGCGGGACAGCCTCCGCCGGACCCAGCAGGACCTGCGCAACGAATGCGTCCGGCGGACTGCGGAGACATAGCCCGGAAAGCTCACCAAGCTCGTAAGCTGTCGTGCTTTTGGCGGCAGGGCCCCGGTGGCGCCGGGCCCTCATCAAACCGGCAGGCCGACGCAGGGCCTCCGGCGGCGCCGCGCATCGTGCGGGGCCGCCCCTCACGACTCAAGGGCGCTCCGCGTCGCTTCGCGATCGCTGCGCGACCCTCCTGCTGACCGGCACCGGGTTGTCGCCCGAATCACGGGTTCGGATCGACTCCGCACTGCGGCTGATCGAGAACTTGGACGTGGAGATCGAGCGGTTCACCAAGCTGATCAGTGGTCGGTTGCGCAAGCATCCCGGCTATCGGGCGATCCAACAGATCCCCGGGGTCGGGCCCATCCTGGCCGCGGTGTTCGTGGCCGAGATCGGCGACATCACCCGGTTCCCCGGGCCGGAGCAGCTGGCCAGTTGGGCCGGGCTGACCCCGAAACACCACGAGTCCGACACCACGGTGCACCGCGGCCGGATCACCAAGCAGGGTTCCCGGCTGGTGCGCTGGGCCGCGGTAGAGGCGGTGCAACGGGTCGGCCCGCACACCCGTCCCGGCGTGGTTCGGGACCGGGTCGCCGCCCGCCGGGGCCGCAACATCGGTGTGGTTGCCGGCGCCCGCGAGCTGGTCGAGCTGGTCTTCTACGGCCTGCGTGATGGGCGCATCCGCCGGCTCACCCCGGCCACCCCGGCGTGAGTCGACCATCGATCGTGGTGGGCGCGGGTCGTGCAGGTCATGACCCCCATCCCAGGCGAGAGTCACGGTCCTGGGGATCACGGCGTGGTCGCCCCTTTGATTGACCTCGCCCACCGCGAACCGTCGTAGCACTCCATGCCTGATGGCGAAGGGATGACCGACAGCCCCCACGTGGGCCTGTCCACCGCCGGGGCACCGGCACTGGAGCATGCACCCGACCCCGATCACTCGAACCCCTGGAGCCGCGAGACCACCCCGACCCCGTTCTCCGCCCGTGAACAGCGTGCGCCGGCCGGCGTCGAGGTCAAGGACCTGCGGCCGCTGCGCGGTCGGCCCTGCGGGCCGATCCTTGACCCCGACGCCTCACCCCGGCGCGCCCACACACAGGCGCAGAGACCAAGAAGAAAGATCAGGAGCCACAAACCGGGGGTTGACCGGCCCCGCTCCTTCAGGGATGACCTGCGAGCCTCTGCGACCCCTCTGGGCAGCAGCACGGGCAGGCCAAGGGCCTGCCCAGATGGGCGCGCGGCGCCACCGGAGGCGGTTCTGGCGGGCATGATCGATGTTTCGGCGCGGAAACGGGCGAGAACCACCCGGGAACGCGCCGAACTGCTGATCAAGCCGCCGTCCTGGGGACAACGCGGCGATCAAGGGGAAATGGTCGCTAGATGATCTCAGATCGCGACCATCAGCCCTTGATCAGCGCGCTGACCTGCCGGTATCGGGTGCAGACGGTCCTTGTCACGACCATGGGCAACCGATACTGCGGATCATGGTGTCGGCGCCGGGTGGCGGGTGGCTCGATCTGGCAACAGGCTCAAACGACCCGGGACGCGCCGAATTACCGATCGGATCATGAGGGTGCGAGCTGAAACGCCCGCGTTCCGCAGAACGCGGGCGATATCAGCGACCGAGGTGGCGGCGTTGGCGGCGGGACAGTGCCCGCAGGAGCACGATCAGGGCCGCTGCCGCCGCCAGCACCGCGGCCGCGGTCGCGGCGACGCCTGCCGGCGTGGCCGCCGTCGGAGGGGCGGCGATCGCCTCTCCGTGGTGGTCGCCGTGCTCGACCGCCACCGCCACGGGGCGGGGTGCCGCGCCGAGGGCCAGCTTCAGCGCGTCGTGCGCCGGTTTGGGGCCGCCCTCGGCCCAGCTGTCCGTCCACTCGGCCGTGTTGCCGGCCGCATCCGTGCTGACGGCTCGGAAGCGGACCGGACCCGCGCCTTCCGGCATCAGGTCCACGTGCAGGGTGAAGTCCACCGCCCCGGCGGCACGGGGCTCCGTGGCTGTCCACGAGACGGCCGACGCGATCTCGGTGACGGGGCCGTTCGCGCTCGGGGCGGGCGCCGGGAGCACGGTGGTGGTGAGGTCCGCCGCCCACCCGGGCGGGGCCTGCGCCGTGACGCCGACCAGCGGCCGCCCGGTGGGCAGAAGCAGCTGGAAGCCGGTCACGGGCGCCGGATCGCCGTCGGTCAAGCGGAAGACCAGCGTGACGTTCCGGGCACCGGGTTCGACGCGGTCGGGCTCGATCACGAGCTCGGTGCCGTCGGGCGCACCGGCCGCCGCCGCGGCGCTCCCCGCACCCGGCAGGAGCGCCACGAGCGACAGCAGGAGCGCCGCGACAACCGACCTCATGACCCGTGGCGGCTCAGGTCGTGGAAGAAGCCGTCGACGACGTGCAGCTCGCCCGAGCGGGCCACCTCGTCGTAGACGTACTTGCCCACCGCGAGGTCGAGCACGCCGAGGCCGAACGGCGAGAACACGACCGGCCGGTCCGCCGGCACGCTCACACGACCGGCCATGACGTCGTCGAGCGTGCCGTCCAGGAAGTCCCTGTTGCCGGTCAGCTGTTCGACGAGGTGCGGCGAGGTGTCCGCCTTGAGGCAGTGCTCGACGTCGTCGACGATGTTGGTCGACGCGAGCAGGATCTCCGGCGCGAGGTCACGCAGTGACACGTGCAGCACCACCGGGTTATGTGCGAACCACGACACGTCGTGGATGTGCGGCTTGCCCGCCACGGTGGCGAAGACGACCAGGTCGGACGACCGGATCAGATCCTCGGCGCTGTCGTGCAGGGTGATGCGGCCCGCCACGCCGGACCGCTCGAGGTGAGCGCGGAACCCTGCCGCGCTGTCGGCGGACAGGTCGTGCACGCCGATCTCGTCGAACGACCACCCGGTGCTGGCCAGGAACATCTGGATGTAGCGGGCGATCAGCCCTGTCCCGACGAATCCGACGCGCGCCGGTCGGGCTCGCCCCCGCGTGAGCCGATCGGCCCCCAGTGCCGCCGACGCTGCCGTCCGCGTGGCGCTGATGATCGAGCTCTCCAGGCAGGCGAACGGGTACCCCGTGTCGTGGTCGTTGAGGATCAGCACGGCCGAGGCCCGCGGGATGCCCGCAGACACGTTCTCCGGGAAACTGGAGATCCACTTGAGGCCGTCCACCTTGATCGGCCCACCGATCGAAGCGGGAAGCGCGATGATCCGGGCGGTCGGGCGGTCCGGGAACCGGAGGAAGTACGACGGCGGGTTCACCGAGTCCCCGGCACCGTGCAGCCGGTATGTGGCCTCCACCAGCTCCATGACCTGCTTCTCCCGGCCCTGGAGCGCCCGCTGGACGTGGGCACCCGAGATCACCGCGAACGGCGGCACTCCGCTCACTGGGCACCCCCCGGCACCGGCATGCGCAGTGGTGCGCTCATGCCGACGAGCACCTCACGGTCGCCCTCATAGGGCTCGCGGCTGTGCGCCATCCGCACGTTGTCGACGAGCAGCAGATCGCCCGCCTGCCACGGCTCGCGGAGGGTGTTGGCCTCGTAGACCCGGTTGAGCAGCTCCACGATGTCCGCGCCGACCGGTTCGCCGCCGCCGAAGCAGGTCGTGAACGGCAGGTTGTCCGCGCCGTAGGCCTCCACCAGGTACTCGTGCACGTCGGGGTCCATCGTCCACTCGTTCAGGAAGGCGATCTGGTTGAACCAGCAGGCCTGCCCCGTGACGGGGTGCCCGACCAGCGCGTGGCGCCGCTGCCGGGTGCGCAGGCCGCCGTCCGGCCGCCACTCGAACTCGATCGCGTTCGCCCGGCAGTAGGCCTCGACGGCGCTGCGGTCGTCCGTGCCGAACGCATCGGCGAAGGACGCGCCGATCTCGTCGTTGTAGTTGCGGACGAGCATCCAACCCTCACGCGCGAACCGCTGCACCAGGTCCGGAGGCAGCTGGTTCATCACGGCCGACGAGTCGGCCACCCCGGTCACGCCGCCCACCTTCGGCGGGGTGAGGCAGGCGAAGAGCATCAGCGACGGGACCTCGAGCGTGTAGCTCAGCTCGTGGTGCATGCACATGGGCTGGTTCGCCGGCCACTTCGTCGAGGAGTAGACGCCCTCGGTGTAGGTCTGGCGCGGCGCGAACGCCTCCCGCTCGGCCATCAGCCCCATGCCGAGGCGCTGGTACACGGCCGCGACGTCCGCGGCGTTGCGCAGTCCCAGTCCGCGGACGAGAACGGCGCCGTGCTGCGCCACGACGGACCGCAGGCCGTCGCGGTGCTGGGCCATCCAGCTCGCGGCGTCGGCCGTGGGTTCGACGCGCAGGAGCGGGGTCCGGCCGGGACGCAGCTCGACGTCGAGCGGTGGCGCCAGGTGTGGGGACGACATCGGGATCTCCTCTTGTCGGGTTGGTTCGTGGGATGGAGTCGGATCGGATCAGTCAGGCGTATCGGCAGGCGACGGCGAGGTTCTGTCCGCGCTCAGCCGGTTCTTCGGTCGGTGCGGGCCTGCTGTCGATCAATTCGGCGAGATCGGCCAGTACCGGGTGCTTGATGACGTCCTTGAGGGACACGACGCGGTTCAGGGCGACCGCGAGCTTCACCGCGGAGAGCGAGGAGCCGCCCAGGTCGAAGAAGTGGTCCCGCCGGCCGATCCCGTCGTCCGCGAGGCCGAGCACCTTCGCCCACACGCCCGCGACCCGCACCTCGGTGGGCGTGACCGGCGGAGTGTGGTCGTCCGCGTCGGTCGGGACGACGAGCTCGGCGGCCAGCGCCGTGAGGGCCTTCGTGTCGATCTTGCCGTTTGCCGTCAGCGGCAGGCTCTCCCGCCAGTGGAACGCGACCGGGACCATGTAGTGCGGGAGCGATGCCCCCAGTCGGTCCCGCAGGACGTCCACCTCGAGCGCCCCGTCGCCGGAGTAGAAGGCGACCAGGTGCTTGCCCCGGTCGGGTCGCTCGGCCACGACGACCGCGCCGTCGCGGACGCCGGGCACGCGCAGCAGGGCGTTCTCGATCTCGCCGATCTCGATGCGGAAGCCGGAGATCTTCACCTGGCTGTCGCGGCGGCCGAGGAACTCCAGCTTGCCGTCCGGCCGCCAGCGGCCGTAGTCGCCGCCCTTGTACAGGCGCTGGCCGGGGCGGTGGGGGTCGGTCATGTAGGTCGTGCGCGTGCGCTCGGGGTCGTTGACGTACCCGCGGCCCACGCACACTCCGGAGAAGGCGATCAGTCCGGGAGCCCCGAGCGGCACGGGGTCGAGGTGCTCGTCGACGACGTAGACGTTGACGTTCTGCACCGCAGGGCCCAGCGGCATGCGGTCCGTGTCCGGTGCCTCGTGCATGACCTCGTGGTTGGTGTCGTCCGAGGTCTCGGTCAGCCCGTAGGCGTTGACCAGGGTGGTCCCGGGCCGGGCGGCGAAGTAGCGCTGGGCGAGCTCGGTCTTGAGGGCCTCACCCGTGGCGGAGACGCAGCGCAGGTCCGGGAGCTCGTGGGGGTGCTGCTCCAGGTACGACAGCACGACCTCGAGGTAGGAGGGCACCAGCTGCGCCACCCCGACCCGCTCGCGCTCGACCGTGTCGACGAACCGCGCGACGTCCAGGATCACGTCCTGCTCGACGAGCACGGTCCGCCCGCCGATCAGCAGCGCGGACACCAGCTGCCACAGCGAGATGTCGAAGCACTGCGGCGCGACCTGCGCGACCACGTCCCGCTCGCGGATGCCGAGGTCGGCGATCTTGGCGTGGAGGTGGTTGAGCATGCCGGCGTGCTCGCACATCGCACCCTTCGGCTCGCCGGTGGAGCCCGAGGTGAAGTAGATGTAGGCGAGCTGGTCCGCCGCGACGGCGACACCGAGGTCGGTGCCGGCGTGCTCCTCCGCGTAAGCGGCGTCGACGAACACCTGCTGCACCCCCGTGAGCGTGTCGAGGGCCTTGTCCAGCGTGGTCGTGCTGCCGAGCTCGGTCAGCACCAGCGTGCAGTCCGCGCGGGACAGCGTCCTCGCGATGCGGTCCGCTGGGAAGTGCGGCTCGATGGGCAGGTACACCCCGCCCGCCTTGAAGATCGCGATGACCGCGGCCATCCAGTCCAGGTTCCGCTCGGTCACCACCGCGACCACGCCCTCGCGGCGCATCCCGCGCGCCAGCAGCGCCCGGCCAAGCCGGTTCGCCCGCGCGTTGAGCTCCCGGTAGGTCCACTGCCGGTCGCGGTGCACGGCGGCGACGGCGTCCGGGTGCATCCGAACCCGCTCCTCGAACAGCTCGTGGAAGCGGCGGTCCGGCAGCTCCCGGCGCGGCCCGGCGAGCCCGTCGAGCTGGAAACGCCGCTCCTCGGCCGACAGGAGGCTCGCCCGCCCGTGGTCGGCGTCCGGGTCGGCGACCATCGACTCGAGCGCGGCGAGGTGGTAGCCGGCGATCCGCTCGACGCTCGCGGCGTCGAGCGCATCGGTCCGGTACCGCAGCCGCAGCGCCCCGCCACCGTTCGTCAGCCCCACCCTGAGCACGACGCCATCAGCAAGGTCTCGCCCGGCGTCGATGGTGTCGATCGGGTCGAACTCGGTCTCGAACGCCGGCCCGGCGACGCCCAGCTCGCCCTTCAGCCCCTCCACGTCGAACGCCCGGTGCCGCACCACGTCCATCTCGACCGGGGCGACGGCCTGCAGCAGCGACTGCCACGAGCCGGGTTCGGTGGTGAGCACGCAGGGCAGCGCTCGGCCGCCCGGCCCGGCCGCGTAGCCGGTCACGACGTCCTGCTCGCCGGACAGCGCGACCAGCACCTTCGCGTGCGCGGTCAGCGCGAGGGAGTGCAGGGGCAGGTACATCCGGCCGGCCAGCCGGCGCATCGCCGCGACGAGGTCGGCGGACAGCGGCGCGACGTGCTCGGCCGTGCCCGCGACCGGCTCGAGCGTCCACCGCGGGATCGCGGTCGCGCCGCCCGCGGCGAGGACTCCCTGCCAGAACTCCCGGCCGGTCTCGATCTGCGTGTTCATCGAATCGTTCCTCTCCTTGCCGGGTTTCATCAGTCGCGGACCAGCACAGCGGCCCAGTTGTCGTCGATGCTGATCCGGCGCACCTGCAGATCAGCGGATTGCTCGCGCATCTTCTTCGCGGGATTTCCGCCCCACCGTGCGCCGGCCGGCATCTCCTCGCCCTTCATGAGGAAGGAGTCGGCGGCGAGCACCGAACGCTCACCCATCGTCACGCCGTAGTGGACGAATGCGCCGACACCGAGCGTGCATCCGGCACCGATCGCGGTGCGGTCGGATTTGAATGCGCCGTCCTCCTGCGAGTGGCACTGCACGATGCTGCCGGCGTTGAGCGTGCTTTCGTCGCCGATGCTGACGAAGGTCTTCTCCACGAATGCGCAACCGTCGTCGAACACCCGCCTGCCGATCCGCACGCCCAGCAGCCGCCAGATCACGTTCTTGAACGGGGTGCCGTTGAACATCGGCAGGTACGCCTGAGCCGGCACCTTCCAGAAGCGCTCGTGCCGCCAGAAGGAGCGGTCGTAGATCGAGCAGCCCTCCGGCCGCAACGCCTGGAGCCCCGTCACGGCGCGCTCGACCAGCACGAACCAGGTGACGCCGAACAGGAGCACGAGGGCGTTGGCGAGCACGGCCACCGCTGCACCCCACGAGGCGTGGAGGTCGACGGCGATCATCCCGATGAGGGTCAGCGCGAAGACGTAGAACCACCGGACGAACAGGAACAGCGCCATCGTGACGAGGTTGTGCCTGTTCTTGGCGGCGAGGCGGCGGCGCTGCTCGCCGCTATCCAGGTCGAACCCGATGTCGCGCTGCACCGATCGCGGGATCTCGAAGCTGGGCGAGCCGAGCAGCCCGACACCTTCTCGGATCGGCCCATCGATCGGGACCATGACCTTCGTCGCGAGGAGGCAGTTGTCGCCGGTGCGCCCCTGTGACGGGTACGCGATGTTGTTGCCGAGGAAGTTGTGGGCGCCGATCGACGTTCGCGACACGCGGAACGAGGTGTTCGAGAAGTCGGCATTGATGATCGACAGCCCGTCCGCGACCACGGTTCCGGTGCCGACCGAGCTCAGGAACGGATTGTCGTGCTTCACCCGCTGGCCGAAGTTGGAACCGGTCTGTTCCACCCGGGAAAGGTCGTATCCGAGGCCACGCAGGTAATGGACGATGTAGGAGCTGTCCCCGAAGAGGAACGCGAAGAACTTGATGTTGGTCGTGCGCGCGATCGTCCGGTGGGCCCAGTAGTGGAACCCGTACAACGGGTAGACCTTGTCCGGCCGGATCGCGAGACCGAGCACTCGCGGGACGGTGAACACGAACAGCAGCCCGACCACCACGAAGCCGAACATCAGTGCGGCCGAGGCGACCAGCGCGTACAGGTAGAACGTCCAGTCCCGGATCGCCAGCGGACCGCTGCCGAGCAGCGCCATGACCTGCGGGACCTCGGCGAGCAGCATGATCGCGCCGCCCACGGCGAGCGGAAGGGTCAGCACGAGCAGGTTCAGCAGTTGCACGATCGTGAACACGACCCGGCGCAGCGTGCCGCAGGCCGTGCCGCCGACGCCCCGGTAGTCGACGTCCGTGCGCTGCGCCGGGGAACCGTGCCAGCGCTCGCCGCCCGGGACGGACTGGCCGGCGTGCAGCGACGAGGAGTGGCCGAGCTGGGCACCGTCGCCGAGGGACGTCCAGATGTCGAGCACCGTGTGATCGCCGACGAGCGCATCCTTGCCGAGGGTGACCGCACCGGTCTGGATGACGCCGTTGTGGGCCCGGTAGCCGCTGAAGAACGAGTCCTTCATGATCACGGCACCGTCGCCGAGGGTGAGCATGTCGGTGCAAACGGGAACGTTCTTGGAGAAGACCGCGACGCCGCGCCCGACCTTCGCCCCCAGCAGCCTGAGGTAGAACACGTAGAGGGGCGTGCCGACGAACAGGGCCATCGGGCTCCGCTGGACCAGCGTCTTCACCACCCAGAAGCGGAAGTACGCGAGGCTCCAGACAGGGACCTCCTGCGGCTTCCACCGGCCGACGAGCACCCACTTGAGCAGGACCGGAAGCCCACACAGGCCGACGAACGACGCGACGCCGACCACGACCGAGCGCAGGTAGATCCCGACCAGGTCGGGGCCGGCCGCGATCCAGTCGACGCCGCCGATGACGGCGTAGCCGGTGAGGGCCGGGTAGGCGACGAGGAACAGCAGCTGCAGTGCTCCGCAGAGGAGGTAGCGCTGCTTGCGGGTCGGTGCCTGCCGGTGCCGGGCAGCGCGCACCGTGCGCGCCCGGACCGCTCGCAGGATCTGCGTACCCAGCAACGGCGGCTCCGACGAGTCGGCCGAGCCGGCGGCCACGGCCGCTGGCGTGCCGAATGCCGTTGCCAGGCTCGCGATCGTGGGGTTCGCGTAGACGTCCTTCATCGCGACCGAAGGCAGGTCCTCACGCTTGCGCAGCCGGGCGCAGAACCGAGCCATCACCATGGAATCGGCGCCCAGGTCGTCGAAGAAGTTCGCATCGACAGGAACCTCGGCCCCGATGACCTCGGCCAGGACCGTGGCCAGCTCGGTGGCGAGACCGGTGTCGACGGAGCCCGATGCGGGCGCGAAGGCACGCGCGAGGGCCGCGATGCTCGGGTTCGCGTAGACGTCCTTCATCGCGACCGAAGGCAGGTCCTCACGCTTGCGCAGCCGGGCGCAGAACCGAGCCATCACCATGGAATCGGCACCGAGATCATCGAAGAAGTTCGCGTCAACAGGAACCTCGGCCCCGATGACCTCGGCCAGCAGGCCGGCGAGCTCCCGCTCCGAGGCGGACGTCGACCCGCCCGCTGGCGAAGTCGGCGGCTCGACCAGGTCCACCACCCCGACCGGCGCGATGATCTGCGTCGGGTCGGGATCGACGAACGGCACCGGGACGGACGCGGCCTGGGGGATGGGAAGTGCGAGAGCCTGCGGAACGGGAAGCCCGACCGCCTGCGGAACCGGCAGCTCGACCGGCTGCGGGACGGGCAGCTGAACGGCCTGGGGAACCGGCAGCGGGGTGGCCTGCGGCGTGGGCGGCTCGACCGGCTGCGGCACAGGAAGCTCGACGGCTTGCGGAACCGGCAGCTGGACGGCCTGCGGAGTCGGCAGCTCGAGTGTCTGCGACACAGGCGTCTCGGGCGCCGGCAGCACAACGGACCCGATCTCGTCCAGCTCTGCCCGGAACCCGCTCGCCGGCTGCTGCCCGTCGAGCCGGCCGTGGTACTCGATCTCGCC
Source organism: Pseudonocardia sp. DSM 110487 (assembly GCF_019468565.1). Lineage (NCBI taxonomy): Bacteria > Bacillati > Actinomycetota > Actinomycetes > Pseudonocardiales > Pseudonocardiaceae > Pseudonocardia > Pseudonocardia sp. DSM 110487. The sequence goes on from NZ_CP080521.1 coordinate 8,427,253, forward strand.
GTCCGGGTTGACCCGCCCAAGATCGCCGGTGCGGAAGATCCGACCGGACGGGTTCGCCGGGATGCCGAGGAAGTCGGGGATGAAGATCTTCTCGGTGAGGTCGTCGCGGTTCAGGTAGCCGCAGTTCAGCCCGATGCCGGCGATACCGATCTCACCGACCTGCCCGTGTGGGAGGGCGTGGAACGGATCCGCCGCGTCGAGCACGACCGTGCTGTAGGTGGGAAGGGGGATCCCGATGGTCGCCCGCTTGTCCGGGTGCAGCTCGGTCCAGGCGGCCGACACCGTCGCCTCGGCCGGGCCGTAGACGCTCAGGAACCGCCGGCCGGGCTTGTGCCAGCGCCGCACGAGGTCCTGTGGGCAGGCCTGACCGGCCACCAGCAGGAACCGCAGGTTGGGCAGGTCGTGCTCGAGCGTGGCCAGCAGGTCGGGGACGCAGGACATCGCGGTGACGAGCTGAGTGCTCAGGAACGCGTGCAGGTCCCGGCCCCGCAGGTCGACCCCGGCGGGCCGGGGCACCAGTGTCGCGCCGACGGCCCACGGCACCCAGATCTCCTCGACAGAGAAGTCGTACGCGATCGGCACGCCCTGGTAGACGCGGTCCCACGGCCGGATGCCGTACATCTCGGCGGCGACCTTGACGAAGTTGCAGACGCTCCGGTGGTCGACGGCGACGCCGGTTGGCCTGCCGTCCGGGCCAGGCCGATAGCTGATGTAGGCGAGCGAACCGTCCCGCACGCCCCGCTCGGCGTCCGTCAGCCGGTACGACTTCTGCTCGTTGATCAGCGGCAGAGCCCGGTCGAGGCGAACGATCTCGGCGCCGAGCAGATCCATCCGCTCCACGCGCTCGGCCACGTCCGAGACCGACAGCACCGTGCGCACCTGGGCGTCCTCGACGATCGTGGCCATGCGGTGCGCCGGGGAGCTCGGGTCCATGGGGACGTAGGCGGCCCCGATCTTCAGGACCGCGAGGATCGCCCGATACGCGTCCGCCGGGCGGTCGAGCAGCAGGCCGATCCGATCGCCCGCGTTCGCACCCCGCAGGCGCAGGAAGCGGGCGAGCTTGTTGGCCTGGGCGTCGAGCTGGTCGTAGGTGAGCGACTGCTCGGCGGAGTCGACCGCGAGCTGGCCCGCCCGGCCGTAGGTGCGGACCCAGTCGCAGCGCTCCTCGAACAGACGGTCGAGGCGCTCGTCCTTGCGGACCCGCCAACCCTGTGCCTCGTACCGGTCGACCAGCACGAGCTCGGACATCGGGATCGATCGACGGATGTCGTCGCGCTCGGCGAGCGAGACGGGCGGCAGCTGCGCCGGCGGGTCGGGCATCAGCGTGCTCATGACATGCCCCTTCAGGCTGCCCGGGCGACGGTGGACCGGGCGTCGAGCACGTCGTCGCCGTACAGGTCCTGCACCCAGTTGCTCTGGTAGATCGTGTCGAGGTAGCGCTCGCCGAGATCCGGGGCGATGGCCACTGCCGTGAGGTCGCGCGCGTCGTGGCGGGCCAGCCAGTCCATGGCGCCGCTGACCACCGTGCCGGTCGAGCCGCCGAACAGGAACCCGCGTCGGGCCAGCTGGTGGCAGGTGCGGATCGCGTCGCCCTCCTCGACGTGGAGGACCTCGTCCACGTAGCCCTCGTCGAGCAGCGGGGGGCGGACGTTCATCCCGAGCCCCGGAAGCATCCGGCGGGCCGCGGGCGTGCCGAAGCTGACCGATCCGACGGGGTCGACGGCGACGATCCGCACCGATGGGTGGTGCTCCTTGAAGTAGCGCGCGCAGCCCATCAGCGTCCCGGTGGTGCCGGCGCCGACGAACAGCACGTCCAGGCCGGGGAATTGACGCGCAATGGCGGGGCCGGTCGTCCGGTAGTGCGCCTTCCACGCATTGGCATTCGTGTACTGGTTGAGCCACACGTAACGCTTGTCGGACGCGCAGAGGTTGCGCACGTAGTTCAGCCGCGCGCCGAGGTATCCGGTCTCCGGGTCCGGCTCGGTGACGACGTGCACCTCACTGCCCAACGCCTCCATCAGCAACCGGGTCGCGAGGTTGCAGCGGGAGTCGGTGACGCACCGGAACCCGTAGCCCTTGCTCGCGGCGATGATGCTCAGCGCCACTCCCAGGTTCCCGGACGAGGACTCGACCAGGACGGACCCCGGGCGCAGGACGCCGCTGCGCTCCGCAGCCTCGACCATCTCGTTCGCGGCCTTCAGTTTGACGGAACCGGCGAAATTGAAGCCCTCGCACTTCAGGAACAGCGCGTGGCCGAAGATCGACCGCAGGTCGACGTAAAGATCGTCCTGGTTGAACTCCTGCGGAGCGGAGATGATCGGCATGATGGCCCCCTCATTTGCTGAACCGACCTGGATGACCTCGATCGGTCGGTGCGCGACTGGGACAAGAATGCGTCCGGAAGCGGCGCGGAACGATGGGGGCAGCACGTCGCCCGATGAGGGTGGCCCCCGGATCTACGGGGGGCTGTCCCGACCAGGTGGAGCGGGGGTGCACCACCCCCGCTCGCGACGTCGTACCGTTCCGAGGTGGTCGCCGACTCGCCCTTCGTGTCCGACGTCCCCGCCCACCAGGCGCTCGACGCGTGGCGGGACGCGTGCGCGGGCGCCGGTTGCCCGCAGCGGGTGGACGCCGTGCGGGTGCCGGTGGGCGATGCGGTCGGGCGGGTGACGGCCGAGCCGGTGTGGGCTCGCCGCTCCTCCCCCGCGTTCGACAGCGCGGGCATGGACGGGATCGCCGTGCGGGCCGCCGACACCGTCGGGGCCACCGAGACCGCGCCCGTGCTGCTCACCGACTTCGCCGTGGTGGACACCGGCGACCCGCTCCCCGGCGGCTACGACGCCGTGGTCATGCGGGAGCACGTCCACCGGGTGGGTGACGCCGCGGAAGTGCGCGCCGCCGTGCCGCCCTACCAGCACGTGCGCTCGATCGGCGAGGACGTGTCCGCGTCCGAGCTGCTGCTTCCCGCAGGTCACCGGCTGCGCCCGGTCGACGTCGCGGCGGCGGCCGCCGCGGGCGTGGTGGAGTTGTCCGTCCGGCGCGCCCCCGTGGTCGTGATCGTCCCGACCGGCGACGAGATCCGCCCGATCGGCACCGAACCGGGGCCGGGCGAGATCCTCGACACCAACTCGCTCATGCTCGCGGCGCAGGCCCGTGAGCTGGGCTGCACGGCACGCGTCACACCGATCGTCGCCGACGACCCGGCGCGGATCACCGAGGCGACGCGCAAGGCCGCCGCAGAGGCCGACCTGGTGGTGCTCATCGCGGGCTCGAGCGCGGGGCGCGACGACTACACCGCGCGGGTCGTCGCCGGTGCCGGCACGCTCGCCGTGCACGGCGTCGCGGTGCGGCCCGGCCACCCGGTCGTCCTCGGCGCGGTGGACGCCACGCCGGTGCTCGGCGCCCCCGGCTACCCGGTGTCGGCCGCGCTGACCTTCGAGATCTTCGCCGCGCCGCTGCTCGCGGGCCTCGAGGGCGCCGCGCCCCGCGAGCGGCCGGTCACCACGGCCCGGCTGGCCCGCAAGCTCGCCTCCAACATCGGGATGGACGACTGGGTGCGGGTGCGGCTCGGGCGGGTCGGCGGCGAGATCGTCGCGACGCCGTTGCCCCGCGGGGCCGGCGTACTCACCTCACTCGTGCGCGCCGACGGGCTGCTGGTCGTGCCGGCCGGGCTGGAGGGCCACCACGCCGGGGAGCGGGTGCGGGTCGAACTCCTGCGCGGGCTGGGCGAGATCGGGCGCACGATCGTCGCGATCGGATCGCACGACCTCGTGCTCGACGTGGCCGCGTCCGCGCTGCGGGCCGACGACCCGCTGATCACCCTCGCCGGCTCGAACGTCGGATCCCTCGGCGGGCTCGTCGCGCTCCGCGACGGCCTGTGCCACCTCGCCGGTTCGCACCTGCTCGACCCGGCCACCGGCGAGTACACGCTGCCGTACGTCGAGAAGGTCCTCGGCGGCGAGGAGGTCGCCGTGGTGCGGCTCGTGCACCGCGACCAGGGCCTGATCGTGGCCCCCGGCAACCCGCTCGGCCTCACCGGGATCGAGGGCCTCACCCGGGTCCGCTACGTGAACCGGCAGCGCGGCGCCGGCACCCGAGTGCTGCTCGACCACGAGCTGTCGAGGAGCGGCATCGATCCCGCCGACGTGGACGGCTACGCCCGGGAGGAACACACCCACCTCGCCGTGGCCGCGGCCGTCGCCGCAGGCCGTGCGGATGCGGGGCTGGGCATCCTCGCCGCGGCGAAGGCCTTCGGCCTCGACTTCGTGCCGGTGGCCCGCGAGCCGTACGACCTGGTCCTGCGCGCGGAGACGGTGGACGACCCGCTGCTCGCTCCGCTGTGGGACCTGCTGGCCCGCCCGGCCTTCCAGGGGGAGGTGGAGGCCCTGGGCGGCTACGGCTGCACGGAGATGGGCCGCAGGATCCGCTGACCCGTTCCGTAGGTCAGGCGGCGGAGCAACACCTCCGCCGGGCCACGCCAACCCTTTCGGCGCATCAGTTCCGCCATGCCCACCGTTGCGAGCCAGGTTGCGACCGCGAGCGCGGCCGTGCCCGCCACACCCAGGTCGTCGCTCAGGTCGAGGGCGTAGGGCGCGAACACGAGCGTCCAGACCACCGATTGCGACAGGTAGCAGGTCAGGGAGCGCTGGCCCACCGCCGTGACGGCGCGCGTGATCGGACCGCGGCGCTCGCCGATCCGCGCGGCCACGAGGGCGAGCGCCGCGGCGTATCCGGGTCCGCCCAGGTAGCCGGTGGCGTCGTGCACGGTCACCAGCAGGCCGAGGTCCGCACCGGCCGGGAGCACGCCTGCGACCGTGAGGCCCAGCGGCAGCCCGCCCGCGACCGCCGCGCCGATCCCGACGAACGCCGCGACACCGAGCAGCACGCGGTGCCGGGCCGGCTCCTCCAGCAGCCGCCTGCGCGCCGCGACGATGCCGAGCAGGAACGGCATGAGGAGCCCCACCGCCACCATCGGCACGAGCGCGGGCCACGCCGCCGCCCGCTCGACGATCGCGGTCAGCGGGTCCGGCGGCAGCAACGTCGGATCCGGCGCTTCCCGCAGCGACACATCGGCGTTGCCCTGAAGTGACAGCAGCACGAAGATCAGCCCGGCGAGTGTCAGCAGCACCCATTCCTTCCAGCGCACGGCGCCGACGAGGAGGAGGGCGAGGAGCCCGTACGCCGCCACGATGTCGCCGACGTAGAGCAGCACGCAGTGCAGGAACCCGATCGCGATCATCCAGAGGCTCCGGCGCCGCACGAGGCGGCTGACCGCCCGCCAGGCCGTGCCGGCGTCCTGCTGGCGACGCGCCAGCTGCACGACCCCGTACCCGAAGAGCACGCTGAACAGCGGGAACGCCCGCCCGTCCACGAGCGTGGTGATGGCGCCCGCGATCGCGGCGTCGAGCGCCGAGCCGTCCAGCGGGAAGCCGACGAGGTAGCGCTCCCCCCGCACGAAGTAGTGCGAGTTGGCGACGGCGATGAACAACAGCATCACGCCACGGGCGAGGTCGGGCGCGAGCACGCGCTCGGCCAGGCCGGTCGGGCGCAGACGGGTTTCCGGCACCCGTTCAGGAAACCCGGCATGATCGGCCGTGGTCACCAGCCGGAGGTCGCGGACTGGTCGACCTTGGTATTCACTCGTCGCTCAGCTCGTCCTCCAACGGTCGCAGCTCGGAGGCGAGCTGGTCGAGGAACCCTGCCCACGCAGGCACCGGCGCGGCCGGGCGGACCACGAACTTCGTGAGGCCCGCGTCGACGTACCGCCGGACGAGCTCGCGCGCCTCGCCCCATCCGTGCGGCACGAGGCATGCCGGGTCGAGGTCGGGGCGACGCCGGGTGACGCGCTCGCGCGCCGCGGCCACGTCGGCTTCGGATGCGTCGGGCGGGGCCACCGCGATGTTGGTGCCGTAGTGGTCGTCCTCGATCTCCCGGCCCGCCTCCGCGGCGGCGCGTTCGATCTGCGCGCGGGCGTCCGCGGCCTCGTCCGGGGTGACGAGGCTGCCCAGCCAGCCGTCGGCGAGCCGCCCGACCCGCCGCAGCCCGGCCGGGGCTCGGCCGCCCAGCCAGATGTCCGGAGACCGGGGCGGGAGCGGCGCGACGGACACGTCGTCGAGGTGGAAGAACCGGCCGTGATGGGTAACGCGCGGCTCCGCGAGCAGCCTGCGCACCACCGTGAGGGACTCGTCGAACAGGGCGGCCCGGTCGCCGTTCGGAGCCGGGAAGAGCTGCCGCTCCGCCGCGATCGCAGGCCGCACCCCGAACGCGGGCAGGATGCGCTTGGGCGCGAGCGCGGCCAGTGACGCGAGCTGTGCGGCGACCAGCGCCGGGTTCCGCCCCGGCAGCACGACTACGCCGCTGCCGACCTTGAGGTGGCGGGTGCGGGACACCGCGAAGCCCATCCCGACGAGCGGGTCGATCAGGGGGGCGGATGCCTGGTCGGCGAGCCACAGCGAGTCGATCCGCCGCGCCTCCAGCTCGTCGACGAGATCGGCCAGCTCAGGGCCGGGGCCCGGGCCGGCGGCGAGTGGAATCGACCCGATGCCGATGCGGACCTTCACGGCCGTCACGCTACTGGCGTCGGGCGGCTACCGTCAGTACCCGCTACCGGGCATTGATGTCGTGAGTGGATATGCGCGCTATAGCTCGCGTATCCACTCACGTAGTTTTCTGGGCGTGCCTGTCGACATTCCCCGCCCGGAACACCGGCAGCTCGACTACGGGGTCCGGCTGGAATGGGGCCGGGAGGGCGCCGCGCTGCTTGCTGCCGAGTGCGCCGTCGTGGTCGTGATCGACGTCCTGTCGTTCTCCACCGCCGTCGACGTGGCCGTCGGCCGCGGGGCCGCGGTCCTCCCGCTGCGTTCCGCGGAACGCGACAAGGCCGTTCCGCCGGACGTCGTCCGCGCCGGTCCACGGCGCGGACCGGGCCCGTCGCTCTCCCCCGCATCGCTCACCGGGCTGCCCGCCGGCACCCGCCTCGCGCTGCCCTCCCCCAACGGCGCCACCCTCTGCGCCGCGGTCGCCGCCACCGGGGCCGTGCTGCTCGCGGGCTGCCTGCGCAACGCGTCCGCCGTGGCGGCCGCCGCGCAGGCCGCCGGGGGGCCGGTCGGGATCGTCCCGGCAGGCGAGCGTTGGCCCGACGACACCATGCGCGTCGCCGTCGAGGACGCGCTCGGCGCAGGCGCCATCGCGGCCGCGCTGCCGGGCCGCTCCCCGGAGGCCGAGCTGGCCGCCGCCCAGTTCGCCGCCGCCCGCGATCGAGGGCTGGGCGAGGTGCTCGCGGCCACGTCGTCCGGGCGCGAGCTGCGTGCCGACGGCTTCGCGGCCGACGTGGAGCTCGCCGCCGCCCTCGACACGAGCACGGCCGTGCCGCGCCTGCGCGACGGCTTCCTGCAGGCGGCGTGACGGACGGGCGGTGGGTCGAGGTCGGCGACGGCGTTCTCGCCCGCCGGTACGGGGAGCTCGACCTCACGGTCGGCCTGGTGCTCGGCGCGGAGCGCGCGCTCGTCGTCGACACCCGCGGCGACGCCCGCCAGGGCGCGGAACTCGCCGCCGCGGTACGGACCGTGACGAGGCTCCCGCTGGCCGTCGCGATCACCCACGCGCACTTCGACCACTGCTTCGGCACCGCCGCCTTCGCCCCGGCACCGGTGTACGCACTGCCCCGCTGCCGCGCGGTGCTCGCCGCGACCGCCGCGGCCCAGCGGGATCGGTGGTCCGCCTACTACCGCGACCGCGACACCGACACCGCGGACGCGCTCGCCGCCACCGAACCCCCGCTTCCCGACGCCGACGCTCCCGCCACGCTCGACCTCGGCGGCCGCTCGGCCGACCTGCTGCACCTCGGCCGCGGCCACACCGACCACGACCTGGTCGTCGCGGTGTCCGACGCCGGCGTCGTGTTCGCGGGCGACCTCGTCGAGCAGGGCGCCCCACCGGACCTGGAGGACGCGGTCGTGCCGGAGTGGCCGGCCACCCTGGACGCGCTCCTCGCGCTGGAGCCCCGCACGGTCGTGCCCGGCCACGGCGACCCGGTCAACCCCGCCTTCGTGGCCGGGCAGCGGGCGGAGCTTGCCGAGGTGGCGGCGCTGCACGCCGCGGTGGCGGAGGGTCGGCTGTCGGCCGCAGAGGCCGCCCACCGCTCTCCCTACCCTGGCGTGCCATGGCCGTCGTGCCCATGATCAGAGATTGGGCGCGTTCCCGGGTGGATTTCGCCCGCGAATACGCCGGTTCTTCGATCATGCGCTGGAATTGGCGGCCAGCAGCGATGCTCGGATCTCCGCTACGACGTACTCCGGCCGGCTGACGAGGTCGTGCCAGGTGAAGCGCAAGAGTCTCCAGCCTGCGCGGACGAGGGCGTTGCCCTTGCTGCGGTCGGCGCGGAACCGATCCACGTCCGAGTGGTAAGCCCACCCGTCGACCTCGATGGCCAGCCTGGCATCGGGAAAAGCGAAATCGATGGTCCACCGCTCGAACGGCACGGCGCGCTCCCAGCCGGCGAGACCGGCTCCGCGGAGGATCGCGATCATCCGCCGTTCGGCCGCCGACTCGGCACGGTCGGCCGCCGCGGCAACAAGTGCACCGATGCGGGTGGCGCCGTGAGCACCGACGTTCCGGCAGTACGCCTGGTACAGGTCGTCGAAGGTGACGTGCTTCTGCGGAGCGCGGTCGAGGAACGCCGAACCGTCGGGCAGTGCGATCGCGGTCTCCAGCGCGGCGAGCGGCGCCGCCGCGCACCAGATGCCGTCGATGCGTTCCCGGTCCAGGTGGGAGAGGTCGCGACGACGGATCCGCACGCCCGGATAGCCACGCAGTCCCAGGCGGCGCGGCACGGTCACCGGGATTTCGGTCGGTGCAGTGGCCAGCATCCCGTGCCACCACGCCGCAGCCGGCCCGCCGACGGTCGCGTGGTCCCGTCCCCAGAGACCGGCCGCGCGGATCCGCGCCCGGACGGTGAGCCGGTGCCCAGCGGCGAGATACACACGTGGAGCAGCGCGACGCCAACCTTGGTCGCGGGCCCGCCGCCGCAGCACGCTCTCGTCGAGGCCGTGCTGGACGGCCTGGATGGTGGTGATCAGCCCGTCCTGGCGGGCGATCAAGGCGAGGAGGTCGGGCTGCGCGGCCATGACGGGCAGGATGGCGCGAGCCGGGCACTCTCCGAGGCCGTTTCGCCAAAACCGCCGCCATGATCGAAGTACCGGCGCGTTCGCGGGCGAGATCCGCCCGGGAACGCGCCGAACCTGTGATCATGCCGGGTACGGCACGTCGGCCGGGCCCCATCACTAGGGTCGCCCGCGTGACGTTCTCAGCACAGCTGCGGGAGCTGACCGCCCCCACGTGGGACGCCGCGGTCGGGCACCGGTTCGTCGACGAGATCTGGCGCGGCGGGCTCGACTCCGACGTGCTCACGACATACCTCGTGCAGGACCACCAATTCGTCGACGTCTTCCTGGCCCTGATGGGCGCGGCCGTCGCGTCCGCCGACCGCGCCGACGCCCGGGTGGTGCACGCCCGCCAGCTCGGGATCGTCGCCGGCCCCGAGAACGACTTCTTCGCCCGCGCGCTGGACACCCTCGACGTCCCGCTGGCCGACCGCACCGCCCCCGACCTGCTCGAGCCGACCCAGGGCTTCGTCGAGCTGATGGACGACGCGCGCCGCAGCGCCGACTACCCGTCGTGCCTCGCGGTGCTACTGGTCGCCGAGTGGCTGTACCTGGAGTGGGCCACGCGCCCCGAGGAAACGCCGCCGGAGGAGCCGATACAGGCGGAGTGGATCGCCCTGCACAGCGGGCGGGCGTTCGCCGCGTGGGTGGAGTTCCTGCGGGCGGAGTTCGACCGCGTGTGCGCCGCGCTCGGGCCCGACCACAGCGACCGGGTTCGGGAGCTGTTCGTCCGCGCCGTCGACCTCGAGCTGGCGTTCTTCGACGCGGCCTACACCTAAGTGGTGTAGCACTCTCGTCACATCGATGTGGCAGCGTCACCGCCATGAGTGACGTGCCGCTGATCGGCGCCGAGGAGGAGTTCCACGTCGTCGACCTGGAGACGCGACGCGCCGCGCCGGAGGTCGACGCCCTGCTCGCCCAGCTCGACGGCACGGAGTTCGCACCCGAGCTGCAGCGGTCGCTGGTGGAGACGAACACGCCGGTGTGCGGCACGCTCGACGAGCTGCGCGGGCACATCAGACGGCTGCGGGGCCGCCTCGAGGCCGTCGCCGAACCGCTCGGGCTGGGCGTCGTCGCGGCCGGCACCGTGCCGCTCGCCGAGATGGGCGGCGACGCCATCTCGGCGGGGGCCCGCTTCGAGAAGATGCAGCACGAGTACCAGATGCTGGTGCGCGAGCAGCACATCTGCGGCGCGCAGGTGCACGTGGACGTGCCCGACCGCGACCTCGCGGTGCAGGTCGTGCGCCGGGTCGCGCCGTACCTGCCGATCCTGTTGGCGATCTCGGCGAGCTCGCCGTACTGGAACGGCCGCGACTCGGGCTACGCGAGCTTCCGGTCGATGGTGTGGTCGCGCTGGCCCACCGCAGGCCCGCCCGCCCACGTCGAGACGGCGGCCGACTACGACGCACTGGTCGCCGACCTCATCGCGTCGGGCACGATCAGCGACCCCGGGATGGTCTACTTCGACATCCGGCCCAGCGCCCACCTGCCCACCGTCGAGCTCCGGGTGTGCGACGCCTGCCCGGACGTCGAGGACGTCGTCCTGATCGCGGGGCTCTTCCGCGCGTTGGTCGGCAAGGCCAGGGCGGACACGACGGATGGCCTGCCGCTGCCCGACGTGCGGCACGAGCTGCTGCGTGCCGCGTCATGGCGGGCGGCGCGCTCCGGGCTGGAGGGCGACCTGGTCGACCTCGTCGGGCCCGCCCTCGTCGCGCCGCCGCTGCTGATCGGCCAGCTCGTCGACCAGCTCCGCCCCCAGCTGGAGGAGCTCGGCGACTGGGAGCAGGTGCTCGAGCTCTCGGAGGCCACGCTCTCCCGCGGGAGCGCGGCGGCCCGCCAGCGGCGCGTGTTCGGCCGCCGTGGCGAGCTCACCGACGTCGTGGACGTGCTGATCGCCCACACCCAGGGCCGCACGCTGCGCACCGAGCCGCCCGCCACCGTGCCGAGCACACCCGGGCTGCTCGTCGGCTACCACACGGCTGACGACGAGCGGGCTGTGTCGATCGATCCGGCGTACGACGAGGCGGTGAGCGCAGGCGGCACCGTGCTGCCGCACTACGGGTGGATGTTCCGCACGCTCGACCGGCTGGGCCCGCGCGGCATGCGGGCGGCTGAGTCGGCGCTGCGCACCGAGCAGCAGGCCCGCGGCGTCACGTTCCGGGTGGGCAACGGCGACACCGACCGGCTCTTCCCGCTCGACCTCGTCCCCCGCATCATCACGGCCGAGGACTGGGAGGTCCTCACGGCCGGGCTGGCGCAGCGCGTGCGGGCCCTCGAGGCGTTCGTGCGCGACGTGTACGGCGAGCGCACGATCGTCGCCGACGGCGCCATGCCGGCGCAGGTGGTGGACGCCGCACCGGGCTGGAGCCGGCTGGGCAAGCTCGTGCCCGCCGACGCCGTGCGCATCGCGGTGGCCGGCATCGACCTCGTCCGCGACCGCGCCGACCACTGGTTCGTGCTCGAGGACAACCTGCGCGTGCCGTCCGGCATCGGCTACGCGCTGATCAGCAGGCGGCTGATCCGCAGCGCGATGCCCGACCTGGAGCCGCCCGCGGGCGTCGTCGGGCTCGAGGCGGTGCCCGGCATGCTGCGCTCTGCCCTGCTCTCGGCCACCGAGCCCGACGCCCCTGGGCACGACGAGGTCGCGCTGCTGTCCGCGGGCCCGTCCGACTCCGCGTACTTCGAGCACCGCCTCCTCGCCGACCGGATGGGCGTGCCGCTGGTGACCCCGCGTGACCTGCAGGTCACGGAGGACGGCGTGTACCTCGTCAGCACCGGGGCCCGCCGCAGGCTGTCGGCGCTCTACCGCCGCCTCGACGAGAAAGAGCTGATGGCCGCGACCGGCGCCGACATGCGCCCGATCGGCAGGGCGCTGTCGAACGCGGTGTCCCGCGGCACCGTCGCCGTGCTCAACGCGCTGGGCAACGGGGTGGCCGACGACAAGCTCGTCTACGCCTACGTACCGCAGATGATCCGGTACTACCTGGGCGAGGACGCGCTGCTCGACAACGTGCCGACCTACCCGTGTGTCGACCCGGAGCGGCGAGAGGAGGTGCTCGACCGCCTCCACGAGCTGGTGCTCAAGCCCGTGGATGGCTACGGCGGGCAGGGCATCGTGATCGGCCCGCACGCCGACCGGGCCGAGCTCGCCGAGCTGGCGGAGACGGTGCGCACCGATCCGGCGGGCTGGGTGGCGCAGGATCTCGTGCACCTGTCCACCCATCCCACCTTCGCCGGTGACCACCTCGAACCGCGGGCCGTGGACCTGCGCGCCTTCGTGCTCCAGTCGCGGGTGGGCGACCGCACCGCCGTGGACGTCGCCCCGGCCGCTCTGAGCCGGGTGGCGCCGGCCGGGAGCATGATCGTCAATTCCTCACGCGGAGGTGGGGCGAAGGACACGTGGGTGCTGCGGTGACTGCGGGTGCTCTAGCGGGCCGGCCCCCTCAGCCCCGCTTCGCCACGGCCGCGATCAGTGGCAGCGGGTCCGGAGCCTCCCCCACGGGCTGGAACACCACCGTGCTGGCCCCGATCTCGGCCAACGTGGTGACCGACTCGTCGATCCGGGCCACGAGGTCCGGAGCTCCCGCGTCGACCTCAACGAAGACCACCGTGTCGAACGGCTCGCCGGATCGACCGGCCGCCTTGCTGCCGGCGGCGGCGTTCGCCACGCCCTCCCGGACCTGGTCGAGGCTGAGCACCGAGTCGAGGATGACACCGTCGGCCACCTCGCCTGCCAGGCCGACGGTCTTGGGCCCGCGCCCGCCGACGAGCAGCGGTGGCGGGGACGCGGGTGGCCAATCGAGGGTGACGTCGCTCAGGCGCACGTAGCGCCCCTCCATGTCGACGGTGCGACCGTGCAGGAGATCCCGCACCGCGGTGGTGTACTCCCGCAGCAACGTCATCGGCGACGAAACCCTTGCCCCGACCTGCTCCATCCACTCCAGGACCCCGTGGCCGAGCCCTGGCCGGAACCGGCCGGGGAACATCCGGGCCACGGTGGCGATCTCCATCGCGGCGAGCGCCGGATTGCGCAGCGGCACCGGCAACAGCCCGACGCCGACGTGCAGCCGCTCCGTCCAGGCCAGCGCGGCCGTTGCCGTGCTGAGGCCACCCTCGAAGAAGCAGTCCTCCCACAGCCACAGCTGCGCGATACCCGCCGCCTCGGCCGCCCGCGCCACGTCGCGCAGCTGTTCGGGCGAGCACTGCGGGCGGAAGGTCACGCCGATCGTCGGATCCGTCATGTGGCGATCCCACCACGGGAGGCCGACACGATCACGTGCCTCGCGTCTCCCAGGCCGCGATCAGCGGCTCGGGATCGAAGGAGGGCTCGGCGCCGTGGAACACGACGGTGTCGGCGCCGATCCCGGACAGCGTTGCGATCGACTCGTCCATCTGCGCGGCCAGATCCGCGGACGTCGGGTCGAGCTCGACGAAGACGACGTTGTCGAACGGATCACCGCGGCCGGCAGCCGTGCGCCCTTCCGCCGCGGTGGCGAACACGTCGCGGACCTTGTCGAGCGCGAACCCGGCGTCGAGCAGAACTCCGTCGCCGATCTCGCCCGCCAGCCGCACCGTCTTCGGCCCGCGCCCGCCGACGATCACCGGCGGCGGCGAGGCGGGTGGCCAGTCGAGGGTGACGTCGCTCAGGCGCACGTAGCGCCCCTCCACGTCGACGGTGCGGCCGTGCAGGAGATCCCGCACCGCGGTGGTGTACTCCCGCAGCAACGTCATCGGCGACGAAACCCGCGCGCCGGCCTGCTCCATCCACTCCAGGTTGCCGTGTCCGAGCGCGGGCCGGAACCGCCCCGGGAACATCCGGGCGACCGTGGCGATCTCCATCGCGGCGAGCGCCGGGTTGCGCAGCGGCACCGGCAGCAGCCCGACCCCGACCTCTATCCGTTCCGTCCACGCGAGCGCCGCGGTGGCGGAGGTGAGCCCGCCCTCGTAGAAGCAGTCCTCCCACAGCCACAGCTGGGCGAAGCCCGCGGCCTCAGCGGCCCGCGCCACTTCCCGCAACCGCTCGGGCGGGGACTTCGGGGTGAACACCACGCCGGCCGCCGTCATGTGTCGATCACCCCAGAAGTGTCCGACACGAACTGGAAACACGCCACGGACTTGCGCGGGCGCCCGGTCGCGTCGTCCACTCGACGTCGAAGAGCGGAGGCTGCCATGTGCGGTATCGCGGGCGAGATCCGGTTCGACGGCACCGCGCCGGACGTCCCGGCGGTCGCGCGGATGACGGCCGAGATGCACCGCCGCGGCCCGGACGGGTCGGGGGTGTACTCGACGGGCGCCGTCGCGCTCGGGCACCGGCGACTGAAGATCCTGGACCTGTCCGAGCGCGGTGCGCAGCCGATGGTCGACCCCGAGCTCGGGCTCGCCGCCGTGTTCAACGGTCTGATCTACAACTACCGCGAGCTGCGCGCCGAGCTGGAGGCCGCTGGGTACCGGTTCTTCTCGACGTCCGACACGGAGGTGCTGCTCAAGGCGTTCCACCGGTGGGGCGCGGCCTGCGTCGAACGATTCCTCGGGATGTTCGCGTTCGGGATCGTCGAGCGCGACACCGGCGTGCTGACGCTCGGCCGCGACCGGCTGGGCATCAAACCGCTCTACGTCTCCGAGGCACCGGGCCGGCTGCGCTTCGCCTCGTCGCTGCCCGCACTGCTCGCGGGCGGAGACGTCGACACCTCGATCGACCCGGTCGCGCTGCACCACTACATGACGTTCCACTCGGTGGTCCCCGCGCCGCGCACGATCCTCGCAGGCGTCCGGAAGTTGCCCCCGGCCACGGTCCGCACGATCCGGCCGGACGGCACGTCCGACGACCGCGTGTACTGGCGGCCCGAGCACACCCGGAAGCCCGAGCACGCCGGCATGAGCGCCCGCGACTGGAGCGACGCGGTGCTGGAGGCGCTCCGGGTCGCGGTGCGGCGGCGGATGGTCGCGGACGTCCCGGTCGGCGTACTCCTGTCCGGAGGGCTCGACTCCTCCCTCGTGGTCGCGCTGCTGGCCGGGGAGGGCCAGACCGGGCTCGCGACGTTCAGCGTCGGCTTCCACGCGACGGCGGGCGAGGTGGGCGACGAGTTCGAGTACTCGGACCTGATCGCGCGCGAGTTCGCCACCGACCACCACAAGATCCTGATCGACCCCGGCCGGATGCTGCCCGCCGTCGACGCTGCGATCGGGGCGATGGCCGAGCCGATGGTCAGCCACGACTGCGTGGCGTTCCACCTGCTCGCCGAGGACGTGTCGAAGTCGGTCACCGTGGTGCAGTCCGGCCAGGGCGCCGACGAGGTGCTCGCGGGCTACGACTGGTACCCGCCGCTCGCGAGCGTGCCGCGGGAACACGGGCCGGCGGCGTACGCGAAGGTGTTCACCGACCGCCCGCACTCCGAGCTATCCGAGATCCTCGAACCGGAGTGGCTGCTCGACCACGACCCGAGCCGCGCGTTCGTCGCAGAGCACTTCGCCGCACCGGGCGCCGACGAGACGCTGGACGCCGCCCTGCGCCTCGACTCGACCGTCATGCTGGTGGACGACCCGGTGAAGCGGGTCGACAACATGACCATGGCGTGGGGCCTTGAAGCGCGGGTCCCGTTCCTCGACCACGAACTGGTGGAGCTGGTGGCGGCCTGCCCGCCGGGGCTGAAGCTCGCCCACGGCGGCAAGGGTGTGCTGAAGGACGCGGCGCGCGGGGTGGTCCCGGACGCCGTGATCGACCGGCCGAAGGGGTACTTTCCGGTTCCGGCGATCAGGCACCTCGAAGGGCCGTTCCTGGACCGGGTGCGCGACGCCGTCACGGATCCGGTCGCGAAGGCACGGGGGCTGGTCCGCCGGGACTGGCTGGACGCCATGCTGGCCGACCCGAACACGAAGAGAACGAACCTGGGCTCCAACGCGTTGTGGCAGGTGGCGCTGTTGGAGATGTGGCTGCAGGAAAGGGGGCTATGAGGATGGAGCACGCGGGGTTCACCGAGCGACGGCTCGCACGTCTCGGCGGCGGCACGGATGCGCATGGGCTCTTCCCCGCGCGTTACTCCCATCCGGCCCCGTCGCCGGACGGCACCCTGCTCGCCTGGATCTCCGATCGGGACGGCAGGCCGCGCGCGTGGGTGGCGCCACTCCCACCCGCAGGCAAGCCGGTCGTGGAGCCGGACCGGCCGCTGCCGGCCGACGGCGATGTCGAGACCATGTGCTGGTCGCCCGACGGACTCTGGATCGCCTGCCAGATCGCCCCGCACGGCGGCGAGCGCACCCGCGTGCAGGTGATCTCGCCGGACGGCAGCCAGGTGCGTGACCTCGCGCCCGGTGCGGCGGCCGCCACGCTCGGGGTGTGGTCGCACACCGGTCGCCAGCTCGGCATCACGATCTTCACCGAGGGCTCCGGCGACGGGCAGGCCTGCCTCGTCGACCTGCGCGACGGCACGTCCACCGTCCTCGCGTCCGGCCCGGCCGCTCGCATCTGCGCGGTGAGCGGCGACGGCAGGCGGGCGGTCGTGCGGCTGGGGCCCCGCGGGGCCCGCCGGCTCGAGCTGGTGGACCTGCGCACCGGCCGGCGCACCGAGCTCCTGCCCGGCGGGGCCAACGTGGCGGACGCACGGTTCGGCGTCACCGGCCGCCAGCTCTACGTGCACACCGACGCGGGGCGCGAGCGCCCTGCGCTGCTCGCCGTCACGCTGCGCGGCACCAGCGGTGTCTCCACGGTCTACCCGATCGCCGAGCGCCCCGACGACGACCTCGACATGGTGTCCCTCGACCCCGCAGGCGTACGCGCCGCGCTCGCGTGGAACGTCGACGGGCGCAGCGAGATCGAGCTGCTCGACCTGCGCTCCGGGATGCTCGAGCCGGTCGTCCCGGTGCCCGGCGACGTCGTCACGGGCGCGGCGTTCACCCTCGACGGCACCGCGCTGCTCGTCGCGAACGAGGGCCCAGCGGTGTCACCGCGGCTCTCGCGGATCGGGCTCGACGTGCACGGGGTCGCCACCCCGCTGCTGCGCCCCGCCAAGCAGTTCCGCCCGGAGAATTTCGGCAGAGCGCTGGTGGAGCCCACGCTGCACGAGTTCCGGGCCGAGGACGGCCTGCGCCTGTCGGGCTGGCTGTTCCGGCCGAGCGGAGCGCTCGGCCCGCAGCCCACGCTGATCTGGCTGCACGGTGGCCCCGAGGCGCAGGAGCGGCCGACGTTCCAGCCGCTGTTCCAGGCGCTGGTCGCGGAGGGCATCGCCGTTTTCGCGCCGAACGTGCGCGGATCCGGCGGCTACGGGCGCACGTTCACCACGGCCGACGACGGCGAGCGCCGCTTCGCCGCGATCACCGATGTGCGCGTGGCCGTCGACTTCCTTGTCTCCGCCGGTCTCGCCGACCCGACGCGCGTCGGCGTCTCCGGCCGCTCGTACGGCGGCTACCTCGCCCTGGCGGCGCTGGCCTGGTTCCCCGACCTGTTCTCCGCCGGCGTCGACGTGTGCGGCATCGCCGACTTCGCCACGTTCTACGCACACACCGAGCCGTGGATCGCCGCCTCGGCGGCCACGAAGTACGGCGACCCGCACGCCGACGCCGCCCTGCTGCAGGAGCTCTCCCCCCTGCACCGCGTCGACCGGATCACGGCGCCGCTGCTCGTGGTGCACGGCGCGCACGACACGAACGTGCCGCTCGAGGAGGCCCAGCAGGTGGTGGACGCACTGCGCGAGCGCGGCGCGAGCCCCGGTTTCCTGCTCTTCGAGGACGAGGGCCACGAGGTGCGCGGCACCGACAACCGGGTGGTGTTCGTCCGCGAGGTGGTGCGCTGGGTGACCGCGCACCTGCTGGGGCTGTCCGAGCAGACGGCGTGATCACCACCGCGGCACTGCGGGCGTGGTGGCACCACCGGCAGGGCCTCGACGGGCACCTGGCCGGGCGGTCCCCCGCCGACGTGCTGGCCCGCACGGGGTGGGCCCGGTCCGTCGGCGGCTCCGCGCCGTACCTGACGCTGTTCGCGCGGGCAGGCATCGGACGCGGTGAGGTCGACAAGGCCGTCGCCGCCCAGGAGATCTGCGAGCTGCCGTCAGCGCGCGGGTGCACCTACGTGCTCCCCGCATCCGACTTCCCGGTCGGGCTGGCCTGCGGCGCGGGCGCGCCCGAGGCCGAGCTCACCGCGGCGGTGAAGCACCTCGACGTCACCCGGTCCGAGGTCGAGGAACTGTGCGACGCGGTGCTGCGCGTGCTGGACGGCGCCGGCAGGCCGCTCGACCCGGCCGCGCTGCGGCGCGAGCTCGGCCCGGCCGTCCGGGGCCTGGGCGAGGCAGGAAAGAAGCGCGGCACCACGTCCACGCTCCCGCTCGCACTCGGCCTGCTGCAGGGCCGCGGCCGGATCCGCCGGGTCCCGGTGAACGGGCGGCTCGACGAGCAGCGGTTCGGATACGTGCCGTGGGTCCCGTCGCCGCTGCTCGACGCGCCGGATGGTGAGGCCGCACGCACCGTGCTGGCCGCCCGCTACTTCCACTGGGCCGGCCCGGCGTCACTCACCCACTTCCGCTGGTTCTCCGGGTTCGGTGCCGCGGCCGCGAAGG
The DNA here is from genome assembly GCF_019468565.1 of Pseudonocardia sp. DSM 110487. Lineage (NCBI taxonomy): Bacteria > Bacillati > Actinomycetota > Actinomycetes > Pseudonocardiales > Pseudonocardiaceae > Pseudonocardia > Pseudonocardia sp. DSM 110487. The sequence continues at coordinate 8,445,959 of NZ_CP080521.1, forward strand.
CGGTTGTCGCACCACTGGGCCTGGTGCCGGTCGGCGACCTGCTCGCGCTGCCCGAGACGGTCCACGAGCTGGCAGCCTTCGAGCCACCGGACGAGCCGTCGTACGCGCTGGTCGGCTGGATCGACGGCATCCACCTCCTGCACCGCGACATGCACCGGCTGCTCGATCCGGTGGACACTGCGCGGCCGGAGCCGGCGTCCACGCGGGGACGCACGCTGGGCGACCTCACCGACCCGCCGTGCCAGCTGATCGTGGACCGCGGGCGGATCGTCGGGCTGTGGGAGTACGACCCGGACGCGCGCGAGATCGTCCGGCAGCTGTTCGTGCCGGAGGACGACGCCCTGCGCGCGGCCGTCGCGCGCACCGAGGAGTTCGCCCGCGAGCAGCTCGGCGACGTGCGCGGGGGAAGCCTCGACTCACCGGCCTCCCGAGCGCCACGGCTCGACGCATTGCGGGCTACAGCCGGCTGAACGACTCCATGATCGTCTGGCCGGCGGACCCGGTGCCCAGGACGAACCGGTACGGCTCGTTGGACGTGCTGCCGTCCTGGCGGGTGAACACGACCGTGGCCTCGACGGTGTCGTCCCCGGTCTGGCGGATGTTCTGCAGGTTCACCGACCGGAACTGCGCCCAGAAGCTCTCGTAGCCGTCCCGGCCTTGGGACTGGCCCTGCGCCTCAGGGCCCAGCAGCTGCCACGCGGAGTCGGTGTCGCCGGGCAGGAGGCCGTAGTAGTTCTGGACGAATGCGACGGCGTCGGATGGGGCGGCGGGGGCCGATGTGGGCGCGATGGTGGGTAGCGCTGTCGGGGCAGGTGCGGTGGTAGCCGGGGACGAGGTGGGCGGGGCGGCGGGAGCGCTGGTGGGGGCCGGCTGGGCCGCCGGGCTGCCGCCGGGCTCGGTGCCCGCGCCGCTGGTCAAGATCGCAGCGACAACGCCTGCGCCGAGGGCCACCACGGCGAGCACCCCGAGGAGCAGCGGCGTCCGCCGATTGCGCCGCGGCGCCGGGCGGCCCGGCGCGGGGCGTGGCACGTCCGAAAGGGTGGGCGGCGGGGACTTCGCGGGCGCCGTCACGGCGGTGCTCACCGGCGCCGTCGCGAGGGGGGCGAACCCGGCGTCGCCCCCGCTGCTCAGGGCCGTGAGCGCCTCGCGGGCCTGGGCCGCCGACGGCCGGTCCTCCGGCTCCCGGCTCAGCAGCCGCATGATCACGTCGACGACGGGCCCCTCCTGCTTCGGAGGCCGCGGCTGCTCGGTGGCGACCTTGTGCAGCAGGGCGTAGGCGTTGTCGTCGAGCCCGAATGGCGGGACTCCCTCGACCGCGGCGTAGAGCGTGGCGCCGAGCGCGAACACGTCGGACGCCGCCGTGGGGTTGAGCCCGCGTGCCACCTCAGGGGACAGGAACGCGGGCGTGCCTGCGATCAGGCCCGTGCGGGTGAGCTGCACGTCGTCGACGGCACGGGAGACCCCGAAGTCGGTGAGCTTGACCCGCCCGTCGTCGGCGATCAGCACGTTGCCCGGCTTGACGTCCCGGTGGGTGACGCCCGCGAGGTGCGCGGCGGCCAGCCCGTCGGCGACCTGACGGCCGATGTCCGCGGCTTCCTGCGGCGGCAACGGGCCCTTCTCGCCGAGCACCTGGGCCAGCGACCGCGACGGGAGGTACTCCATCACCAGCCACGGCCGGTCCTCGTGCACGACGACATCGAACATGCTGATGACGTGCGCGTGCTGCAGCCGGGCGCCGATCCGGCCCTCGCGCAGGAGGCGCTGGCGCGACTCCTCGAGCGCGTCGCTGCCCGCGGCTGTGGGCGGTGCGGCCGCGATGAGAAGCTCCTTGACAGCGACCGTGCGGTTCAACAGCTCGTCGGTGGCTCGCCATACCGCACCCATCGCGCCGGCACCGATTCGCTCGTCGAGCCGGTAACGGTTACCGACGCGGACGGGTGTGTGATCGGATGCGGGGCTCATCGCCCGCAAGGGTAGCCAGGCGCGCTGAGAGCATGCTTAGCGCGGGGCCCGCACCCGATCGGGTGAGGGCACGTACCCCGGAAGGCTCAGCCGCGACGCCAGGACAGTACCCACAGGAGTACGGCGGCGCCAGAGACGAGAACCGCAGAGAGGAACGCTGGGCCGCCAGTGAGCGCGCCCATCACCGCCACGCCGACGGTTGCCCCGGTCTGGCGAACCGCGTTCAGCAGGCCGCTCGCCGTGCCGGCGGTGCCATGCGGCGCGGCCGCGACCACGACGGTGACCAGCGCGGGCAGTGTCAGCGACACCCCGGTGCCGATCAGGAGCAGGCCAGCCGCGAGCAGCGGGTACAGCGCGGCGGGCCAGGCCGCGAGCAGCCCTGCGCCCGCGGTGAGCAGCACCAATCCGACGAGGACGGGCAGCCGAGGCCCGCGGGCGGCGACGATGCGCGCCGTGAACACCGGCCCCGCGGCGGTCGGGAGCGTGAGGGGCAGGAACGCGAGGCCGGCCAGCATCGGCGTGAGGTGGTGCTCGTCCTGAAGGAGCAGCGTGGTGGTGAACAACACGCCCGCGAGTACGAAGTTGATTGCCGCGCCGGCCACCAGGCCGGACACCACCTGGGGCGCGCGCAGGAGCTCGGGCGGGACCGTGGGCACCTCGCTGCGCCGCTCCCAGCGGACGAACAGCAACGCGCCGATCACCGCTGGCACAACGGCGAGGGGCTGCGCGGCGACGACTCCCTCCGTCACGGATGCGAGGACGAGGCACGCGGCGAGCTGCGGTCGCCAGTCCACCCGGCCTGGCACCGGCCCGATGCGGCCCTCCCGCGTGGTCATGGCGAGGCTCAGCGCGGCGAGCGGGACGTTCACGAGGAAGACGGCCCGCCAGCCGCCCACGTCCACGAGGAGCCCGCCTGCGAGCGGGCCCGCGACCAACGCGACGCCCGTCGTGGCCGCCCACGTGCCGAGCGCCCTCGCCCGGCGCGCCGGGTCGGGGTACAGCTGCGTGATCAGCGCCAGCGAGCTCGGCAAGCACGCCGCCGCGGCCACCCCGAGCAGCGCCCGCAGCCCGACCAGGACACTCGCCGTGGGTGCGGCCGCGGAAGCCAGCGACAACAGGCCGAAAGCGGCGACGCCCCAGCGGAAGACACGCGCCGCACCGAGGCGGTCCGCTGCCGCGCCGCCGCCGAGGAGGAACGCGGCGAACGTGACGGTGTAGGCGTCGACCACCCACTGCTGCTCGGCGAGCGTCCCGCCCGTAGAGGCCCGCAGGTCGGGGAGGGCGACGGTCAGGACCGTCGTGTCGAGGAGCACGAGGAAGTACGCGAGGGAGATCCCCAGCAGGCGCGAAGTGGTTGCGCCGGTGTTCGGAGCGGTCGTCACGCCGCCGACTCTGCGCAGCGCTCCTCTCTCCACCAACAGGCCGGACCGGACGGAGCGTTCGGGCTTCCCGAACGCCGGCGACCTACGCTGACCACGTGGACCTCCGGCACCTGCGCGTCTTCCTGGCCGTCGCGGAGGCGGGCACGGTGGCGGCAGGCGCCGAGCGCGCCGAGCTGTCGCGCGCCACGGTGTCCGAGCAGGTCCGGGCGCTCGAAGGCGCGCTCGGCGTCGCGCTCTTCGAGCGCAGGCGCGACGGGATGGCGCTCACCGAACAGGGCAGGCGGCTCGTGCCGGCGGCGCGGCAGCTGCTCGACCACGCCGAGGCAGTGCGCCGCCTCGTCACCGACGCTCCGGCGACCATCCGGGTCGGCACCCTCGAGACGCTGATCGCCACCCGGCTCCCCGCCGTGATCGGCCGGCTGGCCGACCGGCGCCCCGACCTCCGCCTCGACGTGCGGTCGATGATGCGCGGGGCGCTCCTACGAGCCGTCCGCGAAGGTGAACTGGACGCCGCGCTCCTGCTGGACACCGGCGCCTCGCTCGGAGGCCTCGGATTCGACGGCGAGAGCGGCGCGCTCCAGTTCGTCGACATCGGTACCGTCCGGCTCCACCTCGCCGCTGGGCCGCGGCACCGGCTCGCGAGCGCCGGGCCGCTCGCACCCGCCGACCTGACCGACGAGCTCGTCCTCGTGACGCCCGCCGGCTGCTCCTTCCGCATGGCCACCGATCGGCTGCTCGGTGCGGGCGGCAGGCGCACCGAGCTCGCCGGCGTCTCCACCGTGAAGGCATGGGCCGGGCAGGGCCTCGGCATCGCGCTGCTGCCGGATTTCGCGGTGGCCGGCGAGCTGTCCGACGGCACCCTCGTGTCGCTGCCGCTGCACGGCCCGCCCGTCGAGCTCGCCCTTCGCGTCGTGTGGCGGGGCGGCGACGAAGGTCGCGAACTCCGTGACGCGCTCTATGCAATTGCCTCCTGAGCTGCGAATCCTTATCGCACCGACCGCTCAGCGCACGAGATCAGGCATCGGTGACAGACCGTGCGTCTTTCCGGTGACGACGCTCTCGCGTGGGAGCGGGAGCCGCCCGGCGGGGGCACCATGGTCACACCGCGCTGCGCAGGCGGGCGCCGCGCGAACTCACCACAGCCGGCAGCGAAGGGGAGAAGATGAAGATCGCCGACATCCTCGACACCAAGGGATCCACCGTTCATTCCGTGCTGCCATGGCTCACGGTGTCAGAAGTCGTCGAGCGCCTCGGCAGGCTGGAGATCGGGGCCGTGCTCGTGTGCGACGAGCACAGCACCATGAAGGGCATCGTGTCCGAGCGGGACATCGTCCGCGCGCTGCGCAAGCACGGCACCACGCTGCTCACGATGCCCGTGAGCGAGGTGATGACCCGCTACGTCCAGACGGCGAGCCCGGACGAGACGGTCGCCCACGCGATGGCCCGGATGACGTCGGGCCGCTACCGGCACCTCCCCGTCGTGGAGAACGGCCGCCTCGTGGGCATGGTCAGCATCGGCGACCTGGTGAAGCACCGGGTGCGCGAGATGGAACTGGAGACGGGTGTCCTCCGAGACGCACTGATCTCCCGCTACTGATCTAGGGATGTCGGCAAAGCCACTTTCATGACGCCTGGCGTCGTGAGAGTGGCTTTGCCGACTCCATGGCCCCGCGTGGCCCTTGGAACGTTCACACTCGCGAACACTCTCGCGCGAACCGGCACGCGGCCCGTACGACTGGGCACCATCCCGCTGGAAGATCGCCAGGGGGAGGACCCGATCTGTATGCACCCTCGTCGACCGGTCCGCATCGATGAGCCAGTCTCTTCCAAAGCACGCCGCTCCACGCACGTCTCCATGTGGCATCGCCCAGCTCTGCCGCTGCTCGTGGTCACGGTATTCATACTGACGGTCGCCGGAGCCGGCCAAGCCCACGCTGACGCCGCCGGGAAAGCAGCGCTGGCGCCGGCACAGGACGCCGGGCTCTTCACGGGCCACGGCGACCACGTCCACATCTCGAGCACGGCGCCCAGGTCTGCGTCCGCACACGGGTGGTGGACCGTCGATGCAAACGTCGGGGAGCCACCAACGCACGCGGTCGTAACCGTTCAACTACAGATGAAGCTGCAGGATGAGAACGATGCGACGTGGATCGACGCAGGCGAACCGGGATCAGAGCGGGTCAAGCCAGGCGGCGGTTCCGCAAACAGAGCGAATGCCCGAGTGCAGTGCAAGAACTCCGCCAGGACCATATGGCGGAGCGTGATCGATGTCGACATCATCGGCTACGCCGACTCGCCGAATCAAACGATAACCCCGGAGCGCGCCATCCCATGCCGAGTATGATCTGCACCCATGAAGGTGCTCAGCCCCAGCATGTTCGTGGCTATCTTCGGCGAACTTCGATCGCACCGGTGGATCACCTCCGATGCTCTGACGGAGGACGCATACAGCTTCTTCGCCAGCCGTGCCGAGCTCATGGGCTGGTCGCGGCAGGATGGTAGTGGTCTGTGGGGCATGAACGACGCGTCCTTCGACCTTTCCGCGAGTAACCCCCGTATCGCATGGTTTCAGGTAGGACTCGACGAGCGCACGGTCGACGGGGCGAGCTTCCCCTTCTACTCCCTGCTGGCATGCGGGTGCGATGTACTGGGCAGGATTGGCGAGATCACGGTGCGGGCGGCGCAGTTCCTCGTGCCGGTGCAGATGGGCGGCACACCGGCAGCGATCTCATCGGTTCCCAACTGGTTCAACGCGTGCGACCCCGCGGCCCGCGTGAGCATGCGCGTCACGCTCGATTCCGGCGAGGACCCCGTCCTGCCGCAGGTGGCGGTCAACGTAGCCGAGCTCGCGTCCCGGATCGCGCGAGAGCCCTTCGCGATCGCACCAGCCGCAGGCACCACACACGTGCGACTTCTTCCAGAGGTGACGGACGGCTTCTGGCTGGGCGACAGCCGCCACCCCGTCACCTTCGACACTGTCGCACCGGACTGGTCCGCCGACTCCATCGCCTGGACGGCGAACCTCCTCACCGAGTCCTGTCGTCGCGTCGGAGTGAAGACCTCAATACTGATCAACATAGACCGAGCCGAGGGTTGATCTGCAATACCGGGTGTCCATGGCTGCGGCGACTACCATGAACAACCGATATTCGGGATCTTCGCGGGAATGATCCGCTGTTTCGGGTGTACATGGTCGTGGGAGCAGCCATGGGCAACCGACAGTCCGGATCATGCCGGCCGCACCCGGAGCGGCCGCTGTCCGCGGCCGGGTTCCATCAGCTCGGTCTGGTCGGACCGTCCGCCGGCACCCGGACGGCACCACAGAGCACCGGGAACGTTCCGCGGAACGCCCATGATCGCCGGTGAGGCACCCACACACGCCGGACCCCGGCCGGATCCAGCGTGCCGTACATCACGAACTCCTGCTGTCCGGCTAGTCGAACGCGGGGTCCTCCACGCGCGTGCGCTTCAGCTCAAAGAAGTGGGGGTACGTCGCCAGCAGGCGGGCCCCGTCGAAGACGCGGCCCGCGTCCTCGCCGCGGGGGATGCGGGAGAGGACCGGGCCGAAGAAGGCGACGCCGTCGACGTGGATCGTCGGGGTGCCCACGTCGAGGCCGACCGGGTCCATGCCGCGGTGGTGGCTCGCCTTGAGCGCCTCGTCGTACTCGGTGCTCGTCGCGGCGTCGGCGAGGGAGGCGGGCAGGCCCAGCTCGGCGAGCGCCTCCTTGATCACGACGTCGAAGTCCTTGTTGCCCTGGTTGTGGATGCGGGTGCCGAGTGCGGTGTAGAGCGGCTCGAGGATCTCGTCGCCGCGCTCCTGGGCGGCGGCGATCGCAACCCGGACCGGGCCCCACGCGCGGTCCATCAGCTCGCGGTACTGGTCGGGCAGGTCACGCCCCTCGTTGAGCACCGCGAGGCTCATCACGTGCCAGTTGATCTCGATGTCGCGGACCTCGCTCACCTCGAGGATCCAGCGCGACGTGATCCACGCCCACGGGCACAGCGGGTCGAACCAGAGGTCGACACGTGCGGTTTCGGTCGGCGCGGCGCTCGTCACGGCTGCTCCTCGGGTCTGGTGCTCGCTCTTTCCCGGCACCAACCCGACCGGGGTACCCGGCATTCCACGCCCAGCCCGATCTCGACGGCGCGCCGCAGACGCACGTGGTTGGATCGGCAGCCAGTCCGAGCGCCAACCGACCCAGGAGTGCCGAGTCCGCATGGCCCCTCCCAACCTGACCCGCACCGACGCCGAGCGTCGGGCCGCGCTGCTGGAGGTCGTCGACTACGCCGTCGAGCTCGACCTCACCGACGGCGCTGGATTGCCGGGTGACGCGACGTTCGCCACCACGACGACCGTCCGCTTCCGCTGCGCCGAGCCGGGCGCAGAGAGCTGGATCGACTTCGTGGGGCCCGACGTCGCCGAGGCCGCGCTGAACGGCGAGCCGCTCGACGTGTCCGGCTACCGCGAGGAGGACGGGATCGCGCTGCCCGGCCTCGCCGCCGACAACGAGCTGCGGGTGGTTGCCACCGGCCGGTACATGAACACCGGCGAGGGCCTGCACCGGTTCGTCGACCCCGTCGACGGTGCCGTCTACCTGTACTCCCAGTTCGAGACGGCCGACGCGAAGCGCATGTTCGCCTGCTTCGACCAGCCCGACCTCAAGGCGCGCTACACCCTCACGGTCACTGCGCCCGAGGACTGGAAGGTCGTCTCGAACGCCTCTGCTGAGAGCGTCGATGACGGCGTGCACCGGTTCGCGACGACCGAGATCATGTCGACCTACCTGGTGGCGCTGATCGCCGGCCCCTACACCGTGTGGCACGACGAGCACGACGGCATCCCGCTGGGCATCTTCTGCCGCGCGTCGCTGGCCGAGCACATGGACGCGGAACGACTGTTCACCGAGACCAAGCAGGGCTTCGACTTCTACCACCGCAACTTCGGCGTGCGGTACCCGTTCGGCAAGTACGACCAGCTGTTCGTGCCCGAGTTCAACGCGGGCGCCATGGAGAACGCGGGCGCGGTGACGTTCCTGGAGGACTACGTCTTCCGGTCCCGCGTCACCCGGTTCCTCTACGAGCGCCGCGCCGAGACCGTGCTGCACGAGATGGCACACATGTGGTTCGGCGACCTGGTCACCATGCGGTGGTGGGACGACCTGTGGCTGAACGAGTCGTTCGCCACCTGGGCGTCGGTGCTCTGCCAGGCGGAGGCCACGGAGTACACGCAGGCATGGACCACGTTCGCGAACGTCGAGAAGTCGTGGGCCTACCGGCAGGACCAGCTGCCCTCCACGCACCCGGTCGCCTCCGACATCCCGGACCTGCAGGCCGTCGAGGTGAACTTCGACGGCATCACCTACGCCAAGGGTGCGTCGGTGCTCAAGCAGCTCGTCGCGTACGTCGGGCTGGAGCCGTTCCTCGCGGGGCTGCGCACCTACTTCCAGCGCCACGCCTGGGGCAACGCCACCTTCGACGACCTGCTCGCGGCGCTGGAGGAGTCGTCCGGCCGCGACCTGTCCGGCTGGGGCGCCCAGTGGCTGAAGACCACCGGGCTCAACCTGCTGCGCCCGTCGTTCGAGCTGGACGACGACGGCCGCTTCACCCGCTTCGCCGTGGTGCAGGGCGGCGCGCGGCCCGGCGCGGGCGAGCTGCGCACCCACCGGCTCGCCGTTGGCGTCTACGACGACCGCGACGGCAAGCTCGTGCGCACCCACCGCGTCGAGGTCGACGTCTCGGGCGAACGCACCGAGGTGCCGGAGCTCGTCGGGGTGCCCCGCGGGAAGCTCGTGCTGGTCAACGACGACGACCTCACCTATTGCGCACTGCGCCTCGACCCTGGCTCGCTCGCCACACTCGTCGACCGAATCGGGGACATCGCGGAGCCGCTGCCCCGCACGCTGTGCTGGTCGGCGGCATGGGAGATGACGCGGGAGGCAGAGCTCAAGGCCCGCGACTTCGCGACTCTCGTGGCAGGCGGGTTCGGTGCCGAGTCCGAGGTGGGCGTGGTGCAGCGGCTGCTGATGCAGGCGCAGACCGCGATCACGTCATACGCCGACGAGCAGTGGGCCGCCGAGCGCGGCTGGTCGATGTTGGTCGACGCCCTGCTGTTCCGGCTCTCCACGGCGCCGGCAGGCTCGGACGCGCAGCTGGCCGTCGTCAACGCGCTCACCGGCGGCGTGCTCTACACGACGGTGCTGGAGGGCATGCAGGGCTGGCTGGACGGCGTCGGCGTGCCGGACGGGCTGACCATCGACACCGACCTGCGCTGGCGGCTCCTGCACGCCCTCGTGGCCCACGGCTACGCGCGCGAGGCCGAGATCGACGCCGAGCTGGAACGCGACCCCACCTCCACCGGGCAGCGGCAGGCCGAGCGCGCCCGCGCGCTGATCCCCACGGCCGAAGCCAAGGAGCGGGCCTGGACCCGGGCCGTCCACGACGACGACATCCCGAACGCCGTGCAGGAGGCGATCATCAGCGGCTTCTCGCACCCCATCCAGCGCGGGTTGCTCGGTGGGTACGTGGAGCGCTACTTCGGCGAAGTGGCCGAGGTGTGGTCGCGGCGCACCAGCGAGCGGGCCCAGCAGGTGGTGGTGGGGCTGTTCCCGTCGTGGGCGGTGGACAAGTCCACGGTCGAGGCCGCGGACGCGTGGCTGGCCGACGAGTCCCACCCGCCTGCCCTGCGCCGGCTGGTGTCCGAAGGTCGCGCCGGCATCGTCCGGGCGCTGGGGGCGCGGGAGTTCGACAAGTCGTAGCCGGCCGCCGAGTAGCACGGTCGCCTGCGTACCCCACCTGGGCCGGCGCTCCTCGTCTCCGCCGGCGCGCCCCGTCGACGGGGCCCGCCGGCCGATACAGGGTGCGCCAGGGGAGCCGGGCGCGGCAGTGCAGGCTCCGGCCTCTTGGGCCTCCGGTGGCGCCGCGCAGTGTGCGGGGTCGCCCCTCACGACTCAAGGGCGCTCCGCGTCGCTTCGCGATCGCTGCGCGACCCTTGACTCGCGAGCCTCTGCGACCCCTCGGGCAGACGTCGCGGGCAGGCCAAGGGCCTGCCCGATGGGGCGCGCGGCGCCACCGGAGGCGGATCCACGGGCATGATCGAGGCTTCGGCGCGGAAACGGGCGAAAACAACCCGGGAACGCGCCGAACTGCTGATCAAGCCGCCATCCCGGGCCACGCACCCCTTGTCGGCCCACGCCACCCGTCGACGGTAGGCGCCAGCCGACACGGGACGCGCGAGCGGGGACGAGGAGCGTCGAGCGTCCGTCGGCGGGGGCGGTGCCCGGCTCAGCGGGCGCCGAGCGCCTCCGCGAGGGCGTCGCGGACCTCGGCCTCCTTCGGGGCCGGTTCACCGCGCTCCCCGGCCAACACCTGCAGGGACGTGATCCGGTCGGCGAGGCCGCAGGAGACGAAGTGGTCGAAGGCCGTCATGTCCGGGTCGACGTTCAGGGCGAACCCGTGGCTGCTGACGCCGCCGCGGATCCGCATACCGATCGAGGCGATCTTGCGACGATCCGGCGTCCACACGCCGACGAGGCTGGAGCCGCCGGGCGGGGTCTGCCTGCGGACGGCGGGGAAGCCCAGTGCGTCCAGGGCGGCGATGATGCCCTGCTCCATCCAGCGGACGACATCGGCGGGGCCGCGCTCGCGCACGTTGGCGACGAGGTAACCGACGATCTGGCCAGGGCCGTGGTACGTGGCCTGCCCGCCGCGGTCGACCTCGACCACGGGTAGCCCGGACGCGGCCGCCGGGAGGTCGGCCGGCGAGGTCCGCGAGCCATAGGTGACGACCGGTGGGTGGGAGAGCAGGAACAGCCGGTCGCCCGCAGTGCCTGCCTGGCATTCCGCCACCCAGCCCAGCATGGCCGTGGTGGCGGCCTCGTACTCGATCTCGCCCAGGTCGATCCGGGTGAGGCCGGGGAAGACCTGCACCGTCAGTGGGTGAGACCCACGCTGCGCAGGAAGCGCCGCCACGCGCTGTTGGCCGGGCGGTACTCGCCGCAGGCGGAGCGGCCGCAGGCGCCGCAGTCGGTGCCGGGCCGGTAGTGCTCGTGTGCCGCCGGACCGTGGCCGCACGTGCACGGGTCGACGACCGTGTGCTGCGCGGGCGGCTGGGGCGGGTCGGCGGGAACCGGCGAGGACACCCGCCGCTGCACCGGGAAGGACTCGAGGTCCGGGATGACCGGCATGCCCGTGGGCGGCGTGAGGACGGACGAACCAGTGCCCCGCCGGCCGCGACGCTGCCCATCGCCGGCTGAATGTCCCGTTGCCGCGTCACCCATGTAGGCCCTGCCCTTCATCAGTCCGTGGCCCGTGAAGGGCCGTGGACGCACAGTATGCGATGCGGGGCACTGAGTCGACCATCACCAACTCCGGTTAAAGCTCGGAGGTTACGGTCGATCTGTTACCGGTCGCGGTCCGCGTGGGCGCGGGGTACCCGATGACGAGCGGTCGGGAAACGCGGCCTGGGCCGGGTCAGCGCGTGCGGCGACGGCCGCCGGCCTGGTCGGCCAGCATGCGCAGGCCGCTCAGCAGACCGCCGAGCAGGTCGCCCTCCTTGAACGAGGCCACCATGCTCATGACGGCGAGCTTGGCGCCGCGGTCGGGCAGCCGGCTGCGGGCCTCGGCACCGCTCAGCACCTCCACGAACCGCTGCTCGGGGCTCACGGCCACGAGCACGGCCTCGCTGGCCCCCTCGAGCTGGTCGTGCAGCTCGGCGACGCGGGCCGACGGATCCGGGCCGAGGTCACCGAGGTACACGCTGAAGCGCAGGCCGGTCTCCCGGCTGGTGAGCGTGAGCGCCTCGTCGAGCCGGGCCATCTGCACAGGGGTGAACGGCTGCTCGGCCCGCGACGGCTCCTGGTACTCCTCCGCGCGGGAGATCCGGCCCGATGCCGTGACGACCGCTCCGACGGGCAGGTCCTCGCTCTCGGGCCGGACGACGGCGGTGCCGGTGCCGCCGTGGTCGGTGGTGCTGCCCGGGTGCGCCTCACCAGCTGCCACGAGCACCTCCTCGCTCGGCGCCGGCGCGCGCACCCACGAGTGCGGGGCCGCGGTCGGCGGTGTGGTCACCTGCGTGGTCGCCCGAGTGGTCGACGGGCGGCAGGTGCGCGCCCTCCGGGTTGGCCGTCCACCACATCGGGTCGTGCGGCCACGGCTGCCCCACCCGGTACCGGGGCCTGCGGGCCATCCGCGGTGCGACCACCAGCAACGCGATACCCAGGTACAACGCCACCGACGGCACCGCGAAGTAGAGGATCGTCTCCCACACGCTCACGTGCGAGAACGATAGTCGACGCGGCGCCGGCGGCCTGCCGCAGGGCGCTCCACGGGGAGCGGGGACCATAATCGTCAACAGCTATTGCGCGCGAGATATATCTACTAAGGTTAGGCGGACCTCACCAGAATCATCGCCCACTTGCAGCAACACCGTCCGGCAGACGTGTTCCCTGCTGTCCCCCAAACGCCGACCTGAGAAAACCCTGTAACACCCCCACCTATTCTCCTGATAGCCAGAACAGGCGGCGGGTACGGCATTCGAAGATCTCGTCGGCGAGGTTCGTGATCAGTCAGGGACACGGGGCGCGAACGCCGTTCGAGATCCGCGAGTGCGGGCCTGTCGCCGGGCGGCGGTGCTCAGTTGCGCCGGCGTCGGTCAGGGGGAATGCATCGCAGGGTCTGGGGGACCGGTGGCGAAGCGAGTTGACATACGCGTGGCCGTGGTGGGTTACGGCTACTGGGGGAGCAAGCACGTCCGCGTGCTGAGCACGATGCCCGACGTCGACGTCGTGGTCGTGGACGAGCACGTCGAGCGGCTCGAGGAGGCGGTGGCCTACTACCCGTCGGTGGAGAGAACGGCCACGTCCCTCGAGGACGTGCTCGACGACGTCGACGCGGTGCTGGTGGCCACGCCCCCGGCGGCGCACGCGGAGATCGCGCTGCAGGCGATCAACGCGGGCAAGCACGTGCTCGTCGAGAAGCCGATGGCCACGTCGGTCTCCGACGCGGAGGCGATGGTGCTCGCGGCCTCTGTACAGGGCGTGCAACTGATGGTCGGGCACACATTCGAATACAACGCCGCCGTGCGCAGGCTGCGGGACATCATCCGTTCCGGCACGCTCGGCCGCGTCCTCTACATCGATTCCGCACGGCTGAGCCTCGGCCGTTACCAGCGCGACGTGAACGTGATCTGGGACCTCGCGCCGCACGACATCTCGATCGCGTCGTTCCTGCTCGACGAACTGCCGGTCGCGACGTCGGTATGGGGCGACCGCAACGTCACGCCGTGGCGGGAGGATGTCGCGTACCTGCGGCTCGACTTCCCGGAGACGCGCGCGTTCGTGCACGTGAGCTGGCTGAACCCGAACAAGGTGCGCCGCACGACGGTGGTCGGCGAGCGGAAGATGGCCGTCTACGACGACATGTCCGACAACGAGCGGATCCGGATCTACGACATCGGCGTCGACCCGGCGAGCATCGACGACCCGCACAGTGCGCACGAGCGGCCGGTCAGCTACCGCACCGGCGACATCGTCTCGCCGTTCGTGGCGTTCCACGAGCCGTTGATGGCCCAGGACCGGGCCTTCGTCGACTCGGTGCGCACCGGCATCCCGTCGGAGACACCCGGCGAGCGCGGGCTCGACATCGTGCGCGTGCTCGCGGCCACCGACGCCGCGCTGGTCACCGGGCGCACGGCCCCGGTGCTCAAGCCCTCGCGGATCCTGCCCGGCGTGCGAGCGGTCTCGTGACGACGACGGTTCCGTTCCTCGACCTCGCCGCTGTGCACCTCGACCTGCGTGACGATCTCGACGTCGCGTGGAAGGAGGTGCTCGCGCACGGGCGATTCATCGGAGGGCCCGAGGTCGCGGCCTTCGAGGCGGCGTTCGCCGCCCACTGCGAGGTGGCGCACTGCGCAGGGGTGGCCAACGGCACCGACGCGCTCGAGCTGATCCTCGCCGGGCTGGGGATCGGGCCGGGCGACGAGGTGATCGTGCCGGCGAACACGTTCGTGGCCACCGTCGAGGCCGTGCGCACCGCGGGCGCGCGGCCCCGGTTCGTGGACGTGCGCCCCGACACCCTGCTGGCCGACCCGGCCGCCGTCGCCGCGGCCATCACGCCGCGGACGGCGGCAATCGTGGCCGTCCACCTGTTCGGGCAGATGGCCGACGTCGACGCGCTGGGGAAGCTCGCGTCCCGGCACGGGCTGGCGCTGATCGAGGACGCCGCGCAGGCCCACGGGGCTCGCTACCAGGGCCGGCGCGCTGGTAGCTGGGGCGCGGCCGCCGCGTTCAGCTTCTACCCCGGCAAGAACCTCGGCGCACTCGGCGACGGCGGGGCGGCGGTCTCCGACGACGCGCAGCTGATCGACCGGATCCGGCTGCTCGCCGACCACGGCCGCTCCGTCGACGACCGGTTCGTCCACGAGGTCTCCGGCCGCAACAGCCGCTTGGACACGCTCCAGGCGGCGGCGCTGCGGGTCAAGCTCGCCCACCTCGATCGAATGAACGAAGCCCGTGTCGCGCTGGTCGAGCGGTACCGGCGCGGCCTGCCCTCGTGGTGCGTGCCGGTCGCGGTGGACCCCGCCGCCGACCCCGTCTACCACCTGGCGGTGGTCCAGGTGCCGGACCGGCCCACCGTCACGTCCGCGCTCGACGCCGCCGGCATCGGGTGGGGGCTGCACTACCCGGTGCCCTGTCACCGTCAGCCCGCCTTCGCCGAGTACGCCGACGGTCCGCTCCCCGTGGTCGAGGAGGCCGCCGGGCGGATCCTGTCGCTCCCGCTGTCGCCCGGCATGGCGCCGGAGCAGGTCGACCTGGTCTGCGAGGTCCTGCACGATGTCCCGATCTGATCGTCACCGGCACGTGCCCTCGTTGCGGGCGCCCCGCGTGCTGATGTACCACTACTTCGGCGACGCACCCGGCGCCGACCCGGAGCAGCTCTTCGTCAGCGAGGAGGCGTTCGCGGCGCAGCTGCGTCACCTGCGCCGCAGCGGCTGGCACGCGCTCACGCTCGACGAGTACCTCGCCGCGCTGGACGGGGCCCCGACCCCGCGCCGCTCGTACCTGGTGACGATCGACGACGGGCACGAGTCCGCCGTGCGCGTCGCGGCGCCCGCGCTCCACGCGGCAGGCGTGCCGTCCGTGCTGTTCGTCTGCCCGGATCACATCGGCGGCCGGGCCGAGTGGACCGACGCCTACGCCGACGAGCGGCTCGCGCCGGCCGAGGAGCTGAAGGGGCTCCCGGACCTCGGCATGGAGCTGGGCGTCCACAGCGCCGACCACACCCGCATGGCCGGGATGGACGACGCCACCCTGCACGTCCACGTCACCGACGCGCGCGACCGGCTCGAGGCCACCACCGGGGTGCGGGCCCGCTCGTTCGCCTACCCGTACGGCACGCACGACCCCGCGGCAAGGGCCGCGGTCGCCGCCGAGGGCTACGAGGTGGCGTTCGCCGTGGCCCGCGAGAACGGCCGCTTCGCGGTCGACCGGGTGTTCGTCCGCAGCGGCGACTCGTTGCTGCGGTTCCGGTTCAAGCTGTCCACGGCGTACCGGGTGATCTCCCGGGTCGGCGGGCGGGCATGGCGGCTGCGGCACGCGGTCCGGAGGCTCGGGGCGCGGCTGCGGGGCATGGTGTCCGGTCGCGGCGCCGCGATCGTGCGCCGACTGGCCGACGTCGTGGTCTCGGGGGCCGCGCTCGTGGCGCTGGCGATCCCGATGCTGGTCATCGCCGCCGCCATCCGGATCGAGAGCGACGGGCCCGCCCTGTTCCGGCAGCGGCGGGTGGGGCTGCGCCGCCGTCCGTTCGAGATGCTCAAGTTCCGCACGATGAAGCCCGGCGGCGACGACAGCGCGCTGCGGGAGTTGATCGCGCGCGAGCTGCGGGGCGAGGACACCGTCGTCGACGGCAGCTCGAAGCTGAACGGTGACACCCGCATCACCCGCGTCGGCCGGTTCCTGCGCCGCACGAGCCTCGACGAGCTGCCGCAGCTGATCAACGTGCTGCGCGGCGACATGACGCTGGTGGGGCCGCGGCCGTGCCTCGAATGGGAGGCCGAGATGTTCCCGGCCGAGTACGGGGCGCGGTTCGACGTGCCACCTGGCCTCACCGGGTTGTGGCAGGTCAGCGGCCGCAGCGCCCTCGGCACGCTCGACATGCTTCGCCTCGACGTCCGGTACGTGGAGGAGCGCACCCTCGCGCGCGACCTCGAGATACTGGTCCGCACGGTGCCGGCCGTGCTGGGTGGGGGTGGATCGCGGTGACCACCGTCCTCGTCGCGACGACGGGCGGCCACCTCACCCAGCTGCACGGCCTCGCCGAGCGGATCCCGCCCGACCCGGACTCCGTCTGGGTCACCCACGCCAACGAGCAGAGCACGTCGCTCCTCGCCGACCGGGACGTGGAGTACGTGCCGTACGTCGGCCAGAAGGACGTGCCGGGCGTGCTCCGGTGCATGCTGCACGCCCACCGGCTGTTCCGGGAGCGGCGGCCCACCCGGGCAGTGTCCACCGGGTCGGGCATCGCGCTGGGCTACCTGCCCTACCTCGCCGCGCGCGGGGTCGAATGCCACTACATCGAGAGCGCGGCGCGGGTGGGCGGGCCCTCGCTCACCGGCCGCATCCTGCGCTGGGTCCCCCGGGTGCACACCTACACCCAGTCCCAGAGCTGGAGCGGCGGGCCGTGGCGCTACGGGGGCAACGGGTTCGACGCGTACGAGGCGGTGCCGGCCCGGCGGGAGCCCGGCGACCGCGTCAAGGTCGTCGTCACGGTCGGCACGGCGGCCGAGTTCCCGTTCCGGCGGCTCGTGCTCCCAATGGCCAAGCTCCTTGCCGCCGACGGGCCACTCGAACAGGCCATGGGCCGTCCCGTCGACGTCCTGTGGCAGACCGGGTGCACACCGGTCGACGACCTGCCGATCACGGCCACCCCGTTCCTGCCCGCCGCGGACCTCACCGCCGCGCTCGCGGAAGCCGACATCGTGGTCAGCCACGGCGGCACCGGCTCTGCACTGGCCAACCTCGCCGCGGGCCGGTTCGCCGTCATGGTGAGCCGGGAGGCCGAGTTCGGCGAGGCGGCCGACGACCACCAGCGGGAGCTCGCCGACGAGCTGGCCGCGCGCGGGCTCGCCCTGCACCGCAGCCCCGCCGACATCACGGTGGACGACCTCGTGGCCACGCTGTCGACGGCGGTGCGCAGGGCGTCCGAGGTGCCGCCGTTCGAGCTCCGGACCAAGACGGAGCCATGAACGTCCTGACCGTCGTCGCAGCCGACCCCGTCACCGATCCTCGGTGGCGCCGGCTGGCCGCGGAGCCGGGCGCGAGCCTGTTCACGTCACCGCCGTGGATCAAGGCGGTGTGCCGCTCCTACGGCTTCACGCCGGAGGCGCGGATCGCGCTCGACGCCGCGGGCGAACCGGTCGGCGGGTTCGCGTGGGTCGCCGTGCAGGACGTGCGCGGGAGGCGCCTGTCGAGCCTGCCCTTCTCCGACCGGGCCGACCCGCTCGTGGCGGAGCCGCCGGTCTGGACCGCCCTGCTGGACGCGGCGAAGACCGGCGACGACCAGCTGACGCTGCGCTGCCTCGACGACTCGGCCGCGCTCGCCGACCCGCGGCTGCGCGCGATCGGCGCGGCGGCGTGGCACGGCACCCCCCTCGACGCGGGGATCGACGAGCTGCACCGGCGGATCTCCAGCACGTCGCGCCGCAACATCGCGGCGGCCGGGCGGGCCGGGGTCCGCGTGGACGTCCGCGACGACCTCGACGCGGTGCGCACCTTCCACCGCCTGCACGTCGGGCTGCGCAAGCACAAGTACCGGCTGCTCGCGCAGCCGCGCGAGTTCTTCGAGAACATCTGGCACGAGTTCCACGAGGGCGGCGCCGATGACAATGGGCGCTGCGTCACCCTGCTCGCGTCACTCGACGGCGAGGTGATCGCCGGCGCGATGTTCCTCGAGTGGAGCGACGTCCTCTACTACAAGTTCGGCGCCTCGGTGCCGGAGCACCTGCGGGCACGCCCGAACGACGCCGTCTACTGGACCGGGATCCGGCGCGGCGTCGAGCGCGGCATGCGGCTCGTCGACTGGGGCTTGTCCGACCTCGACCAACCCGGCCTCGTCGGGTTCAAGAGGAAGTGGGCGAGCGACGAGCGCCGCATCGTCACATTGCGCTCCGGCACCTGGCTGCAGGCGCCCGAGCAGGAGGAGTTCGGGCGGGAGCTGGGTGAGCTCACCCGCCTGCTCACCGACTCGTCGGTGCCCGACGAGATCACCGCGCGGGCGGGCGCGCTCCTCTACCGCTATTTCTGCTGAGGGGGATCAGTCATGTCGGTTGTCGCAGGTCCGGTTGTTGTCGTCGGCCAGGGCTATGTCGGCCTGCCGCTCGCGGTGCGCGCGGTGCGGGTCGGCCACACCGTGATCGGGTTCGACCTGGACAAGCACCGCGTCGACCAGCTGCGGCGCGGCGAGAGCTTCATCGACGACATCGGCGACGACGACATCGCCGACTGCCTGCGCACGGGCCGCTTCACGGCCACCGACAACCCCGGCGACATCGCGGGCTTCCGCGTCGCCGTGGTGTGCGTACCCACGCCGCTGCGCGACGGCGCTCCCGACCTGTCCTACATCGAGGAGTCGGCCCGCCTGCTCGCGCCGCACCTGACCGCGGGCGCCTGCGTCGTGCTCGAGTCCACGACCTACCCCGGCACCACGGAGGAGGTCTTCGGCCCGATCCTCGAGGCCGGGTCCGGCCTCTCGGCAGGCACCGACTTCCACCTCGGGTACAGCCCCGAGCGCATCGACCCGAACAACGCCACCTGGCACCTGCAGAACACGCCGAAGATCGTCTCCGGCGTCGACGAGGCCTCCGCGGCCGCCGTGCGGGAGTTCTACGACACGATCGTCGACCGCACGGTGGCGGCGCCGGGCACCCGCGAGGCGGAGCTGTCGAAGCTGCTCGAGAACACCTTCCGGCACGTCAACATCGCGCTGGTCAACGAGCTGGCGGTGTACTGCCACGAGCTCGGCATCGACGTGTGGTCGGTCATCGACATGGCGGCGACGAAGCCGTTCGGGTTCATGAAGTTCACGCCGGGGCCGGGCGTGGGCGGCCACTGCCTGCCGATCGACCCCTCGTACCTGTCGTGGCGCGTGCGCCGCTCGCTCGGCCGCACGTTCCGGTTCGTCGAGATCGCCAACGACGTGAACGACAACATGCCCGCGTACGTGGCCTCGCGGGTCACCGAGCACCTGAACCGCCGCAAGCTCGCGGTGAACGGCAGCAAGGTCCTGCTCGTCGGGCTCACCTACAAGCGCAACTCCGGCGACGCCCGCCAGTCCCCTGCCGTGCCGGTGGCACACCGGCTCGCCGACCTCGGCGCACAGCTGTCCGCGATCGACCCGAAGGTCATGGCGGCCGACGTGCCCGACGGCGTGGAGCTGGTCGAGTGCACGCCCGAGGTCCTCGAAGGGGCCGACGTCGTGGTGATCCTCACCGACCACGACGACATCGACTGGGAGCTCGTCGAGCGTCACGCCGACCGGGTGCTGGACACCCGCAACCGGCTGTCCGGGGCGGGAGTGGATCGGCTGTGATCCGCGTCCGACAGCGCTGCCACGATCCCGACGAGCCCGAAGAACAGGCCGAACATCGGTGGGCCCGTGAACGTCACGGTGGCGATGGACTGCACGAGGCAGGCCACCATCCAGCCCATCGTCACCAGGCCGATCCACCGCACCAGCGGCTGCCCCGACGACCCCCACAGCCTGCGAGCCGCGCGGTAGATCGCGATCAGGCCGGCCACGAAGGCGATGGTGCCGAGGAAGCCGGACTCGCCGATGATCGCCGGCCACTCGGTGTCGGTGAGGAAGCGGCCGTTCTCCACGCCGCGGCCCAGTCCCCAGACATCGGGGAACCCGCGCGCGACGTACTCGGGGCTGTAGTTATCGGCGGCCGTCGCCGACCCGTACCGGCCGAACCCGGCGCCGAGGGGGAAGTGGCCTGCAGCCACGTCGAAGGAGCCGACGGTGAGCACCGTGCGCGCCGCCGAGGTCGCAACGCTCGGGTCGAGGTAGTCCGAGTAGGTCTCGTTCACCACGGCGGCGATCGGCGCGGCCAGCACGACCGCCGCGAGCGGGACGCACACGGCCGCGGCGAGCAGCGCGCCCCAGGAGCGCCCCATCGCCTTCACCCAGACCCAGGCCGCCACGAGGCTGCCGATGGCGGTCCGGCGCGCGGACAACAGCGAGCCCGCGGCGGTGGCGATCATGAGCACGAACGTCAACACGCCTTTGCGCACCGCTATCCGCCAGGCGGTGAGCGCCACCGCGGACAGCGTCATGAACTGCCCGAGGTCGATCGGGTGGCTGAACGGCCCGACGAGGGACGGGAGCGCTCCGCGGGCCTGTACGGCGTTCTCGTCGCTCGCCATGAACGCCAGCCAGGGGTCCTCGAGCGCGAAGTTGGCCGCGGTGGCCGCGACGCAGAAGACCACGAGGACCACGCCGGCCTTTGCCGCGGAGCGCAGGTGCCGCTCCTCCCAGTCGACCTGAGCGACCGCCCACGCGAACACGAGGCCCTTGGCCACCACCACCGCGCCGGTGAGGAAGATGTCGGGGGCGACCCCGAGGACGAGGCCGCTCACCAATCCGGCGACGACGAAACCTGCGAACCACCACTGCCCGGGGAACACGCGCAGCGACTGCCTCGCGGCGAGGCGGCGCAGCGGCAGGACGAAGGCGCAGAGCAGCACCATCGCCTCGTCCAGGTAGCTCAGCTCCGGCACCGGCACCAGGTGCATCAGCGGGCGGACGAACAGCGCCGCGAGGACGGCGAGCCCCACGGTGGTGCGCGGGGCCGCGACCGCCATGAGCAGGAGGACCGCGCCGACGAGGGTCGCCACGGCGGCGATCGGCTGCACGACGGCGAGCGCACCCAAGGCGGCTGCCGCCAGCGGCCATGGCCACACCGGCCGGTTCAACACGGTCATCACACCAACCGTGCCAGGCTGGAGAGGACTGGTGCAAGGCGCGCTCCCCCACCCTGCACGTCCCTAGACCGAAAATTGCGACGGGCTGATTCCCGGGGGCGAAAATGACCGTTGACCGAGCCATCCACCTACTGCGCGAGCGCTGGAAGATCGTGGCGCTATGCGTGGTGCTCGGCGTGCTCGGAGCGGGGGTCGCGAGCTACCTCGCTCCCCGCCAGTACAACTCCGACATCACGCTCTACGTCTCCCTGCAGGGGGCTGCCGAAGACTCCGACGAGGCGTACCAGGCCAACGAGCTCGCCAAGGAGCGGGTTCTGTCCTACGAGCCGCTCCTCACCGACGAGCGCATCACGCAACCCGTGATCGACCGGCTCGGGCTGGCGATGACCCCGGTGGAGCTGGCCCAGCACATCACCGTGACCGTCGACGCGGACACCGTCGTCCTCACGGCCGACGTGCGGGATTCCACCCCTGACGGGGCGGCGAGCATCGCCAACGCGCTCGCCGAGGAGTTCGTGGGCCTCGTCGGGCAGCTCGAGGAGCCGATCGGCACCGCGCCTCCCCCGCCGGCCCCCGGCCAGCCGGCCCCACCGGCGCAGGAACCCACGAAGATCGGGGCCGAGATCATCCGTCCGGCCACAGCGGATCCCAACCCGGTGTCCCCCGATACGCCGTTCAACCTGGCGCTCGGCGGAGCGCTGGGTCTGCTGATCGGCGTCGTGGGCCTGGTCGTCCGCGAGGCACGGGACAACTCGGTCCGTTCGGCAGCCGAGCTGCGCGAGCTGGTGTCGGCCCCGGTGCTCGCGGAGATCGCTCACGATCGCCGGGTGCCCACGCGCCCGTTGCTCGTCGATGACCCCTTCGGAGCCCCGCGTGCTGAGGCGTTCCGGAGGCTGCGCACGAACCTGCAGTTCCTGAACGGGCGGCAGGGCCGGGGCGTGATCGTGGTGACGAGCGCACGAATCGGCGAAGGCACGTCCACCACCGCGTGCAACCTCGCGATCACGCTCGCCGAGGCCGGCAACCGCGTCCTGCTGGTCGATGCCAATCTGCGCGACCCGGGGGTGGCCGACTACCTGGGGGTGGACCCGGTCCCGGGTCTGGTGGACGTCCTCGTTGGACGGATGGTGTGGCAGGCCGCGTGCAAGCCCTGGAGCCGGGGCGCGTTCGACGTGCTGCCGGCCGGTTCGGTCACCCACGACCACAGCCAACTGCTGTCCTCGTTCGGGCTCGCCGACCTGTTCGGCGACATGCGCAACCATTACCACTTCATCGTGCTCGACACGCCCGCGCTCCTGCCGGTGTCCGACGCCGCGGCGGTGGCCGCGCGGGCCGACGGCGTCGTCCTCGTGGTGCAGCACCGGCAAACCTCGCGGGAGCAGGTGAGCACGGCCATGGCGGCGTTGAACTCGGTGTCCGCGCGAGTGCTCGGTACCGTGCTCGCGATGCGGAAGGGCCGGCTCGGCAGGGAGGCCCGGGTGGCGACCTACCGTTCGTCCCCGCCACCGCCCCGGCGCGATGCGCCCCCGGTGCCGGTTCCCGCCGAGATCACGAGCCCGCCCACGGGAATCCCGCAGGCCATCCCCGAGCAGGCCACGACCAACGGCAAGCGGGAGGAGGGTGGCGTCGGGTCCCACGCCGTCTACGACTCGAAACGGCGGCCGTCGCCGACACGGCGTTCCTGATCACCGCAGTTCGTGGCCGATCGTCTGCGGTACGGCGGTGCGCAGCAGCACGATGTAAACGCCGGCCATCGTCCACCGCAGCAGCACGGTGGCCACCACGATGCCGACAGGGCCGAGGAGCACGAAGAAGATCACGTCCAGCACGGCGTTGAGCACGGCGGTCGCGGCGGCGATCCCCAGCATCCATCGCTGCCTGCGGGCGACCACCAGCAGGCGGGTACCGACCACGTTGAACACGTGGGCCGGGAGCGACAGCATCACGATCGCGCCCCACAGGAACCCCTGGCCCCACGACGCGGGCAGCAGGCCGGACGCGAGCCCGGCGAGGCAGACCAGCGCCCCGCCAGCGGTGAGCACCACGGTGACCAGCCCGAGCACCCGCCCGTCCCGGCGCAGCAGCGCGGTCGCCTCGCCGGGCGCCATCGTCGGCAGCCGGGCCCACGCGCCCACCCTCCGCACGAGGAATGCCATGTTGACGAACTGGGCCGCCGCGTACATCAGCCGGTCGGCCATCTCGTAGCTCGACACGGAGCCCGCTCCGGATGCGGAGAGGAACAGCCGGTCGACCGCCGGGCCGAGCTGCGTCACCCCGGAGGAGAGGGCCTGCGCGACCAGCCCGAACGGTGTCAGGGCCCCGTCCTCGGCGCCCGCCTGCTTGGCGCGGAGCCTGCGCGCCGCCACCGCGAGGACGACCGCCCTGGCCGCCTCCCCCGCCGGCAGCATCGCCGCCACCGCGACGAGGGGCGCGTCCCACCACACGGCAAGGAGCACGGCGGGCAGGAGCGTGCGCATCGCCTGCACCGCGATCGGCACCGTCGGGCTGCCCCGTGCGATGCACTCCCCGGAGAGGATGCTCGCCACCGCGGCGAGGATCGGGGCCGGCCCGACGGCACATACGAGCAGGATGAACTCGCCCCGCGCGGGCGAGCCCACGGCGTAGGCGAGCCCCAGCGCGGGCACCACCAGCACTGTGAGGGCCGTCGCGAACAGCAGGACGCGCCGCCGGTAGTCGCGCAGCGCGGCAGGGCCCGGGTTGCGCTCCCTGCCGAGCACCCGCCCGTACTCCGCGATCGTGGTCAGCTCGACGGCCGAGCCGACGATCACCGACACCGTGATCGCCACGGACGTCGCGAGCAGCAGCAAGTCCGAGGCGCCCGGCGTGAGCACCAGCGCGGCGACGAACGGGAACGTGAACCCCGGCAGCGACCCGATGATGGCCGCTGCCGCGGTGTGCAGGTCCTTCCGCAGGAGGCCTACGCCAGCACGGTGGCGGCCCACCGGTACTGCTCCTCGAGCCCCTCGCGCAGTGGGACGGCGGGCGCCCAGCCGACAGCCGCCTCGATGGCGGCCGTGCTCCCGCCCGTACGCTCGACGTCACCGAGCACCGGGTCGCCCCTGCGGACGACGGGCGTGCGGCCCGAGATCTCGCCGAGGAGCTCGATGACCTCGTTCACCGTGGTGGAGGTTCCGCCTGCGACGTTGAACACCGCGCCCGCGGGGAGGTCGGCCCCTGAGACGCGCAGGTTGGCCTCGACCACGTCGTCGACGTAGGTGAAGTCGCGGACCTGCTCACCGGTGCCGAACACCGGGATCTCCGCGCCGTCGCGAATGGCCGTGCAGAAGTTGGTGAAGGCCATGTCGGGCCGCTGGCGCGGACCGTAGACGGTGAAGTAGCGCAGCGACACCGTGGGCAGGGCGTAGTTCTGGGCGTACAGGACGCAGAGGTGCTCCGCCGCCAGCTTGGTGACGCCGTACGGCGACAGCGGCTGCGGCCGGTCGGTCTCCTCGGTGGGATAGCGCAGCGCGTTGCCGTAGACCGACGACGAGGAGGCGTAGACGAAGCGGACGAGGCGAGGCGCCCGCAACGCCGCCTCCAGGAGCTTCTGGGTGGCGCCGACGTTGCCCTGCAGGTAGGCCCCGAAGTCGCTGCCCCACGACTTGCGCACCCCGGGCTGGCCCGCCTGGTGGTAGACCACCTCGATGTCGGCGAGCAGGGTGGCGAGGTCGACCGCGTTCAGGTCGGCCTCCACCAACCGCAGCCGGGGGTGCTCGATGTCGCGCAGGTTGTCGCGCTTGAGCCGCGGGTCGTAGTAGTCGGTGAGCGCGTCGACGCCCACGACGTCGTGCCCGTCGGCGAGCAGCCGGCGCGCGAGCGTGCTGCCGACGAAGCCGGCAACGCCAGTCACCAGCGCCTTCACGACGATGCAGCCGGGGTGAGACCGCGGAAGAACACGTCCCGGACGACCCGAGGCGCGCTCAAGTCGGCGACAGCGGCCGTGACATCGGTGCGGTCCAGCCCGCGCGTCGCGCGGATGGCATCGGCAAGCGCGGCTGCGTCCCGCCCGCGAACGAAGCCAGAGACGCCCTCGGTGACCAGGCCGCCGGTGTCGGCGCCCTCGGTGACCACCGCCGGCAAGCCCGTCGCCATGGCCTCGACCAGCACCCGCGGGAAGCCCTCGTAGCCGGCGTGCGAGGTCATCAGGAAGACCCCGGAGCGGCTGCGGGCCTCGGCCACGTCGGCCGGCCCGAGCCGCCCTCGCAGCGCGATGCGGTCGGCGACCTCCTTCGGCAGGGCCGCGATCTGTTCCTCCAGCGCGGGCCGCAGCGTGCCGGACCCGATCACCTCGAGCGTCCACGGCTCATCGGGCCGTTCCTGCGCGAGGTGTACGAAGGCGCGCACAGCCAGCGCGGGGTCCTTCGGGACCTCCAGGCGGCCCACCCAGACCACTGCGTGCGGGTTCGCCGGTCGCGTGACCGGCTGCGTGATGGCCGGGTCGAACCAGGTGGGCGCTGACACCGTGCGCGGGTTCCACTGCCGCACCTTCTCCGCGTACGCCGGGTTGAACACGATCACCCGCTCGGCGAGCCTCGCGATCATCCGGTCGAGCCGCTCGTGCAGGCTGCCGGTGAACCGCCAGTACGAGTCCGACGTCGGCCCGAGCAGGCCCCGTTCCTGCGTGTGGATGCAGTACACGAGCGGCCCGCGGAACAGCACGCGGGTGAACATGCCCGTGTCGACGCGGTGAGCCTGGACGGCCTTCGGCTTCGGGATGGATCGCCGGTAGCGCAACAGTCCCGCCACGAGCCGCAGTGAGTAGGGCAGGAAGCCCTTCGGCCGGGACGTGTCGATCCGGGCGACCGGCAAGAACCAGATATCGCGGTCGCCCCGGCGGAGCCGTTGCCACACGCCGAGCGGCTGATCCGGCGAGCCCGCCTCGTGGACCCCGACCATGCCCAGCTGGACGCCCTCCGGCGCGTAATCGAAGAACCCGCGCAGGCAGGTGTCGATCCCGCCGATGGTGACCGCGCGCCGCGGGTCGGACTGCTGGATCACGAGACGGTCGATCTCGCCGTCCTGTGGAGCGTCAGGCATCGCCGTCCCCCACGATGTTCCCGGCAAGGCGCGGCGACCGCCCGACCGCGATCCACGAGAAGCCGGCGCGGCGCAGGACGTCCGGGTCCACGAGGTTCCTCGTGTCGACCACGATCGCCTGCCGGACGACAGTCGCCAGCCGCGGCCAGTCCAGCCCGCGGAACTCCGGCCACTCGGTGAGGACGACCAGCGCGTCGGCGTCCTTCGCGGCCACGTAGGGGTCGTCGACGACCGTCAGCAGGTCTCCGTCGAACCCTGCGCCGTTCAGCATGGGGTCGTCGGCCCGGATCGCCGGGTCGAACGCCTGCAGTTCGGCGCCGGCCTGCCGCAGCAGAGCGGCGACGGCGAGCGCGGGCGAGTCGCGCAGATCGCTGGTGCCGGCCTTGAACGCCAGCCCCAGCAGGGCGATCCGCTTGCGGGTGAGCGACCCGTTCCGCTTGCCCGTGACGGCGGTCTGGATCTTCTCGAGGATCCGCCTGCTCTGGCGGGTGTTCGTCTCGATGGCCGCCCGCAGGAGCCGGAACTCGAAGTCGACCGAGTCGGCCAGCTGCAGCAGCGCCGAGGTGTCCTTGGGCAGGCACGAGCCGCCCCAGCCGGGACCGGGCGAGAGGTAGGACTGGCCGATCCGCTTGTCGTAGCCGAGGCCCTCCGTGACGTCCTCGACGTCGGCGCCCAGCCGCTCGCACAGCTCGGCGATCGCGTTCACGTACGACAGCTTCGTCGCGAGGAAGCAGTTCGCGGCGTACTTGATCATCTCGGCGCTCGCCAGATCGGTGAGCACGGTCGGGGCGCCGAGCCGGGCGTACAGCGCCGCGACGCGCTCGGCGGCGTCCTGGGCGTTCGAACCGACGATGATGCGGTCGGGGTGCAGGAAATCGTGCACCCCGGAGCCCTCCCTGAGGAACTCCGGGTTGCTCACCACGGCGACATCGGGACGGTCGATGAGCTCCGCGGTGCGCTCGCCCGTGCCCACGGGCACGGTGGACTTGTTGACCACGATCGCCCCGGCGGGCAGGACCTCGCGGACCTCGTCGACGACCGCCTCGACGGCGGAGAGGTCCGCGATACCCCCGATCCCCATGGGGGTGGGCACGCAGACGAACAGGACCTCGCACGGCATGCCGTCACTGCGCAGCTCGTCGAGCGCGGCCCGCGCACCGGTGACGAACGACAGCCGGCCTGCCGCCAGCATCTCCCCGACCATCTCGGCGAGCCCCGGCTCACGGATGTCGATCTTCCCGACCTGCAGCCGCTCGACCTTCGAGCGGTCGACGTCGGCACAGATCACCCGATGACCCAACGACGCGAGACATGCTCCGGTCGTCAGGCCGACATACCCAGTTCCCACCACCACGATGCGGCGGGCAAATTCCGACACCAGCGTCTCCTCCCCCGTCAACGCAGGACGTCGTCATGACCCTGTCGGGCCAGCGCTCGGCCGCGTTACCAGTTCCTAATCGGCGGGCGGGCCCTGGTAACCCTGCGCCGCCGACGGGTCGTCGAACCCGACCTCACGGCTGTACCCCGGGCCGATCCGGTTGTCCTTCACAACCACGCCGGTGGAGTCCCTGCCGAGCGCAAAGGCTTTGTTCCCCTCGCCGACCATGTCGTTGTTGCTGATCGTGACGTCCTGGATGTCCTCGAGCGCCACCGACTGCGCCTCGGCGTTCGACTCGCAGTAGTTCCCGTCGAACAGCCAGTTGCGGCTCACGCCCTCACCGGAGCCGCCCTCGTCGTTCGGCCCCTCCGCCATCAGGCACTGCGCCCGGATTCCCTCGCAGCGGTTGCCCTGAATGACCACGTTCGAGCTGCCGGGTAGGTCCACCGCGAACGTCTGGATGCAGTCCACGTGCGAGTCCTCGACGTCGTTCCCCTCGAGGTCGTACACCCGGTTGTTCAGGATCTGGGCGCCGTTGCCGAAGAAGCGGATCGCGTCGACGTCGTCACCGGCGTAGTCGACCTGGGTGATCTCGTTGTTCCGCACCGTCACGTTCTCGCCGTTCGCGATGATCCCGGTGCCGTCGGCGCCCTTGGACACGAAGCCCTCGACGACGACGTTGTCCGCGTTGATCCGGATCCCGGGGACCACGGTCCCGTTGCCGTGGTAGTACACCGGGGCGTCCGGCGTTCCGCTCGTCGTGATCCTCAGCTCCTCGTCCAGCTCCCCGGAGAAGCACACCGCGTCTCCCGGTGCCGGGGTTTCCTCCGGTGCGAGGCAGCGCGCCGGCGCCGGCGGCGGCGCCGAAGGGAGTGTGGACGAGCGCGCGGGCGCCGGCGTCCCCGCGGTCGAGCAGGCCACCACACCCGTACTCATCAGTACCGCGAAAAGGATCCCCAGGCCCCGCAGCACCACGTCCGGACCTCCCCCGCCGAGACAGCGAATCCAGCCTCCACTTCGCAGCGTACGGAAGGCATGAAGCACGTTGGGCCGAACTGGTGACGAAACTGTGAGGGCTCACAGCTGCCGGAACATCGCCACCATCTTGTCGAGGCACTGCTCGAGGCCGGCCCGGGACACGTCACGGGCCTCGGCGGTGCCGTAGCCGAACTCGCGCACGGTCAGCTCGGTGCGTTCGCCGTCGGTCGGCCGGAGTGTGACCACGTGCCGCACCGCGCGGGGCACTCCCGGCGGGATGGCGTCGTCCGGGAGCAGCGCCCGGTCGGCGTCGGTGAAGTCGAGCACGAACTCGAGCCGCTCGGGCGGGACGACCTCCCGATAGGTCCACGTGTTGTACATGTCCTGGCCGCCGTACTCGGCGGGAGCGCGCATGCAGACCAGCGAGGTGCCGCCTTCCCGGACGTCGAGCTCCGCGAGCGGCGAGGTGAAGCCCGTCGGACCCCACCAGCGCATGACGTACGCGGGCTCGATCCACGCCTTCCACGCCTCCTCGACCGGCGCGTCGAGCACGCGGGTGACGGCGAGGTCGTGCGTCAGGGCGCCACCCCGGCTGCTGATCTGCTGCACCGACCACTGGTTGCCGTCCGGGTCGCTGAAGTGGACGAACCCCACGTTGTCGAGCGCGTCCCCTTCGCGGGCCGGCCGGAACGACGTGCCGTCTTCGGTGACGACCACCCCGCTGTTCTCCACGCCCCGCTCCACGAGCTCAGCGTGCGCGGCACGAACGTCCGGGACGACGAGGACGAGTCCGCGGAGCGACCCCGGCACCATGTCCTCGAAGTAGCCCGCCGCCACCTGGATCGAGCAGCCCGAGCCCGGGGGTGTCAGCTGGACGAACCGGTGCTTCTCGTCGGCCCGCACGTCGAGGTCGACGGCGAACCCGAGCTGCTCGGCGTAGAACCCCTTCGCGCGCTCCACGTCAGCCACGGGCACCTGCACCACTTCCAGCGTCCACTGCATGATCTGCTCTCCCTTCCCTCCGGTCCGAGGGAATCGTGCCCGGAGGAGGCGGCCCACCGGATCCGTACCGACCACCTGTCCGCTACGCGGGCGCCACGCGGCCGGGCCTGTGATCGAAGCCCGAGGCCGGGACGGGGCGTACCGTGGCCTGGCGGCACGAGGGGGATGGGATCAGTGCTGGAGATCGAGTTCGACGACGCGCCGTCGCACCCGGAGTGGGACGCGTGGGTGGCCGCCGCACCCGGGGGCCACCACCTCCAGTCGAGCGGTTGGGCCTACGTCAAGGCCGGCGCCGGCTGGCAGGCGAGCCACATCCTGCTGCGCCGCTCCGGCGAGCTGGTGGGGGGCTGCCAGCTCCTGACGCGGGGCATGCCCGTACTCGGCCGGATGGGGTACGTGCCGCGCGGTCCCGTGCTCGCGTCAAGGGACACGGAGCTCGTCGACGCCGTGCTGGCCGCGCTGCGCGACCACGCACGGCGGCACCGGATCGCGGTCGTGAAGATCCAACCACCGGTCGACCGACCTGACCTCCCGGAGCTGCTGGAGTCACGCGGTCTGATCGCGAGCGAACTCCATACCGCGCCGGTGGCGAGCGTGGTGGTGGACGTCGGGCCGGACCGCGACGAGGACACGATCTTCCGAGGGCTGCGGGCCACGACCCGCCGTCGCGTCCGGCAGGCGCGCAAACACGGCGTCACCGTACGAACCGGGGACGCCGAGGACCTGACGGTGCTGCAGGCGATCATCGAGGCCACCGCGCGGCGCCAGGGCTTTGCTCCCTACCCCGTGGACTACTACCAGCGCCTGTGGTCGGCGTTCGGCACGTCCGGTCAGGCCCGCCTGCTGATCGCCGAGCACGACGGCGTGCCGTTGTCGGCCGTGCTGCTCGTGGCGTTCGGCGACACAGTGATCTACAAGATCGGCGGCCTGGCGGACGTCGAGGGCTCGCCGCCCGGCGCGAGCGAGCTGACGCACTGGACGGGCATCGCCTGGGCGCACGACACCGGTCACCGCCATTACGACTTCGAGGGCATCCCGCTCGACGTCGCGCAGGCTCTTCGCGACGGGAACCCGGTCGAGCCGAAGGGCGTCGCCTTCTTCAAGCTCGGGTTCGGGGGCGAGGCAGTGGTGTACCCCGGCACGTACGACCTCCTTCCCGAAGGGTTCTCCGGCCACGCGCTCAGGTACGTCCTGCCGCGTGCCGAACGGTGGCGAGGAGTCGTGCACCGGCTGTCCGGGCGCCGCGGCTGATCCGCCGGGCTCATCCGGGCCGGGACACACCCAGCGCGGTGAGCTGGGCCCGGCCCCCGGCCGCCCGCCCGGGCAGGAGCAGGAGGGTGGCGGCCCACTCGAGCCGCGCCCCGATGCGCTCGAAGCCCGCAACCGCGGCCTCGAGCGCGTCATGGTCACCGTGCAGCCGGCCCGTGGCGCGGGCGAGGCACGCGGCCGCCCATGCGTGCCCGGCGGAGCCCGACTCGGCCGCGGCGAGCCGCTCGGCGGCGTCCGGCCTGCCGGCCACGACGGCCAGCTCGGCGTGGGCGGCCACCGCGTAGGCGTGGTAGCGGCCGCTCGTCGGCTCGGGCACCTCGGCCGCGCGACCGAGGTGCACAGCGGTCCGCGCCGCGGTGAACACGCCGAGCGGCGCGTGCTGCAGGTGGAAGACGTTCGCGCCGCCCGCCTCCGCCGCACGCGCGTTCCACAGCGCGGCCTGCTCCTCGTCGCCGGACAGGCCCCACGCGAGCGCCGCGAACTGGGCGGCCACCGGCAGCCACACCGCAGGCGGGCGGCCGGCGCGCTCCCAGCCCTCCCACATCGCGGGCGCCTCGCGGCGCGCCCAGCCGAGGTCACCCGCCAGCACGAGCGCGGGCAGCACCGTGCTCACCGACAGGTGCGGCGAGTCCCCGTGCAGGTCGGCGTCGAGGATTCGGCGGGCCACGTCGGCCGCGGCCGCGATCTCCCCGACGGCGACCGCGTCGGCGCACGCGACGGCGAGCACGTCCTCGATCTCGGCAGCGCCCTCGGGCTCGGTGGGATCGAACGCGGGGACGAGCGCCAGCCGTTCGGTGGAGAGCCGGTGAGCCTCCTGGAGGTCACCGCCGACGACCGCGGCACCGCGCAGCGCCCCGAGGGCCGCGGAGAGCGGCAACGAGTCGCCGGTGCGGCGGGCCGCGGCGACGGCCGCCTCGGCGAGCGCCCGGTCGGGCCAGAGCTTGCGCGGCCCGGCATTCCAGGCTCGCGCGATCGCGAGCCGCGTGGCGGCGACCGGGTCCGCGCCGTCACCGGCATCGGCCGCCTCCGCGAGCAGCGCGCACAGCCGCTCGTAGGGCACCTCGACGGCGAACGTCGCCGGGCAGCGGCACGCGAGGTCCACCGCGAGCGCCAGCGCCGTCGCCTTCAGGTTCCCGTCGACGGCGACCCGACCGGCCGCCACCAGCAGGTCGAACGCGAGACCCGTGTCGTGGCCCACCTCGGCGCACTCGGCGGCCGAGCGCAGGTCGCGGGCCTGCTCGTCAGGGGCCCCTGCGTGTGCGGCCGCCTGCTCGTAGCGCCTGCGCGCTTCCTGGAGGAAGCCACGGGCGTGCGTGATCCGCCCGAGCGAGCGCGCGAGCCGGTGCGCCGCCGGATCGGGGCCGGGTGGGTAGGACGACAGCGCGTCACGCAGGTCGTCGAGCACGAGGTCCACCTCCGCCCGGCTCGGCTCGACGAGCGCCGCGGCCTTCTCGACCGCCCACATCCGGTACCGGTCCTGCACCTCCGCGGCCTCGCCCGACTCCCGCAGCTTGTCCGCGGCCACGGCGCGGATCGTGGCCAGCAGCCGCCAGCGGCCGTGGGCGTGGACGACGAGGCTCTTGTCGACCAGCCGGCCGAGTACGTCGGCGGCCACCGGTGGCTCGACCCCACCGACGGCCGCCGCGGCAGGAAGGTCGAACCCGCCCGCGAAGACGGCCAGCCTGCGGAACAGGGAGCGCTCCTCGCCGTCCAGCAGGTCGTGGCTCCAGCCGATCACCGTGCGCAGCGACCGGTGCCGCACCTCCGTGCCGCGGCCTCCCGTGAGGAGCCTCAGGTAGTCGCCGAGGCCGGTGAGCAGGCCGGGCCCGCCGAGCGCCGCGCTGCGGGCCGCCGCGAGCTCGATCGCGAGCGGGAGCCCGTCGAGGCGGGCGCACAGGTCCGCGACGGCGCCGGGATCGATGGGCTCGGGAGCGCGGTCGGCGAAGAGCCGCTCGGCGTCGGACCCCAGTGGGAGGGGCCCGACGGCCACCACCCGCTCCCCCGGCACCGCGAGGCGCTCGCGGCTGGTGGCGAGCACGGTGACGGTGGGGCACGCGGCGAGCAACCGCTCGACGAACCCGGCCACGGCGTCGACGACGTGCTCGCAGTTGTCCAGTACGAGCAGCGAACGGCCGCGGGCGAGCCGCCCTCCGATCGCGGCCTCGAGCGGCTGCTGAGGCCCCTCCGCCACGCCGAGCGCGGCCGCGACCGCCTGCGGCACCGAGTCGTCGCGGGCCGGCACCAGGTCGACGAACGCGCCGCCGAACGGGAACGTCGCCGACCCCGCCACCACCACCGCCAGCCGCGTCTTGCCGACGCCGCCCGGCCCGGACAGCGTCACCAGCCGGTGCTCGGCCAGCGCGGCGAGCACCGCGGCCTGCTCGGCGGCACGCCCGACGAACGACGTCCGCGCGGCCGGGAGCCCGGCGATCCCGCCCGGCGGCGGCGCCGGGCCGGCATCCGGGCCCACCAGCGCGGCCAGCTCCCTGCGATCGGCCACCCCGTACTTGCGCAGCAGCGTCGAGACGTGCCCCTCGACGGTGCGCACCGACAGGTGCAGCCGCCCCGCGATCTGGGCGTTGCTCAGATGCGCGCCCACTGCAGCGAGGACCTCGGCCTCGCGGCCGGACACCTCGACCGGGTGCGCCATCGGTCCATCATCGCGGAACCCGAGAAGCGCGGTAGCTTGGATGGAGTGACGGCCCTCGCTTCGCGCCCGGACCGGGCGATCCTCCCGCCCACCCTGCGTGCACCGGCCGCTGCTGTCTCGGTGCTCGCGCTCTTCGTCTTCGGTGTGTTCGCGGCCAGGTACGCGGACGACGACTCCGCCGGCCGGCTCGACCGGCGCGTCCAGAAGCTCTTCGGGGCATCCGATCGAGGGCTGTCGCTCACCGACGCCGTGATCCTCCTCGGCAACCCGGTCACCGTCGTCGTGCTCGCGGTGCTGCTCGCGGGCCTCGCGCTCGTGCTCGGCCACCGCAGGCTGGCCGTGCTCGCGATCGTCGGACCGGGGCTCACCGGGGTCGCCACCACCACCCTCAAGCCGGTCATCGGGCGCACGATCGACGGCGGGTTCGCCTTCCCGAGCGGCCACACCGGCGGGGCAACCGCGATCGGTGTGGTCGCCGCGCTGCTGCTGATCACCGTGCTGCGCCCGGCAACCGGCACGAGCGCGCTCTTGCTCTCGGCGGGTGCGTTGGTGTCCGGGGGAGCGATGGCGCTCGCGCTCGTCGTCGACCGCGTGCACTACCCCACCGACACGGTCGGCGGGTTCTGCGTGGCCGTGGCGGTGGTGCTCACCAGCGCGCTGGTGATCGAGCGCCTGCCTCGCGCAATACCTCGATGGGGTGCGCGGTAGCCCTCCGTCCATCATGGCTCGCATGACGGACCCGTCCCTGCCGAAGTCGGCGGCGCTCAACGCCCGCCTGCACGCCGCGGTGCCGGGTGGCGCCCACACCTACGCCAAGGGCGACGATCAGTACCCCCAGGACCTGGCACCGATCATCTCCCACGGTCGCGGCGCCCACATCTGGGACGTCGACGGCAACGAGTACATCGAATACGGCTCCGGCCTGCGCGCCGTGTCACTCGGCCACGCCCACCCGCGCGTCGTCGAAGCCGTCCGGCGAGAGTTGGACAAGGGCAGCAACTTCGTCCGCCCCGCCGCGATCGAGGTCGAGGCCGCCGAACGGTTCCTCCAGACCGTCCC
The DNA here is from genome assembly GCF_019468565.1 of Pseudonocardia sp. DSM 110487. Classification (NCBI taxonomy): domain Bacteria; kingdom Bacillati; phylum Actinomycetota; class Actinomycetes; order Pseudonocardiales; family Pseudonocardiaceae; genus Pseudonocardia; species Pseudonocardia sp. DSM 110487. The sequence goes on from NZ_CP080521.1 coordinate 8,480,672, forward strand.
CACTGCCGAGATGGTCAAGTTCACCAAGAACGGCTCCGACGCCACCACCGCCGCCATCCGCCTCGCCCGCGCCGCCACCGGACGCACCGTGGTGGCCCTGTGCCGTGACCAGCCGTTCTTCTCCACCGACGACTGGTTCATCGCCGGCACACCCATGTCCGCCGGGATCCCCGAGCAGGACGTCATCACGTTCCCCTACGGCGACCTCGACGCCCTGTCGAACCTGCTGGAGCAGCACGATGTCGCCGCCGTGATCCTCGAGGCTGCCACTCAGACCGAGCCGCCCGCCGGCTATCTGGTGGGTGTCCGGGATCTGGCCACCCGCCACGGCTCGGTTCTCGTCTTCGACGAGATGATCACCGGCTTCCGCTGGTCCGAACACGGCGCCCAAGGCGTCTACGGGATCACCCCCGACCTCTCCACCTTCGGCAAGGCAATCGGCAACGGCTTTGCCGTCTCCGCCCTCGCCGGCAAGCGCGAGCTCATGGAACGCGGTGGGCTGCGCACCGACGAGGAGCGGGTGTTCCTGCTCTCCACCACCCACGGTGCCGAGACCCACTCACTCGCCGCCGCCATCGCGGTGATGGACACCTACGCCGAGGAAGGAATCGCCGACCGGCTGCACGAGCTGGGCGACCGCCTCGCCGCCGGGGTGCGGGACGTCGCCGCCGGTATGGGGGTGGCCGACCACGTCCAGGTCCGCGGCCGCGCGTGCAACCTCGTCTTCGCCACCCTCGACGCCGACGGCAAGCCCTCGCAGCCGCACCGGACGCTGTTCCTGCGCCAGCTGCTCGGCGGCGGCGTGATCGGACCGTCGTTCGTGGTCAGCGCCGCCCTCACCGACGACGACATCGACCGCACCGTCGACGTCGTCGCCCAGGCGTGTGCCGTGTACCGGAAGGCGCTCGACGCGGGCGACCCGACGCCGTGGATGGGCGGGCGCCCGGTCAAGCCGGTCTTCCGCCGTTACGCATGATCGGTGACCTGTGGCGACGGTGACATGACGTAACGGTTCATCACCGCGAGGCGAGCGAAGAGCCGTCGGAAGAGCAGTCGATCGGCGCTCCGGCGGCGCCGTGGGGGAACGCGTCAATGTCACCACCTGGTGGGTTTCAGAGCCTTCTGCACCGCATCCGGCGGGCACACCCCGCCGGTCCCGCGATGCGCCGGTCGCTGGCGACCATGGACCAGGCATCCGCCGATCGGATCCGCCGCTACCAGGAGCGCAGGCTCCGCCTGCTGGTGCGCCTCGTGGCGGCTCGTTCGCCGTTCTACCGGCGGTGGTTCGCGGAGGCCGGCGTGGACCCGGCGTCGATCCGGACGCTCGAGGACCTGCCACGCCTTCCGCTGCTCGACCGGCAGGCCGTGATGGACGCGCCTGCCGACTTCGCCGTGCAGCCGCTGCGGCTCATGTGGCCCTCGAGCTCCAGCGGGACCTCCGGGAGGCCCGTCACCGTCTACCGCACGGCGGGCTCGTCCGCCTTCGAGCAGGCCGCGCTGCAGCGCCAGTGGGGCTGGTTCGGCCTCCCCCGCGACGCGCGCCGGGTCGTGCTGCGGGGCAGCTCCATCGCGGTGGACCGCGGCGTGCTGACCCACGAGATCCCCGGAGACCACCAGCTACTCGTCTCCAGCTTCCACCTGACGCCGGACGCGCTCCCGGAGATCCTCCGGACCATCCGGGCGTACCGGCCGGACGCCGTCGAGGGCTGGACCTCCAGCCTCACGCTGCTCGCCGCGCGGATCCGCGACGCGGGTGAGCGGCTGCCGGTGCAAGCGGTGATCACGTCCTCGGAAACGATCAGCACGCGGCAGCGGGAGCTCATGGGCTCGGTGTTCGAGGCGCCGATCGTCGACCACTACGGCCAGACCGAGCGCGTGGCGATGGCCGGCACCTGCGAGGCGCTCGGCTACCACGTGTTCCCCGACTACGGGATCGTGGAGCTGCTGCCGGCAGAGGACGGTCACGCGGAGATCGTCGGTACCCCCCTGCACAACTGGGGCTTCCCGCTGCTGCGCTACCGCACCGGTGATCTGGTCGATCCGGCTCCGTCCGGCCCCTGCCCGTGCGGGCGGGCGTTCCCCCGCCTCGGGGCGGTCGCCGGCCGCAGCGAGGACGCGTTCGTCGCGGCGGACGGGCGGCTGATCCCCTTGCCGTCCACGGTCATCGACGACCTCGCCGGCGTCGACGAGGCGCAGATCGCGCAGCTCGCGCCGGGCCGGTTCGAGGTCCGCATCGTGCCGGGCCGCGGTTTCGACGCCGACGTGAACCGCGCCCAGGTACTCCGCAACATCGAGCGGCTGATCGGCCCCGGTCAGGACGTCGCGATCCGCCGGATGGACCGGATTCCCCGCTCGAGCGCCGGCAAGCTGCGCACAGCGCTGGTCCTCCCCGGAGGAATGCCGGATGGCGCGGGCACACTGATCAAGTGAAGGTGGGTGGCGCGACCGCGCCGATCTCATTGCTGGCCGTCCTCGCCGCGCTGCTGGTGTCCTGCGCGAGCACCCCGGCCACAGCTTCCGTCACCCCGCTCCCGTTCCCGTTCCCGCGCACGGCCACCTACTGGCTGGAGCAGAACGAGATCCCGGCCGTCGACGAGCTGGCGCGGTACGACCTCGTGGTGATCGACAGCGAGTGGGGGCACCGGCTCGACCGAGCCGAGTTCGAGCGGCTGCGCGCGCTCAACCCGGACATCGTGCTGCTCGCCTACGTGAACCTGATCGACTACCGGCCCGAGCTCGGCTCGGCGGGCTACTACGCCGACCGCTACGCGCTCTGGCAGTTCCGCGACTCGACGACCAGCACCTTCCCCGAGGAATGGCTGGCCAGAACGGCGCGGGGAGCTCGGGTGAGCGAGTGGCCGGACACCGTCATGGCCAACCTCGCGGACACCGGACCCAGGATCGACGGGCAGACCTATCCCGAGTACGCGGCCCGGTGGGTGGTGGACCAGGTGTGGTCGACCGGGTTGTGGGACGGGGTCTTCCTCGACGTGTGGGGAGACCGGATCTTCGGGGCGAGCCACACCCGCTGGGACGTCGACGGCGACGGCGACGACGACCCGGAGGACCGGATCTACGGTCCCGACGGCCCGTGGGAACGCGGGGTGACGAGCGCCGAGCAGATCATGCGGCAGGCGATGCCCGGCGCCATCCTGGTCGGCAACGGCGAGCGCACGCTGCGCGACGAGCTGCTCGACGGGCGCGTCTTCGAGAGCTTCGCCGATCCGGGTGCAGGCCGGGACCCGGCCTCCGACATCGACGGCTACGCCGCCGCGGCCGCGAGCGACGGCCACCGGCAGCCCGGCCTCGCAATGAACATCAACGTGCGGCGCGCGCAGGCCGGCTCGCCGGACGAGTACCGCAACGCGAGGTTCTTCCTCACCGCGACCCTCCTGCAGGACGGGTTCTGGGCGCCGATGGGGCAGCACTACGGCGAGCTGGCCTACTACGACGAGCTGGACGGCGGCGGCCTCGGCCCCGGCTACCTCGGCGCGCCGCTCGTCACGAACCCGGCGCCCGAGCGGCTCGACGAGCCGTTCGACGACGGCGTCGGCGTCGTGGCACCGGACGTCGTGCGGCGCGACTTCGACCACGGGATCGTGCTGAACAACGCGGGCCCTGTCGCCCAGACGGTCGATCTCGGCGGCACGTTCCGCCGTCTCACCGGTCGCCAGGACCCGGCGACGAACGACGGCTCCCTCGCCACGTCGGTCACCCTGCCGCCCCGCGACGGGCTGGTGCTGCTGCGTTGACCCGCTGGTCGAGTAGCGGCAAGCCCTATTTCGCGCGGCTCCTCAGGAGGGGCAGCACCACTGTGCGGACGGTCCCCCGCGCCACCACCGCCAGCGCCGCGGCGTAGACGGCCAGGAACGCGAGCACGTCGACGACGAGCAGCAGGAAGCCGAACAGCAGGCCGTGGGCGTCGGAGTGCAGGACCTGGTGTTCGAGCACGAAGACCGCCGCCACCGCGACAGTGCCTGCCGCGAGCGGCGGCACGATCACCGCGACCATGTCCCGAGCGCTGACCCCGACCGCCGACCGGGACAGGTACAGGCCGACCACACCCGCGGTGAGTGCGGTGGTGGAGATCGCCAGTCCGACGCCGAGCAGGCCGAACGGGATGATCAGCACCAGGCTGGCGACCCCGACGACGAACTCGATTCCCGTCAGCCAGTTGAGCATCCGGGTCCGACCGGATCCCTTGATGGCCTCCTCGCTCACGGAGACGAACGCCTTCCCGATGCCCAGTCCCGCCATCGCCACGACGGCCGCCCCTGCGGCGCGCCACGGCTCGCCCAGCAGCACGACGACCGCGGACTCGCCGGCCGCGATGATCAACCCGGACACGACGACGGCGAACACCGTGACCGAGCCGAGTGCCCGCAGGTAGCTCGCGCGCAGGCGCTGCCCGTCCTCCGCGATCCGGGAGAAGGCGGGGAACAGGGCGTTCGCGACGATGTCCACGATCGCGTTGACCGGTAGCCGCGAGATCCGGGTGGCGTAGCGGTAGAAGCCGAGGTCGGTGGTGGAGAGCCCACGCCCGACGGCGACGGCCTCGATCGCCTGCTGGGTGCGGGCCCCGACGAAGTTCACGGTCACCGGGAAGCCGTAGCGGACGAGCTCACGCCACATCTGCCAGGTCGCCCGGCCGCGGCCGGGCCGCCAGTCGGTGATCGCCCACAGGCCGGCGAGCCACACCACGTAGGACACGTAGCTGCCGGCCACAAGGCTCCACACTCCGTAGCCGAGTAGCGCGAGCGTGACCGCCGTGACGGCGAAGCTGATCGAGACGAGCGGCCCGACGACGAGCCTGCGCTTGACGCTGAACTGCCGCTGGAGCATCGCCTCCGGCACGTTCGTGAGCGCGTGCAGGAAGAGCGCGCCCGAACAGACGGCCGCGATGGCGCCTACCGCAGCGTCGTCGAAGGCCAAGCCGACGAGCGGCGCGGCGGCGAACGCGCCGAGCGACATCACCAGGCCCGTGACGATCGTGCCGCGGAAGACGGTCTCCGCCGCGTCGGCCACGTCCCGCTCGCGGTGCACGAGTCCGGCGCGCAGGCCGCTCTCGGACATGTCCGAGAGGAACATGGTGAGGATCGTGCCCGCTGCGAACAGCCCGACCTCGGCAGGCGTGAGCAACCGCGCCAGCACGATCGTCTGCACCAGCGAGACCGCCTCGCCGACGAACATGGCCGCAGCCGATGCGGCGGCTACCCGCTTGATCTTGCCCCCGAGCGCGGGTGCGCCGGGAGTCGTTCCTGCGCTCACGCTCAGTGCGCCGCCGCGCTCAGGACCGGCGATGCGGACGGCAGATCCGTCCGCCACGGCATCCACGGCGTGTGGCCCGCCTGGTACATCGCCTCCAGCGCGACCCGCTCCTTCAGGGTGTCGGCGGGCTGCCAGAACCCGTTGTAGGGGTACGCCGCGAGCCTGCCCTCCTTGGCGAGCACCGCGCACGCGTCGGCGACGAGGTCGCTGTTCTCCGGCAGGTAGTCGAAGACCTCCTGGCGCAGCACGAGGTACCCACCGTTCTCCTGCAGCCGCATGTCCTTCAGCGCCGTGATCGCCTCGATGCGGTTGCCGTCGTTCACCTCCACCACGTGGAACGCCGCCTGCGGCGGCACCGCGAGCAGCTGCCCGACGGCGTCGGGCGTGGCGGCGAACTGGTCGACCATCGCGTCGATGGGGGCGTCGGTGAGCACGTCGGCGTAGTTCGCGAGGAACATCTCCTCGCCGTCGAGCAGGCGACGCACCCGGCGCAGCCGCTCCCCGATCGGCGACTCGAGGCCGGTGTCCACGAAGGTGATCGTCCAGTCCGCGATGTCACTGCCGAGCAGCCGCACCTCGCCACCATGGAGGACGAAGTCGTTGGAGCCGGTCTCCTGGTAGTCGAGGAAGTACTGCTTGATGTGGTGCCCGCCGTAGCCGAGGCACAGGATGAAGTCCTTGTGCCCGTAGTGGGCGTAGTAGCGCATCACGTGCCAGAGCAGTGGCCGTGGCCCCACCGGCACCATCGGCTTCGGCTTGTCCGAACTCCCGTCCCGCATGCGCATCCCATAGCCGCCGCAGAAGAGCACGACCTTCACCCGCAGGCACCCCCTCGACGCCGGGACCGAACGGTCCGCGTTCCGAGGCTCTATTCGGCCCGCCGAGCGGCCCCGTTACGTACGGCCGTTGTGCGGTAACGGGAGGCGGCAGTGGGCCGAGTCCCGCAGCGAGCCGTTGACCACGTCGGTCCAGCCCCCCAATCCCGAGGAGTCATCCGTTGAGCCCTGCGTGCCGCCTGTGCTCCGCGCCACTGACGCGCACCTTCGTCGACCTGGGTATGTCCCCTCCCTGCGAGAGCTACCTGCGGCCCGACCAGCTCGACGAGCCCGAGACGACCTACTCGCTGCACGTCCGGATCTGCGAGCGCTGCCTGCTCGTGCAGCTGCCTGCCCACGTGGCGGCCGAGGAGATCTTCACGGCCGACTACGCCTACTTCTCCTCCTACTCCGACAGCTGGGTCGCCCACGCCGGTCGCTTCGTCGAGGACGTGGCCGTGCGGCTCGGCCTCGGCGCGGGGAGCCTCGTCGTCGAGGCGGCGAGCAACGACGGCTACCTCCTGCAGCACGCCGTCGCGCGCGGGATCAGGGTGCTCGGCGTCGAGCCGTGCGGGGGTGTCGCCGACGCCGCGCGGGCGCGGGGCGTACCGACGGAATCGGTGTTCCTCGGCGAGCGCACCGGCACGGACATCGCCGAACGCCACGGCCCCGCCGACCTCGTGGTGGCCAACAACGTGCTCGCGCACGTGCCCGACCTGCTCGATTTCGCCCGCGGGCTGCGGGCGCTGGTCGCGGACGCCGGCACCGTGTCGCTGGAGTTCCCACACCTGCTGCGCCTGATCGAGGGCAGGCAGTACGACACGATCTACCACGAGCACTACTCGTACTTCACCCTGCGCACGGCCGCTGCCGCGCTCACGATGGCCGGCCTCACCGTGGTCGACGTCGAGGAGCTGTCCACCCACGGCGGCTCGCTACGCGTGCTCGCGCGTCCCGGCGAGCACCGGCCGTCCGAGATGGTGGAGAAGGTTCTCGCCGACGAGCGGGCCGCGGGGCTGCACACGGTCGAGGGTCACGCGGGGTTCGCGCGCGACGTGTTCGAGGTGAAGGCGGGCCTGCTCGATTTCCTGCTGACGGCGGCGCGCGACGGCCGGTCGGTGGCCGGGTACGGCGCCCCGGGCAAGGGCAACACCCTGCTGAACCACTGCGGGGTGCGCGAGGACCTGCTGCCGTTCACGGTGGACCGCAACCCGCACAAGCACGGGATGCACCTGCCCGGCACGCACATCCCGGTGTACCCGCCGGAACGACTCGCGGAGGTGCGGCCCGACTACATCCTGATCCTGCCGTGGAACCTGCGCGCCGAGATCGCCCAGCAGATCGCCTACACGCGCAAGTGGGGTGCCCGCCTGGTCGTACCGATCCCCCGCCTGGAGTTCGTCCGATGAGGCTGCCCCGATCCGCCGCCCTCACCGAGCGGCTGCACGCCGCCGTGCCGGGCGGTGCCCACACCTACGCCAAGGGCGACGACCAGTACCCCCAGGACCTCGCCCCGATCATCTCCCACGGCCGCGGCGCCCACATCTGGGACGTCGACGGCAACGAGTACCTCGAATACGGCTCCGGCCTGCGCGCCGTGTCACTCGGCCACGCCTACCCCCGGGTGATCGACGCCGTTCGCCGCGAGCTCGACAAAGGCAGCAACTTCGTCCGCCCCGCCGCCATCGAGGTCGAGGCCGCCGAACGCTTCCTCCAGACCGTGCCCACCGCCGACATGGTCAAGTTCACCAAGAACGGCTCCGACGCCACCACCGCCGCCATCCGGCTGGCCCGCGCCGCCACCGGCCGCACCCTCGTCGCCCTGTGCCGCGACCAACCGTTCTTCTCCACCGACGACTGGTTCATCGGCGGCACGCCGATGTCGGCGGGCATCCCGCAGCAGGACGTCATCACGTTCCCCTACGGCGACCTCGACGCACTGTCCTCGGTGCTGGAGCAGCACGAGCCCGCCGCGGTGATCCTCGAGGCCGCCACCCAGACCGAGCCGCCCGCCGGCTACCTCGACGGCGTCCGCGACCTCGCCACCCGCCACGGCGCGGTGCTCGTCTTCGACGAAATGATCACCGGCTTCCGCTGGAGCGAGCACGGCGCCCAAGGCGTCTACGGGGTGACCCCGGACCTCTCGACGTTCGGTAAGGCCCTCGGCAACGGCTTCGGGGTCTCCGCCCTCGCCGGCAGACGCGAGCTCATGGAACGGGGAGGCCTGCGCAGCCGTCACGAACGCGTCTTCCTCCTGTCGACGACGCACGGCGCCGAGACGCACGCTCTCGCCGCCGCCATGGCCGTCATGGACACCTACGCGGAGGAAGGCATCACCGAGCGGCTCCACGCCCTCGGGGACCGCCTCGCCGCCGGCGTGCGCGACGTCGCCGCCGGGATCGGCGTTGCCGACCACGTGCAGGTCCGGGGACGAGCGTCCAACCTCGTCTTCACCACCCTCGACGCCGACGGCAAACCCTCCCAGCCCTACCGCACCCTGTTCCTGCGCCAACTCCTCAGCGGCGGTGTGATCGGACCCTCCTTCGTGGTCAGCGCCGCCCTCACCGACGACGACATCGACCGCACCGTCGACGTCGTCGCCCAGGCCTGCACCGTCTACCGCAAGGCCCTCGACGCAGGCGACCCCACACCATGGATGGGCGGACGCCCCGTCAAACCGGTGTTCCGCCGCTACGCCTAGATGGGTCTCGGTGGGCCGAGCGGCACCATCGCTTGCTTCTAGCGCGCGAAGGTGCCGCTCGCTCCACAGGAGCCCTCAGCCCGTCCCTACGGGGAGAAGCAGGAGCCAGTCCTCCCCACCCGCCGAGTTCCGGCCCGGTGTGGTCACCGTGCCGGAGGGCCCGACAGCCGCCTCCAGGGGCGGGGCGGTGGCGTCCGCCGGATCGACCCAGCGGGCGGTCGGCGGCTGGGCAAGCTTCGCCGGGTCCACGGTCACCGCGCGCGCGGTCGGGACGTAGGCCACCAGCGAGCCACCGGCCCTGGCGGCGGTGACGTAGTCGCTGCCCATGATCCCGACCTCGACGCCGGCGGCGACCGGTGCGCCACGCCCGCCGACGAGGATCTCGTCGGACTCGTCCGGCACGAGCGCCTGCCAGTCGAGCGACTCGAAGAACTGCCGCAGCCGGCCCAGCTGGGCGACCGCGGGCGTGTCGAGCCGCCCCTCCCAGCCGGGGTGGAACTCCCAGTCGTCGGAGCCGTAGACGTAGCCCGGCGAGCCCGACGTCAGCGCCCACGCCATCTGCCGGCGCAGCACCTCGTCGCCGGTCACGGGCGTGCCGGGCAGGTTGTTCTCGCCCTCGTAGTTCGCCTCCGAGAGCAGGGCAGGCCGCCGGTCACGCCGGTACGCGTCGAGCACCGCCCGGTACGTGGGCAGGTAGGTGTAGACGAAGTTGAAGTCGGCGTGCGGCGCCCACATGGGGCTGTCCGTGGACTGCGACGTCGGGTAGCCGAGCTGGATCGAGAACGGCCGGGTGTCGCCCGTCGACCGGATTCCCTGCCGTACCTGCTCGAACTTCGCGTCGTGCTCGGGTGGCGAGTCGTGGCGGCCGGTGAGGTCGCTCGGGAAGTGGTCGCCGCCGGTCATCCAGACGATGTTCGGGAAGCGGGCGTACCGCTCGGCGACCATCGCACCGTAGCGGTGGGTGTCCTCGAGGGACGCGTACTTGAAGACGTTGCTGACGTTCCAACCGTCGATCGGGTAGAGGAACAGCGTGTTCCCGTGGGCGCACGCCGAGCGCACGTACTCGTCGACGCGCTGCCAGTACAGCTCGTTCCACCGGGTGACGTCCCCGCCGTCGAACGGAAGGATCCCGTCGAACGTCCGGCCCTCCTCGTCGAGCCCACCGTTGTCCGGGGCGCCGATCAGGGAGACGATCGAGGTGTTGAAGCCGCCCGCCTCCCGGTCGGCGAAGTAGAGCTCGGCCTGCGTCGGCGACCAGCGGACCATCCCCGCCCACGGGGAGTCCCCGAACACGAGGACCGGGGCGCCGTGCTGGTCGGTGAAGTACCGGCCGCTCGCGTCGATCGCGCTGACGTACCTGTGCTCGTCCATCCTCGCCTCGTCGCATGCCGGCTGCGGTTCCACCTCGGTGACGGTAGGACCGGATCCTGCCGGGCTGCACGCCACCGCGAACAGCAACGCCACACCCGCGAGAGCGAGGTTCCGGCCCGCCACCGAGTGCCCCCCGCCGAAAGTCCGCCCCATATCTCGACGGCCCAGCTTCCCGCTGGGCGCACCGGCGAGCCGCCCGAGTATGTCCAATACGAGGACGGCTCGCCGGCGCACCCAGCAGAAACCTGGATCCGCCGATATACGCAACGGACTTCCGGCGGGGGGCACTAGACCATCTGCTTGAGGATCTTCGCCGCGAACCGGGGCGCGCTGGTCGATGTCGAGACCATGGTCCGGGTGATCTCGAACGGCGGTGCGTCGGCCGACACCGGACCTCCCCACGCTGTCACCGCGTGCGAGTAGCCCGCCTCGCGCGCCGCCGCGAACGTCGCGTCGTCGTAGTCGTCGCGGGTGCCGTTCGGGTAGGCGAGGGTGGCCACCTCGGCCGACAGCTCCCGCTGCAGGACCCGCCGCGACTCGCGCAGGTCGACGTGCTGGTCGGCAGCGGTCTCGCGGCCGAGGATCGCGTGGGAGAGCGTGTGGGAGCCGACCGTCATCCCGGCCGGGACGAGCCCGCGCGCGGCGTCCCAGTCCAGGAAGAGCTCGTCGGCGCGGTACTCACCGCTGGGGCGCAAGTCCTCGACGAGCCGCTCGACCGCGTTCATGCGTTCATCGTGCGTCATCCGCTTCACGAGGGTCTCGACGGTACGCAGGGCGGCCCCGTCGTCGCCCAGGACCAGCTCTTGCCCGTCCAGCCGCACCCTGCGCGCGCGGGCCCGCCCGACCGCCCAGCCGAGGCGTTCCCACCAGGCGTGCTGCTCCCCCGACAGGAAGCCCGGCACGAGGTAGATCGTCGCGGGCATCCCGTACCCGCGCAGCACGGGCGCGGCCAGCTCGAGGTTGTCGCGGTACCCGTCGTCGAAGGTCAGCGCGACAGCGCGCGGCGGGAGCGGCCGCCCCGCGGCGAGCGCGTCCAGCGCGTCTTCGAGCGGTACGACGTTCGCGATCCGGTGGAGCACGCGCATCTGGCGGGCGAACGTCGCGATGCCCGCGCCGGGCCTGCTCGGCCAGAACCAGGTCGACTCGATGTTGTGATAGCCCAGAACCAGCAGCCGGTCAGCTCTGCTTCGCACGCTTCCCCCATACCCGTGCCGCGTCCCGCACCGCACGGGCGAGGCCCGGTGCGACCACGTGGAGCGCGGCGAGATAGATCGCTCCGAGGAGCAGTGTCTCCGCGGCGACCAGGCCGAGCCCCGCGGGCACCGGCCACGTGTCGGCCCGCACGATCGTGCGCTCGAGGAACCCGACCGCCACCGCCGCCACGACCGCCGCGGCCGTGGCGGGCAGCATCCGGGCGGCGAGCGCCCGCCCGGAGACGCCGACGACCGAGCGAACCATGGCGAGCCCGGTCAGCGCGACCACGATGGCGGCCCCCGACACCGCGAGACCGACGCCCGGCAGGCCCCACGGCACCAGCACGATGAGCAAGCCGACCCCGCTGACGAGGCCTGCGCCGGTCATCCAGTTGATCCGGACGGACCTCCCGACGCCCTTCATGACCTCGGTGACGACCGCGGTCACGGCCTGCCCCAGCCCGAAGCCCGCCATCGCCGTGAGCACCACACCCGCGCCCCGCCACGGCTCGCCGAGCAGCAGCACGGCGAGCGCCTCGCCGCAGACCGCGAGCGCGGCGGCCACGGGTAGCGCGAGGAACCAGATCCAGGTCAGCGCTCTGAGGAACGCCTCCCGGATCCGTTCCGGGTCACCGGCGAGCCGCGCGAAGGCCGGGAACAGCACGAAGCCGCCCGCCTCCACCACCACCGTCGCGGGCAGGACCGCGATCCGGCGCCCGTAGCGGTAGTTCCCCACGGCGCTCGCGTCCAACGCGCGACCGACGACGGCGATCTCCAACACGTCCCGGCCGCGCTCGACCAGCGAACCGAGGACGAGCGGGTAGCCGTAGGACGCCATCGCCCACCAGAGCCGCGGCGAGAACCGGCCCCGACCGGGGCGCCAGCCGGAGAGCACCCATCCCGCGAGCACGCAGGCGCTGACCATCGCGTACTGGGCCACGACCAGTGCCCACACGCCCCAGCCCGTCGCCGACATGGCGACGGCCACGACCGCGAACACCAGCGCGCCGATCGGGTCCACGACGATCCGCCTGCGGAAGTCGAGGCGCCGCTGCATCAGCGCCTCCGGCACGTGCGTGAGCGAGTGCAGCACGAGGGCCCCGGCCGTCGCAGCCGCAACGGCCCCTGCCGCCGGATCGTCGAAGAGCTCCGTGACCAGCGGGGCGGCCGCGAGCACCGCGAGTGCCGCCAGCACGGCGCCGGCCAGCGTCGCCCAGAACACGGTGTCGGCGGCGTCGCGCACGTCCCCGTCCCGCTGGATGAGCGCCTGGGTGAGTGCTCCCTCGGCGAGCACCATCAGGAGCAGGCCGAGGGCCGTTCCCGCGGCGAACGCGCCGACCTCGGCGGGGGTGAGCAGGCGCGCGAGCACGAGCGTCTGCCCGAACGTGATCACCTGGACCGCGCCGAGCGCCAGCACGGAGAGCGCGGCGCCCCGCCGCAGCACCGACCCCAGTGCCGGGACGCGGGCGGTCACGTGGAGGGGCGCAGCAGCGCTCTCCCGCGCCGCGTGAGCGTGGCAAGGGTGCCGCTCAGCCACTGCTTCGCCGGGTGCACGTTGCGGAGGACGCCCGGCGCCAGCACGAGGCCCACGTAGACCACCGCGGGACGCACCGAGCGGCGCTGCTCGAACGCCCGACGCGCCTGGCGTCGGGCGGTCGGGATGTCCGACTCGATCAGCGCCGTGCGTGCGCGCCGCATCGCCTGGTCGAAGCGCAGCTTGCGCAGGCTGTGGTCCAGCGCGTCCTGGACCTCGGGCGCGTCGGTGAGCGACTGGGCGTTGAGGAACGCCCGCTCGAGGCTGGTCTCGAACGCGTCGACCTGTGCCGGGTCGCGGGAGAACGAGTCGGCGCGCAGCCGGTAGCGGGCGAGCCGCTCGGGGAGGCACCGGACGTCACAGCCCGCGGCGATCATCCGCAGGAACATCGCGAGGTCCTCGACCTTGGGCGTGTCGCAGCTGTACCCGCCGCCCTTGGCCCACGCCTCGGCCCGGATACCCGCGGTGTAGTAGAGGACGTTCCCGCCGATCATCTCGACGAGCCCGATGGGGTGTTCGAGGTCGGCGGGCGTGCTGATCCCGACGGACTGCCGGTAGCTGCGGATCTGGTCCAGCCCGTCCTCGTCCTCGAAGAGGTACGCATCGATCCCGACGACGTCGATCTCGGGGCGCGCGTCGAGGATCGCCGCGGTGCGCTCGCAGAACGTGGGCATCAGCAGGTCGTCGCTGTCGAGCACCGCGTAGTAACGCCCGCGCGCCACCGCGGCCGCCGCGTCGATCCCGCCACCGAGGCCGCGGTTCTCCTGGCGCACCAGCCGGATGCGGGGGTCGTCGGAGTACTTCTCGACGATGCGCACGACCTCGTCGGACATGCCGTTGTCGACGACGATGAGCTCCCAGTCCTCCAGCGTCTGGGCGCGCACGGACTCGATCGTCTCGGGGAAGTAGGCCTCGGTGCGGTACACCGAGGTCAGGATGCTGAACACAGGAGCGCCCGAGGCGGGGAGCGGTGGAGTCACGACCTGGTGGTCGGGTCGCCGCCGCCGGGCGTTAGCAGGGAGATCGACCCGTAACGAAGCGCTCTCCCGGTTCGAGCCCAGGCGCATCCCCGATCCGAAGAGGAGTTGATTCGTGTCCCGGCCGGCCTCCTCGATGTCGCAGATGCGCAACGTGTTCCGGGTAGCAGCGCGGTTCTACCTCCGGCCGGTACGGCGGGCGCTCGAGGATGCGCGCCATCACGCCGCGCGGCGGACATGGGGCGTTCAGCTCGGGCCGCAGCCGGTGCTCGGGAACGAGATCGTGCTGCGCAGTCCGCGCTTCGGCGACGCCGAGCAGTGGCGCGAGGTGCGTACGCGCGAACGGGAGCGCATCGAGCCGTGGTGGGCCTCATCGCCGCTCGGCTGGGAGCAGCGGCACGCCGATGCCCAGTGGGTCAGCGACCTGTTGCAGGCCAGGCGGGAGGCCCGCGCCGGGCGCGCGCTCCCCCTCGTCGTCGAGATCGACGGGCAGCTGGCGGGCCAGTGCAACCTCGAGTGGATCGCCCCGCACACGAGCACCGCCGAGATGGGGATCTGGATTGACTCCCGCTGGGCACGCAGGGGGCTCTCGCCCGTGGCAGCGGCGATGATGGTGGACTACGCGATCTTCGACCTCGGCCTGCACCGGCTGATCGCGCCGATCGCCACGGGCAACGCCGCCGCTGCCGGCGGGGCACGGAAGCTCGGAATGCGGCTCGAGGGCACGATGTCCGGGTTCCTCGACGTCGGCGGTGTGCGGCGCGACCACGAGCTGTGGGCGCTCACACCGGGCTGCGTCCCTGTGGGCGGCCTGACCGCGGCGATGCTGCAGTCGGCGGAACACCGACCGGCCTGTGATACCGATCTCACCGCTCGGGTTCAGGCGGGCCGCCGTCACATTTCCCGCCGGACAGGCGACTAGTACGCCGTGACGAGATCGGGGGCCGGGTTGCGGATCGTGGTACAGAACGGCGAGTACTGGCTGTCCAACAAGGGCGATCTGGCGATGCTCGACGTCACCCTGCGCCGACTGCACCGGCAGTGGCCTGCAGCGCGCCTCGGGGTGATCACGAGCGCTCCGCTGCTGCTGCGCGCGTTCGCTCCTGCCACCGAGCCGCTCACCGTCACGGGCCCGGGGGCGTGGCCACGATCCGGCCTCGCGGCGCGGCTCGCGTCCCGCCTCGGTCCGGGGGTGGCCGGTCCTCCCTCGATCGCGTGGCTGTCGGCTCGGGACCGGGTGGACGGCCTCTGGCAGCGCGTCGTGCGGCGGCTCGGCGTGCGCCTGCCTGCGGCGTCGGGTTGGGTCCCCGATGCGGCGTCCGGCGCCACGCTGGTGTTGGCGATCGGCGGTGGCTACCTCACCGACGTCGACGCCGAGCAGGTGCACCGCACGCTCGACCTCCTCGAACACGCTGCCGATCGCGGCATCCCCACCGCGATGGTCGGGCAGGGCCTCGGCCCGCTCGACGAACCCGTGCTGCGGGAACGGGCCCGCGCGGTGCTGCCACGCGTCGACCTGATCGCGCTGCGAGAAGGGCGGACCGGCCCCGGGCTGCTCGCCGGGCTCGGCGTCGCGGCCGAGCGGATCGTGGTCACGGGCGACGACGCCATCGAGCTGGGCTACGCCGCACGCCGCGACGAGCCGGGATCCGACATCGGCCTGTGCCTGCGGGCCGCGGGTTACTCACCGGTGGCACGGGCCGCAAGGGCCTCGGTGGCCAGCACGGTCACGACACTCGCCACCGAGACCGGGAGCACGATCCGGCCACTGATCATCTCCGAGTACCGCTCCGAGGACCGCCGCTCGACCCTCCCCCTCGTCGCCGGGTTCCCCCGGGTCACACCGGTGCTGGGCCGCTACGCCACCCCGCACGAGCTCGCCCGCCGGGTTGCCCACTGCCGCGTGCTCGTCACCGGCGCGTACCACCTCGCGGTGTTCGCGCTGTCCCAGGGCATCCCCGTCGTCGGCCTCAGCTCGTCCCGGTACTACGACGACAAGCTCCACGGCCTGCGCGACATGTTCGGGGGCGGGCTGGAGCCGATCCGGCTCGACGACCCGGACCTCGACAAGCGCCTCGGGCAGGCCGTGCGCAGCGCATGGGACCGTGCGGGCGAGCTGCGCGAGCCGCTGCGCGAACGGGCCCGCGAGCAGATCGCGGCGAGCCGGCAGGCCTACGAGCGCGTCTTCGCCCTCGTCGAGCGCACCGACCCCGTGGCCAACCGCGCCTGACGACGTCCGCGCATGGCGTAGTTCCGGGGGCGGTCACGAGCCCGCCGAACCTATGCCGTGCGTCGCTGCGCGGCCTCGCGCCGAGCCGGCCCGGTCATCTGCGCGAGGTGCCAGTCGACGGTGCGGGCGATTCCGGTGGCCAGGTCCACCTTGGGTTGCCAGCGCAGGTGCTGGACGGCCGGCCCGATGTCCGCGACCAGGTCGCGCTCCTTCGCACGGTCGGGGAGCCGGCCGAAGGCCGGCGCGACGTTCGCATCGATGGTGTCGGCGATCAGTTCGACGGCCTCGTGGATCGAGTGCACGGATCCGGAGCCGATATCGAGCACCCTCCCGGCCGCGCCGGGCTCGGTCGAGGCGGAGAGCAGGGCGTCGACCACGTCGGCGACGTAGACCCAGTCCACCCGGCGGCGTCCGCTGCTCAGTTCGGGTGCGGCTCCCCGCAGGAGACTGTCGATGACGTAGGGCACCAGCCGCTTGCGGTTCGGCTCGTCGGGTCCGTAGACCATGGCCAGGCGTAGCACGGTGACCGGCAGGTCCCACAGGTCGCGGAACAGCTCCGCGTATGCGGTCGCGGCGATCTTCGACGCGGCGTACGGCGACTGCGCACCGCCGTTGCCGGTGGCGGCGATCTCCTCGATCGATCCTGCGAGCACCGCACGGCAACTGGGAACGGCGGCCGAGGCCGTCATGACGTGGACGGCGCTGAGCAGGTTGTCGGCGAGCATGGGGACGACGGCATCGAGCGCACGCGTTCCGGCGGCTCGGCTCGCGAGGTGTACGACGACGTCGGGTCGGACCTCGCTCACCACGTGCTGGGTGGCGGCCAGGTCGGCCAGATCACACACCCACCAGCGCGGCCCGGGCTCGAGGGAGCGCCCTGCCCGGGTCGTCGCATGGACCTCGGCGCCCATCGCCAGCAGTCGACGGATCAGGTGGCGGCCGATGAAGCCCCGACCGCCGGTGACGAGATAGCGCATCCGCTCCGGCCGGGCAGGACTCGGCGGATCCGGTGCGGCGGTATGCGATAACGGCATGTGAAGTCCTCACAATGTGCGTACGCGGTGAGCGCGCGCGGGGATGGCCGGCCCATCGGGCGGACGTGAGAGGGCCCGTCAGCGGACCGTTGGGTGAGAGGGATCAGCGCAGCAGGAGCGGCGAGGCCGGTGGTCCTCTGCGTGGAGCGCGAGCAAACCATCCCTGCAGCCGACGAAGGCTCGATCCGAGCGGAGTCGTGCGAACCCGGACCGGCACGGGCTCGGCGGGTTCGGTCGGCTCGGTGAAGAGCAGCCGGACGGGATCGAGTACCGAATCGAGGAGCCCGTTGCATCGGGCGAGGACCGCGAAGATCGCGATCAGGCTGCCGGACACCACGACCTGCATCGCCGCGGTCGGCGCGTCGACCGCCATGACGTGCAACAGGCCGTGCCCGGCGTGCTCCGTGCCGGACGTGGCGAGCTTGCCGAGCCCGTGCAGCACCGGCTGCAGGGCCACGACGCCGACCAGCGCGGCCGCCAGACCCGCCGCACGTCCGCGCAGGCGCAGCCACAGCACCGCGGCGATGGCCACGACGAGCGCGAGTCCGAGGGTGTGCGTCGGATGCTCGTCGCCGGCGAGGTCCCATGCGACGGCGAGCCCCACCGCGGCAGCAGCTGCTGTGGTCAGCACGAAGCGCAGGCCGATCCCCATCTCGGAGACGGCCGAGGGCTCCGCCGCGCTGACTGCGAACTGCCGCATCGTCGACGAGTGTGCCTCACGTTCCTGTGACGGCGCTGAAAGAGGAAACCGCTAAGCCACTCAGAGGACACCTGAAGTACACCAGGACGTCACCCTCGACGCCGTGCTGACCAGGCGCCGCCAGAGCGGCCAGCACGTTTACCTCACCCTGGCCTCCGGATTGCCATGGCATTGCCGGGGCGCTCATACGCTCGCGGCACATGGGGCTACCGCAGGAACGGGCGTTGGTTACCGGTCCGGCCCAGGGCGGTCCCGGGCTCGTCGATCGCAACGGGCACGAGCCGTACCGCCAGTACTGCACGAACGGGGTCCGGGTCACGGTCTCGGCCGATCCCGGCGTCGACGCGCTGCAACGCTGGGACCTGATGGTTGCGGCGACGCCGGGCGCCGACGTTGCACAGCTGTCGCCCTGGGCAGCGGTGCGCCGGCACGCCGGGTTCCAGCCGATCTTCGTCATGGCCGAGGACGCAGCCGGCCTGATCGGCGGCGCCCTGGTCCTGTATCGCCGGCTACCCGCCTTCGGCGGCGTCGGCTATCTGCCCTACGGTCCGGTGCTGCCGGACGGAGCCTCCCAGGATGCCGCCGGCAACGCCGTGTGCGCCGCCCTCACCGGCCTGACCGATCGGGGACTGCGGGCACTGTTCGTGCAACCTCCGCACGGAGGCGATCTTGTCAGTCAGCGGCTCGAGCGACTGGGCTTCCGCAGCTCGAGCGCCGGCATCGCGCCCGCCGCGACCTTGGAGCTCGACCTGTCCCGGCCGGTCGACGCCCTGCACAGAGCGCTGCGCAGCGGCACCCGAGGGAGCATCCGACAGGCGGCGAAGCGCGGCGTCGAGGTACGTGCGGGCACCGAGCGGGATCTGCCGACCGTCGCGGAGCTGCTGTCCGCGACCGCGGCCCACCACCGCTTCTCGTCGCTTCCGCTGCCGTACCTGCGCGCGCTGTACCGGCATCTCGCCCCGGACGGCTACGTGAAGATCTTCATCGCCGAGCACGCCGGTGTTCCGGTCGCGGCCCAGGTGGTCACCTGCTGCGGCGGCGTCGCCAAGTTGCGGCTGGTCGGGATGCGCCGTTCCACACCGGCGGCGAGCGGGGCCGCGGCGCTGCTGCAGTGGGAGACGATCCAGTGGGCGAAGCGGAACGGCCACCGGTGGTTCGACTTCGGCGGAATCGCCCCGTCCGCGGTCGATGCCATCCAGGCAGGGCCGGCCGGCCTGGCTGATCGAGTGAACGGGCGGGACTACTTCAAGGCCTCCTTCGGCGGCCGGCCCGTCCGCTACCCGCAGGCCGTGGAGCGATTCTCCGGGATTTTCGTGCGCGTCGGTTACGACCTCGCCCAGAGGTCGGACCTGGGCCGTCGCACCCTCCGCCGGGTCCGGCAGTTCCTCCGGGCCGGTGGGGCGGCTCGCTGACGAATCACGGCGCGCGGCGCGCGTCGGGCGCGGGACACGGGCGGATGACACGCGTGGCGGCGGACGGGCATGCTGGGTGACCGCCGGCGCGGCGCCCGCGGCCGGCCGCCGAACGGGGAGCTCGCCGTGCGCACTCGCATCGTCGGTCTGGCGGTCTGGGTATCGGTGCTGGCCACCGCGCTGTTCGGGGTACCACTCGGCATCGCGGTGTTCGAGTACGCCGTGCAAGCCGAACGCAACAAACTCCTGCGAACCGCCGATGCGGTCGCGATCGCCGTGGCCGAGGACGTCTACGACGGCGAGCAGGTCGACGCGATCCACCAGCGAGATGCGGTCGACATCAGCGTGTACGCCGCAGACGGCGCCCAGCTCGGCGGAGTCGGGCCGGCAACCGTTCCGGCGGACGTGAGCAAGGCACTGCGAGGCAAGGCGGCGAGCGGGACCGACGGCGAGAACCTCGTCGTCGCCGTACCGGTGACGCACGAGGACGACGTCATCGGAGCCGTGCGGGCGGCTGCGCCGCGCAGCTCCGTCGTCCAGGAGGTGGCCCTGCTGTGGGCGGCGATGATCGCACTCGCCGCCCTCGCCGTCACGACCGCATGGCTCGTCGGGCGCCGACAGGCGCGCCGACTCGCGCGCCCTCTCGAAGAGCTGGCCGTCGCCGCGCGCCGGTTGGGAGACGGCGACTTCAGCGTCCGGACCCAGCGAGGCGGGATCGCCGAGATCGACGCGGTGGGCACCGCACTCGACAGCACCGCCACCAGACTCGACGACCTGGTCACAAGGGAACGCGCCTTCTCTGCCGACGCCTCCCACCAACTGAGAACCCCGCTCGCCGGCCTCCGGCTGCGCCTCGAAGCCGCCCTGGAAGGCACCGACCACGACCGGCGCGCCGCCATCGAAGCGAGCCTCGCCGATGCCGACCGCTTGGAGACAACCGTCGAGGAACTCCTCGACCTCGCCCGCGACCGACTGAACAGGCCGATCGAGCCGGTCGACGTCGCGGGCCTGCTGCAGGAGCTCGCGCCATCATGGCGTGAGCAGCTGGCGCGGCTCCACCGCGAGCTCGATCTACGCCTCGACGCCGACCTCCCGCAGACACGCGCGTCCACCGCGGCGCTGCGGCAGGTCCTCGCCGTCCTCCTCGACAACGCCACGAGGCACGGCGCCGGTCGCGTCACCCTGACCGCCCGCGAGACCACCGACGCGGTCGCCGTCGACGTCTCCGACGAGGGCACCGGCATCAGCGAACCGGAAGCCACGCTGTTCGCACGTCGCGCGCAGGGCAACGGACACGGGATCGGCCTCGCACTCGCCCGGCGCCTGATCGAGGCCGAGGACGGGCGACTCCAGCTCAGCAGCCGAGCCCCTGCCGTGTTCACACTCCTGCTGCCGGTCGAAGACGACGCCCCGCTCCCACCAGCATCAACGCCCCAACCGCGGGACGAGCACGTCTAATCCCTCAGCCGGATTTTGTGATCATTGTTCGGCGCTGCTGCCGGGTCCGTTCGGTGGTGGCCACGTCCATGATCCGAGGTATCGGGTCGCTATGGCTTTGGCGACAACCATGAGCAACCGCTACTTGCGATCTTCGCGGGCATGATCTGAAGTTTCGGGCGCTCATGGTCGTGCGGGCAGCCATGGGCAACCGATAGTTCGGATCTTGCCCGCCGCCGATCGGGCGCCTGGCGATCGGGGTGCGATCGGGTCGGTCCATCGGTTCGGTCTGGTCGAGCATCTGCCGTGGGCGCGCCGTTCCCGGCCCGGGCCGACCGGCACCCGCCCCGTGATCCGGGCTTCGCGTGTGGTTCTGCCGGTTCGCATCGACCCGGTCGCCTTGCCGGGGTGGCTGGGTTGGGTGCACTACCGAATAGTGGGGTTGCGTGGGCGGCCGTCCCCGACGCGGGCACAGGCCTGTTTCGAGGAGACCGTCCTGCCGGGTGCCACGCGACTGGCTGTGGTCCCGACCCTCCACACCCAGCCCCGCTCCTGGATGATCGAGGCCAGACCACCCCAGGGACAGGGCTCCACGCACAGGTCCATGATCAGCAGGAACGGGACACCAGCTGCAGGGGTGCCTCGCCGGTCAGAACACCAGCTGCAGGGGTCAGCCCAGGTCCCCGATTCCGCTGATCACACCCCAGATTCCAGGGGTGGCCGGTGGCGAGGACGGGACCACAGCCAGATGCGTAGCACCCAGACGGCGGTGGTCTCGTCGAGGACGGGCGTGCCCCGCGTCGGGGACGGCCGCCCGAGCAACCACATGATTCGGTAGTGCACCCAACCCTGCCACCCCGACACGACGACGCCGGTCGAGGGGAACCTGCCAGAACACGCCGGTAGCCGAGGGCTGGCGCGTGAGGCCGCGGGCTACCCGGTGCCGGGAACGGCGCGCCCACGAAAGCGTCCGGCACCCGGCCGCACCCCCCGGGGGTGCGTTCCGCGGAATGCGCCGCGCCCCAGACGCTGATCAGCGACTCGGCGCGAAACCCGACGCCCCACGTCGGGAAACGCGCCAACCTAATGATCACAGGCCCGCCGAGCCACCCAGCCCGGGCACTGCGGAGCCCGGCGCGCTCGTTCTCGGCTGACGCACCCCGTCGACGGGCTGTCTGACCTACGACGGGCTGCGTCGCCCGACACGGGATGCGCCGGCAGCGCCGCCGTGCCGAGATGCGGCCCTAGTCCTGCCACCAGAGGAATGATCACGAAGTCCGCCTGGAGTACTAGGAGGGGTCTGCCAGCTCCAGCCGGTAACCGTGCCGGCGCAAGGTGACGATCACAGGAACCCGAGCGGAGGGATCGGCAACCTCCCCGATCTTCCGGCGCAGCGCCGCGATGTGGACGTCCAACGTCTTCGTCGGCCCGAACCAGTTCTCGTCCCACACCTCGGTCATCAGGGTCTCCCGGGTCACCGCCGTGCCGGGTTCCACGGCGAGGCGGGCCAGTAGGTCGAACTCCTTCGGGCGCAACGCCATCTCCCGACCCGCGACCGTGACCCGGCGACGGGACGTGTCGACGACGAGGTCACCGACCTGCCGGACGGCCTCGCCCACAGCAGCCACCTCGCTGCGGCGCAGGTGAGCTCGGACCCGCGCCCGCAACTCGAACAACCGCACCGGCTTCACCAGGTAGTCGTCCGCGCCCGCCTCCAACCCCACGACGACATCCATCTCGCTCGAACGGGCCGTGAGCATCACGAGGACACATCCCGGGCGAACCTTGCGCAGCTGCCGGCAGACCTCCACACCGTCGACGTCCGGCAACCCGAGGTCGAGCAGCACGAGATCCACGGCGGCCCCGGCAACGTGCTCGAGCGCCGCCTCGCCCGTGCGCTCCCACACCACGTCATAGCCCTGCGAACGCAGGCTGGATGCCAAGACATCGCCGATGGTCGAGTCGTCCTCGACGACGAGGATGCTGGCCACACCTCATTCTTGCAGGACGCAGGCCGGTCGAAGGTGATCAGGACGCTCGGGTCGCGCCTTCCCTCCGGCGTGTCGTCGGCGACGCCGATGCGCTCGGCGCGCAGTAACCTGATCAACCGGTCACAGGGGTGCGGACCGTCACGGCCCCCGGGGAGCGGGGGTCGAGGGTGACCGACCGCGGCACCTGCGCGTCGCCCTCCCGCTCGGTCCAGCTCACCTCGATCACGTCCGTCCCGTCGATCGAGAGCCCTTCCACGACGGGCGCGGCGTGCTCGGACACCGTCAGGACGGTCGCCGCCACCACCGGCAGCCGTGCGGCTTCGAGCACCGTGCCCACGAGCCAGGACGGCTCCCACGCCTCGAACCGGGGCGACCACCACCCGAGCCGGGTCTCCTCGTCCCCGCGCGCGGACCACGGCTCGCCGACCGAGGTCGCGATCTGCATCACGGGCCGTCCGTCCCGGGTGACGAAGTGGGTGCCGTCGGCCGTCCGCACGTCGAGTTCGGGGTGCAATGGCCACGCGGTGCGGATGCGGTGCTCGCCCTCGCCGGTGAGCAGGTCGACGACCAGCAGGGAGTTCTGCCCCCGGGGCGCCACGACGTACCGCCGATGCGTGACGGGTTCTGCGAGCCGCGTGTAGCCGTCGTGCTCGGCCTCGACGATCCCGTGCTCGAGGTCGACCGACCGCACGGTCGTGTTCGCGTGGCGCACCCAGAGGAACGGGCCGCCCGGGACCGACTGGTCCTCGTCGTCGACGGCGACGGTGGCGTGCGCCCGCGTGCCGCGGAAGGCGCGGCGCCACCCCGGCTCGGCGTAGTAGCTGCCAGTGCCCGGGTCGCCGACGAGGTCGCGGCCGCCCGCGGTCACGGTGACGGACAGGGCGTCGGCATGGCCGTGAGCCGCGATCGACAGGTACCCGAGCGGCCCCACGTCCACGGTGATCCTGCGGTCGTCCCGGCGCATGACCACCAGCCCGCCATCGGGCGCGTACAGCTCCCGCGCGGCCGGGGCGGGGGACGTGGCACCGCGTTCCGGCGGCCCGCCGAGCCAGGCAGCGGCGAGGTCGGCGGGTGCCTCGCCGCGCACGGCGGAGACCGCGGCGAGGTGCCGGTGTACGTCGGGAACCTGGTCCGGGAGCAGTCGAAGGGCGATGCCGCCGTCGTCGTCGCCGTAGCGGGGCAGCGGGTCGCCGTCGCCGAGGAGCGCCCGCAGGTAGCGCGCGCCGCGCCTGAGCCCGTCGAGGACGGGCTCAGGGACCCGGTCACCTCGCAGCCGCAGCAGGGCCGCAGGCACGAGGAACAGGTCGGAGCAGAACAGCTGGTACACGGTGGACTGCTCGGCCCCTGCGCCGTCCGGCAGGATCTGCCGCTCGGCCTCTCTGGCCAGCACCGCGAGCGCCCTCGCCTCCCAGCGCCGCGCCCCCGGGATCTCGGGGTGCAGGATCGCGATGGCGGCGAGCCCGGCCATCTCGCCCACGAGGTGGTTGTTCGCGGAGCTGAACCGCGAGCGCTGCCGCCAGAGCAGCGGCGCGCACTCGCTCAGCATCGCGACGACCCGCGCGTACCGCTCCCGGGTCAGCGACGGGGCGTCCCGAAGGCCCTGGAGCGCGATCGTGACCGACAGCGCCCGCACCCCGACCTCGAACGCCCCCCGCCATGCGATGCCGTTGCCCACCGGGTTCTGCTCCAGCCAGCCGTCGAGCTGATCCAGCGCCGCGTCCGCGTAGGCGCGGTCGCCGGTGAAGAGCCACGCCTGGGCGAGCCACGGCAGGTGCTGGAGCCGGTTGAGCTCCCAGATCCATTTCGGGTCGGCTGCCGCGGTGCGGTGGTCGAGCCGCTTGGCCGGTACGGCGGGCCAGCGGAAGCCGGTGCGCGGGTCGAGCAGCCAGTCGATCGGCCCAGGCCCGACGTCGACCGGCTCCTGCCCGAAGAACGCGAACCGGCCTGCGCGGCACTCGTCGGCCGCCGCGACCACGGCAGCGGCCTCGGCCGGGAACCGGCGGGCCAGGTCGGCGGCCCTGGCGCGGTCGAGGAGCACGGGCCTGCCGATGGCGTCACGGAACCCCGCGAAGGTGACTTCCCAGTCAGCGTCCCGCTGCGCGGGCCGCAGCACGGGCGCCGCGGTCTCGGACACGAGGCGCCCCACCCGCCACGCCACCTCGGGCGCGCTCATGGCCCTGGCCCGGGACCAGTACCAGCCCAGCCGCTTCATCTCACCGTCACCCTCGTCCTCCGCCGATTCAGCAGCCGCTCGTAGAAGTCGAGCAGGTTGCGCTCGGACACCTCCCATGACAGCCGGTCGGCCACCCGGGCCCGGCCGATCGCGCCCATCCGCGCGCGGCGATCGGGGTCGTCGAGCAGCTCGTCGAGCAGCGCCGCGAACGCCCGCTCGTCACCGGCGGGGGCGTAGGCGGCCGCCTCGCCCGCCGAGACCCTCGCCTCCCGCAGCTCGAACGAGACCAGCGGCCTGCCCATCGCCATGTACTCGACGACCTTGTTCATCGTGGAGAGGTCGTTGAGCGGGTTCTTCGGGTCCGGTGACAGGCAGACGTCCGCGGTGGACAGGCAGCGCTGCACGAACTCGTCGGGCACCCGCCCGGTGAACTCGACGCAGTCGGACAGGCCGAGGTCCCGCGAGAGGGCGATCAGGTCGTCGAGGTCGTCCCCGCCACCCATGAGCACGGTGTGCAGGTCGTCGCGGCCCCGGTCGTGCCGCAGGTGGGCGAGCGCGCGCAGCGCGCCGTCGACCCCGTCCTGCGGGCCCATCACCCCGAGGTAGGCGGCGAGGTACCGCTTGCCGCGGCGTAGCCCCGGGTCGGGCTCGCGCGGGCGGAACCGGGACAGGTCGGGAGCGCTGCGCACGACCTGCACGGTGCCGGGCGCCTTGCGGCCGCGGGTGAGCGCGATCTGCCGGTAGCTCTCGTTCGTGCTGATCACGCCGTCGGCCAGCGCGAAGGTGACGCGTTCGAACAGCTTCGCGACCCCGAGGAGGGCCCGGCCGCGTCCGAAGCGGGAGCGGAACAGTTCCGGGACGAGGTCGTGGTGGTCGAAGACGAACCGCGCGCCGGCGGCCATGAGCGGCAGCGCCGCGAGGAACAGCAGGTCGGGCGGGTTGCAGGCCTGCACGACGTCGACCGGGCCCTCCCGCCGCACCCGCAGGGCGAGCCGAAGCGTGTGCCACAGTGCGAGCCCGTACTCCCGGACGTACCCGGTAGGCCCGCCCGTCGCCGCGCGCAGCGGGTAGCGCAGGATCCGCACACCCTCGAGCACGGCCTCCGGCTCGGTGTCCATCGCGCCGCCCATCGGGCAGATGACGACCACCTCGTACCCGGCCCGGACGAGCGCTCGGCTCTCCTGCCACACCCGCCGGTCCATCGGGACCGAGAGGTTCTCGACGAGGATCAGCACCCGTTGTCGCCTCATCGGACCGCCAGCCTCGTGAGGAGCTCCTGGAACCGCGCCGCGGTGTGCTCGATCGAGTACTCGGCCTCCGCGCGCCGCCGCGCCCGATCGCCCATGTCGGCTCGCATCGCCGGGTCGTCGAGCAGGCTGCCGATACGGCCGGCGAGGGCGGCCGGGTCCCCGACCGGCACGACGTATCCGTCCCTGCCGTCCGCGATCAGGTCGCGCACCGCCCCGCAGTCCGTCGCGACGACGGGCACGCCCGCGGCCATCGACTCCAGCACCACGAGCGGCGCGCCCTCGTGCACCGACGACAGGCAGGTGACGTCGCAGCCCGGCAGGAGCTCCCGGACGTCGTCGCGGACGCCGGTGAACAACACGTGCTCCGCGATCCCCAGCTCGGCCACGAGCGCCCGGAGCGCGGGCTCCTCGGGTCCGCCGCCGATCACGACGAGGCGCAGGCGCGGCCGGTTCGCGGACAACAACGCCACGGCCCGCAGCAGGACGTGGTGCGCCTTCTGTCGGCTCAGCCGGGCGGCGATGCCGATCACCAGGTCCGCATCGTCGAGCCCGAGCCGTCGGCGGGCCTCGGCCCGGTCGGCCGCGCCAGGCCGCGGACCGACGACGATCCCGTTCGGGATCACCACCTCCGGCGCGCTGCGCCACGGGAACCGCCCGACCCCCTCCTCGTCGTGCAGGTAGTGCCCCTGGCTGGGGGCCAGCAGCACGAGGGCATGGGACAGGAACAGCGTCTCGACGACGTGGCGCGGGAGCACCCGCCCACCGACGCGGGTGAGGTCCATGTCGTGCGCGGCGACGACGTTCGCCGCCCCGGCGAGGCGCGCCGCGACCCGCCCGAGGGCCAGCGCCGCCCGGTTGTGGTGGGCGACGAGCACGACGTCGGTGCGGGCGGCGCGCAGCGAGCGGACCAGCCGCGGGAGCGTCCGCATGTCGAACCGGCCCGTGCGTTCGAGCACCTCGACCGGCACCACATCGCGGAACGCGTCGCCGAGGGGGCCATCGGCGCGCAGGCACACCAGCCTCGGCTCGACGATCGACCGGTCGAACCGTCGGCACAGGTCGAGCAGCAGCCGCTCGGCGCCGCCCACCGCGGTCTGGTCGAGGACGATGGCGAGCCGCACGGGCTTGCGCCCGGCCGTCCGTGCCAGCGCAGCGCCCGCGCGGGCCACCGACCGACCGAGCGTGAACTCCGCGAGCACGCGGTCGCGGGCCGCGCGGCCCATCTCCGCCGCCCGCGACGGATCGCGGAGGATCTTCACGAGCGCGTCGGCCATCGCGCGTGAGTCCCGTGGCGGCACGAGGTATCCGGTGGCCCCGTCCTCGATCATCTCCGGCACGCCGCCAACGGCCGTGCCGACGACCGGCACCCCGGCCGCCATCGCCTCGAGCACCGCCATCGGGAAGCACTCGGTCGTGGAGCTGAGGACGGCCACGTCGAGCGTGGGCAGCAGCGCGGCCACGTCGGATCGCGATCCGGCGAACGTGACGTTGCCGGCGATGCCGAGCTGACGGACAAGGTCCTCGAGCTCCCCCCGGAGCGGCCCGTCGCCGATCACGACCAGGTTCGCGTCGGGAACCTCGTCGACCACCATCCGCATCGCGCGCAGGAGGGTCCGGTGGTCCTTCTCCTCCCGCAGCACGGCGACGATCCCGATCGTCCTCGTCCCCGCAGGCTCACCTGCCGCGAAGAGGGCGGGGTCGACGCCGTTGTGGATGATCTCGACCTTCTCCGCGGGGTGGCCGAGGTGGTCGACCAGGTAGGGCCGCTGCGCGTGCGCGACCCCGTAATAGGCGCTGGTCACCGGCTCGAGCAGCCGGTCGACCACGGGCCGGACCCGGCCGCGGGGCGTGATGTCGGTTGCGTTGTGCACCCAGACGACCGAGCGCGGCACCCGGGTGAGCGCCGCGGCGATCCGGCCGAGTGCCTCGGCGTTGTAGCCGCGGGTGACCACGACGTCCGGCCGCTCCGCCCGCATCGCACGGATCAGCGCGCCGAGCGCCCGCACCGGGCGGGTCCGGCTGTGCAGGGCTCGCGCCGGCACGTGCGTGCCGCGGAGCTCGCCGAACAGCTCGCCCTCGTCGCCGACGCACACGACCGTCACGCGGAACTCGTGCGGATCGAGCGCGGGCGCGAGCGTCACCACGTGCCGCTCCGCCCCGCCCACACCCAGGTCGGGCACGACGAACATGACGCGCAGCGGGCCCACCCGCCGCGGCGCTCTCCGCCACCACGTCACACCCATCGCCCCGCAACCCCTCGGTAGATCGTGTCCATCCGGCGCCATACGACGTCCACGTCGAACTCCTCGAGCGCCCGCTCCCGTGCGGCAGCACCGAGCGCGGCGCGCAGCCCGTCGTCGGCGAGCACCTTCCGCAGCGCGGCGGCCAGCGCCTCCACGTCGTCCGGCGGAACCAGCAGGCCCGTGCGGCCGTCGTCGACCAGCTCGGGGATGCCCCCCACCTCGCTCGCGACGACGCACAGGCCGTGCGCCATCGCCTCGAGCACGGCCATCGGCTGCCCCTCGTTGCGGGACGGCAGCACGAGGACGTCGGCGTCGGCGAGCAGCTCTCCCACCTGTGCCGGCTGCAGCCAGCTCCGCACCTGGACCGAGCCCTCGAGTCCGTGCTCCGCGATCAGGCGTCTTGCGCGGTCTACGGCGCCGTCACCCGCGAGCGTCAGGCGGGTGCCCGGTGCGAGCCGGGCCCACGCCTCGATCAGCACGAAGGCGCCCTTGCGGTCGCCGATCTCGCCGAGGAAGACGGTGTGGGGCGCGGCGCCCTGGCGGCGCGCCGCAGCAGCGGGCACCCGCACGGCGTTGGGCACCGGCACCACCCGGGCCGCAGGGGCGATCGCGGCCAGCTCCCGCGCCCAGCGATCACCAAGGGCCACCACGACGGCGGCCCGGGTCAGGGTGGCGCGCACGACCGCTTGCAGCGGCCGCGGCAGCCGGTCGTGGAACAGGTGGAACTCGGCGCCGTGCAGGTGCACAACGGCCGGAACGCGCGCCGCCCATGCCAGCCAGAACAGGGTGGCCTTGCGCACGAAGCTGCCGTTCGAGGCCATGTGCAGGTGCACGAGGTCGGGCCTGCGCAGCAGCAGAGCGGCCATGTAGTGCGCGATGGCGCGGGCGAACGTGCCCACCTTGATCGCCCGGCTCCCGTCCCGGTGGGACGTGACGTGCTCGACCCGCCACGTCTCCCACAGCGGGGTTCCGCGCAGCATGCGCACGTAGCTGGCGACACCGCCCCGTGTCCGCATGCTCGTGGAGACCACGAGCGCCCGCTGCCTCACGGGACCGCCACCGGCTTCCGGGCCGGCTCGGCGGCCCCGACCGCCGCGCCGATCAGGAGGAACACCAGCAGGTTCGCGAAGTCGAAGTAGCGCAGGTCGACGGTGAGACCGCAGACGACCCACGTCCCGAGCACGGTCAGGGCGATCAGGCCGAGCCGCCGGCCGGCGAGGCCCTCGACCGGCATCCGCCGCATCAGGGACACCAGCTTCCACGTCACCCCGAGCAGCACGACCAGCCACAGCCCCAGCCCCACGATGCCGAGCTCGGCGGCGATCCCGAGCTCGTTCTCGTGTGACGCGATCGCGTACCCGCGCTGGAAATCGACGTCCGGCGCCCAGACCTGGTGGTAGTAGGTGTTCAGGGCGGCGAACCGCGCGATACCCCAGCCGAGGAGCGGCTTCTGCTCGATCGCCCACAGGGCGGTTGCGATGGCGTTGAGTCGGTCGTCGACCTCACTCGTCGAGCCGATCCCGCCCGCCGCGCGGTCGCTGCTCGTGAACGTCGTCCACGTGACCGCAACGAACGCGAGCGCGCCGGCAAGGGTCAGGACGAAACCGGCGCGCGCGCCCGCGGCGAAGATCGCGCACATCAGGACGGCGATTCCGAAGACCAGCCACACCGCGCGGGTGTGGGTGAGGTAGATCCCCGGTACGCACAGACCCGCGACGACGAGCGCCGCGACCCGCACCGCCGGGCGCAGCGACCGCTCCCTGACGAGGAACATCGCGGTGACGAAGCCCGCGATCATCGTCAGGCCGTTGACGACCGGCTGGTTGAAGATGCCGACCGCGCGGCCCTCCCACGTCTGGGACTCCAGGATGTACTGCGGCCAGACCAGCGCGGTGGGCCCGGTGAACTGCAGGATGCTCGTCGCAGCGGCATACGCGGCGAGCACGGTGATCAGGAACAGCACCGGCCGGATCGACCGCTCCGACCGGAACGCCACGCGCGCCACGACGTAGGCGAGGAACGGCATGAACGTGCCGGTCATGATGAAGCGCAGGACGGGGACGACGGCCCCGGTCCCCGGCTCGACGGGGGGCAGCTCGTGCGGCCACACCGTCGAGACGAGGTTCCACAGCAGGTAGGCCACCATGGCGGCCTCGATGACCCCGAACCGGAACCGCAGGGTGCCGCGCACGGCCGCCACTCCTGCCGCGATCATCAGCGCCAGCAGCGCGAAGACCATCGGCTCCGATGGGAGCGCGGGAACCTCGATCGCCAGCCGGGTGAAGCTCGCGACGACCAGCACGAGCATGGCCGCCGTCGGCGAGCCCAGCACGAGGGCGGCCATCGCCAGTCCGACGGCCACGAACAGCAGCCCGGACGGACCGCTGACCGGCCCGGCGAACACCACACCGACGATGACCAGCACCCCGGCGCCGACAGCGGCACGCACCGGGAAGGCGGGCGCCGAGACGATCGCGGCTGCGTTCACCCGGAGCAGTTCCGCGCCGCGCCGGACGGTGCCGGTCAGCGTGGACGCGTCAGCCATGGTCCGGGACGTCCGCCTGCGACTGGTTGTGGTTCTCGGAAGCGGCGCCGACCGGGACGGTGGCCCACGGCTGCGGGCGCGGGGTGGGGACAGCACTCCGCGTGGACGGGTCGCCGTTCATCTCGGTCGATGCGTACCGGTCCCCGGCATTGTCGGCCGTGGTGTCTCCGTAGGTGTCCTGGACGGCGTTCCGCGGGTGCAGCACCTCACGAGGGCTGTCGAAGTGCGGCTTGTCGAGCACGACCCCGGTGACGTGTGCGTCCACCTGTCCGAGCAGCCGGAGCGCCTCGCGCGCGTCGGCCCATGACGTCGTGTCGCCCTCGAGCACGAGGAGCACCCGGTCGGCGGCCGCGCAGACGACCTGGCTCTCCGGAGCCTCGAGCAGGGGCGGCGCGTCGAGCACGGCGAGCGGGCTGCCGCCGGCGATCTCGTCGAGGATCTCGCTCACCTGCTCGGGCGCCACGAGCGACCAGGCCCCGTCGCCGGTCTTGCGACCGACCGGCAGCACGAGCACCCCATCCGACCCGGCGAGGAGCGCGTCCCGCGCCTCCGCCCTGTCGGCGAGCGCGTCCAGGAAGCCGGGCCGGATGTCGGGCGTCGTCAGGTCGGTGCGGACCAGCACCGCCTGCCTGCGGCGGGCCGATGCGGCCGATGCGAGCTCACGCGCGAGCCGCCGCGCCGCCGCACTGCCGTGCGGAGCCACGACCGCCACGACCGTGCGCTCCGCCCCGACACCGCGGCGCAGCGAGTTGGCGAGGTTGCGCACCACCCGGGCCCGCTCAGCGGGCGCGACGCGGGCGATGTCCGCGAGGACTTCGACGCCGAGCCGGGCCGGCACGTCCACCCCGCTGCGCACCCGCGAGTCGGTCGCGACGAGCAGCAGCGCGATGAGCACGCCGAGCAGCGCTCCACCGGCCGCACCCGTCGCCGTTGCGACGAGCGGGCTCTCCCTCGAGCTCGCCACGCCGGGCTCGGACTGCAGTGGCTTCAGGTGGTTCGTGTTGTCGGCGAGTACGTCGGTGAGCCGTCCCTGCAGGGACCGGATCTGGTCGAGCACGATGTTGACCTGGACGTCCTGGAGCACCTCGGGACCGACGAGCTCCGCCGAGTTGCGGTCGATCTCCGCCTGGATGTCCTCCGCCGTCCGGCGGCGGTCCTCGATCAGGCTCTCGCGCACGTCGTTGCGGAAGGTGTCGGTCGCGGCGGTTGCCGCGGTCCGCGCCGCCTGCTCGTCGGAGCCGGTCGCCGTGATGTAGAGGATCGGGCTGGTCGCTCCCGTCATCGCCGCCAGTGTGACGTTCGCCGGGATCCCCGCCTCACGTCGCAGCAGCTCCTGGTAGCTCTCCTGGTTGAAATAGTCGACGTAACCGAGTGCCAGCACCGCGTCCTGCTCGGGCCCGCGCTCGGACGACTGCGTCGAGAGCGCCGCCGTCGCCGTGTAGGAGGTGGTCGCCGTGGTGAAGAACCACGCCGCCGACGTCGCCGCCCCGACCAGCGCGAGCACGACGATCACCGGCCACCGCCGGAGGACGCGCACGGTGTGTTGCTGCAGCGGGCTCATTAGCCGCCCTTCTCGTGTGGAAAGTGCTTCCCCGACGCATCCGAGCGCGGAGATCCGGATGAACTACTCGTGTGGTGATCGCCGGGCATTACTCCACCCGGCTCTGGGCGTCAGTAGGCGCCACGGGTGCCGGCGACTGCGCCGAACGTCCGCCAGAGGATCAGCGCGTCGAGCGCGAGGTTCCAGTTCTCGACGTACCGCAGGTCGAGCCGGACGGACTCCTCCCACGACAGGTCGCTTCGTCCGCTGATCTGCCACAGCCCGGTGAGCCCCGGCTTGACCAGCAGCTTGCGCTGGGCGTCGCGCCCGTAGGTGGCGACCTCCCTCGGCAGCGGCGGCCGCGGGCCGACGAGCGACATCGAGCCCATGAGGACGTTGACCAGCTGCGGCAGCTCGTCGAGCGAGTAGCGGCGCATGACCGCTCCCACCCGGGTCACCCGCGGGTCGTGCTTCAGCTTGAACAGCGGTCCGGCGCCGTCGTTGTCCGGGCGCAGCTCGCCGAGCCGCTGCTCGGCGTCGACCACCATCGTGCGGAACTTGAGCATCGAGAACCGGCGGCCGTGGCGCCCCACCCGCGTCTGGCGGAAGAGGACCGGGCCACCGTCGAGCTTAACCGCGATCGCGATGGCGAGCAGCAGCGGAGCGACGATGATCAGCAGCAACGCGGAGCCGAGCCGGTCGACGACGTGCTTCGTGACCCACGAGACGCCTGCGAACGTCGGCCTCGTCAGCCGGAGCAATGGCAGCCCGTCCACCGGATCGACGTGCAGCCGAGGCCCGGCCACCTCCATCAGACCGGGATCGACGACGAGCTCGGCCGCCGCCATGTCCTCGAGGTTCCACGCCAGCTGGTGGAGCCGGCGCGGAGTCCAACCCGGCGTCGGGCACACCGCCACCACCCGGTGGCCGCCTTCGCGTGCGGCATCGGCCACACCGTCGAGGTCGCCCACGACCGGGACACCGAGGATGTCCTCCGCCCCGTGGTGCGCCGCGCCCGTTGGCGTGCACACCCCGGTGACCGTCCACCCCCTGTTGGTGTCGCGGCGGGTCCGGATGATCAGGTCTGTTGCGGCCTCGATCGTGCCCACCGCGAGCACCGGCAGCGTGCACCGGCCCTGCTTTCGCATGCGGTAGAGCCGCAGCCGGAGGACGAGCCGCCCACCGGCGGCCAACGCGCCTGCCATCGGCATCAGCCCGAAGACCCACGGCCGAGGGGCCGTTGCCTCGAGGGCGAGCCCCAGCAGGCCGAGCGTGACGGCGCTGGTGACCACCGCGCGGATCAGGCGGCTGAACTCCTCGGCGCCGTGGCCGAGGATGCGCGGGTCCCACGCCCTTGTGGCGATCAGCGCGCAGACCATCAACGAGCCCGCGACGATCCCGACGCTCGGGGAGACGTCACCGAACTCGGGGACATGAGTCCCGAGGCCGAGTGCCAACCCGACCAGCACGGCGATCGTGATGGCGATGAAGTCGGTGACGACAGCGGCGGCCCGGTACCGCGACTCCCACCCGCTGATCGGGTCCCCTGCGCGGCCGGCGACGCGAGCCGACGCCGCACGGGCGCTGCTCGACGTCGCTGCCACGGACTCCCCGGTACGGAGATCAGAGCTCACGTGGTCGGTCCCCCCCTTTGTCCCCTCGCCGGGCGTCGTGAGCGGCGGAATCTCTTCGCATCGCCCTTCGCAGCGCCGGGCCCACCCCCGGCTGAGGCCCGTGATGCCAGTCGTAGACGCCGCGACGCCTGTTACGGGTGATCGCTGTGTGGGATCTCAGGTAGGTAACGCATGGGCGCGCCGGTACTCCGGATGCCGATCGACGGCTCATCCGTTCGGTGCAGGGGCACGGCGGAGCCGCCGACACCGGCGCAACCCGTGCCAGTCGACGCACCTCGTCACCGGCCAGCCACCCCGTCGACCGGGCGTGCCACCCGAGAACGCGCGCGCCGGGCGACACGGGCCGGGCCGATCCGGCATCAGCCTGTGATCACCAGACCGGCGCCTTTCCCGACGCGGGGCGTCGGCATTCGCGCCGAACCGCTGATCACCGCGTCCGGTCGCGCTGCGTTCCGCGGAACGCGCCCCCGGGTGCGGCCGGGTGCCGGGTCTTTCGTGGGCGCGATGCCCAACCAGACCGACCCGATGGACCGACACGATCGCGCCAGACCCACCCGGGCCCCTCGGCCGGTGGCGGGCATGATCCGAACTAGCGGTTGTCCACGGTTGCCCCGACGACCATGAGCACCCGAAACTCCGGATCATGCACGGGAAGATCGCAAGTAGCGGGTGCTCATGGCTGCCGGCACAACCATGAGCAACCGATACTGCGGATCATGGGCGCGGCCACCCGCTAGCTCAGGTGGCGCACCTCGTAGTTGCCGTAATGCTTCTCGTCGGCCGCGCAGAAGACGCCTGCCTGGACGGCCGATATCAGGGCGGGAACGTAGTCCTGGACGGTGTGGTCGACCCGGAACCCGAGCCGGTCCGCGATCTTGCCGAACGCCACCCGGTAGTTGCGCGGATCCGTGTCGCCCTCGCGGAACTCGACCGAGGTGCCGGAGAGGTGCTTCTGCGCCTCTTCCACGATCATGCGCTTGGTGAACTGCTGCGCCTCGTCACCGACGTTGAACACCTCGCCCCGAACCGCATCGGGACGCGCGGCGAGCACCGTCATCACCGCCTTGGCGATGTCGCGCACGTGGCAGTACGGACGCCACGTCTCGGCGTCGTAGACGAGCAGCTCGGCCGTCGTCGCCAGTTCCCGCGCGAACTGCGACACCGTGAGATCGAAACGCATACGCGGCGAGAGCCCATACGCGGTGGCGATCCGCAGTACGGTGCGAACGCAATCCGCCGACCGTGCCCCGGTCAGGATGTGGCGCTCCATGTCGATCTTGGTTTCGGCGTAGAGCGACTGCGGATTGAGGTCGCTCTCCTCGTCCGCCAAGCTCGTGCTCTCGTGGATCCCGTAGTTGCTGCACGTCGACGTGAAGACGAACCGCTCGACGCCGAGCGAATCGAGGCTGTCGAGGATGCGGGCGGCGCCTTCGGCGTTCACCTGCCGGGCCAGCTCGGGGTACCTCTTGCAGATCGGGTCGCCGACGAGCGCGGCGAGCAGCGCGACGCTGTCGCAGCCAACGGCAGCCTTCGCGACGGCGCGGGTGTCGCGCAGATCGCCCCGCATCAGCGTGAGCCGGGGGTCGTCAAGGAGGTGCTGCAACGAGAAACCGTTGTCGTACACCAGCTGGTCGAGCACGTTCACGTGCGCGCCGGCGTCCAGCAGCCGCGCGACGAGCACCGATCCGACGTAGCCCGCCCCGCCGACCACCAGTACGCGCCGCCCCGCGAAGTCCGTTTCCACCGTCAGCAGCTCCCTCGGATATATCTAGGCCTGGCGCTGCGCCAGGGCGTCCCGCAGCGTTTCGACAACGCGTTCTACGTCGGACGAGGTCAGCCGCGGGTGGAGCGGAAGCGTCAGCTGACGCCGGCTGAACAGCTCGGTGTTCGGCAACGACCAGGGGCCGGAGGTCCGCTGGTAGTACTCGAACCGATGAATGGGCGCGTAATGCACGCTCGTCTGCACCCGGGATGCCCGCATCCGGGCCATCACGGCAGCGCGATCAGCTGATTCCGGAAGCAGCACCGGCATGATGTGCGCCGTGGTCCGATGCGCACGCTCGAATGGCACGACGACGTCGGGCGTCGTGCTCGAGACGAGCGCCCGGTATTCCTCGGTCAGCGTCCGACGGCGGTCGTTCCACACCGGAAGGCGCTCGATCTGCACGATGCCGATCGCCGCCCGCAACTCGTCCATGCGGAAGTTGTGCCCGCACTCCACGACGTCGTAGCCGACCGCGCGACCGCGGTCCCTCGCCAGGGTGCTCGCCGTCATTCCGTGGCTGCGCAGCAAACGCGCCCGCGCCCGCCTGGCCTCGTCCGAAATGATGATCATCCCGCCTTCGGCGGTGGTCATGTTCTTGTTGGTGAAGAAGCTGAAAGAGGCGGCGTCGCTGAGCGTGCCGACCGCGCCGGAGAGACCCACGGCATGCGCGGCGTCCTCGAAGAGGAGCAAACCGAACTCGTCCGCGAGGGCCCGCCACCGCGGCATGTCCATCAGGTACCCGCCGTAGTGCATCACCATGATCGCCCGGGTGCGGGGCGTGATGCGCGCACGGGCGTCCTCCACCGACATGTGCGGCCGATCCGGCGACTCGATGTCGACGAAGACCGGGGTCGCGCCGGCGTGCACGACGACGCTCGCGGTGGCGACGAAGCTCATCGACGGCAGGAGCACCTCGTCGCCCGGTCCGACGTCGAACGCCGCGAGGCTCACCTGCAAGGCAGCCGTCGCGGAGTTCACCGCCACCGCGTCGTCGATCCAGTGGAGCGCGGCAAACGCTTGCTCGAATCGCCGGACGCGCTCTCCCATCGTCAGCCAACCATCGTCGATGACTTCGGCGAGCGCTCGTTTTTCCGCTTCTCCGAGCACGGGTGCCCCGAGTTCGATCAATGGCGCGGAAACGACCGGAGATCCGCCTGCGGTGCTCAACACGGCTGTTCACTCGGCCATCGCCCACCCGCCGTTACGGGCACCCGCGAGGCCGGCGGAATCGTGCTCCGAAACGGTGATCAGCCGGGCGGCTGGATCCGGAGTATGCGATCGTCACCGTCGCGGATGTCCCCCCGCCCGTCGCGGTTCGACGTCGACGCCCAGAGCGCGCCGTCCGGTGCGGCCACAACCGTGCGGAACCGCCCGTACGTGGCGTCCACCAATACCGCGGGCTCTCCCACGCCGCCGGAACCGTCGAGCGGAACGCTCCAGATCCGTTCTCCGCGCAGCGCCGCGACGTAGAGGGTGTCGCCGATTATCGCCGCTCCCGAGGGAGAGGCCTCCCGGACGGTCCAGGTGAGCAGCGGGTTGGTGAATCGGCCACCTTCGGTGTCCCCGCTGCCCTCCAGCTCAGGCCACCCGTAGTTCCGGCCCGGTTCGATCAGGTTGATCTCGTCGAGATCGTTCTGCCCGAACTCGGTCGCGAACAGGCGG
The DNA here is from genome assembly GCF_019468565.1 of Pseudonocardia sp. DSM 110487. Taxonomy (NCBI): domain Bacteria; kingdom Bacillati; phylum Actinomycetota; class Actinomycetes; order Pseudonocardiales; family Pseudonocardiaceae; genus Pseudonocardia; species Pseudonocardia sp. DSM 110487. The sequence goes on from NZ_CP080521.1 coordinate 8,518,147, forward strand.
CCGTCGGCGTCGAACGCCAGTCCCTGTACGTTGCGGTGCCCGAGTGAGTACACCGGCGACCGCGGGTCGGGGTTCCCCGGGGCGGGGGCCCCGTCCGGGGTCACGCGGAGGATCTTGCCGTTCAGATCGTTCGGATCCTGGGCCGCATCGTCGTCACCGGCATCGCCGGTCCCCACGTAGAGCAGGCCGTCCGGACCGAAGACCATTCGGCCACCATTGTGGTACGTGCCCTGGTCGATACCGGTCAGAATGGTTTCTGGCCGCGCCGGGGCGTCGAGCCGGAACCGGATGATCCGGTTGTCCTCGGGCGCGGTGTGATAGGCGTAGATGAGCTGATCCGAGTCGAAGTCCGGCGACACGGCCAATCCGAGTAGCCCGCCTTCACCCTCGGCCTGGATGGCGATGCGCGCCACTTCGCGAACCGACCCCCCGCCGGAGTCGACCCGGAGGATCCGGCCGGATTCCCGCTCGGCGACCACCGCGCCGCCGTCCGGGAGGAACGCGATGCCCCACGGCACCTCGAGGCCCGACGTGAGCTCCTGTACCTGCACCCCCGAGACCACGGCGGCGTTTCCCGGAGCCGCGGGCTCGTAAGCCGACGACGCGCAGCTCGCGAGTGCCAGCGCGGCGAGCCCCGCCACGACGCCCCGCCTGCTGATCGCGGCCCAGCGTCGGGGCGACACCCACGGCGCCGAGCCCGGTCCCATTGCCCTGCCGGCCACCGCGGCCATCGTCCGTCCCTCCGCTGGAACGAGGTCCAGCCGTCGTCGTCTCGACCGTCTCACCCGATCACGCGGGCGCGAGCTCACTCGCCTTCTCCAACGCGAGGCAGTTGTGGGCGAGCTCCTCCTCGCTCGGCGGGACGTCGAGTATGACCGTCGTCGTACCGAGTGCCATGTAATGCGCGAGTGAGCGGGCGACCCGCGCGTAGCTGCCGACCAGGTACGGGCAGAACGTCTTGTAGTTCCGGAACGGCACGAGCCAGTACGGGTCGGGTTCGTCGTCGCCCCGCGTCGGGTCGGAGTCACCGGAGAGCTGGCCGTGCCAGTGCGAGTCGGACACCGCCATCGCCATCCGATGGGTGATCTGACCGCGGCGGTCCTCCGGGAACCGGGCACGGGCGATCCGCCACGCCTCGTCGGACGTGTCACGCGCGATGATCCCCACCCGGATGCCGAAGTGGGAGTCCTGTCCGTGGCCCGTCCACAGGGCCTCCTCGCCGGGGGGTTGCGGGTACTTCACCGCGGTCGCCCCCAGCGACCGCGCCGCCTCCCGCCCCGCTGGTGACGACCCGGAGACCAGTACCTGCGGCAACAGGTGCTCGGGCACCTGGAGCCCCGGCAGAGCGGCCAGCACGAACTTCGTGTACTCGACGAGCCGGGTGTAGCGGTCGTCGTGCGGCGTGGTGTCGCCCAGCGCGAGCAGGTCCTTGACGAATCCGCCCGCGACCATGTTGAGGTGCACGGACCGGCCGTGCATGTGCGCGATCGAGGCGACCATCTTCGCCGCGGTGTGGGGAGGCATGTACACCGGTTGCACGGCGACCAGCGGGTTCAGCTGCCGGGTGTTGCGGACGACGACCTGCGCGACGAGCCACGGGTCGATGAGCCGGTTGTCGGTGTACACGAGCGTTCCCGCGCATCCGGCGCGATCGCTCCACCTCGACACGTCCGCGACGGCACTCAGGTAGTCCGCGCCCTCGTACCCGGTGGACGGGGGGCACGTCGTATAGATGTCCACGACTGTCTCCATCTGCCCCTTGCGCGATCTGCCGCGTCTGCGTGATGTCGGGGCGAATCGACCTTCGGCCGCGATCGACAACGCGGCACCAGGCAAGGCACGCCGCGCATGGGCGGGGACTCGCTGCCGGTCTCCGGCTCGTTAACCGCGAGCGCCGAGCCGCCCCGCAGGGCCGAGTTCTCGATCAGGATCGGCGCCAGGAGGTGCCCCGTCGCTGATCAACCGCCACATCAGCCATTCACGGCGCACTAACGGCGGCGGTCGCTCGAACGACTCTCGGGCAGCGACCCGTGTGCCTCAGTGAGGAGGTTCGTCGATGCGGTTGCCAGTCGCCGTCGCGCCGTGGGACGCGCCGGGCCAGAGCGCGGCCGCCTGCCGCGTCATCCGGGACGTCGTCCTCGTGATCACGGCTATCGCCGTGGTGGCAGTGGTGTGTCCACCGTTGCAGAGCCAACTGCCGCACGCTCGGTTGACGCTGGTCCTCGCATTGTTCGTCGCGGCAGGAGGTGCGTCCGCAGCCCTGCTGGCCACGCTGGTCGCCCGGCTCACCGCCACCCCTCGCATCGGCTGGCTCAGCCTCGTGCTCGCGTGCTACAGCCTGCTCGCCATCCCCACGACGATGATCGGCGCACTCGACGTCGCCCCAGCGCTGGCGGTCGGGGCTGTGCGCCTGCTCGTCCACGGCATCATCGTGGTGTTCCTCATCGTCGCGCTGATCGGCTCGCCGCCCCCGGTGGGCTGGCGAACCGGCCACACGGTTCTCGGTGGCTGCGCCCTGATTGCGGCCGCAGGCGGGATCGGGCTCACCTTTCCCACGGCCGTCCAGGCGGTCATGACGTCGCCGCAGGCACGGATCGCGGGCGCGCTGGTGTGGAGCGGGTTGGCCGCCGCGATCGCCCTGCGCGCCGTGCGACGGCGCGCGTGGCCCCTGTGGCAGGTGGGTGCGGGGCTCACGCTGCTGGGGATCACCGACGCCGGGCGGGCCTGCGCGGACATCTGGCTGAGGGCAGACCTGGATCTGGTGTTCTCCGGCGTCGATCTGCTCGCCGTCGGTGTGGTCCTGTGGGGAACCGTGCACCTGGCAGGTGATGCCCTCGACCGGCTCGCCGACGAGCAGGCCGCCCACGACGAGGAGCTCCGGCTCGCCGAGATCCGGCTCGCCCGTACCGCCGAGCGCGACCACGAGCTGCGCAACGGGCTCGCCGGCCTGGCCGGGGCGACGAGCCTCATGCGCGCGGACAGGGCGGATCCGCTGCTGAGGGACGCCGTCGCGTCGGAGCTGTGCCGGCTCGACGAGCTGTTGCGCGGGCACGGCGACGGCCGGAGCCTGCCGGGCAGCTCGACGTATGCCATCGGTCCGGTCCTGAACGGGCTCGTCGCGCTGCATGCGGCGAACGGGATGGACATCCGGCTCGACAGCGACCCGGGACTGCGCGCCAACGGGGCGCCGGACGCGCTCGCCCAGGTCATGGCCAACCTCGTCGGCAACGTCGCGCGCCACGCCCCGGGAAGCCCGGTGCGGTTGACGGCCTTCCGCGACGGTGACGGCATCGTGATCCATGTGCGCGACTTCGGGCCGGGCATCCCGCCCGGTCGCGAGCACGCCGTTTTCGAGCCCGGCGTGCGCGCCGAGAGGACCGGCGGCACGGGCCTCGGCCTGCACATCTGCCGCAAGCTCGTCGAGGCCTCATGCGGCTCGATCGAGATCGCCCCGCCGACGCCCGACCGCGTCGGCTGCACGGTGGTCGTCCGGCTGCCGGGCCCGCCTGCATCCGACGAGGCCTCGCAGTCGCCGATTCCGGCGCGCCTGTGGTGCAACGCTTCATGAGCGGCGCCGTCGACGGTGGGCTCGCCGGCACCGGGACGGGCGCCGTCGGCTATCCGGTCCTGATCATCGATGATCACGAGCTCTTCAGCACCTCGTTGACCATGGCGCTGCGCAGCAAGGGCTTCGACGCCGGTGTTCTCCCGGTCGCCTACGTGCCCGGCTTCCTCGGCGGCAACGCGGGTCCCACCGGCCTCGTCGTGCTCGACCTCGATCTCGGCCATGATTCATCGGGTCACCGGGTCGACGGCGCCGACCTCGTGGAGGGCCTGCGGGCGCGGGGCTGGAAGGTACTGGTAGTGACCGGCAGCCTCGACGATTCGCGGGTCGCTGCCGCGATCGCCGCGGGGGCCATCGGCTCGGTCCCGAAGTCGCGGCCGTTCGAGGCGCTGCTCCAGACGGTGGCCGCCGCTGCCGAGGGCCAGCCGGTGATGACGAGAACCGAACACCGGGAGTGGCTGGAACGGCATCGGCACCACGTCGCGAAGGAGCGCGAGGTCGCCCGGCGGCTCGCCCGCCTGAGCCCGCGCGAACGCGAGGTGCTCGCGCTGCTCGCGGAGGGCATGCGCGCTGCCGCGATCGCCGCGCACTTCGTGGTGAGCATGCCGACGGTCCGCACGCAAATCAGATCGATCCTCTCCAAGCTGCAGGTCGGCTCGCAGTTGGAGGCCGTCGCGCTGCTCCGTCAGGAGTCCGCTCCCGGCAGCCGCCACACCTGACTCGTCGAACTGCGCTTCTTCATTCGTCAATTCGAACTACTCGCTGCGTTCGAGCGGGTACCGGCCGCTCCCGCGGCCACCGGCCGCGCCGGCTGTTCCACAATTCTGACGATTCGCTCGACTCCGGTCCCTGCCAGCATCTCCTACGAGCATCGACCTCGATTTCTCGCGGTCGGCTGATTCGCACCGAGGAGCAAGGTGGAGACCACGCCCGTTTCCGCTCGGACCCGCGATCACTCGCGAGCGCGTCCGTTGCACCGGGCCGCCACGGTGACGCGGGCCCGCGCCCACCGTCGGGCCCATCTCGTGCGGTCGATCGCGCTCGCGATGATCGACACGGCTGCATGGGCGTTCGCGCTCACCTGCGCACTCCTGCTGAGGTACGAGTTCCAGCTCGGCGAGATCGATCCGGGCGGCCTGCTCCGGATCGGCGGCATCGCCGTGGTCGCCCAGCTGCTGTGCGGCGGCATCATCCAGTTCTACCGGCCGTTCCCGATCGGCAGTTTCGACGACGTCGCCGACGTGGCCCGATCGATGCTCGTGGTGGGTGTTCTGCTCTTCGTCACGAACGTCGTCGTGTCGCCGTTGATCGTGCCTCGGACCGTCCCGTTGATCGCGCTTCCCATTGCCATCATGGCGACGGTCGGACTCCGCGGCACCATCCGTTCCGCACGAGTGCGGGCGCTCCGCCGATACCATCAGGGCAGCCGCCGGGCAATCCTTCTCGGAGCGGGCGCGGACGGCCCCCATCTCGTCCGCTCCATGCTCGAGCACCCCGACCGGAACCTCCTTCCCGTCGCACTGCTCGACGACGACACGAGCCTTCTGCAACAACGTTTCGACGGCGTTCCCGTCCACGGCACCAAGGCCGACATCGAAACCGCGGCGGCCCGTTTCAGGGCCGACATGCTGCTCATCGTCGGCCCGTTGCCGGCGCGGGTCGACCGGTCGGTCGTCGACGCCGCGACCCGCGCCGACCTGCAGATCGTGCACGTTCCCCCGCTCACCGAGATATTCCCATCCGCCGGGACGCGGGACGGCACCTCCGTCAACGGTCTGCACCCACACCGGGTCCGGCAACGCGGGAAGCGCACGCTGGACGTCCTCCTCTGCATTCTCGCCCTGCCCATCGTGCTCCCGGTCTGCCTCCTCATCGCGATCGTGCTGGCGGTGGGTCAAGGCGAGGTGCTGTACTGCGCCCAACGCATCGGGCGCGACGGCCGCCAGTTCACGATGCTGAAGTTCGCGACGATGCGGCCGGGCGATTCCGGACCTCGGGTGACCCGGGAGCGCGACCCCCGGATCACCCCCATCGGCAGGTGGCTGCGCGCGACCAAACTCAACGAGCTGCCCCAGGTGTTCAACGTCGTCAAGGGCGACATGAGCATCGTGGGCCCACGCCCAGAGGATCCGCGCTATGCGGCGTCCTTCACCCCGGAGCAGACCGAGGTGCTCCGGGTGCGCCCCGGCCTCACCGGCCTCGCCTATCTCGAGTTCGGCGACGAGCAAGCGTACATCGAGAGCGTGGATCCGGCCGACATCGAGGCATATTACGTCCGCGAGCTGCTTCCGGAGAAACTCCGAATCGAGCTCCGGTATCTCGAGACGTGGTCCGTCGCGCGTGATCTCGCGATCATCGCCCGGACGGCCACACGTCTCTTCAGTATTTCAGGAGGACCACATGGGTGACGTCATGGCAGTGATCCAGGCAGGCGGGCTCGGCACGCGGCTCGCTCCGTACTCGACGGTTCTCCCCAAAGCTCTCATGCCCCTCGGGGAGGGCACGGTCGTCGACAACATGATTTCGCAGTTCGGCGACGCGGGCGTCAAGCGCGTCTTCATCACGGTCAGCAAGTTCGGTCCGCTCATCCGGTCCTACTGCGGCGACGGAAGCCGCTGGGGCGTCGACATCGAGTACGTCGTCGAGAACGAGCCGCTCGGCACCATCGGCCCGCTCAACGCCCTGCGGGACCGGCTGAAGGACCCCTTCTTCGTCGCCAACTCCGACGTCTACACCGACATCCGGCTAGGCGATGTCATCGACTACCACGCGATCCGGCCCGCGCCGCTGACCGTCGTCGCGAAGCGGCAGACGATCGACATCTCATACGGGGTGCTCGAGCAGGAGTCGGGGCGGGCGAAGGGCTTCCACGAGAAGCCCTCGCAGCAGTACCTGGTGAGCACGGGGATCTACCTCATGGAGCCTGCCATCTTCGAGCACATCCCTGCAGACGGCGCCTTCGGGTTCGACCAGCTGATGCTGGCGATGCTGGCGGACGGCACCCCGGTGAACGTCTACGAGCACGCCGGTTCGTGGATCGACATCGGACGGATCGACGATCTCCGTCGCGCGCAGGAGCACGCGGCCGCCCCCCTGATGAGCCAGACGTGAGCACGGCCGATCGGCGCGGCCCGGGAGGTGCACGCTGGTGATCAAGGTCTATTCGACGTGCCCGCGACCGCCGGACATGTCGGCGCGGGACTACGTGGCCGCCATCAAGAACGTGGCGGCCTGGAGCGAACGGGCCGGTCTCTGCGGAATGCTCGTCCACGCCGACGACGCGCAGGTGGATCCCTGGCTGCTGGCCCAGGTCGTGATCGAGAGCAGTGAGCGGCTGCGCCCGCTCGTCGCCGTGCGGCCGGAGCACCTGCATCCGTACACGATGGCGAAAACGGTCTCCTCGCTCGCCTTCCTGCACGGCAGGCCGGTGCACCTCAACATGCTGGCAGCCGGGATCCGCGGCGAGCCGCTCGGTGCCGGCGGGGGCACGTCGCACGACAAGCGGTACGCGCAGACCGTGGAGTACGTGAACCTCGCCATGGGCCTCATGCGCGGCGAGTGCGTCACCCTCGCGGGCGAGTACTACGCGGTGACCAACCTCCGGCTGACACCCGCGATACCGGACGGCCTGCTGCCGGAGATCATCATCTCGGGAAGCTCCCCTGCGGCGATGGCGGCGGCACGGGCCATCGGGGCCACGGCGGTGAAGCACCCGGCCCCACCCGGCGCGGAGCAGACGTGGCTGGACGCCGCGGACCGCCGGTTCGGGGTGCGGATCGGGATCGTGGCGCGCGCTGACTCGGACGAGGCATGGCGGATCGCGCACGAGCGCTTCCCGGGGCACCGGCGCGAGTGGATCGGCAGACGGGTCACCATGACCGGCAAGGCCGACGGGTACTGGCTCGACCCGTTCCACGACAACCAGGCGCCCTGCCCGTACCTCGTGGGCACCTACGAGGCCGTGGCGCAGATGATCGCCCACTACGTCGTGCTCGGATCCCGGACCTTCATCCTGGACGTTCCGCCGTCCGAGAACGAGCTCGCCCACGTCAACCTCGTGTTCGACGCAGCTCAGGAACTGGCGGTCGCATGATGCACCAACTGCAGGACTACCTGACCCGCGCCGCCGACCGGTGGCCCGACGCAGGTGCGCTCGTCATGGGCGACGAGCGCTGGACCTACGGTGAGCTCGAGACCTTCACCAACCGCTTCGCCCGGATGCTGCGCGCCGAGGGCTGCCGGGACGGCTCCCGCGTCTGCGTACTGGCATCGAAGTCGCCCGCGACCGTCGCCAGCCTCGTCGCGGTCCTGAAGGCGGGCGGCGTCTACGTGCCGATCGACAGCGCCAGCCCGACGGAGCGGGTCGCGCGCATCCTCTCGGCATCGGAGCCGGACGTGGTACTGGTCGACTCGTCGAGCGTCGACGTGGCCGACGGCCTCGTCGAGGCGGGGGCGGTCGACGCCGGTGCGACCCCGATCGGCGGGGTCGCGGGTCAGGTGGTCGGGCGTGCCTTCACGACGACGTTCGACGCCGCACAGGCCGGCACCCTCTCCGGGGAGCCCCTCGGCGGGCGCCACGGCTCGGACGCGCTCGCGCACCTGCTGTTCACGTCGGGTTCCACGGGCATCCCCAAGGGCGTGATGATCACCCATGCGAACGCGATCGCGTTCGTCGAGTGGGCGGTGCGGTATTTCGGCATCCGTCCGACGGACCGGGTCTCGGGGCACCCGCCCCTGCACTTCGACCTGTCGACCTTCGACATCTACGGCACGCTGGCCGCCGGTGCCGAACTGCACCTCGTGCCGAGCACCATGAACCCGAGCCCGCGGGCGATCGCGGATCTGATCCGCGGCAGCGAGCTGACCCAGTGGTTCTCGGTGCCTTCCGTGCTGACCTACCTGATCAAGTTCAACGCGATCGAGCAGGACGACTTCCCAGCACTCGAGCGCCTGCTCTGGTGCGGGGAAGTCCTTCCGACCCCGGTGCTGGCGCAGTGCATGCGGCTGCTGCCGCACGTCCGGTTCACGAACCTCTACGGCCCCACCGAGGCGACCATCGCGAGCAGCTACTTCACGGTGCCCGGCGTGCCACGTGACGAGACCGTTCCCATTCCCATCGGGGTGCCGTGCGGCGGCGAGGACCTGCACATCCTGGACGACTCGCTCCAGCCGGTGGAACCGGACGAGATCGGGCACCTGTACATCTCCGGTGCCGGCCTCTCGCCCGGGTACTGGCGCGACCCCGAGAAGACCGCGGCGGCCTTCCTGACCCCGGCCGATCCGCTCGCGAGGCCCGACCGCATCTACCGCACCGGTGATCTCGCCCGCCGGGACCGCGACGGCGTCGTCCACTTCCTCGGCCGGGTCGACTCGCAGATCAAGAGCCGCGGCTACCGCATCGAGCTCGGCGAGATCGAGGCCGCGGTGAACGCGACGTCCGAGGTGCGGGAGTGCGCCGTCGTCGGTGTCGACGTCGGCGGCTTCGAGGGAACGACGATCTGTTGCGCCTACTCGGTGCGGGAGGGATGCGAGCTGCCGCCGATGGCGCTGCGGTCCGCGATCAGCCGGCTGGTCCCCGCCTACATGCTCCCGAGCCGCTGGCGCGTTCTCGACAACCTGCCCAAGAACGTGAACGGCAAGATCGACCGGAGCCTGCTGAGAGAGCAGTTCCGGCACGAACTCACATCCACCGCCCGAGCGGAGGCATGATGCTCGACGCGTCCGACGCCCACATCGGCCAGATCATGGGCCTGATCCGCACCAGCCTGAACATCGAGCTCGACGACCCGGACCTCGACCTGTTCGACACGGGGCTGGCCGACTCGCTCGCCGTCGTCATGCTGATCGCCGCGGTCGAGGAATGGCTCGCGTGGGTCCTGCCGCTCGAGGACTTCGACCTGGACAACTTCCGCACCGCGCGGCGACTCGCCGAGTACCTCGAGTCGACCGGGGCGCTGCTGCGGGGGGCGACGTGACGACGATCCGGGCGCTGACCGCCGCGGACCTCCCGGCCGTGTGCTCGCTCTTCGAGCAGGTCGCTCGGTCCGGTGGGCCGGAACCCCCCGATGCGCTCGTCAAGTACTTCGAGCTGACCTTCATGGCCAACCCGTGGGCCGACGACGACATGCCGTCGCTGGTGCAGGAGGACCGGGACGGGAACCTGGTCGGGTTCATCGGCTCCCAGGTCCGGCGGATCCGCGTCGACGGGAGGGCCGCACGCGTGGTGTTCAGCGGCCCGCTGGTCGCCGCGCCCGGTTCCCCCGGAACCGGCGCTTTGCTCACCCGCCGCCTGCTCGCCGGTCCCCAGGAGGTGACGCTCTCCGACGGCGCCACCGACTACATGCGCAGGATCTGGGAGGGGCTCGGCGGGTACACCGCCGTCGCGCCGTCGGTGACCTGGGCGAAGATCTTCCGGCCTGCGGGGTTCGCGAGGTACGTGGCCGAACGCGGCGGGCGCAGCGGCCTCGGCCGGACGCTGCGCGTCCTCGGGCCCGGCCTCGACACCGTGGGCCGGGGGCTCATGCGGCGAATACCGCGAATGATCCCGCGGCGGCCCGACGTGACCGTCGAGCCCCTCACCGCCGACGGCCTTGCCGCGCAGCTGCGCTCGGCCGGTCGGAGGCTGAGGCTCTACCCGGACTACGACGAGGCCTACCTGGAGTGGCTGTTCGACATCCTGCACGTCGTCCGAGGGACTCCCTACCGCCACCTGGTGCTCGACCGTGCCGGTACACCGCTCGGCTGGTACGTGTACTACCTCGCCGACTCCGGCCTCGCCCACGTCCTGCAGGTCGCGGCGACCAGGTCGGGGCGAGTGGCGGACGTGCTCGACCACATGCTGTGGCACGCCGACGCGCAGGGCGCACGCGCCGCTCTCGGCAGGCTGGAGTCCGCCACGTTCGGGGAGCTCGCCCCGCGCCGCTGCCTCCTCGTCCAGACCGGGCTGTACTCCCTCATCCACACCGAGAACTCCGCGATCGCCGGCCTGCTCGCAAGCCCGAGGGCCATGATGTCGACGCTCGACAGCGGCGTGTGGATGGGCCACAACACCCTCTTCTCCGACCAGCGCAGACACCCGAGCCCATGAAGATCGTCCTCGTTGCCCAGGAAGCCGCGGGCGTGCGAGCGCTGCGCCTCGTGCTGGACTCGCCCCACCGGCTGCACGCGGTGCTCAGTGATCCCGACCGCGCCGCCGACATCGGCCACTCCCTCGCCGCGGTGGCCCGCGACCACGGCGTTCCGGTCCTGCCCGCCGTGACCGTCAAGGATCCCGGCTTCGCCGACGAGCTGGCGCGCGCGCAGGTCGACGTGCTGCTCAACGTGCACTCACTGCACCTCATCGCGCACGACGTGCTCGCGGCTCCCCGTTTCGGCTGCTTCAACCTGCACCCGGGTCCGCTGCCGGAGTACGCCGGGATGAACGTGCCGAGCTGGGCGATCTACCGGGGTGAGCGCACCCACGGGGTCACCCTGCACTGGATGAGCCCCGCCATCGACGCGGGCGCGATCGCGTACAGCACGACGTTCCCGATATCGCCGCGCGATACCGGGCTCACGGTGTCGGCGTCCTGCGCCCGGCTGGGTGTCGCGCTCGTCGCCCGCCTGCTCGACGAGCTCTCGACGAACCCGGACGCCATCCCCGCCGTGGCCCAGGATCACGGCAACCGGCGCTACTACGGTCGTTCCGTCCCGAACGACGGGTGGATCCGGTGGACGGCCCCGGCACGCCAGGTGGCCGACTTCGTCCGCGCCTGCGACTACGGACCCTTCACCTCTCCGTGGGGCAAGCCGCGGCTGTACACCCCCACCGGTTCGGTGCTCACCACGGGCCGGGCGAGCGCGACGGCCGAACAGACGGCTGGCACCGCTCCTGGCACCGTCGGCCACTGCGACCGCCACGAGCTGTGGGTCGCCGCGAGCGATGTCTGGCTCGTGCTGCGGGACCTGCGGACCGCGCCAGACGGAGCCCCGGTCGCCGCGTGCGATGTGCTGAGCCCCGGCAGCGTCCTCAGCAGGCCGGCGCTGATGCCAGGGGCGCCGGTGAGCTGATCGGCGAACGTGCTGCTATCGAGGCAGTTGCAGGGCCGCGGGGTCGAGCAGCCCTGCGAGCTCCAGCCTCGCCCGGTACAGCTCCTCGGGATCGTCGGACCACGTCCGCCAGTCCTGGCCGACGGACCGGCTGATCCGCCCGGCGTCGACCGGGTTGACGCGCCCCGCGAGCCGGGCGTACGCGTAGTCCTCGACGCCGTCCCGCACCCATTTCAGCCTGATGGACGGGACGACACCGTCGGGCAGGCCGACCTCGTCACCTGGGTAGACGAACATTCCGTCGCCGGGGAACCGGCCGTCGTACAGCACGACCGTCTCCCACGGATCGACGCCCTCCCAGTTGTCCACGCGCCAGTACAGGGTTCCGGTGATCCCCAGGCTGTAGTTCAGGAATCCGGGCAGTACCCGGAAGTTCGCCGGTGAGTAGTCGATGAGCCATTTCGGGGAGTAGCTGTCCTGCGCCAGTGCCGTGTAGGACCACAGCTGCATGCGGGGATCGGCGCCGCGCATCTGGTCGATGACCTCGGGGTCGAAGTCCTTGGGCAGGAAGGCCCATATGTCGACCCCCGGCCCGCCGGCGTCGTCGCTGAACAGCCGCGGGTCGGGCGGCATCGTCACGAGCTGCTTGACGCCTGCCGCGTGGAGGTTGCGTGCCCATTCCTTCAGCGGCTCGACGTAGTCGTCGCACTCGTCGATCTCGTCGGCGGTGTAGTTGTAGATCAGGGCTCCCGGGGACGCTGTCGCCGTCCGCTCCCGGATCTCACCGGGCGTCGGCGGCGGGCCCAGTTCGCAGTTCTCCCGGTCCGCGCCGCTGTAGAAGCCCGCGTTCACCGCGTTCAACCCCACGTCCCGGCCGAGCGGCCCGAGCAGGTCCAGCGACGAGCCCGGCATCAACCCGTGCCGCAGCAGCTCACGGCTCGTCGACTCCGAGTCCGACTCGCTGAGGAAGGCCGTGCGCAGCAACGGAACGTCCGGCAACGTGAAATCCAGGACGGTCAGGGTCAGCTGCCCGTCGAACCCGCCGTGGTCGGTGGTCACCTCGTACGTGCCCGTGTACTCGCCGGCTGTCGCGCCCTTCGGCACGCGGACGTCGACCCAGTACGGCTGGCTCTCGCCCGGCCGCACCACCGCTCCGCGGGCGCGGATCGACCCGTTCAGCTCGGCGCGGGTGCCGGGGTCGACGAACGGGACGAGACCGTCGGCGTACAACCCCGCTCCCTCCGGCCGGTTGCTGCCTCCACGGTCCGGGCTCCCCTGAGTGGCCCGCACGTAGTGCTCGCGGTAGAGCGTGATGTCGTCCGCGGAGATCGTCGCGCCGTCGGGGCCCGCCAGCTCCGTCACGGTCACGTCCTCGACCGTGACCGCGTTCTCACCGCCGGACACCACGATCTGGAAGGACTCGTACTCGTTGCGTGCAGCGGTCAGGACTGCCGCGCCCGCCGGCGACGGCGCGTCCTCGAGCGCCACGCGGGTGAGGGAGCCGGTCGTCCAGACCACGGGCGGCGCGCCGCTGGGCGGTGCTGCGGATGCGCATCCCACGGCCGCGGTTGCCAGCAGCGCGACAGCGGTTGCAGTGGCGAGTACCGCCCGATTCACGATGCCGGGCCGGCGAAGGCCACTCCGCCGACGGTCACTCCCGCCGCGCGCAGCTCCTCGTCGGCTCGTTGCAGGTCCTGGCGGCGGGTCCGGGCGCCGACGACGAGCAGCGACGTCTCGACCGCCCTGCCGGCGAGCTGGGCGTCGGGGTGGTCGCGCAGCGGTGGTGTGTGGACGACGACGACGTCGCGGACCTCGGCGAGTCGGCCGATGACGTCGGCGACGCGCCGACCGGAGAGCAGGTCGACGACGCTCGTCGGCGCGATTCCCGGGACGAGCACGGACAACTTCGGCGTGTCCGGCGACTCCTGGAGGAACGTCTCGGGTTGTGCACCCGCCAGTGCGTCGGCGAGCCCCGGCCGGTCCAGGTCGGCGCCGAGCGTCCCGAGTATCTCGGCCGGGCTGCGGAAATCCGCCCACACGAGCGCGCAGGACGTCCCCGACTGCGCATAGCTGCGAGCCAGGTTGACGGCTGCCGCCGACGCGTCGAGCCGATCCGACTCGGCGATGCCGCACACGAGCACGGTGCCGCGCAGCTTCTCGCGGTTCGGCCACAGCCTGGAGCGCATCAGCCCCGTCGCCTCGTAGGCGTCGGTCCCCGGCGCGAGCAGCAGCCGATCGAACCCTGGCTCGCCCCGGCGGCGCGACCGCTTCGGCGCGGCGGGAACCGTCCCCAGCAGCGGTGCGTGGACGACCTCCGCCGCCGCGCGTGGATCCCCGATCCGGGAGCTCGTGCCCTCCCTGATCGCGGCGATCCCGAGACCGGCGACGAAGCCGACCACCGCGGCGGCGAGACCGTAGAACGCCAGCTCGGTCGCGGGGGAACCGGCAGGGAGGAGCGTCGCCTGGGTCAGCACGACCGGACGGGCGCGCGCATCGGCGAAGGAGCCGTTCGCGGCCATCGCCAGCGCCTCCGAGTAGGCCGCGAACTCGCGCTCCAGCCGCTGGATCTTCCCTTCCGGATCGCCGACGGGAAGGCGCTGCATCTCCAGCTGGGTGTGCTCCACCGCCCGCTCCAGCTCCGCGACGGTCGCGCCCCACGCCTCCCCCGCCACGCGTTCCCGCAACGTGACGAAGGTCGCCGCGTAGGTGTCGACGACCCTCGCGGCCTCCTCCGGCGAGGGCGCGGTCGCCTCGATCGTGATGAGGAACGAGGTATCACTCGCCGAGACCGCGACGTCCGGCTCGTACCCGAGCACCTGTTCGACCGCGTCGGTCACGTACTGGCTCTCGACGAACTGCACCTCGGGAGCGAGCTCGGCGCCGGACACGAAGATCTCCGTCCGCGCGGTGTGCACAGGGCCGCGCATCAGGACCGCGGCCACCGTTGCAGCCGTGCACACCACGACGACCGCCGCGATGAGCAGCCCCCTGCGGCGGATGACGCGGGCCCAGAAGCTGATCTCCAGTTCGTCGAGCTGGTCCCTACGGTTCATGCCCGTTCCCATCTCTTCCACCCGACCTTTCGCCCTTGTGGGCGAGGCGCCGACGCGCCCGGCCTCGGCACCTGCTTCCAGGCGACGAGCGCGCTGACCCAGTAACAGACCGCAAACCCCGCTGCCGCTCCGTTCGCGCCGAACAGCGCGGCGAGCCCCAACACCATGAGCAGGGTCAGCGGGGCCATGACCAGCTGGATCCGGACGATCCGGTCGGCCAGCCGGAAGGTCCCGAGAGCCGCGACCGCGCACGCCATGACCGCCTCGGCGACGACGCTGATCCCGAGCAGCACGCGCGGCACGAAGGTGCCGTCCCAGCTGTCACCGAGTAGCCACGAGCCCGCGGCATCGGGCAGCGCGACCACGGCGACACCCCAGATGACCGCCACCGCGCCGAGGACGAAGGCCGCGCGGACGACGAGCCGGTGCACGGCTTGCCGGCCGTCGAGGCGAGCGGCGTCGGGAAGGATCATCGACCGCAGGGTGAGGATCAGGATTCCGAGCGGCCCGAAGAACAGGTAGGCACCACGGAGCACGCCCAGCTCGGACAGCGCCGTCACGGCGGGCATCAGCAGGTAGGTCAGGTTGGCCGGCAGGTAGGCCAGCGTGTCGCTGGCGCCGAGGGGCGCCGCGAGGTGCTTGTTCGCGACGAACCACCGATGCGGCCACTGCCAGGCAGGAAGGATCGAGGAGCGGACGGCGGAGGCGACAGCCGCGACGGCGCCACCGAGGGCCCATCCGACGATCGCGCCGGTCATCGTCACGTGATCCGCGACGAGCAGGACGGCGGCGGCGACGGCGATCTGCACGAGAACGCGCAACCCGTCGTTGAAGGCGGCGCCCCTCGGCGTTCCACGAGCGAAGGCGAACCCGCGGAGCGCCTCCTGGACGAACAGGAACGGGAGCGAGACGGCGAGCACGACGTACGCGGGCTCGAGATGCCCGACGAGTAACGCCCCGGCCCCGAGGCAGGCAAGCCCGAACGCGACCCCGACCCCGACGGCGTACGTCACGAGCTCGCGAGCCCGTGCACGCAGCTCGCCCGTCCCCGCGTACTGGATGCTGAGCACGTCGTTGCCGGTCGTGCGCACGATGGCCAGCCCGACCATGTAGAAGACCATCAGCACCGCGAACGCGCCGAACTCGGCGGCGGTGACCACGCGCGCCACGAGCACGGACAGCAGGAAGTTGCTGCCCGTGTTCGCCGCCTGGCTCACGATGCCCCAGTGGGCCTGCCGCAGGTTCGACGGAGCCCGTTCGGTCGCCCGGCTCATCTGAGACCCACCTCGTCGGCCGCGCTCGGCGCAGCCGCGGGAGTCGTCACGAGCGCGTAGACCGCCCCGGTCGCCGCGAAGACCAGCCACCAGTGCCGCTGGTAGAAGGCCTCGATGCCGAACGACACGCCGAACATCACGATGTGCCCGCAGAGCAGGGCGAGCGGGATCGTGCGGAACTCGCGCGGAGCGAGCCGCCACGCGAGGACGAGCCGCACCGCCACCGTCGCGATGAACCCCATGAACACCACCAGACCGATGGCGCCGAGGTCGGACAGGAACCACAGCGACGTGTTGTGCACGACGATGCCCTGCTGCTCGATGTAGACGCCCAGCCCGAGCCCGATGATCGGGTTCTCGAGGAAGCCGTTGAACGCGACCTCGCCGATCACGACGCGGGACGCGGTCGTGCCGGGCCTCATGACCAGGTCCATCGAGTTCGGGATCGCCGCGAGGAGGAGCGGAACCACGACGAGCGCCGGAATCACGACCCGCAGCACCGCCCGGCCCCCGACCCACGGCCGCAACAGCAGGATGGCGAACAGACCGAACGCCAGACCCATCCACGACGAGCGCGAGAACGTGAGCAGGAGCGTGGTCGGGAGCACGACGTAGGCGATCAGCGCCCACTTCCCCCGAAGCAGGGCGCCCGGGGTTCCCACGGTGAGGTGGAGCAGGACGAACGCCAGCGCCAGCAGCCCGCCGAAGGCGTTGGCGTCGAGCACAAGGCCGGAGATCCGCTGGCCGGGGTAGGGCTCGTTGATCAACGGCAGGGTGGGCCCGCCGGCATAGACCAGCAGCTGCGCCCCCAGCGCCACCGCGGCGTGGAGCAGCACGGCGCCGACGAACGCCCGTAGCAGCCAGATGACCCGGTCCCAATCCCGCATGAAGTCGACCAACGCGGTGAACAGGCCGAACAGGACCAGCAGGCCGAGCCCCTTCTGCAGCAGGGCGTACGAGGTGATCTCACCAATGCGAAACGCCGACACCAGCATTCCGAACGCGAACAGCGGCGCCAGCGCGAACTGCCACGGCGTCCAGGCCTTCGCGACATGCCGCAGCTGCGGAGCGCGGACGAACAGGTAGGCGGCGATGAAGATGTCGGCAGGCGCGATCTGACGCGTCGTTCCCCATGCGAACTGGATCGGCATCGCCACGAAGTACGCGACGAGAAGCAGCGCAGGCGCCGAGCGCCGCCACGACGCCGACGTATCCAAGATCGCCTTTTGCCCGCCTGCCGACGCCATCACGGCCCCGACGGATCAGGGCGCGTGGATGCCGCCGACGCTCGCCGAATCAGAAGCGAAACGTTGGAGCGATCGTCACCGAGAGATATCAACGAGAGACCTGCCCTGGGAGCCGTAATGTCGCGTGCCGTCGTCCTGTCGCTCGTCGCCGCTCTGCTTATCGTTACCACCGGCTGCAGCACCGTCGAGACACCCGGTCCGGTCCGCCAGGTAGCGGACCCGACAAGCACCGCGGGAAGATCCGAATTCAAGATTATGATCACCGGCCAGGCCGCCCGCTTGAACCCCACGACCCGTGCATGGGAGCCGGTTGATCAGTTCCGCCGCCTCGGCACGCTGATCATCGAGCCCGACCCGTCCGGCACCGGTTTCTCGGTCGGAATGGCATCCGGTTCGTTCTCCGACCTCACCGCGGGCACCCTGCACGTCGTGTCGAACACCTACCTCCTGCGCGACGACGGCTTCGTCGCCCCGGAGAACTGGCAGGCCAAGCGCGCCGCGGCGACGGTGACGACAACCCCGAACGGCCACACGGCGACGATCGACCCGCAGGCAGCGCAGACCGTCGAACTGAACAATTTCGTCGTCTCCGGTTCACCGATCGGCGTTCCGAGGCAGGTCCTCCAGGGCACCCTCACGATCGAGGTGAAGGGCCGATCGGTCAGCGGGACCATCGAGCTCTTCGGAGGCGACTACGTCGACACCGGTGCGGGGATGTACGCCTCCGACGTCTACGACGCGACCTTCACCAGCTGAAGGGGAAAGCCGCCGGATCAACGGTGGCCGTCGACGAACCGGACCCAGCCGTCCGCGACGCGGTGGGCGTCGAGGTGGTGCACCGACTTCGCATTCCACGCGCCCGGCCGAGGGCGCAGAATCTCCTCCGGCAGCGTCGACTCGCGATATTCCGTCGCCGAGATCAGGTCGATGGCGTGTCCGAGAACGCTCTCCCCGTAGTGTCGCGAGCAGCGTTGCGAGAATCGCAGCGGCCGGCCGTCGACGTCGACGATCCGGCCGCCGCAGCGGGCCGAATCCGAGTTCCGCGTGACCAGCGGGCTGGCGGGATGCTCGCGCCACGGTCCACGGATGTCGGCACTGCTGAAGAGTCGCAACTCGTCGTACGTGTGCTGGCGGCTGGTCTCGGTCAGCAGATACCAGCGTCCGGCGCGCTCGAACAGGCTGCTGTCCTTGTACGGCAGCCCCTCGGCGAGAATCGCGCACAGTTCCCAGCGGTCCGGGAACCGCGCGGCGCGGTAGAGCCTGATCTGACCCGACTCGGCAGACTCCGGAATCATGAACGTCTCGTCGCCCGACTCGATCACGTGCGGGTACGACAGGTGGAACGGCTCCGCGAGAACCGGACCGTGATAGATCCATGACCGCAGGTCCGTGCTCGTGGCGAGCGCGATCTCACCGCGCCTCGCCCCCGCCGCCACCTGTTCGAAGAACAGGTGCCACCGGTCGTCCCGGTGCACCGCGAACGGGTCGGCCACCATCTGCAGGCCGAGCTCGCCCATCGCCGCGTCCGAGAACACCAGATCGGTTCGGCCGGCCTCGTGGTCGAGCGGATGCGCGACGTGCTGCACCGCGATGCGCCACGGCGCGGGCGCCGCCAGCTTCGAGCGCACCGCAAGGGGCACCAGACGCCGCGCGGCCCGGAACAACCGCGCGCGCCCCGTTGGCCGGACGCCGCTCGCATCGGCGTGAATGCGCCGGTACAGGGCGAGCAGGGGCGCGATCGCGTGCTCGACCGCGTACCGCTCCTCCACAGCCGCGCGTCCGGCTTCGCCGAGGCGCCTGCGCTCGTCCGGGTCGGCAGCGACCTTGCGCAGCGCCTCGGTGAGCGCCTCCGACTCGCCGGCCGGCACCAGCACACCGGCCTCCCCGTACGCGACGGCCTCCCGGCATCCGCGGATGTCGGTCGTGACGGCCGGGACCTCGCATGCCATCGCCTCCATCAGCGAGACGGGCATTCCCTCCCGGTGCGAGGGCAGCACGAAGACGTCGGTGGCCGCGAGCACCTCGGGAATGTCGTTCCGCTGACCGAGGCGGAGGGTGCGGCGTGCGGCCTCCGGGTGCTCGGACTGGATCTCCTCCAACCGGTGGAGCGCGGCCTGGTCGCGCTCCGTCGGTGAGAGGCCGCCCGCCAGCCAGAGCCATGCGGGCCGGTCGGCCAGCAGTCCGGAGAACGCGGCAGCCAGCTCGAGGAGGCCCTTCTCGGCGACGAGCCGCCCGACGAAGGTCACGACGAGTTCGTCGTCGGGAACACCCAGCTCCCTGCGTACGGCGCGGCCTGCGTCGGCACCGAGCGGCCGGAACCGCCGCGTGTCGATCCCGACCCCCGGTGTGCCGATGACGTGCGACGGGTCGACGGTGAAGCCGCGGTTCCGCGCGAACCGCAGGTCCTCCTCGTTGACGGTGACGATGTAGTCGGTGAGGTGCCGGCCGAAGAACCGCTCGAGGCTGACGTGTGCCGTCCGGGTGAGCGGGCTCATCCGCTCGTGGAAGTAGAAGCCGTGCGCGTGGCTGATGACGACCGGGACACCGGCGAGCCGCGCGGCGAGCCGCCCTTGCAGGGCGGCGAGCGGGCCGTGCAGGTGCAACACGTCGAACCGCTCCCGGGCCAGGTAACGCGCGAGGTCGGCGATCTCGCTGGTGAAGGCCTGCGCCGTGATCTTCCGGCTGACCTTGATCCGGTGGAATTCCACGCCCTCGCCGAGGTAGCGGCGCAGTACCGCTCCGTCGTGGTCGAGATTGCACGCGGCGACGACCTCGTGTCCGTCCGCGGCCAGCGCGGTGAACAGCGGGGAGACGAAGTTGAACGCGGTCTCGACGTGGGAGAGCTGGCAGATTCGCACGGTCCGGCCCTTCTCGCACAACAATTCAGTCCAGTACCCGGATCTGCGACCCACCGTCCGCCGGACCTGGAACTGCCACCGCACAAGTACGCCACAGGCGCCCATACCGGACATCGCCAAGATTGGCGATGTCCGCGAACTCGGGCCCGGCTCGGCGGGTAACGGTGCGGCGCCCGCATCCGAGCGCTCACGGTCCCCGCGAGTTCGAGTCGAAGGATGCGCATGACGAGCGACATCGGTTTCCGCCGCGCCGCCGTGACCGGCGGAGCCGGCTTCATCGGGTCGACGGTCGTCGATCATCTCGTTGCCAAGGGCTGCGACGTGCTCGTGGTCGACGACCTCAGCAGGGGCTCACTGGCGAACCTCGGCGGCGCGCTCGCGGCAGGGGCGGAGCTCGTCGAGCTCGACGTCCGGGACGGCGAATCACTCGAGCGCGAGTTCATCGCGTTCCGCCCGGAGGTCGTGTTCCACCTCGCCGCGCAGATCGACGTGCGATTGTCGATGGAACGGCCGGCCCTGGACGCCCATACCAACGTCGTGGGTTCGATCACGACGTTCCAGGCGGCACACCGAGCAGGAGCGCGCCGCGTCGTGAACACATCGACCGGCGGCGCGATCTACGGCGAGACCGACGTCATTCCGACTCCCGAAACGGTGCCGCCGCGGCCGTTGTCGGCGTACGGCTTGAGCAAGCGCACCTCCGAGGAGTACGCGAGCTGGTTCCGCCGCACCGCCGGCCCGGACGTCGTCACGCTCCGGTACGGCAACGTCTACGGGCCGCGGCAGGACCCGCGCGGCGACGCGGGCGTCATCGCGATCTTCATCGACACGCTCCTCGCAGGGGGACGGCCGACCGTGTTCGGGGACGGCCGCCAGACCCGCGACTTCGTGCTCGTCGACGACGTGGCGAGGGCCAACGTGGCCGCCGCTGTCGCGGGATCCCTCGCCCATGACGTGTACAACGTCGGTTCCGGAACCGAGGTCAGCGTCCTCGAGCTCCTGGCGACCCTCACCGAGCTGCTCGGCGCCGATCCGGTCGCGGCGGCGCCGGAATTCGTCCCGCTCAGGCCGGGTGAGGTGCAGCGCAGCTGCCTCGACGTGCGCCGGGCGCGGGCCGGCCTCGGGCTGGCCGCACCGACCCCGCTGCGCACCGGGCTGGCGGCCACGGTCGCGTGGATCCGGACGCTCGCGGAGGCGTGAGCGCGTCGCTCGCGGGCCGGGTGCAGTAACGGGACCCGCCGACCACTCGACATGCCGAATGGAGCTCCCCAGCACCCGGCCGGTCCGATCTCGGCCGCCCCTGACGTCGAGGGGTCACCACCTTGCGCAGCATCACACTCGGGCACCGCGGCCTGATCCCGATCAGCCGCGCGCTCACCATCGACCTGCTCGTGCTCGCCACCCTGTTCACGGGCGCCGTGCTGCTCGGTGTC
This sequence comes from Pseudonocardia sp. DSM 110487, assembly GCF_019468565.1. Classification (NCBI taxonomy): domain Bacteria; kingdom Bacillati; phylum Actinomycetota; class Actinomycetes; order Pseudonocardiales; family Pseudonocardiaceae; genus Pseudonocardia; species Pseudonocardia sp. DSM 110487. The sequence goes on from NZ_CP080521.1 coordinate 8,539,605, forward strand.
CTGATCCACGGCAGACACGCCGTTGCTCACGAGGCCGTCGGGGTGCTTGCGCTCGCGGCCGCGCTCGCCGCAGCCATCCTGCTCGCCGCGGTGGCCGGGCTCACCGGCAGCGCCCGCACCGGGCGGATCGCGGGCGCCGTCGCCCTGTACGCGGCCGTTGCGCTGCTCGTGCGGGCGGCCGGCCTGGAGGACCCCATGAACATCTGGGTGCTCGCCGGTTCCGTCGCCATGCTCGGCGCGCTCGGGCTGCTCGTGCTGGCCGTCCGCGGGCCCGTCACGGGACGGGCCGGGCGGCTGGCGGCCTGCGCCGTCGGCGGGCTCACGGTCGCGATCGTCGCGGTCGTCGCCGCCGTCGCCGTCGTGCTGCCGGGGCGGATGCCGCCGGGCTGGCTGGTGGCCACGCTCGACGTCGTCGCGTGGTCCGGTGCCGGTGCCGCCGGGATCATCGCGCTGGGGGCGGGCACCCGGTCCGGGCGGGCGCTGGTCCGCCGCACCGGGATCGCCTTCGCCACCCTGTCGGCCGCCCACGCCGTGCGGATCATCGCGGGCCAGCCGCCGGGGTCCGACCCCGGTGCCGTCGACGCCGCCCTCGAGCTCACCGCCGTCGCGATGCTGCTCGTCGCCGCGGTCGCCTTCTTCGTCGCCGTCCTGCGCGGCCTTCGCACGCCCGCGGTTGCGCCGGCCCCGGCCCCTGCCGGCGACGTCGCGCGCACGGACGACCGCCAGGACGCCGCGGCCCCGAGCCTTGTCGGCTCCGTCACCGTCGGCCCGGTCACGGACGCGATGCGGATCCTCACCCCTGCGCTGGTGGCAGGCACCCCTGTCGACGGCCACGACCGCGCAGGCGGCCCGCCGCGCCGGTGGAGCCGCACGAGCCCGCATCGCCGCGGCCGCCCCGACCGCGGGCGCCCGCCCGGCCGCACCCGCGATTGACCCCCACGGTGGTCGAGGGTCAGGCGGCGCGCTCTCCCAGCCACGGCTCCCATGACGGCAGCGGCTCGACCGCCAGCACCAGGATCCCGCCTGCCGCGCGGTCGGGGGCCCGCGGGGGGACGGCGAGCGTCCACCCGAGCTCCTCGATCAGCCGGTCGGCCTTCTTCGAGTTGCAGGTGCGGCAGGCCGCGACGCAGTTGTCCCAGGTGTGGGCGCCGCCCCTGCTGCGCGGGACGACGTGGTCGATCGTGTCGGCCCGCTTGCCGCAGTAGGCGCAGCGCCGCCCGTCGCGCCGGAGGACGCCTGCGCGGGTCATGGGCACGGCGTGCCGGTAGGGCACGCGGACGTAGCGGGACAGGCGCATCACCGACGGCGCGGGGATGGTGAGACTCTCGGAGTGGAAGGCGACGCCGCCGAGGGTTTCCTCGACGCATTCGGCCTTACCGGTGAGCATCAGAACGATGGCGCGCTTCGCCGTGACGACGGCGAGCGGCTCGAAAGTGGCGTTGAGAAGCAGGACCCGGGACCCCGTCGGGATCGCGCTCGGGTGCCGCGCGATCCCCGGCGCCTCCCCTGGATCGGGGTCGGCACCGATGGGGTCCGGTTGTCGATGCTTCACGCGACCACCTCCCTGCCGCAGATAAGACCACAGCGGAGCGGCTTACGCACGTGTGATAGAGGACCAACTCGCCGACCGCGCGGTCGGCGGCGGGGGCCGCTCGGTCAGCGGGTGATCGCGTCCAGCGCCGCGCGTACATCGGAGACCAGATCCGATTCGTCCTCGCAGCCTGCGGAGAAGCGCAGCAGGCCTGCCGCCACGTCGTCGCCCCACCGCTGCCGGCGGTCGACGGTGCTGCGCGGGCCGCCGAAGCTGGTGGCCGAGCCGATCAGCCGCGAGGCTGCGAGGAACTCCCCGACGGCCTCCTCGGAGGCGAGTGTGAACCGCAACACGCCGTTCCACCGCCGCATCTGCCGCGCCGCGACCACGTGGGCGGGATCGGCGGGGTCGCCCGGCCACCGCACGTCGGTGACGGCGGGGTGCCCACGCAGCACGGGGACGAGCGCGGCGGCGTTGCGCGCCTGCCGCTCGAGCCGCAGGTCGAGGGTGGCGAGACCGCGGTGGGCGAGCCATGTCTCCATCGGCCCTGGCACCGCTCCGCCGCGCGAGCGCGCCTCGCGCAGGCGCGCGACCAGCTCGGGATCCCGCGCGCTGACGTGGCCGAGCACGACGTCGCCGTGCCCGGCGAGCGCCTTCGTGTCGGAGGCGATCACCAGGTCGGCCCCGAGCTCCAGCGGCCGCTGCCCGAGCGGCGTCGCCGTCGTGTTGTCGACGGCGAGCAGGGCGCCCGCCGCGTGGGCGGTCGCCGCGGCCGCTGCGATGTCGGCGACGTCGAGCCCGGGGTTCGACGGGGTCTCGAGCAGCACGAGCGCCACCCCGTCGAGCGGCGGGAGCGGCGCGGCGGTCGGCGTCTCGCGGACCTCGACGCCCAGCGGCGCCAGCTCCCCGTGCGCGAGGGAGCGGGCGAGGTAGTAGCCGTCGGACGGCAGCACGAGCGCACCGTCGCGGCCCGCGAGCCGCAGCACGGCCGCGATGGCGGCCATCCCGGAGGCGAAGACCACGCACTCGCCGCCGTCGAGCTCACCGATGGCGGCCTCGAGCGCGCGCCACGTGGGGTTGCCGGGCCGCCCGTAGAAGTCGGCAGGCGTCGGATCGGACGGGAGGCCGAGCTCGAAGGTCGAGGAGAGCACGGGCCCCGGGTGCATCGGCGTCCCCGGCCGACCGACCTCGTGCCCCCCGTGCACGCACCGCGTGCCGTCCCCGATCACGCCGGCACCCTACGTCCCGCCCGTCGACAACCGACTTCACACACCCCGTGTCCCCTTCACACATGGCGGGCCTTGTGTGAAGCCCGCAATCGATGTGTGAAGTGCGTTACTCCGGGCGCGGGGCCCGGCTGATCAGCTCCTTGCCCATCTCCGCCGCCGAGAGGCCCTCGTGGCATACCCTCCGCACCGCGTCGGCGATCGGGAGCTCCACACCAAGGCGCTCGCCCAGTGCGCAGATCGACTTGCAGCTCTTCACGCCCTCCGCGACCTGCCCGTGGTTGGCCGCCTCCGCCTGGGCGAGGGACTCGCCGCGGCCGAGGTGCTCGCCGAAGGTCCGGTTGCGCGACAGCGGGGAGGAGCAGGTGGCCACGAGGTCGCCGAGCCCGGCGAGGCCTGCGAACGTCAGCGGGTCGGCGCCGAGCGCGGTGCCCAGCCGCGCGGTCTCGGCCAGCCCGCGGGTGATCAGCGATGCCCTCGTGTTGTCGCCGAACCCCATCCCGGCAGCGATGCCGCACGCCAGCGCGATGACGTTCTTGCCGGCGCCACCCAGCTCGCAGCCGATCACGTCCGTGTTGGTGTAGGCGCGGAAGTAGCCGGTGGTGCAGGCCTGCTGGAGCGCGACCGCGCGGTCGTGGTCGGCGCATGCGATCACGGTGGCGGTCGGCTCCTCCGCGGCGATCTCCCTCGCGAGGTTCGGCCCGGACACCACCGCCACCTGCTCCGCCGGCACGTCGGCGACCTCACGGATCACCTCGCTCATCCGCAGCAGCGTGCCCAGCTCGACGCCCTTCGCCAGGCTCACCAGCGTGCATCCGGCCGGCAGCAGGTCGCGCCAGCCCGCGAGGTTGGCTCGCAGCGTCTGGGACGGCACCGCGAGCACCACCGTGTCGGCCCCGTTCAGCGCCTCGGCGGGGTCGGAGGTTGCGGTCAGCAAGGACGGGAGGGCGATCCCCGGCAGGTAGTCGGGGTTGGCATGACGCTCGTTGACGGCGGCGGCCACCTCGGGGCGGCGCGCCCACAGCCGCACCTCGCGCCCCGCGTCGGCCATCACCTTGGCGAACGTCGTGCCCCACGAGCCGGCACCGAGCACAGCGACGCGCCGCACCGGAGCCGTCACGAGGCCGTCCTCCGGTAGAACTCGTCGGGGGCGGGCTCGCCGCGCACCTCGGCGAGGACGTCGCGCACCCTCGTCATGATCAGGTCGGTGACCTCACGCAGGAGCACGGCGTCGACCGGGCGGTCGCGGTAGGCGGAGAGGTCGATGGGCTCCCCGCAGCGCACGATGATCGGCTTCCGCGGCAGCGGCCGGAACTTCTTGTTGTAGCCGTCCAGCACCTCGCGGGTGCCCCAGTGGACGAAGGGCACCACCGGCACATCGGCCGACAGCGCCAGCCGGGCGACTCCGGTGCGCGACTGCATCGGCCAGCCGTCGGGATCGCGGGTGATCGTGCCCTCGGGATAGATCACCACGACCCTGCCCTGACGCAGCGCGCTCGTACCGTCGCGCAGGCTCTGCTGCGCGTCGGCCGTCTCCCGGTAGACCGGGATCTGGCCGCTTCCGGCGAGCGCCCAGCCGAGCACCGGCGCGCGCCACAGGCTGTGCTTGGCGAGGAACCGCGGCACCCGGCGGGCCTTGTGCACCACGAGCCCGCTGAAGACCGGGTCGAGGTGGGAGACGTGGTTCGCAACCATCAGCGCGCCGCCGGTCGGGGGGATGTGCTCCTTGCCCTCGAACCGGGAGCGGGCCACCAGCCAGCTGATCGGGTAGAAGAAGACCGCGCAGAACGCGATCCAGAACCCGCCCTTCTCTCGACTGACCACGCCCAGAGTGTTCCTGGCGCGGCCCCCAAGGTCCACCACCGGGTCAGGCACGATGGAGGGGTGACCTCGACCGTGGACCTGGTCGTCCCCGTCAAGCCCCTCGCCAAGGCGAAGTCCCGGCTGCGCGGTGCCGCCGACGGCGGCATCGGCGAGCCGCGCGCCCACGCCCGGCTGGCGATGGCGCTCCTGCGCGACACGATCGACGCGGTGCGCGCCGCTCCGGCCGTCCGGCGGCTGCTGGTGGTCAGCTCGGACCCGGTCGTGGCGGCCGAACTGGGCGTGTTCGGCATCGACGTGGCACCGGACGGTCCGGTGCCCGGCCTCAACCCTGCGTACGAGCGCGGCGCCGCCCTGCTGCGCGAGCAGGACCCCGCAGCGGCCGTCGGCGCGCTGCAGGCCGACCTCCCCGCCCTGCGCCCCGACGAGCTCGACGAGGCGGTCGGCGCAGCGCTGGCGCTGTTCGCGGCCGGTGCGCGGCGCGCTTTCGTTGCCGACGCCGATGGCACCGGCACCACGTTCCTGCTCGCCGCTCCCGGCACCGCCCTCGACCCGAGGTTCGGTGTGGGCTCCGCAGGCGCCCACGAGCGATCCGGCGCCCTCCGCATCGCCGGATCGTGGCCGGGCCTGCGCCGCGACGTCGACACCGCAGCCGACCTGCGTGAAGCCGCCGCGCTGGGAGTCGGCGAGCACACGAGCTGTGCGCTCGCCCTGATCCCCGGCTGCTGAAAGCGGACGAAAGTCCCTTTCGTCAGACGGATCGCGGTACGCAACCGACCGTTCACTCCGATGTCGGTCACCGTCACGAACACATCACGGCTGCCGTGAGGAACAATCGCGGCGTGGCTGACGACACTCGCAGGACGCAGGCGAACGGATCGGGTGAGGTGAGCGCCCGGCGGACCCGCACAGGCCGTAGCGCCCCCCGGCCGTCGACGCGGCGGGTCAGCCCGGCGGGCAGTACGAGCACGAACGGGGTGGCGGCCACCACGGCCACGCGCGACCAGCCCGGCCCGGCGGCGCCGGCCACCGGCGCCCGCACGGCGAACTCGCCGTCGGCCGCCGCGGTGCCGGTGAGCCCACCTGCCCGCACGCGCGCACCCGTCTCGGAACTGCCCGACGACCGCTACTTCAACCGCGAGCTGTCCTGGCTCGACTTCAACGCGAGGGTGCTGGCCCTCGCCGAGGACCCGAGCCAGCCCCTGCTGGAACGCGCCAAGTTCCTGGCGATCTTCGCGTCGAACCTCGACGAGTTCTACATGGTCCGCGTCGCCGGCCTCAAGCGCCGCGACGAGACGGGGCTCGCCGTCCGCAGCGCCGACGGTCTCTCCCCGCGCGAGCAGCTGGCCCGGATCTCGACCCGCACGCAGGCGATCCAGGAGGCGCACGCGCGTCTGTTCCTCGACCACGTCCGGCCCGAGCTGGAGGCGCAGGGGATCCACATCCTGCGCTGGACGGACCTGTCCGACGAGCAGCACGCGCGCCTCTCGGCGTACTTCTCCGCCCAGGTGTTCCCGGTGCTGACGCCCCTGGCGGTCGACCCGGCCCACCCCTTCCCGTACATCTCGGGGCTCTCGCTGAACCTCGCCGTCACCGTCCGCGATCCGGACGGCCGCACCGAGCGGTTCGCGCGCGTCAAGGTGCCGAACAACGTGCCTCGGCTCGTGCGCGTCGACACCGAGGACGACACGATCACGTTCCTGCCGATCGAGGACCTCATCTCCGCCCACCTCGGGGAGCTGTTCACCGGGGTGGAGGTGGCCGAGGTGCACGCGTTCCGGGTCACCCGCAACGCCGACCTCGAGGTGGAGGAGGACCGCGACGAGGACCTCCTCCAGTCGCTCGAGCGCGAGCTGGCCCGCCGCCGGTTCGGCCCGCCGGTGCGGCTCGAGGTCACCGACACGATGAGCGACCACGTGCTGGAGCTGCTCCTGCGCGAGCTCGACGTCGATCCGCACGACGTGGTCACGGTGCCCGGCCTGCTCGACCTCACCGCGCTGTGGGCCGTGCACGGGGTCGACCGACCGGACCTGAAGGACGACCCGTTCGTCCCCGCGACGCACCCCGCGTTCGCCGACCGGGAGACCCCGCGCAGCGTTTTCGCCACCCTCCGGGAGGGCGACGTGCTCGTGCACCACCCGTACGACTCGTTCTCCACGAGCGTGCAGCGGTTCATCGAGCAGGCCGCGTCCGACCCGAACGTCCTCGCCATCAAGCAGACGCTCTACCGCACGTCCGGCGACTCGCCCATCGTCGACGCCCTCATCGACGCGGCCGCGGCCAACAAGCAGGTCGTCGCGCTCGTGGAGATCAAGGCGAGGTTCGACGAGCAGGCCAACATCCGCTGGGCCCGTGAGCTGGAGAAGGCGGGCGTGCACGTCGTCTACGGGCTGGTCGGGCTCAAGACCCACTGCAAGACCTCGCTCGTGGTGCGCCAGGAGGGCTCCACCATCCGCCGTTACTGCCACGTCGGCACCGGCAACTACAACCCGAAGACCGCCCGGCTCTACGAGGACATCGGCGTGCTCACCGCCGACCCGACGATCGGCGCCGACCTCACCGACCTGTTCAACTCGCTCACCGGCTACTCCCGCCAGACCTCCTACCGCAGCCTGATGGTGGCGCCCTACGGCGTGCGGCGCGGCATCGTGCGGCGCATCGAGGACGAGATCGAGGCCAAGCGCGACGGCCGCGAGGCCGGCATCCGCATCAAGGTCAACTCGCTGGTCGACGAGCAGGTGATCGACGCGCTGTACCGGGCGTCGCAGGCCGGGGTGCCGGTCGACATCGTGGTCCGCGGCATCTGCGCGCTACGGCCCGGCAGGAAGGGCCTCTCGGAGAACATCCGGGTGCGCTCGATCCTCGGCCGCTTCCTCGAGCACTCCCGCGTCTTCCACTTCGTCGCCGCCGACGAGTACTGGATCGGCAGCGCCGACATGATGCACCGCAACCTCGACCGGCGCGTCGAGGTGCTGCTGCGGGTGTCCGACCCGCGCCTGGCCACGAAGCTCGGCGAGATGTTCGACTCCTGCCTCGACCCGGCCACCCGCTGCTGGACGCTGCACGCCGACGGCCCGTGGGAGCCGTCGCCTCCCCCTGAGGAGGGCGTCTCACACGTGCGCGACCACCAGGCCGAGATGATGCTCCGCCACGCCTCCGTCTCGGCGGAGGCGGAGTGACCGCGCCGCGGGTGATGGAGCCCACCGCGGCGGATGTACTGGCGGCGGGTGCGGTGCTGTGGCGCCCCGGCACGCACGGCATCGAGTTCGCGCTCGTGCACCGGCCGAAGTACGACGACTGGTCGTTCCCCAAGGGCAAGCTCGACTCGGGCGAGACGATGCCCTTCGCCGCCGTCCGCGAGATCGAGGAGGAGACCGGCCAGACATCGCGCCTCGGCCCGCTGCTCGGCGACGTCCGCTACGCCGTGGCCGAGGGCCGCAAGCTGGTGCGCTACTGGGCCGCTGAGGCGATGGGCGGCGAGTTCACGCCCGGATCAGAGACCGACGAGCTGCGCTGGCTGGACCCCGCATCGGCGGCTGAGCTGCTGTCCTACCCGCACGACCTCGACATCCTGCACCGCTTCGCTCACGTCGGCCCGCCGATCTCGGTGATCGCCCTGGTCCGGCACGGCAAGGCAGGCAGCCGCAACCAGTGGGATGGCGACGACGCGCTGCGCCCGCTCTCCGGGTCCGGCCATGAGCAGGCCTGGCAGCTCGACCGGCTGCTCGGGTTGTTCGGCCCCGACCGCGTGATCACCGCGCCGCCGGTGCGCTGCCGCGACACGGTCGTCCCGCTCGCCGACCGGCTGGCTCTGCCGATCACCGACGAGCCCCTGCTCGGCGAGAGCGGCTACATGGAGGACCCTGCGGCCGGCCTCGCTCGCATCCGCACGCTGGCCGCTGTCCCCGGCGTCACGGTCGCGTGCAGCCAGGGCGGGGTGATCCCCCGCATCGTCGGAACCCTCGCCGCGGGCGCAGGCCTGCCCGGGGTGGACCCGGACGACGTCCGGGCCAAGAAGGGCAGCACGTGGCTGCTCACGTTCGGCCCCGACGCCGCACTGCGCACCGCCGACTACTACGAGGACCCAACGGGCTGAACACCCGAAACTCGCGATCACACGTCCTGAGATGCGCCTCAGCGCCCCGTGCAGGGCGTTGACGCGCATCTCGGACTGATCATCGGTCTGCGCACCTCGGCGCCGGGCCTACTTCTTCGACTTCGCCTTCTTGGCCTTGCCGCCCTTGTCGCCGTCCTTCTCGCGAGCCTTGGCCTTGCTCTCCTTGGCCTTGCCGTTGGCCAACGCCTTGCCGTTCTTCCCGCTCTTCCCGTTCTTGGCGGGAGACTCGACGGCGGGCTCCGGCGTCACCGGCTTCGGCGCGGAGCCGTTCGTCTGCACGGCCGCCCCGACGGCGGCCCGGAACCCGGCGCCGGGCCGGAAGGCGGGCACGGTGGTGGCCGGCACGGCCACCGTGTCGCCGGTGCGCGGGTTGCGCGCGGTGCGGGCGGCCCGCGCGCGGCCCTCGAAGACCCCGAACCCGGTGAGCGTCACCGACTCGCCGGAGCGGACCTTGTCGACGATCGTCTCGAGCAGCCCGTCGATGGCTGCCGCGGCGGTGCGCCGATCTCCGAGCCGCTCGGCGAGCGCGTCCACGAGCTGCGTCTTGTTCATGCGTGCACGGTAGAACGCGGTCTGCGGGCCGCCGGAAGCGGCACGCCGTTACACCTGGGTAGTGGTGGGGAGCCGCGCCGGCCGGGCGGCCTCGAACGCCGTGATCTCGTCGACGTGACGCAGGGTGAGCCCGATGTCGTCGAGGCCCTCCAGCAGCCGCCAGCGCGTGTAGTCGTCGATCTCGAACGGCACCGTGAGGTCGCGCGCCTGCACCGTCTTCTCCTCGAGGTCGACCGTGACCTCGACGCCCGGCTCGTTCTCCAGCAGCTTCCACAGCAGCTCGACGTCGGGCTGCGCGACCTCCGCGGCCACGAGGCCCATCTTCGCGGAGTTGCCGCGGAAGATGTCGGCGAACCGGGAGGAGATGACCACGCGGAAGCCGTAGTCCATCAGCGCCCAGACCGCGTGCTCGCGCGACGAGCCCGTGCCGAAGTCGGGGCCCGCGACCAGCACGGATCCCCGCGAGAACGGCTCCTGGTTCAGGATGAACGACTCATCGTTGCGCCACGCCGAGAACAGGCCGTCCTGGAAGCCGGTGCGCGTGACCCGCTTGAGGTAGACGGCCGGGATGATCTGGTCGGTGTCGACGTTGGACCGACGCAGCGGCACGCCGATCCCGGTGTGGGTGCGGAAGGCTTCCATCAGGCCAGGTCCTCCGGGCTGCTCAGGGTGCCGCGCACCGCCGTGGCGGCGGCCACCAGCGGCGACACCAGGTGCGTGCGGCCGCCCTTGCCCTGGCGGCCCTCGAAGTTGCGGTTGGACGTGGACGCGCTGCGCTCACCCGGCGCGAGCTGGTCGGGGTTCATGCCGAGGCACATCGAGCAGCCCGCGGAGCGCCACTCGGCACCTGCGGCCCTGAAGATCTCGTCGAGACCCTCCGCCTCGGCCTGGAACCGCACCCGCATCGAGCCGGGGACCACGAGCATGCGGACGCCCTCGGCGACCTTCCGGCCCTTGATCACATCGGCGGCCGCCCGCAGGTCCTCCATGCGCCCGTTGGTGCACGAGCCGACGAACACGGTGTCGACGTGGATGTCCCGCAGCGGCATGCCGGCCTCCAGCCCCATGTAGGTCAGGGCCTTCTCGGCGGAGACGCGCTCGTTCTCGTCGACGATCTTCGCCGGGTCCGGTACCCGCTCGCCGAGCGGAAGGCCCTGCCCGGGGTTGGTGCCCCAGGTGACGAACGGGGTGAGGGCGTCTGCGTCGATGTCGACCTCGACGTCGAACACCGCGTCGTCGTCGGTGCGCAGCTCGCGCCACGCCGCCACGGCCTCGTCCCACTGCTCGCCCTTCGGCGCGCGGTCGCGGCCCTTCAGGTACTCGAACGTCGTGTCGTCCGGCGCGATCATGCCGGCGCGTGCGCCCGCCTCGATCGACATGTTGCAGATCGTCATCCGGGCCTCCATCGAGAGGTTCTCGATGACGTTGCCCCGGTACTCCAGCACGTAGCCCTGGCCGCCGCCGGTGCCGATCTGGGCGATGATCGCCAGAACCACGTCCTTGCTCGTGACGCCCGGACGGAGCGTCCCGTCCTCCGAGTTGACGTTGATCGCCATGGTCCTGAACCGCTTGAGCGGCAGCGTCTGCGTGGCGAGCACGTGCTCCACCTCGGACGTGCCGATGCCGAACGCCATCGCGCCGAACGCGCCGTGCGTGGACGTGTGGCTGTCGCCACAGACGACCGTGAGGCCCGGCTGGGTGAGCCCCAGCTGCGGCCCGACGACGTGCACGATGCCCTGCTCGGCGTGGTTCATCGGGTAGAGCGGCACGCCGAACTCGGCGCAGTTCTTGCGCAGCGTCTCGACCTGCGTGCGCGACACGGGGTCGGCGATGGGCAGATCGACGTCGGTGGTGGGGACGTTGTGGTCCTCGGTGGCGACCGTGAGGTCCGGCCTGCGTACGCGTCGGCCTGCGAGTCGCAGGCCGTCGAACGCCTGCGGGCTGGTGACCTCGTGCACCAGGTGCAGGTCGATGTAGAGGAGGTCGGGTTCCTGCCCCTCCCCCTCGCGGACCAGGTGTAGGTCCCAGACCTTCTCTGCCAGCGTGCGTGACTTTCCCACGGCGGCAGCCTCCTCGCTGGACGTCTCACATTTCGGGAAGTTAGTATCGGCTCGTGAGACAGCATAGCGGCATCGGCGTGCTCGACAAGGCCGTGGGGGTGCTGCGGGCCACGGCCGCCGAGCCCTGTGGCCTCGCCGAACTGTGCGAGCGCACCGGGCTGCCCCGTGCCACGGCCCACCGGCTCGCCGTCGGCCTCGAGGTGCACGGGCTGTTGCACCGTGGCACCGACGGCCGCTGGCGGCCTGGTCCCGCGCTCGCCGAGCTCGCGGCCGGTGGCGTCGACCCGCTGCTCGAGGCGGCGGGTGCCGTGCTGCCCCGGCTGCGCGACATCACCGGCGAGAGCGTGCAGCTCTACCGCCGCGACGGGATCCACCGCATCTGCATCGCCTCGGCGGAGCCCACGAGTGGCCTGCGCGACACCGTGCCGGTGGGAACCAAGCTGCCGATGACGGCCGGCTCCGGCGCCAAGGTGCTGGCAGCGTGGGCCGAGCCGGCGATCCAGCGCGCCGTGCTCGCGGAGGCGAAGTTCAGCGATCGCGTGCTGGTCGACGTGCGCAGGCGCGGGTGGGCGCAGAGCGTTGCGGAGCGCGAGTCCGGCGTCGCGAGCGTGTCGGCGCCGGTGCGCGACGGCACCGGGCAGGTTGTCGCCGCCGTCTCGGTGTCCGGTCCGGTCGACCGCATCGGCCGCCGCCCTGGCGTCCGGTGGGCGGCCGATCTGCTCGCCGCGGCAGAGGCGCTGCAGCACCGCCTCTAGCGCCCCACGCTCGTGCAGGGCGACGTCGTCCTGTCAGGGGTGCGATGCATCGGGGCGTCACCCCGGCGAACATCGTGCTGTCCGCCGGCTGCGATGCCTATCTGGTGGACTTCGCCCTGGCCAACTGCGCCAGGAGCGACACCGAACCCCGTCGGTCACCGACCCGACATCGTCACCCCCTCGCATTGGATTGCGAGGAGACGCTCTTGTCACGGACCAGGATGCGGCCCCGGCCTGCGCCGGCTCGCGGTCACGGCTGGGGCACGAGGCGAATGTAGGGACGCGGGGCGTCCCAGCCCTGCGGCCAGATCTTCCTGGCTTCGTCATCGGAGACGGATCCGGCGATGATGACGTCCTCGCCCTGTTGCCAGTTCACCGGTGTCGCGACCCGGTGCTTGGCGGTCAACTGCAGCGAGTCGATGACCCGGAGCACCTCGTCGAAGTTGCGACCGGTGGTCATCGGGTAGACCAGGACCAGCTTGATCTTCTTGTCCGGGCCGACGACGAAGACGTTGCGCACCGTCTGGTTCTGAGCTGGGGTGCGCTGGGTCGGATCACCGGAGGTGTCGGGCGGCAACATCCCGTACAGCTTCGAGATCGAGAAGTCGGCGTCGCCGATCACTGGGTAGTTGGGCGCGTGGCCCTGGGTCTCGGCGATATCGCCGGCCCACTTCGCGTGGTTTTCCACGGGATCGACCGAGAGCCCGATGATCTTCACGTCGCGCCGGTCGAACTCCGGCTTGATCTTGGCCATGTACCCCAGCTCGGTCGTGCAGACCGGGGTGAAGTCGCGCGGGTGCGAGAACAACACCGCCCACGACTCACCGATCCAGTCGTGGAACCGCAGCCTGCCCTCCGTGGTCTCGGCCTCGAAGTCCGGTGCTGTGTCGCCGATCTGCAGTGCCATGTCTGCCCTCCTCACCCGGATGGTCGATCCTCTGATGTCGTCCGCGGGCCGGCGGTCCGATACGGGACGCCGCCCATGCGGGGCGTGAATCCTCCTCCTGTCTCGTGCGGTGTGTCTGCCTCCATCCGGCACTACCGTCGTGGCAAAAGGGGGCGTCGGCGGCGGGTTCACGGGCCGGCGGGTTGATCGACATGGGCGCAACGGTGGCGGTCACGGCAGCCGCTCGCTCTCTCATCTACGGCCCAGCCGATTTGGGCGAGTAGCGAGGAAGAGCGCGCGCCGCAGGTGGCCGGCCTCGATCAGGGCGATCGCCTTACGTCGGCGAGCGAGCTTGCGCGCGAAGGCGCCGGGCGTCTCGAGCGCGGCAAGACCGGCCTCGAACTCCTGCCCGTACCGCAGCCATCTGCGTGCGGTGTCGAGGTAGTCCGCGGTCACGTCGACCTCGTCGAGATCGGCGAATCCAGCCGAGCGGAGCAGGCTGAGGTAGTCGCTGCGTGTCCTGACCTCCGGCGGTCCATATAAGACGGCCCGGCGATGATCATCTGCGGGCAGCCCCGGGGCGACGGCGATCGTGTAGAAGGCGATCCGTCCGCCCGGGCGGAGCACCCGCCTGTTGGCTCTCAGCACGGAGAGCTTCTTCCGTAGTCAACAGAGCACGTCGGTGTGAATGACCGCGTCGAAGCTCTTGCCCGCGAACGGAAGGTGCGGCCCGCTGGCGACGACGACGGCGCACCGGGCGCCGAGCCGCTCACGGACCGCCCGCGCGCGGGCGCGACGCAAGCCGTCGAGAGGCACGTCCGACAGCACCACGCGACATCCGGTCTGCATCGAGAGATACAGCCCTGGCCAGCCGCTGCCGCTGCCGAGGTCGAGCAGTCGAACGCCGGCGCGCAGCTCGAGGCGGCGAGCGAGCTCGTCGGCCTGCACGACGGTCGTGTAGCCGTCCGCCCCGAAGTCGGATCCGATGACCAGCTTTTCGACCCGCGCCACAAGCTTGTCCGGTTGCAGGTCCACGCCTCCGCGCTCCCAACTCTCGAATGTGCACGTCGGGCGCCGCACCAGCTCGGCGCCTTCGGTGCCGTCCACGACGGTAGCGACCGCGGGCGTGCAGCGGACCTCGTCGGACGGCTGGCCCTGCGCGCCTTACCAAAACGGCGCTCGAGATGCGCGGGGTCGTCCGTCCCGCGCGTCGTCGTGACGACAGCTGTCGGCCCACGCCGGGCCGCGGACGGCCGAGCAGCAGCACGCGAGCGTCTCACCGTGCAGCGCTCATGATGCGGGGTCGTCAGCCCGGCACCGCCCGAGTTCAACAAATAGGGTGATAGTTGAGGCGAACCCGGCGGTACCGGAGGCGCTCGGAGGCCGGTCTCGTGGACAGCCCGCGAGGCGCGGGCACAACGCTCGACGCCGAGCTACCGCTCACCGCCGTGAGCGGCTCCGTCACCTCCCGCTAGTACCGATCGCGCGGTCGGTCCAGCCATCATCCTGCCGGGCCGCTAACGTGATCTCAGATCGGCTCGATGAGCACAGAGAGTCGCCAGTAGTGAAGACGGGGGACGATGAGCTACCTGCTCGGCATCGATCTGGGCACCACGCGCACGGCTGCCGCGGTCGGCAGGCGCGACGCGCGACCCGGCGAGACCGAGATCGTCAACCTCGGCGACCGGTCCAGTGCCGTCCCCTCGGTGCTCTACCTCGGTGACGACGGCAGCGTCGTCGTCGGGGAGGCCGCGGATCGCCGCGCGCTGAGCTCCCCCGACCACGTCGTCCGTGAGTTCAAGCGCCGCATCGGCGACCCGACCCCGCTGATCGTCGGCGGCAGGCCGTGGGCGCCGGAGGAGCTGTCGGCCCGGCTGGTGCGGTGGGTAGTCGACCGCGTCGCGCAACGCGAGGCCGGCCCCGCGGCCCGCATCGCCGTCACGCTCCCCGCCTCGTGGGGCCCGCACAAGACCGAACGGCTCGGCGGTGCGCTCGCGGGGCAGGGTCTGCAGGTGTCCTACCTCGCCGAGCCGCAGGCGGCGGCGTTGCACTACGCCTCGGCCGAGCGGGTGGAGCCCGGCTCGACGATCGCGGTCTACGACTTCGGCGGCGGCACGTTCGACGCGGCGGTCGTGCACAAGGACGGCAACGCCTTCAAGCTGCTCGGCCGGCCCGAGGGGGTCGACCGCCTCGGCGGCATCGACTTCGACGAGATCGTCTTCCAGCACGTCGTCGCCGGGATGCCGGAGGCGTTCGAGGGGCTCGACGAGAACGATCCCGCCGTGCTGTCCGCGGTGGCGGCGCTCCGGCGCGAGTGCGTGGAGGCGAAGGAGGCGCTCAGCAGCGACACTGAGGTGTCGATCCCGGTGCTGACGCCCGCCGCGCAAGGCTCGGTGCGGATGCACCGCAGCGAGTTCGAGGCGGCGATCCGCCCGCAGGTCGAGGACACCGTCGACGCGCTGCAGCGCGCGGTGGCATCGGCCGGCCTGGCGCCGCAGCAGCTGTCGGCGGTGCTGCTGGTCGGCGGTTCGTCCCGCATCCCGCTCGTCGGGCAGCTCGTCTCGGAGCTGCTCGGCCGCCCCGTCAGCGTCGACGCCGACCCGAAGAACGCGATCGCGATGGGAGCCGCGCTGTCGCTGATGCCGGCCCCGCCGACGGGCACCGGGCCTCGACCCCGCGTCCCGGCGCCGCGCGCGGGTGGCGCTGCCCGATACCCCGTCGCCGCGGGCGCGCCGCCGGTCGGCGGAGGCGGACCACAGGGCCCGTACGGGCCGCCCGCGGGCGGCCCGGGCGGATACGGCCCCGGCCCGATGGGCGGCGCCGCCAGCTCGAGCATCCCGCCGTACCGGCAGGCACCCCCGCGCCCGCCGGTGGCACCGCCGCCGCGCCCGGCGACTCCCTCCTACGCCCCCGCCTTCGAGGACGAGCCCCCCTTCGAGCCCGAGTACGACTACGCGCCAGAGCCTCGAGGCAAGTCCCCGTCGTACCTGGTGACGGTCGGGGCGGTGGCAGCTGCGGCCGCCGTGGTGGCCGCGGTGTTCCTGTGGCCGCGCCCCGACATCGAGCCGGCGAACGCGTCGACGCCGCGCACGCCCGCCACGTCGCAGCAGTCGACGGAACCGGCGCCGACGCCGACGACCTCGGAAGAACCCGCCCCGGCGGAGCCGCCACGCGCGACCCGCCCCGCTCCTCCACCCCCACCGCGAGCCACGACCCCGCCACCGGTCACGACGACCGAGCCGCCGGCGACCACCACCCCACCGACGTCCGAACCGTCGGCGACATCCACCCAACCGTCGACGTCGGAGCCGCCCGAACCCACCGGCGGGAACGAGGGTGGCGGCAGCCAGACCGCCGAAGCGGCGCCGGTCTGACGGTCTCATGCCGTCGGTTTGGCCAGGTAGAGCCTGAGGCGCGGGCCTCCGATGGCGCCGCGGACATGTGTGGGCCGCTTCTACGGTTGGCGGGCGTGGTGGCCTCCGGTGGCGCCGCGCATCGTGGGGCCTGACATCTACAAGGCTGGCTGGGCCTTCGGTGGCGCCGCGCATCGTGCGGGGCCGCTCCACACGGGCAGGCCACGGGTCTGCCCTTCGGGCGCGGCGGCGCCACCGAAGGCGGTCCCACGGGCAATGATCAGGGCGTCGGCGCAAGGGCGGCCACATACGGCCGGCCGTGCGCCGAAGCGATGATCATGGGCACCGGCCTGTCCGCAACCACCACGAAGATCACCAGATGCGTGCCACCGCGGCCGTATGTGGCCGGCCAGGCACCGATCCGATGATCATGTCGCCGATGAGGCCGCCAGGCCCTCAAGATCGGCGACCCCGTGCCCTCACAGCTGCCCGTCCCGCGGCCAGCGCACCGAATCGGCGATCTTGCCCCCGGGCGAGGCCGACAACGGCGGCGACGGCAGGCCTGACCGCCAGCGAGAAGTACCTCAAGGTTGCCAACCGGACACTCAGGTCCTGCTCGGGGTGATCTCCCAAGGTCACGCACCCGTTCTCGGGTCACGCGACCCGTCGACGAGCCGCGCGAGCCGATAAAGGGTGCGCGAGCACAGGCACAGCCGGAACAGACAATGCCAAGGTGACCGAGGATGGGGGTCCGGGGGGCGAAGCCCCTCCGGGTGGGGTCTGGGGGCTGCGCCCCCAGAGAAAAAAACGGAGCGAGGAGGCCTGCGTTCTCCGCAGGCACACCTCGCCCCTCGCGTAGCCCCGACGGGATTTGAACCCGCGCTACCGCCTTGAGAGGGCGGCGTCCTAGGCCGCTAGACGACGGGGCCGTGGGAATTGCTCCGGTTTTGAGTTTATCAGACAGCTTCTGGAGCGTTTCCGCTGGGGTACCAGGACTCGAACCTAGACTAACTGAACCAGAATCAGTCGTGCTGCCAATTACACCATACCCCAAGGGCCCGCGTTCACCCGGAGGTGTCTGCGCCCTGCGGCAACTACTCTAGCCGAGGCTCGCGGCGCGCTCCAAACCGGCCCTCAGTCGGGCGAGGGAGCGCTCGCGGCCCAGCAGTTCCATGGACTCGTAGAGCGGCGGCGACACCGTCCGACCGCTCACGGCGACCCGCACGGGCGTGAACGCCTTGCGCGGCTTGAGTCCCAGCCCGTCCACCAGCGCAGCCTTGAGGGCGCCCTCGATCTGCTCGGTTGACCACTCCGGGAGCGCATCGAGGCCGGTCAGGGCCGCTTCGAGCACCGGGGCGGCGTCGGCGCCGAGGTTCTTCTCCGCCGCGTCGGCCTCGGGCGAGAAGCCCTCCTCGGGCACGAACAGGAAGCGCAGCATGCGCGCCGCGTCGGACAGCACGACGCTCCGCTCCTGCACCAGTGGTGCCGCGGCGGCCAGCAGCGCGCGCTGCCCCTCTGTGGGCGTGCCGGTGATCACACCTTCGGCCTCGAGGTACGGCTCGACCCGCCGCGCGAACTCCTCCACGGGCAGCGCCCGCAGGTGCGCCGCATTGATCGCCTCTGCCTTCTTGAGGTCGAAGCGTGCGGCATTGCTCGATACCCGTGTGATGTCGAACGCATCAACCATCTCGGCCATCGTGAACACGTCGCGATCCTCGGCGATCGACCAGCCGAGCAATGCGAGGTAGTTCAGCAGCCCCTCCGGCACGAATCCGCGCTCGCGGTAGTGGAAGAGGTTCGACTGGGGGTCGCGCTTGGAGAGCTTGCGATTGCCCTCGCCGGTGACAAGCGGCAGGTGGCCGTAGCGGAACGGCCCGTTGCCGATCCCCACCCGCTGCAGCGCTTCGAGCAGCGCGATCTGGCGCGGCGTGGACGAGAGGAGGTCCTCGCCGCGCAGGACGTCGGTGATGCCCATGAGGGCGTCGTCGAGCGGGTTGGTGAACGGGTAGAGCGGGGTGCCGTCGCCGCGGGCGAGCACGAAGTCGGGCACCGTGCCCGCCTTGAACGTGATGGGACCCCGCACGTAGTCGTCGAACGAGATGTCGCGGTCGGGCATCCGCAGCCGGAACACCGGAGAGCGGCCCTCGGCGCGGAACGCAGCCTTCTGCTCATCGGTGTGGTCGCGGTCGGCGTTGTCGTAGCCGAGCTTGGGGTCACGGCCCGCGGCCCGGTGCCGCGCCTCGATCTCGTCCGGCGTCGAGTACGACTCGTAGACCTCGCCCGCCTGCACGAGGAGCCCGAGGGCGTTGCGGTAGGTGTCGCGCCGCTCGCTCTGCCGATACGGACCGTACGAGCCCCCGACCTCTGGCCCCTCGTCCCAGTCGAGGCCGAGCCAGCGCAGCGCGTCGAGCAGCGCTTCGTACGACTCGACGGAGTCGCGGCGGGCGTCGGTGTCCTCGATGCGGAACACGAAGGTGCCGCCGTGGTGGCGGGCGTGCGCCCAGTTGAACAGGGCGGTGCGGATCAGTCCGACGTGCGGGGTGCCCGTCGGCGACGGGCAGAAGCGCACCCGGACGTCGTTGCCTGCAGTCATGATGCGGGTAAGCCTATCGAGGGCCGGCCGGTCACTTCTGAGCGGAGTAGAATTCAACAAATGTTGAGCAACGAGCGCACGACCTGCCTCGTCGTCGGCGGAGGACCAGCGGGCCTGATCCTCGGCCTGCTCATGGCGCGCGCCGGCGTCGAGGTCACCGTTCTCGAGAAGCACGGCGACTTCCTGCGCGACTTCCGCGGCGACACCGTGCACGCCTCCACCCTCACCCTGCTCGACGAGCTCGGCCTCGGCGAGCGCTTCGCCGCCCTCCCCCAGCGGCGGATCGAGCGGGCGCAGGTGCAGTTCGACGCCGGTGTCGCACAGATCGCCGACCTGTCCCGCCTGCCCGGTGCCCACCAGCACATCGCGATGGTGCCGCAGTGGGATTTCCTCGACCTCGTGGCCGATGCGGCCGAGGAGGAGCCCACCTTCACCCTGCGCCGCAACGCGGAAGCGATCGGCCTCCTCCACGAGGGTCGGCGCGTGGCCGGTGTCCGCTACCGCGACCGGACCGACGGCTCCGAGCACGAGCTGCGTGCAAGCCTCACGGTCGCGTGCGACGGGCGGGGCTCCGTGGTGCGCGCTGCCGCCGGTCTCGTCCCCCGCTCGTTCGGGGTGCCGATCGACGTCTGGTGGTTCCGGCTGCCGCGACGGGAGACGGACCCGGCGGGCGGGGTCGGCCGGATCAGCGCAGGCCAGTTCGCCGTCATGATCGACCGGGGCGACTACTGGCAGTGCGCCTTCCTCATCAGCAAGGGCAGCGACGCCGCGATGCGCGCGGCAGGGCTGGAGCGGTTCCGCGAGCGGATCGCCGGCCTCCTGCCATGGATGGCGGATCGGCTCGATGCGCTGACGTCCCTCCACGACGTGAAGCTGCTGGACGTGAAGCTGGAACGGCTGCGCACCTGGCACCGCGAAGGGCTGCTGCTGATCGGCGACGCGGCGCACGCGATGTCCCCTGTTGGCGGTGTGGGCATCAACCTCGCGGTCGCCGACGCGGTGGCCACAGCGAGGCTGCTCGCGCCCGCGCTGCGCTCCGGTGGGATCGTGCCGCGCTCACTGCTGCGCAAGGTCCAGCGACGGCGCTGGTGGCCCGCCGCGCTGATCCAGGGCGGACAGCGCATCGCCCACCGGGCCGTGTTCAGGGGCCGCGGCGCCACCGCCGGCACCCCGGTGGCGAACACCGACCCCGTTGGGCTGGCGGACGGAGTGCCGCTCGCCCCGGCGGAGGCGCTCCCGCCACCCCTGCGTCTGCTCCGGCAGTTCCCGGTGCTGCAGGGCGTGCCGGCCCGGCTCATCGCGATCGGCCCGCTGCCCGAACACGCACCGGACTGGGCCCGCCGCACCACCGAGCCCGCCGACCGCTGACACGGCAGGCCCGGCGGCGCGGCAGCAAAGGCCCGGAGGCGCCGACCACCAGGTGCAGTCGAGATCGGCGTGGCGCTCACCACCGGCCCGGACGGCTGACGCCATCCGGACCGGTGAAGCACTCGTCGGCGCTTGTCGCGATCACTCAGGAGTGGTGCGTTGTCCGGTGTCGGCGTCCTCGCGGTTTCGCCAGATCCTCGATCCGGCGATGCCCCCGATCGCAGCGGCAGCGGCGGCTGCGCCCAACCCGAGGGCGGCCCAGCCGGCCGTGTCGCGGGCGGTATCCAGTGCCTGACCTGGGTCGACGGTCTGCTGTGCTGCCTGCGCGGCATCCGGTGCCTGTGAGGCGACGCTGGCCAGCGGCCCCAGCAGAGCCGTGCCACCGATCAGGGTGAGGGCGAGAATGCCGAGCACACTCAGCGTCCACACCAGGACACCGTGGAGCATCCCGTCACCTGCCGTGCGCCACATCGTGCTGGCTGCAGCCGTGAGTCCGCCGACGAAGAAGGCGATCAGCGCCAGGACGCCGGTCACGATCCCCGCGGCGACACCGGACCCGTCGCGACCGTCGAGGCCCAGGTCGAGCCAGCCCAGCGCGAAGAACAGCAGTTGCAGCACGATGAACACGGTCAGCACGACCGACGCGCCGGCCCAGATCGGACCCCACCGCACACGGTCGCGGCGGTCGACGGCGCGGTCGGTGGCGACCCCTCGGTCGGTGTGTGGCTCGACGGCTGAAGCGGTCGACGTCGCCCGGGTCTCCGTGAGGGGCGGTGAGATGTAGGGATCAGCCACGCTCGGGAAGTCGTCGCTGTCGGCGGGCATCGAGCCTCCGGCGCGGTAGGCGCCCTCGCCACGAGTAGACATGCTCTGGTCCTTCTGTTCGGCAGTTCGGTGTGTGGAGGTTCGGCGGAACGAGTGGATGTGGGGCGCACATCTCGTCATGCCGAGCGCTGACGGCGGGATCGTCATACGGCGGAGAGCCATCGCATGGGCTTGGCCAGGATCCCGGGTAGCTGCTGGCCGGGCCGCTGCTGCTCCCCCTCCACGGAGTTGAGCACGGCGATCCCGCCGGTGAGAGCGGGGACGAGCCATTGCGCGACCTTGAGCTGCTGCTGCACCTTCGCCACACCGGCGGGGGTGTCCTGCACGGCGTCGGTGCCGCCCTCGACCGGAGCGCCGTCGGCCTCCTCGAGCATCCTGCCCAACACACGGCTGTAGGCCGTCAGGCCGAGCGCTGCGATGGTCAATGCCGTTTTCGCAGCGGTGGAGGCGCCGACGCCACGCTGGGTGGCGACGCGGCCCTTGTTCGCGAACAGCAGCCCCGCGCCGCCGACCAGATGGGCGGCGATCGCAGCCAGGTTGACCGGAGTCCACCTTGCCCACCCGGCGTTGGCGACGTGCAACCGCTGCTTCGGGTCGGAGACGTCGGCGGCGGCACCGTTGACGGCGACTGCGCCGGCGAGCGTGCCGCCGAACCATGCGGCGAGTCCGAGGTCGTGCATGCTGCGGACGACCGTGTTGCGCTGTGACATACCTCTATCCCTTCGGTGGTCGTTCGGGCTGCTGGTGCCCGTTCCAGGTCGTGGTGGGGGCACCCCTCTCAGCTCCCGCCACGTCCCGGCATCTCGTTTCTCCGGATTCCGAGCCTTCGTAGCGCTACGGCGGTTTGGTCGACAGCCCTGAACCAGGGCTGGAGATGCTGGAGATGCGACTCCGGGCGGGGCGCGCCCGACCCTCTCTTCCAGAGCGACCGGTCTCTCGCCGCCCTTCCTCTGAATACCCACCGAGGTGGAACTCAACCCCATGGCAGCGAATTCAGGTCGGCGATTTTTCCGACGGTGTCGCCATGCTCGGACGACAGTCGAGAATGGAGTCGAGGCCGCAGATCGTGATCGGCCTCCGCACCGGACGGTGATCCGTGCCGGTGAGAACGAGGTGGCCGCCGGCGAGCCTCAACCGAGCATCCAGATGCAGCAGCGCGGTGATTCCCGCAGCCGCCAGGAAGCTCACCTCGCTCATGTCGAGGATGATCGTGGTTGCGTCGTCGAGCGCATCAGCGAGGCCGGCCACCTGGCCGGCGTTCGAGCTATCGATCTCGCCCTCGAGCTGCACCGTGACAGTATCGGCCGCCACCCGACGATGTCGGGCCCACATGATCGGCAGCTGATTTGCGGCCCGCTCCCGCGTTTGATCATATTTCATCGGACACTCCGTGCGTCTGTCGGGTCGCTTGCGGGCAGGGTTGACAGAAATCGATCAATCGTGGCTTTTCGCGAAATCGTCGTCTTTTCATCCCAGCGGCCGATGCGGCGAATGACGGTATCAAGTTCGAGGAGGCCGAGAATCCTCTCGACGTCCCTCACGGGCGCGAACGCGCTGCGGGCTCTGCGCGCCGCGCACAAAAGGCCTCACGGTCCTGGAACGGCCCTGAGATTGCGTTTTCGCCTCCGCAGGAAATGGCGCCTGCTTCAGCCGGTTCGTGCTCCGCCGGCGGTGACCAGGCGCAGCAGCAGGTCGGCGTGCAGCGCGGGCAGGTTCAGGGCGTGCGTGAGGCGGGGGATGGCGTCGGCACCGATGCGGCGGCGGAGCTCGGAGATGTCGGCGTGGTCGTCGGCCGACACGCGCAGGTACAGGTGAGCGTGCTGGTGCGGGCCCGTCAGGCTGGCGGTCGCCGATCGCACGCCGGGATAGTCCTCGATCTCGTCGGCGAGCGGGCGCACGGCAGCGTCACTGCCGATGTGGGTGGTGCCGGTGGTGATTTCGGATGAGAGCTGCCAGTTGCTGCCGGCGGGCCGCCGGGCCGTCTGGGCGATCAGCCAGCGTAGCGCCAGCAGCCCGATGACGACGGCGACCGCGGCGAAGGCCGACGGTCCCCACCCCGGGAGGACCAGCCCGGGCGGCAACAGCGGCGCATCGGCCGGAACCGGCAGCAGATCGCCGAGGAAGCCGGCGCCGACCAGCAGGACGACCCCGCCCACAGCGAGGCAGAGCAGGCCCAGCAGAGCCAGAACGGTGCGGTTGAGCCGGGCAGGACGGTTCGGGTTCATCACGCGCTCCGATCCGAGGTGACGGTCACCCGAAGTCGCGCAGGTCGGGCGAGGTTGATGTCATCGAGGCGTTCAATGACGAGCGCGCGGACCAGGTCGGGCAGCCCGGAGCGGTCCCGGAGCGGGGTGCGGGCGTTCACCGTGACGGTTCGCGCACCGACCCTGACTCGCGCACCGGTGATGCCGTCCGCGCGCCGTGCGTGACTCGTCAGGTCACGGGCCAAGCTCCGACGAGAGATCCCCGCAGCGGTGTGGTCGTCGCCCGGGGCCAGGGCCAGCACCTGCGGACGTCCGGGAAGCAGGCCACACGCCAGCAACGCGAGCCCGACCGAGGAAAGGATCCCGCCCGCCGCGAGGACGCGAGCGTCGTTCCAGGTCGTGGTGCGCCCCAGCTCCCCGAGGGTGCCGAACGCGACCAACGGCGGGCCACCGGTGATCAACTGGGCGCAGGAGATCACCACGACCACGGCGGCGACGAACAGCATCAGGCCGACGATCGTCGCGGGCAGAGTGCGGCGCGGGCGGCGGATCATCGCACCACCCGCCGAGGGCCGGCGGGGCGGTGCAGGGCGACGACGACGACGTCGACCATGCCAACGCGCTTTCCGGTCAGTTCCCACACCCGCTCGACCAGCCTCCGGCGGACCCGGCCGGTCACTTCGTGCACCGGGTCGGGGTAGGTCACCGACAGCCGGATCCGCAGCGACACCATCTCGCCGGCCACGGTCACCTCCACCCGCGGGGCCTGCTCGGCGTCCTCACCCGTCACCGCCACACCCAGCACACGCCGGGCCGCGCCCCCTACGCCGGGTTCCTCGCCGGCGATCCGGGCAGCGACGGACTCGATGACCCGATGGCCGACCGTGGTCCGACCACGTTCGGCGGCCGGGGCCGGCCGATGATCAGGAACGGTGGGGGCGACAACCACGCCGCCCGGATGGACGCTGGTGCGCCCGGCCGGATCGGCCGAGGTGACGCCCGGACCGGCCGCCCTCATCGCGGGCCGCGGTGTCGGGCGCCCGCACCGAGCGCGGACAGGTCGAGCTGCCCGTCGAGGAACCGGCCGGTCAAGGCCCCGAGCGCGCCCATCATCGCAACGATGGCCATGGCGCCGAAGCCGCCCCACGCGGCCGTCACCCCGAGCACCAGGCCCACGGCCAGGCCGATCACTGTGAGTTTCATGAGGATCACTCCTTCTCAGCCGGTTCCAGGGCGTCGCCGACGGGACGGCAGCTCACGTGACGCGAGCGGGTTCAGAGGACTCGTCACCGGGGTCCTCGTCGGGCAGGTGCAGGTCGTTGACGTTGATGTTGACCTCGACGACCTCCAGGCCGCTCATCTGCTCGACCGCACCGATGACGTTGCGGCGGATCGACTGGGCCAACTGCCCGATCGGGACCCCGTACTCGACGACGATGTCGAGGTCTATCGCCGCCTGCTTCTCCCCGACCTCGACGGTGACCCCGCGGCTCGAGGTGGCTCGGCCGCCCGGGATCCGCTCGGTGATCGCCCCGAAGGTCCGGGATGCGCCCCCACCGAAGTCGTGGACGCCGCTCACCTCACGAGCGGCACGACCGGCGATCTTCTGCACGACGGCGTCGGCGATGGTGGTGCGGCCCTGGCTGCTCGCCAACGCCGCGCTGCCGGCCCCACCGCCGGTCGTCGCGCCGGTCGCGCTGGGTCCAGCCGTGTTGGAACCGCTCGTGGAACGGGCTGAGGTCTGCTCCGTGGCAGCACTGGTCATCTACTCGATCTCCTTCGATCAGAACCGGTGACTCGCCCTCGCCGGTACGCACGGGGAGGCGTTGCGGTCATGTCTGGTGGACACAGCGGGAGGGAGGACCTCACGCACGCCTGATGTGACGTACAACACATCGAGTGGAGCCGTGTCGCAGGCGCCGTTCGTCCCGCTGGACCGACGCCGCGGCTGCTCGGAGATCCGGCTACTCGAAGATGTCGTCGATGATGACGGTGACCTGTACCGGTTCGAGGCCGGTGAGTGCGCGGACCTCGGCGGTCACCGCCTCGCGGACGCGCTCGCCGAGGCGGTGGAGGTCGACTCCGTAGTCCGCGGCCAGGGTGATCTCGATAGCAGTGCTGCGTCCGGCGACGCCCGCGACGACCTCCGCGCCACCGGCCGGGTTCTCGGCGGCACCGTCGGCGCGGACATCGGACCTGTCGCCGGTACGGCCGGCGATGCGTTTGCCGAGGGCCACCCGTACACCGGGCACCGCCTGAGCGGACTCTCGCGCAATCACGACCACGACCCTGGCGGCGATGCGGGTGCGGCCCCGCGCCGACTCGAGCACCCCGTAGTCCAGGTGCTCCACGGCGCCTCGAATCCGACGCAGAGCGTTCTCCACGATGCTGTCCGGCGCACTGGGCTTCTCCGCCGCCAGCTCGGTGAGCGGGGCCCACAGCCGCTCGTACTCGGCCAAGGCCGCGTGGCAGTGCGGGCACCGCCGCTGATGGGCGTCGCGTTCGCCGCGCCGACCGGCGGCGACCTGAGCCAGCACGTCCTCGACCCGCCGGCCGCACGTCAGGCGTTCGCCGCGCGTGCCGCCGGTCATGAGCGGCGCTCGCTCATGACCAGCTCCGCAGGGACTCCACCAAAGTCAACCGCGCTCGATGCAAACGTCCCCGCACTGCGTCCTCCGAGATGTTGACGACGGCGGCAACCTCCCGATAGGTCAAACCCTCCAACTGGTGTAGCACGATCACGGCCCGCTGGTCAGGGGGTAGAGCTGCGATCGCCTCCATCGCTGCCCCCGCGCGCTGGCGGGCGATCACCGTATCCTCCGCGCCGGCCACAGGTTGTGGATCGCCCTCGAGTACGGGGCGGGTCCAGCGACGGCGTCGGATCTGGTTCAGACAGCGATTGACCACGATCCGGTACAGCCATGTGGTGAACGAGCTCGCCCCGGTGAACCCGGCCAGCGCGGTCCACACCTGGATCATCACGTCCTGCGCGATGTCCTCCGCGTCATGCCGATTGCCCAGCATGCGCAGCGAAATCCGGTAGATCCGGTCCCGGTGGCGGCGAACCAACACCTCGTAGGCATCCATGTCGCCGGCCCGCGCCTTGGTGACGAGCCACCTGTCGGCATCGTCATCGGACAGCGCGGCGCCGGCCCGCTCGGCGTCGTCACGACGCACCGATGATCCGCCCGTTCCTCCGTTGCCGAGGTGAATCGCCCCGGGTTCCGTGGAGGCTTGGAAGCCACGGGCGAGTGGACAGTCCCGCCCAGATCGTCCGAGCGCTCCGCGGAGCGGTGCTCGGCCGGGTCGTCCTCAACCCGAGAAGAGGCGGGACCCGGCTGGGCCGGAACCGGTGTCACGGCCTGTGGGGTGCTCGCTCATGGTTCATCTCCAGACACTCGGTCCTTCTGATACCCCGCACGGCCGCGCCGAACCTGAGGAAGCCAGCGACCGGCGACGGTCATCGACGCGCCCGTGCGGAGGCGGCCCTGTGTCGTCGCGACGGCCCACGACCAGCGCCACCGGCGTGGCGATCGCTCTGTAGGACGTGGAATGGGGGTCAGCGCGGGCCCGGGATCTGGTCGCGCTGGTCCAATGCCGCAGTCGATGAGTGGGGCTTGCGGCTTGCCGTCACGGGGACCGCCAGCGCGAGGAGCGCGGCTGCCGTGACGGCCAGCCAGCCGAATCCGGCCCGCTCGTACATCAGTCCGGCCAGCGTGCCGGCCACGGCGGCGCCGCCGTAGGTCGCGGCGGTGTTGAGCGCGAGCACCGCGCCCCGGAGGCCTGGGGCGATCGCGGCCAGCCGGCTGAGCAGCAGCGTCAGCCCGACGTGGTTGACCAGACCCCATATGACCGCGATCCCGAGGAACAGCGCGAGCGCGCCGATCGTCGCGGCGAGCGCCAGGTACACCGCGGCCAGCAGGGCGAGCGCCGGGGCCACCAGGCGGGCGGTGCCGAGGCGGTCCAGGAACCGGTCGACACCCGCCGCGATCCCGAACCCGATGCCGTAGGCGAGGGCGACGAGCCCGGCCATCGTCGCACCGCCACCGTGCACCGCACGCACCTCGACGCCGACGAACGCGAACACCCCGTAGAACGCGGCCATGTACGCGAGCACCCCGGTGAGCAGCGCGGCGACGCCCGGTGCGCGCAGGGCTGCGCCGAGAGCACCGCGGGTGGGACCGACCGCGGGGGTGGCGGGCAGCAGCACGTACAGCGCGATCTGCGTGACACACAGCGCAGCGAGCGCTCCGAACGCCGCCCGCCAGCCGATCGCGTCGCCGAGCACCGTGGCGAGCGGCACCCCCGCCACCAGCGCGATCGACCAGCCGGTGAGCACCCGACCCGTCGCGCGCGCTCCGGCGCCTGGTGGCGCGAGCTCCGCGGCGAGCGCGTACGTCGCGGGCAGCACGACACCCACCCCGATACCGCCGGCGAGCTGGGCGAGCGCGAGCAGCGCCCAGTGTGACGCGACGGCGGACCCGGCAGCGGCCACGGTGAGCGCGCCCATGCCTGCCAGCAGCACGGTGCGCCGCGGAATGGCGTCGAGCCTGCGGCCGAGCAGCAGGGCCGACGCGACGATGCCCGCGCCGTACGCCGAGAGCGCCCGCCCGGCCTCGGCGGTGCTCGCGGCGAGGCCCGCCGCGATGTCGGGGAGCAGCGGGGCGAGCACGAAGGCCTGGGCCCCGACCACGACGACGCCCGCCGTGAGTACCGCGGTGGCGAGCGCTGGAGGGCGTTGGTGGACGACGGTCATGCACCGAAGATGGATCGGGCATATCGCGGCGTCCAGGCCGATCCATCAAGTCCGAACGACTTTCGGCCAGAAGAATGTCAGCATTGGGTGGTGGACGCCATCGACCGGAAGATCCTCGGCCTGCTGCTCGAGGACGCGGGTCGTACCTACGCCCAGCTCGGCCGCGAAGTGTCGCTCTCACCTGCCGCCGTGCACGAGCGCGTGCGTCGGCTGCGCGCGTCGGGCGTGGTCCGGCGCACCACGGTGGAGGTCGACCCGGACGCCATCGGCCGGCACGTGCTCGCGTTCGTGCTCGTCGACAGCGACGGATGGGTCAAGGACGAGCTGTTCGCCGCCACCCGCGCCGACCCGCGCATCGAGGAGGCGCACTCGGTGGCCGGCAGCAGCAACTTCCTGCTCAAGGTGCGGGTCGCCGACCCGGACGAGCTGGAGGACGTGCTGCACGACCTCTACCGGGTCGATGGCGTCGTCCGCAGCCGGACGATCATGGTGCTGCGGCGGGGCTTCGAGCGTGGGATCGGGCCCCCGGGGTGAACTCGTTTACCTCCGACGTCATCGACGTACCTACCTCGGCGGGAAGAGGGTGATCTCGTCACCAAGCGCCGAGGAGGACCCGATGCCGCACTTCACCGCCACCGACGGAACCCGGCTCGCTTACGAGGAGTACGGCACCGGCGAGCCGATCGTGTTCGTCGCCAGCTGGGTGCTGGATGCGGACATGTGGGAGTACCAGATCCCGTACTTCGCCGAACGCGGGTACCGCTGCATCGCGCTCGACCGGCGCGGGCACGGCCGCTCCGACCGCCCGTCCACCGGCTACGACATCGACACCACCAGCGACGATCTCGCCGCGTTGCTGGAGCACCTCGACCTGACCGGCGTCACGCTGGTGGGCCACTCGTTCGGCGGCGCCGAGGTGGCGCGCTACCTGGCCAGGCACGGCGAGGAGCGGGTGGGCCGCGTCGCCCTCGTCTCGGCGGTGGTCCCGTTCCTGAAGCAGACCGACGACAACCCGGACGGCCTCCCGGAAGCCGCACTCGAGGCCACCATCGCCCAGTTCCGGGCCGACCGGCCGAAGTGGTTCGCCCGGCAGGCGCAGGTCTGGTACGCCACCCACCTCGGCAACGACGTCTCGCCCGCGCTGATCGACTGGACGATCGGCAAGTGCCTGTCCGCGTCGCCATGGGCCACCACGCAGCTGATGCGCTCGATGTTCCACGCCGACCACCGCGCCGGACTGCGCGAGATCACGGTGCCGACGCTCGTCGTGCACGGCGCTGCCGACACGTCGGCCCCGGTCGCGCTCACCGGCCGGCGCACCGCGCAGCTCGTGCCCGGCTGCCGCTACGTCGAGTACCCGACGGCCGGCCACGGCCTGTTCGTGACGCACGCCGAGCAGCTCAACGCCGAACTGCTGGACCTGCTCAAGAGTCGACCGTGACCGGTCCGCGCTCGCGCAGTGCCGTGTAGGCGAGCGCGTCGACCAGCGCCAGCCAGGACGCCTCGACGACGTTGCTGTGCACGCCGACCGTCGTCCACGAACCGGCCGGACCGGTGGACTCCAGCAGCACCCGCGTGACGGCGTCGGTGCCGAAGCTCTCCGAGCGGCCGGTCGTCAGGATCCGGACCTTGTAGTCGGAGAGCTCGACGTCCGACAGCCACGGGCACGTCGGGGTGAGCGCCGCCCGCAGCGCGGCGTCGAGCGCGTTGACCGGGCCGTTGCCCTCGGCCGTCGCGATCTGGCGCTGCCCGTCGGCGAGCACGACGCGGACCGTCGCCTCCGCGACGACCACACCGTCGGTCCCGTGCTCCAGGATCACCCGGTAGGACTCCAGCGCGAACGGGACCCGATCCGCCTCTCCCATCGCCGAGCGCATGAGCAGCTCCAGCGACGCGTCGGCGGCCTCGAACGACCAGCCGGCCAACTCCCGCTCCTTGACCGTGCGCGTCACGGCCGACACCGCGTCGGGATGGCCGGCCAGGTCCAGGCCGAGCTCGGTTGCCTTGAGCTCGACGCTGGCCCGGCCGGCCATCTCGGTGACCAGCACCCGCTGCCCGTTGCCCACATCCACGGGGTCCATGTGGTTGTAGAGCTCCGGGTCCACCTTGATCGCACTCGCGTGCAGGCCCGCCTTGTGGGCGAACGCTGACGTCCCGACGTAGGCCTGGTGGGTGTCGGGAGCGATGTTGGCGATCTCCGCCAACGCGTGCGAGGTGCGGGTCAGCTCGCCGAGCGCGCCGTCCGGTAGGACGGGCATGCCCAGCTTGGTCACCAGGTTCCCGACCACGGCGAACAGGTCGGCGTTGCCGGTCCGCTCGCCGTAGCCATTGGCGGTGCACTGCACGTGCGTCGCGCCTGCCTGTACCGCGGTGACCGAGTTGGCCACCGCGGAGCCCGTGTCGTCCTGGCAGTGGATGCCGAGCCGGAAACCGGTGCGGGCGGCCACCTCGGCGACCACCTCGGCGATGCCCAGCGGGAGCATGCCGCCGTTCGTGTCGCACAGCACCGCGACGTCGGCGCCCGCGGTCATGGCCGCCTCGAGCACCCGCAGCGCCGTGTCGGGGTCGAACTTGTAGCCGTCGAAGAAGTGCTCGGCATCGAGGAACACCCGCCTGCCCTCCGCGCGCAGGAAGGACACGGTGTCGGCGACCATCGCGCAGTTCTCGGCGACGTCGGTGCGTAGCGCCCGCTCGATGTGGCGGCGGTCGGACTTCGCTACCAGCGTCACCACAGGGGCCTGGGAGTCGAGCAGCGCCCGTACCTGGGGGTCCTCGGTGACGCTGAGGCCGGCGCGCCGCGTCGAGCCGAACGCGACGAGCACAGCGTGCCGCAGCTCGAGCTCCCCCGCCGCGGCGCGGGCGAAGAACTCGGTGTCCTTCGGCATCGCGCCCGGCCAGCCGCCCTCGATGAAGCCGACACCCACCGCGTCCAGGTGGCGGGCGACGGCGAGCTTGTCGGCCACCGAGTAGCTGATGCCCTCGCGCTGGGCCCCGTCCCGCAGCGTCGTGTCGAAGACGTGGAATGCGTCGCCGAGCGGGGTTCCGGCCGGTTCGGTTCGGGACATTCGAGGGGCTCCTGGGCGGTCGGGCGCGATTCGGGCAACAAAAAAGACCCCCCGCGAGTGCGAGAGGTCTGCGCGTCGGCTGTGGTGCTCGTTAGCCGACGCGCTCGTCAATAATGATCACGCAAAGATGCTGCACGCCGCGAGTGTGGCACGGGCCGTCCCACGCTGTCACACCGCCCGCCCACATACTGGGATCGGCGTGCCCTACCGCGCCGCTGCCGCGAGCCGTGGGACGAACTGGTCGAGCAGGTACGGCAGGCTCAGAGCGCTGGAGAACTGCAGCGCGTCGTAGTCGGTGCCGTCCATGAACAGTGCCCGGCCCTCGCGGACGACCGGCAGCGCGGCGAGGATCGGGTCGGTCTCGATCTCGACGCGCTCCTGCGGCGAGCCCGCCTGCCAGATCAGCACGTCGGCGTTCAGCATGCTCGCGTTCTCCCGGCTCACCGTGCCGTAGAAGCTGTTGCCCGCCGCGGCGTCGAGCTCGGGCGGCACCACCATGCCGAGCGCGCCGAAGAACCGGGTGCGGGTGTCGTCGGTGGCGTGGAAGGGATAGGCGCCCTCGTACATCGGGCCGGAGAGCGCCAGCGTCCGGCCCGCGAGTTCCGAATGTGCGGCCTTCACCTCGGCGAACCGAGCCTCGACCTGCGCGACCAGCTCCTCCGCCCGTTCTGGCTGCCCGAGTGCCTGCCCGGTCACGCGGGTCTGCACCTGCCATGGCGTGCCGAAGTCGACGTACTCGGCCGGCTGCACGACCGTGGGCGCGATCCGGCTGAGCGTGTCGTACTGCTGCTGGTCCAACCCGGCCGTCACAGCCATGATCAGGTCCGGGCGCAGCGCGGCGATCTTCTCGAAGTCGATCTCCTCCCGCGGGAGGATCTCGGGCCGAGCGTCGCCTGCCGCGGCATCGGCCCACGGGAAGATCGCGTCGTCCCGCGACCCGAACGCGTACCGGACGGCGACGGGCACCACACCGAAAGCGAGGATCGCGTCCTGCTCGGTGTACCCGAGCGACACCACGCGCTGTGGCTGCGCCGGCACCATCGTCTCGCCGAACTTGTGCGGCACCGTGATGGTCGCGGGCGCCGCCGCCTCCGGCGCGGCACCGGAGGCGCACCCCGCGACGAGGACAGCGGCGGCAAATCCGATCAGCAGGCGGCGAAGCACCCGCGCTGTCTACCCGAAGTTAGGTGAGGCTGCAATAACCTGGATCACGCATCGGCTTCCAGCCGCAGGTCACGACCGCGCGTCTCCGGCATCTTGATCGCCGTGACCAGGCTGACCAGCATGATCGCGCTCATGTAGATCGCCACGCCGATCCAGCCCGCGGCGAGCTGTACCAGCACGCCGGAGAGCAGCGGCGCGATGCCGCCACCGAGTACCGCGGAGAACTCGCGCCCGAGCGCCACCCCCGCGTAGCGGTAGCGCGATCCGGCCAGCTCGGCGAACGCTGCGCCCTGCGAGCCGACCGTGCCGTACGCGGCGAAGACGAACCCGATCACGATCACGAGCACGACGAGCCCCGGATTGCCCGTGTCGAGCATCAGGAATGCCGGGGCCGGGAAGACGACCAGGAAGGCGGCGACCGCGATGATCACGGGCCGGCGGCCGAACCGGTCGGTGAGCGATCCCGTGACGAACGCGGACACACACCCGAACAACGCCCCGACCAGCAGCGCCTGCGGCACCAGCCGAGGGTCGACCCCCACCGTCTGGATCAGGTAGCTGCCCATGAACACCTGGAACACGTACGACTGCGTGTTGCCGCCGATGTTCAGCGCGAACGTCCGGAAGAACGGTCGCCGCCCCACGGTGAACACACTCCTGATCGGCGACTCCGCGGCCTTCTGCTCCCGCTTCGCCTCTTCGAATACGGGCGCGTCACGCAGGCGCCTGCGCAGGACGTACGCGGCGACCGTCACGAACGCACTCGAGAAGAACACCACCCGCCAGCCCCACGCGAGGAGCTGATCCTGCGGCAGCAGCTGGGCGAGGATCCAGACCACCGCCCCCAGCGCCGTGCCGGCCGACGCGCCCACGAACACCAGCGACGCGTACCGCCCGCGACGCTCGCGTGGCGCGACCTCGGTGAGCAGCACCACCCCACCCGCCTGCTCCGCGCCGGCCCCGGCGCCCTGCAGCAGCCGCAGCACCACGAGCAGTGCCGGCGCGAGCAGCCCAGCCTGCTCGTACGTCGGCAACGCCCCGATGAGGAACGTCGAGATCCCCATCAGGAACAGCGTGGCCACCAGTACGAACTTGCGGCCCAGCCGGTCGCCGTAGCGGGAGAAGAACAACCCGCCGAGCGGGCGGGCGAGGAAACCCACCGCGTACGTGGCGAAGCCCGCCAGCACCCCGATCGCCGGGTCCGCCTGAGTGAAGAAGATCTTGTTGAAGATGATCGCGGTGGCGGTGCCGTAGATGACGAAGTCGTACTGCTCCAGCGCCGTGCCGATCAACCCGCCCCATGCCGCTGTGCGGAGGTTGCGCCGGTCGACGAGGTTGCCGGAGCCGTCGTCAAGGGCCTGCACCCCACCCTGGGGCCTCACATCTTCAGCCATCCAGGCGACCCTAATGGCACCTCGCTGCCGCGGCCGGCCGGCGCCGCGCCGTGCGCTCGCGACGGTCCCGGCTCGGGACCGATGAGTTCCGGGTCTCTCCACGGTCGACATCTCCAGTGGCTGACGAGTACGTCGGTCCCGCGCTTGCCGGACCAATCTGGAGGAACTCGAGCCATGCCCGCGAACTCGGTTGTCTGCGCGGCCGTTCTGGTCGCTGACCTCGATCGTGCCCGGCGCTTCTGCTGCGAGACGCTCGGCCCGGATGAGGCGTTCTACCTGGCCGGTGGCCGGACGGTGCTGCACATGGCCGCGCCGTCGATGGCGACCGGGGCAGCCCGGTGAGCGCCGCACGGATGGCCGCGCGTCCCCGCCTGGGCCTGGTGGTGCTCATGCTGCCGACCCTGCTCGTGTCGATGGACATGTTCGTGCTGCACTTCGCCGTCCCCGAGCTCAGCGCCGATCTGCAGCCGAGCGCGGTGGAGCTGCTGTGGATCGTCGACATCTACGGATTCCTGGTGGCCGGCTCGCTGATCACGATGGGGACGCTCGGCGACCGGATCGGTCGGCGCAGGCTGCTGCTGATGGGTGCGGCGGCGTTCGCCGGGGCCTCGGTGCTGACGGCGTTCTCGGTGAGCCCGGCGATGCTGATCGTCGCCAGGGCGCTATTGGGGCTGGTCGGTGCGAGCCTGCTGCCCTCGACTCTCGCGCTGATCCGGAGCCTGTTCGACGACGAGCGGGAGCGGGGTGCCGCGTTCGGGGTGTGGGTGGCGGTGTTCACCAGCGGCGGGGCGATCGGGCCGCTGGTCGGTGGGGTGATGCTGGAGCAGTTCTGGTGGGGCGCGGTGTTCCTGCTCGGTGTGCCGGCCATGGTCCTGTTGCTGGTGCTGGGTCCGATGCTGCTGCCGGAGTCGCGGGACCCCGACCCCGGGCGGCTGGACCTGGCCAGCACCGCGATGTCGCTGTTCGCGGTGCTCGGCATCGTCTACGGGCTCAAACGCGTCGCCGTCGACGGGCCGGACATGGTCGCCGTGCTCGCGGTGGTCGCGGGGCTGGCGGTGGGAGTGGTGTTCCTGCGCCGTCAGCGGATCCTCACGCACCCGTTGATCGACCTGACGCTGTTCCGCGCGGCCCGGTTCAACCTCGCGCTGGTGGCGCAGCTGTGCACGAATGCCGCGTGGGCCGGCACCTACCTGTTCGTGGCGCAGCATCTGCAGCTGGTGGCCGGGCTGTCCCCGTTGGTGGCCGGGCTGTGGACGTTGCCGGGTGTGGCTACGGGCATCGTCACCTCCACCCTGGTGCCGAGGCTCGCCGGGCGAGTACCGCCGGACCTGCTGCTGGCCGGGGTGATGGCGGTGTCCGCTGCCGGGTGCGTCGTGCTCGCGACCGCAGGGCCGGGTATCGGTGTGGTGGTCGCCGGCGCGGCCATCATCATGGGGATGGCCAGCGCGGTCGTTGCGGTGAGCACCGATGTGATCGTCGGGTCGGCGCCACCGGAGCGGGCGGGCGCAGCGTCGTCGGTGTCGGAGACCAGCTCCGAACTCGGGATCGCATTCGGTGTGGCGCTGCTGGGCGCCGCCGGCGCGGCGGCGTTCAGGGGCGCATTGGTCCCGCCCGCCGGAATCCCCGAATCGGGGCTGGGGACCCTGGGCGGCGCGCTCGACATCGCGCGCGGCCTGGCCGACGATGTGGCGTTCGCGGACGCCGCACAGGCGGCTTTCCTCACGGGCATGCACGTCGCGGCCTGGGTCGGCGCCGCGGTCATGGCCGCAGGCTCGGCATCGGCGCTGGTGGTATGGCGTCGCACGCCGGCCGCGACACTGCCCTCACGCTGACGCGCTTCGGAGATCGTCCACCCCCGAGGAGAAGCCGATGATGCGTCGTTCTCGGCATGAGCCACCCGGAAAGCAGGAACTCGCTCGCAGCCGGATCGCCCGCCACGGCACAGCTGCATGGTCGTCGCCGGAATGGCACGCCGACGCGGTGATGTGGCTCGACGAGCAGCTGGCCACCGCGGGCATCCACCGCCACGGCGATGTCGAGCAACCACACCTGCGCCCGTGGGCAACGGTGCTGCGGGTGCCCACCTCCGCCGGTCCGGTCTGGCTGAAGGCAGCCGGACCCGGCACCGCATTCGAGGTCGGCCTGTACGACCTCCTCGCCCGGATCGCCCCGGGCCACGTGCTGACACCGCTCGCCTCGGACCCGGAGCGCGGCTGGATCCTGCTGCCCGACGGCGGCCTGCCCATCGGGGAGCGTCTCGCCGGCACCGAGCTGACGACGGCGCTCGTGGATGCACTCGGACAGTACGGCCAGCTACAACGCGAGCTGGCTACCCATGTCGACGAGCTCCTGTCCCTGGGTGTCGCAGACATGCGCCCCGCTGTCATGCTCGACCGGTTCGATGAAGCGTTGGAAGTCACCGGCGCCGCCATCGACGGACGCGGCGGCACCGCGGATGCGACGCATGCGCGAGTCGCGGCGATGCGACCCACATTTGCCCGGTGGTGCTGGCAGCTCGGCGAGTCACGGGTGCCGGTGAGCCTCGACCACAACGATCTCCACCCGTGGAACATCCTGGGCACAGGCGTCGCGACGTTCTACGACTGGGGCGACAGCGTCGTCGCCCACTCCTTCGCGGCAATGCTCGTGCCACTGGGATTCGTGCAGCGCCTACTCGACGCGAAGCTCGACGACCCCGCATTCCTCCGCGCGCGTTCCACCTACCTGGAGGGATTCGCCCACACCTCGGGCGAGGAGGACCTGGGCGCAACCCTCGAACTCGCGTGCCGGGTCGCGAAGGTCGCCCGCGCGCTCACCTGGAACCGCGCATTGCAGGCCGCCCGCGACGACGGCGAGGAGATCGACGACGACTGGGTCCGCGCGCCCCTGGACAGTGTCGCGTCCCTCCTGGACGAGTCCTACCTCGGCGGGGCTTGATCCCACGGTGGCGCCGCTGTGCCGAGCCTGCTCGATCGACCGAACCCGCCCACCCCTCCGCGCGGTTCCGGCTATCCGGATGTCAGCAAGCCACCTTCATGCCACGAGATGGCATGGAGGTGGCTCTGCTGACACGTGGACGGGCCTACGCAGTCGGGCTCGGGGTGGCCCTCGCGCTCACCAGCGCCGCCAGGCGGTCGCCGATCGACTGGGTGTGGCCGGTGGCGCTGTGGTCGCGGGTGGCCAGGTCGAAGGAAACGGCGGCCTCGATGCGGCGGGCGGCGTCGCGGTTGCCCAGGTGGTCGAGGAGGAGGGCGACCGAGAGGACGGCGGCGGTCGGGTCGGCGATGCCCTGGCCCGCGATGTCGGGGGCGCTGCCGTGCACCGGCTCGAACATGCTCGGGTTGCGCCGGCTCACGTCGAGGTTGCCGCTGGCGGCGAGGCCGATGCCGCCGGTGACGGCCGCAGCGAGGTCGGTGAGGATGTCGCCGAACAGGTTGTCGGTGACGATCACGTCGAACCGGCCGGGGTCGGTGACCATGTGGATCGTGGTGGCGTCGATGTGCTGGTAGGCCACCGACACCTCGGGGTGCTCGAGGGAGACCTCCTCGACGATCCGCGACCACAGCCGGCCCGAGTAGCTCAGCACGTTCGTCTTGTGCACGAGTGTGAGGTGCTTGCGCGGCCGCCGCGATGCGCGCGCGAACGCGTCGCGCACCACCCGCTCCACGCCGTACGCGGTGTTGGTGCTCACCTCGGTGGCGATCTCGTGCGGGGTGTCCTTGCGCAGGATCCCGCCGGTGCCGACGTAGGGACCCTCGGTGCCCTCGCGCACGACGATCAAGTCGATCTCGCCCGGTGACGCGAGCGGCCCGCGGACGCCCGGGTAGAGCCGCGCGGGACGCAGGTTGACGTGGTGGTCGAGCTCGAACCGCAGCCGCAGCAGTAGGCCGCGCTCCAGGATGCCGCTGGGGACCGACGGGTCGCCGACGGCTCCGAGCAGGATGGCGTCGTGCTGCTGCAGCTCGGTGAGCACCGACTCCGGCAGAAGTTCTCCGGTGGAGTGCCAGCGCGCGGCGCCGAGGTCGTAGGTGGTGGTCTCGGCGCCAGGCGATACCTCGTTGAGGACCTTGAGCGCCTCGTCGATGACCTCCGGCCCGATGCCGTCCCCCGGAATGACCGCAAGGCGCATTGCCGATGTCCTCTCTCCGTCTGGCCCCGAAGCAGCCGGGCGCACGTTACCGGCCGCGACGGCACCGCTCCGCCGTCCGCCACCCGATCGCGGTCACCCGGTCGCGTGGATCTGGTGCGAAAGCGGATCACCGCGCCGTTCTCCGGCGCGGGACACGCCCCCGAGCGGGCCATTCTGCCCCTCCGCCCGACCGCCTCGAACGGCGCCCCCGCTCTCGGCCAGCACCCGTACGGCGGATGCTCATCCCTCCGAACGCGCGCACACAGCTACGCCGGGAACGGTTAGTGATCAACTTCCGGTGAGTGGCCACGACGCCAGCAGCTCGTACCGGGAGGTGCGGCCGGGTCCGCCACCGAGGTGGCTGCGCACGAGGTGCAGCTCGGCCGCGGTCCACGTGCGCCCCGCGAACCCGGCCAGCGCGGCGACGACCGGCCTCAGGTCGGCCCCGTTCCGACCACGGGCCAGTGTGAGGTGGGGCCGGTAGGGCCGGTCCTCGACGTCGACCCCTGCCCGCCGGGCCGCCGCCCGCACGGACGCCGCGAGCCCGCCCAGCGCCCCCACGTCACCTGCCACGCGGGTCCAGAGCACGCGATCACCGAACCGGCCTGCGCCGTGCAGCGCGAGCCGCATCGGCGGGTGCCGGGCGGCGGCGCGGCCCAGCCGCGCCGAAAGGTCCATGCGTGTCTCGTCATCGACCCCACCGAGGAACGCCAGCGTGAGATGCCACTGGGCGGGCAGGCTCCAGCGCAGCTCCGGGTGCGCGGAGCGCATCGCCGCTGTGGCCGAGCGCAGCTCGTCCAGTACCTCGGGCGGCGGCGTCACCGCCACGAACAGCCGCATCATCCACGCCGGGGTGGCAACGGCACGCGGGCCAGGTCCGCGGCCACCACGATCTCGCCGCCGAACACCTCGGACGCCTCGGCCGCGAACCGGGCGGGGTCGGCGTAGCGCTGGGAGAAGTGGGTCAGCACCAGCTTCCGCACCCCGCAGTCGGCGGCGACCGTCGCGGCCTGCCGGGCCGTCAGGTGCCCATACGTCCGCGCGAGCGACTCGTCCTCGGTGAGGAACGTCGACTCGATGACGAGCATGTCGGCGCCGTCCGCCAGCGCGTACACCCCGTCGCAGAGGCGGGTGTCCATGACGAAGGCGAACCGCTGTCCGCGCCGCGGAACACTGACGTCCGCCAACCGCACCGTGCGGCCCGACACCACGATCGCGCCCTCGCGCTGCAGCCTGCCCACGTCGGGACCGGATATCCCGCGCTCGGCGAGCCGCCCGGGCAGCATGCGTAGCCCGTCCGGCTCGGTGAAGCGGTAGCCGAACGCCTCAACCGGATGGTCCAGCCGAAGCGCCTCGAGCACGCCGGACGGGCCCGACGCGAGCACGCCGTCCCGCTCGACCGGCTCCTCTTGAACGTCCGCGACCTCGTGGAACGAGCTGGCGTACCGCAGCGCCGCGAAGAACTCCCGACCGGACGCCGGGTAGTGCGCGATCACCGGGTGCGCGACGCCGTCCAGCGAGAGCCGCTGGACGATGCCGGGAACGCCCAAGCAGTGATCACCGTGGAAGTGGGTGAGGCAGATCCGGGTGATCGCGCTGCTGGGCACGCCGGCCAGCAGCATCTGCCGCTGCGTGCCCTCCCCCGGGTCGAAGAGGAACCCCTCCCCGTCCCAGCGGAGCAGGTAGCCGTTGTGGTTGCGGGTGCGGGTCGGGGCCTGGCTGGCGGTGCCCAGCACGACGAGCTCCCGACCCGACATCCCGCGGACCGATCAGTCGAACGAGATCAGCCGCGTGGTCCTGGCCCCGACCGACGCGCCGATCGGCTCCAGCACGCCCGGGTCGACCGGCCGGTCGACGCGCAGCAGCATGATCGCGTCGGTGCCGTCGGTGGTCTGGCTGATCTGCGCGGCCTCGATGTTGACGGCCGCCTCGCCGAGCAGGGAGCCGACCCGCCCCATCACGCCAGGACGGTCGGCGTACTCCAGCAGCAGCACCTCGCCCTCGGCGCGCAGGTCGAAGTGCCGGCCGTTGACCTCGACCAGCTTCTCCACCTGCGCCCTGCCGGTGAGCGTGCCGGACACGGTGATGGACTCGCCGTCGGGCATCGCCGCGCGCAGCTGCACCACGCTGCGGTGGTTCTCGCTCTCCGGCGCCGTGGTCAGCTCGACGTCGACCCCGCGCTCGGCGGCCAGCGCCGGCGTGTTGACGAAGGTGACCTGGTCCTCGACGACGTTGGTGAACACGCCGCGCAGGGCCGCGAGCTGCAGCACCGAGACGTCCTCTGACGCGAGCTCACCGGCGACGTCGACCGTGACGGTGCTGGGCACCCGCCCTGCGAGGGCGTAGAGCACGGCGCCGAGCTTCTGCACGAGCGGCAGCCACGGCCGCACCTCCTCGCCGACCACGCCGCCGACCTGCACGTTCACCGCGTCCGGCACGAACTCGCCCGCAAGCGCCAGCTGCACGGACTTCGCGACATCGGTGCCGGCCCGGTCCTGCGCCTCGTCGGTGGACGCGCCGAGGTGCGGGGTGACGACCACCTGCGGCAGCTCGAACAGCGGGCTGGAAGTGGTGGGCTCGGTGAGGTAGACGTCGATCCCGGCGCCGCCGACGTGCCCGCTGCGCACGGCCTCGGCAAGCGCGTCCTCGTCGACGAGGCCGCCGCGGGCGGCGTTGACGATCAGCACGCCCTTCTTGGTGAGCGCGAGCTGGTCCTTGCCGATGAGGCCGAGGGTCTCCGCGGTCTTCGGCAGGTGGATCGAGATCGCGTCGGCGCGGCGCAACAGCTCATCGAGGTCGGTGAGCTCGATGCCCAGCTGGGCGGCGCGGGCCGGCGCGACGTAGGGGTCGTAGGCGATCAGCTCGACGCCGAACGCGGCGAGCCGCTGGGCCACCAGCTGCCCGATCTTGCCGAGGCCGACGATGCCGACCGTCTTGCCGTTGAGCTCGACGCCGGTGAACGAGCTGCGCTTCCACTGGCCCTGCCGCAGGCTCGCGTCGGCGGCGGCGATGTGCCGCGCGGTGGCGAGCAGCAGCGCGACCGCGTGCTCGGCCGCTGAGACGATGTTCGACGTCGGCGCGTTGACGACCATGACGCCGCGGGCCGTGGCGGCAGGCACGTCGACGTTGTCCAGCCCGACACCGGCGCGGGCCACGACCTTCAGCCGCGTGGACGCGGCGAGCACCTCGGCGTCGACCTTCGTGGCCGAGCGGACGAGCAGGGCGTCGGCGTCGGTGATCGCGGCCAGCAGCGCGGGGCGGTCGGTGCCGTCCACGTGGCGGATCTCGACGTCGTCACCGAGAAGGGCGACCGCGGACGGCGCGAGCTTCTCGGCGAGCAGGACGACAGGGCGGGTGGCTGCCTGCCCTCTAATCTGGACGGTGCTCACGACGGATGCAGGGCTCCTGGATCGGGGTCAGGTGTGCGACCCCCGATCGTAGATGCGCAGATCGGGCCCGGTACCCGCGGCGTGGGCGGTTCGACATGCGAAGGGGACGAACCGCCCGGCCTAGCGTTCCGAACCGGAACGCTAGACGACCGCGGGACGCACCTGCTCCACGAGCAGCTCGACGGAGCGCATCCACGCCGACCTGTCGACCACCGGGAACGTCACGATCAGCTCGTCGGCGTCGGCGCGGCGGGCGAAGTCCTCCAGGTACTTCACCACGACGTCCGGGGTGCCCGCCGCGGTGTAGCGCGTCATCGACCGGATCTGCTGCCCGGCAGGCGCCTCGAGCAAGATCTCGGCCTCCTCGTCGGTGAGGTCGTGGCCGCCGCGCGACAGGAACCGCTTCACGCGGTCGCGCTGCACCGCGTGCAGCGCCTTCGCGGCCTCGTCGGCGGAGTCGGCGGCAACAACGTTCACGGCGGCCAGCACGCGCGGCTGTCCGAGCTGGGCGGACGGCCGGAACTCCTTGCGGTAGAGCGCGACGGCCTGCTCGAGGGCGTCGGGCGCGAAGTGCGAGGCGAAGCCGTACGGCAGCCCGAGCGCCGCGGCCACCCGGGCGCCGTACAGCGAGGAGCCGAGGATCGTGATCGGCACGTTGGTGCCCCGGCCCGGGTAGGCGTGCACGCCCGGCACGAGGCTCTCGTCGGAGAGGAACGCCTGCAGCTCCTGGACGTCCTGTGGGAAGCGGTCGGCCGCGGTGTGGTCCCGGCGCAGGGCGGCGACCGTGGTCTGGTCGGTACCGGGCGCCCGGCCCAGCCCGAGCTCGATGCGCCCGGGATGCAGGGTGGCGAGGGTGCCGAACTGCTCGGCGATCACCAGCGGCGAGTGGTTGGGCAGCATGACGCCGCCGGAGCCGAGCGCGATCCGCTCGGTGTTCGCCGCCACGTGCGCGATGAGCACGCTCGTGGCCGACGAGGCAACCGCCCGCATGTTGTGGTGCTCCGCGTACCAGATCCGCCGGAACCCCCACTCCTCAGCGCGCTGCGCGAGCCCGACGCTCGCCTCGAGGCCTTCGCGGACCGTCTCGCCGTCCCCGACGGTGGCGAGGTCGAGGATCGAGAGCGGAAGTGGCAGGGACACGGCGGTGACCTTTCGTCGCGGGACACCTTGGTCAACCGCCCGGCCCCGGCCCGTCTTCCCGCGAAGGGGGCAAGGGGCTACTCGCCCTCCTCGACATGCCGGAGGATGTGCTCGACGAAGTCCTCGATCGGCTGGGCGGGCCCGGCGTCGGGAGGCCGGATGTGCGCCGGCTCGCCGAAGTCGGAGAGGACGACGGTGATGCGCGAGCCGACGTCGACCGATCCGAAGAGCCCGTTCACGCTGGCCGGGAGCTCGAGCCGGCATTCGACGATGCGGCCGGAGGCATCGGTGCGGACCCGGCCGGTCGCGACCGCGTCGAGATGACCTGCCTGGTGGAAGGACGTCCGGAGCTCGTCGCGCAGCGGCGCCGGACACGTCTCGAGCGCACGCGCGGCGCTCATCGTCACACCGTGGTCGCCGCCGTCGCCCGTCCGCACGTCCACCACCCCGTAGAGCCAGCCGAGCACGGACAGCAGGCCGGCCGATGCCCAGCTGCCCATGTCCAGGACGTGCCACTCGTCGCCGGTATCCCGGCTGTAGACGATCCCGCCGTCCGTGATCTGGAAGACGTCAGGGACGTCCGCCGGTAGTTCCGTCACCGTGTGGCAGGCCTCGCGCCGGTGGGCGAAATCGCAGACCCCCTGGCTGCGTTCCCGCATCATCCCGGCGGGCTCGGACTCCATCCGCATCTCGAAGTGGACGGTGCCGGCGTCGACCGTCACCCCCACCGCCGCCCGGATCTTCGCGTCGTCCGCCTCCACCGGTCCCCCCGTTCCCGCAGTGCGCCCGGATGCATCCTCGTCGTCCACTCGGTCAGCGGGGAAGGCCGGCGATCACCTCGGTCCCGCGGTCCAGCTCCGCCTCCGTGTTGTAGTAGTGCGGGGACAGCCGCACGAGCGGGTGCACGTCGCGCACCTCCGTGTCGAACTGGGTGTGCTCGGGATCGGTCGAGGTCACGTTGACCCCGGCGCGGGCGAGCTCGGCGACGACATCGTCGGTGGGCATACCGTCGACCTTCGCCGTCACGATCGCGCACCGGTTGCGGCCCAGGTCGTGGGTGGACACGCCGGGCAGCGCGTCGAGCCGCTCCCGCAGCTGCGCGCCCAGCGCGAGGGTGCGCCCGGCGATGGCGTCCAGGCCCAGGTCCAGTGCCTGCCGGACCGCGGCGCCGAGCCCGAGCAGGTTGACGTAGCTGTTCTCCCACGACTCGAAGCGCCGGGCGCCGTCGACCCACGTGAAGCCGCGCCCGCCGTCCCACGTGGCGGAACGGATCTCGGCGACGTACGGGTCGAGCCGCTCCAGTGCTGTCGAGCGCACCCAGAGGAACCCGGTGCCGCGCGGGCCACGCAGGAACTTGCGCCCGGTGGCGGACAGCAGGTCGCAGCCGATCTCCTCCACGTCGACCGGGAGCTGCCCGACAGACTGGGTGGCGTCGAGGAGGTACAGCACCCCGGCCTCGCGGGCGATCCGGCCGATCTCGGCGGCCGGGTTGACCAGCCCGCCGCTCGTCGGGACGTGGCTGACCCCGATCAGCCGGGTGCGCTCGTCGACGAGGTCGGCCAGCGCCGCGGTGTCGAGCTGCCCGCTCTCGTCGTTCGGGACGACGACGACCTCGGCGCCGGTGCGCTTCGCGACCTGGAGGTACGCCAGCACGTTGCTGCCGTACTCGGCGCGGCCGGTGAGGATCCGGTCGCCGGGACCGAGGGGCACCGAGTAGAACGCGGCGTTCCAGGCGTGGGTGGCGTTGTCGAAGAAGGCGATCTCGTCGGGGGCGCCTCCGACCAGCTCGGCCACCGCGGTGTACACGGCCGCGATGTCGTCCTGGGCGGCGTCCGCTGCCTCGTACCCGCCGATCTCGGCCTCGCGGCGGAGGTACCCGGTCATCACGTCGAGGGTCGGTTGCGCCAGCAGTCCCGTGCCCGCGTTGTTGAGGTGGACGCGGTTCGCGCATCCGGGGGTGAGGGCACGAAGGGCGTCGACGTCCACGGCCCGATCATGCACGAACGGCACCCTCGCCCGACATGGTCGGAACGAGAGTGCCGTTGGTGCGATTCAGCCGCAGGCTCAG
The DNA here is from genome assembly GCF_019468565.1 of Pseudonocardia sp. DSM 110487. NCBI lineage: Bacteria > Bacillati > Actinomycetota > Actinomycetes > Pseudonocardiales > Pseudonocardiaceae > Pseudonocardia > Pseudonocardia sp. DSM 110487. The sequence continues at coordinate 8,584,001 of NZ_CP080521.1, forward strand.
GTGGCCTTCTGGCCCACCCAGCTCATCAGGCCGCGCAGTTTCTCCCCGACCTGCTCGATCGGGTGGTTCTGCCCCTCCTTCTGGAGGCGGGTGAAGTTCGGGCGGCCGGCGTCGTCCTCGGCCACCCACTCGCGGGCGAACGTGCCGTCCTGGATCTCCCCCAGGATCTTGCGCATCTCCTGCTTCACCGCGGGCGTGATCACGCGCGGGCCGCGGGTGAGGTCGCCGTACTCGGCGGTGTCGGAGATGGAGAAGCGCTCGTTGGCGATGCCGCCCTCGTACATGAGGTCGACGATCAGCTTGAGCTCGTGGAGGCACTCGAAGTAGGCCACCTCGGGCGCGTAGCCGGCCTCGGTGAGCACCTCGAACCCGGTCTGCACCAGCGCGGCCGCGCCGCCGCAGAGCACCGCCTGCTCACCGAACAGGTCGGTCTCGGTCTCCTCCTTGAACGTCGTCTCGATGACGCCCGCGCGGGCGCCACCGATCGCCGCGGCGTAGGAGAGCGCGAGCGCCTTGCCGTTTCCGGATGCGTCCTGCTCGACCGCGATCAGGCAGGGCACGCCCTTGCCGTCGACGAACTGGCGGCGCACGAGGTGGCCGGGGCCCTTCGGGGCGACCATCGCGACGTCGACGTTCGACGGCGGCTTGATCAGCTCGTAGCGGATGTTGAAGCCGTGGCCGAAGAAGATCGCGTCGCCGTCCTTCAGGTTCGGCGCGATGTCCTCGGCGTAGATGTGGCGCTGCTTCGTGTCCGGCGCCAGGATCATGATCAGATCCGCCCAGGCGGAGACCTCGGCGGGCGTGCCCACCTGCAGTCCCTCGTCCTGCGCCTTCTGCCGTGACCTCGAACCCTCGGGCAGGCCGATCCGGACGTCGACGCCGGAGTCGCGCAGCGACAGCGAGTGCGCGTGGCCCTGGCTGCCGTAGCCGATCACCGCGACCTTGCGGCCCTGGATGATCGACAGATCGGCGTCGTCGTCGTAATAGATGTTCACGCTCATGACGGGTGTGGTTCGTCCTCTCCAGTTAGCGAACAGCTGCTGCGGTGATGGAGCGGGGACCGCGGCCGACGGCCACCATCCCGGACTGCACCATCTCCCGGATCCCGAAGGGCTCGAGGTTCTTGAGCAGTGCGCTGAGCTTCTCAGCGGTGCCGGTGGCCTCGATGGTGAGGGCCTCCGGCGTCACGTCGACGGCCTTGGCGCGGAACAGGTCGACGATCTCGAGCACCTGGCTGCGCACGCCCGGGTCGGCGCGCACCTTCACCAGGAGCAGCTCGCGCTGCACCGAGGCCGCCGGCTCGAGCTCGACGATCTTGATGACGTGGATGAGCTTGTTGAGCTGCTTGGTGACCTGCTCGAGCGGGAAGTCGTCGACGGCGACGACGATCGTCATCCGCGAGACCTCGGGGTGCTCCGTGGGCCCGACGGCGAGCGACTCGATGTTGAACCCGCGGCGCGAGAACAGGCCGGACACGCGGGCGAGCACGCCCGGCTTGTCCTCGACCAGCACCGACAGGGTGTGCCTCTGGATCATGCTTCCCTCGTCATCTGCGTGCTGGCCACCGCGTCGTCGGCCACGAGCTCGTCCGAGTCGAACAGCGGCCGGATGTCGCGGGCCGCCATGATCTGGTCGTTACCGGTACCGGCCGCGACCATCGGCCACACCTGGGCGTCGGCGCCGACCACGAAGTCGATCACGACCGGACGGTCGTTGATCTCCATCGCCCGGTGGATCACCTTGTCGACCTCGTCCTTGGACTCGGCGCGCAGCCCCACACACCCCATGGCTTCTGCCAGCAGCTTGAAGTCGGGGATCCGGTGCTTGTGGGTGCCGAGGTCGGTGTTGGAGTACCGCTCCTCGTAGAAGAGGTTCTGCCACTGCCGGACCATGCCGAGGTTGCCGTTGTTGATGATGGCGACCTTGATCGGGATGTTCTCGATGGCGCAGGTGGCGAGCTCCTGGTTCGTCATCTGGAAACAGCCGTCGCCGTCGATGCACCAGACCACCGCGTCCGGCAGGGCCATCTTGGCGCCCATCGCGGCCGGCACGGCGTAGCCCATCGTGCCGAGGCCTCCCGAGTTCAGCCAGGAGCGCGGCTTCTCGTACTTGATGAACTGCGCGGCCCACATCTGGTGCTGGCCGACGCCCGCGGTGTACACCGCGTCCGGCCCGGCGATCTCCCCGATCCGCTCGATGACGTACTGCGGGGACAGCGAGCCGTCGGCAGGCCAGTCGTACCCGAGCGGATAAGTCGTGCGGAGCTCGTCCAGCTGGGCCCACCACTGCCCGAGGTCGGCCGCGCCGGAGGCGCGCTCCGCCCGGACGGCGTCGATCAGCTCGGTGAGCACCTCCTTGCAGTCGCCCACGATCGGGACGTCCGCGCGGCGGTTCTTCGAGATCTCGGCCGGGTCGATGTCGGCGTGCACGACCGTGGCGTTCGTCGCGAACGTCGACAGCTGGCCGGTGACCCGGTCGTCGAACCGGGCGCCGAGCGTGACCAGCAGGTCGGCCTTCTGCATCGCGGCCACGGCGGCCACCGTGCCGTGCATGCCCGGCATCCCGACGTGCTGAGGGTGGCTGTCCGGGAAGGCCCCGCGCGCCATCAGGGTCGTGACGACCGGGATGCCGGTGAATTCGGCCAGCTCGAGCAGCTCCGCCGTGGCCTCTGCCTTGAGCACGCCACCGCCGACGTAGAGCACGGGCTGCTTCGCCGAGCACATCAGCTTCGCGGCCTCGCGGATCTGCTTGCCGTGCGGCCGGGTCGTCGGCCGATATCCGGGCAGCTTCATCTCCGGCGGCCAGGAGAACGTGGTCTTCTCCTGCAGCACGTCCTTCGGGATGTCCACCAGGACAGGGCCGGGTCGGCCCGTCGAAGCGAGGTGGAACGCCTCCATGATCGCCCGCGGGATCTCCGCCGGGTCGGTCACGAGCATGTTGTGCTTGGTGACCGGCATGGTGATGCCGGTGATGTCGGCTTCCTGGAACGCGTCGGTGCCGATCAGCGGCCGGCTCTGCTGGCCGGTGATCGCGACCATCGGGACGGAGTCCATGTGCGCGTCGGCGATCGGTGTGACCAGGTTCGTCGCGCCGGGGCCCGACGTCGCCATGCAGACCCCGACCTTGCCGGTGGCCTGCGCGTAGCCGGTGGCGGCATGGCCCGCCCCCTGCTCGTGGCGCACCAGAACGTGCCGCACCTTTGTGGAGTCGAGCAGCGGGTCGTAGGCCGGGAGGATCGTGCCGCCGGGGATGCCGAAGACTACTTCGCAGCCCACCTCCTCGAGCGAGCGCACGAGCGACTGGGCGCCCGTCATCGGCACCTCCTCGATGCGCCGTACCGGCTGGCCCGTGGTCGCGGGCTGGCCATGGCGGCCAGGAGGCGGCCCCGGTTTCGGGGCCTGCGGCCCGGGGACCGGGCCGGATCGGGGCGTTGCGGTGGTCATCTGCTGATCGCTCCGCATGGGTTTCGGGATCCGGACAGAAAAAAACCCCCGACCGTCTGGCTGACGGAACGAGGGTGGCGCGTCGACGACCGAGGGCTCGCTCAGGCGTGGACGCGCCTGCGAAGTACGAGCACTCGGATGGCGGACATGGCAGCGACGCTAGTGGCCGGGTGCGCCGCGCGTCAATTCCGTGGGAAGTCCGTACCAGATCGTGGGACGGGCGGTCTTGGCGTTTCACGTAGTTCTGCGGAGGCGTCGAACGCCCGCGCGGCGCGACGCTGCCTTGATGAGCTCAGGCCTGTACGCCCTCAAGCCCTGGTACGCCGACCGACTCGCAGGCGCCCGCCGCGCCCTCGCGGCCCGCGGCGTGACGCCGAGCACCGTCACCGCCGCCGGGGTCGGCTTCGGAGCGCTGGCCGGGCTCGTACTGGCGACGGTGCGCAGCCCGCTCGCGGCGACGGTGCTGGTCGCCGCGCTGCTCGCGCTGCGGCTGGCGGCGGCGAACCTCGACGGCGCGCTCGCCCGCGAGACCGGCACGGGCACCCGGTGGGGCGCGGTCGTCAACGAGCTGGGCGATCGCGGGGCCGAACTGGCCGCGCTCGCCGGGTGCTTCGCCCTCGCCCCGCCGTGGCTCGTGCTGCTGGCGATGCTCACCGCGAGCGCGCCGTCATGGGTGGCCCTCTCCGGCGCCGCCGCCGGAGCGGCGCGGATCAACGGCGGGCCGGTGGGCAAGACGGAGCGCTGCCTGCTGCTGATCGTGCTCGCCGCGGTGCCTGCGCACGCCGACGTGCTGCTGGTCGTGCTCGCCGCGGGCTCGGCGCTGACGGCCGCGGTCCGCCTCCGGGCGCTGCACCGGGCGCTCGCGCCAGCCAGGTTCAGGACCGGTAGGACTACGTAGCTCGATCCGGTGGTCGCACGGATGGATCGGACCGTGAGCCGCGACACCCTCGACCCATGGATCCGGTGACCCTCACCCTCGGCGCACTCGGCATCGGTGGAGCCGCCGTCGGCGGCGCCCGCAACGCCGAGCTCACCGCACGCTGGCGTACCTGGCTGATCGCGGCCCCGCTCGTGCTCGGCCCGCTGCTCGTCGGTGGGCGCGCCGGTGGGGCCGTGCTCGCGGCGGGGCTCGCGGCCGTCGCGGCCGTCGAGTTCGCGCGGCTGGCGTGCCTCCCCCGCACCGACACGGTGGCGCTGGTGCTGCGGGTCGTCGCCGTGCCGGGCGTGGCGCTCCTGCGCCCCGACCTGCTCGGGCTGCTGCTCCCCGTGCTCGCGGTCGGTGCGGCTCTGCCCGCGCTGCTCACCGGGGACACCGAGGCGGGAGGGCGGCGCGCGGCGTACGGCGCGTTCGGCACGGTGTGGATCGGCGGCGGCCTCGCCGGGCTCGCCGTGCTCGATCCGGCGGTCGCCGTCGCGGTCTGCCTCGCCGTCGCCGTCGCGGATGTCGGGGCGTGGTGCGGTGGCAAGCTGCTGGGCAGGCGCGGCCCGGGCGCCCGGCCGCTCTCACCGCTCTCGCCCGCGAAGACGTGGGGCGGCGTCGCAGGGGCCGCGCTCGGCGCGGGCGGCGTGCTGCTGGCGCTGGGCATGCCGTCGGCCGGGTTGCTCCTCGCGGTCGTCGTGGGAGGTGTGCTGGGCGACCTGCTGGAGTCGATGCTGAAGCGGGAGGCGGGCCGCAAGGACGCCGCGACGTGGCTGCCCGGATTCGGCGGCCTGCTCGACCGGATCGACTCGCTGCTGGTGGCGCTGCCGCTCGCCGTGCTGGTCACGGGGTTGGCATGACCGCCCGGCCGGCCGCCGCGGCGCGGCACTGGTTGTGGCGGCTCGTCCTGACGCTGACGGGTGGGCTCACGGTCGTCGGGGCGCTGCCCCGCGGCGGGTGCGTCGTGGTCGCGAACCACAGCTCGCACGCCGACACCGCGGCGCTGCTCGCCGCGGTCCGCAGCCGGCACGCCCCGCGGGTCGCCGCCGCCGCCGACTATTGGTTCGCCGGTGGCTGGCGTGCCGCCGTGTGCCGGGCACTGGCCGCCGCGTTCCCCGTGCGCCGCACCGGCGGTGGGAGCGCCGACATGGAAGCCGCCGTCGACCTGCTGCGCGCAGGGCGGGCCGTGATCGTCTATCCGGAGGGCACGCGCGGCACCGGCGTCCCGGCCCGCTTCCACGCGGGTGCCTTCCGGCTCGCCGCGGCGGCCGGGGTTCCGGTGGTGCCGGTCGGCATCGCGGGCACGGCCGACCTGCTGCCCAAGCACGGCAGGCTGCACCGCGCCCGCGTGACGGTCCGCATCGGCACCCCGGTGCCACCGGACCCGGAGGTAGCCCGCGCGGAGGTGGCCCGCCTCGCAGGCCCCTCCCGACGAACGGGCCGTTCATCGGAAGAGACGCGGCGGCGCGTCGGCCGGGTCGCCCTGTCCGGCACGGGCCTCGTGATCGTGGCGGCGTGGAGCTTCGCCGAGGCGATCGTGTGGCCGCTCCTGCCGGAGCTCGTGCTGTTCGCACTGGTGCCGGCCGCGCCGCGGGCCGGCGTCCGGCTGGTTCCGGCAGCGGTGCTGGCCAGCATGGCCGGCGGGCTCTGCACGCTCGCCCTCGGGATGGCGGGCGCGGCCCCCGCGGCCCCACTCGTCACGGAGCGGATGCGGGTCATGGTGGCGGAGCAGACCGCGGACGAGGGCGCGCAGGCGGTGCGCCACCAGCCGCTCTCCGGCATCCCGTTCAAGGTCTACGCGGCCGAGGCAGGGCGGGCGGGGGTCGACCCGCTGCCGTTCCTCGGCGCGGCGATCGGCCACCGCGGGGTGCGCATCGCCTCGGTCGGCGCGGCGTGCACCCTGCTGGGCGTCGCGCTGCGGCGGTGGCCTGAGCGGTACCTCCAGGTCCTCGGCACCGGCTGTGGGCTCTTCGCGATCGGGCTCACGCTGGTGGTCGCGGCCTGGATGTGAGCAATCGAGCGAGCGGCAGCGAGCCGATCATCAGCACGGTGCGACGATGGTGGCGTGAGCGAGCTGACCAATCGACACCGCAGCATGGCGTGAGCGCCCCACCAGAGCCCCCACCGCGCGCCGTCTTCCGCGTCTCCCCGCTCGTCGTGCTGGTGGCGCTGACGTTGGCCGTCTGCGTCACCCCCGTGGCGTGGGCCGCGCCGTACCTGTGGCTCATCTACCTGATCCCGATCGGGATCATCGTGTGGACGCTGCGCGTGCGCACCACGGCCGACCCTGAGATGGTCACCGTCCGCAAGATCGTCGGCGGGCGCCGGGTGCCGTGGGGCGAGATCGCGAAGGTGCGTCTCGGCCGCGCCCGCAACCCCGCTTCGGCCCGCGTCAGCGCCGTGCTGGCCGACGGCTCCGAGCTCGCGCTGCCCGCCGTGCACGTGCGCGACCTGCCCCGCCTCGCCGCGGTGAGCGGCGGCCGCCTTCCCGATCCGGCGGCGACCGCCGAGTAGGCAGGCCCCGTTCCTGTCAGAAGGGCACCTCCACGCCGAGCAGGCCATCGCCGTGGCCACGGCCCGACAGCACCCGGCAGAACTCCACCGCGTCCAGCTCCAGCTCGGGGCCGTCACCGCGGCTCCACCGTCCGCCTGCCGGGCCGGTCAGCACGAGCGTGTGGGGCATGCCGTGCCGGCCGGCCCACTCGGCCACGACGTCGGCGACGATCGCGCCGTCGTGCTCCGGCGTGAGCACCAGATCCCGGCCGGTGGCGCGGGCGGTGTCGACGCGGTGCATCCACGTGTCGCGGGTGAGGATCGTGTCAACGAGAAAGCCGAGCACCCAGTGCTCCTGCTCACCGTTCACGATCTGCACGCCCGGCATCGTCATGGCGAGGACCTCCGCCGGGGTCTCCCGACGGCACTGCGCGGCGAGTGGGCCGACCTCCGCATACCGCTGGATGAGCTCTTCGGGCGTCATGTTGCCGCGCTCCTCGACCTGCAACCCGGTGAGCGCATCGATGAACACCCCGCCCCGCCGATGGGCCACCTCGTTCTGACGCGCGCCTTCCTCCGGCGACGCCGCTAGCTCGGCCATGCCGAGGCAGTGCGCCGCCATCTGGCGCACGTCCCACGCCGGGCAGTCGGTCGGCAGCGTCCAGTCCTCCGGCGAGAGGCTGCGCAGCATGTCGAGGAACCGTCCGTACTCGGTGGCGGCCAGTCGAATCGCCACCTCGCGGTCGAGGGCCGAACGGCGGGGCTCGGCCTTGCTGCGCGTGTCGGTCTTGGTCATCGGGACTCCTCGGTGTCGTCGGTACGAGGGATGCCGAGCTCGTCGGCGTACATGTCGACGGCCCGGTCGAGCAGGCGGGCCCAGCGGTCGCCGCCGGGGTCGTTCGCCCATTGCTGGTCGACCAGGCCCGCGACGAGCGCCGTGTAGAGGTCGATGTCGGCGTCGTCGGTGATCCCCATGGCCGCCATCCGGGCGCGCAGACCTTCGAGCACGCGCACGGCGGGGGCGTAGCTCTCCGCGCTCGGCGCGAAGTCCGGGATCGTGCGCAGGTTCATCAGCTGGTGGCGGGCGAGGTCCGCGACCGAGAAGTCGAAGTACCGTCGCGCGAACCGCTTCAGCGTCGGCCGCGGATCGCCGGGCGCGTCCGGCTCGGTGCGCTCGACGAGCTCCTCGTACTCCGTCCACGCCTGGCCGAACATCGCGTCGTAGATCGCGTGCTTCGACGCGAAGTGCGAGTACAGCGACGGCGCCCGCATGCCGACGCGGGCCGCGACCTCGCGCAGGGTCAGCGCCGCGAGCCCGTTCTCCCGTGCGACCGCCCACGCGGCGGAGAGGATCTCCTGGCGCGCCGCCTCACGTCGTTTGCTCTGCCAATCAGCAGTAGCTTCGCCTAACACGATTAGGAATCGTCCTCGGCGCCGGGCCATCCGTCAAGGGCGCGTGCGGCGGGCGCGTAACGTGGTATCGATCCCGCAGCGGGTCCGCCGGACGACGGCCCCGGCCAGGCCCGCGCGGAGCGCAGCGATGCCCGCGGAGCCACCGCTCGCGGCCGAGTGCGCGCAGCTTCGGCCCAGCGAGAGGAAGAACCGTGCCGGCACTCCGGTCCCGAGTCACCACCCACGGCCGCAACGCCGCCGGAGCGCGCTCGCTCTGGCGCGCCACCGGCATGGGCGACGACGACTTCGGCAAGCCGATCGTCGCGATCGCCAACTCGTACACCCAGTTCGTGCCAGGGCACGTGCACCTCAAGGACCTCGGCGACCTCGTCGCGGGCGCCATCCGCGAGGCGGGCGGCGTGCCGCGGGAGTTCAACACGATCGCCGTGGACGACGGGATCGCGATGGGGCACGGCGGGATGCTCTACTCGCTGCCCTCGCGCGAGGTGATCGCCGACGCCGTCGAGTACATGGTCAACGGCCACGCCGCCGACGCGCTCGTCTGCATCTCCAACTGCGACAAGATCACGCCCGGCATGCTCAACGCCGCGATGCGGCTCGACATCCCCACCGTGTTCGTCTCCGGCGGGCCGATGGAGGCGGGCAAGGCCGTCGTCGTCGGCGGGGTCGCGCAGGCCCCCACCGACCTGATCACCGCGATCGCGGCCTCTGCGTCGTCGCATGTGGACGAGGCCGGCCTCACCGAGGTCGAGCGCTCCGCATGCCCGACCTGCGGCTCGTGCTCCGGCATGTTCACCGCGAACTCGATGAACTGCCTCACCGAGGCGCTCGGGCTCGCGCTGCCCGGCAACGGCTCCACGCTGGCCACGCACGCCGCGCGGCGTGAGCTGTTCCTCGAGGCGGGCCGCACCGTGATGGCGATCGCGAAGCGCTGGTACGACGAGGACGACGCCTCCGTGCTGCCGCGCTCGATCGCGAACAAGAAGGCGTTCGAGAACGCGATGGCCCTCGACGTCGCGATGGGCGGCTCCACCAACACGGTGCTGCACATCCTCGCCGCGGCGCAGGAGGGCGAGGTCGAGTTCACCCTCGCCGACATCGACGCGGTGTCGCGCCGGGTGGCGTGCCTGGCGAAGGTCTCGCCGAACTCGAACTACCACATGGAGGACGTGCACCGCGCCGGCGGAATCCCCGCGATCCTCGGCGAGCTGTGGCGGGCCGGGCTGCTGAACGAGGACGTGCACACCGTGCACTCGCCGTCGCTTTCCCAGTGGCTCTCGGAGTGGGACATCCGCTGCGGGTCGGCGTCGGAGCAGGCGGTGGAGCTCTTCCACGCCGCGCCCGGCGGGGTGCGCACCACGGAGGCGTTCTCCACGCAGAACCGCTGGTCGTCGCTGGACACCGACGCGGAGAACGGCTGCATCCGCGACCTCGCCCATGCCTACTCCGCCGACGGCGGCCTCGCCGTGCTGCGCGGCAACATCGCCCCGGACGGCGCCGTGATCAAGACCGCCGGGATCCCGGAGAACATCTGGCGATTCGAGGGCCCGGCCCGGGTCGTCGAGAGCCAGGAGGAGGCCGTGTCGGTCATCCTCACCAAGCAGATCCAGCCCGGCGATGTGCTCGTCGTGCGCTACGAGGGGCCGGCAGGCGGGCCAGGGATGCAGGAGATGCTGCACCCCACCGCCTTCCTCAAGGGCGCGGGCCTCGGCGCGAAGTGCGCCCTGATCACCGACGGCCGCTTCTCCGGCGGTTCCAGCGGTATCTCGGTGGGGCACATCTCCCCCGAGGCCGCCGCGGGCGGCGTCATCGGCCTGATCGAGGACGGCGACACCGTGCTCATCGACGTCCGGGCGCGCGCACTCGAGGTGCTCGTGCCGGACGAGGTGCTGGCCGAGCGCCGCGCCAAGATGGACGCCTCGGAGCGGCCGTGGCGACCCCGCGACCGCGACCGTCAGGTGTCCAAGGCACTGCGGGCCTATGCGGCGCTGGCGACGAGCGCCGACAAGGGCGCCGTCCGCCAGGTTCCGTAGCCGCAGGCCCTATCGGACGTCAGGGCCGTACATCGGGCCGTAGCGCGGCAAGATCGCACCCTGCCAGCGCGGGGCCGAGCGCGTCGAGGGCGCCGGCCGCGATATCGACCATCTCGACGACGCGTGCGGCGCCGAGGTGGTCGGCGGCGAAGCCCAGGTACTGCACGTGTACCTGCACCTGGGCCCAGAGCCGTTCCACCTCGCGCAACTCGTCCGGGACCGGATCGACGTACGTGGCCGGGGCGGGCGCGCCCTGCGCGGCGAGCGTCGCGACGTCCAACCCGGCGGGCGCGACGCGGGCGTTGCCCCAGTCGATCAGCACGCCTCCTTCCGGCGTGAGCAGCACGTTGCCGCGGTGCGCGTCCCCGTGCGTGAGCGTGCGCGGAAGCAGGGCGAGCGCCGCACGCAAGTGGGCGTCGGTCGACCAGGCCTCGAGCAGATCGACGATCTCGGCGAGCCGCGCGTCGCCGGTGCGGTCGCGCGCGCCGCGAACCGCCGGAAGCGTGTGCACGGTGACCATCCCCCACCACCAGCGCGCGTCGACGACGGGGACGCCTCGCGGACGTTTCCGGTGCCAGTGCGCGTGCACGCGGCCGAGCACGTCCCACACCTCGGCGGGCACCTCCCCGCCGTCGAGCGCGGCCCCGGCGTAGAAGGGCATCAGCAGCCATGCGCCGTGCCGGTCCCGGCCGGCCGCGAGCAGGCGGGGCCGGTCCACACCGGGTACGACCGTGATCGCGCGCATCGCGGCCACCTCGCTCGGCCGCGCCCGTTTGAGGACGACCGAGAAGATGTGATCGTCGGCGTCCAGGTCGATCCGCTCGACCGCGGCGGCGACGTACCCGCCGCCGAGCGGCGCCCGCGCGGTGACCGCCACCGGCGCCCCCGCCCACCGCTCCACGGCCTTCAGCCATGCGTAATCCGGCGGCGGGGGTGTCACCGCAGCAGCACGAGCACCAGCACGGCGGCGACCACACCGATGACCAGGGCGAGTACCCCCCACGGGGCGGGGCGACGGTTCCAGGTGCGGCCCTTGTCCAAGGCGATCCGGCCCGCCCCGGTGAGCGTGAGCGCGGCCGCCGCCAGCCCGAGCACCACGTCGAGCTCCACAGCACCCGCCCCCGCAGGCGAGGCGATGAAGAAGCCGTTGCCCGCCCTGAGCGCGACCGCGTTGATCGTGATGCCGACCAGGCCCGCCGCCGCGAGCGGGGTGAGGAAGCCCAGCACGACGAGCGCGCCGCCCACGACCTCCGTGATCCCGGTGACCCATGCCAGGATCACGGTCTGCTGGAACCCGAAGCCCTCCAGCACGCGGGCGAACCCATCGATGCCCGGTCCGCCCCAGAGGCCGGCCACCTTCTGCATCCCGTGGGCGAAGAACGTGCCGCCCACGGCGAAGCGCAGCAGGAGCAGCCCGAAGTCGGTGCCCGGGTTCCACGCCAGCGGCCTGCGATTGGGCAACGTCTTGGCGGGCTCGGAAGAACCGAAGCCGCCCGCGCCGGGCAGGATCGACGTGGGCTGGTCGCTCATGGCGCCCGAGCGTAGCCGCCGTGCACGTCAGCAAAGCCAATTTGCCGCAACCTGGTGTCGGCAAATTGGCTTTACCGCAAGAGAAGGACGCTGCTCAGTAGCCGTCCGCAACGAGGTTCGGCGGCTCCTCACCCCGGACGAACGCGGCGATCTGCTCGGCCGCGATGTGGTAGGCCCGCTCCAGCCGGCCGGGCACGCTGCCTCCGACGTGCGGGCACAGGAAGAGCCCTTGCGCGGCCCACAGCGGGTGGTCGGCGGGCAGCGGCTCCGGTTCGGTGACGTCCAGCGCGGCCAGCAGCCGCCCGCTGGTGAGCTCGGCGGTGAGCGCGTCGGTGTCGGCCACCGGCCCGCGGGCGGCGTTGACGAGCAGCGCGCCGTCCGGCATCGCGGCGAGGAACTCGGCGTCGATCAGCCCGCGGGTCGCTTCGGTCAGCGGGACGATCACGACGCAGGCGTCGTGCTGCCCCAGCAGGTGGTGCACCTCGTCGATCCCGTGGACGCCTGGGCGGGCCCGGCGCGCCACGAGCGTGGTGGCCACCTCGAACGGGGCGAGCCTGCGGACGGTGTGCTCGGCGACGTCACCGGCGCCGACGATCAGCACCCGCTTGCCGGCGAGGGTGTCGGTGACGTGGTAGTCCCAGCGCCGCGCCACCTGCGCGCGCACGAACTGCGGGAAATGCCGGTACACGCTGATCAGCGCACCGACGATCCACTCCGCGGTGGCCCCGCTGTGGGCCCCGCGGCAGTCCGAGAGCGCGACCCCAGCGGGCAGCCGCCCGACCCACGCCTCCGCGCCCGCGGTGAGCAGCTGCACCAGCCGCAGCTCAGGCAGCCGTTCCACGACTGAGACCGCCGTGGTGGGGGCGAGGAACGGCGGTACGAGGACCTGCGCCCGCGCCGCCGCGGCCGGGAGCTCGCCGCCCGGGTCGTAGCGCACGACCTCCACGCCCGCCACGTCGGCGAGCGCCGCCTCTCCCTCGTCCTCCGGCACCAGCACCGTGATCTCACCCATGAACGGCACTATTCACCGGGCACTCACCCGCCGCTACCTAACCTGGACCTCGTGGGAGGACGGGTGCGGCGCGCGGCCGCGGCGGCGCTGCTCGTGCTGACGCTCGGTGGCTGCGCCACGTTCCCCGAGCAGGGCCCGCGCGAGTGGCGCGAGCAACTGGAGGGCGCCGGAGAGCTGGGCGGGCCGCCCGTGGTGCCGGAGGACACCCCGCCGCCGCAGACGCCGCAGCCGCCCGGCCCGGAAGGCCAGGGCGGACCTCAGCAGGTGCCGTCGGGTTGCCAGGACCCCGACCCCCAGGTCATCGCCACCTGCCTGGAGCCGGTCGGCGCCATCGCGGTGCTCCCCGACGCGGCGTCCGCGCTGGTCGGAGAGCGGCAGACCGGGCGGGTGCTGCGGGTCGAGCAGGGCAGCGAGCCCCAGCTGGTGGCTACCGTGCCGGTGGACGCCGCCGGCGGTGGCGGCCTCAGCGGGCTGGTGCTGTCGCCGTCCTACATCGAGGACCAGCTCGTCTACGCCTACATCACCACGCCGCAGGACAACCGCGTCGTGCGCCTCGCGGCGGGTGAGCCGCCCAAGCCCGTGCTCACCGGCATCCCCCGTGGCCCGGTGAACAACGGTGGTGCCCTCGCCGTCGACGAGGACGGCTCCCTGCTCGTGGCCACCGGCAACGCGGGCCAGGCCACTCCCCCGCCCGACTCCCTTGCCGGCAAGCTGCTGCGCATCGACCTGCAAGGCCGTCCGGCGAAGGGCAACCTCGACCCGCTCTCGCCGACCATGAGCTCCGGCCTGCAGTCGCCCGGCGGGATTTGCGTCGACCCCCGGCGCGGCACGGCCTGGGTCACCGACCGGCGGGCGGGCGAGGACGCGCTGCACCTGATCGTGCCCGGCCCGCTCCCTTCTCCGGCGTGGCGCTGGCCCGACCGGCCCGGCGTAGCGGGCTGCACGGCTCAGGACGGCGCCGTGGCGGTCGCCCAGATGCGCCCGGAGTCGCTGTTCGTGATCCGCTCCGACGCGAAGAACCTGTTCGTCGGAGCCCCCGAGACCCTGCTGCAGGAGACCTACGGCCGCCTCTCCGCGGCCACCCTCGCCCCGGACGGGCTGGTGTGGCTCGGCACCGTCAACAAGGCCGGCGGCGGCCAGCCGGTGTCCTCCGACGACCGGGTGATCCGGATCCAGCCCCTCGCCGCCGGAGGAGACCACCGCCAGTAGCGCCCCTTCCGGTGGTCGAGTAGCGCCGGCCCGCCAGGGCCGGCGCGTATCGAGACCACAGCCACGATCGGGGATGGTGGTCTCGATACGGGCCGGCGCTGGAGCGCCGGCCCTACTCGACCACCGGGTTGGCTCAGCTGCAGCGCTCGATCACCAGCTCGCGCACGCGCTTGGCGTCGGCCTGGCCCTTCGTCGCCTTCATGACCGCCCCGACGATCGCGCCCGCGGCCTGGACCTTGCCGCCGCGGATCTTCTCGGCGACGTCCGGCTGGGCCGCGAGTGCCTCGTCGACGGCGGCGAGCAGTGCGGTGTCGTCGGAGACCACGGCAAGGCCGCGCGCGGCGACGACCTCGTCGGGCTCGCCCTCGCCCGCGAGCACGCCGTCGACCACCTGGCGGGCCAGTTTGTTGGACAGCTCGCCCGCCGTCACGAGCGCGATCACCCGTGCCACCTGGGCCGGCGTGATCGGGAGCCCGGCCAGCTCGACGCCACGGGCGTTCGCCTGCTGCGTCAGGTACGCGACCCACCACGACCGGGCCTCGCCCGCAGGGGCGCCCGCCGCGACGGTGGACTCGATGAGGTCGAGCGCCCCGGCGTTGACGAGGTCCCGCAGTTCCAGGTCGGTGAGCCCCCACTCGGCCGTGATCCGGCGGCGACGCTCCCACGGCAGCTCGGGAAGCGTGGCGCGCAGCTCCTCGACCCACTCGGCGGGCGGCGCGATCGGCACCAGGTCGGGCTCCGGGAAGTACCGGTAGTCCTCGGCGGTCTCCTTCGTCCGTCCCGCCGACGTGGTGCCGGTGGACTCGTCGAAGTGCCGCGTCTCCTGGATGATGCGCCCGCCTGCGAGCAGCACGCCCGCCTGGCGCGTCATCTCGTAGCGGACCGCCCGCTCCACCGAGCGCAGCGAGTTGACGTTCTTGGTCTCGGTGCGGGTGCCGAACTCGGTCGTGCCCTTCGGCATCAGCGAGACGTTGGCGTCGCAGCGCAGGGAGCCCTGGTCCATCCGGACGTCCGAGACGCCGAGCGCGCGCAGCAGGTCGCGCAGCGCCGTGACGTACGCGCGCGCCACCTCGGGCGCCCTGTCCCCGGTGCCGGTGATCGGCTTCGTGACGATCTCGATCAGCGGAACGCCCGCGCGGTTGTAGTCGAGCAGCGAGTACTCGGCGCCGTGGATGCGCCCGGTCGAGCCGCCGACGTGCAGCGACTTGCCGGTGTCCTCCTCCATGTGCGCGCGCTCGATCTCCACGCGGAACACCGAGCCGTCGTCGAGCGGCACGTCCAGGTACCCGTTCACGGCGATCGGCTCGTCGTACTGGGACGTCTGGAAGTTCTTCGGCATGTCCGGGTAGAAGTAGTTCTTCCGCGCGAACCGGCCCCACGGCGCGATCGTGCAGTTCAGGGCGAGCCCGATCCGCATCGCCGACTCCACGGCGGACCGGTTGACCACCGGCAGCGCGCCGGGAAGGCCGAGGCACACCGGGCACACCTGGGTGTTCGGCTCGGCCCCGAACGCGGTGGGGCAGCCGCAGAACATCTTGGTCTGCGTGTTGAGCTCGACGTGGACCTCGAGGCCGAGCACCGGGTCGAAGCGCTCCAGGACCTCGGTGTAGTCGACGAGCGTCGGCGTGCTCACGACGGAACCTCCAGCGAGGGGACTCGATCGATCACGGTGCCGTTCTCGGAGTTGCGCGCCGCCTCGTAGGCCGCGGCGACCCGGTACATGACGGCCTCGCCGAGCGCGGGCGCCATCACCTGCAGCCCGACCGGCAGCCCGTCGGCCAGCCCGCTCGGCACCGACATCGCGGCGGTACCGGCCAGGTTGGTGGGGATCGTGGCCAGGTCGTTGAGGTACATGGCCAGCGGGTCGTCGACCTTGTCGCCGATCTTGAAGGGGGTGGTCGGCGCCGTTGGCGAGACCAGCACGTCGGCCTGCTCGAACGCCGTGGCGAAGTCGCGGCTGATGAGGGTGCGCACCTTCTGCGCCTGCCCGTAGTAGGCGTCCCAGTAGCCGGACGAGAGCGCGTACGTGCCGAGGATGATCCGGCGCTTCGCCTCGGCACCGAACCCGGCCTCCCGGGTGGCGGCCATGACGTCCTCGGCCGATGCGCCGTTCTCGACCCGCAGCCCGTAGCGCATGGCGTCGAACCGGGCGAGGTTGGACGACACCTCGCTGGGCAGGATCAGGTAGTACGCCGCGAGCCCGTACTCGAAGTGCGGGCAGGAGACCTCGACCAGCTCAGCGCCGAGCTTCTCCAGCTGGCGCAGCGCGTCCTCGTAGGACGAGCGGACGCCCGCCTGGTAGCCCTCGCCGGACAGCTCGCGGACCACGCCGACCCGCAGCCCGGACAGGTCACCGCCCGCACCGCGGCGCGCGGCCTCGACGACCGATGGCACCGGCTGGTCGATCGAGGTGGAGTCCATCGGGTCGTACCCGGCGATCACCTCGTGCAGCAGCGCGGTATCCAGCACCGTGCGCGCGCACGGTCCGCCCTGGTCGAGCGAGGAGGCGCAGGCGATCAGCCCGTACCGCGAGACCCCGCCGTACGTCGGCTTGGCGCCCACGGTGCCGGTGAACGCGGCGGGCTGGCGGATCGAGCCGCCCGTGTCGGTGCCGATCGCGAGCGGCGCCTCGAACGCGGCGAGCGCCGCGGCCGAGCCACCACCGGAACCGCCCGGCACGCGCGTGGTGTCCCACGGGTTGCGGGTGGGCCCGAACGCCGAGTACTCGGTGGACGAGCCCATCGCGAACTCGTCCATGTTGGTCTTGCCCAGGATCGTGATCCCGGCGGAGCGCAGGCGCGCGGTGACCGTGGCGTCGTACGGCGGGCGCCAGCCGTCGAGGATCTTCGAGCCCGCCGTGGTGGGCATGTCGATCGTGGTGAAGACGTCCTTGAGCGCCAGCGGCACGCCGGCCAGCGGCGACGCGGGTGCGCTCCCCGCGGCCAGGCTCTCGTCGACCATCGACGCCGACTCCAGCGCGGCGTCGGCCGCGACGTGCAGGAACGCGTGCACCTGGTCGTCGACGGCCGCGATGCGGTCGAGGTGGGCCTGCGCGACCTCGACGGCCGAGACCTCGCGGGAGTGGATCTTCGCGGCGAGCTCGGCCGCGGTCATCCGCGTGAGCTCGCTCATGCTTCCTCCCCCAGGATCTGCGGCACGCGGAAGCGGCCGTCCTCGGCGGCGGGGGCGCAGGCGAGCGCCTGCTCCTGGCTGAGGCCGGGGCGCAGCTCGTCGGGGCGGAACACGTTCTGCAGCGGCACCGCGTGGGAGGTGGGCGGGATGTCGTCGGCGGCGACCTCGCCGACGCGGGCGACCGCACCGAGGATCACCTCGAGCTGGCCTGCGAAGACATCCAGCTCGTCGTCGGTGACGGCGAGCCGGGAGAGCCGGGCGAGGTGCGCAACCTCCTCCCGGCTGATGTGCGCTGCCGCGGATTCGGCGGACATGTCCCTCCAGGACGGGTGTGCTGCGGAGGCCCGCAACCGGTGCGGACGATGGTGATCCCGACGCCGCGCCATGCGCTGGCATCGGCCCCTGTGAGTCTAGTAGCGGGGCGGGTACGGGCTGTCGCCCGCACCGGATGTTGTGCCGAAACCGCCCGCTCCTGACACAATCCGGGGAGCAGTGCCGCCGCGTGAACCGCCCCGACTGCGGCGGGAGTACTCCCGCGGTGGGGGGCGTGTACGCGAGAGGACGTGTGGTGTGTCGTTCCTGCTCCGGGTCGTGCTTCCGGACAAGCCGGGCAGTCTCGGGGCCGTAGCCACCGCGCTCGGCAACGCGGGTGCAGACATCCTCGGCGTCGACGTGGTGGAGCGCGGCCTGGGTCACGCGGTGGACGACCTCGCGGTCGAGCTGCCTCCCGGCCGACCGCCGGACGTGCTCATCACGGCGGCCGAATCCGTGCCCGGCGTCGAGGTCGAGTCGGTCCGGCCCCATTCGGGCCGGCTGGAGACCCACCGCGAGCTGGAGCTGATCGACCAGATCGCCGGCGACCCCGACACCGGCCTCCAGCTGCTCGCCGAGGGCGTGCCACGCATCTTCCGGGCCGGCTGGGCGCTGATCGCCGCGCGGGAGAACGGATCCTCCTACCGGCTCGCCGAGAGCACCGCCGCTCCGGAGACCCGCGCGGGCGACCTGCCGTGGCTCCCGCTCGACAAGGCGACGGTGCTGGACCCCGTGGTGCACTGGATGCCGGAACCGTGGAGCGACCTCGACACCGAGCTCGCGGCGGCGCCGTTCGGCCCGAAGGCGCGGGCCCTGGTCGTCGGCAGGCCCGGTGGGCCCGCGTTCCGCCCATCGGAGCTGGCGCGCCTGTCCCATCTTGCCGGCATCGTCGTCACCGTGCTGGGCCCATAGTGTCGATGGACCGGCCATGGTCCCGCGTGCCGAGCTGGGTCGGCGCAGCGTTGCGCCCCGAGCTGGCCGGCACGATCGATGGCATCATCGCCGCCGTCCGCGGGGAGGTGCCCGAGTACGCCCGTCCGCTCACGGGCCGCTTCGGCGCCCGGATCACCGAGGGTGTGTCGGTGGCGCTGGGCCAGTTCCTCGACCTGCTCGGCCGCGACGACCCCCTTGGCGACGGCACCGTGTACCGCGCGCTCGGTCAGCTGGAGCACCGGGAGGGCCGCACGCTCGCGGCCCTGCAGTCGGCCTACCAGGTGGGCACCCGGACGCTGTGGCAGCGCCTGGCCGCCAGCACCACGGCCCGGAAGCTACCCCCGGACGTGATCTTCACCCTCGCCGAGGCCCTGTTCGGCTACATCGAGCAGATCAGCGCCGCGTCGGTGGCCGGATGGGCGGACGAGGAGGCCAGCCAGGCCGGATCGCTGCAGGCCCGCCGGCATGCGCTCGTGGAGCTGCTCGCCCGGCCGGCCCCGCCTGCCGAACTGGAACGGGTCGCCGCCGCCGCGGGCTGGACCGTGCCGCCGCGGGTCGCCGCGCTCGCCGTCGACGACGCCGTCGCGATCGCCGCGCGGCTGCCCGGCGCGGTGGGCGCCGACCTGGACCCGGTGGGCCTCGTCGTCGTCACCGCGCGCGGTGAACCCGATTCCGCGTGGCTGGAGCGCGTCCGCGGTGCCACCGGTGATCGGCGGGCCGTGCTCGGGCCGGTGGTCGAGCCCGCGAATGCACATCGCTCCGTGGAGCTGGCCCAGGCCGCATGGCCGCTGCACGCCGCGGGCCGGCTCGACGCCGGCGCTCCCGTCGTCCGGGCCGATGAGCACCTGCTTGCGCTGCTGCTCGCGGCGGCACCCGAGCTCGCCTCCGCCCTTGCCGAGCGTGCGCTCGCCCCGCTGCGCGCGCTGCCGGCCGGCGCCGCCGTCCGGGCCGAGGAGACCCTGCGAGCCTGGCTGGACGCCCACGGCGACGTCACCGCCACCGCCACCGCACTGCACGTGCACCCGCAGACGGTGCGCTACCGCCTCGCCTCACTGCGCGAGACGTTCGGCGAGGCGCTCGACGACCCGGCCGCCCGACTGGAGCTGGCGCTGGCCCTCCGGAGCGGCCCGGCCCGGGACCGCACCTGATCGTCCTGGGGCTGCGCCCGGGGCTCAGGTCGCGGTGAGCCCACGCAGGACTACGTCGAGGCCGCGCCTGAACTCCTCGTCGGGCGTCACCGACCTCGCGTCGGCGGCCGTGCGCGCGAGCAGCGGGTACTCGTCGGGACGCAGCTCGGACATCACGATCGTGCCAGGCCCGGACAACGCCGCGAAGTGCTCGTTCTGCAGGAACCCCAGCAGGTGCCCGATCAGCGTGCGCTGGGCGAGCACGCGGTCGGTGCCGTCGAGGCCGCCGTCGGTGAGCACCGACAGCATGGCCTCGATCAGGCGGAGCGAGCCCGGCGCCGCCTGCCGGTGTCGCAGCACCAGCGGAACGATCCCCGGGTGCCGGGCCACGGCGACACGCAACCGGTCGAGCAGCACCCGGACGCGGTCCTGCCAGCTGCCTTCCGGCAGCGACAGGTCGACCGAGCGGAACACGTGGTCGACCACGAGCAGCTCGAGGGCCTGCCGGTCGGCGACGTAGCGGTACAAGCCCATCGTCGCCACGCCGAGCTCCCGCGCGACGGTGCGCATCGTCAGCGCGGAGAGTCCGTCGCGGTCGACGACGGCGAGCGCGGCGGCGACCAGCTGGTCGTCCGTGAGTGAACGAGGACGAGGCACGGCTTGACAGCGTACAAGGTACGCGCATACTGGCCGTAGGCGTACCTTGTACTCTTAAGGAGTCCGATCATGACACCCGCAACCGTCAGCGCGCGCACGCTCGTCACCGTGACCGGCGTCGACGTGCCCGTCCCCGACCCGGACCGCCTGGTCCACCTGCAGTTCCGCCGGTTCGCCGGTTGCCCGGTGTGCAATCTGCACCTGCGCTCGATCGTCAACCGGCGCGCGGACATCGAGGCTGCCGGCATCCGGGAGCTCGTCCTCTTCCACTCCAGCGCCGACGCGCTGCGCCCCTACACGTCGGATCTGCCGCTCGACGTCGTCCCGGACCCCGGGCGGGTGCTGTACCGGGAGTTCGGCGTCGAGTCCGGCCCGCGGGCCCTGCTCGACCCGCGCGGCTGGCCCGCGATCGCCCGGGCGGTCGTACGCGAGCTGCAGGCCGTGCGGGGCGGCCGTCCCGCTCCCCCGGCCCGTCCCGAGGGCGGGCGGCTCGGCCTGCCCGCCGACTTCCTCGTCGCATCCGACGGACGGGTGCTGGCCGCCAAGCACGGCGCGCACGTCGATGACCAGTGGTCGGTCGACGAACTGCTCGCGCTCGTGCCGAACGCGGCGCGGGACCTCGCATGATGAGCGCCGAGGTGTACGTGACCGGCCGCGTGCTGGGCGGGGACGAGGAACGCCAGCTCGCCGACCGCGTGCTGCAGGCGCTGACCACCGAGGAGTCGGCGCCGGACGCGGTGATGGACTCGGCGCGCGAGCTGGCCCACGTCCTCGTCCGGCAACCGGGCGCGTGGGCCACCGGCGGCCCGCCGCCCGACGCGGCGCCCCGTTACCTGGTGCGCCTGACCGTGCCGCAGGCCTGGTGCAACGACCGGCGGTTCGCCGACCACGTCGTGCCGCTGATCACTTCAGCGATCGCCGGGACGGAACCCGATCCCACCCGGCTGAACCGCGAACCACATTGCGTCGTGCAGATCGTCGGCCTACGCGAGCACTGCGTGGGCACGCTGGGCCGAACCGTCACGAGCACCGAGATCACCCGGCTCATGACCAGGGGGTTCCGCGAGTCCGGCGACCGTCCCGACGCGCCCGAGGGCAGCACCATCGACCCTGTGTGCGGGATGCCGGTCGAGTGGGCCTCCGCGAGGTTCACCCTCACCCACGACGGCGTCGACTACGCCTTCTGCGCCCCGTCGTGCCGCAAGGTCTTCGCCGAGGACAGCGCCATCACGTGATGCAGCCGCACTCCGCTCACACATGAACTTCGGCGCTCGCACACCAACCGGAGTTGGTGTGCGAGCGCCGCTGTTGGTGTGTGAGCCTCGTCAGCCGGCCAGCCGGACCGGAGTTCCGACCAGCTTCGGCCGCTCAGGCAGCGGGGTGACCTCGGCCTTCGGGCCACCGCCCGGGAAAGCGAGCCGGGCGAGCTTGCGCAGCACGGTGCCGTACTGCTTCGCGAGCGACCCCGTGGTGTACGGCAGGCCGTAGCGCTCGCAGATGTCCCGGACCCGCGGTGCGATCTCGGCGTAGCGGTTGCTCGGGATGTCCGGGAAGAGGTGGTGCTCGATCTGGTGGGACAGGTTGCCGGTCATGATGTGGAACAGCGGGCCGCCGGAGAGGTTGGCCGAGCCGAGCATCTGCCGGACGTACCACTGGCCCTTCGTCTCGCCCTCGAGCCGCTCCTCCTCGAACGTCTCGGTGCCGTCCGGGAAGTGGCCGCAGAAGATCACGGCGTGCGACCACACGTTGCGCACGACGCTCGCGGTGGCGTTCGCGGCGACCGTGGAGAGGAAGCCGGGGCCGGACAGCAGCGGGAAGAGCACATAATCCTTGGCGAGCTGCTTGCGCGCCTTACGCCAGAGGTTGCGGGCCTCCTTGCGGACCTGCGACCACGGCTTGGTGCCCTCCTGCGCCTTCTCGATCTCCAGGTCGTAGAGCGCGATGCCCCACTCGAAGATCGCCGCGAGGCCCATGTTGTAAATGGGCTGCAGCAGGTAGACCGGCTTCCACTCCTGCTCAGGGGTGACGCGCATGATCGCGTAGCCGAGGTCGCGGTCCTTGCCGCGGATGTTGGTGAACGTGTGGTGCTCGTAGTTGTGCGACTTCTTCCACGACTCGGCGGGCGAGGCGTGGTCCCACTCCCACGTGGTCGAGTGGATCTTCGGGTCCCGCATCCAGTCCCACTGGCCGTGGAGGATGTTGTGGCCGAGCTCCATGTTCTCGAGGATCTTGGCCGCGGACAGTGCCGCCGTGCCGGCCAGCCACGCGGGCGGGAACAGCGAGAACAGCAGCGTGGCGCGACCGGCGACCTCGAGGCCGCGCTGCGCGGCGATGACCTTGTGGATGTACTGGGCGTCGCGCTCGCCGAGCGAGCCGACGACCTCGGCACGGATCGCGTCGAGCTCCGCGCCGATCGCCTCGACCTGCTCGTCGGTCAGGTGCGCTGCGGCGCTGGGGGTCTCAGGCATGTTCGCTCCTACAGCTCGATCTCGACGTCGCCCGCGGCGCCGGAGACGCACGTGCGGACGGTTTGGCCTGGTGTGTCGTGCACCTCGCCGGTGCGCAGGTCGCACACGCCGCCGGAGCGCAGCTTCCCGACGCATGTGTGGCAGATGCCCATTCGGCAGCCGTTCGGCAGCAGTGCGCCCGCCGACTCGCCGGCCACCATCAACGGAACGCCGGGGCCGGCGTCCGCCGTGATCCCGCTCGTCGTGAACACGACGCGGCCACCGCTGCCGGTGTCCGTAGCCGGGGTGGGCGGGACGAACCGCTCGATGTGCAGCGCGTCGGAGTCGCCGTACCGATCCCAGTGGCCGGCCAGCGCGTCGAGCAGACCGGCCGGGCCGCACGCCCACGTCTGGCGGGCCGCCCAATCGGGCACCACGTCGGCGAGGGCATCCGGGCTGAGGCGGCCCTCGGCGGCGGTGTGCCGCTCGACGAGGCGCAGCCCCGTGGTCGCGGCGAGCCTGCGCAGTTCGGACCCGAACACCAGATCGGCCGGGGTGTGGTCGCAATGCACGACCACGGCTCCGTCCAGGGCGTCCGGGCACGTTGCGGCGAGCTCGCGCAGAATGCCCATGACGGGCGTGATCCCGCTGCCCGCTGTGACGAACAGCAGCTTCTCCGGCACCGGGTCGGGCAGCACGAACTCGCCTGCGGGCGGCCCGATGCGCAGCAGCGCGCCGACCGGGGTGCGGTGCGCGAGCGCACCGGACACGGTGCCGCCCGGCACCGCGGTGACGGTGACGGCGAGGCGCGGGTCGTCCGGCCTCGAGGTGACGGAGTAGGTGCGCCACTGCCACACGCCGTCGAGCCGGGTCCCGATCCCGACGAACTGGCCTGCCCGGTGCGGGGTGCGCGCCCGGGCGGTGTGTAGCAGCAGCGTGGTCGTGTCGGCCGTCTCACGACGCAGTCCCACGACACGCGCGTGCGGCTCGCTGGTGGACCACAACGGGTTCAACGTGCCGAGCAGGTCATCGGGGAGCAGCGGCTGGGTGAACCAGGCCGCGGCCCCGTGCACTCGCCTGCCGATGTCGCCGAGCACTCCCATGCGGCCGACGCTATTGCTCGCATCGCACACGTGGCCACGGCTCGGGCCACGGTCGGCGGGCCAAATCTGTTGCTTGAGCCAAACCCGCAGGTCGAGTAGCGGGAAGAGCTCAGATCCGGTAGCCGCTGCTCCGGAGCTTGCGGCGGATGTCCCACGCCTCGGAGACGAGGTGGTCGTTGCCAGCGGCGAGGTATCCCTCGGGGGTGACGAGAACGTCCTCGAACCCGATCCGGGTGTCGACGCCCAGCATCATCGCCTGCTCCAGCACGGGCCAGGCACCGGTGTCCTCGCCGTGCAGCAGGATCGGCACGGGCATCGAGCCGAGCGCACGCAGGACGCGGAGCCCCTCCGCCACCGCGGTGCTGGGGTCGGTGACGGTGGACTCGGCGAGCACGCGTGTGGTGCCCGGCGGCACGCCGTTGACGCGCAACGTGACCGCGTCGCCGCTGGTCCACACCCCGAGCTCGATGCCGATTCCCACCGAGCGGGCCGCGGCGCAGACGTCGACCCAGCCCTTCTCGTGCACGTTGACCGAGCACACGTCGGGCTTGCCCACGCCGAGGTGCCCCCAGGCGAGCACGGCCTCGATGCGCTTGCGCGGATCACGCTCGATCCAACGGCCGGTGGTGACGCCGATCTCCATCGCCGGCACCTGCGCTCGGATGGCGGCGACGGTGTCGCCGACGAACACCGGGTCGAGCGTCTCCAGCCCCGATGGGTCGCGGGGGTGCACGTGCACCGAACTGACCTTGAGCTCGGAGACGGCACGGGCGGCACGGGCGAGGTCTCGCGGGGTGACCGGGAGCAGGGGATGCGCGTCGGCCGGCCACGACCCGTTCAGCACCGCCTGCAGCACGCTGGCACCCCCATCCCCGGGAATCCTAGCCGTCGGATCTCCGGATCGTACGTGCACCCGATGGGGATGATCATGCCGGTCAGGTCTCGACCGTGGCGACCTCCCGCGCCGCGTCCGGCCCCCGCTCCAGCAGCACGCGGAAGCCCGCCTCGTCGAGGATCGGAACGCCGATCTCGAGCGCCTTGTCGTACTTCGAGCCGGGCGAGTCGCCCGCGACCACGAACGCCGTCTTCTTCGACACCGAACCCGCCGCCCGGCCACCGCGCGCCGTGATCGCCTCCTTCGCCTCGTCGCGGGAGAAGGCCTCCATCGAGCCGGTGATCACGATCGACATGCCCTCGAGCGTGCGCGGCACCGACGCGTCGACCTCGTCGACCATCCGCACGCCAGCCGCCCGCCACTTGCCCACGACCTCGCGGTGCCAGTCGACCGAGAACCAGTCGCGCAGGGCCGCCGCGATCGTCGGCCCGACACCCTCGACGCTCGCGATCGGGGCCAGCGCCGCGGCGAGCGCCTTGGCCTGTGCCCGCGCCGCCTCGCGCGCCGCGCGTTCCCCGGCCGCGGCGCGCTCGTCGGTGGACCCGCCGTCCGCATCGGTCACGGCGGCGACCGCCTCCGCCCCGGTGGCGGCAGGCGTTGCGGTGCCGCCGGGCGTGTCGTCGCTCGGGTCCTCCGCCGTGCCGTCGGAGGTGATCACGACCCCCGCTTCCGCGGTGGCCCGTGCCGCCTCCTCCGCGGCGGCCTCGATCGCGTCCATCGACCGGAACTCGCGCGCCAGCGCCTGCGCGGCCGTGGGCCCCACGTGCCGGATCGACAGGCCCACGAGCACCCGCCACAGCGGCCGGTCCTTCACCGCCGCCAGGTTGGCGAGGAGGCGGTGGCCGTTGGCCGACAGCTCGCCGTCCTTCTTGCGGAAGAGATCGACCTGCAGCAGGTCGGCCTCGGCGAGCCCGAAGACATCGCCCTCGTCCTGCACCACGCCCGACTTCAGCAACGCAACCGCCGCCTCGTACCCGAGGCCCTCGATGTCGAACGCGCCGCGCCCGGCCATGTGGAACAGCCGCTCCCGCAGCTGCGCGGGGCAGGACCGGTGATTGGGGCAGCGCAGGTCGATGTCGCCTGCCTTCTGCTGGGCCAGTTCGGTGCCGCACTCCGGGCAGTGGGTGGGCATCACGAACTCGCGCTCGGTGCCGTCGCGCATCTCGACGACCGGGCCGAGCACTTCGGGGATGACGTCGCCCGCCTTGCGGATGACGACCCGGTCGCCGATGAGCACGCCCTTGCGCTTGACCTCCTGCGCGTTGTGCAGGGTGGCCAGCGCGACCGTCGAGCCCGCGACGACCACCGGCTCCATCTGCGCGAACGGGGTGACCCGGCCGGTGCGCCCGACGTTGACCTGGATGTCGAGCAGCTTGGTGGTGGCCTCCTCCGGCGGGTACTTGTACGCGATGGCCCAGCGCGGTGCCCTCGACGTGGACCCGAGCCGCCGCTGCAGCGTGACCTCGTCGACCTTGACCACGACACCGTCGATCTCGTGCTCGATGTCGTGGCGGTGCTCGCCCCAGTACCGGACGTGGGCGAGCACCTCGTCGATGCCGGTGAGGACGACGCTGCGCTCGGAGACGGGGAGTCCCCACGTGCGGAACGCGTCGTAGCACTGGGACTGGCGGTCGAACGTGAAGCCTTCCCGCTTGCCGAAACCGTGGCAGATCAACCGCAGCTTGCGGGACGCGGTGACCTTGGGGTCCTTCTGCCGCAGCGATCCGGCCGCGGTGTTGCGCGGGTTGGCGAACGGTGGCTTGCCCGCCTCCACGAGGGAGGCGTTGAGCGCCTGGAAGTCCTCCAGCCGGAAGTAGACCTCGCCGCGCACCTCCACCACCCTCGGCACCGGGAACTCGTCGGTGCCGGTGAGGCGGTCGGGCACCTCGTCGAGGGTGCGCATGTTGAGCGTGATGTCCTCGCCGGTGCGGCCGTCGCCGCGGGTGAGGGCGCGGGTGAGCTTGCCGTCCTCGTAGAGCAGGTTGACGGCGAGCCCGTCGATCTTCAGCTCGCACAGGTAGTGGAGCTTGCCCTCGCCGACGTCGCGCGTGATCCGCTCGGCCCACGCACGCAGCTCGTCCTCGGTGAAGGTGTTGTCGAGGCTGAGCATGCGCTCGAGGTGGTCGTACGCCGTGAAGTCGGTGGCGAACTTCCCGACCACCTTCTGCGTGGGCGACTCGGGCGTGACCAGCTCGGGGTGCGCGCTCTCCAGCTCGACCAGCTCGCGCCACAGGGCGTCGAACTGCCCGTCGGAGATGACGGGCGCGTCGAGCACGTAGTAGCGGAACTGGTGGTCGGCCACCTCCGCGGCCAGCCGCGCGTGCCGTCCGCGCACGTCTGTGTCAGTGCTCACGAGCAGAGGTTAGCGACGGGGACCGACATCCGGCGGGATCCCGCGCTCACCGCTTCCGGCGCAGTGGGACGATCCGGGCCTCCTCCGTGCGGCCCAGCATGTCGACCTGCGCCACGTACCGTCCGAGATCGACCGGCTGCCCGGCGAGTGCCCCGTGCAGGTGCTCCACCAGCACCTCGCCGATCGCGTGCAGCACGTCGTGGCGGTCCATGCCGGTGGCCGAGAGCCGCTTCGCGGCCTGCCAGACCTCGGGCGGCTCGTCGTCCCACAGCTGGTTGGCGACGATCTCGTGCACCGTGATGTGCAGCCGGGGGTTCACCCCGTCGACGGTTTCCGAGCCGGCGTCGGCGAGGGCCTCGTGGTACTCCGGGTGCTCGCCCTCGATGAGCATGCCGCGGTCGTCCGGGTCGCTCGGGTCGAGGAACGGGAACTCCTCTTCCCCGATCCGCGTGCCGACGGTCGGCGCCGCGAACATCCTGCGTTCGAGCAGCTCGGGCAGATCCTCCGGCCGCACGTCGTCCAGCTCGAGTCCGGCGAGGTAGGCGTCCGCGACGTCGGACGCCATCGGCACGGGGTCGCCGGGCCGGCCGATCGAGCAGGCCATGTCGTCGACGGCCTCCCGCAGCTCGGCCATCGCCGCGGCCGGGAGCTCCGCCCGCCGCCCCGCCCATTCCGCCCATGCGCGCACGGTGGCCGGGAGCGCCTCGAACTCGTCGTCCGTGATCTCGGGACCGTCGTTGAGGGTCTCGTCGAGGAACTGGTCGATCAGGCCGGGCCCGACGCGCAGTGGCCGTGCGGGATCGACGGCGTCGCCGAACTCGACGAGCAGCTCGGCGCAACCACGGGCCCCGGGCGGGAGATCGCGCGCTTCCTCCGAGCGGAGGAACTCGTCCACGACGCCGGCCCGTGCCGCGGCGTCGAGCGGGACGGGTGCGGGCACCGGCCGAGGCGCCGGAAGCAGCCGCACCCTGGCGAGGGCGAGCGCGCGGGACGGTGTGAACTCCTCGTCCACGGGCGGTTCGAGCCCGGCCTGCGCGAGGCGGTCGGTCTCGGCGAAGGCCGGGACGAGGAGTGCGGCCGCCGCAGCCGGCGCGATCTCGCGCACGTCGGTGGTGGCGTCGGCCAGCTCGCGCAGGTCCGCGAGCACCCCGTCCGGCTCGTCGGTGACGAACGCGTCCTTCGCGATGCCGCCCAGGATGTGATCCACCAGTACGACGACCCCGTGCCTGCGGTCGGCACGCTCGACGATGAGCAGCACGCTCGTCTGGTCACCGAACACGTCGCCATAGCTCCACGCCGCGCTGATCCGCTCGGTGCCCAGCACCGCGGCCCACGCGGGCTCGTCGACCCCGCGCGCGACCAACGCGTCGGCGGCCGCGGCGGCCTGCTCCCGCTGCGGTTCGGTGCCGACCGACGCGATCACCCGCAGCAGGCCGACCGCTCCGGCCCGCGACCTGCGGGCGGCGTGGGCCACCAGGCCCTCACCCAGCAACACCTCCGGGTCGGCGGCGCCGTGGAACTGGCCCCACCACGCGCCGAACAACTCGGACACGTAGAGCTCGGCGTCGAGCGCGTCGCCGCCGGACTCGAGCTCGCGGAAGGCGCTCTGCGCCATGCTCGCGACCACGGCAGCCGGCCCTGGCGGCTCGTTCCGGCCGCGCGTCCCCGACTTCCTGCGCTTCCGTCCCTTGCTCTGCGGACTCACCCGGGCAACGGTGCCAGATACCGCTACCAGTCCTCTGGCGGGTCGACGAACGCCTGGCCGATGTCGCGGACCAGCGCCATCGCCCGGAGCGCCCACTCCGGCGTAGCCCCGGCGAGCCCGCACGTCGGCGTCGGGACCACGAGCGCGCCGAGGCGGGACCGGTCGAAACCGAGCCGGTCCGCGAGATCGAACGCGGGACGCGCGATCTCGCGCAGCTGCGGTCGCGTCGCGGGCTCGCGTGCCGGCACGAGACCGAGCAGGAGAGGCGTGCCCGCGTCCCAGATCTCGCCGAGCGCGTCGAGCGCCGCGGGCACCGCGGTCTCCCCGTGGAACACCGGCAGTGTGGCGTCGATCCCGACACCCGCCGCTCCCGTGCCTGCGAGCAGCCGGACCGGCGGCCGGTCGGCGCAGCAGTGCACGACCACCGGCACGCCGAGCGCCGAGACGAAGTCCCGGAGGGCGTCCTGGGCCTCCGTGCGCCCGACCGCCCGCACCGTGCCGTAGCCGGACGCGGTGGGCAGCGCGCCCGCCAGCACCGCCGGCAGCGTCGGCTCGTCGATCTGGACGAGGACGTGGGCGCCGGTGCGCGTGGCCACCTCCGCGACGTGGGCGCGAAGCCCTTCCAGGAGGCTCGCGGCGAACTCCCGGACCGCGCCTGCGTCGGTCAGCACGCGGTGACCGCTGTGCAGCTCGACGGCGGCGGCCAGCGTCCACGGCCCGGCGGCTTGCACCTTCACCCACTCCGGCCGGGCGGGCTCGCAGGCCTCGTCGAACGCGTCGAGGTCCCCGCGCAGCAGGTCGACGGCCCTGCGGTGGTCCCGGCCGCGTCGCGCCGCGACCCGGTAGCCGCTGGGCACGACCTCGACCGCGATGTCGACGAGCAGCCCTGCCGTCCGGCCGATCATGTCCGCCCCGACCCCGCGGGCCGGGAGCTCGGGCAGGTGCGGCAACAGTGGCAGCTCGCCCACCACGGTCGCGGCCGCATCCCTGGGGTCGGTGCCGGGAAGCGAGCCGACGCCCGTCGCGGCGCCGTCGGGCCAGCGAGCAGGCGGCGCGGCCGACTCCGCGCCGTCGGCGGGCTCGGGCTGGACGAAGGCGCCGCCCCCCACCGTCTCCCCCGGTCTGGAGCCGGCAAGGCCGGCGGCGGCGAGTGCGGCCTCGAGCGGATCGGTACTCACGGCCGGTGTCTACCACCGCCACTCCTGCCTCATGCCGCGGACCCGGCCGAAAGGGACGAGACCCCGACTCGCGCGCACCCAGACCCCGACTCGCGGACGGGGAGCCTTCGGCCCCCGCGAGTCGCGGTGTGAGTGTGCGCGAGTCGCGCCGCTACTACGCCGTGGCGGTGATCGTGGCGCTGCCAAGGACGATGTCCCCGGCCGCGTCGGGGCGGTAGAGCGCCACCGCCTGGCCGGGGGCCACGCCGCGCAGCGGCTCTGCGAGCTCGACGTGCAGGCCGTCGGCCGTCTGCTCGGCGACCGCCGCGGCCATGCCGCCGTGCGCGCGGACCTGGGCGACGCAGTCGAACCGGGCCCCTGGCGCGGCCCCCGCGCTCCAGACGGGGCGGCCGCCCTCGATCGTGCGAACGTCCAGCGCCGTGGCCGG
This sequence comes from Pseudonocardia sp. DSM 110487, assembly GCF_019468565.1. Lineage (NCBI taxonomy): Bacteria > Bacillati > Actinomycetota > Actinomycetes > Pseudonocardiales > Pseudonocardiaceae > Pseudonocardia > Pseudonocardia sp. DSM 110487. Next base: position 8,614,322 of record NZ_CP080521.1, read on the forward strand.
CCCGACCGTCACGGTGCCGGTGACGGGCTCGATCCCGAGCACGTACCGGGGGCGGCCGTCGGCGGCGGGGGCATCGACGCCGAGGCCCTTGCGCTGCCCGACGGTGAATCCGTGCACGCCGTCGTGGCGGGCCAGCTCGGCCCCCGTCGCGGCGTCGACGATCGAGCCCGGCCGCACGCCGAGCCGGGAACCGAGGAACGCCCGGGTGTCACCGGAGGGGATGAAGCAGATGTCGTGGCTGTCGGGCTTGTCGGCCACCCGCAGGCCGCGGGCGGCGGCCTCAGCGCGGACAGCGGGCTTCGGGGTGTCGCCGATCGGGAACATCGCGTGCGCGAGCTGCTCGGTGGTGAGCACGGCGAGGACGTACGACTGGTCCTTGTCCGCGTCGACGGCTCGCCGCAGCTCACCCGCGACCAGCCGCGCGTAGTGGCCGGTGCAGACGGCGTCGAATCCGAGCGCGACCGCCTTGTCCAGCAGCGCGGCGAACTTGATCTTCTCGTTGCACCGCAGGCACGGGTTGGGGGTCTGCCCGGCGGCATAGGCGGCGACGAAGTCGTCCACCACGTCCTCGCGGAAGCGGGCGGCGAAGTCCCAGACGTAGAACGGGATGCCGAGCACGTCCGCGGCCCGGCGGGCATCGCCGGCATCCTCGCGCGAGCAGCAGCCGCGGGAGCCGCTGCGCAGGGCGTCCGGGGTCTCGGAGAGCGCGAGGTGGACGCCGACCACGTCGTGGCCGGCATCGACGGCGCGGGCGGCGGCCACCGCCGAGTCGACGCCACCGCTCATCGCTGCGAGAACCCTCATCGCGCCAACGCCGCCTTCCCGGCGCGCCGGGCCCGCTCGACGACCGGGCCGATCACGGCCGCGACCGCGTCGACGTCGGCGGCCGTCGAGGTGTGGCCGAGTGAGAACCTCAAGGACCCGCGGGCGGTCGCCTCGTCGGCCCCCATCGCGAGCAGCACGTGGCTGGGCTGCGCCACCCCTGCCGTGCACGCCGAGCCGGTGGAGCACTCGATGCCCTGTGCGTCGAGCAGCATCAGCAGGCTGTCGCCCTCGCAACCGGGGAACGACAGGTGTGCGTTGCCCGGCAGCCGCGAGGGCCCGCCCTCGACGACGCCGGTGCCAGGGTCCCCGTTCAGCGTGGCCTCTGGCACGACGGCCCTGATCCGGGCGACGAGGTCGTCGCGCAGGTCGGCGAGCGCCGGGCCGCGCCGGGGCGCGTCGGCGACGGACAGCTCCACGGCGGTGGCCAGACCCACCACCGCGGGGGTGTCGAGGGTGCCGGACCGCACGTCGCGCTCCTGCCCGCCGCCGTGCAGCAACGGGGTGAGCACGACCTCGCGGCCCAGCAGCAGCGCGCCTGCCCCGATCGGGCCGCCGAGCTTGTGACCGGTGAGCGACAACGCGTCGACACCCGACGCGGCGAAGTCGACCGGGAGCGTCCCGACGGCCTGCACCGCGTCGGTGTGCATCGGCACGTCGAACTCGTGGGCGATCGTGGCGAGCTCGCGGATCGGGTTGACCGTGCCGACCTCGTTGTTCGCCCACATCACCGAGACCAGAGCGACCCGCTCCGGCTCCTTCGCGAGGGCCGCGCGCAGCGTCTCGGGGCGCACGCGGCCGACGTCGTCGACCTCGAGCAGTTCGACCTCGGCGCCCTCGTGCGCGGCGAGCCACTGGGCCGCGTCGAGCACGGCGTGGTGCTCGATGGCCGAGACCAGGACGCGGGTGCGCCGGGCGTCGGCGTCGCGGCGCGCCCAGTACAGGCCCTTGACCGCGAGGTTGTCGCTCTCCGTGCCGCCGGTGGTGAGCACCACCTCCGACGGCCGCGCGCCCACGGCGGCCGCGATGCGCTCACGCGCCTCCTCGACGTCGCGCCGCGCGCGGCGGCCGGACGTGTGCAGGGAGGACGCGTTCCCGGTGCGGCTGAGTGCCTCCGCCATCGCCGCCACGGCCTCGGGAAGCATCGGCGTGGTGGCGGCATGGTCGAGGTAGGTCGCGCTCGTGGCAGCCACCTCCCCGGTCGTTCGATCCGCGGGCCAGGATAGTCGCCGCGAATGGCCGTCCCGGTCGCGCCCGCTAGGAGGGTCCTGAACGACTCGGGCCGTAGCGAGCGGCGTCCAGGTGGTGTCCTCGCAAGGCGGACGATCGCGCCGATACCGCTGTTGTATCGGGGCGATCGTCCAACGCGGCGAGGGCGCCGCCTGGGCGCCGCGCAGTAGGTCCGAGTCGTTCAGGGCGCTCCTAGTGCCCCCCGCCGGAAGTCCGCCGAGTAATTCGGCGGCCCAGGCCCACGCTGGCCGCACCGGCCGACGGGGCCGAGTACGTCCAGTACGAGGCCCGCCGTCCGGCGCACCCAGCGAGAACCTGGATCCACCGACTTACCCAACGGACTTCCGGCGGGGGACACTAGGCGGCGAGGGGGGCGCTGTGCCGGCGGCGGATGGCCGGGTGCGGCACCCCCGTCACCGCGGCGACCGCGTCGCCGGCGGACCGGGCCAACTCGCGGCGGTCGGCGGACGGCGGCAGCGCCGGAAGGATCGTGAGCTCGCAGTCGATGCCGGGCAGCGCCAACACCCGCATGAGGGAGTCCCACAGCGTCTGCTCACCGATGAACGCCGCGGCCGTCGCCCGCTCCCCGCCCGGCAACCGCAGGACCACGGCGACCGGCCGCACCGGCGCGCCCGCGTCGATCGCGGCCTGGAACACCGCCCGCCGGAACGGTCCCGCCGCGGCCCCGCACCACGTCGTGCCCTCCGGGAACACGGCGACGTCGGCGCCGTCCCGCAGCGCGTCGGCGGTGTCCGCGACGGTGGCCCGCAGCCCGCGCAGGCCCGCCCGGTCGACGAACAGCGCCCCGCTGCGGCGCGCGACGCCGCCGATCACGGGCCAGTCGCCCATCTCACGCTTCGCCACCATGCGCACCGGGCGCAGCGTCCCGACCGCGAGCACCTCGACCCACGACAGGTGGTTCACCGCGAGCAGCTCACCGCCGTCACCCAGCTCGCCCGCCACGCGCAGCCGCACACCGCTGCACCGGAGCACGACCCGGTAGCACGCGCGGAGCCAGTGGGCACGCGCGTCGGCCGGCAGCAGTGCGACGCCGACGAGCGAGGCCACCAGCACGACCGCAAGGCCGCAGAGCCGGCAGAACACCAGCGGCACCCGCCCTCCGTCGGACGGCGGCTGGCAACCGGGCCCGCACGGCGACACCGGCAGCCAGCCGGACGCGGTGGCTGTGGGGTGTCCGAGCATCAGGATTCGCCGAGGAAGAACCGGGCGTAGCGCTCGTCCATGTGGTCGAGGCCGAGTAGCACGAAGAAGTCGGCGCAGTCGAAGTCGGGGTCGAGGGCGGGTGGCCCGCAGACCCACGCGCCCAGCCGCAGATAGCCCTGCAGCAGCGGCGGGATCGCGACCCGGCGCGGCCGGCGCAGCACCGGCGGCTGCCACGGCCGCAGCGGCCGCACCCGGTACGGCTCTGGCGACAGGTGCCTTGCCAGCGCGCGGTCCCACACGGTCGAGGCCGCCGCCCCGCCGTCGCCGAGCGGCACGCTCGCGCAGCCCGCGAGCCAGCGGTGCCCGGTGAGCAGCATGTACCGCGCGAGCCCGGCCCAGACCAGGCCGACGACCGCCCCGTTGCGGTGGTCGGGGTGCACGCACGAGCGGCCCGTCTCCACCAGCGAAGGGCGCAGCGGCGCGAGCTCGTCGAGCACGAACTCGCCTTCCGAGTACAGCCCGCCGGCCCGCGCGGCCGCGGACGGCGGCAGCATCCGGTAGTTCCCGACGATCTCGCCGCTGCTCTCGTCCCGCACCAGTAGGTGGTCGCAGAACGCGTCGAAGCGGTCGACGTCGAGACCGGGTTCCGGGGTGTGCAGTACGGCCCCGAGCTCCTCGGCGAAGACGCTGTGGCGAAGCCGCTGGGCCGCGCGCACCTCATCCGGCTCCGTCGAGAGCAGTAGGGAGTAGCGGGAGGAGGAGTCCGACTGCGGCGTACGGGCGAGCACCTGCGTCGAGGTCACGGGGGTCTTGGTACGGGCCGAAGGCAACACCCGTACCCGAATGCATGAACGATGGAGTGGCAGGCGGATGAACAGCGCGGCCGCCACCTGACACACCCGTGCCCCGAGCGGATCTCCGCCCGGGGCACGTGGGTCGGGCTGCCTCAGCCCTTGCGCTTGGCGATCTCCTCACGCAGCTGGGGTGCGACCTTGAACAGGTCGCCCACCACACCGAAGTCGGCGATTTCGAAGATCGGGGCCTCCGGGTCCTTGTTGACCGCGATGATCGTCTTCGAGGTCTGCATCCCCGCCCGGTGCTGGATCGCACCGGAGATGCCGAGCGCGATGTACAGCTGCGGCGAGACCGTCTTGCCGGTCTGGCCGACCTGGAACTGGTGCGGGTAGTAGCCCGAGTCCACCGCCGCCCGCGACGCGCCGACCGCAGCGCCGAGGGAGTCGGCCAGGGCCTCGACCACCGCGAAGTCCTCCGCCGACCCGACACCGCGGCCACCGGAGACCACCACCGACGCCTCGGTCAGCTCCGGCCGGTCGCCACCTGTGATCGGCTCCCGGCTCACGACGGTGGCCGAACGCCCGGTCGCCGCCGGCACCTCGACCGTCTCCTCGGCGCCCGCGCCGGGCGCGGGCTCGGCCTCCACCGAACCCGGCCGCAGCGTGATCACCGGGTGTGCGCCGTTCGCCTTCGCCTCTGCGGTGTAGGCGCCACCGAACACCGAGTGCGTCGCACCCTCGGGCGTGACCACCACGACGTCGCCGAGCAGCCCGGAGTTCGTGCGCACCGCCACCCGGCCCGCGATCTCCTTGCCGTCGGCCGAGACCCCGATCAGCACCGCAGCCGGGTCCTTGGACTCCACCAGCGACGAGAGCACCGCCACCTCGGGCGAGAGGAACTCGCTCGAGTCGGTCTCCGCGACGTAGATCTTCGCCGCCCCGTACTCCTTCAGCCCGTCGGCCAGCTTGCCCGCCGTGCCGGCCGGGCCGACCACCACCGCCGACGGCTCACCCAGCGCCCGGGCCGCGGTCAGCAGCTCGAACGTGCTCTTCTTGATCTCACCCTCGAGGTGGTCGACGAGGACCAGTACCTCAGCCATGACTGTCCGTCTCCCTCTCTCAGATGAGCTTCTGGCCGACCAGGTACCCGGCGATCTTCTGCCCGCCGTCGCCCTCGTCGGTGACCTTCTCGCCCGCGCTCTTCGGCGGCTTGGGCTGCGACGAGGTCACGGCCGTCAGCGCGTTGGCCAGCCCGACCTCCGATGGGTCGATCCCGGCGTCGGCCAGGCCGAGCGTGGTGACCGGCTTCTTCTTCGCAGCCATGATCCCCTTGAACGACGGGTACCGCGGCTCGTTGATCTTCTCCCCGACGGACACCACGGCCGGGAGCTCCGCGGTCAGGGTGGTGATCCCGTCGTCGGTCTCGCGCTTCACGGTGACGGTCGAGCCCTCCACGGTGACCTCACGGGCGTGGGTCAGCGCGGGCACGCCCAGGATGTCGGCCAGCATCGCCGGCACCGCGGCGGCCCGCCCGTCCGACGCCTCGTTACCCGCCACGACCAGGTCGACGCCTTCGACCGTGCCGATCGCCTTGGCAAGAGCCTTGGCGGTCTGCACGGCGTCCGACCCCGCCAGCGCCTCGTCCGACAGGTGCACGGCCTTGTCCGCGCCCATCGACAGGGCCTTGCGGATCGCGTCCGTCGCCCGGTCCGGCCCCATGGTCAACACCGTGACCTCGGAACCGTCGTGAGCCTCCTTCAGCTGCAGCGCCGCCTCGACCGCCCGCTCGTTGATCTCATCCAGCACCGCGTCGGTGGCGTCGCGGTCCAAGGTGCCATCCGAGCGCAGCTTCCGCTCCGAATACGTGTCGGGCACCTGCTTGACCAGCACGACGATGTTCATCGGACCTCTTCGACCTCCTGCCGGTGCGGACGTGCCGCGATGGGCCTGTCGGACGCTCGGCGTCCGGCGCCGTCAAACATGCCATCCCGGTTCGGAATCGGCGCGCCGGACGCCCGGTTCGGGCAATTGTTACCAGCGGGTAGCTGCGCGGCAAACGTCCCGCGGGTGAGACTGCTCACCCGTAGCGCGTAGCAGGCGTGACGGCGGGTAACACGGACTGATGGCACTTCTGCACCGAATCCGCGCATTCCTCGCGAGCCCACAGGGCAAGCGCCTCACCGATCAAGGCAGGCGCATGGCCGCCGACCCGCGCAACCGCGAGCGCGCCCGCGGCTTCCTCTCTCGCCTGCGCGGACGCTGATCCGTCCGGGGAAGGCGGGAACGCCGACGGGCGAACCTGGCGCAGCGGGTACACGCACGGGCCGATCCGCGGGTACTGTCCGGCAACCCGACCCGCGGAGCCGCCCATGTCCGTACCGGCCCGACAGGGACGAACCCGCCTCTCCACCACCCAGCACGTGTCCGGTGGCAGTGTGGTGGGCGTGGTCGATCCCCCCGTTCTCGCACTACTCCGACCCGTCCCGGGACGGGTCGGATGATCGTCACAGGCTACGACGACCGCCAGGGCTGCGGCTACGTCCTGCGCACCGGCGCCGACGCGACGGACGGCGTCCCGATCGGCGAGGAGGTCAGCCACGGCGGCATCGCCGTGCGGGCCACCCCTGAACTCGCCGCGCTGCTGCGGGACGCGCTGCGGTCCCGACCCACCGCATTGCTGAGCTGGCAGGGACCGCGGGTGCCGCTCACGCTGGAGGACGCCACGCTCCTCGCATGGCTCATGCACGACGTCGGCGGCGTCCTGTCCGTCCGCGGCGCGCCCCGGCACCCGCCTGCCGGCTGAGCCGAGACCTGCGGCACGGAGCGCAGCGGAGCGATCAGACTCTGCGGACGCGCAGGACGTTGTCCGTACGGTGGCCCGGCCGGCCGTCCGGGTCGGGGAAGTCGCGCTCGACGACCTCTTCGAGCTCCACCCTCCAGCGTCCCGGCTCCAGGTCCAGCGACTCGAGCACCTCGGCGTTCGTCGGGAAGTGGTGCTCGAAGGGCGGGGTCTCCTGCCACGAGGGCCAGCCCCCGTGCCCGACGACGAGCAGGACGCCGCCCGGGGCCACCGCGGCCGCTGCCCGCGCCAGGATCGTCTCGCGCTCGCCGTCCACCGCGACCGGCGAGTGGAGGAACTGCGCCGACACGAGGTCGAAGGAGCCGTCCGGGAACGAGCGGGACAGGTCGTGCCGCTCCCACCGGATCCGCTCCTCGACACCGGCCTCGCGCGCATGGTCCGCGCCCCGGCGCAGCGCCGTGGCGGAGACGTCCACGGCCGTGACCTGCCAGCCATGGCCTGCGAGCCAGATCGCGTCCCCGCCCTCCCCGCAGCCGAGGTCGAGGGCGGTGCCCGGCGGCAGCCCGTCGACCTCCCGCACGAGGAGCGCGTTCGGCCGCCCGCTCCAGACCCGGCCCTCGGCGCCGTAGCGCTCCTCCCAGTACTGCTCCGCGCTCTCCGCGGTGTCCTGATTCATGGGCCCACCGTGCCTGCGCGCAACGCCGACCGGCAATATCGTTTGCCGTTCCGGCAACAGCCTTATCGTGTGCATCCGTGACCGTTGCGCGCTCCGTCGTCCTGTTCGTGCTCGCGGCGATCGCCGAGATCGGCGGTGCGTGGCTGGTCTGGCAGGGGGTGCGGGAACACCGCGGCCTGCTCTGGATCGGGGCGGGGGTGCTCGCGCTCGGCGCGTACGGGTTCGTCGCGACCCTGCAGCCGGACCCGCACTTCGGCCGGATCCTCGCCGCCTACGGGGGCGTCTTCGTGGCCGGTTCGCTGCTGTGGGGTGTCGTGCTCGACGGGTTCCGGCCCGACCGCTACGACATCATCGGCGCGGTGATCTGCCTGGTCGGAGTCGGCGTCATCATGTACGCCCCGCGCCCGGCCTGAGACGGTGTGCACGTGACGACAACCGATTCGGCCCTTCCGCTGACCGGCGAGCGCACGGTGCCGGGCATCCCGGAGGAGAACTACTGGTTCCGCCGGCACGAAGCCGTCTACATCGCGCTGCGTGATCTGGTCGCGGGGGCGTCGGTGCTGGAAGCCGGCTGCGGCGAGGGGTACGGCGCCGGGATGCTCGCGGAGGTCGCCACCGGCGTCCTCGCGCTGGACCTCGACGCGGCGACGGCGGCACACGTCGCGCGGCGCTACCCGGGAGCCGGGGTCGCGCGGGCCAACCTCGTCGCGCTGCCGGTGCGCGACGGCGGCGTGGATGCCGTGGTGTCGCTGCAGGTGATCGAGCACCTGTGGGAGCAGGAGCGGTTCCTGCGGGAGTGCCTCCGGGTGCTGCGCCCCGGCGGCGCGCTGGTGGTGTCCACGCCCAACCGCCTCACGTTCTCCCCTGGCCGCGACACCCCGCTCAACCCGTTCCACACCCGGGAGCTGTCCGCCGCCGAGCTCGCCTGCCTCGTCCGGGACGCGGGCTTCGCCGACGTCGAGGTCGAGGGCCTGCACCACGGGCCGCGGCTGCGCGAGCTCGACGCCCGGCACGGCGGCTCGCTCGTCGACGCCCAGGTGGCCGTCGCGCTCGCGGGCGGGTCGTGGCCGGCCGCGCTGCGGCGCGACGTCGGGTCCGTGACCGCCGGGGACTTCGTGCTGCAGCCCGGCGACGTCGACGCGAGCCTTGATCTCGTGGCGTTCGCGACCCGCCCGTAGCGTTCACCCGATGAGGGAGCCCGTCGGGACGTTCTGCCTCGTGCTGCACAGCCACCTGCCGTGGCTCGCGCACCACGGGCGCTGGCCCGTCGGGGAGGAGTGGCTCTACCAGTCGTGGGCGCACGCCTACCTGCCGGTCCTGGACGTGGTGCGGCGGCTGGCCGCGGAGGGCAGGCGGGAGCTGCTCACGCTCGGCGTCACGCCGGTGCTGGCCGCCCAGCTCGACGCCCCGCACTGCCTGCGCGGCGTGCACGACTGGCTCGGCGGCTGGCTGCTGCGCGCGCACGGCGCCGCGTCGCGGCTGCCCGATCTCTCCGCGCGGGAGCACCGGGCGGCGACGGCTGCGCTGGAGGTGTTCGAGCGCGACTGGCGCCACGGCGCGTCCCCACTGCTGCGATCGCTCGCCGAAGCGGATGCGCTGGAGCCGCTCGGCGGCCCCGCGACGCACGCGTTCGGCCCGCTGCTGCAGCCCGAGGTCCGTGCGTTCGCGCTGGAGGCCGGGCTCACCGACTCGACCGTCCGGCTCGGCGCGCGACCGGCCGGGATCTGGGCACCCGAGTGCGGCTACGCGCCCGGGATGGAGCGCGGGTACGCGGCGGCGGGGGTGCGGCGCTTCCTCGTCGACGGACCGGCGTTGCGCGGCGACACCGCGCTCGGCCGGCCCGTCGCCGACTCGGACGTGCTGGCGTTCGGCCGCGACCTGGAGGTGACCTACCGGGTGTGGTCGCCGCGGTCCGGCTACCCCGGCGGGCGCGACTACCGCGACTTCCACACCTACGATCACCCGTCGGGCCTCAAGCCGTCGCGGGTGACGGGGCGGCAGGTGCCGCCGGAGGCCAAGCGGCCCTACGACCCGGCGCGCGCCGCCGCGGCCGTCGCCCGGGATGCCGCCGATTTCGTCCGGGTGGTCCGCGAGCGGCTCGTCGCCCTGCGCGAGCGCATGGGGCGGCCGGCACTCACGGTGGCGGCGTTCGACACCGAGCTGTTCGGGCACTGGTGGCACGAGGGCCCGGCCTGGCTGGAGGCGGTGTTGCGCACACTGCCCGACGCGGGCGTGCGGGTCACGACGCTGCGCGGGGCCGCGGCCGCCGGGCTGGTGGGTGCGCCGGTGGAGCTGCCGCCGTCGTCGTGGGGGTCGGGCAAGGACTGGCGCGTGTGGTCGGGCCCGCAGGTCGCCGACCTGGTGGAGCAGCAGGAGCGGGTGCAGAAGGCGCTGCTTGGCGCGGTGGCGCCCGGGCTCGCCCGCGACCCGGTCCGCGACGCGCTGGCCACGGAGGCCCTGCTCGCGCTCTCGAGCGACTGGGCGTTCATGGTCAGCAAGGACTCGGCGGCAGGCTACGCCCGCGAGCGCGCGGCGGTGCACGCCGCACGCGTCGAGGAGCTCGCCGGCCTGCTGGGGGCGGGCCGCCACCGAGCAGCCGAGCGCCGGATCGCGAGCTGGAGCGGCGACGACGCGGTTTTCGGCCACCTCGACGCCCGCGGCCTGCTCCCCGCTCCCCGCCCCTGAGCAGCACCCCGACTCGCGTACACGCAGAGCGCGACTCGCGTACACGCAGAGCGCGACTCGTGGACGGGAACACGCCCCAACTCCGCGAGTCGCGGTCTGGTGCGCGCGAATCGCGGTCTGGGTGCGCGCCTCTGTGCCGCTACCCACCGGTAGGTTCCCCCAATGCGAGTGCTGATGATCTCGTGGGAGTACCCGCCGGTCGTGGTCGGTGGCCTCGGGCGGCACGTGCACGCCCTCGCCACCGAGCTGGTCACCGCCGGGCACGAGGTCGTCGTGCTCTCCCGCCAGCCCGCGGGGAGCGACGCAACGACTCACCAGACCGACGACGAGGTGCTGGACGGCGTGCGGGTGCTGCGCGTCGCCGAGGACCCGCTGCACCTGGAGTTCGACCGCGACCTGGTGGCCTGGACGCTCGCGATGGGGCACGCGATGCTGCGTGCCGCCCTGACCCGGCTGATCGCGTCATGGCGTCCGGACGTGGTGCACGCCCACGACTGGCTCGTGGCGCACCCGGCCATCGCGCTGGCCGACGTGCTCGAGGTCCCGCTCGTCGCAACGATCCACGCCACCGAGGCAGGCCGTTACTCCGGCTGGCTCTCGTCGCCGCTGTCCCGGCAGGTGCACTCCGCCGAGTGGTGGCTCGCGCAGCGCGCCGACAGCTTGATCACCTGCTCCGCCGCGATGCGCGCAGAGGTGGCCGAGCTGTTCGACGTCGATCCCGATCCGATCGTGGTGCTGCACAACGGCATCGCGCCGCGACGCTGGCGGGCGAACGCGGCGCGGGTGCGCGCAGTACGGGAGTGCTACGCCCCCGGCGATGCGCCGGTGCTGCTGTACTTCGGCCGGCTGGAGTTCGAGAAGGGCGTGCACGACCTGATCGCGGCGCTGCCCCGGATCCGCCGTGCCCACCGGGGCACCCGGCTGCTGGTTGCGGGCACCGGCACCGCGCACGACCAGCTCGTGGCCGCCGTGGAGACGCACCGGGTGCGCCGCAGCGTCACGTTCACGGGCCACCTGCCCGACGCCGACCTCGCCGCCCTGCTCCGTGCGGTCGATGCCGTGGTGCTCCCGAGCCGCTACGAGCCGTTCGGGATCGTCGCGCTGGAGGCTGCCGCGGCGGGCGCGCCGCTCGTGGCATCGACAGCGGGCGGGCTCGGCGAGGTGGTGGTCGACGGGGAGACCGGGGTGTCGTTCGCGCCAGGGGACGTGGCGGGGCTGGCCACTGCCGTGGGCGCGGTGCTCGCGAATCCGGCCGCGGCTGCTCGGAGGGCCCGCGCCGCACGAAAGCGTTTGGGGAGCACGTTCGAATGGAGCCGGATCGCCGCCGACACCGCATCGGTGTACGCGGCGGCGACCCGCAGCGGCGCGGCCGAGCTCGGCCGTCCGAAGATCCCTACGGGGAACGTGTTCGGGCGGGAGTAGCTCAGGCGGCGTCGCTGCGCAGCACGTCGAGCGCTGCGTCGGGGTACTCGCTGGCGAGCTGCTCCACGAGATCGTCGCGGTTCTCGCCGACCGCCGCATTCACCGCGAAGGTGTACTCCTCCTCGAGTGCCTGCAGACGGCGGACGGTGGCGTCCTTCATGGTCGGAACGCTTCCTCTCGGAACGGGTTGTGATTCCACCGTGACCAACGGAGGAAACCCCGGCTTCGTTCCCAGAAGAGATCTCAGCATGCCGGAGGTCACATCGATTCAGACTCCATGAGCCTCGCCTCGACGGCCGCGGCGGACTTCCGCGCGATGTCGGCGAGCGCGGCGCGCCGCTGCGACGCGGCCTCGTAGTCGGCCTTCCGGTCGCGCACCACGCGGGCGGGCGCCCCTACCGCGATCGAGTATTCCGGCACGTCGCCCCGTACGACGGCATGCGCGCCGAGCACGCAACCGGAGCCGACGCGGGAGCCGCGCAGCACCGTCGACTTGACCCCGAGCCAGCAGTCCGGCCCGATCCGCACCGGCGTCTTGACGATGCCCTGGTCCTTGATCGGGAGGTGGACGTCCTCCGTGCGGTGGTCGAAGTCGGTGACGTACACCCAGTCGGCGACGATCGTGGCGGCGCCGATCTCTACGTCGAGGTAGCAGTTGATCGTGTTCTCCCGCCCGAGCACGACCTTGTCGCCGATGCGCAGCGAACCCTCGTGGCACCGGATCGCGTTGCCGTCCCCGATGTGCACCCACCGGCCGATCTCCAGCCGCCCGTAGCCGGGACGCGCGTGCAGCTCCACGCGCCTGCCGAGGAAGACCATGCCGCGTAGCACCACGTGCGGGTTGGCGATGCGGAACCGCAGCAGTCGCCAGTAGCGCACCAGGTACCAGGGTGTGTAGGCGCGGTGGCGCAGCATCCAGCGCAGGGACGCGAGCGTGAGGAAGCGGGCCTGCCGCGGATCGCGCCGACCCGCGCGGCTCCACCTGTGACGCATCGGCGCGCCCCACATGCTCGTCATGGGGGGACCTTATGACGTGGGTCGGAGCGGCTTGCGTCAGCGGCACTGATCGGCGAACGTCTTCGCCGTGTCCCGGATCGCCGTGATCGGCAGCGTCAACCTCGACCTCGTCGCCAGGGTGCCACGCCTGCCCGAACCCGGCGAGACGCTCGCCGCGAGCGGGCTGCGGCGCGTGCCCGGTGGGAAGGGCGCCAACCAGGCGCTGGCCGCGCGGCGCCTCGGCGCCGACGTCACGATGGTGGCCGCGGTGGGCGCCGACGCGGCCGCCGACGAGGCGCTCGCCCTGCTCGCCGCGGACGGGGTGCGGCTCGACCGCCTGCGCCGCGAACCGGACGAGCCCACCGGGCATGCGCTGATCACGGTGGACGACGCCGGTGAGACCACGATCGTCGTGATCGCGGGCGCCAACGCCACGCTGTCCGTGACCCCCGATGACGTACGCGACGCCGACGCCGTGCTCACCGTCCTCGAGATCCCCGACGCCACCGTGACGGACACGGTGCGGCTCGCCACGGGCATGGTCGTGCTCAACGCGGCGCCCGCACGCCCGCTGGACCCCGAGCTGATCCGCCGCGTCGACCTCATGGTGGTCAACTCCGCGGAGTACGCCGCGATCGACGGGCTCGACGCCGCCGGCGCCGTCGCCGTGACGTACGGCGGCAAGGGCGCGGTGCTGCGGCGCGGGGGGCGCGAGGTGGCCCGCGCCGAGCCGCCGCCCGTCACCGTGGTGGACGGCACAGCCGCGGGCGACACGTTCACCGCAGCCCTCACCGTCGCGCTGCTCGACGGCGCATCCGACGAGGAGGCGCTGCGCAGGGCCTGCGCCGCGGGGGCGCTGGCCGTCACGAAGGCGGGCGCGCAGCCGTCGCTGCCCACCGCGGCCGAACTGGAGGCCGTCCTGTGAGCGGGGTGAGCACCCCCATCGTGATCGACACCGATCCCGGTGTCGACGACGCCGTGGCGATCATGCTCGCGCTCGCGTCGCCCGAGGTGGAGCTGAAGGCGATCACCACCGTCTTCGGCAACGTCGCGCTGGACGCCACCACGGCGAACGCGGGGCGCCTCCTCGCGCTCTGCGATCGTGCCGACATCCCGATCGGGGTGGGCGCCGCGCGGCCGCTCGTCCACCCGCAGCGGGAGCGAGCGGCGCAATGGCACGGCAACGACGGGCTCGGCGGGCGCGCGGCCGCGCTGCCCTCTCCGGCGACACCGGACGCACGCACCGCGATCGAGCTGCTCACCGACGTGCTGCGGGCCTCGGACCGGCCGGTGACGCTCGTACCGGTTGGGCCGCTGACGAACATCGCGCTCCTGCTCGCCGTCCAGCCGGAGCTGGCTCCGAGGATCGAGCGGATCGTGTGGATGGGCGGCTCGTTGGGAGCCGGCAACACCACAGGCGTGGCCGAGTTCAACGCGTACAGCGACCCGGAGGCCGCGCACCGGGTGCTGACCCAGGGCGAGGTGCCGGTCACGATGGTGCCGCTGGACCTCACGCTGCGCTGCCCCGCCGGCCCGGAGTGGATCGAGGCGCTCGCCGGCGCCGGGCCCCGGTGTGCCGCGCTCGCCGAAGTCATCACGCACTACCGGGCGGCTTTCCGCACCCAGTACGGCATCGACGCGGTGGCCGTCCACGACGCTGTGGCCGTGCTGGAGGCCGTGCTGCCGGGCACGCTGCGGACGACCCCGAAGCCGGTCGCGGTTGCCTGCGACCTCGGCCCGGCCCGGGGCGCGACCGTCGGGATGCCCGAGGGCTCCGGCCCTCCGGTGCGGGTGGCGCTGGACGCCGACACCGACAAGGTGCTCACGGAGATCCTGGAGCGCCTGCGCCGCCTCGGCTGACTCCGTCAGGGTCGTGAGTGGATACGCGCGCCATAGCTCGCGTATCCACTCACGAGTCAAGCGAGGCCGTGTTCGATCGCATAGCGGACCAGGGCCGCCCTGCTGTGCAGGTGCAGCTTGCGCAGCACGTTCTGCACGTGGTTCTCGACCGTGCGCGGGGAGAGCACGAGGCGGGTGGCGATCTGGCGCGCGGTGAGCCCGTCCACCACGAGCCGCACCACGTCGGACTCCCGCTCGGTGAGCTGGCGCTCCCGTTCGGCGGCGGGCCGGCCGAACTCCTCGAGCAGGACGTCGGCGAGGCCGGGGCTGAACACCACCTCGCCCGCGGCGGTGCGGCGGACCGCGCCCGCGAGCTCGGTGGGCGCGACCGGCCCCGCGAGGTGGCTGGTGGCGCCCGCGCGCACGGCGGCGAGCGCGACGGCGTGGTCGGACTCGGCGGAGAGCGTGAGCAGCGGCACCTGCGGCACCGCGGCGGCGAGCTCTGCGACGGTGCTGAGCGTGGCGGGGCCACCGTCGAGCTCGATGACGATGACCTGCGGGCGGCGCTCCGCGACGAGCGGCAGCGCACCGGACGGATCGGTGCCAGCCACGACGACCCCGCCGCGCTCCAGCACCGCCGCGACGTCCGGGACGGCGCGCGTCGTGGTGACGAGCACGGCGGAAGCCTGAGCGTTCATCCGGCCGACGCCGCCCACCGCCGCACGATCATGTCCGGATCCTCCCAAAGTGGGACGCTCCGCGGAGCCGGTTCCGATGTGATCACCCGTACGGCGCACACGGTCACCGGCAGTGCTCACTCCTCGACGAGGCCCCTCTCGATCGCGTACCGGGCCAGCTGCACGCGGTTGTGCAGCTGGAGTTTGCGCAGCGTGCTCTGCACGTGGGTCTCGACGGTGCGGTGCGAGACACCGAGCCGTTCACCGATCTGCCGCGCCGTGAGACCCTTTGCGACCAGGCGTAACACGTCGGTCTCGCGCTCCGTGAGCGCGGGGACCGCGGGATCGGACCGCTCCGTGCCCGCGAGCCTGCGGTACTCCCCCAGCACCAGGCCTGCGAGGCCGGGTGTGAACACCGGGAATCCGTCCGCGGTGCGCTGCACGGCGGCGAGGAGCTCCTCGGCGCTTGCGGACTTCACGAGGTAGCCGGCCGCACCCGCCTTGACCGCCTCGAGGACGTCGGTGTGCTCACCGCTCGCCGAGAGCACGAGGATCCGGGTGTCGGGCAGGGAGTCGAGGATCCCCTCGATCGCCTGCACCCCGGACTTCTCGCCGAGGTTGAGGTCCATCAGCACGACGCGCGGCCGCACCGCTCTGGCGATCCGGACGGCGGCGTCCGCGTCCGGGGCGGTGGCCACCACGTCGAGGCCGCGCTCGGCGAGGTCGCGGGCAACGCCCTCCCGCCAGATCGGGTGGTCGTCGACCACCATCACCGTGATCCCGTCCGTCACGCCCCGTCCTTCCGCGCCATCTCGACGATCCACTCCGTGCCACCCGGCCCGGTGTCGCAGGTGATGGTGCCACCCAGGTCCTGCACCCGACCCCGCATCGAACGGGCCACCCCGAGCCGGCCCTCCGCCTCCGCGGCGGCGAGCCGGCCTTCGGGGATGCCATGCCCCTCGTCCCGGACGCTGATCTCCACGCCGGTCCCGACGTCCTCCAGCAGCACCCATGCCGGCGCGTCCGGGCCGACGTGCAGCGCGACGTTCGCCAGCGCCGCGCCCACGACGGCCACCAGCTCGTCGACGGTGTGGGCCGGCAGCTCGACGGGGTGTGCCGGCGTCGACACCGTGACGCGGGAGGACGCGAGCACGCGCAGCGCGGCCGCGAGGTCGCGCCGTCCGCGCTCGTCGACGGGCGCCGTCCCGGTGGTGAGCAGCGTGCGCAGCGCGACCTCCTGCTCCCCGGCCAGCGCGCCGAGCTCGCCCGCCGATCCGCCGAGCTCCGCGCCGCGCCGCCGCACGTACCCGAGCACCTGCAGCACCCCGTCGTGCACGGCGCGGGCCAGCCGCTCGCGCTCGGCCATCGCGGCCTCCGAGGCGACGGCGAGGCGCACGCGCTCGGCGGAGCGGCGCAGCACGGTGGAGGCGAACCCGATGGTCAACCCGGCGAGCGCGAGCAGCTGAATGTCCGGCAACTCGGCCTCGAGGCGCGCCTGGAACCCCACGAGCGCGGCGCACACGACCGCCGCGCCTGCGATGCCACCCGGGACTCCGTAGGCGATCGCGCAGGCCAGCACCGCGCCGGACGTCCATATCGAGCCCATCACGGGCGCGTCGGCCGCGAGCTGCGCCGGGGTCTGGACGAGCGGGGTGGCGGCCATGACCGCGAACGTCACGAGGACGTCGACGCCGGCCACCCACCCGCGGCGGTCCGGGTCCGCCGGGCGGCGCAGGTATGCGTACCCCGAGCCGGCGGTCCACCCGATCATCGCGACGAGCACGCCGACGGCACCAGCTGGGGAGGCGAAGTCGGCCAGCGACAGGAGCACGCCTGCCGCGACACTCACCAGGGTGAGCACCCGGTAGACGACCATCCCCCGCCACAGGGGCTCGAGCGGGTGCTCGACGTCGGCTCGGGGGAAGGTCACCGGGTCAGTGTCCCGGGGCCTGTCGGGCCCGCCATCCGCAGGACTACGCAGTCTTGATCGCGCAGTCTCGGTTACGCAGGCTTCGTCCCGCTGACCAGCGCGTTGTAGAACCAGCCGCGCGGCACGACCCGCGCGAGTACGTTGGCGTCCAGCCAGGACAGCCGCTGCCATGACGTGTAGGCGAACATCGCCCACCCCCACCCGAGCTTCCCCGGCGGCACCGCGGCCTCGAACGTGCGCACCGGCCAGCCGAGCATCGCCGCGGTGAACTCCTCGGTGACCACCCGTGCGTCCGGTGCACCCGCCCGGCGCGCGGTGGCCTCCAGCTCGGCCGGGTCGAACACGTGGATGTCGACCATCGCCTCCAGCGCCGCGGCCCGGGACGACTCGTCGAGCTCCTCCTGCGGCCGCCGCCAACCCCGCAGCGGCTGCAGCCGGGTGATCGTCGTGACGGCCTTCCAGGTCAGCGAGCCGAGGCGCCGGGCGTACCGGTCGCCGATCCGCGTCGGCTCGCCCGCGAACACGAACCGCCCGCCCGGCTTGAGGACGCGCAGCACCTCCCGCAGCGCCAGCTCCACGTCCGGGATGTGGTGCAGCACGGCGTGCCCGACCACGAGGTCGAAGGTCTCGTCGTCGTACGGGATGCGCTCGGCGTCGGCCACCCGGCCGTCGACGTCGAGTCCGAGGTGCTCCGCGTTGCGCAGGGCAGCCTGCACCATGCCCGGCGAGAGGTCGGTGACGGAGCCACGCGTGGCCACGCCCGCCTGCATGAGGTTGAGCAGGAAGAAACCGGTGCCGCAGCCCAGCTCCAGCGCCCGCTCGTACGGCCGGCCTGCCTCACCCGCCGCGTAGCGGAAGCGGTCGGCTGCGTAGGTGATGCAGCGCTCGTCGTAGGAGATCGACCACTTCTCGTCGTAGGTGCCGGCCTCCCAGTCGTGGTAGAGCACGTTGGCCAGCTTCCGGTCGTGCTGCGCCGCCGCCACCTGCTCGGCGGTGGCGTGCGGGTTCGGTGCCGGGTCTGACGTACTCATGGGTAGGGACATTAGTGCCCCTATGATCAGTGGTGATGAGCGAGCGTGTGACGCCTCCCGCCGGGGCATGGGGCGCGAGCGACCAGTCGCTGACGCCGCGTGCGGGGCACGGCATCGTCATCGTGGTGTCGATCGCGCTCGCGGCCGCGCTGGTGGCGAGCAGCCAGGCCGCGGGCGGCGCCGGTCTGATCCCGCTGCTCATGCTGCTGCTCAGCTGCGCCGCGCTCATCGTCCCGGTCGCCGTGATGGCCATGACATGGGCGCACGCCGGTCCCCGGGTGCGCGGGCTGTTCGCAGCGGCCGGTCTCGCCTGCCTCGTGGTACTCGGGTTCGCCGTGGCCGGCATCGTCGTGGCCGCGCCCACCGTCCTGTCCTGAGCGGGCGTCCGGGCCCGGGCGAGCGGCTCCCCCGCGTACCGAGGGATCGTGCCGCTCGCCCACACGGGGTGCTACCGCCCGACGAACTTCGCCTTCCCCGGCCCGTTCTCGACGAACGACTCCATGCCGATCCGCCGGTCCTCGGTGGCGAACAGCGCCGCGAACAGGTCTGCCTCGATGTCGAGTCCGGTGCGCAGGTCGACGTCCAATCCGCCGTCGATCGCCCTCTTGGCCGCCGCGAGCGCCACAGCGGGCCCGTCCACGAACTGCTCGGCCCACCGCCTGGCCGCCGCGTAGACGTCGTCGGCGGGGACGACCTCGTCCACCAGCCCGATCTCGAGCGCCTCATCGGCCTTGACCATCCGGCCGGTGAAGATCAGGTCCTTGGTGCGCGACGGGCCGATGAGGCGCGACATCCGCTGCGTGCCACCGCCGCCGGGGATGATGCCGAGCAGGATCTCCGGCTGGCCGAGCTTGGCGTTGTCGCCGCAGACGCGGCGGTCGCAGCCCAGCGCCACCTCCATGCCGCCGCCGAGCGCGTAACCCGTGATTGCCGCGACCGTGGGCTTGGGGACCTCGGAGAGCGCCCCGAAGCAGGCCGAGAGCCTGCGCGCGACGGGAGCCATGTCCGAGTAGGACAGGCCTGCCATCTCCTTGATGTCGGCCCCGGCGGCGAAGACCTTCTCGCCCCCGTACACGACGACGGCGCGCACGTCGTCCCGCCGGGTTGCCTCCTCAGCGGCGGCCTTGAGCTCCTCCTGCACCTGCCGGTTGAACGCGTTCATCGGCGGCCGGTCCAGGCGGATCGTGCCGACGCCGCCGTCGACGTCGAGCTTCACGAATTCGGTCACGGCCGTGACATTAGGGCCTCTGCCAGTTCCACGGGGCGGCTGAGCGCGACGCAGTGCCCGCCAGGCAGCTCCTCGACCTCCACGCCGGGCAGCCGCTCGGCCACCACGCGGCGCTGGAACTCCAGCGGGAAGAACCGGTCGTCACAGCCCTGCAGGAACCGGGTGGGTACGTCCGGCCATGCCGCGAGCGGCCACGGCTTCTCGAACGGCGTGCCGGACTGCTCCGGCTCACCGACCGCCATCGCCTCGGCCACGATCTCCGGCGGGACGTCGTGGAGGAAGTCGACGAGCGGGTCGAACCCCTCCGCGCTCCGGCCCTGCCGCTCGGCGTACGCAGCGCGGGCCGCGGCCTGGCCGGTTGCCCCCCACCACTCGCCGGCGGACTCGCCCGGCTTCGGGACCATCGCGTTGAGCAGCACGATCCCGTCGACCGGCATCCGTTGAGCCACGAGCGACACGGTGAAACTGCCCAGCGACTGCCCGACGAGGACGAGCCCCTCGCGGCGGTCGCCGATCGCGTGGACGACCGCTTCGGCGTACTCGTCGAACCCGGCGTCGTCGTTGCCGGCCGGGAGGTCGACCGCGATCGCTTCGTGGCCCCGCGCCCGCAGCTCGGGGACAAGGCGGTGCCAGTACCACGCCTGCCCGCCGGCACCGGGCACCAGCACGAATGTGGTCATGACATCCCCTCTCCGACACTCGGCGTCGCCGGATGCGACGCCCCTGTGAAGAAACCCACCAGTAGCTCCGCCACGGCTTCCGGCTCGGCCACGTGCGACTGCCCTGCGAGCACGTGGCGCCGGGCGCGCGGCACGTGGGCGACGATCGCGTCAGCGGCGTCGTCGAAGAAGCCGGGCCGCAGCCCGGCCATGTGCGGGTCGTCGAGCCCGCCCGTGATGACGAGCGTCGGCTGGGCGATCCCGGTGATCCGGTCGGGCGGGCCGTCCGCACCGAGGCACGCCGCGTCGTAGGCGAGCGTGTGGGCGATCTCCTCGAGACCCGGCCAGAAGGGGGTGGCGCGCGCCGCGGCGATCTCCCCCTCACCTACTCCTGCCAACCGCATGAACAGCTCGACCGCCGCACCGCGGCGGCCCGCGGCGACCAGCGGCGTGAGCGCCTCGACGTAGTCGCGCCACCGCTGCGTCGCGTCGGCGCCCACCGGGTAGGGCACCTCGTACACCGCCAGCGTGTCGACCGCGCTGCCGGCAACGGCCGCCTCCAGCGCGAGGGCGCCGCCGGACGAGACGCCGTACAGGTGCGCCCGCCCGCCGACCTCACCGATGATCGCGTCGAGGTCCTCGATCTCGCGCCGGACGTCGTAGGGCGGGGTGTCGCTGCTGGCGCCCCTGCCGCGCCGCGCGTAGTTGCAGACGGTGAAGTGCCGGGCGAGCAGCGGGACGAGCGGAGCGTTCTCCGAGCCGTCGTCCAACCCGCCGCCCACCAGGACGATAGGCGGGCCGCTCCCCGCGAGCTCGTACGCGATCCGCGTACCGTCCCTCGACGTCGCGCGCCCGATCACGCTTGCCCCCGCTGCGCGAACTCGTCGGCCGACCCGCCGCCGGGGAATCGGGTGGTGAAGTCGAGCACACCCACCCACGTCGGGCGCACCGCGATGCGGGCCATGCGGACGCCGGGCTGGTCCACCTCCGCCACCGCGGCCCGGCCGGCCTCCTCGCCCTGGTAGCGCATCTGGGCCAGCACGTACTCCGGCACGATCCCGTCGACGTCGGTGACCTCGGCGCGGCCGCGCAGCAGCAGCACCTCCGGCGGCGCGGCAGCGGTGTCGATCGTGATCGCCACATCGGGACGGGCGCGCAGTGCGGCGATCTTGCGAGCACCGGCGAACGTCGCGAAGACGATCTCCTCGCCGGTCCAGTGGAAGAGCATCGGGAACACGCGCGGGGTGCCGTCGGCCGCCGTGTAGGCGAGCCGGGCGAGTTCGCGGGAGGCCAGCAGCCGCTGCGCGGTCCCGCTCGCGATCAGGTCCGGGTGCCCCTGCGGAAGTGCCGTCGTCCCCATGGTCCTAATTTAGGAGCTATTACCCCTTAAGCACAAGTGCTTGCTACAGTTTCTTCATGCGGCAGTACGACGATCCCTGCGGGGTGGCCCGCGCACTGGACGTGGTGGGCGAGCGGTGGACGCTGCTCGTCGTCCGGGAGCTGCTGTTCGGGCCGAAGCGCTTCTCCGACCTGGTCAGGGGCCTTCCGGGGATGAGCCAGAACGTGCTGTCACAGCGGCTGCGCGAGCTGGCGAGCGTCGGGCTCGTGGAGCGGCGGCGGCTGGGGCCGCCGGTGAGCGGGCAGGTCTACGAGCTCACCGAGCACGGGGCGGCGCTGCGTCCCGTGGTGATCGAGCTCGCGCGGTGGGGCAGCCGGATCCCCACGGTGTCCCGCGCCGACCTGTCCGTCGACGCGCTGGCCCTCGCGCTGCTCACCACGTTCCAGCCGGACGGGGCCGAGGACGTCCGGATCACGCTGGCGCTGGGCGACGACCGGTTCGCCGCCGAGATCACCGGCGGGCGCCTCGAGATCGTCCGCGGGGAGACCCGGCACCCGGACGCGGAGATCCGCACCGACGCGGCCGTACTGCGGTCGGTGGTGTTCGGCGGCCGCCCGCTGGCCGAGGCGGTCTCCGCAGGCGAGGCCGAGGTGCGAGGCGACGCGGAGAAGGCGACGGACTTCGTGTCCCGCTTCCCCCGGCCGGCGCCGGTCGGTTCCTGAACGTCCCCGCTACCGCAGCCAGGCCGAGTAGCGGCCCCTTCGCTTCTGCACCGAGAGCGGCAGGTTGAAGGTCGTGCTCAGGTTCTCGTCGGTCAGCACGTCGTCCAGCAGGCCCGCGGCCACCACCGCGCCCTCGCGCAGCAGCAGCGCGTGGCTGTAGCCCACCGGGATCTCCTCGACGTGGTGGGTGACCAGCACCGACGCCGGGGCGTCCGGGTCGGCGGCGAGCGCGGTGAGGCGCCCGACGAGGTCCTCGCGTCCGCCGAGATCGAGGCCTGCCGCCGGCTCGTCGAAGAGGATCAGCTCCGGGTCGGTCATGAGGGCGCGGGCGATCAGGGTGCGCTTGCGTTCCCCCTCGGACAGGGTGCCGTACTCGCGGTCGGCGAACCCGTGCATGCCCATCGCGGCGAGCAGGCTGTCGGCGCGGTCGGTGTCGGC
This sequence comes from Pseudonocardia sp. DSM 110487, assembly GCF_019468565.1. NCBI lineage: Bacteria > Bacillati > Actinomycetota > Actinomycetes > Pseudonocardiales > Pseudonocardiaceae > Pseudonocardia > Pseudonocardia sp. DSM 110487. The sequence goes on from NZ_CP080521.1 coordinate 8,636,774, forward strand.
CCTGTCGTACCGCTCCCGCCAGCGGCCGAGCACGCCCCACCCCGCGCTGACGACGACGTCGCGCACCTTCTCGTCGTTCGGCACCCGCAGGCCGAACGCGGCGGACGTGAGGCCGATCCGCGTACGCAGCTCGAACACGTTCACCCGGCCGAGCTGCTCGCCGAGCACGTGCACCGTGCCGGTCGTCGGGTGCAGCTCAGCCGCGGCGATGCGCAGCAGGGTGGTCTTCCCGGCGCCGTTGGGGCCGAGGACCACCCAGCGCTCGTCGAGCTCGACGGTCCAGTCGATGTCGCGCAGGAGGGTGGCCCTCCCGCGGCGGACGGTGACCCCCGACATCCGGACGACGGTGTCCGCAAGATCACCCGCGGTGGGCCCCGTGGTTTGCAGGGACTCATAACTTGATCCGGGCGCAGCCACGGGGCATATCCTCGCCGATCGTGCCGGTCTTCCCGCTGGGTGCCCATGCAGACGACGGAGGCGTGCGCTTCGCCGTGGCCTCCACCAGCGCGGATGCCGTCGAGGTATGCCTCGTCGACGGCGTCGACGGCGCCCTGTCCGAGAAACGGGTGGCGCTCACGGAGCGCACCTTCGGCGTGTGGCACGGGTACGTCGAAGGGGTGAGGCCGGAGCAGCGCTACGGCTACCGCGTGCACGGCCCGTACCGGCCGTGGGACGGCGTACGGGCCAACCCGGCGAAGATCCTCGTCGACCCCTACGCGCGCCGGATCACAGGCGGTGTCACCGACCTGCGCGCGGCCAGGGGCTGGGTGGACGATCCGCTGACCGGCCCGGCCAGCGAGATCGACTCGCTGGGCCACGTGCCGCTGTCGGTGGTCAGCGCGCCCGACGGTGCGCCCGCGGGCCAGAGCCCCGACGTGCCCTGGTCGGAGACGGTGATCGCCGAGCTGCACGTGCGCGGCTACACCAAGCTGCACCCCGAGGTGCCGCCAGAGCACCGCGGCACGTACCTGGGGCTGGCCCATCCGGCCGTGATCCAGCACCTGTGCCTGCTCGGCGTCACGGCCGTCGAGCTGCTGCCGGTTGCGGCGATCGCGGACGAACCGCCGCTGCTGGAGCGCGGGCGCTCGAACTACTGGGGCTACGCGACGCTGGGCTTCCTCGCCCCGAACCCGCGATACGCGAGCAGGCCGGGCGCCGAGATCGAGGAGTTCCGGGCGATGGTGGCGGCGCTGCACGCCGCGGGCATCGAGGTGATCCTCGACATCGTGCCGAACCACACCGCGGAAGGCGGGATCGGCGGCACCACGCTTGCCTACCGCGGGCTGGACGCCCCCTCGTACTACGCGCTGCGCAGCGACGGTCACGACGCCGACGTCACCGGCACCGGCAACACCCTCGACGCCGGCTCACCCACCGTCATCCGGCTGGTCTGCGACGCGATGCGGTACTGGGTCACGGTGCTCGGCGTCGACGGCTTCCGCATCGACCTGGCCAGCGTGCTCGGCAGGCCCCGCTCCGGCCCATTCGACCCGCACGCTCCGCTGCTCACTGCGATCGCCATCGATCCCGTCCTCTCCACCGTCAAGCTCATCGCCGAGCCGTGGGACGCCACCGGCGAGGGCTACCAGGTGGGCGGGTTCGGCGTGGCATGGTCGGAGTGGAACGGGCGCTACCGCGACGCCGTGCGCGACTTCTGGCGGGGCCACGGCAGCATCGGCGAGGTCGCGTCCCGGCTCACCGGGAGCTCCGACCTGTACCGGATCTCCGGCAGGCGCCCGTGGGCGTCGATCAACTTCGTCACCGCGCACGACGGCTTCACCCTGCGCGACCTGCTCTCGTACGAGCGCAAGCACAACGAGCGCAACGGGGAGGAGAACCGCGACGGCACCGACGACAACCGCTCGCAGAACTTCGGCGAGGAGGGCGAGACCGCCTCCCCGGTGCGCGCCGCCCGCAGGCTCGCAACGGCACGGGCGATGCTGGGCACGCTGCTGCTGTCCACCGGCACTCCGATGCTGCTGGCAGGCGACGAGCTGTGGCGCACGCAGCGGGGCAACAACAACGCGTACTGCCTGGACGACGAAACGTCATGGGTGGACTGGTCGCGGCGGGACGGGGCGCTCGCGGCGTTCACCGCACGGGTCGCGGCGCTGCGGCGCGACTCCCCCGCACTGCACCGCGACCAGTTCTACCGCGACGGCGAGGTGCTCTGGTGGCACCCGTCGGGCCGGCGGCTCGGCGGGCACGACTGGCACGAAGGTGGCCTGCACACCCTCGGGCTCCTACGCGGCGAGTGGCTGCTGCTCCTGCACGCGGGCACGGAGGCGGTGGCCGCCACACTGCCCCCGGAGGGCCCGTACACGCCGGAGCTGGACAGCACCCGCGCCGACGGCATCCCGGCCTCCCGCCGTCCGCTTCCCGCCGAGACCACCATCACGCTCCCGCCCCGCTCCCTGCTCCTGCTGAGGACTGCATCATGAGTGATCATGAGTGATCAGCAAGGGCTCGCCCGGCGGCTGGGGACGACCGACGCCATGGTGATCGGGCTGGGCTCGATGATCGGTGCAGGGGTGTTCTCGGCGTTCGCCCCCGCCGCCACTGCCGCAGGGGCCGGGCTGCTCGTCGGCCTGGCGATCGCCGCCGTCGTCGCGTACTGCAACGCGACCGCGTCGGCGCAGCTCGCGGCCCAGTACCCGACCTCGGGCGGCACCTACGTCTACGGCCGCGAGCGGCTCGGGGACTGGTGGGGGTTCCTGGCCGGGTGGGGGTTCGTGGTCGGGAAGACGGCCAGCTGCGCGGCGATGGCGCTGACGTTCGCGGCCTACGCCGTGCCGCCCGCATGGCAGCGGCCGGTCGCGGTGGCAGCGGTAGTCGGACTGGCGGCGGTGAACTACCGCGGGGTGACCCGCACGGCCCGCCTCACCCGGGTCATCGTCGTGGTCGTACTGCTCGCGCTGGCCGTCGTCGTCGTCGCGGCCCTCCTCGGCGGGCAGGCCGATCCGGTGCGCCTGACGGCGGGCCTGGCCGGCGGTCTCGACCCGTACGGGGTGCTGCAGTCCGCGGGCCTGCTCTTCTTCGCCTTCGCCGGCTACGCCCGGATCGCCACCATGGGCGAGGAGGTCCGGGAGCCGGCGCGGACCATCCCGCGCGCGATCGTCGGTGCCCTCGCCATCGCGGTCGCGGTGTACGCCGTCGTCGCGGTCGCGGCGATGCTCGCGCTCGGCCCGGACCGGCTCGCGGCGTCGCGGGCACCACTGGCCGACGCGGCCACCGCCGGCGGCTGGGACTGGGTCGTGCCCGTCGTGGCGGTGGGTGGCGCGGCCGCGGCGCTGGGCGCGCTGCTGGCGCTGATCGCCGGGATCGGGCGCACCACGCTCGCGATGGCCCGGCAGTCCGACCTGCCCCGCTGGCTCGCCGCCGTGCACCCGCGCTACCAGGTGCCGCACCGCGCGGAGATCGCGCTCGCCGTGGTCGTGTGCGTGCTCGTGCTCACCCTCGACCTGCGCGGCGCGATCGGCTTCTCCTCGTTCGGGGTGCTCCTCTACTACCTCGTGGCCAACCTCGCGGCCTTCACACAGCCCGCCGAGCGGCGCCGGTTCCCCCGCTGGCTGCAGGTCCTCGGCGCGGCGGGCTGCGTGCTGCTCGTGGCCACCCTGCCATGGCAGGCGGTCGTCGCAGGGCTCGCGGTGTTCGCCGTCGGGGCCGGCTACCGCGCCGTCCGGTTGGCGGCCGGGTGAACAGTTCCTGAACGACCCGGCGGAGCCGTGCACCCGCTCGTACCGTGATCCGGGATCGCGTTGCCTGCCCCGTCGACGCCGCCGGAGAAGACATGGCCCGCAACATCGAAGAGTTCGAGCTGCTGAACACGCAGTCGCAGCTGCGCAGAGCGGCGATGCACGCCTTCGACTACTACGAGGGCACGATCCCCCTCGCCGAGTGCCAGTCCGTCGTCGAGGAGTCCTACGAGCTCCTCTGGCGCACCGCGGTGATCAAGCACCACCTGGTCGCGCTCGCCGATCGCTGGTCGATCGAGCGCCTGCGCCGGATCGGGATCCTGGGCCACGGGCTCCAGCGCACGGCGCCCGAGGTCCTGTTCGTCGACGCGGACGACTCCGGCCTCGGCGCCGCCGCCGCCGCGCTGCTCTCCGGGTACGCACGCGGGCGCGTCCTCGGCGGATCGGCCGGGCTCCGGCCCGCCGCCGCCCTCGACCCGGCGATCAGCGAGGCGGCCGCCGCCCGCGACCTCGACCTGTCCGACGCCTTCCCGAAGGCCGTCACCGCCGAGGCCGTGCACACCGCCGACGTGCTCGTAGTGCTCGGTGACATCCCGACGCCGCCGCTCGAGGCGGCCGTACCTCGCACCGAGCGCTGGGAACTGCCCCGCTTCGACGGCAGACCGGCCGACGTCGCCCGCGCCGCGCTGGACGACCTCGACATCCGGGTGCTGGCGCTGCTCTCCGAGGTTCTGGCCACGGCACGCGAGGTCCGGCGCATCGACACCGCATCGAGCCTCGACAGCCGCTAGCGCGGTGGCCACATTCGTTCGCCGGGTCTGGTCGGGCGGGGTGCAGAGCCGCAGTGGTTGTGGGGCCTCCGGTGGCGCCGCGCAGTGTGCGGGGTCGCCCCTCACGATTCAAGGGCGCTCCGCGTCGCTGCGCGATCGCTTCGCGACCCTTGATTCGCGAGCCTCTGCGACCCCTCTGGGCAGAAGCACGGGCAGGCCACAGGCCTGCCCAGATGGGCGCGCGGCGCCACCGGAGGCGGTCCGACGGGCATGATCAATGCTTCGGCGCGGAAACGGCCAAAAACCACCCGGGAACGCGCCGAACTACTGATCAAGCCGCCGTCCCGGGGACAATGCGGCGATCAAGGCGAAATGGTCGCTAGATGATCTCTAGGAGCGACCATCAGCCCTTGATCAGCGCGCTGACCTGCCGGTATCAGGTGCAGATGGTCGTTGGCGCGACCATGGGCAACCGGAACCGCGGATCGAGCGGGCGCCGTAGACTCTGCGCCGGCGATGGAGCTCGCCCTGAACCGCCCTCCCGGGCCGATGGCTCCTACCGAGGGAGGTGTCCGTGTCGGATGTACGCACCGCTGCCCCGGCCGGCGGCCTGCTCCGGCGCAAGGGGCTGGACGTGCTCGCCGTGATCGCCGCGGGCGGCGTGCTCGGGGCCGAGGCGCGCTACGGCGTCGGGGCCCTGATCCCGCACACCCCCGACGCATGGCCGTGGTCGACGCTGCTGGTCAACCTCTCCGGTTGCGTGCTGATCGGCGTGCTCATGGTCGTGATCATCGAGTTGATGTACGGGCACCGGCTGCTGCGCCCGTTCCTCGGCGTCGGGGTGCTGGGCGGGTACACCACGTTCTCCACGGCCACCGTCGAGGTGCTCTCGCTGATGACCGCGGGCCGCCCGGGCGCAGCGTTCGGCTACGTCATCGCAACGCCGGTGCTTTCCGTGCTCGGCTGCGGGATCGGAGTCGTCGCCGCCCGCTTGCTCGCCGGCCGGTCGCCCCGCCGCCCCGAGGTGGCCCGGTGAACGCCACGACCGCGCTGTGGGTGGGCATCGGCGCGGCGGTCGGCGCGCCGATGCGCTACCTCGTGGACCAAGCCGTCAAGAGCCGCAACCGCTACCGCTTCCCGTGGGGCACGTTCACCGTCAACGTGATCGGCTCGTTCGTGCTCGGCGCGCTCACCGGCGCGGCCACTGTGCTGCCTGCGGCGGTGTCGGCAGCCGTCGGCACCGGCTTCTGCGGGGCGCTGACCACCTACAGCACGTTCAGCTACGAGACGTTCTCGCTGCTGGAGGACAACGGCCGCGCCACGGGATCGGCGTACCTCGTCGGCAGCGTCGTCACCGGCCTGCTGGTGGCGGCGGTCGGCTGGTGGGCGACCTTCACCATGGTCACCTGACCGCAGGTGGGCGACACTGGTGGTCCACCAGGAACCACCCGGGAGGACGCCGTGAGCACTCCCTCCGACGCCGGCCGGCCCGCCGAACCCACCCTCGTCGTCGGCCACGGCCAAGATCCCTCCAGCGACCACGCCCTGACGGCCGCGGTCGACCTCGGGCGAAGGCTGGGCGGGCGCCTGCACGTCGTGCACGTCATCGACCTGAACGACTACCCGGTCAACATCGACGCGCCCGACTGGGAGCAACGCGGCGCCGAGGCGGTGGCCGCCGAGCAGCGGCACGTCGAGCACCTGCTCGCCGACGCGCCGGTGCCGTGGACCTACGAGGCACGCCACGGCGATCCGGCCAAGGTCCTCTGCACAGCTGCCGACGAGCACGACGCACTGCTGATCGTCGTCGGGTCCCGCGGCGAGGGGCTGCGTCGCGCGCTCGGTCGCCTGATGGACCCGTCGATCTCGCACGGGGTCATCCAGCGCCAGCACCGGCCGGTGCTGGTCGTTCCCACGCACGACTGAGAAACGGCTTCACATGACGGCTCCTGGGCCGGTGCGGTCGGACGAGTTCGAGGGCTCGACGGCGGCGTACCGAACCGAACTGCTCGCCCATTGCTACCGCATGCTGGGTTCGATCCATGACGCCGAGGACGCCGTTCAGGACACGTACCTGCGCGCGTGGCGGTTCTACGAGGGGTTCGACGGCAGGGCGCCGATCCGGTCCTGGCTGTACCGCATCGCCACCAATGTGTGTCTCACGGCGCTCGATCGCCGCGGGCGACGCCCGCTCCCGTCCGATCTGCACGCCGCGCACCAGGACGCCGTCGGGCCGGTCGCCGAGGCTCGCCAGGACGTGCCGTGGTTGGAGCCGGCCCCCGACGCGGCGTTCACCGGCGCCGACCCGGCCGGTGTCGTCGTGGCCCGGGAGAACGTCAGGCTTGCGTTCATCGCGGCGCTCCAGCACCTTCCGGCCCGGCAACGATCCGTGCTCCTGCTGCGCGATGTGCTGGCGATGACATCGAACGAGGTCGCCACGACGATCGGCACCACCACCGACGCCGTCAACGGCATGTTGAAGCGGGCCAGGAAGCAGCTCGCCGCAGAAGACCTCGCGCGCGACGACGTCGCCGAGCCCGACGAGCCCGCCGAGCGCGCGCTGGTGGGGCGCTTCGTCGCGGCGTTCGAGAGCTCCGACGTCGCCGGGCTGGTCGAACTGCTCAGCGACGACGCGATCTTCGAGATGCCGCCGCTCCCGAGGTGGTTCGCGGGCGTCGCCACCATCCGGCAGTTCGTCGACACCCACGTCCTCCACCCGGGCAACAGCTGGCGCGTGGTCCCGACGCGGGCGAACGGGCAGCCGGCCGTGGCCACCTACCTGCGGGACGACGGCACCAGTCCGCATCGGGGGCACGGGATCACCGTTCTCACCGTCCACGGCATGCGGATCAGCCGCATGGTCTCGTTCCTCGACCCCGGCCTGCTCGGTGTCTTCGGCCTGCCGCCGACCTACCCGGATCGGGCGTGACCAGTTTCCGCTCACCGGCTGGTCGTGATCCCGACGGCGGCGACATCCGTCGCCGGATCGGGAGAGGGAGCCCAGCATGCTCGAGGGCAAGAACGCGGTCGTCTACGGAGCCGGTGGGGCCATCGGCGGGGCGATCGCCCGCACCTTCGCCGCCCGAGGCGCGCGCGTGCACCTGGCCGGCCGGAACGCTACCGCGCTCGACGCCGTGGCCGAGGAGATCGCCGGAGCGGGCGGCGCGGTGGAGACAGCACAGGTCGACGCGCTCGACGAGACCGCGGTCGGCGCGCACGTCGACACGGTGGTTGCGTCCGCGGGGAGCATCGACATCACGGTCAACGCCGTGGGGATCGACCACATCCAGGGAGTGCCGCTCGCGGAGCTGTCCACGAAGGACTACAGCGCGCCCATCGCTGCCTACACCCGGACCCATTTCCTGACGGCGACGGCGGCTGCGCGGCACATGATGCGGCAACGCCGTGGGGTGATCCTCACCCTGTCGACGCCCGGGGCACTCATGGCGGGCGCCGTCGCCGGCGGGTTCGGGGTTGCCTGCGCTGCGATCGAAGGACTGACCCGCCAGCTCGCCGGCGAGCTGGGCCCCTACGGCATCCGGGTCGTGTGCCTTCGCCCCGACGGGATCCCGGAGGCGATCGGCGCAGGCTCGCACAGCCGCCAGGTCTTCGCCCGCCGCGCCGAGATCCTCGACATCTCGCTGGACCAGTTCATCGACCGGTTCGCCGACGGCACCCTGCTCAAGCGCTCGGCCACCCTGGACGACGTCGCCAACGTGGCCGCCTTCATGGCGTCGGACCAGGCACGGGCGATGACGGCGACAACCGCGAACATCAGCGCAGGTTCGGTCGTCGGCTGACACCGCGGGGTCAGCCCCCGCAGCATCCGCCTCCGCAGCAGCCGCCACCGGCCGGTGCCGACGCCGAGCCGCGCCCGCCCACCGCAACCGTGCTGAGCAGCTTGACCGTGTCGTCGTGCCCGTCCGGGCAGCGCGCAGGCTCGGAGGCATCGGCCATGGGGCGGCTGACCTCGAAGGTCGAGCCGCATTCACGGCAGCGGAAGTCATAGCGGGGCACAGCCAGAGCCTATCCAGCGTGCCTCAGGACCAGAAGATGGACCACAAGTGAACGTTGCGTTTCGTAGGGGTGGACTCTACTCTCCCTAGAGAACGCAGCGTTCTCTAGGAGGTCAGGATGGCGCGCCGTGTGCTGCCGGGTCTCATGCTCGTGATGCTGCTCGGCGCCCTCGACCAGACGGCGATGGCTCCTGCGTTGCCCGCCGTTGCGACCGACCTCGGTCGGTTCGACCTCATGCCGGCCGTGATCACGGCGTACCTGGCGGCGGCCACCGTCGCGATGCCGCTGCACGGCAAGCTCGGCGACCGGTTCGGCCGGACGCCCGTGCTGCTGGTCGCGATCGTGGTCTTCGTGCTCGGCGCCGTGCTCTGCGCCACCGCCACCTCGATGCCGGCACTGATCGTCTGGCGGGTCGTGCAGGGAGCGGGCGGCGGCGGGCTCATGATCGGGGCGCAGGCCGTGCTCGGCGAGGTGGTGAGCCCGCGGGAACGCGGGCGCTACCTCGGCCTGCTCGGCGCGGTGTACGTCGTCGCCGCGGTGGGCGGTCCGCTGTGGGGCGGGCTCGCCGTCGACCACCTGACGTGGCGCTGGATCTTCGCGATCTACCCGCCGCTCGGCCTGGTGGCGCTGGTCGTCGTGGCCCGCACGCTGCGGCTGCCGCCGCCGGCGGAGCGGCGGCCGTTCGACGTGCTCGGGGCGATCCTGCTCTCGCTCACCGTCACGGGCGTCGTCCTGCTCGGCAGCGGCCCGGGCGGCCTCACCCCGCTGGTCGCGGTGGCCACCGTGCTCGCCGCGGCGGGCTGGCTCGCCACGACGCGCCGAGCCGCCGACCCGGTGCTGCCGCTGCGACTGTTCCGCGCGCGCTCCATCGCGATCCCGACGGCCGTCAGCCTGCTCATCGGATTCGCCCTGTTCGGCACGATCAGCTACCTGCCCGCGTTCCTCCAGGTGGCACGGGGCGTCACGGCCACGCAGGCCGGGCTCGTGGTCACAGCGCTCATGGCGGGCGTCCTCGTCACCACGACGGTGTCCGGCCGGATCATCACGCGCACCGGCCGCTACAAGGCGTTCCCCATCGCGGGCACCGCCACGGCAGCGCTCGGCCTTGCCCTGCTGGGCACCGTCGGAGCCACCACGCCGCTCCCGCTGGTGCTCGCCGCGCTGCTGCTGGTCGGGCTGGGCGTCGGAATGGTCATGCAGGTGATGGTGCTGGTCGCGCAGAACGGGGCCGAGCACCGCGACCTGGGTGCGGCGACGTCAGCGGTCACGTTCGTGCGCCAGATCGGCGCGAGCACCGGGGTCGCCGTGATCGGCGGCCTGATCACGTCCCGGTTCGCGGCGGCGCTTCCCCCGGGCACCGACGCACGCGTCGCCACCACCCTCGATCCGGAGCGGCTCGCCCACCTGCCCGCCGCCGTGCGCGACGCGTTCGGCGCGGCCGTTCCCCCGGTGTTCGGGTACGTCGCCCCGCTGCTCGGGCTGGCCCTGGTGCTGGCCGTCGCACTGCCCGCCCGGCCGCTGCGCGACACGGCGCATGTCGGCTCACCTTCAGGAAGGAGGCCGTGATGACACACGCCCCCACCCGCCCCGCCACCGGCTTCGTGCTCCCGCTCACTGCCGTCGGCCGCCAGGATCTCGCGGCCGCGGGCGGCAAGGGCGCCAACCTCGGCGAGCTGGTCCGCGCCGGGTTCCCCGTGCCGGACGCCGCCGTGGTCACCACCGATGCCTACGCCGCTGTCGTGGAGCACGCGGGCCTCGCTCAGGCCGTGGCCGCCGCTGCCGAGGACGACGGGGCCGCGCTGCGGGGCGCGTTCGCCGCCGCCGAGATCCCCGCCGACATGCGCGCGGCGATCCTCGACGCCTACGCGCTCCTCGGGAACGGGCCGGTGGCCGTCCGGTCGAGCGCAACGGCCGAGGACCTGCCCGGTGCGGCGTTCGCCGGGCAGCAGGACACCTACCTCAACGTCGTGGGCCCCGAGGCGCTGCTCGACGCGGTCCGCCGCTGCTGGGGGTCGCTGTGGACGGAGCGGGCCATCGCCTACCGGGCGCGCCGCGACGTCGATCCTGCAGGCGTGCGGATCGCGGTGGTGGTGCAGCGGATGGCGCCTGCCGCGTTCGCGGGCGTGCTGTTCACGGCCAACCCGGTGAGCGGCGACCGCGAGGAGGTGGTCGTCGACGCGAGCAGCGGGCTCGGTGAGGCCGTCGTATCCGGGCTGGTCACGCCCGATCACTACGTCCTCGACGCGGACGGGAACGTGCGCGAGCGGCGTCCCGGGCTGCGCGAGGTCGTGGTGCGCGGGGTCGAGGGCGGTGGTGTCGAGCACCGCGCCGACGAGGCACACGTGGAGCTTCCGGACGCGGTGCTCGCCGAGCTGGCCGCGCTGGGCCGGAAGGTCGCCGCGCACTTCGGGCGGCCGCAGGACATCGAGTGGGCGTGGGCCGACGGCCGGATCTGGCTGGTGCAGGCGAGGCCGATGACCGCGCTGCCCCCTCCGCCCATCCACCTGTCCCGGATCCAGCGCATCACCGGCCCGCAGATCATCGAGTACGTGCCGGTCCGCCCCTACCCCATGGACGTGAGCGGCTGGATCGAGCGCGGCATCGGCCGCATGGTCGCGCGGATGCTCTTGGAGATACCCGGGTTGCGCATCGACTTCGCCGACGTGCTCCCCGAGGTCGACGGGGTGGTGGACCGGTTCGTCCCACCTCGGCCGCGCCCCACCCGGAAGGTGCTCGGCGCACCGGCTCGCAACCTGCGGCGGATCCGGCGCTTCCGCCCGGCCGACTGGACCCGCGATCCGCGGTACGCCCGCTTCGAGCGGGAGGTGCACGAGCTCGCGGCCCTCGACGTGGGCGCGCTCGGCTGGGACGAGCTGCGCCGGCTGCCGCAGCGCGCGTTCGACACCGCGGACATCGTCACCGACCTGCGCGTGGACTACCTGCCCCTGGTCGGGATCGACCTGCTGCGGTTGCGCCTGCTTCAGGTGCTGCTGCGCCGCCGCGACGTCGCCGGGCTCACCCTCGGCACGCACACCCGCACCGAGGACGCCAACCGGGAGCTGCTGCGGCTCGCCGAGCGCGTGCGCGCGGACGGGGCGCTGCGCGCGGTGTTCGGGCTCGACCCGGAGGCGCTCGCGGAACGGATCGAGCAGGATCCCGCGTTCGCCGACTTCCGTGCCGCGCTCGCGGCGTTCCGCGCCGAGTACGGCCACCGGGAGACGGCGAGCCCGCTGCTGATGTCCTCGCCGACATGGGGCGACGCGCCCGTCACCGTGCTCGGCATGGTGAAGGTCCTCGTCGAGGACGCGCCACCGGCGCCGCCGGCCGACCGCGCGGAGCAGGCCGAACGACAGCTGCTGGCGCACCGGCTGGTGCGCCTGACCCGCTCCGCGCGGCGCGTGCGGCGCCTGCTGGCCGCAGCCCGCGCCGGCATCGCGTTCCGCGAGGACACGCACTTCCACGCCACCCGCGTGCTCCCGGTGCTGCGCCACGCCGTGCTGGAGATGGGACGCAGGCTGGCCGCCGCCGGTGTGCTGCGCGACGCGGACGACGTGCTGCACCTGCGCCTCGAGGAGCTGGAGGTTCTCGGCGACCCCGCCACGCTCGCCCCGGCCGACGCCGAGCGCATACGGGCCGCGGCGCGCGCCCGCTCGGCCCGGCGCGCCGAGCTGGCAGGTGTGCCGCTCATCGCACCGTCGGTGCTCTTCGCGGGCCGCGCTGCGCAGGGCGATGCGCTGGTCAGCGGCACCCCGGCCAGCGGCGGGCTGGCCACGGGGCCGGTGCGAGTGATCCGCGACACCGCCGACTTCGGCCGGCTCCGCAGCGGTGAGATCCTCGTCTGTCCCTACACGAACCCCGCATGGACCCCGCTCTTCCAGCGGGCGGCCGCCGTGGTCGTGGACACCGGGGGCGTCGGGTCGCACGCCGCGATCGTCGCCAGGGAGTACGGCATCCCGGCCGTGATGGGCTCGGCCACCGGCACGAGCGCGCTCACGGACGGCCAGGTCGTGACGGTAGACGGCGACACCGGCAAGGTCACGGGAGACTAGGGGCGTGAGCTCCCCGGCGCGGCCCCTCTCAGAACCGGACCTCGACCACCGGAAGCGGCCCCGCAGGCGTGGCGCCGCGCTGGAGACGGCGATCCTCGACGCGGTGCTGGCCGAGCTCGCCGACGTGGGCTACGCACGGCTCTCGATGGAGCGGGTGGCCGAACGCGCGGGCGCTAGCAAGGCGTCAGTGTACCGGCGCTGGCCCAGCAAGGTCGAGCTCGTGATGGACGCGGTGTACCACGTCTTCCCAGAAGCCGGGTCACCACCGGACACGGGCAGTCTGCGCGGCGACCTGCTGGCCATGATGCGCGCGGTCGCCGAGCAGCTCGCGGGACCGGCGGGCCAGGCGCTCTCCGGAATCCTCAGCGACGCGCTCGGCGATCCGGACCAGGCCCGGCGCGTGCGCTCCTACGCTCGGGGCAACAGCCAAGGGGGCGTGCGCGAGATCGTGCGCCGCGCGGTCGCCCGCGGCGAGGTGGACCCCGCCGCGGTGACCGAACGGCGCCTCGAGGCAGCGCACGCCCTGCTGCGGCACCAGTTCATCACCCGCGGCGTCCCGATCCCGCTCGACGTGATCGAGGAGATCGCCGACGAGGTGGTGATCCCGCTGCTCCAACTCCCGAAGAGGTCGTGATTCAGCGGGGCAGGACGATCTTGCCCAGCTCCGCGGACGAGGCCAGCAGCGGGTGGGCCGGCAGCACGCGCACGGTGTAGCCGGTGAGGCCCGCGTGCGGCAGCTTGACCATCGACTCGAAGCGCTCGCCCATGCCGTCCGCCGCGCTGACGTGCTCCATCCCCACGGTGACGCTCTCGGCGAGGTCGTCCGTCTCGCCGACGCGCCCGATCACCGCCTCCACCAGGACGTCCTTCGGCTCGAGCCCGGCAAGCTGCACCGAAGCGCGCACGGTCATCGGCGCGCCGACCTCCGGGGTGTCCGGCAGGCCGGACGCGTCGACGCCGGTGATCTCGACCTGCGGCCACGCGGCGTTGAGCCGGGCCCGGTAGGCGGCCAGCTCGCGCGCGGGCCCGTAGTCGTCGCCGGAGATCCGGGCGGCCGCACGCGCGGCGGGGGCGTACCAGTCCTCGACGTACTCGCGCACCATTCGCGTGGCCTGCACCTGCGGACGGAGCGTGGTGAGTGTGTGGCGCACGAGCTCCACCCAGCGCGGAGGCACCCCGTTCGTGCGCTCGTAGAACGCGGGCGCCACCTGCGTGGCGAGCAGCTCGTAGAGCGCGTTGGCCTCGAGGTCGTCGCGCCGCACCGGGTCCTCGATGCCGTCCGCGGTGGGGATCGCCCATCCGTTGGCGCCGTCGTAGAACTCGTCCCACCAGCCGTCGCGGATCGACAGGTTGAGCCCGCCGTTGAGCGCCGACTTCATGCCGGATGTGCCGCAGGCCTCCAGCGGCCGCAGCGGGTTGTTCAGCCACACGTCGCAGCCCCAGTACAGGTACCGCGCCATCGACATGTCGTAGTCGGGCAGGAAGACGATCCGATGGCGCACCGCGGGGTCGTCGGCGAACCGGACGATCTCCTGGATCAGCGCCTTGCCGCCGTCGTCGGCCGGGTGACTCTTGCCCGCGACGACGAGCTGCACCGGTCGGTGCGGGTCGAGCAGCAGGTCGCGCAGCCGGTCCTTGTCGCGCAGCATCAGTGTGAGCCGCTTGTACGTCGGCACTCGGCGGGCGAACCCGACGGTGAGGATCTCCGGGTCGAAGACGTGGTCGGTCCACGACAGCTCCGGCGTGGACGCGCCGCGCTGCAGCCACGCCTCCCGCACCCGGCGGCGCACCTCGGACACCAGCCGCGCCCGCAGCGCGCCGCGCAGCTCCCACAGCATCTCGTCGGAGACGGGCTCGCGTGGACCGTTCGCCACGGGGCCGCAGTCCCCGAGCAGCGCGGTGACCTCGCGGGCCTCCCACGTGGCGCCGTGCACCCCGTTGGTGACCGAGCCGATCGGCACCTCGTCGGCGTCGAAGCCCTCCCAGAGCGGGCCGAACATGCCGCGCGACACGGCGCCGTGCAGCTGGGAGACGCCGTTGGCGCGCTGGGCCAGCCGCAGGCCCATGTGGGCCATGTTGAACATGTTGGGGTTGTCCTCGATGCCGAGCGCGAGGACCCGGTCCATCGGGACGCCGGGCAGCATCCCGTCGAAGAAGTAGTGCCGCACCAGGTCCACCGGGAACCGGTCGATGCCCGCTGGGACGGGGGTGTGCGTGGTGAAGACGGTGCCGGCGCGGACCGCGGCGACGGCCTCGTCGAAGGAGAGCCCGTCGCGCTCGTGCAGCTCGCGGATGCGCTCGAGGCCGAGGTAGCCGGCGTGACCCTCGTTGGTGTGGAACACCTCCGGCTGCGGGTGCCCGCTGACCGCGCAGAACGCGCGCACCGCCCGCACCCCTCCGATGCCGACGAGGATCTCCTGCTTGATGCGGTGGTCCTGGTCGCCTCCGTAGAGCCGGTCCGTCACGCCGCGCAGGTCCGGCTCGTTCTCCTCGATGTCCGAGTCGAGCAGCAGCAACGGCACCCGCCCTGCCGTGGCCTGCCAGACGCGCGCCTTGAGCACGCGCCCGCGCGGCATCCCGACCTCGACGAGCACGGGTTCGCCGTCCTCGCCTGCGAGCAGCTGCAGCGGGAGGCCCTGGGGGTCGAGCACCGGGTAGTGCTCGAGCTGCCAGCCGTCGAGCGAGAGCGACTGCCGGAAGTACCCGGAGCGGTACAGCAGCCCGACGCCGATCAGCGGCACACCGAGGTCGGACGCGGCTTTGAGGTGGTCGCCCGCGAGCACGCCGAGGCCGCCGGAGTAGTTCGGCAGCACCTCGCTCACGCCGAACTCCATGGAGAAGTAGCCGACGGCAGCGGGCAGCGAGGGGTCGTCCTCGCGCTCCAGCTGGTACCAGCGCGGCTCCTGCAGGTAGCTCGTGAGGTCGTCGGCCAGCTCGCGCACGGTGACGACCGTGTCCGCGTCCTTGGCCAGCTCCTCGAACCGCGCCGAGGAGATCTCCCCGAGCAGCCGCACCGGGTCGTGTCCCGCGCGCTCCCACGCGTCGGGGTCGAGCGTGGCGAAGAGGTCCTGGGTGGGCGTGTGCCAGGTCCACCGCAGGTTGGTGGCCAGTGTCTGCAGCGGAGCCAGCGCGGAGGGCAGCTGGGCGCGAACGGTGAACCTGCGGAGAGCCTTCACCCGGCAGACGATAGATGAATGGATCCCGGGATCGGTCCAGTGCTCGCCGCTTGATTGACAGCCGATCGAACTAGAACTAACTTGGTTGCAGTTCGAGCGGAAGGATCACATGGGCCTCAGCAGTAGGAGCGCCGTCGCGATCCATGCGCTCACGATGCTGGGCCGCTGGAACGACCGGTCGCTCACCTCGGCGGAGATCGCCGACAGCCTCGCGAGCAACCCCGTTCTGGTGCGGCGCATCCTCGGCAGCCTGCGGGACGCGGGCCTCGTCCTGTCCACCGAGGGACGCGGCGGCGGCTGGACCCTCGCCCGCAGCCCGCGGGAGATCACGCTCCACGACGCGTTCGCCGCGGTGGAGGAAGGCCCGGTCCTGTCCCGGCACGCGCATCCACCCAGCGACGCGTGCGAGGTCGGGCGGCACATGCAGGCCCTGCTCGAGTCCGAGTTCCGCGCCGCGGAGCACGCCATGGAAGAGCGACTCGGACGCACGACCATCGAACACCTCGTCCAGGAGACGCTGACCCGCGAACGCGAACTGGCGCGCTAGTCGCCCCCGAGAACGGCGGAGGCAATCGACCTCCGCCGTTCATTTTTGCCCTAACTGTAACCATCAACGTGGCAGTAAACGGAGGAACGCCCTATGACGTCCACGACGGAACGAACCGGCGCGGGGCCCGCCCTGCTGGCCGTGCTCACGCCGGCACTGCTCGCCACGGTCGTCGCGAGCGACATGGTCAACCTCATGCTCCCGGCGATCGGGGCCGAGTTCGGGGCCTCCGCCGCCGAGCTCGCGTGGGTCGTCACCGGCTTCCTGCTGGTGTTCTCGATCGGCATCCCCCTCTACGGCCGCCTCTCCGACCGGGTGAGCCTGCGGCGCCTCTTCGCGTTCGCGCTGCTGACCTACGCGGCCGGGAGCCTGGTCTCCGCGCTCGCCCCGAACCTCCCCGTGCTCGTGTTCGGGCGGATCGTGACGGGGGTGGGCGGGGCCGCGATACCGGTGCTGTCGATCATCGCCGTCACCAGGTTGCTGCCACCCGGCAAGCGCGCAACGGGCATCGGCGTCGTCTCCGCGGCCGCGGGCGTCGGCACCGCGGCCGGGCCGGCCGTCGGCGGGGGGATCGGGCAGCTGCTCGGGTGGCCAGCGCTCTTCTGGCTCATGTCGGTGGTCGCGCTCGTGCTGCTCCCCGCGGCGTGGCGGGTGCTGCCGGGCGAGCCTCCGGCCGGCACGGACCGGTTCGACCTGACCGGCGGGACCCTGTTGGGCCTCGGCGCGGGGCTGGTGCTGTACGGCATCACACAGGCACAGGTCG
This sequence comes from Pseudonocardia sp. DSM 110487, assembly GCF_019468565.1. Classification (NCBI taxonomy): domain Bacteria; kingdom Bacillati; phylum Actinomycetota; class Actinomycetes; order Pseudonocardiales; family Pseudonocardiaceae; genus Pseudonocardia; species Pseudonocardia sp. DSM 110487. The sequence continues at coordinate 8,653,791 of NZ_CP080521.1, forward strand.
CGGGCGTCACCGCGGCCTCGTCGTGGGGCAGCCTCGCCGTGGCGGTGGTGGCGCTCGCGCTCTTCGGGTGGCGCACGGTCCGCGCCGAGCACCCGTTCGTCCCGCCGGCGCTGTTCGCCAACCGCGTCTTCCGCACCGCGGTCGGCGTCGCGTTCCTCTCCATGATCGTCAACCTCGGCGCGCTGGTGTTCGTCCCGCTGCTGCTGATCGACGTCAACGGGCTCACCCCGGGAGAGGGGGCCATCGTCATGGTGCCGGCCGGGATCGCCGTCGCTGTCCTCTCGCCGCTCGTCGGCAGGCTGGCCGACCGCATCGGCGCCCGGCCGCTCGTGTTGACGGGCCTCACCGCGATGCTCGTGTTCGCCCTCTTCCTCTCGACCGTCACGGGGGTGATCCCGGCCGGGGTGGGTGTTCTCGGCCTCAGCGTCGGCTTCCTCCTCGTGCTGACCCCGATCATCAGCGCCGCCGCGAGCGCGCTGCCGCCCGACCAGGTCGGCGTCGGCCTCGGGATCCTCCAGGGCGCCCAGTTCCTCGGCGCAGGCACCGGGCCGGCCCTGTTCGGCGCGCTCGTGAGCGCGCGGGAGCAGGGCGGCGGCGCCGCACTCAACCCGCTGTTCACCGCCCACGCGGGAGCCGCATTCTCCGACGCGTTCCTGGCCATGGCGGCGGTCTCCGCCGTCTCGCTCGTCGTCGCGTTCCGGATGCGTCCCCGGGGTGTGGCTCGACACGCTCACGCGGGCCCTGCTGCGGGATGAGGGGACTTCCGCCACATGAAAAGTGCGATGGCGCGCGAAACGGGCACCGGGCACTGTTCTGCCACCCCACACTCGCCGCGCCATCGGGAGCGCACATGTCAGCGTCGACCGCGCAGCCCACTCCGACCGACGTGCGGAAGGTGGCCCTCGCCAGCCTCGTCGGCACCACGATCGAGTGGTACGACTTCTTCCTCTACGCACTGGCCGCGGTGATCGTCTTCCGGAGCCAGTTCTTCCCCGGCACATCCGAACTCGCAGGCACGCTGGCCACGCTGGGCACGTTCGCCGTCGGGTTCATCGCACGCCCGCTCGGCGGGGTAATCTTCGGGCACATCGGCGACCGGATCGGGCGGAAGATGACGCTCGTCACCACGCTGGTGACGATGGGGGTCGCGACCTTCCTGATCGGTCTGCTGCCCACGTACGAACAGATCGGGGCCGCCGCGCCGATCCTCCTCGTCGTGCTGCGCATCGCGCAGGGCCTCGCGGTCGGTGGGGAGTGGGGCGGCGCGGTGCTGATCTCGGTCGAGCACGCCCCCGAGGCCCGTCGCGGCTTCTACGGCGCCTTCCCCCAGCTCGGCGTGCCGCTGGGGCTGATCACCTCGAACCTCGCGATCCTGATCCTCGCCGGTGTGATGCCGAGCGAGCAGTTCTTGGCATGGGGCTGGCGCATCGCGTTCCTGATCAGCGCACTGCTCGTCCTCGTCGGGCTCTACGTCCGGCTGAGGGTCACCGAGAGCCCCGAGTTCGCCGCGGCCCGCGAGAACCCGCCGTTGCAGCTGCCGATCGTGACGGTCGTGCGCAACCACTGGCCACAGGTGCTCTGCGGGACGGCGATCTTCTCCGGCATCACGGCGATGGGGTACATGGCCGCGACGTTCGCGATCCAGTACGGGTCGACCACCCTCGGCATCGTCAACACGTTCCTGATCCTCGCGGTGATCGTCGGCGCGATCGTCGAGGTGCCGCTGTCACTCTGGTTCTCGGCGAAGTCCGACGAGATCGGCCGGCACCGGATGATCGTGTACGGCTCCGTCGTGGCCGGGGTGGCCGCGATCTTCTTCCTCCCGGTGATGTCCACGGCCGTCCCTGCGCTCGTCTTCATCGCGATGTTCTTCGCCCGCGTCTCGGGTTCGCCGATGTACGGCCCCGCGGCCGCCGTCGCGGCGGGCGCCTTCCCGGTGGAGGTCCGCTACACGGGCGCGTCGATCGGCTACCAGTTCGGCGCGATCGCGGGCGGAGCGCTCGCGCCGATCATCGCCACGCTGATCCTCGCCTCGCCCGCCGGCGTGTGGGGCGTGTCGGCCTACCTGGCGGCCATGGTCGCGGTGACCGGCATCGGCGCGTACGTGGCCGGCCGGCTCGCGGCACGTCAACCTGTGTGACGCCGAACTCAGGACGGATGCTCCGCTCCTCCGGCGGCACCGCGACGGCGTTGGTCAGGCCCCGAGTACGTGCCGCGCTCCAGCAGTTCTTTCAGGTTGCGATGGCTTTGCGGCGCTCGGCTGGCCGCGATCCGGCCGAAGACGTCGGGCATCAGCAGCTTGCCCGCTCCCCGCCCGTGGAAGTCCAGCGTGAAGGTGACCCGCGAGCCGCTGCCACCGTCGATCGGCTCCACCGAGATGGTCGCGTTCACCCGCAGCGGCCCGTCGACGCTGCCAGCGGCGAAGCTCATCGGCGGGCGGAAATCGGTGATCTCCTGTGTGGTCCGGTACTCGACCCGCCCGATCTTCCGCGTGGTGGTGAACCTCGTGCCGAGGCCGGGCGGGCGGTCTCCGTGGATGCGCACGCCGGCAACGTCGCTCTGCCACTCGGCGAACCGCCCGGGATCGGTGGCGTAGGCAAAGACCTCCTTCGGTGGGCACGCGATCTCGATGGTCGAGGTGATCGGCGGCATGGCTCCCCCTGGGGTGTCACATCGACTGGGTTCGATCCGTCATCAGTGATGACGGATCGTGTCGGGAGAATGTGACGTGTCGGAAGCCGAGCGCCTCGCAGAGCGCTTCCACGCCCACCGCGGTCGGCTGCGGGCGGTGGCGTACCGGATGCTGGGTTCGCTCAGCGAGGCCGACGACGCCGTGCAGGAAGCCTGGCTGCGCGTCAGCCGCGCGGGCGCAGCGGGCGTCGACGACCTCGGCCGGTGGCTGACCACCATCGTCGCGCGGGTGTGCCTGGACATGCTGCGCACTCGCGCCGCGCGGCGGGAGCAGCCGTCCGGGGTGCACCTACCCGACCCGATCCTCGCCTACTCCGATGCGCCGGACCCGGAGCAGGAGGCGCTGCTCGCCGATGCGGTCGGGCTGGCGCTCCTCGTCGTCCTGGAGGAGCTCGCGCCGGCCGAGCGGCTGGCACTCGTGCTGCACGACACCTTCGCCGTGCCGTTCGAGGAGATCGCCGCCATTCTCGGACGTTCCCCGGCCGCCGCCCGTCAGCTCGCCAGCCGCGCCCGCCGCCGCGTTCGTACCTCGGAGGCGCTGCCCGACGCCGACCTCGCCGGTCAGCGCAAGGTGGTGGACGCCTTCCTCGCGGCCGCCCGCACCGGCGATCTCGAGGCGCTGGTCGCCGTGCTGGACCCCGACGTCGTGGTCCGCGCCGACTGGGGAGCGCCCGCTGCCGGCTCCAGGGTCCTGCGCGGGGCGCGGCCGGTGGCCGAGCAGGCACTCGCCTTCTCGAGACGGGCCGCGTCCACGCGACCCGCGCTGATCAACGGAACTGCCGGGGTGGTCGCGACCGCACACGGGCGGCCGGTCGCGGTAATGGGTTTCACCGTCAGGGACGGGAGGATCACCGAGATCGACATCCTCGCCGACCCGCAGCGCCTCCGGCGGCTGCACCCGGCGGTCGTCCCCGAACCGCCGATCACCGCCGGACCATGAACCGGGCAGCTCGCGCGGTCGCCGGCGCTGGCGATCCTTGGTCGCTAGGGTCGTCCGATGGATCTCGACGAGGCACGAGAGGTCATCCGCGAGCAGCACCGGGCGGTGCTCGCCACGATCCGGGGTGACGGCACCCCGCAGATGTCGCCGGTCCTCGTTGCCGTGGACGACGAGGGGCGCGCGCTCGTGAGCACCCGCGAGACCGCCCTCAAGGTGCGCAACCTGCGCCGGGACCCGCGGTTGTGGCTCTGTGTGCTGCCGGACGGGTTCTTCGGACGCTGGGCCCAGGTGGAAGGACGTGCGGAGATCATTTCCCTGCCGGGCGCGATGGACGGCCTCGTGGACTACTACCGGCGTGTCTCGGGCGAGCACGAGAACTGGGACGACTATCGCGAGGCCATGCGTCGGGACCGGCGGGTGCTGCTGCGGGTCGAGCTCACCCGCGCAGGCCCCGACCGCGCCGGCTGAGAAGAGCGACCGACGGACGGCGGCCGTCCTCACGGCAGGTCGGGTACGTCCGGCCCGCCGTCGTCGGAGGTACGGCGACGAACGGGACTCCCGCGGCCGTGCCGGTGATCGTGATCTCTTCCGTCATGTCTCCCCCTCCGGGTGAAGACGCCGGCGCGGACGTGCTGATACGCCACCCGGAGCAACTCAACCGTCGCCTCCGCCGGCTCGCCACCGGCATCATTGGGTCGGTCGGGTGACCATCGGGTGAACGGCGGCGCCCCGTTCTGATCGAACGCAGATCGGGTAGGTAGTTTTGTGACTTCCACGACGGGTGCTCAGCTGGGGGTGTGCCGATGACCGGTCGGCTCGGAATCGATGACGTGACTCCCACCGTGAGCGGTGGTCGTCATCCGAGCAAGTCCGTCGTCGGCGAGGTCGTCCCGATCACGGCCACGGTGTGGCGGGAGGGCCACGACGCGGTGGCGGCCAACGTCGTCTGGCGCCGGATCGGCAGCCAGGGCGCGGCGCACCACGTCCGCATGACTCCGGTCGGCACCGGCACCGATCGGTTCGCCGCCACCGTCGTGGCCGACGAGCCGGGCCTGTGGACCTTCCGCGTCGACGCGTGGAGCGACCCGTGGTCCACGTGGCGGCACACCGTCACCGTCAAGCTGTCGGCCGGGCAGGGCGCCGAGGAGCTGGCCAACGACCTGGAGGTAGGTGCCCGGCTGCTGCAGCGGGTGGGCCGCCGCCCAGGTGAGCGCCCGCACCGCGACCTGCTCTTCGGCGCAGCCAACGCGCTGCGCGACACCGCGCTCCCGCTGCACGCGCGCGTGGCACCCGCGCTGTTCCCGGCCGTCGAGAAGATCATGACCGAGCGTCCGGTCCGCGAGCTCATCACGCGCGGGCGCCCGCAGCAGATCCACGTCGACCGCGAGCGGGCCCTTTTCGGGTCGTGGTACGAGTTCTTCCCGCGCTCGACCGGCGGCGTCGACGAGATGGGCCGCCCCATCCACGGCACGTTCCTCACGGCGTCGAAGGAGCTCGACCGCGTCGCCACGATGGGCTTCGACGTCGTCTACCTGCCACCGATCCACCCCATCGGCACGGTGCACCGCAAGGGCCGCAACAACAACGTCAACGCGGGGCCCGGTGACGTCGGCTCGCCGTGGGCGATCGGTTCCGCCGAGGGCGGGCACGACGCCATCGAACCGGAGCTCGGCACGCTCGAGGACTTCGACGCGTTCGTCGACCGCGCCCGTGACCTGGGCATGGAGGTCGCGCTCGACTTCGCTCTGCAGTGCGCCCCCGACCACCCCTGGGTGGCAGAGCACCCCGAGTGGTTCACCGTGCGCCCCGACGGCACGATCGCCTACGCGGAGAACCCGCCGAAGAAGTACCAGGACATCTACCCGGTCAACTTCGACAACGACCCGGCCGGGATCTACGCCGAGTCGCTGCGGGTGGTGCTGCACTGGGCCGAGCACGGGGTGCGGATCTTCCGCGTGGACAACCCGCACACCAAGCCGCCGAACTTCTGGCACTGGCTGATCTGGCAGGTCAAGGCCCGCTATCCGGACGTGCTGTTCCTCGCCGAGGCGTTCACGCGCCCCGCGCGGCTGTTCGGGCTCGCGCGGCTGGGCTTCACGCAGTCGTACACGTACTTCACGTGGCGAACCACGAAGCAGGAGCTCACCGACTTCGCGCTGATGCACGCCGAGCGCGCCGACGAGTGCCGGCCCAACTTCTTCGTGAACACCCCGGACATCCTGCACGAGTCGCTGCAGACCGGCGGGCCCGCGATGTTCGCGATCCGGGCCACGCTCGCGTCCACGCTGTCGCCGACGTGGGGCGTCTACTCCGGCTTCGAGCTCTTCGAGTCGGAGCCGGTGCGCCCCGGCAGCGAGGAGTACATGAACTCCGAGAAGTACGAGCTGCGTCCCCGCGACTTCGCCACCGCCCTCAACCACGGCCGCTCGCTCGAGCCCTACCTCGGAAGGCTCAACGAGATCCGCCGCGCCCACCCGGCGCTGCAACAGCTGCGCGACCTGCACTTCCACGAGGTCGACAACGACTCGATCATCGCCTACTCGAAGACCGACCCGGTCACCGGCGACACCGTGCTCGTGGTGTGCACGCTCGACTCGTTCCACCCGCAGGAGGGCACCACCTCGCTGAACATGCCCGCCCTGCGCGCCGAATGGGACGACCGCCTCACGGTGCACGACGAGATCACCGACGAGACCTACGAGTGGGGCCGGTACAACTACGTGCGACTCGATCCGTCGCGGAACGTGGCGCACGTCTTCCGCGTGGCGCGGAGCGCCACCCCTTGATCGGCGGAAGTGGTGTCAGGGCGACAGATTCGTCGCGCTGACACCACTTCCAGCGATCAGTCGCGGAACGCCGTGATGTTCCGCCCGACCCACTCGGCGTACGCCCGTGGCGGGCGGCCGAGGACTCGCTCGACGTCGGGGCTCACACGCTGGTCGGCGGGTGTCGCCTCCCCGAAGATGTCGAGGGTTGTGTCGGCGACCCGCTCCGGCATGAACCGCAGCATCTGCGCCTTGGCCTCCGCGCGGGTCTGCTCGACCAGCCGCACCTCCTCGCCCAGTGCCGCACCGATCGCCGCGACCCGCCGCCGCGGCGCGATCGGCACCGGCCCGCTGAGCTCGTACACCTGGCCGACGTGCCCGTCGCCCAGCAGGACAGCGGCGGCGACGTCGGCGATGTCAGCGGGGTCGATGACGGGAAGACCGACGTCCGGGAACGGTGTGAAGACCGTTCGCCGGTCGCGGACCGCCTCCGCCCACCACAGGTCGTTCGACGCGAAGCCGCCAGGGCGCAGCACGGTCCAGTCCACGCCCGACCCCGTCAGAGCGTCCTCCAGGTCGGACGGGTGACGGCCGGTGGCAACGCCTTGCGAGGACAGCAGGACGACGCGGCGCACGCCCCGGGCCTGCACGACGTCGAGGACGGCGGCCATGTCGCCACCTCCCGCGTCCCACTCCCCGGAGGTCAGCAGGAACAGCGCATCAGCTCCGTCCAACGCCGGCTCGAGGGTCGCCGGGTGCATCAGGTCGGCCTCGACGTGCACTACGCCCGCCGGCAAGTCCGAGGCCGGCCTGCGCGACACCGCCGTCACCTTCTCCCCCGCCACGGCGAGCGCCTGCACCAGCGGCCGCCCCACGTTCCCGGTAGCTCCGGTCACCACGATCACGATCTGCTCCTCCCGCTCGTCCGGCTGGTCAGCCGGTACGAACGGAAGCTAGTGTCCGGAGGCTAGTAGGTACCTAGAGGAAAGTGACTATCTCCGTGACTGTGCAGGCGTGCCCGATCACCCCGGTCGTCGACATCGTCTTCAGCCGGTGGACCACCCCGATCCTGTGGACGCTGCACGCGTCCGGCCGGCAGCGGTTCGTCGAGCTCCAGCGCCGCATCGAGACGATCACCCCGAAGGTGCTCACCCAGCGGCTGCGGCAGCTGGAGCGCGACGGCCTCGTGACGCGCACCTACCACCCCAGCGTCCCGCCGCGGGTGGAGTACGAGATCAGCGAGCTGGGACTCAGCCTCGCCCCGCTGTTCCAGCAGCTCGCCCACTGGGCCGACGACCATCTCGACGAGGTCGACAAGGCGCGCCACAGCTACGACGAGGCCGGCCGGCCCCTGAGCAGCTAGCCCGCACGTCTCGCGGAGATCAGGGCGCATCCGGCTGCGCGAGTACGCCAGCACTAGCCGGGAGGCACCGTCCAGAGCCCCCGAGGCCTCCGGTAGTGCGTGCCACGGAATGGCCGGTTCACGGCCACGGCAGCTTGATCAGTAGTTCGGCGCGTTCCCGGGTCGTTTTCGCCCGCTTTCGCGCCGAAGCGTTGATCATGTCCGTCGGACCGCCTCCGGTGGCGCCGCGCGCCCTGAGGGGCAGGCCCTTGGCCTGCCCGCGCTGCATGCCCCAGGGGTCGCAGAGGCTCGCGAATCAAGGGTCGCGCAGCGATCGCGCAGCGACGCCGAAGGCGCCCTTGAATCGTGAGGGGCGACCCCGCACACTGCGCGGCGCCACCGGAGGCCCCGGGTTCCTCAGGCCCGGCGCCACCGAAGGCGCCCACAACCACTGCAGGTCCGCACCCCGCCGACCAGACCCGGCGAACGGATGTGGTCGCCGCACGCGCCGATCAGCGCGGCGAGTGCAGCCACGGCTCCCGCAGGTCGTAGTAGCGCAGGTCCTGGATCAGCTCCATGGCCTCCCGCAGCACCTCTGCGGCCTCGGCGGGTATCTCGCCCCGCTCGCCAGCCCGCGCCTCCTCCTCGGAGGTGAAGTACATGACCTGCGTGAACGCGCCGTCTCCGCCGTCGTGGAGGGCGGTGATGTAGCCGAGCAGGTCCGGGCGAATGTCCGGGTGGTCCCGATCGAGGCTCGACGTCATCTCGCGCAGCCGGGCCACGTCACCCGTGCGCCCCTGCATCACCTGCACGAATCCGGCCTCGTCCGAGCCGCCGCGACGCGCCACGGACACATCGCTGCAGTCGTGGAACTGCACGCCCTCCGGGAACAGCTTCTCGACACCCGAGAACCACTCGCCCTGCTGGGCCCGCCCGCTGTTGCGGCGCGCCGCCTCCGCCGACTCGAAGCGGGCGATGCCGATCAACGTGCCGTCGTCGGTCACGCCGACCGTGCTACCGAGCCAGCCATCGGCGCCGGGCGCCAGCCGCCGCGTCCAGTCCTCGAGCGCCTCGCGCATCTGCTCCGCGTCGCCGATCTGCCCTTGGAACACCTGTACGAACACAGCCCACTCCTTCCACTCGAGGGGCGACCAAGGGTCCTCCTGCAGACGGGCGTGCGCGCCGTCCATACGGCGTAAGGACCGGACTCGACGGACGCGCGAGCCCGTCACGCGCGGTGAGCCTACGGATGCGATCCGCGACTCGTCTGAGGTGGCTGCCCCCGAGCTCCGCGACGCCGGGAGCTACGCTCCGACGCGGCCGCCGAGCCACGTCCTGCACCCGGGCCCTCCGCCCGGTAAGACTGGCCGGGTGCCCCCTCCGCCATCCGTCCCCGCCCGGTAGGAACGCGATACGCCCATGTCGATCGACACCTCGGCCACAGAGACCCGGCACACCGAAGACGACCAGATCGTCGAGACATCGTCCGAGGATTTCGAGCATGCGCGCCCGCTGGACGTCGATCATGATTGGTTCAAGCGGGCCGTCTTCTACGAGGTGCTGGTCCGGGCGTTCTCCGACTCCAACCGGGACGGCACCGGCGACCTGCGCGGCCTGACCGAGAAGCTCGACTACATCCAGTGGCTCGGCGTCGACTGCCTCTGGTTGCCGCCGTTCTACGACTCCCCGCTACGCGACGGCGGCTACGACATCAGGGACTTCCGCGCGGTGCTGCCCGAGTTCGGCACCGTCGACGACTTCGTGGTGCTGCTCGACGAGGCGCACAAGCGCGGCATCCGGGTCATCACCGACCTCGTCATGAACCACACCTCCGACACGCACCCGTGGTTCGAGGAGTCCCGGCGCAACCCCGAGGGCCCCTACGGGGACTACTACGTGTGGTCCGACGATGACTCCCGCTACGCCGACGCCCGGATCATCTTCGTCGACACCGAGACGTCCAATTGGACCTACGACCCGGTGCGCGGCCAGTTCTACTGGCACCGCTTCTTCTCCCACCAGCCGGACCTGAACTACGACAACCCCGACGTGCAGGACGCGATGATCGACGTCCTGCGGTTCTGGCTGGACCTGGGCATCGACGGGTTCCGGCTCGACGCGGTGCCGTACCTGTTCGAGCGCGAGGACACCAACTGCGAGAACCTCGAGGAGTCGCACGCGTTCCTCAAGCGCTGCCGCAAGGTGATGGACGTCGAGTACCCGGGCCGCGTCATGCTCGCCGAGGCCAACCAGTGGCCGTCGGACGTCGTGGAGTACTTCGGCGACGCCGAGGTCGGCGGCGACGAGTGCCACATGGCGTTCCACTTCCCGCTCATGCCGCGCATCTTCATGGCCGTCCGCCGGGAGAACCGCTTCCCGATCTCGGAGATCCTGGCCCAGACGCCCGCGATCCCGTCCGGCGCGCAGTGGGGCATCTTCCTGCGCAACCACGACGAGCTGACGCTCGAGATGGTCACCGACGAAGAGCGCGACTACATGTACGCGGAGTACGCCAAGGACCCGCGGATGAAGGCCAACATCGGCATCCGCCGCCGGCTGGCCCCGCTGCTCGACAACGACCGCAACCAGCTCGAGCTGTTCACGGCGCTGCTGCTCTCGCTGCCCGGCTCGCCCGTCCTGTACTACGGCGACGAGATCGGGATGGGCGACAACATCTGGCTCGGTGACCGCGACGCCGTGCGCAGCCCGATGCAGTGGACGCCGGACCGCAACGCAGGCTTCTCCACCTGCGACCCAGGGCGGCTTTACCTGCCGCTGATCATGGATCCGCTCTACGGCTACCAGGCCGTGAACGTCGAGGCGCAGCTCAACAGCACCACCTCGCTGCTGCACTGGACCCGGCACATGATCGAGGTCCGCAAGCGCCACCACGCGTTCGGGCTGGGCGAGTACCACGAGCTCGGCGGCTCGAACCCGTCGGTGCTCGCCTACATCCGTTCGTCCGGCGACGACGTGGTGCTGTGCGTCAACAACATGTCGCGCTTCCCCCAGCCGGTGGAACTGGACCTCTCGGCGTGGCAGGGTTACGCCCCCCACGAGTTGACCGGAGGTGTGCCCTTCCCGCGTATCGGAGAGCTGCCCTATCTGCTCACCCTTCCCGGGCACGGCTTCTACTGGTTCTCGATCACCCCTGCGGAGGAAACTGGATGACGCTCGCCGAGGAGCTCCCCGAACTTCTGCCCGCGTGGCTGCCGAAGCAGCGCTGGTTCGCCGCGAAGGGCCGGCAGGTCCGGTCCGTCGCGATCGCGTCCATCACGCCGCTGCGCACCGACGGGGTGCCCCTCCTCGACCACGTGCTCCTCGCCGTCGACTTCGCCGACGACTCCCCGGTGCAGCACTACCAGCTCCTCGTCGCCCGCCGCGAGCACCCGCGCGGCGAGCTGGAGCACGTCGTGATCGGGGCCGTCGGCAGCCACGTCGCCTACGACGCGCTGTGGGACACCGCGGTCACCGAGTGGCTGCTCGACGCCATCCGCACCGGGCACACGGCGGGTGACATCCGATTCGTCCCCGAGCCGGGCGCCGAGATCGCGCAGGGCGTGCCCGGCCGGGTGCTCGGGGTCGAGCAGTCCAACACCTCGGTGTCGTGGGGCGAGCAGTCGATCCTCAAGCTGTTCCGCCGCGTGCTGCCCGGGATCAACCCGGACCTCGAGCTGCACCGGGCGCTGCGGTCGGTCGGCAGCGTCGACGTGGCCGCGCTGCAGGGCGCGATCGAGGGTGTCCTCCACGGGGAACCGGTCACGCTCGGGATGCTCCAGGACTTCGCCGCGAACTCCGCCGACGGCTGGGCCATGGCCCAGGCGAGTGTGCGGGACCTGTTCGCCGAGGGCGACCTGCGGGCCGACGAGGTGGGCGGCGACTTCGCGGCCGAGGCGTCCCGCCTCGGCGAGACCGTCGCCGTCGTGCACGCCGAGCTGCGCGAGGCGCTCGCCACCGGCGAGGCCGATCCGCGGGCACTGGCGAGGGAGTGGCACGACCGCCTGTCCGCATCCGTCGCCGAGGTGCCGGCGCTCGCCGAGCACGCCGGGCCGATCGACTCGATCTACGACGCCGTCGCGGCACTCACCGGCCCGCTGCCCACCCAGCGGGTGCACGGCGACCTGCACCTCGGGCAGACGCTGCGCACGCCGCAGGGCTGGCTGGTGATCGACTTCGAGGGCGAGCCCGCCGCCCCGCTCTCGGAGCGCGTCCGGCCCGACTCGACGTTGCGCGACGTCGCCGGCATGCTCCGGTCGTTCGACTATGCCGCGTTCCACCAGCTGTCCCAGTGGGAACCGACCGACCAGTGGACCGACCCGGACCACGACTCCCAGCTCGTCTGGAGGGCCAGGGAGTGGGCCGAGCGCAACCGATCCGCGTTCTGCGACGGCTACGCGCTGCGCGCCGGCACCGACCCGCGGGAGCAGAACGTCCTGCTACGGGCGTTCGAGCTGGACAAGGCCGTGTACGAGGTGGTCTACGAGTCCCGGTTCCGGCCGGCGTGGTCGGCGATCCCGCTGGCGTCGATCCGCAGGCTCACCGCCGACGCCCAGTCCGACGCGGGCGTCTGACCGGAAACTGTCGGTTGGCTGCGACACACTCGTGAGCGATGACCGAGTCCGATAGCGACGTGGCCGAGGCCGAGCTCCAGCGAGCGAGGGCGGGCGACGGCGAGGCGTTCCGCCGCCTGGTTGCGCCGCTGCACGCCGAGCTGCAGGCGCACTGCTACCGGATGCTCGGCTCGCTCCACGACGCCGAGGACGCCCTCCAGGACGCATTGCTGCGGGCCTGGCGGGGCATGGACCGGTTCGAGGGGCGCAGCTCGGTGCGCTCGTGGCTCTACAAGATCGCCACGAACGCCTGCCTCGACGCGATCGGCAGGCGGGGCAGGCGGGCGCTGCCGATCGACCTCGGCCCGTCGGTGGACCGCGCCGCGGTCGACGAACAGCCACTCACCGACGTCGCATGGCTCGGCCCCTACCCCGACTCCGCCGTCGCCGACGGCCGGGCGGCACCGCACGCGCGCTACGAACAGCGCGAGAGCGTGGAGCTGGCGTTCGTCGCGGCGATGCAGCACCTGCCGGGCAACCAGCGGGCCGCGCTGCTGCTGTTCGAGGTGCTGGGCTACTCGGCGAAGGAGGTCGCCGACACGCTCGACACCACCCCGGCATCGGTCAACAGCGCGCTGCAACGGGCCCGGAAGGTGGTCCACGAGCTGCGGCCGGTGCAGAGCCAGCAGCAGACGCTGCGCGCGCTCGGCGACACCCGGCTGCGCGAGCTCGTCACCGAGTACGCCACCGCGCTCGAGCGGGGCGACGCCGACACGCTCGTCTCCATGCTCACGGCCGACGCCACCTGGTCGATGCCACCGCTGCCCAGCTGGTACCGCGGCGCCGGGCCGATCACCGACTTCCTCGTCGAGCTTCCGCTGCGCCACCGCTGGCGCCACATGCCGGTGCGGGCCAACGGCCAGCAGGCCGTCGCCTGCTACATCTGGGACGAGCAGGCGGGCGCGTTCGTCGGCCGCATCATCGACGTCCTCACGCTGCGCGGCGACCGCATCGCCGCGGTCACGGCCTTCATCGACGAGGGCCTGTTCCCGCACTTCGGTCTGCCGGAGACCTTGCCTGCGGAGTCATGATCACGGGATGGGCGCGCCGCCCGCGAGGCGCGCCTGCAGGTCGTTCGTCGCCGTCCAGCGGCTCACCGCACACGCGGCCTGCGCGTAGACCTGGGCGTCGGCGCTCGCGGAGCGCAGCCAGTCGTCGAGGGTCTCCGGCAGCGGCCCGGCAGGCTCGACGAGGCAGCGGTCGCCGTCGGGCCGCACGTAGCGCGGGTCGTCCGAGACGAGGACGGCGAGCCCCTCGTCGAACCACTGAGGCACGGTCCGCTTCCCGAGCCGGGTGTGCAGCTCGACGTGGGTGAGCTCGTGCGCCGCGATCACCGGGTCGATCCCGCGGGGCGACAGCATCACCGCGCGGTTCAGCACGGCGATCCCGCGCTCACCGCCACCGCCGATCCCCGAGTAGCACTCGTCGGTGAGGCAGGCGACGAACGCCGGAGTGGCGCGCAGGCCACCGAAGAACGCCGCGACGCGGCGCGTGCCCTCGTCGACGGCGTCGCTCACCTCCTGCCGTTGCGCGGCGGCGACGCCCGGCTCGACGTGCAGGCCCTTTCGCACGCGGTCCAGCCCGTAGCAGCCGGGGCAGGTGGTGGCGGCGACGGCCGGGAACGCCACCGCGACGCCGACCACGAGGGCGAGCAAGAGCGCGAAGATCCCGCCCATGAGCAGCCGCCCACACATGCGCCCGATCATGCAGCAAGCGCACAGTGATCGGATCGTTGCTCCCAGGGTCGGCGACCTTGGACCGGGCGCACTAGGGTGCGCGCGTGGATCGTGAGGAGAACCGGACCCAGACGATCAGCGAGCGACCCGACCCGTGCCCGCCGGATCCGCACACGATCGACCGGCTGCTCGGCGGAGCGCACCACGACCCGCACGCGGTCCTCGGTGCGCATCCGCACGCGGACGGCACCGTTGTTCGTGTCCTGCGCCCGCACGCGGACGAGGTGGCGGTCGTGCGCGACGGCGGGGAGGGGTTCCCGCTGGTCAAGGTGCACGACTCCGGCCTGTTCTCCGGCGTGGTGCCGGGGCCCCCCGCCGACTACCGCCTCGCCGTGCGTTACGGCGAGCGCGTCGACATCGTGGACGACCCCTACCGCTGGCTGCCCACGCTCGGCGAGATCGACCTGCACCTGATCGGAGAGGGCCGCCACGAGCGGCTGTGGGACGTGCTCGGCGCGCACGTGCGCAGCTACGACACCCCCGCGGGCCGGGTCACCGGCACGAGCTTCGCGGTGTGGGCGCCCACCGCGCAGGGCGTGCGCGTCACCGGCGACTTCGACGGCTGGACCGGATGGGCACACCCGATGCGCGTGCTCGGCGGCTCGGGCGTGTGGGAGCTGTTCATCCCCGGCATCACGCCCGGCACCCGCTACAAGTTCCGCATCCTCGGCAAGGACGGGCGCTGGCGTGACAAGGCCGACCCGCTGGCCTTCCGCACCGAGATCCCGCCCGCGACGGCGTCGGTGGTCGACTCCTCGGAGCACAGCTGGGCCGACGAGGAGTGGATGGCGGCGCGCGCGCTGCGCCAGGCGCACGCCGAGCCGATGAGCGTCTACGAGGTGCACCTCGGCTCGTGGCGGCCGAACCTCGGTTACCGGGAACTGGCCCGCGAGCTCGCCGACTACCTCGACGAGGCGGGGTTCACGCACGTCGAACTGCTGCCGGTGGCCGAGCACCCGTTCGGCGGGTCGTGGGGCTACCAGGTCACGTCCTACTTCGCGCCCACCGCGCGCTTCGGCACCCCGGACGACTTCCGCTACTTCGTCGACCACCTGCACCAGCGCGGCTACGGCGTGATCGTCGACTGGGTGCCTGCGCACTTCCCGCGCGACGAGTGGGCGCTCGCGCGGTTCGACGGCACCCCGCTCTACGAGCACGCCGACCCACGGCGCGGCGAGCAGCCCGACTGGGGCACGCTCGTGTTCGACTTCGGCCGCCGCGAGGTGCGCAACTTCCTCGTGGCCAACGCCCTCTACTGGCTCGACGAGTTCCACATCGACGGCCTGCGCGTCGACGCCGTGGCGAGCATGCTGTACCTCGACTACTCCCGCCCCGAGGGCCAGTGGCTGCCCAACGTCCACGGCGGCCGCGAGAACCTCGACGCGGTGGCGTTCCTGCAGGAGATGAATGCCACCGTCTACCGCAACCACCCCGGCGTCGTGACGATCGCCGAGGAGTCCACGGCATGGCCCGGCGTCACCCGGCCCACCCACCTCGGCGGGCTGGGCTTCGGCTTCAAGTGGAACATGGGCTGGATGCACGACACGCTCGACTACGCCGGGCGTGACCCGATCTATCGGGGCTACCACCACAACCAGATGACGTTCTCGCTGATGTACGCGTTCAGCGAGAACTTCGTGCTGCCGCTGTCGCACGACGAGGTCGTGCACGGCAAGGGCTCGCTGTGGGAGCGGATGCCGGGCGACGCCTGGAACAAGGCGGCCAACCTGCGCGCGCTGCTGGCGTACATGTGGGCACACCCGGGCAAGCAACTGCTGTTCCAGGGCGGCGAGTTCGGCCAGGAGCGGGAGTGGTCGGAGTCCCGGTCGATCGACTGGCACCTGCTCGAGGACCCGCTGCACGGCGGCGTGAAGACCCTGGTCGGGGACCTGAACCGGACCTACCGCGCCACGCCCGCGCTGTGGACGAAGGACTTCACTCCCGAGGGCTTCTCCTGGATCGACGCCAACGACGCCTCCGGCAACGTCCTGAGCTTCCTGCGCCACGGGGTCGACGCCGACGGCAAGCCCACCGTGCTCGCCTGCGTCGCCAACTTCTCCGGCAGCCCCAAGCGCGACTACCGCGTCGGGCTGCCCTTCGCCGGACGGTGGCGCGAGGTGCTCAACACCGACGCGCAGATCTACGGCGGCTCCGGCGTCGGGAACCTGGGCGCCGTCGAGGCCGAGCTGACGATGTGGCACGGGCGGCCGGCGTCGGCCGTGTTGCAGCTTCCGCCCGCTGGTGTGCTGTGGCTCGTGCCGGAGCCGGGTGGCGGCGCGGTGAGCAGGCGCGCCGCGGCGACGACCGCGGCGGCGCCGAGCGCGGCACCGACCGCGGCGGCCACTACGGCCGCCAGCCAGGCGGCGACCGCCGAACCGGCCCCGCCCGGTGTCGCCGACGAGCCCGACTTCGCCGAGGAGGTGCCCGCCTCCGACGCGCCCGAGCGCGCGCCCGTGTCGCGGCCGTCGCCCACCGAGGGCGCGGGTGAGCCGGACCTCGACGCCGAGGTCCCCACGTCCGATGCGCCGGAACGGCCGTCGGCCGTCGCGGGGCCCGCCGCGGTCAGCACGGGGACCAGCGCGCCGGTGACCCGTCCGGCCACCGAGCCCGCCGATGTCGCCCCGGCGTCGCAGAACGGATTCGGCCCGGCGGGGACCACCGCGTGGGCCGACGCGCCGTGGAGCACCGCGCGTGCCGGTGAGACCGCTCCGCCGGCGGAACCGAGTCCCGACGACGCCGCGGACACCGGAGAGCTGCCCACGGTGTCCCCGGCACCCGCCGAGACCGGCCGGGACGACGCCGTGCCGGAGAACCCCGCGCCGGGCGCGGAGACGGTGCTCGACGACGGCCCGGCCGCCCCGGTGAGCGGCGACGCTCCTGAGGAGGCGCCGCCGACCCCGGCGGCTCAGTCCGACGGCACCGGCTCTTCCGCTGCCGAGCGCACCGACGACGACAGCAGCACCGCCCAGTAAGCGAGCAGGATCGCGCAGTAGAGCGACCGGGCCAGGTCAGGGGCGACACCCTCGGGTGGCCAGTCGGCGTTCCACGACACTGGGATGACGGCGAGCGCCAGCCCGGCCGCCGTGAGCGCGCCGAGCCCGAGGGGCACGAGCGCGAGCGCGCCCGGGAACAGCAGCAACAGGTAGTTGTGCCAGGCGATCGGGGAGAACAGCAGCCCGGCCGCGAGCACCGCCCACGGCGCGGTGCCGGCCGGGTCGATCCGGTCGCGGTTGCGGCCGATCCAGACGAGGGTGCCGACGAGCACGGCCAGCCCGGCCAGCATGCCGAACACGGACGGCACGCCGAACCGCACGGCGAGCCCGGGCAGCGATGCGTTGTCGACGGTGTCGGGCACCGGCTCGGAGAAGGCGATCTTCAGCCACTCGATCCCGCTGGACGGCCCCGCGATGAGCACGCCGGCGAGGGTGGCGACCGCCGCCGACGCAACGCCGGCCCGCAGCGGCACCCAGCGGCGCTGGACGGCAAGCAGGAGCAGGACCGGCGCGAGCGACGGCTTGAGCGCCACCGTGACGCCGTACAGGACCGCGGCGAGCACCGGCCGTCCGCGCCGCTGGGCGATCCAGCCCGCGACGAGACCGGCCAGCAGCAGCGGGTAGATCTGGCCGAGCACGAGCGCGCCGTGCAGCGGGGAGGATGCCAGCACCGCGACGAGCGCCAGCACGGTGGCGGTGCGCGAGAGCTGCAGCTCACGGGCCACCGCGAGGATCGCTGCCGCGACCAGCAGCACCGTGAAGACCATGAACACCCGGTACGCGGTGAGCGCGTCCAGCAAGGCGAACGGCACCAGCAGCACCGTGAGCAGCGGGGGGTTGAGGTTGGTGAGCTTCGCCGGGGTGTCGTAGATGTCATCGCCCGACACGAGGGCGACGGCGGAGTGCCAGAACGTGTCGAAGTCGACGTGCAGGTCGCGCATGTCGGGCCCCGGCAGCATCGTCACCAGCGCGTCGGGGTGCCGGACGTGCAGCACCACGGTCGCGACGATCGACGCCAGCACGAGCACGCCGGACACCGCCCAGCGCAGCGTCACGACCCGCTCGCGCGGTGCCGGAGGGGCCCGGTCCGGCCCTCGGTTCAGCAGGGACACGGTGCCTGACGCTATCCGGCCGGTAGGAGTTCGCCCGAAACGGTCCCCCGCAACGGCCCCGCAGGTCATGATGAAGCCCGTGTCAGCACCGATCAATCGGCTCACGACGCTCGTCGCCGCGGTCCTGATCCTGACCAGCGCATGCGGTCAGGTGGTGCCCGGGAACGCACGCGCGGCCGCCGCTCCCGCGCCTGCCACCCCGGCGGGCGCGGCCCAGTCCGATCCCGCGGGGCGGGTCGCGGAAGCCACGACCACGGCTGTGCAGGAGTTCTGGCGCGCCGAGTTCCCCGCGGCGTTCGGCCGCGAGTGGCGCGACATCAGCACGTTCGTCGCCGTCGAGACGCGCGACCCCGCGGCCCCGCCGCCACCGTGCATCAACCGCGCTGCCGACCTGTCCGACCAGGCCTTCTACTGCCCTGCCGCCGATGTGATCGCGTGGGACGCCGACGGCCTGATCCCGGCACTGCACGAGCGGTTCGGCCCGGTGGGCGTGGCCGTGGTGATCGCGCACGAGGTGGGCCACGCCGTGCAGTCGCGGCTCGGCGTCGACGCCGACCAGGGCCGCGACCCCCAGCGGTTCCCCACGATCCTGCTGGAGTCGATGGCCGACTGCTACGCGGGCGCCGCGCTCGCCCGCTTCGCCGAGGAGCCGGTCGCGGGCCTCCCGCTCGGCCTCGAGGAACGCGACATGGCGATGCAGGCGCTCGTCGGGTTCCGCGACCCGCTCGGCGTCGCGGCGGGCGACGAGTCCGCCCACGGCAACGCGTTCGACCGGGTCTCCGCGTTCCAGGACGGCTGGACCGACGGCGCAACGCTCTGCGCCGGGATGACGGTGGACAACCGGCCGTTCACCCAGCGCCGGTTCGGCTCAGAGGCCGATCTCGCCCGGGGCGGCAACCTGCCGCTGAGGGAGCTGCTCGCGTTCGTCGAGCGCGACGCCGCGGAGTTCTTCGGCCCCCTCGCCCCCGGCTGGGATCCGCCGCAGCTCTCCACCGGCGGCGCCTGCCCCGCGCCCGAGCTCGCCGCACAGGGGCCTGCGGCCTACTGCCAGGAGGACGGCGGGGTGGCGGTCGACGTCGCCGCGCTCGAACGGCTCCACGACGAGGTCGGCGACTTCGCAGGCGCCACCGTCGTGGCGGGTCGCTACGGCATCGCGATGCTCGACGCCAGTGGGGAGTCGCCGCTCGGCGCGCCCGCCGGGGCCGCCGCGACCTGTCTCACCGGCGCCTACACCGGCAGGCTGTTCGACGCAGGGGACGGCTTCCAGCTCTCCCCCGGCGACCTCGACGAGGCGGTGCAGGTGCTGCTCGCCGCCGACTGGGTCGCCCGCGACGCGGCGGGCGTCTCCGACTCGTCCGAGCGCGGGTTCGAGCGCATCGGACGGTTCCGCACCGGGGTGCTCGAGGGGCCTGCCGCCTGCTGACCCTTCGTGGGGAGGGGCCGCAGCGCTCCGCACCTCGCTCGTCCTAGGCCGTGTCGGGTCAGAGTGGGGTGGCTGGGTTGCCGACTCCGCGGAGCAGCGTGTTGATCAGCTGGGTGGCCAGGGTGTCGGCGTCGGGGTCCGACTCGGTGCCGACGTCCTGGCAGGCCTCGTGGATCAGGGCGTAGTACACCCGGCGCGCCCAGACAGGGTCGACGTCGGCGCGCAGTGCGCCGTTGTCCCGCAGGCGCCGGAACAGCCGGTCGCACGTGTCGAGCATCCGGCACTGGATCTCCTCGACCTCGCCGCCCTTAGCGAGGGCGGTGCCCATCGAGAAACTCCAGGAGAACTTCACCCGGAGCACGTTCGCGGTCGCCTGGTAGAGCGCGACAAGGGGTGGCGCGGTGTCCGGGCGGGCTTCGTCGACGGCGGCTTCGAGCTGCCGGCTGGCCCAACCCGCGAGTGAGGCGATCAGCGCCTCGCGGGTGCTGAACCGGCGGTGCACCGTCGTGCGCGCGACGCCTGCCGCCGCGGCGATCTCCTCCATCGTGGCCGCCGGATCGCGGGTGAGGACCCGCTCCGCCGCCTCCAGGATCGTCAGCACGGTCCGCTCAGCGTCCACGCGCAGAGGGCGGCTGCTGACATCACTCACCACCCAAGTCTACTCGACTGTCGCGCAGCGACCCATAGTTGCGACATTGATGACGCAGCAGATACGTTTACGAGGTCGGTCAAGACGCAACTCAGAGGAGGGGTCCGGTATGGATCTCCAGTTGAAGGACAAGACCGCGCTGGTCACCGGTGCCAGCAGGGGGATCGGCCTCGCGACTGTCGAGCGGCTCGTCGAGGAAGGTGTCCGGGTCGTCGCGGCCGCCCGGACCGAGACGCCGGACCTGCAGCGCACAGGCGCGCATGTCGTCCCGGTGGACCTGACCGACCCGGATGGTCCGGAGCGGCTGGTCGCGGCGGCCCGGCTGGAGCTCGGGGAGCTCGACCTGCTGGTGAACAACGTCGGCGGCGGTGAGGGCGACGCGACGGCAGGCTTCCTCGGGGTCGACGACCAGTTGTGGCAGCACGTCTTCGGGCTGAACTTCTTCGCGACCGTGAAGACGACCCGGGCGGCGTTGCCGAGCCTGATCCGCCGGCGCGGTGCCATCGTCAACATCTCGTCGAGCGGTGCGCGGATCCCGTCGGGCGGGCCGGTCTCCTACACGACGGCGAAGGCCGCGCTGACTGCTCTCGGCAAGGCGCTGGCCGAGGAATTCGGACCGCAGGGCGTGCGCGTCAACACCGTGTCGCCGGGGCCGGTGCGGACGGCGCTCTGGGAGCACCCGGAGTCCTACGGCGGCCAGCTCGCGGCCAAGCTCGGCGTACCACACGACCAGCTGCTGGCAGCCCTGCCGGCGCAGGCGGGGATGCTGACGGGACGGCTCATCGAGGCCGCCGAGGTCGCCGACCTGATCGTGCAGCTCTGCTCGCCGCGCGCGGGCAGCATCACGGGCGCCGACTACCTGATCGACGGCGGACTGGTGAAGACCGCGTAGCCGATCCCGACGGCGCCCACGCGCTCGTGCCGCCGGGCAGAGCCAGCCCTGCTTGACGCGCGGCCACGGCCGGGGGAAGGTGGCCCTCGTGGATCTCCGGACGGCCGAGCTGCTCAGGCGGCCGCTCTACGGGCAGTGCTACGACCGGGGCGACGCCGACTGGTAGGAGCGGCACGCCGCCCACCGTCCCGTCTTCCCGAGAGGTTTCCGTGTCCGCGTCCTCCGTGGCGGCGTTCGTCGCTGCCCTGCCCAAGGTCGAGCTCCACCTGCACCTGGTCGGCTCCGCCTCACTCGACACCGTGCTCGCCCTCGCCCGCCGCCACCCCGACGGCGGTGTCCCCACCGACCGCGACGAGCTGCGTCGCTTCTACGCCTTCACCGACTTCCCGCACTTCCTGACCGTCTACCACCGGGTGAACCTGCTGGTCACGACCGGCGCCGACATCGTCACCCTGCTCGAAGGGCTCGCGGCCGAGCTGGCACTCCGCAGCGCGCGCTACGCCGAGGTGCAGGTCACGCCCGTCCGCAACCGCATGGCCGGGATCAGCTACGCCGACCTCGCGGCGGCGCTCGCGGACGGCCGCGCACTGGCCCGCGAACGGCACGGGGTGGAGCTGGGCTGGGTCTTCGACGCCGACGCCACGCTCGGCCCGGCCGGCGCGGAGGAGACGGTCGACTTCGCGGTCGGGTACCGGCCGGAGGGCACCGTCGGCATCGGTCTCGGCGGGCCGGAGGTGGGTGTGCGCAGGGCCGACTTCGCGCCCGCCTTCCGCCGTGCCGTCGCCGCCGGGCTGCACAGCGTGCCGCACGCGGGCGAGACCGTCGGCCCGGACGAGGTCTGGGCCGCGGTCACCGAGCTCGGCGCGGAGCGCATCGGGCACGGGATCGGCGCCGCCGGGGACCCGCGGCTGCTGGAGCACCTCGCCGAGCACGGGATCCCGCTCGAGGTCTGCCCGATCTCCAACCTGCGCACGGGTGCGGTCAAGGACGTCGAGGCACACCCGCTCCCTGCGCTCGTCGCCGCGGGTGTGCCGGTCACCCTCGCCACGGACGACCCTGGCATGTTCCACACCGATCTCGACGCCGAATACCTGCTCTGCCACGAGGCGTTCGGCATGGGCATCGCCGAGCTCGCGGACATCGCCCGCACCGGGGCACGCGCCGCCTTCTGCTCACCCGGACTCCGCGACGAGATCCTCGCGGAGATCGACCAGGTCGAGGCCGCCCACACATGATCGTTCCGAGATCGCGGTTCTCGCCCGCGCGAGGGCGCCGGTCTGCGATCTCGGAACGATCATCGGCACGTTGGAGCGCTTCGCCCCGGCCGCGAGCGGTCAGAAAAGGGCGCGGGCCAGGGCTCGGCGGGCGGAGCTGACGCGCGCGTCGTCGGCCGGGTACAGCTCGAAGAGGCTCACCAGGTGCTCGCGCACGCGATCGCGCTCATCGTCTGCCGTGCGCGCGACCGTGCCGATGAGACGGTTGAACGCCGCCTCGGCGCGGTCGCTCGCCACCTCGGCGTCGGCCGCGGCCAGCTGCGCGTCGACGTCGTCGGGCGCTGCGTCGGCGCGAGCGATGGCGGACGGGTCGGCCGACTCCGCCCTTGCGAGGAAGCGCACCTGCGAGAGCGCGGCCTTGGCCTGCTCGTTGGCCGGTTCGACGGCGAGGATCTGCTCGTAGGCCGCTTCGGCCGCGGCGTAGTCGCCGCGTTCGAGGGCGTCCTCGGCCGCGGTGAACCGCGGGTCCTCCGGCTCCTCGGCGGGCGCGCCGTTCGCCGCACCTGCCTCGGCCTGCGCGATGGCCGGCATCCGCTCGCGCAGCGCGTCGAGGAGGGCGCCGATCCACTGCTTGACCTGCGGCTCGGGGAGCGCACCCGTGAAGGCGTCCACCGGCTGCCCGCCCGCGACGGCAACCACCATCGGGATGGACTGCACGCCGAAGGCCTGCGCGATCCGCGGGTTGGCGTCGACGTCGACCTTGGCGAGGATCCAGGCCCCGTTACCGGCCTCCGCGAGGCGCTCGAGCACCGGCGAGAGCTGCTTGCAGGGGCCGCACCACTCGGCCCATAGATCGACGACGACGGGGACCTGCATGGAGCGCTCCAGCACGTCGGTCTGGAAGCTCTGCTCCCCGACGTCGACGACGAACTGACTCGCGCCGCCGTCGCCGTCGGACCGCGGCGGGGCCGCCTTCTGGCGGGCGGCCGCGTCGGAGCGGGCTTTCAGCGCGGATAGATCCACGGCACCGGCCATTGCGCGCGACAACGCGGCCGTCTGTGCCGCCTGACGGGGATCGGGTCGAGACACGCCACTCATCCTGCCACCGGCCATGGGAACCGCGCGCGGCCGCCGAACATCCGCCGAACGGGGCCGGATTCTCGGGAACTCGTCACGACGCGTGGCCACGGCGCGCAATACATCGATCGCGCTCCGCCACCGATCACCAGACCGGGCGAGCACCAGACCAGCCCGCCACTCGTTGAGCATGTGTGAGTGATCAGATGGTCGCTCTGCGTAGACATCCGCTCGGCCGCACCCCGCGGCTTCCCTCACTCGAAGGAACCTGCATGAGCACGGAGAACACCGTCGCCGACCGCCTGCTCGAGGACGCCCGCAAGAAGACCGCCAAGAGCGAGAGCCCGGTGCTGGGCAAGGTGGCCCTGATCGTGGGTGCGATCGCACTGCTCGTCAGCCCGATCTCGATCGTCGGCTGGATCGTCGGCGCCGGGGCCATCGGCCTCGGCGCCGCCGCGGTCCGCCGCCCCGCCGCCGCCAAGCAGGCGAAGATCGCGATGGCGCTCGGCGGCGCGGCGATCCTGATCGGCGTCTTCTTCTTCACCCTGAACGTCGCCATGGGCTGACGTCTGCACGCGAGAGGGCCGCACGGTGACCGTGCGGCCCTCTCCGGTGTCCCCGCTCTCTCAGTTCTCCTCGAGGGCGGCCTCGACCCGTTCCACCTTCGACCGGAGCTGACCGGTGTGACCGGGCCGGATGTCGGCCTTGAGCACCAGGCTCACCCGAGGCGCGTGGGCCTGCACCGCCTCGACCGCGCGCTTGATCACCGCCATCCCCTCGTCCCACGTCTCCGCCTCGATCGTGGTGAACATCGAGGTGGTCTCGTTGGGCAGGCCCGACTCCCGGACCACGCGGACGGCGTCGGCGACCGCCGCGCTCACACTGTCGCCGGGCGTACCTGCCGGCGCGATGCTGAAGGCGAAGAGCATGGGGCCACACTGCCCCAGCCGCCCCTGCGGCCGCGACCCGGAGAACCGCGACTCGATCCCGTACCAGATGACGATCCGAGCTCGTGACAGCAACACTGCTAACGTCGCGAGCCATGGCCAGTCGGCAGCCGCTGCCCTTCGACCCGATCCTGCGCGCCGCCGAGCTGTGGGACGAGCGGATCGGCCCGGCCCGCACCATGGCCGCGGTGACCAGCGTGATGCGGGTGCAGCAGATCCTCCTCTCCGCAGTGGACGGGGCCCTGCGGCCGCACGGACTGACCTTCGCCCGTTACGAGGCGCTCGTGCTGCTCACCTTCTCCCGCACCGGACGGCTCCCCATGCGCGTGATGGGCGAGCGGCTCCAACTGCACCCCACCAGCGTGACCAACATCGTCGACCGGCTGCAGGCCGACGGCCTCGTGCGCCGCATCCCGCACCCCACCGACCGGCGCGCCACCCTCGTGGAGATCACCGATGCCGGCTCCTCGCTCCGGGAAGCGGCCACCAAGTCGGTGACCGCCATCGACTTCGGACTGAGCGGCCTCACCCCCGACGAGGAGTCCCAGCTCACCACGCTGCTGGGGCGGGTGCGCCGGGCGGCGGGCGACTTCGAGGAGCGCGACGAGCAAGCCCGCAGCTGACGCCGCCACACCGGCCGCCGTCATGTACCGAGCCGGCCGGATGCGCTCAGCCCCGCTCCACGTCGCTCCCTCCTTCGCTGCCGGGCGGCGGTGCCGGGTGCCCAGCGCCACCCGGCCACGAGCGCATGGCCGCGCGTCGCGACCGGCTCCGCCTCCTCCCCGATCCGGGGCGGTTGCCCGCACGGGCAGGCCTCTCCGCTCGCCTGCGCCGCCGCCTGCCGGCGCAGTAGCCACCGATCGCGCCACCGGCCGACCCGGCCAGCGCCCACGCCGAACACGTCGTGAGATCCATGACGCCCCCCTCTCCAGGCGTTACCGCGCTGTTGCGGCAACCCCGTTGACACTAGGTCGCATCCCCGACATCCTGGAATCGCGACGGACGGGACCGCGGGGGGATGAGGTTGAAGGGTCGACTGATGCTGCTGGCCACGGTGATCGTGGCGATCGCGGTCACGGTGGCCACCACGGCGGTGCTCCTGCTCGTCGAGCCCATGGCGCCGCGGTCGGAGGCCGTTCGCACGGGCGCGCTGAGCGGAGGCGCGGTGGTCGCGCTCTACGCTCTGTGGCTCAACGACCGCAGGCGCCGGATCGAGGAGGACCGCCACGAGCTGGAGGGCGTCAAGGTCGCCGACGAACGTTTCGCGCGGTCCGTCGAACTGCTCGGCAACGAGGCCGACCAGGTGCGGGTCGGCGCGCTGCATTCCCTCGCATGGCTCGCGGGCTCCACTCCGCGCTACAAGCAGACGGTGCTCGACGTCCTGTGCGCCTACCTGCGCCGACCGTTCGACCACCCGGAGTTGCGCGACGAGCCCGACGGCGCCGCCGAGGAGAGCGATCCGGAGGCCGACCGCGAACGGGAGGTCCGACTCACTGCCCAACGGCTGATCACCGACGTGCTCCCGTGGGGCGCCGACACCGACCCGCGCATCTATGACCTCGACCTCTCCGGGGCGCGCCTCGAGCACTTCCGGCTGGAAGGCAGGCGGATCGGGCGCCTCATCGCTCGCCGCGCCCGCTTTCACGGCATCACGCGGCTCGCTCAGCTGGAGGCCGCCAAGCCCGTGCTGTTCACCGGTGCGTCCTTCAAGGGGCGCCTCGATCTGCGCGAGGCGCGGCTCAACGGAGGGGTCTCCTTCGAGCGCGTTCAGTTCACAGGCGACGTGTTGCTCGACGGCACCGCCGTCTCCACGTTCCTCGACATCAGCACCGCCGCGCCGGCGGGTCAGCAGGGCGCGCTGGTCGTCAGCCCGCAAACCCGCATCGACGGCACCGCCGAGGGATGGGCGCTCGCCGCCCCATGACCGGACGCATCGGGGCGGGTGGGCTGAGAGCGGCGCGCGCGGAGCGCGGCTGGTCGCAGTCGCAGGCCGCGCGCGAGCTGGTCACACTCGCCCGGTCGAGCGGCGCCCCTGTGGCGGGAGCCGCGAGCCTCAAGACCCTGCTCTCCCGATGGGAGAACGGCCACGCGGTGCCCGAGCCGCAGTACCGAGCCCTGCTCGGAGAGCTGTACGGCCGCACGCCTGCCGAGCTCGGCATCGCGGCTCCTCCGGCCGATCCGGCGGCAGCCGGTGCACCGGCCCGGTTCAGGGCCGCACTCGCCGCGGCCGCGGCGCTCGACGAAGCCGCGCTGGCTCTGTGGCGCGAGCAGCTCGACGTCGCCACGCGGCTCGACGACGAGCTCGGGGCCACCGGAGCGGGCGAGCTCGTCCGAGCTCTCGTCGAGCGGCTGGACGAGACCGGCCGTCACACGCTCGCCCCATCCCGGCGCGCGGCGGTGGCCACCGTGCTGGCCCCGGCCGCGATCCTCGCCGGAGGGCAGGAGCTCGATCGCGGCCGGCCGGACATCGCGTGGCAGCGGTACGACCTCGCGCGCACGGCAGCCGCCGAAGCCGACCTGCCCGACGCAGCTGCCGACGTCGTCGCCGGCCAGGCCACCGTCCTGATCGATGTCGGCGAAGCCGCGGCCGCGATCTCGCTGCTCGACGCGGTGGAGCCGGCGCTGCCCCGCACCGCACGTCCCCGGGTGGCGGGGGCCCGTGCCGGAGCCGCGGCAGCGCTGGGCGACGCCACCGCCGCGCGCCGCGCCATCTCGGCCGTGAGCAGGCGGCTGCCGGCCGACACCGTGGAGCCGGCCGTCGCGGTCGAGCTCGCCGACCTCGACCGTTGGCACGGCCACGCGCTCACCGTCCTCGGTGATCCCGCGGCGGCCCACCCGCTGCGGCGTGCCCTCACCGCTCCGCCCCGCTCGGCCCGCCATCGCGCCGCTGTGCACGCCGACCTCGCGCTCACGCTGGCCGTCGAGCACCCCGACGACGCGGCCGCCCACGCCCGCGCCGCCCACGCGCTCGCCGAGCGCATCGGCTCGACCCGTACGCAGGAACGCCTGGCGGCCCTGCGCCCATCGGCTACTCCCCACGCACCCTGAACCCGGCCCACGCAGCCCATGCGCCCGATCGAGCGGTAGCGCACGCTGGAACGGGGTGCGTGAGCGGCGCCGCCAGTGCCCTACAGCGCGCGCCCACCCAGCCGGGCCGTCAGCTCGTCCGCCGCCCCGTACGGGTCGATCTCGCCGGCGAGCACCCGCTCGGCGAGCTGCGTCAGCCCGACCGCACCACGGAGGTCGCCGATCCGGTTCCGGTGCTGTTCGAGCGCGATCGCCTCGATCTCGGCCTCCGCCCGCGCCCGCCTGCGACGGGCCCGTTCCCCGCCGCGGTCGAGCCAGTCCCGGTGCGCGTCGAGCGCGGCCACGAGCTCGTCCACGCCCTCGGCGCGGGCGGCCACGGTGCGCACCACGGGCGGGCGCCACGCGTCCTCGGCACCCCGCTCCCCGAAGGCGAGCATCTGCCGCAGGTCGCGAACGGTCTGGGCGGCGCCGTCCCGATCGGCCTTGTTCACCGCGAACACATCGGCGATCTCGAGGATCCCGGCCTTCGCGGCCTGCACGCCGTCGCCCATCCCCGGTGCGAGCAGCACGACGGTGGTGTCGGCGAGGGCCACCACCTCCACCTCGGACTGGCCCACTCCCACCGTCTCGACGAGCACCACGTCGCACCCGGCCGCGTCGAGCACGCGCAGCGCCTGCGGGGTGGCCCATGCGAGCCCGCCGAGGTGGCCGCGGGTGGCCATCGAACGGATGAACACCCCGTCGTCGGCGGCGTGCTCGCCCATCCGCACGCGATCACCGAGCAGCGCGCCGCCGGAGAACGGCGAGGAAGGATCGACGGCGAGCACACCCACCTTCCGGCCCTGCGCCCGCAGGAGGCGGACCACGGCCGACGCGGTGGTCGACTTCCCGACGCCGGGCGGGCCGGTCACGCCCACGACGTGCGCATGTCCGGTGTGCGGGCCGAGCGCGGCGGCCACCTCGCGCAGGGCGGCGTCGGCGCCGTCCTCGACGAGGGAGATCAGCCGCGCGACGGCCAGCTGCTCGCCACCCCGGGCGCGCTCGACGAGCTCCGGAACACCCGGCCGCCGCGACACCTGGCCGCTAGCTCGATGCCGGAACGCGGATGATCAGCGCGTCGCCCTGGCCGCCTCCACCGCAGAGCGCGGCGGCGCCGACTCCTCCGCCACGCCGTCCGAGCTCCAGCGCGAGGTGCAGCGCGAGCCGGGCGCCGGACATGCCGATCGGGTGGCCGAGCGCGATCGCGCCTCCGTTGACGTTGACCTTGTCCGGGTCGATCCCGAGCTTCTTCGTGGAGACCAGCCCGACGGCGGCGAACGCCTCGTTGATCTCGACGAGGTCGATGTCGGTGGGCGCGATGCCCTCCTTCTCGCACGCCTTGACGATCGCGTTGGCCGGCTGCTCGTGCAGGCTCGCGTCCGGGCCCGCGACGACGCCGTGGGCGCCGATCTCGGCGATCCAGGTCAGCCCCAGCTCCTCGGCCTTCGCGCGGCTCATCACCACCACGGCGGCCGCGCCGTCGGAGATCTGGGACGACGAGCCGGCGGTGATCGTGCCGTCGGAGGAGAACGCGGGGCGCAGCTTCGCGAGGCTCTCGCCGGTGGTGTCGCCGCGCACGCCCTCGTCGGTGGAGACGACGAGCGGGTCGCCCTTGCGCTGCGGCACGGTGACGGGTGCGATCTCGGCGTCGAACGTGCCGTCGGTGGCGGCCTTCGCGGCGAGCTGGTGCGAGCGCGCGGCGAAGCCGTCCTGGTCCTCGCGGGTGACGCCGTAGCGGGCGTTGAACTTCTCGGTGGACGCGCCCATCGGCAGCTGGTCGAACGCGCAGAAAAGCCCGTCGTGCGCCATGTGGTCGAGCATCGTGACGTCGCCGAACTTGAACCCGGCGCGCGACTTCGGCAGCAGGTGCGGCGCCTGCGTCATCGACTCCTGCCCACCGGCCACCACGATGTCGAACTCGCCGGCGCGGATGAGCTGGTCGGCCAGCGCGATCGCGTCGAGCCCGGACAGGCACACCTTGTTGATCGTGAGTGCCGGGATGTCCATCGGGATGCCCGCCCCGAACGCGGCCTGCCGGGCGGGGATCTGCCCCGTCCCAGCTGTGAGCACCTGGCCCATGATCACGTACTGGACCTGATCGGGAGCGACGCCCGCCCGCTCGAGCGCAGCCTTGATGGCCACGGAGCCCAGCTGAGCACCGCTGAAGTCCTTCAACGCGCCGGACATCTTGCCCATCGGCGTGCGGGCCCCGGCGACGATCACGGATCCGGACACGACTGACCTCCATCGGCTGCGCTGGCGGGCGATCCGACGATACCCGCCGGTAGGCACCCTCGCGGCCGTGACGACTCGCACACCTGTCGGCACGCAGTGCCGCCGGTTATCGTCCGGAAATGGGAGAACACACGGTCCTCGCGGTCGACCACGTCGGGATCGCGGTGGCGGACCTCGACGCGGCGATCGAGTGGTACGCCTCCACTTTCGGCCTGGTGGCGACGCACACCGAGACCAACGAGGAGCAGGGCGTCCGGGAGGCAATGCTGTCCGCCCCCGGCGACTCCGGCGCGGCCATCCAGCTGCTGGCCCCGCTGCGCGCGGACTCCGCCATCGCGAAGTTCCTCGACCGCAGCGGCCCCGGCATCCAGCAGCTGGCTTATCGGGTGACTGACGTCGACGCGAGCTGCGAGGCCCTGCGCGCGAAGGGCCTGCGCCTGCTCTACGACGAACCGCGCCGCGGCACGGCGGGATCGCGCATCAACTTCGTGCACCCGAAGGACGCCGGCGGCGTGCTCGTGGAACTGGTTCAGCCCTCTGAGCAGCACTGAATCGGTCTCAGTGGCGGCCGTCACGGCGTCGGACCAAGCACATGCGTACTATACTGCGCAGTAACTTTCGCCCGGGTCACGACTCGAGCCAACGGAGGCCAGCCGTGCAGGAAATCCGCGACGCCATCCTCGCCGAGCAGTTCGACGCCGTCCCTGGACTGGACGTGCCCGACCACTACCGGGGCGTCACGGTGCACGCCGACGAGGCGGAGATGTTCGCCGGCATCCCCACGCGTGAGAAGGATCCACGCAAGAGCCTCCACCTCGACGAGGTGGCGACGCCCGAGCTGGGCCCCGGCGAGGCGATCGTTGCGGTGATGGCGAGCGCCATCAACTACAACACGGTCTGGACCTCGATCTTCGAACCCATGCCGACCTTCGGTTTCCTGCGCCGCTACGGGCGGGTGTCCGAGCTGACGAAGCGCCACGACCTGCCCTATCACGTGGTGGGCTCCGACCTCGCGGGCGTCGTCCTTCGCACGGGCCCCGGCGTCACCCGCTGGAAGCCGGGCGATCGAGTGGTGGCGCACTGCCTGTCCGTCGAGCTGGAGAGCCCAGACGGGCACGACGACACGATGCTCGACCCGGAGCAGCGCATCTGGGGCTTCGAGACCAACTTCGGAGGGCTCGCGGAGCTCGCACTGGTCAAGTCCAACCAGCTGATGCCCAAGCCCGCCCACCTGACCTGGGAGGAGGCGGCCTGCCCCGGCCTGGTCAACTCCACCGCGTACCGCCAGCTCGTCTCCCGGCACGGCGCGGCCATGAAGCAGGGCGACACGGTCCTGATCTGGGGCGCGTCGGGCGGGCTCGGTTCGTATGCAACCCAGTACGCGCTGAACGGGGGCGCGATCCCGGTCTGCGTGGTCTCGTCACCGCAGAAGGCCGAGATCTGCCGGCGCATGGGTGCCGAGCTGATCATCGACCGCACCGCGGAGGCCTATCGGTTCTGGAAGGACGAGCACACCCAGGACCCGCGGGAGTGGAAACGCTTCGGCGCGCGGATCCGCGAGCTCACCGGCGGTGACGACCCGGACATCGTCTTCGAGCACCCGGGCCGCGAGACGTTCGGCGCGAGCGTCTACGTCGCGCGCAAGGGCGGCACGATCGTCACCTGCGCGTCCACGTCGGGCTACGAGCACAGCTACGACAACCGCTACCTCTGGATGAACCTCAAGCGGATCATCGGGTCGCATTTCGCCAACTACCGCGAGTCGTTCGAGGCCAACCGGCTGATCGACAAGGCCCTGATCCACCCGACGCTGTCGAAGGTCTACCCGCTCGACGAGACCGGGCAGGCCGCGCTGGACGTGCACACCAACAGCCATCAGGGCAAGGTCGGCGTGCTCACGCTCGCCCCGCGGGAGGGACTCGGCGTCACCGATCCGGAGAAGCGTGCCCGCCACGTGGACGCGATAAACCGCTTCCGTGGGGTCTGATCCACCCGGCACCACCCACAAGGGTGAGGCTGTTCACCCCCTCAACGCGCAGCCGACCACCCTCTGAGGCCCGCCCGGTACGGTGAACGACATGGCCGGGAACCCCTCACCTCCCCCGTCCGATGCCGGCTTCGAGGTCGTCCGCAGGGGCTACGACCAGGGGCAGGTCGACGCCCATCTGCGCCGGTTGGACGCCGAGGTCAGCATCCTCGAGACGGACCGGGATGCTGCGCTCGCGCAGGCCGTGCAGCTGGCGAGGGAGCTGGACGAGGCACGGGTGCGGGCGGAGAAGCTGCGGGCGCAGGTCCGCACGCTTGCCAGCCCGAACCAGAGCCCGCAGGGAACCACCGAGCGGATCCGGGCGATGTTGCGGCTCGCCGAGGACGAGGTCGCCGACATGCTCTCCCGCGCCGAGACGGACGCGACCCGGCGCACGAAGGAGGCCGAGGCGGAGGCTGCGCAGACCCGCGCCGCCGCACAGGCCGACGCCGCCGCCATCCACGAGGAGGGGCGCATCGAGGCCGAGAAGATTCGGAAGGAGCTCGAGGAGGAACGCGCGGCGGTCGCGTTGGAGCTCCAGGAGGCACGCGAGCGGCTGGCCGCGGAACGCACCTCCACGGAGGCCGACCTTGCCGCGCGGATCGAGGCCGCCGAAGAGGCGCAGGCCAGGGCGTGGGCGGATTCGGAGGCCCGCCGCAAGCTGGTGGAGGAGGATTTCACCATCGCCATGGACCAGCGGCGAACCGAGTCGCTCTCCGCCCTCGCGGCCAAGCACACGGCCGCCCTCCGCGAGGCCGAGAGGCTACGCGAAGCGGCTGCGGCCCAGGCGCGGGAGACGATCGCGCGCGCCGAGGAGCAGGCCCGGGAGCGCCTCGCCGAGGCGCAGCGCCGGGTTGACGAGCTGGTCACCGCCCGCGCCCTCATGGCGGAGCAGCTCACCCGCACCAGGGCGATGCTCGACGACACGCTCGGGTCGCTTCATCTGGCGCCGGAGCAGCTCATCCCCGCAGCGCGCACCGCCGACGACGTGACAACGGCCTTCTCCGAGGGCCATCCCTCCATCGACGCTGATCATGGGGCGGACGCGGAGGAAGCCGACGCAGAGACGGCCGACGACGGCGACGCGGACAGCACCGGCGATCAGGACACCGACGACTCGGCCACAGCGGCCGGCATCCCGGCCCGCCACCCGTCCCGCCGCCAACGGCGCCGCTCGAGGGCCGGTTCGACCCCCCGCTGACACACTCGCGCGAGTCGCGGTCCGGGTGCGCGCGGGCGGCTTACGCCGCCGGCGCTGCGCTCCCCCGCGTCCGCCAGGTGGGCGCCGTCTCCACTCTCGTCAGGCGCCAGCCCTCGCCCGTACGGCTGACCGAGAAGCGGTACACCTCGCCCATCGTGAGCTCCGGCCGTCCGTCGGCTCGGTCGGCGAAAGTCACGAGGGCGTTCGCGCGGACGGAGGCCGTGTCCTCAGTGAGCTCGATCAGGAGGCCGCCGAGGAGGTGCTGGGTTGCCGTGTCGGGGGTGTGATTGCGGGCTGCCTGCGCGATCAGGGCATCGCGTCCCTCCGCGGTGCCGCCGGGCGTTCTGGCCGTCGCGTCGACTGTGAAGAGCGACTTCATGTCGTCGAACCGGCCGTCGTCCAGGCAGGCCGCGAGGCGCTGCACGAGGTTCTCAATGTCCTGTCGATCGGTCACGGGAACATCCTCCGTTTCGTTGGTCCAACCAACGATAAACCAAAAACGTTGGCCCTGCCAACGGATTGGTAGGGTGTGTGGGTGGACGTCCGCACCGCCCCTGCCCGGCTCCGCTCGTTGCCCAGCTGGCTGTTGAACCAGGTCGCGCTGCCCGCGCAGCGCATCATCGCCGAGGCGCTGGGTTCTGCGGGCGCGCGGCGGCAGCACTACTCCGTCCTCTCCGCGCTGGAGGAGTTCGGCCCGGCGAGTCAGGCGGCACTCGGCAGGCGGTGCGGGATCGACCGGAGCGACATGGTCGCGCTCGTCGACGAGCTCGCAGCGGCCGGTCGGCTGGAGCGCACGCCCGACCCGGACGATCGTCGCCGCAACGTCATCGCGATCACCGACGCGGGGCGGGAGTTCCTGGCGACCCTCGACCGGCTGCTCGCCGGCGCCCAGGACGAACTACTCGCCCCCCTGTCCTCCCACGAGCGGGCCGATCTGGTCCGGCTCCTCGGTGCCGTTCTCGTCCACCACTCCGATTAACCCGGGCGCCGCCGCGAACGCGCGGACCAGCAGCTCACGTGCCAGTGCCTGCGGTCGGCCACGGAGCCCAGATCGTCCGCAGGCCATGTCACGACGTGCCCGGTGCCTGCGCGGATCAGCTGCTGGCAGCCGGGGCAGCGGTAGTCCTTCCCGGCGGCCGAGCCCGGCACGCTGCGCACCACCCAGTCACCGTCGGCCGCGGACTCGCGGCGCGTGGCGGCGGCCGAGCGCAGCGGCGCATGCTCCGGGCGACGGTGGCGGTTCGAGCGAGGCACTGCTGCCCCTCAGCGACCGTTGTAGTCCCGGAATCCGTGACCGGTCTTGCGACCCAGCCGCCCGGCCGTCACCAGGTGTTCCAGCAGCGGCGCCGGCGCGAACCCGGAGAGCCGGAACTCGTGGTAGAGCGTGCGCTCGATGGCCAGCGACACATCCAGACCCACCACGTCGAGCAGCTCGAACGGACCCATCGGCAGGGCGCAGCCGGTCTTCATCGCCGCGTCGATGTCGTCGGCGGTGGCGTAGTGCGCCTCCAGCATCTTCACCGCGTCGTTCAGGTACGGGAAGAGCAGCGCGTTGACGATGAAACCGGCCCGGTCCCCGCACGAGACGGGGACCTTGCCGAGCCGCTCGCACAGCGCGATGCCGGTGGCGGTGGCGTCGGCGGAGGTGGTGATCGTGGAGACCACCTCCACCAGCTTCATCACCGGCGCCGGGTTGAAGAAGTGCAGGCCGAGCACGTCCTGCTGGCGGGTCGTGGCCGCCGCGCACTCGACGACGGGCAGCGACGACGTGGTGGTGGCGAGGATCGCGCCCGGCTTGCAGATCTCGTCCAATGCGGCGAACACGGCCCGCTTGACGTCGAGCTCCTCTGCGACGGCCTCGACCACGAGGTCGACGTCGGCGAGGTCCTCCAGCCGCGTGGTGGTGGTGATCCGCGAGAGCGTGGCGTCCCGCTCCGGCTCCTCGATCTTGCCCCGCACCACTGCCTTGTCCAGCGACTTGCGGATGCCGGCGACCGCGCCCTCGACCTTCGACTCACTGCGCCCGCGCACCACGACGTCGAACCCGGCCTTCGCGAAGACCTCGACGATGCCCGACGCCATCGTGCCCGTGCCGACCACGCCGACCCGCTGCACCTCGCGCACCGGAACGTCGGCCGGGATCTTCGAGCCCGGGGTGAGCGCGTCCGGCACCACCTCGGAGCTGTGCGGCTTGGCGTACGTGTAGAAGCCCCGCCCGCTCTTGCGACCGAGCAGGCCCGCGGTGGTCATCTGCTTCAGGATCGGTGCCGGCGCGTGCAGCGGGTTGCGCGACTGCCGGTACATCGTGTCGAGGATCTCGTACGAGGTGTCCAGCCCGATGAGGTCGAGCAGCGCCAGCGGGCCCATGGGGTAGCCGCAGCCGTAGCGCATCGCGGCGTCGAGGTCCTCTCGGGTGGCGTAGCGCTCCTCGTACATCCGCGCGGCGTGGTTGAGGTAGCCGAACAGCAGCGCGTTGGCGATGAACCCGGCGCGGTCGCCGATGACGACCGGCACCTTGTCGAGCGACGCGACGAACGCGCGGGCGTCCTCGATCACGTCGGGCTCGGTGACGACGGTGCGGACGAGCTCCACGAGCTTCTGCACCGGCGCCGGGTTGAAGAAGTGCATCCCGAGGACCTTGCCGGGCCTGCCGGTGTGCACGGCCAGCTCGGTGACCGACAACGAGGAGGTGTTGGACGCGAGGATCACGTCGGGCCGGCACACGCGGTCCAGCTCGCCGAGGACGTGTGCCTTCAGGTCCAGGTGCTCGGGCACCGCCTCGACCACCAGGTCGGCCTCGGCGAGATCGGCGAGCGACGTGGTGGTGGTGATGCGGCCGAGCAGCTCGTCGGCGGCCTCCTGAGTCAGCTTGCCGCGCCCGACCGCTCGCGCGGTGGACGTCTCCAGGTGGGCCCGCCCGCGCTCGACGGCCTCGGCGTCGACCTCGGCGGCGAGCACCTGCAGACCGTTGCGGGCGAACACCTCGACGATGCCCGCTCCCATCGTGCCCAGGCCGACAACCCCGACCGTCCGGAACTCGCGCACGCTTGACCTCCCGCTTCCCCGAGGGACGAACCGCCGCGATCCTCCCATCCGGGGCGCGGTCGCGGAGTGTGAGAGCTACCTCCCGTGACGAACCCGCACGAGCCCGATCAGGGCTTTCATGGTGCGGGCGCTCCGGGAGAAGCTGGTGACGGGCACGGGAAGCGGGAACCGCTGGCTGGCCACGGCCTGCGGGCGGGCGAACTCGCGCAGCCCGTCCTCGCCGTGGATGCGCCCGAAGCCCGAGTCGCCCACTCCCCCGAAGGGGAGGCCCGGAATGCCGGCGAACGAGATCACTCCGTTGACGGCGACCATGCCGCAGCGCAGCCGCCCCGCGATCTCCTCGCCACGCGCACGGGAGAACACGGAGGCACCCAGGCCGTACGCGGTGGCGTTGGCCCGCCGCACCGCCTCGTCGACGTCCGGCACGCGGTTGACCACGAGCAGCGGCCCGAACGTCTCCTCGGTGACCGCGCAGCTGTCCTCGGGGACGTCGACGATCACGACCGGCTCCACGAACGGCGGGTGCACCGACTCCGCCCCGCCGACGACGGCACGCCCGCCGCGGGCCAGCGCGTCGTCGACGTGCCGACGCACGACGTCGACCTGCGCCGGCATCGTCATCGGTCCGTACGCGCCGCCCGATCCGGCGTGCAGCCCCCTGGATTTCGCCACGACCTTCGCGGTGAACTCCTCGGCGACCGCGTCGAGCACGTAGACCCGCTCCACGCCCGCGCACGTCTGGCCTGCGTTCGACATGCCGCCCCACACGGCCGCGTCGGCCGCCGCGTCGAGATCCGCATCGGCGTCGACGATCATCGCGTCCTTGCCGCCGCATTCGACGAGCACCGGTGTCAGGCTCTCCGCGCACGCGGCCATCACGCGCTTGCCGGTGGCGGTCGAGCCGGTGAAAGCGACCTTCCCGACGCCCGGGGCGCGGCAGAGGGCGGCGCCCGTCTCCCCGAACCCGGTGACGACCTGCAGCACCGGGCGGCCGTCGACGATCTCGGCGAACGTGTCGGCGAGCGCGACGCCGACGCCAGGGGTGAGCTCGCTCGGCTTGAACACCACGGCGTTGCCCGCCGCCAGCGCGTAGGCGATCGAGCCCATCGGCGTGAACACCGGGTAGTTCCAGGGCCCGATCACGCCGATCACGCCGTACGGCCGGTAGGTCACGCTCGCCGCCTGGTTGCCCATCAGCAGGCCCGGAGCGACCTTGCGGCGGCCGAGCACCTTCTCGGCGTGCCTGGCGGCCCAGTCGAGGTGGTCGATCGCGAGGACGAGCTCGAGGCGCGCGTCGTCGATCGGCTTGCCGGTCTCCTCGACCACCACGCCGGCCAGGTCGTCGAGCTTGCGCACGAGCACCGCACGCCAGGCGGCCAACAGTCGCTTGCGCTCGGCGGCGCCGATCCCGTCCCACCACGCGGCACCCGATGCCGCCCGGGCCACCGCGGCGCGCACCGCCGCCTCGTCGTGCACCGGATGCGTGCCGACGACGTCGCCGGTGCGCGGATCGAGGGACTCGAAGGTCACCGGGGCAGGCGCTTCGGTGGCGGTCATTACTCCAGAGTAATCCCTGGAGTAGTGGCCGACTCTCGCCGATTCGGTCCCCGGGCCCGGGCTAGGGCGCCAGCTTCGCGAAGGCCACGGTGTTGTCCACGTAGTGGCCGGTCCTCTCGTCGAACGCACCACCGCAGGTGATCAGGTTCAGCCGGATCGCGTCGTCGGCGAGGTAGACCCGCTGCCCCGGGAACTCATCCTTCTTGAACGACTCCACCGACTCGACGACGAACCGCAGACGGTTGTCGCCGCCCTGCTCGACGAGAACCTCATCGCCCGGCACGAGCGTCGACAGGCGGGCGAACAGGCCAGGCTGCCCCTTCTGACCGGTCGGCGTCAGCCCGTCCACGTGGGCGGCGATCACAGCCGAACCGCGCTGGCCCGGCTTCGTCTCGTCGCCGTCCACGTCGATCTTCTCGCCCGCGTACCACCCGGCGATCTCCGGATGCTCCACCGGCGGCACCTGAACGGAACCGTCCGGGTTGAGGCCCAGGTCGATCAGATCGGACTCGACACCGAGCTTCGGGATCGACACCGACACCGGGTCGGCCACCACGGGCGCCGGCGGCGCCTGCGGCGGCGGGACGGGCGCCTCGGCGGCCGGGGCGGAGCACCCGCCGACCAGGAGGACGGCGAGTGCCCCGAGCCCGACGAGGAGTCTCACTTCGCGGGGCCGACGCCGGTGGCGACGCCGCCGACCGGCAACGGGATGGAACCGCTGTAGCTGTGGTCGCTCACGGAGACGGTGTTGTCGCTGCTCGACGAGTCGCCGTCGCTGCTCGACGAGTCGCCGTCGTCGCTCGACGAGTCGTCGTTGTCGCCGTCACCGTCGCCGTTGTCGTCGCGGTCGTCGTCGCGGTTGTCGTCGCCGTTGTCGTCGTCTCGGTCACCGGAGCCGCCCCACTCGCAGCCGATACCGTCGTCGTCGCGGTCGAGGTGGTCCGCGTAGCCGTCCTCCCACCAGAAGATCGGGGCCGCGCCGGCATCCCGCACCTCGTCGCAGTTGTCGTAGCTGACGGAGTCGTCGCCGTCGTCGTCGTGGCCGTCGTGATCGTCGTCGCGTCCGTCGTGGTCACGCCACCACTGCCGCCAGTCGTGGTCACGCCAATCCGGGCCATGTCCGTCGTGATCACGTCCGCCGTGATCACACCAGCCGGGGCGGGCGAGGCCACCGACGAAGGCCACCGGAGCGACATCCTCGCTGACAACGGGGACCTCGGGCTCCGACTCCGGCTCCGACTCAGCCGAGTCGTCGTCGGTCGCCGGCTCGGTGGGCTCCTCCGGGCGCTGCGGCTCCGGCTCCTCGTCCTTGACGGGCGGAGGCGGCGCCTCCGACCGCGGGGCCTCCACCAGCGGGGGCGGCACTTCCGTAGCCGGCTCCTCGACGGGTGGAGGCGGCGGAACCTCCGTGGCCGGGCCCGGGTCCGAGATGGGCGGCCGCACGACCGCCGTGACCAGGGGCGGAGGGGGCACGACCGGCGGGGGCGGTGTGGTCGTCTGCGCGACATCGCACCCGCGCCGGTGCGGCTCTGCGGTCGTGTCACTCGCCCACGCGGGCGTCGCCACGACGGCGAGCGAGATGAACGTGGCCGCGGCTACGGCGGCAGTCCTCTTCAACGTGCCTCTCCTGAATGGTTGGTCGGCAGCGATCTGTGCATGGCGGAGCTGTTGCGCCGAGGCACATTCCTGCCGGACGGATCGGGGTATCCGCCGGGAGTGTGGGTTTCGAACCGAGTGGCAATTGGACCGGACGGCCACAACGACAAACCGATGCCGAATACCAGCCGGCGCCGATCGGAGTTTCAGCGGTGTCGTCGGGCTTCACCCAGGCCGTCGCGGCCGGCGACACGCAGTTCTGCAGCGACCTCCAGAAAAAAGGGCGGATGGCGCGGTGGGGTGGCGCGCCCATCGGGGAGCTCGGGCTTGGGTTACGTCGCCAATGTCGGTCGAGAGCGCCACGCCGTTACCGACCTCGGTTACCCAGCCGGCGGGAGACTCGCCGCGATACCGGGATACTGGTACTTCTGCGCGTTTCCGCTGGGATGTTCGACGTCCCGGACCTTCACCCGTACGGTCCTGCGGTACCCGGGCACTCAGGCCGGGATAACGATCCTGTTGCGGCTCAGAACAGCCGCAGGTCGTCGCTCTCCACCCCGCGCAGTGCGTTGTAGTCGACCGTGACGCACCGGATGCCCCGGTCCTCGGCCAGCGTGCGGGCCTGGGGCTTGATCTGCTGCGCCGCGAACACCCCCGCAACCGGCGCGAGCAGGGGGTCGCGGTTCATGAGTTCCAGGTAGCGCGTGAGCTGCTCGACGCCGTCGATCTCGCCGCGGCGCTTCACCTCCACCGCGACCGAACCGCCGTCGGCGGAGCGGCACAGCAGATCCACCGGGCCGATCGCGGTCATGTACTCCCGGCGCACCAATGTGTAGCCGTCGCCCAGCACGTCGGGGTGCGCGGCGAGCAGCTCCTGCAGGTGCGCCTCCACGCCGTCCTTCACCAGGCCGGGGTCGATGCCGAGCTCGTGTTTCGAGTCGTGCAGCACCTCGTCGATCGTGATCACGAGCGACTCCTCGGCCTTGTTGCGCACGGTCCACACGCCGGGCTGCTCCTCGAGCCAGCACGGCGGGCTCATCCAGTTCAGCGGCTTGTAGGCGCGGTCGTCGGCGTGGATGCTGACCGAACCGTCGGCCTTGACGAGCAGGAGCCGCGGGGCCATGGGCAGGTGGGCGGTGAGTCGCCCTACGTAGTCCACTTGGCACCGGGCGATGACGAGACGCACGATGGCGAGCGTAGGGGGGTCAACGCGGCGCGTTGCGGGCGGCCAACGCCATGCCGGCCGCCGCCAACCTGGTCCGCAGCTCCGGCGGGTCGAGCCCCTCGACCTCCCCGCCGAGAGCGGTGAGCTGGCCTGCCGCAACCGCGATGCTCTCGACGTCGAGCTCCAGCTCGCGCCAGCCATCGGCGTCCGGTGGACCGGCGTGCGCGATCGCGCGGAGCGCGGCGTCGTGGTCGACGGCGCCCGCCAGGAACTTCAGCCCGCGCGGACCCACCCGCACCCGGACGGTGGCGCGCAGCATCTGGCTCTCGAACCGGCCCGCGGCCCCGGCCCACCACTCGGCCAGTTCGAAATCCGCCGGCCGCTCGAAACGCTCCCCGGTGGGCTGCGCCTCGACGATCCGGTCCACGCGGTACGTGCGGACG
The DNA here is from genome assembly GCF_019468565.1 of Pseudonocardia sp. DSM 110487. Lineage (NCBI taxonomy): Bacteria > Bacillati > Actinomycetota > Actinomycetes > Pseudonocardiales > Pseudonocardiaceae > Pseudonocardia > Pseudonocardia sp. DSM 110487. The sequence goes on from NZ_CP080521.1 coordinate 8,694,516, forward strand.
GTGCCGTCGACGCCGGCGGCGTCGATGCGCACAGAGTCGATGCGCGCTCCGCTGACGCTGCGCGCGGCCAGATACCAGGTGCCCGCCTTCAGCACGAGCCCAAGCGGATCGAGGGTCCGCTCGACGATCTGATCGCGACCGCGCCGGTAGCCGATGCGCAGCCGCTGCTGGTCCCACACCGCCTCCGCGACGGCGGCCAGCTGGGTGACCTGCTGGGGGGTGTGGAACCAGCCGGGCGCGTCGAGGTGGAACCGCTGCGCCACGGCCCGCGCCTGCTCCCGCAGGTCCGCGGGCAGGGTGGCGAGCAACTTGGCCTGCGCGCCGGCCAGCGCCGCGCTCATCCCGAGCTCGGCGAGCACCTGCGGGGCGCCGACCGCGAAGATCGCGGCCGCTTCCTGGGCCGTCAGCCCGTCGAGGCGCGTCCGCCAGCCTTCGAGCAGCCGGATCCCGCCTCCGCGTCCCGGCTCGGTCCACACCGGCACGCCCGCGGCGGAAAGTGCCGCGACGTCGCGGTAGATCGTGCGCTCCGACACCTCCAGCTCCCTCGCGAGCTCGGCGGCCGTCGCTCCGCGCACGCGCTGGAGGGTGAACAGCAGGGTGACGAGGCGGGACGCGCGCACCCCCGGAATCGTGCCCGACGCCGCCACGGGGCACGGTGTGCGGCGTGCAGAGGATCAGCAGCCGCCAGGTGTACGCCAACCCGTGGATGACGGTCCGGGAAGACGCCGTTCGCCGCGACGACGGGTCCGAGGGCATCTACGGTGTCGTCGACAAGCCGACCGCCGCCATCGTCATCCCCCGCGACGGCGACCGGCTGCACCTGGTGGAGCAGTTCCGCTACCCGATCGGCAAGCGACGGTGGGAGTTCCCGATGGGGACGGCCCCGGACCGCGCGGAGGTCGACCCCGCCGAGCTGGCCGCCCGCGAGCTCGCCGAGGAGACCGGGCTCATCGCTGGGCACATGGAGTTCCTCGGCGACCTCGACCTCGCCCCCGGCACGTCCAGCCAGCGCGAACACGTGTACCTGGCGACCGACCTGCGCGAAGGCCCGATCAGCCGTGAGCACAGCGAGCAGGACATGCGGGCCCGGTGGTTCAGGATCGCCGAGTTCGAGGACATGGTCCGGCGCTCGGAGCTGGTCGACGCCCAGACGCTCGCGGCCTACCTGCTGATGCTGCTGCGCGCGCGCACCTGAACTACCTGTCTCGGACCCACACGCACAGCATGCCGCCACCCGGCTTGACCGCGATCTCACCGACCGTATCGTCCGGCCCGACCTGCTCCCGGTCCTGGAGCACGTAGTAGGTGCCGGGGCGGAGCCGGATCGTGCTCGACGGCTTGCCCGCCGGGCCGGGACAGGACTCGGTGCCCACGGGGTAGGACACCGGGCAGCCGGGGCATCCCGGGAGGGTCACCTCCTGCGCCGTGGGCCCGGTGACCAGCACGCGGACGTTGCTGGAGGTCGCGTTGTAGACGAGCACCGGCTCGCTCGCGGGCGCGTCGATCGGCGCGGGCAGCGGCAACGGTGCGGCCGCGGTACGGCCCACCTCCGCGGTGATCAGAGCCGAGCGGGCCTGCGGGACCCCCGGGTCGTTCGGGTAGTCGGTCATCAGCGCCTGGAAGCGATCTGTGGCACCTGTGTAGTCACCCGCGGCGAAGTTCGCGAGCCCACACCCGGAGAGCGAGCGCGCGCGGTCGCCGTTCGCCACCGCGGCGACACCCGCGGCATCGGGCAGCGTGATGGCGTAGTCGAGGACGGGGAGCGCGTCGCAGAACCGCCCCTCCGCGAACGCGGAGTTGGCCTCAGCGAACGTGTCGAGGACGGCCTGCGGCACACCGGCGGCCGTCTGCGTGTCGCCGAGCTCCCGCCCGACCAGCAACAGATCGTCCATCGCGGCACGCATCGCGTCGACGCGCGCCCCGCCGGCGGCCCCGGCCATCGACGCGCGGGCCGCCGACGCCCGCTCGACGTGCGTGGCCGCCAGGTCCTCACGCACCTGCGCCGTGCCCTGCTCGCCGCCGAGTTCCCGGAGCAGCTCGCCGTAGCGGGCGATCGCACCGTCCAGGTCGCCCGCGCCACGCAACGCCACCGCCCACGCCAGCAGGGCGCGCCGCGTGCCCTCGCGGACGAACGGCTCGAGCAGGCTGCCGGGGTGGTCGCGCCGGAACGCCTGGTAGGCGGTCACCGCCGCCGCGAGGGCACCGGTCCGCTCGGACTGCTCGGCCCCGAGGAAATCGGTGCACTCGGCACGCCTCACGGCGGCGGCAGGGACGTCACGGCTCAGCGTGAGCTCGTACGGCCCGGTGAGCGCGTCGAAGGAGCGGCTCGCCTCGACGCAGTCGGCCCGGCCCTGGGCTTCGAGGCCTGCCGCGTACGTGGCGCGTGCGGCCCCGGCGTACCCGATGTGTGCTCCGACGATCGCCAGCACCGCGACGAGCCCGAGCGCGACCGGACGCAGCCACTGCACCCGCGTGGCGGGCCGCGGAAGGCCGCGAGCCACGCCCCACGCGTCGGCCGCCGTGGCCACGGCCCACGTCGCGGCGAGGATCCGCCACAGCCACGGTGAGCCGGACGCGTCGTTGGCGAAGGCGATCCAGGCCATCAGCGCCACGATGACGATGCAGGCGGTGGCCCGCAGCCAGCGCCGCAGGTAGAGGTACCCGAGCCCGAGGCCGGTGAGGTTGAGCAGCGCCGCCGCGGCCGCGGACGACGCGGGCTCCGCCGGCTCGGCCTCGTCGGCGGATGACTCGACCGGTTCCTCGGCCGGGACCTCCTCCGGCTCCGGCTCGTCGCGCGGTTGCGTGGCCACCCCCGAGAGCTCCACCCCGGAAATCTGCACGGTCGCGTCGTCGCGACCAGCTTCGTCCGGGGCGTCGCCGGTGCCGTCGCCGCCCATCTCCCTCACCCCTCTCCGTCCCCCTCACCGGAGAGAGTTGACCACTGACGGCCGGGGAGCAATCCCCAACCAGGATCCGGGCGGGCGGCGACGGCACCCAGTTCGGAGGTCGGCTACCCAGGCCCTAGCCGCACCGGAAGCCGGGCGAGCCGCCGCATCCCGGGAGCCGGTACCCACTCGGGTTCGTCGGAGGCGAGGGCGAGCCGGGGGAACCGCTCGACGAGCGCCCGCAGCGCAACCTCGCCTTCCTGCCGGGCCAGCGCCGCCCCCAGGCAGTAGTGGAGGCCGTGGCCGAAACCGACATGGCCCTCACCGCGGCCTGCCGGTCGCCGCGTGACGTCCAGCCGCTCGGCCTCCGGATACTCGCGGGGGTCGCGATTGGACGAGACGAGCACGGGCTGCACGACCTCACCGCGGCGGATCGCCACGCCCCCGAGCTCCACGTCCTCCGCCGCGTAGCGCATGCGGGCGACCTGCACCGGACCGCACCAGCGCATGAGCTCGTTCACGGCGCCGGGCCACAGGGTCGGGTCAGCACGCAGGAGGTCGAGCTGGTCGGGATGGGTGAGCAGCGCGTACGTCGCGTTGCCGATGAGGTGCGCCGTGGTCTCGTGGCCCGCGATCACGAGAGTGATCACCATCGAGACGAGCTCGTCGGCGCTGAGCCGGTCGCCGTCGGCTTCCTGCACCTGGACCAGGGCGGTGAGCAGGTCGTCGGCCGGCTCGGCGCGCCGGTGCTCGATCATCTCGTGGACGTGGTCGATCATCTCGCGAGCCGCGGCGGGCATCATGTCGGGCCGCATCTGCATGAACGCGCTGCTCCACCGGTGCCAGGCAGGCCGCTCCTCCTCCGCGACGCCGACCAGCTCGCAGATCACCGTGATCGGGAGCGGGTAGGCGTACTCGGCGACCAGGTCGACGGGTTCTCCGAGTCCGGACATGCGGTCCAGGAGGCCCGCGGTGATCTCCTCGACGCGCGGGCGCAGCGCGCTGATCCGGCGAACGGTGAACGCGCGGGACACGAGCTTGCGCAGGCGCGAGTGGTCCTCGCCGTCGTAGTCGAGGATCGAGTCGGCGAAGTAGTGCGCGAGGTCGGCCGGGATGCCGACCATCTCGACCAGCTTGTCGCGCACGCTGTCGACCTCCACACCCGGCACCGACCGGGCGCCGTTGACGAAGCGCGGGTCGGACAGGACCGTGCGCACGTCCGCCTGCCGCGTGACGAACCAGGCGGGTGTCCCGTCCGGGGTGCGGCCGCGCACCAGGGGCGCCTGCTCGCGCAGCCGCCCGTAGCCGCCGACCGGGTCCGCGATCAGCCCGGGGTCCATGATGTCCGGTACGGCTGGTGGCGTCGCGGCCATCGGTGGCTCCATCTCCTGGATCCGGCGTCAGCGGACGCGGCGGTTCCATTCGTCGTCGATGTGTACGAGCAGCGCCCGGTAGCGCTGCGCGATGCCGGGTGCGATCCGCTCGAGCACGGCGGCAGGCGGGTCGGGTACCTCGAGGGCCGCGGCGAGGGTGCGTTCGAGCAGGTCGGCGCGCGCGGCGACGTCCAGCTGCGGGATCCCGGTGCCCATCCCGTCGATCACCATGAAGCCCGTGCCAACCGCGGAGAACGCGTACAGCGCGGATTCGGCGTCGAGCCCGGGACGCAGGCAGCCGCCGTCGGCCAGCAGGCGGATGTGCTCGACCGCGGCCTGCTGGCGGCGCGCGATGAACTCGCCGAGGGTGTCGCCGGCCTCGTGCACGAGCCTGCCGAGCACCTCCGCGTCACCCATGTAGAGGGAGCGCGCCACCGGGTCCGCCGTCATCTCCTCGAAGACGTGCCGCATCAGGCGGCTCGGCAGCACCTCGCGCGCGTCCGCCTCCATCCGGTCGGCGATCCGCAGCACGATCTCGCGGTGCACCCGGATCAGCACGGAGAGGAAGAGCGCATCCTTGGACCGGAAGTGCAGGTAGACGGTGCCCTTGCCGATGCCGGCGTGCCGAGCGACGTCGTCGATCGTCACCCGCTGGTAGCCCCACCGCACCAGCAGTTCGGCCGCGCTGTCGAGCACCCGCTCGACGCGCAGTTCGGGTGCCGCCATGCCGTCCCCTCAGAACTCTGTGACCAGATTTGCTCATCCAGTCATGCGGTCACCTTACGATGGGTCGGCAGGCGCGGCAACCCCGGGCTACCGTCGGGACATGGGCGACTACGAGCACCTGCTGGTGAAGCAGGACGGGGCAACCGTCCGGATCACGATGAACCGACCGGAGCGGCGCAACACGCTCACCGAAGCCCACATGCGTGAGCTGCTCGACGCCTTCGAGGCGGCGGGGCGCTCCGACGCCACCGGCATCGTGCTTGCCGGCGAAGGCAAGGCCTTCTCAGCGGGCCACGACTTCGCGGACGTCGCCGCCCGCGACCTCGCAGGCGTGCGCGACCTGCTGCAGCTGTGCACCCGGTTGATGCGCACGATCGAGTCGGTTCCGCAGGTCGTGATCGCCCGCGTCCACGCGATCGCAACCGCCGCCGGCTGCCAGCTCGTGGCGTCCTGCGATCTCGCCGTCGCCTGCGAGTCGGCTTCCTTCGCGATCCCGGGTGGCAAGGGCGGCTGGTTCTGCCACACCCCCGCCGTGCCGGTCGCTCGCAACGTCGGCCGCAAGCGGTTGATGGAGATGGCGTTCACCGGGGACCCGATCGATGCCAGGACGGCCGCCGAATGGGGTCTGATCAACTACGCGGTGCCCGACGCCGAGCTCGACGCCCGCGTCGACGAGCTGCTCGCCCGCGCCACCCGGGGCAGCCGGTTCGCCAAGGCCGTCGGCAAGCAGACCCTCTACGCCCAGCTCGACCGGCCCGAGGCCGACGCGTACGCCATCGCCCTCGAGGTCATGGCGTCGATGTCGCAGACGCCGGGCGCGAAGGAGGGCATGGCGGCGTTCATGGAGAAGCGGCAGCCCGTCTGGCCGGACTGAGATCAGCACCGGCAGGCCCGGCCCCTACGCTGCTCGCGATGCTCTCCCGACGGCGACTCCTCGCGCTCACGGTCCCAGCAGGCGCGCTCGTGGCGTGTAGCCGGCCCGCGGGCAGCGCGCTGGAGCGGGCCCGCGCCGACGGCGCGATCCGGATCGGGATCTCCGGCGAGCACCCCTACTCCTACGCGGACGCCGACGGCCGGGTCACCGGTGCGCAACCGGAGGTGGCCCGCATCGTGCTCGAGCGCATCGGGGTGCCAGGGCTCGACGCGGTGCAGGTCCCCTTCAACGAGCTCGTCGCCCGGCTTCGCGACGGGCAGTTCGACCTCGTGGCGGCCGGGATGTCGGTGACCCCCGACCGCTGCCGCGAGATCGCCTTCACCCGCCCCGACTTCGTGGCGTTCCCCGCGTTCCTGGTCCACGAGGGCAACCCGCGGCGGCTCGAGTCCTTCCGCGACGTCGCCCGCTCCCGCGCTCGGCTCGCCGTCCTCGCCAGTGCGATCGAGATCGACTACGCCCGCGCGGCCGGCGTGCCGGACGACCAGCTGGAGATCGTCTCCAGCCAGTCGGAGTTGTTTCGCGCAGTGGCCGACGAGCGCGTGGCCGCGGGGGCACTCACCCGGATCTCGCTGGTGGACGTGCTGCGCCGCAACCCCGGATCGGGGCTGGCGGTCACCGACGCCGTCGAGCCCGTCGTGGGCGGCCGCCCCGTCGTCCCCGGCGCCGCCTTCGCGGTCCGCATCGGGGAGACCGACCTGCTCACCGCCTTCGACCGGGAGCTCGCGGCGATGCAGGCCTCGGGCGAGTGGCTGCGGGTCACGGAGCCGTTCGGGTTCACGCGCGAGAACCTGCCGCCGCCGGATCTGACGACGGCCGCGCTCTGCCGGCCCGCCTGAGCGCCGACTCTCGTCCGACACTTTCCACAGTCAGCTGTACACAGCACTCGTCATGATTATTCGGGAAGGTCGTATGGACAGTAACTATACTGCTCAAAAAGTTGACCTTCACGGCCTATTTGCTCTATATCGCGAGCAGTCACGCGATATACGACCTGCTGCTCATTGTAGAGCACCAGCTCCCGGTAATGCCTGGTGAAGGCCCATGGCCCACTATCGTCTTTGTAGATGTGCATAGTCGGCTCCTCGACCTCCCGCCACTCGATTTCGAGGAAGCCCACACCGTCGGCGCGAACTGCAAGGATGTCATCGCACCAGATCGAGGTAACGAAGCCGGTTTGCTCGAAAGCTTCCGCTCGACCGGCAGTTCCCACCGCCACCACCGTCACGAGAGCCGCAACGCAAGCGCCCAGCTTCCACATCCTGTGGACCATCTGATTCTCCCGCGGGCCGTTGATTCGCACCGACTGTCCGAGATCTTCCACGCAGAGTCAAGATCCGCGGACAGCCAGCGACGAGCAACCACCCCTGCGGCGTAGCGAAGATCACGGAGCGTCACCAACGGCGTTCGATCAAGCGCGTCCCGCGAAAAGGCGATATACAGACACACCTCTCGTGGGTTCCGGTCGGAACCACTAGTGCGCGAGCACGGCCTTCAGGAACTCTTGGGTCCGTGGGTTCTCCGGCTCTGAGAACAGCTTCCCCGGCGGCGCATCCTCGATCACCTTCCCGCCGTCGAACATCATCACCCGATGCGAGAAATCGCGGGCGAAGCCCATCTCGTGGGTGACGCAGAGGATCGTGATGTCCGTGGTCTCCCCGATGTCCTGCAGCAGCTTGAGTACTCCCGCCACCAGCTCCGGGTCCAGCGCCGAGGTCACCTCGTCGAGCAGCAGGACGTCGGGCTGCATGGCGAGCGCCCGCGCGATGGCAACCCGCTGCTGCTGCCCACCCGAGAGCCGCGACGGGTGCTCGTCGATCTTCTCCCCAAGCCCGACCAGGTCGAGCAGCTCCTTCGCCCGCGCGTTCGCCTCGTCCTTGGACAGGCCGAGCACCCGAGTGGGCGCCTCGATGAGGTTGCCACGGACGGTCATGTTCGGGAACAGGTTGAACTGCTGGAATACCATCCCGATGCGCTTGCGCACCTCGCGGCTGTGCTTCTCATCGGCCGGGACGAGTTTGCCGCCCCTCTCCATGTGCGACAGGTACTTGCCTGCGACCTGGATCGTGCCCTCCGTGACCGACTCCAGGCACATCAAGAGTCGCAGGATCGTCGTCTTGCCCGATCCGGACGGCCCGATCAGCGTGACATGCTCCCCCGGCGCGACCGTGAAGGCGAGGTCGGACAGCACGACGTTGTCGCCGAATCGCTTCTCGACCCCGTCGAACACGATCATCGGTTCAGATGGTGCCGACACGGCGCTCCAATCTCCGGACCAGCAGTGACGCTGGGTAGCTCAAGGCCAGGAAGAGCAGCCCAGCGATGGTGTAGGGCTCGTCGTAGCTGAACGTACGACCACCAGCCTCACGTGCCCAGCCGACGATGTCGAGGAGGGTGATCGCGATGAGAATCGGCGTCTCCTTGAACATCGAGATCACGTAGTTCCCCAGCGCCGGAAGCACCCGCGGGATCGCCTGGGGCAGCACGACGCCGGTCCAGACCCGCGACCGGGGAAGGCTGAGCGCCGTGGCGGCTTCCCATTGTCCAGGAGGCACGGCATCGATGCCGGCCCGGTAGACGTCTGCTGTGTAGGTGGCGTAGTGCAGGCCGAGCGCGATCACGCCGGTGGCGAACGGTGGGATCAGGATCCCGATGTCGGGCAGCACGTAGAACAGGAAGAACACCTGCACCAGCAGGGGGGTGCTGCGCACGAACTCGATGAACCCACGCACCACGATGGCGATCGGCCATGGGCCACGCAGCAGCATGGCGAGCACGAGCCCGAGGCTGAACGCGAAGAGCGATCCGAGCACTGTCAGTTGCAGGGTGAGAACCAGTCCCTGCAGGAGCGCTGGCAGAACCTCGGCGGCGAATGACCAGTCCCATCCCATCAGACGACTCCTGCCGTCGTCTTCGCCGCTGCCCGCGCCCGCGCCGACGGCTTCCGGCCCACCCGGGCTGACGCGGCGGACTCGAGTAGCCGCATCACCGTTGTGATCACCAACGCCAGCAGGAGGTACAGCACGAGCACGACCAGCCACACGAGCGGAAGTTCTTGTTGGAAGTTCGACACGAGCCGCTGGTTGGCCAGGTTGGTGATCTCGTTGATCGCGACGAACGACAGCAACGCCGTGCTCTTGAGCAGCTGGATGAACAGCGTGTTGAACGGCGGGATCATCTCGACCACGGCCTGCGGAAGGATCACGCGGCGCATCCGCTGCGTCGGGCTCAGGCTGAGCGCCATCGCGCCCTCGTACTGCGCCCGCGGCACCGACTGGATGGCGCCTCTCACGATCTCTGCGCCGTACGCGCCGTGATTCAGGCCGAGAACGAGGATGCCCGCCCAGATCGGCACGAGCTGGAACCCGACGAGCAGCGGCAGCGCGAAGAAGATCCAGAACAGCTGCACGACCTCCGAGGTGCCGCGCAGCCCTTCCACGTAGATCCGGCTGATCACCCGCACGGTGCGTGACGGCGAGAGCATGCCCAGCCCAGCGGCGAGCGCCAGCACGATCGTCAGCGCGATACCGCCGACCGTCGCCATCACCGTGACCGGGATCCCCGGCGTCAGCACGCGAAGGAACGTGCCGATGTCGTCGAACATGGTCAGGCCGAGCAGAGTTGCTCGGTGGTCAGGTCATCGGCCGGCAGGTTGGCCTCGGAGAAGCCGAAGGGCGTGGCGATCTCCACCCAGCGCCCGCTGTCGTGCAGCTTCGCGAGCTCCGTGTTGAAAGCCTCGCGGAGGTCGTTGTCGGCCTGCCGGAACACGAAGCCACCGGCCGAGACAACCTCCTCGCCGTTGACGACCGGTGTGAAGCCGGTCGTCACCTCCACCGGAGCACCCGGGTTGAGCTCGGTGGTCAGCCACTTGAGGGAGATGTCGGTGAGCGCGGCACAGTAGACCCGCCCGTCGGTGACGGCCTGCAGCAGCGCGTTCTGCGTCTCGAACACCTGGATGTTCGTGACGCCGGCCGCCTCCGCGTAGTCCTGCTCGACGGCTGCACCGAGCACGCCGAGCTGAAGGTTCTTGGCTGCCACATCTTCGAACTTCGCCACCTGCTGCGGGTTGCCCGTCGGGACCATGAACGCGGTGAGCGCCGAGTAGTCAGGGATCGAGAAGGCGGCCTGCCCGCATCGCTCGGGGGTGATGTTCATGCCTGCGCAGACCATGTCGTACCGGTTCGCGTTCAGCGACGGGATGAGCGCGCTGAACTCGACCTGCTGGGCCTGCACGTCAGCGATCCCGAGGGCCTGCATCACGGCGCGGGCCACCTCAGGAGCCTCACCGGTGACGTCGCCCTCTGGCGACGTGAAGCCGTACGGCTGTTCACCTGCGATGCCGATGTTGATCGTTCCGGCTTGCCGGGCACGCTCCAGGGCGCCGCCTGCCCCGCCCTGGCCACCGCCCTGCGGAACCGCCTGACAAGCCGACAGCGCCGTCCCCCCGCCGATCGCCACCGCTCCGGCCGTCGCCGTCCGGCGAAGGAAATCGCGCCTGCTCCAGCCTCGCTGCGTCATGAGGTTCTCCTTCGGTCGGGTGGCGGCCCCCTCCGGTCGCCGACGTTGACATCCGAACGTAGGTGATCGCGTCCGACTCACCGCCACTCGGGCGGACCAGGCCACCGACTCGTTACGTGACCGCAACGAGGAGCAGACCTTTCTCGTGTATCACCCGTTCGGATGCCTTGGCCGCTGGCCCGAGCGGGTACATCCTGCGCCTTTTCGTCGCGGCGCGCAGGGCATGCCGGCAAGCCGGGTGCCGCCGGATGCGACAGGATCGGGGCATGTTGCGCATCGCCGGGCTACCGGTCTGGGTCGGACCGTCCGACGTCATCGCGGGCGCCCGGGCCGTGGTCGGGTGGAGCGACGAGGCCGTGCAGGTGGTCTCCTCCCTTCCGGCGCGGGTGGCCGGCCTGCTCGACGAGGCCGACGGGCTGGTGCAGCGGATCACCGCCGTTGCCGACCGCGCCGACGTCATCGTCGATCGCACCGACGGGATCATGCGGTCCGTCGACGAGCTGCTGGGCACGGTGCAGGCCGCGGTGACGCGGGTCGACGAGGTCCTCCGCGACGCCGACGGCATGGTCCGCACCGTGGACGCCCTGCTGGCCGACGTCCGTACCGTCTCCGACGCCGCGACCGCGTTGGTGGCGCACGCAGGCGGGGTCGCCGAGGACGCGGCCGGGCTCGTGGCACGTGCGAGCGGGGTCGCCGACGGCGCCGCCGGGCTCGTGGCCAGGGCGGACGGGGTCGCCGATGGTGCCGCGGTCCTCGTGGAGAAGGCGGGCACCGTTGCCGACGAGGCCGCGGTCGTCGTGGCCGGGGCCGGCACCGTCGCGGAGGACGCGCGCACGATCGTCGCCACCGCGGGCGGGGTGGCCGACGACGCGGGCGTGGTGATCGGCAAGGCCACCGCGGTGGCCGACCGCGCGGGCGCCGTTGTCGACCAGGCGGCGGGCGCGGCGGATGGCGCCTCCGAGCTGCTCGCCGTATACCAACCGATCGCACGCCAGGCCGCCCCGCTCGCACAGCGGTTCGTCGAGGAGTTCTCCGAGGAGGAGGTGCACGCCGCGATCCGGATCGTCGACCAGCTGCCGCAACTCACCGAGCACATGGAGCGCGACATCATGCCGATCCTCGCCACCCTCGACCGCGTCGGCCCGGACGTCCACGAGCTGCTCGAACAGCTCAAGCAGGTGCGCCAGGCGATCCAGGGCATCCCCGGCTTGAGGTACTTCAGCCGCCGCGGCGAGCGGGAGGACCCGGGAGAGAACGGCGTCCGCTGACTTCGCCTCACACTCCCATCCGAGTACGGATTCACCAGGGACACGGTGATCGCCGAACCACACGTACCCCTCCACCACGCCGGTATGCGACTGATCCGCCGTTATCCGTCCAACCACGCCTCTATGTCGCTGGCGGTGCGGTCACATCCACCACGGTAGCGACCGGATGACCTCGAGCGTTCACTATTGCAAATTTCTTGGTCTTTGGCCGGCGGCCGCCCCGGCCTGTTGCGAGTCAGCACGTCGAGGGTCGCTACCAGGCCGAATCGGTTTCGCTTCACAGTGACATGAGGAGCTTTGATCCTCATCGCAACCGAACGACGAGTTGACCAACCGATGCCCCCCTGGTAGTCAAGCTAGGCATCTGGCTCACCGGTCCGGAGAGAGGATCCATGCGCACACTATCCGCCATCACCCTTTCCACTGCGGTAACCGCAGGCACCCTAATAGGAGGGGCAACACCGGCCTATGCTCACCCCAACCGGGAAGACTGCTATGACACAAATGAGAATGCTCCGGACGGCGGGTTCAATTGCCAACTCGGGCCGTACCAGAGCATAAATGAGGCGCTGGCCGTGGGCCGAGGATACGAGGCTGGCGGGCACATCCGATCCTACTGGACGGAAGTACCTCTCCCCGGAATGGTCTTCCTTATCATGTCCGTCAAGCCGCACTAGCTAGTGCCGCGTCAGGCAACGTTGGGTAGGTAATCAGGTCGGCGGATCTTGGAGTCGACCGCGAAGCGCCGCTTGGGCTTGGCGCGGCGGTTGGCCCAGCGGATGTAGCCGGCGATCGCGGTCTCTTGGGCGGCGCGGGAGGGGTAGTCGCTGCCGTCGAGGGTGAAGTAGCGCAGCGCGGTGAACTCCGACTCGATCCAGTTCAGCCAGGACGCGTTGGACGGGGTGAACACCAACTCGACGTCATGATCGGCACACCAGTCGGCGACCTCGCTCTTCTTGTGCGGCGAGAAGTTGTCACACACCACATACAGCCGCCCGGTCGGGAACCTGGTCCGAAGCTGCCGGAGGAAGCCGAGGAACTCCTGCCAGCGCTTGCGGTCTCGGAACCGGTAGAACATCTGCCCCGAGGACAGGTCCAGCGCGCCGAACATGTGCCGCACCCCGGCCGTGCGGGTGTAGGTCGCCCGTTGCCGGGCCGGCTGACCTTTACGGAACCAGCCCCGACCCGGGCGAGGCATCAGGTTCAGCGGCCCGAACTCATCGACGCAGATCACCCGCCCATCCGCGGGTGGGTTGTCGTAGAGATCCAGGATCCGGGCCATCTTCGGCGCGAAGTCCGGGTCCCGGCTGCCCTTCCAGGTCTTGGTGGCCTGCCAGCGGATCCCGGCCTCGCGCAGGATCGCGCGCACCGTCTCGGTGCTGATGACGACCCGGTGGTACTCACCCAGGTGCTCCACCAGCTTGGACAGGCTCCAGACCGTGAACGGGCGGCCCAGCTGCTGCGGCGAGGCCTTGGCTACCCGGCACACGATCTCGCGGACCGCGGGGCCAAACCTACGAGGTCGGCCCCCGCTCCATTTTGGGTCCAAAGCCGCGAACCCCAGCTCGTTGAACGCGTGGATCACCTCCCGCGCGTACTGGGTCGTCGCGGCAAACATCGTGGCCGCGTCCGCCGCGCTGCGCCCCTGCACCGAGGCCAGCACGATCCCGGCCCGCCGCAGCCGCACCCGATCCTTCGCCGTCCTCGTGATCTTGACCAGACGTTGGGCCTCCGCCGGCTCCAACGCGCGGACGAACACCTCAGGCTGCCGTGCCATCACCACCTCCGGCCGACAGCCTCCCGGCCCCAAACGTGGCAGATCAAGCCAGCGCCATTACAGCGCCGACCTTCCTTGATGAGGCACTAGCGTCGATCTTTCGTAATACCGTCCCACCACCGTCCGCGTCGCGGGCGTCGGCCTCTGGACCCTGCTCAGCCCGCGTCGTGCGCGGCCAGCACGAGCGAGACGATCTCATCCATCATCGCCGTGAGCTGGTAATCCTTCGGCGTGAACACCGCCGCCACCCCGCGCTCGCGCAGCTCCGCGGCGTCCTCGGCCGGGATGATCCCGCCGACGACCACCGGCACGTCGTCGGCGCCCGCGGCGCGCAGGCCGTCGACCACGGCGGGCACGACCTCCAGGTGCGAACCGGAGAGCACCGACAGCCCGACCACGTGCACGCCCTCCTGCACGGCCGCGGCCACGATCTGGGCCGGCGTCAGCCGGATGCCCTGGTAGACCACCTCGAACCCGACGTCGCGGGCCCGCACGGCCACCTGCTCCGCGCCGTTGGAGTGCCCGTCGAGGCCGGGCTTGCCCACCAGCATCCGCAGGCGCGACCCGATCGTCTCGCCCGCCGCCCGCACCCGCTCGCGCACCTCGACGATCTCGCCGGCCGCTGAGCCGCCGACCACGGCGGCCGACACCCCGGTGGGCGCCCGGAACTCGCCGAACACCTCCCGCAGCACCCGTGCCCACTCGCCGGTGGTGACGCCGACCTTCGCGCAGGAGATCGAGGCGCCCATGAGGTTCGTGTCCGTCTTCGCCGCGTCGCGCAGCGCGTCCAGCGCGGAATCGACGGCGGCGGCGTCCCGGCCCGCCCGCCACGCGCGGAGCGCCTCGATCGCGGCTGCCTCGGTGGCCGGGTCGACCGTCTCGATCGCCGCGGCCCCCTCCGCCTGCAGCGGGCTCGGCTCGGTGGCCTGGAACCGGTTGACGCCGATGACGACGTCCTCGCCCGCCTCGATGCGCCTGCGTCGCTCGGCGAGCGCACTCACCAGCCGCCCCTTGATGTAGCCGGACTCGACGGCGGCGACCGCCCCGCCCATCTCCTGCACCCGGTCGATCTCGGCGCGGGCGCCCTCGACGAGCTCGGCCACCTTCGCCTCGACCACCCGGCTACCGTCGAAGAGGTCCTCGTACTCGAGCAGGTCGGTCTCGTAGGCCAGCACCTGCTGCATGCGCAGTGCCCACTGCTGGTCCCACGGACGGGGCAGACCGAGCGCCTCGTTCCAGGCGGGCAGCTGAATCGCCCGGGCCCTTGCGTCGCGGGAGAGCGTGACGGCGAGCATCTCGAGCACGATGCGCTGCACGTTGTTCTCCGGCTGCGCCTCGGTGAGCCCGAGCGAGTTGACCTGCACGCCGTAGCGCAGCCGCCGCTGCTTCGGGTCCGCTACGCCGTAGCGCTCGCGCGTGATCTCGTCCCAGAGCCGGGCGAGGGCGCGCATCTTGCACATCTCCTCGACGAACCGCAGCCCCGCGTTCACGAAGAACGACATGCGCCCGACGACATCGCCGAACCGCTCCTGTGGCACCTGACCGGAGTCGCGCACCGCGTCCAGCACGGCGATGGCCGTCGACAGGGCGTACGCCAGCTCCTGAGGGGGTGTCGCCCCGGCCTCCTGCAGGTGGTAGCTACAGATGTTGATCGGGTTCCACTTCGGGATGTTCTGCACCGACCATGCGATCGTGTCCGAGATCAGGCGCATGCTCGGCGCCGGCGGGAACACGTAGGTGCCGCGGGACAGGTACTCCTTCACGATGTCGTTCTGCGTGGTGCCCGCGAGCTCGTCGCGGGGGGCGCCGTGCTCGTCGGCCACCGCGACGTACAGGGCGAGCAACCACATCGCGGGCGCGTTGATCGTCATCGACGTGTTGGCCTCGGCCATCGGGATGCCGTCGAAGAGCGTGCGCATGTCCCCGATGTGGCTCACCGGCACCCCGACCTTGCCGACCTCACCCTTCGCGAGCTCGTCGTCGGGGTCGTAGCCGGTCTGCGTGGGCAGGTCGAAGGCGACCGAGAGCCCGGTCTGCCCCTTGGCCAGGTTGCGGCGGTAGAGCGCGTTCGACTTCTTCGCTGACGAGTGACCCGCGTACGTCCGGATCACCCAGGGGCGGTCGCGCTCACGGTCGGTCGGGTACGGCACCGGGCACCTCCGCGTCGAGATGAGCGAGGAATCCGATGCTACTGGCGCGTAGCCCTCATGGCGCCGCTTCACGAGCGGGGTCACACCGGCGGAGAATCGACCGGTGGCAGACGCCCGGCTCACCATGATCTTCGGCGCCCTCCTGATGCTCGGGATCGTGCTGCTCGCGCTGCGCTGGACGTTCGGCACGGGCCGGGACCAACCCGCGCCACATCTGCCCGATCCGGACGACCCGACCGGCGACGGCCTGCTCACCGAGGTCTCCCGGGTTCCGACGGAGGCCGCGGCGCATGTGCTGCGCGCCCGCCTCGCCGACGCCGGTATCCGCGCCACCATCGGTCGCGGCGGCGACGCCTACCGCCTGCTCGTCTTCCCCGCCGACCTGGCGAACGCGCGAGTGGTGGTCGGTCAGACCCGGTGGTAGCGCGCGTCGAAGAAGCAGAAGACGCCGTAGGCCAGCACCCCGAACGCGATGGCGACCAGCAGGTACTGCCCGAACGGCTGCCCGGCCAGCGTGCGCAGCGCGGCGTCCAGCCCTGCCTCCTCGGGCCGGTACAGGATGGCCGCGATGACGACGAGCACGCCGACGATCCCGATCGCCACGCCCTTCGCGACGAATCCGACCTGACCGGTGCGTAGCGCCGCCTCCCGCGCTCGCCGGTCGGCAGGGAGGCTCATGGCGCGGCGGAACCTCTGCTGCACCCCCGAGACGACGGTGACGGCGCCCGTCACCAGGACCCCGAGCCCCACCGCACCGACGATCAGCTGCCCACCGGGCAGCCCGAGCACGCCCGCCGCCGCCCGCTGCTGGCCGCCGCCACCGCCGCTGCCTGCTGCGGTACGCGCGGCCAGCACGGCGAGCACCGCGAAGATCACGGCCTTACCGGCACTCGTCGCGCGCAGACGCACCTTGGTGGTGCGCTCCGACTCGTAGGCGAACCCCCAGACGGCCTCCTGCGTCCGCCACAGCGCCACCGCGGCGAACCCCACCACCAGGCCCCAGAGCAGGACGCGGCCGTGCGGCTGCTGGACGATTGCCTGGAACGCCCCCGTCTGGTCGGCGCGCTCCCCGCCGTCGGTGCCGAACGCGATCTGCAGCGCCAGCCAGGCGACGAGCAGGTGCGTGAGGCCGTACGCGGCGATCCCGATCCGGGCGCCGATCCTGACGGGCGTGCTGCGGGCCGCCCGCCGCGCCGATCGCTCGGCCGCGTGCGCTTCGCCGGTCATCGGGCGATTCTCGCCCCGACCGGGCGGCAACGACAGAAGAGGTGGTCGTGCTCCGCGTCGCCGGAGCACGACCACCTCTCCTCCCCCCTTCACCCGGACCGGGCGCCGCCCCCACGGTCGCCCGGTCCGTCAGCGCCGCTCGGGCGCTTCCCCCACGGTGATCGCCACGGTCGGCGCGTCGCCGACAACCGGCTCCCCAGTCGGCCGCCTGCGATTGCGCACCCCCCGCACGATCAGCGCGACCACCACCGCCGCGACCACCACGCTCGTGACCGTCGGCCCGAGCAGGTGTGCGGACTTGCGGATCGCGATCGACGCGGCGCTGCCGAGCCCGACGTAGACCAGGCCCCACAGCACCGCGCCGAGCGCGGTGTACCGCGCGTACCGCCCCCACGGCATGCGCAGCGTCCCCGCGATCACGGGCACCAGCGAGTGGGCGACGGCGAGGAACCGCGACGCGACGAGCGCACGGCCCGTCCCCCCGCGCAGCACCCTCTCGGCGCGCACCCAGTTCGCCTCGCCGATCTTGCGACCGGCCCAGCTCGCCCGGATCCGACCCCCGAACCTCCGGCCGAGCAGGTACCCCCCGTTCTGCCCGACGACGCTGGCCCCCGCCGCGATCGCGGCCAGTGCCAGGTACTCCCCCGTGCCGCCGACGGTCGTCGCCGCGGCGAGCAGGACGACCTCCCCCGGTGTCACGAGTCCGACCAGCACGGTCGTCTCGAGCACCAACAGCACGCCGACCACCGTGTACAGCTGCCACATCGGAATCGCGTCGATCATCGCGAAGAACGAGTCGAGCCATTCGGTGATCACTCGTCTACCCTGGCGTGGACGGGCCGCCGAGCCCATCGGGGCAGCCCCTGAACCGGGGTAGGGATCTCCCCCGTATCGGCTCGGGGGTTGCCACCTCGGTCATGAGCGCGACCACCAGCGGACGGCCTCCGGTACCGATTCCTTTCCGATCCGACCCAGGTCTGCCTGTTCGAGCCGGACCGTCCGGCCGGGAACGGAGACCCTCATGCGCAAGCTCACCGTGCAGACCTTCGTCACGCTCGACGGCGTGGCCCAGGACCCGGGCGGGTTCGGAGAGCTGGAACGCGGCGGCTGGGCGCTCGGCTTCTTCGACGACGCCTCGGCCGAGCACGCGACGCAGAGCCTGCTGGCGAGTGACACCTTCCTGCTGGGCCGGCGGACCTACGAGATCATCGAGAAGGCCTGGTCGCACAACACCGGGCCGTACGCCGAGGCGATGCACCGCATTGCGAAGGTCGTCGTGACGAACACCCTGCACGGCCCGTTGCCGTGGAACGCCACCGCGGTCGCGGGCGACCCCGCGCGTACCGTGGCCCGGCTCAAGGAAGAGCCCGGCGGCGACATCCTGACGTACGGCAGCTTCACGCTCGTGCGCACCCTGCTGCGGCACGGCCTCGTCGACGAGCTCGTCCTCGGCGTCCACCCCGTCGTCCTCGGCGCCGGCACGCGGCTCTTCGACGACGGGCTGCCGAACCCGCTGCGGCTCGTGGACGCGACGCCGACCTCGACGGGAGTCGTTGCGCTCACCTACAACCCCTAGTGTCCCGAACCGGAAGTCCGGTGCATAAATCGGCGGATCCAGGTTTCCGCTGGGTGTGCCGGCGAGCCGGCCTCGTACCGGGCGTACTCGGCCGGTTCGCCGGTGCGCTCAGCGGGAAGCTGGGCCGTCGAGTTATGTGGTGGACTTCCGGTTCGGGACACTAACGCTGCGGCTCCGCCCGCACGCGTGCGACATCGGCGCCGAGGCCGCTGAGGTTCTCGACGAACCGCGGGTAGCCGCGGTCGATGTGCTCGACGTCCCACACGTCGGTCACGCCGTCCGCGCACAGGCCGGCCAGCACGAGTCCCGCGCCCGCCCGGATGTCGCTCGCCCACACCGGGGCGCTGGACAGGCGCTCCACGCCCCTGACGACGGCGTGGTGCCCGTCGGTGCGGGCATCGGCGCCGAGGCGCACCATCTCGTCGACGAACCGGAAGCGGGCCTCGAACACGTTCTCAGTGATCATCGACGTGCCGTCGGACACCGCGGACAGCGCGATCGCCATCGGCTGCAGGTCGGTGGCGAAGCCCGGGTACGGCAGCGTCACGAAGTCGACGGCCAGCGGCCTGCGGTCCATCCGCACCGTGAACTCCTGGGTGCCGATGTCCGTCTCGGCGCCTGCGGAGCGCAGCTTGTCCAGCACCAGGTCGATGTGGTGCGGGTCGACGCCGCGCACCGTGACCTCACCGCGGGTCATCACGGCGGCGAACGCCCAGGTGGCGCCGACGATCCGGTCACCGATCACGCGGTGGCGCGTGGGCTGCAGGTGCGTGACGCCGTGCACCGTGAGCGTCGAGGTGCCGACACCGTCGATCTTGGCGCCCATCTGCTGAAGCATCGTGCAGAGGTCGACGATCTCCGGTTCGCGCGCGGCGTTGTCGATCACGGTGGTGCCGTCGGCGAGCACCGCGGCCATCAGGATGTTCTCGGTGGCGCCGACGCTGGGGAAGTCGAGCCAGATCTGCGCGCCCCGCAGCTCCTCGGCCTCCGCGACGACGCGTCCGTGCTCGATCTCGGTGGTCGCGCCGAGCTTGCGCAGACCGGCCTGGTGCATGTCGAGCGGGCGGGAGCCGATCGCGTCGCCGCCGGGCAGTGGCACCACGGCGCGACGGCACCGGGCGACAAGGGGCCCGAGCACGCAGACCGATGCGCGCAGCCGGGAGACGGATGCGTAGTCGGCCTGTGCGCCGGGCTGCGCAGGCACGTCGATCGTCACCGTGCTGTGCTCGACCTCGACGGTGCAGCCGAGGCTGCGCAGCACGTCGGCCATCAGCGGGACGTCCAGGATCTCGGGGCAGTTGGTGATCGTCGTCGTGCCCTCGGCCAGCAGCGCCGCCGCCATCAGCTTCAACACGCTGTTCTTCGCCCCGACCACGTCGACGGCGCCGACGAGCCGGGCACCACCGCTCACCGCGAAGTGCTCCGCCACGCGGGCGACGCTATCCGGTGCCGACGGCGGCGGCGCGGGCGGCCACCACCCCGTCCCATCCCGCCAGCAGGCAGTCGACCACGGTGTCCAGCTCGTCACGGGTGGCGCCGTCGCGCGCATGCAGCGAGAGGCCGTATTGCACCGACATCACGTAGGCGGCCAACGCACCGGCGTCGGCGCCGGGCGGCACGTCCCCGTCGGCCTGCCCCCGCACGAGCCGCTCCTTCACGGCCGCCGTGCCGGACCGGCGCTGCTCCGCGAGGAAGTCGCGGATCCCCTCGGTGCTCGGCGTGTACGTGGTGGCGGCCAGCACGACCATGCAGCCCGTTGGCCTGCCGGGAGTGGTGTAGGAGCGGACGTTCGCCCGCAGCATCGCCTCGATGCCCCCGATGGCCGTAGGGGCCTCCTGCAGCGCCCGCAACGGCGGTTCCCCCTCCATGCCCTCGTAGAGGGCGACGGCCTCGCGGAACAGCGCCTCCTTGCTCCCGAAGGCCGCGTAGAGGCTGGGCGGGCGGATGCCCATCCGCGCGGTGAGGTCACCGATGGACGTTCCCTCGTAGCCGTGCTCCCAGAACGACTCCATCGCCAGCCGCAGCGCGGCGGCGCGATCGAACCCGCGTGGACGTCCTCGCACCGCCATGAGCGCGCCCCCTTCTGTAGCGACCCCTCAAGATACGCCTCTGCGAGATAGTAGCCATGTACATAATCGCCATGTACCTTGAATTCGTGCGATTAGGACCTCCAGGAGCGGCCACCGGGGCCATCGTGTGGCGGCTCGCGACGAAATGGCGCGTTGCGGTCGACCGCGCGCTGGCCCCGCTCGAACTGACCCACGCCCAGTACGTCCTGCTGGCCGCCCTCCACGGGCTGGAGCGGGCAGGGCGTCGACCGAGCCAGCGCGAACTGGCGGACGACACCGGCCTCGAGCCGCTGTACGTCTCCAAGCTGGCACGCGCGCTCGAGGCGAAGGGCCTCATCGCGCGCCGGCGCGATGAGCAGGACACCCGCGCCGTCCGGCTCACCCTCACCGACCAGGGGCGGGAGACCGCGCGATCGGCCATGCGGATCGTCCAGGAGCTCCTCGAACGCCTACTCGCACCGTTCGGCGGCCGCGACAGCGACCGCACGGCGGCGCTCGTCCGCGAGCTCGCAGAGCTGCTCGACGCCCCACTCCCGTAGAGAGGAACACCACGATGCCCGAGACCCCTGTCCTCGACTCGACCATCCACCACACCGAGACCGGTTCCGGCCCGACGTTCGTCTTCCTCCACGGCAACCCGGCCTCGTCGCACATGTGGCGCGCCGTAATGCCCCGCATCGGCAGGGGCCGGCTGCTCGCACCCGACCTGATCGGGATGGGACGGTCCGGCAAGCCCGCCATCCCGTACCTCTTCGCCGACCACGCCCGCTACCTCGACGCCTGGTTCGACGCACTCGGCCTCGACGACGTCGTGCTCGTCGGCCACGACTGGGGTGGCGCGCTCGCCTGCGACTGGGCAGCCCGGCACCCGGAGCGCGTGCGCGGCCTCGCGCTGTTCGAGGCGATCATCAAGCCGATCGACAGCCACACTCTGAGCCCGCAGGCGCAGGCCCGCGCCGAGCTGGTCCGCACCCGCGGCGCGGAACTGTTGGAGTCCGACCAGCTCATCCGAATGGCCTACACCGGCGGCGTGCGCACTCCCGTTCCGGAGGACGTGCTGGCCGAGTACCTCCGCCCGTTCCCGGCCCCGCAGGCACGGCGCCCGGTTCTCGCCTGGGCCCAACAGATGCCGATCGACGGCGAGCCCGCCGAGATCGTCGCCCGGATCGAGGCCTTCGACGCGTGGCTCGCGAAGAGCACCGAGGTGCCGAAGCTGCTCATGACATTCGCGGGGTCGCCCACCCTGCTGATCAACCCCGAGACGGCCGCGTGGAGCGCGGACAACATGGCCTCGGTCGAGATCGTCCCGTGCGGGGAGGCAGGGCACCACGCCGCGGAGGACCGGCCCGTCGAGATCGGGGATGCGATCGCCGCATGGGCCGAGCGCCACCTTCTGTAGCGGTCACTCAAAATAACTCTTGACGCCGCGCCCTCCCGATCGCAGACTTCCATAGTGCTCGCTACAGAAAGGAAGTCGGGATGAACGACCTCACAGGTCGCGTGGCCCTCGTGACCGGCGGCAGCCGGGGAATCGGCGCGGCCATCGCGGTCCGACTGGCCCGCGAGGGTGCCGACGTGGCGCTGACCTACCGCGAGGCCGGTGACAGCGCCGCGAAGGTGGTCCGCGAGATCGAAGGGCTCGGGCGGCGCGGGATCGCCGTGCAGGCCGACAGCGCGGACCCGGTCGCCGTGCGGGCGGCAGTCGGCCGGACCGTCGCCGAGCTCGGCCGGCTCGACGTGCTCGTCAACAACGCGGGCGTGTTCCCGTACGGCCCGTTCGAGCAGGTCAGCCCCGAGGAGCTGGACCGGACCATCGCGATCCACGTGCGCGCGTCGTTCGTGGCCGCGCAGGCGGCCTCCCCGCACCTCGGCGCGGGCGGGCGGATCATCAGCATCGGGAGCAACCTCGCCGAGCGGGTTCCGCACGACGGGATCGCGCTCTACTCGATGACGAAGTCGGCGCTCAACGGTCTCAGCCGGGCACTCGCTCGCGAGCTCGGGCCGCGTGGCATCACCGTGAACGTCGTGCACCCAGGCTCGACCGACACGGAACTGAACCCGGCCGACGGGCCGTCGGCCGAGAACCAGCGCGTTGCGACGGCGCTCGGCCGCTTCCAGACCGCGGACGACGTCGCCGCCACCGTCGCGCACCTCGCCGGACCGGGCGGGCGCACGATCACCGGCACCGCGCTCCTCGTCGACTCGGGGGCGAACGCGTGACGACATAGGCTGCGCCCATGGCGGTGCACCTGACCAGGATCTACACGCGGACCGGCGACGACGGCACCACGGCTCTCGGCGACTTCAGCCGCGTCCGCAAGACCGATCCGCGGCTCGCGGCGTACGCCGACACCGACGAGTGCAACGCGGCACTCGGGGTCGCCGTCACCGTCGGCGGGCTGGCCCCGGAGTTGCTCGGCCCGCTCCGGCAGGTGCAGAACGACCTCTTCGACGTCGGCGCCGACCTGTGCGCGCCGATCGTCGAGAATCCGCAGTACCCACCACTGCGGATCACCGAGCGCTACATCACCCGGCTCGAGGGCTGGTGCGACGAGTTCAACGAGGGCCTGCCCAAGCTCGACTCGTTCATCCTGCCCGGCGGCACGCCGGGCGCGGCGTACCTGCACGTGGCCCGCACCGTGGCGCGCCGGGCGGAACGCTCAGTGTGGGCACTGCTGGAGGTTGACGCCGAGCGCACCAACCCGCTCACGGCGAAATACCTCAACCGCCTCTCCGACCTGCTGTTCATCCTCGGCCGGGTGGCCAACCCCGACGGGGACGTCCTCTGGCAGCCCGGCGGCCCCCGGCGGTCGTGAGTGGATACGCGCGCTATAGCTCGCGTATCCACTCACGACATCAGGAGGCCTGGCGGTAGCCGGTGCGGCCGGGTGGGGCGGCCTCCACCCAGGACAGGAAGCCGGTGAGGACACCGGGGGCCATGGCGAGCTCCAGCTCCACACCGTGGATGCGGCAGAGCAGCACGGAGGCGCCCTGCGGGATGACGTAGGCCTCCGGGTTCACCGGGATGCGGCGGCCGACGATCTCCAGTTCGGTGCGGTCGACGACGACCGTGGGCCCCGGCCGCAGCGACGTGAGGCGGAACCAGGCCAGCTCGTCACCGCGGTAGCGCCCAACCCCGAAGTGCCATCCCGCGGTGCCGTCCTGCGCGCGGGACCTGGACACGCGAGCGGGGCGGCGGCGCAGACAGACGTCCACGCCACCGCCCCGCATGAGTCGCACTCTCCGAAAGGCGAGGTATCCGAGGCAGAGGCAGGCGAGCAGCAGCAGGATGCTGACGAGCAGCGTCGTCGCTCCCACTCGCGGCCTCGGCTCGACTACTCGGCCGCGCCGGCGGCTTTGAGCCGCGCGTTCGCCCTTGCCGCCGCGGCTGCTCCCTCTGGCTCCGACGAGTCGGCGCGTTGGAGCGCGTTGCGGGCCCGCGCGACGTCGATCTCGTCGGCCAGTTCGGCGTACTCCGCGAGCACGGTGACGTTCTCCGGTGTGATCGACAGGAACCCGCCGTGCACGGCCAGCGTGGTGGACGTGCCGTCGGTGCCGTCCACGCGGACGACGGCCGTGTCCTCCAGCTGCGCGAGCGTGGGCTCGTGACCGGGCAGTACCCCGATCTCACCCACCGTGGTGCGGGCGAGGACGAAGTCGGCCTCACCGGACCAGATCCGCCGCTCGACCGCGACCAGCTCGACATTCATGTGCGCCACGATCAGCCCTCGAGCTTCTTGCGGTTCTTGTCCAGGTCCTCGAGACCACCGCAGAGGAAGAACGCCTGCTCGGGGGCGTCGTCGAACTCACCCTTGGCGATCTTGTCGAACGCCTCGATGGTCTCCTTGAGCGGAACCGTGGAGCCCGGCTGGCCGGTGAACTGCTCGGCGACCAGGAGGTTCTGCGACAGGAAGCGCTCGATGCGCCGCGCCCGCCCGACGAGCTGGCGGTCCTCCTCGGAGAGCTCGTCGATACCCATGATCGCGATGATGTCCTGCAGGTCGTTGTACTTCTGCAGGATCCGCTTGACCTCGTTGGCCACCCGGAAGTGCTCGTCGCCGACGTACTGCGGGTCCAGGATCCGCGAGGTCGACGTCAGCGGGTCCACCGCGGGGTAGATCCCCTTCTGGGAGATCGGGCGGGAGAGCTCCGTGGTGGCGTCGAGGTGGGCGAACGTGGTGGCCGGCGCGGGGTCGGTGTAGTCGTCCGCCGGCACGTAGATCGCCTGCATCGAGGTGATCGAGCGGCCGCGGGTCGAGGTGATGCGCTCCTGCAGCTCGCCCATCTCGTCGGCCAGCGTGGGCTGGTAGCCCACCGCCGACGGCATGCGGCCCAGCAGCGTGGAGACCTCGGAGCCTGCCTGCGTGAACCGGAAGATGTTGTCGATGAAGAGCAGCACGTCCCGGTTCAGCTCGTCGCGGAAGTATTCCGCCATCGTCAGCGCCGACAGGGCGACCCGCATACGCGTGCCGGGCGGCTCGTCCATCTGCCCGAAGACCAGTGCGGTGTCGTTGATGACGCCCGATTCGGTCATCTCCGTGATGAGGTCGTTGCCCTCACGGGTGCGCTCGCCGACGCCGGCGAACACCGACGTGCCGCCGAAGTTCTTGGCGACACGGGTGATCATCTCCTGGATGAGCACCGTCTTGCCGACGCCCGCGCCGCCGAACAGGCCGATCTTGCCGCCCTGCACGTACGGGGTGAGCAGGTCGATGACCTTGATGCCGGTCTCCAGCATCTCGGTGCGGCCCTCGAGCTGGTCGAACCTCGGCGCGGACCGGTGGATGCCCCACAGGTCGCCAGTCGGCTTGAACTCCGGGTCGTCCAGGCAGGCGCCGAGCGCGTTGAACACGTGGCCCTTGACCTGGTCACCGACGGGCACCGAGATCGGACGCCCGAGGGAGGTGACCGTCTGGCCACGCACGAGGCCGTCGGTGGGCTGCATCGAGATGGTGCGCACCAGGTTGTCGCCCAGGTGCTGCGCGATCTCGAGGGTGAGCGTCTTGGCCAGGTCGCCGAACTCGACGTCGACCGTGAGGGCCGTGTAGAGCTCCGGGACGGAGTTGCGGGGGAACTCGACGTCGACGACCGGGCCGGTCACGCGGACGACCCGGCCGGTCGTGGTCTGGGTATCTGCGGTGGCGGTCATCTCAGCTCTCACTCCCTGCGCTGACGAGAGCGTCGGCGCCACCGACGATCTCACTGATCTCCTGGGTGATCTGGGCCTGACGGGCCTGGTTGGCCTCGAGTGTCAGGGTACGGATCAGCTCGTTGGCGTTGTCGGTTGCGGCCTTCATGGCCCGCTGTCGGTTGGCCGACTCCGAGGCAGCGGCCTCGAGCAGCGCGGCGAACAGCCGCGCCCCGATGTACTTGGGCAACAGCGCGTCGAACAGCGAGTCGGCGTTCGGCTCGAACTCGTAGAGCGGCTTGACCTCGCCCGCCGACTGCTGCGCGGCTTCGCGCCGCTCCTCGATCTCGCCGCCGGGGGCGCCGACGGTGTCGGCCTCGTACTCCACCTCGAGCGGGGCCATGCGCCGCGCCTGCGGCACCTGGGTGACCATGTTCTTGAACTGCGTGTACACGAGGTGCAGCTCGTCGACACCCTCGGCGCCGTCCTCGGTGCCGGTCATGAACGCATCGACGAGGACGCGCGCCGCCTCGGCGGCGTGGGCGTAGGTCGGCTGCTCCGAGAAGCCCGTCCAGGACTGCTCGACGTTGCGGCGCCGGAACTTGTAGTAGCCCACGCCCTTGCGGCCGATGACGTAGAGCACCGGGTCCTTGCCCTGCTCGCGCAGCAGCTGCTGCAGCTGCTCCGCCTCCTTCAGGACGTTGACGTTGTAGCCGCCGCACTGGCCGCGGTCGCTCGTGACGACGAGGACCGCGGCGCGCTTGGCCTGCTCGCGCTCGACGAGCAGCGGGTGGTCCAGCGCCGAGTTGTTGGCCAGCTCGGTGAGGACGGCCGTGATCTGCTCTGCGTAGGGCCGCGAAGCGTCGACCCGGGCGCGCGCCTTCATGATCCGCGAGGTCGCGATGAGCTCCATCGCGCGCGTGATCTTCTTGATGGACTGCGTCGACCGGATCCGCCGCCGCAGCACGCGAATCTGTGCCGCCATGCGCTACTCCCTCAGCTCCCGGCCGACTAGCTCGAGGCCGGAGCCGGCTTGTTGACCTTGACCGTGTCGCGGTCGACCTCGTCCTCGTCGAGCGCCTCGGCCGCGGCCTCCTTCGGCACCACCGACGAGCCGTCGGTCGCGGTGAACTCCTGCTTGAAGCCCTTCACGACCTCGGCGATCCGGTCGGCGAGCTCGTCGGAGAGCTTCCCGGTGTCCCGGATCTCCCCGAAGATCCCGTCGTGGTTGCGCCGGACGTGGTCGAGGAAGTCCGTCTCGAAGCGGCGCACGTCGGCCACCGGCACGGAGTCGAGGTACCCACGGGTGCCGAGGAAGATCGAGACGACCTGCTCCTCGACGGGGAACGGCTGGTACTGCGCCTGCTTCAGCAGCTCCACAAGGCGCGCACCGCGCCCGAGGGCAGCGGCCGACGCGGCGTCGAGGTCGGAACCGAACGCGGCGAACGCCTCCAGCTCGCGGTACTGCGACAGGTCGAGGCGCAGCGAACCGGAGACCGAGCGCATCGCGCGGACCTGGGCGGAACCACCCACGCGGGACACCGAGATACCGACGTTGATGGCCGGCCGGACACCCTGGTTGAACAGGTCCGACTCGAGGAAGCACTGGCCGTCGGTGATGGAGATGACGTTCGTCGGGATGTACGCCGACACGTCGTTGGCCTTGGTCTCGATGATCGGCAGACCGGTCATCGAGCCCGCGCCCAGCTCGTCGGACAGCTTCGCGCAACGCTCCAGCAGGCGGGAGTGCAAGTAGAAGACGTCGCCGGGGTAGGCCTCACGGCCCGGCGGGCGGCGCAGCAGCAGCGAGATCGCACGGTAGGCCTCGGCCTGCTTGGACAGGTCGTCGAAGACGATCAGGACGTGCTTGCCCTGGTACATCCAGTGCTGCCCGAGCGCGGAGCCGGTGTAGGGCGCGAGCCACTTGTAGCCGGCCGGGTCGGACGCCGGGGCGGCGACGATGGTGGTGTAGTCCAGCGCGCCCGCGTCCTCCAGCGACTGCCGGATACCGGCGATCGTGGAGCCCTTCTGCCCGATCGCGACGTAGATGCAGCGCACCTGCTGCTTCGGGTCGCCGGTGGCCCAGTTCTGCTTCTGGTTGATGATCGTGTCGACGCAGACCGCGGTCTTGCCGGTCTTGCGGTCACCGATGATCAGCTGGCGCTGGCCGCGGCCGATCGGGGTCATCGAGTCGATGGCCTTGATGCCGGTCTGCAGCGGCTCGCGGACCTCCTGCCGCTGCACCACCGACGCCGCCTGCAGCTCCAGCACGCGGTTGGTCTCGGCCTCGATGTCGCCGAGCCCGTCGATCGGCTTGCCCAGCGGGTCGACGACCCGGCCGAGGAAGTTGTCGCCGACCGGCACCGAGAGGATGTTGCCGGTGCGCTTGACCTGCTGGCCCTCCTCGATGTGGGCGTAGTCGCCCAGGATGACCGCACCGATCTCGTGCACGTCCAGGTTCAGCGCGACACCCTGCACGCCACCGGGGAACTCGAGGAGTTCGTTGGTCATCGCCGAGGGCAGGCCCTCGACGTGGGCGATGCCGTCGCCGGTGTCGGTGACGATGCCCACCTCCTCGCGGGAGGTGTCCGTCTCCAGCGACGAGACGTAGCTGGAGATCGCACTCCGGATCTCCTCGGAGGAGATCGTCAGCTCTGTCATGGCTGTCGTCTGTCCTTCTGTTCGTAAAGTTCGGTGGTCAGCTGGGGAGGGAGCGGCGGGCCGCGGCGAGCTTGCTCGACACGCTGCCGTCGATGACCTCGCCGCCGACCTGCACGACCAGACCACCCAGCAGGCTGGGGTCCAGCTCGATCTGCAGCGACATCGGGCGCCCGTAGAGGCGCGTCAGCGAGTCGGTGAGCTTCTGCTCCTGCTCCGGCGAGAGCGCAACCGGGGTGGCGACGCGGGCGACCGACCGGTCTCGGCGTGCCGCCGCCAGCTCGGCCAGCTCCTCGCTCACGACGTCGAGGTGCCGGTCGCGCGGGAGCCGGACGCTCTCGCGCAGCAGCGCGGCGGTGACCGGCGAGACCTTGCCCTCGATCAGCCCGTCGAGGAGCGAGATGCGCCCGTCGGCCGGCGTTGTGATGTCGGCGAGCAGGCTGCCGAGGTGGTGCTCCCGGTTGAGGACCCGGCCGAAACGGAACAGCTCGTCCTCGACGTCGTCGAGCGAGCCCTCCTTCTCCGCGACGGCGAGCAGCGCCTGCCGCGCAAGCACCTCGAACGCGCTGACCAGGTCACCGAGCCGCGACCAGCGCGCGGCCACGAGGCCCTTCGCGACGTCGAGCGTCGGCGCAGCGAGCTGCTGCCCGAACAGCCGGTCCACCAGAGCGGTGCGGGCCGCCTCCGGCGACGACGGGTCGGCGAGCAGCCGCCGCAGCGACCGCTCCACGTCGAGCAGGCGCGTGACCGCGAACAGCTCGTCGCCGAGCCGCCGCAGGTCTGCGGCCGTGGCCGAGTCGGCGTAGGCGTCCAGCCGGGCCGTGGCCGAAGCCAGCGACTCCCGGCTGGCCGCCTGCAGGACCTCGGCCATCAGCTCGCCCCGCCGGCCGGCGCCGTCTCCCGGGTGGCCAGGCTGTCCAGCTCGGCGAGGAACGCGTCAACCGTGGCCGAGCGGCGAGCGTCGTCGGCGAGGGACTCGCCGATCAGGCGCTCGGCCAGCTGCACTGACAACCCACCGACCTCGCCACGGAGCTGGCGCACTGCCTGCTCGCGGGCAGCGGCGAGCTGCTCCTCGCCGCGCTGGCGGATCCGGGCGGCCTCTTCCTCCGCCTGGGCCCGCAGCTCGACCTTGATCTGCTGGCCCTCGGCACGAGCGTCGTCGCGGATGCGCGCGGCCTCGGCCCGCAGGCCGGCGAGCTGCTCCTCGTACTGCCGCTTGAGCTCGGCCGCCTCCTGCTGCGCCTCCTCGGCCCGCTTGAGCCCGCCCTCGATCTTGTCCGTGCGCTCGGCGTAGACCTTCTCGAACTGCGGGAACGCCGTCTTGCGGAGGACGAGGAACAGCAGGATGAACGCGATGGTGCCGACGATGATCTCGACGGTGTGCGGGACGAGGGGGTTCAGCTCCTCGGCCGCGAGAACGGTGGTGATCATGGGTGTCTCCTCCGCCTACCCGGCGTTCGGCGTAGGTCAGGCTCCGGGCAGCGCGAACGCGAGCACCAGGCCCAGGATCGCGAGCGCCTCGGAGAGCGCCATGCCGATGAACGCGATGCCCTGCAGCTGGCCACGGGCCTCCGGCTGGCGGGCGACGCCGTTGATGAACGCGGCGAAGACGATGCCCACCCCGATACCCGGGCCGATCGCGGCGAGACCGTAACCGATGACGTTCAGGTTACCGACAACCATTGCACTTTCCTTTCGTCCGGTCCGGGGGCACGTCCCACGGAGCCGTCAGTCGTGGAGGTGGGACGACCTAGTGGTCGTCGGCCAGCACGGTGCCGATGTACGACGCCGTGAGGATCGTGAAGACGTAGGCCTGCACCACCTGGATGAAGGCCTCGAAGAACGTGAAGACGATGCCCATGCCGAACGCGAACGGCGACAGGACCCCGAGCAGGATCGACTCGGAGTGCAGCAGCATGTACTCGCCGCCGAGGATGAACACCAGCAGCAGCAGGTGGCCCGCGAACATGTTCCCGAAGAGCCGCAGCGACAGCGTGACCGGCCGCAGCAGGATGTTCGAGAGGAACTCGATCGGCGTGAGCACGGTTCGGACCCACCACGGCACGCCCGGCGGCCAGGTCGACACCCGCAGATATCCCATGAACCCGTGCCTGCGGATCCCGACGACGTTGTAGATCAGCCAGGACATGATCGCGAGGGCGTAGGCGACGCCCGGGTGCGAGAACGACGGGAACTGGATCAGCGGGACGATCCCGAACAGGTTGTTCACCAGGATGAAGGCGAACAGCGTGGTGAGGTACGGGACGTATTTGAGGTACTCCGGCCCGATGTTGTCGCGGGCGATCGAGTTCCGCACCATGCCGTGGAACGACTCGCCTAGGAACTGCGCCTTGCTCGGCACCAGCGCCGGCCGCCGCGCGGTGTAGGCGAAGAACGCGTACACGATGATCGCGGCGAGCACGAACTGCAGGACCGGCTTCGTGACCTCGCCGAAGATCGGCGGCAGCTGGAAGTCCTCGACGCCCGGGGCGTTGAAGCCCGGGTTGGGGGCGGTGGCCGGGATGGTCACCCAATGCTCCTTCCGGTTCCACCTTCCGGGTGATCCGGAACGGCAGAATCGTGACGATCAGGACTTAACGTACCTGATGTAGATCAAGTACAGCGAGGCAGCCCCACCGAACAGCAAGCCGACCGGCAGGAACACACCCGTGCCCAGCAGTGCGTCCAACCCCCAGCCGATCCCGCCGAAGAGCAGGAAGCCGGACAGGAGGTAGGACAGAGCGGTCCACGCGTCGCCCGGCGGTGGCGTCTTGGCGCCGCCGCCGTTCGACTGGTCCGGCTCCATCAGGACGGACCATATCAGGCGGGTTAGCAGCTCTTTACCAGGGATGACCTCGACGGACGCCCCGACGGCTCGTCAGCGGCGCTGTTCGGGCCGCCCGCGGCGGCGACGTGGCTCTATCGGCCGTAGAAGAACGGACGAACGTGACACGGATCCCAGAGAGACCCCGCTCACAGCCGAACGCCTCACCCATTCGGGATCACTCAAAGGTCTACGGCCGGTATCCGAGTGCGCACGAAACCGACCACCTCGCCGACGATCCACGCCACCGTCACCGCGAGGATGGTGAACGCGAACGAGCGACCGTCGAACAGCGTGGTGCCCTGGAACAGCAGCAGGAACACCAGCATGAAGAGGATCTTCAGACCGAACGCGGTCATCGCGCCGATCATCACGCCGGCCGGCGTCGCGCGCGCCGTTCGCGCCATCACCCACGTGCCCAGCCAGCCGAGGCCACCCGCGATCACGGCGCCGGCCAGCGCCCCGACCACCCCGGCCCCACCACGCAGCACGAATGCCGCCACCAGCGCGATCACGACGACGACCGCCGTGACGATCACGGCGTAGCGCTGCATCGCGGACGCGAGCTTGAGCACCGTGGCGACGTGCGGGGCGTCCTTCTGTGCATTCGATTGGGGTTCGGGTGCGGTCATCTAGGAGCCCTCACTCTCGGGATGGCGGAGGCGAGCACGGCCACGACAAGGCCGATCCCCACCGTCCACAGCACGATGAACGGGTCGTCGATCAGCGCCAGCGCCACCGCGCCGAACGCCAGCAGGCCGGCCCACAGGTAGATCAGCAGCACCGCGCGTCGCTGGCTGTGCCCGATCTCGAGCAGCCGGTGGTGCAGGTGCATCTTGTCCGGCGAGAACGGCGACAACCCCTTGCGGGTGCGCCGCACAACGGCCATGAGCAGGTCGAGCAGCGGGACGAACACCACGGCGGCGAGCACGATGAGCGGCGCGAACAGCGCCAGCACATCCTTGCCGTCCGCGCCGATGATCGAGATCTTGCCCGAGGCGCTCGTGGTGGCGGCGGCCAGCAGCACGCCGATCAGCATCGAGCCGGAATCGCCCATGAAGATGCGGGCCGGGTTGAAGTTGTGCGGCAGGAACCCGAGGCACGCGCCCGCCAGCACGGCGGCGATCAGGGCGGGCGAGTACACCGACGGGTCGTTGCCGACCCGCCCCACCAGCCCGATCGTGAAGAGGCCGACGGCGGCCGCCGCGATCATCCCGACACCCGCTGCGAGCCCGTCCAGACCGTCGACGAAGTTCATGGCGTTGACCAGCGCCACCGTGAGCAGCACCGTCAGCAGCACGCCCTGCTCCTGCCCGAGGATCAGCAGGGAGCCGGACTCGCCGGAGTCGGAACCGCCCCACGGCACGAAGAACACCGTCCACTGCACGCCGAAGATCACCAGGATGCCGGCGGCCGTGGTCTGGCCCGCGAACTTGGTGAGCGCGTCGAGGTCGTAGCGGTCGTCGAGCGCGCCGACGGCCGCGAGCAGCAGGGCGGCGAGCAACACGCCGCCCACCTCGGAGGCGTTGTTGTCGAACGCCAGCCGCAACGCGGGAAGCTGGTAGGCCATCCCGACACCCGCGAGCACGCCGCCGAGCATCGCCAGCCCGCCCCAGCGCGGGGTCGGCGTGACGTGCACATCGCGCTTGCGGGGCCACGCAACGGCCCCGAGCCGCAGCGCGAGCACCCGCACCGGGCCGACCAGCAGGAACGTCACGACCGTCGCCGTCAGACCCGCGAGCAGGAACTCCCGGATCGGCAGGACGAGCGTGGGTACCGCCACGGCAGCGCTGATTTCCGGGTGCCGGTCAGGGGCGCGGGTAAGCGGGCGCGCGCGCGACGAGCGCCGACACCGCGTCGGCCACCTCGGCCAGCTCCGCGTCGCCTGCCGGAGTGCCGTGCTCGGCCCGCACCGCGCGGCCCAGCAGGCTGCCGATCTCGGCCATGTCCGTCTCGGTCATGCCCTGCGTGGTGACGCTCGGCGAGCCGACGCGCAGGCCGGACGGCTTGAGCGGTGGCGCCGGGTCGTACGGGATGGAGTTCTTGTTCAGAGTGATGCGCGCGGCGTCGCAGCGGGTTTCGGCCTGGTCGCCGGTGACGCCGATCGGGCGCAGGTCGACGAGCGCGAGGTGGGTGTCGGTGCCACCGGAGACCGGCCGCATCCCCTCGGATTCGAGGGCCTTGGCCAGCGCCTGGGCGTTGGCGATCACCTGGCTCGTGTAGGCCTGGTACTCCGGCTGCGCCGCCTCGCGCATCGCGACGGCCTTCGCCGCCACGGAGTGCATGAGCGGGCCGCCCTGCGAGAACGGGAACACCGCCTTGTCGACGGCCTTGGCGTGCTCCGCCTTCGCGAGGATCATGCCGCCGCGCGGGCCGCGCAGCACCTTGTGCGTGGTGGCGGTGACGACGTCGGCGAACGGCACCGGCGACGGGATCGCCTTGCCGGCCACCAGCCCGATGAAGTGGGCCGCGTCGACCATGAGCTTGGCGCCGACCTCGTCGGCGATCTTCCGGAACGCGGCGAAGTCGATCAGTCGCGGGTACGCCGTCGCACCGGCGATGATGAGCTTGGGGCGGTGTTCGAGCGCGAGGTCGCGCACCTGGTCGTAGTCGATCAGCTCGCTGTCCTCGCGCACGGTGTAGGACACCGCGTTGAACCACTTGCCGGAGAAGCTGACCTTGCTGCCGTGCGTCAGGTGACCGCCCTGCTTGAGGTCCATCGCGAGCACGGTGTCGCCGGGCTGCGTGAACGCGGCGTAGACGGCGAAGTTGGCCGATGCGCCCGAGTGCGGCTGCAGGTTGACGTGGTCGGCCCCGAAGAGCTCCTTGGCCCGCGCGTTGCCGATCTCCTCGGCGCGGTCGACGACCTCGCAGCCGCCGTAGTAGCGGCGGCCGGGATAGCCCTCCGCATACTTGTTCGACAGCGTGGAGCCGAGCGCGGCCAGTACCGCGGGGCTGGTGAGGTTCTCGCTGGCAATCAGCTGGAGTCCGCCGCGCAGCCGGGCCAGCTCGTCGAGCACCACTCCGGCGATCTCCGGGTCCTGGTGCTGCAGCGCGTCGAAGTCCGGGCCCCAGAAGGGCGTGCTCTGCTCGCTCACGGTTGAACGGTACCCGCTGCGGCTCGACGCCCATCCGGGCGTTCCCGGAGCAATGATCTCATTCGTTGCCAGTGCTCTCGATTCGTGCCACACTGCCCTGCGTGACCGCCGCCGGAGCCCGCGCGCGCGTACGCGCCGAACTCACCCGCGAAATCGTCGACTCCGCGCGTCGCCACCTCGCCACCGACGGCGCAGCCGGGCTCTCGCTGCGGGCCGTCGCCCGTGAGCTGGGCATGGCCTCCTCGGCCGTGTACCGGTACTTCGCGAGCCGGGACGAGCTGCTGACCGCGCTCATCGTCGAGACGTACGACGCGCTCGGCGCCGCCGCGGAAGAGGCCGAGGCCGCCGTCGCCCGCGACGACCTGCGCGGGCGCTGGCGAGCCACCTGCGGCGCCACGCGGGAGTGGGCGCTGGCGCACCCGCACGAGTATGCGCTGGTCTACGGCTCGCCGGTGCCGGGCTACGCGGCGCCGGAGGCCACCGTCGGGCCCGCGTCCCGCGTGGGCGTGTTGCTGTGCCGGGTGGTGGCAGACGGGGTCGCAGCCGGCACCGTCGAGGCGGAGCCGGACGGGCCGGGCGCAGGTGACGTGCTCACTCCGGGCGTCGCCGAGCGGCTCGGCCTGCCTTCCGCGCTGGCCCCGCGCGTCGTCGCCGCGTGGAGCAGCCTCTATGGCGCGATCAGCTTCGAGGTGTTCGGGCAGACCCACAACGTCGTGGAGGACCACTCTCGCTACTTCGACGCGGCGGTCGAGCGCCTCGCGGACCTCGTGCCGCTCCCCTGAATCCACTGTGATTCAGGCGGGGAGGACCTCTCGGCCCAGCACCTCGGACACCGCTTCCGTCGTGACCGCGCCCTCGCGGAGCACGCGGGGCTCGTCGCCGGTCAGGTCCACGATGGTGGACGCCACCGGCTCGCCGGACGGACCGCCGTCGAGGTAGACCGCCACCTTCTCCCCGAGCTGCTCCTCCGCCTCCGCCACCGACGCGGCGGGCGGCTGCCCGGAGACGTTCGCGCTGGACACGGCCATGGGGCCGACGTCACGCAGCAACTCCAGCGCCACCGGGTGCAGCGGCATCCGCAGCATCACCGTGCCCTTGGTCGAGCCGAGGTCCCAGTTCAGCGAGGGGGCGTGCGGCAGCACCAGCGACAACCCACCCGGCCAGAACGCCTCGATCAGGTCCCTTGCCGACTTCGGCACGCCGAGAACGAGGCCGTCGATCGTCTTCCAGGAGCCGACGAGCACCGGGACGGGCATGTCCGGCCCGCGCTGCTTCGCGCTGAGCAGGTTGCGCACCGCCGGGGCACTGAACGCGTCGCAGCCGATGCCGTAGACCGTGTCGGTCGGCAGCACCACGAGCCGCCCGGCCTTCACCGCCCGTGCCGCCGCGGCGAGACCCTCGGTGCGCGCGTCGGGGACCGCGCAGTCGTACCTGGAAGCCACGGACGGAGCCTATGACGCGGGCCGACGCACCCGTTCCCCGGCCACGCGCCCCGTCGACGGGTCGTGTGGGCCGACAACGGGTGCGTGGGCGGAGAACGGGTGCGTGATGGACGCTTGATCAGCAGTTCGGCGCATTCCCGGGTCGTTTTCGCCCTTTTCCGCGCCGAAGCCTCGATCATGCCCGCCCAGACCCGCCTCCGGTGGCGCCGCGCGCCCTGAGGGGCAGGCCTCTGGCCTGCCCGCGCTGCATGCCCCAGGGGTCGCAGAGGCTCGCAGGTCAAGGGTCGCGAAGCGATCGCGAAGCGACGCGGAGCGCCCTTGACCTGGGAGGGGCGGCCCCGCACACTGCGCGGCGCCACCGGAGGCCTTCGAGCCCTGCGACCTGGGGGCGGCATGACGCACCGTCCCCGGCCACGCACCCGTTGTCGGCCCGCGCCACCCCTCGACGGGGTGCGTCAGAGGAGAACAGGAACGTCAGGCGCGGTGGAGAGGGCGGCGGCGGGCGGTGGCGAAGCGGGGGCGGCCGGTCAGGTCGGGGTGCTCCTCCACGTCCGTGAGGACCCGGCGGCGACGCATCAACGCGGGGACGGCCTCGCCGTGGGTGTCGTCGTGCTCGATCGCGAGCCCGCCGCCGTAGCGCAGCAGGGCGGCGGACGTCGAGATGACGGCACGGATGATCTCCAACCCGTCCGGTCCGCCGTAAACGGCCGTGGGCGGGTCCCAGTCGGTGACCTCCGGCGGCAGCGGGGTGCCGTCGGGGACGTATGGCGGGTTGCAGAGCACGAGGTCGACGTGGGTCTCGAGCTCGACGAGCAGGTCGGGCCTGCGTACGTCGGCGGCGTGCAGCGTGACGGAGGTACCGCCGCGGGCGACGTGGTCAGCGATGTTGCGATGTGCCCAGGTCAGGGCGTCGGAGTCGAGCTCGACGGCGTGTACCACTGCGTCCGGGCGGCTCGTCGCGACGGCGAGGGCCAGCGCCCCTGTTCCCGTGCAGAGGTCGACCACCACCGGGGCCGCGACGTCGGCGATCTCTCGCAGCCCCCACTCCAGCAGCAGCTCGGTCTCCGGACGCGGGGTGAACACACCGGGTCCGACCGCCACCTCGACCGGGCCGAGCACCGCGGTGCCGAGCAGGTGCTGCAGCGGCTCGCGGGCTGCCCTGCGGTCGACGAGCTTGCGCAGCGCGTCCAGGGCGGGCGTGTCGACGAGGGGATGCATCATCAGCTTGCCCCGGTCGACGCCGACGACGTGCGCCGCGAGCATCTCCGCGTCCACCCGGGGAGAGGCGATCCCGGCCCCGCCGAGCACCCGCTCGGCCTCGAGGATCGCGAGCCGTAGAGGCTTGCGGCTCACGGAGAACCCTCCCCGAGCGTCGGCATGACATCCCGGGGACTCACGAACCCACTGCCTCCGCGCGGTCCGCCGCCTGGAGGGCGTCGATCACGCCGCCGAGGTCGCCGTCCAGGACGGACGACAGGTTGTGGGACTTGTAGCCCACCCGGTGGTCGGAGATGCGGTTCTCCGGGAAGTTGTAGGTGCGGATGCGCTCGGAGCGGTCGACCGTGCGCACCTGGGAACGCCGGTCGGCCGAGGCCTTCGCGGCCGCCTCCTCCTCGGCGAGCGCTTGCAGCCGCGAGCGCAGCACCTCCATGGCACGGGCGCGGTTCTGCAGCTGCGAGCGCTCGTTCTGGCAGCTCACGACGATGCCGGTGGGCAGGTGCGTGATCCGGACCGCCGAGTCCGTGGTGTTGACGCTCTGCCCGCCGTGGCCGGAGGAGCGGAAGACGTCGATGCGCAGGTCGTTCTCGTCGATCTCGACGTCGGCGTCCTCGCCGGTGTCGGGGTAGACGAGCACGCCCGCCGCGGAGGTGTGGATGCGCCCCTGCGACTCGGTGACCGGCACCCGCTGCACGCGGTGCACGCCACCTTCGAACTTGAGCGCCGACCAGACGCCGTCGGCGACCGGTTCGCGCGAGCGCACCAGGAGCGTGAGGTCCTTGTAGCCGCCCAGGTCGGACGGCACCGAGTCGATGATCTGGGTGGACCAGCCGCGACGCTCGGCGTAGCGCAGGTACATGCGGGCGAGGTCGGATGCGAACAGGGCGGATTCCTCGCCGCCCTCCCCCGACTTGATCTCCATGATCACGTCGTAGCCGTCGTGCGGGTCGCGCGGCGAGAGCAGGTCGGCGAGCCGACGCTCCAGCACCGGGATCTTCGCGGCGAGCTCGTCGGCCTCTGCGGCGAACGACGGGTCCTCGGCCGCGAGCTCCCTCGCGGTGGCGATGTCGGCGCGCGCGGCGCCCAGCTCCCGCGCGACCGCGACGATCGGGCCGATCTGCGAGTAGCGCCTGCCCAGCTTGCGGGCGGTGGCGGGGTCGGCGTGCACGGACGGGTCGGCGAGCCGCAGCTCCAGCTCGGCGTGCTCGGCGAGCACGGCCTCGACTGCCGGTGCTGATGTCATGACTCCTCCTCCTTCCCTGGTCCGAACATGCCGACGGCGCCCATCCGCGAGGGAATGGGCGCCGTCGTCGAAGCTACTTCTTGCCGGCCCGCTTGCCGTAGCGCGCCTCGAAGCGGGCGACGCGCCCGCCGGAGTCGAGGATCCGCTGCTTGCCGGTGTAGAACGGGTGGCACGCCGAGCAGGTCTCGACCGTCATCTTGCCGCTGGTCTTGGTGCTGCGGGTGGTGAACGAGTTGCCGCAACCGCAGGTGACCTGCGTCTCGACGTACTCGGGGTGGATGCCTGAACGCACGTTGGTTCCTCTCGAAGTGGCGCCGGGTCCCTGGTTGCGCAGGGTGAACCGGAGCCGGAGCGTGACACCCCATTCAACCACCCGGACCGCCCGCGGATTCCCGCGGGCGGCCCGGATCGGAGGTGGGGTCAGTCGTTGTCGGCGCCGGGGGTGCTCTTCGCGACCTGCATCAGGAACTCGATGTTGGTGCGCGTCTTGCGGAGCTGGGTGAGCAGCAGGTCGATGGCCTGCTGGTCGTCCAGGGCGGAAAGGACCCGGCGCAGCTTCACCATCACGCCGTACTCGTCGGGCGACATCAGCAGCTCGTCCTTGCGGGTGCTGGAGTCGCCGACGTCGATGGCCGGGAAGACCCGCTTGTCGGCGATCTTGCGGTCGAGCTTGAGCTCGGCGTTGCCGGTGCCCTTGAACTCCTCGAAGATCACCGTGTCCATCGTTGACCCGGTCTCGACGAGCGCGGTTGCGAAGATCGTCAGCGAGCCGCCGTCCTCGATGTTGCGCGCGGCGCCGAGGAACCGCTTCGGCGGGTACAGCGCGGTGGAGTCGACACCACCGGACAGGATGCGCCCGGACGCCGGGGCAGCCAGGTTGTAGGCCCGGCCGAGGCGGGTGATGTTGTCGAGCAGCACGACCACGTCGTGGCCCAGCTCGACCAGGCGCTTCGCCCGCTCGATCGACAGCTCCGCGATCGTGGTGTGGTCGGTCGGCGGCCGGTCGAACGTGGACGCGATGACCTCGCCCTTCACCGACCGCTGCATGTCGGTGACCTCCTCCGGCCGCTCGTCGACGAGGACGACCATGAGGTGGCATTCGGGGTTGTTCGTGGTGATCGCGTTGGCGATGTTCTGCATGATCGTGGTCTTGCCCGCCTTCGGCGGCGACACGATCAGCGCGCGCTGGCCCTTGCCCACCGGCATGACCAGGTCGATCACGCGCGTGGTGAGCTTGTGCGGCTCGGTCTCGAGGCGCAGCCGCTCGTTGGGGTAGAGCGGGGTGAGCTTGGTGAACTCGGGCCGCTGCTTCGACGTCTCAGGGTCCTGCCCGTTGATGGAGTCGACGCGGACCAGCGGGTTGAACTTCTGCCGCGACTGCTCGCCCTCACGGGCCTCGCGCACGGCGCCGGTGATCGCGTCGCCGCGGCGCAGGCCGTACTTGCGGACCATCGACAGCGACACGTAGACGTCCGTGGGCCCGGACAGGTAGCCGGTGGTGCGGACGAACGCGTAGTTGTCGAGGATGTCGACGATGCCGGCGACCGGCAGCAGCACGTCGCCGTCGCGGACCTCGGTGTCGACGTTGCCCTGGCCGCCGCCGCTGCTGCCACTGCTGCGGTCGCGGTCACGGCCCCGGCGGCGGTCGCGGAACCGGCGGCCGCGCCTGCCCCGGCCATCACCGTCGTCGTCACCGTCGTCGTCGGGCCGGTTGTCGCGCGGGCCACGGGAGTCGGAACGGTTGTCGGCACGGTTGTCCGGCCGGTCGCCGCGGTTGTCGCGGTTGTCGGCACGGTTGTCCGCCCGGTCGCCGCGATCGGCGCGGTTATCCGGCCGGTCGCCGCGGTTGTCCCGGTTGCCATCGCGGCCGTCGCGGTTGCTGTCACGGTCCCGCCCACCGCGGCCGCCCTCACGGCGATTGTCGGAACGCGTGTCGGCACCGTCACGGCCACCGTCGCGCTGGTCGGCGACCGGAGCGGGGCTCGCGGCCTCCGCCGGCTGCTGCGCCTGTTCGGGCTGCTGCTCCGACTGCTGCTCGGCGCGGTTGCGCCGGCTCTGCCGGGAGCGCCGGGGCGGCGCGGCGGTGTCGGTGGCCTCGGGGCCGGTGTCGTTCTGGGCCGCCTTCTCGGCGACCTTCTCCGTGCCGCCCTCCGCGGGGGCCTTGTCGGCGGTCGGCGCGGGCTCGGCGACCGGCGCGGGGTCGGCCGTGGCGGCCTGCGGCGCGGCGTCGGCAACGGCCGCACCGTTCACAGTGGACGGCGCGCCGGCCGGCCGGGACGCGGCCCGGCGGCGGCGGGTGGGGGCCGCGGCAGGCGCGGTGTCGGCAGCGGGGGCGTCGGCAGCGGGGGTGTCGGCCGCCGGCGCGGAGCCGTTGACGGCGGGCGCCTCGGTGCTCACCGGGGCGGCGGGCTCGTCACCGGTGCCGGGAAGGGTGGGCTGGGCGTCCGCGGAACGCTTGCGGCTCGGCGGCGCGCCCTGCTTCTCCTTGATGGCGGCGATCAGTTCGCCCTTCCGCATCCCGGCGATGTCCGGGATGTTCAGCTCGCCGGCCAGCTGGCGGAGCTCCGCCAGCACCATGCCGGTGAGGCCGCCGCGCTTCTTGGGGGCGGGTGCAGCCTCGGTG
This sequence comes from Pseudonocardia sp. DSM 110487, assembly GCF_019468565.1. Classification (NCBI taxonomy): domain Bacteria; kingdom Bacillati; phylum Actinomycetota; class Actinomycetes; order Pseudonocardiales; family Pseudonocardiaceae; genus Pseudonocardia; species Pseudonocardia sp. DSM 110487. The sequence goes on from NZ_CP080521.1 coordinate 8,735,250, forward strand.
CTGACGAGATCGGTCTCGCTCACAGATGTCCTTCCTGACCGACCGGGCCTCCAGCCCTGGTCAGCGGGATTCACACACTCGCCCGGACGGTGTGCCGGACGACATGTCGGTCAACGGGTCGCGGGAAGAGCGGCCGCCCCGACAGCAAGGGTGGCGATCGTGGCGACGCTCCGGGGAAGAGGCCGCTCGGGTCGGAACCGGTTTGGCGCTTGAGATCTGGCGGATTCCGGCTCGAGTGGCCACGCGGATGCCGCGTGGATCGCCGTTGCGGTGCCGAGAGTAGACGGTCTGCCCTGATCGCGGCAACAACCCCCTGTCGTGGCGCGCCGGGCGGGCCGCCTCAGCCGATCTCGACGCGCGCACCCGCCCCGTCGACGGGGAGCGCGAGGGCCGTGAAACCGTGAAGGTCCAGGTCCGGCGGCAGGATTCCGTCGGTGGTGATGGCCAGCACCGTGGGGCCGGCTCCCGAGATCGCGGCGGGGATGCCGCGATCACGCAGCGTGTCGACCATGGCGGCCGACTCCGGGTAGGCCGGGCGCCGGTAGTTCTGGTGGAGCCGGTCCTCCGTGGCCGGCAGCAGCAGCTCGAGGCGCTGGGTGAAGGCCAGCACGGCGAGCGCGGTGCGGCTACCGGTGAAGGCCGCGTCGACCAGCGGAACGCGTTCGGGCAACAGCCCGCGCGTGGTGCTGGTGAGCGATTCGGTTCCCGCGACGAGCGCAACCGGGTGGATGCCCGGATGCGTCTCGAGGCGTACAGCGTGAAAACGCCGCGAGGTATTCCCCGCGCTCTCCCACGCGACCACGAAACCGCCGAGCAGGCTGGCCGCCGCATTGTCGGCGTGCCCTTCCATCCCCGCCGCGACGTGCAGGATCGTGTCGCGCTCCAGCTCGGCATCGCGCCCTGCGAGCGCCACGGCCGCCGTCGCGCCCGCTACGGCCGCGGCCGCCGAGCTGCCGAGTCCCCGCGAATGCGGGATCGCGTTGTGGCAGCGCATCCGGATGCCGGGCGGGGCGTCGCCGACGAGGTCCCATGCCGAACGCATCGCCCTGACCACGAGGTGGGCCTCGTCGCACGGCACGCGGCCTGCGCCCTCCCCGGACACCTCGATCTCGATGCCCTCGGCGGCGACCGACACCTCGACCTCGTCGTAGAGACCGAGCGCGAGCCCGAGCGTGTCGAAACCCGGTCCGAGGTTGGCCGACGAGCCCGGCACCCGCACCCGGACCTCACCCGGTCGCCCCATCAGCCCAGTTCCAGGGCCGCGGCGACGGCGCCGGGGTCGATCGGGACCACGGTGGGCTCCGGCGCGGTGAGCAGGGCGGAGTCCGGGTCCTTCAGTCCGTGGCCGGTGACGGTGCACACGACGAGCGAACCGCGGGGCAACGTGTCGTCGGCCGCCGACTGCAGCAGCCCGGCGACGCTCGCGGCCGACGCAGGCTCGACGAACACGCCCTCCCTCGCCGAGAGCAGCCGGTACGCGGAAAGGATTTCGTCGTCGGTGACGGCGGCGAAGCGGCCGTGCGACTCCTCGCGGGCGGTCATGGCGCCCGCCCACGAGGCGGGCGCGCCGATCCGGATCGCGGTGGCGATCGTCTCCGGGGCGGCCACGGGCGCACCGTGCACGAGCGGCGCGGCTCCCGCGGCCTGGAAACCGAACATCCGTGGCGGCGTGTGGATCAGCCCGTCGGCGAGGTAGGCCTTGTAGCCCTGCCAGTACGCGGTGATGTTGCCCGCGTTGCCCACCGGCAGGCAGTGCACGTCGGGGGCGCGGCCGAGCTCGTCGCAGATCTCGTACGCCGCGCTGGCCTGGCCCGCGATGCGGGTGGGGTTCACCGAGTTGACGAGCGCGGCCACCGGGTAGTCGGCCGTGGTCTTGCGGGCGAGCTCGAGGCAGTCGTCGAAGTTGCCGTCGACCTGCAGGATCCGGGCCCCGTGCGCCACGGCCTGGGCCAGCTTGCCGAGCGCGATCTTGCCGCGAGGCACGAGCACCGCGCAGGTCATGCCCGCGCGGGTGGCGTAGGCGGCGGCGGAGGCCGAGGTGTTGCCGGTGGACGCGCAGAGCACGCCCTGCTTGCCCTCCGCGAGCGCATGCGTGACCGCCATCGTCATCCCGCGATCCTTGAACGAGCCCGTCGGGTTCGCGCCGTCGACCTTGAGGAAGACCTCGCAGCCGGTGGCCGCGGACAGGTGCGGCGCGGGCAGCAACGGCGTGCCGCCCTCCCCCAGCGTGACCACGGTCCAGCCCGGCTCCACCGGCATCCGCTCCCGGTAGGCCTCGATCACCCCCGGCCAGCGGGTGAGCTTCTGCGCGGCGGTCATCCCGCAACTCCCTTCCGGCCCAGGTCCTCGACCCGAAGCACGCTGTGCACGCCGTGGACCACGTCGAGCCCGGCCAGCACGTCCACCGTGGCGGCGAGCGCCGCCTCCGGCGCCCGGTGCGTGACGATGACGATCCGCGCGGACCCGTTGTCGTCGCCCTCGCCGGTCTGCCGCGCCGCCGCGATGCTGACGCCGTGGTGGGCGAACTCGCCGGTGATCGTCGACAGCACGCCAGGGCGGTCGGCCACCTCGAGGCTCACGTGGTAGCGCGTGCGCAGCGTGCCGATGGGCCGCACCGGCAGGCTCGCGTAGGCCGACTCCCGCGGCCCGCGCCCGCCCAGAACGCGGTTGCGCGCCACCGCGACGAGGTCACCGAGCACGGCGCTCGCCGTGGGCGCGCCGCCCGCGCCCTGCCCGTAGAACATCAGCTGCCCGGCGGCCTCCGCCTCGACGAACACGGCGTTGTACGCCCCGTCGACGGACGCGAGCGGATGTGCGGCGGGAATCATCGCCGGGTACACGCGCGCCGAGACCGACTCGGGAACGCCCTCCTCGGCGGGCGTCCGCTCACAGATCGCGAGGAGCTTGATCACACAGCCCATCGTGGCCGCGGCCGCGATGTCGGTGGAGGTCACCGCGCGGATGCCCTCGCAGTGCACGTCGGCGGCGTTGACGCGGGTGTGGAAGGCCAGCGACGCGAGGATCGCGGCCTTGGACGCGGCGTCGTAACCATCGACGTCGGCGCTCGGGTCGGCCTCGGCGTAGCCCAGCCGCGTGGCCTCGTCGAGGGCGTCGGCGTAGCTCGCCCCGGAGGCCGCCATCGCGGAGAGGATGAAGTTCGTGGTGCCGTTGACGATGCCGGCCACCCGGGTGATCCGATCCCCGGCCAGCGACTCGCGCAACGGCCGGAGCAGCGGAATCGCCCCGGCGACGGCCGCCTCGAAGTACAGGTCGACGCCCGATGCGTCGGCGGCCTCGGCGAGCGCGGGTCCGTCCTCGGCGAGCAGCGCCTTGTTGGCCGTGACCACCGACTTGCCGGCCTTCAGCGCTTCCACGAGCAGCGTGCGGGCCGGCTCGATGCCGCCGATCACCTCGACGACGACGTCCACGTCGTCGCGCGTGACCAGGCCGGACGCGTCGGTCGTGAGCAGGTCGCCGAGGTCGGTGTGTTTGTGCGGGCGGCGCACGGCCACCCCGGCCAATTCGACGGGCGCGCCGGCGCGGGCCGTCAGCTCGTCGGCCTGCTCGTGCAGCAACCGCACGACCTCGCGGCCGACGGTGCCGCAGCCCAGCATGGCCACGCGGATCGGTTTCACGCCCCGATCCTCGCTGGTGCGCTCCTCAGATGCGCACCCCGGGTGCGCGGCCTCACCCCGACACCTCCAGCCGGAACTGGTCCTCGAGCGTCTCCCTGCGCAGGAGGGCCCGCGCCTCGCCGTCGCGCACGGCCACCACCGCGGGCCGGGGCAGGCGGTTGTAGGAGCTCGCCATCGAGTAGCAGTAGGCGCCCGTCGCGGCAACGGCCAGCAGATCGCCGGGGGCGAGGTCGGCGGGCAGCCAACAGTCGCGCACCACGATGTCACCGCTCTCGCAGTGCTTGCCGACCACCCGCGAGAGCACAGCGTCGCCGCTGCCGTCGCGCTCCGAGGAGCGGGACACGAGCCGGCAGTCGTACACCGCGTCGTAGAGCGCGGTGCGGATGTTGTCGCTCATGCCGCCGTCGACGCTCACGTAGCGTCGCATCGACGACCCGCCGAGCGGTACGTCCTTGAGCGTGCCCACGGTGTAGAGCGTGATCCCGGCCGGCCCGGCGATCGCCCGGCCCGGCTCCACCGCGATCTTCGGGACGTCCAGGTCCTCGGCGTGGCACTCCCGCTTGACGATGCCGCGCAGCTCCTCGGCCAGCTCCTGCACGTCGACCGGGGTCTCGTCGGCGCGGTAGGCGATGCCGAACCCGCCGCCGAGGTCGAGGGTGGTGAGCGCCGCCAGCGCGTCACCGCCGTGCTCCTTGTGCAGCTTCGCCAGGAACCGCACGACGCGGTGGGCGGCCACCTCGAAGCCCTCGGTGTCGAAGATCTGGCTGCCGATGTGGCTGTGCAGGCCCACCAGCTCGAGCCCGTCGACCGCGAGCACCCGGCGCACGGCCTCTGCGGCCGCGCTCGCCTCGCCGCCGGAGATCGAGAAGCCGAACTTCTGGTCCTCGTGGGCGGTGGCGATGAACTCGTGCGTGTGCGCCTCGACGCCGACCGTGAGCCGCACCATCACCGGCACGACGACCCCGCGCTCGCGGGCCACTGCGTCCAGTCGGGCGATCTCGTGGAACGAGTCGAGCACGACCCGACCGACGCCCGCCTCGACGGCCGTGACCAGCTCGTCGAGGGACTTGTTGTTGCCGTGCAGCGCGATCCGCTCCGGCGGGAACCCCGCGCGCAGCGCGACGGCCAGCTCACCGCCGCTCGCCACATCGAGGGAGAGGCCCTCCTCCGCGACCCAGCGGGCCACCTCGGTGCAGAGGAACGCCTTGGCCGCGTAGTGCACGGCCTCCGCCCCGAACGCGGCCGCGAACTCGGCGGCCCGCGAGCGGAAGTCGGCCTCGTCGATCACGAAGAGCGGGGTGCCGTACCGCTCGGCGAGGTCGCGGACGTCGACGCCCGCGGCCTCCAGCGCGCCGCCCTCCCCTCGGGCGGCGTTCCGCGGCCACACCCCGGGGGCGAGCTCGTCGAGCCCGGCGGCGTCGAGCGGTCGCGGGCCCGCGGTCTCGGGCGGGACCGTGATGCCGGCGTGCAGCGGGCCGGCGGGGTGGACGTTCATGAATCAGCCTCTTGATCAGCAGTTCGGCGCATCGACGGGCGTATCTGGCGCGTTTTCGCGCCGAACCGGTGACCACGCCGTCCTGCAGCGTTCACATCCGCTCCGGAGCCGAGACACCCAGCAGCCCGAGGCCGTTGGCGAACACCTGGCGCGCGGCGACGCAGAGCGCCAGCCGGGCCTTGTGCAGGTCGGCGACCTCCTCGTCGCCCATCGGCAGCACGCGGCACGTGTCGTAGAACTTGTGGTAAGCGCTCGCCAGCTGCTCGAGGTAGCGGGCCACCCGGTGCGGCTCACGCAGCTCGGCCGCGGTCGCCACGACGGCCGGGAACTCGCCGATCGTGCGGATCAGGTCGCCCTCGCGGGGGTGCTCCAGCAGGCCGTAGGCGTCGCCCGGCTCGACGCCGAGGTCGGCGGCGTTGCGGGCGAGCGAGGCCAGCCGGGCGTGCGCGTATTGCACGTAGAAGACCGGGTTGTCGTTCGAGCGCTTGACGAGCAGGTCGAGGTCGATGTCGAGGGGCGAGTCGACCGACGAGCGCACCAGCGAGTACCGCGCCGCGTCGACCCCGACCGCCTCGACCAGGTCGTCCATGGTGACCGTGTTGCCGGCGCGCTTGCTCATCCGCACCGGCTTGCCGTCCTTGACGAGGTTGACCATCTGTCCGATCAGCACCTCGACCACGGCCGGGTCGTCGCCGAACGCGGCGGCGGCCGCCTTGAGCCGTCCGATGTAGCCGTGGTGGTCGGCGCCGAGCATGTAGATGCACAGGTCGAAGCCGCGCGAGCGCTTGTCGCGCAGGTAGGCGAGGTCGCCCGCGATGTAGGCGGGGTTGCCGTCGCTCTTGATGACCGGCCGGTCCTTGTCGTCACCGAAGTCCTTGGAGCGCAGCCACCACGCCCCGTCGGCGAAGTACAGGCTGCCGGAGTCCTTCAACTGCTGCACCGCGGCGTCGACCGCGCCCGACTCGTACAGCGACTGCTCGTGGAAGAACACGTCGAAGTCGGTGCCGAACTCGTGCAGGGTGCGCTTGATGCTCTCGAACATCCGGCCAACGCCCACACGCCGGAACACCTCGTCGCGCTCGGCGTCGGGCAGGTCGAGCACCCCCGGCTCGGCCGCGACGACCTCCTGGGCGACCTCGCCGATGTAGGCGCCCGCGTAGCCGTCTTCTGGCGTCGGCTGCCCGAGCGCCGCCGCTACCAGCGACCGGGCGAACCGGTCGATCTGCGCGCCCGCGTCGTTGAAGTAGTACTCACGCGTCACCTTCGCGCCGCGGGCGGAAAGCACCCGGCCAAGGGCGTCGCCGACGGCGGCCCAGCGGGTGGCACCCATGTGGAGCGGGCCGGTCGGGTTGGCGGAGACGAACTCGAGGTTGACGTTGCGCCCGGCGACGTCGTCGCCGGTGCCGTAGCCCGCGCCGTCGGCGAGCACGTTCCCGACGAGGGCACCCTGTGCGTCGGCGGCCAGCCGGATGTTGATGAAGCCAGGCCCCGCGACCTCGGCACTGGCCACGCCCTCGCGCCCGGCCAGCTCCTCGACCAGCCAGCCTGCCAGGTCGCGCGGGGCGACACCGGCCTTCTTCGCGGTGCGCATGGCCACGTTGGTGGCGTAGTCGCCGTGCTCGGGGTTGCGCGGGCGCTCCACGGTGACGTCGGCGGGCAGAGCCGTGAGGTCCAGGCCGCGTCGCGTCAGCAGGTCGGACGCGGCGGCACGGACCAGTTCGGCAAGCACGTCGGGAGTCACCCGTCAAGTCTAGTTGTCCCACTTGTGGATCTGCCGCACGGCGGCGTTGATCCACAAGACAAGGCGTTGGGCAGGTGCGCTCACGGGATTCTCATGCCCGGCTCCTACACTGCGATGTCGCAAGGGCCGTCCGGGTGACGGTCCGTGCTCGGAGATTCCTAGGTCTGGACGGTTCATGGTCAGCGGTAAGACGAGCAAGGCGGTCCGCAAGTCCCGGCCGACGGTGGTCGTCCAGAAATCCACCCCGTGGGGGCTCATCGCCGCGGTCGTGGTCATTGCGCTCTTCGCGGGCGTCGTCTTCGGCTACGCGTTCATGCGCAACGAGGAGAACAGGGCGCAGGCCGACGCGATGGCGCCGTTCACGCCCACCGCGGAGAACCAGGACCCGTCCACCACGATCGCGGGCGTTCAGGTCCAGCCGTACGAGGGCGGGCTGCACGTCGACCGGGCCACCCGCGTCGCCTACACCCACAGCCCGCCGATGGGCGGTGCACACGACTACGTCTGGGCCACCTGCAACGGCGTCGTCTACCCCGCCGCGATCCGCAGCGAGACCGCCGTGCACTCGATGGAGCACGGCGCCGTCTGGATCGCCTACAACCCGGACCAGGTCACCGGCGACGCGCTGGAGACGCTGCGCGGCAAGGTGGCGAGCCAGCCGTACACGCTGATGTCGCCCTTCCCGGGGCTCGACCAGCCGATCTCGCTGCAGTCGTGGGGCCACCAGCTCAAGCTGTCGGACGCGAACGACCCGCGGATCGATCAGTTCATCGCCGCGCTGCGGCTGAACCAGTACCAGTACCCGGAGCCCGGCGCGAGCTGCAACGAGGTCGGCGCGCAGGAGGGCGGCTTCCAGCAGGACAACCCGCCGCCCTTCGAGCCCGCGCCTGCCCCTGGCGCGCCCGGCGCATACCCGGAGACCACCCCCGGTGCGGCCGGGGTGACCCCTGACGGAGCGACGCCGGGCGGGGCGGCACCCGCACCGGCACCGGGCGGGGCGGCACCGGCACCCGGTTCGTGATGGCCGTGAGCACCCCCACCGCGCCCCCCGAGGCGGCGCAGCCCGCTCCCCACGAGGCCCGGTGGATCCGCCCTGTTCTCGCCGTCGTCGCGGTCATCGGGTTGTTGCTGCTCGGCGCCGCGGGTGGGCTGCTCCTGTCCGGCGTTCCCGGCTCGGGCGCGCCGGACGTGCCGGCGAGGGACTCGGTGGACGTCGGTTTCTCCCAGGACATGACCGTGCACCACCAGCAGGCCGTCACGATGGCCTCGTGGGAGCGCGACCACACCACCGACCCGGTGCTGCACCAGCTCGCCGCCGACATCGAGGCCACCCAGACCGCCCAGATCGGCCGCATGCAGGGCTGGCTGGAGCTGTGGGGCGCACCGGCGCTCCCGACCGGCGGGCACATGAGCTGGATGACCGAGCCGTCGCACGACCACGCCCCGGCGTCGGCGGGCGGGGTCAGCACCATGCCGGGGATGGCGAGCAACGAGGAGCTCGCCGCCATGCGCGGCGCAACCGGCCCCCAGCTCGACGTCCTGTTCCTGCAGCTCATGCTCCGCCACCACGAGGGCGGCGCCGGGATGCTGCAGTACGCCGCCGATCGCGCGGCCGTGCCGCAGGTCCGCAACCTGGCCGCGCAGATGCTGCGCTCCCAGACCAGCGAGAGCGTCTACCTGCGCCAACTGCTCGCCGAGAGGGGAGGGCAACCCCTGCCGCTGTAGATCCCGGCGTGCGCTAGGGTTGTCCCATTCGCACGGCCCCCGTAGCTCAGGGGATAGAGCACCGCCCTCCGGAGGCGGGAGCGCAGGTTCGAATCCTGCCGGGGGCACCATCACGGTGACCATGAGAAACGGCCCCTCACCTGCGAGAACAGGGTGAGGGGCCGATCTTGTTGCGTCCGGCCGTCTACGGCCACGACGGGCCGTTGCCGAGCGTTCGTGCTGAATACGTGCAGAAGTTCTGCTACGCCCCTCGGTGGCCGAGTGCGTCCATGACACGCCGGCGGAGGGCCTCGTCCTGCCCGTCGATGCACTTGGCGTAGACCCGAAGCAGCATCTCCACCGAGTGGCCCGCCCACTCGGCAACTTGTGGTGCCGGCACTCCGCCGTTGAGCCACGTCGACACGCAGGCGTGCCGCAGCGAGTACGGGGTGGCGGCCAGTGGCCCAGCGAGCACCTCGGGGGTGAACGTCGCCTTCCGGGCGGCCCGCCATGCCCGCATGTAGGTCAGCTTCAGCAGATCGTCTGCCCGCTCCCCCACGAACAGTCGCCCATCCGGACCGGTGCCGAACTCGGCGATGTGAGCGTGAATGAGTGCCGTCAACTCCGGCGGCGACGGCATGGTACGGCCCTCCCCCCGCTCGCGGTTCTTGAGCTGCCGTCGATCCCGCGGGCGGCCGTCGTTGGTCCAGTGCGAGCCCGCGTGCGGCGTGGATTCCTCCAGATAGATGTCACCCCATCCTTTTGTCGGTAGCGCGAGGTTGTGCTTGCCTACGTTCGCGGCTTCCTCCGGACGCAAGGCGGCGAAGTACATGAGTGCGAAAAATGCCACCAGTCGCGGGCCGCTGCGCTGGACGTCGCGAACCGCGCGGAGCAATGTGCGAGCCTGCACCGGGTTCACCACCGAGCGCCGGTCGACGGCAACGGATGGCTTTGGGACCCTCCATTTTCCCTTCATCGAAGGCAACGGGTTCATGTCGAGCAAGCCGCGTTCGACGGCATATTCCGCAACGTTGAACAGCACTCGTCGCCGCTTGCTGACCCGCTGGCCGCGGCTGGCTGGCCGTCGACCCGGACAGCGATCGTGGTCAACACCCGCCGCAGCACGTCCGGCTTGCCCAACTGCCTCACGGAGATCGAGTGCCGGTGAACCCAGTCTTGCACTTCATCGGGGCATTCCGCGCGTTGGAGCGTGTTGAATGCGTACCGGTGCAGGGCCCGCCGAAGGTCCACTCCGGCGGGCTCGTTCCGACGCTCATCGGCGAGCATCGCCGGTGTGATTGCAGTCAACGCCTCGGAAAGGCTGCGCCGGTACGTCGCGGCCGCGAGCGGCCATTTCATGTCGATATAGTCACACGCGAACGGAAGCCAGGATGCACTTTGGTCCGCGACGCTTGGTGCGCCATTCGTAGAAGGTGGATCGGGAGATGCCGAGCTCGGCGCAGACGTCCTGGACGGTGAGCCGGGCAAACCGCGCGGTTTGCGGGTTTGCTGGTTTGAGCCCAGGGACAAACCGCAAGATCGAGTTGCCATGTTTGTGCTGGTCACCCTGCTGTTCCAGCGGTTTGCGGGTTTGCGAGGTTTCTTTCGGGGGTCTGGGAGGATCGGGTTTCGGCGGGTCGGTGCTCGACCCAGTAGGAGCGGCCGTGGTTGTGCGGGTTGGTGACGCTGCGTAGAACGACGTCGCCGCGCCAGCGCCCGATCTGGCCGGTGAGGCGGCGGCCGAGGCTCTTCACCGACAGGAGCTGGCCGCTGCCGGTGGTGGGGAAGGTGCCGTCCCACGGGTCGCTGCCGGCGAAGCCTTTGGCGGTGCGGCGCAGCTCGTTGGCGGACAGGTGGCGGTCGCCGTGCAGCTCGTGCCAGCGCATCAGGAAGACCCGCCATTCGGCGGCGTCGTCGTCGAGGTCGCGGTTGTCGCCGGTGTTGGCCAGGAACGGGCCGATGCCGTGGTGCTCGAGCAGTCCGCCGAGCTGTTGTGCCCAGCGGGTGAACTGACGCATCTCCGGCACCGACGTCGACGACGGGGCGCCGTGGGCGGTCCAGTCGAGCACCAGCACGAGCAGGTGCCACAGCACCCGGGACTGGTTGGCCGGGTCGAGGATCCAGGTGTCGAGGTTGGGGATGGAGAACCCGGTGCGGGCCTCGGGGTGGGGCATGTCCGGGTCGAGGCGCACCCACACGGTGCGGGAGGCCATGTCGCCGCCGGTGCGCAGGTTGTTCCCGGTGGCCAGCCACAGTCGGTCGTTCGGCGCGGAGATCGCGGCGTTGGAGCCGAGCCGGCGGTCGGTCCAGGTGCGTTCGGTGACCAGCCGCGCGAGCACCGCGGAGTCGATGACGGAGCCTTCGGGGAGGATGTCGAACACGATCACCCCGGCCTGATCCGCGAGCACGGAGGTGATCGCCTACGAGCTCGGTGGTGACCAGGCGCCGGAGGTCGTGCGGGGTGAACCGAACGGGTTCGCCGTTGTCGGTCAGCGCGGCCGTGGTCGCCGTATGAACAGGGCGGGACCAGGGTGAGCCGCGGCACCTCGATCAAGAACATCGTGCACACCTTGCGGACGGTCCGCTCCGCCACCATCCGCCTCGACGGCCACGAGATCACCCTCGAACCCGACATCCCTACCTCGGCCCAGGCCATCCTCGAGGAAGTGGAGCGCAGTCGCCGCGACACTGTCGTGCTGTCGGATCGCTGACGACCGGCGTCGCGGAAAGTTCTTCAAAGAAGTCCGGGAGGCGGTGTCGGATCGGGGCGGTGGTGTTCGTAGCAGGGGTGAGGCCGCCCGCAAGGGGGCGGCGCCAAGGTGAAGGAACTGCGACCATGAAGCTGACGACCATCACGAACGTCTCCGTCGACGGTGTGATGCAGGGGCTCGGCGGGCCGGACGAGGACAGCAGGGGCGGGTTCGAGCGCGGCGGTTGGGCCTTGCCGCTGTTCGACGACGAGGCCGAGACGTTCCTCGGCCAGGTCAACCAGCGCGCCGACGCGTTCCTGTTCGGCCGCCGGACCTACGAGATCTTTGCCGGCTCGTGGGGAACCGGATCCTGGGGGACGAATCAGGGCGACAACCCCATCGGAGTGGCGTTGAACACGCGGCCCAAGTACGTCGCATCGACCACGCTCACCGACCCGCAATGGGCGGACACGACCGTCCTCTCCGGTGACGTCGCGGCCGCGATCCGCGAGCTGAAGGCCAAGCCGGGGGATGACCTGCAGGTGTACGGCAGCGGCAGCCTGGTCCGCTGGCTGTTCGACAACCAGCTGGTCGACGAGATCACCCTGCTCACCTATCCCGTGGTTGTCGGCCAGGGCACACGGCTGTTCCCCTCCACCGGCCCGGACACAGCACTCGAGCTGGTCGAGTCGCGAGCCACCCCCGGGGGCGTAACGATCCAGGTCTACCGACCGGCCGGGCGCCCGCAGTACGCGACGGCCTGAAGTCCCTGACCACCGAACCATGCTGTCTCGACACCTCAGGAGACGATCTTCAGATGCGATACCTGGTTTCCGTGATCGATGACAAGAGCAATCCCGGCAGCACGGACAGGCTGCCTGCCATCAGCGCGTTCAACGAACGACTGATCGCCGAGGGCTACTGGGTTTTCGCGGGCGGACTCGCGGACACCGACGCGGCCACGGTCATCGACAACCGGGGCGAGCAGGCGGTGTTCAGCGACGGGCCTTTCGTGGAGTCGAAGGAGTACCTCGCCGGCGTCTGGGTGTGGGAGGCCCCCGATCTGGATGTGGCGCTCGAGCTCGCCACCGAGGCGTCGAAGGTCTGCGATCGGAAGATCGAGCTGCGGCCGTTCCAGTGAGCGACGTCGAGGAGGCGATCACCCGGGCCCATCACGAGGAGTGGGCGCGGGTGGTCGCCTCCTTGACCAGGCGTTTCGGTGACCTCGACATCGCCGAGGAGGCAGCGGCCGAGGCGTTCGCGACCGCCGTGGAGCGGTGGCCGGCCGACGGCGTACCGCCCAACCCCGGCGCCTGGCTGACCACCACCGCCAACCGCAAGGCCATCGACCGGATCCGGCGCGAGAACAAGCGCGACGACAAGCAGAAGGAGGCTCAGATGGCGCACCACGACGACCCGCCCGAGCCCGTCGGCGCCATCGACGACGACCGCCTGCGGCTGATCTTCACCTGCTGTCACCCGGCTCTCGCGATGGACACCCGCGTGGCGCTGACCCTGCGCATGGTCGGCGGTCTGACGGTGCCCGAGATCGCCCGCGCGTTCCTGGTGCAGGAGACCGCCATGGAGCGGCGGATCACCCGCGCGAAGGCCAAGATCAAGGCGGCGCGCATCCCCTATCGCGTGCCGGCCGCGCAGGATCTCCCGGCACGCGTATCTGGCGTGCTCGCCGTCCTCTTCCTGGTGTTCAACGAGGGCTACCTGGCGACCGGTCCCGACACCGATCCGGTGCGTCCGGGCCTGACCGGCGAGGCGATCCGGCTCGCTCGCCTGCTCCGTGCCCTCCTGCCGGAGGACGGTGAGGTGGCCGGGCTGCTGGCGCTGATGCTGCTCACCGAGGCCCGCCGCACGGCTCGGGTGTCGGCCAGCGGCGAACTGGTCGCCCTGGACGAGCAGGACCGTGGGGCCTGGGACGCGGCGCTGGTCGCGGAGGGGCATCGGCTGGTGCGCGAGCGCCTGGCCGCTGCCGCCGCCGGGGTGGCTCCGGGTCGCTACCAGATCCTCGCCGCGATCAACGCGGTGCACACCTCCGCCCGCGACATGCGCGACACCGACTGGTCGCAGGTCCTTGCCCTCTACGACCAGCTGGTCCGCCTCGACCCCTCCCCGATCATCGCCCTCAACCGGGCCATCGCGGTCGCCGAGCTCGACGGCCCGGAGGTGGCACTGGCGGCCGTCGACCGCCTCGAGGACAAGTTGTCCGGCTATCACGCCTACCACGCGACCCGCGCCGACCTGCTGCGCCGGCTGGGCCGCAGCCAGGAGTCGCGCGCGGCGTACGACAGAGCCATCGAGCTGGCGGGCAACACCGCCGAGACCGCCTACCTGACCCGCCGCCGCGACCAACTGCGGTAGCGCCCACGGATCCCGATCGAAACCCCGCGCGCAGCGGCGGCCGACCCCGGGCGCCGCAGACGATGCCCCGCTAACCCGGGGCTTTCATGGGGGGATCGGCGGCCGAGCGTATCGAATAGCTGAAGGGTGCTCCTGAGCAGCAAGGATGTGACTTGTCGAAGGTCCACATCCGCCGCAACAAGGAGCCCCTTCAGGTGGGCAAGCGTAGTGGGTTGTACCCGCGTCTGGCCGTGGACACGGCCGGGTCGAAGGTCGTGTCGCTTGCCGGTGGGGTGCTGTTGACCGAGACCGCCGGGGCGCTGGCGGCAGCCGAACGCGCGCCACGATCCGGCGAAGATCGTGCTGGACCTGGCGGTGATGCTCGCGCTGGGCGGGGACTGCCTGGCCGATATCGCGTTGTTGCGCGCCGAACCCGACGTCTATGGCCTGGTGGCCTCGGACCCGACGGTGTCACGGGCGATCGACCGGCTCGCCCAGGACGCGGTCGCGGTGCTACGCGCGATCAACACAGCCCGGGCCGCGGGGAGAGCGCGGGTGTGGGAGCTGGCCGGCGAGCACGCCCCCCGACCACGGCATCGACCCTGGTAGCCCGCTGATCATCGACGTGGACGCCACCCTCGTGACCGCGCACTCGGACAAGGAGGGTGCGGCCCCGACGTTCAAGCTCGGGCTCGGCCACCATCCGCTGTGGGCGTTCTGCGACCACGGCCCCACCGGCAGCGGGGAGCCGCTGTCGCACCTGCTGCGGCCCGGGAACGCCGGCTCGAACACCGCCGAAGACCACATCGCCGTCATCCGCGAGGCGCTGCGCCAGCTGCCCGGCCACCGCCCTGGTCTGCGGCCGGGTCGCAAGATCCTGATCCGGATCGACTCGGCCGGCGCCACGCACGACCTGCTGGACTGGATCGTCGCGCAGCGGCTGTCCTACTCGATCGGGTTCACCCTGCCCGCCTCGATCCTCGGCGAGCTCGCCACGGTCTCGGAGTCGGACTGGCAGCCGGCCTACGACGCCGACCGGGAACCCCGCGACGGGGCCTGGGTACTGGAGGTCACCGGCCTGCTGGACGTGTCCCGGTGGCCGAAGGGCATGCGGGTGATCGTCCGCAAGGAGCGCCCACACCCCGGTGCGCAGCTGCGCCTCACCGATGCCGACGGGCACCGCCTGACCGCGTTCGCGACCAACATCCCACCCGGCGGACCCGGCCGCCAGCTCGCCGACCTGGAACTGCGCCACCGCCGCCGGGCCCGCGCCGAGGACCGCATCCGCGCCGCGAAGGACACCGGCCTGACCAACCTGCCCCTGCACGAGCTGAACCAGAACAAGATTTGGTGCGCTATCGTCGCGCTGGCCTGCGAGCTCACCGCCTGGGCGCAGATGCTCGGCCTCACCGAGCACCCCGCCCGCCGGTGGGAGCCCAAGCGGCTGCGGCTGCGGCTGTTCTCCATCGCCGGCCGCCTGGCCCGCACCGGGCGACGCACCATCCTGCACCTGGCCGCCCACGCACCCTGGGCGCCGCTCCTGGCCCAGGCGGTCACCAGCCTGCGGGCACGCGCAGCGCCTGTCTGACACCCAGCCCACCTGCCCCGACAACACCAGACACCCCGGCCCGTGGAATCGGCGCCCACCCGAGCGACATCGGGCGCACCGTCATACCCACCATGCAGAATCACGCCGCGAAGACCGGCCACCACCGGTCTTGATCACTGCCAGACCAGCGACGAAAGATCCGGGCTAGTTGGCGGCCCCACCGCGGGACGAGTCGGCCCGCCGGTCAGCGCTCGAGCGGAGCGTTGCGGGTCTCGTGGGTGAACCAGACGATGACCAGTGCGACCGCACTCGTCGCCGGTGCCCTACCTGGGCGGCATGGCCCACGGGGCCAGCGTGCACCACGAACTGCAGATGCTGGTCCGGGCGGGTCTCAGCCCGCTCGGATCGATCCAGGCTGCTACCCGTCACGGTGAGGCCGGGGGTCGCGACGCAGTGAGCCAGCGGTCAAGTTCGTCGAGGATGTTTTCGATGATTGGGTACAGGCCGTCGGCGATCGCCTCTTGGCTTTCGCCCTCGGCGGTGCGCCGGCCGGCCTCGCCGATGATTATCCGGAACACGCCGGCCAGTGCGATTCCCTGCAGTTTGGCGATCTCCGGCGGGACGGTGGTGGTGTCGGTGATGGCCTCGGTGATGGCGGCGGCCTGGCGGTCGGTCAGCTCCAGCGCGAGCCGGTGGACGGTCGGGCTGATGGCCGCCAGGGGGCCGAGCTCGCCCCGCCAGAGCGCCGGCGGAATGCGGCGGATGCCGGCGACGGAGTCGAGGACGTAGCTACGGATGGCGGCCGCCGGGCTCGTGCCGCTCGGCCGGTCGCGGACGAGGTCGCACAGCCGTTGCCGGATCTGCTCTTCGCGGTCGGTGACCAACTGCTCCTTGGTCCGGAAGTAGTTGTAGACCGTCTGCTCGGCAACTTCGGCCTCGCGTGCCACGTCGCTGACGGCCACATGTTCGTAGCCGTGCTCGGCGAACAGCCGGGCCGCCGTGTCCGCGATGAGCCGGCGGGTGCGCGCCTTCTTGCGCTCGCGAAGTCCGGGACTCGACATCTCCGCAGGCTACCAGCGACGCTCCAAGATTTGTGCGAGTACTATCTTTGGGGTCGACCACAAAATGCAACCGAGGGACGCTGAGATGATCTTGATCACGACCGCGGGCAAGGTGGGTGCGGAGGCGGCGCAGCTGCTCGCCGACCGAGGAGAACAAGTCCGGGTCCTGGTACGCGACCCCGAGAAGGCGGCGGCTCTGGCTCGGTCGGGGGTGGAGGTGGTTGCCGGTGATCTGGGAGTTCCGGCGACCATCGACGCGGCGATGCGCGAAGTCTCGTCCGTGGTGCTGGTCAGCCCGGCGATACCCGCCCAGGAGCTGAACGTCATCGACAGCGCGGCCCGGGCCGACGTCCGGCACGTCGTGAAGATCACCAGCAAGGCGTCGGCGAACTCGCCGATCGCCCGGCGACGCGACCAGACCGAGATCGAGAACGGGCTCATCGCATCCGGGCTGGGCTACACCCTGTTGCGCAACAACGCCTACATGCAGAACTTCTTCATGTCGGCCCCGTCGATCGCCAAGGAGAGCAGCTTCGGCTCGGCCGCCGGCGACGGCCGCCTCGGCATGGTCGACGCGCGTGACGTCGCCTCGGTCGCCGCGGAGATCGCTGTCGCCCCGGCTTCGCACGCGGGGAAGACCTACTGGCCGACAGGCCCCGAGTCGATCTCTTTCGCGGCTGCCGCGGTGGTGCTCTCGAAGGTCCTCGGCCGGCCGATCGCGTTCGAACCGCTGACGGTCGAAGAGCAAATGCAGGCAATGATCGAGGTCGGCGTACCAGCCGGTCTGGCCGCGATGAACGCACAAGCGGTGGGCCTGTTCGCCGAGGGCGACTGCGACTACGTCACCGACGACGTGCCCTCGATCCTCGGCCGGTCGGCGC
This sequence comes from Pseudonocardia sp. DSM 110487, assembly GCF_019468565.1. Classification (NCBI taxonomy): domain Bacteria; kingdom Bacillati; phylum Actinomycetota; class Actinomycetes; order Pseudonocardiales; family Pseudonocardiaceae; genus Pseudonocardia; species Pseudonocardia sp. DSM 110487. The sequence goes on from NZ_CP080521.1 coordinate 8,752,358, forward strand.
GCGGCTTCGAACAGTTCGTCACCGACCACGTCGCGACCTTCTCGTGAAGCCCGGTATCCGGGCCGGGCGAGCCGACACATCCGTCAGACATCGTTGATCGGCGCGAAGGCGTGTTGAACGGCTGAAAGGTGCCCCTGAACAGCAAGGATGTGGCTTGTCGAGGGCCATGTCCGTATGAGTTCAGGAGCACCTTCCAGGTGAGCAAGCGTAGTGGGTTCTACCCGAGTCCCGGCGTGGACACGGCCGGCTCGAATGTGGTGTCGCAGGCCGGTGGGCTGTTGCTGACCGAGACCATCCGCACGGTCCGGCTCGACGCGCAGCTGTCGGCCGCGCTGGCGGGCTGGCGGCACCCGAACGCGGTGCACGAGCCACCGAAGATCGTGCTGGATCTGGCGGTGACGCTGGCGTTGGGCGGGGACTGCCTGGCCGACATCGCCGTGCTGCGCGCCGAACCCGGCCAGTTCGGCCCGGTGGCCTCGGATCCGACGGTGTCCCGGGCGATCGACCGGCTCGCCCAGGACCCGGTCGCGGCGATGCGCGCGATCAACACCGCCCGGGCCGCGGCCCGCGCCCGAGCCTGGGAGCTGGCCGGTGAGCACGCCCCGGACCACCGCATTGACGCCGGTGACCCGTTGACCGTTGATGTCGACGCCACGCTGGTCACCGCGCACACCGACAAGGAGGGCGCGGCCCCGACGTTCAAGAAGGGGTTCGGGCATCACCCGCTGTGGGCGTTCGTCGACCACGGCGGCGCCGGTGACAACGCCGGGACCGGGGAGCCGTTGTCGGTGCTGTTGCGCCCGGGCAACGCCGGCTCCAACACCGCCGCCGACCACATCACTGTCATCCGTGAGGCGCTGCGCCAGCTTCCCAGCCACCGGCCGGGCACCCGACCCGGGCGCAAGATCCTCATCCGCATCGACTCGGCCGGCTGCACCCACGAGTTGCTGAACTGGATCACCAGCCAGCGGCTGTCCTACTCGGTCGGGTTCACCCTGCCCGACCACATCGTCGACGGACTCGCCCTCGTCCCCGACACCGACTGGCAGCCGGCCTACGACGCCGACCGGGAGCCGCGCGACGGCGCCTGGGTCCTCGAGGTCACCGGACTGCTGGATCTGTCCGGGTGGCCACCCGGTACGCGGGTGATCGTCCGCAAGGAACGCCCGCACCCCGGCGCGCAGCTACGCCTGACCGACGCCGACGGGCACCGGTTGACCGCGTTCGCGACCAACACTCCGCCGGGCGGACCCGGCCGCCAGCTCGCCGACCTGGAACTGCGGCATCGCCGCCGGGCCCGCGCCGAGGACCGCATCCGCGCCGCGAAAGACACCGGGCTGACCAACCTGCCACTGCACGACCTCGATCAGAACCGGATCTGGTGCGCCATCGTCGCGCTGGCCTGCGAGCTCACCGCATGGGCGCAGCTCCTCGCACTGACCGAGCACCCCGCCCGGCGGTGGGAACCCAAACGGCTGCGCCTGCGGCTGTTCTCCCTCGCCGGCCGGCTCGCCCGCACCGCACGACGCATCGTGCTGCACCTATCCAGCCACGCACCCTGGGCGGATCTGCTCCTCCAGGCGATCACCACCCTGCAGGCCCGAGACGCGCCAGGCTGATCACCAAGCCCGCCTGCCCCGACAACCTCCACCTCCGGCCCGTGGAACCGGCGCCCACCCGAGCGACCTCGGCTGGCCTGTCACACCCACCATGCAGAATCACCCGGCAAACGCCGGTCGCAACCGGTCACGAGCACCGCCCGACCAACGACGAAAGATCCGGGCTAATGGCAATCAGATCGGCCTAATCCCCCTGAGGTCGTTCAGCTTCGGGAGTACTGGGCCGACTTCGGCCCCCCGTACCCGCTGCGTCAGCATCAGAGTTCAGTCAACTAGTCGCGCGATCGCGACCGTCGCCGAGGACCGCGTGCGGCTGCAATCACGGCAGCAGCGGTCACTCACCCGCTTCCTTCCCGACATGGTCGATGCCCTCGGCACCTCGTTCCGCGATGTCGTGCTCGACGGCGTTATCTGGGGTAGGGAGCAGGTTGTCCATCATGTCGAAGAAGGGCTAGATGAACTGCTAGCGCCTTCGTTGTGGACTGCTTATCTTTGGTCCGTCTACGACGCGCTGCTCCACCAGGCCGCCCGTCGGATGCCGTCATCAGGCGGCCGCTGAGTTCGCCGAGAGCGAAAACGCTGCATCGACTAGACGTTATCCGTGCTTTCCTTGGCCCGCATACGGATCAGCTACTCGGACGGCGCCGTAGTGCCGTCAAGGAGACGAGGGCGAGGATGACTGGGACCGGCACGCCGCAGTTGGTCCGGCAGCAGCCGCTCGTGCACCGAGCCTCGCCCGAGGGGTGGACGTCGTGACCGCGCCCTGGCCAGGATCCTTGCGCAAACGCCGGTAGGTCGTCGCGATGGCAAAGACGGGGGGCCCTGCCCGTCGGTTCTGGCTGCTTTGGAGCGCATCCACCGCCACCAACCTCGGGGACGGGATGCGGCTGGTCGCGCTCCCGCTGTTGGCGACCAGCGTCACCACCGACGTACGACAGATCGCCCTGGTGACCGTCGCAACGTTCGCGCCGCTGCTGCTGTTCGGGCCGTTCGCCGGCGTTCTGATCGACCGCACGAATCGCCGCAACGCGATTGCTTTCGCGCATCTCGCGCGGGCGGCGCTCCTGCTCGGGCTCGCGGCGCTGATCGCCTCCGACCAGGTCACGCTCGGCTGGATCATCACGGCTGCAGTGTTGTATGGGGTGGGCGAGGCCGTCGCAGACCCTGCCTCGCAGGCCTACCTGCCTCAGCTGATACCGGCGCAGCAACTCGCCACCGCGAACTCCCGGCTGATGACCGGCCAAGTCATCGCCGACCAGTTCCTCGGTCGTGCGATGGGCGGGCTGCTGTTCGCGCTGAGCCAGTTCCTGCCGTTCACGGCGAACGCGGCCGTGCTGCTGGTGGCCGGGACACTGCTGTTCACCTTGCCCAGCGCACGGGCCGCAACGCGCGACCCCGATCCGGCGACCGGACGCCTCCGGGCTGTGGCGCGCGACCTAACGCGACGGCTGGGATGCGCTCGTCTCGTCACCGCTACTGCGCGGCCTGACGATCATGGTGGGGCTGTGGGCGCTCGCCGCCGGAACGTTCTGGGGCATCGGCGTGGTCTACGCCCTCGACGAACTCGACTCCGGGGAAGCTGGATTCGGGATCATGGTGTCCCTGTCCGCGTTCGGCTCGCTGATCGGCGCCGCGATCACGCGGCCGATTGTCGGGCGGATCGGGATCTTCCCGACGGCGATGGCCGGAATCATGGTGAGCGTCGTCGCGGTGGCCGCGATGTCGCTGGCCAACCACCTACTCGTCGCCAGCGCGTTGCTCGCCCTCAACAGTGTCGCGCTCTCCTGCTGGATCATCCTCACCATCACCATCCGCCAGACCGTGGTGCCCGCCCACCTCCTCGGCCGGGTCACCGCGGCCGACCGAATGCTGTATGCGCTGTCGTTCCCATCCGGGGCAGCGCTGGCCGGCCTGCTCGCCTCGGCGATCGGAACCCGCCTGACATTCCTGATCTCGGCGGTCCCGATCCTGCTCGCGGCCCTGATGGTGCCCTCGCTGCGACGGCCACTGATCGATGCCTGGGCGCAGGCTCACCAGACAGGAAGGCCCGGCGAGCCCGCCTAGCGCAAGGGCGGGAAGCGTCGGCGGCGCAGTAGCTCCTGCGCGGATGACACGCCTACGTCCAGGGCACCCGCCTGCTCGGCACAGAGGCCTCCTTCAACCACGTCGGATCCACGCCTGTCCCGAATGTGTGCAGAAGTTCGACGCATCAGACCAGACGTAGACGCGTTTCCGCTGGTCAGAAGGCGAGGTTGGCCACCATGAGTCGAGCCCTCCGGAGGCGGGAGCGCAGGTTCGAATCCTGCCGGGGCACCAGCACGGTGACCATGAGAAACGGCCCCTCACCTGCGAGAACAGGGTGAGGGGCCGATCTTGTCGTGTCCGGTCGCCTACGGCCGTGAGTCAGGGCTCGATGGCGAGCCGGCTGATACTCCTATCACGGAGCGTGAACCGGAACCGTAGGTCGACGACGCCGCCGGGGAAGTTGCCTTCGAGGTGGTGGGTTGCGATGTAGTGCTCGTTGTCGACCTTCTGGGCGCCGGTGAGCGTGATCGTGTAGGTGTATTCGCCGGCCGAGCGCTGCAGCCAGTCGCGGATCTGGTCGGGCCCCTGGTACGTCCGGCCCTCGTCGATGACGGTGGCGTCGTCGGTGTAGTGCTGGACGGCGGTGTCGATGTCGCGCGCTTGGTGCGCGGCGAGGTAGGTGTGGATCGCCTCCGGAAGCTGTTCGGGGGAGATCTCGGGTACGGGATCCGATGTGGTCATGAGTGGTCTCCCTTGTCAGCCGACGGTCGGGACGGTGCCGCCATCGATGGTGTGTTCGGCGCCCGTGATCGCCGCGGCCCGGTCGGAGACGAGGAAGGCGACGAGCTCGGCGACCTCACAGGGCTGTGCCGCGCGGCCGAGGGGAATGCCGCCGAGGGAGTCCATGACCTGGTGCAGCGCGTCCTCCCGGGAGACGGCACGCGTAGCTGCGATTCGATCCACCAGCGCGTCGGCGCCTGCGGTCCGGATGAAGCCGGGAGAAACGATGTTCACCCGGATGCCGCGTGGCCCGAGCTCGTTCGCGAGGCCCTTGCTGTAGGTGGTGAGCGCCGCCTTCGCCGCGGCGTAGCCGAGGGTTGCCTCGTGCAGCGGCATGCGCCGCTGGATGGACGAGACGTGCACGACCGCGCCGCGGCCAGCGTTGACCATGGCGGGGAGCAGGGCTCGGTCCAGCCGGACAGCCGCGAGCAGGTTGAGCTGGAGCTCGTCGTCCCAGTGCCGATCGTCGAGGGCGGCGAACCCGCCGGGCGAGGCGCTCGAACCACCGAGCGTGTGCACGAGGACGTCCAGCGTGCCGAACCGGTCCCGGACGTGGTCGACCACGGTGCCGATGCCCTCGGTGGTGGTCAGGTCGGCGGTGAGGAACACGTCCGGTTCGGGCCAGTCCGCAGGCCGGGTCCGGGCGGTTGCCAGCACCCTCGCACCGGCTTCGCGCAGCCGCTCGGCGATCGCCGCGCCCGTGCCTCTGCCGGCGCCGGTCACCAGGGCCGCGCGGCCGTCCAGTCGATCACTGATGCTCATGCCGTTCACCGTCGGCTCTCCCCCAGGGAGAGGGTCAAGCCCCGCAGCGCGGCGTTGACCCTCCCGCCAGGGGAGGGTGCACAGTGCAGGGATGCGGTCAGGTCTCAGCATCGGAGAGTTCGCACAGCTCTCGCATCTGAGCGTGCGCACGCTGCGCCGCTACCACGAAGCAGGCCTGCTCGAGCCGGCTTCTGTCGACCCGGCCAGCGGTTACCGCTACTACGCGGCCGAGCAGATCCCGACCGCCCAGGTGATCCATCGGCTCCGCGAGCTGGACATGCCGCTCGCCGAGGTGAGCAGGATCCTCGTCACCGAGGATCCCGAGACCCGCGCCGCCTTGATCGCCGGTCACCTGAAGCGGCTGGAGACCGAGCTCGACCGCACCCGGGCCGCCGTCGCCTCCCTGCGGCAGTTGCTGCGACCGGATGTCGAGCAACTGGACGTGCAGCTGCGGACGGTGCCGGCCAGAACCGTCGCTGCGGTCAGCGGCGTCGTCGACATGGACGAGATGCTGGGCTGGTACGACGACGCGATGTATGAGCTGGACACCGCCGTCGCCGGGAACCAGCGGCTCGGCCCGCCCGGAGGCCGCTACGCCAACGAACTGTTCACCGCCGGCCGCGGTACCGTGCTGGCTTACCGACCGGTCGCCGACCCGCCGACGGCCGGTCGCGTCGCCCCGCTGACCCTGCCCGCGACCGAGCTCGCCGTCACCGTCCACCACGGCGCCCACGACGACATCGACGTCACCTACGGCCGACTCGGCGCCTGGGTCGTCGACCACGCCTTGGCCGTCGACGGGCCCATCCATGAGACCTACCTCCGTGGCCCCAGGGACGACCCGGCAGTGGAGTCGTGGAGAACCGAGATCGGCTGGCCGATCTTCCGCCTTTCACAAGCCTGAGCGCGGCGGGCTGTGCGCGGCGCAGTCCAGCAGGCAGGACGGTCCTGGGACGGCCCTGCCTGCGTACTCGGCGACCGCACTACGTAGTCGGAGGGGCGTGACTTCCACCGACGCGAATCGGATGCCGCCGGCGCGAACCTCGCGGCAGGACGATCCCCTCACCAAGGAGCAGTCATGGATTACCGGCCGCTGGGCCGCACCGGCATCTCGGTCAGCGAGCTCTGCCTCGGCGCGATGATGTTCGGCGCTGCGGGCAACCCCGACCACGACGAGTCGATCCGGATCATCCACCGGGCGCTGGACGCCGGGATCAACTTCATCGACACGGCCGACATGTACTCGTTCGGCGAGTCGGAGGAGATCGTCGGCAAGGCGCTGACCGCCGGGCGGCGCGACGACGTCGTACTCGCCACCAAGGTCGGCCTGCCGTGGGACGACCGGCCCAACCACGGCGGCGCGTCCCGCCGCTGGATCATGCAGTCCGTCGAGAACTCCCTGCGGCGGCTGGGCACCGACTGGATCGACCTGTACCAGATCCACCGCCTCGACCCCACGACGGACATCGACGAGACGCTCGGCGCCCTCTCCGACCTCCAGTCACAGGGCAAGATCCGCGCGTTCGGCGCCTCCACGGTGCCCGCGTCCGAGATCGTCGAGGCCCAGTGGGTGGCGGAGCGGCGCGGCCGCGAGCGTTTCCGCACCGAGCAGCCGCCGTACAACCTCCTGACCCGCGAGATCGAGTGGGACGTCCTGCCCACCGCCCAGCGCTACGGCATGGGCGTGCTGACCTACAGCCCGCTGGCGATGGGCTGGCTCACCGGCCGCTACCGCGCCGGCGAGGAGGCGCCGGACACCGGCCGTTCGCAGATCTTCCCGGGTCGTTTCGACCCCACGCTGCCGGCCAACCGGCGCAAGCTCGACGCGGTCGAGGCACTCGCCGTGCTCGCCGAGGAGACCGGCCTGACCCTGATCGAGATGGCGATCGCGTTCGTGGTCCGCCACCCCGCTGTCACCTCCGCGATCATCGGCCCGCGCACCATGGAGCACCTCGAGTCCCAGCTCCCGGCGGCAGGCGTAGCGCTGTCCGCCGACGTGCTGGACCGCATCGACGAGATCGTCCCGCCCGGCGTCACCCTCAACCCGGAGGCGGACAACATGTCGTTCTCCGCTGCTCTGAAGCCCGCCAATCGGCGGCGCTGACGCTCACGGATACCGTCCGGACCGGACGGGTCGGCGGCGCACCCTGCGCCGCCGACCCGTCCTTCTGTTTCGCGCCGACACTCCACGAAGCACAAGGCGTCCTGATCGCCCTGTAGCTCGGCACCGGCTCGGGGACACGAGCCCGGCCGGTGCCGACGGTGACGGGCTGCTCCCGCCGTGATCACGATCTCCGCGGCCGGCGCTAGGCTTTCGCGTGGGAGGACCACGTGCTGCTCTTGGGCCGCAGCGCCGAGTGCGCCGCCGTCGACCAGTTGCTCGCGCGGGCCCGGAACGGCCGCAGCGGCGCGCTGGTCGTGCACGGCGAGGCGGGCATCGGCAAGACCGCGCTGCTTGAGCACGCCCGCGATGCCGCGTCCGGGTTCACGGTGCGGCAGGTGGCCGGAGTCGAGGCCGAGATGCCGTTCGCGTACGCGGCCCTGCACCAGCTGTGCGCGCCCCTCCTCGACCGGCTCACGCCGCTGCCCGGCCCGCAGCAGACCGCGCTTCTCGTGGCACTCGGGCAGATCAGCGGCGACCCCCCGGACCGGTTCCTGGTCGGGCTCGCCACCCTCGGCCTGCTCGCCGAAGCCGCCGCCGAGCAACCCCTGTTGTGCCTGATCGACGACGCCCAATGGCTGGACCCGGCCTCCGCGCAGACACTCGGATTCGTCGCGCGGCGCGTCGAGGCCGAGCGCCTGGCGCTGATCTTCGCCCGGCGCGACCCCGCACCCGGCGCCGGAAACACCGAGGCGTTCACGGGCTTGCCGCAGCTGCGCCCGAACCGGCTCGGCGACGCCGACGCGCGGACGCTGCTCGCCGAGGCGGTGCACGCCCCGCTCGACGAGCGGGTGCACACCCGGATCCTCGCCGAGGCCCGTGGCAACCCCCTCGCCCTCCGGGAACTGGCCCGCGGCCCCCGACCGGCGCGGACGGCCGCACTGGCTGCCGGCTTCGGGCTACCCGACGCGGTAACCGTCCCGGACCGGGTCGAGGAGAGCTTCCGGTACCGGTCCGAGAGCCTGCCCACCGCCACCCGGTTGCTGCTGCTGACCGCCGCCGCCGACCCGACCGGTGACACCGGGCTGCTGATGCTCGCCGCCGCCCACCTCGGCGTCGGCGCCGACGCCGCCGCACCCGCCGAGGAAGCCGGCCTGCTCGAGATCGACACCCAGGTCCGGTTCCCGCACCCGCTGGCCCGCTCCGCCGTCTACCGGGCCGCGGCACCACCCGACCGACGCCGTGTCCACCACGCGCTGGCCGCGGTGACCGACCCGCGGACCGACCCCGACCGCCGGGCCTGGCACCACGCGCAGAGCGTGCTCGGCACCGACGAGACGGCCGCCGTGGAACTGGAACGCTCGGCGGACCGGGCCCGGACTCGCGGCGGGGTCTCCTCGGCCGCCGCCTTCCTGGAACGGGCGGCCGCCCTCTCCCCCGAGCCGGCCGGCCGTGCCCGCCGGGCCCTGGCCGCCGCGTCCGCCAAGCACGAGGCAGGTGATCCCGTGGCCGCGTCTGACCTTCTGACGGTCGCGGCAACCGGCCCGCCGGACGCGTTGCACGCGGCACGGGTCGATCTGCTGCGCGCGCGGGTCGCGTTCCACGTCACGCGGGGGAACGACGCGCCGGGGATGCTGCTGGCGGCCGCCGCGGGGCTCGCCCCGCTCGACGCCGCGCTGTCCCGCGAGGCCTACCTCCAGGCGATCGAGGCGTCGATCATCGCCGGCGCCCGCACCTGCGGCCGCGGGATCCTCGAGGTGGCCGAGGCTGCCCGGACGGCACCCGCGCCACCGGCCCCGCCCCGGCCGGTGGACGTCCTGCTCGACGGCCTGGTGACCTACTACCTCCACGGGTACGAGGCAGGCGTGCCCGGCTTCCGGCGGACGCTGGAGACGTTTCTCGGCCTGCCGCAGGGCGCAGGCGACCTCCGCTGGCTGTGGCTGGGCTGCCACACCGCGATGGCGCTGTGGGACGACGCGGCGGGCGGGATCCTCGCCGGCCGCCACCTCCGGCTCGCCCGCGACGCTGGGGCGCTGGCCACGCTGCCGTTCGCGCTCACCTTCCACGCGACCCTGCTGGCGCACGCCGGCAAGCTCACCCGGGTCTCCGAGCTGATCGCGGAGACCGACGCGATCACGCGAGCGACCGGAGCCGCACCGCTGCCCTACGCCCGGCTCATGCTCGCGGCATGGCGTGGCAGGCGCGCCGAGGCCTCCACGCTCCACACGGCCGTGGTCCAGGACGCGAACGAGCGAGGCGAGGGCACCGCGATCACCGTCGCGGACTCCAACATGGCGGTCCTCCACAACGGCTTGGGCGGCTACGGCGCCGCGCTCGACGCCGCCCAGCGGGTGTGGGAGTCCGGAGAGCTGGTGCACAGCACCATGGCCCTGCCCGAGCTGATCGAGGCGGCCGTCCGCTCCGGTGCGCCGGAACGCGCCGCGGCCGCGCTGGCCGAGCTCAGCCCGCGGGCCCGCGCGTGCGGTACGCAGTGGGCGCTCGGTCTCGAGGCCCGTTCCCGTGCGCTGACCAGTGCCGGACCGGCTGCCGATGCGGGCTACCGCGAGGCGATCGAGCGCCTCGGCGACTGTCGGATGGCGGCTCACCTCGCCCGCGCCCACCTGGTCTACGGCGAGTGGCTGCGCCGCGAAGGCCGCCGCCGCGACGCTCGCGAACAACTCCGGATCGCCCATGACCAGCTCACGGCGATCGGCGCGGACGGGTTCGCCGCCCGCGCCGCGCGCGAGTTGCGCGCCATCGGTGACCAGCCGCGCGAACGGTCCGACCGGCCCGCGACCGGGCTCACCGAGCACGAGCTGCACATCGCCCGCCTGGTCGCCACCGGCGCCACCTCCAAGGAGATCGGCACCCAGCTGTTCCTCAGCCCGCGCACGATCGAGACCCACCTGCGCAACATCTTCCGCAAGCTCGGCATCAGTTCCCGCCGCGAATTGCGGACCATGCAGCTCTCCTGACCACGCCAACCCGTGCCGAGACCACCAGGTCAGCCGCGCAGCGCGGCCTTCCACCCCACCCAAGATCAGGACCAGGCGAGGGTCGATCTTGTTCGGTCCGGCCTACCGTGCGGTGTGCTCGAGCACCGCCGTGGCCACCTCCGCGTGTGCCCGGCGGGGGAGCTCCGCGCCGACGCCCTCGAGGACCAACAGGCGTGCGCCGGGGATCTCCTCGGCCAGCGCCTCCGCATTCCCCACCGGGAAGAACGGGTCGGCCTCCCCGTGCACCACCAGTGTCGGCGCGGTGACCTCCCGCAGCCGTTCGCGCCAGCGCGGCGTGCAGTCCAGCTTCGAGAACACCGTGCTCATCAGGCCGGCGCGCGCCGATGCCGGGTGCGGACCGGAGCGGTCGAGGACGCGGGCCGCGTGGGCGCGGGCCTCGGCGGGGTCGAACCGCGGTGAGCCGGACAGCACCCGGGCCGCGGCCACTGCACCGTCCAGGATCGACGTGCGGTCGGTCCAGTCGATCGGTGGGGCGCTGCCGAAGTGGGCCATGACCGCCGGGGAGTGCTCGGGCAAGTCGTGGTCGGCGGGACCCGGCGCGACCGGGCGGGTGCCGACCAGCACGAGCGAGGCGACCCGTGACGGGTGGTCCAGCGCCAGGAGCTGTGCGATGAAACCGCTGGTCGCGAGGCCCGCGACGTGGGCGCGGGCGATGCCGAGCCCGTCGAGCACGCCGACGGCGTCGGTGACGAGGTCGCGCAGCGTGTAGCCGGGCGAGTCGGGGTCCACGGTGGTCGATCGGCCGGCGTCCCGCAGGTCGTAGCGGATGACGAACCGGCCGGTGAGGCGCTCGACGAGCTCGTCGTCCCACGAGGCGACGGTGGTGCCGATCAGCAGCAGCGCGCTGTCGGCCGGCGAGCCGACGGTGTCGACGCACAGCTCGACGTCGCCGACCGGCAGAAGGGTCTCCATGCCGATGAGACCAGGCGAACCGGGCGAACTCATCGGGCCTCGTCCGAGGTTCACCACAATCAACCGAGGACGAACGGGAGCTTGGGGGCGAGGTCGCCGAGCTCGGCGACCTCCACGGCGCTCGGTGGGCGACGTCCAGTGCCGATCAGCAACGCGTCCTCGTCGGAGAACACCGCGGGGAACGGGGTGCCGGCGATCTTCTCCAGCAACGCGCGCGTCGCCGCGAGGGTCGCCACCGGCGGCTCGGCGGCCGACGGCAGGTGCGCGATCAGGTCGAGGTGGTGCAAGGTCCACTCGAGCACGTATGCGGACAGGTAGTCGCCGACGGTCAGCACCTCGCCCTGGGTGCTGACGCGGAGGGCGGGATCGGCGAGTTCGGCGGCGCGGCCGGCGGCGGAGCCGACGTCGTCGAGGTGGTGCCTCAGCAACCCCGGCTCGCCGTATGCGGCGGCCAGCCGCGGGATCAGCGCGTCGAGCGGGTCGTCGCCGGTCGGCGGATCGACGAGCTTCCAGTAGGTGACCGCGTCCACCGTTGGCCCGGTCTCGGCGGGCGTGACCAGGGTGATCAGAACGTCCTGGGCGTCGATGACCAGGTGGCACACCAGGTCGCGCACGAGCCAGCCGGTGCAGCCCGATGGTCGCTCGAAGTGCCCGTCGGGCACGTCGGCGACCGCAGCGCGCAACGCCGTCCACGAGCGTGTGAAGAGATCCACTGCCGCAAGCTATTGCGGGCGCGAGTGGCGAACAAGGGTCCGCGCGGCGGTGTCGATTCCGGCGCTTCCCGTTCGACCTCGGGGGTGAGAGGGTCCGGCCGGGGCCCGCCGACACCAGGGGATGACCATGAAGTACATGCTGATCATGCGTGCGACCGACGAGTCCTTCGCGGCGTACGCGGACGTGGACTTCGACGAGATCGTCGAGTCCATGGGCAGGTTCAACAACGACTTGGTCCAGGCCGGTGTACTGGTCGCCGCCGAGGGGCTCGCGGATGCCGCGGAGGGCGTTGTGATCGACTACTCGGCGGAGGTTCCCGTCGTCACGGACGGGCCGTACGGCGAGACGAAGGAGCTGTTCGGCGGCTTCTGGATCCTCGACGTCGCGTCCAAGGAGGAGGCCGTCGAGTGGGCGAAGCGGGCTCCGATGACCGGGCCCGGTGTGAAAGCCGAGATCCGCAGGGTGACGAGCATCGACGAGCTCCCGCAGGACAACGAGTGGATCCAGAAGGAGCGGGCCTGGCGGGAGGCCACGGGCCAGCTGTGAGCGACGCCGGAGGCGGGCGACGGGCCGTCGAGGCGGTCTGGCGGATCGAGTCCGCGCGGATCGTCGGCGCCCTCGCCCGCTACACCGGCGACTTCGCGCTCGCCGAGGACCTCGCCCAGGAGGCGCTCGCCGAAGCGCTCGTCACGTGGCCGGCCGACGGCGTCCCCCGCAACCCGGCGGGCTGGCTGCTCACCGTGGGGCGCCGCCGCGCGATCGACGGGTTCCGGCGCCGGTCGGCGCTCGACGACCGGTACGCCGCCCTCGCCCGGGAGCTGGGCGAGGGCAGCGACGCGGCGGACGCCGACGTCCTCTGGGACCCCGACCAGCTCGACGACGACGTGCTGGCGCTGGCCTTCATCGCCTGCCACCCGGTGGTGTCGCGGGAGGCCCGCGTGGCGCTGACGCTGCGCGTGATCGGCGGCCTGACGAGCGACGAGATCGCGCGCGCGTTCCTCGTGCCGACGGCCACCGTGCAGGCGCGGATCACCCGGGCCAAGAAGACCCTCGCGGCGGCCCGGGTGCCGTTCGAGGTACCGCCGCCGCGCGAGCGCCGCGAGCGGCTCGGCTCCGTGCTCAGCGTGGTGTACGTGATCTTCACCGAGGGTTCGACGGCGACGTCGGGCCCGGAGCTGATCCGCGGCGATCTCGCGCACGAGGCGGTCCGGATGGCGCGGATCCTCGCCCGCCTGATGCCGGCCGAGCCGGAGGTACTCGGCCTGCTCGCGCTGATGGAGCTGACCGCGGCGCGGTTCCCGGCCCGCACCGGCCCCGACGGCGAGCCGGTGCTGCTGGAGCAGCAGGACCGCGGGCGGTGGGACCGGGCCGCGATCCGGCGCGGCCGCGCCATGCTCGCCCGCGCCGGACACGTCGGGCGCGGGCTGGGCGCCTACGGGCTGCAGGCCGCCATCGCGGAGTGCCATGCCACAGCGCCGTCGGTCGCGGAGACGAACTGGGAGCGCATCGTCCTGTTGTACGACGCGCTCGGCCGCCTCGCGCCCTCCCCCGTCGTCGAGCTCAACCGCGCGGTCGCGATCTCGATGGCCGACGGGCCCGCGGCCGCGCTGCGCGTCGTCGACGGCCTCGCCGCCGACCCGGCGCTCGCCGGGTCCCACCTCCTGCCCAGCGTCCGCGGCGAGCTGCTCGGGCGCATGGGCCGCACCGAGGAGGCGCGCATCGAGCTGGCACGTGCTGCAGACCTGTGCGGCAACACACGCGAGCGGGAGCTGCTGGAGCGGAAGCGGGCGGCGTTGCAACCCGCGTCGAACCGCATCCTCCGAAGGTCGTAGGCACGACTGGGGGCCTGAGCAGGATGTGTGTACGGGCGCGCCCCGACAGGCTCGATGCATGACATCGATCCGCGCCCGGCTAGCGGCGCTAGCACTAGCCGCCGCCTGCGCCGTAGTGACACTGCTGAGCGGCTGCAGCGCCCCGGCGGCACCGACCCCCGCTCCGCCGATCCCCGCCCCGCGCGCTGCGGACCTGACCGGGCCGGACGTCGACGCGTGGCTGGACGGGCTGCTCCCGGCCGCCCTCCAACGGTCGGGCGTCGCGGGGGCGGCGGTCACCGTGGTGCACGACGGGCAGGTCCTCACCGCCCGCGGGTACGGGTACGCGGACACCGGCTCCGACGGGGGCGAACCACGTCCGGTCGATGTCGATCGGACGCTCTTCCGGGTCGGGTCGGTCTCGAAGGTCTTCGTCGCGACCGCCGTGTTGCAGCAGGTCGAGCAGGGGCGGATCGACCTCGACACCGACGTGCAGCGGTACCTGGACTTCCCCCTCCCCCGGACGTTCGACGGGCCCATCACGATGCGCCACCTCCTGACGCACACGGCCGGGTTCGAGGAGCGGATCAAGGGCGTTCTGACCTTCGGTGCTCCCCCGCCGGACCTGCGCGACACCGTCGCCGTGGACCCGCCGGAGCAGGTGTTCGAGCCGGGGACGGTCCCCTCGTACTCCAACTACGGCTACGCGCTCGCGGGCTACGTCGTGGAGCGCGTGAGCGGGATGCCGTTCACCTCCTACGTCGACCGCAACGTGGTCGACCGGGCAGGCATGACGTCGTCGAGCTTCGCGCAGCCGTTGCCGCTGCACCTCGCCGACCGCCTCTCCCGCGGCTACCCCACCAGCTCCGAGCCGGCCGGCCCCTTCGAGATGGTCGGTCCCGCTCCCGCCGGTGCCCTGTCGGCGACCGCGACCGACATGGGCCGGTTCATGCTCGCCCAGCTCGGCGAGCCCGGACGAGGGCCGGCCGTGCTCCGCCCCGACACCCTGGCGCTGATGAAGCAGCCCGCGCCCGACCCGGCCACCCTCGGCACGCTGGGCGCCGGCCCCCGCATGGCCCTCGGCCTGTTCGACGAGAGCCGGGGCGGCCACCGGATCGTCGGGCACGGCGGCGACACCGACTTCTTCCACTCGCACATGCAGCTCTACCCGGACGACCGGACCGGCGTCTTCGTCACGCTCAACAGCGCGGGCCGCGGTCCCACGGACACCCTCGAGCTGCGGGAGTCCGTGCTGAACGGGTTCGCCGACCGGTACTTCCCCGCCGCGGACGCCACGCAGCGACCTGCGACGTCGACTGCCGCGCGCCACGCCGCCATGGCCGAGGGCGCGTACGAGAGCGCGCGCCTGCCGTTCAGCAACTTCCTCACCGCGTTGGGTCTCGTGGGCCAGACGCACATCGCCGCGCGACCGGACGGGACGGTGCTCATCACGCCCGGTCCGCTGAGCCTGTACCCGGCCGCCTACCGGGAGGTCGAACCCTGGGTGTGGCAGGAGGTCGGCGGCCGGCGGATCGTCACGATGCGCGCGGGAGGGGACCGCGTCGAGGCCGTCGGCTTCGAGTCCGCCTTCACGCTCCTGCGCGCGGAACCCGCTCGCGACGCGGGCATCGTCCTGCCGCTGCTCATCGCTTCGGCGGCCGTCCTGCTCGTCGGCCTGCTGGTGTGGCCGGTCGGCGCGATGATCCGCCGCCGCTACCGCGTTCCGGCGCCCCCGACGCCGGCCCGCGCGGCACGCGTCCTGACCCGGATCGCCGCGGCCGCCGCCGTGCTCGCCCTCGCGGGCTGGACGGCGCTCGTGCTCACGATCGCCGGCCTGCAGGACGTGCCCGAGGCGTTCATCCGCGTCCTGCAGGGCGCCCAGTGGGTGGCGCTCGCCGGGGTGCTCCCCTCGGCCCTGCTCGTGGTCGCCTCCGTCCGGTACCGCGCGGGTCTGATCAGGACTCTCGGTAACGTGTCGCTGCTGCTGGCTCTGGTGGGGACCGCGTGGTTCGCGCAGGCCTTCGGCCTGCTCTCGCTCGACGTGTCCTACTGACGGCGGATCCCGGTGACCCGATGACCTCGCAGACCTGCAGCCCCACCGAGGCCGACGCGCCGTACGGCTGGCCGGACCGGCTGGCGGCATGGGCCGACGCCCAGCTCACGCGGATGGGCCTGATCAGCCGGTTCGGGCGCGACTGCGCGCTGGCAGTGGTGCTGTGCCTCGTCACGACCGGCCTCTTGCTGCTGCTGTTCGCCGACCCGGCGCAGACCCCGGGCCTGACGCTCGAGCCGTTCCAGGTGTCCGCGACGATCGTCCTGTCGGCGGTGCAGTCGCTCCTGCTGTGCGTCCGGCGTGTGCACCCCGTGCTGTGCCTGTGGCTCGTGGCGCTGCCGCAGGTGGCGATGTTCGCCGTGCTCCCGGCCGGAGCCGCCGTCCGCGGTCTCGCACCTGCGATCGCCGGCTACGGGTGTGGTGCGCTGTTGCCGGCCCGCCGGGCGGTCCGCGTCGTCGCCGCCGTCGCGCTGTTCGAGAGCGCCGGACTCGTGGTCGTGAGTTTCCTCCCCGGCCAGAGCGCGGCGCCGTCGGTGGCCGGCCAGCTCGTGTCGGGCGTGCTGACCTACGCCGCGTCCGCGCTCTTCGGCGCGTACATCGCCACCCGCCGGCAGAACGCCGGGCTCGAGCGGCTGCGCGCGGCGGAGGCGGTCGAGACGCAGCGGGCCAGGGCGGATGCGGCGATCGGGCTGGAGCGGTCCCGGATGGCGCGCGAGCTGCACGACATCGCCGCGCACCACCTGTCCGGCATGGTCGTGCAGGCGGCGGTGGTCGAGCGGCTGATCGACCGGGACCCGCAGGCGGCGAAGGAGGCAGCCGCGTGGATCCGCGCTCAGGGTCGGGAGACGCTGCACAACCTGCGCCTCGTCGTCGGCGTGCTCCGGGGGCCCGGGGGCGGGGAGCTGGACGACGAGGGGGCGCCGGTGCCCGGGCTGGGCGTCCTCGACCGCCTCGTGCGGACGGCTCGCGAGCTCGGTACACCCGTCGAGCTCGTGCGGGACGGTGAGCCGATGGAGGTGCCACCCATCGCGGACGTCACCTTCTACCGGGTCGTGCAGGAGGCGCTCGCGAACGTCCGGGAGCACGCCCCCGGCGCACCGGCGCGCATCGTCCTGCGCTACGGGACGGCCGACGTCTCGCTGGAGATCGAGAACGCGGCCCGGCCCGCGCCGGACCGGCCTCGCGTCAACCGGGGATTCGGGCTGGCCGGGATGCAGGAGCGGGCGCAGCTGATCGGGGCGGCGCTCGACGCCGGGCCGACCCCGTCGGGCGGGTGGCGGGTGTCGCTCCGCCTCCCCCTCGACGGGGAGACCACGTCGCCGCACGCGGGGGCCCATCGATCCGTTCCGCACCCGGGCACGAGACTGGCGCCGTGATCAGAGTTGTGCTCGCCGACGACCAGTCGGTGGTCCGGGCAGGTTTCCGGGTGATCCTGGAGCTCGCGGGTGACATCGAGGTCGTTGGTGAATGCGCCGACGGCCCGACGGCCGTGCGTCTCGCCCGCCGCCTCGCCCCCGACGTCGTCTGCATGGACGTGCGCATGCCCGGTGGCGACGGGCTTGCCGCCACCCGCGAGATCACCTCCGGTGACACGCACGCGCCCGCCGTGCTCGTCGTGACCACGTTCGACCTCGACGAGTACGTCTTCGGCGCCCTCGAAGCCGGGGCCAGCGGCTTCGTCCTGAAGGACACGGAGCCCGACGACCTCGTCGACGCGGTCAGGCGACTCGCGCGCGGGCAGGGTCTCGTCGACCAGGCCGTGACCCACCGCGTGATCGCCGAGTTCGCCCGGCGCCGTCCCGTGCGACCGGCCGCCGACGCGGCGCACCAACTCACGGCCCGCGAGATGGACATCGTGCGCCTGCTCGCCCAGGGCATGTCGAACGCCGAGATCGCGCGAGAACTCGTCATCGAGACGAGCACGGTGAAGTCCCACCTCGGCCGGGCGATGGCCAAGATCGGCGTCCGGGACCGCCTGCAGACCGTGGTGTGGGCCTACCAGAACGGGATGGTTCCGCAGCGCCCGGCATGATCGGCAACCACTTCACACATCCCGTGGCGACTTCACACAGCGCCCGCCTTGTGTGAAGTTCGCACTGGATGTGTGAAGTACCAACGGGGTGCGGGTGGCGACCTGGGAGTAGCCTCGTGACCAAATGAGAAATCTGGTCACGAGTCACGACCGCGGCGAGCGGATCCTGGACGCCGCTGCCGACCTCGTGCTGCGGTGGGGCTACAAGCGGGTCACCATCGAGGAGGTCGCCAAGCACGCCGGTATCGGCAAGGGCACGGTGTACCTGCACTTCAGGTCACGCATCTGGCTGTTCGTGTGCGTGCTGATGCGCGAGTCCCTCGACCTCGTCGACGAGCTGATCGCCGCGATCCGCCGGGAAGCCGCGGCGGTACTGATCGCCGAGCAGGTGCGCCTGACCTATCTCGAGGTTCAGCGGCGCCCGCTGCTACGGGCGATGTTCGCCCGTGACAGCGAGGTACTGGGCGAGCTGGCGCACGACTCGGACGCCGACCCCGTGCACGCCTGGAGGGCCGAGCTCGCCGCCGACGTCTTCCGGCTGCTCCGCGAGCACGGGCTGATGCGCACCGACCTGGACATCGCCATCCAGATGTACGTCGTGGGCGCGGTGCAGACCGGCTTCTACCTCCAGCAGCCTGCCCTCGGCTCCCCCGAGGAGACCGCGGCCGCGCTGCACCACACCGTCCACTCCGCGGTGGAGCCGCTGACGGCACCCGATCCGGACGCCCTCGCGGCCGTCGCTCCCGCGGTGCTCGCGCGGTACGAGCAGTTCCGCACCACTCTCGCGGCCGCAATCACCGAGAAAGGACCTGCATGAGTCGCATCGTCATGACCGGAATGCCGGCGGCCGGTCACGTCAATCCCAGCCTGCCGCTCGTGCACGAACTCGTGCGCCATGGAATCCAGGTCGTCTACTACTCGACCGAGCAGTTCCGGGGCGCGATCGAACGCACCGGCGCCCAGTTCAAGGCATATCCGCCGGGGACGATCACGGCGCACGACATCGCCGAGGCCACGCGCTCCGGCAGTGCGGTGCGCGTAGTTGTCAGGGGCCTAGCCTCCACGGAAATCCTGCTGCCGTTCCTGCAGGCCGAGCTGCGCGCCGACCCTCCCGACGCGGTAGCCCACGACTCGAACGCGATCTGGGGCCACATGGCCGCGAAGAGCCTCGGCCTACCCACGATCTCGTTCATGACCACCATGCTGGTGGGCACCGACGCATTCCGCAGCCAGACCGCCCGGGAATGGCTGCAGTTCCTGAAGGCCGCGGTCCGGGACATGCCCGCGGCCGTCGCGGCCCGGCAGCGGGTCGTGCGCCGATTCGGAAAGAACCTCTTCCCACCGCGCCCCGCATTCCCGACGCTCGGCGACGTCACGCTCTTCCCGATCCCACGGTGGCTGCAGCGGCCCGATTCCCGGATCGACGAGAGGTGCCACTACATCGGGGCCACGATCGATCCGGAGACCCGCGAGAGCGGGCTCGACGCCGAGCTGGCCGCCCACGTGGACGGCCCCGAACCGCTCGTCCTGGTGTCGCTCGGCACCCTCCACTCGGGCACCGATGACTTCTTCCGCACGTGCTTCGCCGTGCTCGCCGACCTGCCAGCGCGGGTCCTGCTCGCGGTCGGCTCCCACACCGATCCTGCCCGGCTCGGGCCGGCGCCGGCGAACACGCTGGTCCGAGCGTCCGTCCCCCAGCTCGAGGTGCTCCGGCGCACGGCCGTGTTCGTCACCCACGGCGGCATGAACAGCGCCCTGGAGGGGCTGGCGAACGGGGTTCCGCTCGTCGTCGTGCCCCAGCAGTTCGAGCAGCTGCTCATCGGCCGGTCCATCGCCGAACGCGGCGCCGGCGTCGTGCTGCGCCACAACCTGTCGAATCGTCCCGTCCCGCCTGCCGAGCTGCGCGCCGCCGTCGCGCGGACCCTCACCGACCCGTCCCGACGCGCGGCCGCCAAAGCGCTCGCCGACACGGTCGGCGAGGGCGGCGGGGCCCCCGCGGGCGTCCGGGCGATCAAGGAGCTGTTGGTCGCAACCGGTTGAGGAGATCCACGACCGGCGCGGATGGCCTGGGCGGATGCACGGCGTACACCTCACGCACCGGAGCGCTTCCGTGCAGATCCCGCACGACGACCGCGCGGCGCCCGGCCAGCATGGTCGCCGGCACGAGGGACACTCCGAGGCCCGCCTCGACGAGCGCGAGCGTCACCTCGTAGTCCCGCGTCTCGTAGGCCACGCGCAGCTGGCCGAGTGACTCCAGGCACACCCGGTTCGGGACGCCGGGCGCACCGGAGACCCAGTCCTCGTCGCCCAGGTCGGCGAGCGCGATCTCCGGGACGGTGGCCAGCCGATGGCCGCGTGGGAGCACCAGGCGCAGCGGGTCCCTGAGGAGGAGCCCGCGGCGCAGGCCGCGGACCGCGGGCAGCGAGACTCCCGGATAGCGGTGCGTGACGAGCAGGTCCAGCTCGCGTGCGGCGACCAGGCCGTACCCCTCGGGCGGTTCGATGTCCACCAGCGAGGTGCGGATCCCTGGCCGTCCCTCCTTCAGGGCCGCAAGCGCGCGTGGCAACAGCGTCCTGGCCGCGGTCGAGAACGCGCCGACCGCGATCCGCTGAGGCTCAGCACCCGCGGCCGCGCGCACGGCCTCCTCGGCGGCGCGGAGCTCGCCGAGAACCCGCTCACCGTGCTCCAGCAGGACCTGCCCCGGCCCGGTGAGCCGTGTGCCGGCCCGCCCGCGTTCGAGCAGCGGCACGCCGACCTCGCGCTCCAGCTTCGCGAGCTGCTGGGAGAGCGCCGACGGTGTGAACCCCATCCGCGCGGCCGCCGCCGCGATCGAGCCGGCATGGGCGACCTCGACGAACACGCGCACCCGCTCGGCGTCGAGTGCCATCAGCGTTCCTAATGGTCGTTGAGAAAGTCGTACTTCAGCTTAACGATATGTGGGCCCATCCTCGGCGTATGGCACTCCTTCCGACGGCCGCCGACGTGGCCGCGGCCGCGGCCCGCGTGGCCCCGCACGTCCGACGCACACCGACCCTGCGCGCCGAGATCGACGGCCGCCCCGTCGTGCTGAAGCTCGAGCACCTGCAGCGCAGCGGCTCGTTCAAGCTCCGCGGCGCCCTGAACGCGCTGCTCTCCGGGGAACCACCGGAGCGCGTCGTCACCGCGTCCGGGGGCAACCACGGGCTCGGCGTCGCCACCGCGGCCGGCATCCTCGGCGTCCCGGCCGTCGTCTACGTGCCACGCACGGTCCCCGAGAGCAAGGCCGGCCGGATCGAGGCGACCGGCGCCAAGCTGATCCGCCACGGGGACGCCTACGCCGACGCGGCGGCGGCCGCACGCGCCGAGCCCGGCCGGTACGTGCACGCCTACGACGACCCGGCGGTCGTGGCCGGCCAGGGAACGGTGACGGCCGAGGTCGTGGAGGAGTCGCCGGACGTCGATGCCGTGGTGGTCGCGGCGGGCGGCGGAGGGCTGGCCGCGGGCGCCGCCCTCGCCGCAGGGGGCCGAGCGGTCGTCACCGTCGAGCCGAGCGGCTGCCGCGCGGTGCACGCCGCGCTCCAGGCCGGCTCGCCGGTCGACGTCGAGATCGACTCGGTGGCCTCGTCGGCCCTCGGCGCCACCCGTATCGGCGACGTGCCCTTCGCGGTGCTGCGGGCCGCCGACGTGGTGCCACTGCTCGTGAGTGACGCCGAGATCCTCTCGGCACAGGAGCGGCTGTGGGTGGAGTTCCGGCTGCGGGTCGAGCCGGCCGCGGCGGCCCCCTTCGCGGCATGGCTGGCCGGGCGGGTCCCCGGCGAGCTCCCCTGCCTCGTGCTGTGCGGTGCGAACTCGTGAGGGCACGTCACAGGGCGGACTGCAATGGGGTTGATCGCATCACGATCATGGAGTCGTGAGCCGACCCGCCCTCGCCGGTAGCCCCACCGCACCGGTTGCCGTCCCCGCCGTCATCGCGGAGCTCGCCGGTGACGACATCGTCGTCCCGGTGTGGCAGAACGTGCTGGGCGGGCTCACGTTCCGCCTCGACGGCGGGGACGGCCGTGTCCGGTACGCGAAGTGGGTCGCCGCCGGCACGCCGGAGATCGACCTCGCAGGCGAGGCGGAGCGGCTGATGTGGGCGCAGGGCCGAGTGCCGGTCCCGCACGTGCTCGACCAGGGCGGCGACTCGGACGGGACATGGCTGGTCACGGAGGGAGTGGCGGGCCGCTCTGCGGTGGATCCCCGGTGGATCGCCGAACCGGCGGTTGCCGCAGCCGCGATCGGGCGTGGCCTGCGCCTGCTCCACGACGCGCTGCCCGTCGACGAGTGCCCGTTCGACTGGAGCGTCGAGCGCAGGCTCGCCCGCGCGGAGCACCGGCGCGTGGACCTCGCCGAGCCGCCCCCGATCGACCGCCTCGTGGTCTGCCACGGCGACGCCTGTGCCCCGAACACGCTCCTGCACGACAACGGCACGTTCGCCGCCCACGTCGACATGGGTTCGCTCGGAGTGGCCGACCGGTGGGCGGACCTCGCCGTCGCGGCGTGGAGCACGGAATGGAACTACGGGCCCGGCTACGAAGGCCATGTCTACAAGGGGTACGGGATCGCGCCTGACCCGCGGCGGATCGACTACTACCGGCTGCTCTGGGACATGTCGTGAGACCGGGAACACGCCGAGAGCACGCGTAGTTCCTGGGGACATGACGAAGCTCGGGCCGCTCGGCGGCGCCTACTCCGACCTCAACACCGCCGACGCGGCCACCGCGGCGGCCGCCGCCATCGAGCTCGAGGAGCTCGGGTTCTCGACGCTCTGGATGGCGGGCGGCCCGGGCAACAACCTCACCCAGATCGCCAACGTCGTCCGCGGGACGGCGCGGGTCTCGGTGGCGAGCGGCATCCTCTCGGTCGACCAGGTACCGGCCGCCGAGGTGACCGCGGTCTACTCGGACCTGGAGAAGACCCATCCCGGCCGGTTCACGGTCGGCCTCGGCGGCGCGCACGGGGCGAAGCCGCTCGGCACCCTCAACGCCTATCTCGACGAGGTGGAGCAGGTGGTGCCCCGGTCCCGGCTCGTCCTCTCGGCGCTCGGCCCGCGGATGCTCGAGCTCGCCCGCGACCGCGCCGACGGCGCGTACCCGTACCTCGTCACGACCGACTACGTCGCCTCGGCCCGGAAGATCCTCGGCGACGAGCGGCAGCTCGCCGTGCTGCTGGACGTGATCCCCGAGTCCGATCCGGCGCGCGCCCGGGATATCGCGCGGGAGGGCGGAATGCGGTTCCTCGCCACCCTCCCCGGCTACGCGGCCAACCTCCGCCGCATGGGCTTCGGCGACGACGACATCGCCGAGCTGTCGGACCGGCTGGTCGACGGCGTGACCATCTGGGGAGACCTCGACGCGATCGTCCGGCGCATCGGCGAGTACCACGCGGCCGGCGCGGACCAGGTCGTGGTGCAGCTGGGCCGCCTGTCGCGCGAATGGTGGGCCCGCATCGCCGAAGCGGTGCGCTGACGGATCAGCTCGGGTACGTGGACGTCCGGCGGAAGCGCACCTCCTCCAGCGGGACCTCGGCGCCCTCGTCGTCCACGAATGCCACGCGTAGGCGACGGCCGTCCGCCGAGCGGCGGGCGACCGTCGGACCCGGCTCGTACGGGCGGTGCTCGTCGCCCCACTGCTGCAACGCCCCCAGCACGATCTGCAGCTCGCGGCCCGCCGGTGTGAGGTGGTAGCTGTCGCGCGCCCGCGCGCCGGGCTCGCGGTAGGGCCGCTTCTCGAGCACGCCACCGGCCACGAGCGTGGCGAGGCGATCGGAGAGGACGTCGGGGGCCACGCCGAGCGCAGCGCGGAAGTCAGCGAACCGGGTGGTGCCCGACAGTGCCTCGCGCAGGATCAGGAACGTCCAGCGCTCTCCGAGCACCTCGAGTGAGCGCGCGATCGAGCACGTCTGTTGCGTCACAACCACGGGTTCATCCTACCGCTCTGAGTTGGAAATCCGTACCCAGTAAGCTACGTTGGAGAAACCAACTCAGGGAGGCATCATGGAGATCCGGAACTCGGTAGCGCTGGTGACGGGGGCGAACCGCGGCCTGGGCCGGCACCTCGCGGCAGGCCTGCTGGAACGCGGGGCGCAGAAGGTGTACGCCGCGGCGCGCAACCCGGACGCGGTGGACCTGCCCGGCGCCACCCCGCTGCGGCTGGACATCACCGATCCGGACTCGGTGTCCGC
Source organism: Pseudonocardia sp. DSM 110487 (assembly GCF_019468565.1). Taxonomy (NCBI): domain Bacteria; kingdom Bacillati; phylum Actinomycetota; class Actinomycetes; order Pseudonocardiales; family Pseudonocardiaceae; genus Pseudonocardia; species Pseudonocardia sp. DSM 110487. The sequence goes on from NZ_CP080521.1 coordinate 8,776,385, forward strand.
GGCGGCGGCAGCGGCGGGCGACGTGACCGTGCTGGTCAACAACGCCGGGTCGCTCACGGGCGCAGCCCTGCTCGACGGCGACCTCGCCGACATCCGGCTGGAGATGGAGACCCACTACTTCGGCACGCTCGCCGTCGCCAGGGCGTTCGCCCCGCTCATCGCGGCGAACGGCGGCGGCGCGGTGCTCAACGTGCTGTCCGTGCTGTCCTGGTACCACCCCACCGCGTCGGGCGCGTACAACGCCGCCAAGGCGGCCGAGCTGGCGCTGACCAACTCGCTGCGCCTCGAGCTCGCGCCGCGCGGCATCACCACCACGGCGCTGCACGTCGGCTACATGGACACCGACATGATCGCCCACCTCGACGTGCCCAAGAGCGACCCGGCTGCGATCGCCGCGCTCGCCCTCGACGGCGTCCGGGACGGCGAGCTGGAGGTCGTCGCGGACGACATCAGCCGCACGGTCCGCGGCGCGCTGTCCGCCGAGCTGCCGGTGCTCTACCCCGAGCTCACGCCAGCTGGAAGTGCCAGATGATCTCGACGGGGATGCCGGCATCGGCCGCGCGAGCGGCCTCCGGCACCACCGCGGCCAGCGACCACGGCCATACCTCCCACGGCCCCAGCTCCGTCGCACGGGGAGCGGCGGGAGCGGGCGCCATGACCGGTTCCTCGCAACGCCGCAGCTCCAGGCCCACCCCGAGCGCGGCGCGGAGGTAGTCGCCCACGAGGTGGCGGTGGCCAGGAAGCCGGCCGGGGCGGCCGTCGGCGTCGCGCAGGGTGGGGATGGCACCGCGCATGATGCGCTCCGGGTGCATGTCGGAGATCACCAGGTGTCCGCCGGGGCGCAGCACGCGCGCGAACTCTGCGAACGGGGGGCGGAGGTCCGGGACGTGGGCCAGCGCGAGCCCGCAGGTCACGAGGTCGGCGGACGCGTCGGCGACCGGCAGCGCACCGAGGTCCCCTGACCGGAAATCGCCGCTGGGGACGTTGGTGCGGGCGCGGTCGAGCATGTCCGGCGAGCTGTCCACACCGATGACCCGATGCCCACGTGCGGCGAGCAGCGCGGAGAACCGGCCGGTGCCGCAGGCCGCGTCCACCGCGACGCCCGCCGCAAGCGCGTCCACGATCTCCTCGACGACCGGTTCGTCGAAGTCGAAGGCGGTGTTGCGGCCGTCGTCGTAGGTGGCCGACCAGACCCGGTAGCCGTCGACGGTGCCCACCCGCTCGACGGTCACGGCCGCGTCGGCCAGCGACTCGTCGGCGAGCAACTCGCGGACCTCCGCGATCCGGGCCTCCACGAAGTCCCGGTCGTGCTCGCCGATGAACCCCCGCAGTAGGGCGACCCCTTCGAGCCCGAGCAGGTAGGCCAGCGGGTGCTCGTAGATCACGGCTCGGGACGGTAGCCACGGATGTCGGGTTGCGGCCATCGACTTCTCAGCAGCCGCAGCATCGCGACGATCCCGGCGAGCGGGCCCACGGCCAGCAGAGCGAACGCCCAATACCAACCGGCCGCCTGCTCGATGGCGGGAACGAGCCAGATGGTCGCACCGGTCAGCAGGTACCCGAGCGCCATCTGCACGGTCAGCGCGGTGCCGACGTAGCTCTGGTCGGCCAGTTCCGTGACGAGCGTGGAGAACTGCGTGGAGTCACCGACCACGCTGTAACCCCACACCAGCCCGACGGCGACCAGCAGCCACAGCGGGCCGTCGAGCAGCAGGCCGACCGTCGCCGCGCACGTGCCCGACACGGCCAGCATCGCGATCGCGGTGCGCTCCCTGCCGATCCGGTCGCCCAGCGCACCGCAGGTCCAGTTGGCGAGCCCGCCCGCCACGAACACCGCGAACGTGACGTATGCGGCCATGACCGGGTCGTCCAGCCCGCGCCGGTGCATCGCGGCCGTGAAGAAGACGAGGAACCAGGCCCACATGGCGTACAGCTCCCACATGTGGCACAGGTAGCCGATCATTGCGAGGCGGGTGCCGCGGTCGCGCAGCACTGCCCGGACCTGCCGCGGGTCGAAGGCCGCTGCCGGGAACGGGAACGGCCCTTCCACCACGGCCACGAGGGTGAGCACGCCGCCGGCGACGGTGACGACCGAGGTGGTCACGATGACGGTCCGCCAGTCCAGCCCGCCGAGGCCGTTGACCAGGTGCGGCACCCCGGCGCTGACGGTGAACGCACCCACCAGCACACCGATGGCCGTGCCCCGGCCCTGCCGGTACCACGTGGAGATCAGCTTGAGCGCGGGCGGGTAGACGCCCGCGATGAAGAACCCGGTGGCGAACCGCGCCGTGATGCCGAGGCCGAGGCTCTCCGTGGCGAGGAGGAGCAGGTTGGCCCCGGCCGCGCCGAGCGAGGACAGGAAGATCAGCCGGGTGGGCGCGATCGCGTCGGCCACGGTGAACGCCGCGGAGAGCAACGCGCCGGTGACGAAACCCCACTGCACCGCGATCGTCAGCCACGCGACGGCCTCCGCCGAGAGCCCCCACTCGGCGCGCACCTGCGGGACCACCGCGGTGGCCGAGAACCAGGTCGACTTGATCAGCAGCAGCGTCACCGCCAGCACGGCAAGGGTTCCGTGCGGCGTCCGGCACTTCACGATCATGAGACGCGGCGGGCCCGGAAGGCCGCAACCGAGCTGCGGTTCTGGCAGGCCCGCGAGCAGTAGCGGCGCCGGGGGCCGCGCTGGACGTCGGCGTACACCCGGTCGCACCCCACGGCCCGGCAGCGCCCGAGCCGCTCGGCACCGTGCTCGCAGACGGCCAGCGCCAGTCCGAACGCCGTGTTGGCCCGCACCCGGTCGACGAGATCGGCGCCCGGCTCGCCGTAGTGCAGGTGCGGGCCCAGCCCGTGGTCGGAGATGTGCGGCCGCAGCGACACCTCCGCCAGCAGCCCGTTGAGCAGCGCGATCACCTCGGTGCCGCCGAACGCGGGGCGTAGCCGATGTGCCCAGGCCCGCAGCCGGCCGGCGTCTGCCGCGGACAGCTCGGGCACCAGGTAGCGATGCGTGCCGAGCAGCCCGGCGAGCCCTGTGTCCGATACCCCGGAACCGGTGGTGACCGCGTTGACGAGGTCCACCGCGGTGCCCGCGCCGTCGATCCGGTATCCGCTGGCCTCCATGCGACCCCCGTAAGCGAATTAGCCCCAGAATAGCCTTACGCGGCCCGTAACCGGTAGGTTGCAGGGAGTTCCGAGGGGGGATCACGGCCGTGGACGCGGAGCCGGGCATCGACCCGCACCGGGTGGCCGAGGTCATCGTCAGAGGCGCGGATGGTGGCCGGCGGGGTTCCGGCTACCGGGTCACGTCGAGCGTGGTGCTCACCGCGGCCCACGTGGTGGCCGACGCCATGGACGTGCGTCTGCGCTTCGACGCCGACACGAAAGGCGAGTGGAGCACCCCGGCCCGCGAGGTCCTTGCCGACCCGGCCTCGGATCTCGCGGCGGTCGTCATCGACTCCCCGTACGACGTGCCCGCCTGCTCCTTCGGCCGCGTCGGCGACCATCCCGACGAGCTCGTCGTGCAGGCCGTCGGCTTCCCGCGGTTCAAGCTGAAGGGCTACCCCGACACAGGCAGCTACCGCGACTCGCACCAGGCCGTTGGCACGGTTGCTCCGCTGTCGAACCTGCGCTCGGGGCACCTCGAGGTGACGGTCCGCCCGCCCGAGCACGACCCGGACCCGGTCGTCTCCCCGTGGGAGGGAATGTCCGGGGCCGCGGTGTGGGCCGGCCGCCGCATCGTCGGGGTCGTCACCGAGCACCACCGCTCCGACGGCCTCATCAGGCTCGCGGCCGCGCGGGTCACGCAGCTCCTCGACGGCCCGGACGGCGACACGGTGCGCCGGCTGCGGGACCTGCTCGGACAGCGGCCCGGCCTCCAGGACGTGGCGGAATCGGTCTCGCCGCGTGCGCCGTACCTCATTCAGGTGCGCGACATCGCGCCGGAGAGCCTGCTCGGCCGGGAGCAGGAGCGGCAGGAGCTGGCCGAGTTCACCGAGCCGTACGGTTGGTGGGAAGGATCGCCGTGGGCGGGCAAGACCGCCCTCATGGCGTGGTTCGCCCTCCATCCGCCGCCGGACGTCGACGTGGTCCCGTTCTTCGTCGGCAACGGACGTGCCGGGAGCTCGGACGGCGACGCGTTCCTCGGCGCGGTCACCGAGCAGCTCGCCGCGCTGGCCGAGCTGGAGTACGAGCCACCCGAGACGGCGATCGACCGCCGTACCGCTCTGTTCGCCCTCCTGGAGGCGGCGGCGCGCCGGTGCCGGGACGCGGGGCGCAGGCTCCTCGTCGTCGTCGACGGGATCGACGAGGACACCGGCCAGGACACTCGCGAGCCGAGCATCGCATCGCTGCTGCCCCGGCATCCACCGCCGGGGGTCGCCGTGCTGGTGACCAGCAGGCCGGGCCGGTCACTCCCCGATGACGTCCCGGCCGACCACCCGCTGCACAGCTGCACCCGCCGCAGGCTGGCGGTCTCGCCCCATGCCCGGGAAGTCACCCGGTTCGCCCGGCGGGAGCTGAGGGAGCGGCTGCGGGAGGGGCCGCTGCACGAGAGCTTGATCGGCCTGATCGCCGCGTCCGGCGGCGGCCTCACGCACGACGACCTCGCGGAGCTCACCGGCACCACCGCGTTCGCGGTGGCCGACCTGCTGTCCGGCGCGTTCGGGCGCAGCGTCGCCGCCAGGATCCATCGCCAGGCAGGCGGCGCACGGGGCTACGTCTTCGCGCACCGGACGCTCCGCGAAGCGGCCGTGGACGAGCTCGGGCCACGGCTCGACCGGTACCGCGCCCGGCTGCACGCGTGGTGCGACGACCACCGGCGGCGCGGCTGGCCCGCCGGCACACCCGCGTACCTGCTGCACGACCACCCGCGCGTGCTGGCCACGGCCGGCGACGCGGCGCGCCTCACCGACCTCGCCACCGATACGACGCGCCACGAGCGGCTGCTCGAGGTCACCGGAGGTGACGCCGCGGCGCTCGACGAGATCGCGCTCGCCCAGCTGGTCGGCGCCCGGCGCGACGAACCCGACCTGGTGGCCGCTGTGCTGCTCGCGGTGCGCCGCGAGGAGCTCACCAGCCGCAACCGGAACGTTCCGGTGCAACTGCCCGCGGTTTGGGCCGCGCTGGGACGCGGAGAGCGGGCCGCTGCGCTGGCCCGCGGCCTCACGAAGAGCAGGCGGCGGGCCGCTCTCGCCGCCGCGGCCCCCGCCGCCGCCGACGCCGGCCACCTCGACGACGCCGAGGCGCTCGCCGAACTTGTGCCGGATCGCGACCGGCGGGACGAGGCGTTCGCGGGCATGGCGGTGGCAGCCGTACCCCACGACTCCGAGCGGGCCGAGCGCTGGGCGCGGGGGTGCACGCCGAGGCGCAGGACGCGCGCGCTCGCGCGGGTGGCCGTAGCGCTCGCCGGGAAAGACCTACAGCGGGCCAAGGCGATCGTCGCCGAGCTGGTGTCGTCCGAGCCGGACACCCGCAGCCTGCCGGATGTCATCGCGGCCGCCGTGGCGGTGGGTGAGGACGCAACGGCCGAGGAGCTGATCGGCCGGGCCGCTCGCGGTCCGGCGCGCCCCCGCCTCCTCGCCGTGCTGGCGAAGGCGCTGTCGGCCGCCGGCCAGATCGACCGGGCCAAGGAGGTCGCCGCAGGCATCCGGCGGCCGGGGGCGCGGCTACCGGTCCTGGCCGCGCTGGTGCACGACGACGTTGCGCGCGGCGACAACGTTCTCGCGTTATGGCATCTCCCCCAACTGCGCGACGCCGCCCGCTCGGCCGCGAACCGCGGCGACGCGCTGCGCGACCTGGTCACGCTGGTGTGCGCGGTGTCCGACCACGATCAGTCGGTGGCTGGCAGGTTGCTGGCCGAGGCCGAGCACCTCGCCGCAGGCCTCCACGAGGACAAGCAGGGGTGGGCGCTCGCCCGCCTCGCCGTCGCGTCTGCCGCGGCCGGCGACATCGCACGTTCCGAGGAGCTGCTGGACCGGGTCGACGACGTCGACCGCCTCGCCGACGCGCTCACCGAGATCGCCGAGCGCGCCGCGCGCCGTGGCGAGTCCCGGCGAGCCGAGGTGGTCGTGCGCCGCGTGCCACGGGCCGGCCGGCGGATGCAAGCGCTCGCGGACGTCGCCGCGGCCTTCGCGGCGGGTGGCGACCGTGCCCGCGCCGCCGCCCGCGCCGTCGAGGCCGAGGGGATGGCACGGCGAACGACCGACCTCAACCGGCTCGTGACGATGTGCGACCGGGTGGTCGACGGCCTGGTGGCGATCGACGCGCTGCCGGCGGCCGTCGAGCTCGCCGAGCAGATCCCGGACCCGGCACGACGGGCCGCGGCGTTGACCCGGGTGGCCTGCGCACTGGCCGCTTTCGGAGCGATCGACGACGCCGTTGCCCTCGCCGACGCGCTCGACGATCCGGAGCACCGGTCATGGGCGCTGGTCGACGTCTGCGAGGCGCAGGCCGCCGCACACCGCACGGACGACGCGGTCGCCACCGCGAATGCGGTACTCGCCGATCCGCCCGGCGACGGCTACACGCGAGTGGTCGCGCTCCTGCGCCTGTCGACGGCGCTGCACACCGTCGGCGCCACCGGCGACGCGGAGCGGCTGCGGAAGGCGGCAACGGCGCAGGCGGTCGAGGACGTCACGGATCCCGACCAACGCGTGCGGGCGATCGCCCATCTCTCGGTCGCACTGGCGGCGGCCGGTGACGCGGACCGCGCCGCCGTGCTCGCCCGGAGCACCGAGGCGGAGCTGGCGGGCATCGCCGACCGCGGGCGTCAGGACCGGACCCGCACGCGGGTGGTCGACGCGTTCGCCGCGGCCGGCTTGATCACGTGGGCCGAGGACGTCGCACGTACGATCGCCGGCCCGGCGGCAAGGTCCCGGGCCATGGCCGCGCTCGCGACGGCGGTCGCGAGCGACCCGGACCGCGCATGGACCCTGCTCGGCCGCGCCGAGGAGCTGCTCGAGGCCATCCCGAGACGGGAGGACGGCTGGGCCGCGGCCGGGCGGCTCACCGGTGCCGCCGCCGTGGTGCTCGCCCGCGACGCCGACCCGGGCGGCACCCGTCGGGCCCTGATCACCCGCCTCGTCGTCGAGTTGCTCGCCACGGGCGGATGGATCGAGGCGGTCCCGGCCATCGCCCGGCTGGAGTGGGAGGCGTTCGACGCCCTCGCGGACTGGCTCACGACACGCACGGCTGCCGGACTCGAAGAAAACTTGGGAATGGCTTAAGGCACAGCTCCGTGTGCCCCGTCACGTTCCCCGCTAGGGTGTAGTCATCCGATCACATACCGCAGCCGAGAGGAGGCGCACCGTGTGCCTGCAGACCCCATCATCGCCACTGGTGGCGCCCAACCGGCAGAGCCGGTGGCCTGACTATTTCGTCATGCTCATTCGACTCTGCCGTTCTCCCGGCCGAACGCACCGGCCACGCGTGGGGATGGGCTACCAGCTGTAAAAGGCGGATCGCCATCCCGGCACCGGGTCGTGCGACCCGGTCGCGGAGTGGGATCCTCCAGGCGTCACCGCCTGGACCACGCGAGGAGTCTCGAATGCCGCTGGCGCTCTCGGAAGTCATCGCGCAGCTGCGCGCCGAACTCGCCGAAGCCATGCGCGCCGGTGAGAACGAACAGTTGCGCTTCGAACTCGGCCCCGTCGAGGTCGAACTCACCGTGGGTGTCGACAAGGAGGCCAAGCCGGGCGCCAAAGCGAAATTCTGGGTGCTCGAATTGGGCACCGAGACACGCTTCGCGTCCGCCTCCACGCAGCGGATCAAGCTGACGCTCGACCCGCGTCACGCCGCCCAGCCCGGGCGCAGGCCCACGATCTCGGGCGACGAGGCACCGGACGAGCGCTAGTGTCCCGAACTAGGCGGCGTCGAGCCGGGAGCTCGCGATCGTGGCCAGCTCCGACGCCTGTGTGCACGACGCCGGCTCGGGTCGGTACACGTACAGGTTCATGACCTCGATCCGCGGGTTTCCGGTGTCGTCCATGTACTCACGCTGCTGAACGACGACAGAGCACCAGCCGCCCGGCTCGATCACCATGCGCCCTGGCTTGCCTCCGACATCGGCGGGCTCGCCGTCCTCCGCGCCGAACGGAAGCCTCCGGGCGAATGCGATCGTGACGTTGCTGGTGGTCGACTCCGGCAGTCCCCACTGGCAGGAGAAGCCACCGAAGCCGGGCCACGAGCGGGCCGTCGTGCCGGTGGCGCGGGCGGCTTCCTCCGAGGTCAGCAGGTCACAGGCATTGCGTGCGGCCAGCACGGAGTCGGCGGGCCACGCCCGCTGCCCGATCCCCGGGGCGACGAGCCGGGCGGCGCCTGCCTCGGCGACCGCGGCCGCGATCAGGCAGAGGCTGCTCACCGGCTTCGGGCCGGAGATGCTCAAGAGCGCCGAGCTCCCGTCCGGATGCAACACCCGGTGCTCGCAGTACTCCTCGTCCACGTCCGACTCGAGCACCCGCGGACCGTCGGCGGGCGGGGACCAGCCGCTCGTGGTCCGCTGCGTCTCGGCGCCGTTGAACAGCTCGGCGTAGACCCCCAGTACGCCCCCACCGGTGGCATCGAGGTTGGCGGTGCACTCGCGGAACCGGCCGTTGTGCGGCTCGATCGACAGTTTGCCGAACCGATTGAGGACCGCCGGATCGAGGAGCGAGCAGGGATCGGCCGTACGTTCCACCGCGAGCGGGCCGGGCACGGCCGCGACGGACGTTCCGTCCGCGGGCGTGGTCCCCGCGGGGGTGGTGGGCGCCGCCTGTGGTGGCGACGCGGGCTCACCGGAGCCGACGACCAGCACCGTGGCCACCACGGCAGCTGCTGCGGCAAGGGCGACTGCCGCGATGGCAAGCGCCCGGCGCCGACGCCCCGGTGGTTCGAAGGTCCTCGTCGGAGCGATCGGGCGGCCCATGGACGCTGCCATTTCGCACAACGCGTGCTGCGCCTGGACGGCCGTGGGCCGAGCCGCGGGGGCGTCGGCGGTGAGGTCGCGAAGGAGCCCGGTCAACGGACCGGCCTGCCGCGGGGGCGGCGCCCCACCCCGTCCGATGCGAGCGAGGAAGGCGAGCAGGTTTCCCTCGCCCGGACCGAACGGCGGCTGTCCCTCGACCGCGGCGTACAACGTGGCGCCCAGGGAGTACATGTCGCTGCGCGCGTCGGTGGCCTCGCCGCGGGCGGTCTCGGGCGCGAAGTAGGCAGGCGTCCCGGTGAGGACGCCTGTTGCCGTGAGCGCGGGCACCGCCGCCGCGTGGGAGATCCCGAAGTCGGCGAGCTTGACCATCGGAGCGGCGGGGGATCCGGTGACGAGGACGTTGTCCGGCTTGACGTCGCGGTGGACGATGCCTGACGCGTGAGCGGCTGCGAGCGCGCCCGCGATCTGCGCACCGATCATGGCCACGTCGACCGGAGGCAGCGCACCCCACTCGCCGAGCAGGTTCCCGAGCGAACGGGCCGGCACGTACTCCATGACGAGCCACGGCTCGTCGTTCTCGATGACGACGTCGAACACCGTGACGACGTGCGGGTGGTGCAGCGCTGCCGCGATCCGCGCCTCCCGCATCGTGCGTTCCCGCGCAACGGCCGCGTCGGCGGCGGGCAGCCCGTCGAGCCTGACCTGCTTGAGCGCAACCGTGCGGCCGAGCAGCTCGTCGGTGGCACGCCAGACCGTGCCCATCCCGCCCCTGCCGAGCAGCTCGTGCAGCCGGTACCGGCCGGCCACCATCCGGCCGACCCCGTCGTTCCCCCCACCCATGCCAACCCCCCGTTCGCTCGATCGAGCGTAATGGGCGGCTCAGCCAGGCCTCCCACCAGCCGGAACCCGGGCCCGCACGGCCAGCACCACGGGCGTGGGCCCACCGCTCTCGGCGAACCGCTCCGGCACCATGCCCGCGTCCAGAACGGCGTTCAGCAGCTCGGCGAGCGGGAGGTGGCTGGCGCCGACCTTGTCGCGGATGCCCTGGTCGGTCCACGACTCCGTGGTCCAGTGACCATCGCCGTAACCGGGCCGGATCACGACCGCCTCCGGATCTGAGCGGTCGGCGAACCCGCCGCAGAAGCACGGGTGGACGCCGACGTGGACGAACACCCCGCCCGGCCGCACCACCCGCGCGGCCTCGCGGAGCACGGCCGGGTAGGCGGGCATGTCGGTGTGGACCATCACCGCGATCGCCGCATCGACGGACGCGTCACCCAGCGGGAGCCGTTCGGCGTCGGCGCGGGTACACGCGAGCCGGCCCTGCGCGTGCCGCAACATCCCGGCCGAGACGTCGACGCCGATCGGTGTCCAGCCCAGCGCCCGCACGCTCGCGGCGTGCACCCCGGTGCCGCAGCCGATCTCGAGGCAGCGGCCGGCGCCCGGCCCGAGCAGGTCCCGCAGCGAGCGGTCGATCCCGAGCGGATCGTCCGCCGAAGTGCGGGGCAGGAACTCCCCCTCGTACCAGTCCGCGATCTCGTCGTACGCCGCCGTCGCCGCCATGCGCCCTCCCCCGCAGTCGAGGCCGAGGTTAGCGGCCGGCGAGTGGATCGAACGGCCCCTTCGCGCACGCGGGAGGTCACACACCGACTTCGGCGGTCGCACACCGACTGCTGTCAGTGCGCCAACACAGACGTCGGTGTGTGGACAGTCGGATGGCGCCGGCTCCAGGATCAGTGAAACGTCGCTGAGGCGCCCGTGCAACTCGCCGCCGTCACAGTCCTGCCCGTAGCCACGAGAGGAGCACGGATGGGCAGGAAGTGCGGCCGCACGGCAGGACGGTCGAAGGGGCGGGCCGTCGGGCTCGGGGTCGCGCTGATCGCTCTCGGCCTGGTCACCGGCTGCGCGGTGCAGGTCAACAACCCCGGGTTCGCAGCCGGCCCGACGCCGTCCGCGACGGCCGGTGCGGCCGTCTCCACGCGGGTTCCCACCGGATCGGCCGCCGCCCCGAGCCCGGGTCCCATCGCCCAAGGCGACGGGGTGGCGGCCCTGTGCCGGGTGTCGACGGCCGCCGAGTTCCAGTTGGCGGTCGAGTACGGGAGCCACCTAGGCCCCGCGTCGCTGCGATACTCCGCCGACATGTGGGACGCGCTGGCGTCCAGCGGGCCTCCGGAGCTCAGCGCGGACGCCGCGGAGCTCGCCGTCCAGTACCGCGTGCTCGCCGGCGCCGATGACATCGACAGCGCGTGGGAGCGGGTCGGCGACACGGCGACCGCGGCGTTCCGGCGGGTCGAGTCCTACGCTGACGCGCACTGCGACTCGGGCCAGGTCAAGTAGCGGGCCGGCGTAGCCCTGCCAGCAGGAGCCCGACCAGTCGGCGAGCGTCGTAGCGGGGGTCGCTGTCCGCGCCGATGCAGAGGTTCCCGACGGCCCGCATGAGCTCGTAGGCCTCCAGGTCGGCGCCGATCTCGTCGGAAGCGGCTGCCTCGTCGATCAACCGGGTGCACACCGGCAGGAGCCGGTCGAGGAAGTAGGCGTGCAGGGCCTCGAACTGAGGGCTGTCCGGCCGTAGCGCGGCGGCCAGTCCGTGCTTGGTCACGAGGAGATCGACGAACAGGTCGATCCATCGGACCAGCGCGGCATACGGGGACTCCGCGCAGGCCAGGCCGGTTTCGCCCGCCTCAGCGCACGCCTCGATCTGGTGCCGGTAGACGGCGACGACCAGGTCCGCGCGTGTTGGGAAGTGGCGGTAGACGGTGCCCGTCCCGACGCCTGCCCTCGCCGCGATGTCGCGCACCGGCGCCTCCACGCCGGAGGCGACGAAGACCGCGGCGGCGGCGTCGAGCAGAGCTTGCTCGTTGCGCCGGGCGTCGGCCCGCCTGCGAGCTGACACGCCCACCCCTTCCTAACCGGAACTTCGTTCCGTATGGTTACCGGAACAATGTTCCGCCTGGCCATCATGACAGGCGGTGCCGGTGTCGAAAGGACCACGGCCCATGTCGGAGACCTCCTCAACGAGCTTCGGGATCATGACCGCCCCGATGCAGGTCGACTACCAGGACATCCTGCGTGTCTGGCGCGAGGCGGACACGGTTCCCGAGATCGAGCACGCGTGGCTGTTCGACCACCTCATGCCGATCGCGGGCGACCCGGACGGACCGATCCACGAAGGCTGGACGCTGCTGTCGGCCCTCGCCGCACAGACCCGCAGGCTGCGGATCGGCCTGCTCGTGACGAGCAACCGCTTCCGGCCGCCCGCGATGCTGGCCAAGATCGCCACGACCGTCGACATCGTCTCCGGCGGGCGGCTCGACTTCGGCATCGGCGCCGGCTCGCGGCCCAGCCACCCGCTGGCCAAGCGCGAGTACGACGCGCACGGCCTGCCCTTCCACGACGCCGCCCACGCCGTGGCGAGCCTCGCCGAGGCGTGCACCGTGATCCGGCGGCTGTGGACGGAGGCCGAGCCGTTCGACTTCGACGGCAGCCACGTCCGGCTCACCGGGGCGTTCGGCAACCCCAGACCCGTCCAGCACCCCCATCCACCGATCGTCATCGGCGGGCGATCGGCCGCGACGCTGCGCGTGGTCGCCGAGCACGCCGACGTGTGGAACATCCCCGGCGGCGACATCGACGACGCCGTCCGCCGCGGCGCGCTGCTGGACCGATACTGCGTAGAGATCGGGCGCGATCCCGCCTCGATCACGCGCTCGATCCACCTGCCCGTCTCGTACGAGGAACCCGGCTCCACGCGGGGCGCGATCGCCGAAGCGATCGACGCAGGCTTCCGGCACATCGTCCTCGGGTTGCCTGCGCCCTACCCGGCCGAGGTCGCGCGATGGGTCGCCGACGAGCTCGTCACGACGTCGGCAGGGCAGCTCACGGCGCCTTGATCACGACTGTCCCCGCGAAGCGGTCGTGCAGGGCCTGGCGCAGCCGCTGGTCGGTGATGACCGGGACGCCGTCGGCGACGCTCAGCCCGACGGCGAGCAGCATGCCGAGCGTGGCGGCCGACCAGCTGAGCCCCGCCAGCAGCCCGATGAGGGCGAACGCGCCGGGGTAGGCGGCCGCGCGCCGCAGCAGGACCTGCTGCGACAGCGGGCGGCCGTCGACTCCGGCGACGCGGATCTTCATCGCCATCTTGCCGAGGGTCTGCCCCGACCGGGCATGCAGGAAGTAGTCGTACCCGGCGTAGAGGAGACCGGCCACCACCCAGTTCACCAGATACAGCAGGAACAGACCGGGGCCTGCCAGCACCCCGTACGCCGAGACCGCGAAGAGCGGCACGAACAGGGCGAACAGGATCGACGACACGATGATGTTCGCGACCATGAACACGGCGCCGTCGATGATGCGGGCCACGAGCCGCTCCCACCACTCGGCGAGCGGCGGCCCCATCGGCGGCTGCGGGCCGGAGTAGCCCGGCCCGCCGGGGTAGCCGTACGGAGGTGGGCCGGGGTGGTTCTGCGGGGACCATGGCTGCTCGTTGCTCATCGACTTCTCCAGATCCAGTGGGACGCGGTGCGAGGGAGAAGCGTGCTGCCGCGGGGTCCCACCGACGTTTCACGCGCGTCTCACGGCCCTGGCGTATCGCTCCGAGAGGAGGGCGATGTGGTCCGCCAGCTCCGGTGGATCCACGACCTCGAAGTCCACGCCGAGCATGCCGAGGTGCACGGCCAGGCTCTCGAGGCTGTCCGACCCGGTGTGGAGGACGCAGGTCGCGGCGTCGCGCGCCTCGACGTGCCCGACCGCCGCCGTGATGCGCTCCGCGACCTCGTCGGCGGGAGCGTGCACCACCACGCGGGCCCGATACCGCCACGCCGCGGCGGAGACGCGGCCGGACAGGTATGTGGTGACGTCGTCGGTGGGGAGGGGCCGCGGGGCGAAACGCGGGCCGGTCGGGATGCGCGGGGTGATGCGGTCGGCGCGGAAGGTGCGCCAGTCGCCGCGCTCGACGTCCCATGCGAGCAGGTACCAGCGCCGACCCCATGCGATCAACCGGTAGGGCTCGACGTCGCGCCGCGACTCTCCACCGCCGTGGGTGCGGTAGTCGAAGCGCAGCCGCTCCGCGTCGCGGCAGGCGGCGGCGAGCGTGGTGAGCACCTCGGCGTCGACCTGCGGCGAAGGCGTGTCCTCGGGCACGCGCAGCGCGAACTCGCCCAGCGCGGCGACCCGCGTGCGCAGCCGACGCGGCAGCACCTGCTCGATCTTCGCCAGGGCACGCAGCGACACCTCCTCGACACCGGCCAGGCCGGTGGCGGCACGCAGGCCGAGCACCGTGGCCACGGCCTCGTCGTCGTCGAGGAGCAACGGCGGCAGCTGCGCGCCTGCGCCGAGGCGGTAGCCGCCGACCGCGCCCCGGTTGGCGTCGACCGGGTAGCCGAGCGAGCGCAGCCGATCGATGTCGTTGCGGATGGTGCGCTCGCTCACCTCGAGCCGCTGCGCCAGCTCGGGCCCGGTCCACTCGCGACGCGACTGCAACAGCGACAGCAGGCGCAGCAGTCGCGCGGACGTCTCCAACATGGAAGGAATTCTGCCCGACTATCAGGCACGAACCTTGCCTGATTGGCCCGTACCGTCGTGTTCATGGAGATCACGCCGTTCCAGATCGACGTCCCCCAGGCCGACCTCGACGACCTCGCCGACCGCCTTGCCCGTACCCGCTACACCGAGGAGCTCACCACCGGCGGCGACTACGGCGTGCGCGTCGAGCCCGTGCGCGAGCTGGTGCGCCGCTGGCGCGACGAGTTCGACTGGAGGGCCGTCGAGAAGCGGCTCAACGCCATCCCGCAGTTCACGACGACGATCGACGGACAGAACATCCACTTCCTGCACGTCCGCTCCCCCGAGCCGGACGCGTTCCCGCTGATCCTGACGCACGGCTGGCCGGGCTCGTTCGTCGAGTTCCTCGACGTGATCGGTCCGCTGACCGACCCCCGGGCACACGGCGGCGACCCGGCGCAGGCGTTCCACCTCGTCATCCCGTCGATCCCGGGCTTCGCGTTCTCGGGCCCGACCACCGAGCCCGGCTGGAACCGCTACCGCACGGCTCGCGCGTGGAAGGAGCTGATGGCGCGGCTGGGTTACGAACGCTACGGCGCGCACGGCAACGACGGGGGCTCGTTCGTCTCCCCGGAGCTGGGGCGGCTCGACCCCGAGCACGTGGTGGGCGTGCACGTCGACCAGATCTTCTCGTTCCCGTCCGGCGACCCGGCCGAGTTCGAGGGTATGCCAGAGGCGGAGATGGCCGAGCTGGCCACGCTGCAGAGCTTCGCCGCGGAGAAGTTCGGCTTCAACGAGCTGCAGTCGACGCAACCGCAGAACCTCGCCCACGCGCTCGCCGACTCCCCTGCCGGCCAGCTGGCGTGGAGTTACCAGCTGTTCGGCGACGCTGTCCACCCCGACTTCGTGCTGACGAACGTCGCCATCTACTGGTTCACCCGCACCACCGCGTCGTCGATGCGGTTCTACTGGGAGGACCGGCACACCCCCGAGGAGGAGAAGCCGACGGGGCCGACGACCGTGCCGCTCGGGCTGGCCGCGTTCGCGCACGACTTCTCGGGCATCCGGCGCTTCGCCGAGCGCGACCACGCGAACATCGTGTCGTGGACGGAGTTCGACCGCGGCGGGCACTACGCCGCGCACGAGGTGCCGGACCTGCTGGCCGGTGACCTGCGGCAGTTCTTCGCCGGGCTGCGGGGCTGATCCGATGCCCCAGGTGCTCGGCCCGCGCACGTTGAACCGGGCCACCCTCGCCCGCCAGTTCCTGCTGGAGCGCACCACCCGGTCGGTCCCCGAGGTGGTCGAGCACCTGGTCGGCCTGCAGGCACAGACCCCGCACAGCTGGTATCTCGGGCTGTGGAGCCGCATCGCCGGCTTCCGGCCCGAGGCCGCGGCCGATCGGCTTACCGACCGGTCGTTGGTGCGGATCGCGCTGATGCGCTCCACCATCCACCTCGTCACGGCACGGGACGCCCACGGCCTGCGCGCGGCGATCCAGCCCGTGCTCGACAGGGATCTGTTCACCAACCAGCTCCACGGAGACGCCGTCCGCGGACTCGACGTCGACGAGATCGTGGCGGCCGCCCGCCCGCTGCTCGCCGAGCGCGCCCGCACTTCACGGGAGCTCGGCGCCCTGCTGCAGGACCGCTGGCCCGACCGGCCCGCCGCGGGCCTCGCGTACGCCGTGCGAAACCGGCTGCCGCTCGTTCAGGTGCCGCCGCGTGGGCTGTGGGGACGCAGCGGCCCCATCGCGCACACCAGCGCCGAGTCGTGGGTGGGCGACGGCGCCCCGTTCTCGCTCGAGACGCTGGTGCGCCGCTACCTCGCCGCGTTCGGCCCGGCCACGGTGATGGACGTGCAGACCTGGTCGGGGCTCACGCACCTGCGCGAGGTGGTCGAGCCGCTCCGCTCGCAGCTGCGCCTGTTCCACGACGAGTGCGGCCGCGAGCTGTTCGACCTGCCCGACGCCCCGCGCCCCGACGCCGCCACACCGGCTCCGGTGCGGTTCCTGTACGACTTCGACAACCTGCTGCTCTCGCACGCCGACCGCAACCGCGTGAGCACCGACGAGTTCCGCCGCGCCTTCGTGCGGCGCAGCGGACCGGTGCCGGGCGCGGTGCTCGTCGACGGGTTCACCGCGGCCCACTGGACGCTCACGCGCGACCGGGAAACCGCCAGACTGGAGGTGCACCCGCACCGCCCGCTGACCGGCGGAGAGGCCGAGGCGGTCCACGCCGAGGCAGCCATGGCCCTCGCCTTCATGGCGCCCAACGCCGGCAAGGTGGCCTTGCTGGCGTGACACGACGGGAAGGCCACCTTGCTGACGCCGGGAGGGTCACATGAGAGCCGCCGCCGTCGCCGGCCAGCCCTCGTTCGCACTCCGGTTCCGCGGGGCCCAGCCCGTAGCCGCGCGGAACCTGCCATTCGACACGCGCAGAGAACCGAGGAGCGAGGCGACCCGCGGACCGAGCAACCGCGCCGCCCTGCCGGGCACGCCCACCCACCTCCGCCTGCCGACGGCCTCAGCCAGCGCCGCGGCGAACTCGCGCTTCGGCAGCGGCACGTCGTCGGCGACGTTGAAGGTGCCGGACGGGGCGTCGAGCGCCGCGACGACGGCTGAGGCGGCATCGGCGAGGTGGATCGGGCTGGTGTAGGCGTCCGCGTCGCCCAGCACCAGCGGGAACCCGAGGCGCGCCTGGCGGAGCATCTCCTCGGTCTGGGTGGAACCGGGACCGTAGAACCAGCCGAAACGCAGCACGGTGCCGGTCCCGCCTGCCGTGGTGAACCGCCGAGCACTCGCCTCGGCCGCGAGGTTGGCCCGGTTGCGCGGGAGATCCTCGGGCGGCACGTCCTCGTCGATCCAGGCCGCGCCCCGGTCCGGGTAGATCATCACGACCGACTCCTGCACGAGCCGTCCGACCCCCGCGGCGAGCACGGCGTCGACGACGGCGGCGGAGCCCTCAGTCCGGATCCGGTCGTTCTCCCGCCACCCGCTGCTCCAGAGCGCGCGCATGGTCGACGGGATCGCCGTGGCCAGGTTGACCACCGCGCCGTGATCGGCGAAGGCCGCCGTCAGCGCCGCCCGGTCGAAGAGCGAGACGGCGACCGGGCGCGCCCCGAGCTCCTCCAGCAGCGCGGCCCGCTCGGCACTTCGCGCGAGCGCGGAAACCTCATGGCCCGCTGCCGCCAGCTCGGCAACCGCGAGACGGCCGACGGCACCGGTGCCGCCCGTGACGAACACACGCATGATGCGAGCGTGGCAGAACAGGCGGGCCCCTCTTCGTGGAGGCGTCGGCGTCGGCGTTCGCGCACCCTGACAGCCGGCTCGCGTGCTGATCACGTGACGGCCAGGTGGTCACCACGGATGCCCCGGAGTGCCCTGCGGACACATGCTGTTCCACACGAACTCAGGGAGGGACGCCATGGGCAAGGTCGTCGTGCAGGCCACGATGTCGCTGGACGGATTCATCGCCGACCCGTCCGGTCGGGTCGGGCCGCTGTTCGACTGGTACGGCAACGGCGATGTCGAGGTCAGAGGCAACGACCCGGATCGGGTCTTCAAGGTCTCCGCAGCGAGCGCCGAGTACCTGCGGACGGCGTGGAGTGACGTGGGGCCGGGCGTGATCGGGCGGCGCCTGTTCGACATCACCGACGGCTGGGGTGGCGTTCCCCCGGTCGGCGACGCCGTGTTCGTCGTGACGCATCGCGTGCCGACCGAATGGATCGAGGCCCACACGGACGCCCCGTACACGTTCGTCACCGACGGGGTCGCGAGCGCGATCGCCGAGGCGCAGGAGGTGGCTGGTGACCGCGTCGTGTCGGTCACCGCGGGCGACATGGCCGGCCAGGCCCTCGCGGCAGGGCTGGTCGACGAGCTCCGCGTGGACCTGGTGCCGGTGCTGCTGGGCACGGGCGTGCGCTACTTCGGCGACTTCACGGGCGCCGAACAGCTGCTGGACGATCCCGCCGTCATCCAGGGCGACCGCGTGACCCACCTGCACTACCGCGTGCGCAAGGAGGCGCCATGAAGATGCTGCTCGAGCTCGTGCCCGTGCCGGTCACCGACGTCGAACGCGCCAAGGAGTTCTACGTCGGGGCGGGGTTCGTCGTGGACGTCGACGTGCAGCCGGCCGATGGCGTGCGGATATGCCAGCTCACCCCGCCCGGCTCGGCCTGCTCGATCGTGCTGTCCAGCGGCCTGCCCGCACTGGCCGACGCGGCGGCAGGTTCGGTGCGGGGGCTGCACCTCGTCGTCGCCGACGCCGCGGCCGCGCGCGACGAGCTCGCCCGCCGCGGCGTTCCGGTCGGGGAGATCGACGAGCACGACCAGGGCGTCAGGTACGTCCCGTTCAGCGATCCGGACGGCAACACGTGGGTGCTGCAGGAGATGCCGTGGCGGGCCGGCGACTTCGCGTCAGCCGAGTGACCCCAGGTGAGGGAGGTCGTGGCCGAGGCGGTCGCGCTTCGCCATGAGGTAGCGGACGTTGTACTCGTCCACGGGCTCCAACAGCGGGACCCGCCCGGTGACCTTGATCCCGTGGTCGGTGAGCGCGAGCACCTTGTCCTCGTTGTTCGACAGCAGCCGGACCGACTCCACACCGAGGTAGTGCAGCACCCGTGCGGCCGGGCCGAAGTCGCGCACGTCAACCGGCAGGCCGAGCGCGGTGGCCGAGTCGACCGTGTCGAGCCCCTGCTCGTCCTGCAACACGTGGGTGCGGACCTTCGCGACGAGGCCGATCCCGCGGCCCTCGTGCCCGCGCAGGTACACGAGCACGCCGCACCCCTCGTCGGCGATCGCATCGACCGCCGACCGGAGCTGCGCACCGCACTCGCACCGCAGCGCGCCGAAGACGTCACCGGTGAGGCACTCCGAGTGCACCCGGACCAGCACGTCCTTCTGACCGCGCGGCTCGCCGCGCACGAGGGCGAGGTGCTCGTTCCCGTCGTAGGGGTCCCGGAACGCGACGGCGCGGAACCGGCCGCCACGCGTCACGAGGTCCGATTCCGCGACCTCGGCCAGTTCACCGTCTCGCGTCTCCTGCATGAGCTGCCCCTCTCGTCCCCTCTCGCGAACCGTGAGAAGGTCCATCACGATGGATCTCCTCCCGGCCGATACCACGCTCGACGCGCACGACCGCTCCACGGCGGTCGCGCTGCTGCCGATCGGCAGCTTCGAGCAGCACGGCCCCTTCCTGCCGCTCACGACGGACACCCTCGTCGCCAGCACGATCGCGGCCGAGCTCGCGACCGTGTACCCCGTTTTCAGGCTGCCACCGATCACCATCTCCTGCTCCCACGAGCACGCCGCATGGGCGGGCACCGTCAGCATCTCCGCCACGACGCTCGCCGCGATCGTGCGCGACGTGGCCGCGTCGGTCCAGCACGCGGGCGCGAGCACGCTCGTGCTCGTGAACGGGCACGGCGGCAACTACGTGCTCGGCAACGTGGTGCAGGAGGCGAGCATCAGCCAGCAGCGGATGGTCCTCTTCCCCACCGAGCTGGACTGGGAGGACGCGCGCGCCGACGCCGGCCTGACCACCACGGGCCCGTCCGACATGCACGCCGGTGAGCTGGAGACCTCGATCCTCCTGCATGCGCTTCCGGATCTCGTCAGGCCGGGGTACGAACGGGCCGACCACCTGGCAGACGACCGCCGGTACCTGCTGGCTCGAGGAATGCAGGCGTACACGGAATCTGGAGTGGTGGGCCGTCCGTCAGCGGCATCCGCTGAGAAGGGACGCGCGGTGCTCGCGAGCCTCGTGCGGTCGTTCGCCGGGCACCTGTGAGGCGGGTGTTCATCAGGCGCAGCAGGAGCACTGCCCCGCCGGGCAGGCAGGCCACCATGCAGAGCACCCCATAGGCGACGGCGGCCGCGAAGCCCTGAGCCGCTCCGAGCCCCACCGCACCGAACCCGACGGCGGCGACGGCCTCGCGCGGGCCCCAGCCACCGACGTTGAACGGCAGCGCCATGACCAGCAGCGCGAGGATGAGCAGCGGGAGCAGCTCGGTGACGGGGGCGGTCGCACCGACGGCGCGGGCGGCCACCACGAACGTGGCGAGGTAGCCGGCGAGCGCCACCACGGAGAGGCCGATGATCCCCGGACCTCCGCCGGAGCGCAGCACCGTCCGCACGTCGTCCGCCATCGGACGCAGGCGCTCGCGCAGCAGCCAGCCGAGCACCGGCAGCGCCACGAGGCCGACGACAACCCCGATCCACCAGCCACCGTGCACGAGCTCACCGAGCACACCGAGCAGAGCGGGCTCCGCCGCAAGCACGACCGCGGCCACGCCGACCAGCACCACGAGGCCCACCAACCGTTCGAGCACGAACGCCCGCACGCCACCCGCGATGTCCCCGGCCCGCCTGCCGTGCCCGACAGCCCGGTGCAGGTCGCCGAGCATCCCGGCGGGCAGCACGGCGTTGAGGAAGAGGGCCTGGTAGCAGTCGGCGACGGCCCTCGGGAGCGAGAGGCGCATGCCGAAGCCGCGCGCCAGTAGGCACCAGCGCCACGCGCTGCACACCGTGGTGACGACGCCGAGCCCGAGCGCGGCGAGCACCGGCCCCGCGTCCAGCGCGGCGAGCGCGTCGACGATGGCCTGCGGTCCCGACCACCACACGAGCGCGCCGACGATCGCGGCGACGGCCAGCGGCCGCGCCACCTGCGCGGGCCTCACGACGGGTTCCCCGGCAGAGCGAGCAGGTCGGCGTGCCCGACAACGACCCGCAGGTCACCGCGGTTCGCCGCCGCCAGCCTGCGACGCAGGTAGGCCTCCGCCTCCGCGACGAGCGCAGGCCGGTGCTCGCACGCCGCGGCGAGCCAGCCGCGCAGCCACTGCTCGATCAGCGGGCCGTCGGCCGGACCGAGGCGCCACGGGCTCGGTGCCCGCACCACCGACACACCGTGCCGGCCGAACGCCGCCGCGACCGCGGGCGCGGCATCCGGACCGAGCAGCCTGCGGCCGTCCACCGTGCGGCGCTGGTGGGCGTCGAACGCGGCGGCGAAGAGGGCGTCGAGCGGGTCGCCGGGTGTGAGCAGCACGCTGCCGGTGACCGAGAGGGCCAGCAGCGTGGCGCAGCCCGCGGTTGCGCACGCCGCGGCGAGGCGCTCCACCTCGTCGGCGGTGAGCAGGTCCAGCAGCGCCGACGCCGTGACCACCGAGGTGCCGGCGAGCTGCGCGGCGTCAAGGGAGGTGAGGTCGCCGGGCCGCGGCTCGGCCGTGACGCCGGCCGGCATGTCGACAACGGCCTGCACGAGTAGCCCGGGGTCACGATCATGCAGGATCCAGTGTTGGGGGCCGGGCAGCCGGCGCGCGAGCCAACGCGCCATCGAACCGGTTCCGCAACCGAGGTCGCGCACAACCAGGGGGCCGCCGTACCGGTCCTCCAGCCACTTGTAGAGCCGGTCGACCAGGTCCGTCGCCCGAGCCGCCGCGTCGGCGGACTCGCGCAGCGCCAGCCACTCCGGCGTGACCTGAGCTCCAGGGGCGCTCATCGCTCGCCCTCGCTGCGCTCGGGCGGCGCTTCGCGCAGGCGCTGTGACATTGATTCGCTCGCAAGCTCGCTCATGTTCAAGGCGTCGGCCAAGCACCGCGCGGTCACCTCCCATCCGGTGAGAGCATCGCGGCGCTGCCGAGCCGCCTCGCGCACCTCACGTCGCAGCTGTGGTTCGTCGAGCCAGCGGTGCAGGGCTTCTGCCAGCGCGGCCACGTCACCCGGCGGCACGAGGATGCCGGGGACCGCGCCGTCCGGCGCGCGACCAAGGGTCTCCGGCACACCGTCGACGGCCATCCCGAGCACCGGGATCCCCCTGGCGAGCGCCTCCGTCACGACCATGCCGTACGACTCGGCGCGCGAGGACAACACGAGCACGTCGGTGGCGGCGTACACCGCGTCGAGCGCCGATCCGGTCACCGGCCCGGCGAGAGCCACCCGGTCGCCCAGCCCGTACCGCTGCACCAGCTCCCGGACGAGCGTGACATAGCCGGGAGCGCGGGTGACCGGGCCGACGAGGAGGCAGCCCCAGTCACGGTCGGGGATCCGGGCGAGGGCCTTCACGAGAAGGTCCTGGCCCTTCGTCGGCGTGATCGAGCCGACGCACAGCAGCCGCGTACCCGCTTCCTCGGCGCCGCCGAGCGGAGCCGGCTCGACACCGGGCGGCACGACGCGCACCCGATCGGCAGGCAACCCGTGCACCGTGACGAGCCGGCGAGCCGCCCACGCGCTGGTGGCCACGACGACAGCCGCGGCGTGCAGGGTCATGCGTTCGCGGGCCGTGCGGTCGGCCGCCACCTGGGGTGGCAGCCCGGCCTCGTCACCGAGCGGGAGGTGGACCAGCACGACGAGGCGCAGCCTGCGGGCGTGCGGGGCGAGCACGTCGGGCACCGCGCACGCGACGAGCCCGTCGAGGAGCACGTCAGCGCCGTCCGGCACGGCTGCAAGGCGCCGACCCAGCTCAGCGCGCGCCATCGCGTCGGGCTCCGGCCACGCGCCGCGCACGGCGATCTCGCACACGGCCCGGCCCGCGGCGGGCAGGGCCTGGCAGACCCGCCGGTCGTAGGCGTTCCCACCGCTGGGGCGCGCCGGGTCGTCGATGTCGCCAGGCACGACGACGTACACCGTCCGGGCGATCACGGGGATCGTCACAGGGACCGCTCGTAGCTCGCCCACGCGACGTGCGACTCGTGCAGGGTCACGACGATCGCGGAGATCCCGCGGGCGTTCTCGCCGAGCGCTCCCTCGTACAGCCGTTCGGCGAGGCGGTCGGCGATCAACCGGGCCAGGAACTCGGTGGAGGTGTTGACGCCTTCGAACGCGGGCTCGTCGTCGAGGTTGCGGTAGTTGAGCTCGCCGAGTACCTCGCCGAGCTGCTGGGTGGCCAGCCCGATGTCGACCACGATGCCGTCGTCGTCGAGCACGGGACGGCGGAACGTCGCGTCCACCACGAAGGTGGCGCCGTGCAGGCGCTGAGCCGGACCGAACACGGCGCCCCGGAAGCTGTGGGCGACCATCATGTGGTCCCGGACGGTAATGCTGAACACTCTCGCTCCCTCGCCACGCGGCTCGATCCCGTTCCTACCCCCACACGTCCCGGTGCCCCGGGAAGTTCACCGCCATCCGTGAAACGCCGCTGAAGCCGGGGCGAAAGGTCCACACCGGAGGGTGACGCCATGGTGTTCAAGAGGCTGATGCAGGCGATGGGGGTCGGTGGCCCCGAGGTCGAGACCGTGTTGCACGATCCCAACACGGTGCCCGGCGGCATGATCACCGGGGAGGTCTCCCTCCGCGGAGGCACGCACGATTCCTACCTCAGTGGCGTGTACCTCGCGCTGCGGACCCGCGTCGAGGTCGAGTCCCGCGACCACGAGTACAACAGCGATCTCGAGTACGCGAAGCTGCCCATCACCAGCGCCTTCGCGCTGGACAGCGGCACGCGGCGCTCGTTCCCGTTCCGCTTCCGCATCCCGTGGGAGGCGCCGCTCACCCACTTCTACGGACAGCGGCTGTACGGCACGACCGTGGGGCTCGCCACCGAGGTGGAGGTCACAGGGGCCGTCGACGCCACCGACCTGGACCCCCTAGCTGTGCACCCGTTGCCCGCGCAGGACCGCATACTGGCCGCACTCGCCGGACTGGGATTCAGGTTCCGCAACGCGGACTGTGAGAAGGGCCGCATCCGCGGCATGTACCAGGAGCTGCCGTTCTACCAGGAGATCGAGTTCCTGCCGCCGCCGCGATTCGCGCAGGGCATCACGCAGCTCGAGGTGACGTTCGTGTCGTCCCCGCGGTCGATGGAGGTCGTGTTCGAACTGGACCGGCGCGGCGGCTTCCTCACCGAGGGCCACGACTCGTTCAGCCGGTTCACGGTCGACTACGCCACGGCGGATCGAACGGACTGGCAGCGGGAGCTCGAGGGCTACCTGCAGCACGCCTGCAGGCGCCGCGGCTTCTTCTGAGCAGGAACGGTCGCCGACCAGCGGGGATGCGCTGCTCACGGGTACCACAGGCGCACGCAGAGCGCGGGCAGCGTGCCGTCGGCGAGGCGGGGCATCAGGGCGGGTAGCTCCTCGAACGGGTGCTCCTCCGTGACCAGCGCGTCGAAGCGCGGGTCGGCGAGCAGGCGAAGCGCGGTCGCCATGCGCCCTGCGTAGCCGCGGCGGGCCCGGCGCGGCGAGACGGTGCCGACCTGGCTGCTGCGGATCGTCAGGCGCTTGGCGTGGAACGCCTCGCCGAGCGGCAGCCGGACCGGTCGGTCGCCGTACCAGGACAGCTCGACGACCTCCCCCTCCGCGGCCAGCAGCTCCAGCGAGCGACCGAGGCCCGCTTCGGTGGCGCTGGCATGCACGACGAGGTCGCAGTCGCCCGCTGCGTCCTCCGGCGTCGCGAATCCCACGCCCAGCGCGTCGGCGATCACGGCGCGGGCCGGGTCGGCGTCGACCAGCTCGACCCGCGCTCCCGGGATACCCGCGAGCAGGGCGGCGACACCGCACCCCACCATGCCGCCGCCGACGACGGCGATCCGGTCGCCGACGAGCGGCGCGGCGTCCCACAGCGCGTTCACCGCCGTCTCGACGGTGCCGGCGAGCACGGCGCGGGCCGGGGGCACGTCGTCGGGCACCGGCGTCACGGCCGTGGCCGGCACGACGAAGCGCGTCTGGTGCGGGTACAGGCAGAAGACCGTCCGGCCGATGAGATCGGGGGACCCGTGTTCGACCACCCCCACCGCGAGGTACCCGTACTTCACGGGCGCGGGGAACTCGCCCTCCTGGAACGGCGCACGCATCGCCGCGTGCTGGCTCTGCGGCACGCCGCCGCGGAAGACGAGGGTCTCGGTGCCGCGACTCACCCCGGAGTACAAGGTGCGGACGACGACGTCGGCAGGGCCGGGTTCGGGCAGCTCGACGGCCCGGATCTCACCCTCGCCGGGGGAACGGAGCCAGAACGCCCGGGCTGTGTGACCCATCTCATTCCTTCCCGAGGTGAACCCACCCGCCCGCGTGGACGTGATGCAGAGGTGGAACGCGGAGTGGTCACCAGCACCTGCACATTAGTGATGGTGGGACCGGGACAGGCGGCAGCAGCCAGCGGGCAGCTGCTCCTCCTGGCCGGGCTCGTCGCCGCGTTCGGGCTCGGACCGCTCGGCGTGCTGGTCGCAGTGGTGTACGCGGTGGGCCTGCTGGGGCTGCTGTCCGCCGCGCTGCACCGAGCCGGGCGGTCCGTGCTCGGGCCCGCCGACGTCGTCACGCTCGCCAGGGCGCTGCTCGTCGGCGGTGTCACCGCGATCGTTGCCGAGAGTCTGCTCACCGGGTGGACGGCGCAGGCCGCGCTGATCACCCTCGCCTCGGTGGCGCTGGCGCTCGACGCCGTCGACGGGAAGGTGGCGCGACGCACCGGCACCGTGTCGCCGGTGGGCGCCCGGTTCGACATGGAGGTCGACGCGTTCCTCGTCCTCGTCCTCAGCGTGCACGTCGCCGGGATCGTCGGGCCGTGGGCGCTCGCGATCGGCGGGATGCGGTACGCGTTCGTCGTCGCCGGCTGGCTGCTGCCGTGGCTGCGCGGGCCGGTGCCGCCGAGCTACGTCGCGAAGACGGTGGCTGCCGTGCAGGGCGTGGTGCTGGTGGTGGCGGCCTCCCAGCTGCTCCCGCACGCGATCACCGTCGTGCTGGTGGCCGTCGCGCTCGCGCTGCTGGTCTGGTCGTTCGGGCGCTCGGTACACCTGCTGTGGCGGGCCGAGCGAGCGCCATCCGTCGGCTGACCAGGCCTCAGGGGAGCGCCTCGAGCCGCTCCATGTGCTCCTCGCCCCACTCGCCGAGCGGTGCCATCGCCGTGTTGAGCGAGTGGCCGAAGTCGGTGAGCGAGTACTCCACCTTCGGCGGAACCTGGTGGTAGACCTCGCGGTGCACGAGGCCGCTCGCCTCCATCTCGCGCAGCTGCAGGATCAGCATCCGTTCGCTGATGCCGGGCACGGCGCGACGCAGCTCCCCGAAGCGCACCGGCCCGTCCTGCAGCGCGAACAGGATCAGCCCCTTCCACTTCCCGCCCATCACGGCGATGGCGGCGTCGAACCCGCACGTGTACTTCCCCATCGGCCACCCCATACGAACAAGAATGTCGGTACCCAACAGAATTGTAGGTACTTGATCGAATGTAAGTGAAGGCCCAGCATGGGTTCGTGATCGAAGACGTGACCGTGATCGGGCTGGGCTCGATGGGCAATGCACTCGCCGGGGCGTTCCTGCGCGCCGGGCACCGCACCACCGTCTGGAACCGCACCCCGGAGAAGGCGGCCCCGTTGCTGGCCGATGGCGCGACGCTCGCGCCGACCGTGCAGGCCGCCGTGGCCGCGAGCCCACTGGTGATCACCTGCCTCACCGGCTTCGACGAGACCCGCCATGCACTCGACCCGGCCACCGGCGACCTGGCGGGACGCACGCTCGTGACGCTCAACAGCGGAGCGCCGGCGCAGGCCCGCGAGACGGCGGAGTGGGCAACCGCGCACGGCGCCCGGTTCCTCGGTGGCGCGATCAAGAACGTTCCGTCGGCCGTGGGGGCACCGGACACGCTCCTGTACTACGGCGGCGACCGCGCCGCGTTCGACGAGCACGAGGCCGCGCTGCGGGTGCTGGGCGGCGACACCGTCCACCTCGGCGTCGAGCCCGATCTGGCCGCGCTCTACGAGATGGCCGTCGGCTCCACGCTGCTGCCCGCGCTCGTCGGTTTCTTCCAGGGCGCGGCGGCCGTCCAGGCCCGCGGGCTCGCGGCGAGCACGCTCGTGCCGTTCACCGTCAAGTGGCTGGAGATGATCGGTTCGCTCCTGCCGACGTTCGCCCGCGAGATCGACACCCGCGACTACACCGACGGCCAGTCCTCTGTTGGCCTCTTCCTCGCCTCGGAACCGTGGGACCTCGAGTTCGGCCGGGAAGCGGGCGTCGACGTCTCGTGGGCGGCCCCGCTGTACGAGCTGGTGCGGCGGGCCGCCGACGCCGGGCACGCCGACCACAGCATCTCCGCGCTCACCGAGGTGCTCCGCCGTTAGCTTCCCCAGAGCGAACCGCGTGGCCATCGGAGAGGTCCGATCGGTAGCGTCGAGGGCCCGAACGACAGGAGTTCCTCGATGACCGGCCCCGCCACCGGCCACTCCGAATCCGAATCGACCGCACCGCAGACCACCCCGCCGGCGGGCGCATCCCTGGTGATCTGGCTGCTGGTCGGCTCCGCGTTCGTCATGATCCTCAACGAGACGATCATGAGCGTCGCGCTGCCGGCGCTGATCGCCGACCTGGGCATCACCGTCAGCACCGCCCAGTGGCTGACCAGCGGATTCCTGCTCACGATGGCCGTGGTCATCCCGATCACCGGGTTCCTGCTCCAGCGGTTCCCGCCGCGGCGGGTCTACCTCACGTCGATGCTGCTGTTCAGTACCGGCACGCTCGTCAGCGCGCTCGCGCCCGGCTTCCCGATGCTGCTCGCCGGCCGGATCGTGCAGGCCGCGGGCACGGCGGTGATGGTCCCGCTGCTCATGACCACCGTGATGCGCCTGGTACCCGCCGAGCGCAGGGGCGCCACGATGGGCACGATCACGATCGTGATCGCCGTCGCGCCCGCCGTCGGGCCGACGCTCTCCGGGATCATCCTCAGCGCGCTCGACTGGCGGTGGATGTTCTGGATCGTGCTGCCGATCGCCCTGATCGCGTTCGCGGCCGGAGCCCGGTGGCTCCAGGTGGCGGCCGAGGTGCGCCCGGTCCCCCTCGACCTCGGCTCGGTGGCGCTCTCGGCACTCGGGTTCGGCGGCCTCGTGTTCGGACTCAGCAGCGTCGGCGATGCCGCCCGCGGGCACGCGCTGGTCACGCCGTGGGCCCCCACCGTGGTCGGGCTGGTGGCACTCGCGTTGTTCGTGGCCCGCCAGCTGCGGCTGCAGGGCGACGGAAACGCGCTGCTGGACCTGCGACCGTTCGCGCACCGGCCGTTCGTCCTCGCGATGGTGCTCGTCGTGCTGAGCATGATGTCGCTCTTCGGCGTGCTGATCCTGCTGCCTCTGTACCTGCAGGACGTGCTGCACGTCAGCGCGTTCGTCACCGGCCTCGCGGTGCTGCCCGGCGGGCTGGCGATGGGCCTGCTGGGTCCGGTGGTCGGCCGCCTCTACGACCGGCTCGGCCCGCGCAGGCTCGTCATCCCGGGAGCGGTGGTGCTCACCGTCGCCCTCTGGGCGTTCACCACGCTCGGTGCGGGCTCCCCACTGTGGATGATCATCGCGTTCCACGTCGTGCTGGTGCTCGGGATCTCGCTGATGCTCACCCCGCTCATGACCGACGCCCTCGGCCGGCTGCCCCGGCACCTCGACTCGCACGGCAGCGCGATCATGGCGACGCTCCAGCAGGTGGCGGGCGCCGCAGGCACGGCGCTGTTCATCACCGTGATGGCGGTGGCTTCCACGGAGATCACCATGGGCACGGACGTGGCAGGCGCGCGGGCCGCGTTCATGGTGGCGGCGATCATCGCGACGGTCGCACTCCCGCTCACCTTCCTCATCGGGGCCCGCAAGGAGGCGGCGGCCTCGGGCGGGTCCTGAACTAGTGTCGCTACTCCCCGGCGAACGTTCCGTCCGGTGGCAGCGGCGAGGCGGCCGCGCCGGCGTCGTGAACGGGACGAGCCCCGGCCCGGAAGCGCTCGAGATCGGGCCCGTGCAGCAGGCGGCCCGATGACCGGTCGGCCGCGGCCCGCGCTGTCAGGAGATCAACCGGCAGCGGGTGACGGCTCCCGACGAGGAGCAGGTTCCCGAACCGCCGTCCACGCAGCACAGCCGGGTCGGCGACGACGCACGAGTGCGGGAACACCTCTTGCAGCGTGGCGACCTGGCCGTGAGCGAAGGCCAGCGCACCGCCGTCGGTGACGTTGGCCGCGTACGTCGCCGCCGGGGCCATCACGTCCGCGACCTCCGCCAGGAACTCGGTGGAGGCGAGGTGCGCAGGCGTGCGTGCGCCTGCGAACACGTCCAGGACGACGAGGTCGAACGCGCCGTCGCGGAGCCGGCCCACGACCTCCCGCGCGTCGCCGGTGCGCACCCGCACCCGCCAGGTGCGGTCGAGGGGCAGCTCCCGGCGCACGAGCTCCACCAGTGCCGCGTCCAGTTCCACGACCTGCTGGCTCGACCGCGGACGGGTCGCGGCCACGTAGCGGGCGAGCGTGAACGCCCCGCCGCCGAGGTGCAGCACGCGCATCGGCCTGCGGGGCGGGGCGGCGAGGTCGACGACGTGGCCCAGCCTGCGGACGTAGTCGAACTCCAGGTGCGTCGGGTCGTCCAGGTCCACGTGCGACTGCGGCGTGCCGTCCACGAGCAACGTCCACGCGCGCCTGCGATCGCGGTCCGGGCGGAGCTCGGCGGTGCCGGACGCGACCTGCGCGTTGATCCCGTCCCGCCCGCTCCCCCGCCGCCCCGCCACGGGTCCAGTATCGGCCGCCCTCACCGCGACTCATGTACACGGAAACCCCGACTCGCGGAAGCGCTACCCGGGCCTCAGCACCGTGATCACCGGGTGCGAGCCGAAGAGGCTGACCGGAATCGTGCGCTCGGCCAGCAGTCCCGCAGGCGGATGCCGATCCGGCAGCAACGCCACGATCCGGCCGCTCGGTGCCAGCACCCGGCTCACCTCCCGCCAGAGCCGGTGCGGGTGTGCCGCGAGCCGCCCTCGTGGGACCACTTGCCGCGCCCATGGCGGGTTCACCACGACCCTGTCGACCGTGTCGTCCCGCAGCGGTAGCGCACCGGCGTCGGCCACGGACCATGTCACGGGGAGATCCGCGCCGTTCGCGACCGCCGCCGCGACCGCGGCTGGGTCGACGTCCGAGCCGACCACCCGCGCCCCAGTGCCCGCGGCCTCGATCGGGAGGGTGCCCGCGCCGCAGCACGGGTCGAGCACCACGTGCCCCGCGCCGATCTCCGCGACTCGCAGAATCGCAGCGGCCAGCGGCGGGTGCAGCGTTCCCGGCACCGACGCGGCCTTGTACGACCTGCGGTGCAACGGCCGACCCGGGATGCGCAGCGCCACCGTCACACGGTCGTCCACCACGGTGAGCCGCCAGCTCAGGCCGCCTGCGGGCGGTCGCGCATCCGCTCGCCGCGAGCGGTACGGCAGGCCGAGCCTGCGGGCCAGCACCGTGCCTGCGGCATCCTCCAGGTCGTAGCGGTTGAAGGCACGCCTGCCCAGCACGGACGCCGACACGTCCAGCGTCGGCACGCCGGGCATGCCCCCGCACCGCTCCCGATCCCGGAGGGCGCGCTCCAGGTCGGCGGCGGCCACAGCGCACCGGAGCCGGTTCAGGTCGGCCCGCGCCCGGCCGATCCCACCGGCCTCAGCGGCGATCACGAACACGTCATCGGCCGTGGTGAGGCCCAGCACGGCCGGATCGGCACGGGCGGTGAACCGCACCTCGCGGTGCCCCACCGCCTGCACCGTGCCCAGCCCACAGACCTCTTCGGCCAGCACTTCCTCGATACCCCGAACGCACCGCGCCACCAGGCGCGCCGCCGTCATCGAACGGCGGCACGACCGGGACGCGCAGCGGCGGGGCCGACGCACAGAGTTGCGCGCGGCATCGATCCACCATCCCCACGTCGCGACCCGGGACGGCGCGACGCCGTCCCGCATCACCGGCGGCGGGAAGCCCGGAGGCCGCCGGCGGGTCAGCGACGTCGGAAGAATGTGAACACGGGGCGAAGCTAGATCACACGAGGCCAGCGCGCACCCGATTTCGGACGACGGGGATCGAGGCCGCCCGACGTGCCGCTACGACCAGAGGCCGACCGTCAGCGCGGCCGTGGCCGCGGTGCAGGCGAGGGCGCGGACGTGGTTCCACGCCGTCCAGCGGTTCAGGAAATCGGCCCAGATCGCCGCACCCTGGTCGGTGAGGGGGTTGGCGGCGTCGAGCCGGTTGTTCATCGGGACGTTCACCACCATCGTCAGCCCGATGTTGCCCACGAGGTAGAGCAGCCCGCCGATCACGATCCACGCCGTGCCGGGGCGGCCGCTGAACGG
This sequence comes from Pseudonocardia sp. DSM 110487, assembly GCF_019468565.1. Lineage (NCBI taxonomy): Bacteria > Bacillati > Actinomycetota > Actinomycetes > Pseudonocardiales > Pseudonocardiaceae > Pseudonocardia > Pseudonocardia sp. DSM 110487. The sequence continues at coordinate 8,807,811 of NZ_CP080521.1, forward strand.
CGCCCCGATCACGAGCAACAGGCAGACCAGCCCGGTACCCATGAGCACGAGGAGGAATAACGGGTTCAGGATCACGCGGTTCACCTGCTGCATCGCCTCTGCACCCGCGGCGGGGGTCACCCGGCGCAGTGCCGGCATCACCGCCGTGGAGAAGGCGAAGTACAGCCCGGCCATGAGGCCCGAGCCGATGACGCCGAGCAGCGCGACGATCGGCAGGGCGGTGGCGATCACGATGCGTCCTCCAGGAGCTCGGACACGACGTCCTCGAACCGGATGGGCGTCGTGGTCTGCGGCGTGCGTCCCTCGCGTGGTGTGATCGTGCCAGCCGACATCGCGTTTCCCATCTCGACGTGCAGCGCGGCGGCGTCCGGCGTGAACCCCGCCTCCACCAGCGCGGCGGTCATCTCGTCGCCCGGAAGCTGCACGTACGGCAGCTCGGGGCGGCCCATCGCGACGCCGAGGATCCTGGTGGCCTCGGTGTAGGTGAGGTCGCACGGGCCCAGCAGCGTGCGGACGTCGCCGCCGCTCCAGTCCCGGGAGCGCAGGGCCGCCGCGGCGGCCTCGGCGACGTCGCGGGTGGAGACCATCGGCAGCGGGACGTCCGGGTCGATCACGTCGGCGTTGACGCCCGTCGCCTCGATGATGTCCACGGCGGCGACGATGCTCTCGAAGAACAGCGTGGGCCGCAGGAACAGCACGTCGACACCCTCGAGCGCGCGCAGCCGCTGCTCCTGCGGGTACAGGCTCGCGGCGATGAAGCCGGTGCCGGCCGGCAGCTGGGCGCCGAGGCTGCTCTGCGCCACCACCCTGCGCACACCGGAGTCCCGGATCGCGGTCACGATCGCCTCGCCCAGCCGCGCCTGCTCCGCACGGAAGTCCGGCACGGTCGGGCTGTACGGCAGCATGGTGTGCACGGCGTCGGCGCCGCGGAAGGCGTCGGTCAGGAACGCGGCGTCGGCGGCGTCGCCGGCACGGGGCTCGGCCCCGGCTGCGGCCAGCTCGGCCAGCGCCTTCTGGTTGCGACCGATGGCGCGGACGGGTTCGCCCGCCGCCAGCAGTCGGTGCACGATCTTGCGTCCGACGTTGCCGGTCGCGCCCATCACAGTGATCATCTCGTCCTCCTCGGCTCGACATCCAGCCTGTCGGGCCGATCCGGGACCATCCATGCCAGCAGATCCCGGCTTCTTGCTCGTTCGTCCAGAACCTGTGGACGCACGGTGGTGCGCGGCGCACACTCGCCGCCGTGATAGCGGAGCCGATGCAGGCCGACGACCCCCTCGGCGAGGCACTGCACTTCCTGCGCGTGACGGGCACCTTCTACTGCCGCTCGGAGCTGACGGCGCCGTGGGGAGTGGCGGCGCCAGGCTGGCCGGACTGCATGTGGTTCCACATCGTCATCGCCGGCCGGTTCCACCTGGAGGTGGCCGGTGCCCAACCGCGGATGCTGCAGGCGGGGGACCTCGCCCTCGTCCCACACGGTCAGGGGCACATCCTGCGCAGCGATCCGGGCACGATCACCCCGGACGTCACGAGCCTCGAGCACGAGTACCGCGGCCGGTACGCGATCCTGCGCCACGGCGGCGGCGGGGCGTGCACCACGCTCATCTGCGGCGCCGTCCGGCTCGACCACCCGGCAGCGCACCACATCGTCCCGCTGCTGCCCGAGGTGATCCACGTCGAGCCCGGCGGCGGGACACAAGCCGAGTGGATCCAGAGCACGCTGCGACTGATCGCCGCGGAGGCAGCGTCACTGCGCCCGGGTGGGGAGGCCGTCATCACGCGCCTCTCGGACATCCTCGTCATCCAGACCCTGCGTGGCTGGATCGAGCACGACCCGGCCGCGCAGCGCGGCTGGCTCGGCGCCCTGCGGGACCGCCAGATCGGCCGGGCGATCTCGCTGATCCACCGCGATCCGGCACGGGACTGGACCGTCGCCTCCCTCGCAGGCGAGCTCGCCATGTCGCGCTCGGCGTTCTCCGCGCGGTTCACCGAGCTCGTCGACGAACCCGCGATGCGCTACGTCACGCGCTGGCGCATGCACGTGGCCCGCGGCTGGCTCGCCGAGGACGGCGCCACCGTCGGCGAGGTGGCCGGACGGCTCGGTTACCACTCCGAAGCCGCGTTCAGCCGGGCGTTCAAGCGGACGGTCGGAGTGTCGCCCGGCGCCGTCACGCGCGGTTGATCAACCCGCCGGACGGCGGCCCGTTCACCCATACTAGTGTCACGCGCCCGAGTGATGCATACAGTATGGAAACGGGCAAATGGACCTTTCACGGCGAACCTTCCTTCTCGGCGTCCCGACCCTCGCGGCCACGGCGCTGATCACACCCACGGCAGCCGCCGCGCCGCCGCTGCAGGGGCCGCACCAGAGCCCGATCCACATCCGCTCCCGCGACGCCGTCACCGCGCGCGACCTGCCCGCACTCGAGGTCGACTACCCGCGCCATGTCGACCTGCGAGTGCGCTACGTGCGCAAGGACGAGAGCGACCCGGCGGGATGTTCCGTCCGCGGCCGGGAGGAGGTGGTCGAAGCCGAAGTGCCGGAGGGCGCGGCGAGCGTCCGCATCGGCGGCGCGCGCTACGAGCTACTGCAGTTCCACTTCCACACCCCGGCCGAACACCAGCTCGACTGGAACCGGTTCCCCATCGAGCAGCACTTCGTGCACCGCGGGCCGAACGGGGAGACGCTCGTGGTCGGCCTGTTCCTGGCGCCCGGCGGGAGCGGCGGCACGGTGCAGGACGCCGTGCTCGGCGGCCTCCCCGAGGAATGCGGCCCCGAGCACGAGGGGGCGGGTGACCTGTCCGCCGCGCTGCCGCGCGAGCTCTCGACGTACCGCTACGAGGGCTCGCTGACGACTGCCCCGTACAGCGAGCCCGTGTCATGGCTCGTGCTGGCGAAGCGCCGGCTGGTGACGGCAACGAACGTCAGTGCCTACCGGAAGCTGTTCCCCGAGGGCGACGCGCGCGAGCCGCAGCCCCTCAACGGCAGGGTGGTGCAGTACCGGCCCCAGTAACCCGGCACGCTCGGGCGCCGACGATGGGCCGATACGTACCCGCCGCCATCCAGGTCGCCCGCACACCGACATCTGCGCCCACACACCAACTTCAGTCGGTGTGCGGCACCCACAGCGGGCGTGCGGGCCACTTCTGAGCGGCACCGACCGATCACCGGCGCCGATCCCCCGAACGGGGCAAAAGGAACACCGCTCGTCGCTCGGGGCCGCACTCTCGTCCGATCGGGCAGGTCTCTGACGTGCGACGATCTCGAAGGTTGCTTACGTTCCCTCTCGGATCAATGACGGCACGGTCACGAAAAGGACACGGGACTCCCCACCCGCCGGCACCCCCGAAGCCGGACGTCCTTACCGGGCCGTCGATCCGGAAGGCAGGTCGTGGCTCGGCATCGCTCCCCCCGGGGCCGAGGCGCGCACCAGCACCCGTTGGTCACGGTGGCCCCCCGCCGCCGTCGACGAGCGAGTGCGAGCGCGCTGCGGTCCGTACCGACCCCGCTACGGCGGGGTGCCGCCGCCGTCGCCGTAACCGGCAGCGCGTTCTCGCTGGTCGGCGGCGCGGCACCCGATCCGGAGACGCGTCCGGACGCTGCGGTCGTACCGGTCGCGCAGGCGAGTCCGGACGACGATCCGGTGACCGACGTCTTCGAGACGGCCCTCCAGCCCATCGATCCGGAGCCGGAGATCGCCGACGCCGCCGGGCTCGTGAAGGCCGCACAGCTCGCTGAGCAGGAGATCGCGCGCGCAGCCGAGCAGGCCGCCGCAGAGGCCAAGGCCGCCGCGGAACGCGCCGCCGCAGAGGCCGCGCGCGGGCCGGTGGACTGCGGCATCAGCCTGTCCGGCCTCGGCGCCGTCAAGTCGAACGTGCGCACGGCCGCGGAGCAGCTCGGATGCACCTTCGGCGAGCCCACGATGTTCGGTGTGGCCGGGCGGGCAGGCACGTCCGACCACCCGGGCGGCCTCGCCGTCGACTTCATGGTCGATCGGGCCACCGGTGACCGGCTCGCGGCGTGCGCGCTGGAGAACATGAACACCCTCGGCGTCAAGTACGTGATCTGGCGGCAGCGCATCAACCACGGCAACGGCTGGAAGCCCATGGAAGACCGCGGCGGCGCGACCGCGAACCACTTCGACCACGTGCACATCTCGTTCAACCGCGGGTCGGGCGGCGACACCCTGCGCGGCTGCTGACACACGCAGGGTGATAGATGGTTTCATTCCGTGACTGATCCGCTATCGTGTGCGCCGGACCGAGGCGCGACTCGACTCCCCTGTGGGCAGATCCCCCGGTAGCCCGCACGGGTCGCGCGGTCCGGAAGGCAGGTCGTGTCTCGGCACCGCTCCCCCGGCGGCCGGAACGCGCACCCGCGGCCCGTCCTGAACGCGGCCGCGGTCCCCGGTGCGCAGGCCCCTCGACCGGCGCGCCACCGCGCCGCGCGCGAGTCGGCCGTGCGCAACGGGATGGCCGCGGCCGCCGCGGCCGGTGGCGCCCTCGTCGTGACGGTCCCGATGGCCAACGCCCCGGTCAGCCCGGCCGCGGCCGACACGTACCTGCGGTCGACGGCCGCCGAGACGGACGACCTGCGGATGATCGCGAGCGTCGTCCCGGTGACGGCCTCGCGGGAGGTGGAGCCGCCCGAGCTCGACGTCTCCGACCTGGTGAAAGCCGCAGGCCTGTTCGAGGAGGCGCGCGCGCTCGCTGAGCGGCAGGCTGCGGCGAACTGCGACGCCGACCTCAGCGACATCGGCCGCGTCAAGCCGTGGGTGCGATCGGCCGCCCGTTTCCTCTCCTGCCTGTACGACGAGCCCGACCTGATCGGCGTCGCCCAGCGAGCCCGCGCATCCGACCACCCGAAAGGCCTCGCGCTCGACCTGATGGTCCGCGGCGACAAAGGCGACCGGATCGCCAAGTGCGCCCTTGCCAACCAGGAGGAGCTCGGCGTCGACTACGTGATCTGGCGGCAGCGGGTCAACTACGGCGACGGCTGGGAGCGCATGGCCGACCGCGGCGGGATCACCGAGAACCACTACGATCACGTGCACATCTCGTTCAAGCGAGGAGCAGGCGGCGGGGGCGCTCCGCTGGTCGCACGTTGCAGCTAGTTCAGGAAAGCCACATCCAGGGCCTTGAAGGCCCTGGATGTGGCTTTCCTGAACTACGGCTACGCCCCGATCCGCCCGGGCTGGCCGGCGCGGCCCGTCCGCCAGATGTTCACCACCGATGGGCGGGGCTGGGTGCCCGGGCCGTCCGGCCACACGCTCTTCGGGGTGGCGGGGCTCGCCTCGTCGAGGTCGCCCGGGTGCTGCGGCGAGATCAGCACGAAGTTCTCCGTGACGACAGGGCCGCAGCACTCGGCACCCACCGGCACGCTCGCGAAGAGCGTGGTCCGTCCCCGCGTCTCCCCCTCCAGCGACACGGCGTAGAGGCCGTCGTTGATCTGCAGGGCCTGGCCGGAGTCGGTGGAGATCCAGAGGTTGCCGTACGGGTCGAAGGCGAGGTTGTCCGGCGAGGTGATCGGGCTGACCTGGGTCTTGTCGAACCCGCCGAAGTAGGTGTTCGGGTCGTTCGGGTCGCCGCACACCAGCAGGATCGACCAGCCGAACGCCGTGGCCGTCGGGTCGTTCCCCTCCTCGGCCAGCTCGATGACGTGCCCGTGCTTGTTGTCCACGCGCGGGTTCGCCTCGTCAGGGCCCGCGGTGCGGTTGGCGTCGGCCTTGCCGCGGTCGGAGTTGTTGGTGAGCGCGATGTAGACGTTGCCGGTGCGCGGGTTGGCCTCGATGTCCTCGGGCCGGTCCATCTTGGTGGCGCCCGCCTTGTCGGCCGCCTCGCGGGTGAAAACGTAGACCTCGGCGGCGGTCATGCCTTCGACGAACGACCGGTCGCCGGCCGCGAGAGGGATCCACTCGCCGCTACCGTCGAACTTGCCGTCGGCGGGGAGTGCGCCGGTTCCGGTGATCTCCGCTGCCGGGCTGTTGCCGGTGAACCGGGCGACGTAGAGCGTGCCGCGGGTCAGCAGCGTGCGGTTGTGCTCGCGCGCAGCGCGGGTCTCCCCCTCCATCATCGGTTCGTCGGAGACGTACTTGTAGACGTAGTCGTACCGCTCGTCGTCGCCCAGGTACGCGACCACCCGCCGGTCGGAGGCGAGCCGGATCGTGGCGCCCTCGTGCTTGAAGCGGCCGAGCGCCGTGTGCTTCACGGGCGGGGCCGCCGGGTCGAGCGGGTCGACCTCGACGATCCAGCCGAAGCGGTTGACCTCGTTCGGCTCCTGCGTGACGTCGAAGCGGGAGTCGAACCGCTCCCACAGCCGCTCGGTGGCCGCTTCCTCGACGCCGTAGCGCGCGAGGCGCGCCGCCGCGACCGGCTCCGTCACACTGGCCGCGTTGGCGAAGTACCCGTTGAAGTTCTCTTCGCCGGACAGGAACGTGCCCCACGGCGTGACGCCGCCCGAGCAGTTGTTGAACGTGCCGAGCACGCGGGTGCCGGTGGGGTCGGCGGTCGTGCGCAGCCAGTCCGAGCCTGCCGCCGGGCCGTCGAGCACGAACTCCGACGTGCCGGTGTAGCGCCGGTTGTACTGGGGGTCGAGCACCGGCGTGATCCGGCCGGTGCCGCGGTCGCGCTCCACCACGACGACGGACAGGCCGTGCGCCGCCAGCCCGATGCGGTACTGCTCCTCGGTCGGGTTGGCCGGGTCGTAGCCCCGGAACATCAGCGGCTCGGTCGTGTACTCGTGGTTCGAGAACATCACGTACCGCTCGCCGGGACCGCGCAGCGGCTGCAGTCCGCAGAAGTCGTTGTTGTAGCCGAACTGGCCGGCCTGTGCCTCCGCGGTCTGGTTGTCGAAGTCGAAAGCGGGGGCGCCGGGCACCACCGGGTCGCCCCACCGGATCACGACGTTGCTCTCGTAGCCGGGCGGCAGGGTGACCGCGTCGGCCGTGTTGGGGGCGACCGGCTCGAAGTCGAGGCCGCGCGGGCCACTCGGCGCCGCCTCGGCCTCCGTGTTCTCGGCTCCGGGAGAGCACGCCGCGAGGGCCGTGGTGGTGCCGGCGGCCAGGGTCAGGACGGCGCCGGCGCGCAGCACACCGCGACGACTGACGGCGTGCGCCAGCATGTCGCCGAAGTACTCGTTGTCCGACGTGTTGGGCTCGTCGTGGGCACACGCGTTGGCGCAGCGGTACCGGCAGGCGAGACCCTGCCGGCCACCGTGGCTCTTGGTCAGCAGCGGGAGCGCGATGCGGCCGGACGGGCGCGGCTGGGCCACGTCATCCTCCAGTCAGGTTCGGGAAACGCGCTGACCTTAGGCCGATCCGGCGAGTGCCCGATGGCCCTCAGGTTGAGCCGAGGTGAACGAGCATCGCAGGGCGGCGAGGCGTTGCTCACCCACAGCGAACGGAGGCGCCGACAGCGAACACGGCCTCCACGGACGACATCGCGGACCTAGCGTCGGGTCTTCGCCTACGACAGGAGTGCACGATGCCGAACGCCACGCACCACCCGCGGCCGCCGTTCCGCCCGCCCGCCCCCCTGCCCTACCCACCGGAGCCGCCGCGTCGCCCCGAGCCACCGCCGGCGCAGCCACTTCCGCCGCTGATCGGCGGCGCCGTCCTGCACGCCGCCGCGCCGTCGATCGGAACCGACCCGGTGCTCGACAAGCTGCTCGAGGAGCGAATCGTCTTCCTGGGCCGTGAGGTCGACGACGAGATCGCCAACCGGATCAGCGCGCAGCTGCTCCTACTCGCGGCGCAGGACCCGGACCGCGACATCACGATGTACATCAACTCGCCCGGCGGCTCGGTCACAGCGGGCATGGCCATCTACGACACGATGCGGCTGGTCCGTCCGAACGTCGCCACTTGGGCAGTCGGCTTCGCCGCCTCGATGGGGCAGTTCCTGCTGACGGCGGGCGCCCCCGGCAAGCGGTACGCGCTGCCGCACGCGCGGATCCTGATGCACCAGCCCTCGGCCGGCATCGGCGGAGTGGCCTCCGACATCGCCATCCGGGCCGGGGTCTACGGGCAGATGAAGCGGGAGATCGCCGAGATCACCGCACGGCACACCGGCCAGACCGTCGAGACGATCACCGCCGACTCCGACCGGGACCGCTGGTTCACCGCCACGGAGGCGCAGGCGTACGGGCTGGTGGACCACGTCGTCACGGAATGAGTGGTCGGGCTGGTGGCCGGTCGGTCGTCACTGCTGGGCGAGGGGGAAGGTGGCGAGCAGTGACGTGCCCTCCCCCGGCGGGCTGGTGATCGTGAACTCCCCGCCTGCCGCCTCCACGCGGTCGACGAGACCGATCAACCCCGATCCCTGCCCGATCTCCGCCCCGCCGATGCCGTCGTCCCGCACGACGATCCGCGCGATCCCGTTGGTCGCGTCCACGTCGATGTCCACGACGGACGCCTGCGCGTGTTTCGCGGCGTTCGTGAGCGCCTCCGACACGACGTAGTAGGCCGGCACCTCGACCCGTTCCGGCAGCCGGCCCGGGACGCGCACGTTGAGCGTGGTGGGCACCGCGGAGCGGCGGGCGAGCGACCGCAGCGCGTACGCGAGACCGCCCTCCGAGAGGATCGCCGGGTGCAGGCCACGGGAGATCTCGCGGAGCTCCTCGAGCACCCCGTTCAGGCCGTCCACGACCCGCCCGATCGCCGCGTGCAGCTCTGGCGTGTCGGGAGGCGCCATCGACTCAGCCTCGCGGAGCGTGAGCGCCAGCGACACGAGCCCCTGCTGGACCCCGTCGTGCAGGTTCCGTTCGAACCGCCGCCTCGCCTCGTCCGACGCCGCCACCACCCGCGCCCTCGACGCGGTGAGCTGCTCGCGGGCGTCCGCGTTGGAGATCGCGATCGCGACCAGGTCCGCGAACTTGGCGATGCGGTCCTCGGCCTCGACGGGTAGGCCTGCCGGGCGAATCGCCTCGGGCTCGGTCGGCGTGTCGGGCGACGGTGCGGTCATCGCTGTCGCGGCACCCCAGAGCCGGTCGCCGATGACGATCGGCGCGCCGACGGCCGCGAAGTCGGCGCTCGGAATGGCGTCCGCGATCGGCCCTGATGCGCCGTGATAGCTGTCCATCCGGGCGGGACGACCGGTGTGGAACACCCTCGCGGCGACGCTGTCACCATCGAGCGGCCAGTTCGAGCCCACCTGCATCGGGACCTCGACGCGGCCGGAGCTCGCCACGACCGTCAGTGTGTCGTCGGGTTCGAAACGCAGCACGAACCCGTTGTCGACGTGCGAGATCCGGGCGATCTCCTCCGCGACGCGGGTGAAGATGACGGCGGGCTTCTCGCCCTTCGCGACGAGCGTCGCCACCCGGCGCAGCGCCGCCTGCTCGGCGGCCAACCGCACGACCTCGGCCCGTGCCTGGGCGTTCGAGATCGACGTGGCGACGAGCTGCGCGAACTCGGCGATCCGCGACTCCGCGTCGACCGGCGGCTCCGGCGCGGGCCAACCGGCGATCATCACGCCCCACAGCCTGCCCTCGACCTCGATCGGGCTCGCCGTCGCCGAGCGCAGTCCACACCCGCGGACGTGGTCGGCGATCGGTCCCCCGGTCAGGAGCGACGTGCTGTTCATGCGGGTCGAGGTGCGCTGCTGGAGGACGTGGCCGGCGAGGGCGCCGGTGGCCGGCAGCCGCGTTCCGACGGGGATCTCGCGGCCCCGCACGTCCGGATCGAGCCATCCGGCCACCGCCGTCGCCATTTCCCTGCCTTCGTACCGGAGCATCTGCGTGAATCCCGCGTTGAGGAGCCGTCCGACCTCCTCCGTGACGCTGGCGAGCACAGCGCTCGCCGCCGGCTGGCGCGCGACGAGCGTGGCCACCCTGCGCAGTGCCGCCTGCTCGTCCGCCAGCCGCTCGAGCAGGACCTGGTGGTCGGTCAGGGTCGCGAGCAGGTGGGCGTTCTCGGCGCTCTGCCGCTGGCTCTCCTTGCGCAGGGCGCGCTCGTCGTCGATGTAGCGGCGCATGCGCAGGGTCATCGAGGTCACGCGGGCCATGGCGTGCAGGAGCCCGAGCTCGTCGGTGCTCAATGGGTCCGGACCCGACCGTGCCACGACCAGACGTGCGCCCGGTGGGTGCTCGAGCGGCACGACGGCGGCCGGGCAGCTCCCGGAGCCGGGAACCGTGAGCTCGGCTCGCTGTCCGCCGGCCACCGCGGCGAGCTCGGCGACGGGGGTGGCTCCCTCCGGATAGCCGATGGCGGTGACGGACGCGCCCCGCGACACGATCGCGACGACCTCCGCATCCAGCGACTCCGCCACGCGCTCGACCGCGCCCGCCGCGGCCGCGGACTCGGTGGCGAACGACGACACCGCCGCGAGGAACTCGGCGAGTTTCTGGGCAGACCATCCCGGGGGAATCGACATCTCAGGACACCGACAGGACCACGAGCGTCTGGTTGTGGAAGCCGATCACCCCCTGTTTGCGGGCGATCTCCCCATACGTGTAGAAGCCGGCGACCGGCGCGCCGCCGGAACACTTCATGATCTCGTCGATCTCCACCCGGGCCCCCTCGTGGCCGAGCACAGGACGTCTGCCGACGCACTCGAACGCGAGCATGCCGAGCGGCGGGTTGCCCCCGAGCGCCTCGAGCGCATCGTTGCACGCGGCGCTGCCGGCCCAGCGGACCGACTCGGCGTCCCCTTCCATGAGCCAGACGAGCGCTGCCTGCGGCACTTCGGCGATGCACGCGAGCGATCGATCGGCGAAGTCACCGCCTGCGATGAACCGGATCTCCTCCTCCCCGTCGCGGCCGCCGAGCCCGAGCGGGTGCACGAGCGCGAGCTTGGCGAGTTCCTCCTGGCTGGTGCACGCCGCGGAAGGCGCTCCGAGACGCTCCATGTACACGTCGAGCGCCGGCCGCCCGTTGAGCGTGTGGACCCGGTTGCCACCGCTTGCCGTGACGAGCATCGGCTCGCCGACCCTGCGCCACCCGTGGCGCACGCCGATACCCAGCGGCGCGTCGGAGCCGATCCCGGCCGCGACGACCGAGTCGGTCAGCACCTGGTCGCCGTGCATCTGGAACGTCTGCGCCATCCGCTCGTCGCCCGCGCACCCGCCGACCAGCGGCACACCGGCCCCGAGCACCCGGTAGACGCCGCGCAGGATCTCCCGCTGGTCGCCCGAGAGGCCGTCGGTGAGGAGCATCATGACGCGGTGCGGTCGTTCCTCGGTGCCGGCGAGGCACCCGGCCACCGTGGCCCCCGCCGCACGGAGGTCGCGCGACGCGGGGCTGGCGGCCGCGGTGCCGATCGAGAAGCCGGCGCCGCCCAGCGCCGTGACGACGACACTGCCCTGCCCCGAACCGGTCGGCGCGATCTCACCCGACGTCGAGCAGCCGATCAGGGGCACGCCGCCGGACCGTTCGTTGACCTGCCGGAGGATGGCGGCCGGATCGAGCGCCTCGGAACAGAAGACGATCAGCAGTTTCGCGTCGGCGTGCACGAGCGCGCGGTCTGCCGCTCGTGTTCCCGCCTCCGGCTCGGAACCCTGCGCCTGTCCGACACCGAGCCACCGCTGCGCGCCCATAGCCACCCCGGTTCGAGGAATCCCACCACGCTACTCGCGCGCACAATGCGCCACTTGAGCGAGCTGTGGGTAACTCGTGGTGGGAGCCGGAGCGGGTGGCGCCGTCGCGGTGGACCAGCCCTGCCGATAGCGTGACGTACTCGCCACCTTCTGCATCGATGGAGAGGTCACGAGCCATGCGCGTCGGCGTGCTCACCGGGGGCGGGGACTGCCCCGGACTCAACGCGGTCATCCGGGCGATCGTCCGCAAGGGCGTGCCGGAGTACGGGTACTCGTTTCTCGGATTCCGCGACGGCTGGCGCGGCCCGCTCGAGGCGCTCACCCGGCCGCTCGACATCCCCAGCGTCCGCGGCATCCTGCCCCGCGGCGGCACCATCCTCGGCTCGTCGCGCACCAACCCGTTCGCGGTGGAGGGCGGCGTCGAGAAGATCCGCCGCAACCTGCAGAACCTCGGTGTCGACGCCCTCATCGCGATCGGCGGCGAGGACACCCTGGGCGTCGCCACCAAGCTGCACGAGATGGGCGTCAACGTTGTCGGCGTCCCGAAGACGATCGACAACGATCTGTCGGGAACCGACTACACCTTCGGCTTCGACACCGCCGTCAACATCGCGACCGAGGCCATCGACCGGCTGCACACGACCGCCGAGTCGCACCACCGCGCCCTGATCGTCGAGGTGATGGGCCGGCATGCCGGCTGGATCGCCCTGCACTCGGGCATGGCGGGCGGCGCCAACGCGATCCTCATCCCCGAGATCCGGTTCGACGTCGACCAGGTCTGCCAGTGGGTGGAGTCACGGTTCCAGCTCGACTACGCGCCGATCATCGTCGTGTCCGAGGGCGCGAAGCCCAAGGACGGCGAGGAGGTGCTGCAGAGCGGCGAGAAGGACGCGTTCGGCCACGTCCGCCTCGGCGGCATCGGCGACTGGCTGGCCCGCCAGATCGAGGAGCGCACCGGCAAGGAGGCCCGCACCACGGTGCTGGGGCACGTCCAGCGCGGTGGCACGCCCACCGCCCGCGACCGCTGGCTCGCAACCCGGTTCGGCCTGCATGCGATCGACGCCGTGCACGAGGGCAAGTGGGGCCAGATGACAGCGCTGCGCGGCACCGACATCGTCACCGTTCCGCTGTCGGAGGCCACCAAGGAGCTCAAGGTCGTCGACCCGGCTCTGTACGCCGAGGCCGAGGTCTTCTTCGGCTAGCGGCACTCACGCCGCGTGCGCGAGTGGCGGGATGGATGCGCGCGAGTCGCGGTCTGCGTGCACGCGAGTCGCGGCTACCGGCGACGATTCCGTGACCTGCGCGGTGGCCGAACGCAGGCGCCGCGCCAGGCCCGCCACGGACCCGATCACCGTGCCGATGCCGAGGCTCACCGCGAGGGCGACGAGCGGGTCGCTGGCGAACGTCGCGCCGCCGATGAACCCCAGCATCGCGACGTACGCGGCCGACATCGTGGCGCCGATGGCGCTGTAGCCCACGTACCGGCGGCCCGGGAAGCTGCTCGCTCCCGCCGCGAGCGCCGCCACCGTGCGACCGGCCGGGATGTAGCGAGCGGTGAGCAGGATGAGGCCGCCCCGCGTCGTCAAGGTGCGCTCGGTGCGGGTGAACAGCTCGGCCCGCTGCGTGCCGGGCGTCAACCTGGCGCGCACCGCGGTTCCGAACCCGCGGCCGATGAGGAATGCCGTGCACTCGCCGACGAACGAGCCGATCGACGCCGCCGCGATCACGGCAATCAGGCTCTGGTCACCCGCGGCAGCACCCACGCCTGCCGCAATGATCAGCGCCTCGCTCGGCACCATGGGCAGCAACGCGTCGACGACGGCGAGCCCGACGATCACGAGCAGCAACCACTGAGATGCCAGTGCACCCTCGAGCAACAGCCGCAGTCCGTCGATCACACAGACCAGGCTATGGACGGCGGGGCGGTCACCACATCGGTCGAAAGGTCCCCGCCTCCCGGATTTCGTCTCAGGGTTACCCCTAGACGATGCCCTGACGAGTGGCTGTGTAGACGATCTCGGTGCGCCGCCGCACGTCGAGCTTGTCGCGCAGGTTCCGCACGTGGAACTTGACGGTGGCCTCGCTGATCACGAGCCGCATTCCGATCTCGCGGTTGGACATGCCTACCGCCAGCAGCCGCAGCACCTGGTTCTCGCGCTCGGTCAGCATCGCGCCGCCGAGACCGCGCACGGGTGGGCGGTCCTCGTCGCGCAACACGTCCACGACGGCGGAGCCGGTCGGGCCGCCGGTGTCGAACACGCTCTCGCCGCGCAAGAGCGTGTGCACGGCGCGCACGATGTCAGCGGTGTCGGCCCCCTTGCGCACGTAGCCGTGTACGCCGAGACGCACGGTGCGCAGCATGACGTCCCGGTCGCGGCAGCCGGTGAGCACGAGGACCCGCACCCCGCGGTGGCGCTCGAGCAGCATCCGGGCGAGCTCGACGCCCGCGGCGTCGCCGCGGCCGAGCGCCACGTCGAGGATCACCAGATCGGGTGGACAGCGGTCGGCGATCATCAGCGCGTCGCGCGGCGCGGCGGCCTCCCCGATCACGGTGACGTGCGGATCGGGCGCGAACAGCTGGCGCAGGCCGAAACGGACGATGGCCTCGTCGTCCACGACGAGGATGCGGGCCGTGCGCCGGGCGGTGGTGGTGGGGGAATTGCTCACCGTGTCGAGCACGGCGTGGCGGTCGAGCAGTGCGTCAGCGGTCATCGGGTTCCCTCCCTTGTGCTGGTCGGGTGGGATGGAGGCTATGCAGCGCGACGTTGCCTGTACGTTGCACGCGCAACGTCTGACGCGCTTGCTGCCCGCGCCGCCCCTGGGTGATGATGGCCCGGTCCTGACGCTCGGAGTGCTGATGACCACCGATGGAGTGTTCGACCCCACGGCCCATGCGCGCCTGATGCACCAGGTGTTCGAGGCCGTGCTCGGCGGTGACCAGGCTCCCGTCGCACCGCGCACGCTCGTATCGGAGTCGTGGCAGCGCAGCCTCGCCGCCCACGTCGACCCGGACCGGCGCACACCCCCGGTCGTCGTCGGGGAGTCGGATATCCCGCACCTGCGCGCGGCCCACCCGCTGAACGCCGTGATGCCGCTGCTGCGCAGCACGCTCGTGAGCATCGCCGACGAGGCCATGCACGTCATGCTCGTCACCGACGCCGACGGCACCATCCTGTGGCGCGAGGGCGCGGCCGCGGTGCTCAACTCGGCCGACGAGGTGGGCCTCATGCCTGGCACCCGGTGGTCCGAGGACGCCATCGGCACCAACGCGATGGGCACCACGCTCGCCGTGGACGCACCGGTGACGATCCACTCCGCTGAGCACCTGGTGCGCACTTACCACGCGTGGACCTGCGCGGCGGCGCCCGTGCACGATCCGGACACCGGCGCGATCCTCGGCGCCATCGACATCAGCGGCCCCCTGCACACGGTGCACCCCGCGATGAAGCAGCTCGTGTCGGCCACCGCCCAGCTCGCCGAGCACCAGCTGCGGGTCCGTCTCGCCATCGAGGATGAGCGGTTGCGCCTACGCAACATGCCCCACCTCGCCAACCTCCGCGGACAGGCCGGCGCGCTCGTCACGGCCACCGGCCGGATCGTCGCGAGCGAACCGTACGGCGCGTGGCCGGAACGGGTGGCCCTGCACCCCGGCGTCGACCGGGTGAGGCTCGACGACGGCCGCGAGATGGTGGTGGAGCAGCTGGCAGAGGGCTACCTGCTGCGCGCGCCGCAGCGCAGCGCCCCCGCCGCCCCGCGCTCCGCGCTGTCGCTGCGCTTCACCGGCGAGGGTGCGCCGACGGCCGTCCTCGACGGGCGGTCGATCCCGCTGACGCTGCGGCCCGCCGAGCTGCTCACCGCGCTCGCCCTGCACCCCGACGGGCTCACCGCAGAGCAGCTCGCGCTCCTGCTCTACGGCGAGGAGGGCAATCCCACCACCGTGCGCGGCGAGGTGCTGCGGTTGCGCGGCCTCATCGGCTCGGACGTGCTGCGCACCCGCCCGTACCGGCTCGCGGCCGTCGTCGACACCGACTTCCAGGCCGCGCGCCGCGCGATCCGCACCCACCGTCCCGCCGCCGCGCTTCTCGCCTGCGCGGGGCCGCTGCTGCCGCGCTCCGACGCGCCCGCGATCCGGGAGCTGCGCGCCGAGCTGGAGGCCGGGCTGCGCGGCATCGTGCTGGAGAGCGACGACGTGGACCTGCTCATCGAGTTCGCCGCCCACCCCGTCGGCCGCGACGACCTCGAGGTGCACGACCGCCTCATGGCGCTGCTGCCCCCGTCCGACCCCCGGCGCGCACCGATCTCGGCCCGTCGGGTGCACCTGCTCTTCTGAGCCGCGCGCCTGATACTCCGGCCGGAATCGCAGGGCTTGGGCTTCATCTCGGCAGCGTAGGGCCGTCGGCGCCGGCGCAACCCGTCTCGGCCGACGCAGCCCGGCGCAGGTCAGACACCCCGTCGTCCGGGCGCGCCGGCCGAGAACGAGCGCGCCAGGCGACACCGGGACGGGTCGGGCCGGCCGGCGGGCCTGTGATCGTCAGGTCGGCGCCTTTCCCGACGCGAGGCGTCGGCTTTCGCCGAGCCGCTGATCACCGTCTGGGGTGTTCCGCGGAACACACCCCCTGGGGTGCGGCCGGGTGCGGGACGCTTTCGTGGGCGCGCCGTTCCCGGCCCCCGGTAGCCCGGGGCCTCACCCACCAGCGCCCGGCCGCCGCCGTGTTCTCACCGGTTCACCTCGCCCACGTCGCGGTGAACCGGCGGGAACACACGCGAGACCCGGATCACGGGGCGGGCGCCGGGCGACCCGGGCCGGGAACAGCGCGCCCACTGGCAGGCAACTGACCAGACCGACCCGATGGATCGACACGATCGCGCCGCGACCGTCCGGGCACTCGACCGGCGGCGGGCATGATCCGAACTATCGGTTGTCTATGGCTGCCCCCACGACCATGAGCACCCGAAACCTCGGATCATAGAAGCGAAGATCGCGAATAGCGGTTGCTCATGGTTGTCGCCACAGCCATGGACAACCGATACTTCGGATCATGGCTGCGGGAACCACCGAACTGGCCCGGCCACAGCGCCAAAACACCCATACTCACTAACCGGCCAAGGCCTTCTGGACGTCCGCGGGCGATGCGGCGATCGCGGCCGCGTCCGGCTCGGCCGCCGTCACGCGCGGGACGTGGACCACCGCGTCGTAGGCATCGAGGGGGTCCTGTTCGGAGTAGACGCTGCCGAAGCGCTGGCGGGAGGCCGCACGTACCTGCTCGACATCGCCCGGTGAGAGCCGGCGCAGGTCGACCGCGAACGGACCGTCGTGGCTCGCGGCCATCAGCGCGTCGAGGCTGCCGGGCTCGGGTGGCCCCATCTCGGCGAACAGCGTGCCCGCGAAGAAGTCGGGCCCGTCGGCGAGCGTCACGCCCGACCCCGCGGTCGTGCCGATGACCACGTACTCCGCGCCGAGACTGTCGGCGAGGCACATGCCCATCGACATCGGAGCCACGCCGGGCATGGTGCAGGGGCAGCGCTGGACGTGGCCGTTGTGGGCGGGCAGGACGATCCGGCCTTCCCTGCCTGCGATCCACTCGACCGTGTCGGCGATCGCTGTCTCGCGGTGTGCCGCGAACCCGGCGCCGCGGACCATGTCGCGGAACAGCGCATCGATGGCGATCGTGAGGTGCATCGTGTGGAGCGCGCGCTCGTAGGCATCGGCCCCGGTCCGCCGCACGTGGTCGAGACGGCGGCTCGCCAAGCGTGCCCGCAGATCGGCGAGACCGGCCGTCAGTGCGTCCCTGCGCTCGCGGGCGAGGCCGGGGTAGCCGGCCATGGCCGCCGGGATGCCGAACGGTGACGCGGCCGAGAAGACAGCCGCGATCTCCCGGACCGCCGGATCGGGGCGGTACTCCGGATCGGCCTGCGCGAGGTAGGCGGTCACGGCGTCGAGGCCGGGGAGCAGCGACACGTTGGAGCCGCCGAGATCGATCCCGTAGAAGCGGACCGGCTGATCCCGCATCCACTCCAGCAGGGCGCGGATCTCGGTCCACAGGCCCATCAGCGACGTCAGCCCATCCGCCATGACGTGCCCGAGCTCGCCCTCGCCGCCACCGAGCCAGCCGTCGACCAGCCAACCCTCGACGAACCCTGTCTCCATCGCGACGGTGCCGAACCCGTGCCGCTCGACGAGGTAGCGCGTCAGCCGGTGCCGGAGCGCGAGGTACTCGTGCGTGTAGTGCTCGCTCTCGCCGATCGCCACGACTCGCGCATCCCCGATGATCCGGTCCAGCCAGCCCAGATCGTCCAGCGGCGCGTCCGGCTCCAGTGTGGACAGCGGAATCACCGCATCCTGGCTCAGACTCATCCTGTCCTCCGTTCCCAACTTTGAGAACGGTACCAGATATGGGATCGTCTGACCGTGGACACGCTCGACCTGCTCGTTCATCCGGTCCGACTGCGGATCGTCTTCGCCATGTCCGGTGGACAGACCCGCACCACGTCGGACCTGTGCGCCCAGCTGCCGGACGTCCCCAAGACCAGCGTGTACCGCCACGTCGGTCTGCTTGCCGAGGCCGGCGTCCTGGAGGTGGCCGACGAGCGGCGCGTCCACGGCGCGGTCGAACGGCACTACCGGCTGCGCGGGGACCGGGCGGCGATCGGCGACGACGTGGCAGCGGCGATGTCCCTCGACGACCACCGCCGCGCCTTTGCCGCGGGCATGGCCGCCGTGCTCGCGGAGTTCAACGCCTACCTCGACCGCCCGGGCGCCGACCCGATGGCCGACCAGGTCGGCTACCGGCAGGGCGTCCTGTGGCTCAGTCCCGCGGAGCTCACGAAGCTGATCGACCAGCTGCGCTCGGTGCTGCGGCCCGTTGTGGAGAACGAGCCCACGCCGGAGCGCAGCCCGCACCTCATGACCGCGATCTTCTTCCCGGCTACTCGACCGTGACGCTCTTGGCCAGGTTGCGCGGCTTGTCCACGTCCCGGTCCAGCGCGACCGCGGCGTGGTAGGCGAGGACCTGCAGCGGGATCGACAGCAGGATCGGGTCCAACTCCGGTTCGCCCTTGGGCACCACGATGGTGCGGTCGGCGAGGTCGGCCGGCAGCTCCCGGTGCGCCACCGCGATCACCGGGCCCTTGCGGGCCTTGATCTCCGACAGCGTCGAGGTGTTCTTGTCGAGCAGGTCGTCGTCGGGGACGACCGCGACGGTCGGCATCTCCGGGCTGATCAGCGCGAGCGGGCCGTGCTTGAGCTCGGCCGACGGGTAGGCCTCCGCGTGGACGTAGGAGATCTCCTTCAGCTTCTGCGCACCCTCGCGCGCCACCGGCCAGCCGCGGCGACGCCCGACGAACATCACGCTGTGGCTCTTCGCGACCTCCTTGGCGACCTCGGCGATCGCGTCGGACTGCTCGAGGATCTGCGCGATCTGCGCGGGCAGCGCGTTCAGGCCGGCGATGATGCGCCTGCCCTGCTCCGGTGAGAGGTCGCGGATGCGGCCGAGGTGCAGGGCGAGCAGCGCGAACGCCGTCACCGTCGACGTGAACGACTTCGTGGCGGCCACCGACATCTCCGGGCCCGCGTGCAGGTAGATGCCGCCGTCGACCTGGCGCGCGATCGTCGAACCCACGACGTTGACGATGCCGATCACCCGGCCGCCCTTGCGCTGCAGCTCCTGCACCGCGGCGAGGGTGTCGATCGTCTCGCCGGACTGGCTGACCGCGACGTAGAGCGTGTCCGGCTCGACAACCGGGTTGCGGTAGCGGAACTCCGAGGCGGGCTCGGCGCTCGCCGGGACGCGCGCGAGGTCCTCGATCATCTGCGCGCCGAGCTCACCGGCGTAGCAGGCCGAGCCACAGCCGAGGATCTTCACGCGTCGGAACTCCCGCGCCTCGCGGACGGACATGTTGAGCCCACCGAGGTGCGCGGTGGCGAAGCGCTCGTCGATGCGGCCCTTGAGCGCCCGCTCGACGGCCCGCGGCTGCTCCTGGATCTCCTTCGCCAGGAAGTGGGCGTGGTCGCCGATCTCGGCACCGACCACGTCCCAGTCGATCGTGGACGGGCTCTTGGCCACGGCGCGGTCGTCGAGCGTGTAGGTGCGGTAGCCGTTCGCGGTGATCGTGGCCAGCTCGCCGTCGTCGAGGTAGACGACCTGGCGGGTGTAGCCGATCAGCGCCGCGACGTCCGACGCCACGAACATCTCCTTCTCGCCGACGCCGAGCAGCACCGGGCTGCCGTTGCGGGCCACGACGATCCGGTCCGGGTGCTCCGCGTCGAGGATGGCGAGGCCGTACGCACCGACCACCTGCCGCAGTGCCTGGCGGACCGCCTGCTCCAGGTCCTCGGCGCCTGCGGTGAAGGCGGCCGCCACGAGGTGCGCCACCGTCTCGGTGTCGGTCTGCGATGCGAACTCGACGCCGTCGGCCATGAGCTTCGCGCGCAGCTCGTCGGCGTTCTCGATGATGCCGTTGTGGACCACGGCGATCCGCCCAGCCGTGTCGGTCTGCGGGTGGGCGTTCGCCTCGCTCGGCTCACCGTGCGTGGCCCAGCGGGTGTGCCCGATGCCCGGGGCCCCCTTGAACCGCGGCGGCAGGTCGGCGGCCAGCTCGGCGACCCGCCCGCTCACCTTGCGGATCTTGAGCCCGCTCCGGCCGCGCAACGCCACACCGGCGCTGTCGTACCCGCGGTACTCCAGGCGGCCCAGACCCTCCAGGAGGATCGGGGCGGCGTCCTGGGGTCCGACGTATCCGACGATGCCGCACATAGAAGTCCCTTCACGTTCACCCGTAGACGATGCGCCGCAGCTGCCGGGCCGACAGCGGCGGCGGGGCCACCCGCCGCGCCGCCAGCTCCGCGCTCAGCGCCGCGAATATCTGCTCGTTCGTGAGCCCACGACGTTTCAGCTCCGCGTGCCTTCGCCGGACGAACTCCGGTAGCTGCTCGGAGAAGTAGCCCAGAACCTCGGCCACCACACGTGCCGCCTCCCCTGCGTCGAGCGGGGTACTGCGGACCAGGTGCGCGATGAGGTCGTCGTACGGTCCGGCGGGCACGAGGGGAGATACTGCCCTGCGGGCGTCCACAACTTCAAACTTCCTGCCCGATATCGGGCAGGACCCACCCATTCAGGCTGCGGGCTCCATCTCCCCGGCCTCCCAGAGTCGCGCATAGTGACCGCCCGCAGCGAGCAGCTCGGCGTGCGAGCCCACCTCGACGATCCGGCCGCCGTCGAGTACCACGATCCGGTCGGCCCGCGAAGCGGTGCCGAGCCGGTGTGCCACGACGAACGCCGTGCGGCGGGCGGTGACCCGGTCGCCCGCGGCGTGGACCGCGGCCTCGGTGGCCGGGTCGAGGGCCGCCGTGGCCTCGTCGAGGAGCAACAGGTCGGGGTCGGCGAGCTCGGCACGGGCGAGTGCGATGAGCTGCCGCTGCCCTGCTGACAGGCCTTGCCCCCGCTCCCCGACCGGATGCCGGAACCCACCGGGCAGCGCGCGCACCAGGTCCAATGCGCCAACGGCACGGGCGGCGGCCTCGATCTCGGCCGGGCGCGCGTCGGGGCGGGCGTAGGCGATGTTGGCGGCGACGTCGCCGGTGAAGAGGTGCGGTTCCTGCGGCACGATCCCCAGCCGCTGCCGGTACGCGGCCAGCGGGTAGCGCCGGACGTCCACACCGTCGACGAGCACGGCGCCCGAGCCGGCGTCGTAGAACCGGGCGAGCAGCTTGACCACCGTGGACTTGCCCGCACCCGTGGCACCGACCAGCGCGATCGTCTCGCCGGGCGCGACCAGCAGCGAGACGCCGTCGAGCGCGGGCGACCCGGCGCCTGCGTAGGCGAAGCCGACGTCGCGCAGCTCGACCTCCCCGCGCAACCGCTCGGGCACCACGACGGGATCGCCCGCCGGCTCCGGCGGCACCGACGTGGGCGTGCGCAGCAGGTCGCCGATGCGCAAGAGCCCGATACGGGCCTGCTGGTAGCCGTCGAACACCTGCGACAGCTGCTGGATGGGCGCGAAGAACAGCCCGAGGTAGAGCAGGAACGCGGTGAGCACGCCTGGCGTGAGGTCGCCCGCGGCAACGCGCGCGGCGCCGACGCCCAGCACCGCGGCCGTCGCGACGTCCGACAGCAGCGCGACGCCCGGGAAGTACGTGGCGATGTAGCGCTGCGCGCGCAGCCGGGAGCTCCGGTATGCCGCGCTGCGCTCGCTGAACGTGCTGGCGCTGCGCTCCTCACGGACGTAGGCCTGCGCCACCCGCACCCCGGTGACGTTCTCCTGGAAGTCGGCGTTGACGACGCTCACCCGCTCGCGGGCCTCCGCGTACGCCGCGGAGGACACCCGGCGGAACACGACCGTTGCGATGGCGAGCACCGGCACCACGGCGAGCGCGACGAGCGCCAGCTGCGGGTCGGTGACCAGCAGCGCGCCCGCGACGCCGCCGATCGTGAGCACGCTGACCACGGCCTGGGCGAGCCCGGTCTGCAGGAACGTCGACAGCGCGTCGACGTCGGTCGTCATCCGGGTCATGATCCGGCCCGACAGCTCGCGCTCGAAGTAGTCCAGCCCCAGCCGCTGCAGGTGGGCGTAGCTGCGCACGCGCAGCATGTAGAGCAGGGTCTCCCCGGCCCGCGCGGTGACGACCGTCTGCGCGGCCACCACGAGCCAGCCCACCACGACCAGCCCGAGCCCCAGCATCGACGCCGTGACGAGCACGGCAGGCGCCGCCGCGGTGATGCCGCCGTCGATCGCCAGCCGGGTGACGGCCGGGAGCGCGAGGCTGCCGAGCGCGTCGAGCGCCACCAGCGAGATCCCGAGCAGGAGTGGGCCGCGCACCGGACGGACAAGCCGCGCGAGCCGGAACGCGGGATCGGGGGCCGCGGCGTCCTCGCCGCGCACCCGAGGCTCCTCGGTGGCCGGTGGCAGCGCCTCGACCGCCGCCAGCAGCTCCGGGGTGGGCGCCATGTCGCCCGCGGCACCCATCCCACCGCCGCCGCGGGCGGCCATCCCGCTCGACCCGTTCGACGTCCGCGGTACCGCCGCCGTGCCCTCGCTGCCGGGCTCCGGCCACAGCTCCGCCGTGGCTCCCTCCGGCGAGTCCGACGTTCTGCCACGGTGAGTGCCGCGTTCTGGCGCGTCGAGCAGCTCCCGGAACAGCGCGCAGCGTTCGACCAGCTCCGCCTCGGTGCCGACGTCGACGACGCGGCCACCGTCGAGCACCGCGATCCGGTCGGCGAGGGCGAGGCTGGAGCGGCGGTGCGCGACGAGCAGGGTGGTGCGCCCGGCGGTGAGCGCGCGCAGCGTCTGGTGGATGGCGGCCTCGGTGGATGTGTCGACGGCCGACGTGGCGTCGTCGAGCACCAGCACGCGCGGGTCGGTGAGCACCGCCCTGGCCAGTGCGATCCGCTGGCGCTGCCCGCCCGACAGCGTGAGCCCGCGCTCGCCGACGACCGTGTCGTAGCCCTCGGGGAGCGTCTCGACGAACGCGTCGACCTGGGCCGCACGCGCCGCCGCCCGCACCTGCTCGTCGCTCGCGTCCGGGCAGCCGTAGGCGATGTTGGCGCGGATGGTGTCGGAGAACAGGAACGCCTCCTCGAACACCACCCCGAGCTCGCGACGCAGGTCGGCAAGGCGCAGCCGCGGCAGCGGCACCCCGCCCAGCCGCAGCTCGCCCCGCTGCGGGTCGTAGAAGCGCGGCAGCAGTAGCGCGATGGTGGACTTGCCGGAACCCGCGGTGCCGACCACGGCGACCGTCTCCCCCGGCTCGACGCGCAGCGTGACGCCGTCGAGCACGGGTTCGCGGCGCGAGTAGCCGAACGTGACGTCGCGCAGCTCAACCGACAGCGGACCCTTCGGGAGCGTCGCCGGGGATTCCGGGTCGACGACGTCGGGCTGCGAGTCGATCAAGTCGTGCACGCGCTCCACGCCTGCGCGCGCGAGCTGGGCGGTCACCACCACCGACCCGAGCAGGCGCGCGGGCCCGACCAGCTGCGCGACGTACGTGGAGAACGCCAGGAACGTGCCGAGGGTGATCGAGCCCTGCAGCGCGAGCCAGCCGCCGAGCGCGATCACGCCGACCTGCCCGAGCGTGGGCAGGGCGAGCAGCGTGGGGTAGAGCCGGGCCGTCAGCCGCGCGGCGCGCATCCGCTCGGCGAAGAGCCGGGAGGCCCCACGCTCGAGCGATGCGGTCTCGCGGGCCTCCTGGCCGAAGCCCTTGACCACCCGCACGCCGGTGACGGTCTCCTCCACGTGCTGGGCGATGTCGGCCGCCCGCTGCTGCGCCGACCACGTGGCCGGGAACAGCTTCGCCCTCGTGCGCAGCGCGATCCAGCCGACGGCCGGCACCACCAACGCCACGAGCGCGAGCGGCGGCGAGAGCCACACCATGGCCGCGACCGACGCGACGACCAGCACCACGGCACCGAGCGCGAGCGGCGCCATCGACAGCAGCGACTGCACCAGCTGCAGGTCGGTGATCGCGCGCGACACGACCTGGCCGGTGCGCAGCGCGTCCTGCCGCTCGCCATCGAGGCGCTGCATCGCGGCGAACACCTGCCGCCGCAGGTCGTGCTGCACGTCGAGGGCGAGCCGACCGGCGAGGTAGCGCCGCAGGAACGCCGCGCCGAAGCGCACGAGCGCGAGCGCGAGCACGGCCACGACGATGGGGGCGAGCACAGCCGTGGACCCCGCGACGGCGTCGTCGACGGCCACGCGCGTGAGCAATGGTCCGATCGCCTCGAGGCTGACCCCGAACACCGACGCCACGAGCGCACCCGCCGCCACCCCGCGGTGGCGGAGGCAGGCGTGGACGAGGCGGCGGATCCAGCCGGGGGAGCGAACGTCGGGCACATCTGACACGTTAAGCCGCCGCACCGACGCTCGGGGATGATCACGAATCGATGTCCGGTCGGATCGACCGGAACATCGCGTCGATCGTCCGCGCTGCACCGGGCACCTCGTACGATGCTGGCCGCCCGGTCGACGCGTCCGGAAACCGACAGGAGACTCCCGGTGCACTCCAAGATCATCGCAGTGACGGCCGCGCTGCTGGCCGCCCTCAGCATCGCCGGGTGCGGCGGTGGATCCGACGCCGACACCCTTCGGGTCGGCACCGAGGGCACCTACAGCCCGTTCAGCTTCCAGGGCACGAACGGCGAGCTCACCGGCTACGACGTCGAGGTCGTGCAGGCCGTCGGAGCGAAGCTCGGCAAGCAGGTCGAGTTCGTGCAGACGCCGTGGGACGCGATCTTCGCCGGGTTGGAGGCGAAGCGCTTCGACCTCGTCGCCAACCAGGTGACGATCAATGACGAGCGCAAGGCCAAGTACGACATGTCGGAGCCGTACACGGTCTCCGAGGGCGTGATCGTCACCCGCGCCGACAACACCGACATCACCAGCCTTGCCGACCTCAGGGGCAAGACCACCGCCCAGTCGGCGACCAGCAACTGGGCCACCGTCGCGCGGGATGCCGGCGCCAACGTGGAGGCGGTGGAGGGCTTCGTGCAGGCCGTCCAGCTGCTGAAGGACGGCAGGGTGGACGCCACCGTCAACGACACGCTCGCGGTCGCCGAGTACCAGAAGGTGCGGGGCGACGCGAGCGTGAAGATCGCCGGGACCACGGGCGACACCAGCCAGCAGGCGTTCGCTGCCCGCAAGGACAGCGGGCTGATCGCCGACGTGAACCGGGCGCTGGGCGAGCTGCGCGCGGACGGCACGCTGAAGCAGATCTCGGAGAAGTACTTCGGCACCGACGTCAGCGGTCCCTGATCCGGTGGATGCAAGCACCTGGGATCTGATCTGGCGCAACCTGTGGCCGATGCTGCAGGCCACCGTCACGCAGACCCTGCCGCTGACGGCCATCAGCTTCGTGATCGGCCTGGTGCTCGCACTGTTCGTCGCGTTGGCCCGGATCTCCAAGATCCGTCCACTCTCACTGCTGGCGCGCGGGTACATCTCGGTCATCCGTGGCACGCCGCTGCTGGTCCAGCTGTTCATCGTGTTCTACGCGTTGCCGCAGCTGAACGTCGTGATCGACCCGTTCCCGGCCGCCGTGATCGCCTTCAGCCTCAACGTCGGCGGCTACGCGGCCGAGGTGGTCCGGGCGGCCATCCTGAGCATCCCGAAGGGGCAGTGGGAGGCGGCGCAGACGATCGGCATGGGCTACTCGACCACCCTGCAACGGATCATCCTGCCGCAGGCGGCCCGCACCGCGGTGCCGCCGCTGTCCAACACGCTGATCTCGCTGGTCAAGGACACGTCGCTGGCCTCGACCATCCTGGTGACCGAGCTGCTGCGGGTCGCCCAGCTGGCCGCGGCGCCGACCTTCGACTTCTTCGCCCTGTACGGGGTGGCCGCGGTGTACTACTGGGTGATCTGCGTGGTCCTGTCGTTCGGGCAGATCCGGCTGGAGACGAGGCTGGAGAGGTACGTGGCCAGGTGACCGACCTGCTGACAGTCCGTGGTGTGGAGAAGGCGTTCGGCGAGCACCAGGTGTTGCGCGACATCTCGTTCGACGTGCCCGCCGGCACGGTGACCGCGGTGATCGGGCCCTCCGGGTCGGGCAAGACCACGGTACTGCGCACGTTGAACGCCCTGGACCAGGCCGACGCCGGAGTGATCACGATCGGCGACCTCTCGGTGGACTTCGCCGCCGAGGTCGATCGCGCCACGCTGAGACGCTTCCGGTTGCAGAGCGGCATGGTGTTCCAGAGCCACAACCTGTTCCCGCACAAGACGGTCCTGCAGAACGTGATCGAGGGCCCGGTCGTCGTGCAGAAGCGGCCGAGGGAGGAAGCCACCGCGGACGCCCGGCGGCTGCTGGAGCAGGTGGGGCTGGCCGAGAAGGCCGACCAGTACCCGTTCCAGCTGTCCGGCGGGCAACAGCAACGGGTCGGCATCGCCCGGGCGCTCGCCCTGGCGCCCAAACTCATGCTGTTCGACGAGCCCACCTCGGCGCTGGACCCCGAGCTGGTCGGCGAGGTGTTGCGGGTGATCAAGGATCTGGCGGCCGAGGGCTGGACGATGGTCGTCGTCACGCACGAGATCCGGTTCGCCCAGCAGGTGGCCGATCAGGTGCTGTTCATCGACGGCGGCGTCGTGCTGGAGTCCGGGCCGCCGGAGCAGGTGCTCACCGAACCCACCGAGGCCCGCACCCGGCAGTTCCTGGAGCGGATCCTCAATCCGATCTAGTTCGGGACACTAGCTTGCTGGCCGGAGTTCGTGATCGTTCCTCTCGTCGCCGGGCTCGGGCCGCCACGCGGCGCGATAGGGCCCCCGGCGCTGCGTTCCGCGGAACGCACCCCGGGGTGCGGCCCGGTGCCCGGTCTCTCGTGGACGCGCCGTTCCCGGCCCGGGCCGCTCGGCCTCACCCACCAGCCCTCGGCTGCCGGCGTGTCGACGCCCCGACCAAGCGGCGGGCGCCGGGTGGTCCGGGCCGGGAACGGCACGCCCACCGGCAGGTGCCCGACCAGACCGAACCCGATGGATCGACAGGCTTGCGCCCCGACCGGCGGCGGGCATGATCCGAACTACCGGTTCTCCACGGCTGTCGCCACGACCATGAGCACCCGAAACTTCGGATCATGGAAGCGAAGGTCGCAAGTAGCCGTTGCACAGGGCTGCCGGCACAGCCATGAGCAACCGGTACTTCGGATCATGGCCCGGCCACGACCGAACCGACCCGGCAACAGCGCCCAACACCATGATCATCCGGCAGCAGGACCAGGGGCCTCAGGAGCAGATGCGGTCTCGACTTGCCTCGGCGGCACGGCGCCTCCACCGCTCGACCAGCGGGCGGAGTCAGGTGATGTCGCGGCGGGCGGCCACCAGCCAGCCGGCGGCTCCGACGGCGGCCGTCCAGAACGCGACGACCAGCAGGGCGACGCCCCAGCCCGGCGGGTCGGTGACCCCGGCGAGTAGCTCGACGACCTGGGGAGCGGTGACCGGACCCGCGATCTCGTTCGCCGGGATGCCGTAGATCGCCACCTCGCCCGCGTTGCCCGGCAGGTAGGACGACAGGGCACGGAGGGTGCCGGACTCTGCCGCCTCGAGCAGCGCCCCGATCAGCAGCTCGCCGACCATCAGGTACAGCAGCAGGGCCACGAGGGCGCTGACCTGGTTGCTCACCGCGGTGCCGAACGCGGCGCCGAGCGCGCCCCACAGCGCCGACACCGCGACGCCGATCAGGGCGGTGGCCGCGAGCGGGCCGACGCCGGGGAACGCGGCACCCCCGTCCGCCGCGGCGCCGGCGAGCATCCCCGTCACCACGGTCACCGCGGCGTAGCAGGCCCCGACCCCCGCGCTGACGAGCATCTTCGCCGCCAGCACCGGTGCCCGGCCCCTTGTCGTGAGGTAGGTCGTGGTGATGGTGCGGTGTCGGTACTCCCCCGCGGCGGCGACGACGCCGTGCACCGCGGCGAACACGCTGGTCAGGCCGAGCGAGTACGCGACGGAACCGAGCAGCAGCGGCAGCCGCTCCGACTCGGGGAAGGCCGCGGTGAAGACCCCGCCGAACATGTTGATCATGCTCGACAGCAGCGCGACGGGGATCAGCAGGCCCCACCACAGCTTCGTCGACGCGACCTTGCGGAACTCCGCACGGACCGGTGCCCCGATCGCGGCCAGCCTCATTCCGACCGCCACGGCTCCGCCGTGAGCTGGAAGAACAGCTGCTCCAGCTCCACCCGCTCGTGCACCATCCCGTAGATCGCCACGCCGGCTCCGAGCGCCACGTCCCCGACGTGGACGGGGTCGGTGCCCGCCACGCCGAGCCAGCCGTCGGCGAGGGTGTCGATCTCCAGCACACCGGTGGCGGCCAGCGCGTCGGCGAGCCGTGCTGGATCGGCGCAGCGCACCAGCACCCGAGCGGTGCGCGAGCCCTGCAGCTGCTCGAGCGATCCCTGGTAGACGCAGCGGCCGCGGCTGATCACCACGAGGTGGTCGGCGGTCTGCTCCACCTCGGCGAGCAGGTGGCTGGAGATCAGCACGGCGCGGCCCCGCGCGGCGAACGCCCGCAGGAACGCCCTCAGCCATGCGATTCCCTCCGGGTCGAGCCCGTTACCCGGCTCGTCGAGCACCAGCACGTGCGGATCGCCGAGCAGCGCGACGGCCAGCGCGAGCCGCTGCCGCATGCCGAGCGAGTACTCGCCCACCGGTCGCTCGCCCGCGTCGCCGAGCCCGACGGTGCCGAGCACGCGCTCCACCGCCTCGTCGGGCACCTCGATCGCCGCCGCGCATGCGAGTAGGTGCGCGCGAGCCGTACGAGCGGGGTGGAAGCCCTGTGCCTCCAACACGGCGCCCACCACCCGCGCGGGCTGCCGCAGCTCGGCGAACGGCAGGCCGTTGATCCGCGCCTCACCCGCCGTGGGGGTGACCAGCCCGAGGATCATCCGCAGCGTCGTTGTCTTCCCGGAGCCGTTCGGGCCGAGGAACCCCGTCACGGCACCCGGTTCCACCGAGAAGGTCAGCCCGTCGACGGCCTGCACCGCACCGAACCGCTTGCTCAGCTCGCGGACGGTGATGCGGCCGCTCGGGTCGTCGTGCACCACTAGGTGCTGGGTCTGCCTAGTCGTCGGCCGGCTCGGCGTCGCTCGCCTGCTTGCGGTCGTCGGTCGACTTCGCATCGGACTTGTCGTCCTCGACGGCCGGAACCACGGGCAGCTCGGGGTCGGTGGACGGACCGATCTCGGCGGGCGGGCCGTCGATCGCGGCGAGAACGGCGTCGGCCCAGCCCGCGTGCTCGACGTCGCCGAGCGGGTTCCGCTCCCGCCCGCGGCTGCCGGGACCGAACCGCGGCGGGAGCTCGGCCACCCGCAGCCGGTGGCGCTCGGCCTCCTCGCGGGTGATCGCGTCGAGCTCGGCGGCGAGCCCGCCACGCGCGCCGCGGGCGAAGGTGCCGACCACCGCGCCCGACGGCAGCGAGGCGAGGAGCTGCCGCAGCGACGCGTCGAGGCCGGGGGCCCGGCGGGCGATGTCCTCGGCGCCGATGATGCAGCTCACGAGCGCCGCGGACTCGTCCCTGGTGAGGTCGATGAGCTCGGGGAGCTGGCGGGAGAGCACGTCGACGATGCCCGCGCCTGCGCGCGACAGGTTGACCACCCGCCACGCGTCGCGGTGGCGGAGCCGCTCGTGCACGACGCTGACGTAGCCGGTCTCACGCCGGGTGGCCCCGATGCCCTGGCTGGCCGAGTCGCCGAGCACGATCCACAGCGGGCCGGTTCCCCGCCTGGCCTCGAGGTTGGAAGCGGCCCAGTCGTCGGCGAAGGCCTTGATCTGCAGCCTGCGGGCGGACGCGCCAGGCAGCACGCCACCGAGGAAGCGCTCGCCACCCGCCTTCATCCGCCGCGCCGCGGCGCGCATCCGAGGGACCTGCAATGGAGAGCTCATACGGAACTCCGAGTGGTCGTGACTGCCCGCCGGCACGGGGGTTGCACGCGGGTGGGAATCTTCACCGTATCCAGTGGGTATCGCAGGCGGCCAGCGGGGGCGCCACTGTCAGAAGCCGAAGGTCGTGATCGTCGCCAAGCGGTTCTCGCGCACGCCGTCGAGCACGTACCGCTCGTGGGGCACCACGGGCTCTGGCAGCGCGGCCAGCGGGAACCACCCCAGGTCGGCCGCCTTCGCCGTCTCCACCAGGTGCGGATCACCGGCCCAGCGGTGGCAGCCGAAGAAGAAGTCGACGCGCTCGTCGATGGGGTCGTGGTTGCCGTGGGTGCGGTGCATCGTTGTGAGCGGTTCGAGGTCGGCCGGGTCGATCTTCACGCCGACCTCCTCCTCCGCCTCGCGGCACGCGGCGGCGAGGACCGACTCGTCGGCCTCGACGTGCCCGGCGGCCGCGGCCGCCCAGTGCCCGTCCCGGTAGCCCGTGTTCTGACGCAGCTGCAGCAACACCTCGGCACCGGCGCCCGTGCCACGGAGCAGGAGGACGTATGCGGCCGGGACGACGCGGAACCTCACACCGGCACCCTAAGGTGCGCCCGTGCCCCACTCCCACTACGAGACGATCACGACGCCCGACGGCGACTTCGACGCGTTCTGCGCCCTTCCCGAGACCACCCCCGCACCGGCGGTGCTGATCCTCCAGGAGGTCTTCGGGATCAACGACAACATCCGCGGCCTCGCCGAGCGGCTCGCCGACGCCGGGTACATCGCGCTCGCCCCGGACGTGTTCTGGCGGATCGAGCGGCGGTTCGAGCGCAAGGACGAGTCCGGTCTCGCGGACGGCTTTGCCCGCCTCCAGCAACTGGACTTCGACCTGGTGCCAGGCGACCTCACCGCCACCATGGCGCGCGCGCTGGCGATGCCGGAGTGCAACGGCCGGATAGGCGCGGTCGGCTTCTGCCTCGGCGGCACCCTCGCCTACCTGTTCGCGGCGACGGCCCGGGTTGACGGGCGCGGCCCGGACGCGGTCGTTTCCTACTACGGCTCCGCGGTGAACCAGATGCTCGACCTCGCCCCGCGCGTCGAGTGCCCGGTGCTGTTCCACTACGGCGCCAACGACCCGTACATCCCGACTGAGAAGATCGACGAGGTCGAGCGCGCGTTCGCGGGCCGCCCCGACGTCGTCCTGCACCGCTACGACGCAGGCCACGCGTTCTCCAACTGGGACGCCCCATCGATGTACGACGAGCAGGCCGCGAGCACCGCGTGGCCCCGAACGCTGAGCTTCCTGGAGAAGCACCTGCGCTGAGCCGAAGCAGGGCGACTTCACACACCCAGTGCCCACTTCACACAGGGCCGGCCGTGTGTGAAGTGCAGGTTGGATGTGTGAAGTCGCCTGGTCAGGCCGAGTGCGGGCCGAACAGTCCCGGTGTCCAGGCCGCCGCCCTCGGGCGGGAGGCCCACCAGAGACAATGAACCTTAACTTGACTCGTCGGTAACATCTCCGCCCATGCTGCTCTCGACCCAGCTCCAGTACGGCGACGACCCCGTCCGCAACGCCGAGGCGGCCGTCGCGATGGAGCAGGCGGGCCTCGACGTCGTGTGGGTCGCGGAGGCCTACAGCTTCGATGCCGTGTCCCTGATGGGTTACCTCGCCGCGCGCACCGAGCGCGTGCAGATCGGCGCGGGGATCCTGCCGATCTACAGCCGGACGCCCACGCTCACCGCGATGTCCGCCGCGGGCGTCGACGCACTGTCGGAGGGCCGCGCGATCCTCGGGCTCGGCGCGTCCGGGCCACAGGTGATCGAGGGCTTCCACGGCGTGCCCTACGACAAGCCGATCGCGCGCACCCGCGAGACCATCGAGATCTGCCGGAAGGTCTGGCGGCGGGAGCGGCTCACCAACGAGGGGCTTTACCCGATCCCGCTGCCGGAGGGCCAGGGCACGGGTCTCGGCAAGCCGCTGAAGCTCATCAACCACCCGCGCCGGGCGGACATCCCGATCTGGGTCGCCGCGCTGGGCGACAAGAACGTCGAGATGACGGCCGAGCTCGCGAACGGGTGGCTCCCGCACCTGCTGATGCCGGAGAAGCTCCGGGAGGTCTTCGGGCCCGCCCTCGACGCCGGTCTCGCGAAGCGCGCGCCGGAGCTCGGCCCGTTGCAGATCACCGGTGGCGGGATCCTCGCGATCGAGGAGGAGATGTTCGAGCCCGCCCGCCAGCTGGCCCGCGCGATGTACGCCCTGTACGTCGGCGGGATGGGAGCGCGGGGGCGCAACTTCTACAACACCGTCTTCGCCCGCCAGGGCTACGGCGACGCGGCACGGCTGGTGCAGGACCTCTACCTCGACGGGCGCAAGGACGAGGCCGCCGCCGCGCTCCCCGACGACTTCATCGACAAGGTCACGCTGATCGGCCCGCCGTCGTACGTGAAGGAGCGGATCGCGGCGCTGCGCGAAGCGGGCGTCACCCACCTGCACGTCAACCCGGTGACGACGGACGCGCCAAAGCTCCTCAGCCAGGTGAAGGAGTGGATCGCCTAGGTCGGCTCCCATCACGCTCGGTCATTGGGTCACACTCTGTGGCGACCGTCGCCGACCGCAGGGAGCGTGCGTTGACCGATCCCGCCATCGCCGTGTCCGACAGCCCGGTGGCGCCGCACCAGTACCGATTCGTGGAGACCCACGCGTGGTGGCTCGGCACGTTCGGCCCGCACCAGCACCTCACCGAGCACCGGCTGCGGCAGTGGATCCCGGCGCACCCGGACCGGGAGTGGCTGCTGGAGCGGGAGCTGACGGGGGCGCAGACCTGGCTCACCGGCTCGGCGGATGAGGCCCGCGAGGACGGGTTCGACCTGCACGACGTGGCGCCCGTCGGCCGCTTCCGCGCCCGCTACGGCGACTTCGACACCGCGCCGGACGACGATCTCGGGATCGATCTCGACACCGCGTTCTGCGCGCAGCCGCGCCCACCGCGGAGGGGCAGCTGGCAGTCGCCCACGCCGGAGTTCCTGCAACGCCTGCCACGCGACCCGGCCGCGCTGCTCGCCCGGCTCCGCGAGGACAACCCGGGCAGCTGGTTCGGACCGTTCGCGGCCGCCGTCACGACGCTGCGCACTGCGCTCGTGCCCGCGGAACTGCGCGCGGCGTTCTTCCGCGCGCTCTCGGCGCTCCCCGGCGTGAGCTTCACCGACGGGGCGCTGAACGTCGACGGGCACGCGTGCATCGCCCTCGTCCACGACGCCGGGCGCACCCGCACCGAGCTGCTCCTCGACCCCGCCGACGGCCAGTTCGCCGGCGAGCGCGACACGCTGCGCACCGACTCCCGGTGCGGGCTGCGGGCGGGCACCGTGATCAGCGCCACCGCGGTACGGACCGCGGTTGTCGACACCGAGGGCGAGCTTCCTGCGGCGTAGGGGCACGTCACTTTCACTGAACCGACCCCTTGACCGGTGCAGCCGATCACGTCCCGTGTGCGGTACCCGCCTCCCGAGCGCGGGGACTAACCTGGCGTGCAGTCCTCGGCGATGTCGACGCGATCCGATCAAGGCGGTCATCAGCGTGTCCAGCAGCAGTACGTCCAGTCCAGCAGGTGAGTTCGGGCCGAACGAATGGCTCGTAGAGGAGATGTACCAGCGTTTCCTCGACGACCCGAACACCGTCGACCCGGCATGGCACGAGTTCTTCGCGGACTACCGCCCCACCGACGCACCCCCGGCCACCGCTGCCGCCGACCACGCCGACGACTCGGCCGGCACCGGTTCCGTCCAGCAGGCCGCGCAGCGTCCCGGCAAGCCGTCCCCGCCGTCCGACGCGCCCAGCGCGCCCGCCCCCGCTCCCGTCGCCGAGCCGGCCGAGCCGAGCGAGCGCACGCGGGCCGCCGACCGCAGGGCACTCACCCCCACCAACGGCAGCGCGATCACGCAGAAGCGCACGCAGCCCGCCGGGGCCAAGCCACCCGCCGGCAGCACCTCGCAGGCGGCCCGCCCCGCCACGCAGGGTGCCACCGACTCCGGCGCCGGCACCACGATCCCGTTGCGCGGCGCCGCGAACGCCGTCGTCAAGAACATGAACGCCTCGCTGTCCGTGCCGACGGCCACGAGTGTGCGCGCGGTGCCTGCCAAGCTGCTGGCCGACAACCGCGTCGTCATCAACAACCAGCTCAAGCGCACCCGCGGCGGGAAGGTCTCCTTCACTCACCTCATCGGGTACGCGCTGGTCAAGGCGCTCGCCGACTTCCCGACGATGAACCGGCACTTCGCCGAGCACGACGGCAAGCCGGTCGTCGTGCAGCCCGACCACGTCAACCTCGGACTCGCGATCGACCTGCCCGGCAAGGACGGGCAGCGCTCGCTCGTCGTCGTCTCGATCAAGGGCTGCGAGACGATGAACTTCGCGCAGTTCTGGTCGGCCTACGAGGCCATCGTGCACAAGGCGCGCGCCGGTGCACTGCAGGCCGAGGACTTCGCGGGCACCACCCTCACGCTCACCAACCCGGGCACGCTGGGCACCAACCACTCCGTGCCGCGGCTGATGCAGGGCCAGGGCGCGATCATCGGCGTCGGCGCGATGGAGTACCCCGCCCAGTTCCAGGGCGCGAGCGCCGAGAAGCTGGCCGAGATCGGCGTCAGCAAGATCATCACGCTGACCTCCACCTACGACCACCGGATCATCCAGGGCGCCGAGTCCGGCGACTTCCTGCGCCGTGTCCACGCCCTGCTGCTGGGCGAGGACGAGTTCTACGACGAGATCTTCCGCTCGGTGCGGGTGCCGTACGAGCCCGTGCGCTGGGTGCAGGACATCCCAGAGGGGGCGATCGACAAGACCGCCCGCGTCATCGAGGTGATCGACGCGCACCGCACGCGCGGCCACCTCATGGCCGACACCGACCCGCTGAACTACCGCCAGCGCCGCCACCCCGACCTGGACATCCTGTCGCACGGGCTCACGCTGTGGGATCTCGACAGGGAGTTCGCCGTCGGCGGGTTCGCCGGCAAGCAGCACATGAAGCTGCGCGACGTGCTCGGCGTGCTGCGCGACGCGTACTGCCGCACCATCGGCACCGAGTACATGCACATCGCCGACCCCGAGCAGCGCGCGTGGCTGCAGGAGCGCATCGAGGTCCCGCACCAGAAGCCGAACCAGGCCGAGCAGAAGTACATCCTGTCGAAGCTCAACGCGGCCGAGGCGTTCGAGACGTTCCTGCAGACCAAGTACGTCGGGCAGAAGCGGTTCTCCCTCGAGGGCGGCGAGACCGTCATCCCGCTGCTCGACGCGGTGCTGGACAAGGCCGCGGAGCAAGAGCTCGACGAGGTCGTCATCGGCATGCCGCACCGCGGGCGGCTGAACGTGCTGGCCAACATCGTCGGCAAGCCGATCAGCCAGATCTTCCGCGAGTTCGAGGGCAACCTCGACCCGGGCCAGGCCCACGGCTCCGGCGACGTGAAGTACCACCTCGGCGCCGAGGGCAAGTACTTCCGGATGTTCGGCGACGGCGAGACGGTCGTGTCACTCGCGTCCAACCCGTCGCACCTGGAGGCCGTCGACCCGGTGCTCGAGGGCATCGTCCGCGCCAAGCAGGACCTCCTCGACAAGGGCGAGGGCGGGTTCACGGTGCTGCCGCTCATGCTGCACGGCGACGCCGCGTTCGCGGGCCAGGGCGTGGTCGCCGAGACGCTCAACCTCGCGAAGCTGCGCGGGTACCGCACCGGCGGCACCGTGCACGTGGTGATCAACAACCAGGTCGGGTTCACCACCGCGCCGGAGCACTCGCGCTCGTCGCAGTACTCCACCGACGTCGCGAAGATGATCGACGCTCCGGTCTTCCACGTGAACGGCGACGACCCCGAGGCCTGCGTCTGGGTGGCCAAGCTCGCGGTCGACTACCGCGAGCGCTGGCACAACGACGTCGTGATCGACATGATCTGCTACCGCCGCCGCGGCCACAACGAGGGCGACGACCCCTCGATGACCCAGCCGGCGATGTACGACATCATCGACGCGAAGCGCAGCGTTCGGAAGATCTACACGGAGTCGCTGATCGGCCGCGGGGACATCACCGTGGAGGAGGCGGAGCACGCGCTCAAGGACTTCTCCAACCAGCTCGAACACGTCTTCAACGAGGTCCGCGAGCTGGAGAAGACCCCGCCCGCGCCGAGCCCTTCCGTCGAGAAGGAACAGTCGGTCCCCATCGACCTCGACACGTCGGTCTCGCTGGAGGTCGTCCACCGCATCGGCGACGCGCACCAGGAGCTCCCCGAGGGCTTCTCGGTGCACCAGCGCGTCAAGCCGGTGCTGCAGCGCCGCTACCAGATGTCGCGCGAGGGCAACATCGACTGGGCGTTCGGTGAGCTGCTCGCCTTCGGCGCACTCGCCATGGACGGCAAGCTGGTGCGGATCTCCGGCCAGGACACCCGCCGCGGCACGTTCGTCCAACGCCACTCGGTGATCATCGACCGGCACAACGGGGCCGAGTACTACCCGCTGCGCAACCTGTCGCAGGACCAGGAGCGGTTCCTGCCCTACGACTCGGCCCTCTCGGAGTTCGCCGCCGTCGGCTTCGAGTACGGCTACTCGGTGGCCAACCCCGAGGCGTTCGTGGCGTGGGAGGCCCAGTTCGGCGACTTCGTCAACGGGGCACAGTCGGTCATCGACGAGTTCATCTCGTCCGGTGAGGCCAAGTGGGGCCA
This sequence comes from Pseudonocardia sp. DSM 110487, assembly GCF_019468565.1. Taxonomy (NCBI): domain Bacteria; kingdom Bacillati; phylum Actinomycetota; class Actinomycetes; order Pseudonocardiales; family Pseudonocardiaceae; genus Pseudonocardia; species Pseudonocardia sp. DSM 110487. The sequence continues at coordinate 8,844,388 of NZ_CP080521.1, forward strand.
GATGTCCGACGTCGTGCTACTGCTGCCCCACGGCCTCGAGGGGCAGGGGCCCGACCACTCCTCCGGCCGCATCGAGCGGTTCCTGCAGCTGTGCGCGGAGGGCTCGATGACGGTGGCGCTGCCCACTGAGCCCGCCAACTACTTCCACCTGCTGCGCAGGCACGCGATGGACGGCGTGCGCCGCCCGCTCGTGGTGTTCACGCCGAAGTGGATGCTGCGGGCCAAGCAGGCCGTCAGCCCGCTCACCGACTTCACCGGCGGCCGGTTCCGCCCGGTCATCGACGACCCGCGCTACCGGGGCGGCGACGGGCCCGCGGCCGACGTGCACCGCGTGCTGCTGTGCAGCGGCAAGATCTACTACGAGCTGGCCGCCGCGCGGGACAAGCGGAACGTCGAGGGCATCGCACTCGTCCGCGTCGAGCAGCTGTACCCGGTGCCGGACCGCCAGCTCGCCTCCGTGCTCGACCGGTACCCGAACGCCGAGGACGTCCGCTGGGTGCAGGAGGAGCCTGCCAACCAGGGCGCATGGCCGTTCCTCGGGCTGGAGCTGCCCGAGAAGCTGCCGCGGCTGGTCGGCATCCGGCGCGTGTCGCGCCGGCGGATGGCGGCTCCGGCCGCCGGATCGTCGAAGGTGCACGAGGTCGAGCAGACGGCGATCCTCAACGAGGCGCTCGCGGCGGAGTAACCGGTGTACGCCACGGATCGGGGCATCGAGGAGCTCGTCGAGCGGCGCGGTGACGAGCAGGTCAGCGTGGAGTGGCTGGCCGAGCGGCTGCGCGTGTTCGTCGACCTCAACCCCAGCTTCGAGGATGCCGTCGAACGAATCGCGAGCTTCCTGGCCCGCGACGATGCCGACGACCTGGAGGACTGAGCAATCACTGTCCGCGGCTCGGCAGCACCTGCCGGGCGGTGATCCGCCAGCCGGCCGGTGTGCGGGTGACGCGGTCGTCGTAGATCACGCTTCCCGTGCGGCCGTCGCGCAGGACGCCGATGCCCTTCGACCGGACGGTGGCGCCACTGCCGGCGCCCTCGGTGACCACGATGTTGGTCACGTGGTGGCCGATCGGGTTCCGCGCGTCGTCGGCGAACGACTCCGACAACGCGCGGAACTCCTCGATGCCGCGCACGACGCCCTGCCCCATCGCCGTCACGTCGTATACGGCGTCCGGGGTGAACAGCTCGTCGAGACGGTGCAGCTCGCGGTCGTCGACGAGGTGCCCGTGCAGGGCGAGGAGCTGGTGGATCGCCATGATGTCGTGCGCGGTCAGAGCCATGCCGGCAAGCTAGAGAGTTGACAACATGTTGTCAATTTCTGCCGATGGGAGAATGCGCCGATGGAGGGCCGGGCGGCGACCGAGGCGCAGGAGTTCCTCGCCTTCATGCAAGCGGTGGGCGCGCTGCACCGGTCATTGCTCGCCGTCGGCGACGCGGTCGCCGCCACGGCGGGTCAGAGCCGAGCGCGCAGCACCTGTTTGCAACAGCTCGCCGACGGCCCACTGACCGTGGCGGATGTCGCCGATCGGCTCGGCCTCGCTCGGCAGGGCGTGCAGCGGATGGCCGACCTGCTCGTCGCCGACGGGCTGGCCAGGTACGCCGACAACCCACGGCACCGGCGCGCCAAGCTGCTGACCCTGACCGACGCGGGCGAGCGGGCGCTCGCCGCGATGGACGCCGCGCACCGCAGCTGGGTCGCCGACACCGCGCCGAGCCTCGCGCCGCTCCGCCTGCCCGAGCTCACCGATCGACTCTCGGCCGTCCGCGGGGCCGTCGACGATGCCCGGGATCCGTGATCACGAAGCCAGGTTGCCGGCACACGGCGTTCTGATCACCGCCGATCGGGTGAAGATCGACCGGCAGCGAGTCCACTTATCCCCGTCTGTACGATTCCGGCGCCCCGGTCGGGTGAACCGTCCGCCGGGCGCACGCACATCACCTTGGGGGGACGATGGCCGGATTGACGACCCTGTCCGTAGCGCTGGCGACCGCGATCGCCACACTCGGCCCGGTTCAGCCAGCTGCACCCGCACCACCGCCCGAGATCAGGATCATGGCGGAGCGGGTGATCAACTGCCGGAACAACGCGAACATCGACTCTCGGCTGATCGCCGCCACCCTGGCCCGCAGCGCCGAGGGCGACGCGATCGTGTTCGACGGCACCTGCCTGGTCACCGAGACCATCCCGCTGCTGGGCAACCGCTCCTACCAAGGGCGCTCCCGCACCGGAACCGTCATCCAGCAGGCCGACGGCGCCAACCTGCCGGCGATCTTCGCCAGCGACAGCTACCTCGACAACTCCCCGACCACCGGCCGCGGCGTCGCACTGCGCACCATGACGATCAAGGCCAACAGCGCAACCAACCCGAACGCGGGTGACGCCGTGGTGCTGCGCTCGTGGCAGACGTTCCTCGAGGACGTGCAGATCTCCGACGCGGCCCGCCACGCCATCCGGCTGACCAACCTGTCGGCCAACGGCACCCCGCTGACCAACACCCAGGTCAACGGGCGCATCGCGGAGAACCAGATCAACCGCTCCGGTGGCAGCGGCCTGTTCGTCGAGGACACCGGCAACTCCGTCACCGACTGGCAGCTCGAGGACAACTACATCGCCGGCACCGGCGGCGACGGCATCCACCTGGAGAACGCCGCGGGCTGGATGATCAACGGTAACCACATCTACGACGTCGACGGCGACAACGCCCTCTACGCCCACCGCCTGTACGGCTCCTCGATCAACGACAACTACATCGAGGACTTCGGCACGGTCGGCGTCGTCGCGCGGGTCCAGGGCGGGGCCGCGAGCACGATCACGGGCAACCGGATCTTCCAGAACGCCGGCCGCGGAGGCACCTTCCTGCAGGTGCTGGGCAACTACGGCAACGCCAAAGCCGCCGTCAACAGCAACACCATCCGCGGCCGCGGCACGGGCATCGGGCTTGACTACCAGCGCGGCAGCGCAACCAGCCTGGAAGTCACCTCCAGCGGCAACCTGGTGTCCGACGTCGAGGTCGACCGCCAGGTCGGGGAGGGTGTCACCATCAACCCGGGTGTGCTCTCGCTCGGTCAGCCCTGACCGGGCTTCCCGCATGGCAAGATCGCTGACCGCGCGGCCGTAGCCTTGTCCGGGCCCGGCGGGAACCCCGCGTGTACGGGCGATCCGAGGGGTACCCGGACCACATGGCTGATCCGGAGAACGGGGGCCCGCGGCGGTTCCCGGGGTCCCCGGTGCGTCCCGGGGACCCGGTCAACGACATGCACCCGGAAGGTGCGGGGCGTGGGCCGCGGCGCGTGGTGGTCGGGATCGACGGTTCTACCGAGTCCCGCGCGGCCCTGCACTGGGCGGTCGGCTACGCGCAGCAGGCGGATGCCGAGGTGCACGCCGTCGCGGTCTGGCACCAGCCGCTCCAGTTCGGGGCCAACGCGATGTCGCGAGTTCCCGACCAGCAGTTCGAGGACGAGGCACGCGCCTGGCTCGCCGAGGCGATGCCCTCCGGCACGAACGCATCCTCCGTCAAGGTGGAGACCCACGTTCGTCGAGGGGATCCGGCCACGGTGCTGCTCGACCACGCGTTGCGCGCCGACCTGCTGGCCGTGGGGAACCGCGGACGCAGCGGGTTGGCCGGCGCGATGGTCGGTTCGGTCGCCCTGCGGGTCGCACACCACGCGCGCTGCCCGGTCGTCCTGATCCCGACGCCACCGGACATCGATGAGCAACCGCCACGATGAGCCGCGGCAACCCGAGGTCAGCATGATGCTCGAACCGATCCGGAAGCTGCTCGAACATCGGCGGGCCTCCGCCACGACGGGCGAGTCCGATGTTGCCCTCGACCCGCAGGTCGCCCACAGCCGCGTCACCGGCGGTCGCGAAACCGACCACGCCGACAGCGCAGCTACGACCGGAACCGGCGGGAACGGGTCGTTCGTGGGCCGGGTGACCGGCGAGACCCTCGGCTCCAGCGGGGAGACCGGAGCCGAGCGGCGTGCCAACGCGGCAATACGCCCGCGCTGAGCACTGCCCACCACGGCCGTCAGGCGGGCCGGACCAGCAGTTCCTCGTCGCCCGCACCGCTGTTGTGCGTACCCTGAAGTATGGGACGACGAGAGGTGCTCACCGTGGTCCCCGAGCTGGTGGGGCTACCGGTCAGGGTTGCACAGGACGTGGCGCTCGATGCCCGGCTGTTGGCGGTCGACCAGGCGCCGTCGCGAACGGCCGCCGGCGTCGTTACCGCGCAGAATCCGCCGCCGGGCGGTTATCTGCGGCCGGGCAGCCGGGTGAGAATCTGGGCGACGACGGAACCCGACGACGGCGATGGCAACGGCGGCAGGGGCGGATTGCGGCTGCCGACCGGGCCGATCACGGTGACCCCGTCCGGCTGCAAGTGACAGGAACTCGGCCGCTGCTCGGGCTCGGGACGCTCCCCCGGTGTGTCATTTCGAGCCGGCTGGTGGCCTTTCGCGGCGCCGTGCAACTGGTCGGCCATCAGGATGGGTCATGTCGGCGCCTTCTCCCGGAGCGCGGCGAGAACGTCCTCGTCGGAGGTCTGCCGGAAGTCGGCGTACCAGAGCCCGACCGCGCCGAACCGGGCCGGGGCGTTGAGGCACACGACGTCGTCGGCATCCGATTCGGCCTGTAGCGCGGCCTGGCTGTCGCGAGCGCAGACGGGTGCGGCGAACACGAGGCGGCGCGGGCCGGCCGCGCGGAGTCGGCCGAGCGCGGCGCGCGCGGTGACGCCGGTGGCCAGGCCGTCGTCGACGAGCAGGACGTCGCGCCCGGCAATCGGCAGCGGGTCGCGGCCCGTGCGGTACCGCTGCAGCCGGCGCTCGGCCTCGGCCCGTTCGCGTTCGCAGACCTCACGCAGGTCGTCCGGGGTGAGGCCCAGCGCCGCCAGGGTCGATTCGTCATAGCGGGCCGGGCCGTCGGCGGTCACCGCGCCCACTCCGAACTCCGGGTGTCCGGGAGCGCCGATCTTACGGGCAACGGCAACGTCGAGCGGTGCGTCGAGGGCCTCCGCCACCTTCAGCGCGACCGGTATCCCGCCGCGGGCGAGCCCGAACACCACCGGGTCCGACCACTGCCCGCCCCTCAACCGGGCGGCCAGGCGAGCCCCCGCGTCCCGGCGATCCGCGAACAGCGGGGCGTCGAGTTCCCTCACCTCGTCTCCCAGGTCGCATCGTCGGCTTTCGTAGTGAGGTGCTACCCGCTCCGGCCGGGTCCGACCCACGGATCCGATCGTCCGCGCGGTGTTGCCCGGGCCTGGGCGGGTAGCCAGTGGGCACCGCGGCGCAGCCGACGTGGAGCGATCGCGCGCGGAGGAGGTCGACGTGGCGGGCACGCTTGCCGAGAAGCTGATCGAGTCGCACCTGGTGCAGGGGACCGCCGTGCCCGGCGAGGAGGTCGCCCTGCGGATCGATCAGACGCTGACCCAGGACGCCACGGGCACCCTGGTCATGCAGGAACTGGAGGCGCTCGGGCTCGACCGGACCCGCGCCGAGGTCAGCGTGCAGTACGTGGACCACAACCTGCTGCAAGCCGACGAACGCAACGCCGAGGACCACGCGTTCCTGCGGTCGGCCGCGCGGCGGTACGGGCTGTGGTTCTCCAAACCGGGCAACGGGGTCTCGCACCCGACCCACATGCAGCGGTTCGGCGTGCCCGGCAAGACCCTGGCCGGTTCGGACTCGCACACCTGCGCCGCCGGATGCCTCGGCATGCTCGCCATCGGCGTCGGTGGGCTGGAAGTGGCCATGGCCATCGCCGGCGAGCCGCTCCACCTGCGGATGCCCGAGATCTGGGGGATCCGGCTGACCGGCGCGCTTCCGGCATGGGTCTCGGCGAAGGACGTGATCCTGGAGATGCTGCGCCGGCACGGGGTGTCGGGCGCGGTGAACCGGGTGCTGGAGTACCACGGTCCAGGGGTGGCGGCGCTCTCGGCGATGGACCGGCACGTGATCGCCAACATGGGCGCCGAGCTCGGGGCGACCACCACCGTGTTCCCCGCCGACGACGCCGTGCGGGAGTTCCTGCGCGCCGAGGGCCGCGAGCACGACCTCGCGGAGTGGGCGCCAGAACCGGACGCCAGCTACCACCACACCGACGAGATCGACCTGTCGACGCTCGAGCCGTTGATCGCCAGGCCGTCCTCTCCGGACAACGTCGTGCCGGTGCGGGAGGTCGCGGGTGAGCCGGTCGGCCAGGTGGTGATCGGCTCCTCGGCCAACCCGGGGCTGCGTGACTTCGCGGTGGTCGCGGCGATGCTCGAGGGACGCCAGACGAAGGACTCGGTCAGCGTCGATGTCAACCCGTCGTCTCGGGAGATCTTCGAGGACCTCACGCGGATGGGGGCGACCTTCACGCTCCTGGCCGCCGGAGCCCGCCTCCACCAGACGGGATGCCTGGGGTGCATCGGGATGGGACAGGCCCCCGCGGTGGGCCACAACTCGCTGCGCACGGTTCCCCGCAACTTCCCCGGCCGGTCGGGAACCCGCGAGGACCGGGTGTGGCTGTGCTCGCCGGAGACGGCGGCGGCGGCCGCGTTGACCGGTGAGATCGCCGATCCGCGTGACCTCGCCGCCGAGCTGGGGCTCGACCCGCCGATCCTCGACCTGCCGGCGCAGGCCGCCGTGAACACCTCGATGCTCGTCCCACCGCTTCCGCCGGAGGAGGCCGCGCGCGAGCCGTTGGTCCGCGGGCCCAACATCTCCCGGCTCCCCGACAGCGAGCCGTTGCCGGACTCGCTCGAGCTGCCCGTGCTGTTGCGCATGGGCGACAACGTCTCGACCGACGAGATCTCGCCCGCCGGTGCGCGCGCGTTGCCGTACCGCTCCAACATCCCGAAGCTGGCCGAGTTCACCTTCAACGGAGTGGACGAGAGCTACCCGCAGCGGGCCCGGGACACCGGACGGCACGCCGTGGTCGCCGGCGACAACTACGGTCAGGGGTCCTCCCGGGAGCACGCGGCTATCACGCCCCGCTTCCTCGGTCTCGCGGTCGTCATCGCGCGCTCCTACGCCCGGATCCATTGGCAGAACCTGGCGAACTTCGGCGTGCTGGCGCTGGAGTTCACCGATCCGGCCGATCTGGACCGGATCGAACCGGGGCACGTGGTCCGCCTCGACGGCCTGCGCGACGCACTACCGGTCGCCTCCGAACTCACCGTCACCAACACCAGCCGCGGCGAGAAGTACGTCGTGCGCCACCGGCTCTCCCCCCGGCAGGTGGAGGCGGTGCTCGCCGGAGGGCGCATCCCGGCCGCCTCGCGTGCGCGGCATCAGCCGAGCCGCTGATCCAGAAGTGACGGAGCCGTCGATGACGAACGATGTCGCCTCGCACCACAACCAGCCCTCGGTCGACCAGACCGACCGACTCGTGCCGATCAACCTGCGGCAGACCGGGCCCACCCCCGTCGAGTTGCTGATCTCCACGAGAATCCGCAAGTCGCCGTACTGGCACCTGTCGATGGCCGCCGGGTGCTGGCGGGCCGAGGTGTACAACCGGGTGTACCACCCCCGGGGGTACGTCCGGCCCGCTGACGGCGGCGCGATGGCCGAGTACGAGGCGCTCGTCAACGACGTCACCCTGTGGAATGTCGCGGTCGAACGGCAGATACGGGTGAACGGCCCGGACGCCGCGGCGTTCGTGAACTTCGTGATCACCCGGGACGCCATGAAGATCCCGGTGATGCGCGCCCGGTACGTGATCCTGTGCAACGAGAAGGGCGGGATCCTGAACGACCCCGTGCTGTTGCGGATCGCCGATGACGAGTTCTGGTTCAGCATCTCCGACTCGGACCTGGCCCTGTGGCTGCAGGGGGTCAAGGTCGGGCAGCCGTTCGACGTCGACATCGCCGAGATCGACGTCGCGCCGGTGCAGATCCAGGGCCCGCGGTCGGTGGACCTCATGGTCGACCTCATCGGCCCCGAGCTCGCCGACCTGCCCTCGTACGGGTTGCTGGAGGCCACCGTCGCCGGGCTGCCGGTGGTCGTCTCGCAGACCGGGTTCACCGGCGAGAAGGGCTACGAGATCTACCTCCGCGATGCCACGCTGCACGCCGAGGAGCTGTGGCACGCGGTGCTGGAGGCGGGGCGCCCGCACCACCTCGCGGTCATCGCGCCCGCCCACCACAGGCGGGTGGCTGCCGGGATCCTGTCGTGGGGCCAGGACATGGACGCCGAGACGCTGCCGTTCCAGGTGAACCTCGGATACCAGGTGCCACGCACGAAGGAGGCCGGCTACATCGGGAAGGCCGCCCTCGAACGCGCCCGTGCGCTGGTCGAGGCCGGCACGCCGCCGTTCAGCACGATCATGGTCGGGATGCAGGTCGGGGGCCGGCCCATCGACGACTACGCACCCGACTTCTGGCTCGTCCGGCAGCGCGCGGACGGCGACCCGATCGGGTATCTCACCTCGCCGTGGTGGTCGCCCGAGCTCGGTACGAACATCGCGCTCGGGTACGTGCCGGTGGAGCTGTCGGCGGTGGGCACCGTGCTTGCGGTCGACCTACCCGACCGGTTCGCCGACGTGCCGGGGCGGCCGGTCGGGGCGGAGGTGGTCGAGGTCCCGTTCCGGCCGTCGGTGAACCCGAACACCCGCGAGCGGCTGAAGCAGCGGGGGCTCGACAGCGCCGTCTGACCACACGCTCAGGCGATGGAACGTTCGAGCGCGTCGACGAGCCAGGCCTGAGCGCCTCCGACCGTCACGGGCTCGCCGGTGACCTCTCCGACGAGGCGCCAGTAGCGGAGCAGCCGGGGGTCGCGGTCGACGGTGGCGGTGGTGAGCAGGTAACGCCGGAACCGCGTGGTGTCCCGGCTCCGCTGCACCGTGGCGTACGCCGCCACGTACCGGTCGAGCGCCGGCCCGGGCGCGGGCGCTCGGCCGGCGAGCAGCAGCGGCCGGGCCAGCTCGCACGCTTCGCCGATGCCCATGAGCAGTTCGGCCTCGTCGGATATCCGCACGAGGTTGACCCGCGCCCGTGCCTGCATTCGGCGCACCAGCGTCCGGTCGCGGGTCAGCGCGACCATCTCGGCGTACGCCACCACCTGGCGCGGTGTCGGGTCGACGGGCGGGGCCGGGACGCTGACCTCGAGGAACATGCCGACCAGGTCGGCCGGTAGCGGGGCGATGAAGAGGTGGTGCCAGAAGTCGACGAGGACGGACCGGGCCGTCCCGTGGTCCTGCACGGCGCCGAGCAGCTCCAGACAGGCCGCCCGCTCGAGCGGGCCCACCTCCTCCACGGCACGCAGCGACGCCCGTCGCCACGCCAGCGCCGCGAGCTCGACGTCGAGCGCGGCGCGCTCTGCCGCGACGACCTCGCCGATCGAGCGCTCTCCGGTGAGGACGGCCGCGATCGCGGGCAGGCCCAGCCCGAGCCCGCGCAGCCGCCGCACGAGGTCCAGCCGCTCCACCGCCGACGGCGCGAACCGGCGGTGCCCTCCCGCGCTCCGGCGGGAGTCGAGCAGGCCCTCGTCGCAGTAGAAGCGGATGGTGCGCACGGGGACCCGGGTCAGGGCCGCGAGATCGCCGATGCCCAGCTCGGCCGTGTTCTGCGTCACAATCGGTCGAACCTCCAGCTGGGTGGAGTTCCTACGGTACGTCCCGTGGATCAGATGCAGAGCCTCGAGTTGGACCTCGACCGCCTGGTCAGCGGCTTGCAGGAGGTGGCATCGGGGTTCGCGGGCACGGTCGCGGACCTCGACCCGCAGGCCACGGTGCCGACGTGCCCGGACTGGCGCGTGCGGGATCTCGTCGGGCACATCGGGCAGGCCTACCGCTGGAGTGCCGGGCTGGTGCGCAGCCGGGCCGCCGCTCCCCCACCGGATCCCCGGGACGCGGAGCCCGGCGGCCCGCAGGAGTGGCCCACGTGGCTGCGCGACAGCGCCGCCGACCTCGTCGGCGCGATCACCGACACCGGCCCGGAGACCGATGTCTGGACGTTCGTCGGCGAGCAGCCGGCGAGGTTCTGGCTGCGCCGCATGCTGGCCGACTCGGCGGTGCATCTCGCGGATGCGGCGATCGCCGCGGGACGGCCGTTCACGATCTCCCCTGACCTCGCCGCCGACACGCTCAGCGAGGGGCTCGGCCTGATCTCCGCCGCCGGGGCGGCCGGCCTGAAGCCCGAGCTGGGCGAGCTGCGCGGCGACGGCCAGACGCTCCAGCTCCGGCCCACCGACGTCGAGCCCGGCTGGTTGATCACGCGCGAACCGGGCGGCGTGACGTGGGAGCGCCGGACGGCCGACGCCGACGTGGTGGTCGACGCGCCGGTGCGCGACCTGCTGCTGGTGTTCTCCCGGCGGATCACGCCCGACGACACCCGGCTCACGATCACGGGTGATCGGGCGCTCGTCGACCACTGGTGGGCCCACACAGCGTTCTGACGGCGCGCCTAGGTGCGACCCAGGTCACATCCGCGGCCGTCACACCGGCCCCTCGCCCCGGGTCAGGACAGTGAACCCGATCGCGAAGGAGAACGAATCATGGAAGCCCGCATCGACTACTACGCCAACCCCGTCGCCGCGAAGTTCGCCCGCTACATCAACTCGGCCGGGAAGGTCGTCTCCGACTCCACACTGCCGCCCGCCGTGCAGGAGCTGGTGAAGATCCGTGCCAGCCAGATCAACGGCTGCGCCCTCTGCCTCGACATGCACACCAAGGACGCCGCCCACGCCGGGGAGACGCCGGTGCGGCTCGGCCTGATCGCCGCATGGCGCGAGGCGACCGTGTTCACCGACGCCGAGCGGGCAGCGCTCGCCCTCACCGAGGAGGGCACCCGGGTCGCCGACGGTGCGGGCGGGGTGAGCGACGAGACATGGGAGCTGGCTCGCGGGCACTTCGACGAGGACCAGCTCGCCGCCCTCGTCTCCCTCGTCGCGCTCATCAACGCCTACAACCGCATGAACGCGATCGCGCGGATCCCCGCGGGGGACTACGAGCCCGGCAAGTGGGGCTGAGGCCGCGCTGATGCCGGTGGTGTCAGCGGCGGGGTAGGCCCCAGCGGCGGCGGGTCGCCTCCAGCAGTTCGGCCGCCCGCGCCTCCACCTCGGCGTCCAGCTCGTCGATGGCCGCCGGGTCGGCGCGCCTGTCGGGGCGGGGGCGGGGGCGCAGCTTCATCCACGACTCCACCCAGAGGGCCTCGAGCGCGGCCTCCCAGTGCAGCTCGACGCCGAGGCGGGTGAGGCCGGCCCGCTCCTCCGCGTGTGCCATGGCCTCGCCGAGCCCCACCAGCTCGCGGTTCAGCGCCGCGGCCCGCTCCCGGTCGCGCTCACGCAGGGCTTCGGCCGCCGCCACGATCCCGGCGACGACCTCCTTGTACTCCCGCGCCGCGCTCATCGCTCCTCCAGCGACGGCACGATGACGACCTCCGGCTGGGTGTGCTGCGCCCGGTCGAACAGCAGCCCTCGCCCCGGACGCGGCGACCACGTGACGAACATGCCGGGCACGAGCGGCTGCACCTCGGAGCCCTGTACGTCGAGGGCCACCCACGCCCCCAGGTCGTCGGGCGAGGCACCCATCATGAGCAGCGCCTTCAACCGCGCCGGGCTGCGCCACCAGCCGAGCACGTGCACCCCGGTCTCCGGGCCGAAGTGCAGGATCTTGCGCAGCGCCTCGGTGCCGGCCCGGTCCAGCGCCGTCTCGGCGGCGTCGGCGGCGTAGAGCACGAGCGCAACGGGATGGCGCGACGCGGTGCCGGCCAGGCGCTCGGACACCTCCTGCGCCAGCGCCTCGACGCGGGCCCGGAAGCCGTCCAGCCGGACCGTCTCGACGCGCTGCCCCGCGCCGGCCACCCGCATGGCGAGCCGCTCCGCGGGTGCCAACGCCTCCGCGATCAGCGGAGCGAGCACAACGTCGATCGTGTCCCGCGCGTGCTGCCCGGCCAGCGACGCGGCGGCCGCGCCCAGCACCTGGACCGCCTCCCGCACACCGGAGGCGAGCACGCCCAGGTTGCGCCCCGGCGCGTCCGGCAGCCCGATCGCCGCCGCGCTGCCGGCGACGTCGATGCACTGCCCCACCAGAGCGCGCGGTTCGTCGCCCGCCGACAGCACGGCGAGCAGCTCGGCAAGGCGCGGTGAGCGGGTCCCGTCGAACAGGCGCGGCTCGGGGCGCCCCTGCGCATACGTCTCGTGCAGCACGTGCTGCACCTCGTCGACCGAACCCTTGCCGGTGGCGTCCGGGATGCGCACCACCTCGTTGCCGTGCGTGATACCCGACTCGTGGTTGATCACCGCGTGCCACCGCGGCAGGCCGAGCGTGGCATCGTTCAGCTCGGCGAGCACCCGCCGCGCGCGGGGCAGCGCGATCCGCAGCACGAACTGCTCGAAGATCGCCGGCCGCCCCCAGAACGCCTCGATACCGGACACGTCCTGGCTAGCCAGCACCAGGTGGATGCCCTGGGATCGGCCGCGCCGCGCAACGTCCTCGAGCAGGAGGGTGGCCTGGCGCGTGACGGCGTCGCGTTCGGCGAACAGGTACTGGAACTCGTCGATCACGGCAACGATCCGCGGCCACCGGCCCTTCGGGTCCTCGCGGCGCAGCTCCTCGAGCTTCGTCACCTCGTACGCCTTGGCCGCCTCGGCGCGGCGGCGCATCTCGTCGGAGAGGAACTGCAGGAGCGCGAGCCCGAACTCGCGGTCGGTGTTGATGTTGACGCCGATCAGCCGCGCGTGCGGCAGCCACGTCCGGTCCCGCCTGCCGGGCGCGAACTGGGCGAACGAGACGCCCTCCTTGAAGTCGAGGAGGTAGAACTCGAGCTCGTCAGGGCCGTAGCGGGCGGCCATCGAGCTGATCATGGTGAGCAGCAGGTTCGTCTTGCCGGAGCCGCTCGGGCCACCGATCAGCGCGTGCGGGGACGCGTCGGCGAGCGCGACCTCCGCCGGCAGCCCGTCGGTGAACCCGACCGGCGCGTGCAGCCCGCTGATCGACCGGGCCTCGCCCCACTTCTCCCGCGAGGGGAGCAGGTCGGCGAACGTGCCGATCCGGCTGCGCCAGCGCTCGTGCTCGTCGGCGATGGCGTGGGCGGCGCGGGTGACCTCGGCCGGCGGCAGCGGAGGGTCCGGTTCCACCGTCACGTGCGGCCCGGTCATCGACGAGGTGCCGAAGCCGCTGTCGCCGAGCCGGACAGTCTCGATCGGCGCGTTGACCGTCATCGGCACGTCCAGCAGCACCAGCTGCACACCGCAGGCGGGCCCGTCGCGCGCCACCCGCTGCAGCTGGCGGTGCTCGGCGTCCTTCAGCGCCGACCTGTTGCCCAGCAGCACCGCGACGATCCACGGCTCGGTGCGCCCGCCGCTCGTCTCGGCCATCGCGCGCAACGACGGGTGCCCGTCGACGAGGACGCGGGTGTGGACGCGCCGGATCCGGTCCGACAGCTCTTCGAGCAGCTCGTCGAGCATCGCGGGGTCGTGCACCGTGAGCAGCCCGGTGCGGGTGAGCGGGTAGAGGCCGGGCAGCGAGCCGGTGAACCGGCCGACGTCCCAGACGTGCAGCTGCACCACGCCGGGTCGGAAGCTGCTCATCACCCGCAGCAGCAGGTTCTCCACCAGAGACTCGGCCCGGCCGCGGCTGTCGTGGGTGGAGCTGATCTGCAGGTGCGACTCGTCGAGCAGGGGCACCGCGACCGGGAACCGCGGCTCCGCGCCGCCGATCCGACCGGTGCCGATCGTCCACAGTGACGGCACGGGGCCCATCCCGTCGATCTTGCCGACCTGGCCGAGCCACTCGTCGGGATCGCCGCCTGCTGCGTCCGGCGCCGCCTCCGCGAGGATCTGCGTGAGCCGCCGCGGACCGGTGGCGAGCCACTCCCGGAACGCGGTCTTGCGATCGAAATCCACCCGCTTGACCGGCCGGGCGAGCTCGGGGTTCGCAACGATCCGGCGAAGGCCCGGGTCGATCTCGGCCGCGTCGAGGCCCTCCTCGCGCAGCCACATCTCGACCATCGCCTCTGCGTGGGCGCGCACCGCGGACTCGCGCGCCCCCTCGGCGGCGCCGAGCGCCCGCGCGATCGCGGCGCACAGCGCGTCGAACGCCATCGCGATGCGCTGCTGCCGCTTGCTGGGCCCGCGTGCCATGTGCGACCTACAACCGCGCGTCGATGTCGGCCACGACGGACGCGCCGCCATTGATCAGCCCCAGGCCGCGCTCCAGCTCCTCGGCGGCCTGCAGCAGCTCCGGGGGCACCAGCGGCTCGGAGTGTTGCTCACCCAGCCCGTCGAGCACGGCGACGGCGTCGTCGATCCGGGCACGCGCGATCCCCGCCTGCTGGTAGGCGCTGCCGAGTTGCTCGGTCACCGCTGCCAGCACGGCGCGAACCTCCCCCAGGTCACTCACCCGACCTCCTCGCTGCGCTCGTCGGACGCGTTCGCGCTCGCTGGGTCGGATGGTGTGAGCTCGCTGTTCCCGCCCACCCCACCGGCTCCGCAAGCTCCGCAGGCCGCCGTCCCCCGGGCTCGCTCACAGCCTGTTGGCGACGCCTTCTGACGCCTGGATCGCGGCCTGGACCTGGTTCTGCACCTCGCCGATGCTGCCGACGGCCTGGGCGAGCAGCCCGTTCGCCTCGGAGACGTCGGCCTGCGTGCTGCCTTCCGTCACGCGCTGCAACGCCCCCTGCGCCTGTTCGAGGGAGGAATGCGCCTGTTGCAGCGCCCCGAGGCTCTCCGAGGCCTTGTCGTTGGCCAGCGCGATGCCGGCTCTGACCTCTTCGATGCTCGCCATCGTCCGCAACTCCCCGTCGTACCCGACCCAGCCGTACGGTGCGAATCTAGCCGCGATACGGCTACCCCACGCATGCGGCTCGCTACTCCCTTTCCCCTTTTTTCACACAGTCGTACGCTCGGCCCTCGTGTCGAACGGGGGGACGGCCGGGGCGAGCACGCGCGGTAGCCGAGGCGGACCGGTCCTGATCGGCGCCCTTGCCGTCGACTCGCTCGGCAACGGGCTCTTCCTCCCCCTGTCCCTCGTCTACTTCGTCGAGCTCACCGACGTGCCGTTGGCGCTGGTCGGGGTGCTGCTCACCGTCGCCAACGCGGTGACGCTCCCGATCCCGATCTGGGTGGGCACGCTCGCCGACCGGTTCGGGGCGCTTCCGCTCGTGGTCGGCGCGCAACTACTGCAGGCCGTCGGCTTCCTGGCATACGCGTGGGTGAGTGGGCCGGTCGGCATCCTCGTCTCGTCCGCGCTCGTCGCGATCGGGGTGCGGTTCTTCTGGTCGGCCGTGTTCACCGCGATCGCCGACTTCGTCGACGGCAGCACGTCGACGCTCTCCCGCGATACCTGGTACGCGCTCGCCAACGGCGCCCGCACGGCAGGGCTCGCCGCGGGTGGGCTGGTCACCGGGATCGTCGTCTCGGACGGGCGCGACGCCACCTACCGCGCGGTGGCGTACGCCGCCGCCGCGTGCTTCACCGTCGCGGCCGCGCTCATCACGGCCTTCGTCCGCACCGGGCCCGGCCACGCGCACGAGCCGCTCGAACGCTCCGGCTACGCCACGCTGCTGCGCGACCGGCCGTTCCTCGGCCTGATCGCGCTCAACGCCGTGTACGCGCTGTCCAGCATGATGCTGGGCGTCGCGCTCCCCACGGTGATCCTGATCGGCATCGAGGGGCCTGCGTGGCTCACCTCCGCGCTGCTCGCGGGCAACGCGGTGCTGATCGCGGTGCTGTCCGCGCCGGTCGTCGCGCGGCTCACCGGGTTCCGCCGCACGCGCAGCATCATCGTGGCCGCCGCGCTGTGGGCGGCCTGGTGCGTCTCGCTCGCGGTGCTGGTGCCGGGGCAGCAGGGCTGGGTGCTGCCGGTGCTCATCGCCGGCACGTTGCTCTTCACCGCGGCCGAGCTCGTGCACGCCCCGGTGTCGATGGGGCTGGCCGCCGCGGCTGCGCCACCCGCGGCGCGGGGCCGCTACCTCGCCACGTTCCAGTACTCGTTCACGATCTCCTCGATCATCGCGCCCGCGTTCTTCGCCACGCTGTTCGAGCTGGCCACGGCCGCACCGTGGATCGCGCTGGCTCTCCTGAACATCGCGAGCATCGGAGGCATGCTCCTCCTGGAGCGGAAGCTCCCGGCGACGGCCCTGCGCGACCCGGCCCTCGACTGACCGACGTTGCAGCGCCCGTCAGACCATCCCGAGCAGCATGACCGCCATCGCCGCGGCCGTCACCAGCTGCGCGGCCGCCACGACGTGAGGGGCCTCCAGCGTGCGGGTACGCACGACGACCGCTCCGGCGGCGGGCTCTGGGCGGCGGCATCCGTCGGCGCACCGCAGGGCATGCCAGCCGAAGTAGCCGGTGAGCCCGAGCGCCACCACGGACGCGATGCCGAGCGTGCCCGCCGCCCCGTGGCCGTTGGCGCTGTGGCCCGCGGCCAGCATCAGCAGCATGGCGCCGCTGCCGACGACGTGGTGGCCCGCGTCGCCGCCGAACGTCCCGCTGCGCACCACCGCACCGCCGAACCAGACGATGCCGACCGCGAACACGACCGTCCACACCGCGCCGGACACCGGGTTGCCGAGCGGCGAGAACATGGCGGCCATGCCGAGGGCCATCGCGGCGTGCGAGAGCTCGCCTGCGACGTCCTGGCGCAGAACGACCATGCGGACCATGTGCAGCAGGCCGATCGCGAGGCAGAGGAGCGCGAGGCCTCCCGATACCCACCCCATGAGCGACATCCCGCCCCCGATCCGTGCAGCTCGGGCCCGACCCTAGTGAGATAAAGACAGGTCATCCGTGTCCGCTGTGACACGACTGCGTGACGGGCTGCTCACCGCCCCGAATTGGGTCTTGCGAGCGAGCCCGTCGGCGTTCGAAGGTGTCCCCTTCTGAGCGAGAACGTCGGAGGTCTGACGATGGCGGGAGAGTCCCGGGTGGTACGCGCGGCACTCGTGCAGGCGAAGTGGACGGGCGACACCGAGTCGATGATCAAGGTCCACGAGTCCTACGCCCGGTCGGCCGCCGAACAGGGCGCGCAGGTCATGGGCTTCCAGGAGGTCTTCAACGCGCCGTACTTCTGCCAGGTGCAGGAGGCCGAGCACTACCGGTGGGCCGAGCCGGTGCCGGACGGGCCGACCGTCCAGCGGATGCAGGCGCTGGCCAAGGAGACCGGCATGGTGCTCGTCGTGCCGGTGTTCGAGATCGAGAGCTCCGGCAACTACTACAACACCGCCGCCGTGATCGACGCCGACGGCAGCTACCTCGGCAAGTACCGCAAGCACCACATCCCGCAGGTCAAGGGATTCTGGGAGAAGTTCTACTTCCGCCCCGGCAACCTCGGGTGGCCGGTCTTCGACACGGCGGTGGGCCGCGTCGGCGTCTACATCTGCTACGACCGCCACTTCCCGGAGGGCTGGCGCGCGCTGGGCCTTGCGGGGGCGCAGATCGTCTACAACCCGAGCGCCACCAGCCGCAGCCTGTCGTCGTACCTGTGGAAGCTGGAGCAGCCGGCCGCCGCAGTGGCCAACGAGTACTTCATCGCCGCGATCAACCGGGTGGGCGTGGAGGAGTACGGCGACAACGACTTCTACGGCACCAGCTACTTCGTCGACCCGCGAGGACAGTTCGTCGGCGAGCCGGCCTCCGACCGCGACGAGGAACTCGTGGTGCGCGACCTGGACCTCGCGTTGATCGACGAGGTACGCCAGAACTGGGCGTTCTACCGCGACCGCCGTCCCGACGCCTACGGACCGCTGGTGGAGTCGTGACCGACAATCTGCTGGCCAGAACGCGGGCCGTACTCCCTTCCTGGCTGGCGATCTACTACGAGCAGCCGATCGAGATCGAGCGCGGCGAGGGCCGCTACGTCTGGGACGCCGACGGCAACCGCTACCTGGACTTCTTCGGCGGCATCCTCACGACGATGACCGCGCACGCGCTGCCGGAGGTGACGAAGGCCGTCAGCGACCAGGCCGGACGGATCATCCACAGCTCCACGCTCTACCTGAACCGGCCGATGGTGGAGCTGGCCGAGCAGATCGCGGCCGTCTCCGACATCCCCGACGCCAAGGTCTTCCTCACGACGTCGGGTACCGAGGCGAACGACACCGCCCTGCTGATCGCCAGCTCGCTGCGCAGGTCCAACCAGATCCTGGCGATGCGCAACAGCTACCACGGACGGTCGTTCTCGACGGTGGCGATCACGGGCAACCGGACGTGGTCTCCCACCTCGCTCTCGCCGTTCCAGGTCTACTACGTACACGGGAGCCAGCGGTACCGCTCGCCGTTCGCCGGTCTGTCGGACGGGGAGTTCATCGCCGCGTGCGTCGCCGACCTCAAGGAGGTGCTCGACCAGGCGGGCGGCGACGTCGCCGCGCTGATCGCCGAGCCGATCCAGGGCGTCGGCGGTTTCACCTCAGGCCCGGACGGGCTGCTCGGCGCGTTCGCCGAGGTGCTGCGCGAGCGGGGGATCCTGTGGATCTCCGACGAGGTGCAGACCGGCTGGGGCCGCACCGGCGAGCACTTCTGGGGATGGCAGTCGCATGGCGCCACCCCGGACATCGTCACGTTCGCCAAGGGCGTCGGGAACGGCCTTTCGATGGGCGGGGTGATCGCTCGGGCCGAGGTGATGGACTGCCTCACCGCGAACTCCATCTCGACGTTCGGCGGCTCGCCGCTGACGTCCGCCGGTGCGCTTGCCAACCTGCGCTACGTGCTCGACCACGACCTGCAAGCCAACGCCGCGCGGCACGGCCCGACGCTCCTGGAGGGCCTGCGCGCGCTCGGCTCGCCGATCGTCGGCGACGTCCGAGGGAAGGGCCTGATGATCGGGGTCGAACTGGTCCGTCCGGGTACGGGTTCCCCCGGCGAGCCGGCCCCGGAGCTCGCGACCGCGGTGCTCGAGTCGTGCAAGCGGCGCGGGATGCTCATCGGCAAGGGCGGGCTCCACGGCAACGCGCTGCGCATCGCCCCGCTGCTCACCCTCACCGCCGAGGAGGCGGCAGAAGGCCTTTCCATCCTGGTGGCCGCGATCGAGGAGGTCACACCATGACCCGCACGCTGATCCGGAACGGCCTCGTGATCACCGCGTCCGACGAGAGCTCGGTGGACGTCCTGATCGAGGACGAGAAGGTGGTGGCGCTTGCCGACCCGGCGTTCGCGCAGAGCTGGACGGCCGACACCATCATCGACGCCACCGGCAAGTACGTGATCCCGGGCGGCGTCGACGCGCACACGCACATGGAGTTGCCGTTCGGCGGCACTTTCGCCTCCGACACGTTCGAGACCGGCACCCGGGCCGCGGCGTGGGGTGGCACCACCACGATCGTCGACTTCGCGGTGCAGTCGATGGGCAAGTCGCTGCGCGACGGCCTGGACGCGTGGCACGCGAAAGCCGAGGGCAACTGCGCGATCGACTACGCGTTCCACATGATCATGGCGGACGTCAACGAGGGCTCCCTCAAGGAGATGGAGGGCCTCGTCGGCGAGGGCATCACCAGCTTCAAGCTGTTCATGGCCTACCCCGGCGTCTTCTACTCCGACGACGGCAAGGTCCTGCGCGCGTTCCAGAAGGGCGCCGAGACCGGCGGCCTGATCATGATGCACGCCGAGAACGGCATCGCGATCGACGTGCTCGTGGCGCAGGCGCTCGAACGCGGCAACACCGACCCGAAGTACCACGGCGTGGTGCGGCATGCGCTGCTGGAGGCCGAGGCGACGCACCGCGCGATCCGGCTGGCGCAGGTGGCGGGCGCGCCCGTCTACATCGTCCACCTGTCGGCCACCGAGGCCCTCGCCGAGGTGAGCCGGGCCCGCGACGAGGGCTACAACGCGTTCGCCGAGACCTGCCCGCAGTACCTGTTCCTCGACGTCGACGACCTCGCACGGCCGGGCTTCGAGGGCGCGAAGTACGTCTGCTCCACGCCGCTGCGGCCCGCCGAGCACCAGGCGGCGCTGTGGCGAGGGCTGCGCACCGACGACCTGTCGGTGGTCTCCACCGACCACTGCCCGTTCTGCTTCAAGGACCAGAAGGAGCTCGGCGTCGGGGACTTCTCGAAGATCCCGAACGGGCTACCCGGCGTCGAGACCCGGATGGACCTGCTGCACCAGGCCGTCCTGGACGGGCACATCGGCAGGCGGCGCTGGATCGAGATCGCCTGCGCCACCCCGGCGAAGATGTTCGGGCTCTACCCGCGCAAGGGCACGATCGCCCCCGGCGCGGACGCCGACATCGTCGTCTACGACCCCAACGCGCAGCAGGTGCTGTCGGCCGAGACGCACCACATGAACGTCGACTACTCCTGCTACGAGGGCCGCGCTATCACCGGGAAGGCCGAGACGGTGCTGTCGCGGGGCCGTGTGGTCGTCGACAAGGGTGAGTACCTGGGCAGCGCAGGCCACGGGCGGTTCCTGCGCCGCGACACCTGCCAGTACCTCCGATGACCGGCATGGACGTCGGGTTGGTCCTACAGACCGACCCGCCTGCGCAGACCGTCGTCGACCTCATGGTGCGGGCCGAGGAGCTCGGGTTCAGCCACGGCTGGACGTTCGACTCGCACGTGCTCTGGCAGGAGCCCTACGTCATCTATCCGCGGATCCTGGAGCGGACCTCCCGGATGATGGTCGGGCCGATGGTGACCAACCCGGCCACCCGTGACTGGACGGTCATCGCGTCGCTGCACGCCACGCTGAACGAGCAGTTCGGCAACCGCACGATCTGCGGCATCGGCCGCGGCGACTCCGCGGTGCGCGTGCAGGGCCGCCCGCCCACCACCCTGGCGCGGCTGGAGGAGTCGATCCACGTCATCCGCGAGCTCGCGGAGGGCCGGTCCGTCGAGCTGCACGGCACGACGGTGCAGATCCCATGGGTGGCCGACGGCACGAAACTGCCGGTCTGGATGGCCGGGTACGGGCCGAAGGCGCTCGACCTCGTCGGCCGCGCGGCCGACGGGTTCATCCTGCAGCTCGCCGACCCCTACCTCGTGGAGTGGACGGTCAAGACCGTGCGCGCCGCCGCCGAGGCGGCCGGGCGGGACCCGGCGACGATCACGATCTGCGTGGCCGCCCCGGCGTACGTCGGCGACGACCTCGGGCATGCGCGCGACCAGTGCCGCTGGTTCGGCGGGATGGTCGGCAACCACGTCGCCGACCTCGTCACGCGCTACGGCGAGACGTCGGCCGCCGTGCCCGCTGCGCTCACCGGCTACATCAAGGGCCGCGACGGCTACGACTACAGCCACCACGGCCGCGCCGACAACCGGTCCACCGACTTCGTGCCCGACGAGGTGGTCGAGCGGTTCTGCCTGCTCGGCCCGCCGTCCGCGCAGCTGGAACGGCTCGCCGAGCTGAGGGAGCTGGGTGTGGACCAGTTCGCGATCTACGCCATGCACGACGCCCGCGAAGCGACGATCGAGGCATACGGAGCGGCGGTCATCCCCGCCCTCCCCTGACAGCTGGAGGTTTTCTTGCCCGGCTACCTCATCCTGCACGGCGAGGTGACGGACCCCGAAGGCTACGAGGAGTACAAGGCGAAGGCCCAGGTCATCCTCGCCGAGCACGGCGCGCGCTACCTCGCGCGGGGCGGCGAGGCCACGCGGGTCGAGGGCGAGTGGCTGCCCCGGTTCGTCGTGGTGGAGTTCCCGAGCTACGAGGCCGCGCTCGCCTTCTACCACTCGCCGGAGTACCAGGAGGTGGCCGAGATCCGGAAACGGTGCAGCAAGTCGGCCGTGGCGATCGTGGAGGGCCTCCCCAGCCCGACTCCGTGAGCCCAGTTGCCGGCCGGTGAACCGGTACAGCAACCACACGCAAAACCGGTCCATGTCGATGGGCCGGTTCGCATTTACCGTCGCTCTCGTGCAGTCCTCGAACTCCATCTTCACCTCCCTCGCGCACCAGCCCCTGCCCGCGATCCCCGACGACGCCCAGGTCATGACGGCCACCGTGGAGGTACCGCCCGGCGACCCTGGCACTCCGCCCCACCGCCACTCCGGCCCCGTGTACGGCTACGTCACCGAGGGCGCGATCGTCTGGGAGCTGGAAGGCGAGCCGGAGCGTGTGATCCGGGCCGGCGAGGCGTTCTGGGAGCCCGGTGGCGACGTGATCCACTACCAGGCCGGCAACGCGCTGGCCGATGCGTGGAGCCGCTTCGTGGTGGTGATGGTCCACGCGCCGGGCGCGCCCATGCTCACCCTCGTCGACGAGGGTGAGCTCGCCGAGCGCCGCCACCTGCGGGCCCCGCGCCCGGTCACGGCATGACGCGCATCCTGCTGGCCGGATCCACCGGGGTCGTCGGTACGCGGCTCGTCCCGCTGCTGGTGGCGGAGGGCCACCACATCACCGCGCTCACCCGCAGCCCCGAACGCGTTCCCGCGCTGCGTGCGGCCGGGGCGCACCCCGCCGTCGTCGACGTGCGGGACACCGCCGCGCTCGCGGCGACGGTCCGGGACACCGCGCCCGACGTGGTGGTGCACCAGCTCACCGACCTCGGCGCGGCCGACCTCACTGCCAACGCGGAGCTGCGGGTGACCGGCACCCGCCACCTCGTCGACGCCGCGCTCTCCTCGGGTGCCCGCCGGATCATCGCGCAGAGCATCTCCTGGGCCTACGCAGGCGGGGACGGTCCGGCCGACGAGGACACCCCGCTGGACCTCGACGCCCCCGAGCCGCGTGCCACGTCAGTGCGCGGGGTCGCCGCGCTCGAGGCGGCGGTGCGCGAGGCGCCGGAGTGGGTGCTGCTGCGCTACGGGATGTTCTACGGCCCGGACACCTGGTTCGCGCCGGCCGGTCTGCGCGCCGCCGACGCGAAGGCAGGCAAGCTCGTGGCCGACGGCGACATCACGAGCTTCCTGCACGTGGACGACGCGGCCGCGGCGGCGACGGCCGCGCTGGAGTGGCCGTCCGGCGCCGTGAACGTCTGCGATGACGACCCGGCGGCGGCCCGCGACTGGGTACCGGCCTTCTGCGCATCCGTCGGAGCACCGCCGCCGCCGGTCTCGGACGCCCCGCGGCGGGCGTGGGCCCGCGGCGCGGACAACCGGCGCGCCCGCGACCAGCTCGGCTGGAGGCCGCGGCACCCGTCGTGGCGTCACGGCTTCGAACTCAGCGCAGCAGCTCGGTGAGCGCGTCGAGCGCACCGCGCCACGCGTGCCCGGCCGGCGTGGCGTAGCCGATCACCAACGCCCCTGGCCGGTCCGGGGCAGGCCGGTGCCAGTAGTGGCCGGTGTGCAGGCCGTGCAGGCGCACACCGGCCCGCTGCGCGGCCTTCACGGTCTGCCGTTCCTCCTCCGCCGAGGTGAGCGGGAGCAGCGCGTGCAGGCCCGCCGCCACTCCCGCGGGCGGCGGCGCGCCGATCGCCGCGAGCCGGGCACCGAGCTCCTGCCGCCGCGCCCGGTAGACCAGGCGCATCCGCCGCACGTGCCGGTCGTACTCGCCTCGGGAGAGCAGGTCGGCGAGGGCGAGCTGGTCGACGGCCGGGACCCCGGCGCCGAACGCCGTCATCTCGGCTTCCAGCGGCGCGCGCAGCGCCCGCGGGACCACCAGCCAGCCCAGCCGCATGCCGGGGGCGAGGGTCTTGCTCACACTGCCGGCGAACACGATGCGCTCGGGATCCAGCGGCTGCATCGCCCCGACGGGCTGGCGGTCGTAGCGGAACTCGCCGTCGTAGTCGTCCTCCACGACGAAGCCGTCGCAGCGACGGGCCCATTCGACCGTCGCGGCCCGCCGTGCCGGTGCCAGCACCACGCCGTACGGATGCTGGTGAGCCGGCGTGAGCAGCGTGAGCGCCGGCTCGTCCGGCAGCGCGCCCGGGTCGGCACCCGCATCGTCCACGGGCAGGGGAACCGGGTTCAGCCCGCCGGCACCGAGCACCTCGCGGTGGCGGGCGAAGCCCGGATCCTCGACCCCGGCTTGCCGCATCCCGAGCCGCTGCGCGACCCGGGCCAGCAGCGCAAGCGCCTGCGTGAACCCGGCCGTCACGACCACGGCGTCCGGGCTCGCCCGAACCCCGCGCGTGCGCCCGACGTGCTCGGCGACAGCGGCACGCAGCACCGGAAGGCCGGCGGGCTCGACGTAGTCCAGCGAGGCGGCGCTCCCCGCGAGCGCCCTCCGGACGGCACGGGCCCACGGTGTGCGGGGGAACGCGCTGAGATCGGGCCGTCCCGGGCGGAGGTCGATCCCGGGACCGCTGACGGTCGGGGCCGGCCGGCCCTCCGGCTCGGGCAGCGGGGAACCGGCCGAGACCGGGCCAACCACCGTGCCCGAGCCCGCCACCCCGACGAGCCAGCCCTCCGCCACGAGCTGGCCGAACACCTGCACGACCGTCCCGCGAGACAGGCCGAGATCGACGGCGAGGCTGCGTGAGCCCGGCAACCGGGCGCCAGGGGCGAGGCGGCCCGATCGCACCGCCTCGCGCAGCGCGGCCTCCAGCGCGCGCCCGCGCCCCCGGCCCTCGCCGACGTCCAGGTGCAGGTCGAGCCCGCGGACGAATCCCGCGGTCACCGGGCGCGGGCCGGTGGGATCCGGGCCTCGATCCCGGCCAGGAAGTTCGGGCATTCGATGAAGTCGGGCGCCGGGCATCTCAGCCCGTGGGCGATCAGCTCTCGCGCGGCGGTCGCCGACGCGATGCGGCGCTCCAGCTCGGCGTCGTGCCGGGCGAGCACCTCCTTGCGCGCGGCTGGGTCGGTGGTGTCGAGCATCGCTCGCACCTGCTCCAACCCGAACCCGAGCTCCTTGCACTGCTGGATGAACGCCACCCGCGCCAGCGCGTCCCGGCCGTACCGGCGTCGCCTGCTCACGCGGCGCGAGGGCGTGAGAAGGCCGACCGCCTCCCAGTGCCGCAGGACGTGGGTGGCGAGACCGAACCGGTCCGCCAACTCGCCGATCGTCATCTCGACCTGCTCGGAGCTTGACTTCACGTCAACATGAAAAGGCAGGGTCGGGTCCATGGACAAGGCCTTTCTCGAAGCCCTGATCGCCTTCGACCGCCGACCGGAGTCCGTGCGGCTACGACGCCGGACCTACGAGCTGCTGCAGGTCGAGCCGGGCAGCCGGGTGGTGGATGTCGGCTGCGGCGGCGGCACGGCCGTGGCGGAGCTGGCCGACCTCGGAGCCGACGCCGTCGGTATCGACGCCGCCGCGGAGGCCGTCGCCTTCGCCCGCGGGCAGCACCCGCGCTGCCGGTTCGAGGTGGGCGACGCGCAGCGGCTGCCGTTCGCCGACGGGAGCCTCGACGGCTACCGGGCCGAGAAGCTCTACCACGCCCTCGCCGACCCGGACAAAGCCTGCGCCGAGGCCCATCGGGTGCTCGCTCCGGGCGGGCGGATCGTCCTCGTCGGTCAGGACTGGGACGTCTTCGCGATCGATTCCGACGACCCCGTGGTCACCAGGACGATCGTGACGAGCAGCGCCGACGAGATCGCCAACGGCCGGGTGGCCCGCCGCTACCGGAACCTACTGCTGGACACCGGCCTCGACGACGTCTCCTGCGAGGTGCACACGACCGTCCTCACCGATCCGGAACTGGCACTCTTCACCATCACCCGCCTGGCCGATGGCGCGGTGCGGGCCGGCGCGGTGAGCGAGGCGCAGGCCGAAACGTGGCTCGACGAGCAGCGCAGTCGGGCCGACCGCGATCGGCTGTTCGTCGCGATGCCACAGTTCCTCGTGGCCGGGCGCCGGCCGGTCACACCGTCCTGATCGTCGCCATCATCGCCATGTCCTCGTGCTCGAGGTTGTGGCAGTGGAAGACGAACCGGCCGGCGTGGTCGGAGAACCGCACCGCCACGTCGACGACCTCGGCCGGGCGCACGTCCACGGTGTCCTTCCAGCCGATGTCGTAGCGCCCCGGCCCTTCGCTGCCGCGGCGCAGCACCTGGAAGGGGTCCAGGTGCAGGTGGACCGGGTGGTGCACGTCCGTGACGAAGCGCCACACCTCTGTCTCGCCCAATGGGACGTCGGCGAGCGAGGTGTTCGGGTCGAAGGACGTGCCGTTGATCGTCCAGCCCTTGTGGTCGCCGACGGCGCCGCGGCTGAACCGGAAGGTGCGCTGTGGCGCCCCGTCGGGCGGGACGAGGGGCTCGACCTCGGCGAGGCGGTCCGGCACCCGGCTGTCGTCCCGGGCGGCGCGCACCACCCGGAACCGCATCACCTGGCCCGCTGGACCACTGTCCAAGCCGTTCACGACCGTCACCTCGGTGCCGACCGGCAGCACCGAGAAGTCCACGACCACGTCGTACCGCTCCCCCGAGGCGATGTCGATCGCCACGTGCTCCACCGGCTCCGCGAGCAGCCCACCGTCCGATCCGATCTGGACGAACGGCAGGTCGGGCCCGCCGGGCACGGTGAGCGCGAGCCGGTAGCGGCGGGCATTGGAGACGTTCAGCAGCCGCAGCCGGTAGCGCGCCGCGTCGACCTCGTGCACCGGCCACGGCGCCCCGTTCACCAGCACGACGTCGCCGAGCACGCCCTCCATCCAGTCGTCCTCCACCCCCGGCAGCGACCGCATCCCCTGGTCCAGCCCCGGGTAGGCGAACGACCCGTCGGCCGCGAACGCCCTGTCGCAGATCATGAGCGGCAGCTCCCGCTCGCCGCGGGGCAGCGGCAGCGCGTCCTCGACGTCGTCACGCACGATGTGGAACCCGGACAGCCCGCGGTAGACCGCCGGGCCGGTGAAGTCCATCCGGTGGTCGTGGTACCAGAGCGTGGCGGCGCGCTGGTCGTTCGGATACCGGTGCTCGCGCTCACCCACGGCGACGTCGCCGACCATGCCGTGGTGCCCGCTCCAGTCGCCGGTGCCGCCCACCGGCAGCACGAGATCGAGGGGCCACCCGTCGTGCGCCGCGGGGGTGTGCCCACCGTGCAGGTGGACCACCGTCGGCACCGGCAGTTCGTTGCGATAGCGCACCACCACCGGCTGCCCGCGGCGGGTCTCGAACGTCGGGCCGGGGAAGATCCCGTCGTAGCCGAGGATCGACGTCCGGACACCGGGCAGGATCTCCGCATCGGCCACCCGCTGCGTCACCCGGTACACCTGCGCACCCGCATCGTCGACGCCGATGGGCCGGGCGACCGGCGGCACCGGCAACGGCACCCGGAACGGCTCCGGCAACGGCACCGCGGTCGTGAGCACCTCCCCGGTGGAACCGGCGGTCGCGCCCGACCCGCAGGCCGGGAGCGCGGCGAGTGCGGCCGCCCCTCCCAGTAGCCCGAGGAACCCGCGCCGCGACAGGTTCATCGCCGGCCCCGTGGGCGAGCGGCCGCCGGCGTCCAGACCCATGCGGCGAGCAGCACCGCGGCGACCGCGATCGCGACGCCGAGCGGGATGTGCAGCTCCAGCTGCCGGGAGTAGCCCATCCCGATCTGGAAGCCCTCGGCGAGGAACACCAGCGCGGTGGCCGGCAGCACCCACAACGGCCCGCGGCCACCGACCACGTACGCGAGGGCGCCGACCATCAGCGCCATGGCCACCAGCGCCAGCAGCGATCCGATGAGGCCGTGCGCCGTGATCGCGTCGACGTCGCCGGTGAGGTAACGGCCGGCGAGCACCGGCTGGGCGAGCACGGCGATCAGGTGCCCGGTGAGCAGGAACCGCAGCGTCCAGAGCGAGAACCGTGGCCCCGTCGGGGCGGCCGCCGGGCGTGCAAGGGTGTCCACGCCGAGGGACTCTATAGGTAGACAGCCTACTTATGTATCAGGGATTTCCCTGATCAGCACCTGATGTGCCCGCACGCGGGATAGGTAGCATCCCTGTACATGAAGCCCGACGCCGTCCGCGGCCACCTCGACGGGCTGATCCTCGCGGTGCTCGAGGACGGCCCCCGGCACGGCTACGCGATCATCGAGGCGCTGCAGGCCCGCAGCGGCGGCCGGCTCGACCTGCCCACCGGCACCGTCTATCCCGCGCTGCGCCGCCTGGAGCGGGCGGGGCTGCTGTCGGGCACGTGGAGCACGGTGGGCGGCCGCGAGCGGCGCACGTACACCCTCACCAGGGCCGGCCGGCACGCACTCGCCGGCCAGCGTGCCGACTGGAGCGAGTTCAGCGCCGTGGTCAACGCCGTCCTCCGGCCCGTGGCAGGCACGTCATGACCGCCGCGGCCGATCCGATCAGCGCCCACGTCGCCGAGCTCGACCGCATGCTCCGCGGGCCCGCCGCCGCGAAGCGGAGCATGATCGCCGAAGTGCGCGACGGGCTCACCGACGCGGTCGCGGGCCATTGTGATCGTGGGCTCGACCCCCGCCGGGCCGCCGTCGCGGCCGTCCGCGAGTTCGGCACCGTGCGCGACGTGGCCCCGCTGCTTCAGGAGGAGCTCACCGCCCGGCAGGGGCGGCGCACGGCCCAGCTGCTCGTCGTGACGTTTCCCGCCACGCTCATCGCATGGGATGCGCTGTGGATGCTGGGAGACGGGTGGTCGACCCCGCCGACCGTCTTGGTCGCGGGCCTGGCCCGCGCCATTGACGTCATCACCATCCTGATCACCATGACCGCCGCCGTCCTTCTGCTGGCCACGTTCCGCGACGGCCCACTGCCCCGGCGGGTCACGCGACTGACCGGCATCGTGGCCGCCCTCGGCGTCGTCGGCACCACCGGTACATCCCTCGCCATGAACCTGATGACACCCCACCTGGCCGGCCAGATGTATGCCACCAATCCGGCGACCGCCGTCGTCCTCACGGGCACGGCGGTGAGCGCGGCGCTGATCTTGCGTTCCGCTGCCCGTTCGCTGCGGTTCGCGCGGGCGTCCCGCCCGTCAGACGAGGGAGCGGACTCGCAGGTCGGGTAGCGCCGCGGCGAGCACGTCGAAGTCGCGGTCGCGGTGCACGAGCGTGGCACCGGTGCGCACGGCGACCGCGGCAATCAGACAGTCCATCGTCTTGCGGACGGTCTTCCCACCGTTGCGAACGGCGCGGTACGCCATCGCGGCGTCGCGGTAGTCGACCGCTGCATCGACGGGCAACAGTTGAAGCGCGCCCGTGAGCTTCTCGATCTGCCGGAACGCCCGGCCACCTGGCGCGCCGGCCAGCAATTCCAGCATCACCGGCTCGGTGATGGCGACGTCACCGGGCCGCTTCTGCATCATCTCGCGGACGGCGACATTGGCGCGAGAGCCGGTGCGCCGGAAGAACTCGATCCAGGCCGACGAGTCGATCAGCTCCACTCGCGGACCTCGGCCTGAGCCCAGTCCTGGATCTTCGAGCGACGCATCTCGTCGAGATCGCCCTCCCAGCCGATCCCTTCGAGGCTCTCGATGAACTCCGGAGACAGTCGTGGACCGACGAGCCGCCGCAGGGCGAGATCGACGGCTTCCTTTTTGGTCTTCAGGCCGTACTTTCGCATTGCCTCGGCGACCAGCTCGTCGTCAATGTCGATGTTGGTGCGACCCATACACCAATCATACACCTCCGCTACACCGACATTGCCTGTCAGGGTTGGGGTCGACGATCACCTCATGACTGGAACGGAACGGCCGCTCGCGGGGCGGGTGGCGTTGGTCGCGGGTGCGACGCGGGGTGCCGGCCGCGGAATCGCGGTGGAGTTGGGCGCCGCGGGCGCCACGGTGTACGTCACGGGCCGCACCACGCGGGACCGGCGCAGCGAGTACGACCGGCCGGAGACCATCGAGGACACCGCCGACCTGGTGACGGCGGCGGGCGGGACCGGGATCGCAGTGCCCACCGATCACCTCGTCCCGGAGCAGGTCGAGCGGCTGGTCGCACGCATGGACGCCGAGCAGGGCCACCTGGACGTGCTGGTCAACGACATCTGGGGCGGCGAGTACCTCACCGAGTGGGACAAGCCGGTGTGGGAGTACTCCCTCACCGACGGGCTGCGGATGCTGCGCCTCGCGATCGACACCCACCTCGTGACGGCCCACTACGCGTTCCCGCTGCTGATCAAGCGGCCGGGCGGGCTCGTCGTCGAGGTCACCGACGGCACCGCCGAGTACAACGCCGACCACTACCGGCTCAACGCCTACTACGACCTCGCCAAGATCTCGCCCATCCGGCTCGCGCGCAGCTGGGCCCACGAACTCGGCCCGCACGGCGCCACCGCCGTCGCGATCACCCCCGGCTGGCTGCGCTCGGAGATCATGCTGCACGAGTACGGCGTGACCGAGGAGAACTGGCGCGACGCGTGCGTGAAGGAACCGCACTTCGCGATCTCGGAGACCCCCCGTTTCGTCGGCCGCGCCGTGGCCGCGCTCGCCGCCGACGAGCAACGCGACCGCTGGCAGGGCCAGAGCCTCTCCAGCGGCGGCCTCGCGAAGGAGTACGGCTTCACCGATCTCGACGGCTCCCGCCCCGACGCCTGGCGCTACGTGGTGGAGGTCCAGGACGCAGGCAAGCCTGCGGACGTGACGGGCTACCGCTGACGATGGGACGAGGGGCGCTGTCGTCCGGCTCTATTGGACGAGAGTGCCGCTCGCCCAGTACGCGAGGAAGAACTCTTCCTTCATCGATGGGGACCTTGGCTGCGACCGTCCTGCCCTGACCACGAATTTCACGTCCACCAGGGGAACAGCATGATCAGAAGCCGCCTCGCACGGGGCGCAGCCGCGGTCGCCAGCGCTGTCATCACGCTCTTCACGAGCACCGGCATCGCCGCCGCGCAATCACCCGACCCGTGCGCACCGAGCAATGAAGCTTTGCCGAGCTACGAAGTGACGAACGTGCGGCACTCCGGCACGTATGACAACTTCGACCATGGCCCGGACTGGACCGTGGAAGGTCGTGGTCCAGCGAAGTTGTCTTTGTCGAGGACTGTCGAAGCATCCAATAGCTTCTCGGTCTCGATGCAGGTCCCAACGGGCCCGCTCTCCGCCGCCGTGGGGTTCGACGTCACCGAAGGGGTCTCGTACACAGCCAGCTACGAGTACGAGATCCCCGCGGAACCTCGCAATCATCGATGGTTCATCGAGGCGGGCACCCGAGACGCCGTATACACGTACGACGTGCAGAGATACTGCCTCGGCTTTCCCGACGGACCGGCCGTGAGGGGGCGGGCCGAAAGATCGGGGCACCTGATCTACCAGGTGTTCAGCAGGGCTCCCGGCACTCCTCGCAGTTGACCCCGATCGGCGATCGGTGATGGCTGGCCGCTGTCAACCGAGGTTGTTCGCGGTCAGCCAATTCTTCGCCACATCCGGCATCGTGTTCTCCGCAGCATTGGCAACCTCTCGGTTGAGCTGCAGGAGCGCGTCGGTCGTGAGCGCGGCCGAGATCGCGTTCAGCGTCTGGCGCACCTGGTCGTTCACCTTCGACTCGTTCACCAGCGGCACGACGTTCTGGGCCGCGAAGTTGTTCTGCGGGTCCTCCAGCGCCACCCAGCCGCGGTCGGCGATCGTGGGGTCGGTGGTGAACAGGTCGGCTGCCTGGATGGTGCCGTCTGTGAGCGCGGCGACGGTGAGGGGCCCACCCGCGTCGAGGGAGCGGAAGTCGGCGAACGTGCAGTTGTAGAGCCGCTCGATCCCGGGCAGGCCGTACGGCCGCTCGGCGAACTCCGGCGGGCCGCCGAACACGATCTCGCCGCAGTGTGGGGCGAGATCAGCGATCGAGCGGGCGTTGTACCGCTGAGCCGTCTCCTGTGTGATGACCACCGCGTCCTTGTCCTCCGCCGCGGACTGGTCGAGCACGATGAGCGGATCGGGGAGCTTCGCGGTGAGCTCCTGGTACACCTGGTCGGACGCGGTGACCGTGGCCTGCGGGTCGATCTCCTGCAGGAGGTTGCCCGTGTACTCCGGGATCAGGTCGATCGAGCCGTCCTGCAGCGCCGGGAAGTAGACCTCCCGGCTGCCGATCCCGAACGAGCGCTCGACCTTGACGCCCTTCGCCTCGAGGGCCTGCGAGTAGATCTCCGCCAGCAGCCGGCTCTCGGTGAAGTTCGCCGACCCGACCTTGATGACGTCGGCGGCCGCGGGGGGCCCGGCCGCAGGTGCGCCGGACTGGCCGCCGGCGAGCGGGTCGCCACCGCCTCCACAGGCGGTGAGACCGAGGGCGAGCAGGCCGGTCAGCGCGACGAGCGTGCGTTTCATGATGCGATTCCTCCGGCGACGACGGGGGCCTGTCGGGGTGCCCTTCGGCGGGCCTGCGCTGTGCGCAGACCCGGTGAGACGATCAATCGCTGCAGTGCGCCGAGCAGCCCCTCGACGACCAGTGCGAGGACTGCCACCAGTACGGCGCCCGCGGCCATCTCCGTGTAGTCGTTGCGGGCGAGGCCGTCGATCAGGAAGCGCCCCAGGCCGCTGAGGCCGATGTAGGCGCCGATCGTGGCGGTGGCGATCACCTGCAAGGTGGCGGTGCGCAGACCGCCGAGGATCAGTGGAACGGCGATCGGCAGCTCGACCTTGGCGAGCACCTCATGCTCCCGCATGCCCATGCCGCGCGCGGCGTCGATCACGGCGGGGTCGGTGTTGCGCACCCCGGCGTAGGTGCCCGCGAGCAGCGGCGGAACGGCCAGGATGACCAGCGCGATGGTGAGCGGCAGCACTCCGATCCCGACGACCATCACCAGCAGCGTGAGCAGGCCGAGCTCGGGGAGCGCACGCAGCCCGTTGGCCGTGCCGACGACGAAGAAGCCGCCCCGCCCGGTGTGCCCGATCACGGCGCCGATCGGGACGGCGATCACCGCGGCGATGAGGAGGGCCTGCACCGTGTAGGCGAGGTGGTCGGCCAGCCGGGAGGGCACGCCCCTCGTGCCCGACCAGTTGGACGCGTCGCCGAACCACTGCACGACCTCGACGAAGAGGTTCACGTCGCGCCTCCTGCCGCGTGCCGGTTCCAGGGCGTGAGGATCCGGCCGATCACGAGCAGCACCGCATCGCCCGCCAGCGCGAGGAGCACGGTGAGCGCGACGCCGACGATGATCTCGGTTGGGAACTGCAGCTGGAAACCCTCGGTGAAGAACTCGCCCAGCCCTCCGACTCCGATGAGCGCGCCGACGCTGACCAGGCTGATGCTCGACACCGTCGCGACGCGCAGGCCGGCGATGAGCACCGGGATGGCAAGGGGTAGCTCGATGTCGAGGAACCGGCGCGCCTGCCGGTAGCCCATCGCGGTGGCCGCGGCGATCACGAGACCGGGCACGGCGGCGAGCGCGTCGGCGATGGTGCGCACGAGCAGCGCGACGGTGTAGATGGTGAGCGCGACGATGATGTTGATCTCGGACAGGATCCTGGTGCCCAGGATGCCGGGCAGCACGACGAACAGCGTGAGCGACGGGATCGTGTAGAGCACACCCGCGGCCGGCACGAGCACGGCCCGGGCGAGCGGGTACCGGTTGGCCAGCCAGCCGAGCGGAACGGACAGCACCAGCCCCACCAGCACCGGGATGAGCGCCAACCGCAGGTGCTCGACCGTGAGCGAGAGGATCCGGTCGGCGTTGCCTGGGATCCAGCTCCAGATCACGCGGCCGCCTCGTGCTCCCGGGCCGCGTCCACGACCGCGAGTACGTCGTTCGCGGTGACGGAGCCCACCACCGCGCCGTTGCCGTCGATGGCGACCCCGACCCCCGACGGCGAGGACAACGCCGCGTCCAGCGCGCTGCGCAGCGACCCGCTCCCGATGTCGTAGAGCGACCCACCGGGCACCAGGTGCTCGGCCTCGACGACGGTGGCCCCGTTGCGCTCCGCGCCGTTGAGCCATCCCTGGGGGTGCTGCTCGGCGTCGACGACGAGCACCCAGGAGTCCTCGTCGGGCACCGGTGCCCCGATGGCGACGGTGGGCAGCTCGCCGAGCGGGATGGCGTCGGACGACAGGAAGCCGAGACCGCGGTAGCCGCGGTCGCGGCCGACGAAGTTGTCGACGAAGTCGTCGACCGGGCGGGCGAGGATCTGGCCCGGCGCGTCGTACTGGGCCAGGACGCCGCCGACGCGCAGCACGGCGACCTTGTCGCCCAGCTTGATGGCCTCGTCGATGTCGTGGGTGACGAACACGATGGTCTTGCCCAGCTCGGACTGCAGGCGCAGGAGCTCGTCCTGCAGGCTCTCGCGCACCACCGGGTCGACGGCGCTGAAAGGCTCGTCCATCAGCAGGATCGGCGGGTCGGCGGCCAGCGCGCGGGCCACGCCGACACGCTGCTGCTGCCCGCCCGACAGCTGCGCCGGGTAGCGCCCGGCCATCTCCGACGCGAGCCCGACGATCTCCATCAGCTCCGCGGCGCGCGAGCGGGCCTTCGCCTTGCTCCAGCCGAGCAGCAGCGGGACCGTGGCGATGTTGTCGAGGATGGTGCGGTGCGGGAAGAGCCCTGCCTGCTGGATGACGTAGCCGATGCCGCGGCGCAGCTCGGCGGCGTCGGTGGCGGCAATGTCGCGCCCGTCGACGAGGATCGTGCCCCCCGTGGGCTCGATCATGCGGTTGATCATGCGCAGGGACGTGGTCTTGCCACAGCCGGACGGCCCGACGAAGACCGTGATCCCACCGGCCTCGACGACGAGGTCGAGGTTGTCGACCGCAACGGTGCCGTCGGGGAAGCGCTTGGTCACGCCCCGGAACTCGATCATCCGAGGGACCTCCGTGTTCGCCGACGACCCCTTGCCGGTCGCCGCATCGCAGGGAGGCTATCCCGAGCGACCGACAACCGCGAACCGTTCGTGAGCTCGCCGTGATCAAGCCTGGATCAAGCGCCCCGCGGATGCGGGCGTGGCGAGCCTCCCGCGGGCGAGGATGTCCCGCACCCCGGCGGACCGCAGCGGCCGCGAGAAGAGCCAGCCCTGGTACGCGTCCACGCCGATGCCACGCAGCACGTGGAACTGCTCCGCGGTCTCCACGCCCTCGGCCACCGTGGTGCGGCCCATGGCCCGCGCCATGTCCACGACGGCGCGCGCGACGGCGAAGTCGGCCGGGTCGTCTGCGATGCCCGTGACGAAGGCGCGGTCGACCTTCACGGTCTGCGCGGGGAGCTCCTTGAGCCGGGCGAGCGAGGAGTAGCCGGTGCCGAAGTCGTCCACCGCGAACCGGACGCCGCGCTCGGTGAGCTCGGCCATGGCGGCCAGCGCGTGCGGCGGGAGGGCGACGAGGCTGGTCTCGACGAGCTCGAGCACGAGCCGGTCCCACTCGAGCCCCGCCTCCGAGACGGCGTCGGTCACCGCGGAGAGGAACCCGGCGTCGCCTGGCAGCAGCCCGGCCAGGTTCACCGCGACCGCGCTGCGGCGGCCGCGGTGAGCGGGCCATGCGGCCGCCTCCCGGGTGGCGGCGCGCAGCACCCAGAGGTCCAGCTCGCGCAGGAGCCCGCTGCGCTGCGCGACCGGCAGGAAGTCGTTGGGCGGGATCAACCCGCGTTCCGGGTGCGGCCAGCGGACGAGCGCCTCTGCCGACACCACGGTGCCGTCCGGGCCCACCACCGGCTGGTAGTCGAGCACGAGGCCGTCGGTGGCGATCGCCGCGCGCAGCTCCGCCTCCAGCTCCAGCGCCTTGGTGGCGGAGCTGACCACCCCGTCGGTGGCGATCCCGATGCCGCCCCGCGCCTGCCGGCGCTTGGCGTCGTGCATGGCGGCCTCCGCGAAACGCAGCAGGTCAGCAGCGCGCACCTCGCCGGTCGGCACCGGCGTGGCGAGCCCGACCGTCGCCGTCATCTGCACCGGGCGGCCGCACACGGTGATCGTGGTGCGCAGCAGGTCCGCGACGGTCCGCGCGAGCAGGTCGGGGCCGCCGACCTCGGCGTGGTCGGCGCAGATCACGACGAACTCGTCGGCGCCCAGCCGCGCCGCCGTGCAGCCGAACGGCAGCTCGCGCTGCAGGCGGGCGGCGAGCGACACGAGCAGGTCGTCGCCCGCGTCGTGGCCGAGCGAGGAGTTGACGCGCGCGAAGTCGTCGAGGTCGCCGCACACGACGGCGACGCGGTCGCGGCCGGGCCCGGCCAGCAGGCGATCGACGAGCTCGAGCCCAGCGGCCCGGTTGGGAAGGCGGGTGAGCTCGTCCACCGTGCCCGCGCTGCGCAGCAGCTCGGCGGCCAGCCGGCGGTCGGAGACGTCGGCGCAGGTCACCAGCCACAGGAAGCCGCCGTCGTCGGCCGCGGTCGCGGAGACTGCCAGCTCGCACCACACCGTCGTGCCGTCCGCGCGGCGCAGCGGGGCGCTGTCGACGCGGTAGCCGTGACGCGCGCCAGTGGGCACCGCGCGCAGCCACTCCGGGAGCGTCGCGCCGTCGAGCGACGCATCGTCGGCGGACAGTGCGGTGGCCGCCGTGCCCCGCAACCGTTCGAGCGGGACGCCCAGCAGCGTGCACATGCCCTCGTTGGCGTCCACGACGCGGCCCGCCGGGTCGAGCAGCGCGACCCCGCCGGGCACGAGTGCCATGAGGTCGGCGAACCGGCGGCCGGAGCGCTCCACCCGGAACCGGGCGACCCGCTCCGCGCTCAGGTCGTGCACGACGCCGATCAGCCGCAGCGGTGTGCCGTCATGGCCGCGCTCCACCTGGGCCCGGCAGCTCAGCATCCGGTCGCCCGGCAGCTGGAGCTCGACGTGGTGATCGGCGGCGGGGTTGCCGGCGCGCAGCTCCTCGCACAATGCGGCCACCTGCTCCCCCTCGATGGGCTGGCAGCCGCCACCGTCCGGATCCACCCCGACCGACCGGTACAGCTCGTCCAGGGTGCCGCTGCGTTCCAGGGCTGACGTCGCCAGGTCGAAGGACCACGTCCCGATGCGGGCCAGCCGCTCCAGCTCGACGGCCCAGACCGGATCGACCACCACCTCGGGACGCTCGACGATCACGACGGCGGTCAGGTCGATGCCGGGCAGCGGCCAGCGCACCACGCGGACGGGCAGCCTGCTCCCGTCCGCGCGCACCAGCTGCGCGTCCGGCTCGGCGCCGACGAGCAGCCGGTGCATGCGGGCACCGACGAGGGCCCTCGGATCCGCGGCCCCTGCCATGGCCGCGAGCGCGTCGTTGGCACGGACGACCCTGCCGTCGCCGTCGTGGAGGAGCGCAGGCTCCGCGGGGAGCGGGACCGAGCCCGCCACACCCGACACCCGGTCCCGATCGGGAGCCTCCGCGACCGCACGCGCCAGCCGGGAGGCGAACAGCGCCGCCTCCGGATGCACCTCGGCACCGAGCACGGCACGCTGCTCGCGGTGCAGATCCGCCCGTAGGACGGCCTCGGACGCACCGTGCGGCTCGGTCGGCGGCTCGACCACCGGGCCGTCGCCGAGGCGGTGTCCGAGCTCTCTCACGTGCGTCTCCCAGCGTCGCTGCGTCGATACCCTTCGCTACAACGACGCCGGCGGCCACACGATTTGGCCGAACTGCTCGATCCGGCTACACCACCCCGAGTGAGTGAACGGCCCGGCCTGCACGCAGAGTGACGGCCATGATCACCAACGGAGCAAACGTGCAGGCCGAAGGGCGATCAGGGCGTAACGGCCGAGTCGGACGAAGCGGCGGCGACAGCTGACGAAACGGCTAGGGCGACACGCGGGTCGAACGGGCTCGGCACGATCGCATCGGCCGAGAGCTCGTCGCTCGCAACCGAGAAGATGGCCTCCGCAGCCGCGAGCTTCATCTCCTCCGTGATACGCCGTGCCCCCGCGTCGAGCGCCCCGCGGAACACGCCGGGGAACGCGAGCACGTTGTTGATCTGGTTCGGGAAGTCGCTGCGACCGGTGGCCACGATGGCCGCGTGGCGCCTCGCGACGTCCGGGTGGATCTCGGGGTCGGGGTTGGAGAGCGCGAAGACGATCGCCTCGTGTGCCATCCGGGCCAGCATCTCCTCGGGCAGCTTCGCGCTCGACAGACCCACGAACACGTCGGCGCCCTCGAGCGCCGCAGCGAGGCCACCGGTCACACCGCGCGGGTTGGTGACGGCCGCCAGTGCGGCCTTCTCCCCGCCGCGCGCTGCGTCGAGCACGCCGCGCGAGTCGAGGACGACGACGTCACGCACCCCCGCGGCGAGCAGGATCCGGGCGCAGGCGACGCCCGCCGCCCCCGCTCCCGAGATGACGACGCGCAGCCCGTCGAGCGGGCGGCCCTGCACCGCGCAGGCGCCGCGCAGCGCGGCGAGCAGCACGATCGCGGTGCCGTGCTGGTCGTCGTGCATGACGGGGCAGTCGAGCGCCTCGACGAGCCGCCGCTCCAGCTCGAAGCACCGCGGCGCCGCGACGTCCTCGAGGTTCACCGCGCCGAAGCTCGGACGCAACCGCACGAGCGTCTCGACGATCTCCTCGACGTCGGTGGTGTCGAGCACGAGCGGGATCGAGTCGAGGTCCGCGAACGCCTTGAACAGCGCGGACTTGCCCTCCATGACGGGCAGCGCGGCGCGCGGGCCGATGTCGCCGAGCCCGAGGACGGCCGTGCCGTCGCTCACGACGGCGACGAGGCGGTTGGTCCAGGTGTAGCGGGCGGCGAGGCCCGGGTCGGCTGCGATGGCGCGGCTGACCTCGGCGACGCCGGGCGTGTAGGCGACGGCGAGGTCGCGCGCGTTCTCCAGCGGGGCGGTGAGCGCGGTGCCGAGTTTGCCGCCACCGTGCGCGGCGAAGATCTCCTCGCGGGTGGGCATGGTCCGTTCGGGAACGATCGTCACAGGTCTACTTCCTCGTGGTGCTCAGGGGGCGCCGACAGGGGCGCGCTCTCGCCGTGCACCGGGGGTCGCGGGTCCGCGACCGCTGCCGGACGGCCGAGCGCCGAGCAGCCGCGGGATGTCGCGGCGAGCCCGGCGAATGGGCAGTCGGGTATTGCCGCGATCTTACGGGAGGCGCTCACCCTCCGGGCGGCGCACGTCTCACGCCCTTTTTCCGACGAACGGCGCGTTCGTCGGATAGGTACCGACGAACGCGCCGCTCGTCGGAAAGGCGTGGGTCAGGTGCGGCCGCGGAACCGCCGGGGGCGGGGCCACAGCCGGCACAGCACGACGGCCAGCACCATGGCGGGACCAAGCGTGCGGGAGTCGGTCGAGCCGTGGTCGTTGTCGCCGAGCACCCACCAGCCGTCCTCCGCTGGCCGCGCGGCCCGCTTCACCGAGAGCTGCTCCGGCCGCGCCGCCCAGCGCACCAGCACGACGTCCCCCGCCCGCACCCGCGCCCCGAACCGCACGAGCACCACGTCCCCGTCCCGCACCGTCGGCGACATCGACGGCCCCCTCACGGCCACCCTTCGCCAGCGCACGACCACCCCCTCATCACGCTGCTGTGCCCCGACGCCGGGAGTAGTGTCGGACACGCCAGAACGATCACCATCCAGGGAGGACCCATGCGGCTGCTCGCCCGCATTCTCCGCCCGCGGCTGGAGGCCACCGCGCACTGCGACCTCCCCTGCGGCGTGTACGACCCGGCGCAGGCCCGGATCGAGGCCGAGTCGGTGAAGGCGATCCAGGAGAAGTACCAGGCCAACGAGGACCCGGAGTTCCGCTCGCGGGCGCTCGAGATCAAGGAGCAGCGCGCGGACCTGGTCAAGCATCACCTCTGGGTGCTGTGGACCGACTACTTCAAGCCGCCGCACTTCGAGAAGTACCCGGAGCTGCACGAGCTGTTCAACAAGGCAACCAAGAAGGCAGGTGGCGGCCCCGGCGGCGCCAAGGCGTCCACGGACCCGGCCACCGGCCAGGAGCTGCTCGACTACATCTCCCAGATCGACAAGATCTTCTGGGAGACCAAGGCTGCGGCCTGATCCAGGCCTCGAAAGCGGCGCTGACCAGCGGGAACGACCTCCCGTTGGTCAGCGCCGTTTCTCGTTGCCGACCCGGGACATGATCACCACTCGGGTGCACGGGCGGTCGCATACGGCCGGCGATGCACCGGCACGACGATCATGCGCGGGGACACTGACTAGGGTCGTTGCCATGACCGGCCGCGTGTTCCTGCTGCGCCACGGCGAGACCGAGTGGTCGCTCTCCGGCAAACACACCGGCCGCACCGATGTCCCGCTCACGGAGCGGGGCCGGGAGCTCGCGGCCGCGGCGGGGCGGCTCGTCGCGGGCCTGCAGGCCGAGCCACCCGCGCTCGTGCTCACCAGCCCGCGCGGCCGCGCCCGCGACACCGCGCGGCTCGCCGGGTTCCGCGTCGACGACGTCGACGAGCGGCTCGCCGAGTGGGACTACGGCGAGTACGAGGGCCGCACCACCGCCGAGATCCGCGAGACCGTGCCCGGCTGGACGGTCTGGACGCATCCGTGCCCGGGCGGGGAGACCGCCGACGAGGTCGCAAGGCGGGCCGACGGCGTGATCGCGCGCACCGCGGAGGCCCTCGAGCGCGGCGACGTCGTGCTCGTCGGGCACGGCCACTTCAGCCGCGTCCTCGTGGCCCGCTGGATCGGGCTGGCTGCCACCGAGGGCGTCCGGTTCGCCATGGAGGCGCCCTCGTGGGCGGTGCTCGGTCACGAGCGCGGTGTGCCACGCCTCGACCACGTCAACCTGACCCCGAAGGGACGGCAGTGACGATCCGGGAAGCACGCGCGGACGACGTTCCGGCCGTCGTCGGCCTCGTCCACGAACTCGCCGAGTACGAGCGCAGCCCCGAGCTGTGCACGCTCACCGAGGACCAGCTGCACGCCGCCCTGTTCGGACCGGAAGCCGTGGCGCGCTGTCACGTCGCCGAGGTTGCGGGCGAGGTCGTCGGCTGCGCGATCTGGTTCCGGAACTTCTCGACATGGCGCGGCGTGCCCGGGATCTACCTCGAGGACCTGTTCGTCCGGCCGTCCCACCGCGGCAGCGGGCTGGGCAGGGCGCTGCTGGCCGAGCTCGCCGCCGTCTGCGCCGAGCGGGGCTACGCCCGCCTCGAGTGGCAGGTACTGGACTGGAACGAGCCGTCGATCGGCTTCTACCGGGCGCTGGGCGCCGTGCCGATGGACGAGTGGACGACCTTCCGGCTCGACGGCGAAGCGCTCACGGCGTTCGCGAAGACCGCGGAAGGCTGAGGCGGGGCGCCTCGACGCAGTCGACCGCGACGCCCTGCTCTATCCCTGAGGCCGGAGCTCGTCGAGCCCCATCGACCAGTTGCGCGATGCCTCGCTGATCAGCAGCAGGAAGGTGGCAACGACGTACACCCCTGCCACGATGCCGAGCAGCAGCTGCTGGGACGGCCCGATCAGCGTGTAGACGACGGGAAGAAGCAGCAACTGCGTGACGATGGCCGGGGTACGGGCCCAGCGACGACCGGCCACCAACCCGAGCCCGACGGCGGCGAGCGCGGCCCCGATGACGACGAAGTAGCCGGCCTCGCCGACGATGTCGCGTACCAGGAGACCCGCGCCATCGACGGTCGACGCGCGCACGACGAGCGCGACCGCGAAGCCCAGCGCCAGCAGGCCCTGTATCCCGACGAGCACGCCGGCCAGCCGCACCTGGCGGGGCGCTTGCTCCGAGCTCACGGTCCCGAGGATAGGCCGGGAATGCCCGGGACCTCCGCGCGGTTGGGTAACGCGGCGTCTGCGAATTGCGACTCCTGGCCGTGTCCGGCGCGCTACGCGTCGTCGTGCGAGGAACGCAGCTCGCCGCAGCGAAGCCCGCCGATCACCCGCTCGAGTGACGATCGAGGGCCACTCACCGATGCTCGCGGACCGTCGAGCCGATAAGGGCTCGCACCTGGGGAAACGTTGGCCCATGGTAGTCACGGACAAGCGAGTGATCGCGAGTGGGACTTCTCGCATGGTCTGGCCGAGCTCGGGTAACCGGGCCCGGTGGGCGGTTCGAGGTTGATCGCTCAGCGCGGCAACACAGGGCAGGCAGTACAGGCGCAGTAACCGTCAGTGCCGGTGCTCGTTGCGTTGAGTGGGTGAGAGTGCTCACCCGGGTGGACCTTGACCCTTGAAGATCGAGCGCGCTCGTGAAATCCTTCACAAGCGCGTCCACAAGACCGTGACAGACGATCGGCGCGACCCCGATCGCGCAAGCACAAGGAGCCGAAGACCAATGGATTGGCGTCACCGCGCAATCTGCCGCGACGAGGACCCCGAGCTGTTCTTCCCCGTGGGGACCAGCGGTCCTGCGCTGCTGCAGATTGCCGAGGCCAAGACCGTCTGCCGGCGCTGCCCCGTGGTCACCGAGTGCCTCACCTGGGCCCTCGAGAG
Organism: Pseudonocardia sp. DSM 110487; assembly: GCF_019468565.1. Lineage (NCBI taxonomy): Bacteria > Bacillati > Actinomycetota > Actinomycetes > Pseudonocardiales > Pseudonocardiaceae > Pseudonocardia > Pseudonocardia sp. DSM 110487. The sequence goes on from NZ_CP080521.1 coordinate 8,886,277, forward strand.
CGGCCAGGATGCAGGCGTCTGGGGCGGCATGAGCGAGGACGAGCGGCGGGCGCTGAAGCGGCGCAACGCGCGCACGCGGGCACGTACTGCCTGAAACCCTCCTTCCCCACCGCGGGCCCGAAGCCGGACTGCACCCGGCTCCGGGCCCGCGGTCGTTACCACCGGGCGCACGCGGGGGCTGCTCCGGAGGGGGCCGACGGTCCGGGCGGCGCGACCACGCCCGCAGGACCAGCGACCTCCCGCAGAAGGCTAGCGCCCCCTCAACGAGAGCTTGATGACGGCCTCCGTTCCGCCTCCCGGGCGGGGCCGCACCTCCAGCGCAGAACCGAGTTCCGAGTCGACGAGGGTGCGCACGATCTGCAGGCCCAGGCCGGTGGATCGCTCCAGATCCATTCCCTCGGGGAGCCCGCGCCCGTCGTCGCCGACCACGACCTCCAGCTCGCCGCCCTCCCGGTTCGCCGACACCACGACCTCGCCCGTCCGGCCGGGGGCGAAGGCGTGGGCGAGTGCGTTGTGCACCAGCTCGGTGAGCACCAGCACCAGCGGGGTGGCCAGCGCGGCCGGGAGCGTGCCGAAGCTGCCCTCCCGGCGCACCTTGGCCCGTGACTCAGCCGTGGCGCCGTCGCCGATCGCCGGGAGCACCTTGTCGACGAGCTCGTCGAGATCCACCCGCTCGGCGACCGATACCGACAGCGCCTCGTGCACCAGCGCGATCGAGTTCACCCGCCGCACGCTCTCGGCGAGCGCGATACGGGCCTCGGGGATTGCCGTGCGGCGGGCCTGCAGGCGCAGCAGCGCCGCCACCGTCTGCAGGTTGTTCTTGACCCGGTGGTGGATCTCCCGGATCGTCGCGTCCTTCGACAGCAGAGCCATGTCCCGGCGGCGCAGGTCGGTGACGTCGCGCACCAGCACCAGCGCGCCCGCGGCGTCGCCACGCGGCCGCAGCGGCATCGCGCGCACCAACATGACCGCTCCCCGCGCGCGGACCTCCATCCGCAAGGAGTGCTTGCCGTCGAGCGCGCCGTCGATCCGGGCGGCCACCTCGGCCGCGTCGAACGGGTCGTGCACCAGCTCCCGCATGGTGTCCGCGAGCACGACGCCGACGAGGTCGCTCGCGTGGCCCATGCGGTGGTACGCCGAGAGCGCGTTGGGGCTGACGTACGCCACGAGCCCGTGCGCGTCCAGCCGGATCAGGCCGTCGCCCGCCCGCGGGCTGCTGACGGCACCCACGACCTCCGCGGTGGGAGGGAAGGTGCCGTCGGCCACCATCTGGCAGAGGTCGGACGCGCTGCCGAGGTAGGCGATCTCCAGGGGGCTGGGCACCCGCGGCATGGCGAGGTTGGTGTCGCGGGAGAGCACGGCGATCACCGAGCGGCCGTACCGCACCGGGATCGTCTCGCGCCGCACCGGCACCTCCAGGTGCCAGCGGGGATTCTCCTCGCGGCAGATGCGCCCCTCGACGACCGCGCGCCGCAGCTGCGGGCTGTCGGCGGCCGGGATCCGGGCCGCCACGATGTCCTCGGGGTGCGCGGTGGGCGCCGTGGTGGGCCTGGCCTGCGCCACGCAGAGGAACTCGGCGGTGCCTGCGAGGGGGATCCACAGCAGGAAGTCGGCGAACGACATGTCCGCCAGCAGCTGCCACTCGGCGACGACGCGTTGGAGGTGCTCGACCGCGTCGCCGCGCATCTCGGTGTGCTCGGCGAGCAGCTCAGAAAGGGTCGACACCCGACGCAGCCTCCCGGTCAGTACTCGGCTCCATGAAACCACGTGGGAGGATCGAGGCATTCCCCGGACGAAGCTGAGGAGGGTCGACCATGTCCAAGCGTGCACGCAAGCGCCGCGACCGCAACAAGAAGGGCGCGAACCACGGCAAGAAGCCGAACACCTGACACCTCGGCCGCGGGGGCGGCGCGCCGCGCGTCGTCCCCGCGGGCTAGCGGTCCGACCGCTAGCCGCGCTGCTCGACGCGCGTGCTGCGCACCTCGACGGTGGTCGTCCTGGTGCCTTCGGGGCCCTCTTCCACCGTGACCTCGGCCTGCTCCAGCACCGCCACCCGGATCTGCTGCCGGAGCCGGTCCTTCAGCTCCGGCGGAGCGTGCTCGCCACCACACTTCGCGGCCAGCAGCCGCTTCAACTTCTCGTCGATGCCGTACTCCGACAGGCACGGCTCGCACTCGTCCAGGTGCTGCGCGAGCAACCTGCGCCGGCCGTCGTCGCACTCGTGGTCGAGGAAGAGCCACACCTCCGCGAGCACCTCGGAGCAGTCGGTGTCGTGATGGTTACCGCAACTCATGAGGAGACCCCCTCCTCCTGCCGTCCCCGCAGGAACCCACGTTCACGGGCGGTGCCGGTGAGCATGTCCCGCAGCTGCCGCCTGCCCCGGTGCAGCCGGGACATCACGGTGCCGATGGGGGTGCCCATGATGTCAGCGATCTCCTTGTAGGCGAAGCCCTCGACGTCGGCGAGGTACACCGCCATCCGGAAGTCGTCGGGAAGCTGCTGCAACGCGGCCTTCACGTCGTTGTCCGGGAGCCGGTCGAGCGCCTCCATCTCGGCCGACGGGAGACCCTGGGAGGTGTGCTCCCCCGCCTGGGCGATCTGCCAGTCGGTGATCTCCTCGGTGGGAGACTGCACCGGCTGGCGCTGCCGCTTCCGGTAGCCGTTGATGTAGGTGTTGGTGAGGATCCGGTACAGCCAGGCCTTCAGGTTGGTGCCCGCTCGGAAGGTCCGGAACGCGGAGTACGCCTTGAGGTACGTCTCCTGTACCAGATCCTCGGCGTCGGACGGGTTTCGCGTCATCCGCAGCGCAGCGCCGTACAGCTGGTCGATCAGCGGCATGGCGTCGCGCTCGAAGCGAGCCGCGCGCTCCTCGGCGGTCTCGTCGAACCCGCCCGCCTGCTGACCATCGCCTGCGTTCTCATCGGCCGTGCTGTCGTCGAGCTGGGTCTCGACGGCATCGGCCGTTTGCTCGGTGCCGGGCACCGCGCTCCTCTCGCGCCGGGTCGCCCACACGGCGACCTCGGGAACGGTCACCCCCGTGGCGACCGCGTGACGCTTCGAGGGTACGCCGCCTGGCCGAGCCGAGCCCGCCCGACGCACGCGGCCGGTGCGCGGACCGTCCATCACTGCCTGTGTCACGGCTGCGTCAACACCCGGCAGTGGCCGGTGATTCCCGGTGCAACCACTGTTCTAAGGTCGGCGCGTGGCAGGCAAGGGCACCCCGGCGACGGCACTGCTGGCGAAGCAGCAGATCACCCACCAGGTGCACACCTACGACCACGGCGCGGGGCAGGCGTACGGCCCCGAGGCCGCCGAGCGGCTGGGGCTCGACCCGGAGCGGGTGTTCAAGACGCTCGTCGCCGAGGTCGACGGCGCGCTCACCGTCAGCGTCGTGCCGGTCTCCGCCACGCTCGATCTGAAGGCACTCGCCGGAGCCGTGGGCGGGAAGCGGGCCCGCATGGCCGACGTGGCGGCGGCCGAGCGCGCCACCGGCTACGTGGCAGGCGGTATCTCTCCCTTGGGCCAGCGCAAGCGCCTCACCACCGTCGTCGACGCCTCGGCGCAGCGCTGGGAGACGGTGTTCTGCAGCGGCGGCCGTCGCGGGCTGGAGATCGAGCTGGCACCCACCGACCTGGTCCGCCTGTGCGGAGCGACAGTGGCCCCGATCGCCACATGAGCGTCGGCGGGGTGGCACCGAGGACCCGGCAGGCGGTGCACACCGTGCCGTGACCGTGCACACGGCCGAACGCGTGCACCGTGACACGGCGGTCTGCACGGCGGCCAGCCTCTAGGGCCGCGGCAGCAGCTCCCCCAGCCAGGACGTCACCGCCTGCCGTAGGCCGGGCGCGTCGGATTTCAGGCTGTGGTCGCCTTTCAGCAGCACCACGTCGCGGCCCGGCGCAGGCTCGGGCCGGCCGAACGGGTCGGTCAGCCCCTGCACCACGAGGATCGGCACGGTCGGTTGGGCCAGCTCGGGCAGCCGGTCCTTCTCCGGCTTGCCAGGCGGGTGCACCGGGAACGCGAGGCACAGCACGCCAGCGGCGTCCGCCGCCGTGGCCGTGCGACAGGCCACCCGTGCGCCGGAGCTGCGCCCACCGACCACGAGCGGCAGGCCGTCGTTGACGTGCTCCACCACCGCGAGCCAGGCCGCGTCGAGCTGTGCTGCGGGCGCAGGGGCTCGCCTGCCCGCCACCCGGTACGGCTGCTCGACGAGCACGACGTGCACGCCGAGCGCGAGAGCGGCCCCAGCGGCGACGAGCAGGTCGGGTGCGCCCACCCCGCCTCCGGCGCCGTGGCCGAGCAGCAGCCGACCCCGCGCGGCCGCCTCGGCGTCGCGGCGGGTGATGCGGGCCGGGCCGTGCGGGGTGGGGACCTCGGTGATGGCGCCCTCGTTCACTTCGGGTTCGGCCCCGACAGCAGGTCCAGCTGGATCGGCTCCCGCACCTCCTCGGGCGGAAGGGCCTCGAGCAGCTGCGGGCCGTTGTTGCGGACGCTGTTGACGAGCGCCGACACCGGCCGCAGCTCCAACCGCTCGACGAGCTCGAGCGAGGGCGGCGTGACCAGCGACGCGACCGCGTCGTCGTCGGCGCGCCGGTCCGGATCGAGCCATGCGTCCCATGCCTCGCGAGGCAGCACCAGCGGCATGCGGTCGTGGATCTGCGCGAGCGGACCGACGGCGTCCGTGGTGAGCACGGTGGCCGTGACCAGCCCGTCCGGGTACTCGTTGTCCGGGTCGTCCTTGGGCTTCCAGTACTCCCACAGCCCCGCCATGGCGAGCGAGCCGCCGTCGGCGTAGTGCGTGTAGTAGGGCTGCTTGTGCTCGGGGCCCCGCTGCCACTCGAACCATCCGTCGGCCGGGATCAGGCAGCGGCGGGCGTTGAACGCGCGGCGGAACGCGGGCTTCGTGGCCACCGACTCCGACCGCGCGTTGATCATGCGGCCACCACCTTTCGGGTCCTTCGCCCAGTACGGAACCAGGCCCCAGCGCACCATCCGCAGCGTGCGCTCGGTGCGATCCGGGTCGGGGGTGCCCTCCTCGTCGCGCGGGTGCCGCTCGACCACCGTGATGATCTGTTTGGTGGGCGCGACGTTGTAGTCCGCCTGCGCCGCGCCGTCGGTTGCGTCGACGGCGCGGAACTCGTCGGCGAGGTCCGCGGGAGCCTTGATCGAGGCGTATCGGCCGCACATGCCTCCATCGTGCCCCCGTTGCCACGATCCGGCGTCCGCTGGTCTCCGGATCCGTCGCGGTCATCGCGAAATGGGCCCGCGAGCCGGGGTCCGCCGGATACCCTCGACGCATGCCCGATCCGGCCAACGGCGATCTCGAAGCCCGCGTCAGAGATCTCGAGCACGAGGTCCTGCGGCTGAAGGACGGCGTGGAGATCTCCCGCGCCGACGCCGCTGCCGCCCGCGTGCTCGCCGGTGGGGCCGACCGCGACGTGTCGGATGTGAAGACGCTGCTGCGCGCACACACCCAGACCCTGAACGCGCTCCGCGAGACCCAGCTGGAGCAGCAGGACGAGATCAGGGCACTCCGGTCGGAACAGCAGGACGAGATCGGGGCGCTCCGCTCCGAGATGCAGCGGGGCTTCGGAATGCTGCGCACCGGAATGGCGCAGCTCCTCGCCGTGCTCCCGGACCAGAACAACAAGGACGACCAGGGCTGACCCCCACTCAGCGCGCCAGCCGCGCGTGCCGCTCCAGGAACCGGGCGATGTCGTCGGGATCCTCGAGCGGGAGCGGGTAGACCAGCAGCCGGTCCGCGCCGAGTTCGGCGAACCGGTCGGCGATCGCCTCGTCGACGGGCTGCAGCTGCATCGCCGTGATCTCCAGGCGCCCGAGCCGGGCGGGCCGCTCGACGTCGCCTGCCACCCGCTCGAGGCGGGCGAGGTTCGCCGCCAGCTCGTCGGGCGTGCCGACGCCGAACCAGCCGTGTGCACGGGTGAGCGCGCGGCGGAACGCGGCATCGCTGTGCCCGCCGACGACGATCCGCGGCCCGCCGTCGCGCACCGGCCGGGGATGGGCGTCGACGTCGACGAACCGCACGTACCGGCCGTCCATGTGCGGCCGCTCCGCGGTCCACAGCTGGACCATCGCGTCGATGTGCTCGTCGGTGCGCCTGCCTCGGTCCGCGAACGGCACACCGACCGCGGTCATCTCCGGCTCGAGATAGCCCGCTCCGACGCCGAGTAGCAGCCGACCGCCGCTCAGCACGTCCAGGCTCGCGGCCTGCTTGGCGAGGACGAGCGGGTTGCGCTGCGGCAGGATCACGATCCCGGTGCCCAGTTCGACGCGGCGGGTCAACGCGGCGACGTAGGTCAGGTGCACGAGCGGGTCGAGGATCGGGTCCCGCGGGTCCATCGGGGTGTCCGGCGTGCGCGGGCTGGGCAGCACGACGTGGTCGCCCGCCCACCACGACGTGTACCCGAGGTCCTCGACGAGCGCGGCGAGCCGCGCGGTCACCGCCGGCGCGAGCGCCGCCTTCGCGCCCAATCCGTTCACACCCAGCTGCATGATCCCCACCCTGCGACGGCGTACCGGGCGGCGTCCAAGACCCGCTTCCATAACCTGTGGGCATGAACGTGCGCGTGCAGGACGTGCGCTACTTCCTCGCCGTCGCCGAGGAGCTCAGCTTCACGCGAGCCGCGGAGCGGTTGTTCGTCTCCCAGCCCGCGCTCTCCAAGCAGGTCCGGCAGCTGGAGGCGCAGCTGCGCGCCGAGCTGTTCACCCGCGGCCACCGCATGGTGGGACTCACCGCGGCGGGCGCCGCGTTCCTGCCGAGGGCACGCGCCATCGTCGCGGAGTGGGAGGCCGCCGCCGAGGACGTCCGGCTGGCGGGCCGCACGCTCACGGTGGGCTTCCACTCCCGGATCGGGCGCGGGCTGGTCCCCACGATCACGGCGACGATGCAGCAGCGGCTGCCGGGATGGCGGCTGCAGTTCCGGCAGATCCCGTGGGGCGACCCGGCGGTCGGGCTGACCGCGGGCACCGTCGACGCCGCGCTCGCATGGCTCCCGGTGCCGTCCGGCCTCTCGACAAGGCCGATCGCCACCGAGGACCGCGGCGTTGCCCTCCCGGCAGGCCATCGGCTTGCCGGGCGGTCGAGCCTGCGGTTCGCCGACATCGCCGACGAGCCCTTCGTCGCGCTGCCGGCGTCGGCAGGGCCGATGCGCGACTTCTGGCTCGCACTGGACCACCGCACGTCCTCGCCGTCGATCGCGGCCGAGGCCACCACGTCCGACGAGGCGTACGAGATCGTCGCCGCCGGGGAGGGCGTGCTCCTGCAGCCAGCCGGCAGCTGCTCGATCCATCAGCGCGAGGACGTGGTGCACCGCCCGGTCATCGACCTGCCGCCCGCACGGCTCGCCGTCGTGTGGCGGTCCGGCGACCACAGAGCCGCCGTGCGGGTCGTCACCGACGCGTGTTTCCACTGCGCGAGCCCGCCACTGGCGCCATGCGGAATCATGGCGGGGTGACCACGACCCCGGCCTGGCCCGCCCCGCACGCCGCCGCGCCCGTTCGCGGCCGGGTGAGCGTGCCGGGCTCCAAGTCCGTGACCAACCGCGCGCTGCTGCTCGCCGCGCTCTCCGGGGGACGGGCCACCGTCTCAGGGGCCCCCGCGTCCCGCGACACCGCACTGATGGTGGGGGCGCTGCGGGCCCTCGGCGTGCCGATCGATGTCGACGGCGAGCGCGTCGAGTTCGCGGGCCACGAGGGCCCGCTTGGCGGCGGCAGCGTCGACTGCGGCCTCGCCGGCACCGTGATGCGGTTCGTGCCGCCCGCGGCTGCGCTCGCCGACGGCCCGGTCACGTTCGACGGCGACCCGCGAGCCCGCGAGCGCCCGATGGACACCGTGCTGGACGCGCTGCGCGCGCTCGGCGCCCGGATCGACGGCTCGCAGTTGCCGTTCGTGCTGCACGGCACCGGTGGGCTGACCGGTGGCGACGTCGTGATCGACGCGTCGGCGTCGTCGCAGTTCGTGTCCGGGCTGCTGCTCTCCGGTGCCCGCTACGAGAAGGGCGTCACCGTCCATCACGACGGCAAGCCGGTGCCGTCGCTGCCGCACATCGAGATGACGGTGGCGATGCTCAGGGAGGCCGGGGTCGACATCGACGACGCGGAGCCGAACACGTGGCGCGTGTCTCCCGGCCCGATCGCGGCCCGCGACTGGGTGGTGGAGCCGGACCTGTCCAACGCCGCGGTGTTCCTCGCCGCCGCGGCCATGACCGCTGGCGAGGTCACGGTCGCCGGCTGGCCAACCGGTTCCACACAGCCGGGTACCGAGATCCTCTCCGTGCTCGAGCAGGCGGGCTGCACGGTCACGCCCGGCCCCGACGGGATGACCGTGCGCGGGCCCGCGCAGCTCACGGGCGTTGACATCGACCTGCACGACGCCAGCGAGCTCACACCCACGGTCGCCGCGGTGGCCGCAGTCGCGGCCGGGCCGTCGCGGATCCGCGGCGTCGCCCACATCCGTGGCCACGAGACCGACCGGCTGGCCGCCCTCGCCACCGAGCTGGCCGCGCTCGGCGGTGACATCACCGAGACCCCGGACGGCCTGGAGATCCGGCCCGCCCCGCTCACGGCGGGCGACCGCCCGTGGGGCGCCTACGCCGACCACCGCATGGCCACGGCCGGCGCGCTGGTCGGACTCGTCGTGCCGGGCGTCGCGATCGACGACATCGGCTGCACGGACAAGACCATCCCCGACTTCCCGGCCCGGTGGGCGGCACTGCTGGCGTGAAGGCCCGCGAGTACGACGAGTCCGACGTCCGGGTCCGGCCGGGGCGCCGGGGCTCGCGGCCGCGCAGCAAGCGCCGCCCCGAGCACGCCGACGCGATGGAGGCGATGGTCACCACCGTCGACCGCGGGCGCTGGACCTGCGCGCTCGACGGCGACGCGGCGCGGCCCCCCGTCGTCGCGATGCGGGCCCGCGAGCTCGGCCGCACTCCCATCGTCGTCGGCGACCGCGTGGGCCTGGTCGGCGACGTCTCCGGGGCCGTCGACAGGATCGCCCGGATCGTGCGTGTCGAGGAGCGGCGCACGGTGCTGCGACGCACCGCCGACGACACCGACCCGTACGAGCGGATGGTCGTGGCCAACGCCGAGCAGCTGGTGATCGTCACGTCGATCGCGGACCCGCCGCCGCGCACCGGCTTCGTCGACCGCTGCCTCGTGGCCGCGTACGCGGGCGGGCTCGCACCCGTGCTCTGCCTGACCAAGGCCGACCTCGCCGATCCGGAGCCGTTCGCCGCGCAGTACCGGGAACTGGACCTCCCGGTCGTCGTCACCCGTCGCGACCACGAGCCCACCGCGCTCGCGGAGGTGCTCGGCGGCCGCGTCTCGGCGCTCGTCGGCCATTCGGGGGTCGGCAAGTCGACGCTGGTCAACGTGCTCGTCCCGGACGCCGCACGGGCCGTAGGAGCGGTGTCGGCCGTGGGCAAGGGCCGGCACACCACCACAGCAGCGCTCGCGCTCCCCTTGCCCGCTGAGCTCGGCGCCGGCTGGGTGGTCGACACCCCGGGAGTGCGCTCGTTCGGGCTCGCCCACGTCACCCCGGACGACGTACCGGCCGCGTTCGACGACCTAGCGGAGGCGATCGAGGACTGCCCCCGCGGGTGCGGCCACTTCGGCCCGCCCGCCGACCCGGAGTGCGCCCTCGACACGCTCGTCGAGGAGGGCAAGCTGCGCCCCGGACGGCTCGCCGCGCTGCGCAGGGTCCTCGTGGCCCTCCGCTGACCTTCCCGGTCTCAGGCCTGGCCCTCCACGAGGAACGCGACCTCAGAGGGGTCGTACCAGGCCAGGTCGTGGTCCTCCGCCTCGCCGACGAGGAACTCGGCGTCGAGATCACCGAGGTCGGCGGCGTCGACCGCACCCGAGGCCTCGCGTACCGCGTACTCTGCCTCCTCGGTGTCGACGTGGACGGCCGCGATCGCCTCGAACGGCACGGCGCCCGAGATCCGCACGGCGCCGTCGTCGAGGTCGGGGCGCAGCGTCACGTCGACGTCGGCGGACACCACCACCCGCCGGGCGGGTGTGGCGTCCTCGCCGAGCCCGAACTCGATCGAGAGCAGCCGCAGCGAGGCCCGAGCCGCATGGCTCATGGCCGCGTACTCGAGCTCCTCGTCGTCGCCGCTCGTGTAGGCCTCACGCAGGGCGGGTGTGAGGGCGAACGCGGTGCCACCGATCGGGTCGAGCACCCCGGTCTTCACCAGTGTCCGCAGCATCGGCCACGTGGCCGGGACGTATACCCTCATGATCAGGCCACCGTCGTCAGGAGCTCGTCGAGCGACTCGTGCACCAGGCCTGCGAGCACGTCGAGATCGTGCATGGCGTCGCGGTCGCCGTTGAACCCGTAGTAGACCCCGCCGTCGTACGACGTGAGCCCGATCGCGAGGGCCTGGCCCTTCGCGAGCGGGACGACGGGGAACATCTCGAGCATCCGGGCGCCGGCGGCGTAGAGCGGGAACTGCGGTCCCGGCACGTTCGTCACCACCAAGTTGAAGATCCGCTTCGAGAACCCGCTGGCTGCGCGCGCCCCCAGAGCGTGCAGAGTAGGCGGCGCGAACCCGCCGATCCGGACCAGGGTGTCGGCACCGACCGACTGGCCGTTCGACGTGTGCTCGCGCATCGCGTGCGTGACGTGGTGCAACCGCACCACCGGGCTCGGCTCGCCGACCGGCAGCTCCACCAGGAACGACGAGACCCGGTTGCCGAGCGACCCCGCCGTGGCGGAGCTGGGCACGTCGGCCTCGCCGCGGACCGACAGCGGCACCATCGCCCGCACCGTGGACGATGGCGTGACCGGCTCGCCGCGGGAGAGCAGCCAGTTGCGCAGCGCGCCCGAGATCACGCTGAGCACGACGTCGTTCACCGTGCACCCGTGTGCCGCGCGCACCCGGCGGTAGTCGTCCAGCTCGGCGCGGGCGACCGCGAACCGGCGCTGGGTGGAGATGTCCACGTTGAGCGGGGTGCCCGGGGCTGGTCTGCTCGCCGTCCACGCCATCGAGAACAGCTTGCCGGCCGCCCCCGCGACCTTGCTGACGGTGGCCATCGCATCGCCCGCGGCCACCCGCACGTTGTCGACGATCTCGCCGGGCCGGGCGACGGCCTCCGCGACGGCGCCGAGCACCAGCTCGGCGCTGGACGGCTCGGGGCGGGGCATCCACAGCTCCTCGGGCACCACCCGCGGCTCCGGCGAGACGTCGAGGATCACCTGTCCGATGTCGATCGCGCTGATGCCGTCGACCATCGCCTGGTGCGTCTTGGTGACCACCGCGATGCGGCCCTGCGCCAGCCCTTCCACCAGGTACATCTCCCAGAGTGGGCGCGTGTGGTCCAGCGGGCGCGACATCAGGCGCGCGACGAGCTCGGTGAGCTGATCCTCCGAACCCGGCTTGGGCAGCGCGGAGCGGCGGACGTGGTAGGCCACGTCGAACTCGGGATCGTCGATCCACACCGGCCGCGCGAGGTTGCCCGGCACGTACCGGACCTTCTGCCGGTACCGCGGAACGAGCGCGATCCGCTGCTCGACGAGATCCACGAGCCGGTCGTAGTCGAATCCGCCCCGCGGACGCCGGAATACCGATACGGCGCCGACGTGCATCGGAGTAGTGGGCTGCTCCAGATACAGGAATGAGGCGTCGAGGGGCGAGAGCCGGGGCGGCATTCTCTGATCGTAGGCCGCGCCCTGCGGATCCCGGTCGATGAGATTCGTGATCCAGACGGCTCCTGGCAAGGCGGAGGCACGAGCCGTCGTATCCGGCATACCCGGTCGTGCCTCCAACGCAGCCAGGGGCCGTCTGGGCGCGGAGCTCGCGATCGGGGTTCGCAGGGCGCGGCCTACGCTCGCTCCATGGCTGGCGAGCGGTCTCCGAAGGACACCTTCATCACGGTGTACGGACGCAAGCCCGTGCTCGAGGCGCTCGGCGACCCCGCGCTGCGGGTCGACAAGGTGGTGCTCGCCGAGGAGGCACGCGGCGAGCCGGTGCGGGCCATCCTCGACGCCGCCCGCGGTCGCGGCGTTCCGGTGCAGCGGGCATCGGCGCACCGGGTCAAGGTGCTGGCCGGCAACGGGCGGCACGACCAGGGCGTCCTCGCCGACGTCATCGCCCCGCGGATGGCGCCCGTCGCCGAGTTCACGGCCACGCTGCGGCCCGGCGCACCCGCCGCCGTGCTGGTGCTCGACCGGCTCACCAACCCCGCCAACGTCGGGATGATCCTGCGCAGCGCCACCGCAGCGGGCCTGGACGGCGTGCTGCTGGCGCGGCGCGGGCTGCCCGCCATCGACCCGCTGGTCGTCAAGGCGTCGGCGGGGATCGCGTTCCGGTCGCCGGTGCTGCGCTCCGGCACCGTCGAGGAGGGGTGCGCGGCGCTGGCCGAGGCCGGGTTCGGGCTGTTCGGCCTGGACGCCCGCGGTGACTCGCTGCTCGGCGCCGCCCTGCCCGATCGGGTCGCGCTGGTGCTGGGCAACGAGACCGACGGCCTATCGGCCTCGGTCCGCCCCCTGCTCGACGGGTTGCTCGCCATCCCCATGCACGGCGGTGTCGAGTCGCTCGGCGTCGCCAGCGCGGGGGCCGTCGCGGCGTTCGAGCTCTCCCGTCGCCGTTTCGCGTCGCCCTGACACTCACTGCACGACGACCACGGCCTTGCCCCGGGCGTGGCCCTGCTCCACGTGGCGCACGCCCTCGGCCGCGTCGGAAAGGGTGTAGGTCCGGTCGACGACCGGGGCGAGCTTGCCGGCCTCGATCAGCGCGGTGACCGCCACCAGGTCGTCGTGGGTCGGCCCCGCAGGTGCGGCCGGGAGGATCACCCGGAGCTGCTGGCGGACGAACGCGTTGACCACCAGCACCGCCAGCAAGGCGCCCATCGCGCCGAACACCTTGCCGGGCGAGCCACCGCCGTTGGCCACCAACGTCCCTTCCGGCGTGAGCACCCGGCGCAGCCGCCCGAGCGGCCGGTTGCCCACGTTGTCCAGAACCAGGTCGTAGCGCCCGCGCCGGTCCGGCTCGGTGAAGTCCTCCCGCGTGTAGTCGACGGCCCGCGCGGCGCCCAGTGATCGCACCAGCTCCACATTGCGGGTGCTGCACACCCCGGTGACCTCCGCGCCCAGCGCGGCAGCGATCTGCACGGCGAACGTGCCCACCCCGCCGCCTGCGCCGTTGACCAGCACCCGCTGCCCCGACCGGACGCGCCCGACCGTCCTGATGCCGCGCAGGGCGGTGACAGCAGCCATCGGCACGGCCGCGGCCTGCTCGAAGGTCAGGTCGGCCGGCTTGGGTACCAGCAGGTCCGGGGTGGTGCGCGCGTACTCGGCGCAGGAGCCATGGCAGAAGCCAAGTACCTCGTCGCCGGGGCGCAGACCACGTACGTCCGCGCCGACGGCCTCGACCACGCCGGCTGCGTCGATGCCGAGCACCGGGCACTTCGGCCGGGTCAGCCCGACGTCGACGGTCAGGCGCGCGGCGAGCGGGTCGCCGCGCAACATGTGCCAGTCGTAGGGGTTCAACGCGGCAGCGTGCATCCGGACCATGACGTCGCCGGGGCCGATCCGGGGCGGGTCGACGTCGGCAAGCCGCAGGACGTCCGGCGGACCGAACCGCTCTTGGACGATCGCCTTCATCCGGTCTCCCCACCCTCGGCGGTGTACGGCGTACACCAGCGAGAAGCAGGCTACGGTGTACGCCGTACACCAGTCAAGGCGGATCGTCAGGCGGTGTCGTGCAGCCGCTGGAGACCGTCCAACGTCAGGTCGAGGGCGAACTCGAACTCGAACTGGTCGTCGCAGCCGGAGCCGACGACGGACTCCTCGTCGTGGGCGACCGCCATGGCCAGCTCGGCGATGTACGGGAAGCGCTCGGCGATCTCCTCGGGCGGCGGCATGTCCGGCTCCGGGGCGCGGTCCGAGCTGTCCTCGAACAGCTCCTGGGAGAAGCCCAGCAGGCGGCTGCCCATGACGTGCATCGCGTGGTGGGTCAGGTCGATCGAGAACCCGCCTGCCCGGAAGATCCCGATCATCGAGTCCAGGTACTCCAGCACCACGAGGGTCGGGGTGGCCCGCTCCTTCATCCGCGACTCGATCACCCCCGGCGCCCACGGGTGCCGCAGCAGCATGCGGCGGGCCGACAACACCCGCTCACGGATGGCCGACTTCCAGTCGGCCCCGGCGGCGGGCGGGTCGATCTCGCCGACGACGACGTCGATCATGCCGTCCAGCAGCTCGTTCTTGTTGGCCACGTGCTTGTACAGGGCCATGGGAACGACGCCGAGCGCCTGCGCGATCTTGCGCATGCTGAGCGCGTCGACGCCGCCTTCGTCGGCCAGGGCGACGGCGGTCTCCAGGACCCGCGTCTTGCTCAAGGGCGTGCGGGGCTGCGCGGCCGCGCCGGCCTGGGTGGTGATCTCGACCATCCCCTCTCGCGTGTTCTCCGGCCCAGCGTACGAGCGCCGACCTCGACGACCTCGCGCTCAGCGGTGCGCGACATAGGGTGGCGGCATGGTCCAGCGCCGGCTGCCCCGCCCGTCCGAACTGCGCCCGCTGCTTCGGCCCGCCCCGTTCGTACGGGACGCGGACGCGCGGCGGTTGCGGCGTGCGGCCAGCATCGCGGACCTGCGGACGATCGCGCGCAGGCGCACGCCCCGCGCAGTGTTCGACTACGTCGACGGCGCAGCCGACGGGGAGCTGTCGCTGCACCGCGCGCGGCGCGCCTTCGCCCGCGTCGAGTTCACCCCGAGCGTCCTGCGCGACGTCTCCGAGGTGGACACCGGACGGGAGATCCTCGGGCGCAGGGCGAGCCTGCCGTTCGCGTTCGCCCCCACCGGCTTCACCCGGATGATGCACCACACCGGTGAGCCCGCCGTGGCGTCCGTTGCCCAGCGGTTCGACATCCCGTACACGCTCTCCACGATGGGCACCACCACCATCGAGGACGTCGCGGTGGCGGCACCCCAGGCGCGCAGGTGGTTCCAGCTCTACCTGTGGCGCGACCGCGCCCCCGCCAAGGACCTCGTGCAACGCGCGGCAGCGGCCGGTTACGACACCCTGATGCTCACCGTCGACACCCCGGTCGGCGGGGCCCGGCTGCGCGACGTCCGGAACGGGCTCACGATCCCGCCCGCGCTGTCGCTGCGCACGTTCCTGGACGGCGCCCGCCACCCCCACTGGTGGTTCAACCTGCTCACCACCGAGCCGCTGAACTTCGCCAGCCTCGACGCCACCTACGGCTCCGTCGAGGAGATGATCAACCGGGTCTTCGACCCCGCGCTCACCATGGACGACGTCGCGTGGCTACGCGACACGTGGCCGGGCAAGCTCGTGATCAAGGGCATCCAGAGCGTCGACGACGCCGTGCGCGTCGTCGACGCCGGGGCCGACGCCGTGCTGCTGTCCAACCACGGCGGCCGCCAGCTCGACCGCGCCCCCGTACCCCTGGATCTGGTCGAACCCACCGTCCAGGCCGTCGGCGACCGCGCCGAGATCCTCATCGACACCGGCGTCACACACGGCGCCGACATCCTCGCGGCCGTCGCGCTCGGGGCCCGTGCCGCCCTGATCGGACGTGCGTACCTCTACGGGCTGATGGCGGGCGGACGGCTCGGCGTCGAGAAGGCCGTCACGATCCTGGCGGCCGAGATCGTGCGCACCCTGCAGCTGATCGGGGTCAACAGCGTCGACGAGCTGCGCCCGTCACACGTACGGCTACGCCCTAACGAGTGAGACATGCTGCAGGGGCGCCGTAGCAGGGCCATGGTGCAGGAATGGGTTTCATGGACAAGGCCAAGGAACTGCTGAACCAGCACGACGACAAGGTCGACCAGGGCCTGGACAAAGCAGGCGAAGCGGCGAAGGAGCGTTTCGCGGGCCACGACGAGCAGATCGACCAGGGCGTCGACAAGCTGCAGGAGATGACGGGCGCGGGTGACACCGCCGAGGCCCCCCGCGAGGAGCCTCCGCCCCCGCCGCAGTGACCCACCGCTGATCAGGCCGTTTGGGGCCGGGCCACTCCGGTGACCCCTCTCGCATGGGAGACGAGCGCGAGGAACGGTCCGGCCCCGGACAGGAAGGCCTCCTCGAGAACATCCTGCGCGACGCCACGACCACGGGCGCCGAGGGCGAATCGCGCCCACCGGACCAGCCGCAGGCGGCGGCCGCCATGCCCCGCAGTACCGCCGAACCGGACGAGGACGAGGACTCACGCCGGTAGGTCGAACAGGGCCTCCACCTCGGCGATCGTGACCGCTTCGTCGTGATGGTGCACCACCACCGCGCCCGCAGCGCGGGCGCCCCGCACGTTGCCCACGTGGTCGTCGACCACGACGCAGCCGTCGACCGCCACACCGAGCCGCGCGGCCACCCTCCGGTACAGCTCCGGATCCGGCTTGCGGACCCCCAGCGCGGCCCCCAGCACCACCATGTCGAACGCATCGGCACAGGTGTCGGGCACGGCGTCCGCGTCGGTCACGAGCGCGGACGACACCCCCGCTGAACGCACGCGGTGGACCAGCTCCAGCAACCGCGGCCCGTCGGTGAGCACCCCCGCGTAGTCCATCACCAGCGCCTGCAGTGCCATGTTCGCAAGCTAGTGCTGTGACCACATTCGTTCGTGGGCCTGGTCGGGCGGGGTGGTTTTGGGGCCTTCGGTGGCGCCGCGCCCTCTTCAGGCCGAGGCCACAGGGCCTCCGGTGGCGCCGCGCAGTGTGCGGGGTCGCCCCTCACGACTCAAGGGCGCTGCGCGTCGCTTCGCGATCGCTGCGCGACCCTTGATTCGCGAGCCTCTGCGACCCCTGGGGCATGCAGCGCGGGCAGGCCAGGGGCCTGCCCCTCAGGGCGCGCGGCGCCACCGGAGGCGGTTCTGGCGCGCATGATCGAGGCTTCGGCGCGGAAACGGGCGCAAACAACCCGGGAACGCGCCGAACTGCTGATCAAGCCGGCATTCCGGAGTCAAATGCGGCGATCAAGGTGAAATGGTCGCTAGATGATCTCCGACCGCCACCATCAGCCCTTGATCGCTGCGCTGACCTGCCGGTATCCGATGCAGACGGTCGTTGTCGCTACGGCGCTTCGCGCTCGATCGCGTCCAGCAGGTCGAGCAGGTGCACGCGGATCAGTTCGGCCTGGTCGGAGGGCGGGGCGGGCAGCCCGGCGACGGCGGCCGCGACGCCCGTCGCGGCCGCGGCGTACCGCTCCCGTCCCCGTGGAGTGATCGAGATCCGGACGACCCTGCGGTCGGTCTCGTCTCGCACGCGGGTGAGTGCTCCCGCTCCTTCGAGCGCGTCGATGACCGGGGTGAGCGTGGCCGGCGCGAGCCGTAGGTGGCCGGCAAGGTCGCGGTGGGACACCTCGTCGAGCGCAACGAGCGCGCCGAGCACGTCCAGCGCCGTGGCGCTCAGCCCGTAGGAGTCGGCGACCCTGCGGGTGAACCGCTGCAAGGCGAGGCCGGCGCGTACGAGCAGCCGGTCGAGCGGCTCGGTCGCGGGGCCGGGATCCACGCGCCGACGGTACGACGGCAACGCTGCGCGCGCGTACGGTACGGCTGCGAAGCAACTCGTTCGGCCCCCGGGGACAGCGGTGGGTCGCGACGATCGCGCCGTGACGATCGCCCCGCCCGACCCGGCCGCCGATCCGGCCCGGCCCCGCCTACGCACCGTCCACTACGAGCCGGGGCCGCGGGAGGCCCCGGCACGAGTGGCGCCGTCCCCTCCACCGCGACACGAGCACCCGTCGAGCGCGGCGCGCGAGTTCGTGGATGCGCACCACGGCGCCACCCGGATCCTGCGCCTCGCGCTCGAGGTGCTCGCCGGCAGGCGCTCGCACATCCAGCTCGCGCCGCACTTCGCCCCCGAGCCGCTGCGCTACTGGCGGGCGCTCCTCGGGCAGCGCCTCTCCAGGACGCCGGTCCGGCGGGGCCGGATGCACCTGTGCATGCCCCGTTCGGGGGTCGCCGAGATCGCCGTGCCGTGCGAGATCGACGGTGCGGTGCGCGCACTCGCCGCCCGCTTCGAGCGCACCGACGGCCACTGGCAATGCACCGCGGTGCGGCTGCTCCGCGGTGGCACCCTGCCACGCCCGTCCTGATCGAGACTGACGGTCGACGGTCAGGGACGGGCCGCGGTGGGCGAGCCGTGGCACTGCTTGTACTTGCGTCCCGAACCACACGGGCACGGCCGATTGCGCGACGGCTGGCCGCTGCCGGACACCGTGGCCTCGCCGCGGCTGCCGTCGCGCCCGCCACCACCTGCGCCCGAGCGGCTGCGGGTGGTGGTGCCGCCGTCCTCGGCCGGGCCGCTGTAGCGCAGGTCCGTGGGCCGGGAACCGCGGAACGCCGCCGGGAGCACGCTGCCCGCGCCGGTCGGGTCGGCGCCACCGGGCGTCGCGTGCCGAGCGGCCGGAGGCTGCGCGGGCGCCCGCCGCACGGGCGGTGCCTCCTGGACAGGTGCGGCACCCGCCGGCTGGGCGGCCGGCGGCTGGGCCGCGGCCGGAGCGGGCTGCGCCGGCTGTACCGGCTGCACGGTGGCGTTGAACAGGTAGCCGACCGTCTCCTCCTTGATGCCCTCCGACATCGCCTGGAACATGTCGTAGCCCTCGCGCTGGTACTCGATCAGCGGGTCGCGCTGGGCCATCGCGCGCAGGCCGATGCCGTCCTTGAGGTAGTCCATCTCGTAGAGGTGCTCACGCCACTTGCGGTCGATCACGGTGAGCAGGACCTGACGCTCCAGCTCGCGCATCCCGCCCAGCGGGGCGATGAGCTCGTCGACCTCGGCCTCGCGCGCGGCGTACGCATCACGGGCGTCGGCCAGGATCGCCTCGTAGAGGGTCTCCTTGCTGAGGTCCTCGACGGAGTCCGCGTCCTCGCCCGCGAGGTCCTGCCAGCGGATGCCGACGGGGTAGATGGTGCGCAGGGCGGTCCAGAGCTTCTCGAAGTCCCAGTCCTCGGCGTACCCCTCAGCGGTGGCGCCGTCGACGTACGCCCGGATGACGTCCTCGATCATGTGCTCGATCTGGGACTGGATGTTCTCGCCGGCCAGGACGCGGCGGCGCTCCTCGTAGATGACGGTGCGCTGCTTGTTGAGCACCTCGTCGTACTTGAGGACGTTCTTGCGGATCTCGAAGTTCTGCTGCTCGACCTGCGTCTGCGCGCTGCGGATGGCCTTCGTGACCATGCCCGCCTCGATCGGGACGTCGTCGGGGAGGTTGAACCGGTTCATGATCGACTCGACCAGCTGGCCGTTGAAGCGGCGCATCAGCTCGTCGCCAAGCGAGAGGTAGAACCGCGACTCACCCGGGTCGCCCTGGCGGCCCGACCGGCCGCGCAGCTGGTTGTCGATGCGCCGCGACTCGTGGCGCTCGGTGCCGAGCACGTAGAGCCCGCCTGCCGCCTTGACCTCCTCGGCCTCCTCGGCGACCTGCTCCTGCATCTTCGCGACGGTCTCGTCCCAGGCCGCCTCGTACTCCTCGCGGGTCTCCACCGGGTCGAGCCCGCGGCGGCGCAGCTCGAGGTCGGCGAGGAACTCCGGGTTGCCGCCGAGCATGATGTCGGTGCCGCGACCGGCCATGTTGGTGGCCACCGTGACCGCGCCCGCGTGCCCGGCCTGGGCGACGATCTGCGCTTCCTTCTCGTGGTGCTTGGCATTCAGCACGTTGTGCGGTACCTGCAGCCGCCGGAGCAACTGCGACAGGTACTCCGACTTCTCCACGCTCGTGGTGCCGACCAGCACCGGCTGGCCTGCGCGGTACTTCTCCGCGATGTCGGCGGCGACGGCGGCGAACTTCGACTCCTCCGTCTTGTAGATCAGGTCCGGCTGGTCCTTGCGGACCATCGGCCGGTTGGTGGGGATCGACACCACGCCCAGCTTGTAGATCTGGTGCAGCTCGGCCGCCTCGGTCTGGGCGGTACCGGTCATCCCGGAGAGCTTCGTGTAGAGCCGGAAGTAGTTCTGCAGCGTGATGGTGGCGAGCGTCTGGTTCTCGTTCTGGACCTGCACCTGCTCCTTGGCCTCGATGGCCTGGTGCATGCCCTCGTTGTAGCGCCGGCCGGCCAGCACGCGGCCGGTGAACTCGTCGACGATGAGGACCTGGCCGTCGCGGACGATGTAGTCCTTATCCTTCTTGAACAGTTCCTTGGCCTTGAGGGCGTTGTTCAGGTACCCGACGAGCGGGGTGTTCGCGGCCTCGTAGAGGTTGTCGATCCCGAGCTGGTCCTCGACGTGCCGCACACCCTTGTCGGTGACGCCGATCGTGCGCTTCTTCAGGTCGTACTCGTAGTCGCAGCCCTGGATCTCGGCGCTCCGCCGAAGCAGCTCCTGCGGGGAGAGCCCGGTGACGTCGTAGCCGCGCATGGCCACCCGCGCCGTGCCACGGCCGTTGGCCATGTCGGCGAAGGCCTGGTACCAGCGCGAGCTGGCCTCCGCGGGGCCGGAGATGATCAGCGGCGTACGGGCCTCGTCGATCAGGATCGAGTCGGCCTCGTCGACGATGGCGAAGTTGTGCCCGCGCTGCACCATGTCGGCCTTCTTCCAGGCCATGTTGTCGCGCAGGTAGTCGAAGCCGAACTCGTTGTTGGTGCCGTAGGTGATGTCGGCCGCGTACTGCTCGCGCCGGACCGCGGGCGGCATCTCCGAGAGGATCACCCCGACGGTGAGCCCGAGGAAGCGGTGGATGCGCCCCATCTTCTCGGAGTCGCGCTTGGCCAGGTAGTCGTTGGTGGTGACGACGTGGACGCCGTCGCCGGAGAGCGCGTTCAGATAGACCGGGAACACCGACGTGAGGGTCTTGCCCTCACCGGTCTTCATCTCGGCGATGTTGCCCAGGTGCAGCGCCCCGCCGCCCATGAGCTGAACGAGGTACGCCCGCTGCCCGAGGGTGCGTACCGCCGCCTCGCGTACCACGGCGAACGCCTCGTACATCATGTCGTTGAGCGACTCGCCGTCGCGGTACCGCTCGCGGAACTCGTCGGTCTTCGCCCGCAGCTCCGCGTCGGTGAGGTCCTGCATCTCCGGCTCGAGGTCATCGATCTCCTGGGCGTACTTGGCGAGCCGCTTCACCAGCTTGGTCTCGCCGGCGCGGAGCAGACGGTTCAACAGCGGCACGGATCGACCTCATTCGACTTCGCGGTTCATGTGGCAGCCCCGACCAGGGTAGCGAAGCGGCGGGCCGCCACCGGAACAACGCCGGAGGGGCGGCTCGCGTTCCTCCCGGATGCGAGCCGCCCCTCTCGAGCGAGCAGGTGACCCTCTGCTACTGCTCCAGGCGGATCATGCCGTAGTCGTAGCCCTTGCGCCGGTAGACGACGCACGGCTGGCCGCTGTCGGCATCGGAGAACAGGTAGAAGTCGTGCCCGACGAGCTCCATCCGCGACAGCGCGTCGTCGACGCTCATCGGCTTGGCCGGGTGCACCTTCTCCCGGACGATGCGGCCCGGGACGGCGTCGGCCATGTCCTCGTCGTGGACGCGCGGACCGGGTATGTCGATGGTGTCGTCGGCGCGGATGTCGGCCTCGTCGTCCATGCCGTCGTCGCCTGCGACGCTCACGTCGTCGAGCACGGCGGTGGCCGAGCCGCGGCCGGCCATCACGCGCGTGCGCTTGCCCGTGACCCGGCGACGGTCGTGCGATCGACGCAGTCGTGCCTCGAGCTTGGCGATGGCGCCGTCCAGTGCGGCGTAGAAGTCCTGCGCGCAGGCCTCCGCTCTTGCGGCGGGCCCGCACCCCCTGCCGGTGATCTCGACGCGCTGGCAGTTCTTGAGCTGGCGGCGGTTGCGCTCGTGGAAGAGCTCGACCTCCATGCCCACGATCTTGTGGTCATACCGCTCAAGTCGACCGATCTTCTCGGCCACGTGGACCCGAAAATGGTCTGGGACCTCGACATTTCGGCCGGTGACAACGATCTCCACGCAGACTTCCCTCGCTCTCAGCATCGCTTGGGCGTCGGGTTGACGTTTGCTGGGTCGCCGGGGGGAGTGCCCACCCCCGGCGCTCGATCGGATCCTCCTGATGGGTGCCTCGGTGGGATGCCGAGCACGGTAACGCGCATCACGGTTCGACAACAGCCCCCTGAACATTCTGTGCCCGAGCCGAGTGGATCCACGGCTCGAGAGGTTCCGTGACCTGGGTCGCAGCGGTACGATTGGCCACCTTCATGATCAAGTTCTTCGCCCAGCGCCGGTGGCGTCGCAGAGCACGATCGCCGCCTGCACCTCCGCGCCGGCTCCGGCGAGCGCGGCGGCGCAGGTCTGCAGCGTGGCCCCCGTCGTCACGACGTCGTCGACCAGCAGCACCGTGCCGCGCGAGGGCATCGCGGTGAGCCGTACGCGTACGCGGCCCGCCAGGTTGGCGGCGCGCTGCTCGGCGTCGAGCCCCACCGAGTCGCGCACGTGGCGGGCCAGCCGCAGCGCCCGTGCGATCCGCACCTCGGGCCGCCGGGCCGCAACCGCACGGCACAGGCGCGCGACGTGGTCGCCGCCACGCGCCCGCGCGGCCGCCGGGCGCGATGGAGCGGGCACGAGCCACACGGGCGCCGGCCCGACCGCGTCGTCGAGCGCCGCCGCGAGCACCGCGCCGAGCGGCGCAGCGAGGTCCCGCCTCCCGCGTTCCTTGTAGCGCAGCAGCGCCGAACGCAGCGGCCCCGTGTACCGCCCGACGGCGAGCACGTCCGGCCCGCCCGGCAGGTGCGGCCGCGTGGGCGGGCCGACCTCCGCGCGGCACCGCGGGCACCACGGGTGCTCGGGCGCCCCGCACCCCGCGCAGTCGCCGGGCAGCACGAGATCGATGAGTGCCGCCCCGATCCCCCGCACGCCCACGGGACCAGCTTCCCCCGCACCCCCGCCACCCGGCCCCGCCCGCACCCGAGTTGTCCACAACCGCGGGCGGGGCGAAGCCCTATCTCCGCAAGTCGCGGTCTGGATGTGCGCGAGTCGCGGTCAGCCGGGGTAGAGCGGGACGGCGTCGGGGGCACCGGCGAGCACCTGGCGCCATGCGACCTGGTCGCCACCGCCGAAGCTCCAGACGCCGGTCTGGTCGGTGACCCACAGGGGGCGGTTGGCCGCGGCCGCGATCGCGGTGAGGGGGGCCGTGAGGTTGTTGCTCACGATCTGCTGGACGACGAGGCCGTCGACGGTGACCTGCCCGACCAACATCTCGGAGTTGCGGGTGATCGCGACGATCGACTCCGTGGAACGCCAGTCCGCCGCCACGACGGCGCCGAGGTCGTCCGGCCGCAGCCTGCGGACGTTGCGGATCGCGACCTCTCCGTCGATGGTGCGGGCGACCGCGCCGGTGTAGAGGCCACCACCGACGACCGCGACGACGCGCATGCCGTCCCGGGACAGGCGCAGGTCCTGAATCGGCCCGCGGGCGGCGAGCTCGTCGGCGTTGACCCGGCCGGTGCGGGGTGGCGCCGTGTTGTCGACGAGCACGCGGGCGACCACAGCGGAGTCCAGCACGGTCCACGCCTCGCCGCCGGTCGGCGACCAGGACGGCCTGGTCATGGTGCCGGCCGTGAGCGGAACGGGCACGACGCCGCCCGCGGCCCCGTTCCCGACGAGCAGCGTGCGCTGCGCGCCGAGCTGGGCCACGGCGGCGAGTCGCCTGCCGTCCACGGTGGATGCCGCGGACTCCACGTCGTAGCTGCCGTCGCCCAACGAGCCGGGCAGCGGGGCGCTCGGTTCGGGACCGCTCAGCTGGCGCACCCGCCCACCGGCCACGACGAGCCCCGGCACGTCGGCGCCCGGCTCGACCTCCGCCGACAGCGCGGCGACGTCCTCGCGGGTGAGGTCCTCCCGGTCGGGCAGGAGCGGCTCGCCGTCGGCCAGCAGCCGGACGCGCCCGACGTTCACCTCGGACAGCGACAGCACCACCTGGGCGGCGAGCAGCATCCGGGAGGACTCGTCGAGGTCGCCGAGGCGGGTGAGGTCGACGACAACGGCGCCGTCGTCGCTCGTCGTCAGGTTCGAACGCAGCTGTGCCCCCGGCGGGAACAGCGAGACGGCCGCACCGGTCAGCGCCCCGGACGGCCCGGCGAGCAGCAGCTCCATCACGCGCGCGGCCTGGGCCCGTGCCGGCACGCTCGGAACGTGACGCACGTCGGCGACGGCGAGCCGCCGAACCGGGTCGACGAACCAGGTGCGGACCGGCTTGTAGTTGTCCCGGAAGACCGACAGCGGCACGACGACCCCCGGCGGGAGGTCGGAGATCCGCCACTGGCCGTCGCGACGAACGACGGTGACGTCCTGCTGGAACATGCTCTGCCCCGGCTCGAACGATCCCGACGACGTGAGGCGGCCGATCGCCGTGCCGCGGATCCGGATCGTGGTGGTGTCGGTGCTCGGGCCGGCCGCGCCGGGCGCCGGGACCGTGTCGAACTGCCCGTCGAGCACGGTGAGGCCCGCGGAGTCGTCCCAGCCCTCAGCGTCGGCGGAGAGGAAGCGGCGGGCGGCCCCGTGCCGCTCGGTGCTGCTGCCGGAGGCGAACACGAAGTCGCGCACGAGGTCGAGCGGGTTGCTGCCGGCGACCGGGCCGGGCGGGACGAGCGCGTCCTCGCTGCCACCGACCTGGCGCAGCACCTGGACCGGGGAACTCTCGGGCACGCTCGCGCACCCGGCCAGCGCGGCGAGTGCGAGCAGCAGAGCCGGCACCAGCCCGGCCCTGCGGCTCACGACCCCTCCTGCAGGAACGCGTCGGACCGCGTGCTGGTGCGGGCCGGGGTGGGCACCGAGGCCGGTTCGGCGGTCGGGGCAGGGGGTTCCTCGGGTCCGAGCGGCAGCGGGCTCGACTCGACGACGTCGCCGACGGTGCGCGGCAGCGTCAGCCGGAACGCGGCGCCCTTCCCGATCTCGCCCCACGCCTGCAGCCACCCGCCGTGCAGGCGGGCGTCCTCGATGGCGATCGACAGCCCGAGGCCGCTGCCGCCGCTGCGCCGCGCCCTGGACTCCTCGGCGCGCCAGAACCGGTTGAACACCAGGCCCGCCTCACCGGGGCGCAGGCCGACGCCGTGGTCCCGCACCAGCACGGCGACGGCCCGTTCGTCGGCACGGAGCACGACGCGGACGGGCTTGCCCTCACTGTGGTCGATCGCGTTGGCGACGAGGTTACGGACGATGCGCTCGACGCGGCGTGGGTCGACCTCGGCGGGAACGCCGACCGGGAGCTGCAGCTCGAGCGGGGTGCCGGTCTCGTCGGCGATGCCGCGGACCGCCTCGACGGCCCTGGTGACGACGACGTGCATGTCGACGCGCTCGGCCCCCAGCTCCGCGACGCCCGCGTCCAGCCTGCTGATCTCGAGCAGGTCGGCGAGCAGCGCCTCGAACCGGTCGAGCTCCGCGACGAGCAGCTCCGAGCTGCGCCGCAGCGCCGGGAGCAGCTCCTCACGTGACGCGTAGAGCACGTCGGCTGCCATGCGCACGGTCGTGAGCGGGGTCCGCAGCTCGTGGCTGACGTCGGAGGTGAACCGCCGCTGCAGCGCGCCGAACTCCTCCAGCTGCCGGATCTGGCTCTGGATGCTGCTCGCCATCTCGTTGTAGGACTCCCCGAGGCGCGCCACCTCGTCCTCGCCCTGCACGGGCATCCGCTCGTCGAGGTGGCCGTCGGCGAACCGTTCCGCGATCTCGGCGGCCTGCCGCACCGGCCGCACGACCTGCCGCGTGACGATGCCGGCGATCCCGGCGAGCAGCAGCAGGAGCACGAGGCCACCGACGATCAGCGTGCTCTGCACCGTGCCGAGCGTGCGTTGCTCGGCGGTGAGCGGGAACAGCAGGTAGAACTCCAGCTCGCCGACCGCCGTGCGCACCGGCTGCCCGACGATGAGCGTCGGGACCTCGACGCTCTGCTCGGTGCGGGTGGTCGTGTACTGGTTGGAGAGCGTGCCCGCGGCCACTGCCTCACGCAGCATGGGCGGGACGTCCTCGACGGGGCCCGCGGAGACCTGGGCACCCGCGTCCCCGACGCTCGTGGTGAGCACCGCCCGGAACTCGCCCGCGGTGGCGGGCTGGTTCTCGGCGGAGCTCGCGTTGGTCAGCCGGTCGAGGGCGTTGTTGAGCTCGCCCTGCGCGCCCTCGCGGTCCGGGTCGACGCCCGCGAGGTCGCGTTCCAGGAGCACGGCGCCGGTCTCCGTGCGGACCCGGGCGTCGGCCTCCTTGGCCTGCAACAGCCGCTGCGCGATCTGCGTCTGCAGCACGAGGCCGAGCACCAGCACGACGGCGGCCGACAGCGCGAGGGTGCTGATCACCACCCGCAGCTGCAGCGAGCGGCGCCACGCCAGGTTCCACGCCTCGTTCAGCTCCGCGATCAGCTGGCGGGCCGGCACCATGGCCCGACGCACCCGCTCACTGATCATGGCCGGATGGTCACGGTGGTCCCGCCTTGTAACCCACACCGCGCACGGTCAGCACGACCTCGGGGTGCTCCGGATCGCGCTCGACCTTCGAACGCAGGCGCTGCACGTGGACGTTCACCAACCGCGTGTCGGCCGCGTGCCGGTAGCCCCACACCTGTTCGAGCAGGACCTCGCGGGTGAACACCTGCCGCGGCTTGCGGGCGAGTGCGACGAGCAGGTCGAACTCCAGCGGGGTGAGCGCGATCTGCTCGCCGTCGCGCACGACCTGATGGGCAGGC
Organism: Pseudonocardia sp. DSM 110487; assembly: GCF_019468565.1. Taxonomy (NCBI): domain Bacteria; kingdom Bacillati; phylum Actinomycetota; class Actinomycetes; order Pseudonocardiales; family Pseudonocardiaceae; genus Pseudonocardia; species Pseudonocardia sp. DSM 110487. Next base: position 8,912,877 of record NZ_CP080521.1, read on the forward strand.
ACGTCGATCGTGACGTCACCGATCGAGAGCTGCTCGGCGGGTTCGGCCTCGGTGCGCCGGACCCGGGCCCGGATTCGCGCCACGAGCTCCTTGGGCTTGAACGGCTTCACCACGTAGTCGTCCGCGCCCGACTCGAGGCCGAGGACGATGTCGACGGTGTCGCTCTTGGCGGTCAGCATCACGATCGGCACGCCGGACTCGGACCGGATGGCGCGGCACACGTCGATGCCGTTCATGCCGGGGAGCATCAGATCGAGCAGCACGACGTCGGGCCGCAGCTCGCGGACGGCTGGGAGGGCCCGCGTGCCGTCGGCGACGACGGCGGTGTCGAACCCCTCGCCCCGCAGCACGATCGTCAACATCTCGGCAAGCGCCGGATCGTCGTCGACCACCAGAACGCGCGACTTCATGAGCGCAGCATCCCATCTCACGCCGCGAGCCCGCCTCGGACCCGCGGGTTCACAGCCCCGAGGCACACCTTGGAGCCATCCGGCGGGACTCAGGGGCGACGAACAGCGGCTACTGCAGGAGCACGGCTGCCAGCGCATCGGCGTCGATAGGGGCGCTGCCGTCGAGCACCGTCCACGCCGACAGCCATGACGCGGCCGCGAGCTGCGCGTACGCATCGGCCGTGCGCTCCTGCAGGTCAGCGTCGAACTCGTATGCGTCCCGCTCCCGGCCGGCCTCGGTGCGCTCCCGGTACGCTGCCCGCTCCGCCGCGATGGTGCGCGGCACGGCGAGCAGCAGCTGGTGATCCGGCACGGGCACGCCGAACCGCTCGACCTCGAGCTCCCGCAGCCATGCGGCGAGCTCGCCGTCGGCGCGCTGGTGCGCTCGCGCCGCGTGGTAGGCCACGTTCGACGCGATGTACCGGTCCACGAGCACGACGTCGTGCGACTCACGAGCGGCCCGCAGCTCAGGAGCGGCCGCGCGGCGGTCCAGCGCGAACAACAGCGCCATCCCGTGGACGGACGCCGCCAGGTCACCGTGCCGCCCATAGAGGGCCTCGCGGGCGAGCTCGGCGTGCACGTCCGCGTCGTAGCGGGGGAACGCGAAGCGGGCGACGCGCGCCCCCTTGGCGGCGAGCGCCGTGCACAGCGCGTCGGACAGGGTGCGCTTACCCGCCCCGTCCAGCCCTTCCACGACGATCAGCCGCCCCATGCGCGCATCATGCCGGGCGCAGGTCCACGGTCCACGGGCGCGGTACGCTCCGCGCCGCACCTTGGGGGGACCTGTGATCCAACGCGCCATCGTCCCGGTCGTTCTCGCGGCCCTCGCCGCTCTCGTCGGGACGCCTGCCGCGGCGGCGCCCGCGTGCGACGACGAGTGCCGGATCGACGCGGCGCGCGCCTACGTCGAGGCTCTCGCGACCCACGACGCCTCGGCCGTGCCATTGCACCCGGAGGCGACCCGCGTCGAGGCCGGGATCCAGACCGGATTCTCCGGCGAGCAGATCCGACGCGACCTCGAGCACGGTCCCCAGTACCGGGTGATCGAGGCGGTGCGGGACGCGCGCTTCGTCGCCGACGGGGAGACCGTTGTCGCCGAATTCGCCCTCGACCTCGTCGTGCCGGTCGTCGGCTCGCGCGTCCACGAGGTGTTCACGTTCGAGGACGGCCGGATCCGCACGATCGTCGCCGACATCGCGCTCACGGCTCGGTTGTCGCCAGCAGCGTGAGACCGATCGCCGCGGCGTACGCGGCGATGGTCACCGCCATCGGGACGACGAGCGACATCCCTGAGCCGACCACCAGCAGGCTGCCGAGTACCGCGGCGCCCAGCGCGCCACCTGCCTGCCGCGCGGTGTTGAGCACGCCGCTACCCAGACCGGCGCGGGCGGCGCCGATCCCCGACATGACGACCGATGTCATCGCCGGCATGGCGAAGGAGCAGAAGCCGAGCACCGAGGCGCCGGTGACGATCAGCGGCAGCGGCGCCGACGGGCCCGTGGCCAGCAGCAGGGACGCGCCGGCCGCGCCGGCACCGAGCCCGACGAGCATCGGGACGCGAGGGCCGAAGCGTCCGGTGAGCCGGCCGCTCAGCGCGGCGCCGATGCAAATCGCGACCGTGAGCGGGAAGATCTGCATCCCGGCCGCGAACGCGGACTGCCCGAGCGGGCCCTGCAGGTAGACGGACAGGCACAGCAGGTTGCCGTAGAGGCAGAAGTTGAACAGGAACCCCACCCCGGTGCCCGCTGAGAACGGCCGGGACGTGAAGAGCGACAAGGGCAGCATCGGCTCGCGGGCGTGGCGCTCGCCCCGGACGAAGATCGGGACGAGGAGCAGACCGCCCAGCATCAGCGTCAACGGGAGTGGGTGCGTCCAGCCACGGTGCCCGGCTTCGATGAGACCACCGGCGATGCCCGCGAGCGCCGTCGTTCCCACAACGAGCCCGGGGAGGTCGAGGGGGCCGGCCTGCCGCGGGGGCGACTCGGCGGCGAAGCGGCGGATCAGCACGAGAGCGGCCACGCAGACCGGCACGTTCACCAGGAAGATCGCGGGCCAGCCGGCAACGGCGACCAGCAGACCGCCGAGAACGGGACCCGACGCCATGCCGACGCCGGAGACCCCGCCCCAGACGCCGAGGGCGTGGGCCCGATCGCGTGGGTCCGGGAACTGCTGGACGATCAGGGCAAGCGAGCACGGCAGCAGCGCGGCGGCGCCGATGCCCTGCAGCGTGCGCGCCGCGATCAGCGCAGGCACGTCGGGCGCGGCCGCGCATGCCACGGACGCGAGCGCGAACACCGCCAGCCCCAGCAGGCAGACGCGTCGCGAGCCGAACCGGTCGCCCATCGAACCCGCCGTGAGCATGCCGGCGGCGAGCGCCACCGTGTAGCTCGCGACGATCCACTGCTGGTCGGCGAGCTCACCACCGAGGTCGGCGCGGATCGCATCGAGCGCGACGTTCACAACGGTTGCGTCGAGCTGGATGACGAAGAAGCCGAGGCACGCCGCGACCAGCGCCAGCCGCGGCGCAGCGGAGGTACTGCGGATCATGTTCCGAGGGTGGCTCGGAAACGGTTCGACGTGCATCGAATCGTCAGCGGCCTACCGTCAGTGGCGTGGTCGCAGGAGACGTGGAGATCAGCGAGGTCGCGGCCCTGCTCGCCGACCCCGCACGCTGCCGGGTGCTCCTCGCGCTGAACGACGGGCGCGCGCTGCCGGCGAGCGTGCTCGCCGACGAGGCGGGCGTCACGAAGGCCACGGCCAGCAGCCACCTGAGCAAGCTGACCGACGCGGGGCTGCTGCGGGTGGAGCCGCAGGGCCGGCACCGCTACTACCGGCTGGCCGGTCCCCAGGTCGGGGAGCTGCTGGAGAAACTGATGGAGATCGCTCCGGCGCGGCCGGTCCGGTCGCTGCGCGAGAGCACGAGGGCGGGGCAGTTGCGCGCCGCACGCACGTGCTACGACCACCTGGCCGGGCGGCTCGGTGTCGAGATCATGGCCTCGATGATCGACCGGGGCTACCTGGACGGCGGGGACGGCCGGCACCACCCGGAGCTCAGCCGCCACGACCGGGTCAGTGGCTACGGGCGCGACGTCGACTACGCCCTGACCCCGGCGGGCCGGCGCTGGCTGGCCGACATGGACGTCGTCGTCCCGGAGCGGAGGCGCACGCTCGTCCGCTACTGCATCGACTGGAGCGAGCAGCGCCACCACCTGGCCGGCCTGCTCGGACGCTCGATCCTCGACCGCTTCCTGTCCGCGGGCTGGGTCATGCGGCGGGATCGCGGGCGCAGCGTGCGGGTCACTCCGGCTGGCGCGGCGGTGCTCGCCGAGAGCCTTGGCATCGAGGAGTGACCGACGAGGCCTGGGCTATGGTCCGTTTCCGTGACCGACCCGCAACCCCCCGAGATCCGCTTCGACGTACCGCACGGTGCGCGGATCTGGAACTACTGGCTCGGCGGCAAGGACAACTACCCGGCCGACCGCGCCGTCGGCGACGCCGTGCAGGCGGCATGGCCCGACATCGCCGACGCCGCCAAGAAGTCGCGGCAGTTCCTGATCCGCGCGGTGCGCTACCTCGCGGGTGAAGCCGGGATCCGCCAGTTCCTCGACATCGGCACCGGCCTGCCGACGATGCAGAACACCCACGAGGTCGCCCAGTCGGTCACCCCCGATGCCCGGATCGTCTACGTGGACAACGACCCACTCGTGCTGACCCACGCCCGGTCACTGCTGGTCAACACCACCGCAGAGGGCGTCACCACGTACGTCGACGCCGACTACCGCGACACCGAGCGGATCATCCGGCGCGCCGGTGAGGTGCTCGACTTCGAGCGACCGGTCGGCGTGATGTTCATGGGCGTGCTCGGCTACGTCCGCGACCCGGACGAAGCCGGCGCGATCATCGCGCGGGTGCTCGACTCCGTCCCGTCGGGCAGCTATCTGGCGCTGTGGGACGGCACCGACACCAGCGAGCGCGCCCGGGCGGGCGCGAGAGCCCAGGCCGAGGCAGGCTCGCCCTAGTACCAGCGCAGCGTCCCCCAGATCGAGCGGTGGTTCGACGCGCTGGAGCTGGTCGAGCCCGGCGTCGTATCGATCACCCAGTGGCGGCCGGACCCGATGGAGGTCGGCCGGATCGAGCCGATCGACGGATACGGCGGGGTGGCGCGCAAACCGTAGGGCGCACGGGCCTGCTACGCGATCGCGCGCACCGTCTCCCATGTCGCCGCGAAGCCGGGGTGCAGGGGCAGGTCGTGGACCGATGCGGCACGCACCCAGCGCACTTCGAGGGTCTCGGCCGTAAGGCCCGTGGGCAGGACCGCCGACCGAGCCTGCGCCACCACGGTGGTGTACGACCAGCCGCCGTGGTCGTCGACGTAGGTGCCGGTGATCTCGTAGCCGTCCGCGGCGAGCCCCGCCTCCTCGGCGGCCTCCCGCCGGGCGGCCTGCTCCGCCGACTCTGCGCGGTTGCGGGCCCCGCCGAGCAGGCCCCACGTGCCGCCGTAGTGGCTCCAGAGAGCGCGGTGCTGCAGCAGGACGCACTCGCGGTGCCACAGCAGGAGCCCGGCCGCGCCGAAGATCCCCCAGTGCTTGTGGCCGAGGGCGCAGCGCGTCCAGCCGTCACCGTCGCCACGGGGGAGCACCACAGGTCCACGATATGTCGTGGCGCTCCCCCGGGCGAGGTGCCCAGAAACGAGTGCGCTCAGTACCGGTAGTGCTCCGGCTTGAACGGGCCCTCGACGTCCACGCCGATGTACTCGGCCTGGTCCTTCGTGAGCTTGGTCAGCTCACCGCCCAGCGCCTCCACGTGGATCTTGGCGACCTTCTCGTCCAGGACCTTCGGCAGCCGGTAGACGTCCTTGTTGTACTCCTCGTACTTGGTGAACAGCTCGACCTGCGCGATCACCTGGTTGGAGAAGCTGTTGGACATCACGAACGACGGGTGCCCGGTGGCGTTGCCCAGGTTCAGCAGCCTGCCCTCGGACAGCACGATGATCGAGTGCCCGTCCGGGAAGACCCACTCGTCGACCTGCGGCTTGATGTTGATCCGCTGGATCCCCTGGTAGCGGGCCAGCCCGGCCATGTCGATCTCGTTGTCGAAGTGGCCGACGTTGCCGATGATCGCCTGGTGCTTCGTGCGAGCCATCAGGTCCGCCGAGACGATGTCCTTGTTGCCGGTGGTGGTGATGACGAGGTCGGCCTGGCCGATCACGTCCTCCAGCCGCGCCACCTGGAAGCCCTCCAGCAGCGCCTGCAGCGCGCAGATCGGGTCGACCTCGGTGACGATCACGCGGGCGCCCTGCCCGGCCAGTGCCTCGGCCGAGCCCTTGCCCACGTCGCCGAAGCCGCAGACGACGGCGACCTTGCCGCCGATCAGCACGTCGGTGGCCCGGTTGATGCCATCGACCAGCGAGTGGCGGATGCCGTACTTGTTGTCGAACTTGCTCTTGGTGACCGAGTCGTTCACGTTGATCGCCGGGAACAGCAGCAGACCCTGCTCGGCCAGCTGGTAGAGCCGGTGCACCCCGGTGGTGGTCTCCTCGGTGACACCGCGGATGTCCGAGGCCACCGTGGTCCAGCGCTTCGGGTCCTCGGCCAGCGAGCGGCGCAGCGTGTCCAGGATGATCCGGTACTCGTCGGAGACGGTCAGGTCCTCGTCGTGCACGGTCGGGACGACGCCGGTCTTCTCGAACTCGACGCCCTTGTGCACCAGCAGGGTGGCGTCACCGCCGTCGTCGAGGATCATGTTCGGGCCGACCACGTTCCCGGCGTCGTCGGTGAACTTGAACAGCTGCTCGGTGCACCACCAGTACTCGTCGAGCGTCTCGCCCTTCCAGGCGAACACCGGAACGCCCTTCGGCTCCTCCTCGGTGCCGTGCGGGCCCACGACGATCGCGGCGGCCGCGTGGTCCTGGGTGGAGAAGATGTTGCAGGACACCCAGCGCACATCGGCCCCGAGCGAGACGAGCGTCTCGATCAGCACCGCGGTCTGCACCGTCATGTGCAGCGAACCCGCGACCCTGGCGCCGTGCAGCGGGCGCGCCTCGGCGTACTCGCGCCGCAGCGCCATCAGGCCGGGCATCTCGTGCTCCGCGAGCCGGATCTCCTTGCGGCCGAACTCCGCAAGTCCCAGATCGGCCACGGCGAAGTCGATGCCGTTGCGGTTCTGCAGCCTGCTGCTGATGTCGGCAGTGGCGGTCATGGGGTACTAACGCCTCCTCGTAGGGCTGGTGCGGCCGGCCACGTTACTGGTGGCCGACCGTGTGGAACGTCGAGGACGGCGAAACGACGAATCATGCGCCCGCCCTCCTCGTGTGAGTGCAGGCGCCCTTGTTCCGTGTGCAATGGCCAGGTGGTCGAGCGTGGCGGGCTCTGGCCCGTCGCAGCGCCTCTCGACACCGACTTCGCGATTGCGCCTCCAGCATCCGAGCTCCCGCCGGTGCTGTCAACTGCGCAGGTCATAGGGTGATGGCGTGAGGATCGCGCTGTTCCTGACGTGTCTGGGGGACGCGCTGTACCCCGAGGTCGGCCGGGCCACCGTCGCGCTGCTGGAGCGGCTGGGACACGAGGTCGTGTTCCCCGCCGACCAGACATGCTGCGGCCAGATGCACGTCAACACGGGGTACCAGCGCGAGGCGGTGCCGCTGGTGCGCCACCACGTGGCGACGTTCGAGCCGTACGACGTGATCGTGGCGCCGTCCGGGTCGTGCGTGGGCTGCGTGCGCCACCAGCACGCGATGGTCGCGCGCGGCGCGCAGGACGACCGGCTCGCCGAGCGCGCCGAGGCCGTGGCCGCCCGCACCTACGAGCTGTCCGAGCTGCTGGTGGACGTCCTCGGCGTCGAGGACGTCGGCGCCTACTACCCGCACCGGGTCACCTACCACCCCACGTGCCACTCGCTGCGGATGCTGCGGGTGGCCGACAAGCCGCTGCGGCTGCTGCGCCACGTGCGCGGCATGACGCTGCTCGAGCTGCCAGAGGCCGACCAGTGCTGCGGCTTCGGCGGCACGTTCGCGCTGAAGAACGCCGACACGTCCACCGCGATGCTGGCCGACAAGATGCGCAACGTCCTGTCCACCGGCGCGGAGGTCGCCACGGCGGGCGACGCGTCGTGCCTCATGCACATCGGCGGCGGCCTGTCCCGGCTGCGCAGCGGCACCCGAACCATCCACCTGGCCGAGATACTGGCGAGCACCTCATGACGACCTTCCTCGGGATCCCCGCCCCACGCGGCGTCGGGCACTTGCGCGGCGAGCAGTCCTTCCCCGACGCCGCCCGCGGTGCCCTCGCCGACTCCCAGCTGCGACGCAACCTCGGCCACGCCACCCGCACCATCCGCAACAAACGCCTGAGCGTCGTCGGCGAGCTGGACGACTGGGAGCAGCTGCGGCTGGCCGGCGAGGCGCTCAAGACCGCCGCGATGGCGCGGCTGGACGAGCACCTGGAGCGCCTCGAACGCGAGGTCACCGCACGCGGCGGCACGGTGCACTGGGCCCGCGACGCGAACGAGGCGAACGCGATCGTCACCGGACTGGTCCGCGACACCGGGACGTCCGAGGTCGTCAAGGTCAAGTCGATGGCCACCCAGGAGATCGGCCTCAACGAGGCGCTCGAGGCCGCCGGGATCGAGGCGCACGAGACCGACCTCGCGGAGCTGATCGTCCAGCTGGGCGGTGACCTGCCCAGCCACATCCTGGTGCCGGCCATCCACCGCAACCGCGCCGAGATCCGCGAGATCTTCCTGCGTGAGATGCGAGGAGTCGACCCGGAGCTGACGGCCGAGCCACGCAGGCTCGCCATGGCCGCCCGCGCCCACCTGCGGGAACGCTTCCTGCGGGCGAAGGTCGCGATCTCCGGGGCCAACTTCGGTGTGGCCGACACCGGCACCCTGCTGGTCGTCGAGTCCGAGGGCAACGGGCGGATGTGCCTGACGCTGCCGGAGACGCTGATCACCGTCATGGGGATCGAGAAGGTCGTGCCGACCTGGCAGGACCTGGAGGTCTTCCTGCAGCTGCTGCCCCGCTCGTCGACGGGTGAACGGATGAACCCGTACACGTCCGCGTGGACCGGCGTGACGGACGGCGACGGGCCGCAGGCGTTCCACCTCGTGCTGCTCGACAACGGGCGCACCGCGGCGCTCGGCGACGAGCTGGGCCGCACCGCCTTGCACTGCATCAAGTGCTCGGCGTGCCTCAACGTCTGCCCGGTCTACGAGCGCACCGGCGGGCACGCGTACGGATCGGTCTACCCCGGGCCGATCGGCGCGGTGCTCTCGCCGCAGCTCACGGGAGTGGAGGACAACGCGTCGCTGCCGTACGCCTCCAGCCTGTGCGGGGCCTGCTTCGACGCGTGCCCCGTCCGGATCGATATCCCGTCGTTGCTGGTGAAGCTGCGGGCCCGGCACGTCGACGAGCAGCGGAAGCGCCCGGTGCCGAGCGCGGAGGCAATCGCGATGGCGGCGGCGTCCTGGGTGATGTCATCGCCGCGCCGCTTCGCGGCCGCCGAGAAGGGGTCGCGGGCGGGCCGGCTGCTGGGCAGGCGCGCAGGCCGGATCCGCACGCTGCCGCCGCCGCTGTCGGCCTGGACGGCCAGCCGCGACGCCCCGCGCCCGCCTGCCGAGACGTTCCGCGAGTGGTGGGCGCGCGAGCGCGGAGCACAGCAGTGACCGCCCGGGAGGAGGTGCTCGGCCGCATCCGCGCCGCCAACGCCGCGGCCGGGCACCCGGCGCCGCCGACCGTGCCGCGCGACTACCACCGCACCGGCGCCCACCCGGCTGGTGCCATCGAGCTGCTCGAGCTGTTCCGCGACCGGCTGGTCGACTACAAGGCGACGGTGCTGGACACCCCGGCGGACGGCGTCGCGGAGGCGGTCCGGATCGCGCTGGCCGACACCACGGGGCGGGTGGTCGTGCCGCCCGGCCTGCCGGACGGCTGGTGGCCCGACGGGCTCGCGGCGACCCGTGTCACGGACGATGGGCTCTCCCCCGCCGACCTGGACACCACTGCCGCCGTGCTCACCGGTTGCGCCGCCGCCTGCGCCACCACCGGGACGATCGCCCTCGACGGCTCTCCCGACCAGGGCAGGCGCGCGATCACGCTGGTGCCCGACGTGCACGTCTGCGTCGTGCGCGCCGAGCAGGTCGTGCATACCGTGCCCGAGATGCTCGCCGCCCTCGAGCCGACCCGGCCGATCACGTTCGTCAGCGGCCCGTCGGCAACGAGCGACATCGAGCTGGAGCGCGTGGAGGGCGTTCACGGCCCCCGCACGCTGATCGTGGTGCTGGCGGGCTGACGCACGAAGCGCCGTGCGCCGGAACGTGTCGAGAACCCCTACCGACGTCGCCTCCGGGCCCTCAATTCGGGGCCGCGGCCTTGTCGCCGTCCGGAGCGATGGCGAACCACTTCCCCTCCGCGCCGTGCCCGTGTGTGGCTCCGGGGGTATCGCCTTCGTGGCGGTAGACGGGCCAGCCGCCGATCGTCAGCTGCGCCTGACCGTCCGGGCGCTGGACGGCACCGATCGCCTTCTCGGCGAGGCCCTCGATCGTGATCGGGTCGGCGGCGAGCACGGGATCCCAGGTCGCGGTGCAGGGACCGGCGCACGTGGCCGCGGGCGGCTGGGCGCTGTCCCCGTCGAACCTGTACAGGGTGAACCCGAATCCGTCGACGACCACCGTGCCGAGCGTGGCCGTGCTGTTCGCGCTCACGATCGTCCCGGGCGGGCGCTCGAGCTCGGTGACCGGCGCTGCCGGGACCTGTGGGGCGATGACGGGGATCTCGGTGCCGCTGCTGCAGGCGGAGAGGGCGACCGCGGCGATCGCGACGAGGGCAGCCAGCGCAGGGGTGCGGGACATGCGAAACCTCCGAGTCGGGGTGACCGGCCTTCGACCGACACACGGCTGCGTGGCGGCGGCCGTCTCGGCACCCGAGCCCGGCGCGCGACGACATGGCCGGTGCCGTCGACGAGCGGCGGCGCGTCCCGCTCAGCCGAGCAGGTGGTCGCGCAGCAACGACTCCGCGGCCTCCGTGCGGCCGCGGGCGGCGAGCAGCCCCGCGGGCACCACCGCGAAGTCGGAGTCGACGACGACCGGCGCGGCCGCGAGCACAGGGGCGAGCACGGGGTCGGTACGCAGGGTGGCCACCACGGCCGCGAGGCCGCCCGCCAGGTTCCGCTGGCGGAACACGCCACCCGCGAGCACGACGAGCCCGACGTCGCGCCCCGCGTCGGAGTGCACGCGCAGGTGTCTGCGGACCGCCACCACGGCGGCCAGCGCGGCGATCCGGCGATCCTCGGCGGCGCTTCCCCGGTCGCGCGGGACGTAGCCGGTCTCGCTGGCCATCCGGGCAACCGTGGGGCCGAGCAGGTCGGCCTCCACCGGGTCGACGATGCCCTCGCTCTGGCTCTCCACGAGCACCCCGCCCGCGGCCGCGCGCACGCCGAGGTCACCCTCGACGGTGCGGACCGGCTCGGCCCGGTCGGCGGAGTGGACATCGGTCGTCGCGCAGCCGACGTCGACGACGAGCACCCGGGCGTCGCAGATCGCGGCGAGCCGGGTGGCCGCATGGCCGACGGCCTCCGGCGTGACCACCCGCACGAGCCTGCGGAACCGGGGCGCGACGGCCGGACCGCGGCCGCCGATCGCGTGGCGCCGGTACAGGTCCGCTAGCGCGGCACGCGCGGGACCGGGCACCACCTCGCCGCGGCGGGGAAGCACGTTGTCGCACGCCACCACGCTGCGGCCGGTGGCACGCAGAAGGGCGAGCGCGTCGTCGCGCGCCACGGAGTTGCCGGCGAGCACGATCGGATGGCGGATCCTGGCCCTGGCCAAACGGCTGGCATTGTGCAGCAGGCCGGCCGGGTCGTCGCCGTCGGCACCGCCCACGAGCAGCACGACGCCGGGCCGGGCACTGCGCAGCAGCCGGACGTCCGGCGGTTCCAGCGGCCCGGCGTGCACGTGGACGACGTGCGCCCCCGCCGACACGGCGACCCGGTGCCCCGCCTCCACCGCCGACAGCCGGTCGGACCCCACCACGGCCATGCGCAGCCCGCCACCCGCCGACGAACAGGCCAGCAGCTCGGGCTCCGCACCGCGGCCTGCCGCCGACACCGCCCGCACCGCGGCGTCCATGCCCGCGAGGACGTCGCCCGTGGTGGTCGGGTGCTCCGCGAAACCGGCGAGGGATCCGTCGGCGTGCACCAGCACCGCCTTGGTCCACGTCGACCCCACGTCGAGGCAGACCGATGCGGCCTGGTCGGGGGGCGTCACGGCGCACGAGCCTAACCGCTGGTGAGCCGGATGGCGCTGGATGACGCCAATGGTGAAGCCACTCGTCGGGAGGTAACTTTCGGTGACGCACACCACAGCCGTCCCAGGAGGCCCCCGATGCTCGGTCTTATGCAGGATCGGCCGCTCGCCCTGCCGCACGTCTTCCACCGGGCCGAGGAGTACTTCGGGCACAAGACGATCGTCACCGCCGACGCCACCGGCGAGACCCGCACCACCGTGGCCGAGTGGGCGCGGCGCGTGCGGCGGCTGGCCACCGTGCTCGACACGCTCGACCTCAGCGCCGACGGGCGGGTCGGCACGTTCTGCTGGAACACGGCCCGCCACCTGGAGCTGTACCTGGCCGTCCCGTGCACCGGGCGGGTGCTGCACACGCTGAACCTCCGGCTCTTCCCCGAGCAGCTCGTCTACGTCGCGAACCACGCAGAGGACGAGGTGGTGTTCGTCGACCGCTCGTTGCTGCCGCTGTTCTGGCCGCTGGTCGACAAGCTCGAGAGCGTGCGGCACGTCGTCGTGCTCGACGACGGCGCCGACGTCGAGATCCCCGTCGACCCGCGGGTGCACGACTACGAGGAGCTGCTCGCCGCGGCCGCCCCGTTCGAGGGCCGGTTCGAGATCGCGGACGAGAACACCGCCGCAGCAATGTGCTACACGTCCGGCACCACCGGCAACCCCAAGGGCGTGGTCTACAGCCACCGCTCCAGCGTGCTGCACTCCTTGATCACGCTGATCGCCGACGGCGCGGCACTCTCCGAGCGCGACGTGCTGCTCCCGGTGGTCCCGATGTTCCACGCCAACGCGTGGGGCCTGCCCTACGGAGCGCTGCTGGCCGGCTCGGACCTGGTGCTCCCCGGCCCGAACATGACTCCGCAGGCGATCGCCGGCCTGCTGGAGAGGCACCGGGTCACCGTCACCGGCGGAGTGCCGACCATCTGGATGGGGATGCAGCCGCTGCTCGCCCAGCACGACCTGAGCGCGCTCCGGACGATCCTGTGCGGCGGGTCGGCCGTGCCCAAGGCACTCTCGGAGGCCTACCGGGAGGCGCTCGGCGTGCCGATCCTGCATGCGTGGGGCATGACCGAGACCAGCCCGGTCGCCACCATGTGCACGCTGCGCACCCAGCACGCGTCGCTCACCGAGGACGAGCGCGCCGACGTCCGCGCGCGGCAGGGCCAGGCCGTACCGTTCGTCGACATCCGGTTGGTCGACCCGGCCACGGGCGAGCCGCAGCCGTGGGACGACGTCGCCACCGGCGAGATCCAGGCCGCCGGGCCGTGGATCGCCGCCGAGTACTACCGCGGCGAGGGCGGAGGGGCCCAGTTCACCGACGACGGCTGGTTGCGCACCGGCGACGTCGCGGCAGTCGACCGGTACGGTTTCCTCCGGATCGTGGACCGCACCAAGGACCTCATCAAGTCCGGCGGGGAGTGGATCGGCTCCGTCGAACTGGAGAACGAGATCATGGCGCATCCGAAGGTCGCCGAGGCCGCCGTGATCGCCATCCCACACCCGAAATGGGTCGAGCGGCCGCTCGCGTGCGTCGTCGTCAAGCCCGGGGAGACGCTCACCGCGGAGGAGGTCATCGCCCACCTCGAACCCCGCGTGGCGAAGTGGTGGCTCCCCGATGCGGTGGAGTTCATCGATGAGGTGCCCAAGACCAGCGTGGGGAAGTTCTCCAAGAAGACGCTTCGTGAGAAGTTCGGTGGCTACCAGGTAGCCGCGCCCGCAGCGCCCAGCACGACCGACGACGGCAGGACATGACGACCGCACGACTCGTTCCAACCCGCACGCCGACCACCCACTCGAACGGGGGCCTGCCACCGACACTGAGCGGAGCTCCGCGGAGCGATCAGACGACGCTGAGCAGTGTTTCGCGCAGCGATCCGGCGCGAACGAAACCGATACCGAGCCCGGAGCTCACCGCGCTGCGGATCGCCTATTCCGACATCTCGACGATCGCCTCGTCGCTGGAGGAGGAGGATTCCTGGCTGCCCACCCGCTGCCTGGGGTGGACCGTGCGCGACCTGCTCGTGCACCTGCTCAGCGACGTCCAGCGGGCGCTGGTGGCGCTGGCCACCCCGGCCGCGGGGCCGGCCGACCGCGACGCCGTGACGTGGTGGACGGCGGACGAGCCGACCGACGACCCCGGATTCCGCGAGCTGCGCAACCTGCGCACGATCGCCGGGGCGTGGGAGCTCGAGGACCTCGTGCGGACCCTCATGGAGACCACGCGCGCCGTCATCGCGCTCGCCGGGCGCACGCCGCCCGAGGCGCTGGTCGCGACGCGCGGGCACGTCCTGCAGGCCGTGGACCTCGTCACGACGCTCGCGGTGAAGACGGCGGTCCACCACCTCGATCTCGTGATGGAGCTGCGCCGCCCGGGGCCCCGCCCAGAGCCGCTCGCGCTGGTTCGCTGCACGCTGGACGCACTGATGGGCCACCCGGCGCCCGCCGACTGGCCCGACGAGCGCTGGGCGTTGCTCGGGACCGGCCGCGTCCCACCAGGCGGCGGCGAAAGGCGGGCGCTGGGCGCAGCTGCGGCACGCCTCCCCCTGCTCTGTTGAGCACGTGCCGTGGAAGTGCCGTGGAGGACTGCCCCCGTAGCCTGCCCGTGTGGGGGACGTCGTGGAGATCGCCGCGCTTGCCGAGCGGGTACGCGCGGCGCCACCACGGTGCGGCACGACCAGGCTGGTCTGCATCGACGGCCCGTCCGGCTCCGGCAAGACCACGCTGGCCGCCCGGCTCGCCACGGCACTGGGCGAGCCGCCGGTGCTGCACATGGACGACATCTACCCCGGCTGGGACGGCCTGGCCGCCTCCGTCCCGCTGCTGTACGAGCAGGTCGTGGCGCCGCTGGCGGAGGGCAGGCCGGCCTGCTACCGCCGTTACGACTGGCACCGCGGCGAGTTCGCCGAGGCGCACGACCTCGGGTTACCGGAGCTGCTCGTCGTCGAGGGCGCGGGGTGCGGGGCGCGGGTCATCGCGGAGCGGACCGTGCTCATGGTCTGGATAGAGGCGCCGCGCGACGAGCGGTTCCGCCGCGGGATCGCGCGCGACGGCGAGACCTACCGCCCGCACTGGGAACGCTGGGCCCGCCAGGAGGCGGTCCACTTCGCGGCCGAGGGGACGGCGCGCCGGGCCGACATCCGGGTGGACGGCGCGCCGTCCGCGCGCCACGACCCGGCCCGGGAGCTGGTCCTGTTGCCCGGGCAGCCGGCACTGCGCGCCTGACCCCGGCGAGTGCGGCATCCCGCCCAGCGGGTTGGGGATCCGTGCACGGTGCGCGTTCGCACGACTCGCCGGTGCGGGGTTCAGCGGCCCGTCGGGACCGCTTCCAGACGGTCCAGCAGCCGCGCGATCCGTTCCCGGTCGGCCGCGAGCGCGGCCCGCGGGTCGCCCCCGGTGCCGGTGTGGGTGAGCACCAGCCGGGCGCCGTGCCCGGTGCCGGCCACGAGCTCCCAGCGAACCCGGCCGCCCTCGTCCGCGTCGTGTTCCAGGGTGTGCTCGTGCGCAGGGGCTCCCGGCGGGGCGAGCTCGGTGAGCGCGCCCCACACCCCGTCGGCCGGGCGGGTGAGCTGGCGCTCGTACCGGACCCGCCAGCCGTCGGCGCCCGTCTCGACGGTGCCGGCGTCCAGCCCGAACTGCTCGACGAACCGCTCGTGCAGCGCGATGTCGTCCACACCGGGATCGGTGCCGGGCCGGCCGTCGAGCGCGAGGTCGAGGGCGGCGATGCAGGTGTGCCAGCCGGCTCCGTAGCTCGCCGCGCCGGCACGGTCGTCGAACGTGTGCAGCAGGACGAGCCGGGTGCCCTCACCGTCCGGGTACAGCTCCCAGCGCAGGTGGTCCGCACCCCAGGTGTAGGCGATCAGCCGCGGCGGGTCGAGGTCGGTGATGGTTCCCGTCTCGCCCTCACCGTCGAGCTCGAAGGTGAGGGCACCGCCCGCCCGCAGGTCGAGCGCGACGCTCCCGGGAAACCAGTCGGCGAGCCGCTCCGGCTCGGTCATCGCCTTCCACACCTTCTCCTGCGGGTGCTTCAGCCTCCGCTCCATCCGCAGCACCGAACGGCCGTCCCGCGCCTGCAGGCTTTCGGTCATGTCTCCTCCGTGTCGGCATCGAGGTGCCGCTCGAGGGCGTCGAACCGGTCGGCCCACATCCAGCGGTAGGGCGCGAGCCACTCGTCGACCTCGGCTAGGGGCGCCGGGTCGAGCTCGTACCACCGCCGCTGCGCGTCGGCCCGCACCTTCACCAGCCCGGCCTCGCGCAGCACCCGCAGGTGCTTGGACGTGCCCGGCTGGCTGAGGCCGAGCTCCGCGGTGAGCTCCCCGACCAACCGCGGGCGTTCCCGCAGCAGGTCGAGGATCCGGCGGCGGACCGGCTCGGCGAGCACCTCGAACGTCACGAGCCGAACATACCAAGTAAGGTATATAGCCGCAAGAGAATGCTCAGCTCCGGGCGCGCCGACCGACCATGGAGTGCGACCGGCCGTAGGCGAAGTAGATGACGATGCCGAGCACCATCCAGATGACGAAGCGCAGCCAGGTCTCGACCGACAGGTTGATCATCAGCCACAGGCACGCCAGCACGGCGAGGATCGGCACGAGCGGCACCAGCGGCGTGCGGAATCCCCGCGGCAGGTCCGGTCGCGCGCGCCGCAGGATGACGACACCGATCGACACCAGCACGAACGCGAACAGCGTGCCGATGTTGACCATCTCCTCCAGCGCCCCGATCGGGAAGAACACCGCGACGAACGCCACGATCGCACCGATGATCACGCTGACCCGGTACGGCGTGCCGTGCACGCCGGTGTGCGCGAGCCACCGCGGCAGCAGCCCGTCGCGCGCCATCGCGAAGGCCACCCGGATCTGCCCGAGCAACAGCACCATGACCACGGTGGTGAGGCCGGCGAGCGCGCCGATCGCGATGATGGTGGCCGCCCAGTCCACCCCGACCGTCGCGAACGCGGTGGAGAGCGTGGCGCGGGTGCCGTCCGGCTGGGTCGCGAGGTCGGTGTAGGGCACCATGCCGGTGAGCACCAGCGCGACGGCCACGTACAGCACCGTGACGATGGCCAGCGACCCCAGGATGCCGCGGGGCAGGGACCGCTGCGGGTTCTTGGTCTCCTCGGCCGTCGTCGCGACGACGTCGAAGCCGATGAACGCGAAGAACACCAGTGACGCCGCGGCGAGCAGTCCGTACACCCCGAAGGTGCTGTTGGCCTCGCCGCCGAACAGCGAGAGCAGCGACTGCGTCATCATGCCGCCCGTCTCCGACTCGGCCGGTGCGGGCGGCGGGATGAACGGGGTGTAGTTCGCGGCGTTGATGTAGAAGAACCCGAGGATGATCACGAAGAGCACGATCCCGACCTTGATCGACGTGATCACCAAGCTGACCCGGCTGGAGAGCTTCGTCCCGAGCACGAGCAGGGTCGTGAGCACCGCGATGAGCAGCAGCACGCCCCAGTCGACGTCGATCCCCCCGATCGTCACGGTGGTCGGCACGTCGAGCCCGAACTGGCTGAAGACCGTCTCCAGGTACACCGACCAACCCTTGCCCACGACGGCGGCCGCCACGGAGAACTCGAGCACGAGGTCCCAGCCGATGATCCAGGCGATGAACTCGCCGAAGGTCGCGTAGGAGAACGTGTATGCGCTGCCTGCCACCGGCACCGTGGAAGCGAACTCGGCGTAGCAGAGCGCGGCGAGGGCACACGCGATCGCGGCGAGCACGAACGCGAGCGAGACCGACGGCCCCGCCACATCGCCCGCGGTGCTCGCCGCCAGGGTGAAGATGCCGGCTCCGATCACCACCGCGACGCCGAAGACGATCAGGTCCCAGGTCGTGAGGTCCTTCCGGAGCTTGCTGTCCGGTTCATCGGTATCCGCGATGGACTGCTCGACCGACTTGGTTCGCATGATCCCGTTGCGGGTTTCGCCGAGGGCCATCCGCGAAACCTAACCTTCACACGGCGCACCGGCCACCCGGCGGAGGGGCGGTCAGCCCGTGAGAGCTGCCCGGTCGAGATCGGGTTCCAGGTAGATGATCCGCGCGTCCGGAACCCGCTCGCGGACCCTCGCCTCGGCCGCGTCGATCTCCGAGGCGACGCCTTCGAGCGGCAGGCCGGGCGCGAGCGCGATCTTCGCGGCCACCAGCATCTCCTCCGGCCCGAGGTACTGGGTCTTGATGTGGATGACGCGCTGCACGTCGCCCGACTCGAGAGCCGAGACGATGTCGGAGAGCACCTGCGGCGCGGCGCCCTCGCCGATGAGCAGGCTCTTCATCTCGATGATCAGGATGATCGCGATGACGCCCAGCAGCACGCCGATGCAGATGGTGCCGATCGCGTCCCACACCGCGTCGCCGGTGAGCACCGTGAGCCCCACGCCGAACAGGGCGAGGATCAGCCCGACGAGCGCGCCGAGATCCTCGAGCAGCACGACCGGAAGCTCCGGGACCTTCGCCTGCCGGATGAACTGCCACCAGGTGCCGTCGCCCTTCAGCGGGCGGGACTCGACGATGGCAGTGCGGAAGGAGAACGTCTCCAGCCCGATCGCGACGACGAGGATCACCACGGCGACGATCGGCGATGTGAGCGGCTCGTGGGACTCCAGCTTGTGGATTCCCTCGTACAGCGCGAACACCGAGCCCAGCGTGAACAGCAGGAGCGCCACGACGAACGAGTAGAAGTAGCGGTCCCGGCCGTAGCCGAACGGATGCACCGCGGTGGCCGCTCGCCGGGCGGTGCGGCCACCGAGCAACAGCAGGCCCTGGTTGGACGTGTCGGCGACCGAGTGCACGGCCTCGGCCAGCATCGACGACGACCCCGTGATCAGCCACCCGATGAACTTCGCGATCGCGATCCCAGCGTTGGCGAGCAGCGCCGCCACGATCGCCCGCGTTCCCCCACTCGCAGCCATAGCCGCAGAGCCTAGCCGGGGCGGATTCCCACCGCGGGCAGGATGGCCTGGTCGACGATCTCCGCCAGCCGCTCCGTCGACGGCTCCTCACCCGTGTCGAACGCGATCTTGAACACCAGCGCCTCGCCGATGTCCTCGACCACGGGCGTGACCAGGGCGGGATCGAGGTGACCCAGCCGGGCGTAGTGCTGGAGGACGGTGGCGGTGAACCGCCTGCCGGCGCGATCGAACACGCGGTACAGCCTCGTGACGAGCTCGGGATGGCGGTGCCGTTCGATCATGATCGACCGCACGGCGCGGGCGGTGGGGTGCCGTGACCACTCGAGCATCAGGCGCAGCGCGGCGATGAGATCACCGCGCAGGTCGTCTGCCGCCGGCGACGGCTGCTCGACGGGATAGGCCGCCGCGATCGCGTCGAGCAGCACCTCCTCGGGCGCGGACCAGCGCCGGTACAGCGTGGTCTTCGGCGTGCCTGCCCGACGGGCGATGCCCTCCATCGTCAACCGCCCGAGGCCCACCTCGTCGAGCTCGGCGAGCACCGCTTCGTGCAGAGCGGCCATGAGCTCCTCGCCCCGGCGCCGCGATCGCCCTGCCATCGTCCTCCTTGCTGAGATACGCCGACGTATCTTAACCTAACCTAGCTACGTTCCCGTATCTTACGAGAGGCCTGGTGTGTCCTCGCTCCGCTCCGAACCCCCGGTCGCGCCAAGGGTGCGCGCCCTCGCCCCCGACCTGGCGAGGGGCACGATGCTCGCCGTCATCGCGCTGGCCCACTCCCAGGTGCTCGCGCGCCCGTTCATGGGCCCGATCCCCGGGCCGGGGCCCGCCGTGGACACCGCGGTGCAGACCCTGCTGACGCTGTTCGTCGACAGCCGCGGCTACCCGATGTTCGCCGCCCTCTTCGGCTACGGGATGGTGCAGATCCTGCGGAGCCGCGAGCCCGCGCTCGGCTGGGACGGCGTACGCCGGGTGCTCCGCCGCCGCGGCGGCTGGCTCGTCGTGTTCGGGTTCGTCCACGTCCTGCTGCTCTTCCCCGGCGACATCCTCGCCTCCTACGGCGTACTCGCCCTCCTGTTCGTCGGCGCGCTGCGCTGGCCGGCCGCTCGCCTGTTGGCCGTCGCGTGCGGGCTCGCCGTCATCGGCGCGCTCGGGTACGGCTCCGTGCTCGCCCTTCCCGCGCCGGGCGGCCTTGCGGATGTGGTGGACCCGCTGATCTCGGCTCTCTACCGGGTCGCGACGGTCCCCCTGACCATGCCGATGAACGCCGTGATGGCCGCGGCGCCGCTCCTCGTCGGGATCTGGGCCGGGCGCCGCAGGCTGCTCGAGGAGCCCGAGCGGCACCGCCGCCTGCTCCGCCGGGTCGCCGGAGCCGGGATCACGATCGCCGCGGTGGGCGCCGTCCCCTACGCGTTCGTCACGACCGGGCTGTGGCACCCCGGCACCGGCGGCATGGTCGCCACGGGGACGCTGCACACCATCACGGGGTACGCGGGCGGTCTCGGCTACGCGGCTCTGGTCGGGCTCGTCGCGGTGCGGCTGTCCGGCCGGGCGGCGCCGGGTCCGGTCACGAACGCCCTCGCCGCCTGCGGCCGGCGCTCCATGAGTTGCTACCTGGCCCAGTCGGTGGCGTGGCTGCTGCTGCTCGAGCCGTACCTGGCCGACCTCGCAGGCGCCATGGGGGTGGCCGCCGCGGCCGCGGTGGGGCTCGGGGTCTGGCTGGTCACCGTGGCGGCCGCCGACCTGCTGCGCCGCGCCGGCCGCCAGGGCCCAACCGAGGCACTCCTGCGCCGGCTGGCCTACCGCACCTGAGGTCGTGAGTGGATACGCGTGCTATAGCTCTCGTATCCACTCACGAGTCAGACCACGAGGCCGTCGCTCGCCAGGAACAGCTGGGTGCCCTCGGCGCGCGGCTCGATCGTGACGTCGACGTCGGTGGCACTCAGCCACAGGGAGGCCCCGCGCCCGACCTCCAGCTCGCCGCGGAGGGCGCGGACGCACGCTGCGCCTGCCGTGCACAGCAGGATGCGCGGCCCGCCGTCGGGCACGGCCACCGATGTGCCCGGCGCGCCGTCGAAGCGGCGGAGCAGGAACTCCTCGGCAGGCGTGTCGTAGCGCATCCAGTCGCCGTCCGGCTTGCCGGCGACGATCGGGGGCGGGGTCGAGTGGAAGTCGAGCACGCGCAGCAGCTCCGGCACGTCCACGTGCTTGGGGGTGAGCCCACCGCGCAACACGTTGTCGGAGTTGGCCATGATCTCGATGCCGGCCCCGGACAGGTATGCGTGCAGGTTGCCGGCCGGCAGGTACAGCGCCTCGCCCGGCTCGATCGTGACCCGGTTGAGCAGCAGCGCGGCCAGCACGCCCGCGTCGCCCGGGTAGCGCTCCGACAGCTCGAGCGTCGTGCGCGCCTCGGTGGAGAACTCCCCGTCGTCGCCCGCAAGCTTCACACAGCCGTCCTGCAACGCGGGCACGAGCGTGTCGAGCACCGCCTGCGGCAGCGTGATCCACGTGGTGAACAGGGCGCGCAGCCCGTCGGCGTCCGGCTGGGCGGCCAGCAGCTCACCGTGGCTCGCCAGCTCGGGCACCTCGAGGGCGCGCAGCAGCCGCACCGTGGCCGCCGGGTCGCGGAAGCCGACCAGCGCGTGGAACTCGGTCAGCGCGCAGATCAGCTCGGGCTTGTGGTTGGCGTCCTTGTAGTTGCGGTTCGAGGCGTCGCGGGCGAGCGCGGCCGCCTCCTCGCGGGCGAACCCCACTTTCGCCTGTTCGAGGCTCGGGTGCGCCTGCAGCGACAGCGGCTCGTCGGCGGCCAGCACCTTGAGCAGGTACGGCAGCGTCGACGCCCAGCGCTCGCTGCGCTCCGGCCCGAGCAGCTGCTTCGGGTCGGCGCCCAGCGCGTCGAGCAGCGAGGTCCTGCCCCCGTCCGCGTGGACGAGGTGCGACGAGTCGGCCGGGTGGGCCCCGAGCCACATCTCCGCCTGCGGGTGCGGCGAGGGCACCTCACGGCCCAGCAAGTCGGGAATCACCGTGCGCGAGCCCCACGCGTAGGCACGCACGGGGTTGTCCAGCAGCTCCACGTCCGGTCAGCTCTCCTCAGGCAGGCTCGATCGTGCGGGTGGCCAATCCCAGGTACACCGAGGCCACGTCCAGCCGGGACGCGAGCAGCGCGGCCCGCAGCAGGGCTGCATGGCGGGTGCCGCGTGCCACCTCGTCCACCGGGTGCTGCACGTCGGCCGACGGCCACCCACGCCCGGCACGCCGCAGCGTCACCTGGCCGGGGTCATCCTCCCCGGTGGCCAGTAGGACGAGACGCACGGGGGGTGCCGCGGCGGTTTCGTCCGGGTCGGCGAACGGGTCGCGGAAGATGTCGGCGCCGGACGCCCCGCGGTCGAGCGCCCGCACAAGGGCGGTGGCCCCGGCCCCGTCGATGACCTCTCCCGCGTGGGCGACGACACCGGCATGCGTCGCGAGCGCGGTGGCACCGTGCGCCGCCACGGCGGCCGCGAGCCGGTCGGTGCCCCACAGCAGCGGGGTGTGGTCGGCGAGGCGCAGCGCGAGGGACTTCGCCGGATTCATGAACGGCTCGTGGCCGGGCTGGTTGCGTTCGGCCTCGGCGTCGAGGGCGTCGGCCAGCGCGTCCATCGCCGGATCGAGCGGGGCGTCGAGCAGGCCGAGCGCGCGCAAGGCGGCGAGACCGACGGCCAGCGCCCGCGGCAGGTCCAGCCCTGGCGGCACCGGGATGCGCGGTTCGACCAGCCGGGCCCGGCCTGCGCCCGCCGAGGCGACCGGCCCCTCCCCTGGCGCGGACAGCACCACCTCGGCACCGCGGCGCACCGCGAGCACGACGCTGTCGGCGAGCTCGGCGTCGGTGGCCTCCGCGGTGTGGGCCACCATCACGTCGAGCGGTCCGATCCACGACGGCGTGGCATCCGCGACCACAACCGGCACCGGCGCCGACGGGCCCAGCAGCGCCGCGAGGATGCCAACCGCCGTGGCGGACGCCCCCGGCCTGCGCAGCAGCACGAGCGCCCGGGGGCGGTGCCCGGCCAGATCGGGGACGTCGGCCTCGGCCGCGCCCTGCGCGGCCGACCGCACCTGGGCGCCCGCCGTGGCGGCGGAACGCAGTACGCCGCCGGTGTCGAGCGCGGCGAGGGCCCGCGGGTCGGCGAGCAGGGTGTCGTCGAGCACGGTCAGTCGCCGGCTGGGGCGGAGGTGGGTGGGGTCGCCTCGTCGAGCAGCAGCACCGGGATCCCGTCGACGATCGGGAACCCGCGCCCGCACGCCGTGCAGGTGAGCACGTCGGCGTCGGGATCGGCCGGCGTGCCCGCCCGCAGCGGGGCGTGGTCGTCGGACGGGCAGGCCAGGATTTCCATCAGTTGAGGGTCGAGCTGTACGGCCACGAGCCTCCTCCTTCGCAAGGGCACGCGGAACTGACCGCGATGTTGCCAGTGCGCGGCGCGGTCCGCCCGGTCCGGTTGCCGGGCAATCCGGGCACGGCTATGCGCGGACCACCGCGAGCACCTCGTCGCGCAGGGCCGCCATCGCGGCGGCGTCGGCTGCCTCGACGTTCAGCCGCAGCAGCGGCTCGGTGTTGGACGGGCGCAGGTTGAACCACGATCCGTCCGGCAGGTTCACCGTGAGCCCGTCGAGCTCGTCGAACTCGACGCCCTCGCGCGCGCCGTACGTCTCCTTGACCGCTGCGATCCGATCGGCCTGGTCGGCCACCGTCGAGTTGATCTCGCCGGAGGCGGAGTAGCGCTCGTAGACGGCCATCAGCTGCGACAGCGGCGCGTTCTGCTCGGCGAGCGCCGCGAGCGCGTGCAACGCGGCGAGCATGCCGGAGTCGGCCTTCCAGAAGTCGCGGAAGTAGTAGTGCGCCGAGTGCTCGCCGCCGAACACCGCGCCGGTCTCGGCCATCGTCTGCTTGATGAAGGAGTGGCCGACGCGCGTGCGCACCGGCGTGCCGCCGTGCTCGACGACGATCTCGGGCACCGCCTTCGACGTGATCAGGTTGTGGATCACGCTGGCGCCCGGGTCCTTGGCCAGCTCGCGGACGGCGACGAGGGCCGTGATCGCGCTCGGGCTCACCGGCTCGCCGCGCTCGTCGACGACGAAGCAGCGGTCCGCGTCGCCGTCGAACGCGAGGCCGAGGTCGGCGCCCTCGGCGACGACCCGCTTCTGCAGGTCGACGAGGTTGGCCGGGTCGAGCGGGTTGGCCTCGTGGTTGGGGAACGAGCCGTCGAGCTCGAAGTACATGGGAACGACCTCGAACGGCAGCGGCTCGAACACCGCGGGGACCGTGTGCCCGCCCATACCGTTGCCGGCGTCCACCACAACGCGCAGCCGCCGCGACGAGCTGAGGTCGACGAGCTTGCGCAGGTAGGCCGCGTACTCCGAGAGCAGCTCGCGGTGGCTGACGGTGCCGCCACCCGGCCCGGCGGGCACGCCCGCCTCGACGGCCGCCCTGATGGCGGCGAGCCCGGTGTCCTGGCCGATGGGCGTGGCGCCCGCGCGGCAGAGCTTGATGCCGTTGTACTTGGCCGGGTTGTGGCTCGCGGTGAACATCGCGCCGGGCAGGCCGAGCGTGCCGGAGGCGAAGTACAGCATGTCGGTGCTCGCCAGCCCGATCGAGACGACGTCGAGGCCCTGCCCGTTGACGCCCTCCGCGAACGCCGCGGAGAGCGCCGGCGAGCTGTCGCGCATGTCGTGGCCGATCACGACACCCGTCGCGCCCTCGCCCCGCACGAGCGCGGCCATCGCCGCACCGATGTCACGGACGGTGGGTACGTCGAGCTGCTCGCCGACAACACCACGGATGTCATAGGCCTTCACGATCGCGCCGAGATCTGCCACAGGACAGACACTAGCGAGGCGTCTTGTCAGTCCTCCGCGGACCCGGGGAGGACGCGCAGATGCCCGCGCCGTCCGGTGCCCGTGGCCGGCACGGGATCGACGGGACGGTCGGCCCGACCTGCCTCCCGCACGGCCTCGGCGAGCGCGGTGAGGTCGTCGCTGTTGTGCTGCGGCGGGGCGAACTCGCCCTCGAACCGCACGACCTCCCAGCCCCGCGGCGCTGTGAGGCGGTGGGCGTGCCGGGTGCACAAGTCGTAGGAATGGGGCTCGGCCTGGGTGGCCAGCGGGCCGACGACCGCCGTGGAATCGGCGTAGACGTAGGTGAGCGTGGCCACCGCGGGCTCGGTGCACCCGGTCCGTGAACACCGCCGCACACTCAGCACGTCCCGGACGATACCTCGTCCCACCGCCACTACCGCGCCGCGACGCGCGGCCATCCGTCGAACGTCGCATCTCGGCACGTGAGGGTGGCGAGCGGGACACCGGAGGAGGAAAGCGCGTCGCCGGTGCGGGTGGTGTCGGGGAGTCGACCCGGTGTCGGGGAGTGGGGCGGGGGCCCGCGGGGCCGTAGCATTCACGGTGTGACGACCGCGCGCCGCACGCTGCGCCGCTCTCCCCGGAGGCGGGACCGCCGGGGCCGTGGCCTGCGCGGGCTGATGTACCCCGCCAGCACGCCCGCATCTCGCACCCGCGCCGAGAAGTTCGACGCGATGGTCCTGGAAGCGCTCGAGCCCATCGAGCTGCGCTGGGGATCCGAGCTCTCCGACCTCGATCTCGCCGTCGACGAGGTCCCGGAGGTCGAAGAGACCTCCCCCGACGACGTCGCGTGGGGCCAGGGTGTGCTCGCCGACGTCGGCGTGCCGCTCGCCCAGCTCGTGCCCGCCGGCGTCGACCCGGAAGGCCTGCCGTCGCGGGCCCGCATCGTGATCTACCGCAGGCCGCTCGAAGCGCGCGCCCGCGACGGTGCCGACCTCGCCGACCTGCTGCACGAGGTGCTCGTCGAGCAGGTGGCGGAGTACCTCAACATCGAGCCCGACGC
Source organism: Pseudonocardia sp. DSM 110487 (assembly GCF_019468565.1). Lineage (NCBI taxonomy): Bacteria > Bacillati > Actinomycetota > Actinomycetes > Pseudonocardiales > Pseudonocardiaceae > Pseudonocardia > Pseudonocardia sp. DSM 110487. Next base: position 8,938,406 of record NZ_CP080521.1, read on the forward strand.
CGTGGACGGCGGCGAGAGCTAGCTAGCCCGGCCCCTCAGGAGGCGGCGCGGCGCAGCCTGCGCCGCTCACGCTCGGACAGCCCGCCCCAGATGCCGAAGCGCTCGTCGTGCGCCAGCGCGTACTCGAGGCACTCCGCGCGCACCTCGCAGCCCTGGCAGATGCGCTTGGCCTCCCGCGTGGAGCCGCCCTTCTCCGGGAAGAACGCCTCCGGGTCGGTCTGCGCACACAGTGCGCGCTCCTGCCAGTCCTGCTCCTCGCCGTCCTCCTCGGCGATGGCAACGATGGCTTCGCCGAACGGGTCCGCGGTCGGATACGGAACTCCCGCAGAGGTTTCGACCAGCCCCATCGTGGCTGTGATCACGTTCACATTGCCCACCTCCCCGCGCGCCCCCGGCGTGGCTGCCACCAACCCTACGGGCTGGGAATGACAGCAATGTAAGTACAGCGCTGTCAGTTCTCGGTTGGCAAGCTGAAGCTGCCGACTGGGTGATGCAGTCCACCCGGTCGGTCGCCCGATCAGCACAATGATCCGGTGAGTATCGAGTCTCATCGGGTCAGCCCGTGGTTCCTCCTCCTCGTGGCGATCACCGTCGCCGGGGCCCTACTCACGGTGACAGGGACGCCCACCGCGATCGCCGAGGGCTCTTCCGTGCAGCTCACGGCGGGGGTCGTGCTGCTCGTCCTCGGCGGGTGGGCGGTGTCGCTGTGCCTGCACGAGTTCGGGCACGCCGCCGTGGCGTACCGCGGGGGCGACCGGGAGGTGCGCGACAAGGGCTACCTCACGCTCGACATCCGCCGCTACGCCGATCTCGGACTGTCGATCGTGCTTCCGATCGTGATCCTCCTCGTGGGCGGGATCCCGCTCCCCGGTGGCGCGGTGTGGATCAACCACGCCGCGATCCGGTCCCGAGGCATGCGGAGCCTGGTGTCGCTCGCCGGTCCCGCCACGAATCTGGTGATCGGTGGACTGCTCACGGCGGCCGTCGTGCTGGTGCCGGACATGCCGATCGGGCTCGCTGTCGGGCTGTCGTGCCTCGCGTTCATCCAGGTGCTCGCGTTCGTCCTCAACATCATCCCGATCCCCGGCCTCGACGGGTTCGGCGTGATCGAACCGTTCCTGTCCCTCAACACCCGCCGGATGGCGGCGCGGGTGCGGCCGTGGGCGCCGCTCGTGCTGCTCGGGCTGCTCATCGCCGTTCCCGGCGTCAGCTCCGCCTTCTTCCAGGTGGGCGCCACGGTGTTCGCCGCGGTCGGGGGCGACGCCAGCCTCGCGTTCGCGGGCTACTCGGAACTCCTCTTCTGGCGCTGAGTGCGCTAGGGAGCACTAAGCACCAGCCGGGGTCAGGAGAGGCGGCGGCGGGCGGCGGCGACCATCGCCGGCACGGTGTCGGTGTCGTAGGGGAGGGCGTCGAGCGGCCACCAGCGCAGGTCGTCGGACTCCTCGCTGATCCGCGGCACGGCGCCCGCGGGCGCCCGCACGAGGAACCGGACGTCGAGGTGGCGGGTCGGCAGGCCGAGGGAGCAGGTGATCGGGTGGACGTCGACGTGCAGCGGTTCCGGGTCGATCACCAGCCCGTCCATGCCCGACTCCTCGGCGGCCTCCCGCAGGGCGGCGTCGGCGAGCGACCGGTCACCGGGCTCGCAGTGCCCCCCGAGCTGGAGCCAGCGCCCCACACGCGGGTGCAGGGTGAGCAGCGTGCGCTCCGCCGCCGCGTCGACCACGAGCGCGGACGCGGTGAGGTGGCCGGGCACGCACGAGCGCGAGCACGCGTCCTCGGGCCGGGCATCGAGGAAGGCGAGCAGCGCGTGCCGCAGGCCCTGCTGCCAATGGTCCGGCGGGTCCCACGCACGCAGCTCGGCGGCCGCCGTGGCCGGCGCTACCACTCGACGAGCCCGATGGCCGGGTCGCCGGGCGCACGCGGCTGCGGCGGTTCGGCCGGAACCCCGATCCCGACGGCGCCGCGCAGCCGCCACCCGGGCGGGACGTCGACGAAGCCGCGGACGACGTCCGGCGCGATCGACGCCGTCCAGTGCGAGCCGAGCCCCTCCGCCGCAAGCGCCACGAGGAACGACTGCACGGCCGCGCCTGCGGCCACCGGGTCGTCCGCATCCGCGTCGGCGCTGAAGGCGAGCACGAGCTCGGGAGCGCGCCGCAGCCGCTCGTCGAGCTGCGCGGACCGGCGGTCGCGGTCGCGCAGCCATGCGAACCTCATCGTCGGCGCGGCGGCGAGCGCGACGCCCACCGCACGCCGCACCGCGGACTCGTCCACCGGCTCGTCGGTGAAGTCGGCGGTGTCGCGCCGCAGCAGACCGGCCTCGCGCCTGCCGCGGGCGATGGCCTCGTCGGTGCCGAGCCAGAACATGTCCTCGTCGACGGGGCGGACGAGGTCGCGGGCCGTGGACCCGTCGTCGACGGGGTTCAGCCCGCGTACCACCGCAACCGGCAGCCCGCCGAGCTTCCCCTTGACCAGGTCGGCGGCCGCCGCCAGCTCGTCGGCCAGCGCGACCTCGGTGACCAGCAGCTCGTTGCCCTCCGCGTCGTGCATGCCCTCGTAGCGGTGCAGCACCGGCAGCCCCGCCGAGCCGATCGCCACGTCGGTCTGCCCCACCCGCCAGGTGCGCCCCATGGTGTCGGTGACGACCACGGCCACCTCGACACCCCGCAGCCGCCGCAGGTCGGCGCGCAGCCGCGCGGCGCTCGCGTCCGGGTCGGCGGGGAGCAGCGCGAGCTCGTCGCGCCGCACGTTGGAGCCGTCGACCCCGGCGGCGGCCTGCACGATGCCGAGCTTCCCCGCGACGATCAGCGTGCGCCCGCGGCGGGCGAGCACGCGCTCGGTCTCGGCGTCGACGAGCTCGCGGCGCAGCGCGTCGCGTTCGTCGGGATCGGTCGGCGCGGGGACGAGCCGGCCCTCCACCTTGGAGAACACCTTGGACGTGACGACCACTACGTCGCCGTCCTCCAACCACGGGGCCGACGCGGCCAGTGCACCGGCGAGGTCGTCGCCGGGGCGGAACTCGGGCAGCCCGCGGACGGGCAGGACGGTGAGGCCATCGGGCGCGGCGTGGTCAGGCAACGGTGGCCCCGGCCAGCTCGAGCGCGCGGCGGGCCATCTCCGCGGTGGCCTCGACGTCGGTCATCAGCAGCGGCACCGACCGCACGTCGACCCCCGGCACGTCGGCGGTGTCGCCGCTGTGCACGAGCCAGCCGTCGAGCACGCCCCCGTCCGTGCGCGCCCCGAGATGCCGCCCGACGGCCTCGGCAGTGGTCTCCACGCCGATCGCGGTGAGGCAGGCGTCGGCCATCCCACGCACCGGCTTGCCGCCGACGATCGGTGAGAGCCCCACGACCCTCGCCTTCGTCTCCCGCAGCGCGTCGCGCACGCCGGGGACGGCGAGGATCGTGCCGATGCTCACCACCGGGTTGGACGGCGCGAGCAGCACGGCGTCGGCGTTCGCGATCGCGTCACGCGCGGCCGGCAGCACGCTCGCCTGCTCCGCACCGACGGAGACGATCTCGTGGGCGGTGGGCTCCGCGTGGTAGCGCACCCACCACTCCTGGAAGTGGATCGCCTTGCGCGCCTGCGGACCGGTTTCCGGGTCGTCCACGACCACGTGCGTCTCCACCCGGTCGTCGGTGGCCGGCAGCAGCCGGACGCCGGGGCGCCAGCGGTCGCACAGCGCCGTGATGACATCGGAGAGGGAGTAACCCGCCCGCAGCATCCGGCTGCGGACGAGGTGGGTGGCGAGGTCGCGGTCGCCGAGGCCGAACCAGCTCGGTTCCGCGCCGTAGGCGGCGAGCTCGTCGCGCACGGTCCACGTCTCGCCGACCCGGCCCCAGCCGCGTTCGGTGTCGATGCCGCCGCCGAGCGTGTACATGCAGGTGTCGAGGTCCGGGCAGATCCGCACACCGTGCATCCACACGTCGTCCCCGACGTTCACGACGGCGGTGATCTCGTGCTCCGAATCGCCTTCACCGGTGGCCGGCAGCCCGAGTGCCGCCTTCACCCCGAGCAGGAACCGGGCCCCACCGACACCGCCGACCAGCACCGTGACTCTCACGCGCGCGAGCCTACGCGCGCGTGATCGTCCATTCCCCGCTCCGGTTCCGAGGCGCAGGACACGAAGCCGTCTAGATGGCCCGGTAGTCCTTCGCGGAGAAGCGCGGGCCGAAGCGGGGGCGGCGGTACCCGGAGGCCTCGATGTAGCGCACCGCGCGGTGGCGCTGGGGTGTGTACGGCGCGAGCTCGGCGAGCATCCCCGCGTCGTCGAGGGGTCGGCCGAGCAGCGCCCAGCCGACGACCGACGGGATGTGGAAGTCGCCGACGCTCACCGCGTCCGGATCACCCCACGCGCGCTGCGCGATCTCGGCGGCGGTCCACACCCCGATCCCGGGCACCTTCCGCAGGAGCTCCCGCCCGCTGCTCCCGCCCAGCTCGCAGGCCGCCTCCAGGCGGTGCGCCACCACGGCCGAGGCGAGGATGGCGCGCCTGCGGGCCAGGTCGACGCCTGCCCGGTGCCACTCCCAGTCCGGGATCGCGCGGATCTGCGCGGGTGACGGGGGCATCCGCATGCCGTCCGGGGCGGGACCCGGTGCCGGGTCGCCGAAGCGGCGGCACAGCTCCCGCCACGAGCGGCGGGCCTCGGTGCCGGTGACCTTCTGCTCCAGCACCGAGGGCACCAGCACGTCCCACACCCGCATCGACGCGCCGAGTCGCAGGCCCGGCATGCGCTTCGCGGTGTCCGCGATGAGGGGGTGGTGCGCGACGAACTCCTCGGGGCGATCGTTGGCGCCGAGCAGCGCCGGGATCCCGTGGAGTGTCCATGCGGTGCCGGGCCCCCACGCCTGCGCGACCACGGTGCCGTCTGAGCGGCGGCGCAGCGCCACGGTGGCCGGCCCGTCCGGGGTGGTGCCGGTCCGCCAGATCGCCGCGCCGTCGGCATGCCACGTGGGGTCGCCGCGGCCGCGGCGCAGCGGGGCGAGCACGCCGGCGACGTCGAGGCGGAAGTCCGGCCGCCACTCGCGCGTGCTCGCCCCGATCACGATCAGACGTCCGGGGAGAAGCGCAGCCCGTGCGGGGGCAGCACGACGTCGGGCCAGATCCGCATGCCGTGCCGCAGCTCGCAGTGGGCGCCCACGACGGCCCGGTCACCGATCACGGCGTCGTACACGGCGGCGCTCGCCTCGACGCGCGCCCCGTTGCCGACGACCGAGTTCACGACGCGGGCGTTGTCCCCGACCACGGCGCCATCGAACAGCATCGAGCCGTCGACCCGGGCGCCCTTGCCGATCTTCACGCCACGCCCGACGATCGTGCCGCCGAACACACGCGCGGAGTCGTCGACGTTCGCGCCCTCCAGCAGCATCGACTCACCGGTCGGCCCGGGGAGCGCCGCGGAAGGAGCCACTCCGCGGACGAGGTCGGCGGAGCCCTTGACCAGGTCGAGCGGGGTGCCCAGGTCACGCCAGTACGCGGCGTCGACGTGCCCGGAGACGCGGGCACCGGCCTCCAGCATCCCGGGGAACGTCTCGCGCTCCACCGAGACCGGCCGGCCCTCCGGGATGGCCTCGATCGCCTCGCGGCGGAACACGTAGCAGCCCGCGTTGATCTGGTCGGTCGGCGGGTCCTCGGTCTTCTCGAGGAACGCGGTGACCCGGCCGTCCTCGTCGGTGGGCACGCAGCCGAACGCGCGCGGGTCCTGCACGCGCACCAGGTGCAGCGTGGCGTCCGCCTTGGTGCGGCGGTGGGTGTCCACTACCGCTGTCAGGTCCGTGCCGCACAGCACGTCACCGTTGAAGACGAGCACGTCCGGCGCGGAGAGGTACTTGTAGACGTTGCGGATGCCACCGCCGGTGCCCATCGGCTCGTCCTCGACGACGTACTCGATCTCCAGACCGAGCGGCTTGCCGTCACCGAAGTACTCGGAGAAGGTCTCCGCGAGGTACGAGGTGCCGAGCACGACCCGGCGCACACCAGCCGCCCGGATGCGGGAGAGCAGGTGCGCCAGGAACGGCACGCCGGCCGTCGGCAGCATGGGCTTGGGGGCCGACAGCGTGAGCGGCCGCAGCCGGGTTCCCTTCCCGCCGACCAGCACCACGGCTTCGACGTCGTCCAGCACGCGCTCTCCTCCTACGTTCTCGGGTCAGGGGTGCGACGCGCGAGCGCCGCAAGCGCCCGCGCCGGTCCACGAGCGCGGTCGCGCACGTACCGGTCCAACCGGCCGCGTGCGGCTCCAGGATGCCGTGCCCGTTCCCGAACGTGTCACCGGGATCGACATCGGCGGCGCTATCCGGGACGAACCCGACAAGTTCAGGAAGGCCACGTTGCTGTCCTGCAGGTTCAGGAACGTGGCGTTCCTGAACGTCCCACGGCCTTGGCCAGCCGCGCGATCTCCCGCGGCCCCACCCGGCAGCAGCCACCGACGATCCGGGCGCCGTTGGCGACCCATCGGCGGGCTTCCTCCGCGCCGAAACAGGACGGGCCGGTCCACGCCCGCGCCGTGGCGTCCCAGCCCTCCCCGCTGTTCGGGTAGGCGATCACGGGCTTGCCGGTGATCTCGCGCGCCAGCGCGACGGCGGCCGGCACGTCCGCGGGTGCGCAGCAGTTGACCCCGACGGCGACGATCTCCGGGGTCCCCGCGGCCACGGCGAACGCGTCGGTGAGTGGCTGGCCGGCACGCGTGCGATCGCCGTCGATGCTGTAGCTCAGCCACGCCGGCACCCCGAGCGCGGTGACGGCGTCGGCGAGCGCCTCGGCCTCGTCGGCGTCGGGCACGGTCTCGAGCGCGAGCAGGTCGGGGCCCGCCGACGCGAGCACCTCCATCCGCGGCCGGTGCCAGTCCCGCAGGGCGGCGACGGAGAGCCCGTACCGGCCTCGGTACTCCGACCCGTCGGCCAGCACGGCGCCGTACGGGCCCACCGATGCCGCGACCCATCGCCGGCCGCCTGCGGACGCGGCCGCGTCCCGTGCCAGCTCGACACTGCGGCGCAGCAGCCGCTCCGCGGCGGCCCTGTCGACGCCGCGGGCGGCGAGCCCGTCGAAGGAGGCCTGGTAGCTCGCGGTGATCGCGATGTCGGCACCCGCGCCGAAGAAGGCCAGGTGGATGGCCGCGATCTCCGCGGGCGCGTCCATCAGGAGCCGGGCCGACCACAGCGCGTCGGAGAGGTCGTGCCCGCGGGCCTCGAGCGCGGTGGCCATGCCGCCGTCGGTGACGAGCACGGTGTCGTGCAGCGGCAGCCCCCGACCCGTCGGCAACTCAGTACTCGTCGACCTCCACCCCGTCCACTTCCGCCAGCGCCTCGAGCGCTGCCTGGTCGCCCTCGTCGACCGCCATCTGCAGGTACGGGCGCGCCTCTTCGAACCTACCGTCGTCCAGCAGGAAGCGGCCGAACGCGAACGCCCAGCCTGGCTCGGCGATCCGCCCGGCCTCCCGGAACTCCCGATCAGCGGCCGCCGGGTCACCGCTGGCAGCCAGGAACTGCCCGTACACGGTGTGGGCGCGTAGCGCGCCGAGCTCCCCCGCACGCCGGTACAGCGCGTCGGCGTCGGCGTAGCGGCCCTGCTGCGCGCGCACGTCGGCGAGCGCGAGGATGGTGTCGGGACGGCGCTCCGTCGCGTGCTGCTCAGCGGCCGCCGCGGCCGCTGCCAGGTCGCCCGCCTCGAGCTGCAGCTCCACCAGGTTGGCCGCGGCGAGCTGGTCGCCGGCGGCTGCCGCGTCGACGAGCAGGTGCACCGCTTCGACCAGCCGCCCCTCGTCGCGCAGCAGGATCGCCAGGTCGTTCGCGGCCGGCACGTCCCCCGACTCGACGGCGAGCCGCAGAGCGCTCTCGGCCCGCTCCCGCTCGCCGAGCTGCACCAGCGCGACGCCCAGCCGGCCGGCGAACCGCGCATCCCCCTGCTCGACGTGCGGCTCGAGCACGTCGACCGCCGACCGCCAGCTCCCGCTGTCGAAGTAGGCCCGCACGAGCAGGTCGAGCGCGGACGGCTCGCCGCCCGCGACGGCCTGGCGCAGCACCTCCGCGGCCTCTTCCGGGCGGCCGTCGGCCAGCAGCGCGGCTCCCCGTACCGCGAGATCCTCGGGCGACCGATCCATCGAACCCCCCTCGATCGGGTGGCGCGATGTTGTCACTACCCCCGAGGAATGTCACCGTCGGTATGGGGCGATCACCCTCCGATACGCCGAACGGCGGAGACCCTCTGGGACCATCCGGTAGCCACCGCGTACGACGAGGTTGCGGACGAACTGCCCGCGCGTGGTGAACCCGAGCTCGCGGAACCGGCGCTGGACGGCGATCTCCGCGCGCAGCAGCTCGAGCCCACCGCGACGGGCGTAGGCCCCCGCGCCGACGCGGTACTTCACGAGCGGTTCCGCGACGTTGGCCACCCGAGCGTCGGCGAGGATCAGCTTCGCCCAGAGCAGGTAGTCCTCCATCTTCGCGAAGTCGGTGTAGCCGCCCACGCCGGTGACGAGGGGCCGCCGGTACACGACCGTCGGATGGTTGAACGGGGTCGCGAACCGGGCCCTGCGCCGGATCTCGGCCGGATCGGTCGGCACGGCCCTCGTCGCGACGATCTCGTCCGCGTCGTCGGCGAACTCGACCAGGCCGGAGCCCACGATGTCCACGCCGGACTCGATGATCGGCATCTGGACGGCGAACCGATGCGGGAGGGAGATGTCGTCGGCGTCCATGCGGGCCACCACGTCGTGGTGGCAGGCCGCGAGCCCGGCGTCGAGCGCCGGACCGAGACCGGCGTTGCGCTCCAGCTCCACGACGTCGACCGGGACCGGGCTGTCCTTCGCGAGCTCCGCGATCGTCTCGGCGAGCGGCTCGGGCACCGGCCCGTCACGCACGATGACGACCTGGTCGGGACGGCGGGTCTGCGCATCCACGGAGGACCGGAACGCCTCGGTGAGGAAGTCTGGCCGGTCACCCGCCCAGACGGGCAGCAGAAGCGACAGCTGCTCCGACAACGAGAGCTCCCTCCGCTCCGGCCACGTCCACCGGAGTAACGGTGCGTAACTGGCAGATCCGCGACGGCGGTCACCCGCGACACGCCCCACGGCGTCCTGGACGAGCGCGCCCCGTGTTGCACCCTAGGAGACAGGGAGATCGCGACGAGCGGAGGTGCACCGATGGATGGACGGAGCACCACGTACACCCGGCCGGTCAGCTGGGACCGCGCGCCCTCCGTTCCGCAACGGCGCAGGCCGCCCGACGCCCCTCCCCCGGGCAACAGGACGCGTCCGCCGCGCGCCGCGCCGCACGAGCCCGGCTTCCGCAAGCGCCTGCGCACCGCGTTGGTGGTGACGTCGGCGCTTGTAATGGCGCTCACCGGCACGGCATGGGGCCTGTACCGCGACGTGACGGCCAGGATCACCACCACCGACGTCATCGCGGGCGGCGGGGACGGCGGCCACCTCAACATCCTGCTCGTCGGCGTGGACAGCCGCACCGACGCGCACGGCAGGCCGCTGCCGCCCGAGGTGCAGCGGATGCTCTCGAGCGGTCCCGACACGGGCGTGCTGAACTCCGACACGATCATCCTGCTGCACGTCCCAGAGGGCGGCGGGGCCGCCACCGCGTTCTCCATCCCCCGCGACGCCTACGTGAACATCCCCGGCTACCGCCGCGACAAGATCAACGCCGCATACCCCGCGACCAAGGCGCTCGCGGCCGAGCGGCTGGTCTCCGAGGGGGTGAAGGAACCGGAGCAGGTCGAGGCCGAGTCCGCCAAGGAGGGCCGCAGCACCCTGATCCGCACCGTCGAGGACCTGACGGGGCAGACCATCGACCACTACGCCGAGGTCAACCTCCTCGGGTTCTACAACCTCACCACCGCGATCGGCGGCGTGGACGTCTGCCTGCGCAAGCCCGTCGACGACCCCCTTTCCGGCGCCCACTTCCCGGCCGGCCCGCAGACGATCTCCGGGACGGACGCGCTCGCGTTCGTCCGCCAGCGCCACGGTCTGCCCGACGGCGACCTGTCCCGCATCCGCCGCCAGCAGGTGTTCCTCGCCGCGGTCGCCGACAAGATCCTCGCCGGCGGCACCTTCTCCGACCCGACCCGGCTCATGGCGCTCACCGGCGTTGCGGAGCAGTCGCTCGTCATCGACGAGCATTGGAACCTGCTCGGGTTCGCCCAGCAGGCCGCCGACCTCGCGGCCGGGAACCTGCAGTTCGTCACGATCCCCACCAACGGCCGCGACTCCAACGCACGCGGCGACGTCGTGCTCGTCGACCCTCGGACCGTCGAGGAGTTCATCGAGCAGCGGATCGGCGAGCAGGCCGCGGCCGCGGAAGCCGCCGCACAGGCCGCGGACGCGCAGGCCGCGGTGCCACCCCCGCCTGCCGACCTCATCGCATCGCGCTACGTCGTGGACGTGCGCAACGGCTCCGAGCTGGGCGGGATGGCCGCCTCGGTGGCCGACCACCTGCGCGGCCTCGGCTTCGGGCGGGGGATCGTGGACAACACCGAGGCCACCGACACCTCCGTGGTGCGCTACACCGGCGCCGACGCCGACGCCGCACGGGCGGTGGCCCAGCAGCTCGGCGACATCGGCACCGAGAGCGACGGATCAGTGGCCAGAGGGCACCTGAACGTGGTGCTCGGCGCCGACTTCGATCCCGCGGTCGTGCCGGAGAAGGAAGCGTCGGCCCCCACCACGAAGGCCGAACCGGAGCCGACCGAGCCGATCACGGCCTCGGGTGTGCCCTGCATCGACTGAGCATCGCCATAGGGTGATGGCGTGACGCTCACCGCCGCTCTGCTCGGTCCGCTGCGCACCGGCTCCGCCGCCGCGCGCCCGCTGATCACGTTCTACGACGACGCCACCGGCGAGCGCGTGGAGCTGTCGGGCACCACCACGGCGAACTGGGCCGCGAAGGCGGCCAACCTGCTGCGCGAGGAGTGCGACGTCGAGCCCGGCACGCGGGTCGCACTGCTGCTGCCCGCCCATTGGCAGACGGCCGCCGTGCTGCTCGCGGCCTGGTGGTGCGGGGCCGAGGTCGTCAGCGAGCCCGGCGACGCCGAATGGGTGCTGTGTGACGCCGACCGCGTCGACATCGCGCTGGCGTCCGCCCCGAGCGGCGGCGTGGTGGCGCTGTCGCTCGACGCCTTCGGCAAGGGCATCTCCGGCCTGCCACCGGGCGTGGTCGACTTCGCCACCGAGGTCCGGCTGCAGGGCGACGACTTCGTGCCGTGGGAGCAGGTTCCCGCCAGCGCCCCCGCACTCGACGGCGCGACGGTCAGCGAGGTCATGGCCGGCGCCAGTACCCGCGCGGCCGAGCTGGGCCTTTCGCGCACCGACCGCGTGCTCTCCACCCTGGACTGGAACACGGCCACCGGACTGCGGGACGGCTTGCTCGCAGTGCTGGCCGTGGAGGCGTCGCTGGTGCAGGTCCGCAACCCGGACGAGGCGGCGCTTGCGCGCCGCGCCACCGCGGAGCGGACCACGGTCCGGCTCGGCTAGTGCGGTGACCACCAACGTTCACCGGTTCCTGACGCGAGCCCGGCCCGCAGGTCAGCGCGGCGATCAAGGGCTAATGGTCGTCATCGGAGATCATCTAGCGACCATTTCGCCTTGATCGCCGGATTGTCCCCGGAATGGCGGCTCGATCAGCAGTTCGGCGCGTTCCCGGGTCGCTTTCGCCCTTTTCCGCCCGCGGCGCCACCGGAGGCCCCCACAACCACCCCGCCCGACCAGACCCGGCGAGCGAATGCGGTCACCGCACCGGCCGGCTCTATCGGGCATTGCGGGAGGCGTGGAGCCGCGTCATCCCGCGAACGCCAGCCGCCGCGGGAGCGCGAAGAGCCACGAGGCGCTCGCCGCCACGAGCACGCGGTGCGTCAGGAGCGACAGCACGGTGCACAGAACTGCGATCGCAACGGGAAGCGCGTACCCCGCCACGGGCGGGACACCGAGGTGCAGCAACCCGACCATGACCACGGCGATCCAGAAGATGTGGATCAGGTAGACCGGCAGCGTCTGCGCGCCGAGTGCGACGAGCGGACGACCCACCCGGTACCGGGAGACCCACGCGGCGAACAGCACTCCGAACGTGACGGCGAGGATGTTGAGCCCGAGCGCGACGCCCGGGATCCAACGGATGCCGAGCACGACGGCGGTGGCCGCGCAGCCGACGCACACCGCGGCCACAACGGCCACCCGCAACGCCGTGGCGGCCCGTGCCACGCCTTCGACGAGCGTTCGGGCGTGCCAGCCGAGCAGGAAGAAGAACAGGTGGCGGGCCATGCGCGTCCACACCTCGGCCTCGAACTGCAGGATCTCCGCCCCGACGAACGCGGACAGCAGGCCGGCCGCCCCCAGCTGGAACCACACCGGGAGGCCCTTGATCAGCTTCGCGATCACGGCGAACAGGGCGAGCGCGTAGATGAACCACACACCGGAGCCGGGGATCAACGGTGCCATGGCCAACGAGACAGGGTCCGTGTCGTCGACGTACGGATCGACAGCCGCTACGGCGGGGATGTGGAAGAAGGCGAAGCGGAGCAGGGTCCACACCGCGAAGAGGTAGACGAAGAACGCGACCCGCTTATGTAGCAACGTCCGCCACGGCGCCGCGAGCGGTCCCGCGACGAAGAGCCCGGAGACGAGGAAGAACAGCGGCATGCGCATCGACGCGAGCGCGGTGTTGGCGGCCACGACGGCGGGCGGCGCCAACCCCGACGTGTACAGGAACGACACGGCGTGGTGGGCCACCACGAGCAGGATCGACAGGCCCTTGGCCGCGTCGACCCATGCCAACCGTGCCGAGTCGTGCATCGGGAGCAAGGACAGTGGGGAGCTGTGTTGCGCCGACATCGGTGGCGGAGGATTCCATCCTTCGGCGGATTGCACAACCGGTGACACTGCGATTACGCCTTGATCAACCCGACCGGGCGAAGTACCCGCGCACCATCTCGACCAGCGCGTCGACGTCGGCGTCGACCATCGGCTCGCCGGTCATCCCCATGCGGTGGAGCAGGATCCCGACGACGGCGTCGATCAAGAACAGGACCCGGTTCTCCGGCTCGCCCAGCGCATCCTGGAGCGCGCGCCGGTACGGGTCCTGCAACCGCGTGGACAGGATCTCGCGCAGGGCCGGGTCGCTGACGGCGTCACTGAACACGCCCGCGAACGCCGCACCCACCCCCGGCTCGCCGATCTTCGCCGCCGCCCAGCGGATGGCCGAAGAGATGATCTCGGCCTTGCCGACCCCTTCCAGCGGCGCCGGACCGAACGCGTCGACGAGGCAGTCCGCGATCAACGCACCCTTCGACGGCCATCGGCGGTAGACCGTCGTCTTCGCGACGCCCGCCGCAGCGGCGATGCGGTCGACGGTGGCGTGCGCGTAGCCGAGCTCGTGGACCGTGCGGAGAGTCGCGGCGAAGACCACGGCGTCGAGGCTCTCGCGCGGGCGACCGGGTGGTCGGGCGGGTGTCGTCGCTCGGGGCATGGCCACACGATAGCCACTTACGCTACTCTCAGTATCGCTACTAGAGGTAGCGAAACCCTCGAGGAGGAGACATGGTCGACGTCACCACCGCCACGGAACGGCCACCGCTGGGCTTCCGGCTGCTGCAGGCGCTGCGCCGAGAGCCGGACTGGTCGGCGATGCCGGCTGAGGAGCTGCTCGCCTTCCGCGAGGCGGAGAACCGCAAGCGGGCCTCCCGGCTGCTACGGGTGATCACCGGGCTCCCAGCCCGCGGCGCGGCCATCCGCTGGCAGGAGGTGACACTCCCCGACCGCAGGCTCCGGGTCCGGGTGCACCGGCCGCCGGCCGGCGGCCGCCAACTGCCGCTCGTGCTCCACGTGCACGGCGGCGCGTTCGTGGGCACGGCAGCGCAGAGCGACTGGATCAACAGCCACCTCGCCGCGCAGCTGCCCGCCCTCGTCGTCTCGGTCGAGCACCGGCTCCTCGACGCGCAGACCCCGCTCGCCGCGGCCGTCGACGACGGCTGGGACGTGCTCCGGCACGTGCTGCAGCACGGCGCCGAGTGGGGCATCGACCCGGCGCGGACGGCCGTGTTCGGCGAGAGCTGCGGCGCGTTGATCAGCGCCTTGGCAGCGATTCGAGCCAGGGATGCCGACCTGCACCTCCAGGCGCAGGTGCTGGTCAACCCGGCCGTCGATGCGACCGACACGATGCTCGATTACGCCTCGGTCGCCGAGTACGCCCGCACCCCGACCCTCGCCGTGCCGCAGCTGCAACTGTTCCAGCGGCTCGCCGTTCCGCCGGGCACGGATCCTCGAGCGATCTCGCCGCTCCATGCCGACAACCTGAACGGGCTGCCCCCCGCGCTCGTCGTGGTGCCGACCGTCGACGCCTTGGCCGACCACGGCCGCCGCTACGCCGAGCGGCTCCTTGAGTCCGGGACTCCCACGCGGCTCACCGAGCACCGCGGGGCACCACACGGGTTCCTCAGCCTGCCGGGCGTGGTCCCGCAGGCGAAGGCGGCGCGGGCGGAGATCGTCGAATTCCTCCGGGGCCACCTGGTTGCCTGACGAGGCAGGCATGATCGCCGGAAGTGGCGCCGGCGTGTCAGAAATGTCGCACGGACACCATTGTCGGCGACGTACGGTGGGCGGGTAGCGTCCGACCGTGCCCAATGCGGTGATCGTGGATTACGAATCGAGCTGGCCCGAACGTGCACAGCAAGTCCTCGCCGAGGTGCAGACAGCACTCGCCCCTCTCTCCGATTCCGCTCGCTTCACCTACGAGCACATCGGGTCGACAGCCGTACCAGGGCTAGCCGCGAAGCCGATCATCGACCTGCAAGTGCGAATGCCTTCTCTGCCATCGCTGGACCAGCTCGCGGGGCTGTTGGCTCCCACCGGATTCGTTTCTGCGCAGGGAGCTCGGCCTGACTCCCCCGGCGTCTATCGAGATACGCCACGCCCGGCTGACCCGACCGATCCGACCCTGTACGAGAAGCGCCTCTTCCACGACCCCGCACGTGCGGCCATCCTGCACATCCGCCGTGCGGACTCGCCCTTTGCGCAGTTCGTCGTAGTCTTCCGCGACTGGCTCCGCAGCAACCCGGTACAGGCGGGCATCTACGAAGAGGCTAAACGCCGCCTGGCCACACAACACGCCAGCGACCGTGACTACGACGACTACACGCGATCCAAGTCTGCGTTCTTCGACGAGACGAATGACGAAATGCGATCCTGGGCGCGGAGGCAGTCGTCCCGGCCGCACCTCACCTGAGCAGGGCCCGCGCCATCACCATCCGCTGGATCTGGTTGGTGCCCTCGTAGATCTGCGTGATCTTCGCGTCGCGCATCATGCGCTCCACCGGGAAGTCCTTGGTGTATCCGTAGCCGCCCAGCAGTTGCACCGCGTCGGTCGTGACGCTCATCGCCGTGTCGGAGGCGAAGCACTTCGCCGCGCTGGAGATGAAGCCGAGGTTCGGCTCGCCCCGCTCCGCACGCGACGTGGCGACATAGACGAGCTGGCGGGCCGCCTCCACCTTCATCGCCATGTCGGCGAGCATGAACTGGATGCCCTGGAACTCGCCGATGGCCTTGCCGAACTGCTTGCGCTCCTTCACGTACGCCGTGGCGACGTCGAGCGCGCCCTGCGCGATGCCGACCGCCTGCGCGCCGATCGTCGGGCGGGTGTGGTCGAGCGTGGCGAGGGCGGTCTTGAACCCGGTGCCCTCGGCGCCGATGATCCTCATCGCCGGGATCCGGCAGTCCTGGAAGTAGATCTCGCGCGTCGGCGAGCCGTTGATGCCGAGCTTGCGCTCCTTCGGTCCGACCTCGAAGCCCGGGTCGTCGCGGTGCACGACGAACGCGGAGATCCCCCTGGCCCCCTTTCCGGGGTCGGTCACCGCCATCACCGTGTACCAGGTCGACTCGCCCGCGTTGGTGATCCAGCACTTGGTGCCGTTCAGCACCCATGAGTCGCCGTCGCGGCGCGCGCGGGTCTTCATCGCCGCGGCGTCCGAGCCGGCCTCGCGTTCCGACAGCGCGTAGCTGATCATCGCGTCGCCCGCCGCGACGGACGGCAGCACATGGCGCTTCAGCTCGTCGGACGCCGAGAGCAGGATCGGCGTGAGCCCCAGCCCGTTGACGGCGGGGATCAGTGAGGACGACGCGCAGATCCGCGCCACCTCCTCGATCACGATGCAGCCGGCGAGCTCGTCGGCACCCTGGCCGCCGTACTCCTCCGGGATCGTGACCGCATTGAACCCCGCCTTCACCAGAGCGGTCTGCGCCTCGACCGGGAAGCGGCTCTGCTCGTCGACCGCCGCGGCGTGCGGGGCGATCTCTTTCTCCGCGAGCGCCCGCACCGCCTCGCGCAGCGCCTCGTGCTCGTCGCTGAGCCGGTAGGTGTCGAAGTCGGGGTTCATGGCACCAGCGTAACGGCACTCGGTGCCATCCGTACACCACTCCTGTTACCCTGCGTGCCATGACTGGCACCACTCGTCGCGGCCGCTCCCCCGAGGGCCGGGCGGAGGTGCGGCGCGAGCTGGTCGCGGCCGCTGTGCGGTTGTTCCGCATCCAGGGCTACGAGGAGACGACCGTCGACGACATCGCGGCCGCCGCGGGCGTCGGGCGGCGGACGTTCTTCCGCTACTTCCCGAGCAAGGAGGACGCGATCTCGCCCGACCACGAGGTCGGCCTCGCGCGGATCGCGGAGGTGTTCGCCACGGCGCACCCCACGGAACCCACCGCGGCCCTCGTGGTGCGAGCGGGCGAAACGGTCTTCGACCTGTATGCCGACGACCCAGGGCTCTCCGTCGAGCGCTTCCGGCTCACCCACGAGGTACCGGCCCTGCGCGACCGCGAGTCGGCGCGGGTGGACCACTACCGCCGCCTGTTCACCCGGCAGCTGCGGGAGCGCTTCGCGGGTGAGCCGGACGGCGACCTGCGCGCCGCGGTGACCGGCGCCGCCGTCGTGGCCGCCCACAACCTCGCGCTGCGCGGCTGGCTCGCCGACGGCGGCCGGCCCGACCAGCTGGACGAATACCGGGCCCGGTTCCGGAAGGTCGTCGACATGTTGCCGGGAGAACCGGCCCTGCACGGTGTGACCGAACGGCTCGAGGCCGCCGTCGCCCGCCTCGAACGCCAGGCGTGACGGCTACCACACCTCGTGTCCGCCGTCCACTTGGGACCTGGGGGACAGCCCCCATCGTGAAGGTGGCGCTGGCAGCAGTGCGACGGGAGGGCAGCGGGGTGGTAGCGATCTCGGCGCGTGCCGGATCCTTCTTCTTGCCGCAGACAGCGATCTGGCGGAAGGGAGAATCGACGATGAGCACGCCGGCGCCCCCCTCAGCCACCGTGAACTCGCCATTCTCCGCCACGCCGATCGTTGAGGGATCCCCTGCGGCACGACCGGCGTACTGGTCGCGGACGGCAGGCACCTCCGCGACCAGTCCGCTGTCGTCCGTCGCGGCGCGCGGCGCGTAGCGGGAGGCCGCCGTGTTCACAGCCGACTCGGTCCCCGTTCTCACCCGCCAGGATCGCTGTGACCGCTGTCGGGCCGTTGCCCACGTGCGGGCAGTGCTCCCGGCCGGCAACGACCTCCTGTTCTGCGAGCACCACGCCCGCCAGCACGCACCCCGGCTCCGCGAGATCGGCGCGCTGCTGTCACCAGAGCCCTGAGCTCCCCGGCACCCGCCGCGAGCCCGGCCGCGATTCGCGACCGGGCTCGCGGTGGTTTCTGGGGCCGGACATGCGTGATCCCCGGGCCGCAGCGGGTGCTGCGCAAGCCGAGCTGGACGGGCTCGGGCCCGGGGATCACGGGTGACTGCCTGGAATTCGCCGGCACCACACCGGCTTCCACTTGGCCGTCGGAACGAGTCCCGTGGTGCTAGCGGACAGCCACCTCACGAGTCCTGTAGCTATTCAACGCTGGACCACCTCCTCTCACGTGTACTGCCACCCTACGCACGGCGGAGGCGGGCTCGCCACGGGAATTCCGCAGATCACTTCCCAGCGGCAGCACGCAGCGCGGCATCCTTCTCGAGCACGGAGTCGGCGAGGTCGGCCTGGAAGCGCACCATCCGGTCCCGCAGGGCGGCGTCACCAGTCGCGAGGATTCGGACGGCGAGCAGTCCCGCGTTGCGCGCGCCGCCGACGGCCACGGTGGCCACCGGAACGCCCGCCGGCATCTGGACGATCGAGAGCAGCGAGTCGAGGCCGTCGAGCTGGGCAAGTGGCACCGGCACGCCGACGACCGGCAGCGGCGTGGCGGCCGCGACCATCCCCGGCAGGTGCGCCGCTCCGCCGGCGCCGGCGATCACCACGCGCAGGCCCCGCTCCGCCGCGCTCGCGGCGTAGTCGAGCATGCGCTGTGGTGTGCGGTGCGCGGAGTACACGCCCACCTCGTAGGGCACGTCGAACTCGGCGAGCGCCTCACCGGCGGCCTGCATGACGCGCCAGTCCGAGTCACTGCCCATGATCACGCCGACAAGCGACTCAGGCACGCTGCACCTCCTGCTCGCGGCTGCCCGAATGCGGGGACCAGCCGTCCGGCCACTCGGCCGTGGACAGCCACGCCGCGGCGAGCGCCGCCCGTGCCCGCACCGCCGCCATGTCGTCGCCGAGCACGGTGACGTGCCCGACCTTGCGGGCCGGCCGTTCGGCCTTCCCGTAGAGGTGCACCTTCACGTCGGGGAACCGCGCGAAGAGGTGGTGCACCCGCTCGTCCATCGACATCACGGGCGACCGCGCCGCACCGAGCACGTTGGCCATGACCACGGCGTGCGCCGTCGGTGCCGTGGCGCCGAGCGGGTAGTCGAGCACCGCGCGCAGGTGCTGTTCGAACTGCGACGTGCGGGATCCCTCGATGGTCCAGTGGCCGGAGTTGTGCGGCCGCATGGCCAGTTCGTTGACGACGAGCACCCCGTCGGTCCGCTCGAACAGCTCAACGGCCAGCAGGCCGGTGACGCCCAGCTCGGCGGCGATCCGCAGCGCCATCTCCTGCGCCCCCGCGGCCACGTCCGGATCCAGGCCGGGTGCGGGGGCGAGGACCTGCACGCACTGGCCGTCCTCCTGCACGGTCTCCACCACCGGCCACGCGGCCGCCTGCCCGAACGGGGAGCGCGCGACGAGCGCCGCCAGCTCTCTGCGCATCGACACGGCCTCCTCGACGAGCAGGGGCGTGCCGGCCGCCAGCAGCTCGGTGACGAGCTGCGCCTCATCCGCGTTGCGCAGCAGCCAGACGCCGCGCCCGTCGTACCCGCCACGCGCCGCCTTGAGTACCACCGGCCACCCGTGCTCGGCAGCGAACCCTGCGACGTCGCCCGGCTCGCGGACCTCGGTGAACGCCGGCCCGGCCAGGCCGAGTCCGGCGAGCCTGCGGCGCATCACGAGCTTGTCCTGCGCGTGCAGCAGCGCGTCCGGCCCGGGGTGGACGCGCACCCCCGCGTCCACGAGGGCCCGCAGGTTCTCCTGAGGCACCTGCTCGTGGTCGAACGTGACGGCCGAGCAGCCACGGGCGAACGCCCGCAGGGCGGGCAGGTCGGATGGCGTGCCGGGGTGCACGTCGGGGCACACGAGCGCGGCGGGATCGGCAGGGTCGGCGGCCAGCACGCGCAGCGACTGGCCGAGCGCGATGGCCGCCTGGTGCGTCATGCGGGCGAGTTGCCCGGCACCGACCATCCCGACGATCGGTTGACGCGCGGCTGGGGAGGCGTCCACGGTGGAGGAAGCCTACCGGCGGGCGATGCGACGCCGGCGTCTGGCACGATCGACCAGGTGTCCGTTGTCGAGTCGGCGCTCGCGATCATCCCGCAGCCCTACCGCGACATCGCCATCAAGCACCGTGAGCTGGTGAAGTTCGCCTTCGTCGGTGGCACCACGTGGGTGATCGATACCGTGGTGTTCCTGCTGCTCAAGTCCACGGTGCTGGCTGAGAAGCCGCTGACGGCGAAGATCATCGCTGTGCTGGTCGCGACGATCGTGTCGTACGTGCTGAACCGGGAGTGGTCCTTCCGCACCCGCGGCGGCCGGGAACGCCACCACGAGGCGGCGCTGTTCTTCCTCGTCAGCGGCATCGGCGTGGTCGTCTACTCGGCGCCGCTCGCGATCTCGCGCTACGTGTTCCACCTCTCGGTGCCCGAGGTGAGCCTCCTCACCCAGGAGGTCGCCGACTTCGTCAGCGGCCAGATCATCGGTGTGCTCGTCGGCATGGCGTTCCGCTGGTGGGCCTTTCGTCGCTTCGTCTTCCCGGACGAGGACGTCCGCCGGAGGGTCCCCGCCGCCTGACGCGGGCTCCTGACGCGCAGGTCGAGTAGCGCCGGCGCTACTCGACCGCAGGGCGATCAGCGGGGGGTTGACGAGCGGCGGGGCGCTGCTGCCGCCACCACGTCGTCCGCTCGTGCCGCCGGCAGGAAGATCGTGAAGATCGGGGGGCGGGCCCTCGACAGCTCCAGCCGGCCGCCGTCGGCCTCCACCAATGCGCGGGCGAGCGCGAGCCCGATCCCGGTCGACGAGCCGACCGATACCCCGCGGTCGAACACGTGCGGCACGAGCTCCTCCGGCACGCCCGCGCCCGCGTCCGCGACCTCCACCACCAGGCTCGTCTCGGCCGCGCGGGCGCTGAGGGTCACCGTGCCGGAGCCGTGCTGGATCGCGTTGTCGAGCAGCGCACCGATCGCCTCGCGGATTCGGGTGGGCGTCACCCGGGCGAGCAGGCCCTCGGGCACGCGGACCTTGAGCGAGCGGCCCTTCGCCTTGAGATTCGGGCGCCACTCCTCCGCCACGGCGCCGAGCGTCTCCCGCAGGTCCCGCGGCTCCGCGCCCGCCGCCCGCGCCACCCGGGCCGCCTCCAGCAGCTCGTCGAGCACCTCGGCAAGTCGCTCGGCCTGCTCCAGCGCGGCGAGCGCCTCGCTGCGCGCCGTCGGGTCGGGATGGGCGGCCAGCTCGTCGAGCCGCAGCTGCAGTGCGGTGAGGCGGCTGCGCAGCTGGTGCGACACGTCGCCGACGAGCGCCCGCTCCCGCTGCAGCAGGTCGGCGAGCGCGACGGCCGAGGTGTCGAGCACGTCCGACACGCGATCCAGCTCGGGGATCCCGTGCCGGCCAGGTACGGCGCGGAAGTCGCCGGCACCGAGCCGGGCCGCCCGGTCGGCCACCCCGCGCAGCGGTTCGGCCAGCCGCCGCGCCGTGACGGTGGCGACCACCGCTCCGGTGCCGACCGAAAGCACGACCAGCAGCAGCACCACGAGCGTGACCTGTATCTGCTCGGTACGCATCGACCGCAGCGGCTCCTGCATCACGAGCACATCACCGGGCGCGAACGGCAGGGACTCCGAGACCGGGTCGTCCCCGACCTCCGCTCCGATCACCTGATCAGGCTGGCCGGCTCTCTGCAGCACCAGCCGCCCGCCCGTCGGCACGGCGAGCTCGATGGACTCGCGGTCGATCGCCGCGTCCGCGGTGTCCAACCGCGCCGCCACCTGCTCGAGGCGGGACAGGAGGTCGGCGCGGTGGAGGTCCTCCACCAGCCGCCACGTGGTGATCGCGAGCGGGCCACCGAGCACCAGCGCCGTGATCGCGACCACGAGCAACGTCGACTGCAGGATCCGGCGGCGCATCTAATCGTGGTTGAAGCGGAATCCGACGCCGCGCACCGTGGCGATCCGGCGCTCGCCGCCGATCTTGCGGCGCAGCCAAGACATGTGCATGTCCAGCGTCTTGGACGTCTTCATGTCCGGGTCGTTCCACACCTCGCGCAGGATCTCCTCCCGCGTGACAACCTGGCCCGCACGCAGGAGCAGCACCCGGAGCAGCTCGAACTCCTTGTTGGCGAGGCCCACCTCGACCCCGTCGACCAGCACGCGGCGACCGGAGAGCTCCATCCGCACGCCACCCACCTCGACGGCCTCGGGGGTGAGCCTGCGCAGCAGGGCCCGCACGCGGGCGAGCAGCTCGGCCAGCCGGAACGGCTTGCCGACGTAGTCGTCGGCGCCCGCGTCCAGCCCGACGACGAAGTCGACCTCGTCCGTGCGGGCGGTGAGCATCAGCACCGGCAGATCGGGGTCGTCCAACCGCACGCGCCGGCAGACCTCGAGGCCGTCCATGCCGGGCAGGCCGAGGTCGAGCACGAGCAGGTCCACATGGCCGCGCCGCACGCGCTCGAGCGCGGCGGCGCCGTCTGTGGCGACCTCGACGACGTACCCCTCTCGCTGCAGCGCCCTGGACAGGGGCTCGGCGATCGCGGTGTCGTCCTCGGCCAGCAGGACGGTGGTCACTGGGAGAGTCTAGTGCGGCGGGGGGATCATCGGTGCGTGTCCGACGACAACCGACCGCGTCCACCCGCCGCCGCCGAGGAGCGAACGATGCTCGCGGGCTGGCTCGACTACCACCGCGCCACCCTCGAGCTGAAATGCGCCGGGCTCGCCCCCGCCCAGCTCGTGACCCGGGCCGCCGAGCCGTCGTCGCTCTCGCTGCTCGGCCTCGTCCGCCACATGGCCGACGTCGAACGCGGCTGGTTCCGCCGCCGGCTCGGCCGCGAGTACGCCCCGCCGCTCTACTACTCGGACGACGATCCCGACGGCGACTTCGACAACGTGGATCCCGCCGCCGTCGATGTCGCCTTCGCCGCGTGGCGAGCCGAGTGCGCGCGAGCGAGGGAGATCGCCGAGGCGCTCCCCTCCCTGGACGTGATGATCACCGACCGGGTGGGAAGGCGGCTGTCGGCGCGCTGGGTGCTGGTCCACATGGTGGAGGAGTACGCCCGTCACAACGGCCACGCCGACCTGCTGCGGGAGCGGATCGACGGGGTCACCGGTGAATGAGGCAGGGTTGCCACCCGTGGACGCCGATCTCGAGCTCGCCCTGCGCCTCGCCGACACGGCGGACGCGATCACCCTCGCGCGGTTCCGGGCCGCCGACCTGCGGGTCACCCGCAAGCCGGACCGCACGCCCGTGACTGATGCCGACACCGCCGTCGAGGACGCGCTGCGCCGCATGATCGCGGCGGAACGGCCCGGGGATGCGGTGCTCGGCGAGGAGCGCGGCGGTGCGGTCACCGACTCCGAGCGCGGTTGGGTGATCGACCCGATCGACGGCACGAAGAACTTTTCCCGCGGCATGCCGGTCTGGGCCAGCCTGATCGCGCTCACGGCGCAGGGCGAGCCGGTGGTCGGGGTCGCGAGCGCCCCCGCGCTGGGCAGGCGCTGGTGGGCGGCGCGCGGCGAGGGCGCGTGGACCTCCGACCGGTCCGGCACGCGGCGGATCGCCGTCTCGGGCGTGAGCGACCTGGCCGACGCCTACCTCTCGACCACCGACATCAAGACCTTCGCCGAGCTCGGCCGCCGCGACGACTACCTGCGACTCGTCGACTCGTGCTGGGAGACGCGCGCCTTCGGCGACTTCTGGATGTACTGCCTCGTGGCCGAGGGCGTGATCGACCTCGCCGTGGACGGCGCCGCGAATCCGTGGGACCTCGCCGCCCTCGTGCCGATCCTCACCGAGGCGGGCGGGACGCTCACCGACCTCTCCGGCACCGAGACGTTCGCGGGCGGCGACGGGCTCGCCTCCAACGGCGCCGTCCACAAGGCCGCGCTCGCGATCATCGGGCGGTGAGGATGGATCCGGAGCTCTACTTCGAGGACCTCACCCCCGGCCGTGTCTTCGACCTCGGCACCACAGTCGTCGACCGCGACGAGATGCTCGCGTTCGCCCGCCGGTTCGACCCGCAGCCGTTCCACGTCGACGACGACGCCGGCAAGGCCTCGATCTTCGGTGCGCTCGCGGCGTCGGGCTGGTTCACCGCATCGCTGTGGATGCGCGCCTACGCCGACGGCGTGCTCGCCCGCGCCTCCTCCCTCGGCTCCCCCGGCGGCGAGGAGATCGCGTGGCCGGCCCCGGTGTTCGCGGGCGACGAGCTGCGGGCGTCGATGGAGGTGCTGGAAGCGCGCCGCTCCCGCAGCCGCCCGACCCTCGGCCTCGTGAAGCTGCGGGCCTGGCTGCACCGCGGCGACGAGGTGGTCTACCGCAGCACCTTCACCGGCATGTTCGCCACACGGGCCTGAGCGAGCACTTCACAGACTCACTGCCCGCTTCACACAAGGCGGGCCTTGTGTGAAGCGGACGCTGGGTTTGTGAAGTGGCCTCAGCCGCGGTCGGCGAGTTCCTTCGCGTACTTCTCGCTCATGTGGGCGACCGCCGCAACCTGCTGCTCGGCATGCCCGGTGCGGGTCTCGGTGGCCCGCGCCTTCGCGTCGAGCGTGGCCTGCGCCTGGCCCTGGAACCGCGGCATGACGTGCTGGGCGATCAGCTCGTAGGAGCGGCGTGTGGCCTGCGGGTTCGCCCACTCGTGCGCGAGCAGCAGCATGGCGCCGAACCCGCCGGACTGGTCGACGAGCCGCTGCACCTGCGCCGCCGCGTCGTCCGGCGTCCCGATCGCGCCGATCCCGGCCTCGTTGACGAAGTCGATCATCTCCCGGACGTCACCGCCCTCCACCGCCATCTGCGGGAACGCGGCGACCTTCTGGAAGTAGCGGAACCACTGCTCGATGCCGTGCTCGACGTCCCGGTACGCCTGCTCCCGCGTCTCGGCGACGTGCATCAGCCCGACCAGACGCCACGCCGCGCGGTCGACGGTGGTGCCGAAGGTCGCCGCCCGCTCCTCCATGACGTTCCAGTGGTGGGCGAGCGCGTCGAAACCCTCCTTGGTGAGCGTCGCCCCGATGGACAGCAGGCCGACGCCGTGCCTGCCCGCCAGGCGCGGCCCGGTCGGCGATGCCACGGCCGCGACGGCGACATCGAACAGCGGGTCGGAGTAGGGCCGCAGGTGCAGCCGGGCGTCGATCAGCTGGTGGGTGCGGGTGGTGGCCGTGACCGGCTCGTCGCCGCGCAGCAGCCGCATGACGATGTCGAGGTTCTCCTCGAGCAGCTCACGCGTGTCGGTGGGGTTCAGTCCGATCATCGCCGAGTCGGTGGGCAGCGAACCCGGACCGACACCCAGCATCACGCGCCCGCGCGTCAGGTGGTCGAGCAGCACGATCCGCTCCGCCACCCACAGCGGGTTGTGGTAGCTCAGCGATATCACGCCGGTGCCGAGCCGGATGCGCCTCGTGCGCTCGGCCGCCGCAGCGATGAAGATCTCGGGCGACGCGATGATCTCCGAGCCGGCGGAGTGGTGCTCACCGATCCACGCCTCGTCGTACCCCAGGTCGTCGAGGTGTTGGACGAGCTGCAGGTCGCGCTGCAGCGCGGTGGTCGGGTTCTCGCCCGCGGGGTGGAAGGGGGCCAGGAAGATGCCGAACCTCAGTCGGGTCACGAGCCGCTCCAGTCGTCGTTGACGGGGAGCTTCGACCGTAGGCACGATCGGCCCGCGCGGTCACCCCTCCGATGGGTGGGGCCTCCGCTCGACGAGCGCGCCGATGTCGATCCGCATCTCGAACGGCTCCAGGACGACGAGCGCACCGGTCGCGGTCTGGCTCTCCACGTAGCCGTCCTCCGGAGCGCCCAGCCCGTAGACCGTGATCGACGGAGCGGGCGGGTCGAGGTCGACCACCCAGTAGTGGGGGATCCCCGCCTCGGCGTACTCGAAGTGCTTCATGTGAGTGTCGATCTTGCGGGAGCCAGGCGAGATGATCTCCACCGCAAGTAGTACCTCGCCTGCCGCAACCCGACTTTCCGGGCCGTCGGCGCGCACGATGACGAGGTCGGGTGCGCGGACGGTCGCCGGTCCTTCGGCCTCGACGACCACCTCGAAGTCGGGAAGGACCTCCCAATCCGGCGGGAGTTGCCGCTCCATCTGCGAGGCAAGCCGCACGAGCGCGCGCTGGTGCCTCCTTGCCGGTTTCGGCGACACGACGAGCACGCCCTCCTGCAGCTCGTAGTGCGCCGAGTTGTCCTCGGGCAGGGCGTCCCACTGGTCGAGAGTCAAAAGCTCCCGGGGGATCGGCAGCGCCACCGCGCACCTCCTCGAAACGTCTCCGCCATTGTGTCGCAGGCCACCGACAGAACTACCGACCGCCGCCCAGCGCCCGCACCACCCGCGACGGCGACGGCCGCCCCAGCTTCTCGGCCATCCACACGCTCGTTGCGACGAGCGCGTCGAGGTCGACCCCGTGCCCGATGCCGAGGCCGTCGAGCATCCAGACGAGGTCCTCCGTGGCGAGGTTGCCGGTGGCGGACTCGGCGTAGGGGCAGCCACCGAGCCCTCCGGCGCTCGCGTCCACGGTGCGCACGCCGCGGCGCAGGGCGGCGAGCGTGTTGGCGAGCGCCTGGCCGTAGGTGTCGTGGAAGTGCACCGCGAGATGCCGGACGGGCACCCCGGCCGCGACGCAGCCGTCGAGCACGGCGTCGACGTGCCCAGGGGTCCCGGTGCCGATCGTGTCGCCGAGGGAGATCTGGTGGCAGCCCATCCCCGCCAACCTGCGCGTCACCGCCGCCACCTGCTCGGGCGCCACGGCGCCTTCCCACGGATCGCCGAAGCACATCGAGACGTACCCGCGCACACGCAGGCCTGCCTCGAGCGCCCGCTTCACCACGGGCTCGAACATGGCGAACTGCGCGTCGAGCGAGCTGTTGAGGTTGCGCTGGGCGAAGGTGTCGGTTGCGCTCGCGAAGACGGCGATGTGCGAGACGCCTGCGTCGAGGGCCCGGTCGAGGCCGCGCTCGTTCGGCACGAGCACCGGGTAGTCCACGCCTTCCGTGCGCACCAGCAGGCGCAGCAGGTCACCCGCGTCCGCGAGCTGGGGCACCCACTTGGGGTGCACGAAGCTGGTGGCCTCCAGTACGCGCAGGCCCGCGGCTGCGAGCCGGTGCAGGAACTCGGCCTTCGCCTCGACCGGCACGATCGCCGACTCGTTCTGCAGCCCGTCCCTCGCCCCGACCTCGTAGATCGTGACGTGCTCAGGGAGCCCGGGGGCGGGCACCGGCATCGGCAGTGGTCTCGTCGGCGGTCTCGTCACTGTTCCACCTCGTTACTGGCCGACCTCGTTGTAGAGCACGGCGTGCACGCGCCGCACGCCAGGGACGTCGTCGAACTCGAGGGACTCGTCGGAGTCCGACTCGATGGCGAGCGTGCCCGCTCCGAGCATCCGCTCCAGCAGGCCCTGCCGGAACTGCACGCTGCTGATCCGCTTCAGCGGGATGTCCATGCCCTTGCGGGTGAGGACCCCCTCCCGCACCAGCACCCGGCGATCGGTCACCACGAAGTGCGTGGTGCGCCAGCGCAGCACCGGGAAGACCGTGAACCGCCCGACGAGCGCGAGGCCGGCCACGGCCAGCCCCAGCCACGCCCACGGCGCCCAGCTCTGCGCGCTCACGAGCGCGGCGACGAAGCTCGCGACCCCGACGACGAGCAGCAGCACGACGACGGGCACGACCAGCATCTTCCAGTGCGGGTGCCGGTGCACGACCACCTGCTCGTCCTCCACGAGCAGATCGTCCGGATAAGCCACGGGAGCCACGTTAGGCGTTCGCGGCGGCGGTCCGTCGCCAGGACGCGCTGCGGCTACCCGGAAGGGCGCAGGTGCACGACGTCGCCCGCGGCGACGGCACGCCGGTGGCCTGCCGCGTCGAGCAGCAGGAGCCGTCCGTCGCGGTCGACGTCCTCCGCGATGCCATGCAGGGCCGCACCGCCGGGCAGCTCGACCCTGACCTCCGAGCCGAGGGTGACGCAGCCGGCCCGGTAGTCGGCGCGCAGCCGGGTGCCCTCCGCGTCACCCCGGCCGTCGCGCCACGCGGCTTCCCGCTCGGCGAGCCGGTCCAGCAGGGTGGTGAGCACCTGTGTGCGATCGACGAACGCGCCTTCGTCGGCGAGCGACGTGGCCAGGGGCTGGTCGGGGGGCGAAGCCGCGACGTTCAGCCCGATCCCGACGACGACGGCGGGTCGCACGGCGTCGGCGACCTCGGCGAGGATCCCGGCCGCCTTCCGCCGCCCCGGTCCGAGCAGCAGGTCGTTCGGCCACTTGAGCCCGGCCGGGACGTCGCAGACCGCGCGGATGGCGTCGAGCAGGGCGAGCCCTGTGAGCAGCGGCAGCCATGCGAACCGCGCGGGCGGCACCCCGGTGGGGCGCAGCAGCACGCTGACCGTGATCCCGGTGCCCGGCGGGGCCACCCAGGTGCGCGCGAGCCTGCCGCGCCCTGCCTCCTGGTGCTCGGCGACGAGGACTGTGCGATCGGGCGCACCGTCCGCGGCGGCGGCGAGGAGGTCGGCGTTGGTGGAGCCCGTGCGCTGCACGACGTCGACCTGCTCCCACCGCCCGGTGAGCGCTGCCCGAAGTGCGGCTGCGTCCAGCGGCTCGACGGTCCGGTGCATGCCTGGTGACGCTACCGGCGAGTCACCCGGCCCGCTGGCCTTTCCCCGCACTCGCGGCGGACGGCGGGGGACCGTCGCCGGACGCGCGGCGGTGGACGCCGAGCCGCGTGACGCGCATCGCGGCGACGGAGCCGCCTGCGGCGTTAGGCTCCCGGGCCATGAGCGCCGCAACGGAGCCGTTCGCGTCCGGCCCCGAGCCCGACATCCACACGACCGCGGGCAAGATCGCCGACCTGTACCGGCGTATCGACGGTGCCGTGCACGCGGGCAGCGAGGCCGCGGTGGAGCGGCAGCACGCGAAGGGCCGCCAGACCGCGCGCGAGCGCGTCGACCAGCTGCTCGACCCCGGCTCGTTCGTCGAGCTCGACGCGCTCACCCGGCATCGCTCCACCAACTTCGGGATGCAGGAGAAGCGTCCGTTCGGTGACGGCGTCGTCACCGGCACCGGCACCATCGACGGCCGGCCGGTCGCGGTGTTCAGCCAGGACGCCACCGTGTTCGGCGGCGCGCTCGGCGAGGTGTACGGCGAGAAGATCGTCAAGGTCATGGACATGGCCGCCAAGATCGGCTGCCCGGTCATCGGCATCAACGACGGCGGCGGCGCGCGCATCCAGGAGGGCGTGGTCGCGCTCGGGCTCTACGGCGAGATCTTCGTGCGCAACGTGCGCAGCTCGGGGGTGATCCCGCAGATCTCGCTGGTGATGGGGCCGTGCGCGGGCGGCGCCGTGTACTCGCCCGCCATCACCGACTTCACCGTGATGGTCGACGGCACCAGCCACATGTTCATCACCGGGCCGGACATCATCAAGACGGTCACCGGCGAGGACGTCGACTTCGAGGACCTCGGCGGCGGCCGGGCGCACAACACGAAGTCCGGCGTGGCGCACTACCTCGCCGACGACGAGGCCGACGCGTTCTCCTACGTCAAGGAACTGCTGTCGTTCCTGCCGTCGAACAACCTGTCCGAGCCACCCTCGTACCCGGCGCCTGAGCCGGCAGATGGCGCGATAGCCGACTCCCTCACCGACACCGACCTCGAGCTGGACGCGGTCATCCCGGACTCGCCCAACACCCCGTACGACATCCACGACGTGATCACGCGGGTGCTGGACGACGGCGAGTTCCTCGAGGTGCACGCGCTCTTCGCGCCCAACATCGTCGTCGGCTTCGGGCGGGTCGACGGCCGGTCGGTCGGCGTGGTCGCGAACCAGCCCACCCAGTTCGCGGGCTGCCTGGACATCGACGCATCCGAGAAGGCGGCCCGGTTCGTCCGCACCTGCGACGCGTTCAACATCCCGATCCTCACGTTCGTGGACGTCCCCGGCTTCCTCCCGGGCACCGACCAGGAGTGGAACGGGATCATCCGCCGCGGCGCGAAGCTGATCTACGCATACGCCGAGGCCACCGTTCCGAAGATCACCGTGATCACCCGCAAGGCCTACGGCGGGGCGTACGACGTCATGGGCTCCAAGCACCTGGGTGCGGACGTGAACGTCGCGTGGCCCACCGCGCAGATCGCCGTCACCGGGGCGGCGGGCGCGGTGAGCATCCTCTACCGCAAGGAGCTCGCGGGGCTGTCAGGCGACGAGCTCGCGGCCCGCAGGGCCGACCTGCAGCAGGAGTACGAGGACACCCTCGCCAACCCCTACATCGCGGCCGACCGCGGGTACATCGACGGAGTCATCCCGCCGTCGCACACGCGCGGCTACGTCGCGAGGTCACTGCGGCTGCTCGCCACCAAGCGCGAGGCCGTGCCGGCCCGCAAGCACGGGAACATCCCCCTGTGACGAAGGACAGCGCGACGACCCCGGAGGAGCGGCGGGCCGCGTTCCGCGTGGTCAGGGGCGATCCGTCGGACGAGGAGCTCGCGGCGCTCACCGTCGTGCTCGCGGCCGTCGCCTCGTCTCCACCCGCCCCGGCGGGGCCTCCCGCCCGGGACCGCTGGTCCGATCCCGCCACGCGTTTCCGCACGCCGCTGCACCCCGGCCCCGGGGTGTGGCGCACGTCGACCTGGCCGCGCTGACCCCCCACCGGTGGTCGAGTAGGGCCAGCGCCCCAGCGCCGGCCCGTATCGAGACCACCTCGAAGACCGGCATGTGGTCTCGATACGCGCCGGCCCTGGCGGGCCGGCGCTACTCGACCACCGGAAGAGAGCCCGGCGCTACTCGAACCTGCGGTGGTTGCCGCTAAGCGGACCTCAAAGCTTTCTGAAGACGGTGGCCTCTGCGGGTGGCGCAGCCCACACTCGGTTCCGACGGCCGGGGTGATCGGCGTCCAGGGGGGACGGTGAGCCCGGCCACGAGGAGGCGATCGAGGTGGGAACAGTCATCTGGATCGGCATTGCCGCGATAGTCGTGATCGCCGTGGTGATCGCCGCGATCGGGAAGCCCGGCGACGGCCATGGCGGCACCCGGAACGCCGCAGCGCACCGCGGCCGCTCCCGTGTCGGCAGCTCACGCGGGTACGGCGGCACAGGCGCTCACAGCGGAGGGCACGCGGCGAGCACATGGGGTGGCGACAGCGGCAGCTGTGGTGACAGCTCCGGTGGAGGCTTCGGCGGCGGGGGCGGCAGCTGCTGATCCGCCTTTCGATCCACCGCACCCGACCGGCCCGTCCCCATCAGGGGTCGGGCCGGTCTGCTGTGCGGGGCGGGGTCAGCCCGCTCGCACCACCGCCGTGCGGGCGAGCGCGTGCTCGACCAGCGTCACCAGTGCGTCCCGGCTCGAGTGCGGGTCCCGCGCGTCCATCCACACGAGCGGGCAGTCGGAGGGCAACGCGAGCGCGTCGCGCACGGTGTCGGGGTCGTAGTCGTCGGCGCCGGGGAACCGGTTGACGCCCACCACGAACGGCAGCCTCCGGTTCTCGAAGAAGTCGATCGCGGGGAAACAGTCGTCGATCCGGCGCAGGTCCACCAGCACGACGGCACCGACGGAGCCGCGGGCGAGCTCGTCCCACATGAACCAGAACCGGCTCTGTCCCGGCGTCCCGAACAGGTACAGGATCAGGGACTGGTCGACGGTGATGCGCCCGAAGTCCATCGCCACCGTCGTGGTGGTCTTGTTGGGCACCATGTCGGCCTCGTCGACCCCGATCGATGCCGTGGTCATGGCCTGCTCGG
The DNA here is from genome assembly GCF_019468565.1 of Pseudonocardia sp. DSM 110487. Classification (NCBI taxonomy): domain Bacteria; kingdom Bacillati; phylum Actinomycetota; class Actinomycetes; order Pseudonocardiales; family Pseudonocardiaceae; genus Pseudonocardia; species Pseudonocardia sp. DSM 110487. Next base: position 8,969,759 of record NZ_CP080521.1, read on the forward strand.
TGAGCAGCGGCGGGATCTCAGAGAGCGAGCTCACGAGCGTCGTCTTGCCCACGCCGAACCCGCCCGCGATCAACACCTTCAGCGGGATCAGCTCGTCGGGATCAGTGTGAGCGTGCACGAAGTCCCTCCAACAACCGTTCCAAGATCTCGGGGGCCGGACCGCCGTCGGTCGAGGGCGGAAGGTGCACGGCCAGGTACCCGGCGTCGACCAGGTCGCTGACCAGCACCCTGGCCACGCCGACCGGAACCTGCAGCGCCGCACCGATCTCGACGACCGAGATCGGCCGCGCCGCGAGCTCGACGGTCGCGCGGTACTCCAGGTGCAGCTCGTCGGCTCGATGGCCGGTGGGGGTCACGGTCACCAACGTCTCGACCGGCAGCTCCGCACCCGTCGAGGAGCGGGTACGCCCCCCGGTGAGGGCGTACACCGGCACCACCCGACCACCCTGTACCTCCTCTGTGCCGGACGAGTGGCGGCCTACGGCGTCCGGGAGCGACACGGCTACCGTCCCGCGCTCGCCCGCGGAGCGGGGGTCAGTGCGTGGCCGACGCGCGCCGCGAGCAGGGTCATCTCGTAGCCGACCATGCCGATGTCGCACTGCCGGTGGGTGAACACCGCCAGAGTGGCCCCCTGGCTCAGCGACGAGACGAACAGGTAGCCACCGGCCATCTCGAGGATGGTCTGGGTCACGGGGCCTGCGTCGAGCAGGTGCGACGTTCCGCGGGCCAGGCTGACGAGCCCCGACGCTGCGGCGGCCAGCTGGTCGCCCAGCGCCACGGTGACGTCGGGCGACGTGGCCAGCCGCAGACCGTCACCGGAGACCACGACGCCGTGCACGACCCCCGGCACGTCGCGCGCGAACTCCCCGAGCAACCAGTCCAGCTGCCCTGATCGGATGCTCACTGACGCATCCCTCCTGCCGTTCCCGAGTCCTCGACGACGGCCTGCGCCGCCTGCCTGCTTGCCTGGTACCGCGACAGCGCGCTCGCTGCCGCTCCGTCGATCTGTGGCTCGACGCCGGATTCCTCGGGCACCGGCTGCCGCAGCTCCGGGGCGAGATGCGCCTGCGGCACCCGGCGCCGCAGCTCGGGCTTCCCGTTCCCCGTGACCGCCTCACCGTTGCGCCGCGGCGACGGGATGTCCGGCTCGGCGGACTCCTCGGGGTCGTCCTGCTCCGGCACGGCGTCGGACGTGGCCGGCGGGACCGCGGGCAACGCCTGCCGTGACCTCGGGGTGGGCGACGGTTGCCACTGCGGCACCTGCGTGCCGATGTCGGCCACGCCGTCATCCGGGGGGTTGTCGACCGGCTGACGGTCGCTGTGCCGCGTCAGCGACGACCCCACCGACTCCGGGTTCCACCACCCTCGCCAGCCACCTTCGGGGGCACCGTCGAGCCCGTGCCGGCTGGAACCCAACGTCTCCGTGGGCACGGCGGCCCATCGGGGCCGGGCCGACCCGTTCGTGCTCCGCACGGTGCCCGCCGTGGAGACCGGCTCGACCCAGCCGGTGCTCTCGATCGGGTGCTCGACCCGCGGCTCACGCCGGTTCACCCGGCCCGTGATGTACGGCCGTGCCTCCGTTACGCCCACCGCCTGTGGGAACGCGAGGTCGGCAGGCGCGGCCGCGAAGAGCGCCGCGGGGAGTGCGACGACGGCCGTGACACCGGAACCAGGCGTGTTGCCGAGCGAGACCGAGATCGCGTGGCGGGCGGCGAGCCGGGCGACCACGTGGAAGCCCAGCCGCTGGGCGACCGCGAGGTCGACCTCCCGTGGGCTCGCGAGGAGCTCGTTGGCGGCGATGAGGTCGCCGGCAGGCATGCCGACCCCCCAGTCCTCGATCGTCAGCAGGTAGCCGCCCTCGTCGCGCCGGTCGGGCCGGGCCCTGATCGTCACGGCGGTGTCCGGCGGAGAGAAGCGCACCGCGTTCTCGGTGAGCTCGGCCAGCAGGTGAGTCAGGTCGGCGACCGCACTGCCGGACACCGCGATCCGGTCGTCGATCGCGAACACGACGCGGTCGAGGTCCTCGGTCTCGGCGATGGCGGCGCGCACGACGTCGCGCAGCGGGACGGGGGCGGACCAGGTGCGCGGCGGCTGCTCGCCCGCGAGCACCAGCAGGCTCTCGGCGTTGCGCCGCACCCGGGTGGCGAGGTGGTCGAGCGTGAACAGCTGGGAGAGGGCGTCGGGGTCGCGCTCCTTCTCCTCGAGCTGGTTGATGATGTCCAGCTGGCGGTAGAGCATGCTCTGGTTGCGCCGCGCGAGGTTGACCAGCATCTCCGAGGTGAAGCGGCGGCGTCCGATCTCCGCGTCGGCGGTGATCAGCCTGCGGCCGAGCGCCTCCTTCTCCGTCTGCTCCTCCTCCGTGATCCGCCAGAAGATCACCATGCCGACGCACGCGAAGAGCACCGCGATGCCGTGGATGATCGACCACAGCCACGGGTGGGCCTGCGCCGCCGGGTGGTTGAAGATCAGGTTGCTGATCCAGAGGGTGCCGAGACCGTGGCTGAGCACGGTGAACGCGACGTTCCACAGGAACGGCACCCAGTCCTGGTAGAGCGCGATGAAGCCGATGATGATGAAGAAGTGGAAGTGCGCCTCGATGCTGCCGAACGTGAGCACCACGAGGCCGATCGAGCAGAAGACGAGGCCCCCCGTCACGGCGAACGACGCGAGCCTGCGCGTGCGCAGCACGTAGCCGAGCAGCAGGAAGACCACGGGCCCGATCAGCGTGTACCCGACGATCAGAGGTGAGTTGCCCAGTACCAGGCCGAGCACGGCCATGGCGGGCACGTGGATCAGCAGGACCCACTGCAGCAGGCGGTGGCGCCGCCGCCATGACTTGTCGTCGAGCATGTTGCCGCGCGGCAGGTAGGCCAGCAGGCGACTCACCGCCCGGCCCGTTCCGTCGGTTCCCCCCGCGGGAGGGCCGATCGGCGTACTGGTCTGCATGGAGTTCTGCTCCGTCCGGTCGCCAACGCCATTCGGTGGTCCTGGGGGCGGGACAGTACAAGGCGAGCGGTGGCGCTCGGCAATGGTCACTGCGGCGATGCGCGAAATGGCGTAACCGCTGGACCGCTCGACTTTTCCATTCGTCCGTTCGGCTCAGTCGAGGCTCGGAGAATGGGGGGTTAACGACCAGGCACAATTACGGCTAGCAGGCATGTGACTGCTGTGCGTAACGAGGAATCGTACTTGAGCGCGGGTGAGGCACCGCTGGGCGCGCTGCAGTGAACAGGACGTACTCATGCTGTTCGGAGCAACGGTACTAGGCCGAACGGCGGCAGGAGAGCCGCCATTCGGCGCGACGCCATGCCGCCACCGGCCGGTTACAGTGCGATCACGCACCCTTCCTCGCTCCCTTCAACGATCAACCCGCGGGAGGGTGCGGAGCGTCAGGGCCGACGCATCACGGGCGCATATACGTACGTTTTGTCACTTCTCGGCAAAACGTCATCGCGCCGCGCACGGAAATCCCGACCACGGAGATCGGCGTGAGAATCCTCCTGCTGTGCTCGTCGTTCAACGGCCTCACCCAGCGGGTGTGGACCGATCTTCGGGCGGATGGGCACGAGGTCGTCCGCCGTACGGCGGAGTCCGATGGCGCGATGAGGGGAGCTGTCGCGGCCGTCGACCCGGACGTGATCATCTGCCCGTTCCTGAAGGAGCGCATCCCGGACGACGTCTGGGCGTCCCGGCCGACCGTCGTCATCCACCCGGGACCCGAGGGTGATCGCGGGCCGTCGTCGCTGGACTGGGCGATCAGCGACGCGGAGCCGGAGTGGGGCGTCACCGCGCTCGGTGCGATCGGCGAGATGGACGCAGGCCCGATCTGGGGCACGCGCACGTTCGCGCTCCCCGCCGAGCCACCGCGCAAGAGCGCCCTGTACACGGGCCCGGTGACAGAGGCCGCCGCCGCGCTCGCGAGGGAGGTCGTGGCGAAGACGAACGACCCGACGTACGTGGCACGGCCGCTCGACTACTCCCGCCCCGGCGTCCGCGGCCGTCTCCGACCCACGATGCGTCAGTCGGACCGGGCGTTCTCGTGGTCCGACCCCACCGAGCACGTGCTGCGGCGCATCCGCGCGGCCGACGGCTCGCCCGGAGTGCGCACCGAGCTCGCGGGTATCCCCGTGTCGGTGTTCGACGCGCATCGAGGGCCCGCGACGCCCGGCGAGCCGGGCACGATCGCGCTGCGCCGCCACGGGGCTGTACTCGTGCGTACGGGCGACGGCGCGCTGTGGATCGGCCACCTCCGCCGGGTCGGGGACGGACCCCGGATCAAGCTGCCGGCCACCACGGTGCTCCGGGACCGGCTCGTCGGCGTGCCGGAGTCGCTCGAACCGCTGCATCGTCCTGGCTCGGGCGCGCCGGGCGCCGGCTACCGGGAGATCACCTACCACCGCAACGGCCCGGTCGGTGTGGTCACCTTCGACTTCTACAACGGGGCGATGTCCACGGCACGGTGCCACCGCCTCGCTGCGGCACTGAGAGCCGCCGCTGCCCAGGACACGTCGGTGCTGGTCCTACGTGGCGGGCAGTTCTTCTCCAACGGGATCCACCTGAACGTCATCGAGGCCCGGCCGGACGCGGCAGCGGAGGCGTGGCGGAACATCAACGCGATCAACGACGTCTGCCGCGAGATCATCACGTGCACGCACCAGCTCGTGATCGCCGCGGTGGGCGGCAACGCGGGCGCAGGCGGCGTGATGCTCGGCCTGGGGGCCGACCGAGTGCTCGTGCGAGCCGGCGTCGTGCTCAACCCGCACTACCGGACGATGGGCCTGTCCGGGTCGGAGTACTGGACCTACACGCTCCCCCGCCGCGTCGGAGCCTCCGAGGCGCAGCGGCTCACCGGGGAGTGCCTGCCGATCGGCGCAGGCGAAGCGGCGTCCGTCGGGCTCGCCGACGCCGTGCTTCCCGGCGCGCCCGACGCGTTCGACGCCGCCGTGCTGGAGCACGCGCTCCGGCTGGCCACCTCCGGCGACCTTTCCCAGCGCCTCGCCGCGAAGGCGGCGGCCCGGGAGGCCGACGAGCGGCACCGGCCGCTGGAGACCTACCGCATCCGCGAGCTGGCCGAGATGAGCCACGACATCTTCGACGACCGCCACGGCTTCGCGGCCGCCCGCCGCGCCTTCGTCACGAAGCAGCGTGCGCCGCGGCACGAGGCCGCCGTGCTCACGCAGAGCGTGGGCTTCTAACTGGGACACGGCACGACCCGGGGCGTCGGGTTTCGCGCCGAACCGCTGATCACCGGTCGGGCGCGGGTGCGTTCCCCCCGGGGGCTTCGGTCGGGTGCCGGGCGGCCCGGGCCGGGAACGGCGCGCCCACCGGCAGCTGCCCGACCAGACCGACCCGATGGATCGACACGAACGCGCCTGACGCACCCCGGCCGCACCGCCGGGGCGGGCATGATCCGAACTAAAGGTTGTCCATGGCTGCTCGCACGACCATGAGCACCCGTAACTCCGGATCATGCACGGGAAGATCGCGAGTAGCGGGTGCTCATGGCTGTCGCCGCAGCCATGAGCAACCGATACTGCGGATCATGGGCGCGGCCACCACCGAACGGGACCCGGCACCAGCGCCGAAACACACAACTGATGATCATCGCGGTGGCAGTCCACGTTCCCCCGCCTCGACCAGCAAGATCACAAACTCGAGCTGTAGTGCTAGCCGGCTCGACCTCACGATGCCCTCACAGCATCGATCCATGCTGAATCGGATTTAGACAGGCATGGATCTTCTTCCTAGGCTCGCCCCGCGCCGCGCGTCCGGAACCATCCAACCCACGAACGACGGAGATCATGAAACGACGCACCATGGCGGTTGCCGCCGGTGTCGTCGGGGTCCTCGTGCTGTCTGCCTGCTCGGGCATGACGGCCGCCGCCGAGGTCGCGCAAGCCCCCGAGAGTGAGCAGACCCTCGAGATCTGGCAGCGCAAGGCACCCGGCAGTCCCTCCGACCGCATCGGCCAGGAACTGGTGGCCAGGTTCACCGAGGCGACCGGCATCCCCGCGACCATGACCTCGATCTCGCAGGACTTCGAGGTGAAGCTCCAGCAGCGCGCGGTCCAGCGCAATCTGCCCGACATCGTCATCAACGACACCGCCCAGCTGGGCAACATGCGGAGCCAGGGCTTCCTCCGCAGGGTCGACCCCGCCCGGATCGCGGGCTCCACGGACGTCAACCAGCGGGCATGGGACGGCGCGCGGGCCTACGACGGCGACTTCTACGGGGTGCCGATGACGGCGCACACCGTGGCGCTGTTCAACCGGAAGGACTGGCGCGAGCACCTCGGTCTCGCGCAGCCGACCGATTGGGACTCGCTCGTGGCGATGTGGAAGGGCTACGTCGACGGCGATCCGACCGGCACCGGCGAGAAGGTCGCAGGCCTCGCGGTTCCGGGCACCACCCAACGCGGCTACATGTCGTGGAACACGTCGACGTTCTTCTGGTCCGGCGGAGGCGAGTACTTCGAGCAGACCCCGGCGGGCTACCGATCGGCGGTGGCGTCTGAGGGATCGATCGCGGCAGCGACGTGGATCCGCGACCTCTCGTGCCGGCAGGGCGTGTTGCAGCCCGGTGCGAGCAGCCAGGACACGTCGAACGCCAAGGAGACGTTCCAGACCGGTGGTGCCGGCTCGTTCCTCGTGGGGCCCTACGAGATGCCGGCCCTGAGCAAGTCTCTCGGCGACGCGCTCGAGATCATCCCGCCGCCACCAGGACCCGCCGGCCTGATCACCCTGGCCGAGGGCAACAACGTCTACCTGATGGCGGGGTCGCCCAACGGCACCGCACAGCAGCGCTTCGCCGAGTACGTCATCTCGGTCGAGGGGCAGGAGATCGGCATGGCGGGCGATCGGGACGGCAACATCGTGCGGCTCCCCGTCAACACCAAGGTCGACATGTCCACCACCCGCACGAATCCGAACTGGACCCAGTTCCAGAAGCTCTTCGACGACAACGGCCGCTACGTGCCGGCCGTCCCCAACTGGAACCCCTTCCTCAACGCGTCGGCCGTGACCCTCAACGCGCTCATCAGCGACTGCGACCTGGACGTGCGCACCGAGATGCAGCGGCTCGACCAGACCTTCACCGCAGAACTGGAGCGCCAGGGGGTGCAGGCGCCATGACCGTCGCGCAGACCGACATCACCGCCCGTCCGCTCGCGGCGTCCCGCCCCCGCCCGCGTGCGCTGTGGCAGCAGCGCCGCAGCGGTCGCGCGTGGGTGCCGTGGCTCTTCCTGGCGCCCGCGCTCCTGCTCTTCACGTACTTCAAGTTCATCCCGATGGGCCAGGCCGTCGTGATGAGCTTCCTGGACGTGCAGCCCTACCTCGGGAACGAGTGGGTCGGCCTCGACAACTACCGCGCCCTGTTCGCCGACGGCGAGTTCGGGACGGCCGTCTGGCACACCGCCGTGCTGGCGATCGGGCAGACCATCGGGGCGATGGTGGTCGGCTTCGCACTGGCGCTCCTGCTCGAGGGGCAGGCGCGCCGGCTGTGGTTCGTGCGGTCGGCCGCGTTCCTCCCGGTCGTGGTCCCGGTGGCCGTGATCGCCGAGCTCTGGCGGATCATCTACCACCCCACCCCCGACGGGCTCGCCAACAGCGTCGTCGGCGTCCTCTTCCTCGGGCCGTCGCAGTGGATCAACTCACCCGACACCTCCCTGCTGTCGGTGATGATCGTGGGGATCTGGCGCGACGCCCCCTACGACATGATCATCCTCATCGCCGGGCTCGTCGGCGTGGACCGGTCGCTCTACGAAGCGGCGTCGATCGACGGCGCCGGCTGGGTACGTCGGATCCGGCACGTCACCCTGCCGGCGCTGCGTCCCGCGATCGCCATCCTGCTGACGCTCGCCGCGATCCGGGGGATGCGCATCTTCACCGAGGTCTTCCTCCTCACCAACGGCGGGCCGAACGGCTCCACGGAGGTGCTCATGACCCTCATCTACCAGCTCGGATTCGAGCGCATCCAGCTCGGCGTCGCGGCGGCGGGCTCGGTCGTGCTGCTCGCCGCGACGATCGCGCTGACCCTGCTCGTGCGCGCCGCGGTCAGGAGCAGGGCGGTATGAACACGAACCTGGACACCGCGCTCGGCCTCGGGGCGTCGAACCGCTGGTGGGTCAAGGGGATCAACCTGATCGTCTGCGCCCTCGTGGTCCTCGTCTTCGCCGGGCCCCTCCTCGCCATCATCGTCGGGGCGTTCTCGGACGCGCGCGACCCCTCGCGCCTGTCCCTGCTCCCGTCCGGACCGACCCTGGAGAACTGGACCGCGGCCCTCGACCGCGGCGTGCTGCTCTACCTCGGCAACTCGCTCACCGTCGTCGGAATCGGGCTCCTGCTCCAGATGGCGGTGTCGGTCCTGGCGGCGTACGCGCTCGCCCGGAAGAAGTTCCGCGGGGCTGGGATCGTGCTGCTGCTCATCCTCGCCACGATGATGCTGCCGGAGGAGATCCTCGCCATCCCGCTCGCGGTCGTGCTCTCGGACCTTCCGGTGCTGCACCTGAACCTCACCGACACGCTCGCCGGCATGATCGTGCCGATCGTCGCGTGGGGCTTCGCGATCATCGTGATGACGGAGTTCATGAAGGAGGTGCCCCGTGAGCTGGAGGAGGCGGCGCGCATCGACGGCGCGGGCGAGTTCCGCATCTTCTGGTCCGTGGTGCTGCCCACGGTCACCCCGGCGCTCGGCGTGATCGGCGTCTTCGGGTTCACGATGATCTGGGACCAGTACCTGCTCCCGCTGCTGGTCGCGTCCGATGCCAAGACCTACACGCTCCCGCTGGCGCTGAGCAGCCTCCGCGCCGACCCCGAGGTCGGGATGGGGATCGTGCTCGTCGCCGCGGCGCTCGCGATGCTGCCCTCGATCATCGCGTTCCTCGCCTTCCAGCGGTCGTTCATGCGTGGCATCTCGGCGGGGGCGATCAAGGGATGAATGACACCCGCATCACCGAACTCGAGGTCGTCCCGCTCGCCTTCTCCGACCCACCGCTGCTCAACGCGGCGGGCGTGCACGAGCCGCTCGCGCTGCGCACCCTGGTGCGGTTGCGCGTCGGCGACGTCATCGCATGGGGAGAGGGACGCGGGGACGCCCTTCCCGCCGATGTCGTGCCGGCCGTGCGCGACGCCGTGCTCGGTCTCGACGTCTTCGCGACGTCGCGCATCGAGGCCTCCGTCGACGCCGTGCTGCGGCGCCTGCGGCCGGAGTTCGGCCCGCAGGCCCGCCTGATCAGCTTCGCCCCGATCGAGGTCGCCGCGCTCGACGCGCAGGGCCGCCTACTGGGCAAGCCGGTGAGCGAGCTGCTCGGCGGGGCACTGCGGGATCGCGTCGACTACAGCGCCTACCTGTTCTTCAAGTGGGCGGGCCACCTCGGCGCGGAGCCCGACGAGTGGGGCGAGGCGCTGGACGCCGCCGGGATCGTCGCACAGGCCCGCACGTTCATCGACCATTACGGCTTCGGCTCGATCAAGCTCAAGGCCGGCGCGCTGCACCCGGACCGCGAGGTCGAGGCGCTGCTCGCGCTCGCCGAGGAGTTCCCGGGGCTCCCGCTGCGGATCGACCCCAACGGCGCATGGAGCCACGAGACCGCTCTCGACGTGGCCCGGCGGCTCGACGGCGTGCTCGAGTACCTCGAGGACCCGGTGCTCGGCATCGACGGGATGAGCCGCGTGCACGCCGACACCGGCCTCCCCCTCGCGACCAACATGTGCGTCGTCGAGACCGCGCACCTCCTGCCCGCGGTGCGCACCGACGCGGTGCAGATCATCCTGAGCGACCACCACTACTGGGGCGGCCTGCGCCGCACCAAGGACCTCGCCGCCATCTGCGAAGCGATGGGCATCGGCGTCTCGATGCACTCGAACTCGCACCTCGGGGTGTCGCTCGCCGCGATGACGCACGTCGCGGCCGCCATCCCGAACCTCGACTACGCCTGCGACACGCACTACCCCTGGAACCGGGCCGACGACGTCGTCGTGCCGGGGACGATCGAGATCGTCGACGGCGCCGTCGCGGTCCCGACGGGGCCGGGGCTCGGCGTCGAGATCGACGAGAGCCGGGTCGAGGAGCTGCACGAGCGCCACCGCGCCGCCGGGCGCACCGTGCGCGACGACGGCGGGTACATGCGGCGCTGGGACCCGGGGTTCACCGACGCACTCCCGCGCTACTGACCGACCTCAAGACCTGCTCAAGAAGCTGGCCCCCCGCGTGTGGCGGCCCCCACACTTCCGATGACGGAACGTACGACATGGGGGGTACTCATGGAGGTCGTAGGAGTCTCAGTCCTGGTTCTGTTCGCGCTGGTCATGGTGGTGACCGTCGCGATGGCCGCAACCGCCACTCCTCGCGCGGGCAAGCGGGGGAGGGGATCGTCCGACGGGGGCGGCAGCTCTTGGGCCACGTACTCCGGCGGCGGGGGGAGCGACTGCGGGGGCGGCGGCGGGTGCGGCTGAGCGCCGCGGACGAGGGGTAAAGTCGTGGAGCTCGGAGCAGGCGCCCTCATCATCGCGTTCGCGCTGGTCGTGATCGTCGGGCTCGTCATGGCGACCCGCCCTCGGCGCACGGTCGTGCCCCGGCCAGGGGCCATACGGCCACGGCTGGCGGTCCGCCTCCGGCGCCGCCGCCGACGCGTGGCGGACCGCGTTCGAACGAGGTGGCAGGCGGCGACGACGCGGTCCACCCGGTCGGATGGCAGCATCGCCAGCTGGTGGAGCGTCTACGCATCGGGTGACGACAGCTCGCCGAGCTACGACTCCGGCGGGGGCGGGAGCAGCGACTACGGCGGGGGCGGGAGCAGCGACTCCGGCGGGGGCGGGGGCGGTGGCGGCGGAGGCGACTGAGCGCCGCGGCCACCGGACAGGCGGTCTCGTAGGCTGACCGCCCGTGCGTGTCGTGCTGGCTTCCGCCTCCCCTGCCCGTCGGGCCGTGCTGCAAGCCGCGGGCATCGAGCCGCTGGTCGAGATCGCCGACGTCGATGAGGAGGCACTGCTCGCCGCGATGCCACAGGCGTCGCCCGCCGAGAAGGTGACCCACCTCGCCGCCGCGAAGGCCACCACCGTCGCCCGGCGCATCGCCGCGGCCCATCCGGACGCCGTCCTGATCGGCTGCGACTCGATGCTGCACCTCGGCGGCGAGCTGGTCGGCAAGCCGGGCGACCCGGACACCGCCCGCCGCCGCTGGAAGGCGATGGCGGGCGGCACCGGCGAGCTCGTCACCGGCCACGCCGTGCTCCGCCTCGCCGACGGCGAGATCGACCAGGTGGCGGAAGGCCACGCGGTCACGACGGTCCGCTTCGCCGAGCCGACCGACGCCGAGCTGGAGGCCTACCTCGCAACGGGAGAACCGCTCGTCGTCGCGGGCGCGTTCACACTCGACGGGCTGGGTGGCTGGTTCGTCGAGGGCATCGACGGCGACCCGTCCAACGTGATCGGGATCAGCCTCCCGCTGGTGCGGCGCCTGCTGGCGGCCGTCGGCCTCCGCGTCACCGACCTGTGGAGCCCGACAACGGGCTGAGGCCCCGACTCGCGCACACCCAGAGCGCGACTCGCGGACGGGGAGCCTTCGGCCCCCGCGAGTCGCGGTCTGAGTGTGCGCGAGTCGCGGTGTGAGTGCAGGCGAGTCGCCTTGTGAGTGCACGGATGTCGTGGCCGGGGTGGGGGCGGGCTCGTGCCGATGACCAGGCACGCTGACGCCCGTGGAGGTTCTACTGCTCGTCGTCGGGCTGATGCTCGCGGCCGTGCTCCTGGTCGGGGTGGGCGATCGGACGCGGTTGCCTTGGCCTGCGCTGATGGTGCTGCTCGGGGTGCTGGTCGCCGCCGTGCCGGGGCTTCCCGACGCGTTCGACCTCGATCCCGACCTGATCCTCCCCTTGTTCCTCCCACCTCTGCTCTTCGCGACGGCCCAGCGCACGTCGTGGGCGCTCTTCAGGGCCCGATGGCGCAGCATCGCGCTGCTGGCCGTCGCGCTGGTCGCCGTGACGATCACCGCGGTCGCAGGCACCGCGCTCGCGCTCGTGCCCGGCATCACCCTCACGGCGGCCGTGGCGCTGGGGGCGATGGTCGCGCCGCCGGACCCGGTGGCCGTCGAGGCCGTCGCCGGGCCGGTCCGGATGCCGCGCCGGCTGCTGTCCGTGCTGCAGAGCGAGGGCCTCTTCAACGACGCCACGGCGCTCGTCGTGTTCCAGACCGCCGTGCTCGCCACCGTGCAGGGCGGCGAGCTGTCGGTGTCCGGGCTGGTGCTGCGGTTCGTGTTCGGAGCGCTCGCGGCCGTCGCGCTGGGCATCGTGTTCGCCCGCATCGCCCGCTTGGTCATCGACCGGGTTGCCGACCCGACCGGCCGCAGCGCGCTGACCCTCGTCCTGCCGTTCGCGGTGTACCTCGCCGCCGAGGAACTGCACGCGTCCGGCGTGGTCGCCGTCGTGGTGGTCGCGCTCCAGCTGCGGTCGACCAGCGCCGTCGACGAGGCCGCAGACCGGATCGTCCAACGCTCGTTCTGGGACGTCGTCGAACTGCTCGTCACGGGTGTCGCGTTCGGCCTGATCGGCCTCGACCTGCGCCAGGTGGTCGAGGCCGCGGGGGCGGAGCTGCCGCGGATGCTCGCGCACGCCGCCGCCGTCTGCGCCGTGGTGATCGGGGTGCGGGCGGCGTGGATGGTGGCGGCGTGGCTCATGGTGCGCCGCTCCGCCGATGCGTCGAGGGCACCCCGCACCGGCCGCGAGGCCGTCGTGCTCGGCTGGTGCGGCATGCGCGGCCTCGCGACGCTCGCCCTCGCGCTGGCCCTCCCGACGACGACGGTCGACGGGGCGTTCCCGGCGCGCGCGGAACTGGTCGTGATCGCCTGCTCGGTACTCGTCGTGACGCTCATCGGGCCGGGTCTCACGCTGCCACTGCTGGTCAGGCTGCTCGGCGTGCAGGCCGACGCGGACGCGGAGCACGCCGCTGAGAGGGAGCTGACCGTGCGCGCCCGTCGTGCCGCACTCACCCGGGTGACGCAGCGCGAACGCTCAAAGGAGCTGCCGGAGGAGGCCGTCAACGCGCTGCACGAACGAATGAGCAGGCTCGAGGCGCTGCTGCGCGGCGACCCGTCGACCACCGAGGAGCGGGACCGGTTCGAGGCGCTGCGCCGCGGCCGACGGCTCGCGCTGGAGGTACAGGCCGACGCGCTGGCCGCGGCTCGCGAGGAGGTGCTCGCGGCCCGCCGCGAACCGGGTGTCGACCCCGAGGCGGCCGACCGCGTCCTGCACCGGCTCGACCTGCGTACGGTCCTGCTCGACTGACACGAGAGGACTAACCTCTGCAGGTATGGGACTGCCGAACGACCCCGACCAGAAGCTGACCGAGTACGCGCACCCCGAGCGCCTGGTCACCACCGAATGGCTCGCGCAGAACCTGGGTGCCGACGGGCTCGTCGTCGTGGAGTCCGACGAGGACGTGCTCCTCTACGACACCGGGCACATCCCTGGCGCGGTCAAGGTCGACTGGCACACGGAGCTGAACGACCCCGTCACCCGCGACTACGTCGACGGCGTGCGCTTCGCGCAGATCTGCGCCGAACGCGGCATCACCCGCGACACCGCGGTCGTGTTCTACGGCGACCGCAACAACTGGTGGGCCACCTACGCGCTCTGGGTGTTCTCCCTGTTCGGGCACCCGGACGTGCGGATCCTCGACGGTGGCCGCGCCAAGTGGGTGGCCGAGGGCCGCGAGATGACCACCGAGCAGCCAAAGCCGACCCCGGTGGACTACCCGGTCTTGGAGCGCGACGACACGAAGATCCGGGCGTTCAAGGAGCAGGTGCTCGCCCACCTCGGCAAGCCCCTCGTCGACGTGCGGTCGCCCGGCGAGTACTCCGGCGAGCTGCTGCACATGCCCGACTACCCGCAGGAGGGCGCCGTGCGCGGCGGCCACATCCCCGGTGCCGCGAGCGTGCCGTGGGCCCGCGCGGCGGCCGAGGACGCCACGTTCAAGCCGCGTGCCGAGCTGGAGGCCATCTACCAGCAGGAACAGGGTCTGTCCCCGGACGACGACGTCGTCGCGTACTGCCGTATCGGCGAGCGGTCCAGCCACACGTGGTTCGTGCTCACGCACCTGCTCGGGTTCCCGAAGGTCCGCAACTACGACGGCAGCTGGACCGAGTGGGGCAACTCGGTTCGCGTGCCGATCGCGCAAGGCTCGGAGCGCGGGTCCGCATGACCGAGGCATCGACTCGAGCGCTGCCCTCGCAGCTGGCCGAACTCGTCGACGACTTCGCGAGCGTCGGGCCGAAGGACCGGCTGCAACTGCTGCTCGAGCTCTCCCAGGAGCTGCCGGAGCTGCCGGAGCGCTATGCCGACGCCGCCGACACGATGGAGCAGGTGCACGAGTGCCAGTCACCGCTGTTCCTCGCGGTCGAGGTCGGCTCCGACCCCGAGCGGCGCGTGCACCTGTTCTTCTCGGCCCCGCCAGAGGCGCCCACCACCCGCGGGTTCGCGTCGATCATGCGGACCGGTCTCGACGGTGAGGCCGCGGCTGACGTGCTCGCCGTTCCCGACGACTTCTACACCGCGCTCGGGCTCGCCGAGGCCGTGAGCCCACTTCGGTTGCGCGGCATGGCCGCGATGCTCGCCAGGATCAAGAACCAGGTGAGGGTCGCCACCGCAACCTGAACGCTGCCCCGCAACCTCAAGTCCTTGTGAAGAACGTTCCGCAGGACGGGTGTGGGCCGCAACACTGTGAGCCGTCTCATGAAGACGGCTCAGGAGGTGTTCGATGGCCCTCGCAACAGCTACCGCTGACACCTGGGGCATCGCCGGTTCGACCTTCCTGCCCGCTTACCTGCTGATCGCGGTAACGGTCGGGGCTGTCGGCGTGTGCACGCGAAGAGCACTGGCCGAGCCGGGTGCCACGAGGCCCATCGACGACATCACCACCCACCCGCACGACGTGGCGTACCTGGCGAGCGGCAGCGAGCTGGCGATCTGGTCGGCGCTGTGCGCGATGCACCTGCGCGGCACGCTCACCGCAGGCGACGGCACCGTGCGGGCGGTCGGTCGCCTCGACCCCGGCTCCGACGACCTCGAGAAGGCGATCCACGCCGCCGCGGGCTCGCCCGTTGGGCACAGGCGGCTCAAGTTCCACCGCTCCGTACAGCCCGCCCTCGTCGCGATCGAGCAACGGCTGGTGGCCGCCGGGTTCCTGCTGTCCGACGACCGCCGCAGGCGGATCCGCCGGGTCGGGTACTGGCTGCTCGGGGTCGCCGCGCTCGGGCTCCTGCGCGTGCTCGCCGACGTCGCCGAAGCACGCCCGGTCGGCCTCCTCGTCACCGCGCTCCTGCTCGTCACGGCCACGGCCGCGCTGCAGATCGCCTTGACCCCGCGGCGCAGCCGGCGCGGCAACCGCGCACTTGCCGCACTGCGCGACCGGCACCGTGCACTCGCGCCGGAGCGGGAACCGGACTGGCAGTCGCACGGCCCGGCCGGTGCCGCGCTGGGAATCGGACTCTTCGGCACGGAGGCGCTCACCGCCTCCGCGCCCGGTTTCGCCCGGGAGATCGCGCCTCGGATGGCGGCCGCGCGGGAAACCGGGATCTCAGGTCTCGCCGTCAGCGGAGGGGGTGACGGCGGAGGTGGCGGTGGCGGCAACAGGGGGTGAGCCGCCACCGTCGGGGGAACCGGTCGGGGTGATCTAGGTCGCCTCGCCCCCGCAGCGCCGTCTCGAGGGGTGGCGGAGCTGCGGGGGCGGGCGCATGTGGGTCACACCACGGCCCGCTGATCGGGCATCGGTCCCTAAACTCCCGGGTAACCACTGCGCCGGGGCACTGGCCCCCGGGCACGCCATTCCAGGAGGCCGACCGTGCCGCGCTTGAGCAAGGTCCTCGTCGCCAACCGCGGGGAGATCGCCGTTCGTGTCGTCAGGGCCTGTCGCGACGCCGGGATCGCGAGCGTCGCGGTGTTCGCGGACCCCGACCGCGACGCCCCTTTCGTGCGGCTGGCCGACGAGGCGTTCGCGCTGGGCGGCACCACGGCGGCCGAGTCCTACCTCGACTTCGACAAGGTGATCGGGGCGGCCCGCAAGGCGGGCGCCGACGGTATCCACCCCGGCTACGGCTTCCTCTCCGAGAACGCCGAGTTCGCCCATGCCGTGATCGACGCCGGCATCACGTGGATCGGGCCCACCCCGCAGGCCATCCGCGACCTCGGCGACAAGGTCACCGCCCGTCACATCGCCACGCGCGCGGGCGCGCCGCTCGTCCCCGGCACCCCGGACCCGGTGTCCGGCCCGGAGGAGGTTGAGGCGTTCGCCGACGAGCACGGGCTCCCGATCGCGATCAAGGCCGCGTTCGGCGGCGGCGGGCGCGGGATGAAGGTCGCGCGGGAGCGCAAGGAGATCCGCGAGCTCTACGAGTCCGCGGTCCGCGAGGCCGTCGCCGCGTTCGGGCGCGGCGAGTGCTTCGTGGAGCGCTACCTCGACAAGCCGCGCCACGTCGAGGCGCAGGTGCTGGCCGACACCCACGGCAACGTCATCGTCGTGGGCACCCGCGACTGCTCGCTGCAGCGGCGGTTCCAGAAGCTCGTGGAGGAGGCGCCCGCCCCGTTCCTCACCGACGAGCAGCGCGCCACGATCCACGAGTCCGCAAAGGCCATCTGCAAGGAGGCCGGCTACCACGGCGCTGGCACCGTCGAGTTCCTGGTCGGGCAGGACGGACTCATCTCGTTCCTCGAGGTCAACACGCGGCTGCAGGTGGAACACCCGGTGTCGGAGGAGACCTCGGGGCTCGACCTGGTGCGCGAGCAGTTCCGCATCGCCGAGGGCGAGGTGCTCAACCTGCTCGAGGACCCGGAGCCGCGCGGGCACTCGATCGAGTTCCGGATCAACGGCGAGGACGCCGGCCGCAACTTCCTGCCGGCCCCTGGCACCGTCACCGCGCTCGCGCTGCCGTCCGGGCCTGGCGTGCGGGTCGACGCCGGTGTCGAGGCCGGCTCCGTCATCGGCGGGCAGTTCGACTCGCTGCTCGCCAAGCTGATCGTCACCGGGTCCGACCGCGCCCAAGCGCTGCAGCGCTCCCGCAGGGCGCTCGCCGAGTTCCAGGTCGAAGGCATGGCCACGGTGCTGCCGTTCCACCGGCTCGTGGTCGACGACCCGGCTTTCGCCGAAGACTTCAGCGTGCACACGCGATGGATCGAGACCGAGTGGGACAACACGGTCGAGCCGTTCATCGGCGGCGAGGGCGCGGACGCCGAGGAGGTTCCGCGCCAGACGGTCGTGGTCGAGGTGGGTGGGCGGCGCCTCGAGGTGTCGCTGCCCGGCGACCTGGCCATCGGCGGCTCCGCCCCCGCGGCCGCGAAGGCTCCGCCGCGCAAGCGCGGTGGCGGCAAGGGCGGCTCCGCGGTGTCTGGGGACGCGGTCACCGCGCCCATGCAGGGCACGATCATCAAGGTCGCGGTGTCAGACGGCGACACGGTCTCGGCGGGCGACCTCGTCGTCGTCCTCGAGGCGATGAAGATGGAGAACCCGGTCACGGCGCACAAGGACGGCACGATCACGGGCATGTCCGCCGTGCAGGGCAGCTCGGTGTCGCAGGGCACCATCATCTGCGAGATCAAGGATTAGAAGGCACTGGACCCCGTAGAGATCAACGCAGGACTCTGGTACCTGCGCGCCCTCCGCTGCGACGACCGCGTGGACGACCGGCAGGCGGTGGTCGCGTCCAGCCTCGACCCGGAGATCGCGCGGTGGCGACACCGTCCGCCGGCCGACCCCGCGGACGCGGAGGCCTACATCCGGCGGCGAGCCGCCGAGTGGCAGCGTGACGAGCGGTATTCCTGGGCCGTGTGCGAGGCGACCACCGGCGAGATGCTCGGCGAGGTGGAGCTCAACGAGCTCGACCTCTGCCACGGCACCGCCGAGGTGGCGTGCTGGGCGCTCCCGGCGGCACGCGGGCGCGGCATGACCACCACAGCGGTCTCCGCCGTGCTGCGGTTCGCGTACGGCGGGCTCGGGCTGCACCGGGTGACCTACGCCTGGGCGGACGGCAACACCGCCTCCGGGCGCGTGGCGGAGAAGTGCGGCTTCCGGATCGAGGGGCGCCAGCGCGAGGCCTGGGCGGTGGACGGGCGCCGGATGGACGTCCACATTGCAGGCCGACTGGCGACGGACTGTTGACGATCGACTACACCGCGACTTAACGTCAGCGGGCCAGGTGATTCCACAGCAACCGCACCGTGCTGAACAAGTGCATAGCGGAAAGCAGTGACTACCCGTGTGACAACCGACCACGGGGCCCGGTGATCCCGCCACGCGGAACGCCGCGCCGCGGATCCGTTCACCACGCTGGCTCAGGCCGCGCCGTGAACACGCCACGCACGTCCACATCGGCGACCAGGATCCGTCATGCCCCCCGACACATTCATCACCAGTCATATCCATACCGACGGGCCGATACCCGGCCCCCACTCCCTGCTCACCCTCGTCTCCGCTGCATACCCACGCAGCGGCGGGCGACCGACCTCCGTGTTCACCACCAACGTCCGAGAGCTGCCCGGAGCCACCCTCCACCCGCTCGCCCTCCAGTCCTGGAGACGTCGGTCGGAGGACTGGCTCTCCACCCGGCGGGCCAGCCGACCCCCTGCCCCTGCGATGAACGCCTACGCCAGCTGGGTCAACCGGCTGCCGGGACGTCCGGTGTTCGTCACCGACACCGCTGATCCGGACTACCTGTTCCTCTACTGGTACTTGCAGCGGTTCACCGGGGACTGGCCCTTCGCCAGCACCCGGGGCGATGCGGAGCTCCACCGCCGCCTCGCCTGCACGACCCTCTGCCCGCTCACCGGGTGTCGCACCGCCGACGCGGCGCTGGCCCGGACGAGCTGACGGAGCACGCCACCGGCCGGTGCGTGGGCCCGCGCACCGGCCGTCGGCGTATCCGGCACCCATCTGCTCGCTCCGACACGACCGTTCGCACTCGCACACGTTTCCGCGCGATCCGCCCTCCCGGTCGGGCGAGCGACCTAGCGTCCCGCTCGTGACCGAAACCCTCTCCCCTGCTCTCGACACCCGCCGGCACGTCCTCAGCACCGCAGAGTTCGATGTGCTGTGGGAGTGGCTCGGGCTGGCGCCCACGCCCGTCGTCCTGCAGCTCGCGTCCCCCGGTCGCACCCACAGCGAGCGGAGGGCGATCCAGACCGCGGCGTGGCAGGGCCTCCGTCAGCGGGAGCTCGCCGGCTCCGACGGGCCCGACCCGGAGCTGGCGCGGCTCATGCACCTGCTCGCCCGGCCGGAGGAACAGCTGGAGCTACGTGCATGGTGGGGCCGTGAGGTGCGGGTGCTCGGCGCAGGCCGGCACGGCGCGGGCGCGCTCGCGCTGCGCGAGGCCGACAGCGTGGTCGTCACGGCATGCGGCTCGCTCCCGTCCGCGCTGCTCGGTGCCTTCCCGCCGGCCGATCGCGGTCCGGGGCGCGCGTGCACGGTGCCCAGCGCGGTCCTCGCGGCGGCCCCGGCGGCCAAGATGCGGCCGGCGCTGATCGGGGCCGGTGTGCCATCGGCCGAGGCGGCGCTGCTCGCGACGATGGTCGCAGGCACCCGACAGCGAGCCCAGGTCGTGGCGCTCGCTGCAGACCGGTGGGGCGTCCTGCGTCGGGCCGGCGGCGTGCTGGGTGTGCTGGACGGGCCGCGCGGCCGCTACCTGCTCACCCGCAGCACCGGCGAGGACGGCGTGGAGTGGGCGACGATCGCCCCGGCCGACGACCGGCAGCTGCGGCACCGGATCTCCGAGCTGCTCGCCACGGCGGTGGCGGCCGCGGCCCGCTGAGCGAGCTTGCGAGCGAATCGACGTCACAGCGCCTGCGCCCAGCGCGCGAGCTTGCGAGCGCGCCAATCGATAGAGCGCCCGGCGAAGCCGGCCGAGCGCAGCGAGGCCGAGCGGTGAGCGCCTACTTGCGGAGGCCGGAGGTCACCCCGCGGCCGGCGACGGCCCCTGCCACCCCGGCGAGCACGGTCAGCCCGGCCAGCACGATCGCGAGGAATCCGAGTCCGGACACGAGCAGCCCGACCCCCGCCGACACGGCACCGACGGCGAGACCGGTACGTGCCACACCGGGGCCGGTGCGATCACGGGTGACGAACCGGGCGGCCGCCGCGGTGAGGACCAGGGCGAGCAGCCCGCTGAGCGGAGCCACCAGCGCGGTCGGCGGCAGCACGAAGTAGGTGACGTCGTCCACGAGCTGCGCGCCGACCCCGGCGAGCAGCGCGGCCCCGACGGGCACGCGGGACGTGGCAGGCAAGGTGGTCATGCCGCCGATCGTCCGCGCCGCGGTACCCGGCAACATCCGGGATCCCCCGGACCCACCCCCGACCCACAACCCCGCGAGTCGCGGTCTAGATGCACGCGAGTCGCGGTCTCCATGCGCGCGAGTCGCGGTCTCCATGCGCGCGAGTCGCGGTCTCCGTGCACGCGAGTCGCGGTCTGGATGCGCGCGAGTCGGGGCCCGGACGAAGCCGAGTTATCCACATCGACGTCTCGTTATCCACAGCCACCGACATGGTCTGTCCACGGGTCGGCAGCGGCCGCGATCGTGATCCACGTGGATACCTCGCCCCTCGGCCTGCACGGCGCGATGTCGCGGCAGGACGCCATCATCCGATTCGGTGCCCAGGAGGTGCGCCGGATGCAGGAGTCCGGACGCTGGCAGGCCCCGTGGTCAGGCGTCCTCGTCGACGCGGACCGGCTCACCGACCCCCTCACGCGCGCTTCCGCAGCACTCGCGCTCGCCGGCCCCGACGCGGTGCTCGGCGGGCCAACCGCGGCCTATGTGCACGGCTGCCGCAGTGTGGAGCCGCTGCCGGTTCATCTCGTCGTGCCCTACGGCCACTGGCTACGTTCTCGTCCCGGCTTGGACGTGCACAACGGCCGGTTCCTCGACACGGATCGGGAGACCCAAAACGAGTTGGCCGTGCTGAGCCTTGAACGCGTGCTCACGGACATGCTCTGCCGGGCGCGGCCCTCCGATGCCCTTGCGGTGGTCGACGAGGCGCTGGCGATGACTGATCCGGATCGCAGAGAGGCGTTTCGAGCGGTCATCGCGCGAAGGCTGGAGCGGCGCCGGGACCCACGAGGTACGCGCCGAGGAGCGCGAATCCTCGGCGTGGCGACGGGCCGAGCCGAGTCGCCGGCCGAGAGCTGGTTCCTATGGCGGATCGTCGACTGTGGCTTCCCCACGCCCGAGGTCAACTGGTCATTGCGCGGGCCGGACGGCCGTGAGATCCGTCGGCTGGACTACGCGTGGCCGGAGCTGCGGATCGCGGTCGAGTACAACGGCTATGCCGTGCACAAGGGGCGCGAGGCCGAGGACGCGGCGCGCATCGACGATCTGCGCCGCAGGGGCTGGATAGTCATCGTCGTAGAGGCCGAGGACCTTGCGCGTCCCGGGCGATTCGAAACGGCCCTCGAACAGGCGTTCCAGCAGCGCGGAGTCGACGTGAGCCGGCGCACTCCGCGCTCCCTCGAGGGACGGCGGCACCGGGAACCGCGGGAGCGCCGTGTCCGGGCTTCTCGTTGAGCCTGGAGCGCGCGAACCTGCGTCATCCCACAACTCCTGCACCCAGAGCGCGACTCGCGTACATCGAGACCGCGACTCGCGTGCACCCAGAGCGCGACTCGCGGGGGTTGGGTCAGAGGGACTTGCGGCTGGGGCGGCTGCGCAGTGCCGCCACGTAGTCGTCGGGGGCACCCGCCTGTTCGGCGGCGTCCGCGATGACCCCGAGGTAGCGGGCGCTGGGGAGGCCGCCCTCGTAGGCGTCGAGCACGTAGACCCACGCGAGGACGTCGCCTTCGAGGGTGTGCACCCGTAGCCGCAGCTTCTTGTGCAGGCCGAGCTCGCCGCCCTCCCAGCGGTCGAGCTGCGCGGTGTCGAGGTCGGAGACGTCGTAGAGCACGACGAACACCTGCGAGTCCGGGTCCTCGACGACGGTGGAGAGCGCGCCCTCCCAGCCGAAGTCCTCGCCGCCGAACGTCAACCGCCACCCCATGAGCCACCCGGAACCCGCCATCGGCGAGTGCGGGGCACGCTCCTTCATCTGGGCAGGATCCATGTTCGACCCGTAGGCGGCGTACAGCGGCACCGCCACAGAGTAGAGCGACGCGTCCCGCGTACGGTGCTCGGGGAACGGAATCGGACAAAGGAGGGCCTGCTCCGGTGACGCGAATCGTGATCATGGGTGGCGGACCGGCGGGCTATGAGGCCGCCCTTGTGGCAGCCCAGCACGGCAGTGACGTCACAGTCGTCGAGCGTGACGGCATGGGTGGCGCCTGCGTGCTCGACGACTGTGTGCCGTCGAAGACCTTCATTTCATCGGCGGGCGTCCGCGTCGACATGCACCGTGCCCCGGATCTCGGGGTCACGACCGATGCGATCGGCGTGGACCTGCCCACCGTGCACTCCCGGGTGAAGGGGCTGGCGCTCGCCCAGTCGGCGGACGTCAGGGCCCGGGTCGAACGGGAGGGCGTGCGGATCATCAAGGGCACGGCCGCCTTCACCGACGAGCCCTCTCCCCACGCACCGCACCTCGTCGAGGCGCGCACCCCGGACGGAGGCCACGAGGAACTCCCCGCCGACGTCGTGCTCATCGCCACCGGAGCTACCCCGCGGGTCCTGCCCGACGCGGTCCCGGACGGCGAGCGAATCCTCACCTGGCGCCAGCTCTACGACCTGCAGGAGCTGCCAGAACACCTGATCGTGGTCGGCTCGGGCGTCACGGGGGCGGAGTTCGTGTCGGCGTACGTCGAGCTCGGCGCCCGCGTCACGCTGGTGTCCAGCCGCGACCGGGTGCTCCCGGGCGAGGACGCCGACGCCGCGGCGGTGTTGCAGGACGTCTTCACGGAGCGGGGCGTGCAGATCCTCTCCCAGGCACGCGCCGACTCCGTCAAGCGCGACGGCGACGGCGTCGTTGTCGCGCTCGCCGACGGCCGCACGGTCACCGGTTCGCACGCGCTCATGACGGTCGGCTCGGTGCCGAACACCGCCGACATCGGGCTGGAGAAGATCGGAGTCGAGACCGGCCGCGGCGGCTTCATCCCGGTCGACCGCGTGTCGCGCACCTCCGTGCCCGGCGTGTACGCGGCCGGTGACTGCACCGGCCTGCTCATGCTCGCCTCCGTGGCCGCCATGCAGGGCCGGATCGCGATGTGGCACTCCCTCGGCGAGGGAGTCGCGCCGATCAAGCTCAAGACGGTGGCGGCCGCCGTGTTCACCCGGCCGGAGATCGCCACCGTCGGGATCAGCCAACGTGCGATCGATGCGGGCGAGGTACCGGCCCGCACGATCATGCTGCCGCTGTCGACGAACCCGCGCGCGAAGATGCAGGGCCTGCGCCGCGGGTTCGTGAAGCTGTTCTGCCGTCCGGCCACCGGGGTCGTGGTGGGCGGTGTGGTGGTGGCGCCCGTGGCGAGCGAGCTGATCCTGCCGATCGCGCTCGCGGTGCAGAACGGGCTGACGGTGGCGGACCTCGCCCACACGTTCTCGGTCTACCCGTCGCTGTCGGGGTCGATCACCGAGGCCGGGCGGCAGCTGATGCGCCACGGCGACTTGGACTGAACGCGCACTAGGCGCGAACGTGCCCCCGCCCGGGCCCGGAGTCGCGCGTCCGGGTCCGGGCGGGGTGGCGGCTGTCAGGTGGTCAGTGCGGTGAGGGCGGCGCGGGTCAGGACGCGGACACCGAAGGGGAGAGCGCGCTCGTCCAGGTCGAACGTGGGCTGGTGGATGTCGCGCATCGGGCCGTCGCCCGACCAGACGCCGAGGCGCGCCATCGCGCCCGGGACGTGCTCGAGGTACCAGGCGAAGTCCTCGCCGCCGCTGGACTGCAGGGTCTCAGTGGAGGCGGCCGGGCCGCCGACGGAGACAGCCGCGCTTGCGAGCATGCCGGAGCTGACCGCCTCGTTGACGACCGGTGGCACGCCGCGGATGTGGTCGAGCTCGTAGGTGACCCCGGTGGGGGAGAGCACGGACTCCACCAGCCGCTGGATCGTGTCCTCCAGCTCACCCCACGTGGCGTGGTCGGCGGTGCGCAGCGTGCCCCGTAGCACGCCGTGCTGCGGGATCGCGTTGGCCGCCTCGCCCGCCTGCACCGCGCCCCAGACGAGGACGGTGCCGGAGCGGGGGTCGACCTGCCGGGTGAGCAGCAGCGGGACCTGCGTGATGAGCAGGCCGATGGCCTCGACGAGGTCGGCGGTGAGGTGCGGGCGCGATGTGTGGCCGCCCGGGGACGTGAGCCGAACCTCGAGGACATCGCACGCGGACGTGATCGGGCCGACCCGGGTGCCGAGCCGCCCCGCCTCGAGGCGCGGGTCGCAGTGGAGCGCGAAGATCCGCTCGACCCCTTCCATGGCGCCGTCGGCGACCATGTCGATGGCGCCGCCCGGCTGCACCTCCTCGGCCGGCTGGAAGATCAGCCGGACCCGGCCGGGCAGCGCGGGTGCCGACGCCAGCGCGAGGCCGGCCCCGAGGAGCATGGCGGCATGGGCGTCGTGGCCGCAGGCGTGCATGACGCCGTCGACGGTGGAGGCGAACGAGAGCCCGGTGTTCTCCTGGAGGGGAAGCGCGTCGAGGTCGGCGCGCAGGGCTACGCAACGCTCACCGAACCCGACATCACAGACGAGACCGGTGCCCCCGGGGAGGGTGCGTGGCTCGAGGCCGACCGCCATCAGTTGCTGGCGGATCATCTGGGTGGTGCGGTGCTCGGACCGGCCGAGCTCCGGTACCGCGTGGAACGATCGGCGCCAGCCCACGACGTCGGCGCGGTGGGCGTCGAGCCAGGCGTCGAGCCAGGCAGGGCCACTACCCGCGCCGAGATCGGGAACGGCGAGGTCGGCAACGGCGAGGTCGGAGTGCGCCTCCAGAAGGGTCACCGGGCACCACCGGCCCGGCCGGCCCTCGGTCGGCCTGCCACGGCGCGGTGCGTCAGCGGACCGCGCATCGAGGCTGCTGTCACGTGCATCTCCCAATCGTGCTCACCCGGACGGCGGTAGACCAACCGGAACTGGGCCTGTTCGCGGTTTCGGCGCCGAGGTGTTGCCGATCTGAGGCGGGCGGGCCCGTAGCTGCTGACGAACGGTCGCCGCGCCGCGCGACGAACGGGGTCTCGCGCCGTTCGTCGCATGTGTTACGCGCGCGACGATCGCCCGACTTGCCGGTCGGAGGGACCCGAACATGAACGGTGGTACCCGCTGGAGGGTCTGCGACGCGCGGCCGGGCCGACACCACCCGGAGAGGTGATCCGGGGGTCGGAAGCGCAGCGTGGGCCCGTACTGGCCAGAATGGGTGGGTGGGACAGGATAGCTCGGACTCCGAGCAGGTGCGGCGGATCGGTGGCCGCTACACGCTGTCCGGGCTGCTCGGCGCGGGTGCGATGGGCACCGTGTGGTCGGGCTTCGACGAGGTGCTGCAGCGCCGGGTCGCGGTCAAGGAGCTGAAGGTCCCTCCAGGTGTGCCGTCGCACGAGGCGGCGGAGGCACGGGAACGGATCATGCGCGAGGCGCGCGCTCTCGGCGGCCTCTCCCACCCCAATATCATCACCGTCTTCGATGTGGTCGACGTCGAGGGCGAGCCCATGGTCGTCATGGAGCTCGTGCCCTCGCGCAACCTCGCCACGATGATCAGCGAGCACGGCACGCTCACGATGTCGCAGGTCGCGGTCGTCGGATTCGCGACGGCGGGCGGGCTGCGTGCCGCGCACCGCAGCGGGATCACCCACCGCGACGTGAAGCCGGGCAACGTGCTCATCGCCGACGACGGCCGCGTCAAGCTGACCGACTTCGGCATCGCCCGCAACGTGGCCGACGCGCCGATGACGAGCGCGGGCCTCGTGCTCGGCTCGCCCGCGTACATCGCACCCGAGGTGGCGATGGGCAAGGCCGTCACGCCCGCCGCGGATCTGTGGGGGCTGGGCGCCACGCTGTTCGCTGCCGTCGAGGGCCGTCCGCCCTACGACGTGGGCGGCGACCCGGTCGCCACGATCACCGAGGTCGTCGACGGTGACGTGCCGCGTCCGCGCGGCTCCGGTCCCGTCGTGGACGTGATCAGCGCGTTGATGCGCAAGGAGCCGGAAGCGCGGATGCCCCTCGAAGAGGTGCGCCAGCGCCTCCGGCCACTCATCGAGGACCCGGACGACCCGGTCTACCCCGGCTCACCGGACGCCCCGACGATCGGGGCGGGCATCCACGTGCCTGCCCCGGCTGGGCGCACCGAGCTCTCCGGCCCGCGTCCCGCACCCCTGCCACCCAGCCCCACCGGCACACGCGCTCCGGTGGGCGCGGCGCCGCTCGCGCCGTCACCCGGCCCGCTCCCCGGGCTGACCTCGAACCCCGCGCGTGCGCACGCACCGCCCCCACGCGCCACCACGGTGACCGGCGTCGCCGCGCTCGGGTACGTCCTCGCAGGCGCCGCCGTGGTGATGGCCGGGATTCTGGGCGGCTGGACCGTCACGCGCCTGCTGGGCGGCCAGTCGCCCACCGCCACGGTGAACGTGACGTCGACGAGCACCGAGCTCGCCCAGCACAGCGACCAGCTCGGCTTCACGATTCCGGTGCCGCGCAACTGGACCGCGTACCCGCACGTGCCGATCGACGGCGAACCATCCGTCAGCTTCGTGAGCCCGGACGGCCGCGAGGAGCTCACGGTGGAACGGGCGGCGTCCGCCGAGGCGGCCCAGTCGGTGCCCGGCACGCAGCTGGACGGCCCGACCGAAACCTCGGGCGGAGCGGTCCAGCTGCGGTACACCGACGACGAGCGCACCTCGTGGCGGCACGTCCAGCCCGCGGGCAAGGGCGCGTGGACGGTCACGCTGACCGTTCCCGACAGCGCCGCGGGAGAGACGTCCGCTGCGCTCTTCGAACTGCTCGTGGACGGGTTCGCACCGACCACCGCTTAGGCTGCCGGCCATGAACGACCCCGCCGCCGCAGCAGCGGCCATCGCGAAGGCCACCGGTGTGGACAGCCACGACGTCGCCGTGGTGCTGGGCTCCGGCTGGCGCCCCGCCGCCGGCATCATCGGCGAGCCGGGCCACGAGATCGCGATGGCCGACCTGCCCGGCTTCCGGCCCCCCGGGGTGGCCGGGCATTCCGGCACCGTGCGGTCCGTGACCGTCGGCGAGCGCCAGGCTCTCGTGATGCTGGGTCGCACCCATCTCTACGAGGGTCACGGCGTCGAGCCCGTGGTGCACGGCGTGCGCACAGCCGCCGCGGCGGGGTGCCGCACCATCGTGCTCACCAACGCCGCGGGCGGGATCCGCGAGGGCATGCGCGTCGGCGAGCCCGTGCTGATCGCCGACCACCTCAACCTGACGAGCCTGTCGCCGCTGTCCGGGCCGGCGTTCACCGACCTGACTGACCTGTACTCGCCGCGGCTGCGCAAGATCGCCCGTGAGATCGACCCGGAGCTCGCGGAGGGCGTCTACGTCGGGTTGCCGGGGCCGCACTTCGAGACGCCTGCGGAGATCCGCATGTTCCGCCTGCTGGGCGCCGATCTCGTGGGCATGTCGACCGTGCTGGAGGCGATCGCGGCCCGCGCCGCGGGCGTTGAGGTGTTCGGGCTGTCGCTCGTTACGAACCTCGCGGCGGGCATCACGGGCGAGCCGCTCGACCACCACGAGGTACTGGCCGCGGGAGCTGCCGCGGCGGGCCGGATGGGGGCGCTGCTGCGCGACCTGATCGAGCGCGCATGACCCGCGCCGACGCACTTCGTCCCGCGGAGACGGCATGGGCCTGAGCCCGGGACTGCGCGACGCGGCGATGCGCTGGATCGCCGACGACCCGGACCCGGCCACGCGCACCGAGCTGCAACAGGTGCTGGCCGCGGCGATGGTCGGGACGGCTGGTGCGGTCGACGACCTCGAAAGCCGCATGTCGGGGATGCTGCGCTTCGGTACCGCGGGCCTACGCGGCCCGGTACGCGCGGGGCCCGCGGGGATGAACGTCGCCGTCGTGCGGCGGGCGACGGCGGGGCTGGCCGCGTGGCTCGCCCGCGGGGGTGAGCGGGGCACGGTGGTGGTCGGGCGGGACGCGCGGCACGGGTCCGCGGCGTTCGCGACTGCGGCGGCCCATGTCCTCGCCGGTGCCGGGTTCGCGGTGCGGGTGCTGCCCGGCCCGCTGCCCACGCCGGTGCTCGCCTTCGCGGTACGTGAGCTGGGCGCCGTGGCCGGCGTGCAGATCACGGCCTCGCACAACCCGCCGGCCGACAACGGCTACAAAGTCTACCTCGCCGACGGGGCACAGCTCGCCCCGCCGTCCGACGCCGAGATCGAGGCAGCCATCGCGGCGGCGCCCGCCGCCGTCGCGATCCCGACGGCCGCGACGGCCACCGAGGTCGACGTCACCGACACCTACCTGGAACGCGTCGCGCGACTGCCCCGCGGAACGGCGCGGGACCTGCGCGTCGCGCTCACGCCCATGCACGGCGTCGGCGGCGCCACCGCCGTGCACGCCCTGCACCGGGCGGGCTTCCCGAACGTGCACGTCGTCGGGTCGCAGGCCGCGCCCGACCCCGACTTCCCCACGGTCGCCTTCCCGAACCCGGAGGAGCCCGGCGCCACCGACGCGCTGCTGACCCTTGCCGCCGACGTGCGGGCCGACCTGGCGATCGCGCTGGACCCGGACGCCGACCGCTGCGCCCTCGCGGTGCCCACGGAGCGGGGATGGCGGCTGCTCACCGGTGACGAGACGGGGGTGCTGCTCGGGGACCACCTGTTGCGATCCGGCGGCTACGCGGACCCGCTCGTGGCCACGACGGTGGTGTCGTCGTCGATGCTGCGCTCGGTCGCGGGGGCGTACGGCGCGCGGTACGCCGAAACTCTCACCGGCTTCAAGTGGATCGTCCGCGGTGGCCCCGGCCTCGTGTACGGGTACGAGGAGGCGCTGGGCTACTGCGTCGACCCGGGCACCGTGCGCGACAAGGACGGCATCGCGGCGGCCGTGCTCGCCTGCGATCTCGCGGCCACGCTGAAGGCGGCCGGGCAGGGCCTTCCCGATCGGCTCGACGAGCTGGCCGTCGCGCACGGGGTGCACCTCACAGAGGGGGTGTCGCTGCGGATGGAGCCCGCCACGCGGGACGCGGCCGCGGCGAGGTTGCGCGCGGCGCCACCCCAGGGCTGGACGAGCGAGCTACCCGCGCCGGACGTCCTGGTGCTGCGGCGAACCGGCGAGCGGCTCGTGATCCGCCCGTCGGGCACGGAGCCCAAGCTCAAGGCCTACCTGGAGGTGGTGGAGCCGGTGCAGGACGCCGCGGCGCTCGCCGGGGCCCGTGCGGCCGCGCGGTCGCGCCTCGACGCCCTGCGCGCCGAGGTCACGACCCTGCTCGGCGCCCGATGACCTCCAGGATCTGCCGCTCCCACATCGCGGCGATCATGCGGTAGCCCGTGGCGTTCGGGTGCAGGCCGTCGGCCAGCTCGTCGGACTCGAGGGGCTCGGAGACGTCGAGGAAGCGCATGGAGCTGCCGCGCTGGCGGAACTGCGCGACGACGGCCGCGCTCAGCCGGTTGAACTCCGCGCGGTCGCGCGCATCGCCGGGAAGCGGCGCCCAGACCCCGGCGACGATCACGTGCGCGTCGGACACCGCGACGATCTGGGAGAGCACGTCCTCGAGGCGGCGGACGGTCTTCTCCGCCGAGTCACCCTTCAACAGGTCGTTGGTGCCGATGTGCAGCAGCACGACGTCGGGATCGGCGCGGCGCACCCACTGCGCGACGCGTGGCCGCATGTCCGTGAGCGTGAGACCGCTGTTGCCCTCGTAGTCGCCGTCCGGGACGGAAGGAGGTGCCGAACGCTGCGACCCGACCATGTCGACGGTCACGCCGTCGCGCGCGAGCAGCATCTGCAACGGCCCCCGGTAGCCGGCGGTCTCAGGGCTGCCGTTCCCCGCGGTGCTGGACGCTCCCAGCGGCATGACCCGCAGCACGAGCGGAGCAGGCGCCGGAGCGGCGGCGGCGCTGCGCTGCACGGGAACCGCGCCCGCGCTCACACCCACCAGCACCAACAGCAGAACCGCGATGACGAGCAGCCCACGACCCAACCACGAACCGACCCCGCCCATCCCGCCCCTTCGTCGACCCGCGAGCCAATCTAGCCGCTGGGAAGGGGTGAGAGCATGCTTTCGTGGCCCGGTTGTTGATCGTGCATCACACGCCGTCGCCCGCCACGGCCGAGCTTCTCGACGCGGTCGTGCGCGGCGCATCCGACCCCGACATCCGCGGTGTTGAGGTGGTCCGCAGGGCGGCGCTCGCCGCCACGGCCCCTGACCTGCTCGCCGCCGACGCGGTGGTGCTCGGCACGCCGGCCAACATCGGCTACATGTCCGGCGCCCTCAAGCACTTCTTCGACACCGTGTTCTACGTGTGCGGCGACGACACGCGCGGCCTTCCGTACGGCTGCTACGTGCACGGCAACCTCGGTGTGGAGGGCGCGGTGAGCGCGATCGGGTCGATCGCCGACGGCATGGGCTGGACGCGGGCTGCCGCACCGGTGGAGGTCATCGGCGCGCCGGACAAGGCGGCGTTAGAGGCGTGCTACGAGCTGGGCGCAGTCGTTGCGGCGACCATCGCGCCTGACGAGTAGGCCCGATTCACCCGCGGGCGGCCGCGGCGCCGCCGGGTGCACTGTCGTACTTCTCGGGGCGATCATCAGGGCGAGAAGTACGGCGTCCTGCCGGGCATGGCACTGGCGTGCTGGTCGAATTGATCATCCGGCTGTGGTAGCCGACGAGCATTGGTAACTATCAGTAGTCAGTCGAGCCTCTTGCGTTGCCCGGCCTGTCACCCGATCAGTACGGTGCGTCGCTGTGTCTTCCTTGATCATCGCCGCGATGCATCCCGAGTCGGTCCGATCGTTCTGGTCGGTCGTGGCCGTGGTGGCGATCGGCATGATGGCGCTTGCTCCGTTCTCCCGAAGGATCGGTGGAGCAGGCGGTGGGGCGGAGAAGGCGATCGTCGGGGCGATCTGGGTGGCCGCGGCCGTCAGCCTCGGATTCTTCATGTTCCACGGCGCCTGAGAGCCGGCCGCGGAGGGACCTCGGTGGCTGGTGTCTTTCGCGTGGCGGTCCGGTCTGCGGAGGTGGTCTTCCGTAGGGCCTCCGGTGGCGCCGCGCAGTGTGCGGGGCCGCCCCTCAGAGTTCAAGGGCGCCTCCGGCGTCGCTCCGCGATCGCTGCGCGACCCTTGACCTCTGAGCCTCTGCGACCCCTCCGGGCAAGCAATGCGGGCAGGCCAGGGCCTGCCCGGAGGGCGCGCGGCGCCACCGGAGGCCGGTCCGACGCACATGATCAAGGCTCGGCACGAAAACCTGGCGGAATTGGCCGTGACCGGGACGCCGGCGGGGCCGTGATCACCAGAAGTGGTGGCAGAGCGACGGATCTGACGTTCTGCCACCACTTCCGACGATCATGCGAACCTTGATCACGGCGAGTGGTGTCGGGACGACAGATCTGTCGTCCCCACACCACTTCCGACGATCACGACCCCGGTGGCCGGACGTGGGCCGACAAAGGGCCCGAGCAATGAACCGGACGCGGGACGGCACGGGAAGATCCGCGAGACCACCTCCTGGCGGCGCCGCGCCCCACAGGGCAGGCCCCCGGCCTGCCCACAAGGCATGCCCCGCACCATGCGCGGAGGCCGGTTCAGGCCCAGGACACCAACCACCTAGACCGCCCCGAACTGGCGGTCGCCCGCGTCACCGAGGCCGGGGACGATGAAGGCGGAGTCGTTGAGTCGCTCGTCGATGCTGGCAGTGATCACCCGCACCGGGAGCCCGCTGTCGCGCAGGTGCGCGATGCCCTCCGGCGCGGCGAGCACGCAGATCGCGGTGACGTCCGTTGCGCCGCGCTCGGTGAGCAGCCGGATCGTGTGGGCCATCGAGCCGCCGGTGGCGAGCATCGGGTCGAGCACGAACACCGGCCTGCCCTCCAGGGTGGCGGGCAGCGACTCCATGTACGGCACCGGACGGTGGGTCTCCTCGTCGCGGGCGAGGCCGACGAAGCCCATCTGCGCCTCCGGCATGAGCCCGAGCGCGGCGTCCGCCATCCCGAGCCCGGCCCGGAGCACGGGCACCAGCAGCGGCGGCTGCGCGAGCCGGTAGCCCACGGTGCGGGCCACCGGCGTGTGCAGCGGGGCGCTGGCCAGCGGCGCGTCCCGGGTGGCCTCGTAGATGAGCATGAGGGTGAGGTCGGCGAGCGCCGCGCGGAAGGCGGCGTTGTCCGTCCGCGCGTCGCGCAGCTCCGACAGCCGGGCCTTGGCCAGTGGGTGGTCGACGACCTGCACGTCCATGCGTCAGAGGCTAGCGACCTCCCCCGAGCGGTACAGCGCCACGGCGAGCCAGGCGAGACCGATCGCGGCGAGCACCAGACCGGAGTACAGGGTGGCGTCGGGCAGGATGCCGCGCAGCCCGATCGCAACGGCCCCGATCGCGTACAGCCCGACCGCGAGGCGTGGCTGTCCGCCGCGCCAGAGCGCCGCGGCGAACAGCACCACACCGGCCAGGAAAATCACCTGGGTCCCGGTGAAGACCGCGCCTGCGAGACCGTCGAGCAGGTCGGCGACGGTCGCGGGCGGCACGTACGGGAAGACGAAGTTCACGATGTACTCGCAGCCGACCAGCCCGGCGAGGCCAAGCGAGTTGAGCGCGTAACCGACGAGCCCGAGGCTTCCGCTCCGCGCCCGGATGGCCGCGTACAGGCCGGTCAGCAGCCACAGCCCGAACAGCTGGGCCAGCGGCGCCGCCGCCCGGGCGAGGTCAGTGCTCGGCACCAGCCCGCCACGACGAGCGGCGTTGAAGCACAGGGCGAGCGCGCACAGCATGCCGGCGAGCGCGGCCAGCCGGTGCAGGGTGGGGACGGGCACTCTGGGCTCCTCTCGGTGCGCGGAGCGCGCGAGGACGATCAGAGCGCGAGTCGCGCCACATCCGCGTGCTCGGGCCGGTGAGCCAAGACATCGACAAGAGTTCTTGCGCTTCGGTGGCGTACCGGCCGATGACGCGGGCGGGTCGCCTGCTCGGCCTAGGCTCGGCTGCGTGACCAGCGGGAGCGGTGCGCGCGTGCTCGTCGTCGAGGACGACGCGACGCTCGCCGAGGTGGTGGGCATCTACCTGGGCCGCGCCGGACTCACCGTCGAGCACGTCACCGACGGCGAGCAGGCGCTCATGGCATGCGCCCGGCGGCGGCCCGACCTGGTGGTGCTCGACCTGATGCTGCCCGGCGTCGACGGTCGCGAGGTCTGCCGCAGGCTGAGGGCCGCCGGCCCGACTCCGGTGATCATCCTGACCGCCCTCGGCAGCGTCGCCGACCGGGTGCTCGGCCTCGAGCTGGGCGCAGACGACTACGTGACCAAGCCGTTCAGCCCCCGCGAGCTGGTGCTGCGCGCGCAGGCTGTGCTGTGCCGCACCGGGTCGGCCGGCGGGCCTGCCCCGCTGGTCGACGGGGACCTCGACCTCGACATCGTCGCGCGCAAGGCTCGCCGCGGCGGCCGCGACCTGCCGATGACCACGCGCGAGTTCGACCTGCTCGCGTTCCTGCTGCGCCATCCGGGCCAGGCGTTCACGCGTGACGAGCTGCTGCGGCGGGTGTGGGGCTGGACGGTCGGCGGGCACGCGACCGTCACCTCGCACGTCCGGCACCTGCGGGAGAAGGTCGAGGAACAGCCCTCCCGGCCGGAGCGGCTCGTCACGGTGTGGGGCGTCGGCTATCGCTGGGAACCGGCCCGCCGTGCGTGACGTAGTGGTGTCGGCGGCGATCGCCGCGGGCTACAGCCTGCTCGTCGGCGGTATCGGCGCGCTGACCGTGCCGCTGCTGCGCCGCCGCTCGATCGGCTCGGCGCTCGGCGCTGCGGTGCTGACGAGCCAGCTGGCCGTCGTCGTTGCCGTCGCGGGCACCGCCGCGGGGATGTTCGTCGTGGGCTACGACGTCGCGGTGGTCGCGGTGGCCTGCGCCGTCGCGACCCTCGTCGGGCTGGCGGTCACCGGAGTGCTGGCCCGCCAGGTCGCGGGCGGCGCCGAGGAGCTGCGCTCGGCCGTGCGCGACCTCGGCCGCCGCGGTTCGTTCACCGCGCCGCCGGACCCGGCTCCCGAGCAAGCCGCGCTGTCGGCCGAGCTGGCCCACGCCCTCGACGAGCTGGACGCCGTGCGGCGGGCGCGCCGCGAGCTGGTGGCGGGCCTCTCGCACGACCTGCGCTCGCCGCTCGCCGGGATCCGTGCCATGGCGGAGGCGCTGGAGGACGGCGTCGCGCCCGACCCGCCCCGCTACCACGAGACGATCCGCCGCGACGCCGAGCGGCTGACCGCGATGGTGGACGACCTCGTCGAGCTGGCGCTGCACGACAGCGCCCCTGCACCCCGGACGGACCTCGTACCGGTCTCGCTGACGACGCTGGCCGCGGACGCCGTCAGCGCGGCCGAGGCCGTCGCCGCCGAGGCGGGGGTGCGGGTGCACGCATCAGGGCCCGCCGTGACGGTCGCCTGCGATCCCGACGCGCTGCGCCGGGCCGCCGGGAACCTCCTGCAGAACGCGATCCGGCACACCCCAGGCGGCGGCACCGTCACCGTGACCGTCGGCTCCGACGGGACGGACGCGCTGATCAGCGTCACCGACGGCTGCGGGGGGATCCCCGCGGAGCACCTGAGCCGGGTGTTCGACACGGGCTGGCGCGCGAGCCGCGCCCGGACCCCGGACGGCGGGGCCGGCCTCGGCCTCGCCGTCGTGCGAGCCGTCACACGCGCCCACGGCGGTTCCGTCGGTGTCCGGAACGTGCCGGGCGGCTGCCGCTTCGAGATCCGGCTGCCCCGCGATCAGGGGGAGACAGGCTCCGAGGCCCGCGTGTCGTAGGCGCTGCGGGCGACGGCGATCTCGCGCTGGTGCGCGTCCGTCCAGGACACGAGCGCCTGGACGGTCTCGTGCAGCGACACCCCCAGCGGTGTGAGCTCGTAGTCGACGCGCGGCGGCACGACCGGGTGGACGGTGCGGTGCACCAGCCCGTCGCGCTCGAGCTGGCGCAGGGTGACGGTGAGCATCCGCTGGCTCACCCCGTCGATCTCGCGGCGCAGCTCGGTGAACCGCATCCGCCGCCGGTCGAGCAGCGCGATGACCAGCAGGGACCACTTGTCGGCTATCCGGTCGAGGATCTGGCGGACCTCGCAGTCCTCGCGGGTGTCCCACTGGTAGGCGTCGTCCCACTCGCAGCACGAGCTTGCGGTCA
This sequence comes from Pseudonocardia sp. DSM 110487, assembly GCF_019468565.1. NCBI lineage: Bacteria > Bacillati > Actinomycetota > Actinomycetes > Pseudonocardiales > Pseudonocardiaceae > Pseudonocardia > Pseudonocardia sp. DSM 110487. Next base: position 9,004,953 of record NZ_CP080521.1, read on the forward strand.
CGGTGCCGTGGGAGTGCGTCGGTGACTTCAAAGTGCCTTCTTCCACAGTCGTCCATAGTGACGGACGATGCGGTCAGTTACAAGAAGGAACCGTAGAAAAGGGAGAAGACGCCGTGTCCGCACCATCCGCCCCGCCGCGTGCCGAACGCATGACCGCGCGCGCGTGGGGCCTACTGCTCGTCCTGTCCGGGGCGATCTTCCTCGAGGGCATCGACGTCTCGATGATGGGCGTCGCGCTGCCGTCCATCCGCGCCGAGCTCGGCATGTCGACCAGCTCGCTGCAGTGGGTCGTGAGCGCGTACGTCCTCGGCTACGGCGGGTTCGTGCTGCTCGGCGGGCGCGCCGCCGACCTGCTCGGGCGCCGCCGGATGTTCCTCGGCTGGCTGGTCGTGTTCGTGGCCTTCTCCGGCCTCGGCGGGTTCGCCGAGGACGGTTGGGTGCTCATCCTCGCCCGGTTCGCCACGGGTGTCGCGGCCGCGTTCCTCGCCCCTGCCGGCCTGTCGATCATCACGACGATGTTTGCGGAAGGGCCGGTGCGCAACCGCGCGGTGCTCGTCTACGCCGGAGCCGCCGCAGGCGGGTTCTCGCTCGGCATGGTGACGGGCGGGCTGCTCACGGCCGTGCACTGGCGGTGGGTGTTCTTCGCGCCGGTGGTGGTCGCGGCGGCGCTACTGGCCGCGGCGATCGTGCTGATCCCCCGTGAGGAACGGCGCGAGCGCGCCACAGGCGGTTTCGACATCCCCGGCACGCTGACGCTCACCGGCGCGATGCTGCTCCTGGTGATCACGGTGGTGCACGCGCCCGAGGTCGCCGTCGGCACCACGCTCGCGACCGTGGCCGGCGCCGTGGTGCTGCTCGCGGCGTTCGTCCGGATCGAGCGGCGCTCGGCGGCCCCGCTCGTCCGGCTCGGGATCCTGCGGTCGCTCCCGCTGCTGCGGGCCAACGCGGGGGCGATGCTGCTGGTCGGCTCGTTCATGGCCTTCCAGTTCGTCGCCGTGCTCTACCTGCAGGAGCTGCGCGGCTGGTCGGAGGTGGAGACCGGGCTCGCACTGGCCGTCATCGGCATCGACGCCGTGCTCGCCCCGACGCTCACGCCCGTGCTCGTCAACCGCTTCGGCAACCGGCGGGTGATCCTCGGCGGGCTGGTCCTCGCGGCGGCGGCCTACCTGCTGTTCCTGCCGGTCGGGCCGGACTGGAGCTTCTTCGCGATGCTCCCGGCGTTCCTGGTGCTCGGTCTGGCGTTCTCGCTGGCATACGGTCCGCTCACGATCGCGGCCACGGACGGCGTCGCCGACGAGGAGCAGGGACTCGCGAGCGGCCTGCTGACGACCTCGTTCCAGTTCGGGGCCGCGCTCGGGCTCGCGGCCGCCACGGCGGTGATCGTGGCAGCGACCGCGGGCGACTCGCCGCAGGCCGTGCTCGAGGGCTACCGCGCAGGCCTCGTGGTGCCGCTTGCCGCCGCGGCGCTCGGCGTGGTGCTCATGGCGACGGGCATGCGCCGGCGCGCCCCGCTGCCCCAGCCCTGATCAGACGAGCGGCCCGTTCGTCGGATAGGTACCGACGCCATGCATGTCTGAGGGCTGCGCGCGCCGCGAAGCAAGCGCGCAGCCCTCAGTGGCGCGACAGCGCCGCTCGTCGGATAGGGCTCACGGGACCGCGCGGCCGGGCGTCTCGCTGTGCCACTCCCAGCGACCATCCGCACTGCGGACCGCCCGCGCGCGGTCCTCGAGCACGGGGCTCAGCTCGTGCTCGCGGCAGCCGGTGGCCGCCCAGCAGGAGATGACGATCTCGTCGCCGGTGACGTCCAGCCGCAGGAAGCTCTTGAACTGCGGCACGGCGTTCGAGTCGAACAGCAGTGACATCAGGTTGTGCGCGGGCGCCGAGCCGCGCGCGGGGAGCGGGTAGACGCGGTCGGCGGCGCGGCGGGCTCGGGCGCTCACGGCGAAGGGGGACGAACGCGGCGGTTCGATGCCCACCCGCTCGGCCATGATGATCGTGGCCTCCTCCGGCGAGATCACCAGCCGGCCGAGCCCGAAGCCGAGCAGCTTGTCGTAGCGGCGGCTGAAATGCGCGAGCGAGTCGCCGCGCAGCGGGTAGCAGCGGAAGTCCTCCTCGTGCACGGCCGGGGCGAGCCGGTCGACGCTGGGGATCTGGTGCGTGGCCGACAGGTAGGCGCCCGATCCGCCCGCCACCAGGTACTGGATGGTACGCCCGTCGCGCTGCAGCACCGGGTAGCGCTGGTAGTTGTGGTCGTCGCCGCCGATGCAGGCCACGTAGTTGAACGCGGGGTCCGTGACGATCTCGTTGACGTCGCCGCCGCCCTCGATGGGGCTGTCCTGGCGGTGCGCGTAGGTGTAGATCGGCCGGCCGGTGAGCAGGATCTTGGGACGGTCACCCGCTGAGACCTCCCGCAGCCACTCGGCCTGGTCGCTGTCGATGTGCCCGTCGATGCCGGTGTCGATCAACACGAGCCGCACGGGGCCCGCGTCGATCGCGCAGTACGGCCCTGGCTGGCTGCCCTGATGCGACTCGGCGTCGCGGTACCAGCGCATGTCGGCGACATCCTCGGCGGTGCCCGCCCCGTCCCGGTACCAGAGCAGCCTGCACAGCAGCCGCCGCCACCACGAGCCGGTGAACACCGGCGGCGGGGCGCCTGCGTCCGGCGGGGCGTCGCAGAAGGTCGTCATGAAGCCGGCGAGTCCGTCGTACCAGTCGTGGTTGCCCGGCAGTGCGTAGATCGGGCCCGGGTAGTCGGCGTACGGGCGGTAGAAGCGGTCGGCGTAGCCGCGCACGCCGCCCGCCGGGTAGACGACGTCGCTGCACAGCACCGCGAAGTCCGTGTCGCGGGCGACCCGGTCCAGCACCGGCAGCACGACGTACTGGGATGCGTCGCCCTCGCCGGGATCGCCGAGCACGCCGATCGAGACGCTCTCGCGGTCGGCGAAGCGCGTGATCAGCCGGTCCCGGGGAGGAAGTGGCGCGCCCGCCGCCCGCGCGTACTCGTCGAGGCGGCGCAACCACTCGCGGCGCTGATCATCGGTCGGGTCGCCGAACCTGCGGGCGAGCACGTCGTTGCGCGACTTGATCAGCGGCCCGGGCCGCAGCCAGGAGAAGCGGCTGTCGCGGGGGGCGAGCCGGGCTCCCAGCCCGGGGGTCTGACACCCCCACCCGGCCCCGCGGGTGGAGCTACGGGACGGTCCTGCGACATCGGAGGCGGGGAGCGAGCACATGGTCTCGATCCTGGCAGCGCGGGTGCCTGCCGGTCACCCTTCGCAACCAGAGCGGAACCGCACGACGGCGGCCGGAACGCGATGCACCAGCGCGGCGAACCGAGCCCGCCGACCCGTCACACGACGAGCTGCACCCCGGGGCCACGCGACCGCCGTGCGATCACCGAGCGTGCCGATGATGTAACAGAAATGAACTCCCCGCGCTGCTCCCCGCGCCCGCTGTGCCTTTTCCAGCACAAAGGGTGATCAAGCCGAACTTTCACCCTGACCCGAACGGGTGGTCTGGCACGAACACTGTCACGCGGAGAGCCTCCCCGACGCTGTACTTAGTGACTAGGAGGTGATCCGGTGCCGGAGAACACGACTTCCGACGAGGCGACGCTGGTCGCAGCGGCGGAGAAGCTCACACAGTGCGACGGATACGTCGTACTCGCCGTCGACCCCCAGACCGGGGAGGTCGACGCACACGGCCCGTTCGACGGGCTGACTGCCACCGTCAAGGCCGACCAGCTGCGCCGCGACTTCGACCGCGGTGGCCTGGAGGACGTGACCGTGGGCGTCGTTCGGCTGCACAGCTCCACCTGATCTGACAGGAAGACCTGCGCAGCTCCCCATCGGCGCAGAAGCACGGGCCCGCACGACAACACGACAGCATCACCCTCGCTCCCCTGCACGCATCCCCGCCCGCCGCTCCTCCCGCGCGGCGGGCGGCGTGCTGTGTAGAACTGCCTCCGCGTCGACCAGCAGGCTCGACGGAGGCCTCCGCGAAGCACTCCGCGCCTAGACTCGCCCGCGTGACCACGACCGTTACCGTCCCGCGCGGCGCAGGCGGCCGCGACGGGGCGTTCGCCGACGCGGTCCGTGACGACGCGTCGCTGCGCCGGTTCCTGCACGGCCTGCCCGGCGTCGACCACGTGGGCGTCGAGCGGCGCGCGGCGACGCTGGCCACCCGGAGCATCAAGAAGGAGTCCAAGCTCCAGGCGCTGGACACGGCGATCTCGATGATCGACCTGACCACGCTGGAGGGCGCCGACACACCCGGCAAGGTGCGGTCGCTGTGCGCACAGGCCCGCAGGCCGGACCCGGACCACCCGGACGTCCCGCCCGTCGCGGCGGTCTGCGTCTACCCCGACCTCGCGGGCGTCGCCGTCGAGGCGCTGAAGGGTTCCGGCGTCGCGGTGGCGGCTGTCGCCACCGCGTTCCCGTCCGGACGGTCCTCGCGCGCGGTGAAGCTCGCCGACACGGCGCTCGCGGTCGAAGCGGGTGCGACGGAGATCGACATGGTCATCGACCGCGGCGCCTTCCTCACCGGGCGCTACGGCGCCGTGTACGACGAGATCGTCGCGGTCAAGGAGGCCTGCGGCAGCGCCCACCTCAAGGTCATCCTGGAGACCGGCGAGCTCGCCGGCTACGACGACATCCGCAGGGCGTCCTGGCTCGCGCTGCTGGCGGGCGCCGACGTGATCAAGACCTCCACCGGCAAGGTCTCCCCCGCCGCCACGCTGCCGGTCGTGCAGGTGATGCTGCAGGCCGTGCGCGACTGGCACCGCGCCACCGGTGAGCACCGCGGCGTCAAGGCCGCGGGCGGCATCCGCACGGCGAAGGACGCGATCCGGCACCTCGTGGCCGTCAACGAGGTGGCCGGGCCGGCCTGGCTCACGCCGGACCTGTTCCGCTTCGGAGCGTCGTCCCTGCTCGGCGACCTGCTGCGGCAGCGGCGCACCCAGCTCGAGGGTCACTACACCGACCGCGACCACATCGGAGGGGCCTGATGGCCTGGGAGTATGCCCCCGCGCCCGAGTCGGCCGCGCTCGCGAACCTCAAGCCGGCCTACCGGCCGTTCGTCGACGGGGAGTTCGTCGACGGCGGCGGCGAGCCGCTCAAGACGCTCAACCCCGCGACGGAGGAGGTGCTCGCCGAGGTCGGCACGGCGAGCCAGGAGGACGTCGACCGGGCCGTCGCCGCGGCGCGCAGGGCGTACGAGCAGGTGTGGGGTCCGATGCCCGGCGCGGAGCGGGCCAAGTACATGTTCCGGATCGCCCGGGTCGTGGCCGAGCGCGCCCGCGAGCTCGCGGTGCTGGAGACGCTCGACAACGGCAAGCCGATCCGCGAGTCGCGCGACGTCGACATCCCGACCGCGTCGGCGCACCTGTTCCACCACGCGGGCTGGGCCGACAAGCTCGGCTACGCGGGCCTGGGTCCCGACCCGCGGCCGGTCGGCGTGGTCGGCGCCGTGATCCCGTGGAACTTCCCGCTGCTCATGGCCGCCTGGAAGATCGGGCCGGCGCTGGCGTGTGGCAACACGATCGTGCTCAAGCCCGCCGAGACCACCCCGCTCACCGCCCTCGTGCTCGCCGAGATCGCCGCCGACGCCGGGCTCCCGCCCGGGGTGCTCAACGTGCTGCCGGGCGCGGGTGATGTCGGCGCCGCGGTGGTGGGCCACGACGGGCTGGACAAGGTGGCGTTCACCGGCTCCACGGACGTCGGCAAGGAGATCCAGCGCAGGCTCGCCGGCACCGGGCGCCGGCTCACCCTGGAGCTGGGTGGCAAGGCGGCCAACATCGTCTACGACGACGCCCCGCTCGACCAGGCGGTCGACGGCGTCGTCGACGGGATCTTCTTCAACCAGGGCCACGTCTGCTGCGCGGGTTCCCGCCTGCTCGTGCAGGAGTCGATCGAGCAGGAGTTCATGGAGCTCCTGCGGGCCCGGATCGAGACCCTGCGCGTCGGCGACCCCCTCGACAAGAACACCGACGTCGGCGCCATCAACTCACGCCCGCAGCTGGACAAGATCGTCGACCTCGCCGCGGCGGGCGACGCGGAGGGCGCGCAGCGCTGGACCAGCTCCTGCCCGCTGCCCGAGCGCGGCCTCTTCTTCCCACCCACGGTCTTCTCCGGGGTGGAGCAGACGATGCGCGTGGCGCGGGAGGAGATCTTCGGGCCCGTCCTCTCAGTGCTGACCTTCCGCACGCCCGACGAGGCGATCGCGAAGGCGAACAACACGCCATACGGCCTGTCGGCGGGGATCTGGACGGAGAAGGGGTCCAAGGCGCTGTGGACGGCCCAGCGCGTGCGGGCCGGGGTGGTGTGGACGAACACCTTCAACCGGTTCGATCCCACGGCGCCTTTCGGGGGGTATCGGGAGAGCGGGTTCGGGCGCGAGGGCGGGCGCGTGGGGTTGGCGGCGTACCTCGACGCCTGAGCCCGGACCGGGTGCTTTTCGCAGCGCATGATCTCCGGAAGTGGTGTCAGCACGTCAGAAATGTCGCCTTGGCACCACTTCTGGCGATCACCTGCCGCTGACTCCGGGAGACGGTCAGGCGGGGCCGAACTCCCCCGCTTGTACCGCACTCAGGAAGGCCGCCCATGCGGCGGCGGTGTGGACATGGGGTGCCCGGGAGCGGGCCTTCGTGTCGCGGACGGCGACGTCACCGTCGGGGAGGAAAGCGACCTCGATGCAGTTGTTGTCCTCGTCGCTGTTGCTGAAGCTGCTGGTGCGCCACCGGACGCCGCTGATGTCCACGGCACACCTCGTTCCGTCCGCTACGTCTCCGCGGCCACCCGCTGAATCAGCGCCACCGACTCGTCGGGGTCCAGCGCGAACGACCGCAGCCGGTCGAACTTGAGTCTAGCTACGGCGACCTGCTCCTCCTTGTTGATGTGCACGGCGCCAGCGGGATGCTCGACGTAGAGCATGTCGCCGAAGTCGATTCCGCCGAATGTGAGCAGTGTGAACGGAGCAGACAGCCCGGGATAGGCGCCGACGCTCAGTGGCATCACATGCAGCGCCACTCGGTCCAGGGCCGCGGCCTCGACGAGATGCGCGAGCTGGGCACGCATGACCGCGGGCCCGCCTACTGACCGGCGCAACACGGCCTCGTCGATGACCGCGACCAGTTCGAGCGGGTCATCGACGGAGGTCAGCCGTTCCTGTCGGTGCCTCCGAACAGCGGCGAGGTTGTCGAGCTCGGCCTGGGTACGGGGCTGGATCGAGATCGCGAAGACTGCTCGCGCGTATGCGTCGGCCTGCAGCAGTCCAGGCACGTAGGCGGCTGTTGCTTCCCGGACCAGCGTTGCCTCCGCTTCGAGCGGGACGTACCCCTTGTCGTCAAGGCCGTAGGCCCGCCACCAGCCCTTCTCCGCCACGGTGCGGGTGAGGTCGAGCAGCTCGTCCCACTGTGACCCGCTCACGCCGTAGATGTCCATCATCGTGCGCACGCCGTGGGTGTCCACGCCCTGGCGCCCGTTCTCGATCCGGCTCAGCTTGCTGCTCGACCAGTCGAGGGCCGGGGCCGCGACCTCGAGCGACAACCCGGCCTCCTCCCGCAACTCCCGCAGGATGCGGCCGAGATGCAGCCGCCGCACAACTGCCCCGCTCCGTCCGGCCACGCCGCTCCGTCCCCACTCCACGACGCATGGTGATCGATCTGGAGTGTGCCAGGTGGGCGGGCGGAAGTGGGTTGCCCACATTTCGGTGCGAGGAGCACGCCACGGTCGGCCCGATCGCGCTGATGTACTTCCCGCAGCGGTTGATCGCGACGAGCCGTACATCAATGCGGTTCGTTCAGCGGTGGCGTGCTCCTCGCGGCGGCCATGATCAGTTGATCAGGCGGAGCCGCCCGTCCCAACCGTCCGCGAGCAGGCCGGGCAACAGCTCGGCGAGCTGGAGCGGGTAGACGGTCTCGGTCGTGGCGCGCAGGTCGTCGGTGCTCCACCAGCGGTGGCCGCGGACGGTGCGGTTCTCCAGGTCGGTGAACCCGGCCGTGTCGACCTCGGCGGCACCGGTCAGCGACGTCAGGAAGAACCACTCGTCGCTGTCGTACTCGACGCCCTCGAAGCTGAACCGAACGCGCCGCAGCCACACCGGCCCCACCAGCCGGTCCGGCGGCAGCCGCAGGCCCGTCTCCTCGTACAGCTCCCGCCGGGCCCCGGCGAGCAGCTCCTCCCCCGGCTCGAGGCCACCGCCCGCCGTGAACCAGAACGACTCGTCGGGAACGTGCGGGTCGAACCCCTCGAACAGCAGCAGCCGCTCGGCCGGGTCGACGAGCAGCACGCGCGCGGCCACCCGCACGCCGGGGCGAGGGCTCAGATCCGCGATCGACTCCCTCACCTTTCGGACGCTACGCCTGTGGTCCAGGACACATATCCTCCTGTCGAGAACACGCGGCCGGCTCCGTCTGACCCCAGAGAGTTCGAAACGGCAGGAGGAAGACCATGGACCGCAACGACGTCACCGAGGTGCTGAGCAAGCCGATCTCCCGGGAGCTACTGGGTTCGTCGATCCCGGCACGGCTGGCGTACACCGGGGTGGATGGGGACCCGCGGGTCGTCCCGATCGCGTTCCTGTGGACCGGCGAGCAGTTGCTGGTCTTCACGGTGCCGACGGCGGCGAAGGTGCGGGCACTACGGGAGAACCCGCGTGTGGCGATCACCATCGACACCCAGGAGCAGTGGCCACCGCGGGTGCTGCTGATCCGCGGCGCGGCGAGCGTCGAGCTCGTCGACGGCGTGCCGGACGAGTACATCGAGGCGTCCCGCAAGGTCACGCCTGCCGAGGTGTTCACAGACTGGGAGGCCGGGGTCCGCGGGCTGTACGACCGGATGGTGCGGATCACGATCGATCCGGACTGGGCGAAGCTGCTGGACTTCGAGACCACCGTCCCCAAGGCGGTCGAGGACCTCATCCACGAGAAGATGGCGCGGGGATGATCGACGCCGTCCGCGGCCACCTGTGCGAGATGCTCGGCACCTCCTGACGAAATCGGCGCGCGCCGTCAGCGGTACATCTCGACGACCGTGTCGTCGGGGGTGAGCAGGCGGCCGTCGGCGGAGCGGATCTCCACCTTCGCCACCGGCAGCCGATGCTCCTTGTCGACGAGGCGGAACCGGTCCTCGTCGGGCTCGAAGAAGTATTCGTCACCCCACTGCCGCAACGCGGCGATGACCGGGAACAGGGCGCGGCCCTTGTCGGTCAGGACGTACTCGTGGTGCTGGCTCCCGTCACCAGCAGGGACGGTGCGCAGGATGCCGTGCGCGACCAGGCTGGAGAGCCGCGCGGACAGGATGTTCTTGGCCAGTCCGATGCTCTTCTGGAACTGCCCGAACCGGCGCAGGCCGTCGAACGCGTCGCGAATGATCAGCAGGGACCAGCTGTCGCCGATCACGTCCAGCGGGCGTGCAACGGGGCAGCTCGTGTCCATGTGACTCGTTCGCCTGACCACGACGCCTCCTTCCGGCCACGGTTGCATGTTGAAACCACAGCCTGTTACGGTGCCATGGTAGCAACTTGAAACCGAGGAGAAGCCCGATGACCCACTACCGCACCACCGAGATCGACGGGGTTTCGATCTTCTACCGCGAGGCGGGCGATCCAGGCGCTCCGGCGCTGCTGCTGCTGCACGGATTCCCCGCGTCGTCGTTCATGTTCCGGGACCTGATCCCGCTGCTTGCCGACCGGTTCCACGTCATCGCGCCGGACTACCCCGGCTTCGGCCACAGCGCCGCGCCGTCCAACTCGGAGTTCACGTACACCTTCGATCGCCTCACCGACGTCGTCGAGCGGTTCACCGAGCGGCTCGGCCTCGGCCGCTACGCCCTGTACCTCCAGGACTTCGGTGGACCGGTCGGCTTCCGGCTCGCGGCGCGGCACCCGGAGCGGGTCTCGTTCCTCGTCGTGCAGAACGCCAACGCCTACACCGACGGGCTGCCCGACAGCTTCTGGAAGGTCCCGCGCCAGGTCTGGGCGGATCCGTCGCCCGCCAATCGAGCCATGTTCGGCGAAGCGGCCATGTCCGACGAGGCCCTCGAGTGGAACTACACGCACGGCACCGCCGACCCGTCGAAGATCAGCCCGGACAGCTGGGTGCTGCAGCGGGCTCTGCTGGACCGGCCCGGCAACCGGGAAGCCATGGTGGACCTGCTCGTCGACTACCGCACCAACCCCACGCGCTATCCCGAATGGCACGAGTACTTCCGCACGCACCGGCCGCCCACGCTGGTCGTATGGGGCCGCAACGACGAGATCTTCCCGGAGTCCGGGGCCCACCCGTATGCCCGCGACCTCCCCGACGTCGACCTCAACATCCTCGACGCGGGCCACTTCGCGCTCGAGGACCACAGCGCGGAGATCGCCGCCCAGATCGAGCGGTTCGCGGCCGGGATCGGTTGATCCGCACGGGGCCTTGTGGTCGCGGCGTCGCCGCGGTCGGTGCACCAAGTCTCAGCGCCGTCACAGTGGCCGGATGCGACCGTCGTACCGACGTTCAGCGCCGCCGCACGTTCCGATCGGTCGTGGCGCGCATGCACTCGCGATCACGGTCGGACGGGGGAAGATGACGCAAGCGGCAGTGGTGCCCTCCTCGACGGAGACGGCCTCTCGGTTGGCGTGGGTCGACGCCGCCAAGGGGTTGTCGATCGTGCTCGTGGTGTTCCACCACACCGTGTACTTCCTCGACACATCGGGACTTGCTCCGGCCCCCGTCGTGGCCGGCAACGAGGCACTCGCGTCGCTGCGCATGCCCCTGTTCTTCCTGGCGTCAGGCCTGTTCGTCGCGGGCCCGCTCGCCGCGCCCTGGCGGACGCTGCTGCACAAGCGGGTGGCGTTCTTCCTCTGGCTGTACCTGCTGTGGACGCTGATCCGGTTCACGTTCTTCGCCACGCTGGTGCCGTCCGGGATCGACCCGGACGACTCGGCCAACCCGCTGAATGTGATCTTGGCGTTGCTGCTGCCCGGGCCGAGCATGTGGTTCCTCTACGCGCTCGCACTGTTCTCGGTGCTCGGCAAGCTACTGCGGCGGGTGCCCGTTGCGGTGCAGCTGGCCGCGTCGGGGGCGCTGTCCGCGCTCGCCGGCGCCGGGCTGCTCGATATCGACTCGCGGTGGGTCGCCATATGCCGCTTCCTGTTCTTCTTCCTCCTCGGCTGGCACGGAAAGCACCTGATCGAGGGCCTGGCGCGGGCGAGCAGCCTGCTGAAGGTCGTGGCGGCAGCGGTGGTCTGCGTCGCAGCGGCTGGTGCGGCGGTCGCGCTCGGCGTGCGCACGGTGCCTGGTGTGGCATGGGCGCTCAACTGCGCCGCCGTTGTGTTCGGCGTCCTGTTCGCGGCGTGGATCAGCCGGTACGGGATCGGACGCCCGTTGGTCGCCCTCGGCCGCCGGACGCTGTCGATCTACCTGATCCACATGTTGTGGCTGGCGGTGATCGTCACGGGAATCCGCTCCCTCGACGCCCCTCAAGCGGTGGCGTACGCACTCCCGGTCGTGATCACGATCGCGCTGGTCGGGCTGTCCCTGACGACGCGCTGGCTGCTCGTGAGGGCGGGCGGTACATGGCTGTTCGCCATGCCGGGGCGGCTGGCCTTTCGCTTCCCCGCAACCCAGCCAGCCTAGCTCTGGCCGCGGAGACGGGAAGCGGCTGACGGGTGTTGCAGATCGGTGATGCCGCGAAGCGCGTCGGCCTGTCCCCGCGCTCGAATGTCGCTGCGCTCACACGCCCACAACCCTCCCTTTCGTCACGGTAGGTTGCACGCGGTCGAGCCCCGACGCGCGTGGCTCCCGCTCTCTCGCCTTCTGCAGAAAGTAGCGATGTCCCGCCCTGCTCTGCGCTCATTTCGCCCCTCCCGCCCTGACTGGCTCTCCTCACCCCGCGTCCTGCGCACCGAGGTGCTCGCCGGGCTCGTCGTCGCGCTGGCTCTGATCCCCGAGGCGATCGCCTTCTCCCTCGTCGCGGGCGTCGACCCCCGGGCCGGCCTCTTCGCGTCGTTCACGATGGCGGTGACGATCTCCATCACCGGCGGGCGGCCGGCCATGATCAGCGCAGCAACGGGGGCAATCGCGCTCGTCGTCGCCCCGCTCGCGCGGGAACACGGCCTCGAGTACCTGCTCGCCGCCGTGGTGCTCGGCGGCGTGTTCCAGGTACTGCTCGCCGCGGCGGGCGTCGCCAGGCTGATGCGCTTCCTGCCCCGCAGCGTCATGGTCGGGTTCGTCAACGCGCTCGCGATCCTGATCTTCCTCTCCCAGGTCCCGCACCTCGTCGACGTGCCATGGGCGGTCTACGGACTAGTGGTCGCTGGACTGGTGGTGATCATCGGACTCCCCCGGCTCACCCGAGCGGTACCCGCACCACTGGTGGCGATCACCGTCCTGACCGTCTTCACCGTGGCCGCCGGCGTCGCCGTGCCGACCGTGGGCGACCAGGGCGCCCTGCCGGACAGCCTGCCGGTACTCGCGCTGCCGTCGGTGCCTCTGACGTGGGAGACGCTGAACACCATCGCGCCGTACGCGCTGGCGTTGGCCCTCGTCGGGCTGATCGAGTCCCTGATGACCGCGAAGCTGGTGGACGACATCACCGACACCCACTCGAACAAGACTCGCGAGTCCTGGGGCCAGGGCGTGGCCAACATCGTCACCGGGTTCTTCGGCGGCATGGGCGGCTGCGCGATGATCGGCCAGACGATGATCAACGTGAAGGCGTCCGGTGCCCGCACCCGGCTGTCCACGTTCCTCGCCGGCGTGTTCCTGCTCATCCTGGTCGTCGCGCTGGGCGACCTCGTCGGTCTGATCCCGATGGCCGCGCTCGTCGCTGTGATGATCATGGTGTCGGTCGGGACGTTCGACTGGCACAGCCTGCGCACCCTGAGACGCATGCCGAAGAGCGAGACGACGGTGATGCTTTCGACCGTCGGGGTCACGGTGGCCACGCACAACCTGGCCTACGGCGTCGGCGTCGGCGTCCTCGTCGCGATGGTGCTCTTCGCCCGCCGGGTGGCACACGTCGTCGACGTCACCGGGGTGCTCGAACCGGAGGGTGCGACGAAGATCTACCGGGTCAGTGGACAGCTGTTCTTCGCCTCCAGCAACGACCTCGTCTTCCGGTTCGACTACGCCGGCGACCCCGACACGGTCGTGATCGACCTCTCCGCCGCGCACATCTGGGATGCCTCCACCGTCGCCGCGCTCGACGCCATCACCGCCAAGTACGCATCTCGTGGCAAGACCGCCACGATCACGGGGATGAACGAGCCGAGCCGGGCCCGTCACGCCGCACTCGCCGGAAACCTCGCGGGCGCCCCCTAGTGTCCCCCGCCGGAAGTGATTCCCACTCTTCCGGACGGTGAGAGTCAACCCGGTCGCGGCAAAGCCAACCCTGACTCTCAGCACCGGCTCAGCGTTGGTCGCGCATGATCCCGTCCGTGCCGCTGCCGCCGTGGCGTGTCAGCAACTCCCCGGCGGCCGACGATCGTCGATGGATCGGCACGGGTACCCCGCTCTCGAGGAGGCACGATCCAGCATGTCGGCATGTCTGAGGGCGGCCCGATGACGGACGGCGGGTCGCGATCGACCGGGAGCTCCGAGCTGAATTCGCGCGCGACGTCTGACCTCGACACGCCGGCCCCCGAGAGGGGACGCGGTCGTGGAAGTGCCGACAGCTGGCGTGCACCCCAGCATCGCGACGGGATGGCGCTCGTGCTCAGCGCCGGTGTGTCGTCGGCCATCGGGATGTTGTTCTGGGTGCTTGCGGCACGGTTGTTCGACCAGCCCACCGTGGGAGTGAACTCGGCCGCGCTGTCGGCGGTGACGCTGCTTGCGTCGGCGTCCCACCTGAACATGGGCAACGCGCTGCTGCGCTTCGTGCCCGTGGCCGAGCGGCGCCGCGCGATCATCGCCCGCTGCTTCGCCGTCGGCCTCGGGTGGGGAGCGGTGGTCGGGCTCGGGTTCGGGATCGGAGCGAACATCTGGGCGCCTGATCTCGTAGCCGCGTTCGGGCACCCGGCCCTGATCGCCTTCTACGTGATCAGCGTGCCGGTCTGGACCGTGTTCGTCCTGCAGGACTCCGCGCTCACCGCGATCAGACGGGCCGGCCTGGTGCTGGTGGAGAACGTCGTGTTCGCCGTGCTGAAGATCGGTCTGCTCGTGGTGGCCGCCTGGCTCGGGCTGATCAGCGGCATCGCGCTCGGCACGGTGGCGGCCACGCTGCTGGTCGTGGTCGTGGTCGTCAGCTACCTGGCCCACGCTCTACGCACGCAGGCGGTCCCTGCGCAGCACGCGACTCAGCCGGTGACCGGGCGTGACCTCGCCGGATTCATCGGTGTGGACTACGCGGGGAACGTGGCCTGGCAGACGGCCGTCTTCGGGCTCCCGCTCATCGTGATCGCCATCGCCGGGCCGGAGGGTGCTGCCGTCTACGGGGTGTCGTGGCAGATCACGTACGCGCTCTACCTGGTCGCGTCGGCCATGGGCAAGTCGATGGTCGCGCACTCCGCCGCGGGCGACAGCGCCGCTATCCAGCGGGCCCGGCGCGGCATGGATCGCAAGGCGATGACCCTCGTCCTCCCCGCGTCCGTCGTCGTGGCCATCGGGTCCTATTTCATCCTGTCGGTGTTCGGGAGCAGGTACGCGGACGGCGGTGCCATCGTGCTCGCCCTGCTGGCGCTGTCCGCGATCCCGAACGTCGTCACGAACTCCGCGCTCTGGGAAGCCCGAGTCCGCCGCCTGCGAGCGGTGCAGTTCGGGCTCCCGGCCGCGATCAGCGCGGTGGTCATCGTCGCCACGATCATCCTGGTCCCGGCGGTGGGCATCGTAGGAGTGGGGTGGGCGTGGCTGTCGGCCCAGAGCGTGGCCGCCGCCGTGATCCTTCTCCACCGCCGCGGGGCACAGAAAGGTGCGGAAAGTTGACCCGAAACATCCTGGCTGCGCTCGCGGCGACCGCCCTGCTCACGGCGTGCGGCACGCTGGCGCCCGAGACGACGAGCCCACTCGATCCCGAGGTGGGTCGCATCGCCATGTCGGCCGACGGCAACCAGCACGACAACGACGACTGGGCGTCGGCCCCGATGGCGCTGGCGATCCTCGCGCACCGCAACCTGCAGGCCAACCTCGTGCACTACGACTACAACAACCACATCTGGGACTCCTCCGATGAGCACCTCGAGAACATGACCGAGAGCGTGCAGGAGGGTGGCAAGCGCTTCGGGTTCGACATGTCCCGGTTCTTCGACGACACCGACCCGGCGCAGCTGAAGGCCGGCACCGAGAACCTGGTGGAGGAGATCAACGCCTCCACGCCGGACGACCAGCTCTCGATCGTCCTCGCCGGCCCGATCGAGACGGTGTGGATGGCGCTCGACGCCGCCGACCCGGAGGCCCGCAAGAACGTCGAATGCATCACCCACGGCGAGGACAGCTTCAACCAGACCCACGCCAAGGACGAACACGACGGCCACGACTACGAGGACCTGATCGACCTGGGCTGCGAGCGGGTGGAGATCCCGGACCAGAACTCCGGGCTCGGACCGGTCGACATGGACTTCTGGGACTTCCTCAAAGACAGCGACGACCAGAACTGGGAATGGCTGTACTCCCGGCTCGACGTGGTCGGCAACGGGGACGTCTCCGACGCGGGCATGGTCTTCTACGTGATCACCGACGAGAAGGACGCCGACCGCTCCGATCTGAAGTCCTACCTCGAGTCGTAAAGCCCGTCGACGGAGTCCAGGACCTGGCGACGGGCCACGTCGGCGGGGTGGGTGCCGATCAGGACGTGGTACGCGAGCCCCTCCACGAAGGCGACGAGGCGGCCTGCGACGTGTTCGGGCCGCTCGTCGGTGGTGATCGCGCCCGACTCGATCTCGCGAGCGAGGATGTCGCGCAGGCGGGCGTTCAGCTGCGCATAGTCCTGCCGCAGTCGCGCAGCCGGCTACGGCCTCGCCTTCGCCGGATTCCTCCTGTTCGGCGGGCGCCTCGCCGACATCTACGGGCTCCGCAACGTGGTGGTGGCCGGCCTGGCGGTGTTCGCGGCGGCCAGCCTCGTCGGAGGGCTCGCCGGCTCAGCCACCCTGCTCGTCACGGCACGCGCCATTCAAGGGCTCGGTGCGGCCGTGCTCGCCCCTGCGACCCTCACCCTGCTCACCACCACGTTCCCCGAGGGGCCACAGCGCGTCCGAGCCATCGCATGGTGGACCGCCGTCGGCCTCGCGGGCGGGACCGGTGGGAACCTGCTCGGCGGCGCCGTCACCCAGTTCCTGTCGTGGCGGTGGATCCTGCTGATCAACGTGCCGATCGGTGCGGCAGCCATCGCGATCGCACTGCGCAGGCCGCGCGACGAGCCCGCCAGAGGGACCGACATCCGACTCGATCTCCCCGGCGCGATTTCCGGGGTGCTCGGCCTCACCGCACTCACCTACGCCATCGCCGAATCCCACCAGCGCGGCTGGGCCGATCCCACCACCCTCGCCGCCGTGGGCGTCGGGGCCGTCGCGCTCGCGGGGTTCGTGGCCTTCGAAGCCCGGTTCACCCCCAACCCACTGCTCCCGCTGCGGCTGCTGAGAGCAGGCGCGGTCTCCACCGGCAACGCGCTCGTCGTCCTCTCCGCCGCGTGCCTCATGCCGATGTGGTTCTTCCTGGCCTTTCTCATGCAGAACGGGATGGGCTACACCCCGCTGCAGACCGGGCTGGGCTTCCTCCCGCACACGCTGATCACCATGGCCGTCGGGGCCCGGCTCGCCCCAGCGCTGATGGACGGGTTCGACGCCCGCGCCGTCATCACACTCGGCGCCGTCATCGCTGCGCTGGGCTTCGGGTGGCAGGGCCTGAACGCGGTCCAGCTCGACGGCGGATACCTGGAGGAGATCTTCGGCCCGGCGATCCTCATCTCCGTCGGCGGCGGGCTGCTCAACACCCCTATCACCGCCACCGTCACCTCCGGCGTGCGCCGCGACGATGCCGGGGCCGCGTCCGGCTTGATGAACACGGCCAAGCAGATCGGCGGGGCGGTAGGTCTCGCGGTCCTGGTCGCCGTCGCGTCCGCCCCGACCGGCCTCGCCTTCGACGTGGCCTTCACCGCGATGGCGACCATCGTGGTCGCCGTGGGTCTCGGCGCCTGGCTCCTACCTGGACCGATGGCCGGCACCGGATCGGCCGCCGTGCGGTCTCAGTAGATCCACAGCCTTCTCAGGCTGGCCACAGGCCCGGCCTGCGAACGTCCGGGGGTTCTTCCCGAACCGAACGCCGAGGTACCCGTGCGCGCTCCCCACCCCTTCGCCGCCGTGCTGGCGGTGCTCACCGCGGCGCTGGTCGCCTGCTCCACAGACCCAGTTGGGTCGCCGACACCACCGAACGAGACGCTGACGCCCATCGAGCTCGAGGGCGACTGGACGTGGACCAAGCAGCAGGCCGCGCTCGAGCTGGGCGTCACCCACACCCAGAAGAGCCTCGACGACAGCGAGCCCGCCGAGGCCCGCCGGCGCGGGATGGACATCCTGGCCGCCGACAGCGCGATCTGGCAGAACCACCACCTCATGGGCTTCGGCACCGACAACCCCGAACCCGAACCCGGCGAGTACGACTGGGACACCCTCGACGGGCGGATGAAGCTCACCGAGGAGACCGGCCAGCGCACCATGCTCACACTGTGCTGCTCCCCGGACTGGATGAAGGGCGGCAAAGAGGGCGAAACCGACTGGGACGAGCTGGAAGAAGCACCCAGACCCGAACACTTCGGCGACTTCGCCCGCCTCGCCGCCGAGACCGTCAAGCGCTACCCGCAGGTCGAGCGCGTGATGGTGTGGAACGAGATGAAAGGCTTCTGGGACGAGGCCAAGAAGCGCTGGGACTACGAGGGCTACACCGAGCTCTACAACCAGGTCTACCGCGCCGTGAAGGACGTCCGCCCCGACATCCAGGTCGGCGGCCCCTACGTCGTGCTCATCGGCCTCGACCCCGGCGCCCAGGACACCTCCACCACCGTCACCGGCCCATGGGGCGCCGCCGACCAACGCACCCTCGACGTCATCGACTACTGGCTGCAGAACAACATCGGCGCCGACTTCCTCGCCGTCGACACCGCCACCAACAAACGCGACCAGGACGGCCCCGCCCCCCTGGATGGCGCCCGCAAGTTCGCCGACCTGGCCGCCTGGCTCAAACAACGCAGCCCGCTGCCGATCTGGTGGGCCGAGTACTACCCCGAGGTCCCCGCCGGTGAGGACGACGCCGGCGGCAGCCCGGTCAACGCCGCGGTGAACCTCGCCGCGATCGCCGCCATGGCCGAGTCCGGCACCGCAGGCGCCCTGCTGTGGGGCCCGCAGGAACACGACCTCGGATCCGCCGCCCTGTGGACCGACGCCACCAAGAAGGACGGCGGACAACCCCTCCCCCTCACCCAGGCCTGGCAGTTCCTGGTACCGCGCCTCGCCGCAGGCGGCGTCGAGATCGGACGCTCCCCCTCCCGGCCCGACCTGCTCGCCTTCCGCGCCGACGACGGCGTGGTTGTGGTCAACCTGAGCGCCAACGAGACCGAACTCGGTCCAGGCAGGCCACTAGGCCCCTGGCAGATCCAGGTCGCCGGCCGCGAGACCTGACCCTGCACGTGGGGACAAGTCCGGTCACCTGACGGATTCGAGGAGGCCCCTCCCGTTCCTAGCGTCGATCACGTCCGATCGACGAGAGGAGCAACCGATGGACGCGATGCCACTGCGGCTGGTCGTCGTCATCGCCAGCACGCGGGAGGGCCGGTTCGGCCCGACCGTCGGGAACTGGTTCGTCGAGCAGGCCCGCGGGCGGGCCGACCTCGACATCGACGTGCTTGACCTTTCAGAGGCCGCCCTGCCGGACCGGCTCACCGGTTACGGGTCGCCTGCGCCCCATGCGGTCACGGCCGTGACGCCCCGGCTGGCGGCCGCGGACGCATTCGTGCTGGTCACGCCGGAGTACAACCACAGCTACCCCGCGCCGGTGAAGACACTGATCGACTGGCACTTCACCGAGTGGCAGGCGAAGCCGGTCGGGTTCGTGTCCTACGGCGGGATGTCCGGCGGCCTGCGGGCCGTGGAGCACCTGCGGGGCGTCCTCGCCGAGCTGCACGCCGTGACCGTGCGCGACACCGTCAGCTTCCACGGCGCGTGGGACCGGTTCGGGCCGGACGCGCGTCCGGTGGATCCGGCGGAGTGCGCCGCGGCGGCGAAGTCGATGCTCGACCAGCTCGCGTGGTGGGCCCACGCCCTGCGCGAAGCCCGGTCGACGCGCCCGTACGTCGCGTCTTGACCTCGACCTCACTTCAACTCTTAGCGTCGTTTCGAGACACGGCGAGAGGTAGGACGATCATGACCACAGAGGCGGCAACGCCCCCGCGCACGAAGTGGGCGCCGGTCGCGGCGCTCGGACTCGCGATGCTGGTGGTCACGTCGGAGATGACCATTGCGGCGGTGACGCTGCCCGGGATCGGCGCCGAACTGGCGGTCTCGCCGTCGGCGACGGCATGGGTGCTGCTCGCGTACGCGCTGCCGATGGCCGCCCTCGCGATCCCGGCCGGGCGGTGGGCCGACGGTGCGGACGTGCGTGCGGCGTTCGCACTCTCGATGACGGGGATCGCGCTCGCGAGCGTGCTCGTGGGCCTGGCACCGGCCTTCTGGCTGGTCGTGGTCGGGCGGCTGCTGCAGGGCGCGGCGGGAGCGCTGATCGTCGCGGTCTACATGCCGATCATCACCACGAGCGTGCTGCCCGCTCAGCGCGGCCGGGCGATCGGCTTCGTCATCACGATCATGACGGTGGGCGCGATGGCCGGTGTCCCGCTCGGCGGTCTCATCGCCGACGTCCTCGGCTGGCGCGCGGTGTTCCTGGTCAAGCTGCCGGTCGTGGCCGCGGTGCTCTGGGTGGGGCTGCGCACGATCACGCGGCTCCCGGACCGGGGCCTGCCACGGCCAGGGGCGGCCCTCCTGCGCGAGGCGCTGCTGCTGGGCGGGGCGGTGGCCGTGATGCTGCTCGCCTTCGAGCAGGTGGACGGGCACCCGCTCGTCGCCGCCGCGCTGGCCGTGGCCGCGATCGGGCTGGCGGTGTGGTGGTCGCGCCTCTCCGCGTCGCGCCCGGTGCTCGCGCTGGTGCGGCACCGCTCCTTCGGAATCACGATGCTCGCCCTGCTGGCGATCACGTTCACGGGAGGGCTGGTCGCGTTCCTGCTGCCGTACTTCGTCGCCGACGTGCTTCGCGCCGGCCCGGACGTCACGGGCGTCGCGCTGCTGTTCTTCGTGGGGGCGATGGCCCCGCTCTCGCTGGCGGCCGGCGCGCTGGCCGACCGGTTCGGGAACCGGGTGTTGGCGACCGTCGGCAGCGCGGTGTCGCTCGTCGCGATGCTCCTGATGCTGACGCTCGACGGCGACGCAGGCCTCGTCGACATGGCGTGGCGGCTCGCCGTGCTCGGTGTCGGGGCCGCCCTCTTCAACCCGGCGGTCAACGCCGCGATGCTCGCGGCGGCACCGGTGGGCTCGGAAGGCGTGGCTGGCGGCGTCGGCATGACGGTCCGGACGATCGCGATGACGGTGGCGCCCTCGGCGTCCGCGCTCGCCTGGACGCTCGCGGGCGGCGGCATCGCGGGCTTCCGCAGCGGCGTCATCATGATCACGGTGGCCGTCGCGGCAGGGCTGCTGGTCCTGCTCGTCCCGGTCCGGCGATCGTGACTTGGGCGCCGGAGCCGCTGCACGGCCGGGAGGCCGAGCTGGCAGCCGTGAACACCCTGCTCGCGGACGCCCGTGGCGGACGCAGTGCAGCCCTCGTGGTGCGTGGCGAGGCCGGGATCGGCAAGTCGGCCCTGCTCACGGAGGTGGCGAGACAGGCCGCGGACATGCGAGTGCTGGTCGAGACCGGCGTCGAGACGGAGATGGAGCTGCCGTTCGCGGCGCTGCACGCCCTGTTCGCCGATACCTGTGAGGCGCTCGACCGGCTGCCCGACGTGCAGGCGGGCGCGCTGCGCGTCGCGCTCGGCCGGGCCGCCGGGCCGCCGCCGGACCGCTTCCTCGTCGGGCTCGCGGTGCTCAGCCTGCTCGCCGAGCTGGCCGCCGAACGCCCGGTGCTGTGCGTGCTCGACGACGCGCACTGGGTCGACCGCGCTTCCGCGCAGGCGCTCCTGTTCGCGGCGCGCAGGCTGGGCAGCGAGTCCGTGGTGCTGCTCTTCGCCGCGCGCACCGGGCTGGCCCCTGAGTTCCCGGCGCCCGGTGTGGCATCGCTCGATCTTCCCCGGCTGGACGACGAGAGCGCGCGCCATGTGCTGGACGCCGAGGCGGGCGACCTGCCCCGCCCGGTGCGCGACCAGCTCCTGCGCGAGGCCGCCGGCAACCCGCTCGCCCTGCACGAGCTCCCCGCTGCCCACCGGGCCGGCCGGGCGCCGGTCTACCCGCTCGCCCCGCCCGACGCGGGCCGCGGCGGGACCGCGCCGACGCACAGCGCGGTCGAGGAGGAGTTCGCGGCGCGCATCGTCGCGCTGCCTGCGGCCGCCCGGACCGCGCTCCTCGTGGCCGCCGCCGACGGGACCTGCGACACCCGGGTCGTGCTCGCCGCGGCCGAGCGGCTCGGGGCCGGACCGGCCGACCTGGAGGTCCTCGAACGGGAGCGGCTGCTGATGTTCGCCGAGGGGTGCATGGGGTTCCACCACCCCCTGATCCGCACCGCCGTCTACGGCGCGGCGACCATGCCGGCGAAGCGGGCCGCGCACCAGGCGCTGGCCGAGGTGCTCAACGGGCGGAACGAGGAGGACCGGCGCAACTGGCACCTGGCGGCGTCGAGCCTCGGCCCGGACGAGGCGGTGGCCGCGGCGCTGGAACAGAGCGCGCTGCGGGCCCGCGAGCGCGGGAGCCACGAGACGGTCGCCGCGGCGTTCGAACGCGCCGCCGCGCTCAGCCCCTTCGGCGAGGAACGGGCGCGGCGCATGGTGGCGGCCGCGGAGGCGGCGGCCGAGGCCGGGCACCGGGAGTGGGCGGCCCAGCTGGCCGGGTGCACGGAGCCGGTCACCGATCAGCCTCAGCTGCGAGCGCGGCTCGCCCTGGTGCGGGCGCGGCTCGCCGACGAGGAGGGCGACGTCGCCGAGACCCACCGGTTGCTCCTGGAAGCCGTCGGACCCGCCGCCCGCGCGGCCCCAGACCTGGCGGGCGAGATGTTGCTGTGGGCGGTCGAGGCCGGGTGGTCGGCCCGTGACCGCGGCATGGTGGAGCAGGTGTCCGACGCCGCGGGCGAGCTCGGGCTGCCGGGGGCGGACCACATCCGCGCGCACGCCACGCTCGCCGCGGCCCAGCTCCCCGACGACCCGGACGCTCCTCTGCCCACGGCCGCCGCCGCACTCGCCGGGATGTCCGAGTGCGAGGGCGTGGGTGATCCGCGCGCCACCTCGAGCCTCGCCGCCTGGTACCTGGTGGCGGGGGACGACACGATGGCACTCGCACTCGCGGCGACCGCGGAGCGGGAGGCCCGCTCCACCGGCGCGCTCGGTGCGCTGCCCCGCGTGCTCGCCGCTCTCGCGACGAGCCGCTGGCACCTCGGCCATTGGCGCGACGCCGCAGCCGCGGCCACCGACGGCCTCTGCATTGCCCGCGACGTCGGCCAGCACCAGGTCGTCGACCAGCTGGCCGGCGTGCTGGCCCACATCGCGGCGGCGCGCGGGGACGAGATGCGGTTCGCTGCGGCCCTCGGCGAGCTGCACGGGCGGCGGCCCACCGCGCGCTCGGTCGGGATCACCGGGTCGGCCCGCGGGCTGCTCGACCTCGGCCTCGGCCGGTTCGACGCCGCAGCGGACCGGCTCGGGGACGCGGCGACGTCCCGCGGGTGGTGGCGCGGGCTGTCCGACCAAGTGGAGGCAGCGGCCCGGGCCGGGCGGACCGCGGACGCCCGACGCGCCGCGGACCGGTACGCGCGGTGGGCCGAGCACACAGGGCAGGCGTGGACGCGCGCGATCGCGCGGCGCTGCCAGGCCCTCGTCGCATCGGAGGACGCCGCGGCGGAGCTCTTCGCAGAGGCCACGGCGTTGCACCGGATGGACGGCACGCACCCGTTCGAACGCGCCCGCACCGATCTCCTGCACGGCGAGTGGCTGCGCCGCGCACGGCGCCGGAGCGAGGCGCGCGGCCCGCTGCGGGCGGCCGCCGACGCCTTCGCGGAGCTGGGTGCCACACCGTGGGCCGAGCGAGCGCGCGCCGAGCTGCGCGCCACGGGCGAGACCCGCTCGACGTCGACCATGACCGGCCCCGCCCCCGACCAGCTCGCCGAGCTCACGCCGCAGGAGCTGCAGGTCGTCCGGCTCGCCGCGGCGGGACTGTCCAACCGCGACATCGGCGCACAGCTCTTCCTCTCCCCTCGCACCGTCGGCTACCACCTCTACAAGGCGTTCCCCAAGCTCGGGGTGGCCTCGCGCGCGCAGCTGGTCCGGCTCGACCTCCCCGCGTAGCCTGCGCCTCGTGACGTCCACCGAGCGGCTCGCCGTCGCCAAGACCTACAAGCTGTACGTCGGCGGCGCCTTCCCGCGCTCGGAGTCGGGCCGCAGCTACCCGGTCACCGGCGCCGACGGCACGCTGCTCGCCCACGCCGCACTCGCGTCCCGCAAGGACGTGCGCGACGCGGTGAGCGCCGCGCGCGCGGCGTTCCCCGGCTGGTCCGGCGCCACCGCCTACAACCGCGGCCAGGTGCTCTACCGGGTCGCCGAGATGCTGCAGGGCCGCCGCCCGCAGTTCGTCGACGACGTTGTGGTCGCCGAGGGCGTGCGCAAGGGGCAGGCCACGGCGCTCGTGGACGCCGCGATCGACCGCTGGGTCTGGTACGCCGGCTGGACCGACAAGATCGTCTCCGTGCTCGGCTCGGTGAACCCGGTGGCCGGGCCGCTGGTGAACTGGTCCACCCCGGAGCCAACCGGTGTGGTGGGGGTGCTCGCGCCGCAGTCCTCGTCGCTGCTGGGACTGGTCGACGTGCTCGCGCCGGTGCTCGCCACCGGATGCACGGCGGTCGTCGTGGCGTCCGAGCGCCGGCCGCTGCCCGCGGTGGAGCTGGCCGAGGTGCTCGCCACATCCGACGTGCCCGGCGGGGTGGCGAATGTGCTCACCGGACGCACCGCCGAGCTCGCGCCGTGGCTCGCCGCACACGGCGAGGTGCAGGCGCTCGACCTGGCGGGCGCCCCCGCCGAGCTGGCCGCCGACCTGGAACGTGCCGCGGCCGATGGCGTCAAGCGCGTGCTCCCGCGCCCGGCCGTCGAGCCCGACCCGACCCGCGAACCCGATCTTGTGCGGCTGCGCGCCTGGACCGAGATCAAGACAGTGTGGCACCCGGTCGGACGCTGATAGATACCTCTGGCCGTGCCCTGTCGGCCCCGGGTCGATGGGCTTCGTGTCCAGGCGGTTCCTGGCAAGGCGGAGGCGGACTCGCGTACTGGACGTACTCGGGTTCGCCGACAACGCAGCCAGGGACCGCCTGGGCGCGAAGACCGCGATCAGGGGCCGACAGGGCACGGCCTAGGCTTTGGCCGTGGCCAGCGACATCGTCCCGATCCAGCTCTCGCTCACGGCGGGCGACCTCGTCACGCTGTGGGCCCCGCGGTGGCGGGAGGACGGCGAGGAGTGGGAGGCCTTCCTCGGCGACGACGACGCGTTGTTCGCCTTCCCGGAGGTCACCCAGCTCGCGGCGTTCGTCCGCACGGTCGACGAACACGACCTGATCGACCATCCGGCGTGGTCCGTGGTGCCCGACCTCACGGTGCCGGAGCTGACCCCCGACGAGACCCAGCGGTACGACATCGTCGGTGTCCCCGAGATCGTCGCGGAGGACCCCGACACCTGGACCGTCGGCGAGCTCGCCGAGATCACGGAGATGATCCGCTCGATCGCCGAGGTCTGCGAGCTGGACGCGGTCACCGACGTGCTGGGGGCCGCGCCCGCGTTCGGACTCCTGCGCCAGGGCGCGCTGCCCTTCGCCGGACGCGAGGGCCAGCGGCTGTGGACGCAGATGGTCGAGACGATCGCGGAGCGCTGGGACGAGGTCATCGATGCGCTCGACGACATCGTCGACACCCCGGAGGTCGACGCCGCCGCGCTCGCCGCCGCCGAGAAGGAGGTCGTGGTCGTCGAGGACACCGACGAGCCCACGGTCACCGAGGCCGACGAGGACGGCGCGGCGGACGAGGACGAGGACGAGGAGCGCGGCTTCTGGGAGGAGGTCGGGATCGACCCCGTCCGGATCAGCACGCGGGACGGCGACCACTTCACCCTGCGCTGCTACCTCGACGACAAGGCCGTCTTCCTCGGGTCCGACGGGCAGATCGACGTCTTCCGCAGCGAGCGGGCGCTGGCCCGCTGGCTCGGCGAGGACGGCGCAGCCGGGCACGACCTGGCCGCGGCGTCCACCTGGACGGAGATCGTCGAGCGAGCCGGGGTGGGCGAGCTGGAGGTCCGGGTCGACGAACTGAACGCCTATACCCTCACCGGGCTGCCCGACGACCTCGCCGAGGGCCCGATGGCTGTCGACCCCTCCCAGCTGGAGCTGGCCACCGAGCTGCTGCTCGACGTCGGTGACTGGGCGGACGACGACGAGGCCCGCCGCGCGCTCGCCGAGTCGCAGTCGCTCGGCTGGCTCGTCTCGTTCATCACCAAACCCGACCCGACCCGCCTCCAGCCCAGCCCGCCGTTCGACACCGAAGCGGCGAAGTTCCGCGAGCTGATCGAGGACGTGACGAACCGCTTCCGCACCCACTGACTCACCCGGTGGTCGAGTAGGGCCGGCGGCGCTACTCGACGTGCGGGAGATCCGCGAGGCCGGCACCGGTCAGAGTTTGCGGACGGTGATCAGCCTCTCGAACCTGGTGAAGTCCTCGACGCTCCCGGTGACGAGCGTGTCGACGCCGTGCACGAGCATCGTCGCAACGATGTTCGCGTCGTGCACCTGCTTCCCGCCGCAACCGATGTCGTCGAGCAGCGCGAGGAGCCGGGCGTTGACCTTCTCGTTCTCGTCGAGCAGACGCAGCCGCCCGCAGAGCGCCCGCGCGTTGGCGACGGAGTCCTGCTGGCTCAGGCCCAGCCCGTTCCGTTCCTCGGGACGAGTAGCGACCGACAGGTACTCCCGCAGAATCTGTCCGCTGGTGTAAAGCGTCGTCCCGCGGGCCGGCCATTCGTCCAAGGCCTCGCGCGCCTTCGCGTACTCGGCACGTCCGGCGTCGGTTGCGGTGAGAAGAACATTGGTGTCGAGAACGACGCGATCAGCGACCTTCGTCGTCATAGATGTCCTCCCGCCGCCACGTCGTGCTCGAGGACGTTCGTGCCGTGACCAGCTGAATCGGGCTGGGCGCCTGACGCGGGATGGGTTCCGTGGTTGCGGCGTCGAGGATCGCCAGTACCTCCTGCTGCATCGACCGTCCGTGCGCCTCGGCGCGTTCGCGCAAGGCGGAGAGCATGGACTCCGGCACGTTGCGGATGTGGATGGCGGGCACGGTTCCATGCTAGCGCTAGCGCTAGCATGCGTGGGTCACGAGCCCAGGTCGGCCTCCCTGGCCAGGAGGCCCAGCTGCGTGCGGTTGGTGCACCCGAGTTTGTCCAGTGCGTTGGAGACGTAGCCCTTCACCGTCGCCTCGGTGAGGTGCAGCCGCCGTGCCACCTCGGCGTTGGAGCACCCCTCGCCCAGCAGGGCCACGACGTCGCGTTCCCGGTCGGTCAGCCGGGCGAGCCGGGCCACCGCGCGGCGGCGGGCCACGTGCGCGCCGCCGGCCCGGTCCACGAGGTGGCGCGCCGCCGACCGCGCCAGCACCGTGTGGCCCTGCGCCGCCACCCGCACCAGTGTGGCCAGCTCGTCCGGGGGCGTGGACTTGAGCAGGTAGCCCGCCGCCCCGGCGCGCAGTGCCCTGTGCACGTGCTCGTCGCCGTCGAAGGTGGTGAGCGCGACGACCGGCGGCGAGGAGGGCAGCTCGACGATCCGCGCGGTCGCGGCGATCCCGTCCACCCCTGGCATCCGCAGGTCCATCAGGACGACGTCCGGTTCGTGCAGCACGACGGCCTCGACGGCCTCGGCACCGTCGGCCGCGGTGGCGACGACCTCGATCCCGTCGGCGGCGCCGAGGATCGTGCGCAGGTGGGCGCACACCATCGGCTCGTCGTCGACCACCAGCACGCGGACCGCCATCGCGTTCTCCTTCATCGGGTCACCGGGAGTTCGGCCCGGACCGCGAACCCGCCGTCGGGACTTGGCCCGGCCTGCAGGGTCCCGCCGATGATCGCCACCCGCTCCCGCAGGCCGCGCAGTCCGCTCCCCGAGCCGGTGGGGGCGAGGGCCGGGTCCGCGGTGGCAGGTGTGTTGGTCACCGGCGCCGCGGTGACGCTGATCATCAGCGCCGGGGTGGCAGGCACCGCGCTCCTGCCATACGGCCTGTGGGTGCTGCTGCGCGCCGATGAGATGCGCCCGTACCGCTTCCTCGCCGTGACGTTCCTCGTGCTGTACGCCGTCTTCGTCGTGGCTCCGGGCCGTCCTTACTACCTGGGCGGGCTGTACGGGATCGTCGCCGCGGCGGGCGCACTCGGCCTGCAGCACCGCCGCGAGGCGGGTCGGCGTCGGTTCAGCTGGGTGGCGTGGCCCGCCACCGCGTTGAGCGCCGCTGCGGCGGGCGGGCTCCTCCTCTTCTCCGCAACGACGATCACGGCCACGTCGGACGACATCGGCGAGACGATCGCGCGGCGCGCCGCCACCGCGTACCAGGCACTGCCGCCCGAGACGCGGGAACACACCGCGCTCATGGGCGAGTCCTACATCATCGCCGCCTACCTCGACGGCTACTCGCTGCATTACGGCCTCCCCCAGGCCTACAGCGGCAGCCGCGGCTACGGCTGGTTCCCGCCCCCGCCCGAGGATGACATCACGGTGCTGTTCGTCGGCGGCGATCCCGACGAGCTGCGGCCGTACTTCTCGGACGTGCGACTGGTGGCCGACGGCGGACAGGACGCGAGCGTGTGGCTGTGCACCGGCCGGAAGGAGCCCTGGGCACGGCTGTGGCCGCGGATCCGCACCCTGTCCGTCGCATGACGGCCATTAGGGCAGGCTAACATCAGCCGGTGAAGCTCCTCCCCACGATCGCGCTCGGCGCGTTGCTCACCCTCGTCACCGCGTGCGGCTCCGCCCCGGAAACCGCACCGGCGCAGGCGCCGTTCCGGGTCGTCACGCACGCCATGGGCGAGACGGCGATCCCGGCCCAGCCGAAGCGGGTGGTCGCGCTCGATCAGAGCTTCGTCGACGCGGTGCTGACGCTGGAGACCCCGCTCGTCGGCTACACCACCTACCGCGCGATCGAGGGCGGGCTCCCGGAGTACCTCGGCCCGCTCGCCGCGACCTACGGCACGGAGGCCATCTCGGTCGGCGAGCTCGAGAAGCCGAGCCTCGAGCAGATCGCCGCGCTGAAGCCCGACCTCATTCTGTCGGCCAAGGTGCGACACGAGGCGCAGTACGCACAGCTCTCCCAGATCGCGCCCACCGTCTTCAGCGAGACGACGGGACCCACGTGGAAGGAGAACCTCCGCCTCACGGGGCAGGCGCTGGGCAAGGAGCAGCTCGCGGAGGCCAAGATCAACGAGTACGAGCAGCGGGCCGCCGCGATCGGCCGGGAGATCGCCGCCAAGTCCGGCGGCACGCTACCCACCGTCTCGATCGTCCGCTTCGCGGGCGAGGACACCGTGCGCCTCTACAGCGAGAAGTCCTACGCCGGGATCGTGCTGCGCGACGTGGGGTTCCCGCGCCCCGCCACCCAGCCCACCACCGACAAGATCGCGGTGGACGTCTCCCAGGAACGCATCCTCGACCTCGACGCCGACCAGATCTTCGTCGCGACGTGGGCCGACCCCACGGCCACCGGGCCGAAGGCCCAGTTCACCAGCAACCCGCTGTGGAGCAGGCTCACCGGCGCCCAGCACGTGGTCGACGACCTGACGTGGATGAGCGCCGTGGGGCTCCAGGGCGCGCACACGGTGCTCGACGACGTCGCCAAGGCCTTCTCGGTCGACCCGGTCAGGCCATGAGCGCGGCGTAGCCGGGCTTGATCACCTCGTTGATCAGTGCGAGCCGCTCGTCGAAACCGATGAAGGCCGACTTCATGGCGTTCACGGTGAACCACTGCAGATCGGCCCACCCGTAACCGAAGGTGTCGGCGAGCGCGGTCATCTCACTCGTCATCGACACGTCGGACATCAGCCGGTTGTCGGTGTTGACGGTGACCCGGAACCGCAACTGGGTCAGCAGCCCGATCGGGTGGTCCCCCAGTGATTTCGCCGCACCGGTGTGCACGTTCGACGTGGGGCACATTTCGAGTGGGATCCTCTTGTCACGCACATAGGCGGCGAGAAGACCCAATCGAGGGGTTCCGTCGGCACCCAGGGTGATGTCGTCGACGATCCGGACGCCGTGTCCGAGGCGGTCGGCACCGCACCACTGCAGCGCCTCCCAGATCGAGGGCAACCCGAATGCCTCACCCGCGTGGATCGTGAAGTGCGCGTTCTGCTGACGCATGTACTCGAACGCGTCCAGGTGGCGTGTGGGCGGGAACCCGGCCTCGGCACCCGCGATGTCGAACCCGACGACACCCAGGTCGCGGTAGCGCACCGCCAGCTCCGCGATCTCACGCGAGCGCGCCGCGTGCCGCATGGCCGTGAGCAGACAGCCCACCCGGATGCGCCTGCCGTGCTCCGCGGCGCGCGCCGCGCCCACCTTGAACCCCTCGAGCACCGCCTCCACCACGGCGTCCAGCTCCAGGCCCGCCTCGACGTGCAGCTCGGGGGCGAACCGGACCTCCGCGTACACGACGCCGTCGGCCGCGAGGTCCTCCGCGCACTCGGCCGCCACCCGGACCAGCGCGTCCGCCGTCTGCATCACGCCGACCGTGTGCCCGAACGTCTCCAGGTAGCGCACCAGCGACCCGGAGTGGGCCGCGGCGAGGAACCACCCGCCCAGCTCGTCCGAATCCATGGACGGCAGGTCGCGGTAGCCGGCCGCATCGGCGAGCTCGATGACCGTGGCGGGCCGCAGCCCGCCGTCGAGATGGTCGTGCAGGAGCACCTTCGGGGCGTCGCGGATGGTGTCGACGGTCAAGGGCGCAGGCATCCGGCCACGCTAGAACACGCCCCTACCTTGGGGTATCTGGGCGCGCTTCACTGCTCCGATCGGGGCATACACCTCCGATCGGGGAGCCGCGGACGGGTGATCCACCCGGGTCGCTACCCTCATTGCCGCACCACCCGATGTCCGGCTCAGAGGAAGCTCCCCGCCGCCATGAGCAATGACTCCACCCTCTCGTTCGACCGCATGCGCGGGATGCTGATGCGCGCAGCGGAGATCCGCGACAGCGAGCAGCAGCAGATCTTCGACTCGCTCGACGAGATCCACGCGCGGCTCGCGGCCCTTGACGCCCTCGGCACGGTGCGCAAGCGCCTCACCGAGCTCCCCGATCGCACCGAGGTCAGCGTCCTCGCCGAGCGCCTCGACGAGACGGTCGCCAAGCTCGACGCTCAGGACGCCTCGATCGCGTCCGTCCTGCGGGCGGTCGAGGCGATGCCGGACAAGCTGGCGAAGCCGATCGCGCAGCTCGACGGCCGCCTCGACGGGATGGCAGGCCGCCTCGAGGGCGTCTCCGGACGCATGGACGGGCTGGACGACCGCCTCGGTGGCCTGCACAAGCGCCTCGACGACCTCGACAACCGCCTCGACCGGCACGAGATGCGCCTCGACGCCATGCCGTCCTCGGTTGGCGCGCCGATCAAGGAGCGCGTCGACGGGATCGAACGCCTCGTCCGCGAGCAGCTCGACAACGCCATCCGCTCCGTGGACGAGTCCGGCGAGGGCCTGCGCAACCTGCTCGGCGACACCAGCGTCGGCCTGCACCGCAGGCTGGAGGACCTGGCCGCCCGCCCCGCCGTCGACCCGACGGAGCCGCTCAACGGCCTCGAGAAGCGTCTCGAGAACCTGGCCGCCCGCCTCGACGCGATCGAGGACGGCATGTCCGGGCGCCTCGGCAACCTCGGCGGCACCATCGACGAGAAGCTCGGCAAGCTCGACGCCGCGATCGTGGAGCGGCCGGACACCAGCTCGCTTCGCTCGCTCGTGGAGCGCGCCAACGCCGAGTCGGAGCGGCGCAACGCGGGCCAGCTGGACGAGGCCATGGCCACGTTCGCCGAGCTCATCCTCGGCCGCGGCCCGTCGGTGCACCAGATGCCGCCGCCCCCGCCCCGCCAGACCCCGCGGCGCAACCGCAGCAAGGTCACGGTGAAGAGCCCGAACGGCGCCTCCGCCCACGACACGGTGACCGACGACCCCGACGACTGAGGTCCGCCCCTTGTAGCGCCGGCAAGGTGGCCGTACTGCCGCGTGAAGCCGGTATGGCCACCTTGCTGGCGTTCCAACCCGGTGGCGCAGGCACCTCGGTCCGGGGCAGGGTGCACGGCATGATCCGGACCGTCGACGAGCTCGTCACGTACACCGCCGCCGGGAAGCCGGTCGAGTACCTGTTCTTCTGGGGGCACCGGCCGCACCCCTCCGGGCGGCCCGGGCCGAGCTGCCTGTCGCAGTGGTGGCCCGCCCCGTTCACCGTCGACGGTGTTCTCTACCGGACCGCGGAGCACTGGATGATGGCCGAGAAGGCGCGGCTGTTCGGCGACGAGCGCAGCGCCGCCGCCGTTCTCGCTGCGGCGTCGCCGAAGGAGGCGAAGGCGCTCGGCCGGTCCGTGCGGGGCTTCGACGGCGACCGCTGGGATGCGGCCGCGTTCGACATCGTCGTGCGGGGCAGCACGGCGAAGTTCGGGCAGGACCCTCAGCTGCGGGACTACCTGGTCGGTACCGGCGACGCCGTGCTCGTCGAAGCGAGCCCCCTTGACGCGGTCTGGGGCATCGGCCTCGCAGCCGACGACCCTCGCGCCCGCAGGCCCGCCGAGTGGCCAGGACGGAACCTGCTCGGCTTCGCCCTGATGCAGGCCCGGCACGTCCTGGCCCCGACGGAACCGGCCGCAGCGGACTGACGCCGCGGACCCGGTGTCAGGCGGACCTCAGGGTCTCCAGGAGCAGAGCGGGGCGGGGCGCCGGCTCGTCCGAGACCAGCACACCCCCGTCCAGCGCCGCACGAGCGCCTGCGACCGCGCCGGGGGTGTCGGTGTGCAGCTCCAGCACCGGCTGTCCGGCCTCGACCGCGTCCCCGACTCCGGCCAGCAGGCGGACGCCCGCTGCGGCCTGCACCGCGTCCTCCTTGCGGGCCCGGCCGGCCCCGAGCCGCCATGCCGCCACTCCGACGGCGTAGGCGTCGAGGCGGGTGAGCACCCCGGACCTGTCGGCCACGAGTTCCTCGACGTGGGAGGCGACGGGCAGCGGGGCGCCCGGGTCGCCGCCCTGCGCGGCGATCATCCGCTCCCACACCTCGTGGGCTTTTCCGGACGCGAGCACCTGCGCCGGGTCGACGTCGGTGATGGCGGCGAGCGTGAGCATCTCCCGGGCCAGCGCCACGGTCAGCTCCACGACGTCGGCCGGGCCGCCCCCGCGCAGCACCTCGACGGACTCGGCCACCTCCAGCGCGTTGCCCACCGCCCGCCCGAGGGGCACCGACATGTCGGTGAGCAGGGCGGTGGTCGCGAGGCCGTGCGCCGATCCGATCGCGACCATCGTCTCGGCGAGCTCCCGCGCACGCTCCGGCGTCTTCATGAACGCCCCGGAACCGACCTTGACGTCGAGCACGAGCCCGTCGGTGCCCTCTGCGATCTTCTTGCTCATGATCGAGCTGGCGATCAGCGGGATCGACTCGACCGTGCCCGTGACGTCGCGCAGCGCGTAGAGCTTGCGGTCGGCGGGCGCGAGCGTCGGCGTGGTCGCGCAGATCACCGCGCCCACGTCGGCGAGCTGCGCCGCGATCTCCTCCTCCGTCAGCGACGCCCGCCAGCCGGGGATCGCCTCCAGCTTGTCGAGCGTGCCACCGGTGTGCCCGAGCCCGCGCCCGGACAGCTGCGGCACCGCCGCCCCGCACGCGGCCACGAGCGGGGCGAGCGGCAACGTGATCTTGTCGCCGACCCCTCCTGTGGAGTGCTTGTCCACCAGCGGCCGCCCGACGTCCCGGAACGCCAGCACCTCGCCGGAGTCGATCATCGCCTGGGTCCAGCGGGCGATCTCGCCGCCGTCCATCCCGTTGAGCAGGATCGCCATCGCGAGCGCCGCCATCTGCTCGTCGGCGACGGCCCCGCGCGTGTAGGCGTCGACGATCCAGTCGATCTGCTCGTCGGTCAGCCGGGCACGGTCGCGCTTGGCGACGATCACATCGATCGCGTTCACGGCCCGACCCTATTCCGATTCAGGCGGGTAGGTCCTCGGGGCCGAACGCGTCCGGGAGGACCTCGCTCAGCGGGAGGATGCCTCGCGGCGTGTCCAGCAGGCAGTCGGGACCGCCGAACTCGTAGAGCACCTGGCGGCAGCGGCCGCACGGCATGAGCAGGTCTCCGGTTCCGGATCGGCAGGCCACCGCCGTGAAGCGGCCGCCACCGGTGAGGCGCAGCTGCCCCGCCATCGTGCATTCGGCGCACAGCCCGAGGCCGTACGAGGCGTTCTCCACGTTGCACCCGGTGACGACGCGCCCGTCGTCGCAGAGCGCGGCGGCACCGACGTGCAGGCGGGAGTACGGCGCGTAGGCCGACGCCGCGGCCGCGACGGCGGCGTCGCGCAGGGCCGGCCAGTCCAGGTCAGTCACCTTCACCCCGCCGGTACTCGAGTCCGATCGCGGCAGGTGGCCGCAGCCGTTGCGAGGCCACCGCGAGCACGAGCAGCGTCACCAGCTGCGGCGCGTAGGAGGCGAACTCGCTCGGCACCTCGGGGATCGCCCAGTACACGACGTAGACGACGACGCCTGCGGCCAGCGCGACGACGGCGGAGCGCCAGTGCCGCCGCACCGCCCAGAACACCGCGACGATCACCGCGAGGATCGTGGTGGCGTAGAGCAGCGCGTGCACGGCCTCACCGCCTGCGCGCAGCTGCACGCCGTCGACGTACCCGAACAGCGCCGAACCGGCGAGCAGGCCACCCGGCCGCCAGTTGCCGAAGATCATCGCGGCCAGGCCGATGTACCCTCGTCCGCCGGTCTGACCCTCCAGGTATCCGAGCTGACCCGGGTTGAGCGTGAGCGCGGCACCACCGAGCCCGGCGAACGCGCCCGAGATGATCACCGCGAGGTACTTGTAGGTGAACACCTGCACGCCGAGCGACTCGGCGGCCACCGGGTTCTCCCCGCACGAGCGCAGTCGCAGCCCGAACCGCGTGCGCCACAGCACGTAGTAGCTCACGGGCACGAGCAGGAACCCGAGCACGACGAGCGGGGTCAGCCCGGACACGAGCCCGCCCAGCAGCCCCGCAGCGTCGGAGAGCAACACCCGTTGCTCGCGCTCGAGGGCGGAGAGCCAGTCGGCGAGCGGCTGGATCGAGAACGTCTCGAACCCCTCGATGCGCGGCGACTGCCGCGGGTTCCGGGAGAGCGGCACGAAGATCAGCTGGGCGAGGTACTGCGTGATGCCCATCCCGAGCAGCGTGATCGCGACGCCGGACACGATGTGGTTGACGCCGAACGACACCGTGGCCACTGCGTGCAGCAGACCGCCCAGCGCGCCGAACACGAGCCCACCGATCACCGCGGCCCACGGCCCCCCGTAGAACCCGGCCCAAGCCGCACCCCACGTGCCGAGGATCATCATGCCCTCGAGCCCGATGTTGATGATCCCCGAGCGCTCGGCCCACAGCCCTCCGAGCGCGGCGAAGAGGATCGGCAGCAGCAGCCGGACGGCGGCCTGGGTCGTGCCGCTGGAGGTCAGCTGGTACTGGCCGGTGAGCGTCGTCGTGATCGCCAGGATGCCCACACCGATCGCGACGACGATCGCCGCGCGCGCCCAACCGGGCAGCCGCCGCCCGTTCCGGACCTGCGGGGCGGGCGCCGGTGTCGTCTCGACCGCTGTCATGACGCCACCTCCGCCGGTACGCCCGCCGAGGCCCGCAGCTGGGCGGCGACCCGCCGCTGCTCGGCCGCGAGCTCGTAGCGGCGCACGATCTCGTAGGCGACGATCACGGAGAGCACCACCGATCCCTGCATGATCAGCACGATCTCGCGCGGCACCCCGACGTTGTCCAGTGCCAGCGCCGACTTGTCCAGGAACGCCCAGAGCAGTGCGCCGAGGGCGATGCCCAGCGGGTGGTTGCGCCCGAGGAGCGCCACGGCGATCCCGGTGAACCCGTAGCCCGCGGGCGAGGTGAGCGTGTAGGCGTGGTCGCGGCCGAGCAGCTCGGGCAGGCCGACGAGTCCGGCCATCGCGCCCGAGAGCAACAGCGCCACTATCACCATCCGGCGAGCGTCCACCCCGCCCGCGGCGGCCGCTGTGGGCGATTCGCCCGACGCCTTCAGCTCGAACCCGAAGCGCGTGCGGTTCAGCATGAACCCGTAGGCCAGGCCGAGCGCAGCCGCGACGAACACGAACCCGAAGATCGTCCCGCTCGCCCCGAACGAGATGCCGGCGAAGTGCCCTGTCGGGTCGATCGGGTCCGTCGAGATGTTGTTGCCCCGCAGCACACCGAACCCGTCGGTGCTGATCAGGTACGCGATGAGGCCGGTCGCGATGAAGTTCATCATGATCGACGCGATGACCTCGTGCACGCCGCGGTATGCCTTCAGCAGCGCCGGTACGGACGCCCAGAGCGCCCCCACCGCCGCGCCGACCAGGATGATCACGAACGTGTGCACCACCGGCGGCAGCGAGAGCGCCCCGCCGACGATCGCGGCCACGCAGGCCGCGAGCCGGAACTGGCCCTCGATGCCGATGTTGAACAGCTTCATCTGGAAGCCGATGGCCACGGCGAGCCCTGCGATGTAGTAGATCGCCCCGCTGTTGATGATGTCGACGGCGGTGGTGCCCTCGCCGACCTGGGTGACCATCACCCGCAGGGCCGTGAACGGCGAGTCGCCGTTGATGAGCAGCGCCACCGCGCACAGCAGCGCGGCGAAGACGATCGCCAGCACTGGTGGCAGCAGCACCGTCCGGATGCGGGTCACGCGGCGCCCTCCGCATCGGCGCCGGTCATCGCGGCGCCCAGCTCCTCGGGTGTGACGGTGGCCGGGTCGGCGTCGGCGACGAGCCGTCCTCGCAACATCACCTTGATCGTGTCCGACAGCCCGATCAGCTCGTCGAGGTCGGCGCTCACGAGGAGCACCGCGAGGCCGCGGACCCGTGCATGCCGCAGCACGTCCCAGATCCCGGCCTGCGCGCCGACGTCCACGCCTCGGGTGGGGTGGGCGGCGATGAGCAGTACGGGGTCGCCGGAGAGCTCCCGGCCCACCACCAGCTTCTGCTGGTTGCCGCCGGACAGGGCGGCCGCCGCAACGTCGACGCCGGGCGTGCGCACGTCGAACTCCCGGACGATGCGCTCGGTGTCGCGTCGCGCCGCCGCACGGTCGAGCAGCCCGCGCGAGGCCACCGGCCTGCGGCTCTGGTAGCCGAGGATCCGGTTGACCCACAGCGGCTGGGTGGCGAGCAGCCCGTGTCGGGTGCGGTCCTCCGGCACGTAGCCGATGCCCGCCTCGCGGCGTCGCAGCGTGTGGGCGCGGGTGATGTCCCGGCCCGCGAGCACGACCGTGCCGCCGCTCGCCCGGCGCATCCCCATGATCGTCTCGACGAGCTCGGTCTGCCCGTTGCCCTCGACGCCGGCGATCCCGAGCACCTCGCCGGCCCGCACCACGAGGTCCACCCCGTCGAGCACCGGGCGACCGCCGCCCTCGGCGCCGAGGGTGAGCCCGGTGACCCGCAGGACGTCACGGTCGGTGACGGTGGACTCCCGCGTCTCGGGGCTCGGCAGCTCGCTGCCGACCATCATCTCCGCGAGCTGACGGGTCGTCACCGTCTTCGGGTCGGCGCTGCCGACGACCATCCCGCGGCGGATGACCGTGACGGTGTCGGCGATGGCCCGCACCTCGTCGAGCTTGTGCGAGATGAAGACGAACGTGAACCCCTCCGCCCGCATCGTGCGCAGCGTGTCGAACAGCTCGTCGACCTCCTGCGGCACCAGCACCGCCGTCGGCTCGTCCAGGATCACCGTGCGCGCGCCGCGGTAGAGCACCTTGAGGATCTCGACGCGCTGCCGGTCGGCGACGCCGAGCCGTTCGACGAGCATGTCCGGCCCGGCCCGCAGGCCGACCGTGCTCTCGAGCTCGGCGATGCGCTGCCGGGCCGCCGCACCCATGCCGTGCAGCGCCTCCGCGCCGAGCAGGATGTTCTCGGCGACGGTGAGGTTGTCGGCCAGCATGAAGTGCTGGTGCACCATGCCGATGCCGGCGTTGATCGCGTCGGCGGGCGACCGGAAGTGCACCGCATCGCCGTCCACGGAGATGGTGCCCTCGTCGGGCTGCTGCATCCCGTAGAGGATCTTCATCAGGGTGGACTTGCCCGCCCCGTTCTCCCCGCACAGGGCGTGCACCTCGCCGCGGCGCACCTGCAGCGAGATGTCGCTGTTGGCGACCACGCCGGGGAAGCGCTTGGTGATCCCCGCGAGCTCGACGGCGTACTCGCCGCGCGGTGGCGACGTCTTGGTCGACGTCTCGGCTACGGCCATTCCCTCCAGCCTTCCGGGGATATACGGCACGGGGGCCGGGATCCGTGCGGACCCGGCCCCCGATGGTGCCTCACGGCAACATGCCGTGTTACTGCCGCTCGCCGGGCACGTTGATCTCGCCGCTGATGATCGCGGCCTTGTAGGCGTCCAGCTGGTCGGCGATGTCGTCGATCTTGCCGCCCGACGTGGAGTAGCCCACGCCGTCCACGGAGAGGTCGAACGCCTCCGGTAGGACGCTCGTGTCGCCTGCCGCCACCGCGTTGATGTAGTTGAACACCGCGACGTCGACGCGCTTGAGCATCGAGGTCATGATCACCTCGTTGACCGGCGGCGCGACGGTGTTGTACTGGTCGGAGTCGACGCCGATCGCGAGCTTTTGCGCGTCCGGCTGGGTCGCCGCGTTCACGGCCTCGAACACGCCCTGGCCGGAGGCACCCGCGGCCTGGTAGACGATGTCGGCCCCACCGTCGAGCTGGCCGCGCGCCACCTCGGTGCCGCGGGCGGAGTCGTTGAAGCCGGAGAAGTCACCGGCGGGGCTGATGTAGTCGACGTCGACCTGGATGTTCGGGGCCACCGCCTTGGCGCCCGCCACGTAGCCAGCCTCGAACTTGTGGATCAGCGGCACGTCGACGCCACCCACGAAGCCGATCTGGCAGGACGTGGTCTTCAACGCAGCCGCGGCGCCCACGAGGAACGAGCCCTGCTCCTCTGCGAACACCAACGGGGTGACGTTCGGCAGCTCGACCGTGGCGTCGTCCACGATCGCGAACTGCACGTTCGGGTTCTCCGTGGCGACGGTCTGCAGGGCAGTCGCGTACTTGAAGCCCACCGCGATGATCGGGTTGAAGCCGTCGGCGACGAGCTGGCGCAGTCGGGTGGCCGCCGCGTCCTCGCTCTCGTTCTCGGCGGCGGCGAGCTCACGCGTGTTGGCCTGCTGCAGTCCGAGGTCGCTGATCGCCTTCTCGAGCCCGGCGGCCGCCGAGTCGTTGAACGACAGGTCGCCGCGCCCACCGATGTCGTAGGCCAGCCCCACCTTCAGCGCGCTGGCGTCGGCGTTCGGGGCGATCGGCGCCGGGGTGGCGGCGGCGCCGCCCGCAGCGGCCGGGGCGGGATTGCGGGTGCACTCGGTGCCGGCAGCGCCGCCACCGCCCTGCTGCGGGGTGCCGGTGTCGCGAGCGCAGCCCGTCACCACCAGAGCGCTGGTCAGCACGGCGGCTGCCAGCACGAATCCTCGACTGATCCGCAAGGGAGACCTCTCCTGTTCCGGCCCGGGACGACGGTGGGGAACCGTATCCGAGGCTCGCGGCTGTTCACATGATCGACCGCTGGGCGTGACCGAATCGTCGACTCCGGAGCGTGACCGGCCGAGCGCGTCCCCCATTAGATGATCATTTCGTCTCTCGCTCGGCGCGTGCGGCCGGCACCGACCTACAGTCGATGACGTGCGATGGGTCACGGCAGTGACGCTGGTGCTCGCACTGGCGTGCCCGGCCGTGACGGTCGCGAAACCGCAGCCGGTGACGAGCGTGACGATCGGCTGCGCGGGCCAGGAGGTCCCGCCCGGCCCGCCAGTGGACGACGAGAAGGCGGACCCGCCACTCGCCCCGGTGCCGTGGCCTCCCGAGCCCGTGGGTGGGCCGGGGATGGGCGCGTGCGACGAGATCGGCCCAGTCGGCGGCCCCGAGCTGACGGCCGCCTCGTGGGTGCTCGCCGACCTCGACACCGGCGCCGTGCTCGCCGCGCGGGCCCCGCACGCCCGGCACCGCCCCGCGTCCACCCTCAAGGTGCTCACCGCGCTCACCGCGGTGCGATCGCTGAACCCGGACCAGGTCGTCCAGGGCACGGCGGAGGACCAGGCCATCGACGGCAGCAAGGCAGGCATCGGGCCCGGCGGGCAGTACACCGTGCGCCAGCTGCTCGCGGGGCTGCTGCTCAACTCCGGCAACGACACCGCGCAGGCACTGGCCCGCGCGATGGGAGGCGACGGTCCCACGGTCGCCAGGATGGCCGACGTCGCCCATGAGCTGGGCGCGCTCGACACGCGCCCCGCCACCCCGTCGGGGCTCGACGGGCCGGGCATGGCGAGCTCGGCGTACGACCTCGCTCTGCTGTTCCGGGTGGCACTGCGCGAACCGCTGTTCGCGGAGACGACCGGCCTGCGCTCGATCCCGTTCCCCGGCTACGCCGACCACCCCGGGTTCGTGCTCTACAACAGCAGCAAGCTGCTCGCCCACTACGAGGGCACGATCGGCGGCAAGACCGGCTTCACCGAGGCCGCCCGGCACACGCTCGTCGCCGCGGCCGGCCGGGGCGGGCGGCGCCTCGTCGTGGCGCTGATGCGGGGCGAACAGACCCCCACGCCGATGTGGAAGCAGGGCGCCGCCCTCCTCGACTGGGGATTCGACCTGCCTGCCACCACCCCCGCCCTCGGCACGCTGGTGGACGCCGCACCGGCCCCGCCTCCGGCACCTCCGGTGCCGGACACCGTGGCGGTCGCCCTCGCCCTCAGACCCGTTCCCCCGCTGCTCCCGATCAGCCTCGGCGCGATCGCGGTGACGGGGATGGTCATCGGCGGCATCGCCCTGCGCCGCCGCCGCTGACCTCCGGCGAGTCGCGCTCCGCGTGCATGCACGCGGTCCGGAACACCGCCCGAGGCCGTCTGGGATTACCTGGCGGGCCGAATCGCGGGTGCGAGCCGCGTGACGCGGTCGGTGAGATCGTCGACGGCACGGTCGAACGCGGCGTTCTCGCCGCTGCGCGCCGGGTCCGGGACCGACCAGTGCAGCCGGTTGACGCCTGCCCCGAGCTCCTCGTGCGCGGAGTCGCAGACCGTGATCACGAAGTCGTCATCCTGGAGCACCTCGTCGACGTGCCGCGGAGTGGCGGTGGCGAGCGGGACCCTGCGCCGACGCGCCACGTCCACCGCGCCCGGGTGTACCGCGCGGGCTGGGCGGGTGCCCGCCGAGGTGGCCGGAACCGGGCTCTCGCCCGCCCACAACGCGGCCGCGAGCTGGGAGCGCGCCGAGTTCTCCGTGCACACGAACACCACCCGCACCGCGTTCCGCACCACGGTGGGACGAAGCGCGTCGAACGCACCTGGCGCGAGCGCGAGATAGGTGCGGCGGCGGTCGCCCTCGGAGCGATGCCGGGCGACGACGCCGGCCTTCTCCAGTACCCGCACGTGGTGGGCCATCAGGTTGGACGGCATGTCCAGCAGCTTCTGCAGCTCCGACGGTGACGCCTCGCCGAGCACAAGGGCGTCGACGATCGCGAGCCGCCCCGGGTCGCCCAACGCGGCGTGGATCGCTGCGCGAGCCGACAGATCGATCCGGTCAGTACCCATTGACTCAATGGTCACTGAGCGGATCTTCGAAGTCAAGGCCTCGGACCGAAGCGCTCGGCCGGCCTGCCGCGAGCGGATGGGATGGTTCCGGCGGCGAGCGCGGCGGCGGCAGCAGCGAGCACCGCGAGGACGGCGAAGACCGGCGGGTAGCCACCGAAGGCTTCGGCGAGGGCTGCGCCTACCCACGGGGCGAGGGCGGTGGCGAGCATCGCCGGTGCGGTGAGCAGCCCGCCGAGCCGGCCGTAGTGCGTCGAGCCCCACCGGTCGCTGATCGCAGTGGCCTGGAGCAGCGTGAACACGCCCCGCGCCGCGCCTGCGAGCATCGCGATGGCCACGAGAAGTACGGCGGGGCCGGGCAGGAGCGCGAGCAACGCGGTCGTGACCGCGCCGAGTGCGAGGATGATCACTCCTCGCGCCCGGACGCCGGTGGTGCGGCTCAGCCGGCTGTAGCCGAGTCGTCCGATGACCTGCCCCAGGCCGCCGAGGCCGAGCGCCCAGGCTGCGGTGGTGGCGGACAGGCCGCGTTCGATCAGCAACGGCACCTGGTTGACCACGACGGCGAAGGCACTGAACGTCGCGAGGGCGACGGCGATCACCAGCAGGACGAACGGCCGACTGCGTGCGATCGCCCCCGGGTCGCGGTGCGCCCCCGCGGCGGGCTCGGGGTCCGGCCACCGGCCGCGTAGCCCGAGGAAGTGGGCCGGGATCGTGACGACGGCCAGCACGACCGCAAGGACCACGTAGGTCCGCCGCCAGTCGAGGTGCTCGACCAGTGCCGCGGTGATGGGCGCGAAGATCGTGCTGGCCAGGCCGGCGAGCAGGGTGAGTCCGGTCAACGCGGTGACCCGGCGCGGTCCCCACCACCGGGTCAGCGCGGCGAAGGCGGGTTGGTACAGCACGCCGGCCATCGACACCCCGGCCACGATCCACGCGACGAAATACCACGGCAGCGTCGGCGCCGACGCGATCCCGAGCACAGCAGGCGCACCCAGTACGGAGCCGACCGTCATGATCGGACGCGGCCCCCACCGGTCCAGCCACCGCCCGGCCGGAATGCCTGCCGCCGCCGCCACGACCAGGCCGGTGGAGAACCCGGCGGTGATCGCGCTGATCGACCAGCCGGTCTCGGCCGCGATGCTCGGCGCGAGCACCGGGAACGCGTAGTAGAGAACGCCCCAGCTCGTGATCTGGGTGATGCACAGGACCACGAGTACGCGACGGAGCCCGAATTCCGTCAACGACTCGGACCCCGTCGCGCCGACCTGAGCAGATCGCATGATCCGGACTCGATCGTCAGCGACCGGCCGGCGCCCCGATCGACACCGCCACCGGTGCCGACGGGCCACAACACCCACCGGCCGCCGCGGTCGTGCCCTCGTCTTCGAGCTCGTCGAGCAGGCCACCGCCGCTGCAGACACCGGTCTCGGGCAGCACGAGCTCGACCCGCTCGGCCGACTCGCGGTCCCCGGCGATCGCCGCGACGACCGAACGGACCTGCTCGTAGCCGGTCAGGGAGAGGAACGTGGGGGCGCGCCCGTAGCTCTTCATGCCCACGAGGTAGACGTCGGGTTCGGGCTGGGCCAGCTCGACCGCGCCGTGCGGGTACACCGTGCCGCAGGAGTGCACGTTCGGGTCGATCAGTGGAGCCAACGCCCGCGGCGCCTGCAGCACCGGATCCAGATCGAGGCGAACCTCGCTCAAGATGCTCAGGTCGGGTCGGAATCCGGTGAGCACGACCACCTCGTCGACCGGACCCACGGTCGTCCCGTCGAACGACTCCAGCACGACTCGCTCGCCCTCGGTGCGCTGCACAGCGCTGGTGCGGAAGCCGGTCACCGTGGTGATGTGCCCTGCGGCGGCCGCGCGTGCCGCACGTTCGCCCAGCGCGCCACGGGCGGGCAGCTGATCGGCCTCGCCACCACCGAAGGTGTTGCCGACCTCGCCACGGCGCAGCAGCCACTGCACGTGCATACCGGGATGGTCCTCGGCCAGCTCGGCGAACGCCACCAGCGCGGTCAGCGCGGAGTGCCCGCTGCCGGCAACGGCGATCCGCTTCCCGGCGTAGCGGGCGCGTTCGGCCGCATCGGTCAGATCCGGCACCCGGTAGCGGATCCGGTCCGCGGCAGAGTCCTCGCCGAGCGCGGGCAGCCCATCCCCGCCCAGCGGGTTGGGCAGGCTCCACGTCCCGGAAGCATCGATCACCGCCCGAGCGGTGACCCGCTCCTCACCGCCTGCGGTCCGCACCCGAACCGTCAGGGGCTCGGTCCCGCGAGCGGCGTCGACCACGCGGTCCCACCCGCGCCGGGTGACTCCCACGACCCGGGAGCCGAAGCGGACCGAATCGCCGAGCGTGTCGGCCAGTGGCTGCAGGTACCGCTGCGCCCACTCCGCCCCGGTCGGGTACGCGTCCGGGTCCGGCGCCTGCCAGCCCGTCGGCGCCAGCAGCTTCTCCGCTGCCGGGTC
Organism: Pseudonocardia sp. DSM 110487; assembly: GCF_019468565.1. Lineage (NCBI taxonomy): Bacteria > Bacillati > Actinomycetota > Actinomycetes > Pseudonocardiales > Pseudonocardiaceae > Pseudonocardia > Pseudonocardia sp. DSM 110487. The sequence continues at coordinate 9,048,356 of NZ_CP080521.1, forward strand.
GACGAGCTCGCCCCACCGGGAGAACAGCCGCACGTGGTGCCACTCCCGCACCGCCGCTCCGGCAATCGGCCCGGCTTCCAGCACCAGCGGGGTCAGGCCGCGCCCGACCAGATGCGCGGCCGCCGCCAACCCGGCGGGGCCCGCACCGATGACGACGACCGGCAGTTCGCCCTTGCTCAACCCGCTCATGCTTCCTCCATCGATCGTGGTCGATCCATGCCGCGGCACTCTATCGACGGCGCTCGATTGACGCAACCATCGATCGTGGTCGATACTCGTGGCATGAACGCACCCTTGCCGCTGACCGTCGTGCCGCCGCGGCAGCCGGCCCAGCTCGCCGCGCACGACGCTGCGACCTACGCCGAATGGTTCGCCTGCCTGGCCGAGCCGATGCGGGTGCGGCTACTGCATGCGGTCGCCGTCGCAGGTCCGGAGATCACCGTCGGGGCGCTCACGGAGCAGCTGGGGATCAGCCAGTCGACCTGCTCGCACCACCTGCGCAAGCTGGCCGATGTCGGGTTCGTGCGGCTGCGCAAGGAGGGCACGTCGACGTTGGTGTCGGTCAACCCGGCGTGCTGCACCGGCCTCCCGCATGCCGCGGACGCGGTGATGGGGATGCTCGGGCCGCGTCCGTGCTGCCCGCAGGACCTGCCCGCCGACGTCACCGTCCGCGCCCTCGAACCGTCCGACTGGCCCGACGTCCGGCGGATCTACGCCGAAGGCATCGCCACCGGCGACGCCTCTTTCGAAACCGACGTGCCGGACCGCCGCACCCTGGATCGGGCCTGGCTGCCCGAACACCGCTGGACCGCCGAGATCGACGGCCGGGTAGTCGGCTGGGCGGCCGCGAAACCGACCTCGGACCAGCCTGCATACGCCGGCGTCGCCGAGACCGCGATCTACGTCGGCGACGGCTACCGCGGGCGCGGGGTGGGCAAAGCCCTGATCCACCGCCAGGTGATGGCCGCCGACGACGCCGGCATGTGGACCCTGCAAACCTCGATCTTCCCCGAGAACCGGGCCGGCATCGCCGTGCACCGCTCCGCCGGGTTCCGCACCCTCGGCATGCGCGAACGCATCGCCCGCCACCACGGCGCATGGCGCGACACCGTCTTCATGGAACGCCGCCGCACCGACGACCTCTGACGTCGGTTCGGGACATGTCCGGCGGCGGGCCCTGACCGGTCAGCTCGGTGCTCGAGGTCAGGCGGGCTGCAGGGCGGGGATCGTGAACTCGAGTTCGGGGCTGTAGCGCGGGGCGCCGTCCTGGGCGTCGCCCAGGTAGAAGTGGGTGGCCATGGTGCAGCGCTCGAGGTCGAAGACGGTGCGCCACAGCGTCCGGGCCGGGTAGGGCGTGTCGGTAGCGGCGTCGACGCGCACCGCGTCGAGGGCCTCGCGCATCCGGGCGGCGGAGGGGCCTGCGCCCGCCGAGCGCTCGGAGATCGTCCGGTAGCGCAGGTAGGTCAGCATCGTCTCCTCGGTGTCCGCGGGCAGAGCCGCCGGGTCGAGGTGGCGGTGCAGCGGGTGGTTGGTCATGCAGAGCGCGCCGTCCGCCTCCACGACGTGCTCGTCACCGCCGGGACCGCGTTCCCAGACGAACGCCGCCCCGCTCCGGTCCGCGACGAGGTAGTGCAGGGCGACGCCGAGGTCGTACTGCTTGGCGTCGAGCAGCGCCGCCTTCGCCTCCTGGACGGTCCTGCAGGTGTCCAGCAGGAACCGGGGGAGCTGGCCGCTCGACACCCCGACCTGCGGACCGGCGCCGACCGGCCCGGTCGCGTTCTCGGCATCGGCCAGGTTCAGCACGACGGCGAGGCCGTGCTCGTTGATCCCCTCCATGCAGCCGTCGAGTTCGTTCATCGTCAGCACGGTGGTGGCGGGCCCGTCCTCGGGCACGCTGGTGATCACGTAGGGCCGCGCGCTCAGCGGCATCTCGGCGCTCGGCGGAGCCTCCTGGCCGGCGAGCATCGCGAAGAGCTCGCTCGCGCCGGTCGTGAAGAAATCGTAGTTGCGGCCGAGCACGCCGCGACCGTCGATGGTGTCGGCCGGCGGGTAGAAGCTCGCCGAGCAGGCCGACCCAACCGGGATCCCACCGGCTCCATCCAGGTACACATCGTCGGTGTCCGGGTCGAGGCCGAGCGCCTCCGCAGCGCCCTGCATGCGCGCGAAGTGCTGCGGCCAGTGTCGGGCGAACCATGCCCGCCGGGCGCGGGCCTTCAAGTGATCGGCGGGCGCGGGCGTCCAGCCGTAGGTGCGCTGCGCCTCGACGGCCAGCGCACGCCCGATGTCCACCTGGCTGCCGGACGCGGTGATGTGCCGCACGGCCATGAAATCGGCAGTGCCGCCGGCGACGATCTCACTGGTCACGAACATGTCTTCGCTCCTTGTCTCGGGGTGGGGCGCCACATCGGCCACAGGCTCGGGCCGTCGGGGAGCTGGATCGGGTCACCGGCGTCGCGGAACCCGTGTCGCTCGTAGAGCGACCGGCTGCGCAGCGACGTCGCCTCCAGGTATGCGGGCAGGCCGTCGGCATCGGCTCGGACGAGGCGCGGAGCAGGGCGGCGCCGAGCCCGCGTCCTCGCGCGGCGGGTACGACGCCCAGCAGCACTAGGTACAGGGCACCGGCCGGGTAGCAGCCACCTCGCCAGTGGATCGTCGGCGACGGCCGCGACCAGCACCTGAACCACCGAGCCGGGATTCGTCATGCGTACACCGTATTTGTACCGCTCGATCCCCGTATACATCTGGCAGTGCGCTATCGATCCGCACTAGTACAGTCGTGGGGTGACGGAGCCGCCATACCTGCACATCGCCGCAGCCATCCGCACCCGGATCGCATCGGGCGCCCTGCGTCCCGGCGATCGGGTGCCCTCCACCCGACAGGTCGTCCGCGACTTCGGGGTGGCGATGGCGACCGCGACACGTGCCCTCGCGGTACTGCGGGACGAGGGGCTCCTCGTCACGCGCTCCGGGGCGGGCACCGTCGTGCGCGCGTCCGGCCCGCCGCCCCGCCGCAGCGCGCCTGCCCACGAGCTCAGCTCGGACCGGGTCGTCGCCACCGCCATGGGCGTGGCTGACGCCGAGGGCCTCGACGCCGTCTCGATGCGCAGGCTCGCCGCGGAGCTCGGGGTCGGCCCGATGTCGCTGTACCGCCACGTGGCCGGGCGCGACGCGCTGGAGCTGCTCCTCGTCCGCGCCGTGCTGCGGGCGCACCCACTGCCCGAGCCCGGACCGTCGGGGTGGCGCGCGAAGCTCGAGCTGGTGAGCCGGGTGCAATGGAACGCCTACCGCGCCCACCCGTGGCTGCCCGAGCTGATCTCCATGACGAGGCCCGTGCTGGTCCCCGAGGCGATGGCCCACACGGAGTGGACGCTGCAGGCGCTGGCGGGCCTTCCCCTGACCCGGGCCGAACGGTTGCGCGAGGCGCTCACGCTGCCCGCGCTGGTGCGCGGCCTGGCTGCCAGCGGCGCGGCGGAGACTCTGGCCGAGCGGGAGACCGGCCAGAACAACGACGAGTGGTGGGCCACCCTCGGCGGCGAGGTCCGCGCGCTGCTCGGCTCGGGCCGGTTCCCGCACCTGGCGGCGGTCCAGGGCCAAACCCCCGAGGACATGGACGCGCTACTGGAGCACGCATTGGCCCGCCACCTCGACGGCCTGGAGATGCGCCTCCGGGGCGCTACTTCCTCCGGCGGATCAACCAGCCGGTGAGCGCACCTGCGCCCAGGAGGCCGAGCGCGGTCGTGGCCGTTGGTCCCTTCCGGAGAACCACTTCCGTGTGCAGCACCGGCGGCTCGGGAACGGGCACCGGCTTCTCCTGCTCGTTCTCCTGCGCCGTGGCGGCCCACGCCGTGACGAAGAGGACGAAGCGCGACCCGAAGAACACGAAGACCAGCAGACCGAGGAACGAGCCGAACACCGCCCCGCTCGGCGACGACGTCACACTCGCCAGGTAGTAGGTCATGATGATCTTCAGGAACTCGAATCCCACCGCGCCGAACAGAGCGGCCTTGGCGGCGCTGCGCAGCGTCGCGTGCTCGCGCGGGAGGCGCGCGATGACCCACAGGAAGATCAGCCAGTTCGCGACGATGCCGAGCAGGAACCCGAACACGCCGAGCAGGAACAGGGCCCAGCCGTGGTCACCGAGCCCGACGAACCCCAACAGGTCCTCGGCGAACCCGGCGACCGAGCCCGTGATCGCGAACGACCCGACCAACGCCAGCCCGAGCCCTGCGAGCGAGAGCAGGTCGAACAGCAGCCGCTTTGGCAGCGCCGGGGCGGCGGGCACCTGCGCCCACTGCTCGGAGAGGGCCTCCCGCAGGTTCGACATCCACCCGATGCCGGAGTACAGCGCCGCGAGCAGGCCCAGCAGACCGACGGCACCACGCTGGTCGATCGCCTGCTCGACGATATCCTCGATCATCTGGTTCAGCCCGGGCGGGACGTTCTCGGTGATCGCGGCCTGCAGCTCGCCGAGCAGCGCCGGGTTGAAGAACAGCACGTAACCGGCGACGGCGAACGCGATCATCAGCAGCGGCACCAGCGACAGCACGCTGAAGAACGTGACCGCCGCTGCGTAGTGGTCGCCGTGCCGCTCGGTGTAGCGGGTGCCGGCCCGGACCAGGTGGTCAAGCCACTCGTGCCGCGCGCGCAGCTGCTCGAGCTTCGAGGGCTTCTCGTCGGCTGGCGCGGCCACGCGCGTCATCCCATCACGTCGGCGGCAGGAAACCGATCCTCTCGTGGACGACGGTGAGCGTGGCGGAGGCGATCTCGCGCGCCCGGGTGGCTCCGCGGGCGAGTACTCGATCCAGCTCGGCCGGGTCGTCCCGGTAGGTGCGTACCCGTTCCCGCAGCGGTTCGACGAATTGGGCGACGAGTTCGGCAAGATCCTTCTTCAGGTCGCCGTAACCCTTGCCCGCGTAGTCCGCCTCGATCTCGGAGATCTTCCGGTCGGTGAGAGCCGAGTAGATCGTGAGCAGGTTCGAGATGCCCGGCTTGGCCTCCGGGTCGAACCGGATCTCCCGCTCGGTGTCGGTGACCGCCGAGCGGATCTTCTTGGCGCTCACCTTCGGGTCGTCGAGCAGCTCGATGATGCCGGCCGGGCTGGAGGCCGACTTGCTCATCTTGGCCGTCGGGTCCTGCAGGTCCTGGATCTTCGCGATCCCCGTGGGGATGAACGGCTCCGGCACGACGAACGCCTTGCCGAAGCGGGTGTTGAACCGCTGCGCGAGATCGCGGGTGAGCTCGAGGTGCTGGCGCTGGTCCTCGCCCACCGGCACGCCGTCGGCCTGGTAGAGCAGGATGTCGGCGGCCTGCAGGATCGGGTAGGTGAACAGGCCGACGGTGGCCCGGTCTGCGCCCTGGCGTGCGGCCTTGTCCTTGAACTGGGTCATCCGGCTCGCCTCGCCGAAGCCCGTGAGACAACCGAGCACCCACTCGAGCTGCGCGTGCTCGGGCACGTGGGACTGCACGAACAGCGCGCACCGACCCGGGTCGAGGCCCAGTGCCAGCAGCTGGGCCGCGGCGTTGCGGGTGCGGTCGGCGAGCGACTTCGGGTCGTGCTCGACGGTGATCGCGTGCAGGTCCACGACGCAGTAGAACGCGTCGTAGGAGTCCTGGATCGCCACCCACTGGCGGACCGCGCCGAGGTAGTTGCCCAGGTGGAACGAGTCCGCGGTCGGCTGGATGCCGGAGAGCACCCGCTGGCGACGGTCGGTGGGGGCGGTCATGCCCCCGATTCTCCCAGTTCCCGCGAACGGGTTACGCCGGGGCGGTGCCGTCCTGCTCGGGCTCGTCGGCGGCGACCCGCTGCACCTGCACCGTGCGGTTGTCCAGGTCGATCGGCCCCAGCTGGAAGTGCTCCTGGCCGTCGCCCGCCTCCGTCGACTCGTCCGTGATCTTCCGCCCGGGGAACATCTCGCCAAGCACACCCATGCGGCCACAGTACGCTCGACTTTGACAAATGAGTTGAGCTCAACTTACGGTCATCGTCGTGACGACCCCGAAGGCGCCTCGCGGCGCCGCGGCACGCGAGAAGCTCCTGGCAGCCGCAGCCGAAGAGCTGGCCGATACCGGTGAGCTGGAGGTGGCCGCGGTGTCGCGCCGGGCAGGGGTGAGCAGCGGCCTGCCGTACCGGTACTTCGGCACGCGCAGCGGCCTGCTGATCGCGGTGCTCGACGCCTTCTACCAGCGGCTGGGCGATGCTGCGGCGTTACGCGAGTACGACGCGCCGACCTGGGCGGAACGCGAGCGGCAGCGGATCCACGACTGGGTCACCGCGGTGTACGCCGACCCGCTGTCACCGCTCGTGCTCGGCGGCCTGGTGGGAGACGCGGAGGTCGCCGCCGGGAACACCCGCCACCTGCACCTGTTGATCGAGCTCGGCGCTCGCAACATCGCCCACGCGCAGCACGCCGGTGAACTTCCGGCCGGTCGGGACCCGGAGTTCCTCGCCGCGGCAACGCTCGGCAGCACCAACGCCATCCTCTCGGTGGCGCTCACCAGAACACCCCGGCCGCCCGCCGAAGACGTCATCGCCGAGGTGTGGGGCGTGGTCCGCGGAGCAGTCGGTCTCTCCAGCGCGATCGCGAAATGAAGGGACTCACAACCATGTCACGACAGCCGGACAGGATCGCCGATCTGGAGGACCTGGGTCTCGATCTGGCTCGGCGGCACACGGCGACCGCGAGCATCGGGGCCGCCGTGGACCCCGCGGTCATCGACGCCGATCTCGCCGCCCTCGAGCGCGACGGTTACGTCATCCTGGAGAACCTGATCAGCCCGGAGGAATGCGAGCGGATACGCGCGGCCGTCACGCCCCTGCTGGACAGGACCGGCCGGAACACGTTCGAGGGCGAACGCACGCAACGCGTCTACAGCGTGCTCGGCAAGACCCGCGCCTGCGACCGGCTCGTGGACCATCCGCGGGCACTCGCTCTGTTGGACCGGCTGTTCCTGCCCAACTACCTGCTGTCCCAGCTGCAGGTCATCAACATCAACCCTGGCGAGGCCGCCCAGCTCCTCCATCCGGACGACGCGATCTACCCGGTGGCCCGCCCGCGGGCACCCCTCGGGGCCGCGACGGTGTGGGCCATCGACCCTTTCACCGACGACAACGGCGCAACGGTGGTCCTTCCGGGCAGCCACCGCTGGGACGACGACCGCAGGCCCGGCGACCACGACACCGAGCTCACCGCCGTGATGCCGTCCGGTTCGTGCGTGTTCTTCGTCGGCACCCTCTGGCACGGCGGCGGCGCCAACCGCTCCGATCAGGCGCGCCTCGCCGTCACGGCGCAGTACTGCGAACCGTGGCTCCGCCCTCAGGAGGCGTTCACGCTCTCCACGGACCGCGAGACCGTGCGCGCGGTGTCGGAGGACATCCGCCGGATGCTCGGCTACAGCATCCACCCACCGTTCATCGGCATGGTCGACGGCATGCACCCCAAACGCCTTCTGCACACGTAGCCCGCCATATCCGGTGGATGACCATCCCGGTTCCCACCTACCGTCGTGCGCCGACGGAGGAGGGGAATGACGGACGTCGTCGTCGTGGGCGCCGGGATCGTCGGAGCATCGGTGGCCTACCACGCAGCCCGGCTCGGCGCGGCGGTCACGATCGTGGACAGGGCGCTGCCCGGCGCGGGCGCCACCGCCGAGTCGTTCGGATGGATCGGCGCATCGGAACGCGTGCCGGGGCCGGGCGGACCCCTCCACGCCATCGCGACTCGGGAGTACCGGCGGCTGGCCGCCGAGCTGCCCGCCGTGCGCGTGTACTGGAAGGGCTCGCTCCTCTGGGGCGGGCGGCACACCGTCGACGACCTCGAACCCGGTCGACACCTCGTGGACGCCGAACAGGCCGCCGCCCTCGAGCCCAACCTGCGCACGCCTCCGAAGCAGGCCGTTCACATCCCCGGCGATGGGGCGGTCGACCCGCTGGCCACCACCGACGCCCTGGTCGGCGCGGCCCGCGAGCGGGGGGTCCGGCTCGTAGCGGGCACCGCGGTGACCGGGCTGCGAACCGTGCGAGGCCGGGTCGTCGGCGTCGAGACGACGGGTGGCCTGCTCGGAGCCGACAGCGTGGTGCTGGCGAACGGCGCCGATGTGCCCGTGCTCTGCGCGGCACTCGGCGCCGCGGTGCCGGTCGGGCCGTCACCGGCGATCCTGCTGCGGCTCACCGGCCCACCGGATCTCGTGCGGACGATCGTGGCCACTCCGGACATGGACGTGCGCGCCGCCCGTGACGGCGAGTTCGTCGCCGCCGTCCGGTACACCGGTGAGACGAGCGCCGCCGAGCTCGCGCGGTCGGCGGAACGCGTCCGCGACCGGATCGCCGACCTGTTCCGCGGCGGCGAGGACGTGCGGCTGATGAGCGCGCGGGTCGGGATCCGGCCGATGCCGACCGACGGCCACCCGTTGATCGGACCATTTCCCGCCGCCAGAGGGGCCTACCTCGCGGTGATGCACTCCGGAATCACGCTGGCACCGGTCGCAGGGCGACTGGTCGCCGAGGAGCTGGTCCACGGCATCGAGGCCCCGGAGCTCCAAGGCTGCCGACCAGGGTGAGCGGCGCGACTCGCATGCACTGACAACGCGACTCGCGTGCACTGATACCGCGACTCGCGGAGGTTCCCCTGGCCGCGCACTACGCGGGGGTCAGCGGCAGCAGCCGCGGCGCGGGCCGCTGCGCCGGCACCAGCCGCTCCACCGGCTCCCGGTAGGTGGTGCTGCGCTGGCGCACCGGACGTCCGGCCGCCGCGGCGATCGCGGCCAGCTCGGTGACGGTGCGGGCGGAGCCGTTCTCCGAGCCGGCCATCCGGCTGATCGTCTCCTCCATCAGCGTGCCGCCCATGTCGTCGGCGCCGCCGCGCAGGATGTCGGCGGCCGTGTCGTCACCGAGCTTCACCCACGAGCACTGGACGTGGTCGATCCGGCCGTGCAGGGCGAGCCTTGCGAACGCGTGCACGGCCCGGTTGTCGCGCACCGTCGGGCCGGGGCGGGCGATGCCTGCGAGGTAGATCGGCGCGTTGTGGTGCACGAACGGCAGGGGGACGAACTCGGTGAACCCGCCGGTGTCGTCCTGCAGGGCGGCGAGCGTGCGCAGGTGGCCGAGCCAGTGCCGGGGCTCGTCGACGTGCCCGTACATCATCGTGGACGACGAGGGGATCCCCAGCCGGTGCGCGGTGCGCACCACCTCCAGCCACTGCGCCGCCGGCAGCTTGCCCTTCGTGAGCACCCAGCGCACCTCGTCGTCGAGGATCTCCGCGGCGGTGCCCGGGATCGAGCCCAGCCCGGCGTCGCGCAGCTCGGTGAGCCACTCCTCGATCGACACGCCCGCCTTCGCCGAGGCGGACACGATCTCCATCGGCGAGAACGCGTGGACGTGCATGCCCGGCACCGCGGCCTTCACCGCGCGGACGAGGTCGGCGTAGAAGGTGACCGGCAGCTGCGGGTCGATCCCGCCCTGCATGCACACCTCGGTGGCGCCCGCCTCGGCCGCCTCCACGGCGCGGGAGGCGACCTCGTCCAGCGAGAGCCGGAACGCGTCGGTGTCGCGCTCCCGCTGCGCGAAGGCGCAGAACCGGCAGCCGACGTAGCAGACGTTCGAGAAGTTGATGTTGCGGTTGACGACGTAGGTGACCTCGTCGCCCACGACGTCCGAGCGCACGGCGTCGGCGAGGCGGGCGAGCTCCTCCAGCGCCGGTCCCTCGCCGGTGAGCACGGCCATCGCGGCCGCCTCGTGCGCCGGGTCGAGCAGGGCAGCCGGATCGGAGGCGGCCAGCGCGAGCCCCGCGCGGACGTCGGAGTCCAGCCGCACAGGGGCCGTCCGCCGCGTCGCTGCGAGCTCCTCGGCGACCGACTCCCAGTCGCCGTAGACCGAGGCGAAATCGCCCCGCCGGTCCTCGGTACGGCCCTCCGTGTCGATCGCGGTGTTGAGGTCGACCCTGCCGGTGGAGGCGAATCCGCCGTCCGGTTCCTGCCACGGCCGCCCGACCACCTCGGCGCTCTCGTCGGCCAGCCCGGTCTCGGCGTCGGCGAGTGCGGCGAGGTGCGCCGAGATCCGGGAGTCGATCCAGGGCGAGCCGGCCAGCACGTACTTCGGGTAGACGGCCAGCCGCTCCCGGATGGTGAACCCGGCGGCAGCCGAGCGCGTGGCCAGCTGGTCGATCGCGGGCCACGGCATCTCCGGGCTGACGTGGTCGGCGGTGACCGGCGAGACGCCGCCCCAGTCGTCGATCCCCGCGCGCAGCATGAGCGCGAACTCGTCGCCGATCAGGTTCGGCGGCGCCTGGATCCGCATCTTGGGGCCGAGCACGATCCGCGCGACGGCGATGGTGGCGGCGAGATCGTGCAGGTCGGCATCCGGGTCCTTCGCCATCGCGGTGTCCGGCTTGGCCCGGAAGTTCTGGATGATCACTTCCTGGACGTGCCCGTGGGCCCGCGCGGCCGAGCGGATCGCGAACAGCGAATCGGCCCGCTCGGTGCGGTTCTCGCCGATCCCGATCAAGATCCCCGTTGTGTACGGGACGCCGACGCGCCCGGCATCGGTGATCGCGCGGAGCCGGACGGCGGGCTCCTTGTCCGGGCTGCCGTAGTGCGGCCCGCCGCGCTCGCTCCACAGCCGCTCGGCGGTGGTCTCCAGCATCATCCCCATGCTCGCGGCCACCGGCTTGAGCCGCGTCAGCTCGGCCCAAGACAGCACGCCCGGGTTGAGGTGCGGCAGCAGGCCGGTCTCCTCCAGCACCGCGATCGCCGAGGCCCTGACGTAGTCAAGGGTGGAGTCGTAACCGCGCTCATCCAGCCACTCCCTGGCCGCGGGCCAGCGGTCCTCCGGCCGGTCGCCGAGCGTGAACAGCGCCTCCTTGCACCCCGCGGCCGCGCCGGCGCGCGCGATCTCCAGCACCTCGTCCCGCTCGAGGAACGCGGCCGGGAGCCGGTGCGGCACCGTGGCGAACGTGCAGTAGTGGCAGCGGTCGCGACACAGGCGGGTGAGCGGGATGAACACGTTCTTCGAGTACGTGACCACACCCGGCCTGCCCTCGCCCACCAGGCCGGCGTCTCGCACCCGGGAGGCCACGGCGAGCAGCTCCTCGAGGGCTTCACCACGCGCAGCCAGCAGGACGGACGCCTCGGCGACGTCGATCGTGACGCCGTCACGGGCCCGCCGCAGCGCGCGGCGGAGGGCAGCATCGGACGGCGCGGTCTCGCGGGACACCTCGACCATGGCATGCACAGTAGGTCGGCCGAGACGAGAAGGTCGACCTGACGAGCGTCGCTACAGATCACAGCGCATCCCGGGAATACAACGCACCATGGCGTCGTGCTCACCCGATCGTTCGCCGGTGTTCTCGCCTGCCTGCTCGCGCTGGCCGGCTGCTCCGCGACGCGGGCGACCGACCGGACCGTCATCCTGTCCACGGCCGACGGCGACCGCACGACGCACGTCCACCACCCCGACAACGCACCGGCGGGTGCGCCCCTCGTGATCGTGCTGCACGGCGCGGGTGGCTCCGGCACCCAGGTGGAGGCGGACCTCGGCTGGGATGCCCTCGCCGACCGTTCGGGATTCGTCGTCGCCTACCCCGACGGGCTCGACGGCGCGTGGAACGGCGGTGGCTGCTGCGGGCAGGCCCGCTCCCGCGGCGTCGACGACGTCGGTTTCCTCGCGGCGCTCGCGGGCCGGATCGCCGCGGAGGACCGGACGGATCCGCGGCGCGTGTACGCCGTCGGGTTTTCCAACGGAGCGATCCTCGCCTACGCGTGGGCCTGCGGCCGGCCCGGCGAGCTGGCCGGGATCGGGCCGGTGGCGGGCGCCGTGCTCGTGCCCTGCCCTGCGCCCGCCCCGCTGACGGTCGTCGCGGTGCACGGCAACGCGGACGACCGCGTCCCGTTCGGCGGAGGGGCCGGCGCGGGTGGGGCGCAGTACCCGACCGTGGACGGTTCGCTCGCGCCGTTCCTCGCCGCGGACGGGTGTTCCCCGGCGCCGGTGCTCACCGACGACCCGCCGGCCACGGTCGGCATATGGACGTGCACCTCCGGCTTTCGCGTGGTGCGCGATGTCATCGCCGAGGGCGGGCACGCGTGGCCGGGCGCCGGCCCCGAGGCGGGCACGTCCGACAGGCCCCTCGACGCGACGGGATTCCTCTGGGCGCGCCTGACGGAGCCGTGAGTCAGGCCAGGACCGCCGAGATCTTGGCGACCAGCCCGTCGATGACGGTCGGGAGGCTGAGCACCGTGCCCCACGTCCACGCGGCGGACACCATCGGGTCGTCGACGAACACCGAGCGGCCCGCCTTCACGACCTCCAGCTGCGAATACAGCGGCGCCCGCTCGACGTCCCCGCGCACCTCCGGCGAGAAGCCGATGTTCCACAGCAGGACGTCGCGGTCGAGCAGGCGCATCTGCTCGTCGCTGATCGTCGCGCCGTCCAGGTCGCCTGCCAGCTCGTCGATCTCGGGCGGGATCGTGAACCCGAGTGCCGTCACCAGCTGCGAGCGCGGGTCGGTCGACGAGCGGACGAAGGACTGCCCACCCTCGAACCGCTCCGCGACCACGGCGGTGCGGCCCTCGAACCGCGGGTTCGCGGCGGCCGCCGCCTCGAGCTGCGCCTCGACCCCGGCGATCAGCTGCTCGGCCCGGTCGGGGACACCGAGCGCGCGACCGGCGAGGCGCGTGTACTCGTCCCACGGCGCACCCCACTCCGGGTATCCGGCGGGCGGGGCGACGGTGGGCGCGATCCGCGAGAGCGTCTGGTACTGGGTGTCGTCCATCGACGTGTAGAGCCCGATGATCAGGTCCGGCGAGAGTGCGGCGATCTCCTCGTACCGGTAGTCGGGGGTGCCGGTGAACGCACCCCTGTTCAGCACCGCCGGTTGCGCGGCGCCGAGCTCGTCCTGCGCCCACGGCCATGTGGCGAACGGGTAGTCGCCGTACCAGTCCGTGACGCCAACGGGACGGACGCCCATCGCGAGCACCGGGTCCTGGTCGCTGAACCCGACAGTGACGACGCGTTGCGCGCTCCTGATCTCGGTGGTGCCCTTGCTGTGCTCGACGGTGAGCGGGAACGCGCCCGCCCCGGGTGGCGCGGCGGCCGGTGCCGCTGGATCTGCGGCGCCCCCGCAAGCCGTCAGCAGGCCCAGCGCCCCGAGCGCTCCCGCGCCGGTGAGCAGGCTGCGCCGGCTGACCTGACCGACGAGTCGGGGAGCGACGGGCACGGATGCCTCCAGATGATCTGCAGTGCGACGGCGCCTGAGGCTAGCCTCCCCTTAAGCCTTCCCGCCACGTCGGCCGGATCACCTCCGGTCGCTGCGCTCGTCGCCTTCGCATCGTCTGTCCGAGTGCACCACGCTGCGCCGCGGGGATGGCCGTTTCGTACAAGAGCGGCGACGGATTCCTGCCTAGCGTCGAGATCATGGGCTGAGCCGGTCGGGGGGCGAGCTCGATGCGCCCGCGGGTTGCGGGCTCGACATGCATCGAAGGGGTGGGAATGATTCTCGTTACCGGCGGCCTGGGTTCCATCGGGTCGCACACCGCACGAGCGCTGCTCGACATGGGCGAGTCCGTCGTGCTCACCGCGCACCGGTCCACCCGGCTGCCCGAGTACCTCGCCGACGGGCCCGGCGACCGGGTCGTCGTCGAGCCGCTGGACACCACCGACGAGGCGGCCTTCCTCGACATCGGGAAGCGGCACCAGATCACCGGGATCGTGCACCTCGCGGCGGCCCGCTACGACCTGCCCGATCCGGTCGAGTACCTGCGCGCCGACACCCTCGGCCTGCTCAACGCGCTGAAGGCGGCGACGGTGTGGGGCGTGCGGCGGTTCTCCGTCGCCAGCAGCATCGGCGTCTACATGGGGGTGGACGAGGTCCCGCTGCGGGAGGACGCCCCACTGCCGGTGGTGGCGGCACACCAGATCCCGGTGTTCAAGAAGACCGCGGAACTGTTCGCCGCGCTCGCGGGCGACAGCGCCGGATTCAACACGGTGAGCCTGCGGATCGGCACCATCTGGGGGCCCCTCGGCGTGCCCGACAACCCGTTCACCCCCCTTCCCCGCCTGCTCAGCGCGGCCGTCAGGGGCGAGGACCCCGATCTCACCCCACCCCGCCCACCCGCGTACGCCGATGACGCCACGGACCTCTGCTACGTGAGGGACTGCGGCCGGGCCATCGCGCTGCTCATGCTCGCGGAACGGCTGAACCACCGCGTCTACAACGTCTCGAGCGGACGGCTGGTCCGCTACAGCGAGGTCGTCGACGCGATCAACGCCGCTGTTCCGGGCGCGAACATCACCCTCCCGGAGGGGCGCAATCCCGACCGGCCTATTGGCAACTACCTCGACATCACCCGGCTGCGGGAGGACACCGGCTTCCGGCCGGAGTACGACGTCGAGCACGCCGTACCGGACTACGTCGACTGGCTGGGAAGCCACGACCGTTAGCCCGCTCGGGACGAGACATCGACATCCCGTCCGCGGCCGCGGACCCGACGCCCGGTGCGGCGACACCCAGGAGGACCCAGGAATGACCGTGCTCAACGACGAGGCCCGCGCCCTGTTCGCCGGGCCGAACATCGCCCACATCGCCACACTCCTGCCCGACGGCGGGCCGCACTCGGTTCCGGTGATGATCGACATCGAGGGCGAGTACCTCGCGTTCTTCACCTCACCCAACTCACGGAAGGGTCGCAACCTCGCCGCGGACGACCGCATCGCGATCTCCGTGGCCGACCCGGAGAACCTGGTCCGTAGCGCACTGGTCCGCGGCCGTGTGGTGAAGCGGGTCGGCGGCGATGCGGGCTGGGAGATCGTCGATCGCATCTTCGCCAAGTACACCGGCGGCTCGTACCCGCGGGGCGAGGACCGCGAGGCGTTCCTCGTGGAGCCGGCGCACGTGATCGTCCCGACGTTCGGCTGAGGAGCAGAGATGGCCAGAGTGGTCATGCAGGCGGTCGTGTCGGTGGACGGCTACATCGCCTATCCCGACGACACGGTCGGGCCGCTGTTCGACTGGTACTTCAACGGCGACACCGAGTTGTCCGCCAGTGCGAGCGGCTGGACGTTCCCCGTCTCGCGGACCTCCGCCGAGCACGTCCAGCCCTTCTGGGACGCGATCAAGGTGACCGTGATCGGCCGCCACCTGTTCGACACCACGAACGGCTGGGACGGCAAGCCGGCCGCCGGAGACGAGCTCGTCGTCGTCACCCATCGGCCGTTGCCGGAGGAGTGGCTCGCCGCCCACCCGGACGCACCGTTCCACACCGCCGACTCGGTCGAGGCGGGAATCGCGCTCGCCAAGAAGCTCGCGGGCGACGGCCTCGTCGACGTGACCGCAGGCGACGTCGGCGGGCAGGCGTTCTCGGCAGGGCTGGTCGACGAGGTCGCGATGGACGTCGTCCCGGTGGTTCTCGGCGAAGGGGTGCGTTTCTTCGGCAGCCACACCGGCACGGTGCTCCTCGACGATCCCGACCACGTGGTCCAGGGCGACCGCGTGCTGCACCTGCGCTACAGGGTCAAGCGCTAGCCGTACCGCGACAGCAGCCCGCTCAGCCGCCGAGCTGTGGCGTCTGGGGCAGCACGGGCGCCGCGGCGAACAGGTCGAGGTACATGCCCACGGCGACGAGCAGCCCGATCCCCCCGAGCACGACCCCGCCGAGCGCCACGGCTCGGACCCACGCCCGGACGGTGGGTTTGCCCGACTGCGCAGCCAGCAGCACCGCTCCGATGACGACGGCAACCAGCGCGACAGCGCCGTTGACGAGCGCGGCGGTGTGCCACGGCGAGCCGTAGAAGGCGTCGACCTGGTCGACCGCGGCACCGCCGACACTGGCCTCGATCTGACCGACGATCTCCGCGCGGGCACGCAGCATGTCGCCGACCCCGGTACCGGTGACCGAGGACAGCGCGAGCCCCGCGCTCACGACGGCCGCGGCGCCTGCCCCGACTCCATCGGCCGTGCCGGCGGCGTTGTCGTCGCCCTCATGGCTGGAGCCGCCGATCCGCGGGTCCGCTGCGACCGGAGTGGCCGAGCCCTCGGTGACGGACTCGGTGACGGACTCGGTGACGGCCGGTTCGGGCTCCGGCGAGGCGGAGTCCGAAGGTGCCGCCGACGGCTCCTTCGACTCCTGGACGTTCGGTTCGTCGGCGGCCTCGTGCTCGGGCGCGCGGTCAGTGGTCGCGGTGTTCCTGTCCAAAGCCATTGCGCGGCACCATACGGACGGACCCGGGTTCCGTGCCCGCGGGGGGCGCCGCACAGGGGACACGCTGCTTCGTGCCGCGGCGCTCACGCCTGTCGGGTGCCGGCGGTGGCACCGGTCAGCGCAGGTGGGCGAGCACGTTGATCACGGTGCCGCCGGGATCCTCCACGAAGAAGCGACGAACGCCCCACCGCTCGACGGCGAGCGGGTACACGACGCGCAGTCCGCGACGCACGGCCTCGGCGTGCGCGGCATCGACGGCCTCCGGGTCCCCGACGTCGATCCCGAAACGCGGTGGCGGGTTCTCCATCCCTCGCGGAGGGATCAGGATCTGCGCCATGGGGTTGGCCGGCGAGGCGAGCCCGAGGACCGGGTCCTCCATCGTGACCGTCAACCCGAGGCCCTCCACGTAGAAGTCCCGGGAGGCGGCGAGGTCGTCCCCATCGGCGTACGCAACGATTCGTCTGATCATGTGGCCCACGATGGCAGCCACGAGCCCCGGCCGGCTTGAACGAATCGGAACCCACCGCATGCGGCCGCGGCTCAACCCGAGCGGTGAGATCCACGACACTCCGCGCCCGCCGGCGGGAAGCGTAGGTCAGGCGGTCACGCCGGCCCGGGGATCCGGCACCGCCATGGCCCAGGTCCCCATGGCCTCCAGGACGTCGCGCAGTCCCTCGCCGAGAGGGGTGAGCTCGTACACGACGCGCGGCGGTATCTCTGCGTAGGTGGTGCGGGTGACGATGCCGTGCCGCTCGAACTGGCGCAGCCGGCTCGTCAGGGTGTGGGGGCTGATGCCTGGCAGGGCCTCGCGCAGCTGGTTGAAGCGGTGAGGGCCGTGCAGGAGTTCACGCACGATCAGGGTGGCCCACGGCCCGTTGAGCAGCGTGAGGAACCGGGCGACACCGCACTCGGGAAGGCAGGGATCGGTCACATTTTGGACCGTACCCCCATTAGTGCAGTTGATGTAACTGATGTATCGCATGCACTAATGGCTTCCATGACCTACGTGATTCACGGCGCCACCGGCTCCCAGGGCGCCCCCGTCGTCGCTGCTCTCGCCGCGGGGGGCAAGCCCGTAGCCGCTCTGACCCGCAACCCGGACACCGTCGTCGCCGGGGCCCGCGTCGTTGCCGCCGGATACGACTCCGCCGACGAGCTGACCAGCGCCTACCGCGGCGCCGACGGGGTGTTCATCCATCTGCCGGTGGTCTCGGAAGCGGACCGCCAGACCTACGCGCGCAACATCGTCGCCGCCCTCCGCGCGGCACGCCCGGCCCGCGTGGTGTTCTCCACCAGCGGCGCCCCGGCCGACCCCGAGACCGGCGGCGCGGCCGCACTGCTGGTCAGCGGCCTGGCCGACATCGGGCTGTCTCACGCGGTGATCGCGCCCACGCTGTACCTGGAGAACCTGCTCATGCCCTACGTCCTCGACGCGGTCCACGAGCGGGGCGTACTGCCCTACCCGATCCGCGCCGACTTCCCCGTCTCCTGGGCGTCCCACCTCGATGTCGCCGACGCCGCTCTCGCCCTGTTCGAGCGCCATGACGTCACCGGCGTGGTCTCCGTCGGCCAGTACCCGGCGTTCACCGGCCCGGACCTGGCCCAAGCCTTCGGCGCCCACTTCGGCAAGGACGTGGTCTTCGAGGCGATCACCCCCGAGCAGATGCGCACCTCTGTCGCGCCCGTGATCGGCGAGGGCCCCGCCACAGACGTCGCCGGTATGTACGCAGCCATGGGCACGCTCCCGGACCGCGCCATCACCCCCGAGAACTCCGCTCAGAAGCTGCTCGGTGTCACTCCCCGCACCACGGGCCAGTGGCTGGCCGACATCGGCCTCTGACCGCGTCCGCTGCCGGCTTCGGCCGATCCGCGCAGACGGGACGTGGCCGGCCGCCTGTCGGGCAGCACCTGCAGGCGCGCCACCCGCGCGGGGTCGGCGCCGCCCGCGGTGAGGGCGGCGACCACGAGGTCGATGTTGCGGTGGGTCGCGGTACCGTGCCTGCGGGGTCGCCGATCGATCTGACATCGTTCGGTGATCTCCTGTCGTGTCGACAGCCAGCGCCGACCCGCGGCTGCGGATCGGCCGAGGATGTCGTCGCCCCGGGCTATCGTGCTGGCATGGCCGCCGCCGAGTCCGCTCCGGCACCCGATCGGCCGCCCTTCGCCGACGCCTCCCCTGCCCAAGTGTGCGCCGCCCTCCTCCCCGAGGACGCGGCCGAGTTCGACCGCCAGTGGCAGGACGTCATGGCTCGCGCCACCCGCGAGCTCGATCTCACCGACGTCCACCGAACGCTGAACACCTGGCGGCGGGTGGCGTGGGTGACCACCGCGACCGGACCGGACCGCTACCGGGCCGCGCTCGTCGGCGCCGAAGAACGACTCCGCACCGGAGAACGCCACCCCCAGGCCACGCCCTGGCACCAGCTGAAGGCGGAACTCGGACTACCCGAGTGACCTACTCGCTCGACGTCGATCCGCTGGCCGAACAGCAGATCGCGGCGTTGCCGCAGATCGCACTGGCCGCGCTGGCCGACGCACTCAGCGCCCTCGAGCTGGTTCCCTGGAACGGACTACCGGTCAACGACTCCAACCCGGACGGCCCCGTGCGTCAGCTCCCGTTCGGCGGACTCGGAATGATCACCTACCTCATCCTCGACGACCAACAGCGCGTGGACCTGCTGATCGTCACCTAGGAGCGCCCTGAACAACTCAGGCCTACTGCGCGCTACGGCCCGAGTTGTTCAGGACCCTCCTAGGCCGGCTGAACGTCCCTGCCGCCTACGCCACATCCGCCGGCTCGCCCCCGGTCACCACGACCAGCTCGCCGAAGTTCGTCGGAAAGACGGCATGCGGGATCCCCCCTGCCGCCCACACCTCGTCGTACGCCTCGAGCGCCCTGTCGACGAGCGTGCGCAACGGCTTCGGGTGCCCGACGGGGGCCACGCCGCCGATCGCCTGCCCGGTGGCGGCGCGCACGAACTCCGGCGACGCCCGACGCACGCGCTGCACGCCGACCAGCTGCGCCACCTTGGCGGTGTCCACCCGGTGCGCGCCGGAGGTCAGCACGAGCAGCGGGTCGCCGTCGGCGTCGAAGACGAGCGAGTTCGCGATCTGCCCCACCTCGACGCCGAGCGCGGCGGCCGCGGCAGCGGCGGTGGTGACGGCGTCGGGCAGCACCTGCAGGCGCGCCACCCGCGCGGGGTCGGCGCCGCCCGCGGTGAGGGCGGCGACCACGAGGTCGATGTTGCGGTGTGTCGCGGTGCTCACCCCAGCATCAGACCACGCCCGTCATCCCACTTTCCCGTGGGTGACCACGCAGTGCACGGCACGGTCGCCGGCCTCGAACGCCGCCTGGGTCGGGACCAGCGCCGCGAGTGCGAGGCCGGCCCGCCGGGGTGGCTCGACCGCCACGTCGAACGCGGGCCCGCACCCTCCCGCCGCGAGCCGGACGAGCGCGTCCCGTCCCGGGTATCGCTCGCCGGACGCGTCGAGGGACGCGACGATCTGGGCACCGTGCGGGCCGGCGCAGTCCGCGGCACCGACCACCGCGCCCGCGGCCGGCACCGCGTCCAGGCACGCGGCCGTTCCGCCGAACCGCACGTCGCCGTCCGGCCCGTAGGTGAGCGCCTCGATCCGCGGCGCCGCGAGCGCGAACCCCACGGCCAGCCCAACCAGCAGGCCGAGCACCGCTCCCCCTGCCGCCCACATCCAGCGGCGCGTGCGGGCGGGAGCCGCGCCTGCCCGCTTCCGCGCCGCGTCGAGGGTGCCGACCACCTGCCGGGCCGCGGGCCGGTCCCGCGGCGTCTGCCGCAGCAGCCCGACGATCGTGTCCGCCAACACGCCGCCCCCGGCCTCCGGCACGACGCCTTCCACCGGAGGACGGCCGAGCAGCGCGAAGTGCAGCGTCGCGCCGAACGCCCAGAGGTCCGACTCGGGGGTCGCCTGCCCACCATCACGCAGCTCCGGGGCCAGGTACGCCGGGTCGCGGGTCGTGCGCCGCGGGTCCGCGGCCTCGGCGACGCCCACGCCCGCGAGGTGCACCTTCCCGTCCGATCCGAGCAGCACCGTGTGCGGGCCGAGGTCGCCGTGCACGATGCCGGCGCCGTGCGCCGCGTGCAGCGCCGCGGCCAGTTGCCGAGCCATCGCGGCCGCGGCGTCTTCATCCAGCGGACCGTCGGTCGCCACCCGCTCGGCGAGCGTGGGCGCCTCCACGAGCTCGGTCACGATGTGGTCGACGTCGGCGTCGGTGACCACGTCGTGGATGGCGACGAACCCGGCATGGCGGAGCCGGCCCGCGGTCCGCGCCACCCGCAGCAACCGATCACGGGCGAGCCGCCGCTCGTCGGGATCAGCGGGCAGGTGCAGCTCCGACACGACCACCTGGCGACCCGTCACGCGGTCGGCGGCACGCCACACCGAACGGTTCACGCCGCCGATGCCCCCCAGCACGACGTACCGCCCGCCGATCATCCGAGTGGGGCTGAATCCGGTCATGGAGCGTCACCGGTCGACGGCTGGGTGATGATCACTTTCAGGCGCAGTCCGAGCCCGGCAGCGGGGACAGGAACTGGTCGGCCGCCCAGCGGCCCTCCTCCAGCTCTCGGAAGCCGTCGGTGACCACCTTGGTGCCGTCGATGCGTGCGCCCCGGGGCACCGTCTCGACCAGCGCGGCGCCCTGGCTCGGCCCGTTGCGGACGTTCAGCTCGTCGGTCACCACCTCGAGCTGGCAACTCGTGGAGCCGTTTGCCGCCGTGATCTCGCCCAGCCCGCCACGGTCGATGATCGCGAGGATCGCCAGCACCACGCCCGCGACCAACACGAACGTCCACCCCTTGAAGGTGGAGGCCTCCAACTTGGGAACCGTGATCCTGGCCACGACCATGCCTCCCCGAGAGCGTGTGGAAACCCACGGTAGCGGGCATGTGGCCTCCCGCGCCTCATGACGCGGTGCACTCGTGGTTCGGGATAGCGTGTCCGAGTCCGACCGACCGTCCGACCACACCGTCCCGAGGCAGGCCGAAGCAGAAGATGAAGGTCATCTACACCTACACCGACGAGGCGCCAGCGCTGGCCACGCATTCGTTCCTGCCGATCATCGAGGCGTATGCCGGGAAGGCGGGCGTCGAGGTCGAGACGCGCGACATCTCGCTCGCCGGGCGCATCCTCGCCGCGTTCGACCTGGCGCCCGACTCGCTCACCGAGCTCGGCGAGCTCGCCAAGACGCCGGCCGCCAACATCATCAAGCTGCCCAACATCAGCGCCTCGATCCCGCAGCTCAAGGCCGCGATCAAGGAGCTGCAGGCCGCCGGGTACGCCGTGCCGGACTTCCCGGACGATCCGGGCACCGACGACGAGCGCGCCGCCCGCGCCGCGTACGACGCGGTCAAGGGCAGCGCCGTCAACCCGGTGCTGCGCGAGGGCAACTCGGACCGCAGGGCGCCCTCGTCGGTGAAGAACTACGCGAAGAAGCACCCGCACTCGATGGGCGCGTGGTCGGGCGAGTCCACCTCCCACGTCGCCACGATGTCGGACGGCGACTTCCGGCATTCAGAGCGCTCGGTCACCGCGGCCGAGGCCACCGAGCTGCGGATCGAGCACGTGGCCGCCGACGGCACCGTCACCGTGCTCAAGCCGTCGGTGCCGGTGCAGGCGGGCGAGATCGTCGACGCCGCGGTGATGCGGGTCGAGGCGCTGCGCACGTTCCTCGCGGAGCAGGTCGCCGACGCCAAGGCCAAGGGCGTGCTGTTCTCGGTGCACCTCAAGGCCACCATGATGAAGGTCTCCGACCCGGTCCTGTTCGGGCACGCCGTGCAGATCTACTTCGCCGACCTCTTCGCGCAGTACGGCGACGACCTCGCGAGCGTCGGCGCCGACCCGGACAACGGCGTCGCGAGCATCCTCACCGCCCTCGAGAAGCTGCCCGCCGGGAAGCGGGACGCGATCGAGAAGGCGATCACCGCCACCTACGAGAGCGGCCCGGGGCTGGCAATGGTCGACTCCGACCGGGGCATCACCAACCTGCACGTGCCGAGCGACATCATCATCGACGCCTCGATGCCCGCCGCGATCCGCACATCGGGGCAGATGTGGAACGCCGATGGCGAGCTGCAGGACACGAAGTTCGTGATCCCGGACTCCTCCTACGCCGCGCTCTACGCCGAGGCCGTCTCCTTCTGCCGCGAGCACGGCGCCTTCGACCCCACGACGATGGGCACCGTCCCGAACGTCGGACTGATGGCGCAGAAGGCCGAGGAGTACGGCAGCCACGACAAGACCTTCGAGATCAGCGCGCCGGGCGCCGTCCGCGTGGTGGACGGCGCCGGCACCACGCTGCTCGAGCACGAGGTCGCCGCAGGCGACGTCTGGCGCGCCTGCCAGACCAAGGACGCCCCGATCCGCAACTGGGTGCAGCTGGCCGTCTCGCGCGCCCGCGCCACCGGCTGGCCCGCCGTGTTCTGGCTCGACGAGACCCGCGCCCACGACGCCCAGGTGATCGAGAAGGTGCGCGCCTACCTCGCCGAGGAGGACACCGACGGCCTGACGATCGAGATCCTCCCGGTGGCCGAGGCCACCCGCTACACCCTGGATCGGGCCAAGCGCGGCGAGGACACGATCTCGGTCACCGGCAACGTGCTGCGTGACTACCTCACCGACCTGTTCCCGATCATGGAGCTGGGCACGAGCGCCAAGATGCTCTCGATCGTCCCGCTGATGAACGGCGGCGGGCTGTTCGAGACCGGTGCGGGCGGATCGGCCCCCAAGCACGTGCAGCAGCTCGTCAAGGAGAACCACCTGCGGTGGGACTCCCTCGGCGAGTTCCTCGCGCTGGCCGTCTCGCTCGAGTTCCTCGCCGAGAAGACCGACAACCCGCGTGCCGCGCTGCTCGGCAAGGCCCTCGACGACGCCACCGGCGCGCTGCTGGAGACCGGGAAGTCCCCGTCCCGGCGGGCGGGCGAGCTCGACAACCGCGGCAGCCACTTCTACCTCGCGCTCCACTGGGCCCAGGCCCTCTCGCGGCAGACCGAGGACGCCGAGCTGGCCGCGATCTTCACCCCGCTCGCCGAGCGGCTCGCCGCCGACGAGGAGAAGATCGTCGGCGAGCTGAACGGCGTGCAGGGCGCACCGGTCGAGCTCGGCGGCTACTACTTCGTCGACAAGGCGAAGGCCGACGAGGTCATGCGCCCCAGCGCGACGTTCAACGGGGCGCTCGCGGAGTTCTGAGGTTCCTCGAGTTCAGGAAAGCCACATTCACGACCGTGCGGGCCAGGAATGTGGCTTTCCTGAACCTCGGCCGGGGCTCACGCCACCGAAGTGAGCACGTCGAACACCGCCTCCGCCTCGTCGCGGGCCACGTACATGTGCCACGCCTTGTCGGCGATGTCGTCGGGATCGAGGGTGGGCAGCGGCGTGCCCTGCTCCAGGAACATGCGGTGGATGTCGCCGCGTTCGATCAGCCCGCCGATTGTGAGCGTCGCCGCGAACACGCCCTGCTCCTTCACCGCCGCGGCGAGTGTGAGGACGTACATGCGCAGGGCGGCGGCCGCGGGTGCGAGGTTGCCCAGCATCGGCATCGGCCGCAGGCCGCTGAGCCCGCCACCGAAGAACAGCGCTCCGTCGCCGCGCCGCAGCATCGGCGGAAGCGCCGCGGCGACGACCCCCACGGCCGGCAGCAGCAGCCCATCGAGCGGGGCCCGCACGGCGGCCGCATCCGCCTCCGGGAGGGGGACGATGCCCGAACCGAAGCTCGCGGACGCCGGACCGTAGTAGACGGTGTCGATCTCACCGAATTCGGCGGCGATCCGCGCCAGCACGTCACGCACCTGCTCCGCGTCGGTGACGTCGGCCGCGTAGCTGCGCGAGTCGATCCCGTCGGCGGCGAGCTCGGCCCGGTACCCGCCGTGCCGCGCGTCGGTGCGCGACACGATCGCCACCGCGAAGCCCTCCCGGCCGAACCGCCGGGCCATCGACATCCCGAGGCCCGGACCGGCCCCGAGGACCGCGATCACCTTGCGCGAAGTTGAGGTCATACTCAAATTCCTACCGGTAACCTGAGGACTTCGTCAACTTGTTGGATGGACCATGCCCCTACGCAAGGACGCCCAGCGCAACCGCGAGCGGCTCGTCGAGGCCGCGCGCGCGGTGTTCGCCGAGCGCGGCCTCGACGTGGCGCTGGACGATGTCGCCCGCCGGGCGGGCGTGAGCATCGGCACGCTGTACAACCGCTTCCCGACCAGGGCCGACCTGGTGGCCGCGGTGTTCGCCGACCGACGCGAAACGGTCATCGAGATCGCCGAGCACGCGCTGGCGATGAATGACGCGTGGGCGGGGTTCGTCCACTTCGTGGAGCAGGTCTGCCGGATGCAGGCCGCCGACCGCGGCTACAACGACCTCTCCGCCCGCAGCATCCCCCAGGCCGCGCCGACCCCGGACCACCTGCGGGGCCACGAGCTGATGACCGAGATCGTCGAGCGCGCG
Source organism: Pseudonocardia sp. DSM 110487 (assembly GCF_019468565.1). Taxonomy (NCBI): domain Bacteria; kingdom Bacillati; phylum Actinomycetota; class Actinomycetes; order Pseudonocardiales; family Pseudonocardiaceae; genus Pseudonocardia; species Pseudonocardia sp. DSM 110487. The sequence goes on from NZ_CP080521.1 coordinate 9,073,016, forward strand.
AAGCGAAGCGGCGCGCTGCGGCCGGACTTCGTGCTGGCCGACATGGCGTTCGTGACCTGGGCGATCACCAGGACCATCGAGGCCACCGGCGACGTCGATCCGCAGGCGTGGCGGCGCCACCTCGGCTTCGTCCTCGACGGCCTGCGCGCGCAGGCGGCTCATCCACTGCCCGTCCCCGCGCTCACGGATGACCAAGTCAGCCGCATCATGCGCAGCTGCTGACGGACGCGGCGCCGCTCCTGGCCGTGGGCGCTCGGTGGCGCCACCACAGGCGACTTCACACACCCAGCACCGACTTCACACAAGGCGGGCCTTGTGTGAAGCGGCCACTGGGTGTGTGAAGTCGCTGCGCCTGGACGGCAGCGATGAGACGCGGGAAAACCGGTTGCGGCCGGGTCTAGCGTCGACAGACGTGCTCAGGCCCTACCTCCACCTGGTCAGGGCGGGCTTCCGGCGCCACTCCGTCTACCTCGCGGCGAGCCTCGCCGGGCTGTTCACGAACACCGTGTTCGGGTTCCTGCGCGTCTCCGTACTGCTCGCCGTCGTCGAGCAGACCGGCAGCGCGGCGGGCTACGACGCCGCCGACACCGGCACGTTCGTCTGGCTGGGCCAGGGCCTGCTCGCGGTCGTCATGATCTGGCCGGACCGGGAGCTCGCCCAGCGCGTGCGATCCGGAGACGTCGCCATCGACCTCGGCCGGCCGTGGAACCTCCAGGCCGCGACACTCGCGCAGGACCTCGGGCGAGCCGGACACGCCATGCTGATCAGGTTCGCGCCGCCGGTGCTGTTCGGCGCGCTCGTCCTGCCGTTCCGGTGGCCGCAGAGCCCGTGGACGGTGCTGGTCTTCGCGCTGTCGACGGTGCTCGCGGTGGTGATCAGTTTCGCGGCGCGCTTCCTGCTCGATCTGGCCGCGTTCTGGCTCCTCGACAACCGCGGCGTCGTCACCGTCTACGCGGCGGCGACCGGGGTGCTGTGCGGCCTGACCGTCCCGATCGCCTACTTCCCCGAGCCGCTCCGGATCGCGCTGTACGCCACGCCGTTCCCGGCGATGCTGCAGACGCCGATCGACGTGTTCGGCGAGCGCGGCGCGACGGCCGCCCTGCTCGCCCACCAGGTGCTCTGGGCGGCGCTCCTGCTGGCCGCCGGGCAGGTCGTCCTCGCGCGAGCGACCCGGAAGCTGGTGGTGCAGGGTGGCTGACCTCGGTGTTCACCTGCGGATCCTCGGGTCGCGGGTACGCAGCCAGCTCGCCTATCCCGTCTCGTTCGGTCTCGACGCACTCGGGCAGGCGATCGCCCAGGCCAACGAGCTCGCCGTGATCCTCGTCGTGTTCGCGCAGGTCGAGTCGCTGGGCGGCTTCACCCGCGACGAGGTGCTGCTGATCTACGGGTTCGCCGGGATCTCGTTCGGCCTCGCGGACCTCGCCGTCGGCCAGCTCGACGAGCTGCCGCGCTGGATCCGGACGGGCGAGCTGGACGTGCTGCTCGCCCGGCCGCTCGGGCTGCTCCCCCAGCTCATGACGAGCGATCTGCAGCTGCGCCGCCTCGGCCGGGCGGCCGTCGGCGCGGTCGTGCTCGTCGTCGTCCTGGTGCAGGGCGAGGTGGAGCCCACGCCGCTGAACGCGCTGCTCATCCTCGGCACGCCGCTGATCGGCGCGACCATCACCAGCGCCATCTGGGTGGTCACGTGCTCGGTGTCGTTCTGGGTGATCGAGGGCCGCGAGATCGCCAACGCGTTCACATACGGCTCGCAGTTGACCACCTCGTACCCGATCACCGTGTTCGGACCGTGGCTGCGCGGCCTGCTCTGCTTCGCGGTGCCGTCCGCGTTCGTCGCCTACTTCCCCGCTCTCGCGCTGCTGGATCGGCCCGACCCGCTCGGCCTGCCACACGCCCTGCGCTACGCCTCCCCTCTCGTCGCCGTCGCCGCCGTGCTCGCCGCGGCGCTCGTCTGGCGCACCGCCGTCCGCCACTACCAGGGAGCCGGGTCATGAGCACCGTCGTCGAGACGGAAGCGCTACGTCGGGAGTTCTCGGTCGGCCGCCGTCGCGCGCGGCGCCGCGTCGTCGCGGTGAGCGACGTCGACCTGCGCATCGCGCCAGGTGAGGCCGTGGGTTTCCTCGGCCCGAACGGTGCGGGCAAGTCGACGACGATCAAGATGCTGACCGGCATCCTCGTCCCCACGGCAGGCCGGTTGCGGGTCTGCGGGCTGGACCCCACGCGGCAACGCCGCGAGCTCGCCCGCAAGCTCGGCGTGGTGTTCGGCCAGCGCAGCCAGCTGTGGTGGGACCTGCCGCTGCGCGACAGCTTCGAACTCCTCGGGGCGATCCACCGCGTGCCCGAACCGGAGCATCGCGCACGGCTGGAGCGGTGCGTCGACGTGCTCGAGCTCGGCCCGTTCCTCGACGTGCCGGTACGGCAGCTGTCGCTCGGTCAGCGGATGCGCGGTGAGGTGACCGCCGCCCTGCTGCACGGCCCCCAGTTGCTGGTGCTCGACGAACCGACCGTCGGGCTCGACCTGGTGAGCAAGGAGCGGCTGCGCGCCTTCCTGCAGGAGGTCAACCTCGTCGACGGCATGACGATCCTGCTCACCACGCACGACCTGCCCGACGTCGAGCGGCTCTGCCGGCGGGTCGTCGTGATCGACCACGGCCAGGTCGTGGCCGACGACAGCATCGACGCACTGCGCACCCGCTCGGGTGGCGCCCGCGAGGTCGTTGTCGAGCTGGCCAAGCCTGCCGCTCCGCTGACGGACCTGGCCGGAGTGCGTGACGTCCGTGTCGAGGCCGACGGCCTGCGCCAGCGGCTCGCGTTCACGCCGGGCGACACGACCGCGGCCGCGCTGATAGCGGCGGTGGCGGCGCGGGTGGAACTGCGCGACGTGACCGTCGTCGAACCGTCGATCGAGGATCTCGTGCGCGAGCTGTACGCGCGTGGTTGACGGCAGTGTCCCGAACCGGGAGTCCGGTGCATAAATCGGCGGATCCAGGTTTCCGCTGGGTGTGCCGGCGGACCGCGCCTCGTACCGGGCGTACTCGGCCGGTACGCCGGTGCGCCCAGCGGGAAGCTGGGCCGTCGAGTTATGTGGTGGACTTCCGGTTCGGGACACTAGGAGCCGGCGGAGGCGGCGACGCCAGGGATCCGGCCGTGCCGGAACGCGTCGACGAAGAGGGCGTGGTCCTCCCGCACCCGCGCGGCGTAGTCGTGGGCGAACTCCACCACCCACGACACGAAGTCCTCCTCCCGTCCCGCGACGACGCGGGCGATCGCCTCCTCGGTCTGGAACGGCACGAGCGAGTGGTCGGCGTCGGAGTCGGCCACGCAGTGGACCTTCGCCGTGGCCCGGCCGAGGTAGTCCACGACAGGGGCGATCTCGGCCGGCTCCGTGAGCTCCGACCAGTCCAGGTCCGCCTCGTACGGCGACACCTCGCTGACCACGAACCCGACGCCGTCCAGGTCCGTCCACCCCAGCAGCGGGTCGGCGTGGGCCTGCAGCGCCCGCTGCGACACCGCGGTGCGGTGACCGTGGTGCTGGAAGGCCCCCGCGATCGCCGGGTCGGCCACCACCCGCGAGGGCGCCGCGACGTTGCCCTGCTTCATCGACAGCACCACGTCGTTGTCCAGCGCCTGGTTGTAGCCCTCGATCAGCACGGTGTAGGCGGGGAGCCCCGCGCTGCCGATACCGAAGCCGGAGCGCCCCGCCACGTCCTTCACGGTGTACGCGACACCGCGCAGCCGCTTCGTCGCCGGGATCGTGCTCAGGTAGCGCTCGAACGCGCCCGTCACCACAGCCCGCTCCGCCTCGTCGAGCCGGCGCAGGCCCGGCACAGCGCGCAGCACCCGGTCGAAGCCCTCGGCCTCGGTGATGGCGTCGAGCAGCCCGACCCGGGTGCGCAGCTTCGCCAGCTGCAGCACCTGGTGGACCGCGCCTTCCGTGGTGTCGAGCCGCAGCGAGAAGCCGCGGTCGTCGGTCTGGTCGACGAACCACCGCACCTGGTCGAGGTAGCCCTGCACGTACCGCTCGACGAGACGGGAGATGTCGGTGTCCGAGATCGCCTTTCGCCAGCCCAGTAGCGCCATGCTCGCGGCGAACCGAGTGATGTCCCATGTGAAGTGCCCGACGTACGCCTCGTCGAAGTCGTTCACGTCGAAGATCAGCACCCCGTCGCCGTCCATGTAGGTGCCGAAGTTCTCCGCGTGCAGGTCGCCCTGGATCCAGATCCGGCTCGTCCGCTCGTCGGCCCACGGATCGTCCCGCTCCGCGACGTCGGCGTAGAACAGACAGGCGCTGCCGCGGTAGAACGCGAACGGATCTGCCGCCATCTTTCGGAACTTCGTCCGGAATGCGGCGGGATCGGCGGTCATGAGGTCGGCGAAGGCCTCGACCAGCGTGTCGACGATCCGTTCCGAGCGGTCGGTCATTCCCCGATCATGCCGGGAATGCGACGGTCGCGGCGCCGTCCGGAAGCGGCACCCGCAGCACGCGCATCTGCATCGCGAGGAGCGAGTAGTAGCCGACGAGAGTGGTGAGCTCGACCGCACAGGCCTCGCCGAGCGTGCCCACGGCGCCCGCCCATGCGTCGTCGTCGACGTCGCCGCGCTCCAGCAGCTGGGAGACGACGGAGGCGGCAGCGCGCTCCGCCGGGTCGTCCGGCTCGACGGGGCCGCCGGTGCGGACCGCCTCCAGGAGTGCCGCCGGCAGCCCGGCGGCGGCCGCGAGCGGGGCGTGCGCGTACCACTCGAAGTCCGAGCGGTGATGGGCGGCCACCTGCAGCGTCGCGAGCTCGCGGACCCGCTCGGGCAGCACGCTGCCGTACCGCAGCGCCGCACCCACCGCCTGCAGGGCTGCGCCGGACCGCGGGGCGCGCAGCATCGCGTCGAACGGGCCTTGTAGACCGCCGTCGGGGTACCGGCCGACCCGGCCGGGTGGATCGGCGAGCGCGTCGTACACCGCACGCTGATCGGGATCGAGTTCCTCGGGGCGCAGCGGGCGCAGCCGTCGCTCGGTCATGCTCACCCGCCGTTCAGCAGGCTCGCTGTGATCGTCATGGCCAGCACGGCGATCACCGTGCCCAGGCCTCCGTAGCAGAGCACGTCGATCGGGCGGCTCCGGATCGCGAGCAGCCCGACCCGGTCGGTCGGCAGCAGCAGCCGCAACACCGCCGCCACGATCAGGGCACCGCCGAGCAGCACCGCCCCCTCCCGCCAGTGCTGGGTGAGCGTCCTGACCATGCCCGTACCCGCGATGAGCAGCACGAACGTCATCGGCACGTACACCGGAACGCGGGAGCGGAGCTCGGTCATGACCGCTCACCCACCGCCCGCTCGGCTGCCTCGACCACGTTCGTCAGCAGCATCGCCCGCGTCATCGGCCCGACACCGCCCGGCATCGGCGCGAGCAGCCCGGCCACCTCGGCCACCTCGGGTGCGACGTCCCCGACCAGCCCGGCTTCCGTGCGCGTGACGCCGACGTCGAGGACGGTGGCCCCAGGCCGCACCATGTCGGCGGTGATCAGCCCCGGCACGCCGGCCGCGGCGACCACGATGTCGGCGCGGCGCACCTCGGCTGCGAGGTCCTTCGTGCCGGTGTGGCACAGCGTCACGGTGGCGTTCTCGGAGCGTCGGGTGAGCAGCAGCCCGAGCGGCCTGCCGACCGTGACCCCACGGCCGACAACCGTGACGCGGGCGCCGTTCAGATCAACGCCGTAGCGGCGGCAGAGCTCGACGATCCCGCGCGGCGTGCACGGAAGCGGCCCCGGCTCGCCGAGCACGAGGCGCCCGAGGCTCACCGGGGCGAGCCCGTCGGCGTCCTTCACCGGGTCGATCCGTCCCAGCGCCGCACCGGCGTCGAGCCCCTTCGGCAGCGGCAGCTGCACGATGAACCCGGTGCAGGCCGGGTCGGCGTTCAGCTCGTCGACGGCCCGCTCGACGTCGGCCTGCGTGGCGTCGGCCGGCAGCTCCCGCTGGATCGAGGTGATGCCGACCTTGGCGCAGTCGCGGTGCTTGCCCCGCACGTACGAGTGCGAACCCGGATCGTCGCCGACGAGGAGCGTGCCAAGTCCCGGTGTCACGCCGTTCGCCTGCAGCTTCTCGACGCGCCCCGCCAGCTCGCCGAGCAGCTCCTGCAGCGTGGCCTTGCCGTCCATCACCGTCGCCGTCACGCGACCATCCTCCCAGCCCGGCGGGTGCCGTTCATCGGCCGGTGCGCCGGCAACCGTTCGACAACTGTCGCGGTTCTGCTCGGGCTGTGGTGGCAGGCGGTCACACACCGACATCGGTGCAGAAGTCGGTGTGTCAGGCGACGCGAAGGCCGTGGGCCGCCGCGAACGCGATGGCCTGCTCGACGTCCACTGATGCCCCTGCCAGCCGCGCCTGCACCAGGCCGTTCGGGTCGATCCGGGCCCCGCGCAGGTCCGCACCGTCCAAGCGGGCCCGCAACAGTCGCGCCCCGGTGAGGTCGGCGCCCCGCAGGTCCGCGCCGCGCAGGTCGGCCTCCACCAGGTTCGCCTCGCGCATCCGCAACCCCGACAGGTCTGTATCCCGCAGGTCGGCCCGGCCGAGGGCGGCGAGCGTGAGGTCGCAGTCGGTGAGGGCGATCGGGCGCAGCCGGGAGTCGACCAGCGACGCGCCCATCAGCGAACAGCCGCGGAACGTCGCGCCGCCGAGCGTGGCCCGCACGATCCGGCACGTTCGGAACGCGCCGGCCCGGTGGACCGAATCGCCGAGGTCGGCGCCGGTGAAGTCGCACTCGTCGAACGTGCAGGACTCGGTGACCAGACCCCGCAGGTCGGCCTCCACGAAGCTGCAGCGCACGAACCGGCGCCGCCGCCACGGCTCGTCCCCTGGGCGCAGCTCCGACAGGTCGAGATCGGTGTACTCGCCATCGTCCCCCTGATCCACGTGGACACCCTCCCACGGGTCAGCCTGACCGGCTCCGACGCGGCAGCCTTCTGCCGACAGCTCGCCTCCGACCTGCCGGACGACTGATCATCCGCGACTACGGGCACGCGACGACCTGAGCCGCCCACGAGAGCCCACCGCCGAAGCCGAGCAGCAGCGTGGGCGCCCCGGTGGGTACCTCGCCGCGCTCGACGAGCTTCGCCAGCGCGAGCGGGATCGAGGCCGCCGACGTGTTGCCCGAGTCGACGACGTCCCGAGCCACCACTGCCCGATCGACGCCCAGCTGCCGCACGATGGCCTCGATGATCCGCAGGTTGGCCTGGTGGGTGACGACCGCGCCGAGGCCGGCCGGATCGACGCCCGCTCGGCGGCAGGCCTCGAGGGCAACAGGCGCCATCGAGGTCGTGGCCCAGCGGTAGACCGCCCGCCCGTCCTGGCGGAAGCGCGGGTGCCATCCGCCGTCGATCAGGACCGCGTCGCCGCCCGTCGGATCCGAACCCCAGACCACCGGACCGATTCCGCTGCCCTCGCCGCCACCGCTCACGACCACCGCGCCCGCGCCGTCGCCGAGGAGGACGCAGGTGGAGCGGTCCGTCCAGTCGGTGACGTCGCTCATCTTCTCCGCCCCGATGACCAGGGCGTGGCGGGCCGCACCGGCTTGTACGGCGTGGTCGGCCGTTGCCAGGGCGGTGCTGAAGCCCGCGCACGCGTTGTTGATCTCGAATCCGACGGCGGCCGGGATTCCGAGCCGCCCGGCGACGCGCGTGGCCGTGTTCGGGCAGCGTTCGATCGCGGTGCACGTGGCGACGACGACCATGTCGACGTCCTCCGGTGCGAGCCCGGCCGCTGCCAGCGCCTTGTCGGCGGCCGCCGAGGCCATGTCCGTCACCGACTCGGTGCGGGCGATCCGCCGCGTGCCGATCCCCGTCCGCTTGCGGATCCAGGCGTCATCGGTGTCGACCATGCGGCCGAGGTCGTCGTTGGTGAGGACGTGCTCGGGCTGGTGGTGTCCCACGGCGGCGATCCGGGTTCCCGGCATGAAGGCTCCTTCGACGAAAGATAGCGTCCGAACGATCGGACTCTAAAGCATGACTAGGATCGCGTCATGAGCCCGAGGAGGTCGGTGGCCGAAGCCCGCCGCACGCGTGTGGACCTGCTCGAGCGCGGACTCGCCATCGCGTCAGTCGACGGCCTGGAGGGGCTCACGATCGGCCGGCTCGCCACCGCGGCCGGGATGAGCAAGTCCGGCGTGCTGGGGCAGTTCGGCAGCAAGGAGAACCTGCAACTGGCCGTTGTCGACACCGCGGCGACGGTCTTCGCCCGCGAGGTCACGTGGCCGGTGACGCGCAGCACCCTGCCGGGCATGCCACGACTGCTCGCACTGTGCGCGGCATGGGTGTCCTACCTCGAGCGCGGCGTCTTCCCCGGCGGCTGTTTCTTCACCGCGGTGGCCAGCGAGTTCGACGACCGCGGCGGACCGGTGCGCGACGCGGTCGCCGCGCTGAGCGACATGTGGCAGCACGCCCTCCGCCGTCACGTCGTCCGAGCCACCGAGGACGGCGACCTACCCGCGAGCACCGATGTCGACCAGGTGGTCTTCGAGCTCACCGGGCAGATGCTCGCGCTGAACCACGCGCTGCGGCTCTCCCGCGACCGGACAGCGGCCGACCGCACCCGCCGAGCCATGAGCCGCCTGCTCGGCACGCCCCTCCCGTGCACGCTTCGCGCACCAGCAGCGATCAGGGGCGAACGGTCGCAGTCGAATGACGACCGCCTGCTCGTGATCGCCGAGGCCGGAGCGCACCCGGCGACCACGATCACTCCGGCGGCCGGAAGTATCGGACGGTGACCGGATGGCCCTCCGGCGTCGTCCAGTCGACCGTCGCGCTCGCCGTTTGGCGCCAACCTGCGCGTTCGTAGAGAGAGATGGCCGCATCGCCTCCCGGCCCGACGACGTCAAGGACCAGCGACAGTTCCGACCGGACGGCCCAGGCCTGGACGTGGGCGAGTAGCCGCTCACCGACGCCCTGCCGCCGTGCCGTCGGCGTCACGAACAGGCGCTTCACCGTGGCGAGCGGCTGACCGTGGGACGGGAGCCCATCCGGAACGTCGCCGCCCGCGACGAGCACGACGTGTCCGACGATCGCACTCGATCGCTCGGCGATCCATGCTTCGAGCAGGTTCGACGGGCTCAGCCACTTCGCGGGGTCTTCGGGCCAGAAGATCGGATAGTGGCCGGCTTGGTGAACCTCGGCGAGCGCCTCGATGCATCGAGGCACATCGGCCGCCACCCGGTTCCTGATCATCACGCCGGTCACAGCGCTCCCGCCCACGGCGCGAGGTCGAGGCCGGGGTAGCGGAGCGCCGTCCCGGCCAGCGTCTCGGCCGTCCAGAGCGGGTGGCCGGGCGGCGGGAAGCCGAACAGGGCCAGCTGGTGGGGCGTGGCCCGCTCGACGAACCGGTACCAGGCCGGGTCGTGGCTGCGATCCGGCCAGCCCTGCCGCTGTGCCCATTCGGCCGCGGCGGTGCGGAAGCTCAGCTGCATCGTGAACCTCGCGCCACCCGGTCGGGTCAGCGCCGTGCCCCGGTGCAGAGTGTCCGGCGTGAACGCCACGACCGTTCCGGCAGGACCCGCGGCGGATACCTCGGCGTCGTAGAGGCCCGGGCGGCCGGCCGTCGCGACGAACCGATCGCCGCCGCGGCCGGTGTCGGCGCGCGGGTGCCAGTTGGGCAGGGGCGACAGGTCGGCTGCGGACAGGTAGCTCGGCAGGACGACGAATCCGTCCGTGCGCCAGGTCTGCTTCGCGTCGACGAGCCGCATGAACGGATCGTCCCGGGCCGGCCGGCGCCGAGCACCCGATTTCTCGTCGGATCAAACCGATGCGATCGAGATGGCACCCAGCGCGAATCGGACAAGATCGAACAGCGCTGGCAGCCACCTCGCGTCCGAGTCACCGGAAGTCGCGCGACTTCACCGGCACCGTGAGCGCCAGCTTCTGCAGCCGGTCGGCCACCAGGTTGAGCACGCCCTCGGGGCTGCGCTCCAACCGCCCGCGCACGAGCAGCGCCGTGCTGCTGACCGCCACCGTGCGGTAGCGCGCCCACAGCCCCTCCGAGCAGGTGACGTTGAGCATGCCGCCCTCGTCCTCGAGGTTGAGGAAGGTGACGCCGCGGGCCGTGGCCGGGCGCTGCCGGTGGGTGACGAGCCCGCCGACCAGCACCCGTGGCATCGCGTGCTCCGGGTCGCCGGGCGGGACGGTGCGGCCGATCGCGTCCAGCGCGTCGATCCGGACGGCGCCGAGTGCGTCGAGCTTCCCGCGCAGGTGCTGCATCGGGTGGGTGCCTGGCGAGACGCCGGTGGCCCAGATGTCGGCCGCGGTGAGCTCGACGTCGGTGAGCCCTGGCAGGGCGGGCGCCTCCAGCCCGACGGCCGTGCCGGGCAGCTGCTCGGGCCGTACGGCCGCGACCACCCCGGCCGCCCACAGCGCCGAGCGGCGGTCGATGCCGAAGCTGCCGAACGCGCCGGCGGTGGCCAGCGCCTCGGCCTGCGGCACGGTGAGCCGGACGCGCCGGGCGAGGTCGGCGAGGTCGCGGTAGGGCCCGCCCCGGTCGCGCTCCGCGTCGATCTCATCGGCCAGCTCCTGCCCGATGCCGCGCACCTCGGCGAGCCCGAGCCGGATGGCCTGCCCTCCGGTGGAGAGCGGATCGGGTTGCAGGATCGCTTCGGCCCGGCCGAGGTTGACGTCGGCGCCGCGGGTGAGCACGCCGTGCCGGCGGGCGTCGGCCACCAGCGACTGCGGCGAGTAGAAGCCCATCGGCTGCGCGTTGAGCAGCGCAGCGCAGAACGCGGCCGGGTAGTACAGCTTGAACCAGGCGCTGTAGTAGACCAGCGACGCGAAGCTGATCGCGTGGCTCTCCGGGAAGCCGAAGTTGGCGAACGCGATCATCTTGCGGAAGATCCCGTCCGCCACCTCGCCGGTGATGCCGTTGGCCGCCATGCCGTCGAAGAAGCGATCACGCAGCCGCTCCATCTTCTCCTCCGAGCGCTTGGCGCCCATCGCGCGCCGCAGCTCGTCGGCGTCGCCGGCCGAGAACCCGGCGACGTCCACCGCGATCTGCATGAGCTGCTCCTGGAACAGCGGCACGCCCAGCGTCTTGTCCAGCGCGCCCTTGAGCAGCGGATGGTCGTGCTCCCACTTCTCGAGCTTGTTGCGCCTGCGGATGTAGGGGTGCACCGAGCCGCCCTGGATCGGGCCGGGCCGGATCAGCGCGACCTCGACGACCAGGTCGTAGAACTCGCGCGGCTTCAGCCGGGGCAGCGTGGCCATCTGCGCCCGCGACTCCACCTGGAACACCCCGACCGAGTCGGCGCGCGCCAGCATCTCGTAGACGGCGTCGTCGGTGGGCTGCAGCTCGTGCAGCTGGATCTTCTTGCCGTGGTGTTCCTCGACGAGGTCGAGCATCAGGTGCAGGGCGGTGAGCATGCCGAGCCCGAGCAGGTCGAACTTGACGAGCCCCGCGTACGCGCAGTCGTCCTTGTCCCACTGCACGACGGTGCGGCCGGGCATGCGCGCCCACTCGACGGGCACCACCTCCGACACCGGCCGGTCGCAGATGACCATGCCGCCGGAGTGGATGCCGAGGTGGCGCGGGAAGCCGAGCAGCTCGTTGGCCAGGCCGACGACCTGATCGGGTATCTCGACGGGCACGTCGGCCACCGGGCCGCCCCAGCGTTCGATCTGCTTGCTCCACGCATCCTGCTGGCCCGGCGAGAACCCGAACGCCTTCGCCATGTCGCGGACGGCCGAGCGCGGCCGGTAGGTGATCACGTTGGCCACCTGGGCGGCGCACCCGCGCCCGTACTTGGCGTAGACGTACTGGATGACCTCCTCGCGGCGGCCGGACTCGATGTCGAGGTCGATGTCCGGGTAGCCCTCCCTCGCCGGGGAGAGGAAGCGCTCGAACAGCAGCCCCATCGCCACCGCGTCGACGTTGGTGATGCCCAGCGCGTAGCAGACGGCGGAGTTGGCCGCCGAGCCGCGACCCTGGCAGAGGATGTCGGCCTTGCGGCAGAACTCGACGATGTCGTGGACGATCAGGAAGTAGCCGGGGAAGTTCTTCTTCTCGATGATCTCGAACTCGCGCCGGATCGTCTCGACGGCCTCGGGGTGCTCGGCGTGGCTGCCGTAGCGGACGATCATCCCGCGCCGGATCAGCTCCCACAGCCAGCTCGCCTCGTCGTGGCCCGGCGGGACGTCGAACGGCGGCAGGTCCGGCGCGACGAGGCGGATCGGGAACGCGCACGCGGTGCCGATCTCCGCGGCACGCGCGACCGCGCCCGGGTAGCGGATGTCGAACCGGGCCGCCATCTCGGTGCCGGAGCGCAGGTGCGCGGTGCCTGCGGGTGGGAGCCAGCCGTCGGCCTCGTCGAGGCTGCGCCGCGCCCGTACCGCGGCGAGCGCCGTGGCCAGCGGGAACCGGCGCGGGGTGGCGTAGTGGGCCGCGGTGGTGGCCACCGTGGGCAACCCGGCGTCGAGGGCGAGCTCGGCGAGCACGTCGTTCAGCTCGGTGTCGGTGGGCAAGGCGGCGTGGGTGAGCTCGACGGCGACGTGGTCGGCCCCGAACCGCTCGACGAGCCTGCGCAGCTCCTTGCCCGCTGCGTCGCGCCCGCCGGCGCGCAACGCCTGCCGCACGCTGCCCTTGCGGCAGCCGGTGAGCACCACGACCTGGCCCGCGGTGTCGGCCACCACCTCGTCGACGTCGTAGATCGGACGGCCCTTCTCCTGCCCGCGCAGCTGGGCCGTACTGATCGTGCGGCACAGCGCGCGGTAGCCCTCCGGCCCGCGGGCGAGCAGCAGCAGGTGGCTGCCCTCCGGGTCGGCCACCCCGTTCTGGGAGGCGGACAGGCCGAGGGAGAGCTCGGTGCCGAAGACCGTGCGGACGCCCAGCTCGGCGGCCGCCTCGGCGAACCGGACCACGCCGTACATGCCGTCGTGGTCGGTGAGCGCGATCGCGTCCAGGCCCAACCGGGCCGCCTCCTCGACCAGCTCCTCGGGGTGGCTCGCGCCGTCGAGGAAGCTGAAGTTGGAGTGGCAGTGCAGCTCCGCGTAGGACACGCGCTCGCGCGGCTCGCCGACCGGCGGGGCGACGTAGGGCTCTCGCTTGCGCGACCACGCCGGGCTGTCGCCGCCGTCGGCCTCCGGGCCGCCGCTGAGGCTCCCGCCGTTCCACGCGCGGCCCGAGAGCGCGGCCTCGAGCTCGTGCCACGGGACGTCCGGGTTGTTCCATCCCACGACTCAATTCGAACAGGTGTTCGAGATCGTTTCAACCGCCCGACCAGGCGAATCGGTCACACCACGGCGGGTGGCGCTCCGGTCACTGCGTAATCCCGATGACCCGCCGAGCCCCACCCACTACCGTGCGCCGCAGCGGCGACGACGGGCGTGACGACCCCGGAGCCGCCCGGCCGGTCACCGTCATCGACCAGCAACGAGGCCGGCCGCCGACGCGGTCGGTGAAGGTGTGGTGGCACCGCGAGCGACCCGATCGCCCACACCTCCCGGGGAGACCGACCGAGGAGGTGCCGATGGCCCGCACGCTCACCGCCGACCTGCCGCAGCGGATCGGGAAACGCGCGATCGTCAAGGGATGGGTCCACCGCCGCAGGCGGCTGTCCCGGGTCGCGTTCCTCGTGGTCCGCGACCGGAGCGGGCTCGCCCAGGTCGTCATCGGGGACGAGGCGACGCACCGGCGGCTCGACGAGCTCTGCGAGGAGACCGTCGTCTCCGTCGAGGGCACGGTGGTCGCCAACCCGAAGGCGCCCGGCGGCGCGGAGCTGACCGACCCGCGGATCACCGTGCTCGGTTCAGCGGCCCCGCCGCCGGTGGAGCTCTGGCGTCCGGCACTGGCCGTGGGCCTGCCCACGCTGCTCGACCACGCACCCGTCACCTGGCGCCATCCGGCCCGGGCAGCGGTCTGGCGGCTGGCGGCCGCGTCGCTGCGCGGGTTCCGCCGCACGCTGGACGAGCGCGGCTTCACCGAGATCCAGACGCCGAAGCTCGTGAGCGGCTCCACCGAGTCGGGCGCGACCGTATTCACCGTCGACTACTTCGGCCGCCCCGCGTACCTCGCGCAGTCCCCGCAGTTCTACAAGCAGATGATGGTGGGGGTGTTCGAGCGGGTCTACGAGGTGGGCCCGGTCTTCCGCGCCGAACCCCACGACACGGCCCGGCACCTGGCCGAGTACGTGTCGCTCGACGTGGAGCTCGGCTTCGTCGCCGACCACCGCGACGTCCTCGCCGTGCTGCGCGATGTGCTCGCCGGGATGGTCGACACGATCCGGACGGAGGCGGCAGGCGCGGGCGCGCGCCTACCCACCGTGCCCGAGCAGATCCCGGTGATCCACTTCCGGGACGCGCTCACGCTCGTGGGCGCCGACCCGGACGAGCCCGACCTGGCGCCCGAGCACGAACGGCGCCTCGGACGGTGGGCGCTGGACGAGCACGGGTCGGACTTCGTGGCCGTCGAGGGCTACCCGGCGCGCAAGCGACCGTTCTACACGCATCCCGAACCCGGCGACCCGCGCTTCACGAACTCCTTCGACCTGCTGTTCCGGGGCCTTGAGCTCGTGACCGGGGGCCAGCGGCTGCACGAGTACTCCGACTACGCGCGAGCGCTCACCGACCGGGGCGAACCCACCGACGCGTACGAGCCGTACCTGCAGGCATTCCGGCACGGCATGCCGCCGCATGGCGGGTTCGCGATCGGGCTGGAGCGGTGGGTCGCCCGCCTGGTCGACGCGGACAACGTCCGGCGGACGGCGCTGTTCCCCCGCGACCTGCACCGCCTGGCGCCCTGACGAGATCAGGTGCGGGCGATCGCGTCGGCCGCCGCCAGCATCTGCGATCCGACTGGCTGCAGGCCGATCGCCGTGGCGAGCAGGCCCGTCGACACCCGCTCGACCACGCCCCACTCCCAGATCGCCACCGGGTCGCAGCCGGTGCGCACGGCGAGCCACCGGGCGCGCTCGCGCGGGTCGCCGTCCATCAGCTCGGCGGGGTCCTCACGCATCAGGATGCCCAGGTCGTACTCGGGCTCGGCGAGCAGGCCGTCCGGGTCGACCAGGGCGAACCCGCCGTCGCGGGTCTGCAGGGTGTTCCACTGGTGCACGTCGCCGTGCACCAGCACGGCCCGCTCCTGCCTGTGCGCGGCGATCCGCCGGTCCGCGCAGACGAGCGCGTGGTCGACGGCCGCGCGCGAGCACGGCCCGCCGAGGTCGCGCCACATGTGCAGGATGTAGTCGACGAGCCACCGGCCCTTCTCCGCGCCGGTGCGCAGGCCCGAGTCCGGGGCGGGCCGCCACAGCCGGGCCACGAGCGCGCACATGATCTCCAGGCGGCGCTCGATCGGCAGGCCCAGCTCGTACAGCGACGGGCCGAGCCGGTCGAGCAACAATGCGTTGCGCTCGACGTCCGACGCGAGCAGCCGCACGCACCCGGCGCCATCGGCGAGCCGCAGCACGGTGATCTCGTCGGCCGCCTGGCCTGGGCGCGGGACGAGCAGCTTCAGGACAGCAGGGGTGCCGTCGGCGAGTTCGGCCTCGGCGACGTAGGCCTCGGTCGGGTCCGGGTACGCCCGGCCGACCGTGATGCCCCAGTCCCGCTCCAGCCCGGCGACCTGCTCGGGGAGCCCCGTCACCCACGCGCCGGCGCCCGCCTGCTCCGCCTTCGCCCGCACGACGTCCGGCAGCTCCACGTCACGGACGGTAGCGGCATCCTGACCCGGCGGCGACGGAGTTCGTCAGGCTGCCGGCACCGGAAGATGGTCGGCGATCGCACGCAGCAGCGCCGCCTTCGGGCGCGCGCCGACGATCTGCGTGGCCACCCGCCCACGCACGTAGAGGTTGAGCGTGGGCATCCCGAGCACACCCGCGGCCTGCGCCGTGCGCGGGTTGACGTCGACGTCGAGCTCGGCCACGACCAGCCGCCCCGCCAGTTCATCGGCCAGCTCGGCGAGCACCGGCTTGATCATCTTGCACGGCGGGCACCAGTCGGCGGTGAAGTCCAGCAGAACCGGCAGCTCGGCGCCTAGCACGAGCTCGTCGAACGTGTCGTCGGACACCGTGACGATCATGGGTTCTCCTCCGAGAAGCAGCAGCGTGGGACGGGCGGATCGCCGAGCTGGGCCACGAGCTCCTCGCGCACGGCGTGCAGGCGCGCGAGCCATTCGTCCACCTCGGCCAGCTTGCGGCGCTGCACGGCGCGCGAGTCCGGGCAGCTCGCGCCGGTCGGGTGGCCCGAACGCAGGCACTCGACGAACGGACGCGTCTCCTCGAGTGCGAACCCGAGGTCGACGAGCGACCGGATCTCGGTGACGAGCTGGAGGTCACGCTCGTCGTAGTCGCGGTAGCCGTTGGCCCGCCGCCGCGCCGCGAGCAGGCCAAGCTCCTCGTAGTGCCGCAAGGTACGGGGACTCACCCCGGCCCGCCGCCCCAGCTCGCTGATCCGCACGGGAACGACGCTAAACCTTGCCACCGACGTGAACGCCAGGGTGAAGCCCGCCACTGTTCCGACGAGCGGCGCGTTCGTCGGAACCTATCCGACGAACGCGCCGCTCGTCGGAATCAGCGGGGCGGGAGTTCGCCCGAGCCCCGGCGGATCAGCGTCGTCGGGACCAGGCGGACGCCCGGTGGGCTCGGGTCGCCTGCGATGCGGGCGAACAACAGGGTCGCCGCGGTCCGTCCGATCGCGGCCGCGTCCTGCGCCACGACGGTGATGCCGGGCGAGAGCAGGTCGGCGAGCAGGACGTCGTCGAACCCGACGAGCCCGACGGACCACTCCGCGCCGAGCCTGCGCAGGGCCCGCACCGCCCCGATCGTGATCAGATTCTGCGCGGTGAACAGGGCGGTGGGCGGGTCGGATCGGGCGAGCAGTGCGGTGACCGCGCCGTCGGCGTCGGCGGATTCCCGCAGGTCGTGGAGCACGAGGGTGGAATCGAGGGGCAGGCCGAGCGACGCGAGGGCGTCGCGGTAGCCCGCGTAGCGCTGCTCGGCCGTCTGGATCGATCGCCGGTCGCCCAGGAACGCGATGCGCCGGTGCCCCGCCGCGGCGAGGTGCCGAACGCCCTCCGCCGCGCCGAGCGCGTTCGTCGTGATCACGGAGTCGACGGCGAGGTTGCGGGCCTCCCGGTCGACGCAGACCACCGGGGTGCCGGACGGGAGCTCGTCGGCGAGGTAGGACTGGTCGTCGCCCGCGGGCGCGAGCAGCAGCCCGTCGGCCCGGCGGGCACCGAACTCCCGGGCCAGTGCGCGCTCCCGTGCGGGGTCCTCGTCGATGCTCGCGGAGAACACGACGACACCGCGCTCGCGCGCCTCGTTCTCCACGGCCCGCTGCACGGCGGCCGAGAACGGGTTGGCGACGTCCTCGAGCAGGAGGGCGATCGCGGCCGTCCGATCGTCGTTGCGGCGCATGAGGCGAGCACCGGGGTGGGGGCGGAAGCCCAGCTCCTCGATCGCCCGCTGCACGCGGACGGCCAGCGCGGCCGAGACGCCCCGCTCGTCGTTGACGACGCGCGAGACCGTCTTGAGACTGACATCCGCGCGCTCGGCGACGTCACGCATGGTCGGCCGGCGGCGCCGCGTCGGGACGCTCTGCACCCCAGTGTCCCCTCTCGCTCGGCGCGGCCAGCATGGACCTTCCTGCGTTGACATCGTTGTCATCGTGACCGCTTCGTTACCTGCCAATGCCTCGAGTGCCCTTGTGGACCAGCGCCTGGGGTACCAAGGTTTGCGGACAACGTTGTCTCCCACGTCGATGCTGACGAGAGGTCGTACTGATGAACAAGGCAGGGACGGCCCGCAGACGGGCCACCGCGCTCGCCATCGGGGCCGCGGCGGCCCTCACCCTCACCGCGTGCGGTGGCGGGGCGGAGTCGGGCGGAGGAGGCGGCGGCGATCGGCCGATCGTCGGCCTCATCACCAAGACCGACACCAACCCGTTCTTCGTCAAGATGCGCGAGGGCGCCCAGCAGGCGGCCGACGCGCAGGGCGTGGAGCTGCAGAGCTTCGCGGGGAAGCAGGACGGCGACAACGAGTCGCAGGTGCAGGCGATCGAGACCCTGATCTCCGCGGGCGCGGCGGGCTTCCTGATCACGGCCAACGACTCGGCGGCGATCGTCCCGACGCTCGACCGGGCGCGCCAGGCCGGCCTGATGGTGATCGCGCTCGACACCCAGACCGATCCGCCGGACGCCGCCGACGCCACCTTCGCCACCGACAACTTCCAGGCCGGCCTGCTCATCGGGCAGTGGGCGAAGACGAAGTTCGAGGCAGAGGGCAAGCAGGCCAAGATCGCGATGCTCGACCTCTCCCCCAACCGGCCGACCGTCGACGTCCAGCGCGACCAGGGCTTCCTCCAGGGCTTCGGGATCGAGGTGGGCGACCCCACGCAGATCGGCGACGAGTCCGACCCGCGCATCGTCGGCCACGACGTCACCGACGGCGAACCGCAGGGTGGTCGTACGGCGATGGAGAACCTGCTGCAGCGCGATCCGACGATCAACCTCGTCTACACGATCAACGAGCCGGCGGCTGCCGGTGCGTACGAGGCGATCAAGGCCGCCGGCCGCGAGAACGACATCGAGATCGTCTCCGTCGACGGCGGTTGCCCGGGTGTCGAGAACGTCAAGGCCGGAATCATCGGGGCCACCTCCCAGCAGTACCCACTGAAGATGGCGTCGCAGGGCGTCGAGGCTCTCGCCGCGTTCGCAAAGGACGACGCCAAGCCGCAGGCCACCGCGGGCAAGGACTTCACCGACACGGGCGTCACCCTCATCACGGACGAGCCGCAGCCCGGCGTTCAGTCGCAGGACACGGCGTTCGGTCTGCAGAACTGCTGGGGCTGATCCAGGTGACAGACGACGCGAAGGGCCCGGTCGCCACGGCGGCCGGGCCGCAGCCCCACGGCTTCGACGAGCGGCGGGCCGAGACGCTGATGCAGCGGGTCCAGCACGTGCTGCACGCCCGCCCGATCCTCGGGCCGCTGGCCGTGCTCCTGCTCGCGATCATCGCGTTCTCGCTGGTGAGCGACCGCTTCCTGACCGCGGCCAACCTGGGGTTGGTGCTGCAGCAGGTCACGGTGATTGCGGTGCTCGCACTGGGTCAGACGCTGGTGATCCTCACCGCAGGCATCGACCTCTCGGTCGGTGCGATCGCCGTCTTCTCCTCGATCATCATGGCCAACCTGGCCACCGATCTCGGCATGCCCGGCGTGCCCGCCCTGCTGGCCGGGATCGTCTGCGGCACCGCGATGGGGGCCTTCAACGGTTTCCTGGTGACGCGAATCGCGCTGCCACCGTTCATCGTCACGCTGGGCACGCTCTCGATCTTCTTCTCGCTGAACTCGGTGGTGTCGCGCAGCGAGACCGTCCGTGGCACGGACATGCCGTCGCTCATGACGTGGACCGGTACGGCGTTCTCGCTCGGCGACCTCCGGATCACCTACGGGTCGATCATCATGCTGCTGCTCTTCGCGTTCTTCTACTACGCGCTGGGCTACACGGCATGGGGCAGGCACGTCTACGCCACCGGCGACGACATCGAGGCCGCCCGTCTCGCCGGCATCCGCACCGGCCGGGTGCTGTTCTCGGTCTACCTGGTGGCCGGGCTCGTCTACGCCATCGGCGCGTGGGTTCTGATCGGTCGGCTCGCGTCGGCCAGCCCGAACGTCGGCATCGAGTACAACCTCAACTCCATCACGGCCGTCGTGCTCGGCGGCACGAGCCTGTTCGGCGGCCGCGGTCTCGTGCTCGGGACGTTGGTCGGCGCGCTCATCGTCGGCGTGTTCCAGAACGGCCTGCAGCTCGGCGGCGTCGACGTCGTCTGGCAGGGCTTCGCGATCGGCCTGCTGGTGCTCGTCGCCGTGTCCATCGACCAGTGGATCAGGAAGGTCCGCGCATGACCCCTCCTACCCACCCCGCCGGCTCCGCAAGCTCCGCCGGCTTTCCGTCCCCCAGCACGACCACTCGGACGCCCGTACTCGAGGCGCGCGGGCTCGTCAAGAGGTACGGGCCGGTCACGGCGATCGCGAGCGGGGACCTCGAGCTCTACCCCGGCGAGATCCTCGCGATCATCGGCGACAACGGCGCAGGCAAGACCAGCCTGATCAAGGCGCTGTGCGGGGCGCTCATCCCGGACGCGGGCGAGATCTTCCTCGACGGCGAGCCGGTGCACTTCCGCAGCCCGATGGACGCTCGCCGGGCCGGCATCGAGACCGTCTACCAGACGCTCGCCGTCGCGCCGGGGCTCGACATCGCCGACAACCTGTTCCTCGGCCGCGAGGAGCGCAAGCCGGGCATCCTCGGGTCGGTGTTCCGCATGCTCGACCGCAAGCACATGCGGTCGGAGGCGCAGCGGCACATGACCGACCTCGGCATCACCACGCTGCAGAACATCGGCCAGGCCGTGGAGAGCCTTTCCGGCGGACAGCGGCAGGGCGTGGCCGTTGCGCGGTCGGCGGCGTTCGGCAGCAAGGTCGTGATCCTCGACGAGCCGACGGCTGCACTGGGCGTCAAGGAGGGCAACCGGGTGCTGCAGCTCATCCGGGACGTCCGTGACCGCGGCCTTCCGGTGATCCTCATCAGCCACAACATGCCGCACGTGTTCGAGCTGGCCGACCGGATCCACATCCAGCGGCTCGGCCGTCGCGCCGCGGTGATCACCCCGCAGTCGCACACGATGACCGAAGCGGTGGCGATCATGACGGGAGCGGCGGAGCCTCCCCCATCCGTGGCCTGATAGGGGCAGACTCGCCGGCATGCGGTGCGTTCTGGTGCTGGTTGCGGTCACGGCGATGGCGTGCGGGGCACCCGCCCCCGCGCCGCCCGCGCAACCGGCACCACCCGCGCCCGATCCGACGCTGCCGTCCCAGCTCGTCGAGGAAGTCACGGGGGACGGCGCGTTCACGCACCTCACCGAGCTGCAGCGCATCGCCGACGCCAACAACGGCAACCGGGCGCTCGGCACGCCGGGCTACGACGCGAGCGTCGACCACGTCGCGGGGGTGCTGCGCGGCGCCGGCTACGACGTGCAGACGCCCACCTTCAGCGCCCGGCGGTTCGAGGTGCGGCAGGAGCAGCTCGTGGTGGACGGCGAGCAGGTGGCGGTCTCGGCACTCGGGTTCTCGCCCACCACGCCGGAGGGCGGCGTCACCGGGACGCTCACCCTGATGGTGGGCGAAGGCTGCAACCCGACGGACGCGGCCGCCGTCACCCCCGGCTCGGTGGCCATCGTCCGGCGAGGCACCTGCCCGTTCGCACAGAAGGCCGCGCACGCCGCCACGGCCGGTGCCGCCGCCCTGATCGTGATCAACAACGAGGACCGGCCGCTGGACGACGGCACTCTCGGCGAGTCGGCGACCGGGGTGGTGCCCGCGGGCGGCGTGAGCCGGTCGGCGGGCGACGCGCTGGCCGGCCGGGCCGGAGCGAACGTGACGCTGACGCTGGTGACCACGATCCAGGAGACCCCGAGCCGCAACGTGCTCGCCCAGACCCGGACCGGGAACCCGGACGAGGTCGTCGTCGCGGGCGCGCACCTCGACTCCGTGCCCGAGGGACCCGGCATCAACGACAACGGCTCCGGCGTGGCCACCCTGCTGGAGACCGCGGTGCGACTCGGCGCGTCGCCACCGGTGACGAACGCCGTGCGGTTCGCCTTCTGGGGTGCGGAGGAGGTCGGGCTGGTGGGCTCCACCGCGTACGTGCAGGGGCTCCCCGACGAGGAACGCAACCGGATCGCGCTCTACCTCAACCTCGACATGGTCGGCTCGCCGAACGCCGGCTACCTCGTGTACGACGGTGACGACTCCGACCACGAGGGCGACGGCCCCGGCCCGCGCGGCTCGGCCGCGATCGAGCGCGCGCTCGTCGAAGGCCTTGCCGCCGCGGGTGTGCCGGCGGCAGGCACCGACTTCAGCGGCCGCTCCGACTACGGCCCCTTCATCGAGCGCGGAATCCCTTCGGGCGGGTTGTTCACCGGCGCCGAGGAGATCAAGTCGCCCGAGGAGGCGCAGCGATGGGGCGGCACCGCGGGCGAGGCGTACGACCGCTGCTACCACCAGGCCTGCGACCGCCTGGACACGATCGACCGCACCGCCCTCGACCGCAACACCGACGCCTTGGCCGCCACCCTGGCCCGCTTCGCGCTCTCCACGGAGGAGCTGGCGGCAGGCTGACCGCCGCCCCGGCATCGACGACTTCTCCTCCGCTCGCGCACCCCGTCTCTGCCCATGCGACCCGTCGACGGGGGGCGTCGGCGGAGACGCGGGGCGCCGGCCGAAACGAGGCGCGCCGCTGAAAGCGTGCGCCGCGTGCCGGGAGCTGCAGTCTCAGTCGTACTCGCCGATCATCCACCACCTCCCCTCCCGGAAGAGGAGCAGCAGGGCATCGCCGTCGTCCAGGGTGACCTGGAGGCGGCTCGACTCCGCGCTGCCCGGCGCCCACCAGCGCTGCTGCACCGGCCACGGTCCGGCCCACCCGTCCACGCGCCGCGGCGCGCCGCCGTCGACCGCGACGGACGCCGGCAACCCGAAGAGCAGGTCGGGCGCGCGGAGCAGGACGGGGCTGCCGTCGGCGGTGATCAGCTCGGCCGGGAGGGGCTGCGGCGGCACCGTGGCCGGTGATGGCGCGGGGAGCCGCCCGGGCCACGAGGGCGGTGGCTCGCGGGGAGCGGACCGGCCGGTGGGGCGGCGGGGCGTCGGGACGCGCCTTCGCCGGTTGGTGGTGCGCAGGCGCTCCGCCTCGGGCAGGTCGGCCGCGGAAACCCGGCCGGTGCGACGCACGACGTCCTCCGGCCACCCGGCAGGGGCGACGAGCGGGCCCGAGCTCGCCCAGGTCTGCTCCTCCCCCTTCGGGTGAACGACATTCGCGTCCAGATCTATCGGACGGGAGTGTGATCCGAGGTCGGGGCCAACGCCGCGGTCGTCGCCCCACGGGACGAGACGGACCTGCTCCGCCGGGTCCCGCCCGCCCACCAGCACCGCGGTGACCACCGACTCCGGCCCGAGCAGCGCCTGCACCCGCACCAGCGCGCGCCCGGCGCGCTCGTCGGACTCGCCGACGTCGCCCCACAGGCCCAGCTGCAGGGCCCCCGCGGTGACGGTCTCCTCCGGCACCAGCCGGAGGCGGGCCACCGCGCCGTCGCCCGCCTCGTCGGGCAGGTCGCCGGAGCGCCTGCGGCGGGTGAGCCAGGCGTCCAGCTGCCAGCGGACGCGGTCGACCGTGCCGGCCGGGGTGAGCGGCTCGGCGCACCTCCAGATCCGATGCAGCTCCTCCCCGCCCACCGTGTGAGCTGCGACGCCGAGCCGGGTGCACGAGAGGCCGTGCGAGGCGAGCGTGCGGTGCAGCCGCTCGGCGAGCCCGCGGGCGGCGAAGGCAGCGGCGTCGACCCGGTCGACGGGCGGGTCCAGCTCGATCTCGACGGCGAGCTCCTCCGGCGGGGCGCGGCGCACCGGAGGACGCGGGTCGAGGCCGCGCGCGAGCCGGTGGCAGTGCACGGCGTCGGCCCCGAACCGGGAGGCGACGTCCTCGGCGTCGAGCACGGCGAATGCCCCCAGGCTGCGCAGCCCGAGCCTGCGCAGCAGGCCGACCAGCTCGGAGCGGTCGACGTCGGGCTCGCGGTCCAGCTCCTCGACGCCGAGCGGGGCCAGGAAGGCCGGGGTGTCGCCCGGCGCGACGGCGAGGGCCCGCCGGGCTGCGAGCACCGCCGCGAACAGCCCGTCGGCCACCCCCACCTGGCTCTCGACGCCGGTGCGCGCGGCGACGTGGTCGACGAGGGCCTCCGCGGCCTCCTGCTCCCCGCCGAACCAGCCCGCGGGGCCCTGCGCGGTCAGCGCCACCAGCCCGGGCCGGACGACCTCCACCCCCGGCGCCAGCTCCTCGACGGCGGCGACGACCGGCTCGAACGCTCGGGCGTCGCGGTCGGGGTCGCGGGCGAGCACCGCGAGGTCGGGGCAGCGCGCCTGCGCCTCCCGCCTGCGTAGCCCGCGCCGCACCCCTTGCGCCCTCGCCACCGCCGAGCACGCCAGCACCCGGTTGGCCACGACCACCGCCGCCGGCAGGTGGGGTGGAACGTGCGCCGCCATGGCCGCGGCGGTGACCGGCCAGTCGGGCGACCACAGCGCAAGCACGCGCGTGACCCCGGCGGGCTCAGGATCGTCGGCCACCCGCGCGCCAGGTGTGGTCCTCGCAGGGTCCGTGGGGTCTGCGAGGACCGCGCTCGGCGCGCTGCCCCTGCCGTCCGAGCCCCTCATCCCGCCACCCGCTCGGCGGAGAGGCGCCCGCGGATCCGCTCCACACCGGGCTCAGGGGCAGCGGCCACCGCACCCCCTGGCGCCGGTAGCAGCAACCCGGCCGACCGCCCACCGAGAGCCACGCCCCGCCCGCGCGCCCGTACGCGGACCTGCCGCGCCGCGAGCCGCCCTGCGCCTGCGCCCAGCCCTTGCCACCAGGCGTCGGTGCAACTCAGCTCGAGGTCGGCCCCCGGCCATGCCCCGAGCGCCACCAGCACCGCACCACGCTGCCGTGCCCGGGCCGCCAGCCGCTGCCGCTCGGCGGCGCGCACCCCGGCCCGCTCGGCGCCCGCCACCGCCACGACGTCCATCCCGTCGAGCAGAGCGACGGCGACGGCCATCAGATCGGGTCCCGGATCGGGGACCAGCGCGAGCCGCTCCAGCCGCAACCCCGCCTCCGAGGCCGCCACCAACCCGAGCCCCGGCTTGCCGACCACGGCCGCCCACGCTCCATCGGCCGACGCCTCCGCGAGCAACGCGAGCAGCAACGACGTGGAACCGGAGGCATGCGGGAGAGCGACCGTGGACCCGCGGCGCAGCCCGCCCGCCGGCAGCAACCGCGCCAGGGGCTCGGCGACGGGGAGCACCCGGCCGTCGGCCTCGGGCGCCGGTCGCACCGCTGTCGACCGGTCCTCCATGCGTCGCAGCAACCCGCGGGCGAGCTCGAGCCGATCCGCGACAGCAAGTGCACCCACGCATGCCTCCGCAAGGGTTCAGGCCGCGGGGAAGGCAGCATCTTCGAACGTGTGTTCGATACTAGCGTGCGGCCGCGCCGCCCTCAAGCCCGATCACACGAGTGGAGGGACGCCCACATCTCGGCGGTCAGCTCGCTCGGACGAGCCCACTTGGTCAGGCCTTGCGCCGTCAGCCATCGGTGGGCGGCGGGCACCCGCTGCCGGATCGCGGGGAACAGCCTGTCCCCGCTGAACGCCTCCCGCACCAGCCGCTGGTAGGCCCCGCGCTCGGCGAGCGGGACCAGCGGTACCTCCCGCCTGCGGATCAGGAGGATCCCGCCGTCGACGCTCGGCCGCGGCCGGAACGCCGACGCGGGCACGCGGCCCGCGAGGTCGAACTCGTACCAAGGCCACCAGCTCGCCGTGAGCAGCGTGGTGCCACCGACCGCGGCGCGCTTGCGCGCCACCTCCCACTGCAGCAGGAGCACGGCGGTGGTCCAGGCCTGCTGCCGGAGCAGGTGGCGCAGCACCGGGGTCGTGACCCCGAACGGGACGTTGGAGACGACGTTCCGGGCGGCCGGCCGGAACCGCAGCATGTCGCCGTGCACGACCCGGACGCGCCCGCCGAGGGCCCTGCGCAGCCCGGCGACCCGGGCGGGGTCGAGCTCGACGGCGGTGACGGCGTCCGTGCGCACGGCGAGTTGCCGCGTCAGCGCGCCGTCGCCCGCGCCGAGTTCCAGTACGGGGCCGGGTGGCACGAGCGCGGCGATGCGCGCGACCACGCGACGGTCGACGAGGAAATTCTGGCCGAGTTCGTGCCGGCCGCCGACGGCACGGCGGGAGGACGAGGGCATGGATGACCTGCGCTTCGCATCGATCGGGATGGGGAATCCGGATCGGGCGCGCGCAGCGTGGAAAAAGAGATCAGCTGCGTGGCGCCCGAGCGTCGCGCCACGGCCTTGTTGCACCCATGGCGATCATGCTACCGATGGGCGCGACCGGTTTCAGGCCCAGCCCCAGTGCCGACGGTGCGCGGCGGTGGCCCACGTCGAGACGTTGTCGAGATCGGGATCGGCAGGCAGGGGCGTACGACCCGCATCGAGCCGCTCCTCGATCTCGGCCTGCACGGCCGCGATGCGATCGAGCACGTCGGCCAGTTCGGGGACGCCACCGGACTTGACGCGCAGCACCTCCTCGCGCTCCGCGGCGGGCATCGGCAGCGTGAGGCGGCCGTCGCGCAGGACCTCCCGCCCCTGGAACGCGAGCCGCAGCGCGTGCGAGGCGTACTTGACGTCGTAGCCGTACTTCGCCACCAGCTCGGGGCGGTTCGGCGCCTTCCCCCTGCCGAGGAGCCTCTCCCGCTGCGAGTTCATGAAGCCGAGGAACCGCCGCACCGCGCGCTGCGAGAGCACGGCGGGCGCCAGCGCGCGCAGCTCCTCGCCGAGCGGGGTGAGCACCAGCACGGCGTCGGCCTGCGCGAAGAACGGCAGCAGCGCCGTCGGATTGCCCTTGGTGGCCAGCCGCAGGTACTTCCGCAGCGAGTACATGACAAGGTCCGTGTCGCCCGGGCCCGAGCGCGCGCCCTCCGGCTGCGTGCGCCACACGTAGTGGGGCACCGGCGGCGCGAGACCCAGGACGCACTCGGCGGGCTCGACGAACACGCCCATCTCGTCGTGGTCGTCGGTGCCGGGGATCGCGATGCCGTGCACGCCCGACCCGACGACAGTGCGCAGGATCTCACCGGCCCGGGCGACCTGCCCGTTGCCGTGCTCGGTGTGCGTGGCGGTGCTCACCTCATGATCATGGCACGCGCCCGCCACGCATTTAGGCCGTGCCTAGTGCGCGAAGTGCCGGGTGCCGGTGAAGTACATGGACACGCCCGCCGCGGCCGCCGCGTCGATCGACAGCTGGTCGCGAACCGAGCCACCCGGCTGCACGACGGCCCGCACGCCCGCCTCGAGCAGCACCTCCAGCCCGTCTGCGAACGGGAAGTACGCGTCGGAGGCCCCGACCGAACCACGAGCGCGGTCACCGGCGCGCTGCACCGCGAGCCGGCACGAGTCGACCCGGTTGACCTGCCCCATCCCGATCCCGACCGCCGCGCGACCTGACGCCAGCAGGATCGCGTTCGACTTCACCGACCGGCAGGCCAGCCAGGCGAACGCGAGATCGGCGAGCACGTCGTCCGGCACCGGCTCACCGGTGGCGAGGGTCCACGTCGCCGGGTCGTCACCCGCGGCATCCACGGCGTCGCGCTGCTGCAGCAGCAGCCCGCCCGAGATCGGCCGCAGCTCGGCACCCCGCCGCTCGACGGCGTCCGGCAGCCTCAGCACGCGGATGTTCTTCTTCTGGGTGAGCACCTCGAGCGCGCCGTCCGCGTAGCCGGGCGCCACCACGACCTCCGTGAACACCTCCGCGACCTGCTCGGCCATCGCGACGCTCACCTCGGTGTTCGTCGCGATCACGCCCCCGAACGCGCTGACGGGGTCAGTGGCGTGCGCGCGCCGGTGCGCCTCTGCGACGTCGGCGCCCACCGCGATGCCGCACGGGTTGGCGTGCTTGATGATCGCGACGCACGGGCCGTCGTGGTCGTGCGCCGCGCGCCAGGCCGCGTCGGCGTCGACGTAGTTGTTGTAGGACATCTCCTTGCCGTGCAGCTGCTCGGCCGCCGCGAGGCCGGGCCGCCCCGAGACGTACAGGGCAGCCTGCTGGTGCGGGTTCTCGCCGTAGCGCAGGTTGGCGGCGCGGTCCCACGTGGCGCCCACCCACGACGGGAACACCCCGGCGTCCGCTTCTGGGGCCAACACGCTGCCCATCCAGGACGCCACGGCCACGTCGTACGTCGCGGTGTGCCGGAATGCGGCCGCGGCCAGCAGCCGCCGGTCCTCCAGCGCGAAGCCGCCGTTCTTGACGTGCTCCAGCACCCACTCGTACCGCCCGGGCTCGACGACGACGGCAACGCTGTCGTGGTTCTTCGCCGACGCCCTGACCATCGCGGGCCCACCGATGTCGATCTGCTCGACGCACTCCGCGGGCGTCGCGCCCGATGCCACCGTCTCGGTGAACGGGTACAGGTTCGACACGAGCAGGTCGAACGGCGCGATGTCCAGCTCCTCGAGCTGGGCCACGTGCGCCGGGTTGCGGGTGTCGGCGAGCAGGCCCGCGTGCACGCGCGGGTGCAGCGTCTTCACGCGCCCGTCCAGGCATTCGGGGAACCCGGTGAGCTCCTCGACGGGCGTGACCGGAACCCCGGAGTCGGCGATCCGCTGCGCGGTGGAGCCGGTGGAGACGATCTCGACGCCGAGCGCGTGCAGGCCCGCGGCGAGCTCCGTGAGCCCGGTCTTGTCGTACACGCTGATCAAGGCCCGGCGTACGGGGCGGCGCTCGGTCACGGAATGGTCACCTCTCGTCCGGTCACGGTGGCCCCTTCCCGGGCCAACGCGGCGACGGTGCCGACCAGCAGCCGCCGCTCCTCGATCTTGATGCGTTCGTGCAGCGTGTCGACGGTGTCACCGGGCTCGACGGGCACCGCGCTCTGGGCGAGCACAGGGCCGGTGTCCACGCCGTCGTCGACGATGTGCACGGTGGCGCCGGTGACCTTCACCCCGTATGCGAGCGCGTCGGCCACCCCCCGGACTCCGGGGAACGCCGGCAGCAGCGCGGGGTGCGTGTTGATCATCGGGCTGCCGACGCTCGCGAGGAAACCCGGACCCAGGATCTTCATGAAGCCCGCGCTCACCACGAGGTCGGGGCGGTGCTCGGAGACGGCCTTGGCCATGGCGGCATCCCATGCCGCGCGGTCGGCGTGATCGGCGACCCGCACCGTGAAGGCCGGGATCCCGGCTCGACGAGCGCGCTCGAGGCCCTCGATGCCGTCGCGGTCGGCCCCGACGGCCACCACGCGCGCCGGGAATCCGGGCTCCGCGGCCGCGTCGAGGAGTGCCTGTAGCAACGTGCCCGACCCGGACACGAGCACGACGACCCGGGCGGGAACGGGGATCTCGACCCGGTACGAACGGCGCTGCGACGCGGGCACGCGAGAGCTCCTCGAGGGGTCAGGGAATCGCCTCTTACGGTGTTCAGCGTAGGCGGCGGTGCAGGTCACACCGCCTTCGGACCGTCAGTTGCCCTTCCGAGGCTCGCGCCCATCCCGCTCAGCGGACTCCTCGGCGCGCTGGGCGACGAGCTCGGCCACGGTCTTCGGACCGCGCTGCTCCGGAACGGCCGCCGCTTGCGTCTCCACCACCTGTGGCTCGGTCCGCCGCCACCACCGACGGCGCGACGGGCGCTCGACCAGCTCGGAAGCACGACGGGCGGCTGGGACGCGGCGGGGTGTGGCCCGGTCGGGAGCGTCGTCGTCGTGGCGGCGCTGCGCGCCGCGCCGGGCCGGGCGGCTCTTCGCCCGCTCGCCCCTTCCGCGTGCCTGCGACGGGTCACGCGAGTCGTTGCCTGCCGCAGGTGTCCGGTCGGCCTCAGTGCCGGACGGTGCCTCTGGCCTGCTGTCGCCGGTCCGGGCCGAGTCGACCTCGGCCGGGGCTCGCTCGCCCTCCGCCGGGTCGGTCTCGGCCTCGACGGCTCCATCGCGGTCGACCTCATCGTCGCGTTCGGCGTGTTCCTCTCCACCGCCGGTCCCGGCATCCTCGGCCCGGTCGGCTTCGGCTTCGGCTTCGATGTCGTCGCCCGCGCGCTCGGCGTCAGGGGGATCGGCGTCAGGGGGATCGGCGTCAGGAGGATCGGCGGCCTCGGCATCGGATTCACCGGCGGCGTCGACCACGATCTCACCGGCCTCTGCCGGGTCATCATCAGCCCGCTCGGGTCCGGCATCGGCGTGTGACGCCTGAGCCCCGCTCGATCCAGTGCCGCTCTGGCTCGACCGGAGCACCGCTACCAGCATGATGGGCACCCCGACCCACAACAGCACCGCGGGCACGAGCAGCTCGACGGGCAGCCGCACCGGGTCGAACGGGCCGGTGGCCAGCCGGCCGCCGGTCAGGAACGCGAGCAGCCCTGTCAGCGCGGCCGTGGCGACGGCGGTGGCGACGGCCGCCGAGAACTGGTACCCGTCGGGCGCCGCGCGGCGGGACGTGAGTCCTGCGAGCAGGCCGACGCCGATCGGCAGCAGGAACACCGTGAGCACCCACACCGGTGGCACACCGCTCGGCATCGCGGCGAGCAGCGGGAAACTCGACGGCGCCGCGCTGTTCGTGACGAACGGCGACGCCGTGGCGGCGCCGACCGTGATCCCCGGGCCGAGAGCCCAGCTGAGCCCGCCGACGACGGCGTTGGGCAGGTAGGCGATCGCGAGGAAGGTGACACCGACCGCCGCCCCGAAGCCGGGGGCCAGCCGCGAGTAGGCCGACGCCACCGCACCCGCCTGCACCACAAGGCCCGTCAGCAGAACGGCAGATCCGACGAACGCCAGCCCGGTCACCGCGACCGCCGTTCCACGCATCGCAGGACGCAGCCACCCGGGCGGCCGAGCCGCCGCGTCAGCGGGCAACCCGCACGCCCGCAGCACGCCCGCTGCGGCCGCCAGCCCGGACACCAGTCCGCCCCCGACCATCGCCGACCACGGCGCCACCGCCACTTCGGCCGCCCGCGGCAGCAACGCGCTGCCCAGTACCGCGACGGCGGCGTGGGCGCCCGCGACCGCCGCGAGCACGGCACCGGCGTCGTGCCGGGGCCGGCAGCCGAGCCTGCGCACCGTCCAGCCGGCGCCCAGCGCGATCACCGCCGCGATGCCCGCTGTCGGGAGCAAGGGCAGCACGCTGAGCGGCTGGCCCTCCAGCAAGAGGGGGATCTGGTGCGCCGCGAGCCAGAGCGGGATCGCGGCGGCGAACGCGCCGTCGATCGAGACGGCGCCACCCGCCGTGAAGATCACCACGGCGGCCGCGGGCACGAGCAGGGCGTAGCTGAGCAGCACGGTGCCCATCGCTCCGGCCAGCAGCAGCCGCAGGCGGTCGAGGCCCTCGACCCCGCTCGGGTCGAGGCCGGGCTCCGGGTCGGGCGCTGGTTCGTGGTCGGTGCCGGCGAGGGTGCTCGTCACCCGCCCAGGGTTGCAGCGCTACCCGCTCGGGTGGAGCAGGCTCGCCGAGGCCGGTGGCACCCGCCGCAAGTGTGCAGGGACCGCCCTCCTAGCCGGGCGGGTTGGACGGGCCGTTCTGGCGTTCGCCGGGCTGCTTGATGATCCGGGTCTGGTCGACGCTGGTCTTGTCCGCGTCGCCGTTATCCGGGCGTGCGGGCGTCTGGGGGATGGCGGACGTGGGCTCGCCGGACGCGCCGTGGGGAACGGGGCCACCGTGGGCGCTCGGGGTGTCCCCGCCCTCCGATCCGCCGCCGTACCAGCTCGGCGCCGCGCCTGCGGGGCGGGCGCCGGGGTCGGTCTGGGCCCACGAGCCCTGTGGCTGCTGCTGCTGCCCGAAACCACCGGGCGCACCGTAACCCTGCTGCCCCTGCCCGTATCCAGGCTGCTGCCCGTACTGCCCTGGCTGGCCGTAGCCGGGCGCACCGTAACCCTGCTGCCCGTAACCCTGCTGCTGCCCGTACTGCCCGTAGCCGCCCGGCTGGCCGTACCCCGGCGGGTACTGGCTGTAGCCGCCCGGCTGGCCGTATCCCTGGGGCGCACGCGGCCGAGGGGCGGGCGCCTTCACGAGGCCCGCGTCGAGCAGCACCGCACCGATCACGGCCACTGCCTGGAGGAACGCCAGCACCAGCGCGATGATGGCGGTGGTGGATGCTCCGCCCTGGGCCACGGCCTGTAGCAGGAACAACGTGCCGGTGACCACGATCACCGCGGCGGGCACGAGCACTCGCCCCACCTTGGGCAGCAACGCCGCGCCTGCGAGCAACCCGCCGCCGAGCAGCAAGAAGCCGATGAGGCTGCCGGACAGCCCGGCCTCGATGAAGCCGAGCACGTAGATCACGAGACCGAGCCCGGCGGTGGCGAGCACCAGCAGCCTGGCCGGGCCGGGAGCGAGCTGGGGATCCTCCGGCGCGGTGGTTGCCGACTCGGAGCTCGGGGCAGGAACGGCCGGCGACCCGGACGCCTGCGGCGCAGGCGACGGGGACGGCGTGGGCTGCCCTGGCCCCTGGGCTCCCGGCTGCTGACTCATGAAGTATCTCCCTCCGTGCGGACTCCCGCGGTCGGGCGCAGGCGGTGCAACCGAACGTAGTCCATCGAACGGGTGTCGGTTCTGGCGGGCGATCAGCGCTGTGCCGCGTCGGCGACCTCGTGCAACCCGCCGTGCACGCTCCACGAGCGGGTGCCCCTGTTGCGGCGAAGCCACCTTCCCGCAAGGTGGTTGCGGGAAGGTGGCTTCGCTGCAATCCAGAGCCGGGTCCTACAGACCCGCGAGGATGTCCTTCATCAGCTGCGCCGTCTCGCTCGGCGTCTTGCCGACCTTGACCCCGGCCGCTTCCAGGGCGTCCTTCTTGGCCTGGGCCGTGCCCGCCGAGCCCGACACGATCGCCCCGGCGTGGCCCATGGTCTTGCCCTCCGGCGCGGTGAACCCGGCCACGTAGCCCACGACCGGCTTGGTCACGTTCGCCTGGATGAAGTCCGCGGCCCGCTCCTCGGCGTCCCCACCGATCTCACCGATCATCACGATCGCCTTGGTGTCCGGGTCCTCTTCGAAGGCCGCCAGTGCGTCGATGTGCGTGGTGCCGATCACCGGGTCACCACCGATCCCGATCGCGGTGGAGAAGCCGTACTCCCGCAGCTCGTACATCATCTGGTAGGTCAACGTCCCGGACTTCGACACCAACCCGATCGGGCCGGCACCGGCGATGTCGGCCGGGATGATCCCCGCGTTCGACTTCCCCGGCGAGATGATCCCCGGGCAGTTCGGGCCGATGATCCGCGTCTTGTTGCCCTTGGCCGTGGCATGCGCCCAGAAGTAGGCCGAGTCGTGGACCGGGATGCCCTCGGTGATCACCACGGCGAGGGGGATCTCGGCGTCGATCGCCTCGATCACCGCGTCCTTGGCGAACCGCGGCGGCACGAACACGACGCTGACGTCGGCGCCGGTCTCCTTGATGGCCTCCTCGACGGTGCCGAACACCGTGAGGTCCTTGCCACCGATCGTCACGGTGGTACCGGCCTTGCGGGCGTTCACACCACCGACGATGTTGGTACCGGCCGCCAGCATCTTGGTGGTGTGCTTGGTGCCCTCACCACCGGTCATGCCCTGGACGATGACCTTGCTGTTCTCGTTGAGGAAGATCGACATCTCTCAGGCTCCTGCCGCGGCCAGCTCGGCGGCCTTGTCGGCCGCGTTGTCCATCGTGTCCACCTGGGTGACCAGCGGATGGTTCGCCTCGTCGAGGATCCGGCGGCCTTCCAGGACGTTGTTGCCGTCCAGCCGCACCACCAGCGGCTTGGTGGCGGCGTCGCCGAGGATCTTCAGCGCCTCGACGATCCCGTTGGCCACCGCATCGCAGGCGGTGATCCCGCCGAACACGTTGACGAACACGCTCTTGACGTCCGGGTCGCCCAGGATCACGTCCAACCCGGCCGCCATCACCTCGGCCGAGGCGCCACCGCCGATGTCCAGGAAGTTCGCCGGCTTCACCCCGCCGTGCTTCTCCCCGGCGTACGCCACCACGTCCAGCGTGGACATGACCAGGCCGGCGCCGTTGCCGATGATGCCGACCTCGCCGTCGAGCTTGACGTAGTTGAGGTCCTTCGCCTTCGCCTTGGCCTCGAGGGGGTCCTCGGTGCGCTGGTCCACCAGGTCGGCGTGCCCGGGGTGGCGGAAGTCCGCGTTGCCGTCCAGCGTGACCTTGCCGTCCAGCGCGACGACCTTGCCCTGCGGGTCGCGCACGAGCGGGTTGACCTCGACCAGCGTGGCGTCCTCGGAGACGAACGTCTCCCACAGCTTGACGATCACGTCGGCGGCCTGGTCGGCGACGGCGGCAGGGATCTTCCCCTGGGCCACGATGTCGGCGGCTTTTGCGCGGTCGACTCCCGCAATCGAGTCGATCGGCACCCGCGCCAGCGCCTCCGGGCGCTCGACGGCGAGCTGCTCGATCTCCATGCCGCCCTCGGCCGAGCACATCGCGAGGAACGTGCGGTTCGAGCGGTCCAGCAGGAACGAGAAGTAGTACTCCTCCGCGATGTCGCTGGCCTCGGTGACCAGCACCTGGTGCACGGTGTGGCCCTTGATGTCCATGCCGAGGATCGCGGCGGCCTTCTCCTTCGCCTCCTCGGGCGTCTCGGCCAGCTTCACGCCGCCCGCCTTGCCGCGCCCACCGGTCTTCACCTGGGCCTTCACCACCACGGCCGTGCCGAGCTCGGCCGCGGCGGCGCCTGCCTCCTCTGCCGTCTCGACCGTGCGGCCCGGCAGGACCGGCACTCCGTGCGCGGCGAAGAGCTCCTTCGCCTGGTACTCGTAGAGGTCCACTCGGGTCTCCCTGCCCACTCCGCTGTGCGTCACGGGCGCCTGGCCCGCGAAATCCGCTGCCTCGCCGACCCTAGCGACGGCTCCCGCACCCGCTCTGACCTGGTCTGGTGACGGCAGTCACCCCGGGCCGCCACTGTCTGCAGCGTCACCGTCTCCAGCGGGCGGGAAAGGCGATCCTCACCTACCGTTTCCGTATGGCGCTGGTCCATACAGGGGTGGACCGCCTGGCCCGCATGGCCGGGGCGGCGCAGGCCACTGCGGCCGACCTCACACGGGCAGGCGCATACGCCGCTCGGACGTTCGGCAGCCCGGCCGGCATCCGCGGGCTCGCGGTGGAGTGGGCGTGGCTCACCGCACATCTCGCCGTCTACCCGGCGGGGTTCGTGCGCGAGCACCTGCACGCCCCGACCGGCCACCGCACCGACCCGCTGCCCCCGCTGCACCGCAGCCTCGTGGTCACCGACGTCGAGGCGGCCGGAACCCCGATCCTGCTGCTGCACGGGATCATGGACAACCGCTCGGTGTTCACCGTGTTCCGGCGCGCGCTGCGACGGCGCGGCTTCGGGGTCGTGCACGCGGTGAACTACAGCCTGTTCACCGAGGACATCCGCACGGCAGCACACCGGCTGAGCCAGCAGGTCGACGAGCTGCGCGAGCTCGCGGGCGCCGAGCGGGTCCACATCGTCGGCCACTCGCTCGGCGGGATGATCGCCCGGTACTACGTCCAGCGGATGGGCGGAGCCGCCGCCGTCGACACCCTCGTCACGCTCGGCAGCCCGCACGGTGGCACCCTCGCCGCCCACCTGCTCCCCACGCCGCTCGCGCGCCAGCTCCGTCCCGGATCGGACGTGATCGCCGAGCTCGCGCGGCCCGCACCGGCGTGCGACACGCGGTTCCTCGTGGTCTGGAGCCGCATGGACCAGATGGTGCTGCCGCAGCGCAACGGCCGGCTGCGGCATCCCGACCTCGACGTCGAGGAGCTCGAAATTCGTGACCTCGGTCACTTATCGCTCCCGATCGACCCACGGACGGTGCACTGGGTAGCCGCCGCACTGGGCCGAACGGCGCGGTCACATCACCCGTCAAGCCCAGGTCAGCCCTACTCACGGGTCACTTCGGAACGCTCCGCATCCGCTCGTCACCCACATTCTGACGCTGCGTCGATAACACCGCCACGCCGCGCGAGGAGTTGCCCGTAGCGGAGCAGCCTCGCTACCGTCCCCCGGTCCGTGTCACAGGCCGGTCACGGTGGCAACCCCGAACGCCGCCGCAGCGGGATCCCCAGCCCGCGCCGCCGGATTGCGATGCGACACCCCGGTCAGTCGAGAAGGGCAGGTCTTGGCGCGCCACCGCTCCCCCAGCGGCGCCCAGGCGGACGACCCGGGTCGTACGACGCCCCTGCGCGTCGTCGACGTCCCGGGCGTGCGCCATCTCCCGGCGCCCCCTGCCGCGTCGGTGCGCGGGCGCGCCACCGTCGCCGCGGTGGCCGCCGGTGCGGTGGTTGCGGGCGGTCAGACCCTCGCCACGACGTTCTTCGACAGCACGCAGGCGGTTGCCGCACTGCAGCCCGTCGCGCAGGTGACGAAGGAGCCGCCCGCAGACAGCACCGCCTCCCTCGCAGGCGCGATCGGCGGCGACCAGCTACTGCCCGACCCGCTCGCGATCGACGCGCTCGACCCGGCCTCCCAGGTGGACGTCCAGAACCTCGCCAAGGCCGTGGACATCGGGCGCGACCTCGCCCGGCAGGCAGCGAAGATCGAGGCGGCACTGTCCGACGGCGCCCCGGAGGCGTACCTCTACGGCGAGACCGCGTTCGTCAAACCCACGGTCGGGCATCTCACATCCCTCTTCGGCAGCCGCTGGGGCAGGGCACACGAGGGCATCGACATCGCGGGACCGATCGGCACGCCGATCTACGCGCTCACCGACGCTGTGGTCGAGGAATCCGGCCCCGCGACCGGGTACGGCCTGTGGGTGGTGTTGCGCCACACCGACGGCACGCAGAGCGTCTACGGACACGTCAACCGGACGTTCGTCAAAGAGGGCGAGAAGGTCAAGGCGGGCGAGGAGATCGCCGAGATCGGCAACCGGGGCTACTCCACCGGCCCGCACCTGCACCTGGAGGTCTGGAGCTCGGAGGGCACCAAGATCAACCCGCTGACCTGGCTGCGCAAGCGCGGGATCGAGTACTAGGCCGCCTAGCGGCCGCGCGCCAGCGATCGGAGATCGGCCTCGAGCGGCCACGGGCGATCGAGGCGCAGCACGCCGTCCGGCGCCGTGGCGTACTCCCGGTAGACCCCGTCCTCGAGCTCGAACGCCGACGCACGCACCTTGTCGAGGCCATCGTGCAGATCCACCCGCAGGTAGAACGGGACGCCCGCCTCCGCGTAGTCGCCGTGTTTCACGATCCGGTCCTGGCGGAAGTTGCCAGGTGACGTGACCTCTGCAAGGAGCAGGACGTCATCGATTCCCACGTGGAGGACGTCCATCTCGGCACGGGCCACCACTACATCGGGGATCCTGATGTGGTCCTTCCACAGCCGCACGTTGGCGCCGGGCAGCGCTTCCCAACGGCCGTCCGGCCGGGTGGTCTGGAACAGATGAGTGAGCTCACGAACCAGCCGGTGATGTGGCACCGACGACAACGGGCTCACGACGAGCATCCCGTCGACCAGCTCGATGCGCGCCGGGGTCTCCGGCAGGGCGAAGTACTCCTCCTCGGTCCACGGACCGGGGTGCGCGAAGACCGCTTCGTACAGGGCGTCGACAGACATCGTGGGCCTCCCGAGATCAGTGTCACACGCGCATGGACGGGATCCGAGCGCCCCGGGTTCCACCGCTCACAGCTTTTGTAGCGGCACCCCACCGATGAGCATCAGCCGCACCGTGCCCGCGCTACCGAAGTCGATCAGCACCCGCTGGGTGGCCTTGTCGGACTCGACGACCGTGCCGAGGCCGTACTTGTCGTGGTTGACCCGGTCGCCGACATCGAGGGAGATCGACGCCTTGAGCGCGGCCTTGGGGACGTTCCAGCTGCCGCGGTCGGTGGCCGCGGGCCTGCGGCCGAACCCGAACCGGCCCACCGGCGCCGAGCGTTCCGACTCGGCGCGCCGCCACTCCACCAGGTCATCGGGCACCTCGGCGAGGAACCGCGACGCCGGGTTGGCGTTGGGCTGCCCGAACGACGAGCGGATCATCGCCCGGGACAGGTACAGCCGCTGCCGCGCCCGCGTGATGCCGACGTAGGCGAGGCGCCGCTCCTCGGCCAGCTCGGCCGCATCGCCCATCGCCCGCATGTGCGGGAACACGCCGTCCTCCCAACCGGTGAGGAACACGACCGGGAACTCGAGACCCTTCGCCGTGTGCAGGGTCATCAGCGTGACCATGCCCTCGTCGTTGTCGGGGATCGAGTCGGCGTCGGCGACCAGCGCCACCCGCTCCAGGAACGCCGCGAGCGAGCCGGGAGCGGGCGCTCCCACCTCGACGTCGGAGTCGTCGAGGTCGGCGACAGCGGCGTCGCCCGCGAACTCGCGCGCCACCGTGACGAGCTCCGCGAGGTTCTCGCGGCGCGAGCCGTCCTGCGGGTCGTCGCTCGCCTCCAGCTCGGCGGTGTAGCCGGTGCGCGCGTAGACGGCCTCCAGGATCTCCGCCGTTTCGTCGCCGCGCTCCACCAGCTCGTTCAGCTCGTCGAGCAGCTGGACGAACGAGGCGATGCACCGCTGCGACCGCGTGACCAGCCCGGGAATCCGCTCCGGCTGCTCTGCCGCGATCCGCAGCGCGGCGGCGAACGAGGTGCGCTCCCGGTCGGCGTAGGTGGCCACCAGCTCCTCGGCGCGCTCGCCGATGCCGCGCTTGGGGACGTTGAGGATGCGGCGCAGGCTGACGGTGTCCTCAGGGTTGGACAGCACCCGTAGGTACGCCAGCGCGTCGCGCACCTCCTTGCGCTCGTAGAAACGCACCCCGCCCACGACCTTGTACGGCAGTCCGACGCGCAGGAACACGTCCTCGAACACGCGCGACTGGGAGTTGGTGCGGTAGAAGACCGCGACATCGGAATTCCGGAACTCACCGGAATCCACCAGCCGGTCGATCTCCTGCGCGACGAACGCGGCCTCGTCGTGTTCGTTGTCGGCGACGTACCCGACCACCTTCGCGCCATCGCCCTGATCGGACCACAGCCGCTTGTCGCGCCGGTCCGGGTTGCGCGCGATGACCGCGTTGGCCGCCGAGAGGATGCGCTGGGTGGAGCGGTAGTTCTGCTCCAGCATGATCGTTCGCGCGTTCGGGAAGTCCTGCTCGAACTCGATGATGTTGCGGATGCTCGCGCCGCGGAACGCGTAGATCGACTGGTCGGAGTCGCCCACCACGCACAGCTCGCCCGGCTCGACTCCGTCGGCGGCGGGGGCGACGAGCTCGCGCACCAGCACGTACTGGGCGTGGTTGGTGTCCTGGTACTCGTCGACCAGCACGTGCCGGAACCGGCGCCGGTAGTACTCGGCAACGGCCGGCAGCCGCTGCAGCAGCGCGACGGTCTCCATGATCAAGTCGTCGAAGTCGAACGCGTTGGCCGTGCGCAGCCGCGCCTGGTACACCCCGTAGACCTCGGCGACCTTGCGCTCGAAGTCGTTGGCGGCCCGCTCGGCGGCGTCGTCGGCCGACAGCAGCTCGTTCTTGAGGTTCGAGATCTGCGCCGCGACCCCACGGGCGGAGAACTTCTTCGGGTCGAGCTCCAGATCACGCAGGACCAGGCCGACGAGCCGGCGCGTGTCGTCGGCGTCGTAGACGGAGAACGCGCTGCGCACGCCGAGGTGCTTGGCCTCGCGACGCAGGATGCGCACGCACATCGAGTGGAACGTGGACACCCACATCGCGTTGCCGCGCCTGCCGACGAGCGCGTCGACGCGCTCCTTCATCTCGGCGGCTGCCTTGTTGGTGAAGGTGATCGACATGATCTCGCCGGGGTGGACCCCGCGCTCGGCGAGCAGCCACGCGATGCGGTGGGTGAGCACACGGGTCTTGCCCGAGCCCGCCCCCGCGACGATCAGCAGCGGCGTCCCGGCGTGGACCACCGCCTCGCGCTGGCGCGGATTGAGCCCCTCCAGCAGCGCAGCACCGCGCTCCGTGCGGGGCTGGACAGGGTTCTCTGTAGGCAGTTCGAACAGCGCGCTCATCGTGTTCGAAAGGGTACCGCCGCTCCCCGACAGCCCCCGGTGTGGCACACTGCTGGCGTGCTTCTGATCAGCCGCCGATTTTTCTACGGGTACCGGACACCGGTGCCCGTGGCCAGCTGAATCAGCCCCCACGACGCCCCGGAGTCCATCGGACCCGGGGCGTTTGCGCGTCACGGGCCCGGGCCGGGCACCTGCAGGAGGAGACCGTGACCGTGACAGCCGAGAACCAGACCGAGAACCCGACCGCCGAGGACATCGACGTGCTGCGCGTCGAGATCGACCACCTCGACGCGGAGATCCTGCGTTTGGTCAAACGCCGCACCGAGGTGTCGAAGACCATCGGCAAGGCACGGATGGCCGCCGGCGGGCCGCGGATCGTCTACAGCCGGGAGATGGCCGTGCTCGCCCGCTTCCGCGAGCTCGGCAGCGAGGGCCGCGACCTCGGGCTGCTCCTGCTGCGGCTCGGCCGGGGACGTCTCGGGAGCAGCTGACACGTGAACCGCGGAGTTTCCCGGCGCGACGTCGCCCTTCC
Organism: Pseudonocardia sp. DSM 110487; assembly: GCF_019468565.1. Taxonomy (NCBI): domain Bacteria; kingdom Bacillati; phylum Actinomycetota; class Actinomycetes; order Pseudonocardiales; family Pseudonocardiaceae; genus Pseudonocardia; species Pseudonocardia sp. DSM 110487. The sequence goes on from NZ_CP080521.1 coordinate 9,113,033, forward strand.
GTGGCACTCTTGTGCCATGGGTGCCGTGTTCGGGATCGTCGCAGCAGTGATTGCCCTGGTCGGCCTCGTCGTCGCACTCGGGCACGTCGGCTACCTGGCGCTGCTCGGCAACGCGGCGAAGAAGCGCGGGCTCTCCGGTGGCACCACCGCCGACTACGTCAACAGCCGCTGGAAAGTGGCGGGTGGCGCCGCCGGGGTCGCCCTGCTGGGCCTGCTGCTCACCGGCGCCGAATCCGTGCCGGTCGACCTCGTCGGGCTGCTGCTCGGTGGTGGCGCAGGCGTCTACGCCAAGCAGGCTCTCGACTCCACCCGGTCGCGGTTCCGCACGCTGCCCTGATCGAAAACGCGTTCGTCCCGATCTCGGAATGATCACGACGCGATCCATCCGCCGCATGCTGTGCGCAAGCCGAGCGGCCCTGGCGGACCGACGAGCGGGTTGACCAAGCGCCCGGCGGCAGCTCAGATGGCCGAGCGGTCGGTAATCGTCGTTGAACGGAAATACGCCGTTCGTGTGACGTGCGACGAGCGGACGAATGACACTTGGTACCCGTCATCGGCATCCGGTAGACATTCTGACGTCCGTTCACTCCAAGGGAGGACGTCACGCTGTGGCTCAGATCCGGTTCGGAGATGGATCAGATGCACCCGCAACGGAAGTGATCACCGTTGCCGACCTGCTGAGCCGCAATGCGCCCGCTCCCGTAAGGGAGGTCGAGCCGGACACCGGCGGTATTTCGGTGGGCGCCCTCCTCCGTCGCGAGGGTCGCGCCCCCCACTCCGCCGACCGGCCCCTGCAGCTGCGGCCCAACCAGCCGGCCTCCACCGGCGACGAGGGCGGCGCCGACCGGCGCGTCCTCGTGCGCCGCGGCGCGATCGCCGCGGGCACGCTCCTGGCCGCCGGGTCGGTCCTCGGGGCCGCGATGCTCACCGAGGTCGCTCCCACGGCGAACCAGACGCCGGCCACCGGCGGCGCAGAGGGCGACGGCCCGTACGCGGGCCAGGGCCTGCTCGACCCCGAGGCCCCGGTCGCCGCGGCCCCGGACAACAGCGTGGTGATCGACCAGGCCGCGGCCCGTGACCCGCTCGACCCCGGCGCCCCTGCCCCGTCCGACTGGATCCCGGTGGCCTTCCCCGGCCCGCTGGCGGGAGAGAACGCCGGCACCGGAGCCACCGACGGCGGTGACCCCGGCAACGGCCGCTCCAGCGGCAGTTCCGGCGACGACAGCTCGCGTGCCGCCGCCGATGCGGGCGACGATGACGACGATTCCACGAAGAAGTCCTCCGGCGGCAGCGGATCGTCCTCGAGCGGTGGCTCGAGCGCCGGCAGCAGCGATTCCGGCAGCGATTCCGGCAGCAACGACTCCGATGGGTCGAGCGGCGGCGACAGCGACAGCGACGGCGGTGACAGCGACGACGACGGCGGCGGCCTGCTCGACACCGTCGGCGACACCGTCGGCGGGCTCGTCAACGGCCTCGGCCTCGGCGGGGGCGGCGACAGCGAGAAGAGCAGCAATGACGACGGCGACGACGAGGACAGCAAGAGCTCCCGCTCGATGAGCCTCATGTCCGCCGACGATGAAGACTCGTCCGCTCCCCAAGACGAGGAAGACTCGGAGTCCAGCAGCGATGCCAAGAGCAGCGACAGCGACGACTCCGAGGACGGCGACGGCGACAGCGACAACAGCGACGGTGGTGACAGCGACGACGACGGCGATGGTGGGGGCCTCGTCGGCGGCCTGCTCGGCACCGTCGGCGGTCTGCTCCGCTGACGCGGCGGTGGGCGTCGGGCCGGCCTCCTAGACGAGACGCCGGTCCGACGCCCACCGCGAGAGCTCGTAGCGGTTCGACAGCTGCGTCTTGCGCAGCACGCTCGAGACGTGGGTCTCCACGGTCTTCACCGAGATGAACAGCTCTCCCGCGATCTCCTTGTACGCGTAGCCCCGCGCGAGCAGCCGCAGCACGTCGCGCTCGCGGCGCGTGAGCAGGTCCAGCTCCGGATCACCGGGCGGAGCCGCGCCGGGCCGGTCGGAGAACACGTCCAGCACGAAGCCGGCCAGCCGCGGCGAGAACACCGCGTCGCCCGACTTCACGCGCCGCACCGCGTCGGCGAGCTCCCGACCGGAGATCGTCTTCGTGACGTAGCCGCGGGCGCCGGCGCGGATGACCGCGATGACGTCCTCGGCCGCGTCCGACACCGACAGGGCCAGGAACACCACGTCCGGCAACTCGGGGCGCAGCTGACGCAGCACCTCGGCCCCGCCACCGTCGGGCATGTGGACGTCCAGCAGCACCACGTCGGGCCGCAGGTGGCGGATGGCGGCCACCGCCTCGTCGACGGAGCCTGCCTCCCCCACGACGGTGACGTCCGGGACGTGCCGGTCGAGTTCGGCCCGAACCCCTGAACGGAACAGGCCGTGGTCGTCGACCAGGAAGACGCGGATGGGCGCGTCGGTCGATTCGGTGGTCATGACTTCGACTCCTGTGAAAGTTCGTCCTGCTCGGCGGTGCGCCCGTCGACCGGCATGGAGATGTGCACCTCGGTGCCTTCGCCCGGCGTGCTGCGCAGCCGTACGACGCCGCCGTGCCGCTCCATCCTGCCGTGCACGGAGTCGGCGAGGCCGTGCCGGTCGGTGGGAACGCCGTCCGGATCGAAGCCGACGCCGCGGTCGCGCACGAACACGTGCACCTCCTCCGGCTCGACCTCGACGTACACGCTGACCTCACCGACCTTCGCATGCTTGGCCGCGTTGACCATTGCTTCCCGCGCGGCGAGCACGAGCGCTCGCAGCCCGTCGTCGAGGGGGCGGTCGCCGACCACGACGGGGCGCACGTCGATCGCGTAGGTGTCCTCCACCTCAGCGGCGGCGGTGGTGATCGCGTCGGCCAGTCCTTCCGAGAGCGCGGGGTCGCCGGACGCACGACCGGAACGGCCGTACCCGGTGGGGCCGTACAACCAGTGGCGCAGCTCGCGTTCCTGGCCGCGGGCCAGCCGCAGCACCTCGCGCGGCTGGTCGGACTGGCGCTGGATGAGCGCCAGCGTCTGCAGCACCGAGTCGTGCAGGTGTGCGGCGATCTCGGCTCGCTCGGTCTCGATGATGCGCTCGCGGCGTTCCTCGGAGAGCTCACGCATGAGGCGCACCCACCACGGGATGGTGAGCACGCCGACGCCGAGCAACGTGGCCAGCACCGCGAGCATCCCGAACTGCACCTGCGAGAGGTCGAGGTTGCCCAACAGGAACACCCCGATCCCGGTGGCGACGAACAGCGCGCCCGCGAGCACACGCCACAGCGCGGCCCGGCCACGACCCGTGACGCCGGTGACGCCAGACCGCGCGCCCTCGGTCCAGCGCCTGCGCTGCGACTCGTCGGCCTCCCGCCACACGACCGCGGCACCGACCGCCGCCACCCCGAGCGGGCCGACGATCCAACCGACCACGGTGTTGCCCAGCGCCGCGGCCGCGAGCCCTGCACCGATGCCGAGCGCGGCCAGCCCGAGCGCCTGCTGGCGCTCGGCACGCCCGAGCGGGCGCTGCACCTCCGTGGGCTCCTGCCGCACGAAGATCCAGAGAAGCCCGTAGGCGACGACGCCCGCGCCGTTGACCGCGGCGAGCAGCACGAACGCGGTGCGCACCCAGAGCACGTTGACGCCGAGGTGGTCGGCCACACCCCCGGCGACGCCCGCCACGAGGCGAGCGCTGCGCCTGCGCATCAGCGGCGGCGCACCGGAGGGCAACGGCGCAAGCGCGCCGGCCGCGGGGAGTCCCATCACACACCCATGGTCACACGCGCGAGAAGGGAGGACATCGGGGAAACCTCCGGGACGGCTCCGGGCCATCCCCCATCCTCGGGGGTCACGTCGGGAGGCACTCTGAGCGTCATGAGTCGTACGGACGTCGGCGAGACACTGCGCGAGATGTGGGAGACACGCCCCGCCCGGCCGAGGGACGACCGCCAGGTGGCGGGGGTGGCAGCGGGCATCGCGCGCCGCTACGACATCGACCCCGTGCTGGTACGGGTCGGGTTCGTGGTGGCCGCGTTCTCCGGGATCGGCGCGGCGCTCTACATCGCCGGCTGGATCCTGCTGCCCGCCGCGCCCGCCGACCCGGCGGCCCCGCGCCCGACCCGGCCACGCACGTGGCTCGTCGTCGCGCTCGCCATCGGCGCCGCGGTGACCATGGGCAGCGTGTTCGGCGGCAACGGCCCCGATTGGATCCTTCCGCTGCTGGTCGTGGCCGGTCTGCTGTACCTGCTGCACCGCAGCCGGGGCGACCGCGGCGCACGGGCGGCGGAGGCACCGACGGTGGCCGCGCCCATGGCCGCGCCCGGGCCGTCGCTGTTGAAGGAGCCGACCGGCGCGGCAGGCAGCACCGAGCCGCCGGTGAACCCGCCAGCATGGGACCCGCTCGGCGCCGCCCCCTTCGCGTGGGACCTGCCGGAACCCTCGCCCGCACAGGCCGAGCCACCACCGCGCAGGCTGCCCGTCACGCCGGTGACGCTCGGGCTCGCGCTGATCGTCGGCAGTGCCGCCGCCGTGATCATGATGCTCGGGGGGATGCTGACGCTCGCGAACCTGGCCGTGCTGTGCGGCGTGGTACTCACGGTGCTCGGCGCCGGGCTGGTGCTCGGGGCGTTCCTGCGGACCGGGCGCGGCCTCATCCCGTTCGCCCTGCTGCTGAGCGCGCTCACCTGGGCGATCGTGGCGGCGCCCGTGGACCGCTGGGAGGGTGACGGGTACGGCGAGCTGGTCGCCGCACCCACCACAGAGGCCGCACTGCAGAAAAGCTACGAGCGCGGCGCCGGCGAGATCGACCTCGACCTGCGCAACCTCGACCTGAGCGTGCCGCCGGACGGCAACACGAGCCCCGTGCGGACCCGGATCTCGATGGGAGCGGGCGACGTGACCGTGCGGGTACCGCCCACGGCCGACGTCACCCTGACGGCAGCGGCCGGGTTCGGTGACGTCCGCTTCGGCGGCCTCGAGGACGACGGCCCGGACGCGCACGTGCAGGTGATCGACGATCTCGGCACCGACGGCGTGCGCAGCGGGCGGCCGCTCGTTCTCGACATCGATGCAGGTCTGGCAGACGTGGAGGTGCGCCGTGGCTGAGCTGGTGAAGAAGGAGACGAGGCGGGGGCCCGACCCGCTGGCCCTGGTCGTGGGGCTGCTCACGCTGGCGATGGCCGCGAGCGCCTTCGTCGGCGAGGTGCCGTCGCTCGCCGGCTTCGACGCGCGGTGGCTGCTGGCGGCGGGGGCCGCCGTGATCGGGCTGCTGCTGTTGGTGGGGAGCCTGCGGGGGCGTCGCCGATAGGAGAAGGGCTTCGTAGGACAGGTCGTGAGCGGATACGCGTGCAGGAGCACGCGTATCCGCTCACGACTATTCCCACTCGATGGTGCCAGGCGGCTTGCTCGTGACGTCCAGGACGACCCGGTTGACCTCGGCCACCTCGTTGGTGATGCGCGTGGAGATGCGCTCCAGCAGGTCGTAGGGCAGGCGGGTCCAGTCGGCGGTCATCGCGTCCTCGCTGGAGACCGGCCGCAGCACCACGGGGTGGCCGTACGTACGCCCGTCGCCCTGGACTCCGACGCTGCGGACGTCGGCCAGCAGCACCACGGGGCACTGCCAGATGTCGCGGTCGAGCCCCGCGTAGGTGAGCTCCTCGCGGGCGATCGCATCGGCGTCCCGCAGCGTGGCCAGCCGGTCGGCCGTGACCTCCCCGATGATCCGGATGCCGAGGCCGGGCCCGGGGAACGGCTGGCGGTGCACGATCGTCTCGGGCAGCCCGAGCTCGGCGCCCACCCGGCGCACCTCGTCCTTGAACAGCGCCCGCAACGGCTCGACCAGCTCGAACTCGAGGTCGTCCGGCAGTCCGCCCACGTTGTGGTGGCTCTTGATCGTGGCCGTGCCCGACCCTCCGCCGGACTCGACGACGTCCGGGTAGAGCGTTCCCTGGACCAGGAACCCGACGTGCTCGCTCTCCGCGACCTCCGCCGTGGCGGCCTCGAACACCCGGATGAACTCCCGGCCGATGATCTTGCGCTTCTCCTCGGGGTCGCTGACCCCGGTTAGCGCGTCGAGGAAGCGGTCGCGGGCGTCGACGGTGTGCAGCTTCGCACCGGTGGCGGCGACGAAGTCGCGCTCCACCTGCTCGCGCTCACCGGCCCGCAGCAGGCCGTGGTCGACGAACACACACGTGAGCCGGTCGCCGATGGCGCGGTGGACGAGCGCCGCTGCGACGGCCGAATCGACGCCGCCGGAGAGGCCACAGATGGCCCGCCCCTCCCCGACCTGCGCCCGCACGGCGTCGATGGTGTCGTCGATGATCGAGGACGTCGTCCAGCCCGGGCTGATGCCCGCGACCTCGTGCAGGAACCGCCGCAGCACCTCCTGCCCGTGCGGCGAGTGCCCGACCTCGGGGTGGTACTGCACGCCCGCCAGTCGCCGCACCGGGTCCTCGAACGCGGCCACCGCCGCCCGCTCGGACGACGCCGTCACGGTGAAGCCCTCCGGCGCGCGCACCACCGAGTCACCGTGGCTCATCCACACCGGGTGCCGCGCCGGCAGCCCGTCGTGCAGCGTGCTCCCACCGCAGAGGGTCAGCTCCGTGCGCCCGTACTCGCGGGTGCCGTCCGGCGCCACCTCTCCGCCGAGCGCCCGCGCCATCGCCTGGAAGCCGTAGCACAGCCCCAGCACCGGGATGCCGGTGCGGAACAGCTCGGGATCGACGCTCGGCGCACCCGGCTCGTACACGCTCGACGGCCCACCGGACAGGATCAGCGCCGCAGGCTTGCGGGCGACGATCTCGGCCACCGGCGTGTCCCCCGGGATGATCTCCGAGTAGACCTGCGCCTCACGCACCCGGCGGGCGATCAGCTGGGCGTACTGGGCGCCGTAGTCGACGACGAGGACGGTGGGGGGTTGCACCGCACCAGGGTAGGCGCTGCTTCCGGCGACCGAGCGTGCACCGGTTCACCCCGCGACCAGAATCACTGCACGCCCACCGACCCTGGTGACTAGACGGTTGATTCCTGGGTTCTGGGTGGTCGTAGACGATGCGCGGGCCTGTTCGGCGGTGGTGGCCGCGCATGATCCGATGTGGCGGTTGTCCATGGCTGCGGTGACAACCATGGACAACCGCTCATTCGACGGGGTGTTGCCACCGGTCCTCGGGTGGGCGCGCCCGCGCTCCGCGCGTGTCCGGTCCCGCGGTGGCCGAGTCGGAGGATGACCGATCCCGTGGGCGCTCTGCGAGATGCTCGTCTTGCCCTCCCGGACCTCTGGACGAGCACGTCCCGTCCGGTGCATGGCGGCTTTCGGTGTTCACCGTCGGGCGGAGGGTCGGGACCACCGGATAGTTGCGTAGGCACCGGGCAGGGACGGGCTCGTCGAGTACGGGCGTGCCCCAAGCCGGGGACGACGCGCCCAAGCCAACGTTGCTGACCAGGTGGACACCGGAGACCGCACCTCGTGGATCCGCGTTCCGCGGAACGCGGCACGGGTGTCGGTGGTCTCGCTACGCGCCGGCTCTCGCGCGCCGGTCAACCGCGGACCGTCAGCCCCACCCGCTGGAACTCCTTCAGGTCCGAGTACCCCGTCTTCGCCATCGCCCGCCGCAGGGCACCGAAGAGGTTGACCGTGCCGTAGGGGCTGCGGGTCGGGCCGAAGAGCAGGGTCTCCAGGTCGATGTCACCCTGCAGGTACCCGGAGATCTCCGACCGGGGAAGCGACGGGTGCGCCACAGCCGAGGTCCAGTACAGGCCCCGGCCAGGGCTCTCGGACGACCCGGCGAGCTGCTCACCCAGCATCACGGCGTCGGCGCCGCACGCGATCGCCTTGGCCATGTCGCCGGAGCCCGCCATGCCGCCGTCGGCGATCACGTGGACGTACCGGCCGCCCGTCTCGTCGAGGTAGTCGCGGCGCGCGGCGGCCGCGTCGACGATCGCGGTTGCCATCGGGACGCCGATGCCGAGCACGTCGTCGGTGGTGGTGGCCGACGACTCGCCGTACCCGACGATCACGCCCGCGGCGCCGGTGCGCATGAGGTGCATGGCCGTGCGGTAGTCGCCGCAGCCGCCTGCAACCACCGGGACGTCGAGGGAGTTGATGAACTCCTTCAGGTTCAGCGGCTCCCCACCGGACACGTGCTCGGCCGAGATGATCGTGCCCTGCACGAACAGGATCTCGACGCCCCCGGCGAGCAGGTCGGGGGTGAGCTCGCGGGCGCGCTGCGGGCTCACGCGGGCGGCGACGGTGACGCCGGCCTCCCGCACGGCCTTGAGCGCCTCGGTGAGCAGGGCGGGCTGGATCGGGGCGGAGTGCAGCTCCTGCAACAGCCGGATCGCGGCGAGGGGGTCGTCGTCCTCCACCGCGTCGACCACCCGCTCCAGCGCGCCCTCGGCGTCGGCGTGGCGGGCCCACAGGCCCTCCGCGTTGAGCACCGCGAGGCCGCCGAGCTGGCCGATCCGCGCGGCGGTCGACGGCGAGACGATCGCGTCGGTCGGATGGGTGACGAGCGGGATCCCGAAGTGGTACGCGTCGAGCTGCCAGGCGGTCGAGACCTCCTGCGAGCTGCGCGTCCGCCGGGACGGCACGATCTCGACCTGGTTCAGGTCGTAGCTGCGACGGGCCTCCCGGCCCATCCCGATCTCCACGAGGTCACGCACGGGTGACCAGCCTAGATGGCCCCTATCGAGCCGAGTAGTTGGGCGCCTCGACCGTCATCGTGATGTCGTGCGGGTGGCTCTCCTTGAGCCCCGCCGCGGTGATCCGCACCAGCTGGGCGCGCTGGAGCTGCTCGATCGTCTGGGCGCCGGCGTAGCCCATGCCCGACCGCAGCCCGCCGACCAGCTGGTGCACCACCAGCGCGAGGGGCCCGCGGAACGGGATGCGGCCCTCGATGCCCTCCGGCACGAGCTTGTCCTCGCTGAGCACGTCGTCCTGGGCGTACCGGTCCTTCGAGTAGGACTTGGTGTCGCCGCGGGACCGCATGGCACCGAGCGAGCCCATGCCGCGGTAGACCTTGAACTGCTTGCCCCCGACGAGGATCACCTCACCCGGCGACTCGGCCGTGCCCGCGAGCAGGCTCCCGAGCATCACGGTGGACGCCCCGGCCACGATCGCCTTGGTGATGTCGCCGGAGTACTGGATGCCGCCGTCGCCGATCACCGGCACGCCGGCGGCCGCGCACGCCTGCGCCGCCTCGTAGATCGCTGTGATCTGCGGCGCACCGACGCCTGCCACCACGCGGGTGGTGCAGATCGAGCCAGGGCCGACGCCGACCTTGACGGCGTCGGCGCCCGCCTCGACGAGAGCTGCGGCGCCCGCGCGGGTGGCGACGTTGCCGCCGACCACGTCGACGTTGTGGCCGACCTCTGCCTTGAGCTTGGCGACGGTCTCCAGCACGCGCCGCGAGTGGCCGTGGGCGGTGTCGACGATCAGCACGTCGACCCCGGCGTCGACCAGGTTCATCGCGCGCGCGTACCCCTCGTCCCCGACGCCGACCGCGGCCGCGACCACGAGCCGGCCGTCCGGGTCCTTCGTGGCGAGCGGGTACTTCTCCGTCTTGTTGAAGTCCTTGATCGTGATGAGGCCGCGCAGGATCCCGTCACCGTCGATGATCGGCAGCTTCTCCAGCTTGTGGCGGCGCAGCAGCCCGAGCGCGGCCTCCGCGGTGACTCCGACCCGCGCGGTGATCAGCGGGGCGTGCGTCATGACCTCGTGCACCGGCCGGGAGTGGTCCATCTCGAACCGCATGTCCCGGTTGGTGATGATCCCGACGAGGCGTCCGCCCGCGTCGGTGACCGGCACCCCGGAGATCCGGAACTTGGCGCACAGCGCGTCGACGTCGGCCAGCGTGTCGTCCGGCGAGCACGTGACCGGGTCGGTGACCATCCCGGCCTCCGACCGCTTCACGACCTCGACCTGTGCTGCCTGCTCCTCCGGTGACAGGTTGCGGTGCAGTACTCCCAATCCGCCTGCCCTTGCCATCGCGATCGCCATCCGGGACTCGGTGACGGTGTCCATCGGGGAGGACACGATCGGCACCTTCAGCCGGACGCGGCGGGTGACCTGTGTGCTCGTGTCTGCCGCGCTCGGCACGACGTCGGACTCTGCGGGCAGCAGCAACACATCGTCGAACGTCAGGCCCAGCATCGCGAACTTGGGGGCCAGTTCCTGGCTCGCGGCCTCGGTCGTCATCGCCACCATCCCGTCTCGCCTAATGACCCCGTCCGTCCATCGTATCTGCGGGTGTCGGGCCGATCACGAGGGTCGTACGAGGCCTTTGCCCGCGCCTGATCATCCGCTGGCAGCGGCGCGGGCCCGTGTGGTCGGCCCGGCGGGTCTCACGTGCGAGTATCGTGAGGTTCGTGTCACGTGATGCGCTGCCACCGGACCCGTTCGCCGGAGATCCGCACGACCCCGCGCTGTCGCTCGATGGCCCGGAGACCGTCGAGCAGGACTCGCTGAGCGAGGCCGAGCGCGACGAAGTGGTGGCCGACCTCGCCGATCTCGCCGTTTACCAGGCACTCCTCGAGGCCCGTGGAGTGCGCGGCATCGTCGTCGACTGCGGCGACTGCGGCGAGCAGCACTTCCACGAGTGGAGCCTGCTGCGCTCCAGCCTCCAGCAGCTGCTCGACGAGGGTCAGATGCGTCCCCACGAGCCGGCCTTCGACCCCGACCCCACCAACTACGTCACATGGGAGTACTGCCGCGGCTACGCCGACGCGGTGCTCTCCGACTCCTGACGGCACCGACCACTACGACGAAGCCCCCGATCTCCACCGGATCGGGGGCTTCGTCGTGTTCGAGATCAGTTGCTGGTGGGGGGAGGTTCCTCGCCGTCCGCGCTCGGGCCACCGGTATCAGGTGCCTCACCATCGCCCTCGTCGTTCTGTGGCGGTGGCGGTGACGTGGTGGGGTCGGGCTTGCCCTCCGAGGTGGCAGGCGGGTTGCCGGTCGGCTCGTCCGGCCTGCCTTCGCCGTTCCCGTTGCCGGGCGCCTGGGTGGGCCGGCTGGTGGGCGCCGAGCTGGGGTCCTCCGGGGCGACCGCTGCCCGCCGCGGGTCGGCGGTGGGGCGGGTGGTGGGCGCGCCGGTGTTCTCGTCGGGCGTGCTGGCGACCTCGGGCCCCGGCTGTCCCTCACCCGTGGCCGACGACGGGTCCGACTCTTCGGTGGTGGTCGTGGCGTCCTCGGACTCCGACGGCCGCGACTCCCGCACGCTCTCCGGCACCCGCCGGGACGGCTGCGTGGCGAGCGGCGACGCCGGGTTCACCTTCGTGCCCTCCGGGGTCTCGGCCGCCTTCGCCTGGAGGAAGTCCTGTGCCTCCGCCAGCTCGTCCTGCCCCTCCTGGGGACGCACGACCTGGAGGTCCTTCTCGGCGTGCGCGAGCTCCTGCGCGGCGAGCACCGGCTGCCCCGACGCGAGCGCGTCCTTGGCGTTCTCGATCCGCTCCTCGACGCGGGTGGCCGCCTCCACCGATTCGGCCCGCTCGCTGTAGAGCACCTTCGAGATGCCCCACAGTGCGTCGTCCGGCCGGGCATTGTAGGAGGTGACCGACACCCCACCGATCGCGAGCACGAGGAAGGCAGCGGCCGCCGCGACCGGCACCAGGTGCCGGGTGCGCCCGGACGGTGGGCGCGCGGCGAGCACCGTGGACACGGCCGTGTCGACGTCGACGAGCTCAGGGATCGGATCGCCGTCCACGTCCGCTTTCCACGCGGCGAGGATCGCGGCGACCCGATCGTCGGCGTCGTAGCCGCCCACGCCGGGGGCCGACACGGACATTCCGGCGGCGAGCGCGTTGATGAGCTCGTCGTCGGCCTGCACCGCGACCAGGTCGACCGGCTCGGCGAGCTCGCCGAAGGCGACGGGCTGTGCCTGCATGTCAGAGGGCTTCGACCCGTTGGTGCCGTTGTGGCCCCCGTTGTGGTCGTTGCGGCCGCCGCCAAAGGGGTGGCGCGTGTCGTCGGGCACTCAGACCACCTCCTCCTCGGGCATCGACTTCCGCAGGCGCGCGAGCGCCCTGTGCTGTGCCACCCGGACCGCTCCCGGGGTGGAACCGACGGCCTCCGCCGTCTCCTCGGCCGACAGACCGACGACCACGCGCAGCACGAGGATCTCCCGCTGCTTGTCGGGGAGCGTGTCGAGCAGCTTGCCCATCTCGCTCGACAGTTCGATTCGAAGCGCGCGCTGTTCGGGTCCATCGGCCGACTCGACCGCGTCCGGGATGTCCGCAACCGGCTCCGACTTGTTCCGGGTGGCCGCCCGGTGTGCGTCGATCACCTTGTGGGAGGCGATCCCGTACACGAACGCAAGGAACGGGCGTCCCTGCACGCGGTATCCGGGCAAGGCCGTGAGCACGGCCAAACACACCTCCTGTGCAACGTCGTCGGCGGAGACCGACGACCTGTCCACTCGACCCAGACGTGCCCGGCAGTAGCGCACGACCATGGGCCGGATGAGCGCAATCAGTGTCCCGACTGCCTGGTGGTCGCCCGTCATGGCACGGGCCACCAGTTCGTCGGGTACGTCTGTCTGCTCACTCATCGCGGACCGTGGTACGCGCGTTACGGAACATCTTCGGCATCATCCGTTCGTGAGGCTGACCACGGAGAGTGTTCAACCGTGCCTCATTACGGACCACCGTAGCGAAGCCGCTCGGCGGACCGGGATGGGCTACTTCGTCTGTTGAGGTAGACGCACGATGGAGGCTCTGGGTTGCCGAATCCGGACGATTACCACCCGATCGGGTGCTCAAGCCGCCGCGGGGAGGCGACACCGCGGGGGACGGAAGCGTGTCGTCGCGCACAGCGATCGACGGGCAGCGTGGTGCGGAGGAGTGGCTCGGGAGGGCAACCGGAGTGCAGCGACGGCGATCCGGCGGAGACGATCGAGCAGAGAGCGCGAGCGGGAGCGGCGCCTCAGGGCGCCGCTCCCCGCGCTCGTCGTCCCTCTCTCGTCAGGAGACGAGACCCCTGCGGAAGCCATGGGCGACGGCCTGGGCCCGGTCACGCACGCCGAGCTTGCGGAACAGCCGCCGGGCGTGGGTCTTGACCGTGTCCTCCGACAGGTAGAGCTCGCGGCCGATCTGGCCGTTGCTCTTGCCCTGGCTCATGCCGCGCAGCACCTGGAGCTCGCGCTCGGTGAGCTGCACGCCAGGGTCCGTCGGTGCACGGGGCGTCGGCACGGCCGTGCTCGCCAGCGTGTGCGCGAGCGCGGCGACCAGCTCGGGGCGCGACGCGTCCCAACGCAGGTAGCCGCGCGCACCACCGGCGATCGCGGCAGCGATGCTGCCCGCGTCGTCGGGGGCGCCGAAGACGATGACGTTGGCTTGCGGATGGGCGGCGACAAGCCGCCGCGTGGCTTCGACCCCAGTGGGCACCGCACGCTGGGTACCGACCAGAACCACGTCGACCGGCTGGCGGGAGAACCTCGCCAGCAACTCGTCCCCGTGCGCAACGCAATCGATCCGGTGCACCCCCGGCACCGCGGACATCACGCGGGTCAGGCCTTCGCGGACGCTGCGACGATCGTCGCAGATGAGTACCGTCGTCACGACGATTCCTTCCTGCAGCTTCCTGCAGCCGGGTGATGTGTCACCCCCCTCATCGGCGGGTGACCAGCTCACCTTGACACGATCAGGGCGGTTTGTGCCCTCCATTCGGGAGTGTTGCGCCAAGTGGCACTCGTCATGTGGGTGACGTAGGACCGAACGGAGTAGCTAGGTTACCGGCAGCTGAGCAAGGTGGCCCGGACCCTCCCTCATCAGGCGCCTCCCAACCGGGTCACATCGGCCCAGGATGACGCTCACCGTGGCCGTTCCGGCGTGTCGTCGGCGTGGCGCGTCGCTCGGCAGGCCGTTTGCCGACCGCTGCGCCGTTCGGGCGGCGGCGTCGTTTGCTGTCGAGACTCCGTTCGGGGCCTGTTCGAGCACATCCGCCGCGGCGTACCGGGCGGGCCAGACGAGGGGTAGCAGCCCGGCCCGATCGGCGGCGTCGCCCGCCGAGTCGAGCTCGGCGAGCAACTCGCCGGTTCCGCCGCCCGCAACCGCGCGCGCGACGGCGTGGACGATCCGCGACTTCAGCTCGTGCCGCAGCGATCCGCGGGCCTGCGCGAGCTCGAGCGCCTCCCGGGCGGGCGCAACCGCCGCCGTTGCGTCGCCGCGCAGCAGCGCGAGCTCCGCGCGTACCCAGCCGAGCCGGACCGCCGGACGCCATGCAGGGTGGCCGCGCATCGCATCGGCCGCGGTGTCGAGCAGCCGCTGCGCCTGGCCCACCGCACCGGTCCCGACCGCATCAGCGGCCAGCCCCACCAGCGCATCGACGCGCGCGGCGAGCGCGTCCGTCCCCTCGGCGTCGGGCGGCTCGGGCGGCGCCGCTGCCGCGCGCCGCAGCCCGACGGCGTCGAGCCTGCGGGCCGCGGCGTGCCCACCGAGCTGCCGGCGATGAGACGCGAGCGTGACGGCGGCGTGCGCCGCGACCGCGGGTGACACCCCGGGCGCGGCCAGCAGGTCGTCGAGGACGGCGGCGGCCGCCGCGTACCGGCCCTGGCCGCCGAGGGCGACCGCCACCAGCCACCGGTCGAGGTCCGGCATGCCCGGACGCACGCGCACGGCAGCGCCGGGGTGGGCGCCGAACGCGGCGGCACGGAGCACGTGGTTCACACGAGGACCGCGTCGCAAGCCGGCCCTATACCGACGAACGGCCCTCCCGTCGGATGGGTACCGACAGGAGGGCCGTTCGTAGGGGTGGTGGTCTCGATACGGGCCGGCGCCGGGGCGCCGGCCCTACTCGACCACCGTGAGGGGCTCAGTGGCCGTGACCGTGCCCGTGGCCGTGGCCGCCCGCTGCGGGCGCCGGGGCCTCCGGCTTGTCGACGACCGAGCTCTCGGTGGTGAGCACCATCCGGGCGATCGACGCGGCGTTCACCACGGCGGACCGGGTGACCTTGACCGGGTCGACCACGCCGTCGGCCATCAGGTCGCCGTAGGTGAGGGCGGCGGCGTTGAAGCCCTGGCCCCACTCCAGCTCCGCGACCTTGCCGACGACGACCGCGCCCTCCTGGCCACCGTTGGCGGCGATCCAGAACAGCGGCGCGCTGAGCGCCTTGCGCACGATGGTGACGCCCGTTGCCTCGTCACCGGTGAGACCGAGGCCGTCATCGAGGGCCTTGGCGGCCTGTACCAGCGCCGAACCACCGCCGGGGACGATGCCCTCCTCGACAGCGGCCCGCGTGGCCGACACTGCGTCCTCGATGCGGTGCTTGCGCTCCTTGAGGGCCGTCTCGGTAGCGGCACCGGCCTTGATGACGGCAACGCCGCCGGAGAGCTTGGCCAGCCGCTCCTGCAGCTTCTCGCGGTCCCAGTCCGAGTCGGTGTTCTCGATCTCGTTCTTGAGCTGCGTGATTCGCCCGTCGATGGCGTCCTTGGCACCGGCACCCTCGACGAGGGTGGTGTTGTCCTTGGTGACCACGACACGCCGGACGCGCCCGAGGAGGTCCAGCCCGGCCTCGGACAGCTTGAGGCCGACCTCCGGCTTGATGACCGTGGCGCCGGTGGCGACCGCGAGGTCGTCCATGAACGCCTTGCGCCGGTCACCGAAGAACGGGGACTTCACCGCGGCGACCTTGATGGTCTTGCGGATCGAGTTGACCACGAGGGTGGACAGCGCCTCGCCCTCGACGTCCTCCGCGACGATCAGCAGCGGCTTGCCCTCGCCGAGCACCTTCTCCAGCAGCGGGAGGAGGTCGGCGATCGCACCGATCTTCTCCTGGTGCAGCAGGATGTAGGCGTCCTCGAGCACGGCCTCCATCGACTCGGCGTCGGTGACGAAGTACGGCGAGAGGTAGCCCTTGTCGAACTGCAGGCCCTCGGTGATCTCCAGCTCGGTGGCGAGCGTGGAGCCCTCCTCGACGGTGATGACGCCGTCGATGCCGACCTTCTCGAGCGCCTCGCTGATCAGCGCGCCGATCTCCTCCTCGCGGGAGGCGATGGTGCCGACCTGCGCGATGGCCTTCCCCTCGACGGGGATGGCCTTCTCCTTGAGCACCTCGGCCACCTTCTCGGCGGCGAGCGAGATGCCCTTGCCGAGCGCGGTGGGGTTGGCGCCTGCCGCGACGTTGCGCAGCCCCGCCGCCACCATCGCCTGGGCGAGCACGGTGGCGGTGGTGGTTCCGTCACCGGCGACGTCGTTCGTCTTGGTGGCGACGGTCTTCGCGAGCTGGGCACCCAGGTTCTCGAACGGGTCTTCCAGGTCGATCTCGCGGGCGATGGTGACGCCGTCGTTGGTGACGGTCGGACCACCGAACTTCTTGTCCAGCACGACGTGACGACCGCGCGGGCCGAGGGTGACCTTGACCGCGTCGGCCAGCTGGTTCACCCCGCGCTCCAGCGCCCGGCGCGCCGTCTCGTCGAAGCTGATCTGCTTCGGCATGCCTGCCTCTCTCTTCAGCTCTCAGCCGAACACGCCGCCGCCCCGGCGGCCCGCTCGGTCGAGGGACCACCGGGGCGGCGGCGACACGGAGTGGTGGATCAGTTGACGACCGCGAGCACGTCGCGGGCGGAGAGGATGAGGTACTCCTCGCCGTTGTACTTGACCTCGGTGCCGCCGTACTTCGAGTAGATGACGACGTCGCCGACGCTCACGTCGAGCGGGACGCGGTTGCCGTTGTCGTCGATGCGACCCGGTCCGACCGCGAGGACCTTGCCCTCCTGGGGCTTCTCCTTGGCCGTGTCCGGGATGACGATGCCGGACGCGGTGGTGGTCTCGGCCTCGCTGGCCTGGACGACGATCTTGTCCTCGAGCGGCTTGATGTTCGCCACTTGATGACCTCCCCTTCCTGGGGTGCATGCACTCGCTGAATGGGTTCTGGTGGACAGCGCGCGGGCGCCCCGTCGTCGCGGGTGCCGGAGCGTCCGGGCCGTTCCGCTGGCACTCTACCCATGAGAGTGCCAACGCTCAACGCCGACACCCTTGCCGCGTCTGCGCTCCGTCGCCGCTGCTCGTAGGCTTGCCGACCATGGTGAAGATCGGCTCGAGCGACCTCGACGTCACCCGGCTGTGCCTCGGCGGCAACGTCTTCGGCTGGACGGCCGACCGCGATACGTCCTTCGCCGTGCTCGATGCGTACGTCGCCGCCGGCGGGAACTTCGTCGACACCGCCGACTCCTACTTCTGGCGCGCGCCGGGCAACTCCGGCGGCGAGTCCGAGGCGCTCATCGGGGAGTGGATGGACTCCCGCGGCAACCGCGACGCGGTTGTCGTCGCCACGAAGGTGGGTTCGTGGCCGGAGCGCAAGGGGCTGTCCGCGAAGAACATCGCCGAGGCGGTCGAGGACTCGCTCCGACGGCTGCGCACCGACTACATCGACCTCTACTACGCGCACCGCGACGACCCCGACACCGCGCAGGAGGAGACCGCCGACGCGTTCGACGCGCTCGTGCGAGCCGGCAAGGTGCGCGCGATCGGTGCCTCCAACTTCACGACGGAGCGCCTCCGGTCGGCGCTGGAGATCTCCGCACGGGACGGCCTCGCCTCCTACGTGGCGCTACAGCCGCACTACAACCTCATGGAACGCGCGGAGTACGAGAACGCGCTCGCTCCGCTCGTCGAGAGCGAGGGCCTCGCCTGCATGCCGTACTACGCGCTCGCGAAGGGCTTCCTCACCGGCAAGTACCGGCCCGACACCCCGGTCGAGAGCCAGCGCTCCGAGGGAGCGCTCGCCTACCTCGACGACCGCGGCCGCGCGGTGCTCGCCGTGCTGGACGAGATCGCGGCCGGCCACCGGGTCCCCGTTCCGGCCGTCGCGCTCGCCTGGCTCGCCGGCCAGCCCACCGTCACCGCGCCGATTGCGAGCGCCCGTACCCCCGAGCAGCTGGACGCGCTGCTGCCGATGCTGGGCCTGCGGCTCACGGACGATGAGCTACGACTGCTCGCCCACGT
This sequence comes from Pseudonocardia sp. DSM 110487, assembly GCF_019468565.1. Classification (NCBI taxonomy): domain Bacteria; kingdom Bacillati; phylum Actinomycetota; class Actinomycetes; order Pseudonocardiales; family Pseudonocardiaceae; genus Pseudonocardia; species Pseudonocardia sp. DSM 110487. The sequence goes on from NZ_CP080521.1 coordinate 9,130,972, forward strand.
CTCGGCGTAGTGTCCCGACGCTCTGTGGAGCGCGTCGCTCGCTGCACCACTGCCACGCCCGCGAGCGTGATGGCCAGGCCGGCCAACGTCTGCGGCTCCAGCGGCTGCCCGAGTACCGGAACGGCGAGTACTGCAGTCACCGGCGGAACGAGGTAGAGCAGCCCGCTGACCGCCGCCGCCGTGCCCCTGCGCAGCAGCACGAAGAGCAGCACGAAGCCGACGCTAGTTCGCGGAGCTGACCGTCCTCGACCCGACCGGCTGACGGGCTCGCACACCGACTCCGTGCCCACATCAACCGAGGTCGGTGTGGACGCGGAAGTCGATGTGCGAGCGGCCACCGCCGTCAGACCGGCTCCGCCCAGACGATGAGATTGTCCTCGTAGCTGCGCAGCCTTGCGTCGAACGGGCCACCGCAGGTGATCAGTGCGAGCCGCCGCTTCCCATCGGTGTCGAAGAGCTCGGCAGGCAGCTGCGACTTGGTCACCTGCTGGGTGTCGGTCACTTCGAACCTCCACGGGTTGCCCAGACCGTCGACGACCGTGATCCGGTCCCCCGCGCCCATGTCCTTCAGCTTCGCGAAGACGCCGAGCCCCGCCACCGCCGAGTCGACGTGACCGGCGATCAGCGTGGTGCCGCGGGGCGCACCCATGGGGGAGCTGCCGATCCACCAGCCGAGCTTCGAGATGTCCTCCGGAACGGCGAGGAAGCCGTCATCGGCGACGTCGGCAAGGGCCACCGGCGCCGGCGATGCACCTTCGAGCTCCACGGTCGCCGGTGGCACTTGGGCCACGTCCTCGGCCGCCGACGGAGTCGACGGAGCCCCGCTCTCGGTGGCCACCGGCGCGCTGGGCAGTGGTGGAGCCGATCCAGCAGCGGGGAGCGAGCCGCACGCCGTCAGGAACACGGCCAGCAGCATCGCCGTGACCGCCGCCGCCCCACCGCCCGGACGGATCCGGGTGGCGGGGCGGCGAAGCGTGCCGTCGATCATCGGGTGCGGTCGGCCCGGCGCCGCATGAAAAGCGCTCCACCGGACGCGAGGAGGACGAGCGCGCCGCAGACGGCGACCGAGGTACCGGCCCAGCCGTCGTCCGCGGCCTGCCCGCCGGTGCCGGTGTTGATCACGTCGGGCTTGTCGGGGTCGCCCGTGAGCTGGCCGCGTGCAACGCCTGACGGCGGCTGGAAGCTGTCGGAGTGAACGTTGAGGTACCAGTTCTCCGGGTTGTTGATGATCCGTTCCGCAAGGCCGGGATCGATCTCCACGGTGGCAGACGTGCCGTCGTTGATCGCGTCGTTGTCGAGTGTGACGACGACGTCGCCGTTTTCGCCCTTGGCGCCGCGGTGGATATGACCTGCGGTGATGGTTTCGCTGTTGCCGCTGACACTGACCGTGTAGTTCAACTCCCCATCGGTGTTGAGCTGGAAGCTGCCGGTGACCTTCGCTCCGTCCTCGCCGCTGCCGGCCGGCACCTCTTGCTCGCCGGAGCCCGACACGCTGAGCGTGACCCAGTCGGACTGTGCGGACGCGATCGAGGTGAAGCCGAGCAGTCCTGCCGCGCTGAGCGCGGTGAGCACCGCGGCAGTGCTGAGCAGACGTCGAAACCTCATCAAAGCTCCTTCGGTGGGGAAAGCGGCCATCTCGACCGCACCGATATCCCCCACACGGTCGCTCTGCCGGATTGGTTCACGGCATTCGCCGCTTTCGACCCGGTTCCAGTTCGCCGACTCAGAAGCGCCGTTCGGCGCATTCCGCGCAAAGGAGCAGATTCGAGTGGGCCATTCGGCCGATGCGCGACTCCTCGCTCACACCCACATCGGTCCCGACAATCGCATGCAGTCGGTGTGCGTCCGGAGTGGACGTGCAACACCGCGCAGGGCGTCAGCCCACCAGCACCTCGGTGACCGGCAGCGACGAGTCCGCCGGCAGGTCGGCGCGGCTCGGCTTCGCGCCTGCCGCGAACAGGTGGGCGCCCAGCGCTGCCACCATCGCCCCGTTGTCCGTGCACAGGCCGGGGCGGGGCACCCGCAGCCGGATGCCGGCGGCGGCACAGCGTTCCTCGGCCAGCACGCGCAGCCGCGAGTTGGCCGCCACCCCTCCACCGAGCAACAACGTCTCCATTCCGCGCTCGCGGGCCGCGCGCACGGCCTTGGCCGTCAGCACGTCGACCACGGATTCCTGGAAGCTCGCTGCCACGTCGGCCACCGGAACCGGGGTGCCGGCCCGTTCGAGGGCCTCGACGTGGCGCGCGACGGCCGTCTTCAGCCCGGAGAAGGAAAAGTCGAACGGTGCGTCCCGCGGGCCGGTGAGGCCGCGGGGGAACGCGATCGCGGCGGGGTCGCCGTCGCGGGCAACGCGGTCGATGTGCGGCCCACCGGGGAACGGCAGCCCGAGCAGGCGCGCGACCTTGTCGAACGCCTCGCCCGCCGCGTCGTCGATCGTGGCGCCGAGCGGGGTGACCGGGCCGGCGAGGTCGGGCACGTCGAGGAGGCTCGAGTGCCCGCCGGAGACGAGCAGCGCGAGACACGGTGGCAACGGGCCGTGCTGCAGCGTGTCGACGGCGACGTGTGCGGCCAGGTGGTTCACCCCGTACAGCGGCACATCCCACGCGGCGGCGTAGGCCTTCGCGGCTGCGACGCCGACGAGCAGGGCGCCGGTGAGCCCCGGGCCAGCCGTGACCGCGACAGCCTCGACGTCCCGGCCGGTCACGCCCGCGGTGGTGAGCGCGCGGTGCACGGCGGGCACCATCGCCTGCAGGTGCGCCCGCGACGCCACCTCGGGCACCACGCCACCGAACCGCGCGTGCTCGTCCACCGAGGAGGCCACTTCGTTGGCGAGCAGCTCCACCCCGCCCGCGTCGTCGAGCCGCACCACGCCGACGCCCGTCTCGTCGCAGGACGTCTCGATCCCCAGGACGATCATGCTCCGCGCTCCCGCCGCATCGTGTACGCGTCCGCGCCGCTGGGCCGGTAGTAGCGCTTGCGCAGGCCGATGACCGTGAAGCCCTCTGCCTCGTAGAGCGCCCGCGCGGCCTCGTTGTCGGTGCGGACCTCGAGGAACACGGTGGCGCCCAGCTCGTCGGCCACCGTGAGCAGCCCGCGCAACAGCGCGCGGCCGATGCCGCGACGCTGGTGGGCGGGGTCGACGCCGATCGTGTGGATCTCCGCCTCGGCCTGCGGGGGCCCGGCCACGAACCCGAGCCCCGCGTACCCGACGAGCAGCTCCCCGTCCCGCGCGGCCAGGTACGGGTGGCCGGCCGCCAGCTCGTCGCGGAACGCGCGCTCGCTCCACGGGTCGTCGCCGGGGAAGAGCAGCCGCTCCAGCTCTGCGCAGCGCGCCGCGTCCTTCTCACGCAGCGCGTCGATCTGCACCGAGCTATTGGGCGCCGGGGCCGGCATCAGGCGCTCACCCGCTTGCGGGTGCCGGGCTCCACGGCGTCGGGGCGGCGCAGGTACAGCGGCACGAGCGGGTCCGGCGCCGTGCCCGCACGCAGGACTGGTGCCGCCACGGCGACGAGCCCGGTGGGCGACGGCGACTCCGGCGGGCGCACCGGCAGCCCCACCGACGGAGCCGACCCGCCCGCCGCGGCCACCGCCCCGAGCTCACGCGCCCGCTCGGCCACCGCGGCCGGGGCTTGGACGTGCGGTCCGTCGACCCGCGCCCCGGACTCGTCGTACGCGGCCCAGTAGAACTCGCGGCGCCGCGCGTCCGTGACGACGACGAGCGGGCCTTCGCCTGCCGCGTCGACCGCGATCGCGTCGAGCGAGCACACGCCGTGCACCGGAACACCGAGCGCGTCACCCAGGGCCGCGGCGGTGACCATGCCGACCCGCAACCCGGTGAACGGGCCCGGTCCCGTCCCCACGACCACGGCGTCGACGCCGCGCAACGTCGTGCCGGCGTCGCCGCACACCGCCTGCACGGCCGGCATCAACAGCTCGGCGTGCTTGCGGGCGTCATGCTCCACGCGCGCGGCCCGCAGCAGGACGGCGTCAGCGGTCAGCTCGACGACACCCGCGGTGACGGCGGGCGTGGCGGTGTCGATGGCCAGGACCAGCACACACCTGAGCCTACGAGAGCGCCCTGTTCCGGCGAGCGGCGCGTTCGTCGGAACCTATCCGACGAACGCGCCGCTCGTCGGATTGGAACCGGGCTCACCAGTCCGCGATCAGGGCCGGCAGGTCCGTGAGCCGGTGCAGCACGGCGTCGGGGTGCACGTCCACCGGCACCTGCTGCGCGGCGGGGATGTCGGAGTGCGGCACGAACACCGCCCGCATACCCACCGCCTTGGCTCCGCTGATGTCGTCGTAGGGGCGGTCGCCCACGTAGACGCACGCCTCTGGGTCGTCGACGCCCACGGCGTCCATGGCGGCGTGGAACGCCTCCGGATGTGGCTTGGTCCACTCCAGGTCGCTCGACCACACGCAGGCGTCGAACAGGTCGAGGACGCCGTCGGAGCGGAACCGGTCCTCGTGCCAGTCGCGCGGCCACGAGGTGGACGACAGCACGCCGAGCTTGAGCCCGCGCTCACGCAGGGCGCGCAGCACCGGCCCGGCGTCCGGGTCGGTGGGCATCTGCCCGAACCAGAATTCGCGGTGCAGCGCCAGCGCGGACTCGCGCACCTGGGCCGGCACGTCGGCGGGATGGTGGTGCCCGGCGTCGGCCAGCACCTGATCGAGGGTGAACGCCCTGTGCTCGTCACGGACAGCGGCCCACCGTGCGTCCTCTGCGGCCAGCAAGGCGTTCGCCAGTGCCGCGGCGCGCTCGGCGTCTCCGTCGTGCAGCACCTCGGCGAGCAGGCGCCAGCCCTCGAGGTTGTCGATCCGCTTCCAGGGGGTGAGCGTGCCGCCCCAGTCGAAGATGACGGCCTTGATCACGCATCCTCCATGCGGGACACGGTAGCCGTCCGCACGTCGTCGGGTTGCCGTTGCAGCCGTACGAGCAGGTGCCCTGGGGACAGCCGCTCCGCCACCCCTTCACCCCATTCGACCACGACAACGGCCTCGGAGAGGTCCGTGTCGAGGTCGAGGTCGTCGAGCTCCGCCGCACCGCCGAGGCGGTAGGCGTCGACGTGCACGAGCGACACCCCGCGTCCGCCGGGGAGAGGTCGGTGCTCGCGGGCGATCACGAACGTCGGGGACGTGACCGGCCCCGCCACCCCGAGCCCTCGGGCGATGCCGCGCACCAGCACGGTCTTGCCGGCGCCCAGCGGCCCGGACAGCACGACGAGGTCGCCCGGCCCGAGCTCGGCGGCGAGCCGCTCGCCGAGCGCCTCCGTGTCGGCCGGTTCGGGCAGCACCAGCTCGACGTCCAGCTCCAGCCCCGTGGTCATGCGCGCCACCGGAACCTGCGCGGGCGAACGCGGTCGGCGCTGCGTCGGATGAGGTCGACGAGCGCCTCGTCCATCGCGGCCGGCTGTTCGAGCATGGGCAGGTGCCCGACCCCGTCGAAGTGGACGAGCCGTGCGTCCGGCAGCTCCGCTGCGATGACGTCGCTGTGCGTGGAGGGGATCACGTGGTCGGCGGTGCCTGCCGCCACGAGCAGCTCGCAGTCTGCCAGCGCGGGCAGTGCGGCCACCCGGTTGTGGCTGTTGACGGTGTCGGCGAAGTCGATGAGCGCGTCGACGGCGTTGGTGCTGATCATCGTGTCGACGAGGTCGACCAGCCATGGGGCGATGTTGTTGTCGCCGTAGGCGAACTTGCGGGTGAGCGACCAGATGACGTCACCCAGCGCCTTACGCGCGGTCTCGACGAGCGTCGGCTGCAGCCGTGCGAGGAACCCGACGGTGCGGGTGAGCGGGTTGTGCCGCGACAGCAGCGTGCCGGGCAGCCCGCCGCTCGCCACCTCGCCTGCCGAGGTCGACACGAGCGCGACGCCTGCCACCCGCTCGGCGAACAACTCCGGGTTCTGCTCGGCGAGAGCCATGATCGTCATGCCACCCATCGAGTGTCCGACGAGCACGAGCGGGCCCTCGGGGGCCAGCGCCCTGATCACGGCGTCGAGGTCGTGGCCGAGCTGCTCGAGGGTGCAGCTCTCCTGCGGGGCGCGCTCGGAACGGCCGTGGCTGCGCTGGTCGTAGAGCACCACCCGGATCGACGGGTCGGAGAGCGCGGGCAGCGACTGGCGCTGGAAGTGCCACGTGCGCCGGTCGAGCGCGAAGCCGTGGACGAGCACGACGGTGAGGGCCGGGTTGCCGTCCTTCGCCTCGATCTCCTCGCAGGAGATGCGCACCCCGTCGTCGGCGGTGACCGACGACGGCTCGCTCTGCGGCAGCCCGGCCAGCTGCGGTGGCTTCTCCGACAGCTGCGCGGCCAACCGCCTGCGCTCCGCCGCGACCCGTGAATGTTTGTGGGCAGCCACGCCGACGGCAACGCCGGTGACCGCCGCGCCCGCCGCTCCGGCCACAGCTCCCCAGATCTGTCCTCGTCTCACACTGCGATCCCGGTGTGCGTACGGGTCACGCGCCTGCTGTGCACGCCCGTCACGATCTCGTAGTGGATGGTGCCCAGCTCGTCCGCCCACTCCTGGGCGGTCGGCTCGCCATCGTCACCGGGGCCGAAGAACACCGCTGTGTCACCTTCCCGGACGCCTACGCCGTCCTCGCAGTCCACCACCACCTGGTCCATGCTCACCCGGCCGACGACCGGCCGCAGCCTGCCGCCCAACAGCACCCGCATCCGCCCGCCCAGCCTGCGCGGCACACCGTCGGCGTACCCGACCGGAACGAGCGCAAGGGTGGTCTCGCACACCGTGGTCCACTCGTGCCCGTACGACACGCCCTCGCCGGCCGGCACCCGCTTGACCAGCGCCACGCGCCCGCGCAGCGTCATCGCCGGCCTCAGGGAGGTCTCAGCGGGCGGCCGGCCCAGCGGGTCGAGCCCGTACACCGCGATCCCCGGCCGGACCAGGTCGAAGTGCAGGTCGGGACGGGTGAGTGTGGCCGCGGCGTTCGCCAGGTGCCGGATCGGGGTGAACCCGCGCTCGCGGGCCACCTCCCACGCCGCCGTGAGCCGCGCCGCCTGCGCGTCGAGGCTCGGGTGGTCCGGGATGTCGGCATTGGCCAGGTGCGACCAGACGGCCACGACCTCCACCTGCCCGTCGGCGGCAGCCTTCTCGACGTCGTCGAGCAGGGCGTCCCACTCGGCGGGTTGCGCCCCGCCCCTTGACAGCCCCGTGTCCGCCTTCAGGTGAACCCGCGCCGGGCGTCCCGCGCGCCGCGCACCAGCCGTGACGGCGGCGAGGTGCGCCCGCGACGCGACGGAGAGATCGACGTCGGTGGCGACGGCCTCGGTGAAGTCGTCGTCGGGCAGGTGCAGCCACGACAGCAGCGGCGCGGTGATCCCGGCACCCCGAAGCTCGGCGGCCTCCTCGAGGGTGCACACGCCCAGCCAGGACGCGCCCGCCACCAGCGCCGCCTCCGCGACCGGGACCGCGCCGTGCCCGTACCCGTCGGCCTTGACCACCGCCATCACCGCAGCCTTCGAGGCCGCCTCACGGAGCACCTCGACGTTGTGGCGGACGGCGGCGAGGTCGACGAGGGCTTCGGCCCGCGGCGCGCTCGACGGAGACTCCACGTAGTCAATCATCGCATTCATCGCGACAGGCGCATCCCGGCTGACCCGACCACTGCGCCCCCCGGGAGCGGGCATCGTGTAACACCGTTCCGACGAACGGCGCCAACTCGATGGGCGTACGGGAGGCTAGGCGCGTCGGCGGGCACGCAGGCTGCGGTTCTTCATGCGGTTCCCGCAGCCCGACATCGCGCACCACCTCCCACGCCGTCCGTGCGAGCGGTCGTAGAACGCCCAGCCGCACTCGTCGTTCTCGCAGGCCTTGAGGCGCTGCCAGGTGCCATCGGATTGCGCGTCGCGGACCGCGAGCAGGAGGCTGGTCCAGGCGATCGTCGAGCCGCGACCCGGCGCCTGCTCGATGCGAACGCGACCGGCGGCATCGACCTCGAACAGGGGCGTGCAGGCCTGCGCTGCGGCCCGCAACGGCTCCAGATCCTGCGCGCCGGGCGGTGGGCCGCCCACGTTCGCGGCCAGCATCCCCCGGAGGCTCTCCCGCACCTCGCGCGCCGCACGCAGCTCGTCGTATCCCAGGCCGGTCACGGGATCCGCGAGACCGGCGGCCTCCAACCAGTGCCGCGCGGTGTCCGGCTCCCGGAGGAGGTCGGTGTTGCTGTCCGCCTCGACGGTGTTCACGAACGCCTGGACCAGCAGCAGCGGCATCGGGGCCGGCTTCGTCTCGTCCGGCGCGACCCACGCGGGGAGGGGCATCGGGCAATCCTAGGTGCCATGACCAGCAAAGAGCGTTGACTGGTCATGGCATGACCAGCAAACTGGGTTATATGGTCACGGCAGGCCATCGGTCCGTGTTGGTGAACGTCAACGGCGTCGGGTGGGCCGAGCGGAAGGTCCGGGTGCGCGACGTGTGGAGCGCCCGTCTGCGCTCGGCCCGACTGGACCGCAGGCTCAGCGCCGGTGAACCGCCGGAAACCAGCGCCTTGCTGGCGGTCCGGGCCCAGTCGCTTGTCAGGCCGGCCGCCTGCAGAGAGCTGGCCCGCACACTTCTGCGCCTGCTCGCTCTTGCCGCCCGGCCGCCGCGAGCGACCGCGATGGTGCGGGTCAGTGCGCGGCACATCCGGGCCGCCGCGCCGGAGCTGCACGGACTCGCCGACCGGCTCCTCGAGGGTGGTCCGGTGTCGGCGTGCGGGGTCGTACAGCTGAGGGCTCTGCTGGCCGATGGCAGCGGTCCCGTATACCACGGCGGTTGTCCCGATGACCTCGCCGACCGGCTACGCCGGGTGCGGGCCGCGCTCGATGCCCTCGGTCCGGTGTCCCGCTAACGCGGAGAAGCCCGCACGGACCGGATCGCCGCCGGGAGCGCGGCCTGCAGGCGTGACGCCGGGGCCGGGGCGCCATTCGCGGCCAGGCCGGCCGCCAGGTCGTGCACGTGCGACGCGCAACCTGCGGCCCACCACGGCTCGAGGCCCGCGGCGAGCAGGGCACCGATCATGCCGGTCAGAACGTCGCCCGACCCGGCAGTCGCTGCCCACGAGGACGCGGCGGGGTGGACGAGCACGCGCCCGCCCGGGTCGGCGACGACCGTGGCGTTGCCCTTGAGCAGGACGGTGACGCCGAGGTCGGCCGCGGCCCGGCGGGCCGCCGCGATGCGGTCGCCGCCCACCTCGCCCGCCACCCGTGCGAACTCGCGGTCGTGCGGGGTGAGCACCACCGGCCGTCCGCGCAGCGCGTCCCTGAGGTCCTTGTGCGTCGCGAGCAGCGTGATCGCATCGGCGTCCACGCACAGTGCCACCTCGTCGGCGATCGCAGCCGCCAGCACCGCGCGGCCCGCGTCGTCCGTGCCGATACCCGGCCCCACGGACCAGGCCTGGACCCGGCCCGCTTCCTCGATCGACCCGGCGGCCACCACCTCCGGCCAGTGGTCGCGCACGCCGGGCGCGGCGCTGCCGGCGAACCGCACCATCCCGCTGGTGGCGAGAGCGGCGGCACCGCTGGCCAGCACGGCCGCACCGGGGTACGTCGCCGAGCCGGCCGCGATCCCCACCACTCCCTGGGTGTACTTGTCGTCGTTGGGGCCCGGCACCGGCCAGCGCCGCGCCACGTCGTGGGCGTCGAGCACGTGGGCGTGCGGCTCGGGTAGGAGCGGGCCGAGCCCGATGTCCACAACGTGCACCGATCCGCACCGCCCGGCGGCGAGGACGTGCACCGGCTTGAGCGCGCCGAACGTCACGGTGGCCGCGGCGGTGACGGCGGAACCGTCGACGGCACCGGTGTCCGGATCGACGCCGCTGGGCAGGTCCACGGCCAGCACCGGCACACCAGCCGCGTCCGCCGCCGCCACGAGCCGGGCGGCCGGCTCGCGCAGCGCGCCCCGGCCGGAGATGCCGATGACGCCGTCGATGACGAGGTCGGCGCCCGGCACGGCGACCAACCCGGCCTCCGCGTCCACGGCGCGGCCGCCGGTGCGCAGCAGAGCGGCGAGCCCTGCCGGATGCGCCCGTGCCGGGTCGAGCAGCACCGCGGTGACGCCCACCCCGCGCCTGCGCAGCTCCATGCCGGCCCACAGCGCGTCGCCGCCGTTGTTGCCCGCGCCGACGAGCAGCACGACCCTCCGCCCGGCCACGCGACCGTCAGCGGCGAGCATCCGGCGCGCGTGCACCGCGAGCCCGAAGGCCGCGCGCCGCATCAGCGCGCCCTCCGGGGTGCGAGCAAGCAGCACCGCCTCGGCATCCCGCACCTGCTGGGCGGTCCAGACACCCCTCATTGCGGCGAGCCTAGGCGGCCGCGCGCGTCCCGTCGCCTCGCTCTGGTCCGGGCCGCTACCGTGCGCGTGTGACCCCCACCCGCTCCGTTGTCCGCCCGCCCGAGGTGCGCGGCGCGAAGGACGCCGTCGAGCGGCTGTCGCGCCCTGGCCCGCACACCGTGCTGCGCGGCGACCTCGGCATGGTCGGCCTCCGCGGCGTCGTCTTCGCGCCAGAGGAGGGTCTCGGGCTGCCCGCCGTCGCGTTCGGGCACGACTGGCTGCAGCCCGCGGAGCGCTACGCCGACCTGCTGCGCCACCTGGCGTCCTGGGGCATCGTCGCCGCCGCGCCCGGCAGCCACCGCGGGCCGCTGCCCAGCCACGCAGGCTTCGCGGCCGACCTGCGCTCCACGCTGCAGGTGTGCACCAAGGCGCGCCTCGGCGTCGGCCGCATCAGCGTTGACGACCGCCGCACCGCGTTCGCAGGCCACGGGATCGGCGGCGCCGCCGCACTCATGGCCGCCCAGGGCCATCCGCTGGTCGCCGCGGTCGTCACGATCGCGGTGGCGCAGACCCACGCGGCCGTCCACGACGCGGCGAGCGCGGTCACCGTGCCGGTGCTGCACCTCGCCGCAGGCCGCGACACCGTCACCCCCGCCGCGGGCAACGCCGAGCCGGTCGCCGCCGCCGCGGGCGGTCCGGTGTGGCTGCGGACGATCGACAAGGCCTCCCACACCGGCTTCCTCGAGGGCACGCACTGGAGCGACTTCGTGCTCTCCGGCAGCCCCAACGCGAAGACCCGCCGCATCACCCGAGCCCTCGTCACCGCGTTCCTGATGCACCACCTGCTGGGCGAGGACCGCGTCGACGTGCTCGTCGACGGCAAGGTCTCCGGCACCACCGTCATCGCCCGCCGCTGACCCTCGGGTCACCCCGCGACCCGCGAGTCGCGGGGTGGATGTAGGCGAGTCGCGGTCTGGGTGCACCCCAGTCAGCCGTGCGGAGGGGGGTCGAGCTCCGCGATGCGCATGCCTCGCTCGTCGTCGACCCGCTGGGCGTCCGTGCCCCCGAGCCTCATCCCGCTGCGCCCGCCCGCGCCGCCCATCCCTGGGAACAGCGGGGCCGGGGCGTCGGCAGCCTGGCGGGCGTAGGCATCGCCGAGCTCCGCAGCAGCTGTCGCCTCCCGACCGAGCAGGGCGCCGAGCAGCGACGTGCGCTCGGCCCACTCCCGGCCACGCGCGTCGGGCCAGTCGTGGGCGACCAGCTCCCCGAGCTCCGCCGTCCGCCGCCCGACGTCCCCGAGCACATCGGCGAGCCGCGCGCACCACCGCGCCGCGTCCTGGAACGGGTCGGTCACCGGCGCTCCAACGCGTCCCGGAGGCGGGTGAGTGTCGCCGACAGCTCCGCGTCCGCCGCGATCCCGGCGGCCGCGGCACCGCGGAGCGCGCCGCTCAGCTCCGCGAGTTCGGATGCCGCCGCCTCGACAACGCCTTGCAGCCGGTCGGTGTCGAAGCCAACGGGCGCGCCGCGCAGCGCCGCGTGCAGGTCGTCCGCCAGCCCCGACACAGCGCGCGCATGATCGCGCAGCTGGTCGGGGCGCAGGTGCAGCTCGGGAGGCATGAGCCGATCGTGCCCCGAACCCGCCACTCGCCGAGGGCGAACGCGGAAATCATTGTGGCCCAGAGCACGTTGTGGAGGCGTGGGGGAAATCACCGGGGATGTCGTCGTCGTGGGTGCCGGCCCTGCCGGCCTCGTACTCGCTCGTCTGCTCCACCGGGCCGGAATCCCGGTCACGGTGTTCGAACGCCGGTCCCGAGCCGAGCTGACAGCGCGGCCAGGGGCGGGCCTGATCGAGTACCGCACCGTAGAGCTGCTGCGCGCCGTCGGGATCGCGGATGTGGATCTCGAGTTCACGATGCGGAACGGCCGCATGGAGTTCCGGACGCCGACCGCGTCCACGGTGTTCGACTACGGCCGCCTCACCGGCGACCGCCCGAACTACATCTACCCGCAGCACCTGCTGGTCGGCGCCCTGTGCGACGTGCTGGTGGCCGACGGCGTCGACGTGCGGTTCGACACCGCTGTCGCGGCGGTGCGTCAGGACGCGGACGGCACCGCGGTCACGCTGACGGACGACACGCAGATCACCGCACGGGCCGTGGTCGGGTGCGAGGGCTCGTACAGCGTGGTCGCCAGCGCGATGACGGGCCTGCGGACCAACGAGGTGAACCTGCCCGCCCGCATCGTCGCCGTGATCGCCGACGCCCCGCCCCTGGAGGCGCACACGATCTACGGGCTGCACCCGCGTGGCTTCGCGGGGCAGATGCGCCGCGGACCCGACCAGACGCGCTACTACGTGGAGGTCCCTGGCACCGACTCGCTCGCCGATTGGCCCGAGGACCGGGTCCGCGAGGAGCTGGGGCGCCGCCTCGACATCAGCGGCAAGCTCGACGCCGTGTCGTTCGGTGAGCCGACCCTTGTCGACCTCCGCGTGCGGGTCCGCGAGCCCATGCAGGACGGGCGGCTCTTCCTCACGGGCGATGCCGCGCACCTGATCACGGCCGCGGCCGGCAAGGGGATGAACCTCGCCATCCAGGACGCCGTCGAGCTGGCCGCGGGTCTGGTGGACCGCTTCGGCCCGGCCGGCGACGGCCGCAGGCTGGCCGCGTACTCGGAGACGCGGCTGCCCGCGATCTGGCGGACCGAGGCGTTCTCGCTGTGGTACCTCCGGGTCCTGCTCGCCGGCCTCCCCGACGGCACCGAACCGGCGGGCACGGTGCCGGGCGGCTTCACGAACGGCGCGCGGGAGGGCTGGCTGGCGGCGCTTCTCGGCGACCCACTACTGGCGCGCTGGTTCGCGCACGCCTACGCCGGGGTGGACACCTCGCCGTAGGGGCCAGCTAGTGCGGTGACCACATTCGTTCGCCGGGTCTGGTCGGGTGGGGTGAAGAGCCCCAGGCCCGGGGGCCTTCGGTGGCGCCGCGGCCTCTTCAAGCCGAGGCCGCAGGGCCTCCGGTGGCGCTGCGCAGTGTGCGGGGTCGCCCCTCACGAGGCGGTTCTGGCGGGCATGATCAAGGCTTCGGCGCGGAAACGGGGAACGCGCCGAATCGGCGATCTTGCCGCGATGGCGGCCGGAGCGACAGCTGTGGCCGCCGGCGGGGCCGTCACATACACCGCGGCGCACACGTCCGAAGGCATGAGTGAGGGCCTGAAGGTGCGTGCGGGCCAGGCTCGCGTCAGGAACCGATGAACGTTGGTGGCCACCGCACTAGCTGGCTGCCGCGACGACCTCGGCCAGTCGCACCGCGGTAGCCCTGGCCTGCTCGGCCGTCGGTGCCTCGACCATCACGCGCACCAGCTGTTCGGTGCCCGAGGGCCGCAGCAACACGCGTCCCGAACCGCCGAGCTCGACCTCGGCCTTCTCGACCGCCTCGCGCACAGCCGCCGACTCGGCCACGGCCGCCTTGTCGGCCACGCGCACGTTCTCCAGCACCTGCGGGAGCGGCGCGACGATCGCGGCGAGCTCGGCAAGGGACCGCCCGGTGGCCGCCATGCGCGCCATCAGGCGCAGCGCGGTGAGCAGGCCATCGCCGGTGGTGGAGTACCGCGGCAAGACCACGTGTCCCGACTGCTCGCCGCCCAGGCTGTACCCGCCCTCGCGCAGCTCCTCGAGCACATACCGGTCGCCGACGGCCGTGGTGCGCACCGCGATCCCGGCCTCGCGCATCGCCAGGTGCAGGCCGAGGTTGCTCATGACGGTGGCGACGAGGGTGTCGCCGGTGAGCTCGCCGGCCTCGCTCATCGCCACGGCCAGCACGGCCATGATCTGGTCGCCGTCGACATCGGCACCAGTTGCGTCGACGGCGAGGCAGCGGTCGGCATCGCCGTCGTGGGCGATGCCGAGGTCTGCCCCGTGGGCGCGGACTGCCTCGCGCAGCGGTCCGATGTGGGTGGAGCCGCACCCGTCGTTGATGTTGAGCCCGTCCGGGTCGGCGTGCAGCGCCACGACGTCGGCACCGGCGCGCCGGTACGCCTCCGGCGCCACTGTCGACGCGGCCCCGTGCGCGCAGTCGACCACCACCCGCAGCCCGGACAGCGAGGTGTGCGTGACGGCGAGCAGGTGATCGCGATAGCGGTCTACGGCGTCGGGGAGGTCACGCACGCGGCCGATCGCCGCACCCGTTGGCCGGTCCGCCGTGGCGCCGATCCCGTCCTCGACCGCGGATTCGACGGAGTCGGGGAGCTTGTGACCACCCGCCGCGAACAGCTTGATGCCGTTGTCCGGCATCGGGTTGTGCGATGCGGAGATCATCACACCGAGGTCGGCGCCGAGGTCACCGACCAGGAACGCCACCGCCGGCGTGGGCAGGACCCCGACCCGCACCGCGTCGGCGCCGGCCGATGTGAGCCCGGCGACGACCGCGGCCTCGAGCATCTCGCCGCTCGCGCGCGGATCACGGCCGACGACGGCGACCGGGCGCCGCGAGCGGTCGCGCTCGGCCAGCACGCGGGCAGCAGACGCGGAAAGCGCCACGGCGAGCTCCGGTGTGAGGAGCTCGCCGTTGGCCAGTCCGCGGACGCCGTCGGTGCCGAACAGACGCCGTGCGCTCAAAGCGTCAGCGCTTGCTGTACTGAGGTGCCTTGCGGGCCTTCTTGAGGCCGTACTTCTTGCGCTCGATGACCCGCGGGTCACGGGTGAGGAAGCCGGCCTTCTTGAGCGGCGGGCGGTCCTCGGAGTCGGCCTCGATCAGCGCACGGGCGATGGCCAGCCGCAGCGCGCCGGCCTGACCGGACGTGCCGCCGCCCTTGAGGTTGGCGAAGATGTCGAAGCGCTCTGTCTTCTCGACCGTGACCAGCGGCTCCCGGATCAGCTGCTGGTGCAGCTTGTTCGGGAAGTACTCCTCCAGCGACTTGCCGTTGAGCCGGAAGGAACCGGACCCCGGCATGAGCCGCACGCGGACGACGGCCTCCTTGCGGCGGCCGACGGTCTGGATCGGGCGGTCGGAGTAGACGGCCGGGATCTCGGGCAGCGCGACGTCGGCGGCGATCTCGGTGTCGAACTCGTCGGCCTCGTCGGCCGCGTCGGCGATCTCGGTGGCCTCGGCGTCGACCGCGGCCTCCTCGACGGCGTCGAACTCGGACTCGGGCGTGGTCACGGGCTGTCCCTCTTCTGGCGTGGTCGCTTCTGGCGTGGTCACTGGGCGACCTGGGTGATCTCGAACGCGGCCGGCTTCTGCGCGGCGTGCGGGTGCTCGGGGCCTGCGTAGACCTTGAGCTTCTTGGCCATCGCGCGGCCGAGGCGGTTCTTCGGGAGCATGCCCTTGATCGCCTTCTCGACGAGCCGGTCCGGGTGCTTCTCGATCATCTCGCCGACCGAGCGCTGCTTGAGACCGCCGGGGAAGCCGCTGTGCCGGTAGACGAACTTGTTGTCCCGCTTGGTGCCGGAGACGGCGATCTTCTCGGCGTTGACGATGACCACGAAGTCGCCCGTGTCCATGTGCGGGGCGTACGTCGGCTTGTGCTTGCCGCGCAACAGGGTGGCGGCGTGCGTGGCGAGGCGGCCGAGCACCACATCCGTGGCGTCGATCACGTGCCAGGCGCGAGTGATCTCGCCGGGCTTGGGGCTGTACGTGGGCACGGACCTACCTCGTCGCTGTCGTCTGCTCGTGGGAGCTGCCTCTGGTGCGCGAGTGCGGCATGCTGGGGCGCCGGGCCCGTGGGCCGGGCCGTGCTGGCCGTGTTGGCACGGCCGCGGGTTTCCACCCGCCGCACATCGAATAACGAGGGTACCCGCCGCGTCGGAGGAGGGTCAAAACGCCCCCTCCCCCGACCCTATGGATCTCACTGCCAGCGCGACGCGTTCGCCTGTTCGACCTGACGGTAGCTCTGGTTCGCCGTGCCGAGCGCGACGCCGATCTGCCCGAGAACCGTGGTGAGGTTCGCGGCCGCGGTGTCCCACTGGCGCTGCTTGGCCTGGTACTCGGTGGCGGCCTGCCCCTCCCAGGTGGCGACCATCGGTGCCAGGAACCGCTTCAGGTCCTCCAGCCCTGAGGTCATGCGGCCCGCGACCGCGGAGACGTCCGCCTGCGCCGCCTCGAGCGCCCCGAACGTGACCTTGATCTCGCTCATTTCTTCCCCCTCAGCCCAGCGCCGCGCGGATCGCGGACATGTCGTTCGTGTGCTGGTCCTCCTGCGCCTGGTAGCTCACCCCGGAGCCCTGGATCGACTCGCCGATACCGCGCAGCGCGTCGTTCAGTGACTTGGCCTCGGCGTCCCACCGCGCCATCAGCGTGGTGAACGCGGCCGACGCCTCGCCGCGCCACGCACCGGTGAGCGGCTCGAGCCGCGTGCGTAGTGCGGCGAGGTCGGACTGCACGGTGTCGTTCACGGTGAGCACGTGCTTCGCGGCGGCCTGCATCTCCTCGACGCTGGTGCCGAATCCCTGGGTCATCCCCGCTCCCCTTCCGTCCGGATGCGCTCACGCTCGCATCGACGTCACCCACCGCGGGGCGGAATGCGGCAGATCGTTCGCAGGTGTGAACGTCAGTCGCCGCGCACGGACGCCACCACGACGGCGCAGGCCGTCCGCACCGCCTCCGCACCCGCCCGCGTGTGCCGGCAGCCGACGCTGAGCTGCGCGTCGCGGTCGAGCACGACGAACCAGTCGACGACCGTGCCGCCCGGCTCCTCCTGCCGGTAGGCGGTGACCGGGTGCCCTGCGAAGTGCGCGTCTGGGTCGTAGCCGGACAGCGCGGAGCCATCCGCGACGGCGGCGTCGTACGCGGCACGCAGCTCGGCCCGCGCCCGCTGCGGCTCGGCGGCCGTGTCGTAGCCGAGCGAGGAATGCTCGACCGCGATCAGGTCGCTGCCCTCGGGCGCGGCCAGCGGGGTGAGCAGCACCCTCCGCCGCTCGGGCAGCCCGCCGGTGTGTTCCCAGCCGGCAGGCACGTCGAGCCGGTAGCCGTACTGAGCGAGGACACCCACCGGCACGGCGTCGGCCGCGGCCGGGGTCATGAGCCGACCAAGCAGGAGCAGCGCCACGACGGCGGCGACAGCGAGAGTCGCCAGGAGCGCCACCCGCAGCGGTCGCCGCGGACGGGCCGGCAGCGCGGGCAGGTACGACGCACCCTGGAGCCGTGCCGCTCGCCCGGGAGAGCGGTACCGCTCCGATGTGTGTTGCAGGGCACCCAGTACCGCGGCCGCCTCCGGGCGGGGAGCCACCTCCGCCTCCGCGATACCCGCCTCGTCCACCAGTTGCGCCAGCAGCGGGGTGCGGGCCAGCCCGCCGATGAGCAGGACGCGCGGGGCGCCGGCCAGCACCTCCCGCAGCGCGGCCACCGCGGCCGCCAGCGGCTCGGCGAGCAGCGGCCGCACGGCCGCGGCATCGACCCCACCCGCGGCCGGGAGCAGCGTCAACGCCTCCCGCACCGCCGGGTCGCCTCCCGTGTGCGCGGCCACCAGCCCGTCGAGGTGCCGTCCGCCCACCTCCGCCGCAGCGACGGCCCGAACCGCGCCGTCCGCGCCCAGCAGGCTGGCCTCCGCCACGGACGCACCGACGTCGAGCACGGCGGCATCAGCCGGACCTGCGGCCGCGAGCGGAGCGGGCACGGTGCGGACCCGCGCCGCCAGCCCCGCGCAGTCCCGCGCCCACCGCGCAGCGCGCGCGGGCGGCCAACGCGCGGGGTGGACGAGCACCAGCTCCTCCGGCGCAGGCCCCACGAGCTCGGCGAGCAGCGCGGCGACCCCCGGCCCCGGTGCCGGAAGCTCGGCGATCAGCCATGGCGGGCCGTCCGCCTCCGCGCCCGCGACCCGGACGAACCCCGCGCCCTCCTGGACGGCGACGCGAACGGGCCGCACTAGTGCTTCCCGCCGGAGGTTCGTCGGGGGTATCGGTGGATCCAGCTTCTCGCTGGGCGTGCCGGCGGGCAGCCCTCGTACTGGGCGTACTCGGGCTGTCCGCCGGTGCGTCCAGCGTGGAGCTGGGCCGCCGAGACCCTTGGCGAACCTCCGGTGGGGAGCACTAGGCGTCCTCGTCCGGCGGCAGCCACGCGAGCTGGACGCGGCGGGGGTTCCGGCGCCGGTCGACCAGCACCCCGCGCCCCGGCGGCTCGGACGCGGGCTTGGCGGTGCCGATCAGGGCGCCCTCGTCGGAGCTGCCGTTCATGACGAGGCCGGGGGCGGTGAGCTCGCGCAACCGTCCGAGCACGGGGTCGTAGAGGGCACGGGCCGCGCCTCCCGACCGCCGGGCGACGACGAGGTGGAGCCCGACGTCCTTGGCCTGCGCGAGGAACTCCACGAGCGGCAGCAGCGGGTTCGCCGCGGCGCCGCCGGGCGCGACCAAGTCGTAGTCGTCGACGAGGACGTACACCTCGGGCCCGCTCCACCAGCTGCGTTCCCGCAGCTCCCGCGGCGTGACGTCCGGGCCGGGCAGCCGCCTGCGCAGCGAGCCTGCCACCTCGCGGGCCGCCGTCGCCGTGGCGTCGGGCGTGCTGCTGTAGCTGATCAGGTGGGAGTCGGGGACCGCGCCGAGGAGGGTGCGCCGGTGGTCGACCAGCACGATCCGCGCCTCCTCCGGCGGGAACGCCGTGACGACGCCGTGCGCGATCAGCCGCAGCAGCGTGGTCTTGCCGCTCTCCGCGTCGGCGAAGCACAGCAGGTGGGGGTCGGCTGCGGGGTCGAGCACGACCCGGGCGAGCCGTTCCTCGTCCACTCCGAGCGGGATCCCCGCGGCTCCGGGCGGCAGCCGGTCGAGGTCGATGCGTTCGGGGAGCAGCCGCACCGGGGCGAAGCCATGGCCCGGCCAGCCACCCGCGATCTCGGCCACGAGCGAAGGGAGGTCGGCGGCGGAACGATGGGGCGCGGCGACCACGGCGGGGGCGCCGTCGGCCGCGAGCCCGTGTCCGGGGCGGGCCGGCACGCCCGCGGCCCTGCGCCGGTCGACCTCGGACTCGGCCGCCTCCCCGAGCCGCAGCTCGATCCGCCCGCCAACCAGGTCCTTCAGCGCGGGCCGCAGCTCGCTCCAGCGGGTGGCGGACAGCGCGATGTGCAGCCCGTAGGACAGGCCCTGCGCGGCCAGCGGTGGCAGCCGCGACTCCAGGTCGTCGAACTCGCCCCGCAGGACGAGGTACCCGTCGATGACGAGCAGGACGTCGGTGGCCGGTTCGTCGGGGAACGCGCCGGTGGCCCGACGGGCCCTGAACTCCTCGACGGAGCCGATCCCGTGCTCGCGGAAGAGCTGTTCCCGCCGCGCGAGCACGGCCGCGAACTCGGCGACGACCCGACGCACGAGGTCCGGCTGCTGCCGGTCGGCCACCGTGCCGACGTGCGGGAGCCCGGCGAGGGCCGCCAGCGCGCCGCCGCCGAAGTCGAGCACGTGCACGCCGAGCTCGTCGGGCGTGCTGGTGAGCGCGAGCCCGAGCACGGTGGTGGCGAGCGCGGAGGATTTCCCGCTGCGCGGGGCACCGACGACGGCGAGGTGCCCGGATCCGCCTGCCAGGTCGACGACCAGCGGGTCGCGGCGCTGCTGGTAGGGCCGGTCGACGAGCCCGACGGCCACCTGCAGCGGCCCGCCCGCGAGCGCGAGCACATCGTCGATCGGCGGTGGGTCGCCCAGCGGGGGCAGCCAGACCTGGTGGGCGGGCGGGCCGGTGCCTGCCATCGCCGCGATGACGGTGTCGAAGACGCTCGGCCCGTCGGCGGTGTCCTCGTCGGGCGGCGGGGCGTCGGGCACTCGCACCGGCGCGACCTGGAACGGATGCGCGCGGGGCCGCTGCGGCGCCGGGCCGGCCGAGCGCGGCGCCGTGTCCGGCCCTGACACGTACGCCGAGCGGAACCGGACGAGCTCGCCGGTGCCGGTGGCGAGGAACGCCGATCCGGGCGCGGACGGGAGCTGGTGCGCGTCGGGCACGCCGAGGACGGCCCTCGACTCCGCGGCGGAGAACGTGCGCAGCGCGATCCGGTAGGACAGGTGCGACTCGAGCCCGCGCAGCCGCCCCTCGTCGAGGCGCTGAGAGGCCAGCAGCAGGTGCAGCCCGAGCGAGCGCCCGAGCCTGCCGATCGTGACGAGCAGGTCGATCAGCTCAGGGCGCTGCGCGAGCAGCTCGGAGAACTCGTCGACCACGACGAACAGGGCAGGCAGCGGCGGCAGGTCGGCGCCCGCGCGCCGGGCCGCCGCGTACTCGGTGACCCCGACGAGGTTGCCCGCCGCCCGCAGCAGCTCCTGCCTGCGGGTGATCTCGCCCGCGAGCGCGTCGGCCATCCGGTCGACGAGGCCGATCTCGTCGGCGAGGTTCGTGATCACGGCGGAGACGTGCGGGAGGCCGGAGAGCCCGAGGAAGGTGGCGCCGCCCTTGAAGTCGACGAGGACGAGGTTCAGCTCCTCCGAGGAGTGTGCGGCCGCAAGGCCGAGCACGAGCGTGCGCAGCAGCTCGCTCTTGCCCGAACCGGTGGCGCCGACGCACAGCCCGTGCGGCCCGCTGCCGCCCAGCGCCGCCTCCTTGAGGTCGAGGGTGACCGCGCCGCCGCTCTCGTCGAGGCCGATCGGCACGCGCAGCCGGTCGGCCTCCGAGCGCGCCCAGCGGTCCCGCAGCGCGGCGATCCCGGCCGGACCGGGCGCGAGGCCGAGCAGCGCGCGCAGCCCGGCGGGCGCAGCGGGGGCCGGGTCGCCCGCGATCGTGACGTCCGCCGCGCGGTGGCGCGCCAGCCTGCGGGCGAGCGCGCCGGCCTCCGCGACGGTCAGGGTGTCCGGGCGTCCGAGCACGGCCTGCTGCTCGTCGCCACCGCCGCGGAGCAGGAAGTCCGGGGTGACCTGCAGCCGCACCACCGACGGCGCGGGGCGCCGTCCCGTGGGCGCCCCGACGCGCAGCACGGTGACGCCCGCGACTCCGGCCCACGCCCCGGGGCCCTCGGCGACATCGTCGACCACCACCAGCAGGTGCGGCTCGGCGATGCCGGGGCCGGGGGCGCGACCGGCGAGCTCGGCGAGCCACCAGTGCCGCACGTCGTCGGCGTCCGCGGTGATCATCCGCAGCGGGCCGATGGCGTCGTGCCGGCGCGGGTGGCCTGCGTGCGGCAGCCACTTCACCCACTCCCACTCGTGCGCGAGCGAGGGCGGCGCCACCACGGCGAGCAGCGCGTCGGCGGGCGCGTGCCAGAGCGCGTACTGCACGACGACGGCGCGGGCCAGCGCACGCACCCGGTCGATCCCCGCGCCACCCGCCGGTTCCAGCCACACCATGCCGCTCGCCCGCAGCGAGAGCGCCACCGGAAGGTCCGGCACGACCGCGTGGCTCAGCAGGAAGCGGCGCAGCGCGAGCGCGGTGACCGGTTCGAGGCCGTCGACCGGCCCGGTCTGCGGCGGCACGAGCCGGGTGGCGATGCGCTGGGCGCCCCTGCCGACGCGGACGTGGGCGAAGTCGGGGTCGGCTGGCCTGCGCTCCCACATCCGGCCCGCCCGCAACACCGCGGGCCACGCGGACGGTTCCGGGTGCGACCACTCCAGCGCCGCGCGCTGCTCGGCAGCGATTCCCCGCACCCGTTCCCTGAGCACGGACAGGTACCGCAGGTAGTCGCGGCGGTCCTCGTCGATGCCGGCCGCGCGATTGCCACCGCCACGACCGCTGCCGGTGAGCAGCATGCCGAGCGAGGAGATCGCGAACATGCCGCCGAAGAGCCACGACGTCGGTTCGCGCACCCCGAGCACGGCGATGAAGGCCACCGAGCCGACCAGCATGACCAGCGGCAGCATCCGCTGCAGCACCCCGGCGGGAACCATCCGCTCTGGCTCGGGCGGCGGCTCGAGCGTGAGCTCACCGCCCGGCATTCGGGGCGGTGCCGGGCGCGCTCTACGGGTGCTCATGTCGGGACTCCACGAGTTCTGCGAAACGGCCCCGCAGGGCAGGGAGCGCTGCGATGCTAGGCAGCCGACGGGCCGCGCCGGGGCCGTTTGGGAGAACTCGTCCGCAGGGGACCACGATGCTCACCGCAGGTCAGGAGGCGGCGTACCGCGCGCCGTACTGCCGCGTCACGGTGCTCGCGCCGCGGGCGACCGTCGACGTCGCGCTGCCCGCCGACGTGCCGGTCGCCGAGCTCGTCCCGATGATGCTCGACCTGGTCGGAGAGCCCGTGTTCGGCGTGCGGCCGGTTCCGTGGCGGCTCACGGGCGCCGCGGGTGCGCCGCTCCCGCCCGGGGCCTCGCTCGCCGAGCTGGGCGTGCCCGACGGCGAGCTGCTGCGGCTCGGGCCGGACATCCCACCACCACCCCCGCCGGTGTTCGACGACCCCGTCGACGCGCTCGCCTCCGGCGCGGGCGGCCCGATGAGTGACGACCGGCGGTTCGCGGCAGCGGCTGCGCTGGCGGTGGCTGCGGCCGCCGCCGCACTGCTCGCGGTGGGCTCCGCCGACACCGCGGTGGTGCGGGCGGTGGTCGCCACGCTCGCGGCAGCCGCGGCGGTCGGGCTCGCGGCGCGGTCGGCGCGTGTGGAGCCGGAAGCCCACACCCACCTCGCCGGGCACACCGCGGCACTCGCGGCCGTGCCGTTCGCCGCCGCGGCCGGCTGGGCGGCGCTGACCGGGACCTCCCCCGCGGCGCAGATGCTGCTCGCGTCGGCAGCTGCCGGCACCGTGGCGGCCGTCGCCCAGGTCGCGCTCAGGGTGGTGGCACCGGCGCTCGTCGCCGTCGTGGTGGCCGCCGTGCCCGTTGGGCTGGGCTCCCTCACGGTGTTGCGGTTCGAGAGCCCGCCATCGTCGGTCGCGGCCGCGGTGGGTGCGCTCGCCGTCGTCGTCGGGCCGATGCTGCCGCGCATCGCGCTCCGCATGTCCGGGCTGCCCCGTCCGGTGGTGCCCGCCGACAGCTCCGAGCTCATCGCCGCCGACCGCGGTCCCGACATCCTCCCGCCCGACGAGTTCGCTGAGCGCTCCGACCTCGCACGGGGCTACCTCGCCGGGCTCGCCGGCGGGTGCGCCACCGTGGCCGTCGCGGGGGCGCTCCCGGCCGCGGCCGCGGGCGGATGGGCCGGGCCAGCGCTGGCCTGCGTGATCGTCGCGGTCCTCGCCCTGCGGGCCCGCGGTCTCGCCGACCCCGCCCCGTCGCGCACGCTGCTCGGCTGCGCGGCCGTCGGCCTCGCCGGGCTCGCGATCCTCACGGCCGCCCGTCCCGAGCCGCTGCCCCGGCTGATCGCGATCGGGGTCCTGCTCGCGGTGGCCGGGCTGGGCCTCGTCGCCATCGGCCGCGGCAGCGCCACCGGATCCCCGGTGTCGCGGCGGGCGATCGACCTGCTCGACGTGGTGCTCATCGCCGCCGCCGTGCCGCTCGCGCTCGCCGCGATGGACCTGTTCCGGCTCGTCCGCGGGCTGTGAGCAGGAGATGATCATTCCGAGATCCCGGTCCGCGCCCCGTACTGGACGATCCGGCGCATCGGGCGGCGATCATTGGCGCTCGCGCGCCGGGATCGGTATGGCGGCAGCTGCCCTCGTCGGGATCGCCCCGGTCGTCGCGGCGCCGGACGTGCCCGGCGTGGCCGCCCCGATCGCACTCGCTTCCGTCGCCCAGCCCGGCCCCACCGCCGATCCCTCACCGCCCGCACCGCCGTTCGTCACCGTGACGCCGCCCCGCGGCCTGCGGCCGGGCCCCGCACCGGGCATTCGCGCGACCGCCCGCTGCGCGCCGCCGCGCGCCGACGCACCGGACGTCCCGTCGGGCCCTGGCAGCGTCGCCGCGCGGCTGCGGCTCGCCGACGTGCACCAGCTCGCCACCGGGCGCGGCCAGGTGATCGCCGTGATCGACACCGGGATCGCACCTCACCCACTGCTCGGCTCCCGGCTGCGCGGCGGCGGTGACTACCTCACCGGAGGCGACGGCCTCGACGACTGCGACGGCCACGGCACGGCGGTCGCGGGGCTGCTCGCCGGCGGGCCCGTCCGCGGCGAGCGCAGCGATACCCCCGTCGGGATCGCCCCGCAGGCACAGCTGCTCGCGATCCGGCAGTCCAGTCCCTCGTTCGACGTGCCCGCGCCGGGCGGCGGACGCCGCGGCGCGGGCGACACCGCAACCCTCGCCGAGGCGGTGGTGCTCGCCGTCCGCTCGGGCGCCGACGTCGTCAACATCTCCGAGGCCGTCTGCCTGCCAGCCGCCCGCGCCGCCGCGGCGGGTGCGGCACTGCAAGCGGCGTTGCGCTCCGCCGCGGCGGCGGACGTCGTGGTGGTCGCCGCCGCCGGGAACATCGGCTCCGGCTCCTGCGCCAGCGAGCAGGGCCAGGTCGCCTTGCCCGGCTGGTACGACGCCGACGTGCTGACGGTCGGCGCGGTCGGCCCCGACGACACGCCTGCCCCGTTCACGATGCCCGGACCGTGGGTCGACGTGGCGGCACCCGGCGCGGCCCTTCGGTCGCTCGCGGTGGGCGGCGGCACCACCGGCGGCCTGGACGGCACCAGCTTCGCGGCGCCGTGGGTTGCGGGGCTCGCCGCGCTGGTCCGCGAGCGGTTCCCCGAGCTCACGGCGGCCGAGGTCGTCGACCGCATCCTGGCTACCGCCCGCAGGGCGCCCGCCGGCACCGACGCGCTGGGGTACGGCGTGGTGGACCCGGTCGCCGCGCTCACGGCCCTGCCGGCGCGCCTCACCCCCGCCCCGGAAGGGGTCACGAACGCCGCCGCGCTGGTGGCCGATCTCCCCGGCGCCCAGCCGGTCCGCCAGGAGCGCCCCACCCCGGACCCGCCACTGGACCTGCTGGCAGCGGCCGTTCTCCTCACCGCGGCAGGCGTCTCGGTAGCGGTGCTCCGCCGCCGCCCGAGGCGCGACTGATCAGGCCGCTTTCCACCCTCCGGTGGTCGAGTAGCGCTGGCCCGCCAGGGCCGGCCCTACTCGACCACCGGAGAACAGGGGCGCCGGTCCTACTCGACCACCGGGGGCTACGGGGCCGGCAGCACGTCCACGACCTGCCCGGCCGCGGCCAGGTCGAGGGCCGGGCCGGTCGGCAGCAGACGCAGGACGGCCTCGGGGGCGGGTGCGGCGGCCGTGACGCCCAACGCCGCAGCCGTGGCCTCGTCGGCAACGGCGTGGGCCACCCCGCTGCCGGAGACGATCCACAGCGGGCCGGCCGCCGGATCACGGCCGGGGCCGGTGCCGCGGACGGGCCCGCCCGGCCCGACGGCCACCGCGTCGACCCGGTCGCCGGGCCCGTCGGCCTGCGCGAGCCGGACCTGTCCCGGGCCAGGGAGGGGCAGCGCCGGGCCCGACCAGACGCCGCCGACCGGGTCGCCACCGGCGGCCCACGTCCAGCAGAGGACCGGTGCTTCTGCGGCCTCCGTCAGCCGCGGGGCGACCTCCGGCCATCCGGCGACCGGCAACTCGTCGACGACGGTGGCGCCGGCCAGCTCCGCGGCCCCGACCGGCCGCGGTTCGCGCACCCCCGACGCCGCCACCAGCAGCTCC
Organism: Pseudonocardia sp. DSM 110487; assembly: GCF_019468565.1. Lineage (NCBI taxonomy): Bacteria > Bacillati > Actinomycetota > Actinomycetes > Pseudonocardiales > Pseudonocardiaceae > Pseudonocardia > Pseudonocardia sp. DSM 110487. The sequence goes on from NZ_CP080521.1 coordinate 9,156,660, forward strand.
GCCAGCACCGCCGGCACGTCCTGCACCCCGCCCGCGACCACGACGTAGTGCTGCGGATCGCCGCCGGGTGGGCGCGCGACGAGCACGTCGCCGATCCGGCCGGGCAGTCCGTCCGGCGCCCGCCGGCCGCGCCCCGGCACTGCCGGGTTGACCAGCGGCGGTCCCTCGGGCAGCAGCGACAGCAGGGCTGGCGCCACCGCCCGCGGCACCCGCCCGGTGATCCCGAGCGCGGCGGCGAGCCGCCCGTCCTCCGCGTCGACGCGGTGCCGCCTGCCTGCCGTGACGAGCCATGTGGTGCCGTCCGCGTCGAGCAGCACGCCTGCCTCGGCCGGGCCCGCCGCGAGTGGCGGGGCACCACCGATCACCGTGGTGCCCACGAGCGCGCCGTCGGACGTCACGGAGTCGCAGACGGCCCAGTTCGGCAGCACCGATGGACCGTCCGGCCGCACGGCCAGCGCGCCGGGGACGGCCGCGGCCGGCGTGCGCGGCGCACCGTCGAGCATGGCGTCCGGCACCGGGACGGGGGTGGCGGTGGCCGGGTCGACGCCGGTGCTCCCGCCGGCCCGCAGAGCGGCGAGCACGAGCCTGGCCGCGGGCAGGTTGGCCACCGGCACGAGCCGGTCGGGGCCGTGGGCCACCGCGTACATGGCGCCGGAGCCCGCGCCGACCACCACGGACTGGCGCGTCCAGTCCGGACGTGGCGACACCGCGGCGAACACGGCGGCACCGCACAGGCCCAGCAGCCCGAGTACGACGCCGACCAGCGCCGCACGCCGCTGGGACCGGATCTGCTCGTGCAGCGGCACCGGGTCGCCACGCACCAGCGCCGCCTCGAGCCGCCGCAGGCCGAACCGGTAGGCGTCGGCCTGATCACGGGTGGCCGGTGCCGGCACGGCGGTCGCTCGGCGGGACACGGCCCGACGGTAGCGGCGGGACCCCTTCCGGCGTGGGCGTTCCGAGAATCCAACCGGGAATCCAACGGGCCGGCTCCGCTGTCCGGGAGGTGGTGGGGCGCAGGCCCTGCTCTCAACCGACGGAGATCGCGTCCAGCCGTTCCCGCAGGAACGGCGCCGACACCACCGGCTCGAGGTCCGCCCGCCGCCCCACCGGCGGCGCGAGCGGCGTGATCAGCGCGTCGTGGTCGAGCTCGAAGAAGAACACCAGGGAGACGAGCTCCTCGTTCGGGGAGTCCGGCTGGGGCGGGAGCACCCGGTGCCGGCCGGAACGCCAGCGCAGCCCGGTCCAGTGGGCGAGCAGATCGCCGATGTTGACGGTGAACGCAGCAGCGTCGTACGGGGCGTCGGCCCATCCGGAGTCCTCGACGTCGACCTGGAGGCCGCCCGCGCCCGGCTCGCGGTCGAGCACGGTGACCGTGCCGAAGTCGGTGTGCGCCCCGATCCGGAACTGGCCCGGCGCCGGTTCGCCGACCTCGGTGAGCGGCGGGTACCGGTTGATGTTGAACGTCCAGGTCGGGTTCTTCGCGAGGGACGTCAGTGCGTCGCGCGGCAGGCCGAGCGCGTCGGCGCACAGCTCCAGCAGCTCGCGCGACACCGTCGTCATCGCCTCGACGTAGCGGGCAACGGCCGTCCGCAGCTCCGGCACCTCGTCCGGCCACACGTTCGGCGGGAACCACACCGCGTCCACCTCGGGATCTCCCGTGGGCGTCTCCGGGCCCACCGCGAACGACTCCTTCAGGTCCGGCGGGGTCTCCACGCCCTCGACGTTGCCGTTGGCCTCCACGCCGGGCGCGAGCCAGCCCCGCCCGCCGATCCGCACGGAGTACTTCTGCTTGACGTCGATGGGTAGCGCGAAGAACCGCCGCGCGGCCGCCCGGACGTCCGCGCGCAGGGCGTCGTCCACGCCGTGCCCCGCCGCGAGCAGGAATCCGGCCTTCTGCAGCGCGGTGTCCACGGTCGGGCCGATGGCCGGGTCGCCCTCGCGCCAGGCCGCCAGATCGATTGTGGGGATCATGAAGAGACCTCTCCGATGTCCTCGTACCAGAGATCGGGGCGGGCGGCGATGAAGTCGGTCATGAGCCCGACGCACCGCTCGTCGTCCAGCAGGGTGATCCGCACGCCGTGCTCGGCGAGCCAGTCGTGCCCGCCGGAGAACGTGCGCGCCTCGCCGACCACCACGGAACCGATCCCGAACTGCCGCACGAGCCCCGAGCAGTACCAGCACGGCGACAGCGTCGTGACCATGATCGTGCTGCGGTAGTCCCGCTGCCGACCGGCCGCCCGGAAGGCCGCGGTCTCGGCGTGCATCGACGGGTCGCCGTCCTGCACGCGCCGGTTGTGCCCGCGGCCGAGCAGGGCGCCATCCGCGGCGAACAGGGCCGCCCCGATCGGGATGCCGCCCTCGTCGAGACCGGCCTTCGCCTCGTCGAGCGCGACGTCGAGCAGAACAGCGGGATCGAGGGCCACGGGCTTCACTCTGCGGCTCGCGTGGTGCGCGCCGCAAGCGCGTACACCGCGGCCGCGAGCACGAACCCGACGATGAACGTCACGTCGCCCACACCGGGCACGAGTGCCGGCACCAGGCCGGTGAACAGCGCCTGGTTGGAGAACAGCGGCACCGAGACGACGATGCCGGCCAGCAGCGCGACGACGCCCGCATGGTTGCGGTAGCTCCGGTCGTAGAGCATCCCGACCGGGAGCCCGCCGCGGCGCAGGTACTGGTCGGTGAGCACCACGCCGAGCCACGGCCCGATCCAGTAGACGATGACGAGCAGGAACGCCTCGTAGCTGTGCGCGGCATCCGCGAGCGCGATCAGCGCGATCACGAACCCGACCACGCCGAACGCGAGCGCCACCACGGCGCGCGCCCAGCGCAGCGGCACGTCCACACCCAGGCTGAGGAACGCCATCGCGCCCGAGTAGACGTTCAGCACGTTGGCGGCCACGGCACCGAGGGCGATCGCCAGCAGGGTGAGCGCCGCGAGCGCACCCGGCAGCACGCCGACGAATGCCGTGGCGGGGTTGTCCGACACCAGACCGGCCGCCGCGGCTGCGCTGACCGACGCGGCGCCCACGATCATCAGCACGCTCGTGGAGCCGAAGAGCCCCAACCCGGCTGCGAGGCCGGTGCGCAGCGGCGGCGCATCGGCGGGCAGGTAGCGCGCGTAGTCGGCCGCGTACGGGCTCCAGCCCGCCGTGTAGCCGACGACCGCGCCGACGGTGAGCAGGAACCCGCCGACGCCTCCTGGGCCGGCGTCCGGGGCGACGTAGCCCGGGTCGGAGCGGGCGAGCACGATCACCGCGCCGATCGCGAACACGATCGCGAGCACCGGGAACGCGAACCGTTCGAACGCCTGCACGAGGTTGTGCCCGAAGAAGGCGACGCCGATCTGCACCAGCACGACGACGACCAGCCACGCCGCGGCCGGCCAGCCGGTGAGCGACTCCAGCGCGAACGCGGCGCTGACGCTGTTGACGGCGAACCAGCCGAAGCCCGACGTGATCATCATCAGCGCCGACGGCACGGCGTTCCCGCGGTACCCGAACGCCGCCCTGCCGAGCACCATCTGCGGCACCCCGACCGACGGCGCTCGCGCCGACAGCACCCCGTGGGCCAGCGCGGAGATCCCGTTGCCGAGCAGGATGGCAGCGACGGCCTGCGGGAACGTCAGCCCGAACGCCGTCACGGACAGGACCCCGACGAAGACCGTTGCGAACTCGAGGTTGGGCGACGTCCACGTCCAGAACAGCTGACGGGGCCGCCCGTGCCGCTCGGCGGCGGGAATCGGCTCGTTCCCACCCGGCTCGACGGCCGCCACCCGATCGCCGTAGTTGCGGTCCTCGGCGGTGGCAGCGGGTGATTGCTCGGCGGTCACCGCATCACTCTCGATCGCCGGCGCCGCCGGGGCAACAGCCCGGCCCCCAAGATTAACCGCGATGTTCGATACCGGGGACCACGGTGAGGTCGAGCGCCCGCAGGACGGCCTGCATCTGCTCGACCGCGGGCCGGCCCCTGCGCTCCCGCAGCTGACGAACGGCCTGGTCGAGCTGCTCCGGAGTGATCGTGCGCTGAGCAACCCGCTGTGCGGGGCGACGGCCGATGTCGAGGGAGACGCACCCGCAGTCGGCGGCGGTGCGGTCCGGGTTTCCCAACCGGACGTCAGGCGTCGTCGTCAAGGCGGCTCCGTTCGATGGCGCAACGGGTGAGACTCGATCCAACGGGTGAAAGGATCGGGCCGGCGTCACCGTACGTGTTGTCCCTGTTCGTGTGAATTGCCCCGGAGGAAAATTCACTTACGACCTGGAGGGGGTACGCTGTACGTCACCCGTTCAGCCTAATTGCCCTTCGGATCGGGGACACGGAGTCGTCGCGTGGCGTGGGCCCGAACGGCGAGCTCGGACGCAGGCGGGTAGTCCACCGCCACCAGCGTGAGCCCATGAGCCGGCGCGACCGGCACCTCGCTCGCGCGCTCCGAGCGCAGCAGCAGGCCTGCGGGCCAGCCCACCGCCCGCCTGCCCCGCCCGACGTCCAGCAGCGCGCCGACCAGGCTACGCACCATCGAATGGCAGAACGCGTCGGCGGCCACAGCGGCCTCCACGATGCCGCCGACGTCGCGCGTCCAGGTCAGCTCCTGCAGCGCCCGCACCGTGGTGGCGCCTTCCCGCCGCTTGCAGAAGGCGGCGAAGTCGTGCTCCCCGAGCAGCTCGTCCGAGGCCGCCTGCACGGCACCGAGGTCGAGCGGGTGCGGCCAGGAGAGGGTGTCGCGGGCCCGCAGCGGTTCGGCGCCGTACGGGGTCGTGGCGATCCGGTAGCGGTAGTGACGGCGCAGCGCGGAGAAGCGGGCGTCGAACTCACCGGGCGCATGCGTCACGGCCCGCACGCGCACGTCCGGCGGCAGCAGACGGGCGAGGCGGCGTACCAGCCACCCCGGATCGAGGTCTGCCGCCAAGTCGGCGTGGGCGACCTGACCGGTGGCATGCACCCCGGCATCGGTGCGCCCGGCCACCGTCAGACTCGCCGGCGCCCGCAGGACCACGCCGAGCGCGTCCTCCAGCACCCCGCACACCGTCCGGCGACCGGGCTGGCGGGCCCACCCGGAGAAGTCGGTGCCGTCGTAGGAGATGTCGAGCCGGAACCGCGACACCGGTGGAACGCCGACGAGCCCGCCGTCCGGATGGGCGGCGGGCTCGACGGGATACTGCTGCGTGATCAGGACTCCTCGGAGTCGGCATCCTCACGCTGGGCGGCGGGCAGCTCGAAACCGGCGGCCTCTGCGGCCTCCGGCGTGGCGAACCAGACCTCGGCCACGGTGCGGTCGTAGTGCGCCGACCCGGGCACGTGGTACAGCTTCGAGTCCTCGTTGCCCTTGACCGGGAAGCCCTCCGGGGCCTCGGCGGGATCGTCCAGCGGGGCGTGGCTGCCCTCGCCGTACGGCGCGTCGACGGTGGAGGTGCTCTCCTCGACGGCCTCGGTGGACTCGGCCTCGGGCGCGGCCTCCTCCGCGGGCGCCGGAGCAGCGGCCTTCTGCTGCTGCGAGGCCGCGACGCGACGGGCGCGGTCGGCCTCGTCGGTGACGGTCCGCTGCGCGACCAGCTCGATCACTGCCATGGGGGCGTTGTCGCCCTTGCGCGGCAGCGTCTTGGTGATCCGCGTGTAGCCACCGTTGCGGTCGGAGAAGAACGGGCCGATCTCCTCGATGAGCCGGTGCACGACGTCCTTGCGCCGGATCACCTTGAGGATCTCGCGGCGGTTGTGCAGGTCGCCCCGCTTCGCCTTGGTGATCAACCGCTCCGCGTACGGCCGCAGCCGGCGCGCCTTCGCCTCGGTGGTGGTGATCCGACCGTGCTCGAAGAGCGCCGTGGCCAGGTTGGCCAGGATCAGCCGCTGGTGCGCGGGCGACCCGCCGAGACGGGGGCCCTTGGTGGGCTGAGGCATGGCTACAGCTGCTCCGTTTCTGCGTAGTCCTGGCCGTCGTCCCCGAAGCGGTCGGGGTCGAACGGGGTGTCGGACCCGTACTCGACGGCGGCGGCCGACGGGTCGAATCCGGGCGGGCTGTCCTTCAGGGCCAGACCGAGGCCGACGAGCTTCATCTTGACCTCGTCGATCGACTTGGCACCGAAGTTGCGGATGTCGAGCAGGTCGGCCTCGCTGCGGCCCACCAGCTCACCCACCGTGTGGATGCCCTCGCGCTTCAGGCAGTTGTAGGAGCGGACGGTGAGGTCCAGCTCCTCGATCGGCATCGCGAAGGCCGCGATGGTGTCGGCCTCCTGCGGCGACGGGCCGATCTCGATGCCCTCGGCGTCGACGTTGAGCTCGCGGGCGAGCCCGAACAGCTCCACGAGGGTCTTACCGGCCGAGGCCAGCGCGTCCCGCGGGGTGATCGACGGCTTGGTCTCGACGTCCAGCACCAGCTTGTCGAAGTCGGTGCGCTGCTCGACGCGGGTGGCCTCGACCTTGTAGGTGACCTTCATGACCGGCGAGTAGATCGAGTCGACCGGGATGCGGCCGATCTCGGCGCCGGTGGCCTTGTTCTGCATGGCCGGCACGTAGCCACGGCCCCGCTCGACGACGAGCTCCACCTCGAGGCGGCCCTTGTCGTTCAGGGTGGCGATGTGCAGGTCCGGGTTGTGCACGGTGACACCGGCAGGCGGCACGATGTCGCCAGCGGTGACGGTGCCGGGGCCCTGCTTGCGCAGGTACATGGTCACCGGCTCGTCCTCCTCGGAGCTCACGACGAGCTCCTTGAGGTTCAGGATGATGTCGGTGACGTCCTCCTTGACCCCAGGCACGGTGGTGAACTCGTGCAGGACGCCGTCGATGCGGATGCTCGTGACGGCGGCACCGGGGATGGAGGAGAGCAGCGTGCGCCGGAGCGAGTTGCCCAGCGTGTAGCCGAAGCCCGGCTCCAGCGGCTCGATGACGAACCGGGAACGGGTGTCGACGACCGATTCCTCGGCCAGTGAGGGGCGCTGAGAGATCAGCATGGGTGTGGTGCCTCCTTCAGGCCTGCGGCAACCGCTATTTGATGCCGCAGCGAGAACCCCGACCCCACCCTGCGGGGTCGGGGGTGTCGAGCGCTACTTGCTGTAGAGCTCGACGATCAGCTGCTCGTTGACCTGCGTGTCGATCTGGGCCCGCTCGGGGAGCTGGTGCACCAGGATCCGCATGGTCGAGGGGACGACCTGCAGCCAGGCCGGGACCGGACGGTCGCCGAGGAGCTCCTTGGCGATGATGAACGGGTCCGTGCCGAGCGACTTGGGCCGCACGTCGACGATGTCGAACTTCGACACCCGGTAGCTGGGGATGTTCACCTTCTCGCCGTTGACGAGGAAGTGGCCATGAGCCACCAGCTGGCGGGCCATCCGCCGGGTACGGGCGAGACCCGCCCGGTACACGACGTTGTCCAGCCGGGTCTCGAGGATCTGCAGCAGGTTGTCGCCGGTCTTGCCCTGGCGACGGTTGGCTTCCTCGTAGTAGCGGCTGAACTGCTTCTCGAGGACGCCGTAGGCGAACTTCGCCTTCTGCTTCTCCTGCATCTGCAGGAGGTACTCGGTCTCCTTGATCCGGATCCGGCCGTGCTGGCCGGGCGGATAGGGACGGCGCTCGAACGCCTGGTCGCCGCCGACGAGGTCGACCTTCAGCCGGCGGGACTTGCGGGTCATGGGTCCGGTGTAACGAGCCATGTCTGGTTACTCCCTTTCCCTAGACCCGGCGCCGCTTGGGCGGACGGCAGCCGTTGTGCGGCTGCGGGGTGACGTCGGAGATCGTGCCGACCTCGAGGCCGGCGGCCTGCAGCGAACGGATCGCGGTCTCCCGGCCGGAGCCGGGGCCCTTCACGAACACGTCGACCTTCTTCATGCCGTGCTCGGCGGCCTTGCGGGCGGCGCTCTCGGCGGCCATCTGCGCCGCGAACGGCGTGGACTTGCGCGAGCCCTTGAAACCGACGTGGCCTGCGGAGGCCCACGCGATCACGGCGCCGTTGGGGTCGGTGATCGAGACGATCGTGTTGTTGAACGTGCTCTTGATGTGGGCCTGGCCCACGGCGACGTTCTTCTTCTCCTTGCGGCGGACCTTCTTGGGCCCGGCCGCAGCGCGGCTGCGGGGCGGCATTACTTCTTACCTGCCTTCTTCTTGCCGGCCACGGTCTTCTTCGGACCCTTGCGGCTACGGGCGTTGGTCTTGGTGCGCTGACCGCGCACCGGCAGGCCCCGGCGGTGCCGGATCCCCTGGTAGCAGCCGATCTCGATCTTGCGACGGATATCGGCCTGCACCTCGCGGCGCAGGTCACCCTCGACGCGGTAGTTGGTCTCGATGTACTCGCGGAGGGCGGCGATGTCCTCGTCGGTCAGGTCCCGGGAGCGCAAGTCCGGGTCGATGCCGGTGCCCTGCAGGATCTCCTTGGACCGGGTGCGTCCGATCCCGTAGATGTAAGTCAGCGCGATCTCCATCCGCTTCTCGCGGGGGAGGTCGACGCCGGACAGGCGTGCCATGCGGCGGGGTTCTCCTCTGTCGTGTTCGCCAGGTCTGCCCAGCGCCCGCCCCGGGCGGTGTGGCTCGCCCGGGCCCCGGCCTGGTTCCGGGGGTGGTAGCGCCCGTGTGGCGCGGTAGGCGCGCTGGGTTCCTCTGTGTTGTGCCGCGGCTAGCGGATGATCAGCCCTGGCGCTGCTTGTGGCGCAGGTTCTCGCAGATCACCATGACCCGCCCGTGACGGCGGATCACCTTGCACTTGTCGCAGATCTTCTTGACGCTCGGCTGGACCTTCACGTCCGTCGCTCTCTCGTTTGGGTCAGGTCGTCACTTGTAGCGGTAGACGATGCGGCCGCGGGTCAGGTCGTACGGCGACAGCTCGACCACCACGCGGTCCTCGGGGAGGATCCGGATGTAGTGCTGACGCATCTTGCCGCTGATGTGTGCGAGGACCCGGTGTCCGTTCTCCAGCTCCACGCGGAACATCGCGTTCGGCAGGGGTTCGACGACCCGGCCCTCGACCTCGATCGCCCCGTCCTTCTTGGCCATGTCCTCCGCGTTCCGTGACAGGTGGACGTACTCTTCGTTCGTGCTTGGGCACGTCGCTGCTCCGGGACCGTGAGGTGCGGGAGGCACGACGGAACCGGCGCCAGTAGGCGCGCCGAAAACCCAGTGTACGACCGTTGCGCGGGCCCGCGCACATGGGGTAGGCGGGTCCGGCCGGAAACGAGAGGTTCCTGTCGGCCCGCGGCGTTACTGTCGCTTGACATCGACTCGACTTCAGGTAGTTCCGTGGAACGGTGATGACCACACAGCTCTCCGGCAGCAGCCGCCTGCCTCGGCCGATCCGACCGTTCCGCCACCGCGAGTACCGCCTGCTGGTCACGTCCATGGCGGCCTCGCTGTTCGCGAGCGGCCTGTGGCTGGTCGCGAGCGTCTACCAGGTCATCGCCCTCGGCGGCGGCCCCACCCAGCTCTCGGTGGTGGCCACGGCCACCGCCGTCGGCCTGCTGGTCAGCGTCCTCGGTGGTGGGGTCGCCGCCGACCGGCTGCCCAAACGGGCGCTACTACTCGGGGTCGAGGGCGTCCGGGTCCTCTCGGCCACCACGGCGGGCGTGCTGGCCGTCACGGGTGCCCTGCAGCTGTGGCACCTCGCCGTCATCTCGTTCGTGCTCGGCGCGGCGGAGGCCTTCTTCTTCCCCGCGTACTCGGCGATCCTGCCCACCCTCCTGCCCGCCGACGAGCTGCTCGCGGCCAACGGCGTGGAGGGCACCCTGCGCCCGGTGGCGCAGCAGGCGCTCGGGCCTGCGCTCGCGGGTGTGCTGGTCGGCGCGTTCGCCCCGAGCGCCGCGTTGCTGATCGCGGCGGGCATCTACGCGCTCGCAGCGGTCACGCTCGTGGCCATGCGGCGGGTCGCCGTGCCACCGGCCGCCGAGCGCAGCTCCGTGCTGGGCGACCTGTCGGAGGGCTTCCGCTACCTGTTCCGCACCGGCTGGCTGTTCGCCACGCTCGCCTTCGCCACGTTCTACGTGCTGGTGCTGCTCGGCCCGATCGAGGTGCTCCTGCCCTTCGCCGTGCGCGACCAGACCGAGGGCGGGGCCAGCAGCTTCGCGCTCGTGCTCGGCGCGTTCGGGATAGGCGGGGCGATCGGGTCGCTTGTGGTGTCGTCGTGGCGGCTGCCCCGGCGCTACCTCACGGCCATGATCCTCCTGTGGGGCGCCGGTGCCGCCCCGCTCGCCCTGATCGGAATCACCACCCAGCTGTGGGTCATGGCCGCAGCCACCTTCGTCGTCGGGTTCACCGGCGCGGTGGCGATGGTCATCTGGGGCACGTTGCTGCAGCGGCGCGTCCCCCCGCACCTGCTCGGGCGCGTCTCCAGCCTCGACTTCTTCGTGTCGCTCGCCCTCATGCCGGTGTCGATGGCCATCGCGGGCCCCGTCGGGGAGCGGCTCGGCGTGCCGATGACGTTCGTGCTGGCCGGGCTCGTGCCGGTGTTCCTCGCCGTGGCGGCGATCCTCGGCTGGCGGCTTCCGGCCGACGAGATCGCCCACCCCATCGACGTCCCCGCCGATCCGGAGAAGGCAGAGACCCAGCCCGCGGCCTGAGTCGGGCCGGGTGACCGCCGCAGCCGGAGAGGGCCCCGCCATGGGCTGGGGCATGATCGTCGGATGTGGTGCGGAAACGACAAATATGTCGCCCTGACACCACTTCTGGCGATCAACGCCCGGGATGTCCCAGCAAGCTAGCCGACCTCGAAACGCTCGATCGTCGGCGTCACCCCGGGCGCCCAGAGCGCCACGAGGGCATCCATGGCGGCGGAGTCGCGACTGCGCTCCGCCTCCATGTGCCGTTCCAGCAGCTCCTGGTTGGTCCAGCGTTCGAGCAGCACCATCGTGTCGGGGTCGTCGACGCCCCGGAACAGCTCGTACTGCTCGCAGCCCTCCTCCGCTCGCGCGGTCGCCTGCACGGCCTTGAACACGCCGGCGAACTCCTCTGCTTTGCCCGGGGCGACGCGAATCGTGATGACATGACGGATGGCCACCGGCCTGCTCCTACCGTGCGTATCCGAATCGGCGAAGTGCCTCGTGGGGGAAGCCCAGGTCGACGGCGCTGGCAGCGTCCAGCTGCTCCTGGTGGTGCTGATCGAACTCGACCTCGAGGGCCCCGAGGTTGTCCTCCAGCCACCCCCGCGTCCCCCCAAGCACGGCGCCGACGTTCGCGACGGCGAAACCGTACGCCGCACGAAGCGGCTGGGCAACGGATCGCAAACCACGCATCTCGTCCAGGGCCGGCGAGTGCGCACCCGCTCGACGGGCCGGACAAGGCACGTCAGAAATGTCGCTGTGATAACCATTCCCGGTGATCACCCCGCGGGGCGATAGGCGTGTTCCTCTTCTTACGGCGGATCGTCGAGCCAGCCGAGCTCGCGGCTCAGCTCCCGCACGCAACGGGCGAGCGCCAGGAGCTCCGGCCGGTCGGTCGCATCCGATGCCAGCATCATCGACCACGTGAAGACCGGGGTCGGGTCGACCAGCGGCCGGAAGACCATGGTCGGCGGTGGCACCGACCAGGCGGTTGTCGGTACGACGCACAGCCCGGAGCCCACCACCTCGGCCGCGCCGACGGAGCCGTGCGTCGTCCCCGGCCAGCGCCGGGGGACGACCCCGGCCTGCCGGCAGAAACCCTCGACGAACCGCACCCACTCCGGTGCCGTCTCGACCGGCAACAGGAGCTCGACCCCGGCCAGCTCGGCCACCGGCACGGCCGCCAGCCCCGCGAGCGGGTGGTCGACGGCCGTGCCGAGCAGCACGCGCTCGTGGCGCACCGGTTCGGCGTGCACGGCGGCCGGCACGCCCGCGGCGAACCCGAACAGGGCATCGAGCCGCCCTTCCCGCAGCGCGACGAGGCCGCGCGGCACGCCCTCCTCCACCTCGCGAACGGCGATGTCAGGGTGTTGCCTGCGGATCCGCCGCAGGATCTCCGCGCCGGTCTGCAGGCCGCTGGATGAGACGTCGACCCTGAGCTGCGGCCTCGGCTCGCCGTCGCCCGCGTGCCGGACCGCGTTGAAGGTGGCCTCGACGGCCGCCAGCGAACGCCGCGCCGACTCCAGCAGCAGCCGGCCGGCGGGCGTGAGCCGCACCGAGCGGGTCGTCCGTTCCAGCAGCGTGGTGCCCAGCTCCCGCTCCAGCTGCTGGACGATCCGGCTCACGGCCTGCTGCGAGATGAACAGGCGGCGAGCCGCCGCGGAGAAGCTGCGCTCTTCCGCGACGGCGACGAAGCACCGTAGGTGCTTGAGATCAAGGCTCACCGGCCGGGCCGTCTCCGATCGCGCATTCCGACGAGCACGATCAGCGCGCCGAGCAGGGGCAGGACGGTCGCGGCGACCGCGCCCCACCGGGCCGCATGCAGGCCGAGATCCGGTGCCACGGCGTCCGGTGGGTTGCCCCGCAGCCCTGCCGTGACGGCCGTGGCGACGATCGCGAGTCCGAGCCCGCCACCCAGCTGCAGGGCGGTGTTGTTCAGACCGGCTGCAGTGCCCTGGTCGGCGGGCTCGATGCCGTGCACGCCCCCCAGCGTGGCCGCCGGGTAGGCGAGCCCCATGCCGAGCCCGAAGCTCAGCAGCGTCCCGACAACCACCAGCCAGGTCACCGCCCCCGGCGTCAGCGCGATCAGAACGGCGTCGCCGACGGCGACGATCAGCATCGCGGTCGCGTATACCGTACGAAGCCCGAACCGGTGGAGCAACGGCGGCGCGAGGTAGCGGGAGACCAGGGCGGACGCCACCGCACCAGGCAGCAGCGTGAGGGCCGTCTGCCACGGCGACCAGTGCAGCACGCTCTGCTGGTAGAGGGTCACGACGTACGAGATCCCGAACGGCGCGGCGAGCACGGTCAGCGCCGCGGCGTCGGCGGCCCTCAGCGTGCGCAGCCGCAACACCCGGAGCGGGAGCAGCGGCGACCGGGACGCACGCTCGATGGCGAGGAACGCCGCGAGCAGCACGAGCCCGCCGACGATCGGTGCGGCGACGCCCAGCGGGTCTGCGTCGGGCACGCCTGCGAGGGTGATGCCGTACATCAGCAGCACCGATCCGGCGGTCACGGTCACCGCACCGGCCAGGTCGTACCCGCCACGCTTGGCCGGCTTCCCGACCGGGAGCGCCGCCAGCGCCACGGCCAGCGTGATCGCCACGGCGGGGACCTTCGCGAGGAAGATCCACCGCCAGGACAACCCGCTCGTGATGAGCCCGCCGAACACCAGTCCGGCGCTGAACCCGCTCGCCGCGGCCGCGGCGAAGATGCCGAACGCTCTCGTCCGGGCCCGCTCGTCGGTGAACGCCGTCGCCAGGATCGATATCGCCGCAGGCACGGTCAACGCCGCCCCGACACCCTGGACGGCTCGCGCCCCGATCAGGACCACCGCCGAGCCGGCGAGGCCGCACACCAGTGACGCGATGCCGAAGACGGCGAGCCCGGCCAGGAACACCGGACGGCTCCCCAGCAGGTCGCTCGCCCGGCCGCCGAACAACAGAAAGCCGCCGTACGTCACGACGTAGGCCGCCGCGATCCAGGGCAACGCGCTGGTGGCGACCTGCAGGCTGACCTGGATCTCGGGCAACGCGATCTGCGTGATCGAGAGGTCGAGCGCGTCGAAGAATATGACCGCGGAAACGACCGCGAGCAGCATTCCGGGCCGGGTGTCGGTTCTCCGGACATCCGTCATCACAATCCGCCCTCACCAGAACTGAATTTCCGGATCCGACGCTAACTCGGGATTTCCGGCACGAGAAACACGGATCCGACGACGATCCACAACCCCGTGTTGTGGGTGAGACGCGGGCCACTGTCACCAGCCCGCCGGGTGTCTCGTCTCAGGGGACGACACCATCGGGAGAGTGGAAGGAGCCCGTCATGCGGGTCTTCGTCGCAGGCGGTACCGGAGCGCTGGGCCGGCGGCTGGTGCCGCAACTGGTGGCGCACGGGCACGAGGTGACCGCGACCACCCGGAGCGCGAGCAAGGCCGGTGAGCTGCAGGCCCTCGGCGCCCGTCCCGTCGTGGTGGACGGGCTGGACGGGATCGCGGTCGGGCGGGCGGTCGCCGAGGCGCAACCCGACGCGATCGTGCACCAGATGACCGCGTTGGCCGCTGCGGCGGACCTGCGCCGGTTCGACCGCTGGTTCGCCACGACCAACGAGTTGCGCACGACCGGCACCCGGCACCTGCTGGCCGCGGCACGGGCGAGCGGCGTGGAGAAGGTGGTTGCGCAGAGCTACATCGGGTGGAACAACAGCCGGACCGGTGGCCCGGTGAAGACGGAGGACGACCCGCTCGACCCCGAGCCCACGGCGGCGCAGCGGGAGTCCATGGCCGCGATCCGGTACCTGGAGAAGGCCGTGGTGGATGCGCCGCTCACCGGGATCGTGCTGCGGTACGGCAACTTCTACGGGCCCGGGGCGTCGGAGTCGATGGTCGAGCTGGTCCGCGCGCGGAAGATGCCGATCGTCGGCAAGGGCACCGGGGTGTGGTCGTTCATCCACCTCGACGACGCCGCCACCGCTACCGTCGCGGCTGTGGAACGAGGGAGCGCGGGTGTCTACAACGTCGTCGACGACGACCCTGCGCCGGTGGCGGAGTGGCTGCCCCACCTCGCCGCGGCGGTGGGCGCGAAGCCGCCGATGCGGCTGCCGGTGTGGCTCGCGCGGGCGGCAGCGGGGGAGGTCGTCGTGCGGTGGATGACCGAGGGGCGCGGCGCGTCCAACGAGAAGGCGAAGCGCGAGCTGGGCTGGCGACCGGCATGGACCAGCTGGCGGGACGGCTTCCGCCACGGCCTGGCCGACACCGTGGAGGCGCGTGGATGACCGAGCAAGAGGAACCACCGGAAGCGCTGCGCCCGCTGCTGTTCTCGATCGCCTACCGGATGCTCGGCAGCGTCAGCGACGCCGAGGACATCGTGCAGGAGGCCTTCCTCCGCCACCAGCGGGCGCTCGGGGAGGGAACGCGGATCGAGTCGACGAAGGCCTACCTCTCCGCGGTGACGACCCGGCTCGCGATCGACCACCTGCGGTCGGCGCGGGTCCGTCGCGAGTCCTACGTCGGGCAGTGGCTCCCCGAGCCGCTGCTCACCGACGACGGGGACGAGGACCCCGCAGCGCACGCGGAGCAGGCCGACTCGCTGTCGATGGCCTTCCTCCTCGTGCTGGAGCGGCTGAACCCGGTCGAGCGGGCCGTCTTCCTGCTCCACGACGTGTTCGGCTACGGCTACGACGAGGTGGCCGGGATCGTGGGGAAGAGCGAGGCGAACAGCCGCCAGCTCGCCACCCGCGCCCGCAGGCACCTCGAGGAGAGCAGGCGGCGGTTCGACGCCTCCCGGCAGGAGCAGCAGGAGCTCGCCGAGAAGTTCTTCGCCGCCGTCACCGACGGCGATCTGGACGGGCTGGTCGAGACGCTGGCCGCCGACGTCGTCGTCTACGGGGACGGGGGCGGAAAGGCGCCGCAGTGGATGGTCCCGATCGCGGGCGTCGACAAGGTGTCGCGCCTGTTCGCGGCGTTGGGCCGCCAGATGCGCGAGCTGGGCGTCCGGCTGCAGCTGCGCGAGGTCAACGGGCAGCCGGGTGCGCTGGTGCTCGACCCGGAAGGCCGGATCACCAACGTGTTCGTGCTCGACGTCGCCGACGGCGCCGTTCAGACCATCCGCTCGGTCATCAACCCGGACAAGCTCCAGCACCTCGGGCCGGTCGCCGACGTGCGTGCCCTCATGCGCGAGCTGCGGTCACGGCCGGAGCCAGGGTGACGGCCTCGGGCCGGGGCCGTTCGCGGTACTGGCCGGGCGCCACTCCGAACTCCCGCTTGAACGCCTTCGCGAAGGCGAACTCCGAGACGTAGCCGATGCGGGCGGCGACGGCCCGCAGCGGGCGGTCGGACTCGCGCAGGAGCCGCGCGGCCGTGGTCATCCGCCACCAGGTGAGGTAGGCCAACGGGGGCGAGCCGACGGTCTCGGCGAACCGGCGCGCGAACGGGGCCCGGGAGAGCCCGGCCAGCGCCGCGAGCGACTGCACCGTCCACGGCCGTTCGGGGTGGCTGTGGATGGCGCGCAGCGCCTCCGCCACCGCGGGATCGCCCAGCGCCGCGCTCCAGCCCGTCGCCGCGGCCGCAGGCTGCTCGTCGTACCAGGCGCGCACCATGTACACGAGCAGGAGGTCGAGGAGCGCCGACTTCGCCGCGTCCGTACCAGGAGCGGTGGCGACCTCCGCGGCGAGCAGGTCGAGTGCGCCGCGCAGAGCGGGGTGCTTCCCTGCCTGCAGGTGCACGACGTCGGGGAGCTCAGCCACCAGCGGGTGCTCCCGCGACCGGTCGAGCCGGTAGGCGCCGCACAGCATCTCCGCCCGCGGTCCGGCCCCCGCGCCCGCCACCGCCCGGCCGAACTCGACCAGTGGCGTCGTTGGCGTGTCGGCGATGGCGTGGACGAGGCCGTGGGGAAGGAACACCACATCGCCTGCGGCGACTGCCACCGGTGGACCGAGCCCCGGGATGACGAACCCGGTGCCGTGCAGGACCGCGTGGAACCCCGCCCCCTCCTGCGCGGGGAACCGGATGCCCCATGGCGCCGCCAGCCGCGTGCGCGACGCGTGCGGGTGCCCGGTTCGCATGACCCTGATCGCGTCGCTGAGTACGTCCACCCGTCCAGCGTATGGCCACGACGGACCTCGCCGAGACGATCGGACATGGCAGCCGGAGCCTCGGGCATGGGCCGGCCGGCCCATCGTTCATAGCGTCATTCCCCTGATCGACGGAGGGAAATCGACATGAAGATCGCCGTGTACGGCGCGAGCGGTTTCACCGGCGGGCTCGCGGTGGCGGAGCTGGGCCGCCATGGCCTGTCCCCGGTGCTCGTCGGCCGCAACCCGGAACGGCTGCGCAAGGCGGCCGCAGACGCGGGGGTGGCCGACGCCGAGATCCGGGTAGCGGGCCTCGACGACCCGGTGGTGCTCGCTGCCGCGTTCGCCGGCTGCGACGCGGTGGTCAACGCCGCAGGCCCGTTCGCGCTCTGGGGCGAACCGGTCGTGCGGGCGGCGATCGCGGCCGGATGCCACTACGTCGACACGGCGGGCGAGCAGGGCTACATCCGGCGGATCCTGGAGACGGTCGGCCCCGACGCGGAGCGGGCCGGTGTGACGGTCGTCCCGGCCATGGCCGACGACGGCGGACCCGGCGACCTGATCGCCCACCTGACCGCACGTGAGCTCCCGAACGTCGCCGACCTGCTCGTCGTCGACGCGCGGCGGCCCGGGGCGGCCTCCAGGGGAACGGCCCGGTCGATGGCGGCCGCCTTCGACGCCGGCCCGCTCGAGTACGCCGACGGCACGTGGCGACCGGCGACCGGCGGCGCCCCGTCGATCACGGTGCCCGGCGAGGCCGACGAGGTAGCTCTGGCCCCGTTCGCCCTGCCCGGCGTGGTGACCGTCCCCCGGCACGTCCGGGCGGGGCGGGTGCGCAGCGGCATCCGCGCCGAGGTGGCCGAGCTGTTCGCCTCGCTCACCCCGGACGTGGTCGATTCGGTTCCCGAGGTGCTGGACGAGGAGGCGCGGAGCACGACCCGCTGGCTGATGCTGGTCGAGGCCGTCGACGGCACCGGAGGCCGGGCCAGGGGCTGGGTGACGGGGCCGGACGCCTACGGACTCACCGCGGTGATCGCCGTCGAAGGCGCCCGCCGCCTGGTGACCGACGGCGCGCCCGCGGGCGCCCTCTCCCCGGCCCAGGCGTTCGACCCCGCAGGCTTCCTCGACGCCCTCGCCCCGCACGGCGTCAGGTGGCAGACCATCGTCGGCGGCCGGTGATCGGTCACGCGGCCTGCCGGAACGCCACGGCCGCCCCGAACGCGGCCACGGCCGGCACGAACACCTCACCGGACGGGGTCACCCGCAGCGGGAACCCGGCACCGGCAACGAGGCGGCGGGTCGCGTCGAGGTGGCGAACGCTCAGCACGAAGCCGGCGAAGGCCGGAAGAACCGGCGGCCGCTCCCCGGGCAGCACAGCATCCAGGCCGGACGCGGCGACGACCGTGATTCGACCGCCGTCCAGCTCGAACGTGCGCACCGGCCCGTCGCCCTCCGCCGATCGGTCGAGGTAGCGCTCGTAGCGGCCGACGTGGCCGCGGAGCTCGGCGTCCGGGACGCAGAGGACCGAGTCCACGAGATCGAGGGCACCGTTGGGGTGCTCCGGACGCTCGCCGTCGGGCAGGTCCTCCGCCAGCGCCAGCCGCCCCTCGGGCGCGTCGGGGTCGAACTCGAGGAAACCGATCGGCACGGGTGCTCCTCCAGTCGCGGACGGCCGGTGCAGCCGCTGCACGCCGTCGTGCCGCACGCCCGCCGCGGTGAGGCGGGCAGCCGCGGCGTCGGCGTCCTGCGTCCCGAGCACCAGGATGTGCAAACCCTCGAACCGCGCCAGCGCGGCCGTGAGCCGGGCGGCGGTGGCGGTGATGCCTGCGGCGAGCCGCTCCAGCGCGGCGGGCGGGGCGTCGAGCGGCACGAGTGTGCTGCCCTCGGGCGGGGCGTCGGCGATCGCAACGAGCTCCACGAAGTTCCGGCCCAGCGTCACGTGGGTGTTGCCGGCGCCGAACGCCCGCGGCTGCATTCCCGGTGCGGGCGCCAGCGCGGGGAACGCGGCAGGCGGCAGCACGAAGCCCATCCGCCGGTACAGCGTGATCGCTGCCCCGATGTCCCGGACGACGTGCCCGACGTGGTGCAGGTGCATTCTGAAAGTCTACTATCAAAAGATAGCTCTCTTTCAGATAGGAGTGCACTGCCGTGAGTGGCCTGCGCGCACGCAAGAAGGCCAGGACGAGGACGGCGATCCAGCGGGAAGCCCTGCGCCTGTTCAGCGAGCGGGGGTACGCAGCCACCACCGTCGAGCAGATCGCGGACGCGGCAGACGTCTGGCCCAGCACGTTCTTCCGCTACTTCCCGGGCAAGGAGGACCGGCTGCTCCTCGACGATCACCACTCGCTCGCCGACGCTGTCACGCGGGCTTTCGCGGCGCAGCCACCGCAGCTGCCGGCTCACCGCAGTGATCGCCGTCGAAGGTGCGCGCCGGCTCGTCGCGGGCGGCGGCGCCCGGGCCGGGGCGCTCACGCCGTCCCAGGCGTTCGGCGGCCGATTTCCTCGACGCACTGGCCCCGCACGACGTCACTTGGCGGGTCGAGCGGGATCAACGGAACTGAACGCGGCCCTCGCCGCTACGGGGCGATGGCCCATGCTCGCAGGAGCTGGGTCAGCTCCTCGTGGAAGAGTTTGTCCGGGCTGAGGGTCTGAGGGCGCATGTGGCCGTAGATCTCCAGCGACACAAGGCCGTGCAGATGCGCCCAGATCCGCAGCGCCAGCGCCACGCCTGCCGGCGGTAGGTCCGGAAATGCTGGGCGCACCTTGTCGAGGAGTCCGGGGTCGAAGTCGGACCACTGGAACTCACTGCCGGCATAGAGATGTCGGGCGTGGGGCCAGGCAGACGCCGCGAGCCCGGCGAGCCCGGTGCAGACCCGGTGCGCCGCGTCAGGGGCGGCGCCGCCTTCAGGTGCCCGGTATCCGGGGACGGGGTCGCCGTAGATGAGTCGGAAGCCCTGCGGGTTGGCCAGGCCCCAGCCGCGGAAGGCGTGGGCCCATCCCCTGATCCGGGTGGCCGGATCCGCGCCGGAGGTCGATTCCCATGCAGTATCCACCGCGTCGGCCAGCGCGGTGTACACGTCGTGGACCAGCGCGGTGACCAGCTCGTCCCGGGTGGCGAAGTAGCCGTAGATGGCGTTGGCGGTCATGCCCATCTCGCGGGCGATGGCCCGCAGCGTGATGGCGTCGGGCCCGCCCGACGCCATCAACGCCAGCGCGACTTCCTTGATCTCTGCGGCCGTCTCGGCCCGCAGGCGCTCGCGCCGCGTCGTGGTCCCTCCGCGTGACACAGGCCGACTCTACAGCGTCACTTTCCGTGTTGTTGCGCTGAAACTTCACGGCGTATAGTTTTCGTACAGCGTCACGGAAGTGGCCTCGCAGCACCTCACAGGGGGAACGATGCAAATCGGAGTCATCGGTGCCACCGGCACCATCGGCAGCCGGGTCGTCGACGAAGCGCTCGGCCGCGGCCACCGCGTCACGGCGTTCAGCCGCGACGCGACGCAGATCCAGGACGCTCGGGATGGCGTCACGTGGGCGAGCACCGACGTCCTCGACGCCGCCAGCATCGCCGCCGTTCTTCCCAGCCTGGACGTCCTGATCAGCGGCTTCCAGCCCGGAAACGCCGCCAGGGACTTCGCAGACACCGTGGCGCGTTCCATCGCCGACCCCACTGTCTACGCCCGTGCCGCCACGGCACTGGTGACCGCCCTCGCGAGTCACCCCAGTACCCGTCTCATCGTCATCGGCGGGGCTGGGAGCCTCGAGACCGAACCCGGGGTGGTGCGGGCCGACTCGGACGAACTCCTCCACGAATCGCTCGACCAGCTCGGACTGCCCAGGGAGTACGCCGCGGCGGTTCGCGGCCACCGCGACGCCCTGAACGTCCTGCGTACCTCGAACCGGCTCTGGACCTACTTCAGTCCCGCGGAGGACATCGCCCCCGGCGAACGCACGGGCCGCTTCCGGGTTGGCGGCGACCAGCCGGTCCTGGACGCCGACGGACGCAGCCGCATCTCCGTCGAGGACGCGGCCGTCGCACTGATCAACGAGGTGGAACTGCCACGTTTCGTCCAACGCCGCTTCACGATCGGCTACTGAGCGGGCCGGCAGGGGCGGCAGACCTACGGCTGCCCGATGCGGTCCACCTGCTCCGGCCCCACCGGCTGGTGCACCGGGTCCGAGAAGATCACGTGTGTGTTCGGGTCGGCCTGGCTGAGCGCCCACAGCCCGACGGCGTCGGCCGCGGCGAACACCACCGCGGCGAGGATCGCGAGCACGAGCCGCCTGCGCCGGTAGCGGCGCCGCCAGCCGGCGCTCACCCGCCGGTACGCCTCCGGGTCGGCGCGCACGCCGGACGCGAGGGCGTCGAACGCCTCGCGCAGCCGCTCGTCGGTGCCGGGTGTGGTCATCTGCGCTCCTCGAGCATGCGCGACAGCGCCGCCATCCCGCGGGAGACGTGCACCTTGACCGAACCCGCCGTGATGCCCATCGCGTCTGCGATCTCGCTTTCGCGCAGGTCGAGCCAAAACCGTAACACCAACGCCTCCCGCTGCCGGGCCGGCAACGCGCGCACCGCGTCCACCAGCGCCTTCTGATCGTCGCGCAGCACGGCGCGTTCCTCACCGGAGGCGACGTGCGGCTGCTCGTCGCCGGTGCGCACGGCGTGCTTGCGCACCACCTGCAGGTGCCGGATGCGCATCCGGGTCAGGTTCACCACCACCGAGCGCAGGTAGGTGGCCGCCGCCGACGGTGAGCGCAGGCGCGGCCACCGGCGGTAGAGCTGGTAGAACGCCTCCGCGACGACGTCCTCGGCGTCGTCGGCGCCCAGCAGCACCGCCAGCCGCACGAGCGGCAGGTGGTGGATCTCGAAGAGCTCGGCGACGGCCGCCTCCCGGTCCGCGTCGGGTTCGGTGCGCGCCGCGGTCCCGCGCATCGCCGTACCGATCTCCGTCACGGCGCCACCTCGGCCCGCCCGGCGAACACGGGGGTGAGCATCGCGGCCACCGCGAGGTTCACCGCGAGCGCGACGACGGCGACGTAGATCAGGACGGGCCCGATCGCCACCACCGAGGTGAAGCCCTCCGCCACCGCGAGGACGGTGCCGACGACCATCCCCGCCGCCCACCCCGCGAGCAGAGCCGAACGGTGCCACCAGCCGGTGAACAGGCCCAACGCGACGGCCGGGAACGTCTGCAGGATCCAGATGCCGCCGAGGAGCTGCAGGTTGATGGCGTCCTGCTCGCGCAGGCCGAACACGAACGCGAGTGCCGCCACCTTCGCCAGCAGCGACACCCAGCGCGCCACCCGCACCTCGTGCTTGGGCGTGGCGTGCGGCAGGAAGAACTCGGCGTAGACGTTGCGGGTGAAGAGCGCCGCGACGGCCACCGACATTACAGCGGCCGGCACCAGCGCACCCACGGCAAGCGCCCCGAACACCGCGCCGCTCGCCAGCTCGGGAAGGAGCTCCCGCACCAGCAGCGGGACGGCGACCTCGGCGTTCCCCACCGGCGCGACGACCCCCGCGGCCAGCGCGGCCACGCCGAGCAGCCCGAAAAGGCCGAGCACGAACGTCCACGCCGGCATCGCGACGGTGCTGCGGCGCAGCGCGTCGGGGCTCTCGGCGGCGAAGGCAGCTGTCAGCACGTGCGGGTACATCGGGAGGGCCAGCGCGGACCCGAGGGCGAGGGTGGCGAACGCCGGGTGCAGCGCCGGATCGAGCAGGAGGCCGCCGCCCGTACCTGATCGCAGCTCGCGGTCGGCACCGTCGAACACGGCGGCGAACCCGCCGAGGCGCCCGACGACCACCGCCACCACACCGAACGCGGCCCCGAACACGAGCACGCCCTTGACCAGCGAGATCACGGCGGGCACCCGCAGCCCGCTGCGGAACGTGGCACCCGCGAGCACCGCGAAGACGGCGGTGAGGGCGAGGTCGCCTGCCAGCCCTTCCGGATACAGCCCACCGGCGGCGAGCACCGCGCGCACCCCGAGCAGCTGCAGCGCGATGTACGGCATCGTCGCCAGCACGCCGGTGAGCGCGACCACGAGCATGAGCGACGGCGAGTCGTACCGCGCCCGCACGTAGTCGGCCACGGTCACCGCGCCGGTCTCCCGTGCCGCCGTCCACAGCCGGGGCAGCAGCACGAACAGGACCGGGCAGAGGATCACCGTGTAGGCGAGCGGGAAGAAGCCCAGCGCCCCCGTGCCGTAGGCGAGGCCGGGCACCGCGGCGAACGTGTAGGCCGTGAAGATCGAGCCACCGAGCAGGAACCAGGTGACCCCGGTGCCGAACCGCCGGTCGCCCAGCGCCCACCCCTCGAGGTGCGGCAGCACGTCGCGGCGGTGGAACCAGCGGGCGGAGAACGCCAGCATCGACGTCACGCCGAGCACGGCGATGAACGCGAGGGTGGCCAGCGGCTCGTCCATGGCCCACACACCTCATCAGGCGGTTCGGCCGGTGTCCATGCCCTGCGCGCCGAGAAAAGTCGGTGCACCCTGTCAACCTGAAGCAGAATGTCGGCAACTACTGCTCGTACCGCGGCGACGGCGCCGCGGAGGGCGAGGAGATGTGATGTTGCAGAGGCTGGGGTCCCGGCTCCTCCCGGGAGGCACCGCATGACTCTCACCGAGGCACGACAGCGGATGAACCCGCGCTCCGTGCTGATCTGGACCGTCGTCGCGATCATCGGCGCGGTGGCATGGGGCGTGCTGGCCATATCCCGCGGGGAGAACGTCTCCGCGATCTGGCTGGTTGTGGCCGCGCTCGGCTCGTACGCGATCGCCTACCGCTTCTACGCGCGGTTCATCGTCAAACGGGTGCTGAAGGTCGACGACAACCGCGCTACGCCCGGCGAGCGCCTCGACAACGGCACCGACTTCCAGCCGATGGATCGGCGGGTGCTCTTCGGCCACCACTTCGCGGCGATCGCGGGCGCGGGCCCGCTCGTCGGCCCGGTGCTGGCCGCCCAGATGGGGTACCTGCCCGGCACGATCTGGATCATCGTCGGCGTCATCTTCGCCGGCGCCGTGCAGGACATGGTCGTGCTGTTCTTCTCGATGCGCCGCGACGGCCGCAGCCTCGGCCAGATGGCGCGCGACGAGATCGGCGTGGTCGGCGGCGTCGCGGCCCTCATCGCCGTGTTCGCCATCATGATCATCCTGCTGGCGGTGCTCGCCCTCGTCGTCGTGAACGCGCTCGCGCACTCCCCGTGGGGCACCTTCTCCATCGCGATGACGATCCCGATCGCGCTGTTCATGGGCTTCTACATGCGGACCATCCGGCCCGGCCAGGTCATCGAGACGAGCGTTATCGGGGTGGCGCTGCTGCTGCTCGCGATCGTCGCCGGTGGCTGGGTGCAGAACTCGAGCTGGGCGGACGCGTTCACCCTTGCCCCGACCACCTTGGTGTTCTGCCTGATCATCTACGGTTTCGCGGCCTCGGTGCTGCCGGTCTGGATGCTGCTCGCACCGCGCGACTACCTGTCGACCTTCATGAAGATCGGCACGATCGTGCTGCTCGCGCTCGGCGTGATCTTCACGGCGCCGACGCTCCAGACCGCGGCGTTCACGGACTTCGCCTTCAGCGGCACCGGGCCGGTCTTCGCCGGGTCGCTGTTCCCGTTCGTGTTCATCACGATCGCGTGCGGTGCCCTCTCCGGCTTCCACTCGCTGGTCTCGTCGGGCACCACGCCGAAGCTGATCCAGAAGGAGTCGCAGGTCCGGCTCATCGGCTACGGCGCGATGCTCATGGAGTCCTTCGTCGCCATCATGGCCCTGATCGCGGCCTGCATCCTGGACCCAGGGCTCTACTTCGCGATGAACGCGCCCGCCGGAGTGCTCGGCACCACGGTCGAGTCTGCGTCGGAGGCCGTGAACCGGCTCGGCTTCACGATCACGCCGGAGGCACTCGCCGGCGCCGCTGCCGCGGTGCAGGAGAGCACCCTCGTCGCCCGTACCGGCGGTGCGCCCACCCTCGCCGTCGGTATGTCGGAGATCTTCTCCGGCGCCTTCGGCGGCGACGCGCTCAAGGCGTTCTGGTACCACTTCGCGATCATGTTCGAGGCGCTGTTCATCCTCACCACGGTGGACGCCGGCACCCGCGTCGGGCGCTACATGCTGCAGGACACCCTCGGCAACGTCTACAAGCCGTTCGCGAACGTGAACTGGAAGCCCGGCCTGTGGATCACCAGCGCGGTCGTCGTGCTGGCGTGGGGCTACTTCCTGTACGCGGGTGTCACCGACCCGCTGGGCGGCATCAACCAGCTCTTCCCGCTGTTCGGCATCGCCAACCAGCTGCTGGCGGCGGTCGCGCTGACGGTGGCGACCACGATCCTGATCAAGACGGGACGCGCGAAGTACGCATGGGTGACGCTGATCCCGCTCGCGTGGGACGCCGCCGTCACGCTCACGGCGAGCTGGCAGAAGATCTTCTCGCCCATTCCGTCGCTCGGCTTCTTCGCCCAGCGCGACCGCTACGCCGCGGCGCTGGAGCAGGGCCAGGTGCTCGCCCCCGCGAAGGACATCGACGACATGGGCACCGTCGTGCTGAACTCCACCGTCGACGGTGTGCTGTCGATCCTCTTCGCCGCCCTGATCGTCATCGTGATCGTGAACGCCATGTTCGTCTGGTACCGGGCGCTCACCTCGTCCGAGCCGCTGCCCAGCACGGAGGTGCCCGCGGTGCCGTCGAACATCGTGGCACCGTCGGGGCTCATCGCCACGGCAGAGGAGAAGCGGGCGCTCGCGGCGGCCGGGGAACGGTCGTGACCACGCTCGCCGAGGCGTGGCGGGGCGTGCACTGGTACCTGCGCGAGCTGACCGGCGAAACCCAGTACGACCGCTACGTCGAGCGGCACGCGCGCGAGCACCCGGGCGCGCAGCCGCTGTCCAGGCGGGAGTTCGAGCGCCGCCGCATCGACGGACAGGAGCCCAAGCCGGGCAGCCGCTGCTGCTGAGTCCCGTTGCAGCAAAGCCACTTTCCCGCAACCATCTTGCGGGAAAGTGGCTTTGCTGCATTCCGGGCGAAGGGCGTGACACCTTCCACACCAGCCCCATAACGACATCGCACTATGGTGAGCCTTACCTCAATCCGAAGGGGGTTCACGTGCGCAGGGTCAAGGGCGTCTCCGTCACCCGCAGGCAGGTTCTCGGCGGCACGCTCGGCGTCGGGGCTGTGGTCCTCGCCGGGTGCGGGAGCTCGTCGGACACGTCGGCACCTGTCACGCCAGGTCCGTCAGAGGCCGCCACGGACGATGGACCGCAGGGGCTGCTCGCGAACGAGCTGTACCGGCGGCTGGACGTGCACACCGAGGGTCGCGACCTGTTCCTCGGCCTCGGCCTCTACAACGGAGCCCTGGTCTTCGCGTCCGTGCTGAGCCTGCCGCTCGTGCTCGACGAGCTGGTCCCGCAGATGGCTCTCGCCATCGACGGCGACCCGCAGACGCGGGCCGAGCTGAACCCGGCAGCCTGATGGGCACCCAACCGGACGTGCTCACCGCTCAGGTGCAGACGGCGCGCGCCCTCGGGCCCCACATGATCCGGATCGTCCTCGGCGGTGGTGACCTCGCCCGGTACGTCCCGGTCGGGGTGCCGGACGAGGCCGTGGCGCTCTGGTTCCCCGCCACGGATCCCGACGGCGAGCCGATCGGCCGGAACTACAGCGTCCGCGCCTTCGACACCACCAGCGCCGAGATGACCATCGACTTCGTCGTGCACGACGGCGGGGTAGCCGCCCAGTGGGCCGCGCGCGCCGCCCCCGGCGACGAGGTGGACCTCAGCCGGCCCCGCAGCTGGTACCGGCCATCACCGGACACGCGGTGGCACCTGCTCGTCGCCGACCTGGCGGGCCTCCCGGCGCTCGCCCGGATCCTCGAGGAACGGGACCCGGCCGTCCCGGCGCACGTCATCATCGAGGTGCTCGACGAGCGGGAACTCGCCATGCTGCCGACTGCAGCGGGCGTCACGGTCGAGGCGTGCACCGGCACCGGTAACGGGGTCGCCCCGAGCGTCCTGGCCGCACGAGTCCGGGCCCATCCCCTACCGACGGGCCCCGGGTACGCCTGGTTCGCGGGCGAGGCGGGTGAGGCCCGGCAGATCCGCAAGCTCCTGCGAGCCGACCACGGCTGGGGCCGCGACCAGGTCGACGCCATCGGCTACTGGCGCGTCGACAGCGAACGCTGGCTCAGGCACTACGAGCGCGTGCAGAACGAACTGATCGCCGTCTACCAGGGCGCGCTCGAGGCGGGGCGCAGCGAGAAGGAAGCCAGCGAGCTGTACGACGACGCGCTCGAGCAGGCCGGCCTCTGATCCCGACTCGTGAGTGGATACGCGCGCTCTGGCACGCGTATCCACTCACGGCCCTGGTCAGAGAGACTTGAGCTCCTCGGTCACCTCCGCGACGCTCTTCTTCGCGTCGCCGAAGAGCATCGAGGTGTTGTCGGCGTAGAACAGCGGGTTGTCGATGCCGGCGAAGCCACTGCTCATCGAACGCTTGAGCACGATCACCGAGTGGCTCTCGTCGACGTTGAGGATCGGCATCCCGTAGATGGGCGAGCCTGCATCGTTGCGGGCCGCCGGGTTGGTGACGTCGTTCGCCCCGATCACCAACGTGACGTCGGTGCGGGTGAACTCGCCGTTGATCTCGTCCATCTCCTTGAGCGCGTCGTAGGAGACGTCGGCCTCGGCGAGCAGCACGTTCATGTGCCCCGGCATCCGGCCAGCAACGGGGTGGATGGCGTACTTGACCTCCACACCCTTGCCCTCCAGCAGGTCGGCCATCTCCTTGACCGCGTGCTGGGCCTGCGCCACCGCCATCCCGTACCCGGGCACGACGATCACCTGCGACGCGTACGCCATCTGGATCGCCGCGTCGGCCGCGGACGTCGACTTCACGGTGCGCTCCACACCGTCGTCCGCCCCGGGCAGGGTGGTGGTGCCGCCGAACCCGCCCGCGACGATCGCCGGGATCGAACGGTTCATCGCCGTGGCCATCAGATTGGTCAGGATCGAGCCGGACGCCCCGACGATCATGCCGGCGACGATCATGGCGGTGTTGTCCAGCGCGAGACCGGCGGCCGCGGCCGAGAGCCCGGTGAGGGCGTTGAGCAGCGAGATCACCACCGGCATGTCGGCGCCGCCGATCGGCAGCACCACCAGCACGCCGAGCACCGCGGCCAGCACCAGCAGGGCGACGATCCAGATCTGCGGTGCCCCGCCCATACCGGCCGCGACAGCACAGACGACCGCGCCGAGCAGCAGGAGGCCGTTGACGAACTGCTGCGCCTTGCCCAGCCCGATGGGGCGCCCCGGGAGGATCTCCTGCAGCTTGCCGAACGCGATCAGCGAGCCCCAGAAGGAGATCGACCCGACGATCGCTGCGAACATCGACGCCACGATCACGTGCCCGGGCTCGGCGAGGAAGCCGTCCGTGGTGCGGAACTCCGACCACGCGATGAGCGCCACCGCCCCGCCGCCGACGCCGTTGAACAGCGCCACCATCTGCGGCATCGCGGTCATCTTCACCTGCCGGGCGGACGGCACGCCCAGCGCCGTGCCGACCACGAGGCCGACCACGATCAGCAGCCAGTTGTGCTCCACTTGCAGCAGCGTGGCCACCACCGCGAGCGCCATGCCTGCGGCGGCGATCCAGTTGCCGCGCACCGCCGTCTTCGGGCCGGTGAGGCCCATCAGGCCGTAGATGAAGAGCGCGAACGCGACGATGTAGAGGATCGCGACGAGAGCGTCCATCAGGAGTCGCCCTTCCCGTTCGACGCGATCTTCTCCGCGGCCGGGGCCTGCGGCTTGGCCTTGAACATGCCGAGCATCCGGTCGGTCACGAGGAAGCCACCGATCACGTTGATCATGCCGAACGCGATGGCGACGACCAGGAGGATCGCGTCCACGACCGACGGGTTCTCCAGGTGGCCGAGCACGATCAGGCCACCGAGCAGCACGATGCCGTGGATCGCGTTGGTGCCCGACATCAGCGGCGTGTGCAGCGTGTTGGGCACCTTCGAGATCACCGCGAAGCCGACGAAGCCGGCCAGCACCAGGATCGCGAGGTTCGCCAGCAGTCCGGTTTCCATCAGTCCCTCCCGCGGGTGACGCAGGACTTCGCGAGCACCTCGTCGTCCCAGTTCGGCGCGACGGCGCCGGACTCGTCCAGCATCAGTTCGAGCAGCGCCGAGACGTTGCGGGCGTACAGCTCCGACGCGTGCTCGGGCATCGTGGCCGGCAGGTTCAGCGGGGCCGCGATGGTGACGTCGTGCTTGACGACCACCTTGCCGGCCTCGGTGAGCTCGCAGTTGCCGCCGCTCTCCCCTGCCAGGTCCACGACCACACTGCCGGGGCGCATGCCCTTCACGGCCGCGGCGGTGACCAGCGTCGGCGCGGTGCGGCCGGGCACGTTCGCCGTGGTGATGACGACGTCGAAGCCGGTGATCGCCTCCTCGAGGCGCCTCTGCTGCTCGGACCGCTCCTCGGCCGTGAGCTCACGGGCGTACCCGCCCTCACCCGCGGCCTCGATCCCGAGGTCGAGCCACTGGGCGCCGAGGGAGCGCACCTGGTCGGCCACCTCGGGACGCACGTCGTAGCCGGTGGTGCGCGCGCCCAGCCGCTTCGCGGTGGCCAGCGCCTGCAGCCCCGCGACGCCGACGCCGAGCACCAGCGCCGTGGCCGGCTTCACGGTGCCCGCCGCCGTGGTGAGCATCGGGAAGAACCGGGTGCTCTGCTCCGCGGCGAGCAGCACGGCCTTGTAGCCGGCCACGTTCGCCTGCGACGACAGCGCGTCCATCGACTGCGCACGGGAGATGCGCGGGATCGCCTCCATGGCGAAGGCCTGCACCCCCGCCTTCGCCAGCGCATCGACGGTCTCCGGTGACGTCAGCGGCGAGAGGAAGCCGATCAGCGTGCCGCCCTCGCGCAGCTTGCCGATCTCCTCGTCCGTCGGCGGGTTGACCTTGGCCACGACGTCGCACGCCCACGGATCCCCGACCGTGGCGCCCACCTGCGTGAACAACTCGTCGGGGATGAGTGCGCCGAGCCCGGCCCCGGCCTCGACCACGACGTCCACACCCCGCGTCCGAAGCTTCTCGACGACCTTGGGCACCATGGCGACCCGGCGCTCCCCGGCGGCAGACTCGCGCGGCACCCCGACGGTGGTCCGCCGCGGTACTGTGGATTCTGTATTCACAAGACCGGAGCCTAGCCCACGTCACCCCCGATCAGGGGACGAGTGTGACGTGCGCGGCCCTGAACCCGCAGTTCGGGGCACCGAGGCCAACCCAGGGGGCCTTCGATGGCGCCGCGCATCGGACACCGCCCCACGCGCCGCCACGGGCGACTTCACACACCCAGTGCCCGCTTCACACAAAGCCGGCCCTGTGTGAAGCGGACACTGAGTGTGTGAAGTGGCCATCGGCCGGGGGCGAGAGCTCCCGGCAGAGGGGTCAGGGGAGGGTGAGGATGCGGGGGCCGTCGTCCGTGACGGCGACGCTGTGCTCCCAGTGCACCGCTCGGCTGCCATCGGCGGTGACGACCGTCCAGCCGTCGTCGAGCTCGCGGGTCTCCGGATCGCCCGCGGTGAGCATCGGCTCCACGGCGAGGGCCATCCCGGTGACCAGCCGCGGCCCCTGTCCGGGGTCGCCGTAGTTGGGCAGGAACGGGTCCATGTGCATCGAGGTGCCGATGCCGTGCCCGCCGTACTCGGCGACGATCCCGTACTTCACGCCGTCGCGCTCGCCCGCGGCCTCGGCGGCCACCTGCACGGCGTGCGAGATGTCCGTGAGCCTGCCGTCGGCGCGCACCGCGGCGATGCCGGCGTGCAGCGCCTCCTCGCAGGCGGCCGACAATGCGAGGTCGGCGGGCGAGACCGCTCCGATCGGGATGGTCACCGCGGCGTCACCGTGCCAGCCGTCGAGGATCGCTCCGCAGTCGACGGAGATCAGGTCACCGTCGGCGAGGATCTGGGAGGCCGCCGGGATGCCGTGCACGATCTGCTCGTTCACCGAGGCGCAGATCGACGCCGGGTAGTCGTGGTAACCGAGGAACGACGGGGTCGCCCCACCGTCGCGGATGGTCTGCTCGGCCAGCGCGTCCAGCTCGGCGGTGCTCACGCCGGCCTTCGCCGCCTCGACGACCGCGGCGAGCGTACGGGCCACGAGAGCACCCGCGGCGCGCATCGCGTCGAGCTCACCGGGGGTCTTCAGCTCGATGTCCCGGCCTCGCCACCGGGCGATGAACCCGCGAACGCCCCCGCGTCCCGCGTTCATCGCTCGCGCAGCGCGTCGGACACCCGGTCGGTGATCTCCTCGACGGCCCCGACGGCGTTGATCGTGACGAGCCGGTCGCTGTAGTGCTCCAGGAGCGGCGCCGTCTCGTCGCGGTAGACCTGCTGGCGGCGCCGGATGACGTCCTCGGTGTCGTCGGTGCGACCACGGCCCAGCAGGCGACGCACCAGCTCGTCCTCTGGCACCTTCAGCTCGACGACCGTGTCGATGTCCTCGCTGCGCTCGGCCAGGAGCTGGTCGAGCGAGTTCGCCTGGCTCAGATTGCGCGGGAAGCCGTCGAGGACGAACCCCTTGACGGCGTCGTCCTCGGCGAGGCGATCGCGCATCATGGCGATGGTGACGCTGTCCGGCACCAGATCGCCCGCGTCGATGTAGCGCTTGGCCTCCAGCCCGATCGGCGTCTCCGCGCCGGGCTGCAGGTTGGCGCGGAACAGGTCACCACTGGAGATGTGCGGCACGTCCAGACGCTCCGCGAGACGCACCGCCTGGGTGCCCTTGCCCGCGCCTGGTGGACCGACCAAAAGAAGACGCACGCGACACCGACCTCCTGAACTCGACAACGAACCGAACCCGACCGACTGCTCGACGCTAACGCAGGAAACCGTCGTACTTGCGTTGCATGAGCTGGCTCTCGATCTGTTTGACTGTGTCGAGGCCCACTCCGACCATGATCAGCACAGCCGTTCCCCCGAAGGGGAAGTTCTGGTTCTGGCCCGAGCCGGTGATGCCGAGGAAGAAGTTCGGCAGCACGGCGATGATGCCGAGGTACAGGGAGCCGGGCAGCGTGATGCGGGACAGGACGAACTGCAGGTACTCCGCGGTCGGCCGGCCCGGCCGGATGCCGGGGATGAACCCGCCGAACTTCTTCATCTCGTCGGCCCGTTCCTCGGGGTTGAACGTGATGCCGACGTAGAAGTAGGTGAAGAAGATGATCAGAGCGATGTAGAGCGTGATGTGCACCCAGCTGGACTGATCGACCAGGTAGGTCTGCACGAACTGCTGGAACCCGCCGCCGGTGGTGCCGGCCAGCCGCGAGATCAGGTCCGGCAGGTACAGCAGCGACGAACCGAAGATGACCGGGATGACGCCGGCCTGGTTGACCTTCAGCGGCAGGTAGGTGGACGTGCCGCCGTACATGCGACGTCCGACCATCCGCTTGGCGTACTGCACCGGGATGCGGCGCTGGCCCTGCTCGACGAACACCACGCTCGCGATGATCGCCAGCCCGAAGAAGCAGACGCCCGCGAAGACGAGGCCGCCGTTCTGCAGGATGTTGGCGCCCTCGGCGGGGATCCGGGCCGCGATCGAGGTGAAGATCAGCAGCGACATGCCGTTGCCGATACCGCGCTCGCCGACCTGCTCGCCCAGCCACATGATGACCGCGGTGCCGGCCGTCATCACGATCACGATGACCGACAGCGTGAAGATGTTCGACTCGGGGATCACCGGGAGGGAGCAGTTGGTGAACAGCTGCCCCCGGTCCGCCAGCGCCACGATGCCGGTGGCCTGCAGGACGGCGAGCGCGATCGTGAGGTAGCGGGTGTACTGGGTCAGCTTGTTCTGACCCGACGACCCTTCCTTCTTAAGCTGCTCGAAGCGCGGGATGACCACCGTGAGGAGCTGGACGATGATGCTCGCGGTGATGTACGGCATGATGCCGAGCGCGAAGATCGACAACTGCAGCAGTGCGCCGCCGGAGAACAGGTTGATCAGCGAGTAGATGCTCGAGCTGTCGCTCTGCTCGACCTGCTCGAGGCACTCCTGGATGTTCGGGTACGACACCCCGGGCGAGGGGATCGAGCACCCGAGCCGGTACACCGCGATGATCCCCAGCGTGAAGAGGATCTTCTTCCGCAGGTCAGGCGTGGTCAGTGCCGACCGAAAAGCGCTGAGCACTCGGTGATCCTCCTGTACTGGGTGGCCCGCTCCACGGCGGACCCCGTCCGTCGCAATCGAAAGCGACGCTCGCCGGGCTCCCGCTTGACTTCGACGAACCCGGGCAGGAACGACTCTAACAGCGGCCGCCCCACCCGTACGGCACGGACCGGGACCTAAGCGTAGGCCCCGGTCCGCACCGAACAGGCGTGAACTCTCTAGAGTTCGGTGGCGGTGCCACCCGCGGCCGTGATCTTGTCACGGGCGCTGCCGGAGAAGGCGTGGGCACTCACGGTGAGCGCGACGCCGTCCAGGTCGCCGTTGCCGAGGACCTTGACCAGCTGGTTGCGCCGCACCGCGCCGGCCGCGACGAGCTCGTCGGGGCCGACGGCGCCGCCCTCGGGGAACAGCTGGGCGAGGTCGCCCACGTTCACCACCTGGTACTCGACGCGGAACCGGTTCTTGAAGCCCTTGAGCTTCGGCAGCCGCATGTGCAGCGGCATCTGGCCACCCTCGAAGGCGGGCGAGACCGTCTTGCGTGCCTTGGTGCCCTTGGTACCGCGACCGGCGGTCTTGCCGCGCTTGCCGCCTTCGCCTCGGCCGACCCGGGTCTTCTCGGTCTTGGCGCCCGGGGCAGGCCGGAGGTGATGGAGCTTGATGACGCTCATCAGGAGCTCACCTCCTCGACCGTCACGAGGTGCCGGACGGTCTTGATCATGCCGCGGATCTGCGAGTTGTCGTCCCGCTCGACCTGCTGGCGGATCTTGCGCAGCCCGAGCGAGAGCAACGTGGCGCGCTGGTTCTGCTTGCACCCGATGCTGCTGCGCACCTGGGTGATCACGAGCTTTCCGGCCATCACGACCTCGCACCCTGCGCGGCGGCCGCACGGGCCCGCAGCATCTCGGCGGGGGCAACGTCCTCGAGCGGCAGGCCGCGGCGGGCCGCCACCTCCTCGGGACGCTGGATCTGCTTCAGCGCGTCCACCGTGGCGTGCACGATGTTGATCGCGTTGTCGCTACCGAGCGACTTCGACAGGACGTCGTGGATGCCGGCGCACTCCAGCACGGCACGCACCGGACCACCGGCGATGACACCGGTACCGGGGCTCGCCGGGCGGAGCATGACGACACCGGCCGCGGCCTCGCCCTGCACGCGGTGCACGATCGTGCCGCCGATGCGCGGGACGCGGAAGAAGTTCTTCTTCGCCTCCTCGACGCCCTTGGCGATCGCCGCCGGCACCTCCTTGGCCTTGCCGTAGCCGACGCCGACCATGCCGTCGCCGTCACCCACGATCATCAGGGCGGTGAAGCTGAAGCGCCGACCACCCTTGACGACCTTGGCCACGCGGTTGATCGTGACCAGGCGCTCGATGTACGGGGTCTTGTCCTGGGCCGCCCCGCCACGGCCTCCGTCCCGGCGGTCCCGGCGGTCGCGGTTGTCGCCGCCACCGGGCCCTCCGCCGTCACGCCGCGTGCGTCCCGGCATCAGACGTTCCCTTCCATCAGTGAAACCATCATCAGAACTCCAGACCGCCCTCGCGGGCGGCGTCGGCCAGCGCGGCGATCCGACCGTGGTAGTCGTAGCCGCCCCGGTCGAAGACCACGGCGGTGACGCCGGCCTCGCGGGCGCGGGCGGCCACCAGCTCGCCGACCTTCGTCGCGCGGGCCTTCTTGTCGCCGTCCAGCGCGCGGACGTCGGCTTCGAGCGAGGACGCCGCGGCCAGCGTGCGGCCGGCGACGTCGTCGATCAGCTGCACTAGGATGTGCCGCGAGCTGCGCTTGACGGCGAGACGCGGCCGGTCGGCGCTGCCGACGACCTTCTTGCGCAGGCGGGCGTGCCGGCGGGTGATCGCGGTGCGGCGCTTGGCCGACACCTGGGAAGCGGTGCGCTTCCGGGCGTTGGCGGAAATCGTCTCAGCCATCACTTACCCGTCTTTCCGACCTTGCGGCGGACGTTCTCGCCCGCGTACCGCACACCCTTGCCCTTGTACGGCTCGGGCTTGCGGATCTTGCGGATGTTGGCTGCGGTCTCGCCGACCAGCTGCTTGTCGATGCCGCTGACCGAGAACCGGGTGGGCGCCTCCACCGCGAAGGTGATGCCCTCCGGCGGCTCCACCACGACAGGGTGGCTGAAGCCGAGCGCGAACTCGAGGTTGGAGCCCTTCAACGCCACGCGGTAACCGACGCCGACGATCTCCAGCTTCTTCTCGTAGCCGGACGTGACGCCGACGACCAGGTTGTTGACCAGCGAGCGGGTGAGACCGTGGTAGGCCTTGCTGCGGCGCTCGTCGTCAGGGCGCTTCACGAGGATGGCGCCGTCGTCACCGCGCTCGACCGAGATCGGCTCGATGACGGTGTGCGACAGAGTGCCCTTGGGGCCCTTCACGGTCACCGTGCGGCCGTCGATGGAGACGTCCACCCCAGCGGGCACGGTGACGGGCAGCTTCCCGATACGGGACATGTCTTCTACCCCCTCACCAGACGTAGGCGAGGACTTCCCCGCCCACGCCGTTCTTCTTGGCCTGCTTGTCGGTCTGCAGACCGCTCGACGTCGAGATGATCGCGACGCCGAGGCCACCGAGGACCCGGGGCAGGGTGGTGTTCTTGGCGTACACGCGCAGGCCGGGCTTCGACACGCGCCGGAGGCCGGCGATGCTGCGCTCCCGGTTGCGCCCGTACTTGAGCTCGATGACCAGGTTCTTGCCGACCTCGGCGTCCTCCACGTGGTGGGAGGCGATGTAACCCTCCTTCTGGAGGATCTCCGCGATCGAGACCTTGAGCTTCGAGTGCGGCATGACCACGCGGTCGTGGTACGCCGAGTTGGCATTGCGCAGACGCGTGAGCATGTCTGCGATGGGGTCGGTCATCGTCATGTGACGTCGTCACTTTCCCGCCGTGGTTCCCCTCGCGGGGCCTGCGGCGAACGGGATTACCAGGAGGACTTGTTCACGCCGGGCAGCTCGCCCGCGTGTGCCATTTCCCGGACACAGATGCGGCAGAGGCCGAACTTGCGCAGCACCGCGCGCGGCCGGCCGCACTTCTGGCAGCGCGTGTAGCCACGCACCTTGAACTTCGGCTTTGCCGCGGCCTTGATGATGAGCGCCTTCTTGGCCATCTCACGCCTCCTTGAACGGGAAGCCGAGCCGGCGCAGCAACGCCCGGCCTTCCTCGTCGGTCGTGGCCGTGGTGACGACCGTGATGTCCATGCCGCGCGGCCGGTCGATCGAGTCCGGGTCGATCTCGTGGAACATCGACTGCTCCGTGAGCCCGAACGTGTAGTTGCCCCGGCCGTCGAACTGCGTGCCCGAGAGGCCACGGAAGTCGCGGATACGCGGCAGCGCGATCGTCAGCAGGCGGTCGAGGAACTCCCACATCCGGTCGCCGCGGAGGGTGACCTTCGCGCCGATCGGCATGCCCTCGCGCAGCTTGAACTGGGCGATGGACTTGGTGGCCCGGCGGACCTGCGGCTTCTGGCCGGTGATGGTGGCCAGGTCGCGGACCGCGCCGTCGATCAGCTTCGCGTCGCGGGCGGCGTCGCCGACGCCCATGTTGACGACGACCTTCACGACGCCGGGGATCTGCATGACGTTGGAGTAGGAGAACTGCTCGCGCAGCTCGCCCTTGATCTCGTCGAGGTAGCGCTGCTTGAGTCGCGGCGCCACTCGCTCAGCGGTGGGTGCGCTCATCTCAGATCTCCTTCCCGGAACGCCGGGAGATCCGGACGCGCTTGCCCTCGTCGGTGACGTTCTTGCCGACGCGGGTGGGCTTGCCATCGCCGTCGACCAGCATCACGTTCGAGACGTGGATGGCGGCCTCGGTGGTGATGATCCCGCCGGACTGCGCGCCGCGCTGGTTCTGGGTGATCCGGGTGTGCTTCTTGATCCGGTTGACACCCTCGACGAGCACGCGCTGCGTGTCCGGGTAGGCCTGGATGACCTTGCCCTTCGCGCCCTTGTCCTTGCCGGCGATCACCTGCACGGTGTCGCCCTTCTTGACCTTCATGTCAGAGCACCTCCGGAGCGAGGGAGATGATCTTCATGAACCGCTTGTCGCGCAGTTCGCGCCCGACCGGGCCGAAGATGCGGGTCCCCCGCGGCTCGCCGTCCTGCTTGATGAGCACGGCGGCGTTCTCGTCGAACCGGATGTAGGACCCGTCCGGCCGCCTGCGCTCCTTGACGGTGCGCACGATGACAGCCTTGACCACGTCACCGCGCTTCACGCCTGCGCCGGGGATGGCGTCCTTCACCGTGGCGACGATCGTGTCGCCGATTCCTGCGTAGCGCCGGCCGGAGCCGCCCAGCACCCGGATGCACAGGATCTCCTTGGCACCGGTGTTGTCGGCGACGCGCAGCCGCGACTCCTGCTGGATCACTTCGCCTTCTCCAGGATCTCCACCAGCCGCCAGCGCTTGGTGGCGGACAGCGGGCGGGTCTCCATCAGCCGGACGCGGTCGCCCGTCCCGGCCGTGTTGCCCTCGTCGTGCGCCTTGACCTTGCTGGTCCGGCGAATGACCTTCGCGTACAGCGGGTGCTTCACGCGGTCCTCGAGCTCGACCACGATGGTCTTGTCCATCTTGTCGGACACGACCAGGCCCTCACGGACCTTGCGCTCCCCGCGGACCTGAGCCTTCTCACTCATGCCGCACCCTCGTCGTTCTCATCGGGGGCGGCCGAGAGGCCCAGCTCGCGCTCGCGCATGATCGTGTAGATCCGCGCGATGTCGTGCCGGACGGTACGCAGCCGCCGGTTGTTGTCCAGCTGCCCGGTGGCCATCTGGAAGCGGAGGTTGAACAGCTCCTCCTTGGCCTCCCGCACCCGCAGCACGAGCTCCTCGTCGGAAAGCTCGCGCAGCTCGGCAGCGGCGGTCGAGCCTGCGGCCATCAGATGTCACCACCTTCACGGGTAACGATCCGGCACTTCATGGGCAGCTTGTGAATCGCGCGACGCAGCGCCTCGCGAGCGGTCTGCTCGTTCGGGAAGCTCATCTCGAACACGACCCGGCCGGGCTTGATGTTGGCGACCCACTTCTCCGGCGAACCCTTACCGGAACCCATGCGGGTCTCGGCGGGCTTCTTGGTGAGCGGGCGGTCCGGGAACACGTTGATCCAGACCTTGCCGCCACGGCGGATGTGCCGGTTGATGGCGATACGGGCGGACTCGATCTGCCGGTTCGTGATGTAGGCGGGCTCGAGCGCCTGGATGCCGTAGTCGCCGAAGGTCACCCGCGTGCCGCCGGTGGCCATGCCGGTGCGGTGCGGCCGGTGCTGCTTGCGGTGCTTGACCTTGCGTGGGATCAGCATGGCTCAGCTCCCACCCTGCTCGTTCTCGGCGGTGGCGGTGGCCGTGGCGGTGCCCCCACCCGACGACTGCTCAGCGGCGGCGCGCCCGGCCTCGGTGCCCGAACCGGTGGTGCCCGACGCACCCGAGCGGCGGCGCTGCGGCCGGTCGCGGCGCGGACGTTCCGGCGCGGACGCCGCGGCGGGGGCGCCCTCACGGCGGCCACCGACGACGTCACCCTTGTAGATCCACACCTTGACGCCGATACGACCGAACGTGGTGCGGGCCTCGAACAGGCCGTAGTCGATGTCGGCGCGCAGCGTGTGCAGCGGAACCCGACCCTCGCGGTAGAACTCCGAACGCGACATCTCCGCGCCACCGAGGCGACCGGAGCACTGGATCCGGATGCCCTTCACCTGCGGGCTGCGCATGGCGGACTGGATGCCCTTGCGCATCGCGCGGCGGAAAGCAACGCGGTTCGACAGCTGCTCGGCGACCGCCTGGGCCACGAGCTGCGCGTCGGACTCCGAGTTCTTGACCTCGAGGATGTTCAGCTGCACCTGCTTCTTGGTGAGCTTCTCGAGCTGGCCGCGGATGCGGTCGGCCTCGGCTCCACGGCGGCCGATCACGATGCCCGGACGCGCGGTGTGGATGTCCACACGCACGCGGTCGCGGGTGCGCTCGATCTCGACCTTGGAGATGCCGGCCCGCTCCATGCCCTTGGAGAGCATCTTGCGGATCTCGACGTCCTCCTTGACGTACTCGGCGTACTGCTTGTCGGCATACCAGCGCGACTTCCAGTCGGTGGTGATGCCGAGCCGGAACCCGTGCGGGTTGATCTTCTGACCCATCAGCGGGCCCTCCCCTTCGCACCGCGAGCGCCCCGGCCTGCCTTCGCCGGCTGGGACTCGACCTCGACGGTGATGTGGCTCGTACGCTTGCGGATCCGGTAGGCGCGGCCCTG
The DNA here is from genome assembly GCF_019468565.1 of Pseudonocardia sp. DSM 110487. NCBI lineage: Bacteria > Bacillati > Actinomycetota > Actinomycetes > Pseudonocardiales > Pseudonocardiaceae > Pseudonocardia > Pseudonocardia sp. DSM 110487. Next base: position 9,195,636 of record NZ_CP080521.1, read on the forward strand.
GGCCCGCGGCCGGATGCGCTTGAGCGTCGGGCCCTCGTCGGCAAAGGCCGCCGCCACCACGAGGGTGTCGGGGTCCAGGTCGAGGTTGTTCTCGGCGTTGGCCGCGGCGCTCGCCACGACCTTGAACAGCGGCTGGGCCGCCGCCTGCGGGCTGAACCGCAGGATGTCGAGTGCCTCCTGGACCGGGCGGTCCTTGATCAGCTCAACGACTCGCCGCACCTTGGTGGGCGACATGTGCACGTACCGCGCCACCGCGCGCGCCCGTGCGGGCGCGGCGGCAGGGGCTTCGGTGGTCTCAGCCACGTCTCTCTCCTCTGCTACCAGTGCCCGCTCAGCGCCTGCGCGCCTTGCGGTCGTCCTTGATATGGCCCCGGAAGGTGCGCGTGGGCGCGAACTCCCCGAGCTTGTGCCCCACCATCGAGTCCGACACGAAGACCGGCACGTGCTTGCGGCCGTCGTGCACCGCGATCGTGTGGCCGATCATGTCGGGGATGATGGTCGAACGGCGGGACCAGGTCCTGATCACCGTCTTCTTGCCCGACTCGTTGAGGGCGTCCACCTTCTTGAGCAGGTGGTCGTCCACGAACGGGCCCTTCTTCAGGCTGCGCGGCATTTCTTACCTCCCTGCTCAGCGCTTCTTGCCGGTGCGACGCCGGCGAACGATCATCTTGTCGGACGGCTTGGTGCGGCGGGTGCGGCCCTCGGGCTTGCCCGCGGGGTTGACCGGGTGGCGACCACCGGAGGTCTTGCCCTCACCACCACCGTGGGGGTGGTCGACCGGGTTCATGGCGACACCGCGGACGGTGGGGCGCTTGCCCTTCCACCGCATCCGGCCGGCCTTGCCCCAGTTGATGTTGGAGTGCTCGGAGTTGCCGACCTCGCCGACGGTGGCGCGGCAGCGCACGTCGACGTTGCGGATCTCCCCGGACGGCATGCGCAGCTGCGCGTAGGGGCCGTCCTTCGCCACGAGCTGCACGCTCGAGCCGGCCGATCGCGCGATCTTCGCGCCGCCGCCGGGGCGGAGCTCGATCGCGTGGATCACGGTGCCGGTCGGGATGTTGCGCAGCGGCAGGTTGTTGCCCACCTTGATGTCGGCCCTTGGGCCGGCCTCGACGGTGTCGCCCTGCTTGAGCTTCGCCGGCGCGATGATGTAGCGCTTCTCGCCGTCGGCGTAGTGCAGCAGCGCGATGCGGCTGGTGCGGTTGGGGTCGTACTCGATGTGAGCGACCTTGGCCGGGACGCCGTCCTTGTCGTTGCGCCGGAAGTCGATCAGGCGGTAGGCGCGCTTGTGGCCGCCGCCCTGGTGCCGGGTGGTGACCCGCCCGTGCACGTTGCGGCCGCCCTTGCTGTGCAGCGGGCGGATCAGCGACTTCTCGGGCGTCGAGCGCGTGATCTCGGCGAAGTCCGAGACGCTCGACCCACGACGACCCGGGGTCGTCGGCTTGTACTTACGGATGCCCATATGTGTCGTCAGCCCCTCAGCTCGCCCGGCCGCCGAACACGTCGATCGTCCGGCTCTCCTCGGAGAGCGTGACGATGGCGCGCTTGGTGTCCTTGCGCTTGCCGTAGCCGGTGCGGGTGCGCTTGCGCTTGCCCGGGCGGTTCAGCGTGTTGACGCTGAGCACCTTGACCCCGAACACCTTCTCCACGGCGATCTTGATCTCGGTCTTGTTCGCGTCCGGGGCGACGACGAAGGTGTACTGGCGCTCCTCGAGCAGCCCGTAGCTCTTCTCCGACACCACCGGCGCGAGCAGGATGTCCCGCGGATCGGGGATCACTTGTCAGCCTCCTTGCGCTGCGAAGGCGGCGCCTGGAAACCGGCCGCCTCGGCCGCCTCTGCTGAGGCGAACCAGACCTCCGCCTCGGTACGGGCGTAGAACGAGCTGCCCGGCACGTGGTAGAGCATCGAGTCGGCGTTGCCCTTGACCGGGAAGCCCTCCGGCTGCGAGCCGTCGGCCAGCGGCGCGTGGCTCTGCGGCCCGTACGGACCCTCCTCGGCACCCTTCTCGAGGGACGCGGTCTCGCTCTCCCGCGCGATGGCCCGTGCGACCGCAGCCTTCTGCGTGGCGATCGGGCCGGCGAGGAAGGTGTCGAGCGCCTCGCGGGTGAACACCACCGCGTCGTTGACCAGCACGTCGTACGTGTTGAGCTGGTCGGGCGCGATCAGGTGCACCGTGGGCAGGTTGCGCAGCGACAGCCAGCTCGTCTCGTCGTCGCGACCGAGCACCACCAGCACGCGCGTCGCGTCGCCCGAGACGGCCTCGATCGCATTGCGCGCGGCCTTCGTGGACGGGGTGTCGCCGGTGACGACCGCGGAGACGACGTGGACCAACCCGGCGCGAGCCCGGTCGGAGAGGGCACCGCGCAGGGCGGCGGCCTTCATCTTCTTCGGGGTCTTCTGCGCGTAGTCCCGCGGCGTGGGGCCGTGGACGACGCCGCCACCCGCGAACTGCGGGGCCCGGGTCGAACCCTGGCGGGCGCGTCCGGTGCCCTTCTGGCGGTACGGCTTCTTGCCACCGCCGCGCACCTCGCCACGGGTCTTCGTGTCGTGCGTGCCCTGACGGGCGGCCGCCTGCTGAGCAACCACGACCTGGTGCATCAGCGGCACGTTGGCCGTGACGTCGAAGACGTGGTCGGGCAGCTCGACGGAGCCGCCCTTCTTGCCCTCTGGGGACAGGACGTCGACCTTGCTCACTTCACACCACCCTTCGCGGCCGTCTTGACCAGCACGAGGCCGCCGCGCGGACCGGGGACGGCGCCCTTGATCAGCAGCAGCCCGTTGTCGGTGTCGACGCGGTGGACGGTGAGGCTCTGCGTGGTGACCCGCGCGTTGCCCATGCGACCGGCCATCCGCAGGCCCTTGAAGACCCGGCCGGGAGTGGCACAGCCGCCGATGGAACCCGGCGAGCGGTGCTTGCGCTGGGTGCCGTGGCTGTTGCCGAGTCCCTTGAAGCCGTGGCGCTTCATGACACCCGCGGTGCCCTTGCCCTTGCTGGTGCCCACCACGTCGACGACGGCGCCTGCGTCGAACACCTCTGCGGTGATCTCCTGCCCGACGCTGTACTCGCCCGCGTCGGCAGTGCGCAGCTCGACCAGGTGCCGGCGCGGTGTGGTGCCCGCCTTGGTGAAGTGGCCGGTGCGCGGCTTGTTCACCTTGCGCGGGTCGACCGCGCCGTAGGCGAGCTGCACCGCCGTGTAGCCATCGGTCTCCGGCGTGCGGACCTGCGTCACCACGTTCGGGCCCGCCTGGACCACGGTGACCGGGACCACCCGGTTGTTCTCGTCGAAGACCTGGGTCATCCCGAGCTTCCTGCCCAGGATCCCGGTGATCTTTCGTTCGGTCATCGGTCCAAGCCCTACTGGATGTTGACGTCGACGCTGGCCGGAAGGTCGATGCGCATGAGCGCGTCGACCGTCTTCGGCGTCGGGTCGAGGATGTCGATCAGCCGCTTGTGCGTGCGCATCTCGAAGTGCTCCCGCGAGTCCTTGTACTTGTGCGGCGAGCGGATGACGCAGTAGATGTTCTTCTCCGTCGGCAGAGGCACCGGCCCGACGACCCGAGCGCCCGTGCGGGTGACCGTCTCGACGATCTTGCGCGCGGAGGCGTCGATGGCCTCGTGGTCATAGGCCTTGAGCCTGATGCGGATCTTTTGTCCCGCCATGGTCGTCGGTCGTCCTTCTCTTCCTGCCGCTTGTCGGACGCATGTCCGGGGTGGCGCCCCGAGGAGCCCTGGCGGTCTCACTCGTGGCTGCTCCGGTCCACGAGGTCGGGCGTGTCGCTGCCTGACCTCATACCGGTCCCCCGGGCGATCGGCGTCCCCCTGGGGGGTAGCTCTGACTCAGGGGCTGGGCGTGACTGCGGCGCACTCGGACCTGTCGAGTCCGGGCGCGCCGCAGCCCTACGCGCAACCCGTCAAGGATGCCACACGTGACTGTGGCGCCCTCGACCGGGGGGTGCTACTTGTTGATCTTGGTGACCTGGCCGGCGCCGACGGTCCGACCACCCTCGCGGATGGCGAACTGCAGGCCCTCCTCCATGGCGATCGGCTGGATCAGCGAAACGCTCATCGAGGTGTTGTCGCCCGGCATGACCATCTCGGTGCCGCTGGGCAGGGTCACAACGCCCGTGACGTCCGTAGTGCGGAAGTAGAACTGCGGGCGGTAGTTGTTGAAGAACGGCGTGTGGCGGCCGCCCTCGTCCTTGGACAGGATGTAGACCTGGCCCTCGAACTCGGTGTGCGGGGTGATCGAGCTCGGCTTGCAGACGACCTGGCCGCGCTCGACGTCCTCGCGCTTGACACCGCGGAGCAGCAGGCCGACGTTCTCGCCCGCACGCCCCTCGTCGAGGATCTTGCGGAACATCTCGACGCCGGTGACGGTGGTCGAGGTCGACTTCTCGCGGATACCCACGATCTCGACGGTCTCGTTCACCTTCACGATGCCGCGCTCGATGCGGCCGGTGACCACGGTGCCGCGACCGGTGATCGTGAAGACGTCCTCGACGGGCATGAGGAACGGCTTCTCGGTGTCGCGCTCCGGCTCCGGGATCGACTCGTCGACCGCGTCCATGAGCTCGAGGAGCTTGTCGGCCCACTCCTGGTCGCCCTCGAGCGCCTTGAGCGCCGAGACGCGGACGATCGGCAGGTCGTCGCCCGGGTACTCCTGCGAGGACAGCAGCTCCCGGACCTCCAGCTCGACGAGCTCGAGGATCTCCTCGTCGTCGACCATGTCGGCCTTGTTCAGCGCCACCACGATGTACGGCACACCGACCTGGCGCGCGAGCAGCACGTGCTCACGCGTCTGCGGCATCGGGCCGTCCGTGGCGGCGACCACCAGGATCGCACCGTCCATCTGGGCGGCACCGGTGATCATGTTCTTGATGTAGTCGGCGTGCCCGGGGCAGTCGACGTGCGCGTAGTGCCGCTTCTCGGTCTGGTACTCGACATGTGCGATCGAGATCGTGATACCGCGCTGACGCTCCTCGGGAGCCTTGTCGATCTGGTCGAACGCCGAAGCCTCGTTGAGGTTCGGGTACTTGTCGTGCAGAACCTTGGTGATGGCCGCCGTCAGCGTGGTCTTGCCGTGGTCGATGTGACCGATCGTGCCGATGTTGACGTGCGGCTTGGTCCGCTCGAACTTCGCCTTCGCCACTGCAGGGTCCTCCTGGACTGGTCTGTTCTTGTCCGCCGTGCTGACGGCAGGTCTTGGGTGGTGCGGTACGAGCCGCGGACGGTACCCGCCCGCGGCTCGCGGCGATTACTCGCCCGTGGCCTTGGCGATGATCTCCTTGGCCACATTGGTCGGGACCTCCGCATAGGAGTCGAAGACCATGGTGTAGTTCGCCCGGCCCTGGGTCCGCGACCGCAGGTCGCCGACGTAGCCGAACATCTCCGAGAGCGGCACGAGCGCCTTGACGATGCGCGCACCGGCCCGCTCCTCCATGGCCTGGATCTGGCCACGGCGGGAGTTGAGGTCGCCGATCACGTCGCCCATGTAGTCCTCGGGCGTGGTGACCTCGACGGCCATCATCGGCTCGAGCAGGGCCGGGTCGGCCTTGCGCGCAGCCTCCTTGAGAGCCATCGAACCGGCGACCTTGAACGCCATCTCGGACGAGTCGACCTCGTGGTACTGGCCGTCGAGCAGCGTCAGCTTGATGCCGGTCAGCGGGTAGCCCGCCAGCACGCCGTACTGCATGGCGTCCTGCGCTCCGGCGTCCACCGACGGGATGTACTCCCGCGGGATCCGGCCACCGGTGACCTTGTTGTCGAACTCGTACAGCGCACCGTCGGCCGTGTCGAGCGGCTCGAGCTTGATGATGACGCGGGCGAACTGCCCCGAGCCACCGGTCTGCTTCTTGTGCGTGTACTCGTGCTTGTCGACCGTCCGACGGATCGTCTCGCGGTAGGCCACCTGCGGCTTGCCGATGTTGGCCTCGACCTTGAACTCGCTCTTCATGCGGTTCACCAGCACCTCGAGGTGCAGCTCACCCATGCCGGCGAGGATGGTCTGACCGGTTTCGTCGTCCAGGGAGACCTGGAACGTCGGGTCCTCCTCGGCCAGCTTCTGGATGGCCGTGGAGAGCTTCTCCTGGTCGGCCTTCGTCTTCGGCTCCACCGCGACCTGGATGACCGGGTCGGGGAACGTCATCGACTCGAGCACGATCGGCGCCTGCGGGTCGCTCAGCGTCTCGCCGGTGGTCGTGTCCTTCAGCCCGATGACCGCGTAGATGTGACCGACAAGGGCCTCGTCGACCGGGTTCTCCTTGTTGGCGTGCATCTGGAAGATCTTCCCGATGCGCTCCTTGCGGTCCTTGGTCGAGTTGATGACCTGGGAACCCGCGGCGACCCGACCCGAGTAGACCCGGATGTAGGTCAGCTTGCCGAAGAACGGGTGCGCAGCGATCTTGAAGGCGAGCGCCGAGAACGGCTCCTCCTTCTCGGGCTTGCGGAAGGCCGGCGTCTCGCCGTCCTGCAGCGTGCCCTCGACGGGCGGCAGCTCGATCGGCGACGGCAGGTAGTCGATCACGGCGTCGAGCAGGGGCTGCACGCCCTTGTTCTTGAACGCCGAGCCGCAAAGCACCGGGTAGGCGCTGCGGTTCTTCACGATCCTGCGGATGCCGTGCTTGATCTGCTCGACGGTGAGCTCCTCGCCGCCGAGGTAGAGCTCCATGAGGTCGTCGTCGGTCTCGGCGACGGCCTCCACCAGCGCGGTGCGGTACTCCTCGGCCCGCTCACGCAGGTCGGCCGGGATCTCCTCGACGGCGTAGTCCTCGCCCTTCTGGACCTCGCCGCGCCAGGTGAGCGCGCGCATCTGGACCAGGTCGATGACGCCGATGAAGTCGTTCTCCGACCCGATGGGCAGCTGGATCGGAAGCGGCTTCGCCGCGAGACGGCTCTGGATGGTGCCGACCGTGAAGTAGAAGTCGGCGCCCAGCTTGTCCATCTTGTTGACGAAGCAGATGCGCGGGACGTCGTACTTGGTGGCCTGCCGCCAGACCTGCTCGGACTGCGGCTCGACACCTTCCTTGCCGTCGAAGACCGCGACGGCACCGTCGAGCACCCGCAGGTTGCGCTCCACCTCGACGGTGAAGTCGACGTGCCCAGGGGTGTCGATCAGGTTGATCTGGTGGTCTTTCCAGAAGCAGGTGGTGGCAGCCGACGTGATCGTGATGCCACGCTTCTGCTCCTCCTCCATCCAGTCCATCGTGGCCGCGCCGTCGTGGACCTCACCGATCTTGTAGTTGATCCCGGTGTAGAACAGGATCCGCTCGGTGGTGGTGGTCTTGCCCGCGTCGATGTGGGCCATGATGCCGATGTTGCGGACCTTGCTCAGGTCCGTCAGCACGTCCCGTGCCACTTGAAGCTCTCTTCCCTCAGCAGGTTGGCGCGGACGATCGGCCCGTCACCAGCGGTAGTGGGCGAAGGCCTTGTTGGACTCCGCCATCTTGTGCATGTCCTCGCGCCGCTTCACGCTGGCGCCCAGCCCGTTGCTCGCGTCGAGCAGCTCGTTCATCAGCCGGTCGACCATCGTCTTCTCACGGCGCTGGCCGGCGTACGAGACGATCCAGCGCAGGGCGAGGGTGGTCTGCCGGACGGCGCGCACCTCGACGGGGACCTGGTAGGTGGCGCCACCCACGCGGCGGCTCTTGACCTCGAGAGCCGGCTTCACGTTGTCCATGGCGCGCTTGAGCGTGACGACCGGGTCGGTGCCGGTCTTCTCCCGCGTGCCCTCGAGGGCGGCGTACACGATGCGCTCGGCGAGCGACCGCTTGCCGTCCTTGAGGACCTTGTTCACCAGCTGGGTGACCAGCGGCGAGCCGAAGACCGGGTCGGAGACCAGCGGGCGCTTCGGCGCAGCTCCCTTGCGCGGCATCAGCTCTTCTCCTTCTTCGCGCCGTAGCGGCTGCGGGACTGCTTGCGGTTGCGGACGCCCTGGGTGTCCAGCGAGCCGCGGATGATCTTGTAGCGAACGCCGGGCAGGTCCTTCACCCGGCCGCCGCGCACCAGCACGATCGAGTGCTCCTGGAGGTTGTGCCCCTCACCAGGGATGTAGGCCGTGACCTCGATGTCGCTGGAGAGCCGCACGCGCGCGACCTTGCGCAGCGCGGAGTTGGGCTTCTTCGGCGTGGTCGTGTACACGCGGGTGCACACGCCGCGCCGCTGCGGGCTCCCCTTGAGCGCTGCGGTCTTGGTCTTGCCGACCTTGTCCTGACGGCCCTTGCGGACCAGCTGCTGGATCGTGGGCATGAACCGTCTGCTTCTTCCCGTCGGTGTTGCTCGGTAGCTCGTCGTTGCTGTTCGTACTGGTGCCGTAGTTCTGGTGCTCGTGCGGGTTGCCCGGCCCCCGAGGTCGGGCGTGTCCCCCAGGTCGGGCGTACTGCTCCCCGGGCACCGAGCGATGAGATCGGGGGACCTCACGGGGACCAGGGCCCGCGTACCCCGAGGCCAGCGACCACCGGGCACGCAGATCGGCCCGACCGTGGCCGAGCGCAAGACAACAGGTTACCCGTCCCGTCGGAGAGGGGTCAAAACGGGTCCTGGTCAGCGCCTGTCGGTACCGGCAGAGTGCCCGACCGACGCCACCACCGCAAGAGGACGCGCCCGTTCGCCGCTGCTGAGCCCCCGCTCGTCGCAGATGATCAGGGCGTTCCCTCACGGTCCGACGCAAGTTACCGTCCGGTATGCGGTTGCCCCGTCCCGTCGTCCGGCAGCTCACCCGCGGCGTCGTGCGTCCACTGCTCTCCCCTCGCTTCCCCCTCGCCCTGCGGCGCCCGCTGCTGGACGCCACCGGTCGTGTCGTGCCCCTCCCGCGCGGCACCCGGCGCAGCCGCGGCACGCTCGGAGGGGTACCCACCGAGCGGGTCGTGCCCCCAGGGGCCGTCGGACCGCACCAGGTGCTGTACGTGCACGGCGGCGGCTACCAGACCGGATCACCGACCTCGCACCGCGCGCTCGCCGCGTACCTGAGCCGAGCCGCCGCGGCTCCCGTGCACCTGCCGATCTACCGGCTGGCACCGGAGCACCCGTACCCCGCCGCCATGGACGACGTGATCGCGGCATACCGAGCCCTGCGCGACGCAGGCCATCCAGCACAACGCATCGCGGTGGCCGGTGATTCCGCGGGCGGCGGACTCGTCATGGCCCTCATCCTGCGACTGCGCGCGGCGGGCGAGGAGCTGCCGGGCTCGATCGGGTTGATCTCCCCGTGGCTCGACCTCGACCTCGGCTCTCCCCTGCTGCAGGCCAACGCCGCCACCGACGCGATGCTCGACCCGAGCTGGCTCCCGAACGCGGTCACGAAGTACCGCGGACCCGCGAACCCGGCAGAGCTGCGCCCGCTCTCGTCGGATCTCGCCGGCCTCCCGCCGGTACACGTGATCGCCGGCAGCGACGAGATCCTGCTCGGCGACTCGGACGAGCTCGTGGCGCGCATCCGGGAAGCCGGTGGCCTCGTGGAGTACCTGCGGGCCGACGGCATGTGGCACGCGTACCCGGTGTTCGCCGGCATGCTCCGCGAGGCGGACGAGGCGGTGGCCGCGCTCGGCGCCGCGATCCGGCGGGATTGCGGTGGTGGCCACGCACCGCGGGTGGCGGTCGTCGGGGCCGGCTTCGGCGGGATCGGCCTCGGCATGGCGCTCCGGGCGGCGGGCTGGACCGAGCCGGACGAGCTCACGATCCTGGACCGCGCCGACGGCGTGGGCGGCGTCTGGCGGGCCAACACATACCCGGGCGCGGCCTGCGACGTGCCGTCACACCTCTACTCCTTCGCCGGCGAGCCGGGCACGGAGTGGACCCGCCGGTTCGCCTCGCAGCCGGAGATCCTGCGTTACCTGGAGCGCCTCGCCCGGGAGCACGGGCTCACGGAACACCTGCGGCTCGGCACCGAGGTCACGGAGGCCCGCTGGGACGAGGCGCGCTCCGTCTGGCGGCTGTCGCTGACGGGCGGCGACTCCCTGGAAGCCGACGTGCTGGTGCCCGCATGCGGCCAGCTGTCCCGGCCGGTCCGCCCGGCGATCCCCGGCCTCGACCGGTTCCCCGGGCCCGTCTTCCACTCCGCCGAGTGGGACCACGGCGTCGACCTGACCGGCATGCGGGTCGCGGTGATCGGCACCGGGGCGAGCGCCATCCAGTTCGTCCCCGCGATCGCCGACGGGGTGGCGGCTATGACGGTGTTCCAGCGCTCCGCACCGCACGTGATCCCGAAGCCGGACCGGGCGTACGGCGGGCGCCGGCCAGGCAACCGCGCGGGCGCCCGCGCCCTCTGGAACGCCTTCTTCGAGCTGGGCACGCTGGGCCTGACCTCGGTGCGCGCTGCCGGGATGCCGTTCCGCATCGCCTCCGCCGCGCTGCGGCGCCGCCAGGTGCCCGACCCCGCCCTGCGCGCCCGTGTCACCCCCGACCACCCGATCGGCTGCAAGCGCATCCTGATCTCGTCGGACTACTACCCCACGCTCGCCCGTCCGCACGTGGACCTCGTCACCGAACCGATCATCGAGGTCACCGCGACCGGCGTGCGCACGGCCGACCGCACCGAGCACGCGGCCGACGTGATCATCCTCGGCACCGGCTTCGCCACGACCGAGTTCGTCACCCCGATGAAGGTGTTCGGTGCGGGTGGGCAGGAGCTCTCCGAGCGGTGGCGCGACGGCGCGAGCGCGCACCTCGGCATCGCCGTACCCGGCTTCCCCAACCTGTTCCTGCTCTACGGCCCGAACACCAACCTCGGCTCCGGCTCGATCGTGCACGTGCTGGAGTGCCAGATCGGCTACGTGCGCCAGGCCGTGGATCTGCTGCGCTCCGGGGTGCGCACCCTCACGGTGCGCCCCGAGGTCGCCGCCCGGTACGACGCCGAGATCCAGCAGCGCCTCGCCCGAACGGTCTGGACCGGCTGCCGCAACTGGTACCGCACCGCGAGCGGCCGGATCGTCAACAACTGGCCGGGCACGATGCGCGAGTACGCCCACCGCACGAAGCACTTCGAGGTGAGCGAGTACGAGGCGGGCGCATAGCTCGCCCCCGCAACCCGTGTCTGCTCACGCGGCTCGTGCCGGCTCGCGCTACCCGTCGACGGCGCGCGTCACCGGTGCCGGGGTGCGTGAGCGATCGTCGGCCGGGTCCGATGCGGTCAGGGCTGCCAGCGCGCGCAGCCCGGCGACCACCTCGGCGCCCGAGGGGGCCGTGTCCGGGTCGAGCAGGTGCTGCATCAGCACCCCTGAGATCAGGGCCGACTGCACCGCGCCGATCGTGCGCGCCTGCTCATCGGTGACCGCGGACTCCTCGATGCCCAGCAGCCCGGCGGCGATCCCCTCGCGGCCCTGCCGCTGACCGTCGGACAGCTGGGCGCGCAGAGCAGGGTTGTGCTCGGCCTGCAGCAGGGCGTCGATCGTCGCGCGCCACATCGGGAGGTGGGTGGCGTACGACCGCACCGTCTCGTCCCAGAACGTCTCGTATCCGTCCGCCAGGCTGCGCGCGCTGACGGCGCTGTCGATCTCGCTGCCCCACTCGTCGATCGCCTGGATGAGCGCCGCGGTAAGCAGGGCCTCGCGGGAGCCGTAGTGGTAGCCGATCGCGGCGTGGCTCACGCCCGCGGCCGCCGCGATGTCGCGGACGGTGGTGCGCGCCCAGCCCTTCTCCTTCAGGCACGTGATCGCGCCGGCGAGGAGGTCCTCGCGGTTCCCCATGCGCGCAAGGCTAGCCCATCTCTTGCCCAAGCGGTTTGACCAATCGGATTGACCAAGCGTGCAAGACGTGCGTACCGTCCCTCGGGGCTTCCGATGAAGGGGGAACTACGTGCACGTCCTGATCTCCGGCGCGAGCATCGCCGGACCGACACTCGCGTACTGGCTGATCCGCCACGGCGTCGACATCACCGTCGTCGAGCGGGCGCCCGAGGTTCGGACGGGCGGTCACGGCGTCGACTTCCGCGGCGCGCAGATGGAACTGCTGCGCCGGTTGGACCTCGTCGACGCGGTGCGCGCAGCGCAGACCGGGATGGGAGACCAGGTCGTCGTCGACGCGGACGGCCGGCCGCTGGTCCGGCTGCCCGCCGCGTTCATGAGCGGCGAGGTGGAGATCCAGCGCGGCGACCTCGCGCAGCTCCTCTACGAGCGCACTCGCGACGACGCCGAGTACGTCTTCGGCGACTCGATCACCGAGCTCACGCAGGACGCGGGCGCCGTCGACGTCACGTTCGAGCGCGGCGGGTCGCGCCGCTTCGACCTCGTGGTCGGCGCGGACGGGGCGCATTCCGGGGTGCGGTCCCTCGCTTGGGGCCCGGAGGAGCGGTTCTCCACCTTCCTCGGCTTCTACCAGGCCGGCTTCAGCGTCCCCAACCACTTCGACCTCGACCACTCCGGCCTGCTCTACAACGAGCCGGGCCTCGGCGTGATGGTCTCCAGCGGCCGCACCCGCTCGACCGCCGACGTCGGGCTGGTGTTCGCCGCCCCGCCGCTCGCGTACGACCGCGGCGACCGCGAACAGATCGTCGGGCTCCTGACCGACCACTTCACCCACGCCGGGTGGCAGGTGCCGCGGGTCCTCACCGGGCTCGCCACGGCCACCGACCTGTGGTTCGACCAGTTCGCGCAGATCCACCTCGACCGCTGGTCGCGGGGCCGCATCGCTCTGCTCGGGGACGCGGCATGGGCCGCGGGCCCGGGCGGCAGCGGCACGGGACTGGCGATGACGGGCGCCTACGTACTGGCCGCGGAGCTCGCGGCGACCGGTGACCACACCGCCGCCTTCGCTCGGTACGAGGCCGCGCTGCGCAAGGGCGCCACCAGCGGGCAGAAGCAGGCGCGCAACGCAGGCCCCTTCCTTGCCCCACCGACCGCGAGGAAGATCCGCAGCCGCAACCGCACGTACCGGATGCTCTCGAGCCGCCTACTACTCCCCCTGTTCGTGCGGCTCACGGAGGGTGCGGCGAACGCGGTGAGCCTGGACGCCTACCCCGTTGACCGGATGAACAGCGCCCGCACAATCCTCCGTTGACGATCTGAGATGCAGGAATCGGCCCTCACGAGGGCGCTCAGTGAGCTCTCGAAACGATCATGTACGCCGCGGCCACCGGAAGCACGAACGGGGCCGGTCACCTCCACGGGAGAGAGGTGTCCGGCCCCGTTCATGGGCATCGGGCATCCGGCACGAGGACCGTCGCCCTCGTGCCGGATTGCGCTACCTACCGGTAGTCGCGCCCGAAGTCGTAGTCGTCCAGCGGCACCGCGGCACCGGTGCCCGTGCCGAACACGTCGGGGCTGTAGTAGCCGTCGTCGTAGCTCGGCAGCGCGTAGGCGGCCGCGCGGGCCTCCTCCGTGGGCTGGACCTGGATGTTGCGGTACCGGTTGATGCCGGTGCCCGCCGGGATCAGCTTGCCGATGATCACGTTCTCCTTGAGCCCGACGAGCTTGTCGCGCTTTCCGTTGATCGCGGCATCGGTGAGGATCTTCGTGGTCTCCTGGAACGAAGCCGCGGACAGCCACGACTCCGTGGCCAGCGAGGCCTTCGTGATCCCCATGAGCACCGGACGGCCCGAGGCCGGCTCGCCGCCCTCGGCCACCACGCGCCGGTTCTCCGACTCGAACTCGGCCCGCTCGGCGAGCGCGCCGGGCAGGAACTCGGTGGCACCCGAGTCGATGATCGTGACCCGGCGGAGCATCTGCCGGACGATCACCTCGACGTGCTTGTCATGGATGTCCACGCTCTGCGTGCGGTACACCTTCTGCACCTCACGCACCAGGTGCAGCTGCACCTCGCGCGGTCCCATGACGCGCAGCACCTCGTGCGGGTCGGCCGTGCCCTCCAGGAGCAGCTGGCCCACGTGCACGTGGTCGCCGTCCTGCAGCGGGCGCTCCTGGCCATCGTCCGAGGTCATCGCCAGCCACTGCCGCTTCGACAGCTTCTCGTAGACGATCTCCTCGCCGCCGTCGTCCGGCGTGAGGACGATCTTCCAGAAGCGGTCGCCGTCCTCGATCGAGATCCGGCCGTCCACGTCGGCGATCGGCGCCTTGCCCTTCGGCACGCGAGCCTCGAACAGCTCCGTGACACGGGGCAGACCGGTGGTGATGTCGTCACCGGCGACGCCGCCCTGGTGGAACGTGCGCATCGTCAGCTGCGTGCCCGGCTCACCGATCGACTGCGCCGCCACGATGCCGACGGCCTCGCCGACGTCCACCAGCTTGCCGGTGGCCATCGAGCGGCCGTAGCACATGGCGCAGATACCGGTGCCCGAGGCGCAGGTCAGGGCGCTGCGCACCTTGATCTGCCGCACGCCCGCGGCCACCAGCGCGTCGAGCGCCGGGTCGCCCAGGTCGTCGCCGCGCCGCACGATGATCTGGCCGTCCGGTCCGGTGACGTCCTCGCCGGACGACCGCGCGTACACCGAGGTGCGCAGGTAGCGGTGCGGGATCAGGCGCCCGTCCGCCAGCTCCTCGGTGACCGGCATCGTGATGCCGCGCTCGGTGCCGCAGTCGTGCTCGCGGACGATGACGTCCTGCGACACGTCCACCAGACGCCGGGTGAGGTAACCCGAGTCCGCGGTGCGCAGCGCCGTGTCGGCCAGGCCCTTCCGGGTGCCGTGGGTGGAGATGAAGTACTCACCCACCGACAGGCCCTCGCGGAAGTTGGACTTGATCGGACGGGGGATGTACTCGCCCTTCGGGTTGGCCACCAGACCACGCATCCCGGCGAGCTGCCGGACCTGGGTCATGTTGCCCGCCGCGCCCGACTGCACGATCGTCGGGATCGGGTTGTCCTCGGGGAAGTTCTCCTCCATGGCCCGGGCAACCTCTTCGGTCGCCTGGGTCCAGATCTTGACCATCTCGTCGTTGCGCTCCTGGTGCGACAGTGCACCGCGCTGGTAGCGCTTGTTGATCTGGTCGGCCTTGGCCTCGTAGCCGTCGAGGATCTGCTGCTTGTTCGGCGGCACGACGACGTCGGAGATCGCGAGGGTGACGCCGGAGCGCGTGGCCCAGTAGAAGCCCGCCTCCTTGAGGCGGTCGAGGACCTGCGCGACCTCGGTCATCGAGTACCGCTCGGCCAGGTCGTTGATGATCGTGGCCTGGCGCTTCTTCGGCAGCGGCTCGTTGACGTACGGGTAGTCCGACGGCAGGAGCTCGTTGAACATGACCCGGCCGAGAGTGGTCTCGGCGAGCCACGGGTCGCCCGCCTGCCAGCCGTTGGCCTCGAGCGCGGTGACGACGTCCGCGGGCGGGACCACGTTGAGGAGGCGGATCTTGATCGGGGCCTGCAGGTGCAGCGCCTTCCGGTCGTAGGCCATGATCGCCTCGGCGGGCGAGGAGTACACGTGGCCCGCGCCCATGGCCTCGTCGCGCTGCCGGCTCAGGTGGTACAGCCCGGTGACCATGTCCAGGCGGGGCATGGCCAGCGGACGGCCCGAGGCCGGCGACAGGATGTTGTTGCTCGAGAGCATCAGCACCCGGGCCTCGGACTGCGCCTCGGCCGACAGCGGCAGGTGCACCGCCATCTGGTCACCGTCGAAGTCGGCGTTGAACGCCTCGCAGACCAGCGGGTGCAGCTGGATGGCCTTGCCCTCCACCAGCTGCGGCTCGAAGGCCTGGATGCCGAGGCGGTGCAGCGTGGGTGCGCGGTTGAGCAGCACCGGGTGCTCGGAGATGACCTCCTCGAGCACGTCCCACACCTGCGAGCGGCCACGCTCCACCATGCGCTTGGCGGACTTGATGTTCTGCGCGTGGTTGAGGTCGACCAGCCGCTTCATGACGAACGGCTTGAACAGCTCCAGCGCCATGCCCTTGGGCAGGCCGCACTGGTGCAGCTTGAGCTGCGGGCCGACCACGATGACCGAACGGCCCGAGTAGTCGACGCGCTTGCCGAGCAGGTTCTGGCGGAACCGGCCCTGCTTGCCCTTGAGCAGGTCGGACAGCGACTTGAGCGGACGGTTGCCCGGACCGGTCACCGGCCGGCCACGGCGGCCGTTGTCGAACAGCGCGTCGACGGCCTCCTGCAGCATCCGCTTCTCGTTGTTGACGATGATCTCGGGCGCACCGAGGTCGATCAGCCTCTTGAGGCGGTTGTTGCGGTTGATGACCCGGCGGTACAGGTCGTTCAGGTCGGAGGTGGCGAAGCGGCCACCGTCGAGCTGCACCATCGGACGCAGGTCCGGCGGGATGACCGGGACGCAGTCGAGCACCATGCCCAACGGGCTGTTGCCCGTGGTCTGGAACGCCGCGACGACCTTGAGGCGCTTGAGGGCGCGGAGCTTCTTCTGCCCCTTGCCGCTGCGGATGGTCTCCCGCAGGTTCTCGGCCTCGGCCGGGATGTCGAAGTTCTGCAGCAGGGTCTGGATCGCCTCGGCGCCCATCGCCCCGGTGAAGTAGTCGCCGTAGCGGTCGTAGAGCTCGCGGTAGAGCCCTTCGTCGGCGATCAGCTGCTGGACATCGAGCTTGGTGAACGAGGTCCAGATCTCGTCGAGCCGGTCCAGCTCGCGCTGGGCGCGGTCGCGGAGCTGGCGCATCTCGCGCTCGCCACCCTCCTTGACCTTGCGGCGGACGTCGCTCTTGGCGCCCTCCGCCTCCAGCTCGGCCAGGTCGGCCTCGAGCTTCTGCGCCCGGGCCTCCAGATCGGCGTCGCGGCGGTTCTCCACCCGCTTGCGCTCCACGCTCATCTCGTTCTCGAGCGTGGAGAGATCCTGGTGGCGCAGGTCCTTGTTCACCGACGTGATCACGTACGCGGCGAAGTAGATGATCTTCTCGAGGTCCTTGGGAGCCAGGTCGAGCAGGTAGCCCAGCCGGCTCGGGACGCCCTTGAAGTACCAGATGTGCGTGACCGGGGCGGCCAGCTCGATGTGGCCCATCCGCTCGCGCCGCACCTTGGCGCGGGTGACCTCCACGCCACAGCGCTCACAGATGATGCCCTTGAACCGGACGCGCTTGTACTTGCCGCAGTAGCACTCCCAGTCGCGGGTGGGACCGAAGATCTTCTCGCAGAAGAGCCCGTCCTTCTCCGGCTTGAGGGTGCGGTAGTTGATGGTCTCGGGCTTCTTGACCTCGCCATGCGACCACTGGCGGATGTCCTCAGCGGTGGCCAGGCCGATGCGCAACTCGTCGAAGAAGTTGACGTCGAGCAAAATCGTGTCCTTCGTTCGTTATTCGGCTCGGGCGGTCAGTTGACGACGTCGTCGACGGTCATCGAGTCGGATCCGGGACGGCTGGACAGGTTGATGCCCAGGTTCGCCGCGGCCCGCTCGAGGTCCTCGTCGTCGGTGTCGCGCATCTCGATCGCCGCACCGTCGCTGGAGAGCACCTCGACGTTCAGGCACAGCGACTGGAGCTCCTTCAGGAGCACCTTGAACGACTCCGGGATACCCGGCTCGGGGATGTTCTCGCCCTTGACGATGGCCTCGTACACCTTCACGCGGCCCACCACGTCGTCGGACTTGATGGTGAGCAGCTCCTGCAGGGTGTAGGCGGCGCCGTACGCCTGCATGGCCCAGCACTCCATCTCGCCGAACCGCTGGCCGCCGAACTGGGCCTTACCACCCAGGGGCTGCTGCGTGATCATCGAGTACGGACCGGTGGAGCGCGCGTGGATCTTGTCGTCCACCAGGTGCGCCAGCTTCAGGATGTACATGTAGCCGACGGCCACCGGGAACGGGTACGGCTCGCCGGAACGCCCGTCGAGCAGCGTGGCCTTCCCGTCGGGGCCGACCATGCGGTCGCCGTCGCGGTTGGGCCGGGTGGATCCGAGCAGCCCGGTGATCTCGTGCTCGCGCGCGCCGTCGAAGACCGGGGTGGCGGTCCTCGTGCCCGGCGGCACCGCGTAGAGCTCCTCGGGCATCTTCGACGCCCACTCGGGCTTGCCGTCGATCTCCCAGCCCGACTTGGCGATCCACCCGAGGTGGGTCTCCAGGACCTGGCCGATGTTCATACGACGGGGCACGCCGTGGGTGTTGAGGATGATGTCGACCGGCGTGCCGTCCGGGAGGAACGGCATGTCCTCGGCGGGCAGGATCTTGCCGATCACGCCCTTGTTGCCGTGGCGGCCGGCGAGCTTGTCGCCGTCCTGGATCTTGCGCTTCTGCGCCACGTACACGCGGACCAGCTCGTTGACGCCGGGCGCCAGCTCGTCCTCGTCGTCGCGGGAGAAGACGCGGATCCCGATGACCTTGCCGTTCTCGCCGTGCGGCACCTTGAGCGAGGTGTCGCGCACCTCACGGGCCTTCTCGCCGAAGATCGCGCGCAGCAGGCGCTCCTCCGGGGTCAGCTCGGTCTCGCCCTTCGGGGTGACCTTGCCGACCAGGATGTCGCCCGGCTGGACCTCGGCACCGATGCGGATGATGCCGCGCTCGTCGAGGTCGGCGAGGACCTCCTCGGAGACGTTCGGGATGTCCCGAGTGATCTCCTCGGCACCCAGCTTGGTGTCGCGGGCATCGATCTCGTGCTCCTCGATGTGGATCGACGTGAGCACGTCGTCCTGCACGAGACGCTGCGAGAGGATGATCGCGTCCTCGTAGTTGTGGCCCTCCCACGGCATGATCGCCACGAGCAGGTTCTTGCCGAGGGCCATCTCGCCGTCCTCGGTGCACGGCCCGTCGGCGATGACCTGGCCGACCTCGACGCGGTCGCCCTCGTCGACGATCGGCTTCTGGTTGTTGCACGTGCCCTGGTTGGACCGGCGGAACTTGTTCAGCCGGTACGTGGTGCGCGTGCCGTCGTCGGCCATCACCGTGATGTAGTCGGCGCACAGCTCCTCGACCACACCGGCCTTGTCGGCCACCAGCACGTCGCCCGCGTCGACCGCGGCACGCAGCTCCATGCCCGTGCCGACCAGCGGCGCCTCGCTGCGCAGCAGCGGCACCGACTGGCGCTGCATGTTGGCGCCCATCAGCGCACGGTTGGCGTCGTCGTGCTCGAGGAACGGGATGAGCGCGGTGGCCACCGACACCATCTGCCGCGGCGAGACGTCGATGTAGTCGACGCCGGCCGGGGAGATGTAGTCGAGCTCGCCGCCCTTGCGGCGGACGAGGACGCGGTCCTCCTGGAAGTTGCCGTCGTCGTCGAGCGGCGCGTTGGCCTGCGCGACGACGAAGCGGTCCTCCTCGTCGGCCGTGAGGTAGTCGATCTGCTCGGTGACCCGGCCCTCGACAACCTTGCGGTACGGCGTCTGGATGAACCCGAACGGGTTGACCTGCGCGAACGTGGACAGCGAACCGATCAGGCCGATGTTCGGGCCTTCAGGGGTCTCGATCGGACACATGCGGCCGTAGTGGCTGGGGTGCACGTCGCGCACCTCCATGCCCGCCCGCTCCCGGGACAGACCGCCCGGGCCCAACGCGTTCAGCCTGCGCTTGTGCGTCAGCCCGGCGAGCGGGTTGTGCTGGTCCATGAACTGGGACAGCTGCGAGGTGCCGAAGAACTCCTTGATCGCCGCCACGACCGGGCGGATGTTGATCAGGGTCTGCGGCGTGATGGCCTCGACGTCCTGCGTGGTCATGCGCTCGCGGACGACGCGCTCCATGCGGGACAGGCCCACGCGGACCTGGTTCTGGATCAGCTCGCCGACCGTGCGGATGCGACGGTTGCCGAAGTGGTCGATGTCGTCGGTCTCGACCGGGATCTCGACGGCGTTCTCGCCCCCGCCGGACGTCATCGAGGTGTCGCCCGCGTGCAGCCGGACGAGGTACTCGATGGTGGTGGCGATGTCCTCTTCGGTGAGCGTGCCCACCGTCATGTCGATGGCGAGGCCCAGCTTCTTGTTGGCCTTGTAGCGGCCGACCTTTGCCAGGTCGTAGCGCTTGTCCTTGAAGAACAGGTTCTCGAGCAGCGTCTGGGCGCTCTCACGGGTGGGCGGCTCGCCGGGGCGCAGCTTGCGGTAGATGTCGAGCAGCGCCTCGTCCTGGCCCGCGGTGTGGTCCTTCTCGAGCGTGGCGAGGATGGTCTCGGAGAACCCGAACCGCTCCCGGATCTGCTCGGCGGTCCAGCCGAGGGCCTTGAGCAGCACGGTGACCGGCTGGCGGCGCTTGCGGTCGATGCGGACACCGACGGTGTCGCGCTTGTCGACGTCGAACTCCAGCCACGCACCCCGGCTCGGGATGACCTTGACCGAGTAGACGTCCTTCTCAGTGGTCTTGTCGATCGTGTGGTCGAAGTAGATACCAGGGGACCGAACCAGCTGCGACACGACGACGCGCTCGGTGCCGTTGATGATGAACGTGCCCTTGCTGGTCATCACCGGGAAGTCACCCATGAACACCGTCTGGCTCTTGATCTCGCCGGTGGTGTTGTTGGTGAACTCGGCCGTGACGAACAGCGGGGCCGCGTACGTCATGTCCTTGTCGCGACACTCCTCTTCGGAGGCCTTGACCTCGTCGAAGCGCGGGTCGGAGAACGACAGGGACATCGAGCCGGAGAAGTCCTCGATCGGGGAGATCTCCGTGAGGATCTCCTCGAGACCCCCGACCGGGTTCTCGTCGCCGGCGTCGATCCGGCGCTGGAACCACGCCTCGTCGCCGACCAGCCACTGGAACGACTGGATCTGCAGATCGAGGAGGTCCGGCACCTCGAGCGGCTCACGGATCTTCGCGAAGGTGACCCTTGTGGGCGCACCGGGGAAGTTCGGGTTGGCCGAGACGGCAGCGGGCGCGGGGGTCGCGAGGGGGCTGGTGGCGCGGGACGAAGCCAAGATGCGTCCTTCCGAGAACTGCGCTCTCGTTCTGGCGGGCACCGGCTCCGCGCGATACCGTCTGCTCGTCCGCCCCGGGCGGGAGGTCCGGGCCGAGCGGGCACACGGGGCGCGTGGTCCGACGCACGCCGTCTGTTGTCATGGCACAGCCCATCGCCCAGACGCACATGAGCCCGGAAGGGACACCCTGGAGCGGGAGGACTCCTCTGAGCGCGCGCGGAGCTGGACGAGGGCAGCGCAAAGAGGCAGTCTAGCTGCAAATGCAGCCGCTGTCGAGACAGGTCGCCGAGACAACCATCGAGACCTAAGAGTGACTTGACGGGCGCATCCCGTCAAGACTCTACGCGCCGGTAAGTGGTCCTTTTCGCGGGACGAGCGGTGCGGAGTCCCAGCTCCGGGGCCTGCGAGGCCACTCGCCGATCTACTTCGGCACGTCAGGGTGACCGCCGAACGGGCGAACCGGGCAGAGCCGTCCGCACGCCGGCTCCATCGGCCCGTCGCCGGACCGTGTCGCCACCGTCACCTCCGTGCGCGGGCCCACCTCTCGGTCAGGCGGGGCCGCTGTTGCTTGACACCGTCTCACGGACACGCTGACGATCAATCACCGGGCCGAGCCCTGGGAGGGACGATGATGTCCGCAACGACGTACGCCGAGCGGCCGTGGCTGGCGCGCTACGACGCGGGGCAACCGCACGATCTGGAGCTCGAGCATGGCGACGCGCCCGCGATGTTCCGCGCCGCGGTGGCGCGCAACCCCGACGGGGACGCCGTGCGGTACTTCGACGGCCGGATCACGCTGCGCGAGCTGGACGAGCTCTCCGACGCGTTCGCCGTCGGTCTCCTCGACGCCGGGCTGGCGGCGGGCGACCGGGTGGCGCTGTACCTGCAGAACGTGCCGCAGTTCGTCATCGGGCTGCTCGGCACGTGGAAAGCGGGCGGCATCGCCGTGCCGATCAATCCGATGAACCGCGCGCGGGAGCTGGAACTCCTGCTCACCGACTCCGGCGCGCGGGTACTGGTGTGCCTCCAGAGCCTGTACCGCGACGTCGCGGCCGATGTGGTCGGCCGCACCGCGGTGCGAACCGTGATCACGACGTCGGAGCTGGAGTACCAGAGCCGCGACGACCCGAGGGCGTTCGGCAGCTCCGAGCGCGTGGACCTGCCGGGCACGGTCGACATGAGCGGGCTGATCGCCCGGTTCCGCGAGCGGACGCCGCCCCCGGTGTCGTTCGCACCCGAGGACATCGCGTTCCTCACTTACACCTCCGGCACCACCGGGCCGCCCAAGGGGGCCATGAACACGCACCGGAACGTGGTGTTCAACAGCCAGGCCTACCGCGAGTGGTGCGGCCTCACCGTCGACGACATCGTGCTCGGCGTGGCGCCGCTCTTCCACATCACGGGACTCATCGCGGGGATCACCACCGCGCTGCTGCTCGGCGCCCCGCTCGTGCTGTTCCACCGGTTCGAGCCCGCGCTCGCGATCGACGTGATCCGCGAGGAGCGCCCGACCTTCACGGTCGGGTCGATCACGGTGTTCATCGCGCTGATGAACGCCCCGAATGCCGATCGCGACGCGCTCGCGTCGCTGCGGAAGATCTGGTCGGGTGGCGCACCGATCCCGCCGTCGACGGTGAAGGCGTTCTCGGCGGCGTTCGGCCAGTACGTCCACAACATCTACGGGCTCACCGAGACCACGTCACCGTCCCACGGCGTGCCGGAGGGCGCGGAGGCGCCGGTGGACGAGGCGTCCGGCGCGCTGTCGGTCGGCGTGCCGATCTACAACACGGTCGTGCGCATCGTCGGCGACGATGGGGAGGAGCTCCCGCCCGGCGAGATCGGCGAGATCGTGACGAGCGGTCCCCAGGTCGTGCCCGGCTACTGGAACAAGCCGGAGGAGACCGAGGGCGCGATCCCCGGAGGGGCGCTGCACACCGGGGACGTCGGGTACATGGACGCCGACGGCTGGTTCTACATCGTCGACCGCAAGAAGGACCAGATCAACGCGGGCGGCTACAAGGTGTGGCCGCGCGAGGTGGAGGACGTGCTCTACGAGCACGACGCCGTGCGGGAGGCCGCGGTGGTCGGCGTGCCCGACGCGTACCGCGGCGAGACGGTGAAGGCCTACGTCAGCCTCCGGCCGGGCCGCAGCGCCGACGAGGCCGAACTGATCGCGTTCTGCCGGGAGCGGATGGCGGCCTACAAGTACCCGCGTCAGGTGGAGTTCCTCGACGAGATCCCGAAGACGGTCACGGGCAAGCTGCTGCGACGCGAGCTGCGCGCACGGGGCTGAAACACGAACGGCACCCCCGGTCATGGGGGTGCCGTTCGTGCGGTGCGCTGAGCGCGAGGTCAGGCCAGGCTGACCTTGGCGCCGGCGTCCTCGAGCTTCTTCTTCGCGGCCTCGGCGGCGTCCTTGGCGACCGCCTCGAGGATCGGCTTCGGGGCGCTCTCGACGAGGTCCTTTGCCTCCTTCAGGCCAAGGCCCGAGACGAGCTCGCGGACGACCTTGATGACCTGGATCTTCTTGTCACCGGCTGCCTCGAGGACGACGTTGAACTCGTCCTTCTCCTCGGGGGCCTCGGCGGCGGGACCGGCGGCGGCCGGGCCGGCGGCCACGGCGACCGGGGCGGCCGCGGTGACGTCGAAGGTCTCCTCGAACTTCTTCACGAACTCCGACAGCTCGATGAGGGTGAGGTCCTTGAAGGCCTCGAGCAGCTCGTCGGTGGACAGCTTCGCCATGGTGGTGCCTCTCTGGGGTGTTGCTGAGCAGTGATGCTGAGCTGGGGGGTGGGATCAGCTCTCGGCGTCGGCCGAGGCCTCGGTGGTGGGGGCCTCGGTGGTGGGGGCGGCGCCGCCGCCCTCTTCCTCGGCACGCTTGTCGGCAAGCGCCTGCGCCAGGCGGGCCACCTGCGAGGCGGGGGCGGCGAACAGGCCCGCGGCCTTCGCCATGGTGCCCTTCATCGCGCCGGCCAGCTTGGACAGCAGGACCTCGCGGGACTCCAGGTCGGCGAGCTGGTTGACCTCGGCGACGGTCAGCGTGCGACCGTCCATGAAGCCGCCCTTGATCACCAGGCCCTGGTTGGTCTTGGCGAAGTCGCGCAGTGCCTTGGCGGCGTCGACCGGCTCGCCGGTGATGAACGTGATCGCCGTGGGACCGACGAGCAGCTCCTCGATCTTGACGCCCGCGTCCTCTGCGGCGCGCTTGACCAGCGTGTTCTTGGCGACGCGGTAACTCGCACCGTCGCCGAGCGACCGGCGCAGCGTCGTCAGCTGGGACATCGTCAGGCCGCGGTACTCGGTGACCACCGAGGCGGACGCGCCCCGGAACTTCTCGGCGATCTCCTCGACCGCCGCGACCTTGTCGGGTCGGGCCATCCTCGCCTCCTCTCGTCGTGGTCGGTGTGGATCTTCTGCGGTGCCACCCACCGACGACCTCGGAAACGACGAACGCCCCGGCGCAGGAGCGCACGGGGCGTGACGAGGCGCTGAGAAGCACACCTCGCGATGACCTCGTCCTCCTGCGCGGGCCGCCCGCGGATGCGGGGCCTTCGTGTGCCCCGTGAGGGGCACAGACCTGCGGTCTTCGGTGGAACCGGTGTCCAGGATACGCGACCCTGTCTCCCGTCTCGCGCGACGGGGTCAGAGAGGCGTGACGGCGGCGATCTTCCAGCGACCGTCCACGTACTCGCCCGTGACCGCGAGCCGGCCGGCCGCGGCCAGCTGCTGCGACTGCGCGTCAGGGGCGGCACGGGTTGCCTGCTGGTCGACGAAGGCCACCAGAACGGCCCTGTCGCCGGTGATCTCCTTGACGGCCGTGCGGGTGACCGTCGCCGACACCACGGCCTGCTGCTGCGGGGCCCTGGCCTTGACCTCACCGAACAGGCGGTCGAAATCGGCCGCGAACTCCGGCGTGATCACGTCGCGGGCGGCCTGCTCGTTCTCGTCGAGCCGTGCGAAGTCGAACGAGTACACGGTCTCGATCGCGTCGGACAGCTGCCCGGACACCTCGGCGGTGGTTCCCACGTCGACCAGCGCCGTGTTCTCGGCCGCCGGAGTCCCGCGCAGGTGCGCGTCCTGGATGCCGGCGACCACGGCAATGGTGGCGAGCACGACCGCGGCCACCGCGAGCAGCGGTACGGCATGGCGGCGCAGCACGGCGGCCGGCCTCGCGGCCCGGTCGGTTGCGGCCGCCTCGGCGGCGTCCCCGCGCTCGACGGTCTCCGTGGGTTCCGCGGATTCGTCCGCGCCGGCCCGAGGCGACTTCCGGCGGGGCCTGCTCGCCGGCTTCGCATCCGTCTCGGTGGGGACGACCGCGAGCTGCTCGGTCCGGTCGATGCTGACGGTGTCGGCCTCGGGCTCGGCGACGGGGGCGGGCTTCGGGCGCGGGCGCTTCGGCTCGGCCTTCCCGGCGGGCGGCGCAGGCTCGGACGGGCGGTCGGGCGCCGCGATCACCTGGGTCTCGGCGGCGTCGCCCGCGCCGTCCTCGACACGCTCGGACGGGCGGGGCACGGTGGGCGCCATGCCGGCCACCCGTGGGCGGCGGGACGGGGCCGGGCGGGGGCGCGGGGAACGCGGACGAGGTGGCATCGGGGTGCTCCTGTCAGCTCGGCGTGCGGACAAGGGCGAGGCGGCTCGCCTTCCAGCCCTGGTCGGTGCGGGTCATCTCCAGCTCGAGCCGCTGGCGGGTCATCGTCGGTGCCTGGCCCTCCGGGCGGACCTCGACGTCGACGGCCGCCAGCACGTGGGCGGTGCCGGCGCGCACGTCCAGTTCGGAGACGGCGGCTTCCATGACCGTGGCGGCGGTCGCCCGCTTGGTCTGCGCCACCACCTGCTCGTACTCGGCCCTGTTGGCGCGGAACTCGTCGAGCAGCGTGCCGGTGGAGCTCCGCTCCCACTCGTCCAGCCCCGGGCCGACGTTGCGGTAGTCGAGGGTGTTGAGGTTGATCGCGATCTGCCGGGCGTCCACCAGCACGGCCTCGCGCTCGGCCGCGAGCTCGAGGCCGTCGTCGTTCAGCGCGAGCAACCATGCGCCGCCGAAGAACAGCGCGGCGACCGCGGCGAGCGCAACCAGTGCGGCGAGCGCGCGGACCGGCGTGATCGCTAAGCGGCGCCGCGACGGTGCCGGGTCCGGGTCCTTCTGCTGCGTGGTGGGCTTCTCGAGGACGGTCATGCGGCTCTCCGTCGGGGGTCGGGTCGGCGCGGTTTGTCCAGGTCAGTCGAGGATCTGGGTCAGGGAGCTGAGCGGGGGGATCGAGTCGGCGCTGTCGGGGAGGACGGGGGCTGAACCGGCGGGCGCGCCGCCGTCCGGTGGCCCGGACGGCGCGTTGGCGGGCGGCGTCGGGGTCTTCGCGTGCGGGACGTTCTGCGCGCCGCGGACGTCGATCGGGCTTCCGGGCGGTTCGGCGCAGTATGCCTTGCGGTTGATCGGCGCATCCGACACGTCGCTGCCCGGGCGCCGGTTGGTGCCCTCGTACCCCCGGGTGCAGGGGTACGGGTCGAAGAGGTTCGAGAGCACGAGCCCGAGGTGCGCGGTGCCGTCACCGGGCACGACGGTGTAGGTCGTGGTCGTGACGCCGGGGTAGGTCACGAGGATCTGCCGGAGCGCGGCCTGGCGGGGCTCGGCCACGCGGGAGACCGTGAGCAGGTCGGCGACCAGCTCCCCGAGGCCGCTGCCGCTCTCCCGCAGCAGGCCCCTGATCTGGGTGGACGCCTCCGGGCCCGTCTCCATGAGCCTGCGCAGGTCCGGGTCGGACTCGGCGAGCTGGTCGGCGAGCAGCGCGAGGTCCTCGCTGAAGCTCTGGAAGGAGCCCGCGACGTCGTTCTGCGTGGTGAGCACCGTGCGGCCGTCCTCGATGAGCCGCGTCGTCTCCGGCAGCGCGTCCACTGCGTCCTCGGTGAACGCGTTGGTGGTGTCGAGGAGCTTCTGCAGCGGTAGCGCGGTGTTGGAGAAGGCGTCGCCGAGCTCGTCGACGACGGTGCGCAGCGAGTCGAGCGGCACCGAGCGAACGAAGTCGTCGAGGCTCACGATCAGCTGCTCGACCGGCACCGGCGTGCTCGTGCGCGCCACCGGGATCACCGAGCCGTCATGGAGGTACGGAGCGCCGTCGCTCGCCGGCAGCAGGTCGACGTACTGCTCGCCGATCGCGGAGAGGTTGTGGACGGCCGCGTCGACGTCGGCGGGGATCGCCGGGGCGTCCCGCCTGATGTCGAGCTGTGCCTCCACCCCTTCGGGAACGATCGTGAGCGCGCCGACCCGGCCGACGCTCACACCCCGGTACGTCACGTCGGCCCCGGTGAAGATCCCGCCGGACTGGGCGAGCTGCACGCGCACCGGATAGGTCGTGGTGCCGAACAGGTCGCCGAACCCCCCGTAGCGGAAGCCGGCGTAGCCGACCCCGATGACGGTGATCAGCAGGAACGCCACCAGCTGCAGCCGGATGATCCTCGTGATCATTCGCCACCTCCGAGCAGGCCGCCGAGCACGCCGCCGCCGCGGGTGGGCTCGGGGGTGGTGGACCGTTCCGGCGCTTCCGGGTCGGGGCTCGGGGTGGCCGGGACCTCGCCGGGTATCGGCAGCAGGTCGCCCTGGCCGAGCAACGGGAAGTCCGGCAGCGACGGGCTCGTCGGGCCGAGCAGCGGCGCGAGCAGCTGTGAGGTGGGCGGGAGCATGCCGAGCGGGCCGTCCGGGCCGGGGAACGGCTGGCCGGAGCGCGCCATGTTCTGCAGGAGGCTGCTCAGGTCGAGGTCGAGCTTCGCGTACAGGTTGGAGTAGTCGCCCGCGAACGCGTCCATGGTCCCGTCGCTGAACGGGAAGGTCGGCAGGAGGCTCAGCGAGTTCACCAGGTCGGGCCCGGACTCGACGAGCTTCGCCAGGACCGGCCGCAGCAGCTCGAGATCGGCGACCACGTCGTCTTGGCTGCGGTTGACCACGTCGGTGGCAACCCCGGAGAGCCGGTCGAGCGCCTGCAGCATGTCGACGAGCTTGGCGCGCTGGTCCTCCAGCTCGCGCAGGCCCGGTGGCAGGTCCTGCAGTGCCGTCTCGATCTGCCCCCTGCGGTCACGCAGGGTGCTGGCGAGGCGGTTGATCTCGTCGATGGCCCGTGTGATCTCGGACTTGTGGTCGTCCAGCGCCCCGACGAGCACGTTGAGGTCGTCGAGCAGGGCGCGGATTTCCGGCTCGTTGCCCGTGAGGGCCTTGTTGAGCTCGTTCGCGATCGTCCGGATCTGGGCGATGCCGCCGCCGTTGAGCAGCAGCGACAACGCGCCGAGCACCTCTTCCACCTCGGCGGCCCTGCTGGTGCGCAGCAGCGGGATCGTGGCGCCATCGGCGATCCGGCCGAACGCGGCGTTCCGCGGCGCAAGCAGCTCGACGAACTTCTCGCCGAGCAGGCTCGTGGTGCGCACCCTGGCCTCGGCATCGGGCGGCAGTGCCACGTCACCGTTGACGAGCACGGTGACCTCGGCCGTCCAGTCGGGGCCCACCCTGATGTCGCTGACCGTTCCGACCGGCACGTCGGCCACCTTCACCAGCGACTGCGGCACGAGGTCGATGACGTCGGTGAACTCGATGGTTAGCCGGTACGGGTCGTCGCCGAGGTTCGCGCCACCGGGAAGGTCGACATCCCGAAGCCCATTCGACAGCACGCCGCAGCCGCTCGTGAGCAGCACGGCGGCGGTGGCGATGGCGAGGATGCGGCGAGTCATCGGTCACCTCCGAACAGCCCTGACAGGCCCCCCGACCGGTCCTCGGACTCGTCCTGCTCGGTGCCCTGGTTCCGGTCGCTCCCCTCCGAGTCGTCGTCCGGCTCGACCCGCGTGGTCGACTCCGCCCGGGTCGTATCCGGCGTCCGCTCCCCCTCCGGCTGCGCGGACGGGGCCGGCAGGCCGGGCAGCGGCAGCGCCGCCTGCGGGGCCGCGGGCGCCTTCTCGGTCGGCAGTGCGAGGCCCGGCACGGGCGGGGGCTGGCCGCTCTGCAGCGCCGTGATCACCTCGGCCGCGCTGGGCAGCGGGACGAGTCCATCCAGGACCGGGGCGAGCGTCCCGCACGCATCCGTCAGCTGCTCCGGGATGCCTCCGTTCCGGCGCAGCTGCTCGCAGACCAGCGCCGGGATCGGCATCGTGAGCTCGTTGATGTTCGCCCGGGTGTCGAGGGTGCCGGACGAGCCGTTGTAGGCCAGCGAGAGGTTGCCGAGCGCGGCGGGCGCGACGTCGAGGACCTCGGCGAGGGCCTTGCGCTGGTCGACGACCACCTCGGTGACGTCGGTGAGCTTGTCGACGTTCGACTTGACGAGGTCCCGGTTGTCCTTGACGAAGTCGGCCACCTCGCCGAGCGCGATGGACAGCTCGCGCACCGCGGTGGCCAGGTCGCCGCGCTCGTCGGCGAGGAACCCGGCGACGTCCTCGAGCCGCTTGTTGAACTCGCGGACCTCGCCGTCGTTCGCGGCGAGCATGGACGTGAAGGACTGGAGCTCCTTCACCGTGCCGAAGAGATCCTCGCGGGAGTCGGCGAGGGTGCCCGAGAGCTCCCCGAGGTTGCGGATCGTGTCGTTCAGCGCCCTGCCGTTGCCGTCGAGGTTGGCAGCGCCGACGTCGAGTGCGTCCGACAGCGCGCCCTGGGAGTTGACGCCGTCCGGGCCCAAAGCCCGTGCGAGCTGGTCGGCCGTGCGCGCGAGGTCGTCGACGCCGAGCGGCACCGCGGTGCGCTCGATCGGGATCACGGCGCCGTCCTCGAGCTCGGGCCCGCTGGACCAGGTGGGGGCGAGCTGGACGTAGCGGCCGGTCACAAGGCTCGGCGAGATGACGATCGCCTTCGCGTCGGCCGGGAGCTTGAGGTCGGGATCGTCGATGCGCATCTCGACGCGCACCCGGGTGCCCTCGGGGGTGATGCCGACGACGTCGCCGACCGGCACGCCGAGCACCCGCACCGAGTTGTCCTCGAACACGCCGGTCGCCGACGTGAAGTAGGCGGTGACCATCCGGGACGGGTGCCGCAGCACGAGGTAGAGACCGCCGGCAACCAGCACGGCGATCACGGCGACGAGCCCGGTGAGCTGCAGCTGCCTTCGGTCGGTTCCGGTGAGCGCCATCAGCATCCCCCGGGGTTGATCGGGCCCACCGAGGGCGGGAGCAGGGCGCAGACGTAGTTGTCGAACCACTCGCCGTTGCCCGTGGCGTTCGTGAAGAGCCGCACGAACACCGCGAGGTCGCGGATGCCGGCACCGAGCGAGTCGCGGTTGCGCTGCAAGAGCGCCGCCACCCGGTCGAGCTGTTCGAGGGTGGGCCGCAGCTGCTCCTCGTTGTCGGCGACCAGGCCGCGCAGCTGCTCGGACAGCGCGATGGTGCCGTCGAGCAGCTTGCTGATCGCCTCGCGGCGACGCTGGAGCTCGCCGAGCAGCAGGTTGCCGTCCTTCAGCAGCTTCTCCACCTCGCCGTTGCGGTCGGCCAGCACGCCCGCGAGCTCGTGGGTGCCCGCGAGCAGCCTGCGGATCTCCTCGTCGCGGCTCGCGATCGTGGTGGACAGCCGCGACAGCCCGTCGAGCGCGCCTCTGATCTCGGGCGGGGTGTCGCGGAACGTCTCGGAGAGCGTGTCGAGGCTGTCCGCGAGCTGCCCGGTGTCGATCTGGTCGAGGGTGCCCGACAGCCCGTCGAACGCCTCCACCACGTCGAACGGCGACGAGGTGCGCGAGAGCGGAATGGTCCGGTCGGCGCGCAGCTCCTCGTCGCCCTGCGGGTCGAGGGCGAGGGTCTTGGCGCCGAGCAGGGTGCGGATCTCGATCGACGCCGACGTGCGATCGCCCACCCACGCGTCGGTGACCTTGAACGTGACCAGCACGTGGTCACCCTCGAGCTCCACGTCCTGCACGCGGCCTGCCTCGACGCCCGCCACCGTGACCATGTCGCCTGCCGTGAGCCCTGCCGCCTCGCGGAACTCGGCCTTGTACGTGGTACCGCCGCCGAAGAGCGCGGGGCCGTTGAACGCGAGCACCACGACGAGCACGATCACCAGCAGGCCGATGACCGCCGTCGCCACGGGGTTGCGGGTGCCCGGCATCAGCTGCCCCCTAGCGACAGGTCGGGCAGCAGAGGCAGGTCGGGGGCGGGCAGGTCAGGCACGCCGGAGTCGCCGCCCGGCAGTGGCAGCTCGGGCAGGGGCAGGTCGGGCAGGGGCAGCCCGGCGAGCGAGTCCGTGTTCCCGCTGTCCCCGCCATCGGGGTCGGATCCGCAGCGCGGCTGGCCGCTGGTGAACACCGGGATCTCGAAGGGCTGGATGTACGGCGAGAGGCCGACCTTCCCGCTCGCCCCGCACAGGTAGAAGTTGAACCAGCTGCCGTAGCTGCCCGCCCGGATGACCTTCTTGAGCTTCGGCGGCAGGTTCTTGATCGTCTGCTCGAGCCGCTCGTCCTGCGCGTTGAGGTTCTCGGCGAGGTCGCCGAGGTGCCCGATGTCGTCCTTCAGCGGCGGCCGGGCGTCCTCGAGGAAACCGGCGGTGACGTGCGTGAGCTCACCGATCGAGACGATCGCCTCGCCGATCGGCTCGCGGTCCTCGGCGAGGCCGGACACCAGCGCCTGCAGCGAGCTGATGAGCTCCGACAGCTGCCCGTCGCGCGCGTTCACGGTCTCGAGCACCGCGTTCAGGTTGTCGATCACCTGGCCGATCACCTCGTCGCGGTCGGCGAGGGTGTTGGTGAGCGAGGCCGTGTGGGCGAGCAGGCTCTTGACGGTGCCGCCCTGGCCCTGCAGCACCTGGATGATCTCGAACGAGAGCTGGTTGACCTGCTCCGGGTCGAGCGCGGTGAGCAGCGGCTTGAACCCGTTGAACAGCACGGTGAGGTTGAGCGGCGGGCGCGTGCGCTCCACCGGGATCGTGCCGCCGTCCGGCAGCGTCTCGCCCGTGGGTCCAGGGCCCTGCTCCAGCGCGAGATAGCGCTGCCCGATGAGGTTCCGGTACAGGATCGACGCCCCGACCGACGCCGGTAGCGGCTGGTCCTGCGCCACGCTGAACGCGACCTCCGCGAACCGCCGGTCGACGATCCGCACGTCGTCGACGCTCCCGACGATCACGCCCGCGATCCGGACGTCGTCGCCGGGCAGCAGGCCGCTGGCATCGGTGAAGCGCGCCGTGTAGGTGGTGCGCGCGCCGCCGGACGCGTTGGCGATCGTCAGGGCGAGCACGGTGGTGCAGAGCGCCACCACCACCGCGAGCGACAGGAACTTGACCAGCGGGCCGACGGGGAACCGGGTCATGTCACCTTCACCTCGGTCCCGCGGTAGAGCGGTCCGACCAGCATCGAGCTCCACGCCGGCATGGCGTCGGGCGTCGTGCCCTGCTGGAGTGCGAGCAACTCGTTCACGATCTGGCGCTCACCCGGCGAGTTGGGCACGCCCATGTCGGCGCCGGAGTAGGAGGACGGCACGGCGCCGAAGTCCTCCGGGTCGCCGAACTGGGTGCCGACCGAAGGGTTGTCGTTCGGCTTCGTACCGTCCTTGAACGGCCCGTCCGGCGGCTGCTCCGGCCCCGGGATCGTGATCGGGTAACAGCGAGGGCCGCGGTCGTCGAGGTAGCGCGGCTCGTCCTGGTTCGGGATGTACTTGCCCTGGCTCGCGACGATCTCGATCGTGGCGCGGAGGCCGGGGTTGTCGCTGCCCGCGCCGAACGCCTCGTCGAGCCGCGGCACGAGCCCGGCCAGCTGGTCGAACAGGCACGGGAACTCCGGCGAGTACCGGGCGAGCGTCGCGAGCGTCGGGCGCGCCGAGTCGGCCAGCGCGATGATGTTGTCGCCGTTCGCGTCGAGGAACGCGCGCAGGTCGTCCGACGCCGCGGTGACGCTGGTGAAGAGCTCACGCAGCTCGGCGCGCTGCTCCACAACCGTGCGGCTGGTGACGGTGAAGTCCTCCAGCGCGTCGAGCAGGTCGGGGGCCGCTTCGTCCACGTTGCCCGCGAAGTCGGCGAGCTCGCTGATGTCGGCCTTGAGGTCCGGGATCGACGGGCGCAGCCCCGACGTCAGCTGCTGCAACCGCACCAGCGTCTGCCCGAGGTTCTCGCCACGACCTTCGAGCGCCTGCGACATCGCGCCGAGCGTCGTGGCCAGCTCCTCCGGCTTCACGGCGGTGAGCAGCGGCAGCAGGCCGTCGAGCACCCGCTCCAGCTCGCGGGCCGACGCGCTGCGGTCCATCGGGATCACGTCCCCTGCCGCGAGGGGCTGCGCCCGCGGACCGTCGGGCAGCACGAGCGAGACGTACCGCTCGCCGAAGAGCGTCTTGGGGATCAGTCGCGCGGAGACGTTCGACGGGATCAGGTCGGCCTTGTCCGGGTCGATGAGCAGCTCGACAGAGGCCATCTCGCCGTTGGTGGTGACGGAGGTGACCCGCCCGACGTCCAGCCCGCGCACCTTGACGTCGGCCTTCTCGGCGAGCTGGTTGCCGACGCGGTCTACCTGCAGCGTGACCGGCACGCCGCGGTCGAACACACCGGCGTAGCGCCCGACCGACAGCCCCGCGAGCGCCAGCAACACGACGACGAAGAGCAACCCCAGCAAGCGACGCCTCATCCGGCCACCCGCACGGACGTCTCGGTGCCGAACAGCACCAGCGTGAGGAAGAAGTCGAGGATCGCGGTGCTCACGATCGACAGCCGCACCGAGCGACCCACCGCGATGCCGACGCCCGCGGGGCCACCGCGTGCGGTGTACCCGTAGTGGCAGTGGATCAAGATGATCACGATCGCGAAGACGATCACCTTGAGGTACGAGTACAGGACGTCGCTGACCGGCAGGAACAGGTCGAAGTAGTGGTCGTACGTTCCGCCGGCGAGGCCGTTGATCATCGTGACGTTCAACCGGGAGGCCGCGAAGCTCGCCAGCAGGCCGATCGTGTACATCGGGATGATCGCGATGACGCCGGCGATCATGCGCGTGGTGATGAGGAACGGCACGCTGGGCACCGCCATCACCTCCAGCGCGTCGACCTCCTCCGAGATCCGCATCGCGCCAAGCTGCGCGGTGAAGCCCGCGCCGAGCGTGGCCGTCAGCGCGGCCGCGGCGACGAGCGGGGCGATGTCGCGCGTGTTGAAGTAGGCCGTGATGAAGCCGGTGAGCGCCTCGACACCCAGCGAGTCGAGCGCACGGAAGCCCTGCAGGCCCACGAGGCTGCCGACGAACAGCGACAGCGACAGCATGACGCCCGCCGTGCCGAGGATGACGATGAGCGCCCCTGACCCGAAGCTGACCTCGGCGAGCAGGCGCCCGATCTCACCCCGGTAGCGGCGCAGCGTGCGCGGTGTCCACGCGATCGCGCGGACGTAGAGCGAGAGCTGGTCGCCCAGCTGGTCGAGGACGTTCAGCGGGGCGTTCACCGCGCGCCGCGCCCGGCCGTTCAGCAGTGCCAACGTCACGACCCCTTCGGGGGGACGAGCTCGAGGTACAGGCCCGTCAGCACGAGGTTGATCAGGAACACCAGCACGAACGAGATGACGACCGACTGGTTCACCGCGTCACCGACGCCCTTGGGCCCCGGCGGCGGGTTGAGCCCTCGGTAGGCCGCCACGACGCCTGCCGTGAAACCGAACAGGAACGCCTTGATCTCGCTCACGACGATGTCGGAGACCTGGGCCACCGCGGAGAAGCTCGCGATGTACGCACCCGGCGTGCCGCCCTGCACGATGACGTTGAAGTAGTAGCCACCCGCCACGCCGACCACGCTCGCCAGCCCGTTGAGCACCACCGCCGTGGTGGCCATCGCGAGCACGCGTGGCACCACGAGGCGGTGGATCGGCGAGATGCCCAGCACCTCCATGGCGGCGATCTCCTCGCGGATGGTGCGCGCACCCAGGTCGGCGCAGACCGCACTCCCGCCGGCTCCGGCGATCAGCAGCGCGGTGACGATCGGGGCGGCCTGCTGCACGATCGCGAGCACCGCGCCTGCGCCCGTTTGACTCTGCGCGCCGAACTGCCGGGTGAGCTCGGCCAGCAGCAGCGCGATCGTGGCGCCGAACGGGATCGTGAACAACGCCGTCGGCAGCGCGGACACCTTGGTGACGAACCACGTCTGCTCGATGTACTCGGACAGCTGGAACGGCGGCCGGAACGCGTTGCGCACCACGGCGACGCCGAGGCCGAAGAGCCGGCCGACCGGCGTGAGCGCGCGAGTGATCGGGGCAGGAGCGGTCATCGGCCTCAGGACCGGTCGGAGTCGCGGGACGCGGGGTCGTCGTAGCCGGCGTCGTAGCCGCCGATCACCTCGGTGGGCTCGTCACGGGCGAGCGACCCCGCCGATCGCTTCCGCGGCAGCGGCTGCGGTCGGATCGGCCCCGTGGGCGGATCGTAAGACAGCGGCTCCTCGGCGTAACTGTCCCGGATCGCCTGCTGCGCGGCGGGCGGGAGGGTGTGCAGCATCTGCAGCACCCGCTCGCGCCTGCGGCCGACGGCCCGCCGCTCCCCCACCCCGGTGCTCGGCTGCAGCTGCGGCTTGAGCGGGGGCAGTCCCTCCAGCTCGCCCGCCTCCGCCATCTCGCGGGCCGCCTGCGCGGTGTCCTTCTCCTCCGACATGCCGATCGGACCCTCGCGGCGCCCGTTGAGGAACTGCGCGACGACCGGTTCCTCCGCGGTCAGCAGCACCTCGCGCGGCCCGAACATCGCCAGGTGCTTGCGGTAGAGCATCCCGATGTTGTCCGGCACCGTCTGCGCCGTGTTGATGTCGTGCGTGACGATCAGGAACGTCGCGTCGGTCTGCGCGTTCAGGTCGATGATCAGCTGGTTGAGGTAGGCGGTGCGCACCGGGTCGAGACCGGAGTCCGGCTCGTCGAACAGGATGATCTCGGGGTCGAGCACCAGCGCACGCGCCAGCCCGGCCCGCTTGCGCATGCCGCCGGAGATCTCCCCCGGCAGCTTGTCCTCGTCACCGGTGAGGCCGACCATCGCCATCTTCTCCTCGACGATGTCCCGGATCTCCGACTCGGACTTCTTGGTGTGCTCGCGCAGCGGGAACGCGATGTTGTCGTAGAGGTTCATCGAGCCGAAGAGCGCGCCGTCCTGGAACAGCACGCCGAAGAGCTTGCGCAGCTCGTACAGGCGCGACTCGGAGCAGCGCACGAGGTCGGTGTCGTGGATGAAGATCGAGCCCTGCTCGGGCTTCAGCAGACCGATCAGCGTCTTCAGGAACACCGACTTGCCCGTGCCGGACGGGCCGAGCAGTACCGACACCTCACCGGGCGGCAGCGTGAGCGAGACATCGGACCAGATGTTGGCGCGCCCGAAGGACTTGGACAGCCCCTCGACCTTCACCTCGACACCCGCCACCGACGCCTCCTGAACCTTCCCGGTGGGGCCTTGCCGACGCTGGCGTTGAGCTCCGGGCGGCGGCTGCCCATAACGCCTCAACGACACCCGCCGAGGCGGGTTACTCGCGAGTCAGGAACCGAGCGAGAAGTTGCTCCGATCGGACCGTAACAGGGCGACCAGGCGCAGTACGCGGTAGCTCTCCGTCCTCGAAACTCCACCCGACCGGCCACGATCTTCACCGACCCGAAATATCTGTTGACGCGTATATACGTTATGTGTGATGCTTCTGGCGTGGACGTGTTCGAGGCCGTGGCCGAGCCCCATCGGCGGGTACTGCTGGACCTGCTCGTCGAGCGCGAGCGGGCGGCGGGCGAGCTCGTCGCGAGCCTGCCCGCGCTCACCCAGCCCGCGGTGTCCCGCCACCTGCGGATCCTGCGGGAGGTCGGCCTCGTCGAGGTCCGGCCGGACGGGCAACGCCGGATCTACTCGCTGCGGGCCGACCGGCTGATCGAGATCGACAGCTGGCTCAGCAGGTACCGCAGGTACTGGCGCGCCCACATCGACGCCCTCGAACAACACCTCGCGGAACGGAGCAGAAATGACCGAGATGACTGACGACCGCTACGGAGAGCTCGAGATCGACGGCGACCACGCCACGATCACCTTCCGCCGCCACCTGCCCCACCCCGTCGCCGCTGTGTGGGACGCGCTCACCGACCCCGCCGAGCGCGCCGCGTGGTTCGGCGAGACCGTCATCGACGGCCGCACCGGCGGCACGATCGAGATGGTGGCGAGCGAGCCACCGGCCGAGGTCGAGGCGAAGCGCATGACCGGCCGCATCCTGGTCTGGGACCCGCCGCACGTGCTGGAGCACGAGTGGCACCAGCGGATCGTCGAGGACAGCGTCGTCCGCTACGAGCTCACCGAGGACGGCGATGGCACGTTGCTCACGTTCACCCACAGCGGCCTGTCCGTACGCAACGCCAAGGGGTTCATCCCCGGCACCCACGCGTTCCTCGACCGCCTCGAAGCGCACCTCGGCCACGCCCCGATCCCGAACTGGAGCGAGCGGTACGCGGCAGCCGCCCCCGCCTACCCGAGCTGGGCCTAGCGTCCGGTGGTCGAGTAGGGCCGGCGCCCCAGCGCCGGCCCGTATCGAGACCACACGCCCCGAGGGGGTTGCTGGCGCTCAGGCCCGGACGGCCGCCACGAGCGCCGCGACGCGGGCTGTGCGCTGCCCGCGCCTCCAGCAGAGCACCCAGCTCACCGGGGGCGAGCCCGCCGCGAACGGCACCATGACCAGGCTCGGGCGGGCGAAGTAGTCCGCGGCGTGCGCGGCCAACGGGCAGACGCCATCACCTGCAGCGATCCGTGCCATGAGCTCCAGGAGGGTGGCGGCGGTGTGATCAGGCTCCCGCCGGTACGGCGCGGCGCGGCGGCCGGCCCGGAGAACGGTCTCGCCGTCCAGGTCGGCCAGCGTCACCGCCTCGAGGCCCGCCAGCCGGTGCCCGCGCGCCACCGCGAGCACGACCGGCTCGCGGTATACCTCGGGTCCCTGCTCGAACCCCTCCTCGTCGACCGGCGCATTCGTGACGGCGACGTCGACCTCGCCGTCGCGCAGCAGGTCGAGCGGATCGGTGAAGCCCGTCTCGCGGAACACGACCTCGACGCCGGGGTGCCGCGACCGGAAGCGGGCGAACGCATCCGCGGCGAGTTCCGCCACCGCGGGCGCCTCCAGCCCGACGGCGAGCGTGCCGGTGACCCCGCGACCCGCTGCGATCGTCGCGGCGATGCCCTTCTCGATGCGATCGTGCCCTGCCCGGACGTCGGCGTAGAGCGCGGCGCCGACGGGGGTGAGGGCGACCCGGCGGCTGGTCCGTTCGAACAAGGCGACGCCGAACCGCCGCTCGAGCTTCGCGATCGTCTGGCTGACCCGGGCCTGGGAGACCAGCAACCGCTCCGCCGTGCGCCCGAAGTGCAGCTCGTCCGCAAGCGTCAGGAAGATCTCGATCTCCCGGCGTTCCATAATGCTGAGGTTATCAGTCCATGCTGGATCCGTCGTTGTTCCCGCAGGTCAGCGCGCTGATAGTCGAGGCATGACGAACTTCCTCACCAGCGGTGATCCCGGCTACGACACCGAACGCACGGGCTACAACCTCTCCGTCGACCACAAGCCGGAGGTCGTCGTTCCCGCCGCCTCCGTCGACGACGTCGTCGCGGCGGTCCGCTACGCCACCGCCCGCGGCCTCTGCGTCGCCGTTCAGGCGACCGGCCACGGCCCGTCGCGCAGCGCCTACGGCGCCGTCCTGATCAACACGTCCCGGATGGACGGCATCACGATCGACCCGGTCGCCCGCACAGCACGGGTCGAGGCGGGCGTCCGCGGCGGCGCGCTGGTCCGCGCGGCCGCCGAGCACGGCCTGGCTCCGCTGAACGGTTCCTCACCGGAGGTCGGGGTGGTCTCCTACCACCTCGGCGGCGGCATCGGGATGCTCGGGCGCAGCCTCGGCTGGGCCGTCGACCACGTCCGCGTGCTCGAGGTCGTCACGGCCGACGGGGTGCTGCGCCGGGTGACGGCCACCGAGGAGACCGAGCTCTTCTGGGCGCTGCGCGGGGGCGGCAAGGGCACGCTCGGCGTCGTGGTCGCGCTCGAGATCGACCTGCACCCGGTCTCGCGGCTGTACGGGGGCGGCATGCACTTCGCCGCCGACAGCGCGAAGCGCGTGCTCACCACATGGGCGGAATGGACGCGGACAGCACCCGAGGCGATGGGCTCATCGGTCCTGCTGATCCGGATGCCGGACCTGCCCGCGCTGCCCGACGCACTGCGCGGCCGGTACGTCGTGCACGTCCGGTTCGCGTTCACCGGCAGCGCCGAGGAGGGGGAACGGCTGGTGCGGCCGTTCCGCGACCTCGGTCCGGTGACCGACAGCGTTGCGGAGATGCCGTACTCGGCGGTCGGCTCGATCCACGCCGAGCCGACGACGCCCGTGCCGTTCCACGGCCGCAACACGATGCTCGCGTCCCTCGACGCCGCCGGGGTGGCGGAACTGCTGCGCCACGCCGGACCCACCGCAGACGCGCCCTACCTGGTCGAACTACGGCTCATGGGCGGCGCGCTCGCCCGGCAGGGGGCGGTGCCGAGCGCGCTCGCCCGCCGGGACGGCGAGTTCGTGCTGTACGCGGGCGGCGTGGCGGAGCCCGACCGGGCGCCTGCCGTGCGCGCGGCGCTCGACCGGCTGTTGACGGCGCTGGCGCCGTGGGGCACCGGCGGGGTGTGCGTGAACTTCCTGTCCGGTCCGGACGTGACCGCGGCGCAGCTCGCCACCGGCTACCTGCCGGCGGACGTCGAGCGGCTCGCGGCGGTCAAGCGCGCCGTCGACCCGGGCGACGTGTTCCGCACCCACCACGGGCGGGCGTGAACACCCGTAGGTCGAGTAGCGCAGGCCCGCAAGGGCCGGCCCTACTCGACCACCGGGACGGCGGCCACGAGCTGCGCGGAGTCCTCGACGTGGAAGCGCTCCTCGAGGGCTTCCGGGCTCGCGTCCAGGTCGATGGTGCGCAGGTCCGCGCCGCGGGCCGTCTCGATCGCGCCGAGGCGGCGGCCGACCTTGTCCATCGCGTACTCCGCCATCTCGTTCATGTCGACGTCGAACGGTGGCGGCCCGTCCCACCGCTCGAAGGTCGCGGTCACCACGCCCATGGCCGGTACGAGCAGCTCCTGCATCCGCTCGTCGACGGCGTCCCACAGCGCGTCGTCGGCGGCGACGTGGCGGCGGCAGGTGAAGGTGCCCCACGCCATGTGCCGGCGCTCGTCGTCGCCGATGTGCTTGATGATCTGCTGCATCCCGGGCAGGATCCCGCGGCTCGTGCAGATCTTCTGCCAGGAGAAGTAGCCGGTCAGGGCGAGCGTGCCCTCGACGATGTGGTTGTAGGTCACCGAGGCGCGGATCTGGTTGCGCGGCGACGGGTCGTGCGCCAGCGTCTGCAGGCTCTCCGGCAGCTCCTTGGTGAAGATCTGCTGGTAGGGCTCGTTGTCGGCGATGTAGGAGTTCAGGTCCTCCGTGACGCCGACGGCGTCGAACCAACGGCGGAAGGCCTCGGTGTGCTTGGCCTCCTCGTAGACGAACTGGGTCAGGTACATCTCGTCGGCGAGCCGGCCCTCCTCTGCCATGGCCCCGACGAACGGCTGCAGGTCCACGGTGACCGACTCCTCGCCCGCCATGAACTGCGCGGCGAGCGAGAAGGTCCACCAGCGCTCGTCGTCGGTCATGGCCGCGATGTCGGCCGCGTCACGGCTCAGGTCGATCTCCGCCGGGTTCCACTGGCGGCCGTTGCCCTTGGTGAACAGCCGCATCGGGAACGAGTCGAAGTTGATCCCGCCCTTCCGCAGGCTGGTGAAGTCGGTGCGCTGGGACATCGTCGTCCTCCTAGAAACGGATCAGGCCGCGGATGTTGCGGCCGTCGCGCATGTCCTGGTAGCCGGTGTTGATCTCCTCGAGCGGGTACTCGCGCGTGATCAGCTCGGCGAGCTTGAGCTGGCCCAGGTTGTGCATCTCCAGCAGGCGCGGCACGTCGTGCTGGCCGTTCGAGCTGCCGAACAGGGCGCCGCGCACCTGCTTCTCGTACAGCGTGAGATCCAGCAGCGACATCGACACGGTGTCCTCGCCGGGGTGCCCCAGTGCCGTGACGACGACCCGGCCGCGCTTGCCGACCAGTTGCAGCGCCGGCTGCAGCTGAGCTCCCTCCGCGACGCCGGTCGTGAGGATCGCGGCGTCGGCGAGCTGGCCGCGGGTGATCGACGAGACGGTGTTCCACGCCTCGTCCATGCTCGCGGCGACGTGCGTTGCGCCCAGTTCGAGGGCCTTCTCCCGTTTGAACTCCACCGGGTCGACCGCCACCACGTAGCGGCAGCCCGCGATCCGCGCGCCCTGCACCGCGTTGGCGCCGATGCCGCCGACGCCGATCACGACGGCGGTGTCGCCCGCCCGCAGCTCGGCGGTGCGGACGGCCGAGCCGAAGCCGGTGGTGACGCCGCAGCCGACGAGCGCCGCGAGGTGCAGCGGGAACCCGTCGTCGATCTTCACGACCGACTTGACCGGCACGACCGTGTGCCGCGCGAAGGTGCCGAGCAGGCACATCTGGCCGACGTCCTCCCCGCGGGCGTGGAACCGGTATGTGCCGTCGAGCTGCGGGCCGAGCGTCGCGCCCGCGCCGTCGTCGCAGAGGGCCGTGTAGCCGCGCACGCAGTAGCTGCAGCGCCCGCAGCTGGGCAGGAAGGTCATGACCACCGGGTCGCCGACCTCCACATCGGTGACCCCCGGGCCGACCTCCAGGATCCGGCCTGCGCCCTCGTGGCCGCCGACCATCGGGTACGCGACCGGCAGGTCGCCGGTGACAAGGTGCTCGTCGGAGTGGCACAGGCCGCTCGCGGCGAGCTCCACGAGCACCTCGCCCGCGCGCGGCCCGTCGAGCTCGACCTCGTCGATCTCCCACTTGCCGCCGAGTTCCCATAGCACCGCTGCCGTGGTCTTCATGGCGTCAGCATGACGGCGATCACTTTCGCGCACAGGGGGCCGCGGGTTCCTCGCCTGGCCCGTGGGTGCCACCCAGGAGTTCAACCTGCGCTGGGAACCGGGAGCTCGAGGTGGGCGACCAGCCCGCCACCATCACGGGGGACGAGGCGCAGTTCGCCGTCCATCGCCGCCACCAGCGCCTCCACGATCCACAGGCCCAGCCCGGCCGTGCCCCGGCGCTCGCCCATGGCGACCCCCTTGGCCGTGACGACACCTTCCTGGCCCGGCGGCAGCCCGGGCCCGCGGTCGCGAACCTGCACGAGGAGCCGGCCGTCGGCGTGCCGCAGGTCGAGCTCGACCGGGGCGTCGCTGTGCCGAGCGGCGTTCTCGACGAGGTTGGTGAGCACGCGGCGCAGCCGTTGCGGGTCGCAGCGCACGGCGGCATCCGGCGGCTCGACGTGCGCCACGCGCCGATCCGGGGCGACGCCCGCCGCGTCGAGGACGGCGCCGGCCAGCTCGGCGAGCCGCACGGTCCGCTCCCGCACTCGCCCGAGCGGGCTCCCCTCCTGAACGGCGACGTCGGCGAGGCCGTCGAGCATGTCGCGCAGGTGCAGGGCGTGCTCGGCGAGCAATCGGGTGGCCGTCTCCCGGGCAGGCCCGGAGAGCCGGCCGGCTGCGAGGTCGGCCGACAGCGCCGTCAGCGACGCGACCGGCGTGCGGAACTCGTGCAGCACGACGCGCACGCCGTCCAGCCGGGCCTGCTGGGCGGCGAGCAACCGGGACCTCAGGTCGCGTTCCTCCAGGAACGCCTCGTGCTCGGCGCGCGCGTGTGCCCGCGACTCCGCGGCGGCCTCGTACTGGCGCTCCAGCATCCGCAGCAGCACCCCGACCAGCACGGCGGCCGCGACGAGGTAGCCGGTCCACCATGCTCCGGTCAGCCACCGGTCGGTCACCGGCACGTGCGGGTCGGAGCCCGCGAGGGCGGCGACCGTGAACCCCGCGCCGAGCCCCAGTGCCCCGAGCCGACCCACCACCACGCCGCCCCGCACCGCCACCGCGATCACGACGAGGGGCAGGACCGCGACCATCACGCTGTCGGCGCCGCCGGTGAGGCCGCAGGCCAGCAGTGCGAGCACCGCGTCGATCGAGGTGGCGAGCCGCGGCGGGACCAGCCGCCGCCCCCGCCACTCGGACCCGGCGAGCACCAGCGCGTAGCCGAGCGTGGCCAGCACGAGCGTCCCGAGCAGCGGCGCCCGGCCGCGCGCGAGTCCCGGCTCCACGACGAGCGCCAGCCCGACTGAGCAGACGACAAGCACCCGGATGACGACGGCGGTGCGCTCCTCGAGGGACCGCAGCGCGACATCGGAACCGTGCACGGCGCCAACCTTCGCATCCGCCGCCCTGCCGAACGCGGGACTCGCGGGTGCGGACGCAAGACTCGCGGAGGTCGGGGGGACTAGCGTCGCCCCGTGCGGGAGGGCCGGTACGCCGTGGTCATCGTGGACGACCACGCTCTGTTCTCGCAGGGCCTTGCGCTGCTGCTCGAGTCGCGCGCGGGCGACAATTTCGTGGTGGCGGGCTCCACCACGGCGGGCGAGCAGGCCGTCGCACTCGTCGGGCGCGAGGCCGCCGACATCGCGATCGTCGACCTCGCGCTTCCCCCGCTGGGCGGCGTGGAGACGATCCGGCGGATCAACGCCGCGTACCCCCGCACCCGGATCCTCGCTCTCTCCGGCACCGAGGACCTCGGCCTCGCGACTGCGGCCCTGCGGGCCGGGGCCGCCGGGTTCCTGGCCAAGTCGGCCGATCCCGAGGTCCTCGTGGCGCCGCTGCTGACCATCGCGGCGGGGGTCCGGGTCGTGCCGGCCGACCTGCTCGACGCGCTGCTCGCCGCGGGCGACCGGGCGGGTGAGGAGGTCGTGGAGCGGCTCGAGGAGCGGGAGCTGCAGCTGTGGGCGTTGCTCGCGCGTGGCCCGGAGACCAGTGAGATCGCCAGGATGATGCTCGTGAGCGAGCGCACGGCCAAGCGGATGATCGCGAGCCTGCTGCACAAGGTGGGCGCGGCCAACCGGATAGAGGCGGCGGCGCTCGCGGGCCGCATCGGCCTGCTGGACGACGCCCCGCCCCGCGCTCGCTGACTTCC
Organism: Pseudonocardia sp. DSM 110487; assembly: GCF_019468565.1. Taxonomy (NCBI): domain Bacteria; kingdom Bacillati; phylum Actinomycetota; class Actinomycetes; order Pseudonocardiales; family Pseudonocardiaceae; genus Pseudonocardia; species Pseudonocardia sp. DSM 110487. The sequence continues at coordinate 9,239,227 of NZ_CP080521.1, forward strand.
GACGAACGCGCCGTTCGTCGCAACGGGCGTTGGCCCGTGCGGGCCGCACATGGCCCGATCGTGGGGTCGCATTCTCCCCTTGAGCTCGGCGAGACTCCTCCGCATCGGCGACGGGCAGGAGGCGACGGTGGCGGCGTTTCGCGACGAGGCGGAGGTCTACGAGTACCTCGGCGGGATCTTCCGGCGCGGGATGCAGGACCCGGTGCTGGTGGAGAAGCTGCGCCCCACCGGGATCGTCCTGCGGATCACCTACACCGAACCGGACGCCGTACTCGCCGTGGACATGCCGAACACCCAGATGTACGAGGGTGCGGGCGCCGGACCCGAGCCGAACGTCGAGCTGTTCATGACCGCCGACACCGGCAACAGGTTCTGGCTCGGCAAGGTGATCCTCCCGGTCGCGCTCGCGAAGGGTCAGGTCCGGGCCAAGGGTCCGGTCGCGAAGCTGCTCACCGTCCTGCCGATGGCGAAGGGCATGTTCGGTCCGTACCGGGAGCAGCTGGAGGCCGCCGGTCGAGCGGACCTGCTGAGCGCCTGAGCCCCATCGGGTGAGGGAGTGGACTCCCGCCCCCTAGGATTGGCCTGCTCGTGCAATGCCAATCGTCGGAGGTGGACCGCGTGGACCGTGCCGACATCGAACGCCGGATCGGTGCGCGCAGCTTCGCGCGGTTGCTCGGCGACTGGCGGCCACCCGATGGGAAGGGCCTTGCCGGCGCGCTGGCCGACCGGATCCGCCTGCTCGTCCTCGACGGGAGGCTGCCGCTCCAGACCCGGCTGCCCGCGGAGCGCGAGCTCGCGGCGGCCGTCGCGGTCAGCCGCACCACGGTGGCCACGTCGTACGAGACCCTGCGCGGCGCGGGCGTGCTGCGCAGCAGGCGCGGGGCCGGCAGCTGGACCCAGCTCCCCGCAGGCCCGCCAGACGACGCGGGCCCGGCGCCATTCTCCCCGCTCGGCAACAGCGCGCTGTACGACCTCGCCCACGCCGCTCTCCCCGCACCGTGCGCCTCGATGCGAGCCGCGGCGGCCGCCGCCGTCCAGGATCTCGACGCCCTCCTCGCCGGTCACGGCTACGACCTCGGCGGTCAGCCGGCACTGCGCTCCGCGATCGCCGACCGGTACACCGCCCGCGGCCTCCCCACCACGCCCGACCAGGTGCTGATCACCGCGGGCGGCGTGCAGGCGATCCACCTCGCCCTCATGGTGCTGGCCGGACCGGGCGACCGCGTGCTCGTCGAGCACCCGACCTATCCGAACACACTCGGTGCGGTGACCACCCGCGGCGCTCGCCCCGTCCCGGTCCCGATGGCGCCCGACGGGGACGGAAGCCGCTGGGACCTCGACCTGCTCACGTCGGCGGTCCGCGACGCCGCACCGCGGTGCGCCTACGTCATCCCCGACTTCCAGAACCCCACCGGGGCGCTGCTGGACGCCGCCGACCGCGCCCGGCTCGTGGATCTGGCCCGACGGACGGGCACCACCCTCCTCGTCGACGAGACGCTCATCGACCTCACGCTGGACGGCCAGACCGTGGTTCCCGTCGCCGCGCACGGCGCCGCCGACTCGCCGCACGTGCTGAGCATCGGGTCGGCGAGCAAGACGTACTGGGGCGGGTTGCGGATCGGCTGGATCCGCACGTCCGCCGCGATGGTGCGCAGGCTCGCCGCCGCTCGTGCCGGCGTCGACCTGGGTGGGCCGGTGCTCGAACAGCTCGTCGTCGCCCGCCTGATGGCCGAGCACGGCACCGTCGTCGCGAGCAGGCAACGCGAGCTGGCCGCCGCCCGCGACCACCTGCTCGCACGGCTCGCCCGCACCTTCCCCGGTTGGCGCCCGTCGCGTCCCGGCGGCGGGCTCAGCCTGTGGGTCGATCTCGGCAGACCGGAATCGAGCCGGCTGACCAGCGCCGCACGGCGCCACGACGTCCTGCTCGCGGCAGGCCCACGGTTCGGACTGGACGGGGCGTTCGAGCGGTACCTGCGGCTGCCGTACACATTGCGGCAGGACAGGATGGACGAGGCGATCGATCGGCTCGCCGCGGCGTGGGCCGACCTCGATCGCCCGGGGCCCGCGGTGGAGAGCGAACCGGTCGCGGTGGCGTGATGGACGAGGAGGCAGGCGTGGGGCCGTTGTCCGGGTTGAAGGTCGTGGAGCTCGCCGGCATCGGGCCGGGGCCGCACGCCGCGATGATGCTCGCGGATCTCGGCGCCGAGGTCGTGCGCGTCGACCGGCCGTCCGGCGGGTTGCAGCTCGGCGACCCGAGCGCTCCCGATCCGACGCTGCGCGGAAGGCGCCGGGTGGCCGCCGACCTGAAGGACCCAGCGGGCCGGGAGACGGTGCTGCGCCTCGTCGAGCGCGCCGACGTGCTGCTGGAGGGCTACCGGCCGGGCGTCACCGAGCGGCTCGGCGTCGGCCCCGCCGACTGCCACGCGCGCAACCCACGCCTCGTCTACGCCCGGATGACCGGGTGGGGGCAGGACGGGCCGCTCGCCGCACGCGCGGGTCACGACATCAACTACATCTCGCTCTCCGGCGCCCTGCACGCCATCGGCCGGGCCGGGGAGCGCCCGGTTCCACCGCTGAACCTCGTCGGCGACTTCGGCGGTGGCTCGATGCTGCTGGTCGTCGGCGTGCTGGCGGCACTGTGGGAAGCGCAGCGATCCGGCAAGGGACAGGTCGTCGACGCGGCGATGGTCGACGGCTCGTCGCTGCTCGTCCAGATGATGTGGGGTCTGCGCGGGCAGGGGCGGTGGAGCGACGCGCGCGAGTCGAACCTGCTCGACGGCCACGCGCCGTTCTACGACACCTACACCTGCGCTGACGGCGGGCACGTTGCCGTCGGGGCCCTCGAGGAGCAGTTCTACGCCGCGTTGCTGGCCGGGCTCGGCCTCGACGGCGAGGAGCTGCCCGGCCAGCACGACCGGGATGGCTGGCCGACGCTGCGGGCCCGCTTCGCCGAGGTCTTCGCCTCCCGCAGCCGTGACGAGTGGGCGGAGGTGTTCGCGGGCACCGACGCGTGCGTCACCCCGGTGCTGTCGTTCGCGGAGGTGCCGGCACACCCGCACCTGGCCGCCCGCGGCACGATCGTCGAACGCGACGGCGTCCCCCAGGCCGCCCCCGCCCCGAGGTTCTCCCGCACCCCGCCCACCGTGCCCGACGCCCCGAGCGCCCCGGAATCCGTCGAGCAGGTACTGGCCGACTGGTCCCGCTGACCCCGACTCGCGCGCACCCAAAGCGCGACTCGCGTACATCCAGAGAGCGACTCGCGGGGGCCGAAGGCGCCCCGTCCGCGAGTCGCGGTCTCCGTGCACGCGAGTCGGGGTCTACGTGCGCGCGAGTCGGGGCCTGGATGCGACGAAGCCCCCGGCGCGGGAGGCGCCAGGGGCTTCGGGGACTTCGGGGACTGCGTGCGTCAGGCGGACGCGGTGTCGTCCACCAGCAGGTTGCGGGTGCGGTTCGGGTCGACCGGGATGCCGGGGCCCGTGGTCGTGGAAATCGTGACCTTCTTCACGTACCGGCCCTTCGCGGCCGAGGGCTTGGCCCGCAGGATCTCGTCGAGGGCGGCGCCGTAGTTCTCCACCAGCTTCTCGGTGTCGAACGAGGCCTTGCCGATGACGATGTGCAGGTTCGCCTGCTTGTCCACCCGGAAGTTGATCTTACCGCCCTTGATGTCCTGGACGGCCTTGGTGACATCCGGGGTGACGGTGCCGGTCTTCGGGTTCGGCATCAGGCCACGCGGGCCGAGGATGCGGGCGATCCGGCCGACCTTGGCCATCTGGTCCGGCGTGGCGATCGCCGCGTCGAAGTCGAGCCAGCCGCCCTGGATGCGCTCGATGAGGTCCTCGGCGCCCACCACGTCGGCGCCTGCGGCCTCGGCCTCCGCGGCCTTGTCACCGGTGGCGAACACGATGACGCGCGCCGTCTTGCCGGTGCCGTGAGGCAGGTTCACGGTGCCGCGGACCATCTGGTCGGCCTTGCGGGGGTCGACGCCGAGCCGCATCGCGACCTCGACGGTGGCGTCCATCTTGCTGCTCGAGGTGTCCTTCGCCAGTGCGGCGGCCTCGAGCGGGCTGTAGAGCCGGCCACTGTCGATCTTCTCGGCGGCCTGGCGGTAGATCTTGCTGCGCTGTGCCATTGCTCTGTCCTCTTGTTCTGGTCAAGTCGTGGTGCGAGCCGAGCCAGCTCTCCCACACGTGCTGCGGCTGGATCAGCCGTTGACGGTGATGCCCATCGACCGCGCGGTGCCAGCGATGATCTTGGCGGCCTGGTCGATGTCGTTGGCGTTGAGGTCGCGCATCTTGGCCTGCGCGATCTGCCGCACCTGCTCCATGGTCACAGAGGCGACCTTGGTCTTGTGCGGCTCGCCGCTGCCCTTGTCCACACCGGCGGCCTTGAGCAGCAGCCTGGCGGCGGGCGGCGTCTTGAGCTCGAAGGTGAACGAGCGGTCCTCGTACACCGAGATCTCGACGGGCACCACGTCGCCGCGCTGCGACTCGGTGGCGGCGTTGTACGCCTTGCAGAACTCCATGATGTTGACGCCGTGCTGGCCGAGCGCGGGGCCGACCGGCGGGGCGGGCGTCGCGGCGCCTGCCTTGATCTGGAGCTTGATGATCGCGGAGAGCTTCCGCTTCTTGGGAGGCATGTCGTTTCCCTGTCGTGGTTTTCCTGCGCGCCGCGGACCTGCCTGCCGCGGCGGGGGTCAGATCTTCGAGACCTGGCTGAACGCCAGCTCGACGGGGGTCTCGCGGCCGAAGATGGACACGAGGACCTTGAGCTTCTGGGCGTCGATGTTGACCTCGCTGATGGTGGCCGGGAGCGTGGCGAACGGGCCGTCCATGACGGTGACCGACTCGCCCACCTCGAAGTCGACCTCGACGGCCGACTTGCCTGCTGCACCGGACGCGGCGTCGGCCTTGCCCCCGGCACCCGCGGCCGCGGGCTGCTTGGGCTCGACCTTCGGGAGCAGGAACTTGATGACGTCGTCGTGCGACAGCGGCGACGGGCGCGACGTGGCACCCACGAAGCCGGTGACGCCGGGGGTGTTGCGGACCGCGCCCCACGACTGGTCGTTGAGCTCCATCCGGACGAGGATGTAACCGGGCAGCACCTTGCGCTGCACCTGCTTGCGCTGCCCGTTCTTGATCTCGGTGACCTCTTCGGTCGGCACCTCGACCTGGAAGATGTAGTCCTCGACGTCCAGGGTCTGGATGCGGGTCTCGAGGTTGGTCTTCACCTTGTTCTCGTAACCCGCGTAGGAGTGCACGACATACCAGTCGCCCGGCGCGCGCCGCAGCGCGGCGCGCATCTCCTCGATCGGGTCGACCTCTTCCTCGACCGCGTCGGCATCGGTTTCAGCAGCCTCGACTTCGACGGCCTCGACTTCGGTGTCGTCGGCCTCGCTGTCGTCTGCGTCGGTGGCGTCAGTGGCGTCGTCCGCGTCGGTGAGCTCGGCGTCGGCGGCCTCGGCCGGCTCCTCGACGGCGTCAGCGGCCTCCGCCGCGCCATCGAGCTGGTCAGCCTCGCGCTCGGTCACGTGCCTCTCGCTTCCTTCATCCATGTCGTGCGTGCTGGCGGCCGTGGTCACGTGCCGAACACGTACTGCACGCCCTGCGCGAACACCAGGTCCAGCAGCCAGACCAGCGCGACCATGAACGACACGAAGATCAGCACGACGATCGTGTAGGTGACCAACTGGTTGCGGGTCGGCCAGATGACCTTCCGCAGCTCGGCAACCACCTCGCGCAGGAACCGGGAGAGCCTGCCGAACAGCGACACCCTCGCCGGGCGGGCCTCGCGAACCGCAGCCCGCCCGCCCCGGGTGTCTCCGGTGGGCGCGGGACCCGAGCGCCGACCCCGACGGTCGGCGGCGCCGCTCGGGCGCTCCCGCCCGTCGCCACGCGCCTCGCGTTCCTCAGTCACGCCCGTATCCTCCAGCTCACCACGGCCCAGCCGCCGCTCGTCCCTTACTCCGATCCAGCACATCCTGCAGTGGCAGGGGTGACAGGACTTGAACCTGCAACCTGCGGTTTTGGAGACCGCTGCTCTGCCAATTGAGCTACACCCCTAGACCAGCTCCGCCCAATCAGCGGAGGGGTGCAACGCGAGGCGCCGCACCCAGCATCGTCCAGTGTAGGGCACACCGGACAGGCGCCAGTCACCGCACACCCCGGTGGGCCACCAGGGCTGTGCGTGACCAGCTGAGGGAGGATGCAGCCATGGCTGCCAGCACCCCGACCAGCACGGTCCCCGCAATCCGGCGCATCTCCACCCGCATCGGCGGCATCGCCGAGTCGGCGACGATGGCGGTGGACGCGAAGGCGAAGGCGCTGAAGGCCGCGGGGCGTCCGGTCATCGGGTTCGGTGCCGGCGAGCCGGACTTCCCGACGCCGTCCGCCGTGGTGGCCGCGGCCGAGGCGGCGTGCGCCGACCAGCGCAACCACCGCTACACACCCGCCGCGGGCCTTCCCGAGCTGAGGGAGGCGATCGCCGCGAAGACCCTCCGCAACTCGGGGCTCGAGATCGCCCCGGCCCAGGTGCTCGTGACGAACGGCGGCAAGCAGGCCGTCTACCAGGCGTTCGCCACGCTGATCGACCCTGGTGACGAGGTGCTGCTGCCGACGCCCTACTGGACGACGTATCCCGAGGCCGTCGCGCTCGCCGGGGGCGTTGCCGTGCCGGTGGTCTGCGGACCCGAGGCCGATTACCTGCCGTCGGTCGAGCAGCTCGACGAGGCGCGCACGGAGCGCACGAAGGTGCTGCTGTGGTGCTCGCCCTCGAACCCCACGGGTGCGGTGGCCTCCCGCGAGCTCACGGAGGCGGTGGGGCGCTGGGCCGTCGAACACGGCATCTGGGTGATCACGGACGAGATCTACGAGCACCTCGTCTACGACGGCGCCGAGGCCGTCTCGATGCCGGTCGTCGTTCCGGAGCTCGCCGACACGTGCGTGGTGATCAACGGCGTCGCCAAGACCTACGCGATGACCGGCTGGCGCGTGGGCTGGCTGGCCGGTCCGGCCGACGTGGTGAAGGCGGCCACCAACCTGCAGTCGCACCTGTCGTCCAACGTCGCCAACGTCTCCCAGCGGGCGGCGCTGGCGGCGATCTCGGGCCCACTCGACGCGGTGCACGAGATGCGCGCGGCGTTCGACCGCAGGCGCCGCACGATCGTCGACCTGCTGCGGGCGATCCCCGGCGTCGAGTGCCCGACGCCGCGCGGCGCCTTCTACGCCTACGCGTCCGTTCAGGGCCTGCTGGGCAAGGAGCTGCGCGGTGCGCGGCCTCGGACGAGCGTGGAGCTGGCCGCCGCGGTGCTGGAGCACGCCGAGGTGGCGGTGGTGCCCGGTGAGGCGTTCGGCACCCCGGGCTTCTTCCGCCTGTCCTATGCCCTCGGCGACGACGACCTGCGCACCGGCGTGGAGCGGATGGGCGCCTTCCTGGCCGAGGCACGGTAGGCCAGGGAGATCGATCGCCGGTTCGGTGCGTTGACGGCCGTATCCGGCCGGCTGCGCACCCGACCGGCGATCATCCCTGCCAACAGGGCGGAAGATCATCGGTTCGGTGCGGGGCCGGCCGGATACGGCCGTGGTTGCACCTAGCGGATGATCATGGGCCCGGGTCGGGTCACTCGGCCGGGACGGCCACCTCGGCGACCGCGCGGCCAAGCACCGTCTTGCCCTCGAACGCGGCCGTGATCGCGACCTTCGCGATGCGCTCACCGCTCTCGGACTCGCTGAGGCCCGTGACCTTGCCGCTGATCTCGACGAGGGCACCCTCGTCGTCGTCCGGCACGACCACGGGGCGGGTGAAGCGCACGCCGTAGCTCCGCATGGCGGCCGGGCCGCCGGCCCAATCGGTGACGAGGCGCCCTGCGAGCGCCATCGTCAGCATGCCGTGGGCGATGACGCCGGGAAGGCCGGCCGATGCGGCGACGCGGTCGCTCCAGTGGATCGGGTTGAAGTCGCCGGAGGCGCCCGCGTAGCGCACGAGGTCGGCGCGCGTGACCCGCACCGACAGCGGCGGCAGCTCGTCGCCGACGGCGGTCATGACTCGCCCTCCGCCGCCGTGACGAGCAACAGCTTCGTGGTGGCCACCGGCTCACCGTCGGTGTCGGCGACCTCGCAGCGCAGGGTGAGCATGTGGCTGCCGCCGCGGGTCTTGAGGTCGTCGACGTGGATCGTGGTGACCAGGTCGTCGCCGCCGCAGATCGGTCGGTGCAGGGTGATCGACTGGTCGCCGTGCACCATGCGGAGGTAGTCCCAGCCGAACGCGGGGTCGCGCAGGAACGCCTCGATCACCGGCATGGTGAACGTCACGGTGAACGTGGGCGGGGCGACGACGTCGGAGTGACCGGCCGCACGCGCGGCGCCGACGTCCCGGCACACGGAAGCGCCCTCGCCGATGGCGAGGGCGAACTCCCGGATCTTCTCGCGGCCGACCCGGTACGGAGCAGTCGGGGGCAGAGCCTTCCCGACGTACGAGACGTCGGGCACGCTCAGCGCGTCTCGCGGTGCTCGCGGTGAGTGCCGCAGTTGGGGCAGAACTTCTTGACGGCGAGCCGGTCGGGGTCGTTGCGCCGGTTCTTCTTGGTGATGTAGTTGCGGTGCTTGCACTGCTCGCACGCCAGCGTGATCTTCGGCCGAACGTCCGTGGCCTTTGCCATCGCGGGTGCCTCCTGCTGAGCTGTCTGGTGGATCTGTGTAGAGCCGGTAGCGGCGGCCGGACTTGAACCGGCGACACAGCGATTATGAGCCGCTTGCTCTACCGACTGAGCTACGCCGCTTCGCGGAGCCGGATGGTGCCACTCCGCTGAGCCCCTTTACGGAATCGAACCGTAGACCTTCTCCTTACCATGGAGACGCTCTGCCGACTGAGCTAAAGGGGCGGCATACCGAGCAGGCGGTCACTCCCGCACGGCCGCAGATGATGCTACACAACCCTCCGGCAGCGCCGGAAACGGGTACCTCCTCACCAGCTCGACTTGCGCACCCCCGGCAGGTAGCCGGCGTGCACGAGCTCGCGCAGCCGCACCCGGGACACCCCGAAGGTGCGCAGGTGGCCACGCGGGCGACCGTCCACGGAGTCGCGGTTGCGCACCCGGGTCGCACTCGCGTCGCGCGGCTGGCGGGCGAGCTCGCGCTGGGCGGCCACCCTCTCCTCCTGGGTGGTCGTCGGCCGCGCGATCACGGCCTTCAGCTCCGCCCGACGGGTGGCATGGCGCGCCACGATCGCCTTGCGGTACTCGTTGCGGGCGATCTTCGCCTTCGTCGCCATCAGACCTTCTCCCCTCGGGCCCTGATCTGCGCCACGGCGGCGTCGACACCGATCCGGTCGATGGTCTTGATCGCGTCGGTGGACAACCGCAGCCGCACGTACCGCCCCTCCGCCGGGTACCAGTAGCGCTTCTTCTGGATGTTCGGGTCCCACCGCCTGCTCGTGCGGCGGTGGGAGTGCGATACGGACTTGCCGAACCCGGGCTCACGCCCGGTGAGCTGGCAACGTCGGGACACGGTCAGCTCCTCCCTGCCTGCGGGTAGGCCAGTAGCGCCATCTCGCGCGCGGTGCGGATCGCGACAGCGACCTTGCGCTGCTGCTGGGGCGTCAGCCCCGTGACCCGGCGAGCACGGATCTTCCCGCGGTCGGAGATGAACGTGCGCAGCAGCGTGACGTCCTTCCAGTCGACCTCGGTGATGCCCCGCACGTGCAGCGGGTTGGCCTTCCGCTTCGGTGGCCTGCGCGCCGTGGGTCGCATCAGCGCTCCTCGCGGAACTCGACGTGCCGCCGGACGGCCGGGTCGTACTTGCGCAGCACGATCCGGTCCGGGTCGTTGCGCCGGTTCTTGCGGGTCACGTACGTGGTGCCGGTGCCGGCCGTCGACCGCAGCTTCACGATCGGACGCAGCTCGTTGCGGGCCATGCTCCACCCTCCTTACAAACGACATTCATTTTCATCTAAGGTCAACGTACCCGACCGAGGAGGGATTCCGTGAGCCGACCCGAGCTGCTGGTGCTCTGCGGGCTGCACGCGCCCGGCACCGAGGCCGTGATCGCCCGGATCAGGACGCTCGACCCGGACGTTGCCGTGCTGCACCACGACCTGCGCGACATCGGCTCCGGGCACGTGCACCGCCGGCTGCGCCACGGCGACCACGACGAGCGCACGGTGCTCGAGCTCGCGCACGGCTGCCTGTCCTGCACGCTGCGCGAGGACCTGCTGCCCCAGCTGCACCTGCTCAGCGAGCCGGGCGGTCCGCGGCGGATCGTGCTGCACCTCGACCCCGCGCTCGAGCCCGAGCAGGTCTGCTGGTCGCTCCTGCACGTGCTCGTCGACGACGCCCCGATCACCGACCGGGTCGACCTGCGTGGAGTGATCACCTGCATCGACGCGGGCAGCTGGCTCGACGACGCCACCGGCGACTCGACGCTCGACGAACGCGGATTGGCAGAGCTGCCCGACGACGAGCGGACGGTGGCGCAGGTCGCCGTCGGGCAGGCCGAGTTCGCCGACGTCCTCGTGCACACCGGTACGGCGGACGCGTGGCAGCTCGCCCGCACCGACGCCGTCATGGAGCGGCTGGCACCGGCCGCGACGCGGATGCTCCTGTCCGGGCTCGACGCCCGCGTGCTGCTCGGCGACCTCCCCCAGGCCGCCCGCCGCGGCCGCCCGGACGACGTGCACGGCCCGCTGCTGCGCGGGCAGCCACCGCTCACCCGCGACTGCGGCGTGCAGCTCTCCGTGTTCTCCGCGCGGCGGCCGTTCCACCCGGAACGCCTGCACGACGCGATCGACGCGCTGCTCGACGGCGTCGTCCGCACGCGCGGCCGGATCTGGCTCGCCACCCGGCCGGAGGCCGTGCTCTGGGTGGAGTCGGCAGGCGGCGGGCTGCGGATCGGGCACGCCGGCGAGTGGCTCGCCGCTGGGGACGCCGACGCGTGGGCGGCAGCAGGGCCCGAACGGCGCGCGCTCGCGTCGCTCGGCTGGCACCCACGCTTCGCCGACCGCGCACAGGACATCGTCGTGCTCTCCCACGCCGCCAGCCCGACCGACATCGAGGCCGCCCTCGCCGACGCGCTGCTGACCGACGCCGAACTGGCGGCGGGCGAGGCGGCATGGCGCGCCCTCCCCGACCCCTTCGGCTGGTGGCACACCGACCCCTGCGATGAGCCGGCGGGCCTCGCCGCCGCCGGCCACCCTGACACCGAGCACGAGGAGCACTGATGGCCGTCCCCAAGCGCCGCACGTCCCGGTCGAACACGCGCAAGCGAAGGGCGCAATGGAAGGCGACCCCGCCGGACCTGGTTCCGATCACGATCGCGGGCCGCCAGCACCTGGTCCCCCGCCGCCTCGTGCGCGCCTACCAGCGGGGCCTGCTGACCCCGGAGTGATCCCGCCCGGCTCACGCGCGCCATCTCTTCCGGCGCACCCAGTGTCGGGTGACGCGCCCCGTCGACGGGTCGCGTGGGCCGAAAGGGCGTGCGTGGGCGGACACCGGGGTGCGTAAGGTCCGCGGCCAAGCACGCCCGCGCACTCCGCGAAGGCCTGATCAGCAGTTCGGCGCGTTCCCGGTCATATCCGGCCGTCGTCGCGCCGAAGCATTGATCATGTCCACTCCGCGGAGCCTGATCAACCGTTCGGCGCGTTCCCGGCCGGATTCGGCCGCTGTCGCACCGAATCGATGATCATGGTCGCAAACCGCCTCCGGTGGCGCCGCGCGCCCTCTGGGCAGGCCCTTGGGCCTGCCCGCGTGGTTTGCCCGGAGGGGCCGCAGAGGCTCACGGGTCAAGGGTCGCGAAGCGATCGCGAAGCGACGCCGCAGGCGCCCTTGAGGCGTGAGGGGCGGCCCCGCACACTGCGCGGCGCCACCGGAGGCCTACCACGCCGGGACCTGTCCGGAGGGCGCGACGGCTCAGGCCCCGGGCATAGCCCCCGCCGAAGATCTCCTCAGGCCTCCCGCGCCGCCAGGTTCCACGCAGCTCAATGGACAGTAAGGGGCCCCCGCCCGCCCTTACCCCGGATCCACGACCGCCGGACCGAGAACGACGTGATCGCCCGATGTGGTGTACCGCGCCTCAGACCGAACCTGGTCTCATGTTCACCGACCTCTCCAGCCTGTCCGCCCAGTCCGAGCACCACCGCGCCGAGCTGCTCGCCGACGCCGAGAACTTCCGCCTCGCCCGGCTGGTCCGCCAGGCCCGCCGCAGACGCCCGGAAACGCCGCGGAGCCATCCACCGCAGCCCGATCCCTCGTCCCGCAATGACAGCGCAGAACGTCGGTACGCCGTGTCACGATGACCGATGTGGCGCGGCTGGGGGTCGGCATCGAGCTGGTCGGGCGCCGGCACGAGGTGTCGGCGCTCACCGCGGCCCTCGAGCGCGCCGCGATCGGCAAGCCCACCGGGCTGCTGATGTCCGGCGACGCCGGGGTCGGCAAGTCCCGCCTGGTGGCCGAGGCGGTCGGGCGGGCGACCGCGGCCGGGTTCACGGTGCTGGTGGGCCGGTGCCTCGACACGGCCGAGTCTGCCCTGCCCTACCTGCCGTTCACCGAGATCGTCGGCGCGCTGGCGGCCACCCGTCCCGAGCTGGTCGCGGAGCACGTCGCGCTGCGCCACCTGCTGCCGGGAGGCCTCGCGCGCACGGCCGCCACCGGAGAGCAGCGCGACCTCGGCCAGCTGCAGGTGTTCGACGCCGTCCTGTCGGTCCTCGACGAGCTCGCCGCCTCCATGCCCGCGTTGCTGGTCGTGGAGGACCTGCACTGGTCCGACCGCTCCAGTCGCGACCTGCTGTTCTTCCTGCTCTCCCGGCTCACCGGCCAGCGGCTCGTGGTGCTGGTCACCTACCGCAGTGACGACCTGCACCGGCGCCACCCCCTGCGGCCTCTGCTCTCGGAGCTGGTGCGGCTGCCCCAGGTCGAGCGGATCGACCTGGCGCCGCTCGGCGCCCGCGAGTCGCTCGAGCTCGTGCGCAAGCTCGCCGACGGGGGCCTTCCCGAACCGAAGCTGCGGCGGATCGCCCGGCGCAGCGAGGGCAATGCGTTCTTCGCCGAGGAGCTGGTGTCCGCGTCCTCCGACGGGCTGCCGCACGGGCTCGTCGAGGTGCTGGTGGCCCGCATCGAGGGGCTCTCCACCACCACGCAGCGGGTGCTGCGGATCGCATCGGTCGCCGGGCGGTGGGTGAGCCACCGCGGCCTGTCCGCGGTCTCCGGCCTGTCCGACGACGACCTCGAGCAGGCGTTGCGTGAGGCGGTCGCCCACCACGTCCTGATCGCGGCCGACACCGAGCCGGGCGCGATCGGGGCCGACGACGGCTACCAGTTCCGGCACGCCCTGCTGCGCGAGGCGATCTACCACGAGTTGCTGCCGGGTGAGCGCAGCCGGGTGCACGCCCGGTACGCCGAGCTGCTCGCGGTGGCGGGTGGCACCGGCCCACGCGGCGTGGCCGAGCCCGGCCGGGCCGCGGAGCTGGCCCATCACGCGATGGCGGGCCACGACCTGCGCCTCGCACTGGCGGCGTCGGTCCAGGCCGCGATGGAGGCCGACGATCGCGAGGCCCCGGCCGAGGTCCTGCTGCACGCCGAGCGGGCCATCGAGATGTGGCGCGCGGTGCCCGACGCGGAAGCGGTGGCCGGCGTCGACGAATGCTCGGTCACTCGCTGGGCCGCGTGGGGCGCGAGCAGCACCGGCGACCCCGACCGCGGCATTGCGCTCGGCAGGCGGGCGCTCGAGCTCGCCGAGGAGCGCGGCGACCCGGCTTTCACTGCCCGGATCGGGCAGCGGTACGCGCTGCGGTTGCTGGATCTCGCGGGCAGGGAGCAGGAGGCCCTCACCACGGCCCGCCGCGCGCTGAAGCTGCTCGAGCGCGAGCCGCCGTCTTCCGAACTCGCCTGGATCCACACCACGCTCGCGCGCGTGCTCACCCGGATCGACCGGTTCACGGAGGCCGTCGCCGAGGCGGAGACCGCGCTCGCCGTGGCCCGGCACCTTCCGGACGGTCCGGACGACCACCTCGATGCCGCCAAGGCCGACGCGCTCGTCTCGCTCGCGGTGTGCGCGGAGTACGGCGGCGATCCGGAGCGCGCCCGGCAGCTCCTCGGCGAGGCCAAGCGGCTGGCGCGACCGTCCGGCAACCTGGCCGTCGAGCTGAGGACCTTCTACTCGCTCGGCATCTCCCTGCTCGACGAAGGCCGGCTCGCGGAGGCGGGTGCGGAGTTCGCCGCGGGCGAGGAGCGGGCCGCCGCCACCGGCACCACGTGGAGCGCGTACGGGCTCAACCTGCGGGTGGCCCACGTGATCGCCCGGTTCATGCGGGGCGAGTGGGACGCGGCGGAGGCGGCTGCCGAGATCGCAGGCGAGTCGGTGTCGGCTGTCGTCGCCACCCGGCTCGCCGCGGCGGGCCTGCTCACCGCGGTGGGGCGGGGCCGGTTCGCGGCCGCGGAGCGGCGGCTCGCGGAGCTGCGCGACTCCGCGCAGGTCGACGACCAGGTGATCCTGCTCATGGGGCAGGCAGGCGCCGAGGCCGCGCTCTGGCAGGGCCGGCCCGACGAGGCGGCGCGCCGGGCGAGGGAGGCCATCGCCGACCTAGAGTTCGGCTCCTTCACCGAGCTCACGCCCCACCTCGGCCGCATCCTGCTCGGCGCGCTCGGCGCGGCCGCCCACGTCGAGATGGCGCAGGCCGGGCTGCAGCCCGTCGAGGAGGCCACGGCGGCGGCGCGCGAGATGGTGCGCATCGCCGAACAGGCCGCCGAGCGCGGTCTCCCCCGCGCCGGCACGCTCGGGCCCGAGGGCACCGCGTGGCTGCGGCGCGCGCGGGCCGAGCTCATCCGCCTCACCGGCGACGATCCGGCCGCGTGGCGACAGGTCGCCGACGCGTTCGGGTACGAGACGGGCGGCGCAGGCCCGTGCTCCGGTCCGGCACCGGTCGGCTACCGGCAGGCGTACGCGCTGATGCGGCACGCGGAGGCCGTGCTGGCGGGCGGCGGCTCCCACGCGCTGGCCGAGCCCGACCTGCGTGCGGCCTATGCCACCGCCACCGCCTTGGGTGCCGAACCGCTCGCGGGCGCACTGCGCGAGCTGGCCCGGCGGGCGGGCGTGCAGCTCGAGCCGGCGGCGGCAAGCCCCGAGCCGGCCGGGCCCCACCCCCTCACGCCCCGGGAGCGTTCAGTGCTCGCGCTCGTTGCCGAGGGCCGCACCAACCGGCAGGTGGGAGCGGAGCTGTTCATCAGCGAGAAGACGGTGAGCGTGCACCTGTCGCGGGTGATGGCGAAGCTGGGCGCGAGCAGCCGCACGGAGGCGGTCACCGTCGCGTATGCGCGGGGGTTGCTGGCCCCGCCGGACCGGGAGACAGTTCCCCCCTTGAGCAATACCCCTGGGTAACTAATGTGGATGTGATCGGATCCACAACGGGGGAGGTCCAACGATGGGCACCAGCACAGCGACGACCACCTGGGCGGGGCGGCCGGACCTGTCCGACATCGGGTTCTGGACGTTGCCGATCACCGAGCGTGCCGCCGCCTTCGCCGCCCTCCGGGAGCACGAGCCGGTGCCGTTCTTCCCCGAACCGGACATCGGGCTCCCCCGCGGGCCCGGCTTCTGGGCCCTCACCAGGCTGGACGACCTCGCCGAGGCCAGCCGCAACGCCACGGTGTTCACCTCGGGCAAGGGCGCCACCAACGTGGTGGACCAGCCCCCGGAGTTCCGCGAGTTCTACGGCTCGATGATCAACATGGACGATCCGCGGCACGCCCGGCTGCGGCGCATCGTCTCCCGCGGGTTCACCCCGAGGCGGCTCGCCGACCTCACCGACGAGGTCAAGCGCACCGCGAGCGCCATCGTCGACGACGTGATCGAGCATGGCGAGTGCGACGCGGTCACCGCGATCTCCGCGCGCCTGCCGTTGAAGATCGTGTGCGACATGATGGGCGTCCCCGCGAGCCAGTACGGGTTCGTGTTCGACCGCTCCAACATCATCCTCGGACCGGCCGACCCGGAGTACGTCGCCGAGACCGACAACATCGTCGTTGCCCTCCTGCAGGCGGGGAACGACCTGGCCGAGCTGATGCGCGACCTGGGCAGGCACCGCGTCGAGAACCCCACGGACGACGTCACGTCGGCCCTCGTCAACGCGGAGATCGACGGCGAGCGGCTCACCCCCGACGAGCTGGCGAGCTTCTTCATCCTGCTCGTCGTCGCCGGCAACGAGACCACCCGCAACGCGATCAGCTGGGGCCTGCACCTGCTCACCGAGCACCCCGAGCAGCGGGCCGCGTGGCTGGCCGACATCGACGGCGTCACGCCCACCGCCGTGGAGGAGATCGTCCGGTGGGCCTCCCCGGTGATCTACATGCGGCGCACGCTCGCCGTCGACGCCGTGCTCGGCGGCCAGCAGATGCGCGAGGGCGACAAAGTCGCGCTGTTCTACTGGGCGGCCAACCGCGACCCCGCGCACTTCGGCGACCCGGACGCGTTCGACGTCCGCCGCTCGCCCAACCCGCACGTCGGATTCGGCGGAGCTGGCCCGCACTTCTGCCTCGGGGCGCACCTGGCGCGCCGGGAGATGACGGTGATGTTCCGCGAGCTGCTCACCCGCGTGCCTGACATCGCGGCCACCGCACCGCCGCAGCGGCTGAAGTCGATGTTCATCAACGGGATCAAGCGCCTGCCGGTGGCGTTCACGCCCGGTGGGGTGCGGTGATGGACTACCCGGAGGTGGCGGTCGGCGCGATCCTCGCGGGCTCGGCGCGCCGCTTCGGGGAGCGCACGGCCGTGCACTACTACGGCCGGGAGCTCACGTTCGCGCGGCTCTACACGCGGGCTGCAGCGTTCGCCCAGGCATTGGGCGGCGCGGGGATCGGGCGCGGCGACGTCGTGGCGCTGCACCTGCCGAACTGCCCGCAGTACCCGATCGCGTACTACGGCACGCTCATGGCGGGCGCCACGTTCTCGCCCGCCAACCCGCTGCTCCCGCCGGACGACCTGGCCGCGCAGCTCGCCGACTGCGGCGCCGTCGCCGCCGTCACATGGGCACCCGCCGCGCCCGCCCTCGCGGCCGCGCTGCCGCGCACCCGGATCCGGCTCGTGCTGGCCACCGACCGCGCGCAGGCGCTCGACCCGCGCACACCGGCCCACGTGCCGGGCATGCAGGACTTCGAGGCGTTCCACGCCGACGCTCCGCAGACCCCGCCCGACGTCCCGGTCGACGTGTACTCCGACCTCGCGCACCTCGCCTACACGGGCGGCACCACCGGACGCTCGAAGGGCGTGCGGCTCTCGCATCGCAACGTCGTGGTCAACACCCTCCAGTCCGCGTGCTGGGGCTCCGGGTCCGTACCCGCCCTCGACGCGCACGGCGACCTCGTGCTCGACCAGGTCGAACCGCCGGAGGAGCGGCCGGTGCGGCTCGGCACCGGGTGCGCCGTCACCGTCACCCCGTGGTTCCACGCCATGGGGACGATCGGCGGCATGAACGCGCCCGTGCTGAGGGGCGACGCGCTCGTGCTGCACGACCGGTTCGACCCGGGCGCCTACCTCGCCGACGCCGAGCGGTTCCGCGTCACGACGCTGGGCGGCGCCCCTCCGCTCTTCGGAGGGCTGCTGCGGCACCCCGACTTCGCCGCGAGGGACCTCTCGTCGGTTCGGTCGATCACCTCGGGGGCCGCTCCGATGCCGCTGGAGATGATCGAGGCGCTGCGCAGGCGGCTCGGGCCGGATGTCGTGATCTCGGAGGGATACGGCCTCACCGAGGTCACCATGGTTGCCACGCAGGGTCCGCTCGCCTGCTCGGCGGTGCGCAAGCCCGGCACGGTCGGGCCGCCGGTGTACGACACCGAGATCCGCATCGTCGACCCGGCCTCGTTCGACCTGACGCCGCTGCCTGCGGGCGAGCCGGGCGAGGTGTGCATCCGCGGACCCCAGGTGATGGCCGGCTACAAGGACCGCCCCGAGGAGACGGCAGCGGCGCTCGTGGACGGTTGGCTGCGCACGGGCGACGTCGGCACCCTCGACGAGGACGGCTACTTGTCGATCGTCGACCGCAAGAAGGACATGCTGCTCTACAAAGGCTACAACGTGTACCCCCGGGAGCTGGAGGAGCTGCTGCACATGCGGCCGGGCGTGGTGGGGGCAGCGGTCGTGGGCAGACCGGACCCGGTGGCGGGCGAGTTGCCGGTTGCGTTCGTCGTGGCGCCCGGTCTCGACGCTGCGGACGCCACATCGCTGATGGAAGCGGTCAACGCGCAGGTGCTGCCGTACAAGCGGCTGCGCGAGGTGCACCTCGTGGACGAGATCCCGGTCTCGGCCGCGGGCAAGGTGCTCAAGCGGGCGCTCCGCGACCGCCTGACGCTGCAGGGTTAACAACCGGCGAACGGCGCGCGATAGCACGGGCATGGCCGCTCCTGCCGCGATCCACCCTTCCCGCGCCACGCGTCGACGACGGGCCGCACGGGTGCGCGCCGGCATCGAGCTGGTGGGCTACGCGGGCACCTTCATCACGCTCGCGGCGATGCTCGTGCTCGCGGCCACCGCGGGCGCGCTCGCCGACGGCATGCCGGCGAACGGGTCGGCCGTGACCGCGACGTACGAGCGCTAGCGGCCCGCGTGCCGAGACCGATCGGAGCATCGGTGGTGGTCCCGATGCGGGCCGGCGCTGGGGCGCCGGCCCTGCTCGACCACCGGAACGGGTCCGCTATGCGGCGTCGGCCTCCGCGGCGGGCTGCGGGATCGGGGACTTGAGCACGTGATCGACGAGTCTCATCACGAGCTGCTCACCGCCGAGGCGGTACCCGAACTCCTCCCACGTGAGCAGCTCGCGGGAGACCAGTTCACCGACCGGCCCGGGGTACAGCCGGGTCGCCCGGAAGGCCGCAGCGCGTAGCCGCATCTTCTCGTGATGGTCCATAGGGGCGGGATCCATTCGACTCACCTCCGCAGAGCAATGCGGTCCGACGCGCTCGGCGCTGAGTCGCCGCCCGTGGGTGGTTCCATGGTGAACTACCGGTGTCGGGACGCAAGAGAGAAGCATACGGAAGAGTGAGCGACATCTCATTTCCTGGCCACCTCTCCAGCCGCGCCGTGTGACCAGGTCATTCCCTGCAATTGCGTGAGCAAACCTCTGGTGCAATTGCCTGGATTCAGGTGGGTTCCGCCTGGCCCGCGGCCGTCGTAGCGTCGCAGCCATGGCGACCCCGGCCCGCTCCACCCTGCGCACCCGCGACGTCCTGTGGGCGGACGTCGAGGATGTGTACTCCGCGATCCTCGCCCACCCGTTCCTCACCGGGTTGGCCGACGGGACGCTGCCCCGCGAGTCCTTCCGGCACTACATCGTCCAGGACGCGCACTACCTGCGCGGCTACGCGCGGGCGCTCGCGGTCTGCGCGGCCAAGGCGCCGGACGAGAGCGGCACGGTGATGTTCGCCGAGCACGCGGCGCAGGCGATCGCGGCCGAACGCGACCTGCACGCCGCGCTGATGGCCGAGCTCGGCTCCTCGCCGGAGGTGGCGGCGCTGGAGCCGGTGGCGCCCACCACGCAGGCGTACGTCAGCTACCTGCTCGCCACCGGTTACGGCGGGTCGTTCGCGGAGGCGCTCGGCGCGGTGCTGCCGTGCTACTGGATCTACGCGAGGGTCGGCGACGAGCTGCTCGCACGCAGCTCGCCCGACCCGCTCTACGCGCGCTGGATCGCGATGTACGGCAGCGACGAGTTCCAGGCGGTCGTCGACTCGGTGCTCGAGCTCACCGACCGCGTGGGGGAGACGCTCTCCGGCACCGAGCGCGCGCTGATGCGCCAGCACTTCCGGCGCACGTCGACGTACGAGTGGATGTTCTGGGACGCCGGGTACCGCCGGGAGGTTTGGCCGGTCTAGGACACTCAGCGCTGGTCGAGGCGGTCGGGGATGAGGACGTGGAGCAGGAAGCTCACGACACCCACCACGATCGCCCCGAGGAATGCGGCGCCGAACCCGCCGACCCCGAACGGAAGGCCGAGCCCGTCCGCGATCGCGCCGACGAGCATGAAGAGCAGCGCGTTGACCACCAGTCCGATGAGGCCGAGTGTCAGCAGGTAGAACGCGCAGCCGACCGTTTTGATCAGCGGCTTCAACACGGCGTTGACGAGCCCGAAGATCAGCGCGACGCCGATCAGCGTGCCGACGCGGGTTCCGGTGGTGCCGGCCGTGTTGTCGATGCCCGGCACGATCAACGTGGCCACCCACAGGCTGACCGCGACCACGGCCACCCGGATGACGAGCGCGAGAGCGTTTGGCATCGGGATCAGTCCACCAGCGCCTGGTTGACCAGCGCGCGCAGCTGCGACCGGATCGGATAGGTGCTCGACGGGAGCAGCTGGGTGAAGAACATCGCGGTGACCTCCGCGGCCGGGTCGACGTAGAACGCGGTACTGGCGAGCCCGCCCCAGGCGAACTCGCCCTCGTGCGCGAGTGTCTTGCCCGCGGCCGCGTCCAGGACCACCGACACGCCGAGGCCGAACCCGATCCCCCGGTTCGCCGACTCCGAGGAGATCGGCCTGCCGTACAGCTCGAGGTCGGCACCGCCGGGCAGATGGTTGCGGGTCATGTAGGCGACGGTGTGCGGACCGAGCAGCCGTACGCCGTCGAGCTCGCCGCCGCGGGCGAGCATCTGGGAGAAGCGGTGGTAGTCGGCCGCCGTGGAGACCAGCCCGCCACCGCCCGACAGGAACGTCGGCTCGCGGGTGGCGTTGTCGCCGAGGGACGTGTTGCGCAGCAGCCCGCCCGCTGGGTCCGGCATGTACAGCCCGGCCAGCCGGTCGAGCTCGTCGGGCGCGACGGAGAACGCGGTGTCGTTCATGCCGAGGGGCGCGAGCACCTCCTCGGCGAAGAAGGTGTCCAGCCGCTGCCCGGACACCACCTCGACGATGCGGCCGAGCACGTCGGTGGCCACCGAGTAGTTCCACTCGGAGCCCGGCTCGAACAGCAGTGGGAGCGACGCCCACACGTCGCACGCGGCGGCGAGGTCCATCCCACGGGGAGCGCCGAACTCGAAGCCCTTCGCGCGGTAGATCTCGTCGACCGCGTGGGCGTGGTGCCAGCCGTATGTGAGCCCCGCGGTGTGGGTGAGCAGGTGCCAGATGCGCATCGGCTCGGAGGCGGGCACCGTTCCGGGGTTCGCCGCCGAGCCGGCCCGGTACACCCGCATGTCGGCGAAGGCCGGGATGTAGCGGGACACCGGGTCGGTGAGCTCGAGCAGGCCGCGTTCGTAGAGCATCAGCACGGCCACCGACGTGACCGGCTTGGTCATCGAGTAGATGCGCCAGATGGTGTCGTCACCGACCGGCCGCTGCGCCTCGACGTCGGCGAGGCCGTGGTGGGCGAGCAGCGCCACCCGGCCGCGGCGCGCGACCGCCACCGTCCAGCCGGCGAGCCTGCCCTCGTCGACGTACCGGCGGTAGTGCGAGGCGACCCGCTCCAGCCGCTGCGCGTCGAACCCGACCTCTTCGGGCTCCGCGTCCACCTTGAGCTCTGCCACGGAGCCGACAGTACCGCCGGTTGATCGCCCCCGGCCGGTGGACGGGGCAGGGTGGGGAGCGTGGAGAGCACCCTCAGCGCCGTCGTCGTCCCCGTGCCCGAAGCCGAGCCCCGCGTGGGCGCCCTGCGCGCCGCGTTGGACCCGTCCGCCGCGCTCGGCGTGCCCGCGCACGTGACGATCCTGTACCCGTTCGTCCCGCCTGCCGCCATCGACGACGGCGTGCTGGCCACGCTCGGCGAGGTGTTCGCCGCTGTGCCGGCGTTCGAGGTCGGGTTCTCGAAGGTGAGCTGGTTCGGCGAGGAGAGCATGTGGTGGGCGCCGGAGCCTGCCGAGCCGTTCGTGGCGCTGACCCGTGCGGTGTCCGCCCGGTTCGGGCTACTCCCGTACGAGGGCGCGCATGCCGGCATCACGCCCCACCTGACCATCGGGCACGGGGCGCCGATCGAGCGGCTGCGCGCCGCGGAGGCCGAGGTCGCCGCCGGGCCGCCGGTGGGCGCGACCGTGCGGACCGCCGTGCTCATGACCGGCTCGCGGGCGGCGGCGTCGTGGACGACGATGGCCGAGCTCCCGCTCGGCGAGGGATGATCCGCCTGTGGGCGGGACACGGCGGGTCGGAACGCGCGACTCGCCGCGTCGGGACGTCGCACTCGCCCGGTTGGCCGGCGACGACGAGGTGCTGCGTGCTCTGCTGCGGCGGCGGGCGGCCGGCAGCAGGGCCGACGGGAACCGGATCGCGCTGGCCGTGAGCGGCGGCGGGATGCGCGGCGCGTACGCGGGTGGGATGGTGCACGCGCTCACCGACGCCGGGCTGGCCCCGTTCTTCGACGTGGTCTACGGCAGCTCCGCGGGGGCGTTCGTCGGCGCGGGGCTGCTGCTGGGCAGCGGACACGGGTCGGCGGCGATCTTCCACGAGGACATGGCGCGCCGGGAGTTCATCGACCCGCGCCGGTTCCCGCTCCGCCCGCTGGTGTCGCTGGACCACCTGCTCGACGACGTGCTCGTCCACTCGAAACCGCTCGACTGGGATCGACTGCGGGACTCACCCGCGCCGCTGCGCGTGATCGCCACCGCGCTCGACGACCTGGCGCCGCACGTCCTCGAGCCGACTACGTCGGCGGAGTGGAAGCTCGCACTGCGGGCCACCGCGTCGATCCCACTCCTCGCAGGCCCCGCCGTCGAGCTGCACGGACGGCGCTGGATCGACGGCTCGGTCGGCGAGCCGCTGCCGGTGCTGCGCGCGCTCACCGAAGGGGCGACGCACGTCCTCGCACTGTTCACGCGGGCGGCGTCGGAACTGCGGCGCGGCGATCCGGGCGGGCCTGCCGGCTGGGCGCGCGCCCTCGACCGGCTCGCACCCGGTCTCGGCCACATGGCGCAGGAGACCCGGCGGCACGCCCCCGTGCTCGCCGTGCTCGAGGACGCCGCGCACCCCTCGCGCGACGGCGCCCACCTGCTGGCAGTGCTCCCGCAGCGCGACGAGGGGGTTCGCGGTCTCACCACCGACGTCGCCCGTGTCGAGCGGGCCGCACAGGCGGGTTACGGTGCGGTCGTCGCCGCCCTCGCCCGCGTGAGGGACCCGCGGGTCGAGTAGCGCCGGTCCTACTCGACCACCGGGAGGGCTGCTTAGGGTGGGCGGATGGACGCCGACGTCATCGTCGTGGGTGCCGGCCTCGCCGGCCTGGTGGCAACCGCCGAGCTGGCCGCGGCGGGGAAGAAGGTGCTGCTGCTCGACCAGGAGCCCGAGACCGGCCTCGGCGGGCAAGCGTTCTGGTCGTTCGGCGGGCTGTTCCTGATCGACAGCCCCGAGCAGCGCCGGATGGGGGTGCGTGACTCCGTCGACCTCGCCCTGCAGGACTGGCTCGGCACCGCCGCCTTCGACCGCGGCGTCGACGACCCGGCGGGCGAGGACTTCTGGGCCCGCCAGTGGGCCACCGCCTACGTCGACTTCGCCCACTCCGAGAAGCGCGCATGGCTGCACGGCCTGGGTGTGCGCTGGTTCCCGGTGGTCGGATGGGCCGAGCGAGGCGGCGGGCTCGCCGACGGTCACGGCAACTCGGTGCCGCGCTTCCACATCGTCTGGGGCACCGGACCCGGCCTGCTGGATCCGTTCGTTCGGCAGGTGCGCGACGCCGCGGCGCGCGGGCTCGTCGACATGCGGTTCCGGCACCGGGTCGACGGGCTGTCGGTGACCGACGGCGTGGTCGACGGCGTGCACGGCGCCGTGCTCGAACCGAGCTTCGCCCCGCGCGGCACGGCCAGTTCACGCACCGAGGTCGGCGAGTTCGCGCTGCGGGCGCAGGCCGTGATCGTCACGTCCGGCGGGATCGGCGGCGACCACGATCTCGTACGCGCGAACTGGCCGTCCAGGCTGGGCGCCGCGCCGAAGAAGATGATCTCCGGGGTGCCCGAGCACGTCGACGGGCGGATGCTGGGCATCGCCGAGGGGGCCGGCGGGCGCGTGGTCAACCGCGACCGCATGTGGCACTACACCGAAGGCATCCGCAACTGGAACCCGATCTGGGCGCGGCACGGCATCCGGATCTTGGCCGGCCCGTCGTCGCTGTGGTTCGACGCGCGCGGCCGCCGGTTCCCCGCGCCGTGCTTCCCGGGCTTCGACACCCTCGCCACCCTCAAGGCGATCACGGCCAGCGGCCACGACCACTCCTGGTTCGTGCTCACGCAGAAGATCATCGAGAAGGAGTTCGCGCTCTCTGGCTCCGAGCAGAACCCGGACCTCACGGGCAAGGACATCCGCATGGTCCTCTCCCGCGTGCGACCGGGCGCACCCGCGCCGGTGGAGGCGTTCAAGGAACACGGGGCCGACTTCGTCGTGGCCGACTCACTCCCGGAGCTGGTGGCCGGGATGAACAAGCTCACCGACGAGCCGCTGATCGACCTCGCCGAGCTGGAGGGCCAGATCCTCGCGCGTGACCGCGAGATCGAGAACCCGTTCACCAAGGACCTGCAGGTCACCGCCGTGCACGGCGCCCGGCGCTACCGCGGCGACCGGCTCGTCCGCACCGCGGCCCCGCACAGGATCCTCGATCCCGCGAACGGCCCGCTGATCGCCGTGCAGCTGCACGTGCTCACCCGCAAGACGCTCGGCGGCCTGCAGACCGACCTGTCCGGCCGGGTCCTGCGCGCCGACTCGAACCCGTTCCCCGGCCTGTACGCCGCGGGCGAGGTGGCCGGCTTCGGCGGCGGGGGCGTGCACGGCTACGCCTCCCTGGAGGGCACGTTCCTTGGCGGCTGCCTCTTCTCGGGCCGTCAGGCGGGCCGAGCGCTCTCCTTCGCCCTCTGAAGGCCCCGCGATCTTTGGAGAACCGGGGCGGGGCGGCTCAGCGCCACCGCTGGGGGTGCCGGTGTTGCCCCCGCGTCTGGCGCCAGTGCCGCCCTCTGCCGGGGTGGGCGGGTCGCGACACGGCGAGCGCCGGGTGGAGCTCGGCGAACCGGTGCGCGGCGATGCTCATCCGCACGATGCCGCGCCCGCGGCTGTCCTCGCGGAAGCCGAGGCCGCCGTGCAGCGTCCGCGACGCGACGTTCCGGCCGTGGATGCCGACCTCGCACGTCCGGTAGCGGCGTTCCCCGAACATGTGGGCGAGCAGGGCGGTGATGGCGTCGCTGGCGTAACCGCAGCGGCGGTGCTGCGGGCCGATCCCGATCCCGTAGCTGAAGCGGCCCGCGTCGGTGTCGGTCCGGACAGTCCACATCGACCCGACCAGCATCCGGCCGTGCAACGTCTCGATCGCGAACTGGATGTCGTCGTCGATCTCGGCGACGTCCGCCCGATGCGCCGCCCAGTGCTGGTACCTGGCGGTTCTCGGGACCCGGGCGGCTTCCCGATCAAATCTGATCAATGTGTGGTGGTCCGCCGGATCGATCTCGCGTAGCCGCACCTTCCGCCCCGTCAGGTCATCGGTCGGATGCAGGCGGGGCGAGCACGTGATCATCGGGAGCCGACCCTACTGGTGGGGTGGCGAGCGGCACAGCCCGGCCCGATCGGGTCAACTGCGACGATCGGCGACCGGTCGGTTCGTCCCGCTGCTCAGGCCGGCCGCGCACTTGCGCTCCGACGCGGAGGCACGTACTCCAGGATCCGGCCGAGGTCGCGGAAGCCGATCGCGCCGTAGACCCGCTCGGCCATCTCCGTCGATTGCAGGCTTGCCGTCCGGCACCCTCGGGCGCGCGCGTCGAGCAGGAGGCGGGAGGTCAGTGCCGTCGCCAACCCGCGCCTGCGGGCCGGCGGCAAGGTGGTGACGTTGTAGATCCCGCAGTCGTTGTCGTGGTCGAACGCCATCCCTGTCGCGACCGACGAGCCGTCCAGCCGGGCGACCAGTACGTGGAACGCGGTGTCATCGGCACCGGTGAGCAGCCCTGGCGGCACGTCGAGCAACCGCAGGTACTCCGACCAGTCGGCCGGCCCGAGTGCGGCATCGGACCGGGAAACCTGCAGGCCGTCGAGCGCGACACCCATCGCGCAGGTGGTCTCGTCGACGGTGTAGCCATGCCGTTCGAGATCGCGGCGCATCGCCGGGTCCTCCTCGTGCACCCAGGCGGCGAAGCGATCCACCCCGGCCGTGACGTACGCGGCCTCCATGGCCTCGATGGCCGAGGCGCGCTCTCCCGCGGGCAGGCCCCTGTCCAGAAGCGCGTTGTTGTAGACCGAGCGCTCGGGGCCACTGGGGAAGACGGCCGCGGCGATCCCCGGCAGGCGATGCAACGCCGCGCCGGTCGCCCCTCTGGCGTACTCCGCCCATGACGCGAGCAGGGTCGCGGTGCCACGACGGTAGAGCTCGTCATCGGCGAACACGGTGCGCTCCTCCGGCCTGCACGAACGGCGCTCTCGTCGGAACCTATTGAACGAGGGTGCCGTTCGTGCAACTGCTTTCGTTCGGATGCCGCCAGGTGGCGGACGGCACAGCGACATCGCGCCGGGTTAACACCGGCGTCACGAGTGGGTGAGCGGACAGAAACGCGCGCTTTCGAGACTCCGGAGCATGCCGGAGCAGACCACCGAGGTAGCGCAGCGCGCACCGATCTACCGCTCGCTGTTCTTCCAGCTGGCCGTCGCGATCGTGGCCGGCATCGTCGTGGGCTGGACGGTGCCCGACCTCGGCGCCGCCCTGAAGCCGCTCGCCGACGGTTTCATCACCCTCATCAAGATGGTGATCGCGCCGATCGTGTTCTGCACGGTCGTGATCGGGATCGCGCACGTCGGCGACCTCGGGTCGGTGGGGCGCATCGGGATCAAGGCGCTCATCTGGTTCGAGGCCATCACGACGTTCGCGCTGCTGTTCGGGCTGGTCGTGGGCAACCTCGTCCGGCCGGGCGCCGGCTTCGACATCGACCCGGAGACCCTCGCAACCGGCGCCGACGCCGTCGCCCAGAAGACCAGCAACGGCGAGCTGCCGCACACCGTGGAGTTCCTGCTCGGGATCATCCCGACGTCGGCGGTGTCGGCCTTCGCGGAGAACCACCTGCTGCAGGTGCTGTTCTTCGCGGTGCTGTTCGGGCTCGCGCTCGCCAAGGTCGGCGAGAAGGCGCCGCCGATCGTGTTCGGGTTCATCGAGCAGATCAGCGAGGTCTTCTTCACGATCGTCGGCTGGATCATGAAGCTGGCGCCGCTGGCCGCGTTCGGCGCGATGGGTTACATCATCGGCCAGTACGGGATCGCGTCGCTCGGCAACTACGCCCTGCTCATCGCCTGCTGCTACCTGGCCGCGGTGCTGTTCATCGGGGTGCTGGCCGCCGCGTCGTGGCTCTTCGCGGGGGTCAACCTGTGGAAGTTCGTCCGCTACATCAAGGACGAGCTGTTCCTCGCACTGGGAACGGCGTCCACCGAGGTCGTGCTGCCGCGGATCATGGTCAAGCTGACTCACGCGGGCGCCTCCCGCGCCACCACCGGGCTCGTGGTCCCCACCGGCTACTCGTTCAACCTGGACGGCGCCACGCTCTACCTCGCGATCTGCGTGCTGTTCCTCTCCCAGGCCCTCGGCGTGGACCTGAGCCTCGGCGAGCAGATCACAGCACTGCTCGTCCTGATGCTCACCTCG
The DNA here is from genome assembly GCF_019468565.1 of Pseudonocardia sp. DSM 110487. Lineage (NCBI taxonomy): Bacteria > Bacillati > Actinomycetota > Actinomycetes > Pseudonocardiales > Pseudonocardiaceae > Pseudonocardia > Pseudonocardia sp. DSM 110487. The sequence continues at coordinate 9,266,762 of NZ_CP080521.1, forward strand.
AAGGGCATGGCCGGCGTCCCCGGCTCGTCGTTCCTCGCGCTGTCGGCCACCGTGGCCGCGATCGGCCACGGCGCGATCCCGGTGGCCGCGGTGGCGCTGCTGCTCGGGGCCGACCGGATCATGGACTCGATGCGGGTCTCGGTGAACCTGCTCGGCAACTGCGTCGCGACGTTCGTGGTGGCGAACTGGGAAGGTCAGCTCGACAAGCAGCGCATGCGGGACGTGCTCGGCGGCAAGGAGGTCGCTCCGCCGGTCGGGCCGGCGGCACCGGAGGCGAAGGCCGCCGCCGAGGTCGAGCCTGTGCGGAGCTGATCGAGCGCCAGGACGTTCAGGAACCTTCCCCATCGAAGAACGGCGCGAGCACGGCCACCAGCTCCTCCGGCGCCTCCTCGGGGACGAAGTGGCCGCCCGGCACACGAGCCGCCGTGACGTCGTCGGCCCACGCGGCCCAGACGTCGGGGGCGTCCGCCAGCTGGGTCTCGTCCGCGCCGGTGACGACGAGGAGCGGCGCGGTGATCCGGCGTCCCGCCTCGCGGTCGGCGGCGTCGTGCGCGCGGTCGAGGTGGAAGCTGGCGCGGTAGTCGCCGCACATCGCCGCGATCGTGTCCGGGGTGGCCGCGGCGAGGTACTCGGCCCGCTGCTGTGGGTCGATCGCGCCGGGGCGGCTCGTCCAGGTGTCGAACACGTGGTCCAGCAGCGCGGCCGGGTCGGCACCGAGCAGCCGCTCGGGGAACGGCGCGGGCTGCGCCAGCAGGAACCACGGCCAGTACCCCAGCGACGGCCCGCCGCCCATCCGCGCGAACTGGTCGAACGTCGGAACGACGTTCAGCACCGCCATCCGGTCGACCCGCGGATGGTCGAGGCCCATCCGGTAGGCGACGCGCGCGCCGCGGTCGTGCCCCACCACGGCGAACCGCTCGTGGCCCAGCCGCGCCATCAGCTCGACGAGCTCCCCCGCCATCTCGCGCTTGGTGTAGCCCTCGCCCCGCGGCCCACCCGCCGGCGCGCGGGACGCGCCGTATCCGCGCAGGTCGGGGGCCACGACGGTGTGCTTCCGGGCCAGCGCGGGCGCGACGCCGGACCAGCACGCGTGCGTCTGCGGGAATCCGTGCAGCAGCAGGAGCGGCGGCCCGTGGCCGCCCACGGTGACGGCGTACTCGGCTTCGCCGACGGTGACCCGCCCGTCCTCGAACCCATCCCACGGCACCCGGCCGATCCTGCCGCGCGACGCCGGATCGGGCGACCTAGGCGCGACGCACCCGCTTCTGGTGACGCTCTCCCGCGCCCGCCGTTGTCAGGCGCGGGTGGCCATGGCCGTCAGGTGGGCGTCGATCCGCGACAGGACGGCGGAGAGCACTTCCAGGGTGCCGTTCAGGTCGCCGGGGCGCTCAAGGGAGTGATCGGCTCCCGGCACCTCGAAGACGACCGCGCCGGTGGCTGCGGCCGCGGCGCCGTCCCAGTACGGGTCGGCGGTGCCCCCGATCAGCAGCGTGGACGCCGCCGCGCGCGCAGCGGCCCTGCGCACGTCCTCGATCCCCAGCAGCGGGGTGAGCCAGATACCCGGCACACCGCGCGCGGCGGCGGCCGGCAGTGCGAGCGAGCCGAGCGACTTGCCGACGACGAGGTCCCGCGCCGGGTCGGCGGTGGCGAGCACCTCCCCCGCGAACGCGGCGACCGCGACTTGGTCGGCGGGGTCGAGCCCGGGCACCTTGTCCCAGTCGACCGTCCGGACCGCCCACCCGCGGCCGCGCAACAGCAGGCGCGCGTAGTAGAGCAGCGGCGCCTGCGGGCCGTATCCGCGTCCCGGCAGCAGCGTGGCAACGGGTGCGCCGGGTGTGGCGCGCTCGGTCTCGACGGCTGCCATGAGCCGAGGGTGACACAGCCGCGGCGCCCTGGACAGGGAGATCACCTACCGTCGGGCGAGTGGCTCCCCGGCGCGCACGGACCGCTGTCTCGGTCGTCTTCCTCGTGTGCGGGGCGGCCTTCGCCACGTGGGCGGCCCGCGTCCCGGCCGCACAGGAGCGGCTCGGCCTCACCGAGGGTGAGCTGGCCATCGGCCTGTTCGGGCTGGCCGCGGGGTCGGTGCTCGCGCTCGTCGGTGCGGGCGCGCTCGTCACGCTGATCGGCAGCAAACGGACCAGCATCGTCGGCGCCACGGTCCTGTGCGCCGGGCTACCCGCCGTCGCGGCAGCCCCGGACCTTGCGCTCTTCGTCGCCGCCCTCGCCGTGCTCGGCGCCGGCAACAGCCTGCTCGACGTCGCCATGAACGCCCACGCCGCCCGTGTCGAGGACGCGTACGGGCGCCCGATCTTCGCCGGGTTCCACGCGTTCTGGAACATCGGCGGCCTCGCAGGCTCCGGCGTCGCCGCCGCACTGGCGGCCGCCGACGTGCCGATCGGCGTGCACTTCCCGATCGCGGCCGCCGTCCTGGTCGGCGCGGCGCTCGCCGCGACGGCCGCGTTCCTCCCCGGCACCGACCCCGGCTCGGACGGACCCGCCTTCTCGCTCCCGAGCCGCGCCCTCGTGCCGCTCGGCGTGATCGCGTTCTGCGGGTTCCTCGCGGAGGGAACGGTCAACGACTGGAGCGCGGTGCTCCTGACCAGCGGCTCGGGCGCGTCGGAGTCCGTCGCGTCGCTGGGCTACTTCGCGTTCTCCATCGCGATGATCGGCATCCGGCTGGTGGCGGACCGGCTCGTCTCCCGCGCGGGTGCCGTACCGGTCACGCGGGTGGCGGCCGCGGTCACGGTCGTGGGCTTCGCGGTCGTGGTCGTCGCCCCGGTGCCTGCGGTGGGCGTCGCCGGGTTCGCGGTGGTCGGCCTGGGTGTCGCGGCGATCGTGCCGGTGGCGTGGAGCGTGGCCGCGCAGAAGGAGCCGCAGGCGCCGGGGCGGGCGATCGCAGCGGTGGCGACCTGCGGCTACCTGGGCTTCCTCGTCGGGCCGGTCCTCGTCGGCGCCCTCGCGTCCGCGATCGGCCTCGCCGGTGCGGTCGCCGTGGCCGGGGCGGCGGCGCTCGTGGTGCTCCTCCTCGCACCGTCGCTGCGGGTCGCTGCGAGACTCCCCGGATGACGATCAGCGCGGACCGGCGGGTCTGCTTCATCGGCGACTCGTACGTCGCGGGTGTCGGCGATCCCGAGCACAGGGGATGGGTCGGCCGGGTCGTTGCGGGATGGCCCGTCACGGCCTACAACCTGGGGGTCCGCCGCGACACGACCGAGGACGTCCGGAAGCGCCTGCCTGCGGAGACGGGGGTGCGCTGGGTCGTGGGCTGCGACAACCGCCTCGTCGTCTCGTTCGGGGTGAACGACACCACCGAGGTCGACGGCGCCGTCCGCGTCGCGCCCGAACGGAGCGTGGCCAATCTGCGCGGCATCGCCGACGACATGGCGGCACAGGGCGTCCCGCTGCTCGTGATCGGTCCGGCGCCGGTGGCCGACGCCGAGCAGAACGACCGGATCGAGGAGCTCGACGCTCTCTTCGACGAGGCCGTGTTCCCGTACGTGAGCGTGTTCGGCGCGCTCGCGGTCGAGCGCGACTGGATGCGCGCGGTCACCCTCGGCGACGGCGCCCACCCCGGCGCGGAGGGCTACGCCCTGCTCGCCGAGCTCGTGCTGCCCGCATGGGAAGACTGGCTCCGCTAGAGCGCGAGCTTCATGCCCTCGTGGGACGCCACGAACCCGAGGCGCTCGTAGAACCGGTGGGCGTCGGTGCGGCGCTTGTCGGTGGTGAGCTGGACGAGCGCGCAGCCGCGGCGCCGCGCCTCGTCGATCGCCCAGCCGATCATCCATGCGCCCAACCCGCGGCTGCGGACGTCCTCGTGCACCCGGACCGCCTCGATCTGCGCCCGCATCGCTCCCCGCCGCGCGAGGCCGGGGATGAAGCTGAGCTGCATCGTGCCGACCACGCGGGTGGTGTCGTCGGCGACGAGGAGCAGGTGCGCCGGATCGGCCGTGATCGCGTCGAACGCCACCCGGTACGGCGCCAGATCGTCCGCCGCCTCGCGGTGGACGCCCAGCTGGTCGGCGGCGAGCAGCGCCACGACTGCGGGCAGGTCGGCGGGCACCGCCTGCCGGAGCGTGAAGGCGCCGTCGAGCGTCGCGAAATCCTCCATGGAACCAGTTTGATCGAGTCCCCTGTCTCTCGGACAATTCGGGCATGATCGACTGCGGCCTGACGAACCGGGTGGTGCTCGTGACCGGCGGCAGCGGCGGGATCGGCGCGGCGGTGTGCCGGGCGTTCGCGCGCCAGGGTGCGCGCGTCGCCGTGCACCACCTCGCCGCGGAGCCCGCGGCGCCGTCCGGCACGCAGTGGGAGCACATCACCCCGCCGACCCGCGCGGCCGAGGCGCTCGCCGACGAGCTGGGCGGCGCCGCCGTCGCAGCCGACCTGAGCGCGCCCGACGCCGCCCACCGGCTGCTGGACGACGTCGAGAAGGCGCTCGGCCCGGTCGCCGTGCTCGTGAACAACGCGGCGCACTGCGAGAACCCGGACGGGATCGACGACCTCACCGCCGACGGCCTCGAACGCAACTACCGCGTCAACGCCATCGCCCCGGCGCTCCTCACCAGCGAGCTGGCGCGCCGGGCCACGCCGGACGGACCCCCGTGCATCGTGAACATCACGACCGACGCCGCCCGCGCCTTCCCCGGCCAGATCGGCTACGGCACGTCGAAGGCGGCCCTCGAAGCGCTGACGCGGGCGAGCGCGCTCGACCTCGGCCCCCGCGGGATCCGCGTGAACGCGGTGGCGCCGGGGCCGGTGCAGACCGGGTGGATGAGCTCGGACCTGGTCGCCCAGGTCGAGCCGATGGTGCCGCTGCGCCGGGTCGGGGAGCCCGCGGACATCGCCGACGCCGCGGTGTTCCTCGCGTCGCACCAGGCGCGTTGGATCACGGGGCAGGTGCTGCAGGTCGCGGGTGGCCACGCCCTCTGATCGTTCCGAGGCGCACATCAGTGCCCCGGTGAGGGCGAGGACGCGCGACTCGCACCGATCACGCCTGGTTGATCGTTCCGAGAACTGCGCCGGCGTCCCTCGGACATCGCGTGGATCACGGGCTGGATCCTCGTTGCCCGGCGGGCGCACCGAGTGCTCTGATGTGCGCATGTCGTGCGTGCAGTGCTGGTGGTGGTCGCCTCTCCGGCGACCGTGACCGCTGCACCGTGCTCGGCCGCCCATGAACGGCCGCCGAGCACGCCCCACCTTCCCGATCGCGCGAGGCGGCCATGATCCGGAAGGACTTCCGATGCCCCGCCTCTTCCCGACCGTGCTCTCCGCCCTGCTCCGCGGCGAGGACCTGCCCGCGGCGCTCACCGAGCAGGTGATGGACGAGATCGTCTCCGACGCCGCGACGCCGGCGCAGATCGCGGCCTTCGCCGTGCTGCTGCGGGCCAAGGGCGAGACCGCGGACGAGATCGCAGGCCTCGTCGCCTCGTTGATGCGCCACGGCACGCCGGTGCCGATCGAGGGCCGAGCCGTGGACGTCGTCGGGACCGGCGGCGACGGCGCCGACACCGTGAACGTCTCGACGATGGCCGCGCTGGTGGTGGCCGGCACGGGGCGGCGGGTGGTCAAGCACGGGGCGCGCAGCGCGTCGTCGGCCTGCGGCACCGCCGACGTCCTGGAGGAGCTCGGGGTGCGGATCGATCAGCCCGCGGACGGGGTCGCCCGGAGCGTCGCGACCGCCGGGATCGGCTTCTGCTTCGCGCCGGTCTTCCAGCCGGGCCTGCGCCACACGTCCGTACCGCGCCGCCAGATCGGGGTTCCCACCGTGTTCAACCTGCTCGGACCGCTGATCAATCCGGCGCGCCCGCCCGCGTCGCTGATCGGGTGTGCCGACGCGGCGAAGGCGCCGCTGCTCGCGCAGGTGTTCGCCGACCGGGGCGCCACGGCTCTCGTCGTCCGCGGCGACGACGGCCTCGACGAGCTCACGACGACGACCACGTCCACGATGTGGATCGCGAACGGCGACGGGGTCGAGCGGGTTCGGATCGACCCCGCAACGCTCGGCATCCCGCGCGCCCCGGAAGGCGCCCTGCACGGCGGCGACCGCGTGCACAACGCTGCGGTCGTCCGCACCGTCCTCGGCGGGCGACCCGGGCCGGTCCGCGACGCCGTGCTGCTCAACGCGGCGGCCGCGATCGTCGCCCACGACGCCGCAACGCTCGACGCCTTCCCCGAAGCGCTCGCCGAAGCCGCCGAGTCCATCGACTCGGGCGCCGCCGCCCGCACCCTCGACGCGTGGGTCAACGCAGATGGATCAGCCCCGCGTCCGTCGGTCGAAAGCCGCACGCGGTGAAGTAGAAGTCCCGCAGCCGGGGCTCGAAATCGACGTGCAACCACTCGCAGCCCGCGGCACGCGCGTGCGCCACCGCCATGCGGACGACCGCCGTCCCGATACCGCGACGCTGGTGCAATGGGGTCGCGCCATGCGTACGAGATCATCCCGTCAGCCTCGCCGAGCGAGCTCCCTCAGTCGCGGGTTTTGATCCGCTTCATCGTCTGGTGCGACACGACCCGCGACACCGCGGGCAGCCCGAGCAGCCTCATGTGGTGCTGCTCGTACGCCGCGTGGTCGGCGACGAGGACCCGCAGGAAGTAGTCGGGCCTGCCGAACATCCGGCGGAACTCGACCACCTCCTCGAACCCCGCCACGGTGGCCTCGAAGTCCCGCAGCGTGCCGAGGTCGGTGACGTTGATCTCCACCGAGACGATCACCTCGAAGCTGCGGCCCGTGGCCACCGGGTCGATCGTGGCCCGGTACCCGGAGATGACGCCGGCCTCCTCCAGCCGCTTCACCCGTCGCAGGCACGGCGGCGGCGTCAACCCGACCCGGCGCGCCAGCTCGACGTTGCTCAACCGGCCGTCGTGCTCGAGTTGGAACAATATTTCACGATCGATGGTGTCAAGGCGATAAGGCTTGCGCACTCACTCAGAATAGCGCCATAAATGGAAACCACCTTGCGCACGGATCGACATATCGTTTCAGCATGACGGCCCGACGGGTGCTGAACGAGCTTCTCCCGGTCGGATTCGCGGTCGCCGCGATGGGGCTCGCGTTCGGGGTACTGGTCGCGCGGTCCGGCCTGCCGTGGTGGTGGGCCACGATCTTCGCCTCGGTGATCTTCGCGGGCTCGCTGGAGTTCCTCCTGCTGGGCCTGGTCACGGCGGTCGCGCCGCTCGGCCAGGTCGCGGCCGCCGCGTTCCTGGTCAACTTCCGGCACGTCTTCTACGCGATGTCCTTCCCGCTGCACCGCGTACCGGGCGTCGCGGCCAAGGCCTACAGCACGTTCGCTCTCACCGACGAGGCATACGCCCTGACCGCCCGCCCGGATGCGCAGCACTGGAGCAGGGCGCGGATCCTCGGACTACAGGCCTTCGTGCACGCCTTCTGGGCCGGCAGCGTGACGCTCGGAGCGCTCGGCGGAACCCTGATCCCGCCCGAGGTGAAGGGCCTCGACTTCGCCGTCACCGCGCTCTTCCTCGTGCTCGGGATCGACGCCTTCCGCGCCCGCCGCGACGTCCCCGCGGTCGTCGTCGCGATCGCCTGCGCGCTGGTCGGTCATGCCGTGTTCGGCGAACAGATGCTCGTGGCGGCGATGGCGATGTTCACCCTGTTCCTGCTCGCCAGGTACGCGGCCCGCGGTGCCTGACGCCGCCTATCTGACCTCGGTCGTGGCCATCGCCGCCGCCGTGACGTGGACGCTGCGCGCGTTGCCCTTCGCCCTGCTCGCGCCGCTGCGCGCCAGCAAGGTGGTGCCCTATCTCGCCGCGAGCATGCCCGCCGGGGTGATGGCGATCCTGGTGATCCACACCCTGCGGGACGTGCCGCCCTACGGCGCCGCCGTCGGGATCGCGCTCGCCGCCACGGTGGCGCTGCACGTCTGGCGGCGCAACGTCGTGCTCAGCATCGCCGGCGGCACCGCCGTCCACGTGGTCCTCGCCAGCCTCGTGTTCACCGGCTGACACGCTGTCCACGCGCCACAGGCCGCGGCGGAACGGCCGATCCCGCGTGCGCGGGGGCGCGGGCCACGCGGTCGGCTCGGGCTTGGGCGGACAGCAGCGCGGGCTTGCACACTCGCACGATCCAGCGGTACCGCGGCGACGACGAAGGCACTCCCACCCCGTAGCCACGCACCCAACGTCCGCTCACGCATCTCCCTTCAGCTCACGCCGCCCATCGGCCGCTTGACAATAGGCAGGTAAATACCTGCATAATCCTCGTGTGAGCGACGGGCCCGCAGAGATGGACCAGGTCTTCAAGGCGCTGGCCGACCACACCAGGCGGCTGCTACTGGACCGCTTGAGGGAGCAGAACGGTCAGACACTGCGGGAGCTGTGCGAGCGCCTGAACATGGCGCGCCAGTCGGCCACGCAGCACATCGACCTCCTCGTGCGGGCCAACCTCGTCACCGTCGTACGACGGGGGCGGGAGCGGCTGCACTACCTCAACCCCGTACCGATCCACGAGATCGAGGAGCGCTGGATCTCGGGATTCGACAAGGCCCGCTTGCGAGCGATCAGCGCCATCAAGATCGAAGCAGAGGAGTACGCCATGGCCGAGGAATCCGTCCCGACCTACGTCTACGTGACCTACATCCGCGCCACTGCGAAGCAGGTGTGGCAGGCGTTGACAGACGCCGACCTCACGGCGCGCTACTGGGGCCACGCCAACGTCTCCGACTGGCAGCCGGGCTCGTCATGGGAACACCGGCGCGTCGACGGGTCAGGCGCGGTCGACGTCGTCGGCAAGGTGCTCGAGAGCGAGCCCCCGACGCGTCTGGTGATCACCTTCGAGGACTCGCCCGACGAGGACCGCGAGGCCTCGGTCGTCACCTTCCTCGTCGAACCGCACCAGGACATCGTCCGCCTCACCGTGACCCACGAGAACCTCCCGAACCTCGCGATGCTGAACGGGATCTCGTCCGGCTGGCCCGCCGTGCTGGCGAACCTGAAGTCGCTGCTCGAGACCGGCGACGTCCTTCCGCAAGCGCCATGGGAGATGTCTCCCGCCCACACCTGACAGGGAGTACCGATGGACACCACCCCGCTCCGAGACGCCTACCGCACACTGCTGGAGGCCGCCGCCACGGTGGCCGAGTCCGGCGACCCGAACACCCCGCCGTCCGGCGGGTGGAACGCCGAGCAGATCCTGGCGCACGTCGCCATCGTCACCGCCACCACGATCACCGCCGCCTCCCGCGTCGCCTCGGGAGAGAACGCGACGTACGACAACCGCATCGCGCAGGACGCCTGGACCATCGGCCGCGTCATCGCACGGGCCGGTGGCAGCGCCGGTCTCCGGGAGCGTATCCGCGTGCAGGGAGAGACCCTCTGCGCGCTCGCGCCTTCGCTGAGCCAGGCCGAGCTCGACACACCCCTTCCCACCGTGCTCGTGTCCAACGACAAGGTGCTGGTCGAGAAGCCCATGCCGTTGAGGGATCTCGTCATGGGGCTCGCCGACGCCGAGCTGCCCGGCCACACGAGGCAGCTCCTGGCCCGATTGCCGGGACGGTAGGCATGGGTGCAGTCACGATCGTCCTCGTCCACAGCCCATTCGTCGGCCCCGGCAGCTGGAGCGCCGTCGGCGAGGAGCTGCGGCGCGGCGGGCGGAGCGTCGCGGTGCCGTCGCTGGTCGACGCCCTGACGAACCCGTCGCCGCTCCACTCCGCCCTGGCCGGCGCCGTGGCGGACGCCGTGCCCGGGCCCGCGATCCTCGTCGTGCACAGCGGCGCAGGTCCCCTGGTACCCGCGGTGGTCGACCTGGCGCCTGCGCAGATCGAGAACGTGATCTTCGTCGACGCCACGCTTCCGCACCCCGGCCGGAGATGGGTCGACACCGTGCCCGCAGAGTTGGCCGGGCAGCTGACGGGCAGGGTCGGCCCCGACGGGCTACTGCCGAGGTGGCACGAGTGGTTCCCGCCGGAGGCCATGGCCGAGCTCGTGCCCGCCGAGCGGGCGCGCGTCGAGTTCTGCGCGGACGTGCCGCGCGTGCCACTCCGGTACCTGGAGGAGATCGCCCCGGGCTCGGACGCCTGGCAGGACTTGCGGTGCGGCTACGTACAGCTCTCGGCGGCGTACGAGGACGCAGCCGTGGAGGCCGGCCGGGCGGGATGGCCGGTGGCCCGCGTGGACGGACACCACCTCAGCGGGGTCACGGACCCCGCGGTGGTCGCGGCCGCGATCGCGCGGATGTCGGACGCGCTGTAGCGGATCATCGTTTCGGGTGTCCATTGCGGTCGCCGCGACCATGAAGACCCGAACAGCGCGGCAGGGGCGACGTCCGGGGAGGTATCGGATCATCGGTCCACATTGCTTCGTCGGGCAATCCGGGGACAGCGCCTTGATCGCCGCCCCGACGCCGCTCAGCCGAGCCGCGCCAGGTTCACGGAGTCCGGCCGCATGGTTGTGGCGACGGCGGGACGCCCCGATACTGCGATCACCGGGCGTCGGAACCAGCGCGAGGAGCAGACCGCAGTGCCATGTCTGTACCTCGAGCCGAGCACCGACGGCCCGGCATCGCGGGACTGGTCGACCGCTCTGATCCTCGCCGAGGATCGCTCGATGGGCCGCGTGACCGGTGCTCTCGCGGTGCTGTTGGCGCTCGCCGCCGTCCTCGCGGTGGCGCTGCCCACGACGGTGGGAAACGTCGGCGCCGTCGTTGTGCTCGGGCTGCTCGGTGCGATCGGGGCGTCCACCCTGCTGACCGCGCGGCGCAGGAACGGTTGCTCGCTCAGCCGTGGCGCCGCCGCCCGGCCACGGTCGCGGCTGCGGGCGAGATCGCGGCCTTCGACCGGGTGATCGTGTTCGACGAGGATCGGTCGCTGATGCTGCGCGGAACGCTGCCCGACGTCCCGAGCCTGCTCCTGCACCATCAGGAGCTGTTCCTCGTCGGCCCGGACGAGAAGGGCCGCGCTCTGATCCGGGTCGCCGGCCTGTGCCAGATCTTCCCGATGAAGGTCGACGCCCGCGAAGCGCGGCCGAAGGAACGTGAGCCGGGCCTGCCCGGCCACCCACCGCACGCCCGCGGGTTCCGGCGCCTCCGCCGAGGCGCACACGGCTGGCTGTACGCGGTGGCCACAGGCGCGGTCGGCGCGGTCGTGATGCTGCTCGGCCTGTGGCCGCTGTCGCCCCTCGCGCTGGTCGTCGGCGGCGTGCTGCTCACGCTCGCCGCCCTGACGACTCCGGCCGCGGTGCAGCTCAGCCGCTACTACTCCCAGGCGACCGCCGCCGCGGACGCGGCGACCGGGTGGACGTCGCTGCCGATCACGCTGTTCCCGTGGGAGCCCACCAACGTCGTCGCGGGCCTGGTCCAGCTGCCGGGCCGCACGGTCCTCATCCAGTTCCCACTGCCGAACCTCGACGTGATCGCCAACATCGCGGACACCGGCACGATCTGGATCTGGGGCAACCCGGCCGATGTGGTCGCGGTCGGTGCGCCCCAGCTGCCCGTGCTCACGGTCGGCGTACTGCAGGCCGACCGGGACAAGCCACCCGAGGAGCCCCAGCCGTGGCTGCTGCGCGGCAACGACCCGGGGCTGCGCGAGATCCCCGCTCTGCGCCGTTGAGGCACGACGGGAAGCCCGGTGAAAATCACCCGTGCGCGGATCTCAACCCGACCAGATCCGCGCTGAGGTTCCACAGCCGCTCGCAGCGGGCCTCGTCGGTCGTGTGCGGTGCGGTGCCCACCGCCCGACGTCGCACGTAATACCGGCCGGTCACGCCCTCCACGTCGGGCGCGGTGGCCAGCCACGCGGGAGTGTCGGCGCCGGCGTCCGGCCCGGCCGAGAACGGGCTGAACGCCGCACCGAGCAGCCGGACCGGCCGGCTCGCCTGCCGGCCGAGACCAGTGCCCCTGATGATCCCGGGGTGGGCGCCGTTGACGGTGATGCCGGTGCCGCGCAGGCGCCGCGCCAGTGCGTATCCGAACATCGCGTTCATGTTCTTGGTGCGGGCGTAGGTCATGAAGTCCCGCAGCGGCCCGCCGCCGCCGTCGGCCAGATCGTCCAGGTTCACCGGGACGCGGGCCAGCCCTCGCGGGTCCCCGCCGACGATGACATACCGGGCCGGTTTCCGGTCCTGCGCCTCGGCGAGCGAGCGCAACAGCAGGTAGGGCGCCAGGTGATTGGTGACCAACGTGCGCTGCAGCCCCTCCGGCGTGCGCTCGTCGACCGGCGCAACCACCGCTGCGTTGCTCACCACGACGTCAGGCGGCGGCTGCGCGGTCAGCCGCGCGGCCAGGTCCCGCACCTCGGCGAGCAGGGACAGGTCGGCCTTCTCGGTGGGCAGGTCCGCGCCGGGGACCTCTGCGTCGATCCGGCCCCGCGCCCGGTCGAGACGGCCGGCGTCCCGCCCGACGAGGACCACGGTCATACCCGCGGCCGCCAATCGGCAGGCGATGACCTCGCCGATGCCGGACGTCGCCCCCGTCACGATCGCTTTCGGCATGCTCCCCTCCAGCCTGGTTGACAACGTCAACCTAGACGGTTTAGGTTGACAGCGTCAACCGAGCCGACCGCATGGAGCTCGGCCATCAGCAGAGATCAAGTGTGGCTGGCGTCGCAGAAGATCCGCGCGTTCCTATCTCGCGTCGACGAGGGCCGTGGCGAGCGTGGCGAGGAAGTGCGGCAATACGTCCGGATCGGGCGCGTGGTCCGGGTTGATCTCGGTGAGCACGAGCCCGGCGAATCGAGGGCTGGACGCGAAGACGGCCAGGCTTGCGGCCAACTCGTCCAGCCGCAACCCGATCGGGTCGCCGCCCGAGTCGGGGACATCGGCCAGCGGCGTGTCCGCGAAGGACAAGACGTCCGCATCGCAGTGGATCACGAATGGCGCCCCCGCTATCGCACGCAGGGCGCGCCCCGCCGCACGCACAGGGTCGGCATGGACCTCATCGGCGTGCAGATGCGTCACGCCGAGCTCGCCGAGCAGACGCAGCTCGATGTCGCCCTCGGGCAGGGTGTGCCCGTAGGCGACGACATCGCGTGCCGCCAGCAACGGCACGGTCTTGCCCACGCCTGCGACCTCCGAGACGTGACCTGGTATCGCCAGCAGGTGAGCCAGGACCATCGCGTCGAGATTGCCGTTCGGCCTGGTGCCCGGCGTGTACAGGTCGGGACCGCCGTCGACGTAGAGCAGGGCGGGTCGAATGCCGTGCTGGACGAAGCCTGCGACCACCCCGATGGTGATCGAACAATCACCTCCCACCACCAGTGGGCGCTGTCCGCTGGACAAGATCCGGACCACGCCGGCCGCGGTATCGGTAGCGACGCGCGACACCGCGGCGACGTTCTTCGCGTTGGGCCGTTCGAGGTCTGGTCGCCATCGAAACGCCGACACATCGCCATGGTCCTCCGCACCACCGGGCAGCAGGTCGATCACGCCCGCATCGCGGATCGCCGCCGGCGCCTTCTCCAACCCCGGCGTGTGTGCCCCAGCGCTCGACGGCGCACCGAGCAGCCCCCACCGAGCAGTCATGCCGCCAGGTTCACACAGCCCTCCGACAAGGACGGCGCCGCTCTGGCTGCCCGTGCCGCTCAAACCGAGGCGGGCCATGGATCCACGACCAGGCTCGGCCATTCCTGCTGCCATCGCCGGGCCTTCGTCTCGTAGACCTCACGGGGCGCCAGCCGCGGATTCGGGCGCACCCGCTTCGCGAACAGGTCTGCGTAGCCGTGAGGCGCATAGTCGACCAGCTCCCCGTTCATCAACCGGGAGACGCCGAAGCAGCATGTCGTCGAGGCGAAGTGGTCGATCGCATCTTGGGAGCTGGAGAATCGCACACCCGGGACGCCGAAGCGCGACTCGTACCAGAGGTGCACGCGCGCCTCGTTGCGGACCTCCACCGTGACGCCCAAGTCAGCGAACAGGCTCTCGGCGTGGTTGATCACCGCGTCCTCGGCCTCATAGGTGAGGTCCGATGCGTCGTAGTAGAACAGGTCGTAGTCCGCGATCCCGGCGCCTGGGTTGCGCCCGTCCAGCACGTTCCACACGGTCTGGAACACCGCCCCGGCGGTCAGCCACCAGTCCGGGACACCGAGCATCGGCCCGCGGCCGAGGATCGCCACGTTGATCGGGTTTTGCTGGACGAGATCGAGGAAGTACGCACGCTGGTGCACGGCCAGCAGTCTTGACCGGAGGACCGACAGGCAACGCCGGCGCGCCCGCTCTGGCGCCGCTTCGGCTCCGACCGGCCCTCACGGTCCTGGTCGCCGCTTCCAGATCGCCTCCCACTGCGACCAGTGGCCTCGGCTGGGTGGGGTCCGATGCGTGGTGTGCAGTCGCGGGGCGAGCAGTTCGGTGAACCGGCCTGCAACCAGGGCGCTGAGCTCGGCAGCGGTGAAGAAGTGGATGTCCAGTCCCGCCTTGGGCCCGGCTTCGTAGCGGATGGTGTAGCCGCCGTCGACGGCCTCCTCGATCCGATCGTGGTCGTACTCGATATCGGTGTCGGTGGCGTTGACCCGCACGCAAAGCAGGCCGCCGGCAACGACGCGCTCCGCGGCGGCCAGCAGGTGCTGATGCGCCAGACGGCGGGCGCCATGCTGGAAAACCTGGATACCGATGACCAGCTCGTAACGGGCTCGGGCCGGAAGCGCAGCGAGGTCGCCGACGATCAGCTTGTCGGCTCGGTCGGGTCGTCGCCGGCGGAGCTGGCTGATCGCCTCGGTGGAGACGTCCAGGCCGGTGAGGTCCAGGCCTGCATCGAGCATTGGCAGCAGGTTGCGCCCGTTGCCGCAGCCGATGTAAACGCCGCTGGCTAGCCGTTCGCTCGTGGCGGTGGCGAGGATGTCGTCGACGAAGTCGACCGGTGGTTCGTCGCGGTATCGACCGTGGGTGTGCTCGGCGTCCCAGGCAGAGGCTGCGTTACCGATCATCGTGTCGATCGTATTCGGTCGCGTCAGGGAGAGAGCGATCATGTTCACGCGGCATCGCCGATGCCCAGTTCCTCAGTCGCTCAGCGCTGCCGCAGCCGCTCCAGCCACCCATGGCCAGGATCCTGCCGCTCGATCGCGGCCCGGAGCCAGTTCCGCTCGGGCAGGCCGAGGACGGGGAGCGCGGTGTCGAAGTCGATGAGGTCCTTCGGGCGAGGCGACCCGGCCTTGTAGTACAGCTGCACCTGAGGCGCGAGATACGGGATACCAACCGCTGTGTGGCGGACAGCGAGGCCAAGCGGCAGGCGGACGCCTGGATCGCGCCGGGAGACCCAGTCCATCCCGTCGGATTCGTCGATCATGAGCTGGATCCGCCACAGTGCGGCAGCGTTGGGGCGGCACCACACGTCGTGCACCTCCCGCGGGAGGACTTCGCCGCACACCCATGGCCGCAAGGTCCCCGGCGGGTCGGCGGCCCACAGCTCCCAACCGAGAAGAACGGCATGGGCGGCAACGTGGTCGGTGCGTAGCACGCCGATGTCGATATCCGCGTGATCACGAATCGGACGGCCCACCGCCAGCTCGATCGCCACCCCGCCCGCCACCCACCACGGCCCGGGATGCCGCGCGAATGCCGCAGCGACCTCCTCGACACTCGCCGGCTCCCACCGGCTCAGATCCGCGCCCATCGGAATCAGACTGCCCGACTCGGGAATCATCGGCGTTGGGGGCTGACAGCTGCACGTGGCGTGGCGCTCGTAACTCGACCAGCTGTCCTCGGACGTGTTCGGTGCTGCGACGAATATCAACCCTGGCGCGGGTCCCGCTGTCGCGGATGGATGATCCGCGGCCGCGCTGGGCTGTGGCGGTGTTCAGTCCAGCTGGACAAACGGCACCCGTGGATATGGCACGCGGGTGGCCAACGGACACGCCGCCTCAGCCGCTGCGAGCCGGACACCACCGGACACACGAGAACGGCCCCCGACCCGCGTTTCCGCATGTCGGGGGCCATCTACCCGGGTGTGGCAGGTGAAGGATTCGAACCTTCGTAGGCTAAGCCGACGGATTTACAGTGGAGCCCCGACCTGACGTCCGCATCCGTCCTCACCTGCGCGAACAGGTCATGGCAGGCCCGCCAACGCACCCGCTTTGCCGCACATTTGCCGCGAACGGCGCAGTGGTGGCCAGTTTGGAAGTCAAGGGAGGCGCCGCCACGCTTGACCTACACAGAGGCCGCGCCGTGGTCAGGCGGGTCCTACGACCCGTTGTTCGCCGTGAGCGTCAGCGGCCCCACGGTCGGTCGTAGGGGACCGCTCAGGCGCCCCTGTGGTGGCCGTAGGCGCACGAACGGACAGGCGCCAGGTCAGATCCCACCCGTGGCAGGTCGGCCGATTCGGTGTCTCGAGGAGTTCGTAGCCGCCGTACGGGAGGCGGCTACCGGGCGCGAAGACCTGTCCGCTGCCCCTCCCCCGCATTGGCGGCGTGCCGGGCGCTGACGAACGCGAGCGGGAGCGCGTCCCGCGTAGTCACCGCATCTGTGGCTTGCAGTCCTTGGTCCACTACTGTCTGCTGACAGATCGTCCGCTCATCGCCGACCGCCTGGAGCATGTACCTGTGATCGACATGACAAGCTGGCCGGAGCTTGAGGTGGACGTACTGGACGACGTTGAGTTGGACCCCAATAACATTCGCCTCGAAATGCCAGTCAGTGCGCCACAAGTCGATATAATGCGCGACATATTCGTGAACGGCGATGCCCTTTCGCTGGTCGAAGCAATCGTCAAGGTTGGGTATCTAACGCACGAAACGCCGATCATCGTTCAGCGCGATGGGAGAAACGTCGTCGTCGAAGGCAACCGGCGACTCGCTGCACTCAAGGCGATTCAAAACCCGTACCTCGTTTCAGAATATCAGTCCCGAATAACTGCCCTCGTCAAGGAATTCGACGGACGAGATGGCCTACGCAAGATTCAGGTAAAGCTGGCACCCGATCAGGAACAGGCGAATCAAGTAATCGCCGCGATTCACACCAGCAACATTCGCCTCCGATGGCCCCCCGCACGACAGGCTGCCTTCTTTCAGGCACAGGTGGATGCCGGAAAGACGCTGCCACAGCTGCTTGTCGAATACCCACTCTCGTCCGTTCGGCGGTTTGTCAGATCCAGCCAGCTACTGAACAAGTTCAAGTCAGTTCCATACTCCGACCCAGAGCTTCGAGACTTCTTCAATACCAAGAAGTTCATACCGACCACTCTGTCTCGAATCTACGAGTCAGCCGAGTTTACCCGCGTCCTCGGAATCGAGATGCGACCAAACGGCAGCATCAAGATGAACGTGTCCGACACACGCTTCAATAGGATTGCAACTTTCATTATTAGCGGAATGAATTCGGGCGAATTTACATCGCGGACCTTGCCGAAAACATCCGCGCAGGCGTTCCAAAACTTGATCGCTGAGATCGAGCGGATCGCCTCAGCTCCCTCGGGAAGATCTCCAAGTTCTTCGTCCGCGGCAACCAGTGCAGGAGGAGGGACAGGCAACAGTCGACAGCCAGGAACCAGTCAGGCAGGCAGCGGCAGCAATCCCAGCCAGACCGGAGGTGCGGCGGGCGGGACTGCGGCGGGAGGAGCCAACGCACCAAACGCCGGTGGACCCGCAGCTCAACCACCGCAAGGGAGTGCAGGACAGCAGCAGCCTGCGAGCCAACCCCGACGTCACACCTCCATACGCCTTGACTCTCACAGCCTTGTCGTCCCACCGACGTTTCCACCAGCTATCGAGAAGATCTATACTGAGCTGATTACAATCCACGTGCAGAATTATCCGAACGCAACGATGGACCTTCTTCGAACTTTTCTTGAGAAAGTCATCAAAGCGTACGCACGAGGGAACCAGCACACTATAATTCCACAGCATGGCGGCTACGTCCAGCTTGGCGACTGCTTGACGTGGCTTAACAATCACGTTCAGTCGCTGCCCAATCATAGCGGCCTCTCGTCGTTGATAAATCGAATACAGTCCCGCAACGTAAAGCAGTACCCCACCAGCGCGGCCTACTTGAACGACATAAACCACAACCCCGACATCTTCGCAACGCCGCAAGACGCACATGAACTTTGGGAAGCGATGGTCAGCCTGATGCAGTTGATGCTCAAATGAAGATGAGCGGTGAACGCATCCATCCGGCAATGAAGCGACCGCGTCTGTCACCTCTTAGGTACCCCGGTGGCAAGGGTGGGCTATACGGGCGCCTACGGGAACTGATCCGGCTCAACTCCATCACGAAGGGAACCTACATCGAACCGTATGCTGGCGGCGCAGGCGCAGCCATTGGCCTATTGATAACCGGTGAGGTCAAATCGATCCACATCAACGACCTAGACCCCGCCGTCTTCGCCTTTTGGACTGCGTGCGTAACGCGGAATGTAGAATTCATCGCCAAACTTCGTACAGTTCCCGTGTCTGTTGACGAATGGCGCCGACAAAGAGAGATCTACGATCTGGGCAGGAAAGCAGATCTCTTCGATCTCGGCTTCGCCACTTTCTATCTGAACCGCACCAATCGATCAGGGGTTCTGAACGGCGGCCCGATCGGCGGACACGACCAGAGCGGGCCATACAAGATCGACGCCAGATTCAATCGCGACACGCTGTCCGAGCGCATGCGACTTATCGGACTGTACTCAAGTAAGATATCCGTAACAAATGACGACGGCATGGCGATAATTAACAGGTACATTGATAACACTGATGCGTTCATCTATGCGGACCCGCCCTACTTCTTGAAGGCTGGATCGCTGTATATGAACTCATTCAAGGCAGAGGACCACGCTGCCCTCGCGGCTTGTCTGAACTCTGCTGCGGATGCACGGTGGGTTCTCACATACGACAACGTCTCTCAGGTTGCCGAACTCTACAAGGATCGACGTCGCGAGGAGATCGGCGTGCACTACTCTGCCCGCAACGTCACTAAAGCCAAGGAAGTGATGGTCTACTCGGACTCTCTGGAAGTTGATCGTCCTACCCTATTTGACCTTGTGGAAGCGGTTGACTGACGCCGCCTCAGTGTATGGCTACGTCGGCCGTTTCGATCTGGAGGCCGGACTTTCCTGCGGAGAGCCAACCGAGCCGTGGCGTCGTGGATGCCGGGGCGAGTGGGGCCCTTGACCGCGCTGCACCTCGCCGAGGGCAGCTGTATTCACCTCGCCTCCTGGCACGCGGCTTGCCCGTGACCGTGTCGTACCGAGGCTAATCGCACACCGCCCACAGGCTCGACTCGTCGCCACTGACCGCCGGAGGCCTGGCCCCTACCTCAGCAAGAGTTCTCGGCTGTCGAACGCCCTCCGCAGGATGCAGGCGCCCGGTGAGGCGACCGGCTCATCACGCAGGAGGCGAGCCACGTTCTCGCCGTTAAATCGGAGCCCGTCGGTCACGTTCACAACGTCCGACGAACTCACGAGCGATCCCTCGGAGTTCACCGAAACAGCATCGCCGAACAGCTCGTCGAACGCATCGTCATCGAACACCACGACGGTGAGAATCGTCGCCGTGAGCGTCAGCGTGTCTAGCCCGATCCCCAGGCAGTAGGGCGACACGCGGCCGTCCCGACGCGCCCGTTCAAGGCTTTTATAGAGCGGCCAATCCTCATACACCAACGGCTCCCCCGAACTGCCGTCGCGCTCCGGCTCACCCAGGATTTCCTCGCTGTACTCGCGGACCATGCTGCGCCACAGACTGAAGTCGTTTTCGCGGTCATGTGTGGAGATGGTGGAGGGCTGGAACTCGCCGGCCGGGATGAGGCCGTAGATCCCGGCCGATGTGGCAACTTTCGCCGGATCGCGCCAGTGCAGGAGGAACGTTGCCTCCCCGGTCTTCCGATTCCTACGCAGCGTGAGCGTCTCGATGGCCGGGATGATGTAGCGACGTTCCATGTCGAATGGGTCACCAATGAGCGCCCGCAGCGGAAGTGAATCCCAATCGAGGCGCTTACTGCCGGCGGCGTGCGCCATCGCCGCCTCGTGTGCGATGGCCTCCGCAAGATCCAGCTTGTCGAAGTACGCAGCCAGGCCGAACCTCATATGCGGATCATTTCGCAAGTCGACTTCGAGTAGCCGGTAGCTGGTCCGGTTCTCGAACAGCTTCGGCGGATCCAGGTAGCGCACTGCTGAGGTGTAGCGCGGAAAGGATTTCCCTGGCGCCCGGAGTGGCAGCGTCGCTGCGGCCTCCGGCTCGCTCCCCGTGATGCTGACCGGCGGCGGGTTATCCAGCCAGTCCAAGCGGATCTCGTCGAGTGGGATCGGCGCTGCCGGCGTCCACTGCGGAAGCGCCAGGAACGTCAGATCGCCGACGCGGACGTCGGGCCGATAGAGGCCGGCCGTTGCCTGGGCCAGCTCCCGGCGCGACCGGTTGAGCGCGCGCCTCGTCCGGCGCCACTTCTCCTGGCTCACGGCCACCGGGTCGACATCACCGACCAGTCGCGAGCCAGACGGATCAGCGACCGGGCGTAGCAGCTCATCCGAGAGGCCGAGGCGGGCGGGCGGGACGTTGAGCTGCTGGGCGATCCGCAACAGCATCTCGATGTCGGTCACTCGACGCTTCCCGGTCTCGATCTTCGAGACGTAGGACTGATCCAAGTGCAGCAGTTGAGCCAGATCAGCCTGATTGATCTTGTTCACACGGCGGTACTCGCGCAGGACTTCGCCGAGCAGGTCAGTGTTCAGCTCCAGCTCCGATGGCGCAGGGGATGACAACCACGGCTCGTCTGGCACGAGATTTTTCCGCCTTTCTCTCGGGTGCCGGCCCCGCGGACACGGGTTCCGACCAGTGCATATGCCCAGCAGTCCTACCAGGCAAACGGGCAGGCCAGAGGGTCCTTGGACTCGATCGTTCGCAGGCTCGAATCTCGAATCATGACACCGAGAGATGCACTACGAATCCGAGTCAGGACCGGGGGCGGGCGCCCGGTCGAGCAGCTCGCCGAGCGTCCGCTCCACATCGCCGAGCACGGTCCGCGCCCGGCGCACCTGGTCCCGCAGCGCGGCCAGTTCGAGCCGATCTGCAGCAGTCGCCCGCAGGGCGTCAGTCGGCTCGTCGGCGACGAACGCCCCACTGCTCGGCCGAACTACAGCCCGGCCGGAGGCAGCAAGCAGCCGGACGGCCGCCTGGGCGGTGTTCACGGCGATGTCGTGGTCGGTCGCGATCTGCCGGTACGAGGGCAGGCGCTCCCCCGGGCCGTAGACGCCGGCATCGATGTCTCGTGCAAGCCGCTCGGCAACGCGCTGGCTCGCGTGCCGGGGCTCAGCTTCGTCGGGATCGGGCGCAGCCATGCCGATGAGCCTACCCGCCGTCTCAAGACGGGTGTTGACGTTGCGACGGTCGACGCTTACCGTCGCAATATGGATCGCCGTATTAAGACAGATCGGAGTGTTGTTGAGATGGATCGCGACGACGTCGCTGGGCTCGATGACTGCACAGCGCCGCTGGACGACGAGCAGCGCGAGTCCCTTCACGACTTCTGGGAGCAAGTGATCCGCGAGGAGCTCGTGCCGCCGGTGCGGCGAGCCCCTCGCGAGGTGTCACTGGCCGAGCTGGACGAGCGCCGGGAGCGCCGTGCAGCGCGTCGGGCGGTAGCCCAGATCGCGGCGGCCAGCCGTGTGACGCGCCTGCGCCGTTCGACGCCGGCAACACGCTCTGCCGAATTCGGACCGGGGGAGGCGGCGTGAGCGCCCCGCGCCCGGCGCCGCGCTCCGCGGTGCGGTTGTGGGACGGCCGAATGTGGCCGTGCGCGGGCCGGTACGCCGGGGTGCCGGTGTTCCGCTACGGGTGGGCGCCGTCCGGGCTGTTCACGGTGCGACAACTGGCCGCGCTGGGGTTGCGCCCGGCAGGTCAGGACGTGGCGGGGTGGCTGGTGTGGGGGCCGGCGAACCGGCCCCGCTGGGCCTACCTGTTCCGGCTGGATCTGGCCGCGCCGAAGCGCCCGATGACTCGGGCGCGGTGGGTGGCGATCGAGCGGTGCAACGCCGCGCAGCGCATCTGCCCATCGTGCGGGGAGGACGCCGGCTACCGCATCCCGCGCTCGCTCGGGGAGTGCACCGAGTGCGCCGAGTCCACCCGCGGCCCGCGCTACGCCGCCGATGGCGAGGAGTGGGCGGCGTGAACGCCTGGCTGATGTGCGCCTGCGAGCGCACGATCCCGACCCACATCGACGCCGACCCGGACCCCGCTGGCGGTCCCGGGTGCGGGATGGCCTGGCGAACCCGCGAGGCCAGCAACGAGATCGAGGAATTGCACGTCACCGAGGTCCAGCCCGGCGGTCACCTCCGCCAAGACGCGTCCGCCGGGCTGGTTCTCCCCAACCACCAGAACAGCAGTGAGGAGAACGCGATGGTATGGCCGATCCCGGCGGCCGGCACCGTGGTGCCGCCCGCGGTAGGCAACGGGGGTGGTCAGTCATGACCACCCAGCAGGTGGCAGTTGGGCTGCTCGTGCTCGCCGGGCTGGCCATGGCCTCGATCTGGACCTCCGGCGCCCGCGCCGGACGCAACTCCGAGCGGGCGGTACGTGAGGTCACCCGGATGACCGGCACCGCCGGACGGACGCTGGCCGCGGCCGCGGTCATCGTCGGCACGCAGTGGGCCGTGGTCGCGCTGACCAGCAACGCGATCGCGATCGGGGTCGCGCTCGGGCTGCCAGCCCTGTTCGCCGGCACCACGATCGCCCGGCTGCTCGCGGTCACCACCGTGGTCCGCACCCTCCCGCGAGGGGGTGCCCGGCGATGAGCAACCTCGACATGGCAGGCGCGGTGTCGTTCGCGGTGGTGCTGCCAGCATTGCTGGTGGCCCATCAGGTGGCCGATCACTGGGTGCAGACCGACCACCAGGCCGGGCACAAGGGCCTGCCCGGGTGGGCGGGTCGGTGGGCGTGCGGCAAGCACGTCGCCACCTACACCGTCGTGACCACGCTCGCGGTGCTCGGCGTGTGGGCGATGTTCGCCCTGCCACTGGGCTGGGGCGGCGTGCTGGTCGGGCAGTTGGTGTCGGCGGTGACGCACTACTGGGCTGACCGGCGCACGACCCTCGCAGCGCTCGCCGAGGCGAGCGGCAGCGGCGCGTTCTACCGGCTCGGCGCCCCGCGCGCGGGCCGGGACGACAACCCGTCGCTGGGCACCGGCGCCTACGCGCTGGACCAGTCGTGGCACTGGCTGTGGCTCGGCGTCGCCGCGGCCGCGACCGCCCTGATCGGCGGGGGTGCGTCATGACCAGCGCCTACCCGATCCCCGTGGACGAGCTGGCTGACCGGGTCCGCGAGCATGCCCGCACGCTGGGCGGCTGGCCGTCGCGGAACCAGGTGATGAAGGAGTTCCGGGTGGGCGGGCCGAAGGCGGCCGCGGCGCTGGACGCGCTGCGCGCGGTCGGGTTCGACCCCACCACCTCCGGCCAGTCGACCGAGCGGCCCGCCGAACGCCCGGCACTGCCGCTGCGCGCTGTGCCCGACGTCGCCGAGCAGTCCCCGGCCGTCGACGGCGCTGATCAGGGCGAGGTGTCCGCGCGGGAGGCGGTACCGGACCTACTGGCCGATCCCGATGGGCTCGACAGAGGCGCCGGCGCTCACGCCGATCACGGCGAGGGCCGTTCTGCGCAGGTCGCCACGCTCGCAGACCCGGGCACGGAGACGGGTCGGGTGTCGCGGTGGCCGCTGCTGCTTATCGCCGGCGCGGCGTTCGTGGCGATCTGGGGTGGCTGGGTCGGGCTGGGTGAGCTGACCGGGTTCGGCCCGATCCGGCTGCTGCCGGGCATCTGGGACGAGTTCGTCATCAACTCCGCGATCACGTTGCCGATCGGGATGGAGGCCTACGCCGCGTACGCGCTGCGCGCCTGGCTGGCCCCGCCCGAGGCGGGTCTGTCGCGCACGGCCCGGCGGTTCGCCGGGGTGTCCGCGATCGGCGCGCTCGTGCTCGGCGGGCTCGCGCAGGTCGCCTACCACCTGATGGTCGCGGCCGGGATGACCCACGCGCCGTGGCAGATCACCGCGGCCGTGTCCTGCCTGCCCGTTCTGGTGCTCGCGCTGGCTGCCGCCCTGACTCACCTGATCCACCACTCGGAGGTCGCCCGATGACCACCACCACGTTGGTCGGCACCCCCGACCCCGACAACCACAGCAACCACCAGCACACCCCTGTTGAGCACGGCGAGAGCGAGGGAGTCCGGATGACCAGCACGCACGACATCCCGCCGCCGGCGCCCGGCGCCGCGCAGCCGTACGAACCGGCGCAGGGTCGGATTATCGACTTCCCGGCCCCGGCCGGGCGGGACCCGATGCCGCCGGTGGACGACGGCGACGACGCGGACGACGAGGACGGCGCTGGCCGGGTGCTGGTCGACCCGCCGGCACGGGACCCAGGCCGGGAGTTGCTGCCTTGGCAGCGCCGCGAGGTCGTGCGGCGCCCGGTGATCGCGCCGTGGCTGACCCGCACCGAGGACGTGCGCGCGGCCGGCCGGTGGGCGGCCGGATGGGCGTGGCACGCCACCGGTTTCCACACCGTCCGCGCACCCCTCTACGCGGCCAAGCTCGCCGCTCGCGCCCCCCGCGGCGCCGGCGTCGCGCTCGCGTCCGCGGCGCGCTGGGTGAACGACGCCGAGTCCAGCACGCTGCGCGCTGAGGCGGTCCGGGCCGGGGACGCCGACCGCTACCTGAAGCTCGCCGAGGCCCGCGCGGCCCGGGTGCGGGTCCGGCGCCGGCTCGCCTTCGCCGGGCTGCTCGCCGGCGCGGCCGGTCTGCTGGTGCTGCACGCGTTCGCACCCGCCTGGCTCGTGCTCACGCTCGCGCTGGCCGCCGTGCTTGTGCTCGGCTGGGTCGGCACCCCGGCCGACCGCCCGGTGACCGGCCGGTCTGTGGTCCGCACTCAGGTCCAGCGGCTCACCTCGGACATTGTGGTTCGCGCGCTGGCCTCGCTGGGGATCGCGGAGATCAACAAGGCGATGGGCAAGGGTGGTGGCGGGATCACCTTCCCCGCCCCCATCACCCGCGACGGCCCGGGGTGGCGCGCCGATGTGGATCTGCCCTACGGGGTCACCGTCTCCGACATCGCCGAGCGCCGCGACCGGCTCGCGTCCGGGTTGCGGCGCCCGCTGGGGTGCGTGTGGCCGGAGCCGGCGTCCGAGGCGCACGCCGGGCGGCTGGTGCTCTGGGTCGGGGATCAGGACATGGCCGCGGCCAAGCCGGCACCGTGGCCGCTCGCCCGCGGTGGGGCGGCGGACCTGTTCCGGCCGGTGCCGTTCGGGGTCGACCAGCGCGGGCGCCGCGTCGCGCTGTCGCTGATCTTCGAGAGCATGCTCATCGGTTCCAAGCCGCGGATGGGCAAGACGTTCGCCATGCGCGTTGTGCTGCTCGCCGCCGCCCTGGACCCGGGTGCGCAGCTGCGGATCTTCGAGCTGAAGGGCACCGGTGACCTGTCGATGGTGGAGAACTGCTGCCACCACTACGGCTCCGGCGCCGACCCGACGACGCTGGAGGCGTGCATGGAGTCGCTGCGCGACCTCTACGCGCAGCTGGACACCCGCGCCGCGGCCATCCGGAAGCTGCCGCGGGAGATCTGCCCGGAGAACAAGGTCACCCCGGAGATCTCCGCCCGCCGGGGGCTGGGCCTGTTCCTGATCGTGGCCGGGATCGACGAGTGCCAGGAGCTGTTCTCCCACCCCGACTACAAGGACGAGGCCGCCCGGCTGGCCGAGGCCATCATCAAGCGCGGCCCCGCGCTCGGGATCATCCTCGTGCTGGCCACCCAGCGCCCGGACGCCAAGTCCCTCCCGACCGGGGTGTCCGCGAACGTGGGGATCCGGTTCTGCCTGCGGGTGATGGGCCAGACCGAGAACGACATGGTGCTCGGCACCTCGAGCTACCAGAACGGGTTGCGGGCGACCACGTTCGGGCCGCGGGACAAGGGCATCGGCTACCTGGTCGGCGCCGGCGACGACCCGCAGATCGTGCGCACCGCCTACATCGACGGCCCGGCCGCCGAGGTCATCGGCGCCCGCGCCCGCGCGCTGCGGGAGGCCGCAGGCACCATCACCGGCCACGCCGCCGGCGAGGACACCGAGCAGCACGAGCGGCCCGCCCGGTCGGTGCTCGGCGACATCGCCGAGGTGTTCGGGCCGGATGAGGACCGGCTGTGGTCGGAGGTGATCGCCGCCCGGCTCGCCGAGCAGTGGCCCACCGCCTACCGCAGCACCACCCCCGCCTCGCTCGCCGCGAGCCTGAAGCCCTACGGGCTGGCGCCGGCGCAGGTGTGGGGCACCGACCCGGACACCGGAGAGGGTCGCAACCGGCGCGGCTACCTGCGCGACGCGGTCACCACGGCGTGGCTCGCCACCCGCAAGGACCGCGGGCCGAACACGCCGGGCGGTGACAGCGCGTAGCTGAACTAGGGAAGTCGGGACCGGCCGCCGGCGGTGGGGCGCTAGCACCCTCACCCGCTAGACCTAGCGCCCCCCGCTAGCGGCCAATCCGAACCCTGAACAGGGCGCTAGCAACCTAGCGCCACCAGCGCAAACACCCCTCAAAACCCCGCTACACGGCACCTTGCCGGGTGCCGCGGCGCTAGACCCATGCCTCGATCAGGAGCACCGATGAGCACGCACAGTAAGGACTCGCTCTCGCTCGCCGACCGCGCCCGCCTCGCCACCTGGCTCGACCTCGCCGCCCGTGGCTGGCACCTGTTCCCGGTCCGGCCCGGCCGCAAGACCCCGGCCATCACCCGCTGGCAGGACCGCGCCACCACCGATCCGCAGCGCATCACCCGGTTCTTCACCGACCGCCCCGACCACAACGCCGGCATCGCCTGCGGGCCGTCTGGGCTGCTGGTCATCGACTGCGACACCCCCAAAGCCACCTGCGCCGGCGACAACCCGAGCGGCTCTGCCGGCGGTGCCACGGGCCGGGATGGGTGGGCGGTGCTCGCCGGGATGGCGGCCGGCCGCGGCGGGCTGCCCGACACCTGGACCGTCGCCACCCCGTCCGGCGGCCGGCACCTGTACTTCCGCGCCCCCGCACCGGGGCCGGACGGGCGGCCGCTGGGCAACACCGGCAAGACGCTCGGACCGATGCTCGACACCCGCGGGGCGGGCGGGCAGGTACTCGCGCCCGGCAGCCGCCTCCCAAACGGCGGATACGAACTCCTCGACGACACCGACCCCGCCGCTCTGCCGGGGTGGTTGGCCTGGCAGCTGTCCGTTCGCGCGCCTACGGCCACCTCAGGGCCGCCTGAGCGGTTCTCCACGACGGTGGGTGACTACGGGGCCTACGTGTCGACCATCGTGCGGGCCGAGCGTCAGCGAGTCGCTCAGGCCCCGCGCGGCGGGCACAACGCCGCGGTGTTCACCGCGGCCCGCGCGCTCGGGCAGCTCGTGGGCGCCGGCGTGCTCGACCCGGCCACTGTCGAGCGCGATCTCCTCGCGGACGCCGCGCACATCATCACCGGCCCGTGCGACTGCACCGCCCGCGACATCGCCGCATCGATCGCGTCCGGGCTCGCCTACGGCCGGCGCCGGCCCCGCTGCCTCCCACCGCCCCGCGCTGGCACGGGCATGGCTGACGAGGGGAGGCAGACCGCATGAGCGCCGACCTGGACACGACGTTGACCGCGATCGACAGCGCGATCAACTCAGCGGCCGACGGGGACGGCGGCCGAGCGTGCGTCAAGTGCGGTGACCCGCTGCGCAACTCTCCCTCGGAAGACTTCTGCTCCGAGGCCTGCCAGGCGACCTGGCTGACCGAACGAACCGCCGGCCCGCCGACCGACGCCGGGTCGGCGCCGAACGAGCAGCTCCCCGACCAGGGGCCGGCGCGCGCGCTCGGTTGGCTGGCGCCGCCGCCGGCCACGGCGGTCGAACCGGCCGAACTCCTCGACCGTGTGGCCGCGTTCATCAGTCGATTCTCGGTGTTCCCGGACCAGCACTGCGCGCCCACGCTCGCGCTCTGGTACGCGCACACGCACGCCGTTCAGTACTTCTACACCACCCCCCGACTGATCCTCGATTCCGCGGAACCCGGATCCGGCAAAACCCGAGTGCTGGAAGTCGCGCAGTATCTGGTGGCGAAGCCAGAGATGACCATCAGCATCACCACCGCGGCCATCTTCCGGATGCTCGCCGTCGGACCGGTCACGCTCTTGTTCGACGAGATCGACGCCGTATTCAACGCGAAAGGCGGCGGGAACAACGAGGATCTGCGGGCGCTTCTGAACGCCGGATACAAGCGCTCCGCGACGGTCGCGCGCTGCGTCGGGGATGCGTCCCGGATGAAGGTCGAACGATTCCCCGTGTTCGCGCCTGTTGCGCTCGCCGGGATCGCCGGCGGAATGCCCTCCACCATCACCACCCGCGCCATCACCATCCACATGCGCCGACGCGCCCCACACGAGCACGCCGAACCGTTCCGAGAGAGGAAAGTGGAAACCCAAGCCGCACCCCTGCGCGAGGCACTCGCTGAATGGCTCGACAGGGTGGGGGCCGACTACCTCGCCGGTGCCGAACCTGATGTTCCTGACGGGGTCGCCGACCGCGCCGCCGAGGTCTGGGAACCACTGTTGGCGATCGCGGACCTCGCCGGCGGGCACTGGCCCGAAACCGCCCGCGCTGCGGCCGTCCACTTCGTGCGCACAGCGAGCACCGCCGGCACTTCGATCGGCACCCGACTCCTCGCCGACCTACGGGCCCTGTTCCACGTCGCCGGAGTGGACCGGATGGCCACCACCGACATCCTCGCCGAACTCCTCGCCGCCGAGGAAGCCTCCTGGGCAGATCTCGACGGCCGCCCGCTCGACCCCCGCCGCCTCGCCCGCGAACTCGCCCGCTACGGGGTCCGCCCCGGCCCCATCCGCATCGGCGGCCAGCCCACGAAGGGCTACCAAGTCGGCGGCCCCACCGGGCTCGCCGACGCCTGGGCCCGCTACCTCCCACCACCCGACACCCCACCGGAGTCGGTTACATCGGTTACAGCAGTTACACCGCAGGTCAGACACGTAACCGCACCCGACCCCGTAACCGGTACGTCGGTTACACCCCCTGTCGAGCCATCACCCCCCGCCCCACCGCAACGCACCCGCGTAACCGACGCAACGGTTACGCCCCGAGCATCGGTTACGCCCCTGACCAGGCAAGTAACCGACGTAACCGACGTAACCGCTACCAACGGCCCGGGGGGTGCCCGATGACCAAGCCGATCGAGAGGCTCACGCTCGCCGAGGTCTGCGCCGAGCTGCGCATCTCCCGCTCCACCTTCTATGAGTGGCGGGCCAAGGGCCGTGCGCCGCGCTGCATCAAGCTTCCGAACGGCGATCTCCGCATCCGCCGCTCCGAACTTGAACGCTGGCTCGACTCCTGCGAGGAGGCCGCGTGATGGACGGGAAGCACAGCTTTGATGTTCGTATCTGGACGACGCGCGTCTACGCGGGCAAGTCGACCACGACCTACTACGTCCGGTGGAAGGTCGCCGCGCAGCCGTACCAGGAGGGGTTCCGGACGTCGGCTCTTGCGGACAGCTTCCGATCCGAGCTGGTCTCGGCGGCACGCTCAGGCGAAGCGTTCTCAACCGAAACCGGGCGGCCGGTTTCGGCTGAGCGCCGCGAAGAGGACCCGACACTCTGGTACGAATTCGCGTGCTCCTATGTCGACATGAAGTGGCCCGCCGCCGCCGGAAAGTCGCGCATGGGTATCGCCGAGACACTGGCCACTGTCACCCCGGCGCTCGTGCGCAAGTCCGAGGGATGGCGACCGGACGCCGAACTTCTACGCCGCGCGCTCTACACGTGGTCGTTCAACAGTCGCGCCCGCAGCGGCGGTCAGGCACCGGAAGAATTCGCTCGCGTGCTTCGTTGGCTGGAAACCAACACCCGACCCGTTCGCGATCTGGCGGACCCCGATGTTGCGCGCGCTGTCGTCGCGGCTATCAGCAAGAAGCTCGATGGCAGACCGGCCGCCGCGAGCACGCGTCAACGCAAGCGGGCTGTCGTCTACAACGCACTGGAGTATGCCGTAGAGAGGAAGCTCATGGATACAAACCCGCTAGCTGCGATTCGGGCGAGGAATCATCGCCCCGTGGAACAGGTGGACCGGAGAGTTGTCGTCAATCCAGAGCAAGCGGCGCGACTGCTCGCGGCGGTTGGCAAGCAAGGCGAATCAGGCAAGCGCTTGGTGGCGTTCTTCGCACTGATGTACTACGCGGCTCTCCGGCCGGCCGAGGCAGCGAACCTGCCGGACTCAGCGCTTCAGCTGCCTACCGAAGGATGGGGTTGGGGTGAGTTGTTCCTCCCCGGCTCCGCGCCGACGACGGGCGCAGCATGGAGCGACAGCGGCAGGCGACGCGATGAACGAGGGCTGAAGCATCGCGCTCGCGAGGCGATCCGCGTCGTGCCGTCTCCGCCGCCGCTCACGTCGCTTCTCCGAACCCACCTGCAAGAGTTCGGGACGAACAGCCGGGGGCGGCTGTTCGGCGCCACGCGAGCCGCTGACGGCGACCTCTCGGACAGCGTGTACGGGCGCGTGTGGGCGAGCGCTCGCGCGGCCGCGCTCACGAGCGCCGAGGCAGCTTCCCCGCTTGCGCGACGGCCATACGATCTCCGCCACGCGGCGGTGTCGACGTGGTTGAACGCTGGCGTGGCGCCCACACAGGTCGCCGAGTGGGCCGGGCACAGTGTCGCCGTGCTCCTCCGTGTCTACGCCAAGTGCATCGCCGGACAGGAGGAGGCCGCGCGGAACCGCGTAGCGCTCGCCCTCGGCCTCCAGTAGAGCCGTCTCACCGCTTGCCACGCATTTGCCACGGCCACCCGGAGACCACCGGACGGGGCCGGACACCACCGGACAGACGAGAACGGCCCCCGACCCGCGTTTCCGCTGGTCGAGGGCCGTTCGGCCGGGTGTGGCAGGTGAAGGATTCGAACCTTCGTAGGCTAAGCCGACGGATTTACAGTCCGCTCCCTTTGGCCACTCGGGCAACCTGCCGGGGTGCGCCGAGGCGCAGGACCGAGGATACGACAGTGACCAACCGGGTTCCGCAGGGGCCCGGTCGACGAGGAGGCGCACGGTGGCAGACCCGTCGTTCGACGTGGTGAGCAAGGTCGACCGGCAGGAGGTCGACAACGCCCTCAACCAGGCCGCGAAGGAGCTCTCACAGCGGTTCGACTTCCGCGGCACGGGCACCTCGATCGCGTGGGCGGGCGAGGAGGCCGTGACCATCGAGTCCGAGACCGAGGAGCGCGCCAAGGCGGCCGTCGAGGTCTTCAAGGAGAAGCTGATCAAGCGGAGCATCTCGCTGAAGGCGTTCGAGGTCGGCGAGCCCGCGGTGT
The DNA here is from genome assembly GCF_019468565.1 of Pseudonocardia sp. DSM 110487. Lineage (NCBI taxonomy): Bacteria > Bacillati > Actinomycetota > Actinomycetes > Pseudonocardiales > Pseudonocardiaceae > Pseudonocardia > Pseudonocardia sp. DSM 110487. Next base: position 9,297,965 of record NZ_CP080521.1, read on the forward strand.
CCGGGAGGACCTACAAGGTCAGCGGCAAGATCCTCCAGGGCATCGCGACCGACAAGGCCAAGGAGATCAGCAAGACCATCCGCGACGAGAAGCTCAAGGGCGTGCAGGCGCAGATCCAGGGCGACCAACTGCGGGTCTCGGGCAAGAAGAAGGACGACCTGCAGGCGGTGATCGCGCTGCTCAAGAACAAGGACTTCGGGATCGCGCTCCAGTTCACGAACTACCGCTAGCGGCCGGGGGGCCTGCGTGGCGAGGCACCGCCCGGCTGCCGCCGATCAAGGGCTGATGGTCGCCGAACGATCTCCGGGAGCGACCATCTGCCCTTGATCGCCGCCCGGGAACGCGTCGGGCACAGGCCGCCGACCACCGATGGGTCCTTGACTCGATCACCCGGGGCGTTGTCCTATGAACGTGACCTTGGTCACAAGAGCCGACGCCCGGAGGTGGGTTGTGCTCGGGACGAGGACTCCGTTCACGGACGAACGCGCGCCATGCGGGAAGCGGGTGAGCGGCACCCGCTACTTCGAAGACGACGGCTCCGGCATCCGCTGCGATGACGTGACCTACGCGTGCGGCTGCCGGTCGATCTCCCACCAGTTCCACGACGGCAGCTGCCGCACGAGAGTCACCCGGCACGACGGTCGCGTGCTGCTCAACGAGCTCTCCGCAGAACACGCCGAGTAGCACGCGATGGCCGACCACGACGTCGTGGTGGTGGGGGGTGGCGCGGCAGGCCTGCGCGCCGCCATCGCGATCGTGCAGGCGCAGCCGCAGCTCTCCGTTGCGCTCGTGTCGAAGGTCTACCCGATGCGCAGCCACACGGTCTCCGCCGAGGGCGGGGCCGCCGCCGTCATCGCGAGCGACGACAGCCTCGATGAGCACGCCTACGACACGGTGTCGGGGAGCGACTGGCTCTGCGACCAGGACGCTGTGGAGGCCTTCGTCGACGAGGCGCCGCGCGAGCTGTTGCAGCTGGAGCACTGGGGTTGCCCGTGGAGCCGCCAGCCCGACGGCGAGGTCGCGGTGCGCGCCTTCGGCGGCATGAAGAAGATGCGCACCTGGTTCGCCGCTGACAAGACCGGGTTCCACCTGCTGCACACGCTGTTCCAGACCTCGCTGCAGTACCCGCAGATCGCCCGCTACGACGAGTGGTACGTCACGAAGATCCTCGAAGACGACGGCGTCGTGCGGGGCGTCGTCGGGATCGAGCTGGCCAGCGGGCGGATCGAGGCCGTCACCGGACGGGCGGTCGTCCTGTGCACGGGCGGCTGCGGGCGCGTCTTCCCGTTCACGACCAACGGCAACATCAAGACCGGGGACGGGATGGCGCTCGCCTATCGCGCGGGCGCCCCACTCAAGGACATGGAGTTCGTCCAGTACCACCCGACCGGCCTGCCGTTCACCGGCATCCTGATCACCGAGGCGGCCCGCGCGGAGGGCGGCTGGCTGCTCAACAAGGACGGCTACCGCTACCTGCAGGACTACGACCTCGGCACGCCGTCGCCCACGCCCGTCATGCGCAGCATGGAGTTGGGTCCACGGGACCGCATCTCCCAGGCGTTCGTGCACGAGCAGGAGAAGGGCAACACGGTCGACACCCCTTACGGGCCGGTCGTCTACCTCGACCTGCGGCACCTCGGCGAGAAGATGATCGACGCCAAGCTGCCGTTCGTGCGCGAGCTGTGCCAGCAGTACGAGCGCATCGACCCGGTGCACGAGCTGATCCCGGTGCGGCCGGTGCAGCACTACATGATGGGCGGGGTCCACACCGACATCCACGGCGCCACCGGGCTCGCCGGCCTGTTCGCCGCGGGCGAGGTCGCGTGCGTGAGCATCAACGGCGCCAACCGGCTCGGCTCGAACTCGCTGCCGGAGTGCCTGGTGTTCGGCCGCAGGGCGGGGATCGCGGCCGCCGAGTACGCCGCAGCACACCCGGGCACCCGCAGCGTCGAGGCCCAGGTCGCCGACGAGCACCGGCGGCTGGTGCACGACCTGCTGGAGCGCCGGAACGGCCGCGAGCGGATCGCCGACGTGCGCACCGACATGCAGCACGCGATGGAGGGCAGTGTCGGGATCTTCCGCGACACCGAGTCGCTGCTCACGGGCGTCGAGAAGCTGGGCGAGCTGCGGGAGCGGTTCGAGAAGGCCACGCTCGAGGACACCAGCCGGACGTTCAACACCGAGCTGGTCGCCGCCCTCGAGCTCGGGTTCATGCTGGACGTCGCCGAGACGATGGTGGCGAGCGCACTGCGCCGCGAGGAGTCGCGCGGCGCCCACCAGCGCACCGACTTCCCCCGCCGCGACGACACGCGCTTCCTCGCCCACTCGCTCGTCACCCGACGGCCGGACGGGGCGCCGCACGTCGAGTACCTGCCGGTGACGATCACCCGCTGGCCGCCGGGCGAGCGGGTCTACGGGAGGTGAGCCAGTGCCCGACACGATCACGCTGCAGGTCACCCGCTACCGGCCGGAGTCGGAGAGCGCGCCGACGCTGCAGGAGTACGAGGTGCCGATGCGGGAGGACTGGGCGGTCCTCGACGGCCTGAACTACGTCAAGGACCACCTCGACGGCACGCTGTCGTACCGCTGGTCGTGCCGGATGGGGATCTGCGGCAGCTGCGGCATGACCGTCAACGGCGATCCGGCGCTGACCTGCGGCACGTTCCTCACCGACTACGCGCCGGGACCGGTCCGCGTGGAGCCGCTGGCGAACTTCCCCGTGATCCGGGACCTCGTCGTGGGGATCGACGACTTCATGCACAAGCTGCCCGAGGTGAAGCCATGGCTCGTGCGCGACGACGACGGCGGCGTGGACGATGTGGAGTTCCTGCAGACTCCCGACCAGCTCGACGCGTACAAGCAGTACAGCATGTGCATCAACTGCATGCTCTGCTACTCGGCGTGCCCGGTGTACGGGATCGAGCCCGACTTCCTCGGCCCCGCCGCGATCGCGCTCGCCCAGCGCTACAACCTCGACTCCCGCGACCAGGGCGCCCACCAGCGACTGGACGTGCTCGCCACCGACGCGGGTGTCTGGGCGTGCACCTACGTCGGTGAGTGCACGCGGGCGTGCCCCAAGGGCGTCGACCCGGCGGGGGCGATCCAGCGCTACAAGCTCACCGCAGCCGCGCGGACGCTGCTGCCGTGGGGGAAGCGATGACCTACCGCCAGCCGGTTTCGTTGCTCTGGTGGACGCGCCGCCGGTCGTACCTGATTTTCGCGCTGCGGGAGCTGTCGAGCGTCGCCGTGGCGTGGTTCGTGGTGCACTTCCTGCTGCTGGTCACGGCGGTCCACCGCGGATCGGCCGCTTACGAGGAGTTCCTCGGCTGGAGCGCGAGCCCGCTGATCCTCGTGGTGAACCTCGTCGCGCTGGCGTTCGTGGTGCTGCACGCCGTCACGTGGTTCAGCCTGGCCCCGAAGGCGATGGTGGTGCGCATGCAGGGGCAGCAGGTGCCGCCGCAGATGATCGCGGCCGGTCACTTCGGGGCGTGGGTCGTGGTCTCGGCGGCCGTGGCGTTCGTCCTGGTGGTGATGCTCTGATGGCCGAGGGACGGAAGCCTGCGGAGCCGGCGGGGCGGGTAAGGACAGCGAGGCCGTCGAGGGCGGAAGCGGCGGCGTGGCTGCTGTTCAGCGCGGGCGGGATGGTCTCCGCGCTGCTGGTACCCGTGCTGGTGTTGCTGTTCGGCGTGCTGTTCCCGCTCGGTCTGCTCGCCCCACCCGATCACGCAGGGCTCGCGGCGCTGCTGGGGCACCCGCTCGTCCGGATCCTCCTGCTCGGGCTGTGCGTGCTCGCGTTGCTGCACTGGGCCCACCGGTTCCGCTACACCCTCTTCGACGGGCTGCAGCTCGACCGCTTCCGCGGCGCGATCACCGTGCTCTGCTACGCGGCGGCGCTGGCCGGCTCGGTGTGGGCGGCGTTCGTGCTGCTCGACTGACCCGCGGGCTCACGGCCCTCCCAGCATGCGCAGCGCGGCGCAGGCGACGGCTTCGGACGACCCCGAGTTCTGGCCCGTGACGAGGTTCCGGTCGATGACCACGTGCGACAGCCACGCCGCTTCGCCGTCGTCGAAGATCGCGCCGCGGTTCTTCAGCTCCGCTTCGAGCGACCATGGAAGGCGACGACTGGTCAGATCGTCCTCCGTGTCGCTGAACGCCGTCATCCGGTAGCCGTCGAAGATCCACTTCCCGGCATCGTCGGGCGCGGACAGCAGCGCCGCCGGACCGTGGCACAGCGCGGCGACGATCGTGCCGCCGCCCTGCACCAACCGCAGGATCCGGCCGACATCCGGGTCGTCCGCCAGGTCGACCATCACGCCTCGGCCGCCGGGGAAGTAGATCGCGTCGAAGGAGCGGATCTCCTGGTCGGTGAGCCCGTCCAGCGAATGCGGGCTCCGCAGCCCTGGGAGCGCGGAGAGGACCTCGACGGTGCGCCGCGCCTGCGCGCAGCCGGCCGCCACCACCTCGTCCCCGATCCGCGCGATCCCCGCGGCGGTCAACGTGCTCGCGACCTCGTCGTCGGCCATGAGCACCTCGATGAGGTCCGTGCTGCGCCGCCAGGACCGCTGCGCCGCCGACTCGACCGTCCGACGCGCCAGCGCCACCTGCATGCCCGCATCCCGCAGCGCGAGGAAGATCCTCCTGAGCGCCACCAGGTTCAGCTCGCTGAAGTGCATGAACGTGACGCGGTCCCGGTCGGGGTGGTAGGCGAACCTGCGGAGCACGGAGAACATGAAGTCCTCGTCCGCATGGTGGCAGTGGAAGAACGGTTCGAGGCCCCACGGATCCGGCTGGGGCGTCCTGCCACCGGGCGTCGCGAACACCACCTCGACGCCCGCGGCCGCGAACTCCTCGTACGGCTCGCGGACCTCGCCCGCCTGATATCCGCACGGGTGGTCCTCGCCGTCCGCCAACCTGATCGCCCGCGCTCCGGTGACGACCATGAGCAGCCGTGTCATGGGAGCCCCCTGTGGCGCTGGGTCACGCGTCCGCGTGGTCCGCGAGATGTGACGCGAAGCATCCTCCGCGCGCTCGGCGCGGGGAAGCGGCCAGGCCCGAGTGTTATCAACTAATTGCAACCGAACGATCGCTGTGAGTAGTGGCCAACTCTGAGTATCGTCGGCTCATGCGGGGTCTGGTCGTCGCGGGAGGACGTCCGGGCAGGCACCGATTCCGCATGGAGGAGGTCATGGAGGTCCGCGCGGCCGCCACCGTCCATAACGACGCCGAGACGCAGTCGGCGTTGCACCACCTGGCGCTGATGATCGCGAAGGGTGAGCCGTTCGCAGCCGTGCTGGCGGCAGTGATCGCGGAGGCCGTGCGGCAGTTCGGGCCGCCCAGCACCGCAGGCGTGATCAGCTACGAGCGGGACGGCCGGACGACGGTCGTCGCCGAGAGTGCACAGGGCATGCCCGGCCGCCTTCCGCCCGGGCTGGCCGCCACCGTGCTGCGCACCGGCCGGTTCACATCGGCGTCCGAGGGGAGCCGGTTCACGGCCGCCACGCCGGTGCACGTGGACGAGCTGCTGTGGGGATTGCTGGCCATCACGTCCCAGCAGGCCACGCTGCCTTCCGACCCGGAGCAGCGGCTGGCGGAGCTGGCCGAGCTCGTGGCGACGGCCGTCGGCAACGAGCAGCGCCAGGCGGAGCTCATCGCCTCCCGCGCCCGGCTCGTGGCCGCGTCGGACGAGGCGCGGCGCCGGATCGAGCGCGACCTCCACGACGGCGCGCAGCAGTACCTCGTCACGCTGATGCTGCGGCTGCGCTCGGTGGTGGAGATGCCCGTCCTGCTGCCCGAGGTACGCACCGAGCTCGAGGACATCGCCGCCGAGCTCGCCGGCGTGCTCGATGACTTGCGGGAGCTGTCCCGGGGCATCCACCCGGCGATCCTGTCCAAGGGCGGGCTGCGCCCTGCGCTGCGCGCACTCGCCCGTCGCTCGAGCATCCCCGTCGTGATGGACGTGCGCATCCACCGCAGGCTTCCCGAGCCGGTCGAGGTCGGGGCCTACTACGTCGTCTCGGAGGTGCTCGCCAACGCCACGAAGCACGGCCACGCCTCCACCGTCGAGGTGGATGCGGCGACCTCCGACGGCACGCTCCACGTGCAGGTCCGGGACGACGGCATCGGCGGCGCCGACCTGGCGAGGGGATCCGGGCTGATCGGGCTCAGGGATCGAATCGAGGCGCTGGGCGGAACGTTCGCCGTGGTCAGCACGCGCGGAGAGGGCACAACGGTCTCCTGCCAACTCCCCATCGCTACGGTGACCGGGTGAAGCGGGTCCTCGTCACCGGCATGTCGGGCACCGGCAAGTCGAGCGTGGTCGAGGAGCTCGTCGCACGCGGCTACAAGGCCGTGGACACCGACGACGGCTGGTGCGAACCGCTGCCCGATGGACGCCAGCAGTGGCGCGCGGACGCCATCGAGCGGCTGCTCGACACCGAGGACGCCGACGTCCTGTTCGTCGCGGGGTGCGAGGAGAACCAGGTGCGCTTCCACCAGCGGTTCGACCACATCGTGCTGCTCAGCGCGCCACTCGAGACGCTGCTGCAGCGGCTCGCGACCCGGACCGGCAACCCGTACGGCAAGTCGCCCGAGGAGCGGCGACGGTTCCTCGAGGACGTCGAGGCCGTCGAGCCGCTGCTCCGGCGATCCGCCACGGTGGAGACGCGGACGGCGGCCCCGCTGCACGAAGTCGTGGACACGATCCTGGAGGCCGTCGGCGAATGATCGGCGTTTCTCGCCGACGCGCCCGTTCTCGGCCCGCGCTACCCGTCGACGGGGGGCGTTGTGCGAGCCGAGCCTGCGTGCGAGAGCACGAGCTCCGCCACCACCGCCGGGTCCTCCACGTGCGCGTTGTGGCCCAGCCCTCGCAGCTCGACGGGCGCCGGGACGAGCTCCCGGAGCTGCGCCGCGCTGACCATCCCGTCGTGCTCTCCCCTCGCGAGGACGACCGGGACGGGCGCGGCCGCCAGCAGGACCGCCATCTCCGGGTCGCCCACGCCGAACGCGCGGGGGTCGAGCGCCGGCCGCCATGCCCCGTCCTGCTCGACGACACCGGAGAGCGCGGCGGGCGAGTCGGGGGCGACGAGGCCGTCGAGCCCCGAGACGCGCAGGTGCCGGGCGACGGCCTCCTCGCGGCTGGCGAACCGGGCGGGCTCACGGGCGGCGATCGCCGCCGCGCGCGCGAGCTCCTCCGCCGTCCAGGCGACCTTGATGCCCAGCCCGATCACCGCCAGGACGCCGGGTCGCGCGGCCAGGTGCAGGCCGACCACCCCGCCGAAGGAGTGCCCGAGGATCACGGTGCCCGCCGGGTCGACGAGGTCGGCGACGGCGTCCGCCACCGCGGCGAAGGTGTAGGACGGCAGCGGGGCGGAACCGCCGTGACCCGGCAGGTCGGGCGCCACCCACGCACCCGGCAGCAGCGGGGTGAGCCCGTCCCAGACCTCGCCCGTGGCACCGAGCCCGTGCAGCAACAGCACCACCGGCCCGCCCTGTCCGCCCGCCCGCACCCGCAGCTCCACGCCGCCAGCATGACGGCCGAGGCTCACCGTGCATACCGCGGAGCCGCCGTGCAGACCGCCGGACATGTGCACGGTGGGCGCGAGATGTGCACGGCCGCTCGGGTCACGCGCTGACCGGCGCCTCCATTCGCCGGCACGCCTGGGCGTAGGACACCGGGGTCATTCCGATGGCCGCCGTGAAGTCGCGGATGAAGTGGCTCTGGTCGAAGTAGCCGAGCTCGGCAGCCACCTCCGCCCACGGCCGGTGCTGCTCCCGCGCCAGCACGGCGGCGGCCTCGTGGAGGCGGTAGCGGCGCAGCACCCACTTCGGGCTGACCCCGACGTACCGTTGGAACAACCGCTGCAGGGTGCGGGAGTTGACGTTGAACATCTCGGTGACGTCGTCGACGCGAACGATCGTGCGGTCGTGCAGCAGCGCGGCGACGATGCGCTGGACGAACTCCACCTGCGGGTCGGGCTGCGGCCAACGCTCGTGCAGGAACTCCTCGACGAGCGCGACGCGCCGGTCGACGCCGGACGTGGCGGCCATCCGCTCGGCGAGCGAGGCGGCGGCCGGGCCCCACAGCTCCTCGGCCGGCAGCACGGTGTCGGTGATTTCCGAGAGCGGCCTGCCGAGGAAGGGCAGGAAACCCCCGGGGCGGAACTTGATCCCGAACACCCCGCCCACGCCCCGGTAGGTGTAGGTGAACCGCTCCCGGCCGACCCCGTGCACGGTGAGCCGGCCACGGTCGAGCACGACGTTGACGCACGGGTGCGGCAGCAGCGTGATCGAGGACTCGCGGCCCGGTGGGACCTCCCACGACACGACCCAGTAGCGCTCCACGAGGCCGGACATGTCGGCTGCGGCCGGGTACCGGTCGAGCGAGAAGTGCTCCGCCCGGCTCTGGTCGCGCACGCCGAGCACGCCGTACTCGCTGGTGGTGGCGACGTCCGGCTCGGGCACCGCACCAGTGTCCCGGACCCGTCCGACACTCACCGACGCCGCAGCTGCATCTCCTCCAGCCGCCGGATCCGCTCCCGCAGCGGCGGGTGGGTGGAGAACAGGCGCGTGAGCTGCTCCCCGGCCCGGAACGGGCTGGCGATCATCAGGTGCGACTGCGACACCAGCTGCGGGTCGGGCGGCAGCGGCGCGAGCTGCGTGCCGCGCTCCAGCTTGCGCAACGCGGACGCCAGCGCGAGCGGGTCGCCGGTGAGTTGGGCGCCGCTCGCGTCGGCCTGGAACTCCCGCGACCGGCTCACGGCCATCTGGACGACCCCGGCCGCGACCGGCCCGAGCAGCGAGATCAGCAGCAGGGCGACCGGGTTGGGACGGTCCTCGTCGCTTCCGCCGAAGAGGCCGGCGAACATCGCGATGTTGGCCAGGAAGCTCACCATCGAGGCGAGCGCGCCTGCCACCGACGAGATGAGGATGTCGCGGTTGTAGACGTGGGACAGCTCGTGGGCGAGCACGGCGCGCAGCTCCCGCTCGTCGAGCATCTGGAGCAGGCCGGTGGTGGCGCAGACGGCGGCGTGGCGCGGGCTGCGCCCAGTGGCGAACGCGTTGGGCGCCGCCGTAGGGCTCACGTACAGGCGCGGCATCGGCTGGCGCGCCGTCCGCGACAGCTCCCGCACGATCCGGTACATGACCGGGTGCTCCGGCTCGCTGATCGGCCGGGCGTGCATGGCGCGCAACGCGATCTTGTCGGAGTTGAAGTACGCGTAGCCGTTGATGCCGAGCGCCACGAACAGGGCGATCACGAGCCCCGTGCGGCCTCCGAGAAGCGAACCGACGAGGAGCACGAGCGCCGAGAGACCGCCCAGCAACACGGCTGTCTTCAGCCCGTTCATCGACTTGTGCACTTCCGGGTCCTTCCTCCCCCGGCTTCTTCAACGAGCAACCACCAGGCCGTGTTCCGCTGGTGATCCGCTCGTGACCCACATCGGCGGAGCAAGATCATCGCCTCGGGACATCCCCGGCCGGATGCGGCCGGGAGTGCACCCGGCAGGCGATCAACTCCCGAGCCCTGGACCGGTGATCACCGGTCGGGTTCATGGACGGCCGCATGTGGCCGGCGACGCACCAGTCTGGTGATCACGGCTGATGGCGCCGTGCCGACCGGCCGCCGGACGAAAGATCATCGGGTCGGCACGCGCACGGCCGAATGCGGCCGGGAATGCACCGAACCGATGATCATGATCAGATCTCGCCACCACCGTGAGCGACGCCTCGCCGCGCGGCTGCGCCATCCGGGGCAGGATGCGGGGATGGCCACCGACGTCCGCACGAGGACGACCGACGGCGTCGCCGTCCTCACGCTGTCCAACCCCGAGCGGCGCAACGCACTGAACATCGAGCTGTCCGCGAAGCTGGCAGCGGCCGTGCGCGCTGCGGCCGCCGACGACGCGGTCGGCGCGATCGTCGTCACCGGTGAGGACCCCGCGTTCTGCGCGGGCGGCGACCTGAGCGAGCTCGCCACCGCGGACACCGACACACTGCACACCGTCTACGCGGGCTTCGTCGCCATCGCCGAGTGCCCCCTGCCGACGATCGCGGCCGTCAACGGGGCCGCCGTCGGCGCGGGGTTGAACCTCGCACTGGCCTGCGACCTGCGGCTGGCCGGGCCGCGGGCGCGGTTCGAGTCCCGGTTCCTCCCGCTCGGCCTGCATCCCGGCGGCGGCTATACGTGGATGGTGCAGCGGGTACTCGGCCCACAAGGCGCTGCCGCGCTCACGCTGTTCGGCGATGTCGTTGACGCCGGCGAGGCGGCGCGGATCGGGCTGGTGCACCGTGTTGCGGACGATGTCGTGGGAGCCGCCGTCGAGCTCGCCGCCCGCGCGGCAGCGGCGCCGCGTGACCTCGTGCGAACCACGAAGGCCACGCTGCGGCTCACGGCCGGGATGGCGACCCAGGCCGAGGCCGTCGAGGTCGAGGTGCGGGCGCAGGCCGATTCCGTGCGCTCCGCGGAGTTCCGCGACCGCCTCGCCGCCCTCCAGGCGACGATCAGCAGGTCGGGCCGGTAACACGGTGTTGCGACCGTGCGAACGATCGGGTGTGACATCGATCGGGGGCCGACGACACTCCGACGCAGCGCGAGCTAACGTGGACAGACAACACAAAGCACGCCCCGTCGACCCGAGGACCGACCTCGAATGACTTCTGACACCGCCGTCGATCATCTCTCAGCACCGTCCGGCGGCGGACGTGAGGTAGTGGAGCGCGACCGCGTCGTCATCCGCTTCGCCGGCGACTCCGGTGACGGCATGCAGCTCACCGGAGACCGTTTCACCTCCGAGACCGCGGCGTTCGGTAACGACCTCTCCACACTCCCGAACTTCCCCGCCGAGATCCGGGCCCCCGCCGGCACCCTGCCCGGTGTGTCGTCGTTCCAGCTGCACTTCGCGAACTACGACATCCTCACGCCCGGCGACCGGCCCGACGTCCTCGTCGCGATGAACCCGGCCGCGCTGAAGGCCAACGTCGGCGACCTCCCCGCGGGCGGCATCCTCATCGTCAACACCGACGAGTTCACCAAGCGCAACCTCACGAAGGTCGGCTACGAGTCGAACCCGCTCGAGGACGGCTCGCTCGAGCAGTACGCGGTGTTCCCCGTCGCGATGGCCACGCTCACCAAGGGCGCGCTGGAGGAGACCGGGCTGTCGAAGAAGGACGCGGAGCGGGCGAAGAACATGTTCGCCCTCGGCCTGCTGTCCTGGATGTACCACCGCCCGCACGAGAGCACGGAGCGGTTCCTGCGGGAGAAGTTCGCCCGCCGCCCCGATCTGGCCGAGGCCAACATCCTCGCCTTCAAGGCGGGCCACGCCTACGGCGAGACCACCGAGGCGTTCGCCGTCACCTACGAGGTGGCGCCCGCCAAGCTGGACGTGGGCACGTACCGCCAGATCACCGGCAACACCGCGCTCGCCTACGGCATCGTCACGGCAGGGCAGCTGTCCGGGCTGTCGGTGTTCCTCGGGTCGTACCCGATCACCCCCGCGTCGGACATCCTGCACGAGCTGTCCAAGCACAAGTCCTTCGGCGTCACCACGTTCCAGGCCGAGGACGAGATCGCCGGCGTCGGAGCGGCGCTCGGCGCGGCGTTCGGTGGCGCGCTGGGCGTCACCACCACGTCCGGGCCGGGCATCTCACTCAAGTCCGAGACGATCAGCCTCGCGGTGGCGCTCGAGCTGCCCCTGCTGGTCGTCGACGTGCAGCGCGGCGGTCCGTCCACCGGCCTGCCCACCAAGACCGAGCAGGCCGACCTGCTGCAGGCCCTGCACGGCCGCAACGGCGAGGCGCCGCTGCCGGTCATCGCGCCGCGCTCGCCCGCCGACTGCTTCGACGCCGTGCTGGAGGCCGTGCGGATCGCCGTCACCTACCGCACACCCGTGATCCTGCTGTCCGACGGCTCGCTCGCCAACGGGTCGGAGCCGTGGAAGGTGCCCGACGCCACCACGCTCCCGACGTTCGACCCCGGCTTCGCCACCGCACCCAACGCGCCCGACGGCTCCGGCGAGTTCTGGCCCTACCTGCGCGACGACGACACGCTCGCCCGTCCGTGGGCCGTGCCCGGCACGCCGGGTCTGGAGCACCGCATCGGCGGCCTCGAGAAGGCCGACGGCCGCGGCGGCATCTCCTACGACCCCGACAACCACGACCGGATGGTCCGGCTGCGCGCCGCCAAGATCGACGGCATCGCGGTGCCCGACATCGAGGTCGACGACCCGGACGGGGACGCCGAGCTGCTCGTGCTGGGCTGGGGCTCGACGTACGGTCCCATCGGCGCGGGCGCCCGCCGGGTCCGCGCGCTGGGCCAGAAGGTGGCGCAGGCACACCTGCGACACCTCAACCCGTTCCCGGCCAACCTCGGCGACGTGCTCGCCCGCTACCGCACCGTGGTGGTGCCCGAGATGAACCTCGGGCAGCTCGCGCTGCTGCTGCGCGGCCGCTATCTCGTCGACGTCAAGAGCTACACCAGGGTCTCCGGTCTGCCGTTCAAGGCCGAAGAGCTGCAGGACCTGTTTCTCGATTACCTCAACGGGGTGCGAGCATGACCGCCATCGACCTCGGGCTCCCTCAGCTGGGTGGGCTCGACGGGGTCCCGACCACCGACCAGAAGCAGACCGCCAAGGACTTCACCTCCGACCAGGAGGTGCGCTGGTGCCCGGGCTGCGGTGACTACGCCGTGCTCGCCGCCGTGCGTCAGTTCCTGCCGACGCTGGGCATCAAGCGCGAGAACACGGTCTTCGTGTCCGGCATCGGCTGCAGCTCCCGGTTCCCGTACTACCTCAACACCTACGGGATGCACTCGATCCACGGGCGCGCCCCCGCCATCGCCACCGGCCTCGCCACCTCGCGGCCCGACCTGTCGGTCTGGGTCGTCACCGGCGACGGCGACGCGCTCTCCATCGGCGGCAACCACCTGATCCACGCCTTGCGGCGCAACGTCAACCTCAAGATCCTGCTGTTCAACAACCGGATCTACGGCCTGACGAAGGGCCAGTACTCGCCGACCAGCGAGGAAGGCAAGGTCACCAAGTCCACGCCGATGGGCTCGATCGACCACCCGTTCAACCCGATCTCGCTCGCTATCGGCGCCGAGGCCACCTTCATCGGGCGCGCACTCGACTCCGACCGCAAGGGCCTCACCGAGGTGCTCGGCGCGGCAGCCGCCCACCGCGGCAGCGCGCTCGTCGAGATCTTCCAGGACTGCCCGATCTTCAACGACGGCAGTTTCGACGTGTTGCGCAAGGGCGAGGAAGCCGAAGAGCGCGTGATCCCGGTGCGCCACGGTGAGCCCATCCGCTTCGGCCCAGCGGCCGACGACGGGCTGGGCAGCTACGCGGTCGTGCGCGAGGGCTTCGGGCTCACCGTCGCGAAGATGAACGAGGTGGACGCCGACCAGGTCGTCGTGCACGACGCCACCGACGTCAACCTGGCATTCGCCCTGTCCCGGCTGTCGGACCAGGACCTCAACCACACCGTCACCGGGATCTTCCGCAACGCCGACCGCGTCACCTACGACGACGCCGCCCGCGGTCAGGTGGACGAGGCCAAGGCCAAGGGCAACGGCGGCCTGCAGGCGCTGCTCAACGGCCGCGACACCTGGACGATCGCCGGCTGACAGCCTCATCACGCAGAACGGGCCCCGCCGATATTCCGGCGGGGCCCGTCCCGTTGTACGGCGTTGATCAGCCGAACAGCGACGTGACCAGCGACTGGATCAGACCGAGCGGGCCGCTGGGAGCGGGCTCCTCGGCCGGGGCCGGGGTCGGCTCGAGCGTCTCCAGCTCGTCCTCCGGCTCCGTCGTGGTGTCGGTGTCCGAGTCGGTCGATTCCGAGTCGGACGTGGAGTCCGACTCCTCCGACGTGCCGTTCGACTCGTCCGTGGTCGAGTCCTCGGTGGTGTCCTCCTCCGGCTCCGAGGTCGACTCGGCGTCCGACGTGGACTCCGTGTCGTCCTGCTCGGGGAGGGTGGTCGACTCGGGCTCAGCGGGCGCCGCGATCGGGGGGAGCGGAAGCGTCTGCGAGGCGTTCGCCTCGGCAGCCGACGCAACACCGGCCGAAGCCAGAATCGCGAGAAGTGCAGTCGCACCGACGGTCAGAGTCCTCTTCAGCATCTTTTCCTCACCATCGTGAACATGCGGTTCACGATTGCGGTTGTCACCTGATGGGGGAGCGGGGAGCCGCCGGTGAGGCTAGGGGCCTCTCACCAATCGTGACACTCGGGTCACACGATCGAGTGGTGATCCATCACTGAAGCGGATCTTGCTTCGTTTACGGTGCGATCCAGGAGTGCTGCCCTAGGAGTTCCACGCCGTGAAGCCGGCGGCGCGGGCCTCGTCCTCGGTGCGGAACCACGCGTCCCCGCGCGTGCGGACGTAGTAGGGCGAATCCGGAGTGTGGAAGCGCCGCGAACCCTCGTTGGCCTTGATCTGGTGGACCGGGGACGGGCTCGAGCCGTCCGCGGTGGGGAGCAGCGAGCCGGGGTACGGGCCGGGGGTTGCGCTGGCGGCAGACACCGCCGCGGCGGCGGCCGCCAACGAGCTCGCCGGACCGACGAGGCCGGTGTCGAGGGCCGCGAGCGCCGATCCCGCAGGCTCCGGCGGCTGTGGCTCGGCGGCCTCTGCCGACTCGGTCGCCGATCCGGCCGGCGGCTGCTCCTCGCGAGGGGACGGGATGCTCGGGGCCACAGGCTCGGGTGCTGGGGCCGGGCCCTCCGACGACGCGGCACCGGAGCGGTCCTCGTGCGCGAACACCTCCGGCTCGGCGGCACCGGCCGAGTCGGCGGCAGCGCGGATCTCGGCGCCCGGATCGGCGGATTCCGATCGCTCCGCGGGAGAGACCTCCTCAGCGACCCCGGCATCGACGTCCGTGGCCGTCTCACGGCCGGCCGCAGCGGCGGCTGCTGACGCGGCGGGACGCTCATCCGGCTGTTCCGTGGTCCGGTCGTCGGCATCGCCACTGTCGTCCGGTGCGGGAGCACGCTCCTCCGGCTCGTCGAGCGTCGATACGTCCTTCTCGGCGCGGACAGCGGCCACGGCCCCGGCTCCCACCGCCCCTGCCGTGCCTCCCGCCGCCGCGGCAGCGATCTCGACGTTCGCCGCCGACGACGCGGGCACCCGGCGCCGCCGGGTACGCAGCAGTGCCACCGCGACGAGCAGCGCGATGACCACGACGACGAGTACCACCCACCACCAGCTCTGACCCACGACGCATCCCTTTCTGCGAGCGGCCGGTCCGGTGCTTACCACGATCCGTCGGGGTGCACAGGTGCGAACGCGGCCCGACCACCCGGCCGGGCACCATGATCACCTGCTTTCGTCGGTGGTCTGCTCGTCGACGGGGCCGCCCTGTGCGGGGATCTCGACGGTCGGCGGCGCCTCCGGGCGGTACGCCCCGCCTGCCGCCCCGAGGCGGTCCAGCGCACCGGCCGCGCTCGAACCGGCGCGGCGGGATGCGGGTTCGCTCCCGTGCGTATCGAGGTTCGCGAGTGCCGGCTCTGCCGGCGCGGGCGGCTCGGCCGGTGCCGGTTGCTCGATGCGGGGCAGGCTCGTCGCCTGGCGATGGATCCGCGGCGGCGGCGGACGGAACAGCGGATGTGCGCGCGCCCGTGGGCGTCCGCGGACGAACAGCATCCACGTCACCGCGGAACCCACGAGGAACGCGATCGCACAGAGGAACCAGACTTGCGCGAACGTCTCGACCATGCCCTCCTCCTATCCGATCGTGATCTCGACACGCCGGCTCTCCTCGGGGGTGGCGAGCGGCCGCGCGGCCCCGACACCGCGGGCGGTGATCCGCTCGGCCGGGACACCGGCTGCCACGAGTGCCTCCGTCACGCAAGCGGCGCGCTGGTCGGAGAGCCGCTGGACGGCGTCCGGGCCCCCGGGGGTGTCGGCGACGTGGCCCTCCACCAGCACCGGCACCGCTGGGCCCGCCACGAGCAGCTCAGCGACCCGCCGCACCGTGTCGGCCGCCGGCCCCGCGAGCATCGCCGAGTCGGCGGTGAACCGGATCGGCTGCGTGGCCAGCACCTGCGCCACCTCGGCGAGCGTCGGATCCGGCGGCTGCGCGGGCGCCGGATCCGACGCGACGACGGGCGCAGGCGCGGATGCGGGCGCCGACGGGGCCGCGCTGGGCGGCTCGGCCGGTGGCGCGCTGACCCGCGCCGCCACCGGCGGTGCCGCCGACGTGGGCGGATCGGCCCACAGGAGCGCGAGACCCGCGAGGACGGCGGGCACCGCGAGCAGCGCCGCGAACCACCACACGCGGGCATGCGCCACAGTGACTCCCTGACCCTCCGCAGTTAGCCCACTACCGTGGCATGACACGCGGCCTCAGACCAGGGCTTGTCCGGTGGGGGCGGGTCCAAAGTTCAGGAACGCCACGTTCCTGAACCTCAGCGGCGCCTTCTCAGGCCGTGCGGTCCACCACGTACGTCGTGAGGGAGGCCAGTGCCTCTGTGGCCGGGCACGCTGGGAGCTTGCCCAGTTCGGCCCGTGCCGCGGCGGCCTGGTCGGCCAGCACGTCCCTGGCGCGGGCGAGACCGCGGCCGGTACGCAGGAGCTCCAGTGCCTCATCCACCTCGCCGTCGTCGGTGATGGGGCGGGCGAGCAGCACGCCGAGTCGCTCGGCCTCCGGCCCGCTGTCCTGGAGGGCGTAGAGCATCGGGAGGGTGTGGATGCCCTCGCGCAGGTCGGTGCCGGGCGTCTTGCCGGAGCTGTCGGACGGGGAGGCGATGTCGATGACGTCGTCCGAGATCTGGAAGGCCGTGCCGATCGTGGCGCCGAAGCGGCGCAGTGCCTCCACGTGTTCCGGCGCGCACCCGGAGAACATGCCTCCGTAGCGCCCCGAGGTGGCGATGAGCGAGCCGGTCTTCTCCGCGATGACGGCGAGGTAGTGCTCAACGGGGTCCTCGCCATGGCGCGGGCCACGGGTCTCGCGCATCTGCCCGGTGACGAGCTCGGCGAAGGTCTCCGCGATGATCCGCACCGCGTCCGGGCCGAGGTCGGCAACGAGCCGCGACGCGTGGGCGAAGAGGAAGTCCCCGGTGAGGATGGCGACGGTGTTGTCCCACCGGGAGTTGGCGCTCTCCGCACCGCGCCGCATCGTGGCCGAGTCCATGACGTCGTCGTGGTACAGCGTGGCGAGGTGGATCAGCTCGACCACGGCGGCCGCCGTGTGCACGTCGTCGTCATCGGGCCGGGGCCCTACCTGGGCGGCGAGCAGCGTGAAGAGCGGACGGAACCGCTTGCCACCCGCGTCGATGAGATGCAGCGACGTCTCCGTGACGAACTGGTAGTCGCTGTGCACCTCCCGGTGCAGCAGCTCCTCCACGCGGGAGAGGCCCTCCGCCGTGGCAGCGGCGAGCCCCGGGTCTGCGAGCTCGACGCCCGCAATCGCGTTCGCGTTCACATCCCCCAGCTTTTCACGCTCTTCAGCCCGCGAAGCCGCCACCCGCAGCCCAGTTCAGGGCCAGGGTCGGCGCGATGCCGAGCAGTAGCGTGACGATCACACCGAGCGTGATCGCCGCGGTGGTGAACGCCCCGGGCACGGTGACGGTCGGGCCGTCGGGGGCAGGCTCGCTGAAGTACATCAGCACGATCACCCGGACGTAGAAGAACGCCGCCACGGCGCTCGCCACCAGCGCGATCACCACGAGCGGCGCCATCCCGTCGCCGAGCGCAGCGGCGAACACCGCGAACTTGGCGGTGAACCCGCTCGTGAGCGGGATGCCGGCGAGCGCGAGCAGCAGGAACGTCATCACGCCCGCGACGACCGGCGAGCGCTTCGCGAGCCCTGCCCATTGCGAGAGGTGGGTGGCCTCGCCGTCGGCGTCGCGGACCAGGCTGATCACGCCGAACACGGCGATGGTGGTGAAGCCGTATGCCAGCAGGTAGAACAGCGTGCTCGAGACGCCCGCGTCCGTGATGGCGATGGCGCCCAGCAGCAGGAAGCCCGCGTGCGCCACCGACGAGTAGGCGATCATGCGCTTGATGTCGGTCTGGGTGAGCCCGAGCACGGCGCCGATCGCCATCGAGGCGATCGCGACGGCCCACAGCACGCCGCGCCACTCCCAGCGCATGTCGCCGAACGCGACGTGCAGCACGCGCAGGATCGCCCCGAAGGCGGCGATCTTCGTGCAGGCCGCCATGAACGCGGTGACGGGCGTGGGAGCGCCCTGGTAGACGTCCGGGGTCCAGGTGTGGAACGGCCCGACCGAGCCCTTGAACATCAGGCCGACCACCAGCAGCGCGAGCCCGCCGAGCAGCAGCGCGTCGGACGCCGCGCTGCCGACGGAGGCCTCGGCGATCTCGGTGAACCGCACCGACCCGGCGTAGCCGTAGATCAGCGCGAGCCCGTAGAGGAAGAACGCCGACGCGAACGCGCCCAGCAGGAAGTACTTGACGGCCGCCTCCTGCGAGAGCAGCCTGCGGCGCCGGGCGAGGCCGCACATGAGGTACAGCGGCAGCGACAGGACCTCGAGCGCCACGAACATCGTCAGCAGGTCGTTCGCCGCGACGAACGTCATCATCCCGCCGAGCGCGAACAGCGTGAACGGGAAGACCTCGGTCTGCATCGTGGGCGCGAGCCCTGGTGCGCCGTAGCCGCGGTCGTGCGGCGGCTCGGTGAGCCCGCTCGTGCCGCCGCCGACGGCCGCGCGCGACTCCGCCGACGCGAGGATGGCCCCGCCCGGCTCCACGGAGCGGTCGGCGATCAGCAACAGGCCGGCAAGGCCGAGCGCCAGCAGCGCGCCCCACAGGAACAGCGTGGGCCGATCCACGGCGAGCGCGTCGGCGATCGTGGTGATGCCGTCCGGGCTGCTGCCGGCGTACAGGCCGAGCGCGAGCCCGGCTCCGCCGAGCGCGACGACGGAGAGCGCCACCTGCGCCGGCCACCGCTGGTGTCGCGGAAGGAACGCCTCGACGAGCACGGCGACGCATGCCGCGCCGAGCACGATCAGCAGGGGCGCGACCGCGCCGTAGTCGATGGGGGGCACGCTGAGCGCGCCCTGGGCGAGCGGGGTCACCGGGGTCCTCCCACCGGGTCGGGGAGGCCCACCTCGTTCATGGTGGCCACCACCGACGGGTTGATGACGTCGAGCACCGGGCCCGGGAAGAAGCCGAGCGCGATGATCAGCACGATCAGCGGCGTGAGCACGGCGATCTCCCGGCCGGACAGGTCCGGGAAGCCGCCCTTCTTCGCCGCGGCCTCCGGGGCGATCATGGTGCCCGGGCCGCCGGCCCGTTCGAGTGCGCCGAGCACCGCGGCGCCGCGCACCGGGCCCTGCATGGTCTGCTGGTAGACCCACAGCACGTACAGCGCCGCGAAGATGATCCCGACGGTGGCCAGGATCGTGAAGACCGGCTCCCGCGGGAACGAGCCGATCAGCACCAGGAACTCGCTCACGAACGAGTTGGTGCCGGGCAGCGCGAGCGATGCGAGCCCCGCGAGCAGGAACGTGCCCGCGAGCAGCGGCGCGAGCTTGTGCACGCCGCCGTAGTCGCCGATCAGCCTCGAGCCGCCGCGGGTGATGAGGAAGCCGATCCCGATGAACAGCATCCCCGTGGTGATCCCGTGGTTCACCATGTACAGCGCCGCTCCGGCGAACGCCTGGCTGGAGAAGGCGAAGATGCCCAGCGCGATGAAGCCGAAGTGGGCGATCGAGGTGTAGGACACGAACCGCTTCAGGTCGGCCTGCGCCACGGCGACCAGCGCGGCGTACAGGATCCCGATCACGGCGAGCGTGAGCACGAACGGGGCCAGCCGCTGCGACGCGAGCGGGAAGAGCGGCAGGCAGTAGCGCAGGAACCCGAATGTCCCGACCTTGTCCAGCACGCCGACCAGCAGAACGCCCGCCCCGATCGGCGCCTCGGCACCGGCGTCGGGCAGCCAGGTGTGGAACGGCACGAGCGGCGCCTTGATCGCGAACGCGACGAAGAAGCCGAGGAAGAGCCAGATCTGCGTGGACTCCGGCAGCGTGGCGGCGATCGACTGGAGTTCCGCCCAGGAGAAGGTGGCCTCTCCCAGCGCGGTGCCGCTCACGACGTACAGCCCGATCACCGATGCCAGCATGATCAGCCCGCCGAGCAGCGAGTACAGGAAGAACTTCACCGCCGCGTACTGCCTGCGCGGCCCGCCGAAGCGCCCGATCAGGAAGTACATCGGGATCAGCATGGCCTCGAAGAACACGTAGAACAGGAACACGTCGGTGGCGGCGAACACCCCGACCAGCAGGCCCTGGGTGGTCAGGAGCAGCGCGAAGAACCCGGACTCCGTGCGCCCCTCAGGGATCTCCTGGTTCCACGAGAAGCCCATGACGATCGGGATGAGCACCGCGATCAGCGCGAGCATCACCAGCGCGATGCCGTCGATGCCGAGGGCGAAGCTCGTGCCGAACGCGGGGATCCAGGGCACGGACAGCTCGAGCTGGAACCGCATGCCGCGCTCGGCTGCCGCCGGTGAGTACGACAGCCATGCGATGGCGGTGAGCACGAGGGATGCCACCGCGAAGATCATCGCAGTGACCTTGGCGCCGCGCGGGTTGCCCGTCATCGGCGCCACGACCAGCGCGCCGACGAGCGGCAGCACCAGCAGGATCAGGAGAAGCACGGAAGAGCCTCCGGTGGACGTCATGCGAACCGCACCGCCAGCAGCGCCGCGACGACGAGCACCCCGCCGCCGAGCATGGAGAGCGCGTACGAGCGGACGAAGCCGGTCTGCAGCCTGCGCAGGCGGCCCGAGCTGCCCCCGAGCAGGGCGGCGGTGCCGTTGACCACCCCGTCGACCCCGCGGTTGTCGAAGTAGACCAGCGCCCGCGCGAGCCATGTGCCCGGCCGTGCGATGAGTGCCTCGTTGATCGCGTTGGCGTACAGGTCGCGGCGGGCCGCGCGCACCGGCAGCGACACCGGCTCGGGGCGTTCCACCGGAGTGGGCCTGCGCCCCACCGTGAGCCACGCGATCAGCACGCCGAGCGCGGAGAACCCGACCACCAGGAACGGCACGTACTCGTGCGCGATCGCGCCGCCGTGCGGCTCCTCCAGCTCACCCAGTGTGGGAGCGAGCCAGTCGACGAGCAGGTGGCCGCTGGAAAGCACGAAACCGGCGCCGACCGAGCCGAGCGCCAGCACGATCATCGGGATCGTCATCACGGCGGGCGACTCGTGCGGGTGGTAGTCGTGGCCGTCGGCGCTCTTCAGCTTCTCCCAGCGCTTCTCACCGAAGAACGTCATGAACATCAGCCGCGTCATGTAGAACGCGGTGAGGCCCGCCGCGAGCGTGGCCGCTCCGCCGAACACCCAGCCCTGCCAGCCGGGCTGGCCGAAGGCCGCGGCGATGATCTCGTCCTTCGAGAAGTACCCGGACAGGAACGGGAAGCCGATCAGGGCGAGGTAGCCCAGCCCGAACGTCACGAACGTGATCGGCATGTAGCGGTAGAGCCCGCCGTAGCGGCGCATGTCGACGTCGTCGTGCATCGCGTGCATCACCGAGCCCGCCCCGAGGAAGAGCCCCGCCTTGAAGAAGCCGTGGGTGAGCAGGTGGAAGATGCCGAGCGCGTAGCCGGCCGGGCCGAGCCCGACGGCGAGGATCATGTAGCCGATCTGGCTCACCGTGGAGTAGGCGAGCACCTTCTTGATGTCGTCGTAGGCGCACCCGATGATCGCCCCGATCAGCAGGGTGATCACGCCGATCAGCGCGACGACCAGCCGGCCGCTCTCGGTGAGGTTGTAGATCGGGTTGGTGCGCGCGATGAGGTAGACGCCCGCCGTGACCATCGTGGCCGCGTGGATCAGCGCCGAGACCGGCGTGGGGCCCTCCATCGCGTCCGGGAGCCATGCCTGCAGTGGGAACTGGCCGGACTTTCCGCACGCGCCCAGCAGCAGCAGCACGGTGATCGCGACGATCGTGCCGGCGTCGATCTCGCCGATCCGCTCGAAGACCTCCGTGTACTGCAGCGTGCCCAGGTTCATCCAGAGCAGGAAGATCGCGATCGCGAGCCCGACGTCACCGACGCGGTTCATCAGGAACGCCTTCTTCGCGGCGGTGGCCGCGGACGGGCGGTCCTGGTAGAAGCCGATCAGCAGGTAGGACGCGAGACCGACGCCCTCCCAGCCGAGGTACAGCATCACGAAGTTGTTGCCGAGGACCAGCAGCAGCATCGCCGTGACGAACAGGTTGAACTGCGCGAAGAACCGCCTGCGTGCCGACGCGTCGCTGGGCTCGCCGTCCCCGTGCGGGGCCATGTACCCGACGGCGTACAGGTGGATCAGCCCGCCGACGCCGGTGATGAGCAGCACGAACGTGAGCGAGAGCGGGTCGAGCCGCATCCCGAAGTCGATGGACAGTTCACCGACGCTGATCCAGTCGAAGAGTGACAGCTCCCGGGTGCGTTCCTCGGGGGCGAGGCCCGCCGTTTCCAGGAAGATCAGCAGGCCGATCACGAACGACCCGGCCACCGTGAGCACGCCCAGCCAGTGGCCCCACGCGTCCGCGCGTCGCCCGAGGACGAACAGCACGAGCGCCCCTGCGGCGGGAAGCGCGAACAACAGCCAGGCCAGGGAGGCCGTGCCGGTGGCCGCTGCGACGTGTGGCAGCTCGGCGGCGATTACCGCATTCACCGGATCACCTCAGTGCTGAGCACGGGGAGCACTCCTTGGAATCAGAACTAGGGGGCCTAGTACTTGAGCAGGTTCGCGTCGTCGATCGACGCGGTCCGGCGGGTACGGAAGATCGACATGATGATCGCGAGGCCGACGACGACCTCCGCCGCGGCCACCACCATCACGAAGAACGCCATGACCTGGCCGTCGAGCTCGCCGTGGATCCGGGCGAACGTGACCAGCGAGAGGTTGACGGCGTTCAGCATCAGCTCGATGCACATGAACACGACGATCGCGTTGCGCCGCACCAGCACGCCGACCGCGCCGATCGAGAACAGCAGCGCGGAGAGCAGCAGGTAGTAGGTCGGGGTCACTTGGACTCCTCGGCGTTCTCGCGGCCGCCGGTGAGGGCATGGGCGTCGGGACTCGGCTCGTCCTCGACCTCGCGCACCGGCGTGGCGTCGATGATCGCCGAGATCGACTCCGGCGCGATCGAGCCGTCGGGCAGCACGGCCGGGACGGCCACCGAGTTGCCGGTGGCGTAGACGCCGGGGCCGGGCAGCGGGGAGATCCGGTCGTGCTCGCCGCGCAGCCGCGCCTCGACGGTGGCCCGCTGGCCGCGCTTCGTGTGGCTGCGACCCTGCGCGTAGCCGAGGACCATCGCGCCGAGCGCCGCCGTGATCAGCAGTGCCGAGGTGAGCTCGAACGCGAACAGGTAGTCGGTGAAGATCAATGCACCGAGCCCGGTGACGTTGCCGGAGTAGCCCGGCCCGTCCGCGGCCAGGCCAACGGGCGTGACGGAGGTGAGCGAGCGCCCGACGGCGGCCACGAGGAGCACCGCCAGCCCGACGCCCAGCGCGAGTCCCGCGAGCCGCTGCCCGCGCAGCACCTCGACGACCGAGTCGGAGCTGTCCCTCCCGACCAGCATCAGGACGAAAAGGAACAGCATCATGACGGCGCCCGTGTAGACGATGATCTGCACGAAGCCGAGGAACGGCGCCTGCCCGACGATGTAGAGGATCGCCAGGCTGAACATCGTGCCGATCAGCCCGAGCGCGGAGTGCACCGCGTTGCGGGCGAACACCATCCCGAGCGCGCCGAGCAGGGCGAACGGGCCGAGGATCCAAAACGCGATGGCCTCGCCGGTGCTGACGACGCCCGGGTCCGGCGCGGCCTGTGCGAGGAGATCGAGAGTCACTTGACCTGCTCCCCCACCGGGTCGTTCTCGGCACCCTTGCGGGCGAGCACCGGGCCCTGCACGTAATAGTCCTGCTCGTTGTCGCCGAGGCGCATCGGGTGCGGCGGCTGCTCCATGCCCGGCAGCAGCGGCGCGAGCAGCTGCTCCTTGGTGTAGATCAGGTCCTGCCGGTTGTCGTCGGCCAGCTCGTAGAAGTTGGTCATCGTGAGCGACCGGGTGGGGCAGGCCTCGATGCACAGGCCGCAGCCGATGCAGCGCAGGTAGTTGATCTGGTAGATCGCGCCGTAGCGCTCACCGGGCGAGTAGCGCTCCTCCTCGGTGTTGTCACCGCCCTCGACGTAGATCGCGTCGGCGGGACACGCCCATGCGCACAGCTCGCACCCCACGCACTTCTCCAGCCCGTCCGGGTGCCGGTTGAGCTGGTGCCGGCCGTGGTAGCGCGGCGCGGCGGGTGGGAAGTCCTCCGGGTACTCCTCGGTGACGACCTTCTTGAACATCGTCCCGAAGGTGACGCCGAAGCCCTTGAAGAACTCGAACATCTACTCGGTCTCCTTCCCGCTGAGAGCGGGCGTGCGCTCAGCCGCGGTGGTCTCCACCCGGCGGGGGCGCAGCTTGTGCCGTGGCGGCTTGGGCACCACCAGGTCCAGCGGTGGCACCGGGTAGTTCGAGGCGGGCTCGATCATCGCCGGGCCCTCCACCTTGCGGTCCGGCACCAGGAACGCCACCAGCAGCACCACCGCCAGCGCGATCCCCAGCACGATCAGCAACGCCGACACCTGGCCACCGCTGGTCCGCCACGTGCGGATCGCGAAGATCGCCAGGATCCACAGCAGGCTGCCCGGTACGAGCACCTTCCAGCCCAGCCGCATGAACTGGTCGTAGCGCAACCGCGGCAGCGTGCCCCGCAACCAGATGAACACGAACAGGAACACGAACGTCTTGACCAGGAACGCGACGAACTGCAGCCAGCCGTTCGCGTTGAGGAACGACAGCGGCCACGGCCACATCCCGCCACCCAGGAACAAGGTGGTGGCCATCGCCGACACCGTCACCATGTTCACGTACTCGGCCAGGAAGAACAGCGCGAACTTCAGCGACGAGTACTCGGTGTGGAACCCACCCACCAGCTCCGACTCCGCCTCCGGCAGGTCGAACGGGGCCCGGTTCGTCTCGCCGACCATCGAGATCGTGAACACCACGAAACTCGGCGCCAACAGCAGCAGGTACCAGCCCGATGCCTGGGAGGCCACGATGTCCGCCGTGGACAGCGACCCCGCGTAGAGGATCACCCCCACGATCGACAAGCCCAGCGCGATCTCGTAGGAGATCACCTGGGCCGCCGAACGCAGCGCCGCCAGCAGCGGGTACGGCGACCCGGACGCCCACCCGCCCAGCACGATCCCGTACACGCCCATCGAGGAGCAGGCCAGCACCACCAGCACGCCGACCGGCAGGTCGACCAGCTGCAGCACCGTCGGCTCGCCGAAGATCGACACCTCGCCGCCGAACGGGATCACCGAGAACGCCACGAAGGCCGGGATCGTGGAGATGACCGGGGCGATGAAGTACACCCGCTTGTCGGCCATCACCGGCATGATGTCTTCCTTGAACGCGAGCTTGAGCCCGTCCGCCAAGGACTGCAGCCAGCCGCCGGGGCCGGTGCGGTTCGGGCCGGGACGCTGCTGCATCCGGCCCACCACCTTGCGCTCCCAGTTGATCATGAAGAGCGTCAGCACAACGCCGATCGCGAACAGCGCCACGACCTTCAGCAGGATCAGCCAGAGCGGGTCGTCCGCCAGCAGCTGCTGCGTGTGGCTCATGCCCTCCTGCGCCACGTTCACGCCGTCACCCCCACCAGGTCGCCGTGCCCGGCACCGAGGATCGTGCGGACGCGGGAGTCACCCGAGTTGCCCGGCAGCCACACCACGCCGTCGGGCAGGTCGGCCAGCGCAACCGGGAGCGTGATCTCGCCGCGGTCGGTGCGCACCGTGGCCGGCTGCCCCTCGGTCAGCCCGAGCACCTCCGCCGTGGCGGCGTTGATCCGGACGTACGCCGGGCGCGCGGTGCCGGCCAGCGCAGGCTCGTCGGTCGTGAGGGTCGAGCCGTCGAGCAGCTGGCGCCAGCTGCCGAGCACGGCCTGCCCGAACCCGGGGCGAAGCGGCTCGCCTGCCGGGACCGCGGGAGCGGCCGGGGCGGGCCCCGCCCAGCGGCCGAGCCGGTCGAGCTCGCCTGCGGCGGCCGCCGGAGTCTGGGTGAACATGTCGACGTCCATCTCGACGGCGAGGGTGTCGAGCACCCGGCAGTCCGGGAGCACGCCGCTCGCGTCGAGAGCGGGGCCGAACCCGCGGCGCCGCCCCTCCCAGTTGACGTAGCTCCCCGCGCGCTGGGCGTCGGGGGCCACCGGCAGCACCACGTCGGCCAGCTCCGTGACGGCCGACTCGTGCAGCTCGAGGCTCACGAGGAACCCGACGTCGCGCAGGGCGGCCAGTGCGGCGGCCGGGTCGGCGAGGTCGTACGGGTCGACCCCTCCGACGACCAGCGCCGCCAGCTCGCCGGCGGCGGCGGCGGTGAGGATCTCGTCGGTGTCGCGGCCCGGGGTGGCCGGGAGAGCGCCGGATTGCAGGCCCCATGCCTGCTCGACCTCGGCGCGGGCGGCGGCGTCGGCCACCGGGCGGCCGCCGGGCAGCAGCGTGGGCACTGCGCCCGCGTCGAGGGCACCGCGGTCGCCCGCGCGACGCGGCACCCAGCCGATCGCCGCGCCGGTGCGCTCGCCGAGAGCGGCCACCGCGGAGTACAGCCCCGACACCTCGGCGCCACGCTCGCCGACGAGGATGACACCCCCGCCACGCAGCGCCTCGACGACGTGCTCGGGCAGGTCGGCCAGCACGGCGGCCTCGGCGCCCGGCACGGCCGGGATCAGGTTGTCCTTCGCGGCCGGTGAGGCCGCGCCGGTCGCGAGCGAGGTGCGCTCGACCGCGGGCGTGGTCCACTGGCCGAGGTGGAAGACGCGCTGGCCGTGCTTGCGGGCCGCCTTGCGCAGTCGCAGGTAGACGACCGGCGCCTCCTCCTCCGGCTCCAGCGCGACGCAGAGCACGGCGGGCGCGGCCTCGAGGCGCGTGTAGCTGAGGGTCTCGGGGCCCTTGCCGACCACGTGCGAGGCCAGGAACTCCAGCTCCTCGGCGGAGTTCACCCGCGCCCGGAAGTCGACGTCGTTGGTGCCGGCGGCGACGCGTGCGAACTTGGCGTACGCGTAGGCGTCCTCGACGGTGAGCCTGCCCCCGGCCAGCACGCCGATCCCACCGTCACGGGCGGCCAGCAGGCCCTCGGCCGCGACGCGGAGCGCCTCGGTCCACGACGACTCGGCCAGCTGTCCGTCGGCGCCGCGGACGAGCGGGCGGGTGATGCGGCCCTTCGACTTCAGGTACCGGAACCCGAACCGGCTCTTGTCGTCGATCCACTCCTCGTTGACCTCGGGGTCGTTGCCCGCAAGGCGCCGCATCACGGTGCCGCGGCGGGTGTCGATGCGGATGGCGGCGCCGCTCGCGGTGTGCTCGTCGACGCCGGGCGTCGAGACGAGGTCGAACGGGCGGGAGCGGAACCGGTACGCCGCGCTGGTGAGCGCACCCACCGGGCAGATCTGGATCGTGTTCCCGGAGAAGTAGCTCTGGAACGGCTTGTCCTCCGCCACGCCGATCTGCTGCTCGGCGCCGCGCTCGAGGAGGTCGATGAACGGGTCGCCCGCGATCTCCTCGGAGAACCGGGTGCAGCGCTGGCACAGCACGCAGCGTTCCCGGTCCAGCAGCACCTGGGTGGAGATCGGGAGCGGCTTCGGGAACGTCCGCTTCGTGTCGACGAACCGGGAGTCGGTGCGCCCGGTGCTCATCGCCTGGTTCTGCAGGGGGCACTCGCCGCCCTTGTCGCAGATCGGGCAGTCGAGCGGGTGGTTGATGAGCAGCAGCTCCATCACCCCCTCCTGGGCCTTCTTGGCCACCGGGGAGGAGTGCTGGGTCTTGACGACCATGCCGTCCGCCACCGTCATGGTGCAGCTGGCCTGCGGCTTCGGCATCGGCCGGCCGCCCATCTCCACCTCGACGAGGCACTGGCGGCAGGCGCCTGCCGGGTCGAGCAGCGGGTGGTCGCAGAACCGCGGCACGATGATCCCGAGCCGCTCGCACGTGCGGATCAGGATCTCGCCCTTGGGGGCGTCGACCTCGATCCCGTCGATCGTGAGGCGGACGTGGCCCTCGGGGACGGGCCGCGCCTCCTTCTTCTCTTCGGGGGCGATCGTCATGCCTGGGCTCCAACCAGATCGTCCAGCTGCTCCGGGCGCTGCACCGCGGGCTGCTCCGCGATGAGGTCGAGGAACTCCTGGCGGAAGTACTTGATGGCGCTCGTGATGGGGCTCGTCGCCCCGTCACCGAGGGCGCAGAACGAGCGGCCGAGGATGTTGTCGCAGATGTCGAGCATCGTCTCGACGTCGGCCTCTGTGCCCTCGCCGTGCACCATCCGCTCCAGGATCTGCACCAACCAGAACGTGCCCTCGCGGCACGGCGTGCACTTCCCGCACGACTCGTGCTTGTAGAACTCGGTCCACTTCATGACCGCCCACGGCACCGACACGGTCTCGTTGAAGACCTGCACGGCCGTCGTGCCCAGCATCGAGCCGGCCGCGGCGGCGCCCTCGAAGTCGAGCGGGACGTCCAGGTGCTCCGCCGTGAAGATCGGGGTGGACGAGCCGCCCGGGGTCCAGAACTTGAGCGGGATGCCGTCCTTCATGCCGCCCGCAAGCTCCAGCAGCTGCCGGAGCGTGATGCCGAGTGGCGCCTCGTACTGGCCGGGCCGCTCGACGTGGCCGGACACCGAGTAGATCTTCGGGCCGGGGCTCTTCTCCGAGCCCATCGACCGGAACCAGTCGCTGCCACCCATCACGATGGCGGGAACCGAGGCGATGGTCTCGACGTTGTTCACCACTGTCGGCGAGGCGTAGAGCCCCGACGTGGCAGGGAAGGGAGGCTTGAGGCGAGGTTGGCCCCGACGTCCCTCCAGCGAGTCGAGCAGCGCCGTCTCCTCACCGCAGATGTAGGCGCCCGCGCCGGCGTGCACCACGATCTCCAGGTCGAAGCCCGAGCCGAGGATGTCGGTGCCGAGGTAGCCCGCGGCGCGGGCCTCCTCCACCGCCCGGCGCACGCGCCGGATGCAGTGCAGCGCCTCGCCCCGCACGTAGATCGCGCAGAAGTTCGCGCGGATCGCGAAGCACGTGATGATGCAACCCTCGATGAGCGAGTGCGGGTCGGCCATCATCGTCGGGATGTCCTTGCAGGTGCCCGGCTCTCCCTCGTCGGCGTTCACCACGAGGTACTTGGGCTTGGCCCCCGCGCCGGTGGGCCCCTGCGGGATGAAGCTCCACTTCAGGCCGGTGGGGAAGCCCGCACCGCCACGACCGCGCAGGCCGGAGTCCTTCACCAGCTGGATGAGCTGGTCCGGTTGGGCCGTGAGCGCGTGCCGCAGGGCCTGGTAGCCCTCCAGCTGCTCGTAGGTGTCGATCGACCACGAGCGGGGCGACTGCCAGCGCCTCGTGAGCACCGGCGTGAGTTGATCCACCATCAGTTCTTCTTCTCCGGCAGCGCAGGGAACGCGGGCGGGTTGTCGGGCATCGAGGGGGCGGTCCAGCCGCGCTCGGAGGCGAGGCGCGCGCCGCGCACCGACTCCGGCGCCACCGAAGGCCCCTCCACGCTCGCGGCCAGGTCCGGGAAGATCCCGGCGAGCTCCAGCTCCACCGTGCGGAAGTCGGTGAGCGGGGCACCGCGGGTGGGGTGCGGCTTCTCGCCGCGCCGCAGCGCGTCCACCAGCTCTTCGGCCGACTCCGGCGTCTGGTTGTCGTAGTACTCGTAGTTGACCTGCAGCACCGGCGCGAGGTCGCAGGCGGCGAGGCACTCGGCGTGCTCCAGCGTGATCGAGCCCGTGGTGCCGGGCTCACCCGCGGTCTCCTCGTGGCCGACGCCGAGCCGCTCCTCGAGCCGCTTGTAGATGTCGTCGCCGCCGAGCGCCGCGCACAGCGTGTTGGTGCAGACGCTCACCAGGTGCTCGCCGCACGGGGTGCGCTTGTACATCGTGTAGAAGGTGGCCACCGCCGAGACCTCGGCCGTGGACAGCTCCAGCGCGTCGGCGCAGTAGCGGATGCCGTCCTGGCTGACGTGGCCCTCCACCGACTGCACGAGGTGCAGCAGCGGCAGCAGCGCCGACCGCGACTGCGGGTAGCGCTCGATGATCTCCTTGGTGCGCTGGCGCGTGAGCTCGTCGAACTTCTCGACGACCGGGCCGGCGTCCTCGACGACGGACTCGAACACCACCTCCTCCGGCCCCGTGATCGGACCGAAGGACTCCGGCGTGCCTTCAGGCAATGTCACCTGTCCACACCTCCCATGACGGGGTCGATCGAGGCGACGGCCGCGATCACGTCCGCGACCATGCCGCCCTCGCTCATCGCCGGCATCGTCTGCAGGTTCACGAAGCTGGGGTCCCGCACGTGGACGCGCACCGGCCTCGTGCCACCGTCGGACACCAGGTGGTAGCCCAGCTCGCCGCGCGGCGACTCGACCGCCGTGTACACCTGGCCCGCCGGCACCGAGAAGCCCTCTGTGACCAGCTTGAAGTGGTGGATCAGCGACTCCATCGACTGACCCATGATCTTGCGGACGTGCTCGAGGCTGTTGCCCATCCCGTCGGACGCCACCGACAGCTGTGCAGGCCAGGCGATCTTGCGGTCGGCGATCATCACAGGGCCCGGCTCCATCTTCGCCGCAGCCTGTTCGATGATCTTGAGGGACTCGTGGATCTCCGCGACACGCAGCCGGAAGCGGGCGTAGCAGTCGGCCTCGGTGGCCACCGGGACCTCGAAGTCGTACTCCTCGTAGCCGCAGTACGGCTCGACCTTGCGCATGTCCCACGGCAGGCCGGCCGCGCGCAGGATCGGCCCGGTGGCGCCGAGCGCGAGGCATCCGTCCACCGGCAGGTAGCCGACGTTCTCCATGCGCTGGCGCCAGATCGGCTGGACGGTGAGCAGCCGGTCGTAGTCCGGCAGCCGCTTCCGCATGACCGCGATGAACTCGGCGACCCGCTCCTCCCAGCCGTCCGGGAGGTCCTGGGCCAGCCCGCCGGGGCGGACGAACGCGTGGTTCATGCGCAATCCGGTGAGAAATTCCAGCAGGTGCAGCACCTCCTCGCGCTCGCGGAACCCGGCGGTCATCCCGGTGAGCGCGCCGAGTTCCATGCCGCCGGTGGCGAGCGCCACGAGGTGCGAGCCGATGCGGTTGATCTCCATCAGCAGCACGCGCGCCACCTGCGCCCGGCGCGGCACCTCCACCCCGAGCAGCTTCTCGACGGCGAGGCAGTAGCCGACCTCGTTGAAGATCGGCGCGAGGTAGTCCATGCGCGTCACGAACGTGACGCCCTGGGTCCAGTTGCGGTACTCGCAGTTCTTCTCGATGCCGGTGTGCAGGTAGCCGATCACCGACCGGGCCTGCTGCACCGTCTCGCCCTCGAGCTCCAGCACCAGCCGCAGCACGCCGTGCGTGGACGGGTGCTGCGGGCCCATGTTGATGACGATGCGGTCGTCGTGCTCCTCGTCGAGGAGCGTGTCCCAGTCGCCGCCGGTGACCGTGTAGACCTTGCCCTCGGTGGTCTCCCGCTCGGGGGCATACGCATCGAAGGTGTCGCTGCTCATGTGTACGACCTCCCCTGGTCGGGGCAGAGTCGGGATCTCCGCGCCATCACGTGTACGACCTCCGCTCGTCCGGCGGCGGGATCTCCGCGCCCTTGTACTCCACGGGGATCCCGCCGAGCGGGTAGTCCTTGCGCTGCGGGTGGCCGTCCCAGTCGTCCGGCATGAGGATCCGGGTCAGGGCCGGGTGGCCGTCGAAGACGATGCCGAACATGTCCCACGTCTCGCGCTCGTGCCAGTCGGCCGTCGGGTAGACCTCGACGACGCTCGGCACGTGCGGGTCGTCGACGTCG
The DNA here is from genome assembly GCF_019468565.1 of Pseudonocardia sp. DSM 110487. Taxonomy (NCBI): domain Bacteria; kingdom Bacillati; phylum Actinomycetota; class Actinomycetes; order Pseudonocardiales; family Pseudonocardiaceae; genus Pseudonocardia; species Pseudonocardia sp. DSM 110487. The sequence goes on from NZ_CP080521.1 coordinate 9,329,774, forward strand.
ACCGACACCTCGAGGCGGACGCGGCGGCGGTAGGTCATCGACGTGAGGTGGTAGACAACGTGCAGCCGCTGCGGCACGTCCGCCCCGTAGTCGACGCCGGAGACCGAGGAGCACAGCTCGAACCGCAGGCTGTCCTCGTCGCGCAGCGTGCGGCAGATGTCGAGGATCGACTCCCGGCGCACGTAGAAGGTGATCTCGCCGCGGTCGATCGTGATCTGCTGCACGGCGCCGCCCGAGACGCCGCGCTCGGCGAGCGCCTCGCCGAACTCGTCGGCGAAGTCGTCGAACCAGCCGCCGAAGGGACGCTCGGCAGGCGCGGGCACGTAGGCCGGCAGCCGCAGGCCGCCGAAGCCCGAGGTGTCGCCCGAGCCGGAGACGCCGAACATGCCGCGCCGCTCGCGGGTTGGCCCGATGCGGGTGCCGCCCTCCGGCGTGCCGTCCCCGCCTGCCTGCTCGACCTCGCCCGCCGTGGCCTCCTCGGCCCCGCGGGCCCGCAGCTCGGCCTCGTCGGCGCCCTTCCGCTCGGCGGAGGAGCCGGGGGTGCCGGTGTTGTTCTCGTCGGCGCTGTTCGTGTCAGCCATGACGCGTCACTTCTTCTTCGCGAACTTGATCGACGACGGCACCAGCTCCGTCTTGTGGCCGCTCGCGGCCAGCTCCGCCGCCCGCCGCGACCCGAGCGGCTCGTCCATGATCTTGGCGTGGATCTTGAGGATCGCGTCCATCAGCATCTCGGGGCGCGGCGGGCATCCCGGCAGGTACATGTCGACGGGAACGACGTGATCGACGCCCTGGACGATCGCGTAGTTGTTGAACATGCCGCCCGATGACGCGCAGACGCCCATCGCGAGCACCCAGCGGGGCTCCGGCATCTGGTCGTAGATCTGACGCAGGACCGGGGCCATCTTGTTGCTCACCCGGCCGGCGACGATCATCAGGTCGGCCTGGCGCGGCGAGGCGCGGAAGACCTCCATGCCGAAACGGGCGAGGTCGTAGCGGGGCGCGCCGGTGGTCATCATCTCGATGGCGCAACAGGCGAGCCCGAACGTCGCGGGCCACAGCGACGACTTCCGCGTCCAGTTGACCAGCTTCTCGACGCTGGTCAGCAGTACGCCGCTTGGCAGGTGCTCTTCGAGACCCATGTCAGTTCCAATCCAGCCCGCCGCGCCGCCACACGTAGACGTACGCGAACCCGACCGTGACGATGAACAGCACGATCTCCACCAGCCCGAACAGGCCGAGTGCGTCGGCACTCACCGCGAACGGGTAGAGGAAGACCATCTCGATGTCGAACAGGATGAACAGCATCGCCGTGAGGTAGTAGGCGACCGGCATCCGGCCACCACCCACGACGGGCTGGGGTGACGGCTCGATACCGCACTCGTAGGCGTCGAGCTTGGCGCGGTTGTAGCGGCGCGGGCCGACGTACGGCGCCGCCGTCACCGAGAACAGGGCGAACGCACCTGCCAGGGCGAACAACAGCACCAGCGGGAGGTAGGGGTCGAGCATCCGTTCACCCTCGTCGTCGTTGTCGAAATCGCTTTATTGATTCCGCCCGGGACCCTAGGTCGGGCGATTAGCCCGACCGGACCCAGGCAAGCCTTACTACAAGCTCGGTGTGAGCCTGGTCATCGCGGTGATCACGCGGTCGCTGACCGCGCCTTCCCTCGGGTCGTACAGGTTGGCGAGCAGCTTCAGGATGAAGCGCATGAGCGTGGTGCGGGGAAGTCCGTACTTCGTGGCCATTCCCATGATCGTCGGGTTTCCGATGAGCTTCGAGAACACGTTGCCGATGCGGTAGTAGCTGCCCAGCGCCTGGCTCATCGCCGTGGGGTACCCGGCGAGCGCCGCCTCGGCGGACGCGCCGGAGCGCGCGTGCGCCTGCACCGTGCAGCGAGCCGCGATGGCGGCCGACTCCATCGCGTACGCGATGCCCTCCCCGTTGAACGGGTTGACCATGCCGCCCGCGTCGCCGACCAGCAGGATGCCGGGCCGGTAGTGCGGCACACGGTTGAACCCCATCGGCAGCGCGGCGCCGCCGACGGTGCCCACCGCGTTCTCGTCGCGATAACCCCATTCCTCCGGAGTGCCGTCCAGCCACGACTTGAGCAGCGCGCGGTAGTCGGTCTTGCCGTAGGCCTTCGATGTGGACAGGATCCCGAGCCCCACGTTCGAGGTGCCGTCGCCCATCCCGAAGATCCATCCGTATCCGGGCAGCAGCTTGGGGTCCTTCGCGTCGGAGCGGTCCCACAGCTCGAGGTGGCTCTCGAGGAAGTCGTCGTGCGTGCGCGGGGAGTTGTAGTAGCGGCGCACGGCCACGCCCATCGGGCGGTCCTCGCGCTTGACCATCCCGAGGCTCAACGCGAGGCGGGCCGACACCCCGTCGCACGCCAGCGTGATCGGCGCGCGGAAGGTGACCGGCCGCTTCTCCTTGCCCTTCCCGACGGTGCCGGTGACGCCGACGACCCGTCCGGTGCGCTCGTCGGTGATCGCTTCGGTGACCGTGGTGTCCTCGTGCAGCCGGGCCCCGAGCTTCTCGGCGTGGCGCACGAGCAGCTCGTCGAAGTCCTGGCGGGGCCGCACGGCGCCGAAGTTCGGGAAGTTCGCGAGGGTCGGCCAGTCGAGCTCGAGGGTGACGCCGCCGCCCACGACCCGCAGGCCCTTGTTGTGCAGCCAGCCGTTGGCCTCTGAGCAGTCGATCCCGAGGTCGATGAGCTGCTTCATGCCGCGCGGCGTGAAGCCGTCGCCGCACACCTTCGGACGTGGGAACGTCGACTTCTCCAGCAGCAGGACGTCGAGTCCCGCTCTTGCGAGGTACGCGGCGGCTGTGGATCCCGCGGGACCCGCGCCGACGACGATCACGTCGGCGTCCGATGTGGTGGGTTCGGGCGCGGCCATACGGCTCCTTGTGAACGGATTCACGAAGTCGTCCCTGAGTCTAAGCACCCTGGTCGAGTGATGCCCGCCCAGGTTGGCCCCCTACGGTGATCCGCCGTGGGCGAGGTGGAGATCCGCGGGCTCGCAGACGCGGACCGGACCGAGCTGATGGCGCTGTTCGGGCAGGCAGGCGAGGGTGCTCCCACCGCGTCGCTGTGGGGCCACGCGGAGTCGGAGGCGGCCGTCTACCTCACGCCGTACCTTGACCTGGAGCCCGCCGTCCCCGGGCTCCGCTACCAGGGGCGGCGGGTGCACCAGCTGACGATGGTCCGCCCGGGGTCAGGGACGGACAGCTCGATGTAGTGCGACGGCCCCGAAGGCGAGATTGCGCCAGCCGACGTCGGCCCAGCCGGCCTTCCCGATGCGGCGGGCCAGCTCCGGCTGGGCGGGCCAGTCCCGGATCGACTCGCCCAGGTACGCGTAGGCATCCGGGTTGCTCGACACCCGCCGCGCGATCGCGGGCAGCACGTGCTCCAGCCCCGCGTAGTAGGCGACCCGGAACGGCGCGGCCGTCGGACGGCCGAACTCACACACCACCAGTCGCCCGCCCGGTCGTGTGACGCGCGCGAGCTCGGCGAGCGCGACGTCGGGGTCGGCGACGTTGCGCAGCCCGAACGAGATCGTGACCGCGTCGAACGAGCCGTCGCGGAACGGCAGGTGCAGCGCGTCGGCCGCCACCTTCGGCACGGGGCGGTGGGCGCCTGCCTGCAGCATCCCGAGGGAGAAGTCGGCCGCCACACACCAGGCGCCCGACAGCCTCAGCTCCACCGTCGAGACGGCCGTGCCCGCGGCGAGGTCGAGCACCCGCTCCCCCGGCCGCAGCCCGAGCGCCTCGCGGGTGAGCCGGCGCCACCGCCGGTCCTGACCCGCGGTGAGCACCGTGTTGGTCAGGTCATAGCGGCGCGCGACGCCGTCGAACATCGCGGCGACGTCGTGCGGGTCCTTGTCCAGGTCGGCCCTGCTCATCGCTCGTCCTCGCTGGCGCTCGGCCGGCGCTGCGCGCGGGCGCTGTGTCGATGATTCGCTCGCTGACGCTCGCTCATCGCATGGCCTCGCCGAGGCTCGGCCAGCGCTTCGCGCCGGCGCTGTGCCATCGGTTCGCTCGCTGGCGCTCGCTCACGAGCGGGAACGCTACGCGCCCGGAGTCGCGGGCCGCCCACGGCCGGCGGCGGCCGCGCACGATTACTATCGTTGAAAACGATCGATTTGATCGAATATCATCGCTTTGGCGATTCAACCCGGCGCTCTAGCGTGCAACCATGACCACGATGCGGAGCGCGCTCTGGCTCCCGATCTTCGACGCGCTCGCCGACCCGCTCGCCGTCGCCCGGCTCGCCGCCGAAGCGGAGGAAGCCGGCTGGGACGGCGTCTTCGTGTGGGACCACGTCTCGTGGCGCGCGCCGGTCGAGGCGGTCGCCGACCCGTGGACCACACTCGCAGCCATCGCCTCCGCGACCGAGCGCATCCGGCTGGGCCCGATGGTCACCCCGCTCGCCCGCCGCAGACCCGTCGTGGTGGCCCGCACCACCGCCACGCTGGACCAGCTCAGCGGCGGCAGGCTCACACTCGGTGTCGGGCTCGGCAGTGACCGGTTCGGCAACGAGTACTCCGCGACGGGTGAGGAGCTCGACGAGCGTGTGCGCGCCCGGATGCTCGACGAGTCGCTTGCCGTCCTCACCGCCGCCTGGTCGGGCGAGCCGGTGCACCACCACGGCGAGCACTACACCGTCGACGGGATCCGGTTCCTGCCGCGCCCGGTGCAACGCCCCGGCGTGCCGGTCTGGGCGGCGGGATTCCCCGGCAAGCGGGCGCCATTGCGGCGCGCGGCGCGGTACGACGGGTTCTTCCCCGTCAACCTGCAGCACCCGGACGAGGTCGCCGGGATCGCCGCCGAGCTCGCGGAGCTGCGCCGGCGGGACACCCCGTTCGACATCGCCGTTGGCCTGCCTCCCGGCACCGACCCCGCGCCATACGCCCGCGCGGGCGCCACGTGGTCGCTGGTGGAGTTCGATCCCGACGCGCTCTCGCTCGACGAGGTCCGCGGCGTGGTCAGGGACGGGCCGGGGCGCTAGTGCCTCCGGTGGGGAGCACCAGTCACCCGGGCGCCCGCGGCCGGCCGGTGCCGGACGCGGGCGTCGCCGGGGCCGCGGGCTCACGCCGGTCGCAGCAGGTCCTCCAGCCCGATGCGCCGGTAGAAGTCGGCGCGGATGCGGTCACCGTGGTCGAAGACCTCCTCCGCGCCGTCGTGCGCCGGGTCGACGTGCACCCGGAACGGCCGCTCGCCCTTGGGCAGGTCCACCACCTGCGCGATCTGGCGGGCCACCTCGGCTGGGTCGGCGTCGGGCGGCGTGAGCCGGGCGAGCCGCTCGGACACCTGGTCGAGCAGGCCTGCGTAGCGCTCCTCGTATGCGGCCACGGTCTCCGCGCTCTGCGGGTGCCCGGCGTGGGCGAAGTGGTTCGTGCCCGACGTGAAGGCGCCCGGCACCACGATCGTCGTGTCGATGCCGAAACGGGCGAGCTCGGCGGCGTAGCTGACGGCCAGCGCGTCCTCGGCGGCCTTGGCGGCGAAGTACGGCGCCAGGTAGGGCGGGGTGCCGCCGCGGCTGCTGCTGGAGCCGACCCACACCACGAGCCCGTCGCCCTGCGCCCGCAGGTGCGGCAGCGCGGCCCGGTTCACGCGCTGGGTGGACAGCACGTTGACGTCGTAGACGGCCGCCAGCTGCTCGGGGGTGAACGCCTCTGCCGGCCCGAGCACCATGTGCCCCGCGTTGTGCACGACCACGTCGAGCCGGCCCGCCTCGGCGACGATGTGCTCGACGGCCGCGTCCACCGAGGACTGGTCGCCGACGTCCATCTCGACGGCGCGCAGGTCGACCCCGTGCTCCTTCGCGTAATCCGCGAGCGCCGCGACGGCGGGGGCATTGCGGCCCGCGGCCTCGCGCATGCCCGCGTAGACGGTGTGGCCCGCGTCGGCGAGCGCCCTGACGGTGAGCGCCCCGAAGCCGCTGGACGCCCCGGTGACGACGATGTTCTTGGTGATGCTCTCAGCCATGATCCCTCTCCCTCTCAGATGATTCCGCCGTTGGCGTAGAGGACCTGCCCGTTGACCCAGCGGGCCGGGCCCGCGAGGAAGGCGACGGCCTCTGCGATGTCGGTGGGGGTGCCGAGGCGCTCCAGCGGAGCCATCGACGCCATGTGGTCCACCACCGACTGGTCCTTGCCCTCGAGGAACAGCGGGGTGGCGGTCGGGCCGGGGGCCACGGCGTTGACGGTGATGTCGCGGCCGCGCAGCTCCCTGGCCAGGATCAGGGTCATCGCGTCCACGGCGCCCTTGCTGGCCGCGTATGCGGTGTAGGTCGGCAGGGCGATCTTCGTCACCGACGTGGAGAAGTTGATGATCGCGCCGCCGCTTCGGACCCGGCGGGCCGCCTGCTGGTCGACGACGAACGTCCCGCGGATGTTGGTGCGGTGCATCCGGTCGAGGTCGGCGAGGTCGAGCTCGGCGAGCGGGGCCAGCAGCATGAGCCCGGCCGTGTGCACGACCACGTCGACGCCGCCGTAGCGCCGTTCCGCCTCGTCGAAGAGGGCCGCCACATCGTTCTCGTCCGCGACGTCGGCCTGCACCGCGCCGGCCGTACCGCCCGCGGCGACGATCGCGTCGACCGTCTCCTTCGCCCGTCCCGGGTTGCCCGCGTAGTGCACGAGCACGCTCATCCCGTCGGCGGCGAGGCGCTCGGCGACCGCCCGCCCGATGCCTCCGGAACCACCGGTCACGATCGCGACGCGCGGCGTGTTCTCAGTCATGGTTCGCTCCTCCGTAACGCTGTTCCGTTCGAACGAGACCGACGCTAACACCACCTTCGTAGCAGCGCTACGTGTTCGACGAACCATTGATATGACGTGCGTAACACCCGTACGTTGCACGTGTTAGTGACGCTACGATCGTGTCGTGGACATGCGCACGCGGATGCTCGAGGCGGCCGAGGAGCTGCTCGACGCCTCACCGGACCGTGACATCGCGACCCGCGCCGTGTGCGAGGCGGTCGGCGTCGGCGCGCCCGTGCTCTACCGACTGTTCGGCGACAAGAACGGCCTGCTCAGCGCGCTGGTCGACTACGGGTTCGACCGCTACCTCGCGACGAAGCGGGCCGCTGCGCCGTCCGAGGATCCGGTGGTGGACCTGCGCAACGGGTGGGACACCCACGTCGAGTTCGCGAAGTCCCACCCGGCCGTCTACCGGCTGATGTTCTCGCCGAGCTTCGCCACCGTCCCCTCCGCGGCGCAGGAGGCGATGCGCCTGCTGCGCGAGGTCCTCGACCGGTGCGCGGCCGCGGGCAGGTTGCGCGTCGAGTCGGGGCTGGCCGCTCAGATGATCATGTCCGCGAACATCGGACTGGCACTGAACCTCGTCACGCAGCCCGAGAACTATCCCGACCCCGACCTCTCCCGGCGGGTGCGCGACGCCGTCCACGCCGCGGTGCTCGTCCCGGACGCCGGCCGCCGGAGGTCCGCCGAGGACGGCTCGCTGACCGTTGCGGCCCTGCAGCTGGCGGCCATCCTGCGGGACCGCCGGACGGAGCTCGGCGACCCGGAGACTGCGCTGCTGCTGCACTGGCTCGACACCCTCGCCGGCGCGTAGGCGTACCGAACCTGGTTCCCCCAGACCTAGGAAGAAGCGCTCCGTGGCTACCCCGCCGCGCACGGCGCACCCTCATCTCGATGCCGAAACCGGCAGGTCAACCGAGGGAGGGCGACGAGATGACGGATGCAGGAGTGCTCGTGACCGGAGCCACGGGCAAGACGGGGCGGCGGATCACCGAGCGGCTCCGAGCGGCCGGCGTGCCGGTCCGCGAGGGTTCGCGCCAGGCCGACCCGCCGTTCGCGTGGGCGGACAAGGGCACATGGGAGACCGCGCTGCATGGGGTCGGCGCGGCGTACCTGACGTACTTCCCGGACCTGACCTCCCCCGGCGCCGCGGAGACGGTCGCGGAGCTGGCGGAGCTTGCGGTCGCACGCGGAGCGCGCCGGCTCGTGCTGCTGTCCGGACGAGGAGAGGCCGGTGCGCAGTACGCCGAGCAGCTGGTGCAGGCGAGCGGCGCGGACCTCACGGTCATCCGCGCGGGGTGGTTCATGCAGAACTTCTCGGAGGGGCACCTGCTCGAGCCGGTGCTGTCCGGGGAGATCACGCTGCCGGCAGGCAACGTCGGCGAGCCGTTCGTCGACGTCGAGGACATCGTCGACATCGCCATGGCGGCCTTCTCGGACGACCGGCACATCGGTCAGGCCTACGACGTGACGGGCCCGCGCCTGATCACGTTCGCCGAGGCGGCCGCCGAGATCTCCGCCGCCACGGGGCGGGACGTCCGGTACCGCGACGTGTCCGGCCCGGAAGCCAGGGATCAGCTGCTCAGGGCCGGGGTGCCTGCCGAGTACGCCGACGATCTCATCGTGCTGTTCGCCGAGGTACTCGACGGGCACAACGCCTACCTCGGCGACGGCGTGCAGAAGGCGCTCGACCGCGAGCCACGCGACTTCGCCGGCTACGTGCGGGCCGCGGCCGCCACCGGGGTCTGGGACGCGTGACGCGCGTCCGCGGTAGCGGGGCTGCCCGCTACCGCGGATCGAGCGCGTCGAGGGCCGCGCGGCCGGGAGAGCCGGGGGCGGCCGTCAGGACGAGGAGGCTGCTGTCCCAGATCTCCGGGAGGACGAACGCCTCGAACGACAGCGTGAACTCACCGACGTCCGGGTGCCAGAAAACCTGCCTGCCGTGGGGCTCCGTCCAGACCGGGTGGTCGGCCCACCACTTCCGGAACTCCGGGCTCCCCGCCGTCAACTCCTCGACGAGGGCGGCCATCCGCGGGTCGTCGGGGTGGCGTCCGACGTGCATGCGCAGCCCGCCGATCGCGTATCGAGCCCATTGCTCCCACGGCCTCAACCGCGACCGCAGACCCTCCTCGAGGAAGATCATGCGGCACATGTTGCGCTCGCTCCTGGGCAGCGCGTCGAAATCGACCCCGAACAGCACGCCCGCCAGCGGGTTCCACGCGAGCAGGTCGGTTGCCGTGCCCAGGACCACCCCGGCCGCACCCCGCAACGCGTCGAGCACCCATTGCTGGCTCGGCCGCACCTCCTGCTCCACCCGCACCCGGCTGTTGCGGGTGCGCCCCGCGAGCTCGTGGAGGTGGCGCTGCTCGGCTTCCGTCAGGCGCAGCACGCGCGCCACCGCGTCCAGGATCTCGGCCGAGACATTGGCCAGCCGCCCCTGTTCGAGCCGCACGTAGTAGTCCGCGCTCACCCCGGCCAGCTGTGCCAGCTCCTCGCGGCGCAGGCCGGGCACCCGGCGCCGCTCGCCGTAGACCTGCAGGCCGGTATCGGCTGGCTGGATCCTGGCCCGGCGGGAGCGGAGGAACTCACCGATATCGGAGCGCTGACTCGGCACCGCTCCAGTATCGGGTCTTCAGGAGGCCGCGAGCCTCCCCAGCATCCCCGCCACCGAGGCGGGCCAGCCGAACTGCTCCGCCCGGGCCCGCGCGGCGCCGCGCCGGGCGGCCTCGTCGGCGGCGAGCAGCGTGCTGACGCCCGCGGCGAAGGCCTCGGGACGGTCGAGCGCCGCGGCCCCGGACGGGCCGACGATCTCCGGCAGCGCCGAGGACGCCGACACCACCACCGGGGTTCCGCTGGCGAGCGCTTCGAGGGCCGACAACCCGAACGTCTCGTGCGGGCCGGGTGCGAGCGAGACATCCGCGGATGCCAGCAGCCGGGCGAGCTGGGAGCGGTCGCGGACGAAACCGACGAATGTCACCGGCAACCCGGCGGCGCGCCGCTCGAGGGCGGGTCGCCGTGGCCCGTCCCCCGCGACGACCAGCCGCACCCGGTGCCCAGCGGTGCGCAGCGCGGCCACGGTGTCGATGCTGCGCTCGGGGTGCTTCTCCGGCGAGAGCCGCCCGCAGTGCACGAGGAGGGCGTCCGCGCCGGCGGCGAGGCCGGAACGCAGGTCGGGGTCGTGGTGCCGCGGCGAGAACGCCGTGAGGTCGACGCCGAGCGGCACCTGCGCGACGTTGCGAACCCCGATGCGGTCGAACTCGGCCCGCGCGAATGATGTCGTGCAGACGACGGTGTCGTATGCGGCCGCCATCCGGGCGTTCGCCACGTCGGCGACGTGCCGGGCCGCGGCGCCGGGCAGCAGGAACTGCGCGAGCAGCCGGTCGAGCCGCTCGTGGGAGATCACCACGCTCGGCACGCCGTGCCGGGCGGCCCACGCGCCGAGCCCGCGCAGGGTCAGCCGGTCGGACACCTCGATCGCGTCGGGACGCAGCCGCTCCAGCAGCCGCTGCACCCGCCACGGGTCGACCGCCCGGTAGCCGCCGGTGCCGGGCAGGCGGGGCGCGGCGATCGTGATCCGCCGGATCCCGGTGGGCATGAGCTCGTCGGCGGACCGCGGACCCGGCACCACGAGCACGACCTCGTGCCCCCACGCCCGGTAACCAGCGCCGAGGTGGTGCAGGGTGGTGCGCAGGCCGCCGGACCGCGGGCCGTAGAAGTTCGCGAGCTGGACGATCCTCAACTCAGGCTGCCGCGACCGCATGACTGCCGATGACCTCGGCGTAGTGGGCCAGCAGCTCGTCGCACACGGCCGACCAGGTGCGACGCAGCACCGACCGTCGGGCGGCCGCACCGAACCGCCTCCGCAGCTGCGGGTCGGCGAGCGCCTCGACCGCGTCGCGCAGCTCGGCGTCGGCGGCCACGACCGCCGGATCGTCCGGGGTCGCCAAGTCGGGGTGCGGCGGCACCAGGAAGCCGGTGCGCCCCGGCAGCACGAGGTCGCGTGGGCCGCCCGCGTCCGGGGCCACCACGGGCAGCCCGGACGCGAGGGCCTCCTGCACGGCCTGGCAGAACGTCTCGGACGGCCCGGTGTGCACGAACACGTCGAGCGACGCGTAGATCCGGGCGAGCTCGTCGCCCTCCCGGAAGCCGAGGAACGCCGCGGCGGGCAGGGTCGCGCGCAGCCGCTCCTCGCTGGGGCCGCCGCCCACCACGACGAGCCGGGTGCCGGGCAGCCCGTGGAGCGTGGCGAGCCGCTCGACCTGCTTCTCCGGCGCCAGCCGCCCGACGTACCCGACCAGCAGCTCGCCACCGGGCGCCAGCTCGGCGCGCAGCCCGTCGTCGCGCTTGGACGGGGTGAACCGCCGGGTGTCGACGCCACGCGCCCACTGGTGCACCCGCGGCACCCCCCGCGCCCGCAGCGCCGCCGTGGCCCAGCTCGACGGCGCGAGCGTGCGGTCGGCCAGCCCGTGCAGCCGGCACGTCCACCGCCACGCCGCGCGGGCGGTGAGGCCGAGGCCGTACGAGGAGGCGAAGCCCGCCACGTCCGTCTGGTAGACCGCGACCGTCGGGATGCCCAGCCTGCGCGCCGCAACGAGGCCCCGGTAGCCGACGACGAACGGTGCCGCGAGGTGCACCACGTCCGGGGCGAACTCGCGCAGCGCCGTCAGCACGCGCCTGCTCGGCACGCCGACCGGCATCGACGACACCACCGGCAGGTTCATCTCCCTGATCCGCACGACGGGGGCGCCCGCGTACTCGGTGGGGCCGTCCATGCCGGGTGCGACGACCAACACGTCGTGGCCCGCTTCGGTCAGGTGCTCGACGACTCTGAGCACCGAGTTGGTGACGCCGTTGACCACGGGGAGGAAGCACTCGGAGACGATCGCGACGCGCACGGTGGAACGGTCTCCCGCCAGGGGATCGCGCCGGTGGCGAGCCGCCCAACGGCGCAGGAACAGCCCGTGTCTGTCGCACAGTTGGCCATGTGATCGTCGGCACGTCACCTGCGGGACGCACCCGGGACACCGGAGCCGGTGACGCTCGGGCCACATGACCGTCCAGCAGGAACCGAGCGCACCCCCGGCGCCCCTCCCTGTGGAAGCCGGGCTGATGTCCCGTGCCCTCGAGGTGGCCGGGCGGCTCGCCAACGACGCGGCCGAGGTGATCACGGCCACCGCGGGCCGTGAGCACCACAGCGGGGCCGCGCACAAGGCCAACCCCTTCGACTGGGTCACCGACACCGACCGCACCCTCGAGCGCCACACCCGCCGAGTTCTCGCAGCGGAGTTCCCCGGCGTGCCCGTTGTCGGCGAGGAGTACGGCGCCGACCCGGACGCGCACCGCGCCCCCTACCGGTGGGTCGTCGACCCGGTCGACGGCACCGCAAACTACGTCGCGGGATTCCCGTGGTGCGCATACAGTCTCGCGCTGGTGGACGCCTCCGGACCAGTCGTGGGGGTGATCGCCGACCCGAGCCGGGCCCAGATCTACGCCGCCGCCCGCGGACGAGGGGTGCGGGCGAACGGCGTCCCGGTCCGGGTCGTCCCCCGGCCTCCGGCGGGCGGGCTGATCTGCGCCGAGCTCGGGCCCGACCGCACCGCGGCGTTCACCCGCCATGCCGCCGCTGCCCACGCCGGGATCCGCTCGCTCGGATCATCGGCGCTCGCGGTCACGCAGGTGGCGCTCGGGCACGCGGTCGCCGCCGTGCTCGAGGGCTACCACGAGTGGGACGTCGCGGGCGCCGCCTGCCTCGCGGCCGAGGCGGGCGCCGTGATCGTCGACCGGAACGGCCGTCCCGATCCCCTGCCCGACGACGCGATGATCGTCGCGGTGCCGGGCGCGCTCGACGCGGTCCTGGCCTGGTGGCGCGCTTCCGACGCCTGACGACAAATTTCGTTTATCGGCGCATACGCAGAATCATCCCCACCGGCATTGCCCCGCGCCACCCATTCGGCGAGTGTCTGCACAGGAAACATGCAGATCCTCGAGGGAGCAGACGATGGCGAAGGTGCTGTGCGTCCTTTACGACGACCCGGTGGACGGCTACCCCACGGACTATGCGCGGGACGGTCTCCCCGTGCTCGAGCGCTACCCCGACGGACAGACCTTGCCCACACCGACGGCGACCGACTTCACGCCGGGCGCGCTGCTGGGCAGCGTGTCGGGTGAGCTCGGCCTGCGGGCGTTCCTCGAGGCGCAGGGCCACGAGCTGGTCGTCACCTCTGACAAGGACGGGACCGACTCCGAGTTCGACCGGCACCTGGCCGATGCGGAAGTCGTGATATCGCAGCCGTTCTGGCCCGCGTACCTCACGGCGGAGCGCATCGCGAAGGCGCCGAATCTGAAGTTGGCACTCACCGCGGGAATCGGCTCGGACCACGTCGATCTCGAGGCCGCCATCAGCAACGGAATCACCGTCGCCGAGGTCACCTACTGCAACAGCATCAGCGTGGCCGAGCACGTCGTGATGATGATCCTGTCCTTGGTGCGCAATTACCTGCCATCGCACGAATGGGTACGCCGCGGCGGGTGGAACATCGCCGACTGCGTATCCCGCTCCTACGACCTCGAAGGCATGGACGTCGGCACCGTCGCCGCGGGCCGCATCGGGCTCGCCGTACTGCGCCGCCTCGCCCCGTTCGACGTCCGGCTGCACTACACCGACCGGCACCGCCTGCCGGCCGAGGTCGAGCGGGAGCTGGGCCTGACCTTCCACGCCAGCACGGAGGACATGGTCCCGCACTGCGACGTCGTGACCATCAACGCGCCGCTGCACCCGGAGACCATGAACCTGTTCGACGAGCGGCTGCTGGCCACGATGCGCCGCGGCGCCTACCTCATCAACACCGCACGCGGCCTGATCGTCGATCGCGACGCGGTCGTGCGCGCACTGGAGAGTGGCCGGCTGGCGGGCTACGCGGGCGACGTGTGGTACCCGCAGCCGGCCCCACCGGACCACCCGTGGCGGGCCATGCCCCACCACGGCATGACCCCGCACATCTCCGGCTCCACGCTCTCGGCGCAGGCCCGCTATGCGGCCGGCACCCGCGAGATCCTGGAGGCCCACTTCGCGGGCACCCCGATCCGCGACGAGTACCTCATCGTCGACGCCGGGAAGCTCGCGGGAACCGGAGCGCACTCCTACAGCACCTGAGCCGTACATAACCCGGTGAGTGCCGGGTTATGGTCGAGCATCAGCACCACCGCATCCCGCGCCGACCTCGCCGTCCGCGCCACGCCGTTCGCGTTCGTCGTCATCTGGGCGTCCGGCTTCGTCGTCGCGAAGTACGCCGCCCCGTACGCGGAACCGCTGAGCTTCCTGGTGGTGCGCTACGCGGGCGTGATCGTGTTGATGCTCGCCCTCGCGGTGGCGGCCCGCGCTCCGTGGCCACGCGGGTGGCAGGCGCTGCACATCGCGGTGGCGGGCGTCGGGATCCAGGCCGGCTACCTGGGCGGGGTGTGGGCCGCGGTCGCCGCCGGGATGCCGGCAGGCGTCGCGGCGCTCGTCGTGAACCTGCAGCCGGTGCTCACCGCGGCGTTCGCCGGGCTGCTCGGCGAACGGCTGGGCAGGCGGCAGGTGTTCGGGCTGCTCCTCGGGTTCGCGGGCGTCGCGCTCGTGGTGTCCAACCGGTTGACGGCCCAGGGCCTCTCACCGCTGACGCTCGGCCTCACGATCATGGCCCTGCTCGCGATCACGATCGGCACGCTCTACCAGAAGCGGTTCTGCCCGCGGTTCGATCTGCGCACGGGCCAGGTGGTGCAGTTCGTCGCCTCGGTCGCGGTGACGTTGCCGTTCGCGCTCGCGTTCGAGTCGTTCCGGTTCGACTGGACACCGCAGCTGTTCGGCGCGCTGGCCTGGTCGGTGCTGGTGCTCACCGGCGGCGGCATCTCGCTGCTGTTCCTCATGCTGCGCCGCGGCGCTGCGGCCCAGGTCACCAGCTACTTCTACCTCGTGCCCGGGATCACAGCTCTGATGGCGTTCGCGATGTTCGGCGAGTCGCTCGGGCTGGTGGCGGTCGGCGGAATGGTGGTCACCGTGCTCGGAGTTGCGCTGGCGACGCGCCGCGCGGAGTAGCGTCCGGGGGATGGTGAGCCTCGACGACGTGGCGCGCATCGCCACCGAGCTGCCCGAGGTCGTGGAGATCGAGCAGCGTGGCGGCCGGGCGTGGGCGGTGCCCGGCGCCACCAGGAGCGGCGGTGCCAAGGTCTTCGCGTGGGAACGGCCGTTCAGCAAGGCCGACCTCCGGCGGTATGGCGCCGACACCCCGCCGGACGGCCCGATCCTCGCGATCCGCGTCATCGACCTCCACGAGAAGGAGGCCGTCCTCGCCGAGAACACCGACGCGTTCTTCACGATCCCGCACTTCAACGGGTACGCCGCCGTGCTCGTCCAGCTGGACGCCGTCACCGAGGACGCATTACGCGACGCCCTCCTCGACGGCTGGAGGGCCTGCGCCCCTCCCGAGCTCGCCGACAGGTATCGCCCTTAGCTGACGCGGCGGCGGCGCAGCCAGAAGGCGATCGGGCCCAGCACCGCCCACACCAGCGCGACGCCGAGGGTGAGCGGGACCGCCTGGTCGAGCGCGCTGCGCCCGGCCACCCGGACGAGTTCGGGGTTGGCCAGGTCGTACTCGACGGCCACCGACTCGCCCACCGTGAGCCCGGATGGGTAGAAGACCCCGTGCTCGGGCGCCACCGTCTCCCCGCTGGCCACCGTGAAGCGGACAACCGTGCGGGCGAACGTCGACCCGTCCAGCACCTCCGCCTGCGCGTAGCCGGGGTTGGCCGAGATGGAGCGGTCGTCAACAGCGGCGCCTGCCAGCGCGAGCAAGCCGAGCACGGTGGCGAGCACCGCGATCCCGGTGACGATCTCCGAGGCCTTGCTGGTCATGAAGCGACCGAGCGGGCGCACCAGCGATGCAAGCTCGTCGATCGCGCGGGTGCGCCCCGTGCCCGTCGTCTGGGTGCCACTCGTCACGTCCCCCATCGTATGAGGCCTGGTGAGGGCACCGGTGTGGCCGGGGCCTCCCGGGTCGCGCGCACGCGGGCGCGAATCGCCTCCTACTCTCGGATTCGTGACGATCGCCCCGCTACCGACCGGGTTGGGCGTGCGAACCAGGCTCGTCGGCGACCCGGGTGGCCTGCTCGAGCTGCTTCCGGACGACCGCAACCCGCTGTCGTGGGTGCGCGGGTCGGACGGTCTCGTCGGATGGGGTGAGGTCGCCCGCATCACCGTGTCGGGGGCGAACCGGTTCGCCGAGGCCGACTCGTGGTGGCGTTCCTTCACCGAGGGCCTGCGCGTCAGCGACGAGGTCGACCTGCCCGGCACCGGCCCGGTGGCGTTTGCCAGCTTCACGTTCGCCGACTCCTCGCCGGGGTCGGTCCTCGTCGTGCCGCGGGTGCTCGTCGGGCGCCGGGACGGCGTGGCGTGGATCACCGAGTTCTCGCACGGGGACGGCCCCTCGGCAATGCGGGCCGTCACCCCGGTGCGGCCGAGCGGCACCCTGCGATTCGCCGACGGGCTGCTTCCCGTGGCCGGCTACCGGAAGGCGGTGGCCGAGGCGGTCCGCCGGATGCGGGCGGGCGAGCTCGACAAGGCCGCGCTCGCCCACGACCTGCTCGCGGTGGGTGACGCCCCGCTCGACCCGCGGGCCCTGCTCGCAGGACTTGCCCGCCGCTATCCCACCTGCTGGTCCTATTCGGTGGACCGGCTCGTCGGCGCCACCCCCGAGATGCTGGTGCGCCGCGTGGACGGCACCGTGTCGTCGCGGGTTCTCGCGGGCACGATCTGGCCCGGCGAGTGCGACGACCTGCCGGGTCAGCTACTCGGGTCGGCCAAGGACCGGCACGAGCACGCGCTCGCCGTCGACTCGCTCGCCGACGCGCTCCGTCCGATGTGCAGCTCGCTCGACGTGCCGGACACGCCATCGGTGATCGCACTGCGCAACGTCTCGCACCTGGCCAGCGACGTGCACGGCAAGCTCGACCCGCAGTCACCGGCCTCGCTGCTGCAGCTCGCGTCGGCCGTGCACCCCACGGCCGCGGTCGGCGGCACCCCGCGCGACGCGGCACTCGCCCTCATCGCCGAGCTGGAGGGCATGGACCGCGGCCGCTACGCGGGCCCCGTCGGCTGGATGGACGGCAACGGCGACGGCGAGCTCGGCATCGCCCTGCGCTGCGCGCTCCTGGACGGGCCGACCGCGCGCCTGTTCGCAGGCTGCGGGATCGTCGCCGACTCCGATCCCGACACGGAGGTGCGGGAGGCCGCGGCGAAGATGGTCGCTGTCCGCGACGCTCTCGAGGACACCGAACCGGGCTGAGCCCTGGACAACGCCAACCGTCCGGGCGTACATGTATGTACATGACTGGACAGGTGGGGTTCAGCAAACGATCCCGGCTGGTCGAGGACCTGGCCGAGCGGATCAGGTCGGGCCGGCTGGCGCGGGGCGAGCGGCTGCCGGGTGAGAACCAGCTGGCAGCCACGTACCAGGTCAGCCGCGGCACCGTCCGCAGCGCGCTGTCGGAGCTGCAGCGCCGCAACCTGATCGCCACCGAGACCGGCGTCGGATCGTTCGTCACGTTCGACGGGGTGGCGCTCGACCAGAGCGTCGGCTGGGCCCGCGCCCTCGCGGATGCCGGTTCGGACGTCACCGTGGAGCTGCTCGGCGTCGAGCGCGGTGGGCCCCCTGAGCTGGTCGATCGCCATGGCCCGCTCGTCACCATCAGGAGGCTGCGCCGCAGCGCGGCCGATCCGGTCTCGCTGGAGACCTCCGCCGTTCCCGCCGGGGGCGCGCTCGCCGACCTGCCAGAGCGCGGCCTCGTCGACGGCTCGATCACGGCGACGCTGCGGGCGGCCGGGCTGAGCGGCACGAACGGAGAGCAGTTCATCGCCACCGCCCCGCTCGACGGCGAGGCGGCCGCGCTGCTCGAACGTTCCGCAGGCGAGCTGTTCCTCCACTCCATCCGAACCACGCTGACCAGCGAAGGAGCCCTCGTCGAGCACGTCGAGAGCCTCCTGGACCCGGCCCGCTTCCGGTTCCACCTGACGTTCGGCGAGCGATGACGACCGAGCGGGACCGGGCGATCGGGGCGCTGGCCGGCCTCGCCATCGGCGACGCGCTGGGCATGCCCACGCAGTCGATGTCGCGGGAGCGGATCGCGTCTCGGTACGGGCGCGTCACCACGCTGCTCGACGCCGCGCCCGACCAGCCGATCGCACCGGGCATGCCGGCAGGCTCGATCACCGACGACACGGAGCAGGCGCTTCTGCTCGCCCGGCTGCTGATCGACGGGTCAGGGCGCGTCGACGCGGCCACGTTCGCCGACGCACTGGAGCGGTGGGAGGCCGACATGGTCCGCCGGGGCTCCGCCGACCTGCTCGGACCGTCGACCAAGCGCGCGATCCAGCGGCTGCGGGCGGGCGAGCCACCGGACGAGGCGGGCCGCGACGGCACCACCAACGGCGCCGCGATGCGCGTGACGCCCGTGGGGATCGCCGTCCCCCACATCGACGAGAAGGCGCTGCTCGACGCGGTCGTGGAGGCCAGCCGGATCACCCACAACTCCTCGATCGGGATCGCAGCGGCCGCCGCGGTGGCAGCCGCCGTCTCCGCGGGCGTCGCGGGCGACGACCTGTGCACCGCCCTCGACGCAGCGGAGCGCGCGGCGGCTGCCGGCGCCCCGAGGGGCCACTGGGCCGCGGGCGGCGACATCGCGGCGCGCATCCGGTGGGCCCGCGGTTTCGTGCGCGGCCGGGACCGCGCCGATCTCGCCGACGCCGTCGCGGACGTGATCGGCACCTCGGTAGCGGCGCAGGAGTCGGTGGTGGCGGCGTTCGCGCTGGCCGAGGCGCTCGGCGGCGACCCACTCGAAGCGCTCACCCTCGCGGCCGAGATCGGCGGCGACACCGACACGATCGCCGCGATCTGCGGCGCCGTGCTCGGCGCGCACCACGGCGTTGGCGGGCTGCCCGCCGACCTGCTCGACACCGTCGCGCGGGTGAACGGCCTCGACATGGCACCCGTCGCCGACGGGCTGCTCGAACTCCGGCACGGGAGTCGACCATGACCGCCACCAGCGAGAGCACCACAACCGGCAGAGTCGAAGCCGCGCTCGAGACGCGCGGCATCGAACCGGTGCCTGCCGACGAGCGCCACGGGCGCCCGGCCCAGCTGTTCTGGGTGTGGTTCGCCGCCAACATCTCGATCCTCGGGCTGCCGCTCGGCGCCACCCTCGTTTCGCTGGGGCTCACCGTCTGGCAGGCCGTGGTCGTCGCGGCCATCGGGTCCGTCGGCTCGTTCGCGATCGTCGGGGCGGTGTCGATCGCGGGCCGCCGCGGCGGCGCTCCCGGCCTGACGCTGTCGCGGGCCGTCTTCGGGGCGCGCGGCAACATCGGCCCCACAGCAGTCTCGCTGATCTCCCGGCTGGGCTGGGAGACCGTCAACACGACGACGGCGGCGTTCGCGCTGCTCTCGCTGTGCACGATCCTGTTCGGCGCCGGCCCCGCCGCCACCGACCACCCGTGGCTGACGGTCGCGTGCATCGCGGTGTTCGTGCTGCTCACGGTGGTGGTGTCGGGGCTGGGGCACGCCGTGCTCGTGTCCGTGCAGCGCTGGGCGACGTGGGTCTTCGGCGCGCTCAACATCGTGGTCGGCGCGTTCCTCGTCGCCACCGTCGACTGGGCGGCGGTCGGCGCGGCCACTCCCGCGCCCGTCGGCACGATGATCGCGGGCATCGGCATCATCGCGGCCGGCACCGGCATCGGGTGGGCGAACGCCTCGGCCGACGTCTCGCGCTACCAGGCACCAGGCGTGACGGCAGGCTCGCTCGTGCTCTCCGCGGCCGCCGGCGCCGGCATCCCGCTGGTGCTGCTGATCTCGCTGGGCGGCATGCTCGCCGCCGGCGACCCGACGCTCGCCGACGCGGGCGACCCGGTGGCCGCCATCCGCGCCATGCTGCCGGCCTGGATGGCGGTGCCGTACCTCGTGGCGGCGTTCGGTGGGCTGCTGCTGTCCAACCACCTGTCCGTCTACTCCGCGGGGCTCACCACGCTGACGCTTGGCCTGCGGATGCCGCGGGTATACGCCGTGGTCGTCGACGTGGTGGTGACGTTCGCGGGGGCGATCTACTTCATCCTCGTCGCCGACGACTTCTACGGCCCGTTCATCGCGTTCATCAGCCTCCTGGCCGTCCCGATCACGGCGTGGGTCGGGGTGTTCGCCACCGACATGCTCCGGCGCGACCGCTACGACCCGGTCGCGCTGATGGACGTGCGCCGGACCAGCGCGTACTGGTACCGCGGTGGCGTCGAGTGGCGCGCGGTCACGGCATGGGCCGCGGCGATCGTCATCGGCTACTTGTTCGTCACCGCGGGCCCGTCGGACGCGCCGTGGTTCAGCGGCCCGCTCGCCGGGAGCTGGTTCGGCGAGAACGGCCTCGGCTGGGTGGTCACCTTCGTCGTCGCCGCGGGGATCTACGGCGTGCTGGGCGGGGCCCGGCGATGACCGGCCGGCTGATCCACACCGGCCAGGTCATCCTCGACCTCGTGATGCGGGTGAAGGGGCTCCCACCGGTCGGCGGGGACGTGTTCGCCTCGCACACCGACCTCCAGCCCGGCGGCGGGTTCAACGTCATGGCGGCGGCCGCGCGGGCAGGAGCCGAGGTCGTGTACGCGGGCGGGCACGGCGACGGCCGGTTCGGCGACCTCGCGCGGGCCGCGCTGGCCGCCGAGGGCATCACGGCCGCGCTCCCACCCGCACCGGGCGCGGACACCGGGATCTGCGTCGTGCTCGTGGATGGCACCGGCGAACGCACGTTCGTGACGGGCAGCGGGGCCGAGTCGAGCGTCGACGCAGCGGCACTCGCCGCCGTGCCGGTCACCGCTGCCGACGTCGTCTACGTGAGCGGATACAGCCTGCTCGTGCCGGACAAGGCAGCCGTGCTGCTCGACCGGCTCGAGAACCTCGACGGACCGACGGTGCTCGTCGACCCTGGCCCGCTCGTCGGGGAGATCGACATCGCCGCATGGAGCCGGCTGCTGGAACGCACGTCGATCCTGTCCACGAACGCCCGCGAAGCACGCATCCTCACCGGCGAGACCGACCGGTGGGATGCGTCGGCGAAGCTCGCCCGGCGCGTTCCCGCATCAGCGGCCGTGATCGTCCGGGACGGCGCGGCCGGCTGCCTCGTCACCCGCGACGGCACCACGACCCACGTCCCGGGCATCCCGGTGGAGGCCGTGGACACCACTGGCGCGGGCGACGCGCACTGCGGCGTGCTCGCCGCCGAGCTGCTGCGCGGGACGGACCTCGCCGCCGCCGCGACCCGCGCGAACGCCGCGGCCGCACTGGCGGTGACGCGTCCCGGCCCCGCCACCGCCCCCACCCGCGCCGAGGTAGACCTGCTACTCGCCACGACCACCTCGTGAGTGGATACGCGCGCTATAGCTCGCCTATCCGCTCACGACCCATGGGCCAACGCCGCGTCGATCGCATCGCGCAGTTGTGCGTGGCCCTCGCGTAGCTCGCGGCGATCGGCCCGCACCTCGACGACCCGCAGCCCGGGTGCCGGGACCAGCGCCTCGGCGAGATCCGGCAGCTCCACCAGGGCGTGACCGGTGCCGGTCGCCGCGCACAGGGCGGCCAGGTCGACACCGTGCGGCGTGCCGAAGACCCGCTCGAACGCGGCGGCGTGCACCGGGTCACCCTGCTCGAGCAGGGTGAATATGCCGCCGCCTTCGTCGTTGAGGACGACGATCGTGAGGTCGGGGCGGGGCTCGTCGGGTCCGAGGACGAGGCCGGTGGTGTCGTGCAGGAGCGTCAGGTCACCGAGCAGGGCGAACGCGGGGCCGTCGTGCACGAGGGCGGCGCCGACCGCCGTGGAGACCGTGCCGTCGATACCGGCGACACCCCGGTTCGCGAGCACCGTGAGGTCCGGGCGCGGCACGGCCGCGAGCGACACGTCGCGCACCGGGTTGGACGAGCCGAGCACCAGCTGCGCGCCGGGCGGCAGCGCGGCCACCAGCTCCCGGGCGAGGCGCAGCCCGCCGGGGGCGGCGGGGTCGTCGAAGGCCTTGTCGAGGGCGTCCGCGGCCGCGGCGTCCGCGGCGCGCCACCGATCCGTCC
This sequence comes from Pseudonocardia sp. DSM 110487, assembly GCF_019468565.1. Taxonomy (NCBI): domain Bacteria; kingdom Bacillati; phylum Actinomycetota; class Actinomycetes; order Pseudonocardiales; family Pseudonocardiaceae; genus Pseudonocardia; species Pseudonocardia sp. DSM 110487. Next base: position 9,351,655 of record NZ_CP080521.1, read on the forward strand.
ACGACCGGTCGGGACGCAGCGGCGGGAGGCTCCCGACCGCGCGGACGCTGCCCGGCACGTCCGTCCACGGCATGCCGCGAGGGTCGGCGAGCGCGTGGACCGCGACGCCCGGGTCGGCGAGGAGCCGCTGGACCGAGCGGTGCAGCGTGGGGCGGCCCGCCACGACGACCTGGGCAGGCCGCAACGCGGCTGAGGCCCCGAGCAACCACGGGCCGGTGCGCACCGCGGCCGGCCATGCGGCCGACGCGGGCTCTGCGACCACGGGGACCGGCAGGTCGAGAAGGTCGTCCGGCGCGCCGTGACCGGCGATGACGAGCGTCGGGGCCGACGGGTCGAGCGGCAGCGGATCCGCTTGCCGGGCGGCGGGCGTCACCCGCGTCCACGGGCCGCCGTCCGCCCGACCCGCCGGAGCCTCGCCGGGGCCGTCGGGCACCAGTGGATCGGCGAAGGGAAGGTTCAGGTGCGCGGGGCCGGGCGGGGCGCCGGTGGCCGCCGCGACCAGCCGGTCGACGAACGAGCGCACCCGGGCGGGGTCGCCGCCCACCCCGGCGTTGACGGCCAGCCGTACCGCGCCGCCGAACAGCCCGGCCTGCTCGATCGTCTGGCTGGCGCCGGTGCCGATCAGGTCGGGCGGCCGGTCGGCGCTCAGCACCAGCAGCGGAACGCCCGCGTACGACGCCTCCAGCACCGCCGGATGCAGGTTCGCCACGGCCGTGCCCGACGTCGTGCAGACCGGTACCGGGCGCCCCGACCGCAACGCGAGCCCGAGCGCGAGGAAGCCGGCCGTGCGCTCGTCGATCCGGACGTGCAGCCGCAGCCGACCGGCCGCGTCCGCCGCGTGCAGCGCGAACGACATCGGCGCGTTGCGCGAGCCGGGGCACAGCACGGCGTCGGTGACGCCGCAGCGGATCAGCTCGTCGACGACCAGCCGCGCATGGGTCGTCGACGGGTTCACAGGACGAGAGCCTATGTGGCGATGACCTGGAAGGCCGTGGCGAGGCGGGAGCCGGGCAGGTGGGCGGCCGCCTCCTCGGCGCTCTCGCGCAGGAACGCCTCCGGGTCGCTCATGGGACCGCCGAGCGCATCGAGGTAGGCCTTGTGGGCCCGCAGCGAGGCCACCCCGCGGTCGAACTGCTCCGCGATGTCCACGGCGTGGCCGGCGAGCGGCGATGCCAGCACCAGTACCTGGCGTACGCCGTTCCACGGCTCGCCGACCTCGGGGAAGAGCCACCGGTTCGCCGCGTCCCGCACGGCGTCGAGGGCGGCCTGGCCGACCGCGCGGTGGTCGGCCATGTTGTAGTGCCCGCCCGGGAAGGTGTCGTGGTGGTTGACCGTGATCACCACGTCGGGCCGGTGCCGGCGGATCGCGGCCGCGATGTCGCGGCGCAGCGGCACGCCGTAGGTGATCAGCCCGTCCGGATGGTCGAGGAACTCCACGACCTCGACCCCGACCTCGGCTGCCGCCGCACGCTGCTCGGCCTCCCGCAACGGCCCGCACTCCGCGGGCGGGAGGGTGTCGATTCCCGCTTCTCCGCGGGTGGCAAGGAGGTAGGCGATGTGGCGGCCCTGTGCTGTCCAGCGCGCGATGGCGGCCGCGCCGCCGTACTCGAGGTCGTCCGGATGGGCGACGACGGCGAGCCCGCGCTCGAAATCCTCCGGGAATGGCTGGAAATGATCGGACATACGGCGATCCTGCCCTCCCGGCGGCCACATCGGCCGCGGGGCGTAGCGTCGACTGCACGAGGGGGGCACGACGCGTGCCCGGACCAGGAGCTTTGATCACATGACCGCCACACGACCGGCCACGGACCGGCCCGGCGAGACCATCCTCGACCACCTCCTCACGGTGCTCGCCGCGCCTGCGGAGCTGCTCTCCGACCCCGACGGCCAGGTCCGTTCCGAGGGCGCGCAGGGCTTCTACGTGGGTGACACCCGCTACTGCAATCGCCTGGAGATCGGCGTCGATGGCGTCGATCTCCGGTTCGCGGCGGCCGGCCTCGATGGGGCCGGCCGCGCGTGGTTCGAGGGCGAGTTGCCCGGCGTGCAGGTGCGCCGGGAGCGCCGGATCGCCGACCGCACCGCGGTCGAGGAGATCACGCTGCACAACTCCGCGAGCGCCCCCGTCGACCTGCGGCTCGTCCTGCTCGCGCGCAGCGACATGTCCGCCACCCCGGTCGTGAAGTCCGGCGCGCCGCTCACCGAGGTGCCACCCACCGTTCACGGAAGCGAGATCCGCTGGTCCCGCGGAGACGTGGCCGCGTCACTCACCTCGGCACCGCCCCCGGGCGAGATCGGCACCGATGGCCCCGACGCCGTCCTGACCTGGCCGTTGTGTCTCGCGCCTGGCGAGCGCTGGATGCTGCACATCACCCTCGCGCCGTCGCAGGCCGGACCGGAGGACTTCCGGCCTGCCGCCCCGCTCGAATGGCGGCTGGACGAGAACGCAGCGGGAGGGGAGCGCGCCAGCCTGGTCCGGCGCAGCCTCGCCGATCTCGAAGGCCTGCTGCTCGCCGACCCGATCGACCCTGCCGACCGGTTCGCCGCGGCGGGAAGCCCCTGGTTCTGCACGCTGTTCGGACGCGACTCGCTCTGGACGGCGCGGATGATGCTGCCGCTGTCCACCGAGCTCGCGGGCGGCACGCTGCGCGTGCTTGCGCGGCGTCAGGGCCAGGTCAGCAACCCGCGCGGCGAGGAAGAACCCGGCAAGATCATCCACGAGTTCCGGCCGAACGGGCTGCAGGCAGGCGGGCTCGATCTGCCGCCGAGCTACTACGGCACGGTCGACGCCACCCCGCTGTGGTGCTGCCTGCTGCACGACGCATGGCGGGCCGGACTGCCCGAGGCCGAGGTCGCCGCGCTGCTCCCGCACCTGGAGGCCGCGCTCGGCTGGATCAAGCGCACCGCGGGGGACTACGGCTTCCTCAGCTACCGCCGCACGTCGGGCAGTGGCCTGGCCAACCAGGGCTGGAAGGACTCCCCGGGCGCGGTGCGCTGGGCCGACGGCACGATCGCCGCCCAGCCGCTCGCGCTGTGCGAGGTGCAGGGCTACGCGTATGCGGCCGCCCGCGGCGGAGCCGCGCTGCTCGCGGCGTTCGACCGGCCGGGCGCGGACGAGTGGGCGCAATGGGCCGACCGGCTGGCCGCCCTGTTCCGCGCGACGTACTGGATCGACGACCTGGACGGCCGCTACCCGGCCATCGCGCTCGACGGGCACGGCCGGGCGGTCACCGGACCGGCGTCCAACATGGCCCACCTGCTGACCACCGGGATCCTCGACGCAGACGAGGCCCAGCTCGTCGCCGACCGGCTCGCTCGCCCCGATCTCGACGGCGGCCGTGGCCTGCGCACCCTCTCGAGCACCAACGGCGGCTACGACCCGCTGACCTACCACCGCGGCTCCGTGTGGCCGCACGACACGGCGATCGCCGTGCTCGGCCTCGCCGGCATCGGTCGGCACGGGATCGCCCGCTCGCTCGGCGAGGGGCTGGTCGCCGCGGCCCGTGACTTCGACGACCGGCTGCCCGAGCTCTACGCCGAGATCGACGGCGAGGCCGTCAGCTACCCCACGGCCTGCCGCCCCCAGGCATGGGCCGCGGCCGGCGCGCTCGCGGTGGTGTCCTACCTCGACGCAGGCGTCGTCCCCGCATGGGCCACGCCGCAGTAGAGGCACGCCCACCCCGACTCAGCTGCACCCAGACCGCGACTCGCGCGCACTGATAACGCGACTCGCGGAAGGGACGGAGCCCACATTCCGCGAGTCGCGTTCTGCGGGCGCACGAGTCGCGTTCTGGGTGCGCGCGAGTCGCGGCGTCAGCGGGGGGTGCCGAGGCGGGCGTCGACGGCATCGGGGGCGAAGACCTCGTCGACCGCCAGCTCCGTCATCCCCACCACGGACGCACGCTCGCCGAGCGTCGTGCTCACCACGCGGAGGCGGCGGGTGGCCCTGGGCAGTGAGCGCTGGTAGATCAGCTCGCGCATGCCCGTGACGAAGTACTCGTTCGTCTGGGACATCTGGCCCGCGAGCACGAGGATCTCGGGGTTCAGCACCGAGACGACGGTGGTGAGCACCTCACCCGCGAGCTGGCCCGCCGTCCGGACGGCCGCGATCGCGTCGGGGTCGCCCTCGTGGACGAGGCGCCGTACGTCGTCGACCCCGGAGACGTCCTTTCCCATGGCGGCGAGCCGGCGCGCGAGCGCGTCCCCGGACGCGACGGCGGCGAGGCACCCCACCGCGCCGCACGCACACCGCTCCTCGTGGCCGTACATCCGGATGTGGCCGATGTCGCCGGCCCCGCCGTCGATGCCGCGGTAGAGCCGCCCGTCGATGACGATCCCGGCGCCGATGCCGCTGCCGACGGTGACGAGCAGCAGCGACGGCACGCTCGGCCAGTTGGCGCGCTGCTCGCCGAGTGCCATCAGGTTGGCGTCGTTCTCGACGAAGACCGGCACGCCCATTCGCTCGGCGAGCCGGTCGCGCAGCGGGTAGTCGTGCCATCCGGGCATCACGGGCGGCTGCATGACCCGTCCGACGGCGACGTCAACCGGTCCGGGCACACCCACGCCGAGCGCCACGGTGCGAGCCGGGTCGATGCCCGAGTCGGCGAGTAGCCGGTCCAGCTCGGTCTCGACCGCGCCGAGCACGGGTTCCGGCCCGGCCGTGACCGGCATGTCGAACACCCGCCGGCGCAGCTCCCGCCCTGCCAGGTCGACGGCGGTGAGCTCGACCCGGTCACGGTGCACGCCCGCGACGAGGACATGCCCGAAGGCATCGTCGAACGAGAGGGCGCCTGCCGGCCGGCCACGACCCTCGGCCTCACCGGCGGACTCGCGCAGCAGCCCCGCGCCGAGCAGCGCGTCCACCCGCTGTGTGACCGTCGACCGCGACAGCCCGGTGACCCGGATCAGCTCGCGGCGGGTGGTCGCGATGCCCCGCCGGACGAGCAGCAGCAGCCGGCCCGCCGAGACCGGGTTGCCGGACGCGACCCGCTCCGGGTCGATCACGGACACCGCTCAGCCCTTCTCGGCTCCCGCCGTGAGCCCTTCGGTGAGCAGTCTCTCGCTCGCGAAGAACACGACGATGATCGGGATCGTCACGATGACCGAGCCCGCCATCAGCACGGTGGTCGGGATCTCGATGCTGCCGGCCAACTGGGACAGACCGAGCGACACGGTCCAGCGCTCCCGCTCCTCGATGAGGAAGAGCAGCGCGAACAGGAACTCGTTCCACGCGATCATGAAGATGAACAGGGCGTTCGCGATGATCGCCGGCATGGCCAACGGCAGGCTGATCCGCCACATGACGCCCAGCCGCGAGCACCCGTCGATCGCGGCCGCCTCCTCGAGGCTCACCGGGACGGTGTCGAAGTAGTTGCGCAGCATGTAGATCGACACCGCGACTACCTGCGAGATGTAGACGATCAACAGCCCGATGAGCGTGCCGCGCAGCCCGATCCGGGTGAAGAACACGAACAGCGGGACGGCGAGCAGGATCGGCGGGAACAGGTAGACGGCCAGGAACAGCACGCTGATCTGCCTGCGGCCGAAGAACTCCAGGCGGCTCACGGCGTAGGCGCCGGGCAGCGCGACCAGGAGGGTGAGCGCCACCGTGCCGAACGCGACGAGCGCGCTGTTGGCCATGAAGATCAGGAATCCCTGACCGCCCGCACTCGGCGGGGCGACCACGCTTCCGTAGCTGCCGAGGCTCACCTCGGACGGCGGCACCCAGAGCGCCCCAGGATCCTGCAGCACCCGGTCGAGGGGGCGCAGCGACAGCAGGCCCATGTAGTAGAACGGGAAGATCGTGATGATCAGGAGCAGGACGATCGTCACGATCCGCAGCACCCCGAACACCCGGGTTTCGACGCTGTCGCGGCTCCAACTCCGGCGGATCGCGGCGGGAGCCGCGGTTTCGGTGACCGTCGCCATCAGGATCGCTCCTCGCGCGGCGCGAATCGCCACAGGTAGAGGCCGATGAGGACGGCGAGGATCGCGGCGAGCACGAGCGCCTGGGCCGCCGCACCGCCGATATCCCCGCGGGCGGTGAGGGCGTTGAACACCGAGACCGCCACCACCTCGGTGCCTGCGCCCCCGCCGGTGAGCAGGTAGATGTCGTCGAAGTTGTTGAAGGTCCAGATGAAGCGCAGCACCGCGAGCACGGCGATCGTCGGCAGGAGCTGCGGGAGCACGACATAGCGGAAGCGCTGGGTGAGCGTGGCGCCGTCCACGGTGGCGGCCTCCTCGAGCGTGGCAGGCACCGCCTGCAGCCGCGCAGTCAGGAACAGGAACGCGAACGGGAACGACCGCCACGCCTCGAAGGCGATCACGGTGAGCAGCGCGGTCGGCACCCCGATCGACAGCCCGAACAGCGAGATCTCGCTGCTGCGCTGGGACAGGAACGCGATCGGCTCGTCCCAGCCCAGCAGCCGGGTGCCCCAGAAGTTCGCGACGCCGAACTGCGGGTTGAGCATCGTGGACCACGCGAACGTCGCCGCGACGATCGGCGCAACGTACGGCAGCAGCATCACCGCCCGCACGAACCCGCGTCCGCGGAACGGCCTGCGCAGGGCGAGCGCGGCCACCAGGCCGAGCCCGATAGCTCCCGCCGTACCCAGCACGGAGTACGTGAGGGTGGTGGCCAGCGCGCTCCAGAACGTGGGCGCGCTGAACACGTTGTCGAAGTTGCCGAGCGTGAACTCGCCGAACAGGCCCGAGCTGCGCAGGTTGAGCAGGCGCAGCCGCTGGAACGCCAGCAGCACCGTCCAGATGATCGGGACGACGACCATCGCGAGGACGATGACCAGCGTCGGGGAGATCAGCGCCAGCCCGGCCCGTGCGTCCGAGCTGGCGAGTGTGCGGTTCCCCGACCCGCGCCGGGGCCGGTCAGGGCTGCCGGAATCGCGCCTGGGGGCGGTCGGCACCGGCCCCAGGCCAGTTCCCGTGCTCACCGGAGGGTGTCCTGGATCGTGCGCAGCGCGTCGGCTGCCTGCTTCGCGGCGCCCTGGGCATCGCTGCCACCGCTCGTCACCGCCGCCACGGCGGCAGGCACGGGCAGCTCGCCGAGCGAGGCGCCGATCAGCTCGCCCTGCCCCTGCGGGAAGCCCCACCGGGAGAACTCGTCGGGGCCGGTCTGCAGCGCGTCGAGCACGTCCTGCGGGTAGATCTCCGTCATCGGCGCCTTGCGGTCCACGCCGATCGGAAGGGTCTCCCACCGGTCGACGAATTCTTCTGAACCGGGCGCGCTGCCCGTCCGGGCGGGGAACTTGCCCTCCGGCGCGAACGCCAGCCAGTCGACGTACCCGTCGCTCATCATGTACTGGACGAACCGCTGGGCGGGCTCGACGGTGGCCTCTGCGGTGATCGCCCACGAGATCACCTCGCCGAACTGCGCTGGCCGGGTGCCGTCCGGACCCTGCAACGCGGCCACGATGCCCGTGTTGCTGGACAGGAACCGGGGGTCGCCCGTGCACTCCGGGCAGCTGGGCATGGCGTCGTCACGCAGTCCGGCGAGCTCGTCGAGCAGGAACGTGGACCAGACCGCCATCGCGGCCTGGCCCGCGAAGTAACTGGCGCGGACCGTATCGACGTCCTGGGTGCCCGGCACCGAGTAATCGCTGATCAGCTGGCGGTAGAAGTCGAACGCCGCGACGCACTGCGGGCTGTCGATCGTGATCTCACCGGCGTTGTCGACCATCTCGCAGCCGTTGGCCAGCGCAACGTGCTCGAACGTCTGCTGGGTGAACGCGTCGCCCGGCGCCGTGGCGCCGACGAAGCCCGCGCGCTGCGGGGTGTGGAGGGTCCGCGCGGCATTCAGGAGGGCGTCGTAGGTGGTGGGGGCGGGCAGGCCGGCCGCGTCGAACAGGTCCCGCCGGTAGTACACGAGCTGCGACCACGCCTCGCTCGGCACCGACAGCTGCCGGTCGCCCTCGCGCGTCAGCTCCAGCGCGGGCTGGTTCCACGTGCCGGCGCCGAGGGCGTCGATCACGGCCTTGTTGGCGTCGCTGTTCGTCAGGTCGTTGGTGGCGAGGGTGTTCACCGACGACAGCGGGATCGAGCCGATCACGTCGGGCAGGTCGCCTGCCGCCGCCGAGGCCGTCAGGGTCTGGTTGAACTGGTCCTCCTCCACCCCGACGAGCTCGACCCGGATCCCCGTCTGCTGCGTGAAGCGGTCGATGATCGCCTGGGTGGCGGCGACCCGGTCGGGCAAGGTGTCGGTGGTCCAGACGGTGATCGCGTTCGCGTCACCGCCGCCATCGCCTCCCCCGCCACCGCAGGCCGACACGGCCATGACGGCGACGAGCCCGACGGCGATTCCGACACGGCGGGTCACAGTTCTCATCCCTTGTTCCCCCTCGGCTGCTGCGTCGGCGCTTCGAGCGCGCCGCCAGTGAACCGCTCGATCCGTTGATCCACAACCGCTGAGCGGGTCTTTTTTTGCCTGATACTTACTCGTAATACGCGTAGTGTTAGCGTCATAAACGCCGATCGAAACGCGGAGAACACGAGGTCAACTGCATGGATGTCGCCGAAGGAGAGCCCGCCGACGGGGACCAGCTCGTGGTGGCGCTCACCGGGCCCCGCCGGGTAGAAGTGCTGCGCACGCCACGACCCCCCGTCCCGCCCGGCCACGTGCGCATCCGCACCCTCTACTCCGGGATCTCCGCAGGCACCGAGCTCACGCTGTACCGCGGCACCAACCCGCACCTGGACCGGCGCTGGGATCCCGACCGCAGGCTGTTCGTCGACGAGGCGGCCGTGAACGCCTACCCGAACACCGCCTGGGGCTACAGCGAGGCCGGCGAGGTCGTCGAGCTGGGTACCGACGTCGACGAGGCCCTGCTCGGCGCCACCGTATGGGGCCTGTGGAGCCACTCCGGCGAGGTCGTGCTGCCGGTCGAGAAGGTCGAGGGCCGGGTGCTCCCCGCAGGCCTCGACCCGCTGGCAGGCACGTTCGCCCGCGTCGGCGCCGTCGGGCTCAACGCCGTGCTCGCCGCCGACGTGCACATCGGCGAGACCGTCGCCGTGTTCGGCCAGGGCGTGCTCGGCCTGATCGCCACCCAGCTCACCGTCGGCAGCGGCGCGGAGGTCATCGCCGTCGACGGGATCGAGGGCCGCCGCAAGCAGGCCGCCGCGTTCGGGGCCGAGCACGTCCTCGACCCCGTGGCCGACGACGTGGGCGAGCGGATCAAGGAGCTCACCGGCGGCCGCGGTGCCGACGTCTGCATCGAGATCAGCGGCTCCTACCGCGCGCTGCACGAGGCCGTGCGCGGCTGCGCGGTCGGCGGCCGGGTGGTGGCCGCCGGCTTCTACCAGGGCGACGGGCTCGGGCTGCGGCTCGGCGAGGAGTTCCACCACAACCGCGTGCAGATCGTCTCCTCGCAGATCTCGTCGGCGCCGCTCGGGATCGCGCAGCGCTGGAGCCCCGAGCGGCTGCACCGCACCGTGATCGAGCTGGTCGCCGCGGGCCGCGTGGACGTGCTGCCGCTGGTCAGCCACGTCGTGCCGGCTCCGCTGGCAGCCGACGCCTACGCACTGCTGGACGCCGACCCCGCATCCGCACTGCAGGTCGTCCTCGACTTCCGCCCCGACCCCACCATCGACCTCCGGAGCGCCTCATGAGGCTCACCTGCCAGGAGCAGCTGCTGCCCGGCGACACGCTGCAGGAGAAGTGGGACGCCGCGCAGGCGTTCGGCTACGACGGCATCGAGCTGCGCGGCCAGGGCGGGCACCGGATCCGCGAGCGTCTTACTGAGCTGCGACGCGCCCGACGCGACGGCATCGAGCTGCCGACGGTGTGCGTGGAGATGCTGCACTTCATCGGCGACTTCGACGCCGAACGCAGGCGCGACGCGCTGGAGAACATGCGCACCCAGCTGTCGGTGATCGCCGAGATCGGCGGCACCGCGGCGATGACGCCGGCGGCGTACGGGATGTTCTCCCGCCGGCTGCCCCCGTTCGAGCCGCCGCGCGACGAGGCGGGCGACCGGGCCGTGCTGCTCGACGCCCTCGGCGCACTGGGCGAGCACGCACAGCGCGAGGGTGTGCGGATCCTGCTCGAACCGCTCAACCGCTACGAGGACCACATGGTCAACCGCCTCGAGCAGGCCGTGGAGCTCGCCGAGGCCACCGGCCTCGACAGCGTGGGCGTTGTGGCGGACTCGTACCACATGAACATCGAGGAGGCCGACCCGCGGGCCGCGCTGGTCGCCGCCGCACACCGGCTGCACCACGTGCAGGTGTCGGACTCCAACCGGCTCGAGCCGGGCGCCGGGCACCTGGACTGGACCGCGTTCGTCGCCGCGCTCGCGAGCATCGGCTATGCGGGCGACCTGGCCGCGGAGTGCCGGCTGTCCGGTCCCGCCGAGCAGGCACTGCCGAAGGCCGCCGCCACCCTGCGCGCCGCGGGGGCCGGCGGTGAATGAGAATGTGTTCGAGAAGCGCGGAGCGGGCCGCCCAGGGCAGCCGAGGCCTTCTGGATCAGCGGCGTCTGCGGCCCACATGCGCGCTTCTCGAACACATTCTGACGCCGACCTGCGCCGGCAGGCGATCACCGTGCTGCGCGGCAACTGGGAACGCGGGCACACCGTTCCGTCGCGTCGCCTCTACCCGCACCAGTGGAGCTGGGACTCGGCGTTCATCGCGATCGGCTGGGCGCACGCATCGCCCGGTCGCGGGCGCCACGAGCTGGAGTCGCTGCTGGCCGCGCAGTGGTCCGACGGCCGCGTGCCGCAGATCGTGTTCAACCCCGCGGTCCCGCGCGACGCGTACTTCCCCGGCCCCGACTTCTGGCGCTCGCGCGACGTGCCCGGCGCCCCCGCAATGGAGACGTCGGGCATCGTGCAGCCGCCGGTGCACGCGGTGGCCGCGCTCGAGGTCCACCGCGCCTCACCGGCCCTCGGGAGGCGCTTCCTGCGGCGCGTGTACCCGGGGCTGAAGGCCCAGCACGACTATCTGCTGCGCGAGCGGTCGGACGGGCACGACCTCGCCGTCATCGTGCATCCGTGGGAGTCCGGCCAGGACAACTCCCCGGCATGGGACGCCGAGCTCGCCCGGGTCTCCGCGGACGTCGAGGTGCTGGCCGGGCACCGGCGTCGCGACCTCGACCACGTCGACGCCACGGAGCGGCCCACCGCGGCTGACTACGCCCGCTACGTCGCGATCGTCGACACCTACCGCGAACACGGCTACCGCGACGAACCGGGCGCGCACCTCTTCGTCGCGGTCGACCCCCTGTTCAACGCGCTGCTGGCGCGGTCGGAGGAGGCGCTCGCGGAGATCGCCGACATCATCGGCAAGCCTTCGGAGCCGCACCGCGAGCGCGCAGCGGCCATTCGGGACGCCCTCCTCGCCCGCTGCTACGACCCCGCGGCCGGGCACTTCTTCGCGCTCGACCGCGATGGCGGGCGCGTCCCTGAGCACTGCGTCGGAGGGCTCGTCCCACTGGTGCTCGACCTGCCGACCGACGTCGTCGACGCGCTCGTGGCAGGCATGACCGGCCCGCGCTTCGCGCTGAACGACCGCGTCCCGCTGCCCAGCTACGACCTCACCGGCCCCGCGTTCGACGCCACCCGCTACTGGCGCGGCCCGGCCTGGATCAACACCAGCTGGCTCGTCCTGCGCGGGCTGGAGCGCCACGGCCGGCACGCCGAGGCCGCCACCCTGCGGGCGGCGATGCTGAACGCCGTGCGGCACGAGGGATTCCGCGAGTACTTCGACCCGCACACCGGCGCCGGGCGCGGGGTCTCGGACTTCAGCTGGTCGGCGGCACTGGCACTCGACCTCTTGGCGACCCCGGCGCCGACCCCGGCTCCCCGGCCCCTGACGGGCGCACCGAGCTGACCCGCGTCACGATGAGACGCCGGTCAGCCAGGAGCGCAGCGCCGTCGCCAGCGCGACCGGGGCGTCCAGCTGGATCAGGTGCCCCGCGTCGTCGACCAGGGTGAAGGTCGCGCCGCGGATCCCCGCCGCGAGCCGCTCCCCGGTCGCGACCGGGATCCAGGCGTCCTCGGTACCCCACAGCACGCTCACCGGGATGTCGATCCGGTCGAGCAGAGCCTCGTTCTCGGCGAGGTAGCGCTCGTCGTATGCGGCGATCTGCCGGTAGAACGCGGGCTGGCCGTCGTCGCCGAGCCATGGTGCGACGAGCGCGGCGAGGTCGTCCTCGCGCAGCTGTCGGTACGCCGCATTGCTGATGTACGCCCTGACCAGTGCCTCGTGGATGTACGGCGGTACCTGGGTCAGCACATCCGGGTGCTGCTTCACGAGCCGGAAGAACGGGGATCCGGACGGCGGGATCGCGACGACGTCCGCCATCAGCAGTGACGCGTACGGCACCTCGTGCACCAGGTGGGCGCGCAGCGAGACGGCGCCGCCGTAGTCGTGCGCGACGACGTGCGGCCGGTCGAGGCCCCAGTGCGCGAGCAGCGCGGTGAACGCGTCGGCCTGCACGCCGAAGTCGACCGGGTGGCCGGGGTCCTTCGAGGAGCGGCCGTAGCCCGGCATGTCCCACAGGTACACGGTGTAGTCGGCGCTCAGCGCTTCGGCGAACGGTCGCCACAGCAACGACGACCACGGTGTTCCGTGGCAGAACACGACCGCCGGACCGGACCCGGCTCGCCCCCAGACGATCCGCCGACCCTCCCACGAGAACGTCTCGCCAAGATCCATACCTGACACCGTAGGGGCTCAGGACCCTCGCAGCTGTTCCAACTTCGTCCGCAGGCTGCGGTGGACGTCCACCAGCGAGTCGATCCGCCGCTCGACCGTGGCGATCCGCTGTTCGTACAGCGTGATCGCGTCCTTACACGCCGGCTCGTGGTCGAGATCGCGCTCCAGGCAGCTACCGAGCTCACGGATGTCGTCGGTGCTGAGCCCGGCCTCCAGCAGCCGGCGGATGTTGCGCACCCGCACCACGGCCTCCGGCCCGTAGTCGCGGTAGCCGTTGGCCGCGCGGTCGGATCCGAGCAGACCGCATTCCTCGTAGTAGCGCAGTGCGCGGGTGGTGGCGCCCGTCCGATGGGCCAGCTCGCCGATCCGCATGCCCGCACCTCCTCATCCGGTCCGATCCTCGCCCACGGGTGCGAGATCGGCACGCGGCCGGTGACGGATCACGGACACGGCGAGCAGCACGAGCGCGACCGACCCGATCGCGGTCGCGGCCATGAGCACGGCCGGGACGCCTCCGGCGTCGAGCACGACGCCCCCGGCCGCACCCGCGACCGCGATCCCGACGAAGAGCGCGCTCGTGTTGAGCGCCACCGCCTCGGTCCCCGCGTCCCCGGCGAGTCCGAGCAGGCGGACGTTCATCGGTGGGTTGAACGCCCAGCCCGCGAGACCCCAGACGGCGTAGCCGAGCGCGATCAGGAGCAGCGGTGCGGACCCGCTGAGCAGGCCGGCGACGGCCAGGACGCCGGTAGCGCCCACCTGCAGCGCTGTCGTCAGCAGGAGGGTGCGCCCCGCACCCCAGCGGTCCGTCGCCCGGCCGCCCAGCACGGTGCCGAGCGCTCCGGCGATGCCGACGCACGCGATGATCAGCGCGACGGCCTCGGCGCCGGCTCCGGCGAGGTCGCGGGCGATCGGAGCGACGTACGTGTAGGTCATGAAGCTGCCGGTCGCGGCGACCGCGGTCGCCACGACGGCCAGCAGCACCGGAGGGGCGGCGAGCAGGCGGATCCGCCGGGCCAGGCGGACGCGCCCGATTTCCGGAAGCGCGGGCAGGAACACCAGCACGGCGACGCACCCAACGGCTGCGAGCCCTGCGACGAACCAGAACGTGGACCGCCACCCGGACGCGGCGCCGAGCCACGTACCCAGCGGCACGCCCGCCACCAGCGCCACCGTCATCCCGGAGGCGACTGTGCCGATGGCCCGCCCGACCCGGTCCGGGCGGGCCAGCACGGCGGCGGCCGCGAACGCGGCGGGCGTCATCGACGCGGCGACCACGGCTGCCAGTACGCGGGCCACCATGAGCGCGGCGTAGGACGGGGCCAGCGCTGCGATCGCGTTGAACAGCGCGAACACCGCGAGGCCCGAGCTCAGCAGGGTCCGCCGATCGAGCCGCGCCGTCGCCGCGGCCGCCACCGGAGCGGCAAGCGCGTAGGCGATCGAGAAGACCGATACGACCTGGCCCGCGGCGGCCTCGCTGACGGCGAGATCCCGTGCGATGGCAGGCAGGATGCCCGCCATGACGAAGTTGTCGGTGCCCGCGACGAACGTCACGAGCAGGAGGCAGGGCAACCAGCCCGTTCTCGCATTCGCACTGCGCATGCGGCGGACGCTAGGAGCTTCACGCCTGCGTCAAGGTCAAGCGCGTCACCGGGCTTGTGCGGGTTGGCCGCGTCGCATGATCCGCGGTTTCGGATGTCAATGGCTGTGCGGGCAGCCGTGAGCAACCGATACTTGCGATCTTCGTGTTCATGATCCGCTGTTTCGGGTGCTCACGGTAGTGGTGGCAGCCGTGGGCAACCGATAGTTCGGATCATGCCCGCCGCCGGTGGGCGCCTGAGCGCTCCGGCATCCGCCTGACCCGCCATCAAGATCCATCGGGTCGGTCTGGTCAGATACCGGGCCGGTGGGCGCGCCGTTCCCGGCTCAGGCCGCCCCGGCGCTCGCCGTCGATCCGGGCCTCTCCTGTGGTCGCGCCGGTTCGCCTCGACCCCTCGCCAGCGCCGGGTGGCCAGGCTGGATCACTACCGAACCTGGGGTGCGTGGGCGGCCGTCCTCGACGCGGGGCACGCCAGTTTCCGACGAGCACGTCACTGCCGGGTGCCTACGCGACTGGCTGTGGTCCCGACCCTCATCCCCAGTCCTTCTCCTGGAGGGTCGTGATGACACCGCCCCAGGGTCGTTCCCAGGCCCATGATCAGCGGGAACGTGACATGAGCCGCGTGGGTGCGGCTGATGTCACGCTCCGGCCGATCATGCCCCGGGTTCCTGGGGTTGGTCGGGGGTGGGAACGGGACCACAGCCGGTCGCGTGGCACCCAGGCCGCGGCGGTCTCGTCGTGAACGGGCGTGCCCCTCGTCGGGGACGGCCGCCAGCGCAACCACAGGGTTCGGTAGTGCACCCCACCCAGTCACCCGCGCACCCGAGGGGTCGGGGCGAACCGGATGGACCCCACGGCAGCCCGGGGTGGTAGGTGAGGCCGGGCGGCCCGGGCTGGGGACGGCGCGCCCACGAAAGGCGCGGCTCCCGGCGGTACCCGGGCGCGTTCCGCAGGACGCACCCACGAGCCGTGCAGTTTGGCGCAACAACGGGCGAGATCCGCTCGTTCTCGCGCCAGACCTACCGATCATCACGGCGGCGGCCACCGGTGGGAAGCGGCCCACACACGGCATACGATCTACAGCTGGCGTATTAGCCCTCGGTTTTCCGAGTACGCCGTGAAGACGACCCGCTGGGCCAGCCGACCGCGTCGAGGAACTCCTCGCGGGGCTTTCACAAGCGTCGCCGCTGGTGTCGCGACCGCCGACGTGATCGGCAGGCGCGGAGGCCGCGCGGGTCCAGAGGGCTTTGCCGAATCGCCGCGGGTCGGAGTTCGGCGACCAAGAGGAGATCGTCGCGAGTCGATCTTCGAAAGCGGCGATCCGCCCTTGATCACTGCTGCTGAATCGGACGACCTCCCGGTGGCAAGCCGTCCAGATGCGCGCGCAGGGCCACGGCGCTCACGTCCGACCAGCGCGATGTCGCGGCCACGCGAGGTCGGTCCTCTCGCTGCCTGGGCTGAGCGAGCCGCCGCTCCCCACCGTCGCCGAAAGGCGGTCGCAGCGGGCAGTAGCGTTGGTCGGGATATGAGCGCCACCATCCAAGCCACCGGGCTCGCCACCGGGCACGGTGCCCGCGTCCTGTTCTCCGGTCTCGACCTGATCGTCGCCCCCGGTGACGTCGTCGGGCTCGTCGGCGCCAACGGCGCGGGCAAGTCCACGCTGCTGCGGCTGCTCGCGGGCGAGCAGGACCCGGAGGACGGCAAGATCGTCGTCAGCCCGCCCGACGCGACCATCGGGCACCTGCCGCAGGAACCGGAGCGGCGACCGGGCGAGACGGTGGTGGCCTTCATCGCGCGCCGCACGGGAGTCGCCGCGGCACAGGCCGCCATGGACGCCGCGGCGGAGGCGCTCGGCAGCGGTGTCCCGGGCGCGGACGACGCCTACGCCACGGCCCTGGACCGCTGGCTCTCCCTCGGCGGCGCCGACCTCGACGAGCGCGCGGGCGAGGTCGCGGCCGAGGTCGGTCTCGGCGTGGATCTCGACACGGAGATGACCGCGCTGTCGGGCGGGCAGGCCGCCCGTGCCGGGCTCGCCGCGCTGCTCTTGTCGCGCTACGACGTACTGCTGCTCGACGAGCCCACCAACGACCTCGACCTCGACGGCCTGGAGCGTCTCGAGCGGTTCGTCCAGGGGTTGCGCTCGCCCGCGGTGATCGTCAGCCACGACCGGGAGTTCCTCGCCCGCACCGTGAACCGGGTCGTCGAACTGGACCTCGCGCAACAGCAGGTCGGCGTGTACGACGGCGGCTACGACAGCTACCTCGCCGAGCGCGAGGTGGCACGCCGGCACGCGCGCGAGGCCTACGAGGAGTACGACGACAAGCTCACCGGGCTCAAGGACCGCGCGCAGATGCAGCGCAACTGGATGGCCCAGGGCGTGCGCAATGCGCGCCGCAAGTCGACCGACAACGACAAGATCGGCCGCAAGCTGCGCACCGAGGCCAGCGAGAAGCAGGCCGCGAAGGCCCGGCAGACGCAGCGGATGATCGAGCGGCTCGACGTGGTCGACGAGCCGCGCAAGGAGTGGGAGCTGCGGATGACGATCGCGGCCGCCCCGCGTTCCGGCACGGTGGTGGCCTCGATGACCGGTGCCGTCGTCCGGCGTGGGTCGTTCGTGCTCGGGCCCGTCGACGCGCAGGTCGACTGGGCCGACCGGATCGTGATCACCGGGGCCAACGGCTCGGGCAAGTCCACGCTGCTCGCGGCCCTGCTCGGGCGCATCCCCGTGGACGAGGGAAGCGCCGGTCTCGGCTCAGGCGTGCGGGTCGGCGAGATCGACCAGGCCCGCGGCCTGTTCCTCGGCCCCGAGCCGCTGGTGCGCGCGTTCGGCAACGCGGTGCCGGGCTGGGCGGAGTCGGACGTCCGGACGCTGCTGGCCAAGTTCGGGCTGACGGGCGAGCACGTACCCCGCCCGGCCGCGTCGCTATCCCCCGGCGAGCGCACCCGGGCCGCGCTCGCCCTCTTGCAGGCCCGCGAGGTGAACCTGCTGGTGCTCGACGAGCCGACCAACCACCTCGACCTGCCGGCGATCGAGCAGCTGGAGCAGGCCCTCGACTCCTTCCCGGGCACGGTCCTGCTGGTCACCCACGACCGCCGGATGCTGGACACGGTCCGCACCACGCGCCACTGGATGGTCACGGATGGCAAGCTGACGGAACGGCAGTAGCCGGGCCGATTGCTGGGGGGCAACCGTGGATCCAGTCTCGTTGATCGTGGCTGCCTTGGCGGCCGGTGCGGTGGCCGGCGCGCAGAACACCGCGACCGACGCCGTGAAGGACGCGTACACGGGTTTGAAGGAGCTGGTGCGCGGCCGGCTGGCGAGCCGGGAGTCCGGCCGCGCGGCCCTCGCGCGGCACGAGACCGACCCGCAGCAGGAGGTCGCCGCGCTGGAGGCCGAGCTCGTCGAGGTGAAGGCGGGCGAGGACGCCGGGGTGGTCACGGCAGCACAGCGGCTGATGGCGCTGGTCGACGCGGCAGGTACCCGGGCCGGGAAGTACGCCGTCGACGTTCGGGGCGCGCAGGGCGTTCAGGTCGGTGACCACAACGTCCAGACCAACACGTTCCCGGCCCCGCCCGCGGTGCCGTGACCGACGGGCCCGGCGACCTGCGCGGGGCACAGGGCGTCCAGGTCGGCGACCACAACATCCAGACCAACATCTTCGGCGGCACGATCACCGTGTCGACGCCGGTGGAGGTCTCCTGGCCGGTGCGCGTCGGCGCGGTCCCGCTCCTGGCGGGCTGCTATCAGCGGCGTGCCGAGTCGCGGCTGCTCTCCGAGGCGATCGACGAGGGCGGCACTGCGGTGGTGACCCAGGTGCTGTCCGGTCTCGGCGGAGTCGGCAAGACCCAGCTGGCGGCCGCGTACGCGCGCAGCCGCACCGACACGGACCTGCTGGCCTGGGTCAACGCCGGCGGCCGTGACGCGATCGTCTCCGGGTACGCCGAGGTCGCCGCCCGCCTGGGTCATCCGGTGACCGACGACGCCGAGCGGGCCGCCGAGTGGTTGCTCACCTGGATGCAGACCGCGACCGAGCGGTCGTGGTTGATCGTGCTCGATGACCTCGCCGACCCCGCCGACCTGCGAGGGCTGTGGCCCGGAGGCCCGAGGGGTCGCACGGTGATCACCACGCGGCGCACCGACGCCGCCCTGACCAGGGCCGGGCGCCGCCGGGTCGAGGTCGGGCTGTTCACCCCCGGCCAGGCCCGTGCCTACCTCGCCGAGAGGCTCGAGGCCGACCCGGACGACGAGCGGATGTGGGAGGCCGACGAGCTCGCGGCCGACCTCGGCCACCTCCCGCTGGCGCTCGCCCAGGCCGGGGCGTTCATCCTCGACCGCGGGGACACCTGCGTGGGATATCGCGCCCGCCTCGCCGACCGCCGCCGGCGGCTCGCCGAGCTGTTCCCACCGGACGCCCTGGCCGACGACTATCACGACACGGTCGCGGCGACGTGGTCGATCTCCATCGAGGCGGCCGACGCTTTGCCTCCGGCCGGGCTCGCCCGCCCCGTGCTGGAACTGCTGAGCGTGCTCGACCCGAGCGGGATCCCCGCAGACCTGCTGACCACACCCGCGGCGATCGAGTACGCCAGCGCGCACGGCCCGGCACCGCCCCGCGACGGGCAGGACCTGCTGGACGCGCTGCACCACCTCGCCCGACTGAGCCTGATCACGCTGGATCCCGCGGCCGGGCCGGCAGGCGTGCGAGTGCACGGCCTGGTCCAGCGTGCCGCCGCGGAGCATCTGAATCCCGCCCAGATCACTGCGTTGCACCGGGCGGCCGCCGGCGGCCTGCTGGAGATCTGGCCGAAGATCGAGCGCGACACCCGACTCGGCCAGGTGCTACGCGCCAACGCCTCCGCCCTCATCGACAAAGCCCAAGCGAACCTGTGGCAGCCCACCATCCACCCGCTGCTGTGGCGAACCGGTAACAGTCTGGGCAAATGCGGCCTGGTTGACGCAGCGATCGGATACTGGACACGAATGCTGTCCGACGCCGACCGCTACGTGGGCGCCGAGCAACTTGCCACTCTCGCCGTCCGCAGCAAGCTCGCGTGGTGGCGTGGCGAGGCTGGAGACCCCGCGGGCGCCGCCACCGCCTTCGAGGAATTGCGCGTCGAGAAGGCTCGGACACTCGGGCCCGATCACGCTCTCACACTCGACACCCGCAGCAGCCTCGCCCACTGGCGCGGACAGGCCGGAGACCCCGTCGGCGCCGCCACCGCCTTCGAGCAGCTGCTGACCGACCGCCTGCGCGTGCTGGGGCCCGACCACCCCGACATCCTCGCCACCCGCAACAACGTCGCCCACTGGCGCGGACACGCCGGTGACCCCGTCGGCGCCGCCACCGCCTTCGAGCAACTGCTCGCCGACCAGGTCCGGATCCTCAGCCCCAACGACCCCCTCACGTTCATCACCCGCAGCAACCTCGCCCTCGTCCGCGGGCAGGCCGGTGATCCCGCAAGCGCCGTGCACGTACTCGAACAACTGCTCGCCGACCAGGTCCGGGTGCTCGGCCCTGCACACCCCCACACCCTCATCACCCGCAACAACCTCGCGTACCACCGCGGCCAGGCCGGCGATCCTGCCGGAGCAGCCACCGCCTTCGAACAGCTGCTCACCGATCGCCTGCGCGTGCTGGGGCCCGACCACCCCGACACCCTCACCACCCGTCACAACCTGGCCGGCTGGCGCGGTGAGGCCGGAGATCCGGCCGGAGCAGCCACCGCCTTCGAACAGCTGCTCACCGACAACCTCCGGGTCCTGGGCCCCGACCACCCCAACACCCTCACCACCCGGAGCAATCTCGCCCGTTGGCGCGGCCAGGCCGGCGACCCGGCCGGAGCAGCCACCGCCCTCGAACAGCTGCTCACCGATCGCCTGCGCGTGCTGGGGCCCGACCACCCCGACACCTTCACCACCCAGAACGATCTCGCCCGTTGGCGCGGCCAGGCCGGCGACCCGGCCGGAGCAGCCACCGCCCTCGAACTGCTGCTCACCGACAACCTCCGGGTCCTTGGGCCCGACCACCCCAACACCCTCACCACCCGCAACAACCTCGCGTGCTACCGCGGTAGCGCGGGAGACCCGGCAGGCGCCGTCGCCGCCCTCGAACAGCTGCTCACCGACAACCTCCGGGTCCTGGGCCCCAACCACCCGAACACCCTCACCACCCGCAACAACCTCGCCCGTTGGCGCGGCGAAGCCGGGGACCCGGCCGCAGCGGTGGCTGCTCTCGGCCCGCTCCTCACCGACCACATCCGGGTCCTCGGTCCCGACCACCCCGCCACGTTCATCACCCGCAACAACCTCGCCTACTACCGCTGCGAAGCCGGGGAGTGCGCCGAAGCGGCGGGGGACTTCGAGCAGCTGCTCGCCGATTGCCTACGGGTGCTGGGCCCCGAGCACCCCACGGCCCACGCCGTCCGGAACTCGATCGCACGGTGGCGGGCCAGGGCCTCCCAGCCCGACCAAGAACACGACCGCTAGCAGAGCCGGATGGCGGGGCGTCAGCTCGGGCGCGCGGGCGGCGACTGGGTCTTCGTCGGGTCGCGCTCCACCGTGTCGCCCAGCGCCTCGTCGATACGCTTGAGCACGTCCGGTTCCAGCCGCACGCCGCTGGCGCCCGCGTTGTCGGCCACCTGCTCGGGGCGGGACGCCCCGATGATCGCGGCCGCGACGTTGTCGTTCTGCAGCACCCACGCCACGGCGAGCTGTGCCATCGAGAGGCCGAGGTCGGACGCGATCGGCGCCAGCGCCTGCACGCGGGTGAGCGTGTCGTCGTCCATCCAGCGCTGGATGAACTGGGCGCCGCCCTTCTCGTCGGTGGCCCTGGACCCGGGCGGGGGCGCGGCTCCCGGCTTGTACTTCCCGGTGAGCGCACCCTGCGCGATCGGCGAGAAGACGATCTGGCTGACCCCGAGCTCCTCCGACGCGGGGACGACCTCGCTCTCGATCACCCGCCACAGCATCGAGTACTGCGGCTGGTTGGACACGAGCGAGAAGCCGAGCTGCTTCGCGAGGGCCTGGCCGTCGCGCAGCTGCTGGGCGGTCCACTCGCTCACGCCGACGTAGAGCGCCTTGCCCGCGCGGACGACGTCGGCGAACGCCTGCATCGTCTCCTCGAGCGGCGTCTCGAAGTCGTAGCGGTGGGCCTGGTAGAGGTCGACGTAGTCGGTCTGCAGCCGGCGCAGGCTCGCGTCGATCGACTCCCTGATGTGCTTGCGCGAGAGGCCGGAGTCGTTCGGGCCCATCGGACCGGTCGGCCAGTACACCTTGGTGAGGATCTCCAGTGAGGCCCGCCGCTCGCCCTTCAGTGCCTCGCCGAGCACCGTCTCGGCAGCGCCGTTCGCGTACGCGTCGGCGGTGTCGAAGGTGGTGATCCCCGCGTCGAGGGCGGCGCGTACGCACGCGACGGCGGCGTCGTTCTCCACCTGGGAGCCGTGGGTGATCCAGTTGCCGTAGGTGATCTCGGAGACCTTCAGGCCGGATCGGCCGAGGTAGCGGTGTTCCACGCCCCGAACACTAGGCCGCGAGATCGTTCTCCGCCCGCAGGACGGGCGCCCGCGTGAGCGCCGTCGCACGGACATGACGACGGGCGGCCCCGTTCTCACGGGACCGCCCGCCGGTCGGTTCGGAATCGGTCAGACCTCGGGTGCTTCCTGAACGCCGATCGCGAAGCGCAGCTCCTGCCCGCCATCGGCGCCGGCGACCGGCTGAACGTCCAGCACCTTGTCGTCGAGCACTTGGGCGACCACCGGCTCGAGGAAGACGCTCACGCCGTCCCCGGACAGCACCACGTCGTCGGTGTCCGGGCGGCCGGCCAGCGACAGCTCCAGTCCCTGCTCGGGATCGGGGGCGGAGATGCGCAGACCACCCCCGTCGGGCAGCTCGGCGTCGGTGGTCAGGGTCCTGATGGCTTCGGCCGCCGTATCGGTGATTGCCAACATGCCGCGCCAGGGTAGGCGCGATCGGCCGGTCTCGCAGATCGGGAGGTCAGCCGAAGGTGTCGGGGTCCGGCCCGAGGCGGGTGCCGGCGTCGAGCTCGTCGATGGTGGCGATGTCGTCGGCGGAGAGCTCGAAGTCGAACACCTCGATGTTCTCCCTGATCCGCGACGGTGTGACCGACTTCGGGAAGACGATGTTGTCCTGCTGGATGTGCCAGCGCAGCACGACCTGCGCCGGGCTCTTGGCGTACTTCTCCGCGAGCGAGACGAGCCGCTCGTCCCGAAGCAGGTCGCCGCCCTTGCCGATCGGGCTCCACGCCTCCGTCGCGATGCCGTGCTCGCGGTGGTAGGCCTGCAGCTCGCGCTGCGCGAGCAGCGGGTGCAGCTCGATCTGGTTCACCGCGGGCACGGTGCCGGTCTCGGCCGCCAGCCGCTCCAGGTGCGGCACCTGGAAGTTCGACACGCCGATCGAGCGGGCCTTTCCGTCCGAGAGGATCTTCTCGAACGCGCGCCACGTCTCGACGTAGCGGTCGGCGTGCGGCCGCGGCCAGTGGATCAGGTAGAGGTCGACGTAGTCGAGGCCCAGCTTCTGCAGACTCTCGTCGAGTGCGGCGATGGCCTCGTCGTGACCATGCCGGTTGTTGATGAGCTTGGTGGTGACGAAGATCTCGGCGCGTGCCAGCCCGGACTCCCGGACGGCCTTCCCGACGCCCTCCTCGTTGCCGTACCCCTGAGCCGTGTCGATGTGGCGGTACCCGGCGTCGAGGGCCGTGCGGACGACGTCCGCCGTCCTGGCCGGTTCGATCTGGAAGACGCCGAACCCGAACTGCGGGATCTGCACGCCGTTGTTGAGACGGATGTTCGGTACCTGCGACATGGCTATTGTCTACCCTGAGCTGCCTCGGCCTTACCGGCGATCCCCGTCACCCGTTTGCTGCCACGCTCTGGCGACCTCTGCCGCCGCGCCCGCCGCCTGGGCGCGCCCGGCACGGGCCGCCGCGGCTCGGTGGGCCGGGTCGAGCACGTTGCGCCCGATCGCGGCGAGGGCGTCGGCGTCCGGGCTCACGAGCGCCACCCGCGCTCCCTGTTCTCGCAGCGCGGCGACCTGGGTCCGGACCCCGATAATCGGGCCGAGCGCGCGCACGATCGGCGCCAGCACCACCACGTGATCGCACCCGGCGGCGAGGTCGGCGTTGGTGGGCGAGCGCACCCCTCCGTCGACCAGCCTGCGCCCGCCGGTGCTGATCGGCGCCCAGACGCCGGGCACCGCGCAGCTCGCCGCAACGGCCGCCACGAGGGGCACGCCCGAGTCACGGTCGAGCACGACGAACTCGCCGGTGCGGGCGTCGACCGCGGTGATCCGCAAGGCCCGCCGCGGCCACTCGTGCACCAGGAGCCGGCTCCCGATCACGGCGATCCGCTCGGACTCGGGCCCGGTCCGCGCGCGGAGCGCGAAGCCGCCGATCCGCGCGCGCACCCGCTGCGGGTCCCGGCCACCGGCGATCGCGGCGAGGGCGAGCCGCAGCATCGCGCCGGTGCCGAGCGCCGCGGCCACCTGCCCGTCCGGTGGCACGAGCTGCGCGGCGTACCGCTCCTCTGGATCGACGCCGGTGGCGAGCTGCGCTCCCACGATCGCTCCGGCGGACGTGCCCACGATCAGGTCGGCGCCCGCCAGGTCGACGCCGTGCTCGCGGAGCCCGCACAGCATCCCGAGCTCCCACGCGACCCCGGTGATCCCGCCGCCTCCGAGGACGAGCGCACGACCCATGCCCGGAACCCTAGTTGACACACCGACATACCTACTAGTAGGTATGGAGTGGTGGACGCGCGGACCAAGCTGCTCGACGCGGCAAAGCAGCTCGTGTGGGACCGCGGCGTAGAGGCCACGAGCCCGAACATGGTGCTGGCGCGCAGCGGTGTCGGGCAGGGCAGCCTCTACCACCACTTCGGGTCGAAGGCGGCGTGGGCAGAGGCGGCGATCACGGGTCTCGCCGCTGAGCTCACCGCGGAGACCGACGAGCTGTTCTCCGCGCACGCGACCGGCGCCGATCAGCTGCGGGCCTACCTGACCAGGCCGCGCCCCGCGCTGGACGGTTGCCGGCTCGGCAGGCTCGCGTTCGATCCCGAGGTACGGGCGAACGACGCGCTCCGGGCACCCATCAGCGCCTACTTCGAGCACCTGCGCGCGCTACTCCGCCCGGCTGTGCGCGCCACCGGCGTCGAGGACGTCGACGGCGTCGTCGAGGCGATCTGCGCCGTCGTGCAGGGCGGCTACGTCACGTCCCGGCTGAGCGACGATGCCGGCGCGCTCGAACGGGCCTGCCGCGGGCTGCTCGCCCTGCTCAGGATCGATCGCTAGGAGAACCAGATGCCCCTCGTCCGAATCGACGCCGTCGCGGCAGACCCGCAGCGGCTGACCGCGATCGGCGACGCCGTGCACGCGGCGCTCATCGATGCGTTCGCCATCCCGTCCGACGACCGCTTCCAGGTCCTGCGCGGCGGGGCGGGCGACCAGATCGTCTACGACCCGGGTTTCCGCGGCGTCGAGCGTGACGACGGCGTGGTGTTCGTGCAGGTCTTCCTGCGCCGCGGGCGCACGGACGAGCAGAAGCGCGCGTTCTACCGCGCGCTCGCGAAGCACGCGACATCCGCCGGGGTGGAGCCGCGGAACCTGGTCGTCACCCTCACCGAGAACGGGCTGGGCGACTGGTCGTTCGGCAACGGCGAGGCCCAGTACCTGGACAACCCGCCGGCATGAGGCAAGAAGTTCAGGAGGGCTTCTCCGGTGCGTGACCGTGGCCATGCCCGTGACCGTGGCCCGGTACCGGGTCGCCCGCCCGCAGCGGCGCGCCGTGGAAGCGGCCCTCGTGCGCGATGATCGGCCGCTGGTCGCCGGCCAGCTCGGGGTGCTTCGCCTCCAGCCGCTGCCGCTGGTCCCACTGCCGTCGCAGGTTCGTGACGTACTCGCGGTCGCCGTTGTACGTGCCGCGCCACGTCTGCGGCATCTGCTCCTTGGCGAGTCCGGTGCCGGCCTGGCCGAGCAGGCTCGGCCCGGCCGGGATCTTCCGCGGGGTGCCGCCACACGCCGGGCAGCCCGGCGTGGGCGCGTCCAACCCGACGAGCCGCTCGAAGCGCTCGCCGCAGTCGCACCGGTACACGTAGATCGGCACGGCTACCAGTTCTCGACGGACTTCATGAGGATGTCCGCGATGTCGTCCTCCGTGGGCGTCTTCGGGCAGGTGGCGAGCAAGCGCTGCTGCTTCATCGTGCCGGGCACGAGGTCCGGCACGTCCGCCTCCGTGTAGCCGACCCCGCCGATCCCGTTCGGGATCCCGATGTCGCGCATCAGCGAGATCAGGACGGACGGGAGCTGCTCGCGCGGGTCGTTCTCCTCGTCCGCCCGCGGGTCGAGCATCTTCGCGGCACGCAGGTGCCGTTCCGGGGCGCTGTCGAAGGAGAACCGGAAGGCCTCCGGCGCCGTCAGCGACACGGACTGGCCGTGCGGCACCATCGGCTCCTCCTGCGGGTAGCCCGCAGGCCGGTAGTCCCGCACCATCCCCGCGATCGGGTAGGCGTTGGCGTGCGGGATGTGCACGCCGGAGTTGCCGAAGCCCATGCCGGCGAACGTGGCCGCCATCATCATGTTCGACCGCGCCTCGACGTCCTCGGCGCCCCGGTGCACGGCGGTGCGGAACGACTGCGCGAGGAGGTCGAGGGACTTCTCGCACCACAGGTCGGACACCGGGTTCGAGCCGCAGTACGTCACCCGCTGCTCCGGCTTCTTCCGGTCGAAGGTCGTGTACCAGCGCGCGGTGTAGGACTCCAGCGCGTGGCACACGATGTCCATCCCCGACGCGGCCGTGACCTCGGGCGGAAGGCTCATCGTCAGCAGCGGGTCGATCACGGCGAGCGTCGGGCGCAGCCGCCAGTGGCTGATCCCGGTCTTGACCTTCATCGACAGGATGTCCAGCACGCACATCGCCGTGGACTCCGAGCCGGTGCCCGCCGTCGTCGGGATCGCGACGAGCGGCTTGAGCTGGCCCGGTGGCGTCTTCGCGGCACCGATCGGCTTGTTGATGTAGTCCATCAGCTCGCCGGGGTAGCTCGTGAGCAGGTTGATCGCCTTTGCGGTGTCGATCGCCGACCCACCGCCGACGGCGACGTACCCGTCCCACGGCCCCTGCGCGCGGGCGTACTCGGTGGCCTTGTTCATCGAGTCGTCGGTCGGCTCGACGTGCACCCCGTCGAAGATCTCCGACTCGATGTCGTAGCGGCGCAGATTGTCGGCGATCCGCTCGGGGATTCCCAGCGCGTGGATGCCGACGTCGGTGACGATCAGGACCCGCCGCACGCCGTACCCGGACATCTCGAACCCGACCTCGTCGGACGCCCCCGCCCCGAACTTCAGCGGCGGCGCGCCCCACGTGAAGATCGTCTCCTCGGACAGATCACTGGCGAGGTCGGCGGCGGTCATGTGTAGGAGCCCTCCGGTGCCGTGCGCAGCTGGTGGATCTGGTCGGCGTCGTGGCCGAACACCATCTGTGCCCCCGTGCGCCCCTGGATACCCCGCAGCTTCTCGACCGACGCGTAGAACTGCTCGAGGTTGTTGACGATCGCGGCGGGCGTGGCGGGCGGCCCGTAGCTCTCACCCATGTACACCGCGTCGGATGTGAAGATCATCGTTCCGGTGTCCGGCAGGTCGACCTGCATCGACATGCATCCGACCGTGTGCCCCGGCGTCTCGATCAGGGTGACGCCGGGGAGGAACTCGGTGTCACCGGACACGGTCTCGAAATCGAGGCCCTCGTAGTCGGTCTTGAGGTGCGCACCGGCGAACAGGCCGTCGAACCCGAGCGCGAAGTCCTTCTCCCGCTGGTGGCACACGAGCTTGGCGCCGGTGTTCTTGAACATCTGGGCGTTGCCTGCGTGGTCGAAGTGCAGGTGCGACAGCACCACGTAGTCGATCTCGTCGAGGCCGACGCCCATCTGGTTCAGCCGTGAGTCGAGGTACTCCTCGTCGCTCACGTGGTCGTACGGGAAGAACTCCTGGAGGCCGGTCGGGCCCCACCGCTCCTCCCAGTCACGCGGGCAGCTGGTGTCCCACAGCAGCTTGCCCTCGTCGGTCTCGACGAGGACGCAGTGCGTGGGGACGTCGATCCACGGGGCAGGCGCGTCCTTGTGGCTGCGGTCGGTGATCGACCGGCCCGGCTTGATCAACAGCCAGGTCAGGTCGGCGGTCATCGCTCCGCAGGGGATCACGCTCACCTTGATCGCGGTCGCCATCATGATCCTCTCGACGCTGAGGGACTGGACGCAGACGGACTGATCTCCTCGACGGTCGCACCCGGGTGTCGGCCCGTCAAACGATGCGACTGATCGATGGATCAGGTACGGGGCGCGCCGAGCAGCACCCGGCCCGAGCCGAAATGGCCCTAGGCTGGCGGGCCTGATCCGTGGTTGGAGACGACCGTGATCGATCTGGATTCACGCTGGCAACGGGCGCTGCTCGACCTGATCGAGCGGTCCCACCTACTCGCCGGGGACGCGATCTCGTCCGCGCTCGACGAGGTCCTCGCCCCGCTGCGGCTGCGTGCCGAGGTCTACCTCGTCGACCACGAGCAGGTCGAGCTGCGCCCCCTGCGCGGGGGCGTCCCCGCGATCCGCGCGGACGGCACCCTCGCGGGCAGGGCGTACCAGCTTGGAACGGTCCTGGCGGGATCCGGGGCCGACGACGACGTCCTCTGGGTCCCGCTGGTGGACGGTGTCGAGCGCCTCGGCTTGCTCCGGGTGCGACTGCCGGCCGACGACCCGGTGGCAGGCGACCCGCAGCTGGGCGCGCGGTGCACCGTCATCAGCGGCACGCTCGCCCACGTCCTCGCGTCCAAGCTCCAGCACAGCGATCTGCTCGCGACCGTGCAGCGCGCACGGCCGATGTCCGTTGCGGGCGAGCTGCTCTGGCAGCTGCTGCCGCCCTTGACGGTCGGCACCGAGTCGGTCGCGCTCGCGGCGCTGCTCGAGCCCGCATACGACGTGGGCGGGGACGCCTTCGACTACTCGGTCGGTTCCCGCGAGGCGCAGTTCTCGATCTTCGACTCGTCGGGGCACGACCTGAGCGCCGGTCTCACCACCTCCGTTGCGCTCGCCGCGGCACGTACCGCCCGCCGGGAGGGCCTGGATCTCCTCGACGTGGCCGCCCGGATCGACACGGAGCTCACCGAACAGTTCGCCGACTACCGGTTCGTCACCGGCGTGCTGGCCCGGCTCGATCTCGTCTCCGGACGGCTGCGCTACCTCGCGGCGGGGCATCCCGCTCCGGTGTTGCTGCGCAGCGGCCGGGCCGTGCGCAGCCTGGATGCCGCGCGGCGGATGCCGTTCGGGCGGATCGCGTCGCTCGCCCCGCAGCCGGCCGAGCCGGCCGAGGAGCTGCTGGAGCCGGGCGACCGGCTGCTCCTGCACAGCGATGGCGTCATAGAGGCACGCGACGCCGACGGGGCGGAGTTCGGCATCGCCCGGCTGGTCGAGCTGGCAGAGCGCGCGGACGCCGACGGCCTACCCGCGCCGGAGACGCTGCGCAGGCTCACCCACGCCGTCCGGAGGCACCGCGGTGGCGAGCTCCAGGACGACGCCACCCTCGTGCTCGTCGAGTGGTCCGGTCGCGCGGCCGCCCGGTTGCTGCCCGCATAGGGTCGAGGCGTGGATCCTGACTCGCCGTCGGAGCTGTTCGACCCCGCCGCGTGGCGCCCGGTCGAGGGCTTCGACTTCGCCGACATCACCTACCACCGGGCGGTGGACACCGGAGCGGTGCGGATCGCGTTCCACCGCCCCGAGGTCCGCAACGCGTTCCGGCCCGGCACGGTCGACGAGCTGTACCGCGCCCTCGACCACGCCCGGCAGACACCCGACGTCGGCTGCGTGCTGCTCACCGGCAACGGGCCGTCCCCCAAGGACGGCGGCTGGGCGTTCTGCTCCGGCGGCGACCAGCGCATCCGCGGCCGCACCGGCTACCAGTACGCATCCGGGGAGACCGCGGAGACAGTGGACCGCGCCAGAGCCGGCCGGCTGCACATCCTCGAGTGCCAGCGGCTCATCCGCTTCATGCCGAAGATCGTGATCGCGGTCGTACCCGGCTGGGCCGCGGGCGGCGGCCACTCGCTGCACGTCACGTGCGACATGACGCTGGCCAGCGCCGAGCACGCCCGGTTCAAGCAGACCGACGCCGACGTCGGCTCGTTCGACGGCGGCTACGGCTCGGCGTACCTGGCCCGGCAGGTAGGGCAGAAGTTCGCCCGCGAGATCTTCTTCCTCGGCCGCGAGTACACGGCGGAGGACGCCCACCGGATGGGCATGGTCAACGCCGTCGTGCCGCACGCCGACCTGGAGAAGGTGGCGCTCGAGTGGGCGCGGGAGGTCAACGGCAAGTCGCCGACGGCCCAGCGGATGCTGAAGTACTCCTTCAACCTCATCGACGACGGCCTGGTCGGCCAGCAGCTGTTCGCGGGCGAGGCCACGCGCCTCGCCTACATGACCGACGAGGCGGTGGAGGGCCGCGACGCCTTCCTGCAGAAGCGCGAGCCGGACTGGACCGCGTACCCGTGGCACTACTGAGAACGGTGGCCGTCGACGGCTCCCCCGCAGCCGTCGGCGGGCTCGTCTCGGCACTCCGCGACGCCCTCACGGGCGGCTCCCCGGTGCTGCCGGTCGGCCCCGGCGAGTCCGGCGTCGATGGCGACCCGGGCGAGGGGGCCGCGGTCGTGATCGCCACCTCCGGATCCACGGGCGCCGCGAAGCACGTGGTGCTCTCGGCGGCCGCGCTGCAGGCGTCGGCGCGGGCCACGGCCGAGCGGCTCGGCGGCCCCGCCCGGTGGCTGCTCGCGCTGCCCGCCCACCACGTCGCGGGTGTGCAGGTGGTGGTCCGCTCCCTGCTCGCGGGCGCCCCACCGGTGGTGCAGGACCTGCGCGGCGGCTTCCGCCCCGACGACTTCGCCGCCGCCACGCGCGAGCTCGGTACCGGACGACGCTGCACGAGCCTCGTACCGACCCAGCTCGGAAGGCTCCTCGACGCGGATGGCGCCGCGATCGACGCGCTGCGCGGCTACGCCGCCGTGCTCGTCGGCGGGGCTGCCCTCGCGCCGCGGCTGCACGCGCGGGCCATCGCCGAGGGCGTCGCGGTCGTCACGACCTACGGGATGAGCGAGACCGCGGGCGGCTGCGTCTACGACGGTGTCCCGCTCGACGGGGTGCGGGTCGAGCTGGAGGACGGCGGGCGGATCCGGCTCGGCGGCCCGACCCTCGCCGACGGCTACCTCGGCGATCCGGAGCTCACGGCGGCCGCATTCGCCGGCGGATGGTTCCGGACCGGCGATCTCGGCCGGTGGCGGGACGGCAGGCTCGAGGTTCTCGGCCGGGCCGACGACGTGATCATCACGGGCGGGGAGAACGTCGCCCCCGCGGCCGTGGAGCGGGCACTCATCGCGCAGGACGGGGTGATCGCCGCCTGCGTCGTCGGGGTACCCGATCCCGAGTGGGGGCAGGTGGTCGCGGCTGCGGTGGTGCTCGACGGCCCCCTCGACCCGGCGCTCGCCCAGCGACTGCGGGCGGGGGTGCGCACCGCGCTAGGGCGGGCCGCGGTGCCCCGGATCCTGCGCGCCGTGCCGGCGATCCCGCTGCGCGGCATCGGCAAACCCGATCGGGTGGCGGCGGCCCGACTGCTCACCGCCGATGCCTCCTCTGCCCGAATCGGCGACTCCTCACACCCCCGCACTGGATGATCTTGTCCTACATCCCTTTGGGCCCGTCACTCTGGGTTGATTGACGAACACTGGCCGCGTTCGGTCTCCTGCCTCGTGAGGCACATCCGTCACACGAGCATCAAGGGGACGACGGCATGAAGTGGGGCACGGTGACCGCACTGCTCGGCATCGCGAGCAGCTTCGTGCTCGGCCCCACGGCGCCCGCAGGCGCCGGCCCGCCGACCGCTTCCTGGACCGCCGACCTCCAGCACGGAGAAGCCGCGGGCGTCGTGCTCGACGATGGCGTGGCCCGGATCGACCCGGACACGGCGTTCGTCGCCGTCGCTGAAGGCGCTCCGCCGGACGGCACCGCTGAACCGACGGGCCTGCTGACCTTCCCCGCCCGCAGGCTCGAGGCGGCCACCGACCACGTCGCCGTCACGGTGACGGGCGAGGTGCCGGCGGGCGCCACCGCCACCGTCGACGTCAGAGGGCGGCGCGGCACCGGCGGGTGGACGGAGTGGATCCCGGCCACGTCCGGGCTGGACGGCCCCGCCGTCACGCTCCCGGTCGCGTCGGCAGAGGTACAAGCCCGGCTCGTCCTCTCCGGGGACCCGACGAACGGGCCCGCCGTCCGGGAGGTGGCCCTCGCCGCCCGTCCCGCACCACCGGGCCGGGGCGAGTCCGACGAGCGGGCCGTCGCGCTCTCCTACCACGTGTTCGCGACGCGCGAGGGGCTCGTCGGCGGCAAGACCGCGAACGGGCACGTGATCCGCGACCACGACCACTTCGTGGCGCTCCCGTCCCGCCGGGCACTCGCGCCGCGCGGCACCAGCGACTACTCGGTGAAGGTGTGCGCACCGACCGGGCGCTGCGCGTTCGCGCCGGTGTGGGACGTCGGGCCGTGGAACACCCGCGACGACTACTGGAACCCCGGCCACCGGCGGCAGCAGTGGGGCGACCTACCGCAAGGGGTGCCGCAGGCCCAGGCCGCCCACGACGGCGGCTACAACGACGGGAAGGACCAGTACGACCGCAGGGTCGCGAACCCGGCTGGCATCGACCTCGCCGACGGGCTCTTCTGGGACGCCCTCGGGCTGAAGAACAACGCATGGGTCGACGTCGAGTACCTGTGGACCGGCACGGAGAGCCTGGCGATGGTGCAGGCCGACGCCGACGTACGAGCGGCCCCGGACGCCGCGGCCGCCGTCGTCGGGTTCGCGGCGGGCCGCGCCTCCGTGCCGGTGCAGTGCGTGCAGGACCGCTGGTTGCGCATCGGCGCCAACCAGTACGTGGAAGCCGCCGCCGTAGCCGACCCACCCCAGGCCGCAGCCTGCGCCCCGACTCGCACGCACTGACACCGCGACTCGCGTACACGGAGACCGCGACTCGCGAGTGCAGGGCGCGAAATCTCCGCGAGTCGCGGTCTGGGTGTACGCGAGTCGCGGTCTGAATGCGACGTGGGGTCGCGTCTGCAGGCCCTATAACGTGCGTGCGTGGCCACGCTCGCGCAGTGGGTGGAGGGTGCTCGACCGCGCACCCTGCCGACCGCCCTCTCCCCCGTCATCGCCGGTACCGGAGCAGCGATCGGGCACGGCGTCGTTGCACCGGGACGGGCGGTGCTGGCACTGGTCGTCGCGGTCTCGCTCATGATCGGTGTCAACTACGCCAACGACTACTCCGACGGCATCCGCGGCACGGACGACGACCGCGTGGGGCCGCTGCGGCTGGTCGGGTCGCAGCTCGCCGCCCCGTCGACGGTCCGGACCGCGGCGTTCTTCGCGTTCGGGGTGGCCGGGGTCGCCGGGCTGACCCTGATATCGCTGAGCCAGCAGTGGTGGCTGATCGCGGTCGGCGCGGTCTGCATCGTGGCCGCCTGGTACTACACCGGAGGGTCCCGCCCCTACGGCTACCTGGGGTTCGGGGAAATCGCGGTCTTCGTCTTCTACGGGCTCGTCGGGGTGCTCGGCACCGTGCTCACGCAGAGCGGCCCGCCGGGGGCGCTCGCCGTGATCACCGCGATCGGCGTCGGCATGCTCACGAGCGCGGTGCTGGTTGCCAATAACCTGCGCGACATCCCCACCGACACCGCCGTGGGCAAGCGCACGCTCGCCGTGCGGATGGGCGATCGCGACACCCGCCGCCTCTACACCGCGCTGACGCTGCTGCCGTTCGTGCTGTCCGCGGGTGCCGGGCTGCGCAGCTGGCCGATGCTGCTGGCTCTGCTGGCGTTGCCGTTCGCGGTGCTGCCGAACCGGGACGTCCTGCGCGGCGCGGAGGGCGCGAAGCTCATCAAGGTGCTTGCCCAGACCGGCGTGTTGTTACTGGTCTGGTCAGTGCTGACCGCGATCGGCCTTGCGGTCGGACGGTTCGTCTGACGCGACGAGCGGCTCACCTGCCGAGCCGTCGCCCCGCAGCTTCGCCCGCAGCGCCTCCCGCTCGCGGGCCCGCCGTTCCCGGGCGGCGCTCAGCGCCCCGTCCAGCCGCGCCCGCAGCCCTCGGAAGAGCACCATCGACAGCGGCAGCGCCACGATCAGCGCCACAAGCACGGCTATGGCGAGTGGAACGCCTGCCACCAGCAGCAACCCGGTGACGAGGGCTACCAACGCGACGCGGGCGGCCGTGTAGAGCGCCACGGTGGCGGCAAGGCCGGGCTGCCGCTCCGCGGGGGTCGGCGACGTCATACACCGAGCGTACGACCGGAGCAGGAGACTGTTGGTGGCGGCCGCGCTGACCTGTCCGGTTCGTCCTTTAAGAGCCCTTTACCTGCGGACAACCGTTCGAGTACCTGGGGTCCGAGGTGTCACGATAGCCCGGAAAGCACCGCGTTCTGGGAGGTCATCGATGTCGATCACGGCGCACACCCCGAGCAACGAGCGCCTGCTCACCCCCGGTGAGGTGGCGGCACTCTTTCGGGTCGACCCGAAGACGGTCACCCGCTGGGCCTCCGCGGGCCGGATCGGGTCGATCCGCACGCCCGGCGGCCACCGGCGGTTCCGCGAGTCCGAGGTGCGGAGCATGCTGGCCGACCTCACGAGCGAGGCCATCCTGCCGCCCGCCCGCCCCTGAACGAGCCCCGTTCACAGCACTTCACCCCGCCCCCGCACGTCCTCGGCTAACCTCGGCTGCGGAGGTGGTTCGACAATGCTTTTCCTCATCGCATTCGTCGGCGCCGCGATCATCGCTCTGGTGCTGTGGAAGGCGATGAACTCCGGCGCCGTCGAGTTCCCGCAGCCCCAGCGGCGAGGTCCGGTGGCCGGAGTGAGCCGGGCACCACGCGTGACCGGCCCGGACGACGACCCCGACTTCCTACGTCAACTTGACGAGAAGGTCCGCAGGCGCGACGAGCCGCCCGGGGCCTGAGCCCCCGGCCTTCAGGCAGGGGGCCCCTCGAACGCGTCGGCCACTGCCGCCGCAACTTCCAGCAAGGCGAGCCGGGTGCCCGGCTCGAGGCGGTCGAGGTCCACCTCGGCGCCCTCCTCGAGATGCGCGTCGAACGGGATCCGAGTCACCGTGCGGCAGCGCGCCGCGAAGTGCTCGGCCACCTTCGCGAGATCCACGCCGCCCGCTGAGCGGTGCACGCAGTTGATCACGGCCACGGAGTTCTTGACCAGGTCGCCGTGCCCGTGGGCGTCGAGCCAGTCCATCGTGGCCGACGCGCTGCGCGCGCCGTCGATCGAACCGGACGACACGATGATCAGCTGATCGGCGAGCCCGAGCACGCCGTACATCGCCGAGTGCATGAGTCCGGTGCCGCAGTCGGTGAGCACGATGTTGTAGAAGTGCTCCAGCAGCGTGACGGTGCGGCGGTAGTCGTCCTCGCTGAACGCCTCCGACACCGCGGGGTCCTGCTCGCTCGCCAGCACCTCGAGGCGGGAGGGGCCCTGCGAGGTGTAGGCCCTGACGTCGCTGTAGCGGCGCACGCGCTGGGCGTCGCGCAGCAGGTTGCGCACGGTGGCGCTGGTCTCGAGCGGGATCTTCTGGCTGAGCGTGCCGCGGTCGGGGTTGGCGTCGACCGCTACCACCCGGTCGCCGCGCAGCGAGGCGAACGTCGCTCCGAGCGTTGCGGTGACCGTGGTCTTGCCGACGCCGCCCTTGAGGCTCAAGATGGCGATCTTGTAGCAGCCGAGCAGCGGCCGGTTGACCCGCGCCGTCAGCTCCCGCTTGTGGATGTCGGCCGGGCTCTCGCCCGGGTTGATCAGCCGTCCCGACACGAGGTAGACGAACCGCCGCCAGCCGGACTGCGGCGGCTTGCGGGTGGGCGCCAGCAGCACGCGCGCGTTGGTCAGATCGGGGCGGGTCGCCCGGCCGCTGCGGGCCCGCTGCGCCTCCTGGGCCGCCATCGCGCCTGGGTCGATCCAGCGCGCGGTGCCGCGTGGTGGGGTGCGGGGCTCGACGGGCTGTTCGTCCGCTGCTGGCCGCTCGAGCCGCAGCTGGTTCGGCATCGTCGTGTCGCCGACGCCGGGCTCCTCCGAGTCGCGCGTGTCGGGGTCGGGACGCGGTGCGGACGGCTCCGATGGCGTGACCGGCGCCGACGCCGCCCGGGACGGGGCGGCACCCCAGCGCTCGCGGACATACCGGCCCACGGAGCCGTCCGGGTAGTCCCGATCGTCACCGGATTGACGCTCTGTCATCAGTACATCCCGCCGAGCGCATTAAGTCGACCGTTGAACCCCCACACGGACGCCGACGGTAGTCGGCCGACTGCCGGGGGTCGAGGCGCGGTCGGGTGGCGCCGTGTCACTCGGCGTCAGCCCAACCCGGCGTACGAGTGCAGACCGGCGACGACCATGTTGATGAAGAAGAGGTTGAAAATAATCGTAGCGAAGCCGGCGACGTTGACCCACGCCGCCCGACCGGTGCGCCAGCCCGCTGTCGCACGGGCGTGGAGGTACGCCGCGTATATCACCCATGAGACGAACGCGACGGTCTCCTTCGGGTCCCAGCCCCAGAACCGGCCCCACGCGGCCTCTGCCCAGATCGCGCCCGTGATGATCGCGAACGTGAACAGGGGGAACGCGACGATCGTGATGCGGTAGGCGAGCCGGTCGAGGGCATCGGCAGCCGGCAGCTTCTCGGCGAACTCGGCGAACAGTCCCGAACGGCGCAGCAGGAACAGCAGGCTCACGACGCCCGCCACGACCAGCAGCCCGGACGAGATGCTGATGGTGCTCACGTGGATGCTCATCCAGTACGAGCGCAGCGGCGGCACCACGGGCCCCGCGGGCGCGTAGAGCACCGATCCGGCCAGCGCCATCAGGACGAGCACCGGGAACAGCACGAACGGGCCCGCGGGCCGCGTGGCGGGCGACCGGCGAAGCACGACCAGCCACGTGACGACCGCGGCGACGCAGATCGCCGCGATGAACTCGTACATGTTGCCCAACGGCCAGCGCTCGGCCGCGAGCCCGCGGGTGGCGATCGACGCGAGCTGCAGCGCCGCCCCGAGCACGGCGAGCGCAACGGCCATCCGGCCGAAGCGCTCCGGCCGGCTCCGCGCCGGCTCGTCCCCCTGCGCCTCGTCCGGCCCGTCCGCGCCCACGAGGACGGGCGCCTTGGCCCGCGCCGCCGCGAACTCCACGGCGTGGAAGATCATCGCCAGTGCGTAGATCCCCACAGCCGCCACGAAGAGGCGATCGCTGAAGGTGGCGAGTTCGACGAGCATCAACTCTCCTCACGTGGTTCAAGCAGGTCCGCCCGCATCCGGTCGAACTCCTCGCCATACCCGGCCCGGTCGGTACGGGCCAGCCCGCCGAGCTCGACGACCGTGCGGGCGCCGTCGTCGGTCGGCGTGAGCCGCGCCCAGAACCGGCGCCTGCGGATCGTCAGCGAGAGGCCGAGACCGCCCAGCAGGAGCACGGCGAAGACGAGCACGGCCTCCTGGCCCGGGTCGTAGCTGACCTGCAGGTACGCCCAGTTCTGCACGTCGTCGAAACGGACGACGGTGCCGTCGTCGAGGGTCAGCGACTGGCCCGGCACCAGGTTGGCCCGCGCGACCCGGGTCAGCGCGCCGGAGTCGACCATTTGCTGGTCCACCTGGAAGATCGACTGGCCGCGGCCGTCGTCGAGCCCGAGGTCGCCGCGCAGGACGTCGACCGCGACCTCGGGGGCGAGCAGGGCCGGGAACACCGATGTGACGATGTCCCCGCCGGACGACGTCGGGGCGAAGAGGCCGGTGATGGCGAGCTGGGATGTGCGCCGCTTCTCCTCGTCGGTGACGCCGGGCGGCTCGAACTTCGTGGCGCCCTCCGAGAGGAGGGTCGCCTGGTCGACGGGCCGCCACTGGATCTCGCCGGTGCGCTGCTGCCCGTCCGGCCACGTGACGGTGAAGCGCGGCGCGTACCCGTGGCCGAGCAGGTAGACGCGGTTGCCGTCGACCCGCAGGGGGTGGTTGACCTCGAGCAGGTGGGTGCGCCACTCGTCGGATCCGGCCTCGACGTCCTCCGCGCCCTGGTAGGACAGTTGGCCGCGGAAGCTCTCGGCCTGCCCGTTCGGCTGGAAGTCCGCCTGGAAGTCGTCGAGGCGCACGCAGAACGGGGTGAGGTCGGTGCCGTCGACGCGCAGTCCCGCGCGGAACGTGTCGTAGCCGAGGATGCCGGTGTTGCAGAACTGGCCGCCGCCCGACATGACGATGACCTGGCCCTCGTAACCGAAGAGCTTGCCCGCGGCGAAGCCGAGGAGCAGGCCGATCAGGCTCAGGTGGAACACCAGGTTGCCCGCCTCGCGCAGGTACCCCTTCTCGCCGGAGAGCGTGCGTCCCTTCCCGTCCGGTCGCTCGACGAGCCGCCAGCCGCGCAGCCGGGACCGGACGCGCTGGGTGGCCTCGTCGATACCGACGTCGAGGGTGGCGTCCGCGTGGTGCGGCATCCGCGCCAGGTTGCGCGGGGTGGCCACCGGCTCGGCCCGCATCGCCGTGAAGTGCTCCAGGGTGCGCGGCAGCACGCAGCCGATCAGCGAGATCATCAGCAGCAGGTAGATCGCGGCGAACCACGGCGCGGCGAACAGGTCGAAGAACCCGAGGCGGTCGAGCGTGGGCGCGAGCCACGGGTAGTCGGCGAAGTACTGGTCGACGAGCCGCTGGTTGAGCGATCGCTGCGGCAGGAGCGCCCCGGGAAGCGCCGCGAGCGCCAACAGGAAGAGCAGCACGAGCGCGGTGCGCATCGAGGTGAGCCCGCGCCACGCGTTGCGCAGCAATGCCCACACCCCCGCGAGTCGCGCCCTGGGTGCACGCGAGTCGCGGTCTGGGTGCAGACGAGTCGGGGTCTCGGTGCTCATCTACAGCACCGGGACGAAGCCGGCGACGGAGACCTGCAGATGGGCCAGCAGATCGCCCCAGAGCCCGGTGACCAGCAGCACCCCGACGGCCACCATCAGCGTCCCGCCGGCGAGCTGGATCGCGCGGGTGTGGCGGCGCAGCCAGCCGAGGGCCCGCATCGCCCGCGACGCGCCGAGCGCGATGAGCACGAACGGCAGCCCGAGCCCCGCGCAGTAAGCGATGGTGAGCACGACGCCGCGCAGGGATCCGCCGCCGGTGCCCGCGGCCACCGCGACGACGCCCGCGAGCGTCGGCCCGATGCACGGCACCCACCCGAGGCCGAACACCGCCCCGAGCAGCGGCGCGCCCCAGACCCCCGCGCGCGGGACCCAGTGCACCCGCTTCTCCCGCTGGAGCACGGGCACCAGGCCGACGAACGCCAGCCCCATCACGATCATCACGACGCCGCCCACACGCTGCAGCACGGCCTCGTTGGCCACGAGCGCGTCGGCCAGCCATACGACGCCGGTGAGGATCGCGCCGAACACGACCGTGAAGCCCGCGACGAAGAGCGCGGCGGCCCCGGCGACGCGGAACCGGCCGGTCCGCCGCTCCTCGGCCTCGGGGAGCGTGGCAGGCGGGGCGTCGGCGCCGACGAGCCCGGCGAGGTACGCGAGGTAGCCGGGGACGAGCGGGACCACGCACGGCGACGCGAAGCTGACCGCGCCGGCCAGCACGGCCACGGCGGCTGCGAGCAGCAGCGGTCCGGAGACCGCGAGGGTCGTCGAGGGGTCCATCACCCAAGAGGGTAGGCCGCGTGCTAGTGGGCACCGGCACCGGGTTCTACACGGCGTAGTGGATCGTGCCGACTTCACACACCCAGCACGGACTTCACACAACGCCGGCCTTGTGTGAAGTGGCCACTGGCTGTGTGAAGTGACTATCAGGGGGACGGGGAGGGCTCCGCCTGCAGGCGTTGGACCAGCGGCATCAGCTCCGGCACCCGGACCACCGTCAGGAACACCGCCGCCACTCGGTGCTGCTCGTCGAGCACTAGCGTCGAGGGCACGGTGTTGCGCGGGTAGCCGCTGAGGCGGGCCAGGATGCGGCCGGGCGGGTCGAAAACCGAGTCGAACGTGACGCCCCGGTCGCGCACGAAGTCGGCCGCCGCCTGGCGCTCGTCGCGGACGTCGATGCCGAGCACCGCGGCGCCGGTCTGCTCCTGCACGAACTGCAGCCCCGGCATCTCCTCGCGGCAGGGGCCGCACCACGAGCCCCAGATGTTGACGATCACGACCTTGCCGGCGTAGTCGTCGAGGCCCACCGTGGCGCCGTCGTGGAGCAGGCTGTCGCCCGAGATCCCCCTGACCGTGCCGCGGCTCTCCGGCGGGTCGTAGCGGATCGTGGTCTGGCCGCCCGGCGCGACGAACTGGAAGTCCCCACCCGTGGCCACCGCCTCCTTGGTGGCGGAGCAGCCTGCCAGGAGCAACGCGGCGAGCGCGGCGGCGATCAGGCGGATCATGCGCCCGTCTGCCTCGGGTCGCTTGCGCCCGCGGGCTCCGTGTAGCGCAGTTGCGTGAGCTCGGTGCCGGTGAAGACGAGCGAGGTGAGCGACGCGAGGGCGCATTGCCTGCGCCGCGGGTCGTGCCACAGCCGCTGCCCGGTGACGAACCGGCGCAGCGTCCAGATCGGCAGCTGGTGCGAGACGCACACCGCCTCGTGCCCCTCGGCGAGCGTCCTCGCCCGGTGGACCGCGGCGAACATGCGGTGCGCGATCTGCAGGTACGGCTCGCCCCACGAGGGCGTGAAAGGGTCGCGCAGCAGCGGCCAGTGGCGCGGGCTGCGCAGGGCGCCGTCCCCGACGGAGACGGACTTGCCCTCGAACCGGTTGTCCGCCTC
Source organism: Pseudonocardia sp. DSM 110487 (assembly GCF_019468565.1). Classification (NCBI taxonomy): domain Bacteria; kingdom Bacillati; phylum Actinomycetota; class Actinomycetes; order Pseudonocardiales; family Pseudonocardiaceae; genus Pseudonocardia; species Pseudonocardia sp. DSM 110487. Next base: position 9,391,742 of record NZ_CP080521.1, read on the forward strand.
GATCAGCCCGTCCTCCGTCTGCACGTCCAGCCCGTGGAGCGCGGCGATCGGCGCGGCAGTCTCCTGCGCCCGCTCGAGGGGGGAGGCGAGTACCGCCGTCACGTCGGCGTCGGCGAGTGCCTTGGCGACGATCTCGGCCTGGTTGCGACCGTTCTCGGAGAGGTGGAACCCGGGCAGCCTGCCGTACAGGATCCCCGTGGGGTTGTGCACCTCGCCGTGGCGCAGCAGGTGGACGACCGTGCGCACGCCTGTCATTGCGCGGCCTCGGCGGGCGGAGTTGCCGTGGCCGCCGCCTTCGCCGCTGCCGGGAGCGCGTCGGCGATCACCTGCCAGGTGTCGTCGTCGAGCGCAGCGGAGACGAACCACGCCTCGAACGCGCTCGGTGGCGGGTACACCCCGCGGTCGAGCAGCGCGTGGAAGAAGCCGGGGAACCGCCAGGTGGCAGCGGCCTGGGCGCCCGCGTAGTCGTGCACCTCGTCGTCGGTGAAGAACACCGAGAGGAGGTTGCCCGCGAACTGGACGCGGTGCGGCACGCCCTCGGCCTTCAGCGCGTCGCCGATGAGGCCGCCGAGCCGGGCCGCGTTCGCATCGAGCGCGGCGTAGACCTCGGCGTCGGCATGCCGCAGGGTCGCGAGACCCGCGGCGACGGCGACGGGGTTCCCGGACAGCGTCCCGGCCTGGTAGACGGGGCCGGCCGGAGCGAGGTAGCTCATGTGCGCCGCCGGGCCGCCGAACGCCGCGGCGGGCAGGCCACCGGACATGACCTTGCCGAACGTGTAGAGGTCGCCGGCGACGCCGTCCAGCCCGAACCAGCCGGAAGCCGACACCCGGAACCCGGTCATCACCTCGTCGATCACGAGCAGGGCACCCGCCTCGTGGCAGATCTCGCGCAGCCCCGCGTTGAACCCGGGACGCGGGGCGATCGCGCCCATGTTGCCCGCCGCCGCCTCGGTGATCACGCAGGCGATGTCGGCGCCGCGCTCGGCGAAGACCGCCCGCACCGCGTCGAGGTCGTTGTACGGGAGCACGATCGTGTCGGCCGCCTGCGCCCCAGTGACGCCGGGGCTGGTCGGCAGCCCGAGGGTGGCCACCCCGGATCCGGCCTGCGCGAGCAGCGCGTCGACGTGCCCGTGGTAGCAGCCCGCGAACTTGACGATGCCGCGGCGGCCGGTGATCCCGCGGGCGAGCCGGATCGCGCTCATCGTGGCCTCGGTGCCGGAGTTGACCAGCCGCACCTGCTCGACGGGGTCGACCCGGCCGATGATCTCCTCGGCCAGCTCCACCTCGGCAGGCGTCGGCGCCCCGAACGAGAGGCCCTGCCCCGCGGCCGTGCGCACCGCGTCGACCACGGCGGGGTGCGCGTGCCCGAGGATCATCGGACCCCATGAGCTGATGAGGTCGACGTAGCGGTTCCCGTCGGCGTCGGTGAGCCACGGACCGGCCGCGGACACGAGGAACCGCGGCGTGCCGCCGACCGCGGAGAACGCCCGAACCGGGGAGTTCACCCCGCCGGGGATCGCAGCGGACGCCCTGTCGAACAGGCGACGCGACGTCTCGGTGCGCGCGGCGGTCTCGGGGCCGGAAGGAATCGGCGAGCTAGCCACGGGAGCCAGTCTCACATCCGCGCGCCGAGAGGTGTGGCCCGGGACCTGCTGCCTAGGAGGGTCCTGAACAACTCAGGCCGTAGCGAGCGGCGTCCAGGTGGTGTCCTCGCAAGGCGGACGATCGCGCCGATACCGCTGTTGTATCGGTGCGATCGTCCAACGCGGCGAGGGCGCCGCCTGGGCGCCGCGCAGTAGGCCTGAGATGTTCAGGGCGCTCCTAGGAGCGCACTCCCCGGAACCAGCGGGTCGGTTCGGGCAGGAACATGATGATCGTGCCGCCGACCGATGCCGCCACGATGGCAAGGACCATCACCAGTGCGGTCGGGACGGCGCCCAACCCGAGCAACGCGCTGCCGAGCATCACGATGGCGAATCCCACCGTCATGACCGTGAGGATGATGCGCGCCCAGTTCCGTCGAAAGAACGCCAGTACCGCGAACAGTATGTAGATGAGCGGAATGACGAGGAGCATGCCGCCGAGTACGCCACTGAGTGCCCTGAGTGCCTCGACGTACTGCTCCAGCGTGATATCGGCCCGCTCCAGGTAGCCGGGCGGTGGCGCGAGCTCTGGCGGGAGCTGGGCCGCATCCGTCGGCACGGCGATACCGGTCAGACCGGCAACCCCTGCCAGCAGGAAAGGCACCGAGCTGAGAATCAGCAGCACGAGTGCGAGGATCATGATTCCCGGGCGGCTGACGGGCTCCGCGGCGTCGGGCCCGAGGCCCGCAGCGTCCGCACCGAACGGGGTGCCTGCGTACTGACCGGGCTGGCCGTACGGGTTGTACTGCGGCGGCTGGCCGTACTGACCGGGCTGAGCGCCGTACTGCCCGTACTGACCGGGCTGCTGCTGCCCGTACTGCTGTCCCTGCTGCGCATACGGGTTGTACGGGGACGCCTGGCCGTATCCGGGGGGCGGCTGCTGGCCGTACTGGCCGGGTTGACCGTACTGGCCCGGCTGGCCGTGGGGTTGCTGCCCGTACTGCCCCTGCTGCGGGTACGGCTGCTGGCCGTACTGCTGCGGCTGAGCGGGCTGCTGTCCTTGAGCACCCGGCTGCCCCGACCCGTCGCTCGGCGGAGCGGCATCCGACCGGTCGTCGGGCTGTTGTCCCCCGCTACGCGGGTCGGAGGGTGTGCTCACGGCGTCACCGTAGGTCCACGAATCCGCGACTGTCCACGGAAGTTCTCAGTCCTTGCTCTTGTGGATGTCTTCGGACATCCGCACCACGGCGTAGAAGAACTCGAGCATGACCCTGAAGAAAACCAGGTAGAACAGCGCGATGACGCCACCGACGACGAGGGTGGCCAGGCCGAAGACCGCGCTCTGGACGAACGAAGAGATCACCATGACGATCCAGCCGAGGCCCAGCAGGACCATTCCGACGATGTAGAGGATCTTCACGACGGACGGGGTGGCGAAGGTCTTGAACTCGAAGTCGAAAAGGGCCGCGAACGGGCTGTTCGCCTGCCCCTGCGGACCACCGACGGGCTGCCCCGGCGGCGGCCCGAACGCGCCGGGCTGGCCCGGCTGCTGGTAGCCACCCCATGCGGGCGGAGGTTGCTGCTGCTGCTGCCCGAACCCGCTCGGGTAGGGCGGCGGCTGCTGCTGCTGCGCGCCCGGCCAACCCTGCTGGCTGGGCTGGTACTCGCCGGGAGCACCCGGGTCGTTGGTCATCGCAGTTCCTCCACCTGATCAAGGGGTCGTGATCTTAACCCGGATGGCCGAATCGCGCCGGTCACCCGCGGAAACACACGGTTCTGAACGGTCACAGCCGCGTCGCGATCTCCGTGGCCCAGTACGTCAGAACGATGTCGGCGCCGGCACGGCGGATACCGGTGAGCGTCTCGAGGACCGCGCGATCACGCTCGATCCACCCGTTGGCGGCAGCGGCCTCGATCATCGCGTACTCGCCAGACACCTGGTACGCGGCCACCGGGACGTCGGCCGTCTCCGCCACGGCGCGCAGGACATCGAGGTAGGCCATGGCCGGCTTGACCATGACCATGTCGGCGCCCTCCTCGAGGTCGAGGGCGAGCTCGCGCAGCGCCTCACGCACATTGGCGCCGTCCTGCTGGTAGGTCTTGCGGTCGCCGGTGAGCTGCGACTCCACCGCCTGCCGGAACGGCCCGTAGAACGCGGACGTGTACTTCGCGGTGTAGGCGAGGATGCCTGCGTCGATGTGCCCCGCGGCGTCGAGCGCCTCCCGGATCACGCCGACCTGCCCGTCCATCATCCCGCTGGGGCCCACGACGTGGGCGCCCGCCTCGACCTGGGCCACCGCCATGTCGGCGTAGACGGCGAGGGTTGCGTCGTTGTCCACCCGGCCCTCGTCGTCGAGCACACCGCAGTGGCCGTGGTCGGTGAACTCGTCGAGGCAGGTGTCGGCCATCACGACCGTGGCGTCCCCCACCTCGGCGCGCACGTCGCGCAGCGCGACGTTCAGCACGCCGTCCGGGTCGACGCCGGCAGAGCCGGTGGCGTCGTGCCGGGCCGGCACGCCGAACAGCATCAACCCGCCGACCCCGGCCTGGACCGCCTCGGCCGCGGCCTTGCGCAGCGAATCGCGCGTGTGCTGCACGACGCCCGGCATCGACGCGATCGGCACCGGCTCGGCGGCGCCTTCCTTGACGAACATCGGCAGCACCAGGTGCCGGGGCCGCAGGTCCGTCTCGGCAACGAGCCGGCGCATGGCCGGGGTGGTGCGCAGCCGCCGGGGCCGGTGGGTCGGGAACGCCATGGGGCCCAGCCTACGACCGGCCCGATCCGTCCCCGATTGCAGCAAGGCCACCTTCACGCAAGCACGTTGCGTCAAGGTGGCCATGCGGCAATTCAGGGACTCAGCGGCGGCGGGCCTTCACCTTCCGCGGCGGGGGAAGGGCGCCCTCCGCACGGAGCTTCGCCGCGTGGGCCGCAAGGGCGTCGACCAGTGCCGGGACGCGGGCCTCGGCCGGCTGCACGTCGACCCGCAGGCCGAACTCGCGGGCCGTCTCGGCCGTCTGCGGGCCGATGCAGGCAACGATCGTGCGGGCGTGCGGCTTGCCCGCGATCCCGACGAGGTTGCGCACCGTGGACGACGAGGTGAAGCACACCGCGTCGAACCCGCCGGTCTTGATGGCCTCGCGGATCGCGGCGGGCGGCGGCGCGGCGCGCACCGTGCGGTACGCGGTGACGTCGTCGATCTCCCAGCCGCGGTCGCGCAGGCCCGCCGCCAATGTCTCGGTGGCGATGTCGGCGCGCGGGAGCAGCACGCGGTCGACCGGGTCGAGCACGTCGTCGTAGGGCGGGAAGATGCTCAGCAAGCCCTCCGACGACGAATCCTGGCCCTCGTCGATCGACGGGACGAGCTCCGGGTTGATGCCGAAGCCGCGCACCTTCTCGGCCGTGGCCGAGCCGACGCACGCGATCTTGACGCCGGAGAACGCGCGGGCGTCGAGCCCGAACTCGGCGAACTTCTCCCACACCGCACGCACCGCGTTGGTGGAGGTGAACACCACCCACTGGTAGCGGCCGTCGACGAGGCCCTTCACCGCGCGCTCCATCTGCGTGGGCGAGCGCGGCGGCTCGACGGCGATGGTGGGCACCTCCTCCGCGCTGGCGCCGTGGACCGCGAGCCGGTCGCTCATGGCGCCCGCCTGGTCCTTGGTGCGCGGCACGAGGACGCGCCAGCCGTACAGCGCCCGCGACTCCCACCACGACAGCTCGGCGCGCAGGCCCACCTCGGCGCCGACGGTGACCACGAGCGGGCCCTCGAGCTCCGCGGCCTCGGCGGCCATCGTCGCAAGGGTGCTCTGCACCGTCTTCTGCGTGGTGTGGGTGCCGTTCACGGTGACGGCGACGGGGGTCTGCGCGGGCACACCGTGCTCGGTGAGCGCCGAGGCGACCTCGGGCAGGTGCGAGGCGGTCGCGTGCAGCACGAACGTGCCGGGCGCCGCGGCGAGCCGCGGCCAGTCGACACCGGCGCGCACGTCGGCCTCCAGGTGCGCCGAGCCGAGCGGGACACCCGCGTATGCGGGGACCGCGGTGCCCGCGGCCACGCCGGGGATGACGTCGAACGGCACGGCGGCCGCGGCCACGGCGATGGCCTCCTGCACGACCGAGTCGATGGTGAAGGGGTCACCGCTGACGAGCCGCGTGACGCTGCGGCCGTTCTGCACCTCGGCGACGAGGTCCTTCGCGACATCGTTCGGCTGCCCGACGGCGGGGCGTACCTCCGCGCCGTCGGCAACGAGCGCGAGCACCTGCTCCGGGACGTCTGAGTCCGTGACGACGAGCGGCGCGCTCGCGAGGACCTCCCGCGCGCGGACGGTCAGCAGGCCGGGGTCGCCAGGGCCGCTGCCCACGAAGGCGACCCGTCCCGGGTTGGTCTCGACAGTGCTCGACCCAAGCGGCGTAGGTGTCATCTCGGAACTCCCGATCCAGCGTTTCTCGGAAGGGCATCGAGGCCCCCCATGTCGAGCAGCTCTGCGGCCAGGGCCGCACCGAGCTTCTCGGCGTCGTCCATGTCTCCGGTGACGGAGGCGCGCAGCAACGCCCCGTCGATCATGCCGACCACCGCCCGAAGGGACAGGCGGTCGACAACCTTTCCGTCGTCATCCAGATCGGAGACGACGTCGGCCAGTGCCCCGACCGGGGCGCTGCAGCCCGCCTCGAGGGTGGCCAGTACCGCGCGCTCGGCGGCCACCGCGGCCCGGGTGAACGGGTCCTCGAGGACCGCGGCGAGGGTCTTGCCGAGCTCGATGTCCTGCGCCCTGCACTCCACCGCCAGTGCCCCCTGTGCGGGCGCGGGCAGCATCTGGAGCGGGTCGAGCAGCTCGGTGGCCTCGGCGAGCCGCCCCAGCCGGGACAGGCCCGCTGCCGCGACGACCACGCCGTCGAGCTCGCCGGAACGCACCTTTCCGACCCGAGTGTCGACGTTGCCGCGGATCGCGACGACATCGAGCCCGAGACCGAGCGCATCGAGCTGCGCGATGCGCCGCGGTGAGCCGGTGCCGATCCGCGCGCCGGTCGGGAGCTCACCGAGCACCATGCCGTCGCGTGCCACCAGCGCGTCGCGGGGGTCCTCCCGGGCGGGCACGGCCGCGAGCCACAGCCGCGGGTCGGGCGCCGTGGGGAGGTCCTTGTAGGAGTGCACCGCGATGTCGATCTCGCCGCGCGCCAGCGCGTCCCGCAGCGCCGACACGAACACCCCGACGCCCAGCTGGGCGACCGGCGCCGACGAGCGGTCGCCGGACGTGCTGATCTCCACCAGCTCGCACTCGTGACCCGCCGCACGCAGCCGGTCGGCGACGATGCCGGCCTGGGCCATGGCGAGCGCGCTCGGCCGGGTGCCGATACGCCATCTCATGCGTCCTGCCCCTCGTGGGAGTCGGTGCGGACTTCCAGCGCGGCGAGCACGTCGCCGCTGCGCTGGATGGCCACCGCGTTCGGGGTCTGCGGGTCGAGCTCGAACAGCGCTCGCAGCGCGGCCGCGTAGCTGTCGCCGTCCGGCCCCTCGGCCAGCTTCTTGACCTGCACGGTGGGGGTGTGCAGAAGCTTGTCGACCACCCGGCGGACGCTGCGGCCGAACTCCTCGCGCACCTTGGGCTCGAGGTCGGGCAGCCGCGAGTCGAGCCGCAACAGCTCGGCGTCGATCACCTCGGATGCGCGCCTGCGCAACGCGGTGACGGTGGGCGTGACCTCGGCGGAGCGCTGCGCGGCGAGGTAGGCCTGCGCCTCGTCGGCCACCAGCTGCTGCGCCGCGGCGACGGCGGCGCCCCGGTCGCCGGATGCCAGCCTGCGCTGCAGGGCGGCCAGGTCGACGACCGCGACGCCCGGCAGCTCGGCCACGCGCGGATCGACGTCGCGGGGTAGGCCCAGGTCGACGATCGCGAGCCGGCGGCCGGCCCGCTCCGCGACGGCGTCGGCCACCTGGTCGAGCTCGACAACGGTGCCGACGGCACCGGTGCACGCGACCATCAGGTCGGCAGTGGCCAGCTCCGCGGCCAGCGTGTCCAGCGCCGCGACGCGCGCGGGTGTTCCCTGCGCGCGCGTGTTCTCGGCCAGCCGGTCGGCCCGCTCGGGCGACCGGTTGAGCACCACGATCTCGGCGACCCCGGCCCGGCGCAGGTGGGCGGCCGCGAGCGCGCCCATGGCGCCTGCCCCGACGACGACGGCCCGGCGTCCGGCCAGTTCACCCAGCTCGGCGGCGGCGTCGGCGAGCGACTCGGAGACGACGGAGGCACCTGCCGTGTCGATCCCGGTGCTCGTGTGCACGCGCTTGCCGACGCGCAGCGCCTGCTGCACGAGCTCGTGAAGCGCGCGCCCGACGGTGCCGGTCTCGTCGGCCGTGGCATAGGCGGTGCGCAGCTGGCCGAGGATCTGCGCCTCGCCGACCACCATCGAGTCGAGGCCGGCTGCGACCGCGAACAGGTGCTGCACCGCCGAGCCCGCGTAGTGCACGAAGACGTGCTCGGTGAGCTCGGTGAGCGACATCCCGGCGTGCTGTGCGAGCACGGCCGATACGTCGGCGAGGCCACCGTGGAAGGCGTCGACGACGGCGATGACCTCGATGCGGTTGCACGTGGAGAGCAGCACGGCCTCCGACACGTGCTGCCCGCGCAGCAACTCTTCCAGGAGCTTCGGGACCTCGGTGGCCCCGACGGCCGCGCGCTCGAGCACCTGCACCGGCGCGCTGCGGTGCGACAGACCCACTACGAGCACGCTCACCGCTCGACCTCGCTGCGCTCGGCCGGCCCATCGGGAGATGACGCAGCGCGCGGGCGCTGTGACAGCGATTCGCTCGCAAGCTCGCTCATGTGCAGCAACCTCCCCGCCCCGTTGACGGAGTGGCCGTTGACCACCGTGGCCTGCTCGGCCGCCGCCACGTGCTTGCGCGCCACGTGGAACGCGAGGATCTGCAGCTCGACGGCGAGGTCGACCTTGCGAACCTCGACCTCGTCGGGCACCTGCAGCACGACGGGGGCGAAGTTGAGGATGCAGCGCACCCCCGCCTGGACGAACAGGTCGCAGACACCCTGCGCAGCCTGCCCCGGTGTGGCGATCATCCCGATGGTGACGCCGCGTTCGGCGCAGACCTCCGGGATCGCCCTGACGTGCTCGACGAGGATGCCGTTGATGTGGATGCCGACGAGATCGGGGTCGACGTCGAACAGCGCGGTGACGGGGAAGCCCCGCCCGCCGAAGCCGCCGTAGCCCGCGAGCGCGTGCCCGAGGTTGCCGATGCCGACGAGCGCGACGGCCTGCCGGTGGTTGAGCCCGAGGGTGCGCTCGAGCTGGTGCACCAGCGCCGCGACCTCGTACCCGACCCCTCTGATGCCGTAGGAGCCGATGTAGGACAGGTCCTTGCGCAGCTTCGCCGGGTTGACACCCGTGGCGGCGGCGAGCTCGTCGCTCGACACCGTGTCGGCGCCCTCCTCCGCGAGCTCGCCGAGCTTGCGGAGGTAGACGGCGAGCCGGGCGACGCTTGCCTCGGGGATCGACCGCAGCCGGGCGGGCGACTCCTCGGAGCCGGCATGCGGCGGCTTCGTCACGCTCACGTCTCCTCGATGATGCTGTGCCCGGTGAGGCAGGCGGTGGCCGTGCACCGCCTCGCTTGATGGATTCGTGCCGAATACCCCGGGTCCGGGTGTTGACGGCGACTGGATTACACGGTAGTCGCTTGTGAAGGCACGCACAAAGTTGCGATCTTGAACGTGGGCATGCACACGCGGCCCGCGAGCCGCGCTCGACCGATGGTCGTCCCATGACTGCCGCTCGTCGCGTGGGTCGTTCGCAAGCCCGGACGTGGCAGCCGCCGCCATCTGCACCATGGCCGAGACCTCGGAGATCCCGGTCACGCCGTTTCGGGTGCCGTCGGATCCGAGGTCACCGACCCTGCCGCCGCTCTTGCGGCCACGTTGCCTCGCGCGCCTGCCGCCGCTCGTGAGCCCGGATCCGTGATCGATCGACGATCGGCCGTTCCTGGCCGTCGAACGGCTGGTGCTTCCCGCCGGAGGTGAGGGGCACTAGCCAGCGGAGAACGAGACGTCGGGCCACCCGGTCGCCCCGTCCGGGACGGGATCGGCGACCGCCTCGGTCTGCGTCACGCCGTCGGCGGCGGTGGCCCGGCTGCGCACGGAGTGGCCGCCGGGCGCGACGTCGAACTCGGCGCGCCACATACGCCAGGTGTCGCCGCTCACCTCGGTGGCGAGCTCGGCATCCTGCCACGGCCCGCCGTCCATGCTCACCTCGACGCGTCCGATCCCGGTCGGCTGAGACCACGCGATGCCGGCCACCGTCAGCCGTCCGGCCGGCACCGCCGCGAAGCCGCGCGGGCTGTCGATACGCGACTGCGTCTTGATCGGCGCGCGCTGCGCCCACCCGCGCTGCAGCCAGTAGCCCGCCTTGGCGTCGAACGTCGTGAGCTCCATCTCGGTGATCCACTTCGTCGCCGAGACGTACCCGTACAGGCCGGGGACGACCATCCGCACCGGGAACCCGTGCTCGAGCGGCAGCGCCTCCCCGTTCATGCCGACCGCGAGCATCGCGCCCCGGCCGGGCTCGAGAAGCACGTCCACCGGCGTTCCGGTGTACCAGCCGTCCACGCTCCTGGAGAAGGCCTGGTCCGCGCCCGGCCGCACGCCGACCTCCATGAGGAGGTCGCGCACGTCGACGCCCGTGAACGTCGCGGTGGAGATCAGGTCACCGCCGACGGTGTTCGACACGCAGGTCAGCGTGACCGGGCGCTCGACGAGCGGCCGGGCCAGGAGGTCGTCGAAGGTCAACGTCCGCTCCGCGTCGACCATCCCGTGGATGCGCAGCGACCAGTCCTCAGCGGCCATCACCGGGACCCGGAGTGCGGTGTCGATGCGGTAGAAGTCGGCGTTCGACGTGAGGAAGGTCGGGGTGCCCAGCTGTGGGTAGGCGGCAGAGGCCGGGACCGCGGGGGCCCGCTCGGTGAACCGGGCCGCCGCGATCCGTGCGGTGACCGGCCCCCGCAGGTCCCCGACGCCGCGGCCGAGCCACGCCCCGGCTGCGCCCCCGGCGAGCGACGCCACCCCCACCGCGGCCGCGGACCGCGCGAGGAGCGCACGGCGGGTGAGGCCGCCCGGCTGCGCCGGTTCGTCGGGACGTTCCGCCGCCGCGAGCGCGCGCCCGTGCAGCCACCGGACCACCGCAACGCCCACCACCAGCGAGACGGTCGGCGCGAGCATGTCCAGCGGTGAGAAGGCCGGCTCGAACATCACGGCCCCGAGCCCGAGCACCCCCAGCACGATCACGGTGCCCACAGCGGGCCCGTAGTGCCGGCGCGAGACAACTCCCGCGAGCGCCGCGATGCCCACGATCACCACGCCCATCCCGGCGAGCAGCACCGGCTTGTCGGCCGTGCCGAAGGCGGCCTTCGCGAACTCGACGAGCCAGTGCGGCGACAGCCGCACCACCGCGTCCCCGACGGCCAGGTAGGGCGACGAAGCAGGCGCGACGAGGCTCGCCACCAGCTGCCCCGCCGCGACGGCCGCGGCGACGCCGAGCACCCCCACGAGCGCGGCCCACCCCCGCGGGATCGCCGGTGCGGCGGGCTCCCCGGCCCGATGCGGTGCCTCAGTGGTGCTCACGGCACAAGTCTGGCCCCGGGCGGCCCCCGAGGAGATGACGATCCGAGGACGCCTCGCGCCGGTTCCTGAATCGTCCCGGTGGTCGAGTAGGGACGGCGCCCCAGCGCCGTCCCGTATCGAGACCACCACCCCTCGCAGACAGGCGCGTGGTCTCGATACGCGCCGGCCCTGGTGGGCCGGCGCTACTCGACCACCGGAGGAGAGGGCCGGCGCTGCTCGGTGGGGCGGTTCAGGCCAGGGCCGCGCGGAGGCGGTCCTCCTCGACCCGCCAGAAACCGTGCTCGCGCCCGTCGACCTCGATCACGGGTACCCGGTCGCCGTATTCCGCGCGCAGCTCGGGGTCGGAGTCGACGTCCACCGTGGTCCAGCCCGCCCCCACGTCGGCGCAGATCCGGGCGACCTCCGCCTCCGCCTTCTCGCACAGCCCGCAGTCGGCGCGCGTGTAGACGGTGACCCGCGGCGCCGTCACGACCGCCCCGCGAGCTGCCGGCGTGCCACCTTGCCGGTGGGGGTGCGGGGCAACGCGTCGGCGAACTCGATCACCGACGGCACCTTGAACCGGGCCAGCCGCTCCGTGCAGTGCGCGAGCACCTCGTCCTCCGTCAGCTCGGCGCCCTCGGCGCGCACCAGCACGGCCTTGACCGCCTCGCCGGTGTTCTCGTCGGGGACCCCGACGACCGCCGCCTCAGCCACCGCCGGCAGTTCCGCGAGCACGGTCTCCACCTCGCGGGGGTACACGTTGAAGCCGTTGACGATCACCAGGTCCGACGAGCGGTCGACGAGGTGCAGGTCACCCTCGTGGTCGAGGAAGCCCACGTCGGCGGTGCGGAACCAGCCGTCGGCGTCCGGGCCGCCGTCGCCGTCGGGCCAGTAGCCGGAGAAGAGGTTCGGTCCACGTACGGCCACCAGCCCGGTGTCGTGCGCCGGGTCGGAGACGTCCTCGTCGATGTCCTCGGGGTCGGGGGCGGCCACGACCTCGATCGGCCTCCCCTCGCGGTCCACGAGGCGCAGCTCGACGCCGGGCAGTGGGCGGCCGACCGACCCTGGCTTCGGTGGGCGGCCGATCGCGTTCATCGTGAGTACCGGGCCTGCCTCGGTGAGGCCGTACCCCTCGTAGATGGGCAGGTCGGTGACCGTCCGGAAGTCGTCGAGCCACTGCGGCGGCAGCGGCGCCCCTCCGGACGTGCACAACCGCAGGCCCGCGGTGGCGGCGCGCAGCTCGGCGGGCGGGAGCTCGAGCAGCGCCCGGAACATCGAGGGCACGCCCGCCATCCCGCTCACGCGCTCCCGCACGAGCACGTCGGCGATGTGCTTCGGGTCGAAGCGCTCCGTGAGCACGACCGTGGCCCCCGCCCAGCAGGCCTGCAGGAACCCTGCGGCGAGGCCGAAGACGTGGAAGAGGGGGATCGACAGGAGCACCCGGTCCACCGGGAGGACCGGCGCGGGTCGCAGCGATGCGGTCTGCTCGCGGTTGGCCAGCACGGCCCGGTGCGACAGCTGCACGCCCCGGGGGCGGCCCGTCGTGCCGGACGTGTAGATCAGCAGCGCGATGTCCTCGCCGCCGCCGAGCGCCGCCACGGCGGGCGCCGCCGCGCCGGGACGAAGATCGGGCGGCGGGAGCAGGGCTGCCCCGACCGACGGGCCGCATCGCTGCGCCGCGTCGTCGCCCTCCGCAGCAACGACGACCGCTGGCCGGCAGTCGTCGAGCACGATCTCGAGCTCGCGGGCCACCGCCACGGGTCCGAACGGGACGGACACGGCGCCCGCCCGCAGCGCACCGAGCACCGAGACGCAGAACGCCGCACTGTTGCCCAGCCGCACGAGCACCCGCTCGCCCGCCCCGGCTCCGGCCGCCCCCAAGCGGGTTGCCTCCGCGCTCACGGCGGCGTCGAGCTGCGCCCACGTGAGCGTGATCTCGCTGGTCACGTCCACGATCGCGGCCAGGTCCGGGGTGCTGCGCGCCGCCCTCGCGACCAGATCGGCCACGTGCTGCGGGGTCCCGTCCTGCGGGCTGCCGTCAGGGCTGTCCACGGTTCTCCCAGGGGTCGGCGCTGCGCCGGATGGCCTCGACCGCGAGTCTGGCATGAACCCGGCGGCGCGGCGCCCACGACGCTCGACGCACTCGTGCAGGCCAGTGGCCCGCGACACGCGGAAGACGATGACACTGACCGCGCGTAGTCGGCCGCTCACCGGACCGCGGGCGCGCCGAACGGTGGTGCGTGCTTCGCCACACCCGCCCGCCCGTATGCTCCGCCGCTAACACCTCAACGGCCGACCCACGAGATCGTCGCGAAGCTCACCCGAGGGAGTGGCATGCAGCCTGTCGCCGCCGGCGCACCGCGGGCCGACCCGACGGACGCCTGTGCGTTGCGCAGACGCTCGGCACGGCGTCCTGACCATCGACGTACCGATCATCGACCCGCTCCAAGGGCCTGCCGGGAGCCATGACCCGTCCCGCGCGACAGCCTCGGCTGCTCCCCACCGAGACCACCCGATCCCCCGCGGGTGAAGAGGTACAGATGCCCCCGACCACAGCTCCCCGCGTAGGTTCCGCCGGCCCGCCACCCCAAGCCGGCGCCACCCGCCCTCCGCTCCCGCTCCCCCGACGGCACAGCCCCGGCGAGTCCCCGGCGGCCACGGGTGATCCCTCGACCCGCACGCACGACGCGGCCGCGGCGCCCCCCGAGGAGAGCGGCGGCGCATGGGCGCTGGTGAAGGCGGCGCAGGACGGTGACATGGTCGCCTTCGGCGACCTGTTCGACCGCTACTACGACGTCGTCTTCCGCTACGTGCTCTTCCGCACCGGCGACCGCACCCTCGCCGAGGATCTCACCCAGGAGACCTTCGTCCGGGCCCTCCGCCGCATCTCCTCGGTCAGCTACCAGGGCCGGGACATCGGTGCGTGGTTCGTCACCATCGCCCGGAACCTGATCTTCGACCACGTGAAGTCCAGCCGGTACCGGCTGGAGCAGACGACGAGCGAGATCATCGAGCTCTCGCCGAGCACGGGTGGCCCCGAACAGGAAGTACTGGACGGCGCCACCAACGACGAGCTGCTCCGCTGTGTCCGGAAACTCAACCCTGACCAGCAGGAATGCATCCAGCTTCGCTTCCTGCAGGGCCTGTCCGTGGCCGAAACGGCCGAGATCATGGACCGTAACGAAGGCGCCGTCAAGGCCCTTCAACATCGAGCGGTCCGACGGCTCGCCCAGCTGCTCCCGGAGGGTCTCCGATGATCCGCAGCGATATCGCATCGACCGCCCGTCGCGTTACAGGTGCGGCGAATGAACGACTCAATGCGGTGAACGGTCTTGGCGCCGTAACCACCGGCTCGTCCGCTCGTTGTAGGGCTGAAGGCCGCGCCGCGCACGCCCGCGGCACGGGTACTGACAGCGCAGGGATGCAGTGAGGACGGCCAACATGCCCGCCGGACAGGGCAAGGACGCAGAGCGGTTCGCCGCCGCCGTGGAGTCGGGGACACCCCTCGGCACCACGGACGACGCCGATCTCGCGCGGGAACTCGAGATCGTGGCCATGCTGCGGTCGCGGGGTACGGCGTTCGCGCCGGACGCCGAGACGAAGGCCCGGGCCAGGCAACGCCTCATGGCAGTGCTCGCCGCCGAGCAGGGCGGCCCACGGCAGGCACCCCGCCACGCCGCGGCGCCGCCTGACGCCACGGAGCTCACCGCACCGCTCGGCAAGCCGATCGAGCGCGTGGACGGCGACCCGACGGCCGAGACGACGCTGATAGAGCCGATCACCGCGGATTCCGCTCCCGGCTCCGACGCCGACTCGGACACCATCGCCGAGCCGATCCCGCTCCACGGGGGCGGGCGGGCCGGCCGCAGGGCCCGGCACAGCATCGGCGGCCGCCGCTCCGGGCGTTCGGCTCTGGCCGGCCTGCGCGGCCGCGTGGTGTTCGCCGGTGCGGCAGCTGCCGCCGCACTGCTCGCGATCGCCAGCGGTGGGGTCCTCGCCAGCAGCAACGCGCTGCCGGGCGACACCCTCTACCCGGTCAAGCGGGTCGCGGAGTCCGCAGGCCTCGCCCTCACCTTCGACGAGGGCAGCAAGGCGCGCCGCCACCTCGAGATCGCCGCGACCCGGCTCTCCGAGGTGGAACAGCTGGCCCGCGACACGCAGTCGGCGCCTTCGCCCGATGTGTTCACCACGGCGATGGACGACTTCGACACGGCCACCAACGAGGGCTCCCAGCTGCTGCTCTCCGCGGCCGAGACGGACCAGGGCGGCACCGCGGCCGAAGATCTGCACAAGTGGGCCTCCGAGCAGTCCGACAAGCTCACCGAGCTGGAGCCCGCACTGCCCGCGTCGGCGGATGCCGACGCGTCGAAGGAACTGCTCGCGCGGCTGCTCGGCCAGACGGCGAGCGCCGACGAGGACACCTCCCGTCGCACGGCCGGCGAGAGCGAGGACAAGTCGGGCTCCGAGGACGCCGCGGAGGACGCCACCTCCACGCCGGACAAGGAGACGGACTCGTCGGACGCGCGCGAGACCGACGCGCCATCGCGCAGCTCCGAGAAGAGCACCGAGCGCGAGAACCCCGGGCTGCTTCCGGACCTCGTCCCGAACACGAATCGGGACGAGGAGGAGAAGCCGTCCGACACCTCCACCAAGGAGGACGACGGCACGTCGGAATCCGAGTCGGACTCGGGTGACGACGGTGACGGCAACGTCTCGGTGCCGCTGCCGTTATTGCCGCCGGTCACGCTGCCGCCGCTGCTCCCGGGTTTGCCGGGGATCACCATCGGCTGAGTCGCAACGTCATGAAGGCCGCCGCGGAACGTGTTTCCCGCGGCGGCCTTCGTGTCGCGTGTGACGTCACGGTTGGCAACCCATCGGTCACCGAACCGGCCTCGTCCGTCCGCCCGGCAACAGTAGGCTGAGGTGACGAATCCCGACGGAGGCCCGTAGGTGGTTGAACAAGAACCTCGCGAACCGCTCTCCCCCACCGGCTCCGGCGAGCTGAGCGGGGCCACGGAGACTCCGGGTGTTGTCGGTTCCGCCACTGCCACCGACCCTGCGATACGCGCCGGTGAGGCCGCTGCGGCCGCCGCCGTGGCAGCGGGCGACAGCGGCCCGCCCGACGTCCCGCTCACGGACCTCACCGCCGCCGCCTTCTTCGACGTCGACAACACGATGATGGTCGGCGCGTCGATCTTCCACTTCGCCCGCGGGCTCGCCGCGCGGAAGTTCTTCACCACCGCCGACCTCGTCGGCTTCGCGTGGCAGCAGCTGAAGTTCCGCATCGGCGGCCGGGAGACCACGTACTCCACCACCACCGGGCGCGACACCGCGCTGTCGTTCGTCGCGGGCCGCTCGGTCGCCGAGATCACCGCGCTCGGCGAGGAGATCTACGACGAGCTGATGGCCGACCGGATCTGGGCAGGCACCCGCGCACTCGCCCAGATGCACCTGGACGCGGGGCAGCGCGTCTGGCTCGTCACCGCCACCCCTGTCGAGCTGGCCCTCATCATCGCCCGCAGGCTCGGGCTCACCGGGGCGCTCGGCACGGTGGCCGAGAGCGTCGACGGGTTCTACACCGGCCGGCTGGTCGGTGAGATCCTCCACGGCCCCGCGAAGGCCCACGCCGTGCGGGCGCTGGCCGTCACCGAAGGACTGGACCTGCGCCGCTGCACGGCCTACTCCGACTCCGTGAACGACGTCCCGATGCTCTCCGCCGTCGGCACCGCTGTGGCCGTCAACCCCGACTCGGAGCTGCGCGACATCGCGAAGGAACGGGGCTGGCAGGTCCGCGACTTCCGCACTGGCCGCAAGGCGGCCAAGATCGGCATGCACTCGGTGCTCGGCGCAGGCGCGATCGCGGGCGCCGTCGCAGCGGGCATGGCCGCCCGCAAGCGCTGAACCCGAGCTCAGCCGAAGAAGGCGCTCCTGCGCTGGCTCAGCAGCCGGTAGAGGGTGTGCTGGATCGTCTCGCGCACCTGGTCGGTCAGGTTGAACACCGTCATCGGGTCGTCCGCGTCGGCGCGGTCGATCTCGTCGGTGCCGATCGGCTCGCCGAACTCGATGTACCACTTCGACGGCAGCGGGAGGAGCCCGAGCGGCCCGAACAGCGGGAACAGCGGGGTGATCGGGAAGTACGGGGCGCCGAGGAGCCGGGCGAGCGGCTTGATGTCGCCGATCTTCGGATAGATCTCCTCCGCACCCACGATCGCGCACGGGATGATCGGGACCCCGGTGCGCAGCGCGGCCGCCACGAATCCGCCGCGGCCGAACCGCTGCAGCTTGTACCGATCCCGGAAGGGCTTGCCGATGCCCTTGAAGCCCTCGGGCCACACCCCGACGAGCTCACCGGACGACATCAGTCGCTCCGCGTCCGGCATGCAGGCGAGCGTGCTTCCCTGCTTGCGGGCCAGCGCGCCGACCACCGGAAGCTGGAACATCAGGTCCGCGCCGAGCATCCGCAGGTGACGCTGCGCGGGGTGCTCGTCGTGCAGCGCCACCATGGCCATCAGGGAGTCCAGCGGCAGCGTGCCCGAGTGGTTGGCCACCACGAGGGCGCCACCCTCGTCCGGCACGTGGTCCATTCCGATCGTCTCCACCCGGAACCAGCTGCGGTACAGCGGCCGGAGCGCGGGCAGGATGACGTGCTCGGTGAGGTCGGCGTCGAACCCGAACTCGTCGACGGCGTAGTCGCCTTCCAACCGCCTGCGCAGGAACGCGAGCGACTCGGCCAGCGCCTCCTCCCACGGAGGAGGGCCAGTGTGCTCGGGCTCGGTCACGAACGGCGCCTCGTCGGCATCACCCCATGTCCTCCGGCGATCTTCGGCATGCAGCGGGATCACCCGGGCTTCGGTCATGACGGCTCGCTCCTCCTCGGCCCGAGGGCCGGCGGGGCTGTGCACGGCGCGGCGGCGGGGCGTCATCGCAGCATCCTCATCCCTGGTTTCCTCCAGCAGCCTGATCAGCGCAGGGCCCGCGCGGCGGCGAGCACGCCCTGCTCCACGGCGGCGAACCGCTCGGGATCCACCACGGGGCGCAGCGCGCGTCCGCGGACGTAGTCGTCGAAGGCCTGCACGGTGGTCCAGCGTGGGGTGAAACCGAACTGCCTGCGCAGGCGCCGGTTGTCCACCACGCGGCCGAAGTTGAGCAGCCGCATCTGCTCCGGGGAGAAGTCGACGAGGCGGGCGCTGCGGAAGAGCCTGCCCACCGGGCCCACCATCGTGCTCGGTACGGGGATCGGTATCCGGCCGGCCCTGCGGATGGCCTGTGAGAGCAGCAGCACACCGTCCGCCGCGACGTTGAAGACACCCGGGATGTCCTCGCTCGCGGCGCGCTCGAGCACCGCGAGCCCGTCCTCCTCGTGCAGCAGCTGCACGCGCGCGTCGTAGCCGAGCACGATCGGCACGGCGGGGAGCGCGAAGTACCGGGTGAAGACCGTGTCGATGCGCGGGCCGATGAAGTTCGAGAACCGCAGCGTTGTGACCGACACGTCGGGGCGCCTGCGGGCGAACCCGCGCAGGTAGCCCTCGATCTCGACCGCGTCTTTGGCGTACCCGCCGGACGGCAGGTCCTTCGGCGTCATGGCCTCGTCGAACAGCGCGGGGTCCCGCGGGCTCGATCCGTACACGGCGGTGGTGGACTTGAGCACCATGCGCCGCACCGACGGCGCCTTCTGGCACGCGGCGAGGAGCTGCATCGTGCCGATGACGTTCATCTCCTTCATCGCAACGCGACCGCCGGACGAGCCCGGGTTGGCGGAGAGCGAGGCATGGACGACGGTGTCGACCGATGCGGTGGAGATGACCTTCGAGATCAGCGGGTTGCGGATGTCTGCACGCACGAACTCCGCGCGGCCCATTCGGCGGAGCAGATCTCGCGGGGGCGGCACGGTGTCCACCCCGAGTACCCGGTCGATGTCGGGGTTCTGCGCGAGACGAGCGGCGAGGTGGCCACCGAGGAACCGACTGACCCCGGTGACGAGCACGACGGATGGCGGCACGGCACTACCCCAGGAACGCAGACGGATTCGGCGAGTGACCGATGGTAGACCGCCCGCGGCGGCTGTGCGGGTACGACTTCACCCGAGTGATGGGACGCACGGCAGGTAAACGCAATCCCGGGTGCAGCCTCGAGGCCGCACCCGGGATCGGGTGACAAGGGTCTTACTTGCCGAGCTTGCGCCGCTGCACGCGGGTCCTGCGGAGGAGCTTGCGGTGCTTCTTCTTCGACATCCGCTTGCGGCGCTTCTTGATGACGGAGCCCATGCGTGGCGGCCCTTCCTGTCGGGACGCGGCCCGGGACGGGCCACTGGTCGTGCGGTGGAGGTGCGGCCCGGCCGGGCGCAGCGCGACGGGCGCGCACGGGCCGGGCGATGACCGGTGGCCCACTCTACCGGGGGTTCTCGGGCGCGGCGCGTCCCCGGGGGTTCAGCCGGCGTCGAAGTAGGCGCTGCGGAGGTACTCCTCCACCGCATTCTTCGGAACGCGGAACGAGCGTCCGACGCGCGCGGCGGGCAGATCGCCGCCGTGCACGAGCCGGTACACGGTCATCTTCGACACCCGCATCATGGCCGCGACCTCGGCGACCGTCAGGAACTGCACCTGCGAGAGGTGAATTTCCGAAGGTTCGGACGGCATCCGATCACCGCTTTCGTGGTCGCACCGGCCGCCCGGTCTCCCGTGGCAGGGACGGCGCCGATGTTCCGAATGAGCTTAGCGGTGCGGATGTGACGTGATCGAGGGGAGTGGTGGGCAGGAGGGTGACCGAAGGCGGCGCGTACGGGTGATCTCGCTGGCCCGTTCGGGCTAGAGGCAAGTCATTGCGCGGCCTTGCCCAGTTCCACGGACCTGTCTCGCGCCGCCTCGATCGCCGCGATCAGAGCCGCCCGGACGCCGTGCCGCTCGAGCTCCCTGATGGCCGCGATCGTCGTGCCGGCGGGCGAGGTGACCGCCTCGCGCAGGATCACCGGGTGGTCGTGGGACTCGCGCAGCATCCTCGCGGCACCGAACGCCGACTGCACGATGAGGTCAGCCGCGACGGCACGGGGCAGGCCGAGCAGAATCCCCGCGTCGATCATCGCCTCGACGAGGAAGAAGAAGTAGGCGGGCCCGGATCCGGACAGCGCCGTCACCGCGTCCTGCTGCGACTCGGGGACCCGTACAACCCGCCCGACCGAGGCGAGCATCTTCTCCACGGCGGTGAGCTGCTCGTCGGTGGCGTGCGTGCCCGGGGAGATCGCGCTCATCGCCTCCCCCACCAGCATGGGGGTGTTCGGCATCACCCGGACGACGGGGGTGCCGGCCGGGAGGGCGCCCTCGAACAGCGCCGTCGGGAGGCCGGCGCAGAGCGACACCACGAGGGTGCCCGGACGCAGCACCGGCGCGAGCTCGGTGAGGACCGGCGCGATGTCCTGCGGCTTCACGGCGACCACGACCATGTCCGACCGCTCGGCCGCGGTCGCCACGTCGACAGCCTCGACCCCGAGCCGGGAGGTCAGCTCGGCTGACCGTTCCGGGTGCCGCTCGGTGAACACGAGGTCGTCGGCGGACCGGCCGCCGGCGAGCAGCCCCGCCAGCAGCGCCTCACCGATCTTCCCCGCCCCGAGCACAGCGATCCGTGTCATGGGCGGAAACGGTAGTCGCAGGGTCTCAGGGCGCGAGTGGGGAGAGGGCCAGCTGGCGGGCCTGGCAGACCAGCCGGCCGGCCGAGTCGACGACCGTGACGTCCTCGTCGAACCAGTCGCCCGCCACCGCGCGCGTCCGCGCCTCGATCCGCAGCCAGCCCGGTGCGGGCCGCTCCCGCAGCAGCGCCGTGAGCTGCACGGTCGGCGCCCAACCGACGCGGCCGCCGAGGTTGAACACCGTGGGCGCCATGATGTCGCCCGAGAGCAGGGCGAACAGGACGTCGGTCGGCTCGCCGCGCGGCCGGGCCCAGCCGCGCAGCAGCGGCGGCGCCTTCTCACCCCTCGCGAAGGCGAACGTCGGGGTGTCATAGCGCAGCTCGCAGGCACCCGCGACGCCGAGGGCGACGCCCGAGTCCCGCGGATCGATCGCGTCCGGCGTCGGCTCGGCGGGCATCTCGGGCAGGTCGCTCCACCGCACGCCGTCGTCGGGCAGCCGGCCGGCCGTGACGGTCGCGGCGAGCACGAGCCGGCCGTCCTGGCGCATCCGGACCGCCACGACCGACGCCGTGCGGCCGAGCTTCAGCAGCTCGGTGTCCAGCTCTACTGGGCCCGGGTCGGGTGCACGGAGGTAGTCGGCGGCGATGACGAGCGGGTCAGGGGCAGCACCCGGCCTCTCGGTATCGACGCGAGCCAGCCCGGCGCGGGCGAGCAGCACCATCAGCAGGCCGCCGTGCGCCTTCGTGCCGACCGTGAAGCGGGTGCCCAGCTCGGCGGCGAAGCGGCCGTCGCCGCGCGGGGTCAGACCGATCGCATCGCGGAACGGCCGGTCGGCGTCAGTGGTGGTGGCGGTTGGTCGCACGGAACAGTGCGTATCACCGGCGTCCATCGCCGCGCGCGCCGATGTGATCGGCGCTACTGGACGGGAACCGCGGCCGGCCGGGCCGTTGGCTGTAGGTGCAGGCGGGCGAACAGCAGCGACTCGGCGAGCAACGCCGCGCGTTCCGACCGGGTGCGGCAGCGCCGCGTGCTGACCTCGATGACGACCACACCGTCGAACCAGGACCCGGTGAGGCGCTCGCAGACCTCGGCGCACGGCTGACCGCCGCGTCCCGGCACGCGGTGTTCGTCGCGCGGGGAACCGCTGCCGTCGGCGAGGTGGACGTGGGTGAGCGCCGTTCCCATCCGATCCAGCAGGGCGAGCGCGTCGATGCCTGCGGCCGCGGTGTGGGAGAGGTCGAGCGTGTAGTGGGCGTGGCCGACCTCGGTGGGGTCGAACCCGGGTGTGTAGGGCACGGTGCGCACCCCGGACCGCGTGATCGGGTACATGTTCTCCACGGCGAGCGCGACCCCGGCGTGCTCGCCCGCTCGCGCGACCTCGTCCGAGAACTGCGCGGCGTACCGACGCTGCCAGCGGAACGGCGGGTGCAGCACGACGGTGCGGCAGCCGAGCGTGGCCGCTGCCGCCACCGAGCGCCGGATCCGGCCGATCGGGTCGGCGGTCCACACCCGCTGCGTGACGGCCAGGCAGGGCGCGTGGACCGCCAGCACCGGTATCCCGAAGCGGTCGGCCAGCCGGGCGACCGCGGAGATGTCCTGGCTGATCGGGTCGATCCAGACCATCAGCTCGACGCCGTCGTACCCGAGCTCGGCGGCGAGCTCGAACGCCACCCGGGCCGACTCGGGGTAGACCGATGCGGTGGAAAGCGCAACCGGCGGGGCCGGCGGCAGCCCGGGCGGCGGCATCTCAGATCATCTCCCGAGCAACACGAGGATGGCCGGGGAGACGGTGAGGAGCAGGCCGACGAGCACGGCGAACAGCGTGGTGCGCAGATCGCTGCTGCGCAGCAGCGCCCGCACCACCACGACGAGACCGACGGTGACGAGCACCGCAGCCGCCAGGCCGACCACCGGCAGATCGCGCCACAGGAAGCGGAATCCGACCCACAGCGCGGCGCCGCCGATCGCACCCGCGATCCACTGCGCGATCACGGCGGCCCACGCCGGGCCACCGGCGGCCGCCTGCTCCTTCTCCTCCGTCTGGACGGAGCGGCGCCGGACCGGCGCATCGTCGTCGCCGTCGCCGGGGGCGAAGATGCCGGTCGGCTCCTCACTCACACCATCGCGGTCGAGCCCCGCCGGGTAGTCGGCGCGGTAGTAGTCGTCGTCCTCGTCGCCCTCGTCGTCGAACGACACCGGCGCCGAAGCCTGGGTGGGCGGTCCGCCGTCGTCGCCGCGGCGCCTGCCCTCGGTGCGGTTGCGCTGCCATGGCTCCGCCCCGGCAGGCGGGGCACCGGTCATCGTGGGCGGCCCGTCGTCCGGCTCCAGCTCGTCGTCCGGCTCGGGCGGCCGACGCCTGCCCTGCGTGCGGGCCTGGTGCCACGTCTCCGCACCGACCGGTGGGGCACCGACCATCGTGGAGGGGCCGGCGTCGTCGTCATCGTCCGGCTCCGGCTCGGGACGCCTGCGCTGCTGCTGGATCCGGCTGGTGGCGGCCGGATCGGCAGACCTGCCGCCGCCATGGACGTGCGGCATCTGCTCGGTGGGGATCTGCTCGTCGAGCGCCCGGCCAGGGGCGACCGCTGGCTCCGGCGCCTCCCACGACGGCCTCCCGAGTGAGCGCAGGTCACGGGCCCGGGGCGCGCGACCGTTCGGCTCGGGTTCGGCGCCACGGGGATCCCGTGCGGGCGCTTCCCGCTCCCGCGGCCTGCGTGGCGGCTCGTCCTGGGCCTCCCAGGCCGGGGCCGGATCACGCGACTCCCACGGCGGCGTCTCCCGTTCGTCGGCCGCCCGTCGGGCACGTCGCGGTGGCGCCTCCCGGGGCTCCGGCTCGGCGTAGCGAGGCTCCGGCTCGGCGTAGCGGGACTCCCGCACCGGCGCGGCGTCCCACTGGTCCTGCGCGGGGCGTGCCTCCCGGCCCGGCGCCTCCCGGCGGCCGTTGTCCCACCGATCCTGGTCGTCCCACTGCCCGGCGTCCCACCGCTCGGACGCCCAGTCGTCGGCTCCCGGCTCGTCCGCGCCCCACGGATCGGCAGGCCGCTGCTCGGTGGGCCGCCGCTCCGGCGCCCTGCGCTCGGGCGCGCGCTGCTCGGGCGCGCGCTGCTCGGGCGCGCGCTGCTCGGCGGGCCAGTCGGCATCGCCACCCGCGCGGCGGCGGCCGCCTGGCTCCCGCTGAACCGGCGGGGGCGGCGGTGGCGGCTGCGGGGGTAGCGGTGGGGGTGGGAGCGCAGCCTCCGGAGCGGCCCTGCGCGGCTCCCGGGGTGGCTCGGATCGCCAGTCCGACGGATCGGCGGCGGGGGCGGCGTAGGCCTCCTCGTCCGGCTCGTCGGGTTCGCGGCGGCGCCGCCGACGACCGCCGGACACATTGCCGTCGCCGTGCGCGGCGAGCAGCTCGGCGACTGTGCGCTGGCGTGGGTGGTCGGTCTCGGAGCTCATCCAGTACACCGTGCCTCGTACGTCGTCAAGCGTCCAAGCCGTTCGGGCGCGTCCTGCGCCGAGCGGTCGATCTGGGCCGTCCCATCGAGCGTGTCGAGCCTCCTGAGGATCACTCCTTCGCGCAACGCCCACGGGCAGATCTCGAGCCGCGGCACGCGCAGTGCCCGCATCGCGGCCTCCGCGACGAGCGCACCGGCGGCGAGCTGGGGTGCCCGGCTCGGGCTGACCCCCTCCAGCTCAGCAAGATCACCCGACGACATGCGGGTGACGAACGCGCACAGCTGCCGGAGGCCGACGTCGGTGAGCGTGCGCCGCACGCGGGGCCCGGCACCGGACGGCGCGGCTCCGGCGAGGCGGGCGAGGGAGCGGAACGTCTTCGAGGTGCCCACCGCGAGGTCCGGTGAGCTCGCCCGCCGGAACTGCACGGCCACCGGCGCCAGCTGGGCGTCGAGGTGCTCGCGCAACGCCTCGATCTCGGTGCGCCCCGGCGGGTCGCCGCGGAAGAACTCGCGGGTGAGCCGCGCCGCACCGAGCGGCAGCGATGCCGCGACGGTCGGTTGCTCGTCGATGCCCGCGGCCAGCTCGAGGGAGCCGCCGCCGATGTCGAGCACGAGCAGCTGCCCTGCCGACCACCCGTACCAGCGGCGCACGGCGAGGAAGGTGTACCGCGCCTCGTCCTCGCCGGGCAGCACCTCCAGCCCGACGCCCGTCCGGCTCCGCACGTGCTCCAGCACCGCGGCCGAGTTGGTGGCATCGCGCAACGCCGACGTGGCGAACGCGAGCAGATCGTCGCACCCAGCCGACGCGGCGACCGCACCACCCCGTTCGACGGCCCTGACGAGGGCATCGGACCCGGCCGCGGTGAGCGCGCCCGTGTCGTCGAGGTGCTCGGTGAGGCGCAACGCTGTCTTGTCCGACATCATCGGCGTGGGGTGGGCACCCCGATGCGCGTCCACCACGAGGAGGTGGACGGTGTTGGAACCGACGTCGAGCACACCGAGGCGCACGGACCCAGGCTACTGCGCGGACGTGACGCTCCCGTGACCTAGCCGGTCCTAGCCCGCAACGCAACCACTCTGACCTGCATCGATGCGTATGTTGTCCACATCCCCACAAAGTTGTCCACAGGTGATGGTTACGCCGCATGGACGGGCATATCGGACGTGTCGCGGGCACTCTGGAGACATGCGCTTCCATCTCCGCAAGTCGTTGCGGCTCGGCCCGCTCCGCATCCACCTCACCGAGCGCGGGTTCAGTTCCTGGGGTTTGCAGCTCGGGCGGTGGACCTGGAACGCACGCACCCGCCGGCACACCATCGACACGCCCGGCCCCGGTTACCTGAGGTCCCGGGGCCGGCGTCGCTAGCGATCTCCGGCTACGCCTCGAACTTGTAGCCCAGCCCGCGCACGGTCACCAGGTGGCGCGGGGCGGACGGGTCGGCCTCGACCTTCGAGCGCAGCCGCTTGACGTGCACGTCGAGGGTCTTGGTGTCGCCGACGTAGTCGGCACCCCACACGCGGTCGATCAGCTGCCCGCGGGTGAGCACGCGGCCGACGTTGCGCAGGAGGTATTCGAGGAGGTCGAACTCCTTCAGCGGCAGCGCCACGTCCGTGCCGTTCACCGACACCACGTGCCGCTCGACGTCCATCCGCACGGGGCCCGCCTCCAGCACGCCGGGCTGGCCGTCGGCCTCAGCGCCCGCCTCGCCGCCACGGCGCAGCACCGCGCGGACGCGCGCGATCAGCTCGCGGGCCGAGTACGGCTTCGTCACGTAGTCGTCGGCGCCCAGCTCGAGGCCGACGACCTTGTCGATCTCGCTGTCCCGAGCCGTCACCATGATCACCGGGACGGCGGAGCGGGTGCGCAGCGCCTTGCAGACATCGGTGCCGCTCATCCCGGGGAGCATGAGGTCGAGCAGCACGATGTCGGCGCCGTTGCGGTCGAACTCCTCGAGCGCGTCCTGCCCCGTGGCAGCGACGGCCGTGGTGAAGCCTTCCTTGCGGAGCAGGAACGCGAGCGGATCGGCGAAGGACTCCTCGTCCTCGACGATGAGCACCCTTGTCATGGATCTCCTCACCTCACCCGACGCGGTCGGGCACATCGGCAGGCCGGCTCTTGGGGTCGGCCGTCCCGTGGTCGGACAGTGCGGCGGACGCGGGCACCGCGGGCTCCGTGCCCGGCTCGTCGTGCACGGGCAGCCGCATCGTGAACGTCGAACCGGTGCCCGGGCTGCTCCACAACCGCACCTCGCCGCCGTGGTTGGCGAGCACGTGCTTGACGATCGCCAGGCCGAGGCCGGTGCCGCCGGTGGCGCGCGAGCGTGCCGGGTCGACGCGGAAAAAGCGTTCGAACACCCGCTTCTGGTGCTCGGCCGCGATGCCGATACCGCGGTCGGTGACGGCGATCTCGACCCACTTCCCGCACCGCCTGCGGGACACGGACACCGCCGAGTCGGGGGGCGAGTACGCGATGGCGTTCTCGACGAGGTTGGACAGGGCGGTGACCAGCAGCGTCAGATCGCCGTCGACCTCGAGCCCGGTCGGCCGGTCGACGATGATCTCGATTTCTGCCGCCTCGGCCGACAGCCGCGAGCGGGCCAGCGCCTCCTGCACGACCTCGTCGACGTCCACGACCTGCAGCTCCGGCAGCCGCTCCGCGCCGGTGAGCCGGGACAGGGCGATCAGCTCGGTGACGAGGTTGCCCAGCCGGTTGGCCTCGTTGAGGATCTTCGTACCGAACCGGCGTACCTCGGCCGGGTCGTCCGACGCGTCGAGCACGGCTTCGGCGAGCAGCCCCATGGCACCCACGGGGGTCTTCAGCTCGTGGCTGACGTTCGCCACGAAGTCGCGCCGGGTGGCCTCGAGCCGCACCGCCTCGGACGTGTCGGCCGCCTCGACCATGCTGTATCCGTCGCCGAGGGGGCGTACGTGGGCCAACACGGCCGCTGGTTGGCGGCCGCGGTGGTCGAGCGGGGAGAGGTCGACGTCCACCGTGGTGCCCGCGCGGAGCACCTGCTGGCTCGCCGTGGCGGCGCGCGCGTCGGGGAGGCCGCCCCGCACCACGCCGAGATCGGCGGCGCGCGGGTTGTGCAGCACGACGTCACCGCCGCGGTCGAGCACGGCGAGACCCTCGTCGGTGGATCGGAACACCCGTTCCAGCAGGTCGGCCACGGTCGGGTCGGGCACTGGCGCGGCGGGTGCCGGGATGGGCTCCTCGCGCCGGCGCCCCCAACGGAGCCCGAGCACGAGGCCGAGTACGAGCGCACCGGCCGCGATCGCCACGCAGAGCAGCGCGTCCACGAGCGCATGGTAGGCGGGCCCACCACCGATCAGGCCAGTTCAAGAGGCCCGTCGTGACGCGCCTGACGTCGCGAAACGGCTAAATTCCCCCGCCGTTCACGCTTCGTTCACTCTGACGGGTGTCAGCGACCCTGCGCCGCTACCGCCGCGGCGGCGGCGACCGCGGCTTCGGGGTCGAGGTACTCGCCGCCCGGCACCGTCGGACGCAGCTCGTCGTCCAGCTCGTAGCGCAACGGGATGCCGGTCGGGATGTTGAGGCCGACGATGGCCTCGTCGGAGATCCCGTCGAGGTGCTTCACCAGCGCCCGCAGCGAGTTGCCGTGCGCGGCGAGCAGCACGACCTTCCCGGCGCGCAGGTCCGGCACGACCGCGGACTCCCAGTACGGAAGGAACCGCTTGACGACGTCGGCGAGGCACTCCGTGCGCGGCACCTCACCGGCGGCGTAGCGGGGGTCGCCCTCCTGGTCGAACTCGGATCCCGCGTCGATGGGCGGCGGCGGCACGTCGTACGAGCGGCGCCACTCCATGAACTGCGCCTCGCCGAACTGCTCGAGCGTCTGCTTCTTGTCCTTGCCCTGCAGCGCGCCGTAGTGCCGCTCGTTGAGGCGCCAGTCGCGCCGCACGGGGATCCAGTGCCGGTCGGCCGCGTCGAGGGCGATGTTCGCGGTGGAGATCGCGCGCCGGAGCAGCGACGTGTGCACGACGTCGGGCAGCAGTCCGGTGTCGCGCATCAGCTCGCCGCCGCGACGGGCCTCCCGCTCCCCGGTCTCGGACAGCGGCACGTCCACCCACCCGGTGAACAGGTTCTCCGCGTTCCACACGCTCTGCCCGTGCCGCAGCAGCACCAGTGTTCCCATACCCGCAACTCTGCCAGGCGCGCGGTACCTGTCAGGTGACCACCGTCAGGCTGCGCAGTGATGTCTCGAACACGCCCGCGTAGCCGTCCCACGTGTCGGCGAGCGCCGTGCCGGTGACGACGACGGTCTCGGTCCCGCCGTGGAGGGCCAGCACCTGGACGTTGCGCATCGCGAGACCGGTGTCGGGGTCCTGGTAGGTGCCTCCGATCAGGTGCGCGGGCGAGCCGTCGGGCAGGGTGACGGCCTCGTCGGCGGTGGGCACGTAACCCGCGAGCGCGCGGACCTCCTGTCGCGCGCCGGTGACGATGCCGGGCAGATCGGTGTGCGCGGGTACGACGATCACGTTGATGTTGGCCCGGAACCGCCCGCCGGTCGACTCCGACACCTGCGGATCGGAGAAGACCACCGCGGTGCCCTCCGTTCCGCTCGGGTCCACCGTCCAGCCCGGCGGCGGGACGAGGTCGAAGCGGCTCAGTGCGTCGTGGAACGCGGCTCCGGGCGGTCGCGGGGACGGGGACGGGCGGGCGACCGCCGCTGGGTCGGCTGCCGGCGCGCCGGGCACCGCGACGGTGCACCCGGCCGCGCTCATCGCACCCACCAGTGCGGCCGCGATGCCGATCGCCCGGATCCCCATGCCGCCTCCTTCGAGGGGCTCGACCGGGTCAGCCTGGCAGGACCTCGCGCACGTCGCCGCCGGCGACACCCAACCCGCTGAGCACCGCTCGGGTGATCTCACGCAGCTGCCCGACCTGCTCGGGCGTCAGCCGGTCGAACAGGTGCCTGCGGACGGTGGACACGTGGCCGGGCGCCGCGGCGGCGAGCACGGCGAAGCCCTCCTCGGTGAGCTGCGCGAACGTGCTGCGCCGGTCCTCGGGGCACGGCTTGCGCCGGATCCACCCGTTGCGCTCCAGGCGCGCGACGGCGTGCGAGAGGCGGCTCTGCGAGCTCTGGGTGATGGCCGCGAGCTCGCTCATGCGCAAGCTGCGGTCCGGGACCTCGGAGAGCATGGCCAGGATCTGGTAGTAGGCATGCGGCATCCCCGAGTCGCGCTGCAGCTGGCGGTCCAACGCACCCTCCAGGAGAGTGGTCGCCGCAACGTAGGAGAGCCATGTCTCCAGCTCGTCGGGTTCCAGCCATCGGGTCTCGTCACCGCTCACGGACCCAGGATAGCTCCTGAAACTTGAACATTCATTGGTTCACGCTTACGATGCAGTTGAACGCTCAATCATTGGAGGAGCCATGCCGGTCCAGCGGCTCAACCACGCCGTGCTCTACGTGCGCGACGTCGACCGCAGCGTCGCCTTCTACACCGAGGCACTCGGCTTCCGCGTCGTGAACGAGATGCCGGGACGCGCGGCGTTCCTGCAGGCGGAGGGTTCGAGGAACGACCACGACCTGGGCCTGTTCGCCATCGGTACGGGGGCGGGCGACTCCCCGGCAGGCCGCTCGGCAGTGGGGCTCTACCACCTGGCGTGGGAGGTCGACACGCTGGCCGAGCTGCGCCGGCTCGAGGGCGTCCTGCGTGAGCGCGGCTCGCTGGTCGGCGCGTCCGACCACGGCACCACGAAGGCGCTCTACGCCCACGACCCGGACGGTCTGGAGTTCGAGGTGTCCTGGCTGGTGCCGGCCGACCGGCTCGGGCCCGACGTCGGCATGAAGACCGTCCCGCTCGACATCGACGCGGCCATCGCGGAGTACGGCGCCGACACTCGGGGCGGGGTGGGCGTCTCCGTCTGAGCCCCGATCCCGGGTCTCTATGCGGAGATGTCCATCTGGTAGCCCTCACGGGCCGAGAAGCGTGCCGTGACGCTGAACCGGTCGGCGCGCACCAGGGTCTGGCGCCACTCAACGGGCCGGTCCCCCGCGCAGCCCAGCCGGTCGATCGCGAAGGCGGCGACGCCGTCCGGGATCGCGAGGAGCTCCCGCTCGCCGGGCCCTGGCACCACGGCCCGCACCCGCTCGCTCCCACCGGTGACGTGCACGCCGCAGCGCGACGCGTAGACGGTGTAGAGCGCGATGCGCCCGAAGTCGACGTCGAGCAGCGGGGCGGCCAGCCGCTCCGGCAGCCAGACCCGGTCGACGGCGAGCGGCTCTGAGTCGGCGAGGCGCAACCGCTCCAGGTGGACCAGCGGCGTGGACTCCTCGAGGCCGAGCCGTGCGGCCACCACGCCGTCGGCGCGCACATCGAGGGTGCGCACGACGCTGCGCTGGACCTTCCCGGCCGCTTCGACGGCGGAGAACAAGCTGAAGATCTCCCCGAGCGGCTGCTCGAACTCGGCAGGCTCGGCGCGGCGTGGTGTGCGCCCCCTGCCGGCGATCACCAGCCCCTCCTCGCGGAGCCTGCGCACCGCCTCGCGGACGGTATGGCGGCTCACGCCGTATTCGGCGACGAGGGCCAGCTCACCGGGGAAGCTGGTGGCGAACTCGTCCTGGTCGAGCCGTCGCCGCAGGTCGGCGAGCAGCTGCGCCCACAACGGCTCGACGGCCAGACGGTCAAGGGTGGCGGCGGTCATCGGTGGAACACTCCCGATCGGTCCTACTGCGGCGGTCGGCGCGGATGGCCTGCCGCGGGCCGCGGGAAGGGTGCGGCGTCAGCAGGCCGGGTGGGCGCGACACCGGCGGTCGTCGACCGAGAGCTGGTCGGCCCCGATCAAGCAGACGCAGAACACGCGCCGCTGCGGGAGGAGCTCACCGACCATGCAGCCAGTGCACCAGAGCGGCAGGCGGCGGGCAACCTGGTGTGGCGCATCCCCGGTTTTGTCAGCTCGGCCCGGCCGCCGCGCGGAGCCGGTCGGACAGCAGGTGGAGCGTCGCGCGCAGCTCCCCGATCTCGGCACGGCTCAGGCCGGTGGCGGCACCGACGTTCACCTGCGCCTCCGCGACGCGCGCCTCCATCTCGCGACCGGCAGCGGTGAGCGAGACGCGCACCGAGCGCTCGTCCCCCGCCTGGCGGGTGCGGGTGATCAACCCTGCGCCCTCCAGCCGCTTCAACAGCGGCGAGAGCGTTCCCGTCTCCAGCTGCAGGGCTTTCCCGATCCCGGTGACGGTCGACTCGCCCCGCTCCCACAGCACGAGCAGCACCAGGTACTGGGGGTAGGTGAGGTCGAGGGCGTCGAGCAGGGGCCGGTAGCAGCTCGTCATCGCCCTGGACGCGGCGTAGAGGGCGAAACAGAGCTGCTCGTCGAGTGGGGTCGACCGCACCGGTCCCGCCTGCGCCATCAGCACACCGTAGGACCCTCACCGCGGCGGCTCCAGCCGCACGATCGGACCGGGTCCCGGAACGGAATTCTGATGCGCCCGACGGGTGCGCGGCGCGAAGCTGTTCGCATGGGCACGCTCGGCGACGTGGTGTTCGACTGCCGGCATCCGGCATCGCTCGCGCGGTTCTGGGCGGCCGCGCTGGACGGCTACCGGGTCGCCGCGTACGACGACGCGGAACTCGCGCGGCTGAGCGCGATGGGCGTCGACGACCCGGAGGACGATCCGTCGGTGCTCGTCGAGCCCGTCGCGGGCAACGGCCCACGGTTGTGGTTCACGCGGGTCCCGGAGCCGAAGATCGTGAAGAACCGGGTCCACCTGGACCTGCGGGCCCCCGACGTCGCGGCCGAGGCGGACCGGCTCGTCGGCCTCGGCGCGCGGGAGCTCGGCAAGGTCCAGGACTGGGTAGTGCTAGCCGACCCCGAGGGCGGCGAGTTCTGCGTCCATCCGGCGCGCGCTACCTGATCGCCTGAGCGGCGGCGGTGACATGGGCGGACGAGGTATCGGAGTGCCCGTCCGGCGCCGCGCCGAGCACCATCTTCAGGGCGAGACCGGCGTAGAACTGGCCGAGCTGCTCGGGTGAGTCCGTCCCGTCCAGTCGATACCAGCGGACCAGGTCTATCCCGAGCGAGAGCATCGCGCGAACCACCCGGTTGACGTCCACCGGCGCGAACGTTCCGTCGGTGACGCCGCGGGCGACGGTGGCGCGGAAGACCTCGTTGGTGCGGTGCCGCAGCTCGCGGATCTCGTCGTAGTGATCGGGGGCCAGTGCGTTGAGCTCGTACTGGCAGACGCGGGCCGCGACGTGGTGACGAGCGTGCCAGGCCGTGTACCTGGCGACGAGGAGGCGCAGTCGCTCCGCCGCCCCGCTGACCGAGTCGATCTCCGGCCCCTGCACGTTGGCGAGTGCGCGCTCGTGGCCGATCCGGACGATTTCGTGGAGCACGAGCTCTTTCGAGGGGAAGTGGACGTACAGCGCGGCCGGGCTCAGCCCGACTCCCGCGGCGATGTCCCGGGTGGTGGTCGCGTGGAAACCGTTGGCGGCGAAGCAGCGGACCGCCGACGTCAGCAGCCGACGGGGGACGTCCCCGAACTCGTCGCCCCACAGCTCGGGCGAGTGGTCCTGCAGCCGGGGGTCGTCCTCCAGCTCCTGCGGCGTGAAGCGGGCTTGCCGTTTCGCCATGCCGAGACGTCCCTTCCTGCCCCTGGCGGCCGATCCTAACTTCGGGCGGCGGCTTGTTCGTCCATGCGCGGATCGTCGGCCGACACCGTCGGCCGGTGTGTGCCTTGACACACCTACCCGCACTGGTGACTATGCGCTTAGTCAATCAGTCGGCCCGACCTGGACCAACATCGCGCTCGCGGAGAGGTCCCCTGGACACCGACATCGGCGTCATCGCCGTGTCGATATGCCGCGAGTGGGAGCACGACCGCGTCGGCGCGACGCCCCGTCCGGGATCGGTCCAGGACGGGACGACGGAGGAGAAGAGGTCACCATGGGGCGAGGACTGCCGACAAGGGAGCCGGCGGTCATGCTGGACGGGTTCTCCTATCTGGAGTGCCCGCGGTGGCGTGACGGCCGCCTGTGGGTGTCGGACTTCTACACCAACCAGGTCGTGGCGACCGACGGCCGGGGTGGCACCGAGGTGGTGGCCGAGGTACCCGGTCAACCGTCCGGACTCGGCTTCCTGCCCGACGGGCGGGCGCTCATCGTGTCGATGCGCGACCACCGCGTCCTCGTGCGCAGCGAGTCGGGGCAGCTGAGCGAGCACGCCGACCTGTCGGGCGTCGTCACGGGGATGCTCAACGACATGCTCGTTGACCAGCGTGGACGCGCCTACGTGGGCAACTTCGGGTTCGACCTGATGGGCGGTGCCGCGCTGCGCTACACCACGCTGACCCGGGTCGACCCGGACGGGACGGTCACGACGGTGGCCGAGGACCTCGGGTTCCCCAACGGCATGGTGATCCTCCCCGGAGGTGGTGTGCTGGTCGTCGCCGAGACGTTCGCCGGGCGGCTGGCCGCCTTCGACATCGACGAGGACGGCGGGCTGCGCAATCGGCGCGTGTGGGCGCAGTTCGGTGAGACCCCGCAGACCGAGGACGTCGGCGAGGCCGTGCAGCGGCTGCAGGTCGCTCCCGACGGCATCTGCGCAGACGCCGAGGGTGCGATCTGGGTGGCCGACGCCCTCCACGAGCGCGTGATCCGGGTCCGGGAGGGCGGCGAGATCGTCGACGAGATCCCGGCCGGAACCGGGGTCTTCGCCTGCATGCTCGGCGGTGACGACGGCCGCACCCTGTTCCTGTGCGCCGCGCCCTCGTTCCCGGAGCACGAACGCCGGCCGGTCCGCGAGGCCCAGCTGCTGGCGGTCCGCGTCGACGTCCCGCACGCCGGCCTGCCCTGACCCGTCCGATCCGATCCGCGAAATGGAGGGCCCCGTGGAGGTGTCCTGCGCTTTCCCGACCGCCCTGGACTCCCCGGACAACATCGCCATGGCCGAGCGCCTGGGTTACGCCAGAGCGTGGGTCTACGACACGCCGCAGCAGAGCCCGGACGTGTGGATGACCCTCGCCATGGCCGCTGAGCGAACGGAGCGGATCGGACTCGGCCCTGGCGTTCTGGTCCCGAGCCTGCGCCACCCGATGGTGAACGCCGCCGCGACCGCCACCCTCGCCGCCCTCGCCCCTGGCCGGGTCGCGGTCTCCTTCGGCACGGGCTTCAGCGGGCGCCGAGCCATGGGGTACCGCGCGATCACGTGGGCGTACATGGAGTCCTACATCCGGGCGTACCGGGGGTTGCTCCGAGGCGAGGTCGTCGAGTGGGAGGGCGCGCAGATGCAGATGCTGCATCCCGACGGACACGCTCCCGCCCGGCCCGTCGACGTACCCGTTCTCATCGGCGCGCTCGGGCCGAGGGGGCACGAGGTCGCCAGGGAACTCGGTGACGGGCTCTACGCGACGCTGCAGCTCCCGGAGTTCATGAGCAAGTACTCGTGGGTGCCCTACCTGGTCTGGGGCACGGTGCTCGACGAGGGGGAGGCATCGGACTCCGACCACGCCCGGATCGCCGGCGGGCCCGGCTGGGCCCTGGCCTACCACGGCTCCTTCGAGTTCGGCGGCTCCGAGGCCGTGCTCGGACTCCCCGGCGGCGCGGAGTGGATGGAGGTTGTGGAGAAGACACCACAGGAACAGCGGCACCTCGCCGTCCACGCCGGTCACTGCGTCCACCTCAACGAAGCCGATCAGGCGGCGTGGGACGTGGGCGGCCACGCGATGCTCCAGGACGTGACGATCAGCGGTACCCGCGACCAGGTCCGGCGCCGCCTCGACGAGCTCGCCTCCCACGGCGTCACCGAGATCGTGTTCCAGCCCTGCGGACCCGACACCCGCGGCGAGCTCGAGAGGTTCCTCGAAGCGGCGGCCTCCTGACGCGGAGCGCGGATCCGCACCGCACCCGTACCCAGACCGAAGGGTCCATCGATGCATCCTGTTCAGCCCGCCGACCCGATCCGCACCCGCCGCGTCGCATTGGCCACGCTGATCGGTACGTCCATCGAGTGGTACGACTTCTTCGTCTACGGCGCGGCCGCCGCGCTGGTCTTCGGCAAGCTCTTCTTCCCGACCGCGAGCCCGCTCACCGGCACCCTGCTCGCGCTGTCCACGTTCGGCGTGGGTTTCGTCGCCCGCCCGGTGGGTGGGGTGGTGTTCGCGCACTTCGGCGACCGGATCGGCCGCAAGTCGATGCTGGTGCTGTCGGTGCTCCTGATGGGGGGCGGCACGTTCCTCGTCGGGCTGCTGCCCACCGCCGCGACGATCGGGGTGGCCGCGCCGATCCTGCTGGTCCTGTTGCGCATCGTCCAGGGCATCGGGCTCGGCGGCGAATGGGGCGCGGCCGCGGTGATGGCGGTCGAGCACGCACCGCCGCACCGCCGCGGGTTCTTCGGCAGTTGGCCGCAGGTGGGTGTGCCGGCCGGCATGCTGACCGCGAACCTGGCGCTGCTGATCATGTCCGGCAGCATGTCCGAAGCGGCGTTCCTCTCCTGGGGCTGGCGGATCCCGTTCCTGGCCTCGATCGTCCTGGTCGTGGTCGGCATCCTGATCCGGCTCAAGGTCGACGAGTCGCCGGTGTTCGAACAGGCCAAGGCGGCCGGGACGATCGAGAGGCTGCCGGTAATCGCCGTGCTGCGCAAGCAGCCGGTGAACGTGCTGCGTGCGGCCGGCCTGCGGTTCGCCGAGAACAGCACCTTCTACATCCACACCACGTTCGTGCTGCCCTACGGCACCACTGTGCTCGGCATGGAACGCGACGACCTGCTGCTCGCGGTGATCATCTCGTCCGCGGTCGGGTTGATCAGCCTGCCGTTCTACGGCTGGGCCTGTGACCGGTTCGGCCGCCGGCCGGTGGTGCTCTGGGGCTCGCTGGTTCTGCTGCTGATGAGCTGGCCGTACTTCTGGGCGCTGGACACCCGGTCGCTGCCGATCATCATCCTGGCCACCGTGGTGGCGGTGAACATCGGGAACAGCGCGGTCTACGCACCGCAGCCCGCGTACTTCTCCGAGCTGTTCGAGCCCGAGGTGCGCTACAGCGGTGCGTCGCTCGGGGCGCAGGCGGCCAGTGTCTTCGCCGGCGGCCTGGCCCCGGTCATCGCGACCGCGCTGCTCGACGCCACCGGCGGATACGACGCGATCGCCCTCTACATGTCGGCCATGGTGATGATCACGATCGTCACCGCGCTGCTCTCACCCGATCCATACGGAGCGTCGCTGCGCCGCCGCCGCGCGACGGCGGCGACCTGACCCTGGCGCCCCGACGCGAACCCGGAGACCACGGGGGCCGTCGTGCATGTCAGCCCTGCTCCCTCACCGGACGTCTGCGAGCTGCGGGTACAGGAGCGCCGGGTCCTCGCCGAGGCGCGCCTTCCACTGCCGCGTCTGCTCGTCGCCCAGCACCTCCATGGCGCCTGCCTCGATACCGTCCACCGCCACCCGCGCGATCTCCGCCGGGTCCGACTTGTCGATGTCGGCCCAGGCCATCATGTCGGTGTCGACGCTGGCCATGGCCAGCCCGGTGACCTGCGTGGCCTGGCCGGCGAGCTCGAGCCGGATGCCGTTGGTCTGCGCCCATGCCGCAGCCTTCGACGCCGAATAGCTGTTGGAGTGCTCGTACGCCATCCACGCCATCACCGACAGCACGTTCAGGACAGCCCCGCCCCCGTTCGCCTTCAGGATCGGCGCGAATGCGCGCACCATCCTCAAGGTCCCGAAGTAGTTCGTCTCCATCTCCAGCCGGATGTCGGCCTCTGCGCCGTCGACGAGCTTGGCGAGCGTCGCAACACCTGCGTTGTTGATCAGCAGGGTCACATCGGTGGCGACCGCGGCGGCCTCGGCGACCGAGGCGTCGTCCGTGACGTCCAGGCGGAGCGGGACGGCACCCGGGATGTCGACGATCCCGGGACGACGCGCCGCCGCGTAGATCTTCGGGACTCCCCGGCGCTGCAGCTCGGCCACCAGGCTCCGGCCGATCCCCCGGTTGGCCCCGGTGACCAGGGCGATCTGGTTCTTGATCTCCATACCCGGCACGCTAAGACCTCACGCGGACGTCAGAGGCAAGGTCAAGTGGCCGAGGCCACAGATCGGTCCTCGTGATCGGCGGAAGTGGTGCCAGGGCGTCAGAGATGTCGCCGTGACACCACTTTCAGCGATCACCGGGCCGCGTCGGCCAGGATCTCCCGGATCTCCGCGGTGTCCTCGTCGGCATGCCGGTCGAGCGTGGCCCCGAGGTCGAGCAGGTCGGCGTGGCTCGAGTACTCGCTCAGCTCGGCCACCAGCCGGTCGTCCCGCCCGCCCCATCCGCCGCCGAGCGAGCGCACCGTCATCGAGATCGAGATCCGCGCGGACACGCGCACCCGCTCCGATCGGAACGACGCGCGGGACGCCACATTGAACCGGGCCATGTCTCACTGTGCGCCCGGTCACACGCTTAGACAAGCGGTAGGGTGGGCCGGTGATCGCGGGAAGAGTGAGGTGGCGAGGACCGTCCGTCTGACGGCCCTGCGCATCCACATGCGGAGCCGTCTCCGGACGGTTGTTCGGCGTACGGCCCACCGGCCGGAGGCCGCTCCCGGAACCCCGGGATCCCTCCAGTGCACATACCTTCCGTCTCGTGGCGGGAAGGCGACGTCCCGCGGCGAGCACGCTGGCTCACCGCCGATGATCGCCCCGCGCCCGTCTCCGTCCAGGTCGTCGGTGACGGCCTGACCGCCGACCGCGCCTGCCGCCTCGCCGCCGACGGCGTCGCCATGCTCTGGCGCGGCGACTTCCACAACGCTCGCGCGCTGCTGGACGCGATGGCGCGCCGCATCGACCGTGCGGCCGGTCGACGGAGACCGCTGCCGCCCGCCGCCGAGTTCCACCGGCAGCGACAGCATCGCGCCCACCGCGCCCGGTTGCTTGGCGCCGTTCTTGTCGAGCTGGGCACCGGCTACGTGCTCGACCTGCGCAGAGCACCAGACGTCGCCTCCGCATGCCGAGAGGTCTACGGGCCGCCGCCCGAGACGACGGCGCTGCTCCCCCTCCGCGAGCTGATCGGCGTACGCAGCGCCCACGAGTGGCGCCGTACCGGCATCCAGGTCCCGGCGCTCGGCGCGCGCATCCACCCCCACCACGGTGTCTTCGCACCCACTCGCTCCGATTACGTCGACCTGGTCGCGCAGGCTCCGCTCCCCCCGGTGCGGACGGCGTTCGACATCGGCACCGGCACCGGCGTGCTGGCAGCGCTCCTGCTGCACCGAGGAGTGCCGTCGGTCGTCGCCACCGACATCGAGCAACGCGCCGTGACCTGCGCGCAGGAGAACCTGCACCGCATGGGGTTCGCCGACCGGTCGACGGTGCTGCGGCGAAACCTGTTCCCACCGGGCCGCGCGGACCTCGTGGTGTGCAACCCGCCCTGGATACCGGGCTCCCCGACGTCGGCGCTGGAGGCCGGCATCTTCGACCGGCGCGGCACGACGCTCTCCGCGTTCGTCCGCGGGCTGCCGGACCACCTCACGCAGCGCGGCGAGGCGTGGCTCGTCGTGTCGGACCTGCCGGAACTGCTCGGTCTGCGCGACCCGGGGGCGCTGCCAGCGCTCGTCGCGGGTGCGGGCCTGGTGGCACGGGATCGGCTCACGGCCCCACCCACGACCCGCGACCTGCCCGCCGACGACCCGCTCGCCCGGTTGCGCAGCCGGGAGACGATCGGACTGTGGCGGCTCGCAGCCACCGCGAGTAGGAGTTCTGTCGGTGCCGGCGGGAAAGTCACGGGCGTCGCCGGGTCGGGCGCACTATGGTCCCGCGCGTGATCGAGCGGTTCCTCACCCGAGCCGACCTGTGCGCGAATCTCGAGCGCCTCGGGCTGCACCCGGGCGACTCGGTTCTCGCACACGGCGCGATGAGCAAGGTGGGACTGATCCTCAACGGGCCCGATGCCGTCATCGGAGCGCTGCTCGACGCGGTGTCGCCCGGCGGCACCGTCCTCGCCTACACCGACTGGGACGCGCTCTACGACCAGCTGCTCGACCCCGACGGCCGCGTACCCGAGCGGTGGCGTGCACACGTCCCGCCGTTCGACGCGCGCGCGTCGCGAGCCGCCCGCGACAACGGGGTGCTGCCGGAGTTCCTGCGCACCACCCCGGGCGCGCTGCGCAGCGGCAACCCGGGGGCATCCGTCGCGGCGCTCGGTGCCCGCGCCGAGTGGTTCACGGCCGACCACCCGCTCGACTACGGGTACGGCCCCGGCTCGCCGCTGGCCAAGCTGGTGGAGGCGGGCGGCAAGGTCGTCATGATCGGCGCGCCGCTGGACACGATGACCCTCCTGCACCACGCCGAGCACCTCGCCGACATCCCGGGCAAGCGGGTGATCCGCTACGAGGTGCCGCTGGCAGGCGCCCACGGTGTCGAGTGGCGCACCGTGGAGGAGTTCGACACCCGCGACCCTGTCGTCAACGGGTTCGCCGAGGACTACTTCGCCGAGATCGTGGGGGACTTTCTCGCGAGCGGGCACGGAACGCGCGGCCGGGTGGGCGAGGCCGACAGCGTCCTCGTCGACGCGCAGGCGATCTGCGCGTTCTCGGTCACGTGGATGGAGAAGCACTACCCGCGCTGATTGGCATCTTGTTTCCGGCCCGGATTGGCTGTGGCAGGAGTCCACCCGCCGGCGCAGGATGCAGGGCGTGTACGTACCTGCCCAGTTCGCCCCCGGCGACGAGGACGTGGAGCGTCTGCTCGCCCGCCACGGCGCCGCCGATCTGATCACCGCAGGCCCGGACGGGCTCGACGCCACGATGCTGCCGCTCCTCTACGACGGCGATCAGGGCACCCTGCTCGGCCACTTCGCCCGCAACAACGACCACTGGAAGCGCGCCGACGGCCGGCAGGGCCTGGTGATCGTCCGCGGTCCCGACTCCTACATCAGCCCGACCTGGTACGCCTCGAAGGCCGAGCACGGGCGCGTCGTCCCCACGTGGAACTACGTGACGGCGCACGTCCACGGGCCCGTGACCATCCATGACGACGTGGACTGGTTGGAGTCGCTCGTGCGGCGGCTGACCGACGCGCACGAGACGGACCGCCCGGTCCCCTGGCGCGTCGACGACGCCCCCGAGAAGTTCTTCCACGGCATGCTGCGCGCGATCGTCGGGGTCGAGGTGCGCATCGAACGCATCGACGCGAAGTTCAAGCTCAGCCAGAACCGGCCCGATGCCGACATCGACGGCGTGGTGGCCGGCCTGCAGTCGGTCGGGGACACCGCCGGCGCGGAGGCGGTTGCCGCGCATCGGCCCTGACCTGCGCGAACGCAACGTGCCGGACGCGGCGAGTTCCCCGCCACTTTCACCTCTAGCGCACCCGGGCCTCGCGGCAAGCCCCTTGTCGTGCCGCAGAATCTGCGGCCGAAGCCAGGACCTGCGGAAACAACGGATTCCGCATGCTTCTGGCGCCACCTGGGGGGCATGAGCGACGTGATCATCGCCGGCGGCGGGCCTACGGGTTTGATGCTGGCCTGCGAGTTGCGGCTGCACGGCGTGGACGTGATCGTGCTGGAGAAGGACGCGACGCCGACCATGGTCGTCCGCGCGCTCGGCCTGCACGTGCGCAGCATCGAGGTGATCGACCAGCGAGGCCTGCCGGAGCGGTTCCTCGCGCACGGCCGGCAGTACCCGGCCGGCGGGTTCGTCGGCATCCAGAAGCCGCCGCCCGACCTGGACACCGCCCATCCCTACGTCCTCGGCATCCCCCAGACCACCACCGATCGCCTTCTGGCCGAGCGCGCCACCGAGCTGGGCGCCGAGATCCTGCGCGGGTGCGAGCTGGTCCTGCTGCGGCCGGACGGCCACGTGGCGTGGGTCGGTGACGACCAGCAGGATCTGCTCGGCAGCCTTCCCCAGTGGTTCGGCGACCCGCGTGCCTCGGATCCGGACCGGACGCTGGGGCCCACGCCCGCGAAGGCCGTTCTCCGACCCCAGAGCGGTACCTGGTGTGGACGGAGCCCGCGGGTGCTCGGTTGTCGGTTCAGTCGCTCAGGTTGCGGTGTAGTCGTCGTTCGTGCAGCTCGGTGCCGCCGGGGCCGCGGTCGAGCTGGGAACGTCCGGTCTCGGCCCAGCCGTGGCGGTCGTAGAAACGCAGGGCTCGTTCGTTGGTATCGAGAACCCACAGGCCGGCGTGGGTGAAGCCGCAGGATCGGAGGCGGTCGAGCGCTGCGGTGTGCAGCTGGGTGCCGATGCCGCGGCCCCAGACGTCGGGGTCGAGGTAGAGCGCGTAGAGGTCGCCGATCGTGGGGTCGGCGCGGTCGGCCGGCACCAGCGGCGGACCGGTCGCGGCGAAGCCGACGACAGCCCCTGCGCTCGTTGCGACGACCACGCGCGTGTTCGGCCGGCGGGCGGTGAGCGCTTCCGACCAGAACCGTTCCCGATCGGGGAGGGATAGGCCGGCCAGCACGTCGTCGGGGAGCAGACCACGGTAGGCGGCGCGCCAGGACCGCACGAGCACGTTGGCGATGGCATGGGCGTCGGCCGGGGTCGCCTCTCGGAGCTCGACCATGCGGCCGATGCTTCCAGGGAAGGCTCGCCCCCTGTCAGTACTCGGCGAGGCAGAACGGGTGCCCCGCCGGATCGGCATAGACGTGGAACCGTTCGCCCTCCTGAAGAAGGGTGGCTCTATCTGCTCTTGACCAGGGCGAACAGCAGGCACAGCGAGGGCACCTACGAGAGCCGTTCCGTACAGGTTCCGCGGTTGGGCAGTCTCGCGCTCGGACCCGCACTTCCCCCGTCCCCCTCGTCCTGGCCGTATTGCTCGTCGGAGCGGTGGGGGCAAGGGTGGCGCTTGCGCCATCGCGCAGCGACGCCGTAGGCGCCCATGCGGAGCCCGCACCTGCGGTTGCTGGCGGATCTGGCAATCGACATGCTTATTTGGTGCCTGACGTGCAGATTCGCCGTGGGGGTGGCGCTGACACCGACGTCCTGGCTGGGCTGGTCCCTGACCCGGATCGCAGATTC
This sequence comes from Pseudonocardia sp. DSM 110487, assembly GCF_019468565.1. Taxonomy (NCBI): domain Bacteria; kingdom Bacillati; phylum Actinomycetota; class Actinomycetes; order Pseudonocardiales; family Pseudonocardiaceae; genus Pseudonocardia; species Pseudonocardia sp. DSM 110487. The sequence goes on from NZ_CP080521.1 coordinate 9,433,913, forward strand.
TGGCGCGTCCGTTCGGCCATGGATGGGTTGGAGCAGCTCCTCGTTGCTGAGGCCGACGGGCAGGTCGTTGGCGCCGTGTCCGTGCGCTGGGCGGGAGCGTGCGATCCACCGAACCCATGGATCTACGGCGGCGACGTGCTGGAGGACTGGCGCAGTCGTGGCGTCGGGTCGTTGTTGTGGCAGGCGGCGCACGAGGAGTGCAGGAGCCGTGGTCACGAGCTGGTGAGCCTGGACGTCGACCTTGAGAATGTCGCAGCTCGACGTCTGTACGAGCGCTTGGGCTACGAAGTGGTCGGTCGGCATGAGCACCGATGGGTGGCGAGAGATCGATCGGGCCGCGTGACCGGCGAGGGCACTGCCGATACTTGGCTCATGAGATGCGGCCTGACTCCGAGGTAGGGCCGGGTAGCAGGTGCCGCCGGCCGCGAGCGGGCCGGAGGCAGGAGCGAGCGAGCCGAGCGGTGCCGGCGTAGCCGGACTGCGCCGCCGGAGGGTTCAGCTCGTCGCCGCCTCCCGGGCCCGCAGGTCCTTGCGCAGGATCTTGCCCGACGCCGACTTCGGGATCTGGTCGATGAACTCGACCACCCGCACCTTCTTGTGCGGGGCGATCCGCTCCGCGACGAACGCCATCACCTCGCCGGCCGTGAGGTCGGCGGCGCTCTCCTGACGCACGACGAACGCCTTCGGCACCTCCTCGCCCTCGGCGTCGTGCACGCCGATGACCGCGGCGTCGGCGATCTTGTCGTGGGTCAGGAGCAGCGCCTCCAGCTCCGCGGGCGGTACCTGGTAGCCCTTGTACTTGATCAGCTCCTTGACCCGGTCGACGATCGTGAACACGCCGTCCTCCGTGACGGTGGCGACGTCACCGGTGTGCAGGTAGCCCTCGGCGTCGAGCGTGATCGCGGTGGCCTCTGCGTTGTTGAGGTAGCCGGACATCACGTTCGGACCCTTGACCCACAGCTCACCGCGCTCGCCGGGTCCGACCTCCTTGCCCGTCTCCGGGTCCACGAGCTTCGACACGACGTTCGGGATGGCGAACCCGCAGCTGTTGAGGTCAAGGTCCGGGCGGTTGTCCGGCATGCAGTGGCTCACCGGTGACAGCTCGGTCATCCCGTAGCCCTGCAGCACCGTGCAGCCGAGGCGCTTGGCGACCGCGTGCCCGAGCTCGGCGTCGAGCGGGGCGGCGCCCGAGAAGATCACGTCGATGCAGGAGAGGTCGTACTGGTCGACGATCGGGTGCTTGGCGAGCGCGACGGCCACCGGCGGGGCGATGTACACCCGGCCCACCCGGTAATCGGCGATGATCCGGAGGAACTCCTGCAGGTCGAAACGCGGCATCGTGACGACCGTGGCCCGCTTGTGCAGGCCCTGGTTCATCATCACCGTCATGCCGTAGATGTGGAAGAACGGCAGCACCGCGAGGATCTTCGTGTCGCTGCTGACATCGCCCATCGCCGAGATCTGCTGCAGGTTCGCCACGAGGTTGCGGTGGGTGAGCACCACGCCCTTCGCCCGACCGGTGGTGCCCGACGAGTAGGGCAGCACGGCCGTGTCGGCCGCCGTCACGGTCTGGGCAGGCGGTTCCGCGGTGGTGGCGAGCAGGTCGCGCAGACTCGCGTGGCCCTCCGCCCCGTCGAGGACGACGATCGCCTCGGGAGCGAGGCCGACCTCGGCGGCAGCCGCAGTTGCGCGGTCGAGGAACGGCGACACGGTGAACAGCAGCTTGGCGCCGGAGTCGGAGAGCTGGTGGGCGAGCTCGCCGGGCGTGTAGAGCGAGTTGACGCTGGTGACGATGGCGTTCGCCCGCAGTACCCCGTGGAAGACGGCCACGTAGTGCGGCGTGTTCGGGGCGAACAGCGCCACCACGTCACCGGCGCCGATCCCCCGTTCGGCCAGCGCCGCGGCGATCTTGCCGACCATGCCGTGCAGCTCGCCGAACGTGATCGTCGCGCCCGAGGTGCCGTCGATCAACGCCGGGGCTCCGGCACTCTCGCCGAAGCCGGTGAAGAGGAAGTCGAAGAGCGAGATCTCGGGAATCTCGACGTCCGGATACGGGCTGCGGACGGGCATGCGGCGCTCCTTTGCGGGTGGCAGTAGCGGGACTCTACCCACCGGTAGGCCGCAATGGTCCAGACCGGATATGGGCTCCGACCGGCGGCTTTCACCTGAATGGCCTAACCCGGAAGGGTTGTCTTGATCGTCACCGCCTGCCAGGGTGAGCGCGCTGGCCCTGGCGAGCCCCACTCGCCCGGCCGGTCCGGAGCGGCGTCCCCTCGCCGCACCGGTTGCCACCGGCGTGCGGTGCCCCCGATCGCGCGGTCGACGTGGCGGTTTCAGCGGAGTGGCCCGAGTTCATGACTCCCCCTCAGATCCCGGGCCGCTCCGCCCACCGAGGGAAGATTTCCCGCATATCCCGTCTGACCATGGCTTCACCCTGCGGTCGACCACTGCCACGAGTGCGGGCCCGTCGTCACTGTCTGTGGGCCGGTTCAGTCCTCGTGGCTCTCCGGCCGGGTCTCGGATGTGCCTCCGAAACCCGGTGCGAGGTCGGCGGGATCTGGGCTGTCCGGTTCGGCTTCCGGTCCGCCCTCCGGCGGCTCCGGCTGCACGACGCCGGCCGGGTTCGGTGCGACCTCACTCGTGTCGGTACCGGGAGGAACCCTGGTCTCCTGCTCCTCGGTCATGACGTCGACCTCGTTGTCTCGCTGGGCGGCCTTCGCCGGACGGCTGCCCACCCACGAACCGGCCCAAACGCATGCGCGGTGGATTTCAGCATCCGCTGACCAGGTAGCTCGCGCTCCTCATGACTCGCCCTCCGATCCCGGGCCGCTCCGCCCACCTGCTCCAGCCGTGGCAGGCGTACGCCGTGTCCGGACGATCCGGCGGCCGAGCAGAACGAAACCGGCCAGCACAGCGAGGACCGGCAGGAACGGCAGGACGAACCCCACCACGGCGGCCGCGGCCGAGCCGATGGCGCGCAGTCCCTCCCAGCCTGCGGCGAGGCCGTCGAGGAAACCGGGTGCCGGTCGGGTGTCCTGCGGCGGCACGGCAACCGGACCACGCAGGTCCACGGTCAACGTCGACATCGCGACCTGGTCCCGCAGCGCCGCGAGCCTACGGGTGAGGGAGTCCAGCTCGGCTTCCCGCCGGGCGAGCTCCGATTCGATCGCCACCACGTCGCCGATGGAGCTCGCCTCGGCGAGCAGCCCGCGGACCCGCGCCACGCTCGCGGTCTGGGTGGCCACCCGCGCATCGAGGTCCACCACTTCCTCCGTGGCGTCGAGCACCTGGCTGCTGCGAGACACCACACGGCCGTACCCGGTGACGTCGTCGACGAGCCGGTCGAGCGCGTCGGTGGGCACCCGCAGCACCAGCCAGCTGCCGGTGTCGCTCGACTGCTCCTCGGTGACGAACCCGCCTGCGCTCGCGGCGGCGGTGCGGACCTGGCGAACCGCGGTCGCGGGGTCGCCCACCTCGACCGTGACCTGCGCGGTGCGCACTAGCTGCCGCTGCACGGCCCCGAGCGGGACGCCCGGAACCTGCGCGTCGCCCCCGCTCATCTCCGGGGCCGCGGACCCCTTCTCGTCAGCAGCGGACCCCACACCGATCGAGGGGGCCGGGCGGGCCGGGGCGACGGCCATCACGTCACTCGCACCGCCACCGGCGTCGCCCCCGACCTGCACGAGCGTGAATGCGGCCACCAGCACCGCGAGCACGACTCCCACCCCGACCAGCACCACCCGGCGCCTGATCCTGACCTGCACCACCGCCACCGCCTCCTCACCCTGTCCGCCACCAGGACGGAGGGCAGGGCGGTGCGGGTTGGCCGCCGTGGGTCACGATCCCGTCACGGCACCCGGAAACACCACGACTCGCGCGCACCCAGACCGCGACTCGCGTACACCCAGACCGCGACTCGCGGGTCAGGTGAACAGGTGCTCGAAGGCTCGGAGGTTGGCCAGGCTCTCGCCGCGGTCCTGGCGCCAGGCGTGCTCGCGGCGGATCGACGTGACGAAGCCCAGCTCCAGCAGGGTGTTGAAGTCGCCGTCGGCGGCCTCGAGGACCTGGCCGAGCACGCGGTCGAGCTCATCGGCCGTGACGGCGTGCAGACCGATCCGGCCGATCAGGTGGATGTCGCCGACGCGGTCGAGCGCGTAGTGCACCCCGTAGAGGCGCGCGTTGCGCTGCAGCAGGAACCGGTAGACCGCGTCGTGGGCCTCGTCCGGCTGCCGGCAGACGAACGCCTGCACGAAGAGGGCGTGCTCGCGGACGAGGAGCCAGCAGTGGGTCTGCAGCCGGTTGGTGCCGGGCAACGTCACGAGGAACTGACCGGGCTCACGGCGGTGGTGGTCGACGTCGAGCTCGGCCAGTGCGGCCGCGACGGTGGCGTCGACGGCCGGTGGATCCGCTGCGGTCACCCCTCGATCATCCCGGCCGCCAGCCCGGCACGCATGGCCTGCCACTGGCGCTCGGCGAACTCGGCGGACGCATCGGCGTAGGTGTCGAGGAGGGCATCGGTGGTGCGATCCCATGAGAACCGGTGCGCGTGCCCGACGGTGTGGGCCGCGAGCTCGGCGCGACGGCCGGGCACGAGCGCGACCGCGCCGAGCGCGTCGGCCCATTGCTCGTCGCGATGGCCGTCGACGAGCAGGCCGGAGACGCCGTCGGCCACCGCGACCGGCAGCCCGCCCACCCGTGCCGCGACGACCGGGGTGCCGCAGGCCTGCGCCTCGAGCGCCACGAGCCCGAACGACTCGTTGTAGCTCGGGACGGCCACCACATCGGCGGCTCGGTAGACGTCCACGAGGCCGTCCCTGCTCTGGGGTGGCAGGAACCGCAGCACGTCGGTGATGCCGAGGGCGGCGCCGAGCCCCTGGAGGGCGGTGGGCTCCGCGAGCCCGCTGCCGGACGGCCCGCCCGCGACGAGCACGACCAGCCGGGACCGCAGGGACGGGTCGCGGCGCAGCAGCTCCGCCGCGGCCCGCAGCAGCACGTGCGGGGCCTTGAGCGGCTGGATCCGCCCGGCGAAGGCCAGCACGACGGCGTCCGGCGCGATGCCGAGCGCCGTGCGCGCCGTGGCCCGGTCTCCGGGGGTGTACCGCCCGAGGTCGACGCCGGGCGGGATCGCGACGGTGCGGTGCGGGTCGGCGTCGTAGAGCTCGACGAGCTGGCGCGTCTCCTCGTCGGTGTTGCTGATCAGGCGATCGGCCTCGGCCACGACCTGGTCCTCGCCGATCACGCGCACCATGGGCTCTGGCTGGTCGCCGTCGGCGAGCGCCGCGTTCTTGACCTTGGCGAGGGTGTGGGCGCTGTGCACGAGCGGCACGCCCCACCGGTCTCTGGCGAGCCAGCCGACCTGCCCGGAAAGCCAGTAGTGCGAGTGCACGACGTCGTAGTAGCCGGGTTCCTGGTGTGCCTCGGTGCGCAGCACGCCCGCGGTGAAGGCGCAGAGCTGGCTCGGGAGGTCGTGCTTGCCGAGGCCCTCGAACGGCCCGGCGACGACGTGCCGCACCAGCACGCCCGGCGCAAGCTCCGCCACCGGGGGGAGATCCGACGAGGTCGCGCGCGTGAACACCTCGACGGCCACGCCGCGCCGGGCCATCCGGGTGGCGGTCTCCACGATGTAGACGTTCATGCCGCCTGCGTCGCCCGTGCCGGGCTGCTCCAGCGGCGAGGTGTGGACGGACAGCAGGCACACCCGGTCGGGTCGCCGCGGTACGTCGGTGCGGACGGAGGTCACGACCCTGTGTAGCACGCGCGGGGCAGGCTCAACCTGACGAGTTCGCCACCGATGCCTCGTGGGCCAGCAGACCGAGCAGCGCGTGCACGGGGTCGGTGGCGTGCCACCGGCCCGTGGTGTCCCGCCATGCAGGCACGCGGAACCGGTCGGGACCAGGGCGCTTCACCTGAACCCACAGCTCGTCGTGAACCGCGAGATCCCCGTCGGGCACCTGCATCTCCAGCGTGTGGCACGCCACGACGATCTCGGCGAGCTCGGCCCACCGCACGGTCCGTCCGTCGCCTTCCACCTCGGCGACGACCACGTCGGACGCGAGCGGGAGGTCGAGCAGTTCGGCCAGCGCCGACGGGTCGCCTCCGGTGGCCAGCTCGCCTGCGGGCAGCACAGCGGCGAGCCACGGGTGGTCGAGCACCATCGCGGTCTCGACGTCCGCGACGGTGCCGTCGAGCGCCCTGACCCGTTCGGGGAGCTCCAGGTCGGCCGGGTCGACCCGGCCGTCGGCCACGGCGTCGGCGAGCTCGGCGTACGCCTCGGCGGCGAGAGCGACGTCCGGGGTGCGGGCCGGGTCGGCGAGCCGCGCCAGCAGGTCGGCGGCCGTCGAGGTGTCGGGGATCCGCAGGTCGGCGCGCACCCCGATCGCGGCGAGCACACCCTCGTCGGGGAGGCCGTCGCCGGGCGGCGGGTCGTAGAGCGAGCCCAGGTCGCTCGCGGTCGGGAGCCGCCAATGCGCGGGGCGGCGGCCACCGAGGCGGGCGTGTCGCCCGAGCCACCACGCCGTGTACGAGCCGGGCGCGGTGAGAGCGGCGCGCGTGTCCCGCTCGCTCGCGAGCAGCGTGAGCGCGGCGGCCCACGCGTCGTCGGCCACGAGGTCGAGATCCCGCACCGCCACCAGGCGGACCGGCGGGGCCTCCAGGCCGTCCCACCAGCGCTCCTCGTCGTCGAGGTCGTGGTCGGGCGCAACCGGTTCCTCGTCGACGACGACCGTGAACCCGTCGACGACGCCGACGGCGAGCAGCGCGGCACGCGGCACGCGCGCGGCGAACGCCGCATCGATCGGGTCGAGCGGGACGTCCGGGGCGAGCAGTGGCCGAACGGCGGCGTCCGGGAGCATGAGCTCGTCGGCGCGCGCCGGGTGGCCCTCGGCGTCCGGCAGGGCCAGTGCCGCGAGCGCCTCGGGTGCGCTCCCCGTCTCCGCGACGAGTGCCAGCACCGCCTCCGCCAGCGGGCGGACGTCCAGCCCGGCCTCGGCGTCGTCCACAGAGCGTTCGACGGCGTCGGCGAGCGCGGGGTGCTCCAGCAGTGCCCCCGCCTCCGCGAGGCTCGCTCCGAGCCGCTCGAGCAACGCGTGCACCGCGGCGGGATGCGCGATGTGCAAGCCCGGCAACCCGAGCGCGGCCAGGCGCTCCACGCCGTCGTCGGCCGGAGGCTGCAGCAGGACGGTGGCCGGGCCCGCGGCCATGCGGCCATCGGCCAGTGGGACGGGGAGGGCACGCAGCTCGTCCGTCGCGCCCGGCATCGTGTCGGCGAGTGGCTCCAGCGCGGCGTAGAGCGACCGCCACCACTCCGGCGGCTGCTCCACCCCGAGCAGGCGCTGCACGAGCTCGGCAAGGGGCATCCGGTGCACGCCGAGCTCGGCCAGCACGGCCGGGTTGGTGCCAGGCGGAACCGGGGCGAGCAGCCGGTCGAACCCGGCGTCGGCGAGCAGTCCGGGCAGCGCGGCGGCCGGTCCGTCCAGCGGCGGGACGTCGAGCCACTCCGCGCGGCCGGGCGCGAGCTCCGCGCCCGTGACGGCAGGCAGCCACGCCGTTCCGCGCAGTGCGGCGAGGAGCAGCTCGCGCAGCTGCCCGTCCAGCTCGGAGCGAGGGAAGCCCGGCTCGGGCGCCAGCGCGATGCGCGCCTCGGGAGCGACGACGCGCACCAGGTCGACGTATGCCGCCGCGGCCCCGGCCAGCACCGCGTCGGCGGCCGGGCCCGGCCGCACCCGGCGGCGGTCCGGCTCGAGCGGCACGGTGGCGATCAGCCGGGCGGGGAGCGAGAACCGCTCTTCGGTGGCCGTCGGGGCGTGCAGCACGTCGGCGTGCAGGGGATCGGGGGCGCCGTCGGCGGTGAGCGGGAGCGCCCAGCACACCGACCAGTCCCGCCGACCCCGCTGCTCGACGGGCTCCGCCTGCGCGGCGAGGTCGTCGATCCGGCCCGCCCGGCGGGCCAGCAGCCAGCGGCGCCCCGAGATCGTCACCTCACCGGGACCGGGACCGTCCGTCCGGGCCACGACCAGCTCACCGACGGCGATCTCGACGAGATCGGGCAGCGCCAGCAGCAGGTCGGCGGCACCGTCGCGGGCCTCGGCGAGCAGGGCGGCGGGGTCGGTTCCCGGACGCAGCGGCAGCCGGACCTCGGTGTCGTAGCCGGTGGGCGGACGCTCGTCGGTCGGCCAGACGAGTCGCAGCACCGGCGGACCGTCCCGCCGTGCGAGCTCGGCCGCGGGCCCGGGGAAGGCGGCAACCTCGGCGGCCGTGCGCTCGGCGGAGAACGCCACACCGCCGTTCGCGCTCGACACCCGCGGGGCGTCCGACACCGGGAGCACGGCCGCGAAGCCGACGCCGAAGCGCCCCACCGAGCCCGGGTCGTCCCGCTTCGCCGAGGCACGGAGGGACGCGAGCGCGGCGACACCCGCTTCGTCCAGCGGCGCACCCGTGTTGGCGATGGCCAGCTCGCCGTCCCGCAGCTCGACGCGCACCCGCCCGGGCACGCCCGCGGCCCGCGCCGCGTCGGCCGCGTTCTGGGCGAGCTCGACGAACCACGCATCGGCGTACCCGCCGAGCCGCAGGTCCTCCTCGGCGTTGGCGTCCTCGCGGAAGCGGGTGGGCGAGTCCGCCCATGCTGAGAGCACGGCGGAACGAAGCTCCGCCGTGCCGAAAGGATCGTCCACTACCGTCCGATCGGCTCCAGGTCGACGCCGTCGTCGTAGACGAGCTCGGCCACCGCCACCGCGGACGTCGTGTCGGGTTGCACGTCGGAGTGGGCGCCGCAGCCGAACCCGACGTCGACGACCGAGCCGTCGGCGGGCGAGTACTCGTTGCCGCACACCCCGAACGCGGCCCGCAACGAGCCGGCGAGCGGGAAGAAGAATCCGCAGGTGCCACACGGCGCGGGGGCGGCGCGGGACATGTCCGCGGCCGGGCCGTGCGGGCCGTCGTGCCAGCGCCGGGCTGCCTCGTCGCGCCCGTAGCGGGACGGCACCAGGCGGCGGCCCAGCCCCACCTCGACGGCGACCTCCTCGACGGCGGGGTCGTCGGAGGCGATGTAGCCGGGGACGAGTCGCGGGTCGTCCTGCTGGGCGGGCAGCAGGTCGCCGACGCCGAGGTCGCCCGGACGCACCCGCTCATCCCACGGCACCCACTCGGGCGCCACCAGTGCGTCGGGGCCGGGAATGAGCACGACCTCGCTGACCGTGACGGGCGTGTCCTCGCCCGCCGCGGCGAGGGTGACCGACCAGCGCCAGCCCTGGTAGCCGCCCTGGGTGGCGGCGAAGTGGTGGCTGACGGCGTCGGGGCCTTCCGGGACGGCTTCCAGGTGTTCGCCGACGGCACCTTCAGCGGCGTGCGGGCCGAGGTCCGCCGCGGCCTCCTCGACCGCCGCGGCCCGAGCCTGCTCCACCGCGTCCACGAGCCGAGCGGGCGGGTCGAGGGTCGGTACGGCGTTCACCGGAGGGATTGTGCCACCCTCTCCGCCATGACCTTCGGGCGTGCACTGCTCGGGGCGCTGGCGGTGGTGCTCGCCGGGTGTGCCGCCGCCGCTCCGGCCCCGGCTCCCGCGGTGGAGCGGCTGCGTCCCACGGTGCTCGCCGAGCTGCCGCACGACACCGATGCGTTCACGCAGGGCCTCGAACTCGCCCCGGACGGCGCGCTGTACGAGGGCACCGGGCTGGCCGGCCGGTCACAGTTGCGCGAGCTCGACCCGGACACGGGCGAGGTCCGGCAGGAGGTGCCGCTGCCCGGCCGCCTGTTCGGCGAGGGCATCACCGTCGTCGGCGACCGGATCTGGCAGCTCACCTGGCAGGACGGGGTGGCGCTCGAGTGGGATCGCGCCGGGCTGACGCTGCTGCGCCAGGTGCCGATGGACGGCGAGGGCTGGGGCCTGTGCCGCGACGGCGACCGCCTCGTGCGCAGTGACGGCACCGACCGGCTGCGCTTCCACGACCCCGAGTCGTTCGCCGAGACCGGATCGGTGGCCGTCACCCTCGACGGCGACCCGGTCACCGAGATCAACGAACTGGAGTGCGTCGACGGGCAGGTGTGGGCGAACATCTGGCAAACCGACCGGATCCTGCGGATCGACCCGGCAGACGGACGCGTCACGGCGGTCGTCGACGCCACCGGGCTGCTCGACGACGAGCGCCGCGGCGACGCCGACGTGCTCAACGGCATCGCCGCGCTGGGCGGCGACGAGTACCTGGTGACGGGCAAGCTCTGGCCGGCGTCGTTCCGGGTGCGGTTCACCCCGGAGTAGCGGGGGACACCAGATCGCAAACCGGTCACAGTGTCGCCCCGATGGGTCAGAATGGAGCCGTGGCCCGTCCCGAGTCGCCCCAGTCCCGCCGCGGCCGCCGTACGTGGGCCGCGGAGGACGACGGCGGCCTACCTGGGGCGGACGAGACCGATCGCTACGTGCCCCGCAGGCGCTACCCGTGGCACGACGACCCCGACTACGACCCGGCCGCCCACCGCCGCACTCCCCCGCCTCGTCCCTGGACGCCGCCACCGCCGCAGCACGAGGCCCACGAACCAGCAGAGCCCGAAGAGCCCGCGGAGCCGAAACCCGAGCCACCGCCCGCGCGGCGGATGCCGCGCAAGCTCACCGTCACCCGGGTGGCCGCGCTGCGCAGCCGCGAGCTCACCGAGGGCGGCATCCGCGCGTTCCACCGCGCCACCACGGCCGACGGGGCCGACCGCTCCGGTCTCACCGCGCTCACCTACGCCACGATGATGACCTACGCGGTCGACGCCGCCGTGGCCGTCGCGCTGGCCAACACGCTGTTCTTCGCCGCAGCCACGGCGGAGAGCAAGACGAACGTCGCGCTCTACCTGATCATCACCGTCGCCCCGTTCGCGGTGGTGGCGCCGGTGATCGGGCCGATGCTCGACAAGCTGCAGCGAGGCCGGAGGGCAGCGCTCGCGGTCTCGTTCGCCGGACGGGCGGTGCTCGCCGTCGTGATGGCGTTCAACTACGAGAACTGGCTGCTGTACCCGGCCGCACTCGGCGCGATGGTGCTGAGCAAGTCGTTCGCGGTGCTCAAGGCCGCCGTCACCCCTCGGGTGTTGCCGAGCGCGATCACGCTGGTCACCACCAACTCGCGGCTCACGACGTTCGGGCTGATCGCCGGCGGGCTCGCGGGTGCGTTGGCGGCGGGCGTCGCATGGCTGTGGGACTCCCCGGGCGCGCTGATCTTCACCGCCGTCCTCGCGGTGGCCGGCACGGTCGTGTGCCTGCGGATCCCGCGCTGGGTCGAGTCCACGATGGGCGAGGTGGCCGCCACCCTGCGCACCACCGCGCGGGGCAAGCGCACGCCGATGGGCCGCCACGTCACGGTCGCGCTGTGGGGCAACGGCGCCGTTCGGGTGCTCACCGGGTTCCTCACGCTGTTCGTCGCGTTCGTGGTGCGCGAGCAGTCGGAGACCGACCCGGCCCGGCAGCTCCTCCTCATCGGCATCGTCGGTGCAGCGGCCGGCATCGGCTCGTTCACCGGCAACGCGGTGGGCGCTCGGCGGCAGTTCCTCAAGTCCGACGCGGTGATCATGTCCTGCGTCACGGCCGCCGTCGTCGTCAGCGGGGTGGCTGCACTGCTGCCGGGCATCGCCACCGCCGCGCTCGTCGGCCTGATCGGCGCCGCGGCGAGCGCGCTGGCGAAGGTGTGCCTCGACGCGGTGGTCCAGCGCGATCTCCCCGATGAGTCGAGGGCGTCCGCGTTCGGGCGGTCGGAGACGGTGCTCGCGCTCGCCTGGGTGTTCGGCGGGGCGATCGGGGTGCTGCTGCCGCACGACACGTTCTGGCTGGGCTTCGCCGTGATCGCCGGGGTCATCGCGCTCGCAGGCGCGCAGTCGGCGCTCGTCGCGCGCGGCCGCAGCCTGCTGCCGTTCATCGGGCACCGCGTTCCCGGCGGCGCGTGAACCGTACCGTGGTGCCCGTGCCGCGCCGCCTGCTCGCCGCCCCCGTCGCCGCGCTGCTGCTCGCCGGCTGCGGGGCCACGGAGCCGCCGCCCCCACCACCGCAGGTGACGTTCACGGCAGGCGCGGCCAGCATCGTCGCCCGTCCAGCGCAGTACTGCGACGTCGAGCTCACGCAGTGCCTCACCGACGTCGCCGCCCCGGTGCGCCTCGCGGTGCCGCCCGGCACGCCGGTGCAGGTCACGGTGCCGCCCGAGATCGCGCAGTCGCCGTGGCAGGTGGTGTTCAGCTACGCCGACGCGGCCGGCACGCCCACCGACGAGCGCAGCCCGGTGTTCGGCCCCGACTCGCGCAGCGACTGGACGTTGCAGCTGGGCGTGCCGGAGGACCGGCTGCTCACCGCGGAGGTGCAGCAGTACGGCCCGCCACCGCAGCCGAACCCGCAGACCGGGGAGCTGGAGTTCCCGATCCGGGCGAGCTGGGTGCTGAACGCGGGCTAGCCGGTTTGCTCCGCGGGACCGACAGCGATGGTGTGCGGCCCGCCGTGGCCCAGCCCTGTCGTGGCCACGCGCTCCCGCCGAGATGGCATGCAGCGCTGTTCGATCTTCTCCGGACCGCGCTCAGTGCCATCTCGGCTTCGGCTGCGGGTCGTGACCGCGCCACGTACACCCCGGTCGGAACGCGCGCCGATCTGACGATCACACGCTCACGCCGGGCCAGCCCCCGCCCGGCGCGCTCGTTCTCGGCTGGCGCGCCCGGTCGACGGGGTGTCTGACCTACGACGGGTTGCGTCGACCGACGCGGGTTGCGCCGGCAGCTCCGCCGTGCCGAGATGCGGCCCGCGCCCGGCGACCACAGGAACGGTCACGAACGCCGGCCGGAGTGCTACCCGTCGAGGTCGCGGGCCACCGCGCGCACGACCTCGGCCGAGAGCTTGCAGGTGCGGCGGTCGGGGTAGCGGCCCCGGCGCAGGTCCGGCTGCACCTTCGTCTCGAGCAGCCGGATCATGTCCTCGATGAGGCTGTGCAGGTCCTCAGCCGGCCGGCGGACGGCCTCGACCACCGACGGCGGCGTGTCCACCAGACGCACCGACAGCGCCTGCGGACCGCGCCTGCCCTCCGCCATCCCGAACTCGACGCGCTGCCCGGCCTTGAGCGCCTGCACCCCGGCCGGCAGCGCAGCCTTGCGGACGTAGACGTCCTCGCCACCGTCCTGAGCGAGGAACCCGAAGCCCTTGTCGGCGTCGTACCACTTGACCCTGCCGGTCGGCACCCCTGCTCACCCGTTCCTCGATCGAACCCGACGTCCTGCGGCGCCAAGGCGGACCGCATGACGAACGCGCCCCGGGATGCCGGACCTCCACTTGGTCGGCCCATCGAGCGACACCGGGACGCGTGGGCACCACCCTAGTCCGCCCGACCCACGCCGCGCATCCGTTCAATTCCCGGCAATCCGACGGCTCGGCATCCGGACGAACGGCGCGCTCGTCCAATAGGTCTGAAGGAGAGCGCCGTTCGGCCTGCGCCGTCAGGCGTTGCGGAGCGTCGCCGCATCCCCCAGGTCCAGCAGCTCCACGCTCTTCGCCCGCATCTCCACCTTGCGGACCTTGCCGGTGACCGTCATCGGGAAGGAGTCGACCACCAGCACGTATCTGGGGATCTTGTAGTGCGCGAGCTTGCCGGTGGCGAACTCGCGCACCGCATCGGCCGTCAGCTCGGGGGCACCCTCGCGCAGGGTCACCCATGCGCACAGCTCCTCGCCGTAGCGGGCATCCGGAACGCCGATGACCTGCGCGTCGAGGATGTCCGGGTGGGTGTAGAGGAACTCCTCGATCTCGCGCGGGTAGATGTTCTCGCCGCCGCGGATCACCATGTCCTTGATCCGGCCGGTGATGTTGACGTACCCGTCGGCGTCCATGACGCCGAGGTCGCCGGTGTGCATCCAGCGAGCCGTGTCGATCGCCTCGGCGGTCTTCTCCGGCTCCTCCCAGTACCCGAGCATCACCGAGTAGCCGCGGGTGCACAGCTCACCCGGCTCGCCGCGAGGCAGGGTCAGCCCTGTCTCCGGGTCGATGATCTTGACCTCGACGTGCGGGTGCACCCGCCCGACCGTCGACACCCGCCGCTCGAGGGAGTCGTCGGCGCGGGTCTGGGTGGAGACCGGTGACGTCTCGGTCATGCCGTAGCAGATCGTCACCTCGGTCATGCCCATCCGGTTCACGACCTGCTTCATCACCTCGACCGGGCACGGCGAGCCCGCCATGATCCCGGTGCGCAGCGACGACAGGTCGAAGGACTCGAAGTCGGGGTCGTTCAGCTCCGCGATGAACATCGTCGGCACGCCGTAGAGCGAGGTGCAGCGCTCCTGCGCGACGGCCTTCAGCGTGGCCTTCGGGTCGAAGCCGGGGCCGGGGATCACCATCGTCGCGCCGTTGGTCGTGCAGCCGAGGTTGCCCATCACCATGCCGAAGCAGTGGTAGAAGGGCACCGGGATGCACACCCGGTCGTCGGGGGTGTAGCCGCAGAGCCGCCCCACGAAATAGCCGTTGTTGAGGATGTTGTGGTGGGACAGCGTGGCGCCCTTCGGGAAGCCCGTGGTCCCGGACGTGTACTGGATGTTGATCGGGTCGTCCGGGCTCAACGCGGCCTGCAGCCGGACGAGCTCGGCGCGGTCGCCGCCACGGCCGTCGGCCATCAGCTCGTCCCAGTTCGGCCTGCCGATGAGGATCACCTGCCGCAGCCCGGGGCAGTTCGGCTGTACGTCCTTGATCATCGCCTCGTAGTCGGACGTCTTGAAGCTCGGCGTGGCCACGAGCATCGAGATCCCGGCCTGGTTCAGCACGTACTCCAGCTCGTGCGTGCGATAGGCGGGGTTGATGTTGACGAGGATCGCCCCGATCTTGGCCGTGGCGAACTGCACCAGCGTCCACTCCGGGAGGTTCGGCGCCCAGATGCCGATCCGGTCGCCCTTGACCACCCCGGCCGAGTGCAGACCAAGGGCGAGCGTGTCGACGTCCTCGCGCAGCCGGCCGTAGGTCCACCGGCGGCCGGTCGGCACGTCGACGAGGGCCTCGGCGTCGGGCCGGGCCGCTGCGGTGCGGTCGAAGTTGTCCCCGATGGTGTCGCCGAGCAGCGGGACATCGGACGTTCCCGATGCGTAGGAGGGAACGGCGGGTGCGGCAACGGACACGGCGATGGGTCCTTTCGACGTCATCGGCGGCGGGTGTCGCTCATCCTGCGACGACTGATCCGCAATCGCCACCTCCGGATGGGGAGGAAACCCGCTCGCGGGCGGCCGATACCCTCGAAAGATGCACGATCCGCGGGTGCTTCTCGACCCAGCCACCGACGCCGTCCGCAAGCTTGCCCGGCGGGGCTTCTCGCTGGACGTCGCGTCTCTGGAGAAGCTGCTGGCCGCCCGCAACTCCGCGATCCAGCGCGGGGACGAGGCGCGTGCCGAGTCGAAGCGGGTCGCCACGGCCGTCAAGGGCGCGGCCCCCGAGGAACGCGAGGCGCTGGTCGCCCGTGCCCGCGAGCTGAAGGGCGTCGTCGCGGCGGCCGAGGAGGAGCACCGCGCCGCGGAGGCGGAGCTGCAGGAGCTCATGCTCGGCATCCCGAACCTGCCCGCCGACGAGCTGCCCGACGGCGCGAGCGACGAGGACGCCGAGCTGGTGCGCACGTGGGGCGAGCGGCCGGAGCTCGACTTCACCCCGCTCGACCACGTCGACCTCGGCGAGAAGCTCGGCATCCTCGACCTGCCACGGGCCACCAAGCTCGCCGGGCCGCGGTTCGCGGTGCTGCGCGGCAAGGGCGCGGCGCTGGAGCGGGCGATCGCGCGCTACCTGCTCGACCTGCACACGGAGCGCCACGGCTACACCGAGTTCTCGGTGCCGACGCTCGTCAACCGCGTCACGATGACGGGAACGGGCCAGCTTCCGAAGTTCGAGCAGGACCTGTTCAAGACGGGCGTGGGTGACCGGGAGCTCTACCTCATCCCGACCGCCGAGGTGCCGCTCACCAACCTGCACGCGAAGGAGACGCTCGACCTCGAACAGCTCCCGCTGGCCTACACCGCACACACGCCGTGCTTCCGCTCGGAGGCAGGCTCGTACGGGAAGGACACGCGTGGCCTGATCCGGCTGCACGAGTTCTCGAAGGTCGAGCTCGTGCGGATCGCCGACGCCGAACGCTCGCGTGCCGAGCTCGAGGTGCTGCTCGGGCACGCCGAGGCGGCGATGCAGGGCCTCGGTCTGGCGTACCGGGTCGTGAAGCTCGCGGCGGGTGACATCGGGTTCTCGGCCGAGTTCACCTACGACATCGAGGTGTGGCTGCCAGGGCAGGGCGCCTACCGGGAGATCAGCTCGGTGTCCGACTTCGGCACGTTCCAGGCCCGCCGCGCCGGCATCCGCACCAAGGCGAAGGACGGAAGGCGTGGCTTCGCCGCCACGCTCAACGGCTCCGGCCTGCCGATCGGGCGCACCCTCGTCGCGGTGCTGGAGCAGGGTCAGCAGGCCGACGGCTCGGTCCGCCTCCCCGAGGCCTTGGTGCCGTACGCGGGCTTCGAGGTGCTCACGCCGGCCTGAGCACGTCCGGTGCTCGGCCAGCATCCACGACCATGACGAGGGCCCGCAGGCCTCCTGCCCCCCTGCGGGCTCCCGTCGTGTCTCCGCCCCCCGTAACGACCTGACCGACACGGGCGAGTACGGCGAGGTGACCACCCCTCAACAGTGGCCGCCGGCTCCCCACCCGCAGCGTCGCCCCCCGGCTCTCCACGACGACACCCACCCGATCCCAGTGCAGCGGTCTCCCCGGCACGCGGCAGGCCAGCCCCGTGCGAGGCAGTCGTACGGGCCTCCTCCGCTCCGCCCGTACGCGCCGCCGCCCCGAACTGCTCCTGCGCCGCCCGCCGGACCGGTCGTCGTGCAGGTCACGCAGCAGGTGACTCAGACGACGCAAGGGACACAGGGGCCGAGCCACTCCGTGACGAAGGTGCGCAAGGGCACTTCACACGGGCTGCATCTGTTCCTGACCATCGTCACCGTTGGGATGTGGGGCATCTTCGTGTGGCTGCCGCTCACCCTCTGGCACAAGTTCGGGCCACGCCGGAAGGTCGTCACGAAGCACCGGTAGCCGCCAGCCGCCCCGCCAGCCCGAACAGCAGGCCGACCGGGTGCCGTCTCGCGCACATCCAGTGCGCGAGACGCGGTCTACAGGCCTCCGCTGTTGAGCAGCCGGTTGGGCGTGCCCCCGGTCTCACCGCCACGCACGACCCCGGTCGTGGCGTGATCGACGATCCACTTCTCGATCACGTTGCTCGGGGCGTCGCCGTGGGTCTGCTTGTAGAGCGCCGCCACGCCCACGGCGTGCGGCGCGGCCATCGACGTGCCCGTGTAGGACGCGATACCGCCGCCCGGCACCGTCGAGCGGATGCTCGTGCCGGGCGCGTAGATGTCGACGCAGTGGCCGGTGGACGAGCTGGCCGCACGCTGGTCCTCGATCGTGGAGTTGGCGACGACGAGCACGCCGGGGAACGCGCGAGGCGCCACCGTGCAGTCGTCCACCCCCGAGTTGCCTGCCGACGAGGCAACGAACACCCCTCTGTCGACGAGCCCCGCCACCGCCGAGAGCAGCACCTCCGACGGGCCGTAGCTCCACGACATGACCGCCACAGCGGGCGCCTGCGCGCTGGTCGCGACGTAGTCGATGCCCGCGAGCAGTGACGAGAGCGTTCCGGCGCCGGTGCAGTCGAGCACCTTCACCGCCCGGATCTGCGCCTTCTTCGCCACGCCGTAGTCCCGGGACGCCGCGATGCCCGCCACCACCGTGCCGTGACCGTCGCAGTCGCGGTCGTCCTTGTCCACGGTGTTCAGCACCCACTTGGCCCGGCCCTCGAACTGGGGGTGCGTGACGTCCACGCCGGTGTCCAGGACGTAGGCGGTGACGCCCTCGCCGGTCGCCTTCGTCGTGTAGCGGTGGTCGAGGGGGAGGTCGCGCTGGTCGATGCGGTCGAGGCCCCAGTTCGGCGGGTCGGGCTGCTCGCCCTCGGTCAGGTCCGGCTTGCGGTTGGGGTCGAGCGGGACGATCCGGCGGTCCTCCTCCACCCCCAGTACCCCGGCGCGCGCTCGCAGCCGGTCGACCTGGGCATGGTTCAGCCGGGCCGCGAACCCGGCGAAGGCCTGGTCGAAGGTCAGGGTCGGCCGCACGCCGACGTCGTCGGCGGCGGCCGTCGCGTCGGCGGTCGTGCGGGCGTGCACGACGTAAGCCATCAGATCACCGAGGTCGTCCCGGGCCTCGGCGCTCCCGGGCAGGGCGATCGCGACGACCAGCTGCAGCACGATCACCACGGGGGCGATGCGCAGGAGGAACCGCGTCACGGTCGGCGACGCTACGGATCTTGCACGGGTGGGAACAGAGACACGATCGTGACTGGTGTGACAGGTGTGATCTATGGGGTGACCGAGCGTTCCGGCCCACCCTGCGTGGGGTACGGCTCGTGGCGACTACGCGATCGTGATCTGCCGGTGTTCGGTGGCGCGCCGGGCAGTTGCACCGTGACGCGGAGCCCGCCACCGGCCCGGGGAGTGAGGGTGAGGGTTCCGTCGTGTGCCTGGGTGATGCTCTGAACGATGGTCAGGCCGAGGCCGACACCCGCGTGGTCGGCGTGGATGCGTTCGGTGCCGCGATGGAACGGCTCGGCAAACGTGGAAACCCGCTCCTGTGCGAGCCTCTCGCCGGTGTTCTCGACGGTGAGCAGCACATTCTCGGGGCGCACACTGGTGCTGACCCACACGGTGCCCTGTTCGGGCAGGTTGTGGACGATCGCGTTGTGCACGAGGTTCGTGGCCAGCTGCAGCAGCAGCGCGCGTGAGCCGCTGGTGGGTGTGATGTCACCGCAGGTCTGGATGGCGACGCCGCGCTTCTCCGCGAGCGGGAGGAGCGTTTCGGCGGCTTCTTCCGCGACGAGGGACAGATCGACGTGTTCTCGATCGAAGGACCGCCGGTCGGCGCGGCTGAGTAGCAGCAGCGCTTCGGTGAGGTCGATCGCCCGGGTGTTGACGGTGTGGAGGCGGTCGACGAGTTCCCCGGTGTCACGGTCCGGATCGGTACGGGCCACGTCGAGGAGTGCCTGCGAGATCGCCAGCGGGGTGCGCAGTTCGTGGGAGGCGTTCGCCGCGAACCTCCGCTGTTCAGCGACGTGTGCTTCGAGCTGCGCGAGCATCGTGTCGAAGGCGTCGGCGAGTTCGCGGAACTCGTCTCCGCGGCCCGGGAGCCTGATCCGGTGGGACAGCGACCCGCTCGCGGCCATCCGGGTGGCGTTCGTGATGCGGGTCAGCGGGGCGAGCATGGAGCCGGCGAGGATCCACCCTCCCACGAGACCGAACACCAGCAGGAACGCCATTACCACGGCTGCCGCCGGAACAAAGGCACGCGGACCGAAACCGCTGAGCAGGAAGACGGAGAGGTCGGGCAATAGTCGATCGAGCGTGCCGATCGCACCGCCGCGCGTACCACGCAACAGGAACATCCACACGGCCCCGAGTAGCAGGACACCGGCGAGGATCAGGAACCCGGCGTAGCTGAGGGTGAGCTTGAGGCGAACCCTCAAACCAGGCCGCCTGCCCACGGTCTGCTCCCTCACGCCCGGGAAGGCTCGTCCGCGACGATCAACACACGCACAAGTTCTCGATGCTACGAGCCGGACCATATCGCCGGCATATCGAAAACCGGATACGCGCCGGCAACGCCACACTGCCTTCACTGGAGCCATGAACTGCGGCGAGGTGTACACCGACCCCACGCACGACGGGCGGATCGCCTGATGCGCACCGTCTTCCGCGCCTCGCTGCGCACCCACGCCCGCCGCTACGTCGCCGCGTCGATCGCGGTGATCGCCTCGGTCGCGTTCATCGTGGTGGTCGGCGTGCTCGCCGCCGGCGCCAAGAGCGGACTCGTGGACGGCACCGGGTCGCCGTACCGCAACGCCGACCACGTGGTCTCGCCTGCGGTCTGGCCAGGGTCCCAGATGGACCTGGACGAGGTGATCGCGTTCACCGAACGACACGGCGAGAACGCCGCCGCGATCGGCCGCGGCAGCCTGCCGGCGCACCTCGACGGTCGGCCGCTCTCCAGAATTCTGGTGGCGCCGATCGCCCGCTCTCCCGAGCAGCGCTGGCAGGAGCTCGTGACGGGCCGCTTCCCGGCGACCGAGGGCGAGGCGGTGCTGCACAACTGGTTCGCCCAGGCCCAGAAGATCGCGGTCGGCGACCGGATCCGGATCGGCGAGGGCGCTAGCGCGACCGACGTGGAAGTGGTCGGCGTGGTGGAGTCGCCCGCGGCCGGGGCAATGGCCTCGGCGTACGTCACATGGCCGCAGTACGTGCAATGGCGCGACCACCCCCTCCACCTGGGCTCGGTGGCGGTGCGCGGGGACATCGTGGGTCCGCTCCCGGACGGCGCGAAGGTGCAGTCGCCGGAGGAGTTCGCGACCGAGCGGGAGGCCAAGATGCACGACGCGGTGGACACGTGGTCGTTGATGCCGCTGTTGTTCGCCGCCATCGCCGTCGTCGTCTCGGTCCTGGTCATCGCGAACACGTTCTCCATCCTGTTCGCGCAGCGGATGCGCGACTTCGCCCTGCTGCGCTGCGTCGGCGCGACCCGACGACAGGTGGTGGGTTCGGTACGCCGGGAGGCGGCCGCCGTCGGGGTGCTCGCGTCGCTGATCGGCGTCCTGGTCGGCGTCGGTCTCGGCTACGGGCTCATCGCCCTGATCAACGCCGTCGTGCCCACGGCCCGCAGCGGGATCGTCAACACCCGTTCGCCCGTCATGTCGGCGATCGCCCCCGAGCCGGCCGCGTTCTGGCCGTGGCTGCTGGGCGGGTTCGCCGTCGGAGTGGTGGTCACCCTGGTCGCGGCCTGGTTGCCGACCCGGCGCGTGGTCAGGATGAGTCCGCTGGCCGCGCTGCGGGTGGGCGGGAGCACGGACGCCGCGCTCGATGCACGCACGGCCACCGGCCGGACCCGGCTGGCGCTCGCCGCGCTCGGGCTGGTCGCCGGGCCGGTCCTGCTCGGGACGGCGATGGCCCAGGACAACACGGGGCTGATGCTGGCCGGCGGAGCAGCGGTGGCCGCCGGGGTGCTGCTCGTCGGGCCGATGCTCGTGCCCCGCCTGATCCGGATCGCCGGAGCGCCGCTCGGCCCCGCCGGACGGCTGGCGACCGCGAACGCCGTGCGCAACCCCCGCCGGACCGCCGCCACCACAGCCTCCGTGCTGGTCTGCGTCACCCTGACGACCGCCGTGCTCACCGGATCGGCGACGATGCGTGCCGCCTCGGACGCCGAACGCGGCGTGGAGCACCCCATCGACGTCGCGCTCACCTCGCCGGAGGCGCCGCTCGGCACCGACCTGCTCGACCGGGTCCGTCGCACCCCCGGTGTCGAGCAGGCCATGCCGGTCGACGGCGCCGTGGCCCGGGTGTCCGGGCTCGACGACCCGATCCCGGTCCTCGCCGCGCCCGCCGCGGCCCAGGTGGCCCGCGACGGCGGAGCGTTCGCCCGCGTAGCGCCGGGTGAGGTCAGGATCGATCCCAACTCGTTGACCGACAACCCGAGCAGCGACCCGATCGACTTCGGGGGCGGTGACGAGGTCACGGTGCGGGTGGGCGATCGGGAGGCCCGGCTGCGGGTCGTCGTCGGCGTGCGGTCGACCCACGAGCTGCACGAGGCCTCCGGATGGGGCCCGGCAGGCGTGGTCGCGCCCGAGACCCTGGCACAGCTCACCGACTCCCCGCAGCCGCAAGCCATCTGGGTCCGCGCCACCACCGGCGCCGACGCGCTGCAGCTCGTCGGCGCCCTGGACGAGCTGGCGGGCCCGGTCGGGGCAGAGGTCGACGACCAGCTGCAGGCCAGGGCGGCGGAGGACCGAACGTTGGGGAACCTCACCTTGTCGGTGCTCGGCCTGCTCGCCATCTCCGTGGCGATCGCCGTGATCGGGATCGCGAACACCCTGGGCCTGTCCGTCCTCGAACGCGCCCGCGAACACGCGATGCTGCGTGCGCTCGGGCTCACCCGCAGGCAGCTGCGGCGGATGCTGGCGGCCGAGGCGGCGCTGCTGTCGGTGGTGGCCACCGGGCTCGGCACCGTGATCGGCGTCGGGTTCGGCTGGGTCGGCTACGAGACGTTCGTGGAGCGGGCGCGGGGCGAGGTCCCCCTGCAGGTCCCATGGCTGCAGCTCGGCGCCGTCGTCCTCCTCGCCGCGCTGGCCGGACTGCTCGCCGGCGTTCTCCCGGCCCGCCGGGCCGCGCGGGTGACCCCGGCCGCGGGGCTGTCACTCGACTGACGCCCTCCTCCCTCACGATCGCGTTCGATCCGCCTCCGGCATCCTGACGCCGGCCGCGTGGATCGCCACCTCGGTCGCCTTCACCGCGAACCACAACCGCACCCCCGGCTCCGCTCCGAGCTCCGCCACAGCGGCGGGGGTGACGTCGGCGGCGAGGCCGTCCACCCACGCCGGGCCACCGGGCGCCGCGGCTACTCGAAGTCGCACCACGTCGCCGTGGGGTTCGATCGCCACCACCTGCACCGGCAGCACGTTGCGGGGGCTGCCGTGCGGCCGCTCGGCGAACACCGCGACGGCCGATGGTGGGAACACCGCCACGGCTGGTTCGCCCTCGACGAGGTCGCCGTCCCGGCCCGCGACGACCGTGCCGTCGGACGTCCGCAGACCGCCGGGGCATGCGGTGCCGGGCACGAGATCGAGGCCGGCGATCCGCGCGGTGAACGGGCTGCGCGGGCGGGCGAGGACCTCCCGGGTGGGTCCGTGCTCGACGACCCGGCCCGCGCCGAGCACGACGACCCGGTCGGCCAGCACGAGCGCGTCGAGGGCGGAGTGCGTCACCAGCACGGCCGTCTGCCCGGCCGCGCGCACCACGCGCCGCAGCAGCGCCCGCATGGCCGGCGTCGCGTCGACGTCCAGCGCGGCGAGCGGTTCGTCGAGCAGGAGCAGGTCCGGGCGGGGCGCGAGCGCGCGGGCCAGCGCCACCCGCTGCTGCTGCCCACCCGACATCCGGGCAGGACGGCGGTCGGCGAGCTCGCCCGCGTCCACCGCGGCGAGCAGCTCCCGCGCCCGCAGCTCGGCCTCCCGCCGCGGGACGCCACCGGCCCGCGGCCCGAACGCGACGTTGCCGAGCGCGGTGAGGTGCGGGAACAGCAGCGCCTCCTGGGCGAGCAGGCCGACGCCGCGCCGGTGGGGCGGCACGTGAACACCGGCAGCCGGGTCGGCCACGGTGGTCTCCCCGAGCCGGACGTACCCGGCATCGGGCCGCAGCAGCCCGGCCAGCACGCCCAGCAGCGTGGACTTGCCGGCGCCGTTCGGACCGACCACCGCGAGCACCTCACCAGAGGCCGCTTGCAGCGTCACATCCAGTACGAAGCTCGGGCGCCGGACGACGACGTGCGCGTCGAGGGCCGTCACCGCACACCCTCGACGGTGCGGGGGCGGGCGACCGCGATCACGACGACCGCCACCACGACGAGCAGCAACGACAGCGCCACCGCCGCGTCCACGTCGCTCTCCCGTTCCAGGTAGACCAGCAGCGGGAGCGTGCGGGTCGTGCCCTGCAGGCTCCCGGCGAACGCGATCGTCGCACCGAACTCGCCGAGGCACCGGGCGAACGCGAGGACGGCCCCCGATGCCAGTCCCGGCAGCACCAGCGGCACCGTGACCCGGCGGAACGCAAGCCACGGGGAGGCTCCGAGCGTTGCGGCCACCGCCTCGTAGCGGCGGCCCGCGGTGCGCAGCGCGCCCTCGAGACTCACCACGAGGAACGGCAGGGCCACGAATGTCTGCGCCAGCACGACGGACGCCGTGGTGAACGGCACCGTGATCCCGAACGCGAGATCGAGCCCTCGTCCCACCAGCCCGGTGCGCCCGAGCAGGAAGAGCAGCGCGAGACCACCGACAACGGGTGGTAGCACCAGTGGCAGCAGCACCACCGACCGCAGCACCCGCAGGCCGCGCACCCGTCCCCTGGCCAGCACCACCGCGAGCGGCCCTCCGAGCACGACGCACAGTGCCGTCGAGATCGCGGCCGTCAGCAGCGAGAGCCGCAGTGCGTCGAGGGCCGAATCGCTCAGCAGCAGCTCGGGAAGCCGCGGCCAGTCCGCGCGGAGCGCAAGCCCCGCGACGGGCAGGGCGATCAGCAAGAACGCCAGCGCGGCCGGCACCCAGAGCAGCGCGGGCAGCCCGACGCCCGTGTCGTGGTCGTCGGGGCGGCGGACCGCCGGCTGGGTCACGGGCTGCCGAAGCTCGCCGATCCCAGCACCGCACGGCCCTCGGCTCCCGTCACGAGCTCCTGGAACGCGCGGGCGAGATCCGCGTTGGGGGCCTCGGCGATCACCGCGATCGGGTAGTCGTTGACGGCCTGCGCCGCCTCGGGGAACACGATGCCCTGCACGTCGTCCCCCGCGGCGTGCACGTCGGTGGCGTAGACCAGCCCGGCATCGGCGTTGCCGGTGGTCACCTTGCCGAGCGTCGACTTGACGTCCGGTTCCTCGCTCACGGGGCTGAGCGTCACCCCGGTGGCCTGCTCGATCTTCTGGGTGGCGGACCCGCACGGCACCTGCGGGGCGCACACCACGACCTTCAGGCCGGGCCGGGCGAGGTCGGCGAAGGAGGCGATGCCGACCGGGTTGCCGGGCAGGGTGACGATCTGCAGCACGTTGGTGGCGAAGACGGTGGGCTCTCCGTCGACCAGCCCGGCGTCGGACACGGTCTTCATCGTCGAGGTGTTGGCCGCGGCGAACAGGTCGGCCGGGCCGCCGTTGACGATCTGCTGCGCCAGGTCGGAGGACGCGCCGAAGTTGAACACGACGTCGACGCCGGGGTGGACCTCCTCGAACCGCGGCTCCAGCTCACCGAACACCTCGGTGAGCGACGCGGCGGCGAACACCGTGAGGGTCCGCTGCTCGGCGGGCGCCGCCGACCCGGCATCGGTCGTCCCGCCCGCGCATCCCGCGAGCAGCAGCGCCGCCGCGGCGGCGGTAGCCGCGATCCGCAACCTCATGAGCTCGCTCCCGGCGTCTCCACGACCACCGTGGTCGACTTGATCACGGCCACGGCGAGTGCACCGGGCTCGAGGCCCATCTCCCGCACCGCCTCGCTGGACATCAGCGAGACGATCCGGTGCGGGCCGCACTGCATCTCCACCTGCGCCATCACGCGGTCGGCCACCACGGACGTCACGAGTCCCACCAGCCGGTTGCGCGCCGAACTCTGCACGTCGGACGGGTCGGGGGGTGCGCTCGCGTGCTCACGGGCGAACGCGGCGAGCGCGGCGCCGTCGATGACCTTGCGGTTGGACGCGTCGGCCCGAACGGGCAGCGCACCCGCGTCGACCCAGCGGCGCACGGTGTCGTCGCTGACGCCGAGCAAGCGGGCGGCGTCAGCGATCCTGAACTGCGGCACGATCGGGAGAATAGTTCCGCGGATGCGACTGGATCCAGTGGGGGCTCGTCCTGTGGTTGGGTGCAGGCGTGGACTTCGAACCCAGCACCGTGGCTGCCGACTACACGAAGCGGATGCGCGCGTTCCTCGACGAGAAGGTCCTTCCGGCCGAAGCCGAGTACGAGGCGTTCCGGGCCGAGCGCCGCGGCACGCCGCAGGAATGGGACCTGCCGCCCGTCGTCGAGGAGCTGAAGACAGAGGCGCGCGCCCGGGGGCTGTGGAACCTCTTCCTGCCGAGCATCTCGGGGCTGTCCAACCTCGACTACGCGTCGGTCGCGGAGGTCTCGGGCTGGTCGCCGACGATCGCGCCGGAAGCCATCAACTGCCAGGCCCCTGACACCGGGAACATGGAGACCCTGCACCTGTTCGCCACCCCCGAGCAGAAACAGCAGTGGCTCGAGCCGCTGCTGGAGGGCGAGATCCGCTCGGCGTTCGCGATGACGGAGCCGGACGTCGCCTCGTCCGACGCGACGAACGTCCAGACCCGGATCCGCCGCGATGGCGACGAGTACGTGATCAGCGGGCGCAAGTGGTGGATCTCGGGTACCGCCGACCCCCGCTGCAAGATCTTCATCGTCATGGGAAAGACCGATCCGGATGCGGCGAAGCACCGGCAGCAGTCGATGGTGCTCGTGCCGCGCGACACGCCCGGACTGGAGATCAAGCGGCACCTGCCGACGTTCGGCTACCAGGACCAACACGGGCACTCCGAGCTGGAGTTCCACGACGTGCGCGTGCCGGTGTCGAACCTCCTCGGCGAGGAGGGCGGCGGCTTCGCTATCGCCCAGGCGCGGCTCGGTCCCGGGCGGATCCACCACTGCATGCGCCTGATCGGCATGGCCGAGCGCGCGATCGACCTCATGGTGCGCCGCGCCCGATCCCGCACGGCGTTCGGGCGGCCGCTCGCCGACCAGGGCGTGGTGCGCGAGCAGATCGCCCACTCCCGGATCGAGGTGGAGCAGGCGAGGCTGCTCGTCCTCAAGACGGCCTGGCTGATCGACCGGTACGGCGCAAGGGGAGCGGCCACCGAGATCGCCGCGATCAAGGCCCTCTGCCCCCGGATGGCGTGCACGGTGATCGACCGCGCGCTGCAGGTGCACGGCGGCGCCGGCATGAGCGACGACGTGCCGCTCGCCTCGTTCTACGTATGGGCCCGCGCCCTTCGCTTCGCCGACGGCCCCGACGAGGTCCACCTGCGGACGGTCGCCCGCCAGGAGCTGGGCCGCCACGACTGACCTCTCCGCGAGTCGCGGTCTCGGTGCGCGCGAGTCGCGCTCTGTGTGCATGGCAACCCGACTTTTGGACAGCCGGTTCGTCAGCATCTGCGGTTCGATCCGCACCGTGCGGACGCATCTGCGGAGTGCTGAAATGTCGGTGATCCACGCAGCTTCCAGGTCCGTATTCGGCTATTACGCTCGTGGCGTGACGGCAACCGAGCTCGGACTTCCGGCGGTGCGGGGGGCAGCCCCCCGCGATCCGGCGCGTCCCGCCGACCCGCGGCTCGTCGACTCGTTCGGCAGGGTCGCCACCGACTTGCGGATCTCCCTCACCGACCGCTGCAACCTGCGCTGCAGCTACTGCATGCCGGCCGAGGGCCTGGACTGGATGCCGCGCGACGAGCAGCTCACCGACGACGAGCTGATCCGGCTCATCACGATCGCGGTGCGCGACCTCGGCGTGCACG
The DNA here is from genome assembly GCF_019468565.1 of Pseudonocardia sp. DSM 110487. NCBI lineage: Bacteria > Bacillati > Actinomycetota > Actinomycetes > Pseudonocardiales > Pseudonocardiaceae > Pseudonocardia > Pseudonocardia sp. DSM 110487. The sequence continues at coordinate 9,461,001 of NZ_CP080521.1, forward strand.
AGCTGCGGTTCACCGGCGGCGAGCCGCTGCTGCGGCGCGGGCTGGAGAACCTGATCGCCGCGTCGGCGGCACTGGAACCGCGCCCTGACATCTCGCTCACCACCAACGGGATCGGCCTCGCCCGCCGGGCGGAAGCGCTCGCCGCGGCCGGCGTGAATCGGCTCAACGTCTCGATGGACACCCTCCGGCCGGAGCGCTTCGCCACGATCACCCGGCGCGACCGGCTCGGGGACGTCCTGGACGGCCTCGCCGCGGCCCGCGCCGCGGGCCTCGACCCCATCAAGATCAACACTGTGCTCCTGCGGGACGTGAACGACGACGAGGCGGCCCCGCTGCTGCGGTTCGCCCTCGACAACGGCTACGAGCTGCGCTTCATCGAGCAGATGCCACTCGACGCCCAGCACGGCTGGGAGCGCTCCGAGATGATCACCGCCGGTGAGGTGATGGAACGGCTGCGGGAGAGCTACACGCTCACCCCGGACCCCGCCGAGCGCGGGGGTGCGCCTGCCGAACGTTGGCTGGTCGACGGCGGACCTGCCGCCGTCGGTGTGATCGCTTCGGTAACCCGCCCGTTCTGCGGTGCATGCGACCGCACCCGGCTCACCGCCGATGGCCAGGTCCGCTCGTGCCTGTTCGCGCGCACCGAGACCGATCTGCGCGCGCTGGTGCGGGGTGGCGCGTCCGACGCCGAGATCGCCGACACCTGGCGGCACGCGATGTGGGGCAAGCTCGCGGGCCACGGGATCGACGACCCCGGGTTCCTGCAGCCCGACCGCCCGATGAGCGCGATCGGCGGCTGACATGTCCACCACCACCGCGACGATCACGGTGCGCTACTTCGCGGCGGCCCGCGCCGCCGCCGGCGTCGAGGCCGAGCCGCTCGAGGTGTCCGGCACCGTCGACGACGCGATCCGCGCCATCCGCGAGCGCCACGGCACCGGGCTCGGCCGGGTGCTCGACCGCTGCAGCTACCTGCTCGACGAGGTCGCCGTGCGCGACCGCTCGGCCGTGGTGCCAGCGGGCGCCACGCTCGACGTCCTGCCACCCTTCGCCGGAGGCTGAGCCCTCGGGCCATCCGTGCGCGTGCGCACTGGATCGATCCCGCCGGCTACATGCCGACGACGTCGCGGTAGCCGCGCCACGTCCCGGCCGGGGTCGTCACGGTCTGCGCCGCGAGCATCCCGTGCGCGATCGCCCGGCTGACGACGTCGGCGGCCGCGGCGTGCAGCGCGACGAGCCCGGGCAGGTCCGGGGCGGGCCGGGTGGCCGTGGACAGTCCGAAGACCGCGTCGCCGTCCGTCGCGGTGTGGGCGGGCGAGATCGCACGGGCGAGCCCGTCGTGGCCCATGGTCGCCAGCCGCCCGCAGCCGGCCTTGTCGAGCGTGACGTCCGTTGCGACGACGGCCAGCGTTGTCGCGGTGCCGAGTCCCGGCGGGCGGGGCGCTTCGCGCAGCTCCTCCAGCGCGGCCTGCCCGACCTCGACCGGCGGGAACTCGCCGGGCAACCCCGCACGCACCCCGTGCAGCAGGCCGGTGGCCATATCGAATGGCGAGCCGGCCGCGTTCACCACGGCGAGCGCCGCGACGACCGCGCCGCCGTCGAGCACCACGCTCGCGGTGCCGACCCCGCCCTTGAGCCCTCCGGCCTGCGCACCCGTGCCCGCGCCGACCACACCCTGCGACACCGGCCCGTCACCCGCCGCGTCGTAGGCGGCAGCACCCGTGGCCGCGTCCGGGCGGGCCCGCACGTCGCCTCCTCGGCCGAGGTCGAAGACGACCGCCGCCGGCACGATCGGGACGACGGTGCCACGGACCGGGAAGCCGACGCCTGCGTCCTCCAGGCGAATCATCACCCCGTCCACCGCGGCGAGCCCGAAGGCGCTGCCCCCGGTGAGGACCACCGCGTGCACCCGCTGGACCGTCGCCCCCGGGTGCAGCAGATCGGTCTCGCGGGTGCCGGGTGCCGCCCCCCGTACGTCCGCGCCTGCGACCGCTCCGCCGTCGGGCGCGAGCACGACCGTCGTGCCGCTCAGGGCGCCCGGCCCCTCGAGCGAGGCGTGGCCGACACGCAGGCCGGGGACGTCGGTCAGGGCGTTGTGCGGTCCGGGGCGCATGGTGGTCATCATCCCCGTGGCCGATTCCCGCCAGCGGGCGCGCGCGACCTGGGCGAGGGTGGTGATATGACTCCTGTGCTCGACCGACTGGACGTCCCCGCCTTGCAGGAGCGCCTCGACACCGACGGCGTCGCGAGCACCCCGCCGCTGCTCACCCCCGAGCAGTGCGCGGACGTCATCGCGATGTTCGACGAGGACGAGCGGTTCCGCAGCACCGTGGTGATGGCCCGCCACGCGTTCGGCGAGGGCAGCTACCGGTACTTCGCCGACCCGCTCCCGCCGCTGGTCCAGGAGCTGCGCGAGCAGCTGTACCCGCCGCTGGCGGAGATCGCCAACACGTGGGCGGACCGGCTGGGCGAACGGACGTTCCCCACTGAGCTGGACGCGTTGCTGGCTGAGTGCGCCGCGGCCGGACAGCACCGGCCCACGCCGCTCGTGCTGCGCTACGGGCCGGGCGGCTACAACTGCCTGCACCAGGACGTCTACGGCGACCTGACGTTCCCGCTGCAGTTCCTCGTGATGTTGAGCCGCCCCGACGAGGACTTCACGGGCGGCGAGAGCGTCTTCGTGGAGCAGCGGCCGCGCCAGCAGTCCCGGCCGATCGTGCTGCGGCCGCGGCAGGGCGAGGCCGTGGTGTTCCCGGTGCACCACCGGCCCAGGCACGGGTCCCGCGGGTTCCACCGCGTGCAGATGCGGCACGGGGTGAGCGCCGTGCACGGTGGAAGCCGGCACGTGCTGGGGATCATCTTCCACAACGCCCGATGACGTTCGAGCTCGTACCGCGGGAGCGGCGGGTGCTCGCCCCCGGCGCCGTGCACGTGCCGGACTGGCTCGACCTCGATCAGCAGCGGGCTCTCGTGCGAGCCTGCAGGCAGTGGGCGAGCGAGGGCCCCGGGATCCGGGCCGCGGTGCTGCCGAACGGCGGGCAGATGACCGTACGCAGCGTGTGCCTCGGCTGGCACTGGTACCCGTACCGCTACTCCCGCACCCGTGACGACCAGGACGGATCCCCGGTGACGCCGTTCCCGGAGTGGCTCGGCGACCTGGGACGGAACGCCCTCGCCGACGCCTACGGCGACCCGGAACGAGGGAGCGCCTACCGCCCGGACATCGCCCTGATCAACCACTACGGGCCCGACGCCCGCATGGGCCTGCACCGCGACAGCGACGAGCGGGCACCCGACCCGGTGGTGTCGTTCAGCATCGGGGCGCCGTGCGTGTTCCGGCTGGGGAACACCGAGAACCGCGGCCGGCCGTGGACCGACGTCGAGCTGCTCTCCGGCGACCTCGTCGTCTTCGGCGACGAGAGCCGCCTCGCCTACCACGGTGTGCCGAAGCTGCTGCCCGCCCACGGCGTGCCCGACACGGGCCTCGCGGCGGGCCGGCTGAACATCACGCTGCGCGTCAGCGGGCTGAACCGACCGGGAGCGCCTGCGGCGAAGTGACGTCGTGGCCTGGGTCGCCCCGGGCTAGTGGGTCGATGGCGCACCCTCGTGTCCGTTCCCTGTCTCGTGCCTCGGATCCGACGCTCCCCGGCGACCGGTTCCGCCTGCATTCCGCGGTCCCGCAGTACCGCCGACATCGGCCGTTCACCCAGCCAGTTCCCGTCGTAGAACGGCTGCACCCACTCGCCGGAATCCTGGGTCACACGGCTATCCGACTCACGAATCAGCGGGGCGTACTCGGGATGGCCGCGAAGCCACGAGACGAACGCCGGCCACCCCCACCCACCGGCCACGATGTCGGCCACCGACAGCGTGCGCGTGTACTCCACCGAGGCGGCCGCAAAGCCCAATGCGGCCTGCACCTCCACGGGATCCAACGAGCTCGCGAACACCCTCAGCTCGAACGTCGCCTCGTTCCGGGTATTGATCGCCCGGTTCTTCAACCCGCCACGCGAGCCCAGGGCGTAGTCCCTGACATCACGCCGGTCCGCCTCGGTGAACCCGGCGTACTTGACGGAGTTCCGGCGGGCCAGCGCCGCCACCTCGCCCCGGGTTGCGGTGGATGAACTTCAAGCACACCGCCGTCACCCAGGTCGTCGTCGGTGATCCGCACCAGCCCGATTCCCTCCGGCGGCCCACGGGCCAGGTGTGGGAACTCCTCGGCCGACAGCGGACGGGCACCGCCCAGCGCACCCGGCAGCCGCGCCTCCAGCTCGGTCCGCACCGGATCAGGCAACCCGCGCACCGCGACGCCGCCACCGCTACCGCCGGTTTCGTGGGCGGCGGTCGGGACGTCGACGGAGAGGACGGCAGCCGTGAGGTCGTCGACCCCTCCCGCGAGGTGAGCGGCGTCGGCTACCCGGCTGGCCGGCCACGCGGAACCGTCGCCGTCGATGGCTCTGGCCAGGTCGGTCGGGGTGGGCAGGTAGCGCCAGGCGCCGTCGGTGGCGAGCACGACCCGGCCCGGCCCACCAGGGCGATGCGAGCGGATGGTGGGCTCCACGTGGAAGTCCGTCGCCAGGTAGCGGGTCATGACGGCGCCGTCGACGATCGAACCGCCGCGGGTGTGGTCCTCGGTCAGCAGGACGCCCCCGGCGGGGTCGTCGTCCGGCAGCCAGTAGGCGCGGGCGGTGCCGACGTGGCTGGTCGTGAACGTTCCGTCGCCCGCCACGTACAGGGCCACGTACGACACCGCCTGGTGGCCGGTCTCGCGCGAGTAGCGGGACGTGAGCTTCTTGAACGCGGCCTCGTGGGCGTCCGTCAGCGCCTCGCCGGGCGTACGGGCGGATCCCTTCTCGAGCGCTTTGCGGTAGGCGGTGAGGAACTCGTGCGCGGCGGTGCGGGAGCCGGGATAGGAGTACACGCCGTCGACCGCCACGGCCACCCGGTCACCGCCCGGGAGCACGACCAGCGTGGCGGCGTCCTGGTTGCCGCGGTTGGGCCGTCCCCGGCGGGTGGCGGCGCTCATGTCACCCTCGGCGATGTCGTAGTCGCCGTGGGGATGCGCAGCCCCGGTCGCGGGGGGAATGACGGCCTCGGCTTCCGGGGCGGGCGCGACCCGGACGTCACGGATTCCCGGGTGGGCGGCGAGCAGCCGCTCCTTCGCCCGCCGGGCGGTCTCCATCACCGTCCAGCCGCCGAAGGTGCGGTAGAGCTTGGACTGCTTGCGATCCCCGGACCGCCGCCACGCCTCGGCCTGGTTCAGGTCGTGGCGTACCAGCATCAGCCGCGCCGCGATACGCACCGCGTCCCGTTCCGCCTCGATCTTCCGGATCGCGATCTCCAGCTGCTTCCGTTCTACTCCGTGGCCGAGCGGGGCGAGCCGGGCCTCGAGCCGGGCCAGGACGGCGTCATAGCGGTTCAGCAGGACCCGGAACCCGTTGAGCTCGCCGGTGATCTCGCGCAGCCAGGCCTCGACGGAGGGGCGCGGCCGGTCCGCGCCGGGGGCGTTCGCCAGTGCCGCCTTGGCGGCCGACAGGGTCCGGTCGACCTGGTGCGGGTACGACCCCACCGCGGCCAGCTCGGCCGCCGCCCGCAGCTCCGCCTCGCGCAGCTGCGCATACACCTCGACGCGGACGGCGACCGCGGCGGACAACAACCTGCTCGCGTCCTCGGGCAGACCGGCACCCGCCTGGTCGGTGCGGAACCAGCCCAGCCGCCGAGCCTGCTGGTGAAGCCGGTCGGCATGCTCCGCCTCCCGGATCAGGGCGGCCAGGTGGCGCCGGTGGCGCTGGGGAAGCACGAAGTGCTGCCACCGGTGCGCGACCCAGCGCTGCACGGCATGGGCCGACCGGGCGGTCACGGAACGGTCGTCCGGCCAGCTCGACCGGCCCTCTGGGTGCCGCAGCCAGTACCCGAGGCCGGCCACACCGCGGATCATGACGGCGACGTCGTCACGCAGGTCGGTCTTCCAGAAGCGGAACGCCAGATCGCCGTCGCGCAGCAGGTCGCGCAACGCGGCCACCGCGTCCCGCTCGGCGATCGTGCGGCCGGCCGTTTCGAGGCGCACACCGGTGAGCGGGGCGAGTTCGGTTCCGCCGGGCAGCGCGGCCGGGTCGGCGCGGAGGGCGTGCTTCAGCCACGGCCCGGCGAACCGCCACTGGGCGGCCAGCCTCTCATCGGCGCGGTAGCCGGTCTTCTCGTCACCGGTCAGTACCCCCAGCTCGGCCAGCTCTGTCAGGGTCTGCGCCCATCCGGTGCCACCGACCTGCTCCGCCAGCATCTGCGCGGTGACCGGCCCGTCACGGCCGAGAACGACGAGCAGCCGATCCAGGACCGTCGACGGCGGCCCGCGTGGGGCCCCGGCGGTCGCCCGGCTGATCGCGTGGGTCCACTTCCGGCGGTTGTCCCTGCGGACGACGCCGGCGAGACCGGCCTCGATCGACAGCAGCGCCGCTGCCTCCAGCCAGCCCATGGCAGCCGCCAACGGCCGCAGATCCGTATTCTCCACCGCCGTCACGTTCCCGTCGACGCTGCGGCGACGCTGTTCCGCGAGCTGCGCCACCAGCTCCCACGGATCGCTCTTCGGTGTGGTGGCGCCCGCACGGCGGAACCGCGCCTCCTCGCGCGCCAGTTCCTCCCGCGCCCGCTGGCGGTCGGGATGGTCGTTCTCGAGGTCGGCGATCGCCTCCAGGAGCTTCCTCCGCGGCTCGTCCAGGTAGTCCACGCGCAGCCGGATGCCGTCCTTCGCCGCCGCGGCCAGCAGCTCCCGCCACAGCCGGTGGCCCGGTCCCGGCCGGTCCGTCCGCGCCCGCGCCGCGTCACCCGCGAGTCCTCGCAGCAGCGCCGCGAGCTCGGGACGTGACCCGTCGCCCTCGGCGGTGAGCAGCCTCCACACCTCGTCGCGGGCCCGTTCCGCCAATCGGCGCGCGAGCACGGCATGGCGCTCGACCGTCTCGGCGTCGGCCGTGCGCCCCACGATCCGCAACCTCCGCGCGACCCGTCGCAACGCGGCCAGGTCGGCGTCCAGCTGTGTCGCCATCAGCATGACCTTCATGACGTGGTGCTCACGGCGGGTCTTCGCCGCCGCCTGCTCCGGCTCCCAGGCCTCGCGGATCCAGGCGTGGTCGAGTGTCTCCTGGGCCCACTCCGGCGCCGGCCCGGGGATCGGGGCGAACATCAGCTCCCGGAGCAGATCTGCCAGGTTCGAGTCCGGGGCCAACCCGGCTGCCTCGGCCATCGCCCGCAGCTCGTCGCGACTCTTCCGGTAGGCCTCGACGCGCTGGTGCGTGCGGTCACCACGCCACCACGCCGGCCGCGGCGGCTCCCGCTGCTCACGCGAGCTGCGGGCGCCGTAGTAGCCGGACAGGTGCTCGAGGGGGTCGCGCAGCAGCTTGTTGAACATCCACACCACGACGGCGACCACGACGAACCGAACCAGAACCTCGGTGAGCGAGTCGTGAGCCATGACCCACGCCCGGTCCTCCCCGGCCCGGTTGATAATCATCGCGGACAGGCCCGCCAGCACGGAGTCCAGCAGCTTCCACGCCGTCAACCGCGTATCGACCTGTGAGAAGTTCTTGGTCTCGACGGCGACCCAGCCCAGGAACCGCTGCCGGAGCCCCGGCGGCAGGCTGTCGGCCAGCCGCTTCGCACGCGGTGCCAGCTGCTGGCCGACCCAGGCGTTGGCGATGTCCGCGAACACCGTCGGGATCGCGTAGACCAGAGCCGCGATGGCGAACGTGGTGAGCACGTTGCCGGTGGAACCGAGCGAGCTGATCACGACGTACACGCCCGCCGACAGGACGCCGCCGATGCCGCCCTTGAACAGGCGGGTGAGTCCGGTGTCCTTGGCCTGGGACCACGCGTTCAGCAAACCGAACACGATCGACATCGCGATCGGCAGCCACAACCCCGTGGCGACGTCGAACGCCCGCATCACCCCGAGGACCGCCGAGATCACGTAGACGGCGACGGCGGACGCCCAGGCCAGCCGGCGCGGCGACCGGGTCTCGATCCCGGACTGCCGGTTCGCGTGCTGGCGGCGCAGCACGTACCGGTAGGTCAACCCGGCGTTCATGAACGGCACCAGCAGCGCCTTGACCCCGAACAGGCCCGCCTGCACCGCGAGCGTGCCCACCCACAACGACCCGGCCCGCCCGAGCAGCGCCGGCCCGAACATGCCGGCGACGGACCCGACGACCGCACCCAGCGCGACCTGCATCCACGGCGGGCCCCGGGTCTGCCGTGGCGTCCACCATGCGATCACCACCATCATCGCCTGCCCTGCCATCGCGATCATCAGGCCGGTGGGTCCGAGCACCGCGCCCGCCCCGAGCAGCCCCGCGCCCACCCCGCTACCCGCGACGAAACCGGCGACGAGACCGGCGACCGCCGCCAACCGCGCCAGCCGGCGCTCCGCCGCCGGGTGGCCATGTCGACCAGGGCCTTCCCCCGCCACGTCGAGACCCAGCCGGGCGAGCAGCCCGACCCCGATCCCGGCGACGGACCGGCCCTCGGCGGCCCGGCGCACCGCCCGCTCGGCCCGCGGCGGGGACACCCCGGCGACTACGGCGATCGTCACCGCGTCACGGCGTCGGGTGCGATCGCCGGGATCGACGCCCTCCCGTCGGTCTCGGGTCATCACCCGCAACGTCTCTGCGGCCGCGCTCTGCCGGGCAGCGACGAGGGCGATGAGGGGGTGCACCTGCGCGAACCGGACGGCCACGACGAGGACCGCGCGGTCGAACCGGAGGTCGGCGCCGAAGGCGCGCGGGGGCGCCCCGTCGCGCAGCGCACCTGCCCGGTCCACGAGCGTGCGCGCGGCATCCTCGCCGACGCCGAACTCCTGCCCGATCCGCTGGATCAGCTCGTCCCGGGTCAAAGCCTGGTCCCCCCGGGGGATCGCGGCGTTGCGGTCCATCAGCCACCTGACCCACCCCAGCTGCTCGGCCGTGGCTGAGGTCACGGCGCGGCGCTGCTCGCGGCGCACCTCGTGGCTCTCACGCACGACGGCCTCGCGTGCCCTGGCAACCCCGCGGACCTGCTGCCACAGCGTCCACTCGGCCCGCCACCGCCCGGCGATCCACCGGAACCCGGCGAACGGCCCGCCGAGCGCGGCGCGCACCCCGGTCCAGGCCGTCATCAGCACGGCACCGAAGGCCTTCCAGCGGCCGGCACTCCACACCCACAGGCCACGCGCCAGCGCTCCCGCCCGGCCGGCCCCGGCCCGAACCAGTTCGGGGGCACGAGCAGCAATGTCCCGCAAACCGCGGATGAGCGCGTCTCCGCCGGCCGCCTTCTCCCTCACCCGCCCCGGCCAGCCCCGCAGCCGGTCCCGGACCCGATCGGCCCGCTCACGCAGCCAGGACCGCACACCCGAGAGCCGGCCGTGCGCGCTGCCGGCCCAGCGTTCGCCCAACGCCGCCGACCATCCACGGATCGCGGCCCCCTGCCGCGCCAGCGCGCGCAACCCGACGAACACCGCGACGACACCGGCGACGGCCAGTCCGACGATCCCCACCGTCCGCCACGGCAGCTCGGGCACCGTCACCGGTGGCTGCACCGGTGACGGGCTCGGAGCCGGGACCGGAGTCTTGTCCGTCGGCGGCGTCGGGTCCGGCGACGGCGTCGGATCCGGGCGCGGCGTCGAGTCCGGCGGCGGCGTCCGGTCCGGCGGCAGCGTCGAGTCCGGCGGCAGCGTCACGTTCGGCGGCGTCACGCCCGGCGGCGGCGTCACGCCCGGCTGCGGCCTCGGGGCCGGAGCGGGGGCCGGCGTGGCGGGTGGCGCCTCCTTGCCCGGCTCGCCCACACCACCCGGCTGGGACTCGGGGTCCGCACCGGGCACCGTGAACCAGTCACCCATGGGGCTGCCGGTCTCGGAGCGGTACGCGGGGTAGATGCGGTCACGGCTCTCGACGGTCGGGAACCGGTCGCCCAGCTCCTGCGCCAACCGGTCCGGGGCGATCCCCAACCGCGCGGCGACCACGTCGAACGCGTCCCCGGGCTGCACCCGGTAGATCCCGTCCCACTCCGCCGGAACCGTGAGGGACTCACCGACGTGGATCAGGTCCCGGCTCTGCACCGTCGGGAACCGGCCGGGGTCCGCATCCACGAACGCCTGCACCGACACGCCGTAGGCGCGCGCCAGCATCGTCAGGCTGTCGTTCTCCTGCACGTTCGTCGTGTGCTGCTCCGCCTCCGTGGCCTGCTCGGACGGGGCGTGCGGCAGCCGAGCCTGCGCATCGTCATGGGAGGCGACGACGGTCTCGGCCACGGCCGGGGTGTGAGCGGGTAGCTCCATTGCTCGCGCCTGCGCGCCGAGCGCCTGATCCGCCGGAGCCGACACCGCCATACCGGCCATGAGCTGATCCGACATCGTCGTGTGGGCAGCGACTCCGCCGGCAACACCACCGGAGAACAGCAGACCGGCCGTCACGACCGCTACAGCCCGGGCCAGTACCACCCGGAGCGGCGGGGCCCGGGTACGGAGCAGACCGCGGACCCGTTCCACCACCCGACCGCGATCAACCGCAAGCCAACCGAGCGCCGTGACCACCCCGACCGCGCCCACCACCAGCCCACCCGCCAACCAGGTTGCGCCGATGCCGGCGGCGACCGCCATCGTCAGCACCACGCCGAGGGAGGCCGACCCTCCCTCCCCGGCGTCCGACGAACCGCGGTCCGGCTGCCCGGCCCCGCCAGGACCCTCACTCGGGAGCCTGACCACCTCGGGGTCGGGAGTGCCGCCCATTCGCTCCATCGGCACCCCAGCCGCGGTGAGGGCGTTCGGCCCCCGCACCGACCACCCACGCACCAGCGGACGCAACCACCGCCACCCAGCCGCCACCGCCGCCAGCAACCCCGACCCGACCACCACGCTGACCGCCACAGTCGGATCCCCGAGCCACCCGACCAGACCCACCGCCACGGCCCCCGCGCCAAGACCCGCCCAGCCCAGGCGCATCTCTCCGGACTCCGACGACTTGCGGGCGGAGTCACGACCATCAGAATCGGTCCGCATCTGCTGGGCAGCGGCCCTCTCCCGGGCCGCAGCCCACACACTCTCCTCCACCGCGACGACCCGGAACGGGGGAGTCCCGGCATAGAGCTCAGTGGTTCTCTCGTCGACTGCGACGAACTCCGGACCGACGCTCTCCAGGATCTGCCCGGGCACGTATGGGACCCCTTCCGAGGCGTACCCGATCTGCGTCACGGAAACAACGACGGCCCGATGACCGTCGGGCAAGATCCCTTCGTTCGATGGGAAGCCAACCGCACCCAACCACACGGTGGCGGCCGTGTGGTACTCGATGAGCACATGCCCTGGATTCGGAAGAAGGAGACCGCGGTACACCTTCTGGGTGGGGTGAGTCGGACCGAGGAGAATCGCCTCCATCAAGCCAGCCATGGCTTTCGTGCGGCGGCGATCCACCCTCTGCGAGGCACGACCGAAGGCCAACAGTCGATGGTGATACATCATTAAATGATCCTTGCGTGAACCCAGGCCCCCATCTGTGACGGTCGGGGAGAATTCCCCGACAGCATCGACCAGATCCGGCCTGCCGCTCGATGCAACACGCTCCCACCAGCGCAACGACCACCGGTACGCCGAGTCCTCCGACACGGTTTCCGCCAACGTATCCAATGACCGGCCAGGCGTGGTGGAACCCGGGATGCCCGCTGCCCGTCTGGCCTCGTCATGCGCGACGAACAATCGGTGTTGAACGTCCTTGAGAATCAACTCTCGCCGAAGATAGACCATCTCAGCATTTCGCCTGCGGTAACGGTCGATCCATTGCAGCCAGAAGACCAGCCGAGAGACCTTGCGCACGGCCGCCCATGCCAATGCAGCATTCAAGTCGAAATCGCCAGCACCTCCGGCGGGAGCAAGGCGAGCAACCATTTCGCCCAATGATGCTATGTCTCGATCCATACGTCGAACAAGACCTGCGAAGGCGGCCCATGCTGCGAGGAGGCCACCGACCACGGAAAGGCCGATCGTCAACCCGGCGATAATCCGATTCAGCTTCTGCTGTTGCAGATGGCGCTCGAGCTCGGCGGTCAGCCCATCCATCTGGGCGCGCAGCCCCAGAAGCTCCGCACGTCCCTCCTCACCGAATCCCGTCAGTTCATCGAGCCGATGTTGCGCATCGTCCGCACGCAATGACATCTCGTCAAGGTGCCCGACCAGATCGCTGGCCTCTCGGGTGTGCAGAACCCCCCACAGGCTGGAGGAGTCAAGGGAGAGCGAATTGATCTCCGACTCCCAATTCGAGTTCAGCTCGTCGGCACGGCTGGCAATTCGGGACGCTGCATCGGAGATCCGCTCCACTCCCGCCTCAGCAGAATCCCATTCAAGCCCGGACGCATCGGACCCCAGCCGATCGGCATCGGCGAGGATCTGTCGCAAAGCTTCGGCGCGGAGCTTCAGCTCCAGTGCCCGGTCCTCCAGGCGGGAAATCTCACCCGCCCGGCTCGCCATCCAGCGATCGCCCGTCTCGTTCAGCTGGACTGTCAGCTTTTCGAGCCGCTCGATCTGCTCCGATATCTGATCGAGCGTGCTGTCGAACTCGTCGATCCGTTCCGCCAGCTGCCCGATCGGAGCTCGATCCACAGCATCACGCAGCAGCAATGCCTCGACCATGGGCTCGTCTCTCAGTAGACGAGTCAGCTCGGCGTCGATCCGGAAGGCCGCGGCCGAAATCCGAGCGGCATCCCGGTCACCGGTGCTGGTGGCGAATGCTGCCGCTTCCGCACCGAGGTGATTCGCACCATGTTCCAGGGCGTACCGGCCGGACGCCTCCACCGCAGTCGCGCGTTGAACGAGGTCTTCCACCCGCTCCCGCAGCCGCGACCGCGCAGCCGCCTGATCGGCTGCCAGTACCCCGGAGCTCGTCTCGCTCCGACCCTGCGCGATTCCCGCCTCCACTGTCGCCGGGTCCGCGTGCGCCGCAGTCCAACCGGCTCCCGGGACAGCGACACCCACAGCCAGGACGAACGCGACGGCCACAGCCGCGAGCACCCGCCGCTGCGCAGGGGGGCCACGCACCGACCACCCGCGCACCAGCGGACGCAACCAACGCCACCCAGCCGCCACCGCCGCCAGCAACCCCAACCCGGCCACCACAGCGACCACCACAACCGGCCCCACAAGCCAGCCGGCCAGACCCACCGCCGCACTCGCACCAAGAGCCGCCGCCCACCCCGCGATCGTCTCCCCAGACTCCTGCCCTCGACGCGGATTCCCGTCGATCTCACCAGCGGGCCCTGCCGCACCGGACTCACCCGACCGCCCCGCCACCTCCGGCGATTCGACAACCCGCACGCCACCCGCCCGGAGCGCAGCCACGACGCGGTCGCGCAGCACCTCGTGGCCGACGGCCTCGGAGCCACCCACGTCGCCCGCGAATCCCCGAAGCCGGAAAACCAGCAACCCGCCGGCGTCCACGCCCATCTGCGCAGAAGCAGCCAGCACCTCACGACCCCGGCCCCCCGGGACGGCTTCGGCCTGCCGCATCCCGGTCCACGCCGCCGGCTCGCCGCGCTCCACCTGCGGCGTGATCCACACGGTGCCGTCGGCAACCACCACCACACGGAACCGCCGGTACGGGTTGGCCACGACCAGGTCGATTGCCTCGGGAGCGCCGACCGCGGCCGAGGTCAGCTCACCGCGCGACCTCCGACCCGTGCCCGCACCGAACCAGAAGATGTCGAGCGCCCGCCGAAGGCCGACCTTCCGCACCCACAAGATCAACCCGGCAGCGGTCATCAGAGTCGTGAGGCCGATCCTCCACAACGAATCCGTCGCCTGGTCGACCGCCAGGTCAATGCCCCACTGCCTGGCCTGCTCGGGCGCATTCCGCGCGCGCTGTTCGTCCAGTCGCTGCTCCAGTTCGAGGAGCCCCCACGACGACTGCCGCGCTTCCGCGACGGTCAGCACGACGTCGAGCTCGGCGAGAGTGCCGACGTGGTCGGCGACCGCGACCCGAACATCGGCGGGATCGGTTCCGGGATCCCCGAGCCGGGCCCGCAGCTCCCCGGCCGCCGAGACCCCGCCGGCCGGGTCATCGATCCCGCCGAGAACAGCATCGACCTCGCGCGCGATCCTTGCCGCGGACTCGACGATCGCCGCCGCCCCCTCGACGGATCCGGCCGCCTCGCCCAACTCCTGCGCCCGACGCCCGATGTCCCGGATCTCCTCGTAGCGGTCCCGGTACTGGTGTGTGATGCCGTCCATCTCCACCAGCCAGCTACCCAGCACCTGCCGCTCGGCAGCCCCGGTCGGCGAGACGACCTGCTCACGTTCGCCCAGGCGCCGCTCCAGGTCCTCGAGCACCCGCTCCTGCTCCGGCAACTCGTCGACCAGCGCCTCCGCAGCGGCGATGTCGGCCTCGACGAGAGCGATTCGACCGTCCGGCCCGGCACCCGCACCCACACGCTCGACCTCGTTCGAAAGCGCCCTGGCCGACTCGTGGAGCTCGATCGCCATGAACAGCACGACGAACACATCGGCTTCCACCGCGGACGCCCGTTCCCGGATCCGATCGGAGTCCGCGTCACCCGCCAGCACGTCGCCCCGTACCGACAACATCCGCGCCCGACCGGCGACCGCGGCACCCCGCTCACCCGCCTCGTTCGACAGCCTCGTTGCCCGATCCACGAGGTCGGCGAGCCGCTCCGGCGCCTCACCGTCCCGCTCCCGCGCAGCCACGACGCTCCCCGCCGCCGCATGGGCCGTAGTCGATCCCGCACCAGCGGCCGGCCCGCCGAGCACCGCGGTCGCGGCGAACACCACCACCGCGACGCCTCGCAGCAGCCGCCGACCAGCCATCGACGTGGCCTTCACAGCCGCAACTCGCACCGCCGCAGCTCTGCCCGGAGGCGCCCGAGCACGCACCCACGCCAGCACCGCCGATGCAGCCCATGAGGTCGCCATCACCAGGCCGGCGGCTGTCAGCACCGGCATGCCCAGGACGAACCCCGCCACCACCCCCACCGCTCCCAGCAGCAGCGAACCACCCGCGAGAGTCCCGACCGACACCTGCCCGGCATCGTGGCGCGGCGCGTCATCCGCATCGGACAGGCGTGGCGTCGTCTCCCCGACCAGCTCCCCGAGGAGCTCGTGCAGGGGGCGCCGGCCGAGCCCGAGTGCCGTGCCCAGCTTCTCGGGCAGCAGGCCGGCGTAGGCGGTGGTCGCGGCTTGCCGCACCGCCTCCTCGATGTCTGCTGCATCTCCCGTGGCGTGCTCGACCGTGGGCGGAGCGGTCGCGGTCCCCCAGTACAGGAGCCGCGCGGCCAACCCGAGCGACTCGACCTCGCGCAGCGTCACCCCGGCCGGTGCGGCGCGCGCCTCGATCGCGCGAGCCAGGTCCTCGACGGTGTGCCTCGTCTGCTCGTCGCGGTGGCCACCCAGTCCGGCTCCGAGCCATACGGCAACGACGGCGCGCGTCACCACGCGTTGACCGGTTCCGTCCAACGCGTTCGCGAGGGAACGCAGCTCGGCCCGCGCGAGCGCGACCGACGTCGCCGCCGCGTTTCGGCTGCGGAGTCGGCCAGGGGCGCTCCAGCCGCGGCCGGCGCCGAGGAGCAAGGTGAGGAGATCGCGGCGAGGCAGCTTCCAGCGCCGGCTGGCGGGGTACTCGCCGAGACCACGCCGGATCGCGTCACGGCGGACCTGCCTGGGGATCTTCCAGTGGTGGGTGCCCCGATCCCGGAGGGTCGACTCCAAGGCCGCGACCGCGGCCCGCTCCACCGGGGTGACGCCTTCCGGCCCGAGCCGCTGGACGGTCAGCGCGGCCAGGTCCGCGCCACGCGGCAGTGTCCGGTCACCGGCACGCACCTGCTGCCGCAACCCTCGACGGGCCTTCCGCCAGAGCTTGGCCGGCTCAGGTTTCGCACGGTAACCCCGGACGATGTCCCCATCTGCCAGACCCAGCCGCACGAGCGCATCCATCGCCTCGGCCCAGCCGACGCCACCGTAGGCGGCCTGTAGCCGCGCCGGGTCGACCCTGCCCCACCGCCGACCTGCGAGCACCGAGAACCGCTCCAGCAGCGTCGTGGGAAGCCGCAGCGATGAGGTGTCGCGCCCCCACGTCAGTGCGGCGGTCAGCGCGGCGTAACCCACGCCGTAGACCAGGTCCATCAGGTCCGGAGAGGTCAACGTGTCGAAGATGCGGTACCCGAGGTAGTTGAGACCCCACTGCGTCTCGCTCGTCGCGTTCAGCAGCACCGCCAACGGCACCAGGACGAACGGGATCCAGAACCGAACGAACGACCACAACTCCGCCCGCGCGAGGTAGGTCCTTCCGGAGAAGTAGCGCTCGTGCGAGAACCGCGCGACAACGACCAACGCGGTGGCCATCAGGCTGAGCGACAGGTTCCCGGCGTGATCGAACACGTCGAACGGCTCGGGCAGCATGTCGCGCAGGTTCAGAACCGCGGTGTTGGCGAACACGTCGATCCGCTCGGGCAGGATCCCCGCCAGCGCCAACCCGCCCTGGGCCAGCCAGCTCAGCACGGCTCCGACGCCGAAGCTCACGACGATCCACCGCCAGCGGGCGACGAACCGGCCGGGCGCGCGGCCCGCCTCCTGCGCCGCACGCGCTCTGCGCAACGCCTCGGCGAATCGTGCCGGGAAGGCACCGTGGCGGGCCTGCGCGAGCACCCCGTACCACCAGGCACCGTCCAACCTGCCTGCGCTCAGGTGCGCGACGACCTCGTCCAGCATCGCCGTGGTGATCACGGCAGCGCCGTGAACGGCAGACCAGGACACGGGCGGCGCAGATGCGGGCGTCTGGCCGTCTGACACCAACACCCTGATCCCGGGTGGGCCTCGAGGCATCACGTACGGCGCCATCTCCAACGGAGTCATCCGGCCGCCCGTCGCCGGCACCGCATGCACGTCCGGCCGGTCCGCATCCGGCGGGCCCGCCGCCACAGCCGCCGCGCCACCGTCGGCCACCGCGCTGTGCTGCGACGCCCGCGCCTGCCGGTCCGCGCGCGACTTCCGCAGATGCGCCGCGATGCCCGCGGCTACCAGTGTCACGAAGACGGTCACGTTCCCTGCCCATCGCGCCCACCGGGATCGCCACTCGGCCTGCGGCTCGGCGACCTCCCAGCGCGCGTTCAGCTCCGCCAGCTGCGCGTGCAGCGCGGGCAGTTCGGAACGCAGCTTCTCGCCCGACGGAGACACCCGACCGAGCCGCCCCTCCAGTTCGTCGGCCTGCCCGGTCAGTTCGTCGAGCCGCCCCACCAACCCATGGGCCGGGACGCCCTCCAGGGTGGTCCAGAGCGCGAACGCCTCATCGGACAGCCTCGCGGCCGCAGGTCCGTCCGAGCTCAGCCCCGCGAGGCGCGCTTCGAGTCGGTACGCATCCCGCGAGACCTGGAAGCCCGCGCCATCGCCGTCGAACGGGCCCGCCCGTTCCCCCAGATCGTGCGCCGCCGACAGCAGCTCGTCCCGGCGATCAAAGTGATCATCCAGCGCACGGGTGCGCTGCATCAGGTCCAGGGCCCGCTCCTCGAGCCGGGCGATCTCATCGGCCCGGACCGCCGTCCAGGCCTCGTATCGACGCTCCAGCTGCGCCGTCAGCCCATCGAGCCGCGCGTCCAGCCCGGCCAGCTCCGACCGCAGCTCCCGGTCCGGGGCCAGCCCCGTGAGCCGGTCCTCGAGCGCATCGAGGCGTTCCGACACCTTGCCGACCGGCACTCCGTCGAGCTCGACGCTCAGGATCAGAACGTCGTGGCCGAGGCTCCCGAGGTCGGCCCCTCGATCAGCCAGCTCCGCGGCCCGCGCCTCGATCTCGTTCGCATCCTTCGCGATCCGCCCGGCCCCGGCGTCACCGGCGGCACCCGCGAACCGGCCCGCTTCGCGGGCAACGGAATCCGCCTCCCTGCGCAATTCGTCGCCGCCCTGGTAAACCCCCTGCGCCTCCCACACGCGCCGATCCAGGTCGTCGACCCGATCACGCAGCCCCGACCGTTCGTCGGCCCGATCGGCCGCCACATCGGACGACGCCCCCTGCTCCGGCACCGCGGGCACGCTGTCCGAACCCGCAGCGGAGAGGGGCCCGCCGAGCACCGCCGCGCCGGCAAGCACCAACGCCACAGCTCCCCGCACCGACACCCGACCCGCGGGCGCAGCCCGGCCACGGCGAGTCGGCGGAGCCCGGGTACGGAGCAGACCGCGGACCCGTTCCACCACCCGCCAGCGCTCGACCGCGACCCAGCCCAGCGCCGCGACCAATCCGACCGCCCCCGCCAACAGCCCACCGGACAACCACACTGCGCCGATGCCGGCGACGACCGCCATCGTCAGCACCACGCCGAGCGAGGCCGACCCGTCCTCCGCGCGGCCCACCCCTGTGGCACCGATCCGTCGCCAGAGCGCGGCGGGCGGACCGCGCCGGGCCTTCCGTCCAATGCTGACCGTCCATCGCCCGGTTTCGGGGTCGACGTCGTGCACCCGGACCGAGCGGCCCTCGTCCAGTCGTGCAGCAACCCCAGCCGGATCGAGGGTCCTGCTGCGGCCGCGCGCGGCGACCGGGGCACCGAAGGCGTCCGACCGCTCGGTCGCCTCAGCCCGGTAGCGGTCACGGCGGGTGGGGTTACCGAACCCGGCGGCGCCCTTCTCGTTGTTCCGGATGAAGTCGCCGGCGGCCGCCATCGACGCCGTCAGCGCGGCACCCAGCGGTCGGGGCCGGCCCGCGGCCTCGGCGGCGAGCACCGACTCGATCCAGGCGAGGTCGGCCAGCACACGCCCGCGGGCCCCATCGTCCAGCGCGGTCGCCACCAACGCATCACCGCGCCGGAGCACACCCCCCAGCAGGGCGATGACTTCGCCCTCACCCAGCCGGCCGTAGACGGCCGGGTCGTGGTGGAGCATCACCCGCAGTTCGCTCTCCAACGAACCGTCCGGGGTGACCTGCGGCATCAACGGGTTGTGCCCAGACCCGCCGAGACCCTGGTTCGGCCAGTACCGCTCGGCCATGTCGAAGTCGATCTGGACCGCTCGGCCGTGCTCGTCGACCACGACACTCCTCGGAGCGCTCCCATCCCAATTGCCCGACAGGGCGTTGCGCACCAGGTTCACCGCAAGCTGATCGAAGACGTCGTCGCGGGTGTCGGAATCGAGATCCCGCCACTCGTTGAGCGTTCTCCCCGGCACCGGGTCGCTCAGCACGACCCCCCGGCCTGGTAGCACGGCCACCATGCTGCGGTGGGTGACCGTCGCCTCCACCAACACCAGTCGCATCGTCGGGGCCAGCCCGCCCAGCAGCCGGAACTGCAGGTTCGCCGCAACCTCAACAACCGTGTGCCGCGGCCCGCGGCCGCGCTTGAGCACGAACAGCCGTCCGCCGATCTCGACCAGCACGACGTCGAGGAACTTCAGCATTTCCCGCACGGTCGGAGCGCCTCCCATCCGCTCCAGCGGTAGTCCACCGATCGAGGCGTTCGGCCCCCGCACCGACCACTCGCGCCCCACGTTCGTCTCGCCGGACTCCGGCCGGTGAAGCGGATTCCCATCGATCTCGTCGACGCGCACGGCCTCACCGGACTCGCCCGAGAGTCCCGTCGGCGCCTCCGGCGCCCCGGCAACCCGCCCCTCATCTGCCAGTTCGATCTGCTGTTCGCGCAGGCGCAGGTGCTGGTCGTCGAGGTACTCGCGGATCTCGTGCACCTGCCGGGTGCCGACGCCGAGCGGCTCGTGCAGTTCCTCGGGCACCAGCTTCGCGAAGGCGGCGGCGAGGACGTCGCGCAGCGGGTCTCCGACGTCGATCGGATCGGGGAGGGGGCTTCGGTAGTCCCTCTGCTTGGGCTGGAACGGAGCCGTGGCATCCGCCCAGTACTCCAGCGGAACGGCGATCCCGATCAGCTCGGTGATCCGCAGCGCCTCGGCATCCACCACGCCGGCCAGGTACAACTCCACCGCTAGCGACACCACCCGGTGTCCCACGACGTAGGGCATGTACGGGCTCACCTCGGTGAGGCCCCCCTTGCCCCGTATTTCGCGCATGACCTCCGCCACGTCGTGGCGTAGCCGGTTGCGCTCACCCCGGGACAGCCCCAACCCATCGACGGCGGTGTCGAAGCCCTTCTTCGCGATCCTGAACGACGATTGGATCGCGTCCTTCGCGACGGTGGGGCGGCCGACCCCGTCCAACATGGCCAGGTAGCGCTGGTCGAGGTAGAGAGCCACGAGCCGCTGCCAGTCCGGGCGGTTGGCGAACAGCGCGACGATGCGGTCCCGCTCGGCCCACTGGTCGGCGATGATCTGCCAGGACTCCTCCCAGCCGCGACCGCCGATCTCGTCGAGCACACGCTGCGGCAGCCAGGTCGGCTGCCGTTGCTCGTCGACCGGCATGGAGGAGCGCCCGGCCACCCGACCCGCGAGCTCGGCGACCATCCGGCGCTGCTCTCCGCCGAACCCGTCCCGCTCGGCGTAGAGCGCCTCCGTCAGCACTTGCAGGACGCCCCAGGCATCCATGGCGTAGACGACGAGCTCGGTACCCTCGGTGCGGGCGAGCGCGGTCACCTTCCGGCCACTCGGATCGGTGATCGGTTCGTGCAGGAGCCGCAGCCGCACCGCCGGGACCGGGCCCGTCCGGTCGAGGGGCTGACCACGCAGGATCGCGAGCGTGTAGGCGACGTAGCGCCGCAGCGTCGCCTGCTGAGCCGGGAAGCCGACCGGCATGCTCGCCCAGAACCCGCGGTAGGGATTGAGGCGGTCGGCCCAGGTGTCCCGGGTCGCCTGGTCCAGATCAACCGCACCGAGCAGGGACACGATATCCGGGAGCGCCGCGAGGATCGCGTCGTTGCCCGGCAGCCGCCGCTCGGCCCGCGGGGCCGTCCTCAGCCCCTCGAGTTCCTCCGCGATCGTCCGGGCCTCCGCGAGGAGCTCCCCGGCCGTCGCGGCATCGGGTGCGCGGTTCAGGCCCGCGGGCAGCCATTCCAGCAGCTCCATCTTCGCGTCCCGCCGCCGCGTGCGCTCAGCCGCCGCGGTGTGCCCGCGCACGGCCGCGCGCCGCTCCGCGTACCACCGCGCGATCCGGTCCAGGTCGTTCACCCGCACCCGGGCCGCGGCGCGCGCGGCGTGCAACTCGCCGACCAGGTCCCGCGCCTCACGCAGCAACTCGTCCTCATCGCGGACCATCGCATCGGAGACGTGGCGGGAGTACCCGTACATCAGCAGGTTCTCCTTGAGATACCTGGTCCTCTCCACCCCGCGGGCCGGCGTGATGTGGTCGACCTCGGCGCGCAGGTCGGCGAATATCACGAACAGGGGCTCGCCGTTCTGTTCGGTCGTGTGGGCGAGCACGTCCGTGAAGTGCTCGAAACCGTCCCGTGGCAGCTCGAGCACGCCGGGGAAGCTCGTCCCGAGCATCGGCGACGCCTGCATCAGCAGCTCCGGGTCGTCCCGGAACATCCGAGCGAGCTTCGCCTCGAACACCGCCTTCCGCAGGCCCCGCAGCTCGTACCCGGTGTCCGGCGAGTCCGCCAACGACCCGCTGCGGAACCTCCGGAGCCCGCCGGGCCGTCCCGGGCTGTCGCTGTCGGTGACACCGCTGCCCGAGCGCCGACGGGCGTCACCCTGACGGGCGCGCTGTCCCACGGGCACCGCCAGCACGACGCCGTCCGGCGAGAGCACCATCCGGTCCGGTCGCTCCCAGTCCGCGACGGCGCTGTCGATCTGCGCCTCCGTCACGCCCAGCCGAGCCGCCAGGTCGGCGACGGTCGCCGCACGGGCCTCGCCCAGGCTCAGCTTGACCTTCATCGCCAACGGCAGGTCATCGGCAAGGCCGCGTTCGTGCTCGTCGTGGGGCAGCCCGTCGACCTCGGAGAGGCCGTCGAGGTGGAAGTCGTTCTCGTGGGCCTCGAACCGCACCCACCACTCCGGCGGCAGCAGCCCCAGCCGGGTCATCCAGACGAGGTCGCGGTAGGTCTCGGCGAACATCACCTGCCGGCCCAACGGCGCGAAATCCGGATGCCGCCAGGCGAACCCGAGCATCCGGCTCGGCAGATCGTGCAGCTCCCGGGGCAGCACCGCGAAGGCCGCGGCGTTCTCGATCAGGTCGATCGGCCGCTCGGTGACCGGGTTCTCGAACTTGTCCGGCAGCTGCGCCATCGCGTACAGCTCGGGCAACGACGCCTCGAACGCCGCCACCTGCACGTCGCCGAGCGGTGCACCGAACATCGCCGCGCCCGCGTCACTCGCGGGGGCGCTGTCACCGGTGGCCCGACGATCGGTGCCGGGAATGTTGTCGTGAACGGCGTGCGGAGGTGGGCCGCGTGCGGTCGCGTCCACCTCGACGGCCGAACCCTTCGCCATGGGCCCGGCCGTGGCCGGGCCGGCCGGGGACTCCGGCGTGCTCCCACCCGCGGTGGGCACGGCGTCGTTCGACCCCGCGCCGCCCGCGCCCGTGCCCCCCGCCTGCCCGGCGTGTGAGGTGCTCGGCAGGCCGCCTGCCCCGTTCTGGCGGGGGCTGCCGTCGCCGACCGGGGTCGAGCCGGCCCGTCCGGCGCCACCCGTCCCGGCTCCGCCGGCCGCCGCCTGCGCAGAGTGGGGGCCGGCCCGGGGCATCTCCGGATCGGTTCCGGCCGGGAGCACGCCGCGCAGTGCGTCGAGCTGCCGGCGGATCTTGCGTTCCCCGCGCGTCGGGCTCGAGGAGCTCAGGTCCGACAGGAGAGCGTCGATCACCCGCACCGCGGTGCGGTAGATCGCCGGCTCGGGGCTGTCCACCGGGCGCCGGTCCGGGTTGTCCCACGTGAACGGGTCGTTGCGGCTCAGGTCGGCCCGCCAGCCCCCCAGCGTCACCGTGCCCTCGACGATCAGCCGCCCACCGACGTAGACGGCCGGGCGCTCCGTCCCGGTGATCCTCAGCTCGTCGGCGTCACGGCCGGCGGTCTCCGCGCTGGGGTCGCCGGGAACCACGCTGAAGGCGACGTCGCCGGTGGCAGCGAGGTGTTGCGTCCCGGTCTCGTCGCGGATCACGACACCGAGCTCCATCAGCTGATCCAGTGCGACCTTCAGCCGGCCGGCGAGCTCGTCGTGCCCCGTCCGCACGGCCTTGCGGTACTCCAGCCAGATGGTGCCGGCCACCTCGGCGAGGCGCCGGACCTCCCGGCTGCCGTACATCTCGTGGCTGTCCCGCATGACGTACCACCGGCCGTCTTCGCCACGGTAGGCGTGCAGGCTCCCTACGGTGTCCGCCGCGGCGAGAACATCCTCCACGCTGCGCCCGAGGGCCTCCGCAAGGTCCGCGGCCGGCATCGGGCCGTGGTCGCGGTCGAGCCGCTGCCAGATGTCCCGGGACAGGTTTTCCCGGTCGGCGCCGGTCCTCTGGAGGGTCTCCGAATCGACCCACGGTGTCCCCGCTCCGGGATCCCGGAGCGCAGCGACCCATTCCGTGGAGAACTCGCCGATCCGCGCGATCTCCTCGTCCGGGATACCGCTGTCGGCAGCTCCACGCACGGCAGCGTCGAGGCGGCGCTGGGCGGCGGCGTTCCTCCGGACCGCCTCCGCGTACCTTTCCCTCGCCGCATCGGCCACGGCCTGCAGAGCCGCGTAGGTGCCTTCCTTCTCGGTCGTCGCGCGCTCGGAGTCGAGGCCCTCGACCGTGGTCCAGAAGACGCTCTCGTCCACGTGGGTGATCTGGATGATCAGGGAGGGCGCCATCCCGTCGAGGTAGGCCTGCCGGACAGCAGGCTCCATCTCGGCCACCTGACGGCGGTCTGCTGCCGTCAGGTCGGCGAAGGCCCGGCGCGCATCCTCGATGGCGGCAACCAGCTCCGCCTCGGCCGTGGCTGCGTCCCCGGGCGAAGCGGCGGACGAACGGGTGATGACGACGATGTCGTCGACCGGGACACCGGCGCCTCGCGCCTTGTCGATGGGTTGCTCCAGCATCGCCGGACGCAGGCGCTTGACCAGCTGAACGTGTTCGGCCGCTGTCGCCAGCGCCGCTTCGGCCGCCGCCAGGGCGGTCTCGGCGGTGGCGAGGTCCTGTCTCGCCTTGCCGAAAGCTGCCCTGGCCTGACCGTGCGCGGCGTCCACCGCCGCGACTGCCTGACGCAGTGTCGTGGCGACCGCGGCGGGGTCTGCCGCCGTCCCGGGCTCGACACCGGTGAGCAGCCGGGCCAGCTGCTCGGCCGACAAGCGGGTGATCGCGCGGATGTCGTCGGTCGGTAGGCCTTCGCGGTAGGCCTGCCGGACCGCCGGTGCCAGATCGCGGATCTCGTTCGCGCCCGCCTGCACCAGCGCGGCGCGGGCGCGGTCCACGTCCGTCGCGGCCGCTGCCATCGCGTCCCGGGCATCGATCCGGTCCTGCCATGCCTGGCGGTGCCGGGACGTCGCCACGACCAGCATCCCGTCAACCCTCGCCACTGCACCGTCCAGCGCGACCGCGCTGACGGTCTGGATGCTCCGGTCCACCTGCTCGCGGGACAGGCCGGTGGTCGTCGCGATCTCGGCAGCGCCCATCCCGGCGTCGTTCGCCTCCCACACGGGTTCTGCCAGTGCCGCCTGTGCGCTCGCCGCGACCTGCACGAGTTGAGCGCGTGCGCCGTTCACGGCCTCCTCGGCCAGCGCGGCCTCGTTGCGCAGGGCCACGTCCGCCTCGTTCAGCAGGGCCAGGCCCTCCTCGAAGGTCGCGGGTGGCGCACCCGGTCCCGGCGCGGACCCGTGCTGCGCGATCCGGGCCACGTCGGCCGGGTCGAACCCCAGCAGAGCGGCCACGGCCCGGTGGCGCAGCTCGGTCACCTGCGGCGACGGGGACGGGGTCGTGAACAACCACCGGATCAGGTTCTGGCGCCGCTCGGTCCAGGCGTTCACGGCGTCGGTCCGCCGCTGCTGCGCCGCTCGCAGCCGCTGCTGCGCCGCATCCTGCGCCGCGTCCACCGCGTTCGTGGCGGCCTGGAGCCGATCGACCGGGGTCGAGGGGGTGTGCGCGCTCCCGGCGGGCTCCGCGGTCGCCGGCTCGGCGACCCGGTCCTCCAGGGCCGCGGTGACCTGCTCAGTGGTCAGACGGGCTGCCTCAGCCAGCGCGGCAACCGACAGTCCCGACCTCTCGGCCAGCGCCTTCACGAACGGGGCCAGCTGCGCCGGACGCTCGTCGGCCGCTTCCCGGGCCGCCGTGCTGCGCATGTTCTCGAGGTCGGCGACCAGCGTGGCGAGCCGCTCCTCGAACGAGGTGACCGGGTCGCCGAGGTCGCGCCGCTCGTTCTCCAGCGCAGGCTGGTGGAGAGCGGCCTGCACCTGCTCGACCGGGACACCCAACGCAGCGGCCACCTTCTGCTGCCGCGCCGCCGCGTCCTCGGGCGAGAGCTGCGCGTCGTCCAACAGCGACCGGACGCCGGCGTCCCGCTTCCGGACGAGATCCGTCTCCTGCTGCCGCGCCGCTTCCTCGTCCAGCGCACGCGCGATCCCGCGCAGCGGTGCCTGCGCCAGGATCTCCTCGACCCGAACGAGGCTCGTGCCGGTGAGCTCGGCGATCTTCTTCGGGGGCAGCGCCGTGCCGCCGGTCCCCGCCTGCTCGACGAGGCCGGCGAGCGCCTCGTCGTTGGCGTCCACGGTCTGCTGCCGCTTCTGCGCCGCGGCGGCGAGCGCGTCCAGCCGGGCGCCGAACGTCCCCGCGGGGACGTGCACGTCGGGTGCGTCGGCGTCGCGGGGGCCACGCGCGATCTCGGCGACCTCGTCGGGGTTCATGCCGAGCACGTCGGCCAGCTGCCTGCGCCGGTGCGAGACCTCGGCGTCCGCCTGCGGATCGTCCGCGAGCAGCGTCCGGATCGCCTCGTTGCGGAATGCCGCCCATGCGGCGTCGCCCGCGGCGACCGTGGCGCCTGCGGCGGCCAGGCTCTCGTACCGCCTGCGGATCGTCTCGACGGAGTAGCGGACCGGGCGCAACACGCGCGCCGGGATGATCGCGGCCACCTGCTCCGCCGCTTGTCGATCGGACGCTGTCAGCGGGTGTTCCACCTGCTGCGTCACCAGCTGCTGCAGCCGCGCGTTCTGCTCGGCGTCCAGCCCGGAGACGTCCTCGCCCACCCGGGCGGTGGCCAGCGACGACAGGTCGATGCCGTCCGGGTTCGCGGCCCAGGTCATCGACGCCGCCACCGCCGCCGCGTTGGTGATCCGGCCCGGCGCATCCTCGTGCGACGTCGTGAGCCGCGGGCCGTTGTGGTGCCGGGCGACCTCGACCAGCATGGCGTCGTCCGCGAGCGCCTCACCCGTCAGCTGCCCGGACTTCGTGACTGCGGGTCCGGTCGTCGTCTCCTTGGCAACGTACTCGAACACGCCCGGCTGTTCCCGCACCCGGTCCTCGGCCGACCGCAGCGTGAACGACATCCCGTGCTCACCCTGGCGGCCCGAACGGCTGCGGCGCTGCATCTCGGCACGCACATTCGGCGCGGTTCCCAGGTCGATGGTGTACAGGCCGCCGCCCTCGACGTTCAACGCGGCCTTCTCCGCGGTCGCCTCCCGCTTGGCTTGCTCCCGCAGCTCGACGTACTTCGGGCTGCCCTCCTCGATGTCCGGGTTCTTCTCCCGCCACGCCGGCAGGAGCTCGTTCTCGAAGATCCAGTCCGCGTTCCCGCCCAGCTTGATGTCCTGACCCCGCAGCTCGAGGCTGGTCACGGTGATCCGCCCCCGCCTGCCGGCGTTGGCCTCGACCCGCTCCCGGTCACCGATGTTCTCGGCCGTCAGGACGTCCACCTGGTGGCCTCGGGACCGCAGCTCAGCGGCAACCGCCTCGGCGTGTGCGGGCGACTCCGCGCGCACGAGGACCGGGAAGCTCTGCCCCTTCCCGCCCTGATCGTCCGGGTCCGGCTCCCGACCCGGCTCGATCCCGTTGCGCCGGAGGAGGTCGTGTCCGCTGACGTTCCCGTCGTGCGCGGCTTCGACGACCGTCAACCCACGGTCGTCCGCCTCGGCCCGTGTTCGATAGGCCTCGTCGATGTCGTGGGCTCGGCGGCGGACGTCCGGTTCGGGCGTGACGACGTCCTTGCCGAGCGCCGCCCAGTCGGCCTCGTCACCGGCCGAACCGGTGGAGCCCGACCACGGCGTGTCCTCGAGCAGGTCGTCCAGACCCATCTGGTAGATCGTGTTCGTCGGGGACTTGACACCGGGCGCACCGAAGTGGCGCATCTCGAGAACCTCGTGGACGCCACCGGGGTAGCGCTCGTTCTTCGAATACCCGGTCCGCTCAGCAATCGGGAAGATGCCGCGATGGACGGTGCCGTCCTCGGTGGTCACCGTGGTGACGAATTCCTCACGCTCTTCAAGGCGGTTGGCACCCAGGGCAGCCTCGGTCCAGCGCTGCAGTTCGGGTTCGGTGTCGAGGTCGTACAGCGTGCCGAGGCGGGTGCGCCCAGACTCGGTCAGCCTGCCCGTCCCCGGGTCGTAGTGCCCGTTCGGGTTGTCCACGGTGACCGGTTCGAGCCCCTTGGCGGCCTGCTCGCCGAGCCCGATCTCCTTGATCGGGAGCCAGCCGTCCTCCGCAGCGGCCGCGATGCGCCAGGTCGTGTTCCTACCGTCGAGGATGAGGCTGTCGACCTCGGGGATGACCCAAAAGTCCGGCTGCACGTAGCCGTCCGGGCCACCGGTCCGGGTGCGCGCCTTGGCGAACGCGAAGGCATCGGTCGACCCGAGGACGATGTCGGCCCCGGCGAGCACCTTCGCAATGCGGTGCGCGGGCATCGACTCGTCGATGTAGCCCACCTTGACCGGCTTGCCCGCCTTGTTGGTGAGCCCGGCGGCCAGCCGGCGGACGACCAGGTCCGAATCGGCGGCCAATCCCCGGTTCGGGAACGCCATGTAGACCCGATCGCCGTCCAGCACCACGCGCGTCAGCCCACCGATGGCGTCGACAACCGTCTTCCCGCCACCGCTGATGATCTGCACAACCTTGCCGAGCGCGACGCCGATGGCCCCGATGATCTGGTCGTTGCGAAGCTTCCCGTCCGCGGGGATCAGTCCCGACTCGACGCGCGCCTCCCGGCCCAGGATCCCGACCGCGTCGGCCTTGGCCTGCTCGTCGCTGATCTCGCCGCGCTCGCGCTGCGCGCGAGTCTCCTTCAGCGCCAGATCGGTGTCGACGAACCGCGGATCGGAGCTCTCCACGACGCGCGCACGGGCGAGCGGGTCGGCGTACTCCTCCGCGGTTCTCCGGTAGGCGGCCTCGTCCTCCCGGCGCACCTCGCGGGTGCCCTCGACCGGACGGGGATGCCCATCGCCTGGTGGGCTGTGGGCGCTGCCGGCACCGGTCATCGGCTCCGCGGTGGCGATACCGGCGCCGGCCACGGTCGGGGCGTCGGCAGCCGTCGCGGCGACGCTCTCCGGTACCGCCGCGGCGGACGGGCCCTGCTCCGGCTCGCCGTCGGCATCGCCCTTGGCGGCCTTGGCTCCGACGTACTCCGGCAGCTCCACGTCCCGCGCCGCCCGACCGGCGCCGAAGACCGTGACCGCCTTCGCCCGCTCCCGCACCTTCGCCGCGGCCGCACCGGAGAGCGGAACGTTGCTGTCGACGTCGTAGTAGCGGACCGTCCCGTTCTCGGACCTCCCGTGCACCAGGTGTGCGACGTCGGAGCCCTCCACCCACACCCAGACCCCGGCGCCGCCGGGCGAGTCGGCGACGTCCTGCTCGACGGTCGCTGCGGTCGTCGACTTCGTGTGCCCGTCGTGGGCGGCCTCCAGCCGGCCCGCGACCGCCGCGGAGTTCTGGTCCTCCGGCCGTGCCGCCGGCACCTCGTCCAGGGCGACATCCGCCTGGTCGTCGGCAGCCGCGCGCGCCTCGAGGACGCACGCGCAGTTGTCCTCCGGTTTCAGTGCCGGCTTCTCGGCAGCGGGCCGGTCGGCCGCGGTCACCTGCTCCGGTGGGGTACCCGCCTTCTTCTGCCGGATCAGCTGATCGATCATGGCGGTCCGCCCGGCGTTGACGTACGGCATCCGATCGACGCCGCCACGGCCTGTCGCGCGCGTCATCGCCGCTTCGACCGCGCTGCCGACCTCCATTTCGGTGTACGCACGACCGAAAGCCATGCCCAGCTTGTTGTAGGCCAACGACGTCTGGAGCAGGCCGGGAACGTAACCGTGCCACGGTGTGAGACGACCGGTGAGGCCACGCGTCCACAGGAACCGGGCACCGGAACGCCCGGTGGCCAGAACGGTGGCCAGGCCGTCGAGCCCGGCAGCCCCCGTCGCATACGCCTTCGACGCGATACCCGGCTGGTGGAAGGCCGCCACTGCCCTCCCCCGGATCCGGAGGCCGGCGGATCCGGCACGGACCTTCGGCACCAGGGGCTTGGCCACGCTCAGCGCCCCCGCACCCAGACCGCGCCCGGCCCACACGAACGGCTTGAACGGCCACATGGTCACGCTCCCGGACCACAACAGGACGTTCGAGATCCCGTTCCAGCCGCGGGCAGCCGTGGAGAGAGCGGTGCGGGAGGCCGCGGTGGCGCCCACAGCCGCACCCTTTCCGCCGAGCGAGATCAGCTTCATGCCTGCGCCGACTCCCATCAGCGGCAGCGTCACCGTGCCCGCGTCCTCCAGGAAGGTGGAGACGGGTGCGTAGTAGTAGTCGTCCGCGATGGTGGCCCAGTCCGGGCCCCACCGGCCGTCGTGCTGGACCCAGCGGTCCTGGAACCGGTAGCCGGACAGGAATATCCCGCCCGTGATCGGCGCGACCCTCGCGGCGTACTCGAAGCCACCGCGCACCGTTCCGTCCACCTCGTTGGGCATCAGTTCGGGCAGCTCGTCGAAGTAGCTGTGGGCGGACCCACCCAGGTACTCCCAGAACGACTCATCGGCCTGCCGCTCGCGCACACCGCCGATACCGCCACCGGCGGCCATCGTGGCGGCGAGTCCGACCATCCCACCGTCCTCGAGGACGTCGAGTCCGAGGCGTTGCGCGTACGAGGAGATCGACTCGCCATGCTCGTACTCCGGCAGGTCGCCGGTCACCGCCGCCCCGACGAACCCGGGCAGGCTCAGCTTGTTGAGGAGGGACAGCTCGCGGCCGTTCTCCACCTCGGTCTTCACCCCTTCGACGAGGCCGGGAACCATGCCCGTGACGACGTGTCCCAGGTCGTCGGCGAGGAACGCCGCGAACCTCCACCCGTTCTTCCCGGTGGTCGCCGTCAGCCCCGTCGCCTCGGTGTCGCAGGCCCCGGCCCGCACGCAGGTCTTGGTGAGCCCCTCCCGGTCCGGCGCGGAGGCACTCAGGTGCAGGGCCTGGTCGGAGTCGCCCCAGGACCGGGCGTACTTCGGCTCCGCCGCGCCGGCGCACCACCCGTTGCCTGCCGAGCGGCAGTCGGAGGAGGTGTCCCAGCCCGCCAGGCCGAAGAGCGTGTGCAGGCCCGCTTCGGTGTGCGTGCGGAACTCGCCCCGACAGGTGCCGTTGCTGTCGGTGCACATCCCGGACGCCGAAGTCGTGCCGAAGCGCGCGTCGTCGTCGCCCGTCGCGTCCGCCGACACGCTCAGCGAGCACCGCCCGGGCAGACCCATCCCGCACTGCTTGTCCGACGCAGCCGTGTTCTTCCCGGACCCGGCGGTCGCCGAGACCCCCGCGGAGTACGTGCAGTGGGCAGTGCCGGTGCACCACGCCTCGGCGTCCGCCAGACCGTTCTCCTTGTCGACCGAGGCGTTGGCGGCCAGCGAGCAGGACGTCGAGCCGACGTTCCCCGAGTCGTGGCAACCGGCGCCCGCTCGTGCCGCCAGACCGTCGGCCGCCGCATCGGCGGTGGTGTAGCCCGCGACGCGGTAGCTGCAGTTGGCCGGGTCACCGCTCGTGGCGCAACCTGCCCCGAGCTGGACGCTCGCCGGCACCGTGTACTGCCGGGCCGGGACGTGACCGCCGCAGGCCCCGGGCCGGCACGGCGTGCTGACGACGGTCGTGGCCGGGACGTACTTGGCCGTCGCGTGCGAGGAGCACTCCGGGCCCACGGTGCAGTCAGTGCTCTCGACAGCCAGCCCGCCGGGCAGGGTGATCGAGGCCTCGGTGTGCGTCTCGACGCGGGTGCACCTGCTGCTGCCCGGAGCATCGCAGTCCGCGTAGGCCGCGACCGTGCCGGTCTCCGGGTCGTAGGACACCGACGCGACGGTGGTGCAGGCCTTCGTGGTCCCGATGCACTGCGCGTCGGCGGTGCTCGTGTGCTTCGTTGTGAAGGTGGTCCGGTCGAGGCTGCCGAACGCCCAGGAGTCGTGCGTGCAGGTGCCCGCAGCGGGCTCGGAGCAGTCGGACGTGGCCGCCACGTACGCCGGTATCGGCTTCCGGATCCGGTTGCCGTTCCCGTCGGTGATGTAGACCGGCTCGCCGCTCTTCGTCGTCTCCCAGCTCGCCGGGACGTAGCCCAGCTGCCCGCTTGCCTGGCACGGCCCGTGGGTCGCCGTGCAGTGCGAGTTCAGGCCGCCCAGCACCGACCCTTCCTCCGTCGACCCCGGCGCGACCTGGCCGGGACCGACCAGCCAGCCGGTGAGGTGCGCTTCCGAGGTGATGCAGCCGGTATCGCCGGTGTTCTCGCAGCTCGCCCAGGTGGCAGCGTTGCCGGTCTGCGGGTCGTAGTAGCCGGCGACCGAGGTGAGGCACTTCCCGGTGGTGCCGCTGCACTCGCTCATCGCATCCCCGTCGAGCCGGCCCTTGGCGGGGCCGAAGTCACGGACATCGATGTGGGCCTCTGTCCTGGAGTACTGGGTGCAGACCGCGGAGCCCGTCGCCGCGCAGCCGACACCGAAGTCCAGCTGCGGCATCGTCCGCTCGCCGTTCTTGCCCGTGGTGGACGGGTGGAGCTTGGCGACGCCGAACACCGAGCACGTGTCCGCCGCACCGTCGCAGCGCACCCGGCTCTCACCGGAGAACCAGCCGTGCGCCGCATCGACCTTGCCGGTGATCTCGCTGAAGTGCGTGCACGCGCCACCCACGGTCCCGCACGCCGACTGGACATCCAGCTGACCGGTCTTCGGGTTGTAGGCGGCGGTCGCCACCGAGCCGCAGTAGCCGCCCGACGTCTGCCCGGAGCACTCGGACCGCGCACGACCCGTCAGGCCCCATGCGGACTTCGTCGCGTCGGTCACGGTGGAGTAGCCGACCGCACAGTTGGCCGCACCGGTGCAGCCGGCACCGGCCGTCGCCCGGCCCTTGCCCGCCTCGGCCTGCGCGGTGACCGTCAGCGCGTTGCCCGATCCGTATCCGGAAGCCGCACCCGTGGCGTGGGCGTACGCCGAACTGCTGTGGACGCCGTCGTCGTAGGCCGCGGCGGCGTGGGCCGCGCCCGAGGTGGACCAGTAGCAGTTCGGTGCCCCCTGGCACGACGTGACTGCCACCGCGTAGCCGGGCCCCGCCTGGGCCTGCGCGACCACGTCGACCTGCCCACCACCAGGACCCGAGCCGGAGTCCGAACCGGACGCGTACGCATTCGCCCAGTTGCCCCCGTACGCGGCACTGTCGGACGCGATACCCGAATACGACCACCGACAGTTCGCCGCGCCGAGGCATTGAGCCGTCGCGGCCGCATAACCCGGACCGGCCTGAGCCTGCGCGACCACCGCCACGTAGCCGTCGCCCTCACCGCCACCGCCGGAACCCGACGCGGCTGCATGCGTGCCGTAGCCGGCCGCATCGGCGGCCGACGCGCTGTAGAAGTGCTCGCACCGGGTGCCCTTGGCGGCCTCGCAGCCGGCTGCGGCCACGGCCTGGCCGTCCTCGGCCTGCGCCACCGAGAAGTTGCTGCAGTACCCGGAACCGCCCTGCCGACCGCAGTCGGCGTTGGCGCGGGCCCGCTCGTCACCGACCTGCACCTCGGCACCGGTGGTGGCGCGGAAGCGGCAGTTCGCGCCCGTGCCCTGGCAGGAGGCCTGCGCTCGGGCCTGGCCTTCGGCGTCGACGAGCGCGAGTGCGCTGGTGGTGCAGCGGCCCGAGCCGTTCCCCTTGCAGGTGCCGTACGCCTCGGCGCGCGCATCGCCGGCCCACGCCTCGGCCCTCGTGTCGGTGCCGAACCGGCACTTCGAGCCCTTGCCCCGGCACGATGCCGAGGCCACCGCCTCGCCCTTCTCGGTGATCTGCACCGCCGCGCTCGTGGAGCAGCTGCCACCCGCCATCCCGCGGGAGCGGCAATCGGCGAGCGCCCTCGCCGTGCCGTCGTCGATGTGCTTCACGGCCGTCGTGCCGGTGCCGAAGCGGCACGTCGAGCCCTTTCCGCCCGCACAGGACGCCGTGGCCTGCACACCCATCTCGGTGAGGGCGACCATCGAGGCCGACGAGCAGGTGCCGGTCGTGCCCGCTCGGCAGCCGGCCCGAGCCCTGCCACGGGTGTCCTCGTCCATGGCGTTGCCGACGGTGCGCGTGCGGCAGCCTGCGCCTGCGCAGTCCGCGCTGACCTGGCTTGCCCCCTTCGCCGCGTAACCGCCGGTCGACGAGGCGCAGAAGCCGCGGGCACGGCAGGTGGCGGCGGCCCTCCCTGCCACCGTGCTCGTACTCGAGCCGTTGGCCTTCGTCCTCGACGTGGTGCGGACCTGGCACCCGGCCTTGGTCCCGTCGTCGCACCGCCCGGTGATCGTGGCGTTCGTGGCGACGAACGGGTCGTTGCCCTGGCCGACGACCTTCGTCGTGGTGGTGGTCAGCTGCGCGGTGCACGTGCCGCGGCAACCGGTGGCGCCGCGCTCGGTGCTGGTGCTGCGGCGGCCCTCGGGGCCGGCGATCACGGTGGCGCGGCCGGTGATCGTGCCCCGGCAGCCCTTGTCACGGCAGACGACCTGGGTGGTCGCCCGGCCGTTCACCGTGTAACCGGGGATGTCCCACGTCCGGCCCTTGCGGGCGGCGTGGAGCTTGCCGGGCTTCGCCTTCGGGTCGACCTTCGACTCGCCTGCGTCCGGGATGACCACGGCGTCGGCGCGGCCCGTGACGGCGCAGCCGCTCGCACCCGCGCGGCAGGTGGTGGTCTCGGCAGCCTCACCGGGGGCCTGGGCGATCACCGTGACCCGGCAGCCCTTGCCTGCGCACTCACCCGTGAACGAGGAGTCGGACCAGATCGCCGGGGCGTCCTTCACCGGCTTCGCCGCCAGCCTGGCTGCGGCGCGGGCATCCTTGCGGGCCTCACGCGCCTGCTTCGCCAGCTTCTCGGCGGTCTTGCGCTGCTGGGCCGTCGCGCCCTTGCGGGCGGCGGCCGCGGCCGCCTTCTTCGCGGCCTTCCCTGCCTGCCGGGCCTGCTGGGATGCGTCCTCGGCGGCTGTCTTGCGCTGCTCCTCGTAGATGTCGGCCACGACCTGGCCGGTCCCCGCCGCGGAGCTGCCCGTCACCGTGCAGGCACTGCCCGAGGTGGCGCACTTGGCGGAGGTCAGGGACTTGCCCGGAGGACCGCGGGCGCCGCCCGCGCCGTTCCGGCCGATCGAGTCGTCGCTCCCCCACGCCGCGTGCCGGGCGCTGCCCGTGCAGGCGGCGCTGTCCGCGCAGGCCAGCGTCGCGTCGGACATCGACCAGCTGGACGCACCCGGGACCGTCGGCGCCCCCGAACTGGCCGACGAACCGGGCGCGGTCGGTGCGGGCGGCGTGGAGGCCGCCTTCTCGCCTGCCGGCGCTGCACCAGAGGTCTCGCCCTCGGTGACCGTCGCGTTGGCGGTCGATGGGCCGGTCATGATCGGGGTGATCTCGTTGGCGTTCGGGTCGGACGACGAGCCGGAGTTGACCACGGCCTGGCAGATGCCGCCGCGGATGTTCTCGCAGGCGCCCACCGCGTAGGAGCCGCGCGCATCCTTCGACACGGCCGGGTTCCGCGCTTCGGCGGCGGTGCGGACCGAGCCGTTGCAGACCGCGCCGGACTCGCAGACGAGGACACCGCCCGCCACCGAGGCGGCCGACGGGCCGCGGCCCATCCGCTTGCCGTTGACCTTGCCCGCGTCGGCGAGCATCTTCACCGCGCCAGGGCCCGCGACGGCGGTCGAGATCGAGCGGACCTCGCAGCGGGCGTTCCGGCCGGCGTTGCAGGTGGCCTGGTCGCTCGAGGTCTCACGCTTGCCGCCCGCGACGGCGCCGTCCCATGCGGTGGATGTGGTGCGCACGGTGCCGGAGCAGCGCGTGCCGCCCTCGCACACCAGGTGACCGGTGGAGGTCGAGACCGACGACGGTCCCTTCTTCGAGCCGGACACCGTGTAGTCGGCGGCGCTCGACGCGGCCGACGTGCTCTCCCCGCCGCAGGCACCGTTCGTGACCCAGCACTCCATGGTGTCGCCGCTGCCGCGAGCGTGCTTCGAGACGGCCAGGTCCTTCGCGCTCGTGGAACTCGCGACCGAGACCGCACAGCGGGTGCCGTCGCTCTCACACGTGCCGGTGGCGTTCGACCGGGAAACCGCGACCGGGCCGCCGACCGGGGCGAGCCCCGCCGCCTTCGCCTCCTGCCTGCTCCGGTTCTCCACCGACGTGCCGGAGGTGCTCGCGCACTCGGCGCCCTCGCCCTGCGCGATGCAGGCCGAGCGGCCGGTGCTGCTGCGACCCTTGACGTCACCGGTCGCCGCGCCGGACGTGACGCCCTTCGTGGAGCCGAGGCACCGCACGCTGTCGCAGTCGAGCCGACCGGTGGCGGTGGCGTCGGTACGCAGCCGGTCGACCGGCGTGCCGGCCGCGGTCCGGACCACGGATCGGTCGAGCTCGACACCGGCCTCCGCGTCGCAGCTGCCGCCGCTGACGGCGCACGTCTCGGCCGCGCGGGCGCCGCGGTGAGCCGCCCGACCGATGGCGTCGATCGAACCGTCGGTGCGGGCGGTGCCGGCCGCGGCGCAGCTCGCGCGACCGCCGCAGTCGATCTCCAGGGTGGCGGTGCTCGCAGCGGAGCTGCCGTTGTCGCCCTCGAGGTTGCGGGCCGCGGCGTCCGCCTCGCTGACTCCGCGGCAGTCGCCGCCTGCCACCGTGCAGACCACCTCGGCGTCGGTCCCGGCCTCCGGCCTCGCCGGTGCGGCGACGAGCCGGTTGCCACCCGCCGCGTCCGGGCGTCGGACCCACGTGGTGCGGTCGGCGCCGGCATCGGTGGCGAGGCTGCCGGTGCAGTCGGCGGTGTCGCAGTCGATCTCGGCGACGGCGCGGAAGCCGTCCTCGTCGTCGATCTCGATCGTCGTTGTCGTCTCGCACCCGCGGACCGCGTCGCAGTTCGCCCGCGCGATCGCGTCCCCGTCCCCCGCGCCGCGGGGGCCGTTGCCGTGACCCATCCCGTCAGCTGCCGAGCCGGTGCTCTTGGTCTGGCAGCTGCCGTGGATGTCGCACCCCGTGCCAGCGCCGTCCGGGGTCGCGATGCTGTGCAGGCCCATCGTGCGGAGCGCGCCGTCGGCCTTCGTCCAGGCGGCGGTCTGCACGCCCTCCCGATCGCGGCTGGTCGCCGTCGACCCGCAGGACTTGCCTGCGCCGGCGAGGTCGCAGGTGGCCGTCGCCTTCGAGGCACCCTTGCCGGCGGCGACCTCGATCCCGGGCGTCAGGCCGGCGAGGCCCACCCAGTACTCCTGGTCCTGCTTGCCGTTGCGGCTCTCGGCCACCGCGCCGCACCCGACGAACGCACCGTCGGCACCACAGCCGCCGATCGCGCCCTCGCCGTCCAACTCCTCGGACAGTACGTCCGCATCGCGGTCGGTCGCGTCCATCAGACCGTCGGTCGCCTCGGCCACCGACGTACGCAGCTTCGCGTACTTCGCAGCGTGCTGCTGGTACGCCTTCTTGCTCAGCGTGCCGTCGGCGACCCGCGCCCGCTCCTTCTGGAGGCGGGTCTCCCAGGTGGTCACCTTGTCGTGCCCGGAGACCACCTCGTCGACCAGCGCGGCGTCCTCGGGGTCGACGTCGCGGCGCTCACGCTTGACCTCCTGCGTCAGCGCCTTGTGCTCGTCGACGACCTTCTTGTACGCGGCCCGAGACATCTTCCCTGCCTTGACCGCCTTCTCGGCCTTCGCGAGCCGGTCCTCACTCTTCTCCTGCCGGATGCGGTCGGCGAGGAACTCCTCGGTCTCCTCCTCCGCGCCGCCGTCCGTGTCGACGCGCTGGCCGGGCTTCTTCTCCGAACCCGGCTTCGCGGTCTTGCGGGTCGTGCGGTTCGCGCGGTCCTCGACCGCTGCGTGCACCGCATCCGCGAGCTTCTCGATCTCGTCCGGCTCGGCGCCCTTGTCCGCCGCGACCTTCGCGACATCGCGCAGCAGGTCACGTACCTGCTTGGTGGACGTCTTGCCCTCGGCCTTGCTCGTCCGCTCCTCGATCAGAGCGTCGACGGCCCGGCGGACGGTCGCGGGCTCCTCCTTCTTCGCGGCCGCCTTCCGGCCGTTCTCCCCCTTGGCGGACGGCGTGGAATCGCCCTTCCGGACGTCCTTCCTCGCGGCCGCGGTCTTTCGACCATTGCGCTCGTCGGCGGATGGCTCGGCGCCCTTGCCCTTGTCGGCGTCGTTCCTTGCGGCGTTGTTCTTCGCGTCGGCCCGCTTGTCGCCGTCACCCGCGCCGTTGCCGCCGTCGCCCTTGGTGGACTTCTTTCGGCCCTCGCCATCGCCGTCGCGACCGTTGCCGCCGTCCCCACGGCCGGACTTCTTCTTGTCGTCCTTGCCCTTGCTTTCCTTACCCTTGCCCTTGTCGCCCTTGCCCTTATCGCCCTTGCCCTTATCGCCCTTCGGCTTCTTCTCGTTCTCACCCTTCTTCTTGCCGCCGGCGTTCTGCTTGTTCCCTCCCTTCTGCACGCTCGCCGACATGGCTGCGGCCGGTGCGGTCGCGGCGGCGTGGGCGGTCGAGGCGAGAAACGCCGACCCGAGCCACAGCACCACGATCGAGGCGACGACCGTCACGGTCCACCGGACGACCAGCAGCAGCCGGTCCCTCGCCGAGAGCTTCAGCCGCACGGAGGCACCGGCGCACGCGGGGAGGCCGGTGGCCTCTCCCTCGTGAGCGGTGTGCCTACGCATCGGAACGACTCCCGTATGTCGGTGGGGACTGCTGAACGGCGTGCCGGACCCGCGGCGAGTGCGCCGCCGAACCGAAGGAGGACATGCACAGACGAGGCGACTCGTACGTCGCGCCCAAGGCTGCGACCCACGTACCCGGGCGGATGGACCACCCGGATTCCTGCCTCTCGGCCCGAACCGTCCCGTTGCGCCACGTCAGCAACAGGTGGTCCGGCGATCAACGGGTACTTTCGAGGTCGCAGGTGTACAGCAGGTGTCCTCCCGACTGCCTGCGGGGTGATGACTTGGTTGCTTTTACGTGTATCGGCCTCGTCGAGGATGCTTGCTTCAGCGCGTCATGGGTCCCGCAGCCCTCGTCGAGCGCCATCCGCCCCGCGGGCGACCAGTGGTCGACGGAAAAAGGGATGGACCGCTCCATGATGGTTTCGTCCCGTGAATTCAGGGGGAACACGAACCGCGGATATCCCGATCGGGCCGGGGCTCCACAAGGACGGGCAGACCGTCCGACTCGAGGTTCACCTCAACGTCCCTGGCTGCCGCACCGCGGCCTCCGCCGGCGGGCGCCATGACCCTCGTACTCGGGCCCACTGCCAGGTTTCCGCGCGGGTGCTTCTCTGCCATGAGTAGTGCGCTACTCGATCCCGCCGGAGTCCCTGTCGCACCTGTACCACCGGGCGTACGGTCACGATCTGCGACGATCCAGGGGCCGATGGAGCAGTCGACGTTCGGCCCGTACCGCATTCTCGACGGATCGGCCGGCCTGCATCATCTCGACCGATCGCGGCAGGCCGATGCACCCGTGTCGACGCCCGGACCTCGGAGACAGCAAGGCCACCTTCATGTCACCACATGACACGAAGGTGGCCTTGCCGACACCTACGAGGCGTCAGCGGCGCGCGCGGCGGATCAGGAAGATGACCAGCAGGAGCAGGGCACCCGCGGCCACCGGGGCCAGGCGCTTGAGCACCGGGGCACCCGCTGTGTCGAGCAGGTCGATCGCGTCCACCTCGCTGCGCAGCGGGCCGCTGCCGCTCGCGGCCCTCGGCGCGGACGCCAGCGTCGGGGTCTTTGCGGCCGTCGCGCCCTCCGCCGATCCACTGCCGTTCGAGCTGCCGCTCGTGGCCGGCGCGGCAACGGCACCGGCCGCCGGAGCGGGGGCGGGCGCGCCCTCGCCGCTGGGCGCTGCCGGGCGCGGAGACGGCGTGGGCGGAGTGGGCGCAGCCGCCTCCTCGACGGCAGGCGCCAGCTTGCTGGCCACACACGCCGAGAACTGGCCGATGATCTTGTCGGCGACGTCGGAGATGACGCCGCGGCCGAACTGCGCGGGCCGGCCCGTGATGGTCATGTCGGTGACCATCGTGACGGCGGTGCGGGTCGGCCCGTCCGCCACCATCGTGCCGGTGACGGTGGCGCTCGCGGTGCCGTTGCCGCGGGAGTCGCGCCCGTTCGCCTCGATGACGACCTTGTGGTTCGCGTCGTCGCGCGTGACGTAGGTGCCCTTCCCCTTGTAGGTGAGCGAGATCGGCCCGAGCTTCACCTTGACGGTGCCGGTGAACGAGTCGCCCTCGTACTCCGTCAGGGTGGCGCCCGGGAAGCAGGGAGCCACCGTTTCCGGCGTGTTCAGCGCCTCCCACGCCTTGTCGATCGGCGCTTCGATCGTGAACTTGTTCTCCAGCTGCATCTTCTCTGTCTCCTCCAAAAGCGCAGGACGCCTGCCCCGGATGACCAGAGCAGACGTCCTGCGAACGAGCGTCAGCCTGCGGCCGCCAGCACCGCGCGGCCCGTGAGCACCTTGGCCAAATGTTCACGGTAGTCGGCGGCGGCATCCGCGTCACTCGGCGCGGCGGTGCCCTCGGTTACCCGTTCTGCGGCAGCTCGCACCGCGTCGGCGGTGGCCGGCTGCCCCACGAGCGCCTGCTCGACACCGACGGCGCGGATCGGCGTGCTGCCCATGTTCGTGAGCCCGACCCTCGCCTCCGCGATCGTGCCGCCCTCGACCCGGACGGCGGCCGCGATCGCGACCATCGACCAGGCCTGAGCTGTGCGGTTGAACTTCTCGTAGTGGCTGCCCCAGCCCGTGTACCTCGGGAACCGGATCTCGGTGAGGATGTCGCCCTCGCCGAGCGCGGTGGTGAAGTAGTCGACGAAGAAGTCGCTCGCGGCCACGGTGCGCCGGCCGGACGGCCCGGCGATCGTGATCTCGGCCTCGAGCGCGAGTGCGACGGCGCCGAGGTCACCGGCCGGGTCGGCGTGGGCGAGCGACCCGCCGAGCGTGCCGCGGTGCCGCACCTGGCTGTCGGCCACGGTCTCGGTGGCCTGCCCGAGCAGCGCGACGTGCTGCTGCACGGACTCGTCACGGATGATGTCGTAGTACGACGTCATGGCGCCGATCGCGATCCGGTCACCCTCGTTGCGGATCCCGCGCAGCTCGGAGATGCCACCGAGGTCCACGAGGAGGGTGGGTGCGGCGAGCCGCAGCCGCAGCACCGGGAGCAGGCTCTGCCCGCCTGCGAGGATCTTCGCGTCGTCGCCTGCCTCCTGCAGCGCCCGGACTGCTTCGTCGACCGACGACGGCTTGACGTAGTCGAACTGGGCGGGGATCACTGGACCTCTCCCTGGGGGTTGTTCGGGTCGATCGAGCCGAGGCCCGCGCCCGGAGAATGGGTGTCGACCGGCGTCTCCTGCGTGGCCCGGCCCTTCGCGTCCTGGATGGCCCGCCACACGCGCTGCGCCGTGCACGGCATCTCGACCTCCGTGACGCCCATGTGGCGCACGGCGTCGATCACGCCGTTGACGATCGCCGGGGTGGAGGCGATCGTGCCGGCCTCCCCGACGCCCTTGACGCCGAGCGGGTTGCTCGTGGCGGGCGTGCTCACCACATGGGTGTCGAAGCTCGGCAGGTCGGCGGACGACGGCAGGGTGTAGTCGACGAAGGTGCCGTTGACCAGCGTGCCCTGTTCGTCGTAGTTGGCCTCCTCGAACAGGGCCTGCGCGATGCCCTGGGCGAGCCCGCCGTGCACCTGGCCCTCGACGATGAGGGGGTTGATCACGGTGCCGACGTCGTCCACGCACACGTACTTGCGCACGTCGACGTGGCCGGTCTCGGTGTCGACCTCGATGGCCGCGAGGTGCGTGCCGTGCGGGAAGGAGAAGTTGTCCGGGTCGTACACGGCATCGGCGTCGAGCGAGGGCTCCATCCCCTCCGGGAGGTCGTGCGCCATGAACGCGGCGAACGCCACCTCCTGGATGGCCTTGCCCTTGTCGGTGCCCCGCACGGTGAACGTGCCGTTCGCGAACTCGATGTCGTTCTCGTCGGCCTCGAGCATGTGTGCCGCGAGCTTCCTGGCCTTCGCGATCACCTTCTCCGCCGCGTTGACGATCGCGATGCCGCCGACGGCGAGCGAGCGTGACCCGTAGGTGTCGAGGCCCTTCGGCGAGATCTGGGTGTCACCGTGCAGGATCTCGATGTCCTCGAACGGCACGCCGAGCTGGTCGGCCACGATCTGGCTGAACGCCGTCTCGTGGCCCTGCCCGTGCGCCGAGGCTCCGGTGATGACCTCCACCTTGCCGGTGGCGAGCATCCGGATGCTCGCGGCCTCCCAACCGCCCGCCCCGTAGGACAGCGACCCGAGCACCCGGGACGGGGCGAGCCCGCACATCTCGGTGAACGTCGAGATGCCGATGCCCAGCTGCACCGGGTCGCCGGACCGGCGCCGTTCCTCCTGCTCGCGGCGCAGGCCCGCGTAGTCGAACAGCTCCATCGCCTGCCGCGTGGCCTGCTCGTAGTTGCCGGAGTCGTAGGTGAGCCCGCACACCGTGGTGAACGGGAACTCCTCGTGCTTGATCCAGTTCTGCTGGCGCAGTTCCATGGGGTCGCGACCGAGCTCGACGGCCAGCTCGTCCATGATCCGCTCGATGGCGAACGTGGCCTCGGGCCGGCCGGCGCCCCGATAGGCATCTGTCAGCGTCTTCGTGGTGAAGACGTTGGTGCAGGTGAACTTGTAGGCCGGGATCTTGTAGATCGCGTTGAACATGAAGGCGCCGAGGATCGGCACGCCCGGCCCGACGAGGCCGAGGTAGGCGCCCATGTCGGCCAGCAGCTCGACATCGAGGCCCGTGACGGTGCCGTCCTTCTTGGCCGTGATCGTGATGTCCTGGATCTGGTCGCGCCCGTGGTGGGCCGCGAGCAGCGACTCGGAGCGGGTCTCGGTCCACTTGACCGGCTTGCCGAGCTTCTGCGCGAGCGCGACGCAGAGCATCTCCTCGGGCACCACGCCGATCTTGCCGCCGAAGCCGCCGCCGACATCCGGGGCGATGACCCGAAGCTTGCTCTCGGGGACGCCGAGCACCACCGACGTCATCGTGCGCAGGATGTGCGGGATCTGGGTGGCCGAGTAGAAGGTGATCTGCTCGCCGGTCGGGTCCACGACCACCGAGCGCGGCTCCATGAACGCCGGGATGAGCCGCTGCTGGATGAACCGGCGGCGCACCACGACGGAGTCGGCGTCGGACTCGGCCGCGGAGATCGCATCGCCGACACTGCCGCCGGTGCCCGCCTCGCCGGAGTCGAACACCCATGTGGCGCTCTCGTTGGTGCCGAGGTCCGGGTGCACGAGCGTGGCGCCGTCGGCGAGCGCGGCCTCCATGTCGAGCACCGGGTCGAGCGGCTCGTAGTCGACGTCGACGAGCTCGGCCGCGTCCCGTGCCGCCGCGACCGAGCGGGCGACGACGACGGCCACGCCCTCACCGGCGAAGTGCACGTCGCCGCTGGCGAGCAGCGGCCGCTGCGGCGCCTTCTGGTCGGGGGTGATCGGCCAGGCACAGGGCAGCCCGACCCCCTCTACGCCGAGATCCGCTGCGGTGTAGACGCCGACGACGCCGGGGGCCTTCTTCGCGGCGGACGTATCGATCCCGGTGATCCGCGCGTGCGCGAACGTCGAGCGGACCACGTAGACGTGCAGCGTGCCGGCGGGCGTGATCGAGTCGGTGTAGCGGGAGCGACCGGTGATGAGCCGCGCGTCCTCCTTGCGGACGCGAGCCCGGCCGATCTCGCTGGGTGTGGTGGGTTCGGCGGTCGTCGTCATGTCACTGGCCCCCAGCGACCGGGGTGGGCTGGTCGACCGGCGCCGTGGCGCCGGGCTTCATCGCGTGCGCCGCGCTCTGGACGGCCAGGACGATGTTCTGGTAGCCGGTGCAGCGGCAGAGGTTGCCCTCGAGACCCTCGCGCACGGCGCGCTCGTCGGGGTCGGGGTTGTCGCTGAGCAGGTCGACCGCCTGCATGATCATGCCGGGCGTGCAGTAGCCGCACTGCAGCGCGTGGCACTCGTTGAACGCCTTCTGCACGGGGTGCAGCTCGCCGTCGCGGGCGAGCCCCTCGATCGTCGTGACCTCCGCGCCGTCGGCCTGCACCGCGAGCACGGAACAGGACTTCACGCTCTGCCCGTTCAGGTGCACCGTGCAGGCACCACAGTTGCTGGTGTCGCAGCCGACGACCGTGCCGGTCTTTCCCAGGCGCTCCCTCAGGTAGTACACCAACAGCATGCGGGGTTCGACGTCGTCGACGTACTCCACGCCGTCGACGGTGACCCGAACCTGTGCCATGTGACCTCTCCTCACCACGAGCGCGGTGCCGCTACCGAGCAGCACTGGACGCACCGGGCGCAGCCGAGCCACGCCCGGGTGCCGCACACGACGTTGTGGCGGCGCCCACAATCAGACCGCCGATCATCCGGGCATGCAAGGGCGATGAACCACGCTCCACGGCAGGACGCGACACCGCCCGGGACGGAGCAGCTGTTGGTCCGCATGCTCGGATCCGTTGGGGATTCAGATCCGCAGAAGCGGAAGCAGGGTCGCGCCAGGTTCACCTGTCCGTACCAATCCGGACGGGGCGGTGAAGATCACTCGTCGGGGTCAGGTGTCGGGAGATCGGTCCGGTCCGGTGCCCACCGGGCGCAGCGGCGCCAGGGTGCG
This sequence comes from Pseudonocardia sp. DSM 110487, assembly GCF_019468565.1. Classification (NCBI taxonomy): domain Bacteria; kingdom Bacillati; phylum Actinomycetota; class Actinomycetes; order Pseudonocardiales; family Pseudonocardiaceae; genus Pseudonocardia; species Pseudonocardia sp. DSM 110487. Next base: position 9,504,874 of record NZ_CP080521.1, read on the forward strand.
GTGGCGCAGCGCGCCCCACCACAGGCCGCCGCCGTATGCGAGGTCGTCGAGCCTGCGGGCGAGCAGGTACCCGAGCAGTCCGGGCCGGTCGGGATCGTGGCGTCTGCGCCACCAGTCGAGCACCCCTTCGGCCACCGCGATGAGGGCGACGGTGCGGCGGGCGCGGCGCGACACCACAGCCGCGGCCAGCGCGAGCGGCCAGTAGTGGCGGGTGACGGCGTCGGCGGTCTGCTGAACCGTGCCGACGGCGCCCAGCCCGATCAGCCGGGCCGCGGTGCGGCGCGGCTCGCGGACCGGGAGCTTGCGTGCGAGCTGCTCGGCGGCGCCCGCCGCCACGGCGAGCGCGGCGAGCACCGACCACGGCCGCCCGCGCAGCAACAGCACCGACACCGCCGCCGACCAGGTGTTGAGCACCATCGGCGGCACCGAGCCGGGGTGCCGCAGCGACAGCGGCGCGGCACCCGTGCCGTAGTAGGCCTTGCGCAGCCACCATGCGCGCAGGGTCGTCCGGTGCTCGTGCGCGACCCGGGACGCCGGCTCGTAGCGCAGCCGCCAGCCCGCCTCGTGCAGCCGCAGCACCAGGTCGACGTCCTCCGCAACGTGCATCCGGTCGTCGAAACCCGCGCCGACGGCGTCCCGGCGCACCACCATCGCGGCGCTCGGCACGTACGCCACGCGGCTCTTCGGCACCACGAGCGCCGGGTCGGCGCCCAGATCCAGCGACGAGCGCACCGACTCGTACCCGCCCAGCCAGCCATCCCCGGCCAGCGCGACGATCCGCGGCGCGGCCAGCGCCACCGCCGGATCGGCGAAGCGGGCGAGCAGCGGGCCGAGCCACCCGGGCCGCGGCACCACGTCGGAGTCGAGGAACGCGACGAGCGGGGTGCGCGCGGCCGCGAGCCCTGCGTTGCGGGCCGCCGCCGGCCCCTGCGCCTCCGGGTGGCGCAGCAGCACGGCGCCCGCCTTCTCGGCGACGGCGCGGATGCCCGCGGCGTCGCCGGAGCCGTCGTCGACGACGATCGTGGCGCCGATGTCGGCGGGCAACGCGGCGAGCAGCCGGGTGAGCCCGTCGACGCGGTCCTTCACCGGCACGACGACCGTGACGTCCGACGCGGGCGGCACCGCGGCCGCGGGTTCGGCCACCGGGTGCGCGATGCCCGCGTCGAGGAGCCTGCGGGCGAGCTTCGCCGACATCGGGTCGCGGACCTCGAGCGCGCCGTCCTCCAAGCGGGCGGCAGCGGCCGCGGACAGGCGCAGCATCCGCGGCGGGGCACCGCCGAAGAGGGCGGTGCCGTCGTCCACCACGATCGCGTGCGGGTCGAGAACGATCCGCATCCCGTCCGGCAGCGACGACCGCGGCGGCGACACCCGAGCGCGCAGCGCTGCTTCCTCCACACGGCTGAGAGTAGGCCGTGATCCATCCCCGCGAGTCGCGCTCTGCGTGTACGCGAGTCGCGGTTTCCGTGTACGCGAGTCGCGCTGGGAAGCTCGTGGGGTGACCGCGCCCCTGTTGCCCGAGTACGGACGGCGTTCGCTCGCCGAAGTGCTGCCGGCGTTGCTCACCGCGGTCGGCGTGCCAGGGCCGGTGCCCGCACTGACCGTGCCGCCTGCGCGCGCTGCTGTGCTGCTGCTCGTCGACGGGCTCGGTAGCGAGCTGCTGCGCCGGCACGCGGACGACGCGCCGTTCCTCGCGAGCCTGCCCGATATCGGGCCCCTCACGGCGGGCTTCCCGTCCAGCACGTCGGTCAGCCTTGCGTCGCTGGGCACGGGAGTGCCGCCGGGCGCGCACGGCCTGCTCGGGATCGTGTTGCGCACCGACGGCGAGCTCCTCGACACCCTGCGCTGGACGGCCCGCGGCGGCCGGGTCGACCTGCGCGACCGGCTGGTGCCGGAGGAGGTCCAGCCGGTGCCCACCGCACTGGAGCGGGCGGCGGCCGACGGCGTCGATGTCACCGTGGTGTCACTGAGCGAGTTCGACGGGTCCGGGCTCACCAGGGCCGCCCTGCGCGGCGGCCGCTTCCGGGGCACGTACGCGATGGGCGACCTGGCCGCGGGCGTCCTCGCCGCGGCCGGGGGCCCCGGCCGGCAGCTCTGCTACGGCTACCACCGCGACCTGGACGCGCTGGGGCACGTCTACGGCCCCGGGTCGCTGCCGTGGCGGCTGCAGCTCGCCCAGGTCGACCGGCTCGCCGAGATCGTCGCGGATCGGCTGCCGTCGGACGCGGTGCTCGTGATCACCGGCGACCACGGCATGGTCGCGGTCGACCGGCGGTTCGACGCCGACACCGACCCTGTGCTGGCCGACGGCGTCGGGGAGCTCACCGGCGACCCGCGGGCCCGGCACGTCCACGTCCGGCGGGGTGCCCTCGACGACGTGCTCGCCACCTGGACGGAAACGCTGGGGGACGGGGCATGGGTCGTGCATGGTGAGCAGGCGATCGCCGACGGCTGGTTCGGGCTGCCGGTGGCGCCGCACGCCCGCGACCGCATCGGCGACGTCGTGGTCGCGGCGCGCGGCGGCACGGCCGTGATCCGGTCCCGGGCCGAACGGCTGATCTCGCGGATGCCGGGACAGCACGGCTCGCTCACCCCCGACGAGCAGCTCGTGCCGCTCCTGCTCGCCTCGCCCCGCCCGACCGGGTGAACTCCCGAGACTCGCCGGGGCGGCAACCTCAGATGTTCCTCAATTCTGTGGCAGGACGATCCACCATTCCCCCACCCTGGTTTCACCTGCTGAATTGGGGGGATCGCGATGGAGCTCGTCGTCGAAGTCGAGCTGAGCGTCCGTGACCGGGCCATTCTGCGCGACGTGGCGCGCGGATGTGCCGAACTCGTGTGGGGCTCCGAGCCCGACCTCTACCTCGACGGTCGTTTCTGCTGCGACCAGAACGCCGTGCACCGGTTGGTGCGGGCGGGTCTCATCGCCCCCGCCGTCGAGGGCGCCGTCGGCCAGCGCATCCCGGCGGTGATCACCACGGCCGGCCGCTTGGAGCTCGTGGCCTGACGCCTCGGCACTCACGGCGCAGGTAGCGTCCCCGCTCGTGAACAAGCCGTCGGCCCGCCAGGAGCGGATCCTCGCGATCCTGCGGTCCCGCGGGCCGGCCCGCGTGGCCGAGCTGGCCCGCGAGTTCGACGTCTCACCGATCACGCTGCGCCGCGACGTCGAGGAGCTCGCGCGCAAGGAGCACGTCGTACGCGGCCACGGCGTCGTCCGGCTTCCCTCGAGCCGGCGCAGCGACCGCTCCGCAGGCGTCGTGGTGGTGATGGCGCCGGCGCGCAGCGCGTACCTCGCCCAGATCGTCAAGGGCGCGCAGGAGGCCGTTGCGGAGCTGGGCCTGCGCTGGCACCTGGAGGACATCGGCGACCGGGAGACGGCGGGTGCCGCCATGCGTCGCGCCGCGAGGGTGCCGGACTCCCTCGGCGCGCTGGTCTTCCCGCGCTGGCGCACCATCGGGGCGGTCGAGGCCGAGGAGGCCGACCCCGCCGCCGGCTCGCCTGCGGTGATCGTCGAGCGCTTCGCGCCCGCGGGCAGCGTGCTCGCCGGGTTCGACGCCGTGCGCACCGATCACGCGCACGGCGTGCTGCTGGCGCTGCGGCACCTGCGCGAGCTCGGGCACACCCGCATCCTGCTCGCGGCGCGCAACGACAGCCCGACGGCGCGAACGATCAGGGCGACGTTCGTGGCGCGACTCGCCGATCTCGGCCTGCCGCTCCTCGCCGAGCCACTGCTCAGCTCGGCGGGCGCGGATCCGGATCCGGACACGCGCGTGCCGCACCTGCCTGCTGTGGTCCGCGCGACCCACGCCACCGCGCTGCTCGCGCACAGCGACATCGACGCGCTGAACCTCGTGCAGCAGCTGTACGCAGCAGGCCTGCAGGTGCCGGAGGACGTCTCCATCGTCGCCTACGACGACATGATCGCCGGCCTCGGCGGGCTCGAGCTGACGACCGTGGCGCCGCCCAAGCGCGAGGTCGGCCGCGAGGCGGTCGCATTGCTGCTCGACCGCGTCGAACACGGCGGGCCGGTCCGGCACGTCGAGCTGCTGCCCGGACTTGTGGATCGAGGATCGACCCGAGCCAGAAAATGACCGTTCGATCATTTTGATCGTACGGTCTTGACAGGGATCGAACCGTGCATCACGGTGGCTCGGGAAAGCGCTCTCTCGATGACGAGGAGAACGTCCGTGTCCCACCGATTCCGAGCGCTGGGCTGCGCTCTGGCCATGGCGACCGCCCTGGCGGCGTGTTCCAGCCCTGAGCAGTCGGGTGACGGCCCCGTCGTGATCACGTACTGGTCATCCTTGCGGGGCACCCAGGCCGTGGTCGACGCCTTCAACGCCACGCACACCGACATCCAGGTCGACCTCGACATGACCCCGGCGGGCGCGAACGGAACGAACGCCAAGCTCACCAACGCCACCCGCGCCGGCAACGCCCCCGATGTCGCGACCAGCGACTACGTCTCGCTCCCCGGCTTCGCGATCGACGGGGCGTTCATGGACGTGACCGACCGAATCGACGACGGGTTCCGCTCGCAGCTCGTGCCGCAGGCGTGGGACCAGGTCACGTTCGACGGGCGGGTCTACGCCGTGCCGATCGACATCGAGCCGCAGGTCCTGTTTTACCGGCGCGACCTGTTCGAGCAGCACGGCATCGCGGTGCCGCGGACGTGGGCGGAGTTCGAGCAGGCCGCCCGGGACCTGAAGGCCACGGCGCCCGACGTACGGCTCTCGACGTTCTTCACCAGCAGCGCGCCGCACCTGGCCGGCCTCTCCGTGCAGGCGGGCGGCCGGTGGTTCTCCACAGCGGGCGGGCAGTGGCGCCTCGACTTCACCGACCCCGGCACGATGCGCGTCGCCGGGTACTGGCAGCGCCTCGTCGACGAGGACCTCGTGGCGGTGGCCCCGATCAACAGCCAGCAATGGCAGGCGGGGATCAACAACGGAACGATCGCGACCTACATCAACGGGGCATGGGCCGCGGCGGCACTGATGCGGTCGAACCCCGACGGTGCCGGGAAGTGGGCGGCGGCGCCGCTGCCGCAATGGGATCCGGCGCGGCCCGCGGTCGGGGTGACGGGCGGCTCGGTCTTCGCCATCACCAAGGACAGCAAGCACCCGGACGAAGCGATGGAGTTCCTGCGCTGGATGGTCACCGACCCCGCGGCGTTCGAGGCCCGGTTGTCCAGCGGCACGAGCAGCATGTACCCCGCGGCACCGAACCTGATCCGCGTGGCCGACGAGGGCTTCGACCGCTCCTACTTCGGCGGCCAGGACATCTACGCGCTGTTCCGCCGCGAGGCGGCCACGATCCCCGAGGGCTGGGTGTGGGGCCCGCGGATGCCCGCGACCAACAAGATCATCGAGGAGGGCCTGGCCCGCGTCAGGTACGGCGGCACGATCGCCGGGGCACTCGAACAGGGCCAGGAGGAGTCGTTGCCCGACATGCGAGCACTCGGACTGGCGGTGGATGAACGATGACCGCGACTATCGAGACGCCTGCCGTCGCGCCGGCCCCGGCGAAGCAGCGGACCCGTCCGACCGAGACCCGGGTGCTGGGACAGCGCCGGGCGGTGGCGGTGCTGCTCGCCCCGTTCGCCGCGCTCTGCCTCGGCGTGTTCGTCGTCCCGGCCGCTTACGCGATCTACCTGAGCGTCTTCTCGCAACAGCACTCCGGGCTGGGGTTCGGCAACGGCCGCACGGTGTTCGTCGGGCTCCACAACTTCGTCGTGGTGCTCACCGACCCGAGCTTCCTGCGCAGCATCGGCGTGACGCTCGCCTACGTCGTGCTGTTCATCCCGATCCTGGTGGTCGCCTCGCTGGCCGTCGCGCTGCTGCTCGACTCCGGCCTGGCGAGGGCCCGGCAGTTCGCGCAGACGGCGCTGTTCCTCCCGCACGCCGTCCCCGGCATCATCGCCTCGATCATCTGGCTGTACCTCTACACGCCGGGGATCAGCCCGATGCTCGCCCTGCTCCGGGACCTGAACATCCAGCTCGACCTGCTGGGCCAGACGCTGCTCATCCCATCGCTGGTCAACGTCGCCCTCTGGGGCGGGCTCGGCTACAACACGGTGATCTTCTACACGGCCCTGCAGGCCGTGCCCCGGGACGTGATGGAGGCCGCGGCGGTGGACGGCGCGGGCGCGATCCGCACGGCGGCGCGGGTGAAGGTGCCGATGATCCGCGCCTCGGTGGTGACCGTCAGCATGTTCACGCTGGTGGGCACGCTGCAGCTGTTCACGGAGCCGATGCTGTTCCAGCAGTCCACGCCGCTGATCGGCAACCGCTTCACGCCCAACATGTACATCTTCGACGCGGCCTTCAACCGCGGCAACTACGGCCTCGCGTCGGCGGCGTCGGTGCTGCTGCTCGTCCTGTGCTGCCTGCTGTCCTACGCGGTGGCCCGCTACAGCTCACGAGGAGCGAAGGCATGACGACCGAACTCGGGGGCCGCGTCCGGCGGGGCACCCGCGCGGGCACGATCACGACGAACGTCGTGATCGCGGCCGGCACGCTCTACGCCCTCCTGCCGCTGCTGTGGCTGTTGCTCGCCGCTACCAAGAACGCGGAGGCGCTGTTCAGCAGCAACCTGCTCGACCTGGGCAACTTCGACCTCGCCGGCAACATCCAGGCGCTGCTCGACGAGGACGACGGGCTCTACCTGCGCTGGTACGTCAACAGCATCCTGTACGCGGTGATCGGCGCCGGCCTCGGCGCGCTGATCAGCACCGCGGCAGGCTACGTCTTCGACAAGTACTCCTTCCGCGGGAAGAAGCAGCTCTACGCGCTCGTGCTGATCAGCGTGATGATCCCCAGCACGGTACTGGCGCTGCCGATGTACCTCATCGCGTCCCGGCTCGAGCTGGCCAACACGATGTGGGCCGTCTTCATCACCGTGCTGTTCAACCCGTTCGGCGTCTACCTCGCGCGGATCTTCGCCACCGGGTACGTCCCCGGCGAGGTGCTGGAAGCCGCGCGGATGGACGGCGCGTCGGAGCTGTACATGTTCTTCCGCATCGGGCTGCGGATGCTCGGGCCGGGCTTCGTCACCGTGTTCCTGTTCCAGCTGACGTCGATCTGGAACAACTTCTTCCTGCCGCTCGTGATGCTGTCCGACGAGAAGCTCTACCCGCTCAGCCTCGGGCTGTACGCGTGGAACAGCCAGGCGACCATCACGCCCGAGTACTACCCGCTCGTCATCATCGGCTCGCTGCTCGCCCTGCTGCCGCTCATCGTGGCGTTCCTGATGTTGCAGCGGTACTGGCGATCGGGCCTGACGGCCGGGAGCGTGAAGTAGTGGCGCGTGCGGCCTTCGCGATGGCCACGAGGACCGCGCGGCAGGTGCTCCACCCGGCCGCGGTCGAGCGGATCGCGGCCGCCGTCGACATCGACCCGGACGTCGTACTCGACGGGTTCGACCGCGCCGACCTCGCCGACGTGGAGTTACTGATCACCGGCTGGGGCTGCGCGCCGATCAGCGCGGACGTCCTCGCCGCCGCGCCCCGGCTGCGGGCCATCGTCCACACGGCGGGCACCGTGCGCAATCACGTCACCGAGGAGTGCTGGGAGCGGGGCATCGTGGTGAGCTCGGCGGCCGCGGCCAACGCCGTGCCGGTGGCCGAGTACGCGGTGGCGATGATCCTGCTCGCCGGCAAGCGGGTGCCCGAGATCGCGCGCTGGTTCCGGGCCGAGCGCGTCCAGCAGGACTGGAACGCGCTCTTCCCGGAAGCCGGCAACTACCGGGCGACGGTCGGGCTGCTCGGGGCGTCGCTGATCGGGCGGCGCGTGGCCGACCTGCTGCGGCCGTTCGACCTCGAGGTGCTCCTGCACGACCCGTACGTCGCCGACACCGAGGTGCGCGGCCTCGGCGCCGAACCGGTCGGCCTGGACGAGGTGTTCGCCCGCTCCGGCGTGGTGTCGCTGCACGCGCCGCTGCTCCGCGAGACCACCGGCATGGTCGACGCCCGGCTGCTCACCCTCATGCGCGACGGCGCCACCCTGCTCAACACCGCGCGCGGCGGGCTCGTCGACCACGCCGCGCTGGAGCGCGAGGTGCTCTCCGGACGCCTGCGCGCCGTGCTCGACGTGACGACCCCGGAACCGCTGCCTGCCGGCTCCCCGCTCTGGGACTGCGACGGGGTGCTGATCACCCCGCACGTCGCCGGCTCCAAGGGCAACGAACTGCGCAGGCTCGCCGACGCCGCGGCCGACGAGGTGGAGCGGTGGGCGGCTGGCCGGCCGTTCGCCCACCCCGTGCGCCGCGAACTGCTGCCGCTGACCGCATGACACGCGAGGAGAGAATCCGATTCCCGCCGACGACTTCGACCTGAGCCCGCACACCGGCTGGACCCGCAAGCACTGGACAACCGTCGCCGATGACCTGCTCGCCGCCGTGCAGCGCTACCGCTCGCCGCGCGGCGGCCGGATCGACCTGCCGGGCGCGCCCGCGAAGGCGGGCGTCGTATCCGACGGCCTGGAGGGGTTCGCCCGCACCTTCCTGCTCGCGGCGTTCCGCGCCGCGGGCGACGAGGACGGCACCGTGCTCGCCCCGTACCGCGAGGGCCTGGTGAGCGGGCCGGGGCCCGCCGGTCCCGACGCGTGGCCGCCCATCGGCTCGCACGGGCCTGGCGGGCAGCCGATGGTGGAGTCGGCGTCGGTGGCGCTCGGGTTGCTGGCCGCGCGGCGCTGGACGTGGGACCTGCTCGACGACACCGAACAGGGTCGCCTCGAAGCGTGGCTGCGCGGCGCGCTGCGCAACGAGCCTGCCCCGAACAACTGGTACCTGTTCCCGATGACCGTGGCCGCCTTCCTCGACGAGGTCGGCCGCGGCGACGCCGAGACCGCTCGCGCCCTCGACCGCGCGCTCGACCTCCTGGAGGGCTGGTACCGCGGCGACGGCTGGTACAGCGACGGTGACGGCCGCGCCTTCGACCACTACATCGGCTGGGCGATGCACCTCTACCCGGTGCTGGTCGCACACCTGCGCGGGGACACGGCACAGCTGGAGCGGCTCGGCCCGCGGCTGGAGGAGTTCCTCGGCTCGTTCGCCGCCACGTTCGACGGCAACGGGGCGCCGCTCTACCAGGGCCGGTCGCTCACCTATCGCACCGCGACGCTGTCGGCGGTGGCGCTGGGCGAGGTGGTCGGGTGGACGCCGCTGCGGCCGGGCCAGACCCGGCGAATCCTGTCGGCGGGCCTGCGCTACTTCCTCGATCGCGGCGCGCTCACCGACGGGATCTTCTCCCGCGGCTGGCACGGCCCGCACGCGGCGACCCTGCAGACCTATTCAGGGCCCGCATCGCCGTACTGGGCGAGCAAGGGCTTCCTCGGGCTGCTGCTGCCGGAGACGGCGCCGCTGTGGACCGCGGTCGAGGAGCCGCCGCCATCGGCCGGGCCGGACCGGACGATCGTCATCCCGTCCGTCGGCTGGCTGGTGCAGACGACTCAGGCGGACGGCATGGTCCGCGTGCACAACCACGGCAGCGACCACATCAACCCCTGGGACGCCGACCGCGGCGAGCCCGACCCGCTCTACGCCCGGCTCGCCTACTCCACCCGCACCGGACCCACTGCCGTCCGCAACGCCGCCGACAATCACATCGCCCTGCACGTCCGGGGCCGGGAGAGCGTGCGGCGGCGCATCCACCGGATCGGCAGCGGACCGGACTGGGTGGCGTCGTGGCACCAGCCGCAATTCCCCGGCCCGCCCGCCTACCCCGGGGGCCCGCCGGTCGCGGGCGGGCCAGTTCTCCCCCAGGGGCGGATCGAGAGCCTTGTCGTCGCGCGGGGCGCGTGGGAGGTGCACGTCCACCGGCTCCGCTCCGTGCCCGCCGGCATTCCCGTCACAGTGACGGGATGGGCGCTCGCCGCCGCGACCCCGCAGGAGCTCGACTCACACGTCGACGACGTCGCGGTCGCGCTGCGCACCGACGCAGCGGCCACCAGGCTCGTCGGCTGCCACGGCTTCGACGCCGCCGAGGTCCAGCGGGCCCCGCAGGGCACGGCCTACGGCGCATGGGCGCTGGTGCCCACCCTGCGCGGCACGGTCGTACCCGGCGACCTCGTGGTCAGCGCCTCGACGCTCACCGCGGCACCGGATTCCACCACGCCCGAGGTCGCGGTGGAGGGCACCGAGGTGTCGGTCCGCTGGCCCGACGGCGGCCGCACGACGTGCACCTGGACCGCCGCTGCCCCGGCCATCAGGACGACATGAAGCGCATCTCACACACCAATGGGTCAATTCTCGAACCCATTGTCGGGATTCGTCGTTTCCGGTGAAGCCGGCAGCGTGGCGGCGGCCACACCAGCACCTTTCCTGCGCGACATACCTCCTTAACTGATGCGTAACATCGCGACCGCAGACTCGTAACCGCTCCCCCACAACTCGCACATAGGTATCCGCCATGTTGTACGGAACTGACGATCCCGATCCTGTCGCTGCTGTCAGCAGCGTCCTGCCCGGCTACCGTTTCCCGTGCCCGGACCTGGCCAGCATTGATCGGCACATCGCCGAGCGACGAGAGCACATGGGGCCTCGTTCGAACCTCACCCCGGCGTTCAAAGAGGCAGCGCGGCAGGACATCGACCGGCTGCTGGAACGGCGGCTCTACCTGATGACCGTTCACCTCGCCGATCCCTTCGAGGACTCCCTCCCAGAGGCAGCCTGACCAGCCGGGTCAGGTCAGGCGCCCGGTCGGGTCGGGGCGCCAGCGGGTGAGACGGGTGCGGAGTGCCTCGGCCATCTCGGCCAAGAGGCGCTCGCCTTCCGGCGCGCTCGCGCCGGTCGGGTCGCCGAGGATCCCGTTCGAGCTCACCGCCGCCACACCACCTGCGCGCAGGGCAGGGAGCAGATCGGCGAGCGGCGCCGTGACACCCGTCTCGGCGGCGTCCTGCCGGACCGCGGCGGGGTCGAGGGCGAGCAGGATGGACGTCTCGGTGCGCCCGGCGTGCGCGTCCCCGCCTGTCACGACGCACGGCGACCACGCCGCGTCGCGGCCCTCGTGGCGCAGCTGTGCCACCGCATCCGGCACGGTCGGGAGGTTGCCGCCGTGCCCGTTGACGAACACGAGCCGCGACGCCCACCGGGACGCCGAGCGGCCCAGCTCCACCAGCACCGCGCGCAGCGCCTCGTGCCCGATCGACAACGTTCCCGGGAAGCCCTCGTGCTCACCGGACGCGCCGTAGGCCAGCGGTGGCGCGACCAGCAGGGCCGGGCCGTCCGCGGCGGCTCGGCGGGCGACGGCGGCGGCGACGCGGGCGTCCGTGTCGAGCGGAAGGTGCGGCCCGTGCTGCTCGAGCGCCCCGAGCGGGACGAGAAGGGTGGCAGATGGCACCTCCGGCCACGCCCGATCGCCGAGATTCATCCGACGAGCGGCGCGTTCGTCAGGTTCCGGCTACCGGGACCGGGAGGCCGGCGAGAGGGCTCTCGTCGCATGCTCTGTCCGGGCGCATTCCGATCGAGACCGGGACGGGGCCGCGCCCGTTCCGCGGCGCGGACCTCGAGTGGTCGACGTCCGACTTCGGGATCACCGTGTCGGCGCCCCTTGCCGCGAGGGCCTGCTCGCCGAATCCGCGGACGCACTCCGGGTCGGGCCCGTCGAGCGGGAGGCCGGTGAAGAACTTGGCGGCCATGCAGCCACCCTGGCAGGAGTCGTAGAAGCCGCAGCTGCGGCAGGCGCCGCCGGTCTGCGGCTGCCGGAGCTCGGCGAAGAGCTCGGAGCCGCGCCACACCTCCTTGAACCCGCCCGGCGAGCGGACGTTGCCCGCCAGGAAGTTCTCGTGGATCGCGAACGGGCAGGCGTAGACGTCGCCGACGGGGTCGATCAGGCAGACCACCCGTCCGGCCCCGCACAGGTTGAGCCCGGGCAGCGCCTCACCGTACGCGGAGAGGTGGAAGAACGAGTCTCCCGTGAGCACGTTGTCGCCCCGCGCCACGAGCCAGTCGTAGAGCTGCCGCTGCTGCGCGGCCGTGGGGTGCAGCTCGTCCCACACGTCCGCGCCGCGCCCCGACGGCCGCAGCCGCGTGATGCGCAGCTGCGCGCCGAACTTGTCGGCGATCGACTTGAACTCGTCGAGCTGGTCGACGTTCTGCCGGGTCATGACCACGCTGATCTTGGGCTGGCCGAACCCGGCCTCGGCGAGGTTCTCCAGCGCCCTGATCGCGGTGGCGTACGAGCCGGGCCCGCGCACGTGGTCGTTGACCTCGGCGGTGGCGCCGTCGAGGGAGATCTGGACGTCCACGTAGTCGGTGGCAGCGAGCTGGGCGGCCCGCGCCTTGTCGAGTTTGATCCCGTTGGTCGAGAACTTGACGCCGACGTCGTGCGCGACCGCGTAGTCGAGCAGCTCCCAGAAGTCGGAGCGGACAGTCGGCTCCCCGCCGCCGATGTTGACGTAGAAGACCTGCATCCGCTGCAGCTCGTCGATCACCGACTTCGCTTCCGCCGTGCTGAGCTCGCGCGGGTCCCGCCGTCCGGAGGACGACAGGCAGTGCACGCACGCGAGGTTGCAGGCGTAGGTGAGCTCCCAGGTGAGGCAGATCGGGGAGTTCAGGCCGTACTGGAAGTGCTCGACCAGCTTCACGGGCGCTCCTCGATGGTTCCGTTCGCGGCCAGCCCGGCCAGCGCCCGCAGGTAAGCCGGGCGCTGGGCCTCCTCGACGCCCGCCGCCTCGAGCGCGGAGTGCACGTCGGGGTGCCGCTCCAGCCCGGACACGACCTCGACGAGCTGGGGGGTCTTCAGGAACGACAGCCTGCGGGTGCCGAAGTGGTAGACGAGCGCCCCGAACGGCTCGGGGCGCACCGCCACCCGCGGGCTGCAGCAGTGGGGCCGCGCCGGGTCGAAGACCACGGCGTCAGCGGAAACCGCGGTCAGTAGACACCGCACATGCCGTCGATGGAGACCTCCTCGACGAGGGTCTCCTCGACCACGGGCTCCTCGGCAGCGGCCTGGGACTCGCTGGTGGGCGACATGCGCATCCTCCTGACGACGGTGGCTCGGGTGTGACGGACGTTAATTGACACGTCGTGTCAAAGACAAGGCCCGACAGACTGCTCGGATGGAGTCAGAAGTCCTGTTGCACATGTGCACCGCCGCGGAGTGGGAGGCCGCTCGCGCCGCCGGTGCGGTGACGCCGCCGTCGCTCGCCGAGGTCGGGTTCGTGCACCTCTCGACACCCGAGCAGGTGTCGCTGCCGGCGAACCGGCTCTTCCGCGGCCGGACCGACGTCGTGTTGCTGGTGATCGACCCGGCCCGCGTCCCCGTCGAGATCCGGTGGGAGCCTGGCGTGCCCGGCGACCCGGAGTCGATGCGCTTCCCCCACGCCTACGGTCCCGTCCCGGCGGCGGCCGTGACGGCCGCCCTGCCCTACCGGCCAGGGGAGGACGGCACCTTCACCCCACCGACGCTGTCCGGCTGACCGCCCGGCGAGCGTCCTCGGCGACGAGATCCGCGTTGATCGCCGCCCCGGCCGCCAGTCCGGCGGCGGCGGAGCTGATCACCTGCGCCTGCACCTCCACGACGTTGCCGGCCGCCCAGACCCCGGGCACGGCAGTGGCGCCGCCCGGCCCGACCGGCACCGCGGCGCCGATCACGTGCTCCCCCATCCGCACCTCCTCCGCCACCAGTCCCGGTACCGGGGGCACGCGGGCGGTGAACCTCGGTGCGACCACGAGCGCCTCGCGCGGGATCGTCCGGCCCGAGGCCAGGCGAACGCCGGCCAACCGATCGTCGACGACCTCCAGCCCCGCGACCTCGCCGTCCACCACCGCGATCCCGAGCGCGGCCAACTGCTCCCACTCGTCCTCGGAGAGTTCGGGCCCGGTGTGCAGGAACAGCGTGACGTCATCGGTCAGCTGCCGGAACAGCAACGTCTGGTGCACGGCCATCGGCCCGGTTGCCAGCACTCCGACGGCCCGGTCGCGCACCTCCCAGCCGTGGCAGTACGGGCAGTGCAGCACGTCCCGGCCCCACCGCTGCGCCAGTCCCGGTACGTCCGGCAGCTCGTCGGCGAGGCCCGTCGCGACGAGCAGCCGACGGGCCGACAGCGTGCGACCGTCGTCGAGCCGGACCCGGAAGCCGGGGTCGACGGCCACCACGCTCCCGTGCACCACTTCCCCGCCGTAACCGAGCACCTCCGCGCGGCCGGCCGCCAGCAGCTCGCTCGGCGGCGTGCCGTCGCGCGTCAGGAAGTTGTGCACCCCGTCGGCGGGCGCGTTCCGCGGCTCGCCGCCGTCCACCACCAGCACCGAGCGCCGGGAGCGGAGCAGGGCCGTCGCCCCGGCCAGCCCCGCCGCTCCGCCGCCGATCACGATCACGTCATAGGTCATGCCGCCCACTCTGGGCCGGGACCGCCGAGCCGGCCCGGTTTCGTGCCGATCCGGCAAAGGTGATCCGGTGCACCAGCAGTTCCAGCGGACCCCGGTCGACGTGGCGCAGCCACAGCGGGGCGACCGCGAGCAGGAGCGCCGAGACACCGGCCCACAGCGCGAGCACGAACCACGGCCCGGCACCGGCGAACCGCTCCGCAAGCCCGAAGCCCCAGCCGTAGCAGAGCACGGCGGCGAGCACGTTCTGCAGGACGTAGCCCGAGAGCGCGGTGCGGCCGACCGCGGTCAGCCCCCGCCGGATCGGGCCGGGCTCGCGTCGACCACGCAGGACGAGCGTCGTGCCGAGCCCGAGCAGGCCGAGCGCGACGAGCGGCGGCGCGAGGTAGCGGTCCACGAGGAACCAGCCCGGGCCAGCGGCGGCCGCCAGTGCGTTCAGCGGAACCCCGACGCCGAGGCCGACCCCCATGAGCCTCCGGCGGATCCGCGTTCCCGCCTCGGTGAACGCACCCGCGCGCACCAGCCGGGAGCCGACGAGGAACAGCACGACGGCCGACGGGACGATCAGCACCAGCTCCGCCCGGAACAGGGCGACGTACTCGAGGCGCAGCAGCACCTGTCGCGGCCAGCTCGCCGTGAGGGCCGGGTCGGGGGTCGAGCCGGACCCCGACGCGTCCGGCGTCGCCAGCAGCAACGCCGTGACCGCGAGCAGAGCCGCGACGTAGACCGCTCCGACCGCGCCCGCCACGGCCCGCACCGCCCGGTCGCTCCGCCCCACCAGGTACGCCACCAGGAACGACGCGATCGCGTACCCCATCAGGACGTCGAACTCGAACACGAGGACGTAGTGCACGAGCCCTTCGACGAACAGGATCGCGGCACGCACCGGATACCTGCCGGGCCACGGGTTCCCCCGGCGCACGGCCGACCGGTACTGCAGCTCGATCCCCACCCCGAACAGCAGCGTGAGCAGCGCGAGGAACTTGCCGTTGGTGAGCGTCTGCAGCGCGATCTCGAGCGGGTCGCTCTCGGAGAACGCCGTCGAGATCCACGCCGCCGGCCCACCGGGCGCGGCGAACAGCCAGACGTTCGTGCCGAACGTCCCGACGATCGCGACGCCCCGGAGGACGTCGAGCGCGTCGATCCGGCCCCGCCCACTGATCACGGTCATGGGGTCGAGGATCGCCCGGCCGAGGGAGCCGCGTCGTCGGGCGAGGGATCGATCCGACGTGCAACCTTGGATCGATCTCAGAACATCTCTGTACAGTTGTGAACATGGATGTTCGCACCCGGAGGCCGGTGCAGCCCAGCCTGCTGCAGGTCGCCGCCGAGGTACTCGTCGCCGATCCGCGGGCCTCACTCGGGGAGGTCGCCGCGGCGGCAGGCGTCGGCCGCACCACGCTCCACAAGCGCTACCCCACCCGGGACGCGCTGCTGCTCGCCGTGGCCCACGACTCGGTCGACCGGTTCGCGGATGCACTGGCCGACTCGGGCATCGCCCTGCTCGCCCCGCACGCGACGGCGGCGGACGCCACCGGCGCCCTGCGCAGGCTCGTCGAGGCGCTCGTCCCCCTAGGGGCCCGGCTGGAGTTCCTCCTCCGCCAGCCATCGCTCGACGACGATCCGGCCCTCGCGGCGCGGATCGAGCGGCTCGACGAGCCGATCGAGGAGTTCGTCCGCAGGGCGCAGCACGCCGGAGCGGTGCGCAGGGATGCGCCGGTCTGGTGGGTGGTCAGCACGCTGTACGCCCTCACCTACTCGGCGTGGGACGGGGTGGCCCGCGGGCGGCTCGCCGCCCGCGATGCCCCGGAACTGGCGTTCCACACCCTGCTCGCCGGTATCGGGGAAGCACCGTGAGGGCGCTGATCGGTCTGCTCGCCTCGACCACCCTGTCGAACACCGGCAACGCGATCGTCGCGGTCGCCGTGCCGTGGTTGGTGCTGGAGCGCACCGGCAGCGCCACCGCGGCGGGGCTCGCAGGGGCGGCCGCGATCCTGCCGGTCGCCCTGTCGGCGCTCTTCGGTGGCGCGCTCATCGACCGGATCGGACGGCGCACGTGCGCCGTCGCCGCCGACGTGCTCAGCGCGCTCGCCGTTGCGGCGCTCCCGCTGCTCGACGGGCTCGTCGGGCTCGGGCTGCCACTGCTGCTCGTCCTGGTGGCGCTCGGTGCGGTGTTCGACGGGCCGGGCGCCGCCGCGCGCGAGGCCATGCGTCCCGATGTCGCGCGTAGCTCCGGCACCCCGCTGCCGAAGCTCAACGCGTGGGGCGAGGCCGCCGAGAGCGTCGGGAACATGGTCGGGCCGGGGGTCGGTGGCGTGCTACTGGTGGCGACAGGCGGGTTCGGCGCGCTGTGGGCCACGGTCGCGATGTTCGTGCTGTCCGCGGTGATCACGGGGTGGACCATGCCCGCCGCGGCCGCGCCGGCACCGGTCCGCGAGCCCTACCTGCGCTCGGTGGTCGACGGCCTGCGGTTCGTCCTGCACGACCGGGGCCTGCGGACCGTCGCGCTCACCGCGACGATCATCGTCGCGTTCGCGGCCCCGTTCCAGTCGGTCGTGCTCAACGCGCACCTCCAGCAGGCCGGCCGGCCCGCGGAGTACGGGCTGGTGCTGGCCGCGTTCGCCGTGGGAGGGCTGATCGGCGCGCTCGGGTACGGCGCGGTGGCGCACCGCATGTCGGAGGGAACCGCGCTGGTGGGCTCGGTGGCCGCGGCCGGGCTCGGGCTCGCCGCGTTCGCACTGCTGCCGCCGGTGCCGGTGCTGGTGGTGCTCGGGTTCGCGGTCGGCGTGGTGGCAGGCCCGATCAACCCGGTGGCGGCGCTCGTGATCCAGCACCGCACGCCCGATCGGATGCGGGGGCGCGTCATCGGCAGCTACACCTCGCTCGCGGTGGCGGCCGGGCCGCTCGGGCTCCTCGCGATCGGGCCGGTGGTCGACGCGGGCGGTCCGGGCGCCGGCTACATCGTGATCGGCGTCGGCTGCCTGCTGGCCGCCGCGTTCGCGCTGACCGGGCGCACTCACCTCGGTCCGCCGGAACCGGACCGCGTCGATGCGGCGCGCTGAGACCGGGTCCCACCCCCGAGTGGGGGTGCACCCCACGCCGATCGCGGGGGCTTGTGCCAGTGCCCCACGCACGCGGCGTCCCTAACGTCGTCGACCATGGTTCCCCCATCGCCGCAGCGGACGAGGACCGATCTCCTGCTGTTCTTCGCCGGGACGTTCGCGGTCAGCTGGCTGCCGTGGGGTCTGGCGCTGCTCGCCGGTGGCGACATCGGGGAGCCGCTCCCCCAGCTCCTGTTCGTCGTCGGTGCGTTCGGCCCGACGGCGGTCGCGCTGCTCCTGTGGTGCGGCGGTAGGCGCCGTCCGCGCGGACCCAACCCGTTCCGCGCGGCGGGGCGCTGGTTGCTGCCCGCGCTGCTGCTCGGCGCAGCGCCCGCCATCGCCGCGGCCCTCGTCGACGGCACGCTGGACCTCGCGACCGCGGGAGATCGGGCGGCGACGATCGGCGGGCCGCTGATGGTCATCGGATTCGTGCTCATCGCGGGGCCGCTTTCGGAGGAGTTCGGCTGGCGGGGCTACGCGCAGCCCCGTCTTCGCCGGACACTCTCGCCGGTGTGGACGGCCGTGCTGCTCGGCCTCGTATGGGCCGCATGGCACGTGCCGTTGTTCCTGCTCCCCGGTACGACACAGGCCGAGATCGGGCTGGGCAGCTGGGAGACAGGGCTCTTCTTCGCGGCGTTCCTACCGATGAGCTACACGATCTGTGTGATGTCGGAGCGGCTGCGCGGCGGGGTCGCCGCGGCCGTGGTGGTGCATTTCGCAGGCAACGGCGCTGCCGGTCTGTTCCCGACAACCTCGACCGTCGGTGCGCTTCTCGACGTCGCGGTGGCGACCGCGATCGCCATCGCGCTGCACCTGCTCGTCGGCCGGACGGCACCGACCGCGGCCGTCGCGGACCGGGACGCCACGGGGAGAACCGGCGTGCCCGGGGGTGTGTGAGTCCGCGTACCACCTTCGATCGACGCGAGCGGCGGGCCGTCGCGTGTTCAATTGCCGCGTGACGGGTTGGCTGCACGAGCGCGAGCGGCTGGAGGACGCGCTCTACGTCGTCGGCTTCTTCCTGCTCGGCGTGCTGCTGTACCTGATCGTCCCCGAGGTCGCCATCCGCTGGAACGACGGTCCGGAGCCGTCGCCGTGGGCCCTGCTGGGGCTGCTCGCGGTCGCCGCGCTCGGGCACACCCAGCGGCGGGTCCGGCCCGTGCTCGGACTCGCGATCGCCTGCGGCGTGCTGCTCGCGATGGTGCAGCTCGGTTCCGTGCCGCTCGCGATGATGATGCTCATCGGCGACCTGCTCTACTGCTCGGTCCTCTACTCGTCGGAGCGGCTCAGCTGGACGGTGGCCGGCGCCACCGTGGCCGTGGCAGGCGGGGCGGGACTCGTCAGCCTCGTCTCCGATGGCGGCCGCGCGGCCGTGCTCGTCATCCTCAACCTCGGGCTCGTGCTGGCCGTACCGGTGCTGTGGGGACGGGAGGTGCGCCTGCACCGCGGGCAGGCCGACGCCGAGCGGGAACGTGCCGAGCAGGCGTCCCGGATGTCCGAGCTGGACCGCGCCGCCGCCGTGGCGGCCGAGCGAGCGCGGATGGCCCGCGACCTGCACGACGTGATCGCCGGGCAGCTCTCGGGCATCGCGATCCAGTCCGAGGCGGCGCTCAACCTGCCGGATCCGGACCCCGCGGTGCTGCGCCGGGTGCTGCAGTCGGTGCGCCGCGACAGCGTGGCGTCGCTGGCGGAGATGCGCACGATGATCGGCCTGCTGCGGGCCGACGGCGCGGGCGACGGCGACCCGCGCACCGCACCCGCCGGGCTCGACCGGCTCGACGCGCTCGTCGAGTCCGCGGGCGGCACCGGCCTGCGGATCGAGGTCGACGACGCGCGCGGCGGCGCGGCGGAGCTGCCGGCCGCGGTGGACCTGGCAGCGTTCCGCATCGTGCAGGAGTCGCTGACGAACGCCGCCAAGCACGCCCCCGCCAGCCGGGTGCGACTACATCTTGGCGACCACGACGGAGAACTGGTGATCGAGATCGAGAACGACCTCATGCCCGGCGCGCCGGCCGGTGGCGGCACCGGAACCGGCCTGGTGGGCCTGCACGAGCGCGCGGTCGCCGTGGGCGGCACCGTCACGGCCGGACCGGACGGCGGTCGCTGGCGCGTGCGCGCCGTGCTGCCGGTGCCGGCTGCCGCCGGAGCTTCCCGATGAGCCCGGAGCCCGTGCGCGTGGTCGTGGCCGACGACCAGGCTGCGATCCGCACCGGCCTGGTGATGATCCTCGACTCCGCCCCGGACATCACGGTGGTCGGCGAGGCCGCCGACGGGCTCGCCGCCGTCGGGATGGCCCGCGACCGCAAGCCGGACGTCGTGCTCATGGACATCCGCATGCCCGGCATCGACGGCATCGAGGCCACCCGCAGGCTCATCGGGGAATCGGTGTGCGAGGTGCTCGTGCTCACCACCTTCGACCTGGACGAGTACGTCGACTCCGCCCTCGCCGCGGGCGCGGCGGGCTTCCTGCTCAAGTCCGTCGAGGCTCCGGCGCTGCTCGCCGCGGTGCGCGCCGTGGCGAAGGGAGACGGCGTGCTCGCCCCCGAGATCACCCGCCGGGTGATCGCCAGGCTCGGCGCCCCGGCCCGGAAGCCGGTCCGGCCGCCCGGCATCGACGAGCTCACCCCGCGCGAGATGGACGTGCTCACCTGTCTCGGCCGCGGCCTGTCCAACGCGGAGATCTCGGCGGAGCTGGTGATCACCGAGGCCACCACGAAGACGCACGTCTCCCGGGTGCTCACGAAGCTCGGCCTGCGCTCCCGGGTGCAGGCGGCCATCGCGGCGCAGGACGCCGGCCTGATCGGCTGATCCGGTGGTCGAGTGTCGACAGGTAGTGTCTCGGCAGTCGGGAGGAGTGACCCGTGTCCGTCGAGCCGTTGACGAGCGTCGACCGCAGCACCCTGCGTGAGCGGGTGCTGCAGGCGCTGCGCACGGCCGTCACCTCCGGCGCCTACCGCCCCGGCGACCACCTCGGTGAGGTGGAGCTCGCGGCGAAGCTCGGCGTGAGCCGGGGCACGGTGCGCGAGGCGCTGCGGCACCTGCAGCAGGAGGGTCTCGTGCGGGCGGGCGCCCGCGGGATGCTGCGCGTGAACTCCCTGTCGGCGGAGGAGATCCACGGGCTGTTCAAGGTCCGGGCGGCGCTCGAAGGACTCGCCGTCTCCGAGATCATCGCGTCGCCGAACCGGGCGGCGGCGGTGGCGGCACTGCGCACCGCGGCGTCGGCCATCGGCGATGCCGGGGCGGACTTCGCGGCGAGGGTCGAGGCGGACCTCGGCTTCCACGTCCGGCTCTGCGAGCTGTCGGGCAACACGATGCTGGTGGACTCGTGGCGCCACCTCGAGGGCCGGATCCGCGTCACGATCATGAGCCGGGACCCGGAGGACGCTCCCGCGATGATGACGCCCGGGCGGCACGCGGCGATCGTCGACGCCATCGAGAGCGGCGACCTGACCAGTGCGGTCGCGGTCGTCGAGGAGCACATGGCCGCCGCGGCCGACCACTTCGCGCACTGACCGGTTGACATCCGAGCAACGAGCCCTCAAGGTTTGTGCGACTGCCGAGTGTTAACAGTCGAACTCTCGGCACTGATCATCGGAGATCACATGGCTGCACAGCACGCGGTCGAGGGGACGCCGGCGCGGAAGAAGGTCGCGCTGGGCTCCTCGATCGGCGCGACCATCGAGACCTACGACTTCATCGGGTTCGGCACGGCGGCGGCGTTGTACTTCAACACCGTCTTCTTCCCGGCAACCGATCCGCTCTCGGGCACCCTGCTGTCGTTCGCGACGCTGGGGATCGGGTTCGCGGTGCGCCCGCTCGGCGGGATCGTGGGCGGCTACCTCGGCGACCGGATCGGGCGCAAGCCGGTGCTCGTCGGATCACTGCTGCTGATGGGCGTCGCCACGGTCCTGATCGGCGCGCTGCCCACGTACGCGCAGGTCGGGGTGTGGGCGGGGATCCTGCTCGTCGCCGTCCGGGTGGTGCAGGGACTCGCGTTCGGCGCCGAGTGGGGCGGCGCGATCCTGATGACCTTCGAGCACGCACCGTGGCGCAAGCGCGGGCTCTACACCGGCATCACGCAGGCCGGCTTCCCGCTCGGCCTGCTGCTCGCCAACGCCGCCTTCCTGGTGAGCGTGCCGCTCGGCGACCAGTGGGCGTGGCGCGTGCCGTTCCTGCTCAGCGCCGTGCTGATCGTGGTCGGCATCGTCATCCGGCTGAAGGTCGAAGAGTCACCGGAGTTCGAGACGCTGAAGGCCGAGGGCGAGGTGTCGAGCAACCCGCTGCTCGAGGTGCTCCGCACGGACTGGCGCAATGTCCTGCGCGCGTTCTGCCTGCGGATCACCGAGACCGCCGGCTACGCCGTCTCGGTCACGTTCGTGATGTCGTACCTCGCGAGCGAGAAGCTCGCGGACCGGTCGCTCACCCTGTTCGCGCTCATGCTCGCCGCCGCGCTCGGCATCGCCGCCACCACGCTGTGGGGCGCGCTGACCGACCGGGTCGGGCGACGGCCGGTGTACCTGTTCGGCACGGCGATCACACTCGCCTGGGGCGTGCCGCTCTTCCTGCTGCTGAACACCGGGCAGGCGGCCGCGATCGTGCTCGCGTTCATCGTCAGCTACGCGGTCTGCCAGAACTGCCTCGCAGGCGTGCAGGGCGCATGGTTCTCGGAGCTCTTCGCGGCCCGCACCCGCACGACCGGCGCCTCGCTGGCCTACCAGCTCTCTGCGGTCGTCTCCGGGTTCACGCCGCTGATCGCGACGGCGCTGTTCGCCACGACCGGTTGGCTCGGCCCCGCCCTGCTGATCACGGGCTACGGCGCGCTCGGGCTCGTCGCCGCGCTGCTGACCCGCGAGACGTGGGGCGCGCGCGAGCGGGCCGAGGTCGAGGCACTGGCAGTGCGCACCCCCGTCCCCACCGTCTGACCAGGAGGAACGATGACCGCGGTAACCGTCGACCAGCGCGTCGCGAAGCTCGAAGCAGCGGCCACGCGGATCCGGCGCAACGCACTGACGATGGGTGAGGTCCAGGGCCAGGGCTACATCGGCCAGGCCCTCGGCATCGCCGACGTCCTTGCCGTCTTCTATGCCAGAGACGGCGGCGAGCTGCGCCACCGCCCGGACGACCCCGGCTGGGAGGGCAGGGACCGCTTCCTGCTCTCCATCGGCCACTACGCGATCGCGCTCTACGCGGCGCTGGCCGAGGCCGGCACGATCCCACTCGACGAGCTCGAGACCTACGGCTCCGACGGCTCGCGGCTCCCCATGTCCGGCATGGCCTCCTACACGCCGGGCATGGAGATCTCGGGCGGCTCGCTCGGGCACGGCCTCGCGGTCGGGTGCGGGATGGCGCTCGGCCTGCGCAGGCTCGGAAACCCGGCACGCGTGTTCAACCTGCTCTCCGACGGCGAGCTCGACGAGGGCTCCACGTGGGAGGCCGCGCTGGCGGGCGCCCACCACGGCCTGGCGAACCTCACCGCGATCGTCGACGTGAACGGGCTGCAGGCCGACGGCCCGACCACTGGCGTGCTGCGCACCGAGCCGGTCACCGAGAAATGGCGGGCGTTCGGCTGGCACGCCGTGCGCGTCGACGGCAACGACATCCCCGCCCTGCTCGCCGCGCTCGACCGCATCCGCGAACACACCTCGGGACCGTCCGTGCTGATCTGCGACACCCGCATCGGCCGCGGCGTGCCGTTCCTCGAGACCAGGGAGAAAGCGCACTTCATGCCCGTCGCCCAGCACGAATGGCAGGCCGCCCGTGACGAGCTGGGGTGAGTCGATGAATGCCCCGGCGAAGCGGCTCACCACGTCGGCGATGATCGCGTCGTTCGCCGACCCCGACCAGCGCACGACCACCGCCCCGTTCGGCCACGCGCTGGCCCGGCTCGCCGAGGAGCGCCCCGAGATCGTCGGGCTCTCCGCGGATCTCGCGAAGTACACCGACATGCACGTCTTCCGCGACGCGCACCCGGACCGCTTCTTCCAGATGGGCATGGCCGAGCAGGTGATGCTCGGCGCCGCGGCCGGGCTCGCCGAGGTCGGCCTCGTGCCGTTCGCGTCCACGTACTCGGTGTTCGCCACCCGGCGCGCCTACGACTTCCTCTGCCTCGACATCGCCGAGCCCGGCTTGAACGTCAACGTCGTCGGCGCACTGCCGGGGCTCACCACCGGCTACGGGCCGAGCCACCAGGCAACCGAGGATCTCGCGATCCTGCGCGCCTGCCCGAACCTGACCGTCGTCGACCCGTGCGACTCGGTGGACATCGAGCAGGCCGTGACCGCGCTCGCCACCCACCCAGGGCCCACCTACCTGCGGTTGCTGCGCGGCAACGTCCCCACGGTGCTCGACGAGTACGACTACCGCTTCGAGCTCGGCAAGGCCGCCCTGCTGCGGGGCGGGCGCGACGTCCTGTTCGTCTCGACCGGCCTGATGACCACGCGCACGCTGCAGGCCGCGGCCCGGCTCGAGGCCGACCGAGTCGACGCGGCCGTTCTGCACGTCCCGACGATCAAGCCGCTGGACACCGAGGCGATCCTGCGCGAGGTGCGCGGGGACCGCCTCGTGGTCACGGCCGAGAACCACACGGTGGTCGGCGGGCTGTCCGAGGCCGTCGCCGCCACCGTCGCCTACGCGGGCCGCAGCGCCCGGATCGTCACCGCCGCCCTGCCCGACGAGTTCCTCGCCGCGGGCGCACTGCCCACACTGCACGACCGCTACGGCCTGTCCACCGACGCGCTCTGCGCGCGCGTCAGGGCCGCACTCTGAACAGGAGCAGCATGACCGTCACCGACCGGACGGCCGTCGTCACCGGCGCCGCCTCCCGACGCGGCATCGGCCGCGCGACCGCGCACGCCCTCGCCGCGGCGGGCTGGAACGTCGCCGTGCTCGACCTCGACGAGGCCGGCGCCAAGGACACCGCGGACGAGGTCGCCGACCGGCACGGCGTCCGGGCCTTCGGGCTGGCCTGCGACGTCACCGACGAGACCTCGGTGGCCGCCGCGGCCGACGTACTCACGGCCGACGCGCCGGCGGTCGGCGCGCTGGTCAACAACGCGGGCATCACGTCGCCGACGCGGTTCCTCGACGTCGACGGCCCGGAGTGGGACCGGATCTTCGCCGTGAACGTGCGCGGCGCCTACAACATCACGCGGCGACTGGTTCCCGGCATGGTCGAGCGGGGCTTCGGCCGCGTCGTGTTCCTCTCCTCGGTGTCGGCCGAGCGCGGCGGCGGGGTGTTCGGCGGGGTCGCCTACTCGGCGGCCAAGGCCGCGCAGCTCGGCTTCGCCCGCGCGCTGGCCCGCGAGGTGGGCCCGCAGGGCGTCACCGTCAACAGCGTGGCTCCCGGCCTGATCGACACCGACATCGCTGGCGACGCGCTGGACGGGGAGCGCAGAGCAGAGCTGGTCGCAGGGATCCCGGTCGGCCGCAACGGCCTGGTCACGGACGTGGCCGACCTGATCACGTACCTGTGCCGCGAGGAGTCGGGCTACATCACAGGGGCGACCTACGACGTGAACGGTGGCTCCCACATCCACTGAGGCGGGGCGCCTCAGCGGATCCGTAGGGACAGCTGGATCGGGTTGTCCACGTCGACCACCGCCGTGATCGGGGAGGCCGGGGTCGCCGGCGCGGCGGCGACGGAGAACATCGCGACGATCGCCGTGAGTGCCGCGAGCGCGAGGCGCGAGACGGGCCGCGTGCCAGGACGGCCGAGCCGGTGCCGCCCGTGGCGGACGACCCGGGGCCGCATCGGCGACCCGAGCCCCAGCGCCGCGGCGGGCGATGCCGGGTCGGCGGCGAGCGCGGCCGCCACGGCGGCGGCGGGAGGCCTGCGGCGCGGATCGTCCTGCGTCATCGCGGTCAGGACCGTGCCGAGCCCTGCCGGCAGCCCTGCGGGCACCACCGGGGAGCGGTACAGCCGCGCCGTCGCCGACTCGACCGCTGCGCCGGGATACTCGCGGCGGCCGGTCAGCGCCTCCAGCAGCACCAGGCCCAGCGCGTAGACGTCGGTGGCCGGGGCCACGTGCTCCCCGCGCACCTGCTCGGGAGCCAGGTATGCCGCGGTGCCGACGACACAGCCGTCGGCAGTGGCCTGAGTGGCCTCGAGCGCGCGGGCGATGCCGAAGTCGGCGAGGCGCGGGCGCCCGCCGTTGCCGAGCAGGACGTTGGCCGGCTTGACGTCGCGGTGCACGATGCCCGCCCCGTGCACGTAGGCCAGCGCGTCGGCGAGGTGGGCGCCGAGGCGGCGCACCGCGCCTGGGGCGAGCGGCGGGCCCGAGGCGATCCGCTCCGCGAGCGTCGGCCCCTCGACCAGGTCGGTGACGACGAACGGGCCCTGATCCACGAGCCCGCCGTCGTGCAACCGGACGAGGCCGGGATGGTCCAGACGTGCGAGCAGCGCCATCTCCTGGCGCTGCTGTCTCAGATCTCGCTCCGTCCCACCAGGCCGGAAGCATTTGATCGCTACCTCGACACCACGCCGCAGGTCACGGGCTCGGTGCACGACGGCGGAGGATCCCGCGCCGAGCACCGACCCGAGCTCGTAGCGGCCGGCGACGACACGTGGGACGTCGCCGAACGCAGCAGCCTCGTCGGGGGCCATGCCGAAGTCTTTCCCCCGTACGGGGCAGCTACGCACGGATCCGGGAAACTTGGACCCGGATGTGCGTCACCCGTTGGCGGCAGTCGTGAGCGCCCTGCGGGTGAGCACGCGTGCGAGGTGGCGACGGTACTCCGCGGTGGCCGCGAGATCCGTGGGCGGCTCGGTGCGCTCGGCCGCGACCGCAGCGGCCTCCTCGATGGAGGCGCCGTCGGCGAGCGCGGCCTCGGTCTGGGAGGCCCGCAGCGGCGTGGGGCCCATGTTCACCAGCCCCACCCTGCCGTCGACCACGGCGACGCCGACGATCGCCCAGTCCATGGCGCGCCGGGTGAACTTCTCGTACGCCCAGCCCGCGCCGCCGGTGCGCGGCACCCGGATCTCGACGATCAGCTCGTCCGGTTCCTTCACCGACGAGAAGACGCCGGTGTAGAAGCCGGTGATCGGCACCTGCCGCTCGCCACGCGGGCTGCGCAGCACCACCGTGCCGCCCAGCGCGAGCACGGCGGCCGGAAGGTCGGAGGCCGGGTCGGCGTGGGCGAGCGAGCCGCCGAGCGTGCCGCGGTGGCGCACCTGCGGGTCGCCAACGGTGCGCGCGACGGCGGGCAGCAGCGGGCACTCGGCGGCCAGCACGCCGGAAGCCTCGACGGTGCGGTGCCGGGTGCCTGCGCCGATCGCCACCTCGTCGCCCTCGACGCGGATGTACTGCAGTTCCGTCAGCTTGCCGATGTCGATCACCAACTCGGGCGCGCCCAGCCGCAGCTTCATGACCGGGAGCAGCGAGTGACCGCCGGCGAGCAGCGTGGCGTCCTCGCCGTGCTCGGCGAGCAGCGCCACGGCGCCGTCCACGGTGTCGGGACGGGCGTAGTCGAAACCGACGGGGATCATGTACGGCTCCCGCTGGACTCGGCCGCGGCGAGCACGGCGCGGACGATGTTGTGGTAGCCGGTGCAGCGACAGAGGTTGCCCTCGAGGCCCTCGCGCACCTCCCGCTCGGTGGGGTGCGGGTTCTCCTCCAGGAGGCTGACCGTGGCCATCACCATGCCCGGCGTGCAGAACCCGCACTGGAGCCCGTGCTCGGCATGGAACGCCGCGGCCACCGGGTGCAGGTGCTCGGGGTCGGGCGAGAGCCCTTCCATCGTGGTGACCGACTGCTGGTCGGCCTGCACGGCGAGCACCGTGCACGACTTCACCGACTCGCCGTCGAGCAACACCGTGCACGCGCCGCAGGACGTGGTGTCGCAGCCGATGTTGGTGGCCTTGAGCCCGACGACGTCACGCAGGTAGTGCGCGAGCAGCAGTCGGGGCTCGACCTCGGCGGTGGTCGTCTCGCCGTTGACGGTGATCTGGACCTTCTCGGTCATTTGGCGCCTCCCGCGGCCTGAATGGCCTCCCAGACCCGCAGCGGGGTGGTCGGTATGTCGATGTGGCGGACGCCGAGGTGCGACAGGGCGTCGATCACCGCGCTCTGCACCGCGGGGGTGGCGCCGATGGTGCCCGCCTCGCCGATGCCCTTCGCCCCGATCGGGTTCAGCGGCGTGGGCGTCGCCATGTCGACCAACGTGAAGCTCGGCAGCTCGGCGGCGGACGGGAACCCGTAATCGGCGAACGTGCCGGTGAGCGGGTTGCCGTCGGCGTCGTAGACGACCTCCTCGAGCAGGGCCTGCGAGATGCCCTGCGCGATGCCGCCGTGCCGCTGCCCCTCCGCGAGGAGCGGATTGAGCACCGGGCCTGCGTCGTCGACCGTGGTGATCCGGTCGACCACCACCTTGCCCGACTCGACGTCGACCTCGACCACCGCGACGTGCGCGCCGAACGGGAACGTGGCGGCCCCGCTGTCGAACGCGGTCTCGACGCGCAGCTGCTCCTTCGCGGCCAGCTCGGCGAGATCGACGCCGGTGCCGGTGCCCTTGACCGTGACCCGGCCGTCCGTGACCTCGAGGTCGTCGACGCTCGCTTCGAGGAGGTCGGCGGCGCGCTGCTTGGCAATCTCCACCAGTTCGCCGGCCGCCTGATACACAGCGACGCCGCCGGTCTGCAGGCTCCGGGAGCCCATCGTGCCCACGCCGCGCGGGATCAGGTCGGTGTCGCCGTGCTTGACGGTGATCTTCTCGATCGGGATGCCGAGGTGCTCGCTCGCGAGCATCGCCCACGCCGTCGCATGACCCTGACCGTGTGGTGAGGTACCGGTGAGCACGGTCACCGTCCCGTCGGTGTGCACCTCGACCGCTGCGTCCTCGCGGAACTCGCCGCCGCCGGTGATCTCGACGTACGAGGAGACGCCGATGCCGAGCTGCATGACGTCGCCCCGCTCGCGCCGCGCGGCCTGCTCGGCCCGCAGTTCGGCGTACCCCGCCGCTTCCAGCACCCGGTCGATCGCCTCGGCGTACTCGCCGGTGTCGTAGACGGCCCCGCCCTTGGTGGTGAACGGGAACTTGTCCGGCGCCACGACGTTGCGCTTGCGCACCTCGGCCGGGTCCATGCCGATCTCGGCCGCGAACAGGTCCATGGCCCGCTCGATCGCCGCGGTGGCCTCCGGGCGACCGGCGCCGCGGTAGGCGCCGGTGGGCGTGGCGGTGGTGACGAGCACGCGCGCCCGCGACTCCACCTTCGGGATGTCGTACACGCCCGGCGCCATCTGCCGCGTGAAGAACGGGAGGAACGCGCCGATCGCCGGGTAGCCGCCCGCGTCCGCGAGCACGTCGAGGCGGTAGGCGAGGACGGTGCCGTCGCGGCGCCCGCCGATCGTGATGGTCTGCAGCTGGGCGCGGCCCTGCACCATCCCGGTCATGTTCTCCGAGCGGGTCTCCGTCCACCGGACCGGCCGCCCGACCTGCTTGGCGAGCCACGCCACCAGGGCGAACGTCGGGTCGGCCCCGATCTTCGCGCCGAACCCGCCGCCGACGTCCGGCAGGATCACGTGGACCTGCGCCGGCTCGATGCCGAGCCAGCCCGCCACCTCGTCGCGGGCCATCTGCGCGTTCTGCGATGAGGCGAACAGCGTGAGCCGCCCGTCGTCACCCCACGCGGCCGAGGCGGCGCGCGTCTCCAGCGGGGCCGCAGCCAGGCGCTGGTTCACGATCTCGCGCGTGACGACGACATCGCAGTCGTCGAACAGGTGATCGTCGAACTGCTGGTCGTCGAAGGCGAGTGCGAGGTTGGTGCCCGCCTCGTCGAACAGCACGACCTCGTCGGCCAGCGCCTCCTTCAGGCCGATCACGGCCGGCAGTGGATCGTAGTCGATCTCCACCAGCTCGGCCGCATCCTGGCCCTGGTACAGGTGCTCGGTGAGGACGGCCGCGACCGGCTCCCCCACGAAACGCACCCGGTCGGTGGCGAGGAACGGCCGGACCATCGCCCGGTTCGCCGCTGGGAACAGCAGCGCCGGCGAGAGGTCGAGGTCGGCAGCCGTGAACACCCCGACGACGCCGGGCGCGGCCTTGGCCGCCTCGACGTCGATCCCGGTGATCCGAGCGTGTGCCATCGGAGACCGCACGAGCGTCAGGTGCAGTGCACCGGTCAGCCGCTCGTCGGTCAGGTCGTCGGTGTATGTCGCGCCGCGGGAGAGGAACACCGGATCCTCTGTACGGACCACGCGCGTGCCCATGATGCTCATCGCCGGGGATGCTAGCCCCCGATCCGCGGTACCGCGCGCACGACGATCGCAGGGCGGAAGACCGGGGTGCCGGGCCGCTCACAGCGCGCGCCGGGCCGATCACGCACCGATTGTGGAAATAGGCATGATCGCCGGCCTGGTGCGCAGGCGGCCACATGTGGCCGCTGACGCACCCGCGCGATGATCACCACATGCGGCGCGCGGCAGTGGACCTGCTGCCTGATCCACCATGGGTGCGTGGCATCCACCGTCGAGGCTGAGTTCACCGCCGCCGTCGCGCCGTTCCGCGGTGAGGTCACCGCGCACTGCTACCGGATGCTCGGTTCGCTCGCCGACGCCGAGGACGTCGTCCAGGAGACGTGGTTGCGGGCCTGGCAGGCGTGGTCCGGCTTCGAGGCCCGCCTGGACGACCGCGGGCGATCGGTGCGGGCGTGGCTGTACAAGATCGCCACCAACCGTTGCCTGACGTTCCTCGGGCGGTCCGCCCGCCGGGAGCTGCCGACTGCCCTGACGCCCGGCGAGGCGCAGGAGGTGCGCTGGCTGGAACCGCTGCCCGACGACCGGATGGCGTTCACCGAGCAGCTCGACCCGGCAGAGCGGCTGGTCGCATGGGAGAGCGTGGAGCTGGCCTTCCTCGTCGCGCTTCAGCACCTGCCGCCCCTGCAGCGCGCCGCGCTCCTGTTGCGGGATGTTCTGGGCTTCTCGGCCGCCGAGACGGCCGGCCTGCTCGACACCTCGGTCGCGGCCGTGAACAGCGCGCTGCAGCGCGCCCGCACGCCGCGCGAACGACCGGCGCCGGACCGGGACGCGGCGGGCACGGCCGAGCTGGCCCGCCGCTACGCCGCCGCGTGGGAGGCGGGCGACGTCGACGCGATCGTGGCCATGCTCGCCGAGGACGCGCGCTACTCGATGCCGCCACTGCCGGAGTGGTACGCCGGGCGGGACGCCATCCGGGAGTTCCTGGTCACCGGACCGCTCACCTGCCGGTGGCGCTTCCTGCCGACGTCCGCGAACGGGATGCCGGCGTTCGCCACCTACTCGTGGGACGGCACCGCCTACGTCCCGATGGGGCTCGACGTGCTCACGGTGCGCGGCGGCGTCGTGCAGGAGGTCGTGGCGTTCCTGGAGGCCGATTTCTCCCGCTTCGGGCTCCCGCGGCGGATCGAGCGATGAGTTCGGGCGCTGCCCGGGGTTGACCGGGCATGAAGACCGATGAGCAAGAGATCCGGGACCTGATCGAGCGGTGGGCGGGCGCCGTGCACGCAAGCGACCTCGACGAGGTGCTGGCCGACCACACAGCTGACATCGTGATGTTCGACGTGCCGCCGCCCCAGCAGGGCGCCCGCGGCATCGAGGCCTACCGCGACACGTGGCCGGGCTTCTTCGAATGGCAGGCGAAGGGAGCGACGTTCGAGATCGTCGAGCTCGACGTCACGGCGGGCGAGGACGTGGCGTTCGCGTGGGCGCTGCTGCGCTGCGGCACCGCAGCGCAGCACGCGGCCCACCCGGAGCAGAGGCTGCGGATCACGTTCGGCCTGCGCAAGGAGAACGGGCGCTGGGTGGTGGCGCACGAGCACCACTCGTTCCCCGACGAGAAAGCGGTCCCCGACGAGGCGGCCGAGGAGATCCGCGCGGTGCAGAACCGCTGGTTCGAGCAGACCGCCGCCGGCGACCTCGACGGGATGATGGAGCGGATCGCCGACGATGTCGTCTCCTACGAGCACGGCACGCGGCTGGAATATGTCGGCAAGGAGTCCGTGCGCGAGGTCTGCAAGGCCGGCCTGGAGGCGGGCGGCGGCGCCGACATCCACTGGACGATCCCCGAGCTGACGGTCCTGACCCGCGACGACCTGGCGGTGTCGTGGGGGCTCGACCAGATCACCGGCAACGGCCCCGACGGGAAGCCCTTCGACAACTGGTCGCGCGGCACGCGGGTGTTCCGGCGGGGCGAGCAGGGCTGGCAGATGATCCACCAACACGTGTCCTACCCGGTGGACCACGAGACCGGGACGGCGCTACTGGACCTGCGACCGGACCGGTGACGAGTTCGATCCTGCAGAGGATTTTCCTGCGCAGGAAAATCCTCTGCAGGATCGAAGAGCATTCCTACTCCCTCAGGCCAATGGGAGGTTGATCCTCCCGCCGTTCTCCGTGAACTCCGTCGCCTTCTCCGCCATGCCGGCCTCGATCGCCGCGACCGTCGTCAGGCCGTTGGCCTCGGCGTAGTCGCGGACGTCCTGCGTGATGCGCATCGAGCAGAACTTCGGCCCGCACATGGAGCAGAAGTGCGCGGTCTTCGCCGGCTCGGCGGGCAGGGTCTCGTCGTGGAAGGCGAGCGCGGTGTCCGGGTCGAGGGACAGGTGGAACTGGTCGAGCCAGCGGAACTCGAACCGGGCGGCGGACAGCGCGTCGTCCCGCGCCTGGGCCCGCGGGTGCTCCTTGGCCAGGTCCGCGGCGTGGGCGGCGATCTTGTAGGTGATCACGCCGGTCTTCACGTCGTCGCGGTTCGGCAGGCCGAGGTGCTCCTTCGGCGTGACGTAGCAGAGCATCGCGGTGCCTGCCTGCGCGATCCGGGCCGCGCCGATCGCGCTCGTGATGTGGTCGTATCCGGGCGCGATGTCGGTGGCGAGCGGGCCGAGCGTGTAGAACGGCGCCTCGCCGCACCACTCCTCCTCCAGCCGCACGTTCTCGTCGACCTTGTGCAGCGGCACGTGCCCCGGCCCCTCGATCATCACCTGCACGTCTTTCGAGTGGGCGATCGCCGTGAGCTCCCCGAGCGTCTTCAGCTCGGCGAGCTGCGCCTCGTCGTTCGCGTCGGCGATCGAGCCGGGCCGCAGCCCGTCACCGAGGGAGAACGTGACGTCGTATGCCCGCAGGATGTCGCACAGCTCCTCGAAGTGCGCGTAGAGGAACGACTCGCGGTGGTGCGCGAGGCACCATGCCGCCATGATCGAGCCGCCACGGGACACGATCCCGGTGACGCGCTTCGCGGTGAGCGGCACGTAGCGCAACAGCACACCGGCGTGCACCGTCATGTAGTCGACGCCCTGCTCGCACTGCTCGATCACGACGTCGCGATACAGCTCCCACGACAGTTCCGCGGGATCCCCGCCCGCCTTCTCCAGCGCCTGGTAGATCGGGACGGTGCCGATCGGCACCGGCGAGTTGCGCAGGATCCACTCGCGCGTCTCGGAGATCTGCTTGCCGGTCGAGAGGTCCATGACCGTGTCGGCGCCCCACCGGGTGGCCCACACCATCTTCTCGACCTCCTCCTCGATCGAGGACGTCACGGCGGAGTTGCCGATGTTGGCGTTGACCTTCACGAGGAACCTCTTGCCGATCACCATCGGCTCCGACTCCGGGTGACGGCGATTGGCCGGGATCACCGCGCGCCCGGCGGCGACCTCCGACCGCACCAGCTCGGCGTCGACACCCTCCCGGATCGCGGCGAACCGCATCTCCGGCGTGATCACCCCGGCGCGGGCGTACGACAGCTGGGTGCCCGGCTCGCGGGCCGCGACCCACGGGGCGCGCAGCGGCGGCAGCCCGGCGGCGAGGTCGATAGGGGCGGTGTCGTCGGTGTACGGCCCGGACGTGTCGTAGACGTCGTGGTGCTCGCCGGTGGACAGTTCGATGCGGCGGACGGGGACGCGCAGCCCGTCCGGTCCCTCGAGATACGCCTTGTGCGAGCCCCTGATGGGCCCGGTCGTGACGGACGGCGCGACTGCGGTCATCGCTCTCTCCCTACGTCGGCATTACCCGGACAGGTTCTGCGGTCGGCTGCACATGCCCTCTCAGCCCGTTGCGCGCACGAGCTCCCGCGGTGTGTTCAGTTGTGTTGCGAGGTTCAGACGGTCTGCTCCCACCAGTTCCGGACCGTCCACAGCGGCGAGATGGGGCCGTGCCCCTTGCCCAGTGGGTACGAGTGCCGCACGGCCTCGGTGACGTAGCGCTTCCCGAACACGACGGCCTCTGGCACCTCCATGCCGCGCGCGAGCCCCGACGCGATGGCCGAGGCCATGTTGTCGCCGCCGCCGTGGGTGTTGCCGGTGGCAAAGCGGGGCCCGGGCAGCTCGGTGAAGGTGTGGCCGTCGTAGAGGAGGTCGACGCACACGTCGGTGTCCTCGCGCAGGTGCCCGCCCTTGATCAGCACGTACCGCGGCCCGAACGCGTGCATCACCTTGGCCGCCTCGTACTGGGCCGCGCGGTCGTGCACGTCGACACCGGCCAGCAGCCGCACCTCGTCGAGGTTGGGCGTGGCCAGCACGGCGCGTGGGAAGAGCAGTGTGCGGTAGGCATCGAGCGCGGTGTCGGCCAGTAGCGGGTCGCCGTGCATCGAGGCCGCGACCGGGTCGATGACCAGCGGGATGCCCTCACCGCCGATGCCGACGCGGTCGCATGCGCCGACGATCGCCTCGATGATCGGCGTGTCGGCCAGCATGCCGGTCTTCACCGCGCCCAGCGCGATGTCGGTGGCGACGGCCTCGATCTGGGCGGCCACCGTCTCCGGCGGGATCGTGTGGACGCCGGTCACACCGAGCGTGTTCTGCACGGTGACCGCGGTGACGGCCACGCAGCCGTGCGCCCCGCAGGCCGCCATCGCCCGCAGGTCGGCCGCGACACCCGCGCCGCCGCCGGAGTCGGTGCCCGCGATCGTCATGACGGTCGGGGGCGTGATGCCCACGGTGGGCTCAGCCATGTTCAGCCTCCCTACGCCGGCATTACCCGGACAGGTTCCTGCGGTCGGCGGCGCCGTAGCCACCCTCTCAGCCCGCTGCTGCGAGCTCCCGTCTGCCTCGACCGTAACCCGTGTGGAAGGGCGAGGGGAAGATCCGGCGAGATCGCGGTGTTGGTCACGTCATGCCACTCGAAGGTGAATACGAGATCAGCCCGACCGGATGGGTGCGGGAGCAGACGGAGAAGATCTTCGAGACCGGGACGACCGAGAGCGTCGACATCAACGGCATGGCCGTGGTGCTGCTGACCACGCGCGGTGTCAAGAGCGGGAAGCTCCGCAAGGTGCCGCTGATGCGCGTGGAGCACGACGGTGTGTACGCCATCGTCGCCTCGCTGGGCGGCGCCCCGAAGCACCCGGTCTGGTACCACAACGTCAAGGCCGACCCCAAGGTCGACCTCCAGGACGGCACGGAGACGAACGACTTCGTGGCACGGGAGGTCACCGGCGAGGAGAAGGCGATCTGGTGGGAGCGGGCCGTCGCGGCCTACCCGCCCTACGCCGACTACCAGAAGAAGACGACCCGCCAGATCCCGGTCTTCGTGCTGGAGCCGGTCGCGGGCTGAGCCGGTCGTGATCGCCCGGATCGGGATCTCGTCTTCGCATGTATGCGGACGACAGGTCCCGGTCGCGATCACGGCTGCACATCGACAGCCGCGAGGTAGGCGCGCAGGACGGGCGCGGGGATGTGCGCGGTTATGCGAAGGGCGTTCGCGGTTTCGGGCTTCCGCTGGTTTCGATCATCGAACTCAATTCCGCTCCCTTCGATCAGCGCGCGGTGGAGCTCGCGGCGCGATCGACGACGCACGACTGCGCGCACCGTCGATCGCCTGCTGGAGCGCGCCCAGCCGGACCAGCTCGGCGAGCCGCCGCTCGCTGATCGCGATGACAAGGCCGTCCGCGGCGGGCCATGCGAACGTCACCAGCCGTTCGACGAGATCGGCGGCCTCTCGGTCCGGCACGTGGGCACGGAGCTCGGTATGAAGGCGGTCGCTCCGGAAGACGAACAGCGCCTCGCCGTCGCGTAGCGCTACTACCGGTGGGTGCCGGTTGCCGCCAAACGCCGGCTGTTCCTGCCACATCCGGGCCAAGGCCCACGAGATCAGCTGGGTCTGTTCCGGACTGAACCCCAGCCGGTAGGTGTGGTCGGGCAGCCGCACCGCGCCGGGGTACGCCGCGTCGGCGACCTCCCGAGCCGTCTCGAGCTGTCCCCGCAACCAGCCCGGGAGCCGGCCGGCTTCGACGACCTGGCTCATCCAGTCCAGCCGAGCCTCGACCATCAGCCGCCGCACCGGATCGGGGATCACCGCCACCAGCTCGGCACGCCGCTCGACGACGTGCTGGTAACCGGCCAGCAGATCGGCCTCGGTGAGCAGGCCGAAGACCTCCCGCGCCGCCCTCGTCTCGAACCGGCGGCCGTCGATGGCGATCTGGACGTGGAACTCGACCGGGTCGGCATCCAGCGTCATGCCCTTGTCGAAGTCGACCAGCCCGACGTTCCCGGCTCGATCCCGAACGAGGTTCGCCGTCTTCACAGCACGCAGGTCGATGTCCCCGAGCACCGCGGCGGCGGCATGCAAGCGCGCCACCTGAGCGCGCTGGACCGGGTCGTGGAGGTCGACCTGCTTGCCCCCGCGGTAGTGGCCGACCTCCACCCTCTCGCTCGCCCGCAGCACGACGTTCCCACTGCCGTCCAGCACGTCCTCGGCCACGACGCCCGGCCACGTGAGCACGGCCGGCGCTCCCAGCACCCGGTACGCGGCCGCCGTGTCGAGCGTGCGGTCCAGGTGGTCGGGGCCGCGGGGATGCACCACGAGGTGGCCGCGATCACCCACCGGCTTCACCAGCACGGCGGTCGGCCGGCGGCCTTTCGTCTCCAGGGTGGCCACGTACTCCACCGCGGGCATGGTCGACGGAGCCGGGGATGGGGGCTGGTCTGTCGGGCAGTCGTCCATCGCCAAAGGCCGCCACCCGTTCTTCGGATCGGCGCCGTACAGCCCTCGAACGATCTCGTGTTCCAGCGCGATCACGGTCCGGGGATCGAACCGGCTGATCACGGCATCGAACGGGGCTCTGGGCACGATCACCGCGCTGCGCCCGGCCTCGAGGACGTAGAGAACGCTCACCTGGCGCAGGCCCGGCACGGTGAGCCCGTTCACCGCGTCGAGCCCGTCCGCGAGGTACAACCAGAAATTGACCGCAGCCCACAGCCCACTCGGGCTCAGCCGATTCGAGTCCGCGAGCGCGACCCTCCCCCGGTCCCGCAGCGCGCGCACCTCGTCGAGCACCACAGCGACCGCCGTCGGATCGGTGATGACCACGAGGCCTCGATCCGATTCGGCGATCAGCACGCCGCGCCGCCGCTCGGCAGGCTCGTGGTTTCCACGAGGGCCGGGGACCACGGCCGCCGCGAACAGGTGGCCCGCACCCGACGCCACGTCGGCCTGCAACAGCTGCACGGCCAGCAGCACGGCCAGCCCCGCACTGACGACCACCAGCCGGACCACCCACGGCGGTGACGCCGACGATGGCGTCAGCTCCTCGGGCCGCATCGGCCGGGTGGGCACCCCGTTCGGCCGACCGAACGGCACCGCCGCCGCCGTCGCGAGAGCACCGGCGTTCCCGCCCAGGACCATCGAGAGTGCGGCGCCCGCGATGAGGCCGGCACCCACCTGCCACGGCAGACGCTGCCCGTACCAGGCCTTCGCCACATCGCGCACCCGCTCGGTGGGCGCGAGTCCACGCAGCTTCGGCCACACCACGGAGATCTGCGCCGCGAGCCAGGGCCCGGCCACGAGCAGCAGGCCCACGCCCGCCGCGAGGATTCCGTACCCGGCCACCGCTGCAGCCCAGCCGAGGCCCGCGCCGAGCAGCACCCACCAAAGCCGGACCAGCTCCTGGGCACCCCGGGAAAGAGCCCCGGCCAACAGCCGCCGCAGCACGCCGGCGATCGCCTCGCCGGCCACCCGCAGGGCGTGCCCGGTCCACTTCCCGGCCGCCCGCAGCAGCCGGTACCCGAGATAGGCGACCACGAGCAGCACGAGTGCCTTCAGGAACGTGGCGTCCGCACCGGAGCTGGCCGGCGCGGCCTCCGGCGAGGTCGCAGCGCGAGCCGTTCCACCCCAACCGGACACGGCGGCCAGCACCCACCACCCGACGATGCCGGCCCCGACGATCGCCAGGGCCTGCCCGGGGCCGACCCCACCGGTCCGGCCGGAGCCGGGTTGCGTCGGCCCCCCGCTCGGAGACGCCGGTCCGCCAGGGGCTGCAGGTCCCATCGGACCGCCATCCGGTGGGCCGCGGTTGTACCGCTCGGGTTCATACCCCCCGCCGCCCGGGGCGGGATCACGGCCGTAGCGGAGGACGAGCACGACCGCCGACGCCAGCGCGGCCAGCGCAGTCGCAGTCATCAACCAGGTGATCCCCGACCACCCCGCCGCGTGGCCCACCGGCACACCCAGCTGCGCGACGCCGATCCCCCACATGAACTTCGAGATCGTCGCGGTCGTGATGACCCGCGCCCGATTCGCCGTCGCCACCCGCTTCCGCACCATCGCGAAGATCCCCAGGATCATCCCGGTGGCGCCGGCCTCGGCCACGAACGCGGCCACCGCGATC
Source organism: Pseudonocardia sp. DSM 110487 (assembly GCF_019468565.1). NCBI lineage: Bacteria > Bacillati > Actinomycetota > Actinomycetes > Pseudonocardiales > Pseudonocardiaceae > Pseudonocardia > Pseudonocardia sp. DSM 110487. The sequence continues at coordinate 9,542,856 of NZ_CP080521.1, forward strand.
CCGAGCGCGCGGAACTGCCCGCCGAAGAAGTGCTGCCCGACGAACGCAGCCAGCACCCCCACCACCAGCGACACCGCCGTGACCAGGATGAACATCCCGGGATTGCGCTCGACCCGCTTGCCGAAGACGACGCCGAGCACGCCACCGGACACCAAACCCATGCTGAGCAGCGTCAACAACAACGGCGAGGCACCGCTCAACACGTCGCGCCAGTGCCCGTCGAACAGGATCGACGTCGCCACGGTCAGCCCGAACGCCGTACTCAACCAGAACGTGAACGCCGCCGTGGAGGTGAGCCGGCCGTCGCCGCTCTCCTCCACCTGCTGACCGGCTTCTGACACCTTCGACGGCGCGGTCATCCACAACGCGACGGCCGAGGCGATCGCGAACGTCATCGACAGCCAGGCCGCCGTGTCCGTGCTGGTCTTCGCGACCACGCCCTGCATGCTCAGCAAGCCCACCGTGACCACGCTCGAACCCACCAACACCAGCGCGTTCGCGTGGCCGGCCAACCGCACCCGCCCACCCCGCTCGGCGTTGTGCGCGTCGCTCCACGAGAAGGCCGCGACGCTGATCGCCGTCCACCCCGACGCAGTGAAGCCGAGAAGGAACGAAGCCGCGTACAGCCAGCCCGAACCGCTCAGGAGCAGCGCATACGCCGCCGCGTTGCCCACCAGGTAGGCGGCCATCTGCCGCCGCGGCGACAGGTCCGGCCACCTGGAGTTCAGCACCAGCTGCGCCACGAGCCCTGCCAGATTCCCGACCAACGCCACGGTCTGCAATTGCCCTGGCCGCAGGTGCAACGCCTCCGACCAGACCGTCACGGCGTAGAGGCCGAGCGCGGTCATCCCCATCCCGATCGCGGCACTCGCCAGGAACGCAAGCCGGTGCCCACGCCCGGAATCCGCCCGCCAGTGAGGCCACGGCAGGTCCATCAATCCGGCCCAGGACGGGGCGGGGGGAGAGCCGCCCGACGGCGAGCCGGCTTCCACACCCGACGGCGGAGGCCCGAGCCGGGTGATCGCCCAGGCCAACACGGCGACGACGAACAGTGCGACGCCGATGCCAGCGACGAGAGCGGAACCGGTGAGCGCGTACAGGGCCTGGTAGCCGGTGAAGCCGGCCAACGCGACGAGCCCCGCGGCGAATCCGCGCTGCAGGCCCTGCGCACCCAGCAAGGCCTTGACCGTCCTGTTGGTCATGAGCTGCTTGGCGGCCAAGCCGGCGACGACTGCAGCGGCGGCGATGACGAGGCTGCCAGTCGACGCGTCCTGCGCGGCCTGCCCGAAGATGCTGGTCAGAGTCGGGATCGAGACCAGCGCGCCGCCGGCGCCGAACACGCCCGTCACCAGCCCGACCACCACGCCGCCGGCCAGCCCGCCGACGTTCAGGCCGGCAATTGCCATCGCCAGTACGCCGGCCACGGCGGACACCACCAGCGCCGCACGGCCGACCCCGACTCTCGCCAGCAGCCCGGCCGCACCGAAACGCACAGGCGCTGACTCCGCCGCGGATCCTGCCGTGCGTGGCCCTGTCAGCAGCGTCCGCCACCATGGCGGCGGAGCGCGGGCCTGCGCGTCGTCGCGCGGCTCGACGACGCCTTTCTCGTCGTGCGTCGCGGTCGGTTCGGCGCGAGGCGCACCGGCCGCTCGGCCGGCCGGCCGTCCGGCATCGCTGCCCCGATGGTCGGACTGCCCGGTCAGCAGTCCTTCCTCTACAGCGGTGGCCAGGAAACCGATCCCTCGGATCTGGGACGCGATCCGGCCGGGCCACGCCATCACTCGGGAGGCCGCCTCACGCAGCCGAGCACCACGCTCGGAGTCGTTGTCGCCGCCCGAGGGTTGGTCGAAGCTCCGCAGCGCCGTGATCAGGAGCTCCCGATCGGCGGAGCTGATCCGGAGGGACCTGCGGCGGGCCTCGCCGGCGGCGAGTCGCCAGTCGCGGCCCCGCCGAGGAGCCCAGTCCGGGTGCAGGAACAACGCCCTGGCCGAGCCGACGTCGTGGATACCCGACATGGTGAGCGCTTCCAAGATCTTCTTGATCTTCTTCGCGTCCTTCTTGGCGTCCGCACTGGCCGCCTTCAGCGCGGCCTCCAGGTCGTCCAACGGCAGGATGCGCAGTTTCACGATGAAGGGGGTGATCACGGCCGGGATGACCACGACCGGGATGACCAGGAGCGCGAGCAGCAGGTTCCCGGACTCCACGACGTCGGCATAGGGCAGCCCGGCGGCGAGGCGCTCGCTGAGCATTCCCGAGTAATCCCCGAGCAGCGCGGCCGAGATCAGGCCGCCGAGCGCGACACTGGCCGCCTTGGCCGTGTTGTTCAACGCCGCCCAGGTCGTGCCTTCGCCCCACCGGTCCAGCGCCTGCCGCGCCCACCCCGCAACCACCGTGCCGACGATCAGCAGCAACCCGGCCGGCAGCAGCCCGTAGCTCAGCGCCAGCCACACCGCGGGGAAGGCGAGGATGACGGGAAGCCGCATGACCGCGACCAACACCCGCCCCTCGTCGACGTCGCGGCCGAACTTCTGCGCGATCGCCCCCGGCTTGCCGAGCAGCGGCTTGAGCGCCCCCTTCCACTTCCGTCCGGCGTAGATGGTCACCAACCCGCGCACGGTGATCAGCACGCTCACGGTGAGCGCGGTGGTGCCGACCGCCTGGGCCGGGTCGTTCAGCAACACCAGCTGGTCGATCATCTGTCCGCCCAGCGCCGTCGCATACAGCCCGGACAGGACGGTCAGCATGTGGGTCGACAGCAAATACCTGGCCAGCCCCGACGGAGTGCCGACGACCTGACGGAACGCACCCGCGATCGACGCCCACACCGACGGCGGGGCCCGCAGCACGGGGTCCCGGCCCTCGCCGCGCATCGCCAGCCACAGCCCGACGATCAACGCTGCCTCGATGATCCCCAGCGCAACCAGCGTCACCCGGACCCCGACGGCGGCACCCGCGCCCACGAAGGCGCTGCCCAGGAGGGCGAGGCCGAGCACGATCGCCACCGGCAGCACGAACGTGCCCACCCGCTGTGCGGTCTGGAACCGGCTCTGACGGTCGTCCTTCAGCCCTGGCGGCACGTGGTGGCGGCGATCCAGCAGACCCCGCGCGAGCGTGGCCACCGTGCCCAGTGACCCGAGCCCCACCATCGCCACCGGGAACATCAGGGGCGACGGCACCACCGCCGCTGCCACCACCAGAGCCGCTCCCGTGAGACCGATGGTCACGGTCGGGACCATGTTCGTGATCAACCGGTCGCCCAGGCCCGCCGCCGCGAGGTTGGTCACGGTGGTCGCCGTCCTCGCGGTGGCCGCCTGGCCGGTCACCCACGATGACGACTCGTCGTAGTACTCGGCGAACTCCGCCGACGAGGTCGACGTGGCGTTCGGGGCCTGCCCCGCAAACGCCGCCGTCCACGCCGCCAGCTCCACCATGTACCGCGACCACCCGTACATGGCCGCATGACGCACCAGGCGCACATCGCGGCGTCCGTATCCGGCCACCGCGGCCGCATTCGACGCCTCCAGCACTGCCGCCCACTCGGTCTGCTCCGCCGCGTCCTTGGCCCGCTCCCGGCCCCGGATCTCGTCCGACAGCCCGGCCACCGCCCGGTATGGCCCGGACGTCTGCAGGTGCGGCGGCAACTCGGCCAGCTGCCGCGTGTGCACCCGCTCCGCCCGGAGCAACCGCCACCGCGCCACGACGAGCGCGACGGCCCGGCCGATGTCTTCGGGGGCCAGATCCGCATGGCGACCGGCCGTGATGAACCGCCTGATCGCCACGTCCCGCGTCTGGCCCGACCTGGCCAACCCGTCCATCAGGCGCATTGCCCTCGCCAGCTGGCGGCGCTGACGCCCCAACTCCGTCGCGATCCGGTCGACCCTCCGGCTCAGCGGTCGGACGTCCGCGAACTGCGCCCGTAGCCCGTCGCGGCCACCACGCTTCCACGGCGGCAGCCGGGCGAACCGGTCCGGATACGCCTCGGCCCGGTCCCAGATCGCCTCCCGCAGCGCCCCGCGTACGGCGTCGGCCAGCTCCGCGGACGACCGCTGCGTCGCCGTGAGATCACCCAGCGCCTTGGGCAGGCTGCGCGCCATCGCCGCCCGCAGCTCCGGCGGCGCCAGAGTCCAGAGCTGTGCGAACACCCCCGCCGGCACCAACTCTGGCCCGCCGTTCCGGCGCTCGAAGCGCAGTAGTCCGGAATCCACCAGCTGAGTGACGATCCGGTCGACGGCGTCCGGCAGGCCGGCCAGGTAGGCCGACAGCTGCGCCCGCTCCGGCCCCTCGCCGGGTGCGGCACGATCGGAGCCCAGGTCGTGCATGCTCGCCCCGCCGGAGCCAGTGCTCGGCAGCGCCCGGACCACCCACTGGAGCACGTGGATCGGCGCGACCGGGGTCCCGACCGCGGGGGCCCTGGCGTACCTGATCGCGCGCCAGCCGCGTGCGCGCTCGGCAAACGACTGCCGTCCCTTTGCCGCCGCGCGCCGTCGCAGGAACACCACCAGCCCGGCCGCGCCCGACGCGCCGGCGCCCCACAGCCACCACCGCCCGCTGCGCGCCTCACCGGCGCCCGCGCTGGGGGCCTCGGCGGCCGACGTGGCCGGCGGTGCCGTCGTCTCCGGCCGGGCGGTCGCCTCTGGCGGTGCCGTGGCCTCCGGCCGGGTCGTCGCCTCCGGAGGATTGGTCCGTTCCGGCGGCGCCGTGACCTCCGGCTGTGGCTTCCTCGCCGGCACGTCCAGGTGCCAGCCGGGACGGATGTTGTCGGGATTTCCGCGAAGCCGTTCGCGGTTCAGACGCTCGATCGCCTCGACCCCGCTCGGCGTGTTCCCACCGAGCTCCCACACCGTGTCGCCGGGCTCCACGACGATCTCGGTGGTCGGTGGCGTGGGCTCCCGCGCCGGGCTCGCCACGGACGTCGTGCTGAGTCCCAGCAGCACCATCACCGCGGCGGCAGCCGTGACGAGCGCCGCCCGCCCGAGCCGGACGAAGCGGGTGCGCGTAGGCCCGCGCGGGATCGCGGCCGCCGCGGCGATCCCGCCGAAGGACATGCCGTGCGCCACCACCCACACCAGCACCGCGACGGCCACAACCACGGCTACAACCACGGCGGCCGCTACGACAGGCCTCCGATTCGCGGCGGCAATGGCCCGGTCGAACCGGCCGCGGGTGACGAGATCCTCGCCGGGTTCGGCCGGGATACCGGCCGCGAGGAGACGGAGCACCTCGTTGAGGTAGTCATGCACCGCTGAGGGCTCGGGCGCCCTCGCGTACCGGGAGTCGGAAAGGGCCGAGGATGCCTTCGTGACCGGTGCGAGGTAGTTGCCGTCGGAGTCGATGACGGCCCCACCGGACATGCCCTTGGCGGACTGGGCCACGCCGAACTCGAGCTCGCGGTCCACCAACCCCACGAACGGCCCGGCGGTGGCGATCCGGTGGCCACTCGGGAAGCCGACCACGGTGAACCGTTCCCCCTCGCGCGGCCTCGAGTCACGGAGGGGCGCCGGGTCGTATCCGGTGATCCCGGGTACCACAGCGACGACGACGTCGAGCTTGTCGAACTCAGGCACCGTGATGATCGCGGCGACCGGGTGACCATCGATGCGGAGGTCCTCGACGCGTTCCCCATCGATCACATGCTTCGCGAGCAGCACGAGCCGATCGGTGTAGATGAACGCGCTGCCTCCGCTCTTCGCGCCGACCACCTGGACGACGCGGCGATGGGCTTCCGCGACCGCAGGTTGGTCGATCGGCCAGCTCATCGTCGACTCACTGCCCAAGCCGTCCCGACCGGTGGCATAGAAGTTCGTGATCAAGTTGCGGCCGGTGTCGTCGAAGGAGACGACGAACTCCCACTCGCTTCCGAACAGGTCCGGCAGCCACACCCGCAGCAACGTCGCCTCACCCGCCGGTTCGACCACCGCTCCCGGCTGGTCCAGCGCGTGGGCGAGCATCGCGACGGCGTCGGCCGGCGAGCGCACCTCGAGCCAGGTCCGCTTGGCATGCGCCCGGATGGTGAGGGCCAGCGAAAGCACCGCCAGCTCGAGGGAACCGAGAAGCGCCTTGCCGGGGCCATCGCCCACCAGGCTGGCGAGCATCATGCGAAGCATGGGGTTCACATCGGGTTGGAAAGCGCCGTCGGCATCACGCTGCTCTGCCACATCCGGGGCGAGGTGCCGGCCTCCGAGGTAGAGCCGGCGCAGGTGCAGGGGCAGATCGGGGTTGACGGTCTCGTACAGGACCTCACCCTCGCCGAGAACCTCGGTGAACCTCGGTGCGACCGCGCCGATGCCGAACAGGCCGATCTGGCGCCCATCGCCCTTCAGGAAGGGCGCCGCCTCGACGGCCTGGTCGAGCAGCATCCGAGCGCGCCGCCCGAGCTTGCGGGCGACCACATCCCTGGTCAGCACCTCCAGGCCGTGCTGACGGACGATCCGGGCGATCTTGACCGCGACCCACTCCAGGTCGCGATCGCGGCCCCGCCCCAGCAGGGCCACCCGAGCGGCGGCAACAGCCTGGACGCGGTATGGAACGCCAATCGGCTGGGTCGGGCGCTTCTCCGCCCGCGTCAACACGATGAGGTGCTCGTGCGCGCCCCATGCGACGGCCGTCACCCGCCGCCACAGCGGCGCCCGCATGCCGCCTGGCTCTTGCTGCCACACCTCCCGTGCCACCTCGGCGACGTCGGAGAACCGTCGACGCCAGTCGACAGCGGGCGCGCGCAGGGTGGCGAGGAACGCCCCGAGCATCCAGGCCGAGCCGTACCAGGCCGCCACGAACGGGCGCATGTGTGCCTGCCGTTGCCGCGCTGAGGCCAGTCCCGCGGCGGCGCGGCGCTCGAGCACGCTCGCCCACCGCACCACGCGTGGGCTCACGACCACCGCCATGACGCGCAGCAGCGCCACCTGGACGCCCAGCCGGACGGTCCGCCACCAGCGAGCGCCCCCGGCCGGTAGCGCTCGCACCGCCGCCAGCTCAGCGGAGAGCAGGACCTCGGCCGACCTGACCTGATCCTGCAGCCCCGCGGGAGCGGTGATCAAGACGAAGGAGTACCAGGTGGTCGCGGCCGCCGCCTTGGCCGCCGGGACGATGGCCAAGTACAGGAGATGCCTGCTCTTGTCCCCGACCCACCCACGCACCCGGTCGAGGCGGCTCGCCCGCATCCGGGCGGCATCCCGCTCGTCGTAGCGCGCAATCCGCCAGTACCGGGCTCGATCGAGGTCGGGTGTGGCGTGCCAGTCCGCGGACATCCGCCCGGCCCTGGCATGACGCCAGCCTTCCCTGAGCCGGGTGTCGGTGGCGAACCAGCGCCCGTCGACCTCGACGAGGTGGAGCCGGTCGAGCACGTCGGCCACGTCCTCGACCAGCCCGGTCGCGCGCAGCGCGCGGGCCAGCGACCGCTCAGAGACACCCGTCACCGGGGAGCCGGGCGACGGCAACCACCGTCGCAACAGCCCCCACGACCGCAGCGGCCGAAGCGTCCGCAACACCTCGACCAGAAGATCGGTCTCGGCCACTCGCAGCTGCCCGAATTCAGGCGGGCCACCGAAGGCCTCCTCGTCGGTCTCCCCCCAGCGGTGGAACAGCAGCACCGCGTCCGGGGCGGGCTCGATCACCTCGCCCGGTCCCCGTGCACGGCTCGTGCGCGCCCAGTCCCGGAACTCGGTGGCGTAGGCGATCAAGGCGTCCGCCCACGCCGGGTGAGACGCGCCGAAGGTGTCGCGGATCCCGGCCGCAATGCCGTCGTAATCCGCGATCAGGCGCTCCAGCAGCGCCCAGTCTCCCCCGACCGTTGCGATCCTCAGAACTTGCGACCACGTGTCCGGCGGAGCCCAGCCCGCGACATTCCACCCCGTGGCTTCGCTGCCGCCGATCGCCAGCCGAGCGACCGCCGGAACCTGGGCGGCACCGAATCCAGCCCACGCCGCAAACCGGGTCTTCACCAGCGCATACAGTGCGGTGGGCCCCACGTCGACGCCGTAGAGGCGCAGCTCGTCCGAACCGTCCGCGCCACGAACCAGCCGGTACTCACCCTGAACCTTCACGAACGCGAGCCGGTCACTGACCAGGCGGTTGTCCAGGTCGTACTTGACCAGCCTCGGCAGGTCCACGACCGTCTTCCCGGCGCGGCGCAGCACCTCGTCGAGCGCCGGGTACCCGGCAAGGCCCCCGCGGTCGTCGACGAGCTCTGCGAGCCTCCAGGGCCGCGCAGTCTCCCGCTCGAGTCGCTCGAGCTCCTGCGTCAACCTGATCAACTCGTCGGTCGCCTGCCGCCACAAGCGAATCCAGCCGACCACCTCGCCGGGAGCGGCCTCGGGAAGCTCGAAGAGATTCAGGTGAACCGAGTCAGCCAGCGAGAACTCGGAGCGCTCCCCCTCCGGTCCGTGGGAGCTGGTCGACCGCACCTCGATCCCGACCGGCATGATTCCGCCGGCGGCACCGCGCCAGGGCACCATGGCGCCGGCGGCGAGCAGCCCGCCATCCCCGCCGTACCCAGCGATGAGCGACCAGATCGTCGCGCCGACGACCACGCCGTATCGCAGGTAGCGGAGAACCCGGGCACCGGTCGGGGTCTCCGACCAGCACGCCGGCCCATCCAGCAGCCAGGCCAGCGGCCGGACCACGCGACCTGCCAGATCTGCCGGCGGCGCCCTGCGAGGGCTCGACCACAGCGGCAGACCGATCGCCATCGCGACCACGTCCTGGCCCACGCCATGCGGGTAACCGGCGAGCCCCAGCGCGGCAAGACCGCCCAGAACGATCAGCGTCGTGGACGTGCCCGGGCCGGCGCGCTTGTCTCTCGTGCCGGCCGCGAGCGGGCTCCCTCGGACGGCCTGGAGCCTGGCGAGCAGGTAGCTGATCGCTTGGAACCCACCGGCGTCGTCGAGAGGCGACGTGCTGTCCAGCATCAGGTCGAGGTGGACGAGTAGTGCCCGGTAGATGGCGATCTCGGTGGTGTCGGCGACGGTCGGGTTCGGTCCGGTCCGGTTGTCGATCTCCGCGAGCAAGGCGGTGCCGAGCGAGGTCAGGCGGTAGATCTTGCGTCGGCCGGCGGACTCCGGTTCGGCCACCAATTCCAAGCGCCGGAGGCGGTCGAGCCAACTGCGTACCGGCTCCATGGAGAGATCCGGCGATGTGCCCAGCTGGTCCCCGGACACCCCGTTTGAGAGCAGATTCAGCAGCCGGAGCGGCGTGGCGAGCCGGCCTGTGTCCGACACCGGCTCGATGACGGGACCGGTCTGCTTCAGCAGCTCGATCACGTCGGCGAGCGCGCGGACCCCGTACCTGTCGAGCGGCGGAGACAGGGTGCGGAGCAAGTTGGCGAAGGTGATCAGGGCGGCAGCATGACCCCGGTCGTGGATCTCCTCGACAGCGCGTGCGTCACGCAGCCAGGCGACGGCGCGCGCGGACAGCCGGTAGCGGATCCGCCCACGGCCGTCCAGCTTCTCCAGCACCCCCCAGCCCTCGAGCCGGCGCAGCCAGCCGCGCAGCGTGAACTGGTCCATCGGGACGAGGGAGATGAGTTCGGCGACGGTGCGTGGCCCCCTGCGGAACGACGCCAGCAGGTCGCCCACGGAGAACGGCCAGTCAGGTGTGTCGACGAGTCGGCGGAACGCCATGAGAACCGGATCGATCGGCTGGTCGAGCCGGAGCGGGGCGGCCCGCAGCACACGGAACAGCCCGGAGTCACTCAGCAACGCGACCGCGTGCGGCCGCAGCCGCCCTCCCTCAGCGAGGCCGAGGGACTCGAGGACGGTCAGCCCCATCACGAGCGCGTCGTAGTCGACCGACTGGACGCGGGTCAGCTGGATCTCGGTGAGCTGCGCCTTTGTCCGCGCCTCGACGATCTCGTCCAGCAGGTCCAGCCACGTGTAGGTGGAGTCATCGGTGCCGGCGCGGTAAGGCAGCTGATGCAGCGGGCTGGCGAGGATGTCTCGCAACCGGTCCAGGGCGGCTTTGATCTCCAGGGCGCGACGGCCCGAGTACAGCCCGGTGTTGGTTGCCAACCACGGCGCGAACGTGGTGAGTGCCGCGATGTAGTCCCGGTCGGCTGCCGGGTCGAGCTCCTTCAGGTTCGCCGCGTCGGTGAGCAACCGGACGAAGGCTGGATGCAGCCGGTGCCGGTGTGGCCACGACGTCTCGTCACGCACGACAAGGCCCCAGTCGACGAGCCTGCCGACATGCATGCGCATCGAGATCTTGCCGACGGGCGCCAGCTCGACCAGCTCGCCGGTCGCAATACCCTCGTCGTACCGCTGCTCATGAGCGTGAATCGCGGTGACGAGGTGGCGCAGCGACCACCTTCCGCTCAGCTTTCCGAACGGCACCGCCGCCATCGCAAAAGCGCCGGGATCGCGGCCGAAGACGGCCCACAAGACCGCTGCGACAAGGAAACCGAGGGTGGCATAGCGGAACAGGTGCAGCGCCAGTGGCGGCGGCCCGCGCGGGGATCGAACGTGGCCGCCGAGGCGGTCGATCACCCATCGCGTCGCGAGCGGTCCCCAGGCCACCAGGAAGAGCGCGATCCCGAACACGCCCGCCCCGAGGTGTTGGGTGTGTTCGGCCACCAGCCGGCCGACCACACCGCCGATGAGCAGCGCGGACGCGGCCGTGCCCAGCCCGTGGCGTCGAGCGGGCGGGGCCGTCGGGCCGCTGATCCCTCGCTGGAGCTGGGCCTCGATGTCTCGCAACACGGCATCGATCTGCTCCGGCACGTAACCCAGTTCGATCGCTCGGACCCGCCGCTCGTCGAGCGCCATACCCAACACATCGATCCGCTCCGCGAGGTCGTCAATCCGTCGGGCGATGAGATCCGGGTCGTGTCCGGCAAGCGCCCGTGCATCACTGACGGCGTCTCGGGCCGCGTCGAGGAGTTCGGCGCCGCGCTCGAAGTCGGCGGGGACGATTCTCGCCAGCAGGTCTTCGGCGTAGCCAAGGCTCCAGATCGCGGCGGTGCGCAGGATGTGCGCATCCGCCAGGGCGGCGGGCTCGGTCAGACCGCGAAGCGGCGCGATCAGCGGCTGGTAGATGGTCTGAAGCAGGTCGGCGAGCCGGCGCAGCCGCGGCGAGCCGAGCCCCTCTCTCCGGTACAGGTCGAGCTGCTCGGCCAGCGGCGCGGCGAGCAGATCGGCCACGGTGAGCATCCGGTCGAGCTCATGGCGGCGTTCAGCGTCGGCAAGATCGATCGACTCGGTCGCCCACGTGCGCGCGATCTGCAGTGGGAGGTACAGGCCTGACAGCGCGCTGAACCGCTGTTGCTCGGTGCCGGCATCCCAGGCGATGGTCCAGGCTCGGGCCGCCAGCTGGTCCCAGAGTCGATCGGTGGCCTCGACGATCGCGCGGTCGAGCGCTCCGCGGAACTGCAGCTTCCGCGCCGTTTTGCGGGCGTGCTGGATGCGTCCGACGGCGTGCAACAGCTCGGTTTCCGGCTTGGCGAACAGCCCACGCAGCTCGGCCATCAGCTGTGCGGTCGTCGTGGCCGACCGCCACCACAGCACGATCACGGCGCCGGTGGCCACCACGGCGGCAGCAGCGCCGAGGTAGAGGGTCATCATGCCGGCCGCGGCCACCTCGGCTGCAGCGTGGGCAGGGGTGGCAGCGAGCAGGACGAGACCTGCGGCCAGGCCGACTACCACGACGGCCCTGGCCGCCGGGCGTCCGTACTTGTCGATCGCACCGATCAGCGTGAGCAGGCCGATTCCAGCGGCACCGATCGCGAAGTTCTCGAACCCGTAGAACGCGATCACCGAACCGGTGGCGATCACCGCCGCCGCTGTGCCCAGCATGGTCCTCGGGAGATTCGTTCCCGGAATGGACGGTGCCGACCCCTGGAATTGCTTGACGTAGTTCTTCTTCTCCTCGACGGTCCGGATGCGGTCGAACCCCGACCAGATCTTGTTCTGCGCCTCATCCGACAAGTCGCTGTCGCGGAGTTTCTCGGCAAGCTTCTCGATCTGCTCCCGCTCCGTGCGGTAGACGAACGCGTCCGCGAGTTCCTTGAATGCCGGGTTCTGGAAGAAGCTGCGGGTGATCCAGCGCCGGACGGCGCTGCGGTAACGCCGGTGCCCCAGGGTGAGCAGCGCGTTGGCCAGGTACTTCGGAAGCCCGGCGATGTGGGCGGCGTAGTCGGCGACGGCGATCTGGTTCAGGTGTTGCACGGCTTCCCGGACCAGGGGGTCGGTGAACACCTCGGCAACGAGCGCCGGGTTCAGCTCCGCGAGCGGATCGGGTGCGTCGCGCAGCCGGATGCGGTTGAGGCTGCCGTCCTCGTTGATCCGGGTCGGGCTGGTCCACCTGCCGTTGGTGGTGTCCTCCAGCGCCCCGATGGCCTGAGCGTGTGTGAAGAGTTTCCGCAGCCTTCTGGGCAGCTTCTTCTTCAGCCGGTCACCGCGCACATGAACCTCGTAACCCTTCTTGGTGCCGGGGTGCGGGTCGTGCGGGGACTCGCCGAAGAAGGCGTAGCGACCTTGGAATATCGCCGGGTAAAGGACCTGCAGCCAGACCTGGATCGACCCCTTGAAGCTCGAGTCCACCAGGGTGATCCGGGCGCCCCGCGTGGTGACCGGGACGCGCTCGGCGAGCTGGTAATCGGTGAGCCGCGCGTGGGCGCCGGGAACGTCCTCGGCCTTGAATTTCCCGGCCGGCGGGCGGAACTCGTTGCCGTCCGCGAACAGTCGGTCCCCGTACACGTCGACGACAGCGGCGCCGACGATGGCCCGGGGCAGCACGAGCTCGGCGACGCGTGCAGCCAACGACGCCGGGGCCAGCGCGAGGAACGCGTACATGAAGGTTGTGCCGTCACGGCCGACGAACACCAGCGTGGCGTCGCCCTTCTCGACGTCGTCACGCAGGTCGGGCAGCATGTCGTAGACGATCTTGGTGATGAACGGCGCTTGGTAGCGCCAGGCGACCTGGTAAGCGCGCCTCAACGCCCGCAGCACCCGCGGCTCGGTGAGCCCGAGCTCCTCACTGATCTGTGCGACCGCTTTGTCGACGGACGGCGGCGAGCGAGGCTGCACCGTGTAGCGCAGCCAGCCGAGCACCCGGCCGAGGACCGGTGCGATCCATGCGATCAGCGTCGCCACGATCGCCGCGCCCATCGCCGCCAGCCCGACCCAGGCCATCCCGTCGGCCAGCGCGCCCATCGAAGCTGCCGCGGTCACCGCGGCCCCGGCCATGAACAGCCCTGCGACCGTGCCTTCGGCGGTGACCGACCCGCGGTCGCCACCGAGGCCGGGTCGCTGCTCGGCGGCACGACGCGCCTTCCGGTGCAGCGTCCGGAACTCGGTGCGCAGCTCGTCGGCCCGCTCGGCCAGTACCTTGAACTCAGCGGTGGCGGGCGCGCGGGCAAGCTGCTCCCACACGTAGGCCAGGACGTCGGCGGCCGGGTCGTCGCCCAGCCTGCTGAGCACCTCCTCTGGATGCATGGGCAGCTCGTCGCGGAGGTCGCGGATCAACGTCGCGAGCGATTCGAGGCCGTCCTGGACCAAGTCCGCGAGCTGCCGCGGGCCCGGCCCCGGTCGACCGAAGTCCTGCCTGCGGTGCGCCGGCGGAACAGGGCGGGCCGCGTCGGTCGCGATCCGGTTCTCGAACGCGGTGAGCGGCTCCGGGCCGAGCCCGACGATCCGGCCGCCGCTCTGCAGCGTCGTCGACATCACGATCCGGCCCTGCGCGTCGAAGCCCGGCACGCCGGGGACGTCTCCCCGCAGCATCGCGATCGTCTCGACCGTTCCGCCATCCACCGCCACGACCGGGGTCTGGGTCGTGATCTGGGCACCGGCCGAGTGGCTGATCAAGGTGACCAGCTCACCCAGCCGCAGCGGGTCCGCCCGCACCGGCATGGCCGGGCGGTCGAGTCCCCACACGCTGAACTCCGCGAGCTCTTGCATCGGGTGCGGGACGCTGCGCAGGCCGGTGATCGGCAGCTCGTCCACCGTGAACCGGCCGTTCACGAGCTCGGCGACCTCGTAGGCCACGTGAACGCGCGCGGGGCGAGAATCGGTGGCGGCCTCGATCACGACGCCGGTAGCGATGATGCGGCCGGCGTCGTCCCGGATGGCGACCACGCTGCGCTGCGCGGCCGCCAGGCGCAGCCCCGGGTGGGCCATGAGGCCGGCAGGCGCACCCTCGTGAATCGGGTAGAGCCCGACGACGAGGTGGCGTCCCGCCCCGATCCCCTGTGTCACCAGCTCGGCCTCTCGGGTCGCGGCGTCGCCGTCCCACGACATGGTGGCGACCGGCCCGTCGAAACGGACCCGGGCCACCCGCAGCACGCCCTTCTCGTGCAGCGCGATCGGCGCCTTCGCCGTTGCGGCCGCCACCAGCTCCAGCACCCGGGCCTCGCGCTCCGCCGCGGACATGCCGGGGATCCACGCCGCAGCGCCGTCGGCGAGCTCGGGCAGATCGGTGATCACCACGACGCCGAACGGTGCGTCGTGCTCCAAGTTCGGCGCGCCACCGGCATCCGGCCGGGTCGTCCACGCGAAAGAGCCGTACGCCGCTGCAGCCAACGCATGGCCGCCGTTGGTGGTGCCTTCCAGGGTGGTGGACCCGTTCGAGCTGTCGACCGCAGCGCCCGGGCCGGTATCCGCGCTCGAGGGCAACAGGCCGAGCCGGATGGCCTTCTCGACGGCCATGCTGATCAGCTCAGCCAGCTGCGGAGCTGTCAGCATGTCGGCCCCACCGATGTGGTCGAGGTCGAGGACGTCCTTGCCGGTGAGCATGCCGGCGAGGAGATCGCCGGCGAACACCGAACTGCCGGAGTTTCCGGGTGAGGTGGGGATGAGTGCCTGGCCTCGGCGCCACAAGCCCACGTTGACCTTCCACGCAAATCCAGGGCGCCCACGAGAGGCCAGCAGGGTGCCCTCGACCGGCTCCTCGGTAGCCAGCTGGGCGATCGCCGGGCCGTCGCCGGGGCCGTAGAGGTTGGGGAAGTCCGCCACGATCAGCGCGAAGTCCACGGTGCCGTTCCAGCGCGCGGTCAGAGCCTTGCGATGCGACGGGCTCAGCTCATCCAGCTCGATCCGAACGTGGGTCGCCGGCTGGAACCCGAGATCGTCCTGGCCGACCACGAGGCTCGCGTTGTTGCGGTCCACCACGTGCAACGGGGTCACCCCGACGTACTCGCCCACCCGAACCCCAGCAGCCTCGGAGTCGGCTGTGCGGACCTGGAACGTGGCATCGAGGGCGTCCGCCAGCCGGGGTGAGGCGTCGATCGCCGGGCCGCGGTAGAAATTGTCCAGCCATTGCCGGCCCTCCCGGTCGCGGCGCACCGCGAACTCCACCCCGTGGGGGAACACCGAGGCCCACGGCCCGTCCAGATCGGCATGCAGCAGATACAGGTCCTCCGCCACGCGCCGGGGCCGGCCGAACCGGCCGTGCCGCCAGGCAGATGTCATGGCGCCGAACACGACCTCGCCGTGCGCCGGGCCACGCCACCCCGCCGGCGCCGCCCACCCGGCGTTGGTCCAACGCAGCTGGTGCAGGAGGGTGGCCAGGTATCCGCCGTGGCGGGATGATCCAGAGCCGCGCAGCCACAGCGCACCCCGGCCCGGGTCGTCGCTGTCGAGCCTCGGCACCACCTGGCCGTCCTCGACCACCGGCACGGCACCGGCCGCGATCAAGGCCGGATCGATCGCCCACGCCGATCCGCCGTGCTGCCCGAGCCATCCGTGCGCGGCGAGGACATCGGTCAGCTGCTCTGCGGGCACCGAACCCCAGCCCCGCAACTCCGCGATGGCCACGGCGCCCGACCGGCGATCGATCAGCGGGCCGGCCACCTTGATAGCCCGCGTGCGCGCGGCCATCAACTCGTTCAGCCCAGGCACGCGGGGCGGCAGCAGGCGATCGTCATGCACCCGGTCCCAGCGCGCGAAGGTGAACCGATGTGAGGCTCGCCGGTGTTCGAGGGCCACCCTGTCGAGCAGATCGAACAACTCGGAGTCGACGACCAGCAGGTCGGCGATTCGCGCGTGCACCAAGTCGCTGGTCGGGTGTGCCTGCTGCCCGAACTCCTCCTGCAGGAGCCGGTCCTGGAGGCCCTCGAGGACCACCATGCCGACGAAGCCGGGCGGAAGCTCGGCGTCCGCGAGCCCCGCCCAGCGGGCGAATTCGGCCCGGTTCAGCGTCTGTCGCGGTCGGGAAGCGGCGGCGGCCATGCGGACCGCAGCGGCGTTGCGCCCCGAGATCTCCTCACCGGAGGCGCTCACCGCCAGCAGCGGTTCGTCGGCCGAGCGCACCGGGTTGAGCGCGGGCACGTAGCCACGATGCAGCTCGTCGAGCACCGTCCGCATCGGGTGCTTCCGCCCCGGCCGCCACCCGGCGAATGGCACGGCCGCGGCCAGTGTCGCCCCGCCTGCGTCGTGGCCATATCGACTCGCCAACACGGCAACCACCAGCGCCACGGCCGGCAGCACCCGCCAGAACCCGCGCAGCCAGACCAGGACAGGGCGCACCGGAGGCGCCCTTGCCCGTGCGCCACCGCTGTCGCCGATCGGCGTGTCTGCCCGACGCTCTGCCGCGGCCGACGCACCGGTCCCCGGGGTTGCCCGACCCTCGGAGTCGGCCGTACCCGGCTCCGAACCGCCGACAGGTCCCGCGCCACCACCAGACGCGGTCGGGCCCGGCCGGTTGTTGTCGTCGGGGCCTGCGGCACGGGCGTCCTCGCCCGTGTCCGGGTGCACGAGCGTGACCCGGCCGTCCTTCTCGACGAGCACCGAGGCGGCCTGGACCGCTTCGACCAGCACCGCGCGGGTGAACCTCGACAGCTCCGTGCGCCGGGCGCCGCCTGTCGGGGCGTCGGTCAGCGCGAGCAGCTCGCCGACCAGCGCGTCGACGGTCATCGTGTCGGTGCCGGCCCGAACCATGATCTCGACGACGTGGTCGGCCACCGTCTCGCGGGCGAGCACCAGTTCCGCCACCAGCTCGGCGACCACATCCTCACGCCCCGCACGCAACGCGGCGAGCAGCTCGATGGGCCAGTCATCCCTGAGCCGGCGCGCGGCGATGTGCCCAGCGACCTCGTGCGTCCGCTGATCGGGGACGTAGAAGACCGTCCCGAGGGGGAAGAACACCATTCGGTGCAACACGTCGACGGCTTCCGCCAGATCCATGCCCGTCCGAAGATGGGCACGGAGGTTGCCGTCCGAGATGAAGCGCACCTTTTTGTCCTCGGCCAGCGCCTGCCATGCCGAGGGCGGCGCGGAGTACACCCGATTCGTCTCGCCGAGCACCTGCCGCAGCAGGGCCACTTGAGCGTCGGTGTAGTCGCGAATTACGGCGCCCGGATACGCGGTCGACAGGGGCACACCCAGACGGTGGGTCACAGCGGCCAGTGCGTGGCGCAGCGGCTCGGGCGCCAACGCGCGCACCGAGACCTCGTCGGCCAACGGCTCGGCGTCAGCAGTGATCAGGCCGGCCAACAGACCCTCACTCGAGAACACGAACCCGCGGTGCACGCCGGTGACGGCCGCGACTCCGATGCGCACCTCGAGGCCGGACACGTTCATGACCCGCCCGGGAACCATGATCGCTCGCTGCTTCTCGGGCTTCCCGGGACGGGGATTGGGGTTCTCGTGCCAGAGCAGCAGCAACACCAGCTCACCCGGCCGCACGGATCCGGCGGTCTCGGCTATCGGAGCGAACCCCGGCTTGCGTGGAACAATGCGCCGCAACCGCACCGCCGCAACCCGGACGGCGTTCGGGCTCGGATCGGCCTTCGTGGTGATCGCCCAGCCCCGGTGGTCCGCCTCGAAGGTGATCCACACGCTGGCGCGTCTCCATACCTTGCCGCGTTTCGTCACGCCCGGCGCGGTGGCGGAGTCCGCGAGGAGCCGCGTGCTGGTCCGGTGCTCGAGCCGGATGCTGCTCGATGGCTCGTGCCGGTACGACTTGCCGGTCCCGTGTTCGATCACGAACTTCAGCCGGGACGACGACTGCTTCAGTGCGTCGACGTCTGCACCCCCGGGGTACAGGTTGAGCAGTACCTGCGGGTACTGCTCTGAAGACTCCCTTCCATCGGGTGCCGTGTGGACGGCCCGGGGCTGGAGCACGGCGAGCTCCCACTCGGTATCCGGCCGGTTCGTCGACACGCGCGGGAACGTCGCCCGGTAGAGCTGAACGATGTCCTGGCCGTCGGACGCGAGGAGCGTGACCACCGGTGTGCCGAGCGCGAACGAGCCGAGGGCGATCAGCACCTCCTGCTTGGTGACCGGATGCCCGACCCACTGCGCCACGGTCGTGGTGAATGCCCGAACCGCGAAGCTCAGCGGCGTGTGCGCGGTGCTGCGTGCCAGGAACCTCCCGCTGATCCGCAGACCGTTGGGAAGCTCCAAGGCGAGACCGTGCTCGGTGAATTCAGGGGTCGCGCCGGTGTTCTCCGTCCACATCGGGTCGATCAGGCCGACCTGCTCGTTGCCTGGGCTGAACAGCAGCTCCGGCGTCCGCTCGACCTGATCCTCCACGGCGATACGCGTGCCGCGCTCTACTTCGGAGCGGTGGGTGCCACGCACCTTGTCCGCCGGGAGCAATGCCTTGACCACCGCCGCGGTGTCCATCACGTCGACGGCGGTCGCCGCGGGGCCACCGGTCAGCATGGCCGCCACGATCGCCTCGGCGGTCATCTGGCGAGCCAGTGCCAACTCGGCGGCCCAGGCCTCGAATGCGTCCGCCACCGGTTCCGGCCAGGCGCCGAGTCGGCCGGCGGCGAGGTGTGCAGCGACCTCTGCGGCGCGCCGGCTGGTGACGAACCAGCGCGTGGACCCGTCATCGGAGGTGACCGGAACGAGATCCATCCCGCGGGCGAGGGTCCGTGCGTGCCTCCTCGCGTCTTCGATCGCGGATTTGGTCTCAGCTGTGACCAACAGGTCAGGATGACGCCCCTGCCCGGGCAGATGCTCCGGATCGGCGTCGGCGTACGCACCGAATCCCGCTTGCGTCAGCCAATGGGCCCGCAGCCTGTCGGTCAGGTAATCGGTGGCGACGATGCGCACGGCGGAGCGCCGGGCGGCGCGGGGCAGCAGCTCGATGAGTCCGTCCGGCGCCTGCTCGGTGTGCGGCAGGACCGCGCGCAAGGCGCCTTCGGGGTCGGCTCCGATGCTCTCCCTCGCCAGAGCGCGCGCCTCGCGCAGCATTCCGAGCAACCTGGCGCGGATCGCCTCCGCGGTTCGCTCGTCTCCTTCGTTCACCCGGAACGTCCGCTCGTAGTCGAGCAACTGGTCGACGTAGTCCTCGGGCAGCCGACGCGCCGCAACGTGCGCGCGGATCTCGGTGACCCGCTCGTCGATCATGTACAGCGTCCGGCCCACGGTGTAGGCGGCGATGCCCTCGATGCTCGTCGCCCAGCCTTGCTTGGAGGTCTTGAAGTGGTCGGTTGCACGCCGGATCACGCTGTGCGCGGAGACCACCTTCAAGCCGACCCGAGCCTCGGGGCGCAGGCCGGCCAACCATTCCGCCCTGCCGACACCAGGCACCCCCCACTCGAGGCTGGCGCCGCTCAGTGCCCGCTCGAGGGAGGGCGTCTCCGCCTCGCTCAGCGCCGTCAGCGCGAGCGGCGGTGCGGCGGCGAGCAGCGCGCCGTCGCCTGCGTGCGGGAGCAACCAGATGACGGCCGCGACGACCGCAACCTGGGCCAGCCGCCGTAGGGCGGCGACGAGCCGCCGCAGAAGTACCCCCGGCGGCCCCCGCTCGCTCCACGCCCTCGCCATGGCGCGGACACGCGGCCCGAGCGCGCGAACCGCGACGACCAACACCGCGACAGCCGCCACCGCGGCGGCAACAATCTGCCCGAAACCGCCGAGCTGGTGCGCAGCCACACCGGCGGCCAGCGGGAGCGGGACGACCGCCGACAGCGGTCCCCCACCGCCGAGTCCCCGCGGGCTGGAGGACAGCCCCCAACGGGCCCGCGTCTGCCGGTAGAGCCGGGGCAACCGCCACCAGTGCACGCCGCGCCCAGTCGCGGACCCGCCCGGCCCGGCGAAAGCGACAGTCGAACCCGAGCCGAGGCTCGGCGGGCCGGCGACCGGGCCCGCCGCGCCGGTCGTCGGCGAGCCGCGGACCCCCGGGCCACCGGTGTCAGGGATCCCGATCACCACGACCGTCGCGTCGTCGGCGCCGCTCGCGGCCCTGGCCTCTGCCTGGAGCTCCTCCGCCGCAACGGCCGGGTCGATGCGGCCCGCTGCCGAGATCACGGTCGTGGGATCGGGGACCGTGCTCCACAGCCCGTCGGTGTAGATCACGAGCACCCCCGGCCCTCGCACCTCCCGGCTGGTCTCCTCGGGTTCGGCCCGCATGTTGACCGCCAGCCACTGGGTCAGGGCACCGGCCTCCGCGTGGATGGAGTTGAGGACGATGGCTGGCACGCCGCGCGCGGCCGGGATCCAGACGGCGAGGATGTCGCCGACCCAGATGATCCTGAACTCAGTGCCCCCCGGGATCGGCACGGTTACCACCGACATGTAGGCGGTCGCGGGCGGATCGGCCTCACCGAGCCGACCGAGGCCGGCCACCGCGAGCCCGGCCTGGTAGATCGCCGACCGGTTCGCCTCCGCGGCGGAAACGCCGCGGACGGTCACCGCGTCGATGATCTCGTTGCGCCCCGCCTCGGCAGCGGCCCGGGAGGCCTCCTCGGAGCTACGCCCGCCCGCCAGCCCGTCGGAGACCACCGCGAACCGAGCCCCTGCCGGAAGCACGCCGATCGCGGCGGCGTCCTGGTTCCGCAGATTGCCAAGGCCCCGCTCGGTGCGGGCGACGATGCCCGGCTCGGTGAGGATGCCACTGCCGTCCACCTGGTTCGGGATCGTCGGCCCGCCGAGCACCGGCGTTGCGGGGAACACGAGGTCGGTGTGCAGCAGCTCTCCGTCCAGCGCGCCCGCCGCTGCCCTCGCGAGCTCCATCTGCCGCCACGCCAGTCTGAACCGGTAGAGCCGCGCCTCCCACGCCATCCTGCGAACCCGCCCGTGCCGCTCGCGGGCCACCAGGGCGCGGTGGACGACCGCCTCACGCTCGCGCGCGGACGAACCGGGCCGGAGCGCCCGGAGCGCCCTCCGGGCGGCCCGCAGCTCCTTCCGCGCCGCACGCACGTCATCGACGATCCGCTCGGGTCCGGCGTCGGCGCCCGGGGCGAGGCGCAGCGACTGGTCGACGTCGTGCATCAGAACGTCGGTCTCGTGCGGGTACGCCCCGACTGCCTCGGCGCGCTCGGCCGCCGCGTCCCGCGTCCAGGCCAGCACCGCGTACGCGCCGGCGCGGGTCGCACCGGTAGCAGTGACCAGATCGTTGATCGAGCCGCTCGGCGCGTGCGCGTCGAAGGCCACCGGGGAACGTCGCGGTGCGTCGCCGATCAGCTCGCTGATCAACCTGACGCGCATCGCCGCTGCCGCCCGGACCCGTTGGTCCTGCCGGTCGGTGGCGCGGACCATCGCGAGCAGCGCCTGCAGCCGGCGCTTGTCTGCGCGCAGGGTCGTCGCCTTGGTCCGGATCCGGCGCCACTCGTTGCCGGGCGCGGCGAGGAGCCGGCGCGGGATCGACCGCTCGGCGAGCGCAGGGTGTTCGCGCCGGCTGTCCGGGTGGCGCAGCTGGTAGGGCAGCCCGCGCAGGAGTCCGATGAGGACGCCGATGTCGTCGCGCGGCCCGGTGCGGTGGTGCCGGGTGACCAGGCTCGCGTCGTGCAGGAGCTCGAGCAGCGCCCGGTAGGCCCGTTCGGCACCCGGCCCGCTGGTCGCGAGGGTCAGAGGTCCCAGCTCGGCGGCGCCGGGCAGCAGCAGAGGGTTGCGGCGCATCGCCCGGCGCAACTGCGGGCGGGCGGCGCGCCAGAGCCCTCGCAGTTGGTCGTCGACGGTGTAGCCGGTGCTCGGCTCGCCGGTGAGCGCGCCGATGTCCTGCAGTGCGGCGAGTCGCTCCTGCCGGGTGCCTGCCTCGCCGCCCATGAGGGTGGCCATGTCGTCGGCGGTCACCAGCACGCCCCGCGGCCGGCCGGCCACGACCAGGAGGGTCTCGAGCAGGGAGCCGTCGAGCCGCGGGCTCTCGGTGATCGCTTGCCGCTGCTCGCTGCGCCACTGGGCCCGCACCCGCGCCCGCTCGTCGTGCAGCAGCTCGCTCTCGTGCACGAGCTGCGTCAACGGACGCAGCGCGCCGAGTACGGCCGCACGCCGCTCCTGGGCAGCGCGATCGACCGGCGCGAGCGCGCGTTCGTCCGCCTGCCGGAGCGCGCTCCGCGCGCTGTCCCGGCGCTGGCGCTGCAGTTCGGCGACCATCGACAGCGGGGCCGGCTCCTCCTGACGCACCTGCTCGCGCGCCTTGTGGTGGTAGAGCCGGTCCAACTCGTCCTCGATCTGGCGCCTGAGCGGGTTCTCGGGATCGTGCGTGATGTGGTGCTCCAGGAGCAGCTCCAGCAGGTGCAGACGCAGGTCGAGGTAGTTGCTGCGCAGAGTGGCGCGCTCGTCGATGACCTCGAAGAAGCTTGTCGACCATCCCGAGCTGTTCGGAGCCAGATCCGTACGCAACCCCAGAGCGCTCCGCTGCCGTTCCGTCGCCAGCTCCTCGAGGACAGCCAGCGCGAACTCGAAGACCTCGGCCTCATCCGACCGGCCGTTGGCGCGCAGCTGCGTCGCGACCCGACGCAGGACGTCTCGCTTCGCCACGAGCACCGGGATCGAGTGCGTCTCTGCCACCACGTGGTGCTCCCGGCGCTCCGCGTCTGCCAGCCGCTCCCGCGTCCTGGCCTCCTCGATCGCGGCGCGCTCCGCGCCCTGAGCGGTGTCCGGAACGTGGTTCCATGGCTCGACGTGCTCGGGGACCCGCGCCGTCACGGCGTCCACGATCATCTGTGCGAGGGATCGGGCCTCGTCCGCCCCGAATCGCAGCTCCGCGCCGCGGCCGCCCTGGAGCTCGGCGAAACCGATGCGCGCCCTGCGCGCACGCGGCAGCAGCCGCCCGATCTCCCGGCCCCTCGTGCGCAGCCGGTGCCACCACGCGGCGCGCTCCGGGCTGTACTGCGTGCGCGGGCTGAGGTAGCCGTAGTTGCCGGTCGCCATCTCGAACCGGTCACGCAGCCGGCCGCTCGCCACGAGCCCGACCAGCACGATTCCCGTCCGTACCGCGAGCGCCGTCGGCGAGTCCTGGCCGCCCGGCGGGTAGACGATCACATAGACGCCGGTCGCGGCGAGCACCACGTCGAGCGTCTTGAGCAGCACGAGCCGGAAGTCCGGCGGGCTACTGGTCAGGTAGTCCACCCGCTGTGCTTCGGCCCGCTTCGTCGCCCAGCCTGCCGCCCGGGCCAGCCATCCGGCGAAGCCGCTGCGCGCGGGATCGTCTGCGACGCGGCCCAGGATGCGCAGCCAGACCTTCGTCCAGCGGGCTCCGATGCGGTCCCATCGGTACGTCAGCTCGTCGTAGAGCAGTGAGTTCGGCAAGATCGCGAGCACGCTGATCAGCAGCCCGTACCGCCACTCCCCCCAGGTCGTCTTCGGGCCCTGGGTCAGACCGAACAGGGCCATGATGCCGACGGCCGATACGGCGAGCGCCCCGGCGACCATGCTTCTGCGCAGCATCTGCACCCAGGTACGGGCAAGCTCCTTGCGCTGCACCAAGTAGGTCAGCGCCGCGACCGCGCCGGCCACGCCCGCGTACTCGGTCGAGAGCTGAGACAGAACGTCGGCGAGCCGGTCGAATCTGAGCTTGGCGATGTTGTAACCGGCCGTGACCAGCACGACCAGCACGGCGGGCCACATGGCTGCGCGGCGCGGGAAGACCTG
Source organism: Pseudonocardia sp. DSM 110487 (assembly GCF_019468565.1). Taxonomy (NCBI): domain Bacteria; kingdom Bacillati; phylum Actinomycetota; class Actinomycetes; order Pseudonocardiales; family Pseudonocardiaceae; genus Pseudonocardia; species Pseudonocardia sp. DSM 110487. Next base: position 9,566,600 of record NZ_CP080521.1, read on the forward strand.
GTAGCCACGCCCCTGCTGGGCCAGCCAGCGGCGCAGGTCGTACCGGTACAACAGCAACGCACTCACCACGAGGCCGGCCAGCGTGGCACGCGCCGCGGCTGCCGCCCCCTTCTTCTTCGCGAGACCGGCGAAGAAGTCCGTGAGGAGCTCGTTGAACGGCCCGAACGCCAGCGCAATGCCGATCCCGGCCAAGCCGCTCCCCAGGATGATCGCGACCCGTGCCACCGCGGCGCGACGGTCTCGAGAAGCGCGATGGTCCGGCGGCGGAGCGCGCGCCTGCCGCGGAGTCCACGTCGACCGGACGAGGGCAACCACCCCGGTCGTCACGAACGCCACCGCCACGGGGCCAACCACCGGCGTCGTGCCGACAACCCCGACCGCAGTGCCCATGCCGACGAGGCCGGCACCGGCAGCGGCGACCCTCGCGCGAGCCCGCTCGCCCTGCACCGGGATGTCCAGCTGCAGGACGTGCGTGATGCGGAGCCGAAGGCCGGCAATGCCGCGGCCGCGGGCAGCCCGGCGAAGCAGACGCTCGGCCCGACGCGGCGCCACACCGGCGAGCGCCGCGGCGTCCAGCCCGTCGCGCACCGCCCGCTGAAGCTGGACCTCGGCGATCTCGCGCGTCTCCCGCGCGTTCTCGAAGACCGTCGCGATGCCGGACGACGTACGGTCTGCGGGCTCGAACGCCTCGGCGGTCCGCATGACGGCGCGGGACCCTCCCTCGGCGGCGGCGGCCGCCGCGTGCAGCCGGGCGACGGCGCGCTGGTGCCGCAGCAGCGTGCGGGTGCGCTGCCAGAACGCACGCGGGCCGCGCCCGTCAGGAGGCACGCTCGCCCGCACCTGCGCCTGCAGCGCCTCGGCCACCGAGACGAGCTGCTCATCGGGAAGGCTGCGGGTCTCCAGCGGCGCGAGCTCACGGAACACCGCGGGCGGGTTCGCGACGAGCGCATCGCGCAAGGACGGCGGAGCGGCCTCCACGAGCACCCTGACCCAGGCGCCGAGCCGGTAGGCCGGCACGCCCGGGCCCTCGACGCGGTCGAGCAGGCGCGCCCGCACCAATGCGTCGAGCACGCCGGTGGTCGCCTCCTCGTCTGCAGGCAAGCCCTGACGGGAGATCACGGATTCCGCTGTGATCTCTCCACGGGCAGCAGCCAGTGCTGCACGCAGGACCGTGAGCAGCGTCAGGTTGCCGGAGGGCAGCGCCTGGGCGGCGGCCACCTGCTCCCACACCTGGGCGCGCTCGGCCACGTCGGCGCGCCGCGCCGCGCGCGGCGACAGACGAATGTGCACCCACCTGGCGGCGTCGCGCACAGCCGTCGCCGTCCGACCGCGCGCGGCCCGCAGCCCCTCGACGGCCGAACCGGCCCCGGCGACCACGCGAAGCCGCGCAGCGCGGGCGGTGCCACGCACGATCGTCGCCACACGACCGGGAGCGGCGCGCAGCCAGCTGGCGGCCCGCTCGGCCAACCCCGGCCGGGCCTGGTCCAGATCGGAGTGCCGGCCGGTGACGCGGGCGATCACCGGCCGGGGCAGCCCCGCGGCCACCGCGGCGGCGATTGCCTCGGCGATCAGATTGGGGTGGCCCGCCTGAGCGGTCCTCGAGCGCGTGGCGACGTTTCCGTAGGTCGTGAGCGTCCCGTCCAGCTCGCCGTGGAGCGCCCGCACGGCGTCGCCCACGACGCGGTCGAAGTTCTCCTCGGTCAAGGTGGTGAACTCGGACGGCAGCTCGACGGTTGCCGGGTCGGCCGGGGCGTCCAGCTGGGCGAGGATCATCTCCCTCGGCCCTGGCAGCAGTCGGCCCAACCGGTCGGCGATCTGGTCCTCGGGCAGCCCGAACCCGCGCAGCGTTGCCCTCAGCGCCGGCGCCCACTGAAGGGCGTTCTCCACCCGGGCGCGAGCGTCCCGCACGAGTGCGAGCGCATGCGCCTCGTTGGCGGCGGCCTTGCTCCGCCGCTGGTCGGCGTCGTCGACGTCCCTGCGCAGGGCGTCCTTGGCGTTGCGGCGGGCGCTGTGACGCGGCCCGAAGGGCGGCACCATCGCCGCCATCGCGAGCGCGCCGCCGGCGTGCGCGACTTCGTCGGTCAACCAGACGATGACCGCGACGACGACGAGACCGGCGGCCACCCGGACCGCCCAGCGGGCGACCGGCGGCGCGCGGGCATTGGCCGGCCCGCGCTTCACGGCGTGGCCCCATCCGTGCACGCCGGCCACGACGCCGACGACGCCGAGCCCGAGCGCCAGCCCGACGCCGAACAGCGCCCACGGCAGCACGTGCGCGGCCACCACCACTCCGGCAGCGCCGAGGATCAGCACGGTCTCGATGCGAGTCGAACCGGTGTCATCGCGCCCCAGCGTGCGCAGTCGCTGGATGACCCCGGCGAGGAGCCCCGGCCGCCACAGGAACACGGCCAGGGTGGCGACGAAGGTCAGCACGCCGAGGCCGGCGATGTGCAGCGAGGCACCGTTCCACCCGCTGCCGGCATAGGTCATGGCGCCGATCTGCGCGCCGAGCACGAGCTGGCCGAGGACCTTGGCGGTGTTGGCGGCCTCGTTGGATTCGTCCCGCTTCTTCCTGGCTTCCGCGGTGTCGCCGGGGAACCGGTTCTTGAACAGGGCGTCGACCAGCGGAATCATGATCGTGGAGCCGATTTCGCCGAGTGCGGCGTTGACGACGATCCCGATGGTGGGGTTGCCGAACAGGTGCTGGGTGGCGGCGACGGACAGTCCGCCGACGGCCATGGTGGCACCGGTGATGAGGAACGCCGGGCCGGCGCGGCGCGCGATGAAGTCCTCACCGCCACCGCTGCGGCGCGTGGCGCGGTCGCCGAAGAACGCGATGAACACGAAGACCACGGCGCCACTGACGACGCCGAAGTTGAGCAGCACGGGAAGCCACTCGGGAACGGTGTGCGGGAGCACGTGGAGCCAGAGCTCGTCGAAGGCGCCAAGCATGCCGGCGGACAGGCCGTATGCCGCCGCGACAGTGGCCACGTACGGGTCGCGGAGCCCGCGCAACGAACCGACGAGCATCCGCTTCACGCTGATCGGCTCGCGGCTCCCGGCCTCCGACGGGGTGACGGCCGCCAGGGCGAGTGCAGCGGTGGCCGCCAGCGCGGCGGTGGCGAGTGCGGCGGCTCGCATGCCGGGCAGGAGCGCGTCGTAGTCGACCGATCCGTGGCCGGGGACCGCCGGGATGAGCAGGTCCTGCAGTGTGAGCACCCCGGCGAACCCGAGGGGGATCACGAGCAGGATGGCCGCCTTCGTGGTTGCCGACCAGCCGAAGTTGCGGGCTTCGAGCCACGTGAACGACTGCAGCAGCACCTTGATCCATGGCGAGGCAGCCAGGCCGAGCAGGAATGCGCCGACCTGGTACAGCACCCCGCTGCCGGCCAGGGACAGCGCGACGAACAGGCCGTAACCGACGGCGGTGGCGAGTAGCGCGGCAACGGGCCTGACCCGGCCGGTCATCCGGTCCCAGTGCGGGACGAGGGTGAAGCTGCCGACCAGTGCGCCGAGCAGGGCGAGGGTGAACAGCCTGCCCTCGGGTACGCCGGCCACGGCCTGAGTGAGCAGCCGCGAGGTGTAGATCGAGGACAGCCCGATCCCGCTCGCCAACGCAGCGGTGAACAGGTACAGGATCCGGTGCGAGAGGCCGGTCCCGTTCCGCCAAGCGCGGTTGCGCTCGGAGATGCGCTGCCACAGCGGCGGCGCGCGGGGCTGTGCGGTGGTGTTGACGGCGGTCGTCGCCGCCGGCCCGGTCGAGACAGTGCCGCTCGAGCCGGCAGCAGGGGCGCCGGAACCACCGGGGGTGGTGGCCGCCGCGCCCCCGGAGCCACCCGCGCCGGGGCCGCCGGTCGTCGGGCCGCCGACGGTCGGTGGCGCGCCACCGTTGTTGTTCTCGTCGCCGTTGTCGCGGTGGGCCTCGATGATCTCGGTGACCCGCTCGAGGGACAGCCCGGTGATCCTGGCGATGAGCTGCGCGGGCAGGCCGTCGTGCACCCCGGTCTCGACGACCGCGGCGATCATCGCCGGATCGGTGCCCGCGACGGCTGGGTCGAGCGGATCCTGGCTGGTCCGGACCGTGATTCGCGTGGTCTCGACGGCGGCCAGCCGGACGTCCATCTCCTCGGCCAGCGTGGTGAGCCGCTGGTGGAACGTGCCGGTCGGCTCGCCCAGCCCGGCCGCCTCGCCGGCCGCGGCCGGGGTCATCGTCTCGTCGACGGCGTACGACTCGACCAGCCGAACGGTCCAGCCACGGTCCTTCTTCAGCCGGTCGGCCACCTGCTCGTAGAAGGTGTCGTCGCGAAGCGAGGGCTCGTCGCCGAACAGCCAGCGGATGCCGTTCTCGCGCAGCGCGCGCTCCCTGGCCATCGCCGTGGGGAGCGCGGCCCGTGCCGCCACGGCCTCGGCCACCGATTCGCGCAGCTCGGCGATCGGGTGTCGCAGGCCGTCGACCGACTCCCAGACCATGTGGGCGATGAACCCGGCCACGACGAGGCCGAGGAACGGGTCGGCGTACGTGGCCAGCCAGTTCAGCGTCTCGGCCGCGCCTCCGGAAGCCCGACCGGCCAACGCGTGAAGTGCCATCGAGAGCACACCGGCGATCACCGCCCCTGCGCTGACCTGGGCGTCGGCTCTGGCGTGCCTTGCGTCGTCGATCAGAGCCTGGATCTTGTACGTGCGGCCGGCCCAGAGCCGGATCCGATAGACCGCCTCGTTGAGCAGAACGGCGACCACGCCCACCAGCACCCAGTCCATTCCCGCAAGGGCCTCGGGATGGCGGAACTTCTCGATCGCCTCGTGCAGGACAAGGCCCACAGAGGCCGTCATGGCGCCGACGATCAGCCAGCGGGCACCTCGTTCGGCCTGGGCGGTGCTGCCGAGCTTCGCGATCAGCCTCCGCATGCCGAGGACCGTCATCAACGCCGACGCGGCGTAGGCGAGCGGCACCAGCACCCACCGAGCCGCCGGGTACCTGGTGCTGATCGCCGCCCGCACCGCACGCGCCTCGAACCCGGCAAGCGCTCCGTAGTACAGCGCGGCGATCAGCGGGATCGCCGTGAACGCGTCACCGGCGTTGTGCCAGATGTCGCCTTCGAGCATGGCGCTGTTCAGCCCGAGCCCGTTCACCGCCACGGCCTCGCCGATCGCGGTACCGGCGAGGATGACCAGGGTCACCCCGGTCCAGAAGACACCCCGCCTGTTTTCGAGGATCGACCGGCCCACCCCGCCGTGCGTGTGCGCGTGGTCGTGTGCGCCACCGCGGATGCGCTGCCATCCGCGCACGGCGGCCATCACCGCAGCGAGCGCGGCACCGTCCACCAGCCATGGCCACAGCGGCGCCCCGGCCACCGCGAGCGCCGTCCCGGCCAGGCCGATCCCGAGCCCCGCGCCCATCGCCACGCGCGCGGTGGGGGCCCGGATCACACGCGAGTGCCGCAGCATCCGCAGCACGGCGACGATGCCGGCGCCAACGGCCAGTGCGCCCGCGCCGATGCCGATCGGCAGCAGCCACGGCAGGCCGCCGCCTGCGCTCGGCGTGTCGTGGTCACGCGGCTTGTCCTGGCCGGCCGGCTTCTGCTTGTCACCCGGCTTCTCGTGATCACCGGGACTCTCCTGGCCATCGGGCTTCTGCTGACCACCCGGCTTCTCGTGTTCGCCGGGCTTCTCGTGATCGCCCGGCGAGGGCGTGGTCGCGATCCTGACCCGGTGCTCACTGCGGGCGAAGATCTTGTCCGCGTCGGCCCGGCCCGCGATTGCGTCGACGTAGCGGGCCAAGTCGCCGAACCGCTCGACGTAGATGCGCCAGTAGGAGTCACCGCGCTTGGCGATCCACACGCCGGTCCAGTTCTTCGGAGTGACCACGTCCTTCAGCCCGGCAATCGACTGCTCCGGGGCGGTGAACCGGTTTTCGTTGGCCGCGTTGAACTCGTCGAACGTCGCCGGGCGCACTGTGCCGTTCGCATCCCTGACAAGCAGCGAGGGAGCCACGTTGCCCGCCGTGTCGCCGTCGACTCCGCGGAACTCGACCTCGGTGTCCACCACCGGCTCGCCCTGGCGCGAGTCCACGATGCGCACCGGCGCAGCCGCCACCTGTTGGCGGTCCGGCCCCTCGATGGCGGTCTGCGTCGTCGCCGACGCGGGTAGCACGCCCGGGATGACGGCAAGCACCGCTCCCAGCAGAGCCGCGCCCCCACCCCTGACCAGCAGCCACGCGACCAGCGAGCGGGCAGGGCGCCCCCGGGGCAGCCCCGACACACCGGCCGCGGCCACGCCATCGGTGTGCTGGTTTCGGCGCGGCTGGAACATCGGCAAGCCGGCCATCGCGGCGGCTCCACCCACGGGCGCGGCGTGCGCCACCACCCACACCAGTACCGCGGCGACCACGATCACAGCGGCCGCGAGCAGGGCCCCGGCGAGCCAGCGGGCCGGTGGGCCACGGCGGGTGATGCTCCCCAGCAGCATCACCGCCACCGCGACCGCGGCGGTCGCCACCACCACCGGACCGAGCAGCACGCCGTCCTGCATCGCAGCGGCCACCGCCACGCTCGCCGCGCCGACGACTGGCCCGGACTCGGCATTGCCTGCGCCGGCGTCGCGCCGGTTCGTCGAGGGGAGAACGGCGCGGGTGGCCGAGCGGACCAGCTCGGCCGCGACCTGCCGCGGGCTCGCCCCCTCGGCGACGTGGTTGATGAAGATCGGCGTGTCCCACGCGATCGTCGAGTCCGGATCCTCCGCGCGGTCCAGCAGCTCGTAGCGGCGGTGGTTGCCCTGCAGCAGCCGACCGGGGACACGCGGATGCGTCGCCAGGAACTGCCCGTCGACCGGTGCGAACACCGAGCGCAGCAGGTCATCGTCCGACCGCCTCGACGACGCAGGGCGCTTCCAGAACCGCCGAGGGTTGCCCGGTCGCAGCTCCCGCAGGTCACCCACGGTCGCGTTGGCGTCCTGCTGCTCCCCGTCCAGCACCTGGTGGAGCAGGCGGTTCCCGATCCAGGCCTGTGCGAGTGCGACCAGGCGATCCACCCCCCGCCGGTAGACCTGGTCCGCGACGACGATCAGCGTGAGCACCCCGAGCGCCGCAATGGCCGCCGACGTGATCCACGAGCTGTCGAGCCAACCGAAGGCGTCGAAGCCGCCCGCCGGCACCACGGCCAGCGGCCAGGCACGGCTCGGGGCGCCGGGCGACGTACCCCCAGAAGTACTCGGCGCGGTCACGGGTCCGTCGCGGACCGGGATGACGAACAGGCTGTGGTCATCTCCCGCGGTGACCGCCGACATCAGGCGATCGGCCAGCTCGGCCGGAACAACGTGCGAGCCGGCCACGCGAGGCTGGTCGAGTTGTGCGCTTGCCGCCCGTACGGCGCCCTGCATCGCCTTCGCATCGGGGTAGTACCGCCAGAACCCGTCGGTGGCGAAGAGGAGGACACCGGGACCGGTCGGCCGGAAGACCGTGACCCGGGGTGTCACCGTCCGGGCGTCGCCGCCGAGGTACTGCGTGAGGTAGCCGGCGTAGGGACCATTGCTCGCCCCCGGGTTCCGCGCGCCGATGGTGTCGTCGGTGGTCAGGATCTCCGGCTCGGCGCCGTTGGCGTCCGGGATCCAGTAGGCGCGGGTGTCACCGACCGAGAGGATCGTGAACGTTGCGAGGGTCCCCGGCTCCCCCGGGGAGTCGACCCGCGCGATGAGGATCGTCGTGCCCGGCGCAGTACCCCCCGGCCGGGCGAGGAGACGCACGCTCGCCCCCGCCGCGTCCACGGCCTGCCGCAGCGCTTGCTCGGCCGAACGGGACGGGTCGCGCGCGAGCTCCTGCAGCGCCCTCACCACTGCCAGCTGGGATGCCCAGTGACCTTCGTCCGTGCTCGAGATCCCGTCAGCCAGCACGACGTCACGACCCTCGAATCCGATCGCGTCCTCGTTGCGCTGCGTACGCAGGCCCTGAGCGCTCCGCCCAGCGAGCGGCACGGGGTCCGCCGACCCACTGTCCAGCCGGCTGCCGCTGAACTCCGTATCCCCTGCCTCGACCAGCGTGTGCCCGTGCGCGGCGGACACCCGCGCCCGCTCGGACTCGACCCACCTGAGGAGCCGATAGCTCACGAAGCGCTTGCGCAGCTTTGCGGTGTGACCGTCGTGGATCGCCAGATCAGCCCGGTCGAGGACGTGCCGCACCTCGAGCGCGCTCGCGTCGGTCCTCCCCCTCATCCGGACGAGCGCGATCCCTGCCCGCACCAGCTCCGTGCGGGGGCGGGGACCGTCCTGAGCCGCGCCCGGCGCGATCCGCAGCACGGCCTCGGCGGCCCGCAGCCGGCGCTCGATGGCCGGCAGGTTGGCGGTCCGATCGGCCACCGCTGCGCGGGCATCGAGCACCACGGCCTCGAGCACCTCCCAGGCGCTCTGCCGTGCCGCCGCCGCCATCTCGACCAGCGGCTCCGCGGCGCCGCCGGTGCGGGCAGACGCCAGCAACGCGTGCTTGTACTGCCGGTCCGCGGCCCGCGCGAGCCGCAGCGCCCTGCGTAGCTCCGTCCGCAGCTGGCGAGTCCGGTCGGTCTGCGGCCGCAGCCCATCGGTTCGGAACGCTGCGTCGCCCTCGCCGGTACCCGACGCAGCAGCAGGGAGCGGCGTGGCGACCCGCGCAGCCGGGTGGTCGCGCTCGTAGCTGAGCGACCTCAGCCGCTCGACGAACCGGAGCAGGTCGTCGGGCAACCCCGGCGACGGGCGGCCGCGCAACTTGTCGGCCGTGTGCAGCAGGTCGAGCAGCGCGGTCGCCGCCGCGTTCTCCTGCTGCTCGGGCGCGGGCGCACCCGGGCTGCTTTCGGCCAGCAGCGCGTCGAGCGCACCGGGCTCGGTGAGCTTCCGAGGGTCGTGCCGCAGGGCCTGTCGGACCCGCGGGTCGGCATCCTCCCACGCCGTGCGCAGTGCCTCGGTCGGCCGGTAGCCGATGGTGGCAGTGCCGGTCAGCAGGCCGGCCTCGACGAGCCGGTCGAGCCGCGCCGTCCACTCGGCCACCGTCCCGCCGAACGCCTGCTCCAGGTCGGGCGGCGCCACCACGCCCCCGGCGCCGGCGACCACGAGCGCCGTGCCCAGCATCGTCGCCGGGCCGGCCGTCACCTCCCCCGCCGCTGCCTCGCCCAGCTTGCGCGTCCACTCGTCGGAGCGGGCCCGACGCCCTATCCGGGTCAGCTCGACCTCGTCCAACAGGTCGGCGGCGCCCAGCAGGACACCCATAGCCCGGTGCTGCTCGGTCAGGTTCCTGACGTACTCCTCAACCGCCGCAGCGGCTTCCTCCTCGAGCGCCCGCGCCGCGGCGGTCCCGGCATCGATCGCGTGCCGCAGACTCCGCAGCCGCTGGCCCAGCAGCTCACGCGCTGCCGGGATCGGCCGCTTGTCGAGGTTGCGGTCCTGCTCACGTGCCAGGTCGATCTGCACCTCGTCGAGCCGTGCCTGTGCCGCCGTCACCTCGGCCTTGCTGGCGCCATTGGCTGTCAGGTGGTCCAGGTGCGCTCTGCGCAGCGGGAGCAGGAACTCGGCGAAGTACTCGGCCCGCAGCGCCTTGCGCTCTTCGACCGCCTCGAGCAGCAGCTGCTCCAGGCGGGCCCGGCCCAGCTCGGCGAGGGACTCCTCGGGATCAACGAACAGGCTGTCGAGCCGGTCGAGGCGCGCCTTCAGCTCGGCTGCAACAAGAACCTGGAACTTCACCACGCCGACGGCCGCCTGCCGGCGGCCGGTCAGCTGGTCGGCCACGTCCTGACCAAGAGTGTCGTTCGCCAGGATCGCAACGGCCAAGGCCACGGCTCGGCGGTGCTGGTCGTGCCGAGCCCGCCACGTCTTCCTTGCCTCATCGGCCAGTTCAGCCAGCCCGGGAATCCTGGCGAGACTCGTGAGCTCTCGGGGCGTCTCCGGGTCAGGCAGGAGCTGTCGGATCACGTCCTCGGCGACCTGAGCGGCGAACTCCTGGTTCAGCTCCGCCTCGTCGTACATCTGCAGGCGACGGAGATGGGCCTCGGCTCGACGCACGAGCCGGTCGACCAGCTCGACCGGTCGGACCCCACCGCGCCACCTCAGGACGCGCGGGCGGCCCCGCGGCACCAGCTTCCGCTTCGTGGTGCCCGCCCGCAGGTCCAGGCGCCAGTCGATCCGGTCACGCAGCCACCAGTAGCCCACCATGATGACGGCGGCGCCCCCCGCCCGCCCGAGCATGATCCGCACCGTTTCGTCGATGCCGGGCAGCGGCCGCAGGATCAGATAGGCGAGCACGGCCATCACCGCGGCATCGAGCGACTTCAGGGCCGTCGCGCGCCAGTCCGGGTTCTTGAACGCGAGAAGACCGACCCGCATCCGTTTGACGTGGCGCTGGACCCATCGCCGGGGCCCCGTCCCCGACCGACGCGCCTGCGTGTCCGCGTGCCGGGCGTGGTGGAGCGTCTCCAAGTACTTGGCGGACATCTTCCGGCCCTGCCGCCCCACAGCGGCGGTGAGGTAGTCGAAGACGACCGGCGGCACGGCGGCCAGCACCGCACCCGTCACCACGATCTGCGCCCAGTCACCCCAGTCCCGCGGCTGGCTCGTGAGTGGGATGTCGAGCGTCAGCAGCAGGGCGATCGGCAACGTGCCCAAGGCCGCCAGGAACGCGCGCCACCCCCGGAGCGCGCCGGCGTTGGCGCGCGACACGAAAGCGCGGACCAGCCCGAGGGCCGCACCCAGCGTGACCAACCGCCACTCCGAGGCGAGGATCTCCGACCAGCCCAGCGTGAACATCCCGAGGTAGGACACCGTCACGGCCACGACCCATCCGGCCGAGATCCAGGCGTCGCGGACCGGCCGAACGTCCTGGTTGCTCGCGCGGTTGTCCTCCTGGGTCTGGAACACCGACCGCCACGTCAGCGGCGCCGTCACCAGGACCGCCACGAGCAGGGTTTTCGCGGCGTTTCTCGTGTTGGGCTGGGCTATCGCCCACGCAATGGCCGCAGTCAGCGCATGCCCGACCACGGGAAGCGCAGCCCCCAGCCCGACACCGACGGCCACCAGCGCCACCGACCGCAGCGCAGTACCCACCCTCGCCCGCCACGAGGGCGGCGGCGCCGTGACGGCGGCCTGCCGTGCGGTCTCATCTCCCAGCGGCGGCGGCGGAGCACGCGCCTGCCGGGCCGACCACACCGTCCGGACCCCTGCCACCGCGGCAGTGGCCACGATCCCCAGCCCGGTCAGCGTGACAACGATGCCGTCGCCGGCGAACACGAGCCACCCACCGAACCCGCCACCCGCGAGTGCGAACCGGGTGAGCCGGGTGCGGCTGGCCGACGAGGCCGGGACGTCCAGTCCGAGTCGGCGCGCGACCCGGTGGCGCGCCCCACGCCAACCCCAACCCGCGCTCGCCCGCGCGATCGCTCGGGCATGCTCGGCGCCGACACCCCCCTCGGACTCCGGTGCCCGCGCCGCTACCAACCCGGCCTCCAGCGCCTTCTCCGACGTGTGCACAGCGTCGCGGGCGTCCGCGTCGGCCTTCCACGCCTCCGGGTGCACCTCCTCCAGCCAGGTCCGCACCTCCCGCAACCCGTCGTCGAACGTTGCGGAACCCTCCAGCCCGATCGGGACCGTCGGCCGGGCACCGGATGCGACGATCTCCACCACCGTCTCCACCGGCAGCGCCACCGTCACGGCGATCCGCGCGTACACCTCCGATCGCGGCACTCGCTCCGCCCGCCCACGCTCGACCAGCCACACGAACCAGCCCCGCTGCTGCTGCGTCAGCTCCGCCCGCACCAGCGCCCTCGCCCGCGCCGCCTGCACCCTCGCCCCACGCAGCGCAGCGGCGAACCTCACCAGCGACCGCATGTGCCGGACCAACGCGCGGTGCCGCTGCCAGCGATCACGCACCGCGTCGAGCCGGCCGCTGGTCGGCGACGGGGCAGGCGACGCCGCCTCCGGCGCCCTCAAACCCGAATGCCCGCGCGCCCGCCGGATCTGCACGACACCGAAGGCAGCCGCCACCAGTGCGAGCCCGGTGATCCCCGGCACGCTGCCCAGGACCTCCAGGACGCCCGCCATCCAGCCGCCGACCCCGGACGCAGCCTGTGCAGCACCGAGCGCGACCTCGTGACCCGCCACGCCGGCGAACTGATGGAACCCGAGCAACGTGGCTGACAGGGCGCCGACCACCGTCACCGGGTGGGCGTGGGCGCTGCCGCCACTCCCGGCCGGCGGTGGGCCGCGTTCCGTCGCGCCGCCGGTGTGCTTGCCGTCGCTGGCGCCCTCAGCGGGTCGGGTGGGTTCCGCGGAACCGGGCTCCACACCGCTGGCGCCGGGTGGCCCCTCGGCCGAGCTACCCGGTCCGCCACGACCGTTCCCTCCGTCGGTCGAGCCGCGGAACTCCTCCTCAGCGGCCCGGCTCGCAGCGAGCCGCGCCATCCGGTGCAGCCTCCTGAACTCGGCTCGCAGCCCGTCGGCTCGTTCGGCCAGCGCCTTGAACTGTTCGGTGGCGGGAGCGCGGGCGAGCTGCTCCCACACGTAGGTCAGGAAGTTGGTGGCCGGGTCGTCGCCCAGCGTGTTCAGCACCTCGGCGGGATGCGTGGACAGCTCGTGTCCGAGCTCGCTGATGAGCGTGTCCAGGGTGCCGAGGTCGTCGTCGAGCAACCTCGCCAGCTGACGCGGATCCGGCGCCTGCCGACCGAAGTCGCCCCGCCGGTGCGACTGCGGTACCGGGCGGGCCGCAGCCGTGGCGATCATCCGTCCGAACTGCGCCTGCAACTGCGGTCCGACGCCGAGCAACCGCCCGTTGTGGGTGCCGACGATCGTCAGCACCAACCGTCCCTCGGCGTCGAGGCCGGCTCCGCCGGAGGCACCGCCACCGAGGACGACGAGCGACTCGAGCATCCCGCGCCGGACAGCCCCGACCGGCGCCTGGGTGACTGTGCCCTCGCCCCGGGGGAATCCGATGAACGTGAGCAGCTCGCCCCGCGCCACCGCCGAATCCCTGACGATCACCGCGTGGCGGTCCAGCCCCCATACCCGGAACTCCGCGACGTCGAGGGTCGGAAGTCCATCGATGTCATGTCCGGCGTCCAGTGCTTCCTGGGCAGACCGGGCGAGCTCGGCGTGCTCACCATAGGCAGCCACTGGAACGCTGCGCACGTCACTGATCGGCAGGCCGTCGACGGTGAAGCGGCCGTTGACGACCTCGGCGACGTGGTAGGCGGTCCGCACCCGGGCCGGGCTGGTCTCCGTCGCCGCCTCGACCACGACACCGGTGCCGACGATGCGACCCGACTCGTTGCGGATGGCGACAACGCTGCGTTGCGCAGCAGGGAAGCGCAGGCCGGGCTGCGCCAGCAGACCCGATGGGGCGCCCTCGGCGACCGGGTAGAACCCGACGACCAGGTGCCGACCCGGCCCGACCTTCTGCGTGACGAGCTCGACGTCGCGGGTCCTTGCCCCGTCCGCCCAGGTCAAAGTGGCGACCGGCTGGTCGAAGCGCACGCGCGCCACCCGGTGGATGCCCTTCTCGTGCACCGAGAGCGGGGCCGCCGTCGCCGACCGCGCCACCAGCTCGAGCGCGCGCCGCACCCGCTCCGCCGGCGACAGTGTGGGCAGCCACCAACGGGTGGTCTCGGCGAGCTCGGTCACCGCGTTCGCTGCCGGCGACAGTGGGCCGGGATGGTCGATGCTGAGCTGTTCGCCGGTCAGCACGACGGTCCCGAACGAGGCGTCGAGCTGCCACTCCGGTCCGCCGGCGGGACTTGTGCCGCCACGGAAGCCGAAGATCGAACCGGACGCGGGCACGTCGATCGCATCGACGCCGAGCGTGCGCGCCGACTCGAGGCGCCGCGCCACCTGATCGGCCTCGGGTGAGCCGAGTGCATCGATCACGTCCTGCAGGAAGCCGCTCCGCAGCCGTCCGCCGCCCAGGTGCCGCTGGTCCTCCTCGAGCTGCGACGAGGTCACGATGACAGCCCCCCCGGCCCGCCACTCGACCGCCAACAGACGGTCGAGCACCTCGCGGAACCCGTCGAGTGCCGCGCCGGCCGCAGCGACGTCGAGCACCAGGACCCGGCCCCTGTCGCTGCTCAGCGGGAGCAACGGTTCCACCACCGACATCGGCTCCAGGTATCCCCGCCGGTCCAGCTCCGGCAGCAACGCCTCGAACTCCACGAGCTTCTCGTCGCGGATCTCCCCGAGCTTCACCACGGCGGGGGTGTCGGACGACGCCGGCCCCAGTGGCCCCATGGCGGCGGCCGCGGCGAGCTCGTGGTGTCCGGTGCTCATCGCCAGAGCCAGCAGGCCGCCGGTCAGCAGCAGGGCAGGGACGAGCAGCAGTGCCGCCCGGGCGACGGTGGCTATCCACCGTCCGCCGGCGCTCTCGTAGCCGTGCAGCGCGATCCGGCTGCCCCCGTCGGCGCGGCTGATCAGCTCGGCAGGGGTGAGCTGTTCCGTGTTGCCGGTGACCGGGGCGATCGGATCCGTGAAGCGCTCGGCACGGGCGATGGCCTCGTCCAGGTAGCGCTGGCGGCGATCGAGGTCACCGAGCCCGTAGTCGTCGTGTCCCGCGGCCTCGCGGGCCAGCCGCAAGGCGTCGGTGAGCCGCGCCCCGAGCGGCACCGGTTCGCCCGAAGCATCAGCGGTAACCACCTGGGTGGCCCATTCGAGATCTGCCTGGGTCCGTTCCAGGTCGGCCTGGTCCAGCGTGGTCGCCAGCAGGCGGTCGCGCTGGCTGATCAGGTGGCGCAGCTGGGCGATGACCTCGGCCTCGGTGAGCCGCCCGTAGATCTCCGTGTTCAGGTAGAGCTGCACAACGAGGTAGCTCTCCAGCGAACCATCACCACGGGTGAGGTCATCCGGCATGGCGAAATGCGGCTCCGGCAGAGCTCGCAACGGAGTAGACACCGGGAAGTAGCGCTCGGAGTACTCGAAGTCGATTTGCCAGGCCCAGCCCTGGGCGTCGACGGTGACGTTCTGCACCCGCGGCCCGTCCCAGTTCCCGGCCATGCCGTTCGGCACGAACGTGACGGTGAGCTGGTCGAAGATGTCATCGAGCAGTGCGGCGGGGTACTCGCTCCAGTGGTGGGCGGTCGTGCCGTTCGCCCCGTAGCGGAACCGGATGGACTCGTCCCGCATGACGAAGCCGGCCATTTCCACGACGTCTCCCACGCCGAGGTAGTGCTCCCCGTCGCCGTTGACGAGTGTCCGGCGCGCGATGGCCAGCCGGGAATGCGGCGCCAGCCCACCCCACAGGCGGAAGCGCCGATTGACGAACGACGAGATCAGCGGATGCACCCGGTCGCGACCGTGCTTCAGTACCTCGTCGACGGTGCCGTTCCGGACCTTGATGACCTTCGCCCGCGGACTGCCATCAGGCAGGTGATCGCTGACGAAGGTTTCCTGGTGGTTCGGCTCGTCGATTTCGTGCAGCGGTTCACCCGCCGGCCGCCGACCGCCGAACGGGACCACCATCGCAGCCACGAACGCCGAGTGGTCGAACCACCACAGCACTGCGGCACCAGCGGTCAGCACCATGGCCACGACCAGCGGGCGGTTGGGCATCTCCCTCAGCCAACCGCCGTGGACGGGGAGGGCGCGGGTCGCGCCGCCGGAACCGTCGCCCGTCGGCGGTCCACCGACGGCAGGCGAGGCACCCTCGCCACCGCGGTTGCCCCCGCCGCCTCGGCGCATGCCCGCGATCCGGACGGCCAACCCGGCAATAGCACCGGCCGCGAGGCCGCCGACGTGCGCGAACGCACTGAGGCCAGGCGCGAACACGCTGACCACAAGGGTCAACACGATGCTGCCCCCGGCCCCGCGGCGGGCCGCAGGGTCCACGACGAACAAGGCACCGAGAACACCCATGATCGCGCCGGACGCGCCGAGCACGGCGACGCCGGGCGCGCCGAATGCGACCACCGCAACGGACCCGCCGAGCAGCCCCACCGCGTACACGATCGCAAACCGCGCCCGGCCGAGAGCCGTCTCGAGCTTCGAGCCGAACCACCACAGGGTGGCCAGATTGGCCGCCAGGTGCACCAGTCCGACATGCATGAAGCCAGCGGTGACGAGCCGCCACCATTCGCCGGCCATGACCGCCTCGGGCACCAACGAGCCGAGCTGTGCCAGCGCCGAATCGGTGGTGTCGAACAGGCTGTCGCCGACCACGGCGGCCAGCACGTAGAGCACCACGTTCAACGCGATCAGCCCCGGCACCAGCAGCGGCCGGTTCGCACCGGTGGTCTCGGCGTCGGCCTGAGTCACCGGGTAGCGACGCTGGAGCAGCGTGATCAGTGCCTTCGCGGCAAGTCCACCGGCCGTCATGAACAGCGCGTGATGCAGGTTGGTGCCGAGAGCGAGGTGCCCGATCACCGCGAGGAGCGGCGCCAACGCCGCGGCCACCAGGAAGCCGCGCAAGCCAGTCCGCGGCTGTGTGGGCATCCCGAGGCGCGTGAGCAGCCACGGCCAGACCGCGGTCCCCACGGCACTCATCGCCGCGCCGATGATGATCCACCCGGCCCCCGTCACGCCGATGAGCGCGAGCGGAATCCCGAGCACAAGCGCACTGGTCAAGGTGACCAGTACGGACCCGACCGGCACCGCAAGCGGCAGGCCGATGATCACCCGGGCCAGCCGGCCACGATCCGCGACGCGGAACCCGGGTGCGAAGGCGTCTCCGATCGCCGCCGGGGGTCCACGCGCCCGGGTCTGAAGGACGGCCAGCATCACGGCTCCAACTGCAATAGGTGCCAACGCCAGCCCGGAGCCAAGGGTCAGCGGCCAGCTGAAGTACGCGGCCAGCCCGAGCAGGCCGGTGCTCCCCGCGAGGGCCCAGCGGAGTGTCTGGCGCACCGGGAGCGGAGTCCGCTCCGGCCTGCCTGTGTCGGGGGGCAGGCCGTAGTGGGAACGCACATGGCTGTCCATCACCAGCAGCGCGACACGCTGGGTGGTCAGACCGCCGCCGTGCGATCGAGCCTGCCCGGAGGCGTGTGCTGCCAAGACCGCGAGCTCGCTCGGGGTCAGGTCGCCGGCCTGGGCACGGGCCAGCAGGCCGATGCCCTCGGCACCCGCCGGCGCGGCCGCCGACTGCCGGGTGGCAAGCACACCCGCCCGGACGCCCAGCTCGGCGATCCCGTTCTTGTCGAGTAGCGCGGTGAGCTCCGCCTCGGTGACCGGTGCGCTCCGGTTGGGCCGCCGGCCGGCGGCGATCCGCAGCGCGTCCAGCAGCTCGCCGTACGCCCACTCGGGGTTCTCGGCGAGCCGGGTGGACTGGTTGGAGAAGCCGGTGGCGTTGGCCGGTGTAGCCGAGCGGGCCAGTTCCCGGCGGAATGCCCGGGTGACGCCCACCGGTAGCCCGAGCGCGCCCAGTTCGGCCGGGGTCATCGAGCGCAGCTGGGTGACCGAGTTGATCCCCGCGTCCCGCATTCTGATGAGGGCCACGGCTTGGTGCCGGGCGGGCGACCGCTTGACCAGGTCGGTGAGCTCTCCGGTGGTCGCCAACTCCCCGGCGGCGCGGTGGGGCCCGGCAGCACGCAGCTTCTCGTACGCCAACTGCAGGACCGAGTCGGCGATCTCGTCCTTGGCGTGGCTCAGCGTGTACTCGACGAAGATCGCAAGCTCGTCCTCGGTGAGCCGGTCAACGCCCAGTGCCCGATCCTGGGGAGTGGGCTCCGGGACGGCCCCGTCGACGATCCCGGCAAGCCATCGGTTGAATGCGGCATCGTGGATCGCGCCATAGGTGGCAAGGTCCATGTCGCCGAGCGCGGCCTGGATCTCCACGGTGCGGTCCGCGTCCAGGTGCAGCGCGACCCCGCGCACCTTGCGATACGCCATACCCAGCACCACGTCGACCTGTGCTTCGGTGAACGAGTGCAGGTGTTCCGATTCCGGCACCGGGAAGTCCAGCACACCGGCGATCTCGAATTTGGTGTAGCCCAGCGCGTAGCCGACGAAGGCCACCAGCTCCTCGTCGGTGAGCCGGTCGAGCCCGAGCAGGCGGTCTTGTTGGGTCGGCTTCGGTAGGGCGCCGTCTTCGGACACCCCCCGGAACCGGCCGGCGGCGGTCGAGACGAGCGCGCCATAGGTGGCCGAGTCCATCCCGCCGAGCGCGGTCTGGATCTCGGCGGCGCGGGCAGCGTCCACGCGGAGCTCGCCACCGCGCAGCTTCTTGTACACCCCGCCCAGGACCGCGTCGCTGATCTCGGTCTCGGTGTCGCCCTGCGCGTACTGCACGAACGCCACCAGTTCGATGGCGCTGAGCTGGTCGAGGCCGAACTTCCGGTCGGTGTCCGTCGGCTCCGACACGCCGCCGGTCCGCTCCATGCTCCTCAGGCGGGTGGACGCGGCAGCGAGCAGGTCCAGGTATGTGAGCCGGTCCGGCCCACCGAGCGCGGCCTGGATTTCGTCGGTGCGCTCCAGGCCGCGCGCCGCGGCCAGAATGGTCTGCTCCCACTGGAGGCCCTCGGCCAGATCGGCCTGGGTGTACACATAGGGCTTCCACTCCGGGTACCGGTATTCCGGCAGCGACGGCGCGACCGTGACCCGAGGCACGGCGCTCAGCTTGAGCGTCGGCTTCAGCTTCTTGGCCTCCGCGCGCCGTTCCGACCAACCGACCAACCACTGGACGAACCACCCCTGCTTGCCGGCCGGCTCATGCGCGGCGAGGTCACTGCGCAGCTCGGTCCCGTAGCGATGCCGGCCCATAGCGAAGAGCCCGTCCACCCCCGGGTCGGTCGCGACGGCGGCGGGCTCGTTGGCTCTGGCGACCTTGGCGCGCTGGGTGTCCGACTGGTGCATCTCGTCTTCCAGCGACTCGAAGACGATCGTGGTGCCATGCTGGCCGTTGCGTCCGGCGCGGCCCTGCATCTGCTCCACGATCCGCTGGGACTTGCCGACTCCGACGCCGACCACGTGTAGGCCACCGCCGAGCCGGTTGATGGCGTCGAACTCCTCTCGCCACATGTCCTCCGCGATGCTGGCCGCTTCCTTCTCGGTCAGGCCCCAGTCGCGGTACTTCGCCAGGAGTTCCGCCGTGTACCTCGCCACGGTGCTGTCGTGCGCGCCGGCAAGGCGGATATCCACGCCCCGTGCCGCGTAGGGGACGGCCACCGTCACCGCGCCCTGGTGGCCGGCCTTGGCGAGCGTCGCGCTCTCCGTGGCGACGTACTCGGCCTCGGAGGTGAGGACTGCGGGATCGATGCCCTCGGCGCGCAGTAGGCGCACGATCTCGCGGACCTCGTTGATGTTGCGAGCCACCACCAGGATCGGGTAGCCGAACGTCTTGTTCACGTGGGCGATGTAGGCCGCGGCGGCGGCGCGGGACTCGCCCAGGGTGTTCACCCGGATCGTGTCCAGGTCGGTGCGTTTCGGCTTGCCCTTGCGGGACGACCCGACCATCGCGACGTCCTTGTCGTACCGCTCCTTCAGGATCTGCAGCTCGAGGTCGGTGAGAACCCCGGTCGATCCGGTCCACTTCGTCTTGTCGTTGCCGACGACGGCGCGGATGGCCTGCTCGATGCGCATCGAGTCGATGAAGCGGTCGGGCCGGCTGAGCCGGAGATCGTTGCCGAAGCGCCGCTCCTTGTACTCGATGGCCGCTTGCAGGTCGCTGTCGTAGCTGCGGTCCTCCAGCCGGCGACCGCTCAGCGGGTCGTCGAGGACCACCTTTCCAGGCTCGAGGTGGTAGTTGCCGTTGCCGGCTCGGTACTGGTTGAGGTGGTAGACGGCAAGCGCCACCTCGATCTTGTGCGCGAGCCTCGCGCCGACCGACCGTCCGAGGTCGGGGGCCAAGGCCAGGACCTCGGCCTTGCCGGCGGGCGTCAGCTTGATCCCGATGCCCGAGCCGTCGACCTCGAAGTACCCCTGCTTTTCTCCCAGCCTCCAGGCGATGTCGTCGGCCCACGCGACCTCGTCGAAGTAGCGGTCCAGCCAGGTGAGTTCCTTCTCGACCCGCCGGACGAGAATCGCCGGATCGGCAGGGATCGGACCGAACTGGTTGGCGGACCGGTTGGCGATGTCCACCAGCAATCGCCGGCCGACCGGGGTCAGCCGAACCGGGTTCCCTCCGGCCCGGCCGAACACCGGATCGCCCCCTATGACGTCGTGCAAGTCCTTGACCTCGCGCAGCCGGTCGACGAGGTGCGCCACTCGGCCGGTCGGGTCGTTCACCCGGCCGGCTGGGGCGGAGATCACATACGGGGTTGTTGCGTCGTCGATCAGCGGCAGGTCCATCTCCTCGAAGATCACGAAGCCGCCCCGGCCCTGCCGCACCGGTGTGGACTTGCCGTCCCGGTCGAACATCATCTGGTGAACCCAGTCGCTGACCTCGACCAGCAGGATGTCGGCCTGGTAGGCGGCGATCTTCTGCGCGTCGGTCATGCCATGCGTTATCTCCGCGACCGACCGGTTGACCACCTTGCCGATCAGGGCGGCATCCGGCGCCGACTGCGTGATCAGCGTGTGGTTCGGGTGCACCCAGTGCACTCCCTTGCCCCGCACCGGCGCCCCGTCCGCGGTGCGGGAATCCAACGCGTGCACGAAAGCGACCAGCGTGTCGGTCAGGGTCTTGCCCTGGCCGGTGGGCATCCGCAGCCCGTGTCCCTTGGACATCGCGACCGCGCCGAAGATCTGCTGCGACCTCGGCCGCATGTCGACATCCGACAGCTCGTAGATGGCCGACAGCACCGCGATGGCCTCATGGGTGACCTCGCCGACGGCGCGCCCGTTGCGTACCGCCTCGGCCAGCTCCTCGTACCGAGCAGCCAGCTCCTCGAGCTTCTCCTGGCGCGCCGGCTCGTCGAGCTTCTTCTTGTTGCCCACCAGCTCGTTGCGCCGGTCGAGCAGCTGAAGCAGCTCGGTGAACGTCATGACGTGCGGCCCGGTTCCGCGTGACCCGCGCTCGGCAGGCGTCCCCATGGAACGTCCCTCGGCGGGGGTCTCGCCGCGCCGGACCGCGCGCACGTAGTCCAGCGCCTCCCGCACGTCTTCCTTGGTGGCGCGGGACTCCTCCGTCAGCCGGCGCACCGACGGCAGCTCGATCGACGGGTCCTTCAGCAGAGCGCTGGTGCGCTCCGCCAGCAGGAGCTTCGACACGAACCCCAGTTCCGCGCGTGCCTCGGCCACCTTCACGCCGAGCTCGTCGGCCAGCTGCTTGGCCGTCAGAATCGTCGGCTGCTTGCCGGCCTCGAGGTCCTTCGCGGCCTGCTCGACGATCTCTTCGGCCCGCTTACCCAGCAGGCCTTCCTTCAGAAGGCCGTGCAGGACCTTCGCGTCCTTCTTCGTGGCGCCCGGCGCCGCTTCCCGCAGTTCAGCCGGCGTGGCCGCGGCCCCGGTCTTGACCAGCTCCCGGACGTGCTCAATCAGAGCAGTCCGGCCCTCGACCCGCTTCAGCGCCTTCAGCAGCTTCCTCGCGTGGTACGCGGTGATGGCCTCGTTGCCGTTGGCGCGCAGGTACTCGGACAGCTGCTTCGGTGACGGGTCCGTCCCGCCGTTGTCCCTCCGCAGGGTTTGGACCGCGTCGGGCAGCGAGACTGCCGGGGCCTCCTCGCCGCGCGGCGAGGTCGAGCCGGCCTCCGGTGTGTCATGCGGCCGGGTGCCGGCCCGCGTGGGCGTGCCAGCTCCAGTCACCGTGTGTGGTGCTTCCGGGCCCTTGGGCGTAGTGCCCTCGGGTGTAGCCGCTTCCGACCGCTCGCCACCGCCGTGACGCACGGCTGCAGCGGGGTCTAGCGGAGTGTTCTCACCGGATTCGCCGTGTGGCGCCTCCTCTGCTCGCTTTGGTCCGGTCGGTGCTTCCTCGGTCGCGCTGGACGCGGCCGGCCCGTCTGCCTGGTCGGTCTCCTTCCGCTCAGTGGGTGTTGGCTCGTTCCGTCCGATGTTGCTGTTCGGGGTGGTGCCGCTCGGCGGGGGGGCACGGGCGCCGTGTTGCGCCGGGCTGGGTACCGGCAAATTGTTGTCGACGGTCGGCCTGGCTTCGGTGGTCGTGCGCGGCCCGTCGGCCCGGCCGCCGGCACCGACAGCCTGAGTGTCGTTGCCGGTCCTGCCACCCGTCGGGCCACCGGCGTTCGCCCCGGACGCTCCGGTGCGGCCCGGCGGCGGCACGGGGCTGCTACCCGGGTCCAGCGGTGGGTCTGGTGGCGGGCGAGGGCTGTCGGGGCGGCCGGAGCCAAGTGTGCCGGGGGCCCGATCGCCCCGACCGGCGTCACGGGTGCCGTCACCGACCGAGGAGGTCTCTCCGACGGCGCGCCGCCCCGGAGATCCCTTGAGGTGCGGCTGATCGCCGGATTCGGCCTTGCCCGGCTCCTGGGCCTTGGCGCCGACGTACTCCCCGATCGCTTCTTCCAGCTTCGGGCCCGGAGCCCTACCGGTGCCATGCCACGTGACGGCCGCCGTGCCCTCCGGCGCCGTGCGCCACATGGTGTCGCCGTCGAGGTACTCCACCTTCCCGTCGGCCCTCTTGATCGCCTCGACCATATGGCCCGTGCCGTCGGCGTTCTTGATCCAGACGACCACGCGGGTTCCTTGCGGCGCCGCGGCCATCCGGTTGTCGAGCTGCTCCGCGGTGATCAGCTCGGTGCGGCCTTCGACGAGACCCTCGATCTCGTCCTGCATGAGGGCGGTCTTCTGGTCGCGATACGACGCCTTCGGCACGTCCGCCAGGACGATGTCGGCCGGATCAGCCTTCTGCACCCGCAGCCGTACCTCACACCCGCAGTTCCGCTCCGCGCCGAGAGGCGCCGCGAGACCGCGGGACAGCGCGGTGTAGATCGAGTTGTAGAGCCCGTTGTAGCCCGGCGTCGTTCTGGGGTCCACCCGGGAACGCGGCGCGAACTTCCACCTGTCGAAGCCCCCGGACACCCGAGTGGCGCGGTCGGTGTTGACGGGGCGGTACGACACCTTGCCGAGTTGGTCGAGTGGCCCGACCGCGTTGCGGGTCGCCTCCAGGAACGGCCCGACGCCGGGGATCCCCGACAGGTCCTTGTGCTCAACCGACTTCAGGACGGCGCGGGTGGCGCCGTGCAGGCCGGAGCGAACCGAGGGAACAACCGGGCGAATCGCCATTCGCGCGCCCAGCCCGGCGCCGCGCACGGCCATCATGGCGGGCATCAGCGGCACCGCCACGATCGCCTGGGAACCCACGAGCAGGGCGTTGCTGCCCTCGGCCACACCCTTCAGGAACTTCTCGGTCTTGACATGCCCCTTCGCCTTCGCGAGCACGGCGCCGGCCCTGGCCCCGGCGGTGAGCGGCGCGAACCCGAGGCCCCACATGGATTCCCGCATCACCGCGAAGGCCGCGCCTTCGAGGCCTTCGTCGGTGTACTCGTCGGCAAGCCGGTCCCAGTCACCCTTGTGCCAACTTCGCGGGTTCCACCAGCTCGCCCCGTAGCCGTTGACGCCCTCGTTGATCATCGCGCCGCTGTCCGCGAAGCCTTGGGCGAACATGCCGGCCGCCGGTAGTTCGTCGTTCAGGTAGTCGAGGAGGCCCTGCCCCTCCGCCCGCTCCGGCAGAACGAGCTCGATGGGGTTGTCGTCGCTCCAGTTCGGGCCCCGGACCGCCATGTTGTAGCCCGTTTCGCCGATGGCGCCCACCAAGGTGGCCCCGCCCACGATCACGGTCTCGGTGGCGATGGTGGCGGCGACATGAACCGGGTTGTCGATGATGAGGTCCGGCATGAACGGGCGCTCGGTCGGGCTCATGTCGGCCACGTCGTAGAGGTTCGTCTTCTCGGGGATCTGGTCCGTGATCCAGTCCCGGGTGCCCTCGGCCTTGTCCTGAATCCAGTCCACGACGCCGGAGCCGGGCTTCCCATTGACCTCGACGAACCTTACGTCGCCGGAGCGTGAGTACAGGTCTTTGGCCCCGAGGACGGTGAAGTTCCGGTCCTGCGCCTCCGACATGCCGTCCGCCAGCTGTTTCAGGCTCTCGGTGCTGCCGCCGCCGACGTCGAAGAACTTGGTCTTCCCCTGCCCGTTGGTGACCTGGTAGAGGGTCATCCAGTCGTAGGTGTCTTCTTCCTCGTCGTGGACGAGGACCCGCTGGCTGCTGACGATCTCGCTGCCGTTGCCTTCGTCACCCTCCTCGAGGAAGTCCTCGATCTCGTCCTGCAGGTCGCCCTCGATCGCGCCGTAGGCGTCCCGGTCACGCTGTCGCTCTTCCGCTGTGGCGCCGGTGCCGCCCGGGTGCTTGCTGTTGAAGAGGATGTCGTCGCCGCCCAGCCGGTTGTAGTGCTGCTGCGCGTCCCCCATGGCGGCGATCGCGGCGCGGCGGTCCGCTCGATTCTTGCCCCATCGCCCCTCGTCAATGACGGTGCCGTCGACCAGGTCCCGCACCAGGCCGGTGTCCCTGTCAATGGACTCGACGTTGAGCACACCGTTGACTGCCATCGCCAGGTCAGGGCCTTGACTGGGTAGGTCGTAGGCGGCCCTGTCGTTATTGCCGTTGCCGAGCCGGTTGTCGTCGGAACGGAACGACCGGTCCCGGGCTGTCGTGTTGTAGCCGGCGCCGGCAACTGCGGCCAAGCTCCCGACCGAGGCGGCGAGCTCCTCCTCCTCGGGCGTCAGCCCGGACTTCCCCATCTGAGACACCATGTCGTTGGCCCGCTGCTGCAGGTCCCACCAGTCGCCGAGCTGATCAGCCCACGCGTCGTCACCTGTCTCGCCGGCCCACGGGGAGTCGGCGGCGAGCAGATCGCCCGAACTGGACGCCCCGAGCAGGTCCGCCTCCTTCCGCATGTCCTGGATCCGCGTCCGCGAGTCCCCGATCGCGTTCGCCTCGCGCTCGATCGCGTCCCACGCGTCGTCGAGACGGCTTTGCTTGTTTTCGAGGCGTTCAGCCTCGGCGTTGTACTCGGCTATCTCCGCCGCGGATGCGCCTGGGCCCGGTTGGTTGCGGTTGTGCTCCCGCATCCGCCCGTTCAGGTCCTGCTGCTGGGCCACCCACGCGTCGGCCTCGTCGTCGGCTGCAGCCTCGCGCGGGCGCAGGCTCAGGTCGGCGATCACCGTGGCGCGCGCGGTGATCTCTTGTTGCTCGGTCAGCTCCGGGAGGACCGGCACAAGCTGGTCGCCCATCGGGCCGTCTTCGACCTGTGCGCCGTGCCGCCCGGCGATGTCCTGCATCTTCCGGCGCTGCTGGTCCGACGACTCGCCGCCGAGGACGTCCTCCGCCAGGCCCAGCAGGCGGCCGTCGGCCGCGGTCGTCGGGTCGCTGGGCCGGGTCGGGACGGTGATCTGGGAGATCCCGTCGACGATGCCGAAGTTCTTCTCGATGTCGCCGCCCGCGCCGAAGTCGTCCAGGGTCTTCTGTTCATCCCTGAGACCCTCCAGCTCGCCGGAGGTGAGCCCGCCCTTGAGCGTCCGCTTGATCTCGGTGAGGGCCTCGGCCACCGCCGGATCCTTGGGGTCGGCGAGTTCGACGTCCCGGCGCAGGTCGGCCTCTGCACCAGCGACCTCGAGGACCAGCAGATCCTCCTGGGTCTGGTTGAGCTGCTTTGCCTCCTTGTCGTAGATGCGCTTCTGCTTGTCGTTCAGCTTGTTGTACTCGCTCTGGCTCAGGTAGGGCAGCGGGTCGCCCTCCTTGAGACCCAACGCCTCGGCCGTCTCCTTGTCGACCGGCGAACCGGTGCTGGAGCGTTCGGCGTCCGGGTCGAGCACCAGCAGCCAGGACCGGTCACCGGCGTGAACGGCGTCCTCTGTGTCGGTCCAATCCTGCTTGCATGCGGTATCGCTGTCGGCGCAGAACTCAGGGCCGTTGGCGAACCAGGTCAGCTGCTCCTTGTCCGCGAAGCTGCTGTCGCAGCCATCGCGCCGGCTGCATGTCCCCCCGGTGTTGTGGCCGTCCTTGCCGCCGTAGAGCAGGATCGTGCCGCAGATCCTGTCCGAGTTGCAGGACTGGTAGTCGCCCTCGGCGGTCTGGCCGTAGCACGTACCGGTACCCGCGCCGGTGTAGCAGACCGCGCCGCCACCATTGCCCTTCTTGTCGCTGAACACCTGGGTGAAGCTGCACTGCGCGCCACTACAACCCTGCTCGTCGCCGTTCGGGGTAAAGCTGTTGATCTGGCCGGACTCGATCATCTCGGCGTGGAACATGCCGTTCGGGGCCTGCTCGTTGTCCGGGTCGGCGAACTGATGGCGCATCGCGCAGCGCCCGGTGCACTCCCGCACGCTCGGGTCGATCTTGCTGGCATTGATGTACGGGTCGCGCACGCAACCGACTGAGCTGTCGGAGGCGCACTCGCTGACCACGAAGTCGTAGGCAGCGTCATCCATGTCCTCGCGGCACAAGCCGACGCATTCGACGAACCCGCCTTCGCCGTTCTTGTCGGGTGTCACGGCGATGACGTAGTCGTCGGGCTCGGGCACATACGGCAGACCGTTGTCCACACGCTGGGCGTTCTCGATCTTCGTGCCATCCGGGAACATCACATAGCCGGTCTGGCCGTAGAACTCGTACCGGCCATGTGGATCGCCCTTGCTGGCGGTCTGCACGAAGGCGCTGTTGGGCAACTCCTTCGCCCCGGCTGTCTTGACCCCCTTCTGCCACTCTGGGAGGTCGCCGTAGGTCTGCATCTTGACGCCCTCGAACGAGGTGAAGACACCCTCGCCGTTCCAGCCGCCCCACGCCGGCCCGGACTTGTCCCGGCCGACGAACCAGGCGTCGGCGCCCTTCGTGCCCTTCTTGCCGCCGATGTCGAACGTGTCCTCGACGACCTTGCTGTTCTTGGTCTGGCCGTTGCGCAGCGCGCCCTTGCAGCCGGTCGGGCAGGAGACGGTGAACCGGCCACCGGTCTTGTCGCCGAAGCGCGCGTGGACACCGCCGTTGCCGTTGGCCGTGGCCTGGCTGCCGGTGAAGGCGTCCATGATCGAGCCGGTGGTCGCAGCCCAGCCCATGGCGCGACCCTTGTCGTCGACGTAGACGCCGGCACTCTTCGGGTCGGTGGCGGTGTGGTACTTCTTGCCGTCCGGCTCCGTCGGGACGCTGGGCATGAGATCACCGTTCTCGCTGTAGGTGATCTTCTGGCCGCTTTCGCCGACACCGGCCTTCTTACCGCACTCGGCCTTCTCGCAGGGGATCCACTTGCCTTTGCCCTTGTCTCCGAGGTCCTGGAACAGGTATTGGCATTTGGTCGTGCTGCAGGAGATCTCGGCGCCGAAGCGGTTCTTGCTGAGGTCGACCCGCTTACCGGTCTTCGGATCGACGACTATCGGCATCTTCGTCTTCGGGTCGACCATCACCTTGTGCGTCTTGGGGTCGATCTTGACGCCGGCCGCCTGCGCCCGCCGCCACCCAGCGTCCGCGGTCTTGTGCCAGTCGCTGTCCCCGGCCTGGCGGAACCTCGCGCAGTACCCGTCGCAGAACGCGTCGCCACCGTCGGGTTGGCCGGGGACTGCCAACGCGGTCACGCCGCAGCCACCGTTGTTGCCCGAGCACTCGGCCGACTTCCACGCCGTGTGGTAGCCACCGTCGTGGTACCAGTCGGCCGCACGCTCCTTGCCCCGCGCGCTGTCCATGGCGTGGGCCTCGAAGGGGGCATAGCAGTTTGCCGCGCCCGAGCAGGTCGCCGACGCCGACGCGTGGTTGCCGCTGACGTAAGCACTGGCCGACACCGCGACCCCGCCGCCGCCCATGCCGCCCCCGCCGGAGCCGTGCGCATACGCCGACGCCCACGACCCCTTCTTGCTCGGGTCCCCAGCAAAGGCCGACCGGGTCGCCTCGTAGCTGTGGGTGCAGTTGGTGCCCTTGGTTCCCGTGCAGGACGCCGACGCCTGCGCCGAGTCCCCGGTGCCGGACGCCGCCGCGGTGGTCGTGACCTGGCCTGCGCCGAAGGTGCCCTTCTTGTGGCCGTGGGCGAAGGCGCTCGCACCCGGCGCTGAAGCGGTACTGCGTGCGCTGTACGAGTAGCGGCAACCAGAACCCTTGCTCCCCTGGCAACCTGCCGCGGCAAACGCTGACTGACCGGTGGTCTGCGCGGTGGTGTTGGTGCCACACCAGCCGGAGCCTGCGCCGCCGCTGTCACCGCAGCGGGCGTTGGCCGCGGCCCGATTGGCCCCGGTAACGGACCCCGCCTTGCCGCTGGCCGAGTAGCTGTAGCGGCAAGTCGAGCCCTTGCTGCCCTGGCACGACGCCGCCGTCTGCGCCCCCTCGGCGGTGGCGCCGACCCGGCTGGTGCCCGCGCACTGGCCGTTCTTCCCGCCGATGCAGGAGGTGCGCGAGAACGCCTTGTTGATCCCGCCCGGCGCGGCCGCGCGGGCCTTGCCGGTGGTGTGGGTCTTGCAGCCGGTACCGAGACAGTTGGCGGTCACCTCGGCGACGCCCTTGGCGGCGTACCCGGCGGTCGTCGCCTGGCAGACGCCGGCCGTCTTGCAGGAGGCGGTGGAGGTGCCCTTGACCTTGGCCGCGCCGACGGCGTCCGTCTTCGACGACGTGCGGGTGGCACAGCCGGTCTTGGTGCCGTTGTCGCAGGTCGCGGTCATCGACGCGGTGGTCGTGGCAAACCGCTTGTCGGCCGTCACTCTCGGCGCGGTGGACGCGGTCGAGGAGTTCGCGGTGATCTGCGCCTGGCACGCCCTGGTGCCGTCGCAACCCGTCGTGCCGGTGGCGGTGCTCTTGCTGCGCTGCCCCTTGGGGCCGGCAGCGCCCTTGACATCGCCGGTGAGCGTGCCGATGCAGCCCACGGGGCAGTCGATCTGAGAGGTGGCCTGCGCGCTGCCGGAGATCCCGGGGACGGCCTTGGCCTTCTTGCCCTTTCCGGTGGTCTGCCCGGAGTCGCGCTCTGTGGTCGCGGTGGCTTCGCTGCTCGCCGCACATCCGGCCTCGGCGGCCGTGCAGCGGCCCCCGGTGTGCGTGCGGCCCGGCGTGCCACTCGTGCCGCCGGTGGTCGCGGCGGTGCATCCCGCGCCCGCGCACTGCGCGGTCGCACTCGACTCGGCCATCGTGGCCGGAGCGTCCTTCACCGGCTTGCGGGCCAGTGCGGCGGACTGGGTAGCCGTCTTCCGCGCCTGCTTGGCGGTCTTCGCGGCCTTGGCGGCCGCCTTCTTCTGTGCTGCGGTCGCGCCCGGCCGGGCGGCGACCTCCGCAGCCTCACGCGCCGCGGCGTCAGCCTCGGTGGCCTGCCCGCGAGCCTGCTCGGCAGCGGTCTTGCGCTTCTCCGCAATTATGTCGGCCACGACCTGGCCGGAGCCTGCGGAGGAGTTCGTCTGAGCGTGGCAGCCGGACTGGCTGCTGGTGCAGGTAGCGCTGTCGGTGGTGGCACCCTCCGGTGGGCCGCGCGCCCCGTTGCCCGTCTTCACCGCGATCGGGCCGTCGCTGCCGGCGGCCGAGGTCCGCGCGGTGCCGGAGCACAGCGTGCCGGCCTCGCAGTCCATCGTGGCCGACGCCATCGACCAGCTCGACGCGCCCGGCACCGTCGGGCCACCCGAGTTCGCGCTCGAGCCCGGAGCCACCGGAGCCGGCACCGTCGCGGGGTCCTGCTGCTGTCCGTCCCGCGGCTGGTCGGCCGGAGCCTGCTCACCGGTGGTACCCGAGGTGACGGTCGCGTTCTCCGTGGATCGCTTCTGCATGAGCGGCGCGATGGTGTTCGCGTCCGAGCCGCTCGACGAACCCGAGTTCGTCACCGCATGGCACACGCCACCGGACACGCCCTCGCACGACCCCTTGGAGTAGGAGGAGCGCTGATCCGACGACACGGCCGGGTCGACCGCGGACGCGTTGCTGTACACCTTCCCGCCGCACGCCGCCTCGCCCTCGCAGGTCAGCACGGCACCCGACGCCGATGCCGCCGACGGGCCCGCCGCCAGCCGCTTCGCGTTGACCGCCTGCGCCTGCCCGTCCGCGCCCGGCCCCGCCAGGGCCAGCGTGGCACCCGGGCCGCTCGACGCCGTCGACACCGACTTGCCCTCGCACCCGCCGGTCGCACCCGTGCACCGGGCGATGCCGTTCGAGGTGCGCGGCTTCCCCTTGGCGACAGCGCCGTCCCAGGCGGACGTGCTGGTGCGCACCACGCCGGTGCAGGTCGTGCCGGCCTCGCACGAGAGGTTCGCGCTCGACGACGACGTCGACGACGGGCCGGTCAGCTTCTGGCCCTTCACCGGAAGCCCGGTCTTCGGGTCGATCACCACGTAGTCCGCGGCGCTCGACGCCGCCGAGCTCGTCTCACCCGTGCAGCCACCACCGGTGACTCTGCAGTCGGCCTTGGCCGAGGTGCCGCGAGCATGCTTCGTGACGCCGGTGTCCCGCGCGCTCGTGGACGAGGTCGCCGTGCCACCGCACTCGGTGGCCGCACCGGAGCACTCCACCGACGCGTTCGCCGTCGACACGCTCACCGGACCCGACACCGCCGCTACACCGGACTCCGCGGCCTCACTCGCGTCGCGGTCGGCCACGGTCGTCTCGGCAGCCGTGGTGCAGCCGGCGCCGTCGCCGTGGGCCGTGCACGAGGAGCGACCGGTGCTGTCGCGCACGCCCTTCACATCGCCATAGGCGCCACCGGAGGTGGTGCTCGACCCGGACGCCACACACGCGGCGGACTCGCAGTCGATCTCCGCATCGGCCGAGCTCGACGCTGCCAGCTCACGGGTGGTCTGCCCGTCGACGCCGCGGTCGCTCACCTGCGAGCTCGACTGGGTCCCGCACCCGCCCGCGCGCGCCTCGCACTTCGAGGAGCCGCTGGTCTTCCGGACGGCCGCGACCCCGCCGCGCTTGGCCGGGGCGCCGGTGACGGAGCCGGTGGTGGCACTGTTCGCCTTGCCCGCGCAGGTGTCGGAGTCGCAGTCCAGGTTCGCGCCCGCCGTGCTGGACGCGGTGGCGTCCCCGTCGGTCAGCGACGCGGACCGGAGCAGGTCGCCCTGCTCGTCGGCCGAGCTGTCGACCTCCGTGTGGCTGTAGGCCTGGCAGCCGCTGCCGGCCGACTCGCACGACGCACGCCCCGTGCTCTTGCGCGACGCTCCTGCCGCGACCCCGCGCGCGGAGCCGGTGGTCCTCGTCGTGCCGGTGCTGGTGCAGTCGTCGTCGCAGTCGATCTCGATGACCGCGTCGCTGCTGCCCGCGCTGCCGCGGGAGTCGCCGTCGGCGTCGACCCGCGACTCGCTGCGCGTGTCGCACCCACCACCGGAGGCCGTGCACTTCGCGGTGCCGGTGGTCGCCGACTCCGGCGTGCCGTTGGCGGCGGCGGCCTTCTTGCCGCGGGTGCCCGCCTTCTCGGTGCCCGTCTTGCCCGCGCCGCTCTTGTGGCCTGCGTTCGTGGTGCTGCTCGCCGAGCCCTTGCACTCCGTCGCGCAGTCGAACTCGGCCGCCGCCACGACCTCGCCTGACGGGTCGTCCATGTCCACCGAGCTCGAAGTGCCGCATTCGCCCTTGCACTGCGACCGCCCGCTGCCGTTGCGGCGCGTCTGGTCGGTCGCGGCGTTCCCGGCGACCTTCTTGGTGCCGGCCAGCTGCGTCGCGGGGCGGTCGTTGCCCGACCCGTTGGTGCGGGTGTCGCACGAACCACCGCCGCTGTCACACGACGCCTCCGAGCCGTGTGGCGTGGCGACGCTGCGCTGACCGCACTCCCGCGCGGCCCCCGAGCACCGCGCGGAAGCCTTCGTGACCTTGCCGTCGGCGGCCCGGCTGGACGCGTTGCTCGCGCAGCCGGCCTTGTCGCACGACGCCTCGGACTTCGAGCCACCCGACTTCGAGGACGCCCCACAGCCGGAGGAGATCCCGGACAGGCAGACCTGGCGCTCCGAGTCCCGCTTCCCCTTCGCGGACTCGCTCACCGATCCGCACTCGACGAACCCGCCGTCCGAGCCGCACCCGGCGACCGAACCCTCGCCGTCCAGGTCGTCATCGGACACCGCGTCCGGGTCGTGCCCGGTGGCTTCCATCAGCTCGTCGGTGGCCTCGTAGACCTTGTCGCGCTCGGCCTCGTACTTCGCGACGTTCTTCTTGTGCGCGGCCTTGGTCACCTTCCCGGAGGCGACCTTCTTCTTCTCGGCCTCGAGCTTGGACTCGCTCTTGTCCAGCTTCCCCTGTCCGTTGACGACGTCGTCGACCAGCTTCGCCCGATCCGGAGCCAGCTCCGCGCGATCCGCGGCGACCTGCTGCTCCAGCTTCTTGTGGGCGGCGGCCTGCTTCTTGTACGCGCCCGTGGTCGCCTTGCCAGAGGTCACGGCCTTCTTCGTCTTCGCGAGCTTCTTCTCGCTCTTCTCGACCTTGATCCGGCCGTCGAGCACCTTCTCGGTCTGCTCTTCCGAGTCGTCGTAGGACTGCTCGTCCTCCGCGTCCTGGTCGCCGTCGGCAGCGTCCCGCTCTCGCGGAGGGGCGCGCGAGTGCGCGTCGGAGACGTCACGTGACGACAGCGCCGCCGCCTTGCCGGACGGCACGTCCGAGCAACCGCGCTTGCCGCACGCGCGCTCACGATCGGCTGCGGTCACGCCGGCCGCTTCGTCATCGCCGGCCGCGCGCTTCCGGGCGAGCGCCTTCCCGCCCCTCGCTTCGAGCTCGTCGGCGCCGCGGGCTCGCGCCCGGTCCGCCGCCTTCCGGACCGCCTTCTTCGCGCGCTCGCCATCCGCGTCCGACGCGCCCGCGTGGTCCGCGACCCGCTTCGCCGCGCGGGTCACGCCCTCGACCGCGTCGCGGACGTCACCCTCGGTAGCGTCGCGCACGAACTCGCCGACCCGTTCGGCCAGCCGTCGCGCGTCCTGATCCCCGTCGTCGTCCGTCCGGGACGACGCCTTGCGGGACGACACCTTGTGGGCCGGCTCGTCGCCGGAACCCCGGACCTTCTTCACCTCGGGGCTGTCGGCGTCCTGCCTCGACCGCTTCTTGCCGGCAGCCTCTTCCTGCTCCTGACCCGAGCGCCGCGCGCCGCGCTCGACGCCGCCGCGATCCTGGGCGGCGCGGTCGCTCAGCCGGGCACGGTCGTCACCACGATCCGCGGTGCGGACCGTCCCCCGGTCCTCGCCGTCTTCCTCGTCAGTGGCGTTCGCGTCGCGGTCACGCTTCGATCCCGGCGCCTTCTCGACGGCGTCCTTCACCGCCTTCCGCGCCCGAGAGACGTGGTCCTCCACCTCGTCGAGCGACTCCCGGACCGCCTTGCGCACATCGTCGCCGTCGCCGTCGCCGTCCTCATCGCCGTCGTCATCGCCGAGCGCCTCACGCACCCGCTCCCGGACGGCCTCGCGCACGCCTTCGCCATCGCCGTCGTCGTCCTTCTCCGAGGCACCAGCCCTGGACCCGCGCCCCTCGGTCTCGCGGTCGTCCCGCTCGCGGTCGCGGCCCTTCTTCTCCGAACCCTCGCCGTCGCCGTCGCCGGATTCGTTCTTGAGCTTCCTCTTCTTCTCGGGCTGCTCGCTGCCCTCGTCGTCGGACTCTTTCTTGGGCTTCTTCTCGCCGCCCTCGTCGCCGGATTCCTTCTTGGGCTTCTTCTCGCCGCCCTCGTCGCCGGATTC
Organism: Pseudonocardia sp. DSM 110487; assembly: GCF_019468565.1. NCBI lineage: Bacteria > Bacillati > Actinomycetota > Actinomycetes > Pseudonocardiales > Pseudonocardiaceae > Pseudonocardia > Pseudonocardia sp. DSM 110487. The sequence goes on from NZ_CP080521.1 coordinate 9,599,993, forward strand.
CTTCTTGGGCTTCTTCTCGCCGCCCTCGTCGCCGGATTCCTTCTTGGGCTTCTTCTCGCCGCCCCCGTCGCCGGATTCCTTCTTGGGCTTCTTCTCGCCGCCCCCGTCGCCGGATTCCTTCTTCTCCGACTTCCCACCGCCATCGGAGCCACCATCACCACCACCGCCGCCCTGCTTGCTGCTGACACCTCCCTTCAGCAGCCCTGCCTGGACGGCCGCCGGAACCACCGTCGCCGCGGACGCGGGCGTCGCGAGGAACGCCGCCCCGATCCACAGCACGACGACGGCGCCGGCCAATCCGAGCGTCCACCGCGCCACCGACCACAACCAGTCGGCGAGCGAGAGCCGCAGCCGCACGGCACCAACGCACGCGGGGAGGCCGGCGGCCTCACCGTCGTACGCGGAATACCGGGACATGAGCTGCGACTCCCAAGATCGGGTGGAGAACGACTACAGAGGCGTTCGGCGCCCGAGACCTATGGCCGCGGAGCGGAACAGAAGACATGCAAAAGAAGAGGATCACGCGCGTCGCGCCTGCGGCAGCGACCCACAGCTGGACGGTGAACACACGCCCAACAGCTTCTGCGACCTTCCGACCCACCCGTCGCGCTACGTCAGCAACCGGCGGTTCCGAGATCGCAACCCCGACTCGTCGAGTCGAAGCAAGGTAGAAGCTACCAGACGTTCATCAACTTCGTCGACCGTGGCCTACGCCACTCGGCCGCGGGCGCGGCCTCACGCCCGGGGCGACGGTGCGCGGCACCCGGACCTCGACCGGACGGCGGCACCGGCACCCACGCGTCGCATGCGATCTGTCTGCATGAACAGGCGGTGTACGCATTGCGGCGAAGGTGGCTACCGCCCGAGACACCGAATGAACGGAAAGCCAGACCGGGGGGTTCCGACCCGACCCGCGAGAATGGGGCAGGCTGCCGGTGCTGGTTTCGTGGATCGACGATCGCACCGACCCACCGGACGGAGGAATGTTCCACGAGCACCCCCGGCGTTGCGCCGACGTGCGGGTCGTGATCGGGTGCAGCGGGAAGGAGGACGACGGATGCCGCTGTGGACGCGCACTCGCCGAGGCTCACGCCAGGCGCGCGAAGCCGCACACGAGATCGCCGCGCGCCATGCCGCAGGCGTCGACCTCTGGCGCGCGGGACGCGCCGAGGAAGCGATGCCTATCATCGAGGAGGCGCTCGAGGGCTGCCGCATCGGGCTGGGGGAGGACAACCCCGCAACCCTGACGGTCGCCGGGAACCTCGGCGCCGTCAGCTTCTCGGCAGGCGCGTGGCAGCAGGGCCTCGATCTGCTCGCGGCGAGCGTCGCCGACCGCACGCGCACGTTCGGTCCGGCCGACCCCCGCACACTGACGGCCGTCGACGCGCTCGCCACCGCCTACCGCATCGTGGGCCGGATCGACGAAGCGCTCGCACTATCCGAGCGCGTGGCCGTCGAACGCAGCCGCACGCTCGGCCCCAGCCACCCCGACACGTTGACGTCGCGGCTCGGGTACGCGCTCGCGCGCGCGGCGTTCGGGGACATCGAACCTGCCCTCGCTCTTCTCGCCGCCGCGCTCGGAGACGCGGAACGGACGCACGGGCCACGCCACGAGCACGTCATCGCCCTGCGCGCGAACCTCGCGGGCTGCCTCGCCCTGCTCGGCAGGGCTGCTGAGGCCGCAGCCGAGCTCCAGCGGGCGGCCACCGACGCGGCCACGCTCCTCGGCCGAGGGCATCCGGAGACCGAGGCGCTGTTCGCCGACCTGGCCCACGCGCACGACCGATCGTGGTTCTTCTCGATCGGCCGGATGGCGGGTATGGGCCGCGACCGCGGCTGAATCTCAGTCTTCCCGCGCGCCGTCGGTTGTCACTCTGCGTAGCAGTGGCCGGGACGCGGCCGATGCCGCGCCCACTGCCCCGACACCTCCGGCGAGCATCGCAGCGAGCACGGCGAGCCCGGACGGCTCCAGCACGCCCGTCGTGGCCGCGAACGGGGACGCGCACAACAGACCCATCACCAGTGCGATGGCACCGAGCACGAGCAATGGGCGCAGCGTCTCCGCGCGCCGGGCGGCGTCGAGCACGGCGAGCGGGGTGCCGGCGAGCCGCAGCAGTCGCAGGGTGCGGCGATGGTCCAGCACGCGGGCGGCCGCCGTGGTCCCGGTGGAGGTCGCCGCGACGAGGAACGCCCCGGCGAGCACGACGAGCGCGCCCGTCCTCAGATCGGCCACGAGCTGCACGCCCTCGGCCTCCGACTCCCGCTCGGTCAGCACCGGTCGGTCCGCGAGCGACGCGAGCGCCGTGCGCACTGCGTCGCGCTCGGCGGGAGCGGCCGGAGTGACGGCGAGGCCCAGCTCCCCACGGACGTCGGTCAGCACGACGTCGGCGGCGAGCCTGCGCTCGGTGAGCCGCTCCCGGGCCGCCGCATCGAGATCGGCGACCGGCCGCGACGACACGACGCGCAGTGCGCTGTCGTCCCCGTGCGCGGCGGCCGGAACCGCCGCCGTCAGCGGAGCGAGGAAGCCCGCGACGAACACGGCCATCGTGACGCCCGCGAGCGGCCGGAAGGCGCCCCGCGGGTCGTCGAGCAACCTGCGCCCGGCGAGCAACCCGGCAGGGGTGCGCGCCGAGCGCGCCATCCCGGAGCCGAGCAAACGCACGACGAGCGGCCCGATCAGCGACACCGCGCCGAACATCGCGAGGACGCCCGCGCCGAACACGAGCCCGGCGATCGCCGCGGGCGCCAGCTGGCGCGCGCCGTCCGCGGCCGCGAACACGACCACGCCGCCCGCGAGCCCGAGCAACCGCAGGAGCCGTGCCGAGCCCGGCCGCTGCCTGCGCGCGACCCCGAGCGGCCCGATCACGACCTCGCGCATGCCGCCCAGCGCGGACAGCGTCGCGAGCACGGCCACACCGGCCACGATCCCGGCAACCGCTGCCGGCCCGGGCCGCAGGTCGGCCGCGAACCACTCGCTCCCGCCGAGGTCGATGGCCGCGAGCAGGGGTGCGAGCACCCACTGGAGCACGACGCCCGCCACCGCGGCCCCGACAGCGATCAGCGCGACCTCGGCGACCGCCGCAACGGTCACCTGGCCGGTGGAGGCGCCCAGCAGGCGCAGCGTCGCCAGCCGCTCGGCGCGCCGCGCCGCGGTCAACCGGGCCGACGCGCCGAGCAGGCTCGCCACCGGGAAGACGAGCAGCGCCACCGCGACGTACGTGAGCTGGCGGTAGATCGTCAACAGATCGGAGGCGTGGTCATCGAAGGTGGAGACGGGCACGGCGTCAGGAATCTCCGCCGGCGCGCGGCCGATGACGGCGACCAGCTCGTCGGGCCCCATCAGCCCGGCGTCCCCGATCACCCCCGCCGGCGCCGGGAAACGGGCGGCGAACTCATCGGCCGGGAGCTCGCGGGCGAGCGCTGCGAGCGCCGGTGAGAACCACACCTCGCCGGGCGCGGGGATCCGGGGCAGCCCCGGCGGCACCCCACCTTCCCGGGGCACGGCGCCTGGCGCCACGGCCGCGACGTCCACGCGGTGCACGACCCGGCCCGCAGCCGCGTCGAGGTCCGTCCGCAGCAGCGCTACCGGCGCACCCGTTCCCGCCACGATGTCGCCCGTGCGCCACCCGGCGCGGTCCTCCCGGGCGTCCCAGCCGTGCACCGCACCCAGCGCGACCGCGAGCAGCGCCGTGCCCATCGTGATCCCGATCCCGACCAGGGCGGCCGACGCGACGGCGCGGCGGCCACCGAGCCGCAGCAGTCGTATGGAGAGGACGATCACCGGGACCCGCCGGTCACGGCTGCGGGAACGGCCGCCGGATCGGTGCGCCCGTCGCGCAAGATGATCACACGGTGGCACCGGGCGGCGACGTCGGCGTCGTGGGTGACGACCACAAGGCCGGTTCCGGTGCGAGCGGCGATCCCGGTGAGCAGGTCGATCAGCCTGCGGCCGGTGTGGGTGTCGAGCGCGCCCGTCGGCTCGTCGGCGAACACGACCTCCGGTTCCGTCACGAGCGCACGGGCGATCGCCACCCGCTGCTCCTGGCCACCGGACAGCTGCCCCGGCCTACGCTGCTCGAGCCCGTCGAGGCCGAGCGCGGGGAACCAGGCCGCGGCCCGCGCGACCGCCGCGCCGCGGCGCACGCCGGCGAGCATCAGCGGCAGCGCCACGTTCTCGACGGCAGGCAGCTCCGGCAGCAGCTGCCCGAACTGGAACACGAAGCCCAGCCGTGACCCGCGCAGAGCCGTGCGGCGCGCCTCGGACCAGTCGTCGATCCGGTCGGCGCCCACCCACACCTCCCCGTCGTCCGGGCGCAGGATGCCCGCGAGGCAGTGCAGGAGCGTTGACTTGCCGGATCCGGACGGCCCGGTGACGGCCACCGCCTCGCCGCGGTGCACCACGATGTCCGCGCCCTGCAGCACCGGCGCCGCACCGAAGCGGTGCGCGAGCCGGATGCCCCGCAGTACCGGCGGGCCGCCCCCGATCACCGGCCGTCCGCGTCGGCGAGGTGCTCCAGCAACGGGAGCACGGCCATCACGACGAGGATGAGCACACCGCCCACCCACGCCGCCGTGCCGACGAACGCCACGATCATCTGCGCCATGCCCACACGATCGCCGGGCGGCATGCGCCTCCGCCTCGGCCGCAGGGCGGAACCCCGCACGGGTGGCTCGTACTTCCGGCCGAGGGGGATCGGCGACCCCGCACATAGGCTCGTTCCGTGATCCGCCTGCTCCGCTGGATCCGGCGGCACGCCGGGCTGGTCGCCGAGCTGGCCGCCTACGGGTTCTGGCTGCTCATCGACCTCATCATGGTGGTCGACAGCGGCCCGTTCGGCACCCTGGTGGCCGTCGTGAGCGTGCCGCTCGTCGTGCTGCTGCGCAGGCGGGCGGACGTCCGGCTGGTACCCACGGCTGCGACCGCCATCGGGCTGTCGATCCTGATCTCGCTGTTCTCGACGGCGCATGTTGCCGCGCTGCTGGGAGTCCCCGGACCGGTGTCGGCCCTCGCCTTCACCGAGCAGCTCGCGCTCGCCGTCGTCGTCGTGACCGTGCTGCACCGCTGCCCGCTGCGGCCCGCGCTCGTGCTCACCGTGGCAGCGGCGGTGGCGATCGTCGGCTCGCCGATCATGCGGATGACCGACTCGCCCGCCAGCGTCCTCAGCGTCATGTCGGCGCTCGGCTGGGGCGGTGCGGTAGCGATCGGACTGGTACTGCGCGAGATCGACACGCGCAGGCGGGCGGCCGTCGAGGACATCCGGTCCGCCGAGCGGATGGAACTCGCCCGCGAGTTGCACGACGTCGTGGCACACCACGTCACCGGCATCGTCGTCGCGGCGCAGGCCGCGGCCGTCGTGGCTCGCACCTCCCCCGACGACGTCGACCGCGCGCTCTCCGCCATCGAGCACGCCGGCACCGACGCGCTCACCGCGATGCGGCGGATGGTCGGCGTCCTGCGCGGGCAGGACGCCGAGGGCGCGCGGACACCCGGTGCGGAGCTGGCCGAGGTGCGCACGCTCGTACACCGGTTCGATCCCGATGCCCGCCTGGTGCGGCTCACCACCGATCCCGGGCTGGAACACGCCGTGCTGCCCCCGGGGGTGGCCGCCACCGGCTACCGGGTGGTGCAGGAAGCTCTCACCAACGTCCGCAGGCACGCGCCACACGTCGCGTCCGTCGAGGTGGACATCCGGATCCGCGAGGAGGCCCTGCTGGTGTCGGTGCGCAACGACGGCGTCCCCCCTGCCCCGGTGAGTGGGCGAGTGGGAGGCGGGTTCGGTCTTGTAGGCATGGGCGAGCGGGTGGCCGCGCTGGACGGCGTGTTCGCCGCCGGCCCGACCGGTCCCGGAATCTGGACGGTTTCGGTACGTCTCCCGCTGCGAGGTGCCCGATGATCCGAGTGCTGCTCGCCGACGACCAGGAGATGGTGCGCACCGGATTCCGGCTGATCCTTTCCGCCGAGCCGGGCGTCGAGGTGGTCGGCGAGGCCGGCAACGGCGTGGACGCCGTCACCCGTTCGCGCGAGCTGCGCCCCGACGTCGTGCTGATGGACATCCGGATGCCCCAGCTCGACGGCCTGGAGGCCACCCGCGCGCTGACCGCCGACCCGGAGCCGCCGCGCATCGTCGTCGTCACGACCTTCGACCTCGACGAGTACGTCTACGGCGCGCTGCGCGCGGGCGCGTGCGGCTTCCTGCTCAAGGACGCGGGCCCGCGGCTGCTCGTCGAAGCCGTGCGGGCCGCGGCGGCGGGCGACGCGCTCGTCTCGCCGTCGGTCACGGTGCGGCTGCTCGAACACCTGGCCGCCCGCCCGGTCACACGGACGCCTCAGCTACCCGACCCGCTCTCACCGCGCGAGCTGGAAGTCGTCCGCGCCGTGGCCCGCGGTCGCACCAACGCGGAGATCGCGGCCGAGCTCTTCGTCTCGCTCTCGACCGTGAAGACGCACCTCACGAACATCCAGACCAAGCTCTCCGCCCGCAACCGCGTCGAGATCGCCGCATGGGCGTGGGAGCACGGGCAGGTGCGCTGACCTCCTCTGGATCCGCGAGAACGTCAGCGGAACACGTCCTCCAGCGCGGCGGCATCGAGCACCCGTTCCGACCAGATGTCGAGCTGTTCAAGCGAGGCGGCATCGATCCGCGCGTGCGCGTCCTCGGGCACAGCACCGAACCTACGAGTAAGCAGCCGCACGAGCATGCGTGCCGCATGCTCGACCCGGCCCTTGGCCTCTCCCTCGGCCCGGCCTTTGGCCTCTCCCTCGGCCCGGAGTATGTCTGCGGTGGTCATGTAAACCTCCTCGGCCTCGGGACCGATCTGCGCCGCCAGCCAAGCGAGCCGGTGGGGTGGTGTCTCGCTGGCAGCTTGAATGTACTTCAGCAAGGCCGTTATCAGCTCGCGCCAGTCGGGGTAGCGCAGTAGGTCCCGCAGGTCGTCGATGTCGTCGGGGTCGATGGCGGCAACGGCGTCGCTGGCGTGGGTGGGGACGATCCGCAGCAAGCGCACGGTCAGCCGGACCGGCGTGCTGACCGGGCGTGCGCGCAGCGCTGTCTTGTCCAGCGTCGTGAGGTCGTCGAGCAGGAACCGGAACCGCGGCAGGAAGGCGCCCGCCAGCCGGGCCGTCTCCGGGTCCAGGTCCAGCAGTTCGCTCAGCTCGACCGGGTGGGCCCACCGCCGGGAGCCCTGGTAGACCACCAGCGGCACGATCATCGGCAGCCGCCTTGCCTTCGGGTGCTGCTCCAGGTGGCGCTCCCAGATCCGCATCACGTAGCGCAGCATCCGCAGCGGCATCATCGGGTCCGCGCTGCTCTGGTGCTCGATCAGGACGTAGACGTAGGCGTCCCGACCGTCGAGCGTGGTGCGCATGAGCACGTCGCAGTGCCGGTTCGTCAGCTCTTCGTCGACGAAGCTGCCGTTGACCAGGCGCAGGCCTGCCAGGTCCAGCCGCTCGGCGAGCGCCGCAGGCAGGACCGCGCGGAGTTCCGAGGCCGCGTGCACGGGCTTGCCGAACACGAACCGGAACAGCGCGTCGTGTGGCTGCGCGACCGTTCCACCCGAAGGACCGGGCTGATCGTGAGGATCCGGCATGATCGGCACGGTACGGACGGGCACCGACGGCCCCGCGGCACCAAGTGCGCAATAACGCCGTTCGCTCCCCCTGGACAGAATGCCGTTCCCATCGGGCCTGCGAACGTAGGTGGTCACCGCATCAGGCAGTCGCAATGATCAGGTAGCGCTCGTCCTGGATGGGGAATCCCCACAGCGCCGGATCCGGGAGGTGGCGCAGCTCGGCGGTGCTGGTCCCGCCCCGGACGATCGGCAGGAGGTCGTCAGCTCGCCAGCCGGCGCCCGTGTGCCAGCGCCCTTCGACGAGCACCAGCCGACCACCCGGCGCGAGCAGGCGCGTCCAGCGGCCCAGGACGGCGGGCACGTCAGGCAAGGCCCAGAGGACGTGCCGCGACAGCACCACGTCGAACGGTCCCGCGACCGGCGGATCGCTCACATCGCCTTCGATGAGAGCGACCTCGACGCCGAGGCGCCGGGCCTTCGCGGCCGCCTGCTCGAGCATCCGAGGAGAAAGGTCGATGCCCTGCACGGTGAAGCCGAGCTCCGCCAGGAGGGCGGCCACCGACCCGGTGCCGCAGCCGGCGTCGAGAGCCCGCGCCGGTGGCTCCGGGAGCGCGTCCAGCAGCAGCGCGCTCCACGCCGTGCGGACGCGCGCGTCCGACAGGCCGTGATCGGGATGCTCGTCGAAGCGATCGGCCTCCTTGTCCCAGACCTCCCGCACGGCGCTCGTCACGCCGGCGACGGTACCGACCTCAGCCCAGCTCCGTCGGCACCGCGACGACGTCGACCATCGCGCCGTTGCGCAGCACCGTCACCGGGAGCGGCACGCCGATCGCCTCGCCGAACAGCTGGCGCTGGATGCCCTGGGCGTCCTGCACCGGCCTGCGGCCGACGTCGAGCACGAGGTCCCCCGCCCGCAGCCCGGCCCGCGCCGCGGGGCTCCCACCGATCACCTCCGCGAGCCGCAGCCCGTTCTTGCGCCCGTACTTCTCCGCGACCGACGCCGGCACCGGTGCGGGGGTCCCGACCACGCCGAGGTAGGCCCGCCGCACCCGGCCATCGGCGAGCAGCGTCTCCACGATCCGGCGCGTGTTGGCGTTGACCGGGACCGCGAGTCCGAGCCCGATCCCGGCCACCGCGGTGTTGATGCCCACGACTCTGGCGCGCGAGTCGGCCAGCGCGCCCCCTGAGTTGCCCGGGTTGAGCGCGGCGTCGGTCTGGATCACGTCCTCGACCACCCGGCCCGCGCGACCGCTGCGGGTGGGCAGCGCCCTGCCGAGCGCGCTGACGACGCCGGCGGTCACCGAGCCCGCGAGCCCCAGCGGGTTGCCGACCGCCACCACGAGCTGGCCCACGACGAGCCCGTCGGCGTCGCCCAGCCGGACGGGCGGCGGCAGGTCGCCCGGGCGATCGGCCCGAAGGACCGCCAGGTCGGAGAGCGGATCGGTGCCGACCACGGCGACGCCGACCTGGGTGCCGTCGACGAAATCGGCTCGGCCCGAGCGCGCCTCGCCGACGACGTGGGCGTTCGTGACGAGGATCCCGTCGCCCGGCACCACCACCGCCGACCCGCTGCCGCGGCCGGTGCGTACGGCGGCGACGCGCCCCGTGAGCTCGGCCGCCACCGCGCTGACGGTGCGGGAGTAGGAGTCGAGCTCGTCCATGACGACCTCCTCGCGATTACAGCGTTGCACGTCTTGCGTGCACGAGGAGAACGCCAATCCGGACGCCGGTGTTCCGCGACACCCGCGCACGCAGACCGCGACTCGCCTACACCCAGACCGCGACTCGCGAGCGAGGAGCCTTCGGCCCTCGCGAGCCTCAGCTGGTGTGGATCGGGCCTTCGCGTTCGGCTAGCCGGGCACCCGCGCCGCCCCAGTGCAAGGCGATCATCTCGGCGGCGATCGAGACGGCCGTCTCCTCCGGGGTGCGGGCGCCGAGGTCGAGACCGATCGGGGAGGACATGCGCGCGATCTCCTCGTCGGTCACCCCTGCCTCGCGGAGCCGCTCGATGCGGTCGTCGTGGGTGCGGCGCGAGCCCATCGCCCCGATATAGCCCACCTCGGGCAGCCGCAGCGCGACCTCCAGCAGCGGGACGTCGAACTTCGGGTCGTGGGTGAGCACGCACAGCGCAGTGCGCCCGTCGATCCGGCCCGCCTCCGCCTCTGCCTTGAGATAGCGGTGCGGCCACTCGACGACCACCTCGTTGGCGCCCGGGAACCGGGAGGCGGTTGCGAACACCGGACGGGCGTCGCACACGGTGACCCGGAAGCCGAGGAAGCTGCCGATCTTGGCGACGGCGGCGGCGAAGTCGATGGCCCCGAACACGATCATGCGGGGTGGCGGGGCGAACGACTCGACGAACACGTCGAGGCCCTCGCCGCGGCGCTGGCCGTCGACGCCGTAGTGCAGCATCGCGTTTCGGCCCGCGTCGAGCAGGCCGCGGGCGTCGTCGCGGACGGCGTCGTCGAGGCGGTCGGAGCCGGTGCCGCCCTCGGAGCGGTCCGGCCAGATCACGAGCCGCTTGCCGAGTCGCTCGGCCGGCCCGGCGACGACGGTGGCGACGGCCACCGGCGAGCCGGAGCGGATCGCGTCGGCCACGGTGCCGAGCTGGTCGTACGTGGTGCGGTCGATCTTCTCGACGAAGATGTCGATGATCCCGCCGCAGGTGAGGCCGACCGCGAACGCGTCGTCGTCGGACACCCCGTAGCGCTGCAGCACCGGCCGCCCGTCGCCGAGCACCTGCTGGCCGAGCTCGTACACCGCGCCCTCGACGCACCCGCCGGAGACGCTACCGACGGCCTCGCCGCCGGGTCCGACGAGCATCGACGCGCCGGGCTGCCGCGGTGCGGAGCTGTAGGTCCCGACGACGGTGGCGAGGGCCGCGGTCTGCCCGTTCTTCCACCAGCCCTCGAGCTGATCCACGACATCACGCATCTTGTATCACCTCGAGCAGTCGTTCCAGGGTGGCCAGGCTGTGGCCGGCCAACAAGTCGTCCAAGAACGGCAGGGCTGCGACTATTCCACCCTGCACGGGCGCGTAGCCGTCCTTCCCGACATGCGGGTTCACCCACACCACGCGGTGGGCCAGCCGGCGCAGCCTGCTCATCTGTTCGCGCAGCACGTCGGTCTCGCCGCGCTCCCAGCCGTCGGAGAACACGACGATCACGGCCCGCCGCGCCGCGCCGCGCTGGCCCCACCGGTCGACGAAGGCGCGCAGTACCTCGCCCAGCCGGGTGCCGCCCGACCAGTCCGGGATCGCCTTCGCGGCGGCGCCGAGCGCCCGCTCGGGGTCGCGCATCCGCAGCTCGCGGGTGACGCGGGTGAGCCGCGTGCCGAGGGTGAACGCCTCCACCGCAGCGGGGGCGCGGCGGACCACGACGTGTGCGAAGCGCAGCAGCGAGTCGGCGTAGGGCTCCATCGAACCGGAGACATCGATCAGCAGCACGACCTTGCGGGCCCGCCGGGAGCGGTCGCGCCTGCGCAGCTCGCGCAGCTCACCGTGGTTGCGCAGGGCGGCTCGCAGGGTCCGGCCCGGGTCGGTGTCCCCGTGCTTGGACGGGCGCAGCCGGCGCGACAGGCGGGTCGGCAGCTCGGGGCGGAGTAGCGCCATCAGCCGGCGCAGGTGCTCGCGCTCGACGGGGGTGAGCTCGCCGAGGTCGCGGTTGCGGAGGATCTCGGTGCCGCTGGCGCGCGCGTGGATCTGCCGGGAGTCCGAACCCTCCTCATCGCCCTCGGCGTCCTCCGGCGTGAGCGCGGCCAGCCGCGGGGGCGGGGGTGGCCGCTCGTCCCGCACCTGGGTGCGGCCGCCATGGGCCGGCTCGAACCAGCTTGCGAACGCCTGGTCGTAGCGCGGCAGGTCGTCGGGGTCTGAGCAGAGGGTGAGCCGGCCGGCCCAGTACGTCTGCGTCCGATCGGTCACGTCGAGCGCGTCGAGCGCCGAGAGGAAGGCCGCCACCCGGTCGGTGGTGATGGCGAGCCCGGCGTTGCGGAGCACGACCGTGAACCCCACGAGCCCGGGGAGCGGGTCCGTGGTCTGGGGTGTGAGCGTCGGTGCCATCCTCAGGACGCGAGGAGCGTGTCCAGCTGGTGGCGGATGCGGTCGGCGTCCTCGCGGTACTTGAGGACGGCGCCGAGCGTGGCGGCGGCGGTGTCGACGTCGAGGTGCCGGGCGCCGACCAGCTGCAGCGCCCGCGCCCAGTCGATCGTCTCGGCGACGCCGGGTGGCTTGAGCAGGTCCGACTGCCGCAGCTTCCGCACCGCGCCCGCCACTTGGGCGGCGAGCCGCTCGGGGACGCCTGGCAGCCGCGAGTGCAGGATCTGGATCTCACGCTGCAGGTCCGGGTGGTCCAGCCAGAGGTAGAGGCAGCGCCGCTTGAGCGCGTCGTGCACCTCGCGCGTGCGGTTGGAGGTGAGGACGACGAGTGGCGGCTCCTTCGCCCTGATCTCACCGATCTCCGGGATCGAGACGGCGTGTTCGGTGAGCACCTCGAGGAGGAAGGCCTCGAACTCGTCGTCGGCGCGGTCGACCTCGTCGATCAGCAGCACGCTCGGGCTCGTCTGCAAGGCGCGCAGGATGGGGCGGGCGAGCAGGAAGCGGGGGTCGTAGAGAGAGGCCTCGACCGCGTCGGCGTCGAGGGTCTCCCCGGTGGCGGAGGCCGCGGCCTCGAGGGCGCGCAGGTGCAGCAGCTGCCGGGGGAAGTCCCAGTCGTAGAGCGCCTGGGACGCGTCGATGCCGTCGTGGCACTGCAACCGGATCAGCTCGGCGCCCTGCACCTGGGCGAGCGCCTGCGCCAGCGCGGTCTTGCCCGTGCCCGGTTCCCCCTCGCAGAACAACGGACGATTCATCTGCATGGCGAGGAACGCGGCCGTGGCGAGTCCGTCGTCGGCGAGGTAGCCGGTGGACCGCAGGGCCGCCGCCAGCTCCGCGGGAGAGCCCGCGGCATTCGAGGGGCGTTCTGTCACGGCTCCAGCATGACGGACCGGAAGCCGGCCAGCCACTACTGGTGAGGCCGGTCATGCCCGCTGCGTCACCGGCCGATCACGCTGCGTTGCTTTGAAACGTGACGCAATCGCTAATACTTCCGGTTTGGAGCTAAAAGATTGCCCGTGATCAAAACGTGATCAGACTACTCCTGACCTGGGAGTATCCGCTCACCGTCAAGTCAACCGATACGTTAACGTGACGTTGCTCACGTCCGCGAAGTTTGACGATTCGCGGGATTGCCCTCGTAGCGTCAACGTCCGGTCGCGCCGGAAGGTTCGATCGAAATGCATCCGGAACCGTCGCACGACGCCCAGTCCCGCGGTTCCGGTCCGTCGAGCAGAAGACGGGACTGGGTCGAGTACGGCATTCATGAAGGCCTTGACCCCCGCGCCTTTCATGATCGCCAGAACGTGATCAGCGGGCTCCGAACAGCCCGCTGACGAGCATGTTCGCTCGATCGTGCGATCAGGAGACACCGAAATGACTTCACGACCGGATTCCCGCCTGGGCCGAAAGCTTGCGCGACTGGCCATCGTCGGTGCAGTTGCGGTCGTCGCCCCCATCGCCGTCGCCGGGACCGCGAACGCGGCCCCGGCCTCGACCTGGGACAAGCTCGCGAAGTGCGAGAGCGGCGGTAACTGGAAGATCAACACTGGAAACGGCTACTACGGCGGCCTGCAGTTCAGCCACCGCACCTGGCGCGCTCACGGCGGCAAGGGCATGGCGCACCAGGCCAGCAAGGGTGAGCAGATCAGGGTCGCGGAGCGCGTCCTCGCGAACCAGGGCTGGAAGGCCTGGCCGTCCTGCTCGAAGAAGCTCGGCCTGGGGGGCCGCGACTGATCGTTCGCCGATCAGGCGGACCCGACCCACTCGTCGGTGCCGTCGGCGAACAGCTGGTGTTTCCAGACGGGCAGCAGTCGCTTGACCTCGTCCACCAGCTCGGCACAGGCCGTGAAGGCCTCCTTGCGGTGATCGGCGGCGACGGCGCAGGCCAGCGCCACGTCGCCGATCACCAGCGGACCGATCCGGTGGCTCACCGCGATCGCCCGCACCCCAACGGCACGGGCCGCGACGTCCGCGGCGACCTGGGCCACGACCTTCGCCGCGGTCGGGTGGGCGCTGTACTCGAGACCGCGCACGGCACGCCCGCCGTCGTGGTCGCGCACCACGCCGGCGAACGTGACGACCGCGCCCGCGGCGGCCTCGTCCACGAGCGCGGCGTGCTCCGCGACGTCGAGCGGGGCCTCGCCGACCTCGGCGCGCAGCACGGCGGCGCCGGTCCGGGTTCCGGTCATCGGTGGTCCCCTCCTCGCAGCTGGTCGACGGCGTGGTCGAGGACACCGGCCAGCACGGCCAGACCGTCCCGAACTCCACCTGTCGATCCGGGCAGGTTCACGACCAGTGTGCGCCCCGCGACGCCGGTGAGGCCGCGCGACAGCACAGCGGTCGGAACGGCCGGGGCGCCAGCCGCCCGGATCGCGTCGGCCAGCCCGGGCACCTCGTAGTCGAGCACCGCCCGGGTGACCTCCGGGGTGGCGTCGGTCGGCGAGATGCCGGTGCCACCGGTCGTGATCACGACGTCGACGCCGTCGGCAACCGCGGCACGCAGCGCCTCACCGACGGGCTCGCCGTCCGGCACCACGGTGGGATCCGGGGTGGTGTACCCGTGTTCGCGCAGCCACTCGACGATGATCGGGCCACCGCGGTCGGCGTAGACGCCCGCTGCCGCCCGGTTCGACGCCGTGACCACACGGGCCCGGCGCTCCGGCGTCACGAGCGGTCCTCCGGGCGGGTCCAGGTGCCGGTCTTGCCGCCCTCCTTGCGCTCGACGCGCACCGCGTCGAGGACGGCGGCCGGATCGACGGCCTTGACCATGTCGTGCAGGGTGAGCCCGGCGACCGCGACCGCGGTGAGCGCCTCCATCTCCACACCCGTGCGGTCGGTGGTGCGCACGGTGGCCCGGATCCGGACCTCGTCACCATCGGCCTCGAGGTCGACCACCACCCCGCTCAGCGCGATGGGGTGGCACAGCGGCACGAGGTCGGGCGTGCGCTTGGCGCCCATGATCCCGGCGATCCGGGCCGTGGCGAGCGCGTCACCCTTGGGCAGCCCGTCGCGGCGCAGCAGGTCGACCACCTCGGCGGTGGTGCGCAGCCGTCCAGTGGCCACGGCGGTACGCGCGGTGGCCTCCTTGCCGGTGACGTCGACCATGCGGGCCGCGCCTGCGGCGTCGACGTGGGTCAGGTCCACGGGGGAACCCTACGACCTCGTCCGTGACCGGGCCGGGACCCGCTCGAAACGTGATCTACGCCACTAGTTAGCAACCTGAAAATATCGTGGCCGTTGACCCGGACGTCGCCGCTGAGCTGCGCAGAGCGCGTGTTCAGGCGTTGTTCACTCACCGCACCCACGCTGCCGGTGGTCGCGGTGGGGGTTCCCGATCGGCTGAACCGGACGTAACGTCCCTTCACGGTTCGGCCGGATGCCCCAGATCCGTACGGACCCCGGGAATCGCAGCGCTCCCCTGTCCAGCGATCCCGGCCCCCACCCCCAACGAAGCGTTGGACAGGTACGGACCGCGGCCGAACAGGCCGCGCCGCCAGCTCCCCGGCGGCCGTCGTCCGGATGCGCAGCGCGTGGAGTTGCCCCATGGCGCGCTACCGCGGCCGTCACCGTGCCCCGAGCAGGACCGGTCGGACCCTCGCCCGCACCGCCGTCGCAGGCGCCGTCGCAGGCGCCCCGTTGCTCGTCGCAGCCCCTGCCAACGCCGCCCCCGACTCGGCGTGGGACAAGCTCGCCCAGTGCGAGAGCGGCAACAGGTGGGACATCAACACCGGCAACGGATTCCACGGCGGCCTGCAGTTCACGCCGAGGACGTGGGCCGGCTTCGGCGGCAAGGAGTTCGCCCCGGTCGCCTACAAGGCCAGCCGTGAGGAGCAGATCGTCGTCGCCGAGCGAGTGCTCGCCAAGCAGGGCTGGAACGCATGGCCGTCCTGCTCGCGCAAGACGGGCGTCCGCGGCGAGTCGTCCACGCAGCGCGACGCGCCGGCCCGCAACTCCGGCTCCGGCGAGCAGGTGCGCCTGGCCGCCCAGGAGACCACGACGAGTGGCGACTACATCGTCAAGCGCGGCGACACCCTCGGCCGGATCGCGAGCACCAACAACGTCGCGGGCGGCTGGAAGTCGCTCGTCGAGAAGAACCCAGCGCTGAAGGGCGACCCGGACTCCCTCAAGGTGGGCCAGCGCCTCACCCTCTGACGGACGCACGCCGACTTCCGCGCCCGTACATCGACGTCAGTTGATGTACGGGCGCGGAAGTCGTTGTGCGGCACGTGCCAACTGCTCCGGGGTGTCCACGTCGTCGGGCACCGCCAGGTCGCCGCATTCGATCAGCATCAGGTCCGGATGACCCGACAGGTAAGTGCGGGCGCCCGCGTCGCCCGTGGCCGCGTCTCGGACGCGGGACCAGTGAGCCCGCCCGAGCAGCACCGGGTGGGCCGGGTGGCCGTCGTACGCGGCGCGGGCCAGTGCATCGGTGGATGCGTGCGCCGCGAGGCGGGCCACGGCCGCCGCCGTGACGCCGGGGAGGTCCACGAGGTGCACGAGCGCGGCGTCGGGCACCGGGTCCAGCCCTTCGAGAGCGGCGAGCCCGGCGCGCAGGGACGCGCCCATTCCCTCTTCCCAGCCCTCGGCCACGACCGCCCGGACTCCGGTCGGCAACAGTGGCTCGACCTCGTCGGCGGCCGCACCGACGACGACCACGAGCGGCGTGCAGCCGCCGTCGGCGAGCACCTGAACGGCTCGCCGGACGAGCGGCTCGCCGTCGAGCCGCACCAGGGCCTTGGGCCGGCCCATTCGCCGGCCCGCGCCCGCGGCGAGCAGCAGTCCGGCGGGATCGGTAGCGGCTATCGGTTGATCTCCGTCTTCGGGTGGACGTAGGGCACCTCGTCGAGCGGGAACTCCACGTCCCCGAACGGGGAGAGCGAGCCCTGCACCGGGCTGGCGAGCTCGCTGACGGGGTGCTCGCCGTCGGGAAGGTCCGGCCACGTCGGGTCGATCCGGCGGGAACGCTCGGCCACAGGGTCCTCCTCGTTCTCGGTGGTCATCAGCAGTATCCCGTACCGATCGCCGAGCCGTCGCGGACTACCGTGGAAGCGATGCCCGTGCCGTTGGTCGACTGGTTGCGCGCCCAGGACGACGAGATGCTCGCCACGCTGTTGCGGCTGCGCCCCGACCTGTCGGTGCCGCCGCCGGCGGACCTCGTCGTGCTCGCCACCCGGGCCGGCGTCCGTGCCTCCGTGCACCGCGCCTGCGACGACCTCGACAGCGTCACGCTGGCCGTGTTGGAGGCCGCCGTCGTCGCCGACGCCGACAACGCGCCCGTCCCCGCCACCGAGCTCGCCCGGCTCCTCGGGCCTGATCTGCCCGCCGACGCCCTCGGCACGGCGATCGACGCCCTGCGCGCCCGCGCCCTGCTCTGGGGCCCCGACGACGCGCTCTCGCTCGTGCCGGCCGCTCGCGAGGTGGTGCCACGGCACCCCGGCGGCCTCGGCCGACCGGCGACCGGCCCGGCCGGGTCGTCCGCGCTGCCGGAACTACTCGCCGCCGTCACCCCCGAGGAACGGCGCGTCCTCGACGCACTGGCTGCGGGCCCGCCGATCGGGCGCAGCCGTTCGGGCGCCGACCCGGACAGCCCGGTCGGCCGGCTGCTCGCGCGCGGGCTCCTGCTGCGCGTCGACTCCGAGACCGTCGAGCTGCCCCGCCAGGTGGGCCTCGCGCTGCGCGGGGACCGGCCGATGGGCCAGGTCCCGGTCGCGCCGCCGGACATCGGCGCGGTGAACCGGCGCGCCGACATCGTCGACCGCACGGCCGGCGGCGCGGCACTCGAGGTGCTGCGCCGCCTCGACCTGCTCATCGCCTTCTGGGCCCACACGGCGCCGCCCGTGCTGCGTTCCGGCGGCCTCGGCGTGCGCGAGCTGCGCAGGGCCGCACGGGAGATGGACACCGACGAGACCACAGCGGCACTGCTCGTCGAGCTCGCCCTCGGGGCCGACCTCGTGGGCGAGAGCGACGGGGTCGCTCCCGACTGGGTACCCACCACCACCGCGGACGTGTGGGCGGCGGGCGGGCCGGAGATCCGCTGGTCCGCGATCGCGCGCACCTGGCTCGACCTGCCCCGGCTCCCCGGCCTCATCGGCCGCAAGGACGACGCGGGCCGCCCGATCTCCGCGCTCTCCGACAGCGTTCGCCGCCCGCTCGCGCCCCGCGACCGCCGCCGGGTGCTGGCCGGCCTCGCGGAGCTGCCGCCCGGCACCGCGCCCGCGTCGGCCGCAGCGCTCGCCGACCTGCTCGCCTGGCGCGCCCCGCGCCGCGGTGGCCGGCTGCGGGACGAGCTCGTCACATGGGTGCTCGCCGAGGCCACGGTGCTGGGGGTCGTCGCCCTCGACGCCATCACCGGGCCGGGACGCGCGCTGCTCACCGACCCGGACCGCATCGTGGCCGCCCTGCGCGTCACGCTGCCCGAGCCGGTCGACCACGTCCTCCTGCAGGCCGACCTCACCGCCGTCGCCCCTGGGCCACTGGAGACCGCGCTGGCGCGCGAGCTGGACCTGATGGCCGACGTCGAGTCGGCGGGTGGCGCCACCGTGTACCGCTTCACCGAGGCCACGATCCGCAGGGCACTCGACGCCGGACGCTCGGCTGCCGACCTGCACGAGCTGTTCGCCAAGCGGTCGGCCACGCCCGTGCCGCAAGGCCTCACCTATCTCGTCGATGACGTGGCGCGCCGCCACGGGCAGCTCCGCGGCGGCGTGGCGGCCTCGTTCATGCGCTCGGACGACGAGGTGCTCGTCGCCGAGGTACTCGCCCACCCCGGCACCGCCGCCCTCGAGCTGCGGCGCATCGCCCCGACCGTGCTCGTCTCCTCGCTGCCGCTCGTCGAGCTGCTGGACGGGCTGCGCGCTGCCGGCTTCAGCCCGGCGGCCGAGGACACCGGCGGGGCCGTGCTCGACCTGACCGATCGCGGGCGCCGCACGTCCCCCCGTCGCCGCGCGACGGCCCGCAGCGGCCCGCCCCAACCCGACGCCGAGCAGCTTGGCGCCCTGGTTTCTCGCATGCGAGGGGGCGACGCGATGGCCGGTGCCCGACGGGGCGCTGCCGCGGTCACCACCAATGGATCCACGCTGGACATGCTCCGCTCGGCCGCCGCGGCCCACCGGAGCGTCTGGATCGGGTTCGTCGACGCCCACGGTGTTGCGAGCGAGCGCGTGCTGGCGCCGCGTTCCGTCGGCGGTGGGGTGGTGGAGGGCCGCGACACGGTCAGCGGTGACGTGCACCGCGTGCCGCTACACCGGATCACCAGCATCGCGCTGGTGGAAGACGGCTGAGCGCCGCATCACGGCCGCCAGCCTCCCCGCTTGATCGTTCCGAGGTGCGGCTCAGCGCCCTCTACAGGGCGTTTCCCTTTGACTCGGATCGATCATGCCGCCTTGCCGTCAGCGCGCCCCGGCGGTCATCCGGTGGTGCATGGCGTGCTCCACCAGCGCGATCAGCGTCTGCTTCGTGGACTGGCGGTTGCGCGCGTCGCAGCTGATGATCGGGATGTTGTTGTCGATCGACATGGCTTCCCGCACGTCCTCGATACGGTGCTGGAGCAGCCCGTCGAAGCAGTTCAGCCCGACGATGTACGGAAGCCCTCGGTCCTCGAAGAAGTCGATGGCCGCGAACGAGTCGGCGAGCCGGCGGGTGTCCACCAGCACGACCGCGCCGATCGCCCCGCGCACCAGGTCGTCCCACATGAACCAGAAGCGGTGCTGACCAGGGGTGCCGAACAGGTACAGGATCAGATCGGCGTCGAGCGACACGCGACCGAAGTCCATCGCCACCGTGGTGGTCTGCTTGTTCGGTGTGGCAGCGAGGTCGTCCACGCCGGCACTGGCCTCGGTCATCACGGCTTCGGTGGTGAGCGGCATGATCTCGGACACGGAGCCGACGAACGTCGTCTTGCCGACACCGAACCCGCCCGCCACCACGATCTTGGCGGAGATCGTGGCCGCGGTGGCGATCGCCGGGGGCCGGCCGGGGTAACTAGAGCCGACGGAGTCCACTCAACACCCTTTCCATCAGTGCGAGATCCGGCTCGTTGCCGGCACTGGTCGCGGTCTGGTGCACGGTCACCAGGTTGAGCCCGACCATGTCGCCCAGCACCACCCGGGCCACGCCGAGCGGGATCGACAGGAGGGCCGCGACCTCGGCGACCGATCGCGTCTGCTCGCAGAGCTCGGCGACGGCCCGGTGTTCCACCTGCAGCAGGCCCATCTGGTCCTTGGCGCGCTGGCTGGTCGAGACGAGCGCCTCGATGGCCAGGTCGAGTCCGGACTTCGTGCGTCCGCGGGTCCACGCGTACGGCCGGACGGCCGAGGCCCCGGACTCCAGCCCACCCTGGTCGGCGGGTACACCGCGCAGGTCGATCGGCGCGGTCTGCGGCGGCAGGCCCGGCGGCGGCGGTGCGGGCGGTGGCGCGGACATGGGCGCGGACGTGTCGGCGATGGCGCCCTCGGGCGTCTCGACGTCCGCACCGCGCCTGCGACCCCACCGCCGGCGCCGCGAAGAACGACCGGCGTCGAAGCTGAAGCCGTTCATGACGTCTGCGAACGTCGGCTCCGAAGGTTGCCGGCGCTCGTCGTCGGGACCGGAGCTCATGGCATGACCTCTCTGTGCATACCCACCCCGCCAGCTCCGCCGGCTGCCATCCCCCGAAGCTCGGCCAGCCCATCCTGAACCGACGCAGCGCGCAGGCGCAGTGACAATGGTTCGCTCGCAAGCTCGCTCACAAGAACATTCACCTGCTTCCTGCCGATCGGTGGCTGCGACAAGTGGTTGACCCGGGGGTGACGGCTCAGCGGCCGCCGAACGTGCCCTGCAGTTCGGCGCGCAGCTCGGGCGTGAGCAGCTGACCGACCCGGTCGACCAACAGCGTCATCTCGTATCCGATCAGGCCGATGTCACAGCTCGGTGACGCCAGCACCGCGAGGCAGGAACCGTCGCTGATCGACATCAGGAGCACGATGCCGCGATCCATCTCGACGACCGTCTGGACGACACCGCCTGCGTCGAAGCAGCGCGCCGCACCCTGGGTGAGGCTGATCAGACCCGATGCCACCGCGGCGAGCTGGTCGGCGCGGTCGCGCGGGAGCCGGTCGGATGCGGTGAGCAGCAGACCGTCTGCGGACACGACGATGGCGTGGGCCACGCCGGGCACTCGCTCCGCGAAGTTCGTGACCAGCCATCCGAACCGGCTCGGCTGGACCTGTGGCACCGTCATGAGGACTCCTCGTCGTGATTACCACCCGCGTTGGCGGGACCCGTACCACCGTTGTGTTCCTGAGCGCCGCGCACCCTGCTCTCGCGGCCCTGGCGGACGCCCTGCTGGTAGCTCGCGAGACGGCCACGGATGCTCTCCGCGCTTCGCGTGGAACCTGCTGGCGGTGCCAGTACGGAAGATCCTGCACTGCCGGGCACCAGTCGCGCACGTGGCCGACGTTTCGGCAGCCCGGCCGGCGTGAGCTCGTCCTCACGCTCCGTCACCGCGCCGCTGGCGGCGCGCCAGCCCTCGTCGGCCATGCTCGCGAACTCCTGCTCGGACGACTCCGGCACCGCCTGCGGCTCCGGCACCGCCTGCGGCTCCGGCCGCTCCCGCCGCTCCCGCCGCTCCGGCCGAGCTTGCGCCTGCGGTTGCAGCTCTGGTTGCGGCTCGGGCGCCGGAGTGATCGGAACCTCCGCCGTGGGCGGCGGTGCCGGGACCGGTGCCCGGGTGGGCCGCGGGGACGGCGCAGGCCGGGGGGCGGGCTGCGGCGGCGCGGCCGGCGGGGCGGGCGGCGGTGTGCTCGGCACCGCCTCCGGCTTGGAGGCGCCGTTCTGCTGCTCGTAGTCGACCGGGATCTGCCGGTTCGAGCGGAACCATGCCGAGGCGATCTCCTCGAAGATCGGTGTGGTCTCCCCGAGGTCGAACCCGCTACCCGAGGGGCGGCTACCGATGCCACGACCGGCGGGCTCGGAGATGACCGGCACGCTCGGCGCGAACAGCGTGTCGCCGTCCGGGCCCGACGGCTCCTGCCGCGCGGCGGCCGCGGCCTGCTCCTGGGCCGGCGCCGGGCCGGCCTGGGCGAACGGCCGTGGTGTCGGACGCGGTGTCGGCCGTGGCGCCGGCTGTGGAGTCGCCGCCTGTGCCGTGCGCTGCTCGACGTCCGGCTGCTGCGGCGCGGGCTCCTCGTGCGCGGACGGCTGGAACGCCTCCTGGGCCGTCTGCTCCTGTGCTGCCGCCTGCCGCGACTCCGTGGGCTGATCCTCCGGCTGCTGCGGCGCAGGCTGCTGCGGCTCCGCGGGCGCGCGGCGCACCGCCGGCATCGGCATCGTGGGCGGGGACACCGCGGCGGCCGCGTCGCCGGTGCGCCGCTCGCGCACGGGCGGCTGCTCCGCCTTTTCCTGGTCCCCGTGCGACGGCGCACCCCACTCGGCCGCCGCCCACGGGTCTGGCCCGGCCTGCCGGCGCGACGGCGCCGGCCGGGACCGAGGGGCAGGCGGCTCGGCGGCAGGCGGCTGTGCCGGTCCTGCCTCGGCGGCCGGCTGCTGCTGCGCCGGCTGCGATGCCTGCGACGAGTTCTGCTCCGCCGCCGGCTGCGGCTGAGCCGCGGGCCTGCCGGGCGTGCGCCGCGGGAGGCCGGACGTGGTGGGCGGCGTGACTTGCCCGTTGACCGGCTTCCCGGCCTGCGGGTCACGCTCGGCGCCGGTGGCCGACCAGTCCATGCCCTGCTGATCCGAGCCCTGCTGATCCGAGCCGGTGAACCCGGCGGCGTGGCCGTTGCGGACCTCACTGCGCTGCTCGGGCTGCGCGGCGGCGGCCTCCTCGGCTCGCGCGGCCGCGGCGCGCGCAGCGGCCTCCTGGTCGCGACGGGCCTGCGCGGCGACCTCGCGGGCCTGCTCCTCGTCGGCACCGCCACGCTCGGAGCGGTCGCCATCCTCGGGCGGCGTGGGCGGACCGCCGGGACGGAGGGTCGAGCCCGGTCGCCTGCTGGGCAGGGCGGGCGGCGGAGGGCTGGCCGGACCGGGAGGCGGGGTGAACAGCTGCCCGTCGCCGCCGACCGGCGAGTCGAAGACGCCGGTGGGGTTGGCGGTGCCGTCGGTACCGGCGATCAGCGCGGACAGGCCGCCGCTGCGCGCGGTGCCGTTGACGCCGCGCTGCGGCGGTACCGCGGGACGGGAGCCCCCGGTGCCCGTGACCAGCGGGAGGCTCGCGGTGCGGCTCACCTCGACCGGCTCGATGGACGGGATGAGGTGTGCGGGAACGGTGACCGAGGCGGTGAGACCTGAGCCCTGGCCACCCGACGAGGAGGTCAGGCGGACGCCGATGCCGTGGCGGACTGCGAGTCGACCGACCACGAACAGACCCATGCGCCGCGACGCCGACACGTCGACCGACGCCGGCCCGCCGAGGCGCTGGTTGGCGTCGGCCAACTCGTGCTCGGCCATGCCGACACCCCGGTCGGCGATCTCGACCACGATCGACCCGTCGCTGGCACGAGCGGTGCTCATGACCACCTGCGAGTCGGGCGGGGAGAAGTTGGTGGCGTTGTCCAGCAGCTCGGCGAGCAGGTGCACGACGTCGGAGGCCGCGCGCCCGGCGACGGTGGCGGTGGGCGGGGTCTGCACGACGATCCGCTGGTAGGACTCGACCTCCGACACCGCGGCCCGCAGCACGTCGACCATCGGCACCGGCGCGATGTTGCGCTTGGCGAGGTCGGTGCCCGCCAGGACCAGCAGGTTCTCGCTGTTGCGGCGCATACGGGTGGCGAGGTGGTCGAGCTGGAAGAGGTTGGACAGCTGGTCGGCGTCCTGCTCGTTGCTCTCCAGCTGCTCGATCAGCTGCAGCTGGCGCTCGACGAGCGCCTGGCTGCGGCGGGAGAGGTTGACGAACATCGCGCTGACCCCCGCCTGCAGGGCTGCCTGCTCGGCCGCGAGGCGGACCGCCTGCCCATGCACCGCGTCGAACGCGCGGGCCACCTGGCCGACCTCGTCGCGCCCGACGAGAGGCACCGGGTCGACGGTGACGTCCGGGGTGTGTCCCGCGCGCATGCGCTCGACGGCCTCCGGGAGCCGCCGCTCGGCGACGTCGAGGGCCGAGGAGCGCAGGATCCGCAGCGACCGGATCAGGGCCCGGGCGAGGAGCACGGCGACCGCGATGCCGGCCAGCAGGCCCAGCATCAGGACCACGGCGTTGACCCCGGCGAGGTTGCTGGCCTGTTCCTCGGACGCGACGCTCTCCGCCACCAGCTGGTTGCGCAGCAGGTCGCCCGAGCGGTCGACGGCGGCGCGGGAGCCGTTGTAGGCGGTGTCCCACTCGTATGCCGGCAGCGCGATCGGCTGGTTCGGCGGAGTGGCGACGATGATCGCCTCGAGCCGCTCGCGCTGGGCGTTGGCGGCGTCGTCGAGGAAGTTGCCGAAGCGGGCGAGCTCCTCGGGCGTGAGCGCGGCCTGGTAGGCGCCGAGTGCCCCATCGAGCTCGGAGTCGGTGGCCACCTCGGTGGCGTCGGCGGGCGGCAGGTTGCCCGCGCGGATGCCGGCGCCGAGGATCGTGTGCTGCACGGCGAGCTGCTCGGCGGCGGCGTTGACCGCGTTGAGCGCGTCGGCGAGGCCGGCGGTGCCCGGGGTGCGCACCTCGCGCAGCAGCGCGCGGTCGAGGACGTCGAGGCTCGCGACCACCTCGGTGTAGCGGTCGAGGATCTGCGCGGAGCCGATGCTGGGGTTGTCCGTGACGTCGGCGCGCAGGGTCTGCAGCTGGCTGATCTGCCCCTTGGCCTGGGCAAGGGCGGAGAGGCTGGTGGGCTCGAGACCGTCGGTGCTCTCCAGCGCGGCGAGCATCTCCTCCGTCTCGCCCTCGCTCTTGTTGAAGCCGATCTCGAGGACGCCGTTGTCGCCCTCGCGCCCGCCTGCAACGTAGAGCGTCGCCTCGTCCCGCTCCTGGCGCAGGGAGTCGGCGGCGCGAGCGACCCGCTCCTGCACTTCGAGCAGTTGGGTGCTCTGTCCGAGCTCGGCCGCCGCCCCCGCCTGGTCGGAGACGCGCAGGACACCGAGCGCCAGAGCGAGCAGCGCGGGAACGATCCCGACGACCACCAGCTTGACGGTCAGCGTCCAGTTGCGCGGGTTCAGCCGCTCGGACCAGGACTGCCTGGTCTCGGTGCTGGTCACGTCAACGTCCCCCTGAGGATTGCCGGCGACGATCGGCCGCACTCTGGCACGTGTACACCACTCTCCGCGAGTGTGGGCCGGACGAGCTGTGGCCTGTGGGCGGTGGGTGGCCGTGTTCGGGCGTGGCGCCCGGGGGGCATGAGCATCGGGACGATCCGTCGCGCCTTCGGTCGGGGGCGAACCGGTCGGGTGTCCCGGCTCGCATCGTGCGCGCTCCGACCCGACACGCGCCCTCTGGGGAAGGGCGTTGACCTCCCGGACCCGGTACGATCGGGGTGGCGCACGTGCGCTCTCGGACAGAGCTCAGGAAGTATAGCCCGAGCTCAGAGGGCCCCCATCCGTCGAGGTCGGCCATAGCCGATTCGTTCCCCCGAATGGACCTACGAAACACGCTGTGTAGCGTCTCTCGGGGCACCATTCGCCGCAAGGAGTACCACCGATCATGACCGATGGGCCGCTCATCGTCCAGTCCGACAAGACGTTGTTGCTCGAGGTTGACCACCCCGACGCCCCGGCCGCACGCATCGCGATCGCCCCCTTCGCCGAGCTCGAGCGCGCGCCGGAGCACGTCCACACCTACCGGGTCACGCCGCTGGCGCTCTGGAACGCCCGCGCCGCGGGCCACGACGCCGAGCAGGTGGTCGACGCGCTCGTCCGCTACTCGCGGTACGCGGTTCCGCAGCCGCTGCTCGTCGACGTCGTCGACACCATGGGCCGCTACGGGCGCCTGCAGCTCACCAACTCCCCGGTCCACGGGCTGGTGATGGTCGCGCTCGACCGCGCCGTTCTGGAGGAGGTGCTCCGCCAGAAGAAGATCGCTCCGCTGCTCGGCCCCCGCGTCGACGACGACACAGTCACCGTGCACCCCTCGGAGCGCGGCCACCTCAAGCAGGCGCTGCTCAAGATCGGCTGGCCCGCCGAGGATCTCGCGGGCTACGTCGACGGGGAGGCGCACCCGATCGCCCTCGCCGAGGACGGCTGGTCGCTGCGCGGCTACCAGCGCGAGGCCGTCGAGGGCTTCTGGGCGGGTGGCTCCGGCGTTGTCGTGCTGCCGTGCGGGGCGGGCAAGACGCTCGTCGGCGCGGCGGCGATGGCGCAGGCGCAGGCCACCACGCTGATCCTGGTGACGAACACGGTCGCGGGCCGGCAGTGGAAGCGCGAGCTCGTGGCGCGCACCAGCC
Organism: Pseudonocardia sp. DSM 110487; assembly: GCF_019468565.1. Lineage (NCBI taxonomy): Bacteria > Bacillati > Actinomycetota > Actinomycetes > Pseudonocardiales > Pseudonocardiaceae > Pseudonocardia > Pseudonocardia sp. DSM 110487. Next base: position 9,625,970 of record NZ_CP080521.1, read on the forward strand.
TCACCGAGGACGAGATCGGCGAGTACTCCGGCGAGCGCAAGGAGATCCGCCCGGTCACGATCGCGACCTACCAGGTGATGACGCGCAAGAGCAAGGGCGAGTACAAGCACCTCGACCTGTTCGACTCCCGTGACTGGGGCCTGATCGTCTACGACGAGGTGCACCTGCTGCCGGCGCCCGTCTTCCGGATGACGGCCGACCTGCAGTCGCGGCGCCGGCTCGGCCTCACCGCCACCCTCGTCCGCGAGGACGGGCGCGAGGGCGACGTCTTCTCCCTCATCGGGCCGAAGCGCTACGACGCGCCATGGCGCGACATCGAGCAGCAGGGCTGGATCGCCCCTGCCGAGTGCACCGAGGTCCGCGTGACGCTCACCGACAACGAGCGGATGGGCTACGCGGTCGCCGAGGCCGATGAGCGCTACCGGGTCGCGTCGACGGCACACACGAAGATCGCCGTCGTGAAGGGCATCCTCGAGCGCCACCCCGGTGAGCCCGCGCTGGTCATCGGGGCATACCTGGAGCAGCTGGAGGAGCTGGGGCAGACGCTCGACGCCCCCGTGATCCAGGGCTCGACGAAGAACCGCGAGCGAGAGGCACTGTACGACTCCTTCCGCCGTGGCGAGCTGCCGGTACTGGTGGTGAGCAAGGTGGCCAACTTCTCCATCGACCTGCCGGAGGCGAGCGTCGCCATCCAGGTGTCCGGCACGTTCGGGTCGCGGCAGGAGGAGGCACAGCGGCTCGGCAGGCTCCTTCGGCCCAAGGCCGACGGCAGGCAGGCGCACTTCTACTCGGTGGTCTCGCGCGACACCCTCGACACCGACTACGCGGCGCACCGGCAGCGGTTCCTCGCGGAGCAGGGTTACGCCTACCGGATCGTCGATGCCGACGACCTGCTCGGCCCCGCCGTGCCCGATGTGAGCTGAAAGGGCACAGTCCACGTATTTCTCTCACCCGTCCCGGTGTCCTCGCTGTGCAGGAGCTCGGGGCAGGTAGGACACTGGCGGCGCCCGCGACCAGGGAGCGGTCATCAGCACACTCGGCTGGATCATCGTGGTGGCGGCGGCATGGCTGGCCGTCGCCACGGTCGTCGGCGTGCTCGTCGGCCGGATGATCCGCCACCGCGACCGCCAGGTGCCGACTGCGCCCGATCCGCCACCGCCGACCAGCAGCGACGTCGAGAAGGATGTTCCGACGCGCCGCATGTCCGGCAGGAGCAGACGGCGTTCGTGACAACCGCTCACGACAGCGCAGCGGATACGTGCGGCTCGCGCCGATCTTCGGCCTGAGGTCAGCGGCGGCGGGCGCGGCGGAGGCCGAGCCGGAGCCGGTTGCGCGATGACTGGGCCGCGGGGCCGGGTGCTCTGCCGTTGCCGGGCCGGGCAGCACGCTGCATGACGCCTGCCGGGTCGTCACCGAACCGGCGCACGGCGCGGGCGACAGCGCTGGCCCGCCCCGCCACGCGGTGGCGCAGCGGCGATCGGAGCCCGAGCCGCCGGGCCGAGCGCGCCGCCCTCGCGATCGCAATCCGCTCCCGCACCGGCACGCCCCACGCCTCCGGGTGCTCGGTGAGCCAGTGGTGCCGGTGGACGGTGTAGGGGATCGAGCAGAGGTAGACGAGCGCCACGATGCCCAGCCCGAGGAACGGCACGGTGATGAGCACGGCCGCGGCGATCGCTACCAGCACGAGCAGCGGCGCGATGTAGTTCGGCGACACGCGAACGCTCTTGAACGACAGCGTGGGCAGCCTGCTCACCATGAGGGCGGCGATGACGACCGCCCACCCGGCGACCAACGGGGGCGCCGACCACCATCCGGGCCCGAAGTGCAGCGTGGTGTAGAGCGGGATGCCGGCCGACATGGCGGCCGCGGGCGCCGGCACGCCGACGAAGAACTCCCGGGTGAACGGGAACTCGTCCTCCACGTCGAGGAGCGTGTTGAAGCGGGCGAGCCGCAGCATCATGCAGACGGCGAAGACGAGCGCGACGATCCATCCGTACTGATTGCCCTCCAGCACCCAGATGTAGAGGACGAGCGCTGGCGCGACGCCGAACGAGACGAGGTCGGCGAGCGAGTCGAGCTCCGCACCGATCCGGGTGGTGGCGTCGAGGAGGCGGGCGAGCCTGCCGTCGAGGGCGTCGCAGAGCGCCGCGGCCCCGACGGCGGCGACGGACAGCTCGAATCGCCCGCTGAGGGCGAAGTACACCGCCGACAAGCCGGAGCACAGCGCAAGGACGGTGACCGCGTTCGGCAGCAGCCGCACTCCGGCGCGATAGTTGGGGGCGGTCATCAGGCGCTCCTGGGGAGTTCGGCGAGCACCGTCTCGCCGCCGATCGTGCGCTGCCCCGGCGCCACCATGACGCGCGAACCGGCAGGCAGGTAGACGTCGACGCGCGAGCCGAAGCGGATGAGTCCGAACGTCTCGCCCGCGGCGACCTCGTCGCCGGGCGCGATGTCACAGACGATGCGGCGGGCGAGCAGCCCGGCGATCTGGACGACGCCGAGGCGCGTGCCGTCTGCCGCCTCGAACAGAACGGCGTTGCGCTCGTTGTCCTCGCTGGCCTTGTCGAGGTCGGCGGACAGGAAGGTGCCGGGCCGGTAGGCGACGTCGAGCACCTTCCCGTCCACCGGCACCCGCTGCACGTGCACGTCCAGTACGGACAGGAAGACGCTGACGCGCGGCGCGGGCTCACGGGGGAGGTCGAGCTCGGCGGGCGGCATGACGTCCGAGACCGTGGCCACGGTTCCGTCGGCCGCCGCGAGCGCGACACCGGTGAGCGGGGGCCGCACCCGGCGCGGGTTGCGGAAGAACAGCGCGGTTGCGGCGGTGGCGAGCAGGCCGGCGGCCGTGCCTCGACCGGTGGCGATCCGGATGGCGGCGGCCGCGCCTGCGACCGCCGCGACGAGCGGGCGCCCTCCTGGGTGCATCGGCGGGACGGCGGCCCGGACAAGCCCCGCGACGTGCGGGAAGGAGAACCCCCGGGGCACAGGTGGGGTCGGGTCGTGCATGGAAGCGGATCGGCTCCTCCGGCGTGGCGACCCGGTCGGGCCGCGGTGGCGGCGGCTACGGTACGCGAGGGAGGGCAGGCGGCGACCGCAGCGGTCAATTCCCGCCGTATCGCCGTGACATGGGAAGGATCTGCCGCACACGAACGGCCGGTTACCCAGCCCGACCCCCACAGGCACGCGACGCGAACGATCGGCGATCGCTCTCCGCGAGCGGGGCTCGCCCAGCTCGGGGCGAACGCAAAGGGCCGGGGCCGCCATCCCCCGAGACGACGACCCCGGCCGTGGAACCGCTCGTCCGCTCCCCAGCGACGGGCGGTAGGTCCAGTGCGTTGTGGGCCGGTTACCCGGTCCACCCCCGAATTATCCCCGAGCCCCCGCTCAATCGTCCAGGTCACCGGGTGAGGAACCCCGTGATGTGCACCGATCGGCCGAACGCTCACCAGTAAGACGCTCCGAAAGCTCCGATCGTTGCCTGCTTCGATTGTGATCCCCGCCACAATCTACTGGTCCATCACCCGTCCAGCAACCACGTCTCCACGCGCGCGCCCTCCGGCAGATGGGTGACGTCCTCCGGCACGACGACGAAACAATCGGCCCGCGCGAGCGCGCCGAGCAGGTGCGAGGCCGGCCCGCCCAGCTCACGGACGGTACCGCTGACCGCGTCGAGGACGCCGCGCCGGAACTGCCTGCGGCCCGCGGGCGAGCTCCAGCGTTCACGCAGCGTGGCCGTCACGACCGGCCGGTGGGGGTGCGGATGCCCGAGCGCGGCGCGCAGCGCGGGCCGGACGAAGACCTCGAACGACACCTGCGAGCTCACCGGGTTGCCGGGCAGGGTCACGACGCCGATGTCGCCCAGTTCGGTGACGCGTCCCGCGCCCTGGGGCCCGCCGGGCTGCATCGCGACCTTGACGAACTCCACTCCACGTCCGGTGAAGGCGTCCTTCACCACCTCGTAGGCCCCCGCGCTCACGCCGCCCGAGGTGAGCAGCAGGTCCACCGCGCCGTCCCCGACCCGCTCCCGGAGCCGTCCGAGGAACTCCTCCACGTCGTCGGGGACGAAGCGCAGCAGCTCCGCGGTGCCGCCTGCGTCCTCGACCGCGGCGGCGAGCATCGGGCCGTTCGACTCGTATATCTGGCCGGGGCGGAGCGGGGTGCCGGGGGCGACGAGCTCCGAGCCGGTGGAGAGGACGAGCACGCGGGGCTTGCGGCGGACGGGGACGGTGGCGGCGCCGACGGCGGCGGCCACGCCGATCTGCGGCGCCCCCAGCACCGTGCCGGCGAGTAGCACGACATCGCCGGCCCGGACGTCCTCACCGGCGCGCCGGATGTGCGCGCCCGGTGCGGGCGCGGCCGAGATCCGCACGCGGTCGAGCCCGCGGTCGGTCTGCTCGACGGGTACGACGGAGTCGGCTCCTGCCGGCACCGGTGCCCCGGTCATGATCCGGTGGGCCGTACCGGGACGAAGCGGGGGGACATCGGTGCGACCCGCCGGTATGTCCGCCTCCACCGGCAGCTCCACGGGAACGCTCGCGGCGTCCGCGGCCCGCACGGCGTAGCCGTCCATCGCGGAGTTGTCGAAGGACGGGAGCGCGACACCCGCCACGACGTCGGCCGCGAGCACCCTCCCCCGCGCCTGCCCGACCGGGACGTTCTCGGCCGGCATCGGGGCCAGCAGCGCGGCGACGACCGCGCGGTGTTCGTCGACCGTTCTCGGGGAGCTCGCCACGAACGCAATCCTGCCGGACAGCGCGTCATGATCCCGGACGAGAGGTGCGATCTGAGGTAGCGTCGCCGACGTCAGCGAGTCATCACAGTGGCATTGTCGGTGCCCCTGGAGGCGACCACGACGCCCGGCCACTGGGATGACTCGGTTAGCACCACTGCACGACGCAGTACTGCAACATGGAGGTGCCGTGGCCCAGGGCACGGTCAAGTGGTTCAACGCGGAGAAGGGCTTCGGCTTCATCGCCACCGACGGCGGGCCGGACGTCTTCGTCCACTACAGCGCGATCCAGTCCGAGGGTTTCCGCACCCTCGACGAGGGCGACCGCGTCGAGTTCGAGACGACGGCCGGCCGCGACGGCCGCAGCCAGGCCGACGCCGTCCGCCGGATCGGATAGGGCGACGACGCGCCACGGCGTACCGGGGGGATCGGCGACCAGCCGGTCCCCCCGACCCGTCTCCGCATCGGGGCACCTCCGGCCGGCCAGCCGCCTTGCACTCACCTGCCACGAGTGCTAGAACCGGGACTGGCACTCGGCACGATAGAGTGCCAATTGTCGAGCGGGTGAGATCGGCGCAGGGTTGCCGGTCGTCCGTCGCGGGCGCCGCGTTCGACGCGAGACTTTCGGGTCATCCCAATCGGAGGACTACACCCCCATGGCGAAGATGATCGCTTTCGACGAGGAGGCGCGCCGCGGGCTCGAGCGTGGCATGAACACCCTCGCCGACGCCGTCAAGGTGACGCTCGGCCCGCGCGGCCGCAACGTGGTGCTGGAGAAGAAGTGGGGCGCGCCCACCATCACCAACGATGGTGTGTCGATCGCCAAGGAGATCGAGCTCGAGGACCCCTGGGAGAAGATCGGGGCCGAGCTGGTCAAGGAGGTCGCGAAGAAGACCGACGACATCGCCGGTGACGGCACCACCACCGCCACCGTGCTGGCCCAGGCGCTGGTGCGTGAGGGGCTGCGCAACGTGGCGGCGGGTGCGAACCCGATGGCGCTCAAGCGGGGCATCGAGAAGGCCGTCGAGGCCGTCTCGGAGGCGCTGCTCAAGAGTGCCAAGGAGGTCGAGACCAAGGAGCAGATCGCCGCTACGGCGTCGATCTCCGCGGCCGACCCGACCATCGGTGAGCTGATCGCCGAGGCGATGGACAAGGTCGGCAAGGAAGGCGTCATCAGCGTCGAGGAGTCGCAGACCTTCGGGCTCGAACTCGAGCTCACCGAGGGCATGCGCTTCGACAAGGGCTACATCTCGCCCTACTTCGTCACCGACGCGGAGCGCATGGAGGCCGAGCTCGACGACGCCTACGTGCTGCTGGTCTCTTCCAAGATCTCGACGGTCAAGGACCTGCTCCCGCTGCTGGAGAAGGTCATGCAGGGCGGCAAGCCGCTCGCGATCATCGCCGAGGACGTCGAGGGCGAGGCACTGGCCACCCTGGTCGTCAACAAGATCCGTGGCACCTTCAAGTCCGTCGCCGTCAAGGCCCCGGGCTTCGGTGACCGCCGTGAGGCGATGCTGGCCGACATGGCCATCCTCACCGGTGGCGAGGTCATCTCGGAGAAGGTCGGCCTCAAGCTGGAGAACGCCGACCTGTCGCTGCTCGGCCGGGCCCGCCGCGTGGTGGTCACCAAGGACGAGACCACCATCGTCGACGGCGCCGGCGACGCCGACCAGATCGCCGGACGGGTCTCCCAGATCCGCTCCGAGATCGAGCGCACCGACTCCGACTACGACCGCGAGAAGCTGCAGGAGCGCCTGGCCAAGCTGGCAGGCGGTGTTGCGGTCATCAAGGCCGGAGCGGCCACCGAGGTCGAGCTCAAGGAGCGCAAGCACCGCATCGAGGACGCCGTTCGCAACGCGAAGGCGGCCGTCGAGGAGGGCATCGTCGCCGGCGGCGGCGTCGCCCTGATCCAGGCCGGTGCCGGCCTCTTCGAGGGCCTTGGCCTGGACGGTGACGAGGCCACCGGCGCGAACATCGTCAAGGTCGCGCTGGAGGCACCGCTCAAGCAGATCGCCATCAACGCCGGCCTCGAGGGCGGCGTCGTGGCCGAGAAGGTCCGCGGCCTCGCCGCGGGCGAGGGTCTGGACGCCGCCACCGGCGAGTACAAGGACCTGATCAAGGCCGGCATCATCGACCCGGCCAAGGTCACCCGGTCCGCGCTGCAGAACGCCGCCTCCATCGCGGCACTGTTCCTGACCACCGAGGCCGTCATCGCCGACAAGCCGGAGAAGAACCCGGCCCCCGCCGGCGGCGACCCGTCGGGCGGCATGGGCGGCATGGACTTCTGAGTCCGTCCCAGCAGTACCCAGCGCGTCCCGCAGGGGCGGCACCCGCACCGGGTGCCGCCCCTGCGGCGTTCTGACCGCCACCCCCCCTGGACGGTCGTGGAACACCCTAGGAAGGAACGCCGGGAGGGGTCCCCGGGCAGCCCGCGGCGGCCGGTTCGGCCGCCGGCCGAGCCGTCGTGAGCACTTCACACACCCAGCACGGGCTTCACACAGCGCCGGCCTTGTGTGAAGCGGGCAGACGGTGTGTGAAGTGTGCGCCGGTGGCCATGCCGCGCCGCGGCCGAACCCTGACACCCAAGTGGAGGAATGCGCATTCCTGCAGCGCCGTGGCGGGGTAGGCTCGCGCGGCGCGAACCCAGCCGGTCGCGCAGACACCAGCGTGGCGTCCGGCGGTCCCACCCGGTGTGCCCAGGGAGGGGAGGCCCGAGATGAGTGAGCGCGGAGAACGGCCCCCCGGTGCGTCCGTAACCCTGCTGGACGTCGCGAAGGCGGCGGGCGTCTCGCTCGCCACGGCGTCGAGAGCGCTCAACGGCAGCACCCGGCGGGTGCGCCCCGACCTGCAGGAGCGCGTGCTCGCCGCGGCGGAGGCGCTGCACTACTCCGCCAACGCCCAGGCACAGGCCATGGCGCGCGGCCGCACCAACATCGTGGGGCTCGTGCTCAGCGACGTGGCCGACCCCTACTTCTCCTCGATCGCCGCAGGCGCCATCCGAGCCGCGGAGGGCGAGCAGCTCGTGGTCACGATGGCGTGCACGTTCGGCCGCGAGGAGCGCGAGCTCGACTACCTCGCGGCGCTGCGGGGCCAGCGCGCGCGAGCCGTGATCATCGTCGGGAGCCGGGTGCAGGATCGGGATCTGCTCGATCGGCTTGGCGCGGAGGTGCGCGCGTTCGAGCAGGCGGGCGGGCGGGTGGCTTTCGTCAGCCAGCGCAAGATCCCCGCCGACACGGTGGTGGTCGAGAACCGGGGCGGTGCCAAGGCGCTGGCCGAGGCGCTCTGCGGGCTCGGCCACCGGCGTTTCGCCGTTCTCGCCGGCCGGGCCGATCTCCTGACGGCCCGTGACCGCACCGCCGGGTTCCGCGACGGCGCCACCCGGGCCGGCGCGCGGGTCGACGCCACCGACGTCGTGTACGGCGGCTTCACCCGCGACGGCGGCTACGCCGCGATGAACGAGCTGCTCGACCGCGGCACCGAGGCGACGTGCGTCTTCGCCGTCAACGACGTGATGGCGGTGGGCGCCATGGCCGCGCTACGCGACCGCGGGGTGGCACTGCCGTCCGGGATGGCCGTGGCCGGGTTCGACGACATCGCCACCCTCCGCGACGTCACGCCCGCCCTCACCACGGTGCGCCTTCCGCTGGAGGAGCTCGGCGCCGGGGCCGTCGAGATGGTGCTGCAGAGGCCGGCGGAGCAGCCACGGGTCCGCCGGGTGCGCGGGGAGGTCGTGCTGCGGGAGAGCACCCCGCCCCTCGCCGAACAGACCTGACGCCCGCATTGGGCAACGGGCTGGTCCTGCAGCCGGATCTTGTGATCGTGGGTGCAGCCATAGGCAACCGATAGTTCGGATCTTGCGCGCCGCCGATCGAGCGCCTGGCGGGCGGGGTGCGATCGTGTCGGTCCACCGGGGTCGGTCTGGTCGGCTACCTGCCGGTGGGCGCGCCGTTCCCGGCCCGGGCCACCCGGCGCCCGGCCCGTGATCGGGGCATCGCGTGTGTGTCCGCCGGCTGCATCGACCCGGTCGCCTTGCGGGGGTGGCTGGGTTGGGTGCACTACCGTCCCCTGGGGTTGCGTGGGCGGCCGTCCCCGACGCGGGCACAGGCCCGTTTCGACGAGACCGTCCTGCCGGGTGCCACGCGACTGGCTGTGGTCCCGACCCTCCACACCCAGCCCCGCTCCTGGATGATCACGGCGACACCGCCCCTCGGGGCAGGGCCCGCGCTCAGGTCGGTGATCAGCAGGAACGGGACACCTCCTGCAGAGGTGTCTCCCCCGGTCAGAACACCAACTGCAGGGGCGCAGGCCAGGTCCCGATTCCGCTGATCACACCCCAAGTTCCAGGGGTGGCCGGTGGCGAGGACGGGACCACAGCCGGTCGCGTTGCACGCAACCGCGGTGGTCTCGTCGGGAACGGGCGTTTCCCCGCGTCGGGGACGGCCGCCCAAGCAACCACATGATTCGGTAGTGCACCCAACCCGGCCACCCCGAGAAGGCGACGCGGCCGAGGCGAACCAGCGGGAACACGACGACAGCCCCCGGCTGGTGGGTGAGGCCCGGGGGCTATCCGGGGCCGGGAACGGCGCGCCCACGAAGGCGTCCGGCACCCGGCCGCACCCCCGGGGGCGCGTTCCGCGGAACGCACCGCGACCAAGACGGTGATCAGCGGCTCGGCGCGAAACCCGACGCGCCACGTCGGGAAACGCGCCAACCTGACGATCACAGGCCCGCCGAGCCACCCAGCCCGGGCACTGTGGAGCCCGGCGCGCTCGCTCTCGGCTGACGCACCCCGTCGACGGGGTGCCTGACCTACGACGGGCCGCGTCGCCCGACACGGGTTGCGCCGGCGGCCCAACCGCGCCGAGCGGCGGTCCGAGCTCGGCGGCCGGAGGAACGATCAGGAAGTTCGGCTGGAGGATCAGGCGCCGCGGGCGTAGCGACCCGGCGTCGTCCCGACCAGCCGCGTGAAGTGCCGGTGCAGGTGCGCCTGGTCGTGGAACCCGACGCCGACGGCCACCTGCGCCACCGGCTCGCCGGTGAGCAGGCGGCGGCGGGCCGCCTCCACCCGCCTGCCGGTGAGGTAGCGGTGGGGCGGCAGGCCGTACGCCCGAGTGAAGGAGCGCACCAGGTGTGCGGGGTGGGCGTGCAGCCACGCGGCCGCGTCACGAAGCGTCAAGCCGGCCACCACCCGGGCGTCGAGCAGGTCGCGCAGGTCGGCTGCCAGCCGGTCGGGAGCGGGTGCCGGCGCGGGGGCCCGCAGGTGCTGCCGGATCCGGTCGGCGATCAGGGCGAGCCGGCTCTCGGCCTCGAGATCCGCCGCGGGGGCCTCCAGCACCCGGTGCAGCTGGTGGACGCGCCTGCGCAGCAGCGGGTCGGCGAGCGCGGGCGCATCGACCGCCTGCCCGGTGAACGCGGCGTCGAGGACCTCGGTGTCGAGGTAGAGCACCCGCTTGCGGAAGCCGTGTGGCGTCGCGGCCCGCCCGGTGTGGGCGACGTGCGGCGGCAGCAGCGTGACGCCGGGACGCAGGGCGCCGTGCTCGTGCCGGTCGAGGTCGTAGCGGATCGCGCCCTCGTCGACGACGAGCAGCGTCCAGGTGTCGTGGGTGTGCTCGGGGTACGCGTGGTCGGTGAACCACGCGTGGAAGACCTCGGCGATCCCGGGCACCCGCGGCGCCCACGCCCGCACGTCAGGCACGTGAAGAACGTACAAGACCGGCGGCACCGCGGGCGGGCACGCTCTGCACGTGCGTTTCGACACCAAGATCGCCGTGCTGCTGCGTGACGACCTGCAGGTCTGGCAGCGGTTGAACGTCACCGCCTTCCTGGCCAGCGGCATCGCGGCGAACCCCGAACTGCTGGGCGAGCCGTACGCCGACGCGGACGGCACCCTGTACACGCCGATGTTCCGGCAGCCGGTCGTCGTCCTCATCGGCGACTCCGACGTGATGGCGGCGGCCCACGAGCGGGCGGTGCGCCGCGGGTTGCCGACCGCCGTCTATACCGAGGAGATGTTCGCGACCGGCCACGACGAGGCGAACCGGGCCGTCGTTCAAGCGGTGGCCCGCGACGACCTGAAGCTGGTCGGGCTGGCCGTGCACGGGCCCCGCAACGCCGTGGACAAGGTGCTCAAGGGCGCGACGCTGCACCCGTGACCGCGATCGCTTCGCGCACGGCCGGGGCGATCTCCCTGGCCCACCGGGTGAGCGAGCCGGCGTCCGGCGTGCCGCCGCTCGGCGAGAAGAGCATGAAGCCGGATGCGCCGTGCTCCAGCACGGCCCCGGTCAGCTCCTCCACCCACTGGTCGACGGAGCCGCCGACCCAGCGGCCGTTGCGGTCGCGGGTGGCGATCAACGGACGATCGGTGATGCGCCCCGGGAAGTTGAACACCGTGCGTACGTCGCGCGGATCACGACCCACGGCCACCGCCGCGTCGTCGATGACCGGCCGCGACGCCCGGTAGCGATCGCTGCGCCAGTCGGCCGCGTGGCCGGGGATCCAGCCGTCCGCGACCCGGCCCGTGGCGGCGAGCGACTTCCTGCCGACCGACCCCGTCCACACAGCAGGGGCGGCCACGGGTGCCGGGTCGATCTGGTTCACCTGGTAGTGCCGACCCTCGACGGTGACCGGCGGGCCACCTCCCGAGAGCTTCTTGACCAGGACGATCGCCTCCTCGAACGCGTTCACGGCTTCCTCGGGAGAAAGCCGCGGCACCCCCATGTCGGCGATCCGGTCCCACAGCCCGCCGGCGCCCATGCCCAGCACCACGCGGCCCCCGGAGAGCGCCGACAGCGACGTGACCGTTCGCGCCAGCATGGGGGCGGGCCTGGTCGGCAGGTTGGTGACGTTGGCGAAGCCCGCGATCCGCTGCGTGCGTCCGAGGGCGAAGCCGAGGGCGGCGTACGCGTCCAGGCGCTCGCCGATGTACGGGTGGTCCGACAGCGAGAAGACGTCGAGCCCGTCCCGATCTGCCTGCTCGACCATCCCCAGTAGCTCCGCCGTGTCGTCGATGCCGCTGTGGGCGCCGAACCCGAAGACGACCCCGCGCTCACGCATGGTCCTTGTCCTTCCCTGCGATGCCGAACAGCTCGGCGAAGCGGCCTGTGAACAGGTCGGCTCCCTTGTACTCGGCGACGGTCGTCCTGGGGACGCCGGTCGGACCGTCGGGCCCCGGCAGCTGGCCGACGCCGCCGCGTGGTCCGAGCGGCAGCAGGATCATCGGGTCGGGCAGGGGCTGGTACGTGGCCGTGGTCTCCTCACCGGCCAGGCGAGCGGAGATGTTCTGCGCGACGACCTCGGCGTGCCGCATCGCGTTGCCGGCCATCTTGGGCTCGGCGACGTCGGTGATGTCGCCGATCGCGTAGATGTGGTCGTACCCGTGGACGTTGAGGGTCTCGGTGACCGGGACCAGACCGCTCGGGGTGCGCGCCGTGAGCAGGCCATCCGCGAGGTATGCGCTGTTGACGTGCACGCCGTGGGCGCGGAACCAGATGTCGGCGGTGATCTCGTCGCCGGCGGTGGTGCTGACGGTGAATGCCCCGAGCTGACCGGGCTCGGTCACCGGTGGGGCGGCCAGGCGGGTGCGGAGCCGCAGCTGGACGTCCAGCTCGTCGAGCTGGTGGTGCAGGTCCTCCCGCACCTCGGGCAGGAAGCCGGGTAGCAGCTGCTCCGACGGGTCGACGATGGTCACGTCCTTGTGCGGCCAGACCTCCTTGATCTCACCGGCCAGTTCGAGGCCGACCGGACCGGCGCCGACGATCAGCACGCGATCGGCGCCGATCAGCTCCTTGTGGGTCGTGCGCAGGTGGTCGAGCGCCTCGGCGACGGATTCGGCGACGGGCTTGGCCGGGTAGGCGTAGCTGGAGCCAGTGGCGAGAACCATGTGGTCCGCCTCGACCCGCAGGCCGGACGCCAGCGTCACGCCGCCGGGGTCGACCGATGCCGCGCGGCCCCGGATCACCGTGCCCCGAGCCAGCAGCGTGTCGAAGGGGAAGAACATGTTGCCCGCCCAGTCGGGCTGGGCCAGCCCGCGCAGCGAGCCGGCCGAGTTGACGAAGGCGTCCCGGGGATCGACGAGGATCACGTCGGCCGTGGCGTCCAGCACCTTGGCGACCGCTGAGCCCCCGTACCCTCCGCCGATCACGACGACGGTGCGACTCATGATGCACTCCTAAGAGAGTTCGTGCCACGAACAATATTAGTTCGTGGCACGAACTGCACTGTGGCTTAGCGCACGGTCGAGCCGCAGTCCGGCTCCAGGAAGACCATCGGGACCGCGTTGTCCTCGACGATGCGGCCGAGCAGGGAGGCGAGCGTGTCGCGCTCTGCGGCGTTCAGGCCGGCGGGCAGCTCGGCGACCCGCCGGCACGTCTCGACGTAGAACTCCTCGGCGAGCTGCCTACCCTGCTGCGTGAGCGCCACCCGCACGGCGCGCATGTCCTTCGGGTCGGCATCCCTGCGCACCAGGCCGTTGCGCTCCGTGCGGTCCACGAGGCCGGTCAGGCTCGACTTGGCGAGCCCCAGCGTTGCCCCCAGCTCGCCCATGCCGTACGCCTTGCCCATCAGCACGCACAGCAACTGGCCCTGCTGCGGCGTGAGGCCGTACTCCCGGCCCGACTCGGCGTAGACCGCGTTCACCAGGAACGCGGAGCGCACCAGCGCCCCGACTATCCCGATCTCATCGCCCGGCTCGGCCATGCCGAAAGCCTACCGAAAAATTCGTATGGCGAACTGTCCCGCCTCGAGCGATCCCCCTGGTGACCACGCCCCCGATTGGTGCACGATCTGCCGCATGAGCACACCAGGTCGGGGTCGGCGCCTCGAGACCGTCGATGAACGCGAGTCGGTCAGCCCGCTCGAGCTGTTCTTCGACCTCGTGTTCGTGTTCGCGCTCACGCAGGTCACCGAGTTCATGGCCGAGCACGCCGGCCCCGTCGACGTCCTGCGCGGCGTACTGGCCATCACCGTGCTGTGGTGGTGCTGGATCGGCTACTCGTGGCTGGCCAGTCTGGTGCGGGCCGAACAGGGGGCCATGCGCCTCGGGCTGTTCGCCGCGATGGCGGCCATGTTCGTCCAGGCCATCACGATCCCGGAGGCGTTCGACGACCTGCCGGGCGGCCTGCACGGGCCGATGGTCTTCGCCGTCTGCTACTTCGTGGTGCGGGCCGTGCACATCGTGCTGTTCTGGGTGGCCAGCCGGGAGGATCCGCAGCTGCGTGGTCAGCTCCTACGCTTCCTGCCCTCGATGCTCGCAGGCACGATCCTGCTGTTGATCGCGTCGCAGACCTCCGGCACCACGCAGACGGTCCTCTGGTTCGCCGCACTCGCGGGCGACTACCTCGGCACGCTCGCGGCGGGCAGCAAGTGGCGGATGGGCTCGGCACCCCATTTCGCCGAGCGGTACGGCCTGATCATCATCGTGGCGCTGGGCGAGTCGATCGTTGCGATCGGGGTGGGCGTGGCCCACCTGCCGATCTCTTGGCCGATCATCGGGGCCTCTGTACTCGGCCTCGTCGTGGCGGGAGCCATGTGGTGGGCGTACTTCGACGTCACGGCGCTGATCACCGAACGGGCCCTGACCGCGGCCGACGGCGAGCGGCAGATCAGGCTGGCCCGCGGCGGCTACACGTTCCTGCACCTGCCGATGGTCGCCGGCATCGTCCTCATGGCGCTCGGGCTGAAGAAGGTGCTGGGCTACGTCGGCGGCGAGGACGGCCACACCGTCGCCGACCCGATCTACGGCATCCCGCTGGCCGCGCTCTACGGCGGCGCTGCCCTGTACCTGCTCGGGCACATCGGCTTCAAGCGCTACCTCACCGGCTCACTGAACCTGGAACGGCTGGTCGTCGCGGTGTTGCTGGTCGCCCTGATCCCGGCTGTGGCGATGCTGCCTGCGCTGGTCTCCCTCGCCGTGCTGGCCGTCGTGCTCAGCGCGTTGATCGGCTACGAGACCTTCCGCTACGCCGAAGAGCGCCGACAGGTGCGGGGCGCCGCCCACGAACACTGACCGCGCCGCGCCGGTCACGGCTCGTCGGTCTCGGGCGCCAGCATCCAGATCGCGGCGTAGATCACGATGCCCATACCGAAGCCGAGCACGGTGAGGGTGACGAGGCCGATGCGGATCACGGCCGCGTCCACGCCGAGGGTCTCGGCGAGCCCGCCGCAGACCCCGCCGAGCATGCGGTCGGTGCGGCTGCGGCGCAGCCGGAACTTCGGCTTCGCGGCGGCCTCGGGCGCGGGCGTCAGGTAGGGCGGCACGCCCGCGTCGCCCGCGTCGCCCGGGATGGCCGGGTCGGGAGCGTCCTTGGTGAGGCGGGTGGTGGCCGATTCGGTCGTCGAGTCCATACCTCGACTCTCCCGCCCGCACCGGCCCGCCACCTCCGGGTCCGTCCCCGGCTCACCCCCGGAGTTCAACCCTGAGGCGAGCATTCCCCCGCCGGTCGAGTGTCGGTCAGGCCCCCTGCTGGTGCGGCGCCTTGTAGGCCTCGGCCTCCGCCGCCGTGAACGGCGCGACGAGCTGACGCAGCCCGCCCTCCTGGGCCGGGTCGGCCTGCGCGATGTAGACCGAGCGGCTCGGCGGAGACCCGGCCTGCGAGAAGTCGAGCTCGCTCGCCACGAGGTTCTCCGTCGTGATGTTCTGGCTCGCCAGGAACGCGTCGTGCACGCCCTTGCGGGTGAGGTCGCCGTTCTCGCAGGCCTGCGTGAGGATCTGCTCCCAGATCAGGCCGCCGGCGTAGCCGTAGGGCACGCCGTAGTTCTTGGCCCCGTCCGGGAACTTCGCGGTGAAGGCCTCCCGCACCTCCTTGGCCTTCGGCACGTCCGCGGAGTAGGGCACGGAGCTCGCCACCACGAACAGGTCGCCGACCGACGCGGCAGCAGGCCCCGCGAGGTTGGTGGCGGGGTCGAACACGGGGTTGTTGCCCAGCACGGGCACGTTCAACCCGAGTGCGTTGGCCGCGTTGAGCGCGGACGCCGTCTGGGCGGGCGAGGTGGTCAGGAGGATCGCCTTGACCCCGGCGCCCTGGAAACCGGTGACGATGTTCGTCATGTCGGTGTCGGTGGCCGCGATCTTGGCGGGCTGCAGGTTCATCCCGTGCTGCTGCGCGTAGTACTGCGCCCCGAGGAACCCGTTGTCGCCGTACTCCCCGCCGATGTAGATGTGGCCGAGCGTGTCGCCGTCAGCGATCAGGCCCTGCTGCTGCATGTATGCGAGGCCGTTGATCATCTCCAGGTCGTAGGTGGTGCCGGGGATGATCTGGTACGGGTTGTCGAGGATGAACGACGACCAGGACAGCGCCAGCGACGTCACCTCGTCGGTCTCCAGGTTGCCGCGCAGCGCCGCGTTGATCGGGGAACCGAGCAGCTGCAGGTAGCCGAGCACGTTGGGCTGCTGCTGCCGGTACACCGTGGTGGCGGTGTCGGCCTTGTAGCCGCTGTCGGCGATCTCCAGCGCGATCTGACGGCCGCAGATCCCGCCGCGCCCGTTGACCTCGTCGGCCCACAGCTGGTTGCCCTGGATCAGAGCGGTGCCGAGGTTCCGGAACGGTCCGGAGGTGTCGCCGAGGACCCCGAGGGTGATCGTCTCAGCGGAGACACCGACGTCCGTGGCCACCGCCCCCGCACCCCCGCCGCCGGCTCCCGGCTCGGGCGCCTGCGTGGTGCAGCCCGCCAACACCAGCGCCGCGACGATCGCCGCCGGAACGCCCGCGCGGCGCCATGTCCGCCGTAGAGTCATGATCGGTCCTCTCCTGGGGGTGCCGACCGCGGCTCGGTTGCCGCGGTCCGGTCGGGGTGGAACCTGCGCGTCGCGAACCCCGCGACCCGGCGGCCGATCGCCGCAAGGCCGCCCGGTTCGAACAGCACCACGAGGATCACGGCGAGGCCGTAGACGTAGAGGCTGATCACCGTGGGCGAGAGCCCCGCGAGGGTGTCGCCGAGCCCGAGGTCGTCGGCGAACAGCGTGAGCACCTGCGGCGTGCCGTAGACGATCAGCGCGCCCACCACCGCGCCGGGGATCGAGCCGAGCCCGCCGATGATCGCCATCGCGAGGAACGCGATCGAGGTGTTCAGCCCGTACGTGCCGAACTCGCTCTCGTCCGGCTTGAGCAGGCCCAGCCAGAGCGTGACCATCACCCCGGCCAGCCCGGCGTACGCGGCGCTCACGGCGAAGGCGCCCGCCTTCGCCCGCAGCACGTCGACGCCCATCACCGCGGCGGCGGCCTCGTTGTCGCGCACCCCCCGCCACGCGCGGCCCACCCGGCTGCGCACGGCCCCACGGGCCAGCACGAACGCGATCACGGTGAACGCGAGGAACAGGTACCAGAGCCGCTCCGACTGCCGGAACGGCACGCCGAGCACGGCGAGGTAGCCCTCGTTGCTGAACGAGAAGCCGAACAGCGCAAACGGCTCCGGGTTGCGCCCGCTCGCGGCGCCGCCGGTGAGCATCGGCAGCGCCTGCCCGAGGTAGAAACCGAGGAACACCAGCGCGAGCGAGGCCACGCCCAGGTAGATCCCTCTGAGCCGGCCTGCCACCGGCGCGAACGCGAGCCCGGCCAGCGCGGAGATCGCGACCGCACCGACGAGCGCGAGCAGCGGCGGCAGCCCCAGCCCGACGATGTACTCGCTGCCTGCCTGCTCGGTCTCACCGGCGAGCACCGCGTAGGACGTGCCCCCGACGAGCAGGAAGAAGGCGTGGGCGAGCGAGAGCTGGCCCGCCTGGCCGATCACGAGCGTCAGCCCGATCGCGCCGACGGCGCCGACCATCACGTACTGGCCCGCCGACAGCAGGCCCGGCCCGACGTAGAGCGGCAGCGAGAGCAGGACGAGCAGCAGCACCGCCCATGCGATGGCACGCAGCACCGACCCGCGCCGCGTGCTGGGCGAGGGAGCGGCCGGCGCGCGGACCGCCGTGACCACGGTGCCGTCTGTTCGCTCCGGCGAGCTCCGCTCAGACACGTGTCAGCTCCCTCGTCCCGAAGAGCCCGGCGGGCCGCACGACCAGCACGATGAGCATCACGAGGAAGACGGCCACCTTCGCGAACGGGATGGACACGTACACCTCGGTGAGCGCCTGCGTCAGCCCGACGACGACGCCGCCGACCACCGCGCCCGCCGTCGAGTCGAGCCCGCCGATGATCGCGGCCGGGAACGCGGCGAACGCGATGGCGTGGGTGGTGCGGGAGAGCCCGGTGCCGGAGAAGTCCTGGGTGACGATGAACATCACGGCCACGCCCGCGAGCGCGCCCGCCACCAGCCACGCCGTGGCCGTGACGCGCGAGCTGCGGATGCCCATGAGCGCGGCGGCCTCGCGGTTCTCGGCCTGCGCCCGCATCGCGATGCCCCAGTTCGTGAACCGGAAGGCCAGGAAGAACGCTGTGATCAGCACCAGCCCGACGACCAGCGCGACCGATTGGGTGCTGAACAGCGTGACGCCGCCCAGCTGGATCGGCCGCGCGTCCCACGGCGCGCCCAGGTACGGCACGGTCGTGCCGAGCCTGCGGAAGATGTCCTCGACGACCACGACGTCGATGCCGATCGTGAGCAGCGCGAGGCTGTCGGGGGTGGCGAAGCGGCTGCGCGAGAGCAACAGCCGCTCGATCAGCAGGGCCGCGAGGCCCGCGCCGCCGATCCCGAGCGCGGCCGCGAGCGGGAAACCGAGGGTGTCGACGGTGACGGCGATCAGGTAGCCGCCGATCAGGGCGAGCGACCCGTGGGCGAAGTTGATCACCTCCGTGGCCTTGAAGATGACCACGAAGCCGAGCGCGAGGAGCGCGTACACAGCACCTTTGCCCAGGCCGTTCACGAGGAGCTGGACGAATGTGTTCATCGAGTCTCCTCCTCGTCGGCTGCCCCCAGGTAGGCCCGGACGACCTCTGGATCGCGCTGCACGGCCGCGGGCGCTCCGTCGGCGATGAGCCGGCCGAAGTCGAGCACGCTGACCCGGTCGGCGATGCCCATGACGAGCCCCATGTCGTGCTCGACCAGCAGCACCGATATGCCCAACGCGTCGCGCAGCGCGCGGATCGTGCTCGCCATCACCGCGGTCTCCACGGCGTTGAGCCCGGCGGCGGGCTCGTCGAGCAGCAGCACGCGGGGCTCGACGGCGAGCGCGCGGGCCACGTCCACGAGCTTCGCCACGCCGTACGGCAGCGCGGCCACCGGTGTGTGGAGCCGGTCTGCGATGCCGAGGAACTCGCAGATCTCGGCCGCCCGCTGAGCGTGCACCCGTTCCTGGCGGGCGACCCACGGCAGCCGCAGGCCACCCGACAGGAACCCGCCGCCGGTGAGCGTGTGCCTGCCGAGCAGGACGTTGTCGAGCACCGTCGAGTGTTGCGAGAGCGCGATGTTCTGGAACGACCGCCCGATGCCGAGCCGGGCGAGGCGGTGCGGCCGCATCCCGGTGAGGACCGTGTCGCCGAGCCGGACGCGGCCCGCCGTCGGCCGGTAGACCCCGCAGATCACGTTGAAACAGCTCGACTTCCCCGCGCCGTTGGGGCCGATGAGCGCGTGCACGGTGCCGGGACGCACGGTGAACGACACGTCGTCGAGGGCGCTGACGCCGGCGAAACGCAGGTTCACCCCCTCGATCCGCAGCTCGGGGACGTCGGCGCGGTCGGTCAGCGGCTCGGCGCCCGCGTGGGCCGTGTCCGCGCTCACCGGGCCCACCTGGCCAGGGTGCGCCCGGACAGCTGCCGCTCCGCCTCGCGGGCCTCGGCCGCCGCCTGCTCGGCCGACTCGGCGTGACCGCCGAGGTAGAGCCGCTGGACCTCGTCGCTCGCCGCCAGCTCCGACGCGGGGCCTGCGAGCGCGACGCGCCCGACCTCGAGCGCCACCGCGTGGTCGGCCACCTGCAGTGCCATCGTCGCGTTCTGCTCGACGAGCACGACCGCCGTGCCCTGGGCGTGGATGTCCCGGACGATCGCCGCGATGCGCGCGACCATCTGGGGCGCGAGGCCGAGTGACGGCTCGTCGAGCAGGAGCAGCTTCGGCCCGGACATCAGGGCCCTGCCGATCGCCAGCATCTGCTGCTCGCCTCCGGACAGCAGCCCCGCACGCTGGCGGGCCCGCTCCACGAGCACCGGGAAGAGCTCGTGCACCCGTTCGCGAGCGGCCGCGCGGGCCACCGCCGACCTGGCCCCGAGGCCACCGGCGCGCAGGTTCTCCTCCACGGTCATCCGGGCGAACACCTGCCTGCCCTCCGGCACCGCGACCACCCCACGGCGCACGATGGCGGCCGGGTCCATGCGGTCGACCCGGGTGCCGTCGACGAGCACCTCGCCCCCGGTGACCGCACCGCCATGCATCCGGACCGTGCCCGAGACGGTCCGCAACAGCGTCGACTTCCCCGCCCCGTTGCCGCCGAGCACCGCGAGCACGCCGTCGCCGACCTCGACGTCCACGTCCTCGAGGGCGCGCACCGAGCGCCCGTAGCGCACCGACAGCCCGCGCACGCTCAGCACCGCGACCACTCCCGTCGCAGGTGCGCCGTACCTCGTCGTACCGCCACCCTCGAGCCCCTTCGCCCATGGCCGCACCGCCGGCGGCAGGGGCACATTGTGGACAGGGATGCTCCAGTCGAACCACCCCCACGTGGGGAGGAATCGCCCGGAATGTTGACACCCTGTTATCCCCCCGACGCCGAGCTGTAGCGCATCGCGCACGTCCACCCACGCTGAGTGACAACAACTCGCGCGCACTCACCCCGCGACTCGCGGGGGCCAAAGGCTCCCTGATGCACGCACGGCCTCACCGCGATGCACTCCCCTCCCCGATAGCGTCTGCCACGTGGTCGCCTCCATCACCCTGGTCGCCCGGCTCGCCGCCTCCGCGGTGGACGCGCGGCGCGGCGTCGTCCGCCTGCACCCCGAGGTCATCGACGCGCTCGGCCTGCGCTCGTGGGATGCGGTGACCTTGACGGGAGCGCGCGTGACCACCGCTCTCGTCGCCCCCGCTGCCGGGCCTGCCGGGCAGGCCACCCTCGACGACGTGACGCTCTCCAACGCCGGGCTCTCCGACGGCGCCTCGGTGGTGGTGGCACCGGCGAACGTCGAGCCCGCGCGGCGGGTCACGCTCACCGGGTCGCGCCTCGCGCGGGCGGCGCTCACGCCGGAGACGGTCCGGTTGGCGCTGGTCGGCAAGGTCGTGACCGGCGGGGACGCCGTGTCGCTGCTGCCGCAGGACATCGTGCCCGCACCGGGCCTAGACGCCCCCGCTGCCCGCCAGCGGGTCGCGGGCGCGCTGGGGAGCGCGTGGACCACGGAGCTACTCACCGTCGCCTCCGTCGATCCGGCCGGTGCCGTGGCCGTGCGGCCGAGCACCGTGGTGGGCTGGGAGGGCGGCCCGGCCACCGGTGGGTCTCTCGACGCGTCGTCCCCGCCTGCCACGAGGGCAGGCGCACCGGCCCGCCCCGCGCCGCAGAGCCTGCCCGCGGAGCCCGCCCTGCCGGTGGAGGAGCTCGTCGGCAACACCGATGCCGCCCGCAAGCTCGTGGAATGGCTCGAGCTCACCCTCGACCGCCCCGAGCTCCTCACCCGCCTCGGCGGGAGCGCACGCCTCGGCGTGCTGCTCGTCGGGCCGGAAGGGGTCGGGAAGCTGACGCTCGCGCGCAGCGCGGCCGCGGCCGTCGGAGCCACCACGGTGGAGCTCGCCGCACCCGGGATCGCGGCGCTCGAGGCGGCCACCGCCTCGCAGCGGGTGCACGAGATCATCGGCAAGGCGCGCGCGGGTGGCCGCACCCTCCTCGTCGTCACCGACGTCGAGGCGCTGCTGCCGGCGGCGTCGCCGCCGCCGCTCGCCACGGTCGCCCTCGACGCGCTGCGTGCCGCGGTGTCCACCCCGGGGCTCGCGCTGATCGCGACCACGTCGGCACCGGAGTCGGTCGACCCGCGGCTGAGGGCGCCCGAGCTCGTCGACCGGGAGCTCGGCCTCGCCCTCCCCGACCTGCGCACCCGCGCCGAACTGCTGCGCCGCCTGCTGGCCACCGTCCCGCTGGCCGACGACGTGGACCTCAAGGCGGTGGCCGAGCGCGCGCCCGGGTTCGTCGCCGCCGACCTCGTCGCCGTGCGCCGGGAGGCGGCCGTGCAGGCGGCACTCCGGCACCCCGGCGAGGGCGAACCGCGGATCCGGCAGGAGGACCTGCTCGACGCCGTCGGCTCGGTCCGCCCGATCTCCATGTCGTCGTCGGACACGCTGCAGACCGGCGGCATCACGCTCGACCAGGTCGGCGACATGGTCGAGGTCAAGCAGGCGCTCACCGAGTCGGTGCTGTGGCCGCTGCAGTACCCCGACTCGTTCGCGCGGCTCGGCGTCGCGGCCCCGCGGGGCGTGCTCGTCTACGGCCCACCCGGGTGCGGAAAGACGTTCCTGCTCCGGGCGCTGGCCGGCACGGGGCAGCTCAACGTGTTCGCGGTGAAGGGCGCCGAGCTGCTCGACAAGTACGTCGGCGAGTCCGAGCGCGCGGTCCGTGAGCTCTTCCGCAAGGCCGCGGACGCCGCGCCGGCGCTCGTCTTCCTCGACGAGGTGGACGCGCTGGCGCCGCGACGCGGGCAGTCGTCCGACTCCGGCGTGGCCGACCGCGTGGTCGCGGCCCTGCTCACCGAGCTCGACGGTGCCGAGCCGCGCCGCGACGTGATCGTCGTCGGCGCCACCAACCGGCCCGAGCTGATCGACCCCGCCCTGCTGCGGCCCGGACGGCTGGAGCGGCTCGTGTACGTGCCGCCGCCGGACGCCGCCGCGCGCGCCGAGATCCTGCGGGCGGCGGGCCGTCACATTCCGCTGGCCCCGGACGTCGACCTCGACGCCCTTGGCACCGAGCTGGAGGGCTACTCGGCCGCCGACTGCGCCGCCGTGCTGCGCGAGGCCGCGCTCACGGCGATGCGGGAGTCCCTCGAAGCCGCAGAGGTGACCGCCGCGCACATCGCGGCGGCACGTGCCGCGGTGCCGCCGTCACTCGACCCGCTGCAGCTCGCACAGCTGCAGGCCTACGCGGACCGCCGCCCCTCCTGATGTCAGGTGGTACCGGACCTACGGGCTAGCGGCGGCCGTAGTCGTTCGTGACGATCACGATGATGCCCGGTGTGGCGTGCTGCAGGCCCTCGAAACGGGAGTTCACCCGCATCCCGAACTGCTCGGCGAGCGCCTTCGCGGGCGCCTCCTCGTTGGTGCCCGGCCGGTAGTACACCGTGGTGGTGGGGATGACCCCCTGCGGGTAGTTGCCGATCTCGTCGATCGGCCAGCCCGCGTTGCGGAAGTCCTCGGCTGCCCGGGTGGCGAGGCCGCTGATCGTGCTGTTGTTGTAGACCCGCAGCGGGAGCCTCGTGGCGCTCGTGCCGCCGCCGCTGCGTCCCGCCGTCGTGCCGCCGGTGCGGGCGTCGCCGCCGCCACCACCGCTCGGTGCCGGGGCAGGAGCCGCCATGGGCTCGCCACCGCCGCCGGAAGGCGCTGGAGCCGGGGCCTGCTGCGGCGCCGGGGCACCCGGGTCCTGCTGGGGCGCCGGAGCCGCGCCAGGAGCGGGTGCCGGAGCGGGCGCGCCGGGGGCATCGGGTGCCGGGGCGGCGCCGGGATCAGGGGCGGCTTGCGGGGCGGGAGCCCCTGGAGGCACCTCGGCTCCGGGTGCAGCAGGCGCGGGTGCAGGCGCGCCGGGCGGAACCGCACCCGGTGCGGGTTCACCGGGCGGCGGCATTGCGCCCGGTGCGGGCTCCCCTGGCGGCGGAACCGCCCCCGGTGCGGGCTCGCCCGGCGCGGGCTCTGTGAACGACGGGATCGGAACCCCGGCAGCGTCCGTCGGCACCGGTTCCGCAGGCGGTGGCGCGGTGACGGGCGCCTCGGTGACGTTCGACGCGTCGGCCGACGGCGCCACGGTGGTGGCCGGGCCGCCGTTCGTGGCCATGCTCGCCAGGCCGATGACCGCGGCGACGACCGCGACGCCGATCAGCCCGAGTCCACCGAGCCGCAACGGCGACGGACCGCCACCAGCACCTGGCGTGGTCACGACCGGACCTCGACTGCGGTCGCGGGCTCGATCACGCTGGCCTCCGTGTGTGGGGTTCCGGTCAGTGAGGAGTCGCCGGGGCGACCCGATGGTCGATCATGCTGCCGTCACCACGGCTCGATTCCCAGGCGGCGCGCCGCACGGGTACGTTGCCGGCTGGCGCGCAGCCTGCGGAGCCGCTTGACGAGCAGCGGGTCGACCGCGAGGGCTTCCGGCTTGTCGACGAGTGCGTTGAGCACCTGGTAGTAGCGAGTGGCGGACATGTCGAAGAGCTCGCGGATCGCCTGCTCCTTGGCACCCGCGTACTTCCACCATTGCCCCTCGAAGGCGAGGATCTCGCGCTCCCTGCGGTCCAGTGCGCCTGCCGCGCCGCCGGCGGGAACACGCCCGCTGGGTTGGGTGGCCGACTCCATCACGCTCCTCGGGGGCCTCGCTCAGGGTGAATGACACGCCTGTCATTCGCGTCGGCCATTGAACCACGGGAACCGGACAGGAACCGGGGAGGCACGCGCTGCCCGATCGGGAAACCGCGGGACCACGTAGGGTCGCGACGTGTCCGTCCGTCCCATCCGCATCATCGGCGACCCCGTCCTGCACCGACCAACCCGCCCTGTCGACACCTTCGACGACGCGCTGAAGACGCTGGTCGAGGACATGTTCGACACCATGGCCGCCGCGGAGGGGGTCGGGCTCGCGGCGAACCAGATCGGGGTCGACCTGCGTCTGTTCGTCTACGACTGCCCGGACGAGGAGACGCGGACGCGGGTGCGTGGTGTCGTCGTCAACCCGGTGCTCGAGACGTCCGAACGGCCTGAGGTCATGCCGGACCCGGACGACGACGAGGAGGGCTGCCTCTCGGTGCCGGCCGAGCAGTTCCCCACCGGCCGCGCCGACTGGGCACGCGTCACGGGGGTGGACGCCGACGGCAAGCCGGTGGAGGTGGAGGGCCGCGGGTTCCTCGCGCGCTGCCTGCAGCACGAGACCGACCACCTCGACGGTCTTCTCTACATCGACCGTCTCGTCGGCCGCCACCAGCGCGCCGCGAAGAAGATGCTCAAGCGCAACGGCTGGGGGGTGCCCGGGCTCTACTGGGACCCGGCAACGCAGGACGCCGAGGACGTCTGAGAAGTACGCTCCGGGCACATGCGGATCTACGCGGAGCGCCCGGGCCGGGCAGGCCTCCAGCTGCTGGCCGACCTGCTGGCCGCGGGGTGGATCTGGCTGACGATCGTGACCGCGCGCGCGGTCCACGACTTCGTGCTCGGTATGCAGCAGCCGGCCCGGACCCTCGCCGGAGCGGGCGAGTCGATCCGCGGGGCGTTCGACAACGCGGCGCGCACCGCGGCGAACGTGCCGTTCGTCGGCGACGACCTCGCGCGAGCGCTCGGCGCAGGGACCGGTGCGGGCGACTCGCTCGTCGACGCCGGACGCGAGCAGATGGAGTCGATCGCACGCGTCGCGTACGGGACCACTGTCGCGACGGTGCTGCTCGGCGCGATGCCGCTGCTGCTGATGTGGCTGCCGCTGCGGGTGCGCTACGCGCGGCTGGCCCGCTCCGCCGTCACCGCCCGCGCCGTCGACTCCGACCTGCTCGCCCTGCGCGCCATCACCCGCCGTCCGGTCCGCGCTCTCCTGCGGATCGCACCCGACCCGGCGGCGTCATGGCGGCGCGACGAGCGGGCGGTGGTGCACCAGCTCGCAGCTCTGGAGCTGCGCAGCCTCGGCCTCCGAGCTCCCCGCACGCCGCCCGACTAGGGCGCCGCCGGTAGCCGGGTCAGCACGACCACGGGGATCTCGCGCGGCGTCAGCGCCTCGTAGCGGTGGTAGATCGGTGCGAGCGTGGTCATCGCTCTCCAGAGCCGCTGACGTTCCGCGCCGGTCACCGTGTCGGCCCGAGCGAGGAACTTCTCCGCCCGCACCTGCACGTGCACCTCGGGGTGGGCCTCCACGTTGAGGTACCACTGCGGGTGGCGGGCGCTCACGGCAGATCCGGACGCCACCAGGACGTAGCGGTCTGCGTCCCTCCCGAAGAACAACGCGGTTCGCCGTGTCGCGCCCGAGCGGCGGCCGATCGTGGTCAGGACGAGGTTGGGGACGCCGCCTTCGAGGTAGCCGTCGCGTCCCTCCGTGGCGAGATACCGCTCGACGTGTTCTGCGACCGAGCGGTCGGGGCTGTCGGTCACCCGGCCGTGGTCGTCCCATGGGTACGTCGTCATCTCGTCAGCCCTGCTCAGGTGCGGTGATGCCCTGGCCCCAGCCGCCGTCGACGGGGAGCTCGGCCGCGGTCGTGAACGTCGCGTCGAAGGCGAGGAACAGCGCCGCCCGCGCGACCTCCTCGATGGTGCCCGTGCGCTGCAGCGGCGTCAGCACGCTGCCCTGCTCCTCGAACGCGACCCGCTCTGCGTCGGTCATGCCGGCGACGCCCATGGTCGGGGTCTTGATGAAGCCGGGTGCCACGGAGTTCACGCGGATCCGCCGCGGCAGGAACTCGGCCGCGAACACCTTCGCGAAGGCCCGCACGGCGTCCTTCGACCCCGAGTAGACGCTCATCCCCGGGAAGACCTTGCCGTTCGCGACGGTCGTGAAGACGAACGCCCCGCCGTCGCGCACCAGCGGTGCGAGGCGCTGCACCGTGAAGAACACGCCCCTCGTGTTCACCGCGAACTGCCGGTCGAACGCCGCGGGGGTCACGTCCTCGAGCGGCTCGTCGACCTCCGCGAGCCCGTGATTGACGAACACCGCGTCGACCTGGCCCAGCGTCTCGCCGACCAGCAGGCCGAGTGCGTCGATGGCTGCCGGGTCCGCCGCATCGGCGCGGACGACGTGCGCCGCCCGCCCCGCGAGCGCGATCCTCGCCTCCTCGAGGGTCTTCTCGCTGCGGCCGGTCAGCACGACCTCCGCGCCGCCGTCGAGGAGCGCCGTGACGATCCCCAGTCCCATGCCGTGCGTCCCGCCCGTGACGACGGCCTTCTTGCCCGTGTATCCGTTCATGCCCACGACGGTGCGCGCACAGCGTTCGGATCCGGTCCAGATCGGGTACGGATCCGGTCGATACCGTGGATGTCGTGCGTTTCGGTGTGCTCGGTCCCCTCGCGGTGTGGACGGTGGGCGGGGATCCGGTGCGCATCGTCGAGACCAAGGTGCGTGCGCTGCTCGCCCACCTGCTGCTCGACCCCGGGCGGCCCGTTTCGGCCGACGCGTTGATCGAGCACCTCTGGGGCGGGTCCCCACCCGCCGATCCGGCGGCCGCGCTGCGCACGCGGGTCTCCCAGCTGCGCCGGGCACTCGGCAAGGAACTGGTCGGGTACAGCCCCGCCGGCTACCTGCTGCGCGTCGATGGGGATGCCGTCGACGCAGGGAGGTTCGAGGCGCTGGTCGGCAAGGCGCGCGCCGCCGACGACCCCGGGGCGCGCGCCGACCTGCTGACCGAGGCCCTCGCGCTCTGGCGCGGACCGGCCTTCGCCGACGTCGCTGACGAGCCGTTCGCGCGCGCCGCCGTCGTCCGGTTGGAGGAGCAGCGGCTCGCGGCCGTCGAGGAGCAGGCCGAGGCGCGGCTCGAACTCGGGGAGCACGACGCACTGGCCGCCGAGCTCGCCGGCGTGGTGGCCCGCCACCCGCTGCGGGAACGGCTGCGCGCCGTGCACCTGCTGGCGCTGTACCGGGCGGGCCGGCAGGGGGATGCCCTCACCGACTACGACGAGCTGCGCACGCGGCTCGCCGACGAGCTAGGCGCGAGCCCCGGCCCCGAGCTCGCCGCCCTGCACCAGGCGATCCTGCGACAGGACCCGGTGCTGGAGGCCGCCGCACCCGTCGCCCCCTCGCGCGTACCCGTCCCGTTCACCCAGCTGATCGGCAGGGAGGACGCGGTCGGCGAGGTCCGTGCGCTGCTCGCCGGCGGCAGGCTCGTCACGCTGGTCGGGCCGGGCGGGGTCGGCAAGACCCGCCTCGCCCTCGAGGCCGCGCACCCGCCCGATGTGGTCCACGTCGTCGAGCTGGCTGCGCTGCCGCCCGGCGAGGATGCGGCGTGCACGCTCGCGGAGGTCGTCGCGACAGCGCTGGGCATACGGGACGACGGCGCCGGCGCGGGCTCGCCGGTCACCCGGCTCGCCGACGCGCTGAGCCATCGGCGGATGCTGCTGGTGCTGGACAACTGCGAGCACGTCGCCGCGCCGCTCGCCGGGCTGGTCGACGAGCTGCTGCGCGCCGCACCCGGCCTGCGGGTGCTCGCCACGAGCCGGGAGCCGCTCGGGCTGGCAGGCGAGCGGCTGTACCTGGTCCCGCCCCTCGACGTGCCCGAGGACGGGGGCGACGAGCGTCCGGAGTCGCTGCTCGCGTTCAGCGCAGTCCGCCTGTTCGTCGCACGGGCCGCGGCGGCCGCGCCCGGGTTCGTGCTCGACGAGCACACCGCCGGAGCGGTCACCGCGATCTGCCGACGCCTCGACGGACTCCCGCTGGCCCTCGAGCTCGCCGCCACCCGCGTCCGCGGGCTCGGTGTGCACGAACTGGCCCGGCGTCTCGATCAGCGTTTCCAGCTGCTCGCCGCCGGCAGGCGCGGCGGTCCGAGCCGCCAGCAGTCCCTCCGCGCCGTGATCGACTGGAGTTGGGAGCTGCTCACCACCGACGAGCGCGTGGTGCTGCGCAGGCTCGCCGTCCACGTCGACGGGTGCACGCTCGCGGCGGCCGAAGCGGTGAGCGCCGACGAGGTCGTGCCCGCAGGCTCCGTGGTGGGCGTACTGGTGCGCCTCGTCGACCGGTCGCTCGTCTCGGTCGTCGAAGGACCCGACGGCCCTCGTTACCGGCTGCTGGAATCGGTCGGCGCCTACTGCGTCGAGCGGCTGCGGGAGGCCGGGGAAGCCGAGCACGTGCGCGAGCGGCACCGGCGCCACTACACAGCGCTCGCCGAACGCATCGCCCCGCAGCTGCGCGGCGCGGGCCAAGGGCAGGGGTTGCGGCAGCTGGACGCCGAAACCGCGAACCTGCGGGCTGCCCTCGACGACGCGGTGCGGGCCGGCGCAGCTGAGGCGGCACACCGGCTGGTGAACGCGCTGGTCTGGTACTGGGTGCTGCGGGGCAGGCTCGGCGAGGCCCGCCGCTCCCTCACCGCCGCACTCGACACCGCAGGCGCGGCTCCCGCCCGGGCCGCCACGGCGACCTGGCGCGCTGCGGTCGCCATGCGGCTCGGTGACGAGAACGGGCGCGCCGAGGCACCCGCGTCCGAGCCCGGGAACAGCCCGGACGAGCGATCCGCGCTCGCCGGTGCGCTCTGGTACGTCGGACACGCCAGCATCGGCTTCGGCCCGGAGGAAGCCAGCCTCGGACCGGTCGACAGGGCGTTGGCGCTGTTCCGGGAGTCGGGCGACCGCTGGGGGATTGCAGCCGCGCTCTGCAGCCGCGCCCGCCAGGCGCTCGGCCGCGGCGACCTCGCCGCGCTGCGCGCCGACGGCGAACACAGCCGCACGTTGTTCCGGGAGCTCGGCGACGGCTGGGGAGAGATGCAGGCCGGCTTCGTCCTCGGCGTGCTCGCGCAGATCACGGGCGACTACGCACGGGCGGCTCGCCTGCACCGCGGCGCCGTCCGCACTGCCGAGGAGCTCGGGATGTGGACCGACGTCTCCGACAACCTCTGCCAGCTCGGCCGCCTCGCGCTGCTCACCGGCGACCTCGCAGGCGCCGAGCGGCTCCACGACCAGGCCCGCAGGCTCGCCGCCGAGCAGGGCTACACGGTCGGCGAGGAGTTCGCCGAGATCGGCATCGCGCTCGGCGCCCGCAGGCGAGGCGACCTCGACCGCGCCGAACCACTGCTCCGCAAATGGCTGCAGTGGGACACGGCGATGCAGTCCGATCCCGGCGCCGCGCTCATACTGGCCGAGCTCGGCTTCATCGCCGAACTGCGGGGGGATGCCGAGTCGGCATCAGCGATCCACACCGAAGGTCTCATCGCCGCGCGCAAGAGCGGCGATCCCCGCGCGGTCGCCCTCGCGCTCGAAGGGCTGGCCGGCGCTCACGCGATCGGCGGAGACCGCGAACGAGCCGCTCGGTTGCTGGCCGAAGCCGCCGCCACCCGGGCCGCCGCGGGTGCGCCCCTGCCGCCCGCGGAGCGCGGCGACGTCGACCGCATCATCACCGCGGTGTCCGCCGCGCCGTGATGGGCGCGACCCACGCCCGTACGAGGCGTGAGTCAGCCCGATACCGTGATCGTCTTGTCGTCGAAGAGGACGGGACGCCCCTCGCCGTCGGACGGGTCGTCCTCGCGGATGCGGACCGTGTACTCGCCCGGCTCGAGGGTCACGGTGAAGGCGAACGGCGCGAAGCGCTGCCCCTCCGCGGTGCTCGTGAACCCCTGCTGGACAAGGGTGCCGCCCCGCAGCACCTCCCAGAGCACGGTGGCCTCGAACACCGCCGCCTCACCGCGCACCGCGACCTGACGGCCGACCCGCGCACCGTCGGCCGGCGAGTCGATCTGCACGAGCGAGCGCAGCGCGTAGGGGTCGCCACGCTCGACGGGCTCGGAGGTGCCGACGGCGCCCCACAGTTCGGGCACCGTCGCCCCGTCGACGAGGATCCGGACGGGGTCGGTCGCCTGCAGCGCTCCCTGCACCGTGAACACCAGTTGCTGCACGGTGAGCTCGGCGAGCTCGGAGCCCATCCGCGCGGGTTGGACACCCGTGAGGTCGACGACGATCGCACCGCCATCCCGCCGGACCGGTCCCCGCAGCGCGGAGCCGGGCGGCCAGTACGTGCGGTAGTCGGGGTCGATGCCGGTCGGGCCCGCGAGCATCTCGCGCACGGCGGCGCTCGCCCGGTCGTCCGTGACGACGGAGTGGAACTCCCGTTGCAGCCGGAGGCCCGCCGGGGTCTCGGCGATGTAGTACACGGGCACCGCGACGCGATCCCGGGGATCCGGCTCGGGCGTCGACGTGCCGGGAGCCGGGCTCGCGGACACGCCGGCCGATGGCACAACCGGTCCTGGTGCGGACGGTCCTGGCGCGGGCCCGCCGCAACCCGTCAGAACCACGAGAAGGACGAGCGCCCATCCGAGCCGCCGTGCCACCCCACCACCTCCGGACGCAGGTTCCCGCGAGCCCCGCACCCCACGCATCCGGCACGCCGAACCCACTCGAGTACCCCGGGTTCCGACGAACGCGCCGTTCGTCGGAACAGGGAGAGCAGATTCAGGCGTCGATCGCGGGGGACGAGGCCTTGGCCCAGTAGCGGCGGGGGATGCGGCCGGCGAGGCGGGCCGCGCGGCCCGCCTCCACCGCGAGGCGCATCGCGTGGGCCATGCGCTCCGGGTCGCCCGCGCGCGTGACGGCGGTGGCGAGGAGGACCGCGTCACACCCCAGCTCCATCGCCTGCGCGGCCTCGGACGCCGTGCCGATGCCGGCGTCCAGCACGACCGGGACGCCTGCCTGCTCGACGATCATCTCGATGTTGTGCGGGTTGCGGATCCCCAGTCCGGTGCCGATCGGCGAGCCGAGCGGCATGACGGCCGCGCACCCGACGCCTTCGAGCTTGCGCGCGAGCACCGGGTCGTCGTTGGTGTAGGGCAGCACGGTGAAGCCGTCGTCCACCAGCTGCTCGGCGGCGTCCAGCAGCTCGATCGGGTCGGGCAGCAGGGTGCGCTCGTCGGCCACGACCTCGAGCTTGACGAGGTCGGTCTCGAGGGCCTCCCGCGCGAGCCGCGCGGTGAGCACGGCCTCCGCGGCCGTGCGGCAGCCCGCCGTGTTGGGCAGGACCTCGATGCCGAGTCGCCGCAGGAGGTCGATCACCCCAGTGCCCGTGACGGCGTCGATCCGGCGCATCGCGACGGTGGTGAGCGTGGTGCCGGACGCCACCAGTGCTCGCTCCAGGATCTCCAAGTTGGAGGCCCCGCCCGTCCCCATGATCAGCCGGGACGAGATCTTGCGGTCCCCCACGAGCAGCGATTCGTCCATGGTCATCCTCCCTGCACCGCCGTCAGCACCTCCAGGCGCGCCCCCTCGGTGAGCGCGACGGACGCCCAGTCGGACCGGCGCACGACCTCGCCGTCGACCGCGACCGCGATCCCGTTCTCGGGAGCGCCGAGCGCGGCGAGCGCATCGCGCACGCGCGCGCCGTCGGCGAGCTCGCGCCGCTCACCATTGATCCACACCTGCACGTGCTACCTCCTCGCGAGCGAAAATCTGGCGGGGTCCGCGGCGCGCACCGGGTCGGGGACGGGGTCACCGCGCAGCAGCGCCAGGACGGCGTCGGCGGTGACGGGCGCGAGCAGCATCCCGTTGCGATGGTGACCGGTGGCCACGAGCAGGCCCTCCGGGCCGATCGCACCGATCAGCGGCAGGTTGTCCGGGCTGCCGGGCCGCAGCCCCGCCGCGCTCTCCACCAGCGCGTACTCGGCGACACCCGGCAGGACCCGCTCGGCGTCCCGCAGCAGGTCGCGCACCCCACCGACCGTGACCTCGGTGTCGAACCCCAGCTCCGCCTGGGTGGCCCCGATGACGAGCCCGCCGTCGTCGCGGGGCACGACGTAGACGGGGCGGCCGTCCACGAGCGCGCGCACCGTGCGCCGCGGTGGCGGGAACGCGCCTGCGCGGTGCGCGATCCGCAGGATCTCGCCCTTGACCGGGCGCACCATGCCGTCGAGCGCGGGGTGCAGCGAACCCGAGTGCGCTCCGGCGGCCACGAGCACGAGGTCCGCCTCGACGTCACCGCCGTCGGTGCGGACCCCGGTGACCCGTGCGCCGTCGTCGAGGACGGCTCGGGCCGCGCGTTCCACGACCGTGACGCCGGCCCGCTCGACAGCGGCGCGCAAGGCTGCGAGCAGCTCGCGGTTGTCGACGGCGAGGTCGTCGGGCACCGAAAGGCCGCCGCGGACGTCCGGGCCGAGCGCGGGCTCCATGCGCCGCAGCTCCCGGCCCGACAGCCGCTGGACGTCCCGGCCGATGCGGCCGAGGAAGTCCGCGAGGGTCTCCAGCTCGGCGCGGTCGCCCGAGCCGGTTGCCGCGACCACGGTGCCGTCGGTGCGCAACCCGGCAGACCTGCCGGCGGCCTCTTCCAGCTCGGCCGCGAATGCGGGCCAGCCGCGGACCGCGGCCTCGCCGAGCTCGAGCAACGCCTCCTCGCCCGGCCACGCCTCCGTGACGGGCGCGAGCATGCCGCCCGCCACCCACGACGCCCCCGACGCGGGCGCCGGGTCGAGCACCGTGACGCGCAGGCCGGCCGCGGCCGCGGCCGCGCGCCACGCACAGGACAGGCCGATCACGCCTGCACCGATCACCGTCAACGAGTTCGACATCATCTCCGCTCCCTGCGCCGGCATGACCCGGATCAGGTTCGACGGTCGGGATCTGTCGGATCCCCTCTCAGCCCGCAGTACGGGCTCCCGTGCGTCACCTGCCATTCACCCTACGCCCCGAGGTGCGCGTCCGCGTAACGTCGCACGACGTGCCTGGCATCGACGGCGCCACCGTGCGCAAGCGACTGGACGACGCCCGCCTCTACCTCTGCACCGGGGCTCGCCGCCGCACCGGCGACCTCGCCGAGTTCGCCGACGCGGCCCTTGCGGGCGGCGTCGACATCGTCCAGCTGCGGGACAAGGGCCCCGACGGTCCCCTCGAAGCCCGCGACGAGCTCGCCGCGCTGGAGATCCTCGCCGAGGTGTGCGCCCGCCACGGCGCCCTGCTCGCCGTGAACGACCGCGCCGACATCGCCCTCGCGGCAGGCGCCGACGTCCTGCACCTCGGCCAGGACGACCTGCCCGTCCGATGGGCCCGGGAGGTGGTGGGCGACGAGGTCGTGATCGGGCGCTCGTCGCACAGCCCGGACGAGACCGCGACCGCGGCCGACGAACCCGGCGTGGACTACTTCTGCGTCGGCCCCTGCTGGCCGACCCCCACGAAGCCCGGCCGCCCGGCCCCCGGCCTCGACCTCGTGCGCACGGTGGCCGGCCGCGCGCCATCGCGGCCGTGGTTCGCGATCGGCGGCATCGACCACGACCGGCTCGACGAGGTGCTCGCGGCGGGCGCAGAGCGCATCGTGGTGGTGCGCGCGATCACCGAAGCTGGGGACCCGCGCGCGGCGGCAGCGGCGTTCGCGGCGAAGCTGCGCCCCTGAGCAGCGGGCTCAGCGCGACCGGAGCGCGCGACGGGCTGCCCACCGCGCCCGGTACCAACGGATCATCCAGAGCCAGCCCAGGTGGTCGCCACGCGGGCGACGGCGGCTGGTCACCACCGGCCTCCGCGTGCTGCGATGGCTCGTCGTTGCGCTCGCGCGGTCGATGGGCGGACTGTGCAGGAACGAGTCGTCCCGCAGGTCGCCGACGAGCACCCAGGCGGAGCCGGCGCGCGTGCCCGACCGCTGCCAGACGCGTTGTCCTGGCGCTGTCCCGATCACGGCGGCGGAGTTCACGAGTACAAGGGTGTCCCTCGGCGGCGCCGGAGTCGTCATGGCTCGCGGGCATCTTCATTACCGGCTGGCTGCAGTGCGGCGGGCAGCCCTGGCAGGGATCCGTGGTTCGCAAGCTGTAAGGATCACGCGACCGTTCCCGAAGATAGCGTCCTCCCGTGCCGGCCACCGTTGCGAGGAGAGCCCGGATCTCCGGGACCGCGGCCGATCTCGTCGCCGTGGCCGGGACGGCGCTGATCGTGGTGGTCGCGGCCGTGGTCGGGCGGGTGCTGCTCGCGAGCGGGACCGACATCCTCCTGCCCTTTCCACCCCTGCTCGCCGAATGGTTGCCCCACGTCGGGCCCGGGACGCCGATGGCGGTCGTCGTGGCGGTGCTGGTCGTGACACGGGGACCGGACCTCGCGGACCGGCTGGCCTGGCGCCCGCTGCTGGCTG
The DNA here is from genome assembly GCF_019468565.1 of Pseudonocardia sp. DSM 110487. NCBI lineage: Bacteria > Bacillati > Actinomycetota > Actinomycetes > Pseudonocardiales > Pseudonocardiaceae > Pseudonocardia > Pseudonocardia sp. DSM 110487. The sequence goes on from NZ_CP080521.1 coordinate 9,660,502, forward strand.
CGGGGTACGCGACCGCGGCGGCGTGGACGACGGCGCTCGCGCTGGTGGACGGGTGGCGGCGCGGCGTGGTCGAGCGCCTCACGAGCAGCCAGGAGTACCTGCACGACGTGCCGCGCGTGCCGGATGCCGGCGAGATGCTGCGCACGTTCGCCGATCACATCCTCACCGACCGGCCCGGCTTCTGGACCACGCACGTGGGTGCCCACCCGCCCGGCGCGCTGCTGACCTTCGTGTGGCTCGACCGGCTGGGCCTCGGTGGGGGCGGCCCGGCCGGGCTGTTCGTGATGCTCGTCGGCGCCGCCGCACCGGTCGCGGTGGCCGTGGCGGTGCGGGCGCTCGGGGCCGAGGATCTGGCCCGCAGGGCGCTGCCGTTCGGCGTGTTGCTGCCGGGTGCGGTGTGGGCGGGGGTCTCGGCGGACGGGATGTTCGCGGGCGTGCTCGCGTGGGGCGTCGCGCTGCTCGCGATCGGGGCCGTGGGGCGTGGGCCCCGGGCCGACCTCGCCGCGCTGGCCGCCGGGGTGCTGCTCGGCTGGTGCCTGTACCTGTCGTACGGGCTGGTGCTCGGGGGGCTGCTCGCGCTCGCGGTGCTCGCCGTCACCCGCAACGTGCGGGCCGGCCTGATCGCCGCGGTCGGGACCCTTGCGGTGGTCGGCGCGTTCACCGTGAGCGGGTTCTGGTGGTTCACCGGCTTCGAACGCGTCCAGGTGATCTACGCGGCCAGCATCGCGTCGACGCGGCCGTACGCCTACTTCGTGTGGGCGAACCTCGCCGCGGTGCTGTTCGTTCTCGGTCCCGCGGTGGTGGCCGCTGCACGGCGCGCGGTCGCCCTGCCGACCGGCGTCGCGCTGCTGGCCGGGGCAGGGCTCGCCGCGATCCTGCTGGCCGACGTGTCCGGGATGAGCAAGGGGGAGGTCGAACGGATCTGGCTGCCGTTCGCCGTCTGGCTCACGATCCCGTGCGCGCTGCTGCCCCGTGCCCGGTTCTGGCTCGCCGCGCAGGCCGGGCTGGCGCTGGCGGTCAACCACCTGCTGCTGACGGTCTGGTAGCGACGAGCCGGGGCATGGCCGGCGACGCTCAACGCGCTGCGCGAGACCGCGGGCGCTGCCGGACGGAGCGGACCACGTAGACCAGCGCGGAGAGCGCAACCATGGCTGCCACGAGGGCCAGCCACCGGCCCAGGTAGGGCTGCTGGTCGAGGCCGGTGGCCGCCAGGTGTGTCTCCTGCCCATGGCGGACGATTCCCGGCAGGAAGACGAGAAACGTCAGCCCGGCGCCGAGCAGGGGCACCCGCACGTGGTTGATCAGCGGCACCGGGAGGCGGGGCAGCCGTCCGAACGCCCGGTCGGCCAGCGCGTACAGCGGGAACAGCACGAGATCGTGCACCACGGCGGCGCCGACGAACCACGTCAGTACCCGTAGGAGGGCCGGGTCACCGAGCAGGAACGACGCGGCGTACCCGGCGAGCGCGAGGCATGCCACCAGCGCCAGCAGGTGAGCGGGCGAGGCCCCGTAGCGGTCGGTGAAACGTCGCATCACGCCTCCCGGAACTCGATGGAACGCACCCACTTCGTGCAGCGGACGCCGGGCAGCGCAGGCACGATGATCCGTGCCGGGAAGCCGTGGTCGAGGCTGAGGTCGGCGTCGTTGACCCGCAGCGCGAGCAGGGCGTCGGGATCGAGCACCTGGCCCGCCGTCAACGTCCCCTGTGCGAACGGTCCCTCCTCCAGCGACGCGATGAACGCCGACGCGGGTTGCGGCACCCCCGCGAGCGCGGCGAGGTCGCGCAGCCGCACGCCGGTCCAGGTCTGCAGGGTCGACCAGCCCTCGACGCACGCGATCGGCAGCCGCGCCGTGTGCAGTGGGAGCGCGGCGAGCTCGGCACGGGAGAACGTCTGCGGGGACGGACCGGCCAGCGCAAGCCGCCAGTTCGCGGCGGGCACGACCCCGGCGGCCGCCGCGGTGCGGTTGACCGGAAACCCGTTCGGCCCCGCGTCCGGTACGCGGCCTCGGGGCAGCAGCAACGCCGTCGCGCGCGCCGGGCCGTCCAGCACCTGCCCGATCGTGAGCGCCGCGAGCAGTGCCGAGCCGCCGCCGACCATGGCAAGCGCGCCCCGCCTGCTCATCGTGGGCGGCGCCGGATCGGGCGCGACCAGGCCGGCCTCGTCCGGCGGCTCCGACACGGTGCCGGCGAGCGGCGTGGCGAGCTCCCGCCGCAGCGAGCGAGAGCGCAGCCCGCGCACCATCGCGCCCAGCTTCAGCGCCACGTGCGCGGCGAAGGCCGCGACGAAGACCCATGCCCCGAGGTAGTGACCGGTGTAGAAGCTGAACCCGAAGACGTAGTCGTACTGGATGTTGAGCAGCCCGGTGACGATCAGGAAGAGCGTGCTGCCGACCAGCAGCAGGAGCGACGCCCGCTCGAGCGCCTGCGCGGGCGAGCGGACCGGCGGCCACGCAAAGAGCTTCGGGATCACCGACCAGAGCTTGGCCAGCACCACCGGCACCAGCACGATCCCGAGCCCGACGTGTACGCCCTGCGTCAGCCGGAAGAGCCAGGACGGGCGCGTCGGCCAGTCGAACGGGGGCAGCTGCAGCAGGCCGACGTCGCCGGGCAGGCCCTGGCTGGGCCCATATGCGATCCGGTCGAGCAGTCCGGTGACGACGAGGACCGGCATCCCGGCGAGCAGCACGACGGCGAACACGGAGGTCAACCACGGACCACGTAGCGGGCTCCGGAAGCGCATGGTGTGGAAGCTAGGTCGCTGGACCCGCCGTACTGCCCCGGAACGGGGATCGGTGAGCGACTCGTAAGGGTCGCGCGTCGCCGAGGATCCCTAGGCTCTGCTCATGACGGCACGCGTGCTCGTGGTGGACGACGACGCGACGGTCCGCGACGTGGTGGGGCGCTACCTCGACGAGGCCGGCTACCGGGTCGACCTCGCCGCCGACGGCCCCACCGGGCTGCGCGCCGCCCGGGAACGCTCCCCCGACGCCGTGGTGCTCGACCTGATGTTGCCCGGCATGAGCGGCCTGGACGTCTGCCGGGCGCTGCGGGCCGATGACGATCGCCTGCCGATCGTGATGCTCACGGCGCTCGGCGAGGAGGACGACCGCGTGCTCGGCCTCGAGCTCGGCGCGGACGACTACGTCACGAAGCCGTTCAGCGCCCGCGAGCTCGTGCTGCGCATCGGATCCGTGCTGCGCCGCTCCCGGCCACCCGAGCCCGCAGCCGAGGTGCTGGTTGACGGTGCGCTGCGCGTCGACCCGGCCGCGCGGCGCGCCCACCTCGACGGCCGCGAGCTGGCGCTGACCACCCGCGAGTTCGATCTGCTCGCGTACCTGCTCGCCCATCCCGGCCGGGCCTACACCCGGGCCGAGCTGCTGGCCGAGGTGTGGGGCTGGGAGTTCGGCGACCAGTCCACGGTCACCGTGCACGTGCGGCGGCTGCGGGAGAAGATCGAGGCCGACCCGACCCGACCCAGGCGGATCGCGACGATCTGGGGCACCGGCTACCGCTACGACGCCGGCACTGTATGAACGGCTCGGAATGAACGGCTCGGAATGAACGTCCTCGTCGAGCTCGCAAGGGCCGCCCCGATCGCGCTGCTGTCCGCGCTGCCGGTCGCGCTGGTCGGCGGGCTGGTCGTGCACCGGATGCGACGCCGGTCGATGACCGCCACGATGACCGCCCTCGTGCTGGTGCCGCTCTTCGCCGCCCTCTTCGGCGTGGTGGCCACCAGCGGGTTCATGTACACACCGCAGCTGGTGGGCACTGTCGCGGTGGTCGTCGTGGTCGCGGCGGTCACCGTGCCGGCCGGCATGCTGCTCGGCCGCAGCGTGGCCCGCGAGACGCTGTGGCAGCGCGAGGCCCGCGAGGCGGAGCGGCAGGCCGAGGCGGCGCGGCGCGAGCTCGTGGCGGGCATCGGTCACGATCTGCGCTCGCCGCTCGCCGGCATCCGCGGCATGACCGACGCGCTGCTCGACGGCGTGGTGCGCCGGCCCGCGGAGGTGGAGGAGTACCTGCAGCGGATCCGGCGGGAGACCGTGCGGATGGCCGGGATGGTCGAGGACCTGTTCCAGCTGTCCCGAGCCACCTCGGCGGCGCTGCGGCTGCCGGCCGAGCGGCTCGCGCTCGGCGAGGTCGCCTCGGATGCGGTGGCCGCGGAGGCGGCAGCGGCGTCGGCGGCCGGCGTCGCCGTCACCGCTGCCGACCCGGCGTGCTGGCCGACAGTGCTCGGCAGCGACGCCGACCTCGTACGAGTGCTGCGCAACCTGCTGTCGAACGCGATCCGGCACACGCCGGCCGGTGGGACGGTGCTCCTTTCGGCCGGCAGCCGGCGCGGCGAGGCGTGGCTCGCCGTGCTGGACGGCTGCGGCGGCATCCCCGAGGCCGACCTCGGCCGCGTCTTCGACCCGGGGTACCGGGGCACCGACGCGCGCACCCCCTACGAGACCTCCGGCGCCGGCCTCGGCCTCGCCATCGCGAAGGCGCTGGTGGAGGCGCAGCAAGGAAGGATCACCGTGCGGAACGAGCCGCCCGGCTGCCGGTTCGAGATCACCCTGCCGGCTGTGGACGTGCCGGCGCGGATCCCGTAGCGCGCCCAGCCCACGCACGCCGTCCCGCAGGTCGGTACGCGCCCTACTCGACCACCGGCAGGGATGCGACGCGCCGGCCGACACGGGGCGCGTCGGCCAGGCGCAGCTCGCTGAAGCAACGCGGCCCGGTATAGGTGGCGGTCACCGCGAGCCCGGCGGCCCCGGCGATCTCCCACAGCGCGTCGGCGCCCACCACGGCCCACGGCAGCGGCGGGCCCGCGCCTTCCGGTGTGTGGACCCGCGCCATCCCCGACCAGCAGGCGGCCGGGTTCGGGTCGGTCTCGACGAGCACGGTGCCACCCGGTCGCAGGAGGGCTCCGGCGCGGCGCAGCAACCGGAACGGATCGCCGCCGATGCCGATGTTGCCGTCGGCCAGCAGCACGTGGTCCCAGCGGCCGGGGAGCGCGGCGAACAGATCCCGCTGCAGAACGGCCGCACCGCGGGCGCGGCACCGCGCGACGGCGGCCGCCGACACGTCCACCCCCAGCGCGGGGATGCCACGACGGGTGAGCGCGACCACCAGCCGGCCGGGCCCGCACCCGAGGTCGACGACGGGACCCGAACATCGGTCGAGGAGCCAGCGGTCGCCGCCCGCGGCGTCGGCGTGCCACCGCCGCACGGCGAGCACGACCTCACCGCCGTCGCTGCGCAACATCCGTGCGGGCGCGCCGCGCAGCGCGGCATCGAAGGCGGCGGTCACGATGCGGCCACGAACGCCGGGCAGCGGGCCAGCGCGGCGGCGAACCTCCCAGCGGGCGCGGCATCGGCCACGGCGAGGGCGTCGGCCGCCGTGTCGACGTCGGTCAGCTCCGGGAGCAGGTCCACGCGCAGCCCGCCGTCCCTCAGCGCCCGCAGGGTGCGCTCGCCGGTGTCGTCGCGCGACGTCGGCACGCCCGCGATGAGCCGTGCCGAGCGCGGATCGCGCAATCCCATGGCCCACCACCCGCCGTCGGTGGCCGGACCGAGTACGCCGTCCGTGCTCGCTGAGCACAGCCGGTCGAGGCACGCCGCGAGCAGCACCGTGGAAGCCTGCGGGGTGTCCATGCCCACCAGCAGCGTCGGGCGTGCGGGGAACAGCGCCGCCGTGTCGACGTGGGCGGCGGCGATCCGCTCGCCGAGGCCGTCGCCACGTTGGGGCACGACCCGGCAGTCCCGGAGCGCGGCCATGAGCTCCGCCGATCGTGCCGCCCCCGCCAGCCGCCCAGTCAGCGCGACAACGGGCTCGGCACCGGGCACACCGGCCACCGCATCGACGGTGTCCAGCAGCGCGGCGGCGGCCAGCTCGGCGGCCTCTTCCGGCGTCGCGGGCGGGCACAGCCGCGTCTTGACCCGGCCCGGCTCCGGGGCCTTGGCCAGCACGATCACGACGGCCCGCATCACGAGATCCCGGACGCGGCGAGCAGCCGGCCCATGTCGCGCGCCGCGCGCACCGTGCCCCGCACGGACCCCGACACCTTGGACCGCCCGCCGGCGCGCGGCCGGTACGCGACCTCCACCTCGTGCAGCCGCCAGCCGGCGGCCCCGGCCCGGAGCAGGAGCTCCAGCGGGTAGCCGAAACCGCGGTCCGCGACCCCGAGGTCGAGCAGGGCCCGCCTGCGGCCGACCCGGATCGGCGCGATGTCGTGCACCGGCACACCGCGGCTGCGCAGCAACGCCGCGATCACGGCGTTCCCCGCCCGCGCGTGCCACGGCCACGCACCCGGCCGCGGCACGCGCCGCCCGACGGCGAGCTCGGCACCGCCCGCGCGCACCACGTCGGCCATCGGGCCCAGCACCGCGGGGTCGAGCGAGCCGTCCCCGTCGAGCACGGCGACGAGCTCCTCGCGTGCCGCCAGCAGTCCCGCGTGGACGGCGGCCCCGTAGCCCCGACGGGGCTCGACGACGACCCGCGCGCCGTGCGCGGCCGCGACGGCGGCGGTGCCATCGGTGGACCCGTTGTCGACGACGAGCACCGGACAGCCCGAAGGCAGCTCGGCCAGCACCGCGGGCAGGGCATCCGCCTCGTCGAGGCAGGGAAGGACGATCTCCACGCCTGCGATCATCGACCGAAATCCGCACGTCGGACCCCGAATCGCTGCTTACCGAACGGTGACGGCTAGTCCGGCACTATGCGCGCAGCGGGTCGGTGGCGAAGGCCGCGACGCCCCCGGCGAACGTGACTGCGGCGGTGAAACCCAGCCGGGCCATGGCCCTGGCCGGATCGGCGACCACGTGCCGCACGTCCCCGGGCCGCGCCCCGCCGACCACCACCGGCGCCGGGCCACCCATCACGCGGGCCAGCTCTCCGGCCAGCTCGCCGACGGTGTGCGGCTCGCCGGAGCAGACGTTCACCGCCTCGAAGCCGTCCGCATCGTCGGTCAGCGCAAGCGCGTTGGCGGCGGCGACGTCGGTGACGTGCACGAAGTCGCGGCGCTGGCGGCCGTCCTCGAGCACCCGCGGCGCCTCGCCCCGCTCCAGGGCGGAGCGGAAGATCGACGCGACGCCCGCGTACGGGGTGTCGCGGGGCATCCGCGGGCCGTAGACGTTGTGATAGCGCAGCGACCACACCCGACCGCCGCACTGCTGCGCCCATGCGCTCGCCAGGTGCTCCTGAGCGAGCTTCGTGGCGGCATACGTGCTGCGCGGGTCCGGTGGCGCGTCCTCGCCGACGAGCCCCGCCTGAAGCTCCCGCCCACAGCTCGGGCAGCGCGGCTCGAACCGTCCGGCGTCGATGTCGGCCGCCGTCCGCGGCAGCGGCCGGACGATCCCGTGCTCCGCGCAGTCGTAGCGCCCCTCGCCGTACACCACCATCGACCCGGCCAGCACCAGCCTGCGCACGCCGGCCCCGTACATCGCGGCGAGCAGCACCGCGGTGGCGAGATCGTTGTGGGCGGCGTACGCAGGCGCGTCGGACGGGTCCACCCCGTGGCCGACCATCGCGGCCTGGTGGCACACCGCGTCCACCCCCGGCAGCAGCCGGGCCAGCAGGTCCCCGTCGCGCACGTCACCGACGACGTGCTCGTGCCGAGGTGCCCAGCCCCCGGCCCCGTGCGCCTGGGGCAGCAGCGCGTCGAGCAGCAGGACGTCGTGGCCGTCGGCGGCGAGCCGGTCGGCGACGTGGGACCCGACGAACCCGGCACCCCCGGTGATCAACACTCGCATCGGCCGAGGTTAGGTGCGACGGCTCCGGCCGGCGGTCACCCGTTCGCAACTCGTCACATCTGCGCCCGCCGACACCCGGTGGTCGAGCAGCGGAGGCGCCCTGGCGCCGGAGCGTGTCGAGACCACCCCCTGCTGCGGTGCGCAGAGCCCGCGGTGGGTTGGTGGTGGTCTCGATACGGGGCGGCCCTGGGGGCCGCCCCTACTCGACCACCGGCGGTCTCAGTCGTTCTCATCCAGGCCCGGGACCCGGAGCTCCGGGGTGGGTTGCGGGGTGGCGGTGCCACTGCCGCGCTCCCGGGTCGATTCGGCGCGCGAGCCCGGCTCGCTCGTCGGCGCGGATTCGGTGCTGGACGTCGACTCGCGCGTCGACTCCGGCTCCGTGGTCGGCTCCGCGCTCGCCGTGGGCGTCTCCGACGTCGTCTCGGTCCGCTCCCGGTCCTCGTCGCCGCCGGCGGACGGCGTCAGCACCCGGCCGACCGATGTGCCCGGCGTCCCGGTGGTGAGGGAGGAACCCTTCGCCCACTCCAGCCCGGTGACCACCAACAGACCGATCACGAAGACCAGTACCGTCGCGCCGGCCCAGAGCCAAATCCGACGCGGCCGCCGCAGGACGGGCTCGACACGCAGCTGTGTGGTCGCGGCGTCGGACGAGGCGCGCGGCTGCGGCACCGTCAGCTGGACGGTCGGCGCGTCGGAGATGCCGGTCTGGCGTCCGCCGCCCAGCCGGACGCGGGCGACGATGTGGTCGCGGGTGCGGTCGAGCGAGCGCTGGTAGAGCGTCGTTGCCACGGTGCTCGCCACCGAGCCGAACGCCGCTCCTGCCACCGTTCCGGTGGCGCCGAAGTACGACCCGAGCACGGCGCTGGTGACCGCCGCACCGGCACCGGCCAGCACCTTGTTGATGCTGAGCTCCGCCGCCTTCGCGGGCGCTGCCTGCACCGGCTCGGTGCTCGTGGGGTCGGCAGCGGGTCGTGGGGCGGTGGGCTGCTGAGGCATGGCTCCCTGGGGTTCGGTTCGACGATCTACGTTGGGTGCAACGTCCCGCCGGCCCGCATCGTTCAAAACGATCACTCCTCGTGAGCAGATTCACGCTCCACGACAGGATGCCGCAGTCCGCCGTGCCCCGGCGGCAGGGCCGAACGGAGCACCGGCCACGACAGCGCGACGCACAGCGCCACCAGCGGCCAGGTGAGCACCGTGCGGGCGATGCCGAGCGCGACCACGGCGTCGGCCGCGTACAGGGGGAGGAACACCGCGAGCCGCACGGCGTACTGCCCGACCCACACCCAGCTGGCGCGCTGGTAGCCGCGCAGGAGGTCGGGGTCGTGGCGCCAGCGCGTGCGCTGGCCGAGCGCGGTGCCGACGACCAGCCCGAGCAGCGGCCAGCGCACCACGATCGACACGGCCCACGCGAGCGCGCTCGCCGCGTTGCTCACGATCTGGACGAGGAAGAAGTCGACGGCGCGGCCGGTGTACAGGGCGATCAGCGCGGCCACGGCGACGCCGAGCAGGCCGAACAGCACGGCGCGTGGCCGCTCGCCGCGCACCAATCGGACCACCGCGACGAGCGCGCCGACCAGCACGGCCGCGCCGCCCGCCCATGCGACCGGGGAAGCCCAGCCCGACGCGTCGGCGATCGTGAACGCCGCCACGAACACGATCGGGGGAACGGTGGCGTCGACGGCGCCGCTGCGCCCGCCGAGGACCTCCGCGAGGCCCGGCTCGGCAGCGTCCTTCCGACTTCCCATGAGCTAAGGGTGCCCTACGTCCACGAATGGATCACCCCCACTGGCGTGTATCCCCGGTGCTGGGTGATATTGGAGAATGCTTTGGCCGTCGACGAGATGACGGGATCATGAACGAAAGGGGGCGGTGGCCGATGAGACCCATCAGCAGCTTCCTCGCGCTGGGAGACAGCTTCACAGAGGGCTTGGACGACTGGCGCCCCGACGGTACTCCCCGCGGGTGGGCCGACCGGGTGGCCGAACATCTGAGTGCCGCCCGCCCCGGCTTCCGCTACGCCAACCTCGCCGTGCGCGGCAAGCTCCTCGACCAGATCGTCGAGGACCAGATCCCGGTGGCCGAGCGGCTCCGCCCGGATCTGATCAGCTTCTGCGCCGGCGGCAACGACATCATCCGGTTCTCCTGCGACACCGACGACCTCGCCCGCCGCTTCGACGCCGCGCTGGAACGGGTCACCGCCACCGGGGCGCACGTCCTGATGTTCACCGGCTTCGACCTCGGCCGGATGCACCCGATCATCCGCAGGCTGCGCGGACGCGTCGCCTGCTTCAACGAGCTGATGCGCGCCAGCGCCGAGCGCCACGGCAGCACCGTGGTTGACCTCTGGGGCATGGCGCCGCTCGCCGATCCGCGCAGTTGGGGCCGTGACCGCCTGCACCTCACCGCCGAGGGCCACCGCCGCGTCGCCCTGCGCGTGCTGGAGACGCTCGGCGAGCCCGTCATCGACGACTGGCGCACCCCGCTGCCCGAGATGGCCCCGACCCCGTGGCAGGACTGGGTGCGCGAGGACCTGCGCTGGATGCGCGACTTCGTGGCGCCTTACGTCCGCAGGCGGCTGCGGGGCCACGCCACGGGCGACGGCTACTCGCCCAAAAGACCCGAGCTACTCCCGCTGCGCACCCTCGAACACCCGTGAGCGGATAAGCGCGCTATAGCTCGCGTATCCACTCACGACCCTCATGAAGTGGGCAGTCCGATCCCGTCGGCCACCCGGTCGGCGTGGAAGTCGCCGTCGCCGAAGGCGAGCGCGCTGCTCATGGCGTGCTGCAGGTAGTGGTGCAGGTCGTGCTCGGCGGTGAACCCGATGGCGCCGTGCACCTGGTGCCCGACGGCGCACACCCGCTGGTAGGCGTCGCTCACCCACGACTTGGCCACCGACACCGTCAACGCCACCTCGTCAGGGGCCTGACCGGCCGCCGCGAGCCGCCAGATGGCCTCGAAGGCGATGAACCGCGCCGTGAGGGTGTCGATCGCCATGTCCGCGCAGTGGTGCTGCACGGCTTGGAAGCTGCCGATCGGGCGTCCGAACTGCTCGCGCTGCCCCGCGTACTCCACGGTCATGTCCAGGACGCGCTGCATGCCGCCCACCATCTCCGCGCACGTCGCCGCCGCCCCGAACGCCGATGCCGTGGCGCCGATCGCCGCGCCATCGCCGAGCACCCGGTCGGCCGGTACCGCGACGCTCGCGAACCGGACGTCGTTCTCGGCGTTCGACCCCACCACGTCGAGCCGCTCGGTGGTGACGCCCGCCGCGGTCCGCTCGACGAGGAAGGCGGTCGGGCCTGACACGACCAGCAGGTCGTCGACGGCGTGCGCGAACGGCACGAACCGCGCGATGCCCTCGATGACGTACCCGTCGCCCGACGCCGTGGCGCTGACCGTCGCCCCATCGGCGTAGGCGATGGTTTGGCCCTCGACGATCCGCGGCAGCCAGCGCTCCCGCTGCTCGGCCGAGCCCAGCCGCTCGATGGTCGCGCCGCACGCCACCGTGTGCAGGAACGGGCTCGGCACCCGTGCGGCGCCCATCTCCTCGATGAGCAGACAGGCCTCGAGGAAGCCCTCGCCGACGCCGCCGTAGGCCTCCGGCACGGCTAACCCGGTCCAGCCGAGCTCGACCATCTCCTTCCACAGGTCTGTCGAGAAGTCCCCGGGCACCGCCGCTCGCCCGGCGAGCACGTCACGGGCGGTGCGGCGGATGAGCTCCTGGTCCTCGGTGAGGGTCAGATCCATGTGAGTCCTCTGGGTTCATCAGCGGCGAAGCCGCTCGGGGTAGCACGCCACCGGCACCGCTGCGGGTTCTCAGACGTCCTCTCGCGAGGACGGTTCCGCTACCCGCACCGCCACGCAAAGCAACCACAACAGGTGCTAGTTGGCGGGCGGGATCTTGTCCGAGCGCACCCAGACCCCAGGCCGTTCTTCCCAGAACAGCTGCACGAGCACGCCGCCCGCGTGCTTGGGGTGGATGAACGTGTGCTTCCACGCCGCGCCGTCCTTGACGCCCTCCTCGTCGTCGAACGTCGGGATGTCGTGGACACCGCAGGCGGCCAGCGCGGCATCCCAGTCGGCCACCTCGAACGTCACGTGGTGGGCGGCGGCGCCGTTGCGCGCGAGGAACTTGTCGACGAACGAGTCCTCGCCGCGGCCGGTGATCACCTCCCAGCAGATGCTGGAGCCGGGGACGTTCAGCACGAGGTCGGCCATGTCGGGGATCTCGTCGTCGGCCGTGCGCCAGACCTCGACGAATCCGGCGAGGTCGGAGTACCAGCGCGACAGCTCGTCGCGGTCGTGGAAGGCCTGGCAGATGTGGTCGATCCCGCGGATGCCCAGTGTCGGCCCGTTCGCGTCGACCGGCTTGACGGCCGTCGCCTCGTCGTCGCCGAGCATCGCGAGGTTGCCGGGCCCACGCAGGCGCCACAGCACGCCGGGTCCGTGTTCTGGCGGCGAAAGGGACGCCTCCACCCAGCGCCCCGGCACCGAGTCGGTGATCTTCAAGCCGCGCTTGTCGAGCTCGGCGACCGCGGCGTCCAGATCCGGCACCTCGGCGCCGACGTGGTGCAGCCCCGGCCGGCCGCCCTTCTCATCGAGCCAGTTCGACAGCGTTCCGCCATCGTCGGACGGCGCGAGCACGACCCACGTCTGCCCCGAGCTGCCCGGCACCGCGAGCCGCACCCCGCGGACGCCAGCAGCGGGGTTGTCCCACACGTGCGTGCGCCGGAAGCCGAACAGGCCCTCCAGCAGCGGGAGCTGCTTGTCGAGGTCGGGGGTCGCCACCGCGACGTGGTCGATCCGGTAGATCTTCAGCATCTTCTCGCTCCTCAGCTGGGGTGCGGCTCGATCCAGTCGTAGCCTGCGGTGACCAGCTCCTTGACGAGGCGCAGGTTGTACCGGTTCATCGCCCCGATCCGTTCGGCGAGCGCGGCCACCTTCTCGTCGAACTCGTCGGTCGGGAACACGTCGTTGACCAGGCCGATCTGCAGGGCCCGCTGCGCGTCGAGGGTGACGCCGGTGAAGAGCATCTCCTTGGCCCGTGCCATGCCGACACGGGCGGGCAGCCGCTTGAGCCCGCCCCAGCCGGGCGCGCTTCCGCCCACCTCGGGCTGGTCGGGGTCTTCCTTGCCATCCATGAACTTCGGCTGGTGCGGCGGCCGGGCGGAGAGGGTGATCTCCACCAGCCCCATCTTCGCGTTGTCAGCGCAGACGATGAAGTCCGCGGCGAGCGCCAGCTCGAGCCCGCCGCCGACGGCGTAGCCGCGCACCGCGGCGAACACCGGGATGGAGAGCCGCTCCATCATCGCGAACGTCTTCTCGCCGAGGCGGCCCTGCTCGATCCGGTCGGCCTTGGTGAGCGACTCCGACCAGTCGAGGTCCATGCCGGCGCAGAACCCCTTCTCGCCTGCGCCCTGCAGCACCGCGACGCAGACCTCGGGGTCGTCGTCGATGTCGGTGAAGACCTTGCGCAGGCCGTGCATCATCTCCGGGGTCAGGGAGTTGAGCTTCTTCGGCCGGTCGAGCGTGATCCAGCAGACGCGGTCCTTGACGACGACGTCCAGTCCTTCGGTCATGTGTTTCCTCCTACGAACGCGGCAGGCCCAGGCCGCGGGTGGCGATGACGTTGCGCTGGATCTCGGACGCGCCGCCGAGGAACGTGGCGGCGACCGAGTCCATGCGCATGTGGGTGAAGGCGGCACCGAGCGGGGCGTCGCGGCGCTGCCACAGCAGCCCGTGCCTACCGAACACGTGAGCGCCGGTGCGGGCGAGCCGCTGGTGCAGCTCGGCGCTGAAGAGCTGGTTGACCGAGGCCTCGTAGCCGGGCACGGGGTTGGTGACGCTGTAGCGGGCGATGTTGTACAGCACCCGCATCTCGACGTACCGCCGCGCGATCTCCTGCCGGGCGCCCCGCTCCCAGCCCTCCCGCAGGTGCTCCCGCCCCTCCGGCGTGCCGATGTGCTCGACGAGGCGGGCGATCGCCTGCTCGTACTTGATCGTGGCCCCGATCCCGGCCCGCTCGAAGCTGAGCGCGTCCATCGCCACGTACCAGCCCCGGTTCTCCTCGCCCACGCGGTTGGCGACGGGCACCCTCGCACCTTCGAAGAAGATCTCCGAGAACGGGGCGTCGCCGCGGATGTCGCGGATCGGCCGGATCGTGACCCCCGGCGTGTTCACGTCGACGAGCAGGAACGTGATCCCCCGGTGCTTGGGCGCCGCGTCCGGGTCGGTGCGGACCAGTACGAACAGCCAGTCGGCGTTGTGGCCGAGCGAGGTCCACAACTTCTGCCCGTCCACCACGTAGTGATCGCCGTCCCGCACGGCCCTCGTCCGCAGGCTTGCCAGGTCGGAGCCCGCGCCCGGCTCGGAGAAGCCCTGCGCCCATGCGCGTTCGCCGCGCGCGATCGGGGGGAGGTGCTCGGCGCGCTGCTCGTCGGTGCCGTGGGCGAGCAGGGTGGGGCCGAGCAGGAACGCGCCGATGCCGTTCACGGTCGGCACCCGCGCCCGCATCATCTCCTCGTGGAGGATGAACTCCTCCATCGCCGACAGGCCGGCACCGCCGTACTCCACGGGCCAGTGCGGCGCGATCCAGCCGCGTTCCGCCAGCGCCGCGGCCCATTCCAGGGCCCCCTCCTTGCGAGCGAGGTCCGCACTGTTGCGGTCGACCGGCCAGTTGTAGCCCCAGACGTCCTCCGGCTCGAGGCTCTGCTCGGCGTCCGGGTCCGGCGTGTACGCGGCCGGGAACCGGTCGCGGACGAACGCGCGCACCTCCTCGCGGAACGCCGCCTGATCAGGGGTGTCTTCCCAGTTCATGCCGTCCTTCCCGGCGTCGCCTCCGCAGCGGCGGATGCCTGGCTCACCCGCGTGCTCGGCGCGGCGCGCTCGCGGTCCCACGTACCCGGCGTGATGCCCTGGTCACCCATCGCCCGCAGTGTGTGCTTGGCGACCTTGTCGGTGGGGGTGCGGGGCAGCTCGCCGACGAACTCGATGTAGCGCGGCACCATGAACGACGGCAGCTTGGCGGCGCAGTACGCGACGAGCTCGGCGGCCGACAGGTCGGCGCCGGGGGTCCGCACGACCGCCAGCTTCACGTCCTCCTCGCCCAGCTCGGACGGCACGCCGAAGGCCGCGGACTCGACGACATCCGGGTGCAGGTTCACCTCGCACTCGATGTCGAACGCCGAGATGTTCTCCCCGCGCCTGCGGATGGCGTCGGCGATCCGGTCGAGGAAGTAGAAGTAGCCGTCGTCGTCGCGCCATGCGCGGTCGCCGGTGTGGAACCACATGTTCCGGAACGCCTTCGCGGTGGCCGCCGGCATGCCGTAGTAGCCGGTGGTGATCACGAACGGCTGCTTGGGCCGCACCACGAGCTCGCCCGGCTCGCCGGCAGGGACCTCGCGGTCGTCCTCGTCGACGACGGCCACCTCGAACCGCTCGGAGTGGGCCTGCCCCATCGATCCGAGGCGCCACTGCCCGTACGCGCTGCCGGTCGCGATGCCGACCTCGGTGCTGGTGTAGGTCTCCGCCGACCGGACGCCGAAGCGTTCCAGCAGGGGCGCGTCCAGCGCGGACTTGCCCATGTAGAACGTCTCGAGCGGGTGGTCGTGGTCCCGTGGTCCCGGCGGCGCGCTCAGCAGGATCGGGATCATCGCGAACACGCTCATGGTGACCTGCGCGTCGAAGTACCGCACGTCGTCCCAGAACCGCGATGCGCTGAAGCGCTCGACGATGCCGATCGGGCTCCCGGACAGCAACGAGGAGAACACCCCGTCCCACAGCCCTGCCGCGTGGAAGAGCGGCAGCGGGCAGTACGTGGTCTTTCCCCACCGGTCGAGGAAGTCCAGCGAGTCGTACGCACAGGCGAGGGCCAGCGCGTGCGGCACCATCGCTCCTTTGGAGCGCCCCGTGGTGCCGGACGTGTACATGATCGCCTGCAGGTCGGAGAACCGCGCACCGCTCGGGACCGGCTCGGCCCCGTGCGCCAGCAGGCGTGACATCGGGATCGCGCCGTCGGCGAGCACCGCGAGCGACGGCTCCTGCCCGCGGACGATCACGCGGATCGGATCCGGCACAGCAGGAAGCACCGCCGGTAGGCGGTCGGCGTACTCGGCGTCGATCAGCAGCGTGGAGACGTCCGCGCTGTCCAGCACGTGCCGGAGCAGCTCCCCGCGGTACGCCGTGTTCACCGGCACCGCGACCGCGCCGATGCGCGCGAGCGCGACGATCACCGGCACGAACTCGGGGCAGTTCGGCAGCATCACCGCCACGTGGTCGCCGCGGCCAACACCCTCGGCGGCGAACCCGTTGGCGTACCTGTCGGCGGCGACGTCCACGTCGACGAAGGACAGCTCGCCGTCGCGGAACTTCAGGAACGCCGCCTTCCCGTGGGTCTCGGCGCGCGACCTGAGCACGTCACCGAGTACGAGACCCTCGAGCCACTCCTGGTTCAATTGACACCTCCCTCGACCGGGCGAAACGGCTGCCGCCCTGCTCGGCGGCAGCCGTTTCGCGACCGGGGCGCCGACCTCCCTCAGGAGGCCTCCGCCGTCGTGCCCAATCCGTCGGGCGCTGGCTCGACGATCAGCGGGTACACGCCGTTCTCGTCGTGCACCTCGCGCCCGGTCACGGGCGGGTTGAACACGCACACCGTGCGCATCCGCGTGCGCGGGCGCAGCTGGTGGTGCTCGTGGCCGTTCAGGACGTAGACGGAGCCAGGGCCGAGCTGGTAGGTGACGCCGTTGTCCTTGTCGGTGAGCTCGCCTTCGCCCTCGATGACCCAGACGGCCTCGATGTGGTTGGCGTACCAGAAGTCGTTGATCGAACCGGCGTCGAGCACGGTCTCGTGCAACGAGAACCCGACGCCGTCGCCGGCGAGCACGATGCGCTTGCTGCGCCAGTGCTCGGTCTTGACGTCGCGCTCGGTGTCGGTGATCTCCTCGAGCGTGCGGACGATCACGCGGACATCCCTTCGGTGACGGCTCGGACGGATTCGGCAACCAGCCCCAGCCCCTCCTCCAGCTCCGCGTCGGTGATCGTGAGCGGCGGCATGAGCTTCATGACCTCGTCGGTGGGGCCGGCAGTCTCGATGATCAGGCCCCGCTCGAACGCCGCGGCGCACGCCTTCGCGGCGAGCTCGGGCTGGGAGAAGGACAGTCCGCGGGCCAGGCCGCGGCCCTTCGGGGTGAGCTCCACGCTCTCCGAGTCCGCCGCCACCTCCGCGAGGGCGGCGCCAACGCGCTCCCCCTTGGCGATGGTGGAGCGTTCGAGGGTGTCGTCGCTCCAGTATTCGCGCAGGGCGGCGGTGGCGGTGACGAACGCCGGGTTGTGCCCGCGGAACGTGCCGTTGTGCTCGCCGGGTCCCCACTGGTCGAGCTCGGGTTTGATGAGCGTGAGGGCCATGGGCAGGCCGTAGCCGCTGATCGACTTGGACAGGCAGACGATGTCGGGCCGGATGCCGGCCGCCTCGAACGAGAAGAAGGGCCCGGTGCGCCCGACGCCCATCTGCACGTCGTCGACGATCAAGATCATGCCGTGGCGCCGGCACAGGTCTTCCAGCCCCTGCAGCCACTCGACGCGGGCCGGGTTGATGCCGCCCTCGCCCTGCACGGTCTCCACGATGACGCCTGCGGGCTCGTTCAGGCCGCTGCCCGCGTCGCCGAGCAGCTTCTCGAACCAGAGGAAATCCGGCACCGTGCCGTCGAAGTAGTTGTCGAACGGCATCGGGGTGGCGTGCACGAGCGGCACGCCCGCCCCACCGCGTTTCATCGAGTTCCCGGTGACGGACAGGGCGCCCAGCGTCATGCCGTGGAACCCGTTCGTAAAGTTGATCATCGACTCCCGGCCGGTGATCTTGCGCGCGAGCTTCAGCGCCGACTCGACGGTGTTGGCTCCGGTCGGCCCCGGGAACTGGACCTTGTAGTCGAGCCCGCGCGGTTTCAGCACGAGTTCCTCGAACGTCCGCAGGAACTCACCCTTGGCCACGGTGTACATGTCGAGGCCGTGGGTGATGCCGTCGCGCGCGAGGTACTCCATGAGCGGCGCTTTCAGCGCCGGCGGATTGTGCCCGTAGTTCAGTGCGCCGGCACCGGCGAAGAAATCGAGATAGCTGTGGCCGTCGATATCTGTAATTCGAGATCCGCGGGCGGTGTCGAACACCACCGGCCAACTCCGGCAGTAACTGCGGACCTCGGACTCCAGGTCGTCGAAAACGGTCGTTTCCACGGGCCTCTCCCTGTGAAACGTCGTGATGATCGTCAGGTCAGCGGCGGACCGGTCCGATCCGGAACAAGATCTCTGGTGGGTGTCCGTCGCCGAGCAGCTCTGCATCGAACAGCTCGCTGTGACGCACAGAAGCGTCCCGCCGCTCAGCGAATCGACTGAAGAGCGCGACGGACCCCGTGTTGTCGGGCGTGACGGTGGCCTCGAGGTGATCTACTCCAGGTACGCGGTCGAACAGGGCGTCGAGCATCGCCGCCGCCACGCCTTGCCCGCGCGCCGCGGCATCCACGCCGACCTGCCATACGACCAGGGTGGACGGCTCCTCGGGTCGACGGAACCCGGTGACGAACCCGACCACCTGCCCGTCGTGGCGCGCCACCACCGAGGTGGCGGCGAAATCACGGCACCACAACAGGTAGGCGTATCGGGAGTTCACATCGAGAACCCCGGTGGCCTCGGCCAGGCGCCAGCACGCGACACCGTCCGAGACCTCGGGGCGACCGATCGTCAGCCGTTCCCCGATGTTTGAGCGTGCACGGTCGGGGGATTCAACGGGTGCGGCCATGTCCCAAGAACTTAACAGGCGAGAAACCGGCCCGCCGATCACGGGGTGGCCCGGATCGGTCAAGATTGTGAGCGCTATCACAAAAGCGTTTGGCGATCACAGATGATGGGAACCGCGTCGTTCCGCCAGGTCACCGGGGGGATTTCGGCGGCTCTACGCGGCGTCGATGCACACTGTTTCAGGCGCAGATCACGAAATCGCAACGACCATCACATCCGCTAGGCTCGCCCCGTGCAGCCCGCCAGCGCGTCCCGTTCGGTCGTCGTCACCGGAGGGGGCCGCGGCGTTGGCAGGGCGGTCGTCGAGCGTCTTCTGCGCGACGGAGCGCACGTGGTCGCGATCGAGCTCGACGAAGGCGCGCTCGACTGGCTCGCCGGCCACCCCCGCGCGCTCGGTGTGGCGGGCAGCGCCGCCGACGAGGCCGTCACCGAGGCAGCAGCCGACCGTGCCGAAGAGGCCGCGCCGCTCACCGGCTGGGTCAACAACGCCGCGGTCTTCCGCGACGCGTCGGTGCACACCGCTCCGGCGGACGAGATCCTCGACCTGGTCCGGACCAACCTCGCCCCAGCCCTCGTCGGCTGTACCACCGCGGTGCGCCGGTTCCTCGCGACCGGCACCGGCGGCGCGATCGTCAACGTCTCCTCCCACCAGGCCCAGCGAGCGGTGCCCGGCTGCACGCCCTACGTCACGGCGAAGGCAGCGATCGAGGGCCTCACGCGCGCGCTCGCCGTCGAGTACGGGCCGCGCGCCGTGCGGGTGAACGCCGTGGCGCTGGGCTCGATCGCCACCGAGCGCTACGCCGCGTACCTCGACGAGCTCGGCCCCGATGGCGCGGCGCAGGTCGAGGAGGAGATGCGGCGGATCCACCCGCTCGGCCGGGTGGGCGCAGCCGCCGAGGTGGCGTCCGTGATCGCGCACCTGCTCTCGGACGACGCGGCATACGTCACGGGCGCCACGGTGCCGGTGGACGGCGGCCGCTCGGTGCTCGCGCGCGACCCCGAGGCGCACGACACCTGAGCCGTTCGGCCGCTCGACAGCGCCCGGCACCGGTGGTGGACTGGCCCGCCCATCGGCGCGAGGAGGTTCGCCATGGCCAAGTTCGCGGTGTTCTTCAGCTACAAGCCGGAGACGTGGAACCGGATGCTGATGAAGCCCGGCGACCGGCCGGCCGCGGTGCGGGATCTGGCGGCGTCCGTCGGCGGTTCCCTCGAGACGGTGTACTACATGTTCGGTGATCGCGACGGCTTCGTCGTCCTCGACATCCCGGACACCACCACCGCCGCGGCCGTCTCCATCGCGGTGAGCAGCACCGGGGCGTTCTCGCACCTCGAGACGCGCCAGCTCATCGCCGCGGAGGACCTGCCTGCGGTGCTGGAGAAGGCCGCGGGCGCGCGGGAGTCGTACCGACCGCCGGGCGAGTGACTCGCAGCGCGTTCAGCGTCACCATCTGGTGCGCCACGTCGCCCCAGTCCACGGCCTCGACCAGCCCCGGCGAGCCGGGCGGTCGCCACCACGGCCGCACCGCGCGCCAGCGGCCGTCCGGGCGTTGCTTGCCGCCCACCAGGTGCCGAGCCCTGCTCGTGCGCGGATCGTCCCGGAATCCCGCCCGGTCGAGGACGACGAGAGCCTGCAGCACGTCGTAGTGCCAGTAGGGCGGGTAGTGCAGGTCGACGACCGACCGGTGCAGCGGCCGGTCCGTGCCGGCCGCGAACACGACATCGCGCGCGAGCAGCACTTCCGCCGCCGCCGCGGCGGCCGCCCGGCTGCGTGCGTCGCCCGTGGCCGTCGCGTGCTCGTGCAGCCCCCACAGCGCGGGCAGCGTTTCGTGCACCGACGAGCGGCGCGCCCCGCGGTGCCGGTCGCAGTTCCACCCGCCGTCCGGCCACTGCCCGGCGACGAGCTGCTCGACGAGCCGGGCCACCCGCTCGTCGCCCGCCATGCCGAGCCTGCAGGCGACCGCCACCGCGTTCCCCTCCTGCGAGGCGTGCATCCGGCGGCGGCCGTCCACCACCGGGACCCCGGCGAGCCGGTCGGGCGCGGCCCAGTGGTCGAGCACGGCCCCCGCCGCCCGCACGGCGGGGCCGTGATCGGGCGGGATGCCGAGCTCGACGAGTGACACGAGCCGCCAGTGCGCCCCGGTCCACTTGGCGTAGGGACGCCCCAGCACGGCCCGGTCCTCCAGCTCGGCGAGCAGTCCGCGCACGAGCGGGCTGCGCAGCGCGTTGGCGACCAGGGCCGGCTCGCCAAGGAGGTCGCGGCGAGCCAGCGCGCGGATCGCGGGGTCGCCCTCCGCAGCCAGCCGCAGGGCGACCGGGTGCGGCGCGGGGGGCACGTGCCCATCACAGCATCTCCGGCGTGCGCGGAACCACCAGCCGAGCGACCCCAACCATCCTGCGTCCCCCGCGGTCTACTCCGTGGAACTACCGATGTGGAGGCAACGGATGAGCCACGATGATCGCAACGGAATCCGCGACGTCCATCGGCTCGGCTAGCGTTGCGCCGCGTACGGGTGACCTTTGGGGGGAGGTGGCCGCCGTATGCTCGAGTTCCTCACCGCCGCGGTGAGCTTTCCCGCGGTGCTGTTCGGCTTCATGCTTGTCGTCGTCGTGCTGTACTGGCTGCTCGTGCTGGTCGGAGCCGATCTGGATCTGCTGGACGCGGATGCGGACGCGGGCGGCGGGATGATCAACACGCTGGGCCTCGGTGGCGTTCCGCTCATGGTCGCGCTCTCGATGTGGATCACCCTGTCGTGGCTGCTGGCCATGATCGGCACCATCGTGCTCGGCGCGATCGCGGTGCCGGGCGCCCTGGGCGTCCTCCTCGGCATCGCGGTGCTGCTCGTCGCGTTGCTGGGCGGCCTGCTCGTCACGCGGCTCGTCGTCGTCCCGATCCGCCGTGCGATACCCGGCGCCGCTGAACCCAGCCGCAGCGACTTCGTCGGCCGCACCTGCGTGATCAGGACCGGCACCGTCAGCGAGACGTTCGGCCAGGCCGAGATCACGTCGGACGACGGCTCGTCGGCGATCATCCAGGTCCGCAGGCCCGCCGCCATGGCTGGCAACGGTCCGCTGCGCGCCGGGTCGGAAGCGCTGATCTTCGAATACGACCCCGCCGAAGAGATCTTCTGGGTGGACCGCGCGCCGTCCAGCCAGCCACCAAACCCTCTGACCAAGGAAAATTGATGGGCTCAATCGCCTTGTCCACCGGGATCGCCCTCGGCGTCGTCCTGCTGATCGCAATCGTCGTGCTGATCGCGGTCAGCCGAATGTTCAAGAAGGTAGACCAGGGCCGCGCGCTGATCGTCTCCAAGATGCGCAAGGTCGATGTCACGTTCACCAGCGCCGTCGTGCTGCCGGTGGTGCACAAGGCCGAGTTCATGGACATCTCGGTCAAGACGATCGAGATCGAGCGCACCGGTCATGACGGCCTGATCTGCCGCGACAACATCCGCGCTGACATCCGGATCACCTTCTTCGTGCGCGTGAACAAGACCGTCGAGGACGTCATCAAGGTTGCGCAGGCGATCGGCACTGAGCGGGCCAGCGACCAGGCGACGATGCAGGCCCTGTTCGCCGCCAAGTTCTCCGAGGGTTTGAAGACGGTCGGCAAGCACCTCGACTTCGTCGACCTATACACGAAGCGCGACGAGTTCCGGGACCGGATCATCCAGGTCATCGGCACCGACCTGAACGGCTACAGCCTGGAAGACGCCGCGATCGACTACCTCGAGCAGACCCCGATGGAAGCGCTCGACACGAACAACATCCTCGACGCGCAGGGCATCCGGAAGATCACCGAGCTGACCGCGGTCGAGCACATCCGAACGAACGAGTACAAGCGCAACGAGGAGAAGGAGATCACCCGGCAGAACGTCGAGGCCCGGGAGGCGATCCTGGAGCTCGAGCGTCAGCAGGCCGACGCCGAGTCGAAGCAGCACCGCGAGATCGCGACGATGCGGGCGCGCGAGGAGGCCGAGACGCAGCGGGTGCAGGCCGAGGAACGCCTCAAGGCGCAGTCGGCGCACCTGCGCACCGATGAGTCGCTCGGCGTGCAGCAGCAGAACCAGGAGCGGGAGATCGCGGTCGCGCAGAAGAACCGGGAACGCGTGATCGCGATCGAGAGCGAGCGGATCGAGAAGGACCGGCTGCTCGAGGTGGTCGGCCGCGACCGCGAGGTGGAGCTCGCGCAGATCGCCAAGGTCAAGGAGGTCGAGGTCGGGCGCCGGGCCGTCGCGGAGGTGGTGCGCGAACGCGTCGCGGTCGACAAGACCGTCGCCGAGCAGGAGGAGAGCATCAACCGGCTGCGAGCGGTCGAGGAGGCCGAACGCGAGCGCCAGGCGACGGTCATCCGGGCGGAGGCCGAGGCGCAGCAGAACCTGGTCAAGGACATCAAGGCGGCCGAGGCGGCCGAGGCGGCGGCCAAGCACAGGGCGAGGGAGCAGCTCACGCTGGCCGAGGCCGAGCAGCAGGCGGCCGACCTGCAGGCGAGGGCCAAGATCCGGCTCGCGGAAGGCACCCAGGCCGAGGCGGCCGCGGCCGGGTTGGCCGAGGTCCAGGTCAACGAGCGGGGCGCGGAGGCCATCGAAAAGGTCGGGCGCGCCGAGGCGCTGGTCGAGCGCGAGAAGGCCACGGTGGCGGCGGACGCGCTGAAGTTCAAGCTGCAGGCCGAGGCGGAAGGCCTGACGGACAAGGCCGCAGCGATGGCGGCGCTGGACGAGGCGTCACGCGATCACGAGGAGTTCCGGCTCCGGTTGGAGTCCGACAAGGAGATCGCGCTGGCCAAGGTCGACGTGCACCGGCAGATCGCCGAGGCGCAGGCGGCCGTCCTGTCGAAGGGACTGGAGAGCGCCGACATCGACATCGTCGGCGGCGACAGCATCTTCCTCGACAAGCTGATGTCATCGATCGCGCTCGGCAAGGGCATCGACGCGGTGGTGGACAGCTCCGAGGTCACCCAGGCCCTCGCGGGCAGGTGGCTGAACGGCGACGGGAACGTCATCGAGGACGTCAGCAGGCTGCTGACCGCGGCCGGCAGCGAGGACGTGAAGAACCTGACCCTGTCTGCGTTCCTGCTCAAGATGATCAACCAGGGTGGCCCCGACTCGGCGAAGGCCCAGCAACTGCACGCCCTCGCACACCAGCTCGGCCTCGCCGACGCGCCCGTCGCGAGCCTGCCGACGTCGGTGAAATGACCGTCGACGTCGCCGAGCAGGACGCGGCCGAGGCGGGCGGGCAGACCGGACTCGACGGGGGCACTTACGAGCTGCTGCGCGCCCGGCTGGCCGAGCACGCCGCGGAGCTGGCCCGCCGGGCCGGCGCGCTGAACGAACGTCGCATCGAGGCGTTCGGCGCCGCGGCGCTCGAGCTGCTCGGCACCGAACGCATCCGGACCGAGAACAACTGCGTGCCGCGCGACATCGTGTCCGTTGGCGGGCACATGTTGTTCGGCTACAACGTCTTCATCGGGCTCAAGCCGGAGACGGTCGTCGACGACGTGTTCTCGCTCCACACGTTCTCCCGGGACGGTTCGGCGTTCCGCTTCGACGGCGCCGCGGACGCACTGCCGGAGCTGCTTCGCGACCCGCGGTTCCAGCGCGACTTCACCGAGCTGTACCGGTACTACAGGGACACGCGCCTGCTGCAGCTGCGCCGGGTCGAGGGCAAGTTGCTCGCGGTGTTCCAGACCGGCGGGCGTACCGACGACATCAAGGTGCTGCGCTGGAAGGTCGCCACCGACGGCGCCGTGTCCTACGTCGACAACCGCGGTGAACGGGACCACGTGTTCCCGCCTTCGCACGACTTCACCTGGACCGAGGCCACCCGAGACGACCAGGTGCTCGGCAGGCACCCGCACCTGTCGATCCTGGGCCAGGTGTTCGTCGAGACGCTCGGCGGCACGCTGACGATCAAGATCGAGAACAACACCGAGAGCGGGGAGGGGATCTACTCAGAGCCGGTCGACGAGCCGCTGCAGAGCCTTGCCGACGCCGACGTGGCGTACGCCCAGGTGGGGCCGATGATCCTGCTGCGCATCCGGCCGTACAACGAGCAGCGGTACCGGTACCTGGTGTTCAACACCCGCACCAAGCAGGTCGTCCGCGCCGACGCCATCGGACAGGCGTGCCAGCGCCTCCCCGAGGACCAGGGACTGATCTTCCCCGGTGGGTACTACCTGGCCACGGGCGTCAGCAAGACGTTCGACACCGCGGTCGACGACCTCGAGTTCGAGCGCGTGATCCGCTCGCCAAACGGGGAGGACGTGCTGTACGTCTTCCACGCCCGCGCCGACGGCTTCTCGCTGCTGCTGCCGTACAACGTGATCCGCAAGGAGGTCTCCACCCCGCTTCCGTGCCACGGCTACTCGCTGTTCGACGACGGCACGATGGTGGTGTTCCGTGCCGTGTCGGACGAGCCGACGCGGGTCCACGCGATGCAGGTGTGGCAGACGCCGTACCAGTCCGACGTGTACGCCGCCGCGCAGCCTGCCGGGTCGGGCCCGTTCGCGCGGATCGGCAACGCCGACCTGGTGCGCGGCATCTCGGACTCCCTGTCGGTGTCGGGCATGATCGACGAGATGGCCCCGGCGACGGCGGTGTTCGAGGCGCTGATCGCCACCTGCCAGCGGGTCTTCGACGCCTACCACTGGCTCGGCGAGCAGGACCTCGGCGACCTGCGGACGCCCCTCGCCAACCTGCAGAACACCGCAGAGCAGGTCCTGGACGAGTTCGAGAAGGTCACCGAGCTCACCGCGCAGGCCACGGCGGCGGTGGACGAGTCGGCCGAGCGGATCGGCACCCTCGTCCGGTCGAGCCGTGGCCTCACGCCGCGCAGCGCCGACGGCTGGGTGACGCTGCTGGCCGACCTGCGCAAGGCGCAAGGGCACCTGGTCACCGTTCGCGAGATGCGCTACGCCGATCAGGCACGCATCGACGCCCTCGACGCCGAGCTCGATCAGGCTCTCGACGATGCCGGGAAGCGCGCCGTCCAGTTCCTCAGCGGCGAGAACGCGTTCGACACCTACCGCGCCGATGTCGACAAGCTGATCGCGGCCGCCGGCGAGATCGCGACCGTCGCGGAGGCCGAACCGATCCGCGAGCGGCTGGCCGCCCAGACCGACGGCCTGCAGATCGTCACCGACATCGTCGGCTCGCTCGGCATCGCCGATGCCACCGTCCGGACGGCGATCCTCGAGCGGATCGGTGAGGTGCTCGGCGGCGTCAACCGGGCCCGCGCCACCGTCGAAGGCAGGCGCAGCGAGCTGCTCGCCCGTGAGGGACGGGCCGAGTTCGCCGCCGAGTTCGCGCTGCTCGGGCAGGCCATCACCGGTGCGATCGCCGCGGCGGACACCCCCGACGCGTGCGATGAGCAGCTCGGGCGACTGTTGCTGCAGGTGGAGAACCTGGAGTCGCGGTTCGGCGAGTTCAACGACTTCCTCACCGAGCTGGGCGCCAAGCGGGAGGACGTCTACGAGGCGTTCTCGTCCCGCAAGCAGGCGCTGCTGGACGAGCGCGCCCGGCGTGCGGACCGGCTCGTGGAGTCGGCCGACCGGATCCTGTCCAGCGTCCGGCGCCGGGTGGCCACCCTGGGCTCCCTCGACGAGGTCAACACCTACTTCGCATCGGACCCGATGGTCGGCAAAATGCGCAGCGTTGCCGAGGAGCTGCGCGGCATCGGCGACCAGGTCCGCGCGGAGGAGCTGCAGGGCCGGATCAAGGCGGCCCGCCAGGAGGCGGCACGCGCCCTGCGCGACCGGCTGGACCTCTACGGCGACGACGGCGAGACGATCCGCCTCGGCAAGCACACGTTCGCGGTGAACACCCAGGCCATCGACCTCACCCTTGTGCCGCACGACGGCGCGATGGCGTTCACCGTCACCGGCACGGACTTCCGCGCTCCGGTCCGGGACGAGGCGTTCACCCGGACCCGGCCGTACTGGGACCAGTTGCTGGTGTCCGAGACGGCGGAGGTCTACCGCGGGGAGTTCCTGGCAACCTCGATACTGGCGGCGGCCGAGGGCAACGGTGGGCTGGACGCGCTGCACGAGGCCGCCGTGACCGACGGCGGGCTGCTTGCCGTCGTCCGGCGGGCAGCCGAGACCCGCTACGACGAGGGCTACGAGCGCGGGGTGCACGACCACGACGCGGCGGCGATCCTCGACGCGCTCCTGCGGCTGCACGCCGGCGCTGGACTGCTGCGGTACCCGCCCGCCGAGCGCGCTGCTGCGCAGCTGTTCTGGGCGTTCGGCGCCGCCGACCCCGCGCGGAAGCACTGGACCATCCGGGCGAGCTCCCTCGCAAGGGCACGGGCCGCGTTCGGCGGGTCGGCCGCGATCGACACGATGCGTTCTGAGCTCGCCGAGGCCGTGCGCGGCTTCATCGCGCCGCTGGCGAGCGCGGATCCCCCGGCACCGTCAGTTCGCTCCGACGAGCTCCGCTCAGTCGCGGGCGAGTACCTGTTCGAGGAGCTGGCCACCGGGAACCCGCAGTTCGTCACCGCGGCGGGAGCCCGCACGCTGCTGGAACGCTTCCACCGCGCGCTCGGTGGCGTCGACGCCGAGTCCCGGCGGCGCTACGACGAGGACGTCCGTGCGCTGGCCGGGGACCTGCCCGCGCAGTACCAGCTCGTCCACGCCTGGCTGTCGGCTTTCGTCGCCACCGCCGACGACGAGCTGGGCCCCGACCTGCCCGAGGCCGTCGCGCTCGAGCTGTGCGGCAGCGGCCTCGCGCGTCAGGACTCGTCGGCGGCCGTGTTCGCCGCCGTCGACGATCTGCTCGGCACCCATCCGCGCATCCGGCATCGGCGGCTCGAGTTCCGGTTGGACGAACTGCTGATCCGATGCAGGCTGTACCGCGACGAGCGGGTTCCCGGCTTCCGGTCCTACCAGCGGCAGCGACACGCCCTCGTCGAAGCGGAGCGGGCCCGGCTGCGCCTGTCGGAGTACCAACCGAAGGTGATGAGCGGGTTCGTCCGCAACCACCTGCTCGACGAGGTCTACCTGCCGTTGATCGGCGACAACCTGGCCCGGCAGCTCGGTGCCGCAGGCGACGCGAAGCGCACCGACCACTCGGGCCTGCTGCTGCTCATCTCACCCCCCGGCTACGGCAAGACGACGCTCATGGAGTACGTCGCGAACCGGCTCGGGCTGGTGTTCGTCAAGGTCAACGGTCCCGCGCTGGGACACGTGGTCACCTCGGTCGACCCGGGTGAGGCCCCGAACGCCACGGCGCGCCAGGAGGTCGAGAAGATCAACTTTGCGCTGGAGATGGGCAGCAACGTGCTGCTCTACCTCGACGACATCCAGCACACGTCCCCCGAGCTGCTGCAGAAGTTCATCTCGCTGTGCGACGCGCAGCGCCGGATGGAGGGGGTCTGGGGCGGCAGCACCCGCACGTACGACCTGCGCGGCAAGCGGTTCGCGGTGTGCATGGCCGGCAACCCGTACACCGAGGAGGGCAAGCGGTTCCGGGTGCCGGACATGCTCGCGAACCGCGCCGACGTGTGGAACCTCGGTGACGTCCTCTCCGGAAGGGACGAACTGTTCGCGCTGAGCTACATCGAGAACGCGCTGACGTCCAACCCGGTGCTGACCCCGCTGTCCACGAGGGACAGGTCGGACGTCCGGCTGCTGGTCCGGCTCGCCCGCGGCGACGACGGCGTCCGGCCCGACCAGCTCACCCACTCCTACTCGGCGGCCGAGCTCGACGAGGTGCTGTCCGTACTGCGCAAGGTGCTGCGCGTGCAGCAGGTGGTGCTGACGAACAACAAGGCCTACATCGCGTCGGCGGCCACGGCGGACGCGAGCCGGACCGAGCCGCCGTTCCTGCTGCAGGGGTCCTACCGGAACATGAACAAGCTGACGGAGCGGATCGTGCCAGTGATGAACGACGCCGAGCTCGAGGCGCTGATCGACGATCACTACGTCGGCGAGGCGCAGACGTTGACGTCCGGGGCCGAGGCGAACCTGCTCAAGCTCGCCGAGCTGCGCGGACGGCTGACCGCGGAGCAGGCGGAACGGTGGGCCGACGTGAAGCGGGCGTACCTGAGGGAGCAGGCACTCGGCGGCGCCGACGACGACCCGATGGCGCGAGCGGTCGGCGCGGTCGGCCTGCTCGCAGACCGGGTGGGCGAGATCCGAACGGCGATCGAGCGGAACGGCGAGCCCTGATCGCACAGCGACAGCTGCTCACGCACCCCCTTCCGGCCCACGCACACCGTCGACGGGCCGCGCCGGGTGAGAGGGGGTGCGTCGGGGAGTGCCGGTCGAACGCGCCGAGGGCACCACCAGCACGGTGACGACCACGCCTGCCGCCGCGAGCAGGACGGCGCCGTTGGCCGCGACCGCGAGCCCCGCGGCCTGCGCGCCGACCGGGCCGAGCACGGCACCGGCGAGTGTCGCCGCGGCCTCGACGATCCCGAACACGGCTGCGACCCTGCCGAGCGCGGATCCCGGGACGATCCGCTGGATGATCGTCCGTGGCGCTCCGACCACCACCGATCCGGCCGTCCCGATGACAACCGCCGCGGCGACGGCCTGCGGCAGCCACGTTGCGTTGACGAGCATGGCGAACCCGACCGCCGTCCCGGCCTGTGCACTCGCGAGCAACCGCCGTGCCGGCATCCGGTCGACGAGCACCCGCAGCAGCGGAGCGCCTGCGAGGAACCCGACGCCGAGCGCGGACAGGACGGCGCCGACCGCCGTCTCCCCACCGAACCGCTGCACTCCGAGCGGAACGAGCAGGGCGCTGAGCGCCGCGTTGGCCATCAGGAACACCCCGGTCGCCGGCAGCAACGCCTCGACCACCCGGTACGAGCGCAGCACCGTCAGGCCGGCGCGGAACGAGGGCCGCGCACCGGCCGTTCCCGGTCGGCCGCGCGAGCGCGTGAGCGCGACGGCGATCGCCGAGACAACGTAGGTCGCCACGTCGATCCCGACGAGCGCCGGGAACCCGAGCACCACCAGCAATACGGCCCCGAGCGGCCCGCCGACCAACCGGACCGTGCCGGTCACGACGGCCAGTAGCGCGTTCGCGCTGCTCAGCATGCGTCCGGTGCCCACGACCGCCGGCACGTGGGCCTGCATCGCCGGCAGGAACACAACGGTGGCGACGCTCTCGACGAGCACCGCGACGTGCACGATCCACGGCGCCTGCTCCGCCATGAACATCAGCGCGACCGCACCGGCCCGCACCACGTCGGTCCCGATCAGCAGAACCCGCCGGTCCACCCGGTCGACCAGCACCCCCGCGACCGGGCCGAGCAGGAGGAACGGCAGGTACTCGGCCGCGACGACGAGGCCGGTCGCCAGCAACGAACCGGTGGCGCCCAGCACGTGGGCCGGCGCGGCCACGACCAGGAGCCACGAACCGAGCCCGCTCACGAGGTTGGCGCCCCACAGCAGCCGGAAGTCCCGCACCGCCAACGCCTGGAACATATGTCTCCATAGAGTGTTCTGTCAGAATAACTCCTATGAGAACACATCCCGGGTGAACACTTCCCGTGGGATACAGTGCGCGCCATGGAGACGCTCGGCCCTCGCCTCCGCGCGATCCGCGCCGCCGCCGGCCGCACGGTCGCGTCGGTCGCCGCGGACGCCGGGCTCTCGGTGCCCTACATCGCCAACCTGGAGAACGGGCGGGGCAACCCGACGCTCGCCGCGCTCGAGCGGCTGGCCGCCGCGCTCGGAACCGGGCTCACCGTCGAGCTGGGCACTTCCACGTCGCCCGCGCCGGCCGGGCCGCCCGCGTCGCTCGTCCGGGTAGCGCGCACAGCGCGGTTCCGCCGGCTCACCGCACAGCTCGCCGGGCCGGACCGCAGCCCGGCCGAGGTGGCGACGGCGCTGGTCGACCTCCTCGCCCGCGTCGGCCCGGCCGTCGGCGTCGAGCCCGCCGACGACGACTGGTGGCGCGTGCTCGACGCACTGCTGCTCGTGCGGCTGCACCCGACCGGCCGGATTGAGGACGGGAACTGACCGCTGCCGGCCATAGCGTCGGTCCCATGACCACAACCGAGACGGAGATCCGCCCGTTCACCCTCGACGTCCCCCAGGCCCAGCTGGACGACCTGCACGCCCGGCTGGCGAACACCCGCTGGCCGGACGAGCTGCCCGGCGTGGGGTGGAGCCGCGGCG
Source organism: Pseudonocardia sp. DSM 110487 (assembly GCF_019468565.1). Classification (NCBI taxonomy): domain Bacteria; kingdom Bacillati; phylum Actinomycetota; class Actinomycetes; order Pseudonocardiales; family Pseudonocardiaceae; genus Pseudonocardia; species Pseudonocardia sp. DSM 110487. Next base: position 9,691,154 of record NZ_CP080521.1, read on the forward strand.
TCCCGGTGGGGTACCTGAAGGAGCTGGCCGAGTACTGGCGCACCGGCTTCGACTGGCGGGCCCATGAAGCGGCGATCAACCGGTACCCGCAGCAGGTCGCGACGATCGACGGGCAGAACGTCCACTTCCTGCACGTCCGCTCGCCCCAGCCGGACGCCACCCCGCTGCTCCTGCTGCACGGCTGGCCCGGCTGCTTCGCCGACTTCCTCGACGTGATCGACCCCCTGTCCGAGACCTTCCACCTCGTCGTCCCGTCGCTGCCCGGGTTCGGGTTCTCGACACCGCTCGCGGGCCCCGGCATGAACGCGGCCCGGATGGGCGGTGTGCTGGCCGAACTGATGACCCACCTCGGATACGAGCGGTTCGGGATCCAGGGGTACGACACGGGCGGCTGGGTGGGGCCCGCGATCGGCCGGCGGGTCCCGGACCGGGTGATCGGCATGCACCTGAACGCGCTGCTCACGTTCCCGGCCTGGGAGGACGGTGAGTTCGACGGGCTGACCGAGGTCGAGCAGCGCCGCTGGCAGGCGATGCAGAACTTCAACGACGGCTACCTGCAGTGCAACTCGAAGCGCCCGCAGACCGTCGCCTACGGGCTGCACGACTCGCCGGTCGGCCAGCTCGCGTGGATCGTGGAGAAGTTCAAGGAGCTGACCGCCCCGGAAGGAGGCCTGCCAGAGGACAGCATTGCCCGCGACCGCATCCTCACCGACATCTCGATCTACTGGTTCTCCGGCACCGCGGGGTCGGCCGCCCAGATCTACTACGAGGAGATCAGCGCGGGCGGCGACTGGGCTTCCCGCGGGACCGTGCCGACCGCCGTGCTCGTCTCCTCCCGCGACGTGACGATCCGCCGCTGGGCCGAGCGCGACCACGACGTCGTGCGCTGGACCGAGCTGGACCGCGGCGGGCACTTCCTCGCGATGGAGCAGCCGGAGCTGCTGGTCGCCGACGTCCGCGAGTTCTTCCGGGCCATGGGATGCGCCTGACCGCACGAACCATCGGCCGCGCGACGCTCGCCCGCCAGCTGTTGCTGGACCGGGTCGACCTCCCGGTCGTCGTGGCCACGAAGCGGCTGTTCGGCCTGAACGCGCAGGACCCGAACCTGCCGTACCTGGCGCTGTGGAGCCGCCTCCACCCGTTCGCGATCGACGATCTCACCGCGGCCATCGAGGACGGCTCCCTGGTGCGGTCGACGCTCATGCGCGCCACCCAGCACGTGGTGTCGGCGGCCGACTTCCGGCTGGTCCGCCCGCTGCTCGCCCCGCTGCTGCGGCGCGTGCAGCGCAACACCTTCGGCCGGCGCACCGCTGGCGTCGACCTCGACGCGCTCGTCGCGGAGGCCTGCGGGCTGCTCGCGGACGGCCAGGTCCTGACTCGGCCCGAGCTCGGCAGGCGGCTCGCCCAGCGGTGGCCGCATGCCGATCCGACCGCGCTCGGCTGGAGCGTGCAGTACCTGCTGCCGCTCGTGCACCCGGCGCCGAGCGGCACCTGGAACGTGCGGGGCGCCACGCCGTTCGCCCTCGCCGACGTACCTGCGGACGAGTGCGTTGAGGAGCTGGTGTGGCGCTACCTGGCGGCATTCGGCCCGGCCTCGGTGTCGGATGCAAGGGCCTGGTCCGGGATCGGCGGGCTGCGCGAGGTGTTCGACCGGATGCGCCCCCGGCTGCGGACCTTCACCGACGAGTCCGGGCGGGAGCTGTTCGACCTGCCGGACGCGCCGCTCCCCTCGGCGGACCTGCCCGCCCCGGTTCGGTTGCTGCCGGAGTTCGACGCACCGCTGCTGGCCTTCGCCGACCGGACCCGGATCATGACCGACGAGGTCAGGCGGCAGGTCTGCGTCGGCTCCGGCGTCGCAGCCACGGTCCTCGTCGACGGCACCGTCGCGGCCACCTGGTCGATCGGCCGCGCGGCCGGCACTGCCGTGCTCACCGTGCAACCGCTGCGCCCGATCGCCCCGGCCGACCGCGCCGCCGTCGAGGCCGAGGCGGAGCGGCTACTCGCCTTCACCGACCCGGACTCACGCCCTGACGTGCGCATCCGCCGGTGAGCCCGCCCAGTCGCCCTGGCATGGCGTGGATCAGGCGGCGAGTGTCCTTCCGCCATCTTCACGCGGCCCCGACTTCCTGGGAGGGTCGACCGGCGACCACTCATGAGCCCGGGGGGATGCATGGTGAGCACGACGAGGAGCCCGAGCGAGCAGATCCTCGCGGAGGCCGATCGGCTCGCGAAGACGTTCGCCGAACGCGCTGCCGAGCACGACCGGGACGCCACGTTCCCGCACGACAACTACGCCGACCTCGCCGAGGCGGGCATCCTGCGGATGTCGGTTCCCGAGGAGCTGGGCGGGTTCGGCGGCGGGTTGCCCGAGGTCGTCGCGGTCCTGGAGCGCATCGCGGCCGGCGACGGCTCGACGGCGCTGTCGCTTGCCATGCACATCTCACCGCTCGGCCAGTGGGCGAGCGTGTGGCGGCGCACCGGGAACGAGCGGCTCGCCGACCTGCTCCAGCGGGCCGCGGAGGGCACCCTCGTGTGGGCGGCGCTCACCGCGGAGCGCGGGATGGCCAACCGCATGACCGATGCCAACACGATCGCCCGGCGCACCGACGGCGGCTACCTGCTGACCGGGCGGAAGATCTTCGCCACGAACTCCGCGATCGCCACCGACTTCTCCACCACCGCGCGCGACCCAGACGCAGAGGGCGGCCCACGGCTGCTGCTGTGCGCGGTGTCCATGGACTCCCCCGGCATCCGCGTGCACCCGACGTGGGACACCCTCGGCATGCGCTCCACCCGCAGCGACGACCTGGAACTCGACAACGTGTTCGTCCCGGAGTCGGCGGTGGTCCACTCGCTGCCGATCGGCCACCTCGACCGCCGGGTCATGGAGACGGTGTGGGCGTGGGCGATGCCGGCGTTCGCCGGCGTCTACACCGGCGTCGCCTGCGGGGCACTGCGGTGGACCGTCGACCGGCTGACGTCAGCGGGCCGGACCACTGACCCTGTCGTCCAGGACGCCGTCGGCCACTGCCACATGCTGCTGGAGTCGTCGCGGGCGCTGATCCACCGGCACGTCGAGGAGGTCGTCTCGCGCGCGCTGCACGCCCTCGACGTGCAGGAGGCGATGGCGCGCTGCATCACGGTCAAGCACGTGGCGGCGCACAACGCCACCGAGATCCTGCAGCGGCTGGCCGAGGTGAACGGCGGCGCCGCGTTCGGCCGGGCCCTGCCCTTCGAGCGGATGTGGCGCGACGTCCAGGCCGGGCCGATCATGCCGATGGGCAGCATCGCGGCCCGCAAGTTCGTCGGGGCCACGGCGCTGGGCGTCGAGGTCGCGCCGGTGGCTCCCTAGAGCAGGGCGTCGAGGTCGATCTCCGCGGGGAACGGATCCGACGTCGTGAACGTGCCGGTCACCGCTCCGCCGTCGGCGTAGCCGAACTCGCCTGCGAGGTGGCAGGCGAGAACCGACACCGGCGGCTCGATATCGACGATCCAGTAGTTCGGGATGCCGGCGTCGGCATATTCGGCACGCTTCTGCACGTGGTCGGTGCGCTTCGATCCGGGGGACAGGACTTCGACCACGACGAGCACCTCGGACGCGCGGATCACCCCCACCCTCTTGGCGGACCCGCAGCCGCGCGTCCCGCGGCAGCACGATCAGGTCGGGGCGGCGGACGGTGCCGGGGCGTCGGGAGGAGCGAGCTGCAGGTCGACGTCCATGCACTGGATGACCTCGAGCCCGCGCGGCAGCTGGGACCGCAGCTGCACGGCCATCTCGAACAGGGCGTAGTTGTGATCCGGCACCGGGGTCGGGGACATCAGCAACCGCCCTTCGACCAGCTCCGAGTAGCCGGGCTCGATCTCCCCGATCTCGAGGTACTCGGCCACGGTCAGCAGGTGCAGCGGGGCGACCGGTTGAATCGTCATGGCGCCCTCCTCCCGTCGGCCGTCAGTCTGGCAGGTGAATGCTGGAAGATCGCGGGCGCCGCGCCAGCCGCAGCACGTGGCTACCGTGGCCGCATGGATCACCTCACCGTCGACGGAATCCATGTCGAGATCGACGGCGCCGGGCCACCTGTCGTACTGACCCACGACGCGCTGACCCACAGCGAGGCGTGGGACGCCCAGGTACCGGCGTGGTCCACGGACCACCGCGTCGCCAGCTGGGATCGGCGCGGCTACGGGCACTCGCCCCGGCCCACCACGCAGTACTCGAGCATCGACGACCTCGCGGCCGTCGTGCGCGCGGTGTCCGACGGACCCGCCGCGCTGGTCGGGTGCTCGTTCGGCTCGCTGATCACGCTGCACTGCGCGCTCCAGCACGCCGAGCTGGTCTCGAAGCTGGTGCTGGTCGGGCCGATCCTGTCCGGCCTGCCGCTCAGCGAGCACTTCCTCACCCGCGGCGGACGCAGCGTCCCCGCTCCCGACGCCCCTGATGCCGAGCACATCGAGTACTGGAGCGCCGTCGACCCGTGGTTCGTGGCGCCGAGCAGCCCCGCTGCCCGTGAGCGGCTGCGGGCGCTGCTCACCGCCAACCCGCAGAACCTGCGACCGCCGCTGGAGCTGGAGCGCAGGCCGGAGACACCCGCCACGGCGCAGCTCGGGGAGATCCGGGTACCGACGCTGATCGTGGTCGGCGAGTTAGACATCCCCGATGTGCACGCCGCCGCCGGGGCGCTCGAGGTCGGCATACCCGGCGCCACCAGGGTCGTCGTGACGGGCAGCGGGCACCTGCCCCACCTGGAGGTGCCCGAGGCGTTCACCGGGGTCGTGCACGAGTTCCTCGCGAAGGACTGACGTGCCGAGATGCGTGTCCTCACCCTCAACGTCCTCGCACCCACCTACCACGGCTGGGAACGTCGCCGCGAAGCGATCGTGGCCGGGGTCCGCGCCCTCGCTCCCGACGTCGTCGCTCTCCAGGAGGTCGTGGACGTCCCCGACCTGCTGGGGTCCGGCTGGCACGAGGTGTGGCACTCCCGCCGGGGCGACGGCGACGACGGGGCCGCGCTCGCCAGCCGCTGGCCGATCGGCGAGGTGCACGAGATCGACGGCCGCGTGACGCCCCGTGCCCGCGACCTCCCGTGGTCCGGCACGGTGGTCGCGGAGGTGCTCGCGCCGGAGCCCTTCCTCGCGGTGCACCACAAGCCGCTCTACCGGCTCGACGGCGAGCGGGAACGGGAGCTGCAAGCCGTCGCCGCGGCGCGGCTCGTCGAGGCGGTGGCCCCCGACCCGGACCGGCACGTGGTGCTGCTCGGCGACTTCGACGCCCGCCCCGACTCGGCGAGCATGCGGTTCTGGACCGGGCGCCAGTCCCTCGACGGCATAAGCGTCTGCTATCACGACGCGTGGGAGACCGTGCACGGCGACGACCCCGGCCACACGTTCACGCCGGATAACCCGCTGGTGCGGGCGGGCGGGTTCCACCTCGTACGTGGGCGGCGGATCGACTACGTGCTGGTGCGCGGCCGCCCGCAGGGTCCGACGCTGCGGGTGGTTTCCTGCGAGCGGGCGCTCGTCGAGCCGGTCGACGGTGTGCAGGCGAGCGACCACTACGGCGTGATCGCGGAGCTGGTGGTGCCCGAGCGGCCACCGGGGACACAGGGTTCCCTGTGAGGCCGGAGGACGAGGTGCTCGCCGCGGCGGCCGCGCGCGCCGACGCACTCGCCCGCGGCGACGCCGACGCACTCCGCGCCCGACTGCACCCGCTGTTCGGCTGGACCTCCCACCGCGGTGACACGTTCGACCGCGAGGCGTACGTCCGCCGCAACACAGAGGGCGACGTGCGCTGGCACGGCCAGACGCTCGAGGACGTCCGGGTGGTGGTCGTCGGCGACACGGCGGTGCTCCGGTGCACGGCGGTCGATCGCATCGAGGCCGACGGCCCGCAGATCTTCCGCATGCCCATGACCCAGACCTGGACCCACTCCGCCGAGGGCTGGCTCTGCCTCGCGGGCCACGCCGGTCCGCGCGTACGACCGGCGCGCTCCGGGTACGCCGGCATGTGATCACCTGTCATGTCCGCTACGAGGTCGAACCCGACCGGATCGCGGCGTTCGAGGCGTTCGCCACCCGGTGGATGGAGCTCGTCGAGCGCCACGGCGGCGTCCACCACGGCTACTTCCTGCCCGCCGAAGGCGCCAGCGACATCGCCTACGCCCTGTTCAGCTTCCCCAGCCTCGCCGACTACGAGCGGTACCGCGGTCGCTTCGGCGTGGACCCGGAGTTCGTCGAGGCCGACCGGATCCGCGACGACTCCCGGTGCGTCCGCCGCTACGAACGCACGTTCCTGCGGCCGCTGCTGCCGTCGGCCCGCTGAACGCGGCGGATCGGCGCGATGGTCGGAACGGGATCCGGCTTCTCCTCGACGATCGGGTGCGAGGTGAGACGGCGCGGCCGCGGCGAACTCATCGGTCCGGTGGCAGCGCGTTCCGCAACCGGATCCCGCTGAACCCGAGCGTGCTCGCCACGATCGCGTCCCAGAGCGGCCACAGCCGCGGGAGCACGCGCAGCTCGATGCCGGCCTCCTCGTGGAGCGCGAAGAGGTCCGCGACCAGCTCCGGTGGCCCGAGCGGCCGCACCGGAACCTCCGCGACGTGCGCGGTCGGCTCGGGCTCGCCACGCAGTCGCTCGGGCTCAGGTTCCCCGAACGGGCGGAACAGCGCCGCCGGGAGCCGGTACGCGTAGAGCTGCACCGAACGCATCCGCTCCAGCCACGCGTACTCGACGGCATGCAGGCGCGGCGCCCCTGACGGGCCGATGATGCGCGCGACGTCCGCGGCCGCGGAACTCGCGGTGGGCCACGTGAGCACCCGCGGGCACTCGCGTGGGAACCAGTACGCGGGAGCACGCTGAGCGTCGACGGCCCAGACGTACGCGCCCGGCACGCGTGCGGTGGCGGCGACGTGCGGGACGAACTCGGTGATCGTCGGGTCCTCCGAGAAGTGGAGGACCTCGCCGTCACCGGGACGCACGCTATTTTCTGCCGTACTCGGCCTGGACGTCGGCCTTCCAGGCGTCGTACTCGGTGCGGTCGTCCTGGAGCCCCATCTCCGCAACGCAGTCGGCGCACCGGCCGACCACCCAGAGGAGCGAGCCCCGGGAACAGCGCACGCACGAGCGCGGCTCCGCCATCACGTTGTGATCAGCAGCAGTGACGGTCACACCGCCGATCCTGCCACGGGCCCGCCAATAGACGAGTGAACACACCTCCACTGCCTGGCACACGTGGCTCGCAGCGTGATCACCTGTTGGGCGCAATGGCGGCCGCATCTGGCCGTGGGCGCACCAAACGGATGATCAGACCGACTGAGCGAAGTGGAAGAACCCATGCGGGTCATAGGCCCGCTTCACTTCGGCGAGCCTGGCGTAGTTCTCCGCGTAGTAGGCCTCCCGCCAGCCGGCGAGCGCGGGATCGATGAAGTTCTGGTACGCCTCCCCTCCGGAATACCGATCGATCACCGCGAACCCGTCGTCCGCCCACGCCTGGGCAGCGTGGCGGTCGGCCTCATCGGGCAGGTCCCGGTCCAGCCCCACCCAGAACGCCAGGTAGAACTGCGCGTCCCGGTGGACGTACGCCGACGCGCGGCGCGGAATGCGATTCACCTGACCGCCGAGCGCGAAGAAGCTCAACAGGCGAACCTGGCCGGGCCGCGGATCACGCTCGAACGCGGCCAGCATCTCGCCGATGCCCGTATCCGGAATCGCCTCGTCCATGAGGACACTGCGATCGACCATGAAATGCTGGCGCGGAATGGCCGCATCCGGATTCTGGCCAGTCCACTGCCGCTGGGCAGCCGTCATGTCGGCCACCCCGTACGCTGCGATCATGGCGTCGAGGTAGGAGTTCTCCTCGACCGACCGCATGTCCGGCCGGTTACCGACGTCCGCCACCAACGCGTCGAGGTGGCGTTCGAGCGTCGCCTGGTCGCCGAGCCACCCGCCTGCGACGTCGACCGTCGCGGGACCGTCGCCCGCCGCCGTGACGCTGAGCGCCGATCCGAGCTCGTCAGGGCCACCGATGATCCACCGCTGCCAGGCGCCGATCACCGCCTGCACGGCGTCCCACGGCCACCGGAGGTGGAAATTGACCATCGTGGGAACGCGCCGCGTACGCATCTCGTACTCGGTGATCACCCCGAAGTTCCCGCCCCCAGCGCCGCGCAGCGCCCAGAACAGCTCCGGCTCCTCCGACTCCGAGCACCGCACCACCCGTCCGCCGGCGAGCACGACCTGCGCCGCGAGCACGTGGTCGGACGCCATCCCGTAGCGCCGGGTGAGCCATCCGAACCCGCCCCCGCTCACGAAACCGCCCGCCGACACCGTCGGGCACATCCCGCCGGGCACCACGACGCCATCCCGCCACAGCGCGGGCAGGGCGTCGACCTGCCGCGCTCCCGCCCCGACGACCGCCCTGATCCCGTCACCGGCGTTCCGGGTGCCGACCCGGGACATCCGCGAGACGTCGACGACGAGCCCGTCGGTGGTCGAGTAGCCGCCGACGCTGTGCCCGCCGCTGCGCGGCACGGCCGGGATGCCGACGTCCTGGCAGAACGCCAGGCACGCCGCGACGTCCGCCGGCGTCTCGCAGAACGCGACCGCGCTCGGCCGCACCTCGTCGAACTGCGCCCAGTAGACGACCCGCGCCCGGTCGTACCGGGGATCGGACGGCGTCACGAGATCCCCGCGCATCGACCTGTCGAGCGGCTCCCAGACGGTGGGCCTCGCCTTCATCACCTCGATAGTCATGCCGCCATGCCAGCACCGGCACCGCCCGCGCGTCGTGAACGAATCGGTCACCACCTGGATGTCGGTCGCACGGACGTGGCCGGCAAGCGAACCTGTCCCGATGACCCTCGTCTCGGAACGTTTCCCCCGCAGCTCCCGCTACGACCCGGACTGGATCGTCGCCGGCATCTCCGGAGGCGCGAACTCGCTGTGGCTCACCGAGTGGCTCACCGAGGCGATGCCGCTCCGCCCGGGCATGAGGGTTCTCGACCTGGGCTGCGGGCGCGGCCTCTCGTCGGTCTTCCTCCACGCGGAGTTCGGCGTACAGGTGTGGTCGACGGACCTCTGGTTCAGCCCGGACGAACGCGCGCAACGCATCCACGACGCCGGGATGGCCGACGCCGTCTTCCCGATCCACGCCGACGCCCGCGCGCTCCCGTTCGCGGCGGGCTTCTTCGATGCGGTCGTCAGCATCGACTCGTTCGTCTACTACGGCACCGACGACCTGTACCTCGGCTACCTCGCCCGCTTCGTCAAGCCGGGAGCACCGATCGGCATCGCAGGCGCGGGGCTGGTGCAGGAGATCGACGGGCCGGTTCCCGATCACCTGGCCGCGTGGTGGGAGCCGAGCATGAGCTGCCTGCACTCGGCCGGCTGGTGGCGGCGGCACTGGGAGCGCAGCGGCGTCGCCGAGGTCGAGCTCGCCGACGCGATGCCCGACGGCTGGCGCTACTGGCGGGACTGGCAGCACACCGCGTCACCGGACAACAGCACGGAGATCGACGCCCTGACCGCGGACCAGGGGCGCTATCTCGGCTACGTCCGAGCGGTGGCACGCCGCCGCACCGACCGAACCCTCGACGACCCCATCGTGTCCATCCCGGTCTCGTACGCCGAGAAGCCCGTTCTTCGATCCTGAGCCCGGCCTCAGTCGGTTCCGGCCTCATCGTCCGCCGTCCGGGCCGACTTACTGGGTGCCTCCGCAGGGGGAGCATCGCGCCCGAGCTTGCGGTTCACCGCGTCGGCGGCACGGACACCGAGCAGGCATCCGCCGGTGCCGGCCAGAACGGCAGCGACGAGCCCTGCGATCTCCAGCGGGGTCACGAGGGCCGCTCGAACGTCGCGTCGTGCTGGTACAACCTCGAACCTCTCGTGGGGCGGGGAGCGCTGCTGCGCGAGATCACTCGAGGAGGTGATCGAATCACGAAGCCGGAGCGTTAGTCCCCTCCACTCACGCCGGCGGCAAGGTCCACAGGCCACGAGGCTTCCGGTAGTGCGTTCCGCGGAACGGCCGGTTCAGTCCGAGAGCACGATGTGCGCCCCGGCGAGGGCGATGAACCGGGTCTCGGAACGATCATCCGTCGTCGGCGACCGGGAACCGGCGTGGAGCCGGAGGTCGGGATCGAACCGACGACCTACCGCTTACAAGGCGGTTGCTCTACCACTGAGCTACACCGGCCGGTACCGACGACATCCTAGTAGCGCGATCGTGAGCCGCACCTACCCTGGGCGCCATGCCGCAGTCGATCGCCGCCAGTGGGGGCGGGGTCCCCGGATGACACCAGGCGAACGGTTCACCCGCCGGGTCCGCACCGCGCTCCGCCGCGAGGCGCACGGGTTCCTGCACGCAGGCCCGCCCACGGTGCAGCTGATGCGGCCGCTCGGCCCGAGAGTGCCGGACGACGCGCGGGTGCAGCAGGTCCTCGACCTGTGCATGCGCGTGGGCGAGGTGCTGCTGTCGAGCGGCGAGAGCGTGGACGAGACCTCGCAGACGATGACCCGGCTGGCCGCAACGGCGGGCCTGTCGGCGGTGGATGTCGACATCACGTTCAGCTCGATCACGATGTGCTGCCACCGGGGCATGGCGGCGGCGCCGGTCACGTCCATGCGGCTGGTCAACTACCGGGCGCTCGACCTCACGCGGCTGGAGGAGGTCGCCAAGATCGTCGAGCGCGTGGAGCGGGCCGAACTCGACATCGAGGCGGCGTCCGCGGCGCTCTCCGACGCGGTCAGCGCGCCGCACCCGTACCCGCGGTGGATCGCCACCGCCGGCTGGGCCGGACTCGCGGCATCCGTCGCGTTCCTCCTCGGCGCCGCACCGGTCACGGCGGTGGCGGCGTTCCTCGTCACCGGGCTCATCGACCGGCTCGGCCGGCTGCTGAACCGGTGGGGGCTGGCCGCGTTCTTCCGGCAGGTGGTCGGCGGGCTGGTCGCCACGGGAGCGACGCTCGCGTTGTTCGCCGTCGGTGTGTTCCCGCCGGGCACCGGACCGTCGCTGGTGGTCGCAGCGAACATCACGGTGTTGCTCTCCGGGCTGTCGGTCGTCAGCACCGTGCAGGACGCGATCTCGGGCTACTACGTGACGGCAGCCGGCCGCGTGGCGGAGATCGCCCTGCTCTCCGCGGGCCTGCTCACCGGCGTCGTCCTGGCATTGCGGATCGGGATCACGTTCGGCGTTCAGCTCGAGGTGGCCGGTGAGCTGCCCACCGGCGCCGGGCAGTTCAGCCTCTCCGTGCTCGCGGCCGCGCTGGCCGCCGCATCGTTCTCGCTGGCCGGTTACGCGCGGTGGCGGCCGCTGCTCGCGGCCGGGCTCGCGGGAGCAGCCGGTTGGGGCACGTACGGCGTGCTCACACAGGTCCTGGAGATCGGGGCGATCGCGTCCACCGGGGCCGCCGCGATCGTGGTGGGGATCGCCACCGGCCTGCTCCGCAGGGGTGGTGGCATCTCGCCGCTCGTCGTCACGCTCGCCGGCATCACCCCCTTGCTGCCGGGTTTCACGGCCTATCGCGGCTTCTACCAGCTCTCGGTCGAGGGCCTTGCCGACGGTCTGGTCACGGTGACGGTCGCGCTCGGCATCGGGCTCGCGCTGGCGGCCGGCGTCGCGTTCGGCGACTTCGTGGCGAGGCCGCGGCGCCCGGCCACTCCCGCCATCGTGGAATCACCACCACCGGAGCCGGACCGGCAGTAGGCTCGTGCGCAGATCGCACGAGGAGGAACATGCCGTCCGGCACCGCGCAGTCCGCTGATTTCGTGGTTGTGGCCAATCGCCTACCGGTCGACCTGGAGAAGCTGCCCGACGGCACCCAGCGCTGGAAGCGCAGCCCGGGTGGTCTCGTCACCGCTCTCGAACCGATGCTGCGCAGCCGCGACGGCGCGTGGGTCGGCTGGCCGGGCCTCGCCGACGCCGACGTCGAGCCGCTCGTCGAGGACGGTCTGCACCTGCACCCCGTGCGCCTGTCGGCGCAGGAGGTCGAGGAGTACTACGAGGGCTTCTCCAACGGCACCCTCTGGCCGCTCTACCACGACGTGGTGGCCCCGCCCGCGTTCCATCGCCACTGGTGGCAGGCCTACGTGCGGGTCAACCAGCGCTTCGCCGAGGTCGTGGCACAGGTTGCGGCACAAGGTGCCACCGTCTGGGTGCAGGACTACCAGCTGCAACTGCTCCCGGCAGCCCTGCGCGAGCTGCGCCCCGACCTGCGGATCGGGTTCTTCCTGCACATCCCCTTCCCGCCCACCGAGCTGTACATGCAGCTGCCGTGGCGCAGGCGGATCGTGGAAGGCCTGCTCGGCGCCGACCTCGTCGGCTTCCACACCCCCGGCGGCGCCCGCAACTTCCGCTGGCTCGCCACGAGGCTCGCAGGCGCCAGCCCTGGCCACGGGCGTACCGAGGTCGTGGTCGGCGGGCGCACGGTCAAGCTGGGTGCGTTCCCGATCTCCATCGACTCGGGCAACCTCGACCGGTTGTCGCGCAGCGCCGAGGTGCTGGAGCGCGCGAAGCAGATCCGCTCCGACCTCGGCGAACCGGAGCGCGTGGTGCTCGGCGTCGATCGGCTGGACTACACCAAGGGCATCGACGTCCGGCTGCGCGCCTTCGAGGAGCTGCTGGCCGAGGATCGCATCAGCGCCGACGACACCGTGATGATCCAGCTCGCCACCCCGAGCCGCGAACGCGTCGAGCACTACCAGAAGATGCGCAACGACATCGAGCAGGCCGTCGGGCGCATCAACGGCGAGTACGCCCGCGTCGGGCACCCCGCCGTGCACTACCTGCACCAGTCGCTCCCGCGGGACGAGCTGGTCGCGTTCTTCGTGGCGGCCGACGTCATGCTCGTCACGCCGCTGCGCGACGGCATGAACCTCGTCGCCAAGGAGTACGTGGCGTGCCGCCACGACAACGGCGGCGTGCTCGTTCTGTCGGAGTTCGCAGGGGCCGCCCTCGAGCTCAAGGACGCACTGCTGGTCAACCCGCACGACACCGACGGCGTCAAGAACGCGCTCCACGCCGCCCTGACGATCGGCCGGGATGATGGCCGCAGGCGGATGCGGGCGCTGCGCCGGCAGGTGCTGAGCCACGACGTCGATCGGTGGGCCCGCACTTTCCTCGACGCGCTCGGGCTCCCGCCCACCGAGAAGGCCGAGCGATGACCGACCTCCGCGCGGCCGTGCAGGCACTCGCCCACGCACCCCGCCTGCTCGTGGCCCTCGACTTCGACGGCGTGCTCGCCCCGATCGTCTCCGTTCCGTCGGACGCCCGGCCGCTCCCGGAAAGCGCGGCCGCCCTCGAGGAGCTCGTGGGCCTGCCCGGCACCGCGGTCGCGCTGCTTTCCGGCCGCGGCCGGGCCGACCTGGCCGCCGTCTCCGGGTTCGGCAGCCCGATCCGGCTGATCGGTAGCCACGGCAGCGAGTTCGACGACGACGGCGCATCCCTGCTCGACGACGAGCAGCGTGCGCGTCTCGACCGCCTGGCGGCCGAGCTGCGAGAACTCGTCGGCGGGGAGCAGGGGGTCACGCTGGAGACGAAGCCCGCGGGCGTGGCCGTGCACGTCCGCAACGCGCCTCCCGAGGTGGGCACCCGCGTGCTCGACGCCGTACGCGCCGGGCCGGCCGCATGGGACGGGATCGAGGCCACCCCGGGCAAGGCGGTGCTCGACCTGTCGGTCGCCCGGATGGACAAGGGCGCTGCGCTCGACCTGCTCCGCGAGCGCGAGGCGGCCGACGCCGTGCTGTTCGCGGGCGACGACGTCACCGACGAGACGGCGTTCGCCCGGCTGCGGCCCGGTGACGTGGGCGTGAAGGTCGGCCCGGGCGACACGGCCGCACAGCACCGGGTGGACGCCCCACCCGACATCACCACGCTGCTACAGCAGCTGGTCGAGACCCGCAGGCGCCGGGCATGATCACGGCCTCGGTGCGCCGACGGCCACATACGGCCGGGGACGCACCCGTCCGCTGATCATCCAGCAGCGTATCTTGTCAATGACAAGACCTGGGGTAGGGTGGTCGGATGCCCTACCACCACGGTGACCTTCGCCGCGCCTTGCTCGACACCGCGCTCGAGGCCATCGGGGAACAGGGACCAGCCGCGGTGAGCCTGCGCGACGTCGCCCGGCGCGCGGGCGTCTCGCACGCCGCGCCGACGCACCACTTCCGCGACAAGACCGCCCTGCTCACGACGCTCGCGGCGGAGGGATGGTCGCTGCTCGCCGACTCCTTGCGCGAGGCGGCCGTGGCCGGGGGTGACTTCGCCGAGCTCGGGGTGGCGTACGTCGTGTTCGCCACCTCCCACCCCGCCCACTTCGCGGTGATGCGGGCACCCGGCCTGGCCCGGGCCGACGACCCCGAGCTGGAGGCCGCGATGGGGCGGGCGCGCGTCCAGCTGGAATCGGGCGTGCAGCGGTTCGAGGCGAGCAGCACGCGCGACACCACCATCACGGCACTGACCGCGTGGTCACTGGTGCACGGCCTTGCCGCCCTGCTCCTGGAAGGCGCGGTACCGCTGAAGCCGGACACCGACGTGGCAGAGCTCGCGAGGGCCGTGACAGCGCGCCTGCGCCCCCCGGCCTGATCCGCCGAACGGTCTCACCAGCCAGAGAAGAAGCGCTCCTCCACGCGCGGGCGGCCGCTCGTCGAACCCACGATCAGCTCGGTGGGCAGCGTCACGCGGCGCGGGCGGTTGCGGTCGCCGCGCTCCAGGAGCAGCTCGCCCGCCACCCGCCCCTTCTCCAGCACCGGCTGGCGAACGGTGGTGAGACCCGCACGCTCGGCCTCCGGCACCCCGTCGAAGCCGGTGACCGTGAGCTGGTCGGGCACGGCCAGGCCGCGGTGGGCGGCGTGCCCGAGCGCGCCGAGGGCGAGGATGTCGGACGTGCAGACCAGGGCGGTGACGTCCGGGTGGGCCGCGAGCAGCGCCGCCGCCGCATCCTTGCCGGCGTCGACGCTGTGCTCGAAGCGCTCGTGGACGGGCACGTCGGCCCAGTCGACCCCCACCTCGGCGAGCCCGTCGCGGATGCCGGCGAGCCGGTCGCGCTGCACCGGGTAGGTGGCGTTCGCCTGCCGCTCCGGGGTGGCGGGGCCGTCGTTGTGGCCGGCCGCGAGGCGCATGCAGAGCACTCCGACGCGGCGGTGGCCGAGCGCGGTGAGATGCCGTGTGAGCGCGAGCATCCCCGCCCGGTCGTCGACGCCCACGCGGTCGACACCGTCAACGCCCATCGGCTGGTCGCACACGACGGTCGGCAGCGGCCGTTCGAGCACGGCGAGGAAGTGCGGGTCGTCCTCCCGCACCGAGTAGACGACGAACCCGTCGACACCGGCCTGGTGCACCGCCGTGACGTCCACCTGGTCGGGGCTGACCGGAACGAGCAGCAAACCCTGCCCCGCCTGCTCGCACGCGAGCGCGAGCCCTTCGAGGAACCCGGTGGCGGCGGGGTCCCGGAACGCGTACGACAGCGCCTCGGTGAGCAACAGACCGACCGCGCCCGCCTTGCGGGTGCGCAGCGATCGCGCGACCGGGTCCGGCCCCGGGTAGCCGAGGCGCCGCGCCGCCTCGAGCACGCGGGCCCGCAAGGGCGCGGAGAGCTGGTCAGGACGGTTGTAGGCGTTCGACACCGTCGTCCGCGAGACACCGAGTTCGGCAGCGAGCGAGGCGAGAGTCGCGGGACGGCGGACATTGGGAGGCCCTGCCATCGTCGAACCGTAACGGTTCAGACACTCCACGGGAAACTCGTGTGACACGGCCCTCCGAACAGGCGCCACCCGAACGGCTAGAGTGAATCGACAACGGTTATCAATTCGATCGACTCGGGGAGTGCATCCGCCATGCCGTTCCGCCGCGCTGCCGTCGCCGCGCTCGCCGTGCTCACCGTCGCGGGCTGCGGCTCCGCCACCCAGACGCCCGCAGCCGCCCCACCCGCCGAGGACGCGGCCGTGCCGGTCGTCGCCTCCACGAACGTCTACGGCAGCATCGTCGAAGCCGTCGGCGGCGACCACGTCACCGTCGACTCGCTGATCGACGATCCCGCCGCCGATCCCCACTCCTACGAGAGCACGCCCGCCGATGCCGCAGCCGTGGCCAAGGCCAAGCTCGTCGTAGTCAACGGCGGTGGCTACGACGACTTCCTCCCGCGGCTCGTGGAGTCCTCGGGAGCGAACCCGACCGTCGTCGACGTAGCCGGCATCTCCGGCCTGGTTCCGGCGGAGGAGGAGCACGCCGCGGAGGAGGCGCCCGCCGAGGGCGAGGAGCACGAGCACGGCGAGTTCAACGAGCACTTCTGGTACAGCCTGCCCACCGTGCAGAAGGTCGCGACGCAGATCGCCACCGATCTCGCCGCCGCCGACCCGGCCGACGCCGCCGAGTTCACGGCCAACGCGGATGCCTTCAACGCCCGCCTGGCGGAGCTGATCACCCGTGCCGAGGCGATCGGCAAGGCGCAGCCCGGCGCCCGGGTGGCGGTCACCGAGCCGGTGCCGGGCTACCTCGTGCAGACGGCAGGGCTCACCGACGCCACACCCCACGAGTTCACCGAGGCGATCGAGGAGGACACCGACCCGCCCGCCGCGGCGCTCCAGGAGACGCTCGCCCTGTTCTCCGGTGACCCGGTGCGCGCGCTCATCCTCAACGCGCAGACGGAGACCCCCAGCACCAACCAGGTTCGGGACGCGGCGCAGACTGCAGGGGTGCCCGTCGTCGAGATGACCGAGACCCTTCCCGAGGGCGTCCCGGACTACGCCACCTGGATGGGCGGCCAGATCGACGCCCTCGCAGGGGCTCTCGGCACACGCCCGTCCGGAAGCTGATGTCCATGGCCGCGCCTCCCACCACACCACCGGACGTCCCGACGCTGCCCGTCGCGACGCCCGCGGTGTCGCTGCGCGGGGCGCGCGTCAGCTTCGGCGACCGCACCCTGTGGGACGGGCTCGACCTCGACGTCGCCCCCGGCGAGTTCGTCACGGTGCTCGGCCCCAACGGCTCAGGCAAGACCACGCTCGTGCGCGTGCTGCTCGGCCTCCTCCCGCTCACGGCGGGCGAGGTGCGGATCGCCGGCCGGCCGCCGCGGCGCGGGAGCCCCGGCATCGGCTACGTCCCGCAGCAGAAGGCCCTCGATCCCGACCTCCCGCTACGCGGTCGCGACCTCGTCGGGCTCGGGCTCGACGGTCACCGCTTCGGCATCGGGTTCCGCGGCCGCCGGGAGCGCCGGGAGCGGGTGGACGCCGCGCTCGCCGCGGTCGGCGGCACCCCGTACGCCGACGCGCCCGTCGGCCGGCTCTCCGGCGGCGAGCAGCAGCGGCTTCGGGTGGCCCAGGCCCTGGTCGGTGGGCCGGACGTGCTGCTGTGCGACGAGCCGCTGCTCTCGCTCGATCTGTCCCACCAGCGCACGGTCACCCGGCTCATCGACGAGCGGCGCCGGGCCGCCGGCACCTCGGTCCTGTTCGTCACGCACGAGATCAACCCGGTCCTCCCGCTCGTCGACCGCGTGCTCTACCTCGTGAACGGCCGGTTCCGGATCGGCCCGCCGGAGGAGGTCATGACCTCCGAGGTGCTATCGGAGCTCTACCGCACCGAGGTGGACGTGCTGCGGGTCCGCGGGCGGCTGGTCGTCGTCGGGGCGGAGGACCACGGCGAGCACTGCCACGAGGAGTCGGCGTGACCGAGCTGCTGGGCAGGCTGTTCTCGTTCGAGGACATCGGCGAGCTGCTCGCGCTGCCGTTCGTGCAGTCGGCGTTCATCGCCTGTGCCGTGCTCGGTCTCGTGGCGGGAGTGCTCGCACCGCTGATCGTCTCGCGCGGGATGTCCTTCGCCGTGCACGGCACGGCGGAGCTCTCCTTCACGGGCGGGGCGGCGGCGCTCCTCACCGGGATCGGCGTCGAGTTCGGCGCTGTCGCGGGCGCGGTCGTGGCGGCGCTCGTGTTCGGCTTCCTCGGGTTGCGGCAGCGCGAGCGCGACTCGGTGATAGGCGTGGTGCTCGCATTCGGCCTCGGCCTCGGGGTCCTGATGCTCGCGCTCTACCCCGGCCGCGCGTCGAACAAGTTCGGGCTGCTCACCGGCTCGATCGTGGCGGTCGACACCACGAACATCGCGGTGCTGAGTGTCGTGTCGGTGATCGTGATCGGCGCGCTCGCCGTGCTGTACCGGCCACTGCTGTTCGCCAGCACCGATCCCGACGTCGCCCTCGCCCGCGGCGTGCCAGCGCGGATGCTGTCGCTCGTGTTCGCCGTGATGATCGGGCTCACGACGGCACTCGTGGTGCCGATCGTCGGGGCGATCCTCGTGCTCACCGTGATGATCGTGCCGGGGGCCGCGGCCGCGCGAGTCACGGCCAACCCGGTTGTGGCCACGGTCCTCGCGGTGGCGTTCGCAGAGATCGCCCTGCTCGGCGGGATCCTGCTCTCGCTCGCGCCGGGCCTGCCTATCTCCGGCTACGTGGCCACGATCGCGTTCCTCACCTACGTGGCCTGCCGGGTGGTGGGCCGCAGGCGCCGCCAGGTGGCGGCGGCCTGACTCAGCCGCGTCGGACCCGCCGCTGCCGGGCCACCTCGGCCAGCACCACACCCGCGGCCACCGAGGCGTTCAGCGACTCGACCTGCCCCGCGAGCGGGATCGAGACTGTGACGTCGCAG
This sequence comes from Pseudonocardia sp. DSM 110487, assembly GCF_019468565.1. Lineage (NCBI taxonomy): Bacteria > Bacillati > Actinomycetota > Actinomycetes > Pseudonocardiales > Pseudonocardiaceae > Pseudonocardia > Pseudonocardia sp. DSM 110487. Next base: position 9,709,772 of record NZ_CP080521.1, read on the forward strand.
GTCTCCTTGACCAGCCGGGACAGTCCCTTGCCCTCCGAACCGATCACGAGCACGAGCGGGTCGGTGGCCATCTCGAAGTCGTCGAGCGAGACCGAGCCCTCCGCGTCGAGGCCGGCGATCATGAACCCGGCGGTGGCGTACTCCTTCAGCGTGCGGGTGAGGTTGGTGGCACGGGCCACCGGCACGCGGGCGGCGGTGCCCGCCGACGTGCGCCACGCGACGGCCGTCATGCCGGCGGCCCGCCGCTGCGGCACGACCACACCGTGCGCACCGAACGCGCCGACCGACCGCACCACGGCGCCGAGGTTGCGCGGGTCGGTGACGCCATCGAGCGCGACGATCAGCCCCGGGTCCGGCGACTCGCTCGCCGCCTCCAGCAGCTCGTCGGGGTGGGCGTAGGCGTACGGCGGCACCTGCAGCGCGATGCCCTGGTGCAGCGCTCCTCCGGTGATCCGGTCGAGGTCGCCCCTGGGAACCTCGAGGATCGAGATGCCGCGGTCGGCGGCGAGCTGGACGGCCTCGGCCACCCGCTCGTCGGCGTTCGTGCCCAGCGCCACGTGCAGCGCGGTGGCCGGCACCCCGGCGCGGAGGCATTCCACGACCGGGTTGCGACCGAGCACGGTCTCCGGGGTCTCGCCGTCGCCGGGACGCCGCTTGTCGCCGGCACGGCCGCCCTGCTTGGACTTGGTGTTGGCGGCGCGGGACGCCTTACGGGCAGCGGGGTGGCCGGGCCGCATCTCCGCGGGCGGCGTCGGGCCCTTGCCCTGCAGCGCGCGCCGCCGCTGGCCGCCGGACCCGACGACCATGCCCTTCTTGGTGCCCTCCTTGCGCATCGCTCCGCGGCGCTTGGAATTGCCGGCCATCTATCCGTCCTTCAAGGACCAGGTGGGTCCATCGGGTGAATCTTCCACTGCGATCCCTGCAGCGGTGAGGCGGTTGCGCAGCTCGTCGGCGGCGGCGAAGTCGCGGCGGGCCCGCGCCTCCTGACGCTGGACGAGGAGGTCCTCGACGAGCGCGGTGAGCGCGCCGGTGGCGCTGTCGGCCGAGCGGTCGTGCTCGGCCCAGTGCGGATCGAGCGGGTCGAGCCCGAGCAGGCCCGTCATCGCACGCACGGACCCGGCGGCGGCCAGTGCCGCGGCCCGGTCACCGCCGTCGAGCGCGGCGTTGCCATCCCGGACGGCGCCGTGGATGGCCGCGAGCGCGGCGGGCGTGCCGAGGTCGTCGTCCATTGCGGCGGTGAACTCCGGCGACACGGCGCCCACCTCGGGGGCAGCGATCCGCTCCCGCACCCTGTGCACGAACGACTCGATGCGCCGGTACGCGGCCACCGCCTCCTGCAGCGCGGCGTCGGAGTACTCGATGGCCGAGCGGTAGTGCGGCCCCACCAGGTAGTAGCGCAGCTCCACCGGGCGCACCCGCTGCAGCAACGCCTCGATCGACAGCGTGTTGCCGAGCGACTTGGACATCTTCTCGCCGCCCATGGTGACCCAGGCGTTGTGCAGCCAGTAGCGGGCGAACGGATCGCCGGCCGCGTTGGACTGCGCCCGCTCGTTCTCGTGGTGGGGGAACACCAGGTCGAGCCCGCCGCCGTGGATGTCGAACTCGGGGCCGAGGTAGAAGGTGGCCATCGCCGAGCACTCGAGGTGCCAGCCGGGGCGCCCCCGGCCCCACGGGGTGGGCCATGACGGCTCCCCCGGCTTCGCCGCCTTCCACAGTGTGAAGTCCTGAGGGTCGCGCTTCGCGCCGCTCGTCCCCTCGCCCTGCGCGACGTCGTCGACCTTCTGGTGCGACAGCTCGCCGTAGGTGGGGAACGAGCGCACCGAGAAGTAGACGTCGCCGCCCGCGGGGTAGGCGTGGCCGCGCTCGATCAGCCGCTCGATCAGCTCGGCCATCTGAGTGACGTGGCCCGTGGCGCGCGGCTCCACGGACGCCGGGAGGCAGCCCAGCGCCTCGTAGGCGGCCGAGAACGCCCGCTCGTGGGTGGCGCCCCACTCCCACCACGGCCGACCGGCCTCCGCGGACTTGCGCAGGATCTTGTCGTCGATGTCGGTGACATTGCGCACCAGCGCGACGTCCAGCCCGCCGTGGGCGAGCCACCGGCGAAGCACGTCGTAGTTCAGGCTGGAGCGCACGTGCCCGATGTGCGGCAGACCCTGCACGGTGGCCCCACACACATACATCGACGCAGCCCCGGCCCGCAGGGGGACGAAGTCCCTCTGCATCCTCGTGGCGGTGTCGTGCAGGCGAAGGCTCACGACTCCAGGGTACGGAGCCGGTGTGGCGTGCATCGCGCGCGGTGTTCCGTTTCGTCCACGACGGGCGTCGGGGACCCCGCAACGATGGACGGCATGAGTCAGTTGACAGCCCTCTACCCGCGGCTCGTCGTCGAAGGCGCCGATGCCGCCCTCGACTTCTACGCCCGCGCGCTCGGCGGCACCGTCACCGAGCGCTACACCGGCCCCGACGGCCGTGTCGTGCACGCGATGGTGGAGGCGGGCCCGGCCCGCTTCGCCGTCAAGGACGCGGGCGACGGCGACCCGGCTCCCTCCGGCGAGGGAATTCCGGTGATCATGTCGCTCGACGTGTCCGATGCCGACGCCGTGGCCGAGCGCATGCTCGGCGCAGGCGCGACGGTGATCTTCCCGGTCGCCGACCGCGGGTACAGCTACGGCGGCCGCCTGCGTGACCCGTTCGGCCACCAGTGGCTGATCGCCCAGCACACCGGGAACCTCACGCCCGAGCAGATCCAGGAACGGGTCGGCTGAGGTCGCCCAAGGGAATCCCTACGGCCTGCTCGGGGCGCAGGGTACTGCCGTACTCGTATCTCTCCTGGTATGCGGCGTCGGAGAGCTCGGCCCGGGCGGCCGCCTCCGCGCGGTCGACGTCGGCCCGTTCGGCGGGTGGCCGCGGCGCGCCAACCTCTTCGCGGGCCGCGGCCGCCGCACCGAGCAACGTCGCTGCCTCGGCCGCCCGCCCGGCCAGCGCGGCTGCGCCGGCGAGACCGTCGAGCGCGGCGGCCTGCGCGCGGATGTCGGCTACCGCCGAGGCGATCGCGAAGGCCTCCCGGTGCCGCGCGACCGCCTTCTCCGCCTCGCCGCGCTGCTCGGCGAGGAACCCCAGCTCGGTGAGGACAACCGCGCGCGGCGTCGGATGCAGCGAGACGGACTCGACGGTGTCGGTGAACGTGCGCAGCCTGCGCTCGGCCTCGTCGAGGTTCCCTGCCCGCCGGGCGAGCAGCGCGAGCCCCAGGATCGCAAACCCGCGGCCGGGCCCGTATCCCTGCTCGGTGGCGAGCCGCAGCCCGCGCTCGAGCAGTCGAAGGGCAGCATCGTGGTCGCCGCGCAGCATCGCCAGCCGCCCGAGCCACGAGTAGCGGTCGGCGGCCTGTGGCCACAGCCCGAGCTCCGACGCGATCCGCACGCCGTCCTCGTGCAACCGGGCCGACTTCCCGAACTCGCCCCGGATCTCGGCGAGCGCGGCGAGCCACTCGCTCGCCTGCAGCCGGCCCCACCGGTCGCCGAGCTCGCCGAACAGCCGGTGGCTCTCCTCCGCGGCGGCCTCCATCCGCACGAGGTCGCCGTGGGCGTGCGCCTGCTTCGCCTGCGCGCTCAGCGCCGCCGCGACTCCCCAGGTGTCGCCGGCCGCCCGCAGCGCGGTCAGCGTGTCCTCGACGAGCCGCTCGCTGACGTCCGGCTCGAGCAGGTCGGTCCCGGCGAAGCCGACGAACAGCCGCGCGCGGGCCGGCGCCTTCGGAGGCAACCCCGAGACGTCGACCGGCTCGCCGGCCAGCAGCCGGATCCCCGCGCGCCAGGTCTCCGCCGCGGCGCGCTCGTCCGCCGGGCCGCCCGCCGTCGCGAGCACCGTGTCGAGCGAGCGAATGGCCTCGCGCAGCCGCCCGCGCAGCACCCACGACCACGCGAGCGCGTTCACCAGCCGAAACGCGGTCGTCGCGTCGTCGGCGAGCGCGAAGTCGAAGGCGGACTGCAGATTCGCGGCCTCCGCGTCGAGACGGCCGAGCCAGATCTGCTGGTCAGGACCGCGGAGGCCGGTCTGCGACCGCTCGGCCAACGCGAGGTGGTGCGCCGCGTGCCGGCGACGTGTGGACGCCTCCTCGCCGGCCTCGGCGAGCCGCTCGAGACCGTAGGCCGCGATCGACTCGAGCAGCCCGTACCTCGTGCCGGCCGGCGTCGACGTCGTCGTGACGAGCGAGCGATCCACCAACCGGCCGAGCAGGTCGACCACGTCCACGGCGTCGACCCCGTCGCCTACGCACGCCGCCTCAGCCGCGGCGAGGGTGCAGCCCTCGACGTGCACGGCGAGCCTGCGATGTACCGCGCGTTCGCGGTCCGGCAGCAGCTGCCAGCTCCAGTCGATCGTCGCGCGCAGCGTCCGCTGCCGGGCCGGCCCGCCGCGCTGCCCTGCCGCGAGCAGGCGGAAGCGGTCGTCGAGCCGCGCGGCGAGCTCGTGCACTCCCAGCGCGCGGACCCGCGTCGCCGCGAGCTCGAGCGCGAGCGGGACACCGTCCAGGCGCTGGCAGATCGCCGCGACCACACCCGCGTCGAGAGGATCGCGCGAGCCTGCGGCCTCGGCGCGCGCGAGGAAGAGCGCGACCGCGTCCTCCTCGGCGAGCGACGGCACGACCGAGACGTGCTCGCCAGCGATGCCGAGCGCCTCCTGACTGGTGGCGAGCACGCGTACCTCCGGCACGGTCGCCAGCATGCGGGCCACGACCTCGGCGGCCGCGTCGACGACGTGCTCGCAGTTGTCGAGTACGAGCAACATCCGGCGCGCGCGCAACGCAGTGGTCAGCAGATCGATCGGTGCGGCCACCCGGTCGCGGGTGCTGACCTCCAGGACGCGAAGGACCAGCTCCGCCACTGCGGCGGCGGACGCGTCCGGCTCGAGTGCGGTGAGAGCGACCAGCCAGGCGCCGTCTGGGTAGGTGACCGGATCGGCGCCGCGCGCGACCTCGAGGGCGAGCCTCGTCTTGCCGACGCCGCCGGAGCCGGTGAGCGTGACGAGCCGGCTCCGCCCGAGCAGCGCGCGGAGCTCGGCGACGGCCTCGGAGCGGCCGACCATCTCGGTCACGGGTACGGGCAGGTTGGTCCGCAGCCGCGTCGGGGGCGCGGCAAGGGTCGGAGCCTGCTCGAGCACCGCCTGCCGCAGAGCAGCGAGATCGGGGCTCGGATCGATGCCGAGCTCGTCGGCAAGGCACCTGCGCAGGTCGTCGTAGCTGTCGAGCGCCTCGTCCTGCCGGCCCGCGGCGTACAGCGCGCGGATGTGGAGGGCGCGCAGCCGTTCCCGCAACGGGTGCTGGGCGACCAGATCGGCGACTTCCGCGGCGAGCGTGCTGTGCTCGCCGAGCGCGAGCCGCGCCTCGGCGAGCTCTTCGAATGCGACGAGGCGCTCCTCGTCCAGCCGAGCCGCGAACGGCTGCGCGAACGCGTCGTCGCGGAAGTCGGCGAGCGCGGGACCGCGCCACAACCCCAGTGCCTCGCGGAGCAGGCCGGCCTTCTCGCGCGGGTCGCCCGCGGCCGCGGCCTGGACGGCCAGCGCGCGGAACCGGTTGGCGTCGACCGCGTCATCCGGGATCCGTAGCCGGTAGCCGGGCGACTGGTACCCGACGAGGGCCCGCCCGCCGGGTGCGGCCTCCTCCAGCGAGCGCCGGAGCTGGGACACCTTCGTCTGCAGCGTGTTCGTCGGGTTGCCGGGCGGGTCGTCGCCCCACAGGTCGTCGGCGAGCCGGTCGGCCGGTACCGGGCGGCCCTCGTGCGCGAGCAGATCCGCGAGCAGGGCGCGGACCTTGAGCTCGGGAACCCGGACCGGCGTCCCGTCCGCCGTCCACACGGCGAGCGGCCCCAGCACCCCGAAGCGCATGGGCTGAGGGTAGGTCGTGCGCGGCACCCCCAGCGATCCGTGCGCGGCCACGCACAGGCTCGACCGCATGACGAACGACATCTCCGCGAACGGGCTCGCGGGGCGTCGCGAGTGGATCGGCCTCGCGGTGCTCTCGCTGCCGGCGATGCTCATCACGCTCGACTTCAGCGTGCTCAACCTCGCCGTACCGGCCATCGGTGCGGCGCTCGCCCCGAGCAGCACCCAGCTGCTGTGGATCGTCGACAGCTACGGGTTCCTGCTCGCCGGGTTCCTCATCACGATGGGCACCCTCGGCGACCGGATCGGCAGGCGCAGGCTGTTGATGACCGGCGCGGCCGCGTTCGGCGTCGCGTCCGTGATCGCCGCGTACGCGCCCAACGCCGAACTGCTGATCGTGGCCCGCGCCGTGCTCGGCGTCGCGGGCGCGACGCTGGCGCCATCGACCCTGTCGCTGATCCGCACGATGTTCCCCGACGACGGGCAGCGCACCGTCGCGATCTCGACGTGGGCGATGAGCCTCGCGGCAGGCGGCGCGCTCGGCCCGGTCGTCGGCGGTGTACTGCTCGAACTGTTCTGGTGGGGTTCGGTGTTCCTGCCCGCGGTCCCGGTGATGGTGCTGCTGCTCGCGGCCGGGCCGGTGCTCCTGCCGGAGTACCGCAACCCAGCGGCGGGGCGCATGGACCTCGCGAGCGTGCTGCTCTCGCTGGCGACGATCCTGCCGGTGATCTACGGCCTCAAGCAGCTCGCCAAGGACGGGTGGCACGCGGCGCCGGCCGCCGCGATCGTGGTGGGCCTCGGCGTCGGCATGGCGTTCGTCCGCCGGCAGCGGCGACTCGCCGACCCGATGCTGGATCTGCAGCTGTTCCGGGCGCCGGTCTTCTCGGCCGCGTTGGTGACCAACACCCTCGGCTACTTCGCGATCCTCGGCGCGTTCTTCCTGTTCGCGCAGTACCTGCAGCTCGTGGTCGGGCTGTCACCGTTCGCGGCCGGGCTGTGGTCGGTGCCGTCGATGATCGGGCTCACGGTGGGCTCGATGCTCGCGCCGATCCTGCTGCGGCGGGTGCGGGTCGCGTACGCGATGGCTGGCGGTCTGGTCGTCGCCGCAGTCGGGTTCGGGCTGCTCGCGCTCGCGTCCGGCCCGTCCGGCCTCGGGCTCGCGGTGACGGCTTCGGTGCTGTACTCCGGCGGCCTCGCGCCCGTGTTCATCGCGGTGACGGACCTGATGGTGGGCACAGCACCAGAGGCCAAGGCCGGCGCGGTGGCGTCGATCTCGGAGACCAGCAACGAGTTCGGAGGCGCGCTCGGTATCGCGGTGCTCGGCAGCGTGGCGACGATCGTGCACCGGCAGGGCGCGAGCGGAGGTACCAGCGGTCCCGAGCTGACGTTCGTGTACGGGCTGCCCGTCGTGGGCTGGGTGTGCGCGGCGATCGTGCTGGCACTGGCCGTCGTGGCGCTGGCGTTCTTCCGCGGTGCCGGCATCGATTCGGCGAAGGGCTGAGCGGGATGACGGACGGGACTACTGGAGGTCGGCCGCCGGCCGATGGTGACGGTCGGGCACCAACAAGGCCGTCGCGATCGCGGCGATGCCCTCGCCACGACCGGTGAGGCCCAGGCCGTCGGTCGTGGTGCCGGACACCGACACCGGGCCGCCCACCGCGTCCGAGAGCACCTGCTGGGCCTCTGCCCGGCGGGTGCCGATCTTCGGCCGGTTGCCGATCACCTGCACGGCGGCATTGCCGACCCGCCAACCCTCCGCGGCCACGAGCCTGCGCACCTCGGCGAGCAGGGCGAACCCGCTCGCCCCAGTCCACTCCGGACGCCCCGTACCGAACACGGCCCCGACGTCACCGAGGCCTGCCGCAGAGAGCAGGGCGTCGCACAACGCGTGTGCGGCGACATCGCCGTCGGAGTGGCCTGCGCACCCGTCCACGCCGTCCCAGCGCAGCCCGGCGATCCAGCACTCGCGGCCCGGTGCCACGGGATGCACGTCCGTGCCGATCCCGACCCTCACAGCCGGATTCTCCCGTCCGCGATCAGCTCGGCGAGCTCCAGATCCCAGCCGCTCCGGACGGCGAAGGCCGCGGGGTGTCCGGTGACCGTCCGCACCTCGCCCCCCGCAGCCGCGTATCTGCGCACCGCGGCCACCGGGTCCGCACACGCGCCGGCCGGCACCATCCGGGCACGCACGGCGATCGGGGTCTGCAGGACGCGCAGGCCCGCTCGGTCCGGGGTGCCGATGACGCCCCCACGATCATCCACCGACTTCACCGTGTCGGTGAGCGGCAACGTGGGCACGGCCATGCCATGTCCACCCTGAACGGCCTCGACGACTGCTCTGACCAGCTCGACGGGTGCGAGTGGCCGGCAGGCGTCGTGGAGCAGCAGCATGTCGTCGCCACAAGACGTGACTAGATCGTCACTTCCCGTGGCGCCCTCTCGTTGCACGGTGTGTGCCTCGATGTCGTGCAACGCCACAGGCGATCGCACGTCGACGGGCGCACCCGCGCACACGCGTTCGATCTCGGGCCGCAGGGAATCCGACGCGATCACCGTGACGCGCTCGACCGGGGCACCCGCCAGCAACGTGCGGACAGCCCGGACGACCATCGGGACGTCGACAACGGGTGTGAGCGCATGCGCGGACCCGGCCACGACCACCGCGACGATTCGCACCGGGCGGCCGTCGGAGAGAGGCAGGGCTACCGCGCTCAGGCGGAGGCGGTGGCCAGTACCTCGTCGAGCAGGACCTCTGCCCGCTCCTCGTCGGTGCCCTCGGCGAGCGCCAGCTCGCTCACGAGAATCTGCCGGGCCTTCGCCAGCATGCGCTTCTCGCCCGCGGACAGGCCGCGGTCCTTCTCCCGGCGCCACAGGTCGCGAACGACCTCGGCAACCTTGTTCACATCACCCGATGCGAGCTTCTCGAGGTTGGCCTTGTACCGACGCGACCAGTTCGTCGGCTCCTCGGTGTGCGGGGCGCGGAGCACCTCGAACACCCGATCCAGCCCTTCCTGGCCCACCACATCGCGGACGCCGACCACCTCGGCGTTCTCTGCGGGAACACGCACCGTGAGATCACCCTGCGCGACCTTCAGGACGAGATACTTGCGCTCTTCGCCCTTGATCGTCCGAGTCTCGATGGCCTCGATGAGAGCGGCACCGTGGTGCGGGTAGACGACGGTCTCTCCGACCTTGAAAACCATGTGTCCTCTGCCCCTTTCGCTGCCTCCAGGTTAACACGCCCGAACGTGGGTTCGCTCCCCGGTGTGCACTGTCGTCGCAGGTCAGGGGATTGACAATGGCGCCGAAACGTGCAGGTGCGCGTGCAGCGGATCGGCCAAGGGGACCGCGACCAGCACTGCTACCCGTGGCGTTAGGCTTCGACCGGTCGCACCCGGCGACCACCCAGCGATCACTGCGGGCACACAGCGCCCGCACCCGTCGCGGCGCATGCCCTCGCTCGGCGCAGTGCCCGGCAATGAGGAAGGACGTCACCTGGTGAGCGACCCCCGCCGGAACCGAGCACAACTCGTCATCGGCGCGCTGATCGCGGCCGTCGCGGTCGCGGGCTGCGGCGCAGGGCAGATCACGCAGACGAGCCGCCAAGTCGCCGCCGTCGAGGGGGCCAACGCGACCGCGGGCCCGATCTCGCTCCGCAACGCGACGATCGAGTTCGACGAGCCGGCCCACGGGGCGGCGATCTACCCGGTCGGCGGCAGCGCACCGCTGCAGATGACGATCGTCAACTCGGGCGCCGAGCTGGACCGCCTCGTGGCCGCCAGCAGCCCGGTGGCCGAGTCGGTGCAGATCAGCGGCGTCCTGCGGATCCCGGGCGGCCGTGCTCTCACCATTCATGGCGCCCCCGCGCCCGTGGCGCCGCTGCCCGCGGAGGGCGCGCCGGCGGCCGCCTCAGGTGCCACGCCGGGCGCAGCGCCCACCACCGCGGCGCCCACCACCGCACCGCCCACGAGCGTCCCGGCCGCTCCCGGCGCCGCGGAACCCGCCCCTGCCGTCTCGGAGCCCGCGGCTGCGGGCGAGCAAGAGGTCGGCAACATCGTGCTCACCGGGCTGCGCGAGGACGTCCAGGCCGGACTCACCTACCCGCTCATCCTCACGTTCGAGCGTGCGGGCGAGGTGCGATTCGACGTGCCCGTCGCCAACCCGGACACACTCCGCGAGGACCCGGCGCACTAGGTGTCCCCCGCCCGAACCGCGCGCAGCGGCTACCGCTGCACGGAGTGCGGGCACCAGGCCGCGCAATGGGTCGGGCGCTGCCCCAGCTGCCAGGCATGGGGCAGTCTCGAGGAAGCCGCGCCGGTCGCCGCCGTGCGGCCGCGGCAGCGCGTCGCGGCGGGGGCGCCGAGCGCACCGGCCCGCCGGATCGCCGACGTCGCGCTCGACTCGGCCCGCGCAAGGCCGACCGGAGTGTCCGAACTGGACCGGGTGCTGGGCGCAGGACTCGTACCCGGTGCCGTCGTCCTGCTGGCCGGCGAGCCGGGTGTCGGCAAGTCGACGCTGCTGCTCGAGGTGGCCGCGCAGGTCGCGCGGACCGGCCGTGTGCTGTACGTCACGGGCGAGGAGTCGTCGGGGCAGGTGCGGCTGCGCGCCGAGCGCACCGGTGCCGTGCACGACGAGCTGTACCTCGCCGCCGAGTCCGACCTCGGCGCGATCGTCGGCCACGTCGACGAGCTGCGTCCCGATCTGCTGATCGTCGACTCCGTGCAGACGATGTCGAACGCCGACGTCGACGGCGCCCCTGGCGGCGTCACCCAGACCCGGGCGGTCGCGGTGGCCCTCACCGCGCTGGCGAAGGAGCGGGGGCTGCCGGTGCTGCTCGTGGGACATGTCACAAAGGACGGTGGCATCGCGGGCCCGCGCGTATTGGAGCACGTCGTCGACGTCGTGCTCTCGTTCGAGGGCGACAAGCACTCGACGCTGCGCATGGTGCGCGGCGTCAAGAACCGCTTCGGCCCCGCCGACGAGGTGGGCTGCTTCGAGATGCGCGACTCCGGCATCGTCGGCATGCCGGACCCGTCGGGGCTCTTCCTCGCTCGGTTCGGCGGCCCGCCGGTGCCCGGCACTGCCGTCACGGTGGTCATGGACGGCCGCAGGCCGCTGCCCGCCGAGCTGCAGGCACTCGTGACCGGCAAGGACATTCCCAGCCCACGCCGCGCGGTTAGCGGTCTCGACAACGCCCGCGTCGCGATGCTGCTCGCCGTGCTCGAGAAGCGGGCAGGCGTCCGGCTGCACGACGCCGAGGTGTACGCGGCGACCGTCGGCGGCATGCGCGTGGTCGAGCCGGCCGCCGACCTCGCGCTCGCGCTGGCGATCACCTCGGCACGCCGCGACGTGGCCCTCCCGTCCGACGTCGTCGTGCTCGGCGAGCTCGGCCTCGCGGGCGAGGTGCGCCGCGTGGCGGGCGTCGAACGGCGGCTGGCCGAGGCCGCCCGGCTCGGTTTCACCCACGCCCTCGTCCCGCCCGACAGCGGCAGCCCCCCGCCGGGCATGCGGCTGACGGAGGTCCGCGACGTCGGTGTGGTCCTGGACGCGATCCGCTAGCGCCTCAGGGGTTGCGGACGAACTGCGTCGGCGGGCTGATCACGTCGTCCACCCTGGTCAGCAGGCGGTACTCGCCCGGCGGCACCGTCTCGCGCCGCTCCGGACATCCTGCGGCCGAGGTGCGACCGGCCCACCGCACGGAGAACGACACCGGCTCTCCGGGTGCGAGCGTGCGCAGGTCCGCCCCCTTCGCCGAGGAGCAGTCGTTGCTCGACCACAGCCGCTCGCTGCCGTCGGAGCTCCAGACGACGATCTCCTGGCGGCCCGGGTCGAGATCGCGCACGCACGGCTCGTCGGAGCTGTTGGTGACGACGAGCCGCAACACCATGCGCTCGCCCACGGGCCGCTCCGGCCCGTCCACCTCGGCCTTGACGGCGATCATCTCGTTGGTGCATGGCACCGGGTCGGCGGGTGGCGCCTCTGTGGTGGACGGCACCGGCGATGACGTCGGCGTGGGCGTTGCCGACCCGGATTGGGTGGCGGATGGAGTGGGAGGTGTGGACCCCACCGCCCCCGGCTGCGTCGCGGTGGTGAGCTGCGCTGTGGCGGGCAAGGTGGCGGGAAGCAGCGCAGCGGAGGGCGGCGCGGCCGGGGGCGGGGAGGCCTCATGGGGAGCGGAAACGGCTGCACGGCTGGCCGGGCGAGCGGTCCCGGGTTCGTCCGGCGTACTGCTCAGGGCGGCGATCATCCAGGCGATCAGCACGATCACGGTGACTGCGGAGCCGACGGCGACCCAGCGCCGCCTCCAGTAGACGGCCGCGGGCAGTGGCCCCATCGGCTCCCACACATCACGGAGGGTAGCTCGCAACTACCATGGGTTGCGGATTTCGGTGATACACGGCGCGTCGCGACGCGCCGGGAAGCACCCGAGCGACGGTCGATCATTCGGGCTGCCGCGGGCGCCCAGCAGGGTGGTGGCACGATTGTCAGCCGTGTCGATGGCCGCACTCGTGCTCGACTGGTATCCCGCCGCGGCGCGTGACCTCCCGTGGCGCCGCACGGACACCACGCCGTGGGGCGTGCTCGTCAGCGAGTTCATGCTGCAGCAGACGCCGGTAGCACGGGTCGAACCGGTGTGGACGGACTGGCTCGCCCGCTGGCCGACTCCGTCGGCCATGGCCGCGGCCTCGCGCGCCGAGGTGTTGCGGGCGTGGGGCAAGCTCGGCTACCCCCGCCGCGCGCTGCGCCTGCACGAGACCGCTGGTGTGATCGCGAATGAACACCGGGACGTCGTCCCGTCCGACGTCGAGGCGCTCGAGGCGCTACCGGGCGTCGGCTCGTACACGGCGCGGGCCGTGGCTGCGTTCGGCTACGGGCGGCGTTGCCCCGTGGTGGACACGAACGTCCGCCGCGTCGTCGCCCGCGCCGTGCACGGTCGCGGCGACGCGGGCCCGGCCCGCACCACCGCCGACCTCGCGGACGTCGGCGCGCTGCTCCCGCCCGACGACCACTCCGCGGCGGTCGTCTCGGCCGGGCTGATGGAGCTCGGCGCCGTGCTGTGCACGGCGCGCGCTCCCCGCTGCGGGATCTGCCCGGTACGGGAGGCGTGCGCGTGGCGAGCCGCAGGCCGTCCGGAGTACACCGGCCCACGCCGGCCGGTGCAGGGCTTCGCCGGCACGGACCGCCAGGTTCGCGGCCGCCTCCTCGACGTCCTGCGGGGCGCCGACGGTCCCGTGGAGCGCGCCGCGCTCGACGCCGCGTGGGACGACGCGGCCCAGCGCGACCGCTGCCTCGACTCCCTACTCGTCGACGGGCTCGCGGAGCAGCACGACGACGGCCGATTCGCGCTGCCGGCCTAGGGGCACCAGTGCCTCAGATCGTTCGCTTCCGCCTGGACGATGCCGCATGCGCCGAGCTCGGCAAGCTGCGTTCGCGGCTGGCCGACCACGGGATCGCGACCCCCGCCGAGTCGCCGTCGGTGATCGCCGCCGCGGCCGGGACGATCCCGCCACCTGCCCGGGAGGCGCTGGCCGCCGAGCTGCGGCTGCTCGCCCTTCCGTCGATCTGGCTGGAGACACTCGGCACGGTGGCGGGGCGCCCCGACGAGCTCGTACTCGCCGCCGTCGTCGACGCCGAGCTGCTCGCCGTGCACAGCGCGGTGCACGACGCACTGGCCGGCCGCGTCCGCTCCCCGCTCGCGGCCTACCTACCCGGCACGTGGCTCCCGCACTGCGTGCTCGCCACCGAGCGCCCCGCCGACGCATTCGCCCTGCTGCACCCCGTGCCCACCGTGCGGGCCCGCGTGGTGGCGGTCGACGTTCAGAGCTGACGCTCCCGCAGCTCCCGCAGCGCGGCGCGCCGCCGCTCCCCGGTGAGCGCGTCGATGTACAGCTCCCCGCGCAGGTGGTCGGTCTCGTGCTGCAGGCAGCGGGCGAGCTCGCCGGCGCCCTCGACCACGACCGGACGCCTCTTCGCGTCGACGCCCTCGACCCGGGCGTACGCGGCCCGCAGCCGGGGCGCGGACACCCCCGGCACCGACAGACAGGCCTCCTGACCGTCGTACTCGCCGTCGGTGGCGACGAGCCGCGGGTTGACGACGTAGCCCCGCGCCCCGTCGACGTCGTAGGAGAACGCGGCCAGTGACACCCCGATCTGGTTGGCCGCGAGCCCGGCGCGCCCGGGCAGTGAGACGGTGTCCATCAGGTCGGTGACCAGCGCGGCAAGCGCCTCGTCGAAGGCCGTGACCGGCGCGCACGGCGTGCGCAGCACCGGGTCGCCGATCAGCCGCAGGTCCCGGACCGTCATGGCCGACCACCCAGCTTGCCGAGCTGGTCGAGAACGAGCCCGTGCCACTCCAGCTCCGCGCGCAGCCGCAGGCGCGCGTGCTCGAGCACGAGGTCGTCGGCCGGGGTCTGGTCCGCCCAGCGGCGGTCGGCCAGGTGGTCGAGCCGGGCCAGCCGTGCCGTGAGGTCACGGACGCGGTCCTCCAGGTGACCGCGGAGAGTGGCCTCGTCGATGTCGGACGCGGTGGCGAGCGCGAGGTCGACCGGGTCGGGCGGGAACCGGACCTCCTCGAACGCCTCCGCCTGCAGCACGGCGAGCTCGCGGCGACCCTCGTCGGTGATCTCGTACACCGTGCGGGCCGGCAGGCGTCCCTCCTGCTCGGTGCGCAGCGCACGGACCAGGCCCTCGTCCTCCAGCCGGTGCAGCGCGCCGTAGAGCGAGCCGGGACGCACGTCGGACCACAGCTCGGCCCGGTCCACCCGGGCATCGCGCCGGATCTGGTGGCCGTACATCGCGCCACCCTTGGCGAGGGCGCTCAGCACGAAGAGCCTCGTCGGGTTCACCCTGCCAGTAAACCACTCACATATGAGTACTCAGAAACGACTCAACGAGCGGTCGGTACTCCTGGCCGGCGTGCACGAGGTGGCCTGCGCCGGGCACCCGGACATGGGTCGCGTCCATCATCCGGGCCGCCATCAGGGCCATCTGCCCGGCCGGCACCGCACTTTCCTCCGCCTCGACGAGAAGTGCCGGGCATCGGACGGCGGTCACAGCGGGCCAGTGGTCGCGCTCAGCCCACTCGGCTGCGATCGCCGTGGTGTGCCCGACACCGGCCAGCAGGTGGTAGCCGTCCGCCCGTTCCTCGACGCACTCGATCATGTACTCCCCGAACTCGGCACGCGGGTGCCCGAACGCCCGACGCACGGCGGCGAGGCACGCGAAGGGCTGCGGGAGCACCGTGAACCACTCCCGCGCGTCCGCGGCGCTGCGCCCCCGGAAGTCCACGCCCATGTCCTCCACCACGAGCGCCCGCACCAGCTCGGGACGGCGGCCCGCGGCCACCAGCCCGTGCAGGCCGCCCATCGAGTGCCCGACCACAACGGCCGGCCCGAGCTCGGTGAGCACGTCGATGACGTCAGCGGCCATCCGGTCGGTCGTCCACGGACCGCGCGCTTCCGAGCGGCCGTGCCCGCGCGCGTCCACGCCGACCACGCGGCCGTGGCCCGCCAGCCATTCGGCGGCCTCCCACCACGTGCTCGCCCGCCCCATGAGCCCATGCAGCAGCAGGATCGGGGTGCCCGAGCCGCCGAACTCGGTGACGACCAGCTCGACCCCATCGGAGGCTCGCATGGTGGCTAACCTAGGTCCCATGGCCGTTGTGAAGATCAATGCGATCGAGGTGCCCGAGGGCGCGGGCGAGGAGCTGGAGAGGCGGTTCGCCAACCGGCTGCACGCCGTGGACGGCCAGCCGGGCTTCCTGTCGTTCGAGCTGCTGCGCCCCGTGTCCGGCGACAACCGCTACTTCGTCGTCACGCACTGGGAGGACGACGAGTCGTTCCAGGCGTGGATGAAGGGGGCCGGCATGCAGGCGCACTCCGGCGAGCGGGCAAAGCCGGTGGGCACCGGGTCGTCGCTGCTGGAGTTCGAGGTCGTGCAGCAGTCGCGCGCAGCCGACGCCTGATCCGCCTCACACACCGACATCAGCGCTGGCACACCAACAGCAGTCGGTGTGCCAGGACCACAGTCGGTGTGCGACCGTCAGCTCCCGGGTCTCACGTGCGTCAGCGCGCGGTCCCAGAACGGCACCGACACCAAGTGGCCGACGTCCGGCACCATCTCGAGGTGGGCCTTCGGGAGCGCCCGCTCCCACCACCGCCCGTGCGGCTCGCCAAGCGGATCGTCGGTCCCGTAGCCCAGCAGCACGTCCGCCGTGACGTCCGAGGGTTCGAAGCCCCACGGCTGCAGCGTGTAGCCGGCGACGTCCGCGACCATGCCGGTGGCGCCCTGCGCGAAGGTCTCGTCGAGCATGGCGCGCAACCGATCGCCGACCCCCGGGCGCGCGAGCACCGCGGCGTCCGCCTCGCCGACCCCGAGGACAGCGAACCGGTCGTCGCCCGTCAGCGACTCCACCATCGGCCCCATCGCCGCGATGAGCGCGGCGTGCGCATCGGCCGCTGACGCCCCGCGCAAGGCCTCGATCCCCGCCTTGTACTCCTCCGGGATCCACGACACCTCGTCGTCGGGCGCCGGTGTGCCGATCACCGCCACCCGGCTCACCAGGTCCGGCCGCCGTGCGGCAACGGCCAGCGCAACGCGACCGCCCGCAGACCAGCCGACCACTCCCGCCGTCGCGCCCGGCGCGAGCACGTCCTCGAGCACGGCCACCGCATCGTCCGCGACGAGCCCGACCGAGGCGAACTCATCGCCGACCGGGTCCGAGGCGCCGTAGCCCGGCCGGTCCAGCGTGATCAACCGGACACCGTGCGCCGCCGTGACCTCCGGGTCGGGGTCGAACGCCCCCGAGCCCGGCGCGATGTGGCAGAAGAGCACAACGGGTGCATCCGTGGGTGCGTCCGGGGTGAGGTCGCGGACCGCGATGCGGCGGCCGCCGGGCCGGGTCAGCAGTCGATGAGTGGTCATGAGGACGAGACTGCCGCACCCTCGGTGACACCAGGATGTCACCGTTTCTCGGCATCCTTGGATCCATGAACCGCACCGAACGCCTCTACGCGATCAGCGAGGAGCTGCGGGCGGCCGGGCCGACCGGCCGCACGAGCGCGTGGCTCGCCCGCAGGCTGGAGGTGTCGACCCGCACGATCAAGCGCGACATCGATGCGCTCCTGCAGGCCGGGGTCCCGCTCTGGGCACAGGCAGGACCGGGCGGCGGCTACGTCCTCGACGCCGCACGCACCCTGCCCCCGCTGAACATCACGGGCGTCGAGGCGGCCGCGATCGCCGTCGCCCTCGCGGCGCTCCCGGCACTCCCGTTCGCGGTCGACGGGCGCAGCGCGCTGTCGAAGGTGCTCGCCGCGATGCCGCCCGCCGAGCTCGAGCGCGCAGAGGAGATCGCGAACCGGCTCTGGCTGCGAGCGCCGGAATCACCGCCGCGACCTGCCGTCGCCAGGGCCCTCGACGAGGCCGTCCGCACGCGGCGCGTGATCGTCCTGCACTACGAAGGTCGCGACGGCGAGCTCACCGAGCGCGCGGTGGAGCCCGCCGCGCTGGCCGACACGGGCGGGCACTGGTACCTACTGGCCTGGTGCAGGCTCCGGGACGGACCGCGCTGGTT
Source organism: Pseudonocardia sp. DSM 110487 (assembly GCF_019468565.1). Taxonomy (NCBI): domain Bacteria; kingdom Bacillati; phylum Actinomycetota; class Actinomycetes; order Pseudonocardiales; family Pseudonocardiaceae; genus Pseudonocardia; species Pseudonocardia sp. DSM 110487. The sequence continues at coordinate 9,727,218 of NZ_CP080521.1, forward strand.
CCGGACCGACCGGATCCGCGACGCCCACCTCACCACCGAGCAGGCCCCGGAGCACGACACCGCCACGCTCTTCGGCGTACCGCCACCCGACGCGGGCCCGGTCCGGCTCCGCTGACCGTCCCATTCCGACGAGCGGCGCGTTCGTCGGTACCTATCCGACGAACGCGCCGCTCGTCGGAAAGCATCAGGGCCGGAGGCCACGGAGAGACGTTGCCGCCGCCAGCGTCGCCAGCCGGCGCAGCGAGCACGGTGCCGTGGCCCGGCAGGAACGGCACCAGCCCCTCGCCGGGTGTGCAGCCAGCAGTCGGGGCGCGATCGTGGGGTCGAGGGCGTTCACCAGCTCGGCCACCTCCCAGCGAGGTGGCAGAGCTGGGCAGGGGCAAGGGAGCCGTCAGACTTCCACCGAGACCCTGCTTCGCGCCGCCGCGTTGATCCTCGCCGAGCTCGGCAGGCCCGCGATGCTGGACGAAGTGGAGGCGCTCCTGTCCGAATGGAGCCCAGCCGCATGAGCCGGTGGATACACCCGAGCGAGGATCGGGTGGAGTGGGGAGCGCTCTTCACCAGCTACTCGAAGTCCTGTCTCCACTACGAGGCCCAGCAGATCTACTCGAACCCGATCGAGAACGCCCGTGTAGCCGACTTCGTAGCTGGTCGCCCGATGACCCCGACCTACGAGTGACGGCTCTCCCGGGTGCAGCAACAGGCCGCGATCGGGGCGACGAAGATGGTGATCCGGATCGTGGTGGAGCCACCCACGGACTACACCCGCATGGAGGTCGCCACCTACCCGATCCTCGTCCGAGGGGGCGAAGACATTCGCGTGATCGCTGTATCGGAGGGGACCTGGCCCGACGGCCTCCCCCACCACGACTTCTACATATTCGACGACAGGGAGGTGTGGCGGATGCACTACGACGACGACTACACCTTCGCCGGGGCCGAGCAGCTCGAAGGCGAGGACGTGCTCGCCCAACACCTACGATGGCGCGACCGCGCCCTGGAGCTGGCGATCCCGCTGCACGACTACCCCGGCGTCGAGCCACTCCCTGGCTGAGAACGGAGACGACACCGCATTTGCCCTCGGACAATCTCCCACTCAACCACGCGCTCGGCGCGCTCGGGCTGCGCCTGCGTGCAGCCCGTGAAGCGTCCGGGCTGACAGGAGCCGATCTTGCCGCGCGGCTCGGAAGAGGCTGGAAGCAGCCCAAGGTCTCGAAGATCGAGACCGGTCGTCAGCTCATTTCGCTCGACGAACTCCGCGCCTGGGCCTCGGAGACCGGTACCGATCCTGCGCCCCTGCTCGCGCTGCGGGAGAAGGCCGCCGCCGAGTACTCCAGTCACCAGGACCGCCTTTCGCAAGAGGGCGGAGCCATCCCACTCCAGGACGAGCTCACCGCCCTGACCCGCACCTGCACGTATCTGGCCGAGTACCAGCCGGCCCTCGTCCCCGGACGACTGCAGACACCGGATTACATCCGGGAGAAGGCGCTCGGCGACGTCGACTTCCTAGCCGAAGGCCTCCCCGCCGACCAAGTCGGCCACCTCGTCGCCGCGAAACTCCGCCGCCAGGCCATCCTCTACGAACCCGGCCGGGAGTTCGTGCACATCGTGGGCGAGGCCGCGCTGCACATGCGCTTCGGTCCGATGACGACGGCGACGTTGCGCGCCCAGCTGCTCCACCTCGCCCAGATGTCCTCGCTGCCGGGACACACGTTCGCGGTGGTCCCGTTCCGGGTCGGCTCGCCGGTGGAGCCGTTCGGGTTCGCGCTGTACGACCACGACCTGGTGCGCGTCGAGACCAGCAACGGCGTCGTGCAGATCAGCGATCCGGAGGCGGTGGCGCGGCACGTCCGGCGCGTCGAACGCCTGCTGGAGGTCGCGTCGGTCGGCGCCGACGCCGCGCGGTTCTGCCGCGAGCTCGCCGAGTCGATGACCGACGGCTGACGAGCACTAGAGGTGGAACCCGGCGGTCGTGAACACCCACAACGAGGACGTGAGCCACAGCGCAACGAACGTCGTGAACAGGATCCCCCCTGCCGTGGGGATCACCCATCGCGGCAGGCCCCAGCGCACCAGCAGCAGCATCTTCGTGACGAACGCCCCGTACAGCAGGCAGCCGACCAGCGAGTGGACCAGCACCCGCGCGTCGTCGAACCGATATCCCAGCGAGTAGAGGCAGTGGACGGCGACCGGCACGGTGAGGAGCACCGCGAAGCGCCCGGACCAGCGGTGAACAGCGGGGAGCCCGGGCAGGTGGAGCCTGATCCGGCCTTCCAGGACCAGCGCCGTGAAGATCTGGACGAGGGCGAGGACGAACGCGAGGGTCGTCAGCCACGCCTTGACGTACAGGGTCCCGGTGAACCATGGCATGGCGAGCGAGAGGTTGGCCGGGGTGTGCAGCCTCCCGTACACGCCGAGCACGACGGCCACGGACGTACCGACCGCCACGGGTACCACGAGCCGCACCCACTGCACGGCCACGGGCGGCGGAGCCCCTTGCGCCTGCCGGGCCGATGCGCGGGGCCGCGTGAGGTCCGGTTCGGGCAACGTCATCGGGGGACCACCGGGTCTCCACCGTCGATGCGCTGCACCTCGACCTTCGCACCCGCGAACTCGAGACCGCCGATGTCGTTCGGATCGAGCGCGGGCGCAGGCCCCCTGTTCCCGGCCGCGTTGTTGATCCCGACCTGGCGCCCGCTGGGCAGGACGATCCAGCCGATGCGGTTGGGCTTTCCGTCCACGGTGGCCTTGCCCTCGTAGATCCCTGCCGGTGGTCCGGCCACCGCCGCCGAGAACGGCAGCTGCTGTTCCGCGACGGTGACCGTCCCGAGGGCCGCGTTCTCGGTGAGTGTCGCGGTGAGCTGGGCACCGTTTCGCCCCTGCAGATTCACCTGCTCGCCGGACACCGTCCCTTCCAGCCAGGCCTCGATCCGCTCCCCGTCGCAGATGTAGGCGGACGCCTCCTCACCCGCCACTGCCACCGCCACCGTCATCTCGTTGCCACTGGAGTGGCCGATGAAGACGGATTCCCGGGTGGGCGCGGCGGAGGTGGTCGGGGCCGGCGTGGCGGGAGCCGACGTGTCCGCGATCGCGAGGGGTGGTGGTGCGGGGGCCGCCGCGCCCACGACCGCGGCGGGCGTTCGCACCATGCTCACGACGAGAACGATGGCGGCGAGCACGCCGACAGCGGCCATGGTGATCAATGGTCCACGTGTTCTCATGTTTCCCCCCGTACGACCGAGTCAGCACATTGCGTCACGCAGCCGTTGCACGTTGCTCTCTACCACCTGCCGACCGTCCGTGCCACGGACTCGGAAGCAATACGCCGCCGCCGGTTCCGTCGCGACCGTCAAGGTCGTCGCGTCGCCAGCAGGCTCGTCGCGAGGTCCCTCGCCCTGCCTCGTCACGACGACGGTGTATGTGAGCCCGGGAGTGCCTGACCAGCTCAACCTGGTGGCGAGGGCACCGAGCGGATCAGGGGGCGCGAGGTTGATGGCCGGCACGCCCGACGGGCTGGTGGCCGGCAATGGGCTGTCGTTCGTTCTCGAAGCCCCGATCGTCGAGATGAGGACACCGCCGACGACGATCAGGGCCGCCGCCACCGCTGCGCCGATGACGAGTGGACCCCGCGAGCGACGGTGGTGTCCAGGCGCCGCCGTCGGAGTCACGGTCGGAGTCGGCGGCGGGCCCGGGGCGGGAACGGTCAGCTCATCGGCCCCCGGGTCGACCACCGGCCCTGCGGCAACCGCGGGCAGGGCGTGGGTCTGCGCCAGGTCATCCCCCAGCTGTGCCAGCTCGTCCGCGATGACGCTGAGCCCGGGCCGCTCCGCCGGGTCCTTCGCGAGCATGGCCGAGACCAGCCGGTTTACTCGCTCGCTGACGGAGATGCCCGCGGGCCACGAGACCGGTTCCTCGAGGACCCGCCGGATGCGTTCGGCGTCCGACTCGCCCCATCGCAACGCGAACGGGGCACGACCGGTCAGCATCGCGTAGAGGGTCGCGCCGAGCCCGTACACGTCCGTCCGCTCGTCGATCCGGCCCGCGTGCCCGAGGGCTTCCGGAGCCGCATAAGCGGGGTTGAAGCCGGTGGCGGTGTTGCCGCGGTAGTCGCGCAGGACGGCGAGCCCGAAGTCGGCCAGCACGGGCGCGCCCGAGGGGCGGATGAGCACGTTCTGCGGCGTGACGTCGCCGTGGATCACCTGAGCGGCGTGGGCGGCGAGCAGGGCGATCGCGATCCGGTACCCGAGCTCCGCGGCCTCCGGTTCCGGGAGCGCCCCGCCGCGACGGACCACGAGCTCCTGGAGCGAGCTGTCACACAGCTCCGTGACCAGGTACGGCCTGCCGTCCGGGAGAAGGCCCGCGTCGTACACCCGTATCACGTGCAGGTGGTCGTCGAGGCGGCTCACCGCCTGGCATTCGGCTCGGAACTGGTCGGTCACCGCCGGGTCGTGCAGGGCGACCCGGAACACCTTCAGCGCCACCCACCGCCCGAGGTGGGCCTGGCGCGCGCGATAGACGTCGGCGAAGCCACCTGCGCCGATGGGTGAGAGGTCGACCAGTCCGGACAGCCTCGGGGTCTCGGCAGGCCCCGCTGTCCTCATGCACCAAGCGTAACGGCGTAGGACGAATCGCCCACTCCTCTGACGAAACGAGTTAGTTTCTGCCCGTCGGCCGAGGGGGAACCGGGGGACGAGCATGCGACTGACCGTGGAGGACGACGCCACGGGTGTCAGAAGCGACGTCCACGTCGACTGTGCGCCCTCGGATCGGATCGGCGACGTCCTGGGCATGGTCAGCGCTGTCCTGCCGGTGCGCGGCACGCCGGTGGTGGACGGCGCCCCTCTCCCGCTCGACAATGCGGTGGCGGGCTCGCCGCTGCGGGAGGGCAGCGTGCTGCACTACGGCCGCACGCCCCAACTCTCTCCCGTCCGATCCGCCCCGCCACTCGTGCTGCGGGTGGTGTCCGGTGTCGCCGCCGGGACCGAGCTTCCCCTCGTGCCCGGCCAGGTCGTGATCGTCGGGCGCGCAGCATCGTGCCAGCTCGTGCTCGACGACCCCGACGTCTCCCGCCAGCACGCCCAGCTGGTCGTCGGCCGGAACCGGGTGACCCTCGCCGATCTCGGTTCCCGCAACGGCGTGCAGCTGGACGGGCGAACGGTTGCGGGGGCCGCGGACGTCGACGGCAAGGTGATCCAGATCGGCGGGAACCGCCTGGTGGTCGAGGCGTTCCGGGACAGGGCGGCTGTCGTGGGACGCGGGGATTCCGGCGAGGTCCTGCTCAACCGGACCCCCAGGTCCCGACCGGTTCGCTTCGAGCCACCCACCGTGGCGATGCCGGCTCACCCGGTCGATGACGACGATCGCGGCTTCCCCGTGCTGCCCGCTCTGCTCCCGCTGGTCGCCGCGGTGGTGATGGCCCTCGTACTGCGGAATGCGATCTTCCTCCTGTTCGGTCTGCTGAGCCCGCTCATGCTGATCGGCAGCTGGTGGACGGAGCGGCGTCGCCGGCAGCGCCGTGGGCTGCGCAACGAGGAGTCGTACCGTTCCAAGCTGACCTCGGCCATGCTCCGCATCGAGGCGGCCACGGACGACGAGGACGCCGACCTGCGGGCCGGCTGGCCGGACCCGGCGACGACGGTGCGCACGGCGATCACACCGAGGCGGGAGTTGTGGGAACGACAGCCCGCCGACGACGACTGGCTCGCGATCCGGCTGGGCCGGGCCGACCGCCCGGCGGCCGTGAAGATCACGGGTGAGCCGCCCGATGGCTGGTCACCCCCCATGCTGCGGCTGGCTCCGCTCGGGGTGAGCTTGGTCGACCAGCCGATGCTCGGCATCGCGGGTCCGTCCGGCTGGCTCGACGCCCAGCTGGCCTGGGTGGTCACCCAGCTGGCCGTGCACCACAGCCCGGACGAACTGCGACTCGCGATCGTCGCTCCGGACGCCGACGAGGAACAGCTCGGCTGGCTGCGCTGGCTGCCCCACCTCAGGGCAGATGACGGCTCCGTTCGAGCCGGGTGGGACCCGGCGGGCGCCGAACAGACGATCAAGTTCCTGGGGGACGAGCTGCAACGCCGCTCCGCCGAGCGGGCTCGCGGATCGTCGTCCGACCGGTCCACCCGACCGGACCTGGTCGTCGTGCTCGCCGGCACCGCTGATCTGCGCCGCCGTCCCCAGCTCACCAACCTCCTGAACCGCGGGCCGGCCGCAGGCCTGCGGTTCGTCTGCGTCGAGACCGACGAACGCCGGCTCCCCGACGGTGCGCGGTCGCGCCTGGTGGCCACGGGGAGGGACGTGGTCCTGCGGATCGACCGCGGGGAGTCCCGGACGGTCGTCCCCGACGAGATCGCCCCGACCATCGCCGAGCTGGTGGCACGGTCCCTTGCCCCGATACGCCGGGTCGGCGACGCACCGGGACAGGACATTCCGGCGTCCGTCCGGCTGATCGCGCTGGCCGGCGAACCCGCGATCGACGAGATCCGGGCCGCGTGGGGACTGTCGCACGACCAGACGGAGGTCGTCATCGGCGCGGACGCCGACGGCCCCGTCCTCGTGGACATCGCTCGCGACGGACCACATGCCCTGGTTGCGGGCATCTCCGGTTCGGGCAAGAGCGACTTCCTGCGGACGCTGATCGCCGGCCTGGCGAGGGCCAACCCGCCGACGGGACTCAACTTCCTCTTCCTCGACTACAAGGGCGGCGCCACCTTCAAGGACCTGGACTCCCTGCCGCACGTCGTCGGATCGGTCACGAACCTGAACACGCGGCTCGCGGCCAGGGCCTTGTCGTCGCTGCGCGCCGAGCTCAACCGGCGGCAGGCGCAGCTGGCCGCCGCGGGTGCCGAGGACCTCGCCGACTACCGGCGGCGGGCGGCGGCCGATCCGGGGTTGCCGCCGTTCCCCCGACTCGTGGTGGTCGCCGACGAGCTGGCCGAGCTCAAGGAACAGCTGCAGTCGCTTGTCGACGGCCTCGTCAACGTGGCGCGGGTCGGCCGCTCGCTTGGCGTCCACCTGATACTCGCCACGCAGAAGGCGGCGGGCGTCGTCGACGGGCAGATCCGCGCCAACACCGACCTCCGCGTGTGCCTGCGGGTCAAGGAGACCGGCGACAGCCAGGACGTGATCGATACCCCGGAGGCCGCGTACCTCCCGAGCGCCTACCCCGGCCGGGCCCTGCTCGTCCGGGGCAGCGGGCCTGCGCAGTTGCTGCAGACGGCCCGGGTCACAGCGCCGAGGCGCTCGGCGTCGGGAACCGTCCGGCGCGCCGTGGCGATGCGCTGGTTCGACGTCGCCGCTCCGCCGCCGCCCGCCGACGGAGCCACCGACGAGCTGACCACGGACCTGAACGTGCTGGTGGACGCCGTGCGCGCCGCCGCACACGCAGAGGGCCTCGCCCCGCCCTATCGGCCGTGGCTGCCGCCCCTGCCCACCACGCTCGCCCTCGACACACTGCCGCCGACGAGGTTCGCGATCCCCCTCGGGCTGTGGGACCGACCGCAGGACCAGCGGCAGGACGTCCTGGAGGTGCCGCTCGGGTCGGGCCACCTCGCGATCGTGGGGAGCGGGCGCAGCGGGCGCACCACCGCGCTGCGCGCGGTCGCCGTCGGCCTCGCCCGCGCCGCCGGCCCGGCCGAGCTGCACCTCCACGTCGTCGACGGATTCGGAGGGCTGGCCGGGCTCGACGCGCTGCCCCACACCGGGGTCGTGGTCGGTCCCGACGATGCCGAACGGCTCGAACGGCTGCTCACCCGGCTCGCCGCGACGATGCGGGACCGGCGACGGGACTTGAGCCGGCTCGGAGCGACGAGCGTCGCCGAACTGTGGTCGCGGAACGCGCCGGACGCGCCGCCGCACATCGTGCTGCTCGTCGACGGCTGGGACGGGCTCGTCGAGAGCACGGACGGCGCCGCTCAGACGGCGATGCTCGATCTGCTCTCCGGAGGACCAGCCGCCGGAATCACCGTGTGCCTGGCCGGGGACGAACGGATCCTCAAGTCCCGCCTGCTCGCCCGGCTCACCCACCGGCTGTGTCTGCGCCTGAACAACCCGACCGACGCGACGCTCCTCGGCCTGCAGGTCCGCAACCTGCCGGAAGACCTACCGCCCGGACGCGCCCTGTGGGCCGACGACGGCGAACAGGTGCAGGTGCCCCTGCTCACGACGGATCCATCCGGCCCGGCCCAAGCCGCCGCACTGGCCGACGTCGCGGCCCGGCTACGAGCCGGCGCCGAGCAGCCGGACCCCACCCGTGCGCCGATGCGACTGGACCGGCTGCCGGAGCAGATCACACTTGCCGAAGCCACCCGCCTCGGGACCCAGCCCACGACCGGACCGCACGTCTTGCTCGGGGTGAGCGGCGACCGGCTGAGCCCGGTCTGGGCGAGCCTCGACAGCGGCCCGGTACTGATCGCAGGGCCGGCCGGATCCGGCCGCAGCACCGCCGCCGCTGCCGTCGCCGCGTCCGCCGCAGCGAGCGGGCTCCGCGTCCTGCTCGGGGTCCACCGCCGGATGGCGGCACACGAGCGCGCGGCCGTGGCCGGGGTGACGGTCGTGGCCGCAGGCGAGGTCGCGAGCTCCTTGGAGGATTCGGCCGTCGACCTCGTCGTGCTCGACGACGTCGACCGCTTCCCGGTGGACGAGGACCTGGCCGAGCGCCTCACCAAGCCGGATGGACCCTCTCTCGCGGTCGCAGGGCTGCTCGACTCGTTCGGGTTCGGAGCGTCCGGTCTGCTGAAGTTCGCGCGGACGCGGCCGGGTTCGGTCGTGCTCCTCTGCCCGCCCAACCACCTCGTCGCGGCGAATGTCGGGGTGACGCTGGAGCGCGGGATGGGGTTCAGTGGGCCGCCGGGACGGGCGTACCTGGTCGCCGAAGGAAAAATGATGCTGGGTCAGGTGCCCGTAATCGAGTGATGTTTGCGTCGTCGCCGCGGTTCTGCCTTGCTATTCGAGGAACTCCGGACGCGCTGCTCACCAGCATGGGCGAGCAGCTCCGCGCGGGATTCGGGATGGTCGCCGTAGTACCGCAGTGCGTGACCAGTAGTCACTCGCCCCGGGCACTCACATAGGCGAGACCGTCCTCGAGACTCACGTATACATTGCTCACCCAGTCGGAGGGCCCGAATCCCGACTCGAGTTCGATGCTGGTCGACCAGGTGCTGCCGCGTTCCATGAATGGGGCCAGCGAGGCGGGCGGCTGCGGAGGGGTCGGCGCACGCGTGAAGTCGTACCTGCTCCGCAGTTGTACGGCATCATCCGGGTCGAGCGTGACAACTGCCTCGATGAAGTAGGACGAAGGCCCCGGAATCTGGTCGCTGCCCATGCGACCACCCACCCAGTGGGTGTTCACGAATGAGCCGAGCTGCGGGAAGCGGTCCGCGATCGGCTTGTGGTCGGTGCGGACCTCTGCGGTTTCGATCGCGATGGTCATATCGGATCCCGTCGTGTTGTCGGACTGGCACCCGGTGGCCGTGATTGCTAGTGCCAGAACGATGCCGAGTCTGATGATCTTCTGCAATCGGGTCACTGGCTACTGCCCCTTCCGTCAACGCGGTCCTCGCCCGCCGGCTCGCGATCGACATCCCCACCTCCCACCACCGGAGGTTGATCACTGCCCAGCTCCCAGGTCACAGTCCTGGTGACCGAGCCGCTAACGTCGAACGACTTTGCCCATCCCAGTTCGGCGAATCGACCGTTCTCTTCGTCCGGAGTCCCCGTCGCGATGTCCTCCTCGCCACGATCGAAGTTGTACCGATCCTCAGCATGGATAGTGACTTCCATCGTGACGGTGTTGCCTTCGATCCGAACGTCTCCGCTGCCCCAGACCGTGTGTCCGCCGAGAGTCTTCTGCCAGTCTCCGTCTCCGGGCAGTAGCGGACCAGTACCGCATCGCCGCTGATGTAGTTTGCGCGGACTCGGCCGGGGTCGGTGGTGCTGCTCTGCCCGCCCAACCACCTCGTCGCAGCGAGCGTCGGGGTGACGCTGGGGCGGACGAATGGGTTCAGCGGTTCGCCGGGACGGGCGTACCTGGTGGCGAACGTACCGGTGATGCTTTGCCAGGTGCCAGACGTCGGGTGACACATTCCCGGACAGATTCGACGGTGGGGTCGAGCGGCGGATGTGTGCTCACTGCTCACCATCCCGCCGCCGAAACTCAACGGGGATCTCGACGTCGAGCAGTAAGAGCTCGAAGTTGGTCTCCGTCCTGATCTTCTCCAGGTTCACCGTCGGCATCACTGCCCAGGGCTGCTTGTCTCCACAGCAGCTCACAAGGCGATCTAGAGCCGAGTACACCAGGAGCGCCAACCGACCGTCCAGCGTCGGGCGTAGATCGACGGTCAGGCTGTCATCGCCCGCGGCCAGAAGTGAGCACGGCACATAAACCACGGGTGGAAAGCATACGGTTTCAGCAGACTGACTCATTATGAATCCTCCGAACCAAACTCAGGATATGCCTTGCTAGCCGAGGACGTTTCCGCCTCGGATGCGCCGTTCTCCAGCCGGAGTGAGCAGCTCTGCTCGAGCGTCAGGGTGCGCGAAATAATATCCCAGCGCGTAGTACACGAGTACTGGGTCGACGGCAAGCAAGCGGCAGCGCACCATGAGGTACGGAAGCAGCCTGAACTCCAGGGTCTTCCCTATCCAATGTGTCCGCCGGACATGAGTTCCCTGAGCAGGGAACGCATTCACTGCAATGAACGACCCAGCGGAGAGTTCCACTGCAGACACTTCGAATACCGCACTCCACGGTACATAATGCTCGAATATGTGACTTCGGTGATATATTCCGGTCGGAGTGAGCGCCAGGTATCCCCTCGCGATACGCCCACTAGCGAACTCGATGAACAGCCAAAGACAGAAGAGAGCACCTGCGGCGGCAACGACTCCGGAGAATGCATCGGAGCGAGGCAGGTATGAGGGCATTTCCCAGCTCAGCAACCAACCCGCTGCATGCGCAGCCATGAAGGCGAAGCCCATGAACATGATCACCGCGAGTCCGCAGTGCGGCCACGCCGAGAATTTTATCTTGATACCGTCATACTCGGCGCCGCTTCGCTCCAATGCGACCGATCCACGCGACGTACGTTGCCTCAGCAACCACATCGATGAAGACAGCGCCGTGATCGCACCGAAGAATACCGCGACAGCAAGCAAGAACGCCGCCCGCCCAAACTCACCCGAGCACGACGCCAGAACGCCGAGTCCGGCGGAGCCCAGCGCGATCAACCCCAGGAACAAGTCTGCCAGCACCGTTCGTACCTTCAGTCGTGGCGTGGACCACTCCGCCGGCCAGGGTAACCCGCCACCCGTGACTGCCTTTCTCACGATGGCCCTCCTTCAAGGCTCCTCACGACCCGCCCCACCCCAACAGAGCGAGGACTAGAAAATCACATCCCAGGCCTTCGTCATGCCGTCCAGCATCGCCTTGCCGGTGTCCCTGATTGCATTCTCAACCGGCCTAGTTCCGTTCTCGATGCTATCCCTCAAGCCCTTCGGCAGCTGATCGTATCCCCAATCAGCAATGGCACTGACCGCGAGACCGGCGCCCCAGCCGAGTACCGCACCGGCCGCCGTCCCTACAGGGCCGCCCGCGAAGGTTCCGATCAAGGCTCCGATCCGAGCTCCGGTCAGGCCCGCGGCGACAGTTCCTCCGACGCCGGACACCGCAGCTTTGACGAGCGACTTGCCTTGAAAGACATCGTATGCGACACCCACACCACTGATACCCAGCCCGGCGAGCCCGATCTTGGCGCTAACTCGTCGCCCCACGCGGTCTGCCTCACGCTTCAGTTCATCGGCCTCCATGAACTTTCGCTGCGCTTCGGCATTGTGAAAGGCGCGCTCCGCTGGCCCACCGGGCGAGTTGAGGTATCGCTGGTTGGCTCGATCGGACTCGAGCATGAGCCGCCTTGATTCCTCCGTGAGCGCACTCACATGTTTGGCAGCAAGCCCGCCAGCGACGGCACCACCTTGCTGCGGCCGTATCCCGCTGGCCCGCTGCCTCGTCGGCCTTCTGCCGTGCTGCTCGGAGAGCCCGCTCGGCCTGGTCGATCGCAGCACCGGCCGCGCTCGCACGCCCGATGGAATCGCCGCGGCGTTGGTCAGCATCCTGGGCAGCGACGGGGTCCAGCCGGAGGCGGGCTTCGTCGGCAGCGGCGGCGTGACGTGCTGCGTCCGCCTCTGCGGAGTCGCGATCGGCGGTTGCCTGGTCGCGGTCACCGGTCGCGGTGTTCGCCTCGGCCGCGGCTGCTCGTGCGGCGTCCTGGGCGGCGGCGAGCTCGGTTGCGTAGGTGGCCAGCGCCTGACTCGCCGCCCCATAGGAGGCGGCGAGCCTGGTCAGGTCCGGCCCGGTCTCGGCCAGCAGCGCGGCGAAGCCATCGGCCGCCTGGCCGCGCCACATCTGTGGCCCGACCCCGGTCTCGATCGCGCGTAGCCGCGACTCGATCTCCCGGGCCCGGGTCTCCACCGTTGCCAGCTGCGCCGAGACGCGACGGACCTGTTCCGGGTCGCCAGGTATCGGGGTGATCAGTGGGGTCGGTGTGGTCATGCCTGCTCCCTGATTGCAGCAGAGGCATCGAGGTCCGCACCGTCCACAGCCGCGGACGCTACGGGCCGGAGCCCTCTCCGCGGGCCCGAATGGAAGAAATTGGCTGCCCGGTTCATCGCGACTCCGAGGCCACCGGCGCAGCTGCTACCGGTGCCGCGTTCTGGATCGCGTTCTCCGCACCGGTGTAGGCCTCCGCCGCGCCCTCGGCCAGCACCCGGCACTGGCCGACGTTCTCGGTGATGCGGGCGCGACCGTCGTTCCAGAAGACCGCGAACCCGTCCACCGCGCCGGCCACGTCCGCGCCCAGCGCGCCCGGGTCCGCGCCCGCTCCCTGAGCGGGGAGATCACCGAGTTCCGCCTCGAGGGTCTGGAGCTCGTTGCGGAGCCGGCCGAGCTCTTCGATGTCGACGAAGAACTCGACCGGCCCACCACCGCCTGCCATGGTCGGTCACCTGATCCAGGATCAGCGGCCGGCCGCGGCGCGCAGCGATTCCTCGGTCTCCTCGTACGTGCGCGCGGCCTCGTCGAGGAAGATCCCCATCCCGTCCATGGCCTGCTGCACCTGGGTGGCGCCGGCCTGCCACTCCTGCCAGCGGGTCTGGAACGCCGCCGATGCCGCGCCCTCCCAGGTCGAGGCCAGCGTCTGGATCTGGCCGGTCAGCCGGCCGAGGATGTCGTTGACCTCCGCGGCACCGGCCTTCACCGTGCTCGCCTGCTGCCGCAGCTCCTCCGACTGAACACCGATACGAGCCATCTCACGTCCTCCTTCTCGGTCCGGGCGGACCCACCACCCGGCGTCTTCATGCCGAGATGACGGTGACAGCCACACCCACCGCCGCAGAAGGAAGAGTTCTTCCGACCCGAATAACATCAACCTCTGTGATCACCGGGGCTGAGCCGACCGCGCGCGTGAGCGGCCTGATCCCACCCGGAGCCTCTTCACCGCGGGTTGTCGATCTCCACCCGGGCCAGGTCTGGTCGGTCGGCCGGCGCGACGAGGGGTTCCTTGCCACCCGTCCTGAGCTCGCGGCCACCCACCTCGCGGTTCCCAATGCCCTACCGGACCTCTCGGTCCGCCAGCTCGAACTGCGGGTCGGCACGGTGGGCGTCGCGATTCGCAGCCACCGCGGAAGCAGCGTCGTGGTCGACGGCGCGGTCCGACCTGAGCCGGTGGTCCTGACGTTGGGCACGAGCTACGTCAGCCCCACGCCGTCCGGCCTGTATGTGGACTTCGAGCTCACGGTGCTACGGGCCGAGGACTTCGGCGAACCGGAGGCCCCCGCCGACAGTGGGACGACCCTGCTCCTGCAGATCAACCTCGAACCCCCGTCCCTCGCCTGGACGGTCGGGCACGCGCTTGCCTGGCCGTGCATGCCGTGCCGTCGCCGCCCGCACAACCCCGGGTGGTCCGGCCGGGACGTCGCCGACCGGTTGGAACAGCTCGGCTGGACGATCGCCGATCAGAACATGATCACGGTGCTCGGTCGGCAACTGCACGGCCTGGCCGAGCGGGTCGCATACGCGCGGTTGACCGACGGTCGTCGGGCCGATCAGGTGTTCCCGTCCTGGCCGCCGTGGCTCGACGAGGAGTCGAGCGACGAGACCCGGGACCAGAAGGCGGAGCGGCGGAACAGGTACGTGGCCGAAGCTCTCTGGCGGGCGAGGGCCGTCGCCCCGGACGTGATCGACGGCTGACGCGCGCCGAGTGGCGTCCTCGCAGCGGCCCTGGACCCTGCGAGGACGTCAACCAGCGCGCGTTTCGTCGACCGGACGCCACCGCGGCCGGCACCACCCCCCAGAGGCACCGGCCGCGGCACCTTTATCGATCGCAGGCGTGCCCCCACGGTTGGGACGAATTGGAGTGATGCAGGCCACACTCTTCCCGTGTCGAGATCCGTGCCGCTCGCTCGCCGCACAGGTAGGACACGAACCGGACCGATGGGAGGAACCGCGGATGCGAGTCATGGTGCTCATCAAGGCCAACGAGCAGAGCGAGGCCGGCGAGCTGCCGAGCCAGGAGCTGCTCGAGCAGATGACGGCCTACAACGAGGAACTGGTGAAGGCGGGGGTGATGCTCGGTGGGGATGGCCTGCACCCCAGTGACAAGGGCGTGCGCGTCGAATTCGCCGGCAGCGAGCGCAAGGTCATCGACGGGCCGTTCGCCGAGACGAAGGAGCTGCTCGCGGGCTACTGGGTCTGGCAGGTGAAGTCGCTCGAGGAGGCCATCGAGTGGGTCAAGCGGATCCCGAACCCGGACGGTGAGCACTCCGTGGTGGAGATCCGTCCCGTCTTCGAGATCGACGACTTCGGTGACGCGCTCACGCCGGAGCTGCGCGAGAAGGACGAGCAGCTGCGGGCCCGGGTCGAGGGCTCCTGATGGCCGAGGCCGACGTCAGACGCACGATCGAGGCAGTGTGGCGGATCGAGTCCGCACGCCTGATCGCGGGCGGCGCCCGCCTGGTGCGTGACGTCGGCCTCGCCGAGGACCTCGCGCAGGAGGCGCTCGTCGCCGCGCTGGAGGAATGGCCGGAGTCGGGCGTCCCGGAGAACCCGGGCGCCTGGCTCATGGCCACGGCCAAGCACCGCGGCATCGACCGGATGCGCCGGGCCGACGTCCACCGGCGCAAGATCGAGGAGATCGGTCGGCTTGCCGAGTTCCACGAGACCGGAGAGCCCGCCGACGACAACCCGTTCGACGACGATCTCCTGCGGCTCATCTTCACCGCGTGCCACCCGGTGCTGTCCACCGACGGGCGGGTGGCGCTCACGCTCCGCCTGCTGTGCGGGCTGACGACCCGGGAGATCGCCCGGGCCTACCTGGCGTCGGAACCGGCCGTGGCACAGCGCATCGTGCGGGCGAAGCGGACGCTGTCCGCGGCGCGGGTGCCCTTCGAGATTCCCGGCCGGAACGAGTTGCGCGATCGACTGGCGTCAGTGCTCGAGGTCATCTACCTGATCTTCAACGAGGGCTACTCCGCCACGTCGGGCGACAGTCTGATCCGGCCCGAGCTCATGGAGGAGGCCCTGCGGCTCGGACGCATCCTCGCCGAGCTGCTCCCCCGGGAAGCAGAGGTCCACGGCCTCATCGCGCTGATGGAGCTGCAGGCGTCGCGCACGCGGGCGCGGATCTCGCCGTCGGGCGACCAGGTGCTGCTGCTCGACCAGGACCGCTCCCGCTGGGACTGGCTGCTCGTCGGACGCGGGCTCGCCGCGATCGAGCGTGCGTACGCGACCGGCGGCCCGATCGGGCCCTACACGCTGCAGGCCGGCATCGCCGCCTGCCACTCACGGGCCCGGGTGGCAGCGGACACCGACTGGGACCGGATCGTCGCCCTCTACGACGGGCTGGCCCAGCTCATGCCCTCGCCCGTGGTGGAGCTCAACAGGGCCGTGGCGATCGGGATGGCGTTCGGCCCGCGGGCCGCGCTCGAGATCGTGGACACGCTCCGGGAGGACCCCACGCTCGACGGCTACCACCTGCTGCCGACCGTGCGCGGTGACCTGCTGGAGAAGCTGGGCCGCACGGCCGAGGCCGGGACGGAGTTCGAGCGAGCAGCACTGATGACGGCGAATACGAAGCAACGCGCAGCGCTGCTGGAACGAGCGGCCGCCTGTCACACCTGAACGTCTTCCTTCCGGACCGAGTGCCGCCGGGATACCACGATCCCGACCACCACGACGGCCGCGGCGATCAGCGCCGTCATCGCGAGGTCGAAGCGGGCGGACTCCCTGGTTGCCATGTAGATCAGCATCGCCGGGATGACGACGATGACCGCCCACGTCACGTACGGGTACGCCCACATGCGCACCGGCATGTCGACGCCTGCCCGCTCCAGCATGCTGCGCATCTTCAGCTGGGAGACGGCGATCACGAGGTAGACGAGCAGCGCGATCGCACCCGACGTCGCGAGCAGCGCCGAGAACACGTCCTCCGGGAACGCGTAGTTCGCGATCACCGCGAAGAAGCCGACGACCGTGGAGGCGAGCACCGCGACCCGCGGCACCCCACCCGCGGTCGTGTACATCACCGCGGCCGGAGCGTCGCCCCGCTTGCCCAGCGAGTAGATCATGCGGGAGGCCGTGTAGAGCGCCGAGTTCAGGCAGCTGGCGACGGCGACGAGCACGACGATGTCGACGATCGCCTTCGCGCCAGGGATGCCGAACATCTCCAGCGCTGTCTGGTACGTGCCTGCCTCGGGGAGCCGCGGGCTGTTCCACGGCACCAGCGCGACCACGAGGAAGATCGAGGCGAGGTAGAAGACCGAGATCCGCCAGATGACCGAGCGGGTGGCACGGCCGATCTGCTCGGCGGGCCGCGGTGACTCCGCCGCGGCGATCGTCACGATCTCGGTGCCCATGAAGCTGAACATCGTGACCAGAACTGCGGCGATGACCGCGCCGAACCCGTTCGGAAGGAACCCACCCTGGTCGAAGAGGTGGGAGACGCCGCTGGTCTCGCTGCTGGGGAGCAGGCCGAGCACGGCAAGCACGCCGAGCCCGATGAACGCGACGATCGCGACGACCTTGAGCAGCGCGAACCAGAACTCGAACTCGCCGTAGTTGGCGACGTTGAAGAGGTTGGTGACAGTCAGCAGGGCCGTGACGATCAGCGCCCACGCCCACTGGTCGAGGCTCGGCACCCAGGCGTTCAGGATCTTGGCCGCCGCCGTGGCCTCGACCGGGATCACCAGTACCCAGAACCACCAGTAGAGCCAGCCCACGCTGAAGCCCGCCCACCGGCCAATCGCCCGGTCGGCATAGGTGGAGAAGGAGCCCGAGTCGGGTTGCGCCGCGGCCATCTCGCCGAGCATGCGCATGACGAGTACGACGAGCATGCCGGCGAAGGCGAACGAGAGCAGGACACCGGGACCGGCGCTGGCGATGGCGTTCGCCGACCCGACGAACAACCCGGCGCCGATCACCCCGGCAATGCTGATCATGGTGACGTGCCGGTGCTTGAGGCCGGCACTCAGTTCGGTTCCCGAGGTGGACACGCCGATGATCAGATCACACGTGCCGGTGAACTGTGGTGTCGACGCAGTAAGGAAAAAGGACAAACGGCACTTCCGCCGGCGAATTGCCGGCGAAAGTGCCGTTTGTTACGTGACGGGTGTTACTCGTCGCCCTGCTTGGCCATGTCGACCGGCGGGGAGTCCGGCACCGTGACCGGCTTCGGCTCGCCACGGAAGACGAACTTGGCCTTGTCGTCGGCGGTGCGGCTCTCGGGGGCGTCCGGGTCGAAGCCCTCGACGTCGACGACCACGATCTGGCCGGGCTCCACCTCGCCGAAGAGGATCTTCTCCGACAGCTGGTCCTCGATCTCGCGCTGGATGGTGCGGCGCAGTGGCCGCGCCCCCAGCACCGGGTCGAACCCGCGGCGGGCGAGCAGCTTCTTGGCGGTCGGCGTGAGCTCGATCGCCATGTCCTTGCCCGCCAGCTGCGTCTCCACACGGCCGATCATGAGGTCGACCATCGTGATGATCTGCTCTTCGGTGAGCTGGTGGAACACGATGATGTCGTCGATGCGGTTGAGGAACTCCGGCCGGAAGTGCTTCTTGAGCTCGTCCTCGACCTTGTTCTTCATCCGCTCGTAGTTGGACCGCTCGTCGTTGCTCTGGGCGAACCCGAGCCCGACCGCCTTGGAGATGTCCTGCGTGCCGAGGTTCGAGGTGAAGATGATCACAGTGTTCTTGAAGTCCACCGTGCGGCCCTGACCGTCGGTCAGGCGGCCGTCCTCCAGCACCTGCAGGAGGGTGTTGTAGACCTCCTGGTGCGCCTTCTCGATCTCGTCGAACAGCACCACCGAGAACGGCTTGCGCCGCACCTTCTCGGTGAGCTGGCCGCCCTCCTCGTAGCCCACGTACCCGGGAGGGGCACCGAAGAGCCGCGAGGCGGTGTAGCGGTCGTGGAACTCGCCCATGTCGATCTGGATGAGCGCGTCGTCCTCGCCGAACAGGAAGTTGGCCAGCGCCTTGGACAGCTCGGTCTTACCGACACCGGACGGGCCGGCGAAGATGAACGAGCCGGACGGGCGCTTCGGGTCCTTCAGGCCGGCACGCGTGCGGCGGATGGCCTGCGACACCGACTTGACGGCCTCCTCCTGGCCGATGATCCGCTTGTGCAGCTCGTCCTCCATGCGGAGCAGACGCGTGGTCTCCTCCTCGGTGAGCTTGAACACCGGGATACCGGTCCAGTTGGCGAGCACCTCGGCGATCTGCTCGTCGTCGACCTCCGCGACGACGTCCAGGTCACCGGACTTCCACTGCTTCTCCCGCTCGCCCTTCTGGCCGAGCAGCTGCTTCTCCTGGTCGCGCAGGTGCGCGGCCCGCTCGAAGTCCTGCGCGTCGATCGCCGACTCCTTGTCGCGACGCACGGCCGCGATCTTCTCGTCGAACTCGCGCAGGTCCGGCGGCGCGGTCATCCGGCGGATGCGCATCCGGGCGCCTGCCTCGTCGATCAGGTCGATCGCCTTGTCCGGCAGGAAGCGGTCGGAGATGTAGCGGTCGGCGAGCGTGGCCGCGGCCACGAGCGCCGGGTCGGTGATCGTGACGCGGTGGTGCGCCTCGTACCGGTCGCGCAGACCCTTCAGGATCTCGATGGTGTGCGTGACACTCGGCTCGCCCACCTGGATCGGCTGGAAGCGACGCTCCAGGGCCGGGTCCTTCTCGACGTACTTGCGGTACTCGTCGAGCGTGGTGGCGCCGATCGTCTGCAGCTCGCCACGGGCCAGCATCGGCTTGAGGATCGACGCGGCGTCGATGGCACCTTCGGCGGCACCGGCGCCGACCAGCGTGTGCAGCTCGTCGATGAACAGGATGATGTCGCCGCGGGTGCGGATCTCCTTGAGCACCTTCTTCAGGCGCTCCTCGAAGTCACCGCGGTAGCGGGATCCCGCGACCAGTGAGCCGAGGTCGAGCGTGTAGAGCTGCTTGTCCTTGAGCGTCTCGGGGACCTCGCCCTTGACGATGCCCTGGGCCAGCCCTTCGACGACGGCGGTCTTGCCGACGCCTGGCTCTCCGATCAGCACCGGGTTGTTCTTGGTCCTCCTCGAGAGGACCTGCATGACCCGCTCGATCTCCTTCTCCCGGCCGATGACCGGGTCCAGCTTGCCCTCGCGGGCCGACTGGGTGAGGTTGCGACCGAACTGGTCGAGGACGAGGGACGAGCTGGGGGTGCCCTCGCCGCGGCCACCGGACGTGCCCTCGGCCGGCTCCTTGCCCTGGTAGCCGGACAGCAGCTGCAGGACCTGCTGGCGGACCCGGTTGAGATCGGCACCCAGCTTCACGAGGACCTGGGCGGCCACGCCCTCGCCCTCGCGGATCAGGCCGAGCAGGATGTGCTCGGTGCCGATGTAGTTGTGGCCGAGCTGCAGCGCCTCGCGCAGCGAGAGCTCCAGCACCTTCTTGGCCCGCGGCGTGAAGGGGATGTGCCCGCTCGGCGCCTGCTGGCCCTGGCCGATGATCTCTTCGACCTGCTGGCGGACGCCCTCGAGCGCGATGCCCAACGACTCCAAGGCCTTCGCGGCCACACCCTCACCCTCGTGGATCAGGCCCAGGAGGATGTGCTCGGTGCCGATGTAGTTGTGGTTGAGCATCCTGGCCTCTTCTTGGGCCAGGACGACAACCCGCCTCGCTCGGTCGGTGAACCTCTCGAACATTTACGCTCCTAGCCTGCTGCGCCATGCACCGGCGCACTCGCGCACCGTGTACACCCCGTGGCTACCACTGTATCGGCCCGGGGCGGGGGATCGCGCCTCTCGCACGTACCCGTGACAACGCGTTCACGCGGGGCCGAATTCCACCAGGGGGTGGATCCCCTGGTCAGCACCGGTCGGATGGCCCGTTCAGGCGTATCCGACCGCCCGCCGCATCGCCGCGCCGATGTCCCGCCCGCGCCATGATCGGTTCGAGACTCTCAGCGACCGGGAGCCGCCGACCGCTCCGCCGCCTTCTCGGCCTGCCAGCCGTCCTCGTCGACGCCGCGTCGCCAGTAGCCGGACACCGACAGCAGCTCGCGCGGCACGGCGCGCTCGTCGACGAGATGCCTGCGCACCCCGCGCACGATGCCCGCCTCGCCGTGCACGAACGCGTGGACGCGCCCTGGCGCGAACTCCAGCGCCCGCACCGCGTCCAGCAGCTGGTCCGGCTCGCCAGCACGGCGGTGCAGCCAGGTGGCCTGCAACGCACCGGGACAGCCGAGCTTCTGCTCCTCCGCCGCGTCGGCGACCTCGAGCACGGCCACCACCGGCACGCCGGCCGGCACCCGCTCGCACGCGGCCGCGATCGCGGGCAACGCGCTCTCGTCGCCGACCATGAGGTGCCAGTCGGCGTCCGGGTCCGGCGCATACGCGCCGCCCGGTCCGGCCAGCCGCAGCACGTCGCCAGGACGAGCCGACGCGGCCCACGGCCCGGCGAGCCCGGCGTCGCCGTGGTGGACGAAGTCGATCGTCAGCTCGCCCGCCGCGTGGTCCAGCGCCCGCACCGTGTAGGTGCGCGTCACGGGCCATTGCTCGCGGGGCAGCTCGGCCCGGATGACATCCATGTCGAACGGTTCCGGGTACCGGACGCCGGTGCGCGGGAAGAGGATCTTGACGTAGCGGTCCGTGTGGGGCGTCTCGGGGAACGCCGACAGCTCGTCCCCTCCCGCGACGACGCGGATCATGTGCGGGGTGAGCCGCTCGGTGCGGCGCACCTCGAGAGTGGTCATCCTGCGCGCCACTTGGCCTCCTCGGAGTCGAGTCCTGAGGCCAGCCTAACCACACATTCGCGGCGTGCGGTCGCGCAGCCTCAGTTCTCCTTGTGATATGCCTCGAGCACCTCGGCCGGGATACGCCCGCGGTCGGAGACCTTCATGCCCCGCTTCCGCGCCCATTCCCGGATCGCCTGATTCTGCTCCCGGTCGATGGAGGGCCGCCGCGCCGGGCCCGTGCCCGCACCACCCGAGCGGGCCCGCCGACCACCCGATCGGCGGGCCGCCGCAACGAACGACGCCAGCGCGTCGCGCAGCTTGCCCGCATTCGCGTTCGACAGGTCGATCTCGTAGTTCTTGCCGTCGATACCGAACTCGATCGTCTCGTCGGCCGCCTCTCCGTCCAGGTCGTCGATCAGTCGAACCTCACGGATCTGCGCCATCGCCGCAACCTCCAACACTTGGGACCTGCTTCGGACCGCGGCAATGCCGCGAGCGAAACCATAAACCCGAAGCGCCGGTTCGTCGAGTCACCCTGTCCGGTGTCGCGGCACAGTTACTCAGAACGCACGAGCGGGTACAGAATGGTTTCACGGATTCCGAGCCCGGTGAGCGTCATGAGCAGCCGGTCGATGCCCATTCCCATGCCTCCGGTGGGCGGCAATCCATACTCCATGGCGCGCAGGAAGTCCTCGTCCAGCTGCATCGCCTCGGGATCACCCGCCGCGGCCTTCAGAGCCTGCGCGGTGAGCCGCTCCCGCTGGTCGACGGGGTCGACGAGCTCGGAGTACGCGGTGGCCAACTCGGTGCCGAAGACGACGAGATCCCATGCTTCGGACAGCCGTGGATCAGTGCGGTGCCGCCTGGTGAGCGGCCGCACCTCGATCGGGTAGTCGCGGACGAACGTCGGCTCCCGCAGCGTGTGCTCCACGAGCTTCTCGAACAGTTCCAGTACGATCCGGCCCGCCGTGTCCGAACCGTCGACTTCCACATCGTGAGCGATCGCGAGCTTGTGCAGCTCCTCCACTGAGGTGTCTGGTGTCACGTCCTGTCCCACGGCTTGCGAGACGGCCTCGTGGAGTGTGATCGAACGCCACTCTCCACCAAGGTCGTGTTCAGTGCCGTCGACGTGGCGCACAACGGTCGAACCGAACACCGCGCGCGCCGAGGCGAGCACCAACTCACGGGTGAGCTCGGCCATGTCGTCGTACGTGGCGTAGGCCTGGTACGCCTCCAGCATCGCGAACTCCGGTGAGTGCGTCGAGTCGACACCCTCGTTTCGGAAGTTCCTATTGATCTCGAAGACGCGCTCGATACCACCGACCACACACCGCTTGAGGAACAGTTCCGGGGCGATCCGCAGGTACAGATCCGTGTCCAGGGCGTTGGAGTGCGTGACGAACGGACGCGCCGTCGCCCCGCCGTGCTGCAGCTGCAGCATCGGCGTCTCGACCTCCAGGAACGACCGCTCGTGCAGCACCGACCGCAGGGTCCGCACTACCGTGGCGCGCCGAAGCACCGTCTCCCGCGCCTGAGGCCGGACGATCAGGTCGACGTAACGCTGCCTGACGCGCGTTTCCTCCGACAGCTCCCGGTGCAGGCCGGGAAGTGGCCGGAGCGCCTTCGCGGCCAGTTGCCAGCTGTCGGCCATCACCGACAGCTCGCCGCGCCGCGAGGTGATCACTTCGCCGTGCACCTGCACGTGGTCACCGAGATCGACCTGCGCCTTCCAGCGCGCGAGCTCCTCCTCACCGAGCAGCGCGAATGACAGCATCACCTGCAACTCGGTGCCGTCGCCCTCGCGGAGGGTGGCGAAGCACAGCTTGCCGGTGTTGCGCAGGAACATCACGCGCCCGGTGACGGCGACGATGTCGCCCGTGGCGGTGTCCGGTGGGAGGTCGGGATGGGCGGCACGCACTTCACGCAGGGTGTGGGTGCGCTCGACCGCGACGGGGTACGGGTCGCGGTTCTGCTCGAGCAGAGCCGCCCGCTTGGCCCGGCGCACCCGCATCTGCTCGGGCAGGTCGTCGTCGGGGCTGGTGGAGGGCTCGTTGCTCACGGAGTCAAGGGTAGTGAGCCGGATCGAGCGGAATTCGCTCCCCTGCCACTCCGCGGCCCGTACGGTCGACGGACGTGACCACCTCCTCGCGGGCCCGCTCATTCGGCGCGGCGGCTGCCGCATACGCAGAACATCGACCCGGCTACCCGGCCGCCGCCGTCGACTGGGCACTCGAGCCCGTCGCGGACGGCCCGCTCCGCCTGCTCGACCTCGCCGCAGGCACCGGCAAGCTCACCGAAGGGCTGCTGTCACGAGGGGCGGTCACCGCCGTCGAACCCGACCCCGCGATGCTCTCCGAGCTGCGGGCCCGCTTCCCCACCGTCGAGGCGCTCGAGGGCAACGCCGAGGCGATCCCGCTGCCGGACGCGTCCATCGACGCGGTGCTCGTCGGGCAGGCGTGGCACTGGTTCGACGCCGACCGGGCCTTCGCGGAGCTGGCAAGGGTGCTGCGGCCGGGTGGGGTGCTCGCGGTGCTGTGGAACGACGACGCGCGCGTGAACTGGACACGCGGCATGTACGAGGCCGCGAGGTGGGATTCGGCGGGCGCGTCGCCGGCCGACGGCGAACCGTCGCTGCCCGCCCACCCGGCGTTCGCGCCCGGCGGGTTCGCACAGATCGCCAACCCGATCCGCACCACCGTCGACGGGCTGATCGCCTCGCTGCGGACGCGATCGTTCGCGCTCACGAGGGATCCGGCCGAGCGGGAGGCGATCTTCGACCGCATCCGCGCATACCTCGCCGCTCGCCCGGAGACGGCCTCCGGCGAGTTCACCCTCCCACTG
Source organism: Pseudonocardia sp. DSM 110487 (assembly GCF_019468565.1). Taxonomy (NCBI): domain Bacteria; kingdom Bacillati; phylum Actinomycetota; class Actinomycetes; order Pseudonocardiales; family Pseudonocardiaceae; genus Pseudonocardia; species Pseudonocardia sp. DSM 110487. The sequence goes on from NZ_CP080521.1 coordinate 9,751,291, forward strand.
GTCACGGACGTGGTGCGGGTGGTGCGGCGTTAGGAGGGTTCTGAACCTCAGCCTGCCGCGGGCGTGGCCGTTCGGCTCGCGGTGGCCGCGGCGTTGCGCTGGTAGGTCAGGCGCAGGCCCAACAGGGTCAGGTCGGGCACGTACTCCGTGATCGTCTCCGACTCCCCGGCCATGAGCGGGGCGAGGCCGCCGGTGCCGAGCACGGTCACCGGGCCCGCCTTCGGGCCGAGCTCGGCGACGATGCGCCGCACGAGCCCGTCCACCTGCCCGGCGAAACCGAAGAGCACACCGGACTGCAGGCACTCCACGGTGTTCTTGCCGATCACCGACCGCGGCCGGACCAGCTCGACGGTGCGGAGCGCCGCGGCGCGCGTGGCCAGCGCCTCCATCGAGATCTCGATCCCCGGGGCGAGCGCGCCCCCGAGGAACTCACCCTTCGCGGAGACGACGTCGATGTTGGTGGACGTCCCGAAATCGACCACGACGCACGCCGTGCCGTAGAGCCGGTGCGCGGCGAGGGTGTTCATCACTCGGTCGGCGCCCACCTCCCGAGGGTTGTCGACGAGCAGCGGCACCCCGGTCCGGACGCCGGGCCCGACGACGACCGCGGGCACGTCCCTGCGGTCGATGAGCAGGCGCAGCTCCCGCAGGAGGGTGGGCACGGTCGAGAGCGCCGCGATCCCGGTGACCTGCCCGGCGTACGGGCCGAGGAGGCCCGCGAACGCGACGTCCAGCTCGTCGGAGGTCATCCGCGGGTCGGTGCGCATCCGCCAGTCCCGCACCAGCGGCGGGTCGACCTCGTCGGCGGAACCCGCTTCGTCCGCGTAGAGGCCGAGCGCGATCTGCGTGTTCCCGACGTCGACGCAGAGCAGCACGGCGGCCGCCTACAGCCGGATGGGAACGTTGTCGATCAAGCGGGTGCCGCCCAGCCGCGCGGCGACGAGCAGCCGCGCGCGGCCCGTCCGCGGGTCCGGACCGAGGTCAGGGTCGGTGAGCTCCAGGTAGTCGACCTGCAGCGCGGGCTCCTCGGCGAGCACGGCCCGCGCGGCGTCCAGCACGGCCTCGGGCCCGCGGGCCGACACGGCGGCCCCGGCGGCCAGTGCCCGTTGCAGCACGGGCGCGCGGCGCCGGTCCTCGGCGGACAGGTAGGCGTTGCGGGAGGAGAGCGCGAGCCCGTCCGGTTCGCGCACGGTCGGGACCCCGACCACCGACAGCGGGAAGTCGAGGTCCAGCACCATCTTCTTGACGAGTACCAGCTGCTGGTAGTCCTTCTCCCCGAAGAACGCGAGGTCGGGGCCCACGATGTGGAAGAGCTTCGCCACCACCGTGAGGACGCCGGCGAAGTGTCCCGGCCGCACGGCGCCCTCGAGGCGCTCGCCCGCGGGACCCGGCGTGACGGTGGTGGCTGCACCCTCCGGGTACATGTCCGGCACGCCGGGCAGGAACACCAGTTCCGCGCCCTCCTCCCGGCAGGCGTCCAGGTCGGCTTCGAGGGGCCGGGGGTAGCGCTCCAGGTCCTCACCGGGGCCGAACTGCAGCGGGTTCACGAAGATCGACACGACCGGCACGACGGCACCGGGCGCACGGCGGGCGTGCCGGATCAGCTCGCGGTGCCCCTCGTGCAGGGCGCCCATCGTCGGCACGAGCGCGATCTTGCGACCGGCGCCGCGCAGTGCCCGCGTGACCGGCGCGATCTCGCGCGGCGAGCGGTGCACTGTCACAGCGCCGGACGCGTAGCCGCCGAGGGTGCGTGCGGTCGTCATGGCTTCTCCTGGAGGATCTCGAGCACCTCGTGGGCGACGTGGTCGGGCAGCAGCCCGGCGTCGACGGCGCGGTGCGCGGTGCGGCCGGCGAGCACGCGATAGGTCTCGGCGAGATCCGGGTCGGCGGCGTCGAGCTCGCGCAGGTGGATCCGCACGGTCCCCACGTCGCCGCGCGCCACCGGGCCGGTCAGCGCCCGGTCGCCGTGGCGCAGCGCGTTGTCCAGCGCCGCGGACAGCAGCGGCGCGACGAGCCGATCCGCAGGGCCGACGCCGGCGCGCTCCAGGATCTCGACGCAGTCGCGCACCAACGTGACCAGATGGTTGGCACCGTGCGCCAGAGCCGCGTGGTAGAGCGGGCGCACCTCCTCCGGCACGCGCACCGGCTCGGCACCCATCTCGACGACGAGCGCCTCGCCGACGCTCCAGGCCGCCTCCTCGCCTTCCGAGGCCGTGACACCGACGCTGCACGCGGCGAGCCGGGCGACGTCCTCGGTGCGGCCGGTGAACGTCATCACCGGGTGCAGCGCTAGTGGAAGGACACCGTGTTCGGCGGCGGGGGCGAGCACCGACACCCCGTGCGCCCCCGACGTGTGCACCACGATCTGGCCGGCCCGGAAGCTGCCCGCGGCGGCGAGGCCGCGCACCAGGCCGGGGAGGACGTCGTCCGGGACGGCGAGCAGGGCCAGGTCGACACCGGCGACGACGGCGTCCGGCGGGCGCAGCGGGACGTCCGGGAGGAGCGCAGCGGCCCGCTTGACCGAATCCCGCGACACACCCGATGTGGCCACGACCCGGTGCCCCGCGGCCCCCAACGCGGCACCCATGACGGCGCCGACGCGCCCGGCCGAGACGACACCGACCGCAAGCCGCGCAGGCCTGCCAGCGCTCATCGCTTCTCTCCTCGTTCCAGTCCCGTCGCGCGGGTACCAGACGGCGCGCCAAGGCTAACGGCCGGGGAAGGCCAGCACCGAGCCCCGGTGACGCGCTTCACCGGCTCGTGTGCACCACGCGCTTCCGGATCGGCTCAGCGACGCCAAGGCCCTGGCGGCGGGGGCGGCGGGTAGCTCTGGGGTGGCGGGTAGCCGGGGTGGTACGGCGGCGCTGCCGCTCGGTGGCTCTGGGGTGGGGGCGGCGGCGGGCCGGGAGGCGGCGGCGCCCATCCTGGCGGGCGGTGGTGGCGGATCGCGACGGTGAGGGCCTCCGGGTGCCCCACGGCACGGGCTCGAGCCTGGCGCACCGCCTCGACGGCCTCCGCGTGCCACATCGGTCCGTTGGGGTCCACGGTGCCGCGGGCCATGCGGTCGCGGAGGAACGCCAGCTCGGTGACCGCGGCCTGGTACTCCGCCACGGCCTTGGCGACCCTTCGCCCGGAACGCCTCCGCACCGCGGCGCGCCAGCCCTGGCGGCCGGCGAGGCTGGACAGCAGCGGCACCTCGCTGGGCACGATCCACCCCGCCGCCGCGAAGCCGGGCAGCTGCGCGGCCACGATGCGCTGCTCGCGGCGGCGCTGCCAGACCACGACGACCAGCAGCGCGACGAACAGCGGCACCATGACGAAGCCGTAGACGACGAGGAAGAGACCGCCGTCGAGCACGGAGGCGGAGGTGTTCCACAGCGAGTGCAGCGCGACCGCCACCACGTACCCGATCGCGACCGCCCCGACCCGGCCGCCGATCGACCTGCTGCGCGACGCGATCCCGGCCCCGATGCCGATCATGGCCGTGAACAGCGGGTGGGCGAACGGCGACAGCACCCCGCGCAGCACCAGCACGCCGAGCACGCTGCCGACCTGACCGATGGCGGCGTCATCGGTGAACGCCCGGCCGAGGTAGAGGATGTTCTCGGTGAACGCGAACCCGGCGGCCACCAGCCCCGCGTACACGATCCCGTCGACCACTCCGTCGAACTCCCGGCGCCGGAACAGCAGCATCCCGACCAGGAACGCGCCCTTCGCCGCCTCCTCGACGACGGGCGCGATCGCCACGGCGCCGAAGAGATCCGCCTGGTCCCGGCCCAGCACCTGGTCGATGACCATGCTCGCACTGCTGTTGATCAGCAAGGCGGTCAGCGCGGCGAAGCAGGCGCCCCACAGGAACGCCGCGAGCAGCGTGCGCGGCGGCTCCGGCTCCCAGCGGTCGATCCACAGGAAGGTGGCGACCACGGGGCCGACCGGCACCAGTGCGCACAGGGCCCCGACCACCACACCCGTGCCCCCCACGCTGCTGCCCAGCAGCCCGAGCACGACGAGTCCGCAGAAGCCCAGCGCGATCAACCCGAGGACCGGAGCGAGCACCCCGCGGCGCTGCCGCCCCGGGGTGGGCATCGGGATGACGCGCGTCGCCTGAGTCACGAGGCGGGAGCCTACGGGTGATCAGGTGGTCGGTGAATGACCATTCGGCTCGTCGCCCGGGTCGTCCGGCGTGCGGCAGCAGTGTTCGAGCCACAGCGCCCCGCCCACCAACCCGAGCGAGCACACGATGCCCACGACGCCTGCGACGGAGTCGCTCCCCGCGGCCGTGATGTCGCCTGCCAGCGGCAGGACGTGCGCGAGCAGCCCGCCCCACGCGCCGGTCATGATGGCGCCCGCCAGCGAGGACGCCTTCGCCAGCAGCACGGCGCGGGCGGCGACGAGCGGTTGCACCGGCTGCGTGCCGGGTCGGCGGCGGATGCGGGCGCGCAGAATGTTGCCGCCCACCGCTTCCGCGATGCCGAGCACGCCGAACGTGGCGCCCGCGAACAGCGGCAGCTGCGGCAGCGATCCGTAGGTCAGCCGGACGAGGATGCCGACGACCACAGCCGTGACGAGGGCGACGCCGAACAGGTCCCGTGGCCTCGTCGGGGTCACCGGGCCGCCATCAGGATGAGGTCGTCGCGGCGACGCATCCCGTCTTCGGCGTCCGGCCCGAGCGCCGCGAGCAGGTCCGCGACCCGCCCGTGACCCGGCAGCACCGCCTCCGGGTCGACGTCGAGCCACGGGCGCAGCACCGTGGCGCGCTCGGGTGTGCCCGGGTGCGGGAGCAGCAGCTCGGGGTGGTCGCTCAGCACGGGGCCGTCCGGGCCGTCGACGGTGACCACGTCCACGTCCAGCGTGCGCGGGCCCCAGTGGACGTCCCGCACCCGCTGCGCGGCCCGCTCGAGCTCTTGGCCGCGACGCAGCCAGCCCCACGCGTCGACGCCCGCGTCCTCGACGACGAGCACGGCGTTGAGGAAGTCGTCCTGCTCGACGCCACCCCACGCCGCGGTCTCGTACACCGGTGACGCCGCCAGCACCGCGTCGCCGAAGCCCGCGACGGCCGACCGCAGGTGCGCGAGCCGATCGCCGAGGTTCGAGCCGAGGGAGAGGACGGCGCGCGTCACGCGGGGACCACCTGGCCCCTGCCGCCCGTGCGGGTGCGGCGCGCGACGACCGCGACGTCCGTGAACTCGAGGGGGATCGGCGCCTGCGGCTTGTGCAGCACGACCTCGACGGTCTGTACCCGCACGTCGGCGAACACGTCGTCGGCGACGCGACCGGCCACGGCTTCGATGAGGTTGCACGGCGGCCCACCGACGATCGTGGCCGCACGCTGGGCCATCGCGCCGTAGTCGAGGGTGTCCTCGAGCCGGTCGGAGCGGGCCGCGTGGGTGAGGTCCATCCAGACGGTGATGTCGACGACGAAGTCCTGGCCGTCGCGGCGCTCGTGCTCGTACAGCCCGTGGTGCCCGCGCACGCGCAGGCCGCGCAGCTCGATGCGATCCGGCACTGGGTCCTCCACTATCGCTGGGTCGAGCCGTGCCACGCCGCCGCCACCCGCACGGCGTCCAGCGTGCCGGTCACATCGTGCACCCGCACCCCCCATGCGCCGCGGTGGGCCGCGAGCGCGCTCACCGCGGCCGTGGCGATGTCCCGCCCCGACGTCGGGCGCGCCTCGCCCCGCTCGTCGGCCAGCAGGGAGCCGAGGAACCGCTTGCGTGACGCCCCGACCAGCACCGGGAACCCCAGCTCGACGAGCACGTCGAGCCTGCGCAGCAGTGCCCAGTTGTGTTCGGCGGTCTTCGCGAACCCGAGACCCGGGTCGAGCACCAGCCGCGACGGCTCCACGCCGGCGGCCACGGCCGTGTCCACGCGCGCGGACAGCTCGTCGCGCACGTCCGTGACCACATCACCGTAGTGGGCGAGGGCGTTCATGCGATCGCTGTGGCCGCGCCAGTGCATGAGGATCCACGGCACCTGCGCCGCCGCGATCGCCTTGGCCATCGTCGGGTCGGCCAGCCCGCCGGACACGTCGTTGACGACGGTGGCGCCGGCCTCCACGGCGGCCTCCGCGACCGCGGCGCGCGTGGTGTCGATGCTGACGCACACGCCGGCGGCGACGAGCTCGCGCACCACCGGGAGCACCCTGGCCAGCTCGGTCTCCGGCTCGACGCGGGGCGCCCCCGGCCGCGTGGACTCCCCGCCGATGTCCACCAGATCGGCGCCCGCGTCGCGCATCGCGACGCCGTGGGCAACGGCCTGGTCGCGGTCCAGCCACCGGCCACCGTCGGAGAACGAGTCCGGCGTGACGTTGAGGATGCCCATCACCACGCACCGCCCGGGATCCGGCAGGCCGGTACTCACCAGTGCCCCCGTCACCCGTTCCGGATCAGCGCGAGCACCTCGGCGCGGGAGGTCGGCGACGACCGGAGCATCCCGCGCACGGCGGACGTGGTGGTGCGCGAGCCGGGTTTGCGGATCCCCCGCATACCCATGCAGAGGTGCTCTGCCTCGATCACCACGATCACGCCCTTCGGTTCGAGCTTGCGCACCAGCGCGTCGGCCACCTGCGCCGTGAGCCGCTCCTGCACCTGCGGCCGCCGGGCGTACAGATCGACGAGCCGGGCGATCTTCGACAGCCCCGTGACCCTACCGTCGAGATTCGGGATGTACCCGACGTGAGCCACCCCGTGGAAGGGGACCAGGTGGTGCTCGCACATCGAGAACATCGGGATGTCCTTGACCAGGATCAGCTCCTGGTGGTGCTCGTCGAACGTGCGGTCCAGCACCGCGTCCGGGTCGGAGTAGAGGCCCTGGAAGATCTCCGCGTACGACCGGGCGACACGGGCCGGGGTCTCACGCAGGCCCTCGCGGTCCGGGTCCTCCCCGATCGCGAGGAGCAGCTCCCGGACCGCCGCCTCGGCCCGGGCATGATCGATCACCGGCTGGCCGTTCCTCGACACCGTCGCGGACGCCGCTTCACCGGGCACCGCTGCACTCAGCGTGAGCCGCCCTCGGCCGTGCCGGAGCCGCTCTCCTCGCTCGGCTTGTCGAGGGAGGGCCTCTCCGGCTGTGACTGCTGTGCCGGCTCGCCCGCGCCGTTGACACCCGGCTGCTGCGGCGGTGCCTGGTTGGGTGGCGGCGCCCACTGCGGGGTGGGCTGCTGCTGCCAGTGGCCCGGCGGGGGCCAGCTCTGGCCGTGCGGGGTGGTGGCGGGGCGCCAGTCCGGCGGCGCGCCGTAGTTGTGCGGCACCGAGTTGGGCTGCGGGGGCGGCCCACCCCAGCCCTGCTGCGGCACGGGCTGCCCCTGTTGCGGGTACCCCCCGGGGAATCCGGGGCCACCCGGGTAGCCGCCCGGCGGCGTGGGAACCGGGCCGCCGTTGGGGCCAGGGGTAGGCACGCCGTTGGCGCCGCCGGGGTACGAGCCGACGGGCGCGGGCTCGCGCACCGGCTCCGTGTGGGGCGGCCACGGCTCGCCGCGCTCCCTCGCGCGCTCGGCAGGCGTCTTGATCGGCGGCTTGTCGGACGGCGTGCGGTCGCCGAAGTCGTTGAACGCCGTGATCCGGGGCCGCTTCTCCACCGCGCTGAAGATGCGCTCCAGGTCGATGCGGGTGAGCGTCTCCTTCTCGAGCAGCTCGAACACCAGCTCGTCGAGGACGTCGCGGTAGGTGTTGAGGATCTCCCACGCCTCGGTGTGCGCCGCCTCGATGAGCGCGCGCACCTCCTCGTCGATCTCGTGTGCGACCTCGAGCGAGTAGTCGGCCTGCGCGCCCATCGAGCGGCCCAGGAACGGGTCGCCGTGCTCGCGGCCGTAGCGCACGGCGCCGAGCCGCGCACTCATCCCGTACTCGGTGACCATCGCCTTGGCGATCTTGGTGGCCTGGTCGATGTCGCTGGACGCGCCGGTGGTCGGCTCGTGGAACACGAGCTCCTCCGCGCTGCGACCACCCATCGCGAAGACGAGCCGGCCGATCATCTCGGAGCGGGTCATGAGGCCCTTGTCGTCCTCGGGGACGACGAGGGCGTGGCCGCCGGTGCGCCCGCGCGGCAGGATCGTGAGCTTGTAGACCGGCTCCAGGTCGGGCATCGCCCACGCCGCGAGCGCGTGGCCGCCCTCGTGGTAGGCGGTGATCTTCTTCTCCTGCTCGGAGATGATCTTGCCCTTGCGGCGCGGCCCGCCGACCACCCGGTCGACCGACTCCTCCAGCGCCGCGGCGTTGATCAGGGTGCCGTTCTCCCGCGCGGTGAGCAGGGCGGCCTCGTTGATGACGTTGGCCAGGTCGGCGCCGGACATCCCCACGGTGCGCTTGGCGAGGCTTTGGAAGTCGACGTCGGGCCCGAACGGCTTGCCCTTCGCGTGGACGTGGAGGATCGAGCGGCGCCCGGCGAGGTCGGGCGCGCTCACCGGGATCTGCCGGTCGAACCGGCCGGGGCGCAGCAACGCCGGGTCGAGGATGTCGGGCCGGTTGGTTGCCGCGATCAGGATGATGCCGCCGCGGGCGTCGAACCCGTCCATCTCGACAAGCAGCTGGTTCAGCGTCTGCTCGCGCTCGTCGTGGCCGCCGCCGAGGCCGGCGCCGCGCTGGCGGCCGACCGCGTCGATCTCGTCGACGAAAATGATGCACGGCGAGTTCTGCTTGGCCTGCTCGAACAGGTCCCGGACGCGGGAGGCGCCGACACCGACGAACATCTCGACGAAGTCGGAACCCGAGATCGTGTAGAACGGCACGCCCGCTTCTCCCGCGACCGCGCGCGCCAGCAGCGTCTTGCCGGTGCCGGGCGGGCCGTACAACAGCACGCCCTTCGGGATCTTCGCACCGAGCGCCTGGTAACGCGCCGGGTTCTGCAGGAAGTCCTTGATCTCGTACAGCTCCTCGACCGCCTCGTCGGCGCCCGCGACGTCACCGAAGCTGGTCTTCGGCATGTCCTTGTTGAGCTGCTTGGCCTTCGACTTGCCGAAGGACATCACCCGGTTCCCGCCGCCCTGGGCGTTGTTCATCATCCAGAACAGGATGAGCAGCACGAGGCCGAGCGGGATCAGGTAGATCAGCATCGTGGTCAGGAAAGAGTCCTGGCGCACGGTGGTGTTGAACGCCGGGTTGTTGCTCGCGTTCTCGAGCGTCTCGACGATGGTGCCGGCGGTCTGCGCCGGATATTGCGTGATGATCTGCGTGGTGCCCTCGACGGGCTGGGAGAGGGTGAGCCGAAGCCGCTGCTCCCGGTCCTCGATGAGCGCGTTGGTGACGTTGCCGTCGGAGATCTGCGCGAGCGCCACGGAGGTGTCCACCCGCGTGAAGCCGCGCGTGTCGTCGAACAGCACGCTGAAGGTGAAGTAGACCAGGATCGCGGCGAGGATCCAGATCAGCGGGTTTCGGAGCAGGCGCTTGCGGTCCATGCAGCTTCGGCCGTGGCGGCCTTCACCCTTCCTGGCGAGATTCTCCGGCGGAGAGACCCGGCGCAGCGGACTGACCGGCCCTGAGTCCGCCAGGATAGCGGGCCGCGAGCACAGCTGCGCCGTCGATGTCCATCCGCGTACCCCTTACGGGTACATGCGCGTTGAACGAACGATCGCGGACCGGTGTTCCCGGAGGGCATATCCCCACCCCTGCGGTGTCGTTGGGCCATTGGCGGATGGTGATCACGATCGTGTCGGCGGCGAGGCCGGCGGTGGGGGGTTGGTGGCATGACGGCGAGGGCCCGTGGCGTCGCGGTGGCGGTCGCGCTCGGTGGAATCGCGCTCGGGGCGGTGTTCGCTCCGGCGGCAACGGCCGCACCCGCGCAGCCCGCCCCCGGCGATTGGGCGCCTGCCGACTCCGCAGCGATCCGGCCCGGCGTCGTCACCGACACCGAGGGCGGCGGCTCCTGCACCAGCAACTTCGTGTTCACCAGCGGCGATCGGACGTTCATCGGCCAGGCCGCGCATTGCGCCGGCACCGGTGAGGCCACCGAGACCAACGGCTGCGACTCCGGCACCGTCGACATCGGCGCCCCGGTCGCCATCAGAGCCGCCGACGGCACCGACCGCACCGGCCGCCTCGCCTACAGCTCATGGGTGACGATGCAGCAAGGCGGGGAGGCCGACCCCGACCTCTGCTCCTTCAACGACTTCGCCCTCGTCGAGATCGCCTCCGAGGACGTGGCCGACGTCAACCCGACCCTGCCGGTCTTCGGCGGCCCCACCCGCCTCGACACCGACGGTCTCGGCACAGGTGACCTGGTCTACAGCGTCGGCAACTCCCCGCTGCGACTCGGGATCAGCGCGCTCGGACCGAAGGTCGGCATCAACGTCTCCGACTCGGGCGGCGGGCGCAGCCACGACGTCTACACGCTCACGCCCGGCATCCCGGGCGACTCCGGCAGCGCCTTCCTCGACGACTCGGGCGCCGCGTTCGGGGTGCTGTCCACGCTGAACGTCGCGCCGCTGCCCGCCAGCAACGGGGTGATCGACCTGGCCCACGCGCTGGACTACGCCCGCGCGAACGGTGGCGTGGGCGACGTCGAGCTCGCGCTCGGCACCGAGCCGTTCAACTCAGGGCCCGCCGCCGGGCTCCCGGTGCCCGCGCTCCCGGCTCTCCCGGCGCTGCCCGCGCTCCCCGCGCTCGGCGGCTGACCCACCCGGTGGTCGAGTAGGGCCGGCGCCCCAGCGCCGGCCCGTATCGAGGCCACCGTCCTCGAGACAGGTGTGGTCTCGATACGCGACCACCGGATGCCTCAGGTGTACATGGCCGGGTCGAGCGTGCCGATGAACGGCAGGTCGCGGTAGCGCTCGGCGTAGTCGAGGCCGTATCCCACGACGAACTCGTTGGGGATGTCGAAGCCGACGTACTTGACCGGCACGTCCACCTTCACCGCGTCCGGCTTGCGCAGCAACGCGCACACCTGCAACGACGCGGGCTCGCGGGTCTCCAGGTTCTTCATCAGCCAGGACAGCGTGAGGCCCGAGTCGATGATGTCCTCGACGATGAGCACGTCGCGGCCCGCGATATCGCGGTCGAGGTCCTTGAGGATGCGCACCACCCCGGACGACGAGGTGGCCGAGCCGTAGGAGCTCACCGCCATGAACTCGAGCTGCACCGGCACCGGCAGCGCCCGCGCGAGGTCGGTCATGAACATCACGGCGCCCTTGAGGACACCGACGAGCAGCAGGTCGGAGTCCGACCCGACGCGGTCGGCCGCGATCTGGGCCGCCAGCTCGGCGGTCCGCTCCCGGATCGCCTCCTCGGTGATCAGCGTCGATGCGATCTCACCGTCGTACACGGCGGGCGGCCTCCTGGGCGGCTCGGGGGACTCACACGCCGGACGGCCAGCGGACCGGGCGCAGGGAGAGCCTGCCATGCGCACGCACCAGCTCCAACCCACCCGGTAGGGCGACACCTCCGCGATCCGGCCCGTGACCAGCAAGGACGTCGGCGGCCCTGAGGTGTTCGTCGGTGAGGGCCGTCACGCCCGCGGTGGACAGCCATGCCCGCAGCACCCGGCGGCGTAGCGCCGACGGCACATCCGCGAGCGGGGCGATGAGCAGGCCGGTCTCCGGCTCGTGCGCCCGCCCGAGCAGCTCGGCCGCGACGGCGTCAAGCGCCTCGCCGTCCTCGCGCAGCTGCCGCGCCGTGCGGGCGAGCGCCTCCGCCACCCCGCCCGCGAGCACGTCCTCCAGCAACGGCAGCACCTCGTGCCGGAGCCGGACCCGGGTGAACCGGGGGTCGGTGTTGTGCGGGTCGTCCCACACCGGAAGCCCCGCCGCGGCGCACGCCGCGCGGGTCACCGCGCGGCGAACGCCGAGCAGCGGCCGGCACCACGGCTCGTCCCAGGCCCGCATCCCGGCGAGTGACCTGGCACCGGATCCGCGGCCGAGGCCGAGGAGCACGGTCTCGGCCTGGTCGTCGAGGGTGTGCCCGAGCAGGACGGGCGCATCGGGGTGCGGGCGGGCGGCGCGGAGTGCCGCGTAGCGGGCGCGGCGGGCGGCGGCCTCGATCCCGCCTTTTCCGCCGACCTCGACCGGGCGGACGGTCGCCGGGATGCCGAGGCCCTCCAGCAGCTCGGCCGTGGCGACGGCGCGTTTCGCGGAACCGTCCTGCAGGCCGTGGTCGACGACCGCAGCGTGCACCGCGGCCCGTCCCCGCACCGCGACCGTCGCGGCGGCGAGGGCGAGCGAGTCGGCACCACCGGAGCAGGCGACGAGCACCGGGGCGTCCCGGTGAGGCGCCGGGAGGGAGGCGAGAGCAGCCCGGACGGCCCTCAGCACCACCCGGTCCGCACGCTCGCCCACCCCCCTAGTGTCCCGAACTTCGGAGTCAGAACGGCGTTCAGAGGCCGTGGACGCGCTCCAGCCATTGTCCGGGGTGGGCCAGCTCGTCGCGGGTCGGCAGCGTCTCCGGGCTCTCCCACACCCGGTTGAAGCCCTCCATGCCGGCGGCGAGCACCACGTGCCGCGTGAACGCGGAGCCCACGGCGTACTGGCGGACCTTGGCCTCGACGCCGAGCAGGGCGCGTAGCAGGCGGTCGACGATGCCACCGCCGCGGCGGCGCACCGTGAACCGGTTGCGGATGGTCGCGACGGTCGGGACGACCTCGGGGCCGACGGCGTCCATCACGTGGTCGGCGTGGCCTTCGAGGAGGGTCGTGAGGGCGAGCAGGCGGTCGAGAACGGCCCGCTGTTCCGGACCCTGCAGCAGCTCGACGATCGCGAGCGAGTCGCCGCCGGACTCCCTCAGCGACCGCACCACCTCGGGCAGGCGCTCCAGGACGGCGCCGCGGTCGGTCTGTGCGATGGACAGGAACCGCGCGACCTCGTCGGCGAAGTACGACCGCAGCCAGGGCACGGCGGTGAACTGGAGCCGGTGCGTGGCCTCGTGCAGGCAGACCCACAGCCCGAAGTCGGTGCTGGGCACGTCGAGCGCCTTCTGGGCCGCGTGCACGTTGGGCGCCACGAGCAGCAGGCGCCCGCCGCCGTGCGGCCCGCCGAACGGGTCGTACTGGCCGAGCACCCGCCCACCCAGGTACGCGACCACGCTGCCGACCTGCAGCCCGGCGGTGCGCGCCGTGACGCTGCGGGCCACCCGGGACACCTCGGGCAGCCGCGCGCCCGCGGTGAGCGCGGCCATGCCCGCGACGGCGGCGGTCGCCCACGCCTTGCGATCCACCACGTCGGCAGGGAGGAGCGGGAGGCCGTGACCGAGGCCGGTGGTCTCCCGGACGTGCCGCTCGGCAATGGCTGCATCGGCGCGCAGGCGCCCCACCAGCTCGGCGGCCTCGGCATGAGTGGCGTCCGGGCCGGGCTGCATGAGCCGGCCCGCCGTGCGACCCGCGAGGTCCCAGTCGACGGGGAGCCCGTGCTCGCCGGGCGGGCTCGATGGGGACCGGGCGGTGTCAGTCGCGTGCGGCACGGGTCCCACGCTACGTGCCGGACAAGATCATGAGCGTGCAGAAGTGCGGGAACACTCAGGCCCGGCAGCCGCAGCGGCTCAGCTCCGCGGCCATGGCGTCGTGCATCGGGCGCACGACGCCGGGGCTGGCGCCGTTGGACATCAGGGCGAAGACCAGCAGCCTCCCGTCCGTGTCCGTGACGACGCCCGCGAGGCTGCTCACCCCGGTCAACGAGCCGGTCTTGGCACGGACGACACCGCGGCCCGCCGCGGCCTTGCCGTCACGCGCGTACCGGTCGTCGAGGGTGCCGACCCCACCCGCAACGGGGAGGCCGGTGAGGATGGGGCGCAGGAACTGCGTGTCGAGCGGCCCCTTCGCGGGCGACGCGGCCGCGGCGAGGATCTCCCCCAGCAGCCGGGCGGGCACCTGGTTGAGCGTGGAGAGACCGCTGCCGTCGACCATCTCGGCGCCACTCGTGTCGATCCCCGCCTGCCGGAGCGCGGCGAGGACGGACTGTGCCGCGCCCGCGTACGACGGCTCGGCACCCTTCGCGACAGCCACTTCCCGCGCGAGCACCTCGGCCAGCACGTTGTCCGAGGTCCGCAGCGCGTGCTCGGCGAGCTCGCTCACCGGCGCCGATCCGACCGCGGCGATGCCGGTGGCGCCCTGCGCCGCCGTGCCCTTCTCCACGTCCTCGACGCCGAGCTTGTCGGCCAGCGCACGGCCCGCGGTCATGGCCGGGTCCGAGACGCGCGGTCCGTCCTGCAGCTTGGGGTCGATCCGGCCGCCGTCGAGCATCACGGGCTCGATCGGCGTGATGAACCCGGCGGCGACGTCGCCCTGGCTCCACCCCGGGGCGAGCCCGTCGGCGGTGTAACGGCTGGTGTCGACGAGCACGCGGCGGATCGGGCCGGGGGCCTTCCTCTTCACCGCGTCGGCGAGCTCGGTGAGGCTCGGCGCGCTCGGGTAAAGGCTGTCCTTGGCGTCGGGGAGCGCGGTGAGCGTCGGGTCTCCGCCGCCCACCAGCACGACCGTGCCCGGATCCGGGCCGCTCACGACGCGGGTGATCAGCCGGTCGGTCGGGTTGAGCGCCAGCAGCGCGGCCGCCGTTGTGATCAGCTTCGCGGTGGAGGCCGGCACGAGCGGCCTCTCGGGGGTGTGGCCCCACAGCTCGTTGTCGGTGGCCGCGTCGATCACCACGCCGGCGAACCTGCCGGGCATGTCGGCGGCCGCCTGGTCGAGCGCCGCGCCCAACCCCTGCGGGGTGGGAACAGGGGCGTCGGGTGGGAGCGGCCCCAGCTCGGCGTTGGGGACGGGTGGGAGCGGCGCGGGCGGAGGCGCCACCAGACCCAGCCCCTGCACGAGGGTCGGGCCGGCGAGCGCAATCGCCCCGCCGGCGCCTCCGGCCACCGCGAGCACGACGAGCACGGCGATCGTTCGCCGCGCTCCGCGACTGGGCAGACGCAGCGAGTCACCGATTCGTCGCCCGATGCCCACGGGCGCCCTCCCTCGACATCCATGGAGCGCAGGAGGCGCGCCCCGGCCGTCGGCATCGCCGACGCGGTCCATCACACTAGACCGAGGCGCCGGAGCCGGTCGCCCGACCGGTACCGGCCATCCATCCGACCAACGGACCTGCAGGAGAGCGCCAGTGGACTTCGACGTCACCATCGAGATCCCCAAGGGCGGCCGCAACAAGTACGAGGTGGACCACGAAACGGGACGCATCCGGCTCGACCGGACGCTGTTCACCGCCACCCAGTACCCGGCCGACTACGGGTTCATCGAGGACACCCTTGGGGAGGACGGCGACCCGCTCGACGCACTCGTGCTCGTGCAGGAGCCGACGTTCCCCGGTTGCCTGATCCGCTCGCGCGCGATCGGCATGTTCCGGATGAAGGACGAGAAGGGCGGCGACGACAAGGTCCTCTGCGTGCCGTCGGACGACCCGCGCCAGGAGCACCTGCGCGACATCCACCACATGCCCGAGTTCGACCGCATGGAGATCCAGCACTTCTTCGAGATCTACAAGGCGCTCGAACCGGGCAAGAGCGTTGAGGGTGCCATGTGGGTCGGCCGGGCCGACGCCGAGCGGGAGATCAAGGCCTCATGGCAGCGCGCCAAGGCGGCAGGCGGGCACTAGTGGTCCTTTGGTTCGTCGGGGGTCATGCGGCGGCCGGGTGCGTGATGCCTGCTCTGCATGTCTGTCCGGCGTGTGAAGAACCGTGTCCAAGATCCAGAACACCTGCCGCGCGGTGGCGTAGGGCTGGGTGGTCATGACCTTTTCGACCAGCTCGGTGAAGTCCTACAGCCGGATGATCACGGGGGTGTTCGGTGCTGTTGCCGGTGCCCGTCCGGCGTGGCCGCGCCCATGATCCGAGGTATCGGGTCGCTATGACTGCGGCGACAACCATGAGCAACCGCTACTTGCGATCTTCGCTTCCATGATCCGGAGTTACGGGTGCTCATGGTCGTGTGGGCAGCCATGGACAACCGATAGTTCGGATCTTGCCCGCCGCCGGTCCGGGGCCTGGACGGCCAGCGTGCTGTAGGGCGCGACCGTATCGATCCAACGGGTCTGCCTCGTCAGTTACCCGCCGGTGGGCGCGCCATTCCCGGCCCGGGCCGCCCGGCACCCGCCCCGTGCTCCGGGCTTCGCGTGTGGTTCCACCGGTTCACCTCGCCCCGTCACCGTGCGGGGGTGGCTGGATTGGATGCACTACCGAATAGTGGGGTTGCGTGGGCGGCCGTCCCCGGCTTGGGGGCACGCCCGTTTGCGACGCACACCGTCGCTGCCGGGTGCCACGCGACTGGCTGCGGTCCCGACCCTCCACACCCATCCCCGTTCCTGGATGATCGAGGCGAGACCACCCCAGGGCTCGGGCTCAGGTCCATGATCGGCAGGAACGGAACACCAACTGCAGGGGTGCAGAACACCAGCTCCAGGGGTGCAGCTCAGGTCCCGATTCCGCTGATCACACCCCAAGCTCCAGGGGTGGCAAGGGGCGGGGACGGGACCACAGCCAGTCGCGTCGAACCCAATCCGCGGCGGTCTCGTCCCGGACGGGCGTGCCCCCAAGCCCGGGACGGCCGCCCGAGCAACCACATGATTCGATATGCACCCGCATCGCGACATGCAGGCAGGCACCTCGCCCTGGTCGGGGGCACGGACGTCAGTTACGCAGACGTATCACCACGATATGGATCATCCGCCGATGACTCAGGTACATCGGATGATCAATATCCCGATTCCGGGAACGACGACGACCCGCGCGTGCCCGACTCGACCGGATCGGTGAACAATGCCCACACCGCGTGACAGAGGTCGGACATCTCGCGAATGCGACTCGTGAAATCGATACCCGACGGCCTTGACAACGAGGCCCTGATTGCCATGTAGGTCGCGCACCAGACTCAAGCCTCCCGGCGGCGCCCGTGGCGACCCAAGACCGTCAACTGCCGCACGCTGCAGCTGCGGCAGGTTGCCCGGGCCATCGCTCCGACCCGCCTCGTCGACGCGATCTGCGAAGCGAACCCGGGAGGATTGATGATCACGACCGAGGCTCTCGCCACCGGCCCGGCGAACGTCACCGGGGTGACCGTGCTCGCGGAGCTCGCCGCGCTGCTCGACCGCTACCCGGGGCGGGACTGCCCACCCGCCGCCATGCGGGAGCTGCTCGACGAGGTCGCCGGCGTCCTGCGCTGGGCCCGCGCAGCGGTGCGGCGGGCGACGCGGGAGGTCGAGCCGGTGGGGAAGCCGGCTCCGGCCAACGCCGAGCTCCGTCCGGAGAAGCAGCCCGCGCCGAAGCAGGTGGCGCCGGCGGCGACGCCGCGGCCACCGACGAGCAGCGCGTCGGCCGACCGGCCCGCACCCGCCACACCGCCCGCTCAGCCGGACAGCCCAACCGTGGCCGATCCGGTAACGAGCGCGACATCCAGCCCGACGACGGAGCAGCGAACGGCCGCCGACACCCCGGCGCGGCCGGCCCCGGTCCTGACCACCCCGCAGAGACAGGGCCTCGGCTCGGTGCTCCCTGCGGTGGCGACCCGCAGGCGCAGTCGATGGCTGCCGCTACTCGTCGGCGCGCTCCTCGCCATCGTCGTGCTACTCGCGCTGCTCGTCCAACACCCGGCCGTGCTCGCCGCGGCCGCCGTACCCGCTGCGATCTACGCGGCGACCGTCTACCGGGCGAAGAGGCCCAGCACGCGCAGCGCTGGCCGACCGGCCACGTAGAGCAGGCGGCCCCGGCCGGAGCGCCCACTCCGCGCCGGGGACTGGGACTGGACCCCCTCGGGAGGGGCCGTCATGCGAGCGTACGACCAGAGCAAGGAACCCGAACCTCGTTCCAGCCTGGGCTGCTCAATAGCTGAGTGCGGCCGATCAGCGGCCTACACCGTGGCGTGGAACCACCCCGCCAGCTGCAACGTGCTGCTGCTGATGTGCGCCGAGTGCAGGCGAGCCGCGGCCGCGGTGCACTCCGATCTTGTGGTGACTCGGCGACTCCCGCCGCGTCGCGGCCGTCAACGACCTGCGTAACAACCCAACCACGCTTCGCGAGTCTGCGGAGCGGATCACACGACAGGAGCTCCCCATGTCCCAGCCGCCCTACCCGCCGCCCGCCCCGCAGGGTCGGCCGTACTACCCGCCCTCGTCGCCGCAGCGTGGCCCGCAGCCGCGGCACGGTCAGCAGCAGTACCCGCCCGCGCCGCGGCACGGGCACGCCTCTGCGGGCAAGACGAGCCGGCAGTACGCCGGGCCGCCCGCTCCGCCTCGGCAGGAGCCAGCTCGTCAGCCGCAGCCGCCGGCCCCGCAGCCGCCCGCGGCGCAGGAGCGGCCGCGCCGGCGGAAGAAGTGGCCGTTCATCGTCGGCGCTATCGTGGCGCTGTTCGTGATCATCGGCATCGCGAACGGCGGTGGTAGCCAGCCAGGCACCACGCCGGCCGGGGCACCGACCGTCGCCGCGCTCCCCTCAGCCGCCGCGCCGGCGGCGCCCGCGGAATCCGGGACCGACACGATCACCTACGAGGTGACCGGCGACAGCGTGTCTAAGGCCAACAACATCACGTACGTGAAGGACTCCAACTTCGGGATGCAGCAGGAGACCAGCACCAAGCTGCCCTGGAAGAAGGACGTCGAGATGGAGTCCGGGCTGTTCACCGCGCAGCCGATGACGCTCACCGCGCAGTCCGGATCCGACAAGTCCGGGTCGATCACCTGCCGGATCCTCAAGAACGGCGAGGAGGTCACCTCGAGCACGAGCTCCGGCCCGTACGCGGTGGTCACCTGCTCGGGCGGCCTCGGGTGAGCCGGGCGCTGCTGCTCCCCGCCGTCCTGGTCGGCGTGCTGCTCGCGCTCGTTGGCTGCGCGGCCCCGGTCGTCGGGCAGGCCTCGCCGGCGGCGCCCACCAGCACCAGCACGCCGCCAACGTCGAGGCCCGTGTTCACACCGGCGCCCACGACACAGCCGGCAGCGCCGGCGGTGCTATCGCCACCGGCCGGCCCCGCGCGTGAGCTCACGTCCCGTGAGTGGGCGCTGATCGCGAAGTCCCCCGACAGCCACGTCGGCGAGCACGTGATCGTGTTCGGGTACGTCAGCCAGTTCGACTCCGTGACCGGGCCGTCTTCGTTCCGGGCCAGCCTCGACGGCGTCCGGCATCGCCAGACCTACGAGTACGACACCAACGCGATCCTCGTCGGCCGGTCCACCGACCAGCTGGCGAACGTCGTGGTGAACGACCAGTTCCGCGCCGAGGTGACGATCACGGGCTCGCTCAGCTACTCGACCACCATGGGCGGCACGCTGACGGTGCCGCAGATGCAGGTCGAGAAGATCGAGGTGATCTCGTGAAGAACGTGACCGAGGTGATGGTCGAGCGGCTCACCAACGCCGGACTCGAGGTCCCCAGGAAGGTCATCCGGTTCACACGGCGGTGGGAACGCTCGCGTCCGGGATCGACGCCGTGCGCCCCACCGTGGCGGACGACCCGTACTCGTTGCGGGTGGTCGCCGAGGCGCTCCGGTCATACGCGGACGTGGCCGAGGAGTACGCCGTGGCTCGGGAGGCTTCGTGAACATGACCCCGCAGGCCTACCCGCTCGAATGCTGGGCCGACGACGGCACCCGCGTCGTGGTCATCGGCTGGACCGACGATACGGACGTCACGGACAACCCCAACCGCCGACTGCACCCCGTCGTCGTCCCGCTCGCCGGACGCGGCTACCCCCAGGTGCTCACCGGGCCGATCGGGTACAGCCTGGTGGACGGCCCGCCCGAGTCCTGACCGAACCGATGACAAGCGCCCCTGGACTACGGTGCGGGGGCGCTGTCGCGCTCGATAGCTGACGATCAGCCGTCCTCGAGTACCTGGTGGGTGAGGCCCGGGGGCTATCCGGGGCCGGGAACGGCGCGCCCACGAACGCGTCCGGCACCCGACCACACCCCCGGGGGCGGAACGCACCCGCGGCCCTGGCTTCTCGCCAGGCCGGCCCCGCCCGACTCGGGCTCTGTGTCGAGATGAGGCCCGACCCCGGCGATCAGAGGAATGATCACGAAGTACAGCTGGAGCATCGGTGCTCCCCACCGGCGGACTCACCCGCGGGGTCGAGCCCGGAGACGCGATCGCCTCGGGGGTGGTGATCTCGATACGGGCCCTGCTCCACCGCCGGGCTACTTGCGGCTCTCGAACGCGGTGGCGAAGCGCCCCAGCAGCTCCGCGAACTTGCGCCGATCCTCGACGGGCCAGTCCGCGAGCATCTCGGCGAACCGCTCGATCCGCATCCGGCGGTTCTCCCCGAACACCCGCCTGCCCTCGTCCGTGGCGACGAGCAGCGTTGCCCGCCCGTCCTCCGGGTCCGCCGTGCGTTCGACGAAGCCGAGCCGCACGAGGTGCGCGACCTGACGGCTGATCGTCGACGGATCCGAGTGCACCGCGTCCGCGAGCGCGCCCGCGCGCTGGGGGCCGCCCTTCACGAGATGGACGAGGAGGAAGTAGGTGGCCCGCTCCACGGCGTCCGGGTGCTCGGCCTGGTATTGGGCCTGTCGGCGGTCCATCAGGCGGACCAGCCGGATGAGCTGGCCACTCACGTCATCGGCCAGGGCGAGGTCGTCGTCGGACGGCACCGCGCGAGCATGGACCGCGGGTCCGGTTCCGGCAACAAGGCCCGCGTGTGATGCTCAGCTTGCCAAGGACCGCCACCCGAGCGAGGTGATCCGCGCCGGGACGTGCGAATGGTCCGGGTCGGGAGGGTTGATCAGCCCGGCAGCCACCAGCCGGTGGCCGGCATCCGAGTCGGTGCATGCGAGACCGTCGACCAGCAGGACGGGTTGCCAACCGCTGCCGAGGGTGCAACGACCCGTGGCGACCGCGCGCAGCAGGGCTCGATCCCGCCCGTTCAACGTCGCAGCTCCCGCGCTCGTCATCGTCCTCGACCCCTCCCGCAACGGCATGTCTACGAGAGCTGTCGTACCCGGCGAGGAAGGTGTTTCACATCACGATCAGGGGGATCAAGGGCTCACCCGTTCGACGACCGCCGCGAGTCCCTGCCCACCGCCGATGCACATCGTCTCGAGTCCGTACCGGGCGTCGCGGCGCTGCATCTCCCGCGTGAGCGTCGCGAGGATCCGGCCGCCCGTGGCACCGACAGGGTGACCGAGCGAGATGCCGGAGCCGTTGACGTTGATCCGCTCGAAGTCCTCCGGCTCGAGCTTCCACTCGCGCGTGCAGGCGAGCACCTGCGCCGCGAACGCCTCGTTGAGCTCGATCAGGTCGATGTCGGCGAGCGTCAGCCGGGCGGCGTCGAGCGCCTTCGCCACGGCCGGCACCGGGCCGATGCCCATCGTGGCGGGCGGCACCCCGCCGACGCCCCACGAGACGAGCCTGACCAGCGGCCGCAGCCCGAGTTCCGCCGCCTTCGCCGGATGGGTGACGACGCAGATGGCCGCGCCGTCGTTCTGGCCGCTCGCGTTGCCCGCCGTGACCGTGGCCTCCGGGTCGTCGCGGCCCAGCACGGGACGCAGCCCGGCGAGCTTCTCGACGGTGGAGTCGGGCCGGATGTGCTCGTCGGTCTCGACGACCGTGTCGCCCTTCCGCCCCTTCACGGTGACGGGGACGATCTCGTCGGCGAACCGGCCCTCGTCGCGGGCCGCGGCGGCGCGCCGGTGGGAGCGGACGGCGAACTCGTCCTGCTCCTCGCGCGGGATCGCGTACTCCCGGCGCAGGTTCTCGGCCGTCTCCAGCATCCCGCCCGGCACCGGGAAGTTGATCCCGCCCGCGGTGACGCGGCCCCTCGCGAGTGCGTCGTGCAGCATGACGCCCGGCCCGCCCTTGACGCCCCAGCGCATCCCGGTGGAGTAGAACGGCGCGTTCGACATCGACTCGGCGCCGCCCGCGAGGACGACCTCCGCCACCCCGGACTGCACCTGCATCGCCGCGTACAGCACCGCCTGCAGGCCCGATCCGCAGCGCCGGTCGATCTGCATGCCGGGGACCGTGACGGGCAGCCCGGCGTCCAGCGCGGCAACGCGGCCGATCGCGGGCGCGTCCATGGTCGGGTAGCAGTGACCGAGCACCACGTCGTCCACGGAGTCGGGGGGCAGCCCCGTCCGCTCCATCAGGGCGCGGATCACCGTGGCGGCGAGCTCGTGCGCAGGCACGTCGCGCAGCGCACCGCCGAATCCGCCCACCGGGGTCCGCAGCGGCTCGCAGATCACCGCGTCACGCATCGAGAAGCCTCCTGTCGAATCAGACGTACTGGCGCGTCAGCCACTCGGCGACGAGCGCGGGACGCTCGGATCCCTCGATCTCGACCGTCACCTTCGTGGTCATCTGGACGCCACCCGACACGTCGGCGACGTCCACGAGCTCGATGTTGGCGCGCACCTTGCTGCCGACCGGTAAAGGCGCGGTGAACCGCACCCGGTTCAAGCCGTAGTTGACGCCCATCTTCGTGCCGTCCACGCGGTAGGTCTGCCCCACGAGGTGCGGCAGCAGCGACAGCGTGAGGAACCCGTGGGCGATGGTGCCGCCGAACGGGCCCGCCTTCGCGCGCTCCTCGTCGACGTGGATCCATTGGTGGTCGAGCGTGGCGTCGGCGAACGTGTCGATCTGGGGCTGGTCCACCGTGACCCAGTCGCTCACGCCGAGCTGGGAACCCACCGCCGCACGTAGCTCGTCGACCCCGTTGAAGACGCGCATTGCTCCGCTCCGATCGTCCGCGATCCTGCCGGTCACCCTGCCACAGCCCGCGGTCGTCGACAGGCTGCTCGTGAGCACGACCACGGCCGACGAGGGTCCTGAACGCGCTCCCAGGACGCGTGAGTGTCATCGCGCGGCCGTCCGGCGGCCACCTGTCTCGCCTACGGTGGAGCCGTGGCCTCATCCCGACGTCTCCGCGCCCTGATCACCAACGACGACGGCATCGACTCACCTGGCCTGCTGGCCCTCGCCACCGGAGCCCGGGACGCCGGCTTCGACGTGGTGGTGGCCGCACCACACGTCGACGCGAGCGGCGTGGGTGGTTCGGTGCTCGCGGTCCGCGACGGCAGGCGCGTCCGGGTGCACAGCCGCGAACTGCCCGGGCTGCCGGGCATCCCGGCGTTCGCCGTCGAGGGCCACCCCGCGTTCATCGTCCACTCCGCGGGACGCGGCTGGCTGGACCCGGAGCCGGACGTCGTGCTCTCCGGCATCAACATCGGCGCCAACCTCGGGCATTCGGTGCTGCACTCCGGCACAGTCGGAGCGGCGCTCGCTGCTTCGTTGCACGGGTGGCGAGGCCTTGCCGTCTCCCTCGGTACGCCGTTGATCGAACCGGAGCAGCCGCACTGGGAGTCCGCGCTGAAGCTCCTGCCCGACGTGCTCGACGTGCTGCTCGCGGCTCCGGACGGCGCTGTGCTCTCGCTCAACGTGCCGGACGTGCCCGTGGGCGATCTCCTGGAGCTGCGCGAGGCACGGCTCGCGCAATTCGGTTCGGTCCGGGTACGGGTCGACCACGTCAGCGGCGACGACGACGACGTCGACCAGCTGCACACCCACGAGGCCGAGCTGGCCGGCGAGCTCGAGCCGGACACCGACACCGCCCTGCTGGCCGCCGGCCACCCGACGCTGACCGAGCTGCAGTCGGTGACCGACCGCCCTGGCCTGCTGGGCGGCGGCGCGCTGCGCAGGCGCGCCAGCTAAAGCACAACCGGTGGTCCGGCGGCCGTACTTCGACCACCGGAGTTCGCTAGTGCTCGTCGGCGCCGGTGAGCTCGTGCTCCAGCCGGTCGGCGACATCCACCACGAGCCGGAACGAGCGGTCGAAGCCGTCGAGCGCGGTGTCACCGAGCGGGATGGAGTGGCGGAAGAGCACCAGACCCTCCACGGCGACGGCGCCGCCCGCGACCGACTCGCCCGCGAGCTCGAGCATCCGGGGGAGGTCGAGGTCGGCCACGTGCCCGACCGGGGAGGTGATCTGCGCCCACGGATGGTCGTCCTCGCCCGTGACCGGACGCACCGCGACGAGCTGCGTGCGGTCGGCCTTCGTGGGCAACCGGAACCACAGCTCGCCGTCGGCCTGCTGCCGCATGATCTCGTAGCGCACCCGTACGAACGCCACGAGGTCGTCCCACTCAGCCACGCCGCCACCTCCTTCCCGGACCGTACCGCTAATCGTGCCTAGCTGATCAGCTGGTCGACCGGTGCCCAGTCGTCCGTGAGCACGGGCGCGTCCCCGGCGAGCCGCAGTGCGGCGGAGCCGTCGAGCACCGACCCCGGTTCGCCACGCACCGCGGCCCGCTCGGCCAGCGCCGCGACGTCGATCGGGAGGTCGGAGGCCACGATGACGGCGTTCCCCCCACCGCCGCGCGCGAGCTGCTCGGGTCGCACCAGTACCGCGACGTGCGGGAACTTGTGGGACAGCGTGGCCACCTCGGCGGCGAGGAGCTGCCAGGGATCGTGGTCGATCACGTTGAGCACGTAGACGCCGTCGTGGCGCAGCACGCGGTGGACGTCGGCGACGAACTCGGCCGTGGCCAGGTGCCACGGCACCGAGCGGGCCCCGAACGCGTCGCCGACCACGACGTCCGCCGAGGCGTCCGGCACTGCGGCGAGCAGGCTGCGCGCGTCCCCGATGCGGACGTCGACGCCGGGGATCCCGTCCACGCCGAGCTCCCTGCGGCCCAGGTCGACGACCCCCTCGTCGACCTCGAGCACGGTGGAGGCCGAGCCGGGGCGGGTGGCAGCGAGCCAGCGCGGCATCGTGAAGCCGCCCCCGCCGATGTGCACCGCGTCCAGAGGGACGCCCGCCGGGAACGCCGTGTCGATGGCGTCGGCGAAGCGGCGGGTGTAGGCGAACCGCAGGTTCGCGGCGTCGGCCATGTCCACGGCGGAATGGTCCAGGTCGTCGAGCACGAGCACGCGGACGTCGGGGTCGGCGGGATCGGTGCGCACGCTCGCGCAGTAGTAGACGGTGTCGACGTCGCACCGGCCGGGCACCGCCACCAACGCCGTGGCCAGTACGGCGGCCGCCACGGCCGTGCCGGTGACCGACCTGCGCGTGGGCACCGCGGCCGTGACCGCGGCAAGAACGAGGCACGCGACGGCCGTGACCAGCAGGATCATTCCCATCGGCAGCAAGGTGACGAGCACGAACCCGGTGAGGAACACCCCGGCGAGCGACCCGACGGTCCCCGCCGCGGACAGCCCGCCGATCACGGCACCGGAGCCTTCGACGTGCGCGAGGCGGGCGCGCGTGACCGAGGGCGTCACCATCGCGAGAGCGGTGACCGACACCAGCGTGGAGGCCGCCACCAGCACGATCGCGGCCAACGGTCCGGGCCCGAGCGCCGGGCCGAGCACGCGGACCATGGGTCGCACCGCGAGCACCCCGAGCCCGCCGACCGCGAGCGCGCCCGCCGCCACCCGGCGCGGCGGCAGCACGTCGGCCCAGCGCCCGCCCAGCGACGCTCCGGCGGCGATGCCCGCCAGCGCCACGCCGATCACGGCCGACGTCGACTCGAGCGTCAGCCCCACGTACGGCGCCACCAGCCGCGTCGCCAGCGTCTCCACGACCAGAATCGCCGCACCGCTGACGAGTACGACTATCCGGGCGAACAGGGCGTTCACCCCACCATCCTCGCGTCCGGCGCCCCGTGATCGCTCCCGGGGTCGGCTAGAGGCCGAGGTGGCGGGCGATGAGCATGCGCTGGACCTCGCTCGTGCCCTCGCCGATCTCCAGGATCTTGGCGTCGCGGTAGAAGCGGCCGACCGGGTACTCGTTCATGAAGCCGTAGCCGCCGAAGACCTGGGTGGCGTCGCGGGCGTTGTCCATCGCCGCGTTCGACGCCACCAGCTTCGCGATCGCGGCCTCCTTCTTGAACGGCTCGCCGCGCAGCATCTTCGCCGCGGCGGCGTAGTAGGCCAGGCGGGCGGTGTGCGCCCGCGCCTCCATGTCGGCGATCTTGAACTGGATCGCCTGGTAGCTCCCGATCGGGTTGCCGAACGCCTCGCGCTCGCGGGCGTAGCGCACCGACTCGTCAACGCAGCCCTGCGCGAGTCCGACCGACAGCGCCGCGATCGCGACGCGGCCCTCGTCGAGGATCGACAGGAACTGCGCGTAGCCGCGGCCCCGCTCGCCGAGCAGGTTCTCGGCCGGCACCCGGCAGTCGTCGAAGAACAGCTCGCGCGTGTCCGATGCGGACCAGCCGACCTTCGAGTACTTCTTCGAGACCCGGAACCCGGGCGTCCCGGCCGGCACGACGATCGAGGAGATCTCCTTGCGCCCGTCCTGCCCGAGCCCCGTGATCGCGGTGACAGTGACGATCGAGGTGATGTCGGTGCCCGCGTTGGTGATGAACGCCTTGGATCCGTTGATCACCCACTCGTCGCCGTCGAGCCGGGCGGTGGTGCGGGTGGCGCCGGCGTCGGAGCCTCCCCCGGGTTCGGTGAGCCCGAACGCGCCGAGCCTCTCCCCCGCCGCGAGCGCGGGCAGCCATCGCCGCTTCTGCTCCTCGGTGCCGAAGCGGTAGAGCGGCATGGCGCCCAACGAGACGCCGGCTTCCAGGGTGATCGCCACGGACGAGTCGACGCGCGCGAGCTCCTCGAGGGCGAGGCAGAGCGCGAAGTAGTCGCCGCCCATCCCGCCGTACCCCTCGTCGATCGGCAGCCCGAACAGGCCCATCGCGCCCATCCGCGCCACCAGCTGGTACGGGAACTCGCCGCGCTCGTAGAGCTCGCCGATGACTGGGGCGACCTCCTTGCGGGCGAAGTCCTCGACGACTGCGCGCAGCGCCTCGTGCTCCTCGCTCAGGGTGAGGTCCATCAGTCCACCTCCGGGTCCACGACCAGTAGGACGGCGTCCTTCGCGACGGTGTCGCCCGGCCGGGCGCGCAGTTCGCGGACCACGCCCGCGACGGGGGCGGTGAGCACGTGTTCCATCTTCATCGCCTCCACGACGACCAGGCGCGTGCCCGCGTCGACCGGCTGCCCGTCCGCGACCTCGACGGCGGTGATCGTGCCGGGCATCGGCGAGAGCACCGGGCCGCCCGCCCCGGCCGCGGCACTCGCTGCCGCGTCGAGGGGCGCCTGCTCACGGATGCCCCACGCCCGCCCGTCCCGGCCGAGCCACAGGGTGTCGCCGTCGAGTGCGCGTGCATAGCGCCGCGTGAGCCCGTCGAGGGTGACGACCAGTGCGTCGCCGTCGCGCCACGCGGAGCACGGCACCGGCTCGGCGTCCCCGATCGCCACCTCGGCCGCCGCGGCCCGGCCCCGGATGCGCACGGCGACGGGGTCGTGCCCCGAGACCGACATCCGCCACGTCGTCCAGGCAGGCTCGCCGACCCGCCAGCCGCCTGGCACGTCGAACGGGTCCACCACCGGCCCATCGGGCTCCAGCTCCAACAGTGCGTGCGCGGCGGCAGCGGCGAGCACGTCGGCCGGCAGGTCGGCGGCCGTCCAGCCTGCGAGCCTGCGCCCGACGAGACCGGTGTCGAGGCGGCCTGCCCGCACGTCCGGATCGGCGAGCAAAGCGCGCAGGAACCCGATGTTGGTGTCCAGGCCGAGGAGCACGGTGTCGCGCAACGCGCCGTCGAGCCTGCGCAGCGCCTCCGCGCGGTCGGCGCCGTGCGCGATCACCTTGGCGAGCATCGGGTCGTAGTCGCTGCCGACCACGCTGCCCGTCGTGATCCCGGAGTCGACGCGGATCCCCGCACCGGCAGGTTCGCGCAGCGCGAGGACCGGCCCGCCGGTGGGCAGGAACCCGGCTGCGGGGTCCTCCGCGTAGATCCGTGCCTCGACCGCATGCCCGAACGGCCGAGTGCGGGCGGGCCACGGAGCCGACTCCCCGGCCGCGATCCGCAGCTGCGCCTCGACGAGGTCGATCCCGTAGACCTCCTCGGTGACCGGGTGCTCCACCTGCAGCCGGGTGTTCATCTCCATGAAGTAGAAGCGGCCCGGGTCGTCCGCGCCGACGATGAACTCCACCGTGCCGGCGCCGGTATAGCCCACCGCGCGCGCCGCCTCGACCGCCGCGGCTCCCATCGCCTCCCGCTGCTCGTCCGTGAGCAGCGCCGACGGCGCCTCCTCGACGATCTTCTGGTGCCGCCGCTGCAGGCTGCACTCGCGCTCGCCCAGGTGCACCGCGTCGCCGTGCACGTCGGCGAGCACCTGGATCTCGATGTGCCGTGGCGTCGCGACCAGCCGCTCGACGAGCAGGGTGTCGTCGCCGAACGAACCGCGCGCTTCCCGTCGGGCCGACACGATCGCATCGCGCAGGTCATCGGCCCTGTGCACCTCGCGCATGCCCTTGCCGCCGCCGCCCGCGCTGGGCTTGAGCAGCACCGGGTAGCCGATCTCCTCGACGGCGGCCGCGAGCTCGTCGTCGGTGAGCCCCGCCCCGTCGGAACCGGGGACGACCGGCACCCCCGCCTTGGCCACCGTTGCCTTTGCTGCGATCTTGTCGCCCATGGCCTCGATCGCCGACGCGGGTGGCCCGACGAAAACGATCCCGGCATCCGCGCAGGCCGCGGCGAACGCCGTGTTCTCGGAGAGGAACCCGTATCCCGGGTGGATCGCCTGCGCCCCGGTCGCCGCGGCGGCATCCAGCACGGCCGGTATCGACAGGTAGCTCTGGGCGGCCGGAGCGGGCCCGATCCGCACAGCGGCGTCGGCCATCCGGACGTGCGGCGCCCCCGAGTCGGAGTCGGAGTGAACGGCGACGGACCGGATCCCGAGGCGCCGCAGCGTGCGCAGCACGCGAACGGCGATCTCACCGCGATTGGCGACGAGCACGGAGTCGAACACGCACACCTCCAAGTCGGAAGGGCTCACATGCGGAAGACGCCGAAGCCCCGCGCTTCCAATGGGGCATTTGCCGCCGCTGAGAGAGCGAGGCCCAGCACCGTCCTCGTGTCCTTCGGGTCGATCACGCCGTCGTCCCACAGCCGGGCCGTGGAGTAGTACGGGTTGCCCTGCTGCTCGTACTGGGCGCGGACGGCGTCGGGGTCCACCCCGGAACCGACCGTCGCGAGCACGGTGGCCGCCTGCTCGCCACCCATCACGGAGATCCGCGCGTTCGGCCACATGAACAGGAACCGGGGCGAGTACGCGCGCCCGCACATCGAGTAGTTCCCCGCGCCGAACGAGCCGCCGATGATCATCGTGAACTTCGGCACCCTCGTGGTGGCCACCGCGGTGACCATCTTCGCGCCGTGCTTGGCGATCCCGCCCGCCTCGTACTCGCGCCCGACCATGAAGCCGGAGATGTTCTGCAGGAACACCAGCGGCACACCCCGCTGGTCGCACAGCTCGATGAAGTGCGCGCCCTTCTGGGCCGACTCGGAGAACAGGATCCCGTTGTTCGCGACGATCCCGACCGGGTGCCCGTGGATGCGCGCGAAGCCCGTGACGAGCGTGGTGCCGAACTCGGCCTTGAACTCGTGCAACCGCGAGCCGTCGACGGTCCGGGCGATCACCTCGCGCACGTCGTAGGGCGTGCGTGAGTCGGTGGGCACGACGTCGTACAGCTCGTCCGGGTCGGCGAGCGGCTCCTCCGTCGGCGCGACGTCCCACGGCCGGGGCGCGCGGGATCCGAGCGTGCCGACGATCGAGCGAACGATCCGCAGTGCGTGCGCGTCGTCCTCGGCGAGGTGGTCGGTGACCCCGGAGACCCGCGCGTGCAGGTCGCCCCCGCCCAGCTCCTCGGCCGTGACGACCTCGCCGGTGGCGGCCTTCACCAGCGGCGGACCGCCGAGGAAGATCGTGCCCTGGTTGCGCACGATCACGGCCTCGTCGCTCATCGCCGGCACGTACGCCCCACCGGCGGTGCACGAGCCGAGCACCGCCGCGACCTGCGGGATGCCGCGCGCGGACATCTGCGCCTGGTTGTAGAAGATCCGGCCGAAGTGCTCCCGGTCCGGGAACACCGAGTCCTGCTCCGGGAGGTACGCGCCGCCGGAGTCCACCAGGTAGATGCACGGCAGCCGGTTGTGCAGGGCCACCTCCTGCGCACGCAGGTGCTTCTTGACGGTCATCGGGTAGTAGGTGCCGCCCTTGACGGTTGCGTCGTTCGCGACGACCACGACCTCGCGCCCCGCCACGCGCCCGACGCCGGTGATCATGCCCGCACCTGGCGCGTCGTCGCCGTACATGCCGCCCGCGGCGAGCGGCGAGAGCTCGAGGAACGGGCTCGACGGGTCCACGAGCGCGTCGACGCGATCGCGTGGCAGCAGCTTCCCTCGCTCGACGTGCCGGGCCCGCGCACGCTCCGATCCGCCGAGCGCGGCCGCGGCGAGCCGGGCCTTCAGGTCGGCCACCAGCTCGTGGTGGGACGCGGCACCACGGGACGTCGTGCCGGACGTGGCGACGGCCATCGGACCTCCTAGGGTCGGAGCCATCGCGATGTTAACGGTCATTAACCACCGGCGCCAGCACGCCCACTCCGAGGAGGCGATAGCCTCCGGTCGGTTGATCATCGGCCTGACACCGACCGGAGGATCCCGCCCGTGACCCCGTCGACCGGATCCGCTCCCGAGCGATCGAACTCCTCGTCCCGGTGGGCGCAGCCCATCCCGCGCCGGACCGACGAGAACCTCAAGCACGTCCACCGGAAGATCGACCGGAACCTGAAGTCCGACCCGCTCGTGGACAACTCCCCGCGGGTCGACCCTGAGTCGCGACAGGGGACCCTCCCGGGCGCGCCGAGCCTGATGGCCCGCGTCGCCCAGCTCGCGATGCCGAGTGCAGGGGAAGCGCCCGCGCGTTCCGCGGTCGCCGCTCCCGTGACGGCGCCGCCGCCGGAGGAGGAGGACTTCCTCGCCAAGGCGTCGGCGGAGCGCATGGCGAAGCAGTGGGAGGACGTCACCGCGCGACTGCTGCGCGACTTCGCCCCGAACGGCGGCGCCGCCGCGGACCGGGTGCTGCGGCTCATCGCGGAGCAGCGCACTCAGCTCGACTCGGCGACGGTCCGCGACTACCTGCCCGTCCTCGTCGACAAGTCCGTCCGGCGCCTGCTGGACCCAGAGGCCTGAGCGGTGTCGAGTAGGGCCGGCGCCCCAGCGGGCCGGCGCTACTCGACCTGCCGGAGTGCTAGGAGGCGCTGTCCGCCGGCACCGCCGCGGCCAGGCGTGCGCTCATCTCCTCGAGGAACTTGCCCGTCGCCGTACCGAGGATGCCCAGGCACCGCAGGAGGTGGGCGTGGACGTCGGCCGGGTTCGTCACGAGCAGCTCGACAGACGCGCTCACGTTGTCCTGCGCCGGGTTGAGGTACACCTTCGCGACCTTCGTGGCCCGCGACGCCGCGGATGCCGCGAGCGCGGCCTCCTCGACCTCCGCCTCGTTCGAGAGCGGGAAGAAGCTCGGGAACAGCAGGTGGAAGTAGTGCTCGTCCTGCGTCTCCATGATGAAGTGGTTGCGGCCCTCGTACCGGAAGTGGATGTCGCCCTCGCCGTCCACCTTGGGCCGGAAGCCCTGCTCAGCGAGGAACTCGACGTGCAGATCGCGGATCTCGTCCCAGCCCACCGTTAACCTCTCGTTCACCCGATCGGGTTAGTCATGATGATCATAGGGCGTGGTACGCCTGGCGGATGACCGCCACCGATGGCCGTTGGTACGGGTCGATGTCACCGCGCGAGCGACGGACGTTCTGGGCCTGCTTCGGCGGCTGGGCGACCGACGCGATGGACGTCCAGATCTACAGCCTCCTGATCCCGACGCTGATCTCCGTCGGGCTGCTGGTGTCGAACGCGCAGGCGGGGCTGATCGGCACCGTCACCCTCCTGTGCTCCGCCGTCGGTGGCTGGGCGGCGGGCGTGCTGTCCGACCGGTTCGGCCGGGCGCTCTTGCTGCAGGTCACCGTGGCGTGGTTCTCCGTGTTCACGCTGCTGTGCGCGTTCGCCCAGGACTTCACGCAGCTGCTCGTGTTCCGCGGGCTCATGGGGTTCGGCTTCGGCGGCGAATGGGCGGTCGGGGCGATCCTCATGGGCGAGACCGTCCGGGCGCAGTTCCGCGGACGCGCGGTCGGCACCGTGCAGAGCGGCTGGGCCGTCGGATGGGGCATTGCGGTCGGGCTGTTCGTGCTGACCCAGTCGCTGCTCCCGCCCGAGACGGCGTGGCGGGTGCTGTTCGCGCTCGGCGTGCTGCCCGCGCTGGGCGTGTTCTGGATCCGCCGCCACGTTCCGGAGCCCGACGTGTTCGTCCGGCACACCGACCGGAGCGCCGACCGCCCGTCCTTCCTCGGGATCTTCCGCCCCGGCCTCCTGCGCACCACGGTGGTGTGCGGACTGCTGTGCACCGGCGCCCAGGGCGGCTACTACGCCCTGACCACGTTCCTCCCGCAGTTCCTGCGCAGCGCGCGCGGCCTCGACGTACTGGGCATCGGCGGCACGCTGCTGCTGGTGATCGTCGGGGCGCTCACCGGGTATCTCTTCGGTGCATGGCTCACCGACCGGCTGGGCCGCAGGCCCGCGATCATCGTGTGCGCAGTGGCGGCGTTCGTGATCGTCCTGCCGATGACGCTCTTCAACCTGCCCACCGCGGTATTCACGGTCCTCGCGCTGCCGCTCGGCTTCGTGGCGTCGGCGTATTTCAGCGGGCTGGGCGCGCTGCTCACGGAGCAGTACCCCACCGAGCTGCGCGGATCCGGTCAGGGCTTCTGCTACAACTTCGGCCGCGGGCTCGGCGCGCTCTTCCCCCTGTTCGTCGGCCTGCTGGCCGATGCGCTCTCGATCGGGGTCGCCATCGCCGTGTTCGCCGGGCTCGCCTACCTCGTGATGGCGTTATGCGCACTGCTACTGCCGGAGACCCGCGGCGCCGAGCTCACCGGCGCGACCTCGTAGCAGCCGGGCCGATAACGTCTAGGTGTGCGTGTACTGCTGGTCGAGGACGAGGTGCCGCTCGCGGAGATGGTGCGGCGCGGGCTCGCCGCCGAGGGGCACTCGGTGGAGGTCGTGCACGACGGGATATCGGGGCTCGCGGCAGCGAGCACCGGCCAGCACGACGTCGTGGTGCTCGACATCATGCTCCCCGGCCTGTCCGGGTACCGGATCCTGCAGCGGCTGCGCGCCGCCGAGATCTGGACGCCGGTGCTCATGCTCACCGCGAAGGACGGCGAGTACGACGAGGCCGACGCGTTCGACCTGGGCGCGGACGACTACCTGGTCAAGCCCTTCTCGTTCGTCGTGCTCCTCGCCCGGCTGCGGGCGCTGCTGCGGCGGGCGGGCGAGGCCCGGCCAACGGTGCTGACCGTCGGAGACCTGACGCTCGACCCGGCCCGGCACCGGGTGCACCGCGGCGAGGTCGAGATCACGCTCACGCCGCGCGAGTTCGGCGTGCTGGAGCACCTGATGCGGCACGCGGGCGAGGTCGTCACCAAGACCGACATCCTGCGGGCCGTCTGGGACGCCCACTACGAGGGCGAGGTCAACGTCGTCGAGGTGTACGTGGGCTACCTGCGCCGCAAGATCGACGGGCCGTTCGGCACGAGGAGCATCGAGACCCTGCGCGGGGTCGGCTACCGCATGGCCGAGCCGGGCTGACTGGGCCGCGGCGACGGGATCGGGCCGCGCGCCGCCTGCTCGACCACCGGGATGCCGCCCGGAGCCGTGATGGGGTCGCGCCGCGCCTCGTCGTCGCGCACGGGCCGCTGCCCGCCCACGGGGCGCGGGTTGCGGGGCCGCTGCGGCCCGGGCGCGTCGCCCCACACCGCCTCACCGGTCCACGCCGCGTCGCCCGCCCAGGGCGCCTCGGGGGGCCGAGCGGGCGCCGCGAACCAGCCGCTTCCGGAGGCGGTCCGCTTCGTCAGGGGCGGCGCCGGGACCGGCTTCGCCTCGGCCTCCGTGTTCGGCCTGCTCTCCGCCGCGGCCTCGACGGGCGTGGCCTCCTCCGGGTGTGCGTCCGGCGCCGCGGCGGCGGGGAGCCGCACCCGGAACAGCGCGCCGCCCTCCGGGCCGTCGGTGACCTCGACGGTGCCTCCGTGCGCGGCCACGACCTCGGCGACGATCGCCAGCCCGAGCCCGGAGCCGCCGTCGGTACGGGCGCGGGCGTCGTCGAGACGGACGAACCGCTCGAAGACCCGGGCCCGGTCGGCCTGCGGCACGCCGGGCCCGTCGTCGGAGACCTCGAGGACCGCCGTGTCACCGCTGCGGCCCACCGTCACGAGCACCCGGGAGCGGGCATGCCTGCGGGCGTTGTCGACCAGGTTGCGCACGACCCTGGCCAGCTGCCCGCGGTCGCCGACGACCCGCACGGGCACGGCTCGCACCTCGGCGACGACGGAACCGTCGGCCGGTCGGCCGCGTTCGAGCTCGGCGACCTCGTCGAGGTCGACCTCTTCGCGCCGGGGCTGCAGCCCGCGCTCGTCGGCCCGCGCGAGCAGGATCAGCGCTTCGACCAGCTTGTTCAGCCGGGAGGTCTCGCCGCGCAGCGCGGTGACCGTGCTGCCGTCGACCGTGCCGTTCTGCATGAGCTCCAGTCCGGTTGCGATCGTGGCGAGCGGGCTGCGCAGCTCGTGGCTCGCGTCGGCGACGAACCGTCGCTGCACGCCCTGCGCGTCCTGCAAGCGGGCGATCATGCCGTTCATGGTCTCGGCGAGCCGGCCCACCTCGTCGCGCGCGGGCGGCACCGGCACACGCTGCCCGAGGTCCTTCTCCGTCATCTCCGCAACTTGCGCGCGCATCGCCTCGACGGGGCGCAGCGCGCGGCCGGAGAACAGGTAGGTGGCGGCTCCCGCGACCAGGATGAGCAGCGGGATTCCCCAGAGCAGGTAGAAGAGCACGGTGCCGGTGGCGACGTCGACCCTGGTGAGCGGGGCGGCGTAGAGCAGGACCACGTGCCGGGGCTCGTCACCCGACTCCGTGGCGCTCGCGATCAGCACGGTGTTGAGGACCGTGCCATCGAGCGTCCGAACGGGGACGTTCGACTGCACAACGGTCGTGTCGACATCGGGCCAGAGATCCGAAATGGGGACGTCCCGCCCGACGGGGTCGGTGCCGGCCTCGATGGTCCTCGTCGGGTCGCCCTTGTCGGCGCCGTACTCGACGATGACCTGGGCGAGGTCGGCCGACTCCTTCGTGAGCAGCCTGATCGCCTCGCGGGCGTTCTCGTTGGAATCCGACTCGTAGTTCCCGGCGAGCCGAGCCGTGATCAGCTCGACCTGCTGTCTCGCTTCCGTCTCCACCTGCTGGCGCAGCGAGTGCTGCACGAGCAGCACCAGCGCGGCGCCCGCCACCACCAGCGCGAGCGCGACGACGACGGCCGCGGACAGCGCCGACACCGCGCGCACACCCATGCGTGCGCGGAGCCATCCCAGCGGCCGAGGCATCGCTACAGCGTAACGACCGTGGCTGTGGCCGTGCTGAGATCGCCGAGCCTGTTAGCGGCCGTTAACCCGTGGTTAGCTACGGCGCATGGCCACGCCCGCCACGCCCCCTGCAGGCAGCAGGCGCGAGCAGATCCGCACCGTGGCCGCACAGCTCTTCGCCCGGCACGGATTCCACGGCGTCAGCATCTCCGACCTCGGCGCCGCGGTCGGCATCAGCGGCCCCGCGCTCTACCGGCACTTCCCGGGCAAGGAGGCCCTGCTCTCGGAACTGCTCGTCGGGATAAGCGAGCACCTACTCGCCGGTGGGCAGGCCCGCGCGGCGCAGACCGCCGACCCGCACCAGCTGCTCGCCGCCCTCGTGGACTTCCACGCCGACTTCGCCCAGCGCGAACCGGAACTGATCGTCGTGCAGGACCGCGACCTCGCGAACCTGCCCGCGCCGGACCGCAGGAAGGTGCGGCGGCTGCAGCGCACCTACGTCGAGATCTGGGTGGACGCCCTGCGGCGGGCACACCCCGGTCTGCCTGCGGACGAGGCCCGCACCGCGGCTCACGGCACGTTCGGGCTCCTCAACTCCACCCCGCACGCCGGGCGCACCCCGGAGGCCGCGGCGCTGCTGAGAGGGATGGCCATGGCGGCGCTGCGCGCACTGCCCTGATCACACCCTGCGGAAAACCACAGTGGAGCTCCGCCGATCGCCTCATGGGCCGCGGGACTCGCCGTTCCTAGCGTCACGGTCGTGAGATCGAACCGCGTACTCATCCGGCTGGCGGTCGCCGGCACCGCTGTGATCATCTCGGCGTGCTCGCACCTGGCCCCCGACCCCTTCCCGCGTTTCGCCCTGCAGGCGGGCCTCGACAACCTCGTCGAGAAGCAGGCGGCGTCAGCCGCAACGCTCCGCATCCGCGAAGGGGAGCACGAGTGGGCCGCGGGAGCCGGGACGGAGGAGCTCGCGTCGACCGTTCCCGTGAGCACCTCCGTCCGGTTCCGGATCGGCAGCGTCACGAAGACGTTCGTCGCCACCGTGGTCCTGCAGCTCGCCGACGAGGGCCGGCTCGCGCTCGACGACCCGATCGCCGGCCACCTGCC
This sequence comes from Pseudonocardia sp. DSM 110487, assembly GCF_019468565.1. Taxonomy (NCBI): domain Bacteria; kingdom Bacillati; phylum Actinomycetota; class Actinomycetes; order Pseudonocardiales; family Pseudonocardiaceae; genus Pseudonocardia; species Pseudonocardia sp. DSM 110487. The sequence continues at coordinate 9,787,527 of NZ_CP080521.1, forward strand.
GGGCGTCGTACCGGACGGCGAGACCATCACCGTTCGACAGCTCCTGAATCACACCAGCGGGATCTACGACTACGCGCACGAAAGGGACTGGTCCACGAACCGGTGGCGGGACGGGGCGAGGTTTCGCACCTACCGCCCCCGAGAGCTGCTCGACGTCGCGTTCGCCCGGCCGCCGTACTTCCCGCCGGGGCAGGGATGGCACTACTCGAACACCAACTACGTCGTCGCAGGGCTACTCGTCGTGAAGCTGACCGGAAAGCCCTACGGCGACGCCGTCACCGAGCGGATCATCCGGCCGCTGCGACTCAACCAGACGACGGTGCCGGGAACCGACCCGACCGTCCCCGAGCCGCACGCGCACGGCTACACAGAGATCGGAGGCACGCTCGTCGACGCGACGGAGATGAACCCCTCGCTGGACTGGGCGGCGGGCGAGATGATCTCGACGGCGAGCGACCTCGACCGCTTCTTCTCAGCCCTCCTCGGCGGCGAGCTCACCAGCGGGGCTGCACTCACCGCCATGCGCGACACGGTCGAGACCGGCCAGATGTTCCGGTACGGGCTCGGCCTGCAGCAGTACGACCTGCCGTGCGGCACGACGGTGCTCGGTCACGGCGGCGAGCTGCTCGGGTTCATCACCTACGCGATGGCGTCCCCTGACGGTGGCCGCAGGCTCACCCTCTCCTACAACCCGCTCCGGTCCCCGGAAGGCACGAGCGAGACCGTTCTCGGGCTCTTCGCGAACGGGTTCTGTCCGCCCGCGACGTGAGCGGGGCGGGCCGTCGACCGAGGAGGGGGGATCGGTCGACGGCCCTGACCGCGCATCGGGCCGGGCGGGCACACCCGTACCGCGTGTCCAGCGCGGTCGCGCACAGTGTCCGCCCGAGCCGCCTCCGCTGTACAGGGGAGGTTTCCCAGATCGCCGCCCAGCTCACAGGGGCGTAACAAGAAGGTAGCCTGAGAGTATTGCCGGATCGTTGAACAATCCTTACGCTCCCAGCTAACCAGCGGTGGTGTGCCGCGGGTCACCCATCCAGAGGGAGCCGGCGATGAGCGAGCGGAGCTTGCGGAGCGAGCGAATCAACAGCACAGCGCGTCCGCGAAGCGGTCGCCCGAGCGTCAGCGAGGGCGGACGATGACCGGGACGCAGGCGACCGCGACCGGCGCTGCGTCGCGCCGCAGCGCCGTGCTCGGCGCGATGTTCCTGATGGCCACGAGCGCCATCGGCCCGGGCTTCATCACGCAGACCGCCACCTTCACCGCGCAGCTCGGCGCGGCGTTCGCGTTCGCGATCCTGGCGTCGATCCTGGTGGACATCGCGGTCCAGCTGAACGTCTGGCGCGTGATCGGCGTGTCCGGTCAGCGGGGGCACGAGCTGGGCAACAAGATCCTGCCTGGCGTCGGGTGGGTGCTGGCGGCACTCGTCGTGATCGGCGGGCTGGTGTTCAACATCGGCAACGTCGGCGGCACCGGGCTCGGCGTCAACGCCATGCTCGGCGTCGACGCCCGCATCGGCGGGGTGATCTCCGCGGTGATCGCGATCGCCATCTTCCTCAGCAAGAAGGCAGGCGTCGCGCTCGACCGGATCGTTGTCGTGCTGGGCGCGCTGATGATCATCATGACGACCTACGTCGCGATCGTCTCGCAGCCGCCGGTCGGCGAGGCCCTGCGCAGCTTCGTGCTGCCGGACCAGGTGGACTTCCTGGTCATCACCACCCTGATCGGCGGCACCGTCGGCGGGTACATCACCTACGCGGGCGCGCACCGGCTGCTCGACTCCGGCATGACCGGGCCCGAGCACGCGAGCGAGATCGCCAAGAGCTCGGTCATCGGCATCATCATCACCGGGATCATGCGCGTGGTGCTGTTCCTCGCGGTGCTCGGCGTGGTGGCGGGCGGGGTGGCCCTGGCGAAGGACAACCCGGCGGGTAGCGCCTTCCAGGCCGCCGCGGGTGAGGTCGGGCTCCGGCTGTTCGGCATCATCCTGTGGGCAGCGGCCATCACCTCCGTCATCGGAGCGGCCTACACCTCGGTCTCGTTCCTGACCCGCTCCACGACGAGCGAGCGCACGCGCAACCTGCTCACGATCGGCTTCATCGCCCTCTCGGCCGTGATCTACGTGCTGCTGGGCGCCGCACCGGCCGCGCTGCTGGTGTTCGCGGGCGCGTTCAACGGGCTGATCCTGCCGATCGGCTTCACGGTGGTGCTGTGGGTGGCGTGGCGTCGACGTGACCTGCTGGGCGGCTACAAGTACCCGGCCTGGCTGCTCGGCATCGGCGTCGCCGCATGGTTGCTCACCCTCTACATGGGCTACTCGTCCCTCTCGGGACTGGGCAAGCTGTTCGCATGAGCGTGGTGGATCTGAACTCGGACGTCGGAGAGTCGTTCGGCCGGTGGGAGCTGGGGGACGACGCGGCGATGCTCGCGCTCGTCACCTCCGCCAACGTCGCATGCGGCTTCCACGCGGGCGACCCGACGACTCTCCGGCGGACCTGTGGCCTGGCCGCGCAGCGCGGGGTCGCGGTCGGGGCACAGGTCGGGTACCGCGATCTGGCGGGGTTCGGCAGGCGGTTCATCGACGTGGCGCCGACCGAGCTGACCGACGACATCGTGTACCAGATCGGGGCGCTCGACGGGATCTGCCGGGCGGCGGGTACGCGCGTGACGTACGTGAAGCCGCACGGAGCGCTCTACAACACCATCGTGCACCACGAGGCGCAGGCGGCCGCGGTCGTGGCCGCCGTCCGCGCCTACGACCCGGACCTCCCGGTGCTCGGGCTGCCCGGCTCGGTCTTCCTCACCGCGGCCGAGGAGGCCGGGCTGCGCACGGTGCGGGAGTTCTTCGTCGACCGGGGCTATACGCCCCAGGCCACCCTGGTGCCGCGCTCCCAGCCGGGCGCCCTGCTGCACGACCCGGCGGAGGTCACCGCGCGCGTGCTGCGGATGGTCACCGACGGCAAGGTCACCGCCGTGGACGGCACCGATGTGGACGTCCACGCCGACTCCGCGTGCGTCCACGGCGACTCCCCCGGTGCGGTCGCGATGGCCGAGGCGGTGCGCGCCGGGCTGGAAGCCGCGGGCGTGGAGCTGCGAGCGTTCGCGGAGGGGCCGGGGTGAGGCTGCTCCCGTGCGGGGACACCGGGCTGCTCGTCGAGGTCGACGGGTTGCCCGAGGTGCTCGCGCTCGCCGACGCCGTGCGCGCGGCACCGCCTGCCGGCGTCCTCGACGTCGTCCCGGCGGCGCGCACGGTGATGCTCTGCGTCGAGCCGGGCACCGACCTCACCGAGGTCCGGCGCGCGGTGCTGGGCCTCGACGTCGAACCGGGCGTGGCACCGCCGGACGGGGAGCGGGTGGAGATCGAGGTCGTCTACGACGGGCCCGACCTCGATGAGGTCGGCGAGCTCACCGGCCTCGGCGCCGACGGCGTCGTCGCGGCGCACACCGGCACGCCGTGGCGGGCCGCGTTCGGTGGGTTCGCCCCCGGGTTCGCGTACCTGGTGGGTGGTGATCCCCGGCTCGAGGTCGCCCGCCGGAGCGAGTCGCGCACCTCGGTACCGGCCGGGGCGGTGGGGCTGGCCGGTGAGTTCAGCGGCGTCTACCCGCGCTCGTCGCCAGGAGGCTGGCAGCTGATCGGCCACACCGACGCGGAGCTGTGGAACATCGACCGCGGTGCGCTACTACAACCCGGGTGCACGGTCGTGTTTAAGGCGTTGTCATGACCCGCAAGCTGGAGGTGCTCGCCACCGGCGCGCTCGCGCTGGTGGAGGACCTCGGCCGGGCGGGACTCGCCGCGACGGGGGTCGGGCGCTCGGGTGCGGCCGACCGCGCGGCGCTGCGACTTGCCAACCGGCTCGTCGCCAACCCGGAGGGCGCGGCGGGCATCGAGGTCGTGTTCGGCGGGCTCGCCGTGCGCGCCCACGGCCTGCTCACGGTGGCGCTGTCGGGGGCCCCCGCGCCGGCCGACGTCGATGGCACGCCGGTCGGGCACCACGCACTGGTCGTGCTGCGGCCCGGCCATGTGCTGCGCCTGGGAGTGCCGCCCACCGGCCTGCGCACGTACGTCGCGGTGCGCGGCGGCCTCGCGGTGGAACCCGTGCTCGGGTCTCGCAGCACCGACGTCCTGTCCGGGCTCGGACCCGACAAGCTGACACCGGGGACGATGCTCCCGATCGGGGCGGAGCCCGACGAGCTGCCACTGGTCGACGTCGCGCCGGTCGCTGTTCCCGCGGGCGACGAGGTCGTGCTCAGGGCCGTCCCGGGACCACGCGCCGAGTTCTTCACCGACGTCGGCGCGCTCGCCCGCACCACATGGACGGCGTCCAGCCGCAGCGACCGCGTCGGCATGCGGCTCGAGGGCGACCCCATCGAGCGCGCCGGGTCGGGGGAGCTGCCCAGCGAGGGCATCGTCCGCGGCTCGGTACAGGTGCCGCCCGGCGGTGAACCGGTGCTGTTCCTCGCCGACCACCCCGTCACCGGCGGCTACCCGGTGGCCGCCGTCGTCCTCGACGCCGACGTCGACAGGGCCGCGCAGGTCCGCCCCGGCCAGCCGGTGCGGTTCGTCCTCGTCCCGCCTCCGTGGAAGGAGAGCCCGTGAGTCCGCAGAACCACACGGAGACGCCGGCGGGCGCGCGCGCCCGGTTCCGGGCCGGCCTCGTCACGCCGACCGCAGGCTGGTGCGACGGGTACACCCAGGCCAACCTGATCGCGGTGCCGAAGGACGTCGCGTGGGACTTCCTGCTGTTCGCCCAGCGCAACCCACAGCCGTGCCCGGTGCTCGACGTGCTGGAGGCGGGTTCGGTCTCCGGCCCGCTGCTCGCAGGCGACATCCGCACCGACGTCCCGCGCTACCGCGTCTACGTCGACGGCGAGCTGACCGAAGAACCCACCGACGTTCTCGACCGGTGGCGGGACGACCTCGTCGGCTTCCTCATCGGCTGCAGCTTCACGTTCGAGCGTGCACTCGGCGCGGCCGGCGTGCCGATCCGGCACGTCGAGCAGGACGTCAACGTGCCGATGTACCGGACGTCGGTGCGCTGCCGACCGGCCGGTGCGATCGGCGGGCCGATGGTGGTGTCGATGCGGCCGGTGCCGCGGGCCCTCGTCGAGACCGCCGTGCGCGTCACGGCGGCCTACCCAGCGGTGCACGGCGCGCCGGTGCACGTCGGCGATCCGCGCGAGCTCGGCATCCGCGACCTCGACGCCCCCGACTACGGCGACCCCGTGCGGCTCGAGCCGGGGGACGTGCCCGTGTTCTGGGGCTGCGGGGTCACCCCGCAGGCCGCGGTCGTCGAGTCGAAGCCGCCGCTCGCGATCTCGCACGCCCCGGGGCACATGCTGATCACGGACGCGGAGGACGAGGACTACCGAATCCGCAATCTGTGACAGGAGCTGACCTACATCGCTCCTAGTGTCACTGCCATGAGCGACGAGATCCGCCCCTTCCGCGTCGACGTCCCGCAGGCCGACCTGGACGACCTCACCGACCGGCTCGCCCGCACCCGCTGGCCCCGGCAGCTCCCCGGTGGCTGGGGCCGCGGCGTGCCGGTCGCGCAGCTGCGGGAGCTCGCCGAGTACTGGCGCACCGGCTTCGATTGGCGCGCTCAGGAGGCGCGGCTGAACGAGTTCCCGCAGTTCCTGATCGAGATCGACGGCCAACAGATCCACTTCCTGCACGTCCGTTCGCCCCGGCCCGACGCTCTCCCGCTGGTGATCACCCACAGCTGGCCGAACTCGGTGGCCGAGTTCCTGCAGCTGATCGGCCCACTCACCGAGAGCGGTTTCGACGTGGTGGCGCCGTCGCTGCCGGGATTCGGGTTCTCGACGTTTCCCGAGCCCGCTGACGAGCGGCCGTGGACGGCGGAGCGCGTCGCACGGACCTGGGCGGAGCTGATGGCGCGGCTGGGCTACGAGCGGTACGGGGCGCACGGCAACGACGCGGGCGCCCTCGTGTCGCCGCAGCTGGCGCTCGTCGACGCCGAGCACCTCGTCGGGGTGCACATGACCGCAGGTGTCGGGATCCCGACCGGCGACCCCTCCGAGCTCGAGGGCCTGACCGACGAGGACCGCGCCGGGCTGGAGCATCTGGCCTCGCTGTTCTCCGGCGGCAGCGGCTACGCGCCCTACCTCGCGAGCCGGCCACAGACCCTTGCCTACGGCTGGCTCGACTCGCCCGTCGCGCAGCTGGCCTACCTGGTGGAGCGGCTCGCCGAGTTCGACCGCTGGCCCACCGGAACAGACGCGCTGCTGCCGCACCTCGACCGCGACCAACTGCTCACCACCGCGTCGCTGTACTGGCTCACCGGCACCGGCGGCTCGTCGTCCTGGACCTATTACGACGGCGCTGCCGGGATGCCGATCGACCAGGCGGTGGTGCCGACCGGGGTCTCCCACGGCGGCCCGGAGGTGTTCCGGCGGATCGCCGAGCGGAACAACGAGATCACGCACTGGTCGGGCCTCGAGGCCGCGAGCCACATGGTGGCGATGGTGGACGCGGAGCGACTGGCGACGGACATCGGGAAGTTCTTCGCGGGCAAGCGCTGACCGTGCACAGCAAGCGGCCACCGTGCACATGGCAGGACGTGTGCGCGGTGGCGCGGAGGTGTGCACGGCGGGCCCGGCACTAGCGACGGCGGGACAGCCCGACGCCCAGCAAGCAGACGGCGCCGCCCGCGATCGCGAGGAGTGGGGGCACCTCGCCGAGCAGGGCTGCGGACATGAGGATCGTGACCGGCGGCACCAGGTACGTGCTCACGCCGAGCCGGCCGGCGTCCATCCGCGCGAGCGCGTAGGCCCACGTGCTGAAGGCGAGGGCGGTGGGCACCACGCCGAGGTAGACGAGCCCGGCCGTCGCCGCACCCGGGGCGGTCGCCAGCTCGGTGAGCAGGCCGGGTGTGAACGGCACGCAGGCGATCGCCGCCGTCGTGCAGGCGAGCCATGTGACCTGCAGCCCTGGCAACCTGCGCAGCACCGGCTTCTGGGCGAGCACGCCGACCGCGTACGTGACGGCCGCGACGAGGCTGAGCACCACGCCGAGCAGGTCGGACTCCGCCGCGTTCGAGGTGGCCGCGCCGACGAGGACCGCGCCGCTGAACGCGACGAGCGCGCCGATCACCAGCCAGCGCGGGAAGCCCTCGCCCAGCAGCAACCCGGCGAACAGCGCGATGAGGATCGGACCGACGTTCACCAGCATCGCCGTTGTGCCTGCGTCGATGCGCTGCTCGGCGGCGTTGAGGGCGATGTTGTAGATCCCGAACCACGAGATCCCGCACAGGACGATCAGCGCCCACTCCCGGCGCGTCGGCCACACCCAGCGGCGCATGACCAGCAGACCCGCGCCGAGTGCCAATGACCCGATGAGCAGCCGGCCCAGCGTCAGCGGGCCGGGCTCGTAGTGGGCCCCGACGGCGCGGATCGCCACGAACGCCGACGCCCACGCGAGCACCGTGATCCCGACGGCAACCAGCGCACCCCAGCGGTAGCGAGAGGCAGGTACAACGGGGCGGACGGCGGCGCTGGACATGCCATCGACGCTAGCTGCGCCCCCGGCGGCGACCACGCGATTTTCGGACATCGAGCTGCGGGGCAGAGTGAGCCGCCACACCCCGCTCAAGGCCGTCAGCGGGTGCCGGCAGCTGCCGCTCTGTCCGGCTGCCGCGGGGCGTGCTCCTTCGGGGTGGCCAGGCGGGTGGGGGTGGTGCGGCCGCGGAGCACGGTGGCGTCACCGAGCTCCCACCGCGCCGCCTCGTCCTCGAGGGCCATGGCCACGGCGTCGGCAGAGGCGAGGACCCGGCCGGCCACGGTCTTGGCCAGGTCGGTGAGCCGGGCGGCCTCGTTCACCGGGTCGCCGATCACGGTGTACTCGTAGCGGCGCACGTCGCCGACGTTGCCCGCCACGGCGTCCCCTGCCGAGATCCCGATGCCCGCGGTGACGTCGGGCAGCTCCGCGGCGAGGCGGGTCGCCAGCACGCGTCCGGCCGCGAGCGCGCAGCCTGCCGGGTCGATCCCCGCCACCGGCGCTCCGAAGACGGCGAGTGCGGCGTCACCCTCGAACTTGTTGATCCAGCCGTCGTGCTCCTCGACCACCTCGACGACGACCGCGAAGAAGCGGTTGAGCAGGCCGACGACCTCCTCCGGTGGTTGTTCGGCCGTGAGCGACGTCGACCCGACCAGGTCGACGAACAGCACGCCGACCCGGCGCACCTCGCCGCCGAGCCGGACCTCACCGGCCGCGGCCGCCGCGCGCGCCACGTCCCGGCCGACGTGCCTGCCGAACAGGTCGTGGATCCGCTCCCGCTCGCGCAGCCCGGCGACCATCGTGTTGAAGCCGGACTGCAGCTGTCCGAGCTCGGTGCCGTCGTACACCGTGACGCTCGTGTCGAGCTTCCCGCGCTCGACGCGGCGCATCGCGCGTCGCACCGCGTTGACCGGGTCGGCAACCGCTCGGGCCGCGCCGACCGTCACGAGCAGACCCGCCGCGAGCGCGGTGCCGCCGACGGCCAGCATGATCACGGCGAGGCGGCCGGCCGGCACGTCCCCGTGCACGAGCGCTGCGATGGCGGCGATCATCAGCCCGACCACCGGCACGCCGGTGCCCAGCGCCCAGAACAGCAGCGACCGCACCACGATCCCGGGCAACCCGCGCCGGGGCAGCGGGGGGTGCGTGGCCAGCACGCGCGCGGCGGTGCGTCGCAGGATCCGCTCGCTGAGCAGGTATCCCAGCGCGCACGTCGTGATCCCGCCGAGCAGGATCGTGTCGCCGACCGCCACGGCGAGCCGCACCGAGTAGCGCAGGTTGAGCAGCACGAACACCGGGACGGCCGCCGCCCACAGGACGCCCTGCACCGTGACGAGCCGCAGCGGTCCGTAGAGCACCATCCGGCGCTCCCGCCGCTGCTCGGCGTCCGGCTCGCCCCGGCGCAGCCGGAACCGCCTTCCGCCCCACCACAACCCCATCGGCAAGGACACCAGCAGGTACAGCCCGAAGGCGACGACGTTCTCGGTGCGGACCAGACCCGGATCCCCGAGCGGGCCCTCCGGCAGCACCCATGCCGCCAGCACGAAGACGACGACGGCCCCGACGACGTTCGCCACCAAGACGACGACGGCCAGCGCGATCCGGGCGGGCCAGTCGATGACCCACCGCCGGACTCGCCTGCTGCGCGTCATGAGCAACGAGTCTAGGCCGATCGGAGGAACCTCCCCGTTTCCGCCGTTCGTCGGAATCAGGGCCGGGTGATACGTGCCTTCAGGTGGGAGGCCTTGCGGCCTCGGACCTCCACCGCCCACGCGTCGCCTTCCGCTCGCGTGCGCAGTTCCACCGTGGAGGGGAGCAACAGCGGCTTGCCGAACGCCACGTCGTAGCCCATGCCCGATGGCAGCCGACCCTGGAGCGCGGCGACGGCACGCGCCGCGGTCCACATGCCGTGCGCGATCGCCCGCGGGAAGCCGAACGCCTTCGCCGTCAACGGGTGCAGGTGTATGGGGTTCACGTCCCCGCTCACGCGGGCGTAGCGGCGGCCGGTGCCGGAGTCGACGCGCCAGGTGGCGACCGCTGTGGCGTCGTCGATCCCGGCCGGCTCGGCCGGGTCGGGAGCGCCATCGGGTGCGGTGGCGCCGCGGGCGAGATAGGTGCTTCGGCCCTCCCACACCACTTCGCCCGCAGCGTCGATCTCGGCGACGAGGTCCACCTGCGCACCCTTCGGGTGCGCCCGCAGCCCCTCGGCGTGCACGCGGACGGCGAGCCGCTCCGCGGCGTCGATGGCCCGGTGCGCCGTGATCCGGTTCCGGACGTGCACGAGCCCGGGCAACGGCAACGGGAAAGACCGCCGCGCCATCAGCTCCACCTGCAGCGGGAACGCCAGCACGTGCGGGTAGGTGACCGGGAGGGCGTCGGCGACGGGGAAGCCGCACACGTGCGCGTACTCCGCGAGGTGGTCGCGATCGACGGAGACATCCCTGACGATCGCGGTGTCGGGCAGCGTGTGCCCGCGCGGACCGACCGCACCGAGCGCGGCTTTGACGTAGAGGGTGCCGAGGCCCGCCATCAGGCCCCCAGCATGTTCTGGCCGTCGACCCGCACCACCTGGCCCGTGACGCCTGCCGACGCGGCCTGGCCGAGCCAGCCCACCGCCTCGGCGACGTCGACGGGCAGCCCGCCCTGACGCAGGCTGTTGACCCGCCTGCCCGCCTCCCGGGTGGCGAGCGGCATCTTCGCCGTCATCGCGGTCTCGATGAACCCCGGCGCGATCGCGTTGATCGTGGCCCCCCGCGCGGCGAGCCGAGGGGCGAGCGCGCGGACCATCCCGATCACGCCCGCCTTGCTCGCCGCGTAGTTCGTCTGCCCGCGGTTGCCGGCGATCCCGCTCATCGAGGAGATGCAGACGATCCGCGCACTGTCACCGAGCAGGCCGGCGTCCGCGAGCAGCGCGCCGTTGATCGCGAGCTGGGAGCGCAGGTTGACCGCGAGAACGGCGTTCCAGCGGTCGGCGTCCATGTTGGCGAGCAGCTTGTCGCGGGTGATGCCGGCGTTGTGCACCACCACGTCGACGCGGCCGTGCCGATCGCGCAGATGCGCGAGCAGCCGTTCGGGCGCGTCGGACGCGGTGATGTCGAGCTGCAACGCGGTGCCGCCGGTGCGGTTGGCGACCCGGGCCAGCGCGTCGCCCGCGGCCGGGACGTCCACCGCCACGATCGTGGCGCCGTCGCGGTGCAGGGTGTCGGCGATGGCCTCGCCGATGCCCCTCGCGGCGCCCGTGACGACGGCGATCCGCCCGGCGAGCGGCCGCGCCGGATCTTCCGGCTCGACAGGGCCGACCGGCGCCGCGACCCGGACGACCTGCCCGGAGACGAACGCCGAGCGGGCGGACAGGAAGAACCGCAGCGAGGAGGCGAGCGCGTCGACGCCTGCGTCGGGCGCCACGACGAGCAGGTTGGCCGTGGCCCCTGCCCGCACTTCCTTGCCCGCCGAGCGGACCAGCCCTTCGAACGCCTGTGCCACGGCCGCGGCCTCAGCGTCCTCGGCGTCGGCGGCCGGACCGAGCAGCAGCAGCCGTCCGGACGGGGCAAGCCGACGCACCGCGGGCGTGAGGAACTGCTGGGCGGTGGCCAGGTCGTCGAGGGTGCGCACAGCCGTGGCGTCGAGGACGGCCGCGGCCACCTTGCCCTCCTCGCCCGCTTCTGCCACCCCGGCGTCGGCGAGCAGGGCGCGGACGTCGTCCGCGATCCCGCCCTTGCCCACGGCGGCGACCAGTGCGGGCCCGTCGAGCAGCGGCCGCCCTGGCTCGTAGCGGCGCAGCACCGGGATGCGCGGCACCCCGAGCCGCTGGACGAACCGGTTCTGCGACAGGTCGCGCAGTGTGTCCTTCATCGGGGTGTCCTTCATCAGGCCGCCTCCAGGATCGCGACGACGCCCTGCCCGCCCGCCGCGCAGATGCTGATCAGCCCGCGGGCCGGGGCGCCCTTCTCCTGCAGCAGCTTTGCCAGGGTCGCGACGATCCGCCCACCGGTTGCCGCGAACGGGTGGCCGGTGGCGAGCGACGAGCCCGCGACGTTGAGCTTCGACCGGTCGATCGACCCGAGCGGGGCGTCGAGGCCGAGCCGCTCCTTCGCGAACGCCGGGTCCTCCCAAGCCTTGAGGGTGGCGAGCACGGTGGACGCGAACGCCTCGTGGATCTCGTAGAAGTCGAAGTCCTGCAGCGTGAGGCCGTTGCGCTCGAGCAGTCGAGGCACCGCGTACACGGGCGCGGTGAGCAACCCGTCCTGACCGTGCACGAAGTCGACGGCGGCGGTCTCGGCGTCGACGACGTGCGCGAGCACCGGCAGACGGTGCTCGGCGGCCCACTCGTCGGAACCGAGCAGCACCGCGGATGCGCCGTCGGTGAGCGGGGTGGAGTTGCCGGCCGTCATCGTCGCGGCGTCCCCGCGACCGAACACCGGCTTCAGCTTCACGAGCTTCTCCACAGAGGTGTCGGCGCGCAGGTTCTGGTCGCGGGTGAGGCCGAGGTAGGGCGTGACCAGGTCGTCGAAGAAGCCGCGGTCGTAGGCCGCGGCGAGGTTGCGGTGGCTCGCGACGGCGAGCTCGTCCTGCTCCTCGCGGCCGACCTGCCATTCCTGGGCGGTGATCGCCGCGTGCTCGCCCATCGAGAGCCCGGTGCGTGGCTCGGCGTTGCGCGGGATGTCCGGCACGATCTGGCCGGGGCGCAGCCCGCGCAGCGCGGCGATGCGCGCCCCGAGGGTCTTCGCGGCGTTCAGCGCCATGAGCACGCGGCGCAGATCGTCGTTCAGGGCGATCGGCGCGTCGCTCGCCGTGTCGACGCCGGCGGCGATCCCGCTGTCGACCTGCCCGAGGGCGATCTTGTTGGCGACGAGGACGACGGTCTCCAGCCCGGTGCCGCAGGCCTGCTGCACGTCGTAGGCGGGCGTGTACGGCGAGAGCGTGCTGCCGAGCACGGCCTCACGGGTGAGGTCGCGGTCGCGGCTGTGCTTGAGCACCGCGCCCCCTGCCACCTCGCCGAGCCGCTGCCCGGCAAGGCCGAAGCGCGCCGCGAGGCCGTCGAGCGTCGCGGTGAGCATGTCGAGGTTGGACGCGCGGACGTACGCGCCGTTCGCGCGGGCGAACGGGATGCGGTTGCCGCCGATCACGGCGGCCTTCCTCCGGGTCTCCGGCATGTCGGTCTCCTACCCACGAGTAGCCGGTACCTAAAGTACCCGGTACTGTGAGTTTCGTGCAGTCGGTACGGGATCGGCGGGCCAGCCGGTGGGACGACCACCGGCGCACTCGGCGTGCCGAGCTCACCGATGCCGCCATCGCCGCCATCCGCGCCCACGGCGCAGGCGCCGGGATGGACGACGTGGCCGCCGCGGCCCGCACGAGCAAGACCGCCGTCTACCGGCACTTCGCCGATCGCAACCAGCTCTACGTCGCGGTCTGCGAACGGGTGGCCGAGGTGCTGCTCGGACAGGTGCGCGCGGCGATGGACGGCGCAGCCGGCCCCCGCGCGAAGACCGCGGCCGCCATCGCGGCATACCTACGCCTGATCGAGCACGACCCGCAGGTGTACCGGTTCGTGATGCACCGGCCGCTTGCCGACGCCGACCTGGTCGCCGACCTGGTCTCGCTGATCGGCGACCAGGTCGCGGAGGTCATCGCCGAACAGCTCACCGACGCGGGCTCCGATCCCGGCCCCGCCGTGCCGTGGGGCCACGGAGTGGTGGGGATGGTCCGTTCGGCGGCGGACAACTGGATCGCCCGTCCGGCGGGTATGACCAGGGACCAGCTGGCCGATCACCTCACCGCCCTCGCGTGGGCGGGGCTGTCCGGGGTGGTCGCCCGCACCGAGGAGGAGACGTCATGACGGTCGACCGGCACGCCCTGCAGGGCGTCCTCGACGGGAGGTGGGCGCGGGTCCGCGACGAGATCCGCGCCCAGATGGACGAGCTCGCGTTCAACCCCGACCCGAACCTCTCCACCGAGGAGTACCGCGCCCTCACCACCGAGAACCTGCGCCACCTCGCGAGCACGGGACGGCCCCGGCAGGGGTTCGACCCGGTGTACGGCGGCGAGGGCGACGTCGGCGGCGTGGTCACCGCGTTCGCGATGCTCGGCTACGGCGACCTGTCATTGCTGGTCAAGGCCGGTGTGCAGTGGGGATTGTTCGGCGGCGCGGTGCAGGTGCTCGGCACTTCGCGTCACCACGACGAGTACCTGCGGCAGATCATGGACGGCGAGCTCCTCGGCTGCTTCGCGATGACCGAGACCGGCCACGGCTCCGACGTCCAGCACCTGCGCACCACGGCCACCTACGACCCGGCCACCCAGGAGTTCGAGATCCACACGCCGGACGTGGACGCCCGCAAGGACTACATCGGCAACGCCGCCCGGGATGGCCGGATGGCCGTGGTCTTCGCACAGCTGATCACGCAGGGGCAGCCGCAGGGCGTGCACGCGCTGCTCGTGCCGATCCGGGACGAGTCCGGCGCCCCGATGCCCGGCGTCACCATCGGCGACTGCGGCCGGAAGGCGGGCCTCAACGGCGTCGACAACGGCCGGCTGATGTTCGACCACGTGCGCGTGCCGCGCGAGGCGCTGCTCAACCGGTTCGGCGACGTGGCCGAGGACGGCACGTACAACAGCTCGATCGCGAACGAGACCCGCCGGTTCTTCACGATGCTCGGCACGCTCGTCCGCGGCCGGATCAGCGTGGCGGGCGGTGCGGGCACCGCCACGCAGAAGGCGCTCGCGCTGGCGATCCGCTACGGCGCCGTCCGGCGGCAGTTCGCCGACCCCTCCACCGGCGAGGAGGTCGTGGTCCTCGACTACCTCGTGCACCAGCGCAAGCTCCTGCCCGCGCTCGCCACCACCTACGCGCTGAACTTCGCGCAGAGCGACCTGGTGTCGGACATGCACGACCTCCAGGCCCCGGGCGCCGAGGGCGACGAGTGGCGCCAGCGCGACCTGGAGACCCGCGCCGCGGGCATCAAGGCCGTGGCCACATGGCACGCCACGGCCACCATCCAGACCTGCCGGGAGGCGTGCGGCGGTGCCGGCTACCTCGCCGCCAACCTGCTGCCGACGCTCAAGGCCGACACCGACGTGTTCACCACGTTCGAGGGCGACAACACCGTGCTGTTGCAGCTCGTCGCCAAGACGCTGCTGTCCGACTACGGCCGCCGCGTCGCCCGGCTCGACATGGCGGGCAAGGCCCGGTTCGCGGCCGACCTCGTGGCAGGCTCCGTGGCCGAGCGCACCGGCCTGCGCGCGATCCTGCGCCGCGGCGACATTCGGGACCGCGCGTACCAGCGGTGGCTGCTCGTCGAACGCGAGCAGCACCTGCTCACGAACGCGGCGCAGCGGATGCGCAAGGCACTCGCGCCGGGCGCCGACCAGTTCGGGATCTTCAACGGCGCCCAGGACCACCTGCTCGTCGCCGCCCGCGCCCACGTCGACCGGATCCTGTTCGACTCGTTCGCCGCCGCCGTCGACCGGACAGGCGACGCGGGCGTGCGCAACCTTCTCGGCGACGTACTGCGGCTCTACGCGCTGACGGTGATCGAGAACGACCGAGCGTTCTTCATCGAGCACTCCTACCTGACGTCGGGCCGCGCCAAGGCCGTGACGCAGGCCGTCAACGCGCTCTGCGGGCGGCTGCGCCCGCACGCCCGCACCCTCGTCGACAGCTTCGGCATCCCGGAGCGGTGGCTGGACTGCCCGCTGCTGGACGGCGAGCGCGAGACCGGGCCCGCCGCACCTGCCCCTTCGCGGGACGAGCCGAGTGACCTGGCCTCAGTGGGTTAGGAGCGTCTGAACGACTCCGGCCGTAGCGACGCACGGACAAGTTCTCGACGATACGAGCCAGAGCATATCGTCGGCATATCGAGAACCGCATACGTGGCGGCAACACCACACCGCCTTGACTGCAGGCATGACCTACCGCGGACCGGCGCGAACAGCGGCCCGACCTCTGGCGTCCTCGTCCTCGTCGGCCATCTCGACGGGAATTACGATCTATGGATGCGAGTGGGATGAAGCCGCCTTGTTCCGAGAGCTGGCGCCCCGCTTCCGCATAACGCCGACCATCACCGCGGCAGCGGTATCCGAAGCCAATATTGACCTCGCATTCGGAAACCGGTGCATCAGCGTCGGCCATAAATCTCAAATCGCCAATCACACCCTTCTTGCACTGAGTCAGATCGGCGTCACGTACATCTCCACGAGAAGCGTCGGATACGATCACGTCGATGTGGGGTACGCAGCGCGCATCGGCATTTCCGTCGAAAACGTCGCCTACTCTCCCGACAGCGTCGCCGACTACACGCTGATGCTGATGCTGATGGCGGTGCGAAATGCCAAGTCCACCATCCGCAGCGCGGATGTTCATGATTACAGATTGACCGACGCACGCGGGAAGGAACTACGCGATCTGACGATCGGGGTAATCGGAACAGGACGTATCGGGACAGCGGTCATGGACCGACTGAGGGGATTCGGCTGCCGAGTACTGGCCTACGACAACCGCCCCCATGCGGCCGCCGACTACGTTCCCCTCGATGAGCTGATACGGCTGAGCGACATCGTAACGCTCCACACACCGCTCACCGCCGATACGCACCACCTCCTCGATCGCCGCCGTATCGAGGAGATGAAGCGCGGCGCGTTCGTCATCAATACCGGACGCGGTTCTCTGCTCGATACCGAGGCGCTTGTTGCGGCATTGCAGAGCGGCCGGCTGGGCGGTGCGGCACTGGACGTCCTCGAAGGCGAGGAAGGAATATTCTACGCCGACCGCAGAAACAATCCGGTTGAGAACGAAGCGTTGCTGCGGCTACAAGAGCTGCCGAACGTGCTCATCAGCCCGCATACGGCCTACTACACAGACCATGCCCTGAGCGACACCGTGGAAAACTCCATCACGAACTGTCTGAAATTCGAAAGCGGGAACCACCATGGGTAGGTTGCGGGTCGGAGTCATCTTCGGGGGTAGCTCCGAAGAGCACCCCGTCTCGGTCAAATCGGCGCAAGAGGTCGCCAGAAACCTCGACGTCGAAAAGTACGAGCCGTTCTACATCGGGATCACGAAGAGCGGTTCCTGGATGCTTTGTGACGGCCCTGACGCAAATTGGGAGACCGGCAGTTGCCGTCCGGCCGTCCTCGCACCGGACAGCAGCGTACGCGGATTGCTCGTCCTGGAGCGGGGACGATACGAAACGATCAGCCTGGACGTCGTACTGCCCGTTCTGCACGGCAAGCTCGGCGAGGACGGCGCGATTCAAGGTTTGTTGGAGCTCTCCGGCATCCCCTACGTGGGCTGCGATGTCCAAAGTTCCGCCCTGTGCATGGACAAATCCCTCGCCTACATCGTCGCCAGCAGCGCGGGAATCGCCACGCCGAATTTCTGGACCGTGCTGCCGAACGAGCACATCGATCCCGACCGGTTCACCTATCCCGTCTTCGTGAAGCCGGCCCGCTCGGGCTCGTCCTTCGGCGTCAGCAAGGTATCTCGAAAAGCGGATCTGCCGACCGCATTGAAAGACGCGAGACAGTACGACTCGAAGGTCTTGATCGAAGAGGCTGTCATCGGCAGCGAGGTCGGATGCGCCGTCCTGGGGAACGACCTGGACTTGATCACAGGCGAGGTGGATCGAATTTCCCTCTCGCACGGCTTTTTCAGGATCCATCAGGAGAGCACACCTGAAAGCGGCTCCGAAAACTCGGTAGCCATCGTTCCCGCCGACATTTCGACAGAGTCGCGTTCGCTCGTCCAGGAGACCGCAAAGGCCGTTTACCGCGCCTTGGGATGCAGGGGACTGTCGCGGGTGGACATGTTCCTCGAGGAGAATGGAAGAGTGGTCCTCAACGAGGTCAACACCCTACCTGGCATGACCTCGTACAGTCGATATCCGAGAATGATGGCAGCCGCCGGGTTGCCGCTTGCCGAAGTGCTCGACCGGATGGTGTCGTCGGCATTGAACGGAAAAGCCAATGAAAGGGTGACTTCGTCTTCTTAGACGAGTGGCCGCGCCGCCGAGACTTTCCCGACCCGGGGTGTCGGCTTTCGCACCGAACCGCTGATCACCGCCTGGGCCGGGGTGCGTTCCGCGGAACGCACCCCGGCCGCTCGACTGGCGGCAGGCATGATCCGAACTAGCGGTGTCCACGGCTGCCCCCACAACCATGAGCAACCGAAACTCCGGATCATGCACGGGAAGATCGCAAGTAGCGGGTGCACACGGCTGCCGGCACAGCCATGAGCAACCGATACTTCGGATCATGGGCGCGGCCACCACCGGACGGGACCCGGCAACAGCGCCGAAACACCCGTCGCGCGGTGGCAGTCCCCGTTCCCCCGCCTCGACCAGCAAGATCACGAAGTCGAGCAGTGGTACTAGTCTCGCGCGGCGCGTGCCCGCTGAACGTCGGGGATGTGGGTGCCGATCCAGTCCAGCAGGCCTGCGAGGTGGACGGTGACTTCCTGCCCGAGGCCGGTGAGGCTGTAGGTGACCTGCGGCGGTGCGGTGGGAACCACCTCGCGGTGGACGAACCCGTCGGTCTCGAGCGTGCGCAGCGTCTGGGCGAGCATCTTCTCGCTCACCCCTCCGATGGCCCGGCGCAGCGCGCTGTAGCGCAGCGGACCATCGCGCAACCCGACCAGCACCAGCACCGCCCACTTGCTCGTGATGTGGTCCAGCACACCGCGTTCGGGACACTGGCTGTCGAACACGTCACCCCGAACGCGGGCCATTACCCCGGTCACCTGCATGCTCACCTCACCCACTGGTGCTCACCTCGAGGTATGTACTTACCAGAAGAGAGCACCAACCCTACGGTCGGTTCTGTTCACGCACCAGGGAACGGAGAAGAGCATGTTCGTCATCACCGGGGTGACCGGGAAGCTGGGCCGGGCGGCCATCGAGGACCTGCTGACGCGGGTGCCTGCCGGAGAGGTCGCCGCGGTGGCCCGTGACCCGCGCAAGGTCGCCGACCTCGCCGGGCGTGGCGTGGAGGTCCGCCATGGCGACTACGAGGACCCCGCCTCCCTGCGCGCGGCGTTCACCGGCGCCGACGTCCTGCTCTTCGTCTCGTCACCGGACATCACGCCCGGTGTCCGGGCCCGTCAGCACGGCAACGTGGTCGACGCCGCCGTCGCCGCGGGCGTGGGACGGGTCGTCTACACGAGCGCGACCGGCGCCGACGACGGTCAGGGGTTCCTCGCCGACCACACCGTCACGGAGGAGCTGCTCGCCGGGTCTGGCCTTCCGCACACCCGGCTGCGCAACACCTTCTACATGGAGGTACTGGTCAACCCCGGCCTCCGCGCTGCCGTCGACGCGGGCGAACTGCTCGGCGCCGACAACGGCGTGCCGGTCAACCTCGCGACGATCGCCGACCTCGGGGTCGCCGCCTCCGTCGCGGTCAGCGGAGAGGGGCACGCGGGCGCCGTGTACGAGCTGCGCGGCCCGGTGTGGACGCTGGCCGACCTCGCCCGCACCGTCTCCGAGGTCTCCGGCAAGGACGTCGCCTACCGGCCGGTCCCGGTCGAGGAGCTCGGCCGGGCCGGCTTCGTCCACCAGCTGATCGCGTCGGGCCTGGTCTCCCAGCCGTCCGCCGACCTGGAGAAGCTCATCGGCCGCCAGCCGACGGGCCTGCGCGCGGCGGTCGAGGAGGCGCTCCGCTAGGTCGTCTCCTCGGCGGCGAGCTTCGCGTGCTCCGCGCGGAGCTCGCGCTTGAGGATCTTGCCGCTGGGGTTCTTCGGCAGCGCGTCGGCGAACACCACGTACTTCGGGCACTTGTAACCGGCGAGGCGCTGCCGGGCGTGTGCCAGCACGGCGTCGGTCGTGAGCGCGGCGTCCGCCTTCGGCACGACGACCGCGGTGACCGCCTCGATCCAGTGCGGGTGGGAGATGCCGAACACGGCAACCTCGGCCACGCCGTCGAGGAGGTAGATCGCCTCCTCGACCTCACGGCTGGCCACGTTCTCGCCACCGGTCTTGATCATGTCCTTCTTGCGGTCGACGACCGACAGGTAGCCGTCGGGGTCCATCACACCCAGGTCGCCGGAGTGGAACCAGCCGCCGCGGAACGCCGCCGCGGTCTTCTCCTCGTCAGCGTAGTAACCGAGGGCGGCGTGCGAGCTGCGGTGCACGATCTCGCCGATCTCACCCGGCGGCACCGGGTCGCCGTCATCGTCGACGAGCATCGTCTCGACGTTGATCGCAGGACGGCCCGCGCTGCCGGCCTTCGGCAGCTGCTCGTGCGGGCGCAGGATCGTGGCGAGCGGGGCCATCTCGGTCTGGCCGTAGAAGTTCCAGAGCTCGACGTCGGGCAGCCTGCGCCGCAGCTCCTTGAGCACCTCGACGGGCATCGCCGACGCGCCGTAATAGCCCTTGCGCAGGCTCGACAGGTCGCGGGTGTCGAAGTCGGGGTGGCGCAGCAGGGAGATCCACACCGTCGGGGGACAGAACAGCTTCGTGGCCCGCTCTGCCTCGATCGTGGCGAGCAGCGCGGCCGGGTCCGGCCCGGGCAGGATGACGCTGGTGGCGCCCAGGTAGACGTCGACGGAGAAGAAGCAGTCCAGCTGCGCGCAGTGGTACATCGGCAACGAGTGCACCTCGACGTCGTCGGTGCTCATCCCGCCGTCGATCACGCACGAGACGTACTGCGCGATGAGCGAGCGGCTCGACAGCATCACGCCCTTCGGCCGCGACTCGGTGCCGGAGGTGTACATGAGCCGCAGCGGGTCGTCGTCGGCGATCGCCACCTCGGGGTCGTGGGCGGGGCCGGCCGTCCACCAGTCCGCGACGTCCTCCCAGCCGTCTGCCGCACCGCCGATGCGGCCCCGCACGCCGTCGGTCAGCCCGGCCTCCGCGAGCGCCTGCTCCGCGGTGCCGGTGAGCGCGTCCTGCGCCACCATTCCGGTGGCCCCGGAGTGGCCGAGGATGAAGGCGATCTCCGACGGCCCGAGCATGAAGTTCACCGGCACCAGCACCACGCCCAGCTTCGCGGTGGCGAACGCGATCACCGCGTACTCCCAGCAGTTGCGCGACAGCAGCGCCAGCCGGTCGCCCTTCGCCACCCCGCGGGCGGCGAGCGCGTTGGCCGTGCGGTTCACCGCCGCGTCGAACTCCGCGTACGTGAAGCGGCGGTCGCCGGACACCACCGCGAGCTTGTCCGGGTACCGCAATGTGGTGCGCCGCAGCAGGTCGCCGACGCCGTGCTGGCGGGCGCGGGCGATGGCGGCGGTGGTGTCAGCGGTGAACGGCGCGGCGTCGGGCATGTCCGGATGATGCCGGACCTCCCGCCGGCAACGCACCTGTCCGATCGTCGATGGGCGCTCTACGGTCAGGGGGTGGCCACGATCGTCGACCGGATCGCGAACGCCGACACCGACCTGCACGCCTTCGTCGACGAGCCCGGCCGCCCCGTACGCATCGCCATCGAGGGCGATCGGATCGCGGGGCGGTGGCCAGACCCCGGGCACCTGCCGCCGCTCTACGGAGCCCTGCTCGGGGTGAAGGACATCTTCCGGGTCGACGGCCTGCCCACCCGCGCCGGTTCCGAGCTCCCGGCGGAGGAGTTCGCCGGGCCCGAAGCCGTTGCGGTCACGCGCCTGCGCGACGCCGGGGCGATCGTGGCCGGCAAGACCGTCACCACGGAGTTCGCGTACTTCGCGCCCGGCCTCACCCGCAACCCGCACCATCCCGAGCACACGCCGGGCGGGTCGAGCAGCGGGTCGGCGGCCGCGGTGGCCGCCGGGATCGTGCCGCTCGCGCTCGGCACGCAGACCGTCGGCTCCGTCGTCCGCCCTGCCGCCTACTGCGGGTGCATCGGCTTCAAGCCGACGTACGGCCGCGTGCCCTGCGACGGAGTGATCCCGAACGCGCCGACGTTCGACACCGTCGGCCTGTTCGCCACCGACCTGACTCTCATGACGGCCGCCACGGCGGCCCTCGTCTACGGATGGGCCGCCGATCCAATCGGCGGACGCCCGGTGCTCGGGGTGCCGGCAGGCCCCTATCTCGACCAGGCAGACGTCGGTGCGTGCGGGGCGTTCGCCGCGCAGATCACCGGATTGCGCGCGGCCGGGTACGAGGTGCGCGAGGTCGCGGCGTTCGACGACATCGCGCAGGTCAACCAGCGGCAGATCGTGGTCAACCTGGTCGAGCTGGCCCGCACCCACGAGCCGTGGTTCGACCGGTACGCCGACCGCTACCGCTCGCGGACGGCCGCGGCCATCCGCGAGGGCCGCTCGATCGACGCCGCGACCTACGCGGCGGCGCTCGACGGCGTCCACGCCTTCCGGCGCACCCTGCCCCACGTCATGGCCGATGCGGGCATAGACGTCTGGATCTGCCCGTCAGCCACCGGGCCCGCGCCGCGAGGGCTGGACACCACCGGCAGCCCGACGATGAGCGTTCCGTGGACCCAAGCGGGCCTCCCGGCGCTGTCGCTACCGGCGGGCACGGTGGCCCGCGAGCCGGGCGGCCCGGCGCTCCCGGTGGGCCTGCAGTGCGTGGGCCGCCCCGGGGCCGACGAGCAACTGCTCGCGTGGGCGCCGGGCATCGCGGAGGCCCTGCGCAATCATCGGAGCTCGTGCTCCTCGCCCACCGCTAGTTCGCCGCCGGCCGTGACGTCCGCGTAGGTGCCTGCGCACGCCCACGTCCCCAGGCCGGGGATCTCCACGCGGTTGTGCTTGGCGATGGTGCGGAGCGTGTCGGGGTCGCGGGGCAGGTCGCCCTGCGCGAGCGTGGTCATGACGCAGCGCATCGTCGGGATGGAGGCCGCGACGGTGACGCCGCCCGCGAACGCGATCGATCGGCCGGCCCACGTGTTCTCCGGGAAACCGTCGCCCGGTTCGTCGAGCACGACGTTCGGGCGGTAGCGCCGCTCGTCGAACGTCGCGGCGGGGGCGAGCTCGTGCAGCCGCCGCAGCGTGGCCGTGGTGAGCAGGTGCAGCACGGCGAGGTCGAAGAACGCCGGGTGCGGGGACATCGCGGCGAGGTCGAACCGGCTCACCCGCTCCCCGGTGTCCTCGTCCCGCACGCGGGTGCCCGCGATGACCGCCTCCGGGGCGAGCCCGTCGATCTCGGGCCACACCTCCTCAAACCCGGCGCCTTCCGGCGGAGTGGCGACCAGCCGGACGTCGCGGCCGATGGCGGCGCTCAACCCGGCATCGATATCGGCGTCACCGCTGTGGTGGACCGAGCCGTCGGGGAACGTGATCTCGACGGACGGGGCCACGTCGCGCTCCGGCTCGCCGACGCAGCGGGCCGAGAACCCGAGCAGCCCACCCCACCGGCGCGGCACCTTCGCGCTGGCCACGGTGCCGGTCTCGACGTCGACGAGGGCGTAGGCGCGGTCACCGACGATCCCGCTCTCGTCGATCCGGCAGCGCTCCAGCGCCTCGCCGAGCATCGACTTGACGGGATAGCGGTACAACGCTGTGACAGCCACCACTGGTTTCTAGCAGGCTCGACGGCCGTCCGCGGCGTCGGCGTGAACCGGACAGCAGCGCCGCGAGCAGTACGTCAGCGCGGACGCAGCGCCCGGGTCGTCAGGAGGTGGGGCGGCCTGCGGTGAGGACGCGCGGGCCGGCGTCCGTGATCGCGATCGTGTGCTCGGCGTGGACGGCGCGGCTGCGGTCGGCCGTGCGGATCGTCCAGCCGTCGCGGTCGTGGCGGTAGGCGTCGTGGCCGCCGGCCTGGAGCATCGGCTCGAGGGCGATCACCAGCCCCGGCCGCAGCGGCATCCCGCGCCCCGCCCGTCCCTCGTTGGCCACGCTCGGCGACTCGTGCATGGAGCGACCCACGCCGTGCCCGCCGTGATCGGCCAGCAGCCCGTAACCGCCCGCGCGAGCAACCGCGCCGATGGCGTGCGCGATGTCGCCCAGCCGCGCACCCGCGACTGCGGCCGCGATGCCCGCGGCGAGCGAGCGCTCCGCGGTCTCGATCATCGCGGCATCCCTCGGGTCGCCGTCGCCCACAAGCGTGCTGAACGCGGCGTCGGCGCACCAGCCGTCGAGGTGCACGGCGAGGTCGACGCTCAGGATGTCGCCCTTGCGCAGCCGCTCCCGCCCCGGGATGCCGTGTACGACGGCGTCGTTGACGCTCGCGCAGATCACCCCGGGATAGGGGACGGGCGCCCACGACGGGTGGTAGCCGAGGAAGCTCGGGGTCGCCCCGGCGTCGGCGATCAGATCGGCGGCCAGCGCGTCCAGCTCGCCCGTGGTGACGCCCGGTGCGGCGTGGGCGCGCACGGCGGTGAGCACGTCTGCCACGATCTTTCCCGCTGCCTCGCAGGCGTCCACCTCTGAGGCGGTCTTCAGCTCGATCATGCCGATAACTATACCGGTATTACTATTGGGCGCATGGTGCGCGTCCCGCTGACCCCGGCCGATCGCGAACGCGGCGAGCGGCTGGGCATGCTCCTGCGCGAGGCACGCGGTGACCGCAGCCTCGTCGACGTGGCCGCGGCTGCCGGGATCTCGGCGGAAACGCTGCGCAAGATCGAGACCGGGCGGATTCCGACACCCGCGTTCTTCACCGTCGCCGCGCTCGCCGACGCGCTCGGCCTGTCCCTCGACACCATCGCCGCCACCACCACGCTCGCCGGCGTGCCCTTGCCCTCGACCTGATTCCACGCTGATCGGCCAGGCCAACCGGCTCTCACCGGTCGCCGACGCGAACGGTGTCCGGCAAGACGCTGCTGCTCGTGCCGCAGGTCACCCGACGAACGCGAAGAGCCTGCGGACGCCGTTCAGCGGCGTCGACGGGGCGCGCAGCACGCCCGCGCCCACAGACCATGCCCGTCCCGGCACGGCGACGAACGCCGTCTCCGCCACGCCTGCCGCCGCGAACCACGCGCGTACGCGCGGGGTGAGGTCCGGCGCTCGCCGGTGCCGGGTCCATACGACCGTGCCGCCGGTGGTGAGCAGCGACGGCACCGCGGCCACGGTGCGCTCGATGTCCTCGTCCGGCACGTTGCCGAAGATCCCGCACAGGAGGAGCAAGTCGGCAGGCGCCATGCCGTCGTACGCCTCCGTCGTGCCGGCGTCGGCGATCAGCACCTCGATCGACGGCGGCGCGGCCGCCCTTGCGGTCGCCGCGAGCTGCGGGTCGAGCTCGACCAGCCGGCCGCGCACGTCCCCTCCGCGCGGGTGGGTGGCCAGCACCGGGAGCACGTCCCGCCCCTGACCGGCGCACAGCGAGAGCAACCGGAGCGGCCCTGGCGCGGCCCGGTCCAATGCGAGCACGATCTGCTGCCGCACGGCCGCAAGGCGCTGTGGCATGGCACTCGCCGGGTCGTCGTACTGCTCGTGCCAGCCGGTCCAGTCGGCCATCGTCAGCCCGCTGCTGCGCGCAGCGCCACCAGCCGCGACACCGCCTCGCTGAGCACCTCGTCGCGCTTGCAGAAGGCGAAGCGGACGAGCGACCTACCCAGATCAGGGTCGGCGCAGAACACCGACACCGGCACTGCGGCCACGCCCACCCGTTCGGGGAGGCTCCAGCAGAACTCGGCGCCGTCGGTGAAGCCGAGCGGCGTGACGTCGGTGACCACGAAGTAGGTGCCTGCCGTGTCGAACACGGTGAAGCCGGCCTCGCGCAGCCCTCCGGACAAGAGGTCGCGCTTGCGCTGCAGGTCGCCTGCCAGCCCCGAGTAGAAGGAGTCCGGCAGGCCGAGCGCGGCCGCGATCGCCGGCTGGAACGGCGCGCCACTGACGTAGGTGAGGAACTGCTTCGCGGCGCGCACCGCGGACACGAGCTCGCCGGGCCCGTGCACCCAGCCGACCTTCCAGCCCGTGACGGAGAAGGTCTTGCCGGCAGAGGAGATCGTGAGCGTGCGCTCGGCCGTCCCGGGCAGGGTCGCCATCGGGACGTGCGGGCGACCGTCGTAGATCATGTGCTCGTAGACCTCGTCGGTGACGACCACGGCGTCGTGCTCGGCGGCGAGCTCGCCGATCAGCGTGAGCTGCTCGCGGTCGAACACGGTGCCAGTGGGGTTGTGCGGGGTGTTGACCAGCACGAGCCGGGTGCGGGCCGAGAACGCGGCGCGCAGCTCGTCGGGGTCGAAGGCGAACCCGAGCCCGGACGGCCGCAGCGGCACGGGGCGGATCACCGCGTTCGCCAGCGCGATCGTGGCCGCGTACGAGTCGTAGTACGGCTGGAACGTCACCACCTCGTCGCCCGCCTCGCAGAGCGCGAGCACGGCGGATGCGATCGCCTCGGTGGCGCCCGTGGTGACGAGAACGGTGTCCGGGTCGACGTCGAGGCCGTAGAAGCGGCGCTGGTGCTCGGCCACGGCGGCACGCAGCTCGGGCACGCCGATCCCGGGCGGGTACTGGTTGATCCCGGCCTGGATGTTCGCCGCGGCGTCGCTGAGCAGCGAGGCCGGGCCGTCCGTGTCGGGGAATCCCTGGCCGAGGTTGATCGCGCCGGTCCGCAGTGCGAGCGCCGACATCTCGGCGAAGATGGTGGAGGTGTGTGCGCGCATGCGTTCGACCAGCATGGGTGCACGGTACGGCGAGATTGTCGGGGTGCGCTCCTACCCTCGGGTCATGCCGCTGTCCGTGGACGAACGCCAGCAGTTCCTCGCCGAGCCGCACGTCGCGGCCCTGTCCGTCGCTGCGGGGCCCGAGCGCGGCCCGCTCGTCATCCCGATCTGGTACCACTACGCGCCCGGCGGCGACGTCTGGTTCCACACCAACGTCGGCTCCCGCAAGGCGCGGCTGATCGAGGCGGCCGGGCGCGCGTCGCTGATGGTCGACCAGACCGAGCCGCGGGTCCGCTACGTATCGGTCGAAGGACCGGTCGTGCGCACGGAGCCCGGCACGATCGAGATGGTGCGCACGATGAGCGCGCGCTACCTGCCGGCCGATCGGGTGGAGCCCTACGTCGAGTTCGTGCAGAACGTGCTCGGCGAGCAGATCGCCTTCGTCATCCGGCCCGAGCGCTGGCTGTCGGCCGACATGACGGGGGACTAGGACACTCACCAGCCGCGCATGTCCACCGGCCACGTCTCCAGCACGGTGTCGGCGTCAACAAGGTGCATCCGCTCGTGCAGCGCCACCGTCGGGTCGACGTGGGCGGGGAGCACGCGCAGCCGCTCGCCCACGCGCACCGGTTCCTCGGGTGCGAACGTCGTGTGCTCGTCGGAGCAGAACCACACCTGGGCGCCCTCGATCGTCGGCAGGCCGTGGTCCATGCCGAGCGACTTGAGGCCGACGTCGACCACGGCGTGGTCCGGCGACACGGAGATCACCGTGCCCAGTACGGAGAGCGCCTGGCCGAACGGGTGGCCGATCTTGCCGTAGGCGGTGTCCATCAGCGCGTACGAGCCCGCCTGGATCTCGGTGGCCCATGTGTTGTCGAGGTAGGTGCCGGTGCCGCCGGCACTGATGATCTCGCTGCCCACGTCCTCGGCGGCCCGCACCAGGATCGCCATGGCATCGCCCGTCATCCGGGCGCGGTCGGCCGGGTCGGGCACGAGCATGAGGTGGCCCTCGTAGCCCATCACGCCGCGGACGTGCAGGCCCGCGTCGCGTGCGGCACCGGCCAGGTCGCCGGCCTTCTCCGGCGGGCAGCCGCACCGGGGCAGCCCCACGTTCACGTCGACGAGCACCTCGCGGACCCCGCCCGCGGCGGCTGCGGCGATCGTCTCGGGAGAATCGACGGCCACAGCTACCCGCGCCCCGTCCGCCACCAGCGCGCCGAGGCGGCGGGTGTCGAGCACCTCGTTGGCGAGCAGCAGGTCCGCGCCGAGGCCCGCGGCCGCCATCACCTCGCACTCGCGGACGGTCGCGCACGTGAAGCCGGCGTGCCCGAGCGCAGCCTGCCGCCGCGCGAGCGCCGTGGTCTTGTGCGCCTTGACGTGCGGTCGCAACCGCGGGCCGGGCAGGGCCGCGCTCATGGTCTCGAGGTTGGCGTCGAGGACGTCGCGCTCGACGAGCAGGGCGGGCGTGGTGAGGTCGGTGATCAGCACGGTCCCAGTGTCGTGCCCCACAGATGCGGGCGAGCCGGAATGCCGCGGTGACATTTCTTCTTGATCGATCAGTGACGCTGACTCCCACTCGTGTCCCAGAGGCAGTACCGGACACCGGGGGGAATCGCCTCCGGCTGGTCCTTGTGCTCGGCGCGTTCATCGCGCTCGGCCCGTTGACCATCGACCTGTACCTCCCCGCGCTCCCGACGATCACCGGGGAACTGCTCACCACCTCGGCCACCGTGCAGCTGACGCTCACCGGCACGCTGCTCGGGCTCGGCCTCGGCCAGCTCGTGATCGGTCCGCTCTCCGACCGGTTCGGGCGCAGGCGGCCGCTGATCGCCGGCGCCGCCGTGCACGTCCTCGCATCGCTGCTGTGCATCATCGCGCCGAACGTCGCGGTGCTCGGCGGGCTCCGCGTGCTCCAGGGCCTTGGCGCCGCCGCGGGTTCCGTGATCGCGATGGCGATCGTGCGCGACCTCTACACGGGCCGCGCCGCGGCCACCCTGCTCTCCCGGCTCATCCTGGTGATGGGAACGGCTCCGGTGCTCGCACCGACGTTCGGAGCCTGGCTGCTCGCGTTCACCTCGTGGCGTGGGGTGTTCGCCGTCCTCGCGCTCTACAGCCTGCTCCTCATGCCGATCGCGGCCCGCGCCCTGCCCGAGACGCTGCCCCCGCACCGCCGCCAGACCTCCGGCATCGCGGGCACACTGCGCACCTACCGCGGGCTGCTGCGCGACCGCACGTTCGTCGGGCTGATCCTGGTCGCCGGCCTGGCGATGTCGGCCGTGATGAGCTACGTCTCCGGCGCGTCGTTCGTGTTCCAGGAGCAGTTCGGGCTGAACCAGCAGCAGTTCGGCCTCGCGTTCTCGAGCGGCGCCATCTGGCTCATCCTCGCCAGCCAGCTCAACCCCGTGCTCCTGCGCCGCTTCGAGCCGCGCCAGCTGCTGCTCGGGGCGATCGCCATGGCCGCTGTGGCGAGCCTGCTGATGGTCGCGGTCGCCGTCTCGGGCGTGGGTGGCCTGTTCGGGCTGCTGCTCCCGCTCTGGCTGGTGCTGCTGTCCGTCGGCTTCGGGTTGCCGAACGCTCCCGCGGTCGCGCTCTCGGGGTACGGCGAGACGGCGGGCACGGCGGCTGCCCTGCTCGGCGCGACGCAGTTCGGCGTCGGCGCCCTGATCTCACCGATGGTCGGTGTGCTGGGCAACGACGCGATCGCCATGAGCATCGCGATCGCGGGTGGGCTGGTGCTGTCGCTGCTCGTGCTCGTCCTGGTGGTGCGACCGTGGCGGCTTCCCGACGTCGACCCGGTGGTCGGAGCGCTGGCCGCCGCCGAGGCCTGAGGTCCCCGCGTCCGCGCGGCGGCGACAGCCGGCGAGAGCGATGGCGAGGGCCGTCGCGCCGGCCACCGCGGCTGCCGCGGTGAAGCCCAGCTCGTAGCCCGCCACCTGCGCGTCCACCGTCCCGGTCCGCGGCCGGCGCCGCGCTCAACGCCGGGCGCCTCGTGACGAGTGCCGGCGCCGTGACCTGGGCATGGCCCCCGGACGACCCGTACGGGCCCGTGCACCGACTGGCGCACGCGGCCATCGGTCTTCTCGGCGACGCGACCGAGCTGCAACGGCTGCACCAGTGCGCTGCATGCCGCTGGTTGTTCCTCGACCACTCGCGCGGTGCCGGCCGGCGCTGGTGCTCGATGGCCGACTGCGGAACGGAGGCCAAGAAGCGCCGCTACGTGGCGCGGCGCCGCGAGCTCATGGCCGCGCGCGCACCACGACCAGCGGGAGGAACGCCTGGGTGAGCGGGCCGATCGCCAGCGCATAGAGCACGGTGCCGAGCCCGACAGTGCCGCCGAGCAGCCACCCGCATGCCAGCACGGCCACCTCGATGCAGGTGCGCACCAGGCGCACGGACCATCCGGTGCGCGCGGACAGCCCGGTCATCAGGCCGTCCCGCGGCCCCGGCCCGAGCCGCGCACCGACGTACGCGGCGGTCGCCACACCGTTCAGCACGACGCCGCCCACGAGCAGCGCGATCCGCGCCACGAGCGCGTCCGGGGCGGGCAGCAGCGCGAGCGCGACGTCGACGACCGCCGCGATCACGACGACGTTGGCCACCGTGCCGACGCCGGGCCGTTGGCGCAGCGGGATCCACAGCAGCAGCACGACGGCGCCGGTGATCCCGGTGATCAGGCCGAAGCTGAGCGGGGTCTGCCGGGTGAGGCCCTCGTGCAGCACGTCCCACGGGTTCAGCCCGAGGCCGCTGCGGATCTGCATCGCCATGCTCACCGCGTACAGGACGAGCCCGCAGAACAGCTGCGGCACCCGGCGGCCGGGGTTGCGGGTGACGGGGATCGGGCGGAGATCGACGACGGCCACCACCCCATCGTGCGTGATCTGGGCGGATCCGCCGATGGCCAATCCGGCGCCGGTGGACCGGCACGCGATGATGGTCACCTGTCGACCGCGGAGGTCACCGTGCGCAGGTTGTCCGTACTGATCGGGGTGCTCGCGGTGCTCGTGCTCGGCGCAGGCAGCGCCGCGGCCGATCCTCCGGCGCGACTGGCCGACCGCGTCACCGACCGGGCCGGTGCGCTCACGCCGGAGGAGGTCGCGCAGATCCAGGACGCGATCGATCGGCTGCGAACCGAGAACAACGTGGACCTCTTCGTCGTCTACGTCGAGTCGTTCGACGGCACCGACGGGCAGGAATGGGCCGACGAGACCGCGCGGCTGTCCCAGCTGGGCGCGGAGGACGCCCTGCTCGCCGTCGCAGTCGCCGATCGTGCCTACGGCGTGTCGGTCGCCGACGGTTTCCCCGTCGACCAGTCCCGGGTTGACGAGATCCGCACCGAGGACGTCGAGCCGCGGCTCTCCGCCGAGGCATGGGCAGGCGCGGCCATCGCCATGGCCGAGGGGCTGCGCTCCGGCAGCGGTGGCGGGTTCGGGCTCGGGCTCGCGGTGCTCGGTGGCGCTGCCGTGGTCGGTGCGGGCGCCTACGTCCTGCGCCGCAGGCGCCGCCGGACCGCGGAAGCGCCCCCGGCCCCCGATCCGCAGCCCGACGAGTTCGCCGGTGTCTCGACCGCCGACCTCGCCTACCGCGCCAGTGCCGCCCTGATCGAGGTCGACGACGCCGTGCGCACCTCCGAGCAGGAGCTGGCCGCGGCACGGGCGCATTTCGGCGCGGACGCCGTGGCGAGGTTCGCGGCCGCGCTGGAGCAGGCTCGCGCCGACATGCTGCGCGCGTTCACGCTGCGCCAGCAGCTCGACGACGACCAGCCGGAGGACGAGCGCGCGACACGCGCGTTGCATGCCGAGATCATCCGGATCGCCAGCGCCGCGGACGACCACCTCGACGAGCAGGTCGAGGCGTTCGACGCCCTACGAGGCCTGGAGGCACGGGCGCCCGAGTACGTCGCCGAGCTACGGACCCGCCTCGACGGGGTCCGCGCGCGGTTTCCCATGGTCGACGCGGCATGGGCGGCGCTGCGCTCCCGTTACGCGGCCACCGCACTCGAGCCGGTGGCAGGCGACCTCGACCAGGCGCGGCAGCTGCTCGCGGCCGCCGAGGCCGAGCTCCTGGAGGCCGAGGAGCACCTGGCAGGCGGCGCGGCCGCCGCCGTCGTCGCGGGCCGCGCGGCGGAGGACGCGATCACGCAGGCCGAGACCCTGATCGACGGCGTGGGGCGCCGCGAGTCCGAGCTGGCCGACGCGGCGGAGAAGGTGCCCGCCGCCCGCGCCGAGGTCGAGCTGGACATCGCCGAGGCACGGGCCCTGCCCGACGGCGCGCTCGCCCCGGTCGTCGCACGGGCGGAGGCCGCGCTCGCCGCCGCCGGCCAGGCAGCCGGCGGGCCGCAGCCGGACCCCATCGCGGCGCTGCGGCTCCTCGGTGACACCGGCACCGCCCTCGACAAGGGGATCGCCGACACCCGCGAGGCTGCGGCCCGAGAGCGCAAGGCCGCGGCCGCGCTCGACCAGGCCGTACTCACCGCGCGGTCCAGCGTGGCCGCCGCGGAGGACTTCGTCGCCACCCGGCGCGGAGCCGTCGGCGCCCGGGCGCGCACGCGGCTGGCGGAAGCGCGCCGTCACCTCGAGCAAGCCGGAGGAGCGGACCCGGTGACCGGGCTGCGGGAGGCGCAGCGGGCCGACGCGCTCGCTCAGGAGGCGCTGGCGCTCGCCCAGGCGGACGTTTCGCAGTGGTCCCGGCCGGGTGCGACCACCAGCACGGGCGTCGACCTCGCGGGCCTCGTCCTGGGCGGGATCCTCTCCGGCGCTACCAGCAGCTATCGGGGGCACCGGCGCGGCGGGGGTGGTTTCTCACCGGGCAGCTTCGGCGGCTCGGCCAGCCGGGGACGCCGGGGCGGTGGCGGCCGCTTCTGAACCCGCTCCCCGGTTCCGCGACACCGCGCCTCAGCGTCCGGGCGGGGCAGCCCCACCACCGAGCGCAGGTGGATCGGGGGTGAGGTACCCGAGGTCCGCCGCCTCGGCGGTAGCGAGCTCGATGGCCTCCGCGAGCACCGTCGGCGGCCCGAAGAGGAAACTGATCAGCTCGTTGCTGCCCTGCAGGAGGCCGACGAGGTGGCCGTCGACGAACGCAGGGCCGCCGGAGGACCCACCGCGGGTCAGCGCCCTGATCGCTCGTCCCTTGTCCCGGGCGGGGCCTGCTGTCACCCACCATTCCCCCGCGGGGTAGCCGGCGAGGACGATCTCGGCGCCGTCGGCGGGCGCTTCGCCGGCAATCGATGCGATCGCCGGGCCGTCGCCGGGCCCGTGGAGATCGTCAAGGCCCTCGACGATCAGCAGCGCGAAGTCGACGGTGCCGCCGTGGCGCATCCCTTCGCGGGCCGGCCCCGGATGGCGAGCGAAGTCGTCCAGCGCCAGCTGCACCCGCCCGCGCACCTCGCGGGTGCCCCGCGCGGGATCGCCCACCGCCAGCGGACCCACGCCGGCGTCGGCGACGTGCAGCACCGTGGCCACCTCTCGCCGACCGACCCGCACCCCGGTACCGATGACCGCGCCGTCGGGATCGCGCACCGCAACCGTCGCGGACACGGGCGCCGGCACGGCCGGTCGCGCCGGACCTGCCGGGTACAGGTTGTCGTACCAATGCTGACCGCTCTCGTCGCGCCACGTGGTCAGCACCAGCCCGTCGGGGAAGACCGCGGCCCACGGCTCGGGTAGCCGCAGCCGCCAGCGCCACAACCGGTCGGCGACGTGCTCGGGATCGCCGGTGCCGGACCGCCAGGCCATGGCGAGCAGCTCGAAGAACGGCTCGGTGGGGGCGTGCTGCTCGCGCGGCGCCGGTCCGACCCACCAGCCGGCACGGCCCCGCAGCAACCTGAGGGTGTCGTGGATCGAGTCCTGCAGCTCCGGCGTGCCCCGGCCGCGGATGCCGAGCCGCCCCCTCGGACCGTCCAGGCCGACGGCCGGCCCGCCGTGCGGGTCGACGAAGCCGCCGAACCCGGCGGCGCGCAGCGCAGGCTCCAGCGCCCACACGTGATCGTCGACAAGGCCCAGCCACGGGTGCGCGTCGATGATCGCGGTCAACGCGTGCTGGTCGAATCCCCACCCACCCGGTTCTCCTTCCCTGACGCCGATCATCCCGAGCGCCATCCACAGCGCGGTCAGCTCCGGCAGGCGACGCATCCTGTGCACCGCGGCCAGCAGTTTCCGATCCCGCAGGCCGGCCGCGGTGAACGGCCCGGCATCGGCCAGTGCCGATCGCGCCTGCTCGGGGAGCCGGACCCGGTTCGCCTGCACCGCCTCGATCACGGCCCGGCGCACCGCCACATCGGCACGGTCGAGCACGGCGAACACCTCGGCATCCATCACCAGTCGCCCGGCCATCGCCACCACCACGACATCGGCCGGGGTCGGTCCGTCGTAGCGCGCGGCCTCCACGGCCAGGTGATCGAGGAAGCCGTCCAGAACCACCAGCCCGTCGAGGCCGGACAGCGGCGCCCGTCCCGGATCCAGTCCCGCCCAGTCCCGCAGCTCGCCCGGGTCGAGCTCGCGGCCGACCGGAACGTCCGCCGCGGCGTCCCGAGCAGCGGCACCGTGGTCTGCGCTCAGCGGCTCGCCGCCGACCCGAATCGCCACCAGCGATGGCGGGACGTGGCCGCCCCGGAACCATTCGGTCGCGTCGGCGGCCTCCCGGTCGAACACGTCCGGCCAGCGCCACCCCCGGCTCGCCGGCCATGCCATGGCCGCTGTCGGCGGCTCGGCCATTGCGCGGGCGTAGGGGACGCCGAGTGCGCCGGCGATGCGGGCGTGCGTCCGTTGTCCCAAGAGTGCCGCGACAGCGGCGTGCATCGGTTCGGGGAACCGCCGCAGCACCAGCGGGTACGCCCGCGTGGCCAGCGCGGCCGCCGTGTCGATCCCCCGGCTCCGCCCCAGGTGGTTGATCGTCGCGGTGATCACGGCCAGCTCGGTCGCCTGCACGTGCAACGCATCGGCCCGCTGCGGCGCGCCGGCCTCGCGCGCCGCCCACTCCAAGGATCCGGCGAACGACTCGACCGTGTCGAACAGCGCCAGCAACAGCCATCCACGGCGTTCGGCGACCACCGCCAGCGGCCACGTCGGCCGTTCGGCCCCACCGCGCAGCGACTGCACCAGGCCCCAGTTCGCCCGCCACGCGAGCCAGCGCAGCGCACGCAGCCGCAGGCCGAGCATGCGGCCGCGGGGCACGTCGGACTGCGCGATGGCCGCTCGCAGGACGGCGACGGCCGACGTGATCGCCGCCGAGGTCGGGCCGACGGGACGCACCCACCCCGCCCGATGCATCGTCTCGCCGGCCGCGGTCCCCGTAGGTGCCCGCGTGGTCCGCGCGCCGCGAAGCGCCCGGATCAGCCACCGCACCGCGAGGGTCGCGACCACAGCGGCCGCGGCGAGAACCCCGGTCTCCAGCAGCGGGCCGAGATCACCGCCAAGCATCGGCAGCGGCACCATCGCCGCGGCGCCCCGCCCGTTGCGCATGCCCCGCGGCGGCGTCCATGGCTCGTTCCAGACTGCGTTGTACATCGGCACGGTGACGGTGCCCTCGCTGCGCAGCGCGCCGATCCGGGCCAGCGTGAGGCGGACCGCACGGCGCGGCAGCCCGGCCCCCCGCAGCCTCGTGGCCAGGCGGCTCAGGTCGACGGCCTGCACGTCGGCGAGCAGGTCCGCGGCCAGCGGCTCTCCGCCGTGCGCCAGTGCGGCCGTGAACGGCATCGTCACGGGCCCCGGAGCGAAGCCGGGAATCGGGAATCCCGCGCCGTTGTCGATCAACCGCAGGATCCGGCCGAAGGACTTGAAGTTCGCCTGACCGTGCGGCCGGCCGCGATCCCGGTTCGCGATCAGGTAGTCGAACACCCCGGCCCGCTGCCGGTCCCGCACGTGGTGGTGCCGAGCGGGTCGCCTCACCGGATCGGCGCCGTGCAGCCACAGCTGCACCGAGCCGCGTCCCTCCGGCCCGCGCCACTCGAACGTGGGCGCCGCCAGGTCGGCCCAGCCCAGCTCCTCGGCCACGATGTACGCGGCGATCTCCCGCACCGGCTCGTCGGTCCGCCACGTCCGCCCCCGCCGGACCAGCTTGTAGTAGCCCACCAGCCGGCCGTTGGCGTACACCCGGTACCGGGCCCCGCCGAGCCCGTCCTCGGCACGGTCGAGCTCGGCCCACACCGGGCCGTCCAGATCACCCCGGATCGCGGCCGGCAGTCGCCGCCGGGCGGGGACCGCCAGCATGGCCGCGAGTGCCGCCCGAGCCTCGACGTACTCGGTGGCGAGACCCGCGGCGTCGGTGTCGTGGCGGTGGCCGGTGTGCTCGTCGCCGTCGATGTGGAACTCGAGCTCGTGGCTCAGCAGCCGCTCCCACCAGCCGGCGAACGCCGAGTCGGCCTCGATCGCCCGCTCGACGATGCGCGCCACCGCCGCCGGGACGACGATCACCCCGTTCGGGGCGTGAACACCGTGGCGCCAGCCGAACGCGAGCAGGCGCCCGCCGTCCCCGAGGTCGTCCTCGGTGACCCGCACCAGATCGACGGCTTCCGGCGGGCCACGCGCCAGGTGCGGGAACTCCTCCCCCGACAGCGGGCGGGCGCCGGCCAGCGTGTTCGGCAGCCGCCCGATGACCCGCTCCCGCAGCGGGCCGTCCAGCCCGCCCAGCGCGACCGGTCCGCCGCCGAGACCGCGCGTCGCGGGGACCACCGGCATGACGGCGACCGTGAGGTCGTCCCGGCCACCGGCGGTGTGGGCGGCGTCGGCGATCCGGACGACGGCCCGTCCGGGTGCGTGGTACGCGACGGCGTCGAGCTCACCGGCGAGCTTCTCCGGGGTGGGCAGGTACCGCCAGAGCCCGTCGGTGGCCAGCACCAGCAGGCCCGGCACGCCGGTGGGGCGACGGGTGACGGTGGGCTCGGGCCGGTAGTCGCCAGCCGCCCACCGGGTCATGATCCCCGCGTCGGTGATGCGCCCACCCCGCGAGTCGTCGGTGGTCAGCTGGATGCCGGGGCGGGTGGGGTCGAACGGCAGCAGGTAGGCGCGGGCGGTTCCGACGTGGATCACGGCGATGGAACCGTCGGTGGCGACGTAGGCGGCCGCGTACGCAACGGCTCCGTGGCCGGTCTCCGGGGTGTAGTGCGCGGTCAGGGTGGCCACGCCTGCGTCGTGGGCGGCGCGCAGCGCGTCGTCGGGCGCGCGGGGGCCGCGGTCGGTGCGCGCGATCTCGGCGTGGAACGCGGCGGCGAACCGGCCGGCGGCCGTGCGTGAGCCGGGGTAGCTGAACACGCCGTCCACGACCACGGCGACCCGGTCCCCGTTCGGGAGGGTGACGAGCGTGGCTGCGTCCTGGTTGGTGCGGTTGCCGAGGCCGCGGCGCGTGGCGACGGCCATCCCCCGCGCCGTGCGGACGTCGTCGCCGTAGGGCCGCTCCACCCGGTCGGGGTGCGGGATCACCGGCGCAGGGGCCGGCGCGGACCCTGGCTCCTCCCGGAACAGGTCCTGGTGCGCGGCGCGCAGCTTCTTGGCCGCGATCCGGGCGGTCTCCATCACCGACCAACCGCCCGCCGTGCGGTAGAGCGCGGTCTCCCACGCGTAGTCGCGGTCCACGGCGTACCGCTCGAGGGAGAGGCGGGCCTCGGCCAGCGCCTCGTCCCGCGCGGGGCCGGGGTGCAGCCGGTCGAGGCGCTTGCGGGCGGAGTCGAGCTCCTTCGCGATCTCACGGAGCCAGAACTCGGCGGTCGGGGGGAGCGGGTCCGCGCCCGGGGCGTGCGCACGCGCCGCCTCGGCCGGCCCCAGCGTCCGGTCGACCTGGTGGGGATAGGACCCGACGGCGTCCAGCTCGATGGCCGCATGCTCGCGGGCCTCGGCCAGCGCGGCGTGGGCCTCGACCTGGGCGAGGCGCGCGACGTGCAGCATCACCGTCGCCTCAGCGGGCAGCCCGCCGCGCTGGTCGGCGAGGAACTCGGCCACGCGCACGGCCCGGTGGTAGAGCCGGTCCGCGCGGTCCGCCTCGCGGATGAGGGACTGCAGCCTGCTGCGGTGCTGGCCGGGGAGGACCGCGTGCCGCCACCGGGCACGCACCAGGTCGCGCACCCCGGCCGCGAACCGGACGGGAGCGGCGGGCCGGTCGGCGGGCGACGGCCAGTTCAGCCGGCCGGCCGGCTGCCGCACCTGGTATGCGATGCCGGTGAACCGGCGCCACTGGATGCCCGCGTCGTCGACCCAGCCGTCGCGCCAGTGCCGGAATGCGAGGTCGCCGTCCCGCAGCATCTCGCGCAGCGCCGCGTACGCGTCCTGCTCGGCCTCGGTACGGCCACCCGTCGCGGGCCTCCGGACGGTGAGCGGGGCGAGCTCGGCACCGCCGGGCAGCGTCTTGGGGTCGGCACGCATCGCGTGCCGCAGCCGCGGCCCGGCCGCCCGCCACATCCCGGCCAGCTCGTCGGCGGCGCGGTAACCGCCCACCGGGTCACCGCGCAGCGCTCCAAGCTCGGCGAGGGCGGTCAGCGCGTCTTCCCAGCCGGTGCCACCGTGCTGGGCGGCCAGCTCGGCAGCCGTCACCGGGCGGCGCCGCCCCGCGATCACCAGCAGCCGTTCCAGCAGCGTCGCGGGCACGGCGTTCGGGGTGGTCTCCGTGGCGCGGGCGATCGCGTCGGTCCACCGCTGCCGGTTCCAGTCGCGCTGGACGTCGCTCAGCTCGACCTCGACGCTCAACCGGGCGGCCGAGCGCTGTACGCGCATGACGTCGGCGAGCTCCCACTGCTCGTCCCGCCGCTGCCCGGTGGCCCCGGGGTGGCGGGCCGCCAGCGCCTGCTGCTCGTCGAGGGCGGCATCGACGACGCTGCGGTGGCGCTGCTCGCCCAGCTGGGCGACCATCTCCAGCGGCTCGATGCGGGGCTTGCTCATTCCCTCGAGCGTGAACTCCAGCGCCCGCAACTCGGCCCGTGCCCGTCGCGCATTGGGGCTCCTGGACTGGTGCCGGTCCAGGTAGTACTGCTTGATCTCCTCCAGCAGCGCCCGCCGCGGCCCGGCCAGGTACTCGCCGCGCAGCCGGTTCCGCTCCTTCATCTCCTTGGCCATGCGCTCGGCCCAGATCCGGCTCGACGCCGGCGCCTGTGACGCCAGCCCGGACCGCACCCACAGCGCCTGGCCGAGCATCAGCTGGAACTCGACGACCTCGGCGTCGCCGTTGCGGCCGGCTCGGCGCAACGCCTGTGCAACCCGGGCCAGCGCGGCCGGGTCGCCGGCCAGGATCGGCACCATCAGCGCCGCCGTGCGGACGTGGTGGCGCCTGCGGTCCGCGGCGGCCGCCCGCTCGCGCCGGAGCGCCTCGTTGATCTCCGGAACGTCCGGCAGCCCGTCCCACTCGTCGAGCGGGTCGTGGAGGTCGGCGGAGAGCCGTGCCCACATGCGCTCGGCGAGCTGCTCCGCGAGATCGCGGTCGAGCGACCCGGTCAGCCCGAAGCGGCCGAGCAGCGCGTCGATCTCCGTGCGGTGGGCGACGGTCCGCCGATGCAGCCGGTCACCGTTCCACCACAGCCACCTTCTCGGCCGGTCGGGGGACCGGATGTTCCGCGAGCCGCGGTAGCCGTAGTAGCCCGCCCTGTACTCGCCCGGATCCCGCACCAGCTTCCCGACGAGCCACACTCCCACCGCCGCCACCACGAAACGGATCAGCAGCGCGGTGAGCGATTCGTTGGCGTCGACCCATGCCCTGCTCACCCAGGCCAGGTTGATCACGACGACGGCCACGCCCGCCAGCACGGGATCCATCGCCTTGCGCCACAGCAGCCGCGTGTCGACCGGGGAGAAGTTCTTGTAGTCCAGCCATGCGATCAACGCCTTGCGCTGCCGGTCCGCGATCTTCTGCGACGCGTTCGGGTCGGCGGCCTTCTGCTCCAGCTTCTTCGCCTTGCGCTTCTTGACCGGCGCCATCAGCTTGCCGACCCAGACGTTGACGTACTCCGCGATGATCGTCGGTGACGCGTAGACCAGCGCGGCAACCGCGATGGCCCGCAACAGCTCCTGCAGTGCGCCCGGGTTCAGGCCGGAGCCCATCCAGCTGATCACGAAGTACACGCCGGCGGACAGCGTCCCCGTGATCACGGACTTGATGTTCCGCGTGCGCCCCAGGTCCTTCTTCTGGGACCAGGCCGCCACGATGCCCGCCCCGACCGCCACCGCGACCGGCACCACCCACCACGGCAGGGTGACCGGGGCGAACACCCGGGTCAGGCTCAGCGCCGCCGTGAAGAAGTAGGCGAGCACCGCGGACCGGAACGCATCGCGCCTCGGGTGGGTCTGCATGCCGGAGTCCCGGTTGGCGTACTGGCGGCGCAGCACGTACCGGTAGACCAGCCCTGCCGAGACCAGCGGCACCAGCAGCGCCTTGATCCCACGCAGCCCTGGCTGCTGGGAGAACAGGGGCC
This sequence comes from Pseudonocardia sp. DSM 110487, assembly GCF_019468565.1. Lineage (NCBI taxonomy): Bacteria > Bacillati > Actinomycetota > Actinomycetes > Pseudonocardiales > Pseudonocardiaceae > Pseudonocardia > Pseudonocardia sp. DSM 110487. The sequence goes on from NZ_CP080521.1 coordinate 9,826,892, forward strand.
ACAGCACCGACCAGGCGAGCTGCAGCAGCCCCCACACCGTCGGACCGGCCGCCCCGACGGCCAGCCCGGCGACCAGCCACCCGCCGATCCGGACGCCGTGGGCGCGCAGCCCGCGCGTGAACGCCTGCCACGGCGGCCCCCTGGTCTGGCGCGGCGTCCAGACGGCCCGCGCCGCCGCCACCAGGCCGGCAGCGGCGAGCACCCACCCGATCGGGCCCGTCACCGCGGCCGCCCCGACCAGCCCCAGCTGGCCGCCTGCCCACACCCCGACCCCGGCCCCGGCCCCGAACCCGGCCACCCGGGCGAGCCGCCGCCGGTTCCGCTCGGCCACCGGCACGTCCAGACCCAGCGCGGCCACCAGCCGCGACCGCAGCCCGGCGATTCCCCGGCCACGCGCGGCCCGGCCCAGCGTCCGCTCGGCCCGGGCGGCCGCAACACCGGCACCGGTCGCGATCGTCACCGCGTCGGCCCGGCCGGTCTCCAGTGCCCGCGCGGCGGCCGCGCGGGCGGCGCGGGCGCCCGCCAGACGCGGGACGGCGGCGACGAACGCGGCCTCGACCGCCGCGACGGCCTGGTCGAGCAGGAGCCCGGTGGCGGGCACCCCCGCCGGCGGCTTCGCCTCAGCGGGCTCCAGCCGCATGGCCCGCGTCAGCAGCCGCCGGGCCGCGCGGTCGGAGAGGCCGAGCGCCCCCGAGATCCGCGCCACCAGCTGCTCGTCGGAGAGTCGCCCGTCCGTCGGCAGCGCGGCGTTGGTGTCCGAGAGCCACGCGATCCAGCCCAGGTGCTCGGTGGTGACCGCCCGCGCGGCCACCCGCTGCTCGCGGTGCAGCGACCGGACCGTCCGGCCGGCGAGCGCCCGCAGCCGCGCAACGCCGCGGATCTGCTCGCGGAGGACCCGTGCCGCCCGCCACCGGTTCAGTGCCCCCTGCCGCGCGTTGCCCACAGCGGCCCGCGCAGCCTGCCACCGGTCCAGCATCGACTGCCGGACGGTGCCCGCGACGCCGCGGACGTCCTGCCACCGGTCCAGCACCCAGTGCCAGATCGCGTTCGCCGCGCTGCTCAGCGTCGGGGGATCGGCAGGGAGGGCCTTGACTTCGCGCCGCTCGAGGTCTGTCGCGCGGCGCACCGTTCCGGCACGGACACCCGCGTCGAGGGCGACCACCGCCGCCGCCCTGAGTTCCGCGTCGAACGTCGCCCGCGCGTCGGTCGCCCGCCGCGCGGCGTCGCCCAGCGGCTCCATGGCCACGTCCAGCGCCGAGGAGCGTTCCGCCACCTCGGAGCGGACCGCGTCCAGCAGCTCCGCGGCCGAGGTCCCGGCCGTCGCCACCGCCGCCGGCAGGCTCGCCTCCCCGGCCAGCGCCGAGTCGGCCATCCGCGCCCGCACGCGCTGCCGGTGCACGCCCAGCGCGTCGGCCAGCCCGTCGACGATCTCCTCGTCGGTACGGCGGAGCTCGCGCAGCCGCTCGGCCAGCTCCGGCACCCAGCCCAGGCGCTCATCGAGGCTCCGCTCGTGCGGGCGCACGCCGTCCAGCACGCCGGCCAGGTCCTGCTCGGCCGCCTCCAGCGGGCCGCGCAGCTCGGCCACCCTCTGGCGCAGTTGCTCGGCGGCCTCGCGCCGTCCCGGCCACCACAGCATCCCGGCGGCCAGCACGCCGGTGTCGGCCACGCCGTAGCGGACGGCGGCGAGGCTCGCCACGAGCCCGCCCACGAGCAGCACGACCGACCACGCGCGTGGTGTGCGGAAGAACCTCATCCACCACGGCGGGCCGCGGTTCCTCGGCTCGGGCCCCGCCTGCCGCGGCCCGGCCGGCCTCGACCGGGCGACGCCGCCCGAACCGGAGTGCGGGGCGGACCGCCCCTCGGGGGCGCTACCGGACGGGTTCGAACCGCCGCCCGAGACGGGCCCGCCTCCGGTGGCCGTCGGCCCCGAACCGCCGCTGTCCCCGTCGTCGCGGTTGCCGGCGATATCCCCGACCTCGGCCGGGCTCAGCCCGGTGACCGCGGCGATCCGGTCGGTCGGCAGCCCGTTCCCGGCGGCCACGCGCACCGCCGCCTCCAGCGCCGTCCGGCGCTCCACCTGCCGGTCGGCGAGGGCGCGCCGCGCGTCCTCGACGGCACCGATCGCGGCCTCCAGCCGTGCCTCGAGGGCCGCGAGGGCGGCTGTCAGCCGGTCCTGCCGCTCCTGGAACGAGCCGGTCGGCTCGCCGAGGTCCGCCACGGTTGCCGCGGCAGGGGGATCGTTCGCGTACCGGCGGACCTCCGCCGGGGTGATCCCCAGCGCCCGCGCCACCGCCTCGTCGGCGCCGGTCGGCGCCGGGTCGGGGCCGCTGTGGAGCCACTGCACCCCGTGCCGCTGGAATGCGGCCAGCTCGGCGTCCGCCGCCGCCGCGCCGCCCCGCGCCTCGGCGAGCCCGGAACGGGCGGCGTCGACCGGCCCGTTCAGCGCGGACACCACGGCGCGCAGTGCGCGCTCCGCCGCCCAGCGCCCGCCGGCGGGGACGAGCGATTCCTGTCCCCCGACGTCCGGCGCCCGCGCCCCGCCGGCACTCGCGTCGTCCGTGCCGTCCGTGCCGTCCGTGCTGTTCTGGCGTGCCAGTTCGTCGAGGCGGGCCAGCCGCTCCCGCGACATGCGCTCCTGCGTGGCGATCGCCTCGGTGGCCCTGGCCGCCGTCGCAGCGGGCAACGTCGCCACGAGGGCCTCGAGGCGGTTGAGGAAGGTCGCGTCGCGCTCCATCGACCGGTGGTGATCCGGGTCGGCGTGCCTGCGGGTCGCGACCCGCTGCAGCAGCGTGATCATGTGCCGCGCCTCGACCGCGGTCCACTCGGCCGCGCCCCACTCGCCGGGCAGGCTCGCGGCAACCTCGGCGGCGTCCCGGGCGATCCGCTCGAGCGTGCGGATCGCGGCGTCGAGCTCACCGGCCCTGACCTGGCGCAACGCCTCCTGGACCGTGGCCGGGGTCAGGGCGAGCTCGCGCCCGGCGGGCGCGCCCGACTCCGCACCACCGAGCTGGGCCGTGCCGGACGACGTGGCCGGCAGCGTGAGGACGCGGGGCCGGATCTGCGCGATCAGCTCGCGGTACTCGCGCTGTGCGGCGGCGAACCGCTCCTGCGCGGCGCACAGCTGCGAGCAGACCGGCCCGAGGTCGGCGAGCCGCGCCGCCATGCCGTCGAGGAGCCCGCCGTGCTGGGCGAAGGCCCGCTGCGCGTACGCGAGCTGCGCGGCGGCGTCCTGCACCGCCATGGCCGCCTGGTCGACGGTGTTGCGGACGGTGCTGTCGGCGGACCGGTCGACGAACTGCTCGACGACGTTGTCCGGTCGCAACCTGCCCTCGATCGTCAGCGCGAGCTGCTTCTGGCGGAGCGCGTCGGCCCGCTCCTGCGCCTTCCTGATCACCCGGTTGGCGAGCCGCAGGCGCCAGCCGCCCAGCTCACCGGAGCTGTGGTTCCGCAGGAACCGCAGCAGATGACGGTTGGCGAACGTCGCGAGCTGCGGGTCGTGCAGCGACAGCGATTCGCGCCACGTGCCCGGCTGGCCGTTGCGACCGAAGCGGCCCCCGCCCTGCTCGACGGCCCGCCTGGTCCCGAACATGTTGATGATCTCGACATGTCCGCCACCCCGCGCGATCAGCGTGTCGCGGGCCGCGGCGCTCGCACCCGGGAAGGCCCGGTCCCCGCCGAGGACGATGTCGGTTCCCCGCCCGAACCGGGCGGTGGCCACGGTCACCGCGAACGGTTTGCCCGCCTCGGACCGGGCGACGGCCTCGTAGAGCTGGTGCGGGGTCAGCGCGTCGACCACCCGCGGCTCGACGGGGTGCGGGCCCGCCGCCAGCACCTCGGCCACCATCTCGGCGAAGGCCTGGGTGTCGATGATGTCGCGCATCAGGACGAGGACCGGGCGTGAGTCGCCGCGCCGGTGGGCCTCGAGGATCTCCTCGGCCACGGCCCGCCGCAGCGCCCGGGTGTCGGCGAAGACCCGCCGCGGCAGCTCCGCGAGCCGCCGCGGGTCGTTGGTGGCCAGCCGGACAACCTCGAGGCCGTACACCTTGCCCAGCACGTCCTTCGCGCTGCTCGCCGTTCCGGTGAGGCCCTGGTGGGACAGCTGCGCGTTCAGGTAGTCGAGGAGGGTCTTCTCCGAGAGCGACCGCAGCGCGGGCTTGATCGTCATGCGTTCGAACGCCTCGATCCGACCGTGGTCGGTCCAGACGTTGCCGGGCATCCCCTCGCCGTTGTCCTGGTCGACGATCACGGCGTTGTCGCCATCGGCGTAGTACTCGCGCAGGTACCGGTGGTGCCACCCGGCGGTGAGGGCCTCGGCGATCTCCGCGATCTGGCGCGCGGTGAGCTCGCCGCCCAGCCCGACGCGCTCGGCGAAGGCCCGCGCCTGCTCGGCGCTGATCCGCACGCGGCCGCCGACGGTGCTGTACTCACCCGCCCGGAAGGCACGGGCGAGGTCGGCGATCGCGTACATCTCCGCGGCGTTGCCGACCGTGCCCTCCGCCTGCTCACCCAGCCGGTAGGCCGTTCGCCCCCAGTCGATGGCGAGCATGTCGACCTCGTCCATCAGCACGTGGCGGGCGCCGAAGCGCTGGTTCGTGTCGTGCAGGCCGCGCTGCCAGTCGGAGACGATCTCTCGCGCCGAGCCGTAGACGATCTGCGCGTCGTAGATCTCGCGGAGGTTGGCCGGCGCCTCCGGGACGCCGTGGAAGCCGTCCGGATCGGTCTTGCCGACACCCGGCACGGTGGTGCGGCCGGGCTCGCGGAACCTGACCTCGATCCCGAGCAGCTTCGCCACCCGGGCTGCCGCCTCCGCGCCCTCCTTGGCGAGCGTGCTGTTGTGGGTCATCACCACGACGGGCTCGCCCTCGAGCGCCCGCGTCAACGCCCAGAGCCGGGCCACCAGGGTCTTGCCCTCGCCGGTGAGCATCTCCACGACGACGCCACGCGGCAGGTTGTTGCGCAGCAGGCGGTCGAGGCGTCCCGCGCCGGGCACCCGGTCGAGGGCCAGCATGGCCGCGATCTGGACGTCATAGGCGTCCTGGCGCTCGCCGGTGCGTTCGAACGCCTCGCGCGAGTTCGCCTCGCAGGCCAGCGCGCAACGCTGGACGTCCGTCAGCTGGTCGCCGCTCAGCTCCTTCGAGCGCAGCTTCCCGGCCAGCTCGTCGAAGGCCCGCGGGTTGTTCCTCCACTCCGCGAGGAGCGCCTCGACGTCGGTGATCGTCTCCAGGTACGGCCGCAGCGCCTCCTCGACCTTCGGCGCGTGGTCGCGGAAGGCGCGCAGCTCCGTGCCGAGCTGGATCGCCCGGTTCTTCGCGGCCCGGACGGCGTGCTCGATCGCGGCCTTCTCGCCGTCCGCGGCGCTGGGAAGCCTGCGCTCGAGGAACTCGACCTTGGCCTCGGCCAGCGCCGTGTCCTCGACCGCCTGCCGCCACAGCCTCTGCAGGCCCGGCAGGCTTCCGCCCCGCCGCACCGTCTGCGGTGCCGCCGGACGGTGCTCGACGAAGACGAGCCTCTCGCCTCCGTACTCGTACTCGACGACTCGGTGGTCCCGGTGTTCTCCCCTCGACTCCTCCAGCTGCCGACGCAGCTCGTCCACGGTCATGCGCTTGCGGAACAGGCCGGTGCGGATCCTGCGTGCCACGGCCTCGATGGGGCGAGCCGTCCTGCCCTGCATCGCCCGGGCGAGCTTCCTCGCCGAAATCGACTTGGAGCCACCGGCGGGCGGCGGCACACCCGACGCCGTCCCGGTGACCGGGTTCGGATCGAGCCCGAGCCCTGAGGTGTTCACGTCGCCGTCGCCGCTCGTGCCGCCCGGACCGTCCGGGTGGCCGTCGCCGTCGCCCTGCTTCTGGCCGCCGCTGCCGCCCTTGCCGCCCGGCTCCTGCTGGCGGCCGCCGCCCGCGCCCGAGTTGGGGGGCAGCACCTCGGACCCATTGCTGCCCGGGACCGGCGGGCTCTCGGGCGTCTCCGGCGCGCCGGGCGCGCCGGGGGAGGAAGACTGGCCACCGCCGCCGGCGCCGTCCCCGCCGTCGCTGACCGGGCGCGGCATTCCGCCGCCGGGTCCGTCACCCTCGGGCGAGGCGGCAGGCGCCTCGATCCCGTCGCCCGCGCGGCTCGCGCCCAGTGCGAGTTGCTGCGCCACCTCGGGGTTCCACCCGGCGCGCATCGCCCGCCGCGCGTCGCCGCGGGTGACCCCGAAGTCGCCCGCCAGCCGTCCGGCCCGCAGCGCCTGCGTGCCGCCCGCGTGGTACGCCCCGATCTCGAGGGCCAGTGCCGTGTTGCCGGCCACGCGCAGGGCCCACTCCGCGTGGGCGATGTCGGTGCCGAACTCGGCGACCAGCTCCTGGACCGTCGGCGCCCTGCGCGCACCACGCGCGATCTCCCCGATGCGGGCGACGAGCAGGGGGTTCTCGGCGACCGCCAGCAGCGCGCGGGCCTCGGCCCGGGTGAAGCCGTGCTCGCGGACGAGCGCGTCCGCCGTCGGCTGCGGCCCGCCCTGGGCGAGCCGGCCGAGCTGGGTGACCAGCGCGATGTTGCGGGCCACCTTCAGCGCGGCGCGGGCATCGGCCCGACCGACGCCGAACGCGCGGGCCAGCGCGGCCCGGCTCAGCTCCCGGTACTCACCTCGGCCGATCGCGGCCATCCGCTCCGGCAGCCCTCGCACGCCGCCGAGCCGCATCATCGCGGCCGCCTCGGACGGGCTCACCCCGAACTCACGCACGAGCGTGTCGACCGCGGTTCGCCGGTCGCGCTGCACGAGCTGGCCGACCCGCTCCATCGCGCCGACCGCACGTCCGTCGACCTCGACGGTCCGGGAGGCCAGCTTCACGGCGAGACGCGCGTCGGAGCGTGAGATGCCGAACGTCGTGGTCATCTCGTCGACCGAGAGCGGCCGCACCGAGCCGTCCGCGATCTTCCCGGCGAGCTCGGCCAGGTCGCGCAGGCCCGCCACCCGCTGCGCGCCCTTCGCGAGGTTCTTGCTCACCCCGTAGGCGCCCGTGAGCGAACCGATCGGCTCCCGGATCGCGCCCTGGTTGCCGACCCGCTCGACCATGGCGGAGCGGTTGATGGCGCGCAGCGCGTCCCGGGCCTGCCGCGCGGTGACGCCCAGCTCACCCGCGAGCTCCCGCGGCGTCTGCGCGGGCGTGGTCCGCTGGTTGCGCATCCACTCGACGAGCCGGAGGTTGGCCTCCTGCGCCAGTATCCCGCGCGCTTCCTTGCGGCTGATGCCCATGTCACGCGCGAGCTGCCGCGCCGACGTCGGACGGCCACCGCCCGGCCGCCCTCCAGGCACACCGGGCAGCGCAGCCGCCTCGGTGAGCGCCTGGCCCAGCGGCCCAGGCCCGACCACCCGCTCGGCCCCCGGCATCGTGAGCGTCGCCGGGCTGACGCCCTTCTGGACCCGCGGCAGGCCGATGGCCTGGAAGCCCCGCGCCTTGCCGGCAAGGCCGAGCCCGACGGGAGCCCCGAGCATCATCCCGCTCTGGATCACTCCGTGGACGGCCATGTCCTTCTGAGCGGGCGTCATCCGGTCCCAGTTGGCGACCGTGGAGACCGCGTTCTGGCCGACGGTGTAGCCGAACGAACCGAATGCGAGCGCGTTCGCGCCGTAGGCCACCCGGGCGCCCGTGGTCGCGGTGGTCATGCCGAGCATCCCGCGCCATGTCGTGCTCGACGCCGCCTGTGCCCCGCTCCACGCGGACTGCCAGCCCGGAGCCGCCGTGACACCCCGCTGCCATGCCGTTGCACCGGCGCCCCGCACGCCGATGCTGCCGCCTGTTCGCGCTATCGCCTGGGCGGCACCGCTCGCCGCCGCCTTGATCCCTACGCCGATCCCGACGACGGTGAGCACGTTCCCGGCAAGGCCTATGTAGTCGGCCACCGCTGCCGGGTTGTCGAAGCCGTTGGACTGGCCGTGCTCGTTGCGGCTCATGATGTTCTGGGTGATGTCCACCGTGGTGTACGCCACCCCGCCCGCGATCAGCGCCGTCCCGCCGATCGCGGCCGCCGCTCCCAGCGGGGACGCCGCACCCAGTGTGGCCAGGGTCGCCACGCCACCCGCTGCCCACAGCAACGCGCCACCGACGATCATCGCGCCGCCGACGACGTAGCCGCCGAACTTGTCCCACCAGCTGGCCTTCGTGTGCCCGGTCGTCTCGACGATGTGGCACCTCGTGCACGAGTCTGGCTTCTCGTTCGTGCCGCGGATGTTGCCGTCCCTGTCGAGGCCGCCGAGCTCGCTGAGGTTGTCCGGCGCGATCAGTGCGCCGTCCTCGGCGACGATCTCGTTGTTGTCGCGGAAGTCCTGCAGGCCGCTGAAATGCGCCCCGGTCATGTCGACGTACCGGTAGCTGCCGTCATCCTGCTTCACCCGGAACAGGGTGATGTTCGTCCAGCCGTATTCCTCGTCGTCGCCGGTCTTCGGCTGGTAGTAGGGCATCGTGATGGCCTCGACCCGGCCATCTGCCGACAGCTCCTCGACCCGCTTCTGGACATCGTCGATGTTGTCCGCGGGCACCAGCTTCTTCATCTGATCGACGCTGTTGACGTCGATCTCCCGGGGCAGCAGCTCCGCTTCCTTCATCTGCGGCGTGACCCCGTACATGGCGAGCTTCGCCCGCCCGTCGAGCGTCTGGAGCCCGAGCTCCTTCGACTCGGCGAAGAGCTTCTTCATCGGGCCGTCGTAGGTCCGCCAGCCCTCCATCAGCGGCGCGGCCGTGTGGATGTAGCGGAAGTCCGGGAGCATGGTCGAGGGCAGGGCTCTGCCCCCGAGCAGGCTCTCGTTCGGTCCGATCGGGTCGCCAGGCCGGTAATTCTTCGGGGCCGCGTACTTCCGGTCGCGGACGTAGTTGTAGCGGAGCTCGGTGAGTGACGTGAGCGTGCCGAACGTCGTCGACAGGTCCTGCTGGCGCTGCTGCGGCGACACCGACAGCCGCTGGTACAGGCCGTTGATGCGGTTGTGCCGGTTGAACGCGCCGTGCAGGTCACCCGCCCATGTCGCGTTGCCCGACGCGTCGGCGTATGCCAGGTCGGTCTCGCGCAGCGTCCGCTCCGCGCCGTCGATGCGGGTCTGGTAGGGCCGCTGGGCGACCACGAGCGCCTGCTGCTCGGCCGTGATCGCCTTGTACTCCTGGTTCAGCCAGATCGCCTCACCGGTGTTCGGCCCGCCCCGCCCTTCGATCACGCCGGAGGCGTAGTTGAACTTCGCGATCCGGTCGTTGAGCGCCGTCATCCGCGGGCCGAGCTCGGTCTGCAACGCGTAGTTCGCGTCGCTGACCGCTTTCTGCTGGTCGGCGACGGCCGCGATCACGGCGTTCTGCTGTTCGACGGTCGGCGCCTTCGACGGGTCGTACTTGTCGCCGAGTACGTGCTCGACCAGCTGCCGGTTGTTGCCGACCTCGGCGTTGGCCGCCCGGAAGTCGTCGATCGTCCACGCCGCGCCGCGCATCGTCTGCAGCCGCGCCGCCGCCGGCCCCCACTTCGCCAGCAGGCCGGGCGCCTTCTCGTCGATCTCCTCCCGCACCTTCGCGATGTCGGCCCACTCGCCTGCGTCGATGTAGTCGTCGCCGGCGAGGGCGTTCTCGGTGCGGTCGGCGAGGTCGTCGATCTTCGGCTGGAGCGCGTCGTACTGCGGCTGCTGCTCCTTCAGGGTGACGGTGTCCTCGAACCACGACATCTGGGCGCCGTCGCGCTGGGTCTGCGACAGCGGAAGGTCGCGGTTGTAGGCGTCCAGCAGGTCCTCGTGCCCGGACTCCTTCAGCTGCTTCATCTCCGAAGCGGTCAGCGGGCGCCGCTCGTCGGCGTCGCGGCCCAGCAACGGCTTCCCGTCCGGCCCCTTCAGCTCGGACAGCTCCTTCGCCAAGTCCTGCGACATCTCCATGCTCGGGTCGAGCACGGCGGCCATGGCCGCGTTCGACTCCGGCGGGGCGTCGAACTCCGGCGAGCCCTCGCCGAGGCACGCGTTCGCCCCGCCCGCGCAGAACCGGCCCGCGTGCGAGCCGTCGGCGTTGGGGTAGAGCAGGCCGGTGCGGACCGGGACCCAGGTGTCGCCGTCCTTCACGACGACGGCGCCCTGGGAGTGGCCCTCGTAGCTGCGGCCGCCGCAGTAGCCACCCTCGCCGGATGCGCCGCAGATCGCGCCGCCGCCCTGGCCTGCGCCCTTGCCGTCGGGGCCGGCGAGCGACCGGTTGTACTGCGTGAACCCGCAGCGGCCGCCGGCACCCGCCTCGCAGCTCTGGCTGTCGCCCCACGGCGTGTAGCGGGTGACGAGGCCGCCGTTGCTGTCGTCGAACAGCGTGACGCTGCCGTAGCCGTTCGGGAACCGCCCGGTGCCGGTGGGCAGCTGCTCGGTGATCTCGCAGTTCTTGCAGCGGGTCACCGGGTCGTAGGCGCGCGGATCCATCGGGTGGCTGGCGACGCCGGGCATCGTCCGGACGCAGTCGCCATGGCACCACAGCGATCCACCCTTGCCGTTCTTGTCCGGCGTGGTCGCCTTGATGCCCTGGGTCAGGTCACCCCCGGTGATCTCGATCTTGAAGAGGTTCGTGCCCTTCTGCTCCGAGAAGCGCGGGTTGTTGATCGCGTTGTAGTTGGGGTCGACGAACTGGATGTAGCCGGTCTGGCCCTTGATCGAGTAGATCCCCGGCTGGCCGTCTGCCGAGCGGCCGATGATGTCGGTGACGCCCTCGCCGCGCAGCAGCTCGTCCGGGCCGTGGTAGCCGTTCGCGTGCACCACGTCGCCCTGGGCGTTGGTGAACTCGCCCGCCCCGGTGAACTTGATCCGGGAGGGCGCGCCATTGGCGTCGCGGCCCTGGATCTGCCCCCAGCGCCCGTCGACGGTGAGCTTCTCACCGCTCGGCGAGGTCCACTGGCATCCGCCGTCGCAGGTGCTGGCGAACGGCGAGCCCTTGATGTTGCCGAACCGGATGTTGTTGACGGCGTCCTGCACCTGCGACTTGCGGGTGAAGACGATCTGGTCGCCGGTGCGCCCGTCCCGCGCCATTCCGCGGCCGCGCACCCACGCCTCGGCGTTGCCCTCCGCGTCCTGGGCGATCCCGACGCCCTCGGTGCCACGCACCTCGTGCTCGGCACCGGGTTTGCCCTCCACCGGCATGCCGGCGTAGAAGTCACCGTTCGGGTTGTTCTGGCCGTGGTCGTTGCCACCGGTCATCCCGGCGTTCGAGAACTCGCACGGCAACTGGGAGCACGTGTACGTCTCGACCTTGTCGGTGCCCCGCGGCTTGATCTCGACGACGACCTTGCCGTCCGCGCCACGGGTCACCCGGATCGCCGACTGGTCCTCGCCGACGTCCTCGATCGCGATCGGGTTGCCCTGCTCGTCCACGAAGATGCCGAGGCCCTCGGTGTCGATCTTCGCCGCGATGAAGTCCAGCCCGGCCCCGCCGACGTCGCATCCGCCGTCACCTGAGCACCCGGCGTCGGCCACGCCGTCCGGACCCGCGATCGCGACGGCCCACGCGCCGCACCCGCCGTTGCCGGAACCCGAGCAGGTCGCCCACTTGTCGGCCGTGTACTTGCCGTACGGCGTGTTCAGCTCGTCGTGGGCCTCGGCGTGCGCCGAGTAGGACGAGGAGCAGTTCGCGGCGCCGGAGCAGCTCGCCCCCGCGCTCGCGAAGCCCTCCTCGGCCTGGGCGTAGGCCATCACGGCCACCCCGCCGCCGCCCATGCCGCCACCACCGGAGCCGTGCGCGTACGCCCTCGCCCACGAGCCGGACGGGTGCGACGCGGACGCAGAGGCCGTCGCCTCGTAGTAGTGGCTGCAGTGCGTGCCCGCGCTGCCCATGCACGACGCCGAGGCCTGCGCGGAGTTCCCGTTGCCCGCTGCGGCGGCGGTGGTCATGACCATGCCACCGCCCATGCCGCCAGAGCCGTACCCGGTTGCCGTCGCGTACGCACCGGGCGCGGACGCCGAGCTGTGCGCGCGGTAGGAGTAGGAGCAGTTGGTGCCGGCGCTGCCCGTGCAGGACGCCCCGGCCTGGGCCATCCCGTCGCCGCTTGCCGCCATCGCGGTGGTCATGGCCATACCGCCGCCGGTGGTCCCCGAGCCGTAGCCGGTGGCGGTGCCGAACGCGCCGGGTGCCGATGCCGAGCTGTGCGCGCGGTAGCTGTACGAGCAGCCGGAGCCCGCGCTGCCCTCGCAACCCGCAGCGGCCATCGCCCGGTCGGGGCCGGTCTCGGCGGCGGCGCTGGTGCCGCACCACCCGGACCCGCTGCCACCGCGCGTACCGCACTCGGAGTTCGCCGTCGCCTGGTTCCCGCCGGTCTCGCTCTTCGCGTCGCTCGCCGACGCGTAGCTGTACCGGCAGGTCGAGCCCTCGGTGCCCTGGCAGGACGCCGTCGCCATCGCCCCGGCCTCGCTCGCACCGACCTGGCTGGAGCCGACGCACTGCCCGCCCGTCCCCGCGGTGCAGTCCGTCCGCGAGGTCGCGACGTTCGACGCTCCCGACGCGGCCGTGCGCGCGGTGCCATCGGTGCGGGTGGTGCACCCGGTTCCGGCGCACATCGAGGTGACCTCGGTGAGGCCCTTGGCGACGGTCCCGCCGCTCGCGGCGTAGCAGCTGCCGGCTGCGTTGCAGTTCGCCGACGCCGAGCCGCGCACGGTGGCGCCCGCCGCCGTCGTCGTCTTGGAGGAGGTGCGGGTCGCACATCCGGACTTGCTGCCGTCGTCGCAGGCTGCCGTCACGGTGGCGCTCGTGGTGGCGAACCGGGCGGCCCGATCGGCCGGGGTGCTCACCGTGACCGAGGATCCCGCGGTGATCTGCGCCTGGCAGGCGGTGGCGCCGTCGCAGCGGGTGTCGCCGACGGCGCGGCTGCGGGTCTGCCGGCCGTCGGCGCCCGCGGTGGCGGCTGCCATCCCGGACAGGCGGCCGGTGCACCCGGCCTCGGGGCAGACGATCTGCGAGGTGGCCTGGCCGCTGCCGGTGTACCCGGGCACCGGTTCGTCCTTGCCCTTGTCGTCGGAGCCCTGCGCCTGGCCCGCGTTGCGGACGAGCTGGGCGGTGGCCTCGCTGCTCACCGTGCAGCCGCTCGCGGCGGCCGTGCAGGTCGCGTCGGTGTGCGACGTGCCGGCGAGGCCCGAGGTGTCCGCGGTGGTCACCGCCGTGCAGCCCGGCCCGGCGCACTGGGCGACGGCGGACGACTGCGACAGCGTGGCCGGGGCGTCCGTGACCGGCTTCGCGGCCAGCTTCGTGGCCTCGGTCGCGGCCTTGCGCGCCTCGGTCGCGGTCTTCGCGGCGTCGGCGGCGGTCTTCTGTTGTGCTGCGGTCGCGCCCTTTCGGGCGGCGACCCGGGCAGCTTCCGCCGCGCGCTGCTCGGCCTCGACGGCCTGCTGCTGCGCCTGCTTCGCTGCGCCGTTCCGCTGCTCCGCGACGATGTCGGCCACGACCTGGCCGGACCCGGCGGAGGAGTTGGTCTGTGCGTGGCAGCCGGACTGGCTGCTGGTGCAGGTAGCGCTATCGGTGGAGCCGCCCTCCGGTGGGCCGCGCGCCCCGTTGCCCGTGCTCACCGCGGTGGGCCCGTCGCTACCGGCGGCCGAGGTCCGCGCCGTGCCCGAGCACGTCGTGCCGGCCGCGCAGTCCATCGTCGCCGACGCCATCGTCCAGCTCGACGCGCCCGGCACCGTGGGGCCACCGGAGTTGGCGCTCGAGCCCGGCGCGGTCGGCGCGGGCGGGGTGGCCGGCTGGTCCTTGCCGCCTGCCGGTGCCTGCTGGTCCTGCGCGGGAGCGTCACTGGTGGTCTCGGAGGTCACCGTGGCGTTGGCGGTGGAGCGCGCCTGCACCAGCGGCGTGATCACGTTCGCGTCCGGCCCGGACGAGGCACCGGAGTTCGTCACGGCCTGGCACACACCGCCGGAGACGCCCTCGCAGGAGCCGTTGCTGCGCGAGCCGCGCGCGTCCGTGGACACCGTCGGGTCGGTGGCGGTGGCCGCGCTCGACGCCCGCCCGTCGCACCTGAGCTCGCCGGAGCACGTGACCGCAGCCCCCGCGGCCGATGCCGCCGACGGGCCCGCGGGCAGCCGCTTCCCGTTCACCGGCTGCCGGCCGTCACTGAGGGCCAGCGCGGCGCCGGGGCCGGAGGAGGCCTGCGACACGGACCGGGCCGCACACCCGCCGCTGCCCGCACAGCTCGCCGTGCCGGTGGAGGTGCGCGGCTTCCCGCCCGCCACCGCCCCGTCCCACGCCTCCGTGGACGTGCGCGCCGATCCGGTGCAGGCCGTGCCCTCGGGACACGCCACGCTCGCGCTCGACGACGCCGTGGACGACGGGCCGCTGGCGGGCTGGCCCGGCAGCGGCCGGCCGTCCGGGCCGGTCGCGACGAAGTCGGGTGCGGACGACGCGGCGGAGCTGGACTCCCCGGAGCAGGTGCCGCCGCTGACCGTGCACTCGGCCGACGCCCGGGTGCCGCGGGCGTGCGGCGACACTGCCGTGTCCCGAGCGCTCGTCGACGAGACCGCGGTGCCCCCGCACTCGCCGTCGCCGCCCGAGCAGTCCACGGACGCCGACGCGTTCGACACGCTGACCGGGCCGGAGACACCGGCCGTTCCACCACCAGCGATCGGGTCCCGGTCGGCGACCGTCGTGTCCGCGCCGGTCGTGCAGCCGCCTCCGGCCCCGTGGGCGGTGCAGGTCGAGGTGCCGGTGCTGTCCCGCACCCCGGTCATGTCCCCGGACGCCGCACCCGACGTGCCGGCCGACCCGGATCCCGTGCAGCCCGCGGTGGCGCACTCCACCTCGGAGCCGGCCGCGCTCGTCGCCGACAGCTCCCTGCGCACCCCGGCGAGATCGGTCGCCGCACGGTCGTGCACCTCGGACGTCGCCTCGGTGGCGCACCCGCCGTCGGTGGCGGTGCAGCTCGACTTCGCCGACGTCTCGCGGACCGGCGCCTTCGCGCCGGAGCCGTTCGCCTTACCGGTGGTGGCACCGGCCGCCTTGCCCGTGCATCCGGCTGCGTCGTCGCAGTCGACGCTCGCGCCCGCCGAGCTCGACGCCGACGCGTCGCCGTCGGTGAAGGCCACGTTGTCGCCGGAGTCGATCGCCGACGCGGTCTCGGTGCTGCTGGACGCGTCGCAGTCGCCGCCACTGACCTCGCAGGAGGCCTCTCCGTCGCTCACCCGAGCCGCGCCGGCGCTCATGCCGCCGGCCGAGCCGCTCGTCGCGGTCTTCCCGTTCCCGGAGCACGCACCGTCGCAGTGCACCTCGACCGTGGCCGAGCTGTCGGAGCCGGTGCCCTCCTCGGCCGAACCGTCGGCATCCGACTCGGCGCCTGCCCGGCACCCGCCGCCCGAGACCGAGCAGTCGGCCGCGGCGTTGGTGGTCGCCTTCGGGCCGTCGGACGTACCAGCGTCGGACCTGCTGCTCGCCGAACCGGTGCAACCTTCGGCGCACGCCACCTCGGCGTCGGCGCGTGCTTCGCCGTCCTCGATGTCCACCGAGCTGGACGCCGCGCAGTCACCATCGCAGCGGGCCGATCCACTGCCCCCGGCATCGCCCCCGGCGCCGTTGGCCGTACTCGCTGCCCTTGCCGTGCTCGCCGGATCACGTTCGCGGCCCGAACTCCCGCTCCTGCACGACCCGCCGCCGGTGTCGCACTCCGCGTCGGCGCCGTCCGGCATGGCCGAACTCCGCTGGTTGCATCCGCGTGCGTCCCCGTCACATCGCGCGGACGCGCTGGTCGCCTCGCCGTCCGCGCCACGACTGGACGCGCTGCTCCCGCAGCCGCTGTCGTCACACGCCGCCTCTGACTTCGAATCACCCGACTTCGAGGAGGCCCCGCACCCGGACGAGATCCCGGACAGGCACACCTTCCGCTCGGAGTCCCGCTTCCCGTCGGCGGACTCGCTCACCGACCCGCACTCCGTGAACGCACCGTCCGAACCGCACCCGGCCGCCGAGCCCTCGCCGTCCAGGTCGTCGTCGGACACCGCATCCGGATCGCGGTCCGTGGCCTCCATCAGCTCATCGCTGGCCTCGTACACGTCGTCGCGCTGCTTCTCGTACGTCGCGACGTTCTTGCTGTGCGCCTTCTTCGTCACCTCACCCGAGGCGACCTTCTTCTCCTCGGCCTCGAGGTCCCGCTCCCGCTTCGACAGGTTGCGGTGACCGTCGACGACCTCGTCGACCAGATCCACGCGGTCGTCCGACAACCCCTCCCGGTCCTCGGCGACCCGCTGCTCCAGCTTCTCGTGCTCGGTGGCCTGCTTCTCGTAGTCCGCGTCGGTCTTCTTCCCCGCGGCGACGTCCTTCTTCGACTTGGCGAGCTTCTTCTCGCTCTTGTCGAGCTCGATCTCGCCGTCGAGCACCCGCTCGGTCCGCTCCGCCGAGTCGTCGTCCTCGTCGTCCTCGTCCCTGCTGTCCTCGTCCTCGTCCTTCGACGCGCGCAGCAGGCTCACCGACGCCTCGTCCGATGGCGGACCGCGTGGATCCGCGGTGGCACGGCGACCCGAACGCGTCGGTTCGGAGGCGCCGTCGGCCGTCACCCGCTCGCCGTCCTTCCCCGCGGCGGGTCGCGCTCGCCTCGACTTCGCGTCCGACGGCCGCTCGCCCTTCTTCCGGTCCGCGTGCTTCGTGGCGACGTCGAGCGCCTCGTCCACGAGACCGGACACGGCACGGGAGACGTCCCCGTCCTCGTCGCTCGCCTCGCGCGCGATGTCCGCGGCGCGCTGCGCGAGCCGCCGCGCACCGTCCCCACGCTCGTCGCCGCCCTTGCCGTCGCGGTCCCGAGCGCCCTCGTCCCGCTCCCGGTCGTGTTCCGCAACGGCCTTGCGAATCCGCCCGCGCACCGCTTCGGCGACATCGGCACCCTGGTCGTCCTTGCCGCGTGCCTTGGACTCGCTGTCGTCGCCGTCATGGGAGCGCTCGCCGGTGAGATCCGCCCACCGCGCGGCGGCGTCGGCGCGTTCGCCCTTGCGGGGCTTGTGGCTCGGACGCTCCTCGCCCTCCTGCTCGGCGGCCGCCTCACGCAGCGATGCCCGGCCCTCCCGGTCGTCCGCATGCGTCCGGCGCGAACCGGCCTCATCCGCGCCGGCGTCATCCCGATCGGCGCGATCCCGATCGATGTCGGCCCGATCGATGTCGGCCCGATCGATGTCGGCCCGGTCCTCCCGGTCGCGGCCGTCGTCGCTGTCCCGCTCCGCGATCTCGTCGCGGACGCGCCGCCCGCCCTCCGCGATCCGCTCCTCCGACTCGTCGGCCCGCTCCCGTACTGCGGCCCGCACCCGCTCGCGGATCTTCTCGGCGCCGTCGCCTGCCTTCTCCCCGTCGCCGTCCTCGGTGTCGTCCGCGCTGTCTCGATCCGCAGTGTCGGAGTCCCGCGCCTGCTCGCGCTCACGCGCGCGGCTGCGCTCCTTCCCTGCCTCGGCGCCGTCCTCGTCGGCACGATCCTCGTCGGCGCGCACCTTCCGGACGCGGTCCCCGTCGGCGCCGTTCTCCTCCGCGCCGTTCTCCTCCGCGCCGTCCTCGTCAGCGCCGTCCTCGTCCGCATGCCGCGAAGGCTTCTTGCCCTTGCCGCGCTCGCCGTCCTTCTCGTCGTCCGACGGGCGATCGCGAGACTCCTTCTCCTCGGAGTCCTTCTTCTCGGGATCCTTCTTCTCCTCGGACTTCTTCTCGCCCTCGGACTTCTTGTCGGACTTCTTCTCGGATCCCTTGTCGTCATCCGACTTCTTCTCGGACTTCTTCTCCGACTTCTTCTCCGACTTCTTCTCGCCGGAGTCCGAGCCCTCCGAGCCCGATTCGGATCCTCCGCCGCCGTCCCCGTCGCCGGAACCCGAATCGTCTCCACCATCTCCGCCGCCGGCCGGCCTGATGCCACCTCCCTTCACCAGGCCCTGGCTGACGACCGCAACCTGCATCACCGGAGCCGCGACCGCGGGGACCGCCGTCAGGAAGGCCGCCCCGATCCACAGCACCACCACCGCACCGGCGAGCGCGCACGCCCACCGCAGCGCGTGCAGGAGGAAGTCGACCGGCGAAAGCCGCAACCGCACGGCGTCGACATCAGGGCGCGAGGCGTGGCCGACGGCCACACCCCGACGCACTGACACCTGACCCATGACGGATGCTCCAGACGCTCGCCGCTGCACGCGGACGGAAGAAGAACAACGAGGAATCGCGGCCGTGAACCGGCACGCGAGGACACGAGATCACTGGGCCACCGGTGCAGGTCGCGCCTGAGGCAAGCAACCCGCCGGGGCGGCCCGCTGCCGCACCATGCCCTCCGCGGGTCCGTCAGTCGCGACACTTCAGCAACCGGCAGCGCCCGGCGAGGGCAGTGATGATGTTGGCCGCCTTCGGCGTACGACCGGCGCATCCCGGATGGCATCGGCGTGGCACCTAGATGACATTCAGGTGACGCAGCCCGGCCTCGCTCACGGGCGTTCGAGGCGCGCCCCGCGCCGCCAGACGTCGACGATCGCGGCAGTCGCTCGGATGTCGGTCGTGGGGTCGCCGGAGACGAGCACGAGATCGGCGCGCATCCCGGGCGCGATACGTCCACGGTCGGTGAGTCCGAAATGGCGGGCCGGTGGAATCGCTCCGTACACCTCACCGTTTCCGCCGGCCCGCACTACTTCGACATTTCCGCATGAGTGCCACCTCGCGCGCGGTGAGGTCACCGGGATCTACTCGGTGACGAACCCGGAGAAGCTGGCGCACACCCGCTGACGAGCGTCAGGTTGTCGGTTCGTTCGCCAGCGTCTCCCAGAATTCGACGTAGCCCTGTTCGTGCCGGATGCCGAGGTCGAGCACGCGCCCGCGGGCCATGGCATCGGGGGCATCGGGGCTGATCTCGGCGCGGAGCTTCCGGTAGGTCTCGAGCCAGCCACGATGCTGGTCGGCCTGGGTCCTGGCCAGGGCCCTCGCCTGGCCCGCTGGGCCGAGGTCGACGAAGGCGAGCTTGAGCAACGACGGGTTCCGCGTCTCAGGAGGAGGTGTGGTCGGGTCGGCGAGCCATCGGGCGAGCACCTCGCGACCGGCCTCCGTCACGTGGAAGACACGGCGTCGCCTGCCGTGTTCCTCGGCGCGTTCCTCCAGCAGACCTTGCTCGGCCAGGCGGGGCGGATCCCGGTACAGCTGCGCGTGGGGGATCGGCCAGTAGTAGCCGACGCTCTCATCCACGCGCGCCTTCAGCTCGTACGGCGTCATCGGTCCGTGGCGCGCGATCAGGCCGAGTACCACGTACGCGGAGGGGCTCAGCTCGTCGCCCACGACAAATCCTCCCATTGACACCGTCTCAACGAGACCATAGCTTCGTTGCGTAGAGACGGTATCAGTGAGAGGATGGGAAATGTTCGTGCACCCCGAGCTGGCCGACGTCTTCGCAGGCCTGCCGCCCCGCCCGGAGAACCCCTACGCGGACATCGAGGCGACCCGGGCCGCGTTCCGCGACCTGATGGCGCGACTCCCACCGCGCACCGACGTCGACGTCGAGCGCCGGACCATCGGCCGAGGGATCGAAGTCCAGGTTCTGCGGCCCCTGACGAGCGACAGCACGCTCCCCGGCGTGCTCTACATCCACGGCGGCGGGTTCAGCTACGGAGAGCTCGACGGGCCCAGCCGGATCGCGCAGGACGTGTGCGCCGAGGTGGGCGCCGTCGTGGTGAACGTGCACTACCGGCTCGCCCCCGAGCACCGCTTCCCAGCGGGCCTCGAGGACTGCTACGCCGCCTTGGAGTGGATGAGCACGAATGCGGCTGACCTCGGCGTCGATCCCGGCCGCATCGCCGTCACCGGGGCGTCGGCCGGCGGATGCCTGAGCGCGGCGTTGTGCCTACTGGCCCGCGACCGGCAAGGCCCTGCGATCGCGTACCAGTGCCTGCTCATCCCGGCGCTCGACGACCGCGGGGGCACCGAGTCCGTTCGGAATGTCACGGACCGCCGGATCACCAACGGCAACGGACTGCGCCTGACCTGGGACACCTACCTGGGCCCCGACCGCGGGGTGGACGTGCCCGCCTACGCGGCACCCGCCCGGGCCGTCGACCTCTCCGGGTTGCCCGCCGCCTACGTGCTCACCTGCGGGCTCGACCCACTCCGCGACGAGGGTCTCGGCTTCGCGCTGCGCCTTGCACGGGCCGACGTACCAGTGGAGATCAAGCACGTCCCCGGCGCTTGGCATTTCTTCGAGGCCTTCGCGCCACACACCCGCCTCGCCGAGGAGACCACGGCCCACTGGATCAACGCCCTTCGGACCGCGATGCACCGATGACCTGCACTCGCACCACCCGACGGTCCGCCACCGACACCTCGTGGACCGGGCCCGTCAGCTCCACGTCCGCCGTGAGCACCGGGTCGACACAGCTGCGCCCGACGAACAGCCGCACGGTGCCCGGCTCGACCACCCGCACATTGCGCCGGTCGGTGAAGGCGAGTCGGTGCGTGGGCACGTCGAGCTCGACGTCGGCGCTCTGCCCCGGCTCGAGGTGCACCCGGGCGTAGCCGAGGAGCTGCACGACGGGACGGGTCACGGATGCGACGACGTCGGTGGCGTAGAGCTGCACGACGTCGGCGCCCGCGTGATCCCCCGTGTTCGTCACGCGGCAGCTCGCCACGATCGCGCCGTCGGTGGGCACCCGCGGCCCCGCGAGCCGCAGATCGGTGTGGGTGAACGTCGTGTAGGACAGCCCGTGCCCGAAGGGGCGGACGGGGGCGGTGTCGAGGTTGCTCACCGAGCTCGCCCCGCCCAGCGGCGGGTGCAGGTAGCTGTAGGGCTGGGCCCCGACCGAGCGCGGCATGCTGACCGGCAGCCGGCCCGACGGGTTGATCCGCCCCGAGAGCACCCCGGCAACGGCGGCAGCGCCCTCCTGGCCGGGAAAGAACGCCTGCACGACGGCCGCGCAGCGCTCCAGCGCCCAGTCCAGCGTGTACGGGCGGCCGGTGAGCAGCACCAGCACCACCGGGGTGCCGGTCTCCAGCAGCGCCTCGACGAGGCGGCGCTGCACGCCGGGCAGGTCGAGCGAGTCGGCGTCACAGCCTTCGCCGGAGGTGCCGCGGCCGAAGAGACCAGCCCGGTCGCCGACGACCGCGACGCACAGCTCTGCCTCCCGCGCCGCGGCGATCGCCTCGGCGAAGCCGCTGGTGTCGTCGGTGTCGACGTCCGCGCCCATGGCATGCGTGATCGCGGCTGCCGGCAGTTCGGCGCGCAGCGCGTCCAGCACGCTCGCGATCTCCAGGCCCGGCTCGACGCCCTCGTGCAGCGAGAGCACGTGGTTGAGAAAGCTGTAGCAGCCGAAGAGCGCCGCGGTGTCGTGGGCATTCGGGCCCACGACGGCCACCCGGGCAGGCGCCGCGAGCGGCAGGGTGCCGTCGTTGGAGAGCAGCACGACCGACTCCTCGGCCAGCCGGGCGGCGAGTGCGCGGTGCTCGGGTGGGTCGAGGTCGATGGCGCCCACGTCGGCGTAGTCCTCGGGCCGCCGGTCGAGCAGGCCCAGCCGCGCCTTCTGGCGAAGCACGCGTTCCAGTGCCCTCTCGACGACCGATTCCGGCAGCGCCCCGGAGCGCACCCGCTCCGCCAGCGGCTCCAGGTAGGCGTTCCCGGTGGGCAGCTCCACGTCGATGCCGGCGGCGAGGGCCTGCGCGGCCGCGTCGCCGAGGTCGGCGGCGACCTTGTGCAGGGTGTGCAGGAACGCGACGGAGAAGTAGTCGGCCACCACCGTGCCGGTGAACCCCCACCGGTCCCGCAGCACGCCGGTCAGCAGGGCGGCGTCCGCGGCCACCGGCAGCCCGTCGATCTCGGCGTACGAGTTCATGACCGAGTCGACGCCCCCGTCGAGTACGGCCATCTCGAACGGCGGCAGCAGCACGTCGGCCACTTCCCGCGGCCCGGCGTGCACGGGGGCGAGGTTGCGGCCTGCCCGAGAGGCCGAGTAGCCGACGAAGTGCTTGAGCGTCGCGACGACACCTGTGGACTGCACGCCGCGCACGTAGGCGGTGGCGATCGTGCCGACGACGTAGGGGTCCTCGGAGATGCACTCCTCGACGCGGCCCCAGCGTGCGTCACGCACGACGTCCAGCACCGGGGCGAGCCCCTGGTGCACGCCGAGACTGCGCATGGACGCGCCGATCGCCGCGCCCATCTCCTCGACGAGCGCGGGATCGAAGCTCGCACCCCAGGACAGCGGCGCTGGGAACGTGGTCGCCTTCCAGGCGGCGAGCCCGGTGAGGCACTCCTCGTGCACGAGCGCGGGGATCCCGAGGCGGGTGTGCTCGACCAGCCACCGCTGCTTGCCCGCCAGTGCCCTGGCTCCGTCCACGGGGTCGACGGGAGCCGTGCCGAACGGACGGGTGAGCTGGCCGAGGCCGTGGGCCGCGAATGCCTGGAAACCGACCTCGTCGGCCTGCATCGCGTCCTGCATGGGGGCGACGTCGCCACCGTCGCCCGACCCCCCGCGGCGCTCCCAGAGCCCGACCAGCTGGGCGAGCTTCTCGTCGAGGGTCATGTCCCCGATGAGCTCGGCGATCCGGGAGGCCTCTGTACTGATGGACACGTTCCCTCCGGGACACCGAAAGTTTCCGACACTTGCGATTCGCGGCGCTGACGGTAGGTTCGGGCCCGCCGCGCGTCAAGCCAGGGGAGGGACCGGGATGCCGAGCCATCGCGTGACGATCGCCGAGATCGCCGCATCCGCAGGTGTGTCGGTGCCCACCGTGTCGAAGGTCCTCAACGGCCGGGCCGACGTCGCGGAGGCCACCCGGCAGCGGGTTCAGCAGATCATGGCCGACCGCGGGTACCAGCGCCGCTCGTCGGGCGCGCAGCGCCCGGTCGGCCTCATCGACATGGCGGTGCCGGGTCTGGACTCCCCGTGGGTCGTCGAGGTGCTGCGCGGCGCCGAGGCCGAGGCCCGCAAGGTCGGCAGCCAGATCGTCCTCACCTCCACCGAAAGGGCTCCCGCGGGCGACCGGCGCTGGCTGGACCGGCTGGCCACCCGCCGCTCCGACGGCCTCGTCCTCGTGGTCAGCGAGGCGGCACCGCAGACCGTCGACCAGCTCGCGGCCCTGCACACGCCGGTTGTGCTGCTCGACCCCGTCGGCGGCGGCAACCCGTCCTACGCCACGGTCGGCGCGACGAACTGGGCGGGCGGCCTCTCGGCCGTCGAGCACCTCGTCGCGCTCGGCCACCGCCGGATCGCCGCCCTCTCCGGGCCCCCACAGCTGGCGTGCAGCCGGGAACGGGTGGAGGGCTACCGCGCCGGGCTCGGCAGGGCCGGGATCGCGGTGGACGAGCGGCTCGTGCACTTCAGCGACTTCTGCATCAGCGGCGGGGAGGCCGGCGCCCGCATCGTGCTCGACATGCCCGACCCGCCGACGGCGATCTTCGCGGGCTCCGACATGCAGGCGTTCGGGGTCTTCCAGGAGGCGGCCGCGCGCGGGCTGCGCATCCCGGAGGACCTCAGCGTCGTCGGCTTCGACGACATCGCGTTCAGCGAGCTGACGACCCCGCCGCTCACCACGGTGCACCAGCCACTGGCAAGGATGGCCGCCGAAGCGGTCCGGCTCCTGCTCGACGCGGGCGACGGCATGCCGGGCCCGCCGCCGCGCGTGGAGCTGGCCACCCATCTGGTGGTGCGGGGCAGCACGGGGCCGGCGCCCACGATCGGCTAGGTGAGCCAGCCGGACTTCGTGATCATTGGTCTGGTCGCAGGGCTCAGGCCGCATCACGGCACGGCGGAGCTGCCGGCGCACCCCGTGTCGGTCGACGCAGCCCGTCGCGGCCGAGACACCCCGTCGACCGGGCGCGCCGCCCGAGAACGAGCGCGCCGGGCTCCACAGAGCCCGGGCTGGGTGGCTCGGCGGGCCAGTGATCGTCAGGTCGGCGCGTTTCCCGACGCGAGGCGTCGGGTTTCGCGCCGAGCCGCTGATCACCCGCCTCGGTCGCGGTGCGTTCTACGGAAACCAGCCCCCGGGGGTGCGGCCGGGTGCCCGACGCTTTCATGGGCGCGCCGTTCCCGGCCCCGGATAGCCGCGGGCCTCACCCACCCGCCCCCGGCTACCGGCGTGCTCGCACCGGTTCACCTCGACCGCGTCGCCTTGCGAGGGTGACCGGGTTGGTGCACTACCGAATCATGTGGTTACTCGGGCGGCCGTCCCCGACGCGGGGGCACGCCCGTTCTCGACGAGACCGCCGCGGTTGGGTGCCACTTGACTGGCTGTGGTCCCGTCGTCGCCCCCTGGCCGGCCCTGGATTCTGGGGTGTGATCAGCGGGACCGGGACCCGGACTGCCTCCTGCAGCTGGTGTTCTGCACCCCGGCAGTTGGTGTCCCGATCCTGCTGATCATGAACCTGCGCGTGGGGCCCTGTCCCTGAGGTGGTCTCGCCGTGATCACCCAGGAATGCCACTGGGGTGTGGAGGGTCGGGACCACAGCCAGTCGCGTGGCACCCGGCAGGACGGTCTCCTCGTGAACGGGCCTGTGCCCGCGTCGGGGACGGCCGCCCACGCAACCCCAGGGGACGGTAGTGCACCCAACCCAGCCACCCCCGCAACGTGAATGGGTCGAGGCGAACCGGCGGGACCACACGCGAAGCCCGGATCACGGGGCGGGCGCCGGGCGACCCGGGCCGGGAACGGCGCGCCCACCGGCAGGCAGCTGACCAGACCGACCCGATGGACCGCCACGATCGCGCCCGGGCCGCCCGGCGGCGGGCATGATCCAAACTACCGGGTGCCCATGGCTGCCCGCACGACCATGAGCACCCGTAACTTCGGATCATGGAAGCGAAGATCGCAAGTAGAGGTTGTCCATGGCTGCCGGCACAGCCATGGACAACCGAAACTTCGGATCATGGGCACGGCCACCACCGAACGAGACCGCCGATGGCTTGGCCACCATCCGCCCCTTGATCGGCGACAACCCGGGCAGCGCCTCCGCGCCATGATGCCACCGGCTCCCGCGTGCGGGTCATCGGCCCGTCCGGCCGGAGAAGCGCACGAGGCCACGGACAGGCGTATAGTTGCCTATTGGCAAGCAAATATACGGAGGGCACATGGCAGTGATCGGCGAGCGCGCGCTCGCCCCCCTCGACGCATTGCGTCGCCAGACGTTCGCATCCCTCTCCACCCCCAACTACCGCCGCTTCATCGGCGGCCAGGCCGTCTCGATGACGGGCACCTGGATGCAGACGATCGCCCAGTCGTGGCTGGTCCTCGAGCTCACCGGATCGGCCACCGCGGTGGGGCTGGTCGTCGCCCTGCAGACGCTGCCCATCCTGCTGTTCGGCCCGTACGCCGGCGTGGTCGTCGATCGCCTGGACAAGCGCCGGTTG
Source organism: Pseudonocardia sp. DSM 110487 (assembly GCF_019468565.1). NCBI lineage: Bacteria > Bacillati > Actinomycetota > Actinomycetes > Pseudonocardiales > Pseudonocardiaceae > Pseudonocardia > Pseudonocardia sp. DSM 110487. The sequence continues at coordinate 9,852,162 of NZ_CP080521.1, forward strand.
CTCATCGGCCTGCTGGTCGGCGCGGGCGCGCTGGCCCTGGTGCTGGGCGTCCTGACCGCCACCGGCACCGTGCAGCTGTGGCAGGTCTACGTGCTCGCATTCCTCCTCGGGACAGTCAGCAGCGTCGAGACCCCGGCACGCCAGACGTTCGTGCTCGAGCTGGTCGGCCCGGACAACCTGCGCAACGCGGTCAGCCTCAACTCGGTGCTCGTGAACGTCGCCCGTGCGGTCGGGCCCGCCTTCGCGGGCATCGTGATCGCCACCGGCGGCATGGCCGTCTGCTTCCTGCTCAACGCGGTCAGCTTCGCCGCGGTCATCGCTTCCCTGCTGCGGCTCGACCTCGCCGCCCTCACTCCGACGACTCCGGCACCCCGCGCGCCCGGCCAGCTTCGCGAGGGCTTCGACTACGTCCGTCGCACGCCCGCGCTCGCCGTGCCGCTACTGACGATGGCGCTGATCGGGTGCCTCGCCTTCGAGTTCCAGGTGGTGCTCCCGATCGTCGCGAGCGAGACGTTCGCGGGCGACGCCAGCACCTACGGTTTCCTGACTGCCGCGATGGGGGCGGGCGCCGTGATCGGCGGCCTCTGCATGGCCGCGTGGGGCCGCACCGGGCTGTGGTCGCTCGCCGCGGCGGCTGCCGCGTTCGGCCTGGCGATGCTCGCCACGGCGCTCGCCCCCACCCTCGGCTTCGCGCTGCTCGGGATGGGCATGGTCGGGGCGGCCAGCGTCGCCTTCCAGTCGGCGGGCAACAGCACCCTCCAGCTCACATCGGCCCCGCACATGCGCGGGCGCGTCATGGCGCTGTGGGCCGTGGCGTTCCTCGGCTCCACGCCCATCGGCGGCCCGATCGCGGGCTTCGTCAGCCAGCACTTCGGCGGGCGGGCGGGCCTCGCGCTCGGGGCGGCGGCCTGCCTCGTGGCCGCGGTCCTCACCGCGCTCGTCGCGCGACGGGAGCACCAGAAACAGCCGTCCGTCGCATAGCGGACGGACGAGCGAAGGATCGCCAATTGGACACAGCTCAGCCTCAGTGTGGGCAGTGTCGGCCCGTGCGCCGATAATCGCTGCATGACCGCGGTGCGGGTTGTCGTTGCCGATGACGACGTCCTGCTCCGGGAGGGGCTCTCCAGCCTGCTCGAGCGAAGCGGATTCGAAGTCGTGGGGCAGGCAGGGGACGCGACGCGACTCCTGGAGCTGGTGCGTGACATGACGCCGGACCTGGTCATCGTCGACATCCGGATGCCGCCAGCGCACACCACAGAAGGCCTGGACGCTGCGAAGGAGATCCGCCGGGACTGGCCGGAGATGGGCATCCTCGTCCTCTCCGCGCACGCGGAGGTCGACCATGCGATGGAGCTGCTGGCCAGCGGGCGGGGGATCGGCTACCTGCTCAAGAGCCGCGTCAGCGACGTGGCCGAGTTCATCGAGACGCTCGAACGGATCGCGAGGGGCGGTTCGGTCGTCGACCCGGCGCTCGTGCAGGAGCTGGTCACCGCCCGCAAGCGCAACGACCCACTCGCGGTGGTCAGCGAGCGGGAGCGCGACGTGCTCTCCCTGATGGCGGAGGGGCGCTCCAACGCCGGGATCGCGCGCCGGTTGTGGATCACCGAGGGCACCGTCGAGAAGCACGTGCGCAGCATCCTCACGAAGCTGGGCCTTTCCGACACCGACGACGACCACCGCAGGGTGCTCGCGGTGCTCACCTTTCTCGAGAAGCGGTGACCGGACCAGTCCCGTCCATCACCGGCAGCCTGACTGCCACTCGCGTCCCCGCGCCCTTCGGGCTCTCCACCACGATCGTTCCGCCCAGCGCCTCCACCCGGTCCCGCAGGCCGATCAGGCCGGACCCGCCATGGGGATCGGCGCCGCCCACCCCGTCGTCGTCCACCGACAGCTGCAGCGTGCCATCGCGCTCTGCGAGGGACACGGCCACGCGTGACGCCGTGGCGTGCTTCACCGCGTTGGTCAACGCCTCCGACACCACGTAGTACGCCGCCACCTCGACCGGCTCCGGGAATCGGGCGTCCGTCGTGAGGTCGAGCTCGACGGGCAGTGGCGCGCGTCGTGCCAACGTGCGCAGGGCCGGCTGCAGCCCGCCCTCGGACAGCATCGCGGGGTGGATCCCCCGTGCGGTCTCCCGAAGCTCGTCCAACAGATGGCCGAGGTCATCGGCGATCCGGCCGAGGGCGGCCCGTACCTCGGGAATCCCGTCGGGCACACCCGCCTGGGCGAGGCGCAGCTCGAGCCCGAGCGAGACGATCCGCTGCTGCGCGCCGTCGTGCAGATCCCGCTCGATGCGCCTGCGGGCCTCGTCCGATGCGGTGACGATCCGGACCCTTGACGCAGCCAGCTGCGCCTGGTTCTCCGCGTTGCCGATGGCCATCGCGACGAGATCGGTGAAGCGGGCCATCCGCTGCTCGGTGTCGGCCGGCAGCGAGGTGCCGCTCGACCACGCCATCACCGCCCCCCAGAGCCGCCCGTCCACCGTCACCGGGCTGGCCACCACCGAGTGCACGCCCAGCCGGCGCAGCCGCGCCGCGACGGGACCGCGGGCGCGCCCCCACCGATCAGCATCGAACCGAGCCGGCTGACCGGTGCGCCACACCTCCGAGCCGATGTCGATCTCGTCGAGCGGCCAGCCGATCCCTGGCGGCCACTGGCCGAGGTTGGCACCGACCCCGACGAGCAGGACGGCCGTGCCGTCCGGCTCGAAGCGGCACACGCCTGCGTCCCCCACCCCGAGCAGCTCGCGCACCTCCTCGGCAACCGCACGGGAGACCTCGGTGGGGGACGGCCCGGTGGCGACGAGCGTGGCCACCCGTTCCAGCGCACTCTGCTCCGCCAGCAGCCGGAGGATCTCCGACCGGCTCTCGGTGTTGGCGATCGCGGTGCCGACGAGCTCGGTGAAATGGACGAGCCGCTGCTCCGCATCGGCCGGCAGCGGACCGCTCCGCGACCCGGCGCCGAGGACCCCCCAGAGCCGCCCCTCCACGATGACCGGGGTCGCGACGAGCGCGCGGATGCCCGAGCCGTGCAGGATGTCAACGCCCCCGGGCAGCCGGGTGAGATCGTCCAGCCGCAGAGCGTCACCCCGTTCGAGGATCTCCCGCAGCATCGGATTCCTGGAGGCGACCGCTCCGATCGGGGCATCGGGCCAGCCGGCGGCCGCCACGATCGTCGCGGTGTCCACCCGGACCAGGAACGCCACATCGACCCCGAGCAACCCGGCGACCTCGTCGGCGGCGGCCGCGAACACGTCGCGGGGCGCTCCACCCCGCGCGGCGACGGTGGCGACCCGCCGCAGGGCGGCCTGTTCCTCCAGCAGGCGGCTGGTCTGGGCCCGGTTCTCGGTGTTGCGGACCGCGGTGGAGAGCAGCTCGGCGAACCCCGTGACGCGTTGCGCGATGTCGGGCGGGAATCGCTCGTCGCGGATGCGTGCGATGCCGACGGAGCCCCAGACCTCCCCGTCGACCACGATCGGGAGCGCGATGGAATGCCGCACGCCCATGGCACGGATGATCTCGGCGCCCGACCCGGTGAGCGGCGGTGCCGAGTAGCCCTCCCGGACGGCGGGCCGCCCCGTCCGCAGCGCCTCCGCCATCGCAAGGCCGCTGTCGGGCCGCCAGCGCTCGCCCACCCGCAGCTCGGGCGGATGCGGGCCGTGCTGGGCCACGATCGTGCACAGCCCATCGGGATCGAGCCGAGTGACGAGCATGGCCTCGGCGTCGAGGACCAGCCGGATCTCCTCGGTGACGGCGGGCACCACCTCGTCGGGGGTGGCCTCACCGGCGACCAGCGTGGCCACCCGGTGCAGCGCCGTCTGCACGTCGAGCAGTCGGGTGACGTGGGCGTGGCTCTCGGCGTTCGCGATCGCGGTGCCGATGAGCTCGGTGAAGTCGACGAGCCGCTGCTCGGTGGCGGCGGGGAGGCCGCCCGCGCGGGATCCCACGCCGAATGCGCCCCACACGCGTCCCTCGACGACGATCGGGCAGCCGACGACGCCCAGCAGCCCCTGCTTCTCGACCGTCTCGGACATGTCGCGGCGTTGCCGCAGGTCGTCGATGCGCACCACGGACCCGTCCCGCAACGGCTCGAGCGATCGGGGCACGGGCATGGTGCGGCCGACGCTCATTCCCCGGCCCCGCCACCCACCACCCGCGAGGAACGTCGCCGAGCCATCGGACTCGAACCGCACCAGGGTGGTCAGGTCGGGTTCGAGGAGCCGGGCGATCTCATCGCTGACCGCGGCGAACACCTCCCGCGGCTGTGCGCCGCCCGCGACGAGGGTGGCCACCCGGCGCAGCGCCGCCTGCTCCTGCGACAGCCGCGTGGACTCGCGCTCGTTCCGCCGCAAGCGGGCCGCCTGCCACGCGACGACCACCCCGGTGACCAGGAAGATCGCCAGCGTGACGCCGTATCGCGGGTCCCGGGGCGCAAACGACCCGCGCGGGGGGATGAACAGGACGGTGAACACCGCGACGCTCGCCACCGCGCTGACGACACCGGGGCCTGCTCCCCACCAAGTGGCGACGGCCAGCACGGCGAGCAGGTAGACCAGCGGGCGGCCAACGAGATTCTGCACGTAGAGCTCGAGGAGCGCGACCACCCCGGACGCGGCCGAAACCAGCACCGCACCCGCGAGCAACCCGCTGCCCCAGCGGCGAAGCCAGGGTGCCACCTGGGCGTTTGCCATCGCCATCCCCGCTCCCCAGACGACGACGCTATCGGGTCGCAGCGACGATTAGCAGTCCCCGACGGCCACGAGGTCGCAGACGGCGCGCGCGGAGAGGAGGTTCTTCGGGAGGAAGCCGGCCGCGGGGCTCGCCGCGATCAGATCGGCGAAGTCGTCCTGATCGCGGGTAGAGATCAGGACGACGCGGGACTCGAGATCCGGGAAGTCCGCGACGAGCCGGCGGGTGACCTCGAAGCCGCTCTCGGCGCCCAGGCTGATGTCGACGAGTACGACGTCCGGGTGCAGCTCCTCCGCCATCTGGAGGGCTTCCTTCTGCGAGGTGGCCGTGCCGACGACGTCGAGGCCGTCGCGCGTGAGCCGATCCCGGGCGACCGCGAGGAATCGCTCGTTGTCGTCCACGATCATGCACCGCCCCACGCGATCAGGATCGCAGCGGTGCCTCCGGCGCACATTGAAGGTAGCCGGAAGGTGGGGCTTCCTGTGGGTGCACGTTTCCTGCCAGCCGGTACCGAAGATGGCCGCGAGCCCTGACGACGGCAGCCGTCCGGGCCGTCATTCTATGGATCGTGAACACCGCGGCAGTGATAAGTAGTGCGATGACGGACTACTTCCTTGCCAACGGCACGAACAAGGCCCCCGCCGCCATGGCTCCCGCGCACATCGCGTCGTGGCTGGACGCGAGGGGCTACCACATCGTCCGCCTCCCCGCCACGGGGTCGGTCGATCCGGGCGACGTGGATTTCGTCGCCCGGATCGCCGCCCTGATCGACTGGGATGCGGGTGAGGACGAAGACGACCGGCACGCGATCGTGCGCCGCGTCCTGTCCGCTCTGCACACCGACGTCCGCCGGGCGGCGTGATGACCACCCGCCGCCCGACGGATCGACCATTCCGTTGCGTCCCCGGCGGACTGGCCAACGCTCCGCACCGCGATCCCGATCGGAGTCCCGATGCCCGTACCGGCCGTGCTCGACACCGACCCGATCCGTCTCCTGATCCGTCTCGGCCAGCACCTCAAGGGAAAGCCGAGGGGTGCCGCGCTATCCCCCAGCGCGGCACCCCTCACCCGGTTCGCCGCGGGCGCGGCCTGCTGCTGTCCCTGCTCGGTGGAGCTGCCGGGGGAGGCCGGGTGACCCCGCTGCGGAGGCCGACCGACGAGCGCCCGTACGAGCCGGTGCGCGCGATCGTCGAGCTGCCGGAACCGATCCGGCCCGCCGGGTACGCCGAGCGGGCCCCTTACAAGCAGACGTGGCCGGGCGGTGTCCACCTGCTCGGCGGCGGGATCCTGGTGATCCCGGGCCGCACCCTTGACGACCCGGCCGAGGCGCGCGCCCTCGCCGCCGCCATCCTGGCCGCGGCCGCCCGCATGGAGGCCCCCCGCTGATGGCGATGCCGTTCCTGTTCGTCTACCTCGTCGTCGGGGCGATCCTGCTGATCGTGCTCGTCGGGTTCGACGGACCCGCGATCACCGCGGCGTTCCGGCGCGACCTGGGCGCCATGCGTGCGCACGGGCGACTCGCCCTGGTGGCCTGCGGCCCCGTCTGGGTGGCCGGGGCCGTGGCCGCGTGGCCGGTGGTCGCCGCCTGCGAGGCGATCAACTGGCGCGAGCGGGGCTGACCCGGCTCACCGCTCCAGCTCGGCCGGGCCTTCCTGGGGCCGCATGCCGAGCTGGTCGGCCACCGCGCCGAGCACGTCCTGCACGGCGATGGTGTCGGCGAGCGGCATCACCGCGCTCTCCGTCCGACCCGCGAGCACGCCGTCGGTCACCTCCCGCAGCTCGTGGACGTACCCGCCGCCGGTGTGCGGTCGCGTGATCTCCTCCGGTTCGCGGCGGGTGCGATGGAGAACGATCACGTCAGGGTGGTGGAACCGGGGCAGGACGTCGATCCAGCCTTCGGTGCCGAACACCCGCATCTGGCCCGGCGTGGCGCAGCGCAGCGACGTGAACAGCGATGCGGTGCGCCCGTCGGCCCAGCCGAGCAGCACGGCCTCCTCGACATCAACGCCGGACGGCGCGAGAGCGCCGTGCGCGACCACGGTGTCCGGCGTGCCGAGCACCATCTGCGCGAACGAGACCGGGTAGACGGTCAGGTCGAACAGGGCGCCCCCGCCGACCGCCGGGTTGTAGAACCGGTCCCGCGGGTCGGTGGGCGCGTTCACCCCGAGCTCGCCCTGCACGCCGCGGACCTCCCCGATCGCGCCGTCGGCGAGCAGCTCGCGCAGCCGCACGATCGCGGGCTGGAAGCGGGTCCACATCGCCTCCATCACGAACACCCCGGCGTCACGAGCGGCCGTCGCGATCTCCCTCGTGGCGACCGGGGTGACCGTGAAGGACTTCTCGACGAGCAGGGCCTTGCCCGCCTTGATCGCGGCGAGCGCAACGGCTCGGTGCTGGGGGTGCGGGGTGGCGATGTAGAGCGCGTCCACGTCGGCGTCGTCCAGGATCGCCCGGTAGGAGTCGTGCGCCCGCTCGATCCCGTTCGCGTCGGCGAACGCCCGTGCCCGCTCGGCCGATCGCGACGCCACCGAGACCACCTCGGCGTCGGGCATGTGCACGAAGTCGCGCACGACCCTCGCCGCGATCCGGCCCGGACCCACCACTCCCCAGCGAACGCTCGTCATGCCGACCATCCTCACCCACCACTCTCCACAGCCTGTGGACAACCCCGTGGAAGGATCCGAACGAGTGTTCGACACCAAGCGAACCGGCTCACCCTCCGACCAGCCGGGCGACCCGCAGCGCGGGTCGGTCGCCCTCTCGGAGCGCGCCGTTGCTGATGAACACGGTCTCATCGCGGACGACCACCGCCGTCGTGCCCTCGACGCCGTCGTCGCCGTCGAGCAGGACCCGATGCGTGCCGTCCGCCGCGACGCCGACCAGCTCGCTCGTATCGTTGAGCGCCGCGAGGATCTCGTCGCCGCGGCCGGTGAAGTCGAAATCGTCGATGCCGGCCAGGCCCGTGGCGTGCACGGCGACCGGGCCCGCCGCACCCGACTGCTCCACCGGGATGCGCACGATCGTGCCGAGGTCGTAGTTGCTCACCCACGCCGCTCCTGCCCGCAGCTTCAGCCCGTTCGCCCCGAAGAAGCCGGACGGCGCGAGGGTGGGGTCCGCGTTCCACACCGACGGTTCGCCACCGGACAGTGGGGCCTCCCACACCCGTCCACCGGTCGAGTCGGTGACGAGGAAGCGATTTCTGGGCTGATCGATGATCAGTGCGTTCGGCATGGTGTCCGCCGGCATCGAGACGATCAGCTCCGGCTCGCTCGACCCGGGCGCCAGTCGCCAGATGCCGGTCAGCCCACCCAGCCCTGCCGAGTAGAGGAAGAACACCGCGCCGCCTTGATCGCGCGCCACCCCGGTCACCTGCGGAATCCCGACCAGCGGCGTGGTCCCGCCCCCGCCGGCGGGCACCGGCATCGTGGCGAGCACCTCGGTACCGCCGTCTCCCCTCACCCGGACGACCTGCCGAGCGCCGATCATGCCGATGACCACGCCGCCGCCCGGTTCGAGCGCGATGCTCTCCGCGTTCTGCCCGGCGGATTTGTCGAACTCCGCCAGCACCCGGACATCGGCCAGCTCACTGAGCCCGGCCGGCGCCTCCATCGGCGCAGCGGGCTCGGCGGACGCACACGCGGCCGCCCCGAACGCCGTGCCGGCCGCCACCGCGATACCGAGGACGGCGGACGACAGGCGGACGTGCGTGGCTGATGGCGACATTCGCATCGCGACGCTCCTTGTCTAATGTGGACTTTCGGTCGATGCCGCGCGGCCCGCAGGGTCCTCCTGCTGTGCGGTCAGGCCTGGCGCGGCTCGGCGGTGTCGAACGGCGCGGTGTCGAACCGCTCCCGGCCGAGCGCCGCGATCAGTTCGAGCTTCCCCACGGCCGCGCTGCCCGGAGCGGGTGAGTACACGATCAGCCGCTGCCGATGAGCGGTCGCCAGTACGTCGAAGTCGAGTTCGACCAGCCCGACCACCGGATGGATGATCCGCTTGCGATCGCTGCGGCGGACGGCGACATCGTGTCGGGCCCACAACCGCGTGAACTCCTGGCTCGCGGCGCGCAGGGCCCGGACCAATCCCGTGGCGAAACGGTCCCCGCCTCGCGCCGCGACCGTTGCGCGGAGGTCTTCGACCTGGGCACGGCTCTCGCCCTCGTGATCCTCGACCGGCTGGCGCGCGCGGAACGTCGGATCGGTGAACCAGCGGTAGGTGCAGCTGCGGCCATAGCCGCGCTGTCCGGTCTGGTCGCCGAGCAGCGCGTCGGCGAGCGCATTCTGTGCCAGCACCACGTTGAGGTCGGAGGCGATCAGTGCGGGGAGCGTGGCCAGGTCGTCGAGCAGGCGCAGGAGGACCCGGCTGACGTGTTCGTCGGGCCCCACCGCGGGTGGACCGTATTGTCCCGCGAGCAGGAACAGGTGGTCGCGTTCGTCGTTGCTCAGCCGTAGGGCACGGGCGAGGGCTGCGACAAGGGCGACCGAGGGTGCCGCACCCCGACCCTGCTCGAGCCGGGCGAGGTAGTCCGGTGACATCCCGGCGAGCTGCGCGACCTCGAAGCGCCGTAGGCCCGGCGTCCTCCGCCGCGACCCCACCGGCATCCCGACGTCCGAGGGCTGCAGCAACGCCCGCCTGCTGCGCAGGAAGTCCCCGAACTCACGCCGATCCATACGCTCCAGCGTGATCCGTCCCGGGTCGGACAACCAGGACCTGTCAGGTCCACGCTCCGGCTGGCTACTACCGGCCTGCCTCGAGCGCGCCGGCGAGCGAGCGTTCGAACTCGGCGGAGAGGTCGGCACCCTTCATCGCCGTCCACACCGCGTCCACGAGGATCGACGGCGGCTCCCGCGGCAGCGCGACGAGCCCGACCGGTGGGTTCGGGTTGGGATCCGCGAGTGGGCGCACGCAGAGGCCCGCGGGCACCCCGAAGGCGTGCACCCAGGCGTGCGACACGATGCTCGACAGCCCCCTGGTCGCGATGTGCGCGTACAACGCGCCGACGTTGTCGGTCTCCATCACCGGCGCCAGCCGGGCCCCGGCCGTCGCCATCGCCGCGTCGAGGATCCGCCGGTTCCGCATGTCCTGCGTGAGAGCGCAGAGCGGCAGCCGCGCCGCCGCCGCCCACTCCACCACCCGCTCCCGAGCCAGCGCGGAGTCGGCCGGCATCAGCAGCAGGAAACGTTCCCGGTACAGCTGCATCGCCCGCATCGAGGCGGCCGACTCGTCGTCGAGGTAGGTGACACCCACGTCCAACTCGAAGTCGGCGAGCCTCCGCGCGATCTCCCGGGACGAGAGGGCCTCGATCCGCACCAGCGCCCGCGGATGTGCCGCCTCGAACCGCGCCGTGATCAACGGCGTCGCCGGCACCGCCGTGGGAATGGCGCCGATCCGCAGCGTCGCGCTCAGCCCGCCCCGCATCCGGTCGAGGTCGGTGCGCAACCCGTCGCGCTCCGCGAGGATCCGGTGCGCCCAGCCCACCACGCGCTGCCCCTCGGGGGTGAACCCGCCGAAGCGCTGCCCGCGCAGCACGATCGGCACGTCCAGCTCGTGCTCCAGCCTGCGGATCGCCGCCGACAGGGCGGGCTGACTGACGTGGCACGCCTGCGCCGCCCGCCCGAAGTGCCGCTCCCGCGCCAGCGCGACGAGGTACTCGAGCTGCCGAATCAGCACGTCCCCCGTCACGCGATCACCCTAAGACCGTCCAGCGCAGGAACCAGCTGCTCCTCCTCGTACGAAAGGTGCCGTTCGAGCTGGTCGGCGAGCCGGTCGACCTCCCGCCGGAGCTCCGCCGGGTCGGCGGGGCCCGCGACGGTGTCCCGCAGCTGCGCGACGAGCGCGGCGATCCGCTCGTGCTCGACGCGCAGGCGCTCGAGGACCAGCCCCAGGTCGGGCCGCTGTGCGGCGAGCAGCGGGAAGAGCGCGCCGTCCTCTCCGGCGTGGTGGTTGTGCAGGCCCGCGCAGAGGGTCAGGCAGTTCACGCGCAGCTGCGCGCCCACGCTCCCGCCGGCGGTGACCTCGTCGCGGATCAGCGCGAGCTCGCGGCGGAACGCGTCGTGGACCCGCGTGAGAGCCGCGCCGCCGGAAACGGCAGTTCCGCCGGCGAACCGTGGCGGACCGGGCACCGGCCGCAGCGCCACCACGGGCAGGACACGCCCGGACCGCTCCTCGTACTCGGCCCATCCGGGGTCGGTCTCGACGGCACGGGCGAAGGCCCGGTCGCGGTCGGCGCCTTCCATGACGACGGCCGAAGCGTCGCTGACGAAAACGCCGTCCTCGACCGTGACCTGCGGGTTCGCGACGAGGTTGTGGAACCAGGCCGGATGGCGCGGCGACCCGCCCGCGGATCCGATCACGAGGAACTGGTGGGCACCGTCGGGCAGGTAGGTGAGCGGCACGGTGTGCGGCACGCCGGACCTCGCCCCGGTGGTCGTGAGCAGGAGCAGACGGGCGCCTTCGAACGGACCGCCGACCCGGCCGGCATTGGCCCGGAACTCGGCGACGACCTGGCCTTGGAGATCAAGTGACATGTGGGGAGGAGGATCCTTTCTCGCTGAACTCGGACGGGCGAATTCGCGAGAAGGCGGCGGGCCGCGGGCCCGGCGGGGCATCACGCCCTGGCCGGGTACCCCATCCGTTCGCGGCTCGAGGCCGACCCGGCAGTCATGTCCGCGACGTTAGCCCCGTGATCGGGAAACATCAATTGCCGCCGACGGCCCGCGCCGGGGCCACGGCGCGATGCGGGACAGCCCGCCGGGCGAGGTCGGGCACGAGCGTGAAGATCCCGAGCACCGCGAGCCCCACGCCGAGCCACAGCGGCGCGCGCAGGCCGAACCCGTCGATCACGAGCCCGCCGATGGCCGAGCTGACGATGATGCCGCCGGTGATGAACGAGCCGTGGATCGTGTTGACCAGCGGTCCGACGTTTCCGGCGCGCTGCACCCGAACACCCATCGCCGGGTTCATCGTGACGCCGACCAGCCCGATCCCGAGCATGCACACCACGGCCGCCACGCCGACGTGCGCGAACAGCGCGAACCCCGTGAGGAAGACCAGGTTCAGCGCGAGCCCGCAGAGCAACACGGGGAGCGCGTGCCGGTCGGCGAGCCGCCCGACGACCGTGTTGCCCACGACGGTGGCGGCCCCGTACGCCACCAGTAGCAGCGGGACGGCACCGGTTGGGAACCCACCGATCTCGGTGAGGATCGGGTTGAGGAAGCTGAACGCGGAGAACGTCGCCCCGATCACCAGCAGGCTGGTGGACAGCCTCAGCCACAGCGTGGGCCTGCGGAAGACGCCCAACTCCTGCCGCAGGGGCCCGCTCGCGATACGCGCGAGCGCAGGCACGCCTGCGACGGTGCACAGAACCGCGACCACCGTGAGCGCGGAGATCCCCCAGAACGCCGCGCGCCACCCGTACGCCTCACCGACGACGGTGGCCAGCGGCAACCCGAGCAGCGTGCCCAGCATGAGACCGTTCAGGACCACCGACATCGCCCTGCCACGCACTTCGGGCGCCACCAGGACGGCGCAGATCGACACGGCGGTACCGAAGAACGCCTGTGCCGCCGCGCCGCTGACCAGCCGCGCGAGCAGCATCATCGGGTAGCCGGATGCGGTGGCCGCCGCCACGTTGCCCATGAGGAAGAGCGCGAACAGCAGCATCAGTGCGGTGTTCGGTCGCAGCCGCATGACCAGCATCGTCAGCACCGGCCCGCCGACCGCCATCGCCACGGCGAACGCGGTGATCAGGTACCCGACCTGGGATATCGAGACGTCGAGACCCGATGCGATCTGCGGCATGAGCCCCGCGACCACGAACTCGCTCGTGACCATGGCGAAGATGCCGAGGGCCAGCACGTACACGGCACGAGGCACGTGTTCCTCCTTATTTTGTACTGATCTGTCCATAACTTGGGCATGCGTCGAGACACCGCGCGAGCAGCGCAGGTCAGCCCGTCAGCGCGTCCACCGCCGTGTCGGCGATCGACTGCAGGGCGGCCCGATCCGCGCCGCCCTGCCCTGCCACGCGCATGCCCGCGATCACCGCGTTCAGGTAGCGGGCCACGGACTCCGGATCACGCACGGTCGCGATCTCACCGGCTCGCTGACCGGCGGCGATGACGATCCGCAGCGCCGCGGCCCTCCGCTCGGTGTCCCGGTCGAGGATCTCGGCGGCCTCGACGTCCCGGCCGGCGAGCTCGACCGTGGTGTTGACGGTGAGGCAACCGATGCTGCGGCCGTCTCGCCGCGTGGCCACCTCCCCGTCGATCACCGCCGAGAACAGGTCCCGCAGCCGCTCGACCGGCGATCGACCCTCGTCCTCGAGGATGCCGAGCTGGTTCGTGCTCATCGTCTCCACGTAGTGCAGCAGCGCGCGCCGGAAGAGCTCATGCTTGCTGGTGAACGCGTTGTAGATGCTGCTGCGGCCGAGGCCGGTCGCGGCGCAGAGGTCGTCGGTGGTGGTGGCCTCGTAGCCGTTGGCCCAGAACGTGCGCATCGCGGCATCGACGGCACGGTCCTCGTCGAACGTCCGAGGGCGGGGCATGGGGAGCACCCTAACACGTTCTGGAATGACCAGTTCAAAACAGCGGGTAGTGATCAGTAACAGTCGATCCGTGGCTGCACGCGGGTGAACCGCTCGATCCACAGCCGCTGGGCCTGCCGCATCGGCATGCGGTTCAGGAAGAACCGCGTCCCGCCCGGTTGCCGCCGAACGACGACGAGGTCGGCGGTCGCCAGCACGTCCAGGTGCTTGCTGATCGCCTGCCGGGAGATGCCGAAGCCGGCGACGAGCTCGCTCACCCGCTGACCGTCGCGATCGAGGAGACGGTCGAGGAGCGCCCGCCTCGTGGGGTCGGCCAGCGCGTTGAACACGAGGTCGAGCCGCCGCTTCGCGTCGTCGTCCGGCCGGGGGATCCCCTCGACGCCGACCCTCGCACCCATCGCCGTCACGATCGATCAGCTCCCATGTGCATCGCCCTCTCGACCCTGACGCGCAGGATCTCGGCGAACCCGATCGGCTCGAACACCGGAAGGATCTGGACACCCCGACGGTGGTCGACCACCACGACGTCGCCGGGCGGAGGCGAATCGGCGTGCCCGTCGTCGGCGGAGAACCAGGAACCGTCCCCCTCCCGCGCCGGACGCACCTCGACGGCGCTGACATCGGTCAGATCGATGGTGCGCATGTATCCCAACCTCGGTCCCGGCCGGACGGTGATGATCAGCTGCTCTTCGGTCAGCCGGACGTCGTCCCGGGCGAGCCACCGCTTCGACCGGCGCGCCCCAGAACGGATCTCGACCTGGATCTCGACATCGATCTCGCCCAGGTCGGCCGACAGCGGGCGGCGAAGGGCCCGGGCGGCGAGCACGACCGGCATGAGCTCGACGACCGACACCACAGCGGCGATCGACGGGACCGCACTCCACATCGACATGCCGGCCCGGCCGAGCAGGTCACCCGCCGCGATCCCGACGCCCACCGCGTGAACCGGAACGGCCGACACCCCCGACGCCGGCCAGCGCCACGGCTGCCCCGCCGTCGAGGACCGGCGTTCGCGCCACAGCAGCACCGCCATCGGCGCCGCGGTGAGCACGGCGGCCGCCACCGCGGCGGCAGGCGGGCCGATCGAACCTCCGGCGACCGAACACCCGACATAGACGATCAGCGTGCAATGGACGAAGAACGCCACTCCCAGCCACACGTGGGCCCGCCGCAGGCGCGCGGACCCCCGTGGTCGCCCGCCTCCAGGTCGTTCTGGCATCGGGGGTTCGGCTCCCGTCCGTACTCGCGATCGCGGAGGACCCTTCGGACTGCATGGATACTTCATTTACCGACGAACTCGCCATACCGCGCGCGATCCTTGAGCAAGATTTAACGTTCGGCGCAACCTTATATCTCGATCAAGACGCTCGACGGCACACGTGATTCACTCCTACCTTTAGCAGAACATTAAACGCCCTGGCGAGCTCGCCCGACAGGCGACTGAACGGTACGACTTGCGGCGGATGGGCACATGCCCCCCTCTGTGCCCATCCGCCGCCTCTCACCACGCCGCGCAGGAAATTCCTAATTCGCGACAACGTGCCGAACAGCTGCTCTCGGTAAAGCCGCAACGGCGACCCTCGACCGCTCCCCAGCGCGGCCGGCACCGTCCTCGCAGAGGTGACTGGATCTGCGAGGACGGTGCGAGGCGCGTGGATCAGGTGGGGAGGCCGACCGGAGCAGCCGAGTGATGACACGACCCGGGCATCCGCGGCATGTTGGGTGCCGAGCACGGCCCGTGCCAACCACGCCGTCGAGAAAGCCAAGGGGACGTGGAGAGCCTCGAAAACGATCGACTCGAGTCGATCCCTTTGGTGACGATGCCGGGATGAGTCTCGATCGCGAGATCCGCACCGTCGCGGGCACCATCCGTGGCACGCGGCACGGCGCCGTCACGGCGTTCCGCGGAATCCCCTACGCCCAGCCACCCGTCGACGGGCTGCGGTTCCGAGCTCCGGTTCCGGCTCCACCGTGGAACGAGGTGCGCGACGCGTCCGCATTCGGCCCGCCGGTCCCGCAACAGGCGTCTCCACCCGATGCATCCGACGACTGGCTGACGCTCAACGTCTGGTCCCCGGATATCGGTGCAACCGGCCTGCCCGTGATGGTGTGGATCCACGGCGGCGCTTATCTGTTCGGCAGCTCGGCCAACCCGAGCCAGGACGGCGCGACGCTCGCCGCAGCGGGCGCCGTCGTCGTCACCCTGAACTACCGAATGGGCGTGGAGGGCTTCGCACACCTCGCAGGCGCGCCGGACAACCGAGGCATTCTCGACCAGATCCTCGCCCTGCACTGGGTGCGGGAGAACGTCGCGGCATTCGGCGGCGATCCGGGGAATGTCACGGTATTCGGCCAGTCGGCGGGCGCCGGCTCGGTGGCGGCGCTGCTCGCCATGCCGGCGGCTGCAGGCCTCTTCCGCCGGGCGATCGCGCAGAGCCTGCCTGGCACCTTCTTCACCACGCGGCTCGCGGCGGCCGTCTCGGCAGCGATCGCCTCGAGCGTCGGCGTCGAGTCCACCGCGGCTGCTCTCGCCCGCATCCCGGTGTCCGAGTTGGTGCGGGTGACCCAGGCAGTCGTCCACTCCCTGCCGCGGCGGGCCAGGACCTGGGGACCGATGGCGACGGCGCGCACGCCGTTCTCCCCCGTGGTCGACGGCGACACCCTGCCGCGGGCGCCATGGACGGCACTCGCCGAGGGCGCCGGGCGTGGCGTCGACCTGCTCGTGGGGCACACGCGCGACGAGTCCCCTCGCGACGAAGAGATCACCGATGCACGGGCGACAGCCACGCTCGATGCCCTCATTCGGGGCGGCGACGCCGCCTACCGCGCCGCCTATCCGGACGCCGGCCCCACGCGGCTGCACGAGCTGGTCAGCTCGGACTGGCTGGTGCGGATGCCCAGCCTCCGGCTCGCCGACGCCCAGAACACGGGCGGCGGCAGGGCCTGGACGTACGAGCTCTGCTGGGGTCCCGGCCCGGACGGCGCCGCGCACGGCCTGGACGGCCGGCTCGTCTTCGGCACGATCGACGTCGCCGCGCTCCGCACGGCGTTCGGTGCCACCGTCGCCGACGAGGCCGCCCACCTGTCGGAGGTCATGCGGGCCGACTGGCTCCGCTTCGCGGCGACGGGCGACCCGGGTTGGCCGCGCTACGAGCCGTCCACCCGCTCCGCCCGCGTCTACGACACCGTGCCGACCGTCCGGCCCTACCCGGAGGAGGCATCGCGGCGGATCTGGGCGGAGCACCGATTCGGCACCCTGGACCTCCCGGGGGCGAATGCAATCTGATCCCTGGCAAGAACGTGACGTTCGTTGTCAAGATTTCTGCCCATCTTCCACTCTCTCGGGTGATAGCTTCCCAGCGCCCAATGATCTTGGATTGCGCGGCCTTGGCGGCCCCCGGGATCAGACATTGACGCCGAGGCGGCCGGGCCGAATCGAGCGCTCGCCGGAATCGCGCATCCACCCGCATCGGAAGAGGAACAAGGGACGTACATGTCAACGACAATGAGGCGCGTCGCAGTTCGGGCGGGCCTGGCCGCAATGGTGGCAACCGCCGTGCTCACGGGCTCGTTCCTGGCCGACGCGGGCGCCACGGCCGACCAGCCGATTCGCCCCGCGGCGGTGGATGCTCCCGTAGCGAGCGCGATGCTGAAGTCCGGGGAGAAGCTGAAGGCGGACCAGGAGCTCAAGTCCGCCAACGGCAAGTTCACGCTGCGCATGCTGCAGGACGGAAATCTGGTTCTCCTGAACGACGCGGGCGACGTGAAGTGGCACGCCGGAACGGCCCCCAACCGCGGCGCCGTGGCGACCATGCAGCGTGACGGGAACCTGACGATCGTGTCGGCGAAGAACAAGCCGCTCTGGCACACCGGCACCCAGGGCTCCGGAGCGAACCTGCATGTCCAGAACGACGGCAACCTGACCGTCCGCATGCCCGACGGCAAGGTCCTCTGGGCACTGAGCGACGAGACCGCGAGCAAGGCACAGCTCCGCCCCGGCGAGGCCCTGAAGGCGGGCGAGGAGCGCCGCTCGCTCGACGGCAAGATCACGCTCCGGATGCAGGAGGACGGGAACCTGGTCCTGCTGAACGACGCGGGCAAGGTGCTCTGGCACGCCGGAACGGCCCCGAACCCCGGCGCGAAGGCAACGATGCAGCGCGACGGCAACCTGACGGTCGTGTCAGCGAAGAACAAGCCGCTCTGGCACACCGCCACCCAGGGTTCCGAGGTGACGGCCCACATCCAGAACGACGGCAACCTGACCGTCCGCACCCCTGACGGCAAGGTCCTCTGGGCAAGCCGGTAACCACACGATCGAACGGCCCTCTCGCTCCGGCGAGAGGGCCGTTCGTCGTCTCAGCTCCCTGGCCTCGGGTCCTGGCCGAGCTGGTTCGGCGGGAACCGCAGTGGGGGGACCTGCAGCGGAGGCTGCGGGGCGTTACCCACCTCGGCCGGTAGCGGTGCCCCCTGCAGCGGGTTGCCGAGCGGCTCCAGCGGGTCGGCCGGGCGATAGGTCTCAGGCTTCGCCAGGCCGCCGGAGTCGGTGCCGTCGAACGTCTCCGTGCGGTCGCAGCCTGCGAGGGTGACACGGAGCGGGCCATCCGTGGCGACGTTCAGCTCGGCGGCACAGTCGACCCCGGCGCGCTCGGGGTCGATCGTCACCCCGCCCACCCCTGCCGACCTGACGTCCAGCACGTTCGCCGTGTCGGCCGCGACCGGCGCGTCGAGGTGCCGGAACTCGCGCAGATAGGGGTTGATCGGCGAGAAGTGGCCGTCGGTGGTCCCGACCTCCCGATCCGGCCGCGGCGCCGGCGCATCCGCGAGGCCGCGCCCGCGGGAGACGACGTCGATCGCACCGAGCTCCGGCCCGCGGGTCTCGATGCCGGAGAGCCAGTAGGCCTTGTCGGCGACCAGCCAGGACTCCGGGTCGTCCATCAGCGGGTTGCGCACGAACGTGACGTGGTGCGGGTCGACGGCGCGCGGCTCGTCGCCCATCCAGTCGGTGGCCTTCTGCCACATGCCGTTCTTGCACATCACGAGGTGCTCGGCGGCGAGCCCGACCCAGCTGTAGAACTCGTAGTCGTACTCGCCTTCCGCGTAGGCGTCGGCGCGCTCCCTGGTGATGTTGTACGGGATGAAGTCGTCGTTGACGCCCGCCCACTCCATCACCGGTTGGTTGCGCCTGCTCGGCAGCATGGGCGAGAGCTTCGACCCCGGCTCGTGCTTGGTCAGGGTGTCGACGCCGATCATGTCGCCGACCTTGTCCGCCACCCCGTTCAGGCCGGGGAACGACGGCGCGACGTTCAGCCCGTCGCAGATGAACGCCTTGTTGAAGACGTCGGGGAAGGACAGCGACAGCTTGTTCGCCATGTAGGCACCGGACGAGAAGCCGCCCATCGAGGTGCGGTCCGCGTCGAGGTCGTAGTGCCTGCGGGCGTCGGCGATCGCCTCGAACACCGCGGCGCCGGACTCACCGTAGGCCCATTCGTCCTGGCCGCGGGCGTCGACGTCGATCACCATCGTGGGGTTGCCGGGACGCTCGGCGAACTGCCGGTAGAGGTCCCGGTCGCCCGCGACGTCGTCGCCGGGCCGCAGCGCGTAGCCGTTGGTCCAGACGAGCGAGGCGTAGCCGTGCTCGGGTGCCGGCGCCTCGGGCACGTAGACCATGTAGCGCTGCAGCCGGCCGGGCAGGTCGGGCACGCAGTCGTCGCGGCACGGCCAGCCGAACGCGAGGCTCGGCCGGCCCTCGCTGCCCTCGCCGGTGCCGGTCTGGATGCCGCCCTGCTGGGTCCCGGTGCCGGGCGGCGGCCCGCCCGGGTCGCTCGGCAGCCGCCTGCCCTGCGCCTTCTCGAACCGCGACGCGAAGACCCGGGTGACGTAACCGCTGGTCGGCACGCCGGACTCGTCGTCGACGCCGTCGGCGAGCTTGGCGAAGTCCACGGCGGCGGAGAAGGGCGAGAGGTCGCCGTCCGCGATCGCGCGCTTCTGGTCGTTGTTCCGGTAGGGGGCCTCGAAGGGCTCGTGGAACCGGAAGGCGCTGTCGAAGAACGCCGACGGCGTGGGGTCACCCGCGATCGCGCCGCCGGGGTGCGTCTCGTCGGCGGAGAGCCGCGGAACCAGGTACGAGCCCTTCGCCCGGTCCCACAGGCCGGCGGCAGCGACCACCCGCTCGGTGCCGTTGGGAGCCCATGCGGCATGCGGCACCCGGACCTCCACCTGCCTGCGCGCGACGTCGACCGTCACCGCGGGCGGTGCGAGCTCCGACCCGGTCGCCGCGTCGACGACGTCACCCTCCATGCCGTGCACGGTGACGAACCGGTGGGCGGGCATGACCGCGTTGGCGCCGTGCGGGGCCTCCCGCGGCGCAGTCGAGTCGCCGAGCGCGAGCGTCAGGCCGAGCAGCTCGGGATCCGTCATCGTGTTCATCGTGATCCGGAACGCGGTGGCGTCGGCCTCTGGCTTGATCCGCACCTCGACGATGTCCGCGGCGTTGCGCCGGTACGCCGGGTCCTCCGGGTACGTGTAGCCGCGCAACAGGGTGTCGTTCGGCCAGCGCCACTGCGTACCGCCGCCCTCGTCGTCGTAGACGCAGCCCTGGTGGACGTACTCGCCGTCCCGGTAGGCGCTGGTCATGCAGATCCCGATCGGGTCGGCCCGCCAGATGCCGGTGTTCTGGAGCTGGGGCGCGTCGAACGCCGGCGCGCGGAGCAGGTCCGGCCCCGCGGTATCGGCCTCGCGCCCGCCTGCGGCCAGCGCCGGGGCTGCCGCCAACGCTCCGACGACCAGCGTGCCGGCCACGAGGACCGCGATCCCGGTTCGCTTGATCACGTGGGGCTCACCTCGCACCTCCGCCGCCCCGGATCCGCCGCCCTCGCGTCGGTGCGTGGGGACTCCGGCGTCGGGGCCGGTACCCCAGCAACGACCGATCGCGAGATGGGTAACGAAATCAAGCCGCCCGTCGCCGAAGTAGAACAAGACAACCCTTGTGGGTGGACCACTTCGGCGGCCGGAGAGACACGGGCGACATCCAGCCATCGAGCTCGCCGCTACGACCATCCCGCCGATCCCCACCGGCCCGTCTCCACCCGGGGGTCGGCTACCCCGTCGCAGGAGCGTCGAGGAAGGCCGGGACGATCGAGTGCAGCTCGGGCCGGTGCGTCACCCCGATGTGGGTCGTGCCGGGCAGCACGGTCAGCTGGGACTTCGGGAGGCCGACGATGTCGCCGTTCACCGCCCCGCCGAGCAACCGGAAGAACTCCGTGATGTGGTCGAGTCGCACCACGTCGGAGTCACCGACCACGAGGAGAACCGGCGCAGCCAGCGACTCGACGGTGCTCGCCGGGTGCTTCGGGTAGTTCAGCTGTAGGTCCTTGTTCTTCTCCACCAGCACCCCGAAGTCGTCCGGCCGGGGCGCCGCAGCCATGTAGTACTCGTGGAAGGGGGTGCCGTGCAGCATCTCCGGCTGAAGACCGGCCAACCCCTCGATGAGCCCGGGGTGCATCCCCGCAGGGTCGTACATCGGCGAGACGAGCACGAGCTTGTGCACCAGGTCCGGTTCCTTCAGACCCATGTCGAGCGCGACGGCCGCTCCGGTGCTGAAGCCGAGGACGTCGGCCTGCTGCACGCCGAGCTGCCGCAGCAGCGCCGTGGTGTCGGCCGCCATCTGCTCCACCCGCAACGGCCGGTCGACGTCGGCGGTGTGCCCGTGCGCCTGCTGCTCGACGGCGATCACCCGCCGGTCCTTGGCCAGCACCGGGATGAGCTCGCCGAAGTCGGGCTCGATACCCGACAGCGAGCCGTGCAGAAGCACGAGTGGCCGGCCGGTCTCCGGGCCATGAGTCTCGTAGTACATCTCGAGGCCGCCGATCGAGGCGTACCGGCCGGCGGGCGGGGCGCCGGCGATCGGCGACGGCTCCGGACTGTTGTCGGCGTCCGCTCCACAGCCTGCGACGGCGGCAAGTATGATCATGCCGCCGAGCGCGGCTCCCATTGCCCTGGTCATGCAGGGGCCCCTGGCTCAGTCACGGCCCCAGCCTGACAGCCGCACTTGCGGTTTCCTTGCGGTCGTCGGCCGGCTAGCCCGGAAGCGGGCGAACCGGATCTAATGTGTGGCGCGTGCGTTTCGGGGTGCTCGGGCCGGTGGCTGTGTGGACGGACGCGGGATTTCCCGTCGTCGTCCCCGGCCGCAAGGTGCGTGCGCTGCTCGCCGACCTGTTGGTGCACGCAGGCCGTCCCGTCACGGCCGATCGGCTGATCGACGACATCTGGGGCGAGCGGCCTCCGCCCAGCGCGCAGGCAACGCTGTTGGCGAAGATCTCGCAGCTGCGCCGGGCGCTGGAGGACGCTGAACCGGGTGGGCGCGAGCTCGTGGTGTCAGGG
Organism: Pseudonocardia sp. DSM 110487; assembly: GCF_019468565.1. Lineage (NCBI taxonomy): Bacteria > Bacillati > Actinomycetota > Actinomycetes > Pseudonocardiales > Pseudonocardiaceae > Pseudonocardia > Pseudonocardia sp. DSM 110487. The sequence goes on from NZ_CP080521.1 coordinate 9,873,774, forward strand.
CCGGCCGGCTACGCGCTGCGCGCCGACCCGGACGCAGTTGACGCACGCCGATTCTCCGTGCTCACGGCGCAGGCACGGGGAGCCGCGCCGCGGGCGGCCGTCACGCTGCTCACCGAGGCGCTGGAGCTGTGGCGCGGGCCCGCCCTCGCCGACTTCGCCGATGCCCCGTTCGCCGCCGGTTTCGTCGCCCACCTCGCCGACCAGCGCGTCGTGGCTCAGGAAGACCTGGCCGAGCTGCGCCTCGAACTCGGCCAGCACGCCGAACTCGCCGGTGAGCTCGCCGCGCTGGTCGCCGAGCACCCGTTGCGGGAACGGCTGCGCAGTTGCGCGCTGCACGCCCTGTACCGAGCAGGCCGCCAGGCCGAGGCACTGGCGAGCTACCAGGACCTGCGGACCCGGCTCGCCGACGAGTTGGGCATCGACCCGAGCCCGGAACTGGCCGCACTGCACCAAGCGATCCTCACCCGGGACCCTGCACTCGACCCGTCCCCGCCCGCAGCGGGCGGAGGCGAGGGCAACCTGCCGGCCGCGCGCACGGAGCTCGTCGGCAGGGACAACGCCGTGATCGACGTGCGCAAACTGATCGCCGGCGACCGACTGGTCACCCTGACCGGGCCGGGAGGCGTCGGCAAGACCAGGCTGGCGCTGGCCGCGGCCGAGACCGCCGCCGACGACTTCGAGGACGGGGCGTGGCTGGTCGAGCTGGCCGCAGCCGGGCGTCCCGACGATCCGGACGTGCTCGGATCGCTGGCCGAGGCCGCCCTCTCAGCGCTGAACGTCCGGGTCACAACGCATCCGGGGCAGCGGGCGTCTCCCCCCGAACGGCTGGCCGACGTGCTGCGGCCGCGGAAGCTGCTGCTCGTGCTGGACAACTGCGAACAGGTCATCGAGCACGTGGCCGACCTCGTCGACCTACTGCTGCGAACCGCACCGGACCTGCGCATCCTGACCACCAGCCGCGAGCCGCTAGCCCTGGCCGGCGAGGTGGTGTGGAGCGTCCCGCCGCTGGACGTGCCCGAGTCCGGCGCCGACGACCCGGCGCTCGTCGCGGACAGCAGCGCGGCCCGGCTGTTCGTCGCGCGGGCCGCGGCCGCGGCCACGAGCTTCCGGCTCGATGCGGACACCGCGGCACCGGTCGCGATGCTGTGCCGGCGGTTGGACGGGATCCCGCTGGCGCTCGAGCTGGCGGCCACCCGCGTGCGCGCACTCGGGCTGGATGGCGTGGTGGCCCGCCTGGACGACCGGTTCCGGCTGCTCGGCACCGGCCATCGCGGCGTCCCGCCGCGCCAGCAAACCCTGCGGGCCGTGATCGACTGGAGCTGGGAACTGCTGACAGCACCCGAGCAGATCCTGCTGCGCCGCCTCGCCGTGCACGCCGGCGGAGCCACCGCGGACGCCGTCGCAGCAGTCAGTACCGATGACGATCTGCCGGCGTGTGACGTGCCGGACCTGCTCGCCCGCCTCGTGGACCGCTCCCTCGTCGAGGTGACCAGCGGTGTGGGGCGGCGCTTCCGGCTGCTGGAGTCGGTGGCCGAGTACAGCCTGGGCAAGCTGCACGACGCCGGCGAGTACGACGTCCTGCGCCGGCGCCACGCCGACCACTACCTGGCCCTCGCCGAAGAAGCAGCGGCCGGCCTGCACGGCCCGGAGCAGCCGCGCCGGCTCGCCGTACTCGACGCCGAGACGGCCAACCTTCGCGCGGCGATCGCGGCAGGTGGCCCGGAACACGCACTCCGCCTGGTCACGGCGCTGTGTTGGTACTGGGTGTTGCGGGGGCGCCTGAACGAGGCGCGGCGGGCACTCGATGGGGCCCTCGCGGTGGACGGCCCGGCACCCGAGGGACTACGCGCCGCCGCAGTGGCATGGCGCGCCGGTATCGCACTCATGCTGGGTGCGCCCGATTCGTCCACCGCATACGCGGCGGGCGTCACGACCTTGGACGCGATCACTGACCCCGTCGTGCGGGGCCGTGCCACGTGGTTCCTCGCCGACACCGGTACATCAGGCGATCTTCCCGGCGCCACCGAGCTGTTCGACAGGGCACTGGCCACCAGCCGCTCCTGCGGCGATCGCTGGACGGAAGGCGCCGCGCGCCTGGGTCGCGCCAGGCTCGCCCACGTGCGCAGCGACCATCCCACGCTGCGGCGCGAGGCCGGTATGGCCGCCGACCTGTTCCGCGCGACCGGCGATCGATGGGGACAGCTGCAGGCCACGTGCTGGCTCGGCGCCCTGGCCGAGCAGGGCGCCGACCACGAACGGGCCACCGCGCTGCACGAGGAAGGGCTGCGCTGGTGCGAGGAGCTCGGCCTCTGGCCGGAGGTCTCGTCGCGGCTGGCATGGCTCGGCTGGATCGCGACCCAAGCCGGGGACCAGGAACGAGCCAGAGCGCACGGCGAACGGGCGCTCACGCTCGCCACCGAGCAGGGCTTCCACGACGGACAGATGTTCGCCCGCATCGTGCTCGGCTACGCGAGTCGCCGACAGGGACGGCTCGACACGGCTCAGCACCACCTCGACACGGCGCTCGACAACACCCCGCGGTGCGACGACATCGCGGTCCACCTGCCGATGGTGCTCACCGAACTCGGCTACCTCGCCGAGCTGCGCGGCGACCCGCACACCGCTGCGCGCATGCACAGCGACGCCTACCACCTCGCCCACAAGATCGGGGTTCCCCGGGACACCTCGCAAGCCCTCGAAGGACTCGCCAACGCGCTCGCCGCCGCCGGGTCGGCCGCCGCTGCCGCGACGGTGCTGGGGGCGGCCTCCGCGGCCCGCGCCGCGGCGGAGCTGCCGCTGGCGCCCGCCGAGCGCGCCGACGTGGACCGCGCCACGGTCGCCGCCCGCACCCTCCTCGGCCGGACGGCCTTCACGGAGCAGTTCGAGGCAGGTAGCAGGCTGACGCCCGACGAGGCTCACGCCCGTGCGGTGCACGCCCTGCCCATCGCCGACTGACCGTGCGTCGATCCGCGCACCGCCGACGGGTTCTACGGGCGACGTCGATGGAACGGCTGCCGACGGAGCGAGCGACGGATGCGGTGCGGGAGTTCACCGTGCTACGACCCGGTCCGCAGCTCCGTCAGGAGGCGTAGCAGCCTCGCGCGCAGTTCCTCGAGCTCATCAGGACTGGTCAGGTCGGCCCAGCGTTTCTCAACTCGTGCCGCTGTGGTGTGTGTGACCGGCCTGACGGCCTCGCCGCGCTCGGTCAGGAACACCAGGCGGGAGCGGCGGTCCTGCGGGTTGGGCCGCCGCTCGACGTAACCCATGCGTTCCAGCTGCTCGACGGCCTCGGCCATCGACTGTTTGCGCATCCTGGCGAGCTCGGCGAGCCCGGAGACGGTGATGCCCTCGGGCGGCACGAACGGGAAGACGTTGGCGTGCGCGGGGCGGATGTCACCGAAACCGGCGTCGCGCAGCGCGGTGTCGATGTCCTGCGAGTAGTGCTGGTAGAGCAGCCGCAGGAGCAGCCCGATCAGCGGGTCGCTCGGGAAGTTCGCGTCCGTCATGTAGACAGGTACCTGTCTAATAGCGTATGGTCAGGGTCCTGTCGATCCTAGGAGTTGAACCGAGATGACCGCACCATCGGCCCCCTTCGGCATCACTGTGGCCTATGCCGAGCGCACACTGTCGGCCACGCTTCACCGGCTCCTCGCCGAGCGGGACGTCTCGCCGGGCACGTGGTACGCCCTGAACCTGATCGCCGTGCGCGGACCACGGTTGGACCGCGCGACCCTGACCGTCGAGCTCGAGGGCGCGCGAACCCTGACCCCCGATTCCGTCCGCGAACTGCTCGCCCGACTGGAGGCCGACGGCCTGCTCCATGGCGACGACGAAGTCGAGCTGTCCGCGGAGGGCGAAGCCCTGCACAGGAGCCTGCGCGGCGACATCGCCGGCCGGTCGGCCCGGCTGCTGGGCCAGTTCCCCGCCGAGGACGTCGAGACGACGGTGCGCACGCTGCGGGCGATCACGGAGCGCGCCGCAGAGGAGTACCGCGTCGACGCCGACTGAAGGCCATGCGGGCCGCTGCGGAATCGCGTCTGGTAGGCCCGCGCGGTCGCCAGCTCGGCAGTCAGATCCGGGCCTCACGTATCGCGCGACGAACGATCGGTGCGAAGGGATGTCTCGCGATGTCGAGCTCACGCGGGACGTCGGTCGCGGCCACTAGCCGGCGAAACGGGATCTCGTGCCGTGGCATCCACGGATCGAGCGTGACGTCGGCCCGCCAGAGCGAACGAACCAGCACACAACCCGGCTGTCGTCCCGCGATGTACTCACCGCGGGAGAAGCCCAAGAGGCGGGCTCGGACGACGGTTGCGCACGCCTCGTCGCGAACCTCTCGGCGAAGCGTCTGTTCCCACGTCTCGTCGTCCTCAGGCCGGCGGCTGCCCGGATGCGGATGTCACCGAGGAGGGCAGCGTCGGCCGGTTCCGGGGCTACCGCGGCCTGCACCGCGAGCTGGCCATCCGACAAGTCACACCCGAGGTGGGCATCGCGGCCAGCCGGATCGCCCGGCGCTGCTTTCGAGCGAAAGGGCTTACCAGGACAGCTACTGTACGGCGCGTTGAGCAGTCCACTGGTCGCGTGGCCTACCGCCCCAGTACGGACCGTAAGCGGCTAATTAAAAACGGTCGTGGCTTCATTTGCGTCAACAACGGCTCTGAATTTGCGAGCCAGTTGAGTCGGGGCACTAGCAGCCAAGCAGGGGACCCTAACAGATCGTCATCCATGATTCGGGAGTCTTCTTTCGATTTCGCTGGACGACGGGATTTCCCGTGGTCGCCATCTTTTGCGCGGCAGCAGTTCGCGCAGTCTGATAGTCCTTCACAACCAGACTGGCTCGTCGTAAGCCAGTCGTCTTCTGAGAAAAGCCGCGGGAAGTGTCGTCTAAAAAGATGATCTTCATCGTGCTAGTCGGCTTGATCTTTCCGGACAGTACTGCAGGGTTGCCCAGATTCAAAAGGCGGGCATTGTGGCTCGCAAGAAGGTCGAACGCCATTGCGATGGTTTTTGCGCGATTGCCAAACTCGACAAGATCGATAGGCTGAATGTTGGTCGTTAGGCGATGGGCGGCCGCATTACGCAGACGTTGTGCGTTGTCATACTCGGCCCGGAGCGCAATAGAGCCGGCACCGCATATCGCGGCGACTGTCGTGATCTCACTCCAGGCGGATCCAACGTGAAATGCCGCCAGCGCCTTCTCGATATCTTCACTCGAGAGATTGGGCGAGCCATGACCGAGGCTGTACTGGCTTAAGCTAAACGAACCACTGAGCGTACTAGCGACTGCAGCAGCTACGGTCTGCGCCAACGTGAACCCATCTTCCCCTGCCTTGTCGGCCATTCTCGCTTGGTCTGACCCGGACCGAAGTGCGTCGAATATCGACGCTCTCTGCAGGCCAGTCGGCAAGTCGGAGAACCTAACCACTGTCCTGCTTACATGAGACAGTAGTTCTCCGATCCGAGCACGTAGATAGTCCTCGAGAGCGGTAAATGCGACCACCATCAGACCGTTCCGAATTAGCCGAGCACGGCGATTATGGTCCCTATCCGAAAGCTGAGCATCGATGAGTAGTGACTGAGTCGCCGCCTCCTGAATCGTATCGATTCGTTCAAGAAAGTCAGACTGCGTAGCCGAGGTCGGGCTCATCTGCTAGATCGTCTCCAACAGATCCCTTACCGAGTTAACCCGGTATATCAGCTTTGCTGGCGTGTTCGTCGCAACTCGAACCGAGTCTTCGAACTCCGCGTCGTCGAAGAGTGCCCTCGTTCTCGCGACTACAAGATCTCTCGATACAACCGCTTTATCGATAACTGACTTACTTAGCTGATCCACTGCAAGCATCTGGGCGTCGTACATCCCTGCAAGGGTTTGGTCACGCCAGGAGGACTTCTCCGGCCGCTTAAAGGCTGCATCCCCCCAGATCCTCTCACAGGAATGCAATGCGAAGCGGAATGCGCTCTCGAATTCCTCAGTCTGATCAATTGTTGCCTCAGCAGTGTCCTCCATAAACTTGTCCATCGCGAACCGGAAGTCACCACCGAATGCCCGAAATCCCGTTGCACGAAGAGTCAAGAACCGAAGCACGTACTCTACATCAGCCATCTTCTGATAAGCAGACGAGCGGCCGTCCTTAATCTTCAGCTTAGTGCGCAAGAAGGGCTCGTTCGAGGCTTTGACAATCGCGTCATTGACTACCCCTCGGTAGATCACATTGCGGATCTCCTGAGGGTTGAGTGGCTCGCCTCCGGAGTTGAGGCGATGGAACACCTCATACTTAGTTGCCTTGTCTGACTGATTTAGGATAGTAATTGCTCGGATGTACGGGCGAACAGTCAAGGCATTCTTTAGCGCTGAGGGCATATCGCGAAATCTCAAGCCCTCAAGCTCTGGAAAACGCTCTAGAGACTTGAGCGGTAGCGCATTCCGCATGAACTTCTGCACCGAGGTGATTCGCTGCTTCCCGTCAATGACAGAGTAGCTGCCAAATTCATCTTCCGACAAATAGACAGGTGGGACTGGAATGTTCAGCAAGAAGGACTCAATTAGGGCGGACTGCTTCAGGCTGTCCCAACGTTCACGGCGCTGAAACTGAGGAGTGACGTCAATTGACTCCGAATCAACCATTGCGGCGATAGTCTCTAGCGATAGGTCTGATGCCTGTAGTACAAGCGCATTCTGCGCCTTCTCGAATCGTCTCAGTATCTCACCGTGCTCGGCCATAAGCGACACGTTATACCAGTCACGGTACCGCTACTAGTACTGCACGCGACCTAACATAAATCCCAACTAATGATGCGTACCAACCTCCCTCGCGGCGCCGATTCATCCCCTCCGGGAGCGTCGGCGGGGGCCTCAGTGGAGCGCCCTGCTGGACGAACGACCGAGGGGCGACCGGTGTGATCGATGTCGGCTGCGGGTCACGGGTCGCCAGGTAGTAGGGCAACGGGACCAGCGCGCCGCTTCCGAGCAGCTCGCCGCACCGCGCCAGCTCCGGGACACGAGCGAGCGGCACCCACTCGACGCGGCCCACTTCCTCCGTGTCGGTCGGCTCGCCGACGCGCTCCGCCTGATGCCACAAGTAGACCGACATGGGGGCGGTCACGTTGCCAGGAAGCGGCTCGAACCCGATGAGCTCCTCCGGCGAGCCAACCGGAGACCAGCCCGACTCTCGACGCCTCCCTCGCCGCGGTGGCGGCCGGCTCTTCGCCGTCCTCGACCAGCCCGCCGAGCAGCTCGTACCCCCACAGGTCGGTGGGGAAGCGGTAGCGGCGCAGCATGAGCACCGTGTCGGCGTCCTCGTCGACGATCATCGCGACGGCGATCCGCCAGAAGTGGACGACGTGGTGGTCCCACCGCTCGCCGTTGGGCGCCTCGACCTCGACGAGCGCCACACGAACCCATGGTCTGCTGTCATAGACCATGTCATCGGTCACATGACGGGCCGCGCGCAGCTAGGTCAGCGCAAGATCGCCGATGTCGGCGCGGGCTCCGGGAGGCGATCTGTGCGCGACCGGTTGCCCCTGACCCTCGCTCGAGCTGAAGATCCGTCAGCGCGACACGACGCGGGGCGAGTTCGTTCTGCATGCCGAGGCGTTCGCGGGTGATCACAGCGAGCACGGCTCGATGCGCATGCGGCATATGCAACGTTGATCTCGCCGCAAATTGGGCGATAACCGCAGGATGAGACCTGCGGCAGAAACATTAGGAAGCCGCTACCCGGCTAGCCACGCGGAGGTGCTACAGGGACTGCTCGGAGATCACCTGGGCCGGCGAGGTCACGAACTCAGACGAATCATTGCTGGGCTGGGTGCTGGCGCTGAAGTGCTTCCAGCGGATGGGCCGGTTTCCACGGGACGAGGAAATCCCGGAGCTGGTTGTCGATCGCCTTCGCCGCGGGCTGGGTTTGGACGCGGGCGTTTGGGAAGGGTCTGTCATGTCTGAGCGCGGCAACCATGTGTGCGGTGTGGTCGACGGCGGATCGTGCGTCCGGACCGGGCGACGTCGGTGCTGTGCGGGGAGTCGGCCAAAATACGCCGGAGACCGGCAACCAGTGATCTTGAGTTGAACTTGCCGCAGGTGAGGTGCTGGGGCGGATCTGCGTCGGCTGCCCGACCAGGGACAGCGATGCGCAAACGTAGCCGGAGGCCCGATCTTGTGTCACCGTTCGCAGTGGACTTCTTCGCGTACCCGCTCAAATCGGTCAACGGCGCACCCGATAGCGCATGTGAAGCACCCGGTTGCCCTGAATCACCACGTCAGGATCCTCCAACAGATGCTGCGCGTGGACTGACCCGAAGTAGCGCTTGCCGGACCCGAACACGACGGGTACGACGTCCATGCGCACCTCGTCGACCAGGCCCGCGGCAAGCACCTGGCCGCCGACGTCGCCGGCGGCGACCTCGACCAGGCGGTCACCCGCAAGCTCCTGCGCCTTGGCCACGGCTGCCTCGACGCCGTCGACGAAGTGAAACGGCGCCTCGGGGTCCCAGCCCTCGGGCTCCGGCCGGTGCGTCACGACGACCACGTGGTCGACCCCGCCCGGCGGCTTCCCGTCCCAGCCGTCCGTCATGTCGAAGACGTGGCGCCCGGCGATTGTCGCCCCGATCTGGTCCCAGTAGGTGCGGGTGTAGTCGTAGGACGTCTGCGACACCTTCACTACGCCGCTCTCGTCCAACGGGACGTCACCGCTGGTCAACCAATCGAACAGCGGTCCGGGCTGATCATTCTCATCCGCGACGAAACCGTCCACCGACACCGAGGCGTACATGACCACCTTGCCCACGGGGCTCTCCTCTGCTTCGGGGTGCCCCAAATTAGTGGGTCGTGAGCTGTCGCTCTTGTAAGAAATCAATCGGCCGGCAGCGGCCAGCCGTCCAGCACGTGGCCAGGATGTTCGCGCAGGAACCTCTGCCGGACTTCGACGTACCGGGTCGGCGTGAGCCCGGTGAACGTCCGGAACTCGTGGCCGAAGTGGGCCTGGTCGAAGTAGCCTGCGCCACCGGCGAGGTCGCCCCAGTCGATCGGTCCGGCGGGGTTGATCGCGAACACGGTGGCGGTGAAGCGGTAGGTGCGGGCCAGCCGCTTCGGAGTGACGCCGATGAGCTCCTTGAACCGCTGTGCCAGATGAGTGCTGCTGACACCGGCTGCCACGCTCAGGTCGCCGATCGCCACCGCCCCGCTGGTCGCCGCGATGACGCTGCTCGTGTGGCGGACCAGCCCCAGGCCAGCGGTCTCGCACAGCCGTCGCATGAGCTCCTCCTCGAGCAGCGTCAGCATCTCGTGCGGTCCGTCCGCCGTGGTCAGCCGGTCTCGCAGCTCGGCAATGGCGGGCCGGCCCCAAACCTGCTCTATCGTCACCGGCCGGTCACACAGCTCGGCCGCGGGCATCGGCAGGAACGGCGCCAGCCCCCATGGCTTGAGGTGCACGCCGACGGACCGGGTCCGGAGTGGGTAGCCGAACTCCCACGCGCGGGTGGGCATGGTGACCACGCAGCCGTCGGCGTACTCGGCCGTCTCGATGTCGGTGCCGGCGCGGATGCGGAACGGCGCCCCGAGGTTGACGATGAGCAGCGCCGACGGCGCGGGCGGCAGCGTCAGCCGGGCGTACGGCGGCGCACCCTCCAGGTAGTAAAGGTCGTCGATCAGCCCGTCCAGCGGCGGTCGCGGCACTCTGGACACGTACTCCACGCCCACAGCATCCCCCGCCGGCATCGCGCGCCGGAATGGTCCAGCCGCGCTGCCGCCAGCATCGAGCCGGCGCCGATCCCGGACGAGCGCCCGGCCGCGGAATTTGCGCGGGATGCGCGTGCTGCGCGGGAGAGACCAGTTGGCTCCACGTATAGCTCCACGCGCCGGCGCGAAGATCGTCAGAGGTGCCTCTGGCCTGGAGCCGCCTTGGGGAGTCGAACCCCAGACCTACGCATTACGAGTGCGTCGCTCTAACCGACTGAGCTAAGGCGGCGGGTGGTGCGGGCCCAGTGTAGCGGCCGTCGATCCGCGCCCGTCGCCCGTCCCCGTGATCTCGGAGACGTGGGCGGCGACGATCCGCCATCCCTCGGCGAACCGCACCCACGTCTGGCTCTGCCGTCCTTCGACCGCGCCGTCGGGGTAACCGAACAGGGTGGTGACGACGGCGGTCCGGTCGTCGATCGCGAGGATCTGCGTCTCGCGAAGGGCTCGGCCGGGCGGAACGGACGGGTGCGCCACGCGCCAGGCCGCGATCTCGGCGGCGCCGTGCTGCCGATCGGCCACTCCGTAGCGAACGCAGCGCGGGTCGGCCCAGAACAGTTCGGTCAGCACGGCGACGTCGCCGTCGACCAGTGCGCGCTCGTACCGCGTGAACGCCGCCCTGATCTCGGCGACGACGCCGGGTCGGTCGAGGGCGACGGGGTCGTCGAGCCTCATGCCTGCGCGCCCTCCGCCATGACGGGTGCTTGGTCATCCGGCGTCGCTATCGGACGCGTCCGCGTCATCAGCCAGAACGCCAGCAGGATGATTCCCGCGAACGCGTAGCCGAGCGCGATCTGGCCGCCGACGTTCCAGCCCACCTGCTCGGCATGGATCAGCCCGACGAAGCCGAGTACGGCGCCGGCGAAGCAGTACACCGCGGCGGCGAAGAAGTTCTTGTCGATGACGAACGCGACGATCGCGCCCAGCACCAGGCCGGCGAGGATCGCACCGCCGCCGAGCAGAACGGTGCCGTGGTAGACGAGCCCGGCGCCGGTCACGGCCTCGTCGCCGACCTCGGCTGCGGTGGTGCCGGCCGCGGCCAGCGCGTTGTTCATCAGCCCCGTCGCCCAGGACGCGATGTTGGGGATGATCGCGATGACGACGGCGACCGCGTGGGCCTTCGGCACCTCCTGGAACGCCTGCGCCCCGATCAACAGCCCGATGTAGAGCAGGATCGGCACGATGGCCGGCAGCGGCAGCAGGGCGCCGAGCAGCGAGAACATTCCCAGGAAGCACAGCAGCGCCACCACGACCCCGGACGCCAGCGAGTACGTGGTGCGGCCGCCGGCCGCCTTCCAACCGGGGTGGCCGATGTAGACCGCCGGGGGGAACGGACAGCCCATGGCCGAGCCGACGATGGCGCCGGCGCCATCGGCGACCAGGATCGACCGGAGGTTGTACTCGTCGCCTGCCGCCGCGGCGCTCTCGACGTTGGTCATCCCCTCGGTGAAGTTGTAGATGCCGAGGGGGATCGCCGTCGCCAGCAGCGGGCCGATGTCGGTGAGGCCGTCGACGAGGCGTCCGACGTCGAAGGTCGGCAGGGACAGCGCGATGTCGCCTGCGGCCTCGGCGACCGCGGGTGGCGACATGTATCCGCCGATCCAGCCGATCGCGGTGCCTACCAGCAGCGCGGCCAACCCGACGGGGATGTTGCCCGGCAGCTTCAGGTCGGTGAAGAAGCCGATCAGGATGATCACCATGACCGGCAGTGCGATCCAGAGCGCCTCCCACATCTGCGCGGCCGGGCGCATCGAGATGAACGCGATCGAGATGCCTGCGAGCGTGCCGAGCATCGCGGCCGGCGGGGTGTAGCGGCGGATGAACGGCCCGACGAACGCACCGACCAGCACGATCACCCCGATGATGAACGACCACGCGAGCCCGGCGGTCCACGCCGCGATCGGGTCGTTCGTCGCCAGGTAGATCGGCAGCATGATCACGAAGACGACGATGAACATGTGCGGCACGCTCGGGCCGTACGGCATCGCGCAGACGTCGGTGCGGCCCTCGCGGGCTGCCAGCCGCCGAGCGAGGTAGGTGTAGTAGACGTTGCCGATCAGGAGCTGCACGCCGAGCGCCGGCAGGATGACCGCGTACACGTCGGCGCTGGGGATGTTCACCACGCCGAGGCACAGGCCGGACAGCACCAGGACGTTGACCAGGGTGTTGAAACCGAGTCCGAAGAACGCGTTCGTGTCGCCCGCCACCCACCAGGCCGGTTTCGTCGAGGTCGGCTCGCTCATGACGCGATCTCCTGCGGGACGAGGGCGGACAGGAAGGCCTTCGACGGAGCGACCCAGCCGAAGATCCCGCCCTGCGCGGCGATCATGTCCAGGCCGATCCGGTGGAACTCGGGGAAGTACGAGCCGGTGCAGTCGGAGAGGACGAGGCAGTCGTAGCCGCGGTCGTTGGCTTCGCGGACGGTCGTGTGCACGCACACCTCGGTGGTCACGCCGGTGACGACGAGGTGGGTGATGCCGCGTTCCTGCAGCTCGCCGCCGAGGCCCGTGCCGTGGAACGAGCCCTTCCCCGGCTTGTCGATCACGAGCTCGCCGGGCAGCGGCGCGAGCTCGTCGATGATGTCGTGGCCGTACTCGCCGCGGACGAGGATGCGCCCCTTCGGCCCGGGGTCACCGATGCGCAGCGACGGCGCACCCCGGGTGAGCTTCGCCGGCGGGCAGTCCGACAGGTCCGCAACGTGCCCCTCCCGGGTATGGATCACGGTGAGGCCGATGGCGCGCGCCGCCGCCAGCACCGCCTTCAACGGCGGTACGACCGACTGCAGGAGCGAGACGTCGTTGCCCAGCGTCTCGCCGAAGCCGCCGGGCTCGACGAAGTCGCGCTGCATGTCGATGACGACGAGCGCGGTGCTGGCCGGGTCGAAGGTGAACGGGTACGGATCGGCGTCGAGGGTGCTCACGACTCGGTCCCCTCGATCACGGCCGCCGATGTCGCGACCGCACCGAACACCCCGCCCTGCATCGTGACCATGTGCAGGGCGGCATCGTGGTTGCGCGGGTCGGTGGCGCCGGTGCAGTCGGCGAGGATCAGGCACTCGTAGCCGCGATCGTTGGCCTCGCGCATGGTCGTGTGCACGCAGACGTCAGTGGTGATCCCGGTGAGGATCATGTGCGTGATCCCGTGCGTGCGCAGCACCAGGTCGAGGTTGGTGGCGTAGAACGCGCCCTTGCCCGGTTTGTCGACGAGCACTTCACCCGGGATCGGTGCGACCTCCGGCACGATCTCCCACCCCGGCTCGCCGCGCACCAGGATCCGTCCCGCCGGACCGGGAGAGCCGATCTCCGCGCCGATCTGCGCCGAGCGCCAGCGCTTGTTCGCGGGGAGGTCGGACAGGTCGGGCGCGTGTCCTTCCCGGGTGTGGATCACCAACATCCCGGTGGCGCGTGCGTGCGCGAGCATGGCCGCCGTGCCTGGCAGGCCCGCCCTCGTGAGCCCGATGTCGTAGCCCATGCGGTCGACGTAGCCGCCTGGTCCGCAGAAGTCGACCTGCCAGTCGATGCAGATGAGCACGGTGCGCGCGGCGTCGACCGACCCGTCGTACGGCCACGGGTAGGGATTCGCGGCGACCGGTCCGATGCGGACGTCGGCGCGCGTGGCGGGTGCGGTGATCATGCGGCCTCCCGGGAGATCAGTTCGTGCGCTGCTGAGATCAGCCGGGCCTCGGAGAACGCGGGCCCGAGCAGGGTGACGCCGACCGGGCGGCCGTCGGCGGTGGTCCCCGCCGGCACGGCGACGGCGGCGAGATCGAGCAGGTTGGCGAACTGCGTGTACCGGCCAAGGACGAGATTGCGCGCGATCGGCTGCTCGGCGATCTCGGCGCGGGTGAACGTCGTCGGGACGGTGGGCAGCAGGAGCACATCCGCGCGTTCGAACAGCCGGCGCGTCCAGGCCCGCAGTTCCTGCAAACGGTGGCGGGCGCGGAAGGCTGCGACGGCGTCGTACCCGCGGCCGCGCTCGAGCACCGCGCGGGTGACCGGCAGGACGTCGCCGGGGTACTCACGCAGGAACCCGTCGAGCTCGGCCAGCCGCTCGGCCACCCACGGGCCGCCGTAGAGCAGGTCGCCGGCCTCCAGCAGCGGCCCGAGCGGCGTCTCGACGACCGCACCGGCCGACGCGCGGACGTGGGCCACCACGGCGGCGAACGCCGCGGCGTACGCGGTGTCGCCCTCGAAGTCCAGCTCTTCGGCGATCGCCACCCGGACCGGCGGGGACGCGGGCCGGGACCAGGGGCCGTGGCGGGACCACGGGTCGGCCGGGTCGGGAGCGGCGAGCACGTCGAGGACGGTGGCGGCGTCGTCGAGGTCGTTCGCGAAGATCGACACGCGGTCGAGCGAGCGACAGGCCGGGACGACGCCCGCCGTGCTCACCAACCCGCGCGTCGGCTTCAGGCCGACGATGCCGTTCATCGCTGCGGGCACTCGTCCGGAGCCCGCGGTGTCGGTGCCCAGCGCGAACGCGACGAGGCCGGCCGCCACGGCGACGGCGCTGCCGGAGCTCGACCCGCCGGAGACGAGGTCGCCGCCGAAGACGCTCTCGCACGCGCCGTAGGGCGAGCGGACGCCGGTCAGGCCGGTGGCGAACTGGTCGAGGTTGGTCTTGCCGATCGCGATCGCGCCCGCGTCGAGCAGACGCCTCACGGCCGTCGCGTCCGCGGCGGGCGAGTACGCGAACGTCGGACAGGCTGCCGTCGTGGGCAGCCCGGCGACGTCGATGTTGTCCTTGACGGCGAAGGGGATTCCGTACAGCGGCGGGAGCGGTCCGTCGGCGCGCTCCTCCAGCTCGGCCGCCCTGGCGCGCAACACCTCGGGCTCGGCCAGCGAGATCCACACCGCGTCGCCATTGCGATCGGCGATCCGCTCAAGCACGCCGTCGACGACCTCGCGCGGCCGCAATCCTCGTGCGTACGCGTCGCGCAGCGCGGCGACACCGGCCGGACGTGCGGTCGAACCGAGCTGCATTTAGTCGATTGTCGACCGTTTGGTGTCAGCGGCGGTCTTCTCCGGTTACGGGCAGGTGACTCCGTTACTCGGCCTGCAGCTCGGGGGCCAGGTACGTGCGGGTGCCGTGGCCCGCGAGCTCGGCGAGGGCCACGTCGAGGTCGCCGGCACGCACGGCGTCGTACAGCAGCCGGTGCCGCTGCGGCCCGGCGATCGGCGGTCGTTCGCGCGCTTCACGTCGCATGTTCGTGGCCATGTAGAGCTGCAGTTTGAGGATCACCGGTTCGTAGACGCCGAGCAGGTGCCGGTGCCCCGCCACGGTGACGAGCGCGATGTGGAAGTCGCGGTGCCCCGCGGCCTGCGCGAGGGTGTCGCCCACCTCCGTGGCCCGCTCCATCCGCTCCACGGCCTCGGCCATCGCGGCCAATCCGGCGGCCACCGGCGTGGCGCCGGGGGCCAGCGCACACCGGAGCGCGAACTGCTCCAGCACATCGCGGAGGCTGAACAGCTCGTCTATGTCGCGCGGGGACAGCTCGGTGACCCGCACACCCCGGCGGGGCAGGTGCTCGACGAGCCCTTGCTGCCCGAGCAGCCGCAGCGCTTCCCGCAGGGGCGCCCTGCTGGTGCCGAACCGGCGGGTGAGCTGCTCCTCGACCAGCCGTTCCCCGGGGGCGAGCGCACCGTTCAGGATCTCGCTGCGCAGCCGACGCACCGCGAGCTCGACGAGGCTCACCGCCTCCAGCCGGCCGCTCGGGGCTGCTCCCGCGTCCGCGGTCACCGCGCCTCCCCTCCCCTGCCCGTGCCGTACCACCCTGTCAGATCGGGCCAGGTCGTCGCCCGTCCGGTGGCACCGCGAGCGCTGGCTACAGTGATCCGGCGCCCGGTCACAGCTCCTGGAGGTCCGTCCGTTGCAGCCGATCGACCTCGGGTACGTCACCGAGCTGTATCGCGAGTACGCCGGTGATCTCGCCGCGGTGGGGAAGCAGCAGCGGGGGTTCGCGGAGTCGATGGGTTCGCGGATGACCCCGCAGCTCGACGACCTCGAGGCGGAGATCACCTATCTGCTGTTGCGAGCCACCCGGCCTCCGGTCGTGATGGAGCTGGGGACGTTCCACGGCTGGTCGACGTCGTGGATCCTCAGCGCGCTGCGCGACAACGGGGCAGGGGAGCTGCACAGCTTCGACCGGATCGACAACGTCGTGCGCAACGTTCCGGAGGAGCTCTCGGACGGGCGCTGGACGTTCGTGCAGGGCGACATCAAGGAGACCCTCGACCGGGTGCCCGCAGGCACCGGCTACCTCTTCGTCGACGCCGCGCACAGTGGCCGGTTCGCCCGCTGGTACCTGGAGCACCTGTTCCCGCGGGTGCCGGCCGGGATCCCGGTGAGCGTCCACGACGTCTACCACTTCCGCACCACTCTCCCGCTGCACGAGGGGAAGGTCGTCGTGCGCTGGCTCGGCGAGCGGGGCGTGCCGTTCTTCACCCCGTCACGCGCGAAGGCCCGGGGCGTCTACGAGACGCTCACCGGGCTGCGCGCGGAGCTGGGGTTGTCGCCGGTCCGAGGTCCCGGCGACAACCCCATGATCTTCTTCGAGATGCCGTCTCAGGCGTAGAAGGCGCGGATCTCCTCCGCCAGGTCCTGCGGCACCTCCATCGCCGCGAAGTGACCACCGCGCGGGCGCTCGGTCCACGACACGATGTTCGTGTTGTCGCGCTCGGCGAAGGGCCGCATCGACTTGAAGTCGTCGGCGAACACCGTGACGCCGATCGGGCCGTTGTTGACGACGGGCTCGGCGTTCCGCTCGTCGTGGTAGTAGCGCACGGCCGTCGCCGAGGTGTTGGTGAGCCAGTAGAGCGTCACCTGCGTCAGGACCTGGTCCTTGCTGAGCAGGCTCGTGCCGTTGCCGAAGTTCTCGAACAGCTCGTTGTAGGCGAGCTGGCCGACCGGCGAGTCCGACAGCGCGGCCGCGATCGTCTGCGGCCGGGAGGCGTTCATCAGCGCGTACCCGTTGACGGTCTGGAACCAGCCCGCGAACTCCAGCGCCGCGTAGTCGGCCGGCCCCATCTTCTCGAACTCGGCGGGGTCGCCTGACGGGAACGAGAACAGCTGCAGGACGTGCGCGCCGAGGAACCCGGGCTGGTTCAGGATCGCGAGCTCGCGGGAGATGTTCGCTCCCATGTCGCTGCCGTGCGCGGCATAGGAGTCGTACCCGAGACCGCGCATCAGCGCATCCCAGGTGCGGGCGACCCGTGCGGCCGACCACGCCCCCTCGGCCAGCGGCGTGCTGAAGCCGAAGCCCGGGATCGAGGGGATCACGACGTGGAAGGCGTCCTCGGCGCGACCGCCGTGCGCCTCGGGGTCGGTGAGCGGGCCGATCACGTCGAGGAAGTCGGCGAACGAGCCAGGGTAGGTGTGGGTGAGCACGATCGGGGTCGCGCCCTCGACGGCCGAGCGCACGTGGACGAAGTGGACGGTCTGGCCGTCGATCTCGGTGAGGAACTGGGGGAACTCGTTCATCCGCTTCTCCTGCGCCCGCCAGTCGAACGCGCTGCGCCAGTGCTCGACCATCTCGCGCAGGTAGCCCACCGGGGTGCCGTAGGTCCAGTCGTCGCCGGGAGCGGCCTCCGGGAAGCGGGTGATCTCGAGGCGGTGCTGCAGGGCGTCGAGGTCGGCCTGGGGGATCGCGACCTCGAAGGAGCGGAGGGAGAGCGTCTCGGTGTTCGTCATGGTGGCTACGCTATCGGCAGTACCGGCACAGTTCGTTCCTGTACTCGGAGGGGTTGTGCAAGAAACTTCCGGCCGCCTGCTCGCCCTGCTCGGGCTGCTCCAGACACCCCGCACGTGGCCGGCCGAGGACCTGGCCGCCCGGCTCGGCGTCGGTGAGCGGACGGTCCGCAAGGACGTCGAGCGGCTCAGGGCGCTCGACTACCCGATCGACACGATCCGCGGGCCGCGGGGCGGCTACCGGCTCGGTGACCACGGCAAGCTCCCGCCCCTGCTGCTCGACGACGACGAGGCCGTCGCGATCGCGGTCGGCCTGCAGGCCGTCACCGCGGTGCGAGGCATCGAGGAGTCGAGCGCGCTGGCGCTCGCGAAGCTCGAGCACGTACTGCCGTCCCGGCTGCGCCGCCGGGTCAGGGCACTGCACGAGAGCACCTCGACCGGTCCGGCGGACACCGCCACCAACGTGACCGCCGCGCCCGTCGACCCCGCCCTGCTCACCGAGCTCGCGGTGGCCGTGCGCGACTGCACCGGCATCCGCTTCGTCCACCGCGACGACGAGCACGTGGAGGCCGAGCCGTACCGGCTGGTGAGCTGGCAGCAGCGGTGGTACCTGGTGGCGCGAGAACGGCGCACCCGGAAGTGGCGCAGCTACCGGGCCGACTGGATGCGGCTCAAGGTCCCCGGCGGCGCTCGCTTCACCCCCGATCCCCTCCCGGGAGGGGACTACACCGCGTTCGTGCTGCGCGAGGTCGCCTTCACCGGCTGGGCGGTGCACGCGCGGATCGAGGTTGACGCCCCCGCCGAAGAGGTGCTGACCCGGATCAACCCGACGGTCGGCGTGGTGGAGACCGTCGACGAGCACCACAGCGTGCTCGTCACCGGCGGCGACAGCCTGGAGATCGTGGCGGTGTGGATCGGGATGCTCGGCCTCGACTTCCACGTCACCGAGCCGCCAGAGCTGGTCGACCACATCGGCAGGCTCGCGGCGCGCTACGCGGGCGCCCTGCCGGGCCGGAACCGCAGCAGCTGAAGCCAGCCACGACGGCGGGCGGGGCGAGTGCCATCGGTCGACGCGGCGCGCCGGGCCATACGGGCGAGCCGGTAGGCGTCGGCCTCCGCTTCCAGGCTCCGGCGGCGATCGGCGGCGATGTCGACGGCGGTGTGGATCTGGTTCAGCATGCATCAGACGATCGTCCGCAGCCGGCCGCGGAACATCCGTGTGGAGCACGGAGCGACCACGGATTCCGGGTCCGTGCGTGTCACGCGGTGGCGCAGGGCGCCTCCGCTACTCGACCACCACCGCGCCCATCGCGTGCAACGCCGATGCGCCGCGCTCCCGGTCCGGGCCACCGGCGAGGAGCAGGCTGCGGGCCCACTGGTAGCGGCAGCCTGCCGCCTCCAGAGCGTCGGCGGCGGCGAGGATGCCGGCACGGTCGCCGGCCGCGACGGCCGCGGCCCGCTGGACGAGAGCGGCGGTGACGGCGTTCTCGGCGGTGGTGGCCCGGACGGCCGCGATGCGCTCGGCGGCATCCGGCTCCCCGGCGAGCACGGCCGCCTCGGCCCATGCCGCGGCGTACCACGGGCGCCAGATGCCCTGGTACCAGCGTCGCAGCTCATGGGGCGGGACCTCGAGGCTCCGCACGGCGTCCCGGGCGCGGCCCAGGTGCAACAGCTCGAGCGACTCGAAGAACGCGCTGGAGTGCTGGTCGTGGTTCTGGCGCGCGGTGGGCACGAGCGCGTTGAAGATCCGCATCCACTCGTCGTGGGCCGCCGTGTCGCCGCGCATGCCGTGGACCGTTGCCATCGCCCGCGCGGCACGCCGCAGCGTGGGCACGCGCGGGCTCCCCGCGCGCTCCCAGCCCTCCCGGAAGCGATCGCCCGCGGCGATGGCGTGCTGCCAGTCGCCCTCGAGCGAGGACACCACGATCAACCGGGCCACCGCGACGTGGGTGTCCTCGCGGTGCAGCGGGAGGTCGCGCATCCGCTCCGCGAGCCGGCGTGCCTCGGCGAGATCGCCCGCCGCGATCGCCGACTCGACGGACATCACGTGGGCGTCGGACAGCTCGAAACCGACGCACGGGTCGAGGACCTGCGGCGCCAACAGCTCGATGCGGTGCAGCGCGCTCGCCAGTGCGGCCCGGCCCTCCCCGCGGGAGAGCTGGATCGTGGTGAGCCGGTCGAGCGCGGAGCTCTCGGCCATCACATCGCCCGACCGGCGGGCGGCCGCAAGAGCGGCGTGGACGAGCTCGGCACTCGCCTCCGCGGTCTCCGGGACCGCGAACGCCTCGGCCGCCGCGATGCGCGCCCTGGTGACCGGGTGTTCGCCGGCCAGGCGCCATGCCTCGTCGAGCAGGGCGCGGGGCACGAGCTCGTCGGGGCGGGCCGCGATGGTGCCGGCCGCCCGGTTCCACAGCTCGGCCGCCCGCGCGAGGTTCCGGGCCGCCCCCGGGGCGTCACCCGCGCGCAGGCAGCGGTCGGCCGCTGATCGGTGCAGCCGGATCGCATCGTCGCCCGCGAGCCGGTTGGCCGCCACGCCCGCGGCGAGGTGGAGCGCCTCCGCCGCGCGCCGATCGTCCGGCGCCAGCTCGGCCGCCTGCTCGAAGCGCCACTGCGCCTCACTCACGATGCCGCGGCGGTGGCACAGCGTGGCGAGCAGCATCTTGCCCTCGTGGGCGTCCTTCGAACCGCTCTCGACCGCCCAGCCGAGGCCGGCGCGCAGCTCGTCGGCGAGCCGGTCGAACCGGGCCCGCCAGCCGTGAGTCTCGACTGCCTCGTCGGCGAGCAGTTCGGCCGCAGCCTCCCACGCCCACGTCAGGTGGCGGGAGCGGCACTCCACGAGCTCCTCCTCGTCCTCCAGCAGCTCCACGCCGTACTGGCGCACGGTCTCCAGCGCCCGGTAGCGCGTGCCGTCGGACGCCGAGACGGGCACCAGGAGGCTGTGGTCGGCGAGCGCCGCGAGATGCGCGGCGACCTCGCGCGCGGCCGTGCCCGCCACCGCCGATGCGCTCTCGGCCCGGAACGGCCCCGCGAACACGGCCACCCGGCGGAGCACCTCCCTGGCAGGCGGATCGAGCAGCGCGTAGCTCCAGTCGAGCGTCGAGCGCAGGGACCGGTGCCTGCTGTCGACCCGACGGGCCCCGGTGAGCAGCTGCAACCGGTCGGCGAGGCCCGCCTCCAGCCCGTCGACGCCGAGCGCGGGCAGCCGGGCGGCCGCCAGCTCGATCGCCAGCGGCACACCGTCGAGCCCGCGGCAGATCCGGGCGATGCGGGGCCGCTCCTCCGGACCGAGCACGACGCCCGCCGCCGCAGCCCGTTCCTCGAAGAGCGCCACCGCGTCGTCACCGACGGACAGCCCGTCCACCGGGAACGCCCGCTCGAACGGCAGCAGCAGCCGGGCCCGGCTGGTGGTCAGCACGGTGACGCCGTGGCCGTGGGCGAGCAGCCGCTCCACGAGGTCGGCGACGCCGTCGAGGAGGTGCTCGCAGTTGTCCAGCAGCAACAACGCCCGCCGGCCGGTGGCCCACTCGAGCAGCGTCTGCTGCCGGGTGCGGCCCTGCTGCTCGCCGAGTCCGAGCGCGGCCGCGATCGTCGACGCGATCATGGACGAGTCGGTGACCGGGACGAGGTCGACGTACCAGACACCATCGGCGAACCGGGCGCTGAGGTCGGCCGCGACGGCGAGCGCGAGCCGCGTCTTGCCCACCCCGCCGGGACCGACCGCGCTGACCAGCCGCTGCCCGTCGAGTGCCGCCGCCAGCTCCGCGCGTTCCCTCGCCCGGCCGACGAACGACGTGAGCGCGGACGGGAGGGCCGCCGGCAATGGGAGTGGCGGAGCGGCGGCGCGTCCGCCCGCGATCAGGGTGAGCGCCTTGCGGTCGTCCGCGCCGAGCTTGCGCAGCAACGACGAGACGTGGCTCTCGACGGTGCGGACCGAGATGAACAATCGGGCGGCGATCTCGGCGTTGCTCAGGTGCTCACCGACCGCTGCCAGCACCTCGGCCTCACGCGCCGATATGACCGTGTCCGCCGGATGCCCCACTCGGATGATTCTGCCGGACCGCGACGACACTCTCAGCCACGTTGCAGCGTCGCCATCATCGCCTCGACCGCGATCTCCGGCTTCACGTTCTGGTCGAGCGCGGTGCGACAGGCCAGCACGGCCTCCAGCCGGCGCAACACGGACTCGGGGGACCAGTCGGTGGCGGCCCGGCGCACGTCGGCGTCGCGGTCGGGATGGGTGAGCGGCACCTGCGCCTCGCTGCCCACCACCAGCGCGTCGCGGAGGAACCCGGCGAGGTCGACGAGGGCCCTGTCGAGCGCGTCCCGCTGGGTACGCGTGTTGCGCGACTTCTGCTGGCGCTCCAGATCCCGCTCCGCGGCCTTCGCGCCGCGCGCGGCCGCCGCGACGCCCTTGCCCGTGCCTCCCGCCCCCATCGCGACGGCGAGCTCCTCACGCTCGGCCGCGTCGCGGCTCTCGCTGAGCTCGGTGGCCTCGGCCTTGGCATCGCGCACGAGGTCGCCCGCGAAGGTGAACGCGTCGCCGAGGCTGCGCACGCGCATCGGCAGCCCCAGCACCAGCTCCCGGTGGGCCCGCGCAGCGGGGTCGCGCGCCAGCCTGCGGGCCCGCCCGACGTGCCCACCGGCGACGGACGCCGCCCAGCTCGCGGTCTCCGGGTCGATCCCGTCGCGGCGGACCAGCACGTCGGCGATGGCCGCTGCCGACGGCGAACGCAGCGGGATCGGCCGGCACCGCGACCGGATGGTGACGGCGACGTCCTCCGGGTGGTCCGACGGCGCGCAGAGCAGGAAGATCGTCTGGTCCGGCGGCTCCTCGATCGACTTGAGCAGCGCGTTGGCGGCGTTCTCGGTGAGCCGGTCGGCATCGGTGATGATCAGGATCTGGTAGCGGCCCGTTGCCGGCCTCCGCGCGGCGGACTGCACGAGCAGGCGCATCGACCGCACCGAGATCGACAGCCCTTCCGGCACCACTTCGCGCACGTCGGAGTGGGTGCCCGCGAGCACGGTGTGGCAGGACGCGCACTCCCCGCACCCGTGCTGAGGACACTGCAGCGCCGCCGCGAACGCGCGCGCCGCCACCGACCGGCCCGACCCCGGCGGGCCGGTGAAGAGCCACGCGTGGGTCATCGCGGCGGAGTCGGACGCCGCGGCGGACAGCTCGGCGACGGCGGCCGGTTGCCCGACCACCTCATCCCATACGGTCATCGGACCACCGCCGGGTCGGCGTCGCGGGCGGGCGGCTTCGGCAGCACCGGTCGCAGTCCGGCGAAGATGCGCTCGGCCACATCCTCCGGCGAGCCGTCGGCGTCGACCACCACGTAGCGGTGCGGCTCCGCCGCCGCCATCCGCGTGAGCAGCCGCTGCACGCGCACGTGTTCCTCGCCCGCGAGGCCGCCGGCCTGCGGCGCCGCCGACACGGGTGCGCGGTCGAGCAGCACCGAGACGTCCGGGCGCAGCCTGCCGGTGGCCCATGCGGCGAGGCTCTCCAGCTCGCGCGGGTCGAGCTGGGGCTGGGCGCCGTCGGACGAGGCGCGGTCTGCCGCGACCCCGAACTGCACCAGCGGGCTCACCAGGAACCTGTCGACCACCACCACCGCTCCCTCGGCCAGCGCGGGCCGGATCACGCGTTCCACCTGGTCTGCCTGCACAGCCGCGGCAGCGAGAGCCCGGGCCCGCGGGCCGGAGAGCGACGCCTCCCGCGTTGCGGCCGTCCAGCGCTCGCGATCGCGCTCCCCGCCGTCCGGCTCCACGACGAGGTAGCCGGCGGCCCGCAGCCGCTGCGCCAGCCGGGTGGCCTGCTCGGTGGTCTCCTCCGCGGGGGCGCCCTCCACCGCGATCAGCACGCCCGCGCCGTGGCGCGGCTCGCCGCGGCGCAACGCGGCGAGCAGGTCCGGCAGGATCGGCTCGGTGCGGCGGTCGTCCATCTGCCGGTAGGCGAGCATCCCGACCACCGCGGCCACGGCCCCGCCCGCCAGCATCACCACGCGGGTGCCGTCGACGAGGACCGGGTAGCCGAACACGTCGACCCAGCGCGCGCTCACGAGCCCGACGATCACCGGGACCAGCGCCATCGAGCCGAGCAGCGTGAGCCGCACGATCGACTGCACGAACGCGACGATCCGGCCGCGCACCTCGTCGGCGACCTGCGATCCGATGATCGTGAGACCGGTGAGGAAGGCGATGCCCGCGAAGCCGCCGACCAGCATCACGGCGCCGATCGCCAGGAACAGGTGCGGGGCGATCGACACCAGCACCAGCGCCACGCCTGCCGCGACGATCGCCGCGCCGAACAGGCGGTTGTGCGGGATGCGGCGCGCCATCCGCGGCGCCGCCCCCATGCCGAACGCGAGCCCGACGAACACCGACGCGAACAGCACGCCGTATGCGGCGTTGCCGCCGCCGAGGCTGGCCGCGTAGAGGGTGGCCGAGCCGACGACGGTGCCACCCGCGGCGAACGCGCCGATGATCCCGATCACGAGCCCGCGCAGCAGCGGTGTGCGCACGACGAACGACGCGCCGTCGCGCAGCATGGCGATCAGGCTCGGGCCCGCCTCCCTGCGCTCGGTGGCACGTCCGGAGATCTCCGGGATGCGGAACCAGACCGTGAGCGCGATGACGAGGTACGCGATCCCACTCATGACGAGGGCGACGAACACGGTGGGCAGCGCCGACCCCTCGCCGCCGAGGAACGCGCCGGCACGGGAGAGGACGGCGAACAGGCCGGCCGCCGTGATCACCGCGACGCCGTAGGTCATCACGAGGTTGAGCTGGTTGGCCGTCTCCACCTGGTCGGGCCTGCGCAGCAGGTTGGGCACCGACGCGTCCTTGGCCGGGATCCAGAACAGCGCGCAGATCTCGATCAGGAACGTGGCGACGAAGAGCCACCACAGCGAGCCGACGAGCGGGATCGACACGAAGAGGACGAACCGGAGCAGGTCGCAGACCACCATCACGCGGCGGCGGTCGAACTTGTCGGCAAGCGCCCCGGCGAGCGGCCCCAGTACCAGCGCGGGGAACAGCTTGGTGGCCACCACCCCACCGAGCGCGAAGCTCTGCGCCGTGTAGCCGCTGGTGAGCTGGGTGGCGAGCGCGGAGAGCGCGAGCAGGCTCATCCAGTCGCAGACACCCGCGACGGACGTGACGAGCCACAACCGGCGGAACGCCGGGATGGCGAGGACGCTGCGCACGCGGTGCGACGTGGGGGCGGACAGCTGCGGCGCCCCCACCGCGGGGCGGGTCGGAGCGGACTCGGTGGCGATCGCTCCTCACCTCCTCCGCGCTGGGCGCTGTCGTCGGCCAGGGTAGCCGGGCACGCCCACGTGGTGTTCCCCGTACTCGCGGGCTCTCACCAGGAGTTGTCGAGGATCGCCGAGATCATCTGGATCAGGATCACGGTGAACACCAACAGGAAGAAAAGGTTGAACATCCGCGAGCCGAACCGGCCACGTGTCAGCCGGGACAGCCCGAGGATCCCGGGCTCGTCGACGATCCGCGGCCGCGGGGGCGGACCGGACGGCCACTTGGGTGCAGTCCTGTGCTCCGCGGGCGGGCCGTCGGCAGGCACGTCTCGCGCGGACGACGATCCATCATCCGAGCAGGCGGTCACGTCGGCGGATGGTAGGCGCGGGTGGCGCCCCGATCGAGGAAGCGCCGGACGCGCCGCCACGACGCTCACCCTGACGGGTGAACCGGCCGCCACCCACCCGCTAGCAGAGAGGCGGAGATGCAGTCTCGATACGGGCCGGCCCGACTCGACCACAGGGGCGCGCGCCGCCCACCCGATACCCGAAATGGCAGCTTGATCAGTAGTTCGGCGCGTTCCCGGGTCGTTTCGCCCGTTTCCGCGCCGAAGCCTCGATCATGTCCGCCTGAATCGGGAGGGGCGACCCCGCACACTGCGCGGCGCCACCGGAGGCCCTGCGACCTGCCGGTTTGATGAGGACCCCGCCCGACCAGACCCGGCGAACTAGTCGCCGTCTCCACCATCTCCGTCGTCATCGTCGTCATCGTCGCCGGGCGCGTCGGGAGCAGGCGGCGCCTCGCCGCTCGACACGCTGATCTCCACGGTCTCGCCGGGCAACGCCGACCCACTCGGGCTCTGTCCGACCACCGTGCCCCGGTCGGCCGCGTTGTCGACCTCACGCACCGACACCTTCCAGCCCTCGTCCTCGAGCTCATCGCGCGCCTCGTTCTCGGAATCGCCGATCACGTCGGGGACCCTGGACTCCTCGCCTCCCTCGAGGAACCGGTCCTCCACGGACGGGAGCGCCAGCGGTGGCAGCGGGTCGAGCAGCGGTTTCATCGCGCCGAACCAGGTCTGCGCGGGTGTCTTGCCGCCGAAGATGTTGCCGCTGCGACACGGGAACGGCGATCCGGCGCCGTCGCAGAGCGGGCGGGGCGAGCGGGAATTGTCGAACGTGATCACCGCGCCGGCCAGCTGCGGGACGAAACCGAGGAACGCGGCCGACTTGTTCTGCTGGGTGGTGCCGGTCTTACCGGCCATCGGCCGGTTCCAGCCCGCCTGGCTCGCGGCGCCCGCCGCGGTGCCGCCCGGCAGGTCGTCCTTGCCGAGCGCGTTGAACATCGCGTTGGCCAGCCCTGGCTCGACGGCCTGCTCACAGGGGGCCTCAGTGATCGGGACGGGCTTGCCGGTGACGTCGGTGATCGACTCGATCGGGCTGGGCGGGCACCACTTGCCGGCGCTGGCGAGCGTTGCACCGACGTTGGCCAGTTCGAGCCCACTCGTCGGGCTGACGCCGAGAGTGAACGAGGCCAGATTCTGAGCCTTGGTGACCTCGGCAATCGAGCGGTCGGTGGGGCGGCCGGAACGCGGGTCGACGAACGGCGTGGTGGCCAGCGAGCGCATGCCCAGCCGCACCGCCATGTCCACAACGGGTGGGACGCCGGTGAACTCCTCCAACTTGATGAACGCGGTGTTCGGCGACTGAGCCAGCGCGTCGGTGAGCGTCATGCGGTCGGGCATGTTCTCGTTGGAGTTCCGGACCGGAATCGGGCGACCCGACCCGTCGATGTAGATCGGTGAGGCGTACCCGCTCGACGGAACCGAGAGCTCGTAGTTGATGCCCATGCCCTTCTCGAGGGCCGTGGCGGCGGTGAAGACCTTGTACACCGAGCCTGCACCCAGGTTGACCGGCTCGTACGGCAGCCCGTAGCTCGTCTCCATCTCCTCGGCGTCGAGCCCGAACGTGCGGCTGGACGCCATCCCGAGCACGCGGTGCTTCTCGGTGCCCGGCTGCACCACCGACATCACGTTGGCGACGTTCGGCTGCTTCGGCGGAACATGCGAGTCGAGAGAGGCCTTCATGCTGTCGAGGACCTTGCGGTCGAGGGTGCTCTTGATCGTGTAACCGCCCCGGTTGAGCTGCTCGAGCGAGAAGCCGGCCTCGGTGAGGTACTCGACGACGTACTTGCAGAAGAATCCGGCGTCGCCCGCACCGATGCAGCCGTTGGGCTGGGTGTTGAGCGGGGTGGCCACGCCGAGCGGGCTGGCCAGCGCCGCCTCTGCCTGTGCATCGTCGATCATCTGCTGTTCGCGCATCTGGTTGATGACGAGGTTGCGCCGCTCCAGCGCCGCCTGCGGGTTGGCGACCGGGTCGAACGCCGACGTGCTGTTGACCATCCCGGCGAGCAGCGCGGCCTGGGGCACCGTGAGCTGGTCGGGTGTGGTGCCGAAGTAGGTGCGCGCCGCCGCGGAGATCCCGGCCGCCCCGTTGCCGAACGAGACGATGTTGAGGTAGCGGGTGAGGATCTCGTCCTTGGAGAGCTGCTGCTCCATCTGGAGCGCGATCTGCGCCTCCTTGAGCTTGCGCGCGGGGGTCTGCTCGGTGGCCTTGAGCCGCTCCGTCTCGGTCTCGGCCGCGACGTAGAGCATGTAGTTCTTGACGTACTGCTGGGTGAGCGTCGACGCGCCCTGCACGACCGTGCCCGATGCCGAGTTGGCCGCGAGCGCACGCAGCGTGCCTTGCCAGTCAACGCCTTGGTGCTGGTAGAACCGCCGGTCCTCGATCGCGACGATGGCCGCCTTCATCGCGGGCGAGACCTGGTCGGCCGTGACGGCGTGGCGGTTCTGGCCCTGCTCGAAGAACCGTGCGATCGGGACACCCGCCGAGTCGGTGACCGTCGTGGTCTGCGGGAGCGGGCCCTCCACGAGGTCGGCCGACACCGTGTTGACGCTGTCGCCCGTATCGCTCGCGACCAGCCCGAGCCCTGCGGTGACGGGGAAGGCCATCCCCGCGACCACGACACCGGCGAGTAGCCCGAGCCCGAGCAGCAGGCCGATCGGCCGGGCGAGATGGCGCGGGAAGCTCACGAAGCGCCAGGGTACGCGGGCGTCCGGATGGAGTAGGGGAGATCACCCGACCGCGATTGAGTAGTTTTGCTCGGTTTCCGCTGGAACCCAGGGCTCCGAGAATCCGTCTGTGCTGGTCATGACGAGCACGGGGATCCGGGGAGGGCGACCATGACGGGCCAGTGGAACTGGCGGGGGGCTGCGCGGTGCCGGACGGCCGACGCCGAAGACCTCTTCGTCACGGGGGCGCGGCAGCGGGAGGCGAAGCTGTTCTGCCGCGCCTGCCCGGTACGCACCGAGTGCCTCGCCCACTCCCTTGACCAGCGCATCGAGTTCGGTGTCTGGGGCGGGATGACGGAACGGGAGCGCCGTGCGTTGCTGCGCGCCCGGCCGGACGTCTCCTCGTGGGCCGACCTGCTGCACGACGCCCGCACCGCCCACTACGAGTCGGTGGCTGAGGAGACGGCCGAGCAGCTGGCGAGGGCCACGGAGCACGAACGCCGACAGCACGGCCTGGACGAGACTGCGTGACAATCCACCGTCGGTCGAGGCCTACTCGACCACCGGGAAGCGGCTAGCGGGCGGAGCGGAGGGGCTGGGCGCCGGAGTCGGCCGGCCCTGCCATGCGCTCGCCGACCTCACGCAGGCCGTCAAGGTCGGCGATGTCGCCTGCGATCGCGGGCACCCTGGCCACGGCGACGCCCGGGTGGGCGCCGGTGAACCGGGAGAGCAGGCGTTCCTCGCGGTCGGCGAGGTCCACCCGGTCGGCGTGCAGCCGCAGCACGGCCGCCGCGAGCGGCGCCGAGCGCAGTCCCTCGGCCGCGGCGCGCGCCTTCGTGGCCGACAGGTCGGCCAGCACCGGGTGGGTGCGGTTGAGAACGAGGCCCCCGAGCGGCATGTCGTCCGCGGCCAGGCGGTCGACGAAGTAGGCGGCCTCGCGCAGCGCGTCCGGCTCGGGGGCGGCGACCACGAGGAAGGCCGTGCCGGGCGAGCGCAGCAGCGCGTAGGTGGCCGTCGCCCGCTCCCGGAACCCGCCGAACATCGTGTCGAAGGCCTGCACGAACGCCGACGCGTCGGCCAGCATCTGCCCGCCGAGGATCGTCGAAACGCCCTTCGCGAACAGCGAGAAGCCCGCACCGACGATCTTGCGCAGCCCCCGCCCTCCTGCCCGCGCGGGGGCCGACAGCAGCCGGATCATCCGGCCGTCGAGGAAGGTGGACATGCGCTGCGGTGCGTCGAGGAAGTCGAGCGCCGAACGCGATGGCGGCGTGTCGACCACGATGAGGTCCCACTCGCCCGTTGCCGCGAGCTGCCCCAGCTTCTCCATCGCCATGTACTCCTGCGTTCCCGAGAACGAGGAGGAGATGGTCTGGTAGAAGGGATTGGCGATGATCGCCGCCGCCCGCCCGGGCTCGGCGTGCGTGTGGACCATCTCGTCGAAGGTCCGGCGCATGTCCAGCATCATCGCGTGCAGGTCACCCCGCGCCGCGGCCACGCGGCCGGGTTCGTTGCCGAGCGCCTCGAGGCCGAGGGCCTGTGCCAGCCGGCGCGCGGGGTCGATGGTGAGCACCACCGTGCGCCTGCCGCGTTCCGCCGCGCGGATCGCCAGCGCCGCCGACGTGGTGGTCTTGCCGACGCCGCCGGAGCCGCAGCACACGACGATGCGGGTGTCCGGGTCGTCCAGCAGCGTGTCGACCTCGAGCGCCGGCGCCGAGCGGGGGCTCACGAACTCACCTCGCTCACCGCGGGTTCGCCGACACCCTGGTCTGTGAGCGCCTCGGCCAGCTCGTAGAGCGAGCCGAGGTCCACGCCCTCCACGAGCTGGGGCAGCTCCAGCCGCGGCAGTGCCGTTGCCTCCTCCAGCCGGGTCAGCGCCGCGGCCTCGCCGTACACCCGCACCGCGTGCTCGACGGTCTCGGCGACGAGCCCGTCGATCACGTCGGCGGGCAGGTCGAGGCCCGCGGACGCCAGACCGGAGCGGATGCGGCCGGAATCGACGCGGCCACCGGCCGCGGCGGCGACCGAGCGGTCGGGGAGCCACTGCTGGCGCACCCGATTGACGATCACCGCGCCCACCGGGAAGCCGGTGGCGGTGAGCTCGTCGACGGTTTCGAGGGTCTCGGTGACGGGCAGGTCCTCGAGGAGCGTGACCATGTGCACCGCGGTGAGCGGGGAGTGCAGCACTTTCACCACGCCTGCGGCCTGGCTGTGGATCGGGCCGGTGCGCGCCAGGTCGGCCATCGCCTTGGTGACGTCGAGGAACTTCACCACGCGGCCGGTGGGCGGCGCGTCGAGCACCACGGCGTCGTACACCGGGCGCCCGTTCGCGTCGCGCCGGTTGACGCACTCCTTGACCTTGCCGGTGAGCAACACGTCTCGCAGCCCGGGGGCGAGGGTGGTGGCGAACTCGACCGCGCCCATCCTGCGCAGCGTGCGCCCCGCCATCCCGAGACGGTAGAACAGCTCGAAGTACTCCAGGAGCGCCGCCTCCACGTCCACGGCCAGCGCCTTGACCTCGCCGCCGCCAGGGGCGATCGCGATCCGGCGTTCCTCGTACGGGAGCGGGGGCGTGTCGAACAGCTGCGCGATGCCCTGCCGGCCCTCGACCTCGACGAGCAGGGTGCGCCTGCCTCCGGAGGCCAGCGCGAGCGCCAGCGCGGCGGCAACGGTGGTCTTGCCCGTGCCACCCTTGCCGGACACGACGTGCAGGCGGGCCGCCGACAGGGCCGCTGGCCAACCGGATGAACTCACCGTCCGCCCTCGCTGACGCTCGGGCGACCGCTTCGCGGACACGCTGTGCTGATGGTTCGCTCGCTCCGCAAGCTCCGCTCGCTCACTGTTCCAGGTTACGGAGGCGCGGCGCGACCGGCCGTCCGAGCGGGTGAGGCGCTGGCTACAGTGACCTGTCATGACCTCCCCCGGTTCGTCGGACGTCAAGTGGGAATACCTCACCGCTCCCGTGCTCATCCACAGCACCCAGGCCATCCTCAACAACTTCGGGCGGGACGGCTGGGAGCTCGTCACCGTCACCACCGGCGCCAACCCCGAGCAGCTCGTGGCGTGGTTCAAGCGCCCGGTACGGGGCTGACGCCGTGACCACGCCGAGCGAGCGCCTCGCCGAGCTGGGAATCGCGCTGCCCACCGTGCCCGCCCCCGCGGGCTCCTACATCCCCGCCCGCCGCTCCGGCTCCCTGGTGTTCACCGCGGGCCAGGTGCCGCTCGTCGACGGGAAGCCGGCCGCGCTGGGCAAGGTGGGCGCCGAGATCAGCGCCGAGGAGGCCTCCGGGCTGGCCGGCATCTGCGCGCTCAACGCACTCGCCGCCATCGACGCGCTCGTGGGCATCGACGCGGTCGCCGGCGTCGTCAAGGTCGTCGGGTTCGTCGCGTCGGCGCCCGGGTTCACCGAGCAGCCGAAAGTGATCAACGGCGCGTCCAACCTGCTCGGCGAGATCTTCGGCGACGCGGGCAGGCACGCGCGGTCCGCCGTCGGGGTGGCCGAGCTGCCGCTCGGGGTCCCGGTCGAGGTCGAGCTGGTCGTGGAGCTGGCAGGCCCATGAGCGCCGACGCCGCAAGCCACGAGCTGCTCATGCGGCTGGCAGGGCGACTTCCCGACGAGCTGTTGTGGCGGATGCGCGACTGGCTCGCCGATGGCGGGCGGGAGGTACTCGCGTCCACCCTGCCCCGCGAGCTGCTGCGCCACCGGGTCGGCATCACCGACGCCGAGCGCGAGCTGCTTGAGACGGCCGTCGGCTCGGCCCACCCCTTGCTCGACGCGGTGCTGCCCGTGGCGGAACCGCCATCCACCCGCGCCACGTTCCAGCCGGGAGACGGTGCGGTCGACACGCCTGCGCTCGCGCTGCTCGCGGTCGTCCGCGGCCACCCGGGGTGCGTCGAGGTCCGCCAGTCGTGGCGCGAATCGCAACGCATCGTGCTGGTGCTCGGCGCCGAACGGCCGTGGGAGCTCGCCGGCACGCTCCAGCGGGTGATGCGCGCCCACGGCGACCGCACACCGTGCGTGGAGGTGCTCCCACCGCACGGGGAGCGCTCGTCCTACCACCAGGCAGCCATCATCGGGTCCAGGCCGCTGTGGCGATCCGCCACGGCGCTGGTCGGCGCGTGAGGGGAGCGACCGACTCTAGGGGAGGAGGCCAGGTGGAGGACCCGACGTCGGGCACGACGCACGACCTGCTGCTTGCACTGGCCGGTCGGGTCGACGACGACCTGTTGCGCTGGGCACGCGAGCTGGTCGCCCTCGGCGAGGACGCCCGTGCCGTCGAGATGCTCACCGCGAGCCTCGTCGCCGCGAGAGCGGTGATGCCGCCACAGGTGCGATCCGCGCTCGTCGCGGCGGCCCGCAGCGCCCGCACCGACCTCGGACCCGCCGCCGCGCTCCCGCCGCCCCACCCGGAGACCGGCACCGAGCACCTCTTCGCCGCCCCCGGCGGCGGTGACCCCGTCGCCGTCGCCGTGCTCGAGTTCCCGGCCCGTCCGCTCACCGGGTGCAGCGTGCTGCTCGCGCGCCGCCTCACGCCGGCCGGCACGGCGCCCGGACCGCTCCCGCACCCCGTCGTGCTCGTCCGGGTCCACGACCACACCCGCCGCGCCGACGTACTCGCCTACCAGCTCGGCGCGGCCCTCGAGCGGGCCGGTGCCCCCGCGTCGGTCGAGGTGCTGCCGGCCGACGGGCCGGTGCAGGGCTACCACGCCGCGGCGCTCGCCGCCGCCGTGGAGCTACGCACGGAGGTGACCGACGACCGGCCGTGGCGTCCTCCGCCGCCGCCCGTGCCCCCGGTGGAACGGCACGCGCTCGCGCCGCCCGTCGGCCGCCCGCCCCGCAGGCTCGCCCCGGATCCGCACCCGCTCGCACCCGAGCCGCCCGCGCCGGCGTCGCGGTACCGCCCCGAGCCGGTCGTCACCGACGGGCCGGAGTCCCGCGACGACGACCACGCCGCCGCGGAGGACTCCGCCGCCGCCACCGCGCGACTCCAGCCGGCGAGTGAGCGGGAGCCGGAGGGGATCGAGTCCGCCACCGCCCGGCTCGTCTCCGAACCGGGCCGCCGCTTCGACGACCACGAGCACGACGACGAACACGACCAGGACGACGAGGACGACGCGCAGGACGACGAGGACGACCTCGAGGACGGCCGTTTCGCCGACGACCACGACGCCGACGAGGACGACCAGGACGAGGTCGCGGACGAGGACCCGGCGGCCCGTGCCGAGGAGGCGTTCCCCGAACCGCCGTCGCCGCACCCGCTCGCGGCACCGCGCCCGCTTCCCCTGCGCGACGATTCCCGCCCTGGCCGGGCGACACCGCTGCCGTCACCTCCGTCCCCGCCGCCGCCCACGCCGCTGCCGTCGCGCGACAACCGGCCTCGGCCCACCGTCACCCCGATCTCGCGGGCCATGCCGAACCCGATCCCGCTCCGGCGCAGCGGCGGCCCCAACCCGATCCCCCGCCCGCTGCCGGCGGCGGAGTCACGGCCGTCCCTCCGGCGCGTCGACGACGACCGGGACAGGTTCGAACCGTCCGTCGACGAGCGTGCGGAGCCTCCCCAGGAGGAGCAGCCGACCGCGCGGCGCGACACGCCGGCCTTCGAGTCGCTGAGCGATCCGCTGAACGGTCCGCTGCACCAGCCCCTGCTCGCGCCGCTGCTGGATCCGACGAGGCCCGAGGACGACCCCCTCGGCTCCGCCGACCGGCGCCGAGACGAGCAGCGCCCAGCCGCCCGGCGCACTGACGACCAGCGCGCTGACGACCGGCGCGCGGAGCCGGCCGCCCCCCAGAACGACGACGAGTGGTCGAAGGACTGGCTCTCCGGTACCTGGGCGATGGCCCCCTCGGCCCTCGAAGAGCCCGCCGCTCCGCGGCCGGAGCCGGAACCCGAGCCGGAGCCCGTCGAGGACGCCGAACCCGGCCGTCCCGCCCCGCGCCCGGTGCCCCGCTCCCCGGCCCGGCACCGCTTCCCGGACGAGCCGCCTTCGAACGGCTCCCGCGCCTATCACGAGCGGTCGGAGGACGGCGACGACGAGCCGTCCGAAGGGGATGACGATGACCGGGAGGAGCTCGGGCTGCGCCCCGAGTCGATCGCCCGGCTGAGCGACGCCGACCGCCAGTTGCTGGCCCGCCTGCAGGCCGAGCTCCTCGAGGGGCGCCGGCAGCGGATCGGCCGCCGCATCATCAACGGTGCGCCGACGAACGGCAGCCGCCGCGGCCACCCGCCCGACTACACCAACTGACACCCATCCGCCCTCGGGCGAGCACCCAGGACGGCTACGAGTGGTGGTTCCCCGTCCTCGACGGGCGCAGGTGCTCGATCGTCACGCGGTGCCGCTCCGTCAGTCGCTGGGCGATCAAGGAGCGGTGACAGGCTTCCGGGTCGCGCTCGACGCAGAGCAGCGCCGCGGTCCCGCTGCTCTGCAGCGCCGACACGATCGACGTGAGATCGGCGCTGTCGAGGATCTCGGTGGTGTAGCGGCGGGTGTACTCGGCGGCGAGCTCGCGGCGCGAGCGCTTGCCGACCCCTCGACGGTCGTCCTCGGCGTACTGGAGCCGGCGTAGTTCGGTGGTCGGGGCGAGCTCGGGGTGGTGCTCGTAGGCGATCCGGGCACGGGCGAGGGCAGCCTGTAGCCGCAGTGAGTTGGCCCATGCGTACTCGGGTCCGCGGACACCGCGGCGCTGGCGTACGTCGAGTAGCAGGCGGACGTCCGCGTGCCGCAGTCGTTGCAGGAAGGACTCGTCGTCGAAGCCGTAGACGCCGATCGTCACCATTCTGAGCATCGAGACGGTCACCTTCCCGCTGCTCGCCGCCTCCGGCATCCCCACCGGAGGCGGCGAGCAGGCATCACGCGACGGCGGTCCCCTCGAGCTCGACCATCTGGCCGGGGATCGCGAGCCGAGTCACTCCGAGCATCGTGGTGGTGGGTGCCACCCCGGCTACGCCCAACCGCGACGCCAGCACGCCGTAGTGCTGGAAGAGCAGGTCGACGTCGGTGGTGTAGACGTTGAGCCGGACGAGGTTCGCGAGAGACATGTCGGCCTCGCCGAGCACGGCCTCGAGGTTGTCGAGGCTCAGCGCCAACTGCCCCGCCATGTCGCCGTCATGCTGGGGCTTGCCGTCGCCGCTCATCGCGGTCTGCCCGGAGCAGTACAGGGTCCGGGTGTGCCCTGAGACGATCTCCCCCTGGTTGAATCCCATCTCCACCGACCACGTCACCGGGTTGACCACAGTTCGTTCTATTGCCACATCAGCTCCATCCGGTAACCACGGCCTTTGGTGGGCTGAGCCTCCCAAGCAATCACGACATCCTGTGTCGTGTATTCGATAGAGTTCGTGTGTGCGCGCCGACCGGTTGGTGTCGCTGGTGCTGCTGCTGCGCCGGCACGGTCGGCTGTCCGCGGCCGCGCTGGCCCGCGAGCTGGAGGTATCCACCCGCACCGTGCTGCGCGACATCGACGCCCTGTCCGCGGCAGGAGTCCCGGTCTACGCCGAACGCGGCCGGCACGGCGGTTTCGCGTTGCTGCCCGGTTTCCATACCGAGCTGACCGGGCTGAACTACGACGAAGCACTTGCCTTGCTGGTCGCCGGATCACGGCGCGGCGCGCAGGCGTTCGGCCTCGGCTCGGCGCTCGCTTCGGCCATGCGCAAGGTGGTCGACGCTCTCCCCGAAAGCCATCGGGCCATCGCGGCCGGCGCGGCCGAGCGACTGCTCATCGACCCGGAGACCGACCTGCTGTCGCGCCGGGAGGTCGCCGAGGAGGTGCCCGACACGATCGTGACCGAGATCCGGCGGGCGGTGTTCGCCGGACACAAGCTGCGCATCCACTACG
This sequence comes from Pseudonocardia sp. DSM 110487, assembly GCF_019468565.1. Lineage (NCBI taxonomy): Bacteria > Bacillati > Actinomycetota > Actinomycetes > Pseudonocardiales > Pseudonocardiaceae > Pseudonocardia > Pseudonocardia sp. DSM 110487. The sequence continues at coordinate 9,909,345 of NZ_CP080521.1, forward strand.
CGGCCGTGGACCAGACCCCGAAGTGGCGCACGGTGGACCCGATCGGCCTGGTCACCGTACGCGGCCAGGGCTACTTGCTGGCCACGAAGTCCGGCACGGACCGCACCTACCGGCTGTCCCGGGTCCTGGCAGCGGAGGAACTCGCCGAACCCGCCCAACGACCGGACCGGGTCGATCTGGACCGGGCATGGCAGGAACGCAGCACGCGATTTCGAACCGGGGGCGACCAGGTCACCGTGCTGGCACGGGTGAACCCGGCGCGGCGGGAGGAGCTGCTGCGCACCGCGCTGGCCGTCCGTGCCGAGGAACCCGACGCGGACGGCTGGCTGCGGCTGGAGGTGACCTTCAGCGATCAGCGACACGCCGAATGGGCACTGTGGCAGCTCGCCACGAGTGCGGAAGCCCTGGCCCCGCAGTGGTTGCGCACCGCATTGCGTGACCGCGCCGCCGCGATCGCCGCCTGCTATGGAGTGTCGTCCTGAGAGTTGTCGCCTCCTGCGGGCAACTGCCGGCGCACGCCACTGCGCGCGAGTCGCGCGTCAGACCACGGCGGCGCGTACGGCCTCCACCAGTTCCTGCAGGCGCAGGCCGCGCGTGACGTCGAGTGCGGGCGGCGGGCCCGAGCCTTCGACTGCGGCGACGAGCTCGTCGAGCAGGGCCGCGTAGCAGGTGGGGGCGTCGGCGCCGCGACCGGAGAGCCGGTGCCGCCCGGCACCGCCGAGCACCGTGAACTCGATGTCCGACGGGTCGACGGGCACGCGCATGGACAGCGTCACGGAGCTCTGCGCGCCTCCGGCGTGCAGCAGGCCGAAGCGCCAGAGATCGGGCTCCCCGTACCGTGCCCACGGCACCTCGACGACCGGACCGACCGCTGCGTCGAGGAGATCGATCACGTGCGGTCCGAGGTCGGACAGCGCGCCCTCCTCGGCCCGCCACGGCGACGTGCAATACAGCCCGCCCAGCAGCGAGCCCGAGATCCAGCGGGCGAACGCCACGGTGTCCGGCCCTGCAGGCTCCGCCGGCATCTCGGCGAGCCAGTCCCGCACGGCCGGTGCGTGCCGCATCGTCAGCACCATCGACGAGTGCACGCCGGCCCGCTCGACAGCTTCGACCACCGCGCGGGCATCCTCGACCGTGCCCGCAAGCGGCTTCTCGCAGATCAGGTGCTTGCCGGCGGCCGCGGCGAAGAGCGCGAGCCTGCCCTGCGCCTGCGGCGGCACGGCCAACGCGACCGCGTCGACGGCGTCGAGCAGCACCTCGAGGTCGGCGAAGGGGCGCGCACCGAACTCGGCGGCGAGCTCGGTCGCGGCCTCCGGTCTACGGGTCCAGACGCCCGCGAGCTCGGTGCCGGAGTGCGCCACGATGCCCGGCGCGTGCACCGTGCGGGCCCACGGGCCGCCACCGACCAGACCCACCCGCAGCCGATCCATGGCGCACATCCTGCCTCGGACGGGCGTCGAAGACCCAAAGTGTCCTCTAGCCCTACAGCCGGATTTTGTGATCACGGGTGTTCGGCGCTGCTGCCGGGTCCCGTTCGGCGGTGGCCGCGCCCATGATCGGCAGTATCTTCGCGTCCATGATCTGGAGTTTCGGGTGCTCATGGTCGTGAGAGCAGCCGTGGACAACCGATAGTTCGGATCTTGCCCGCCGCCGGCCCGGGCGCCAGGACGGTCGGGGCGCGATCGTGTCGATCCATCGGGTCGGTCTGGTCGAGTGCCTGTCGGTGGGCGCGCCGTTCCCGGCCCGGGCCGCCTGGCGCTCGCCTCGTGGTCCGGGCTTCGCGTGTGGTTCTGCCGGTTGCTGCCGGGTGCCACGCGACTGGCTGTGGTCCCGACCCTCCACCCCAGCCCCGCTCCTGGATGATCATAGCCAGACCACCCCCAAGGGACATGGCCCCACGCGCAGGTCCATGATCAGCAGGACCGGGACACCAACTGCAGGGGTGCCTCCGCGGTCAGAACACGCAGGCTGCCGGGATGCGGCTCAGGTCCCGATTCCGCGGATCGCACCCCAGATTCCAGGTGTGGCCAGGGGCGGCGACGGGACCACAGCCAGATGCGTAGCACCCAAACCGCGGCGGTCTCGTCGAGGACGGGCGTGCCCCCGCGTCGGGGACGGCCGCCCGAGCAACCACATGATTCGGTAGTGCACCCAACCCGGCCACCCCGACAGGGTGACGCGGTTGAGGTGAACCGGTGAGGGCACGACGGCAGCCGGGGGCTGCGGGAGCCCGGCGCGCTCGTTCTCGGCCGGCGCACCCGGTCGACGGGGTGCCTGACCTACGACGGGCTGCGTCGACGGACACGGGATGCGCCGACAGCTCCGCCGTGCCGAGCGGCCGCCCGAGCGCCGGCGATCAGAGGAATGATCACGAAGTCCGGCGGAGTACTAGCCTCGCCCACATGCCCTCCGCACCGGTGATCCCACGGCCTGCCGCGACCGTGCTCATCGTGCGAGACCATCCCCACCCGCCACCTGGCCGGTCGCCGCTGCAGGTCTTCCTGCAGCAGCGCGTCGCGGGGATGGCGTTCGCGGGTGGGATGACCGTGTTCCCCGGTGGCGGGGTGGACGCGAGCGACCGCCCCGACCCGGACCGCTGGGTAGGCCCCGAGCCGCGCTGGTGGGCCGAGCGCCTCGGGGTCGACGCCGACCTCGCGGGCGCCCTCGTCCACGCCGCGGTCCGCGAGACCTTCGAGGAGTGCGGCGTGCTGCTGGCTGGGCCGGGCGCTCTCCCGGACCTGCACCGGCACCGCGCCGATGTCGTCGCCCGCCGCCGGACGTTCGCCGACGTGCTGGCCGCCACCGGTCTGGTGCTGCGCGCCGACCTGTTGCACGCCTGGGCGCGGTGGATCACGCCTCTCGGCTCGCCCCGCCGCTACGACACGGCGTTCTTCGTCGCGCGGGTGCCGGACGGCCAGCAGGCGGACGCCCACACCAGCGAGGCCGTCGCGGCCATCTGGTGGCATCCCGACGAAGCCCTCGAACGCTGGCAGGACGAGGAGATTCAGCTGATGGCGCCGACCGTGCGCACCCTGCAGGAGATCGCGGAGTTCGGCGAGAGCGCCGCCGTGCTCGCCGCGGCGCCGGAGCGGGTGATCCGTCCGATCGTGCCAGTGGTGCGCAGGGACGGCGACCGCCTCGTCTCCGTGCTGCCCGACGACACGGCGTACCCCGCGATCGGCCTCGCATGACCGGCCCCGCGTACGGCGTGCTGCGGCCGGTCACGCCGCTGGCGTCGGTGCTGCTCGCCGAGAACCCCTCCCCGATGACCCTCGACGGCACGAACACCTGGGTGCTGCGGGCGCCGGGTGAGGAGGCGTGCGTCGTGGTCGACCCCGGCGAGGAGGACGAGGTGCACCTGCGGCGGGTGGCCGCGCAGGGCCGGGTCGCGCTGGTGCTGCTCACCCACCGCCATCACGACCACGCAGGCGGCGCGCGCCGGTTCGCCGAGCTCACGGGCGCGCCCGTGCGGGCCCTCGATCCCTCGCTCGTGCTCGGGTCGGAGGCCCTCGGCGACGGCGAGGTCGTCACGGCCGCGGGCGTCGAGCTGCGGGTGGTCGCCACGCCGGGCCACACATCGGACTCGCTGTCGTTCCTGCTCGACGGGCCGGGCTCCGACCAGGCCGTACTCACCGGCGACACCATCCTCGGCCGCGGTACCACCGTGATCGCCCACCCCGACGGCGCGCTCGGGCCCTACCTCGACTCGCTGCGCCGGCTCGCCGACCTCGCCCCCGCCACCGCCGTGCTCCCCGGCCACGGTCCCGAGCTCCCGGACGCTCCCGCCGTGGCCACGGCGTACCTCGCCCACCGCGAGGAGCGCCTGGACCAGGTGCGGGCGGCGATCGCGCGGCTCGGCCCGGACGCGACCCCTCGCCAGGTGGTGGAGGTGGTCTACGCCGATGTCGACCAGGTGTTGTGGCCGGCGGCGGAACTCTCGGTGCGGGCCCAGCTGGACCACCTCCGCACCCCCTGAGCCCGTTGCGGCAATCAGGCCACTGGGGCCGGCGCCTCCGCCGGGCGCGGCAGCAGCGTTGCGCGGCGCAGCCACAGCACCGCCGCCAGCACCACACCCGCCGCGCCGCCGGACAAGAAGGCCGCGGGCGGGCCGAACGCCTCCACGACGATCCCCGCGCTGGACTGGCCGGTGGCGATGCCGAGCGTGGCGGCCGTGACCAGCCATCCGAACGCCTCGGTGGCCGTGCCGGGCGGAGCCGCGATGTCGAGGGCGAGGGAGTGGCCGGTGACCTGCGGTGTGATCAGCGCGCCCGACACGATCATCGTGAGGATGAGCACCGCCATCGACCCGGTAGGCCCGACGAGCGCCATCGCGGCCACCAGCACCGCGAACCCGCCGAGCAACGCCGGCATCCGCAGGTGCAGCGGCCGCGGCCAGGGACGCATCCCGTAGAGCACGCCGGCGAGCACCGAGGAGATCGACCACACCGACAGGAGCACGCCGCCCAGCGTGGGTGACTCCGCCGCAGCGGTGACCGCGGGCAGCCCGACCTCCACGGATCCGATCACCAGCCCGAATCCGAGCGCGGCGACGGCCACCGTGCGCATCCCGGGCCGGGCGAGCGCACCCAGCAGGGAGACGCTGTGGTGAGCGGGGGCACGTCCGACGCGGCGAGCCGGGCGGCTCAGCGCGAACCCGCCCGCCCCGAGCACCATCGCGGCGCCGGCCACCGTGAGACCGAGGCCGGGCCATGGCGCCGCGACCAGGAAGGCGGCGATCGCCGGGCCGAGGATGAAGAAGACCTCCAGGCTGATGGCCTCGTACGTCAGTGCGGCTGACCGCGCGGGCCCGGCCGGCACGAGCGTGGTCCACAACGATCGGGACGCGCCCTCCACGGCCGGCCGGACGATCCCCGCGACCGTGGCCAGCGCCACCAGCACGGCCAGCGGCTGCCCGGTCTCGACCGCGGTCACCAGCGCGGTGACCGACAGCGCGAACACCGCGACGACCATCAGAAGCGGCCGGCTCGGCCCCAGCCGGTCGATCACCCGGCCCTGCGCAACGGAGCCCGCGGCCACGCCGATCATCTGGCCTGCGGAGACAAGCCCAGCCGCGGCGAACGATCCGGTCTCCCGCTGCACGTAGAGCAGCGTCGCCAGCGGCAGCATCGCGATGGGGAACCGGCCGACGGCGGAGGCGAGTACGGGCACCGCCGCACCAGGAGCTGTCAGGGCGGCGCGGTAGTCGGCGAGCGACGCTGAGGACGACATGGGTCCAGGGTTGCACATTCTGGTACGGCGGTACCAGAAATTTCGGCCGAGCATGGATGAACGGCACCGCCAAGGTGGCTGGTGTCATTCGCGTGGCGGCCCGGCCACCGGTAGCGGTCTTCGGTAGGGCCTCCGGTAGCGCCGCGCATCGCGCGGGCCGCCCCTCCGGGCAAACCACGCGGGCAGGCCCAAGGGCCTACCCCGGAGGGCGCGCGGCGCCACCGAAGGCGGTCCCACGGACATGATCAAGGCTTCGACGCGGCGGAATCGGCCGGCACCGAGTCACTGCTGGACCGTGATCACCGCGAGTGGTGCCAGGACGACAGATCTGTCGTCCCGACACCATTTCCGACGATCACGAGCCACTCGCGGGCACGTGGGCCGACAACGCCAGGCCCCGGCCTGCCCCACAGGCATGCGCGAGGGGCGGCCCCGCACACTGCGCGGCGCCGCCAGGAGGCCCGTTCAGGCCCAGGACACCAACCACCGAAAGACACTAGGAGCGGTGCCGTTCGAAAAGCCCCGAGCTACCGAGCGCGGCGGGCGAGCCGCTCGGGCTCGAGGATCAGCACGCTCTTGCCCTCCAGCCGCAGCCAGCCGCGGTGGGCGAAGTCGGCGAGCGCCTTGTTGACGGTCTCGCGGCTCGCCCCGACGAGCTGGGCGATCTCCTCCTGCGTGAGGTCGTGCGTGACGCGCAGCAGGCCGGACTCCTGCGAACCGAACTGGCGCGCCAGCTGCAGCAGCGCCTTCGCCACCCGCCCGGGGACGTCGGTGAAGATGAGGTCGGCGAGCGCGTTGTTGGTGCGGCGCAGGCGCCGCGCGAGCACCCGCAGCAGCTGCTCGGCGATCTCGGGGCGCTTGCCGATCCACTCCCGCAGCGCCGGCCGGTCCATTGTGAACGTGCGGACCTCGGTGACGGCGGTGGCCGACGACGTTCGCGGGCCCGGGTCGAAGATGGACAGCTCGCCGAACATGTCCGACGGTCCGGCCACCATGAGCAGGTTCTCCCGGCCGTCGGGTGACTTGCGCCCGATCTTGACCTTGCCGCTGCCCACGATGTACAGCCTGTCGCCCGGCTCGCCCTCAGCGAAGATCACGTGGCCACGCGGGAACTCCGCGGGTTCGAGCGCCTGGGCCAGCGCCTCGGCCGCGTGGGGCTCAACACCCTGGAAGATCCCTGCGCGGATCAGTACGTCGTCCACTGCGTCGCTCCTCGTCCCAGGCCGCTGCCCCGCGGCCGGATCACCGGCCGGTCAGTCTAGGGGTTGCGCGCACACTGTGTGACGCCGCAGCCGTCGAATCCCTGCACAACCGGGCGACTTTCACCCGGTTTCGCCCTCGTAGTCCGGTCAAGCCGCCCTGTTGCGCCGCGAGGACTTGCGCCCTCGCGAGCCACGGTTGCGCAGGCGGAAGAGCTCCAGCGCGCGGCCGGAACCCTGCCGGAAGAGGGCACGTACCTCGTCCGGCCGGGGCCGTTCGAGGAGCTCTTCGACCTCTTCAGGACGCACGGTCGCCTCCCGCAGCCGGGACTCCACGCGCTCCATGCCGAGAGCGAAGAACATCACCAGCAACGGTACGAGGACGGACAGCCAGGCAGTCATGTTGGCTCCGATGGTCTCGCACCGCGTCGAGCGACTTGCGGCGGGGGTCGGCGAGTTCCCATCCCGTTATGATTTCGTGACCTCGACCGGCACTCTGCGTGACGATCCGCAGGCCCGCCCCGGCGGCATCACCGACTGTCGGAGGCCTTCCGTACGCTCTTTTCCGTGACCATCGCCTCTCGGAGCACGCCCACAGCGTCCGCGACGGCACGCAGCGCGGCCCGGCTCGCCAAGCGGGTCGCCGCGGGCGAACCGGCGCTCGGCCGCTCCCGGCGCGTCGGGCGCATGCTGCGCACGCTGGCCGCCACCCACCCCGACGCCCACTGCGAGCTCGACTTCACCACACCGCTCGAGCTCGCCGTGGCCACGATCCTGTCGGCGCAGTCCACCGACAAGTTGGTCAACTCCGTCACACCGGCGCTCTTCCGGCGCTACCCCACCGCGCTCGACTACGCGCAGGCCGACCGCGCCGAGCTGGAGGAGATGATCCACAGCACCGGCTTCTTCCGGAACAAGGCCAACTCGCTGATCGGGATGGGCAGTGCCGTCGTCGAGAAGCACGACGGCGTACTCCCGCACACGCTCGAGGAGCTCGTCGCACTCCCTGGGATCGGCCGCAAGACCGCCAACGTGATCCTCGGCAACGCGTACGGCATCCCCGGCATCACGGTCGACACCCACTTCGGTCGCCTGGTGCGGCGCTGGGGCTGGACCCAGGAAGACGACCCGGTCAAGGTCGAGCACGCGATCGGCGCGATGGTGCCCAAGCGCGACTGGACGATGGTGTCCCACTACGTGATCTTCCATGGCAGGCGCGTGTGCCATGCCCGCAAGCCGGCGTGCGGCGCGTGCACGCTCTCCGCCGACTGCCCCACGTTCGGCGCAGGCCCCATGGATCCCGTGCAGGCCGCCGCCCTCGTGAAGGGCCCCTCACGCACCCACCTGCTCGCCATGGTCGGCATCCCCGACGACGACGCACCTCCCGCCGCAGGCGGCGAGGACGCCGACGCACCGTGACCCACGAGCTCCGGGTGCGCCGCTCGGAGATCATCGCCACCGTGCTGGTCGCGCTGCTCGCGGCGGTGGCGGTATTCGCGCTGTGGCCGCGAGATCGCGACCCTGCCACGCGGGCTACTGGGACCATGGAACAGGTGCAGGTCTCCGACGCCGACCTCGCCGCGGCCCGGGCGGCGGCGGGAGCCATTCCGTGCCCCGCCCCCACCGGCGCGGCGCCGGCAGGTCCGCTCGCGGGAGTCACGGCCCCGTGCCTCGGCGCCCCGGGCTCCGTCGATGTCGGAGCCGCGCTCGCGGGCCGTCCGGCACTGATCAACGTGTGGGCGTCGTGGTGCGTGCCCTGCCGCGAGGAGCTGCCGGCGCTCGCCGAGTACGCGGCGCGGCCGGGAGCGGTCCCGGTGCTGACGATCGACACCCGCGACGACCCGCGTGCCGCGCTCTCGCTGCTCGGCGAGCTCGGCGTCGAGCTGCCGTCCGTCATCGACACCGACGGCGCCCTGCGGGCCGCGCTCGACGTGCCCCCCGCGTTGCCCGCGTCGTACGTCGTGCGCGCCGACGGAACGGTCACCCGCGTCGATCCACCCATCCCGTTCCGCACGGCCGACGACGTCGCCGCCGCCGTGGAGCGGCTGTCGTGAGCGCATCCCTGCGGCCGGAGCGGGCCCCGGAGTGGCTGCGGCCGCTGCTGTCCGGCGTCCGCGGGGTCGACGCCGCCGAGCTGGTGCGCCACCGCCTGCCGCCGCCTGCCGACGGGCGCCGCGCTTCCGTGCTGGTGCTCTTCGGCGACGACGCCGACCACGGCCCCGACGTACTGCTCGTCGAGCGCGCCAGCACGCTGCGCGAGCACGCCGGGCAGGTCGCATTCCCGGGTGGGGGCGCCGACGACACCGACGTCGACGTCGTGGCCACGGCCCTGCGGGAGGCGGAGGAGGAGGCGGGTGTCGAGCCGGAAGGGGTGCTGCCGCTCGCGCTGCTCCCCGACCTGTTCGTGCCGCCCTCCGGGTTCATCGTCACGCCCGTGCTCGCCCACTGGGTGCGGCCGGTGGCAGTGCACGCGGTCGATCCGCGTGAAACGGCCAGCGTCGTGCGGGTGCCGATCGCCGCGCTCGCCGATCCGGAGCACCGCATCCTGGTTCGTCACCCGTCCGGGTTCACCGGTCCGGCCTTCGTCACGGCGGGGTTGCTCGTGTGGGGTTTCACCGGGGGCCTATTGTCCGCGCTGTTGGATAGGGGCGGATGGGCGCGTCCGTGGGACACCACTCGGGTGATGGACCTCGACGCAGCGTGGTCGGCGGCCAGGGCCGGCCAGCAGGAGGTCGCGGGATCGTGAGGGTGGGGGCAGGGGCGACGTGAGCTGGGTTGATCTCGTCGTCGTCCTGCTCGCCCTGATCGCCGCCGTCTCGGGCTGGCGCCACGGCATGGCCGTGGCGCTGCTGTCGTTCGTGGGCGTTCTCACCGGCGCGGTGCTCGGCGTTCGGCTGGCGCCGCTGCTGGCCGCAGGCGTCGAGGCACCCACCACGCGCGTGATCGTCAGCATCGTCGTCGTGGTGCTGCTGGTGGCGCTCGGCGAGACCACCGGCGTCTTCTTCGGCAGGCGCATCCGCGACCGCATCACCGGGCAACGGTCGCTGCAGGTCGACTCCACGCTCGGCTCGGTGCTGCAGGCCATCACGGTCGTGGTGGCGGCGTGGCTCGTCGCGCTCCCGCTCGCATCGGCCAGCTTCCCCGGCCTCGCCGCGGGCGTCCGAGGCTCCGAGGTCCTGCGCGCGGTCGACAACGTGATGCCCGAGGCGGCCAAGGCGCTCCCCGAGGAGCTGCGGCAGCTGCTCAACAACTCCGGCTTCCCGGACGTGCTGAGCCCGTTCGCCGAGACCCCGATCACCGAGGTCGGCGCCCCCGACCCCGCGCTCGCGCAGAGCCCGATCGTCGCCGATGTCGCGAGCAGCGTCCTCAAGGTCCGCGGCCGCGCCCCGTCGTGCGCCCGGCAGCTCGAGGGCACCGGGTTCGTGATCGCGCCTGAGCTGGTGATGACCAACGCGCACGTCGTCGCGGGCACGGCCGAGACCGGCGTCGAGGTGATCGGCCGCCGCGGCCGCGTGCAGGAGCTCGACGCCGAGGTGGTGCTCTACGACCCCGCCGTGGACGTCGCCGTGCTCCGCGTGCCCGACCTCAACGCCGACCCGCTCGAGTTCGACGGTCAGCCCGCCGCCGCGGGCGACGACGCGATCATCGTCGGCTACCCGCTCGACGGCCCGTACACGGCCACGGCCGCAAAGGTCCGGTCGCTGATCCGGCTCAAGGGTCCCGACATCTACGACGACGGCGAGGTCACCCGCGAGGTGTACACGGTGCGGGCCGTGGTCCGCTCTGGCAACTCCGGCGGCCCCATGATCGCACCGGACGGCCGAGTGATCGGGGTCGTGTTCGGCGCCGCGCTCGACGACCAGGAGACCGGCTTCGTCCTCACCGTCGAGCAGGTGAACGGCGCGGTGCAGGCGGCAGGCAACCTGCGGCGCGAGGTCGACACGGGCAACTGCGCGGCCTGAGGGGGCCGGGCGAGGGGTATGCGGTAGCGGCCGCGCCGACACACACCAACTTCGGTGCTGGCACACGAACCGCAGTTACTGCGTGAGCGCCAATGTTGGTGTATGAGTGGCGAGTTTGGTCATTCTCGCCCGCCCGGAGCTCGACCGCGCAGCCCGCTCACACACCAAGATTCGCGTTCGCACAGCAAGTGCAGTTGGTGTGCGAACGCGGAAGTCCGTGTGTGAGCAGGCCGCCTACTCGAACTCGCCCGCTCGCACGCCTGCGAGGAAGGCCGTCCAGTCGGCAGCCGCGTAGCGGTGCGGGGGCAAGGCGCGGTCCTTGGTGTCGCGCACCGCGACCGCACCGGGCCGGAACGCCACCTCGACGCAGTTCTCGCCGTTGCCACCGCTGAAGCTGCTCGTGAACCAGCGGAGCTCGTCGTCGCGCACGGCCTTCTCCTTCGGACGGGCTCACCCTCCGGCCAGCCGATGGATCAGCGCCATCGACTCGGCCGGATCGAGCGCATTGGACAACACGCGCTCGAATGCCACCTTAGCCCGAGCGACCTCCGCCACCTTGTCGAGTATCAGAGCGCCGATGGTGTGCTCGACGTGAGCCATGTCCGGCTCACCCAACTCACCGAAGCTGAGGATCGTGAAGCTGGAGGCCAGGCCTGCGTGGGCGCCGACCGCGCTGGGCAGAACCCTCAGCGTCACCGTGTCCAGCTCGTCGAGCACGGCGATCTGCTCGAGTTGCTGCCGCAGGACCGCCGGGCCGCCCACCGGTCGGTACAGGGCCGACTCGTCGACCACCGTCACGAGCTCCAGCGGGTTCTCGGCAGCGCTCAGCCGCCGTTGGCGATACATCCGGGCTGCGACCTCGTTGTCCAGCTCCTCGTCCGTGCGCCGGACCGGTACCGCGCGCATCAGGGCGCGGGCATAGTCCGCTGTCTGCAACAGGCCAGGTACGTAGCCCAGGGTGAAGACCTGGACTCGGCGCGCCTCGGTCTCGAAGGCGATATAGCTGTTATTGCCGAGGCCGTAGGCCCGCCACCATCCTGGCTGCTGAGCCTCCCGAGCCAGCTCGATCAACTCGTGCCACCGGAGCCCGCCCACGTCATAGACGTCGAGCATGCTCTTCACCCAGTGCACGTCGATGATGACCTGTGCGTTCTCGATCCGGCTGAGCTTGCTCACCGAGAAGTCCAGCTTCGGCGCCGCCTGCTCCAGGGTGAGGCCGGACTGCTCGCGCAGCAGCTTCAGCTGCCGGGCCAGCACCCTCCGTCGGATCATCGATCCCTCGTGCCGCGTCACGTGACCCCCCGCTCCGTCCTGATCACGGATCGTGGCACAGGGGAACGCGGGACCGGGATTTTCACCGCGACCTGGCACGCACCGCCGAACGCGCGCCCGCAACGGGGCGCTCAGACGTCGCGCGTGATCGTCTGTTCGCGGCCGGGCCCGACGCCGATCGCGCTGACGGGCGCTCCGGTCAGCTCCTCGATGCGCTCGACGTACGCGCGCGCGTTCGCCGGGAGGTCGTCGAAGGTGTGGCAGGCCGAGAGGTCCTCGAACCAGCCGGGTAGCTCCTCGTAGACCGGCTGCGCGTGGTGCACGTCGGTCTGGGTCATCGGCATGTCGTCGACCCGGCGCCCGTCGACCTCGTAGCCGACGCAGATCGGCACCGTCTCCAGGCCGGACAGCACGTCGAGCTTGGTGAGGAAGAAGTCGGTGATGCCGTTGACGCGCACGGCGTAGCGGCCGATCACCGCGTCGAACCAGCCGCAGCGGCGCGGGCGCCCGGTGGTGACGCCCACCTCTCCGCCGGCCTTGCGCAGGTGCTCGCCCATGGCGTCGAGCAGCTCGGTGGGGAACGGGCCCGAGCCGACGCGGGTGGTGTAGGCCTTGAGGATCCCGATCACCCGCGTGATCCGGCTGGGCCCGATGCCGGAACCGACCGCCGCGCCGCCCGCCGTCGGGTTCGAGCTGGTGACGAACGGGTAGGTGCCGTGGTCGACGTCGAGCAGGGTGCCCTGGGAGCCTTCCAGGAGGATCGTCTCGCCCGCTTCGAGGGCCTTGTTGAGCAGGAGCCGGGTGTCGGCGATCCGGTCGGCGAACCGCCGCCCGTGCGCCAGCACGGAGTCGACGACCTCGTCGACGGAGAGCGCCCGCCGGTTGTAGACCTTGACGAGCACCTGGTTCTTGTAGTCGAGGGCGGCCTCGACCTTCTGGTGCAGGATCTTCTCGTCGAGCACGTCGGCCACGCGGACCCCGACGCGGGCGACCTTGTCCTGGTAGGCGGGGCCGATCCCCCGACCGGTGGTGCCGATCTTGGCCTTGCCCAGGAACCGCTCGGTGACCTTGTCGATCGCCACGTGGTACGGCATGATCAAATGCGCGTCCGCGCTGATCATCAGGTTGCTCGTGTCCACGCCCCGCGCCTCGAGGCCGGCGAGCTCGTCGAGCAGCACGCCGGGGTCCACCACCACGCCGTTGCCGATCACGTTCTTGACGCCTGGCGTGAGGATCCCCGACGGGATGAGGTGGAGCGCGAAGTCCTGGCCGTTCGGCAACACCACTGTGTGGCCGGCGTTGTTGCCGCCCTGGTAACGAACCACCCACTGGACCTGGCTGCCGAGAATGTCGGTGGCCTTGCCCTTGCCCTCGTCGCCCCATTGGGCACCGATCAGCACGATCGCCGGCATGTGAAACTCCAGTCCTGGCCGCACCTCAACCGCGGCGGGGAAGGGTAACCGATCAGTGAGCCCGATCGATTCGGACGTGGTGCTGCTGACCTGCTCCGATCAGGGGCAGGCCCGGCGGCTCCCCGTGCACGGTAGTCGCCATGGTGGCCCGCTCGCTGCACTGAGGGTCGTGGCCCACTCTGTGGACCTGCCCGCTCGTCCCGGGCGCACCGACCTCGACCCCGTACTCGCCGAGCTCGCTCCCCGCCGGGTGGTGGTCGCCGGCACCGACGCCGACCTCGCCGCCGTGCTGCTGCGGCTGCTGCGCACCGAGCGCCTCGACGTCGAGGTCGCGTACCTCCCGGGGAAGCGCTCGCCCGCGACCGCGGCGTGGGGCCTGCCCACCGGGGCCGCGGCGGCGGCACTGGCCGTCGCGGGAACCGCGTCCGGAGTGCCGCTCGTGCGCGACGACACCGGCGGCGTGCTCGTGGGCCGCGGGGAGATCCGCGACGTCCGTGGCGAGTGCTACTGCGACGAGACCCTTGTGCTGCGCGGGCACGCGCGCAGGCTCGTCGTCGTCCCGGGCCCGGACGGCGTCGCCGTGCGGGCGGGGTGGGGTGGCCGGGCGCCGGACGGGCGCATGCGGCCGGTCCCGGTCCGTGCTCCGAAGGGCACCGGTTCCGCGGTGGGGCGGGCGGTGCAGGTGGGCTGCGAGCCCGCGATCGTGTTGGCCGACGGCGTACCGCACCCGCGTCCGGTTCCGCGAAGGACCTGGTATCGGCACACGGCCGACTGGCTGCTCGTGCGCGCCTGAACGGGCGATCAGCGTCACAGCGCGTGAGGCCAGGACACACCGTGTTCACCTGATCAGATCACGCGCGAAACATGGCGTTCCTACGTTCGGCCGAGGGCCGGAGCACGGCGGCCCGTCGTCCTCGGAAAGGTTCGCCTGTGACCACCTCTCGATCTCGCCGAGCCATCAGGGCCGCGGCCCTGCTGACAGCCGGCCTGATGCTGTCCGCCTGCGGCGCGCGCGTCGACGCCGCCGGATCCGGTGCCGCGACCGCCGCACCGTCCTGTGTCGACACGTCGGGTAGCGAGATCAAGGTCGGGTTCCTGAACTCGCGCTCCGGCACGATGGCGATCAGCGAGAACACGGTGTTCGACTCGCTCTCCCTCGCCGCGGAGCAGATCAACGCCGCGGGCGGGGTGCTGGGCAAGCAGCTGAGCATCGTGGCGGAGGACGGCGCTTCCGAGCCCACGATCTTCGCCGAGAAGGCGCAGAAGCTGATCCGCAGCGACTGCGTATCCGCCGTGTTCGGCGGCTGGACGTCCTCGTCGCGCAAGGCGATGCTGCCGGTGTTCGAGAGCAACAACTCGCTGCTCTTCTACCCGGTGCAGTACGAGGGCCTCGAGTCGTCGAAGAACATCTTCTACACCGGCGCCACCACGAACCAGCAGATCATCCCGGCGCTGGACTACCTGAAGGAGCAGGGCGTCACGAGCCTGTTCCTCGTGGGCAGTGACTACGTCTTCCCGCAGACCGCCAACAAGATCATCAAGGCGTACGCGGCCGCGAACGGCATCGAGATCAAGGGCGAGGAGTACGCCCCGCTCGGACACACCGACTTCGCCACGATCGTCGCCAAGGTCCGTGACGCTGGCGCGGGCGCGGTGTTCAACACCCTCAACGGCGACTCGAACGTCGCGTTCTTCAAGGAGTACAAGAACCTCGGCCTGACGCCCGCCGCCATGCCGGTGATCAGCGTGTCGATCGCCGAGGAGGAGGTCGGCGGCATCGGCGTCGACAACATCATCGGCCAGCCGGTGGCCTGGAACTACTACCAGACGATCGACACGCCCACGAACCAGCAGTTCGTCGAGGCGTTCAAGGCGAAGTACGGCGCCACCCGCGTGACGTCCGACCCGATGGAGGCGGCGTACACGTCGCTGTTCCTCTGGAAGGGCATGGTCGAGAAGGCCGGCTCGTTCGACGTCGCCGCGGTGCAGGCGGCGGCGGGCGGGGTCAGCTACGACGCCCCGGAGGGCACGGTCACCGTCAACGGCGAGAACCACCACATCGCCAAGACCGCCCTGATCGGCAAGATCGGCGCCGACGGCCTCATCCACACCGAGTGGTCGTCGGGCGCGCCGATCGAGCCCGACCCGTACCTCAAGACGTACCCGTGGGCCGGCGGGCTGGCCGGCTGACGTGGAAGCCCTCGTCACGCAGGTCTTCAACGGCCTGTCCGGCGGCTCGATCCTGCTGCTCGCGGCGCTCGGCCTCGCCCTGACGTTCGGTCAGATGGGCGTGATCAACATGGCGCACGGCGAGTTCATCATGGCTGGCGCCTACACCGCCTACGTCACGCAGAACGTGCTGGGCTCGGCCGGGTTGTCGCTGCTGGTGTCGCTGCCGATCGCGTTCGCGGTCGGCGGCGTGCTCGGGGTGGTGCTCGAGGCCACGCTGCTGCGCCGGATGTACCACCGCCCGCTGGACACCCTGCTCGTCACGTGGGGCGTCTCGCTGGTGCTGCAGCAGCTCGCCCGGGACGTCTTCGGCACCGCAGGGGTCGACGTGCCGGCGCCGGGCTGGCTGTCCGGCCCGGTCGAGGTGCTCGGGTTCGCCTTCCCGCGCACGCGGCTGTTCATCCTGCTGCTCGCGGTGGCGGCGTTCGTCGTGCTCGCCGCGGCGCTGCGCTACACCGCGCTCGGGCGGCGGATCCGGGCCACCGTGCAGAACCGGCCACTCGCCGAGACCTCGGGGATCTCCACCCGCGCCACCGACCGCCTGACCTTCTTCATCGGGTCCGGGCTGGCGGGCGTCGCGGGCGTGGCGCTCACGCTGATGGGCTCGATCTCGCCCAACCTCGGCACGTCCTACATCGTCGACGCGTTCCTCGTGGTGGTCGTCGGCGGGATCGGCCAGATCAGGGGCGCGGTGATCGCCGCGTTCCTGCTCGGCGTGGCGCAGAGCTGGATCGAGTACTCCACGACGGCGTCAATCGCGAAGGTGCTGGTGTTCGCCCTGATCGTCGCGTTCTTGCAGGTACGGCCACAGGGGATCTTCACGGTGCGCACGAGGAGCCTGGCATGAGCCGCCGCTGGGCCGTCCCCGCCGCGTTCGCCGTGGCGGCCGTGCTGCTCTTCGCCGTGGCCCCGCTGGCACTCAGCCCGTTCCGGCTCGACCAGCTCGGGCGCTACCTCTGTTTCGCGATCGTCGCGGTCGGGATCGGGCTGGCGTGGGGCCGGGGCGGGATGCTGGCCCTCGGCCAGGGCGTGTTCTTCGGGATGGGCGCCTACCTGATGGCGATGCACCTGAAGCTCGCCGACGCGGGCCCTGGCGGCACGCCCGACTTCATGGCGCTGATCTCGTCGGACGGCGTTCCGTGGTGGTGGGAGCCGTTCCGCTCCGAGATCATCACGCTGCTCGCGATCCTGCTGCTGCCCGCCGCCGTGGCCGCCGTACTCGGGCTCGCGACGTTCCGGCGCAGGGTCCGGGGGGCGTACTTCGCGATCCTGTCCCAGGCGCTCGCCGCGGCGTTCGCGATCCTGCTGGTCGGCAACCCGACCGGCACCGGCGGCTCAACCGGCCTGTCCGGCTTCCGCGGCTTCTTCGGCTTCGCGCTCTCTGACCCGGCCAACCGGCTCGTGCTGTTCTTCACGGCGGCGGGCGTGCTGCTGGTCATGCTCGCCCTGGTCCGCCAGCTCATGGTGAGCCGCTACGGCGAGCTGCTCGTGGCCTGCCGCGACGCGGAGGAGCGGGTGCGCTTCCTCGGCTACGACCCGGCCAACGTCAAGACCGTCGCGTTCGTGATCGCGGCGTTCATGGCCGGGATCGCGGGGGCGCTGTTCGTTCCGATCGTCGGCATCGTCTCGCCGAACGACGTCGGCATCGTGCCGTCGATCGGGATGCTCATCGGCGTCGCGATCGGCGGGCGCACCACGCTCTTCGGGCCGGCGCTGGGCGCGATCGCAGTGACCTGGGCGGGCAGCACCCTGTCCGAGCAGTTCCCGTCGGGCTGGACCTATGCCCAGGGCCTGCTGTTCATGCTGGTGATCGCCTTCCTGCCGGGTGGCCTCGCGTCGCTGGCGTGGCGGCGGACGCGCACTGCTGCGCCCGCGCCGTCGGCGCAGCCGGTGCCTGCCCCGTCGGGAGGGAACTGATGCAGCAGGACTATCTCGAGGTCACGGGTCTCACCGTCAGCTTCGACGGGTTCGTGGCCGTCGACGGGGTCGACCTCTCGGTGCTGCCCGGCGACCTGCGCTTCCTCATCGGGCCCAACGGCGCAGGCAAGACCACGCTGATCGACGCCGTGTCCGGGCTCGTGCCGGCCACGGGCTCGGTCCGCTACGGCGGGCACGAGCTGACGGGCCGCAAGGTGCACCGGATCGCGCGGCTGGGCGTGGGGCGGACGTTCCAGACCGCCACCGTGTTCGAGGAGCTCACGGTGCTGCAGAACCTCGACATCGCCGCGGGCCACCGCCGCGGCCCGCTCACGCTCGTGCGGCGCAGGAAGGGCATCCCCGAGGAGGTCGAGCAGGCCCTCGACACGGTCGGTCTCACGGAGCTGGTCGACGCCCCCGCCGGGGTGCTGGCGCACGGCCAGAAGCAGTGGCTCGAGATCGGCATGCTGCTCGTCCAGAACGCCCGGCTGCTGATGCTCGACGAGCCCGTCGCGGGCATGAGCGCGGAGGAGAAGGACGAGACGGGGAAGCTGCTGCAGCGCATCGGGGCCGACCGCACGGTCGTGGTCGTGGAGCACGACATGGACTTCATGCGCTCGTTCGCGAACTCGGTGACCGTGCTGCACGCCGGCAAGGTGCTCGCCGAGGGCAGCGTGCGCGATGTGCAAGCCGACCCGCGCGTGCAGGAGGTCTACCTCGGGCCCGGCCACCACTCGCAGGCCGAGGTCGAGACCGTCCTCGGGGAGGTTTCCTGATGCTCACCATGACCGATGTCGAGGTCGGCTACGGCCGCACCTCGGTGATCCACGGCGTCACGATCGAGGTACCCGCCGACGAGGTGGTCGCCGTGATGGGCCACAACGGCGCCGGAAAAACCACCCTGCTGCGCGCGGCGGTCGGGCTGCTTCCGACGCGGTCGGGCCGGATCACGCTGGACGGCGAGGACGTCACCGGCACCCAGCCCCACCAGCGCGTGCGCCGCGGCCTCGCGTACGTGCCGCAGGGGCAACAGTCGTTCGGGCAGCTGACGACGCTGGAGAACCTGCAGGTCGTCGCCGACACGAAGCAGGGCGGCAAGGCCCTGATCGACGAGGCGCTCGACCTGTTCCCCGCGCTGAAGGACCTGCTCGGCCGTCGAGCCGGGCTGCTGTCAGGCGGCCAGCGCCAGCAGCTCGCGATCGCCCGCGCGCTGATCACGCAGCCCAGGATGCTCATCCTCGACGAGCCGACCGAGGGCATCCAGCCATCGGTGGTCGCGGAGATCGAGGAGGCCATCCTCGGGCTCACCCGCCGCGGCGGGCTGTCGGTGCTGCTGGTCGAGCAGCACGTCGGCTTCGCCCTGGACGCCGCGCACCACTACTACGTGCTCGCCTCGGGCCGGGTGACGGCGGACGGGCGTGGCGGCACCGACTCGGTCACCGACGTGCGGTCGGCGATGGCGATTTGACAGCTCGTGAGCGGATAGGCGCGCTGGAGCACGCGTATCCACTCACGACCCCACGGCCGACCTGATCAGGTCGCGCACCGGCCCGGCGTCGAGCCCACGGTTCTCCAACTCCTTGACCACGGCGTCGGCGACCGCGGCAGCGCCCTGCGCCGCGACCTCGGGGCCCGCCTGCGCGATGTCGCTCTCGACGTTCTGCCGCAGTACCGAGCCGCCGTACCAGACACCCATCACGAGCGCGGCCACCGGCAGCAGCAGCGACGCGGCGAGCCCGAGCCCGGCAAGCGCCTTCGGCCGGGCGATCGCGAGCGCGATCACGGCGAGCACGAACACCACGAGGGCGCCGAACAGGACCGTGCCGAGGCTCATCACCTGGCCGCCGGCACCACCGAGCGCGTCGCCGGAGGTGATGCGGATCGACGCGAGCGTCTGGTAGGTCAGGTAGTAGGTCGCCGCCGACACGGCCAGCGCCAGCAGCAGCACGAGGCCGGAGAAGACCTGGCCGCGCCTGCGCGGGCGCCCGGACGAGTAGTCGTCGTCGTAGTCGTCGTCGGCGGGGCGGGAGCGCGGCGCTGGGCTTCGGGGGATCTCCGCCCGCACGGTCGGGATCGGCGCTGTGGGGAGGAATGCCGTCCTGTCCTGCGCCGCCGGGGGCGGAACCGCGGGTCGGCGGCCTGCCGGGTGGGGAGCGGTCGGGTAAGGAGCAGTCGGTCGGGGAGCCGCAGGCGGGCCCCACTGAGATGGCTCGCTCATCACGGCACCATCTCACGATCGGGTGACGGCCGCCGGGTGCGGGTTGATGCACTGCGTCACGGGGGCCGCTGCGGAAACATGATCGAAGCATCCGAGTAACAAACCGCGGTGAGGATGGCGCCATGCACCTGAGCCCCCAGGAGCGCGACAAGCTGCTCGTTCACGTCGCGGCCGACGTCGCGCGGGCCCGCAAGGCGCGCGGGCTGCGGATGAACTACCCCGAGGCGGTCGCGCTGATCACGGACCACGTCCTGGAGGGCGCCCGCGACGGGCGCACCGTCGGGGAGCTCATGTCGAGCGGACGAGAAGTACTCACCAAGGACGACGTGCTCGACGGGGTGGGCGAGATGCTCGACTCGGTGCAGGTCGAGGCCACCTTCCCGGACGGCACCAAGCTCGTCACCGTCCACAGCCCGATCGTCTGATGGCCGGCTCAGCAGGGCGGGGCGGCCCCGGCGAGATCATTCCCGGCGAGGGGGCCGTGCCTCTGAACCCCGGCCGGGACCGCGTCACCGTGGTCGTCACGAACGCGGCCGACCGGCCCGTGCAGGTCGGCTCGCACTACCACTTCGCAGCGGTGAATCCCGGGCTGGAGTTCGACCGGGCCGCCGCGTGGGGCCGCCACCTGGACATCCCCGCCGGCACGTCCGTGCGGTTCGAACCGGGCGTCGAGCGGGAGGTCGTGCTCGTGCCGCTCGCCGGTGCCCGCCGGGTGCCCGGGCTGCGCCCCGAGTACGCCGGTTCGCTCGACGAGAGGGGCCCGGAGTGACGTCCATCGAACGCTCCCGCTACATCGACCTGTTCGGCCCCACCGTCGGCGACCGGGTCCGGCTCGCCGACACCAACCTCTTGATCGAGGTCACCGAGGACCGCAGCCGCGGCGCAGCTTCCGGCGACGAGGTGCTGTTCGGCGGCGGCAAGGTGATCCGCGAGTCGATGGGCCAGTCCAACCGCACCAGCGCCGAGGGCGCCCCCGACCTCGTGATCACGGGCGCCGTCGTCCTCGACCACTGGGGCGTGGTCAAGGCCGACGTCGGCATCAGCGACGGGCGGATCGTCGGCATCGGCAAGGCCGGCAACCCCGACACGATGGACGGCGTCGACGATGCGCTCGTCATCGGGCCGTCCACCGAGGTGATCGCCGGGAACGGGAAGATCCTCACCGCGGGCGCGATCGACTCGCACGTCCACTTCATCTGCCCGCAGCTGGTCGACACCGCGCTCGCCGCCGGCGTCACCACGCTCGCGGGTGGCGGAACCGGCCCCGCGGAGGGCTCGAAGGCCACCACCGTCAGCCCAGGGCCGCGCGCCATCGGCCGGATGCTGCAGGCGATGGACCACCTGCCGATCAACGTGCTGCTGCTCGGGAAGGGCAACACCACCAGCGAAGATGCGATGTGGGAGCAGCTGCGCGCCGGCGCGGGCGGGTTCAAGCTGCACGAGGACTGGGGCACCACCCCCGCGGCGATCGACGCCTGCCTCCGCGTGGCCGACGCCTCGGGCGTGCAGGTGGCCCTGCACAGCGACACGCTCAACGAGGCGGGCTTCCTCGAGTCCACGGTGGCGGCGATCGCGGGACGGTCGATCAACGCCTACCACACGGAAGGGGCCGGCGGCGGACACGCGCCGGACATCATCGAGGTCGTCGGCACCCCGAACATCCTCCCGGCGTCCACCAACCCCACCCGGCCGCACACGGTCAACACGGTGGACGAGCACCTCGACATGCTCATGGTCTGCCACCACCTCAACCCCGGCGTGCCGGAGGACCTGGCCTTCGCGGAGAGCCGCATCCGGCCCAGCACGATCGCGGCCGAGGACTTCCTGCACGACATGGGCGCGATCTCGATGATGAGCTCGGACTCGCAGGCCATGGGCCGCATCGGCGAGGTGATCATCCGGACCTGGCAGACCGCGCACGTCATGAAGGCCGCCCGCGGCGCGTTGCCCGGCGACGGCCGCGCCGACAACCTGCGGGCCCAGCGCTACATCGCGAAGTACACGATCAACCCTGCGATCGCGCACGGCATGGCGGACGAGATCGGCTCCGTCGAGGTGGGCAAGCTCGCCGACCTCGTGCTGTGGGAGCCGAAGTTCTTCGGGGTGCGCCCCGAGCTGGTGATCAAGGGCGGGTTCATCGCGTGGGCGCAGATGGGCGACGCCAACGCATCGATCCCCACCCCGCAGCCGGTGCTGCCGCGCCCGATGTTCGGGGCAGCGCCACTGGTCGCGGCCGAGACCAGCCGGAACTTCGTGTCCGCCGCGGCCATCGACGCCGGGCTCGACCACCTGCGGCTCACCAAGCACGCGCTCGCGGTCACCGACACCCGTTCGGTGTTCAAGGCGGACATGATCGCCAACGACGCCACCCCCGAGGTGAAGGTCGACCCGGACTCGTTCGCCGTGCGCATCGACGGCGAGCTGGTCGAACCCGCCCCGGTGTCCGAGCTGCCGATGGCGCAGCGCTACTTCCTGTTCTGATGGCCTCGCTCGCCGCCCTCACCCTCGCCGACGCCCGCTTCCCCGGCGGCGGGCACGTCCACTCCGGCGGGCTGGAGGAGGCCGTGGCCCGCGGGCTCGTCACCGGGGTGGGCGACCTGGGGCCGTTCCTGGCCGGGCGGCTGCGGACGGCGGGGCTCGTGGCGGCCGCGTTCGCCGCGGCGGCCGTGGAGACGGCGAACGGGCGCGGCGCGCCATGGCCGGTCCTCGACGCCGAGCTCGACGCCCGCACGCCCGCCGCCGCGCAGCGCGAGGCGTCCCGCGCACAGGGCCGGGCCGCCCTGCGCGCGGCCCGCGTGGCATGGCCGTCGCCCGTGCTGGACGCGCTGGTGGCCGCTTCCCCCCGGCCGCACCACCCGTTGCTGGTCGGCGCCGTGATCGGGATCGACGGCGGCAGCCAGGCGGAGGCCGCGCAGTGCGCCGCCTACCTCGCCGTGAGCGGGCCGGCATCGGCCGCTGTGCGGCTGCTCGGGCTGGACCCGTTCGCCGTGAACGCCGCTGTCGTCGCACTGCGGCCCGTGCTCGACGCAGTGGTCGCGGCGGCCACCGCGCCCCGCTCGGCCGACCGGCTGCCGGCGCCCGGCGCCCCGGTGCTCGACCTCATGGCCCAGGCCCACGTCCGTCACCACCGAGAGCAGGTGCGTCTCTTTGTCAGCTAGTCACGGCCACGGTCACGGCCACTTGATCAGTTTCGACCCGACGGAGTCGGATCCGGATCTGCACGAACCCGTCGAGCCGCGGGGCCGGGCGGTGCGGATCGGCATCGGCGGTCCGGTCGGCAGCGGCAAGACGGCGCTGGTCGCGGCGCTGGCGCGCACATTGGGCGACCGGCTGAACCTCGCCGTGGTCACCAACGACATCTACACCACGGAGGACGCCGACTTCCTGCGCCGCAACGCGGTGCTCGCACCCGAGCGGATCGAGGCCGTCCAGACCGGCTGCTGCCCGCACACGGCGATCCGCGACGACATCACCGCCAACCTCGACGCGATCGAGCTCCTGGAAGAGCGGTTCGGCGACCTCGACCTGGTGCTCGTCGAGAGCGGCGGCGACAACCTCACCGCGGTGTTCAGCCGCGGGCTCGTCGACCGGCAGATCTTCGTGGTCGACGTCGCCGGTGGCGACAAGGTGCCGCGCAAGGGCGGCCCCGGCGTCACGACGGCCGACATGCTCGTCATCAACAAGATCGACCTCGCCTCGCTCGTCGGCGCCGACCTGGACGTCATGACCTCCGACGCGCACCGGATGCGCGGCCGGCTGCCGGTGATCGCGCAGTCGCTGGTGAACGACCCGGCCGCCACGGACGTGGCCACCTGGGTGCTCGCGCAGGTCGCGGCCGTGCACGTCTGATGCGCGGGAGGGCGCGGGTCGTCGTCGAGCGCGGACCGGACCGGCGCAGCATCGTGCGCGAGCTGCGCTCACAGCCACCGCTGGCGCTGCTGCCACAGCGCGGAGCCGCGGCAGCGCGTTCGGTGGCGGCCACCGTGCACATGGTCGGGTCGGCCACGAGCCCGCTCGGTGGCGACGACGTGGGCCTCGACGTCGAGGTCGGGCCGGGCGCCGACCTCGTGCTCACCGGAGTGGCCGCCACGCTGGCGCTGCCCGGGCAGGCGGGCGGGTCCAGCCACCTCGCGATCCGGCTGCTGGTGGCCGACGGCGCGAGCCTGCAGTTCCTCCCGGAGCCGACGGTGGTCACGCGGCGGGCGGACCACCACGGCGAGCTGCATGCCACGCTCGGCGCCGGCTCGCGGCTGCGGTGCCGGGAGGTGCTGGTGGCGGGCCGCAACGGCGAGTCGTCCGGGCGGTTCCGCGGGCTCGTCCGCGTGACGGACGGGACACGGCCGCTGCTCGTGCAGGAACAGGAGCTGGGCGACCTCGAGCTCCAGTCCTCCGCCGCGCACCTGGCCGGACGCCGCGTGCTGGGCACCGAGGTGCTGGTCTGGGGCGAGGACCCCGCCGAGGCGGTGGCGGGCGACTGGTGGTCGCTCAGCCCGCTGCCGGGTCGGGGCTGCCTTGCCACGGCGGTCGGGAGCGACGCCGTCTCCGCGCAGCGGGCGCTGGCCGATGCCGTGGCCGCCCACCCGGGGTGGTCGGCCGACGTGCTCGGTACCGCGGTGGCCGTACGGTGAGGCGATGACCGGTTACGGGCCCCGGCGCAGGCTGCCGGACGACGCCGCCACATTCGTCGCGGAGCTGGCCCGGTCCCGCCGCATCGGCGCACCGCAGGCGGTGCTCGGCGAGCTGCGCAGGGTGATCCTCGCCGGCGACGCTCCTCCGGGCCTCGCGATCCCCTGCGACGAGGTGGCGGCGCAGTTCGAGGTCAGCGTGATCCCGGTGCGCGAGGCGCTGAAGACGCTGGTGGGCGAGGGTCTTGTCGAGCACAGGCGGCGCGGTGGCTACACGGTGGCGTGTCTGACCCCCGCCGAGCTCGACGAGCTGTACGTGGTGCGCGGAGTGCTCGAACAGGCCGCGCTGGCCGCGGCCGTCACGCTGGCAGACGATGCGGACCACGCACGGGCCCTCGAGGCCCACGAGGCGCTCGCGGCCGCCGTCGCGGACGGTGATGCTCGGCGCTACAACCGGGAGAGCCGCCGGTTCCACCTCGCGCTGGTTGCCCCCGCCGGGATGCAGCGCTTGCAGGCGATGCTGGAGTCGGCCTGGAATCTCACCGAGCCGTACCAGCCGATGACCCAGGTGCCGTCCGCGGAGCGCAGGGCCCTGCACGAGGAGCACGAGCAGATGCTGGGAGCCTTCGTGACGGGGGACGCCGAGGCACTCCGAGAGCAAGCCGCGGCCCACCACGAGCACCTGCGCCGCACGATCTCCGACGGCAGATCCGAGGTATCGGGTTCCGGCGACGACGCATCCCCGTAAATTGCGGTCGTGGAGTGCGCCCGAATCCTTGTGATCAATCCGAATACCACCGCCGCGATGACCGCGGCGATCGGGAAATGCGCGGCAGCCGCGGCGAGCAATGGCACCATCATCACGGCGGTGTCGCCGTCGATGGGGCCTGCATCGATCGAGAGCCACTACGACGAGGCCCTCGCCGTGCCCGGCCTGCTCGCCGAGATCGCCGATGCCGAGGAGGAGGGGTCGGCCGACGGCTACGTGATCGCGTGCTTCGGCGACCCGGGGCTGGACGCCGCACGCGAGCTGGCCAGCGGCCCCGTGGTCGGCATCGCCGAGGCCGCGATGCGCACGGCCGCCTATCTCGGCCGCGGGTTCAGCGTGGTCACCACCCTGGACCGCACCAGGGGACGGGCCGAGGACCTCGCCGCGCACTACGGGCTCGCCCGCTTCTGCCGCGGCGTACGGGCGTGCGAGATCGGGGTGCTCTCGCTCGAGGAGCCCGGCGCACGGGATGCGGTGCTGGCCGAATGCAGGCGGGCCGTTGCCGAGGACGGCTCGGACGCCGTGGTGCTGGGCTGCGCGGGGATGGCCGACCTGTGCAAGGAGTTCACCGCCGAGCTCGGCGTGCCCGTCGTGGACGGGGTGGCGGCCGCGACGCGGACCGTCGAGACGCTCGTGTCGCTGGGCCTGCGCACCGGGGACCGGGGCGAGTTCGCCCGCCCGCCCGCGAAGCCGTACACCGGCCTGCTGCGCGATTTCCAGGTCCGGTAGCCAATTATAAGTTGAGATTTGTTTCCTCCGGCGTACGAGGGCGTGAATCATCGAGCGTGGCTCGCTGACGCGCCGGGAGGTCGCTTACCGTCCCGAGCGGGATCGAATCCGGACCACTGCTACGGGAGGCGCGATGACCGATTCCCTCACCCACTCAGAGGCGACTCGGCCCGATTCACCAGGCCGCCCTCCCTACGACGACCGGCTCACGAACGAGGACCTCGCCCCGCTGCGCGAGCAGCGCTGGGGCTCCTACAACTTCTTCGCGTTCTGGATGTCCGACGTCCACAGCGTCGGCGGGTACGTCACGGCGGGCAGCCTGTTCGCCCTCGGGCTCGCCGCGTGGCAGGTGCTGGTGGCGCTGCTGATCGGGATCTCGATCGTCTACCTGCTGTGCAACCTGGTGGCGCGGCCGAGCCAGGCCACCGGCACCCCGTACCCGGTGATCTCCCGCGTGGCGTTCGGCGTGCTCGGCGCGAACGTCCCGGCGATCATCCGCGGGCTCATCGCCGTGGCCTGGTACGGGATCCAGACCTACCTCGCCTCGGCGTCGCTCGTCGTCGTCGCCTTGAAGCTGTGGCCGGGCCTCGCGCCCTACGCCGACGTCGAGGCGTACGGGTTCACGGGCCTCTCGCTGCTCGGCTGGGCCGCGTTCCTCGCGATGTGGGTGATGCAGGCCGCCGTGTTCTGGAACGGCATGGAGGCCATCCGCAAGTTCATCGACTTCTGCGGGCCCGCCGTCTACGTGGTGATGTTCCTGCTCGCCGGCTACCTCGTGGCACAGGCGGGCTGGGGCGCCATCGACCTGAACCTGGTGGACGTCACCATCACCGGCTGGGCCTCGGTCCCGGTGATGCTCACCGCGATCGCGCTCGTGGTGAGCTACTTCTCGGGACCGATGCTCAACTACGGCGACTTCGCCCGCTACGGCCGCACGTTCGCCGCCGTCAAGCGGGGCAACTTCCTCGGGCTCCCGGTGAACTTCCTGGCGTTCGCCCTGCTCACGGTCATCACCACGGCGGCGACACTGCCCGTCTTCGGTGAGCTCATCACCGACCCCGTCGAGACCGTGGCGCGGCTGGACAACACCTATGCCGTGGTGCTCGGCGCGCTGACCTTCATGATCGCGACGATCGGCATCAACATCGTCGCGAACTTCGTCTCGCCCGCCTTCGACTTCTCCAACGTCGCGCCGCAGCGGATCAGCTGGCGGGCAGGCGGAATGATCGCCGCCGTCGGCTCGGTCCTCATCACGCCGTGGAACCTCTACTCCAGCCCGGAGGTCATCCACTACACGCTCGACACGCTCGGCGCCTTCATCGGCCCGCTGTACGGCGTGCTCATCGCCGACTACTACCTGGTCAAGAAGCGCCAGGTAGTAGTCGACGACCTGTACACGATGCGCCCGGACGGCGCCTACCACTACCGGAAGGGCTACAACCCGGCGGCGATCGTCGCCACCGTGGTGGGGGCCACCATCGCGATGCTCGTGGTGTTCCTCGGCTCCGCCGACGCGGCGGCGTTCAGCTGGTTCATCGGTGCCGGGCTCGCGTTCGCCCTGCACATGGCGATCTCCCGGCGTCAGGCGGCAGGGCGCTCGTGATAGGTGTCGACGTACTCCTGGTGGGACAGCCGCGCGATCGCGTCCATCACCTCGTCGGTGGCGGCGCGGCGGATGGCGCTTGAGCCCTCCAGGCCCTCGTACCGGCTGAAGTCGAGCGGCTGCCCGAACCGCACGACCACCCGGCGCGGCCGGGGGAACCGCTTGCCCACCGGCTGCACCCGCTCGGTGCCGATCAACCCGACCGGCACGACCGGGGCGCCGGTGGACAGCGCCAGGCTGGCCACGCCGGTGTGCCCGCGGTGCAACCGGCCGTCGAGGGAGCGCGTGCCCTCGGGGTAGATCGCGAACGCGCCACCCGAGTCGAGGACCTTGCGCGCCGCGTGCAGTGCCGCCAGCCCCGCCTTCGCGTTCGCGCGGTCGACGGGCACGTACCCCAGCGCCGAGAGGAACGACGCCAGCGCGCGGCCGCGCAGGCCGGTGCCGACGAAGTACTCAGCCTTGCCGAGGAATGACACCGACCGACCGGCCGTCAACGCGATCAGCGCCGTGTCGACGGCGGCTCGGTGGTTGGCCGCGAGGATCACCGGACCCTCGCGTGGCACGAACTCCGCGCCGTGCACCACTGGGCGGTAGATGAACCGGGCGAGCGGGGCGAGCAACCAGCGCACGAGCAGATGCACGGGCTAGGAACGCTGATCAAGTCCCGCGGGTTCCCGGATCAAGAAGATCCCGGCGTCGGACCACCCGGACGGCCGCAGCTTGCACCCACTCCCACCCGACAACTGCAGGCTGGATCTCCCCGCCCAGGCGACAACCGTCGCTTCGCGCGACGGAACGAGTCAGTCCTCGTCCGGGTCGCCGCGCATCGCGGCGAGGGCTTCCGGCCGAGACATCCCGGTGGCCTGCAGCAGGTCGAGCGCGATCGAGCGCGCCTGCGCCACGATCACGACCTCCGACGGGCCGGGCTCGAACGTGCCGGCAAGCGCCCGGGCGTGCCGCACGACGTCGATCACGGGTTCGCGGGCGAGCACCCGGTCCCCGTCCCGACCCAGCTGCGCGGTGATCGCCCGCACCGCGGTGGCGAGCTCACTCAGCACGTCGGCGAGCTCGGGCGCGGCGGGCTCGTCGTCGCAGAGCGCGGTGTACGTGCGGCGCACCAACACCCTGGTGTTGCGCATGGCGTAGTCGGCGCGTTTGGCCAGCTCCTCGTAGGGGCGCAGCACCCGCCGGTGGCGGCGCAGCATGGGCGAGACGCGGGTGACCTCGTGACCGCCACGCAACGCCGCGCGCAGCTCGTCGATCAGCGGCTGGCTCGCCCTGGCCCGCGCCAGCGCGGCCGATGCGGCCTCGGCGTCGCGTTTCCGCAGCGCCGCCGCGGTGTCGGAGAGTACGGCGGCGAGCTCGTCCAGCAGGGTGCGTGACTCGCGGCGCACCGGGGCGACCGGGTCCGACGGCAGCACGGCCGCCACGAGGAGACCGAGGGCGCCGCCGATCAGGGCGTCGATGCAGCGGTCGAAGCCGCCTGCCCCGCCGGGCGGGAGGAGGGTGGCCACCAGCACCGCCGACGCCCCGGCCTGCGCGACGAGCAGCGTGGCCCCGTCCGTGAACACGGCCGCGGCCATGGCGAGCGCGACGACGAGCATGATCTGCCACGTCCCGCTGCCGATCACGGAGATCAGCAGGTCCCCGATGAGCACGCCGAGACTGACGCCGACGACCAGCTCGGCGACCCGACGCAACCGGCTGCCGAGCGACACGCCGAGGCTGATCACGGCGGCGATCGGCGCGAAGAACGGGCGGGCGTGCCCGATCACGTCGCTCGCCACGAACCAGGCGAGGCCGGCTGCGACGGCGCACTGCGCGATCGGCAGCGCGGACAGCTGCAGCCTGCGGCTTCCGGCCGCGAGCCGGCTCTGCAGCCGGTTGGCCGCGGGGGCCACTTGTCAGCCGACGCCGAGCGCGGCCGCAGCCGCCGGGTCGGAGTCGGAGAGGAAGACGCGGCAGCGCTCCGCCTCGTCCGTCTCCTCGATCGCCGCCGCGGCCTTGTGGAGTGCGGCCAGTGCCCGCAGGAAGCCCCGGTTCGGCTCGTGCGACCACGGCACCGGGCCGAAACCCTTCCACCCCGAGCGGCGCAGCTGGTCGAGCCCCCGGTGGTAGCCGGTGCGGGCGTAGGCGTACCCGGCGATCGTCTCCCCGCCGTCGAGCGCGGCCTCGGCGAGCACCGCCCATGCGAGGCTGGACGTCGGATGCGCCGCGGCCACCTCGGCCGCCGCGGTGCCCCGGTCGAGCTCGCCGGCGGCCGGGTCGACGGGCAGCAGCGTCGGCTCCGGCCCGAGGAGGTTCCCTTGCAGACTCATCGCAGAGTGGTACCCGTCGACTTGAGGTTCTCGCAGGCGTGCGCAACCCGCTCGGCCATGCCGGCCTCGGCGGCCTTCATGTACGAGCGCGGGTCGTAGACCTTCTTGTTGCCCACCTCGCCGTCCACCTTCAGCACACCGTTGTAGTTGCTGAACATGTGCGCCGCGATCGGGCGCGTGAAGGCGTACTGGGTGTCGGTGTCGATGTTCATCTTGACGACGCCGTAGCTCACGGCTTCGTGGATCTCCTCGAGCAGCGAGCCGGACCCGCCGTGGAAGACCAGGTCGAGCGGCTTCGAGCCCTCCGGCAGCCCCAGCTTCGCGGTGGCCACCTCCTGGCCCGTCCTGAGGATCTCCGGGCGGAGCTTGACGTTGCCCGGCTTGTAGACGCCGTGCACGTTGCCGAAGGTGGCCGCGAGCAGGTAGCGGCCCTTCTCCCCGCCACCGAGGGCCTCGACCGTGGCCTCGTAGTCGCCGGGGGCGGTGTAGAGCTTCTCGTTGATGTCGTTGGCGACGCCGTCCTCCTCGCCACCGACGACGCCGATCTCCACCTCGAGGATGATCTTCGCTTTGACGGCGCTGTCGAGGAGCTCCGCGGCGATCCGCAGGTTCTCGTGCAGCTCGGTGGCCGACCCGTCCCACATGTGCGACTGGAACAACGGGTTCTCGCCCCTCGCGACCCGCTCCTGGCTGATGGCGATCAGCGGGCGGACGTAGGTGTCGAGCTTGTCCTTGGGGCAGTGGTCGGTGTGCAGCGCGATGTTGACCGGGTACTTCTTCGCGACCACGTGCGCGAACTCGGCGAGCGCCACCGCACCCGTGACCATGTCCTTGACCTTGCCGCCGGACGCGAACTCCGCCCCACCGGTGGAGAACTGGACGATGCCGTCGCTCTCCGCCTCGGCGAAGCCCCGCAGCGCGGCGTTCAGCGTCTCCGAGCTCGTGACATTGATGGCCGGATAGGCGAACTCCCCACTCTTCGCCTTGTCCAGCATCTCGTTGTAGATCTCGGGGGTGGCGATCGGCACGACTGACCCTCCTCGACTCGCGGCTTTCGGTGGCAGTATCCCGCACTGGCCGCTCGTCGTCTGTGTCGGCAGCGCCCACAAGTGCCCCGGCCCGACCTCCCTGGCCGGGGCACTAGGGTTGGTGGGGTGCTGCGGGATGGCGGGGGAAATGCCGTCGAGGCCACGCTGTCGCGACTGCGACGCCTCGACGCGCGGCCCGAGCATGCGCACGCGCCGGGCGCCCCGCTCACGATCTCCGACCTGTACCGCGACCACCGCATGCGGATGATCCGCCTGGCCATTCTCCTCGTCGACGACCCGAGCACGGCGGAGGACGTCGTGCAGGAGGCGTTCGCCGGGTTGCACCGGCACTGGTCGGGGCTGCGCGACGAGGCCGCAGCGGTCGGCTACCTGCGCACCGCGGTCGTGAACGGCTCGCGCTCGGTGCTGCGGCGGCGGCGCACCGCCCGCGACTACGTGCCCCCGCACCAGGTCAACGCCCGCTCGGCCGAATCGCTCGCGCTGCTCTCCGCCGAGCACCAGGCCGTGGTCGACGCGCTGTCCACGCTGCCGCCCCGGCAGCGCGAGGTGCTGGTGCTCCGGTACTACGGCGGCCTCTCGGAAGCCGAGATCGCCGAGGCCACCGGCATCAGCCGTGGCACGGTGAAATCCACGGCCAGCCGGGCCCTCGACGCCGTCGCGCGGGTGATGGGTTCGCGTACCTAGCAGGCGTACGGCACGATGGGCCTCGTGACCGCGACCGACGAGTCCGAGCGGCGGCTCGCCGAAGCGCTGCAGGCCAGAGCGACCGGCGCAGGCGGCCGGGGCCGCACACGCGCGGCGTCCCGCGTACGCGGGCGGGCCGGCACGAGCACCGGCACCGCCCTGCTGCTCGCCCTGCTCGGGGGTGCCGCGCTGGGCACGGTGCTCGCGCTGGTGTCCCTGCTCGCCCCGGGCGTGCTGCCCCCGCTGGGCTGACCGGTACCGTCTGTTGTCGTGACGCTCGCACTCGGCCCGGAGTGGCTGCAACCCGACACGATCATCTCGTGGCTCGGGCCATGGGCGCTCGTCGGGCTCGCCCTGATCATCTTCGCCGAGTGCGGCCTGCTGCTCGGCTTCTTCCTGCCCGGTGACTCGCTGCTGTTCACCGCCGGTCTGTTCGTCGCGCAGGGCGCGATCGACACACCGCTGTGGCTGGTGTGCGCGATCCTGGTGGCCGCGGCCGTCATCGGCAACGCCACCGGCTACTGGGTGGGTTACAAGGCGGGGCCTGCCATCTTCGACAAGCCGCAGTCCCGGCTGTTCAAGCCCGAGCACGTCGCCAAGACCCAGGGCTTCTTCGACAAGTACGGCAACCGCGCCATCGTGCTCGCGCGGTTCGTCCCGATCGTGCGCACCTTCATCACGGTGATGGCCGGCGTCGGGCGGATGGACGCGCGCCGCTACTTCACCTACTCGGTGATCGGCGGCGTCGTGTGGGCGGCCGGTGTCACCGTCCTCGGGTTCTGGCTCGGCCAGTTCGCGTTCGTGCGCGCGAACATCGAGCTGATGCTGATCCTCATCGTCGCGATCTCGGTGCTGCCGATCGTCGTCGAGGTGGTGCGCGCGCGGCGCAAGCCGCGGAGGCAGGCGGCGTAACGCTCCGCGGCGCCCCTGCGAGGGTCTGGGAAGCGCCTACTCTGGAGTCCCGTGACCGTGGCCTTGCCGCAGCTCGCCCTCGCCGGCCCGCTCGACCAGGCGGGCCCGATCACGGTGTGGGCGGTCGTCCTCGTCTTCGTCTTCTTCGAATGCGCCTTCATCATCGGGATGTTCCTTCCCGGTGACTCGCTCCTGCTCGCGGCCGGCGTCGTGCTCGCCCACGGCGCGCACGAGACGAGCGCGTGGACGCTCGGGTTCGTGGCAGCGGCCGTCGCGGTCGCGGGGAACCAGGTGGGCTACCTCGTGGGCCGCTACGCCGGCACCCGCATGCTCGCCCGCCGCGAGGGCCGCATCCTCAATCGCGCCAACCTCGAACGTGCCGCCGCGTTCTTCGACCGATGGGGGTTCTGGGCCATCGTGGTGGCCCGCTGGCTGCCGTGGGTGCGCACCCTCGCGCCGATGATCGCCGGCGCCGCCCGGATGGACAACCGGCGCTACATCGTGGCCAACGCCGTCGGCGCGCTCCTGTGGGTGCCCACGCTGATCATGCTCGGCTACTACGGTGCCGGTCTGCTCGACACGCTCCCGTGGCTCAAGGAGGCGGCCACGATCCTCGCCATCGGCTTCTTCGTCGTCGGCAGCGGCTACGGGCTCTACCGGTACCTGCAGGACGTGCGCAAGCCCGTGGACGAGGCCGCCCCGCACCCCGAGGACAAGCCCGACGACCTGCGCGACGCCGCCTGACGCGAGTCGCGGTCTGGATGCGCGCGAGTCGCGGTCTGGATGCACAGATGTCGCGGGCGGTGGGCGGCCGGGCCTCAGGCTTCCTGGAGGCGGGCGGCGGCCTCCAGGAGCATCCAGCCGGACAGCTGCACCGACAGGTCGGCCTCCGGCACCCGGGCCCGCGGTTCCGAGGCCAGGTCGCGCCACTCCGCAGAGAAGATCGGCCCGCCGCCGATCTCGGCCCGCCCCTTCCAGACGGCCTCGGCGTTGGCGAACACCAGCTCACGGGTGGCATCGGCCAGTTCGGGCAGGCGCAGGGCGGCATCGGCGAGGTAGCGGGCCGTGATGCCGGCGAAGAGACCACCGTCGCCCCCGCCCGACCCCGGCAGCACGCCGTCCGGCCCCGCCAGCCGATGCCGCACCGCGTCGACGATGGCGAGCGCCCGGTCGGTCCAGCGCTGATGACCGTCGCGGGCGGCCAGCTCCACGCACGCTCCCAGGTAGACGCCCTGGTTGTAGGTGTAGATGTACGGCTCGACGGCGCGCACGGTGCCATCGGGCGCGATCCGGACGCCGTCGCGGACCAGCCCGGAGTCGGGGTCCACGAGCGTCTCGGCGATCCAGTCGGTGATGGCCGCGGCGAACGCGCACTGCCCGTCGCGCGCCAGCAGGATGGCGGCCGGGCCGTTGGCCGGGGCGGCCTTGAAGTCGTCGTGGCGGCGCCACCAGATCCCGCCGCCACCGGCCTCGGACCACCCGTCGTGCAGCCGGATCATGATCCTGGGCAACGCCGAGGGGCCGGCCCGCCCGACCAGGGTGCCCCCGCGCTGCAGCGCAAGGCCGAGCCATGCGATGTCGTCGTAGTAGCGACCCAGCCACGACCAGCCGTTGCGCAGCCGCACGCTGCGCGCGAACGCCGCGATCGCCTTGGCCCGCGCCCGGTCGGGGGCGCGCAGCTGCGCGTCGATCAGGCAGTCGAGCAGGTGCGCCTGCCACCAGTAGTGCCACGGCACGAGCGGGGCGGGCAGCCGGCGGGGCCAGCGGATCCGACCGATCCGGGTGCCCGGCAGCACGCCGCCGACGCGGCGCACGTGCCGGCGGACGACAGCGCGCTCGGCGACGCCAGCCCGTTCCCTCCAGTCGACGTCCGCGGCAGCCATCTGGCCAGTCTGCACGATGTCCTGAAGCGAGGGATCCGCGTCGTTGACGCCAAGATCGCGCCAGGTGAGGCTGGTTCGGTGCCCGACCACGACGTCCTGATCCCGCTGTTCGACGGCATCCGGCCGCTCGACGTGGCCGGGCCGAACGAAGTGCTGGCGGGTGCCGGGCGGCTGCTCGGACACCAGGGAAGCGGGCCCGGCTACCGGGTTTCCCTGGTGGCGGCGAACCCCGGCCCGGTCCGCGGGCTCAGCGGCCTGCAGCTGGTGGCCGAGGGCCCGCTGCCCGAGTCCGGACCGATCGGCACCCTGCTCGTGCCCGGCGGCGATACCGGCAAGGGCGGATCTGGACGTCGGCGGGCGTCACCGCGGGCATCGATCTCGCGCTCGCGCTGGTCGAGGCCGACCACGGCGCCGAGGTCGCCCAGCAGGTCGCCCGCCACTCGTGGTGTTCCTGCGCAGGCCGGGCGGGCAGAGCCAGTTCGCGGGCCCGGTGTGGACGCCGCCCGCGCGCCGGCCCGGCGTCCGCGAGGCCCAGGACCTCATCCACGGCAACCCCAGCGCCCGGGAGTTTCACCCGCGCGCTGGGCCGCCCGCCGGGAGACTACGTCGAGCAGG
This sequence comes from Pseudonocardia sp. DSM 110487, assembly GCF_019468565.1. Lineage (NCBI taxonomy): Bacteria > Bacillati > Actinomycetota > Actinomycetes > Pseudonocardiales > Pseudonocardiaceae > Pseudonocardia > Pseudonocardia sp. DSM 110487. The sequence goes on from NZ_CP080521.1 coordinate 9,943,970, forward strand.
TGCGCGTCGAGGCCGCCCGCCGGCTGCTGGAGACCGAACGCGTGCTCGTCACGGTGGCCGCCTCGCGCGCCGGTTTCGGTTCCGCCGAGACGATGCGCCGCGCCTTCCTGCGCCGCCTCGGCGTCCCACCAGACCACTACCGCCGCCGCTTCGCGGTGCAATAGAGAGGACCCGACCGTGCAGATCGCCATTGCCCTGTTCCCCCGAGTCACCGCGCTGGACGCCATCGGGCCCTACGAGGTGCTGCAACGCATCCCCGAGCTGGATGTCGTGTTCACCGGTGAGCGGCGCGGCGAGATCCGCACCGACAACGGCTTCCTCGGGCTCACCGTCGACGCCTCGTTCGACGACGTGCCCGCACCGGACGTCGTCGTGGTACCCGGCGGGGTCGGGACGGGCGATCTGCTCGCAGGCGGCCCCTACCTGGACTGGCTGCGCGCGGTGCACCCCGGCAACCGGTTCACGACGTCGGTCTGCAGCGGCTCGCTCGCGCTGGCCGCCGCCGGACTGCTCGACGGTCTCACCGCCACCTCGCACTGGAGCGTCGCCGAGCACCTGCGCACCTTCGGGGCGGTTCCAGTGCAGGAGCGGGTCGTGGCGCACCTCGACCGGCGGATCATCACCGCCGCCGGCGTCTCGGCCGGCATCGACATGGCGATCCGGCTCGTCTCGCTCCTCGTCGACGACGTCGCGGCCAAGGCCGCGCAGGTGTACATCGAGTACGACCCGCAGCCGCCCTTCGACGCCGGGCACCCGAGCAAGGTGGATGCCGCGGTGATGGACCGGGTGGGCGAGTACACGCAGCTCCGCCCCTGAGGCCCGACGGCGGGGGGCACGGCAGCCTCTGATCGCTGCCTGCCGAACTACGATGTGCGGCTCGCAGCGATCAGGTCACTCCCGCCCACTCCCGGAACAGGTCGACGGTAGCGGGCAGCTGCGAGTGCAGCGGTGCGGGTAATGCCTCGAGCGCGAACCAGCCCAGCTCGTCGAACTTGTGCGGCTCCCCGATCGCCACCGCCTCCGGGTCAACGCGCACGGCGTTGACGATGGCGACCCAGTGCGAGTCGCCACGCAGGATGTTGCGGACGCCGATCGTCTCGATGTCCAGCGCCTCGGCGGTGTACTCCTCGCGCACCTCCCGCCGGACGGCGTCGGCGAACGACTCGCCGTGTTCGAGGGCTCCGGCGCCGGAGTCCCAGGTGCCCGGCTCGTCCCGGGCGCCCGCGCCGCGCCGGGCGAGCAGCACCCGCCCATGTCCGTCCCAACGCATGTCTGAGGTCTGCGCGCGCCGCGAAGCAAGCGCGAAGACCTCAGTGGAGTCACAGCAGATGAAGACGCAGGAAACCGCAGGAGCGATCCGCGGGTCGACGGGCATTAGAAGTGCTCGGCGAGCTCGCGGAAGTGCTCGAGGTGCAGCACCCCTCGGTCGGCGTGGTCGAGCTCGTCGTGCTCCAGCACCCACGTGTGCGGGCTCGGGATGAACACAGCGTTCAGTCCCGCGGCACGGGCGGGAAGGATGTCCGAGCGCGGCGAGTTGCCGATCATCCACGTCACGCCCGGCTCGAGGCGCCGCTCGGCGACGAGTGACCGGTAGGTGCCGGCGTGCTTCTCCGCCACGATGTGCGTGCTCGCGAAGTGGTGCGCGAGGTTCGAGGCGTCGATCTTTCGCTGCTGCTCGGCCGGATCGCCCTTGGTGAGCAGCAACAGGTCGTGCCGGGCGCCGAGATCCGTGAGCGTCTCCGCGACGCCGGGCACGAGCTCCACCTCGTTGAACACGAGCGCGGAGGCCAACTGCTCGATCTCCCGTGCCTCGGCGGGAGATGCAGGCCGCTCGCTCAGCCGCTCGAAGCAGTCGTGCAGGCTGCGCAGGAAGCCCGCGGTGCCGTACCCGTGCACGACGACGTTGGCGCGCTCCACCTCGTCGAGCACGGCCCGGGTGGCGGCGCGGTCGAGCGTGGGGTGGGCGAGCCAGTCGAGGTACGCGTCGATGACGCGCTCGAACAGGACGTTGTTCTCCCAGAGGGTGTCGTCGGCGTCGAAGATTAGACAAGCCATCGATGACCTGCGCTTACTACCCGAGGTGACTGAGGAATTCGACGCACGGCGATCAAGGATAGTTGCCGATCCGCGACCTCACGACCAACTTTCGCAACAAGGCTCCCCGGCCGGAGTTGACCAGAGGGCCGCTCTGCCATGGTGATCTAGCTCAGGCAGCGAACTCGCCTGCACGCACGCCGTGCAGCCAGGCGCGGATCTCCGCCTCCGTGACCTGGCCGTTGTCCGTGCGGTCAGTTGCGCTCGGTCTGACGTGCTCGCTCGGCGGGTACTGCCTTGCGGCGGCGAGGCGACGGAGTGGTTGATGTTCACGCGCGACGATTCGCTCCCGGGCAGCGTCGTATTCACCAACGAGGCGTCAGGGCGGGACCTGAACCGCAACCCGCGTGTCGGCGAGGAGATCATCACCGACACCTACAGGCCGACCAACTTCGACGTGTGGGGGATCGACCGGGCCAGGGTGAACAACGGCCAGGCCACGGACCTCAACAGCGTGGGCAGCGGGCTCTTCGTGACGGCCGAAGGCGACCGGCTCGAGACCGTCTTCACCAGCGTCGGATCCGCGCCCGTCGTCTGGACCCTCACCCGCGTGCGATAGCCGTAGGCGGTGCACACCTCCGGGCCACCGTGCACACGTCCCGCCGTGGGCACGGTGGCCGCTTGGTGTGCACGGTCGACCAGATCCGTCGACGAATCCCGCCAGCGCGAGCCTCACCGGTTCTGTCGGTGCTCGAATGTATGTTCGACACATGGAGCCCATCGCATCCACCCACCAGGCCGACCAGTACGGCGCCTGGCAGCGCGACACGATCCGTCGCCACGGCTGGGCGCTGCAGCCGATGCCCGGTGACGAGGACGGACCGCCGTACGTCTACACGGTTGGGCTGTCCGGCTACGACCACCCCGAACTCATCCTGTTCGCCACCGCTCCCGCCGTCGCGGCCAGGGTGCTCAACGACCTGGGGGAGCTGGTCCGCCTCGGGCGCGGGTTCGCGCCGGGCGAGCGGGTGCGGCTGCGCAGCGGCGACGTCCACCTGCTCACGTTCCCCGAATCGGCCGATTGGCTCTTCGCGGCCAACGACCTCTACCGCGCGCCCGGTGCGGCCCCGGTTCCGGCGCTGCTCGTGGTGCCCGCCGACGAGCTGGCGCCGGGCTGAGCGGCCGCGGCGGGTCCGGCGACGGAGGCCGCGCCCGTTCACCAGGCGGCGTCGAGATCTGCGTGCTGCCGGATCCAGGCGTGCATCGCGATACCTGCGGCCACGCCCGCGTTGATCGACCGGGTGGAGCCGAACTGGGCGATCGAAACGGTCAGCGCGGCCGCGGCCCTTGCCTCACCGGTCACACCGGGGCCCTCCTGACCGAAGAGCAGCATGCAGTCACGCGGCAGCCGCGCGGTCTCGATCCGCGCGGCCCCCGGCGTGTTGTCCACGGCCACCACGGTGAGGCCGTGGCCGTTCGCGAACTCCGCGAGGCCGGCCACGTCATCGTGGTGATGAACCCGCAGGTAGCGGTCGGTCACCATCGCCCCACGCCGGTTCCAGCGCCTGCGACCGACGATGTGGACGCCCGCAGCGGCGAACGCGTTGGCCGTGCGCACCACCGTGCCGATGTTGTGGTCATGGCCGAAGTTCTCGATGGCGACGTGGAACGGGTGGGCCCGCAGCTCGAGGTCAGCGGCCACCGCGTCGCGGCGCCAGTACCGGTAAGCGTCCACGACGTTGCGCGCGTCACCGCGCTCGAGCAGGTCCGGGTCGTACCGCTCGTCGCTCGGCCACGCCATCGACCCACCCGGCCACGGGCCCACACCCACCTGGCCGGCAACCGCCCACTCGCTCGGCCCGGCCGCGTCAGCCTCCACATCCATGGGCCGATGATGCCCGGGCGCGACGCCGGCCCGCCGCGGGGAGCTTCCGCCGCCGTCGCGATCGCGGTGGCCGGCTTCGCGCGGCCCGCGGCCGCGCCACGAGGATGCGGTTGCGCACCGACGCGGGCTCGGCGGCGGGCCACCGGAGAGAGTGCCCCCTTGACCGCGGGAACCCTTAAGGTACGTGTGGTCTGCGGAATTGGTGACGTAGCAGCACTCTCCAGGAGCCCCACAGGCGGCAAGGACGGCCACCCCAGCACGAGGAACAGGGGCCCGGCGAGGCGGCCGGAGGGCCTGCCATCTGAACCTTCGGCCGTGACCTGGCCGTGACCTCTGGGAATGCGTCACGCTCCCGGCCTGGGAATGCGCCGAACGGTTGCGCGGCATTTCGTCTCAGGACGATCACGATTCGCCCGGTCACCGACCCGTCCGGCGACTCGCCGAGCCCGCTCGCGCACGGAGAGGTCATCGTGCGGTACAGCGCCGTCGGCGAGCGGCAGGATGCCTCCGGAACGCAAGGGTGAGCGGTCACCGCCTGAAGGTGTTACGTCGCGTTCGGTCCAACCATTACGGCAAACGGTGCAATACGCCGCCATTCGTCGCGCCGGTGAACGCTTCCGGCCCACTGCACTCTCAGCTTCGCAACCACAAAGCCGCGCCACCTCATACCGTCACCGGCCATGGACCAACGGCTACTGCGCGCAACCTGGTTGGGCGGCCTCGGGGTGATCGTAAGCGCCCCCTCGCTCGTCTACCTCGCGCTGCCGTCGTCCGGTGGGCTCTGGCACCGGCTCTCGGTCCTCACCGGTCTGCTCGCGCTGTCGGCACTCGTCTCAGCGGCCGTGCTGCCGTCGCGGCTGCGCTCGCTCAATCGCGCCTTCGGCATCGAGTCCGTCATCGACCTGCACCGCTTCCTCGGTGTTGCCACCGCGTCGCTCGTGTTCGCCCACCTCGCCTGCGTGGTGGCCGCCGAGCCGGCCAACATCACCTTGCTCGACCTGACCACCGCCCCCGGTCGGGCGAAGGCGGCCACGATCTCGACGCTCGCGCTGGTCGCGCTGGCCGGGCTCACGGTGCTGCGGAACCAGGCGCGGCTGTCCTACGAGCTGTGGAAGTTGTCGCACGTCACGCTCGCGGCCACCGCGCTCCTCGCCGCGGCCCTGCACGTCTTGCTGCTCGACCAGCTCGTGCGCAACGCCGTGATCGGCACCATGTTCGTGTTGTTCGCGCTGATGCTGGCGATCGTTTTCGGGCACCGCTGGGTGTGGCGCCCGATGTTCGACCCGTCCACCCAGTTCGTCGTCCACGACATCCGGCGCGAGAACCCCACCGTGAGCACGCTGGTACTCGCCCCCTGCAGCCGGGACGGCGGGCCGGCGACGACCTGGGCATTCTCCCCCGGGCAGTTTGCCTGGATCCGCCTGGACCGCTCGGTGATAGCCCAGGAGCACCCGTTCACGATCGCGTCGAGCGCCCACTCCGACGCCACCGAGTTCACGATCCGCCACACCGGCGACTTCACCAAGGCACTGCGCCGCCTCCCCATCGGCGCCTCGGTCTGGGTTGACGGTCCGCACGGTGCCTTCACCAACGACATCGAGACGTCGGCAGGCTTCGTCATGATCGCCGGCGGCGTCGGCATCACCCCGATGATGAGCATGCTGCGCACCGCCGCCCACCGGTGCGACCCCCGCCCGTACCGGCTCATCGTCGTTGCCAGCGCCCCGGAGGACCTGCTGTTCCGGGCGGAGCTCGCGCAGCTGCGGCGCATCATCGACCTCGAGGTCACTGAGGTGCTGCGCCGGCCCGTGGAGGGCTGGTCGGGTCCCACCGGCGACGTCAACGCCGAACTGCTATCCGCGGTTCTCGGCGGAACCCCGCCCCCAGCGGAGGTGGACTGCTTCATCTGCGGTCCGCCGGCCCTCGTCACCGATGCCCTCGGCGCCCTGGAGCTCCTGGGCGCCACTCCCGACCGCATCTACACCGAACAGTTCGACATGGCTTGAGCGAGCGCTCCCCCAGCTCCCCCCTCGCTCCCCAAGAGGAAGGCCCCCATGCTCCGCCGGATCCCCCGAATACTCCGCGGTGCCGTCGTCATCACGGTGCTGCTCGCCGTCTCGGCCTCGGTGTACCAGTCCTGGGCCACCGGGGCGCCCGGCACGAGCGGCTGGACACAAACCCAGTGGGGCCCACTCGGGCCCGCCGACCGTGACCTGCTCATCAAGGTGCGGCTCGCCGGGCTCTGGGAAGGCCCCACCGGGCAGCAGGCCGAGCAGATGGCCACCAGCGCTGATGTGCGTGAGGTCGGCCGCAAGCTCGCCGAGGAACACGCCCAGCTCGACGAGGAGGTGCGCAGCGTCGCCGACCAGCTCGGCGTTCCGCTGCCCAGCGGGCCCACCGCCCAGCAGATGGGTTGGATGGCCGACATCTCGTCGAGGACCGGCTCGGACTACGACCGCACGTTCGTCCAGGTCGTGCGCGAGGCCCACGGCATGATCCTCCCGGCGATCTCCGAGGTGCGCAGCAGCACCCAGAACGACCTCGTCCGGGAGTTCGCCGAAACCGGCAACGAGTTCGTCACCCGCCATCACCAGTACCTGGAGAGCACCGGGCTCGTGGACTACACCGCGCTGCCGCACCACGGCCCCGGCCTGCTCGGCGGCGGCACCGACATGAGCGACCTGCTCGTGCCGTTCCTCGTGTTCATCGCCGCGCTGCTCGCCGCGGTCGCCCTGGTCTGGGGCCTGCGCAACAAGTCGGCTCCCAACCGCCGCCAGCGCGTCACCGTCCCCCAGCCCCCCATCTCGCATGCCGCCACGCGCCTCCCGGAGCTCTCCGCTGTGGCGGCGATCCCCGCACCGCGCGCCGTGGGCATCGACGACACCGGCCCCATCCCTGTCATCAACGACGTTCCTGTGGCCGTGGTTACGGACAGCGGCGCATATCGCCTGTCCCCGGACTCCGGCACACACGCGGCCGTCCCGAGGAGGCGCAGCACCACCACGCTGGCCGACACCGGCTCCCACCGGGCCGTCGACGACACCGACACCAACCGATCCGTCTCCACGTCCGGTTCCCACCGGATGCCGCGCTCCCGGCGAGCGCGGCACTCAACGCGGCGCTAGCTCCCCGCTTTCCGCGCCGCGGCGCCGGCGGCCATCCGCCGGTGTACCTGTCTCCGATCCCCGAACGGAGGACCCCATGTCCCCGATCAGTACAGCCCGATATTTCTCGACTCGGCGGAAGATCGGTCTCTGCGCCGCCGCTCTCGTAGTGACCCTGTTACCCACCGCGTGCGGCGCCGCTTACGCGTCCGACGAGGCCCCGGAGGTCGTCGAGGTCGGTGGTGTCTCGGCAGCCGAGGCGCTCCCCGACGAAGGCGACGCCGCGGCGGAGGAAGGCGCCGCGGAGCAAGGCGCCGAACAACAGGGCGAGGAGCCGCCCGACGCCGCTGCCGAGGAACCGCCGCCCGCGGAGGGCGAGGTAGCTCAGCTGCGCGGCCGGAACGACGGCCGGAACAACGACGGCCGCAACAACGATGGCCGGGGCGGCGGCCGGGACATCGGCGACGGTCGCGGCGAGGAGGGCGGCCAGGCCGGCGGCCGACCCGGCAAGCCGGACGGCGGAGTGGAACCGCCTCCCCCGGCCAACGAAGGTGGCAACGAGGGCAACAACGGGCTCGACGTCCTCGGTACGGACTGCACCAACAGCCAGCTGGAACCGCACACCGGGTTCGAGGTGGCACCGGCCTGCGTCGACACCTCGTTCGGTGAGGTCGCGGCGGAGGAGAACAGCCCGTCGCTGCTCATCACGGAGGCCCCGCAGACCGTGGCCGTCGGCGAGGACTTCACGATCGCGGTGAGCACCCGCAACCTCGTCCGTGACCGGTTCCTCGGCGCTGCCGCGGGTGGCTACTACCTGGAGAGCTCCTTCCTGAATGCGGACGGCCTGCAGCGCGGCCACTTCCACACGGCGTGCCGGGTGCTCGAGAGCGTTGCTGAGGCGCCCGACGCGGAACCGGCCCCGGAGTTCTTCGTCGCCACGCAGGACAACGGTGGCGGCGCGGCCCCGGACACGGTGGAGATCACGGTGCCCGGCATCGACGCGGCGGGCACCGTCCAGTGCTCGTCGTGGGCGGGTGACGGGTCGCACCGGACCCCGATGATGCAGCGGGCGAACCAGACCCCGGCATTCGACGCGGTCCGCATCACCGTTCAGTAGCAGATATCCACATCGGGGCGCGGCGGCCGTGCTTCCCCGCCGGCCGCCGCGTCCCGGACCCCGAACTTGAGGACCTATGTCCCGGAACAGCCCCGCCCGGCGTCCCTCGACCACTCGCAAGATCGCTCTCTGCGCCGCCGCTCTCGTCGTGACGCTCCTACCCACCGCGTGCGGCGCGGCCTACGCGGACGACGATGCGCCCGAAGTGGTGGAGGTCGGTGGTGCGTCCGCGGCTGAACCGAACCGCGACGAGGACGGCGCCGACGCGGAGGACGGGGCCGAAGAGAACGACGAGCAGCCCGGCGACTCCGGCGGCGACGATGAACCTGCCGAGGAGGGAAATGCCGCGGAGGACGAGGCGCCGGCGCAGGGCGAGCAGAACGACGGCGACAACGCGGGCGACAACGCCGATAACGACGCGGGGAACGGCCGTGACGAAGAGGAGAAGCCGCCTCCCGCCGACGGTGAGGACGGGAAAGACGAGGAAGACGGCAACAAGGACGAAGACGACGACGAGCTCGACGTCCTCGGCACGGACTGCACCAACAGCCGGCTGGAACCGCACACCGGCTTCGAAGTGGCGCCGGCCTGCGTCGACACCTCGTTCGGCGAGGTCGCGGACGAGGATGAAAGCCCGTCGCTGCTCATCACGGATGCACCCGAGAACGTGGCTGCCGACCAGGAGTTCACACTGTCGGTGAGCACCCGCAACCTCATCCGCGACCGCTTCCTCGGCGCCGCCGCGGGCGGCTACTACCGGGAGAGCTCGTTCCTCAATCAGGACGGCATCCAGCGCGGCCACTTCCACACGGCCTGCCGCATGCTCGAGAGCACTGACGAGGCGCCCGACGCGGCGCCGGCCCCGGAATTCTTCCTGGCCACCCAGGACAACGGCGGCGGCGAGAACCCGGACACCGTGAACATCACGGTGAGCGGCCTACCTGCCGGCACCGCTCAGTGCGCCGTGTGGGCCGGCGACGGCTCGCACCGCATCCCGATGATGCAGCGCGCGAACCAAACACCGGCATTCGACGCGGTCCGGATCACCGTCGAGTAGATGCCGCTCAGGCGAGGCCGATGTCGGCAAGCCCGAGCAGCGCCCGGTAGGGCACGCCCTCGGCCTCGATGGCCTCGCGGGCGCCGGTGTCGCGGTCCACGACGGTCACGACGCCGGCTACCTCGGCTCCGGCGTCCCGCACCGCACGAACTGCGGTGAGCACGGAGGCACCGGTCGTCGAGGTGTCCTCCACGACGAGCACCCGGCGGCCTGCGACGTCCGGTCCCTCGATGAGCCGCTGCATCCCGTGCTGCTTCGTCGACTTGCGGACGACGAACGCATCCACCGGCGGCGTCTCGGGCGAGATGGCGCGCTCGGCGGCCGCGGCGTGCAGCACGGCGTCGGCGACCGGGTCGGCGCCGAGGGTGAGCCCGCCGACGGCGGAGTACTCCCAGTCGGCGGTGAGCACGCGCAGCAGCCTCCCGACGAGCGGGGCGGCCCGGTGCTCGAGCGTGACCCGGCGCAGGTCCACGTAGTAGTCGGCCTCCGCGCCGGACGACAGCGTGACCCGCTCGTGCACGACCCCCAGCTCGCGGACCAGCGCCGCCAGCTGTTCGCGCTCGGTGTCCGCGCTCATCGATTCCTCCGCCGCTCGCCCACCGCGAACAGCCGGCGCAACACCGGCCGCGGCATCAGATCCATCCACGCGGCGATCGCCTTGTACTGCGGGCTCGGCACGGACACCACCTTCCCCCTCGCCAGGTCGGCGAGGCACTCCTCGACGACGCGTTCCGCGTCCAGCCACATCAGGCCCTTCGGCTCGCCCATCTCGAGGCCGGCGCGCTCGTGGAACTCGGTGCGCACGAAGCCGGGGCACAGCACGAGTGCCCGTACACCGGTGCCGGCGAGCGTGCCCGCGAGACCTTCGGTGAAGACCGTGACCCAGGCCTTCTCCGCGACGTAGGTGGAGCTGCTCCCCGTGGCGAACCCGAGCATGCTCGACACGTTCACCACGGCCCCGCGCCCGCGCTCCACCATGCCGGGCAGGGCGGCCCGCGTCAGCTGCAGCACGGCGGTGACGTTCAGATCGTGCTGGGCCAGCAGTGCGGCGGGGTCGGCCTCCAGGAACCGATGACGCTGCGTGGCGCCCGCGTTGTTGACGAGCAGGTCCACGGGTGCATCGGGATCGGTCAACCGCGCCACGACCCGGTCCCGGCCGTCTGCCGTGCTGAGGTCGGCCACCAGCACGTCCGCCGACACCCCGTGCTCGCGGTGCCCGGAGGCAGCCGCCTCGAGCCGCTCGCCGTCACGAGCGACGAGCACGAGGTCACGGCCGTCCCGGGCGAGCCGGGCGGCGAACGCCGCACCGATCCCCGACGTCGCCCCTGTGATCAGCGCGGTGGGCACCCCTCGACCCTACTGACCGGTCACGACTCCTTGCGGAGGCGGACCCCCAGCCCCTGCTCCAGTGCGGTGGCGAACTCGGCGAGGTCGGCGAGCAGGTCCTGCACCCGCTCGGCGTTGGAGCTCAGCGGCGCCGTGGCCAGCACCCAGGACTCCTCGGCCCACAACAGCTCGACGTCGTCGCCGAGCGAGTCTGCCGCGGTGGCGAGCCGGGGCGTCAGCAGCGGGCGCACCGCCGCGGCGTCCGACACGAACGCGTACCGCTCGCCGACCGGCTGCAGCAGGTCGAGCCCGGCGTCGTCGGGCAGCGGGGCCGACGGGAGGCGCAGCTCGACGGCGGCCGGCAGCGGCTCCTGCAGCTGCACCGCCACCAGGATCGAGGTCAGCCTCCCGGCCTGCTCGTGGTCGAACACGTACGCCATCCGCGGCCCGTCCGGGGTGGGCACGTCACCGCTGATCAGGTTGCGCGCCACGCCAGGGCCGCCCTGGTGGATGGTGCCGTAGCGCCAGCGGCTGGGAAGCACCGGATCGGTGTCCAAGAACTCCCAGCCGCGCAGCGCGGCCCATCGCTTCCGGTCCTTCGACCCGGAGCCGCGACGGCTGTCGGCAAACAGCAAGGCGGCGCCGATCAACAGCGCGATCACGGCTATGACGAACCACACCGTCGACGAGAGACCCACGATCGAGCAGCGTAGCGGCGCAGAGCCCCGACGACCGGGAACGCCACGGGCCTAGCGCCCTGCGCCGAAGATCCAGCATCTATCTCGACGGCCCGCCGATACACGCACCGGACCTCCGGCGCGGGGCTAGATCATGGTTACCGGAAGACCCCGTCCCACGATCAACGCACCGGTGCCGCCCTCCGCCATGGGGTCGAGGTCGACGCGCACCATGTCGCCCTCGCGGATCTCCCCGCCCAGCAGCTCCCTGGCCAGCTGGTCACCGATCGAGGACTGGACCAGCCTGCGCAGCGGCCGCGCCCCGTAGACCGGGTCGAAGCCGTTCATCGCCAGCCACTCCCGCCCCGCGTCGGTGACCTCCAGGCTGAGCCTGCGCTTCGCCAGCCGCTCGCGCAGCCGGTCGAGCTGGATGTCGACGATCGCGGTGAGCTCCTCCGTGGACAGCGCGTGGAAGACCACGACGTCGTCGAGCCGGTTCAGGAACTCCGGCTTGAAGTGCTGCCGGACGATCGTCATGACGGCGTCCTTGCGGCCGCGGTCGTCGAGCGCCGGGTCGGCGATGGCCTGCGAGCCCAGGTTCGAGGTGAGCACGAGGATCGTGTTGCGGAAGTCGACCGTGCGCCCCTGCCCGTCGGTGAGCCGGCCGTCGTCGAGCACCTGCAGAAGCGTGTCGAACACGTCCGAGTGCGCCTTCTCGACCTCGTCGAACAGCACCACCGAGTACGGGCGCCTGCGCACCGCCTCGGTGAGCTGGCCGCCCTGGTCGTAGCCGACGTAGCCGGGCGGGGCACCGACGAGCCGGGCCACCGAATGCTTCTCGGAGTACTCGCTCATGTCGATGCGGATCATGGCCCGCTCGTCGTCGAACAGGAATTCGGCGAGCGCCTTGGCCAGCTCCGTCTTGCCGACGCCGGTGGGGCCGAGGAACAGGAACGACCCGGTGGGCCGGTTCTCGTCCGAGATACCGGCGCGGGCCCTCCGTACGGCGTCGGACACCGCGCGAACTGCCTCGGCCTGGCCGACCACCCGCCTGCCGAGATCGTCCTCCATGCGCAGCAGCTTGGCGGTCTCACCCTCGAGCAGCCGCCCTGCGGGGATGCCGGTCCACGCGGACACGACGTCGGCGACGTCGTCCGGGCCGACCTCCTCCTTGAGCATCACGTCTGCTTCGGGCGCGGTGACGGCCGTGGCCTCGGCCAGCTTCTTCTCGAGCGCCGGGATGCGTCCGTAGCGCAGCTCGGCGGCCTTGCCGAGGTCGCCGTCGCGCTCGGCGCGCTCCGACTCCCCGCGCAGCCCCTCCAGCTGCTCCTTCAGCTCCCGCACGGACTCGATGGCGTGCTTCTCGTTCTGCCAGCGGGCCGTGAGCGCCGACAGCTTCTCGCGCTGCTCGGCCAGCTCCCCGCGCAGCACGGCCAGCCGCTCGACGGACGCGGCGTCGGACTCCTTCTCCAGCGCCATCTCCTCGATCTCCAGCCTGCGCACGGCGCGCTCGACGCTGTCGATCTCGACCGGCCGGGAGTCGATCTCCATCCGGAGCCGGGACGCGGCCTCGTCGACGAGGTCGATCGCCTTGTCCGGCAGGAACCGGGCGGTGATGTAGCGGTCGGACAGCGAGGCGGCGGCCACGAGCGCGGCGTCGGTGATCCGGACGCCGTGGTGCACCTCGTAGCGCTCCTTGAGCCCGCGCAGGATGCCGACCGTGTCCTCGACGGACGGCTCGCCGACCAGCACCTGCTGGAACCGGCGCTCCAGTGCGGGGTCCTTCTCGATGCGCTGGCGGTACTCGTCGAGCGTGGTGGCGCCGACCATCCGCAGCTCGCCGCGTGCGAGCATCGGCTTGATCATGTTGCCGGCGTCCATCGCGCCCTCGCCGGTGGCGCCGGCGCCGACGATCGTGTGTAGCTCGTCGATGAAGGTGATGACCTGACCGGCGCTGTCGGTGATCTCCTTGAGCACGGCCTTGAGCCGCTCCTCGAACTCGCCGCGGTACTTCGCGCCCGCGACCATGGCGCCGAGGTCGAGCGCCACCACCCGCTTGCCGCGCAGCGACTCCGGCACATCACCGGCCACGATGCGCTGGGCGAGTCCCTCGACGATGGCGGTCTTGCCGACACCGGGCTCGCCGATCAGGACCGGGTTGTTCTTGGTGCGCCGCGACAGCACCTGCACGACCCGGCGGATCTCGGTGTCGCGCCCGATCACCGGGTCGAGCTCGCCCTTGCGCGCCCGCTCGGTGAGGTCGACGCCGTACTTGTCGAGTGCCTGGTAGGTGCCCTCCGGGTCAGGGCTGGTGACCCGGCTCGACCCGCGAACCTTCGCGAAGGCCTCCCTCAGGGCGTCGGGCGTGGCACCGTGGCGGCGCAGCAGGTCGGCGACCTGGCTACGGGCGGACGCGAGCCCGACCAGCAGGTGCTCCGTGGAGACGTACTCGTCGCCCATCTCCGTGGCGAGCTGCTGAGCAGCGTTGATCGCGGCGAGCGCCTCGCGGGACAGCTGCGGCGCGCTCACCGTGGACCCCGACGCCGACGGCAGCCGGTTGCCGAGCTGGGTGAGCTCACCGCGCACGGCGGCCGCGTCAGCGCCTACCGCGGCGAGCAACGGCGCCGCGATACCGTCGGTCTGGGCCAGCAGCGCGCCGAGCAGGTGCGTGGGCCCCACGTCCGGGTTGCCGGCGAGGGCCGCCGCCTGCGCCGCGGCCGAGATGGCCTGCTGCGTCTTGGTGGTGGGGTTGAAGGAATCCATCCCCTCGGTTCCTCCTGCACGTGGTCGGTCAGGGCACCATCGTGCCCGTCGAGAGGAACAACGTCAGGAAAGTTGAGCGTGTTCCACTCAAGGGTCACTCTTCGGCGTCTGATTGCCTCCGCTTCGCTCCGGCGGGCTTGCGGGCCCTGGTGACGCCGTCTTGCTCCTCCGGTGCTCGGTCGCTCGTTCCTCGCTCCCTGCGCGCCTCCCCCGCAAAACGGCGTCGGCCCGCAAGCGATACTCGGAACGATGTCTGACGACGTACTCCTCACCAGTCTGCTCACCGCGGTCGACGCCGCTCCCGACGACGTCCCGTTGCGGCTGCACGTGGCGGGCCTCCTCGCCGAACGCGGCCGGCCGGCCGACGCGCTGCAGCACTGCAGCCAGGCGCTCGCCCGCGACCCGGGCAACGCCGAAGCGCTCGCCATGCTGCAGCGGCTCACGACCGCGATGGCCCCGCCGCCTCCCGCCCCGCACCATCCCGAGCCCCAGCATCCCGAACCACAGCGGCTGCAGGGGTTCGACTGGACACAGGCCGAGGACGAGGTGGCCGGCATCGCGGAACCCGTCCCCGCGGACGACGACGCCCCATCCCCTGTGGTCGAGGACATCGAGCAGCCGGGCACCCGCCTTGCCGACGTCGGCGGCATGCAGCAGGTCAAGGAGCGCCTCGAGCTCGCCTTCCTCGGCCCCATGCGCAACCCGCAGCTCGCCAAGGCGTTCGGCAAGAGCCTGAGCGGCGGCCTCCTGCTCTACGGCCCACCCGGATGCGGCAAGACGTTCATCGCCCGGGCGGTGGCGGGCGAGCTCGGGGCGAGCTTCTTCGCCGTCGGGATCTCCGACGTCCTCGACATGTACACGGGGCAGAGCGAACGCAACCTCGCCCGGATCTTCGCCGAGGCCCGCCGTCGCGCCCCCTGCGTGCTGTTCTTCGACGAGCTCGACGCGCTCGGCCAGAAGCGCTCCCACCTCGCGCACTCCACCAGCATGCGCAACACCGTCAACCAGCTGCTCTCCGAGATGGACTCCGTCACGGCCGACAACGACGGCGTGTTCGTGCTCGGCGCCACCAACCACCCGTGGGACATCGACAGCGCGCTGCGCCGGCCCGGCCGGTTCGACCGCATGGTGCTCGTGCTCCCGCCCGACGCGCCCGCCCGCGCCGCGATCCTGCACTACCACCTGCGGGATCGGCCGGTGGCGGACGTGAGCCTCGACCGGATCGTCAAGCTCACCGAGCACTTCTCCGGCGCCGATCTCGCGCACGTCTGCACCACGGCCGCCGAGCGCGCGCTCGCACTGTCGATGCGCGACGGCCGGCTGCACGCGCTCACCACGAAGGACCTCGAGGCGGCCGTCAAGGAGATCCGCCCGAGCACGGGGCCGTGGTTCGCCACCGCCCGCAACGTGGTGGCGTTCGCCAACACCGACGGCGAGTACGACGACCTGTCGGCGTACCTGCGAAAGAACAAGAAGCTTTGAGCAGCGCCTCGTGAGTTCTGCGGCCCTGGAGCGCGCCGAGAACCTGCGCCTGCTCGGACGGCTCGACGATGCGGAACGGACCCTCCGTGAGGCGCTGACCGCCGCTCCGAACGAGCCCGGGTTGCTGAGCGAGCTGGCGTGGGTGCTCGATCTCGCCGACCGGCAGGCGGAGGGGCTCGCGGCCGCGGAGGCGGCGATCGCCCTCGATCCCCAGGAGGCCCGCCACCACCAGATCAGGGCCTCGCTGCTCTCCGGACTGAAACGCCACGACGAGGCCGTGCAGGCCGCGCTCACGGCGCGGTCGCTCCGGCCCCACGAGCCCAAGATCGCGCGAACCTGCGCGCGCGTGCTCTCCGCCGCCGGCAGGCTGCCCGAGGCGTACGAGGCCGCGCGGCACGCCGTGGCCCTCGACCCGGAGTCGGCGACCGCGCACCTCATGGTCGCCGACATCGCCGACGACCTCCGCGACCGGCACACCGCCCGCCGGGCCTACGAGGAGGCACTGCGGCTGGACCCGCAGAACGCACTGGCCCGCCACGACCTGGCCGTACTCGACGTCAACACCGGCCACCCGATGCGCGGGCTCCGCGGCCTCGTCGAGGCCGGCGGGATCGATCCCACGATGCCGATCGTGCTGCGGACCATCGCGGTCGTGCTCTGGAAGCTGTCGTGGCGGCTGCGGATGCTGTTCGTCCCGGCGACGATCGCCTGCGTGGTTGCCTCGGGCGCCGAGCCGGGCGACGCGACGTGGTCGGCCCGGGTCACCGCCGCCGTCTCGCTCTTGGCGATCGGGCTGCTGACCTGGTGGACCGTGCGCGACCTGCCCGCAGCGACCCGGCCCGCGGTGCTGGCCTCCCTGCGCACCGACGGCCCGCTGCGCCTCACCTATCTCGGGATGGCCGCGTGCGTGCTCCTCTTCCTCGCGGTGGCGGTCACGGGTGTCGGCGTCTTCGCCGGGTTCGTGTGGCTGGTGCTCGGCATGCTCGGGCTGCTGGCGCTGGTCGTCGGGGCGATGCGCAGGTTGCGCGGGCGCTGATCCGGCCGGCACCGACCCGCTCGCCGGTTCCACGTGAAACTCCTGCGTGCCCTCAGCGCGGCCGCAGCAGCCGCGCGCTTCCGCCCCCGAGGTGCGTGGTGCTCGGGAACCGCCTGCGGCCCGCGTTCGGGCGCGGACGCCACCGTGGTGTCTCCTTCGCCCGGAAGTAGTCGCCGCCCTTGCGTCCGGGGTCGTCGGTGCCCCACTCGCGCTTCTCGTGCACGCGCGTCATCCGCGGGATGTGCTTGCGGCAGTGGACGTAGGCCTCCTCGACCCCGACGACGACCCACCGCTCGGCCCGCCTTCCGTGCTCCTCGTCGGCTGCGACCGGCGGGTACACCGCCTCGAACTCCGCCGCCTCCGCGATCCGGGCCGTGCCGTTGACGTGCAGGCCGATGAGGTCCTGGACGAAGTCCACCATCAACAGGCCGAGGTGCCCGTTCTCCGAGAGGTTGCCGAGGCTCGCGTGCACGCCGTTGCCGCGGTACTCCGGGTACGCGAGCGTGCGGGCGTCGAGCACGCGGATGAACCCGGGAGGCCCGGCGCGCAGCGACGCGTCGCACTCACCACGCGCATCCGCCGAGGCCACGAACACCATCTCCATCCGCTGGACGAACGCCACCATGGTCGGCAGCAGTCGATCCCTGACCTGCTCGGCATAGAAGCGGTGAGCGCGCGCTTCCGTGCCGTAAGCGCACTGGAGGGCGTGCTCACCCGCCGACCCGGGCAACGGATCGCACTCGACGGACGGCGACGACACCTCCACCGTGCGCTGGACGGTCGTCGGGCCGGTCTGGGCGAGAGGTCGAGTGCGGGGAGCCACCCTTTCACCGTGCCATCCGAGTGCTGAAGAGTCACCGAGAAGCGTCGCGCGCGATAAGCTGTCGCGCCAGGACCCCGGTCCGTGCTCCCCGTACCGACGAGCAGGAAGAAGCCGGCCTTCATGACCGCTGAACAGTTGCTCACCGATCTGCCCAGCATCGGTGAGCCGCGCGGCGAAGAGCACGGGCTGGCGCAGCTCATCAGGGACAGCTGGGCCGAGGTCGAGCCGCACGCCGAGGAGATGGGGCGCCTCTTCTACGCCACCCTGTTCCAGAACGCGCCGGAGAGCCGCGACCTGTTCCCCGTCAACATGGAGGTGCAGCGCAGCCGCCTCATGCGCGCGCTCGTGCACGTCGTGCAGATGGTCGACCAGCCCGACGAGCTCGTGCCCTTCCTCGAGCAGCTCGGGCGCGACCACCGCAAGTTCGGCGTGGTCGCCCAGCACTACGAGGCCGTCGGGAACGCGCTGATCACCGCGATCGCCACCACCGCGGGCCCGGCCTGGACACCCTCCGTGCGCGACGCGTGGACCGACGCCTACGCCGTGGTGTCCGAGGCCATGCGCACCGCGGCCCAGGCCGAGCGCGGGCCCGCGTCATGGCTCGGCCGGGTGGTCGGGCACGAGCGTCTCGGCTGGGACCTCGCCCTCATCACCGTCCAGGCGAGCGAGCCGATCCCGTACCGCGCGGGCCAGTACGTGAGCATCGAGACCCCGCAGCGCCCGCGGCTGTGGCGCTACCTCTCGCCCGCCAACGCCCCCCGTGAGGACGGCATCCTCGAGTTCCACGTTCGCGCCGTCGACGGCGGCTGGGTGAGCCGGGCCATCGTCGCCCACTCCCGCATCGGCGACACCTGGCGCATCGGCCCCCCGATGGGACGCATGCACGTCGACCCCACCACAGGGCGTGACCTGCTGATGATCAGCGGCGGCACCGGCCTGGCCCCCCTCAAGGCCCTGCTCGAGGACATCGCGGAGCGGCCGGAGCAACCCCGCACCCAGGTGTTCGTCGGCGGCCGCACATGGGACGACCTCTACGACTTCACCAGCCTCCGCAAGTTCTCCTACAGCAACACATGGCTGGACGTCATCCCCGTCGTGGAGGAGGACGAGGGCTCATCAGGGGCCGAGCACGGCACCCTCGCCGACGTCGTCACCCGGTACGGGGCGTGGGTCGACCACGACGTCCTGGTCTGCGGCTCGCCCGCCATGATCCGTTCCACGGTCTCCCGGATGCTGGTCGCAGGCACGCCGCTGGACCGGATCAAGTACGACCCGTTCACGATGGACTGAGCTTCTCGCTCGTCGAGCAGGCGACGCTCCAGGTGGTCGACCTGCGGGTGAGCGAACCGCTACCAGGCGTCCGCAGAACGGACGGCGAGGACGTGTAGCTCCCGCGTTCCGCGGAACGCGTCGCGACCGTGCAGGAAGCGGTAGTTGTCCACCGCCATGAGGTCGCCCGCCTCGAGGCGGAAACGCGGGGCGCAGTCGAACGCGGTGGCGAGCACGTCGGCGTACTCGTCGAGGAAGACCATGTGCTCGTCCCAGCGCGGTTCGCGGGGCACCGGGGCGGCGTAGTCGCTCGCCCGCACGACGCGCCTGCCGCCGCGGGTCCACTCGACGAGCCTGCGGACGAGCGGCGTCGCCGGCACCCCCCGGGCCGGCGTGCGCCATCCGCCGAAGTAGTCGACGTCGCATCGGGTGAGGAACGCGTGCAGCTCCGGTGCGGCCTCGCCGAGCCGGTCGACGAGGGCGTACCCGTCGATCAGCACCGAGTCGCCACCGGACGGCGCGGGGGACGAGCAGAGCATGTAGAGGTAGTCCTCGTCCGGCTCCCGCATGAGCACGCGGCGGCCGTGGACCTCGACCACCACGTTGGCGCCGTCCGAGTGCAGTCCGAGCGCCGGGCTGTCGGTGCCGCCCTGGGGACGGATGCCCGTCAGCGCTCGCAGCCTGCCACCGAGGGTCCGGCCGGCGGCGATCACCAGCTCGTCGGGCTCGGTCGGCGTGTTCGGCACGATCACCACGCCGTCCCGCTCGAACACGGCGCGGCTCTGCGGCACGCCGGCCCGTGCCGGCACGACACCGACCGCGCCGAGCGCCTCCTTCAGATCGGGCCGAACGAGGCCCAGCCTGCGGCCACTCACCTCTCTGGTCGCCACGTGCACTCCTGTCGCCAATAAACTGCAACAGCACCTTATGTGCTGTCCCAGCGGCGCTCCAACCGGCGCCCGAGCACGGTGACGCACGTCGCTGCGACCACGATCGCCGCGGCCGGCACCAGCACCAGCTGCGGGGCGAGGAACATGAACTGCCGCCCCTCGGCCAGCATCACCCCCCACTCGGGCGTCGGAGGCTGGACGCCGAGGCCGAGGAACGACAGGCCTGCGATCGACAGCAGGACGTTGGCGAACCGCATGCAGGCGTGGGCCACGAGGGGGCGCAGCGCGTTCGGCAGGACGTGCCGCACCGCGATGCGGACCGGTCCGGCACCGATCGCCACCGCGCCTTCGACGTACTCCCTCGCGCGCTCGCGCAGGGTGAGGTGGTGCGCGAGCCGCGCGAAGGGCGACCACCCGGTGACCAGAACGGCGAGCAGCAGCGTGGCGGTGCCCGGCTCGCGCACGGCCGCGATGACCAGCCCGACGATGATCGTGGGGATGGCGGCGAGGACGTCGACACCCCGTTGCACGAACCCGGCCGCCACACCGCCTCCGTATCCGGACAGCAACCCCGCGGCCGTGCCCAGCACCGCGCAGACGGCCAGGGCGATGGCCGTGAGCCCGACCGAGATCCACGCGCCGTCGGCCAGCCGGGCGAACACGTCCCGGCCGAGGTGGTCGGTGCCCAGCGGATGGGCGAACGACGGGGCCGCAAAGCGGTCGGTGAGGTCGGTCGCCACCGGGTCCAGCGGAAGGAGCCACGCGATCGCGGCCCCGGCCACCACGAGAACGACCCACACCCGCTTCATCGCTGCGCCGCCGCCCTTGCGACCGGGTCGAGCGCCAGCTGCAGCATCTCGGCCGCCAGCGCGGCCAGCACCGCGATCACCACGACGGCGAGCAGCCCGGCCTGGACCATCGGCAGGTCCTGGCCGATCACCGCGTCGTAGAGCAACCGGCCCAGCCCCGGCACCGCGAACACGACCTCGACGACGACGGCCCCGCTGAGCAGGCCCGCGAAGAACAACCCGGAGAGCGACGCCACCGCGGTGAGCGCCAGCCGGGCCCCGTGGCGCCACAGCACGGCGCCGGCGGCGAGGCCCTTCGCCCGCGCCAGCACCACATGCGGGCGGGACAGCACGTCGGCCGTCTCGGCGCGGGTGAGCTGGGCGGCGAGCGCGGCCGGGAACGCCGCGAGCGTCAGCGCGGGGAGTACGGCCTGTGCCGGGCTGCCCCACCCCAGCGCCGGCAGCAGCGGGATCGCCACCGCGAGCAGCAGGACCAGCACCGGCGCGAGGATGAACTCGGGCACGGCGACCCCCAGCACCGACGTCACCGTCACGATCCGGTCCACCAGCCCTCGCGGGCGGCGGGCAGCGTGCACACCCGCCGGGATCCCGATCACCGCAGCGAGCACGAGCGCCAGCACCGCCAGCACCGCCGACACGCCGAGCGCAGACGCGAGTTGCGGGGCGACCGGCGTCCGGGTCGCGTACGACAGTCCGAGGTCACCGGTGAGAACGTGCCAGAACCAGCGGAGGAACTGCTCAGGGAGCGGCCGGTCCAGCCCGAGTTCGGCGGCCACGCGCGCGGCCGCCATCGGGTCGGGCTCGGCCTCCGCCACCCGGCTTCGCAGCACGGCACGGACGGCGTCCACGCCGGCCAGCCGGGGCAGCAGGAAGATCAGTACGGATGCCGCGAGGACGACCGCGGGCAACGCCACGAGCCGCCGGGTGATCATCCGGTGACGGCGAGCTGAGGCGTCACCAGCTGCTTGGTCATCGGGTCGAGCGTGTAGCCGACGACGTTGTGGGAGACCCCGTTCTCCAGCGAGTGCACCAGCGGAACACCGACCGCGTCGTCGACGAGCATGCTGGCGGCCGCACGGAAGACGTCCTGGCGCGCCGCGACGTCAGTGGTTGTGTCGAGCGTTCCGACCAGCGAGTCGAACGCGGCCGAGCAGTAGTGGTTGATGTTGTAGGACCCGTCACACGTGTAGTCGCTCCGCAGCGTCGCACCCGCGTCCGGGACGTCGGTGAGGTAGCTGCGGGAGAGCAGGAACATGTCGTAGCGGCCGGCGAGCACCTCCGGCTCCTGCGTGCCGTACTCACCGATCTGGATCTCGGCGTCGATACCGGCCTCGCGCAGCATCGCCTGCACCGCGGTGGCGAGGGTGGGCAGCTCCGGCCGGTTCTGGTAGGTCCAGAGCCGGACGCGCAGCGGGTTGTCGGGACCATGCCCTGCCTCGGTGAGCAGCGCCCTCGCCCCCGCGACGTCCGGCGCGGGGGCCGGACCCTGCGCACCCCACGCGACCGCAGGGCCGAACAGCTCGGACGCCGGTACCGCCGACCCGGCGAGGGCCTGCTCGGCGAGCGCCGTGCGGTCGACGGCCCGGGTGACCGCCTGCCGGATCCGCGCGTCGTCGAACGGGGCGGCGGACTGGTTCATGAGGAGCGAGACGGTGCGCGGGGCGGCGACCGTCTGGTCGTCGAATCCCGAACCGGCGGAGAACTCCAGCAGGGTCGACTCGGGCAGCCCCTGCGCGATGTCGACGTCACCGGCCCGGAGCGCGAGCGCCCGTGCGGACGGGTCGTCGACGAACGTTGCGCTCACCCGCGCGAGCGCAGGCCGGCCGCCCCAGTAGCCGTCGAACCGCTCCAGCACCGCTTGCTGCGTGCCCTCCACGGCGGTGAGCCTCATCGGGCCGGTACCCGTCCCGATCACCGACGGCGCGCCCCCTGCGTAGGCCGACGGGGCGAGGATCACAGCGTTCGGGCTGCTCATCCGCAGCGGGAGGATCGGGTCGGGATGCGCCGTCGCGATCCGCACGGCGTCGGCGCCGTCCTCGACCGCGGCCAGGCCGAGCCCGCGCAGCGCGCGTGGCGGCGCCGCCACCCCGGCCACGTAGCCGAGCGCCGTGACGACCGCCGCGGGCGTCAATGGAGTGCCGTCGTGGAACGTCACTCCAGAACGCAGCACGAACCGCCACGTGAGCGGATCGATCTGCGACCAGGATTCCGCGAGGGCCGGTCGCACCTGACCGTCGGCGCTCGCGGCGGTCAGCGCCTCGGTGGCGCCGAGCTGGGTGAGGATGTACGCGTCGTCGGTGTCGATCGCGTAGCCCGAGCGCGGGGAGAACTGCGCGGCGATCCGCAGCTCGCCGTCCGGCACCGGCGTGCCGCCCTCCCCGCCACCGCCCCGACCGCAGGCGGCGAGGAGCGCGAGCACCGCGATCACGGTTGCGACGGCGGAGCGATGCCGGGCATGGCGGTGCATCGAGGGCCTTTCGGGGGCACGGAACGGGCGAACGGATCATCTGTAGGTATGCACAACCTGTCAACTATGTGCGCTGATGTGCATAGATGTATCCGAACCCGGCGTTGTCACCGAACTGCTGCAGATGCTAGTACTTGGCAATAATGACGACCATCGAGAAGACGACGGCGCGCCGCCGGTTCGGCGTGCTCCGTGACTTCGGGCGCCTCCCCCGCGTGATGCGGCTGCTCGTGCTCACCCAGCTGGCCTTCAACATCGGCTTCTACATGGTGCTGCCCTACCTGGCCATGCACCTCACCGAGGACCTCGCGCTCGCAGGCGCGGTGGTCGGACTCGTGCTCGGCCTGCGCACGTTCAGCCAGCAGGGCCTGTTCGTCGTCGGCGGCACGCTCACCGACCGTTTCGGCGCGAAGCCGGTCGTCCTCGCGGGTTGCACGCTCCGCGTGGCCGGGTTCGTCCTGCTCGGGCTGGCCGAGGGTCTGCCGGCCGTGCTCGCAGGCGCCGTTCTCACCGGGTTCGCCGCCGCGCTGTTCTCACCGGCCGTGGAGTCGTCGCTCGCCCGGGAGGCCGGTGAGCGGGCGAAGGCGGGTGGGCCGGGGCGAGCGGACGTGTTCGCGATGCTCGCGATCAGCGGCCAGGTCGGAACGGTCGTCGGGCCGCTCGTCGGAACGGCGCTGCTCGTCGTCGGGTTCCAGCTGTCCTGCCTTGTCGCCGCGGCGGTGTTCGTGCTGATCGGCATCGCCCACCTGCGTTGGCTGCCACGCAGGCCCGCGCAGCACGCAGGCGAGCCGCTGCTCGCCGGGTGGGCCGAGGTGGTGCGCAACCGGCGCTTCATGGTGTTCGCGGCGGGCTACTCGGGCTACCTGCTCTGCTACAACCAGCTCTACCTGGCGTTGCCCACCGAGCTGCGCAGGGCCACCGGCGACCAGGCCGCCCTCGGGTGGCTCTTCGTGCTCGCCTCCGTGATGGTGATCACCGGTCAGATGGCGGCCACCCGCTGGGGTCGCCGGATCGGAGCGGCCCGCGCGATCGTGCTGGGCTTCGGGCTCATGGCCGTGTCATTTCTCACGGTCGCGGTCGCGGTACTGCTGCCCGGATCCACTGACCAGGTGCCGCTCTGGCCTGCCGTGACGATGGTCGCGCTGCTCACCGCCGGGGAGATGCTCGCCGTTCCCGTCGCCCAGGACCTCGTGCCACGCCTGGCCGGTGAGCGCCGACTCGGCGTCTACTTCGGGGTGCTCTCCTCGGCCGGAGGGCTCGCCGTGCTCGTCTGCAGCACGGCGGTGGGCGCGCTGCTCGATCCGGCGGTTGCCGCTCCCGTTGTTCCGTGGCTGGTCCTCGCCTGCGTGCCCGTGGTCAGCGCCGTGATCATCGGCCTACTGGCCCGGCGCGGGTCCTTGATCAGCTGAACGGCGCGGAGGCGGCCGGATGCGGCCGCGTGTGCGCCCAGCCGATGATCTAGTGTCCCGAACCGGAAGTCCGGTGCATAAATCGGCGGATCCAGGTTTCCGCTGGGCGTGCCGGCGAGCCGGCCTCGTACCGGGCGTACTCGGCCGGATCGCCGGTGCGCCCAGCGGGAAGCTGGGCCGTCGAGTTATGTGGTGGACTTCCGGTTCGGGACACTAGGCCTATTTGCGCGGCTTCGGCCGCCAGACGACGAGGGCCTGGCGGCGGTCGACCGGGACGAGGTCGCGGCGGTACGACGCGTGCACCGCGGCCGCGGCGTGCTCGGCCGCGGCGCGGGCGGCGGCCAGCTCCTGCTCGAGCTCCTCCAGGCGGTTGCGCAGCTCGTCGGTCACCTGCTCCAGCTCGATGATCCGCTTGATGCCCGCGAGGTTGACGCCTTCCTCCTGGGAGAGCCGCTGCACCTCGCGGAGCAGCGCGATGTCGCGCGGTGAGTAGCGGCGCCCTCCGCCTGCGGCCCGGCCGGGGCTGACCAGCCCCAGCCGGTCGTAACTGCGCAACGTCTGGGCGTGCAGGCCGGCGAGCTCGGCCGCCACGGAGATCACGAAGATGGGGCTGTCCATGTTCGTGCCGGGCGGCAGCCCGTGGCCACCAGTGGTCATCGCGCACCTCCGAGCAGGTCAGCCCGCGGGTCGAACTCCTTCATGGCCTCGGCGTAGGTCTGCAATGCCTCGGTGGCCTTGTCGTCGAGCCGGGCCGGCACCGCCACCTCGACGGTGACGAGCAGGTCGCCCGTCTTGCCCTTGCCCTGCACCCCGCGCCCGCGCACCCGGAAGGTCCGCCCGGTCGCCGTCCCGGGCGGGATCCGCAGCGACACGGTGGAATCCAGCGTGGGCACGGTGACGGTGCTGCCGAGCACCAGCTCCGGATAGGTGACCGGAACGGTGAGCGTGAGGTCGTCCGGGTTTCGCTCCGAACGGCCGAAGAGCCGGTGGGGCGTGACGTGCACCTTCACGTACAGGTCGCCGGCCGGCGCGCCGCCGCGGCCCGGTTCGCCCTGGCCCTTGAGCCGGATCTGCTGACCGTCGGCCACCCCTGCCGGGATACGCACGGTGATCGTGCGGGTGCGGGTGCTCACGCCGTCGCCGCCGCAGTCGGGGCACGGGTTGTCGATGATCCGGCCGGTACCGCGGCAGTCACGGCACGGCTCGGAGAACGCGAACGCGCCCTGGCTGCGACTCACCAGGCCGACGCCGCCGCACGTCGGACACGTGCGCGGCGTGCTCCCGGGCCGCGACCCGGTGCCGCCGCAGCGCTCGCACCGGCCCGGCGAGCTGAGGCGCAGCTGCACCTCGGCTCCCCGCACGGCGTCGAGGAAGTCGATGCGCAGCTCGCTCTCGACGTCGGCGCCCCGCTGGGTGCGTGTGGTGGTCGGGCCGGCTCCCCGGTTGCCGAAGAGGCCACCGAAGAGGTCACCGAGCCCGCCGGCACCGGGTGCACCGGGTGCACCCCCGGTGCCGGCCCTGGCGAACAGATCGTTCAGGTCGAAACCCTCGCCGGGGGCGCCGGACCCGAAGCCACCGGGGAAGCCCCCGCCTCCGAATCCGCCGCCACCGGCGAAGAGCGCACGAGTCTCGTCGTACTCGCGACGCTTCTTCTCGTCGGACAGCACCCCGTACGCCTCGGACACGGCCTTGAACCGCGCCTCTGCCTTGGCGTCACCGGGGTTGGCGTCCGGGTGCAGCTCGCGTGCCAGCTTCCGGTACGCCTTCTTGATCTCGTCCGCCGAGGCGCCGGAGGCGACACCCAGCTCGCGGTAGAAGTCCTTCTCGATCCAGTCCCGCT
This sequence comes from Pseudonocardia sp. DSM 110487, assembly GCF_019468565.1. Taxonomy (NCBI): domain Bacteria; kingdom Bacillati; phylum Actinomycetota; class Actinomycetes; order Pseudonocardiales; family Pseudonocardiaceae; genus Pseudonocardia; species Pseudonocardia sp. DSM 110487. The sequence goes on from NZ_CP080521.1 coordinate 9,969,958, forward strand.
GGGTCACTTCGCCTCCTCTGCGTCTCTAGGTCCGGGGCACTATGGCTCTACGGCCGGATCGGGTGCTGTCGTGGTGGTGCCGTTCTCGTAAGGATCGGCCGCGAAGTCGTCGGCCCGGTCGGCCACCGTGACCATCGCCGGCCGCAGCACGCGGTCGGCGATGCGGTAGCCACGGCGCAGCACCGCGGAGACGACGGTGACCGTCGGCCCCTCGACCGTGCCCGCCTCGTGCTGGACGGCCTCGTGCACGGACGGGTCGAACGGCTCGCCCACCATCCCGAACGGCTCGAGCCCGAGCTTCTGCGTGACGGCCACCACCTTGTCGGCGACGGACTTGAACGGGCCGGTGAGGTCGCCGTGGGCTTCCGCGCGGTCGAGGTCGTCGAGGACGGTGAGCAGTTCGGAGACGAACTGCACCCGCGCCCCGACGAGCACGCTCTCCCGGTCGCGATCCACCCGCCGCCGGTAGTTGGCGTACTCGGCGCTGACCCGCTGCAGGTCGGCGGTGCGCTCGGCGACCTGGGCGACGAGCTCGGCGGCCGCGACGGCGTCCGGGCCGGCCACCTGCTCAGCGGCCTGCTCGGGCGCGGCGTCCGGGCCTGCCCCGGCAGACTGCTCGGCCGGGGACCGCACCTCGCCGGTGACGGGGTCGATCCGGCGCCGGTCCCGGACCACGACCCGCTCCCCGTCGCCGTTCTCGGCGCCTTCGTTGCGGTCGTGCCGGCTCATGAGACCTCCTCGCTGACGCTCGTCGGCCGCATTCGCGGCGCTGCTGTGTCGAATGGTGAGCTCGCAAGCTCGCTCACTTCTTGTCCTTCTCCTCGTCGACGATCTCGGCGTCCACCACGTCGTCGGCCCCGCCCGCCTGCTGGCCACCGGCCGCGCCTGTGTCACCGGGGTTGGCCCCGGCCGCACTCTCGGCACCCGGCTGCTGGTAGAGGGCCGAACCCATCTTCTGGGACTCGGTGGCGAGCTTCTCCATCGCCGCCTTGATGGCGTCGGTGTCGGTGCCCTTCAGCGCGGTCTGCGCCTCGCCGAGCGCGGCGTTCACCGAGTCCTTGACGTCCGCGGGCAGCTTCTCGTCGTTCTCCTTGACGAACTTCTCCGTCTGGTAGACGAGCGACTCGGCCTGGTTGCGGACCTCGGCCTCCTCACGCCGCTTCTTGTCCTCCTCGGCGTGCTGCTCGGCCTCGCGCATCATCCGGTCGATCTCGTCCTTGCCCAGCGCGGACCCACCGGTGATCTGCATCGACTGTTCCTTGCCCGTGCCCAGGTCCTTCGCGGACACGTGCACGATGCCGTTGGCGTCGATGTCGAACGAGACCTCGATCTGCGGCACGCCGCGCGGCGCCGGCGGAAGGCCGGTGAGCTCGAACATGCCGAGCTTCTTGTTGTAGGCCGCGATCTCGCGCTCACCCTGGAAGACCTGGATCTGCACGGACGGCTGGTTGTCGTCGGCCGTGGTGAAGATCTCCGACCGCTTGGTGGGGATCGTGGTGTTGCGCTCGATGAGCTTGGTCATCACGCCGCCCTTGGTCTCGATGCCAAGGGACAGCGGGGTGACGTCGAGCAGCAGGACGTCCTTGACCTCACCGCGCAGGACACCGGCCTGCAGGGCGGCGCCGACGGCGACGACCTCGTCCGGGTTGACGCCCTTGTTGGGCTCCTTGCCGCCGGTGAGCTCCTTGACCAGCTCGGTGACGGCCGGCATGCGGGTGGAACCGCCGACGAGCACGACGTGGTCGATCTGGCCGACCGAGATGCCGGCGTCCTTGATCACCTGGTTGAAGGGTGCGCGGGTGCGGTCGAGCAGGTCCGACGTGATCCGCTGGAACTCGGCGCGCGACAGCGTCTCGTCCAGGAACAGCGGGTTCTTGTCGGCGTCGACCGTGATGTAGGGGAGGTTGATCGTGGCGGTCGACTGGCTCGACAGCTCGATCTTCGCCTTCTCCGCGGCTTCACGCAGGCGCTGCAGGGCCATCCGGTCCTTGGTGAGGTCGATGCCCTGGGCGCTCTTGAACTTGTCGACGAGCCACGTGATGACCCGCTCGTCCCAGTCGTCGCCGCCGAGGTGGTTGTCGCCGTTGGTGGCCTTGACCTCGACGACACCCTCACCGATCTCGAGCAGCGACACGTCGAACGTGCCACCACCGAGGTCGAAGACCAGGATGGTCTGCTCCTTCTCGCCCTTGTCGAGCCCGTAGGCCAGCGCGGCCGCGGTGGGCTCGTTGACGATGCGGAGCACGTTGAGGCCCGCGATCTGGCCGGCCTCCTTGGTGGCCTGGCGCTGCGCGTCCTCGAAGTACGCGGGGACGGTGATCACGGCGTCGGTGATCTCCTCGCCCAGGTAGGACTCGGCGTCGCGCTTGAGCTTCTGCAGCACGCGGGCGCTGATCTCCTGCGCGGAGTAGGTCTTGCCGTCGACGTCGCCGGTCTTCCAGTCGGTGCCGATGTGGCGCTTGACCGAGCGGATCGTCCGGTCGACGTTGGTGACGGCCTGGTTCTTCGCCGACTGCCCGACGAGCACCTCTCCGTTGCGCGCGAACGCGACGACCGACGGAGTGGTGCGCGCACCCTCCGAGTTGGCAATGACCGTCGGCTCGCCACCTTCGAGGACGGCGACGACGGAGTTGGTGGTCCCGAGGTCGATGCCGACCGCACGAGCCATGGTGTGTGCCTCCGATGTGGGTAGCTTGAGCTGCCTTCACTCAAGTCTGCCATGGACCGGCCGCGGGCATCTCCGATGCCTTGAGCCAGCCACGCTCAACTTGCTCGTCCGCTCCAACGCACGACACGACGATCGTGTTCCCGAGACCCGGTGGGATCAGAGAGGCGCCGCGGGGCGCGGTTCCACCCGGCCGGCGGAGGCGGGCGGAAGCGGGTCGTCCACCGGGGCGAGCACGCGGTGGTGCTCCGGGTCCTCCACCACGTTCTCGTCCGCGTCGACGTACTCCAGCTGTCCGTCCGCACCGAGGTCGGCGTGGTAGCCGGCGGCGGCGAGCTGCTGCTCGTCGAGATCGACCAGCAGCTCCCAGCGGCTCGGCACCACCTTGTAGTCGGGCCACGGCAGGTGTCCGTACGCGTCGTGCAGGTCGGCGAGGAGCCCCACGAACACCTGCTGCCAGCGCAGCGGCATCGACTGCGCGAGCGCGCGCGGTACCACGAGGTGGTCCGGCGTCGCGCCGGGTGCCGGCCGGTCGAGGTAGTCCTGCACCGGCGTGGTGGATGCCGGGACGGCGCTGTCGGGGGGCATTACTACTCCTGCACTACTCCTGCCGTGGCGGATTGCCGAGCGCGACAGTATCGATACCGCTATGCGGTGTTCGGCGTGGTGCCCGGGCGCGTGGCGAGCGGCACGAGCTCCTTGAAGTTCCACGGCACCGGCCGCACCCGCACTTGCTCGCCGGTGTACGGCGCCTCCACCATCTGGTCGTTGCCCAGGTAGATGGTGACGTGGTGGATCGTGGCGGGGTCGGTCGGGTCGGTGGCGTAGAACAGCAGGTCGCCCGCCTGCGCCTGCTCGATCGGCACGTGTCCACCCGCGAAGAACTGCTGGCGGGAGACGCGCGGCAGGTTGATGCCGGCGCTCTGGAATGCGCGCAGGGTGAGCCCGGAGCAGTCGTAGGTGTTCGGGCCCGTCGCCCCCCACACGTACGGCTTGCCGACCTCGCCGAGCGCGAACGCGATCGCTGCGCCCGCCACGCCCTCCGGCAGCACCGCCGTCCGCCCGCAGCCCGTCGGATCGGCGATGTCCGCGAGCTCCTGCACGAGCTCGCCTGCAAGGCCCTCCCACTTCGCGTATGCGTCCGGGAACGCGGACCGCTGCACGGTCTGCGCCGCCACCGTGACCGGCATGGTCTCCCAGGCGGGGACCTCCAGCAGGCGCTCGATGAAGATCCGCGTGGAGTAGACGGGGTCGGTGACCTGAGCGGGCGACCCCCATCCCTGTGAGGGTCGCTGCTGGAAGAGCCCGAGAGAGTCGCGGTCCCCGTAGTTGATGTTGCGGAGGGTCGACTCCTGCATCGCCGTGGCGAGCGCGATCAGCCACGCCCTCGGCGGCGCCCCCATGTCGCGGGCCACCCCGATGATCGTGGCCGCGTTCCCGCGCTGCTCGTCGCTCAGGTCACCGATCCGGGTGCCGGCACGGCTGCCGGCCAGCGGGCCGACCGGGGCGCGCACACTCGGGTCGCAGACGCCGTAGCTGGGCGTCCCGCCGCCGAATCCGCCGGTGCTCGCCATGAAGGCCATGAAGCCGACACCGAGGAAGAGGCCGAGCGCCGCGACGAGGACGACGACCGGAACGAGCAGCCGCAACGGACGCAGGGCACGCATCTGATGTCCCCAGCGTCATTCCCGGTCGTAGCCGGCGACCCGCCAGCCGGACTCGTCGCGCACGACCAGCACGATCAGCTTGAGCGTGTCGGTCGGCACCTCCACCTGCACCGAACGCGGGGCGACGCGCACGGGGCGCGGCTTGCCGGTGACCCGCGTCGCGGGGATGTTGTCCGGGTCGACCGCGGACAGCACCCCGAGGTACTCGTCGGTGGTCGTGTTCCGCAGGCCGTCCAGCCACTCCCGCGGGGTGGTGCCCTGCCGCGGGCGCACCCACGCGGCTGCCCAGCGGCCGGCCACCTCGACGGCAGCGGCGGGCGCGGCGGACAGGGGCAGCTGAGACGGAGTGAGCTCGGGCACCGGCGGCAGGATCGTCGGCGTCGGGGAGCTGGGGACGCCGGGCCTGCGACCGGCCGACGCCGCCCCGCCGGGCACGTCGGCGGGCCCGCTTCCCGGGCGCACCGGCGCGAGCGCCGCGATCGCGAGCGTCGAACCGACCACCACGGCGATCACGACGGCGGTCGTGAACGCGAGCCGCAGCGGTGACCGCAGCGGCCACGCCCAGATCGCCCGGTACGCCGCGCCCCTGCCGTGCGGGGTCCTAATCGGCACGGCCGCCGCCGGGGAAGAACGAGGTCTGGTCCGACCGCGGCCGGTAGATGCGGTAGACCGGCACGCCGTCGACGATCTCCGCCTGCACGGTGCGGACGCCGCCGGGGCGCAGCGGCACGGTATCGGGCCTGCGGTAGATCACCCGGTCGTCAACGTCGCCGGAGTCGCTCCAGCTCGGCATGCCACCGGGGGTCACCGCGTCGTCGGGAGGCGCGGGCAACGCGGCGCGGCGCGCGGTGGGAACGAGCGCAGGCGGCGCCGATTCCGGCCCCGTGCTCCGAGGCGATGGCACGCCCGCAGCGGGCGCGGACACCCGGATTCCGGGCTCCGACTCCGGCCGCGCGCCCCCGGGCCGGCCCGCGCCCGCCATCGCGCCGCGCCGCTCGTCCCACCACCGGGTCTGGCGGTCGTCCGTGTCGGTGTCGGTGCCCCGCACCCGCTGCCACACCCGCGACATCGGCCCGGTGCCTGCGCCAGGGACGATGCCCCCGAACTGCTCGCGCGTGAGCGACACCATCGACACCAGCCGCCGGAACGGCCGCGCGACGGCCCACAGGACCACGGTGACCACACCCGTGACGAGCAGCGCCAACCACAGGTCGATCCCGGAACCGGGCCGGAAGAGCGACACGACCAGCAGCGCGTGCAGACCCGCGAGCGCCCCGACCACGAGGGTGTTGACGATCGCCGCGCCCGCGACGCGCAGCAGCGCGGGCATGATGTCCGGCTTGAGGATCGCGATGACGGCGACGGCCGGCGCCGTCATCACCATCAGCCGCAGCACCAGCATCGCCACCAGTACGAGCACCTTGGACAGGAGCTGGAACAGCGCGATGCACATCGCCTGCACGACCGCGAGGATGCCCGCGCCGACGCGGCTGCCTGCCTCCCCCTGGAAGTACGGGTACCGGTCGCCCATGCGCGCGGCGATGGCAGCGAATTCGGCCTTCTTCTGCTCGGCCAGCTGCAGCGTGTCCTGGCGCTGGTCGACCTCGTCGATGGTGAACGTCTGCGCCCGCAGCAGGTCGCGGCCCAGCTCCTGGGCCTGCGGCACCTCCGGCGCGCCGAACTCGCCGCGCAGCCAGTTCTGGTAGACGACCTGGTCGACGAGCACCGTCGGCAGGGTGTCCCTGCTACCGAGCCCGATCTGCCCCAGAAAGCCCTCCTGCATCTGGGTGACGCCGTCGAGCAGCAGGGGGTCGGCAGCCTTCGCCCAGTCGACGGGCGCGAGGTAGGCGGCGGAACCGACCACGAGCGCCACCACCGCGAGTGCGGCGCGCTGGGTCTGGCGCGCGAGATCTCCGCGCAGCGCGAGCACCAGCAGGAGGACCGCGAGCAGCAACAGCACCGGGCCGATGAAGGTGGTGAACACCGCGTCGTACATCGCACGGGTGCCCTGGCCGATCAGCTGGTCCAGCGGGGAGAGCAGCTCACCGCCGTCCGCGATCAGGTAATGCGCCCAGTTGACGCCGCCGACCACGAACTTCGCGAGGTTCAGGGCCTGGTTGCCCAGCCAGGTGTCGGTGGTGGACGACGGGTTGAACGCCGCTCCGGCGCAGCCGATGTCGTAGTTGTGCCAGACGAGGCCGGCGTAGCCGACCTCGCGGTACACGCTTCCCTCGATCCCACCGGACGCCCGGGGCGGGTCGAGCGACCCGACGAGCCCGGTGCCGGGCCGGTCCGGCTCCGGCGACTCCTTGCAGTCGAACCCCTGCCCGAACGCGGGCTGCCCGAGCAGGACGGAGCCACCGACGAGCCCGGCGACGATCAGCATCGCCATGCGCCTGCCCGCCCGGGCTCCGGCATCCGGCTCGTGGCGTCGTGCGCGGCGACGCCGTGCCCGACCGCGGACGAGGGCAACCGCGACCGCCGCCGCGATCACCAGGGCGACCGGCAGCCAGCCTGCGGCTGCCGGGGTGCCTCCGGGCATCACCGACGGGCCTCCCCGGCCGCGGGCACGCGGCCACCGGCGGAGGTGTGGGTGTCGTCGACGACGGCGGGCTCGTCCACGTCGTCGCCGGGGTCGATGTCACCCAACAGGTCGAAGTCCTCGTCATGGCGCAGATGAGGGCGGTCGCCGTTCCGGGCGGAGGTCAGGCCATTCGGACCCGTGCCGAGCACGCCGTCCGGATCGTCGAGGTCGTCGTACTCGTCGTCCCCTTCGATGTCGTCGCCGAGGTCGATGCCCAGATCGAAGGCGGGTGCGACCGGCCTGCCGAGCACAACGGGACGAGACGGCGCCGGCTCGTCCGGTGCGTGCACCGCCTTCTGGGTGACGACCGGCACGCCGCTCACGGAGATCCGGTTCGCGTCCGGGTTGGTGTCGAGGGCCTCCCGGACGTGCTCCAGGTGCGGTGCCTCGAGGTCGATCCGGATCTTCTCGACGCCGCCATGGCCGTCGGCGAAGATGAACTGGCGCGGCGTGTCGTCGGGCCGGTCGTCGTTGCGCGGGCGCGGCGACAGGGTGCCGAGCATCTGCTCGTAGCCCACTCCGGTGGGGACCTTCAGCAGCCGCAGCGCGTCCCGCTGCGCCTCCTCGTCGTCGGTGCGGCCCACGAACACGGCGTTGACCAGCGACGCGAACCCGGAGACGCGCAGGAGGTCACCGGCGAGCTGCGAGGCGAAGAGCGCACGCACGTTGAACTTGCGGGAGTCACGGGCGAGCCGGTCGATGAGCACCTTGCCCGTGGGCACCTGCGACAGGAAGTGCGTCTCGTCCAGCGCCACGCCCTTGCGCAGGTTGCGGTCGGCGTCGTAGATCGTGCGCTGGGTGAGCCAGGACGCCAGGTTCAGCAGCTCGACGGCGAGCGCCTCCGCGTCGGTCCACTCCTCGCGCGGGCTGCCGGGCCGGGGCAGCGTCATGCCCTGCATCGTGAGCACCGTGAGGCGGTAGTCGCGGTCGGCCTGCCACGGGTCGTCGCGGGAGGTGTCCGGGAAGAGCAGCGCGGCCTGCGGCAGCTCCCGCCGCTCGGAGAGGAAGTCGGCCACGACGCCCGCGTGGTCCTCTCCGTCGCGGGCGTGCCGGCGCAGCACGTCGATGACCTGGCCGGGGTGGCGGTCCGGGGATCCGCCGACCTCGCGCACTGCGCGCAGCAGCACGATCCGGGTGTGCGGGATCCGCGCGACGTCGAAGGGCAGCAGCCCGGTGAGGACGTCGAGGACGAGCCTGCGGCGGGTGGCCGCGGCGAGCGACCGCTCCCGGCGCCACGACCGCTCCGGGTCCTCCTCGTCGGCGAAGTGCTCCGGACGCGGCTCGGCGACCACCCGGTAGGGGTTGAGGATGCCCGGGTCGGCCCGCAACAGGTTGATGTGGCGGGAGAACGGCGCCAGCTCGGGCAGGCGGGTGAGCTGCGCGAGCGGGCCGGACGGGTCCAGCAGGGTCCAGCGCGCGCCCGCCCGCAGCGTCTTGTAGGTGATCAGGCCGGTCAGGAACGACTTCCCGGACCCGAGGCCACCGACCACCGCCGTGAGCCCTGACGCCCGGCGCACCTCCTGCGCGAGCCATGGGTCCCACGCCACCGGTCGCCGGGTGGCCGTGCAGGTCTCGCCGATCATGATGCCGCGCCGGTCGCCGACGGACGCGGTGGCCGCGGGTACCGCGGAGGCCGCCCACGTGACCGAACCGCGCCTGCGGTACGCGGTGGATGCGAGCGGCTCACCCGGGATGAACTCGCGCGCGTAGCGGTACTGGGCCTCGGGGTGCTCGACCTGCACCTTCGGCCGGTAGACGTCGAGCACCTGCTGCGCGCGGCTGACGGCCTCGGCCTCGTCCTTGCCCGAGACCGCGATCCGCCACCAGCCGTACAGCCGCGTGTTGAGCTGGGTGAGGCCGCTGGTCAGCTCGTCCTCGACCTCGAGGACGCGGTCGGCCTGGCGGGCGAGCGACATCGGCGGATCGAGGTCGTGGTCGTGGGTGTAGTGCCGGATCTGGCTGCGCACCTTCCCCATCTGCCGCTGCAGCTCGCCCGCGACCTCCTCGGCCTTGCGCACGTAGATGCGCGCGGACCACTCCACCGGAAAGGGCAGCCGGTCCGAATGCTGCATCCACGGGTCGTCGACCTCGGGGATGCGCAGACCCTCCATCAGGCCGAGCGAGAGCACGGCGACGTTGCGGCTCACCGTCTGCGCGCGCAGCCGCCCGACCACCTGCACGGTGGGGGCGTAGGGCTCCTGGTGCATCTCGACGCCGTCGGTGAACGCGGCGAGATCCTCGGTCTCCCAGCGGTGCGACCCACCTGGAACGACGTTGAGCGTGCGAGGGGCGGGCAGGCCGAGCGCGCAGGACCGGTGCATCAGCCATGCGATGTCGTCGGACGAGGCCGGCACGGCGTCCAGCCCGGTCCCCGCGACGAGCGCGTCCAGGTGGGCGACCTCCGACGACAGCGCCGCGATCTCGGCGCGGACCGCGGCGGGCGCCACCTTGCCCAGCACCGGCGCCGCGCGCTCGACCCAGCGGTCGAGGGTGCTGCGCCCGGACACCTCGATGCCGAGGAACACCTCCTTGTCCGACATCGAGAGACCCATGAGGTGGCGCTGCTCGCCCTCGAGGAAGCCGTCCCAGCCGAGGGCGCCCGCGACGTCCGGCATCCGGCCGAGCGCGTTGTGGTCGAACGACTCCGCCCACAGGTGCACCGGATAGGGCCGCGTCGTGACCCGCAGGTGCAACCAGCGCCCCTGTAGCTCGCCGAGCTGAGCCGCGATCTGGCGGATCAGCACCTCGCGCTGGGAGTCGCTGCGGAAGCTCCAGGCCTGCGCCGCGAGCCGGTACCAGGCCATGACCTGCGTGCCGGTGCGGGTGATGTGCCCCTCGATCGAGCGCAGCGCGATGTTCGGCTCGTACGTGGGCAGCCCGCCGTCCCCCGCGAGCGCGCGACCGCGTTTGCGGCCCGCGCGCTCCCTGGGTCTCTGCTCTCGGCCCGCGTCACTTCGTGACACGCGAACGCCCCTCCCAAAGGCCGGGCTGCACCCGGCGTCCTGCCTGCTGCTGCGGCTTCCCACGGCGAGCCTTGCGCGGCCCGACCACCGGCCCGACGCGTACGTGGCTCGAGCGGATGACGCCACCGGTCCCGGTGGTGCGTCGGCGAGGTCCGGTGATCTCGTGCCGGAAGAGCCCGACGACCTGGCCGAGTGGGCGCTCGTAGTTGATCCGCTGGCCGATGAAGCGCGTGACCACCACGGTGAGCACGAGCGCCCACGCGACCGAGAAGAAGTCGAGACCGATCCCGACCCGCCGCTGCACGAACATGATCAAGATCATGACAAGGAGGCCGAGCCCGTAGCTCACGTACCTCGCCCGCCAGGGGAACGTGGCGCGCGGGGGCCCGAGCCAGACGGAGTCGACGCGATAGATCTCGTCGTCGGTGCGGACGAGCATCACCCGATGAGGAGACCGGCCAGGAAATTGCCGATCTCCGGGCCGTTGCCGGACACCGCGATACCGAGGGCGACGAGGCCGACGATCAGGCCGACGCTGCGGCGCGCGACGCCCGCGTTGTCACCCTTCCCCCCTATCCACAGGAGGATGATCGCGATGCTGAGCAGGATGAGCGGGATCACATTGTCCTGGATCCACCCTTGGAGACCGCTGGTGCTCAGGGCCTGCGCATGCAGTACGAGCACCTGTGGTCCGGTCATGACGGCTCCTCCTCGTGGCGCTGCCAACCCGAGTTCGCCGCGTACCCGACCACCTCGGGCTGGTGGACGCCCGACCTGGTCTGCTCGGGCATTCGCGCACGAGTAGACCATGCTGACCAGGGCGAGCATAGAGGGTCGCCCGCGCGTCAGAGCCGAGTGACACGGACAGCAATTCGGCGGGGCGCAGGGGTGAACGTCGAGATCACGAACGCCCGATCTGGACCGGTTGAGTGACGAAATACGGACCCGTACCCGGAGGTGCGACCCCCGACGGCGGGTTAGGGTCACATCGCGCTCCGCTGTTACTGGCGAGTAGGTTGCGGCCTGATCAGCCGGAACGACGCCGCCGACCGGCGGAGAGCACGGGTCTACCCTGCTCCGCAACGGCCCGCGGTCCACCACCCGCGGCGCCAGCCCTGGGAGGAAAAGCCGTGGTTGTCAGACTCGTCATCGGACTGGCGATGACAGTTCTCGCCCTGGCGGTGTCGGGCCGCCGCGCCTACTGGCTCTACACGCTGATCAAGTCGGGACAACCGGCGAACGACCGGCTCCAGCAGCTGAACGAGCGGGTCAAAGCGCAGTTCGTCGAGGTGTTCGGCCAGCGGAAGCTGCTGCGGTGGTCGGTGCCCGGACTCGCGCACTTCTTCACGTTCTGGGCCTTCGTGATCTTGATCACGGTGTACCTGGAGGCGTACGGGGCGCTGTTCGACCACGACTTCCACATCCCGCTGATCGGCCGTTGGCCGCTGCTCGGGTTCCTGCAGGACTTCATCGCCTCCGCCGCGCTGATCTCGCTGGGCGTGTTCTCGGTGATCCGCATCCGCAACGCCCCGGACCGGCTGGCCCGGGCGTCGCGGTTCTACGGCTCGCACACCGGCGGCGCGTGGCTGATCCTGTTCATGATCTTCAACGTGCTGTGGACGATGTTCTTCTTCCGCGGCGCATCGGCTGCGCTGGGCGTGTTCCCCTACGAGTCCGGCGCGTTCGTCTCACTGGCCGTCGGGCAGCTGTTCTCCGCGCTGGGTCTTTCGGAGGGCACGCTGTTCGTGCTGGAGAGCGTTGGCCTCCTGCTGCACATCGGCGTGATGCTGGTGTTCACCGTGATCATCGCCTACTCGAAGCACCTGCACATCTTCACCGCCCCGCTCAACGTGTCGGCCAAGCGGCTGCCCAAGGCGTTGGGTCCGCTGCAGCCGATCGAGCACGAGGGCAAGCCGATCGACTTCGAGGACCCGCCGGACGAGGCGGCGTTCGGCCGCGGCAAGGTCGAGGACTTCACCTGGAAGGGCATGCTCGACTTCGCGACCTGCACCGAGTGCGGTCGCTGCCAGAGCCAGTGCCCGGCCTGGAACACCGGCAAGCCACTGTCCCCCAAGCTCGTGATCATGGACCTGCGGGACCACCTGCTCGCCAAGGCGCCCTACATCATCGGCGGCCAGGACGCCCCGGAAGAAGGTTCGATCGACTTCTCCGCCGGCCTGACCGCGCACCCCGGCCACGGGGTCCCCGAGTCCGGGTTCGAGCGCGTACCCGGCTCCGGCCCCGAGCAGGCCGCGCGGCCGCTGGTGGGAACCCTCGAGGCCGGCGGGGTGATCGACCCCGACGTGCTGTGGTCGTGCACCACCTGCGGGGCGTGCGTGGAGCAGTGCCCTGTGGACATCGAGCACGTCGACCACATCGTCGACATGCGCCGCCACCAGGTGCTGATCGAGTCGGAGTTCCCCTCCGAGCTCGGCGTGCTGTTCCGCAACCTGGAGAACAAGGGCAACCCATGGGGGCAGAACGCCAAGGACCGCCTGGAGTGGACCAAGAACCTCGACTTCGAGGTGCCGGTCTTCGACGGCGAGCTGTCCGCCGACACCGAGTACCTGTTCTGGGTCGGCTGCGCCGGCGCGTTCGACGACAACGCGAAGAAGACCGTGCGGGCCACCGCGGAGCTGCTGCACCGGGCCGGCGTTGGCTACGTCGTGCTCGGCCCCGAGGAGACCTGCACCGGTGACCCGGCGCGCCGCTCGGGCAACGAGTTCCTGTTCCAGATGCTCGCCCAGCAGAACGTCGAGGTCCTCAACACGGTCTTCGAGGGACGGGAGCCGGGCACCCGCAAGATCGTCACCACGTGCCCGCACTGCCTCAACACCCTTGGCCGCGAGTACCCGCAGCTGGACGGGCAGTACGAGGTGGTGCACCACACCCAGCTGCTCAACAAGCTGGTGCGCGAGGGCAAGCTGGTGCCGGTCGCGACTCCGGACGCGATGACCGACGTGACCTACCACGACCCGTGCTACCTGGGCCGGCACAACGAGGTCTACGCCGAACCCCGCGAGCTGGTCGGCGCCGCCGGGGTGAAGCTGGCCGAGATGCCCCGCCACGCCGACCGCTCCTTCTGCTGCGGCGCCGGCGGCGCCCGCATGTGGATGGAGGAGAAGATCGGCAAGCGGGTCAACCTCGAACGCGTCGACGAGGCGCTTGGCACCGGCGCCGAGAAGATCGCCACGGGGTGCCCGTTCTGCCGCGTGATGTTCTCCGACGGCCTCACCCAGCGCCAGAGCGAGGACAAGGGCACCGGCGTGGAGATCCTCGACGTCTCACAGATGCTGCTCGCCGCGGTCAAGCGCGGTGACGCCACCGAGAACGGCCACGTCACGGACGCGGTGGACGCGCTCGGCGCAGGGGCGCCGCACACCGCGGACACGACCCCGGCCAGCGGCACGCGCGCGAGCGGCGCGGGGGACGAGTCCGCCGTCCAGGCCGATCCGGCGGGCGATGTCTCCGTCGGCGGCGCGAGCACCGGCGGCGCAGAGCCGAAGGGGGCTCGTCCCGAGGGAGCGGCATCGGACGAGGAGCGCCCTACGGGTCGGTGAGCGCGGCCGCGTCGCTAGGTGGCTGGTGTCTTTCGGTGGTTGGTGGTTGGTGTCCTGGGCCTGAACCGGCTTCCTGACGGCGCCGCGCACTGTGCGGGGCCGCCCCTCGCACGGATCTCCCCCGTGCCGTCCCGCACCCGCTCTGCGGTCGCGCACCCCTTGTCGGTCCAGGCAACTCGTCGATGGGTCGCGTGGGCGGAGAAGGGGTGCGCCAGGGGTGGAGATCATTCCGAGCGCGACCCGGCGTTGTCCGAGGCCATGATCCGCTGGGCCGCGATCAACAGCATGACCCGAAGGATCGCCCGCGGCGGACCGGCCACCAGACAGCAGCGAGGCGAATTCCAAACCGTAAGTTGATCTTCTCGGAGTCCCTACGAGAGCCGTTCGGTCATCTGTACGACTGGACGGTCGACCACGCCGAGGAGATCCGGAAGTGCCAGCAGCGCTACGACCGGCGTCCTCACGCTGAACAGTCGTAGTCCGCCGCCCGGCGCGGCGCGACCCCACCCCTTTCGACCGCTACCGGAGGCCCTTGCGCACCGCGACGCCGCGCGGTTCTTTGGCCAGACGCAGGCCTTCAGGGCGCTCCTAGGACCGCGCAGGGGGCGAAGCCGCGCACGGCGAAGCGCTGGACGGACGGATCGGTCTGCATGATCAGGATGCGCCCGAGCTCCCGGCCTGCAGCGCTCGACCACGCCGTCGAGCACGCGTCGACGACCCAGCCGTCCGCGGACGGCTGCGGTTGGGGCAGGCTCTTCTCGTCCTGGCCGGGCGCACCGGACGCCCGGCGGTGCAGCTCCGCCACGGCATCGGGGCAACTCGCCGTACGGACCGCTCCGATCAGCTGAGCCTCCGCCTGGGGTGTGAGGAGCCGGCAGACCGGGGCGGCGTCGTCCTGCTGCACGGCGCTGAGGAGTGCCGGCAGGACGCGAGCGGCACGGGTCTCACCCAGCTGCACGCGCATCGGATCGCCTGCCCTGGCCTGCGTCTGCTCCAGCTCGACGCGGTCCTGGTGGAACGACAGGCCGAAGCCGATGCCGCTCACCACGCACAGCACCGCCCCGACCGCCGCCAGCCGCCACCACGGCAGCTGGGCAAGGCCGGCCAGCAGGACGCCGATGCTCGCCGCGAGCGCCCACGCCCACGGTCCGGTGCTCACCATCAGCCCGACGACGACGGCGAGGCCGGCGAGCGGGATGTCCCAGCCGCGGAGCAGACCGTCGAGCCGCAGCAACCGCAGCACGACGAGCGCGGCGATCCCGATCAGCCACGGGATCCACGAGAAGCCGGCGAACGGCCAGAGCAGCAGGGCAGCCGCCATGACGGCGAGGCCTGCTGCGCCGCGGGGCGATCGGGAGAAGCGGCGCCAGTCGAACCGCGGGCGGGGCGGACGTGGGCCGTTGCCCGAGGCCGGACCGGGCGGGACCGGCACGGGGGGCGGGTACGCCGGACGCGCCTCGGGAAGCCACGGGGGGCCGGGTTCGCGCGGCGGTTCCACGCGGCCCGAGGTTACTGGGTTTCGGACACGGCGTTGGCTCCGGCGCGGCGCCACTCGAGCGGTGAAGCGCCGTGGGCGCGCCGGAACCGCCGGGAGAAATAGCCGGGGTCGCGGTAGCCGACGCGGGCGCCGACGGCCTCGACGGTCAGCTCGGTATCGGCGAGCAGCCGCCGCGCCTCCACCATCCGGCGCTCGGTGATCCACTGCTGCACCGTGCGTCCGGTCTTGCGGCCCACAACGGTGGTGAGGTGGCCGGGGGTGAGCCCGACCCTCGCGGCGACGTCCGTGAGGGTCAACGGCCCGCGGAAGCCCGCCTCGATCGCATCGAAGACGGCCGCGAGCCGCGGCTCGTCACGAAGGACGAGGTCGTCGGATATGTGGGCCGCGAGCCGTGAGACCGCGACGAGCAGCAGGGTGAGGTGCGCGATCGCGGCCTCGTTGCACCCGTCGCGCCGTTCCAGCACCTCCCGCTCAACGGCGGCGATGTGCGCGACGAACGCGGAACGCTGCTCCGGTGGGACGTGCAGCCGCTGCGCCCCGCCCGCCACCCCCCTCACGAACGGGAAGAGCAGCGGATGGGCCCGCCACGACAGGAACGCGCCGAGGTCGCCCGGCTCGATCACGTCCGGCGGAAAGTACAGCGACCAGCCGTCGGCGTGGTGCAGCTCGGGATCGACGAACGTGACCACCTCGCCCGGAGCGACCAGCAGCACGTCACCGGTCTCGACCCGCCACTCGCGGTCGTCGAGCCGCACCCGGCCACCGCCGCGCTCGAGGTACATGAGCACGAGGAAGTCGTGGGCGTGCGGGAGTGGAGGCACGACGTCCGGTCGCATGTGGCCGTCGTGGACGCGCACCACGCCGACCGGCGGAACGCCGGGGACCCGACGGTAGCCGTACACCGGCGCGCCATTCCTCCTCGCCGTCCGGACCAGAACCGAAGATGGTCCTGGTATGCCCGACGAACGTCCCTTGGCGGCCGGTTCCTGCCTCTCCAGCCTGGAGTCCGACACCCGAATATCGTCGCATTCGAGATGGGAACACGGCCATGCCCCACCGCCACCACGAGCACGACTACCTACCCGCCATGACCAAGGACTGGTTGCTGCCGCTCTACGACCCGATGACCCGGCTGCTCGGCGTGCAGCGGATCCACCGGCGCCTCATCGAGCTGGCCGCCGTCGAGCAGGGGCACCGCGTGCTCGAGATCGGCTGCGGCCCCGGCGGTCTCGTGCTCCGGGCGCAGCGCATGCATCCGGACGCGGAGGTGGTGGGCCTCGACCCCGACCCGCTCGCCCTCGCGAGGGCCCGGCGCAAGGCGGAACGCGCGGGCCTGCCCGTGCGCTTCGACCAGGGGAAAGCCGGTGAGCTGCCCTATCCGGACGAGAGCATCGACCGGGTGCTCTCGTCGTTCATGTTCCACCACCTCGACGACGCCGAGAAGCGGCGCGCGCTCGCCGAGGTGCGCCGCGTGCTGCGCCCCGGCGGGCGACTCCACCTGGTCGATATCGCAGGCCACCACCACGGCCCGTTCGGCCGCCGGATGCAGCGCAACGAACATCTGCGGGACAACGCGGGCGACGGCATCCCGGACCGCATGCGCGAAGCCGGCCTCAGCGACGTCCGTACCGGTGAACGCGGCAGGCTCCGGACCACCTTCTACCGGGCGAGCCGCTAGCCGGGGACTATCGGCGGGTGTCGGCCCGGTGGAAGTTCCGGTAGGCCCGGGACGGCGTCGGGCCCCGCTGCCCCTGGTAGCGGGAGCCGACACCCTGGCTGCCGTAGGGCCGCTCGGCCGGGTTGGAGAGGCGGAGCAGGCACAGCTGGCCGATCTTCATCCCCGGCCACAGCGTGATCGGCAGGTTCGCGACGTTGGAGAACTCCAGCGTGATGTGCCCGCTGAAGCCCGGGTCGATGAAGCCGGCCGTCGAGTGGGTGAGCAGGCCGAGCCGCCCGAGACTCGATTTGCCTTCGAGGCGGCCCGCGAGGTCGTCGGGCAGCGACACCACCTCGAACGTCGAGCCGAGCACGAACTCGCCGGGGTGCAGCACGAACGGGTCGTCGGCCGCCGGCTCGACGAGCGAGGTCAGCTCGTCCTGCTGCTGGGCGGGGTCGATATGGGTGTAGCGGGAGTTCTGGAACACGCGGAAGAAGCGGTCAAGACGCACGTCGATGCTCGACGGCTGGAGCATCGCCTCGTCCCACGGGTCGAGCACCAGCCGGCCGGCGTCGATCTCCTTGCGCAGGTCACCGTCCGACAGCAGCACCGCGTCAGGGTACGAGGGACTCAGACCTGCGTGTTCGTCGGGGACGGCGAGCCGAGGTACGGCGAAGGGCACAGCCCGAACATCCACGCGACCGCCTGCTCGACGCGCGCGGCCGCGAGCCCGTCCGACGGCGTGACCGGGGTGATCCCGGCAGTGGCGAGGATCTGGCGCACCGTGGTCATGACGGCCGGGCTCAAGATGCTGCGGATGGAATCGCCCGGTTGCGGGATGTTCGGTCCGTCGACGAGCACCGCGGGTGTGCCGAGGCCCGGCGCGTCGGACACCAGCTCGGGATCGTCGGAGACGAGCACGGCGCTCGCCGCCACGAGCTGCACCAGCTCCGCGAGCGGCACGCTGCGTACCACCCTGGCCCGCTCGTGCTCCACCAGCGAATAGGCGGCCCCGTGGCCCGCCAGCTCACCGAACAGGACGATCTCGATGTCGGGCTCCCGCTCCAGCAGGTCGGGGAGCCCGGCCAGTACGCCGAGCGAGTCGGGGCGGTCGAGCCCGACCAGCACCAGCCGCGGCCCGCCCGCCCACACCCGGCGCACGAGGC
Source organism: Pseudonocardia sp. DSM 110487 (assembly GCF_019468565.1). Lineage (NCBI taxonomy): Bacteria > Bacillati > Actinomycetota > Actinomycetes > Pseudonocardiales > Pseudonocardiaceae > Pseudonocardia > Pseudonocardia sp. DSM 110487. Next base: position 9,987,718 of record NZ_CP080521.1, read on the forward strand.
GCGAGAACAGCAGGTCAGCGGGCTGGGGGTTGGCCGTGAGGGTCTCGCCGACCGTGATCGCGTTCGGACCGACCGCGCTGCCGACCGCTGACTGCGCCGTGACAAGGAACAGCGACGCGAGCTGGCCGATGATGCGCCGATTGGCCTCCTGCGGGAAGGGGCACAGCAGGTCGTCGGTGGCCACGCCGCTCTGCAGGTGCACCACCGGGATCTGCCGCCAGAACGCGACCTGCGCGGCCACCGCCGCCGTCATCCCGCCACCGTGGACCATGACGGCGGACGGGTCGAGGTCGACGAGCACCTCGTCGAGGCGCGCCATCAGGGTGGCCGCGATCGCGGCCGGCTGTGGGGCAGGCGGCTCCCGCAGCAGCACGGTGACATCCGCGGGTACCCCGAGCGCCTCGAAGGCCTCGTGCACCGACATCGGGTCGGGACCGGTGGCCACCGTGAGGGCACGGATCCGATCGGCCTGGCCGAACGCCGTGGCTACCGGGGCGAGCCGAGCCACCTCGGGAAGGCTGCCCGCGACGAGCAGAACGTCATGGTCGTGCTCGGGGCCGGGGAACGCGTCGAACTCGGTCATGCTGGATCCTTGGGCCGGGGGAGCTGGCCTGGCGGGGTCCCTGGAGTCTGAACCTGGCACGGACCGGGAGTCGAGAGCTTGCCTCAACTACTGGTTCCGGAAGAGTGAGAACCACCCTGATGGGCGTACGGCGCGGTGCTTGCCGGTGACGCAGCGTGAGATGCTAGGCTGCGATCGCGCCATGCGGATGTAGTTCAATGGTAGAACATCAGCTTCCCAAGCTGAGAACGCGGGTTCGATTCCCGTCATCCGCTCTCAGCCAAAGGCCCAGCTCAGACGGTGTCCACACCGGAGCTGGGCCTTCGTCGTAGTGACGCGAGCTTGCTCCCGCACACACCTCCACGCCTTCACACACACACCTCCGGACGTGTGCGCCGAAGCCGCCCGGTGTGTGCGACGGCCGCAGCGGCCGCCACGTGCTACTGCCCAGCGGGTTCGCAGAGGCTCGCCTGTCAAGGGTCGCGCAGCGATCGCGAAGCGACGCGCAGCGCCCTTGACAGGGGAGGGGCGACCTCGCACCCTGCGCGGCGCCACCGGAGGCCCGGCGGCTTGGCGGCTTGATGGGGGCTCAGTGCCAACACCTGTTCGAGCCAACGCGACGGTCTACCCGAGCACCTTGGACATCTGCATCGTCGAGACGGCGTAACCGCTCTTGCGGTACAGGGCGATCGCCGCCAGGTTCGTCGCGACGACGTTGAGGCCGAGCCGGGTCATGCCGTCGCGCGCGACCAGCGCCTCGACCTCGGCGAGGATCGCCGAGCCGTACCCGTTGCGGCGCGCGTGCGGGTAGACGTTGATGTCGTACAGCCACGCTGCGTCGGAGCCCTCGGCGCGATGCGGGTCCGGCCCGACCCACGCGTTCCCGACGGGCTCACCTGCCGCATCCTCGGCGATCACGAGGATGTGCCGCGGGGTGGCAGCCCCCTGCGGCAGGTACTGCGCGATGCCACCCGCCGCCGTAGCGCGCGCCTCATCCTCGGACATGGTCGCGACCAACTCCCGGACTACCGCGCCCTGCACCTCGTCGACGTACGAGCGGTACTCGTCCTCGGTCATCTCGCGCAGCGTCACGCGTGGTCGATCCATACCCCCATGGTGTCCAGGGGCCGGCTTGGGGATCAACGCAGTCACGGCGGTTCCGACCGGTGGGACTACCTCCCCCGCTCGCGGAGCTCGCCGGCCCCGACATCCACAGGGATTACGCCTAGCGTGGACACCGACCCGCCACGTTCCCCCTAATGGACGCTTGTGACGTGCGGGGACACGCCCCATCCCCCTAATGGGGGGTGTCCTCGACCCCCGAACCGGCGCAGACCGGGACCCGGTCCGCACCCCGATGGCGATCAGTCCCCTTGCTCCTAGATTTCACCTCAGCAGCCGGCGGAGCCCCGCCAGGCTCGTTCCCCAACATTTGACGGAGCTGATCTTCATCATGGCCGACCAGTCCCTGTGGGAGTTCCTGCTCAACCTGCTCAGCGACCCCGAGGCCCGCGCGGAGTTCAACGAGGACCCGGAGGGCACGCTCAGGGACGCCGGGTTCGAGGACGTCTCCCCGCATGACCTCAAGGACGCCATCGACCTGGTCAACGACCAGAGCGACGTCACCTACGAGGCCCCCGAGGTGACCAACGACGACGTGACGGCCAAGGAGTACATCCAGACGGTCGTCAACAACGTCGAGAACAACAGCTACACCGAGATCGACAACTCGACGAGCATCGAGGCCGGCGGCGACGTCACCATCGACAACAGCGTCGACGACCACTCCATCCACGGCGACGGCAACGCCAGCTTCGACGGCGACATCAGCGACTCCAACGTCGCCGCTGGTGAGGACAGCATCGCCGGCGAGGACATCACGAGCTCCGAGGGTGACGGCAACACCTTCGGTGACGGCAACACCACCATCAACGGCGACGGCGACAACACCGTCGTCGGCGACGACAGCAACTACGTCGGCGAGGACGCCAACGCCTCCTTCGGCGGCGGCGACGTCTCCTCCACCGAGTTCAACGGCGACGTCAACGTGGGCGACGGCTCGTCGTTCGCGGCCGGCGGCAGCAGCTCCTCGGTCTCGTCCGACGACGACTACACCGACAACAGCGTCAGCGACTCGGGCAACACCACCACCGAGTACGAGGACTCGTTCAACTCGTCGAGCGACGACGACAGCTACAGCTCCTCGAGCGACGACGACAGCTACAGCTCGTCGAGCGACGACGACAACTACAACAACGAGGACAGCAGCAGCAGCGTCTCCGCCGGCCACGATGTCGACATCTCCTGATCTCACGCACTGACGAAACCCGCCACCGGCGCTGCCGGTGGCGGGTTTCTTCTGTTCGGGCCGCGGCGCACTCGTCTCAGTCGGGTAGGAGTGGCACCGCGAAGCCCTGGTCGCGCCCCAACAACACCGCACGGGTGACGGCCGACGTGCCGAACCGGCGGTGCACCTCGTCGAGGGCCGTGTCGAGCGCGTCCGCATCGCCCTCGTCGAACGGCAGCTCGAGCTGCATCGTGGCGTCGTCGTCGAGGTTGCCGACGGCGATGCCGACGAGGGTGCACCCGCGCTCCCGGATGAGCGGCTGCGCCCTGGCCATGAGAGCCCGCACGGCGGCGAGCACCTCGATGGTGCCGGACGTCGGCTGGGCAAGGGTGTGGGAGCGGGAGATGCGGGAAAAGTCGGCGAACCGCAGCCGCAGCATCACCGTGCGGCCCACCCGGTGGGCCTTGCGCATTCGGCGCGTGACGCGGTCGGCCAGCCCGACGACCACGGCGTCGATGCTCTCCGGTGTGTGCGGCCCCCGCCCGATGGCCCGCTGAGAGCCGATCGACCCGCGCCGGCGGCCGACGACGACCGGGCGCGGGTCGCGGTTGTGGGCGAGAGCGTGCAGGTGGCGCCCCAGCGCGCGGCCCAGCGTCGACACGAGCACCGACTCGGGGAGCGCCGCGACCTCGCCCACGCTCGAGATGCCGTACTCGTGCAGCTTCGCGGCCGTGATCCGCCCGACGCCCCACAGCCGCTCCACGGCGAGCGGGTGCAGGAACGCCAGCTCCCTGTCGGGCGGGACGACCAGTAGCCCGTCCGGCTTGGCCACCCCGCTCGCGACCTTGGCCAGGAACTTCGTGCGGGCGACGCCGACGGTGATCGGCAGGCCGACGCGCTCGCGAACCTCCGCCCGCAGCCGCACGGCGATGTCGATCGGCGAGCCGGAGATCCGGCGCAGGCCGCCGACATCGAGGAACGCCTCGTCGATGGAGAGGCCCTCCACCAGCGGCGTGGTGTCCCGGAATACCTCGAACACCGCCTTGCTCGCATCCGCGTACGCCGACATCCGCGGCGGGACCACGATCGCGTGCGGGCACAGGGCGAGGGCCTGTCTGCCGCCCATGGCGGTGGCCACCCCACACGCCTTGGCCTCGTAGCTGGCCGCGAGCACCACGCCCCCACCGACGATCACCGGTCGCCCCCGCAGCCGGGGGTCGTCGCGCTGCTCGACCGAGGCGTAGAACGCGTCGAGGTCGGCGTGGAGGATGGAGGCCTCACCGGGCACGAACATATGTTCGCATCGGTCACCGACAACTGCGAGAACCCGTTGGACCCACCGGGGAGGATCGAGCGCGTGGAGCAGACCGGTCGCCGGGTTCGCGCGCTCGTGGTGCACGACGGCGCCCTGCTCGGCGCGCTGCCCCCGTTCGACGTGACGAGCCCCTGGTGGCCGGACGTCGAGCCGGTCGTGGCCGAGCTGGACCGGCGGCTCGGAGCCCGCACGGCGGTGCTCCGCATGGTCACGGCGGTCGGCAGGTCGATGCGGGGCGGCGAGGTCACCTACCTCGCCGAGGCGCTGACCCCACCGCCATCGGCACCCGAATGGGACGGTGCTCCCGATCCGGGTGTTCTCACGCCGCAGGAGCACCGGATGCGCTGGGCCGAGCCGGGCGGACCGGCGCGGGTGCTGGACTGGGCGACGGCCGAGCTGCACGCGCTGGACCGATCGCTCACCGGCCCGCCGGTGCAGGTCAAGTCCTGGAACCTCTCCTGCCTCTACCGGCTGCCCACGACGGCCGGAACCGTCTGGATCAAGTGCACGCCGCCGTTCCTCGCACCCGAGGCGCTGGCCGCCGGCTACGTGGCCGAGCACGACCCGGACCTCGTTCCCACGGTGCTCGCCGCCACCACCGACGGCGGGTGCACGCTGATGGCCGAGGTACCCGGCAACGACTGCTGGAACGCCGACGCCGCCACGGTCCGCGAGGTGCTGCCCCGGTACGTCGCCGTGCAGGCCGCGCTCGCCGGACGCGAATTGCCCGGGCTGCCCGACCGCCGCGTGTCCACGCTCGCCTCCCGCGCCGAACGGCTGCTCGCGCCGGACGTGACCGGAGAGCTCGACCCAGCCGAGCGGCAGGCGCTCGCCCGTTTCGTCGCCGAGCTGCCGGACCGCGCGGCCACGATCGTCGCCACGGGGTTGCCCGAGACCCTCGTGCACGGCGACTTCCATCCGGGCAACTGGCGCTCCGACGGTCACCGCCGCGTGGTCTTCGACTGGTGCGAAGGCAGTCGTGGCCACCCCGCTTGCGACGTGCTGCGACTCACCGAATGGCTACCGGCCCCGCTCGCCGCGGTGGCGACGGAATGCTGGGCGGCCGAGTGGCGCACCGCAGTGCCCGGGTGCGACCCCGGCCGGGCCGCGGAGCTGGTACGACCCGTTCAGCACCTCGAGGCCGCGCTCACCTACCAGCAGTTCCTCGACGGGATCGAGCCGGACGAGCGGCCCTACCACGAGGGCGACCCGGCGGAGCAGATCCGCATGGCGCTGGCTCACCTCGGCACATAGTGTCCGGCTTGGGTCATCTCGTGCGGCGTGGCCGCAATGGCGGAGCCTTCGCGATCAAGACGGTGCCCGCGAGTGCCGCTGCGAGCCCTACGGCGAGCACCCAGCCCCAGCCGGGCCGGACCGGGTCGCCGAGCAGCCAGATCCCGACCATCCCCGGCACCAGCACCTCTGTGACGGTGAAGACCGCCATGACAGCGCCGACCTCGCCGCGGGAGAGCGCCGCGGTGTAGCCCACCATCCCGACCAGCCAGAACCCGACCACCAGGTACGTGGAGGGCTGGCCGAGCAGGAGCACGAGGTCGAGCCCTTCACCGGTCTGGACGTGCGCGGCGCGTACCGACACCGCGCCACCGCCGAAGCCGAGGCCCGACACCACGGCGAGGGGCCACGCGTGCTTGCCCTGCCGGAGTATGAGCACGCCGACCGCCAGCAGAAGAACGGACGCCAGCAGCACCACGTCGACACCCGCCCGGTGCACAGGAGGCTGCTCGCTGCCTGCGCTCGCGGCCACGAGCACCAGCCCGGCGAGGCAACCCGTGACGGCCAGCCGCGTGGTCATCGGCAGCCGGGCGCCGATCAACCGGGCGCTCACCAGCGCCGTGAGCGCGATGGTGCCGCCGATCACGGCTTGAACGGCGAACACGGGCAGCACCCGCAGTGCCATCACGGCGCATCCCCACGCCACCAGGTCCAGCAACATCCCGGCGAGATAGCGCGGCTGAATTGCCGCGGGTCTGGTCCGGGTGGCCCGCCGGGCACCCGCCGCCTGCAGCAGCGCGCCGCAGCTGTTGAGGACCATCGCAACAGCGGCGAACAGGATCCCCACCAGCACGACGTTCAGCATGCCTCACGGGGCCACGACAGGTTCCGGTGAGGCCCGCCCGTCAGGGCCGCTGGCGCTGCTTCGAGACCTCGAAGAAGCCGCTCATCAGGCCGCCCGGCAGCGCGGCATTCGGGTCCCAGCGGGACGCGCGGTGCTCATGCAGCATCCGGCGCGGCGCTTCGGAGGCGCGGACGACCAGGAGCGCGACGAGCGTAAGGACGATCACGGGCACCCCGATCACCAGGATCGGCCACCCGAAGTACCCGTACGCCACGAGCACGGCCGCCAGTTCGAGGCCGACGACCAGGACTCCCATCCGCAGCACAGCGGTATTCCCTTCTCGGTGTTCGGTGTAGCAGCGCTCAGAGGCTCGGCGCCGCGGGCGCACCCGCGGGCTCTACCTCTTCTACATCGCCGACGGGGCCCGCCGCGTTGCTGTCGCCCTCGCTGCCACCCGACTCGGAGTCGGAGTCGCCGCTCGAGTCGCTCTCGGAGTCGCTGCTCGAGTCGGGGTTCTTGGTCGAGTTGCCGCCGCCCTTCGTGGGCTCGCTCGCCTTCGTCGTCGTCTTGGTCGCGGCCGGGGGTTCCTCGGCGGCGGAGGTCGCCGGAGCGCTCGTCGCCTCGCCGGCAGGGGGCGCTACCGGGGCAGGCTCGCCCCCACCACCGGAGCCGCGGCCGCCACCGCCGCTACCGCTTCCGCCCGACTCGGACGGCGCGGAGGTCACCCCGAGCGTGCTCTCGTTGCCCGCGGGGTCCGTCGGCGTTCCGGACATGTTCTGCCACAGAACGATCGCCAGCACCACGGCGCCGACGGCCAGCACCGCGCCCAGCCCGATGGCCATGACATTGGGCCGGCGCCGCTCCGGCAGATCCGGCTCGCGGTCGTCGTCGTAATCCCACTCCGGCTCCGGCCGCTGGTGGGCGTGGCGGGCCTGGCGCGGAGCCGGCTCGGTGAGCATCGCGGCGGCAGGTTCGGGTGCGGGACGGGCCGGAGCGCCGTAGTGGCCGGGGCCAGGTCGGTCGCCGTGGGGCGGGGTGCCCGGGCCGTCGTTGTAGGGGCCCTCGTTGTACGGCCCGCTGTAGGGCATGCCCGGCATCCCGGGAGGCGGCGGGGCCATCCGCGGCGGACGGGCAGGCGGCGGCCCAGGAGGCATCCCGGGGGCGGGGGCCCCTGCCGGCATGGCCGCGGGCTGCGGGGCCAATGAAAGAGCGGCACCCTTTGCGATGGCGTTCTTCGGGTCGGCGTCGACCGCGACCGGCCGGCCGAGCTGCTCGGAGACGAGCTGTGCGACGAGCGGGATCCGCGAGGAGCCGCCGACGAGCAGCACGGCGCTGAGCTGGTCCGGAGCGAAGCCCGCCGAGATCACCGCTGAACGCAGCGCCGCGACGGTGTCCTCCACCTGCGGCCCGATCATCGCCTCGAACTCGCTGCGGTGCAGCCGAACGGAACCGCGCGAAGACGGGAGCAGCACCGGGATCGACACCTCGGTGTCGCTGGAGAGGGCCTCCTTGGCCTCGGTGCACTCGCGCCGGATGCGCGCCACGGCCGACAGCACAGCCGGATCGCTGTCGTCGAGCTCGGCGAAGGCGTCGGGCATGCCCTCGAGCACGTGCTCGAACACGGCCTGGTCGAAGTCGATGCCGCCGAGCCGCTCGAGGCCCTCCGGCCGGCCGACCATCCGGAAGTCAGTGTCGCCCTTGCGCACGACCGCGGCGTCGAACGTGCCGCCGCCGAAGTCGTACACCGCGATGGTGGAGCCGGCGCCCACGCGCTCGTTGGCGGCATAGCTCATGGCAGCCGCCTGGGGCTCCGCCAGGAACGTGACGGTGAGGCCCTGGTTGGCGAGAGCGGTGGACAGCAGCTCCTTCTTGTGCTGTCCCCACGCGGCGGGGTGGGTGACCGCGATCCGCTCGGCGGGGCCGCCCTCGCGCTCGGCGACCCGGTCGACCACCCAGCGGACGAGCCATGCGGACAGATCCTGCGGGGCCCACGGCCTGCCCGCGACCATCACCGGGGTCGGGTCGCCGATGCGGCGCTTGAACTCGCGAACCACGCAGTCCGGGTCGGTCAAGGCCCTGCGCTCGGCGGCCTCGCCGACGACGATGGAATGGTCCTGCCCGACGAAGACGACCGACGGAACGGTCGCACCGCGGCTACCGAGGGTGACGACTTCCGGTTCTCCCCAGCGGTTGCCCGAGGAGCGACACACTGCGGCGCAGGTGAACGTCGTCCCCAGGTCGATCCCGAGCTGGTACGCCATGCCTTTCCCCTCACCCCGACAACCGGCCTGTAGACCGGTCCCACCATCGCATCGCGGGCTCCCGGCCTGTCGTTAGCCCCCTCCAGGGGCCCCATTGGACCAAGGACCACGCCCCCCTCACCCAATCGGGGGTCCCCCTAATCCCCCGAACGGGGGTTCCCACACTGTGGGGGATCCCCGAGGGCCGAGCAACCCCTGGCCCAACGTTCTGCACAACGCGGCCGCCCCGGCCTCGGACACGCACCACGGGGACAACGAGATCAAGGCGACAGTGCACGTGCCGGTGGAACTCCACGACGACGGCGGCTCCAACCACCCCGTGGGCCGGTTCCCCTAACGCCGGATCGATGGACGGTGCCGCATCCCCGATGGCCGTGAGCCGTCCCGGATCTACCGTTCTTTCCGATCCCGCGAGCACCGGAGAGACGAGTCGATGGCCGAGACGCTGTCCCTGATGGAGTTCCTGCAGGCGCTCCTCGCCGACGCGGGGCTGCGCGGCGCATTCGGGGACGACCCACAGGGCACTCTCGCCGCCCACGGCCTCGCCGATCTCACCCCCGCCGACGTGCACGACGCGCTCGTGCTCGTGCAGGACACCCAGACCGTCGACTACTCCCTCGACGCGGCGAGCACCGCGCCGCAACCCCCGCCGCCTGCCGGCGACGGCCACGAGGCCGCGGTGGAGTACCTGGCCCGCTACCTCGCCGGCCCGGAGCAGACCGATCCGGCCCAGCAGTGGACCGATCCCGATGACGTCCGACTCGGTGGTTTCGGCGCAGGCGACGACGCCGGGTACGGCGCAGGCTCGGATCTCCCCGTCGACGACAGCGCATGGGCCACCCCCGAGCCACAGCCGGACCATCGGCCCGACGACCAGATCGGTGTCGACCTCGAGGACTTCGGTCACCTCGTCGACTTCGACGAGTTCACCGGCTTCACCGGCTTCACCGACGTGCCCGACGACATCCCGGACGGCCACGACGGCGGCCCGACGCTGCCCGAAGGGGCCTGAACCCCACCTGAGTACGCCGTACCCCCAATGCCCCTACGGGGCCGGCGCCCGAATCCCCGTACGGGCGCACATCTCGGACTCTGGATGATCCCCGATGGCCCGGATGGCTGATCGCCATACCGTTCGGACCAATGCCGGAAACCCCCGAACCGGCACCTCCCACCCATGGAGTTGAGCCACGATGTCGACGCCGAACCTGCTCGAGTTGCTCCAGAATCTGCTCCGGGACCCGACCGCGTACCGCGAGGACCCGGAGGGCTTTCTCTCCTCGGCCGGCGATGTCTCGCCCGAGGACATCCGCGAGGCGCTGATCCTGCTCCAGGACCGGCAGGACTCCGACCTGGGCCGCGTCAACAACACCGGCGGCAACCACGTCGTCCACGTGCCCCCGCCCGCGGCTGCGCCGGAGCCCGGCGAGAGCAACCAGGAGGCGGCGGTCCGCTACCTGGACACCTACGTCACCAGCAACCACGTCGACGACAGCGACGACAACTCGGTCAGCCAACAGACCGAGCCGGACGAGGGCGACTTCGACCAGGACATCGACGCCGACTCCGACCTGACCTCCGACGACGAACTCGAGGACTCCGACGACGAGGACGATGAGGACGACGACGAGGACGACGACGAGGACGCCACCGGCGACGAGGACGACGAGGACAGCTCGACCGACGACGACAAGGACGACGACGAGGGCGAGGGCGACGAGGGCGACGACGAGCTCGTGGCCGCCGACGACGACAACGTGGGCTTCGGCGACGGGGACACCTCCGCCACCGAGATCGACGGTGGCACATCCGCCGACGACGGCGAGACCAGCACCATCGACAGCTCACCGCATGACTCCGGTGACCCCACGACCGACTTCACCGACAGCTCGGACACCTCGGTGGACGGGACGTACGACGACAACAGCACGTACACCGACGACGACACGGCCGCCACGGACAGCCATCCCAGCACCCAGGAGGCGTACAGCACCGAGGTCGTCTGATCACTGGTCGCAGCTCCGTGTGACCGGCGCTGTAGCCTGCCGGGTGATGCGCCGCCGGCCCCGCCACTCAACGGGAGTACCCGAGGGTGGCGGGGCCGGTGTCGTAGCGGCCGATCCGGTGAGTCAGGATCGGGCGGACGGCCAGCAGGTGTCGACGAGGAGGGAAGGACCGGCGTGGCGGTTCCCGCAGCGGTCGAGTTGGTCGACCTCGCGCTGAAAGCAACCACCGCCTACGAGCGTCCCGACCTCGGTGGGCGACTGCTCCAGACCCGCAAACGGCTCGCCGACCCCGACGTGCGGGTGCTCATCGTCGGTGAGTTCAAGCAGGGCAAGAGCCAGCTCGTCAACGCGCTGGTCAACGCTCCGGTGTGCCCGGTCGACGACGACATCGCCACCGCGGTGCCCACGGTGGTCAAGTACGCCGAGACCACGGGGGCCGCACTGGTGCGCGAGGGGGAGTCGGAGGACTCCACGGAGCGCACCGCGGTGCCGGCCACCCAGCTGGTGCAGCACGTCTCGGAGGCCGGCAACCCGGGCAACAAGGCATTGATCAGCTACGCCGAGGTCGGGCTGCCGCGCAAGCTGTTGTCCGGTGGGCTGGTGCTGGTGGACACCCCTGGTGTCGGCGGGCTCGGGTCGGCCCACGGCGCGGCCACCATGTCGGCGCTGCCCAGCGCCGACGCCGTGCTGCTGGTCTCCGACGCTGCCCAGGAGTACACCGCACCCGAGCTGGAGTTCCTGGACGCGGCGATGAAGCTGTGCCCCAACGTGGCGTGCGTGCTCACCAAGACCGACCTGTACCCGCACTGGCGGCGCATCGAGGAGCTCGACCGCGGCCACCTGCGCAAGGCCGGCGTGAAAGCCGAGATCTTCCCGGTCTCGTCGGTACTGCGGCTGCACGCGGCGAAGGAGCAGGACGCCGAGCTGATGGACGAGTCCGGCTTCAAGCCGCTCGTCGACTACCTGCTGCACAAGGTCGTGGCCCAGTCCGACGATCTCGACCGGCGCTCCACCAGCCACGACGTGCTCTCGGTGGCCGACCAGCTGGCGTCCGGGATGAAGGCAGAGCTCTCGATCCTCGAGGACCCGGAGAAGGTCAACGCCCTCGTCGAGGACCTCACCAAGGCCAAGTCACGGGCCGACGAGCTCAAGCAACGCTCCTCGCGCTGGCAGATCACCCTCAACGACGGGGTGGCCGACCTGCAGTCCGACATCGGCTACGACCTGCGCGACCGGCTGCGCACCATCGGGCGCGAGGCCGACCGGCTCATCGACGAGTCCGACCCGGCCGAGGTGTGGGAGCAGTTCTCCGACTGGTTCCACCAGCAGATCTCCTCCGCGGCGTCGGCCAACTTCGTCTGGGCCGCCGAGCGGGCCCGGTACCTCGCGGTGCAGGTGGCCGAACACTTCGCCGAGGGCGCCGAGATCGCCATGCCCGAACTGCGGTTCGACGACGAGGGCATCGCCGGCAAGGTCGACCAGCTCGAGCAGCCGGAGGCGGAGCGCCTCGGGCGCGGCATGCAGCTCCTGACCGGCATGAAGGGCGGTTACGGCGGCATGCTGATGTTCGGGATGATCGGCACGCTGGCGGGGTTCTCGGTCTTCGCGGGCGCACCGGCCGGCCTGCTGCTGGGCATCAAGGCGGTGCGCGACGAGAAGAAGCGGCTGCTGACGAAGCGCCGGGCCGACGCCAAACAGGGCGTGCGCAAGCACATCGACGAGGTCACATTCCAGGTGGGCAAGGACTCGGGCGACATGCTGCGACGCACCCAGCGCCAGCTGCGCGACCACTTCAGCGCGCTCGCCGAGGAGATGAGCACCTCGATCTCCGCGTCCGTCCAGGCCGCGCAGAACGCCTTGAAGACCAACACGTCGGGTCGCGAGAAGCGGATCCGCGACCTCAAGGCGGAGCTCGCCCGCATCGACGGCATGGCGCAGCGCGCCAAGGCGCTGGTGAACGACAAACGAGCGACCGCGATCTCCGGAGGTGCCGCATGAGTGCGCCCGCGCCCCCGCTCGGCGCCGCAGTACGGATCCTGCTGCGCCAGGCGATCGAGGCCTACCAGGACAGCCCGCAAGCACACGGCTGGCTGACGCACAACCTGCAGCGGTTCGACGAGCCGCTGCGGGTCGCCATCGCCGGAAAGGTGAAGGCGGGCAAGTCGACGCTGCTGAACGCGCTGGTCGGGGAGCAGATCGCCCCCACCGACGCCGGCGAGTGCACCCGCGTCGTCACCTGGTACGTCGACGCCCAGTCCCCACGCGTCCGGATGTACCCGCGCGGCTCGGACCCACAGCAGCTCACGATCAACCGCTCCGGCGGAGGGCTCTCGTTCGACCTGAACGGCTTCCCGGTGGAGAAGGTCGACAAGCTCGAGGTGGAGTGGCCGTCGCAGAGCCTGCGCACGCAGACGCTGATCGACACCCCTGGCATCGCGTCGCTGTCGGCCGACACCTCGTCGCGGGCGGGGGCGTTCCTCGCGCCGGAGGACGCGCCGACCCAGGCCGACGCCGTCATCTACCTGATGCGTCACCTGCACAACACGGACGTCCGGTTCCTCGAGTCGTTCTTCGACCAGGGCGTGGCCCGGGCTACCCCGGTCAACACCATCGGGGTGCTCTCGCGCGCCGACGAGATCGGCGCCGGCCGGCTCAACGCGCTCACCTCGGCGCGGAAGATCGCCCGGCGCTACCGGGCCGACGACAAGATCCGCGGGCTGTGCCAGACCGTGGTCGCCGTGGCGGGGCTACTGGCCCAGACCGGCCGCACGATGCGCCAAGGCGAGTTCACGGCGCTCACCGCGCTCGCCGCGATGCCCCGCGCGGACATCGAGGCGATGCTGCTGTCGGCCGACCGCTTCTCCCGCACCGAGCTCGACTCGCCCGATGCCCCGGACTCGCAGACCCGAGCCCGCTTGATGGAGCGGTTCGGGATGTTCGGAGTGCGGCTGGCCACCACGCTGATCCGCCAGGGCATGACCGACCCGACCGCCATCTCGAACGAGCTCGTCAAGCGCAGCGGTCTCGACGAGCTGCGCAGCGTGCTCTCCACGCAGTTCAGCGAGCGGCGGGATCTGCTCAAGGCGCGGTCGGCGCTGCTGTCCGTCGACCTGGTGCTCACCCGCGAGGAGCCGCGGGCCGCCACCGCCCACCTGGCCGGTGAGGTGGAACGCATCCTCGCGGGAGCGCACGAGTTCGCCGAGCTGCGTCTGCTCTCCGCGCTGCGTGCCGGGGCCATCAAGCTGCCCAAGGAAGTGCTGCAGGAGGCCGAGCGGCTGCTGGGCGGCGACGGCGGGGCGGCCCCCGCCCGGCTCGGGCTGGAGCCGGACGCAAGCCAGCAGGAGATCTGGGATGCCGCCATCGACTCGGCGGGCCGCTGGCGGCGACGGGGCGAAAGCCCGCTGTCGAGCCGAGCTGTTGCCGACGTCGCGCGCCAGGTGGTCCGCAGCTGCGAGGGCATCCTGGCCACCATGCGGAACTGAGGTCAGCGCCGATGCCCAGTGTCCCCCGGCGGGGGACGCTGGGACACGCTAGGCGTCGGTGCCTGGCCCGACGATCTGCCGCAAGTGGGCGAACAGCTCACCGCGGCTGCCCGAACCGAGGCGTTGGCGCATCCGCGCGACGTGGTGCTCCACGGTCTTCGCCGAGATGAACAGGCGCTCGCCGATCTGCCGGTAGGTCAGGCCCTCCAGCACGAGCTCGGCCACTTCCCGCTCGCGGTCGCTCAGCGGGCCGTCTGCACCGTCGGAGGCCAGGTCCGGCACCGCCTCGGTCTCCGTGGCGGTGACCGGGAGCCCGCGTGGGTCGCTGTCGGTGTCGGCCTCCACCGCGACGGGGCGCACGGCCGGGCCCGTGCTCTGCAACGCGCGGGCGCACCCGAGCAGCGCCGTCATCGCCTTGCGGTCGCGGGTGCGGATCGCCGCCTGCCCAGCGAGCTTGCCGCCCTCCCACGCCATCCCGACGGCGTGCAGTCCGCGGGCGGCCGCCTCCACGCCAGCGGCGTCGACCTCGGAGTCCAGCAGCCGTACCCAGTGCTGGGCGGCCGCGGCCATCGCGGCGGCGTACCGGCTGCCGTCCGCGGCGGCCTCCAGGGCGGCCGCGTGCAGCTTCGCGGCATCGCGGCTCTCGGACAGGATCGCGGCCTGCAGGCCCGACCAGTGCAGCGGCGCCGCCCAGAGCGCGGGGTCGCCGAGCCGGGAGAGCAGGTGGGTGGCCTCGTCGAGGTGCGGACGCACCCAACTCGACTCCCGCAGCCGGGTGGCGGCGACCCACAGCTCGCCGAGCTGCTGCAGCACGAACAGGTCCACGGGGTGCCGCACGATCGCCTCCCGGGCCCGGCCCCACGCCGTCATGAGCACGGCGAGGTCGCCCGCCCGCCGGGCGAGCGCGACGTCCAGCGCCGCGGCCAGCAGCTCGTCGCGCGGTTCGAGGACGGCGCCCGGCGGTGACGCCACGGCTAGCGCGGAGCGGGCCGCGCCCGTTGCCCCGCGGAACAGCGCGATCCAGCCGAGCAGGAGGCGGTGGCGGGTGACCGACCCGCGTCCACCCAGCCCGACCCGCAGAGCGCGCTCCAGCACCGACTGCGCGACGTCGAGCTCGCCGCAGTGCACGGCGACGAGCGCCGCGAGCGCGGCCGGGGTGTCGGGCAGCAACGCCGAGCGCTGCGAGGCCTCCAGCAGCGACGCGGCGCGCGTCAGCTGCGACAGCGCCGCGGTGGGCGACCCGGCTACCGAGTCGTACACCCCCTGGGCCATCAGCTCCTCGGCGCCGGCCAGCAGCGTGGGCGGGCGCACCGGGGCGCCGTGCCCCGCCGCGGGCGCGTGCAACATCTTGCCGGCCTCGTCGAGGGCGCCGGTGCCGATGAGCGCGGGCACGGCGAGCACCGCGGTGGCGCCCATCGCGGGCTCCAGTGCCGTGCTCATCCACCGGTACAGCTCCGCGCTGCGACCGAGCAGCCCACGGTGGGCCAGCACCGCGGCCGCAACAGTGCCGGCTCGCACGGCATCCGCGGGCGGCACCAGATCGGGGTCGGACAGCACCTGGTCGGCCTGGGTGAGCGCGAGGTCGAGATCCCCGGTGAGGACCGCGGCCTCGGCCCGGCCGGCGGCGAGGGCGAGCGCGGAGCTCCCCGCACGCACAGCCGCGTCGAACAGCTCACCGGCTTCCGGTGAACCGGTACGCAGCGCCTCCTCGGCCGCCGTGGTGAACACCGCCGCAACCCTCGACCCGCTGGCGCCGGTGCCGAGCAGGCCGCGGGCGGCCGCGAGCACGTTGCCGCCTCGGTCGAGCTCGATCTCGGCGAGGGTGCGCCGCAGCTCGATGCGCGACGCTCGCGGCGTGCGCGCCAGCACGGCCGCCGATACGAGCGGGACCGCCTTCCCGTCGCCCGTGAGCATCCCCGCGGCCCGCGCGGCCTCCAGCAGTTCGTCGAGCTGTACCGCGCCGTCGTCGGGGGAGAGGCCGAGCAGCGGAATGAGCACCTCGGACTCCAGCGGCGCGCCGAGCGCGCGAGCCAGCAGCAGGCCGCCCACCTCGTCGCCGAGCCCGTGCACCAGGTAGCCGAGCTGCACCAGCAGGCCGGCAGGCGGCTCCGCCGGCAGCGGCATGCCTCGGACGCAGTCCGACCCGACCCGTTCCACGAGCGCGCCGAGCAGCCGATCGACCAGCCCCGGCAGGCCCGCGGTCTGCTCGAACACGTGGTCCACCAGCTCCGCTGGCGGACCGTCGCCACCCAGCAGCAACGCGGCCCGTGCGGCGACCCCGGTGCGGTCGAGCGCTTCCAGCACCACCGGCGGGCGGGTGGCCGCGAGGACGCTTCCGAGCGCCGCGGTGCCGGGAGGCCGTGGCCACGGGCGGTGCGCAACCACCAGGTGGCCGCCGGGCGCGGCGGCGAGCAGCGCGAGCCGATCCAGCTCGTCGGGAGGGAGCAGGTGGGCGTCGTCGAGCAGGAGTGCGTCGTCGATGCCCAGCTCCGTCATCCCGGCGATCTCCCGGTGGACGGTGACACCTGCGGCCGTGAACGCCGCGGCGAGCGCGTCGAGCAACACGGTCTTGCCGTGCCCGCCCGGTCCGATCACGTCTACGCGGCGGGTGACCGTGGATCGGGCGGCTGCCTCGTGCACGAGTCGACGCGCCGCGGGCGAGCCCGCGAGCAGCCTTTCCGGGGCCCGCGGCGCCGGCTGGGTTCGCGTCGACACTGATCGGAGATTACCGAGGGCCCTGCAACGATCGACGTCGGGCGGTTGCGGTGTGTGCCCAGCGGTCCCCCTCGATCAGGTGAGTGGCACGATCTCCCGCATGCAGGGGGCCTTGTGGGCGATCGTGCTTGCGGGCGGCGCCTCGCGGCGGTTCGGCGAGCGGGCCAAGCAGTTCGAGCACGTCGGCGGTGTGCCGATGGTGGCCCGCACTGTGGCGGCCGCACGCCGTACGTGCGACGGTGTCGTCGTCGTGCTGCCCCCGGGACGGTCGTGGGCCGGGGAGCCGGTCGACGCCGTCGCCGAAGGCGGCGACCACCAATCGGAGTCGCTGCGCGCGGGGCTCGCGGCGGTACCCGCGGACGCGGCGATCGTCGCGGTGGCCGACCCGGCCCACCCCCTCGCGTCCGACGCGCTGTTCGAGGCCGTGGTCGAGGCCGTGCGCGGTGGCGCGGACGGCGCCGTGCCGGTGATCCCGATACTCGAGGTCGTGCAGCGGGTCCGCGACGGCCAGGTGGTCGAGACCCTGCCGAAGGACGACCTCGTGTTGACCCAGACTCCCCAGGCGTTCCGCGCGGACGTGCTCCGCGCCGTGCACGCGGACCGGCCCCGCCCGGTGGAGAACTCGGGACTACTGGTCGAGCGCGGCCACCGGGTCGTCACCGTTTCGGGTGACGTGGGCAACGTCCATGTCACAACTCAGCAGGAGCATGCGATAGCAGAGCGTCTAGCCTTTCGCGAGATTTGCTCCCCGAGCCCGGGTTGCACTACGACAGAAGATCGAGCGACCGGCCTCCCCGACTACAACGAGTAGCTCCCCACACATCGGAGGGACACGCTTCCTGATGGACTACGACACTCCCGTTGTCATCCTGTGCGGCGGACAGGGCACCCGGATCCGCGAGGTGAGCGAACGGCTGCCGAAGGCCATGGTGGACATCGGCGGACGGCCGATCCTCTGGCACATCATGAAGCTGTACAGCCACTACGGGTACCGGCGCTTCATCCTCTGCCTCGGGTACAAGGGCTGGGAGATCAAGCAGTTCTTCCTCGACTACCGGTCGCACATGTCCGACTTCACGCTCACGCTGTCCGAGGGCGACCACCAGCCGTGGTTCCGCAACGGCGTGGCCGACGAGAACTGGGAGATCACCTTCGCCGAGACCGGCCTCGAAGCCGGCACCGGCGCGCGGCTGCGCCGCATCCGCGACTACATCGACACCCCGCAGTTCATGATGACCTACGGTGACGGCGTCAGCGCGGTGGACATCGCGAACCTCGCGAAGGTCCACGCCGAGGGCGGCCGCATCGGCACCGTCACTGGCGTGCACCCCACCTCGAAGTTCGGCGAGATGAACGTCGACGGCAACGTCGTCGAGGAGTTCAACGAGAAGCCGACCCAGGTCACCGGGTGGGTGAGCGGCGGGTACTTCGTGTTCGAGAAGTCGTTCCTCGACGACTACCTCGACGACGAGGAGGACCTGTTCCTCGAAGCCCAGCCGCTCCAGCGACTGGCCCGCGACAAGCAGCTCACGGTGAACAAGCACGAGGGCTTCTGGGCCGCCATGGACACCTACAAGGACTACCAGGCGCTCAACAGCCTGTGGGCCAACGGCGACGCGCCGTGGAAGGTCTGGGAGGACAAGTCCAGGGTCTGGTGAGCCTGGACGTCACGGGCGGTGGTCGGCGGCGCTCAGCAGGCGCTTCCACTCCTCGACGCCCGGGATGGCAGACGCGCGCACGGCGCCGTCGGGCGTCAGCGCCCGCACCGCGAGCGCGACCTCATCCTGATCGCCGCCCTGCGCGGTCACGAGCAACGGCCACGTCTCGCCACCGATCAGCCCGTTGACCTCCTCGGCGCGATGGGCCTGCTGGTACTGCCGCACGGCCACGGCCGTCCTCTCGTCGAAGCGGCTGTTCGGCTGCACGTCGACGAGGCCTGCCGCGCGCAGGAGGTGCTGGGCCGCCTCCACGGCGGGCCCGGAGCTTTCGGGACGCAGCAGCGGCCACGACGCCCGCCGGGCGGCGCGGTCGTCCAATGGCTCCCCGAGTGAGTCCGCCACCTCGGTGCGCAGCCGCGGCAGCATCGCGTAGAACCTGTCACCGGGGCAGAGCGTGTCTTTGAAGTCGCGGTGCCCGCCGATCTCCGTCGGCGCGATCCCGTACTGCTGGCAGATGTAGGCGCACATGGCCCGCAGTCGCGCCCACACCTTGTCCGGCGGGGTGAGCGTCGAGTAGGTGCCCTCGTTCTCGATCCCGACGGCCTCGACGTTCTGCCCGGTGCAGTGCGCGCCCTCGACGTGCCGGTCGCCCGAGCGCAGCACCTCGAGACTGCCGTGCCTGCCCTCGAGGACGTAACCGCCGCGGCTGATCGTGAAGTTCTGCCCGGTGTCGATCCAGCCCCGCCGGTCCATGTGGAAGTCCTGGATCTTGCGGGCCACGAACTCGCCCGCACCGCGGCTGTAGTCCTCGACGTTCGGGGTCGCGGTGTGGTGCACGATGATCCGCACCGGCCGCTGCTCCCACACGGGGACGACGTCCGACGGCTCCCGCGCCCGCCACGCGTCGCACCCGATGATCGGCGGAGCCTTCACACCCGGTCCCGCCGCCCACGCCTCCTGCGGCCGGATCAGGCCACCGATCGCCCCGGTCAGGACGAGCCCGCCGAGGAGGACTCCGCGGCGGGACACGTTCGGACCCCACACGTCGCCCTCCCATCGCCGGTCCATGCGTTCGATCGCGCTGTTCTTGATCGCGTTGTGTTGATCGCCGAACGATGAGCGATGCAAACGCTCCGTACAACGCTGCGGCTCGAAGGTGTGATCGCCCGGTCGGGCCGCTCTTGCTGGGGTTACCGATGAGTAATACCCTTGTGGTTACTGACGAGTAGGCCGTCCCACCCTGCTGAGGAGCGATGCACGATGGGCCACTTCAGGAGCAACCTGCGGGACCTCGAGTTCAACCTGTTCGAGGTCTTCCGGGTGCAGGACCGGCTCGGCACCGCACCCTTCGACAGCGTCGACACCGACACGGTGCGCGGCGTGCTCACCGAGCTGAACGCCTTGGCCACCGGGCCGCTGGCGGAGTCGTTCGCCGACGGCGACCGCAACCCACCGGTCTTCGACCCGGCCACCCACTCCGTCACGCTGCCGCAGTCGCTGAAGGACAGCTACCGCGCGCTGTGGGACGGCGAGTGGTGGCGCCTGTCCCTGCCGACCGACTTGGGCGGCTACGGCATCCCGGCCACCGTGCAGTGGGCCGCGTCCGAGCTGATCCTCGGATCCAACCCGGCCGCCTTCATGTACATGGCGGGCCCGAACTTCGCGGCCGTGGTGCACCGCAACGGCACCGAGCAGCAGAAGCGCTGGGCCGAGATGATGATCGACCGCGGCTGGGGCGCCACCATGGTGCTCACCGAGCCCGACGCCGGTTCCGACGTCGGCGCGGGCCGCACGAAGGCGGTGCGGCAGGCCGACGGCACCTGGCACCTCGAGGGCGTCAAGCGCTTCATCACCTCCGGCGAGCACGACCTCACCGAGAACATCATGCATCTCGTGCTGGCCCGCCCGGAGGGCGTCGGCATCACCCCGCGGCCGGGCACGAAGGGGCTCTCGCTCTTCCTCGTGCCCAAGTTCCACTTCGACCCCGAGACCGGCGAGCCGGGCGAGCGCAACGGCGCGTTCGTGACGGGCGTCGAGCACAAGATGGGCCTCAAGGCATCCACCACGTGCGAGCTGACGTTCGGCCAGCACGGCGTGCCCGCGGTCGGTTGGCTCCTCGGCGAGGTGCACGACGGGATCGCGCAGATGTTCCAGGTGATCGAGTACGCCCGGATGATGGTGGGTACGAAGGCCATCGGCACGCTCTCGGCGGGCTACCTCGCGGCGCTGGACTACGCCAAGGAGCGCGTACAGGGCGCCGACCTCACGCGGCAGATGGACAAGACCGCCCCGCGCGTGACCATCACCCACCACCCCGACGTGCGCCGCATCCTCATGCTGCAGAAGGCGTACGCCGAGGGTCTGCGCGCGCTCTACACGTACACCGCGACCTTCCAGGACGAGGTCAAGGCCGGCGAGTTCACCGGTGCCGACACCGCACTCGCCGTGCGCGTGAACGACCTGCTGCTGCCGATCGTGAAGGGTGTGGGTTCCGAGCGCGCCAGCGAGCAGCTGCTGCTCTCGCTGCAGACCCTCGGCGGGTCCGGCTACCTGCAGGACTACCCGATCGAGCAGTACATCCGCGACGCGAAGATCGACTCTCTCTACGAGGGCACCACGGCGATCCAGTCCCTCGACTTCCTGTTCCGCAAGATCGTCCGGGACAACGGGCAGGCGATCGGGTACGTGGCGCGCGAGATCCAGTCGTTCCTCGACGCGGAGTCCGGCAACGGGCGGCTCAAGGAGGAGCGGGCGCTGCTCGCCACCGCGCTCGTCGACGTCCAGGGCATGCTGGGCACCCTCACCGGCTTCCTGATGGCATCGACCGAGGACCCGAAGAGCCTCTACAAGGTCGGGCAGAACAGCGTCCGGCTGCTCATGGCCGTGGGCGACCTGCTGATCGGCTGGCTCCTGCTGCGCCAGGCCGACGTGGCACTGACGGCGCTCGGCGGCGAGCACTCGGCTCGCGACGCCGCGTTCTACGAAGGCAAGGTGGGCGCCGCGCGGTTCTTCGCCAAGACGGTGCTACCCCAGCTGACCGCCCAACGCGCGGTGTTGGAGGCAACGGACAACAGCCTGATGGAGCTCCCGGAAGCCGCGTTCTGATCCAAACCCGGTGGTCGAGTAGGGCCGGCGCCCCAGCGCCGGCCCGTATCGAGACCACCACACCGAGAGGAACCCGCGGCTCCGGTCGGTCTCGATACGCTCCGGCGCGGGGCGCCTCCGCTACTCGACCAGCGGGTACGAACGGCCCGCTCGTCGGCACCTATCCGACGAGCGGGCCGTTCGTCGGCCGATCAGCTGCCCTGGACCTGGAAGCCCTGCTCCGTGGCGTAGCCACGCAGCCGCTCACCCCAGGCGTTCAGGCCCGCCTGGAGGTCGGTGCGGTTGACGAGGGCCTGCCCGACGGTGTCGGGGAACACCGACTCGGTGTAGTCCTGGAAGGGCGTGTACTGCCAACCCTCCGAGACCTGCTTCGAGGCCGCGACGTAGACCTGGTTCGCCTGCTGCCCACCGAGGAACGGCATCGGGGCGGCGAGCCACGCCGGGTCCTCGACGAGCGCGCTCGTGGCCGGGTACAGCAGGCTCTCGTCGTTCAGCAGCTTGGCCGCTGCCGGGTCGGCGTTCAGCCACTTCGCGAAGTCGGCCGCGGCGGCAGGGCACTCGCTCTGCGTGGTGACCGCGACGGACGACCCGCCGTTCTCGGGCACGACCGGCTCGCCGTAGTTCGGCATCGGCGCGACCCGCCACTGGCCCTCGGTCTGCGGGATCACGGTCTGCAGGAACGTCGGGGCCCATGCGCCCGCGACCCAGGTGGCGTAGCGGCCATCGGCCAGCCCGCGGTACCACTCGTCGGTGAACGCCGGCTCGGGATAGACGAGCTGCTCGGACACCAGGGTGTTGAACGTCTGCACCCAGCGGGCGGCGCCCTCGTCGGAGAAGTCGATGGTGAGCGACGACTCGCCCTCCAGCCGGAACGGGCGGGCGCCGGCCTGCCACAGCAGGCTCTGGATGCCGCCCGCGTCGTCAGGGCCGATGTTCGAGATGAAGCGGTTCGGGTCGCTCGCGTGGATCCGCCGTCCGGCCTCGATGTACTCGTCCCACGTGGTCGGGACCGGGATGCCGAGGCTGTCGAAGATGTCCGGCCGGTAGAGCATGATCATGGGGCCGGTGTCCTGCGGGATGCCGTAGATCCCGCCGCCGAACTGCACCTGCCGCCACGCCGACGGGAGGAACTGGTTCTCCAGCTCCGCCGCGCCGTACTGGCTCAGGTCGACGAGCGAGTCGGTGAGCGTGAAGCCGGGGATGTTCTTGAACTCCATCTGCACGGCGTCGGGGGCGCCGGTGCCCGCGGTGAGCACGGTGCGCAGCTGGGTGTAGTGCTCGTCACCCTGCCCGACGTTCGTCACCTCGATGTCGGTGCCGGGGTGGGTCTGTTCGTACAGGTCGACGGCCGACTGGATGTTCGGCACCCACGTCCAGAACGCGAGCGGGCCGTCGCAGGTCTCGCCGCCACCGGCCGCGCCGCCTCCACCACCGCCGCCGCTGCACGCGGACAGCGCCATCGCGAGCGCGACGGACGCCGCCGCGAACGTGCTCCGTGATCTGATCATGGGTTTCGGACCTCCCGAAGGTGTGATCACTGCTTGACGCCGCCCATCGCGAGGCCCGACTGCCAGTACCGCTGCAGCACGAGGAAAACGGCGATCAGCGGGATGATCGCCAACAGCGAGCCCGTGATGACGAGGTTCAGGACGGCCACGGAGCCCCCGCCACCGCCGTACGCCTGCTCGTTCCACTGCTTGAGCCCGACCGTGAGCGGGTACCAGGCCGGGTTGTTGAGGACGATCAGCGGAAGGAAGTAGTTGTTCCACACGTGGACGAGCTGGAAGAGCAGCACGGTGACGAACCCGGGGGCCAGCAGCCGCATGGCCACCGACCAGAAGATCCGCAACTCGCTGGCTCCGTCGATGCGGGCCGCCTCGAGCAGCTCGTCGGGGACGGCCGCCGCCGCGTAGATCCACATCAGGTACAGCCCGAACGGGCTCGCCAGCGACGGGATGATCACCGCGAACGGGGTGTCGACCAAGCCCACCGTGCTCAGCAGCAGGTACGTGGGGATCGCCAGCGCGGTGGCCGGCACCATCACGGCGCCCAGCACGCCCGCGAGCAGTAGCCGTCTGCCGGGGAAGTCGAACTTCGCGACCCCGTACCCGCCGAGCGCGGCGAGCAGCGCGGCACCGCCCGCGCCCGCCACCGCGTACAGGACGGTGTTCAGGAACCACCGGCCGTAGATGCCGCCCTGGTAGGTCAGCGTCTCGCGCACGTTCTCGAAGAGGTGGAAGTCGCTGGCGAACCACAGCCCGAAGCTCTGGAACAGCCCGGCTGTGCTCTTCGTCGAGTTGATCACGAGCCAGGCGAGCGGCAGGAGGAAGTAGGCGAGCAGGCCGAGCAGCATCACGGTCAGGACGACGCTGGGCCTTCGGTTGGGCCCCCGGCCGCCCGTGCCCGGTCGGGTCGCCGGTCGGGCCGCACGGGGCGCCGTCTCGACGGCGGTCACAGGATCCGCTCCCGCCGGGCGATGGTCAGCTGCACGACGTAGGCGACGACGATCGTCACCAGCCCGAGCAGCACGGAGAGCGCTGCCGCGTAGTCGACCAGCTGTCCGTTGAAGGCGAGCTCGTAGGCGTAGATGTTGGGCGTGTACGAGGTACCGATCACGGCGGGCGCGAGGTCCGTCATCACCTTCGGCTCGGTGAATAGCTGGAAGCTCCCGATCACCGAGAAGATCGCCGCGAGCAGCAGCGCCGGCCGCAGCGCCGGCAGCTTCACGCTCCACACCTTCCGGAGCTCGCCCGCACCGTCCACCTCCGCGGCGTCGTAGAGGTCCTGCGGTATGGCCCGCAGCGCCGCGTAGAGGATCAGCATGTTGTAGCCGACGAACTGCCAGGTGACGATGTTGGCGAGCGACGGGAGCATGAGCGTCGACCCGAGCAGGTCGGGCGGGTCCATTCCGAACGCCCTCGCCACCTGCCCGATCAGGCCGAACTGGGCGCCGTACATGAAGCCCCACATCAGCGTGCCCACCACCGCGGGCACCGCGTAGGGCACGAAGACTCCCAGCCGGAACAGCTTCGGCCACCACACGCGCTTGCTGTCGATGGCCAGCGCCACGAACAGCGCCAGCAGCAGCATCACCGGCACCTGGACGACCAGGAACAGCCCGACGCGCCCGAGCCCGGCGAGGAACTGCGGGTCGGTGGCGGCGCGCAGGTAGTTGTCCAGCCCGACGAACGTGGTGCCGCCGATCAGCCGCCGCCGGAAGAGGCTCAGGCCCATCGCGTACAGCAGCGGCGCGACGATCGCGGCGACGAAGACGAGCAGGAAGGGCGCGAAGAACAAGAACCCGGTGAGGGCCCGCCGCCGGGAAGGGTGCACCTGCTCCCGTACGGCCATGCCATGGCTCACAACCGCCATCGGCGATCCTCCTCGATCGTCGTCGCCACGCCGCGGCCGCAAGTGTGAGCGCTCACACACGGGCGGTCAAGAGGGTGCCCGGAAGACGTTGCTTGCCTGAGACCCGCGTACCGGCCTTATCGTGTGAGCGTTCACAGTCGATGCGAGGAGGCGGCGATGACCGACAGCGGTGCCCGCCGCGCCACCGGGCGGCACGGCACGCCGGTCATGATGGACGTCGCCGCGCTCGCGGGCGTCTCGTACCAGACCGTCTCGCGTGTGATCAACGACCAGCCGGGGGTCCGCGCCTCCACCCGCGAACGGGTGCTCGCCGCGATGCGCGAGCTCGGCTACCGGCCCAGCCCGGCCGCCCGCTCACTCGCATCGGGGCGGTCACGCACGATCGGGATCGTCACGATCGGCACCGACCTGTACGGGCCGACCACCACGCTGCGGGGCGTCGAAGCGGCGATCCGCGGCGCGGGGTACACGGTGAGCACCGAGAGCCTCTCGCGCTTCGACCGCGCCTCGGCGCTCGCCGCCGTCGAGCGCATGACCGCGCAGCGCGTCGAGGGCATCCTGGCGATCGACCCCGAGGTGGACGCAGCCGCCGCGCTTCGCGTGCTGCCGCCGACCGTCCCGCTGATGGTCCTGCGCGGCGGCCTCGACGCCGTCGCGGCCGGCGTCCAGTTCGACTCGACCGCCGGTGCCCACAACGCCGTCCGCCACCTCCTCGACCTCGGCCATCCCACCGTCCGGCACCTCGCGGGGCCGCTGCGGTTCGAGGCGGCGCGCTCACGGGTGCGGGGCTGGCGCGCGGCCCTCGAGGAGGCAGGAGCGCCGATCCACGAGCCGCTGCAGGGCGACTGGAGCGCGCGCTCCGGCTACGCCACCGGGCAGGTGCTCGCGGCCGATCCGGACGTGAGCGCCGTGTTCGCCGCCAACGACCAGATGGCGGTCGGGTTGATACGCGCGCTGTACGAGGCAGGCCGCACCGTGCCGGGAGACGTCAGCGTGATCGGCTTCGACGACATCCCCGAGGCGGCCTACCTCGTCCCCCCGCTCACGACCTTGCGCCAGGACTTCATCGACGAGGGACGTCGCGCCGTCGCGATGCTGCTCGCCCAGATCGAGCACCCCGGCGCCGCCGAACCCATTCCGGTGCGGATGGTCCCCGACCTGATCGTGCGCTCCAGCACCGGCCGCTACACCCCACGCCCCGCCCCAGGAGGAAGCCCGCAGTGACCCCGCCGTACCTCGAGGACCCGCGCCCGGACGCCCGGATGCTCCCGCCGCGCGCGGCGGTGCGATCGAACGCGCCCCGGCTCAGCCTCAACGGGCAGTGGCGGTTCGACATGGCCGGAACGGTCGCGGACGCACCTGCGGGATTCGCCGACCCCGGCTTCGACGACAGCGGATGGGCGGAGCTGCCGGTGCCCGCACACTGGCAGCTGCACGGGTACGGCGAGCCCGCGTACACCAACACGCGCTACCCCTTCCCGATCGACCCGCCCCGCGTGCCCACGGAGAATCCGACGGGGAGCTACCGCCGCACCGTCGCGGTACCTGCCGAGTGGGCAGGCGGCCGCGTCGTGCTGCGGTTCGAAGGCGTCGATTCCTGCTTCGCGCTGTGGGTGAACGGCCACGAGGTCGGCACGGCGCAGGGCAGCAGGCTCCCGTCCGAGTTCGACGTCACCGAGTTCGTGCGCCCGGGCGCCGACAACCTCGTGGCGGTGCGGGTGCACCAGTGGTCGGCGGGGAGCTACCTCGAGGACCAGGACATGTGGTGGATGTCCGGGATCTTCCGGGACGTCACGCTGCTCAACCGGCCGGCGAGCGGCGTCGACGACGTGTTCGTGCACGCAGGCTACGAGGACGGCGCAGGCACCCTCCGCGTCGACGTCGCGGGGGATCCGGCCGCCCGGATCCTCGTGCCGGAGCTCGGCGTCGACATCGCCCCCGGCGAGGAGGTGCGCCTTCCGGACGCGCAGCCGTGGAGCGCCGAGGTGCCGCGGCTGTACGGCCTCCACGTGGTGACCGACGCGGAGCGCGTCGACCTGCGGATCGGGTTCCGCACCGTACGGATCGCCGACGGTCTGCTCACCGTCAACGGGAGGCGGGTGCTGCTGCGCGGCGTGAACCGGCACGAGTTCCACCCCGACCGCGGCCGCGCCGTCACCGAGCAGGACATGCTCGACGACGTGCTGCTGATGAAGCGGCACAACATCAACGCGGTACGCGCGAGCCATTACCCGCCGCACCCCCGGTTCCTCGAGCTGTGCGACGAGTACGGCCTCTACGTCATGGACGAGTGCGACCTCGAGACCCACGGCTTCGTGCACGTCGGCTGGCGCGGCAACCCCACCGACGACCTGGCATGGGGGGACGCGTTCGAGGACCGGATGCGCCGGATGGTCGAGCGCGACAAGAACCACGCCAGCGTGATCATGTGGTCGCTCGGCAACGAGTCCTGGACCGGCCGCAACCTCGAGCGGATGTACCGCTACGCGAAGGACCGCGACCCCGGCCGCCCGGTGCACTACGAGCACTGCCCCGACGGGCGCTGGTCCGACGTCTACAGCCGGATGTACGCCTCGCAGGCCGAGACCGACCTCATCGGTCGCCGGGAGGAGCCAGCCCGTGGTGTCGACCCGGTGCAGGACGCGGCGCGGCGCGCCGCGCCGTTCGTGCTCTGCGAGTACGCCCACGCGATGGGCAACGGGCCGGGCGGGCTCACCGAGTACCAGGAGCTGTTCGAGGCGCACCCCCGCTGTCAGGGCGGGTTCGTGTGGGAGTGGATCGACCACGGCCTCCGCACCCGCGACGCGCACGGCCGCGAGTTCTTCGGCTACGGCGGCGATTTCGGCGAGGAGTTGCACGACGGCAACTTCGTGGCCGACGGGCTGCTCTTCCCGGACCGCACGCCGTCGCCCGGGTTGCACGAGTTCGCCAAGGTGATCGAGCCGGTGCGGATCACCGGTACCCCGGACGGGCGCCTGCGCGTCACCAACCTGCACGAGGTGCTCGATCTGGGCCACCTGCGGTTCCCGTGGACCGTCGAGGAGGACGGCGTCGAGGTCGAGGCGGGTGAGCTGGACGTGCCCCACGTCGCGCCCGGTGAGAGCGTCGAGCTCGACCTGCCGGCCAAGGCGGGCGGCGACGCCGAGACCTGGCTGACCGTGCGAGCCGTCCTCGCCCTCGATGCGCCGTGGGCCGCCGCGGGCCACGAGATCGCATGGGGCCAGACGCGGCTCGTGGGACGCCCGCGCACGGCGGCCGTTCCGGGCGGCGGCGCCGTGGCGCTGGACCGCGTGCGCGGGGTGCTGAGCGAGCTCGCCGGCATCGCGGTCGACGGGCCGCGCCTCGACGCGTGGCGCGCCCCCACCGACAACGACCGGATCCCGCGCGACTCGGCAGCCGATGCCTGGCGCGCGATCGGCCTGCACCGCCTGCGGCACCGGGTGCTCGACGTGCGCGACGAGGACGGTCCAGGAAACGGTGCGGTCGTCGTGCGCACCCGCACGGCCCCTGCCGCCCTCGACGCAGGGTTCCTCTCCACCATGCGCTGGGCCCCGCTGGCCGGAGGCGGGGTGCTCCTCGACGTCTCCGTGCAGCCGGAGGGTGAGTGGACAGGGCCGATCCCGCGGCTGGGCCTGGTCTGGTCCCTGCCTGCCGAGCTGGACGGAGTCACCTGGTTCGGCGGTGGACCCGGCGAGGCCTACCCCGACACCCGGCAGGCGGCCCGCGTCGGCCGGTTCACGAGCTCGGTGGACGCGCTGCAGACGCCCTACGTCATGCCGCAGGAGAACGGGAGGCGGACGGACGTGCGCTGGGCCGAGCTCACGGGCGGGGGTGCGGGCCTGCGGATCGAGGCGCTTCCCTCCGGCGACGGGGATGCCGACACCTTCGGGCTCACCGTGCGGCGCTGGACCAGCGCCGACCTCGACGCAGCCCAGCACCCCGTCGACCTCGTGCCGGGCGATCGGGTCCAGCTCACCGTCGACATGGCCCACCGGGGTGTCGGCACGGCGAGCTGCGGACCCGATGTGCTGCCGCAGCACGAACTGCAAGCGGCGCCGGTGTCCCTCCGCCTCGCGCTGACCCCGCTGCTGGGGTGAGGGATGAGCCCTGTTCCGACGAACGCCTACGAGCCTGCGATGTAGTTCTGGAGCTGGGCGCGCTCGGACTCCAACAGGTCGATGCGCGCCTTCACCAGGTCACCGATGCTGACGATGCCGGTCAGCGTGCCGTCCACGACTACGGGGAGGTGCCGGAAGCGCCGGGAGGTCATCACAGCGGCGAGGTCGCCGACGTCGTCACCGGGGCTGCATGTGGTGACCTCGGTGATCATGATGTCGGACACCTTGGCCTGGAGCAGCGCCGCACCGCCCACGTGCAGCCGCCGTACGACGTCACGCTCGGAGACGATGCCGATGAGCTTGCCGCCCGCGACGACGGGCAGGGCACCCACGTTGTGGGCGGCGAGCTCGCCGAGGAGCTCGGTGACACTGGCATCGGGCCCAACCGTCGCCACGGTAGAGCCCTTTCTGCGCAGTACGTCCGCTACCCGCATCACCCGTACCCCCGATCTCGTCGCCGCTGACGAACCGAGGGTACGAACTCGGGTCCCGCTTTCGGAACCCCCGGCGCAGGTGAGCTGCTAGTGGTTCCGACCGGAGGTCCGGTCGGAACCACCGGGATCAATCCTCGCAAACCACCCGGGGGGCCGGGTTGTAGCGCGTCGTGATGGTCTCCCTGGCGACCTCGCCCGTGTCGACGTTGCGGCGCGTGCGGGTGTCGGTGATCGTGAAACCGGGTGACCCGTTGCTGGCGTGGCAGTCCTCGCCTGCCGGGATCGTGACCTCGTTGGGCTGGGTCGGGTTGGTGCGCGGCCCGAACTCGCCCGTGACCTCGAACTGGCGCTGCCCGTAGATCTGCACGGTGACCGACGTCGGCGTCCACCGGGTCCGGATCAGGATCGGCGTCTTGTTGTCGTTGCGGAACTTGTTGTCGATGGCGCCGGTGGCGATCGTCGCCTCCCGGCCCGCGGGGTAGCGGCTGATGTAGAAGCTGTGCGCCTTGTGCTCCAGCAGCGTCATGCCCGCGAAGTAGGAGGCGTTGTAGAGCGTGGTGGACACCTGCGAAGCCCCGCCCGCGATACCCCGCGACGCCCGCCCGTTGTCGATCACACCGGCCTCGACGTACCCGTTCGCCGCGGTGCGTGGCCCGGTGACCGCGTCGAGGCTGAACACCTCTCCGGGCCCCACGACCGTGCCGTTGACGAGCTCGGCGGCCCGGCGGATGTTCAGGCCCGAATCGGGGGCGAAACCGCCCGTCGTGAACTCGCCGATGATCTCCGGGTTGCCGACCGCGCGCAGCTCCTCGGTGGTGACCTCGGCGGGCTTCTCGGCGTAGACCGCGGTGACCTCGCGCGGCTGCGGGCTGCTCAGCACGCCGACCAGCGCCTTGACGGTTGCCTCGTAGTCGACGCCGCGCCCGTCCTGGGACGGCACGAGGGTGGGGCGGCCGCCCGTGAACTCGAACGTGGCGTCCCGGCCCGGCTTCTCCGACGCCGCCATCTGGGACGCGAGCGCGTCCTGGATCGCCTGCTGGTTCAGCTCCGGCACCAGGCCGCCGTTCTCGGCCTCGAAGCTGAGCGACGCCGCGATGACCTCGGGGGTGACCGTGCCCTGCACCCCGTTCTCGCCGATGACCGTGATCGGTGCGGCCACCGCGGGCCGCGCCACCTCCTGGATCGCGGTGGCGACGTCCTCCGCCGTAGTGGTCGGCGGCAGCTCGGTGATGGGCAGCACGACCGCGCCCCCGTTCGCCCAGTCCCGCTGCACGACGTCGACGGCCGCGGCCACGTTCAGCTGCTGGCCGGGCTGCGGGTCCACCGGCTGGGGTTGGGTGCCCTCGAACCGCACGGAGCCCTCGACCGGCTCCCGGTCGACGACCGGCCCGAGCTGCTCCAGCGCCCCGTTGAGGGCGGTGGGATCGGCGCTCGTCACCACGCCCACCTCGCGGCCGGAGAAGAACGAGGTGATTCGGGTGATCGGGTTCAGCGGCTGGGAGCCGGCCCGGCCCAGGGTGCCTTCCCAGTCGATGGACAGCCCCGCCGCGGCCGGGTCGATCTCCCCGCGCGCGTCGCCGACGGTGACCGGGATCGGACCGCTGGTGCGGGCGCCGATCTCCGACCGCAGCTGCGTCTCGGCGTCGGCCAGCGACATGCCACCGACGCCGATGCCGGCCACGGTGACCCCGCGGGGCATCGATCCGGAGCTCAGCAGCAGGTCACCGCCGTAGAGCAGGCCGAGCGCGCCGACGACCGCCGAGAGCACCAGCACGCGCCTGCGGCCGCGGCCGGGCCGGGGTCCGCCATCGGTGCGATCGCCCCGTCCTCCGTCGTCGATGTCGCCGGGGCCGCCGAGACCGACCCTGGTCGGAGCGTCGGCGGGTGGCATCGGCGGGCGGGGACCCATGGCCGGGACCCTTTCGATGCGCTCGGTGACCGGGTCGTCCGCCGCGAACGGCGACCGCGGCAGCATCTGGGTGGCCTCGCCGTCGGCGGGCGACCGGGCTGCTCCTGGCACGGCCACCGGGACGACGACCGTGGCCGCCTCACCGGAGCGCTGCTCGGGTCGGCTCTCACCGGGCCGGTGCGGCGGCCCGGACGGTCGCGGATCGGCGAGCGGGTGCGGAGTCGCCGGGGGACGCTCGCTCTGGGGACGCGGCGCGGCCGGGCGGGCATCGGCGGGCGGGTGCGGCGCAGGGGACGGGCGCGGGTCGGCGGGCGGACGTGCCCCCGCGGGCGGCCGCGGGTCGGCGAGCGGGTGCGGTTCGGCGGGACGTGCCGCCGGGGAAGGGCGCTGGGCCGACGCGCGGATCGTCGGCGCCTCGCCGTTGACCGGCTGTCCGTTCGCCGACTGTCCGTTGGCCTGGCCGTTGCCGGCCTGCCCGTTCCCCGCGTGACCGTTCCCCGGGTGGCCGTTCGGGTGCTCGCCGTTCCCGGGCCGGGGTGTCGGCGCGCGCCCGGCAGGCGTGCGCACCGTGGGGCTCTCGTCGCCTTCAGGTTGCGGCGCGGCCGGGGCGGGGCGGGGCGTCGGACGCGGTGCGGGTGTGGGTGCGGGCGTGCTCTCGCTGCCCGCGCGCTCGGCCGTCCGGACCGGGGAAGGTGCCCGCGCCGCGTCCGGCGCGTCCCCCGACGCCGTCTGCTCGGTTCCCCCGGTGTCGCGCGCGTGTTCGGTGATCTCCGGCTCCGGAGAAGCCGTCGCCTCCCCAGGCGATGACTGCCGCTCGGGCATGAAGTCCGTTTCCCCTCAACCATCGAACCGGGCGGAAGCCCGGTCCGTCACAGGTACAGCCCAGTACCGTGCTCGGTGCGCTCCGTCGCGACGGCGTGCACTTCCCGTTCCCGCAGGACCAGGTAGGTGGCGCCCTGCACGTCCACCTCGTACTGGTCGTCACGGGCGAACAGCACCCGGTCACCCACCTTGACCGTGCGGCAGTGCGCTCCCGTGCCGAGCACCTCCCCCCATACAAGACGCCTGGCGACCTCAGCGGTTGCCGGGATGACGATTCCCGCGCCGCTACGCCGCTCCCCCGCCGAGTCCGGCTTCACGAGGACCCGGTCGTGCAGCATCTGGATCTCGAGCTTGGCGTCCTGCATCGGACCGATGCTACGAGGGGGCGCCGACAGGCCCCTGACCGGCCCGAAGATGCGGAGAACCCCGCGGTGCTGTCAGGTCGGGGGTCCGACAGCGCCGCGGGGCTGTACCTGGAATCGGACATCGGACCCCGACCGTTACCTCTGGTCGCGAGAACGCCAGGTTTCACTCGTTCGGAGTAGCAATGTCAGGGCTGCGTGAGCAGGTATCGGCCGAAGTGGGGCACGGTGAACGCGATCTGCCCCCGTTGAGCCGAGAAGACGAGGCCCTTCTTCAACAGGCTGTCACGGGCAGGGGAGAGGGAGGAGGCCTTTCGGGCCAGGTGGTCGGCGATCCCGGAGGTGCCGACGGGCTCGTCCCTCCCCTCGGAGAGCTCGGCCATCGCGCGCAGGTACTCCCGCTCCGCGGGCGTCGCCCGCTCGTACCGGGACCCGAAGAACCCGACGGCGAGCTCGCTCTCGGCCTCCGGCGCCGCCAGCTTGACGTCAGGCGCCGTGATCGGGCTGCGGGGCGCGGCGTCCCACGCCGCCTTCCCATAGGCCTGCACGAAGTACGGATAGCCGCCGGAGGCCTCGTACAGCGCGTCGAGTGCGTCGACGTCGAAGGTGGCGTCCTCCCGCTCGGCAGGCGCGAGCAGGGCGAAGTCGGCGTCGGACCGGTCGAGCTTGTCGATGCGCGCGTACTTGAACAGCCGTTCCGAGTAGGACTTGGACGCCGAGAGCACCGCGGGCAGGTGCGGCAGCCCGGCCCCGACCACCACGAGCGGGGCCCGCGACTGCGACAGCTCGTGGCACGCCGCGCAGAGCGCCGACACGTCGTCGGGGCGCAGGTCCTGCATCTCGTCGATGAGCACCGCCACCCCGGACTCGACCTCGTGGGCGAGCCCCGCCACCTCGGTGAACAGCTCGACGAGGTCGATCTCGATGTCGCCGGAGTCGGCCCTGCCGTGGGTGGCGGCCACGTCGATGCCCGGCTGCCAGCGATCGCGCAGCTTGGCGTTGTCGGGTGCCGAGCGCATCGCGAACGCCTTCAGCACGCCGAGCACCTCGTCGACGCGGTCCGGGTCGACCGGCTGGACGTCCGAACGCTCCGGGTCCCGGTGGCGCACCGCGAGGTCGCGGATCGCGCGGTGCAGGGCCGCGGCGAGCGGGCGGCGCAGGTCGGCGTCCGGCCGGGCCTCGACCTTGCCGGCACCCCACCCGGCCCGCATGGCCATCGACCGCAGCTCCCCGAGCAACACGGTCTTGCCGACCCCGCGCAGGCCGGTGAGCACGAGGCTGCGTTCCGGCCGGCCGCGGGCCACCCGCTCGAGCACGATCTCGAACGCGTCGAGCTCCTTGTCGCGGCCGGCGAGCTCGGGGGGCCGCTGGCCCGCACCGGGCGCGAACGGATTGCGCACGGGGTCCACGGATCGGACGGTATCGGCGAATCTTGCCCGGACCGTAGAAGCGGCTATCGGACACGATGGCGTGTCGCCGATCGCTCGCTCTACCGCTTTCTCGAATGACCGCTAGACACCGTGATACTCCGGAATCGAGGCGTCGACGAAGGAGGCACCGAGCTCCGTCAGCCGCTCCACCGCGTACGCCGGGTCGATCAACGACTCCGGGGTGTGGATACCGGGAGCCACGGGCTCGCCACGCAAGCCGATCAGCCGTTCGACGCCGAGTGCGACGCCGAGCGAGGTGAGCGGGACCTGCCCGCCCGGATGGACGAGGTACCGGCTGACGCTCTTCGCCACTCCCTCGACGTCGATCCGGATCTCGATCGACGGGGCTCCGCCGTGGCGCCGGCCCGTCGACTCGCCGAGGGCGTAGTCGAAGCGGACGTTCGGCGCGCCCGTCGCGTGGGCGAGGCTCGGCACGTCGAGGATGGGGATGCTCTGGCCCGGCACGACCGTGCCGTCCATCATGCGCACCTCCGCCTGCGCGTCGGAGGCGGCGAGCCAGGTGAAGACGCCGTCCCGGCGCCGCAGTCCCGCGGAAGAGGCCGTGAACAACCGCTCGAGGTCCGCCAACCCCGCGGGTCCACCGGCATCCAGCTCGTCGAGCACGGCGCCGATGCTGATGCTGTCGACCCGGTCGAACTCCCTGGCCACGTGCAGTGCCCCGAGCACGCCGATACCGGCGCAGAAGTGGCTGGCGAGCAGGATCGGTGCACTCGGCAGCTGGGCGCCCGCGACGACCTCGGGTGCGATGTCGACCAGGCCGCTGGAGATGCTGAGGTACGGCACTCCGCGTTGCTGCGCGTGGCGCAGGCCGTTCAGGTGGTTGTCCCAGATCGCGGCGACCACCATCGAGTGGGCACCGTCGGCCGGGAGCCCGAGATCGCCGCGCCCCAGGTCGACGGTGACGGCCGTAGCGGCGCCCAGCTCGTCGGCCACTCGCTGCGCACGCTCGATGTTCCGGCCCGCGATCATCAGCGGCAGCGTCGGGTACCACTGCCGCAGCAGGGCGGCGGTCCCCGTGCCCGCCTGCCCCGAACCGCCCAAGATCAGTACTGGATCCATGCCGACCACTCCTCACCGATAGCTACATTTTGTAACTTACACTTTGTAGCTAAACTGGCGGCGGACCGCAAGGAGGCTCATGGCCACACCACCGATGCGCCTGTCCAAGGAGGCCAGGCGGGAGCAGCTGCTCGACGCGGCCCTCCGGCTCGTGCGGGAGCAAGGCGCCGATGGCTTGACCCTCGTGACACTCGCAGAGGCCGCCGGCGTGAGCAGGCCGATCGCGTACGGCCACTTCGGCACCCGCACCGGCCTGCTGCTCGCGCTCTACCGGCGGCTCGAGGAACGCCACCGGGACGCGGTGACCGAGGCACTGCGCAGCGCCGAACCCCACGCCGGTGTGATCGCCCACGTCATGAGCGCCGCGTACTTCGCCTGCGCCACGGACATGCCGGAGTTCACCGCCGTCTCCGCCGCTCTGAAGGGCAACCCGGAGGCGGAGGCGCTCCAGCACGAACTGCTCGACGACTACACGGAGGTGATGGTCGCCGCGATGGCGCCGCACTCCGCCCTCCCCGCCGAGGCGCTCCGGCTGCGCTGCATCGGCGTGCTGGGTGCGGCCGAGGCGATCGCCGTCGAACTGAACCGGGGGCGCACCACCGCCCTGGACGCCGTCAACGCGCTGGCTGATCTGATCGTGGGCAGCCTCGCCGCCGGCCGGTAGCTTCAGGCCCGGCGGGTCGCGGCGTCGGCGAAGCAGAACAGGCCGAAGGCCGCGAAGCCCGCCGCCACAACGGCGAGCAGCCACGCACCCGCGACGGTGCTCCCCAGCGCACGCAGCGCCGTGTCGAGGCCACCGGCCCACGCCGGGTCGGCGAACAGCGCGGCCGCACCGGCGAGACCAGCCACCACACCGATCGCGAGCGCGCGGGCGAGGTGCCCGGCAGCCCCCGCCACCTCGATCGCGTTCCGGACACCGGGCGCAAGCCTGCGGACGTCGAGATCACCCATGAACGTACGGCGTACGCCGGTGTAGGTCATCGCACCCGCGATCCCGATCAGCGCGACGGCGCCGAGTCCCAGCAGCACCCGCCCGGCGGGGAGCTCCAATACGCGCGCCGCGAACTGCTGCACGGTGCCGTCGGCTGACCCCAGTCCCATGAGGTAGTCGATGACGATCCCCGCGAGCGCGCTCACCGCGATCGACTTCGCGACCGCGCCCACCCGTTTGCGCATCCGCTCGTTGCCGTGCGCCCACCTGAACCCCATCGCGGCGGCCGTGAGCTGCCACAGCGCGAACGCGAACAGGCCGATCACCGCCACGACGAGCGCGAACACGCCGCCCGGCGTGCGGGCGATGGTCCCGACCGCGCCCACGGCATCCGGCGGGGCGTCCGGCACGCCGAAGGCGACCTGGAGCGCGAGCCATGCGACGACGAGATGCACCACCCCGTATCCGACGAGCCCGATGCGGCCGAGCCCGTCGACCACGCGTCCGGGTGCGTCGGAACGCCCCTCACTCACGAGCCGCCGCAGGCGCGCGAGGGACCGAGGCATTCCATCACTCCGTATGTGGCTGTATCGGCAGCGTTCTAGAGAACTTGATACTGCGCGATCCGGAACACTTGGATTGTGACGGAGATCGTGACCGAGGGAAGTGGCTGGTACGAGCAGCTGGGCGACCGGGCCGAGCTCGACGTGAGCTTCACGGCGGTGGCCCGCACGCGCTCCGACGCCGTGCGCGACCTCGGCCGCCGGATGGCGGCCGCCGAGCCTGCGCTGACCCGGCCGGGCCTGCAGGTCCGGCACCGCCGGATGCGGGTGCACAACGAGTGGCGGGGCAACAAGGTGATCGGCTGCCGGGCCGCGGAGGACCTCGCGCTCCTCGTCACCGACGTCGGCGAGCTCGACGCGGTGCTGTCG
This sequence comes from Pseudonocardia sp. DSM 110487, assembly GCF_019468565.1. Taxonomy (NCBI): domain Bacteria; kingdom Bacillati; phylum Actinomycetota; class Actinomycetes; order Pseudonocardiales; family Pseudonocardiaceae; genus Pseudonocardia; species Pseudonocardia sp. DSM 110487. The sequence continues at coordinate 10,024,576 of NZ_CP080521.1, forward strand.
ACGCTGGTGGGGGCCGAGCCGACCGACCTGCACGGGCCGAGGTGGGTGCTCGATGATCCGGCCGCGGCGCTCCGCGAGGCGCAGAAGCGCGCGGTGGCCGACGCGAGGACCCGTGCCGAGGGGTACGCCGTCGCGCTCGACGCGACGCTCGGGCCGTTGCTGAGGCTGTCCGAGGCGGCCGAGCACGCCGCCCCGATGGCCTACCGGATGGCGGCGGCCGAGGCGGCAGGCCCCGACGTGCGCGCGCTCGGCCTGGAGCCGGAACCGGTCCGGGTGACCGCCCGGTGCACGACGACGTGGGTTCTGGAGCCCTGAACGAGGCACTTCACACACCCAGGCCCGGCTTCACACAGGGCGGGCCTTGTGTGAAGCCGGGGGACGGTGTGTGAAGTCGGTCGGTTCGGTCAGCGCGGGTCGCCCGGCACGACCGTGCCCTCGATCACCAGCCGCTCGGGGCGGGGCGCGTCGGGCTCGACCACCTCGCCGTCGACCACCGGCGCCTGGGCCCGGATCCGCGCGGAGCGCAGTTCGGGGGAGCGCTCCTCGGCGGCACGCACCAGCCTTCGGCGCACCAGCGCGCGGGTGGGCGGCAACACGAGCAGCAGGCCCGCGAGGTCGGTGACGAGGCCGGGCACGAACAGCAGCACGCCGCCCGCGGCCACGAGCATGCCGTCGGTGACCTCGTTGGTGGGCACCCGCCGGCTGTTCACCGCCTCGGCGAGGGCCTGCGCGGCCCGCACGCCCTCGCGACGGGCGAGCCACAGACCGAGCACCGATCCGGCGAGGAGCACGAGCAGCGTCCAGCCCAACCCGATCGCCGATCCGAGCGCGACCAGCGCGATGATCTCGATCACCAGGTACAGGAGCACGAACGCCATGCTCTTAGTAACGCACGAGATGCCGTCCGTGCTCCCGGCGCTCAGTCACGGATCGGTCACCACGTGAGCGCGAGCCCCGGATCCGTGAGCAGCGCGCCGACGTCGGCGAGGAAACGGGAGCCCTGCTCGCCGTCGACGAGCCGGTGGTCGAACGACAGCGCGAGCTGGCACACGGTGCGCACCGCCAGCTCGCCGTCCACCACCCATGGCATCGGCTTGATCGCACCGACCGCGAGGATCCCTGCCTCGCCCGGGTTGATGATCGGCGTGCCGCTGTCCACGCCGAACACACCGACGTTGGTGATGGTGAACGTGCCGCCGACGAGGTCGGCGGGCGGGGTCTTACCGGACCGGGCGGTGTCGGTGAGGTCGGCCAGCGCGCCGGCCAGCTCCCGCAGCGAGAGCGTGTCGGCGTCGCGGATCTTCGGCACGATCAGGCCGCGCGGGGTGGCCGCGGCGATCCCGAGCTGCACCCGGTCGTAGTAGACGATCTCGCCCGCCGGCTCGTCCCACGAGGCGTTGATGTCCGGTGTGCGCTTCGCGGCCATGCACACCGCCTTCGCCACGAACGCCAGCGGCGTGAGCTTCACGTCGGCGTACTGGCGGGTTGCCCGCAACCGATCCCGCAGCGCCATCGTCTCCGTGACGTCGACGGCGAGGAACTCGGTGACGTGCGGCGCGGTGAACGCGCTGCCCGACACGGCCGCAGCGGTGGCCTTGCGCACCCCGCGGATCGGTTCCCGACGCACCCCGCCCACGCTCCGGGCAGGCGCAGTCGGGGCGGGGGCGGCCGCGGCCTCGACATCGGAGCGGGTGATCACGCCACCGTCGCCGCTGCCGTCGAGGCTCCCCAGGTCGACCCCAAGATCCTTCGCGAGCTTGCGCACGGGCGGCTTTGCGAGTGGGACGGCCACGCCGCCGCGCGCGGGCGCCGGTTCCGACGCCGGTTCCGGTTCCGGTTCCGGCTGCGGTTCGACGGCCGGGACGGGAGCCGCCGTCGACCTGCGAGCGCGCCGGGTCGCCGAGGCCTGGCGCGGGCCGTAGCCCACCAGGTTGGGGACCGCCTCGTCGTCGCCGGCCTTCCCTGCAGGTGCCCCGCCGCCCGTGTCGATCGTGATGATCGGGGTGCCGACCTCGATCGACTCGCCGGGCTGCACGAGCAGCTCGCCAACGGTGCCCGCCCACGGGCACGGCAGCTCGACGGCGGCCTTCGCCGTCTCGATCTCGCAGATGACCTGGTTGACCGTGACGGTGTCCCCCGGCTTGACCTGCCAGGTGACGATCTCGGCCTCGGTGAGCCCTTCACCGACGTCGGGCATCGTGAACTCGCGGAGCGCCACCGACGTCACCAGGCCAGCGAGCGGTCGACGGCGTCGAGGACGCGGTCGAGGTCGGGGAGGTAGTCCTCCTCGCACTTCGACGGCGGGTAGGGCGCGTCGAACCCGGTGACCCGCAGCACCGGGGCCTCCAGCGAGTAGAAGGCCTCCTGCTGGACGCGCGCGGCGATCTCGGACGTGATCGACGATTCCGACGGGGCCTCGGACACCACGACGAGGTGGCCGGTGCGCCGCACCGACTCCACCACAGGGTCGAGGTCGAGCGGGGACAGCGTGCGCAGGTCGATCACCTCGAGGTCGTGGCCGTCGGCCTCGGCCGCGGTGGCGGCACCGAGACAGGTCTTCAGCATCGGCCCGTACGTGGCCACCGTCAGCGTGCTGCCCGGGCGCACCACGCGGGACGCGAAAAGCGGGGGCGGCTCGGCGTCCGGGTCGACCTCACCCTTCTCCCAGTACCGCCGCTTCGGCTCGAAGAAGATCACCGGGTCGTCGCACGCGATGGCCTGCTGGATCATCCAGTAGGCGTCGGCCGGGTTCGAGCACGCCACCACCTTCAGCCCGGCGGCGTGCGCGAAGTACGACTCGGGCGACTCACTGTGGTGCTCGACGGCGCCGATGCCCCCGCCGAACGGGATGCGCACGACCACCGGGACCGTGACCTTGCCCTGCGATCGGTAGTGCAGCTTGGCCAGCTGGGAGACGATCTGGTCGAAGCCGGGGAAGACGAACCCGTCGAACTGGATCTCGCAGACCGGCCGGAAGCCGCGGATCGCGAGGCCGATGGCGGTGCCGATGATGCCCGACTCGGACAGTGGTGTGTCGAGCACCCGCTGCTCGCCGAAGTCCTTCTGCAGCCCGTCGGTGACCCGGTAGACGCCGCCGAGCTTGCCGACGTCCTCGCCCATCACGAGGACCTTCTGGTCGCGCTCCATCGCCGCCCTGAGGCCGTTGTTGAGCGCCTTTGCCAGTGTCGTCTGTGCCATCTCGGTCAGACCCCCTCGAAGGAGGCGTGGTACTCCAGGTAGGCGGCGCGCTGCGCCTCGAGCACCGGCGAAGGTTCCGCGTAGACCTGCGAGAACATCCGGTCCGGGGCGGGCTGGGGCATGTTCTCGCAGAACTCGCGGAACCGGGCGGCCAGCTCGTCGGACTCGGCCTGCACCTCGTCGAAGAACTCCTGCGCGACGTGGTGCTCGCGCACGAGATTGACGCGCACCCGCTCGATCGGGTCCTTGAGCTTCCACAGCTCCAGCTCGTCGGCGAGGCGGTAGCGCGACGGGTCGTCGGACGTGGTGTGCGCGTCCATGCGGTACGTGAACGCCTCGATCAGGACGGGTCCGTTGCCGGAGCGGCACTCCTCGAGCGCCCATCGCGTGACGGCGAGGCAGGCCAGCACGTCGTTGCCGTCGACCCGGATACCGGGGAACCCGTACCCGGTGGCGCGCTTGTAGAGCGGTACCCGGCTCTGCCGCTCGGTGGGCTCCGAGATGGCCCACTGGTTGTTCTGGCAGTAGAAGACGACGGGCGCGTCGTACACCGCTGCCCACACGAAGCCCTCGTGCACGTCGCCCTGGCTGGTGGCGCCGTCGCCGAAGAAGCAGATCGTTGCCTCGCTGTCCGGGCCCTCGCCGACCTTGCCCTCGAACTTCTGGCCCATCGCGTAGCCGGCGGCGTTCAGCACCTGGTTACCGATGACGATCGTGTAGAGGTGGAAGCGGGTGGCCTTCGGGTCCCAGCTGCCGTGGTCGGTGCCGCGGAAGATCCCGAGCAGCTCCGTGGGGTCGATCCCGCGGGCCCACGCCACCCCGTGCTCCCGGTACGACGGGAACGCCATGTCCTGGGGTGCCATGGCCCGCCCCGCCCCGATCTGCGCGGCCTCCTGGCCGAGCAGCGGCACCCAGATGCCGAGCTGGCCCTGGCGCTGCAGCGCGTTGCCCTCCCGGTCGAACCGGCGCACAAGCACCAGGTCCCGGTAGAGGCTGCGCAGGGCGTCGACGTCGAGGTCAGTGGCGTACTTGTCGAAGCGGGGATCGGACACCCGCTCGCCCTCCGGCGTGAGGAGCTGCACGAGCTCCGGATCGCCCTCGTCGGTGGCCTTCAGGCCGGCGACCACGTGCTCACGGCTCGGCCGCGACTCATGAACGCCCGCCTTGGGTGGGATCCAGTCCTGCGGAACGGACACGGTGCCTCCTCGTGACATCGACCTGCTCCCGTTCGTGGCGGGACGCAGGACGGGGCGCGTCCGGTCGGGGACACCCCGGTAGGGGTCCCCGACCGGCTCAGGGCGCAATCCTGACACGGCGCAGGCCCGCGGGGGAGGTTGCCACGGGCATGGCGAACGGCACGTCCCGGGCGTCGGGACGTGCCGTTGGCAACCGTTGCCTGCGGCCTACCGCCCCTGCTCGGTGGGGCCTGCCTGGCCGGGCTGGGGCTGCGGCGGGGTCGAGGGCGGCGGGGTCGGCGCCGAGTAGTCCGCCGTCTTGCCGAAGCCCGCGTTCTGCTCGTAACCCTGCGTGTACCCGTTGCCGGTGGCGCCGTAGCCGGGCGTCTGCCGGATCCCGGCGATCCCCTTCGCCTTGTCGGCGGCACCGCGGATCTGGCCCGAGTACTTGCCCTTGGTCTGCTTGTCGACGAACGCCGCGGCCTGGTCCAGGTACTTGGCCGCCTTGTCCGGATTGCTCTTCGCGTAGCGGCGGGCTGCCTCGGCCGCGGTGGCCAGCAGTGCGAGGCGTTTGATCAGGGCCATCGGGTCCTCCGTAAGGGATGATCTCACCGCGGACAACGCGCACACGGTGTCTGCAGGTTCCGGGAGTACCCAACCTAGCGCTGCTCCTCACTGGACATTCCAACCGAATCACTCTGGGTGATGTCACACAACAGTGACCACCGCCGAGGTGTCCTAAGGGCATACGAGTGGCAGCATCCCCGCGTACTCACCGCCCACAAGGAGGTCATCGTGCCCGCCATCCGCCGTTCGTTCCCGGTCGTGCTCGGCGCAGCCGCGCTCGCCGCCCTGCTCGCAGGGTGCGGTGCAGGCGGCGACGGCAGCGGCGGCGCGCCACCGGCGGGCGCCCCTGGTGGCGCCGCCCCGACAGAGGCCGTCCCCACGGTGGCCCGCGACGACGCACTCGCCGCGATGGTGCCGCAGCAGGTCGCGTCCGACGGCGTGCTCCAGTTCGGGGTCGACGCCTCGTACGCGCCGAACGAGTTCACCGCCCCGGACGGCACGACGATCATCGGCATGGACGTCGACCTCGGCACCGCGATCGCCCAGAAGTTCGGGCTCAAGCCCCAGTTCGAGAACACGCAGTTCTCCGGGATCATCGCCGGCGTCGAGGCAGGGCGCTACGAGATAGCGATGTCGTCGTTCTCGATCACCCCGGAGCGCACCCCGGTCGTCGACATGGTCAGCTACTTCGTCGCAGGCACCAGCATCGCCGTGGCACAGGGCAACCCGCAGAACGTCAACCCGGACGACCTCTGCGGCCTGAACGTCGGTGTGCAGGCCGGCACGGTGCAGGTCGAGGATCTCGCCGCCCGCAACGAGAAGTGCGCGGCGGAGGGCAAGCCCGCGATCCAGGTGACGGAGCTGCAGGCGCAGTCCGACGTGAACCTCGCGCTCGCGGCCAACCGGATCGTCGCCATGCTCGCCGACTCCCCCGTCGTCGCCTATGCGGCGGACACGACGGACGGTGCGATCGAGGAGCTCGGCGACGCCTACGACACCGCTCCGTACGGCGCCGCCCTCCCGAAGGGCCAGGGCCAGTACGCCGAGGCGGTGCGCGGCGCGATCCAGGCCCTGATCGACGACGGCACCTACGCGGCGATCCTCGAGAAGTGGAACGTGTCCGACGGCGCGATCCCGACCTCGGAGATCCGGAGCTGACGACGTGACAGGCGTGTCTCCGCCGGTCGAGAAGGCAGGGCGACCGGAGCCGATCAAGGCGGTGCCCGTGCGCCACCCCGGCCGGTGGCTCGCCGTCGCGGTGATGGCCGTGCTGGCGGCGATGTTCGTCAACACGGTGCTGACGAACGACGGCTTCCGCTGGCGGATCGTCGGGCAGTACCTGTTCTCCCCGCCGATCCTCAACGGCCTGCAGAACACACTGGTCCTTACCGTGCTGTCGATGATCATCGGGATCGTCGGCGGGATCGCGCTCGCGGTCATGCGGCTGTCGCCGAACCCGGTCCTGTCCGTGGTCTCCGCGGTCTACATCTGGCTGTTCCGCGGCACCCCGGTGATCGCACAGCTGCTGTTCTGGAACTTCCTGGCCGCGCTCTACCCGATGCTGTCGCTCGGCGTCCCGTTCGGGCCGGGGCTCGTCTTCTTCGACACCAACCAGCTGATCAACCAGTTCGCCGCGTGCCTGCTCGGCCTCGGCCTCAACGAGGCCGCCTACATGGCGGAGATCGTGCGTGGCGGGCTGCAGTCGGTGGATCAGGGGCAGAGCGAGGCGGCCGGCGCGCTCGGCATGTCGCGGGCGCAGACACTGCGCCGGATCGTGCTCCCGCAGGCCATGCGGGTGATCATCCCGCCCACGGGGAACGAGACCATCTCGATGCTCAAGACCACCTCTCTCGTGGTGGTCATCGGGTACTTCGAGCTGATGACCTCGGCACAGCGGATCTATGCGGTCAACTTCCAGACGATCCCACTGCTCATCGTGGTGGCCATCTGGTACCTGGCACTGACGTCGCTCCTGTCGGTCGGGCAGTACTACATCGAGCGCTACTACGGGCGTGGCACCAGCCGCGGGCAGACCGGCGCGCGGCTCTTCCCTCGACGCAAGCCGGAGCAGCAGTCATGACCGTCCCCATGGTCGAGGCGGCCGACGTCCACAAGCGCTTCGGGCGGGTCGAGGTGCTGCGCGGCATCGACCTCACCGTCCAGCCGGGGGAGGTGGCCTGCATCATCGGGCCGTCCGGCTCCGGCAAGTCCACGTTCCTGCGCTGCATCAACCACCTCGAGCGCATCGACGCAGGGCAGATGCGGGTGAACGGCGAGCTGGTCGGCTACCGGGAGGCCGGCGGCAAGCTCTACGAGCTGCGCGAGTCCGAGGTCGCCCGGCAGCGGCGCGACATCGGCATGGTGTTCCAGCGGTTCAACCTCTTCCCGCACATGACGGCGGCCGAGAACGTCATGGAAGCGCCGCGAACCGTTCGCCGGGAACCGCGACAGGCCGCCCGCAAGCGTTCCGTCGAACTGCTCGACCGCGTGGGGCTCGTCGAGAAGTGCGACTCCTACCCCGCGCAGCTCTCCGGTGGGCAGCAGCAGCGGGTGGCGATCGCGCGGGCGCTGGCGATGGAGCCGCGGCTCATGCTGTTCGACGAGCCCACCTCGGCGCTCGACCCGGAGCTCGTCGGCGAGGTCCTCGACGTCATGCGCGGCCTCGCGCGCGACGGCATGACGATGGTGGTGGTCACGCACGAGATGGGATTCGCGCGCGAGGTCGGCGACTCCCTCGTGTTCATGGACGAGGGCCGGGTCGTGGAGGCGGGCGACCCGCGCGAGGTGCTGACCAACCCGCAGCAGGAGCGCACGAAGCTGTTCCTGTCGAAGGTGCTCTGAGCAGGACCGTCATCGGGCGCCATCCACGTCAGCTCCCCAGCAGTTCGACGATCGTGGCGTTGGCCTGCCCGCCGCCCTCGCACATGGTCTGCAGGCCGTAGCGGATCCCGTCCTCGCGCATGCGGTGCACGAGCGTTGTCATGAGGCGGGCGCCGGAAGCACCCAGCGGGTGGCCGAGCGCGATGGCACCGCCGTCCCGGTTCAGCAGGGCGGGGTCGGCCCCGGTGTCCGCGAGCCACGCGAGCGGCACGGGCGCGAACGCCTCGTTGACCTCGAACGCGTCGATCTCGTCGAGCCGCAGCCCCGACCGGGCGAGTGCCTTCCGCGTGGCCGGTATCGGCGCGGTCAGCATGATCACCGGGTCTGCTGCGGCCAGCACGGCCGTGTGCACGCGGGCAATGGGCACGAGCCCGAGCCGGCGCGCCTGCTCCGAGGTGGTCATGAGCAGCGCCGCGGCACCGTCGGAGATCTGGGACGCGTTGCCTGCGGTGATCACCCCGTCGCCCGCGCGGAACACCGGGGCGAGCGCGGCGAGGGCCCGAGGGGTCGACCCGCGGCGCACCCCCTCGTCGCGGACGGCATCGCCGAGCTCGGCAAGGCCGTCGGCCTCGGCCGCGGCGCCCGCTACCACTACATCGAGAGCAAGGAAGCCCCAGCCGACTTCACACACCCAGCACCCACTTCACACAAAGCCCGCCCTGTGTGAAGTGACCACTGGGTATGTGAGGTGGCCGTCCACCGAGCGGAGCGCGGTCGCGGCGCCCTCTCCGAGAAATCGCCCCCTTGACCGCTGCAAACCACACCTGATTCGGCAACACCCTCCGCCACAGCATTGGACAACCTCTACTGCGGTTCATGGGAGGTCAGCGCTTCGGCCAGTGCCACGAGGGCCGATCCAGCATGCCCTGGCCCGCCAGGACGGTGGCACCGACTTCCTTCTCCAGCTCCAGCAGGGCCGCCGCGTCGTCGACGGATTCGAGCGCGCGCACGAGCGGCCGCGCGTGCGTGACGACCACGACCTGGGTGCGGGCGGCGGCGACGGAGATCAGCGCGGCGAGGGCGGGGACCAGGTCGGGGTGCAGGCTGGTTTCCGGCTCGTTGAGCACCAGCAGCTCGGGTGGGCGCGGGGTCAGCAGCGCCGCCACCCACAGCAGGTAGCGCAGTGTTCCGTCGGACAGCTCCGCTGCCGACAGCGGGCGCAGCAGACCGTCCTGGCGGAACCTCAGCTCGAACCGGCCGTCATCGCCCGCCTCGATCTGCAGGCGGGAGCCCGGGAACGCGTTGTCGACGGCCGCGTGCAGGCCGTCGACGTCGCCGACCTCCTGGATGGTCTGCAGTGCTGCTGCCAGGTCGGCGCCGTCGTGGTCGAGCACGGGGGTGCGGGTGCCCACCCTGGCCTGGCGAGCCGGGGCGTCGGCGTCGGTGCGGAAGTGGTCGTAGAACCGCCACGAGCGGATGCGCTCGCGCACGAGCAACACCTCGGGCGAGATCCGCGGGTCGGCGAACGCGGTGAGCATGCTGTCGCCGAGCCCGATCCGATGCGGCTCCCCACCCCACGCCCCGCTCTCGATGCGCGTACGCACCACCGGTCCGGCGCGGTCGGCGAGCAGGGCGGCGGGCTTCAGCACCGGGCCCCGCCAGATGCACTCCCGCTTGAACTCGGGATCGCGGTAGAAGGCCGTCTCCGTGGGTATCGGCATGCCGAGGTCGAGGGCGTAACCGAACTCGTCGCCCGCGAAGCCGAGCCGCAGCCCGACCGGCTTGGTGCGTCGCGTCCCCTGGACCGGCGCCCTGCCCTCCCGGAACCCGCGGCCCCCCGACTCCGGGCCGGCCCACAGCGCGGACGGCAGCCCGCCCTCCCGCGCCAGCGCGGCGACCGCCCCGTTACGCGCGGCGTCGGCCAGCAGGCGCAGCGCCCGGTAGAGGCTGGACTTCCCGCTCCCGTTCGCCCCGGTGACGACGGTGAGCCGGGACAGCGGCAGCACGAGATCGCGAAGCGAGCGGTAGTTCTCGACAGCCAGCGTGGTGAGCACGGCGCAGACGCTAGAACGCGGTGCTGACAGACTCGTCGGGTGGCCGTCACCGACGAGGCGATCCTCAAGATCAAGGCGATGATCCGGTCCGGCGAGCTGCGTCCCGGGGACCGGCTGCCGCCGGAGAAGGAGCTGTCCGAGGCGCTCGGGCTCTCCCGCAGCTCGCTGCGCGAGGCAGTGAAGGCCCTCGAGGTGATCCGCGTGCTCGACGTCCGGCGCGGCGACGGCACGTACGTCACGAGCCTGACGCCCGACATCCTGCTCGACGCGATGTCGTTCGTCGTCGACATCCACCAGGACTCGTCGGTGCTGGAGCTGTTCGAGGTGCGCCGGATCCTGGAGCCGGCCGCGGCCACGCTCGCCGCCCCCCGCGCCACGGCCGCCGACGTCGCGCACCTGCACGACCTGCTCGCCCAGGTGCACAGCACCACGTCGGTGGACGACCTCGTGGCCCACGACCAGGTGTTCCACCGCTACATCGCCGAGCTGGCCGGCAACGCCTACCTGACCAGCCTGCTCGAGACGCTCTCCAGCAGCACCCTGCGCGCGCGGATCTGGCGTGGGCTCTCGGAGGAGGGGGCGGTGGAGCGCACGCTGACCGAGCACCGCGCCATCGTCGATGCACTGGCACGAGGCGACGCGACGCTCGCGGCGGCGCACGCGACGGTGCACATCAACGGCGTCGCGGAGTGGCTGCGCCAAGCGATGGGCTGAAGGGCTTCCCGAAGTGCAGGAAAGCCACATCCAGGAACCGCAAGGGCCCTGAATGTGGCTTTCCTGAACCAGCCGGCGGCTTACTGGTAGAGCAGCGGCTTGATCTCCGAGCTGTCGATGTTGCTCTTGTCGTACCAGAAGAACCCGGTGTCGATCACGGGCTGCAGCTGCTCACCCTTGATGGCCTTCGCCGCGGCCTTGACGACCTCCTCGCCGATGCCGATGGGGTTCTGGGTGACCGCGCCGAGCATCGTGCCGTTGCGGATGGCCTCGATCTGCGCGGTGCCCGAGTCGAAGCCGATGATGGCGAGCCCGGTCTTGCCGCTCTCCGCGACCCCACGCAGCACGCCGATCGCCGTACCCTCGTTGGCGGCGTAGATCCCCTTCAGGTCCGGGTTGGCGGCGATGATCGCCTTGGTGATGTCCGCCGACTTGGCCTGGTCGCCCGCGCCGTACTGCGGGTCGAGGACCTGGATGCCGGGGGCGTTGGCCTTCATCCACTCGAGGAATCCGTCGCGGCGGTCCTGCCCGGTGATGCTGGTCTGGTCGTGCACGATCAGACCGACCTTGCCGGTGCCGCCCACTGCCTCGGCCATGTGCTTCGCGACCTCGCCCGCGGCGGCCTTGTTGTCGGTGGAGGCCGTGGTGAGCGGGATGGGGCTGTCGACGCCCGAGTCGAACGCGATCACCGGGATGTCGCTGGTTCGCGCCTGCTGCAGCATCGGTGCCACGGCGCGCGAGTCGAGTGCGGCGATACCCAGCGCATTGGGCTGGCGGCCGAGCGCGTTCTGGACCATGGTCACCTGGGCTTCGACCTCGGCCTCGGTGGCCGGGCCCTCGAAGCTGATGCGCACGCCCTGCTTGGCCGCTTCCTGCTCAGCGCCCTGCTTCACGGCCTGCCAGAACTGGTGCTGGAAGCCCTTGGAGACGATGGCGATGTAGGGCTGCTCGGGGGCGCCCCCGCCCGCGGCGGACTCGCCGCCGCCGCACGCCGCGGCCGTGAAGACGAAAGCGGCTGCCGCGATGGCCGCTCCTATCCGATGGATCCGCATGTCGATCGAACTCCTTTGGTCGAGCGTGGGTGGGTAGGAGTCAGGTGGTGGTGCGCTTGCGCGCGCGGTCGGCGTACACGGCGAGCAGGATGACGCAGCCGAGGATGACGTTCTGCCACTCCTGCGGGATGGACATGATCTGCAACCCGTTGTTCAGCACCGAGATGATCAGGGCACCGATGACCGTACCGACAATGGAGCCCTTGCCCCCCGACAGGGATGTGCCGCCGATCACGACGGCGGCGATCGCCTGCAGCTCGTAGCCCATGCCGGTGGCGGGCTGCGCCGAGCCGAGCCGAGCCGAGATCATCACGCCCGCGAGGCCGGTGAACAGGCCTGCGAGGGTGTAGATGACGATCTTCCAGCGGCGCACGTCGATCCCGGAGAGCGCCGTGGCCTCCTCGTTGCTGCCGATCGAGTAGGTGTAGCGCCCCAGCACCGTGTTGTTGAGCAGCACGCCGGCGAGCACCGCGGCAACCGCCAGGATGATCACCGCGTTGGGGAAGTTGGCGCCGGGGATGATGCTGCCGATCGAGATGTCGATGTAGGCCGGGGTCTGGTCGAAGTAGATCGGCGAGCTGTCGGACAAGACGAGCGCCAGCCCCTGCGCCACCAGCATCATCGCCAGCGTCGCGATGAACGGCGGCAACCCGAGCACGGCCACGTTCAGGCCGTTGACCAGCCCGATCAGCCCGCCGAAGAGGATCGCGCCGAGCACGCCGACCGGCAGCGGGAGCCCGGCGTTCACGATCAGGACCCCGGACATCACGGCGCACAGCGCCATCCCGGTGCCGACCGACAGGTCGATGCCACCCGTGATGATCACGAACGTGGTGCCGAGCGCGAGCGTCCCGATCACGACGGTCGAGAACAGGATGTTCGTGACGTTGCCATAGGTGAAGAAGTTCGGGCTGACGATCGAGAAGAACGCGAAGATCACGAGCAGGCTCGCGAACGCGAGGAACTGCTGCAGTCCGGCCCGCAGCGTGTGGAGCACCGCGGAAGGTGCGGAGCCCTGCTGCTTCTCCTCCGTTGCAGTGGGGGTGGTCAACTGACGGCCTCCGTCTCCGGACGCAAGGTGGCGTAGTGCATGACGCTCTCCTGGGTGGCTTCGGCCGCATCGAGCTGCCCGGTGACCCGGCCCTCGCTCATCACGACGATGCGGTGCGACATCCGCAGCACCTCCGGCAGCTCGGAGGAGATCATGATGATCGACTTACCCTGGGCGGCGAGTTCGTTGAGCAGCCGGTAGATCTCTTCCTTGGCGCCGACGTCGATCCCGCGCGTCGGCTCGTCGAAGATCAGGACGTCGCAGTCCTTGACCAGCCACTTCGCGATGACGACCTTCTGCTGGTTGCCGCCGGAGAGGAACTTGGCCGTCTGGTTGATCGACGGGGTCCGGATGCGCAGCCCGTCCACGATCTCGCGCGATCGGGCACGCATCGCCCTGTCCTTGACGAACCCCCACGACTGGAACTTCTCGCGGATCGAGCTGAGCCCGATGTTCGCGTTGACGTCCTGATCGAGCAGCAGCCCGAGGTGCTTGCGGTCCTCGGACAGGTATCCGATGCGGTGCCTGGCGGCCTCGGCGGGGTTCGTGATCCGCACCGGCTTCCCACGCAGCTCTACAGTGCCCGACTCGATGGGATCGGCACCGACGAGCGCGCGGGCCACCTCGGTGCGCCCGGCTCCCATCAGCCCGGCGAAGCCGAGGATCTCGCCCTCCCGCAGGTCGAACGAGACGTCCTTCAGCAGCTCCTTGGTGGTGAGCCCGCGCACCGAGAGCACGACGGGCCGGTCCTTCCGCACGCCCTCGGGGCGGAGCCCACCTACGATCTCGCGCCCCACCATCCGCGAGATGACCTCGGGCATTGTCGTGGTGGCCGTGTCGAGCGTGTCGATGTAGCGGCCGTCGCGGATCACGGTGATCCGGTCGGTGATGGCCTTCAGCTCGTCCATCCGGTGCGAGATGTAGATGACCCCGGTGTCCGGGCGGCGGAACCGCCGGATGAGGTCGTGCAGCACCCGCACCTCGGCGTCGTTGAGCGCCGCTGTGGGCTCGTCCATGATCAGGATGCGGGGCTCGTAGGACAGCGCCTTGGCGATCTCGACCATCTGCTGCTTCGCCACGGTCAGGTCGCCCACGCGCTGCCGGGGCTTCAACGGCAGGTGCAGCCGGTCGAGCAGCTCGGCCGTCTTCGCCTCGAGGGCACGCTCGCCGAGGAACACCCGGCCCGTACGCGGCTCGCGGCCGATGAAGATGTTCTGCGCGACCGTGAGGTCGGGCATCAGGTTGAACTCCTGATGGATGATGCTGATGCCCTGCTCCAGCGCGTCCCGCGGGCCGGAGACCTGCAGCGGCTTCCCCTCGAGGAAGAACTCACCCTCGTCGGGGGTGTAGATGCCCGACAGCAGCTTCATCAGCGTCGACTTGCCCGCGCCGTTCTCCCCGACGAGCGCGAGCACCTCGCCGCGGCGCAGCTCGATGTGCATGTCCTGCAGCGCCCGCACGCCCGGGAAGCTCTTCCCGACGCCCTTCGCCTGGAGGAGCAACGTCTCGGTCATGTGACGACGCCCTTCCGCAGGATCGCGTTGCCGTACACGCGGGTCTCGCCGGTGCGCACGACCAGGTACGCGGGCACCGCGGCGTCGTAGAAGGCGAATCGGTCGAGGAAGCGCACGTCGGTGGTGCCTGCGGCGGCGATGAGGTCCTCCTGCACGGGGAGCTGTTCACCGTCCGGCGTCGCCATGAGATCGACGGCAGGCGCGTCGTCCAGCGGCACGACCGTGCGGATCGCAGCCATCAGATCCGGTGTCGCGACGCCGGGTAGGTCGAGCACGCGAGACCCGAGCCGGTGGGCCGGGAAGTGCGCGTCGGCGAGGACGACGGCGTCCGAATGCCCCATGGCGTCGAGGTGGGCGAGCAACGGCCCGGTCAGGAGCGGGTGGATGCCGGAGAGCACGGCTCCTCCTTGGAGATCGGCGTCGCGGTGAGCCCGTAGACGCGCTGCGCGTTACCCGTCAGGATCTTGCCCTGCTCGTCATCCGTCAGCTCGCCCAGTAGCTCGGACACGACCTCCCATGTGCCGCCGTAGCCCGCGGTCAGCAGCGTCATCGGCCAGTCGCTTCCCCACAGCAGCCGGTCGGGGCCGTAGAGCTCCAGCGCCGTCTCCCACGACGGGCGGATACCCGCGACCGTGAACGACTCCCCGCGCACCTGCAGCCCCGACACCTTCGCCACGGTGTTCCGCCGGGCGGCCACCGCGGCGAACGCGTCGCGCCATTCGGGGAAGTCAGGCTTTCCGTGGGGTGGCTTGCCGAGGTGGTCGAGCACGACCGTGAGCTCGGGGAGAGCCCCTGCCAGCTCCGCGGTGGCGGTGAGGTGGCGGGGCCACGCGTCCGGCACGTCGTAGGGCAGGCCGCGCTCGGCGAGCAGCCCGAGCGAGGTGCGCACGGCGGGCAGTGCGAGGAATTCGTCGCGGGGGTCGTCGTGCACGAGGTGGCGAACCCCGCGGAACGCGGGGTCGGCGGCGAAACGGTCGAGCTGGGCGGCGGCGACGGCGGGGTCGTCCAGCCGCACCCACCCGACGACGCCTGCCACCCAGTCGTGCTCCGCCGCGACCTCGAGCATGAACTCGGTGTCGGCCACCGAGTCCTCGGCCTGCACGAGCACCGCCCGATCCACGCCGACCGCGGCCAGCTCGGCGTGTGCCCGCTCGGCGGTGATCGTGGTGTGCAGCGGGCCGAGCTCTGGGGTGATCCACGAGTACGCGCTTCGCCGCAGGTCCCAGAGGTGCAGGTGGGCGTCTATCACGGCAGGAACCCCTCGGCCGCGAGCTGCTCCCACAGCGCCTCGGGGATCTGCTCGGCGATCCGGGCGACGTTCTGCTCGATGTGCGCAGGCTCGGTGGCACCGAGCACGACCGAGCGGATCACCGGCTCGCGCAGCGGGAACTGCAGCGCGGCGGCCGGGAGCTCGACGCCGAACTTCCCGCACACCATCGCCAGGCGCTGCGCCTTCTCGACGACCTCGGCCGGGGCGTCGCCGTACTCGTAGCGGGCGCCCGGTCCGGGTGTCGACGTCGCGAGCAGCCCGGAGTTGAACGCACCCGCGACGACGATGCCGATCCCGCGCTCCCGGCACTCCGGGATCAGCTCGGGAGCGGCGGGCTGCTCGAGCAGCGTGTACCGGCCGGCGACCATCAGCAGGTCGAGGTCGCCCGTGCGCACGCCTGCCAGGTGGGCGGGCACCGACTTGGACCCGATCCCCACCGCGCGCACGAGACCCTCCTCGCGCAGCGCGACGAGTGCGGGCACAGCGCTCGCGACGGATGCCTCCATGTCGTCGTACTCGTCGGGGTCGTGCAGGAACAGCACGTCGACGCGGTCCAGCCCGAGCCGCTCCAGTGACTCGTCGAGGCTGCTGCGCACGCCGCCGGCCGACGGATCCCACACGCGGCGCACGTCGGCGGGCACGACGAACCCGCCTTCATCGTCCAACTCATCTGATGTTTCGGGGCTGTGAACGAGCCTCCGCCCGACCTTCGTGGAGACGACGAACTCGTCGCGCGGCTTGCTGGTGAGGAACGCGCCGAGCCGGCGCTCGGCGAGCCCGAGCCCGTAGTGCGGCGCCGTGTCGAAGTAGCGGATGCCGGCGTCCCAGGCCGCCTCCAGCACGGCGGTCGCCTCTTCGTCGGACATCGCGGTGAAGAGGTTGCCGAGGTTGGCGCCGCCGAAGCCCGCTCGCCCCAGGGGAGGCACGCGGTCAACCATCGCGCGACACCGTGTGCCCGGCGAGCGAGGCGGCGTGCATCTCGGTGCCCGCGCCGGGCTCGGTCGGCGTCCGGTAACGACCCCCGGTCACCTGGACCGGCGTGACGAAGTGCTCGTGGAGGTGGTCCACGAACTCGATCTTGCGCCCGTCGAGCCGCCCTGACACGGCGACGTAGTCGAACATCGCAAGGTGCTGCACCGCCTCGCAGAGCCCCACACCACCGGCGTGCGGGCAGACCGGCACGCCGAACTTCGCCGCGAGCAGCAGCATCGCGACGTTCTCGTTCACGCCCGCCACGCGCGTGGCGTCGATCTGGAGCACCTGCAGCGCGTCGGCCGCGAGGAACTGCTTGGCCATCACGCGGTTGGCCATGTGCTCCCCGGTCGCCACCGGGATCGGCGCGATGCCGCGGGCGATGGCGGCGTGGCCGAGCACGTCGTCCGGGCTGGTGGGCTCCTCCACCCACGCGAGGTCGAAGCTCGCCAACTCCTTGATCCACCCGATCGCGTCGGCGACGTCCCACCGCTGGTTGGCGTCCACCGCGATCCGGATGTCCGGCCCGACGACCTCGCGGGCGATCCGCAGCCTGCGCACGTCGTCGGCGAGGTCGCCGCCGACCTTGAGCTTGATCTGGTCGAACCCCTCATCGACCGCCTCCTGGCACAGGCGAGCGAGCTTCTCGTCGTCGTAACCGAGCCAGCCCGGCGTGGTGGTGTAGGCCGGGTAACCCTCGCGCAGCAACCGCTCCTGCCGCTCGGCCCTGCCCGGCTCGGCGGCACGCAGGATCTGCAGCGCCTCCTCGGGGGTGAGCGCGTCGGTGAGGTAGCGGAAGTCGACGAGGTCGACCAGCTGCTCCGGCGTCATCGCGGCCAGGACCTGCCACAGCGGCCTGCCCTCCCGCTTGGCCCGCATGTCCCACAGCGCGTTGACGACCGCGCCGATCGCCATGTGCATGACGCCCTTCTCGGGGCCGAGCCAGCGCAGCTGCGAGTCGTGCACCAGTTCGCGCCACGTCGCTCCCATGTCGGCGAGGAGCGGCTCGACCTCCCTGCCGACCAGGTGTCCCGCGAGGGCCTCGATCGCGGCCACCTGCACGTCGTTGCCGCGGCCGATGGTGAAGACGAAGCCGTGGCCCGAGTCGCCCGCGTCCGTCACGATGTGGACGTACGCCGCGGAGTAGTCGGGATCGGGGTTCATCGCGTCCGACCCGTCGAGCTGTAGCGAGGTCGGGAACCGCACGTCCGCGGTCTCCAGAGCGGTGATGCGGCTCACGCGCAGTCCTTTCTGCCGATGCGCGGCCCACCGTAGACATCCGATGTCTGTCGGTCAAGAAGTGCCGCCCACCACACGGGTGAGCAAATCCTGCCGCGAGCACGAACGCGGCGGCGAGCGGGCCGATCCACACTCCACCCCACCCATCGACGGCGAGTGCCCCGACCGCAGGCCAGCAGCTCGCGCACCCTCCCGTCGGCCAGCGGCGCGAAGCGGGAGCCGCCGGCGGTCGCATCCCGGCGCAGCAGCGGGAGGCGGACCGCGATCACGACGGCTGCGAGCACGCCGAGCGCGGTGACCAGCCACAGCGTGGCCCGCCAGTCGAGCAGCGCTCCGAGAACGGTGCTCAGCGGCGTTCCCAGCACGAGCGACGAGGTGATCCCCAGCATCACGATCGCGATGGCGCGGCCACGAGGCGCCGGGCCGGCGAGTGTTGCCGCGGCCGACGTCGCGCTCGCTGTGTAGAGCGACGCCCCGACGGCGGTGACGACCCGGGTGAGGAGCACGGTCGCATAGATCGGCGCGAGTGCGGTCAAGGCGTTCCCCACGCTGAAGCAGCAGTGCCGCGGTCGCCACCGTGCGCTGCGGCCGGCCGGCCGCGAGCGCGCCCACCAGCGGCGCGGAGATCGCGTACGCGAGCGCGAGGACGGTGGCCGGCCGGCCCGCCTCTCCCGGCGTCCGCGCGGTCGGCGTCGAACGCCTGCTGGCGGAGTCGGGGTCGGCCGGGCGTCGTTCTGCGCCTCCATCCGGACCATGATCGAGTTCGTGGAGGCGGACGATCCGCTGCATCGTGCCGCCGCGGCCCACAAGCACGGCGTCCTCGCCGATCTCGACGCGTGGCTCGCCGCAGCGGGACGAGCCGACCACGCCACGCTCGCCGAACAGTTCCTGCTACTCATCGACGGTGCCATCGTCAGCACCCTCCGCGAGCCCGGTCCTGCCGCCGCACTGCGGGCGAAGCGGATCGCCGCCGCGCTGCTCGTGACCCCGTGACGTGCGTCCGGTCGATCTCGGGCCATGCGACAGGTAGGTTCCCTCCCGGACATCAGATCTTTCGCTCGACGCTCTAGGAGCCGCGATGAAGCTCGCTCGCCTCGGACCAGCCGGAGCCGAGATCCCGGCGCTCGTCACCGACACCGCCACCTACGACCTGCGCGGGCTCGCCCGCGACATCGACGGCGGTTTCCTCGCCAGAGGTGCGGTTGCCGATGTGCGCGCGGCCGCAGAGGCGGGATCGCTCCCGGTGCTGGAGGGCGCCGCGGACCTGCGGACCGGCTCACCGATCGCCCGTCCCGGCGCCGTGATCTGCATCGGGATGAACTACGCCGCGCACGCTGCCGAGTCCGGGGCCGCGCCGCCGGAGAACCCGGTGATCTTCTTCAAGACGCCGAACACGGTCGGCGGACCGAACGACGACGTCGCCATGCCGCGCAGCGAGCAGGCCAAGGTCGACTGGGAGGTCGAGCTCGGCCTCGTGATCGGCAGCACCGCCGCCTACCTCGAGTCGCCCGAGCAGAGCCTCGCCCACGTGGCCGGCTTCGTGCTGGCCGACGACCTGTCCGAGCGTCACGCCCAGATCGAGATCTCGGGCGGTCAGTGGAGCAAGGGCAAGTGCGCCCCCGGGTTCTGCCCGACCGGGCCGTGGCTCGTGACGCCCGACGAGGTGGATCACGGCAACCTGCGCCTGCGCAGCTGGGTGAACGGCGAGCCGCGCCAGGACTCCACCACGAAGGACATGATCTTCGACGTCGAGTTCCTCGTCTGGCACCTCTCGCAGTACATGACGCTCGAGCCGGGCGACCTGGTGATCACCGGCACCCCGCAGGGCGTCGCCCTCTCAGGGCGCTTCCCGTTCCTGACCGCGGGTGACGTGGTGGAGATCGAGATCGAGGGCCTCGGCCGGCAGCGCCACACCCTGGTCGAGGGCCGCTGATGGCGGGCGAGTTCGACGGGCTGGTCGCGGCCGTCACGGGCGGCGCGTCCGGGATCGGGGCGGCGATCGCGCGCCGCCTGATGGCCGACGGCGCCCGCGTCGCCGTGCTCGACCGGGACGTGAGCAACCCACCCGATGGCGCGCTCGCCGTGCAGGCCGACGTCACCGACGACGCCTCGGTGCGGGCCGCCGTGGATCGCGTGCTGCAGGAGTGGGGCCGGCTCGACGTCCTGGTGAACAACGCCGGAATCGGGGCGCAGGGCACCGTCGCGGACAACCCCGACGACGAGTGGCACCGGGTGCTGGACGTCAACCTGCTCGGAATGGTCCGGGCAACGCGGGCCGCCCTGCCGGCGCTGCGCCGGTCCCCGTCCGCCGCGATCGTCAACACCGGCTCGATCGCCGCGACGGCCGGCATCCCACAGCGTGCGGTGTACAGCGCCAGCAAGGGCGCCGTGCACGCCCTCACCAGGGCGATGGCGGCCGATCACCTCGCCGAGGGGATCCGGGTCTGCGCCGTCGCACCAGGCACCGCCGACACCCCGTGGGTCGGGCGGCTTCTGGAGCGCGCCGACGACCCGGCCGCCGAACGCGCCGCGCTGGAGGCACGCCAGCCCCACGGGCGGCTCGTGTCGGCCGACGAGGTGGCAGGCGCGGTTGCCTACCTGGCCGGCCCGCGCTCGACCTCGACCACCGGCATCGTGCTCGCCGTGGACGGCGGGATGCAGGAGCTGCGGCTGCGCCCGAAGTCGTAACCGCTCACACGCGGACCACCCCTCCTCCGGTGGTCGAGTAGCGCCGGCCCTGGGGCGCCGGCCCTACTCGACCACCGGAAGCAATTGTCATGCGGTGGCGGCGTCCAGGTCTCCCTCCACGATCTCGGCAGGGTGGAGGTCGGGCGCCCCGGTCAGCAGCCGCTCGAGGCGCTCGGCGAGGGCGTCGATGCCGAAGTGCTCCTGGGCGATCTTCTGGTTGTGGTCGAGGAGGGCCGGGTCCGGACCGGCCAGCCACGCGTCGAGCTGCGCGGGGTCGTCGACGGGGAACCAGCGGAAGCCGAACGCGCGGAGCTCCGCCGCCACCGGGAAATCGGCCACGACCGTGGGCTTGCGGTGCAGTGCGGCCTCGATCAGCGGGAGCCCGAAACCCTCCCACGACGACGGCAGCACCACCGCGTCGCATGCCGCGTACGCGGCCGCCATGGCCATGCCGTCCGGGAGCCTGCGGCGCACCGGCACCCGCGCGCGTTCCAGCAGCCGGGCCAGATCGTCGGCGTAGCCGTCCTCCGCGGGGCCGGTGAGCCAGAAGGTGGCCCCCAGCGCCTCCGCGATCGCGAGGCCGACGTGGACGTTCTTGCGCGGGATGGCCCGCGTCGGCTGCAGGATCAGCACCTCGGAGCCCACGCCGAGCGCGGCACGGGCGGGGCCTCGTGCCTCCGGACGGGGCAACTCGGAGAAGCCGTGGTAGATCGTGTTGGCCGCGATCCCGCGGCGGGCAGCGAGCTCGGAGCGAGCGAGCTCGTTGACCGTGACGTGCCGCCATTCGGGGTCGTCCGGCGGCCACGTGGTGATGTCGGCGTACCGCTCGCGTTCCCACGGCAGGTCGTGGTGGCGCAGCACGGCGGGACGTCCGCGCAGGTACTCCGCCACCGCCTGGCCTGCGGCGATGTTCATCGGCAGCGAGCAGATGTTGTCGGCGATCACGACGTCGGCATCGTCCAGTGCGGCGCCGAGCGCGTGCCGCGACGGCGGGAGCGGCGCGTCGAGGGCGAGGCCGGGGACCGTCACGTCCGGATCGCCGTCGCCGGCGACGGTCCGCACCCGCATACCGAGGCGTTGCAGCGCGGTGGCCCACTGGGCCGCCGTGACCGACACTCCGTCGGCCATACCCAGGCGGTAGGAGACGATTGCCGCCCTTTTCCCGAACAGGTTCGCCATCACCTGATCGTCTCCGTTCTCGGTCACAACCACGTGTACTGGCGGTTGCGCGCACGTGCGCGCGGGGCGATCTCAGCCCCGGGGCAGCCTTCCCATCAGGTAGAACTCCGGGTTCGGGCGCAGCGCCGTGAGGTGGGCCAGTCGGTTGGACATCGCGAACAGCGCCGTGATGGCTCCGACGTCCCAGATCTCCTCGTCGCTGAGCCCTGCCGCCCGCGCGTCGTCGAGCTCGGCATCGGTGAGGGCCGCGGAGTCGGTGGCGACCAGCAGCGCGAGGTCGACGATCGCCCGCTCACGCCTGCTCAGCTCGACACCCCACGGGTTGCTCGCCACCCGGTCGGCTATCTCCGGGTCCTTCGTGCGGACGCGCAGGATCGCCCCGTGGGCCACGATGCAATAGGTGCAGTGGTTCGCGCCGGACGTCGCGACGACAACCAGCTCCCGCTCGGCCTTGCTCAATCCGTCGTCGGAGTCCATCAGCGCGTCGTGGTAATCCAGGAATGCGCGCAGCTCCGCGGGCCTGCGCGCCAGAGCACGGAACACGTTCGGCACGAAGCCCGCCTTCTCGGCTACAGCGCCCACCCGCGCACGCAGGTCTTCTGGCATGTCCTCCAGCTCGACGTGGCCGAACCGGCTCACCGGGACCGCTTCTGCTGTCATACCCCGAAGCTAACGCTCCTGCCTTTCCCCTCATAGCGCTCGACTCGGGCCCGTCCAACCGGGACGATGCGGGCATGGCCGTGCCCGAGGAGATCCGCATGCGGCTGTCGCACTGGTGCGCCGCGCGTGTCCCCGCTGGGGAGCGCGACCACCGCCAGATCGCCTACACGATCCACGGTGACGCGATCACGATCTTCGAGCGCAGGCCGCCCGCGTACCCGGAGCTCGGCCCCGCATGGTCGGCCACCCCCGTGGCTCGGCTGCTCCGCAGGACCGACGGGTGGCAGCTGGAGCGCCCGGCCGGCCGCGGCGGGTGGCGGCGCGACGCGACCGGGAGCGATCCGATCACGCTGCTGGACAGCGTGAGCGCCTGAGCCCGGTGGTCGCTTAGGCGCCTGCCTGCCCCACTGGTGTCGCGGCCCTTGCCGAGCCACCGTTGAAGGGGACGACCCGGCCGCCTGCCGGGCGGCCGCGGATCACCAGAGCCGAGGCGCGCTGCAGCACGCTCAGCAGCGTGGGGCTGTCGCCGCTGGCATCACCCGGCCCGGTCACGGCGACGATCCGGGGCGCCACGGCGCTGAGCAGCAACCGCTCCACGCCGAGGCCGCTCGCACCCAGCACCAGCACGACGTCGGCGCTGTCGGTCGGGGGGAGTGTGGAGAGCAGCGGCTCCACCGGCACGAACGACACGAATCCGAGCGCGGCGGGCGCGGTCTCGGCGAGTGCCGTCCATGCGGCCGCGAGACGCGGGGCGCCCTCCTCGAGGCGCTGCAGCAACAGCACGCGCAGCTGGTCGTCGCGCTGCTCCCGGCGGGCGGCGCCGAGCGCGTCGACGGCGGCCGCGTAGCCGCGCACGTCGCGCTCGCGCAACGCCGTGACCGCACGCTCGTGCTCGGGCGCCGTGGCGGTGACAGGGCTCAACCCGGCCAGCGCATCGGCCATCCCGTCGAGCCGCCGGGCGGCGTCGACCCCCGAACCGTGCACCGCGAACTCGAGTACACCGGTCGCGATCTGCCTGGCGGCGTCGACGTCGGGTACCGCCAGCGGCGAGTCGGCCGCGAGGAACAACACGTCGTGGCGGAGGGCGCCCACCGAGCGGGCGGCGGTGGCCACCCTGCGCAACCCGTCGGTGATCTCGGCCAGCTCGTTCTCGTCGGCCGGGATGGGCACGCCGAGCTCGGCGCATGCGGCGTCGACGCGCGCCTGGCGCTCGACGAGCTCGAGGTACTCGAGCACCCGGTCGATGTCCTCCACGCTCTCGGGCAGCCGCATCCCGATCCGCACGGCGTCGAGCACCGGCTGCACGTCGCGCTGGGCGGCCGACCTGAAGTACGAGCGCGAGCGGCCACCCATGGCGAGGAACTCGCGGTAGCGGGCGAGGGTCTGCAGCGCACCCGGCGGAGGCGCCGCCGTGAACGACACGGGCGGGGCGGAGCGGGTGCGGTCGAGAACCGTGCTCACCTCCGCCGTGTCCTCGATCATCCTGTCGAACACCGCGCGCTGGCGGCCGTAGATCAGCTCGGAGAGCAGTCGCCACGCCCACTCGTGCTCGCCGCGCGGCGGCATGGCGGCGAGCGAGCGGTCGACGCATTGCGCCACTGACGTGACGGCGGCGCGGCGATCCTCGTCGAGGTTGGCGAGGAGCGTGGGCAGCATCCACTCACCGTCGCCCGCGGCCTCCGAGCCCGCGGCGAGCGCGCACAGCTGTGCGACCTCGCCGGCGTCCGGCAGAGCCGTCTCGGGCGGGAGGAGCTGGTCACCACGCGCTCGGCGCTCCGGCGTCGAGGTGGCGAGGAGGCGCCTCAGCTCACGCAGCTCCGCGGGCGGGAGACCGGGCAGGTGGGGCAGGGCACGGTCAGCGGCGTCGGGTGGCAGCGCGGCGCGGACGGCGGCGAGCTCGGCAGGCACGGCGCCCGTGACGACCACGCGCCGCCCGTCGGCGAGCAACGCGGCCACGGCACGGGCGGTGGCCGGCATGTCGAAGTCCTCGAGGACGACCAGCGTGTTGTCCCGGACCGCCGAGACCAGCGACGCCGCGTCCTCCACCGGTCTGCGGGGTGGTGGGGGGAGCTCGGCGACCGAGGCGGCAAGGGCCTCGGCGAGCCTGCGAACCCCCGGTGGCGAGTTGCCCACCGCGATCGCGTGGTGGATCTGCGTCTGCGCGTCGGTGGTGGACTGGTCCGATCCCGCCGCCGCGAGACGGTCCACGAAGACGGCGAGGTCGTCGTCCTCGCCGTTGTGGTTCGCCGGTCCGGCTTCGAGCACGTGGTCACCTCCGCTGCCACCGCCCGGGCAGTGGTCACCCTCGTATCGTGGGCGCCGTCCGAATGTTGCACTCGTGGAACACGGACGACAGCGGTCGGCCATCACGGAGCGCCGGAACGGCCGCTCGCGGCGGCGTCCGGCCACCCGATCAGGGCGCAGGCGCCGGATCCGTCGCCGTCGTGGCGACCAAAACGATTAAGACACATGAACGGTCGCTTATCACTCGATGAACGGCGCCTTTGATGCGGTGAACGGTCAGTTGCGTCCAGGTGGCTCACTATCCCGCCGCCGCGTACGGAGATGGACGACGCCGAGACACGCGACCGTGACCGGGATCCAGGCGAACTGCACCCAGTAGAAGAACGGCACCCCCGCGAGGCGTGGCTCCACGGAGTTGAACCACGGCGTCACGAGCGTGAGGAACGGCACGAGCAGAAGCAGGTGCCATCGAGTCACGCGGGGATCGTACGAGCCACCGCGCGAGAACGGCCCGTTCGTCCGACAGCTCCGGACGAACGGGCCGATCGCGGGAGCGAGCTAGGCGCCGAGGCGGAGCTTCAGCGCCTCCAGCTCGTCACGCATCGACGTGGGCAGGCGGTCGCCGATCTTCTCGAACCACTCCTCGATGAGCGGGATCTCCGCCTTCCACTCCTCGGTGTCGACCACGAGCGCCGCGTCGACGTCGGCAGCGGGCACGTCGAGGCCTTCGAGGTCCAGCGCGTCAGGGGTGGGGACGTACCCGATGGCGGTCTCGGTGGCGGTCCCCGTGCCCTCGATGCGCTCGATCGCCCACTTCAGCACGCGCGAGTTCTCACCGAAGCCCGGCCACAGGAAGCGGCCGTCCTCACCACGGCGGAACCAGTTGACGTAGAAGATCCGGGGCAGCTTGCCGGCGTCCGCCCCCTTGCCGACGTTCACCCAGTGCTGGAAGTAGTCGCCCGCGCTGTAGCCGAGGAAGGGCAGCATCGCCATCGGGTCGCGGCGCACCTGGCCCTTCCCTCCCTTGGCGGCGGCCGTCATCTCGCTCGACATCGTGGCGCCCATGAAGGTGCCGTGCTGCCAGTCCCGCGACTCCGTGATCAGCGGGACCGTGGTCTTGCGGCGGCCGCCGAAGAAGATGGCCGAGATCGGCACGCCCTTCGGGTCGTCCCACTCCGGCGCCACGACGGGGCACTGGGAGATCGGAGTTGTGTAGCGGGAGTTGGGGTGGGCGGCCGGTTTGCCCGAGTCCGGGGTCCAGTCCTCGCCGAGCCACGACGTCAGGTGCTCCGGATCACCTTCGAGGCCCTCCCACCACACGTCGCCATCGTCGGTGAGAGCGACGTTCGTGAAGAGCGAGTTACCTTTTTCGATCGTTCGCATTGCATTCGGATTGGTCTTCCAGTTCGTGCCCGGCGCGACGCCGAAGAAGCCGAACTCGGGGTTCACCGCGTAGAGCCGGCCGTCCTCTCCGAAACGCATCCACGCGATGTCGTCACCGATCGTCTCGGCGCGCCAACCGGGCACCGTCGGTTGCAACATCGCGAGGTTGGTCTTGCCGCATGCCGACGGGAACGCCGCCGCCACGTAGTACGCCTTCTCCTCCGGCGAGATCAGTTTGAGGATCAGCATGTGCTCGGCGAGCCAGCCCTCGTCGTGGGCGATCGCGGACGCGATCCGCAGCGCGTAGCACTTCTTCCCCAGCAGCGCGTTGCCGCCGTAACCGGAGCCGAAGCTCCAGATCTCCCGGGTCTCGGGGAAGTGGCTGATGTACTTCGTGTCGTTGCACGGCCACGGCACGTCCTCGTCGCCGGGCTCGAGCGGGGCGCCCACGGAGTGCAGGCCCTTCACGAACGATCCGCCCCGGTCGGCAAAGAGCGGCAGGATCGACGCGCCCATCCGGGTCATGATCTTCATCGACACGACCACGTACTCGGAGTCGGTGATCTCGACGCCCAGCATCGGGATCTCGGCCTCGGCCGGGCCCATGCAGAACGGGATGACGTACATGGTCCGACCGCGCATACACCCGCGGTAGAGCTCCGTCATCGTGCTCTTCATCTCGGCCGGGTCCATCCAGTGGTTGGTTGGGCCCGCGCCGTCCCGCTCCGCGCTGCAGATGAAGGTGCGCTCCTCGACACGCGCGACGTCGTCCGGGTCGGAGGCAGCCCAGAACGAATTCGGTTTCTTCGACTCGTTGAGCTTCACGAACGTGCCCGCCTCGACGAGCTGCGTCGTCATGCGGTCCCACTCCTCGTCGGACCCGTCACACCACACGACGCGGTCCGGCGTGGTGAGGTCCGCGACCTCACGCACCCAGGACAGCAGCTCAGCGTTCGCGGTGGGCGCTCCGTCGATCCCCGACACGGTCATCGCAGTCATATCGTCCTCGCTCCTCGCCGGCTTCCCCGGGCCTGGAAATGCTGCGCACACCCGACCCTGATTCGGGTGGGTGTGCTGTGAAGAGATGGGTGTCGACGGTACCTGTGAACAGCTATTCCATGCACGACGAGTGGCTGTCGGCTCACTCACAGGACCGATCAGGTAATCGATTCAGAAGAATCGAAAGCGCTTTCCCCTACATTCTGCTCCCGAGCACCAGGTCGACGGGTAGTTCATGGCGTCGCGGGTACCCGTCGGTGTGAGCGCCCACACCTGACGCACGGCCCACGACCAGTGGACCGCGCCGCATGGGCCGCGTAGTGTCTTGAACACGTTCAAAAATCCCGGGAGGGCCCGATGGAATCCGAGATGACCCAGTACATCGTGTTGCTCGCAGTGTCGGTCGGGCTGACCTTCCTCGTGGGCCGCCTCCTCGTCAGGGCAGGCGAGCCGTTCCTCCTGGAGGTCTTCCACGAGGAGAAGGTCACCCGGTCGGTCAACCTGCTGCTGTCGGTGCTGTTCCACCTGGTCACGCTGGGTGTCTTGGCGATCATCTCGGTCACCGACGTCGCCGCCGACAACGCCCTGCAGGAGTTCGTCGTCAAGCTCGGCGTGGTGCTGCTGACGCTCGGCATCGCCTACGGCATCTCGATGCTCGTGCTCATCCGGGTGCGCGAGCGCAGGCGCGCCTCCGAGATCTCCGAGCACGTCCAGGAGCGCCTCGCCGACCGCGGGATCAGCACCGTGCAGACCCACCCCGCGGGTGAGCAGGGCCATCTGTGACGACAGCTCGCGGGAGCACCCGCGACGCGATCGTGAGCGCCGCGCTCGAGCTGTTCCGCGAGCGCGGTTTCGAGGGCACGACGATGCGTGCGGTCGCCGAGCGCGCCGGCGTGTCCGTCGGCAACGCCTACTACTACTTCTCCTCGAAGGACGAGCTGGTCCAGGGCTTCTACGACCAGCTCGTCGCCGAGCACCGCGCGCTCGCGCTGCCGGGGCTCGCCGGGCACGCCGACCTCGCCGACCGGCTCGGCGCCACGCTCCATGCCTGGATCACGGTGGCGGAGCCGTACCGGGAGTTCGCGGGCCGCTTCTTCGCGGTGGCCGCCCAGCCCGGCAACCCGCTGTCACCGTTCAGCCAGGAGAGCGGTCCCGCGCGCGCGGCCGCGGTGGACCTCTACCGGGAGGTGCTCGCCGGAGCCAGGGTCGACCCCGACCCCGAGCTGGCGCGCGAGCTCCCCGAACTGATGTGGCTGCAGCACCTGGGGATCGTGCTGTTCTGGGTGCACGACCGCTCCGAAGGCGCCTCTCGCACTCGCATGCTCGTGGATCGCACGGTCCCGATGGTCGCGCGGCTCGTGCGGCTCTCGCGGCTGCCGGTGCTGCGCCCGCTCGGCCGCCAGGTCGTCGACCTGGTGCGGTTGCTGCGGAGCTAGGGGCACTAGGTGCGGCTGCCGTCGCCCTGCATGGTCGTGCTGGCTGGGCCTGTCGCATCCGGCAAGTCGACGTGGGCCGCGGAGCAGTTCCCGCCGGACGCGGTGGTGTCGAGCGACCGGCTCCGCGCGCTGGTCGGAGCGGGGGAGGATGACATCGCGGCCAGCGCCGACGCGCTCGCCCTGCTCGACGAGATCGTCGCCAGGCGCGCGGCACGCCGGTTGACCACGGTCGTCGACACCACCGGGCTCGACGCCGGGAAACGCGCGACCTGGCTGCGCCTCGCCCGCGAGCACGGCATGGCGTGTGTCGCCGTCGCGTTCGACACCCCGGCCGGTGTCTGCCGAGCACGCAACCGCGCCCGCCAGCGGCCGGTACCAGCCGCCGTGCTGACCGCGCAGCTCAAGGCGTGGCCCGCGGTGCGCGACGCGCTGGCCGGCGAGGGGTTCGACGAGGTGCTCGCGCCCGAGCCGGTCCGGGTGGTGCCGCAGACCTTCCTCGAGTCCGACGCGGCGGCGCACCGCCAGCAGGACGACCCCGTCGGGCTCCGGTTCGCGCTGCACATCGGGGAGTTCCGCGGCGGCGCCTCCGGGATGCGGCACCGGCTGCGCGAGATCGCGGGCGCCGCTGAGGCAGCAGGCTTCGACGCGATCTACGTGATGGACCACTTCCGGCAGATCCCGCAGCTGGGCCGGGCGTGGGAGGACTTCCCCGAGAGCTTCACCACCCTCGCGTGGCTCGCCGCGTGCACCGAGCGGGTCCGGCTGGGCACCCTCGTCACCGCCGTGACGCACCGCAACGTCGGGCACCTCGCCAAGATCGTCGCCACGCTCGACGTGCTCAGCGGCGGCCGCGCCGTCTGCGGCATCGGGCTCGGCTGGTTCGAGACCGAACACAAGGCGTACGGGTTCGGCTTCCCACCGCTCGCCGAGCGGTACGCCCTGCTCGAGGACGCGCTCGCGGCGCTACCGGTGCTGTGGGGGCCGGGAGGCAAGCCGTTCCGCGGGCGGGTGCTCGACCTGCCCGACACCTCCGGCTATCCACGGCCGCTCCAGGAACACGTGCCGATCGTGCTCGGCGGCGGGGGCGAGCGGCGCACTCTGCCGCTCGCCGCCCGCTACGCCGACGTCGCCAACGTGCTGGGTGACCTGCCGTCGGTCGCGCGCAAGGCCGCCGTGCTCCGCGAGCACTGCGCCCGCACCGGCCGCGCCGTCGAGCTGTCGCACCTCACCACCGCGCTGGTCGGCTGGGATAGCGCCGAGGTGGCCGCGCTCGTCGAGGCACACCGGCCACGGGCCGTCGACCCCGGCCGGTACGCGCAGCAGGTGCATGCGGGCACCGTGGCCGACCAGGTCGGACGGTTCCGGGAGCTCGCGGAGATCGGCGTGGCGGAGGTTGCGGTCCGCCTGCCCGACCTGCGCGACCCGGCCCCGGTGGCCCGGATGGGCGAGGTCATCGCCGCGTTCAAGGTGTGAGCACGAGGCGCCCCCGCAACCCGCCGGACGCCACCATTCGGTAGGCCGTTGCGGCGTCGTCGAGCGCGTGCACGCCGGCCACCCTCGTCCCGATGACCCCGTCCTCGACCATGCCTGCGAGCCGGCGCAGCCGGTCACCGTCGGCGCTGACGAGCACGGTGTGCACGCGGATGCCACGCAGCGGCGCGGGCGGCGGGGTGGCCACGAGGTGGGCGAATCCGCCCCCGTTGCGCACGGCCTCCTGCGCGGCGACCCCGACGAGCGCGGCGTCGACGACGCCGTCCACCCCGCCGGGCACCAGCTCCCGCACGGCGGTGGGCAGGTCGGCGCCCCGGGGGATGACGTGCTGCGCACCCAGCTCGCGGACGAGCGCTTCGTCGGCCGCGGCAGCGCCGGCCACGACCTCCAGCCCGCGGTGCCGGGCCAGCTGCACGGCGTACCCACCGACCGCGCCAGCGGCGCCGGTGACGAGCAACGTGGCTCCGGCCGGGAGCGCCAGTGCCTCGAGCGCCTGGTCTGCGGTGAGGGCGTTCAGCGGGATCGTCGAGGCCGCGACCGGGTCGAGGTCACGCGGGGCCGGCGCGATCGCCGAGACGTCCAGGACGACGTGCTCGGCGTGGGTCTTCAGTGGCCTCCCGAGCAGGTCGGACAGGCCGATCACCGCGGTGCCCAGCGGAATGTCCACGCCCGCGCCGACCGCCTCGACCGAGCCCGCCACGTCCCAGCCGAGACCGAGTTGGTCGCGCGGCGGCGTGAGCCCGATCCGGACGAGTCCGCCGCTCGCCGTGCCCACGTCGACCGGGTTCACCGCGGCAGCGGCCACCCTGATCCGGACCTGCCCCGGTCCCGGGTCGGGAACAGGGGTCTCGATCAGCTCGACCGCATCCGGCCCGTCGAGCCGCCGGGCCACAAGTGCACGCATGCGACCACTATCGGAGAGCTACTCTCCAACGTGAAGAAGGCACCTGGAAGTGCGTACCGCACCCGGAGGAGAGATGGCCACCCGAACCGCGAGTGAGCGCCGCGCGGAGGCGGCGCGCCGGTACGACGCGTACATCGCGTCCTGCCCCACCCGCCAGCTGCTGGACCGGATCAGCGACAAGTGGGTGACGCTCGTGCTGTCGGCGCTGGCGGACGGGCCGCGGCGGTACTCGGACCTGAGCAGGCGCATCGCGGGCGTCAGCCAGAAGATGCTCACCCAGACCCTGCGCTCGCTCGAGCGGGACGGGCTGGTCAGCCGGGCCGTTACGCCGTCGGTGCCGGTGCGCGTCGACTACACGCTCACCCCGCTCGGCGGCACGCTCATGCCGTTGCTGGCCCACATCAAGGAATGGGCGGAACACCACATGGACGAGGTCGCCGCAGCCCGCGCAGGCCACGACCGCCCTAGTTCCTCCGCGCCAGCCCCGTGAACACCGTCAGAGCGACGAGAACAAGCACGACGGTGCCGGTCAGCGCGGTGATCCCGACGGCGCCGGTGAACGCGGCGCGCGCCGAGTCCAGCAGCTCGGCCGCGGGCACCCCGGTGAGCCGGTCCGCGACGCCGACCGCTCCGCCCAGCGTCTCGTGGGCCGTCGCGGCGTAGGTCGGTCCGACGCTGCTCGGCACCTCCACGCCGGCGCGGTACACCGCCGAGAGCACGCTGCCGAGCACGGCCGTGCCGAGCACCGCACCGATCTCGTACGCCGTCTCGGACACGGCCGACGCGGCGCCGGCCCGGTCGGCGGGAGCCGCGGCGAGGATCGCGTCGTTCGTGACCGTCTCCGACAGCCCGATCCCGGCCCCGACCAGCACGCTCGCCGCCAGCAGCACGGCGACCGAGTGGTCGGCGCCCATGAGCGTGCACAGCAGGTACCCGGACGCGGCCAGCAACAGCCCGGCAGGGACCAGCGCACGCAGCGGGAACCGGCGGCCCAGCCGCGCGGCCGCCAGTCCGGCGAGCATCGTCATGACGAACCCGGGCAGCAGCACCAGCCCGGCGTCCATCGGCGTCAGCCCCCGCACCAGCACGAGATACTGCGCGGAGAAGAAGAGTAGGCCTGTGAGGGCGAACATCGTGGTGGCGTTGGCCAGCGCCGAGAGCCGCAGCACCGGGGAGGCGAACAGGGTGACGTCGAGCAACGGCTCCTCACCCGCGGCACGCCGGGCCTCCGCGCGGCGTACGAAGAGCACACCCGCGACGATCGCGACGAGCAGCGCGAGCGCCGCGATCGGGGTGATGCCGTCGTGTGCGACGAGCTTCACCGCGAGCACGGCGGGTGCCATCGCGAACAGGGAGAGCAGCACACCGAGCGGGTCGAGCCTTCCGGGGTGCGGCATGCGCGACTCCGGGAGCAGCGCAGGGGCGAGCCCGAGCAGGACCAGCATCACCGGCACGTTGACCAGGAACACCGAGCCCCACCAGAAGTGCTCCAGGAGGAGCCCGCCGACGATCGGGCCGAGCGCAGATCCCGCCGCGAACCCGGTGGCCCAGATCGCGACGGCGAACCTGCGCTGGGCCCGATCCCGGAAGAGGGTGCGCAGCAGCGCGAGCGTGGCGGGCATCAGCATGGCGCCGAAGAACCCGAGCAGGGCGCGGGCGGCAACGAGGTGCGCCGCGTCCGTGGCGAAGGCGGCGAGGAGCGAGACAGCGCCGAACCCGGCCACACCGACCATCAGCGTGCGGCGCCTGCCGACCCGGTCGCCGAGCGTGCCCATGGTCACCAGCAGACCCGCCAGCACGAGCGGGTAGACGTCCACGATCCACAGCAGCTGCGTCGCCGACGGCGACAGCGCGGCGCTGATCGCCGGCAGGGCGAAGCCGAGCACGGTGTTGTCGATCGTGACGAGCAGCGTGGGCAGGAGCAGCACGGCGAGCGCTGCCCACTCGCGGCGGCCGGCACGGGTGGGGCGGGGAGCGATGACGGTCAACGGTGTTCCTCGGAGTAGCGGGCCCTTCGACTGTACCGTCTAGACGGTTTGGAACGCCTGGTCATTCCCATCACGGCCGGCGGCCTAGACTCGCCGGGTGCCGAGCGCCCGTGACCGCGTGCTGGACGCCTACGAGACGCTGCTGATCGAGCACGGCGGTGCGGCCGTCACCCTCGATGCCGTCGTCGCGGCGGCAGGCGTGTCGAAGGGCGGGCTGCTCTACCACTTCGCGTCGAAGGAGGCCCTCGCCGCAGGCCTGCTCGGCCGGCTGCGTGAGCGCAGCGCGGCCGATGCCGAGGCGATCCGCAGCGCACCGGACGGCGCCGTCGCGTACTACGTCCGCACGTCAGCGCCCGGAGGCGCATCCCCCGGCGGCCTCACCCGCACCTACCTCGCCGTCCTCCGGCTCGCCGACAGCACCGCGGCCGGGCAGGCCGTCCGGGACGCACTCGCCGAGGTGGACGCCGACGGGTACGCCGCCCTGCTGGACGAGCTGCACGACCCGGTGCTCGCCTGGCTCGCGCAGCTCGTGGGCGACGGGCTCTACCTGCGCACGCTCACCGGCACCCCGCTGCCAACCGACCTGAGTGTGGACGACCTACTGGCCCGCATGCGCCAGTACGCGCCCAGGCAGGCGTAGCCGCGGACGAGGGATGCGTCGGAGGGCGGGCAGGGGCGCTCGCACACCGATTTCGGTGGCGGCACACCGACTGCTGTCGCTGTATGAGCGCAGAAGTCGGTGTGTGAGCCTCGCTACCGGGGCGCCAGCGGCGTCCTTCTGCATCTCGGATCGATCACCGGCGGCTGATCCCGTCCGCGCGCCCGCACCTGCTCGGGGCCGCGCCTGACCTGCAGAATCAGCGGCCCGCGACGACGGCCTCCCGGGCGATCACCGGGAGCGGGATGGGTAGCCGGTGGACCGTGACGTTCCAGTACCGGCCGTCCGGATCGCCGGCCCGCCATGCGTTCGCCAGCCGGGTGGTGGCGTCGGCGTCCACGCGGCGACGCGGCCGCGGACGCATGCCGCAGCGCCTTCGCACCTCTCGGTCCAGCGCCCGCCACGCGTCGTCCGCCGTGCTGTGCACGCTGACGGTGGCGGCTTCGTCCGCGTCCCCTACGAGCAGGGTGTATGCGCTCACAACCTCGAACGACACTCCTCGCCCCTTCCCGGTCCTACGACCCGGCGACGACGTCGGCGCTCTGTCGTCGAAGTAGTCAACGCCAAACCGGGCACTGCGGATGCTCGTTGGGACCGCGACGCGCCGACCGGTGCGCCGAGCGGGGTCGAACGGCTGTTCCCGCGGTGACGCCCGCCACGTCGGCTAGGCCGTTCGGGCGAGCCGCCGTTCGGCGATTCGTCAGCGCCCGAGCGACACCGACGACATGTTGAACTCCGGAACCCGGGCCGGCGGCATGGCCGTGCGCGTGAACCAGTCCTTCCACTCCCGCGGGATCGTGCGTTCGGTGGCGCCGACCTCGGTGGTGCGCCGCACCACGTCGAGCGGCGAGTAGTTGAAGCGGAAGTTGTGGTCGACCTCACCCACCACCTCGCCGCGCTCCACGAGGTAGACGCCGTCGCGGGTGAGCCCGGTGAGCAGCAGCGTCGTGGGGTCGACCTCCCGGATGTACCAGAGGCAGGTGAGCAACAGGCCGCGCTCGGTGCGGGCGACGAGGTCGGCGATCGAGTCCGTCGAGCCGCCGGTGAGGAGCAGGTTCTCGCCCGCAGGCGTGAACCGGGTGCCGAACTCCGCCGCCTCTGCGCGGGAGTAGACCAGCTCGCCGATCGTGCCCTCGCTGACCCACTCCGTGCGCCGGGTGGGCGCACCGTTGTCGAAGACCGAGATGCCCTCGCCGGAGCGGGTGGCGGTGACGAACGGCTCGTACTCGAGGCCCTGCGCGGACGGATCGCTGGCGAGCGTGAGCGGCAGGGCGGTGAGCTTCTCCCCGACGCGCGGCCCGTCCGGTCCGGCCAGCGCGCTGCGCCCCTCCTGCGCGGGCCTGCCCTCCATCGACCAGACGAGGTACACCATCAGGTCCGCGACGGCCGACGGCGGCAGCAGGGTCTCGTACCGGCCTGCCGGCAGGGTGACGCGCCGGGTGCTCCATGCCAGCCGCCGGTCGGCCTCCGCGGCGAGCGCGCGCACGTCGACGTCGGTGAAGTCGGCGGTGGACACCCCGGTCCACGCCGAGCCGTTCAGGTCATGGGTCTTCGCGTTCAGCTCCACGGAGCCGGTGGGCTGCACCCAGCGCCTGCGGACGCCGGTGGACGTGCCGAGCCACACCGTGGAGAGCTGGTGGGAGGCGAAGCCGTACTGGCGGTGCGGGCCTGCCAGCACGTCCGCCAGCCCTTCGGCGAACGCGCCGAACACCCCGATCGACGTCTCGACCGCGGGGTCCTCCCACGACGGATCGCCGCCGTCGGGGGCCGGCAGCGGTGCGGCGTCCTTCGCCGGCCCCGCGTCCCGCGCCGCGGCCTCGGCTGCGCGCACCAGCTGCTCGAGCTGGACCTCGTCGGTCACCGCGACGCTCGAGCTCACGACGCCGGCCGCGATGCCACCCTCGACCGCGACGAACGCGATCACGGTGGTGCGCCGGGATGTGGTGTGCCCGTTCGTCGTCATCGTCGAGTTGGCCCACCGCAGTGCCGCCTCGCTCGACTCGCGCACGAGCACGGCGCACCCGTGCAGGTGCCGCGCCGCGGACAGGGTGCGCTCGACGACCTCATGGGCCCTCACCGGCCCTCCTCCTGTGTGTTCAGCACGTTCACGCCGCGGAACCGGGCGGCAGGGCACCCGTGGCTCACCGCCGCGACCTGCCCCGGCTGGGCCTTCCCGCAGTTCATGGCTCCTTGCAGCTGCCAGGTGGACGGTCCGCCGACGGCGTCCATCGAACCCCAGAAGTCGGTGGTCGTGGCCTGGTAGGCCACGTCGCGCAACTGCCCGGCGAGCTTCCCGCCCTCGATGCGGAAGAAGCGCTGGCCGGTGAACTGGAAGTTGTAGCGCTGCATGTCGATCGACCACGACTTGTCGCCCACGACGTAGATGCCGCGGTCGACGCCCGCGATCAGCTCGTCCACGCTCGTGTCCCGCTCCGGGTCGGGCTGCAGAGACACGTTCGCCATCCGCTGGATCGGCACGTGGTGCGGCGAGTCGGCGAACGCGCAGCCGTTGCTGCGGTCGAGCCCGAGCCGCGGTGCGAACGTGCGGTCGAGCTGGTAGCCGACCAGCACGCCGTCGCGGACGAGGTCCCACCGGGTGGTGGCGACGCCGTCGTCGTCGTAGCCGATGGTGGCGAGGCCGTGCGGGACCGTCCGGTCGCCGGTGACGTGCATGAGCTCGGAGCCGTAGCGCAGCGTGCCGAGCTTGTCGGGCGTGGCGAAGCTGGTGCCCGCGTACGCCGCCTCGTAGCCGATGGCGCGGTCGTACTCGGTGGCGTGGCCCACCGACTCGTGGATGGTGAGCCACAGGTTCGTCGGGTCGATCACGAGGTCGTAGGCACCCGGCGCCACCGATGGCGCCTTCACCTTCTCGGCGAGCAGCTCGGGCATCCGGGCCAGCTCGTCGTCGAAGTCCCAGCCGGTGCCGGTGAGGTACTCCCAGCCGCGCCCGGCGGGTGGGGCCAGCGAGCTCATCGTCTCGAAGCCGCCCGCCGCGCGGTCGACGGCGGTGGCGACGACGGACGGACCGATCCGCACCCGCTGCTGGACGATGCTCGTACCCGCGGTGTCGGCGTAGAACTTGTTCTCCCGCACCTGCGATACGGCCGCGTGCACGTGGTCGACCCCGTCGGACGCGAGCAGCCGCCGCGACCACTCCGTGAGCAGCGCGACCTTGTCCCGCACGGGGACGGTGAACGGGTCGACGTCGTAGGCCGACACCCACTCCGCGCCTGCGTACACCGGCTCGTCGGCCCGCACGACCCGCTCGACGGCCACCGGCGCGAGCGTGCGCGCCACGTCGACCGCGCGCTCCGCGGTGGCGGCGGCGCGCTCCGGCGTGAGCTCGACGTGGGAGGCGAAGCCCCACACCCCGTCGACGATCACGCGGACCGCGAGGCCGACGGTGGTCGTGTCGCTGACGCCGGTGACGGAGCCGTCCCGCAGGTCGATCCCCTGGGACCGGATCCGTTCGACGCGCAGGTCGGCGTGCTGGGCGCCAAGCGCTCGGGCACGGCTCAGTGCGGCGTCGGCCAGCGCGGACAGCGGGAGCGCGCTGAAATCCTCCGGGATGATGCGATCGGCGGGCACCTGACCAACCTACTGATCTCCCGGGTCGTCGGGAGCGGAGAACCAGCCGCCCACCGGCTGCTCGCGGACGGTGGCATCCGGGCCGATCCGCAGCACCTGGTCGGCGAAGCGGTCGCCGTCGAGGTCGATCGCGACCACGAGATCGATGCCGTCGACGGTGACGAGGGTGTCCGGTGCGCCGTCGCCGTCGGTGTCGAACCCGGCACCGACCTCTGCTCCGATTTCCGGGGCCTCGTCCGGCACCCGCCCCGGCTCATCCACGGCTGCCTGCCCTCTCGGCGGCGAGCGCCGCCAGCTCGCGGTCGACGGCGGCGCGCCTGCGGAGCACGGCGGCGTCCAGCGCGGCGGAGGCGCCGGGTTCGAGCTCGACGAGCCTGCGGTCCAGGTCGGCCTCGATCGCGGCGGCCGCCGCCCCGACGACCTGCTCGAACCTGCGGTGCAGGCGGTCGCGTTCCGCCGCGATCCGCCGGGCGCGGGCCGCGACGACGAGCACGGTGAGGGCCACGCCGACGGCGAGCGGCGCGAGCGCGGGACCACCGAGCGCCGGCAGCCCGACGAGCGGCAGGACGGCGATGGGGAGAAGGGCGAGCCGCCCGAGCGCCGCCGCATCGATCACGCCGGCGAGGAGCGTGGGGCCGGATGGCGCGGGATCCGGGGGTGGCGGCGGACCCGGCGGACGCGGCGCGGGCAGGCGAGGCCAGCCGGGCTCCATGTCGAGCCCGCGCTCGGTGGCGATACGGCGCAGTGGCGGGCTCAACTCAGCCGCCCATCGGGCCGCGACCGTCGCCGCGATCGTGTTCACCGCCGCCGTGACCTCCTCGAACAGCCGGTCCCGCGCGCTCCGATCACCGCGCCGGACGTGCTCGGCGGCCTCCCGCCGCAGCGCCGCGAGTTCGCCGGAGGCGTCGCGCGCGGCCGCGAGGCGGCTCAGTGCCAGGCAACTCCGCAACTCGCCGCGGTGACCACCGGCGAGCCGCTCTCGCAGTTCGCGCAGCTCGCGGCGGCGGGCCAGCACGGCGTCGGCGTAGCGGTCCGGCATGGCAGGCAGGCTGCCAGCCGCACGCGGCGTCGGGGCGGGATCGGGCCGGAACGTGTGCGGGTGCGAACGCTTTCCCCTACCTCGCGGCGTCGGGTTCGGCTTCGGCTTCGGCCACGAGGCGGGCGTACCGGGTTCCGGCCGCGAGCAGGACGAGGCCCGCACCGAGGAACGCCGCCACGCGTGCCAGCCCGTCGAGTGCCACGAGGTCGAACAGCACGAGCTTGGCCACCGCGGCCGCGACCAGCACCATTCCGGCGACCCGCAGCGCGGGCCTGCGGATCCCCCTGGCGAGCAGGACGAGCGCCATCACCGTCCACGACACGCTGACGAGCGCGTGGCCCGCGGTGAAGCCGGTGCGGTCGTCGGACACGAGCAGGGCGAGCGTGACCACGAGCGAGGTCGCACCGTAGAGACCCACGAGGCCGACCGGCACCCACAGCGGGGCGGATGCGGGATCCGAGCGCACCAGCCCGGCCCGTGCCCCTGCCACCAGCAGTGCCACCGCGAACACCAGCACGAGTGCCGACACCGCGACGCCGACGACGAGCGGACCGGTGCCCGGGCCGGCATAGGCGAACGCCGGGTGGTGGACGAGGCCCTCGAGCGGGGCGTCACGGCCGAGTGCGATCAGCACCGCGACCACGCCGTACGCCGTGCCGATCGCGAGCGGCAGGCGGGCCCGCAGCTGCGCCGCCAGCACCGTGGCGACGATCGCATGGCCGAGCAGCACGACCGTGGCCGTGGATCCATCGAGGGCGACGAGCGTGGCCTGGAACAGCGCCACCGCGGCGGCGGCGATGGCCACCACCCGCACCGAACGGCTCGTTCCCGGCACCGCAGCGAAGGCGGCGAGCGCGACCACCGCGACCGCGGCGACGGCGGCGCCGCTCCACCCACCCCGCACGAGCGAGCTCACCAGCACCGGTATCGGCGCCGCTGCCACCAGCGCGCCCACCGAACCGGCCGGCAGCACCCGTGCCGCGGGTAGCGCGGTGGCGAGGGCGGCCACGAGCACACCGATCGCGACGGCGACGGTGGGCACGCGTTCCGGCTCGTCCGCAATGGCTCCCACGACCGCCCCGTACAACACCGGGCCTGCCGCCGCGACGAGCGCGAGCACCGACCAGCGCCGCCGCAGCACCACCGGCAACGCCGCGAGCTGCAGCGCCAGCACGAGCGCGACCAGCAACCAGCCCCACACGAGGACGGGGGCGAGCACAGCGGCACCGACCACCACACCGCCGCCGAGCAGCTGGGCCTGCCACCGGTCGGCGAGCCCGAGCCCGCCGGCCGCAACCACGAGCGCCACCAGCAGCGCGGGCGTCGGCGCCAGGAACCCGTATAGCGCGGTGGCGGCCGCCACCGTGAGGTAGAGCGTGGCGAAGCCGGTGCCGGCCAGTGCGAGCGCACCGACGCGGGCATCGACCTTCCGATGCAGGCGCAGCGCGAGACCGATCAGCACGCCACCGAGCAACGCGCCACTCGTCACCCGGCCCTCCGGGCTGAACCAGCCCCTGGACGCCGCGAGCGCAAGCAGCAGGACGACGCCGAGCAGCGTCACGCCGCCACCGGTCCAGGCGAGCACCCGGGCGCCCGACATCTGCGATCGCGGTCGGGGCGCCCGCGGCCCGCCCCCGGGGGCCGCGGGCGCCTGTACCGACCCGCCCGTCCCCCACGGGCCGGGCCGTCCATGGGCGACCGGCGCCGTCGCGCCTGGCGCGGGCGGCGCGGACCAGCCGGGTGCTCCGGGGAACCCCTCCGTCCCCGGAGCACGCGTCGCGTCCACGGCCCGCAGCCGCAGCAACTCGGCGCCCAGCCCGTCGAGCCGCCTGCCCAGCAGGTTCAGCTCGGCCGCCAGCGCCATGTACGGATCGGTGCCCATGGCGAGAATCATTCGCGCTCGGGCAGCCCGGCGGATTCCGTAGCGCTACCTGCCCCGGGTCACGAAACGGTAACGGCAACTGGGGGTCGGCGGCGCGTCCTCAGACCCCGCACGAGCCCCAGCGGGCACAGTTACGGGGAAGACCAGCTGCTCCCCGCGCCGCCACCCGCCCGAGTGACGACGTCGCGCTGGGTGCGGGGCCGCGCCGCGCGGGGGCGGCGCGGCCCACTCGGCAGAGCGATTCGAAGAAAGGGGCAACCACTCAGCGCTTCCGTGCGTCATCAAGAACGTGACCACGGTCCAGCGCACAGCGACGACCCACCGGAGCGACAGCCCATCCGGGCGACCCGCTCCCCATGACCCGCAACCCGTGCGGGACGGCCTCGTTGTCCCGTTGGAGCGGACCCGTCTGGAGGATGTGTGAGCGCCGTTTCATCCGCCCGTGCGGCCGCCTACGGCGGCCCGGCTCCCTCCGAGCTGCACGCGCAACGCCCGACACGCGTGCCGCGGCCGCACGCGCAGCGCAGCCGCACGCCGTTCCCCACCGTCTCGGTGGTCGTCCCCACCCGGAACGAGGCGCGCAACCTCGAGATCGTGCTCCCCGCGATCGCAGCGGTGCGTCCCACCGTCCACGAGATCATCGTTGTGGACGGCGATTCCACCGACGGCACGGTGGAGACGGCCAAGCGGGTGCTGCCGTGGGTCCGCGTGATCAAGCAGACGCGCAAGGGCAAGGGCAACGCCATGGCCTGCGGGTTCACCGCTGCTACTGGTGACGTCATCGTCATGTTTGACGCCGACGGGTCCGCCGACCCGTCCGAGATCCCGGCGTTCGTCGCGGCACTGGTGGCGGGCGCGGACTTCGCCAAGGGCAGCCGGTTCACCCCGGGTGGCGGCAGCGACGACATCACGCTGCTGCGCAAGAGCGGCAACGCGGGTCTCAACGGCGTCGCCAACGCGCTGTTCGGCACCAGCTACACCGATCTCTGCTACGGCTACAACGCCTTCTGGGCAGACCTGCTCCCGCTGCTCGACCTTCCTCCGATCGACGCACCCGCTCCGGCCGACGGAATGCTCTGGGGCGACGGCTTCGAGATCGAGACGGTGCTCAACTGCCGGGTCGCCGCGGCCGGACTGAAGATCACCGAGGTGCCGTCGATCGAGCGGCAGCGGGTGTTCGGGGATACCAACCTGCGCACCTTCGCCGACGGCGCGCGCGTGCTGCGTACCCTTCTGGCCGAGCACCGGCGGGCAGACCGCCGGAAGTCCGACCGCCGCAGCTGAGCCGCGGTCGCCCGGTAGGAGGAGACCACCCGTGGAAAGTCCGGCCGTCACGGCGACCGTCGTGGTCTGCGTGTACACCGAGAAGCGGTGGGACGACATCGTCGCTGCCGTCGCCTCGGTCGCAGCGCAGGACGTGGCGGCGGCGGAAACCCTCGTGATCGTCGACCACAACCCGGCACTGCTCTCCCGCGCGCAGGAGGAGTTCGGTGCGCACGGCGTCCGGGTGCTGCCGAACGCCCACAAGCAGGGGTTGTCCGGCGCGCGCAACACGGCTATCGCCGAGGCGGTGGGCGACGTCGTGGTGTTCCTCGACGACGACGCGGCGGCCCGGCCCGGCTGGCTCGCCGCGCTCCTCGCGCCCTACAGCGACCCGACCGTCAAGGCCGTGGGCGGGGTGGCGCACCCGCGCTGGCCGGTCAACCGGCCACGCGTGCTGCCCGGTGCCGCGCCGTACGACCCGAACGCCACCGGCGAGCTCGACTGGATCGTCGGCTGCACCTACACGGGCCAGCCGGTGCGCCAGGCCGAGGTGCGCAACCTCATGGGCTGCAACATGTCGTTCCGACGCGAAGTGTTCGAGCGGGTCGGCGGCTTCGCGGAGGACATCGGGCGCATCGGGAAGAACCCCCTCGGTTGCGAGGAGACCGAGCTCTGCATCCGCGCCCGGCAGCACTACCAGCGGGCGGGCGAGAAGGTCCGGATCGTGTTCGAGCCGGCCGCGGTCGTCGACCACCGGGTGAGCCCCGATCGCGTCGAGTGGGCCTACCTGCGCCGCCGCAGCTGGGCGGAAGGCCTGTCGAAGGCAGCCGTCTCCAAGCTCGTGGGCAGCGACGACGCTCTGTCCACCGAGCGGAGCTACGTGTCGAGGGTGCTGCCCATCGCCGTGCTGCGCGAGCTCAAGGAGGGCCGCGTGTCGTCCGCTGCCGCCGTCGTCACCGCGCTGGCCTGCACCACCGCAGGCTACGTGCGCGGCAAGCTCCCCGGCGCCACGTCCGGCGTGCGGCTGCCCGCCGCCGCCCCGCGTACCGGTGGCTGAGGCGCCACACCGGCCGATCCCCAGCTTCGTCCACCACCGCAGCCGCCTCACCGAGGGCCAGCAGCACGCGTGGGACCGCTGGTGGCCCGAGCGCGGCCGCGACGTCGGCGACATCCTGAGCGACGCCGAGCCGTACGACCCTCCAGCCTGGTTCGGGCGCACGGCCCCGCTGGTACTGGAGATCGGCTCCGGGATGGGGGAGTCGACGGCCGCGCTCGCCGCGGCCGCACCGGAGCGCGACCACATCGCCGTCGAGGTGTACGAGCCGGGGCTCGCCCAGCTGCTGATGCGGCTCGCCGACGCGGGGCTCACCAACGTCGCCCTGCTGCGCGGCGACGCCGTCGCGCTGCTGCGGGAGCGGGTGCCGCCCGCGTCGCTGGCCGGGATCCGGATCTTCTTCCCGGACCCGTGGCCCAAGCGTCGCCACCGCAAGCGCCGCCTCGTCCAGCCCGGCTTCATCGCGCTCGCGGCGTCCCGGCTGGAACCCGGCGGCCTCCTGCACCTGGCCACCGATTGGGACGACTACGCGGCGCAGATGCGCACCGTGTGTGACGCCGAGCCTGCGCTCGAGAACACGGCAGCTGATCAGCCCGGTGGCTGGGCACCGCGCCCGGACTGGCGGCCTGTTACGAAATTCGAGCAGCGGGCGCACCTCGAAGGGCGGACGGTGCGTGACCTCCTTTACCGCGTCCGTCACGCGGAAGCACGTCGCGGCAACACACCGTAACCGTGTAGGAAGGTCGACGGCCCCTATTCGGGGGCCCCGATTGAGGGGTCGGCTGGAGAAGGGCTGCGGGTTGACACTGATCGCAACGAACGCTGCAGTCCCCTCGCCTCGCACAGATCAATGCCCCGTCACCCACACCCCGCCCACCCCCTGCGCCGTCGACCCGGCGGAGGCGCAAGAGTTTCTGACCCAGTTCCACGCCGAGACCGAGCCGTCCGATCCGCTCGCCAGGCGGGTCTGGCAGATCCGGGATGAGATCGACGCCACCGGCACCTACGCGCACACCCCCGAGGAGCTGGCGTTCGGCGCCCGGCTGGCGTGGCGCAACGCCGCCCGCTGCATCGGCAGGCTGTACTGGAAGAGCCTCTACGTGCGCGACCGCCGCGACGTCACCAGTCCCGCAGCGATCGCCGCCGAGTGCGGCGAGCACCTGCGGGCGGCCACCCGCGATGGCCGGATCCGCTCCACGATCACCGTGTTCGCCCCTGATCGGCCCGATGCTCCCGGCCCGCGCATCCACAACGACCAGCTGATCCGCTACGCCGGGCATCGGACGCCCGCCGGTGACGTGCGCGGCGACGGCAAGTACGCCGATTTCACCGACCGCGCCGTCGCCCTCGGCTGGCCACGGCCCGATCCCCCGGGCAGGTTCGACGTCCTGCCGCTGATCGTCTCCGCGGGCGACGGCGAGCCGCAGGTCTTCGAGGTCCCGCCCGACGTAGTGCTGGAAGTTCCGCTGTCCCACCCGGACCACGAGTGGTTCGCCGAGCTGCGACTGCGCTGGCACGCGGTGCCCGCGATCAGCAACATGCCGCTCGAGATCGGCGGCGTGACCTACCCCGCCGCCCCGTTCAACGGCTGGTACCTCGGCACCGAGATCGGCGCCCGCAACCTCGCCGACGTCGACCGCTACGACCTCCTGCCGGTCATCGCGGAGCGGCTCGGCCTCGACACCAGCTCCGAGCGGACGCTCTGGCGCGACCGCGCGCTCGTCGAGATGGTGCGCGCCGTGCAGCACTCGTTCGACGCGGCGGGCGTGACGATGGCCGACCACCACAACGAGTCGCGGCGGTTCCTCACCCACGTCGAGCGCGAGGAGCGGGCGGGCAGGCGCTGCCCCGCCGACTGGAGCTGGATCGTGCCCCCCGTCTCCGGCGGCCTCACGCCCGTCTACCACCGCTACTACGACGACCCCGACCCCGCCACCCGCCCGGCCTTCCTCCTCCCGGCCCCTCGTCCCGCCACCTGATGCGCATCCACAGCGCGACTCGCGCGCACTCACGGCGCGACTCGCGGGGCGGTCTCAGGGCGGCGGTGGCAGGCCGGGGACCTGGCGGGTGCGGCCGCGGAACTCGGCCACCGGCTGGTCGCCATCGCGGATGGTGACGTCGTAGAGCCCCGACCTTCCGACAAGGGCCCGCTCGACCGCCTCCGCGATGAGCTCGGCGCCGAGCGCGACGGGACGCAGGAACGTGATGTCCGCGCCCACCGCGACGGCCGACGTCCCGTAGCTGTTGCCCGCGTAGGCGAGCGCGGCGTCGGCGAGGAAGAACAGGTATCCGCCATGGCAGATGCCGTGCCCGTTGACGTGCCGCTCCTCGACGGTCAGCGCCACGCGCGCCCGGCCCGGTCCGACGTCGAGCAGGCGCACGCCCACCCCGCGGCCCGCGGCGTCGGCCCGCTCCATCGCCGCGGCGGCCTGCCGGGCGACATCGAGCTCGTCAGCCATGTCGGATTGCCTCCGCCTCGGTCCGTCGGGGCTCGCGGGCCTTCACGGCACGCTCACCGGGGTGAGATCCACGTCTCGTGCAGGTGCCGCGACCGCAGGCCGTACGGCGCGCCGGCGTGCGGCTCCAGCAGCACGGTGCTGCGCCGGCCCGTCCGGCCGGCAGGCCCGTCCTGCCACTCCTCGTACGTGACGACGACCCCGCCGCCATCGGCGTGGACGAGCGCGACCTCGGAGATGCTGATGCGCAGGCCAGGAGCGGTGCCGTACGCGCCCTCGAAGCCGGGCAGCAGCTCGTCCACGCCGAGCAACGCGCCGTCGGGCGCGACCATCGTGAAGCCGGGGGCGTGCGCGTCGGCGAATGCGGCGAACGCGGCAGGGGTCCGC
Source organism: Pseudonocardia sp. DSM 110487 (assembly GCF_019468565.1). Lineage (NCBI taxonomy): Bacteria > Bacillati > Actinomycetota > Actinomycetes > Pseudonocardiales > Pseudonocardiaceae > Pseudonocardia > Pseudonocardia sp. DSM 110487. The sequence continues at coordinate 10,069,501 of NZ_CP080521.1, forward strand.
GGTAACCGCCCACCGAGCCAGTCCTCGATCACCCGATGCAGATCGCCGATCTGTGCGGCGCAGCGATTGCGCAGCTCATCCATCACCGCCGGATGCTATCCGGATAGGGTCGTCCGATGATCCCGACCGCGACGGTGCCCCCGGCACCGCGCGTGCTCCTCGTGTGGGACGCGCCGAACATGGACATGAGCCTCGGCTCGCTGCTCGGGGCCCGCCCCACGGCGGCGTTCCGGCCCCGGTTCGACGCCGTCGGCCGCTGGCTGCTCGAGCTCGCGGGGCCGGACGCGGTGGCAGAGGCCACCGTGTTCACGAACGTGGCGCCGGGCAGCACCGAGGTCGTGCGGCCATGGGTCGAGGCGCTGCGCAACGTGGGCTTCGCGGTGTTCGCGAAACCGAAGCTCGCCGACGACTCGGACGTCGACGACGACATGCTCGCCCACATCAAGCTCCGCGCCTCGGAGGGCGGACTGCAGCGGCTCGTGGTCGCCTCCGGCGACGGCAGGGCGTTCCGCGAACCACTCGAGGAACTCGACGCCACGGGTACGGCCGTCACGGTCATCGGGTTCCGCGAGCACGCGAGCTTCGCGCTCAACTCCGAGGTGATCGAGTTCGTCGACCTCGAGGACATCGACGGCGTGTTCCGCGAGCCGCTCCCACGCATCACGCTCGACACGCTGCCCGACGGCGGGGCATGGCTGCCGCCGTTCCGCTCGCTGCGCTCGCTGCTGGAGCCCCGGCGGTGACTCCCACCCGGCTCGTCGCGCCGGTCGTGCTGCCGTGCGATCCGCGTTGCTCGGTGCTGCGCAACGCGGTGGTGGATGTCGACGAGGACGGCCGGATCGCGTACGTCGGGCCGCGCGCCACCGCGCCGGACGGCACGGGCCCGGTGCGGATGCTGCCGGGCGCGCTGCTCCCCGGCCTGGTGAACACCCACGCGCACACCCCGATGATCGCGCTGCGCGGCATGGGTGGGGACCTCCCGCTGCTGCGCTGGCTCCAGGACGTGATGTGGCCCGCGGAGGGCCGGCTCGAGGCGGCGGACGTCCACGTGGCGATGACCTCGGGGTGCGCCGAGCTGCTGCGGACCGGCTGCACCACGAGCGTCGAGATGTACTTCTTCACCGACGCCGTGATCGACGCGGTGTCGGCCGTGGGGTCACGGGTTGTGCTGACGCCGGGCATCATCGCCGCGCCGGGATGGGATCGCCTCGGCACATGGGAGCAGATGCGCGACGACGTGTCCGCGCGGATCGACGCGGTCGGCGTCCGGTCCGGGCCGGGCGAGCGGATCGAGCTCGGCTACGGCCCGCACGCGGCGTACACGCTCCCGCCCGATGCGCTGGCCTCCGTGGCCGAGCACGCGCGCGCCCGCGACGCCCTGATGCACATCCACGTGGCCGAGACGGCGGAGGAGGATCGCGCGCAGCGCGCGTCGCACGGCTCGGTGCCCGCCCTGCTCGACGACGTCGGCGCACTCGGCGGGCGAGTACTCGCCGCGCACGGCGTGCACCTCTCCGAGGTCGACATCGCCCTGCTCGCCTCCAGGGGCACCGCGGTCGCCCACTGCCCTGGGTCCAACGCCAAGCTCGCCGCCGGGGTCGCCCGTGTGACCGCGCTGCGCCGGGCCGGGGTGCGCGTCGGTCTCGGCACCGACGGCCCGGCGTCCGGTGACGACCTCGACATGTGGGCGGAGGCGCGCCTCGCCGGCCTGCTCGCCCGGGTCGGCAGCGGGGACGCCGCGGCCCTGACCGCCGCCGAGCTGCTGTTGATGTCCACGCGGGACGGCGCAGCCGCCATCGGCCGCGAGGACCTCGGGGCGATCGAGGCGGGGCGCTGGGCCGACATCGTGCACGTGGACCTGGACGACCCGGCCTTCGTAGCCCCCGATGACGACGCCCAGCTGCTGTCCAACCTCGTGTGGGCAGGCGGGTCCCGCCTGGTGCGGGACGTGTGGGTGGCAGGGGAGCAGGTGCTCGCCGACGGCGAGCCGACGCGGGTGGACCGGCGAGCCGCCACCGTCGCGCTGCGGGACGTGGCGGCCCGGATCCGCGGCTGACGGGACACCCTGCCGCAGGTGAGTTTCCGGTGGTCGCTATCGCACCCGGCGGTGCCGGCCCGTCTCCGGGAGCTCACGGCGGCTGCGGGGCGGCACGCTCGGGATCGGAGCGGTGAGCGGCTCGCTGTCGAACTCGTCGGCCGGATCGGCCTCGTAGGCGGGTTCGTGCTGCCGGCTGCGCCAGCCGCCGCGCGTCAGTGCATGGAAGATCGGCGTCAGCTCGGCGTCCTCGTTGTGGGCGTGCCGGCCTGAGACCGGTCCCCACTCCTCGTCGGCGCTCGGATAGCGGGTGGCCGCCCACCAGTCGAGGTCCGTCACCAGCTCGGACACACGCCACCTCCGTCGTGGTCTCCATGCACCGGGAATCCTGACTCCGGCCTCACCCTGCTGGGCCGTTCAGCGCATCTACCACCCACAACGGGGACCCCCATGAGGGGAAACGGTTGGATCATGCCCGTTACAGCGACGGGAGGCGATTCCGCTCGATCGGGTGGATCCGGCGTGTCGAGCCCCTCGGCCGAGTAGTCGGGCAACACGCGCAGCGTTCGCGGATCAGGCAGCCAAGAATCAGGCGGCGGTGTCGAGCTCCTCGACGGTGTCGAGGTCCAGCGGGAGGGAGGCCGCTGCGACGTTCTCCTCCAGGTGCGCCACGTCGCTCGTGCCCGGGATCGGCAGCATCACCGACGAGCGCTGGAGCAGCCACGCCAGCGCCACCTGCGCCGGGGTGCCGCCGAGCCGCCGTGCGGTGGCGTCGAGCGCGCCGCCCGGCTCCGCGAGCCGTCCGGCCGCGATCGGCGCCCACGGGATGAACCCGATGCCCTGCTCGGTGCAGAAGCGCAGCACGTCGTCGCTGCTGCGGTCGGCGATGTTGTACCGGTTCTGCACGGTGGCGACGTCGACCACGAGGCGGGCCGCCTCGATCTGGTCCACACCGACCTCGGACAGCCCGACGGCGGCCACCTTGCCCTCCGCCTGCAGCTCTGCGAGCGCGCCGAACTGCTCGTCGGCGGGCACCTGGGGGTCGACCCGGTGCAGCTGGAACAGATCGATCCGCTCGACGCCGAGCTTGCGCAGGCTCTGGTCGCACTGCTGGCGCAGGTATTCCGGTCGGCCGTAGGCGTGCCACTCGTTGGGGCCGGTGCGCAGCAGGCCGGCCTTCGTCGCGATCGTCAGCCCGTCGTACGGGTGCAACGCCTCGCGGAGGATCTCCTCGGCCACGTCCGGGCCGTAGGAGTCGGCGGTGTCGAACAGGTCGACACCGAGGTCGGCCGCGCGCCGCAGCACGGCCACCGCGGCGCCGCGATCGGCAGGCGGACCCCACACGCCGGGGCCGGTGAGCCGCATCGTGCCGAGGCCGAGACGGTGGACCGGGCGCCCCTGCTCGCCGCCCAGCCGGAAGCGGCCGGATGCGGCGGCGGGGCGGGTGTCGGAGAGAGTGCTCACCCGGCACACCATTGCACTGAGCCGGACCGGCCCGCCGCAGAACGTGACAGGCGCCTCGCCGAGGGTCATAACGGTCACCCGGTGGTGCCACATGCCGGAATGAGAGCGCCGTCGATTGCCGGGCCGGGACGAGCGCACTACCGTTCCGGCGTGGCCAAGATCGTGCCGTTGCCGCAGGCCGTGTCCGAACTCGTGCACGACGGCGACACCGTCGCGCTCGAAGGGTTCACGCACCTCATCCCGTTCGCCGCAGGCCACGAGATCATCCGCCAGCACCGGCGGGATCTCACGCTGGTGCGGATGACGCCCGACCTCGTCTACGACCAGATGATCGGGGCGGGCTGTGCGTCCAAGCTGGTGTTCTCCTGGGGCGGCAATCCCGGCGTCGGGTCGCTGCACCGGATGCGCGACGCGCTCGCCAACGCATGGCCCGTCCCCCTCGAGATCGAGGAGCACAGCCACGCCGGGATGGCCAACCGGTACGTGGCGGGCGCCTCCGGCGTGCCGTTCGCGGTGCTCCGCGGCTACAGCGGAACCGATCTGCCCAACCACACCGACACGATCTCGACGGTGCAGTGCCCGTTCACCGGTGAGCGGCTCGCCGCCGTCGCCGCGCTCAACCCCGACGTCGCGATCGTGCACGCCCAGCGTGCAGATCGAGACGGCAACGTCCAGCTGTGGGGCATCACCGGCGTGCAGAAGGAGGCCGTGCTCGCATCCCGCCGGTCGCTGGCCACCGTCGAGGAGATCGTCGACGAGCTGACGCCGGTTCCCGGTGCTGTGGTGCTGCCAGGGTGGGTACTCGACGCGGTGGCGACGGCTCCCGGCGGCGCCGCGCCGTCGTACGCGCACGGGTACTACGAACGTGACAACGCCGCGTACCGGGCGTGGGACGCCATCAGCCGCGACCGGGAGGCGTTCCTGCGCTGGCGACGCACGATCGAGGAGGAAGCGGCATGAGCGCCGACGTTCGTTTTCCCGCGGAGGCGCCAGCATGACCGGTACCGCAGAGCCCGTCGCCGGGACGCAGCAGGCGCCGACGTGGACCGCCGACGAGATGATGAGCATCGCGGCCGCCCGAGCACTCCGCGACGGCCAGGTCTGCTTCGTCGGGATCGGCCTGCCGTCCACGGCCGCCAACCTCGCCCGCAGGCTGCACGCCCCGCGGCTGGTGCTGGTCTACGAGTCGGGCACCCTCGATACCAAGCCCGCGGAGCTCCCGCTCTCCATCGGCGACGGCATCCTCGCCGACTCGGCGCTCGCCGTCGTCGGCGTGCCGGAGATCTTCAACTACTGGCTGCAGCCGGGCCGCATCGACGTCGGGTTTCTCTCGGGCGCCCAGGTCGACCGGCTCGGCAACATCAACACGACGGTGATCGGCGAGTACGACGAGCCGAGCGTCCGCCTGCCCGGCTCGGGCGGTGCCCCCGAGATCGCCGCATCCTGCCGCGAGGTGATCGTCGTGATGCGGCACCGGATGCGGGCCTTCGTCGAGCAGGTCGACTTCGTGACCTCCGTCGGACACGGCAGCGGCCGCGGCGACCGGGAGCTGCTCGGCCTTCGGGGCGCAGGCCCGGTTCGCGTAATCACCGATCTCGGTGTGCTGGAACCGGACCCCGACACGGCGGAGCTGGTGCTCACCGCGCTGCACCAGGGCGTGACCGTGGAGCGGGTGCGCGCCGAGACCGGGTGGCCGCTGCAGGTCGCCGCCGATCTCGTCTTCACGGCGCCGCCCAGCACGACCGAACTGGAGACGCTGCGCGGGATGCGCACCGTCGGCGAGAAGGAGACTTCGTGAGCGTCGACCTGCATTACGTCGACGAAGGCCCTCGCGACGCGCCCGTGCTGGTGCTGTCGGGCTCCCTCGGCTCCACGCTGGAGATGTGGCAGCCGCAGGTCGCGCCGCTCACCGAACGGTTCCGCGTGATCCGGGTGGACCACCGCGGGCACGGTGGCTCTCCGGTGCCTCCCGGGCCGTACGCCATCACCGACCTCGCGGGCGACGTACTCGCCCTGCTCGACCGCCTCGGCCTGGAGCGGGTGGCGTGGTGCGGGCTCTCGATGGGCGGGATGGTCGGGATGTACCTGGGCTCCGAGGCGCCGGAGCGCGTCACGAGCCTCACGCTGTGCTGCACGACCTCGAACTTCCCGGACACCACGGTCTGGAAGGAACGCATCGCGGCGGTCTCCTCCGGTGGCACCGCGCCGCTCGCGGAGGGGATCGTGTCCCGGTGGTTCACCCCGGACTGGGCGGCGGCACACCCCGACACGGTCGCCGAGGCGGCCGCATGGGTGGCCGGCACCCCGGACGATGGTTACCTCGCCTGCTGCCAGGCCCTCGAGGTGTGGGACCACCGCAACCGCCTCGGCGCGATCACCGCCCCGACACTCGTGATCGCCGGGGCGGCCGACCCGTCGACGCCCGTCGAACCGCACGCCCGCACGATCGTCGAGGGCATCCCCGGCGCCCGGCTGGAGGTGCTGGAGGCCGCCCACCTCGCGACGATCGAGGCGGCGGACGAGGCGACGAGGCTGATCACGGAGCACGCGGCCGCCCACCGGGCCTGACGCTAGTGTCCCGAACCGAAAGTCCGGTTCGGGGCACTAGGCGGCGGGCCGACCGGCCAGCACCTCCTCGTACGTCGGCGCCTTCTTCACCAGGCCGCTGTCCAGGTGGAACGTCCGGGCGGTGTCGTAGGAGGCGCGCTCGACCTGCGGGGTACGAGGGACCTCCCGCCCCAGGATCGGGACGAGCGCGTCCAGCGCGGCGGCATCGGTGTTCTCGAGGTACCGGCCGAGCAGGTCGCGCGCCTGCCCGGCGTCACCGTGGATGTCGGACAGTGCCCTGCCGATCGCCCGGTTGAACGCCGCGAGCTCGGCCGGCTTGCGGTCCAGCAGCTTCTGGGTGCTGAACACCACGCCGTGCAGGGCGCCGCGCAGCGTGGGCACGTCGCCACGAACCGGCGAGATGTAGGCCTTCCCGATGTTCGCGGCCTCCACCTGCTGGGCGATCGGTTGGAAGAACGCCAGCGCGTCGACCCGGCCTGCCATGAGCGCCCCGATCGCCGCCGTCGCGGCGCCGCCCAGGTTGACCAGCGTCGAGTCGACCGCCGCGTTGCGGCCGATGCTCGTGAACAGGTGGTTGACGAGCGCCTCCGTGCCGCTGCCCGGACCGGTGATCCCGATCTGCTTCCCGACGAGCGCGGCGATCCTGTCCTCGAGCGTGGCCGGCTCCTCGAACGACCGGGGTACGACGATGTCGACGTAGTACTCGGTGACGAGGCTGGTCACGATCCGCGTACCATCGTCGATCTTGGCCAGGTTGAAGGCGTCGGTGATGACCCCGGCACCGAGGTCGATGCTGCCGCCCTTCAGCGCGGCGGCCACCTTCGCACCGGTGCCCAGCCGCGGCCGCTCACCGAGTTGCACACCCTCCGCCGCGAAATATCCCTTCTCCTCGGCGACGAACAGCGGGAAGAACGCCACGGAGTTGCTGATCTGGCCGATGTTGAGCACGCCCTGCGGGGTGGTCGACTGGCGCGTGGCACACCCGGCCAGCAGCAGCGGCGCCGCGGCAGCGGCCTTGAGGATGGTCCGCCGGCTAGTCATCGGTCGGCTTCCACCGGTTGACGCGCCGCCCGATCAGGCCGACGAACACGTTCAACACGCTCGCGATCACGCTGAGCACCACGAGGGTGGCGAACACGCCCGCGGTGTCGAACTGCGCCGCGGCGTCGTTGATGAGGTAGCCGAGCCCGCGGTTGGACGCCACGAGCTCGCCGATCACCGCACCGATCAGGGCGTAGGGGATCGACACCTTCAGTCCGGTCAGCACCCCGGTCATGGACGCAGGCAGCACCACCTTGCGGGCGATGTCCCGGCGGGTGCCGCCCATCAGGCGCACCGCGTCGATCAGGCCGCGGTCCACCTCGCGCACCCCTGCTGCGGTGTTGAGGAACACCAGGAAGAACACCGTGACCGCGGCGAGCAGCACCTTCATGTGCATGCCGATCCCGAACCACACGATGAACAGCGGCGCGAGCGCGACCTTCGGGATCGAGTACAGGGCCATCATGAACGGGTCGAGCACGCGGTACAGGAGGCTCATCGACGCCAGCACGAACCCGGCGAGCGCGCCGGCGGCGGCGCCGAGGAGGAACCCGTAGACGATCTCCTGGACGGTGATCCACGTGTTCGTCCACAGGGTGCCGTCGGCGCTCCACTCGGCGAGCCGGCCGACGATGTCGCTCGGCCTGCTGATGAACGTGCTGTCGATCCACCGGTCGGCCGCGATCTCCCACAGCACCAGCAGCACGGCGAGCAGCCCGATCCGGGTGGTCCAGACGACGGTGGTGGTGCCGTACCGCTGCCACCACGTGCGTTCCAACCCGACGCGTACCGGCCCCGCGTCAACGGCAACCGTCATGGCTGCTCCTCCTCGGGCGACTCGTTCTTGAGTGCCGTGGACAGCTCCCTGTGCAGCGCCACGAACTCCGGGTCGACCCGCAGGTCGTCGGCCGAGCGCGGACGGGCCAGCCCGATCTCGCGGTCGAGCAGGATCCGGCCGACCCGCCCGAGCACCACGACCCGGTCGCCGAGCAACAGCGCCTCCTCGATGTCGTGCGTCACGAACACCACGGTCTGGCCGCTGCCCTGCCACAGCCGCAGCAGCTCCAGCTGCAGCTCCATGCGCAGCTGCGCGTCGAGCGCGCCGAACGGCTCGTCCATCAGCAGCGTCTCCGGGCTGCCCGCGAGCATGCGCGCGAGGCCGGCCCGCCGCCGCATCCCGCCGGACAGCTCGCGCGGGTAGTGCTTCTCGAACCCGGCGAGGCCGACCCGCTGCACGAGGTCGGTGGCGACGGCCCGCCGCTTCGCGGTGTCGACGCCGCGGATCTCCAGCGGCATCTCGACGTTGCGCAGGACGTCGCGCCACGGCATCAGCGTGTCGTGCTGCGTGAGGTAGCCGATCTGGATATCCGGCCCGGCCAACCTGCGGTCCCGGTACCAGATCTCGCCGGTGCTCGGCGGGGTGAGCCCGGCGAGCATGTTGAGCAGGGTCGACTTGCCGCAGCCACTGCGCCCCAGGATCGTGACGAATGTGCCCTCCGCGATGCTCACGCTGAGCTCGCGCAGGGCGACGATCGCCTCGTCGCCCTTGGCGAACCGCTTGGTCACAGCATTGGCTGTGAGGACCGCGGTCACCGCTGGTCTCCCGGTGCGTCGGGCAGCGGGTCTGCCCCGACCAGCCAGCGGCTGTTGTGGACGGTCATGAGCCGCACCTCGTCGTCGGTGAAGCCGGCATCCAGCAGCCGGTCGGCGGCCAGCGCGAGACCGTCCTCGACCGGTGGGTTGAACGGTTGGCCCAGGTCGCTGGAGATCACCGAGTGCCGCGGCCCGACTTCGCGGATGTTGCCGAGCCACACGTCCCAGGACACCTTGCCCGTGTACGGCGTTGTGTAACAGCGTTCCAGCAGAGCGCCCTTCTCGGCGAGCGCACGCTGCCGCTGCACACCGATCCGCTGGGAGGTGAACTCCGGATGCGTCACGACGATGCGCCGCACGCCTTCGTCGAGCGCCGCGTCGATGACCGCGACGGACTCGTCCTGGTGCACGTGCCCGGTGGCGAGCGTCATGTCGTGCATGGCGACGAGCCGCAGCACCTGCCGCGTGCGCTCCAGCACCTTGCCGTCCGCGTCGAGCACGTCCACCGGGTCGGCGGCCATGCCGGCCGCGGCGAGGTCGGCCTGCAGCTGCGCCCACATCGGCGGCTTCGCGCCCTCCGGCTCCTCGGCATGGCAGGCACGCTGATTCGCGCTGTCGACCGTGGGCAGCCACACGAACCGCGCGCCACCTCGGCCCGCGATCTCCACCGCGATCGGGTTGAGCCCGCCGACCGACGCGTTGAGGGTGATGGCACCGAGCGCGTCGACGCCGGGGCGGGCCCGCCGGACCACCTCGGCACGTTCGGCCGTCGACGTGTAGTGGGACTTGAGGACGAATCCCGCCATGCCGACGGCTGCGAACCGCTCGGCGAGGGTGACGTCGTCGATCCGCCGCCGCATCACGTCGGGAGCGACGTGGATGTGCACGTCGTAAGCGCCTCGCACCAGCTCGCGCGCATGGGCCGATGGCTCTGGGTGCTCGGTCATGGAGCTCCTTCGCTTCAATTCTCGCCAAAATTGTTGACAATCATGGTGGCAATGTCAAGGCTCGGCGGGGAGGAGAGGAAACCGATGAGAGCAACCATCGCCGTGCTCGGCCTCGGCGAGGCCGGGGGCGCCTTCGCGCGCGACCTCGTCGCCGCAGGCGCGGCCGTACGGGGCTACGACCCGGCCGTCCCGGCCCCGGACGGCGTGCTCGACACCGGTTCCGAGGCCGAGGCCGCCAAAGGCGCCGACCTCGTGCTGAGCGTGAACAGCGCATCGGCCGCGCTCGACGCGCTCGAGGCGGGCCTCGCCACGGCCGCGATGTGGGCCGACCTCAACACCGCATCGCCCGGCACGAAGCGCAGGCTCGCCGAGATCGCGGCGGCGCACGGTGTGCCCTTCGCGGATGTGGCGATCATGGCGCCCGTTCCGGGGCACGGGCTGCGGGTTCCGATGCTCGCCACCGGCCAGGCGGCCCACCAGGTGACGGAGATCCTTCGCCCCTTCGGAGCATCGGTCGAGGTCATTACCGGACCGGCCGGCCTGGCCGCCGAACGCAAGCTGCTGCGCAGCGTGTTCTTCAAGGGAATGGCGGCCGCCGTAGTGGAGGCGCTGACCGCGGCCCGGGCCGCCGGGTGCGAGGACTGGCTCCGGGAGGTCATCGAGAACGAGCTGGCCCGGGTGGACGCCGCCACTGTGGAGCGGCTGGTCAGCGGTTCCCACCGGCACGCCGTGCGGCGCACGGCGGAGATGGCCGCGGCGGCCGAGATGCTCGGCGAGCTCGGAGTGCCCGCGGACGTCGCCGCCGCGGCTCGCGATCACCTCGCCCGACTGTGACGACCGTCACCCCACCCGCATGACAAGAGCCGGTGAGCGGTTCCGACCCCTCCACATGAGTCAGCTACTGAGGGTCCAGAACTTCACCGTCTCACGCGACGGCTTCGGCGCAGGCGAGGGCCAGAGCCTCGAGCGGCCATTCGGCCATGCCGATCCCCGGGAAATGATCGCCTGGGCCGGCGCAACCGCGAGCTGGCCCAACCGGACCGACCCCGGTGGAAGCCGCGGCCTCGACGACTACTTCACGAGGGACTTCACCAACAACATCGGCGCCGAGATCATGGGCCGCAACAAGTTCGGCCCGCAGCGCGGTCCCTGGCGCGACCACGAGTGGCTCGGCTGGTGGGGTGACGAGCCTCCGTTCCACACGCCGGTGTTCGTGCTGACCCACCATGAGCGTCCGTCGTTCACGCTCTCCGACACGACGTTCCACTTCGTCGACGGCGATCCGGCCACGGTGCTCGAGCAGGCGAAGGAGGCGGCGCAGGGCAAGGATGTCCGGCTCGGTGGCGGGGCCACCACCATCCGGGAGTTCCTCGACGCCGACCTCGTCGACACCCTGCACGTGGCGGTCTCCCACGTCGAGCTCGGATCCGGGGTGCGGCTCTGGAAGTCGCCCGACGAGCTGCTCAACCGGTTCCACCTCGAGGTCGTGCCCAGCCCGAGCGGCGTGACCCACCACCTGTTCTGGCGCCGGTAGCCGTCAGCTCGGCTGATCCGCAGCGGGGCGCGTCCACCACACCGCCTCGCCTCGGGTGAGGCCGGGGAGGGTGCGCTGCACCGCGTCGAGCCGGCGGGCCGGAACCGTGCCCGCGAGCCGCCACCGGGCGGCATCGCCCGCGGTCTCCGCGATGCGCGCCCCGAGCACCGTGATCCGCGCGACGACCTCGCTGAGCACGTCGGCCGGGATCTCCAGCTCGAACGCGTGGTACGGCTCGTACACCCGCGTGCCCGCCCGCTCCAGCGCCCTGGCCAGCACCAACGCGGTGAGGCACCGGAAGTCGGCGGCCACGCTCGTCGGCGCGTCGAAGCCGGAGCGCACGAGCGTGACGCGGCAGTCGGTCACCGCCCACCCCTGCGGTCCCCGTCTGCTCGCGAGGTGCACGGTCTCCTCGATCGCGGTGTGGAACGCCCGCGGGAGCGCCCCGAGCTCGGTCTCGTACCGGAACGTGACACCGCTGTCCCGGGGCCCGGGCTCGACGCGCAGCCCGACCGTCGCCCAGTAGCGGCCCAGCGCCGGCCCGCGCCTGCCGAACTCCTCGACGGCCTCACCCACGCCCACCGGCCGTTCGACACACACGATCCGGCTCGGCGTGAACTCCGCTTCGACACCGTGCTCGATGGCGAGCCGCTCGGCGATGACCTCCTTCTGCACCTCGCCGTACAGCAGCACCTCCGTGGCGCCGCCCGGCACCACATGCGCGTGGATCAGCGGATCCTCGTCGGCCAGGCTCGTGAGCGCGGCGTGCAGGCGGCCCGCGTCGGCCGGGTCGCGGGGACGGACGGTCGTGCGCAGGGTCGGGCGAGCGAAGCGCGGGCCCGCCTCGTCAGCAGCGACGCCGCCGAGCCGGTCGCCCACCTTCGGCTCCAGCCCGCCGAGTCGGCCGATGTCGCCGGCCACGAGCCGCTCGGTGCCGTTGCGCCCGACCACCCGGAGGGACGTGACCTGTGCGGGCAGCTCATCGCAGCCTCCGTCCTGGCGGCGCCTGCGGATCACCACACGCTGCCGCGGACGGACCTCACCGGCGAAGAGCCGCACGTAAGCGAGCTTCTGCCCGGACGGCTCCCGCTCGACGGCGAAGACGGTGCCCCGCGGCCCGGCGGCCGCCACGACCGGCGCGGGAGGGAGCAGTCGCACGATCCCGTCGAGCAGCGCCGGGATGCCGGCCCCGCTCAGCGCCGAGCCTGCGAACAGGGGCTGGACCCGCCCGGCCGCGGTGCCCGCGGCGAGTGCGTCCGCCACCTCGGCGGCCGTCGGCGGCGGCCCCTCCACGACGCGCGCGAGCACGCGGTCGTCGGTCTCGGCGAGCACCTCCGCGATCTCCGGCCGGTCGAGCGGTTCGGCAACCGCGGAGGCCACCCGTGTTCCGAGTGCGGCGATTCTCGTCATCTTGACTACATTCGGGGCGATCGTGCGCCTGACCTCGGCGAGCAGCTCGTCATCGCGGGCACCTCGCCGGTCGATCTTGTTGGCGAACAGCAGGGTGGGCAGCCGCATCTCGCGGACCGTGCGCATCAGCACGCGCGTCTGCGCCTGCACGCCCTCGACGGCGGAGAGCACGAGCACCACCCCGTCGAGCACGCCGAGCGCGCGCTCGACCTCGGCGATGAAGTCCGGGTGGCCGGGCGTGTCTATGAGGTTGACGTGGGTGGCGCCGACAGTGAACGCCGCCACCGCCGAGCGGACGGTGATCCCCCGTTGCCGCTCGATGGCGCCGGTGTCGGTCTGGGTGTCGCCGCCGTCGACGCTGCCGAGGCGCGCGATGGCGCCGGTGTCGTAGAGCAGGCGCTCGGTGAGGCTGGTCTTACCGGCGTCGATGTGAGCGAGTATCCCGATGTTGAGGGGCATGGGTGACGAAGTCCTCGAATACCACGATGCGATGGGGACGCTGGGGTGTTCCGAGGAGTTCGCGCATCGAAGGGCTCCCGCCGCCGGTCGTTCGGACCGGGGGATCGTGACGAGGCGCTACCGACCGGGCAAGCGAATTAGCCGTGGGCCAGGTCGGAGAAGCGGCTGTAGTGCAGCTGGTGGGCCACGGTGATGGTGCTCGTGGGGCCGTTGCGGTGCTTGGCCAGGATCAGGTCGGCCTCGCCCGCCCGCGGGTCGTCGCGCTCGAACGCGTCGGGGCGGTGCAACAGGATGACCATGTCCGCATCCTGCTCGATCGACCCGGATTCGCGCAGGTCAGAGAGCTGCGGGCGCTTGTCGGTGCGCTGCTCCGGGCCACGGTTCAGCTGGCTCATCGCCACCACAGGCACTTCGAGCTCCTTGGCCAGCAGCTTGATCTGCCGGGAGAACTCCGACACCTCCTGCTGCCGGGACTCGACCTTGCGCCCGGACGTCATCAGCTGCAGGTAGTCGAGGATGACGAGCTTGAGGTCGTGGCGCTGCTTGAGCCGGCGCGCCTTGGCGCGGATCTCCATCAGCGTGAGGTTGGGCGAGTCGTCGATGAACAGCGGCGCCTCGCTGATCTCGCTCATGCGCCGCGCCATGCGCGTCCAGTCGTCGTCGCTCATCCGACCGGCGCGCATGTCGGCCAGCCGGATCCGCGCCTCCGCCGACAGCAGGCGCATGACGATCTCGGACTTGCTCATCTCCAGCGAGAACACGACGCTGGTGAGACCGTGCTTCACGGAGCACGACCTGGCGAAATCCAGTCCCAGGGTACTTTTCCCAAGCCCAGGCCTAGCAGCCACGACGATCATCTGGCCCGGGTGCAGGCCGTTGGTGACGGCGTCGAGGTCGGCGAATCCCGTTGGCACGCCGAGGGCCACGCCGCCGCGCGAGGCGATGGCGTCGATCTCGTCCATCGTGGGCTGCAGCAGCTCCTCGAGCGGGACGAAGTCCTCACTGGTGCTGCGGTCGGTGACCTCGTAGATGGCGGCCTGCGCGCGGTCGACGACGTCGTTGACCTCGGCTCCGTCGGCCCCGTGGTACCCGAGCTGCACGATGCGCGTGCCGGCCTCGACGAGCCGGCGCAGGATCGCCTTCTCCGCGACGATCTCGGCGTAGTAGGCCGCGTTGGCGGCGGTGGGCACGGTGGCGATCAGCGTGTGCAGGTACGGCGCGCCGCCGAGCCGGATCAGCTCACCGCGACGCTGCAGCTCGGCGGACACGGTGACGGCGTCGGCAGGCTCCCCACGGCCGTAGAGGTCGAGGACGCAGTCGTAGACCGTCTGGTGGGCCGGCTTGTAGAAGTCGTCCGGCCGCAGGATCTCGACGACGTCGGCGATGGCGTCCTTGGACAGGAGCATGCCGCCGAGCACCGACTGCTCGGCGGTGAGGTCCTGCGGCGGCTGCCGGTCGAACATGCCGGATGGGTCGGCCCCGTCACCCGCCGGGCGGACCGAGCGCGGCCTCCCCGTCGCCGGTCGGTCGTCAGCCAGAGCCATACGCAGCGTCACCCCCTGCCGCCATTGTATCGAACAAAGGTTCGATAAGCTCGACGACGTCCGGATGACCTCCCGGAAAACGGGAACTGTCGGCCGGGTCGAGTCCTCGTACCCCGGAGGCAGGTTAAGCGCCTCGTCCGACCCGACCAAACCGGACTGTGCGCGAGGCTGTGGACCGCCTGGGGACGGATCGGTGCCGGCCAGGGAACATGTAATGAGCAACCTGTGGAAGACGTGGGGACAACTCGTCAATCAACCACTTATAGGCAGGTCAGGGCACTATAGGAAGGTGTGGACAACTTTCTCCCGCGACACGCCGGACACGAACGGCTCGGCGTGTCGCCACCCCGCGGAGATCGCCCACTCGCCGCGTCCGACCGATCACTCGGCGATGCCGGCGTCACTTCTCGGCGCGCCACCTGGACGAGTGATCCAGCACCTCTCACCCGGGTGCAGAAACGTGAACGGGGCGGAACCTGGATCTCGGATCCGGGTTCCGCCCCGTTCACAGTGAGTGATTGCGGATCAACCGCTCATGATCGCCAGAACCGGCGGGCCGTGAAGGGCGCCGGCACGTAAACGAAAGCGAGCCGTGTCCGCGGAAATCGCGGACACGGCTCGCTCACTGGCACGATGCCGTGGTCAGTTCGCGACGACGGTCAGGTCCAGTTCGGTGGTGACCTCCGGGTGCAGCCGCACGGTGACCTTGTGGGTGCCGACGGTCTTGATCTGCCCCGACACCTCGACGGCGCGCCGGTCGAGCGCGGGCCCGCCGGCCGCACGGACGGCCTCGGCGACGTCAGCGGACGTGACCGAACCGAACAGGCGTCCGGAGTCACCCGCTGCCTTCGCCCTGACCGTGAGGCTGAGCGCGGCGAGCTGGCCCGCAACCTCCTTGGCGTGGCCGAGGTCGCGGATCTGGCGGGCGCGCTGTGCGCGCTGGATGGACGCCACCTGCTTCTCGGCTCCGCGAGTGGCCACGACGGCCAGCTTGCGGGGGAGCAGGAGGTTGCGGCCGTAGCCGTCCTTGACCTCGACGATGTCGCCCGGTGCGCCCAGGTTGGGCACATCGGCGGTGAGGATGAGCTTCATACCGGTACTCCCCCTCAGCGCGCGGTCGAGGTGTAGGGCAGCAGCGCGACCTCGCGGGAGTTCTTGACCGCGACCGCGACGTCACGCTGGTGCTGACGGCAGTTGCCGGTGACCCGGCGGGCCCGGATCTTGCCGCGGTCGGAGATGAACTTCCGCAGCAGGCCGGTGTCCTTGTAGTCGATCTCCTGGGCCTTGTCCTTGCAGAACGCGCACACCTTCTTCTTCGGCTTGCGCAGGACGGGCTTCGCCATTGGTGGTTCTCCTGGTTGTTGCTATGCGTGAGGTCAGAAGGGGGGCTCGTCGTCGGCGACGGGGCCACTGCCGGCAGGCGGCGCGGATCCCCACGGGTCATCGGCGGGAGCGCCGCCGGAGTACCCGCCGCCGCCACCGCCGCCACCGCCGCCGCCACTGCCGCCGCCGTAGCCCCCGCTGCCGCCGCCCCGGTTGACCTTGTTGACCTTGGCCGTGGCGTAGCGGAGCGACGGGCCGACCTCGTCGACCTCGAGCTCGACGACGGTGCGCTTCTCGCCCTCGCGGGTCTCGAACGACCGCTGACGCAGGCGCCCGGACACCATCACGCGCATCCCGCGCGTGAGCGACTCGGCGACGTTCTCCGCCGCCTGCCGCCAGACGTTGCACCGCAGGAACAGCGCGTCGCCGTCCTTCCACTCGCCGGACTGGCGGTCGAAGTTGCGCGGGGTGGACGCCACCGTGAAGTTGGCGACCGCGGCCCCGGACGGGGTGAAGCGCAGCTCGGGATCGGCGGTGAGGTTGCCGATCACCGTGATGACGGTCTCGCCGGCCATCTCGCGCGCGCCCTCAGCCCGCGGTGGCGGGCGTGGCCCGCTTCGGCTCGGTGGCGGGAGCAGCAGGTGCAGCAGCACGCGCTGCGCTCTTCTTCGGCTCGCGCCGCATGACCTTCGTGCGCAGCACGGACTCGTTGAGGCCCAGCTGGCGGTCGAGCTCGGCAACGGTGGCCGGCTCGCAGGTGACCTCGAGGACGGCGTAGATGCCCTCCGCGTGCTTCGCGATCTCGAAGGCGAGGCGGCGCTTGCCCCACACCTCGATCTTCTCGACGGTGCCCTTGTCTGTGCGCACGACGTTGAGGAACGTCTCAAGGGACGGCGTCACAGTGCGCTCGTCAAGGCTCGGGTCGAGGATGACCATCAGCTCGTAATGACGCATGAGAACCACTCACCTCCTATGGACTGGAACGGCCGCGGTCCTTCCGCGACAGGAGGTTCTCATCGGACCCCGACAGAATCGCCGCCATCGGCGGCGCACACGGCGCTCGGCGAGCGCCGGTCGGGGTGACGCATCGAGGCTACCAGCGCGAACGCCGCGGCCCGTGCGCGGGACCGCCGTTCCCGATCGCACACGCACCCATGGCACCGCTGTCGGGGCTGGTCACTACTCTGGCTCGCATGCTCATCGGGGCACACGCTCGCGAGGACGACCCGCTCGTCTCGGCAGCGGAACGCGGAGCCGACATCGTGCAGCTGTTCCTCGCCGACCCGCAGAGCTGGAAGAAGCCGCCGAGCCATCCACAGGCCGCGCAGCTGCGGGAAAGCGATCTCACCGTCGTCGTGCACTCGCCCTACCCGGTCAACCTGGCCTCGCTCAACAACCGCATCCGCATCCCCTCGCGGAAGATCGTGGTGCAGCACGCGGAGCTCGCCGCCGAACTCGGCGCGATCGGGCTCGTCGTCCACGGCGGGCACGTCACGCAGGGCGAGGACGCCACGAAGGGCTTCGAGAACTGGCGCAAGTTCATCGAGCGGCAGATGGACGAGGGCGGGTTCGCGGTCCCGATCTTCATCGAGAACACGGCTGGCGGGGAGAACGCGATGGCCCGCCGGTTCGAGGACATGGCCCGCCTGTGGGACGCGGTGGGCGAGTTCGGTGTCGGCTTCTGCCTCGACACCTGCCACGCGTTCTCCGCGGGCGTGGAGCTGGTGGACGTCGTCGACCGCGCAAAGGCCATCACCGGCCGGATCGACCTGGTCCACCTCAACAACTCGCGTGACGAGTTCGGCTCCTCCCGCGACCGCCACGCCAACATCGCCGACGGCACGATCGACCCCGAAGCCCTGGTGGCCGTGTGCGCCGCGGCGGGCGCACCTGTCGTGGTCGAGACGCCTGCCGATGGCCAGGCCGCCGACATCGCCTTCCTGCGTGAGCGGCTCGGATCGTGACGCCGGTCGTGGCGGAGCCCGTCAGCGGGTCGGGGCCGTGACCGGCGCCGCGGTGAGCACCGCGCCGGGCGAGCAGGTGGCGGCCGCTGTGCACCCGGTGGCCCGCACCGGGCGCATCGTGCTGGCGGTGCTCGTGCTGCTCACCGGCATCACGCTGCTGCTCGGCTTCGCGAACAAGGCCCGCTGCACCGGCCCCGAGTTCGACGAGACCGGCCGCAGCACCCCCGACTACGGGGTCCGCATCGAGCGCGACGTCTGCTACTCCGACATCCAGCACCTCTGGATCGGCCGCGACATCGACCACCACGTCTTCCCGTACGTCAGCGGGTCGATCACGGCAGACGGGCAGCTCCTCGGCGGCTCCGTGGAGTACCCGGTGCTCACCGGGCTGCTGATATGGGGGGGCGCGCTGTTCGCCCACACCGACGCCGGCTTCCTGCTCGGATCGGCGCTGCTGATGGCGCCGTTCGGGCTGGTCACCGGATGGCTGCTGGGCCGGCTCGCGCGCTGGAGGGCGCTGCTGTGGGCGTTGGGGCCGCCCCTTGTGCTCTACGCGTTCCACAACTGGGACCTCCCGGTGGTGGCCTGCGCCGCGGCCGCCGTGTTCGTCGTGCACGGCTGGCGCACCGACCGCACGCTCGCCCAGCGCGGCACCGTGGCGGGCGTGCTGCTGGGGCTGGGCTTCGTGTTCAAGCTGTACCCGGGCGCGTTCGTGCTGCCGCTCGCGCTGTACGTACTCGCGACGGCGCGGCCCGGCCGGTTGGACTGGCGGGCAGCGGTCCGCGTGCCGCTCGCGACGGCGGCCACCGTGGTGCTGGTGAACGTGCCGTTCATGCTGGCCGGCTACGAGGGCTGGCGGGCGTCGTTCACCTTCCAGCAGCTGCGCAAGGTCGACTTCACCACCAACTCGATCTGGTTCTGGGGGTTCCGTCCCGAGTCCGACCCCGACAACGTCGACTTCCAGTCGACGATGGACTGGCTCTCGCCCACGCTGGTACTGCTGTCGTTCGCGGTGGCCGCCGCGGTGGGCTGGTGGCGGTACCGCCGCGACGGGATCTACCCGTGGGTCGGGGTGAGCGCCGCGATGCTGTGCGGCTTCCTGCTGCTGCACAAGGTCCACTCGCCGCAGTACACGCTGTGGCTCCTGCCGTTCTTCGTGCTGGTGCAGGTGCCGTGGTCGCTGGTGGTGGCCTACCTGCTCACCGACCTCGCGATGGGGATCGGCATCTTCCGCTGGTACTACCAGCTCCACAACGACATCCCCTCCGGCATCTACGACGGATTCGCGGCACAGGCCGTCACCATCGGGGTGTGGGGCAGGGCGGCGTTGTTGGTGGCGTTGTTCGTCGTGTTCCTGCGCATCCCCGACCGGCTCGCCGCCGTGCCGCCGCCGCGGCGCACGCCACAGGCCGAGTCGGTGCCGACCGCGGGGGACGCTAGAGCTCTTTGAGGGTCTGCAGCACGGGCGTCGTCTCGATGGCGCGGATGGCGTCGAGCTCAGCGACCGCGATCCTCGGTGCTGTCTTCCTTCGCGGCCTCGGCGACCCTCCCGCGGCGACGACCGCCGTCGAGCGGACATTCTGGATCGCGCTGGCGCTCACCGCCCTCACGGCCGTCCCTGACATGATCATGGTCGCCCCCGCACACCCGATCGTCGCCAGTCCCGGTCGGCGACGGCGTTTCGCCGCCGGAATGTCGGTCCCTCGCGGTACGGTGCGAACCACAACATCTAGTGGCGATGTCACGAGAATCACCTAGATGTGGCATCGGAAAGGAAAATCGGCCCGTTCATGGCGCTTCCCGAACGCACCAGCGACCCAGCCCCGTCGGCACGGCAGCGGATGCCCCGCTACCGCCGAGGTACCACGACCTCGTTCGAGGTCGCCGGCACCGAGTTCTGCGTCATCGCCAATGCTGACGAGCACGGGTCGCTCGGCGAGGTGTTCGCGAGGTTCGGCAAGGAGGGCTCCACGACGGCCGGTCTCATGGACCTGCTGTCGATCGCCATCTCGCTCGGCCTGCAGCACGGTGTCCCGCTGGAGACGTTCGTGACGAAGTTCCGGAACCAGCGCTTCGAGCCGATGGGGATGACGGACGACCCCGAAATCCCCCACGCCACCTCCGTGGGTGACTACCTCGCCCACCGGTTGGCCCGCGACTGGCTGGATGTCGACTCCCGCAAGGAGCTCGACCTCCTCACCCCCGACGAGGAAGCCGAGCTGCCCGCCGACGCCTACGCACCCACCCCGCTGCGCCGCCCGGCACGGGTGACGCGGCCGTAACGCCCTGTCCGCTCTACCTCCAGGCGAACACCGGCTGCTCGAAGTGGGCGACCCGGGTCGCGCGGCCACGTAGCACCACCTCGCGGAACTGGTGGAGCACGGCGGCCGTGGGCGCGTGCACGCTCCGGCCGAGGATCGGAAGCTGGATCACGGGCGCGTCCGACTCGGCGATCGTGACGAACCGCGGCTCCACGTCGATCACGTCGAGCGGCACCCGGTGGACCTCGGACACCTCCACCGGGTTCGGCCGGAGCACCGGCTCGGTGCCCGCCCACAACACCACCGGGGTGATCAGGTATCCGGATCGGGTGGCGTAGTCGTCGAGGAGGCCGAGCTCGGCGTCGGCGTCCAGCACGAGGCCGAGCTCCTCGGCGAGCTCGCGGCGGGCCGCTGCCCCCGGGGCCTCACCCGGGTCGGCGCGGCCGCCCGGCAGCGCCCACTGGCCGGCGTGCCCGCGCAGGGTCGCCGCGCGCCTCGTGAGCAGGAACGCCGCACCGTCCGCGACGACGGTGATCCCGACGGCCGCCTGCTTCAGGTCCGGCCGATCGAGCGGCCTGCGGGCGAAACGGCGCAACGCGGCGTCGGCCTGATCGCGGGTGAGGAGCACACCGGCAGCCTGCCAGCCATCAGCGGGTCGCGCTGACCACCTGCGACGATGGTGTGGGCACGGCAGCAGGCCAGTCCGGATCCGCCTCCGGCCGCCTACCCGGCGCCGCGCGCACCGGGTCGGTGTCCGGGCGGAGCACCGAGCGCACCACCAGCACGCACAGCAACACCACGAACGCGTCCCGGACCACGACGGTGCCGAGGAACCAGTCCGGTGGCAGGCCCTTGTTCGCCGGGGTGAGGTAGTAGTACATCCGCGGGGCCCACACGAGGGCATCCACCGCCATCCACGCCAGCAGCAGCCGCCAGCGGGGGAGCGCGAGCACGGCAAGCGGCACGAGCCACAGGGAGTACTGCGGGCTCCACACCTTGTTGACCAGCAGGAACGTCGCCACCGTGAGGAAGGCGAGCGACGCCACCCTCGGCGGCTGCGGTGCGCGCAGCGCGACCACGCAGATGCCGACGCAGCACAGCACGAAGAGCACGGCCGACACGGCGTTGAGCACAACGGGTTGTTCACCGTCGGCGAGCTTGCCGTCGAAGCCGGCCCAACCGGTGAAGTACTGCACGACGAAGTAGAGCGAGTCGGGGTCGGCAGGACGGGTGCGGTTGAGCCGGAAGAACTCCGCCCATCCCGTGGGGTACAGCAGCGCAACCGGCGCGTTGACGAGCACGAACGCACCCACGGCCGCGCCGATCGTGCGCAGGGCAGTGCCGATCCGGCGTCTGCGTACCGCCACGAGCAGGACGGGAAGGAGCAGCATCAGCGGATAGAACTTGAAGGCGCCCCCGATGCCGAGCAGTACGCCCGCGAGCAGCGGTCTGCGGCGGGCGAAGGCGAGCATCCCCGCCGTGGCGCAGGCGACGGCGAGCGCGTCGAAGTTGGTGAACACGTGCACCGCGACGAGCGGGGAGAGTGCGACGAGCGCAGCGTCCCACGGCCGGTTCGGCCGAAGCGCGCGCACCGCCCACACGACCACGAGCCACGCCAGCGCCAGCCACGCGGCACTGATGTCGAAGTACACGACGACGGGCAGCGCCGTCGGCAGGATCGGGACCACGCCCGCGGCCCACACCCACGCGTCGGCGAGCCGCGCGTTGGCGTACTGGAAGTACCCGGTGAGCACCGGGTACTCCATGTACCGCACCTGCTCGTCGTCGGTGCCCTCCCCGTCGATCCACGGATCGCGGTAGGGAACGGCACCGCGGTCGAGCCCCTCGATCCCCCAGAGCGGGACCGTGTCGGAGTAGCACATCGCGACGTACTGGCGGTTGTTGCGCCAGTCGAGCGCGACGGTGCCGTCATCGGTGGTGTACTGCTGCAGGCACGGTGCCTTGCCCAGCCAGCCCAAGGCCAGCACCGCCACCGCGAGCAGCAGGACCACGCGCAGCGGCGTCCAGAACCGGCTCCGGCCGACCAGGGCGTGCCGGCCGAGCGGCCCGCCGACCACCCGGCTCGCGGCGGTGGCGAGCGGCTCGGTCCACGTGGGGATGACGCGCGCGGGCGGGGCGTCCGGCTCCCGAACCCGCGGACTCACCCGACGGGACCGCTGTCGGAGGTCTCGTTGAGCGCCGAACGGTTCGACTGCCCGCGGTTCGACGACGACCCCGACGTGCCCGTGCCGGAAGTGCCACTGTCCTGCGTGCCTGCGGACGTGGGCTGGTCATTGCTGCCGCTGCCGCTGCCGCTGTCGTCGTCGCCACCGGAGCGGCCCGAACGGGAGTTGTTGTCGCTGGAGGAACCGTTGTCGTCGTCGGACGACCTGTTGGAGTCGCTGTCGCGGTCCTCGTCGCTGTCGCTGTCGGAGTTCTCGTCCTCGTCCTCGTCGTCGGGCGAGGACGATTCATCGGAGACGTCGCTGGTCGGCGGCGTGCCCATCGGCAGGAAGGTGGAGAACGGCTCCGTCGGGTCGTCCTCGGTGGCCGTCTTCATGAACTCGTGCCAGATCTTGCCGGGCAGGCCACTGCCGAAAATCGGCTGCTTCTGGGCGTCGCGGATCGGCTCGCTCTTGTCCGTGCCCACCCAGACAGCCGTTGCCTTGTTCGGGGTGAACCCGACGAACCATGCGTCCCGGTTGTCACGGGCGCTGCCCTCGAGCTGCGCGGTGCCCGTCTTGGCCGCGACCTGCTGGTTGGGAAGGGCGTAACCCTTCTTGGGAGCCACCCCGAGCATCGCCTCGATGACGTTGCGCGCCACCTGCTGCGACATGACCTGCCGCCCGTCGTCGCCGGATCGCTCGTACAGGACCTCGCCGTCGGCCGCCTCGACGCGCGACACGATGTAGGGCTCGTGGTAAATGCCTTCCGCGGCGAACGTGGCGTAGGCGGATGCCATGTCGATCGGGTGCACCTCCTTGTCGCCCAGCGAGACACCGCCGTTCGCGTTCTGCAGGAGGTCGTCCGGGATGCCGGCCTGGTGGGCCGCCTTGACGACGTTGTCGATGCCGGTCTGGATACCCAGCTCGTAGAACCAGGTGTTGATCGACTCGGTCATCGCGTACTCGGCGCCGCACAGGGTGCAGCTGACGCCTTCGACGTTGCGCACCACGCCGGCCCGGCCTGGGAACGCCCGCGGTCCGCTGCCGTCGAGCTGGGTGCCCAGCCCGAAGTTCGGTTCGTTCTCCAGCGCGGCGGCCAGCACGAAGGGCTTGAACGACGACCCGGGCTGGCGGAAGGCCTCGCCCGCGTAGTCGAGGGCCAATCCCTCGGTCCCGCCGTAGTAGCTGATGATCGCCCCGGTCTTCGGGTCGATGGAGACCAGCCCGGAGCGCAGGTTGTCGGGCTGTCTCGCCATCTGCTTCTTCACGGTGTCCACGGCCTCGGCCTGCAGCGGCTGCTGGACCGTGGTGGTGACCGTGACGCCGCGGGTGTTGATGACGTCCGAGGTGATGCCCTTCGCCTCGAGCTCCTTCAGGGCGCGCTCGTAGATGTGGTACCGGTCGTCATCAGGGATGCCGCCACCGGTCTGGTCGGGGATCTCGGGAAGCTGCGGGAACGTCTGCGCTGCCCGCTCGCCGCGGTCGAGCCAGCCCTGCTCGACCATTCCGTCGAGCACGAAGTTCCACCGTTCCTGCGAACGCTCGGGGTTTTTCGCCGGGTCCCAGCGCGACGGGGACTGGATCACCCCGGCGAGCATGGCGCCCTCCGACACCGTGAGCTGACCGACGTCCTTGTTGAAGTACGCCTTCGCCGCCGCCTGGATGCCGTACGCACCCCGGCCGAGGTAGATCGTGTTGAGGTAGTTCTCGAGGATCTCGTCCTTGGTCTTCTCCCGGGAGATCTTGACCGCGAGGACGACCTCCTTGTACTTGCGCCACGCGGAGAAGTCGTCCTCTCCGGTGGAGACCTTGATGTACTGCTGGGTGATGGTCGAACCGCCGCCGACTCCACCGGTCAGCTGGTTGTAGACCGCGCGAGCGATGCCGACGAAGTCGAAGCCGGGATTGGAGTAGAAGGAACGGTCCTCCGCGGACAGCACGGCGTCGCGCACGTGCTTCGGCACCTTGTCGAGTGTGACGGCGACCCGGTTCTCGTTCTCCGGGCGCACGGTGGCGAGGTCCTCGCCGCGCGCGAACTTGAACGTGGCCACCTGCGCGAGCGCCACGTCCTGCGACGACGGCACGGGGAACATGAACCAGCCGACGACGAACGCGACGAACGGTCCGATCAGCAGCAGCCCGAGCACGACGTAGGAGATCCGGCGCACCCGCCGCCACGGCGAGACCTTCTTCCGGCCACGGCCCGCAGCGGAGGGCCGGCGCGGGCGTTCGGCCACCGCGGTGCGGGCACCGTGACCGGACACGACGGCCGTGGGATCACCGTCGTCGTGGGTGAGCAGAGGTACCGCCGAGTTGGTGTCCGGCGTGCGCCTGCCGGACGCGACCGGCGGACCATCGGCGCGGTAGCGCTGCGGGGTGCCACGGGAATCCGGTGGCGGTGCCTGCCGGCGCTGCGGGCCACCCGGCCCGCCGGGGCCGCCATGGCGGGGCGGCGGGCCGCCGTACGGTTGCCGGGGGCGGCCCCTCGGCGCGTCGAACCGGGGGTCGCGCTGATCACTCACCGCTGCTCCGGGGGTTCGGGGGAAGGGTTTGCGGTCACTCGGCGGCGGTCCTGCGTCGGTCGGACCTGCGGCTGTGGGGAGCGTCGCCCGTGCCCATCACGTAGGACAGGACGAGATGATTCCAGCTGCAGGTGCGGCAGACCTCCACCACGTACACGGAGAAGTCGGCGTAGACGTTCGCCAGCTGCTCGATCTCCTCGGGCTTGCGTGCTGATCCCGCGGCGTGCTTGAGCTCGTCGCCGAAGATCCACGAGACCTGGGTGAGTCGTTCCTTGCGGCAGACCGGACACGCGCGATCGGTGGCTTCGCCGTGGAAACGCGCTGCTCGGAGCAGGTACGGGCTCGCATCGCAAACCTCGGCGACACCGACCCGACCGGAGTGGACGTCGGCGAGCAGCGCACGGCGCTGCAACGCGTAGTCGACCACCTGCCGCTGGGTGCGCACCCGGTCAGGGTACGCGGAGAGCGCCGGCGATCGTGGAGAACGCCTCCAACCGGCCCGATCGATCGACGACGGGTCGTCCTGACGCGCTCTCGGGACTGCAGGCAGATGTATCGGCTCGATATACTGGGGCATGCTATCGGCGCGTGCCATCACAGCGCGGCAACGGAGGTGAGGTCGTCGTGCTCGAGCTGGCGATCCTCGGCCTGCTCCAGGAGGCGCCTGTCCACGGCTACGAGCTGCGCAAGCAGCTCGCGCTCCGGCTGGGCAGCTTCCGGCTGTTCTCCTACGGGTCGTTGTACCCGGCGCTGCGCCGACTCACCCGTGCCGGCCTGATCGTCGAGGATCCCGACCAGCCCCCGCCGGAGTCCGGCGCATGGCCGCGGCGGAGCCGGCGTGTGTATCGGATCACTGCCGAGGGCAAGGAGCGCCTCGCCGAGCTGCTGTCCGAGTCCGGACCCCACGCGTGGGACGACGAGGGCTTCGGCGTCCACCTCGCGTTCTTCTCCCGCACGCCGGCCGAGGTGCGGATGCGGATCCTCGAGGGCAGGAGGCGTGCCGTCGAGGAACGCAGGGAGGGGCTCCGCGCGGCCCTCGGCAGGGCCCGCGAGCAGATCGACAACTACACCCAGCAGCTCCACCAGCTCGGCCTCGACGCGTGCGAGCGGGAGGTGCGGTGGCTCAACGAGCTGATCGCCACCGAGCGTGCGGCGCGGGACGGGGTGGAACCCGCAGACCAGGAAGACGAGAGAAGGAGCCGCCATGAGTGAGGTCCGTGTCGCCGTCGTCGGCGTGGGTAACTGCGCGGCGTCGCTGGTGCAGGGCGTGCACTACTACGCGGACGCCGATCCGGCCACGCGCGTCCCCGGCCTGATGCACGTCGACTTCGGCGGCTACCACGTGCGCGACATCACGTTCGTGGCCGCGTTCGACGTCGACGCCAAGAAGGTGGGGCGCGACCTCTCGGAGGCGATCACCGCCAGCGAGAACAACACCATCAAGATCTGCGACGTCCCGCCGCTCGGCGTCCCGGTGCAGCGCGGCCACACGCTCGACGGCCTCGGCCGGTTCTACCGCGAGACGATCGACGAGTCCGACGACGAGCCGGTCGACGTCGCGCGTGTGCTCCGCGATACCCGTGCCGACGTGCTGGTGTCCTACCTGCCGGTCGGCAGCGAGGCGGCCGACCGCTTCTACGCGCAGGCGGCGATCGACGCTGGGGTGGCGTTCGTCAACGCGCTGCCGGTGTTCATCGCCTCCGACCCCGAGTGGGCGGAGAAGTTCCGCGTCGCGGGCGTGCCGATCATCGGTGACGACATCAAGAGCCAGGTCGGCGCCACCATCACCCACCGCGTGCTCGCCCGCCTGTTCGAGGACCGCGGGGTGCAGGTGGACCGCACGATGCAGCTGAACGTCGGCGGGAACATGGACTTCCTGAACATGAAGGAGCTGGAGCGGCTGGAGTCGAAGAAGGTCTCCAAGACCCAGTCGGTCACCTCCCAGGTCGACCGCGAGCTCGGCAAGGACAACGTCCACATCGGGCCGTCGGACTACGTCGCGTGGCTCGACGACCGCAAGTGGGCCTACGTGCGGCTCGAGGGAAGGGCGTTCGGCGACGTGCCGCTGAACCTGGAGTACAAGCTCGAGGTCTGGGACTCGCCCAACTCCGCGGGGATCATCATCGACGCCGTGCGGGCGGCCAAGCTGGCCAAGGACCGGGGCATCGGCGGGCCGGTGCTCTCCGCGGCGAGCTACTTCATGAAGTCCCCTCCCGAGCAGTACAGCGACGACGTCGCCCGCCAGGCGGTGGAGGAGTTCATCCGCGGCGAACGAGAGCGCTGACACCGCTCCGCGTACGTCGGCCCCGGCCGTGGCCCTGTCGCCACGACCGGGGCCGATTCGTTTGCAGACCACCAACCTTTCCGAAAGCACCGGATCCGTTCCATTATGGAAGGGGTTTCACTCGTCTGCTCCAATAACGAACGCATCACGGCACATCTCGTGTCGCAGGTCACCGGGTTGCACAGATCAACTCGTTGATGGAGCAGTACGAGCGTCCGGGACGTGCCCTATTCGGTGCAGTGAGCGGTGAGCAGGTTCACCGGATAGCGCCTGCATAATTGAGATGTTCGTCATGGCTGGGCATCGAAATGCGTTCGTAATGTGCCAGACGGCCCTGCGCCACCGACGCTCAACCAGGGCGGCGGGCGCAGGGTCACCGCCGGACAGGCGGGATGCGGCACGGCCCGGATGCCAAACCAGGGGCCGTGCACGGCGCGTCCCGCCGGCTCCGCGGGCTTCCCCCGGCCCGCTGGGACCCCGTCCGTCGGTGCTACCCCGAGGACCACCGTGCCCAAGCATCTCCCCGCTCTAGCGCTTCGCGTCGCCGTCGTGACCACCACTGCTGCCGCCGCCTCCGTCTTCGCGGTGCTCCCCGCCACCGCCGAGGGCACCCCTGCCGCCCCCGTTGCGCTGGCCGTCACCCCGGTCGTGAAGACCGCGCCCTCCCTCGTAGAGCCCGCCGTCGCGGGCGCGCCGGCCGCCGCGACGCGGGCCGCGGCTGTCGACCTCGCCAAGAGCAAGGTCGGCTCGCCGTACCGGTACGGGGCGACCGGTCCGAACGCCTTCGACTGCTCCGGCCTCGTATCGTGGGCGTTCAAGAAGGCGGGCAAGTCGCTGCCGCGTACCAGCCGGGCACAATCGAAGGTCGGTACGCCGGTCTCGCGCGACGAGCTGCAGCCCGGTGACCTCGTCTTCTTCTACAAGCCGGTCAGCCACGTCGGCATCTACATCGGCGACAACAAGATCGTGCACGCGAGCACCCGCAAGAGCCCGGTCAAGATCTCCGACATGAGCCGGATGAAGTTCAACTCCGCGCGCCGCATCTAGTGGCCCCCGGCCGGACTTCGTGATCATCGTCTGATCACAGGACTCGGGGAGCATCCCGGTACGGCGGAGCAGCCGGCGCATCCCGTGTCGGTCGACGCAGCCGGTCGCGGTGCGTTCCGCGGAACGCACGGGCGGCCCTGCCTCGGCGCCGTACCACTTCAGATCATGGAAGCGAAGATCGCGAATAGCGGTTGTCCATGGCTGCCGGCACAGCCATGAGCAACCGATACTTCGGATCATGGGCGAGGATGCCGCCACCTCTGCTCAGCTCGGCCATGAGGCTCCCGTCGCCGGCGCAGCGCAGCTGTTGCGCAACGCGTCCGGTGCGGGCGCCGGGCCACTCGGACAGGCACGAACCGCACGGTGGTCTCGAGCCCCACCGGGCCTACCCCCAGTGCCGCGCAGCTGCGTACATCGAAGGGGCCAGTCCCGGATCTGTCGGCAGATCGATGCTCGATACCACCTGCGCTCGTACCATCGGCTGGGTGAGCTCCGAGGCCGACCGCAGCCGCCTGCGCATCTCCGACGCCGACCGCGCCGCGACGGCCGAGCGGCTGCGGATCGCGCTCGACGAGGGCCGGCTCGACCTCACCGAGTACGACGACCGGGTGCGCTCGGCGTACGCCGCAACCACCTACGGCGAGCTCGAGCCCATCACGGCCGACCTGCCACCGGTGACCGTGCCGGCGGTGAAGGAACCGGCCGCGCCCGTGGAACGCCAGAAGTGGCTCAACGAGTGGCGCGAGTGGCTCGGCGGCGCGGTCATCATGATCGCCATCTGGGGCACGACGTCGCTGGTGTCCGGGTCGCTGCACGCGTTCTGGCCCGCGATCCCGCTCGGGATCTGGGCCGCCGTCCTCCTCGCAGGTGCGCTCGGCAACAAGGAGAAGGACGCCTGAGGCGCTATCGCGCGGCGTCGGCGGCGATCGCCAGCAGCGAGAGCGCGTCGTGATCCGGCGTGCCCTGCGCTGCTTGGTGGACGATGATCCGCGTGCTGCCGTCGCCCGTGCGGAGCACCTCCCACGTCAGGGAGATCGTCCCCACCGTCGGGTGGTGGAGGACCTTCTGCGCGCCGATCTTGCGACGGACGTCGTGACGCTCCCAGAGCGCTGCGAACTCCGGACTCGCCGCGGACAGTTCCTCGACCAGCGCGGTGACGTCGGGCGCGTCCGGGTCGCTGGCGAGCACGGTCCGCAGGTCGGCCACCGCTCCCGCCGCCGAGGACCGCCAGTCGTCGAACAGCGCCGGGGCGTCCCGGTGCCGGAACATGTAGCGGATCGTGTTCCGGCGGGCAGGCGGCCACTCCGCGAATCCGTGGTAGAGCGCGAGGCCCTCCGCGTTTGCGGCGAGGACGTCGCTCGTGCGGCTCAGCACCAGCGCTGGGCAAGGCCGCAGGTTCTCCAGCAGCAGGCGCATGCTCGCCGTGACCGTCCGGTCCGGCGGGTGGTGCACCGGCCTGCGCCGGGCGACGTGGTCGGCGAGCCCGAACAGGTGGGCCCGCGCCTCGTCGTCGAGCTGCAGCGCGCTGGCCAGCGCTCCGAGCACCGCGCTGCTCGGGTTCGTCTCCTTGCCCTGCTCCAGCCGTATGTAGTAGTCGACGCTCACCCCGGCGAGCGCGGCCAGCTCCTCCCGCCGCAGGCCGGGCGTGCGCCGCAGGCCCACACCGACGGGCAACCCAACATCGTCGGGCCGGATCCGGGCCCGCCGAGCCCGCAGGAAGGCGGCCAGCGCTGTAGAGCTCACGACACCCATCGTCCCAGCCACCCGGCTGCGGTGGGTGGCCCTGACACTGCCACCGGCACGGCAACCAGGAACGACGCACCCTGAACGACCGGCGGCGCCGCGGGCACGGTGGGAGCCATGACGACTTCCGTGCCTGAACGACCCGCAACGGCCCGGGCCACCGGTCCGCGGCGCTGGAAGATGTGGGTGCTTCTGACCTGCACGATCTACCCGCTGATCCTCGTCATCGTCACTGTGACGGATCCGTTCGTCCACGCGCTCCCCGCCCCACTGCGCTTCCTCGCCGTCGTACCGCTCATGACCGCATCGGTGGTGTGGGCCGTGCTGCCGCAGATCCAGCGCTGGTTCGGCCGCTGGCTGACGCGGTGAAGCATCGCTGATTGGCAAGAACTGGCCTGGTGCAGGGCACTGCGATCCCCGTACGGTCGCACGCATGCTCGGGGGGATCGGCGGGCGCCTGCGCACGGCCGCTGTCGCGCTCATGCTCACATTCGGTGTCACGGCAGGGGCGGCGGGCTGCGGACTTCTCGGTGGGTCCGAGCCGGAGCCGGCCGCGGAGGGCGCGCCGCCACGGCTCACGGTTTCCATCATGCCCACCACCGACCTGGCCCCGTTCCACCTCGCCGTGCAGAACGGGTACTTCGACGCCGAGGGTGTGCGGGTGGAATCCGTGCCGGCGCCGAGCGGGCAGGCCTCGCTCGCAAAGCTCATCGGCGGTGAGGTGGACATCGCCTACAGCAGCTACACCCCGTTCTTCGTGGCGCAGAGCCAGGGAGCCGCGGACCTGAAGTTCGTGGCGGACGCCTCTTCTGCCGCCCCGAACACGACGATGATCGTGGCCTTGCCCGGCTCCGGGGTGCGATCGGTCGCCGATCTCGCGGGCAAGCGCATCGCCGTCACCGCGACCAACACGATCTCCGACACGCTCGTGAAGGCGGTGATGCGGGAGGCCGGCGTCGACTTCTCGGGCGTGCAGTGGATCAGCGTCCCCTTCCCGGAGACGGCCCCCGCGCTCGCCCGTGGTGACGTCGACGCGGCCTTCCTCACCGAACCGTTCATCACGCTGGCGGCTCGGAGCGTCGGCGCGGCGCCGATCGTCGACACCGCGACCGGACCGACGGCGGAGCTGCCCACGGCGGGGTATGCCGCTCTCGCAGGGTTCGCCGACGAGAACCGGGACGCGATAGCCGCCTTCCAGCGGGCGATGGCGAAGGCCACCGACGAGGCTGCTGACCGAGCCAAGGTGGAGCCGCTGCTCGTGGCGAACTCCGGGATCGACGCCGAGACGGCCTCCGCCACCGCACTGCTGACGTTCCGCTCGGCGCTCGACGCTCGCGAGCTGCAGCGGGTCCCCGACCTGCTCCTCGAGTTCGGGGTGCTCCGGGAGCGGGTGGACGCATCGGCCATGATCAGCCCAACGGCCTAGTGTCGGCGGTGCGGAGCCTTGCCGGGCTGCTCGCCGTGCTTGCGTTGTGGGAGGGCAGTACCCGAGTAGGACTGGTGGACGCCCGGTTCGTGCCGCCGCCGTCGGTGGTCCTCGTCCGGGTGGCCGAGCTACTGGGCAGTGAGGCGTTCCTGCGCGACGTGATCGCCACGGTGCTGGCGTGGGCGATAGCGCTCGGCATCGCCGTGGCGATCGCCGTGCCGGCGGGCTTGGTGCTCGGCAGCGTCCGAGCCGTGCGCATCGCGACGCGGGCACTCGTCGAGCTGCTCCGCCCGATCCCGTCCGTCGCGCTGATCCCGCTGGTGATCCTGCTCGTCGGCGGCGGCCCGGAAGCCAAGATCACGCTCGCGGTGTACGCCTCGATCTGGCCGATCCTCTACAACACCGTCTACGGACTCGACGAGATCGACCCGCTGCTCACCGAGACCGCACGGGCCTGCGGCACGCCGCGACTGCACATCGCCACATCGGTCGCCCTTCCCTGTGCCGCGCCGTTCATGGTCACCGGCGTGCGGCTCTCCGCCGCCATCGCGCTCATCGTGGTGGTGAGCACCGAGTTCCTCGCGGGTGCGAGCCGGGGTATCGGCAGCGCGATCCTCCAGGCGAGCAGCGGTGCCGGCCGCATGGACCTCGTCCTCGCGGCCACGTTCGTCGCGGGCGCGATCGGATTCGCGATCAACGAAGGGCTGGAACGGCTGGCTAGGCGCGCCTTCCCGTGGAGCACCGTGGCGAGCGCGGCGTGAACGGACTGCTGCTCCGATCTTCGGTTCTCGTTCCGGCCCTCGTCGCATGGGAGGCCGCCACGCGCTCGGCTGGCAGCGCGTTCTTCCCCCCGCCGAGCGCGATCGCCGCCGCGGCGGCGCGGCTGTGGTTCAGCGGACCTGCCACCCAAGCGTTCCTGGCCGACACCGTCTTCGAGGACGTCCTGCCCAGCGTGGTCCGCGTGCTCACCGGCTGGCTCATCGCCGTCGTGCTCGGAGTCACGGCAGGTGTCGCACTCGGCCGGTCCCGCGTCGCACTCGACTACGTCGGCCCTCAGCTCGCCTTCGCACGTGCGGTTCCCCCGCCCACGCTCATCCCGGTGTTCCTGGTGCTGTTCGGCATCGGAAGCACCATGCAGATCGCCACGATCGTCTTCGGTGCGCTGTGGCCCGTCCTGCTCAACGCCGCCGATGGAGCCCGCTCGCTCGACAGCGTGCAGGAGGACACGGCCAGATCCCTGCGCACCCCACTCGCATACCGGATCACGATGGTCGTGCTCCCCGCGGCCCTGCCGAAGATCTTCGCCGGGCTGCGGCTCAGCCTGTCGATCGCCGTGCTTCTCATGGTCGTGTCCGAGCTGGTCGGCGCCGCCAACGGGATCGGCTACGAGCTGATCTTCGCCCAGCGCCAGTTCGACTTCCCGGTCATGTGGGCCTGGATCGCCCTGCTCGGCCTCTTGGGGTACGGGCTCAACACGATCCTGCTCGTCGTCGAGCGGCGGGTGTTGCGCTGGCAGCCGTCTCGTGCGTCCCGGAAGGCCACGGATGTCCCTGCTTGAGGTGAGAGAGCTCGGCCATGTGTTTCCCGGCGGGCATCGGGCCATCGCGGAGCTCAGCTTCACGGTGGACGCGGGCGAACTCGTGTGCGTGGTCGGCCCGTCCGGATGTGGGAAGTCGACGCTGCTGCGCGCCGTGGGCGGGCTCCTCCCGCCGTCGAGCGGGGAAGTCCGGCTACACGGCGATCCTGTTCGCGGGGTGCCGGTCGATCTCGCCGTCGTGTTCCAGGACTACAGCCGCTCGCTCTTCCCCTGGCTCTCGACCCGCCGCAACGTCGAGTTCCCGCTGCGGTGGCGCGGGCTCGACCGCGCCGAGCGCCGCGAGCGGGCCACTGAGGCCCTGAGCGCCGTCGGGCTCGCCGATGCGGGGGAGCGGTTCCCGTGGCAGCTGTCCGGTGGGATGCAGCAGCGGGCGGCGATCGCTCGTGCGCTCGCGTGCCGACCCGCCGTGCTGCTCATGGACGAACCGTTCGCGTCGGTTGACGCGCAGACGCGACTCGAGTTGGAGGACCTGCTCCGTCAGGTGCAGCGGGAGCCTCGGGGGATGGAAGCCGGCGGAGCTTGCGGAGCCGGCGGGGCGGGTAAGCACTGCACCGTGCTCCTCGTCACGCACGACATCGACGAGAGCGTCTATCTCGCCGACCGGGTGCTGGTGCTCTCCCCGTCCCCGGCGACGATCGTCGCGGACCTGGCGGTCGGCCTGCCGGCCGACCGCGACCAGATCACGACGCGCGAGTCGCCGGAGTTCGTCGCGCTGCGCGGCGAGATCGCCCGGCTGCTCCGCGGACCGGCCGGAGTCAGATCACCACGTTGACCAGCCTGCCGGGCACCACGATCACCTTGCGAGGCGCCCGGCCGTCCAGCGCCGCGACGACCTTCTCGTCGGCCAGCGCAGCGGCTTGCACCTGGTCGGGCGAGGCGTCGGCCGGCACCGTGACGCGTGAGCGCACCTTGCCGTTGATCTGGATCGGGTACTCGACCGTGTCGGCCACCAGGTACCGCTCGTCGGCCACCGGGAACGGGTGATAGGCCAGCGAGCCATCGTGGCCCAGCAGCGACCACAGCTCCTCGGCGATGTGCGGCGTCAGCGGCGCCATCATCAGCACCAGCGGCTCCGCGACGGAGCGGGGCACGCCGACCGCGCCGTAGACCTTGGTCAGGTGGTTGTTCAGCTCGATCAGCTTGGCGGCGGCCGTGTTGTAGCGCAGCGCGAAGAAGTCGCTGTGCACGCCGGCGATCGCCCGGTGCAGCACCCGCAGCGTCTCGGTGTCGGGCTCGTCATCGGTGACCCGGACCGCGCCGGTCTGCTCGTCCACCAGGTTGCGCCACACACGCTGCAGGAACCGGTGCGAACCGATGACGTCACGGGTGGACCAGGGCCGGGACACCTCCAGCGGGCCCGTCGACATCTCGTACAGGCGGAAGGTGTCGGCGCCGTAGCGGTCGCACATCTCGTCGGGCGTCACCACGTTCTTCAGCGACTTGCCCATCTTCCCGTACTCCTGGCGCACGGGTTGGCCGTTCCACGTGAAACGCCCCTCTTCGTCCTCGACCACCTCCTCGGCCGGGACGTAGGCGCCGCGGGCATCGGTGTAGGCGTACGCCTGGATGTAGCCCTGGTTGACCAGCCTGCGGAACGGCTCCTCCGAGCTCAGGTGGCCCAGGTCGTGCAGGACCTTGTGCCAGAACCGCGCGTACAGCAGGTGCAGCACCGCATGCTCGACGCCGCCGACGTACAGGTCGACACCGCCGGGGTCGCCCGGTCGCGACGGGTCCTTGCCCAGCCAGTACTGCTCGACGTCCGGATCGACGAACCGCTCGTTGTTCTCCGGGTCCAGGTAGCGGATCGGGTACCAGCACGAGCCGGCCCACTGGGGCATCGTGTTGGTTTCACGGCGGTAGTGCCGCAGGCCGTCCCCCAGGTCCAGGTCGACCTCCACCCATTCGGTGGCGCGCGACAGCGGCGGCTCCGGCTCGGTGTCGGCGGCATTCGGGTCGTAGGTCTTGGGGGAGACGTCGTCGACGTCGGGCAGCTCGACCGGCAGCTGGTCGGCGGGCAGCGCGACCGGACCGTCCTCGTCCCAGGCGATCGGGAACGGCTCGCCCCAGTACCGCTGGCGGGAGAACAGCCAGTCGCGCAGCTTGTACTGCACCACTGCCTCGCCCGCGCCCCGCGCGGCCAGCCAGTCGGTGATTGCCCGCTTCGCCTCGGCGACGCCCATGCCGTTCAGGCTGATCTCGGCGTTCGCCGAGTTGATCGCCGGACCCTCCCCGGTGTACGCCTCGCCGTCCCAACCCTCGCTCGGCTGGACAGTGCGCACGATCGGCAGGCCGAAGGCCTCTGCGAAGTCCCAGTCGCGCTGGTCCTGCCCCGGCACGGCCATGATCGCGCCGGTGCCGTAGCCCATCAGCACGTAGTCGGCGACGAACACGGGGATCCGCTCGTCGTTGACCGGGTTGATGGCGTACGCACCGGTGAAGACGCCGGTCTTCTCCTTGTACTCCTGGCGGTCCAGCTCGGACTTGCGCTCCGCCGCAGTCCGGTACGCGGCAACCGCCTCCCGCGGATCGGCCGCTCCACCGGTCCACCGGGGGTCGACGCCGGCCGGCCACTCCTGGGGGACGATCGCGTCGACCAGCGGATGCTCAGGGGCCAGCACCATGTACGTGGCGCCGAACAGCGTGTCCGGCCGCGTGGTGAAGACCTCGATCGCCGTGCCGTCGATGGGGAAGCGGACCTGCGCGCCCTCGGAGCGACCGATCCAGTTCCGCTGCATCGTCTTGATCGAGTCCGGCCAGTCCAGCCGGTCCAGGTCGTCGATCAGGCGGTCGGCGTAGGCCGTGATCCGCATCATCCACTGCTTCAGGTTGCGGCGGAACACGGGGAAGTTGCCCCGCTCGCTGCGCCCGTCGGCGGTGACCTCCTCGTTGGCCAGCACCGTGCCCAGCCCGGGGCACCAGTTGACGGGCGCCTCGGAGATGTAGGCCAGCCGGTAGCCGTCGATCACAGCCCGCTGCTCGGCCCGCGTCAGCTCGCACCAGCCGCGCCCGTCAGGCGTGCGCCTCTTGTCCTGCGCGAACTCCGCCTCCAGTTCGGCGATGGGCCGCGCCTTCTGCTGCTTCTCGTCGTACCAGGAGTTGAAGATCTGCAGGAAGATCCACTGGGTCCAGCGGTAGAACTCGACGTCGGTGGTGGCCACCGAGCGGCGCTCGTCGTGGGCCAGGCCCAGCTGCCGCAGCTGCGCCTTGTAGCGCTGGATGTTCTCCTCGGTGGTCGTGCGCGGGTGCGTGCCGGTCTGTACCGCGTACTGCTCTGCCGGCAGGCCGAACGCGTCGAAGCCCATCGCGTGCAGCACGGTGCGGCCGTTCATCCGCAGGTAGCGGCCCAGCACGTCGGTGCCGATGAAGCCCAGCGGGTGGCCGACGTGCAGTCCCGCACCGGACGGGTAGGGGAACATGTCCAGCAGGTAGACCTTCTCGCGACCGATGGCCTCCGGGTCGGCCCACGGCCCGGACGGGTTCGGCGCGTGGAACGTGCCCTCGTTCTCCCACCGGTCCTGCCAGCGACGCTCGATCCGCGTGGCCAGCGCGGCGCCGTACCGGAACGGTGGGGCGCCGTCGTTGCTGGGAGCGTCGGCCCGCTCCGGCGCGGCTGCGGTCGTGTCCGTGCTCATGTCCCGCTCCTGGGAAGTCCGTGGGTGGCCCGAAAAACCAGAAGACCCCCCTGCTCGAGGCAGGAGGGGTCGGCCGCGCCGGGGCGTGTGCGACACGCTCAGTGCGGCGCGGCCTCGAGAAGGAGTCGGCGGGCCACGTCCCCAGGGTAGCGCCGCCGGTCCGAGCTGCGCGATCGGGTACGCGAGCGCGCCGCCTCGAAGGTCCGCGAGCGGAGCGGAGGCCATCGGCCCCGCGTAGCCTGGCCGCCGTGCCGCTCCCCATCCGCCTCGCCCTGGGTGTCCTGCTCGTCGTGCTCGGTGCCGCGCTTCTCACGATCGCGGTCCTCGGCCTGCGCCGGAAGCTGCGGCGCAACCGTTGGGCCGGCGTGCGCACGGTCGCGAGCCTGCGCTCGGACGCGGCGTTCGCGGTGGCCAACCAGGTGGCCGCGGCCCCGCTCGCCGCGGCGGGTGGCGTGGCCGCCGTGGGCGGCGCCGTCCTGCTGGCGGGAGCCACGGGCGTGCTCGGCTGGACTCTGGTCGTCGTGAGCACCATCGCCGTCTTCGTCCTCACCGGCGTCGCGGGTGTGGCGGGGGATCGCGCGGCCGGTGCCGTGCCGACGCCGGCTACCGGGCCGTCGGCGTGCGGCGGGGCGTGCGCGGGCTGCGACCTCGTCGCGGGCTGCCGCACCGCAGTGACCGGCGCGCCGCAGCAGGGCTAGTTGTTCCTCAGATCGAGCGGGTAGGTCGCGAGCAGCGAGAGCGGCATGCCCTGGCGCCGCAGCACGTGGCCCCACAGGCGGCCGTCGTGGCGGGCGAGCACGTCGTCCGGGATGGCGGGCACGACGATCCAGTCGCCCCGCTCGATCTCACCCGCGAGCTGTCCGGCGTCCCAGCCGGAGTAGCCGGCGAACACGCGCAGGCCGCGCAGGCTCGGCGCGATCGTCGCCGGGTCGGAGTCGAGGTCGACGAGCGCCACCGGCCCGCGCACCCTGATCAGCCCGTCGACCGCGTTCGGATCCTGCCCGGTGCGCACCGCCGCGAGGCAGAGGGCGGTCTCGCTCTCGACCGGACCGCCGACGAAGACCGAAGACGGCTGCGACGACAGCGGAGCCCACGACGGAAGGACGTCGCCCACCGTGACCTCGCTCGGCCGGTTCAGGACGACGCCGAGGGTGCCCCGGTCACGGTGCTCGATGATGTAGATCACAGTGCGCCGGAAGTGGGGGTCGAGCAGGCCGGGAGCCGCCACCAGCAGCGTGCCTGGCGCCACCTCCGAACCGGGAGCCGAACCAGAACGGGAGCGCTCGTCCACCACACGCCCATCGTCGCACCCCGCTCGGCGCAGTAGCCTCCAGCCGTGCCGTCTTCGGGCCATGGGCTGCCATCCGCCGCTGCCGCGGTCCCCGGCGCGACGCCGGGTGTGCGACTCGGCCTCGTCCGGCTGCTGCGCACCCCGGGCTTCCGCAGGCTGCTCGCCGTGCGCTTCGCCACGCAGTGGGGCGACGGCATGTTCCAGGCCGCCCTCGGCGGGGCCGTGCTGTTCAACCCTGAGCGGCAGGCCGACCCGCTCGCGGTGGCGGCGGGGCTCGCCGTGCTCCTGCTGCCCTACTCGCTGATCGGGCCGTTCGCCGGCGCACTCATCGACCGCTGGGACCGCAGGCGGGTCCTGCTCGGCGCGAGCCTCGTGCGCGCTGCGCTCGTCGTCGCGGTCGCGGCGGTGGTGCTGTCCGGTGGGGCCGGCATGGCGCTCTACCTGCCTGCGCTGGCCGCGGCGGGGGTGAACCGGTTCGTGCTCGCCGCGCTGTCGGTCGCGCTGCCCCACGTCGTGCCGCGCCAGCACCTGGTGGAGGCCAACACCTTCGCCGTCACGGCGGGCGCCGCTACGGCCGCGATCGGCGGGGCCACGGCGATCGGGCTGCGCGAGCTCGTCGGCACGGGCGACGCGGGGTCGGGCGCGGTGACCCTCGTGGGGATCGCCGGTTCCCTGACGGCCGCGGTGCTCGCCGCGCGGTTCCGGCGCAGGCAGCTCGGGCCAGACCGCACCGACGGCCACCGGTCAACGGTCAGCAGCGTGCTGCACGGTTTCGGCGACGGGGCGCGGGCGACGATCGCCACCCCGTCGGTGGCCGCGTCGTTCCTCGCACTCGGGACGCACCGGCTCGCGTTCGGCGTGTCGACGCTGCTCTCGTTGCTGCTGTTCCGGTACGCGTTCACCGACGCGGGCCCGCTGCGCGCCGGCATGGCGGGCCTCGGCGAGGCGGTCGTGCTCGCCGCGGCCGGACTGGGCACGGCGGCCCTCGTCACCCCGTGGATGGTGCGCCGGTGGGGCCGGCCGCGGACGGTGCGGGTGTCGCTCGTGGTCGCCACGGTCACGCAGCTCACTCTCGCGGCGTTGCTCTCGCTGCCCACCGTCATGGTGGCGGCCTTCGTGCTGGGGCTCACCGGTCAGATCGTCAAACTCTGCGCCGACGCCGCGGTGCAGGGCGAGGTTGGCGACGAGGTGCTCGGGCGCGTGTTCGCCCTCTA
This sequence comes from Pseudonocardia sp. DSM 110487, assembly GCF_019468565.1. Classification (NCBI taxonomy): domain Bacteria; kingdom Bacillati; phylum Actinomycetota; class Actinomycetes; order Pseudonocardiales; family Pseudonocardiaceae; genus Pseudonocardia; species Pseudonocardia sp. DSM 110487. The sequence goes on from NZ_CP080521.1 coordinate 10,108,565, forward strand.
CGACATCGTGTTCAACGTCGGCTACGTGCTGGCGGTGGCCGCTGCCGCCCTGCTCAGCCCGCCCGACGGGACGGCCCCGTTGCTCTTCGCCACGGCCGCCCTGCTGTACGTCCTCGGCCTCGTGGGCCACGACCTGCAGCTGCGCCGCGCCCGCCGGCTCGAGGCAATGTCAGCGAGGCCACCTTCCTGACGTCAGCTGACAGGAAGGTCGCCATGCTGACACTCAGCCGAGGTTCTCCGCCGCCCATGCCCGCAGCTCGGCCTCGGCCTCCTCGTAGGACATCGGGCCGCGCTCCATGCGCAGGGCCAGGAGGTGCTTGTATGCCTTGCCCACCTGCGGACCCGGCGGGATGCCCAGCAGCCGCATGATCTCGTTGCCGTCCAGGTCGGGGCGGATGGCGTCGAGGGTCTCCTGCTCGCTCAGGCGGGCGATCCGCTCCTCGAGGGAGTCGTAGCTGCGCTGCAGCGCGGCGGCGCGACGGCGGTTGCGGGTGGTGCAGTCGGAGCGCACCAGCTTGTGCAGGCGATCGAGCAGCGGGCCCGCGTCGGTGACGTAGCGGCGGACCGCGGAGTCGGTCCACTCGCCGCCCGAGTAGCCGTGGAAGCGCAGGTGCAGGAACACGAGCTGGGAGACGTCGTCCACGATCGCCTTCGAGTACTTCAGCTCGCGCAGCCGCTTCCGGGTCATCTTCGCGCCGACCACCTCGTGGTGGTGGAAGCTCACGCGCCCGTCCGGCTCCTTGCGCCTGGTGTCGGGCTTGCCGATGTCGTGCAGGAGCGCGGAGAGCCGGAGCACGAGGTCGGGACCGTCGGTCTCGCGCTCGATCGCCTGCTCCATGACGACGAGCGAGTGGGTGTAGACGTCCTTGTGCTGCATGTGCTCGTCGATCGCGAGCCGCATGGCTGGGACCTCGGGGAGCACCTGCTCGCACAGTCCGGTGTCGACCATCAGCTCGATGGCGCGCCGCGGGTGCGTGCCGAGGATCAGCTTGTTGAGCTCGGCCTGCACGCGCTCCCGGGTGATGCGGGCCAGCTCGCCGGCCATATTGGTCATCGCGACGAGAACCCGGTCGGCTGGGGTGAGTCCGAGCTGAGAGACGAACCGGGCGGCCCGCAGCATCCGCAGCGGATCGTCGGCGAACGACTCCTCCGGCGTTGCCGGCGTGTCCAGGGTGCCTGCGGCGAGTGCGGCGAGCCCGCCATACGGGTCGACGAACCGCCGCTCGGACCCGGTGAGCTCCACCGCCATCGCGTTGACGGTGAAGTCCCGCCGGACGAGGTCGTCCTCGATCGTGTCGCCGAATCGCACGACCGGGTTGCGGGAGACGCGGTCATAGGCGTCGGCGCGGAACGTCGTGATCTCGACGGTGGTGCCGCGCCGGCGGGCGCCGACCGTGCCGAAGGCGATGCCGGTGTCCCAGACCGCGTCGGTCCAGCCGTGGACGACGGCGAGGATCTCCTCGGGCCGGGCATCGGTCGTGAAGTCCAGATCGGACACCTCACGGCCGAGCAAGGCGTCGCGGACGCTGCCGCCCACCAGGAAGAGCCGGTGACCGGCGTCGGCGAACCGGGTAGCGAGCTCCTCGGCGACCGGGCCGATCGTGACCATCTGCACGACCGCATTCTGCTGGGCTCGCAGGAGTTCGGGGGGCGCGGCGCCGGAGGCCGTGGCGGGTGCGGACACGGCGCGCCAGTCTATGCGTCGCCCGTTCGAGGGGCGACGAGGATAGGCGGCACGCTCGCCTTGCACCGGCGTTCGGTGCCGGTCGCTCGTTACGATCCCCACATGTCTTCATCCCGCGGCCGCTCCGGGGGGCGTCGCGGGGGTCGTCCGGCAGAGCGCCGCAGACGGCTGCGTACGGTCGACGAGACGTCGGCGGGCGGGCTCGTCGTCGACCACGCCACGGGCGCGGCCGCTGTGATCGGCCGCCTCGACCGCAAGGGCCGCCTGCTGTGGTCGCTGCCCAAGGGCCACATCGAGGCCGGTGAGACGGCCGAGGAGGCGGCGGTGCGCGAGGTCGAGGAGGAAACCGGCATCATCGGCCGCGTGGTCGCACCGCTCGGCACGATCGACTTCTGGTTCGTCGCCGAGGACCGACGCGTCCACAAGACCGTCCACCACTTCCTGCTGCAGGCGCTCGGTGGAGAGCTGTCCGACGACGACGTCGAGGTCGCCGAGGTGGCCTGGGTGCCGCTCGACGAGCTCGAGGACCGCCTCGCGTACGCCGACGAACGCCGCCTCATCAGGAGGGCCACCGAGCTGCTGGAGGAATCCGCGTGAAGCCGGTCGCGACGCTCGTCGCGATCACCTTGCTGACGCTGGCCGGGCTGTTCGGCCCCGGTCCGGTCCCCGGCGCGGCCGCGGCGCCCGCGCAGGGGGATGTGGCGGACGGGCCGCTGCGGCTGGAGCTCGCGGAGATGTCCCCCCGGGTGGTCACGGCCGGCGGACCTCGCGACCTCGTGGTGGCGGGCACCCTCACCAACACCGGCGACGTCCCGGTGCGCGACCTGGGTATCCGGGTGCAGCGCGGCAACCCGGTCACGACGGAGGGTGCGCTGCGGGACGCGCTCGACGGCACTGCCCGCACCGACGCGGTCACCCCGCAGTTCATGCCGCTTCCGGAGCTCGCGCCCGGCGCGCAGCTGCCGGTGCGCCTGACCCTGCCGCTGCGTGGCGTGCCCGAGACCAGCCTCGCGCTGAACGCCACCGGAGTGCACGAGCTGCTCGTGAACGTCAACGGGTCGCCGGGCGACGGGGCGAGGGCCCGGCTCGCCGCGGTGCGGATGCTGCTTCCGGTGCTGTCGCTGCCGCCGGACCCTGCGGCTCCCGACCAGGTGCCGGAGGCCACGACCGGCGGGGCCATCCCGTTCTCGCTGCTCGTGCCGATCACCGACGTCCCGCGCAGGCTCGCCACCGTGCCGGGTGAGCCCACGCTGCTCACCGACGACGACCTGGCCGCCTCGTTGTCGCCCGACGGGCGCCTCGGCGGCCTCGTGGCGACGCTCGCGCGCAACGCGCCTGCGGACTCCCGGGTGCGCGAGGCGACGTGTCTCGCGATCAACCCAGAGTTGGTGGAGACCGCCGCGCAGATGCGAAGCGCGGACGGATACCAGGTCGTCGGCCCGGACGGCAACCCGGTTCCGGGCACCGGTGGGGCGGCAGCGGGCCAGTGGCTCGACCAGCTCGCGGCGGTCGCGCGCGGTGGCTGCGTGATCGCGCTGCCCTATGCCGACGCCGACCTCGTCGCCCTGACCAGGGCCGGCATGGCCGACCTGGCCAGCAGAGCCGTCACGGACGGACGTTCGGTGCTGCAGGGCGTCCTCCAGACGCCGGTGGTACCGGACGTCACGTGGCCGGTCGAAGGCGCGGTCGACGACGCGACTCTCGCGATGGCCGCCAAGGCGGGCGGCCGCTCGCTGCTGCTCTCGGCAGACGCCCTCGAGCAGGGGCGGACGACGTACGACTCGGGGGTTCTCCCGATCGCGGGCGGCCAGCGCGCCCAGTTCACGGTGCTGACCGATCCGCTCCTCACGCGGGCCGCTGCCGGCGTCCCCGACGTTCCCGGCGGTGACCTGGGCGCCGTGCGCAGCGGCTCGGCCCCATCGCTCAGCCCGGCGGGCACCGCGAGCGCGCTGTCCACACAGGACCTCATCGGGGCGCTCACGTTCCGCACCCAGGAGCCGGCAAACGGCGCGACCCGCACGCCCGGTCCACTGGTGCTCGCCCCTCCGCACCAGTGGACGGCCGACGGTGCCGCGACCGGCGCATTGCTCGGCGCCGTGGACCAGCTGCTCGACGTCGGCCGGATCGTGCCGAGAGGGCTCGACGACGTGCTTTCCATCGGGCCGTCGACGGGTGCGGCGGCGCTGCCGATCACCTACCCGTTGCACGTCGGCGGCCGCGAGGTGACCGGGCCGGCGCTCGACACGATCCGCTCCACCACCGGGGACATCGAGGATCTCGCCTCAGCGGCCGTACCGAACTCCGGCGTCGGGGTGAGCCCGGACGATGCCTTGACCCCGCTGCGCCGCGGTCTCCTGCGCCCGGCGTCGTCGGCGTGGCGCACCCGACCGGACGCCGCCGAGGGGGCAGCCACCGCACTCGCCGACCGCGTGGCCGGGCTCCGGGGCTCCATCCGCGTGCTCGAACCGCCCGGGCCCTACTCCCTCGGCACGTCCGACGCACCGATCCTGATCACCGTTGCGAACGGCCTTCCGGTCACCGTGCGGGTGGACGTGGAGATCCTGCCGTCCTCCGGCCTGCGCGTGGCGCCGATCGAGCCCCAGGAGGTGCCCCCGCTGGGCAGGCGCCAGGTTCGGGTGAGCGCAGAGGTGACCAGATCCGGGCAGTTCAGCGTGCAGGCAGCGGTGCGCAGCCCCGACGGCGAGTTGCTCGGGCAGCCGAGCCGGTTGCGAGTGCGGTCCACCGCCTACGGCACCATCACGGTGTGGTTGACGGCGAGCGCGGGCATCCTCCTCGTGGTGCTGGCCGGTCGTCGGGTCGTGCGCCGGATCCGTGGGGAGCCGAAGACCCCACGGCCCGGATCCGGCCCACCCCCGCCCCTCCCGGAGGGGCAGGCAGGCCCGCGCTCCCCCCACACCGGGGACCCGTTCCCGGACCCGTACGCCACCACGGATCGCCTCCCGGCGGTGCCGCCCCACGGGGGCAGGCCGCCCCCTGGCCCGCCGCGCGTCCCGAGCCCGTGACCGATCCGGCGCCGGACGACGCCGTGACGGAGCGGATCCCGATCGTGCCCGCGCCGCGCGCCGAACCGTCGCTGGGCCGGTCGAGCAGCCTGATGGCGCTGGGGAGCCTTGCCAGCCGGATCACCGGTTTCCTGCGGCAGGTCGCGCTGTTCACGGTGCTCGGCGCCACCGTGCTCAACGACTCGTACACGCTGTCGAACACCCTGCCGAACATCGTCTACGAGCTGCTCATCGGCGGAGCCCTGAGCAGCATGATGATCCCGCTGCTGGTGCGCGCCCAGCGGGAGGATCCCGACGGCGGAGAGGCCTACGCCCGCAAGCTGATCACGATCGCAGGCGCGGCGTTGCTGCTCGCCACGGCGGCCGGGATGCTCACCGCGCCCCTGTTGACCCAGCTCTACCTGGGCGGGCAGACCAGCAGCACGGCCGACCCACAGCTCGCCACGACGCTCGCTTACATGCTCCTGCCGCAGATCTTCTTCTACGGCCTCGGGGCGCTGCTCGGGGCCGTGCTCAACAGCCGCGGCTCGTTCGGGGCGTTCGGCTGGGCGCCGGTGCTGAACAACGTCGTCGTGCTCACCGTCGTCGGCGTCTACCTCGTCGTGCCCGACAGCTCCCGTCTGCTCGTGCTCGGCGTCGGGACCACGCTCGGGATCGTCGCGCAGACGCTCGTGCTGCTGCCCGCCGCGCGCCGGGTGGGCTTCCGGTACCGCCCGTTGTGGGGCTGGGACGCCCGCTTGACGAAGGCGGCGGGTCTCGGCGCGTGGGCGGTGGTCTACGTGCTGATCGGGCAGGCAGGCCTGATCGTCACCACCCGGGTGGCCACCGGCTCCGACGCCGGTGCATTCGCGATCTACACGAACGCGTGGCTGCTGTTGCAGGTGCCCTATGGCGTGCTCGGGGTGTCGTTGCTCACAGCGCTCATGCCGCGCATGTCCCGGGCCGCGGCCGACGGCCGAACCGGCGACGTGGCGGCCGACCTCGGGCTTGGCGGCAGGCTCGCATCGGTGCTGCTGGTGCCGATCTCGGTGCTGCTGACGGTGTTCGGCACCCCGGTCGGCATCGCGCTCTTCGGGCTGCGGTCGGGAAACCTGGACGGCGCAGCCCGGCTCGGCGCCGCGCTCGCGGTGTCGGCGTTCGGCCTGCTGCCCTTCGCATTCACGATGCTGCAGGCACGCGTGTTCTACGCGCTCACGGCCCACCGCACGGCCACGCTCGTTCAACTCTGCGTCGTGGCCACGAAGATCCCGCTGATGCTCGCCTGCCCGGTGCTGCTCGCGCCGGAGGACGTCGTTCTCGGCCTCGCCGCCGCCAACAGCGCCGCCTTCGTAGTGGGGGCGGTCGTCGGGCAGCTGATCCTGCGCCGGATGCTCGGCAAGGTCCCGACCGGTGCGGTGATCGGCGCAGCGGGCCGCGCATTGCTCGCTGCCGCAGCGGGCATGCTGCTCGCCGCAGGGGTGATCGCCCTCCTCGCCGCTGGCCCACTCGCCGCACTGGCCCCGCTGACCAGGGCGTGGGCCGAGCTGGGGGTGGCCGTTGTGCTCGGTGGACCGGTAACGGTGCTGGTCATGCGGCTGATAGGGATACGTGAGGTCGGTGTCGTCCTGAAGCGACTCGAACGGCTCGTCGACAGGGGGAAGCCTCGGCGCGGCACTCGCCGCTGACGTAGGCTCTGCCCCGGGCGAGGTGCGGTTCGCGAATGCCGGGGAGGGCGGAGCGGTGAGTGAGTTGGCGAGCCCACCTTCGGGTGCGGCCGCGCCCGGGGAGTCGCCCGAGGAAACGGCCGCTCCGGTGCACACCGCACCACACGTCCCAGAACAGCAGAGCTTGGACGACCGCGCGAACGACACCGCCGACGACACGGCCAACGAGCAGCCGACGGTGCGCACCACCCCCGCCACCGACCTGCCCACGGCGCCCGCGGTGGCCCCTGTGCCGTCGGGCACCATCGCGGGCAGCCTGCTGGCCAGCCGCTACCGGCTGCGCACCCGCGTCGGCACCGACCCCGCTGCGTGCGCTGAGTTCTGGCGGGCCGAGGACACGATCCTGCGCCGTGACGTCGCCGTCACCGTGCTGCGGCGCCCTGCGCCGGGCGCGGTGCTCGACGACGACCTCAGCGACGTCGCCCGTGCGGAGCAGATGGTGGTGCGGGCGCTGCGTTCCGGCAGCTTCGAGCACAACGGTGCCGCCCGGCTGCTCGACGTGCTCACACCGGGCGGCGCGAGCGTGCCCGACGACGTGCTGGGTGCCGCGGTCACCGAGTGGGTGCCGGGCCGCAGCCTCGGCGAGGTGGTGGCCGACGGCATGATCAAGCCGCTCGCCGCTGCCCGCGCCGTCGCCCCGCTGGCCGCCGCGGCGGAGGCCGCCCACCGGCACGGCCTCGTGCTCGGCTGCGACCACCCCCAGCGCGTCCGGATCACCCCGGACGGCCGCGCCCAGCTCTGCTTCGCGCTGCCCCGATCCGACGTCACGCCCGCCGACGACGTCCGCGGCCTCGGGGCAGTGCTCTACACGCTGCTCACCAACCAGTGGCCGCTGTCCTCCGCCGATGCCGCCCGCGCAGGGCTGGCCGCGGCCGAGCGCACGCCGGGCGGGGCGCTGCTGCCGCCGTCGGAGCTGCGGCCAGGGGTGCCGGTCGAGCTCGACACACTCACCCGCGGCACCCTCGGCCCCGACGGTGCGCCGGGGCACGTCCACACCGCCGCGGCGGTCCACCGGCTGCTCACCGAGGTGGTGGTCGAGGACGACCGGATGGCGTTGTTCCCGCCTGCCCACGACGGCGTGCCGTCCTCGCCGGGCGACGTCTGGCAGGACCGCGGCCGCACCGTCAGCCCTCCCGACCCGCAGCGCCGCCGCAAGATGACCATCGCGCTCACCGCGCTCGGCGCCGCGGTGCTGATGGTCCTCGGCTACCTGGGCGTGCAGCTGGGCGACATGTTCGTCGAGAGCGGCGGACCGCCCATCGTCGTCGAGGGCGAGCCGGTGCAGCCTGATCAGGGGCAGCCGCAGGTCGCGCCCGCCCCGGCCGGGCCCACCGTCGGCGGCATCGGCGTGGAGGTCTACGACCAGGGCGGCGACCCCGACAACGCCGACCGCGCCACCCGGATCATCGATCGCGACCCGGCAACGGCCTGGAACACCTCCTCGTACTACCAGCAGTTCCCGACGTACCGGCCGGGTATCGGGATCATGGTGTCGTTCGCGTCGGCGGTGCAGCTGTCCGACATCACGATCGAGTCGCCCAGCCGCGGCACAGTGGTCGAGATCCGCTCGGCCCCCTCCGCCGACTCCCCGTTGTCGGAGACGGAGAAGATCGCCGACGTCACGCTGGGAAGCGGTCGCACGCCGGTGTCGCTGGCCGGGAGCCAGCCCGTCGAGCACGTGCTGCTGTGGATCACGAAGCTGTCCGGGGAAGACGGGGCGTACTCGAGCGAGATCAGCGAGGTCGAGTTCCGCCGAGCCGGCGCCTGACCCGCAACCCCGGTGGTCGAGTAGCGCCGGCCCGCGCTACTCGACCACCGAGAGCGGGAGATAGGCGTCCAGCAGTGCCGCACCGCGCAGCATGGCGCGGCTCTGCCGGTCGTGCGCGGCGCGGCGTTCCGCCACCGCGGTCCGCAGCGCCTCCGGGCTGCCTGTGCGGCGCAGCCCCTCGAGGACGGGCCTGATCTGCTCGAATCCGTAGTGCCCCTGGCGCAGCATCGCGATGATCCGTGCGTCGCGGATCTCGACCGGGCCGTAGAGCCGGTACGCCGTGCCGCGCTCGCGGGTGGGGGTGAGCAGGCCGGCCGCGTCCCATACCCGCAGCGTCGACGTGCGCACCCGGAGCCGGGCCGCCAGCTCGCCGACCCGAAGCGCGGGCCCTGACTCCGGTTCCGCGTCGCGGAACTGCTCCACGAGTGCATCAAGGGCCTCGCCTGCCGAGTCGATGGCGAGCCGCTGCTCGTGCAGGGCCGCGTGGCCCTCGTCGACCAGCCGGAGTGCCCGCGTCAGGTCCGCGTCGTGGACGGCGAGCATGATCGCCGTCGCCGCACCGATGCCGAACCCGGGCACCAGCGCCCGGAACGTGCGCAATGCGTCCAGGTGCTCCTGGCGGTACGTGCGATAGCCGCTCTCCGTGCGCGATGCCGGCGGCAGGATGCCGGCGGCCTCGTAGTTGCGGACCTGCTGCGTCGAGATGGCGACCTCCCTGGCGAGGTCGACCGGGCGCAGTCGCTTCACGCCGTCATTCTGGCCGGACGAGTTCCTCCGAACGCCCACGGGCGGCGGTCCGCCCGACTTACTCTCCGATCGTGAGCGCACCGAGCGATGCGGACCTGCTTGCTGCGCATACGGCGGGCGACCAGCACGCGTTCGGTGAGCTGGTCGCCCGGTACCGGAACCGGATGTGGGGCATCGCCGTGCGCACCATGCGCCACCCCGAGGACGCCGCCGACGTCGTGCAGGAGGCGCTCGTGGCCGCCTACCGGCGGGCGGGCACCTACCGGGGCGAGGCTTCGGTCCGCACCTGGCTGCACCGCATCCTGGTCAACGCGTGCATCGACCGGCTTCGCAAGGAACGCCGTCACGCCACGGTGCCGCTCCCGGAGATCGAGCCCCGGGAACGGCGGCCGGACGTGGCGATGGACGTGGTCACCCGGCTCTCCCTCGTGGAGGCACTCGCCGAGCTGCCGGCACACCAGCGGGTGGCGGTGGTGCTGGTGGACGTGCAAGGTTGGCCCGTCGACGAGGTCGCCGAGGTGCTGGAGGTGCCCGTGGGCACCGTGAAGAGCCGCTGCGCCCGCGGCCGGGTCCGGCTGGGTGCGCTGCTGGGCCACCTGCGGGAGGAGGAGCGATGACGGATCCGCGCGAGCGGGCGGCCCTGCCCACCCACCTCCTCGCCGATCTCGACGCCGGCCTGCTCGATCCCGCACGGGCCGCCGAGGTCAGGGCCGCCGCGGCGCAGGACCCCGATGCCACGGCCGTGCTCGCCGGGCTGGACAAGACCCGGGCGGAGTTGGGCGAGCTCACCGATCCACCGGTGCCGGCGGAGTACGCCGCTCGATGGGACGCCGCGCTGGCAGGCGAGTCGGCCGTGCCGCCACGGCTCGGCTCCCGGCGACGCCGGATGCGGCCCGCACTCGTGGCGGCCGCTGTGCTCGCCGCCGCCGCCGTCGCGGGGCTGCTGCTCGGGACTCCGCAAGAGGCCGCCCCCATGTCCCTCGACGGAGTGGATCTGGTGACCGCGGGCCTCACCGTCCGGGGCGACTTCGATGTCGGCGAGCTGGCCGACCCGGCCCGGCGAGCCGGCTGCCTGCGTGCCGTCGCCGCACCCGGGGTTGCGCCCGGCGCCCCGCTCCTCGGCGGCCGGGATGTCGTTCTCGGTGGGCGGGACGGGGTACTCCTGCTGTTGGCGACGGGTGAGCGCGGCCGCATGCACGTCGTCGTCGTCGCGCCCGGCTGCGGCCCCGATGGCGGCACTCTGCTCGATGCGCGGACGATCGGAGAGTGAGTCCGCTCACGCGCCGGTGCGGCCCCCGTACGTCGTGGAATGCCCGTTCCTGGGAAGGTGTTGCACGGCCTGTACGCGACGAGGGAGGACGCAACCCGTGAGCAGCGATCGAGCGAGCACCGACGAGGTTCGCGAACTGATCATCGTCGGGTCGGGGCCGGCAGGCTACACCGCAGCGGTGTACGCCGCGCGCGCCCAGCTGCGCCCCCTCGTGTTCGAGGGCACGCAGTTCGGCGGCGCGCTCATGACCACCACCGAGGTCGAGAACTACCCCGGCTTCACCGACGGGATCATGGGCCCCGAGCTGATGGAGCAGATGCGCGGCCAGGCGAAGCGCTTCGGAGCCGAGCTGCGCGCGGAGGACGTCGAGCAGATCTCGCTCGAGGGCGAGATCAAGTCGGTGGTGGCGAACGGCGTCACCTACCGCTCGAGGGCCATCATCCTCGCGATGGGCGCCGCGGCCCGCTACCTGCACGTCCCGGGCGAGCAGAACCTGCTCGGGCGCGGGGTGAGCGCCTGTGCCACGTGCGACGGCTTCTTCTTCCGCGACAAGGACATCGCGGTGATCGGTGGTGGCGACTCGGCGATGGAGGAGGCCACCTTCCTCACGCGATTCGCCCGCTCGGTGACGATCGTGCACCGCCGCGACGATTTCCGCGCCTCCAGGATCATGCTTCAGCGGGCCCAGGACGACCCGAAGATGCGCTGGCGGACCAACGCCGAGGTCGTGGAGGTGCTGGGTGAGGGCAGCGTCTCAGGCCTGCGGCTGCGCGACACGCAGACCGGCGAGGAGTCGGTGCTCGACGTCAGCGGGATGTTCGTCGCGATCGGCCATGACCCCCGCAGCCAGCTCGTGAAGAACGTGCTCGCCACGGACGAGAACGGTTACCTGGAGGTGGAGTCGCCGAGCACCCGCACGGCGATCCCCGGCGTGTTCGCCGCGGGCGACCTCGTCGACCACGTCTACCGCCAGGCCGTCACCGCGGCCGGCTCCGGATGTGCGGCCGCCATCGACGCCGAGCGCTGGCTCGCCGAGGCCCCGGTGCCCAGCGAACTGGTCGGCGGTGGCTACGGCGTCGCGTCCGAACAGGTCGCCGCCGTCACCGGCTGAACCACCAGACCCATCCCCAATCGAGTACCGGGGCAAGTTTCCAGGGAAACGGAGTACACATGGCCAACACCGTTGAGGTTACCGACGCCTCGTTCGAGAGCGCCGTCCTCAAGAGCGACAAGCCCGTCGTGGTCGACTTCTGGGCAACGTGGTGCGGGCCGTGCAAGATGGTCGCGCCCGTGCTCGACGAGATCGCGGGGGAGAACAAGGACAAGCTCACCATCGCGAAGCTGGACATCGACGCCAACCCGGCCACCGCACGCGACTACCAGGTGATGTCCATCCCCACGATGATCGTGTTCAAGGACGGCAAGCCCGTGAAGCAGATCGTCGGCGCCAAGCCGAAGGCCGCTCTGCTCTCCGACCTGTCCGATTACCTGGCCTGACGCGCTCAGACCGCGTGCCCCGCTCCCGTTCGCCGGGGGCGGGGCACAGGTTTTATCACGACACGAACACGTCCGGACACGGCCCGCTGTCCGCGCAACCGCGGGCGGCAGGGCAGAATGGTCGGCGGCCCGGATCGGGGGCGGGCGGTCCGAGAACGGGAAGCCACGACAGCGAGCGAGGGGTGCATGCAGCTGCTGCGCCGAGGTGACAGCGGTCCGGGAGTCGTCGAGATCCGGTCCACGCTGCGACGGTTCGGCCTGCTGCCCGCGGCCGCCGTCGACGAGGTCCACGAGGACGTCTTCGACGCCGATGCGGAGCAGGCGGTCCGCGCGTTCCAGCAACAGCGGGGTCTCATCACCGACGGGATCGTCGGGCCGGCCACCTACCGCGCGCTGCGCGAGGCCGGCTGGCAGCTGGGTGACCGGATGCTCGCCCTCATGATCTCCGCCCCGATGAGCGGCGACGATGTGGTCGCGCTGCAGGAGCGCCTCCTCGAACTCGGCTACGATCCGGGCCGTGCGGGCGGGGTGTTCGACGAGCAGACCGAGGCCGCGCTGAGGAAGTTCCAGCGCGAGTACGGGCTCGTCCCCGACGGGCTGTGCGGCCCGGCCACCCTCCGATCCCTGCGCCAGCTCGGCCGGAAGGTCACCGGCGGCCGTCCGGCGCTCCTGCGCGAGCAAGAGCTGCTGCGCCAGGCCGGTCCCCGGTTGCGCGGCAAGCGGATCGTCGTCGATCCGGGACACGGGGGCCCCGACCGCGGCGTCGTCGTCGCGGGTGTGGCCGAGGCCGACATCGTCTGGGATCTGGCGCGCAGGCTCGTCGGCCGGATGACCGCTACCGGGATGGACGCCATGCTCTCGCGGCAGGAGGACACCTGCCCCACCGAGACCGAGCGGGCCGCGTTCGCCAATCACGCGGGCGCCGACCTCGTGCTGTCACTGCACACCGACGCCAACCGCAGCATGCACGCGCAGGGCCTGGCCACGTTCCACTTCGGCAACGGTTCCGGCGCCACCTCGACGGTCGGAGAGGCGCTCGCGGGCTTCATCCAGCGCGAGCTGCTCACTCGCACCGGCATGCAGGACTGCCGCACCCAGGCGCGCACGTGGGAACTGCTGCGGCTCACCAGGATGCCCACGGTCCGCGTGGAGATCGGCTACCTCACCCACATCGGCGACCGGCGTCGGCTCCTCGACCCGGCGTTCCGCGACGTGGTCGCGGAAGGCATCCTCGTGGCGGTCAAGCGGCTGTATCTGCTCGGCCAGGACGACCAGCCGACCGGAACGTTCACTTTCTCCGATGTACTCGCGCGCGAACTCGAGCGCGGCGGGGCCCAGGCGATCTGAGAGACGATCACCATCGGGGTCGCGCCCATCGGGTTCGACCGGTCCTGGCAGGCCCTCAGTGAGGCGTACAGAGCGCCCTGAACTGGCCGCTGACGGTCGCTCCGGACCGGGTGGGTATCGAACGGAGGGGGTCCGACCGAACGCCGCTGGCCTGCTGCATCGGAATGGTGATCGTGCCGAGCAACTGCTCCAGCGCCGCCTCCACGTCTTCCTTCCACGTCATCGCGGAGCGGAGCTCCATGCGCAGGCGCGGGAAGCGCGGGTGCGGCCGGATGGTCTTGAAGCCGACCCCGCGGAGGAAGTCGGCGGGGATGAGACAACCCGGCTCGATGCCGGGCCGCTGCTCACCGAACACCTCGATGGCCTTGACGCCGCGCCGGGTGAGGTCGCGCACGACTGCCTGGGCGAGCATGCGGCCGAGCCCTTCGCCCGAGAACTCGGGCAATACCTGCATCGTGGTGAGCAGGACGGCGTCGGCGGACACGGGACCGGTGGGCATCTCGGCCGCCCGTGGCACCGCCGACGGGGGCGCGTAGATCACATAGCCCGCGGGCGCTCCGGCCATGTAGACGACACGGCCGCACGATCCCCACTCGAGCAACACCTCGGAGACCCACGCCTCCTTCTCCAGCTCAGTGGAGCCGAAGTCAGCCGCCTGCTTGCCGAGATGCTCGGACAGCTCCCAGAAGACGCACCGCCTGCACCGTTTGGGCAGATCGTCCAGATTGTCCAGAGTAAGCGATGCCACGTGCCAGGACAAACCAACCTCCGGCGGCGAGGAGCCATCGCGAACACGGACATACGGCGCCGTTCGCCGCGCCGACCTCGAGAACCATAGATCGATCCAGCTTGGAACGACACCCCAGCTGCTGTGACCGGCGCCCCTACCACGACGATCGGTCGCAGGTTCCCCCGTTCCGGGTATCGGGAGGCGAGTGGCCTTCCTGACGACCGCGGCCGCGCCGGTGAACGCACCCCATAGACTCGGGCGCTCGAAGTCACAGAGGATCCGGGAGGTCCACCGTGCCGCATCCGGCCACGTCTCCATCGCCGTTCGACGCCGTGCCCGCAAGCGCAGGGTCGGCAGCGGCGGCGGACGCGCCGCGGCCGGAGCCCACGGAGCGGTTCGCCGCCCGTACCGCCGGTATGACGGCGTCGGAGATCCGCGCGCTGTTCGCCGTGGCGAGCCGACCCGAGGTGGTCTCGCTCGCCGGTGGTATGCCGAACCTCGCCGCCCTCCCGCTCGACGCACTCGCGGTGGAAGTTGCGGACCTGGTGCAGCGCGAGGGTCAGGTCGCACTGCAGTACGGCTCCGCCCAAGGCGTGCCGGCGTTGCGGGACCAGATCTGCGAGGTGATGGCGCTCGAGGGGATCCGAGCCGACCCCGACGACGTCGTCGTCACCGTCGGTTCGCAGATGGCGCTCGACCTCGTGACGCGCATCTACTGCGATCCCGGCGACGTCGTGCTCGCCGAGGGGCCGTCGTACGTCGGCGCGCTCGGCAGCTTCGCCGCGTACCAGGCGCGCGTCGTGCACGTCGCGATGGACGAGCACGGCCTCGTCCCCGACCTGCTGCGCGGCGCGCTGCGGTCGCTCGCCACCGAGGGGATCACCCCGAAGTTCCTGTACACGATCCCGAACTTCCACAACCCGGCCGGCGCCACCCTCGCCGTCGAGCGGCGGGCCGAGGTGCTCGAGATCTGCGCGTCGTACGGCGTTGCGGTCGTCGAGGACAACCCGTACGGGCTCCTCGGGTTCAGCGGTCACACATATCCGGCGCTGCGATCCATGGACCGCGATGTGGTGTACCTCGGGTCGTTCTCGAAGACGTTCGCCTCCGGTCTGCGCGTGGGCTGGGCGCTCGTGCCGCCCGCGGTGCGCGACCGGCTCGTGCTCGCCGCGGAGTCGGCCTCGCTGTGCCCGCCGAGCTTCACGCAGATGCTCGTGTCGCGGTACCTCGGGGCGCACGACTGGCGTGCCCAGATCAAGACCTACACCGAGGCCTACCGCGACCGGAGGGACGCCATGCTCGAGGCGCTCGCCGCGCACATGCCCGAGGGTTGCACGTGGAACGTGCCGGACGGCGGCTTCTACGTTTGGCTCACCGTGCCCGAGGGCGTCGACACGAAGGCGATGCTGCCGCGGGCGGTCACCGCGCGCGTCGCATACGCGTCCGGCACCGGCTTCTACGCCGACGGGTTCGGCAGCAGGCAGCTGCGGCTGTCCTACTGCTACCCGACGCCGGAGCGCATCATCGAAGGCGTGCGCCGGCTGGCCGCCGTGCTCGAGGCCGAGCTCGACGTCATGCGCACCTTCGGCAGCTCGGCACGCCCCGCGCTCGGCAGCGGGCCGCAGGCGCCCAGCCCGCACACTCCCTGATCGCATCGGTGCCGCAGAATGCGGCGGTGATCGAACGAACCGTGGCCGTGCTGGCCGGTGGGCTCTCCCACGAACGCGAGGTCTCCCTGCGGTCCGGCAGGCGACTCGCCACCGCGCTCCGCGCCGCCGGTTCCGACGTGCGTGAGTGGGACGTCGACGGTTCGCTCGTGACGCGGCTGCGCAGCGATCCGCCGGACGCGGTCGCCATCGCACTGCACGGGGGAGAGGGCGAGAACGGGTCGGTGCAGGCCGTCCTCGAGCTGCTCGACGTCCCGTTCGTCGGCACGCCGGCACAGGCGTGTCGGCGAGCGTGGGACAAGCCGACGGCGAAGGCGGAGCTCGCGGGTGCGGGGCTCGACACGCCGGACTGGGTGGCGCTGCCACACGCCGCATTCCGCGCGCTCGGCGCGCAGGCAGTTCTCGACGCGATGGTCGACCGCCTCGGCCTCCCGCTGATGGTGAAGCCCGACCAGGGCGGGTCCGCGCTGGGCGCTCAAGTCGTCACGGCGCGGTCCGAGCTTCCCGCGGCGATGGTCAGCTGCCTCGCCTACTCGGACACCGTGTTGGCGGAGCGCTTCGTCCGCGGCACGGAGGTCGCGGTCACGGTCGTCGACGACGGTGCGGGACTCCGTGCGCTGCCCGCCGTTGAGATCGACGTCAGGGGCGGCGTCTACGACTACACCGCCCGCTACACGCCCGGCGCCGTCTCCTTCCACTGCCCGGCCCGGTTGGACGACGCCAGCCTCGCCCGCCTCGAGGAGACGGCGCTCACCGCGCATCGCCTGCTCGGCCTTCGCGACGTGTCCCGGACCGACGCTGTGGTCGACTCCGATGGGCGGATCCAGGTGCTCGAGGTGAACGTGTCGCCGGGGATCACCGAGACGTCGCTGCTACCGCTGTCCGTCCGCGCCGCGGGGATGAAGCTGGGCGAGCTCTACTCGGCGCTCGTGGAGCGTGCGATCGCCCGTTCCCGTTTCACGTGAAACACCGGCTCCGGCGGCGCCCCTGTTCACGTGAAACACGACGCCCGCGCACCGCTGTTTCACGTGAAACACGCCCCCGTCACCTGTCCTCGTCCCCATTCGTCAGTTGGTCGTGGACGTCTACGAAGCAGTCGCGAGCAGGCGCGCCGTGCGCGGGTTCACGGATGAGCTCGTACCGAGGACGGTGCTCGAGCGCGTGCTGTCGGCGGCGAGCCGAGCCCCGTCCGGAGCGAACCTCCAGCCTTGGCGGGTCTACGTCGTCGACGGCGCACCGCTGGCCGAGCTCAAGCGGAGGACGGCTGGGCGGGTAGCCGCCGGCGACACCGGGGACGAACGGGAGTACGAGATGTATCCGTGCGACCTGGCTCCGCCCTACCGTCGCCGCCGGACCGCTGCCGCTGCTCAACGCTTCACCGCGCTCGGGATCGCCCGTGAGGACGGGCGAGCACGCGAGCAGGCCGTCGCCGGCAACTGGGACTGCTTCGGCGCGCCCGCAGCCCTGTTCTGCTACATCCACCGCGAGATGGGTCCGCCCCAGTGGGCCGACGTCGGAATGTACCTGCAGACCGCCATGCTCCTGCTTCGCGACGAGGGACTGCACAGCTGCCCACAGATGGCGTGGTCCGTCTACCACCGAACCGTGGCTGAGATCGTCGGCCCGCAGGACGACCTCATCCTGTTCTGCGGCGTGTCTATCGGGTTCGAGGACACCGCTGCTGGGTCCGTCCGCATTCACCGCGCACCGGTCGAGGAGACCGTCACTTTCGTCGACGGCTAGATGTCGCGACTCAGGACGTTGTTGACAGTGGTTGACGAGCCGGTTCACCAAGCCCGGTGCCCCTAGATCAACGGACAGCCGAATGGCTCACCGGACCCTGCTGACCGACTTCGCGTAGGTGGCTGGTGTCTTTCGCGTGGCGGTCCGGCCTCCGGTGGCGGTCTTCGGTAGGGCCGACGAACATGATCAAGGCTCGGCGCGAAACGGGCGGAACCGGCCGGGACGCCGCTGGCGCCGTGATCACCAGAAGTGGTGCCAGAGCGACAGATCTGACGCTTTGGCACCACTCCTGCCGATCATGCGAACCTTCATCACCCCGAGTGGTGTGGGGACGACAGATCTGTCGTCCCGCAACCACTTCCGACGATCACGAGCCTCTGGCGGACGCGGGGGCCGACGCCGGCCGCCGCGGAGGCTGCCCACGCACCGAACCGGGTCGAGGTCGGGGTCCAGGGCGTGCAGGTGCCAGCGCAGCTGGTTGATCATCTGGGTGCGCCACTTGACCAAACTGCTCGCGCCGGTCGGTCAGCAGCCGCAGATCGGCCGCCACGTCATCCAGGTGCGCGGCCGGCAGGTCCGGCTCGCGCAGCGCGGCTCGGACACACCTCAGTCGAGGGACGGCGTCTTGCCCACGCTTCTATCAAGTCAGGCCAGCCGGCCCGAACCCTGACCACGCTGGACAGTTCTTCGGCAAGCCAACCAACGGTGGCAGCGCCTTTAAAGTCACCACGTGATCAAGGCCGAACCCTAGCCACTGATGATCAGCGGCAGCCTCCACCCTGACACTGAGGCGCTCTTGAGCTGGGAGGGGCGGCCCCGCACCATGCGCGGCGCCGTCAGGAGGCCGGTTCAGGTCCAGGACACCAACCACCGAAAGCCACCAGCCACCTAGGCCGACCCCTGGCTGTCCAACCACGAGTGGACTCGCCGCATCGGACGACTGGGTCGTGCACTGCAACACTCGACGCGCCCACTCCGCCCTCGCCGGCCGCCCCCTGATCACCCGACTCGCCGCGTGACCGTCAACGTCCCGGGTCGGTACAGCTGGAACGGCCGTAGATCGTCACTGCCGTGGCGACCGGTTTCGCGCCGACTGTAGTAGCGGGACCAGCTGCGAACAGGCCGCGTTCGAGGAGGCCGTGCCACGGCCCCACCACCGCCGCTGTTTCACGTGAAACATTGCCCTTCCCACCACCACCCCAGCACACCTCGACGAGGCCGTCAGTGGCCGTCTCAGGGCGCCCTGAGAGCGCCGCTGACAGTCGGGAAGCGGCTGGCCGACCCCGGGGAGGGTCAGTCAGTGGAGCGGTTCATGAGCTCGGCGATCCGCTCGAGGTCCTCCACCGAGCCGAACTCGACAACGATGCGACCCTTGCGCTGCCCGAGCTCGACCTTCACCCGTGTGTCGAACCTGTCCGACAGACGCTCGGCGAGGTCCTGCAGCCCGGGAGCCTGCATCTGCTTGCGGCGGGCCGGCTTCGCGGACGAGGAAGGGTTGTCGCGGCGGAGGAGAACCACTGCCTCCTCCGTGGCGCGCACCGACATGCCCTCGGCGACGATGCGGGCGGCCAGGTCCTCCTGCTGCCCAGGGTCCTCGACGCCGAGCAGCGCGCGAGCGTGCCCGGCCGACAGCACGCCTGCCGCGACCCGGCGCTGGACCGACACCGGCAGCTTCAGCAGCCGGATCGTGTTGGTGACGACCGGGCGGCTACGGCCGAGCCTGTCGGCGAGCTCGGTCTGCGTGACGCCGAACTCGGCCAGCAGCTGCTCGTAGGCCGCCGCCTCGTCGAGGGGGTTGAGCTGGACGCGGTGGATGTTCTCCAGCAGGGCGTCGCGCAGCATCGCGTCGTCGCCGGTGCTCCGGACGATGGCCGGCAGGCGCGTGAGTCCGGCGCGCTGCGCCGCCCGCCAGCGCCGCTCGCCCATGACGAGCTCGTAGGAACCGGGGGAGTTCTCGCGCACGACGATCGGTTGGAGCAACCCGAACTCGCGGATCGAGTGCTCCAGCTCGGCGAGCGCCTCCTCGTCGAACTGGGTGCGGGGCTGCTTCGCGTTGGGCTGCACCGCGGCCAGGTCGATCTCGCGATACACGGCTCCGCCGACCGCGAGCGGGGCCACCGGCTCGGCGCTGCGTTCGGAACCGCGCGGCTGGGCGGGCGTCGGGATCGTCGGGCCCGGCACCACTGCCGTCGCCAGGCCCCCGGTGCCCGCGTTCGCGGCACTCGGCCCCGGGCCGTCCGCCTGCGCCGGTGCTGTGGGGATGAGCGCGGCAAGCCCGCGGCCCAGCCCACCCTTCCGTTGCGGAGCGGACTTCTGGGACGTGGGGCGCGTCGGAGGCGCCTCGCGCTCAGGCATGTGCGGTTACCGCCCGTCTCGGTCAGGCGGTACGGGCATCTCCGCACCACGTTCGGCGATCTCGCGGGCCGCGTCGACATAGCTCATCGCGCCGCGTGAGCCCGGATCGTAGGCCAGCACGGTCTGGCTGTAGCCGGGGGCTTCAGAGACCTTCACGCTGCGCGGGATCACGGTGCGCAGCACCGTCGAGCCGAAGTGTTCGCGGACCTCATTGGTGACCTGGTCGGCCAGCTTCGTGCGTCCGTCGTACATCGTGAGCAGAATCGTCGAGACGTCCAGGCTCGTGTTGAGGTGAGCACGCACGAGATCGATGTTGCTCAGCAGCTGGCCGAGGCCCTCCAGCGCGTAGTACTCGCATTGGATCGGAATCAGCACCTCGTGGGCCGCGACGAGCGCGTTGACGGTGAGCAGCCCCAGCGACGGCGGGCAGTCGACGAAGACGTAATCCACACCGAGCTCGTCGAGCGCCTCTGAGGAAAGAGCCTGCCGGAGCCGGTTCTCCCGGGCCACCATGCTGACGAGCTCGATCTCCGCGCCGGCCAGGTCGATCGTGGCCGGGATGCACAGCAGGTTCGGCGACGCCGTGCTCTCGGCGGCCGCCTCCGCCAGCCGGATCTCACCCAGCAGTGCCTCGTACACCGACGGCGTGCCCAGTCGGTGCTCCACGCCGAGGGCGGTGCTGGCGTTGCCCTGCGGGTCGAGGTCGATCACGAGCACCCGGATGCCGTGCATCGCCAGCGCGGCCGCAAGGTTGACCGTGCTGGTGGTCTTCCCGACGCCGCCCTTCTGGTTGGCGACGGTCAGCACTCGCCGATGGGACGGGCGGGGCATCTGGTAACGGTCCGGGTGCAGCACGCGCGCCGCCCGCGCGGCTTCCTCCGCGATCGGAGTCCACCCGGGTGTTTCACGTGAAACATGGTCAGGGGAGATCTCGTACTGGGACACCTTGAACGTCACGCCCGCCCTCTCCTGCGCGCCGTACGGACCGGGGCACCGGCTTCCCGCTCGACGACGACCACCGTGCTGGGAGGATCGATGATCCCTGACCCGCACCGTTCGATCCGGGGGACCCCACCGCCGAGCCGTCGCACGGCGGCCGTGTCCCGCTCCACCTCGTCCGCCGCGGCGGCGCCTTTGATCGCGAGCATGTGCCCACCGGGCCGGAGCAGCGGCAGGCACCAGCCGGCAAGGCGGGCCAGCGGCGCGACGGCACGAGAGGTCACCACGTCGGCCCCCTCCCATCGCCGCCGCACGACATCTTCCTCGGCCCGGCCCCGCTCCACCTCGACCGCCACGCCGAGATCGGCGATCACCTCTCGCAACCACCCGACTCGACGAGCGAGCGGCTCCACGAGGACGATGCGGGCATCCGGCAGGGCCAGTGCCAACGGTATCCCGGGAAGGCCCGCTCCCGAACCCACATCCACGACACGCGCGCCATCCGGCACCAGCGCCGCGACGACCGCGCAGTTCAGCACGTGCCGTTCCCACACCCGATCCACCTCGCGCGGGCCGACGAGCCCGCGCTCGACGCCGGATGTGGCGAGATGCTCGGCGTAGCGCCGGGCGAGCGGGAGGCGCTCGCCGAAGATCGCGCTGTCGCGGTCCGCTTCCGCAGAGCCTGGATCGGGCGCGCCTGTGTCGGGCGCGCCTGATTCAGGCACTGCGGGAGATGACGACCTGCCGGCGCGGCTCCTCGCCCTCGCTCTCGCTCACCACGCCCTTGACCTTCGCGACGGCGTCGTGAACGACCTTGCGCTCGAACGGAGTCATCGGGCGAAGACGCACCGACTCGCCGCTCTCGAGCACCTCCTTGGCCGTGCGCGTGCCCAGCGCGGTGAGCTCGTCGCGGCGTGTCTTCCGCCAGCCCGCGATGTCGAGCATCAACCGGCTGCGGTTGCCCGACGCCTGCTGCACAGCGAGCCGGGTGAGCTCCTGCAACGCCTCCAGCACCGCGCCCCGTTCTCCGACGAGCTTTTCCAGGTCGTCGCCACCGTCGATGCTGACGATCGCCCGACCCGCCTCGACGTTCATCTCGAGGTCGCCGTCGTAGTCCAGGATGTCCAGCAGTTCCTCGAGGTAGTCGGCCGCGATGTCGCCCTCACGCATCAGCTGGTCCGGGGCTGAGGCCGGCCCGTCCTGCGCAGTCTTCGGCACGATGCGTCTCCTCTCTGAACAGGTGCGGCGCGCCCGGTTGCCCGGGACGCACCGCTGCGGTCGCCGGTAGGGCGACCGCGGATGGTTCGTGGGTCAGCGGCGCTTGCGCGGGCGGCGCGCCGGCGGCCGCGAGCCGCCTCCGCTGCGCGCTCCGCGGTCGCTGCCGCCGTTCAGGCTCTTGGAAGTGCCGTTGCCCGAGGCGCCCTCGCTCTTCGGCTCGGTCTCGGGGGCAGCTCCGTTCGAGCCGGAGTCGGCCGGCTTGCGGGTGATGGGCTTGGCACCCGGGCGCTTCGCCGGCTGCGTCGGCTCTTCGGCCTGCGTCTCCGGACGCACCGGCTTCTGGCCGGGCCGGGGTGCCCGCGCCTGCCGGTTGACGGCCGCCTGCTCGCGCTTGGCGCTCTCCTCGACGTCGATCCGCTTGTACACGACGTACTGCTGCCCGAGCGTCCACAGGTTGTTCGACACCCAGTAGAGGAGCACGGCGAGCGGCAGGAACGGCGCACCGACGACCACGCCGATCGGGAACACGTACAGCATCAGCCGGTTCATGATCGCGGTCTGCGGGTTCTCGGCCTGCGCCGCGGTCTGCCGGGCCACCGAGTGGCGGGCGGTGATGTGGGTGAAGATGCCCGCGGCGATCATCAGCGGGATCATCACGATCAACATGGAGACGATCGAGGTGCCTGCGGCGTTCAGGACCTGCTCGCCCTGCAGCACCCAGTTACCGAGCTTCGCCCCGAGCAGGGTCGAGCGGTTGAAGGACTGGACCTCCTCCAGCCCGAAGAAGTAGTTCTCGGTGCGCGGCGAGCCGTCGCCGTTGGTGGGACCGAACTCGCGCAGCACGTGGAACAGGCCGATGAACACCGGCACCTGGACCAGGACGGGCAGGCAGCCGCCGAGCGGGTTGACGCCGTGCTCCTTCTGGAGCCGCTGCATCTCCTCGGCCTGCTTCTGCCGGTCGTTCGCGTACTTCTTCCGGAGCTTGGCGATCTCCGGCTGGAACTCCTGCATCCGGCGCATCGAGCGCACCTGGTGCACGAACGGCTTGTAGAGGATGGCCCGCAGCGTGAAGACCAGGAACATCACCGACAGCGCCCACGCGATGCCGTTGTCGGCGCCGAGGAGGAAGCCGAACACCTCGTGCCACACCCAGAGGATGAACGAGACCGGGTAGTAGATGAAGTTCAGCACGGGGCTTGCTCCTCGATGTTCTTCCGGGCCGGGTGGGATCGGCGCGGCGGCACCGGGTCGACTCCGCCAGGGTGCCATGGTGCGCAGCGCGCCAACCTCACGACCGTGAGCCACGAACCACGCAGCAGACCGTGCACCTGCAACGCCTCGACCGCGTATGCGCTGCAGGTGGGGTAGAAGCGGCAGGTCGGAGGGAACGCGGGGGAGACCCAGCGCTGGTAACCACGCAGGAGCGCGATGGGCAGCCGCGTCAGCGGGGAACGCCGCTCGTCAGGCACGGCGCGTTCCAACACGAGCAGCGTGCTTCTGCAGGACGCCCCGGATGCCCGCGTCGAGGTCGCCACCCAGCTCGGCCGATGTGGCGTCGGCAGCGGGCGGCAGCGCCCTGATCACGAGCATGGCCCCGTCGGGGAGCTCGCCGAGCCGCGGCGCGAGGAGATGACGCAGCCGGCGGCTCACCCGATGGCGGACCACGGAGCCGCCGACGGCCTTGCTCACCACCAGACCGGCACGCGGAGCGCCACCGTCCGCAGGACAGCGCATGTGCACCACGAGTCTCGTCCGGCCGCTGCGCAGCCCTCGCCGGAGGACGGCGACGAACTCGTCCCGGCGCCTGAGCCGGGACCCGGCCGGCAGCACCGGGCCGGCCGGATCAGGCGGAGAGCCGCTGGCGGCCCTTGCCACGGCGGGCCGCGACGATCGCGCGCCCCGCGCGGGTTCGCATGCGCAGCCTGAAGCCGTGCGTACGGGCCCGGCGGCGGTTGTTGGGCTGGAAGGTGCGCTTGCCCTTGCTCACGGTCGGCTCTCCTGGTCGACGGCGGTGCTGGGCAGGCCGTCGCTGATCATCATTCGGGTGGTTCGGACAGTGGTGCTCGGCGCCCGCGCGGATCAGGCGCCACACCCGGCGCACAACTGGGCGCACCACGGGCAGCACTCGACCCGCATACACGGGCACGGTTGCTGCCAAGGGTACATGGCGGGGTGGTCGGCGTCGTCCCGCGGGCACCTTCGCTGCCCGCGACCATCCTCTTGCTCGATTGCGTGCCACCGGTGACTTGTGGCAGTGGCCCGACGTTGTTAGCGTGCCCCCTCCACATCTGGATCCGGGGGGATCGCCAAATCGTCGACTGCACGGGCCGCGCGCGTTTCACGCTGCGTGCCCGCGTACCGTCTTGCGCACAGGTGTGGACAAGTCTGGGGATGATCGCCCTAATCCGGGGTGCGTGATCGTCCGGGGCGACGACCGGAGGGGAGCGCAGACCG